>NZ_CP082928.1 GCF_023517795.1 Pseudomonas fulva
GCAAGCGACCGGCGCATCCATCACCTGCTCAGAAATGCTGCGGGCATCCGCCGCGAAGTGACCCTGGAGGCCCGTCTGAGCATCGAAGACTTCGATATCCGTCGCGAGGCCGCCCTGCAGGGGCTGGGTTTCACCATGCTGCCGCACACCAAATGCGTGACCGATCTGCAGACCGGCCGCCTGGTACGCCTGCTGCCGGACTGGAACCTGCCCGGTGGGCACCTGCAGGTCGTCTACCCTCACCGGCGCGGCATGTTGCCAGCGGTACGTGTCTGGCTCGACCATATGATCCAGGCCAGCAGCAACGGTTGGCTGATGCCTGGAACGGACCTGATTGGCCCAGGGTCAGAGCAACCTGATAACGTTATCTATCCCCCTACCGAACAGGACAACCGATGACCGCTCGCAAGCCCCAGGCTCCCGGCCAGACCGCGCGAATTCTGGGCGTGGTGTTTTTCACCTTCATCGGCTTTCTCTGCGTTGGCCTGCCCTTGGCGGTGCTGCCCGGTTTCGTGCTCAATGACCTGGGCTACGGCTCGGTGATGGCCGGCCTGGTGATCAGCCTGCAGTACCTGGTGACCCTGGTTTCACGACCGGTCACGGGCATGCTGATCGACCGCATCGGCCCCAAGCTCGCGGTGGTGTACGGCCTCGGTGGCACCCTGGGCAGCGGCGTACTGACCTTGGCGGCGACCAGCCTGCATGGGGTTTCCGGCGAGATCGGCCTGGGCCTGCTGTTGGCCGGGCGCGTCGCCCTGGGCGTTTCCCAGGCGCTGATCGGTACCGGTTCGATCACCTGGGGCATCGGCCGGGTCGGCGCCGAGAACACCGCTCGGGTGATCTCCTGGAATGGCATCGCCTCCTACGGTGCCATCGCCATCGGCGCACCGCTGGGCGTGCTGATGGCCTCCACGCTCGGCCTGTGGAGCATCGGCGCGGCCATCACCCTGCTCAGCCTCGGCGCGCTGTGGGTGGCGCGCGACAAGCCGGCCATCCCGGTGATTCAGGGCAAGCGCCTGCCGTTTCACAACGTGTTCCTGGCCATTGCCCCCAACGGCCTGGCGCTGGCCCTGGGTTCCATCGGCTTCGGCACCCTGGCGACCTTCGTCACCCTGTATTACGCCAGCCTGGGCTGGGAACACGCGGCCTATTGCCTGAGCGCCTTCGGCCTGGCGTTCATCGCCGCCCGCCTGCTGTTCGCCGGGGCCATCGAGCGACGCGGTGGCTACCGGGTCGCGACCATCTGCCTGGCGATCGAAACCCTCGGGCTGTTGCTGCTGTGGATCGCGCCGATTCCCGCCCTGGCCCTGTGTGGTGCGGCGCTGACCGGCTTTGGCCTGTCGCTGGTGTATCCGGCGCTTGGCGTCGAAGCCATCGGCAATATTCCAGCGGCCAGCCGCAGCTCGGCGCTGGGCGCCTATGCACTGTTCTTCGATCTGGCGCTTGGCGTCGCCGGCCCGCTGATGGGCCTGGTGGCCGCCGCCCACGACTACGGTGCGGTGTTTCTCGCCTCGGGTCTGCTGTCGCTGCTCGGCCTGGGCCTGAGCCTCCTGCTGCTGCGCCGGGCGCAGCGGCCGAAGGCGGTGCAACCATGACCCGTGAAGAGCTGATCGACTTCTGCCTGCAGCTGCCGGGGGCTCGCGTCAACTACAAGTGGGGCAGCAACCAGGTGTTCTCCGTGGCGCACAACAAGATGTTCGCCATCGTGGATTTTCTCGGCGACAACCTGGCTTTCAAGGTGGATGACGCGCTGTTTCTCGGTTTCACGGATCGCCCAGGCATTCGCCCTGCCCCCTACCTTGCGCGTGCCCACTGGATCAGCATGAATGGCAGCCAGCCGCCACTGGCTGACGAGGAACTGCGCGACCTGCTGGCCCGCTCCCACCAACTGGTGGTGCGGCGCCTGCCACGCAAACAGCGGGCCGGCCTGCTGCTCGATCTATAACAGGCTGCGCAACCAACCGCTGGTGTAGGTACCGCCGAGCAGGAGCTGATCGATCCAGACCAGTTGGTGCAGCGCCACGATGGCCCAGAACACCAACTGGTAGGACACCTTGCGCGTCTTGTGCCGAAAGGCCTGCTGGGCCACCAGCGCACCCGGCCAGCCGCCTGCCAGCTCGATCAGGTGCAAGGTTTTTTCCGGCGTACGCTGGCGACCTTGCTGGGCGCTGTTCTTGTCGTGCCAGTAGAGCAGGAAGCACAGCGCGCTCGCCACGGGATAGAGCAGCGCCGGCCACGCCGCCCCATTCGCCGACCAGCGCAATGCGCCGACCACCGGCAGCAGGCACAACGCAGCGAAAATCAGCCATTTGGCGATCGGGTTACGCAGTGCGCCGGTTGGCCGTGCAGCCCTGCGCGGGGTTGGCCTGGCAGCCTTGGCGCGGGGCTTGGTGGCATCGGGCTTGCCGGTATCAGGTTTGACACGAATCTGCGGTTGGTCGATGGCCAGCTCACCTGCCAGGCGCACGTGTTCGGCACGCAGACGGCCGCGCTCATCACGTCCGGCAACGAAGAGCACCTGGTCACCGGCCGTGGGCCGACGGTCGCCGCGCATCGCCGAGATATGCGCGAATACTTCATTTCCGCCGGCAACAGGCTGGATGAAACCAAAGCCCTTGTCATCGTCCCAGCGCCTGATGCGGCCAGCCTGCTCCCTGCTCTGCATATGCGTCCTTGACGGCCGGGCAATCAGCCCTCGGCCGTGCTCCAGTCGATCCAGCCGAATTGCCAGGTGGCCAGAATCAGCAGGCCGAAGGCGATCCGGTACCAGGCGAACACCGCATAGCTGTGGTTGGCGATGAACACCAGCAGCGCGCGCACCGTCAGCATGGCGACGATGAAGGTGGTGACGAAGCCGATGGCGAATACCGGCAGATCGCTCCACTGCAGGATGTCCCGGTACTTGTAGAGCGAGTAGACGGTGGCGGCGACCATGGTCGGCATCGCCAGAAAGAACGAGAACTCGGTGGCCGCCTTGCGCGACAGACCGAACAGCAGGCCACCGATGATGGTCGAGCCGGAGCGCGAGGTACCCGGGATCAATGCCAGGCACTGGGCGAAGCCGACCTTGAGGGCGAGCTTCCAGTCCATGTCGTCGACCGTTTCGGCAAGGATGCGGTGCTGACGCTTCTCGGCCCAGAGCATCACCACGCCCCCAATGACCAGCGCGGCGCTGACCGTGATCGGGTTGAACAGCCAGTGCTCGATCAGGTCGGCGAACAGCAGGCCGAGCACCACCGCCGGAAAGAAGGCGATCATCAGATTGACGGTGAAGCGCCGCGCCATGGGGTCGCTGCCCAGCCCGGTGACCACCGCCAGGATGCGCTGGCGGAACTCCCACATCACCGCGAGAATGGCGCCGAGCTGGATGATGATCTTGAAGGCCGTGGCACGCTCGCCATTGAAGTCCAGCAAGTCACCCACCACGATCAGGTGTCCGGTACTGGAAATGGGCAAGAACTCGGTAAGACCTTCAACGATACCCAGAATCAGCGCCTGAAACGCGAGCCAGCTGTCCATCGAAACTCCTCGGAAAGGTGCCAGATGAACTGGCTGTAAAGGGATTGCTTCTCGGACTAGAGCCGCTGGTGGAGGTTCCAGCAGGGCCGAAAAAAGCGGCAGTTATAAAGCACCTGCATGCAATTTCAAAACGCTATCAACGCGAAATTGCATTTTCCTGCCAGCCGAGCGGCCCTCCCGGGCGCGACAAACGATAGAATGCGCGACCGCCCGCCGTCACACCCATGAGGTCCCATGTCACCGCTCGAAGTCTGCGCCTCGTTGCTCGGCCTGGTCGCCGTCTGGCTGACCGTGCGGCAGAACCCCTGGTGCTGGCCCATCGGGCTGGTCATGGTGGTGCTCTATGCGTGGGTGTTCTTCCAGGCCAGGCTCTATTCCAACACGCTGCTGCAAGGCGTGTACGCCGCCCTGCAGCTCTACGGCTGGTGGCAATGGACGCGCGGCGATCGTCCTGACGAGCGCTTGCAGGTATCGAGCCTGGGCCTGGGTCAGACGCTCTCCGGCCTCGGCCTGGGCGTGCTCGGCTCGGCTGTACTGGGCCTGCTGATGATGACCTACACCGATGCCAGCGCGCCCTGGCAGGACGCGACGCTGTGTGCCTTCAGCCTCGTCGCGCAGTTGTGGATGGCCAAGAAGCGCCTGGAGTGCTGGGCGCTGTGGATCCTCCTCGACGTGCTGTTCGTCGCGCTGTTCATCGACCAGAGGCTGTACCTTACCGCTGCGTTGTACGCCTTGTTCACACTGCTTGCCTGCCACGGCTGGCTGACCTGGCGCCGTGAAGTGGTTGCTGCGCGGCCATGAAGGTCCTGGTTCTGACCGGCCCGGAATCCACCGGCAAGAGCTGGCTGGCGAGCGAGCTGCAGCAGCGCTTCGGCGGTATCGTGGTCGGTGAATACGTCCGCCACTTCATCGACAGCCTGCAGCGCGATACCTGTTACGCCGATATCTCCACCATCGCCCGCGGCCAGCTCGCCTGGGAAGACGCCGCCCGCGCGCAACGCCCTCACCTGCTGATCCTCGACACCCACCTGCTCAGCAACATCCTCTGGAGCCGCACCCTGTTCGGTGATTGCCCGGACTGGATGGAGCCGGCCCTCCTGGCCCGTGAATACCACCTGCACCTGTTGCTCGACCCGCGCGGCGTCGAGTGGGTCGGCGATGGCCAACGCTGCCAGCCGGATCTGGCAGAGCGCCTGGCTTTTCATCAGGGCTGCGCACACTGGCTCGCGGCCAACGGCCAGAACGTGGTGGAAATCGCCGGTACCTGGCATGCACGCCAGCGCGCAGCGATAAGTTGCGTGGCCGACTGGCTAGGCGTCAGCGACTAACCGTTCGGCTAATTATCCAAGATATCCCCATGGCATCTTGCCATTAACCGGCAGCATGGGCATAAAGGAGCACGACCAGAAAAACGCAACAAGGACGTCCCCCCATGCGCCTCATCCGCCGCGCCGTGCAGATCATCATTCTGCTCCTGCTGACCGCCCTGCTGGTCATCGTCTACTACATCGCCAGGCCCAATCTGCCGGCTTACACGCCGGTGGAAAAGGTGCACTACCTCGGCCAGTGGAACGATCAGCAGCGTCAGTTCTATTACTACACGCCCCAGGGCACCTCGGTGAAAGGCCTGCACTATGCCTGGTTCTCGGCTCTGGAACTGCCGTTCGGCAAGGCCAAGTTCGCCGACCCGGATTATCTCGCCCGCTTCGGTTTTCTGACCCAGCCCGGACAGAAAGCCACGGCCCTGAACCCGGGTAACCTGCCGGTGGGTTTCGCCCGCCACCAGGACGATGACAGCGGCGTTCAGTACCTGGACATCACCTGTGCTGCCTGCCATACCGGCGAGCTGCGCTATCAGGGCCAGGCGGTACGTATCGACGGTGGCGCCGCGCTGCACTCGCTGGCCTCCACCGTACCGACGCTCAAGGGCGGCAGCTTTGGCCAGGCCCTGGGCATGAGCATGGCGTTCACCTACTACAACCCGCTGAAATTCCGCCGCTTCGCCCATGAGGTGCTCGGTGAACATTACCAGCGTGACTACGACAGCCTGCGTGTGGAGTTCAAGCAGGTGCTCGACCGCTTGCTGAGCACCGCCTACAACGACTGGCACCGCGGCCTCTACCCGACCGAAGAAGGCTTTGGCCGTACCGACGCGTTCGGCCGCATCGCCAACACCGTCTTCGGTGACAGCATCGATGCGGCGAACTACCGCGTGGCCGATGCGCCGGTCAGCTATCCGCACCTGTGGGACATCTGGAAATTCGACTGGGTGCAATGGAACGGTTCGGCCATGCAACCCATGGCTCGCAACGTCGGTGAGGCGCTGGGGGTCGGCGCTTCGCTGCACCTGCTCGACGACAACGGGCGCCCGGTGCCCCACGACCAGCGCTACGCCTCCAGTGTGCGCATCAACGATCTCTATCAGCTGGAAGAAACCCTCAAGCACCTGCAGCCGCCCACCTGGCCGGAACAGGTCTTTGGCAAGGTCGACCTGGCCCTCGCCAGCCGCGGACGCGCCCTGTTCCAGGAAAACTGCGCCCTCTGCCACGCACCGAAGGTCGTTCCGCCGGAGCATCGCAGGGCGCCGGAACGGGACCCAGAGTGGCACATGGAGGTCATCCAGACATCCGTCGTGGGCACCGACTCCACCACCGCCGACAATATCGCCGACCACCGTTTCGACATCCGCAAGCTGGGCTGGAAGAAATCCGAGCTGGCCGAGCTGGACGTGGAACTGCGCAGTAACACCCTCGACAAGATCGACTTCAGCGCCATCTCCACTGCCGAGGCGCTGGCCTATGTCACCGCCTATGTCGAAGAGCGCGCCTACCGCGACAACGGCATCGCACCAGAGCAGCGCAAGCGCATGATTGGCTACGGCCTGCCCATTGGCGTCCAGGAAATTCGTGGCTACAAGGTACGCCCCCTGGATGGCATCTGGGCAACCCCACCCTTCCTGCACAACGGCTCGGTGCCAACGCTGTTTCATCTGCTGTCGCCCGTATCGGAACGTCCCACCAGCTTCTGGGTGGGTAATTTCGAATTCGATCCCAAGCACGTGGGTTTCGTCAGCGACAAGTTTCCTGGCGGCTTTCTTCTCGATACGCGGATCAAGGGCAATGGCAACGGCGGTCATGAATTCCGCGACGGCTGCCGCAATGACGGCGTCATCGGCCGCGGCCTGCAACCGGAAGAACGCTGGGCGCTGGTCGAGTACCTGAAGGTGCTGGGTAATACTGCCCTGGAAAGCCAGTTGAGTGACGTGCCGGCCAGGCCCTGGAACCCGGGGCAATACTGCCAGGGCAGCGTGAAAGCCAATCTCGAGGAGTCCAACGATGCTTAAACGATTCTGGCTGTGGCTCGGACGCCTGCTGGGCAGAACGCTGGTCTTGCTGATGGTCGTCGGCCTGGGAGGCTGGGCCGCGGGTAGCGCCTATTACAGCTGGAAATTCTCCGGCCCGGTTTCCAGCGAAGAGCAAATCCCGGCAAACGAGGCCGCCTATACCGCCGGCATCATCGATGACGCCATTCGCGTCGTCGAGCAGCACCGCGACAATACCCGCGTCCTGCGTGACGCCCATGCCAAGGCTCACGGCTGCGTCAAGGCTGAGGTCACCGTGAAGGCGGATCTCGAGGAGAGCCTGCGCTATGGCGTGCTCGCCGAACCGGGCAAGACCTGGCAAGCGTGGATGCGCCTGTCCAACGGCAACGCCTACCCGCAATTCGACCGCGCTCGCGATGCGCGGGGCATGGCCATCAAACTGCTCGACGTACCGGGCACCAAGCTGATGAGCAATCCGCGTAATGCCGGCGATCAGGATTTCGTGATGTTCAATCATCCGGCGTTCTTCGTTCGCGACGTGGCGGAGTACCGCAGCAACTTCGCGGCGCAAGCGGACGGCAAGAAAGCCCTGGCCTTCTTTCCCAGCTGGGACCCACGAAGCTGGGAGCTGCGCCACCTGATCATCGCACTGAAAACCCTGTCGCCGGCGCCCAGCAGCCCGGTAGAGACCACCTACAACTCCATCGCGCCATTCAAGCTGGGGCCGCACAACATCAAGTACCGGGTCATTCCAACCCCTGAAAACTGCCCGGCTTATGCCATTCCCAAGCCCAACACCGACTTGCCCAATTTCCTGCGTAGCGCGCTCTACCAGCAGCTTTCACTGGATCGCATGCCAGCCTGTTTCGCCCTGCAGGTACAGCGGCAGAACCCGGACTACTACATGCCGATCGAAGATCCCAGCGTGGAGTGGGACGAGAAGATCGCGCCGTTCGAAACCGTCGCCGATATCCGCCTGCCGGCCCAGGACTTCGATAGCACGGAGCAGAACCTGTTCTGCGACAACCTGTCGTTTAACCCCTGGCACGCCCTGCCCGAGCATCGGCCGATCGGCGGCATAAATCGCTTGCGCAAGGCCGTGTACGAAGCCGTGAGCGTCTATCGCCATGATCGCAATGCCGCTCTGAGCCAGTGAAGGCCCTACAGGTCGCAGCAGGCTGCTAGAATCGCAGCCTGTTCGCCCTGTAGAAAAGAGATTGGCCTTGGAACTGTTCAAAGAATTCATCTTCGAAGCCGCCCACCGGCTTCCCCACGTCCCCGAAGGCCACAAATGCGGCCGCCTGCATGGTCATTCGTTCCGCATCGCCGTCTATATCGAGGGCGAGGTCGACCCCCATACCGGCTGGATTCGTGACTTCTCCGAGATCAAGGCCATCTTCAAGCCGATCTACGAGCAGCTCGACCACAACTACCTCAACGACATCCCCGGCCTGGAAAACCCGACCAGCGAGATTCTCGCCAAATGGGTATGGCAGCAACTCAAGCCCTTGCTGCCGGAGCTGTCGCGCATTCGCATCCATGAGACCTGTACCAGCGGCTGCGAATATCGCGGGGACTAGGACGACCGAACATCCGCGGTATCGCAGCGCAAGGACAAGTGCAGAAACGACGAAGCCCGCGCTATGCGGGCTTTTTCGTTTCTGCAGGCTGGGCCTGAGGAACCTGCTACCGAAGAGCCGAGCTGGAGATTCTGCAGTCAGGTTACGACGCTAGATGCGCTATGCGTAAGCAGGAGATAGTCGAACGGCGCTGAGCTCCGCCCGGCTCACTGGGTTACGAGAGTTCTATATGCACCGTAGGGTGGAAGACGCTTCACCCTTCCACCAGCAACTTTGCCACGGTGGAGCCTGAGCCTTTAGGGCTATATCGTCCGTAGCCTGCGGTCGAGCAAAGCGATACCCAGGTCAGCCTGCCCTGCATCTTTCGGTTTTTGTGAGCCTAAAAGACGAAACCCCAGATCTCTGTCGAGACCTGGGGTTTCTTATAGAAGCTTGACGATGATCTGGCCGGCACTCCGGGACTCTCACAGCCACACCATCATTCGAGCGAAAAAGAGAAAACCCTGATCAGTTAACTGATCAGGGCTTTCGGGTAGAAGCTTGACGATGACCTACTCTCACATGGAGAAGCTCCACACTACCATCGGCGATGCGTCGTTTCACTACTGAGTTCGGGATGGGATCAGGTGGTTCCAACGCTCTATGGTCGTCAAGCAAACGGGTTGCTGCTTCGGGGTTTAGCCGCTGCAGCGAATTGGGTATGTGATATCGGTTGGTATTACGTGTTCTCGCAAATCTTCGGCATTACTGTCGACTTCAACCGTCTAACAGCCAAATTGTTTGGGTGTTATATGGTCAAGCCTCACGGGCAATTAGTACTGGTTAGCTCAACGCCTCACAACGCTTACACACCCAGCCTATCAACGTCGTAGTCTTCGACGGCCCTTTAGGGAACTCAAGGTTCCAGTGAGATCTCATCTTGAGGCAAGTTTCCCGCTTAGATGCTTTCAGCGGTTATCTTTCCCGAACATAGCTACCCGGCAATGCCACTGGCGTGACAACCGGAACACCAGAGGTTCGTCCACTCCGGTCCTCTCGTACTAGGAGCAGCCCCTCTCAAATCTCAAACGTCCACGGCAGATAGGGACCGAACTGTCTCACGACGTTCTAAACCCAGCTCGCGTACCACTTTAAATGGCGAACAGCCATACCCTTGGGACCGGCTTCAGCCCCAGGATGTGATGAGCCGACATCGAGGTGCCAAACACCGCCGTCGATATGAACTCTTGGGCGGTATCAGCCTGTTATCCCCGGAGTACCTTTTATCCGTTGAGCGATGGCCCTTCCATACAGAACCACCGGATCACTAAGACCTACTTTCGTACCTGCTCGACGTGTCTGTCTCGCAGTCAAGCGCGCTTTTGCCTTTATACTCTGCGACCGATTTCCGACCGGTCTGAGCGCACCTTCGTACTCCTCCGTTACTCTTTAGGAGGAGACCGCCCCAGTCAAACTACCCACCATACACTGTCCTCGATCCGGATAACGGACCAGAGTTAGAACCTCAAGGTTGCCAGGGTGGTATTTCAAGGATGGCTCCATGAGAACTGGCGTCCCCACTTCAAAGCCTCCCACCTATCCTACACAAGCAAGCTCAAAGTCCAGTGCAAAGCTATAGTAAAGGTTCACGGGGTCTTTCCGTCTAGCCGCGGATACACTGCATCTTCACAGCGATTTCAATTTCACTGAGTCTCGGGTGGAGACAGCGCCGCCATCGTTACGCCATTCGTGCAGGTCGGAACTTACCCGACAAGGAATTTCGCTACCTTAGGACCGTTATAGTTACGGCCGCCGTTTACCGGGGCTTCGATCAAGAGCTTCGCGTTAGCTAACCCCATCAATTAACCTTCCGGCACCGGGCAGGCGTCACACCCTATACGTCCACTTTCGTGTTTGCAGAGTGCTGTGTTTTTAATAAACAGTCGCAGCGGCCTGGTATCTTCGACCGGCATGTGCTTACGGGGTAAACCCTTCACACTCACCGGCGCACCTTCTCCCGAAGTTACGGTGCCATTTTGCCTAGTTCCTTCACCCGAGTTCTCTCAAGCGCCTTGGTATTCTCTACCTAACCACCTGTGTCGGTTTGGGGTACGGTTCCTAATTACCTGAAGCTTAGAAGCTTTTCCTGGAAGCATGGCATCAACCACTTCATCGTCCTAAAGGACAACTCGTCATCAGCTCTCGGCCTTGATCTCCCGGATTTACCTAAGAAACCAGCCTACCACCTTAAACACGGACAACCAACGCCGTGCTGGCCTAGCCTTCTCCGTCCCTCCATCGCAGTAATTAGAAGTACGGGAATATTAACCCGTTTCCCATCGACTACGCATTTCTGCCTCGCCTTAGGGGCCGACTCACCCTGCGTCGATTAACGTTGCGCAGGAAACCTTGGTCTTTCGGCGTGCGAGTTTTTCACTCGCATTGTCGTTACTCATGTCAGCATTCGCACTTCTGATACCTCCAGCAAGCTTCTCAACTCACCTTCACAGGCTTACAGAACGCTCCTCTACCGCTCAACTTACGTTGAACCCGTAGCTTCGGTGTATGGTTTGAGCCCCGTTACATCTTCCGCGCAGGCCGACTCGACTAGTGAGCTATTACGCTTTCTTTAAAGGGTGGCTGCTTCTAAGCCAACCTCCTAGCTGTCTAAGCCTTCCCACATCGTTTCCCACTTAACCATAACTTTGGGACCTTAGCTGACGGTCTGGGTTGTTTCCCTTTTCACGACGGACGTTAGCACCCGCCGTGTGTCTCCCGTGCTGACACTTGCTGGTATTCGGAGTTTGCATCGGTTTGGTAAGTCGGGATGACCCCCTAGCCGAAACAGTGCTCTACCCCCAGCAGTGATACACGAGGCGCTACCTAAATAGCTTTCGAGGAGAACCAGCTATCTCCGAGCTTGATTAGCCTTTCACTCCGATCCACAGGTCATCCGCTAACTTTTCAACGGTAGTCGGTTCGGTCCTCCAGTCAGTGTTACCTAACCTTCAACCTGCCCATGGATAGATCGCCCGGTTTCGGGTCTATACCCAGCGACTAAACGCCCTATTAAGACTCGCTTTCGCTACGCCTCCCCTATTCGGTTAAGCTCGCCACTGAATATAAGTCGCTGACCCATTATACAAAAGGTACGCAGTCACCCAACAAAGTAGGCTCCCACTGCTTGTACGCATACGGTTTCAGGTTCTATTTCACTCCCCTCTCCGGGGTTCTTTTCGCCTTTCCCTCACGGTACTGGTTCACTATCGGTCAGTCAGTAGTATTTAGCCTTGGAGGATGGTCCCCCCATATTCAGACAAAGTTTCTCGTGCTCCGTCCTACTCGATTTCATTGATAAGAGCATTTCGTGTACGGGGCTATCACCCACTACGGCGGCACTTTCCAGAGCCTTCCACTACACTCTAATCAACTTAAGGGCTAGTCCCCGTTCGCTCGCCACTACTAAGGGAATCTCGGTTGATTTCTTTTCCTCAGGGTACTTAGATGTTTCAGTTCCCCTGGTTCGCCTCATGCACCTATGTATTCAGTGCATGATACCCAGCTTATGCTAGGTGGGTTCCCCCATTCAGAGATCTCTGGATCACAGTCTGTTTGCCGACTCCCCAAAGCTTATCGCAGGCTACAACGTCTTTCATCGCCTCTGACTGCCAAGGCATCCACCGTATGCGCTTCTTCACTTGACCATATAACCCCAAGCAATCTGGTTACTGTCTATAACGTGAAGACGACATTCGCCGAAAATTTGCACTTGAGAACAACGCAAATTTTACCTTGACCAGATTGACTACCAGTGAAAGCAATCAATCAGTCACTTCTATCACATACCCAAATTTTTAAAGAACGATGTTTCGACTGGTCAAAGACCAGAAATCAACATTCACACTGCCTAAACAGGAATGCTCATTTCTGAACTCTCAACGTAACGACTGCAACCAGATAGTGGTGGAGCCAAGCGGGATCGAACCGCTGACCTCCTGCGTGCAAGGCAGGCGCTCTCCCAGCTGAGCTATGGCCCCGTATCATCTGTACCTGAATTGGTAGGTCTGGGCAGATTTGAACTGCCGACCTCACCCTTATCAGGGGTGCGCTCTAACCAACTGAGCTACAGACCTATAACAGGGTCGCGTTACAGCATCGTCTTCTACAATGAATCAAGCAATTCGTGTGGGAGCTTATGAATAAGCTGCGATCTTCGATTAAGGAGGTGATCCAGCCGCAGGTTCCCCTACGGCTACCTTGTTACGACTTCACCCCAGTCATGAATCACACCGTGGTAACCGTCCTCCCGAAGGTTAGACTAGCTACTTCTGGTGCAACCCACTCCCATGGTGTGACGGGCGGTGTGTACAAGGCCCGGGAACGTATTCACCGTGACATTCTGATTCACGATTACTAGCGATTCCGACTTCACGCAGTCGAGTTGCAGACTGCGATCCGGACTACGATCGGTTTTATGGGATTAGCTCCACCTCGCGGCTTGGCAACCCTTTGTACCGACCATTGTAGCACGTGTGTAGCCCTGGCCGTAAGGGCCATGATGACTTGACGTCATCCCCACCTTCCTCCGGTTTGTCACCGGCAGTCTCCTTAGAGTTCCCACCCGAGGTGCTGGTAACTAAGGACAAGGGTTGCGCTCGTTACGGGACTTAACCCAACATCTCACGACACGAGCTGACGACAGCCATGCAGCACCTGTGTCTGAGTTCCCGAAGGCACCAATCCATCTCTGGAAAGTTCTCAGCATGTCAAGGCCAGGTAAGGTTCTTCGCGTTGCTTCGAATTAAACCACATGCTCCACCGCTTGTGCGGGCCCCCGTCAATTCATTTGAGTTTTAACCTTGCGGCCGTACTCCCCAGGCGGTCAACTTAATGCGTTAGCTGCGCCACTAAAATCTCAAGGATTCCAACGGCTAGTTGACATCGTTTACGGCGTGGACTACCAGGGTATCTAATCCTGTTTGCTCCCCACGCTTTCGCACCTCAGTGTCAGTATCAGTCCAGGTGGTCGCCTTCGCCACTGGTGTTCCTTCCTATATCTACGCATTTCACCGCTACACAGGAAATTCCACCACCCTCTACCGTACTCTAGCTTGCCAGTTTTGGATGCAGTTCCCAGGTTGAGCCCGGGGCTTTCACATCCAACTTAACAAACCACCTACGCGCGCTTTACGCCCAGTAATTCCGATTAACGCTTGCACCCTCTGTATTACCGCGGCTGCTGGCACAGAGTTAGCCGGTGCTTATTCTGTCGGTAACGTCAAAATTGCAGAGTATTAATCTACAACCCTTCCTCCCAACTTAAAGTGCTTTACAATCCGAAGACCTTCTTCACACACGCGGCATGGCTGGATCAGGCTTTCGCCCATTGTCCAATATTCCCCACTGCTGCCTCCCGTAGGAGTCTGGACCGTGTCTCAGTTCCAGTGTGACTGATCATCCTCTCAGACCAGTTACGGATCGTCGCCTTGGTGAGCCTTTACCCCACCAACTAGCTAATCCGACCTAGGCTCATCTATTAGCGCAAGGCCCGAAGGTCCCCTGCTTTCTCCCGTAGGACGTATGCGGTATTAGCGTTCCTTTCGAAACGTTGTCCCCCACTAATAGGCAGATTCCTAGGCATTACTCACCCGTCCGCCGCTGAATCAGGGAGCAAGCTCCCCTCAACCGCTCGACTTGCATGTGTTAGGCCTGCCGCCAGCGTTCAATCTGAGCCATGATCAAACTCTTCAGTTCAATACTGCTTGGGTTTTGAGAAAACCCTAAACTTGGCTCAGCAATCGCAAAAAACTCTCGAATTCACGAGTGTTACTTGTGATGCTGATAATCTTGCGATCTGTCAGTCTTAACTCACAAGCACCCACACGAATTGCTTGATTCAGTTGTTAAAGAACGGTTGGCTGAGGCTTTCGTCTCAACCGAGGCGCGCATCTTACAGCACCCTCATTTTCTGTCAAGTTGTTTTTGAAGAATTTTTTCTTTCTTCTCAACACCTTGCAGCACCCGACCAGATCATCTTCTCTCCAGCGGGAGGCGCATTCTACAGCGTTACAAACCGCTGTCAACACCCTCTTTTACCGCCTTCGATCAAACCTGATCGAACCACCAACAAGACCACTTAAACCACCCTGTCGATGCCGGCGCATTCTACTCGAATTCGCCATCCGTGCAACCTTTATTTTCGTCTAACTCGTTGATCTACAAGGAGTTTTCAGATCAGGCTGCGCCGGAAGTGGTGCGCATTATAGGCCCCCTGAAACTCAGGTCAACCGTTTATTTCACTTTCTTGCGAAATCGGCTGCAGCGCGATAATCGAACGCTTTGGCCTGCTTATATAGATAGCTGGATTGACCTAATTAACCAGTTAGTACATTTTTACCTGAGCCGCCCCAGGCTGATTTCACAATAACAACAGGAAGCACCATGGCTCCCATCATTCTGATTCTCAACGGCCCGAACCTGAACCTGCTCGGTACCCGTGAGCCGGCCACCTATGGCCATGAAACCCTGGCCGATATCTCCAGGCTCTGCGCAGACAGCGCCGAAGCGCTGGGCCTGGCCACGGAGTTCCGGCAGACCAACCACGAAGCCGAACTGCTCGATTGGATACACAAGGCTCGCGGTCGCTGCGCCGGCATCGTGATCAACCCCGCTGCCTGGACGCATACCTCCGTCGCCATTCGCGACGCGCTGGTAGCCAGCGAGCTGCCGGTCATCGAAGTGCACCTCTCCAACGTGCACAAGCGCGAGACCTTCCGCCATCACTCCTTCGTTTCACCGGTCGCCCTTGGCGTGATTTGCGGCCTGGGCAGCAATGGCTATCGCGCGGCGCTTCACCATTTCAGCCACTTGGTAAAGGAATAGGCAGCCATGACTTCCAGCAAAAGCGTTCTGGCCGGCCTTATTGGCGCAGGCATCCAGGCGTCGCGTACGCCCGCCATGCACGAGCATGAAGGCGATGCCCAGGGGATTCGCTACTTATATAGGTTGATCGACCTGGATCAGTTGAAGCTCGACATCGGCGCCCTCCCCGACCTGCTCAGCGCCGCCGAGCGCATGAACTTTACCGGGCTCAACATCACCTTTCCCTGCAAGCAGGCGATCATCCCGCTGCTCGACGAGCTCTCCGACGAGGCGCGAGGCATCGGGGCGGTGAACACCGTGGTATTCAAGGACGGCAAGCGCATCGGTCACAACACCGACTGCCTGGGTTTTTCCGAAGGTTTCAAGCGTGGCCTCGGTGACGTCGCCCGCCGGCGTGTCGTGCAGATGGGTGCCGGGGGCGCCGGTGCCGCGGTCGCCCACGCCTTGCTGAGCGAAGGCGTTGAACAGCTGAGCATCTTCGACGTCGAGCCCGCGCGTGCGCAGGCTCTGGCCGCCAACCTCAACAAGCACTTCGGCTCGGCACGTGCCAAGGCCGGCGGCGACCTGAGTTCAGCGATGGCTGCCGCCGATGGCCTGGTCAACACCACGCCGATGGGCATGGCCAAGCTGCCCGGCATGCCGGTCGACAAGGCGCTGCTTCGCAAGGCGCTGTGGGTCGCGGAGATCGTCTACTTCCCGCTGGAAACCGAACTGCTGCGTGAAGCCCGTGCCGTCGGTTGCCGGACCCTGGACGGTGGCAACATGGCGGTCTTTCAAGCCGTGAAGGCATTCGAGCTGTTCAGCGACACCCAGGCCGATGCCCAGCGCATGCTCGATCACTTCCACAGCATGAACGGCTGATGATGCCGACGGGCCGACTCGGCAGCGAGTCGGCCCGAGTTCGGAGAGCGATAAGCTCAGCGTGTGATATAGCGCAGTACCGCTTCGCAGATCATGGTCTTGTGGCGCTGCTTGACCTGTTCGTCCGGCAGGTCGATCTGAAAGATCTCCCCGAAGGTGTGCCGGTTGGAGACGCGGTAGAAGCAGAACGAGCTGATCAGCATGTGCACGTCCAGGGTATCGAGCCCCTCGCGAAACAGCCCTTCCTTCTCGCCACGCTTGAGGGTCTCCCCCAAGGTCAGCAGCACCACGTCGCTCATCCGGCGGATTTCCGGCGACTGCTTCACGTACTCGCCGTAGTGGATGTTCTCGATACTGACGATGCGCACGAAATCGGAATTGCGGTCGTGGTGATCGAAGGTGAACTCGACCAGCCGGCGAATGGCGTCCGGCGCGGGCAGCTCATCGAGGTGCAGGCGGCGCTCGGTGCTGCGGATATCACCGTACAACTTGGAGAGCACTTCGAGATAAAGCTGCTCCTTGCTGCCGAAGTAGTAATAGATCATGCGCTTGGAGGTCGCCGTGCGCTCGGCGATGGCATCGACCCGGGCACCCGACAGCCCTTGCCGGACGAACTCGGTGATGGCGGCCTGCAGGATATTCTCCCGGGTCTTCTCCGGGTTGTTCTTGCGCGGCGGTTTGCGCGGCGCGGCGGCCTGTTCCTGGCTCACAGGCTCGAGGGTAGCGGTCATGGAATCACTCATCAAAGCGTTCTTGTTATCACTGCAAACGAAAAGCGGATACGCCCATCGGTACGCATCCGCCTGCACACAGCTTACAGCTTCGCCTGCCGCGTCACACCACTGCGTGCCTTGGCCATGGCGGCCAGACGGACCGCGACGTTGGCGGCGCCATAACCCACGTAGCCATTCTTGCGCTGGATGATCTCGAAGAAGAAGCGCTCCTCGAACGCCTCGGTGTATACGTGAAACAGCTCGCCGCCCTGGGCATCGCGGTCGTAGAGCACGTTGTAGTAAGCCAGTTCGCTGAGGAACTCGTCGTCGAAATCGAAACGGGCGGCGAGATCGTCGTAATAGTTGAGCGGAATGTCCAGCAGCGGCACACCGGCCTCCTTGGCCCGCTCGACTTCCTGGAAGATGTCCTCGCAGGAGAACGCGATGTGATGCACACCGGAACCCCGGTAGCTGGACAGTGCGTGGGCGATGGCGGTGTTGCGGTTCTCCGAGATGTTCAGCGGCAGGCGTACCGAGCTGCAGCGGCTGCGCAACGCCCGACTTTTCACCAGGCCATAGGGATCGGGCAGCACCACTTCGTCGTCGGCCTCGAAGTCCAGCAGGCTTTTATAGAACAGCACCCAGCTGTCGAGGCTGTCCGCCGGCAGCGCCAGCGCCATGTGGTCGATACGCTGCAGGCTGCCGGTCGGCAGTGCAGCGGGATCCAGCTTGAAGTCGCTGTCGTAGATGGTCTGCCCTGCTTCGGCCTGGTCGACCAGGTAGATGAGGCTGCCATCGGGCGCGCGCATGGCCGGAATCTCCCGCTCGTTCGGCCCGACCAGGCCGCGATACGGGTGGCCGCGGTAATCGACGGCACGCTGCAGCGCGGCGGCACTGTCCTTGACCTTCAGCGCGGTGGCGCACAGCGACGGGCCATGGGCCTCGAAAAAGCCGTGGGCGAAGGAATAGGGTTCGGCGTTGAGCACGATGTTGATGTCGCCCTGGCGCAGCAGGCTGACGTCCTTGGAGCGGTGCTCACCGGCCCTGGCAAATCCCAGGCGCTGCAGCCAACCGGACAGCTTGGCCCCAGCCGCTTCGTCGACGGCGAACTCGAGGAACTCGACGCCGTGATAGCGGCTCGCCGCGGGCGTCTCGAACAACAGGTCGAGGTTCGGCGCCTGGGCATCGGCCGCCAGCAGTTGCCGGGTCTTTTCTTCCAGGTACAGCAACGAACGCAGGCCATCGACCGCGTTGGCGCGTGGTGGCGCGGCGCGAAAGCCATCGTTGAAGATTTCCAGCGACAGCGGGCCGCTGTAGCCGGTGCGGATGATCGGCGCCAGAAAGCCTGGCAGGTCGAACTCGCCCTGCCCCGGGAAGCAGCGGAAATGGCGGCTCCACTCCAGCACGTCCATGGCCAGAAGCGGCGCATCGGCCATCTGCACGAAAAAGATCTTGTCGCCCGGGATCTCGGCGATGGCCGCCGGATCACCCTTGAGCGACAGGGTATGGAAACTGTCGAGGATCACGCCGAGCGCCGGATGGTCGGCCTGGCGAACCAGGTTCCAGACCTGCTGGTAGGTATTGACGTGGCGCCCCCAGGCCAGCGCCTCGTAGCCGATACGCAAGCCGCGTGCGCCGGCTCGCTCGGCCAGCAGGCGCAGGTCATCGACGAGAATGTCCTCGTCGCCGAGCGAGTCGGCCGCCACGTTGCTGCACACCAGCACCAGGTCGGTGCCGAGCTCCTGCATCAGGTCGAACTTGCGCTCGGCGCGATCCAGGTTGCGTTGCAATCGATCGCGGCGGCAGCCCTCGAAATCACGGAAAGGCTGAAACAGGGTAATGGCGATGCCCAGGTCGGCGCACATCTTGCGCACGTCGCGCGGGCTGCCCGCGTAGTACAGCAAGTCGTTCTCGAAAATTTCCACGCCGTCGAAGCCGGCAGCGGCGATGGCTTCGAGTTTCTCGGGCAGGGTGCCGCTTAGCGAGACGGTGGCGATCGAGCGATGCATACTTGAGCTCCTTGTAGATAACGACCTCTGCGGATCGTGTAAGACCTGGCCCGGCATCGGCAAGCGTAGCCGACAGGCGTTCGAGCCTGTAACTCGCCAGGCCGTTCATTCCGATGCCATGTCTTGAGGCCTGCAGCGATTATTCGCGCGCCCGCGGGAGGCGGCAATTCAAAGTGTACGAACTAGTTAGTATTGCGTGCGATTATCGAACAATAGGCCGTTTATCGAATTGACGCTATTTCGTGGTTTGCAACACCATATTTCCCACTGCAGTGACGGAAACCATCCGCCGCGATCAGCAAACGACCCCCGCTTCATCCATAACAATTTCAATAAGAGTACGCCCATGCTCACTTCCCAGCTTCCCCATACCCGCATACCATTCGCACGCTTTTTGGCGCCCACCCAGCCAACTGCCCCTGCGCACGTCCAACCCTGACTCGCGACACTCCGCTCGATAATCCTGAAAGCGGGTTGACCGGTGCCATCCACAAGGCCGGTCCCCACACGCCATGGCAAGCCGCATCCAGATGCCGCTTCGCTCGGCGCTCTAATAACAACGGAGACCATGATGGCTAAGCCCTCAAGTTCACAAGCCAAGAAAGCCACTGCCAGCGGCTGGGTCGGTTCAGCGCTGGAGTACTACGATTTCTTCATCTACGCCCAAGCTGCCGCGCTGATCTTCCCGCAGATCTTCTTCCCCAGCACCGATCCGAAGATGGCCATCGTCGCCTCGCTGGCCACTTATGGCGTCGGTTACCTGGCCCGCCCGGTAGGCGCCTTCGTTCTCGGCCATTGGGGCGACACCCGTGGTCGCAAGAACGTGCTGCTGCTCTGCATGTTCCTGATGGGCATCTCCACCATGGCCGTGGGCCTGCTGCCGACCTACCACGACATCGGCTTCCTCGCTCCGGCCCTGCTGGTGGTGCTGCGTCTGATCCAGGGTTTTGCCGTGGCTGGCGAGATATCCGGCGCCAGCTCGATGATCCTCGAACATGCGCCGTTCGGACGACGAGGCTTCTACGCCAGCTTCACACTGCAAGGCGTGCAGGCCGGCCAGGTGCTTGCCGCCGCCGTGTTCCTGCCGCTGGCCTACTTCATGCCGACAGAAGCCTTCAACGACTGGGGCTGGCGGATCCCGTTCCTGCTCAGCGCCTTCGTGCTGCTGGCGGGCTTCATCATCCGCCGTGAAGTCCACGAGACGCCGGCCTTCGTCAACGAAGAGAACAAGCAAAAGATCGCCAAGTCGCCGATCGCCGAAGCCTTCAGCACCAGCTGGCGGACCATGTTCCTGGTCATGGTCATGGCGCTGATGAACGTGATCCCGGTGGTGGCTACCATCTTCGGCGCCGCCTATGCCGTGCAACCGGCCTACGGAATCGGCTTCGACAAGAGCATCTACCTGTGGATTCCCGTAGTCGGCAACATCGTCGCGGTGCTGGTGATCCCCTTCGTGGGCAACCTCTCCGACAGGATCGGCCGTCGCCCGACCATGATTACCGGCGCGCTGGGCTCGGGCCTGCTGGCCTTCGGCTACCTGTATGCGATCAGCATCAGCAACGTGCCGCTGGCGTTCATCATGTCGTTGCTGATGTGGGGCGTGGTCTACCAGGGCTACAACGCGGTGTTCCCAAGCTTCTATCCGGAGCTGTTCCAGACCCGTTATCGCGTCTCGGCCATGGCCATCGCCCAGAACATCGGCACCATGCTCACCGCCATGCTGCCCGCGGTGTTCGCCATGGTCGCGCCGCCCGGCTCGGACAACATCCCATGGCTGGTCGGCAGCCTGGCATTCGGCATCACCTGCCTGTGCGCCATCGCCGCCTTCATCGCGCCGGAAACCTACCGGATCCCGATGAGCGAACTGGGCAAGCCGGGCGCCAAGCCGATGGACAAGGCCGAGTACGACGCCGCCCGCCAGAACAGCGTGAACGAAGCCAGCCACTGACCACCTGGCGTAAAACAAGAAGGCCCTTTTGGGCCTTCTTGCATTCCAGCGGTGGCACCCTTCAGCGTTTCCGACGTTGCTGGTAGGCCGCCGCCAGCCCGCTGAGACAGATGATGGCGATGCCTACCTTGGCGCTCGCCTCAGGGTCGTGGCCGAAGATGATCAGCCCCAAGAGGCCGGCGAAGACGATCTGGCAGTAGCCGAACGGTGCCAGCAGTGCCGGCGCGGCATGGCGGAAGGCCTTGGTCAGCAGCAGATGGGCGAACATGCCGCACGCGCCGAGGGCCAGCATCAGCGGCAAATGGTGCCACTGCGGCAACTGCCAGAAGAACGGCACCAGACAACTCATCAGCAAGGTATTGAGCAGGCCGGTGAAGAAGTTGCTGGTGGTCGGCGTGTCGTACTGGCTGAGCAGGCGCGTGAGTATCTGGTAGGCGGCGAAGCAGCTCGCCGAACAGAGCGGCAGCAGCACGGCCGGGGTGAACAGATCGCCGCCCGGATGCACGATGATCAGCACCCCCACGAAGCCGACCAGCACCGCGGCCCACTGCCCGCGACTGACATGCTCCTTGAGCAAGGGCACCGACAGCGCGGTGACCAGCAGCGGGGCCAGGAAGTTGACCGCCGTGGCCTCGGCCAGCGGGATGTACAAGAGGCCGGTGGTGAAGAACAGGCTGCAGCCCAGCAGGCAGATCGCCCGCAGCGCCTGCAGCCCCGGCCGCTTGCTGCGCAGCACGCGTAGGCCCGACTGGGGCAGGAAGATGCCGGCCATCAACAACGTATGCACCACGTAGCGGGCCCATACCACCATGATCACCGGGTAGAAGCCGGACAGGTACTTGGACAGCGCGTCATGGCTGGCGAACAGGAAGGTCGCCAGCACCACCAGGGCGATGCCCTTCAGGGGATGGTTGACGCCTGACAGCGAACTCGGGGTGCTCATGGGGATTCTCGTGATGCAGACGTCATTATCGGTAGCAAACTAACTATCTAGAGGTTCCACTGCCATCGCGGATGCAGGTAGGGCTCATGCCGACGGCTCGAGGCGTTCCAGCAATGCCCGGGTCTTGTCGATGGCCAACTGCGCCCGCCGTGCCGGATCCGCCACCTGCCGGTTGGGCACTTCCAGACTCAACGGAACATTGGCCGGTAGACAGCGCAACAGCCCCATCAAGTCACAATCGCCATCACCGGGGAAGCGCCGTTCGTGGCGTGCCTGGCGCAAAATCTCCGTCATGTCGTCCGGTCGCGGCCCGGCCACATCGCACAGTTGGGCATAACGCAGCCATGATGGTTCCACCTGCTGCAGCGCGTCTAGACGTGAACCCGAACGGTCGAAATGAAAGGCATCGACCAGCACGCCGCCGTTGGCACGCCCGGCCTGACCCACGATACGCACCGCCTGTGAAAGGTCGGCAACGTTGGTCCAGGGCATGAACTCCAGGTGTGGGCGCAAGCCGTACGCCATGGCGCGGTCGCACAATTCGGCGAAGTTGTCGGTTAGCCGTGCTTCGTCCGGGTCGTTGCCGGCGACCAGCACCTTGCTGGCACCGAACTCGGCACCAACCTCCAGCACGGCCTCGAAGTCGCTGCAGCACGTTTCGGGCTTGAGCCGCAGGATCTCGACGTCGAGCACGCCAATGCCGGTGTCGCGCAGGCGCTTGAGCGTCTGCCGGCGCAGGTCCGGGTCGGCCACCAGCGCGAAGTGATGCTCCTCCTCGGTTGCGGGAATCAGGCGCAGGCCGACATGGCTGTAGCCGCTGCGAGCCGCCACCTCGACCATCTGTGGCGGTGACAGCTCCAGCACCGTGAGGCTGGCCAGGGAAATCAGGCGTTCGTGGGTGTGCATCGATCTTCTCTCCGGGCCATGGCCCGCGAATGGACGTTGGCTCAGATGGGTTCGGGTACGGTGCTGCAGCCCTGCTCGGCGGCGCGGCAAATGGCGTCATACAGTGCCAGGGTACGCCCGGCATCGACCGCGCTGACCAGCGGCTGGGCATTGCCCCTGGCAACCTCGATGAAATGCCTGAGTTGCAACAAAAGCGCAGGAGCGGCCTCGTGCGGTTGCGCCGAGCTGTGCAACGGCTCGTGCCAGCCTGCACCTGGCGCGGCGTACGACCAGTAGCGCAATTGCGGGATGCTCAGCGAACCGGCGGTGCCGGCCAGCAGGTAACAGGGCTGATCAGCCTGCCTCGGGTACAGCGGATTTTCCCCGGCGCTCAGCTCCCAGCTCCAGGGGGCGGCCACCGCGTCGGAGCCGGTCAGGCTCCCCAGGGCGCCGTTGGCGAAACGCAGGATGATCGCTGCGCTGTCTTCGTTGGCGAGGCCGCGCACCGCACGGCTGGTAAGCGCCTGAACCTGCTCCACCTCGCCACACAGGTAACGCAGCAGATCCAGATCATGGATCAGGTTGGTCAGCAGCATGCCCGCCCCCGGCTCGCGCCGCCAAGGCACCTGGTAATAACTGTCCGGCTTCTGCAGTTGCCAGAGCGCCGTCACCGTGGTGAGCCGGCCCAACGCACCCTGGCACATCAACTCCCGCGCCTTGCCGATCAGCGGATTATGGCGACGGTGATGGCCGACCAATATCGGCACGCCGCTACGTTCGACTGCCGCCACCAGCTCGCGTACTTCCAGAAGGTTCACGCCGACCGGTTTCTCGAGCAACGCCGGCAGGCCGGCCTCGATACAACGCACCGCGGTGGGTACGTGGGCAACGTTGGGGTTGGCGACGATCACCGCCTGCGCCAGGCCGCTGTCGAGCAGCCCCTGCAGCTCGTCGAAACAGGGGACGCCCTGTTCGCTGGCCAACTGGCAGGCTTGCTCGGAGGGATCGACGATGGCGCTCAGAGTGGCTTCTGGCAGCTCGGGCAGATAGCGGAGGTGTTGGCGGCCCATGATGCCGGCACCGACCAGGGCGATTCGTAGGGGGGTCAAGACTCGAGTCCTTTTCTGATTGTCGTAGGCACGTGGCGCCTGACAACAATCTAGAACCCGGTTCCATATTTAATCAATAGCGTTCCCGACCCTCGGGCGTTAATCGAACGCTATCGGCCGGTCAGACGAACAGATCAGAAGCCTGGCTCGCCGATGACAGCTCGGCAGCCGCTTCCAACAACAGTGGTGCAAGCTGCTCCATGCGCTCGGCCGGCATGCGCGCGCTGGGGCCGGCAATGCTCAGCACACCGATCACTCCGCCCTGTTGTGGATGGCTGACCACCGCCGCCAGTGCACAGGTACCCAGCGAGGAGGTTTCCACCACCGTTGCATAGCCGCGCTCGCGGGCACGCTGCAGATAACCGAGCAGCGCCTGATCATCATGGGGCGCGTTGGGGCCGAACTCGCTGTCGTCGGCAATTTGCTGACGCGCCACCAGTGCCAGTGCCTCGGCATCCGTCAGGCTGGCCAGCCAGGCATGGCCGGATGCGGTATAGCGCAGCGGCGCGTCACGGCCCATGTCCGGGTCGTAGCGCAAGCCGGAGCGTGCGCCCTGGGACTTGGCGATCCAGGTCTGTCGCTCGCCTTCGATCACCCCCAGGCGCACCAGTTCGGCGCTTTGCCGCGCCAGGCGATCGAGGATCGGCTGCACGATATCCGCGCCACTGCCGGCCAGGTAACGAAAGCCCAGGGCGACCAGCTTGGTCGACAAGCTATAGCGGCTGGTCTCGGCGTCCTGCCGCACGTACCCCAGGCGCACCAGTTCGGCGAGCATGCGGTGGGTGGCGCTCTTGGGAATCTGCAGTTGCTCGGCCAACGTCTGCATCGGTACGTCGCCGGCGCCTGCCAGGCTTTCCAGCAGGTTCAATGCCCGTTCAATCTGGCTCCCGGCCATGGTTCTGCCCTCGAAGGATTTGCCGCGATTCTAAAGACCCGCAGGTGTCGGCGGAACCGCCACATTCTGAAATCATCGCAGCGCCTGCAGGGGGTCATGGCGGCTTGGCTGCGCAGTGGGCATAAGGCCATAATCCTGACCGGTTATTTGTACTAACTGGTTCGTTCTTGTTCGGTTACCGAACAACAACCGATCCAGCGAATTGAAATGGCCACTACCAGCGCACAGTATTCCCAGCACCTGCGTGAGACACGCCGGCTCTGCCAGCGCTGCACACGACAACATGCCGCACCCATAAATATAAGAAGGTCACTCCCATGCCACAGCTCGACACTGTGTTCACCCGCGCTCGACAGATCAGTCTCAGCGCCCTCCGCGCCCTGGCCATCACGCACAGCGACAACGCCTCGTCCTTCGCCCCGGCGACCATTGACCTGCTCATGGTGCCAACATCCCCGGGCCCCACCCGTGCCCAGGATCGCCAATCTGGCGCACGCGCCTGACCCGTTTTTAGCAACGAGGGCAGCATGGACTGCTTCAGGAGTGAATGATGAGCACATCGAAAAAAGTGCCGGTGGGCGAACCCACCTTCTGCGTTCTGCTGGTGATCTTCAGCCTTGCCGTGCTGTACCAGGCCTACCTGATTTCCGGGTTCTCCTCGATCAGCTCGCCTGGCGCCTTTCCCCTTGGCGTCGCTGCCGTGCTGCTGATCGCCGCCCTGCGAGTGCTCTGGGAACTGCGCGGCAAACCGACTCACGGCGAAGGCTGGGCAGCCTCGGCCAAACGCTTCAGCCATGAACACTTCCCGCGCCATATCGTGGTCTTCACCCTGCTGTCGATGGCCTACCTGGCCGTAATCCAGTGGGCGAGCTTCTACATCAGCACCTTCGCCTTCCTGGTGCTCGCCATCGTCTACCTGCGGCGCGGCAAGGTGCTTTCAGCCCTGGTGGCCAGCGGCATTTCGGTACTGGTCATCTACCTGCTGTTCACCCTGGCGTTCAGCGTCTACCTGCCCTGAGACGAGACTCCCATGAGCGATACCTTTTCCTACCTGCTGATGGCCTGGATGGACCCCAACCTGCTGATGCTGACGGCGCTCGGCACCTTTGCCGGCATCTACATCGGCGCCATTCCCGGCCTGTCGGTGACCATGGCGGTGTCCATCCTGGTCTCGTTCACCTTCTCCTGGGACGTCAACGACGCCCTGGCGCTGATCGTCGGCATCTTCATCGGCGGCGTGTACGGTGGCGCCCGTAGCGCCATCCTGTTGAACATCCCCGGCGGCCCCTCCTCGGTGGCCACCTCCTTCGACGGCTACCCGCTGGCCAAGCGTGGCGAGGCCGGCCAGGCCATTGGCCTGAGTACCGTGATGTCGGTGATCGGCGGGCTGATCGGCACCGTCGTGCTGGCCTTGGCGGCGCCGATACTCGGCGACCTGGCGCTGAAATTCGCGCCTCGCGACTACTTCCTGATCGCCGCCATCGGCCTGATGCTGGTCGGCAGCCTCGCCGAAGGCAGCCTGGCCAAGGGCATCTTCGCCGTCGCCCTGGGCGCCATCATCGGCATGGTCGGCATGGACCCGGTTACCGCCGAGGGGCGCTCCACCATGGGCCAGATGGAGCTGATGGGCGGCATCCATTACGTGGTGGTGATGATCGGCCTGTTCGGCGTCGCCGAAGCGCTCTTCCAGCTGCACAACCTCAGCACCCAGGCGGTCAAGCAGAAGGTCGACAAGATCATTCCCTCGGTGGCGATGGTGCTCAAGTTCCTGCCGCTGTCGCTGCGCACCTCGATCATCGGCGTGCTGGTCGGCGTATTGCCCGGCGTCGGTGGCGAGATCGCCGCCCTGCTCGCCTACGACCATGCCAAGCGCACGGTCAAGAACCCGACCAGCCCGTTCGGTGAAGGTGCCTACGAGGGCCTGGTGGCACCAGAAACCGCCAACAGCGCCGCCGTCGGCAGCGCCTACGTGCCGATGCTGACCCTGGGCATGCCCGGCGATGCGGTCACCGCGGTGATCATCGGCGCCCTGGTCATCCATGGCCTCAACCCCGGCCCGATGCTGATGGTCGAGAACCCGCACATCTTCTGGTTCACCGTCGGCAACCTGGCGCTGGCCAACATCTTCCTGCTGATCTTCGGGCTGATGGGCATCAAGCTGTTCGCCAAGGTCGTCGAGCTGCCCAAGGCCGTGCTGATCCCGCTGATCCTGGTGCTCTGCACCGTCGGCTCCTACTCGCTGAACAGCAGCATGACCGAGGTGTACTGGATGCTCGGTTTCGGCCTGCTCGGCTATTTCCTCAAGGCGTTCGGCTTCCAGATGGGGCCGATCATCCTCGGTGTGATTCTCGGCCCGTTGATGGACAGCTCCTACCGCCAGGCCATGGCCTCGGTCGGCGACAACCCCGTCGAGTTGCTCGGCGAGATGGTCAGCAGCCCGCTGTCGCTGATTCTCACCAGCGCCCTGGTGCTGGTGCTGCTGAGCAACACGCCGCTGTTCGGCTGGCTGAAACGCAAGCGCAAGGCCGCCTCGGTTCAACCTTGATACACCGCGTCACGCATGCCCGGAAACGGATAGATAACAACAACCGATGGAGTCTCCAACATGCTCAAGCAACTGCTTACCGGCGTCGCATTTTCCCTCAGTGCACTGACGTTGGCCCTGCCTGCCCATGCCGAATACCCGGAACGCAGCATCCAGGCGGTGATTCCCTGGGGCGCCGGCGGTGCCACCGATAACGTGATGCGCAGCCTGGCGCCCTACGTCGAGAAGGAGCTGGGCACCAAGCTGATCCTCAACAACCGCCCTGGCGGCACGGCGGTGATCGGCAGCAGCTACGTGATGCAGCAGCGCGCCAACGGCTACACCCTGCTGCTCGGCGCCGAAAACCCGCAGCTGTACCCGGTCCTCGGCCTGGCCAAGTTCGACTACAGCGACTTCTACCCGGTCAATATCATCGGCCAGAACGTGGTGGTGATCGCCACCAATGCCGACAGCCCGTTCAACTCCATGGCCGAGCTGCTGGCCGCCGCCAAGGAAAAACCGAACACCCTGCGCATGGGCTCCACCGGCGCCGGCGGCCTGCCCAGCACCGTGCACGCCATGGTCAATGCCGTCGGCGAGCTGAAAGTGCGTGAAGTGACCTTTGGCGGCGACGGCCCGGGCATCACCGCGCTGATGGGCAAGCACATCGACTTCATGCCGCTGAGCCTGGCGGCCGCCCAGGAACTGGTGCGCTCCGGCAAGCTCAAGGCGCTGGCCGTGCTGGCCGCCGAGGAAGTGCCGGAGCTGCCGGGCGTCGAGCCGATCACCAAGGCCCTGCCGGACATCGGCGAATACCTGCCATGGGGTCCCTTCTGGGGCGCGTTCGTACACAAGGACACCCCCGACGACATCAAGCAGAAGCTGGTCGAGGCCTACGCCAAGGCCGTCGCCAATGAAGAGTTCCAGGGCTTCCTGAAGAACTACGGTGCCCAGAGCCTGAACCTCAATGGCGCCGAGGCCGAGCAGTTCCTCAAGCGCTGGCAGTCGGTCACCGCCTGGTCGATGTACAAGGCCAAGGCCATCGAGATCTCGCCGGACAGCGTCGGTATCGAGCAACCCTGATAGCCCGGCTGGGCAGGCAAGCTGCCCGGCCCTTGCTGCACCGGAGCGCCCCTGCGGGCAACTCCACCAATCGATGACAGATAAAAGCTTCCGCTCAGGCGGCAGGACGCGTGCGTCCTGAGAAAAGGAAAACCGTCATGAAACCGATCGAAACCGCAGTACCCAGCCGCTTCCTGCTCGCCCCTTCGCTGCTGGCGCTTGGCGTAGCCCTGGCCCTGCCGATGAGCGCCCGGGCCGAGGGCTTCGTCGACGACACCAAGGTGTCGCTGAACCTGCGCAACTTCTACATCAACCGCAACTTCACCAACCCCGAAGGCCCGAGCGCAGCAGCGCCGCAGAGCAAGGCCGAGGAATGGACCCAAAGCTTCATTCTCGATGCCCGCTCCGGCTACACACCCGGCATGGTCGGCTTTGGTGTCGATGCGCTGGGCATGCTTTCGCTCAAGCTCGACGGCGGTCGCGGCACCTACGGCACCGGCCTGCTGCCGCGTCACGACGATGGCCGCCCGGCCGACGACTATGGTCGCCTGGCCCTGGCGGCCAAAGCCAAGATTTCCAAGACCGAGCTGAAGGTCGGCGAATGGATGCCGGTGCTGCCGATCCTGCGTGCCGACGACGGCCGCTCGCTGCCGCAGACCTTCGAGGGCGCCCAGGTCACCTCCAACGAAATCGCCGGCCTGACGCTGTACGGCGGCCAGTTCCGCCAGAACAGCGAACGCAACAATGCCAGCATGGAAAACATGTTCCTGAACGGCAACAGCGCCGCCAATGACGCCAACCGTTTCAATTTCGTCGGCGGCGAATACAAGTTCAACGGCGACCGCACCCTGATCGGCCTGTGGGGCGCCGAGCTGAAAGACGTCTACGAGCAGCAGTACCTGCAATTGACCCACAGCCAACCCATCGGCGACTGGGTTCTAGGCGCCAACCTCGGTTACTTCCAGGGTGAAGACGACGGCTCCGCCCGGGCCGGCAAGCTGGACAACAAGACCTACTCCGGTCTGTTCTCCGCCAAGTACGGCAGCAATACCTTTTACGTCGGCCTGCAGAAGGTCACAGGTGACACCGGCTGGATGCGCGTCAACGGCACCAGCGGCGGCACCCTGGCCAACGACAGCTACAACTCCAGCTTCGACAACGCCAGGGAAAAATCCTGGCAACTGCGCCACGACTTCAATTTCGCCGGTGTCGGCATTCCCGGCCTCACCCTGATGAACCGCTATATCAGCGGCAGCAACGTGCATACCGCCGCGACCGACGATGGCAAGGAATGGGGCCGCGAGACCGAGCTGGCCTACGTGATCCAGGACGGCGCCTTCAAGAACCTGAGCGTGCGCTGGCGCAATGCGAGCATCCGCCGCGACTTCAGCAACAACGAGTTCGACGAGAACCGCCTGATCTTCAACTACCCGCTATCGATCCTGTAAGCGGGCGCCCTCTCTCCAGTGTCACCCTTTGCCCGTCCCTGCGACGGGCTTTTTAATGGCTAACGCGAGAAATCGCTCGCCCGGAGCAAAAACGACGGACAGCAGAAAATGCCGCTGCGGTAGGTACCGAGCGCCGAAGCCGTATTTTAAAATCGAGTGCCCCGAACGGGCCTGGAGATGGAGGCGATCCTGCCAGCCACACCCCGGCACACAATGTTCCCGCTGTGGCTGCTTCCTTCCGGATCTGACCAGGTTCACGGGTAATCGTTGCGGGGGGACCGGCAGGACCACCATAACGCGGCTCACCATGCAGTGAGCCGGCGCCATTGTACCGGCTTGTGCCGAACTTACAACTGCTTCAAGCACTTAGCGTGCAGATGAGGGCCCAATCGCGCCGTCGCATCAGCTCACCGGACGGCGCGGTTCGCTGCCATCCCCGCGTGAGCTGGGCCGTGCTGCTGGAGACCGCCGATGGTTGCGCCGAACTCCGCGGGTGCCGCCTCGTTGCGCGCAGGCAATGGTGATCGACAAGGAAAGCTTTTCCATGCCCGAAGCGAAGCGGCGTTTGCAATGATCGTGGTGCGGCCGGAGCAACCGCCCGCAGGCTCGGCATCCCAAACGCCGTGACCGCCCGCAGCAAACGGCCGTAAATGCCCGCAATTGAGCACCGTGACGGGAATTAACCGGCAGCGGGTGGGTCACAATGAAGCCTGACCGATCGGGCAGTACCGCCTTGATCGATCATCCGTGAGTAGCGCGTTATCCAACGCCAGACTTTTCATCCCCAAGGAGCAATCACATGGCCATTACCAAAGACCAATTGATCGGTGACATCGCAGAAGCCATCGACACGCCGAAGACCACCGTCCGTGCGGCCCTCGATCAGCTGAGCGAGATCGTCAGCGACGCGTTGGAAAATGGTGGTGAAATCACCCTGCCCGGCATCGGCAAACTGAAGGTCAGCGAGCGCCCGGCGCGCACCGGTCGCAACCCGCAGACCGGCAAGGCCATCGAAATCGCTGCCAAGAAGGTCGTGAAGTTCGTACCGGCCAAGGCCCTGACCGACGCGGTCAACTGATCCATCGGCGGGGCGCGTTACGGCGCCCCGCCGCTCTCCCCGCAGCACCTCCCCTGCCTTAAGACTGAACCCCCGCCAGCCTGTCGCCTCAAACGACGACATTCGTCAGTTGCAGGCTCGCCATGCTCGCCGACCGCGAACTCACCTTCCGCGCGCTGTTTTCCGGTGTACTGCTCGGCGCCCTGCTGACGCCGTCGAACATCTATTCGGGCCTGAAGATCGGCTGGTCATTCAATATGTCGATCATCGCCCTGCTGGTCAGCTATGGCATCTGGCAAAGCCTGGTGCGCTGGCGCCTGGGCACGGCCTGGAGCATGCGCGAGAGCAACATCAACCAGACCACCGCCTCGGCGGCCGCCTCGATCATCTCCGGCGGCCTGGTGGCGCCCATACCGGCCTACACCCTGCTGACCGGCCAGCAACTGCCGACCCTGCCCCTGGTGGCCTGGGTGTTCTCGGTGAGTTTTCTGGGAATCTGGGTGGCCTGGTACCTGCGCCGCAGCATGGTGGAGGACACCCGCCTGCGCTTTCCCGAAGCGGTCGCCACCCTGGAAACCATGCAGCAGGTCTACAACCACGGCCGTGACGCGCTGCAACGCCTCTGCGTGCTCGGTGCGGCGGCCGTGCTCGGTGGCCTGGTCAAATGGGTCGATACCTTCCTCTATGCCCTGCCGCGCTGGTCACCCGGCACCCAATTGGAGCGGCTGACCTTCAACCTCGACCCGTCACCGCTGCTGATCGGCTTTGGCGGCATCATCGGCATTCGCGTCGGCCTGTCACTGCTGCTCGGTGCACTGATCGCCTGGGGCGGTCTGGCGCCCTGGCTGCTGAGCAGCGGCCTGGTCCCCCTTGCCAATGACGCCAGCGGCCCACAGTTCGCCCCCCTGGTGGAATGGCTGCTGTGGCCCGGCGTGACCCTGCTAGTCTGCGCCACCCTGACCGCGCTGGCGGTGCGCTTCGTGGCAAGCCGGCGGGTCGCTCGCGCCACGGGTGAAACGCCCCGGCACAGCCCGGCGAAACTGCCGCTGCTCATGCTGGTTCTGGCCTCGTTGCTGGTGGTGACGCTGCAGGTGCTGCTGTTCGATATCGACCCGCTGATGGCGCTGCTCAGCGTGCCCCTGGCCGTCGCCCTTGCCTGCATGGCGGCGCGGGTGGTCGGGGCGACCGGCATTCCACCGATTGGCGCCACCGGGCAGCTGTCGCAACTGACGTTCGGGGTGATCGCACCGGGGCAGGTCAGCGTCAACCTGATGGCCGCCAACACCGCTGGTGGCGCCGCCGGGCAATGCACCGACCTGCTCAACGACTTCCGGGTCGGTCACGCCATCGGCGCCAAGCCTTACAACCAGTTGATCGCCCAGTGCCTGGGTATCCTGGTCGGCAGCGTCGTCGGCGTGCTGGTCTACCAGATCCTGATTCCCGACCCACAAGGCATGCTGATCACCCAGCAGTGGCCGGCACCGGCCGTGGCCACCTGGAAAGCGGTGGCCGAGGTACTGGGCTTTGGCCTCGCTTCCCTCGACGCCAGCATCCGCGGGGCCATGCTGATCGGCGCCTTGTGCGGCGTGGCGTTCGGCATCCTGGAAGCGAGCCTGCCCGGGCAGTCGACCTTCGCCCGGTGGCTGCCGAGCTCGGCGGCCTTTGGCCTGGCGTTCATCATTCCGGCGTCGATCTCGCTGATGATGGCCATCGGCGCCCTGCTCGCCTGGGTGGTGCAATCGCGTTGGCGCAGCCTCGGCGAGCGCTTCACCATCGCCGCCGCAGCCGGCCTGGTGGCAGGTGAAAGCATCGTCGGGGTCGGGGCGTCGTTCTGGATGATGTTGGTGGGTGGATGAGGGGTACTCAAGAGCCGGCTGACGGGTTTCCCCCATCCGAGCACAGGCTAGAAAGCTTGTGGGAGCGGGCCATGCCCGCGAAAAAAATCGCGGGCATGGACTAGGCGTCCCCGCCCGCTCCCACAGATGGCTAAGCAGCACTACTCAGCAGCGATACCGTAATCCGTCAGCTTGGCGATAAAGGTCTGTTCATCGAGCACCGGAATATTCAGCTCGGTGGCCCTGGCCAGTTTCGAGCCGGCCCCGGGGCCGGCGACCACGCAGGTGGTTTTCGCCGACACAGAGCCAGCCACCTTGGCGCCCAGGCTTTCCAGTTTCTCTTTGGCGATGTCGCGGCTCATCACTTCCAGGCTGCCGGTCAGCACCCAGGTCTGGCCGGCCAGCGGCAGGCCTTCGACGACCTTCTTCTCGCTCTCCCAATGCATGCCGAAATCACGCAGTTGCGCCTCGATGGCCCGTGCGCGCTTGGCGTTCTCGACGTTGGCGAAGAACTCGCGCACCGACTGCTTGGCTTTTTCGTTGAGGCCTTTCATGGCGCTGAGATCCAGCCAATCGGCGGTGATCACCGCTTCCAGCGTCTTGAAGCGCTCGGCCAGGTTCTTCGCCCCGGTGGCCGCCACGAAGGGAATGTCCAGCTTGTCGAGCAGCCCGCCGAGGGTAGTGCTGGCGGCGAACTCGGCAGCCAGTTCGCCCTGGTCCTGCAGTTCCAGCCCACGCTCGAGCAGGTGCTTGATCACCGTCTGGTTGTGCGCATCCTCGAAGAAGCTGTGGATCTCGTGGGCCACTTCCAGGCCGATGTCCGGCAGGTAGGTCAGCACCTCGGGCAGCGCCTGGGTGACCCGCTCCAGCGAGCCCAGGGAGCGTGCCAGCACCTTGGCGGTTTCCTCACCGACATCGGGGATACCCAGGGCGTAGATGAAGCGCGCCAGGCTCGGGTGCTTGCTGTCGGCGATGGCCTTGAGCAGTTTGTTGCTGGACACCTCGGCAAAGCCTTCCAGGCCGACGATCTGCTCGAACGCCAGGGTGTAGAGGTCGGCCGGCGAGCCCACCAGGCCTTCGTCCACCAACTGCTCGACGCTCTTTTCACCGAGCCCCTCGATGTCCATGGCGCGGCGCGACACGAAATGGATGATCGCCTGCTTGAGCTGGGCGGCGCAGGCCAGGCGCCCGACGCAGCGATACACGGCGCCCTCGCTGACCGTTTCGCGGCCCTTGCTGCGCTTGATCAGCTGGGTGCGCTCGACCGCCGAGCCACACACCGGGCATTGCTCCGGCACCGCGACCGGGCGCGCATCCTCGGGGCGACGTTCGGTGACCACCTGCATCACCTGGGGAATCACGTCACCGGCGCGGCGGATGATCACCGTGTCGCCGATCATCACCCCCAGGCGCGCCACTTCGTCCATGTTGTGCAGGGTCGCGTTGGCCACCGTCACGCCCGCCACCTTGACCGGCTTGAGGCGCGCCACCGGGGTCACCGCGCCGGTGCGGCCGACCTGGAATTCCACGTCGAGCAGCTCGGTCAACTCCTCCATGGCCGGGAACTTGTGGGCCACGGCCCAGTGCGGCGTGCGCGCACGAAAGCCCAGCTGCTGCTGATCCTCGATGTTGTTGACCTTGAACACCACGCCGTCGATGTCATAGGCCAGGCCCATGCGTCGTTCGCCGATATCACGGTAATAGGCCAGGCACTCGTCCACGCCCTTGGCCAGCTTCAGCTCGGGGCTGATGGGAATGCCCCAGGTCTTCAGGCGCTGCAGCATGCCGACCTGGGTCGGCGCCGGCTCGGCGCTGTGCTGGCCGAGGCCGTAGCAGCAGAATTCCAGCGGGCGGCTGGCGGTGATCTTCGAGTCCAGCTGGCGCAGGCTGCCGGCCGCGGCGTTACGCGGGTTGGCAAAGGTCTTGCCGCCGATCTCGGCCTGGGCGGCGTTGAGACGCTCGAAGCCGGCGCGGGACATGTACACCTCGCCACGCACCTCCAGCACGTCCGGCCAGCCGCTGCCCTGCAGCTTGAGCGGCACGTTGCGGATGGTGCGCACGTTGACGCTGATGTCTTCGCCGGTGGTGCCATCGCCGCGGGTGGCGCCGCGCACCAGCTTGCCATCGCGGTACAGCAGGCTCACCGCCAGGCCGTCGAGCTTGGGCTCGCAGCTGTACTCGACGTCGCCACCCGCGCCGAACAGGTCACCGCCGCGCAGCCCCAGCCCGCTCTGCACGTTGCGGTCGAAGGCCCGCAGGTCGTCCTCTTCGAAGGCGTTACCGAGGCTGAGCATCGGCACTTCGTGGCGCACCTCGCCAAAGGCGCTGAGCGCTTCGCCACCGACGCGCTGGGTCGGCGAATCCGGCGTCACCAGTTCCGGGTGCTCGGCTTCCAGCGCCTGCAGCTCGCGGAACAGGCGATCGTATTCGGCGTCGGGCACGCTCGGCTCGTCGAGCACGTAATAGCGGTAGTTGTGCGCGTCCAGTTCGTGACGCAGTTCGAGGATACATTGGGCGGAATCTTTCATGCGGGTCATTCTCGGCGGGCCACGGCCAGGGCACAGAAACGAAAAACCTCAAGCCAAGCGCTGGGCTTGTAGCTTGAGGCTCGTCGGTGCCGCTTTCTTTCAGCGTTTTTGCGTCAACAGGCGGCGTTCGTATTCGACGATGCGCTGACGGTAATGTTCGATGGTTTGTGCGGTCAGCACGCTGCGCTGATCGTCCTTGAGTTCGCCGTTGAGCTCGTGGGCCAGCTTGCGCGCCGCCGCGACCATCACGTCGAAGGCCTGCTTGGGGTGACGCGGGCCCGGCAAGCCGAGAAAGAAGCTCACCGCACGGGTGCTGAAACCTTCGATGTCGTCCAGGTCGAAGGTGCCGGGTTTCAGGGCGTTGGCCATGGAGAACAGCACTTCACCGTTGCCGGCCATGCTCTCGTGGCGATGGAAGATGTCCATCTCGCCGAAACGCAGCCCGCTTTCCAGAATGTTCTGCAGCAGCGCCGGGCCCTTGAAGCCCTGTTCGTCGCGGGCGATGACGTTGATCACCAGCACTTCCTCGACCGGCGGCAGGTCCTTGTCGGCCGGCTTGCCGGAAACGCCGTTGCGCGCATCGAGTTCGTCGTCCACCGGGCTGAGCAGGGTCGGTACCGGCTCGTCGGCGGTCAGGTCCAGGTCGCCCTGGCGCGGCTCGCCACGACGGCGGCTGTTGACGTCACGGGCGCTCATCGACGGCAGGTCGTCTTCATCCAGCGAGGGCTCGTGGTTGCGCTCTATCACCCGGGGCGGGCTGAGCACGTCGGGATCGCCCTCGTCATCGGGCAGGTTGGACAGGTTGCGGTCGAGCCGGAACTTGAGTTTGCCCTTGCCACCGCGCATCCGCCGCCAGCCATCGAAGAGGATGCCGGCGATGACGATGATACCGATGATGATCAGCCACTCGCGTAGACCGAATTCCATGAAATGTCCTGACCCCTAAAGCAAAAATTAATAAAAAAAGGCGTCCTGGCCCGTACTGATGACCTTGAAACGTGGCGCCAACTCCATGTTCTGAATGGCGTTTTCCCACGTGCAACAAAAGTGGGCGTTAAGCTAGCACGACGAAAGGCAACTTTACACCGGCAAAACGCTGTAAAACCGCCACTGCGGCCGGTTTTTACGCGACAAAATCCTTAGCTGGCCCTCTCAACTGTCCACCATCGCCAACGCCTCCTCGACATCCACCGCCACCAGCCGCGAACAACCGGGTTCGTGCATGGTCACGCCCATCAACTGGTCGGCCATTTCCATGGCGATCTTGTTGTGGGTGATGTAGATGAACTGCACGGTTGCCGACATCTCCTTGACCAGCCGCGCGTAACGCCCGACGTTGGCATCGTCCAGCGGTGCGTCCACTTCGTCGAGCATGCAGAACGGTGCCGGATTGAGCTGGAAGATGGAAAAAACCAGCGCCAGCGCCGTCAATGCCTTCTCGCCGCCGGACAGCAAATGGATGGTGCTGTTCTTCTTGCCCGGTGGACGCGCCATGATGGTCACCCCGGTATCGAGTAGATCTTCGCCGGTGAGTTCCAAATATGCGCTGCCACCGCCGAAAACTTTCGGGAAAAGCGCCTGCAGGCCGGCGTTGATCTGGTCGAAGGTTTCCTTGAAGCGGTTGCGGGTTTCCCGATCGATCTTGCGGATGACGTTTTCCAGGGTGTCCAGCGCTTCGACCAGGTCGGCGTCCTGGGCATCCAAGTAGCGCTTGCGCTCGGATTGCTGCTGGTATTCCTCGATGGCTGCCAGGTTGATGGCGCCGAGCCGCTGGATGCGCCCGGCCATCTGTTCCAGGGCCTGCTCCCAGGCCGCCTCGCTCGCCTCGTCAGGCAAGGTGGCCAGCACGCCGTGCAGGTCGTAGCCATCCTCGAGCAGTTGGTCCTGCAGTGCCTTGCGGCGCACGTTCAGCGACTGCCACTCCAGGCGCTGCTGCTCCAGCTGGCCACGCAGCAGCTGTGCCTGTTGCTCGGCCTGGGTGCGACGCTTCTCGGCATCACGCAGTTCGCGATCGGCATCTTCCAGGGCCAGACGCGCCAGGCGCAGCTCCTCTTCGACGCCCATGCGCCGTTCCAGCAGTTCTTCGAGCTTGAGGCGCAGCTCTTCCAGCGGTGCGGCGCCCTCTTCCAGGTTCAGGTCGAGCTGCTCGCGCTTTTCCGTGAGGCGCTCGGATTGCAGTTCCAGACGCTCCAGGGCCTGGCGCGTGGAGTCGTGCTGGGCGCGCAACGAGCCCAGGCGAACGGCCAGCTGGTGGGCGTGATCCTTGTGCTGACGCGCCTCCTGGCGCACCCGGTCGAGCCGCTCGCGCAGGGCATCGCGGCTGGCCAGCAGGCTTTCGCGCTGTTCGGTGTCCAGGGCCATGCTGTCCAGCGCATCCTGCAGGTACAGGCGCGCCTCGCCCAGCTGCTCGGTTTCCATGGCGCGCTGCTCGGCCAGCTCCTGCTGCTCGGCCTCGATGCGCCGACGCCGCAGCAGCAACTGCTCGGCCTTGGCCTGCCCCGCCGAGAGGCGCGCCTTGAGCTCGCCCAGGCGGCGTGCCTGATCCTGCAACTGGCGGCGCTGCTGCTCGCGCAATTCTTCTTCCTGACGCTGGCGCTCGCGCAGGGCCTGCAGGCTTTCTTCGAGCACTGCCAACGCCGCTTCGCGCTCGTCCCGCTCCAGGCCCAGGCTTTCCAGCTCCTGGGCGCGGGCCAGCACGCCGCTCTGCGCCTCGCTGGCACGCCGCACGCGCAGGAAATGCCGGCCCACCCAATAGCCATCGCGGCTGACCAGACTTTCGCCCGGCGCCAGGGTGGCGCGTTCGGCCAGGGCCTGATCGAGACTTTCGACCGGGCGCACCTGGCCCAGCCAGGGCGCGAGGTCCACGGGAGACTCGACCTTGTCCAGCAGGCTGCCGGGCAGGCGCTGGCCGTCGCCGGCGGTCGATACCAGGCGCAGCTCGCCCTGCTCCAGGGCGGCAAAGTCCAGCCCGCTGAAATCGTCCTGCAGCACGGCCTGCAGGTCGGCGCCGAGCACGGTTTCCACCGCCAGTTCCCAGCCGCTCTCTACACGCAGGCCTTCGGCCAGGCGCGGGCGCTGATCAAGACCGTTGTCACGCAGCCACTGCGCCGTGCCCTTGCCCGGATCCAGCGCGGCCTGCTGCAAGGCTTCCAGGGAAGCGAGGCGACCGGCGAGGCGTTGCAGCTCGCCCTGGGCCTGCTGCTGGGCCTGGCCGGTCTGCTGCAGCTCTTCACGCAGCTGCTGCAGGCGCTCGGCCTGTTCGGCTTCCTGCTCCTGCAATTGTTCGAGGTCCAACTCGCCGACGGCGATCTCCTCGCCCAGCTCGATGATCGCCGCATCTTCCGGGTCGGCGGCCAGTTGCTGCAGTTCATCGCCCAAACGCCGCTGGCGTTCGGCGAGGCGCTCCAGGCTCTGCTCCAGCTGCTGGATGCGCGACTGCTGCACCTCGGCCTGGCGGCGCGGCTCGGCGCTGCGCTGGTTGAAGACGTCCCACTGTTCCTGCCAGCCGTGCATGCCGGTCTCGGCTTCTTCCAGCGCGGCGGCGGATTCCTCGGCGGCGGCGGCGGTGATTTCCTGCTCCGGTTCGAGCATGGCCAGCTCTTCGCCCAGGGTGGCCAGCAGGGTGCGGTCGTGGCCCAGGTGCGATTCGGTTTCCAGGCGTGCGCGCTCGGCTTCGCGCAGGTCGTCCTGCAACTGGCGCAGGCGTTGCTGGCCGTGCTGGATGCTCTGCTCGACCCGGGCGATATCGCCGCCTACCGAATAGAAGCGCCCCTGCACCAGGTTGAAACGTTCGGACAGCTCATGGTGGCCGTCACGCAACCGTTCGATGCTGGCATCGGCGTTGCGCTGTTCGGCCACCAGCGCCTCGAAGCTGACCTCCTGGTTGCCGATCACCGCCTCGCGCTGGCCGACCTGCTCGTTCAGGGTCTGCCAGCGCAGGGCGGTCAGTTGCGCCTTGAGCTGGCGCTCCTCGGCCTTGTATTCCTGGTACTTCTCGGCGGCCTGGGCCTGGCGGTGCAGGCGCTCGAGCTGGCGTTCCAGCTCTTCGCGCAGGTCGGTCAGGCGCGCCAGGTTTTCCTGGGTGCGACGGATGCGGCTTTCCGTCTCGCGGCGGCGCTCCTTGTATTTGGAGATGCCGGCGGCCTCTTCGATGAAGTTGCGCAGCTCCTCGGGCTTGGCCTCGATCAGCTTGCTGATCATGCCCTGCTCGATGATCGAGTAGCTGCGCGGGCCCAGGCCGGTACCGAGGAAGATATCGGTGATGTCGCGCCGGCGGCACTTCACGCCGTTGAGGAAATAGGTGTTCTGGCTGTCGCGGGTCACCCGGCGGCGGATGGAGATTTCCGCGAAGGCCGCGTACTCGCCGGTCAGGGTGTTGTCGCTGTTATCGAAGATCAGCTCGATGCTGGCCTGGGTCACCGGTTTGCGGGTGTTGGAGCCGTTGAAGATGACGTCGGTCATCGACTCGCCACGCAGGTTCTTCGCCGAACTCTCGCCCATCACCCAGCGCACCGCATCGATGATGTTGGACTTGCCGCAGCCATTGGGCCCGACCACCGCCGCCATGTTGCTGGGGAAGTTCACCGTGGTGGGGTCGACGAAGGACTTGAAGCCCGCCAGCTTGATGGATTTCAGGCGCATGGGCAGGCACTCGCCGAGACGGCAACCAGATTGGCAGGGAGGTCAGCGGCGCACGGCGTCATAAAGGTCCTTGAGGCGCGATGCTTGGGGAGCGTGAGGCCTGGCCAATGGCCAGAAGGGCCGCGAGTTTAGCACAGCAGCGCCATGAAGCTGAGCAGCGCTTGTGCACATGGAACGCCGCCGCTTCGCTGGCATCCAATCGCCAGGCCAGCGCAATCGCCTGGCGCATTTTCTTGCCGCCCGAGGATCTCCATGCCGACGTACGCATGCGCCGCGAAACTGGATCGTCTGAATTTCTTTCTGGCTGATGTACGCGACGGGCTCGGCCCCTACCTGGCGATCTACCTGCTGTCGGTGCACAAGTGGCAGGCCGGCGATATTGGCCTGGTCATGGCCCTCGGCGGGCTGGCCGGGCTGGCGGCGCAGATTCCCGCTGGCGCCCTGGTGGACTGGGTGCGCGACAAGCGCCTGCTGATCGTCGGCGCCTCCATCCTCGTCACCCTCGCCTGCCTGGTCACCCTGTGGCAGGCGCAGTTCGCCTGGGTGGCGGCGAGCCAGATCGCCGCCGGCATGGCCTCCTCGGTGTTCGCCCCGGCGCTGGCCGGCATCACCCTGGGTATCGTCGGGCCGAAAGCCTTTACCCGCCGTATCGCCCGCAACGAATCCTTCAACCATGCCGGCAACGCCACCGCCGCCCTGCTGGCCGGTCTGTCCGCCTACCTCTGGGGCCCGGTGGCGGTGTTCTACCTGATGACCGCCATGGCCGTACTGAGCCTGCTGTCGGCGCTGAGCATTCCGGCACGCGCCATCGATGCCGACCAGGCCCGGGGCCGTGAAACCGGTATGGCGCTGACCCCGCTGCGCCAGCTGCTCACCCAGCCACCGCTGGTGCTGCTGGCGCTGTGCTGCGCGCTGTTTCACCTGGCCAACGCGGCGATGTTGCCGCTGGTGGGGCAGAAACTGGCGCAGGCCAATCCGCACCTGGCCACCACGCTGATCTCGGCCTGTATCGTCGCCGCCCAACTGGTGATGATTCCGGCGGCCATGCTGGTCGGTGCCCGCGCCGACCAGTGGGGTCGCAAACCGTTGCTGCTGGCCGGTTTTCTGATCCTGCCGATCCGTGGCGTGCTCTATACGCTCAGCGACGATCCGCTGTGGTTGGTCTCGGTGCAACTGCTCGATGGCATCGGCGCCGGACTGTTCGGTGCATTGATCCCATTGATGGTGCGCGACCTGACCCACGGCAGCGGCCACTTCAACGTCAGCCTGGCCAGCGTCAGCCTGGTGTTCGGTATCGGGGCGGCGTTGAGCAACGGCCTGGCCGGATATGTCGCCGAGGCCAATGGTTACGACAGCGCCTTTCTGGTGCTCGCTGCCGTGGCCGGTTGTGCGGTGCTGCTGCTGTTGGGCATGCCGGAGACCCTGAAGGCCGATGCGACGACGGCCAGACTCGACGACGTAGCGCCCCGCCCCAGCACCTGACCACAAGGTCAACATTTGCCTCAGGCGTGGTTGTCGCCGCCACGCTTGTCACGCAGAATCCCGGTACACCGCTGCGAGCCTCCCTGTCATGGCGCTCGCCCATCGGGCATCGCCATCCGCGAAGCCCGCCCCGCTCCACCGGATTTGTATCGAGGCCCCATGTCCACTAGCTCCCACGCCTACCGCGGCGCCATTCTGCACAACCTGGCCGACCCGGCCGAAGTCGGCATCGAGGCGTCCTACGCCTATTTCGAGGACGGCATCCTGCTGGTCGAGGATGGCAAGGTTCGCGACGTGGGCCCGGCTGCCGAGCTGCTGCCGCGGCTGTCCGGCGTCGCCCTGACCCACTACGAGAACGCGCTGATCACCCCCGGGTTTATCGACACCCACATCCACTACCCGCAGACCGGCATGATCGGCGCCTATGGCGAGCAGTTGCTCGACTGGCTGAACACCTACACCTTTCCGACCGAGATGCGCTTCGCCGACCAGGCCCACGCCAGCGAAGTGGCCCAGGTATTCGTCAAGGAACTGCTGCGCAACGGCACCACCACCGCCCTGGTATTCGGCAGCGTGCACAAGCAATCGGTAGACGCCTTCTTCGAGGTGGCCAGCGCGCTGAACCTGCGCATGATCGCCGGCAAGGTGCTGATGGACCGCAACGCCCCCGAGGCGCTGACCGACACCGTCGAATCCGGCTATGCCGACAGCCGCGAGCTGATCGAGCGCTGGCACGGCAAGGGCCGCCTGCACTACGCGGTGACGCCGCGCTTCGCACCGACCAGCACGCCGGAGCAACTGGCCATGGCTGGGCGCCTGCTGGGCGAGTACCCGGACCTGTACCTGCACACCCACCTGTCGGAAAACCGCCAGGAGATCGAGTGGGTCAAGGCGCTGTTCCCGGACAACGGCGGCTACCTGGATGTCTACGACCAGCACCAGCTGACCGGCCCGCGCTCGGTGTTCGCCCATGCGGTGCACCTGTGCGACGCCGAATGCGCGCGGCTGGCGGAGACCGGCTCGGCGGTGGCCTTCTGCCCGACCTCCAACCTGTTTCTCGGCAGCGGCCTGTTCGATCTCAAGCGCATGGAGCAGCACAAGGTGCGCGTCGGCCTGGGCACCGATATCGGCGCCGGCACCTGCTTCTCGCAGCTGCGTTCGTTGAGCGAGGCGTACAAGATCATGCAGTTGCAGGGCCAGAAGCTCGACCCGTTCAAGTCGCTGTACCTGGCCACCCTGGGCAGCGCCCGGGCACTGTATCTGGACGAGCGCATCGGCAACTTCGCGGCCGGCAAGGACGCGGATTTCGTGGTCCTCGATTACCAGGCCACGCCGCTGATCGACTACCGCCTGCAGCAGAGCGGCAACCTGGCCGAACGGCTGTTCGCGCTGATCACCCTGGGTGATGATCGGGTGATCAGGGAGACCTTTGCGGCGGGCAACAGCGTGCATCGCCGGGATGGCGATAGCTGAATCGCAGATAACGCTTCAGCCTCACCTCGCAAGCGTGCCGCAGGCTGATCAGGTGGAATTACGTGGGAGCGGGCCATGCCCGCGAAGCGTTCGCGGGCATGGCCCGCTCCCACAGGGTAGTCGACCTGATCGACCATTCCCCATCGACCTATCGCTCTTATCCTGCTAATCGCTCCGGCTACGCGCCGATTACCGACACTGGATAGATGGCAGTGTAAGCACCACCGTCCACGCTCAGCGTTCGGCAATCGACACCATATACAGCCGCCAGGTGCTCGGGGGTGAGCATCTGCTCGGTGGTACCGCAGCCGTGCACACGGCCCTGGCTGATCATCAGCGCATCGTCGGCGTAGCGGCTGGCCAGGTTCATGTCGTGGAAGATCGCCAGGGTGACGATATTCTCGCGGCGCGTGTAGGCGCTGACCGCCTCGAGCATGTGCAGTTGGTTGGCCAGGTCCAGCGCCGAAGTGGGCTCGTCGAGCAGCAGCAAACGCGGGCTGCGCACCAGCGCCAGGGCGAGGGAAATCATCTGCCGTTCACCGCCGGACAACTGCCCCGGCTGCTGTTCGGCAAAACGCTGCAGGCCCAGCAGGTCGAGCACCTCGCTGGCGCGGCGCTGGCTGTCGCGCCGGGTCGACCAGCCCCGCGCACCGCCGTGCTGCGCCAGCAAGAGCAGCTCGTAGGTCGACAGGCGCACGTCGAGGTGGGTCAGGTCCTGGGCCACGTAGCCGATCAGCCGCGCCCGCAGCGCCGGCTCCAGGCCGATCAGCTGGGTGCCGTCGATGGTCGCCGAGCCCTCGGCGCGCAGCAGGCCGCACAGGCCTTTCATGAAGGTCGACTTGCCCGCGCCGTTGGCGCCGAGCAGGGCCAGGGTGCGCCCCGCTTCGGCACGCACGGCGAAGTCGCGGATGATCGAACGGCCGCCGATGGAAACGCGGTAATCCTGGGTGACGAAGCTCATCGTGAGGTCAGCCTCCGGTCACGCAGGATCAGGATGATGAAGAACGGCAGGCCGATCAACGAGGTGACCATGCCAATCGGCAGCACCGCGCCCGGCACGATCAGCTTGCTGGCCAGCGACGCCAGGGTGACGAAGATGATGCCGCAGGCCAGGGTCACGCCGATGGTGAAACGCTGATCCTCACCGACCAGCAGACGCGCCACATGGGGTGCGACCAGGCCGACGAAGCCGATGATGCCCACCACCGAGGTCACCGCACCGGCGAGCAGCGCCGCCAGCACCAGCATGCTGGTGCGCACGCGCCTGACGCGGATGCCGAACACCACCGCCTGCTCGCCGAAACTGCGCAGCGCGGTCAGTGCCCAGGCCTGCAGCAGCACCAGCGGCACCGCTATCAGGGCGATGACGGCGCACAGCCCGACCTTGCTCCAGGTCACGTGGAGCAGCGAGCCCATCAGCCAGAACACGATGCTCTGCAGCTGATCGACGCTGGACACGTACTGCACCAGGCCGAGCAAGGAGCTGAACACGAAGTGCACGGCGATACCCAGCAGGGTGATGGCCTGCAGGCCGATCTGCCCGCGGGTCAGCAGCAGGATCACGCCGACGGTGAGCAGCGAGAACAGGAAGGCGTTGGCCGTCACCAGCATCTCAGCGCCAAAGCCCGGCAGCCACTGCGCCAGGGACAGGTTGAAGGTCAGCGCCAGCGCCGCGCCGAACCCCGCCGCCGAAGAAATGCCCAGGGTGAAGGGTTCGGCCAGGGGATTATCGAGCACCGTCTGCATGATCAGCCCGGCCAGCGCCAGGCAGGTGCCGGCCAGCACCGCCATCAACGTCATCGGCATGCGCAGTTCCCAAAGGATCACCCGAGTGGCGTCGTCCACCCGATCCGGGGTGAACAGCCCCTGCAGCGCATCGGCGAAACTCAGGGTTCCGGAGCCCACCACCAGATCGGCGATGAAGGCGATAACGGCCACCAGCAGCAGCCCGGCCAGCAGCAGGCTGCGTTGCCAGACCGCGCGCGCATAACGTTGCTGGTAACCCTCGGCCGGGGCCGCGCCCAGGGCGGACTCACTCACCGGCACGCGCCTGGCCGAACAGGATCGCCGGCACGTCGCCGAGACCGGTCATGCCCAGCAGCGCGCGGGTGCTGGCGGCGTGATCCAGGCCGGTGGCGGCTTGCGGGTAGAAGGCCTGGGCCAGGTACTCGACCGCCAGAATGTTCCAGGCGCTGGCATAGAACTGGTGATACACGCCATACACGCGCCCCTGTTGCACGGCGCTCAGCTGCGCCATGCCGGGACGCTGCAACAGCTGCTGCATGGCCTTGTCGATGGCCGCCTGCTGCACCCTGGGGCCGAAGCCGAACGGCGGCGAAATCGAGGCACTGCCCGGGAACTGGGTGCCGCTCATCAGGTAGACGTCGGGCTTGCTGCTGATCACCGTTTCCAGGGTCACGTCGCCCGTGGCACCCGGCAGCAGCCGGCTGCCGAGGTTATCGCCGCCGGCCGCCTTCACCAGCTTGCCCCAGTACACGTCGCCATGGGTGAAGCAGCAACTGGTGGCACCACCCTGCCCGGCCTTGGCCTCGACGAACACTAGCGGCCGTTTGCCCTGCTCGGCGACCCGCTGGTCGACCTTGGCCAGGCGCGCCTTGTAGAAATCCAGGTACTCGCTGGCGCGGGCCTCGCGGTTGAGCACCTTGCCGAGCAGCGCCACGCTCTGCTGGCCGTTGGGCACCGGGTCGAGGTCACTGTCGACGTAGATCGCCGGAATGTTCAGCGCCGCCAGCTTGCGCTCGACGCCCGCCCCTTCCAGGGATTTGCGCGCACGCAGCTGGAACACCAGCAGGTCGGGCTTGCCGGCAACCACGGCTTCGAGGTTCATGTCGCCCTCGTCGCCGAATTGCATGTCGATGGCCTGCCCTGAACTCTGCGGCCAGCGCTTCTGGAAGACCTGCCAGGTATTGGGATCGGAGCGCTTGATGATGTTGTTCCACACCGTGATGCGCTTGAACGGGTCTTCACGGTCCAGCAACGCCAGGGCGAACAGATCGCGACCATCCTGAAGCACGATGCGCTGGGGCTCGCGCTCGAGGGTCACCTGGCGGCCGGCCAGGTCGGTGACGGTGAGCGGATAGTCGGTGGCCTGGGCAGCGACGCTGCAGAGCAGACACAGGGCTGCCGTGAGGCGAGCGAGGAAGGCGGGGATAGTCATGGCGGGAAAAACCTTTTACTGCACGGCGAGCCGGCGGCGGGCGCCAGCGGGAAACGGAAACATAGGGTAACAAACGCTCGCCTGAACGTCAGTAAGAACTATTCTCGATGACCTTCGCCGCTGCAATTGCGGGCACAAAAAAAGGATGCCCGCAGGCATCCTTTTTCGATCAGCGTCGATCAGTTGGCGCGGGCGGAATCACGCAGTGCCTTGACCTGATCATGGTTGCGCTGCACGCCTTGCAGCTGCTTTTCCAGCACAACGCGAACGTTGCTGGGCAGGTCTTTCTGCAGGGCTTCGCGGTAGGTCTTCAGGGCGACGTCTTCACCACGCTCGCACTCGTTGAGGATGGCCTCTTCGCTCTTGCCGGTCAGCAGCGATTTCAGGTCGACCCAGCCGCGGTGCAGGGCACCGGAAACGCTGGAGCTGGTTTCCGGATCGCCACCCAGGCCACGGACCAGTTGCTGCAACTCGGCTGCGGCGCTGGCGCAGTCCTGCGAACGCTGCACGAAGAAGGTCTTGAGGCGCGGCTCTTTCACGTCTTCGGCACACTCGCTGAAGCCTTTCTCGCCGTCTTTGCTGGTTTCGATCAGGTCGTTCAGTACCGAAATAACGTCTTTGTTATCCACTTTGAATCTCCTCGTCGCTTCAGAAAATAGCCCTGTATGGGCCGCTCCCTTAAGTTGAGTGAGCGCCTGTTGCGGAGGTTCAGGGCAAATTCCGCCGAGCCAGCCAAGCGGCGATCAGCCGGCTGCGAGCAAAGGCCCGCGCCGCCTGGGCGCGAACCGCTCGTCTGGAGGGTAAAGACGCGTAGAAAATGAAACGGCTTAGCCGCCGGTCATGCTCATGAAGCGTATAACCTGCACCTGCTCATCGGTCTCGAAGTGATGGCGCTCGGGCTTGAGCTGCAGCGCACCGACCAGCGCCTCGCGCAGGCGCTCGCCGTCCCCCGGGTGGGCACGCATCAGGCTACGCAGATCCAGGGCGTTGTCGTGGCCCAGGCAGAGCACCAGCTTGCCCTCGGCGGTAACCCGCACGCGGTTGCAGTCGCCACAGAAGTTGTTGCTGTGCGGCGAGATGAAGCCCACCCGGGTGTCGCTGCCGCTGACCTGCCAGTAACGCGACGGCCCGCCGGTGACATGGCTGCTGCTCACCAGGGCATGGCGCGCCTCGATGCGCTCGCGCACCACCTCGCTGGAGCAGAAGGTCTGCTCGCGCTGGTGGCTGACCACGCTGCCCAGGGGCATCTCCTCGATAAAGCTGATGTCCAGGCCGCGGGCCATGGCGTACTCGACCAGGCCCAGCACCTCGTCGTCGTTGCGCCCGGTCTGTACCACGCTGTTGAGCTTGATGCGCTTGAAGCCTGCCGCCGCTGCGGCGTCGATACCGGCCAGCACCTGGTCGAGCATGTCGCGCCGGGTGAAGGCGGCGAAACGTTCGCGCTGCAGCGAGTCGAGGCTGACGTTGAGGCGGGTGACGCCGGCAGCGCGCAGATCGGTCGCCATATGGGCGAGCTGCGAGCCATTGGTGGTGATCGACAGGTCCTCGAGCTCGGGGCGCTCGCCCAGGCGGCGCAACAGGCTCAGCAGGTTCTTGCGCACCAATGGCTCACCGCCGGTGATGCGGATGCGCTTGACGCCCAGCCCGATGAAGGCGTCGGCGACGTTGTACAGTTCCTCGAGGCTGAGGATCTGCGAACGCGGCGCGAACACCATGTCTTCGCTCATGCAATAGGTGCAGCGGAAGTCGCAGCGATCGGTCACCGAGAGTCGCAGGTAGGTAATGCGTCGGCCGAAGGGATCGACCAACTGCGTCGTGTGCATCTATCCGATCTCCCGGCCTCGTGGCCAGCTGGAAGTGGCTGCCGCCCGGGCGACAGTGGGCAGCCCGATGGGCTGCGAAGTGGCGCCAAGTTTACCACGCCTGCCGGGGCGCCGCGCCCGTCACGGGGTCACACCCTGTCGGGTCGGCCAACAATGCCCACACATTCAGTGACACAACCGCGGATACCTTCAGGGCCGCCGCCGAGCCCGCGAGCTACTCATGGCAGCGGCGCCAGGCCAGGCAGAATGCGGCCTGCGAGGGTCGAGCGAAGGCATCAGCGGGCGCCTGGTGCACCCGGCGAAAAGGTCGAACCGGGTTTCGCCGGGCAAGGTCACACAGGCAGACCTCAGGACGACTGGCAATGGAGGGCGTCGATGCCACTGCTGAAACTGCTGCACTTCACCGCACTCTTCGCCTGGTGCGGCACCCTGCTCTACCTGCCTGCGCTGATCGCCGCCAACTGCCGCACGGCCTACAGCGTGGAGCGCCCCGGCCATCCTGCACTCAACCGCACGATCTTCACCCTGGTGGCCACGCCAGCCGCGCTGGTCGCCATCGGCAGCGGCACCGCGCTGTTCCTGCGTGACGGCACCTTTGGCATCTGGCTGGTGGCCAAGCTCACCGCGGTGGCAGTCATGGTCATCTGCCATGCGCTGTGCGGCCTGCTGATCCTGCAGTGCGAACGCCAGCCACGTCCTGCCCTGACCGTCGCCTGCGCGGCGCTGGGCGGCATCACCTTCGGCATGATTGCCGCCACCCTGTGGCTGGTGCTCGCCAAACCTTTCTGACCAGGAGCTACCCACCCATGAATGCAGGCGGGCCCAAGCCGGATCTACTCGACGTCGACACCCACGGCATGCTCATAGACCAGGCGCCCGCCCAGGTACGCGGCGATGGCGATCAGCCCGGCGGTGAACAACGACAGGTAGAACGCCCAGATCTCGAAACCCTCCTCGCCGTGGCGGTAGCGCAGCATCCAGTTGAGCGACGCCAGGGACAGCATCATCACGGCGATGATGGCGTGGCACCAGGCGCTGATCTTCTGGCGAATGCGCTTGACGGTCAGCAGGTCGATCAACCCGGCGATGCTGGCAATCCAGCCGCCGACCGCGCCGACGCCGGCCAGCCACAGGCTGGCACGCACCCAGAATGGGTCGGTGGTCCAGAAGTAGGCGAAATCGGTGGCCACCAGGCCCAGCAGCGCGGCGACCGGAAAGTGGATCATCATCGGGTGCAGCGGGTGCCCGGCGATGGCCGCGCGACTGATGATGGACTCTTGTTGCTCAGCCATGGCGGCCTCCCTGTCGATTCGAGAAAAGGCCGTACTTGCGCGACCCTACTCAAGTTGACCGCAGTCGCCGCAGCAGTTCCGATTATCTCCGCCTGCAGTGGTGACCAATCAATTCTGGCCCCGGCCGGCCCGGTGGCGCGCGACATCGCCCTGTTGTGGTGGGCCATGTGCGGCTTCTTCACCCTGGTGCTGGTGGTGGTCAGCGCCCTGTGGATCTACGCCCTGTGGCGCAAGCCGCGCGAGTATTCGCTCGAGGAGGCCCGGCGCATACAGCGGCGCTGGCTGATCGGCGGCGGCATCCTGCTGCCCTCGGTGACCATCGTGCTGCTGCTGGCCTTCGGCATTCCGGTGGGCCAGCGCATGATGCAGTTGCCGATCCTCGGCGAGCGGCCATTGCAGATCGAGGTGATCGGCCACCAGTGGTGGTGGGAGGTGCGCTACCCGGACAGCGGCGTGGTGACCGCCAACCAGCTGCACCTGCCGGCCGGCCAACCGGTGGACATCACGGTCAGCAGCGCCGACGTGATCCACTCCTTCTGGGTGCCACGCCTGGGCGGCAAGATCGACATGATCCCCGGCCGCGAGAATCGCATCCGCCTGCAAGCCGACAAGCCCGGCACCTTTCGCGGCCAGTGCACGGAGTTCTGCGGCACCCAGCACAGCCATATGGTGCTCGACGTGCAGGCGCACAGCGAGGAAGACTTCGCCGCCTGGATCGACGCCCGTCGCGAGCCACGGGTCGAGGCGCTGCAGGGCCCGGCCGCCGACACCTTTCTCGCCCACTGCGGGATGTGCCACCGGGTGGCCGGCGTCAGTGCCGGCAATCGCGCCCCGGACCTTACCGACCTGGCCAGCCGCCGCCATCTCGGCGGGGGCCTGCTGGCCAACGAACCCGGCGCCACGCTGACCTGGATACGCGAGCACGGCCGCCTGAAACCGGGCACCGGCATGCCGCTGACCGACGACCTCGATGCCGAGCACCTGCAGGCCATCGCCACCTGGCTGGAGGGCCTCGAACCATGAGCGCAAGCGACCAGAAGCGCAGCGACAGCCGCGCAAACCAGTGCCGCGAGACAGCCGATGCCGATGCCCTGCACGACCAGTTCGACGACGTGTGGGGCAACCCGCGCGGCTGGCGGGCGCTGACCATCGTCAATCACACCACCCTGGGCCTGCGCTTCATGGTCACCGGGCTGGGCTTCTTCCTGTTCGGCATCCTGCTGGCGATGCTGATCCGTACCCAGCTGGCGCTGCCGGGCAACGCCTTCATGGGCCCGGAGGTGTTCAACCAGGTGTTCACCATGCACGGCACGGTGATGATGTTCCTGTTCGCCGTGCCGATGATGGAAGGCCTGGCCGTCTACCTGATTCCCAAGATGCTCGGCGCCCGCGACCTGGTGTTCCCGCGCCTGTCGGCCCTCGGCTACTGGTGCTACCTGTTCGGCGGGCTGATCATCTGCTCCAGCCTGCTGTTCGGCGTGGCGCCCAATGCCGGCTGGTTCATGTACACGCCACTGTCCAGCGCGGCGCATTCACCGGGCATCAATGCCGACTTCTGGTTGTTGGGCATCACCTTCGTGGAAATCTCCGCGGTGTCGGCCGGGGTCGAGCTGGTGGTATCGATCCTGCGCACCCGCGCCGAGGGCATGGCGTTGAACAGGATGCCGATCTACGCCTGGTACATCCTGACCATGGCGATGATGATCGTCATCGGCTTCCCGCCGCTGATCCTCGGCAGCATTCTGCTGGAACTGGAGCGCGCCGCCGGCCTGCCGTTCTTCGAGGTGGCCCGCGGGGGTGACCCGCTGCTCTGGCAGCACCTGTTCTGGCTGTTCGGCCATCCCGAGGTGTACATCATCTTCCTGCCGGCGGCCGGTATCGTTTCCACCCTGCTGCCGGTGTTCTGCGGCCGCCCGCTGGTGGGCTACCGGGCCGTGGTGCTGGGCGTGCTGAGCACCGGTTTCATCAGCTTCGGCCTGTGGGTGCACCACATGTTCACGGTAGGCATCCCGCAGCTGGCCCAGGCGTTCTTTTCCGCGGCGAGCATGCTGGTGGCGATTCCCACGGCGATTCAGGTGTTCTCCTGGATCGCCACGCTGTGGCTCGGCAAACCGCGCTACAACGTGCCGATGCTATGGCTGGTAGGCTTCCTGATCATCTTCGTGTGCGGCGGGCTGACCGGGGTGATGCTGGCCCTGGTGCCGTTCGACTGGCAGGTCCACGACACCCAGTTCGTGGTCGCCCATTTCCACTACGTGCTGATCGGCGGCATGCTGTTTCCGCTGATCGCCGGGCTGTATTACTGGCTGCCGCATTTCTCCGGACGCATGGCCTCCGAACGCCTCGGCAAGTGGGGGTTCTGGCTGGTGTTCATCGGCTTCAACATGACCTTCCTGATCATGCACTGGACCGGGCTGCTGGGCATGCCGCGGCGGGTATACACCTACGAAACGGGCCTGGGCTGGGACATGCCCAACCTGATCTCGTCGATCGGCAGCTTCATCATGGTGATCGGTATCGCCACCCTGCTGCTGGATCTGGTGCTGCATTACCGCTACGGCAAGCCGGCCGGCAACAACCCCTGGCAGGCCGACACCCTGGAGTGGGCCACCAGCCTGCCGCCCAACCCGTACAACTTCGTCAGCCTGGCCAAGGTCACCGACCGCCACCCGCTGTGGCGCGACCCGGACCTGGGCGAGAGCATGGCCCGCGGCGAGCACGCCCTGACGGTGATCGACCATGGCCGCCGGGAAACCTGGGGGGTCGATCCGCTGACCGGCAAGGTGCGGGAGATCATTCACCTGCCCGGCAACAGCTGGCTGCCGTTCATCGCCGCCTGTTTCATCGCCATGCTGTGCCTCAGCCTGCTGGCCAAGAGCTACCTGCTGGGGCTGTTCGCCTGCGGTGCCTCGATCGTGGTGCTGCTGCGCTGGAGCTGGGAGAACGGCGCCCACCCCAAGGCCGCGCCGGACGCCCAGACCCAGCCTGGCGAGCCGCCGCTGCATTCGCGTACCTGCGATGGGCCGGGCCTCTGGGGCATGGGCGTGACGCTGCTGTCCAACGGCGCATTGTACCTGTCGCTGCTGTTCGGCTGGTTCTACCTGTGGACGGTGGCGCCGAACTGGCTGGTGCCGGATGCGCCCGTGTTCAACCACTGGCTGCTGCTGGCCGCCGCCCTGCTGCTGAGCCTGGCCACGCCCTGGCACCGGCGGGTGCTGGCACGACTGCGCCAGGGTGATGCTCGTGGGTTGCTCGCTTGCCAGGTCGGCCTGGCCGTGGTCGGCCTGACTCAGGGCGCCCTGCTGCTGATCGCCTTGCTCAGCGAATCACTGGAGCCGACCGTGCGCGCCCATGATGCGGTGATCTTCGTGATGCTCGCCTACAGCCTCGGCCATGCCCTGCTCGCCAGCATCCTCAGCCTGCTGCAGGCATTGCGCGTACGCATCGGCTACGTCGGCGCCGATTCGCCCTATGAACCGCTGGTGGTCGCCCAGCTGTGGGCCTACAACCTCGGTGTGCTGTGGGTCAGCTACTTCGCCATCGCCCTTTTCCCACCTGCTTTCGGAGGCGCCTGATGCGAAGCCTGCGCTCGGTCTACAACCCGGTTCATATCGCCACCGGCCTGAGCATCTGGAGCCTGTGGTTCGTTGCCCTGTACGGTGGCCAGGGGGTCGGTTGCTCGGTGGCCCCGCCGCCGCTGGAAGACGGTCCCTGGACCTGGCTCAACCTGGCACTGGGCCTGCTGTCGCTGCTGACCGCCGGCCTGTTGCTGGGCCTGGCACGGCTGTTCCAGCAGGCCGCCAGGCGCCCGCATTGCAGTGAACGCGAGCGCTTCGTGGCCAGTGTCTCGGCAGCCGGACACCTGATCGGCGCCATCGCCGTGGTGTTCATCGCCCTGCCGATCATGGCCCTGCCGCCCTGTGCCTGAGCAGGCGCGGGAAACCTGCTGAAACAGCTGCGAAGCCCCATATAGAGCATCAGACGGCATAGTTCTCGGCTAAAAGAAACAACGAGAACAAGACAATGAGCAAACTAGAACAATCCCGCGGAGCCCTGCTGGCCGCCCGTATCGGCCTGTTTCTCGGGCCTCTGTTACTCCTTGCCTGCATCGCCAGCGAGCCGCCGACCGGCCTCAGCGAGGAAGCCTGGCTGACCGCCGGCCTTATCGGCCTGATGGCCACCTGGTGGGCGACCGAAGCCATTCCCATCCCCGCTACCGCCCTGCTGCCCATTCCGATGATTCCCTTGCTTGGCATCGGCACACCGCAAGCGGCCACCGGCCCTTACGCCAACCCGGTGATCTTTCTGTTCCTCGGTGGTTTCCTGCTCGGCCTGTGCATGCAGCGCTGGGAGCTGCACCGACGTATCGCGCTGAATACCCTGATTGCGGTGGGCAACCAGCCGGCCCGGCAGATCGGCGGCTTCATGCTCGCCACCGCATTGATCGGCATGGGCGTGAGCAACACCGCCACGGCGATCATGATGCTGCCCATCGGTCTGTCGGTGATCACCATGCTCACCCAGAAAGGCGAGGCCGCCGAGCACCAGCGCTTCGCCACCGCCCTGCTGCTGGGCATCGCCTACGCCGCCAGCATTGGCGGTATCTCCACGCTGATCGGCACGCCACCCAATGCCCTGCTGGCCGCCTACCTGCGCGAACACCATGACGTGCATGTCGGTTTCGGCCAGTGGATGATGGTCGGCGTGCCGGTGGCCACCTGCATGCTGCTGTTCGTCTGGTGGTGGCTGACCCGCGGCGGCTTCAAGCTCGAAGGCGACAGCCAGCCGATGCTCAAGGAGGAACTGGCCAAGCTCGGTGCCTGGTCGACCGGCGAGAAGCGCATCGCCCTGGTGTTCGGTCTCGCCGCCCTGGCCTGGGTCACCCAGCCGCTGATCGCCAAGGTGGTCAGCACCGTGGACGACACCCTGATCGCCATGGTGGCGGCGCTCAGCCTGTTCCTGATCCCCGGCAAGCGTGATGGCGACAAGCGCGTGTACCTGATGGACTGGGACACCGCCAACAAGGTGCCCTGGGGCATCCTGATCCTGTTCGGCGGCGGCCTGTCGCTGGCCGGCGCGATCACCTCCACGGGGCTGGCCACCTGGATCGGCGAAGGCCTGCAGAGCGTCGGCACGCTGCACCTGTTGCTGATCATCGGCGCGGTGACCCTGACCATCAACGTGCTCACCGAGGTCACCTCGAACACCGCCACCGCTGCGGCGTTCATTCCCCTGGTCGGCGCCCTGGCGGTGTCCCAGGGCATCCCGGTGGAGCTGCTGACCATCCCGGCGACCATCGCCGCCAGCTGCGCCTTCATGATGCCGGTGGCGACGCCGCCCAATGCCCTGGTGTTCGGCACCGGGCTGATGCGCATCCAGTCGATGATCAAGGCGGGCTTCGTGATCAACGTCTACAGCGTGATCCTGGTGACCACCCTGTGCTACCTGCTGATCGGGGTGATCTGGAGCCACTGATCGGTGCAGCAGGCAGTCTGGCTGGCTACTGCATGCACTGGTAGCGGGCGGGAATGCCTAGTCCATGCCCACGAGATGAGGTAACGAGTAATAACCTGTTCAAAGTCTTGTATGCGCATGAAAACAACTACAAGGCAAAAGCGGACATCCAGCGATCTCGTAGGAGGGGCTTCAGCCCCGAGCTTTTTATCAAGGTCGACAAAGAGCTCGCGGCTAAAGCCACTCCTACAAAAGCAGCAGCGCTCTATGTCCGCTACCGCCACCTAGCCGCCAAGGTCGACGAACCTGGGCTGAAAGATTATGAACAGGTTCTAATACGGTTGCCTAACCGCGTTCGGCAGGCGCCGAAGTCAGTTCGAAGGGGCTGTTGCTGCGCCGCTGGTTGCGGTCTTCCCGCGGCGTGGCGCCGAAGAAGTTGCGGTAGGCGCTGGAGAAATGCGGCCCCGAGGAAAAGCCGCAGGACAGGCCGATCTGGATGATCGACTTGCTGGTCTGCATCAGCAGCTGGCGGGCCTTGTTCAGGCGCAGCTCCAGGTAGTACTGGCTGGGTACGCGATTGAGGTACTGCTTGAAGATGCGTTCCAGCTGGCGACGCGACACGCACACGTGCTGGGCAATCTCGTCGGTGGTCAGCGGCTCCTCGATATTGGCTTCCATCAGCAGCACCGCCTGGGTCAGCTTGGGGTGGCTGGAGCCGAGACGATTCTGCAGGGGGATGCGCTGGCGCTCGCCGCCCTCGCGAATACGCTCGACCACCAGCTCCTCGGATACCGCGCCGGCCAGCTCGGCGCCGTGGTCACGGGCCAGCAGGGCCAGCAGCATGTCCATCACCGCCATGCCGCCACAGGCGGTGAGGCGATCACGGTCCCAGTCGAACAGGTGGCTGGTGGCGATCACCTTGGGAAAGCGCTCGGCGAAGTCGTCCTGCCAGCGCCAGTGCACCGAGGCGCGGTAACCGTCGAGCAACCCCAGCTGCGCCAGCGGGTAGACCCCCGCCGCCACCGCCCCCAGGCAGCAGCCATTGCGCGCCACCTGCTTGAGCGCCGTGGCCAGTGCCGGTGCCACCGCAGCCGGCGGCTCGTCGGCGAGCAGGAACAGCTTGCGATAGCCCTCCAGGCCCGCCGTCCAGGAACTGCCCGGCAGGCGCCAGGCACCCTCGGCGGGCTCTTCGGCCTGCAGGAACGCCACCTCGTAGACCACCTCCGGATGGACGCGCTGGGCGACGCTCAGGGCCTCTTCCGCCAGCGCCAGGGTCAGGGGCTTGGTGGAGGGCCAAAGCAGGAAGCCGATTCGGGGGGCAGTCATGATGGGCGGGCTGGGCTCTGAAGGCAGTGATAGGTCGAGGATGATAACGCCAACTACTTGAGGCTGCCGCTGAGGAACTGTTGCAGGCGTTGAGATTGCGGGTTGGCCAGCACCTCGCGCGGGTCGCCCTGCTCCTCCACCAGGCCCTGATGCAGGAACAGCAACCCATTGGACACCTCGCGGGCAAAGCCCATCTCGTGGGTGACCACCACCATGGTACGCCCCTCGGCGGCCAGATCTCGCATGACTTTCAATACGTCGCCGACCAGTTCGGGATCGAGGGCCGAGGTGGGCTCGTCGAACAGCATCACTTCCGGCTCCATGGCCAGGGCCCGGGCGATGGCCACGCGCTGCTGCTCGCCGCCACTCATGTGTGCGGGATAGGCGCTCTTGCGATGGGCCACGCCGACCTTCTGCAGGTAGTGCTCGGCCTTGTCGCGAGCCTCGGCCTTGCCCATGCCCAGCACGTGCACCGGCGCCTCCATAACGTTTTCCAGCACGTTCATGTGCGCCCACAAATTGAAGTGCTGGAACACCATGGCCAGCCGCGAGCGCAGGCGCTGCAGTTGCTTGTGGTCGGCGGCGCGCAGGGCGCCGTCCTTGCCGGGCACCAGCTTGAGCGCCTCGCCGTTGAGCTGGATCTGCCCGGCGTGGGGCTGCTCGAGCAGGTTGATGCAACGCAGGAAGGTGCTCTTGCCGGAGCCGCTGGAGCCGATGATGCTGATCACGTCACCGGCCTTGGCGGCCAGCGACACGCCCTTGAGCACCTCATGGCTGCCGTAGCGCTTGTGCAGGTCCGTCACTTCGAGCTTGTACATGCTTTTCACTCTTTCAGAAGTCCGAGGGCTCAGGAACGCCGCGGCGCCAGGTAGGCCAGCCAGCGACGCTCGGCCACCTTGAACAGGCGCACCAGGATGAAGGTCAGGCACAGGTAGAACAGCCCGGCGGTGATGAACGCCTCGAACGGCAGGTAGTACTGGGAGCTGACGGTGCGCGCCGCGCCGGTGATGTCGATCAGGGTGACGATCGACGCCAGGCTGGTGGTGTGCAGCATCATGATCACTTCGTTGCTGTACTGCGGCAGCGCGCGGCGCAGCGCCGACGGCAGGAGAATGCGGCGGTACAGCTTGGCCCGCGACATGCCCATGGCCCTGGCCGCCTCGATCTCGCCATGGGGCGTGGCCTTGAGGCTGCCGGCGAGAATCTCGGCGCTGTAGGCGCTGGTATTGATGGCGAACGCCACGCAGGCGCAGAAGGTGGCGTTGGACAGGTAAGGCCACAGCACGCTCTCGCGCACCGCCTCGAACTGGGCCAGGCCGTAATAGACCAGAAACAGCTGCACCAGCATCGGCGTGCCACGAATCACGTAGGTGTACAGCCAGGCCGGGCCGTTAACCCACGGCGAGCGCGAGGTGCGCATCAGGGCCAGCGGAATGGCCAGCAGCAGGCCGAAGAACAGTGCGATGGCCAGCAGCTTGAGGGTCACCAGCACGCCGCCGAAATACAGCGGCAGGCTGTCCCAGATGACGGTGTAATCGAAGATCATCGTGCGGCCCTCACAGTTCGGCCGCCTTGGTGCCGACCGAATAGCGTTTTTCCAGGTAACGCAGGGCCAGCAGCGAGACGCTGGTGATCAGCAGGTACAGGCCGGCCACCGCCAAGTAGAAGGTGAAGGGCTCGCGGGTGGCGTCGGCGGCGCTCTTGGCCTTGAACATCATGTCCTGCAGGCCGACCACCGAGATCAGCGCGGTGGCCTTGGTGAGCACCAGCCAGTTGTTGGTGAAGCCCGGGATAGCGAAGCGGATCATCTGCGGCACCAGAATGCGCAGAAACACCTGCAGGCCGCTCATGCCATAAGCCGCGCCCGCCTCTGCCTGGCCCTTGGGAATGGCCATGAAGGCGCCGCGGAAGGTCTCCGACAGATAGGCGCCGAAGATGAAGCCCATGGTGAACACACCGGCGATGAACGGGTTGATGTCGATGTACTCGTCGTAGCCGAGCATCGGCGCGACCCGGTTCACCATGTCCTGGCCGCCGTAGAAGATCAGCAGGATCAGCACCAGGTCGGGAATGCCGCGGATCACCGTCGAATAGGTTTCCCCCAGCACCGCCAGCCAGCGCACCGGCGACAGCCGGAACGCCGCGCCGATCAGGCCGAGCACGATCGCCACCGCCATCGAGGTCAGGGCCAGAATCAGGGTGAGCCAGGCGCCCTCGATAATGGACGAGCCGTAGCCGTTGAGCATCCGCTTACCTCATGCGTGCGCCCTGGGGCGCCGGAAATGCAACGCAAAGGTGGCACACGCCAAGCGTCGGCGTGTGCCACCCTTCAACAAGAAATCACGATCTTGCGAGCCAAAGCCTGTTTGAACAGCGCAGACTCACCCGCAGCAGATCGCGGACTTACTTGCCGTAGACGTCGAAGCTGAAGTACTTGTCCTGAATGGCCTTGTACTTGCCGTTCTCGCGGATCGCCAGGATCGCGGCGCTGATCTTGTCGGCCAGCGCCTTGTCGCCCTTGCGCACGGCGATGCCCTGGCCTTCGCCGAAGTACTTCTCTTCGGTGAAATCCGGGCCCACGAAGGCGAAGCCCTTGCCGGCCTCGGTTTTCAGGAAGCCGTCTTCGATGTTCACCGAGTCGGCGATGGTGCCATCCAGGCGGCCGGCACTGAGGTCCAGGAACACTTCGTTCTGCGAGCTGTAACGCACGATCTCGGCACCGGCCGGGGCGAAGACGTCGGTGGCATAGCGGTCATACACGGAAGAGCGCTGCACGCCGATCTTCTTGCCCTTTAGGTCGCTGGCCACGTCGTTCATCACCGCGCCGCTCTTCATCGCCAGCTTGGCGGGGGTGGCGTAGTACTTGCCGGTGAAGTCCACGGCGCGCTTGCGCTCTTCGGTGATCGACATCGACGACAGCACGGCGTCGAACTTGCGCACTTTCAGGGCCGGGATCAGGCCATCGAACTCCTGCTCGATCCACTTGCACTCGACCTTCATTTGTTCACACAGGGCCACACCGATGTCGTAGTCGAAGCCGGTGATGTTGCCGTCGGGAGTCTTGTAGGCGAACGGCGGGTAGGCCGCTTCGATACCGATACGCAGCGCCTTGGCCTCCTGGGCCATGGTCAGCGGCGACAGCAGGGATAGTGCCAGCGCGCCGAGCAGTGCGATCTTCTTCATGGGGAAACTCCTGACTGGGATGGGGTTTCACTGGCCGCAAGGCGGGTAAGCCGGGCCATGGAAGGGTGACGCCGCCAGCGTAACGCAGGGCTGCGGGCGGCGCACGGAAGTGCGGCATTCTAGCGATAGCGCGGCAGGCGATATTTCCCAGATGCGACAACTAATTACAGAAGTCGCAGTGGCACCCTGCAGGCATCTTGACAGAACAAAAAACAGCCAATTACGACTCGCGAGTCCCACTGCCGACAGCCCAACGCAAACGCCCCACGCGGCCAGGCCAGCGTGGGGCGTCCGCAACGGCGCGGTCAGATCAGGCGCAGGCGCTCTGCATCGCCTTGTGGGTGTCGATCAGGTGCTGCACCACGCCCGGGTCGGCCAGGGTGGAGATGTCGCCAAGGCTGTCGTACTCGGCCGTGGCGATCTTGCGCAGGATGCGGCGCATGATCTTGCCCGAACGGGTTTTCGGCAGCCCAGGCGCCCACTGGATCACGTCCGGGGTGGCGATCGGGCCGATTTCCTTGCGGACCCAGGCCTTGAGTTCCTGGCGCAGCTGCTCGGACGGCTCCTGGCCCTGGTTCAGGGTCACGTAGACGTAGATGCCCTGCCCCTTGATGTCGTGCGGTACGCCGACCACCGCCGCTTCGGCGACCTTCGGGTGAGCGACCATGGCGCTTTCCACCTCGGCGGTGCCCATGCGGTGACCCGACACGTTGAGCACGTCGTCGACGCGGCCGGTGATCCACCAGTAGCCGTCTTCGTCGCGGCGTGCGCCGTCGCCGGTGAAGTACATGCCCTTGAAGGTCTTGAAGTAGGTGTCGACGAAACGGTCGTGATCGCCGTACAGGCTGCGCGACTGGCCCGGCCAGGAATCGAGGATCACCAGGTTGCCTTCGGCGGCGCCTTCGATGAGATTGCCCAGGTTGTCGACCAGCGCCGGCACCACGCCGAAGAACGGACGGGTCGCCGAGCCCGGCTTCAGCGCAGTGGCGCCCGGCAACGGGCTGATCAGGATGCCGCCGGTCTCGGTCTGCCACCAGGTGTCGACGATCGGGCAACGCTCCTTGCCGACGTTGCGGTAGTACCAGTCCCAGGCTTCCGGGTTGATCGGTTCACCCACCGAGCCCAGCAGGCGCAAGCTGGAGCCGTCGGCGCCGGCCACGGCCGCCTCGCCCTGGGCCATCATGGCGCGGATCGCGGTCGGTGCGGTGTAGAGGATGTTGACCTTGTGCTTGTCGATGATCTTCGACACACGGGTCACGTCCGGGTAGTTGGGGATGCCTTCGAACAGCAGGGTGGTCGCGCCGTTGGCCAGCGGGCCGTAGACGATGTAGCTGTGGCCGGTGACCCAACCGACGTCGGCGGTGCACCAGTAGACGTCGCCCGGCTTGTAGTCGAACACCCGCTCGTGGGTCAGCGCCGCGTACAGCAGGTAGCCGCCGGTGGTATGCAGCACGCCCTTGGGCTTGCCGGTGGAACCGGAGGTGTAGAGGATGAACAGCGCTTCCTCGGCGCCCATTTCCTTCGGTGCGCAGACGCTGCCGGCGACCTTCATCAGGTCCTCGAACCAGATGTCGCGGTGCTGGTTCCACTTGATGTCGGAGCCGGTGCGCTGCACCACGATGACCTTCTGGATGCTGCGGGTCTCGGGGTTGGTCAGGGCGTCGTCGACGTTGGCCTTGAGCGGGATCTTCTTGCCGCCGCGCAGGCCTTCGTCCGCGGTGATCACCACCTTGGACTGGCAGTCGATGATGCGCCCGGCCAGGGCCTCGGGCGAGAAGCCGCCGAACACCACGGAGTGGATGGCGCCGATGCGTGCACAGGCCAGCATGGCCACCACCGCTTCGGGGATCATCGGCATGTAGATGGTCACCACGTCGCCACGGTGCACGTCCTGGCCACGCAGGGCGTTGGCGAACTTGCACACCTGCTCGTGCAGCTGGCGGTAGGTGATTTCCTTGTGCTCGGACGGGTCGTCGCCTTCCCAGATGATCGCGATCTGATCGCCACGCTCTTCCAGGTGACGGTCCAGGCAGTTGTAGGAGACGTTCAGGGTGCCGTCGGCGAACCATTTGATGTCGACGTGGTGGTCGTCGAAGGAGGTCTGCTTGACCTTGGTGAACGGCTTGATCCAGTCGAGGCGCTGCGCCTGCTCGCGCCAGAAGCCATCGGGGTTGATCACCGACTGCTGGTACATGGCCTTGTAGGTGGCCTCGTCAGTCATCGTATTGGCCGCCACCTCGGGGCGCACGGGATACAGGGACGCAGCACTCATTGAATCACCTCGGCTTTATTAATGTTGTTTTTCTATGCCCACATTTGTAACCATCGCCCTCCCGCTCAACCATTCGACCATGGTCTTAACGCTGCCAGACCTTGGTCGCAGCCCCAGCGGCGGGGCCGTGATAACTCGCGAACTCCACGATAATAGGCGTTTGGCACCAATTGCGAGACGCAGCGAGCATTCTTGTCGGGCGTCTTTCGCTAAGCTCTGCATAGCCATCCTGGACCCCGTAACGCCATGCCCTTCTCCACCCTGCGCACCCGTGGACGCGCCCGGCGCCTGAGCACCTCGCTGGCGGTGGCGGCGCTGCCGCTGCTGCTCGGCATACCGCTGATGTACTGGCAGGCCGCCACGCTGCTGGAAAGCCGCGCCGCCAAAAGCGCAGCCGATGCCCGGAAACAGCTCGACGCCATGCTCGACGATGCAGCCCGCGCCGCTGGCGTGGTGCTGCCGCTCGCCGGGCACCCCTGTGAGGACGTCGCCCAGACCCTGCGCAGCCAGGTGGCCGTCAGCCCCTTCTCGCGCTCGGTCAATCTGGTCGCCGACGGCCTGATCTATTGCACCTCGCTAATGGGCGCCTACGACCGCAACGAGGACACCACCAGCTACGTCAACGGCCAGCTGCGGCTGATGGCCGGCAACGCGGTCACGCCCGATCGCGCCGTGCTGGTCTACCGGCAGGCCGAAGGCGACCGCGGCGTGTTGATCGGCATCGATGGCCAGCACCTGATCAACCTGTTGCAGATCAACGGTCAGGAGGTGTCGCTGCAGATCGCCGTGGGCCAGAGCTGGCTCGCTGCCGATGGCCAGGTAAGCAATGCACCGGCCAACGGCAAGGCCGAATACGCCATTCAGGTCCGCTCCTCGCGCTACCCCTTCCAGGTTGCCGGCGGTTACCCGCCCGGCGCCACCGTACAGTACATGCAGGATCACTATCAGCCGCAGTGGTTGCTGTTCCTGGTCCTGGGCGCCCTGGCGGGCGCCGGCAGCTACCGCCTCAGCCTGCGCGCTACCTCCCCCGGCACGGCGCTCAAGCGCGCCATGGAAGCCGACGAATTCATTCCCCATTACCAGCCGGTGGTGGATGCCGAGACCCGGCAATGGTGCGGCGTCGAGACACTGATGCGCTGGCAGCACCCCAGCGAAGGCCTGGTGCCGCCGAACCAGTTCATCCCCCTGGCCGAACGCCTGGGTTTGATCGTGCCGATGACCCGCACGCTGATGCGCCACATCCGCGAAGACTTCGCCAGCCGCGCCGAACAGCTGCCCATGGGCTTTCATGTCGGCGTCAATATCACCGCGGCGCATTGCCAGGATCTGCAACTGATCGATGAATGCCGCGATTTCCTCGCCGCCTTCACCCCCGGACGGATCACCCTGGTTCTCGAGCTGACCGAACGGCAGATGATCACCCCGACCGCGACCACCGAGCAGTTGTTCGCCGAGCTGCGCCAGCTGGGCGTGCGCATCGCCATCGACGACTTCGGCACCGGCCATTCGAGCCTGGCCTACCTGCGCGAATTTCGGGTCGACGTGCTGAAGATCGATCGCAGCTTCATCTCGATGGTCGACTCACACTCGTTGTCCCGGCACCTGCTCGACAACATCCTCGACCTGGCCACCCGTCTGCAGCTAGACCTGGTCGCCGAGGGCGTGGAAAGCGCCGAACAGGGCCGGTACCTGACGCAACGTGGGGTGCGCTTTCTGCAAGGCTTTCACTTCGCGCGACCGATGCCTGCCGCCCCGCTGTTCGATACGCTGCGCACGCCACCGACACAGCTATAGGAAGAAGAAACCCGGCACTGGGCCGGGTTTCTGGGTCACGGGATGAACCTCAGGACAGTTCCGCTTACATCCCCAGCCAGTTCGGCAGGCCCAGGGAAATGAACGGCACGTAGGTCACCAGGATCAGGAACGCCAGCATCACCAAGAGCCACGGCGACACGGCGCGCACCGTGCGGGTCAGCGGCATGCCGGTGACCGCCGAGGTGACGAACAGGTTGAGCCCGGTCGGCGGGGTAATCAGGCCGATCTCCATGTTCACCACCATGATGATGCCCAGGTGGATCGGGTCGATGCCCAGCTGCATGGCGATCGGAAACAGGATCGGCGCCAGGATCAGGATGATCGCCGACGGCTCCATGAAGGTGCCGGCGACCAGCAGCACGATGTTCACCACGATCAGGAACTCGATGGGGCTGAAGCCCTGATCCACGACCCAGGCGGTGATCGACTGTGGGATCTGCTCGGTGGTCAGCACGTGGGCGAACAGCATGGCGTTGGCGATGATGAACATCAGCACCACGCTGAGCTTGCCGGCCTCGATGAACACCTTCGGGCACTCGCGAACGGTCATGTCCTTGTAGATGAAGATCGCCACGAACGCCGCGTACACCGCCGCCACTGCAGCGGCTTCGGTCGGCGTGAACATGCCCGAGTAGATGCCGCCGAGGATGATCACGATCAGCGCCAGGCCCCAGCCGGCCTTGCGCCCGGCGGTGAGGATCTCGGCCAGCGAGGCGCGCGGCAGCGACGGCATGTTCTTCACTCGGGCGATGATGTAGATGGTGATCATCAGGAACACGCCCAGCAGCAGGCCCGGCACCACGCCGGCCATGAACAGCTTGCCCACCGAGGTCTCGGTCGCGGTGGCGTAGACCACCATGACGATCGACGGCGGAATCAGGATGCCCAGGGTCCCGGCGTTACAGACGATGCCGGCAGCGAACTCCTTCTTGTAGCCCGAGCGCACCATACCGGCGATGACGATCGAGCCGACCGCCGCCACGGTGGCCGGCGACGAACCGCTCAGCGCGGCGAACAGCATGCACGCCAGGATCGCGGCGATGGCCAGGCCGCCCTTGATATGGCCGACGCAGGCGTTGGCGAAATCGATCAATCGGCGGGCCACGCCGCCGCTGGTCATGAACGCGCCGGACAGCAGGAAGAACGGAATGGCCAGCAGCGTGTAGTGCTCGCTGGTCTCGAACAGCTTGATCGCCAGCGAACGCACCGAGTCGTTGCTGAAGAACAGGATGGTCATGGCCCCGGACAAACCCAGGGAAATCGCCACCGGAATGCCGATGAACATCAGCGCGAACAGGGCGACGAACAGAAATGCGATGGTCATCGTTTGGCCTCCGTCTCTTCGGCGAGTTTGATGGCGTCTTCGACTTCGCCGTGACCACCAAAACCAATCTGCTTGTCCTGGATCACCCGCACCAGCACCTGGGCGAAACGCAGGAACATCAACGAGAAGCCAATCGGCACGATCATCACGATGTGCCACTGCTGCACGCCGAAACGGTCCAGGTCCTCGGCACCGGTGCCGAGGGTGAACAGCAGCGCCACCCACTGCTCGCTGGAGTAGGCCATCAGCGCGCAGTAACCCAGGCAGATCACCAGGGCGAAAATCGCCACGGCCTTCTGCAGGGCGGGCTGGAACATGCGCACCAGCAGGTCGACGCCGATGTGCGCACCGATGCGCACACCCCAGGCCAGGCCGACGAAGATCAGCCAGCCGAACATGGCCTTGGTCAGGGCCACGCTCCAGGTCATTTCCTGGGCGACATAGAGGATGCCGTCACCGATGGCGAACAGCGCATCGTTGCCGAACGGCAGGGCATCACCCAGGGCGTAGAAAACACCGTAGAGGTTGTTGAATACCACGTACGAGAAGGTGACCAGGGTCATCGCCGCGAGCAGGAACGCCACGGCGATCTCCTCGAGCTGATCCCACAGGCGCTGCAACGCATTCATCAGCGGTCTCCCAGAGAGAGTTGTTGTAATTGTTTTGCCAAGCCGACTCTAACCCCGGCGTCTGGCGGGCCGTTATTCACGATTGGTAAACGCGGCCTTCGGCCCCGGTGAATAGCTCACGCCGGACGGCGCTCAGTGCTGTCGACACGCCAGGATCGGCAAGATCAAGGCGTAAGCGGCCATTTGTAGGGTGGACGACGCTTGATCCGTCCACCGCTCTGCGATCGCGATGGTGGATGAAAAGAGCGTCATCCACCCTACGTCTCCATCCGCGCTCTAACAGCCGTCGAACATTGCAAAACTCACACCTGTTCGGAGATTTCAATCAGGTTCAGATCCGGATCACGCAGGTACACCGACCTGATCGGGCCCGTGGCGCCGGTGCGCATCACCGGCCCCTCGATGATCGGCCAGCCGACCCGCTGCAAGTGCGCGATCACCTCGTCCAGGGGCTGACTGGCGATAAAGCACAGGTCCAGCGCACCCGGCACCGGCAGGTGAGCCTTGGGCTCGAACTCCTGGCCGCGCACGTGCAGGTTGACCTTCTGGTTGCCGAAGCAGAACGCCTTGCGGCCATTGCCGAAGGTTTCCAGGCGCATGCCCAGCACCTCGACATAGAAATGCGTGGTCGCGTCGGCATCGGTAGCGGTCAGTACCAGATGATCAAGATGATCGAGCATGGCGATCTCCGTTCTAGTTTGCGGCAGCATTGGCCGCCTGGGCCGCCTCGATCAGGTCGCTGCCGATCTTGTCTTCGTACTCCTTCCAGATCGGCTGCATCACCTCGCGCCACTGCTTGCGCTCCTCATCCGTGAGCACGATCAGCTCATGCTTGCCGCCGGCGAGAATCTGCTGCTTGTCCTTCTCGTTGAGCGCCAGCGCCTGGCGATTCACCTCGGCGGTGACTTCGTCGATGATGGTCTTCAGCTCGCCACGTACGTCCTCGGGCAGGCCGTTCCAGAATTTGGCGTTGGTGATCAGCATGTAATTGCCGACCGCGTGGTTGGACTCGATCATGTACTGCTGCACCTCGAAGTGGCGCTGGCTGTAGATGTTCGACCAGGGGTTGTCGGAGGCATTGATCACCCCGGTCTGCAGGCCCTGATAGATCTCGGCGAAAGCCATCTTGCGCGGTACCGCACGCAGGGCGCTGATCTGCGCGGCCTGCAGGTCCGATGGCTGCACGCGGAATTTCAGGCCGCGGGCGTCGCTCGGCAGGTGCAACGGCTTGTTGGCGGTGAACTGGCGCATGCCGTTGAGCCAGTAGGCCAGGCCGAGAATGCCGCTGTTCTCCAGGCTGTGCAGCAGCTCCTGGCCCTTGGGCGATTGCTCGAAACGCTGGGACGCGGCGGCATTGTCGAACAGGAACATCAGGTCGAAGATCTGCACCCGCGGCTGGTATTTCTCCAGCTTCACCGGGGCGGGGGCCAACAGCTGCACGTCACCGAGCAGCAGCGCCTCCATCTCCTTGCCATCGCCGAACAGCGAGGAGTTCGGGTACACCTCCACCCGCGCCTTGCCGGCCAGGCGCTCCTTGACCAGTTTCTGCAGCATGCGCGCGCCCTGCCCCTTGGGCGTCTGGTCGGACGCGACGTGGGCGAACTTGATGACGATTTCCTCGGCCTGAACGGCTGCGCCGAAGGCCATGGCGGTGGACAGCAGCACGCAGGACAGGCTGCGGCAGAGCAAGCGGGACATGAGGCGATCTCCTGTTGTTATTGGTACGGGGGCCTGCGCCCACCGGATGCCTTTGTTCGCGACGAACTCTACTGCAGCCTCGGAGCCGACTAAATTCTTGATTGGCCAAGCCTGCCTTCGCCATTGCCGAAGGCAGAACCGCCGGCCAAGTGATCGACCATCTGCCGGGCGATCAGCGACAGGTTGTCGTAGTGGCGCACGCAGATGTTCAGCTCGCGCACCGCCCAGGCGTCCTCGATCGCCACCGCCCGTACCGCCATGCTCGGCAGATAGGTGCGCACCGCCTGCTCGGGCAGCACGCCGATGCCCAGGCCGGTATGGATCATCCGGCAGATGGCCTCGAAACTGCGCACCTGGATGCGCACCCGCAGATGCACACCGGCCTGCTGCGCGGCCTCGCTGAGCAGGCTGTGCAGCGAGGCCTCCTTTTGCAGGCCGATAAAGTCGTAACCGACGGTTTCCGACAGCGTCACCCGCTCGCGGGCCGCCAGCGGATGCCCGCTGGGTACCACCAGCACCAGGCGGTCGTGACGGTAGGGAAACACCTGCACGCCAGCGGCCGGCACATGGCCGGCGAAGATGCCGATATCGGTCAGCCCTTCGCGCACCGCGTGGATAATCTCGCTGCTGACCCGCTCTTCCAGGTCGATGCGAATCTGCGGGTGCTCGGCGCTGAAGGCCGCCAAGTCCTCGGGCAGAAAGGCGATCACCGCCGAGGTATTGGCGTGGATGCGCACGTGGCCGTTGATCCCCTCGCTGAACTCGCTGAGGTCGGCCTGCATGTGCTGGATGTTGTCCAGCAGGTTGCGCGCATGGTGCAGCAGCGCATCACCGGCCGGCGTCAGCGCCACCCCCTTGGGCTGGCGATACAGCAAGGGCGTGCGCAGGTGCGCCTCGAGGTCGCTGATGCGCTTGCTCACCGCCGCCAGCGCCAGGTGCTCGCGCTCGGCGGCGCGGGTCAGGCTGCGCTCGTCGGCGATGGCGACGAACAATTTGAGGGTGGTGAAATCCACGCGCATGGCAGGCTCCGCTTCGTGGCTGGCGAAAGATCGATGCCCATGGTGAGGGCACTGGACCGCAGTCGGCACCATAAGCCTTCGTGTAGCACGAAGCCAGACTTGGCGATTGACTGATTGCGGTGGGCCGCGCCCTGGGCGATGCTCGGCGCCATCAGACCCCAAGTCATCGGGAAGCCGCACATGCCTGCCAACACAACCGTTGCACCCATGGCCCTGGCCGGCCTCAAGGTCATCGAAATGGGCCAGCTGATCGCCGGGCCGTTCGCCAGCAAGCTGCTCGGCGAATTCGGCGCCGAGGTGATCAAGATCGAGCCGCCGGGCGTCGGCGACCCGCTGCGCAAGTGGCGCAAGATCAAGGACGGCACCTCGCTCTGGTGGCACGTGCAGTCGCGCAACAAGCGCTCACTGACCCTCGACCTGAAGCAGGCCGAAGCCCAGGACATCGTCCGCCAGCTGGTGGCCGAGGCCGACGTCCTGGTGGAGAATTTCCGCCCCGGTACGCTGGAAGGCTGGGGCCTGGGCTACGAGGCGCTGAAGGCGATCAACCCGCGACTGATCATGCTGCGCATCTCCGGCTACGGGCAGACCGGCCCCTACCGCGACCTGCCCGGTTTCGGGGTGATCGGCGAAGCCATGGGTGGCCTGCGCCACCTCTCCGGCTATGCCGGCCAGGCGCCGGTGCGGGTCGGGGTGAGCATCGGTGATTCGCTGTCCTCGCTGTACGGGGTGATTGGCGTGCTGCTGGCCCTGCAGGAGCGGGGGCGCAGCGGCGAAGGCCAGGAGATCGACGTGGCGCTGTACGAGTCGGTGTTCGCCATGATGGAAAGCCTGGTGCCCGAATACGACGCCTTCGGCTACGTCCGCGAACCGGCTGGCAGCGCCCTGCCCGGCATCACGCCGTCCAACTCCTACCCCTGCAACGACGGCCGCTACGTGCTGATCGCCGGCAACGGCGACAGCATCTACAAACGCCTGATGACCCTGATCGGCCGTGACGACCTGGGCAACGACCCACGCCTGGCGCACAACGACGGGCGCAGCCGGCACGCCGAGCTGATCGATACCGCCATCGGCGAATGGACCGCTCAGCGCGGCCGCGACGAGGTGATCGAAGCGCTCAAGGGCGCCCGGGTGCCGGCGGGCTATCCCTACACCGCCGCCGATATCGTCAGCGACCCCCATTACCTGGCGCGGCAGATGATCGAGACGGTGCAGACGCCCGTCGGCCCGCTCAAGGTGCCAGGCGTACTACCCAAACTCAGCCGCACGCCAGGGCGCATCGGTGCAGGCGGCCCGCAGCTCGGCGAGCACAGCGAAGACATCCTCGCCGGGCTCGGCCTGAGCGCCGAACAGGTCGCCGGCCTGCGTGAGCGCGGGATTATCTAGTACTAGCCAGACGCGTAGGGTGGACAACGCGAAGCTTGTCCACCGCCTCTTGCGCCTGCCACAGACCGTAGGCACTGCTCCCAGGTGTCGCCGCGCTCGACCCGGTCTACACCCGACACAATCAGGACCTCCCCATGACCAAACGCCTTTATATCCAGGACGTCGCCACCCGCGACGGCTTCCAGATCGAAGCCAGCTTCGTGCCCACCGACGCCAAGATCGCCTTGATCGACAGGCTGTCGCAAACCGGCCTGGCAAAGATCGAGGTCACCTCCTTCACCTCGCCCAAGGCGATTCCCAATCTGCGCGATGCCGAAGACGTGATGCGCGGCATCAAGCGCGTCGACGGCGTGGAATACACCGTGCTGGTGCCCAACGTGCGCGGCTGCGAGCGGGCGTTGTCCTGCGAAGTGGACGAGATCAACCTGGTGATGTCGGCCAGCGACACCCACGGCCTGGCCAACCTGCGCATGACGCCGGAGCAGTCGCTTGCGCAGTTTCGCGAGATCATCGAGGTCAGCCGTGGTAGCGGCGTGTTTATCAACGCCTCGCTGTCGACCACCTTTGGCTGCCCGTTCGAAGGCGAGGTGGCGGAAACCCGCGTGCATGAGTTGACCGAGCGCTTGCTGGAGATCGGCGTGCAGGGCGTGACCCTGTGCGACACCACCGGCATGGCCGACCCGGCCCAGGTCGAACGCATCTGCCGCGCGTCGCTGCAGCGCTGGCCCGAAGCGGTGTTCACCGCGCACTTTCACAACACCCGCGGCATGGGCCTGGCCAATGCCCTGGCGGCGCTGAACGCCGGCATCGAGCGCTTCGATGCCTCCCTCGGCGGCCTCGGCGGCTGCCCCTATGCGCCAGGCGCCAGCGGCAATATCTGCACCGAGGACCTAGTGCACATGTTCCAGCGCATGGGCCTGCAGACGGGGGTGAATCTGGATCTGCTGCTGGCCGCGGCAGCCACCCTGCCCGAGCTGATCGGCCACGAGGTGCCGGGCGCGATCCTCAAGGCCGGCACTTCAGAACGCCGTTATCCCAAACCGAAATGGATGAGCGAGGCGCAAGCCTGATCGCTCGACCCTAGCCTGCGGTTGAGCGATGCGATACCCAGGACGCTGTTCCCGGGTATCGCTTGGCTCAATACCGGGCTACCTCAATGCCCGCCGCCCGACTCCGCAGCGCCCTTGGCCGAGAACGGCGGCTTGGCCAGGTAGATGATCAGGATCAGGCCGAAGAACAGCCAGCCCATCAGGGTGAAATAGTCCACCGTGGAGAGCATGTAGGCCTGGCTTTCCACCACCTGGTCGATCTGCAGGTAGGCCGATTGCGACGCACCGCCAAGCTGCTCCAGGTACTGATGGGTGGCCGGGTCGTAGGGCGTGACGTGCTCGGTGAGCTGGGCGTGGTGGTAGATCTCCCGGCGGTGCCAGATCCAGGTGGTCAGCGACGAGGCGAAGCTGCCGCCCAGCACGCGCAGGAAGGTGGCCAGGCCCGAGCCGTCGGCGATGTCCTTGGGCGGCAGGCTGGAGAGCAGGATGCTGGTGGTCGGCATGAAGAACAGCGCGATACCCAGGCCCATGAATACCTGCACCTCGGCGATATGCCGGTAGTCCACCTCGGTGTTGAACGAGGCGCGCATGAAGCACGAGGCGCCGATCACCAGGAACGAGCCGCCGGCCAGCAGGCGCAAATCGAACTTGTGGGCGTACTTGCCCACCAGTGGCGACAGGAACAGCGGCAGGATGCCGATCGGCGCAGCCGCCAACCCTGCCCAGATCGGCGTATAGCCCAGCTGGGTCTGCAGCCACTGGGGCAGCAGCAGATTGATGCCGAAGAAGCCCGAGTAGCCGAGCACCAGCGCCAGGGTGCCGAAGGTGAAGTTGCGGTACATGAACAGGCGCAGGTTGATGATCGGATGCTGGTCGGTCAGCTCCCAGATCACCAGGGCCACCAGTGCGATCACCGAGATGGCGGTACCGATCTGGATAAAGGTCGACTCGAACCAGTCCAGGTCGTTGCCCTTGTCGAGCACTACCTGCAGCACGCCGACGCCCAGCACCAGCAGCATCAGCCCCACGTAGTCGATGGGCTGGTGCTCGGTGGTTTCCGGGCGGTTGCGCATCTGCGTCCACACCACCAGGGTGGCGAGGATGCCGATGGGCACGTTGATGAAGAAGATCCACGGCCAGCTGTAGCTGTCGGTGATCCAGCCGCCGGCAATCGGCCCGATGATCGGCGCCACCACCGTGACCATGGCCAGCAGCGCCAGGGCCATGCCCCGCTTGGCGCTGGGAAAGATCGCCAGCAGCAGCGTCTGCGCCATGGGGTACAGCGGCCCGGCGACCAGCCCCTGCAGGGCGCGGAACACCACCAGCTCGGGCATCGAACGGGCGATGCCACACAGGAACGAGGTGATCACGAACAGCACCACCGCGGCGAGGAACAGCTTCACCTCGCCGAAACGCCGCGCCAGCCAGCCGGTCAGCGGCAAGGCGATGGCGTTGCACACGGCGAACGAGGTGATCACCCAGGTGCCCTGCTCCGAGCTGACGCCCAGGTTGCCGGAAATGGTCGGCAGGGCGACGTTGGCGATGGTGGTGTCGAGCACCTGCATGAAGGTCGCCAGGGAGATGCCGATGGTGGCCAGCAGCATGCTGGCCGGGCGGAAATTGGCGTCGCTCATGTCAGCCCTGCTTCGCCTGGGCAGCGCTGGCGTTCTGCGGGCCATTGGCGTGGATGATCCGCTCGATCAGCGCGTCGGCCTCGCCCAGCGGTGCGTCGTAAACGGCGGTGCTGAAGCGCGCGTCCTTGGGCATCTGGGTGGTGAGCTGGGCGCCACTCTGGTCATGCAGGTCGACGGTCACCGTGGTGGACAGGCCGATGCGCAGCGGGTGTTTGTCCAGCGCCTCGTCGTCCAGGCGGATACGCACCGGCAGGCGCTGCACGATCTTGATCCAGTTGCCGCTGGCGTTCTGCGCCGGCAGCAGCGAGAAGGCACTGCCGGTGCCCACGCCGAGGCTTTCCACGTGGCCCTGGTAGGTCACGTCATCGCCGTACAGATCGGCCTCCACGGTCACCGGCTGGCCGATGCGCATCTCGCGCAGCTGGGTTTCCTTGAAGTTGGCGTCGATCCACACCTCGTGCAGCGGCACCACCGCCATCAGCGCCGCGCCGGGCTGGATGCGGCTGCCGACCTGCACCGAGCGACGCGCCACGTAACCGCTGACCGGCGCCACCAGGGTGCTGCGGGCATTGTTGAGAAAGGCCTGGCGCAGCTGCGCGGCGGCGCTCTTCACGTCCGGGTGGGAGGCGATCACGGTGTCGTCGACCAGCGCCTGGTTGGTGTCCAGTTGCTGCTGGGCGGATGTCAGGGCGCTCTGCGCGCTGTTCAGGGTGTCCTGGGCGTGGGCCAGCTCCTCGCGGGAGATCGCGCCTTTGCCGGCCAGGGTCACGCGGCGCTGGTAGTCGGCCTTGGCCCGCTGCACGTCGATCTTGCGCGAGGCCACCTGGGCCTTGTAGCTGTCGACGTTGCTGTACAGCCCACGCACCTGGCGCACCGTACGCGCCAGGTTGGCCTCGGCGCTCTGCTGGGCCACCTGGGTATCGGCCGGGTCGAGCCACACCAGCGGCTGGCCGGCTTCGACGTAGTCGCCGTCGTCCACGGCGATGCGGGTGACGGTGCCGGTGATCTGCGGGGTGATCTGCACCAAGTTGCCGCCCACGTAGGCATCGTCGGTCTCTTCATAGAAGCGCCCGTAGAGTTCGTGGTAGGCGAAGACGGCCGCGCTGCACAGCACGACGATGACGCCGAGGCCAATCAGCAGGCGTTTGCGCTTGCCCGAATTCGGGTTGGCGGAGGTGGCTTGAGAGTCGGTCATGACGAGTACTCAGCGTGCGGAAGTGGATGATTGGGCGGGCGCTTCGAAGCCGCCACCGAGGGCCTGCATCAGCAGCACCGAGGCATCGATACGCTCGGCGCGCAGATCGGCCAGTTGCCGTTCGCTCTGCAGCAACTGCTGCTCGACGCTCAGGGCATCGAGGTAGTTGCCGATGCCATCGGCGTAGCGCTGCATGGCGATGTCGTAGGAACTGCGGGCGATGTCGCGGGCCCGCTGCTGCTGCGCGATCTGCTGCTCGAGAGAACGGATGCGGCTGATGCCGTCAGCGATATCACCAAGGGCGCCGACCAGGGTCTGGTTGTACTGGGCCACGGCCACGTCGTAGTCGGCGTTGCGCCCGGCCAGGGCGGCACGCCGCGCACCGCCGTCGAAGATCGGCAGGCTCAGCGCCGGGCCGACGTTGAAGAAGCGGCTGGCACCGCCGAACACGGCATCACCGAGCAGCGACTTGCTGCCGGCGGCCACGCTCAGGTTGAGGTTGGGATAGAAATCCGCCTTGCTGGCAGCGATGTCGCGGGTGGCGGCTTCGACGCGCCAGCGGGCGGCAACCAGGTCGGGGCGGCGACCAAGCAGTTCGGCCGGTACGTCGGCCGGCAGGCTCACCGCCGCCGGGGCGATCAGTTGTGGGCGGGGCAATGTGGCGCCACGGTCCGGGCCCTGGCCGAGCATCACCGCCAGGCGAATGCGCGCGCTGTCCACCTGCTGGGTGGCGGCGGTCAGGCTGGCTTCGGCGGCGGCTTCCAGGCTCTGGGTCTGTTGCAACTGGTATTCGCTGTCCAGGCCGGCATCGACCCGGCTGCGGGCCAGGTCGAGCATGTCGCGGCTGCGCTTGAGGTCCTGCTCGGCCAGATCCCGGGTGGCGTAGGCGAGGCCAAGGTCGTTGTAGGCGCGGGTGACCTCGGCGGCCAGGGTAAGGCGCGCGCCCTGGCGGTCCACCTCACTGGCGCGGGAACGGCCCAGCGCCGCTTCCCAGGCCGCCCGCTCGCCACCCCACAGGTCGAAACGGTAGCCACCGTCGAGCGACAGGCTGCGCAGGGTGCCGTAACGGCCGCCCTGCCCGCTGGGGTCATCGACCCGCGCCGAACGGGAACGGGTGATAGCGGCATTGGCATCCAGGGTCGGCTGGCGCTGCGCATCGGCGGCCAGCACCGCGGCATTGGCCTGGCGGGCACGGGCATCGGCGACCTGCAGATCCGGGTTGCTGCGCAGCGCTTCTTCGATCAGCGCATCGAGCTGCGGATCGTCCAGGCGGTTCCACCAGTCGCTGGCCGGCCAGGCGGCCGGCGACAGGTTGCCGGTGAAGGTCTGGCCTTGCAGGCTGGCGGCGTCGAGGGTGTGGCCTCTGGTATGCAGGCCGTCCTGGGAGGCGCAGGCAGCCAGCAACAGGGCGCTGAAAATCAGCGACAAGGGGGTACGCAACGGCATGGTGTTCATCATTCTCCTGGCAGCTCTGGCAAGGCGTCGGCGGCCATCAGCATTTTTTTCAGCAGGCGTTGGAATTCCTCGAGTTCGGCGCGGCTCAGGCAGCCGGTCAGCTCGTTGGTGGCGTCGGCGGCGATCTGCGGCACCCGCACGCCAAGGGCATTGCCCGCCTCGGTGAGGGTGAGGCGCACCTGGCGGCGGTCCTCATGGCTGCGCTCGCGGGTCAGCAGGCCCTTCTGTTCCAGGCGGTCGAGCATGCGGGTCATCGCCCCGCTGTCGAGGCTGAGCAGGCGCACCAGGTCGGCGGGCGTGCTGGCGCGGCTCTGGCTGATCAGCAGCACCACCTTGAACTGCGCGGCCGTCACGCCGTGGTCCACCAGATGGCGCTCGAGCATGCGGTCCTTGAGCTGATTGATCAGCGCGATCAGGTGGCCGGGTGAGTGCTGCAGCGAGAATCGCTCGCGGTCGAAATGCGGCATGAGATTTACCTGCCCAGGCAGTGAATGCCCTGCAGATTACTGCCCAGGCAGCGATCAGCCCAATTACATTTCGTAATACTTGTTATCAATTTCGGAAATACTTTGAAATATTCAGGGGTTCTGAAATGACTGGCCAGGGCGGACCGGGTTCAGGGGATTTATGCGGGGAGATTGGAAACGGGAGCCTTTTGCGGGATGCGCTCAAGTCGAGCGAGGTGATGGCAAGGCAGTCGAATAGCCGGCCCTGACCAGCTGATCTATGCGCATAAGAAAGCCGCACCCCGGAGGATGCGGCTTTGATGTTGTGAGCCCCAGGGCGATCACTGCGCCTGGTTGGACGCCTCGGCCGCCTTGATCAGGTCGGCGCCAATATCGCTTTCGAATTTCTTCCACACCGGGCGCATGGCTTCGCGCCATTGCTCGCGCTGCTCGGGGGTCAGCTCGATGATCTCGCTGGTGCCGGCCTTGAGAATGGCCGCACGGGCCTCCTTGTTGAGGTCATCGGCCTGGCGGTTCACCTCGGCGGTGACCTCGACCATGATCTTGTCCAGTTCGCTGCGCACGTCTTCCGGCAGGCCGCTCCAGAACTTGGTGTTGGTGATCACCATGTAGTCGATCAGGCCGTGGTTGGACTCGGTGAAGAACGGCTGCACCTCATGGACCTTCTGGCTGTAGTAGTTCGACCAGGTGTTCTCGGTGCCGTTGACCACGCCGGTCTGCAGGCCCTGGTAGACCTCGGCGAAGCTCATCTTGCGCGGCGCGGCGCGCAGCACCTTGAACTGCTCGTCGAGCACCGCCGACGCCTGCACGCGGAACTTCAGGCCGCGGGCATCCTTGGGCTCGTGCATCGCCTTGTTCGACGACAGCTGCTTGAGGCCGTTGTGCCAGTAGGCCAGGCCGGTGATGCCCTTGCCTTCCATGCTGGTCAGCAGCGCCTTGCCCTGCTCGCTGGCCTGGAAGCGGTCGACCGCCTCCATGTTGTCGAACAGGAACGGCAGATCAAAGATCTGGATGGGCTTGGCGTAGTGCTCGAACTTGGCCAGCGACGGCGCCAGCAACTGCACGTCGCCGAGCAGCAGCGCTTCCATCTCCTTGCCATCGCCGAACAGCGAAGAGTTCGGGTACACCTCGACCTTGACCCGGCCCGGCAAACGCTCCTCGGCGAGCTTCTTGAACATCAACGCGCCCTGCCCCTTGGGCGTGTGTTCGGCGACCACATGGGCGAACTTGATGCTGATGGGCGCCGAGTCGGCGGCGTGCGCACCCCCGGCCACGGAGACGGCGACAGCGCAGACCAGCGCCTTGAGAGAGAGCTTGAGCATGGGTGTACCTCATCTTGTTTTTGTAAGTAGGTAGTGAACGTGCTTATTGCCTGTTTACAACGCGCCGCAGGGGCGCGGAATTCGTGATTGTGCAAAGGCGCGTTCGGCAGTGCCGAACGCGCCCGAGGGATCAGCCCATGCCGCCGGCCCGCGCGACAATGCGTCGGGCGCGCCCGACCACTGGCGCGTCGACCATCTGGCCATCGACCACGAACACCCCGTCACCGCCCTCGCCGGCCTGCAGCACCCGGCGCGCCCAGTCGAGCTCTTCGGCCGAGGGCGCCAGTGCCCCGTGCACCACGGCGACCTGGCTGGGATGGATGCACAGCAGCCCACCAAAGCCCATGTCGCGGGCATCACGGCTGGCGCGGTCAAGGCCGGTCTGGTCCTGAATCGCCGGAAACACGCTATCGAGCGGCGCAGCCAGATTGGCCAGGCGGCTGTGCAGCAGGATTGCGTAGCGGGCCTGATCGAGCAGGCGCTCGGCCGCCGCGGTGCCGCTGTTGAGACCGAGGTCGAGGCCCAGGTCCAGGCCGCCGAAGGACAACCGTTCGACGCCTGGAGCCGCGGCGATGGCCGGCAGTTCGTGCAGGCCACGGGCGCTTTCGATGATCGGCCAGACCGGCTTGCCGGCCGCGGCGACGCGGGCCACTTGCGCGGCACTTTCCACCTTGGGCAGCAACACGCCGATCACCCCGCCATGGCGCTGGCACAGCGCAATATCGGCGGCGTGGCCGACGTGTTCGGGTGAATTGATGCGTACCAGCAGGCGCGCCTCCGGGTTACCCGTCAGAAAGCGCTCGAGGTTGTCCCGCGCTTCGCCCTTGAGGCTTTCCTGCACCGCGTCCTCGAGGTCGACGATGACCACGTCGGCGCTGCTGGCGAGGGCCTTGGGGATGCGCTCGGGTCGCGAGGCGGGAACGAACAATGCGGTACGGATGATTTGTGTGGTCATGGAAGCGGATCCCTGACGTGAATGTGAATGAACAAGGAGGAATGCTGGGCGATAGCCGGCGGTTGTAAGGTAGAAGCGAACGCTCCCTGCGTAGGATGGACAACGCTCTTTTTGTCCACCATTACGATCGCAGAGCGGTGGACGGGTCGGGCCGCGTAGGTGAAGCGTCGGCTACGCGCCCCGGTCCACCCTACGAAAGGCCGCATTCACTAGATACCGACCAACGTCAAATCGCGCCGCTGACCTTCAGGCCCGCTATCGCGGCATCGCCGTAGCCCAACTCTGCCAACAACGCTTCGGTGTGCTCGCCGAGCGCGGGCACGGGGTCCATTCGCGGCGTGAAGGCGCTGTTGCTGCCCGGCGGCAGCAGCGCGGGCAAGCTGCCGGCGGGGCTGTCGACCTGGCGCCAGCGGTCGCGGGCCTTGAGTTGCGGGTGGGCCCAGACGCCGGCCATGTCGTTGACGTGGGCGTTGGCGATCTGCGCCTGTTCCAGCCGTTCGATCACCTGTTCGGCGCTCAGCGCGGCGAAGGTTTCATTGATAATCGAGCGCAGCGTCTCCCGATTGGCCGAGCGTTTGAAGTTGGCCGAGAAGCGCTCGTCCGTAGCCAATTCCGGCTGCAGCAATACCCGCTCGCAGAATGCCTGCCACTCGCGCTCGTTCTGCAGGCCGAGCATCACCGTGCCGCCGTCGCCAGCGGGGAACGGGCCGTAGGGATAGATGGTCGAGTGGGCGGCCCCGGCACGCGGCGGCGGCGTGGCACCGTCGTACGCGTAATACAGGGGATAGCCCATCCACTCGACCAGGCTCTCGAGCATGCTCACGTCGATGCGGCTGCCCAGGCCGGTCCTGCCGCGCAACAGCAGGGCGGTCAGAATGTTGCTGTAGGCGTACATGCCCGCGGCGATATCGGCGATGGAGCAACCGGCCTTGGCCAACTGATCCTCACCCGCGCCGCCGGTCACCGACAGAAAACCGCCCTCGCTCTGGATCAGCAGGTCGTAGGCCTTCTTCTTCTCGTAGCTGCCACCCTCGCCGTAGCCGGAGATGTCGCAGACGATCAGCTTCGGGAAGCGCCCATGCAGCGCCTCGAACGACAGGCCCATGCGCGCCGCCGCGCCCGGTGCCAGGTTCTGTACCAGCACGTCGGCCCTGGCCAGCAGGTTGTCGAGCACCTCGGCGGCATCGTCCTGCTTGAGATCCAGGGTCAGGCTTTCCTTGGAGCGGTTGGTCCACACGAAATGCGAGGCCAGGCCATTGACGCGCTCGTCGTAACCGCGGGCAAAGTCGCCGCTGCCGGGGCGCTCGACCTTGATCACCCGGGCGCCCATGTCGGCAAGCTGACGGGTGCAGAACGGCGCGGCGATGGCGTGTTCGAGGCTGACCACGGTGATGCCATCCAATGGCCGGGGCTGCGTGTTGTTGTTATTCATGACGGTGTTCCCGTTTCAATCGTCCAGATCCGCAGGCTGGGTTGCGTATCGTCGACCCAGCGCAGTATGTCGCTGCCGTCAGGCCAGCTCGCTCAGGTCATCGGTTTGCCGCAGGCGCCAGACCCTGGCGATCAGCTCGCCGGCTTCGTCAGTGCTGCGCTTGCCGGCAAAGGCCAGCAGGCGGCGGAACTTGTCTTCCAGCTCGCCGCGGCTGAGGCTGTTGCCCGGATCGCCCTTGGGCTCGTCGATGGCACCATGCAGCGTGCGACCGTCGGTGGTGAGCACCTCGACCCGGCCCAGCCAGCGCGCCGGATAGGCACCGTCCACCTCGGGGTCCAGACGCATGCTGACCTTATCGCGAAAGGCGGTGACGTCCGCATCGGTCAACGACAGGCTCTCGAATTCGGTGAGCTGCGCCTTGCCATGTACGGCGATCAGGCCGAGCACCGTGCCCATGGAGAACTTGGCCTGGTGCACGGTCTGCGGCACCACCACGCGGCCAAGTACATCGATGGCCCCCTGGTGCACATGGGCGACGACCTGGGTGATATCGCCATGGCGCAGGCCCTCGCGCCCCATCAGGTCGAGCAGCGCATCGGCGGCCGGATGGGTATGCCGGCACGAGGCGTGGAACTTGAACGAGGTTTCCGCCAGCGCCCAGCGGCTGCCGAGACGATCCGACAGCTTGCTCGGGTCGGCGTCGCTGGACATGCCAGCGGCCATGCCCTGCTCGCCCTCGAGAATGTTCTGCGCGCCGGTCAGGCCCTGTTCGGTGAGGTAGGCAGCCAACAGACCGTCGGCGGCGGCCTTGGCGGTGTGCAGTTGCTTTGAGTCGGTGGCGTCGCGCAGGAACTCCCAGAGTCCGGCGGCCTGGGTGCCGGCATTGCCGAGCAGGTGGACGAATTGCCGCTGGTCGAAGTGCAGCAGCTTGCCCACCGCCACGGCGGCCGCCAGGGTGCCGACCGTGGCGGTGGTGTGGAAGATGCGGTAATGGGAGCGACCGAGGAATTCACCGATGCGGATGCCCGCCTCGTAGCCGGCCACTGAGGCCAGCAACAGCTCGCGGCCGGACTTGCCCAGGTCCTGCGCTGCCGCCAGGGCCGCCGGAAAGACCACGGTGGCCGGGTGCAGCACCGAGCTGTTGTGCAGGTCGTCCTGCTCGACCAGGTGGGACGAAGCGCCGTTGACCAGCGCCGCGAAGTACGCCGAAGTCCCGCGCCCATTGACCAGGATGCGCGCCGGGCCATCGGCCGGACCCATCTTCTGCGCATAGGCTTCGAACAGCGGGATCGGCCGCGCGCCCTCACTGGCCAGGGCCGAACCGAGCCAGTCGAGAAACAGATCTTCGGTGCGATCCAATACGTGCTCGGGAATCTGCTCGTAGGAAAGTTCAGCGAGGAACGCGGCCAGTTGCTGAGTATGTGTGCTCATGGTCGAGACCTCAAAAGCTGCGCGGCAGTTCGAGCAGGTGCTCGGCCACGTAGGACATGATCAGGTTGGTGGAGATCGGCGCCACCTGATACAGGCGGGTCTCGCGGAACTTGCGCTCGACGTCGTATTCGTTGGCGAAGCCGAAGCCGCCGTGGGTCTGCAGGCAGGCGTTGGCCGCTGCCCAGGAGGCTTCCGCCGCCAGGTACTTGGCCATGTTGGCGCTGGCCCCGGCATTCTCGCCGCGGTCGTATTGCTCGCAGGCGCGCCATCGCATCAGGTCGGCGGCCTCCACTTCGATATGGGCCTTGGCGATGGGGAACTGCACGCCCTGGTTCTGGCCGATGGGTCGGCCGAACACCACGCGATCACGGGCGTAGGCGCTGGCCTTCTCGATAAACCAGCGCCCGTCGCCGATGCACTCGGCAGCGATCAGCGTGCGCTCGGCATTCAGGCCATCGAGGATGTAGCGAAAGCCCTTGCCCTCCTCGCCGATCAAACTGCTGGCAGGAATTTGCAGGTTGTCGAAGAACAGCTCGTTGGTCTCGTGGTTGACCATGTTGGCGATCGGCTGCACGGTCAGGCCGTTGCCGATGGCCTCGCGCAGATCGACCAGGAAGATCGACATGCCCTCGGATTTCTTCTTCACCTCGGCCAGCGGCGTGGTGCGTGCCAGCAGGATCATCAGGTCGGAGTGCTGGATGCGCGAGATCCATACCTTCTGCCCGTTGATCACGTACGTGTCGCCCTGGCGCACGGCGGTGGTCTTGATCTTGGTGGTGTCGGTGCCGGTGGTCGGCTCGGTCACGCCCATGGATTGCAGGCGCAACTCGCCGCTGGCCAGTTTGGGCAGGTAGTAGCTCTTCTGCTCATCACTGCCGTTACGCAGCAAGGTGAACATGTTGTACATCTGCCCGTGGATGGTGCCGGAGTTGCCACCGCAACGGTTCACTTCCTCGAGGATCACCGAGGCTTCGGCCAGGCCCAGGCCCGAGCCGCCGTACGCTTCCGGAATCATCGCCGACAGCCAACCAGCCTCGGTCATGGCCGCCACGAAGGCTTCCGGAAAGCCCTTCTCCTCATCGATCTTGCGCCAGTATTCGGCGGGGAATTCGGCGCACAGGCCGCGTACGCCCTCACGGATGAAATTCAGTTCTTCATTCTGTTCCGGGGTCATCTCGATTCCTCGATATGTTCTTGTTGTCACGTCCGCAGGCTGCCCGCAAACGCGCTATTCGAATTCCACCTCGGCCTGCTGGGCCATGCCCGCGGCAGTGCCCGCCCACAGCTGGGCCCTGCCCGGTTCACTGATGCGCCCGGCCACCTCGAACGGCTCGGGCGCCACCAGGGGGCGCAACCCTCGATAGGCGAAACGACGCAGCCGCGCCTGGGGCTGGGCACGGCAGAAGGCGCGCAGGTTGAGGGTGGCGATCAGCGGGCCATGCACCACCAGGCCGGCGTAGCCTTCGGTGTCGGTGACATAGGGCCAGTCGTAGTGGATGCGGTGGCCGTTGAAGGTCACCGCGCTGTAGCGAAACAGCAGGGTCGGGCTCGGCACCACGGCCTCGCGCCAGTCACCGGCTGGCAGCGCCTCGCCCGCGCCGCGCTTGGGCGGGCTGGGTTCGCGGTAGACGATGTCCTGCTCCTCGCGGATCGCCAGCTCGCCGTCCTGCAGGTAGTCGTGCTGCACGGTGACGAACAGCAGCGCGCCGGTGCGGCCGTGCTTCTCTTCGATGTGCTTGATGGTCGATACCCGGGTGGCCTCGCCGCCCACGCGCAAGGGCGCAATGAACTCCAGGCGACCGCCGGCCCACATGCGGTTGCGGTTGTCGGCCGGCGGCAGGAAGCCACCGCGTGCCGGATGCCCGTCGCCGCCCAGGCCGCTTTCGGCAATGGGCTCCTGGAAGAACGCCCAGTGCCAGAGTGGCGGCAGGGCTTCGCCATGGGCGGGCGTGTCTTCGCCCAGGGTCGCGGCGATGCGCTTGACCAGGTTGCGGCTCAGTTGATCGTGGGCTTGCTCGGTGCGGCCGATCCAGGCAGAAAAGGCAGAGTCGCTCATCGTGGATTCCAGCTGTCTTGTTATGTGCCGCCAGCATGCAAGCCGATGAATGTTCCGAGAATCCGCATTTATTTAATCCAGCGTTTGGATATGCTGAACGCCGCCTCCAACCCAATGCCGAGCTGCCATGCACTTCGACCTGCCGGATCTGCGCCTCTTCATCCATATCGCCGAATCCCCGAGCCTGACCCAGGGTGCCCGACGTGCCTCGCTGTCGCCGGCGGCGGCCAGTGCGCGCATCAAGGCCCTGGAAGGCCAGCTGGGTACCCGCCTGCTGTACCGCGACAGCCGTGGCGTGGAACTGACCCCGGCCGGCCAGCGCCTGCTGCAGCATGCACGGCTGATCATGCGCCAGGTGGATTACCTGAAAAGCGAATTCACCGAATACGGCAGCGACGCGGCCGGGCATATCCGCATCTTCGCCAACACCACGGCGGTAACCGAATTCCTGCCGGAGGTCCTTGCAGGCTTTCTCGCCGGCCGGCCCGGCGTGACGGTGGACCTGCAGGAGCGCCTGAGCCGCGATATCGTGCGTGGCGTACTCGATGGCGGCGCCGACCTGGGCATCATCGCCGGCCCGGTGGAAGCCGCCGGCCTGCAAGTGCTGCACTTCAGCACCGACCGCCTGGTGCTGGTGGTGCCGGACGGCCACCCGCTGGCCGGCCGCGAACGCGTCAGCCTGCGTGACACCCTGCAGTATCAGCACATCGGCCTGCACGACGGCAGTACCCTGCTGACCTTTTTGCGTGAACACGTGGAAACACTCGGTGGCACCCTGTCGCTGCGCATCCAGATGTCCGGCTTCGAAGCCATCTGCCGCATGGTCGAGGCCAACGTGGGCATCGGCATCATTCCCGAGTCCGCCGCCAGCCGGCACCGCCGCACCATGAAGCTGCGCACCATCGAACTGGAAGAGCCCTGGGCGATCCGCGAGCGCAGCATGTTGGTTCGTGACCTCGAAGCACTGCCCGGCAGCGTCCGGGCGTTGATCGCCACGCTGCTGCCGGAAGCTTGATATCCAGTAGCGTCTTCGCGGCTACGACGCCTTCAGCCTCACTTGCCCACCCCATGCTCACGCAACTTGTTGGCGATGGTGGTGTGGGACACGCCCAGGCGCTTGCCGAGCAGGCGGCTGCTGGGAAACTCGCCGTGCAGGCGTTCCAGTACGGCTTTTTCGAAGCGCCCGACGATGGCGTCCAGTCCGCCTTCCAGCGAGAAGTCGCCCAGCGGCTGCGCCGCGCCGTAGCCTGGTAGGCGGATATGTTCGGGCTTGACCATCGCGCCGTCGCACAGCGACACCGCCTGGAACAGCACGTTCTCCAGCTGCCTGACGTTGCCCGGCCAGTGGTAGCGACCGAGTTTTTCCAACGCAGCCGGCGCCAGACCCGGTAGCGGGCAGCCGATCTGTCGGCTGGCGCGGTCGAGAAAATGCTCGGCCAGGGGCTGCAGGCCATCCAGGCATTCACGCAGCGGCGGGATATGCAGGCTGAGCACGTTGAGGCGATGATAAAGGTCTTCGCGAAACTCGCCACGGGCGCACAGCTCGGAAAGGTCGACCTGGGTGGCGCAGGTCACCCGCACGTCGAGGTACACCTCCTCGTCGCTGCCAACCCGCCGAAAGCAGCCATCCTGCAGGAAGCGCAGCAGCTTGGCCTGCAGGCGCGGGCTCATTTCACCGACGCCATCGAGAAACAGCGTACCGCCCGCGGTCAGCTCCAGCAGGCCCAGCTTGCCTTCGGCGCGGGCGCCCTCGAAGGCGCCGGGGCCGTAGCCGAACAGCTCGGTCTCGGCCATTGACTCGGGCAGGCCGGCGCAATTGAGCGCCATGAATGGCGACTGACCGCGCGGGCTGGCCAGGTGGCAGGCGCGGGCCAGCAGCTCCTTGCCGGTACCGGTTTCGCCTTCGATCAGCAGCGGCGCATCCAGCGGCGCCATACGCCGCGCCTCGCGCACCACGGCCGCCATCACCTTAGAGCTCTGGAAGATGCTGTCGAAGCCACGCAACTCCTGCTTGCGCACCTGATAGATACGCTCGCCGACGCGGTCGGCGCGGTGCAGGGTCAGCACCGCGCCTGCCATGGCTTCGCTGTCATCGTGTTCGCTCTGCAGCGGTGCGATATCGGCGAGAAACACGTCGCCGCAGACCTTCACCCGCAGCCCGTTGATGCGCGAACGATTGGCGCGCACCAGCTCCGGCAGATCGAAATCCTCGATGTAGCGCGACAGCGCGATGCCCGGCACCTCGTCCACCCGCACGCCAAGCAGACCAGCCGCAGCCCGGTTGGCGGCGACGATGCTGCCGCCCATGTCCACGGACAGCACCGGAAACTCCAGGGCGCCGAGCAAGGCATTGAGCTCCAGGTGGCGGCGCTCGCTGGGCATCAGCCCCACGCGCTTGACGCCGAACACGCCGGTGATGGCCTCGAACCTGGCGCGCAGGGCCTGGAACTGCAGGTTGATCAGGTTGGGGCAATGCAGGTAGATGGCGTTGCCCTGCTCGCCGCCGACCTCGCCGCGGGCGACGTTGATGCCGTAGTCGACCAGCAGTTCGAGGATGTCGCGCAGGATGCCCACACGGTTCTGGCAGTGAATCTTGATACGCATGACGGCCGCTCTTGTTATTTTCGTCAAGGTTTCTTGCCAGTCTAGAGGAAGCCGCCCAACCAGGAACAGGCTTTCGCCCATGACGTAATGCTTTCTTTACGAAAACGGCTTCCTATCAGCCCTCGAAACACTGCCCGCGCTCGCCCAAAGCGTGCCCGCCTGGGGCATGCTCGGACCAGCCATGACCCGAACGGATGTGCAGGGAGATCGCCAGATGAAAGCCAGCCAGTACGTTGCCAGGCAGCCTGACGCGAACGGCTTTATCGACTACAGCGAGGTCGAGCATCGCACCTGGCAGACGCTGATCGAGCGTCAGTTGAAGGTGATCGAGCCGCGGGCCTGCCAGGCGTACCTGGACGGCATCGACAAGCTCGCCCTGCCCCGCGACCGCATTCCCCAACTGCCCGATATCAACCGTGTGCTGCAGGCCAGCACCGGCTGGCAGGTCGCCCAGGTGCCGGCGCTGATTCCCTTCCAGCGTTTTTTCGAGCTGCTCGCCAACAAGCAGTTTCCGGTGGCCACCTTTATCCGTACGGTGGAGGATCTCGACTACCTGCAGGAGCCGGATATCTTTCACGAAATCTTCGGCCACTGCCCGCTGCTGACCAATTCCTGGTTCGCCGAATTCACCCATACCTACGGCCGCCTGGGCCTGGCCGCCAGCCCTCAGGAGCGGGTGTTCCTGGCGCGCCTGTACTGGATGACCATCGAGTTCGGCCTGGTGGATACACCGGCCGGTAGGCGCATCTACGGCGGCGGCATTCTCTCCTCGCCCAGGGAGGCGGTGTATTGTCTGTCCAACGAGCCAGAGCACCAGCCGTTCGACCCCGTGGAGGCCATGCGCACGCCCTATCGCATCGACATCCTGCAGCCGCTGTACTTCGTGCTGCCGGACCTGCAACGGCTGTTCGCCCTGGCGCAACAGGACATCATGAGCCTGGTGCAGCAGACCATGGCGCTGGGCCTGCATGCGCCGAAATTTCCACCTAAAGCGGCCTAAGAACCGGCCGTGACGATCAACGTCTAGAGGAACCCTCATGACCGCACTGTCCCAAGCCACCTGCGAAGCCTGCAGCGCCGATGCACCCAAAGTCAGCGAGGCCGAACTGGCGCAGCTGATCAAGGAAATCCCGGACTGGAACATCGAGGTTCGTGACGGCGTGATGCAACTCGAGCGGGCCTACGCCTTCCGCACCTTCAAGCATGCGTTGGCCTTTACCAACGCCGTGGGCGAGATCGCCGAGAGCGAGAACCATCATCCGTCGCTGCTCACCGAATGGGGCAAGGTCACCGTGACCTGGTGGAGCCACTCGATCAAGGGTTTGCACCGCAACGACTTCGTCATGGCCGCGCGCACCGACGAGCTGGCCAAGGCGGCCGAAGGGCGCAAGTGAGATGCCCCGCAAACGGGAAAAACTCGCTCGCCTACGCACCGTGCTGGAGCCTTTCACTGGCCCCGAAAATCGATAGACCGTTCGTCGGTAAAAATAATCCTTTAGTATCATATAGATAGAAAACAACCCCGGAGATCATTGGCGCGCTTCCTGCTTGCCATCGCCGGCATAGTTCCCTAGGGTTGTTCGCCATGTGGTCCTTGATTGCCCCTATCAGCTCGTTGCTGGGTGGGGTTGCATTACTCCTCCTCGGCAATGGTCTGCTCAACACCCTACTGACCCTGCGTGGCGTCGCCGAAGGCTACTCCACCGGGATGCTCGGCCTGATCATGTCCGGGTACTTCGTCGGTTTTCTCCTCGGTACCTGGCTGGCGATTCCGCTGGTGCGCCGCGTTGGGCATATCCGTGCCTTCTCCTTCTGCGCCGCCCTCGCCGCCATCACCGCACTGCTCCATGTGCTGCTCGTCGATCCCTGGGTCTGGCTCGGCCTGCGGGTACTCTACGGCCTGGCGCTGGTCAGCCTGTACATGGTCATCGAGAGCTGGCTCAACGCCCAGGTGCCCAACGACAAACGCGGGCAGATGTTCGCCGTGTACATGGCGGTCAACCTCGGCGCCCTGGCGGCCGCCCAGCAACTGCTGAACCTCGCCGAGCCGACCGACTTCCTGCTGTTCGCCCTGGCGGCCATGCTGATCAGCGCAGCGCTGATGCCCATCACCCTGACCCGCCAGCCCCAGCCCAGCGTGCCGGACACCCTGCACACCAACCTGCGCGCCATCCTCGGCATCGCGCCACTGTCGATTGCCGCAGCCGGCCTTTCCGGCCTGGCCCTGGGTGCGTTCTGGGGCATGGCGCCGGTGTATGCCAGCCTCAACGGCTTCGATGCCCCCGGGGTCGGGCTGATGATGAGCGCCACCATTCTCGGTGGCGCGCTACTGCAATGGCCGATCGGCCGTTTCTCCGACAATCATGACCGGCGCTGGGTGCTGTTCTGGGTGGTCAGCGCGGCGGTGGCCGTCGCTCTGGCAATGAGCCTGTTACCCGCGGGCCGCCCGCTGCTGGGGCTGATGTTCCTGTTCGGTGGGCTGTCGTTCGCCATCTACCCCATCGCCGTGGCGCAGCTGATCGACCAGTTGCACAGCGACGAGATTCTTTCCGGTTCCAGCAGCCTGCTGATGGTCAACGGCGTCGGCTCGGTGTGCGGCCCGCTGCTCGCCGGCCTGTTGATGCAGCACCTGGGCGCCGCCGCACTGCCGCTGTACTTCGCCGCCACCCTGGGGCTGCTGGCGGCCTACACCTTCTATCGCCTGCGTCACGTCAGCGACCTGGTCGCTGGTGAGCAGGCGCATTTCGTGCCGATGTTGCGCACCAGCCACACCGTGCTGGAGCTGATGCCCGATGCACCGCCACCGGCGGACGACATCGACTCGGACAACGATCACCCGGGTGACGAGCGGGAGCCCGTCACCACTTCGTCGTAGGCACATGTCCGCCTACAGAACAGAGGCACCAGCAAGGTGCCCGCTTTACCCGTCGGCTGCTGCCGGCGCTTTGACAGGGAGACTACGCATGCTACTTGCAACCGATCTCGATGGAACCTTTCTCGCCGGTGATCCCGAGGACCGCCTGAGCCTCTACCAGACCATCGCCGCCCACCCGGAAATCCAGCTGGCCTACGTCACCGGGCGCAGCCTCGAAGCGGTCCTGCCGCTGCTGGCCGATCCCACCCTGCCGCAACCGGACTTCATCATCGCCGATGTCGGCGCTACCTTCGTACATGGCGATACCCTGCAACCCATTCAACAGCTGCAGAGCCAGGTCGATGCCCGCTGGCCGGGTGAGAGCCAGGTGGCCCAGGCCCTGGAGGGTTTCGGCCTGGAACGCCAGGACGTGCCCCAGGCGCGCCGCTGCTCGTACTTCTGCACGCCTGAACAGGCCGCCAACCCGGCTCTGGCCGAGGTCGCAGAAACGCTAGGTTGCGATCTGCTGTATTCCGCGGATCGCTACCTCGACTTTCTGCCCAAGGGCGTCAACAAGGGCACCAGCCTCAAGGCGCTGGTCGGCTGGCTGGGGCTCGACGACGGCGAGGTGCTGGCCTGTGGCGACACCCTCAATGACCTGAACATGCTCGACGGCACCTACAAGGGCGTTTGCGTGGGTGAGTCCGAGCCCAACTTAATCAAGGCCACCGAGCATCAATCGTGGATCCTGCAGGCGGACCGCCCGGGCTGCGGCGGCATCCTGCAGGCCTTCGTGCATTTCGGCTTTCTTGGCGAGCACGGCATCGCTGCCGAAAAACGCACCGCTACCAAGCCAGGACGCGCCGAGCTGGTGATGGTCTATCATCGCCTGCCCTACGAGGAACATCGCGGCGCGGACGGCAAGGTGCAGCGCCGCCGCCCGACCTCGCCCAACGGCATCATCCCCACCCTGATGAGTTTCTTCGGCGACGCGCGCCCAGGCTCCTGGGTCGCCTGGGCCGTCGACGAAGGCGGCGACGAGCCCTTCGAAACCCACACCACGGTGGACGCCGAACGCTATCCGAAACTCACCGCCGCCCGGGTGGCGCTGAGCAAGCGGGAAGTCGACATCTTCTACAAGCGTTTCTCCAAGGAAGCCTTCTGGCCGACGCTGCACACCTTCTGGGAGCGCGCCCGCTTCGACGAGGACGACTGGCAGGTGTTTCTCAAGGTCAACCGCGCCTTCGCCGAGCGTACCGCCAAGGAAGCCGCCATCGGTGCCGTGGTCTGGCTGCACGACTACAACCTGTGGATGGTGCCCGGCTACCTGCGCGAACTGCGCCCGGACCTGCGCATCGCCTTCTTTCACCACACCTACTTCCCCTCGGCGGACGTGTTCAACGTGTTGCCGTGGCGCCGGCAGATCATCGGCAGCCTGTTGCAGTGCGATTACATCGGCTTTCATATCCCCCGTCAGGTGGAGAACTTCGTCGACGTGGCCCGGGGCGTCACGCCGCTGCAGACCGTCAGTCGACAGAACTGCGCACCGCGTTTCGTCACCTACGGCTGCGCGGTGGGCCTGGAGCGCATGACCACCGCCGTGGACACCGGCAGCCGGGTGGTCAAGCTCGGCGCCCACCCGGTCGGCCTGGATATCGACCGGGTGCGCAACGCCCTGGCCCAGGACAAGACCCGCGAGCAGATGGCCAACCTGCGCAAGGAACTGAGCGGCATCAAGCTGGTGCTGTCGGTGGAACGCCTGGATTACACCAAGGGCATCCTGGAAAAACTGCAGGCCTACGAGCGCCTGCTGGCCGACAACCCGGAGCTGCACAAGAAGATCACCCTGGTCAGCATCTGCGTGCCGGCCGCCCGGGAGATGACCATCTACGACGAACTGCAGTCGCAGATCGAACAGGCGGTCGGGCGCATCAACGGCCGCTTCGCACGAATCGGCTGGACGCCGGTGCAGTTCTTCTTCCGCAGCTTCCCGTTCGACGAGGTGGTGGCCTGGTACGCCATGGCCGACGTGATGTGGATCACCCCGCTGCGCGACGGCCTCAACCTGGTGGCCAAGGAATTCGTCGCCACCCAGGGGCTGACCGATGGCCAGGGCGTGCTGGCCCTGTCGGAATTCGCCGGCGCCGCCGCCGAGCTCAAGGGCGCGCTGCTGACCAACCCCCACGACACCGCCGACCTGGCGCAAACCTGCTACCTGGCGCTGAACATGCCCAAGGCAGAGGCCAAGGCGCGGCTGCGCGAGCTGTTCGATATCGTCAGCTACAACGACATCCGCCGCTGGGGCGACGAGTTCCTGGCCGGTGTCGCCGAGCCGGAGCCGGTATTGAAGCTGGCGGCGGGCTGAGCCAAGGGAATGGATCTGTGGGAGCGGGCGGGGACGCCCGCTCTCACAAGCTGTGTTCTGCCCTGCTCCATGGCTCGCACCTGATATGCTGCGCGCCACCGCGAGAACGAGACACGCAGCATGAACGACATTCTGATCATCGGTATCGGTGCCGGTGACCCCGACTACCTCACCACCCAGGCGATCAAGGCGCTCAACCGCGCCGACGTGTTCTTCATCCTCGACAAGGGTGAAGCCAAGGACAAACTGATCGCCCTGCGCCGCCTGATCCTCGACCGCTATATAGCGCCGGAGCGCCACTACCGCGTGCTGGAGACGACCAACCCGGAACGCGAGCGCAATGTCGCGGACTACGACGCCAGCATCGACAGCCTCAACCGCGACAAGCAGGCGGTGTTCGAGCAGTTGCTCGGCCAGTTGCAGGACGGTGAAACCGGCGCCTTTCTGGTCTGGGGCGACCCGTCGCTGTACGACAGCACCATCCGCATACTCGACGGGGTGATCGCCAGTGGCATGCCCCTCGACTATGAAGTGATACCCGGCATCACCAGCGTCCAGGCCCTTACCGCCCGCCATCGTATTCCCCTGAACCAGATCGGCCGCGCCGTGCAGATCACCACCGGCCGCCGCCTGCGCGAAGGCTGGCCAGAGGGCGTGGACAGCGTGGTGGTGATGCTCGATGCCGGGGACAGCTATCGCCACCTGATCGACGAAGATCTGCACATCTATTGGGGCGCCTATGTCGGCACGCCGGACGAGATCCTGATCGCCGGCAAGCTGGCCGAGGTGGCCGAGCGGATCGCCACGACCCGCGCTGCAGCGCGCGAGGCCAATGGCTGGATCATGGACAGCTACCTGCTGCGCCGTGGTGGCCGCGAGGCCTGAGCCCAAGCCGACCGCGCCAGGCTGTGATCGCCTATGCGCTCGGCTGCGGCCACGCCCGTGACTTTTCGCGGGCATGGCCCGCTCTCACAGGCAATACACCATTACCACTTGCGTTCGCGTAGCGGGCGTAGGGTGGATGAAGCTTCACCCATCCACCGCTCTGCAATCGCAATGGTGGACAAAAAGAGCGTTGTCCACCCTACGGGAGCGACTGGCTGCTTGCGCGATATGGCAGCCTGCCAAGGTGCCATGATTGGCGCTGATAGATAGGAGATTCGCCTCAGAGACGCTCGCGAAACAACGCCTGGTGCTCGCGGCACTGCTCGGCCGAGAGCATGAACACGCCATGCCCGCCGCGGGAGAAATCCAGCCAGGCGAAATCCACTTCGGGGTACAGCGCCTCGACGTGTACCTGGCTGTTGCCCACCTCGACGATCAGCAGGCCTTTCTCGGTCAGGTGATCGGCCGCTTCGGCCAGCATCCGCCGTACCAGGTCCAGCCCATCGTCACCGCAGGCCAGGCCCATTTCCGGCTCGTGCTGGTACTCGGCCGGCATATCGGCGAAATCCTCGGCATCCACATAGGGCGGGTTGGACAGGATCAGATCGAAGCGCTGGCCTGGCAGCCCGGCAAAACCGTCACCCTGCACGGTGTAGACGCGCTCCTCGAGGCCGTGACGCTCGATATTGCGGTTGGCCACCTCCAGCGCCTCGAAGGACAGGTCACCCAGCACCACTTCGGCGTCGAGGAACTCGTAGGCGCAGGCGATCCCGATGCAGCCCGAGCCGGTGCACAGGTCGAGGATCCGCGCCGGCTCGCCGGCCAGCCAGGGGCTGAAGCGCTGCTCGATCAACTCGCCTATCGGGGAACGGGGCACCAGCACGCGCTCGTCGACGATGAATGGCAAGCCGCAGAACCATGCCTCGCCAAGCAGGTAGGCGGTGGGTACGCGGTCCTCGATGCGGCGCTTGAGCAAGCGCTGCAGGTGCAGGTGTTCATCGTCTTCGAGGCGGCAATCCAGGTAGCCGTCGGCGATTTCCCAGGGCAGATGCAGGGCGCCGAGCACCAGTTGCCGGGCCTCGTCCCAGGCGTTGTCGGTGCCGTGCCCGAAGAACAGCTCCTCGGCCTGAAAACGGCTCACCGCCCAACGAATGTAGTCACGCAGGGTGCGCAGGCGAGTATTCAGGGCTGGGCGGGCATCGGTCACAACAGGGCTCCGGGCAAAAGACGTTAGTCTAGCAGGCCGGCACCGGCATTCCAGCGCCCCGGGGGGAGATTGTCACGGCACTGCGCCGGTGAGCTGAAACGATTCTCCTGGCACCGCTGCGCTGCAACGCAGCAATACCACCAACAGAGAGGTTCACAGCGGCGTCATAGAGGCGGACAATGTGCACCGTTAACCGCGCCAGCAAGGAGTCGTACATGTCGTCCCACCCGCAAACGTTCTATCAGCTCACCGGCCGTGGCCATGCCCCCGCCAGCCTGAGCAATGCGACCCTGCTGGTCATCGATGCCCAGGAAGAGTACCGCAGCGGTGTGGTGCAACTGCCCGGCCTCGACGCGGCGCTGGTGGAGATCGCCAAGCTGCTCGACGCGGTGCGCGCCCAGGGCGGTGCCATCGTGCACATCAAGCACCTGGGCATTCCCGGTGGCCTGCTCGATCCGCGCGGCCCCCGTGGCGATCACTTGCCGGAGGTGGCCCCGCTGCCCGGCGAGATCGTCGTCGAGAAGCGCATGCCGAACGCCTTTTCCGGCACCGAGCTGCACGAGAAGCTGCAGTCGCTCGGCCATCTGGACCTGATCGTGTGCGGTTTCATGACCCACTCGAGCATCAGCACCACCATTCGCGCCACCAAGGACTACGGCTACCGCTGCACCGTGGTCGACGCTGCCTGTGCCACCCGCGACCTGCCGACGCCGGATGGCAAGGTGATCAGCGCCGCCGACATGCACCGCGTGGAAATGATCGCCCTGGCCGACAACTTCGCCGCCTGGGTGCCGGACGCCAACGCCCTGCTGTAATAGCCCGAGCCAAGCTGGATTGCCAGCCCGGTCGAAACGCCGCTCGGGCTGACGCGCTTGGCGCCCCACAGAGGCGAGCCAAGCGCGTATTGCGGGCGAGTGCAGTCTCTTCGTCGATCGTTCCTGCGATGGCGTCCAGCCCTGTATCGCTCTCGATGGCGAGATCCTCGCCGGCTACAGGCCCATGGACGCCGCGTTGTTGTGAACCCGCTACTACACTGCCAGTCATAGCGAGAAGACCCATCGAGGAATTAGCGCATGAAGCAAACAGACGGTTTCAATGCCAGCCACCTGCGCCCTAGACGCCCGGGCAGCTTGCGCTTGCGCTTCGCCGCCTACCTGACGGCGCTGGTCGCGGTGTTCGGCATTCTGCTGATGATGGCCGGCGCGTCGACCCTGCTGGGCCGCCCACCGGCTCTGGGCAGCCTCAACGATTCGACCACCGATGCCAGCGTGCTGCTGGTGCTCGGGCTGGTGCTGTTCTGGGGCGGCGTGCTGGGCTGGCGCAAATCACGGCGCCGCATGCGCCAGCGCAAGGCCGACCTGGCAATGTCGCCACACCTGATGAAGAAACGCGACTGACCCGTCCTGCGCTGCTTGGTAAACTGGGTGCCCGCGCGGAGGCCCCCATGCAAGACGACGACCTTTCCCTGTTCAAAGCCCAGCTGCACGGCGTCAAGCCGATCAAGCACGACCGTGCCGACACCGGTAAGCCGAAGAGCGACCGTGCACGCCTGGCCACCCTGCGCCAGGCCGCGACACAGCGTACCGATACCCTCAAGGTCGATGGCCTGTCCGACCAGTTCGTCATCGATGTCGGCGCCGAGGACGCCCTTTTCTGGGCCGGCAACGGGGTTCAGGACGGCCAGATGCGCAAACTCAAGCTCGGCCAGATTCCCTTCGACGGCAGCCTGGACCTGCATGGCATGAGTGTCGAGAAGGCCCGTGACACCCTCTGGGAATTTCTCGCCGAAGCCACCAAGCTGGAAATCCGCTGCGTGCGGGTCACCCACGGCAAGGCGGTACGCACCGATGGCCGCAAACCGATGATCAAGAGCCACGTGAATACCTGGCTGCGCCAGCATCCGCAGGTGCTGGGGTTCTCCTCATGCATCGCCAAGCACGGCGGTACCGGCGCGGTCTACGTGATGCTCAAGCGCACGATGATGGATGGCCGCGACGAGTGAGGCTGCGCTTGCGGCCACATACGCACGCATAAAAAAACCCGGCCTCGAGCCGGGTTTTTCACATCGCAAGCCTGACGATCAGACCGGCGCCTTGGCGCGGGACTTGTACTCGCCGGTGCGGGTATCGATCTCGATCCAGTCGCCGATTTCGCAGAAGTCGGCAACCTTCACTTCGGTACCGTTGTTCAGCTTGGCAGGCTTCATCACCTTGCCGGACGTGTCGCCACGGGCAGAACCTTCGGTGTAGGCCAGCTGACGCACGATGGTGGTCGGCAGGTCGACGGAGATGACCTTGCCTTCGAAGAACACGGCTTCGCAGACGTCGTTCATGCCTTCTTCGATGAACGGCAGGACGCTTTCCAGGTCTTCGGCGCGCAGCTCGTAGGAGTTGTACTCCGGATCCATGAACACGTAGTCGTCGCCGCTGATGTAGGACAGGTTCACTTCCTTGCGCTCAAGGATGACCGGCTCCATCTTGTCGTCGGCTTTGTAGACGGTTTCGGTCTTGGAGCCGTTGATCAGGTTCTTCAGCTTCATCTTGACGATGGCGCTGTTACGACCGGACTTGGTGAACTCGGCCTTCTGGATCAGCCATGGCTGGCCGTCGATCAGGGCCACGCTGTTAGGCTTCATTTCTTGTGCGGTTTTCATACGAATATCCGGATCTGAATGGATTTACAAAATTCGAGGCCGCGTATCATAGCCAATTTCGGTAAAACTGCACCAGCGCCGCGGCAAGATCTGCACGTACCGCCTGGCGCCTGGCCCAGGCCTGGGCATGGGCGGCCAGTTCATCGGCATGTTGCCGCCAGGCAGTCCAGGCCGGCGCCATCGCCTCACCCGTGTTCCAGGCGTGCCACAGGGCACGCAGCGCGGCCTGGGCCTCGCCTGAAAGCGCCTGGCAGTACAGGGCCATGAAGGCGTCGAGCTTTTCCAGGTGCGCGTCGTCCTGCTGTGCATAGATCTGCCAGACCAGCGGCCGGGCGGCCCACTGCGCCCGCACGAAGGAGTCCTCACCGCGCACCAGGTTGAGATCGCAGCACCAGAGCAGCGCGTCGTATCGATCCTGCTGCATGAACGGCAGCACCTGAACGCTCAAGGCACCGCGCTGCAGCACCCTGCCGGCTTCGAGCGAGTGCCCCGCCCAGCGCTGCAAATCGCCGAGAATCCGCCCTTCCGGCACCAGCAGGTGGGTGGGCAGGTCATCGCCGGCCAAGGCATCCAGCCAGCCGGCCAGCGCGGCGTTCTCATAGGCGAACAGGGAAACCACCCGGGCATTGGCGGCCGGCGTGATGCCCAGGGAGGCGAGGAACCCTGCGCGGGCCGCGCTATCGCCCTGCAGCCTGTCCCGCGCCGCGAGCAGCCCGCGCTCACGCAGCAGCCCGCCGGTGCCGGCGGTGAATCCGGGAAAGAAGAAGAACTTCTGCAAGCCATTGCCCTGCATCGACGGCAGGCCGTGGCATCCTTCGACCCAGCGCTCGGCGCTCAGGTATTCCAGATTCAGCCAGAGCACCGGCGTCTCGCGTGTCGACATCGCCGCCACGTAGTCGGCAGGTAACTCGCAGGCAAAGGCCTCGATCACCACATCGGCCGGCTCGACCGCCTGCCAGGCCGGCGCCCAGTGGCGTACCTCGACCCCGCTCAATCGCTGACAGCCGGCCCCGGCATCGGCCTGCGGGCAGATACGCGCCAGCGCCGCCAGGTCATCGACCCACAGGCGTACATCAGCTCCGTGCTCGGCCACCAGTTGTCGCGCCAGGCGCCAGGTCACGCCGATGTCGCCATAGTTGTCGACGACGCAGCAGAATATGTCCCACTTCATAGCCGCCCCTCCCTTACCGGCCGCTTCAGGCCTGCAACCCGCCTTCACGCTGCTGGGCGTCCATGCTCGTATCGACCACCGGCTCGGCAACCTCGATGCCGGGCACCACATCGGAGAGGTCTTCCTGGCGCTCGTGTTCGAGCGCGCCCTGCACCAGGTCCTCGGTCACCCGCAGCTCCGCGCCGACCATCGAAGCGGGCGTCGCCGGCTCGAATGGTGCCACAGGCTGGGGTGCCGGGCGCAGCTTGCGGCGCCAGAAGAACAGCATCACCAGGCAGCCGTTGAGCAGGCTGAAGGCCAGGAACAACCCGGCGTCGCCGTCGTGCTCCATCAGCGGGGAAATCATCAGCGGGCTGATCGCCGAGCCCAGGGAGTTGATCAACAGCAGCCCTTGCACCATGCGTACCAGCGCCCCGGCCGGGGCGCGGTCCGCCGCATGGCTGACCGCCACCGGGTAGACGGCGAAGACCCCGCCACCGAGCAGGAACAGCAAGACCATCAGCAACAGCGGCGAGGACGGCAGGATCATGATCGCCAGGGAGATCAGCAGGCAGAACAGGCTGAGCACGATCAGCACGCTCTGCCGATCATGCTGGTCGGACCATCGCCCCACCGGGTACTGCAGCAGCATGGCGCCGAGGATCACGCTGGCCATCATCTGCCCGACCTCGCTGACGCTCATGCCCACCCGCTGCAGGTACAGCGGCAGCAGCGAGTAGACCGCGGCGATGGCGATGCCCGAACCGAAGCAGCCGATCACCCCGGTCGGGGTCATGCGGATCAACTGATGCGGCAGCAGCGGCTCGACCTTCTCGACCAATGGCGTCACCCGCGGGATGATGCCCATCGGCAGCACCGACAACGAAGCCAGCAGCCCGGCCACCATAAAGGGCGCGGTGTCACCCCAGGCGTCGATGGCGCCCAGTTGCAGCTGGCCGAGCATGCCGGAGCCGTAGAGCGCCATCATGTACAGCGCCAGCAGACGGCCACGCACCTTCTGGTCGCCGGCCAGCAGCATCCAGCTTTCCACCACCAGGAACACGCCCAGAATCGACCAGCCGGCGATCAGGCGGAAAACGAACCAGGCCCAGGGATCGAAGAACAGCCCCTGCAACAATACGCTGACCGCGGTCAGCGAGGCGAAGCTGCTGTAGGCGCGGATATGGCCGATGCGCAGGATCAGCCGGTCGTTGAACAGCGCGCCCAGGGTCAGGCCGATGAAGTAGGACGCCGAGACGATACCGATCACCGTTGCCGACACCCCCGCCGCATCCAGGCGCAGCGTGGTCAACGACGAAATGAAGCCGTTACCGATACTGATGATGAACAGACCGAGCAGGGGCCCCAGCGCCATGCCAAGCAATTGCGACATAAAAACCTCGGAACGATAACGCCACGGAGCGCATCGAGAACAGTGATATAACCGTTACAGACAACCTAAACCGCACACACAGCTGCGCTCGAGGACAAGCAATGCTTGGCCAATGGGGATGCTTCAGGGAAAGACGCCGTGACAGAAACGCGGACGCTAAAACCCAAATGCCCGAGTGGCTTTTGGTTTTTGTTTGAAGGTGGGGAGCTGAAACGATAGAACCTGACGGGCGCAGGATGCTCCATCAGAGGCCGCGGACGATACACGAGCCGGTGGATGCGGACAATCAGGATGCTTCGCAACTCACCCATGAGCGATGAAAAGCCCTTAACACGACGTACGACTTAGCGTACGATTCAAGCATCCCTAAGAGGCCAATCATCATGCAAATACTTACCGCCAGCGAAGCACGCACCAACCTATATCGTCTGATGGATCAATCCGCCGAATCCCATCAGCCGATTATGATCTCGGGCAAGCGCACCAACTCCGTCCTGGTCTCGGCCGAGGACTGGGAAGCCATCCAGGAAACGCTGTACCTGTTGTCCGTTCCAGGCATGCGCGAATCCATCAAAGAAGGCATGGAAGAGCCGGTAGAGAACTGCGCTAAGGAACTGGACTGGTGACTTGGCAGCTCGCCTTCACGAAACAGGCTCAAAAAGATGCCAAGAAGCTTGCTGCACCAGGCTTGAAGGACAAGGCCAAGGCTTTGCTGAACTTGATACAGGAAAACCCCTTTCAGAACCCACCGCCCTACGAAAAGCTGGTGGGCGATCTGTCCGGCGCCTACTCACGGCGCATCAACATCCAGCACAGGCTCGTTTATCAGGTGCTGCAGGATGAGCACGTGGTCAAGGTGCTACGGCTCTGGACGCATTACGAATAAAGCGCTTTCGACAGTTACCTGGCCTGGAATGCAAAAAGCCCCGAAAACGGTAACGTTTTCAGGGCTCTAAGTATTGCGAAAGTGGCGGTGAAGAAGGGATTCGAACCCTTGATACGGTTTCCCGTATACACACTTTCCAGGCGTGCTCCTTCAACCGCTCGGACACTTCACCGGATCTCGCCAGACATGCTGTCTGTCGAGGCGCGCTAATGTAATCGAAGGTTTGCCCAAAGGCAAAACTTTTTTCAGAAGATTCATGCATTTAAGACAGCGGTAGAAGACCTGAAAGCCATACCCGCGTGAAAAGCCGACTGATCAGGCACTCGCCAGCGCTCTCGATGGCGCTCACGCACTGACAACAAGGGTGATCGGCGCAACCCTTCACCGGTGTCACACTAGAATTCGGCGGGCTCACCTGCAGCCCCAGCACCCAAGCCAGCCACCCTGACTTGCCGGTCACCCTTGGTGCTTTACCAGAGCAGGCCGGATGGGTAACGTCAGCCGCACTTTCACAACAAGGAGTCGACCATGAGCGACCTGATCAGCTACCAACTCGATGACGGCGTCGCCACGCTGACGCTCAACAACGGCAAGGTGAATGCGATCTCGCCAGCGGTGATCGAGGCCTTCAATGCGGCCCTGGATCGCGCAACCCAGGACAAGGCCATCGTCATCCTTACCGGCCAGCCGGGCATTCTCTCCGGCGGCTATGACCTCAAGGTGATGACCTCCGGCCCGCAGAACGCCATCGACCTGGTCGCCGCCGGCTCGACCCTGGCCAGGCGCATGCTCGCCCACCCCTACCCGATCATCGCTGCCTGCCCCGGCCATGCGGTGGCCAAGGGTGCCTTCCTGCTGCTCTCCAGCGATTACCGCATCGGCGTCGAAGGCCCCTTCACCATCGGCCTCAACGAAGTGCAGATCGGCATGACCATGCACCACGTGGGTATCGAGCTGGCCCGCGACCGCCTGCGCAAATCGGCTTTCCATCGTTCGGTGATCAATGGCGAGATGTTCGACCCGCAAAGCGCCATCGACGCCGGCTTCCTCGACAAGGTGGTGCCGGCCGAGCAGTTGCTGGCCGCCGCCCTGGCCGTCGCGGCACAGTTCAAGAAGATCAACATGAACGCCCACCGCAAGACCAAGCTCAAGGTGCGCGCCGCCCTGCTGGAAACCCTCGATAAATCCATCGAGCTGGACAAGCAGCAGTCGCTGTAACGCCCCCAGGCTGGCGTGCGGCCTCCCTGCACGCCAGCCTCTTCGCCGCCCCAGCCGTGCAGATCGGTCACGTGACTGCTGAGCGCGCCGGGATAAGCAGGTAAGCTGCCGCCAACAATCATGCACGGGGCACACCATGGGCGAAGTGGTCGCAGCAGCGGTTTACAGCAAGGGCCGCAAGGTCAGCGATATCCACCTCGACGAAGGCCGGGAATGGGCCTGCAAGCCCGAGCACTTCGTGTGGATCGGCCTGCACGATCCCGGCAGCCAGGAACTCGGCAACCTGCAGCGCCAGTTCAACCTGCATGAACTGGCCCTGGAGGATGCGCTGCAGCGCCACACCCGCCCCAAGCTGGAGATATTCGGCGACGCACTGTTTCTAGTGCTCTATTCGCCCGTGCAGGTCGGCGGTGAACTGACCTTCGTGGAAACCCAGCTGTTCGCCGGCAAGGGCTACGTGATCAGCGCCCGTTACGGCGATTCCGCGCCCTACTCCAAGGTGCGCCAGCGCTGCGAGGCCAGGCCGCTGCTGCTCGAGCACGGCGAGGACTTCGTGCTCTACGCGCTGATCAGCTTCATCATCGAGAACTACCGGCCGCTGATGGACGCCTACTACGCCGAGCTGGAACAGCTCGAGCAGACGGTGCTCGAATGCGCCATGACCCACGGCGAGGTGGTGCGCATCCAGCAGCTGCGTCGTGACCTGCTGCGCCTGCGCCGCAATATCGGCCCGCTGGCGGAGATCTGCCAGGAGCTGCAGCACCTGGACTTCCCCTTTATCGACAAGAATATGCGGCCGTACTTTCGCGACGTGGCGATCCACGTCAATCGCCTGCTCGAAGACCTGACCAACCTGCGGGAAATGGCCGACCACGCCATCGAGATCGGCCTGCTGCTGGAGTCGTCCCGGCAGAGCGTGGTGCAGCGCAAGTTCGCCGCCTGGGCGGCGATCCTGGCCTTCCCCACCGCCGTGGCCGGCATCTACGGCATGAACTTTCACAACATGCCGGAGCTGAGCTGGCAGTACGGCTACTTCGCCGTACTGGGCGTGATCGGCGCAGGCTGCGCGGGCCTGTACGCCAGCTTCCGGCATTACGGCTGGCTGTAGAACCCAGCCGCCGCCTGCCGCGCGATGGCGCTTACTGGCGCATCCCGCGGCCGCTGACCAGCAGGCGCACGCACAGCACATAGAGCAGCGCCGTGGCAACGAGCATAAAGCCGATGGCGGTGCCGATGCTGATGTCCGATACGCCGAGAATGCCGTAGCGGAAGGCATTGACCATGTGCAGCACCGGGTTGGCCAGCGACACCGTCTGCCAGAACGGCGGCAGCAGGCTGATCGAATAGAACACCCCGCCCAGGTAGGTCAGCGGCGTCAGCACGAAGGTCGGGATGATCGAGATATCGTCGAAGTTGCGTGCGAACACCGCGTTGACGAAGCCGCCGAGGGAGAAGATGGTCGCCGTCAGCAGCACCACCAGCACGGTGAGCCCCAGGTGGTGCACCTGCAGGTGGGTGAAGAACAGCGACAGGATGGTGACGATGATGCCGACCGCCAGCCCGCGCAGCACGCCGCCGGTGACGTAGCCGATGAGGATGGTGTGCGGCGACACCGGCGACACCATCAGCTCCTCCACCGAGCGCTGGAACTTGCTGCCGAAGAAGCTCGACACCACGTTGCCGTAGGCGTTGGTGATCACCGACATCATGATCAGCCCCGGCACGATGTACTCCATGTAGGTGAAACCATCCATATCACCGATCTGCCGACCGATCAGGTTGCCGAAGATCACGAAGTACAGAACCATGGTGATCGCCGGCGGCAGCAGGGTCTGCGGCCAGATGCGCATGAAACGGCGGACTTCCCGGTAGACGATGGTGCGCAGGGCCACCAGGTTGGCGCTGAACTCGGACTGCTGGTTCATACCGCCACCTTCGACAGGTTCTTCTCGACCAGGGACACGAACAGCTCCTCCAGGCGGTTGTTCTTGTTACGCAGGCTCAGCACTTCGATATCGTGCGCCGCCAGTTGACGGAACAGCTCGGTGACCCCCTGGCTCTTGTCGACCTGCACCTCCAGGGTGTGGCGATCGACCAGCTTGGCGGGATAGCCCACGAGCGCCGGCACGGCTGCCAGATCGTTCTTCAGGTCCAGCAGGAAGGTCTCGACGTGGAGCTTGCCCAGCAGCGCCTTCATGCTGGTGTTCTCGACGATCCGCCCGTGGTCGATGATGCCGATGTTGCGGCACAGCTGCTCGGCCTCTTCCAGGTAGTGGGTGGTGAGGATGATGGTGATGCCCTGCCCGTTGAGCTCGGTGAGAAAGCTCCACATCGAACGGCGCAGTTCGATGTCGACACCGGCGGTGGGTTCGTCGAGGATCAGCAGGCGCGGCTGGTGCACCAGGGCGCGGGCGATCATCAGCCGGCGCTTCATGCCCCCGGACAGCTCACGAGATGCCACGCCGCGCTTGTCCCACAGCCCCAGCTGGGTGAGGTACTGCTCGGCGCGCTCCTTGGCCAGGCGCGCGGGAATACCGTAGTAGCCGGCCTGGGTCACGACGATGTCAAAGACCTTCTCGAACTGGTTGAAGTTGAATTCCTGGGGCACCACGCCGATGCAGCGCTTGAGCGCCGCGGGCTGGGCATCCAGGTCATGGCCGAACACGCTGACCGTGCCGCTGGATTTGTTCACCAGGGTGGAGAGGATGCCGATGGTGGTGGACTTGCCGGCGCCGTTGGGGCCCAGCAAGGCGAAGAAGTCACCTTCGGCCACATCGAGATCGAGGCCGTGCAAGGCGGTGAAGCCGTTGCCGTAGGTTTTGGTCAGCTGTCGGATCGACAGAGCAGTACTCATAAAGGATATGCACCCATTAAAAAGACAGGGTTTAGAGGGGAATGCCGGGCAAACATTGCAACGTAATTGCCATTCAGGGCGCCTCTAAAAACGTAGGCGAGGCAGTCATCGCAAGGCCTAGGCGGCCCCACAAAAACAGGCGAAAAAGCGGAGTTTACAGCTTGTAAATGAGCATTTTGCGCCTGTTTTCAACGCGGCGATGAAAACGCAGGTAGTTTTTAAAGGTGCCCTCAGGTCAGCTCGGTCATCACCGCACGTTGATAGGCCGGGCGCTCGCGCAAGCGCGCGTACCAGGCCTGCAGGTTGGGCTGCGGCGGGCGCTCGATGGGCATCTCGAACCAGGCGTAGATGAAGCTGCCCAGCGGGATGTCACCCATGGCGAAGCTGTCGCCAGACAGGTAGGGCTGCTCGCCCAGCGCCCGCTCGGGCATTGCCAGCAGATCGCTGCAGCGCTGCCGGGCGGCTTCGATCAGCGCCGTGTTGCGCTGCTCGACCGGGGTTCGCAGCGTGCCCCAGAACAGATCGCGAAATTCGCCGGCAAAGCTGGAGGTCGTCCAGTCCATCCACTTGTCACCGCACGCGCGGCTGGCAGGATCCTCAAGGTACAGACTGCCCGGCCCATAGGCCGCAGCCAGGTAGCGCACGATGGCATTGGATTCCCACAACACCAGGTCGCCGTCCTCGAGCATCGGCACGCGGCCATTGGGATTGCGGGCCAGGTACCCGGGTTGGTCGACCACCCCGAACGCGCCACCGGCCTCGACTCGCTCATAGGCGACGCCGGCCTCTTCGGCACACCACAGCGCCTTGCGTACGTTGCTGGAATTCTTGCGGCCCCATATTTTCAGCATCACCCATCGTCCTTATCAGCGTCCTGCCAGCCAGGAGGCTGACCACCCTACCACTGTGCCGCCAAGAAGAAAGCCAGCCGCGGTGATGTTGGCTATCGACCGGGTTCATAACGCAGGCACCGGCACCACTCGGCGGCTGACCGACAGGTCATCCGCGCAGGCAATTTGTTATACGAACTCGCCGGCCTGCAACGGGGTCACTATCGGGAACGTGACGGGCCACCCCCTGCAGGAAGCGCCCTGTTACGCCCTTGTCGGCAGCTTTCACCCGGGCCGACTACGATTATGGCGGCACACGCCGTTCTGCTGTCGCCATCACGGAGGATTCTGCATGCTCGCTGTCTGGTTGCTCGTTCTGGTCATCGGTACGGCCTATCTGGCCCACCGCCGCACGGCTCCCCTGCCCGCCCTGGCAATCGTTGCCGCCTACCTGCTGATCATGGGCGCCTACAGCCATGCGCCGGGCTGGCTGCTGGCGATCTTCTGGCTGCTGTGGCTGGCGGTCGCCATTCCACTCGCCCTGCCGGAACTGCGCCGCAAGCACTTCACCGCGCCGTTGTTCGCCTGGTTCCAGAAAGTGCTGCCGCCGATGTCCAACACCGAAAAGGACGCCATCGAAGCCGGTACCGTCTGGTGGGACGGCGAGCTGTTCAGCGGCCGCCCGGACTGGGACAAGCTGCTGGCTTACCCGAAAGCTCGGCTGACCGAGGAAGAGCAGGCCTTTATCGACGGCCCCACCGAAGAGCTGTGCGCCATGGTCAGCGAGTGGCAGATCGGCCAGCGCATGGACTTGCCGCCCGAGGCCTGGGCGCACATCAAGCAGCACGGTTTCTTCGCCCTGATCATTCCCAAGGAATACGGCGGCAAGGGGTTCTCCGCCTACGCCCACTCCCAGGTGGCGATGAAGCTGGCGACCCGCAGCGGCGACCTGGCCTCCACCGTGATGGTGCCCAACTCCCTCGGCCCGGCCGAACTGTTGCTGCACTACGGCACCGAACAGCAGCGCAACCACTACCTGCCGCGCCTGGCTCGCGGCGAGGACATTCCCTGCTTCGCCCTCACCGGCCCGCTGGCCGGCTCCGATGCCGGCGCCATGCCCGACAGCGGGGTGATCTGCAAAGGCCAGTGGAACGGCGAGGAAGTCGTCGGCCTGCGCCTGAACTGGGAAAAGCGCTACATCACCCTCGGCCCGGTGGCGACCCTGCTGGGCGTGGCGTTCAAGGCCTATGACCCGGATCACCTGCTCGGTGACAAGGATGAACTGGGCATCAGCCTGGCGCTGATTCCCACCGACACCCCCGGCGTGGACATCGGCCGTCGCCATATACCGCTGGGCGCCGCCTTCATGAACGGGCCCAACTCCGGCAAGGACGTGTTCATCCCGCTGGACTACCTGATCGGCGGCCCCGAGTACCTGGGCAAGGGCTGGATGATGCTGATGAACTGCCTGTCGGTAGGCCGTTCGATTTCTCTGCCGGCGGTGGGCACCGGCGCCGCCAAGTTCACCAGCCTGGTCACCGGCCAGTACAGCCAGGTGCGGGAGCAGTTCAACGTGCCGCTGTCGGCCTTCGAAGGCATTCAGGAGGCCCTGGCACGCATCGGCGGCAACGCCTGGCTGATGGACAGCGCACGCATCCTTACCGCCAACGCGGTGGACCTGGGCGAGAAGCCCTCGGTGCTGTCGGCGATCCTCAAGTACCACCTCACCGAGCGCGGTCGCGAGTGCATCACCCACGCCATGGACGTGCACGGCGGCAAGGGCATCATCATGGGCCCGAGCAACTACCTGGGCCGCTCCTGGCAAGGCGCGCCGATCTTCATCACCGTCGAGGGTGCCAACATCCTCTCGCGCAACCTGATGATCTTCGGCCAGGGCGCCATTCGCTGCCATCCCTACGTGCTCAAGGAAATGGCCCTGGCCGGTCGTGAAGACCGCGACCAGGCGCTACTGGAGTTCGACGACCTGCTGATGCAGCACATCGGCTTCGCCGTCAGCAACGCCGCCAGCACGCTGATCCTGAGCCTCAGCCTGGGCCTGCTCGGCAAAGTGCCGGGGGACCGTATCAGCCGCCCCTACTTCCGCGCCCTCAATCGCCTGAGCGCCGCCTTCGCCATGCTCGCGGACCTGAGCATGATGCTGCTGGGCGGTGAGCTGAAGCGCCGCGAGCGCCTGTCGGCACGCCTCGGTGACGTGCTCAGCCACCTGTACCTGGCCTCGGCGGCGCTCAAGCGCTACCACGACCAGGATTACCCGGAGCACGTCCGTCCGCTGCTGCACTGGGCACTGGAAGAAAGCCTGGGCAAGGCCGAAAGCGCCATCGACGCGTTGCTCAGCAACTTCCCCAACCGTCTGCTCGGCAGTGCCCTGCGGGTGCTGGTATTCCCCTTCGGCCGCCGTCACCAGGGCCCGGACGATCACCTCGACGCCCAGGTCGCGGCGATCATCGGTCGCAACGCCGGCGATCCGGCGCTCGAAGAACTGCTCGAAGGTTGCTTCCGCCCCACCGCCACCGACGATCCGGTCGGCGCCCTGCAACATGCCCTCGACCTGCTGCAGGAAGTCGCGCCCTTGCAGAAGAAGCTGTACAAGGCGGTCAAGGCCGGGCAGGTGCGTGAAACTCCCGGGCAGAGCGAGATCGAGACGGCAGTGGCCGCCGGCGTGCTCAGTGCCGAGGAAGGCCAGCAGCTGCAGCGCGCCGAACAGGCCCGGCGAGTGGTGATCGATGTCGACGACTTCGGCAAGGAGGAGCTGCTGCCCAGCGACGGCAAGGTCAGGTAATCGCAAGGCAGAGACGACAGCGGGCGCCATGGACCTTATACTCCGGCGCCCGTTTCACTTTCAGGATCACCCGGACATGGCCAATCCCCACCTCGACCACCACATCGTCCTGCTCAATCACCTGCGCACCATCCTGGTCGCCCTGGGTGAAGCCGAGCAGATTCTCGATGCCAGCCATGCCAATTTCCTCGAGCGCTACGACGAGCTGCTCGCCGAGCTGCCCGAGGACATGGAGCGCAGCCTGTACCTGGGCCAGGAGCTGATCAGCCAGATCTTCCAGCGCTACCCGCAGATCGCCCACCTGGTGCCGCGCGACCTGCTGTGGTTCTTTGGCGGTGACTGCCTGCACTTCATGCCGGACGAAGAGATCGACCTGTACCAGCAGCTCGACGAGCGCCGCTTCCATGCCGAGGAAAACGACGAGCCGTTCGACTGGAACCAGGAAAAGCAGCTCCTGGCCATGCCGGTCCCTGGCAGCCGCCACTGAAGGGCGGCTAGCCCGCGGCGCAGCCGGCCGCTGATTCACAGCCGCCCGGCCAGCAACCTGCGGCATTCCCCGCTTCAGCTCGCGACGGCGACGTTCTCCACGCTCTGCGCCGCCTGGTAGAGAATCTGCCCGACCAGATCGACCTCCGCCTCGCTGATGATCAGCGGCGGCAGGAACCTGACGGTTGCGCCGTGCCGGCCGCCTAGCTCGACGATCAGGCCACGTTCCAGGCAGGCACGCTGCAACCTGCGCGCCCGCTCGCCATCGGCAGCCGGCTGGTTCAGGCCATCCTGGCTGGCAGGGTCGATGATCTCCATGCCGAGCATCAGACCACGACCGCGCACGTCGCCGATCCAGGCGAACTCGGCCTGCAGCCCATCCAGCAGGCCCTGCAGGCGTGCGCCGACGTTGCCCACATGGCTGCAGATGCCTTCGCGCCGGATGAAGCGCAGGGTGGCATCGCCCGCGGCCATGGCCAGCTGATTGCCACGGAAGGTACCGGCATGGGCGCCGGGCTGCCATTGATCCAGCTCGCCACGGTAGACCACCACCGACAGCGGCAGGCCACCGCCGATGGCCTTCGACAGCGTCACCACATCGGGGGTGATGGCGCTGCGCTCGAAGGCGAACAGATCGCCGGTGCGCCCGATGCCGCACTGGATCTCGTCGAGGATCAGCGGAACAGCGTGCTCACGGGTGATCGCCCGCAGCCCCTGCAGCCAGCGATCGGGGGCGGGAATCACCCCGCCTTCGCCCTGCACCGTTTCCAGGATCATGGCCGCCGGCTGGGTCACGCCGCTTTCCGGGTCGGCGAGCAGGTGGCGAATGTAATGCAGGCTGGCGTCGATCGCCTGCTCGCCGCGCAGGCCGAACGGGCAACGGTAGTCATGGGGATACGGCAGGAACTGCGTACCCGCCAGGAGGCCGCCCAGTGCATTCTTCGGCCCCAGGTTGCCGCTTAGCGACAGGGTGCCGAGGGTCATGCCGTGATAGGCACCGTGGAACGCCAGGATGCTCTGCCGCCCGGTTGCCGTGCGCGACAGCTTGACCGCCGCCTCCACCGCGTCCGCCCCGGTCGGGCCGCAGAACTGGATGCGCGCGTCGCGGCCGAAGTCGCCAGGCAGCAGCCCGAACAGCGTGTCTACGAAGGCATCCTTGATCGGCGTGTTCAGGTCGAGGGTATGCAGCGGGATGCCCGAAGCCAGGGTCTTCTGGATCGCCTCCACGGTCACCGGGTGATTGTGCCCCAGCGCCAGGGTACCGGCCCCGGCCAGGCAATCGACGTACACCTGCCCGCGCGAATCCTCGACATACACCCCCTGGGCCCGCTTGAGCTCCAGCGGTATGCGCCGCGGGTAGCTGCGCGCATTCGACTCACGCTGCATTTGCCGCTGCAGTGCCGGCGTGCTGTCCAGGCAGTAACGCTGGCTGAGTCCGCTGTGCCGGTGCTGGAGTTCGGCCAGGGTGTTGGTCATGTCGGTGATTGCATTCATGCGTGCATCCTCGTGTCGCGCGGATAGCGCGTTATCCGATGCCTGCGGCGGACCCCGCCCAGGCAGAACCAGACAACGAGCCTTGAATGAGTTGCAGGTGGTGGCGCGTGGGCCACCACCTCCCTTCCCTGGCACCGGCCTCCCTTAGAAGTCGTAGCGAGCCGCTACGCCGAGAGTCATCGGAGCACCTACGTCGAGCAGGGTGTCACCCTGGTTGTTGGTGATGTATCGCTCGTCGAACAGATTGCGCACGTAGCCACTGAGCGTCAGATCGCCGATCGGGTATTCGGCGTTCAGGTTCACCAGCGTGACACTGTCGTTGCGACGTACCTTGGTGATCTCACGTGCGCTGTTGGTATCGAAGTTGGAGATGCTCTGCCCCTGATAAACTACGTCGCCGCCGATCATCAGGCCGTTGCCGAAGGTGTAGTTGGCGCCCACGTTGGCCATCTTCTCCGGCGCATTGACGAACTCGTAGCCACTCAGATCCACACCGTCACTCACGAAGGACTTGTACTTGGTGTCGTTGTAGGCGAAGCCTGCATTGACCAGCAGTTGCGAGGTCACCAGGTATTCGGCGGAGAACTCCAGACCGATCATGCGGCTATCGGCGGCGTTGGAAACCTGGGTCGTGTTGTCGGCAATATTGCGGAACGACACCTGCTGGTCTTTCCAGGTGGTGTGATAGAGGTTGGCGGTGGTGCGCAGACGACGATCCAGCCAGTTGCCGCGCCAGGCCAGCTCGTAGGTGCTGGTGAACTCGGGGTCGTAGGTATCGTGGCGGGAACGGGTGCGAATATTGACACCACCACTGCGGTAGCCACGCTGCCAGGTCAGGCCAAGCACCTGGTTCTCGGTGAGGTCATGGCTGATGCCGACTTTCGGCAGCAGCACGCTGGAACTGAGATCCCTGTCTACGATGGGATCGGGAACGGCAACCAAGCGGACCGGGTAGTCGATCTTGGTGTTGTTCTTCTCGTGATCCCAACGCAGGCCGGTGATCAACTGCCAGTCGTCCACGAACTCCCAGTTGAGCTCACCGAAAACGGCATGACTGTCGATTTTGGTCTCGCCCTTCTGGTTCAGCGCGACCGTAGACCCGCTGACCAGCTTGTCGTCGATCTCGCCTTTCGAGCGCCCCAGGTACAGGCCCATGACACCACTGACCCGGTCTGCTGCGTACCCCAGGCGCAACTCCTGGCTACCCAAGGTCTGCTCGTTATGCCGAGGTGCGGTTTGCGTAACGGTCGTGGTGCGGTCGAAATCGAGAATGGAGTCGTACTTGGACCAGGTACCGGAGGTCACGCTGGTCAGGGTCCAGAAGTCGTCCAGGCGATAGTCGACCTTGGCCGTGGCGGTGTTCTGAGCCAGCGTATGCAGGGTTTCGGTATTCTCGTAGAGCTTGTAATAATCGGGTCTGGCATCGCTTGCGGCAACCGCGTTGATGCCACTGCGCTGCTTGGTACGGCTGAAGGTCAGCAGCACGTCCATGTCATCGGATGGCAGGATAAGGAACTTGCCGCGGATATTGGATGAACGGAGTTGATTGGCATCCATGTCCAGAAAGTCGTTCTCGATGTAGCCGTCGGACGTCTGGTAATCGACCGCCAGGCGCCCTGCTACGACACCGTCGATCAAGGAGCCGTTGGCCATGGCCGAGGTCCCGCGCTCGCCATACTTGCCGATATTGCTTCTTACCGAAAAGGCCGGCTCGAAGGTCGGATCCTTGCTTCGCATGATGATGGCACCAGCCAGGGAGTTACGCCCCTGGGTGGTCGACTGGGCACCGCGATAGACCTCAACCTGCTCCATGTCCCAGAGCGCCATGGGATTGAGGGTCAGCAGCCGATTGACCTGGAGCGCATCGTCGACATACACCGAAACCGCGCCGTTCATCGCGGCTGGGCCCTGGTCATCGAAACCACTCACCGGAATGCCGCGAATCCCCCAATTCTCGTTGCCTGACTGGGCATAGACACCCGGCGTGCGATCCAGCACGGCCTGCAGATCCTGGTCACCGTGGCTGCGAATGTCATCCGCGGTCACCACCGCGACACTGGACAGGGTCTTCTCCTCGCTGCGCTGGATCTTCTCCCCCGTGATCATCACCTCCTTGAGTTGAAGCGCTTGCCCACCCTCGCGCTCCTCAGCCGCCAATACCGAGGTCGCGGCCATCAGGCCGGACGCGACGGCAACCGCCAGTGTGCTTTTCCTGAAATTACCCATCTGCCCTAGCTCCTTTGCCCTTGCTTATTTTTGAAGCGAGCGATGCTCGCTCCATCGTCCTCCCCAAGCTTCGGCAGCAGAAGCCAGAAGCTCACAGGTACGAAATATTATTGATTACAAGATAATTTGCAATCCTTACGATAGTCATTATCATTTGATACCTATTCACAAGTAGCCTGGCCGGTGCGCCGCTGCATCGACCTTTGACATAAACCTCTTGATTGGAGGGATGGGCCATGGCCCCTCGTCTACATGGAAGCGCAACGCACACCGCTCTTTTCATCGGCTGCCCTGCGCGACGCATCGCGCGCCCTCTTCGCTCCCTCCTCCACGCTCAGCCCTTGGAGCCGCTGCCACCTGCCGTAAGGACTTTACGCTCATGAATCAGGTTGCCAACATGCGCCCCGCCGCCGCGCCCCTCGCACCTCATGAACTCGACGATTGCATCGTCGCCCCCTTGCTGGACGACAATCCGCTTCCCCTGCTGATCGCCAGCCAGCAAGGCCAGTCGATCCATACCCTGAGCGATGCATTGCGCACGCTTGCCCAGCAGACGCTGAGCACCACCGGCGGCGTCCTGTTTCGCAATTTCAAGGTGCCGACGCCACTGGACTTCAAGCGCTTCGCAGCCAGTTTCGGCATGCCGCTGGGCACCTACGAGTTCGGTTCCACGCCCCGTAGCAAGGTGTTCGCCGGCGTCTATAGCTCGACCGAATACCCGGCTCACCAGAACATCCCCCTGCATAACGAGCAGTCCTATACACGCCAGTGGCCATCGCGCATCTGGTTCCATTGCATGAGGCCGAGCCAGACCGGCGGGGAAACCCCCATCGCCGACAGCCGCCAGGTGTACCAGGCGATCGATCCGGCCATTCGCGAGGAATTCATCGCCAAGGGACTGCTTTACGTACGCAACTACAGCCGTGCCCTCGATCTGCCCTGGCAACAGGTGTTCAACACCGATGAGCGCAGCAAGGTCGAACAGTATTGCCAGTCCCAGGGCATCGACTGGAGCTGGTCGGAGGCCGGCGAACTAAGCACCCGGCAATTGTGCCAGGCCGCTGTCCGCCACCCCCTCAGCCAGGAGTGGGTATGGTTCAACCAGGCCCACCTGTTCCATATCTCCGCCATGGCGCAGGATCTACGTCAGGCCCTGATCGACGCGGTCGGTGAAACGCAATTGCCGCGCAATGTCTATTTTGGCGACGGCACGCCGATTCCCGATGCCACCCTGGATGCCATTCGCGGCGTCTATGCCGATACCTGCGTCGCCTTCCCCTGGCAGAGCGGTGATGTGCTGATGCTCGACAACGTGCTGGTCGCCCATGGCCGCAACCCGTTCAGCGGTGACCGCAAGGTCATCGTGGCGATGGCCTAGGAGCGGACATGGACACTCCAACTCCGCCGCTGCTGCCCCTGAGCGAGCTGGCTGCTCGCTGCGTACGTCAGTCCTTCGCCCAGAGCCGCCTGTGGTTCCTGCACCAGCTAGAGCCCGAACGTGCCCAGCACAACATCCTGATACGCATGGGGCTGCAAGGGCCGCGCCTGCAGCGCGCCCGTCTCAAGGGGGCACTCGACGCACTCTGTCTACGCCACCCGATACTACGCGCCTGTTACCGCACGGCCGAGACCGGCCCCGAGCAGTGGCTCGCCGCCCCACCGTCCATCGACCTCGAACGCCACGATCTCAGCGGCCTGAGCGCCAGCGCGCGCCACACCGTGCTCGAGCGCCTGTTGCACGACCAGCAGAACACGCCCTTCGACCTCGAAGCGGGTCCGGTCATGCGCGCCTGCCTGCTCGATCTCGACGCAGCTTCGCAGGAGCTGATCATCGTCATCCATCACATCGCCTTCGATGGTCGTTCGGGCGAAATCCTCCTGCAGGATCTGGCTCACTACTACGACAGCGAAGAGCCGGGTGCGCCACTGCCCGGAAGCCTGCAATACGCCGATTTCGCGGCCTGGGAACCTGCCTACGTGACCGCACAGCTGATCGAAAGCGAAATCGCTTTCTGGCGCGGCTACCTGGCCGGTATACCGCTGCAGCTGGAGTTCGACCGCCGCGTGCGTAGCGCAGGGCCGGCCCAGGGCGGCCGCTTCGCATTCACCATCCAGGCAGAACAGGTCGAACGGCTCAAGCAGGTCTCTCGGCGCCTGCGCCTGCCCCTGTTCGTGACGCTGACCGGTCTGTTCCAGACCTGGCTGCATTACCTCAGTGGTCAGCATCGCTTTCTCGTCGGCACCGATGTACACGGCCGCGACCTGCCTGTCCTGCAAGACATCTTCGGCTTCTTCGTCAATCAGCTCGCGCTCAAGTGCGAGCTGGAGGATGAGCTGAGCCTGGGCGAGTTGCTGGCACGCACTCGCCAGGCCATTCGCGTGGCCCATGCCCATCGGCAGTTGCCATTCGACCTGCTGGTGTCCCATCTGGCGCCCCAACGCAAGACGGATCGCTCGCCATTGTTCCAGGCCAAGTTCAACTACCAGCGTGACCGCTTCAGCATCGAGGGGCTGGGCCAAGCCCGCCTCGTCAGTACCCAGGTGATCCAGGATCTGGCGGGCTTCGATCTGGTGCTCGACCTGATGCATCGCCACGCCGGTATCGAAGCCACGCTGGAATATGACCGCCGCCTGTTCAGCAGCGACGAGATCGAGCGTTTCGCCAGCCTCTGGCAGGAACTGCTAAGCCAGGTCGACGACCTGATCGAACAACCGCTCGGCGACCTGCGCGCTCGACTGCAACAGTGGGACGACGCCCACCTGCTACGGCAGCAGCACGCACACCACGACCAGGGGCGCGCCCGCCTGGGCAATACCCGCCGCCGCGCCATCAGCCTGTAGCGACAAGGAGCCCGCATGACCGCCATTCCTCCGTCCGGCAACCGTCCCGTCGCCGGTATCCCGCGCCGCAAACCCATCATGGTTTCGCAGCAGAGCATCGTCAGCGAAGACCTCCTGGCACCGGACTGGGACCTGCCCTGGCGGGTCGAACCGAGCCTGCCCGGCGTCGACCTGGTGCAATGGGCCACGCAGAACCGCGAACATCTGGAGCGCATGCTGCTGCAGCACGGCGCCATTCTGCTGCGCGGCTTCGACGTACAGACCACCCGGCACTTCAATGCCGTCATCGACGCCCTGTCGAGCGGCGCCCTGGAGTACATGTTCCGTGCCTCGCCGCGCACCCGGGTAGGCGGCAACATCTATACCTCGACCGACTACCCGGCCGACCAGGTGATCTTCCCGCACAACGAGCACTCCTACTCGCCACGTTTTCCGCTGCGTCTGTTCTTCTACTGCCACCTGCCATCGGAAACCGGTGGGGAAACCCCGATCGGCTCGGTACGCCGGGTCAAGTCACTGATCCCGCAGGAGATCGTCGACACCTTCAGACGCAAGAAGATCCTCTATGTACGCAACTATGGCGACGGCTTCGGCCTGCCCTGGCAGTCGGTGTTCCAGACCGACGACCGCGGCGAAGTGGAGGCCTACTGCGCCTCGGTGGGTATCGAGGTGGAATGGAAGGACGGCAACCGTCTGCGCACCCGTCAGGTCGGCGCCGCCCTGGCTCGCCACCCGCGCACTGGTGAGGAGGTCTGGTTCAACCATGGCACCTTCTTTCACGTCAGCACCCTGCCCGCCGCCATCCGCGACTCACTCGGCGCCGGCTTCTCGGCGATGGACCTGCCCACCAACACCTTCTACGGCGACGGCAGCCCCATCGAGCCGGATGTACTGGAAACCCTGCGCGCTGCCTATCTGGGATCGCTGGTGAAGTTCCACTGGCAGCGCGGCGATGTCCTGCTGCTCGACAACATGCTCGCGGTACATGGCCGGGAACCTTACGGCGGCCCCCGCAAGATCTACACCGGCATGGCCGAAGCCATCGTCGGCAGCGACGTACAGCTCTGATACGTCTCGTCTCCACTTTCGCTCACGAGGAAACGCCATGTCGGCTCTGACAGGTTTTCGCATCTCTCCACAACAGGCCCGGGCCTGGCGCGACGCCCGGCACACCGCAGCGGCCACTGCCGGCAGCTGCCTGGTCGTCGAGGTGGCCCAGGCTCCGTCGGCCGCCGAGATCGACGCACGGCTGCACGCCATGGCCGAGCGCGAGGAGATCCTGCGCACCGTGCTGCATGCCGTGCCCGGCATGGCCCTGCCGATTCAGGTGATTGAGGAGCAGCCGCGCGTCACCTTCGCCGCCGAAGACTGGCGCGACGCAGATGCGGCGCAACGTGCTGCCCGCCTGAGCAAGAGCACGCTGCAAGCGGGCAGCGTGCTCTCGGTGCACTACGTCCGTATTGGGGATGAGCGCTGGTGGCTGTGCCTCGAGGGCGCCGCCAGCGCCCTGGATCTGTCCAGCCTGGCCCTGATCGCCGGCGAACTGCTTGGCGCGGCCCAGGCGGAACGTCTCCAGTACGTCGACTACGCGGAATGGAAGAACGGCCTGCTGGAGGATGAAGCCGACGGCCAGGCCATGCGCTTCTGGCAGCAGATGCGCACGGAGAGCGCCCCCCTGCAACTGCACGGCCTGCAGGCGGCCGGCAATGGCCAGGCGTGCCAGCCGGCATTGCACACCCTCGCCGGATTGCCGGCGCACGCCGAACTGCAGGCGCTGGCATCCCGTGTCGAGCTGAACCTGGACGAGCTGTTGTTCGCCGCCTGGTGCGTGCTGCTGGCTCGGCTGAGCGGGCAGCAACGCATCCAGCTCGGCTGGCACGATGCCGGCCGTGGAGAGGGCCTGGAGCAGGCCCTGGGCCTGTTCGAGCAGTGCCTGCCGGTGCAGGTGGAGGTCGATCTGCAAACGCCATTGGCCTCCCAGGCCGCCGCCCTGCTCGCCCCCCTTCACCAGGCCAGGGGTTGGCGCGATCATTACGACAGCGAGCAATCCTGTGCGCTGTATTTCGCCTGGCGCGAACTCAAAGTATCCGGAAACCTCGGCACGCCGGTCATCGCCACCAGCTTCCAGCCACCCTTCGCGCTCGGTCTGGAATGCCATGCGGGCAGCGACGCAACGCTGGAGCTGCGCCTGGCCTATGACCGCACATGCTTCGATGCCACGGCCATCGCCTGCCTGGAAGAACAATGGACCCGACTGCTGCAGGGGTTGTGTACGCAAGACTCCACTCTCGGGGCCCTGCCCCTGCTCGGCCCCCACCAGGAACAGAGCCTGCAAGCCAGCGCCACATCGGCAGAGGTACGCGATGCAAGCGTGCTCGCGCTGCTCGAAGAACGTGCCCAGGCCAATCCCGATGCCCCGGCACTGGTCGATGGTGGAGGTCTGACCCGCTATGGCGAGCTGCTGGCCCAGGTCGACACCCTGGCTCGGCGCCTGCGCGCCGCGGGCGTGCAAAGCGGCGACGTGGTCGGCATCCTCATGCGGCGCGAGCGCCAGGCCATCGTCGCCATGCTGGCCGCCCTGAAGGCCGGCGCAGCCTACCTGCCCCTCGACCCGGCCTACCCCGGCGAGCGCCTGAGCTACATGCTCGACAACAGTTCGGCGGGCCTGCTGCTCACCACCCAAGCGCTGCAGGACAGCGTCACCAGCAGCGTGCCCACCTTGCTGCTGGACGCTGCCAGCGAGATGGCAGGCGCCGATGCCGAGCCACTGCCGGCTGTCAGCGGCGAGCAAACCGCCTACCTGATCTACACCTCGGGCTCTTCCGGTCAACCCAAGGGCGTGCCGATCAGCCATGCTGCCCTGAGCCGTTCGACCCAGGTGCGCATGGCCTTCTACCCCGAGCCGGTGCAGGCCTACCTGCTGCTTTCGTCGTTGTCCTTCGACAGCTCCGTGGCCGGTATCTACTGGACGCTGTGCCAGGGCGGTCTGCTGGTGCTGCCGGCCAGCGGCGAGGAACTGGATCTGGAAGTGCTGGCCGCCCTGATCGAGCGCCATCGCGTCAGCCACAGCCTGTCGTTGCCGTCGCTTTACGAGACGCTGCTGGACTATTGCGACGCCGCCACCCTGGCCCATCTGCGCACCTGGATCGTGGCCGGAGAACCCTGCATACCACGCGTGCTCGACAAGCACCGCAACAAGGTGGGGCACGCACAACTGGTCAACGAATACGGGCCGACCGAAGCCACCGTCTGGGCCACCGCCGAGGTACTCAGCGATGCAGCACCCGGCGCGGCCACCATCAGCATCGGTCGGCCCATTCCCGGCATGGGCCTGTGGCTGCTGAAAGAACACGGCCAGCCGGCCGCCATCGGCGAGCCCGGCGAGATCCACCTCGGCGGCCCGACCCTGACCAGCGGCTACCTGGGTCTGCCCGAGCAGACCGCCAGCGCCTTCGTGCATTACCCGCACATCGCGTCTGGGCAACGCCTGTACCGCACCGGTGACCTGGCCCGACGCCATGTCGACGGCCGCCTGGACTTCCTCGGGCGCCGTGACCAGCAGATCAAGATTCGCGGCCACCGCGTCGAACGCGGCGAGATCGAGCGCGTGCTGCAGAGCCATTCGGAGGTGCGCGAAGCGGTGGTGATCGCCCAGGTTCAAGAAGGCAGCGCCCGCCTGATCGCCTACTTCACCGACCGCCACGGCTATGTTCCCGAGGCCCAGGCGCTGAGCAGTTTCATCAACGATCGCCTGCCCAGCTACATGGTGCCGGCCGCCTTCGTGCATCTCTCGGCCATGCCGCACACGCCCAACGGCAAGCTCGACCTCAACGCCCTGCCCGACCCGGACGACCTGGTCGCGGCCAGCGCCGCCTACGTGGCGCCGCGCGACGAAATGGAAACAGCGCTGGCCGCTATCTGCCAGCAGGTGCTCAAGCGCGAACGCATCGGCGTACAGGACAACTTCTTCCAGATCGGCGGCGACTCGATCCTCAGCCTGCAGATCGTCTCGCGCGCCAACCAGCAAGGCATCCGCCTCAGCGCCAAGCAGATATTCGAGAGCGAGACCATCGAGCGCATGGCTCAGGTCGCCACCCGTGGCGCACCCGAGAGCGAAGCGCCAGTGACTGCCACAGCCGAGGGCGCCAGGGCAGCCGGCACGGCTGCCGACTTCCCCCTGGCCGACCTCGACGATGCCGCCTTTGGCGACCTGCTCGCGGAACTCAATTCGACCGACTGAACCGGGGCCCTGCCTGGCTGCCCCCTTCACCCATTCAAGTAGCGAAGGTCATCTGGATGACGAACAAGACCGCACACCACCTCGAAGATGTCTACCCACTGTCACCGCTGCAGCAGGGCATGCTGTTCCAGAGCCTGCTGCACCAGGAATCCGGGGTGTACCTGATGCAGGATCGCTACCGTATCGGCGGCGAGCTGTCGGTGGAGGCGTTCCTCGAGGCCTGGCGGCAAGTGATCGGTGCCCACCCGGCACTGCGCACCAGCTTCCTGTGGAAGACCCAGAAACAGCCATTGCAGGTGGTTCATCGCCAGATCGCCGACCCGGTCGAATACATCGATCTCGAAGGCCTCGCCCCCGAGCAGCAGGAGGCCCATATCCAGGCCCTGCTGGAACAGGAGCAGCGCAACGGTTTCAACCTGGCCAAACCACCGCTAATCCGCATGCGCCTGGTACGCCTGGGCGCCGGGCGCCACGAAATGATCCGCAGCTTCCATCACATCCTGATGGACGCCTGGTGCATCTCGCTGATCATGGTCGACTTCATCGACGCCTACGCGGCCTTGCGCCAGGGGCGGGCAGCGAGCGTGCGCAAGCCGCGTCCGTACCGTGACTACATCGCCTGGCTGCAGCAACAGAGCCTGCCCGAAGCGCAGGCCTTCTGGCAGCAGCAACTGCAGGGCCTCGACGCACCGACGCCATTGGTGATCGAACGCCACACCCGGCAGAGCCAGTACCGCGAAGCGGTGCTGGTCGACGACACCCTGATCCGTTTCGACGCCCAGCAGACCCGCGAGCTGACGCACTTCTGCCAATCCCGGCGGATCACCCCCAATACCCTGTTCCAGGGCGCCTGGGCCTTGCTGCTGAGCCGCTACAGCGGCCTGCGCGACGTGCTCTTCGGCGTCACCGTGTCCGGTCGCCCGCCGCAACTGGCCGGCGTCGAGGACATGATCGGGCTGTTCATCAACACCCTGCCTTTGCGCGTGCGCATCGACGAGCAGCAAGACCGCACCTCCTGGTTGCAGGCTCTGCAACGCCATAACCTGGCATTGCGCGAGTTCGAGCACAGCGCCCTGGTGGACATCCAGGGCTGGAGCGATTTCCCGCGCGGCGAGGAGCTGTTCGACAGCATCCTGGTCTACGAGAACGCGCCCATCGACGACAAGCTGTTCAGCGGCGAGCTGAGCTTCAGCCTGGACGACATGGAGCACAGCGTGCACACCCACTACGGCCTCACCGTCGTGGTCATGCCCGGCGAGCGCCTGGCCGTGCGCATCTCCTATGATCGCCGGCGCTTCGCCCTTGACAGCATCGAGCGTCTGCTCGGCCACCTGCGCCAGATCGTTCTCGGCATTCTCGCCGAGCCCACCGCCAGCCTGGCCTCGCTGCAGGTGCTGAGCACAGAGGAGCGCCAGACGCTGCTGGTGGACTGGAACGACACCGCACAGAGGTTCCCGCTGGATCGCACCTACGCCAGCCTGTTCGCCGAACAGGTGGCGCGCCAGCCGCACAAGGCCGCCGTGGTCTGCGCGGGCGAGTCGCTCAGCTATGCCGAGCTGGACGCCCGCGCCAGCCGCCTCGCCGCCGCGCTGATCGAGGCCGGCGCCGGCCCCGACCTCCCCGTGGCGCTGCTGGCCGAACGCGGCCTGGCCCATCTCACCGCGCTGATCGCCATTCTCAAGGCCGGCGCCTGCTACCTGCCGCTGGAGGTCAAGCACCCGGCGCAGCGCCTGACGGAAATCCTCGCACTGAGCCAGGCACCACTGATGCTGGTCGGTGACAGTCAGGGAGCGCTGGCCGACGCGCTGTGCACCAACCTCGGCCAGGCTGCGCCGCAGTGCATCGGCATCGAAGCCCGCTGGCTGCAAGGTGAGGCTCCCATCCTCGCGCCGCGCGGCACGCCGGACGACCTCGCCTACGTGATCTTCACCTCAGGCTCCACCGGCACGCCCAAGGGCGCCCTGGTGGAACAGCGCGGCATGCTCAACAACATGCTCGGCAAGGTGCCGACCCTCGGCCTCGGCGAGCATGACCGCATTGCCCAGACCGCCTCGGTGGCCTTCGACATCTCGGTCTGGCAGTTGCTCGCCGCGCCGCTGGTCGGTGCCACCGTGCATATCCTCCCGGATGCCGTCAGCCATGATCCCGAGCGCCTGCTGCAAGCCCTGCAGGACGAGCGCCTGACGCTGTGGGAGGCAGTGCCGGCGGTGATTCGCGGCGTGCTCGCCGCCAGCACGCCGACCACCCATCTCGAGAGCCTGCGCTGGTTGCTGCCCACCGGCGAGGCCCTGCCGCCGGCCCTGTGCCGCGACTGGTTCGCCCGTTTTCCCCACGTGCCGTTGATGAATGCCTACGGCCCGGCAGAGTGCGCTGACGACGTGGCGTTCCACGCCATCACCGCCGCGTCCGACGAACAGGCCCAGGCCATGCCCATCGGCCGGCCGACGCCGAACACCGAGCTGTACGTGCTCGACGATGCCCTGCGCCCGGTGCCGGTAGGCGTTCCTGGCGAAATCTGCGTGGCCGGCGCCGGTGTCGGCCGCGGTTATCTCAATGACGCCGAGCGCACCCGTGCCGTCTTCGTCGACCACCCGCTGCGCCCCGGCGCACGCTTCTACCGCACCGGCGACCTCGGCCGCTACCGTGCCGACGGCGTGATCGAATTCCTCGGCCGCCGCGACCAGCAGGTGAAGATCCGCGGCCATCGCATCGAACTGGGCGAGATCGAGGCCAAACTGCAGCAGCACCCGTCCGTGAAAGCCGCCGCCGTGGTGGTGCATGCCGATGCCCGTGGCGAGGCGCAACTGGTGGGCTACTGGGTCGCGCATGAAGGCCATGACCTCGATGCCACAGCGCTGAAACAGGCGCTCGACGGCCAGCTACCGACCTACATGGTGCCGCAGCACCTCGTCCAGCTCGACGCTCTGCCCCTCAACGCCAACGGCAAGGTCGACCGCAAACACCTGGCGCAACGCGAACTGGATTGCAGCGCGGGAGCTGGCGATGCCACGCCACCGGCCACTGCCACCGAGCAGGCGCTGCACGGCATCTGGCGGGACGTTCTGGCACTGGAGCACTTCGGCGTCACCGACAGTTTCTTCGCCCTCGGTGGCCACTCGCTGCTGGCCACCCAGGTGCTGTCGCGCATCCGCGCCACCTTCGCCGTCGAGCTACCGCTCAAGGCCCTGTTCGAGTCCCCCAGCGTGCGCCAGTTGGCGCAGGCCATCGACCAGCAGAAGCGCCTCCAGGACGGCGAACAGCCAGCATCCGAAGACATCGTGGCGGCGCCGCGGCCCGAGCGTCTGCCGCTGTCCTTCGCCCAGCAGCGCCTGTGGTTCGTCGAGCAACTGAACCCCGGCAGTGCCCATTTCAACATCCCCTTCGCCCTGCGCCTGAGCGGTGATCTCGATGTCGAGGCCCTGCGCGCTAGCTTCCAGTGGCTGATCGAACGCCACGAAGTGCTGCGCACCGCCTTCCCCAGCAATGGCGGGCAACCCTGCCAGCGCATCGTCGAGACATCGACCTTCGAGCTGCCACTCGCCGATTTCGCAGAGGCCAGCGAAGCTGCCGTACAACGCGAACTGCAAGCCTGGTTCGCCCGGCCCTTCGACCTGCTGCAGCCGCCGTTGCTGCGCGCCCGCCTGTTGCGCCTGGGCGCACGCGAGCATGTACTGGCCATCACCCTGCACCATCTGGTGTCCGATGCCTGGTCGGCCACCCTGGCCCTGCGCGAGCTGACCCAGTTCTATGCCGCCCTGCACGCCGGCCAGGCGCCGCAACTGGCGCCGCTGACGATCCAGTACGCCGACTACAGCTTGTGGCAACAGCAACGCCTGCAACCGGCGGCGCTGCAACCGCACCTGGACTACTGGCAGAAGCAACTGGCCCGCGATGACGACAGCGACTACCTGCTGGAGCTGCCCACCGACCGGCCGCGCCCGACCGCCCAGTCGCACCGCAGCGGCATGCTCGCCACCCGCCTGTCGCCGCAGGCCAGCGAGCGTGCCCGCGCACTGGCGGCCCGCCTGCAGCAATCCACCTACAGCCTGGTGTTCGCCGCCTTCGCCACCTTCCTGCACCGCATGAGCGGCCAGGACGACCTGATCCTCGGTACCCCGGTGTCCAATCGCGACCGCGAGCAAACCCAGTCGCTGCTCGGCATCCTGCTCAACAACCTGCCGATCCGCGTGCGCTTCCAGGGCCAGTCGAGCTTCGCCGAACTGGCCCGACAGGTCAGCGAAACCCTGCTCGAGGCCCAGCGTCACCAAGACCTGCCCTTCGAGCGCCTGGTCGACCACCTGGCGTTGCCACGCCGCCTCAGCCATGCCCCGCTGTTCCAGGTGATGATCGCCCAGCAACTGCCGATGGAGCGCCGGGTACGCTTCCCCGACCTCGATTTCGAGGTGCTGGACACCCCACTGAGTCATTCGGAATACGACCTCGACCTGCACATCGTCGCGCCAGCGCAGGGCGCCATCGAACTCAACCTGATGTTCGCCCTCGACCTGTTCGAGCCGGCCACCGCCGAGCGCTGGCTGCAGCGCTTCGTGCAGCTATTCGAGAACATGCTGGAAGCACCCGAGCGGCCGCTGGGCGAGCATCGCCTGCTCGATGCGCGGGAATGGCAGCGCACCCTGCACGAGTGGAATGACAGTGCCTGCGAACTGCCGTCCATGCCGAGCATCCTCGATGCCTTTGAGGCGCAGGTGGCACGTTCGCCGCAGGCAGTGGCGGTGCAACAGCGCACGCTCAGCCTCAGCTACGCCGAGCTCGATGCCCAGGCCAACCGCCTGGCCCACCATCTGCGTGGGCAAGGCATAGGCAGCGGCCACTGGGTCGCCCTGTGCCTGGACAAGACCCCGGAGCTGGCGGTGGCCATACTCGCGGTGCTCAAGTGCGGCGCAGCCTACGTGCCGATCGACAGCGCCTATCCGCTAGAACGTATCCGCTACATCCTTGAGGACTGCGCAAGCAGCCTGCTGCTCACCGATGCCGAGCTGGCGGCCCGCCACGCCGACCTGCCGATACGCCAACTGGTGCTGGAGCACCTGCAAGCGGAGCTGGCCCGGCAACCGAGCAGCGCCCCCACGCGCAGCCTCGACGGCACCGCGCCCTTCTATGCCATCTACACCTCCGGTTCCACCGGCCAACCCAAGGGCGCGGTGGTCACCCATGGCGGCGTGCGCAACCTGCAGCACTGGTACCTGCGCACACTGGGCTGGCGCCAGGGCGACAAGGTGCTGCTGGCCAGCGCTACCGGCTTCGACCTGACCCAGAAGAATATCTTCGCGCCCCTGCTGTCCGGCGCCACGCTGGTCATGCCCAGCGCCCGGGGTTACGAGCTGCAGGCGCTGCTGCAGGACATCCGCGAGCAGCACATCACCCTGCTCAACGGCGCCCCCAGCGCGTTCTACCCGCTGCTGGATCTCGCCGCCGCCGAGCACTGGCGCGACCTGGCCAGCCTGCGTGCGCTGGTACTGGGTGGCGAGCCGATCCGCATGGAACGCCTGCGGCCCTGGCTCGACAGCGGCAATGGTCACTGCCGGGTGCTCAACAGCTACGGCCCCACCGAATGCACCGACGTGGTCGCCTGGCACGAGGTGGACGGCGAGGCGGCGGATGCCGCGCTGCCCATTGGCCGCCCGGTGGACAACACCCAGCTCTACGTCCTCGACCGCTACGACCAGCCGCTACCGGTGGGCGTGCCCGGTGAGATCTGCGTGGCCGGCGCTGGCGTCGGCCCAGGCTACCTGCACCGTGAGGCGCTGACCGCTGCCACCTTCGTCGCCAACCCCTTCGGCCCTGGGCGCTTGTACCGCACCGGCGACCTGGGCCGTTACCGGGCCAATGGCGAACTCGAATTCCTCGGCCGCAAGGACTTCCAGATCAAGCTGCGCGGCCTGCGCATCGAACCTGGCGAGATCGAACAGGCACTGCTGCGTCTGGACGGCGTGCGCGACAGCCTGGTGCTGGTGCGTGACGAGCGCCTGCTGGCCTACGTGCTCACCGATGGCGGCGCGGCTGTACAGCATGACTGGCGTGAACGGCTGGCACGCTTCATCCCCACCTACATGCTGCCGCAGGCGCTGCTGGCCCTGGCCGAGTGGCCATTGAGCGCCAACGGCAAGATCGACCGCCGCGCCCTGCCACAGCCCGAAGCCGAGCATGACGCGCTGCTGCAGGCGCCCCAGGGCGAGCACGAGCAACGCCTGGCCACGCTGTGGGCCGAGACCCTGCAAGTGCCTGTGGAGCAGATCGGCCGGCAGTCCAACTTCTTCCACCTGGGCGGGCACTCCCTGCTCGCCACCGTGCTGCTGACCCGTATCGCCGAGGCCTTCGCCAGCGCGCCGAGGTTGCGCGACCTGTTCGAACGGGCGACCCTGGCCGAGCAGGCACAGTTGATCGCGGCCGCGAGCGAGCAGCCGGCCTCGGCCTTGCCGACACTGCAGGCCGGGCCACATCCGCAGCGCCTGCCGCTGTCGTTCGAGCAGCAGCGCCTGTGGTTCCTCGAGCAACTGGCGCCCGGTTCGGGCGAATACAGCATCAACACGGCGCTGACCCTCACCGGCGAGCTCGATGTCGAGGCCTTGCGCCAGGCCTTCGAGACGCTGGTAGAACGCCATGCCATCCTGCGCAGCCGCCTGCTGGACGACGACCAGGGCGGCCAGTTGCTGATCGATGCGCCAAGCCGTTTCGAGCTGGCCGTGGAGGACTATGCCGGCGAACCAGCCGATTGGGCCGAGTACCAGCGCCAGGCCGCCGAGGCCGAGTCCGCACGCGCCTTCGACCTGACCCAGGAGCACCCGTTGCGGGTGCGTCTGCTGTGGCATGCTGGTGCCAACCAGGCCCTGCTACTGCTCGGCCTGCACCACTGCGCCGCCGACGGCTGGTCGGTGCAGGTCCTGCTCGACGAACTGGCCGCCAGCTACCACGCCGCACGGGAAGGCCGGCACGCGGAGCTGCCGGCGTTGCCGGTGCAATACATCGACTATGCCCTGTGGCAACGCAGCGAGGCGCGTCAGCAGGTCTATCGCCAGCAACTGGAGTACTGGCAGAACCGCCTGGAAAACGGCGACTACCGCCTCGAACTGCCCACCGACCTGCCGCGCCCGGCGCACCTGGACAACCGCGCCGGCACCTGCTTCGCCCAGGTACCGGCAGCCCTGGCCGAGCGCCTGCGGCGCTTCGCCCAGGAGCGCCAGGTCACCCCGTTCGTGCTGCTGCTGGCCGGCCTCAAGCTGTTCCTCGGGCGCTACAGCGGGCAGCAGGATCTGCGCATCGGCACGCCGGTGGCCAACCGCCGCCTGCAAGCCGTGCAGCCGTTGATCGGCTGCTTCGTCAATACCCTGGTGATCCGCTCCGAGCTCACCCCCACGCAGCGCTTCGGCGACTACCTGGCCCAGCTCAGGCAAACCGTGCTGGACGCTCAGGAACATCAGGACGTGCCCTTCGAGCAGGTGGTCGAACACCTGGCACCGGAACGCGACCTGGCGCACACGCCGCTGTTCCAGGTGGCCTTCGTCATGCAGAACAGCACGCGCGCCTCGCTCGACTGGCCAGACCTGCGTCTGCAGCCCCTGGATATCCGCTCGCCTGCGGCCAAGTTCGACCAGAACTGGGAAGTGCACGACGACGGCGAACACCTCTCGGTGATGCTGGAATACCGCGCCAGCCTGTTCCACGAATCGACCATGCAGGCCTGGCTGGGCCAGTGGCTGGCCTTCCTGGAACAGTTGCCGCAAGCCGTGGACACGCCGCTCGCCCAACTCACGCCCTTGAGCGAAGCGGATCGCCAGCGCCAGTTGCAGCACTGGAACGACACCACGCGCCACTACCCTGGCCCCGCCACCCTGAGCGAGGCCCTGGCCCGCCAGGTACGGAACAGCCCGGAGGCGCCAGCGCTGGTCTACGAGGGCGAAACCCTCAGCTACGCCACCCTGCACCAGCGCGCCGACCAGTTGGCACAGGCCCTGGTGGCCCAGGGCATCGGCCGCGAACAGGTGGTCGCCGTATGCATGGAGCGCAGCATCGATCTGGTGGTAGCCCTGCTGGGCATCGTCAAGGCCGGCGCCGCCTACCTGCCGCTGGATCCGCACCTGCCAGCAACGCGGTTGGCCTTCCTGCTGGAAGATGCCGCCTGCCCGCTGGTGCTGACCCACGCCACCTGGCGTGAACGCCTGCCCGAGCCGGTGCCGGCCTGGTGTCTGGAGCAGCCGCTGCCGGTGCAGGCGTCCACCGCCAGGCCACCGGCCAACCAGCCCGACGACCTGCTGTACCTGCTCTACACCTCCGGCTCCACCGGCCAGCCCAAGGGTGTGCTCAACGAGCACGGCGCCCTGATGAACCGCCTGCACTGGATGCAGGACGCCTTCGCCATTGGCGCAGGTGACCGGGTGCTGCAGAAGACCCCTTACGGCTTCGACGTGTCGGTGTGGGAATTCTTCTGGCCGCTGATCACCGGCGCCTGTCTGGTACTGGCACGTCCCGGCGGCCATCAGGACAGCGGCTACCTGATGGAGCTGATCCAGCGCGAGCGCATCACCACCCTGCACTTCGTGCCCTCGATGCTGCAGGCTTTCGTCAGCGAGCCAGGCCTGGAAGATTGCACCTCGTTGCGTCAGGTCTTCGCCAGTGGCGAGGCCTTGCCGCTGGCCCTGCAACAACGCTTCCAGGCGCGCCATCCGGCACGCCTGATCAACCTCTACGGCCCCACCGAAGCCGCCATCGACGTCAGTTGCTGGATCTGCGACCCGGCCTCGACCCTGGGCTTCGTGCCCATCGGCAAGCCCATCGCCAACCTCAGGCTGTACATCCTCGATGCGCAGCTCAACCCGCTGCCGGTGGGCGCGGTCGGTGAGCTGTACATTGGGGGCGTCGGCCTGGCCCGTGGCTACCTGAACCGCCCGGAGCTGACCGCGGCGGCCTTCGTCGACAGCCCCTTCGCGCCCGGCCAGCGCCTGTACCGCACCGGCGACCGCTGCCGCTTCCTGGCCGACGGCAACATCCAGTACCTGGGTCGCCTCGACCACCAGGTCAAGCTGCGCGGCCAGCGCATCGAACTGGGTGAGATCGACGCCACCCTGCTCGCCCAACCCGGCGTACGCGAGGCCGTGACCGTGCTGCGCGACGACCTCGCCACGCCCCAACTGGTGGCCTACCTGGTGGCAGGCGAAAGCGGACTGGACGTCGCCCGGCTGCAGGCCGAGCTGGCGCAGGCGCTGCCGGCGCACATGCTGCCGAGCGTGCTGGTGGAGCTGGCGGCATTGCCGCTCAACGCGAACGGCAAGCTGGATCGCAAGCAACTGCCACGACCCCAGCTGGAGCAGGCCGAGGCGGCGCTCGAAGCGCCGCAAGGCGAGGTCGAGCGGCGCATGGCAGCACGCTGGGCGGAGTTGCTGGAAGTGCCGGTCGAACTGATCGGCCGCGACAGCCACTTCTTCCGCCTGGGTGGGCATTCGCTGCTGGCCACCCTGCTGCTCGCCCGGCTGCGCCAGGAATACGGCCAGGCGCCGGCCCTGCGGCAGTTGTTCGAGCAGCCGACGCTGCGCTCCTTCAGCGCCCTGCTCGGCACCTCGACGACCCGCGCGGCCGCCGAGCTGACGCCACAGCCACGCCCCGAGCGCCTGCCGCTGTCCTATGCCCAGCAACGCCTGTGGTTCCTCGAACAGCTCAACCCGCACGCCGCCGAGTACAACATCACCTCGGCGGTGGAACTCAGCGGTCCGGTACGCCTCGACTGGCTGCAGCAGGGGCTGGCCGAGATCATCGCCCGTCACGAGGTGCTGCGCGGTCGCCTGCTGGAGCGCGGCCAGGGCGCCGAGCTGTTGATTGATACGCACAGCCGCACGCAACTGGCCATCGAAACGCTGGACGAAGCGGACTGGGATGCCCAGGTCGCTCGGCGTATCGACGAGGAATCCCGGCAACCCTTCGACCTGGCCACCGGCCCGCTGATTCGCGGCTGCCTGCTGCACACCGAACGCCGCACCCTGTTGCTCCTGACTTTGCATCACACGGTGGCCGACGACTGGTCGATGCAATGCCTGATCGACGAGCTGGCCGAACTCTATCGCGCCCGCAGCGAGCAGCGCGAGGCACGCTTGCCGGCCCTGCCGGTGCAGTACGTCGACTACGCGCTCTGGCAGCGCCTGCCGGAGCAGGCCGAGCGCTACCGCCAGCAGTTGCAGTACTGGCAGAGCACCCTCGGCGATGGCGACTATCAACTGGAGCTGCCCACCGACCATCCGCGCCGTGCCGAGCCCGACAGCGCCAGCGGCTTCCATGCCCTGGTGCTGCCCGATGCCCTCGTCCAGCGCCTGCGGCAGACCGCTCGGCAGCAGGGCGTGACGCTCTACGTGCTGTTGCTGGCAGCGACCCAGGTATTGCTCGGTCGCCTGGCCGGTCAACGCGACGTGCGTATCGGTACCGCCGTGGCCAACCGCTACCTGGCCCAGACCCAGGCGCTGATCGGCTGCTTCGTCAACACCCTGGTGATCCGCGCCGAGGTCGACCCGCACCAGGCGTTCGAGCACTTCCTGAAACAGGTCGGCGAACGCGTGCTCGCTGCCCAGGAGCATCAGGAGGTGCCGTTCGAGCAGGTGGTCGATGCTCTCGTCAGCGAACGCGACATGACCCGCACGCCGCTGTTCCAGGTGCTGTTCGCCATGCAGAACGCGCGCCTGCGCAGCGACGCCTGGGCACCGCTGCGGTTGCGCGAAAGGGAGGTGCCCTCCAACGCGTCGAGTTTCGACCTGAGTTGGGAAGTGCACGATGACGGCCAACGCCTGTCGCTGCGCCTGAAGTACAAGCGCCAGTTGTTCGAGGCCGACACCATCATGCGCTGGGCCGATACCTGGCAGCAGTTGCTGGGCGAAATCAGCAGCCGCCCCCTGGCGAAGCTGGGCGAGCTGGATCTGCTCGGCGGCGCCGAGCGCGACCAGCAGTTGCAGCAGTGGAATGCCACCGCCAAGACCTACAGCGGCCCCCATAGCCTGGCCCAGGCCCTGGCCGAGCAGGCCATGCGTAGCCCGGATGCGCCAGCGCTGGTCTACGCCGAGCAGCGACTCAGCTATGCCCAGCTGCACGCCCGCAGCGGTGCCGTGGCCCGCGCGCTACGCGAACGCGGCGTGGGCCGCGAGCAGGTGGTCGCGGTGTGCATGCAGCGCTCGGTGGAAATGGTCGTCGCCCTGCTCGGCATCGTCCGTGCCGGTGCCGCCTACCTGCCGTTCGACCCGGAGTTGCCGCCAGCACGCCTGGCGCTGATGCTGGACGATGCCAGCCCGGCCCTGACCCTGGTGCAAGCGGGCACGGCGTCCTGCCTGCCGGCCGGCACGCCACACTGGTGCCTGGATGTCTCGACGCTGGAAGACGGCCCGCAGCCCGAGCCGATCAACCAGCCCGGCGACCTCGCCTACGTCATCTACACCTCGGGCTCCACCGGCCAGCCCAAGGGTGTGCTCAACGAGCATGGCGCGCTGATGAACCGCCTGTACTGGATGCAGGACGCCTTCCCCATCGGCGCCGACGACCGCGTGCTGCAGAAGACCCCCTACAGCTTCGACGTGTCGGTGTGGGAGTTCTTCTGGCCGCTGATCACCGGCGCCTGCCTGGTGGTCGCCAAGCCCGACGGCCATCGTGACAGCCATTACCTGGCCGAACTGATCCAGCGCGAACGCATCACCACCCTGCACTTCGTACCCTCGATGCTGCAGGCCTTCGTCGGCGAGCCGCAGCTGCCACGCTGCACCTCGCTGCGCCAGGTGTTCGCCAGCGGCGAAGCCTTGCCGCTGGAGTTGCAGCAACGCTTCCAGGCGCGTCATCCGGCACGCCTGATCAACCTCTACGGCCCCACCGAGGCGGCCATCGACGTCAGTTGCTGGATCTGCGATCCGACCTCGACCCTGGGCTTCGTGCCCATCGGCAAGCCCATCGCCAACCTCAGGCTGTACATCCTCGACGAGGCGCTTGCGCCGCTGCCGATCGGCGCGGTGGGCGAGCTGTACATCGGCGGTGCCGGCCTGGCCCGTGGCTACCTGAACCGGCCGCAGCTGACCGCCGAGCGCTTCGTGGACAGCCCGTTCGACGCCGGCCAGCGCCTGTATCGCACCGGCGACCGCTGCCGCTTCCTGGCCGACGGCAACATCCAGTACCTGGGTCGTCTCGACCATCAGGTCAAGCTGCGCGGCCTGCGCATCGAGCTGGGCGAGATCGATGCCGCCCTGCTCGACCAACCCGGCATCGAGGCAGCGGTCACCGTGCTGCGCGAGGACCTGGCCACGCCGCAACTGGTCGCCTACCTCTGCAGCCCCGAGGCCCTGGATGTCGAAGCACTCAAGCAGGTCCTGAGTCAGAACCTGCCGGCGCATATGGTGCCGGCGTTCATGGTGCAGTTGCCGGCCCTGCCCCTGAGCAGCAACGGCAAGATCGACCGCAAGGCCCTGCCCAAGCCGCAAGTGGAACACCAGGCCCGTCAGCAGCGGGCACCGAGCAATACCACCGAAGAGGTGCTGTGCCGCCTGCTCGGCGAACTGCTCGGCATCGAAGCCCCGAGCGTCGACGACAACTTCTTCGCCCTCGGCGGCGATTCCATCCTGGGTTTGCAGTTCATCGCCCAGGCCCGCGCCCAGGGTATCGGCCTGACGCCGCGTCAGTTGTTCCAGCAGCGCACCCTGGCCGACCTCGCCCTGGTCGCCACCCCGGTCGAGCAGTGCCAGGCCGAGCAAGGCGTGCTGGAAGGCGAGGCGCCCCTGCTGCCGATCCAGCACTGGCTGCTGGCCCCCCCCCTGGCCGAGCCTGGCCACTGGAACCAGTCGGTCCTGCTCAAGCCCAGCCGCCCCCTGCAGGCCGAGGCGCTGCAGCGCACCTTGCAACTGCTGGTCGAGCAGCACGACGCGCTGCGCCTGCGCTTCACCCGTGCAGGCGGTCAGTGGCGCCAGCACTATGCCGATGCTCGGCAGGCCGTGGGCTTCGCTCAGGTTCGCCTGGCCGAGCCCTGCACGGCGCAGGCCCTGCGTGATTGCATCGCCGAACGGGTCGAGGCGACCTTCGACCTGGCCAATGGCCCGCTGATCCGCGCCTTGCTGATCGACCTGGCCGACGGCCAGCAGCGTCTCTATCTGGTCGCTCATCACCTGGTGGTGGATGCGGTGTCCTGGCGCCTGCTGCTGGAAGACTTCAGCCAGCTCTACCCGCGCCTGGCTGCCGGCCAGAGCGCCGAGCTGCCGGCCAAGACCAGTTCCTACCGGCAGTGGGGCCAGCGCCTCTGGCAACAGGCCGTCAGCCCGACGGTGCAGGCGCAGCGCGACTACTGGCTGCAACAGATACGCCCCGGGCAATTGCCGGCCGATCAGCCGCAGGCCGACAACCGCGTGGCCGACGAAGTGAGCCTGAGCGCCCTGCTGAGCGTCGAGGAAACCCAGGCGCTGCAACAGGCACAGGGCAGCTACCGCACCCAGGGCCATGAACTGCTGCTCGCCGCCCTGGCCGGCGCGCTGCACCAATGCTCGGGCGCCACGGCCATCGGCATCGACCTGGAAGGCCATGGCCGCGATGCCGCCTTCACTGAGCTGGATGTCAGCCGCACGGTGGGTTGGTTCACCCAGCTCTACCCGGTGCGCCTGGAGCTGCCACAGGGCGGCGACACCGGCGCCCTGATCGTCGCGGTCAAGGAGCAGTTGCGCGCCGCCGCCGACCAGGCCATGGGCTATGGCCTGCTGCGCCACCAGGCCGAGACGCCGCTGCCGGCGCACCGCCATTCGCTGCTGTTCAACTACCTGGGCCAGCTCGACGGCGTCGAGGGCGGCGGTCTGCTGCAACTGAGCGACGAACCGCTGCCGCCGACCGTCGCCGCCGACTCGCCGCGCAGCCACGACCTGGAAGTGGTGCTGGCGATCATCGGCGGGCGTCTGCAGGTGGAGATGAAGTTCGCCGGCCTGCGTTATGCAGAGGCCAGCCGCGAGCGCCTGCTGCAGGCCTACCTCGCGCACCTGCGCACGGTCATCGGCCACTGCCAGGGCAACCAGACGGGGCAATTGTCGCCAACCGACTTCCCGCTGGCCAAGGCGCTGAACCAGAAGAACCTGGACACCCTGCTGAGCAAACTCAAGAGCAAACCGATCTCGCAGAGCTAGCAGGCGTTGCGCCGGCAGCCTTAGGGCACCGGCGCCCGCCCTGCACTCCACACGTTTTCACGGCCTACGGACTGGAACCAGAATCATGAGCAACATCGAGGACATCTACTCCCTCTCGCCCACCCAGCACGGTCTGCTGTTCCACAGCGTCTATGAACCGGATTCGCGCGTGTACTACCAGCAGCTCAGTCTGGACATGACCGGGCCGCTCGACACCGACGCCTTCCGCCGTGCCTGGCAGGCGCTCATGCAGCGCCATGCGGTACTGCGCACCGCCTTTCTCTGGGAGGACCTGGACGACGCCTACCAGGTGGTGCAGCACGAAGTCCCCCTGCCGCTGAGCGAGCTGGACTGGCGCGACCGCGACGAGGCCGACGAGGCGCTGCGCCAGTGCGCACAGCAGGAGCGCGACCAGGCGCTGGAACTCAACGACGCACCGCTGATGCGCCTGTGCCTGGTGCGCCTGCCGGAACAGCGCTGGCATCTGATCTGGACCTTCCACCATATCCTCATGGACGGCTGGAGCGTCGGCGTCGCCATCCAGGAATGGCTGGCCCTCTACTACCAGCAGGTGCGCGGCGACAACGCCGGCCTGCCGCCAAGCCGCAGCTACCGCGACTACATCGCCTGGCTCGCCGAACAGGACGTCCAGGCCACCGAGCACTTCTGGCGCGAACAACTGCAGGACTTCAGCGAACCCACGCCCCTGCCGAGCTTCGCCGCGCCGCCCGAGGCGCCGCAGGCGCACCCCTACGCCGAGCGCGAAACCCGCCTGGACGCCGCCGAGACCGAACGGCTGAACCAGTTCGCGCGCAGCCAGCACCTGACCGTCAACACATTGATCCAGGGCGCCTGGGCGCTGCTGCTGGGGCAACACGCCGGGCGTGACGAGGTGGTCTACGGCGTCACCGTCGCCGGTCGCCCGGACGGCTTGGCCGGTGTCGACAGCATGGTCGGCCTGTTCATCAACACCCTGCCGCTGCGTGTGCGCCTGGACGACGACCGCACCCTCGGCGACTGGCTGCAGGATCTGCAGCGTTGCAACAGCGACCTGCGCCAGCACGCTTACCTGCCGCTGAGCCGCCTCAAACCGCTGAGCCAGGTGCCGGCCGAGCGCGCCCTGTTCGATTCGATCCTGGTGTTCGAGAACTTCCCCGTCACCGATGCGCTCAACCAGGATGCCGAGGGCCTGCGCTTCAGCGCCCCGCCAGAGCAGCGCCGGGCCGATGGCATCCGCCTGACCCAGGGCCGCAACCATTTCCCGCTGTCGCTGATCGTGGTGCCGGGTGAGCGCCTTCAATACCTGTTCAGCTACGACCGCAGCCGCTTCAGCGATGCCGAGATCGCCCTGCTCAGCGCCCAGTTGCGTGCGCTGCTGCTGGCCATGGCCAAGCAACCGCAAGCCAAGGTGCAGGCGCTGGACTGGCTGAGCGCGGAAGAACGTCTGCGCCTGGAAGCCCACGGCCAGGGCGCGCACCTGGCGGTCGCCGCCAGCACCCTGCAGCAACGCTTCGTCGACGCTGCAAAACGCCATCCCGAGCGCCTGGCCGTGCAGGATCGTTCCCGTGCCCTGAGCTATGCCGAACTGGATGCCGAGGCCAACCGCCTGGCCCATCGCCTGCACGCTCAGGGGATCGGCAGCGGCCAGTTGCTCGCCCTGGCTCTGGAGCGCAGCGTCGACTTCGTGGTGGCGCTGCTGGCCACCCTCAAGTGCGGCGCCGCCTACCTGCCGCTGGATCTCAAGCAACCCGCCGGGCGCCTGGCGGACATTCTCCAGGACAGCCGCGCCGATCTGCTGATCAGCCAGCGCGCCCTGGAGCCGCGCCTGCCCCGCAGCGAAAGCCCGGCCCGGCTGTGGCTGGACGATGAGGCAGACGCCATCGCCGCCCTGCCCAGCACGGCGGTACAGGCGGGCGACGATGCGGACGCCCCGGCCTACGTCATCTACACCTCCGGCTCCACCGGCACGCCCAAGGGCGTGGTGGTCGAGCACCGCGCCATCGTCGGCTACCTCGCCGCCGTCGCCGAGCTGCTCGATCCGCCTCCAGCGGCGCGCTATGGCCTGCTTTCGACGGTGGCGGCCGACCTCGGCCATACCCAACTGTTCGGCGCGCTGTGCAACGGCGGCAGCCTGATCCTGGTCGACGAAGACACCAGCTTCGATCCGCTGGCCCTGGCCGACTTCCTCGGCGAGCACCCGGTGGATGTGTTGAAGATCACCCCCGGCCATCTGCAGGGCCTGCTCCAGGCCCACCCCGACCCACGCCTGCTGCCGCGCGAACGCCTGGTATTCGGTGGCGACGCGCTCAAGCCCGAGCTGCTGCGCCAGGTAGGCGCCCTGGCGCCGACCTTGCGCCTGTTCAACCACTATGGCCCGAGCGAGGCCACGGTGGGGGCCCTGGCCACCCCGCTGGCAGCCGACATCGGGCTGGTCCCCCTCGGTCGTCCCCTGGCCAACCGCCGCCTGCGGGTGGTCGACGGCAATGGCCGCCAAGTGGCCATCGGCGTTCCCGGCGAGCTGTGGATCGCCGGCGATCTGGCCCGCGGCTATCTGCACCGCGCCGACCTCACCGCCGAGCGCTTCGTCGACAGCGACGGGCAACGCTGGTACCGCACCGGCGACCGTGTGCGCTGGCTGGCCGACGGCCAGTTGGCCTTCCTTGGTCGCGTCGACAACCAGGTCAAGATCCGTGGCAACCGCATCGAGCTGGGTGAGGTGGAGGCGCAGATCCGCCGTCTCTCGCCGCTGATTGAACAGGTGCTGGTGCGCGTGCTGGAGGTGGACGCCACACCGCGCCTGGTGGCCTACGTGGTGGCCAGCCAGTCGCTGTCGGCCAGCAAGCTGTGCGACGACCTGGGCCGCCGCGTGCCGGACTACATGGTGCCGGCCCACGTCATCACCCTCGACGCCATCCCCCTGACCGCCAACGGCAAGCCGGACCTGCGTCAACTGCCGCTGCCCAGTGCACCGGCTGCGGACGCCGCCAGCCACGTCGCACCACGCAATGAGGTCGAGGCGCTGCTCGCGCGTATCTGGCAGGAGGTGCTGAAGGTCGAACAGGTCGGGGTGCACGATAACTTCTTCAGCCTCGGCGGCGACTCGATTCTCAACCTGCAGATCATCGCCCGTGCCAACCAGCAGGGCTTGAAACTGACCCCCAAGCAACTGTTCGAGAACCGCACCATCGCCGACATCGCCCAAGTGCTCGGTGCCGGCGCCGAAAGCGCCGCCGCCCGGCAACAGGGCGACGGTTTCGCCATCCCCCTGAGCGCCGGCCAACGTGCGCGCCTGGAAAGTGCGCTGCAGCCTAGCTGGCGTTGCCTGAGCATCGACGGCGAGCTGCCTGCCGCCCACCTGGCCCAGGCCCTGACGGCGCTGCAAGGCCATCACCAGGCGTTGCGCCTGGCCCTGCAACGCAGCGCCGATGGCGAGTGGCAACAGCGGGTACTGAGCACGCCCGCCACCATCGAAGTCAGCGAGTGCACGTACCATGACGAGCCCCTGCAAACGCTGGCCGAGGCCACCTTCACTCGCCTCGACCTGGCCGCCGGGCAGGGCCTGCACGCCAGCCTGCTGCACGGCGCGGCAGGCGCTCGGCTGCTGCTGGTCGCTCACCCGCTGTGCCTCGACGAAGCGGCCTGGCCCCTGCTGCTCGCCGACCTCAACCTGGCACTCACACAACTGCGCTACCAACGGCCGCTGCGCCTGTCCTACAGCGGCGGCGAACTCGGCGCCTGGTGCGAACACCAGCAGCAGGACGCCAGCAGCGAGCGCCTGGACGAAGTCTGGGAACACTGGCTGCAATTCGCCGGGCTGGAGCTGCCCGTCCTCGATCTCTCCGGCCAGCAGGATGGACAGGCACAAGAGCGCCTGGACGCGGACACCTCGGCACGCCTCAAGCGCCTGGTCGACACCCTGCAACTGGACTGGGAGGTGCTGCTGGCCAGCAGCCTGGTCGACCGTCTGGGTGCTGAAAGTGGTGCACCGCTGGCCCTGACCGTGCAGGCCGGGCGCCCGGACGCCAACCGCCTGCCGCTGCAGGCGCCGATCGCCCTGGCGGACCTGGACCCGGCGCGGATGCTGGGCACGCTGACCCTGCCAGTGCCCTTCTACCTGCAGGCCCCGAGCGGTGACGCACTGGCTCGTCTGCAAGACCTGGCCGCGCAGTTGCACTCCTATCCGCAGTTCGGCGCGGACTATGCCACCCTGCGCCACCTGGCGGACAACCCCTACCTGCTGGAACCCCTGCGCGAGCTGCCGACGCCGGCCCTCGCCCTGCGCTGGCTCGGCGATTGGGACGCGCACCGCGAGGCACAGGCGGTGCTCGCCGACATCCAGGCCGCCAGCCATGAACCGACCCTGGCCGAAGGGCTGACCCTCGACGCGTGCTGGCATGAGAACAGCCTGCACCTGCGCGGCGAAGGGCCATTGGCCTGCACCTGGCTGCCTGGCCTGGTGGCACATCTGCGGGCCCTTGCAGCGCTGGCCGACAGCGCCGAGCTGCGTCCCGCCAGTTCGGCCTTCCCGCTGTGCCATGGGCAGGCCGCCACCCTGGCCAGCGAGCCGCTGCCCTGGGAACGCCTGGAAGATCTCTACCCGCTCTCGCCCATGCAGCAGGGCATGCTGCTGCACACCTTGCTGCAACCGCACAGCGGCATCTACCTGATGCAGCAGCGCTACAGCTGGGACGGCGAGTTGCAGCGGCCGGCCATGGAGCGTGCCTGGAAGCTGTTCCTCGAACGCCACCCGATGCTGCGCACGGCGTTCTGGTGGCAGGAAGACCATGAGCCGTTGCAGTGCGTCTATCGCGATACCGAGCTGGCCTTCGAGTGGTATGACTGGCGTCACCTCGATGCCGAGCGTCAGCGCGAAGCGATGGATGCCGTACTGGCCGACGAACGCCAACGCGGCTTCGACATGAGCCGCGCGCCACTCACCTACCTGCGTGTGTTCCAGTTGGCCGAGCAGCGCTTCAGCATGGTGCGCAGCTTCCACCACATCCTCACCGATGCCTGGTGCTTCGGCCTGTTGATGGAAGACCTGCTGGCCATCTATCAGGCCCTGGCGCGTGGCGAAGCGGTGGCGCGTCCACGCTGGCGCCCGTTCCGTGGCTACATGAGCTGGCTCACCCGCCAGGACATGGACGCTGCGCAATCCTTCTGGCGGAGCGAACTGGCGGGTTTCGAGGCGCCCACGCCGCTGCAGGTCGATCTGCCCGTGGCCCAGCCGGATCGTGCGCCGGACGTGGTCGGCGACTGCAACACCACGCTCAGCGTGGCGAGCACCCAGCGCCTGCAGCAACTCTGCCAGACGCACCAGCTCACTCCCAACACCTGGATCCAGGGCGCCTGGGCCTTGCTGCTGTCGCGCTACAGCGGCAACCGCGACGTGCTCTTCGGCGTCACCGTGGCCGGGCGCCCCACCGCGCTGGCCGGGGTCGAGGAAATGGTCGGCCTGTTCATCAACAGCCTGCCGCTGCGGGTCGACGTCGACCCCGAGCGCCCGGTGATCGACTGGCTGCAGGCGCTGCTGTCACACAACGCCGAGCTGCGCGACCATGAATACGCGCCGCTGGTGGAGATCCAGCGGGGCAGCGAGATTCCCCGTGGGCAACAGTTGTTCGACAGCCTGGTGGTGTTCGAGAACGCCCCGCTGGACGTCGCCAGCGTGCGGCTCGACGGCTTCAGCATCGACATCTACGAAGACCGCGTGCACACCAACTTCCCGATGACGGTGGTGCTCTATCCGGGCGACCGCCTGGGTATCCGCCTGTCCTATGATCAGGGCCGCTTCAGTGCGGACACCGTGCAGCGCATGCTCGGCCATCTGGTGCACCTGCTCGGTGAGATGCTCGAGCAACCCGAGGCGCCGCTCGGCCACCTGCAGATGCTGCCCGCGGCCGAGCGCCGGCAACTGCTGGTGGAGTGGAACGACAGCGCCGTCGACTTCCCGCTGCAGCGCAGCTACGCCGCCCTGTTCGCCGATCAGGTGCGCGCCCATCCGCAACGCCTGGCTGCAGTCTGCGCCGGAGAAACGCTCAGCTACGCCGAACTGGACCGGCGCAGCAACGCCATCGCCCACGCCCTGCAGCAGGCCGGTGCCGGCCCGGATACCCTGGTTGCCCTGGCCGCCGAGCGGGGCCTGGCGCTGCTGTGCATGATGATCGCCACACTCAGGGCCGGCGCCGCCTTCCAGGCACTGGACATCCAGCACCCGCCGCAGCGACTGGGCGAACTGCTGGAGCTGAGCGGCGCGCCGCTGCTGCTGGTGGACGAGAAGGCCAGCGGGCTGCTCGACCGGGTACTGGCAGGCGTCGCACGGCAGCCTGGCTGCCTGGTGGTGCAGGAGCTGTGGCAAGGCGACGCGGCGCCAGTGCAGTACGCCCATCGTCCCGACCAGCTCGCCTACGTGATCTTCACCTCCGGCTCCACCGGTACGCCCAAGGGCGCCCTGGTGGAGCAACGCGGCATGCTCAACAACATCTTCGGCAAGGTGCCGACCCTGGGCCTGTGCAGCGAGGATCGCATCGCCCAGACCGCCTCGCCGGCCTTCGATATCTCGATCTGGCAGTTCCTCGCCGCGCCTATCGTCGGCGCCACCGTGCACATCCTGCCGGATGCCGTCGCCCAGGATCCGGCCGCCCTGCTCGATGCCATCGAGACCCAGCGCCTGAACCTGCTCGAGGCGGTGCCCGCGCTGATTCGCGGCCTGCTGCAGGAAGCCGGCCCGCAGCACCAGCTCGGCAGCCTGCGCTGGCTGTTGCCGACCGGTGAGGCGCTGCCACCGGCACTGGCCCGCGACTGGCGCAACCGCTTCCCCGGCACCCCGCTGATGAATGCCTACGGCCCGGCCGAGTGCTCCGACGACGTGGCCTTCCACGCCATACACGAGGCGTCGGAAAGCGACTGCGCGCACATGCCGATCGGCCGGCCGACCGCCAACAACCAGCTCTATATCCTCGATGCCGACCTGCGCCCGCAGCCCATCGGCGTGCCGGGCGAGCTGTGCGTCGCCGGCGTGGGTGTCGGCCGCGGCTACCTGGGCGATGCCGAGCGCACCCGCGCGGCCTTCGTCGAGCATCCGTTCGAGCCCGGCGCGCGCTTCTACCGCACCGGTGATATCGGCCGCTACCGCGCCGACGGTGTGATCGAATATCTCGGCCGCCGCGACCAGCAGGTGAAGATCCGTGGCCACCGCATCGAACTGGGCGAGATCGAGAACCGCCTGATGCGCCACCCGCAGGTCGACAGCGCTGTGGTACTGGCCCTGCCGGACGCCCGCGGCGACCTGCAACTGCTGGCCTGCTACGTGCCCCGCGACGCCGCGCTGGACGCTGCCACGGCGCAGGCACTGCTGGTCGAGCACCTGCGCGGGCAACTGGCGAGCTACATGGTTCCTGGCCACTGGCGTCACCTGGAAAGCCTGCCGCTGAATGCCAACGGCAAGGTCGACCGCCGTGCACTGGCCGCCCTGGGCCTGCCCAGCGAGGCATCCGCCCAGGCCCAGGTAGCCCCACGCACGCCCACCGAGCAGGCCCTGGCCGAACTCTGGCAGGACCTGCTCGGCCTGACCTCGCTGGGCGTCGACGACGACTTCTTCGCCCTCGGCGGTCATTCGCTGCTGGCCACCCAGGTGGTCGCACGCATCCGTCGCCGACTCGCCGTCGAACTGCCGCTGCGCGCCCTGTTCGAGCATCGCACCGTGGCCGAGCTGGCCAAGGTGGTGGATGCCCAGACGCCCAATGCGGCCGCCACCGTCGAGGAGATCGTGGCGGTGTCTCGCAGCCAGGCGCTGCCGCTGTCCTACGCGCAGCAGCGCCTGTGGTTCCTCGACAGGCTGGAAGGCCCCAGCGCGGCCTACAACCTCTCCACCGCGGTACGCCTGGAGGGCGAGCTGGATGTCGAGGCGCTGCACGCCGCCCTGCAGCATGTACTGGATCGCCACGAGTCGCTGCGCACCGGCTTCATCCTCGACGGCGACACGCCGCGCCAGGTCATAGCCGACGCGGTGCGCCTGGAACTGCCATTGCAATCGCTGGCAGCGAGTGACCACGCGCAGTTGCAGCAATGCATCGACGAGGAAGCCGCGCGCCCCTTCGACCTCCAGCGCCCACCCATGCTGCGCGCACGCCTGCTGCGCCTGGGCGAGAAACGCCATGTGCTGCAGTTCACCCTGCACCATATCGCCACCGATGCCTGGTCCATGGGCATCCTGGTCGAAGAAGCCATCGCCGCCTACAGCGCTTACCGCAGCGGACAGGCACCGGCACTGGCGGCACTGCCCATCCAGTACGCCGACTATGCCCATTGGCAGCGCAGCCCCGCGCAGCAGCAGCGCCTGGCGCGCGACGTCGACTTCTGGCGCAGCCAGTTGCAGGGCGCACCGATGCTGCTGCGCCTGCCGCTGGACAAGCCGCGCCCGGCGCAGGCCGACTATCAGGGTGCAGCACTGCGCCAGACCCTGCCCAGGGCCCAGGCCGAACGCCTGCAAGCCTATGCACAGACGCAGCGCGCCACGCTGTTCATGGTGCTGCTCAATGCCTTCAACTGCCTGCTGCAACGGGTCACCGGCGACGACGACTTCCTGGTCGGCACCGATCTGGCCAACCGTGAGCAGCCCGCCCTGGAGCGCTTGATCGGCTTCTTCGTCAACGTGCTGCCACTGCGCGCGCGGCTCGACCCGGCGCAGGATTTCAACGCCCGCCTGCAACGCCTGCGCGACGATACCCTGGCCGCCTTCCAGCACCAGCAGGTGCCGTTCGACAAGCTGGTCGAGACCCTGCAGCCACCGCGCCAGGCCGGCGTCAACCCGCTGGTGCAGGCGCTGTTCGTCCTGCAGAACACGCCCCGCTCATCCGCCGAACTGCCCGGCCTGCACGTCGAGCACCTGGCCCCGCGCCAGGAAACCAGCAAGTTCGACCTGGCCCTGTTCGCCGAGGAAGACCAACAGGGCCTGACCCTGCGCTGGGTGTACCGCACCAGCCTGTTCCAGGCAGACACCATCGAGCAATTGCAGCGGGGCTTCGATGCGTTGCTGCAACGGCTCATCGAGGCCCCCGAACACGCCCTGCAAGGCTGGGACTGGCACCTGCACAGCCCGGCCGTCACGGAGAACACTGCCATGTACGATGCATCCACCCAGGACGAGGCAAGCCGCGCCTCGCGCAAGCTGTCCAAACTGAGCAAGCTCAAGCAAACCCGTGCCACTGCCGTCAGCCAGCGCCCCGAGGAACAGGTTCGCAGCGCGCCACTGGCAGCCGAACGCGCCCTGCCGCTGCTGATCGAGCCACGCCTCGGCGAGCTGGACCCAGTGATCTGGGCGCAGCAGGCCCGTGGCTGGATCGGCGAACAACTGCGGCGCCACGGCGGCCTGTTGTTCCGTGGCTTCGACCTGCCGGACGCCAGCGCCTTCGAGCAGTTCGCCCAGGCCATCGAACCCGATCTCTACGGCACCTACGGCGACCTGCCGAAGAACAACTCGGGCAAGAACATCTACCACTCCACGCCCTACCCGGAGCAGCACATGATCCTGTTCCACAACGAGAGCTCGCACCTCGCACAGTGGCCGCGCAAGCAATGGTTCTACTGCGACAAACCCGCACCGCAGGGCGGCTGCACCCCCATCGTCGACTGCCGCGAGGTGCTCGCCCGCCTGCCGCAACCGATCGTCGAGAAGCTGCACACCCAGGGCCTGCTCTACGTTCGTCACTTCACCGACAAGCTCGATGTGCGTTGGCAGGACTTCTTCAAGACCGAACACCGCGATGAGGTCGAGCAGCGTTGCCGCGAGGCCGGCACCCAGTGGCATTGGCTCGGCGAGGATGGCCTACGCATCGCCCAGCGCTGCCCGGCCATCGTCCACCACCCGGACACCGGCGAGGCATCCTTCTTCAACCAGGTACAACTGCATCACCCGGCCTGCCTGGAGCCGGAGGTACGCAGCAACCTGCTGGAACTGTTCGGCCCCGAGCACCTGCCACGCAACGTCTGCTATGGCGATGGCAGCCCCATCGAGGACGAGGTGATGGCCGAGATCGGCCGGGTCTACGAGGCCTGCGCCGTGCGCTTCGCCTGGCAGAAGGGCGATGTGGTGATGCTCGACAACATGCTGGTCGCCCATGCCCGCGACCCCTTCGAGGGCGAACGCAAGATCTGCGTCGCCATGGGCCAGATGATGCGCCGCGAGGAACTCGATGCGCTCGCGAAAAACACCACGCGTGCTGAGCTGGCGCTGGAGGAGAGTCGCTGATGGAACAATTCCAGCTTTCACCGCAACAGCGCCTGCGCTGGCAGTCGGGCCTGCCTGCCGCCTCGCTGACACTCGATCTGCACGGTGCGGTCGACCTGTCGGAGCTGCATGGCCGCCTGCAGGCCCTGGTGGCACGCCATGAGGCACTGCGCCTGCGGCTGTGCCCCTCGCCGGGGCTGCGCGTGCCCCTGCAACGGATCGTGCCGCCGAGCGAGGCGGTACATGCCGAAACCGGCGTGCGCCTGGAGTGCCAGGTGCTGGGCAGCGAGCACCAGCGCCTGCACCTGCAGTTGCCGGCACTGAGCGCCGACCGGGGTACCCTGCTGCGTCTGGCCAGGGCGCTGGCGTGCGAGGCGCAGGCGGACGACGAGGACATGAGCTACACCCAGTACAGCGCCTGGCTGTACGAACTGCAGGACGAGGAAGACGCCGAGCTGGGTCGCCGCTACTGGCGTGAGCAAGCCTTGGGCGAGCATGAGTCGGGCGAACTGCCCTATCGTCAGGTGCACCTGCAAGCCACGGCAGGCCATCTGATCGCTCAACTGGAGGGTACGCCGGAACTGACGACGCGGCTCGAAACCTTCTGCCGTCAGCACCAGGTGACTCCCGCCGAGGTCCTGCTGACGGCCTGGTGCGCCCTGCTGCAACGTCTGACGCCGGGCGACGCGCCGGCCCTGACGATGAACTGGGTGCACGACTGCCGCGACGATTACGACGAACTGGCCGGCTGCTGGGGCGCGTTCGCCAAGTCCCTGCCCCTGGCCTGGCGCTTTTCGCTGCACACCCGCTTCGCCGAGGCACTCGACGGCGTGCAGCGGCTGTGCGACCGCGCACGCGAATGGCAGGAGTACTGCGACATCACCAGCGATCCCTCGCCAGATGCCAGGCGCTACGGCTTCGAGTGGGGCGGCCAGCTACCCCAGGCGCTGCCGATGGCGGGCAAGTCGGGCGTGCAGCTCTCGGTGCTGGAACTGAACTCACCGGCCCAGGCCTTCGACCTGTTGCTCACCCCGGAGGCCTTTCGCGACAGGCAAGGCGCCATCGTCTACCGCTTCAATCTCGCCTTCGCCAACACCGGCTACAGCCTGCAGAGCGCCCGGGTGCTGCTGGAGCAATACCGCTCCTTGCTGCTCGCCGCCCTCGACGATCCTGAACAACGGCTACAGGCGCTGCCGCTGCACAGCCCGAGTTTCGACGCCACCCTGGCCGCTGTGCAGGGCCAGCGCAGCGAACTACCCGACCCGGCCTTCATGGCCTTCCCCCTGCGTTTCAGCCAGCAAGCATCACGCTTCGCCGAACGCCTGGCGCTGTGCGACGCCCGCCAGCAGTTGACCTATGCGCAACTGGAGGCGCGCAGCAACCAACTGGCGCGTTTTCTCAACGCACGCGGCATCGGTGCGGAGGATCGCGTGGCCCTGCACCTGGAGCGCAATGCCGACGCCATCGTCGCCATGCTCGGCGTGCTCAAGAGTGGCGCGGCCTTCCTGCCCTTGGACAACCAGCAGCCGCTGGCCCGCAGCCAGGCGATCCTGGCCGCCGCCCAGCCGGCCTTCCTGCTCATCGACGGCAGTGCCCCGGCACCGGCGCAAGCCGGCCTGGAGAGCCTCGACCTGGGTGACCTGCCACGCTGGCAGCACCTGCCGGACGGCCCGCTGGAGCTGTCCGTTGTCGCCCACAGCGCCGCCTACGTGCTGCACACCTCCGGCAGCACCGGCACGCCCAAGGGCGTGGTGATCGAACATCGCCAGCTCGGCAGCTACGTGGACAGCCTGCTCCGGCGCCTGGCGCTGGCTCCCGGCGAGCGCAGCGCACTGGTCACCTCGCTGGCCGCCGACCTCAGCTATACCCTGCTGTTCCCGGCCTTGCTCAGCGGCGGTGAGCTGCACGTGGTGGACAAGGCCACCAGCCTCGATGCGGCAACCTGGGCGGCCTACCAGGCACGTCATCCGATCGATCACCTGAAAACCGTGCCCTCGTTGCTAGACGCCTGGCTCGCCCACAGTGCGGCCGCCGCCACCCTGCCGCGCAGGCAACTGATCCTGGGCGGCGAGCACAGCCCGCAACGCCTGCTGCAGAGCCTGCGGCGCCTCGCCCCCACACTGACGGTGTACAACCACTACGGCCCGACCGAAACCACCATCGGCGTGCTCATGCATCGCCTCGACCCGGCCATCGACTACCGCCACCTGCCCCTCGACGACCGCCTGGACGGCATGCGCACCTATCTGCTCGACGAGCAGGGCAACCACGCTGCGCCCGGCCAGGCCGCCGAGCTCTATCTCGCCGGGCCGCAACTGGCACGCGGCTACCTGGACGAACAGCAGACCCGGGAGCGCTTCGGCGACCACCCGCAGCTACCCGGTGAGCGCCTCTATCGCACCGGTGATCGCGCGCGCTACCGCCCGGACGGCAGCCTGGAGATCATCGGTCGCGTCGACCGCCAGGTGAAGATCCGTGGCTTTCGCGTCGAACTCGACGATATCGAGGCACAGCTCGCCCGCCTGCCCGGTGTGGCCCAGGCCGCCGTCACCTGCGTGGCACGTGGCCCCTTCGATCAGCAGTTGTTCGCCTTCCTCACCCTCGAACACGGCCAGGCCAGCACGCTCGCCCAGCTTCAGCACCAGGCGCAGGAGCGTCTGCTGGAGCACATGCAGCCGGCCTTGCGCCTGGTCGATGGCCTGCCACTGCTGGGCAACGGCAAGCTGGATCGCAAGACCCTCGCCCAGTGGGCCGAACAGACGCTCGACCAGGTCGGCGACAGCCTGCCGCGCACACCGCTGGAGCAGTTGCTGGCAGAGATCTGGGCCGGAGTGCTGGGTCTGGAACGGGTCGGCATCGAGGACGATTTCTTCGCCCTCGGCGGCCACTCGCTGGCGGCGGTGAAGCTGGCCAGCCGCCTGCAGAATGCGCTGGGCACGGCGGTGCCGGTCAATGCCGTGTTCAATGCGCCGAGCGTGGCGCGTTTCGCCGAACTGGTGCAGGCACAGATGCAACTCTCGCCACTGGTATCGCTGTCGCGAGCCGATGAAGCGAAAGGCGACCTGTTCTGCTTCCACCCGTCCACCGGCCATGTGCAGGACTACCGCGTTCTGAGCGACGTATTGGTCGATTGGAACCTCTGGGGCCTGCAGGCCACCTATCTGGCCGAGGGCAGCCCGCAGCCAGGGCGCGACACGCTCGAGGCCCTGGCCGCGGTGTACGTCGAGCAGTTGCGCCGGCAGCAGCCTCACGGCCCGTACCATCTGCTCGGCTGGTCGCTCGGCGGCCTGCTGGCCTTCTGCGCGGCGGCGCAACTGGAGCAGGCCGGCGAGGAAGTCGCGTTTCTCGCCATCGTCGACTCGCAGACCCAGCGCAGCACAGCGACGCAAAGCCTGGAGGCGTTGTTGCAAGCGGCCGCCGAACGACTCGACGCCGGGAGCCAGCAGCGGCTGTCGGCGTTGACCGAGGCGGCGCGCGCTCACCTGCTCGAGCGCACGCCAGACGAATGGCCACTGGCCCTTGCGCAGTGGGCTCGCCAGCAGGGCCTGCACCTGGCAGGCGACAGTTGGGAGCAACTGGAATACCGTTTGCGCCAGCATGCCCACACCCAGATGCTGATCGGCACCTTCCGGCCTGCCACGCTACGCTGCCCGCTGCACCTCTGGTGGGCCAGCGCGACCCTGCAGGCCGAAGACTTCAGCGCGCCGGACTGGCGCAACCTCAGCCAAGGCCCGAGCTGCGAGCAGACCGTTGCCGCGCAACACCTGGACATTCTGCGTCAGGAAGCCTGGCAACGGGCCCTGGTCGAGCGCCTGGCCAACCTGGGTACGCCACGGCGTGAACCTCTAGACCACGAGATGACTTGAGATGGATCTGTTACTGCTACTGGCGCGACGTTCCTGGCGCACCCTGCTGATCGCCACCGCCACCGGCCTGGCCTGCGGCCTGGCAGCCGCCGGTCTGATCGCCAACATCAACCACTCCCTGGCCGGCTTCAGCCAGTTGCGCCCGGCCGATGGGCTGCTGTTCGCCGGCCTGGTGGTGCTGGTCGTCAGCGGACGCATCGTCTCCGACGTGAGCCTGTTGCGCCTCGGGCAGACGGCGGTCAGCGACATGCGCCTGCACCTGAGCGGCAAGCTGATCGATACCCCCTACCCACGCCTGCAACGCCTGGGCAAGCACCGCCTGCTGGCGATGCTCACCGACGATACGCAGACCATCAGCCAGGCGGTAGAGCTGGTGCCCATCCTCCTGGTCAACAGCGGCATCGTGCTGGCCTGCCTGGGTTACTTGGGCTGGCTCAGCCTGCCGTTGCTGGGGCTGACCACGGCACTGATCCTGCTCGGCGCGGCAAGTTTCCACTGGCCGCAGCGCAAGGCGCTGACCTCCATCGGCAAGGCGCGGGAGCTGAAGGATCAGCTGTTCGACCAGTACCGCCTGCTCACCGACGGCAGCAAGGAACTGCAGCTCAACCACTCGCGGCGCCTGCAGTTCTTCGAGCGCCTGCTCTACCCCATCAGCCAGCAGTACCGCCGCGACTTCGTGCGCGGCATGAGCATCTACGCCCTGGTGCTCAACTGGGGTAACGGCATCTTCTACCTGCTGATCGGCACGGTGCTGTTCCTGGCACCACAGTTCATCGATCTTGGTGCGACCCTGGTGACCGGTTATATCCTCACCCTGCTGTACATGATCACGCCGCTGTCCGAGCTGATGAATGCCCTGCCCACCCTGGGCCGGGCCAGCGTCTCGCTGCGCAAGATCCGCGCACTAGAAGGACAGCTGGAAGTCGCCGGCACACCGGCGGATACCCTGTCGCCGGCCCGACACGTGGCACGCTTGCAATGCCGCGAGGTGCGCCACAGCTATTACCGCGAGGGGGAGGACGGCCGTTTCACCCTCGGCCCGTTCGACCTCGAGCTGCGCGCTGGCGAGGTGGTCTTCATCACCGGTGGCAACGGCAGCGGCAAGACCACCCTGGCCCTGCTGCTGACCGGCCTCTATCAACCCGAAGGCGGCGACTTGCTGCTCGACGAGCAGGTATCCGCGAGCACCCAGAATCATCTCTACCGCCAGCATTTCTCGGCGATCTTCACCGACTTCTGCCTGTTCGAGCACCTGCTCGACGGCGATAACCCACACCTGATGCAGCAAGCCCGTGACTACCTGGCGCACCTGCAACTGGCGCACAAGGTCAATATCGAAGGCGGTCGCCTGTCCACCCTCGACCTCTCCACCGGCCAGCGCAAGCGCCTGGCCCTGCTGGCTGCCTACCTCGACGACCGCCCCTGCTACCTGTTCGACGAATGGGCGGCGGACCAGGACCCGGTGTTCAAGCGCTTCTTCTACACCAGGATCCTTCCCGATCTGCGCCAGCGTGGAAAACTGGTGATCGTGATCTCCCACGACGACGCCTACTTCCACCTGGCCGACCGGCTGATCAAGGTGAACCAGGGCTGCGTGTCCGAAACCGGCACCGAGCCGCTCGCGGCTGCGGCCTACTGAGGAGGCAGGTCATGCATGCCCAGGTTCTGTCCGAGCAACGCCTTCCTGACTCGTCATGGATCCAGACCCGCCCGCTGCCCAGCGCGCGCCTGCGCCTGTTCTGCTTCCCCTTCGCCGGTGGCAGCGCCGGCAGCTTCATCCCCTGGTTCGCGAAACTGGCGCCGAGCATCCAGCTTTGCGCCATTCAGCTACCAGGACGTGGCGCACGCTTCGGCGAGCCGCCGCTGGATGACTTCGCCCAGTTGCTCGAGCAACTGGGCCAGGTCATCGCCCGGCACGACGACCGCCCCTATGCCTTCTTCGGCCACAGCCTCGGCGCCCTGGTCGCCTTCGAGCTGGCCCACCACTGCGTCAGACGCGGCCTGGCCTCTCCCCGCCATCTGTTCGTCTCGGCCAGCGGCGCGCCGCGCCACCGCGTCGGGGCACCGCGCTACCACCTGCTCAGTGACGGTGAACTGCTGGGCAAGCTGCGTGACTACGCCGGCACCCCGCCCGAAGTGCTGGCCAATCAGGAACTGATGACCTTGCTGCTACCGGCCATCCGCGCCGATTTCGCCCTGCTGAGCCGCTACCGCTACCAGCAGCGCCCACGCCTCGACGTACCCATGAGCGTGCTGGCCGGGCATGACGATGCCCATGTGGGTCGGGAAACGCTGCACGACTGGCAGATGGAAACCAGAGCCGGCTGCGAATTGCACGGCTTCGAGGGCGGGCATTTCTTCGCCTTCGAGCAGCCGGAACAGGTAGTGGAACTGGTGAAGCGTCGGTTGGGAGTTGCCGAGACGATTGCGTAGCCCGAGCGAGCTAGCCCTCGGCCCCGTAGATATAACGCAGATAGCTCGCCTGCTCCGCCTGGGGCAGGCGATGCAGCTTCGGGCAGGACTCGCACAGCACCTGCGGCTTGCCGGCTACTGGAGCATGCAACTGGTAGTGCAGGCAGCAATGGCGGCGCAAGGGGATGCGAGCACAGACCTCGGGCGCCGGCGAGTCGACCATCCACTGCAGGCTTCTGGGCTTCAGCCGTCCGTCAGCGACCACGGCACGCTCCAGCCAGCGGTGAGCCTCGGCGAATCCCTCACGCTCGAGGTTGGGGTCGATGCGGGCGAAGGCGCCATCCCAGATGGCGGCGAAGTTGCCCCATAGCACCTTCGGTGCCAGCCCACCCCAGGCGGCAATGCTGGTGAACAGCGGTTCCAGGTGCTCATGCAGCAGACGCGCCCAGTAGTCATCACGCTGCCGGGCGGCAAGTGAGGCCTGTGGCGTCGGCAGCCACAAAGCGCGGGGCTGGCCCGCGTCATGCAACAAGGCGACTTCCCGCTCCCAGAAGGCGATGGTCAGGTCACGCGTCAACACGGCCGCCAGCGTGGCCGGCAGCATGACGCTGAAGTAATTCATCGACCACTGGGAGGCGACTGGGGGGCGCTTGATGCCGGGATAGAGTTCGGCGAAACGTTCGAGCATAGGGTGCAGCACCCTGGGGTCTGCAAGGTCGGCCAGCGGCACCGAAGTGCGCCCTTGGCTTTCCACCTGGATCACGCGCTGGATGGGCGGCCATGCTTGGCACAGCCAGTCCGGTAGTTCGATGGCCTGCCTCCGCCACGCTGGGTCAAACCGATGAGAACGATTAGCGTTGATGGTATAGCCGCCCCTCTATAAACTCAACGCGTTTCACGCCGGGCAACTCGAGGCCACATGCAGACATTACGTGATTTCTGGTTGCTCGCCCGGCCGTTCTGGTCGTCTGCCGAAAAACGCCCCGCCCTCCTGCTGTTGTTCGGCACGATCCTGATGAACCTGTGCCTGGTCGGGGTCAACCTGCTGTACAACTTCTGGAACCTGCATTTCTACAATGCGCTGCAGGCCCTCGATTACGACGCCTTCCTGATCGGTGGCATACAGTTTCTCTTCCTGCAGATGGGCCTGGCCGTCTTCACCGTGGCCGCCTTCCATTTCCAGCAGAAACTCACCCTGCGCTGGCGCCGCTGGGCCACCGAGAACACCTTGCAACTCTGGCTGCAGCGCCAGCGTTACCTCAAGCTGCAGTTGACGGCCCCGGAAACGGACAACCCCGATCAGCGCATCGCCGACGACATCAACCTGTTCATCACCATGTCGCTGAAACTCAGCCTGGGCCTGATGACCGCCCTGCTGTCGCTGTTCTCCTTCCTGCACATTCTCTGGCAGGCATCGAGTCTTGTGCGTATCCCCATCGCGGGGGAGGAACTGGTGATTCCCGGCCTGCTGGTATGGGCCGCGCTGCTCTATTCCATCCTCGGTACTGGCGGCGCCTTCTGGCTGGGGCGCGCATTGCCACGCCTGAATTTCATCCAGCAGCGTCGTGAGGCGGATTTTCGCTTCGCCATGATGCGCCTGCGGGAAAACGCCGAAGCCGTTGCCCAGTATCGGGGCGAAAGCGAAGAGCACGCTCGTTTCAGCCAGCGCCTGGGGGCGGCACTGGAGAATTTCTGGTCCCTGGTAAAACAGCAGAAGATCGTGCTCGGCTACTCCACCTTCTACATGCGCAGCGCCATGATCATTCCCATGTTCATCATGGCGCCCCAGTTCTTCGCCGGTGCCTTCCCCCTGGGCCGCCTGACCCAGCTCAGCGCCGCCTTTGGCGAGGTTCACGAGGCCATGGCCTATCTGGTCAAGGTATTTCCCGAGCTTGCCGAATGGAAATCGGTGGTCGACCGCCTGATCGGTTTCCAGCAACGCCTGGATGGTATCGGCAACGAGAACGGCCTAGACCTTGAATACCAGGCGGAGGGCTTCGACGTGCAGGATCTGTCGCTGTGGCTGCCCAATGGCAGGCGGCTGCTCAAAGGTTTCGACCTGCACCTGCAACCCGGTGAGCGCCTGCTGATCCAGGCACCGTCCGGCTTCGGCAAATCCACGCTGATCCGCGCCCTGACCGGCATCTGGAACCATGCCAGCGGCGTGGTGCGCTACGACCTGGGCAGCACCCTTACCCTGGCGCAGAAGCCCTACCTGCCCCTCGGCACCCTGCGCGACATGCTCTGGTATCCGTCAGCGCCACACCCTGAAGAAGATCCGCGACTGCTGGCGGCGATGCATCAATGCGACATCGGCCACCTGAGCGAACGGCTTGATGCCGAACTCGACTGGTCACAGACCCTGAGCATTGGCGAACAGCAGCGTTGTGCCTTCGTGCGCGCCCTGCTGCTCCAACCAAAGGTACTGTTCCTGGATGAAAGCAGCTCGGCACTGGACGAAGCGAGCGAAAGGAACTGTTATCAGCAATTGCGCCATGCCTTGCCGGACGCCATCGTGATCAGCGTCGGGCATCGGGCATCGCTGGCCGCCCTGCATGGCAAGACCCTGGACCTCGACCACGACGCGAAAAGTGGCGACGGGGCTCGCCAGCACATCGCCAATAGCCCAACACCCTGCCGACAGGCGCACAGTTCCACCTCGTGATGGCCTCGGTAAGCAGCGCGGTGTACGACATCGACAGGCACGGCGACGCCGAGACGCCCAGACAAAGATCGGTGCCTGATTCGTAACTTGGAGGGCGATAAACGCAAAACCGCCAATCATCCCAGCCATAACAGGGCTGGTTTGATCGGCGGTTAGCTTTTTCTGGACATCCAGCAGAACGGCATCGACCTGCTGAGCGACAGACTACAGACCTTGGATCGTCCGTAGTGAAGAATTGGAGCGGGAAACGAGACTCGAACTCGCGACCCCGACCTTGGCAAGGTCGTGCTCTACCAACTGAGCTATTCCCGCATTTACAACAAATTGGCGTCCCCTAGGGGACTCGAACCCCTGTTACCGCCGTGAAAGGGCGGTGTCCTAGGCCACTAGACGAAGGGGACCTGGAACTTCTTACCGCGATCCAGCTGCCAGGCTGGATCCAGAATCTGGAGCGGGAAACGAGACTCGAACTCGCGACCCCGACCTTGGCAAGGTCGTGCTCTACCAACTGAGCTATTCCCGCAATCTTTTGCTGCTCCACTTCTTTTGGAAGTGGCGTCCCCTAGGGGACTCGAACCCCTGTTACCGCCGTGAAAGGGCGGTGTCCTAGGCCACTAGACGAAGGGGACGTTGCCCGAAATTTCCGGCTTCCCCGCTGTGCTTTTCAGCATTACCGTGGAAGTGGCGCGCATTCTATGGAGCCTTTCAACACTCGTCAACCTCTCATATAAAATTTTTTAAAATCAACGACTTCACCCGGATTCCGGCATCGCGCGCGCAGTACAAACCAATGCTGCCTGCTTTAATGCAGCAGGCCGGCGTCGCGCGCCCTCGCCTAATGCGCGCAATGATGGCAGAACGCGAGTAAACTGGTCGGCATTGACAGGCAGCCCCGGCTCGCGGGTCGCTGCGCCCTGCACAACGGCATTCGAGAGGTTAAGACGATGTCCTCGCTCGTGATCACCATGGCGATAATCGGCGGTATCACGCTGTTGGTGCTGCTGGCCTACCTGAATCAACTGGCCGAAAACAACAAGCGCAAGAAATCGCGCCTGAAAGCTGACCTGGCCGAACGCTATCGACGTGTTGCCGACCTCAACGAACAGTTCGCCGGCCAGTTCATGAGCCCCGAGCTCAAGTTGTTGCTGTGCCGCCTGCAGCTGCAGTTCGCCGAACGCATCCTGGAAGTCGACAAGCAGGACAGCGTCTACCTGACCATGGCCGAGGAACTGCGCAAGATGATCGCCCTGGGCCAGGACATTCCGGTACGCAATGCGCCTTTCCATGTGACCGATGATGCCAAGGCCACTCAGGTACGCGCACAGCTGGAGGCGCTGCACGGTCAGGTCGGCAAACTGGCGCAGACCGGCATGCTGCCCGTGGAGGAAGCCAAGCAGTGGGCCAAGGACATTCGCCACATGCTGGTGCAGCTGTATATAGACCTGTACGGCAACCAGGCCAAACAGGCGCTGCAGCAGCAACAGGCCGGGCACGCGCGGCTGGCCTTGGAGCGCGGCGTGCAGTTTCTGCAGAAGCAGGCCGACACTGCGCGCTACCAGGCGGTCCTGGCGCAATTCCAGAAGCAGCTCGAGCGTGTCAATGCCATGCTGGTCAGCTCACAGGCACCTGGCGACGACGCCAACAGCGAGCTGACCGAGGGGCTCAAGTCGATGGAAGACGACGGCGACTGGAAGAAGAAGGCACTGTACGACTGAGAGGCCTGCGCCTCTCAGCCCTCAGCAATCACTGGCGCGCAGCAGCACGGCGGCCAAGCCTTCGATACCGCGCTGATCCGCCTCGCTGAAACGCCCTACCCGCGGGCTGTCCAGATCCAGCACACCGATCAACCGGCCCTCCTTGATCAAGGGCACCACCAGCTCGCTGTTCGAGGCGCTGTCGCAGGCGATATGGCCCGGGAACGCATGCACATCCGCCACCCGCTGGGTTTGCCGCGATGCCGCCGCAGCGCCGCACACGCCGCGGCCAAAGGCGATGCGCACGCAGGCCACCTTGCCCTGGAACGGGCCGAGCACCAGCTCGTCATCCTTCACTAGATAGAAACCGGCCCAGTTCAGCCCCTCCAGCTCGTGATAGACGAAAGCGCTGAACTGCGCGGCATTGGCGATGAAATCCCGCTCGCCAGACAGCAGGGCCTCCAGCTGGGCGGTCATCAGGGCGTAACCGTCCAGACCGGAACCGGTCTGACTCAAATCGATCATTGCGAAGTCTCCAGTAACTGCAGCCCGACCCATTGGCGGGCGAACTGATAGGCGCAGCGGCCATTACGATTACCACGGCCGGTGGCCCAGCGCACGGCGAGCTTTTCCAGCTCCTCGCTCCACTGCCACTGCAGGCCGGCCTGCTGCGCCTGGACCTCGATCCAGTGGCGCACCACATCCAGGTAATGCTGCTGGGTGAAGGGGTAGAAGGAAAGCCACAGGCCGAAGCGGTCCGACAGGGCGATCTTGTCCTCGACGGCCTCGTTGGGGTGCAGCTCGCCGTCGACCATCCTGGTATTGGCGTTGTCGCTCTCGCGCTCCGGCACCAGATGCCGGCGGTTGGACGTGGCATACAGCAGCACGTTTTCCGGCGAACGCTCCAGCGAACCGTCGAGCACGCTCTTGAGCACCCGGTAATCACCCTCGCCCGCCTCGAACGACAGGTCGTCGCAGAACAGAACGAAGCGCTGCGGCAGCTTCATCAGTTGCTCGACCACCCGCGGCAAATCAGCCAGGTGATCACGCTCGATCTCGATCAAGCGCAGCCCGGCGCCGGCATGCTCGGCCAGCAGGGCACGGACCAGCGACGACTTGCCGGTGCCACGCGCGCCCCACAGCAACGCATGGTTGGCCGGCATGCCCTGCACGAACTGCCGGGTGTTGCGCGCCAGCTGCTCGCGCTGGGTATCGACGCCGATAAGGTCGGACAGCTTCATGTCCAGGCTCACCTTGAGCGGCTGCAGGTAGCCCGAGCGGCCCTCGCGCTGCCAGCGCGCGGCCAGGGTATGACGCCAGTCCAGCGGCTCGCGAACAGCCGGCAACAGCGGTTCGAGGCGGGTCAGCACGCTTTCGGCGCGGCCCAGAAAATCGGTAATACGGGAATCCACGTAGCAGCTCCTCGAGTATTCAGTCTGTGAGGCAGGTGTGCCGAAAAACAGGCCAGATCGTCTATGCTTGGGCAGCGATCGGAACGAGACAGCGCCACCCAATATGGAAATACCACTCAGACAGCGACTGTCATTCAAGCAGGCAGGCCTCACCGTTCTCGTCGCGTTCATTCTGGGCGCATTGCTCAGCCTGGTGCAGATCGGCGTCGATTATGCCAGTGAAGACGCGGCCATCAACCGCGAGATTCGTGCGCTGATGGAGATCAGCCATAACCCGGCCGCCAGAATCGCCTACAACATCGATGCCGAACTCGCCCAGGAGCTGGTGGTGGGCTTGCGCCGCTCGCCCGCGGTAATCGGTGCGCGCATCGTCGACAGCAACGGCGAAGTGCTGGCCAGTGCCACCCAGCCATCCATGCAGAGCCGCTACCGGCTGTTCAGCGATTTCCTGTTCGGCAGCAGCCGCCATTTCGAGACCAAGCTCTCGGTCGATCACGCGCCGGACGAACAGCTCGGCATGCTGCAACTGGACATCGACACCTATGCCTTCGGCAGCAACTTTCTCAAGCGTTCGGTGCTCACCATGGTCAACGGTTTCACCCGCAGCCTACTGCTGTCGGTGATCCTGCTGGTGCTGTTCTATTTCATGCTGACCAAGCCGCTCACCCAGGTGATCCAGGCGCTCGCCGGCCGCGACTTGCGCACGCCCGACCGCACCCAGCTGCCCTGCCCGCCCGGCCACGAAAGCGACGAGATCGGCGTACTGGTCAAGGTCGCCAACCGCCAGTTCGCCAGCATCGCCACCGAGATCGAGCACCGGCGCACCGCCGAGGATCGCCTGACCGACTACCTGGGGGAACTGGAGGCCATCGTTTCGGCGCGCACCGTCGAGCTGAAGGCGGCCAACAGCCGCCTCAGCCGCTCCAACCACGAGCTGGAGCAGGCCCGCCGCGACGCCCTGGCCATGGCCCAGGCGCGCTCGATCTTCCTGGCCAACATGAGCCACGAAATCCGCACCCCGCTCAATGGCTTGCTGGGCATGCTCGCCCTGTCGCTGGAAGGGCCGCTGAACAGCGAACAACGCCAGCAGCTGTCCATCGCCCACGACTCGGGCAAGGTGCTGGTGGACCTGCTCAACGATATCCTCGACCTGTCGAAATTCGAGGCCGGCCAGCTGGAACTCGAACGTATCGCCTTCGACCTCGGCGCCCTGGTGGAAGGCACCGCCAGCCTGCTGTCGCAAAATGCCCAGAGCGGCGTGGAGCTGACCTGCCTGATCGATCCCCGGCTACCTGCCCAGGTGCTCGGCGACCCGACCCGTGTCCGACAGATCGTCAGCAATCTGCTGTCCAACGCCCTGAAATTCACCCGCGAGGGCCGGGTCGACATCCGTATCGGCGCTGAAGGCGAACGCATCCGTATCGAGGTCTGCGACACCGGCATCGGTATCGCCGAGGATGCCCAGGCGCGCATCTTCCAGCCGTTCACCCAGGCCGGCGCCAACATCACCCGGCAGTTCGGCGGCACCGGGCTGGGGCTGGCACTGACCCGCCGCCTCTGCGAGGCGATGCAGGGCACCCTCGAGTTGCAGTCCACACCGGGCAGCGGCAGTCGCTTCAGCGCCATTCTGCCGCTGCCAAGCCTGGAAGCGCCGCTGCCGGCGCCGCAGTTGCGCGGGCGCGTGCTGGCGATCTGCGCTGCCGACACCGGTCTGGCCGAATTGCTGCCGCTGCTGATCGGCAGCTGGGGGCTGGACTACCGCCGCCTGGACAGCGCCCGGGATGCCGAGGATATCCCCGCCGACGTGATCATCAGCGACTGCCCCAGCTGCATGGAAAGGCTGCGCCAGCAGACGGCGACCCCCATCATCCTGGTCACCGCCTATGGCAGCTTCCTGGACAGCGCCCAGGCTGCAGCGCTCGCGCCCCTGGAACAGGTCGCCAGGCCGCTGACCCGGCAGCACCTGCTGCAGGCGCTGAATCACGCGCTGAAGCGGCCATCCGACGACTCGGCTGGCGCGCCCAAGCCGATCCCCAGCGACCGCAAACCGGCGCGCGTGTTGCTGGTCGAGGACAATCCGGTCAACCAGCTGGTCGCCAAGGGCATGCTGGCCAAACAGGGCCTCGAGGTGGTGCTGGCCAACAACGGCCAGCAGGCCCTGGAGCGGCTGCAGGAAGAAGCCTTCGAGCTGGTGCTGATGGACTGCAACATGCCGGTCATGGATGGCTACGAGGCCAGCCGCCGCATTCGGCAAAACCCGGCCTGGCAGCAGCTGCCGATCATCGCGCTGACCGCCAATGCCCTGTCGGACGAGCGCGAGCGCTGCCTGGCAGCAGGCATGAGCGATTACCTGGCCAAGCCGTTCCGCCGTGAAGAGCTGCTCGCCCTGCTCGACCAGTGGCTGCCCGCCTGAGCGGCGGCCGGCTACTAGGGTAACGGCTCGGCCAAGCGCTGCAGCAGCATGTCCAGCTGGGCGCGCAGGGGCTCCAGCTGCCTGGTATCGACGCCATGCTCGCAGAGCAACTGCTGCTTGAGAACCGGCACGCGGCGGCGTAGCTCGCGCCCTTGCGTGCTGAGGCAAAGGTGCATCTCGCGCTCGTCCACGGCGCTACGCCGGCGCTCCACCAGGCCTGCCGCCTGCAGGCGCTTGAGCAGTGGGGTCAAAGTGCCCGAATCGAGCAGCAGGCGTTCGCCCAGGGCCTTGACCGTCGGCTGCGCCGGCGCTGCCTCGTCCCATTCCCAGAGCACCAACATCACCAGGTACTGCGGGTAGGTCAGTTGCAGGCCGTCGAGCATCGGCTTGTAGGCACGTATCACCTGGCGGGACGCCGCGTACAGCTTGAAGCACAGCTGCCGGTCGAGGGCCAGATCATCCATCGGTGAGCGCGTCGATAGCCGCCTGCAGCGCCTCAGGCTTGGTGGTCGGTGCGTAACGGCTGACCTGACGACCATCGCCGCTGATCAGGAACTTGGTGAAATTCCACTTGATCCGCTGGGTGCCGAGCAAGCCAGGCGCCTGGCGCTTGAGCTGCACGAACAGGGGATGCGCCGCCGGGCCATTGACCTCCACCTTGCGAAACAGCGGGAAGCTCACGCCAAAATTCAGCTCGCAGAAACTGGAGATCGCCTGCTCGTCGCCCGGCTCCTGCTTGCCGAACTGGTTGCAGGGAAAGCCCAGCACCACCAGCCCCTTGTCGCGGTAGCGCTGCCAGAGCGCTTCGAGCCCCTGGTACTGCGGCGTAAAACCGCACTGGCTGGCGGTATTGACCACCAGGATGGCCTTGGCGCCGAAATCGCCCAGGCGCTTCTGTTCGCCGCTGATGGTGGTGCAAGGTATGGCCAGCAGGTCTTGGCTCATGGCGTCAGCGCTCTTCTCGAGAATGGAGCGAAAAGAGTAGCTAGCAATTGAATTGCACACAATCTGACTCACCCAAGAACAGGCCCGCCATCAGCGCAGCTGATGGCGAGCCTGCCGCTTACGCCTCGCGCGGCACGTGCTTGAGCGACACCGAATTGATGCAGTAGCGCAACCCGGTCGGCCGCGGGCCGTCGGGAAACACGTGGCCCAGGTGGGCTTCACAGTTGCTGCAGCGCACTTCGATGCGGTGCATGCCATGGCTGAAGTCGTCCAGTTCGGTGATCACCTGGTCGTCGAGCGGCTGGAAGTAACTCGGCCAGCCGCAGCCGGAGTCGAACTTGGCGTCCGAGTCGAACAGCGGCGTGCCGCAGCACACGCACTGATAGACGCCCGGCACCTTGCTGTCGTGGTACTCACCGGTGAACGGCCGTTCGGTGCCGCCCAGGCGGCAGACGTTGAACTGTGCGTCCGTCAGCTCCTCGCGCCAGGTTTCCAGGGGTTTTTCGAGCTTGCTCACAGGCCGTCCTCCTCGGGATAAAAAAGCCCTATCTGTATCTTTGCCCGATCCAGGCTGACACGTATGATTCGACACCTCAACCCGCCACGGCTCGCCGCCGCCTCGGCCCCTTGCAGGCCGCCTTTCTTCGATTCGGGATTCTTCACCATGCAGGTCAGCAAATCCAACAAGCTCGCCAACGTCTGCTACGACATTCGCGGCCCGGTGCTCAAGCACGCCAAGCGTCTGGAAGAGGAAGGCCAGCGCATCCTCAAGCTGAACATCGGCAACCCGGCGCCGTTCGGTTTCGAAGCCCCCGAGGAAATCCTCCAGGACGTGATTCGCAACCTGCCCACGGCCCAAGGCTACAGCGATTCCAAGGGCCTGTTCAGCGCGCGCAAGGCAGTGATGCAGTACTGCCAGCAGAAGCAGATCGAAGGCGTCGGCATCGAGGACATCTACCTGGGCAACGGTGTGTCCGAGCTGATCGTCATGGCCATGCAGGCGCTGCTCAACAACGCTGACGAAGTGCTGATCCCGGCGCCCGACTACCCCCTGTGGACCGCTGCCGTGGCGCTCTCCGGTGGCAAGCCGGTGCATTACCTGTGCGACGAGCAGGCCGGCTGGTTCCCGGACATCGCCGACATGCGCGCCAAGATCACCCCGAACACCAAGGCGCTGGTGCTGATCAACCCGAACAACCCCACCGGCGCCGTGTATTCGCGCGAGGTGCTGCAGGACATCGTCGAACTGGCCCGCCAGCACAACCTGGTGATCTTCTCCGACGAGATCTACGACAAGATCCTCTATGACGAAGCCCAGCACATCTCCACCGCCTCCCTGGCGCCGGACGTGCTGTGCCTGACCTTCAACGGCCTGTCCAAGTCCTACCGGGTGGCCGGCTTCCGCTCCGGCTGGGTGATCATTTCCGGTCCCAAGCATCAGGCCAAGAGTTATATCGAAGGCATCGACATCCTGGCCAACATGCGCCTGTGCGCCAACGTGCCCAGCCAGCATGCGATCCAGACCGCACTGGGGGGCTACCAGAGCATCAACGACCTGGTGCTGCCCAATGGCCGCCTGCTGGAACAGCGCAACCGCACCTGGGAGCTGCTCAACGACATTCCCGGCGTCAGTTGCGTGAAACCCATGGGCGCCCTGTACGCCTTTCCGAAGATCGACCCCAAGGTCTGCCCGATCCACAACGACGAGAAGTTTGTCCTCGACCTGCTGCTCTCCGAGAAGCTGCTGGTCGTCCAGGGCACCGCGTTCAACTGGCCGTGGCCGGACCACTTCCGGGTGGTCACCCTGCCCCGCGTCGACGACCTGGAACAGGCGATCGGTCGTATCGGCAGCTTCCTCAAGACCTACCGCCAGTAACCCGCGCCAGCGCGGATGCCGGCCCGGGCATCCGCCTCCACCGTTGCTAGAGCACGAGCCCATGGACCTGCAGATAGACGACTTCTACAAGGATGCCGCCAGCGGCTTGCTGATGCTCTACCAGGCCTTTCCGCGCAAGGCCTCGCTGTACGTGGAAGACCTGATCGGCCGCGAGGAGCCGGACGAGTTCGGCTTACCGAGCAAGCGCCACCAGGCCTGCCTGGGCGCGCTGTTGTGGCTGGCGGAAGAAGGCTACCTGCGCTACGAATCCACCATCGGCTATGACGCCCTCGATCAGGCGGTGCTGAGCGAGAAGGGCTTCCTGCGCCTGTCGCGCGGCATCCCGCGGGCGGTCAACGAGGGTGAAGCCGTGCCGCCTGCGGTGGATCGGGTGCAGGCGACCCTGGCCTTTCAACTGCGCGACGCGCTCGCCCAGCAACATGGTGAACGGATTGCACGACTGACTCGCCAGCTGTTCGAACAGCGCCCGGCTGCGTCTGGCTGAGGGCCGTCGGCCCGCCGGCCACGCCTGGCAAGCGGCGGTTTTTCTCGGCCGCGATTGAAATAATCGCGAAAAAGCCCATCTAAGCATTGTCGCCCATGCACGACCGTTTGCAGCGGACGGGCCAGGCGACACAGTTTGAAATAGTGACTCGGTTGAATCGCCATAGGGCGCGCCCTTATATAGCCGCCGTAATGAGCCTGTCTTTACTCGTGAGGAGTCGTTTCACACCATGATGCGCATTATGTTGTTCCTGGCTACCAACTTGGCGGTACTGGTTATCGCCAGCATCACCCTCAAACTGCTGGGGGTTGATCGCTTCACCGGCCAGAACCACGGCAGCCTGCTGATATTCTGCGCCGTCTTTGGTTTTGCCGGCTCGCTGGTCTCGCTGTTCCTGTCCAAATGGATGGCGAAGATGAGCACCGGTACCGAAATCATCACTCAACCGCGTACCCGCCACGAGCAGTGGCTGCTGCAGACCGTCGAAGAATTGTCGCGCGATGCCGGTATCAAGATGCCGGAAGTGGGTATCTTCCCGGCCTACGAGTCCAACGCCTTCGCCACCGGCTGGAACAAGAACGACGCACTGGTCGCCGTCAGCCAGGGCCTGCTCGAGCGCTTCTCGCCCGATGAGGTGCGCGCCGTGCTGGCCCACGAGATCGGCCACGTGGCCAATGGCGACATGGTGACCCTGGCGCTGATCCAGGGCGTGGTGAACACCTTCGTGATGTTCTTCGCACGTATCTTCGGCAACTTCGTCGACAAGGCGATTCTGAAGAACGAAGACGGCCATGGCATCGGCTACTTCGTGGCGACCATCTTCGCCGAACTGGTACTCGGTATCCTGGCCAGCATCATCGTCATGTGGTTCTCGCGCAAACGCGAGTACAAGGCCGACGAAGCCGGTGCACGACTGGCCGGCAAGGGCGCGATGATCGCCGCCCTGCAGCGCCTGCGTGCCGAACAGGGTGTGCCGGTGCAGATGCCCGACAGCCTGACCGCCTTCGGTATCAACGGTGGCCTGAAGAACGGCCTGGCGGGCCTGCTGATGACCCACCCGCCGCTGGAAGAGCGTATCGAAGCCCTGCGTCGCCTGGGCTGATCGAAGCGCGAAGAAAAGGCGACCCGAGGGTCGCCTTTTTCATGTCCGCGATTCGCCTCAGAGCAGGCGCAGGTGGTAAGCCCGCTCATCCATGCGCGACAGGCCCCGAGCCCTGAAACGGTCTTCCAGGGCATCCTGGCTTTCCAGCAATTCGCTCTCCCATACTTTGCCGCTCCAGCTGCGCACCTCGGCGTCACTTACCGAGAACGGCGGGCCGTCCATCAGCGCCTGATCGTAATCCAGGGTCACCAGCAGGCCGTGGCTTTCCGGCAGCAGGATCTGCTGCAGGTGGCGCACGTAGCGCTCACGCATCTCGGCCGGCAACGCAATCAGCGCCGCACGGTCATAGAAAAGCGCGCAGCCGGGCATATGGCGCGCTTCGAAGGCGAAGAAATCGCCACAGAACAGTTCGACCCGGCCATGCCGATACACCTTGAAGGCATCCTCCTGGGTGATCAGCGGCTCGACGCCCTGCTCGGCGAAGAACGCCGCGACCGCCACTTCGGCCAATTCCACGCCCACCACCCGATGCCCCCGCGCCGCCAGCCAGGCGATGTCCAGACTCTTGCCGCATAGCGGCACCAGCACCGGCGCGTCGCTCGCTGCGGCCACCGTGGGCCAGTGGCGCTGTAGCAAGCCATTGACCTGCCGGGCGTGAAAGCCGATCTGATCGGCGTGCCAGCGTTGCAGCCAGAATGATTCCTGCATGTTTTATCCTCAAGCCATCAAGAAAACAGATAACACCGAGCAGACTTTAGCCGTTGTTAGGCCAACTTGGCTGATGGATCATGATGACGCCACTAGGAGACCACCATGCAGCCCAGCCTGTTCATTTCCCACGGTTCGCCCATGCTTGCCCTGCAACCCGGCGCCAGCGGCCCCGCCCTTACTCGCCTCGCCGCCCAGCTGCAACGCCCGGAGGCGATCGTGGTGGTATCGGCCCATTGGGAAAGCGAGGCGTTGCAGGTGATGAGCAATGCGCAACCGCCAACCTGGCATGACTTCGGCGGCTTTCCTGCCGAGCTCTACCAGGTGCAGTACCCGGCGCCCGGCAATCCACAGCTGGCCGAGGACATCGTCCAGCGCCTGCGGGCAGCCGGCCTGGCCGCGCAGACCGATGAGCGCCGGCCTTTCGATCATGGCAGCTGGGTGCCGCTGTCGCTGCTCTATCCCGAGGCGAACATTCCAGTGCTGCAGGTTTCCCTGCCCAGCCGCCAGGGTCCGGCGCTGCAACTGCGGGTCGGCGAAGCGCTGGCCGGGCTGCGCGAGCGCAACGTGCTGCTGATCGGCTCGGGCAGCATCACCCACAACCTGGGCGAGCTGGACTGGCGCTCCACCGGGGACGAGGCAGCGCCCTGGGCCCTGGCGTTTCGCGACTGGATGGTCGAACGGTTGCGCGAAGACGATCTGGCGGCACTGCTCGACTACCGTCGTCAGGCCCCCCACGCGCGGCGCAACCACCCCAGCGACGAACACCTGCTGCCGCTGTTCTTCGCCCGCGGTGCCGGCGGCACCTTCGCCATCGAGCACCAGGGCTTCACCCTGGGCGCCCTGGGCATGGATATCTACAGCTTTGCCTGAAGGCAGCTCTGCTCCAGGGTACTGAGCAGCACCTGCACCTTGGTGATCGACTCCTGATACTCGGCCTGCCAGGCCGAGTCGGCGACGATACCGCCGCCGCCCCAGCAACTGATCACGCCGTCCTTGGCCAGCAGGCTGCGGATGGCGATGGAGCTGTCCATCTCGCCGCGCACGTCCAGGTACAGCAGCGAGCCGCAATAAGGTCCACGGCGCGTCGGTTCGAGCTCGTCGATGATCTGCATAGCGCGGATCTTCGGTGCACCGGTGATGGAGCCCCCCGGAAAGGCGCCCAGCAGCAGGTCCAGGGCGTCCTTGGCAGCGGCCAGCTCACCGGTCACCGCGCTGACCAGGTGGTGCACGTTGGGGTAGCTCTCCAGGGCGAACAGTTCGGGCACGCGCACCGAGCCGATACGGCAGCTACGCCCGAGGTCGTTGCGCAGCAGATCGACGATCATCAGGTTCTCGGCGCGATCCTTGCTGCTGGCGAGCAGCGCCTGGGCATTGCTGGCATCCTCCTGAGCATCACGGCCGCGGGGCTGGGTGCCCTTGATCGGCCGCGTTTCCACTAGCCCTCCATTGACCCGGATGAAACGCTCCGGCGACAGGCTCAGCAAGGCGCCGCCACCGGGCAGGCTCAGATAGCCGGCGAACGGCGTTGGGCAGACAGCCCGCAATGCGCCATAGGCCTGCCAGGGAGCGCCCTGATAGCGGGCCTGGAAGCGCTGCGCATAGTTGACCTGATAGCAGTCACCGGAGGCGATATAGGCCTGGATCCTGCCGATGGCCTCGGCGTAGCGCTGCGGATCGATATTCGCCTGAAACGGCGCCAGCAGCGCGAAGGCGGGCTGCTCCGGGACCTCAGCGGGGGGATGCTCGAACAGCGCCAGCAGGCGCGCCTGCTCGCCCGCCGGTAGCGAGGGATGTAACACCAGTTGGCTGGTACCCGCCTGGTGGTCGCTGATCAGCGCCCAGCCATACAGGCCGAACAGCGCATCGCCAAAGCCCAGGTCATCACCGGCCTGCACAGGCAGCGCTTCGATACGGCGGCCGAAATCGTAGGCCAGGTAACCGAGCAGGCCGCCAGCGAACGGCAGCTCGACACCTGGCGGCATTTCGGCGGGCCCCAGTGCTGCGAGCTGCTCGCGCAGGCGCGCGAAGAACGCAGCGCCCGACTCACCCTGCCCTGGCGCCAGCTGGGCCAGCGGCCAGGCACTGAGCAGATCATAGCGCCCACGGGTCGCCACCGGCCGACCGGCATCCAGCAACACAGCGCCCGGCGCCTGGCGCACGGCCTGGAAATAGACGGCTGGGTCGGCCTGATAGGGCAGCGGATGGACAAGACAGGTAGGCATTTAGGGCATCACGAAAACAGGGACGGCCGATTGTAGAGCCGCTGGCAGGTTCGTCCTAGGCCCGGCAAGCGACGGTTCAGGTTCCAGAAACGACTCGGGGGAGCCATTGGCTCCCCCGAATCAGTGCTGCATGACCGGATCAGTCTTCGCGGTAGCGACGCAGCTTCAGCGGCTTGCCGGCAACGCGGGTGTCCTTGAGCTTGGTCAGCAGACGCTCGAGGCCATCTTCCGGCAGCTCCACCAGGCTGAAGCTCTCGCGGATCTGGATGCGGCCGATGGCTTCACGGGCCAGGCCACCCTCGTTGAGGATCGCGCCCAGCAGGTTCTTGGCGGCGATACCGTCACGGGCACCCAGGGCGGTACGGCAGCGCGCACGGCCTTCGGCCAGCGGCATCGGCGCACGACGCTCGCGCGGCTCACCGCTGCGCTCGCCATCACGCTCACGACGCTCGCGGGGAGCACCACCGACGCCCGGCACCAGCGGCTGCTCGCGCTCGACGCTGGCCAGATCCAGGGCCTGGCCGTTGGTGGCCTTCTTCAGCAGCGCAGCGGCCAGGGCACGCGGGCTGCAGCCGATATCGGCGGTCAGGCGGTCGAGCAGATCGCCATGGCTGGCTTCGGCGTCGGCAACCAGCGGCGCCAGGCTGTTGGTGAGTTTCTTGATGCGCGCATCCAGCACCTGCTGGGCGTTGGGCAGCTTGACCTCGCCAACCTTCTGGCCGGTGACGCGCTCGATCACCTGCAGCATGCGGCGCTCACGCGGCGTGACCAGCAGCAGCGCACGGCCATCGCGACCGGCGCGGCCGGTACGGCCGATACGGTGCACGTAGGACTCGGGGTCGTACGGCATGTCCACGTTGAACACGTGGGTGATGCGCGGCACGTCGATACCACGGGCGGCGACGTCGGTGGCCACGACGATGTCCAGACGGCCATCCTTGAGCGACTCGATGACACGCTCACGCTGGTTCTGGGCGATGTCGCCGTTCAGTGCAGCGGCCTTGAAACCCTTGGCTTCCAGCGCGGCGGCCAGGTCCAGGGTGGCTTGCTTGGTGCGCACGAAGGCGATCAGCGCGTCGAACTCCTCGACTTCCAGCAAACGCAGTACGGCGTTGGTCTTCTGATCGGCGTGGATCATCAGGTGCGCCTGCTCGATGCGCGACACGGTCTGGGTCTTGGCAGCGATCTTGATGTGCTGCGGCTCGCGCAGGTGCTTCTCGGCGATGGCGCGGATCGAGTGCGGCAGGGTCGCGGAGAACAGCACGCTCTGGCGGCTCTCGGGCATGGCCTCGAAGATCACTTCGAGGTCATCCATGAAGCCCAGCTTGAGCATTTCGTCCGCTTCGTCGAGTACCAGGTACTGGATGGTCGACAGTACTTTCTCGTCGCGACGCAGATGGTCGACCAGACGGCCCGGGGTGGCGACGATGACCTGCGCGCCCTGGCGAATGGCTTTGAGCTGCGGGCCCATCGGTGCGCCACCGTAGACGGCGACCACGTTAAGGCCAGGCATCTGCTTGGAGTAGGTTTCGAAGGCGGTGGCAACCTGCAGAGCGAGTTCGCGCGTCGGGGCGAGGATCAGCGCCTGGGGCTCACGCTTGGCCGGGTCGATCTTCGACAGGATCGGCAATGCGAAGGCGGCGGTCTTGCCGGTGCCGGTCTGCGCCTGGCCGATCATGTCCTGGCCGGAGAGGATCACCGGGATGGCCTGCGACTGAATGGGCGACGGCTCTTCGTAACCGACGGCGGTCAGCGCGGCGAGAATATTGGAATGAAGTCCGAGTGCGGCGAAGCCGCCGATTTCCTGGGTCATGGGTCTGCCTCTGAGTGCATCCGCAAAGACCCATGTTCCAAAGCTGCGCATGCCATGTAGGACCTTGTGGGTCACCCTGGCAGCCTGGTCGGCGGGGATTTGCGAAAACGTGGTGAAAAGTGAATCGTCAAGATAGCCCGCTTGGCGGACTGGCTGCCGGAAAGCTTCCGGGCGAGTTGCACTACTTGAACGTGGCCATGAATTGGCCGGCGCGTACTATACCGGAATTCATACAGACGTGTGCGCTTTTTCACACAATAAAACAGGTGTTCGGCAGGCAGCGCACGGCTCGCGACAGTATGTCGCAGCCGTGCCGATGCTGATCGAGCGGTCAGGCTCTGCCGGTGAGCTGCGCTTCGATCGCCGCCTTGTCGACGACCGACCAGACTTCGCCGACCTTGCCGTCACGAAAGGCATAGAACACGTTCTCGCTGAAGGCCACCTTGCGGCCATTGACCGGCACATCGAGAAACCGGCCTTTCGGGGTGCAGTGAAAATCCAGGCGGCAGGCGATCATCGCTTCCTCGCAGGTCAACAGGCGGATGTTGAACTGCAGATCGGGTATCTCCTGGTAGTCACGCTCGAGCATCTCGCGGTAGCCATCGAGGCCCAGGCGCCGCCCGTTATGCACCACATCGTGGTGAACGAACTGCCCCAGGTTCGCCCAGTCCTGCCGGTTGAGGCAGTCGATATAGGCGCGATACACCGTGGGAAGATCTTGATCGCTCATGACAGGGCTCCGTCGCGAAGACTTGGGGGGATTCGCCTGCGCAGGCGACGGTGGGCGGCGCGCTGAGCAGGCGAGGCCCTAAAGGGACAGCGCCGCTGACGGTTAATTCCTGCCTTGGCTGAGGCGACCTTGGAACCTATTCATAATCTTTCAGCCCAGGCTCCCCCGATTCTGGCAGCCAAGTGTGGCAAAAGCAGACGGTGAATGCGTGGTTTTGTGGGAGGGGCTTTAGCCCCGAGCTCTTTGCTTACATTAATAAAAACTCGCGGCTAAAGCCGCTCCCACGCGGTCGCTGGGCGACCGCCTCTGCCTTGTAGTTGCCGCTTCACGAGCATGAAGATCGTGAACAGGCTCTTAGGTCGCCATGCGGACGGCATCGATCAACGGCTGCAGCGAATAGCCGAGCTGTGCCTGCAGGGTCTGGGCGCGCCGGCTCACCGCCTCGCGGTCGAACTGCTGGTCCAGCTCGGCCGGCACCAGCACCACCACGTTGCCCTCCACCACCGGGCATTCCCAGTAGTGGCGATGATAAAGGCCGCGCAGCAGCGCAGCGCCCAACGGCTTGCCGTCGTCGCCGGCCCACTGGTTGATGATCAGCCAGCCGCCCGGATTGAGCTTGGCCCGGCAGTCATCGAGAAAACGCCAGGCCAGGTGGCCGACGCCGGGGCCGGTGTCGGTATACAGGTCGACGAAGATCAGGTCCGCGGTTTCCGCGCTGGGCAGCAACTGCATGGCATCGCCGATGCGCACCGTCAGGCGCTCATCGTCTTCGAGCCCCAGGTACTGTATGGCCAGGCGCGGCACGTCGGGGCGCAATTCGATGGTCTCGACATCGTTCAGAGGCAGAAAGCGCAGGCAGGCCTGAGTCAGGGTGCCGGCGCCCAGCCCCAGAAACAGCGCGCTTTCCGGCGCCTCATGGCACAGCGCACCGACGAACATGGCGCGGGTGTAGTCGTACTCCAGCCAGCTCGGGTCGGCGGTGAACACGCAGCTCTGCTCGATCGACTCACCGAACTCGAGAAACCGGTACTCGCCGACCTCGACCACGCGGATCACCCCGAAGGCATCGTGCACCTCGGCCAGCACCACTTCGTCCTTCATCTCCTCCACCGGAGGCAAGCCAGGCATGCGCAGATTCTCCACCGTCGCGTTCCCCGGCTGAGGCCGGGCTAGAAGGCGATTGTCGGCGATGGGGCGCGGTCAGGTCACGCGCTAAATGCCATCGGTTTTTGCCGGGCGCCATGCTCGGAGCCGGTCAGCGATCGGTTACCATGCCCCATCGCCAACAAGAGAAGCCGCCATGAGTCAGCCCTGGAGCCCCGACAGCTGGAGAAGCCGCCCCATCCAGCAACAACCTCAGTACCCGGACGCCGCCAAGCTCGCCCAGGTCGAGCAGACCCTGGCGAGCTTCCCGCCCCTGGTATTCGCCGGCGAGGCGCGCGAGCTGCGCAAGCAGTTCGCCGAGGTGACCCAGGGCCGCGCCTTCCTGCTGCAGGGCGGCGACTGCGCCGAGAGTTTCGCCGAATTCAGCGCCGCGAAGATCCGCGACACCTTCAAGGTGCTGCTGCAGATGGCCATCGTCATGACCTTCGCCGCCGGTTGCCCGGTGGTGAAGGTCGGGCGCATGGCCGGTCAGTTCGCCAAGCCGCGCTCGGCCAACGACGAGACCCTCGACGGGGTCACCCTGCCCGCCTACCGCGGCGATATCGTCAACGGCATCGGCTTCGACGCGGCCAGCCGCACGCCCGACCCGCAGCGCCTGCTGCAGGCCTACCACCAGTCCACCGCCTCGCTGAACCTGTTGCGCGCCTTCGCCCAGGGCGGTTTCGCCGACCTGCACCAGGTGCACGGCTGGAACCTGGACTTCATCGCCAACTCGGCGCTGGCGCAGAAATACCACCAACTGGCCGACCGCATCGACGAGACCCTGGCCTTCATGCGCGCCTGCGGGATGGACAGCGCGGCCCAGGTGCGCGAGACCAGTTTCTTCACCGCCCACGAAGCCCTGCTGCTCAACTACGAGGAAGCCTTCGTGCGCCGCGACAGCCTGACCGGCGACTTCTACGACTGCTCGGCGCACATGCTGTGGATCGGCGACCGCACCCGCCAGGTGGACGGTGCCCATGTGGAATTCCTGCGCGGCGTCGGCAACCCGATCGGCGTCAAGGTCGGCCCGAGCATGACCGACGAGGACCTGATTCGCCTGATCGACATCCTCAACCCGGACAACGACCCGGGCCGCCTCAACCTGATCGTGCGCATGGGTGCCGACAAGGTCGAGGCCGGCCTGCCGAGGCTGATCCGTACCGTGCAGCGCGAAGGCCGCCAGGTACTGTGGAGCAGCGACCCGATGCACGGCAACACCATCAAGGCCTCGAGCGGCTACAAGACCCGGGATTTCGCGCAGATACTCGCCGAGGTGCGGCAGTTCTTCGCCGTCCACCACGCCGAGGGCAGCTATGCCGGCGGCATCCATATCGAGATGACCGGCCAGGACGTGACCGAGTGCATCGGTGGCGCCAAACCGATCACCGAGGCCGGTCTGTCGGACCGTTATCACACCCACTGCGACCCACGAATGAACGCCGATCAGTCCCTGGAACTGGCGTTCATGATCGCCGAGACGCTCAAGCAGGTGCGCCGCTGAACCGCGCGTTAACCTGAACCAAGCGCAGCGACGGGCGGTCTTCAGCACAAGGCCTCGATACCTCGATCGACGCGAGGCCCATCACTCGATAGAAGGAGTCGCACATGCCCTGGTATGCCTGGTTGATCCTGATTCTGGCGATCGGCTCCATCGTCGGTGGCCTGCTGATGCTGCGCGACAGTGCCAAGAAGCTGCCGCTCAGCGACGAGCAGCTCAAACGCATCCACGAACGCGAAATCGAGCAGAACGCCAAGGACGCGCAAGATCGTTGATCACCTGCACAAGCTGACCCCGCGACCCGGTAAACTGCGCCTCCACCCCGGAGGCGCAATGCCGTTATTACCCCGCCTGTTACTGCCCTGCTGCCCGTTATCGGCGGGTGTGCTCATGGGTCATATCCAGCCCATCGGCCTGCTGTGGGCCCTGCTGTTCATTGCGCTGGTGCTGCTGCCCACGCGCCTGCCCAACGGGCTGTGGAGCATGCTGGTGGCAGTCGCCAGCGTACTGCTGGCAGCCCACCTGCTGCCTGGCTTTCGGCCTTGGGAAATTGCCCAGCCGCAGCGCATCAGCGCGGACGCCGCGCCTTACCAGCTGAGGCTGTCATGGGACAAGTTGCTGGTGGGCTGCACCCTGCTCGCCTGGTGGCTGGGCCTGCCACCGAGGCCGGGGCCACGGCCCGCTTTCGTGGTGCCGATATTCATCGTCACCCTACTGGCGGTTCCGGGCCTTGCGCTGCTGCTGGGCGTGGTCGCCTGGCAACCGAAGTGGCCGGAGCTGCTCGGCGCCTGGCTGGCGGTCAACCTGGTCGTCGCGGTACTGGCCGAAGAATTGCTGTTTCGCGGTTTGCTGCAGGCGCGCCTGGTGAGCAGGCTGGGGACATGGCCGGGATTACTGGTGACGGCGCTGCTGTTCGGCGCCGTGCATATCCCCTTCAGCCCGACCTTTGCAATGGTGGCTGCGGTAGCGGGGTTGGGTTATGGCCTGGTCATGCAGGTCAGCGGCCGGTTGAGCCTGGCCATCGCCCTGCACGGGCTGGTCAATCTGGTGCATTTCACCTTGCTGAGCTACCCGCTGCGTATCGTCTAGGCAAACCCGCTAGCGGCGAAACTCGAACTGCAGTTCGGCACCCTCGACGGCATTCCAGTATTCGGAGCCCAGTTCGCCAGTCAACAGCTTGCCGCTGACCTGGAAGGGGTTGAGCGCGGATTTACGCTCTTCGAAGAACGCCGGCAGGATCGGCGGCGCACCGTCGGTCGCGGCCTTGTCTTCGGCATCCAGCGCGGCAGCCAGCTCGGGCGGCAGGCTGAGGTCCAGCTTGGTCTTGGGCGGCGTCTGGACGACCTTCTGCGCAGCCTTCTCGGGCTTGGCACGCTGGGCGATCTTCTTCGGCTCGGCAGGTACCGGTTTCTGCACCACCTCAGGCTGCGGCTGGGCCGGCGGCTGGACAGGCGGTGCCTCGACCTGTGCGGCCGGTGGCTCGTGCTTCCCGACCGGCTGAGCCGGCTTGGCGGGCTCGACGGCCACTGCCGGCTCACTGTCCTTGCGCGGCACGTCCTTGCCCTGCTCATCGGATCCACAGGCACTGAGCAGCACGGCAAGACACAGCGGCAACAACAGATAGCGCATCGAAATCCTCGCATCGGTTCGTATAACGATAGTCCTGCATTCTAAAACGACTGGACGATAACGCCAGCCAGTCTGCCGAATGGCAGTGCCACCCGTCGCTCGCGCGCCATCATTCCCTGGATAGACGGCGCAGCTCGGCCTCCACATCCAGGGTCGGATGCTCCGCCTGCAGGCGGTCGACGCGCTGCTGCGCCTGCTCTGCCTCACCCCGCTCACGCAGCTCGGCGATCTCGCGCAGTGCGGCCAGCACGTGCGCAGGCAGCGGCGCCGCCTCCGCCGCCATGCGTGCCATGATTCGAGGGGCTTCACTCATCTCGGCCATCGGTGCCGGGCTGGCAGGGGCCTGCAAGGCCATGGGTGCCTGCCGCTGCATCGAGGCCGGCGGTGCGTCGTAGCGACTTGGCGCTTGCTCGAGGGTCTGCAGGCTCAGCCCGAGCCCCATGCCCAGCAGCGCCAGGCAACCAAAGGCGGCTGACCAGCGTCCCCGCGCCGAAGCCCCCCCTAGTGCGCGACGCAGTCGTGCCCAGAAGCCCTCCGGCGGGTGCCGCCTGGCCGCGGCCGCTTCGCCAGCTGCCGCCAGGATCCGTGCGTCCAGCGCCGGCCCTGGCCGCTCGCCGCTGTGCTCTCGGACGTGACGCAGCAAGCGCTCATCGTGATCATTCATGGTGCTACCTCTTCGGCCGTGCTGAGCAGGCGGCGCATTTTCTGCAGCGCATAACGCAGGCGGCTTTTTACCGTTTCTGCCGGTGTGCGGGTCAGCTCGGCGATCTCGTGCAGCTCCAGGTCGCCGTGGGCGCGCAACAGGAACACCTCGCGCTGCTCGGCCGGCAAGTCGGCAAGCGCCGCCTGGATGCGCGCCTGATCCTGGCTGAGGCTGAGCTGCCGCTCAGGGTCCGGCTCGGCCATGGCCTGGTCGTGCAGTTGCTCGTCGAACGCCTCTTCGCGCTGTTGGCGCTTGCCCTGCTTGCGCCAGTGGTCGATCAGGCGATTGCGCGCGATCTGGTACAGCCAGGTCTTGAACAGCACCGCCGCTTCACGCTGCAACGACTCGCTGCGAATCAGGCTCATCCAGGTCTCCTGAAACACCTCCTCGGCGACCGCCTGATCGCCGCACAAGCCCATGAGGAAGCGAAACAGCCCCAGGCGATGGCGCTCATAGAGTTGCGTGAAGGCTGCAGCGTCGCCGGCTCGGTAGCGCCGCAAGAGGTCGGCGTCGGCGGGCTCGGCGCTGGGAGGTTGGGCAGTCACACTTACTCGGCTCCAGAGGTGCGGGAGTCGACAGTTTGCAGGCTTTGCGCCAGTTCCACCAGTTGCAGGAACTCGTTGCGCAGGCCGAATGGATCATCGCCACGGCTGCCCCGCGCCAGCGCCGCAGTGGCCGCCCAGTCGAAATGGCCGGTGTACTGGCCCCCGCTCAGTTGCTGGGCGAACGCGGCGACGGCGGCGGCGAAACGCAGGTCCTCACTGGCGTCGCTGATCGGCGTGAAGGACCCGGGCGCCTGAATGGCGGTTTCCAGCAGCCGACTGCGGTTCTGCTCGGGCGTCTTGTAACGGATGCGCAGCCAGGCCAGTTCGCTATGGTCCGCAGGTGTTTGCGCCGCTTGCCGATAGCGCAGCGGCTCCAGCCAACCCGGGTTGCCGACCGGCACGATTTCGTACAGCGCGGTCACGCTGTGCCCGGCGCCGATATCCCCCGCATCGACCTTGTCGTTGCTGAAGTCCTCGCGCTTCAAGGCGCGATTCTCGTAGCCGAGCAGGCGATATTCGCTGACCTGGGCCGGGTTGAACTCGACCTGGACCTTCACGTCCCGCGCCACCGTGGCCAGGGTCGAACTGAGCTGCTCGACCAGCACCTTGCGCGCCTCACGCAGGTTGTCGATATAGGCGTAGTTGCCGTCGCCGGCGTCGGCCAGCTGCTCCATCAGGTGCTCGTTGTAGTTGCCGGTGCCGAAGCCCAGGGTGGTCAGCGAGATGCCGGTCTTGCGCTTGGCGGCCGCCAGCGCCTTGAGGCTGTCGAAATCGCTGACACCGACATTGAAGTCACCATCGGTGGCCAGCAGGATGCGGTTGATACCGCCCTTGATGAAGCCCTGCTGCGCCTGCCGATAGGCCAGCTGGATGCCCGACTCCCCCGCCGTCGAACCGCCGGCGCGCAGTTGCTCGATCGCCCCACGGATCTGCGCCTTTTGCGAGCCAGCCGTCGGCTCCAGCACTACGCTGGAGTCCCCGGCGTAGACCACCAGCGAAACACGGTCCTGGGCACGCAACTGGTCCACCAGCAGCTTCAGGGTGCTCTGCACCAGCGGCAGGCCGTCGGGGCGATCCATGGAGCCGGACACATCGACCAGAAACACCAGGTTGGCGGCCGGCAGTTGGGCAACCTGCATGTCGGAGGCTTTTATGGCGATGCGCAGCAGGCGGCTCTGGGAATTCCAGGGTGTTACAGCCAGCTCCGTGCCGACCCCGAACGGCGCGTTGCCTGTGGGCAAGGGATAGGCATAGGGGAAGTAGTTGACCAGCTCCTCCAGACGCACGGCCTCGGCGGGCGGCAGGCGGCCTTCGTTGAGGAAGCGGCGCACGTTGGCGTAGCTGCCGGTGTCCACATCGATGCTGAAGGTCGACACCGGCGCCTCGGCAACCGACCGAACGGGGTTGGCAGCCAGGCGCTGATATTGTTCGCGGCTGGCTTCTGGCTGCGGCCAATACGCGTACTCGCGCGCAGCCGGTGCAGCCAGGCGGGTGGTCATCGGCGCCGGGACGATGGCTGGCGCGATGGGAGGCGTTTCAGCGCTCTGTGCCGGCTTGGCTAGCGACTCTTGCGAAGGGTTCTGCCCGGCACTGCAGGCGGTCAGCGACAGCACGATGCTGCCGGCGATGCTGTACGACACGAAGCGGGAACGGCTGCCCATGGTGTTTCTCCTGGATCGAAAGAGCGCTCTGATCCAGTAGACGCAGGGGGCCGGCCATTCGGGTTAACGCGATGCGGGTTGCCTCAGCCCGCTTCCTGACACAGCTGGGTGGCCAGCATGCCCAGGGTCATCAGCGCGCGCTCCGCCTCGCGGTTCCACGGAATGCCGCAGTTGATGCGCACGCAGTGGTTGAACTGCTCGGTATTGCTGAAGATCAGCCCCGGGGCGATGCTGATGCCCTGCTGCAGCGCGCTGATGTGCAGGTCCTTGGTATTGACCCGCGCCGGCAGGCTGACCCAGAGGATGAAGCCACCGTTGGGCCGGGTAATCTGCGTGCCTTCGGGGAAATACTGCTGGATGGCCAGCTGGAAGGCGCTGAGATTCTTGCGGTACTCCTGGCGGATATGCCGCAGATGACGGTCATAGCCGCCGTTCTCCAGGTAGGCGGCAACGGCCATCTGGGTGACGCTGCACGCCGAATGGGTGGTGAACATCTGCAGGCGCTGCACCTCGTCCTGGTACTTGCCGGCGATGATCCAGCCGATCCGCACACCGGGCGACAGGGTTTTCGAGAAGCTCGAGCAATACACCACGCGCCCTTCCAGATCGCCGGCCTTGAGCGCCTTGGTACGGCCCTGTTCGAACATCAGCTCGCCGTAGATATCGTCCTCGATGATCTGGATGTCGAAATCGCTGGCCAGGCGCAGCAGCTGCTTCTGCCGCGCTTCGGGAATGGTGCCACCCAAGGGGTTGCTCAGGCGCGCGGTCAGCACCAGCGCCTTGATCGGCCATTGGCTGGCCGCCAGTTGCAATGCCTCGACGCTGATCCCGGTGGTCGGGTCGCTGGGGATTTCGATGACCTTGAGGCCCAGCAGGTCGGCCAGTTGCAGCAGGCCGTAGTAGGTCGGCGACTCGGTGGCGATCAGGTCGCCCGGTTGCGTCAGCACCCGCAGGCTCATCTGCAGGGCATCGACGCAACCATGGGTGATCACCACTTCGGAAGGGTCGACCAGCACACCGGCATCGCGCATGCGAATCGCCACCTGACGGCGCAGCGGCTCGAATCCCGGGCTGAACATGTAGCTGAACGCCCGCGGGCTCTGGAAACGGGTGACCTTGGCGAGCTGCTGGTGCAGCGCACGCACCGGCAGGTAATCGACATGAGGCACCGCTGCACCGAGCGGAAACACGCCTTCGCGACGTGCTTCGCCGAGCACCTGGTTGATGATGCTGCTGCGCGTCACCAGGCCAGGCCGCTCGACCCGGGCGATATCCGGCGTGTCGGCGGTCAGCGCCGGCGTCTGGTGCACGTAGAAGCCGGATTGCGGCCGGGCGCGGATCAGGCCGAGATCCTCCAGGTTGGCATAGGCCTGCAGCACCGTGGCATGGCTGACGCTGAGCTGCGCGCTCATCTTGCGTACCGAGGGCACCCGCTCGCCAGGCTGATAGACGCCGCGGCGGATGTCATCCGCCAGCTGTTGAGCGATACGCTGATAAAGCAACAGATTGGTCATGGCCGTTTCTTCCCGGTACTGAACCATAACAGTAGTTCATCAAAATGTTTCTGTACCGGTACAGCCTTGAAATATCTGGACGATACACTCACGCCACGGGCAATAAAAAACCCCGCCCTGTTATCCAGTGGCGGGGTTTCGCGACAACCGACTCAGCGCGTGGCGCCCAGACGCCCCTGCTCATCGGAGAACAGGATCTCCACCCGCCTGTTCTGCGCGCGCCCCTTGGCCGAGGCGTTTTCCGCCACCGGGAAGCTCTCGCCGAAGCCCTGCACCTCGATACGCTTGGCATCGATGCCCAGGTCGATCAGCGCATCGGCGACGGTTTGCGCCCGGGCTCGGGACAGCGCCAGGTTCTCTTCACGCTTGCCGCTGCTGTCGCTATAGCCTTCGATGCGCACGGTACGCCGCCCATTGAGCTGGAGAAACTGCACCAGCTTGAGCACGGTGCGGTTGGCACTGGCCTTGAGACGCGCTTCGCCGGCATCGAACAGCACGTCACCCAGGGTCATCACCAGGCCACGATCGGTTTGCGCCGTGGCCAGGTTGACGATCTGCTCTTCCAGCCAGGCGTTCTGCTCCTGCACGCTGACCAGCTTGGCCTCGCGCAACGCCAGTTGCAGACGCTGTCGCTCCAGTTCCAGGCGCGCCGCTCGCTCCTGATCCAGGGCCAGCTTGGCATGCTCGCGGGCGATCTCGCTGTAGCGCTGGCTCAGGTAGGCGTAGTGGGCGACATCGTCGGCGCTGCCCCAGTAGCCCGCAAGCCGCTCGGCCCGGCCCAGGGACTCGCCGGCGCGAATCACGTCCTTGGGCGCGCTGCGCAGTACCTGCGGATCCTCCTTCACGGCCTGAAAGCTGGCACGGGCCGCGTCCAGCTCGGCCGTGTGCTCGTCCCCGAGGCCGGCACAACCGGCCATGGCCAGGCTCATCAGCGCCAGCGCGCCAACACGTAGCGGGCTCATGGCATGGCTCCCAGCTGATCACGCAAACGCCCGATACGGCGGTTGAGTTCGGTCAACTGCACCTGGCTGCGCAGCGTCAGCACCCGGGCTTCGGCCAAGCGTGCATCCAGCTCGGCCTGTTCGGCCTGCACCCGCGCCGTGCGGTAGGCGCCCGCTGCCATGGCGGCCTGGGCCTGGGCGAGTTTTTCTTCGGCCTGGCTCAACTCGGCAACGGTGTCGCCGGCGGCCACGGTACGCGCCTGCTCGACCACCTGTTCGGTCAGACGCATCTGCTCGGTCGGTGCGGGGTCGCTGGCACAGCCCTGAAGCAACAGCAGCGCCAGAGCGGCGCCGGTATATCGATAGATCACGGGTACGTCCTACTGATTCGGAACACTGGCAGCCGCTGCGGGCTGTTGCTCCTTCCAGCGCTGCAAGTTGCGCTGCAGAAGGGTTTGCGGCATGCCGGCGGCGGTGAATTCTGTCATTTTTTTGGCCAGCTGTCCGCGCAGCCAGGCGTCATTGCACGCCGAGTTGTGCGACAGCGCCAGGTGCAGGCCTTCGCTGGACACCGGCGGGTCGAGCACCTGCAGGTCGTCCTGCAGGCCCAGGGTCGAGGCCAGCGCCTGCCCCGGGTAGCGCTCGTAGAGCACGTAATCGGTACGCTCGAGCAACAGTTTCTGGAACGCCTGGCTGAGGCTGGAAACGCCTTCCAGGGTCAGGTTATCGCGGGCGTAGGCATCGAAGGCCTGACCGAAGCTGTTGTTGACCAGGGTGTCGCCGGTACGCCCCTGCAGGTCGGCCCAGCTGGCGTATGGGAATTCCTGCCCCTTGCGCACCCACACCACGCTCGGCGTGGACAGAAAAGCCGGGTGCACGAAGTCCATGGTCTCCAGGCGCGGCACGGTTAGAAAAGCGCCGGCCAGCATGTCGACGCGCCCGGTGCGCACCTCCTCCTGGGCCCGCGACCAGGGCCCGGCATAGATCACCTCGATGCCGACGCCAAGATCCTCGGCCACCGCCTTGAGCAGATCGACCGTGGCGCCGATCAGCTTTTCCGGATTCTGCGGGTCACGCCACAGGTAGGGCGGATACTCGGGGTTGCCCGTGGCCACCAGCCGCTCGCACTTGCCGGCGGCCTGGGCGCCGCCAGCCAGCAACATGGCGGCGCCCACCCATAGCCCAGCCCAGCCAAAACCTCGCTTACCCATTGGCACACTCTCGATTCCGATGCAGCCGGCCATCCACCAGCCGGAGATTCATGACATGCTAGCTCATACGATCTCGATAATCAGCGATAAGACGCCGCATGAAGAAATTGATCCCTGCCCTGTTCGTTCTCCTGGCCGTTGCTGCCGGCACCCTTGTGTACCTCTCGCCAGCGGCGCAGTTGACGGTCTACCAGGGCGTCGAACAGTGGCGCGCGGGGCTGCACGAGCGCAGCGTCAGCGCAGGCGATCTCAAGCTCAGCTACTACGAAGGCGGCCCCCAGGGCGCCGAGACCGTGCTGCTGGTGCATGGCTTTGGCGCGGACAAGAGCACCTGGCTATGGTTCGCCCGGGCGCTGACCGAGCGCTATCACGTGGTTGCCGTCGACCTGCCCGGCTTCGGCGCCAGCGACCGGCCCCATGGCAGCTATGACGTCGGCACCCAGACCGAGCGCCTGGCGGCGTTCGTCGATGCCCTGGGCATCCGCCGCCTGCACCTGGCCGGCCACTCCATGGGCGGGCATATCGCCGCGCTGTATGCGGCCCGCTACCCCGCACAGGTGACCAGCCTGGCGCTGATCGCCAATGCCGGGGTCAGTGCGCCGAGACGCAGCGCGTTTTTCCAGCGCCTCGAAGAACAGGGCGACAATCCGCTGCTGGTGGCCAGCGCACCGCAATTCGACGAGTTGCTCGACTGGCTGTTCGTCGCACCGCCGCAACTGCCCGAGCGTCTTCATCAGTACCTCGCACAACGCGCCGTTGCCGACAGCGCCCACCAGCGAGAAATATTCGAGCACCTGCAGCAGCGCTATCTGCCGCTGGAGCCCGAATTACCGAGGATCACCGCCCCGACGCTGCTGCTGTGGGGCGACCAGGACCGAATCCTCGATGTGTCGAGCATCGAGACGATGAAACCGCTGCTCAAGGATGCGAGCGTGGTGATCATAAAAGACTGCGGCCACGCGCCCATACTCGAGCGCCCGGAAGAAAGCGCTGCTGCTTATCTGAAGTTCATCGACCAGGCGAGCCAGCGTGCCGCTCAAGCACGACAGGCAGCGACCACAAATCAATAGACGGTCGCTTTCCGACAGCCAATAAAAAACCCGCTCGATGAGCGGGTTTTTCGTTGCGGGGAAAGCGGATCAGACCAGCTTTTCCAGCTCCGGTACGGCTTCGAACAGGTCGGCCACCAGGCCATAATCGGCCACCTGGAAGATCGGCGCCTCTTCGTCCTTGTTGATCGCCACGATCACCTTGGAGTCCTTCATGCCCGCCAGGTGCTGGATGGCACCACTGATGCCGACCGCGATGTACAGCTGCGGCGCGACGATCTTGCCGGTCTGGCCGACCTGCATGTCGTTGGGCACGAAGCCGGCGTCCACGGCAGCGCGGGAAGCACCCACTGCCGCGCCGAGCTTGTCGGCCAGGGTGTACAGGTGCTTGAAGTTGTCACCGTTCTGCATGCCGCGGCCGCCGGACACGACGATCTTGGCAGCGGTCAGCTCCGGACGGTCGGACTTGGCCAGCTCTTCACCGACGAATGCCGACTTGCCGGCGTCGCCACCGGCCGACACGTTCTCGATGGCAGCGGAGCCGCCTTCGGCCGCCACGGCGTCGAAGCCGGTGGCACGCACGGTGATCACTTTCACCGCAGCCGAGGACTGCACGGTGGCGATGGCGTTGCCGGCATAGATCGGCCGCTTGAAGGTGTCCGGGCTTTCCACGGAAACGATCTCGGAGATCTGGTCGACGTCCAGCTGCGCGGCGACGCGGGGCAGGATGTTCTTGCCGTTGCTGGTAGCGGCAGCCAGTACGTGGCTGTAGCTCTTGCCCAGCTCGGCCACCAGCGGCGCGACGTTTTCCGGCAGCTGATGAGCGAACGCAGCGTTGTCGGCGACCAGCACCTTGGCCACGCCAGCGATCTTGGCAGCGGCTTCGGCAACGGCGCCAACGCCCTGGCCGGCGACCAGTACGTGGATGTCGCCACCGATCTTCTGGGCAGCGGCAACGGTGTTCAGGGTGGCAGGTGCCAACACGGAATTGGTATTTTCAGCGATTACCAGGATAGTCATCAGATCACCTTCGCTTCGGTTTTCAGTTTCTCGACCAGTTCGGCGACCGACTTGACCTTGATACCGGCGCCACGTGCCGCAGGCGCCTCGACCTTGATGGTCTTGACGGTGGACGCGGTGGAAACGCCCAGCGCGTCGGGGGTCAGGGTTTCCAGCGGCTTCTTCTTGGCCTTCATGATGTTGGGCAGCGAGGCGTAGCGCGGCTCGTTCAGGCGCAGGTCGGTAGTGACGATGGCCGGCAGGTTCAGGGCCACGGTCTGCAGACCGCCATCGATCTCACGGGTCACGTTGGCCTTGTCGCCATTGACTTCCACCTTGGAGGCGAAGGTGCCCTGGGCGTAGCCGGTCAGCGCGGCGAGCATCTGGCCGGTCTGGTTGTTGTCGCTGTCGATGGCCTGCTTGCCGAGAATGACCAGCTGCGGCTGCTCCTTGTCGACCACGGCCTTGAGCAGCTTGGCGACGGCCAGGGAGTTCAGCTCGTCGGCGGACTCGACCAGGATGGCACGATCGGCACCCAGCGCCAGGGCGGTACGCAGTTGCTCCTGGGCCTGGGTCGGGCCGATGGAAACCACCACGATCTCACTGGCCACACCCTTCTCTTTCAGGCGCACGGCTTCTTCAACGGCGATTTCACAGAAAGGGTTCATCGACATCTTGACGTTGGCAAGATCGACGCCACTGTTGTCCGGTTTGACGCGAACCTTGACGTTGTAATCGACCACTCGTTTGACAGCTACAAGAACCTTCATGGATTCCTCGTTACTCTCCGGTGAATAGGAATGTCGCCAGAAGCGAGCATGCGGGTGATGCAGACAAGCAGGACGCGAGCGACCTTCAGCCCAGACGGCGAGCGCAAAACCGCCCGTATCTTGACCGTACGACCCAACTCGGTCAATACGACTGGCTGCGAGCCATTCGTGTTGTAGCCGGATTCTAGCAGGCCTACAGAAAATTCAAACAAACGTTTGTATTGGCCCTGATCCGGGCTCGCTATATACTGCGCGGGCGCGCCTCGGGAAGGATGCCGGCCCGCCATGAAAATTAGAGAGCCCAGATGAGGAGATAGCCCGTGGAACGCGAATTTATGGAGTTCGACGTCGTCATCGTCGGCGCCGGCCCTGCCGGTCTGTCCGCCGCTTGTCGCCTGAAGCAGAAGGCCGCCGAGGCTGGCCAGGAAATCAGCGTCTGCGTGGTCGAGAAAGGCTCCGAGGTGGGTGCCCACATCCTCTCCGGCGCGGTATTCGAACCGCGTGCCCTCGACGAGCTGTTTCCCGACTGGAAAGCGCTGGGCGCCCCGCTCAACACCCCGGTCAAGGGTGACGACATCTACGTGCTCAAGGATGCCGACAGCGCCGTCAAGGTGCCGGGCTTCTTCGTGCCCAAGACCATGCACAACGAAGGCAACTATATCATCTCGCTGGCCAACCTGTGCCGCTGGCTGGCCCAGCAGGCCGAGAACCTCGGGGTGGAAATCTACCCGGGTTTCGCCGCTCAGGAGGCACTGATCGACGAGAACGGCGTGGTGCGCGGCATCGTCACCGGCGACCTGGGTGTCGACCGTGAAGGCAATCCGAAGGAAGGCTACTACACCCCCGGCATGGAACTGCGTGGCAAGTACACGCTGTTCGCCGAAGGCTGCCGCGGCCATATCGGCAAGCAGCTGATCAAGAAGTACAACCTGGACAGCGAAGCCGACGCCCAACACTACGGCATCGGCATCAAGGAAATCTGGGACATCGACCCGAGCAAGCACCAACAGGGCCTGGTGGTGCACACCGCCGGCTGGCCGATGGACATCATGGGCACCGAGAACACCGGTGGCTCCTTCCTCTATCACCTGGAAAACAACCAGGTGGTGGTCGGCCTGATCGTCGACCTGTCCTACGCCAACCCGCACCTGTCGCCGTTCGACGAATTCCAGCGCCTCAAGCATCACCCGGTGCTCAAGCAGTACCTGGAAGGCGGCAAGCGCGTCGCCTATGGCGCCCGCGCCATCGCCAAGGGCGGCCTGAATTCGCTGCCGAAGATGGTCTTCCCGGGCGGTGCGCTGATCGGCTGCGACCTGGGCACCCTCAACTTCGCCAAGATCAAGGGCAGCCACACCGCCATGAAGTCCGGCATGCTGGCCGCCGAGGCCATCGCCGAAGCCCTGGCCGCCGGCCGCGAGGGCGGCGACGAACTGCGCAGCTACGTAGACGGCTTCAAGGCCAGCTGGCTGTACGACGAATTGTTCCGCAGCCGCAACTTCGGTGCGGCGATCCACAAGTACGGCGCGGTGATCGGCGGCGGCATCAACTGGGTCGACCAGAATCTGTTCGGCGGCAAGGCGCCCTTCACCCTGCACGACAACAAGCCGGACTACGCCTGCCTCAAGCTGGCTGCCGACTGCAAGAAGATCGACTACCCGAAACCGGATGGCAAACTCAGCTTCGACAAGCTCAGCTCGGTGTTCCTCTCCAACACCAACCATGAAGAAGAGCAGCCTTGTCACCTGAAGCTCAGCGACCCGAGCATCCCGATCGACAAGAACCTGCCGCTGTACGACGAACCGGCGCAGCGCTACTGCCCGGCCGGCGTGTACGAGGTGGTGGCCAACGACGATGGCGGCAAGCGCTTCCAGATCAACGCGCAGAACTGCGTGCACTGCAAGACCTGCGATATCAAGGATCCGGCCCAGAACATCACCTGGGTGGCGCCGGAAGGCACCGGTGGCCCCAACTATCCGAATATGTAGTACAAAAAAGGCTCCCTCGGGAGCCTTTTTCTTGCTGCTACTCCAGCGGCCCGATGGGAAAGAACACCCCGCCACTCCACACGCCCAGCCAGGGCTGGCCATCGATTTCGCGGGTCTGCGCCAGCTCCACCAACTGATAGAACACGTTGCGGTGGATCAGCGCTTCCAGGTTGGCGCGGATATGCACATAGGGCGATGGTTCCTGAGTTCGCCCATCGAGCTCGACGCGCAGCGGATGCTCGCCCCCCGCCTCCACCTCGTCGCCAACATTGGTGACGAACTTCAGCATCTGGGCTTCGCCCTGCCCGCTCACCTGCAGCGACACCGCCACGAAGGGGGCGTCGTCGACGGTGATACCGACCTTCTCCACCGGCGTGACCAGAAAGTAGTCATCGCCATCGCGGCGAATGATGGTCGAGAACAGCCGCACCATCGCCGGCCGGCCGATTGGCGTGCCCATGTAGAACCATGAGCCGTCGCGGGCGATACGCATGTCGATATCGCCACAGAAATCGGGGTTCCACAGGTGCACCGGGGGCATGCCCTTGCTGCCTGCGGGCGGAATCTGCGCCAGCAGATCGCCGGCCTTGTCGCCCTCGCTCATGACCTCTCCCGGTTAACGGCTGAAACCCAGCAGTGTACGCGCATAATCCTCGAGCGGCGCCCGGATCAGGTCTTCGGGGCGGGCGTCGTAAAAGGTCAGGAACCCGCCGCGGCTACGGATGCGCGCGGTGTCCACCAGAAAACGGGTGTTGGTTTCGATCAGCATCAGCTGCAGCACGCTGCGGTCGGTGCCCAGCCGCTCGAACTCTTCCTGGTCTTCCCATTCTTCCAGGGTGCCGATGCGGTCATCGGCGTAGGCGAAACGGGTGTAGAGCAGATAATGAGCGCCGGCGGCACGGGCCTCACCCAGCGCCTCGTCGAGGCCGACCGGCGCTCTGGCCCGACGAACCATGGGGAAGTACTCGACGAAGCCGCGAAACGCTTCCTCGGCCACCACGTTGGGCCGCGGATAGGCATGCTTGCCGTTGGGGGTGAACGGCCCCTGGGCGATGTAGATGAACGAATCGGGCTGCAAGCGCCAGGATGCCGAGCGGCGGATCTTGCTGTAGTCCAGCACGCCGGCATCGCGCAGGTGGTAGGTGGCGCCATCGGCCATGTCGCTGACGTTCATGCAGCCGGTCAGGCTGAGCAGCAGGGCCAGGGCGAGCAGGTTACGCATAAGAAATCTCCCGACACCGGCGACGGAAAACCGGCGAATGACTGCTCCAAGCAGGTTTCGCGCCAGGAGAGGCGCGCGACCGGGGCAGGTCGCGCAGCAACTCAGGCGGGAGGCGTTTCGCTGTCGCGCTTGCGCTTGTTGCCCATGCGCACGCCGATGTCCATCAGGAACTGGAAGAAGCCTTCCTGATCCTCGAGCACGTTGCTCCAGAACGGCGAGTGGTAGAGCGCCACGGCACCATGCACCAGCGCCCAGGCCGCGCAGTAGTGGAAGTACGGCGGCACGTCTTCGAGCTTGCCCTCGGCGATGCGCCCCTTGATCAGCTGGGTCAGGCGTTCGAAATTCGATGCGCGGATGGCGTGCAACTGCTCCACCAGTTCGGGCACCTGGTTGCCCTTGACCACCTTCTCTTCCAGGCGGTCGAACAGGCGGTAGCGCTGCGGGTCGCGCATGCGGAATTCGAAGTAGGCGCGCGACAGCGCTTCCTTGTCGCGATCGATATCGGACGAATGCAGCAGCTCGTTCAGGTCACGCTCGTAGTCGAGCATCAGGCGCAGGTAGATTTCCGCCTTGGATTTGAAATGCTTGTAGATGGTGCCCTTGCCGATGCCCACGGCGTCGGCAATCATCTCCACGGTCACGCTGTCCTCACCCTGCTCGAGGAAGAGTTTCAGAGCGATATCGAGAATCTCCTGCTCGCGGCGGCGAAACTCACGGATCTTGCGGGGTTCTTTCTGCATAGGGAAATGACAAGGTCGGAATTCAAGTCCGCTATTATGCCCAACTAACGCCAAATTGCACGGATCACGCGACATGAATGCCATCATCGACGAGTTTCCCCAGCCGGCCGATCTGTACTACCTGAATCATGCTGCGGTCGCCCCCTGGCCGGCGCGTAGTGCGCGGGCCGTGGAGCGTTTTGCCCGGGAGAATATCGCTACCGGCGCCCGCGACTATTCGCAATGGCTGGTTACCGAACGCACCCTGCGCGAGCGCCTGGCGCGCTTGCTCAACGCGGCCTCGCGCGCCGATATCGCACTGGTCAAGAACACCTCCGAAGCCCTGTCGTTCGTGGCCTTCGGCCTGGACTGGCACGACGGCGACCAGGTCATCATCAGCAGCGAAGAATTCCCCTCCAACCGCATCGTCTGGGAAGCGCTGCGCCCACGGGGCGTGGAAGTGGTGCAGGTCGATCTGCAGGGTGGCGATGCCGAAGGCGCCCTGCTCGCCGCCTGCACACCGCGCACCCGCCTGATGGCCATCAGCGCCGTGCAGTACGCCAGCGGCCTGCGCCTGGACCTGGAGCGCCTGGGCATCGGCTGTGAACAGCGCGGCGTGCTGCTGTGCATCGATGCCATCCAGCAACTGGGCGCCCTGGCCATGGACGTGCAGCGCAGCCGCTGCGCCTTCGCCATGGCCGACGGCCACAAGTGGATGCTCGGCCCGGAAGGCCTGGGCGTGTTCTATTGCCGCCAGGATCTGCGTGAGCGGCTGGCCCTGCACGAATACGGCTGGCACATGCTGGAAAACGCCGGCGACTATGACCGCGACGACTGGGCGCCGGCCCGCAGCGCCCGCCGCTTCGAGTGCGGCAGCCCCAACATGCTCGGTGCCATGGCCCTGGAGGCCAGCCTGTCGCTGCTCGAGGAAGTGGGCATGACGCAGGTCGAACGGGCGCTGCACGAGCGCGTGCAGTGGCTGCTCGATGGCCTGAACGAAATGCCGGGCGTGCGCCTGCTCAGCGCCCAGGCACCTGACCGGCGCGCCGGCATCGTCACCTTCACCGCAGACGCCTGGGACAATCGCCAATTGCACGAACGCCTCAAGGGCGAACAGATCATCTGCGCCCAGCGCGGCGGCGGCATTCGCCTGTCACCGCATTTCTATACCGAAGCACGGGTGATCGAACAGAGTCTGCAGCGCCTGCGGGCGATCCTCAGCGAATAGGCACTCAGAGTCGGCAGGAGTATTCCAAATCCGTTTAAAGACGCCATGGACGATGGCCGCGGATGACCAATACTCAATCGTACCGGTGCGGCATATTCCCCCAAGTGTCGCAGCGGCCGAAGTGCCGAGGACCGCGCACTTCGTTCGACTCCTAATGGTCTTGACCCGGATTCCGTCCCGAAGCCGGGTTTTTTTGGCTCTTCGCATAGTTTGGGAAAGTTAGGGTTGCTACCGGACTGGCAAGTTTGTGTGAGCTGTCGATAACTCGGCACCTTCCATTAGCGCGCCGCCTGGCCGGATGGGTTTCGCCCCTTACGGGCGAGTCACTTTCTCTTGCTTGCCCAAGAGAAAGTAACCAAAGAGAAGGGCACCCCACCATCCGGCCCCGGCTGCGCCGCGGTTCCCTCGCTCCATCACCACTCCAGGGGCACGCTGCGAAGGGCCATCCCTGGCCCATCGCAGCTCTCGCGACATCCATGTCGCTCAACCCCTTACGTGGCGATTCCACTCGGCCTCCTGAAGGGGATTTAGGCGTCGTCTGTGAGATCGGGCTTCAAGAGCAAAAGCCAAACGCTACCGAATTTGATCTTGCGCAGATATCACAGGCTCGCGACATGGTCCCCGTCAGGAGGCCGAGTGGAGGTGTTGCGTAGGGGAGCGAGCCGCATGGATGCGGCGAGAGGCTTAATGGGCCAGGGATGGCCCATGTAAGCCGGCCCCCGGAGCGGCGCCGGAGCGAGGGAAGTTTCGCGCAGCGAAACCCGGATGTCGGGGTGCCCTTCTTTGGCACACCTTTCTTGGGCAAGCAAGAAAGGTGTGGCGCCCGTAGGGGGCGCAACAAAGAGGCTCAGTAAACGCGGTAATGGATAGTGTGATGCCAGTAAGTGATACGCACACAGACTTGCCAGTCCGGCGTCAAGCCTATCCTCCCCGCGAAAATGCGGAGAACCTCTTTTGCCCACTCTCTGGCGGCCGGCCTTGCATCGGCGCAAACGACGGCAGAGCCGCTCGCGGTTTTCCTGGCTGCCTCAGGCGCCAGGAGCGACTCGTGCCAGCGGGAACAACCGCCTGAAGTTGTCCCCGGTCTGCTGCGCCAGGGTTTCGTAGCTGACGCCACGCAGGGTTGCCAGGTACTCGGCGACGTCACGCACGTACGCCGGCAGGTTCGGCTTGCCACGGTGCGGCACCGGCGCCAGGTACGGCGAATCGGTCTCCACCAGCAGGCGGTCGGCCGGCACCTGGCGGGCGACCTCGCGCAGCGCCTCGGCGTTGCGGAAGGTGACGATGCCGGACAGCGAAATGTAGAAACCGATGTCCAGCGCCGCCCTGGCCATTTCCCAGTCCTCGGTGAAGCAGTGCAGCACGCCGCCCTGGGGCAGCGCGGCTTCGCGCAGCAGACTCAGGGTATCGGCACGCGCTTCGCGGGTATGCACGATTACCGGCTTGCCGGTGATCTGCGCGGCCTGCAGGTGCAGGCGAAACGCCTCCTGCTGCAGCTCGGCCGCTTCGGGCTCGTAGTGATAGTCCAGACCGGTCTCGCCGATGGCCACCACACCGGGATGGTCGAGTTCAGCGAGCAGCCAGTCGAGCGCCGGCGCGCTGCCGGGCTCGAGATCCAGCGGGTGGATGCCGACGGAGCAGTCGACATCGGCGTAGCGCCCCGCCAGTTCACGCACGGCAGCGGCATTGTCGGCGCTCACGCCGATGCACAGGAAGTGGCCGACGCCACGGGCACGGGCGGCCGCCAGCGCGTCGTCCAGAGAACCGCCATGGGCGGCCAGGTCGAGACGATCGAGGTGGCAGTGGGAATCGATGAGCATAAATCAGAACCTTGAGCGGCAGGCGGGATGCGCAGGGGGCGCGGCAGGCAAACAGGCCCGCCAGAGCTGCGCGAATGGGCCGCTATTACATCGTATGGGTGGGGCGATCGGACTTGAGGGCGCCGGCCAGGTAGGTCTCGATCTTGTTGCGAGCGGTGTTGTCGCCTTCGTTGAACTGCACGCCTACGCCAGCGGCGCGGTTGCCCTGGGCGCCTTTCGGGGTGATCCACACCACTTTGCCAGCCACCGGGATCTTTTCCGGCTCGTCCATCAGGTTGAGCAGCATGAACACTTCATCACCGAGCTTGTAGCTCTTGTTGGTGGGAATGAACAGGCCGCCATTCTTGATGAAGGGCATGTAGGCGGCATACAGCACGGACTTGTCCTTGATGGTCAGGGACAGGATGCCGTTACGGGGTCCCAGATTAGGTGGCAAGTTCATGCGTGATTCCTGAAGTCATGACGTGAGCCCGATTCTAGCCCGGTCCAGGCAGGCTTGCCCACTGCACCAGCAAGGCTTCGAGAAGCAGCACACGGTTGAGGTTGGCTTTGCCCAACACTTTCTGGCGCTGCTGCAGCAGCCACTCCTGGATGGCCAGCACCTTGGCCTGGGAAGACTTCTGCGCCAGGTACTGCACCACCTTGGCCATGTCCGCCGGGCCAAGGCCCTGCTCGTCCTGGGCCAGCTGATAACGCAGGGTCAGGTGGGCCCAGTCGCAGAACCAGTCGAACAACAGCGGCAGTGGCACGTCCTTCCAGGCTTCGGCCAACTGGCTGGCCGAGGCCTGCTGCTTGTGCAGCTTCTTGACGCCGTCGACCACCAGGGCGCGCTGCTCGCGTACGCCCTGCTCCTGCAGCCTGGCAGCGGCCAGCGGAGAGCCCGCCGCCAGGTACAGCAGCTCGCGGATGTCCTGTTCGCTGCTACCGGGCAGGGTTTCGCTCAACCAGTGCAGGCTCATCGCCTCGCTGGGCAACGGGCAGGCCTGCTGCACGCAGCGGCTCTTGATGGTCGGCAGCAGGCGGCTCGGCTGGTGGCTGATCAACAGCAGCACGGTATCGCCGGACGGCTCTTCGAGGCTTTTCAGCAGCGCGTTGGCAGCATTGAGGTTCATCGCCTCGGTGGGTTCGAGCAGCACCACCTTGCGCCCGCCCAGTTGCGCGGTCTGCACCACGAAGTTGACCAGCGCACGCACCTGGTCGACCTTGATCGGCTTGTCGGCCTCCTCCGGCTCGAGCACGTAGTTGTCCGGGTGGCTGCCAGCGGCCAGCAGGTGGCACGACTTGCATTGCCCGCACGGTTGCAGATCCACCGGCGACTTGCACAGCAGCAAGGCCATCAGGCGCTCGGCCAGGGCGCGCTTGCCGATACCGGCCGGGCCATGCAGCAGATAGGCGTGGGCATGCTGGGTGCGCCCGGCCAGTTGCTGCCAGAGCGCCGCCTGCCAGGGGTAGACGTCAGCCACGCTGCAACTCCAGCAGCTGCGGCAGCAACGCATCCAGGTCCCGCTGCACGGCATCCAGGGACTGCGACGCATCGACAATGCGGTAACGCGCAGGCGCCGCCTGGGCACGCTGCAGGTAGGTGGCACGTACCGCTTCGAAGAAGGCGCGGCCTTCCTGCTCGAAGCGATCCAGGCGACCGCGCGCGGCGGCGCGGGACAGGCCCACCGCCACCGGCAGATCGAACACCAGGGTCAGGTCCGGGCGCAGCGCACCCTGGACGAAATCCTCCAGCTGGGCGATGCGCTGCACATCCAGGCCGCGGCCACCACCCTGGTAGGCATAAGTGGCATCGGTGAAACGATCGCAGAGCACCACCGCGCCGCGCTGCAGGGCGGGCACTATGACCTGGGCCAGGTGCTGGGCACGGGCGGCGAACACCAGCAGCAGCTCGGTATCGCTGGCCATGGTTTCATCACTGGGCGCCAGCAGCAGTTCGCGCACCCGCTCGGCCAGCGGCGTGCCACCCGGCTCGCGGGTCAGCAGCACGTCGATCCCTTGCTCGCGCAAACGCGCTGCCAGGTACTCGCGATTGGTGCTCTTGCCGGCGCCCTCGGGGCCTTCCAGGGTGATAAACAAGCCGCTCACGGGGTGTCCTTTTCGCTGGTCTGGGGAATCGGCGCGGGGCTGGACCGGTAGTCCGCGCGGCGCTTCAACTGATACTCGCGCACGGCGCGATTGTGCTCTTCGAGGGTTTCCGAGAACACGTGGCTGCCGTCGCCACGCGCCACGAAATACAGGGTCTTGCCATCGACCGGGTGCAGGGCCGCATGGATCGCCTCACGGCCGACCAGGGCGATCGGCGTCGGTGGCATGCCATCGATGGTGTAGGTGTTGTAAGGCGTGGGTTCGCGCAGGTGAGCACGGGTAATGCGCCCCTGATAGCGCTCGCCGAGGCCGAAGATCACCGTCGGGTCGGTCTGCAGGCGCATGCCGATGGCCAGGCGCCGCACGAACACCCCGGCGATCTCGCCACGCTCCTCGGGCACCCCGGTTTCCTTCTCGATCATCGAGGCCATGATCAGCGCCTCGTAGGCGTCCTTGTAGGGCAGCCCGTCGGCACGTTTCTGCCACTCCTCGTCGAGCACCACCTGCAGGCGCTTGTGGGCCTGCTTGAGCAGGTCCAGGTCGCTCATGCCGCGCACGTAGCGGTAGGTATCGGGGAAGAAGCGCCCTTCGGGGTTCTGATCAGGCTGGCCAAGCCTGGCCATGATCTCGGCGTCGCTCAGATCGCTCAGGGTCAATTGCAGCTTGTCCTGGCGTGCCAGGGCGGCGCGTACCTGGCGGAAGGTCCAGCCCTCCACCAGCGTCAGGCTGTACTGCACCACCTCGCCACGGCGCCACAGGTCGAGCATGTCGCGCACCCGCAGGTCGGGGGTCAGGCGGTACTCGCCGCTATGCAGCGGCTGGCCCTGCAGGTTGAAGCGCCAGTACAGGCGCAGCCAGAAGGCGCCGTCGATCACGCCGTCGGCCTCCAGGCGATTGAGCACGCCACCGGGCGTAGCCCCGGCCGGCACTTCGATCAGGCGCTCTTCGCCAAGGGTCAGCGGCTGCTCCAGTGCGCGATGCTGCTGCCAGGCGACCAGGCCGAGGGTCAGGCCGGCCAGCACCACGACGATTTCGAGCATCAACAGTAGTTTGCGAATCACGAATCAGCGGTCCAGTAGATGACGGGCAAGGGCCTGCAGTTTACGGGTGAGCGGGCCCACCGGCCAGTGACGCGCTTGCAGCTGCCGCACTGGCCACACGCCGTACAGGCTGTTGCAGAGAAAGACTTCATCGGCGCCCAGCAGTTCGTCCAGTTCGATGTCGCGGACCTGGCAGGCGATGCCCAGCGCCTGTGCCTGTTCGAGCAGCTCGGCACGCATCACCCCAGCCACCCCGCAACGCTGCAGGTCAGGCGTGACCAGCACGCCGCCCGTGACCAGAAACAGGTTGCTGAACACCCCTTCGATCACCCGCCCTGACACATCGCGCATCAATCCTTCGGCGTGCCCGGCATCCTGCCACTCGGCGCGTGCCAGTACCTGCTCCAGGCGATTGAGGTGCTTGAGACCGGCAAGCAGCGGCTGCTCGGCCAGGCGTGTGGTGCAGGGATACAGGCACACGCCCTGCTCGGCGTGCTGCCCGGGATAGGCCGGCATGGCGGCGGACTGCAGGACATGCCGCGGCGAACCCGTCGACGGCGCATAGCCGCGCTGGCCATCACCCCGGGTGACGATCAACTTGGCGACGCCCTGCCCCAGCTCGGCACAGAAGGCCGCCAGCTCGCTGCGCAGCCGATCGGCATCCAGCCTGATATGCAAGCGTTCGCAACCGGCCGTGACCCGCGCCAGATGCCGCTCCAGCAGCACCGGACGGCCACCGCGCACGGCCATGGTTTCGAACAGGCCGTCACCGTAGGCCAGGCCGCGGTCCACCAGCGGCAGCGACGCCGCTGGCTGACCGTCGACCCAGTGCGGCATCAGTCGGCGTACCGACGGAATACCAGGGAGCCGTTGGTGCCACCGAACCCGAAGGAGTTGGACAGCACCACGTCCATCGGCATCTTGCGCGCTTCATGAGGCACGAAGTCCAGGTCGCAGCCTTCGTCCGGCTGGTCCAGGTTGATGGTCGGCGGCGCGATCTGGTCACGCAGCGCCAGCACGCTGAAGATCGCCTCCACCGCACCGGCGGCGCCCAGCAGGTGGCCGGTCATGGACTTGGTCGAACTGACCGCCAGCTTGTGTGCGTGCTCGCCGAACACGGTCTTGATCGCTGCCACTTCCGCCTTGTCGCCCGCCGAGGTCGAGGTGCCGTGGGCGTTGATGTACTGCACCGCGGACGGTTCGATACCGGCATCGCGCAGGGCGTTGGCCATGCAGCGCGCGGCACCGGCGCCATCTTCGGGTGGCGAGGTCATGTGGAAGGCGTCGCCGCTCATACCGAAGCCGATCAGCTCGGCATAAATGGTCGCGCCGCGGGCCTTGGCATGCTCGAGCTCTTCGAGCACCAGAGCGCCGGCGCCGTCGGAGAGCACGAAGCCGTCACGGTCCTTGTCCCACGGACGGCTTGCCTTGGTCGGCTCGTCGTTGCGGGTGGACATCGCCCGCGCTGCGCCGAAGCCGCCCAGCCCAAGGCCACAGGCGGCCATTTCGGCGCCACCGGCGATCATCACGTCCGCCTCGCCATAGGCGATGTTGCGCGCGGCCATGCCGATGCAGTGGGTGCCGGTGGTGCACGCCGTGGAAATGGCGTAGTTGGGGCCCTGCAGACCCAGGTGGATCGACAGGAAACCGGAAATCATGTTGATGATCGAGCCTGGCACGAAGAACGGCGAAATGCGCCGTGGCCCCTGCTCGTGCAGCGATTTGCAGTTGTTCTCGATGTTGGTCAGGCCGCCGATGCCGGAGCCCATGGCCACACCGATACGGTCACGGTTGGCGTCCGTGACTTCCAGGCCGGAATCGCGGGCGGCCTGGAAGCAGGCGGCCAGGCCGTACTGGATGAACAGGTCGAGCTTGCGCGCCTCTTTGGGCGACAGATAGGGCTCGACATCGAAATTCTTCACCGAGCCGCCGATGCGGGTCGAAAAAGCGGAAAGATCCATGTGTTCGATCAGGCCGATACCACTGCGGCCGGCCAGAATGCCCTGCCAGCTGCTCGGCACATCGTTACCCAGCGGCGACAACATGCCCATACCGGTAACCACGACGCGTCTACGCGACACAGCAATCTCCTCTTATCAGGTTTTTCGACGCCGCGATGCACCTGGCAAACCGTTGCCCAGGCCGTCGATCATCCGGCGATTGGCTCAGGGTAGTCGGTACCCGAGCGGGAAGACGCCCAAGGGCGCTCTTGCAAACTTTTTACAGCGAGCCTTCAAAGAAAAGCCGCACGCCTTTGCAGACGTGCGGCTTTTCCGATTCGGGAAGCGACGAACTGCTTACTGAGCGTGAGCAGTAACGTAGTCGATGGCTTCCTGAACAGTGGTGATCTTCTCGGCTTGTTCGTCCGGGATCTCGGTCTCGAATTCTTCCTCGAGAGCCATCACCAGCTCAACGGTGTCAAGCGAGTCGGCACCCAGGTCTTCAACGAAGGAAGCGCTGTTGGTTACTTCTTCTTCCTTCACGCCCAGTTGCTCGGCAACGATTTTCTTGACGCGTTCTTCGATGGTGCTCACGTGTTATCACTCCTATTGGACAAATCCAGCCAGCTGGTTGTGCCGGCAAGTGTATAGAAAGGGTTTTCAGCTTTTCAAGCTGAAAGCCGGTGGCGCCCACGGAAATACGCCAACGATTCGATCTGCAAACTGACTGCTTTACCACCAGGTTCGCATCGAATCGTCGACGATCGCCGACGACGCGCCTTTATTCAGCTCATGTACATCCCGCCGTTCACAGGGATAGTAGCCCCTGTGACGTAAGCTGCACCATCGGAAGCAAGGAAAGAAACCACGTTGGCGATTTCCTGCGCCTGCCCCAGACGGCCCAGCGGAATCTGTGTCAGCAGCGCCTCACGTTGCGCTTCGGGCAATTCACGGGTCATGTCGGTATCGATGAAACCCGGTGCCACGGCGTTCACCGTGATCGAGCGCGAGCCCACTTCACGGGCCAGCGCCCGGCCAAAACCTTCCAGGCCGGCCTTGGCGGCTGCATAGTTCACCTGCCCGGCGTTGCCCATGGCACCCACCACCGAACCGATGTTGATGATACGCCCGAAACGGGCCTTGGTCATGCCGCGCAGCACGGCCTTCGACAGGCGATACAGGCTGTTGAGGTTGGTATCGATCACGTCGTACCACTCGTCGTCCTTCATGCGCAGCATCAGGTTGTCGCGGGTGATACCGGCGTTGTTGACCAACACCAGCACCTGGCCGAAATCCTTCTGGATCTTCTCCAGGGTCGCCGCAACGGATTCGTCGTTGCTGACGTTGAGCATCAGGCCGGTGCCTTCAATGCCGTTTTCCTTGAGGGTCGCGGCGATGCGCTCGGCACCCGCCTCGGACGTGGCGGTACCGATCACCACGGCGCCCTGGCGGCCCAACTCCAGGGCGATGGCCTGGCCAATACCACGGCTGGCACCGGTGACCAGTGCAACCTTACCTTGCAGACTCATAGCATTCTCCCTTGTTCAGGACTGTACGGCGGCCAGTGCGGCACGCGCAGCGGCAAAGCTTTCGGGGGTGTCGAGGTTATGGGTGTTGACGCCCTTGACACACCGCTTGTTGAGGCCCGAGAGCACTTTGCCCGGGCCACATTCGACCAGATCGGTAACGCCCTGCTCGCCGAGGCGAACGATGGACTCGACCCAACGCACCGGGCTGTACAGCTGAGCCAGCAGGTCGCGCTTGAGGGTATCCAGGTCCGCCACCACGGCCGCGCTGACGTTCTGTACCAGCGGAATCTGCGGCGCCTGCCAGGCGCTGGCGTTGACCGCCTCGGCAAAGCGCTCGGCAGCCGGGCGCATCAGCTCGCAGTGCGACGGCACACTGACCGGCAGTGGCAGCGCACGCTTGGCGCCACGGGCCTTGCAGGCCTCGACGGCACGAGCGACAGCGGCCGCGGAGCCGGCGATGACCACCTGCCCCGGTGCGTTGTAGTTCACCGCGCTGACCACATCGCCCTGGGCCGCTTCGGCGCAGGCTGCCTGCACGTCGGCATCTTCCAGGCCGATGATCGCCGCCATGCCGCCCTGCCCGGCCGGTACGGCCTGCTGCATCAGCTGGCCACGCAGCTCGACCAGCTTGACCGCTTCGGCAAAGCCGACGGCGCCCGCGGCGACCAGCGCGCTGTATTCACCCAGGCTGTGACCGGCGACGAATGCCGGGCGCGCGCCACCTTCGGCCAGCCACAGGCGCCACAGGGCGATGGAGGCGGCGAGGATCGCGGGCTGGGTCTTGTCGGTCTGGTTGAGCTGCTCTTCCGGGCCCTGCTGGGTCAATGCCCACAGGTCATAACCCAGGGCACTAGAAGCTTCGCCGAAGGTATCGAGGACCAGCGCGTGCTCGGCGCCGTGTCCGGCCAACATGGTCAGCGCTTGCGAGCCCTGACCGGGAAAGACGAATGCGAGGGATGCAGACATGGAACGGTTCCCTTAGTGATCTTCTCGTCGAAAAATTTACGCCCGCCACTCGCGAGCGCTGGAAAACTGACACCTTGGATGGCTGGCCATCCCGAGCGGTCACATATTACGGATCAAGTGCTCGATTCGACCACCCAGTCGCGCCGGCAAATTCTCCTGCACATCAGTCATCGCCCGGCGAATGGCGCTCTTTATACCATCCGGCCCGGCACTGCCGTGGCTCTTCACCACGATGCCCTGCAAGCCGAGAAAACTGGCGCCATTGTGACGCGCCGGCGCCAGTTCGCCCCGCAAACGGCGCAGCAGCGGCAAAGCCAGAAGGCCGGCGACACGCCCCAACAAAGTGCTGCGAAACAGCGCCTCGAGCCGTGACACGATCATGGTCACCAGCCCTTCACTGGACTTGAGCAGGGCATTGCCGACGAAACCGTCGCACACCAGCACATCGGCCTCGCCGCCATACAGGCCATCGCCTTCGACGAAACCGACGTAGTTGAGGCCGTCGACGCCCTCGAGCAGCGCCGCGGCCTGCTTGACCTGCTGGTTACCCTTGGTCTCTTCGCTGCCCACGTTGAGCAAACCGACACGCGGCGCCTGGGCACCCTGTACCTCGGCGGCCACCGCGCCCATGATCGCGAACTGGCACAGCTGCTCGGCCGTGCAATCGACGTTGGCGCCCAGGTCCAGCAACAGGCACACGCCGTTGCGGCTGGGAATGGCGGCGATCATCGCCGGCCGATCGATACCCGGCAGGGTTTTCAGCACGTGCCGCGACAACGCCATCAGCGCACCGGTATTACCCGCACTCACGCAGGCATGGGCCCGCCCGTCGCGCACCGCCTCCAGCGCCACGCGCATCGAGGAATCCGGCTTGCCGCGCAGGGCCTGCCCGGGGCGCTCGCCCATCTCGATGCTTTGCGCCGCGTGCTCGACGCGCAGGCGTGCGCGATCGACGCCGGGGATACCAGCGAGCAGTTCTTCGATCAGGGGGGCTTGGCCGACGAGGACCAGGTGCAGCGAGGGGAATTCGGCCAGACAGGCGACGCTGGCTGGAACAATGCAGTGGGGACCGAAGTCCCCACCCATTGCATCAATCGCGATGATCGGAGCGGACAAGATTTACTCGTCAGCGCCCTTGTCGATCACTTTGCGACCACGGTAAACGCCTTCCGGCGATACGTGGTGACGCAGGTGAACTTCACCGGTGCTCTTCTCAACGGACAGAGCGTTACCCTCGAGCGCGTCATGCGAACGACGCATGTCACGGGCGGAACGGGATTTTTTGTTCTGCTGAACAGCCATACTAGTTAACTCCTAAACGTTTGGGTCACGCTTTAACTGTGCCAATACACTGAACGGGTTGGACCGCGTCACCTCGTCCTCGCTCGGCTCGGGCTCATCGAGGCCCGCCGGCTGCTGGCAATCTTTCGGGTCATGCATCGGCACGATGGGCAAGGCGAGCAACAGCTCATCCTCGACCAAGGCCAACAGATCCAGAGGATCTTCACCCATTTCCAGTACGTCATAGCCTTGCGGCACGGACTGGGTATTCGCGCCTTCCTTCACCACAGCGTAATCACACTCGCTGAGGATCGGTAAGGTGACCTGATCCAGACACCGCTGGCAAACCATCTTGACTTCGACCTCAAGCTGGCTGTGGATGACCACAGCATGGCGCTCGTCACGCTCGAAGCTGAGCTTCACGCGAACGTTGCCGCCATTATCGGCGAGAGGGTCGCAGAGCCTCGACAAATCGGCTAACGGCAATTCACCCTGGAGGGTGGCGCCGCGGTCAGCGAGTTTGCGTGGATCAACGTGAGGTGGAATCGGGCCATTTGACATAGGCGCCGCATTCTATGGATGCAACCGTGCGCTGTCAAAGGAAATTCCGCCTGTCCAGCACCTTGGCCGACGACTAGAATCGGCGCTCCGTTCCGCACGAGGTCAATGCCCATGCCGCCCCTGATTCTCGCCTCCAGTTCCCCCTACCGCCGCGAGCTGCTGAGCCGCCTGCGCCAGCCCTTCGAATGGGCCGCGCCGAGTATCGACGAGTCGCGCCAGGCTGGCGAGCCAGCCGAGGATCTGGTGCGCCGCCTGGCCCGGGAAAAGGCCGCAGCATTGGCCGAGCGATTCCCCACCCACCTGATCATCGGTTCCGACCAGGTGGCCGTGCTCGACGGCCAGGTGCTCGGCAAGCCCCACGGCTTCGAACGCGCCCACGCCCAGCTCAGCGCCGCCAGCGGCAAGAGCGTGACCTTCCTGACCGGCCTGGCGCTGCTCGACAGCAGCAGCGGCGCCTGCCAGGTCGATTGCGTGCCTTATACGGTGCATTTTCGCACCTTGAGCAGCGAACAGATCGCCCGCTACCTGAATGCCGAGGAGCCCTACGACTGCGCCGGCAGCTTCAAGGCCGAAGGCCTGGGCATCAGCCTGTTTCGCAGTACCGAAGGCAGTGACGTCAACAGCCTGATCGGCCTGCCGCTGATTCGCCTGGTCGAAATGCTCGACCAGGCCGGCATCGAGATACCCTGAAACGCTTTCTTACAACTGCTGAAGATGCCGGACAACGGGGCCTGCCTGATACCGGCATTGAGCCAGCGCAAGGCTTTCAGGGCTTTGTCAGGGCCGATGCCCCCGATCATCGGCAGATGCATCTAAGCTAATGCCGTTAAATTATTGGCTTGGCTTTTTTTAGATCATCTAGCTTGCCTCTACCGGATCACCGGACACCCTGCTGACCCCAGACCATTGTCCCGTGACCCGCCTCATCCCAGGCTGGCACGCCCTGATGAGGCTTTCTTGTATGTCACCCATTCCCCTGCGCATCCCTACCCGCTTCCCGTCTTCCGTGCGGCCGCGGCCTGCCGGAACCTGTGCCCCGCAGACAGCAGCCGGCCTCTTCGATTGCCCGGTGAGCTGATCGGTATTCGCCGCCGAGTCGAAGCTCGCCGACAAAAACCCACTTCACCAGCCTTCAAGCCCCTGCAGCCAGCACAAGACAACCACTGAAAGATCCTCACGACGCCAATTGCATCAGATGAAAAGGAGCCTCACATGCACATTCGTTCCCTGTTCAGCGCCGGCGTGATCGCCGTCGCCAGCCTGTTGTCCGCGCCCGCCTGGGCGGCGAGCGAATTCCTGGTCACCACCGACTGGCTGGAGCAGAATCTCGACAACCCCAAGGTGCGCATCATCGAAGTCAGCGTAGTACCGGGTCTCTATGAGCGCGGTCATATTCCCGGCGCGGTCAACCTGGCCTGGCACAGCGACCTGGTCGACCCGGTCAAGCGCGATATCGCCAGCCAGCCAGCCCTGCAGGACCTGCTGCGCAAATCCGGCGTGTCGGACGACACCACTACCATCCTCTACGGCGACAACAACAACTGGTTCGCCGCCTGGGGCGCCTGGGTGTTCGATGTCTACGGTGTGGAGAACGTCAAGCTGCTCGACGGCGGACGGGGCAAGTGGGAAGCGGAGAACCGTGCCCTGAGCAACCGCGCCAGCAGCCCGGGCAACGGCAACGTCACCCTCAAGGCTGCCAACAAGGAGCTGCGCGCCTTCCTGCCGGACGTGCTCGCCGCTGCCGAGAAACGCAGCGATGACCAGTTGGTGGATATCCGTTCCGCCGATGAATACAACGGCAAGGTCTTCGCGCCCCAGGGCGTCCAGGAGCTGGCCGTGCGCGCCGGTCACGTACCCGGCGCCGTCAACGTTCCATGGGGCCAGGCTGTCGCCGCCGATGGCACCTTCAAGTCTGCCGAGGAGTTGAAGAAGGTCTACGCCGCCGTGGGCATCGACGGCAGCAAACCGATCATCACCTACTGCCGGATCGGCGAGCGCTCCAGCCACACCTGGTTCGCCCTGAAGAAGATTCTTGGTTACGAGGTGCGCAATTACGACGGCTCCTGGACCGAATACGGCAATGCCGTTGGGGTTCCCGTGGTCAACGTCGCCGGCACAGTCTGGGGTGGCAAGTAACCCACGGGAGACACCCTTTAACGGGGCGGACGCGCCAGGCATGGCGCCCGCCCCTTTGTTTATGGGCGCCCTGCTCCGGGAGTTGCCCGACTCGACATTCGCCCCACTCCCTCAGAGCCTGTTCAAAGTCTTGCGAGCTAGAGCAATGCAAGGCCTAGGCGGCCCCACAAAAACAGGCGAGGACGCGGAGTTTACGAGCTGTAAATGAGCAGTCCGAGCCTGTTTTTAACGCCGCAGTGCCGACGCGCAGCAGACTTTGAACAGGTTCTCAGCGGACAACCGTCAATGGAGCAACCTTGCATGCTTACCTTGCGTACCGGCAGCGCTACCCTGATTCTGGTCGCTCTGGCCGTAGCCGCCTGGTTGCTGGCTACGCCGAGCAACGAAGGGCGCGCCCTGAGCTTTTCCCTGCTGGCGGGCGGCTTGTTTGGCGTGCTGCTACAGCGTTCGCGCTTCTGTTTCTTCTGCGTCAGCCGTGACTTCATCGAACGCCGGGACCCGCGCGGGCTGCTCGGCATTCTCGCCGCGCTGGCGGTCGGCACCCTGGGGTATCACGCGGCCTTTGGCGCTTTTCTACCGGATCCGGCCAACGGCCGCCTGCCGCCAGACGCCCATATCGGCCCACTGAGCTGGGTGCTGGCGCTGGGCGCCAGCCTGTTTGGCCTGGGCATGGCGATTTCCGGCTCGTGCATCAGTGCCCACCTGTATCGCCTGGGCGAAGGTGCACTGGCCTCGGTACTCGCCCTGTTCGGCGCACTGTTTGGCTTCTTTCTGGGGTTCCTGAGCTGGAACACCCTGTACCTGGCGAGTATCCAGGAGGCACCGGTGATCTGGCTGCCGGCCAGGCTCGACTATGGCGGCTCGTTGCTGCTGCAATTGGCGCTGCTTGGCGGCCTGGCGCATCTGCTGCTGCGCTACCGCAAGGGTGAAGAGCCCGGACAACCGGGCAGCAGCCTGCGCCAGTTGTTATTAGGCGCACGCTGGCCGACCTGGATTGGTGGCATCCTGATCGGCACGCTGGCCCTGGCGGCCTATCTGCGCGTCGGCCCGCTGGGGGTAACCGCCGAGCTCGGCAGCCTGTCGCGCACCGCTGCCAACGGCCTGGGCTGGCTGCCCGAGCGCCTGGAAGGTCTGGACGGTTTTTCCGGTTGCGCCACCGCGGTTAAGGAGACCCTGCTGTCGAACAACGGCCTGTTCATCATCGGCCTGGTCTTCGCCGCCTGGGCGTGCGCCCTGCTCGCTGGCGATTGCGCGCCGCGCTGGCCAGGGATACGGGAAGCGCTACGCAACTTCATCGGCGGCATACTGCTCGGCCTAGGCGGCATGCTCGCCCTGGGCTGCACCGTCGGTACCCTGCTCTCCGGCATCATGGCCGGCGCCGCCTCTGGCTGGCTGTTCGCGGTGTTCTGTTTCATCGGCCTGATCGCCGGGCTGCGCCTGCGCAGGGTGATTGGCTAGAGACGACTCGTGGAGCATGAACCGCAGGGTGGAAAACGCTTTACCCCTCCACCGTTCAATCGCAACGGTGGACAAAAAGAGCGTTGTCCACCCTACGGTCTGCAGTTTGAGGTCGAACGCCTATTCTGTGGGAGGGCGCCATGCGCCCGATTCGCGGGCATGGCCCGCTCCCACAGGGCGGGATGAGTCAAGCAAATAGGCAGGTAGCCGCTACGGCGCACCGGCAACCAACCGCTCCCACAGCCCGCTGCGCCGTTCCACGCGGCGCCCGATGGCCGCCTCGAAAATACCAGCGCGGCTTTCGATCAGGCTGAAGCAATCCCGGGCGCGGGTGATGCCGGTGTACACCAGCTCCTTGGTCAGCACCGGGTTGAGGGTATCCGGCAGCACCAGGGCGCAGTGGGCGAACTCAGAGCCCTGGGATTTGTGCACGGTCATGGCGAACACGGTTTCCACCGCACCCAGGCGGCTGGGCAGGATCGAGCGCAGCTCGCCCGAGCCATCGTTGCGCGGAAACACCACGCGCAGCGCCGAGCGCAACAGCCCGCCCGCCTCCAGGGCCGGCTCGGGCAAGCGCAGGGCGATGCCGATATCGCCGTTCATCAGGCCCAGGCCGTAGTCGTTGCGGGTGACCAGCACCGGGCGGCCTTCGTACCAGCCGTGCTCCTGTTCGATCAGCCCGCGTTGCAGCAGTGCATGGGCGATGCGCCCGTTGAGCGCCTCGACGCCCCAGGGGCCCTTGCGCACCGCACACAACAACTGGAACTGGTCGAATGCCGCCAGCACCGCGGCTGCCCAGGCATTCCAGCGCTCCTCGCCATCCTGCAAACCCGGCCGCTGCTCACGCAGAACGCCCAGGTAATCGGCATAGCCCAGCGGGCGCCCTTGGCCGCCGGGCAAGCCATCGAGCAGCAGGCGTTCGAAGGCACGGTCCTGCTCGCCCGTCAGACGCAACTGATGCAGGTCCGTCCCGCCGGCGGCCAGCACCTCGCGGGCCTCCAGGGCCGCACCACGATTCACCGCCAGGGCCAGGCGGCCGATGCCGGAGCCCCCGGCGAAGCGCCGGGAGTGGCGGAGCATGACGATATGCTGCGACAGCGCCTGCTCACCCGGCCGCAGCCCGGCCCCTTCGAGATGCTCGCCGGTCTGCTGCGCCAGCCAGGCACGGGTGGCCTCGCTGTAGCCGCCGGCTTCGGCATCGCGGCACAGATCACCGAGCACCGCGCCGGCCTCCACCGAGGCCAGCTGATCCTTGTCGCCGAGCAGGATCAGCCGCGCATGCATCGGCAGCGCGTCGAGCAGGTTGGCCATCATTTCCAGGTCGATCATCGACGCTTCGTCGACCACAAGCACGTCCAGTGGCAGCGGGTTGGCCGCGTGGTGACGGAAGTGCCGGCTATCCGGCCGGCTGCCCAGCAGGCGGTGCAGCGTGGTGACGGTATTGGGAATCTGCCCGCGCACCGCCTCGCTGACCGGCAGGGTCGCCACCTGGGCGCCGATGGATTCGGTCAGCCGCGCAGCGGCCTTGCCGGTCGGCGCGGCCAGGCTCAGGCGCAAGGGTGCACCGCGGTCCAGGGCGGCAGCCTGCAGCAGCGCCAGCAGGCGCACCACGGTGGTGGTCTTGCCGGTGCCGGGGCCGCCGGTGATCAGGGTGAAGCGCCCCCGCGCCGCCAGGGCGCAGGCCAGCTTCTGCCAGTCGGTGAGGCGCTGACCGCCCAGCTGCAACGGCTCGGGGAACAGTACCGCCAGGCGCTGAGCGAGATCGGCCGGTGCATCCGCCGGGGCCTGCAGGCGCTCGCCGATATCCTCGGCAACGCCGCGCTCGTAATCCCAGTAACGGCGCAGGTACAGGCAGCTGCCGCGCAGCACCAGCGGCGCGACTTCATCCTCGGCATCGTGCAGCAGGGCACTGCTGGCACAGGCCGCCAGCCAGGCGTCGACGCCCAGGCCGGCCAGCACCTCGGAAGGCAGCAGGCTGACGCCCTCGGCATCCTCGCCCTCCGGCGGCAGCGATAACGCCGAATCCGGATCGGCCAGGGTGGTCTGCAGGTCGAGGCACACATGGCCCTGGCCCAGTTGATGGCTGGCCAGCGCCGCCGCCAGCAACAGCAACGGCGACGCCTGGGGGTCCAGCTCGGCGAAGAAATGCGCCAGGGTACGGTCCAGCTCGCGCAGCCAGCCCCGCTCGCTCCAGGCGGCGAGCAGTTCGAACAGCGCGTCGCGGTTTTCCAGCATCGGCGTCATGCCGGCTCCTCCACCGGCTCGCCGAGAAACAGCGCATCCAGCCTTTCGATCAACGCCCGCTGCGGGCGCGCCAGGTATTGGCCCGCGCCCGGCGCCCGCAGGAACAGGTACAGCGCGCCGCCCATATGGATGTCGTAGTCGTAATCGGTCAGGCGTAGCCGCAGGTGGCGATGCAGGGCCAGCACGTAGAGCACGTACTGCAGGTCATAGCGATGGCTGGCCACGGCGGCGCTCATGGCCTCGGGGGTATAGGCCTGTTCGTCGGCGCCCAGCCAGTTGGACTTGTAGTCGACCACGTAGTAACGCCCCTCATGCTCGAACACCAGGTCGATAAAGCCCTTGAACATGCCGTTGAGGGTATCGGGGCTCAATACCGGGCGCGCCACGCCAGGCATCTCGAAATGCCGCACCAGGGCATCCAGGCGCAGCACGTCGACCCGCCGCGCCTCGAACCAGAACTCCAGCTCTGCCTGGTATTCGTGCAGTTGCGCCAGGCTTACCGCATTTCCGCTGCCGAGCGCCATAGGCTGCACCAGCAGGCCCTGCAGCCACAGCCACAGGGGCTCGATCCAGGTTTGCAGGCCGCGCCGCTGGCAACGTCGCGCCAGGTGCTCACGCAGCACCTCAGGCGCTGCCGCCATGGCCGCGAAGCCTTCGGCGGCGGCGATTTCCAGCAGGCCATGGAGAAAGGTGCCGGGGTTCGGCCCACGGGGAAAGCGGTGCAGGCCCTGGGCCGAAAGCGGAATCTGCTCCAGCGCCAGGGCCGGATTCTCATCGTCGCTGGCGATCTGCACGGCCGAGCTGTCCGGCGAGACGTCGTCGTGGCGATCCACTGAACTGGCCTCGCCCTCCTCCATGCGCAAGGCGCTGTAGGAGGCGATCCACCAGTGTTCGGCGGCGCGGCGCGACGGCGTACGCCACTGCGGCTCGAAGACGTCGGCATCCTGGGCACGGTACGTCTGGTCACTGGCTTCGGGGGCCGGCAATGCCACGCAGCGCGGTGGATCGGCCAGCGGGCTCAGCCAATCGATCAGTTGCACACTCTGAGCCAGGGGCTGACCCGCGCCGAGCAGGTAACCCAGGGCGCTCTGGTGCAGGCGCGAGGTCTTGGCGGTGCCGATCTTCAGGTCCGCCACCCCCAACCAGCAGGCGTGCCGCGCCCGGGTCAGCGCCACGTAGAGCAGGCGCAGGTCTTCACCCAGGCGCTCGCGCTCGGCCTGTTCCAGGCTCTCTTCATCAGGCTTGAGCAGCAAGCGGCGGCGCTCGCCGTCGTGCACCTGCACCGGTTTCTTGTCGTCCAGCGGGCGGAAGGAACAGATAAAGGGCAGGAACACCAGCGGGTATTCCAGGCCCTTGGATTTGTGGATGGTCACCACGCGCACCAGGGCATCGTCGCTTTCCAGGCGCAGCACCTGCTCCTCGGCCGCCTGGCCGCGCCCGGCCAGCGATTCGCCCAGATGGCGGATCAACGCCAGCTCGCCGTCCAGCTCGGCGGCGGCCAGCTGCAGCAACTCGGCCAGGTGCAGCAGGTTGGTCAACACCCGTTCGCCGTCAGGGCGGCTCATCAGCCGTTGCGGCAGGCCGAAATCCTGCAACAACTGGCGCAGCATCGGCAGTACGCCCTGGCGTTGCCAGCGCTGGCGGTAACCCCGAAACTGCATGACCCGCGCCTCCCAGAAGCGCTCGTCGAGGTTCAACTGCTCCAGCTCGCTGAGGCTCAGGCCCAGGGTCGCACTGGCCAGCGCCGCGCGCAGCGGGCGGTCCTGATCGGGCTCGGCGCAGGCGCGCAGCCACAGCAACAGGTCATGGGCTTCCACGGTGGCGTACACCGAATCCTTGTCGGATAGGTACACGCTGCGCACGCCGCGGGCTGCCAACTCGCCACGAATCGCCTGGGCTTCCTTGAAATCACGCACCAACACGGCGATATCGCTGGGTCGCAGGGCGGTCAGCGTATCGCCCTGGAGAAAGCCGGCGCGCTGCTGTTGGCCAAGCACCAGCAGGCGGACGATCTCGCTTGCCGCGCTGGCGGCCAGGGCGTCCAGATAGCGGCCCTTGGCGATGGCTTCGTCGCTGGGCAGGTGCCAGAGGTTGAGGGCTGGCTGGGCATGCCCCTCGACGGTCCAGACTTCCTTGCGGCCCTGGGCGCCGACCGGAATGAACGGCAGGTCATCGCGCAGCAGAAAGGCGCCCTGCCCGTCTTCACGGGATTCGGCCAGCCCGAACAAGCCGTTGACCGCCGCCACCATGGGCTCGCTGGAGCGGAAGTTGGTGTCCAGGTTGTAATGCCGCCCGGCGGTGGCGCGGCGGGCGCGCAGGTAGGTGTGGATGTCGGCACCACGGAACGAATAGATGGCCTGCTTGGGGTCGCCGATCATAAACAGGCCGCAGTCGTCGCGATTGGCCTCGACCTGATACAGCGTGTCGAAGATGCGGTACTGCAGCGGATCGGTGTCCTGGAATTCGTCGATCAGCGCCACCGGGAACTGCTGGCGAATCACCTCGGCCAGGCGCGGGCCGCTGTCGCCCTGCAGCGCGTCGTCCAGGCGGGTGAGCATGTCGTCGAAGCCCATCTCGGCGCGCTGGCGTTTCTCGCGGTCGAAGCGCTGGCGGATCCAGGCGGCGGCGTGGCGCAGCGCGGCATCGTTCGGTGCAGGCAAGGCGTCGAGTTCGGCCTTGAGCGTGGCCATGGCGTCCAAGGCCGGATGCGCGGGCGGCGCGCCGACCTTCCAGGCTTCGGCCAGGCCCTCCGGGGTCAGGCGGCTAAAACCGGTGCCGATATCCAGCACCTCGTCATCGCCATGGGCCCAGGTACGCAGCTTGTCGAGCCAGGGTTTGTAGTAGCGTGCCTGCAGCTTGCGGGCATCGACCTGCTTGTCGGCCGCGGCCTGATCGAGCAGGCCCTGCAGGGCATCCGCCCAAGCGCCCCAGGGCTGCTTCAGAGCGAGCAGCGCGCGCTGGCGGTCCTGCAAGGTGGCGTCCAGCAGATCGCCCAGCGCCAGCGCAACACCGACATCGTGCTCGCCGAGCAGCGGGCGGATGCGCTGGCCGAGCACGTCCGGCTCGCCCCAGTTCTCCGCCACCCAGTCGAGGGCCAGGCCCTGCAGCGGATAGCAATGCTGACGCCAATAGTCGCGCACCACTTCGGCGAGCAGTTCACTGTGGTCGGTTTCCAGGGTCTGGCTGAACAGGCTGCCGCTGTCGAAGGCGTGCTCGCGCAGCATGCGCTGGCACCAGCCGTGGATGGTCGACACCGCTGCCTCGTCCATCCACTGCGCGGCCAGCTCCAGGCGCCGGGCGCACTCGGGCCATTCGGCCGAAGCGAAGTCGGCCTTGAGGGTCGCCAGCAAGGCGTCGCCTCCGGCATCGCCGCGAAATACCGTGGCCGCCTCCACCAGGCGCGCGCGAATGCGGTCACGCAGTTCGCGGGTGGCGGCGTCGGTAAAGGTCACCACGAGAATCTGCGGTGGCAGCAGCGGCTCGCGAAAGGCCGCCTCGCCGCCATGACGCAGGATCAGGCGCAGGTACAGCGCCGAGATGGTGTAGGTCTTGCCGGTGCCGGCGCTGGCCTCGATCAGGCGGCTGCCGTGCAGGGGAAAGCTGAGCGCCAAGGGGCGTACTGGCTGACTCATGGCTGATCGTCCTGAAGTTCGCTGATCGCCGCCTCGAACAGCGACTGGTAAAGCGCGGCGCCCCACTGGGCGAACCGGCCATCGCCCAGCAAGGCGTCGAAGTCCGGGTACTGGCGGGCCAGGCTGGCGCTCTGCTGCACTTCGCCGGTGGTGCTGTGGCCATCGCCTTCGTAGACCTTGCGGGCAGCCTCCGCGGCCTTGTCTTCATCCCCGCTCTTGTCGAGCTGGGCGAACCAGGCTGCGACCGTTCCGATCGCCACCGGCAGCGGTACCTGCATGCCAACGGCGTAGGCATCGAGCCACTGGCGCAGCAGCTGTTCAGCCTCGGCCTGGGTCAACGGCGCGAAGGCCAGGCGCACGTCCTCGGCGACCAGCAGCGTGGTCAGCGGATGGCCGCAGGCGGCGGCCGCCACATGGCTGACCCAGGGCCTGAGCAGACGGTGCCACTTGTAGGAGCGGTCCTTGCGCTTCAGCCCGCCGGGCTGCAGCTCCAGGCGTGCCAGAGCGTCGCCGTTCGCGTGCAGATCGCCGAGCCAGTCCTCCAGTGCCAGGCCAGCGTGGGCGAAGCTCAGGCGCACCGGCGACGGCAACCGCTCGGGCCAGCGCGCCAGCAGCGCGGCGTACCCCTGCAGCTGCGCCGGCAAGGGTTCGAGCAACTGGGCGCCCAGGCGCTTACCGAACCCGGCCACCGGCAACCGACCACTTCGCTGGATGCGCCGCGCGGCCCGCTGCAGTGCCGCGTCGACGCCTTGGTCTTCCTGCAGCGCCAGGGCGGCGGCCTGCAGCAGCGCCTGCTGGATCTGGTGGCGCTGCAAGCCATCCAGGGCGAACGGCTCGGCATCCAGCTCGGCCTGCTCGGCTTCGTCCAGGTGCACCTTGAGACGCCCGGTGAAGAACTGCTTGACCGGGTCGCGCAGGAAACGCTGCAGGGTTTCCAGGCTCAGCGCGTCGTCCGCCACATAGGCGCCCAGCGGCTGCTCGCTGGCCGGCGCCAGCGGCGCCCGGTGGGAGGCGGCCCATTCGTGCACGTAGCTGAACAGCGGCCCATCTGCGCAGAAGTAGCGGCGGCTGAAGGGCTGCAGCGGGTGCTCGGTGGTCAGGGCGTGGAGCAGATCGCCGCCATCGGCCAGGCGCCAGGCGCTGGCCAGGTGATCGCGCAACTGGCCGACCAGCACCGACGGCGGGCGCTCGGTGTTGTCACGAATGCTGCGCCCTACCCAGCTGATGGTCAGGCGCTCGCGCACCGCCAGCAGCGCTTCGAGCAGCAGGTAACGGTCGTCCTCGCGACGCGAGCGGTCGCCGGGGCGGTAGTCGCCGCCCATCAGGTCGAAGTCCAGCGGCGCCTGGCTGCGCGGGTAATCACCATCGTTCATGCCCAGCAGGCACAGGTGCCGGAACGGAATGGCGCGCATCGGCATCAGCGTGCAGACGTTCACCGCACCGGCCAGGAAGCGCTGGCTGAGGCCGCCCTGGTCCAGCCCGCCCAGCCAGGCCTCGCGCACCACGGCCAGCGGCAGGGCTTCCTCCAGGCTGGCCGCTTCGCACAGCTCCAGCCAACCCTCCAGGGCATCCTGGGCCTGGTTGCGCAGCACCTCGTCGCGCTCGTCCTGGGGCAGGAAGAAGGCCTCCAGCAGCGCCCGCAGGCGCTCGCCCCAGGCCACCGGCAGCAGGGTTTCGGCGAGGCGCTGGCCGTGCAGCTCCAGCGCATCGAGCAGCCGGGTCAGCGGGCCGATCAGCGCGGCATCCAGACCGCCGATCTCGTCGAAGGGCTCGATGCCCGCCCGCGCCCCGGCCCCGCCCACGGCGTAGCCGAGCAGCATGCGGCGCAGGCCGAAGCGCCAGCTGTTCTGCTCCAGGCCGGCGCCCAGGCCGAGGCCTTCGCGCTGCTCGGCATCCAGGCCCCAGCGCACGCCGGCGCCTTCCAGCCAGCGGCGCAGCAGCGGCAGTTGCTCGTCGGCGATGGCGAAGCGCGCCCGCACTGCCGCCACGTCGAGCAGGTCGAGGATCTCGCTGACGCTGAAGCGGCTGTCGGGCAGGCGCAGCAGGTGTTCCAGGGCGATCACCAGGGGCTCCTTGCCGCGCAGGCCCTGGTCGGCCAGGGTGAAGGGAATGAAGCGCGGATCGTCGCCCGCGAACTGGCCGAACACCGCGCGGATATGCGCGGCGTAGGTGTTGACGTCCGGCACCATGACGATGATGTCCCGCGGGCGCAGGGTCGGGTCTGCGCTGAACGCCGCCAGGAGCTGATCGTGCAGCACCTCGACCTCGCGTTGGGCGCTGTGGGCGACATGAAAGCGCAGCGAATGGTCCCTGGCCGGGTCGACTGCCGGCCAGTGGGTGCGGCTCTCCTCGACCGGGCGCAGGTCGAGGATGTCGTTGTGCAGCTGGCCGAGCAGTGTGTCTTCGCTCATCGCGCTGAACAGGTCGATGCGCTCGAACTGTTCGCGGTAGCGCCGCGGCTCGTCGTACTGGTCGAGCAGGTTGATGTAGTCGCGGCCCTGCTTGCCCCAGGAGGCCAGCAGCGGCTGGCCATGCTGGTGCAGCGTATCGACGTCGAACAGGCCAAGCTGGCCGACCGGCCCCGCCTGGCCGCCGGCCTTGCGCTTCTGGCGGCGGTACTCGTGGCGCAGCAGGTCCTTGTCCTCGACGATATCGCCCCAGTGGTGCTGGGACGGGTTGTGCACGTAGAGCATCACCTGGCTGAAGCGCGCCATGGCCGCCAGCGCCTCGAGCATCTGCGCCGGCAACGAGGAAATACCGAATACCGTGACCCGCCGTGGCAGGCCGCGGGGCGGCGCATCCAGCTCGGCCAGCTTGGCGACGAAGCGCGGGTGCACCCCGGCGCGGCTCTGGGACAGATGCTCCTCACCGACATCGGCCAACAGCGTGCGCCATAGCAGCGGCTGCCACAGCGCGCTTTCATCGAGGGGCTTCACGCCGCCACGGGCGTTGCGCAATTGATCGTGCCCCTGGGCCCAGTCCGCCAGCCAGTCGGCGCGGTACACCTGGTACTGGTCGAACAGGTCGGCCAGGCGCTCGGCCAGCTGGTGGCGCTTGCGCAGGTCGGCGTCATCCGCCAGAAAGCGCCGCAGCGGCGCGAAGCAGGGCTCGTCGAGCAGGCCCGGCAGCATGCGCATCAGCCGCCAGGTCAGCGGCGCCTTGTCCAGCGGCGACTGCTGGGGAATCGCCTCGCTGCCCAGCACCGTACGGTAGGCCTGCCAGAGAAAGCGCGCCGGCAGGCTGACGTCGGTGGCCGCGGCGATGCCGCAGCCGTCCTGCTCGGCCAGCGCCAGCTTCAGCCACTGGGCGATGCCGTTGCTCTGCACCAGCAGCACTTCGTTCTCCAGCGGGCGCAGCGGGTACCGACGCATCCACTCCACCGCCAGGGCGCGCAGCTCCTCGAGGCGGTTGCCATGGATAACGATCAGACCGGGGTTAAGCGCCGACATGCAGGGTTCCTGGGTGCAGAATCACACCGCGAATGATGACAGAGCATGGCGACGAGGTGTGATGCCGCGGTGGATTTTAGCGCCCAGGACGTTTTGATACGGGCACCCTGCCCTCAGCCCACATCCTTGCGCGTAGTGCGCTCGTTGCTGATCCGCGCGCGGCGGAAATTCCAGCCCAGGAACAGGCGCGAGGCCAGGTTGTCGCGGCTGTGGGGTTCGCCGTAGTGCAGCAGCACGGTGGAGCGCAGCGCCTTGGGGTCGCAGGGCTCGTTGGCGTGCAGCGAGCGATAGCCCCAGAAGAAGTAGGCATTGCCGGGCACGATCTTGATGGTAACGGGGTTCAGCCAGCCGCGCTTGACCGCGAAGGTGATCAGCTTCTGGGTCAGGGTGTTCTGCATCAGCGCCTTTTCCAGAATGTTGACATACAGGTTGGAGCGGATGGCGCGCAGGTTCGGAAAGAAGATGAAGTCGCCGCAGTAGCGGCCCTCGGTGGGCGTGACCAGTGGAATCAGGGCCGTCAGCGCTGCGGCGTCATAGTGGAAGTAGTAGGACTCGCGCTTGCCCGTGAGCCCCTGCAAACAGCGCAACGCGGGAAAGATGTCGGGCGAGCGCGGTGGCTGGCCAATGCCGCCCTGGTACAGCTGCCGGAACAGGTCCTTGACCTGGGGCGAGACGCTCATCTGCTCGAAGATGCTGCCCTTCACGGCAGCCTGGCCCTGCAGGGCGAAGTATTCGTGCTCATGGCGCTCCACCTCGTGGTTCACATGGGCACGGGCGGCCTGGAGCTGCTCGTCGGTGAGAAACCCTTCGATAACGGCATACCCCTGCTGCTCCATCTCCTGGAGCAGGCGGGGCACCACCTGCGGGTCGGCTTTGGCGAAGTCGGGCATCGGTGCGGCGTCCTTAGCTGATGGCGGCAGTCAGGCTAATGGCAACTCGGCGCGAGGCGCTTGTTGAGTCACCTGCAGTTGATACAGGTTCTCACTTTGTAGCCGTTTGAATGCTGCTCACCCGCTTTGGCGCGCGCTTTCTGACGAATGGGTACTGGCCAGAAGATGGCCAGGGCGCTTCGCTCAGGGCTGTCTGGCCGACCAGCGCGTGCGTATTTCGCCGCTATCCAGGCCCTGTACCGAATTGCCGAAAGCGTCCCTGGCGTTCAGGTCGGCGCCCTTCTTCGCCAGGTCATCGAGCATGTCCTTGCGCTGGAACAGTGCCGCGTACATGGCCGCCGTCTGGCCGCTGTCGTTGCGCTGGTCCGGGCTGCAGTCGGCCTCGAGCAGGCGTTTGGCGATGCGTACCTCGCCCTTGAAGATCGCCCCCATCAGCGCGGTGTTGCCACGCCGATCCTGGGCACAGGCGTCCGCCCCTGCGCCCAGCAGGCGCTCCACCGCCTGGCGATGGCCGTGATAGGCCGCCAGGATCAGTGCGGTGTAGCCCTTCTCGTCGGCGCTATCGAGGTTGTAACCGGCAGCGATGAACTCATCGAGCATCGCCACGTTGCCCTCGCGGGCGGCCTGGAAGTAGTAGTCGCGCAATTGCGCCTGGACGCGCTCGGCATCCGCCGCTGGCGTGGCGGCCAGCAATGGGGCTGCAACGCTCAGCGCCAGGGCGAAACAGAGGGGTCGCAACATGATGTCCTCCCGTACGGCCTGGGGCCGCTTCCGGTTCGCAAGTCGCGACGCACGGCCCGGGACGGGGCCGCGCGTCACGCCCTGAGGGCTCAGTCCTGCAGCTTGGCAGCCAGCGCCTTGACCCGCGCCAGGTCGCCACCGGCCACCTCTGTCAGGCCTTCGCCATACTGCGCATCGGCCTTGTAGAAGAACGACAGCATGATGTGCTTGCTCTCGTCTTCGGCCTCGGCCAGGGCGCCGCCCAGGCTGGCGATCAGGTCGCCCTGCATCTTCTTGTCGTAGGAGCGGTACAGCTCGCCGGCCTGCTTGAAGTTCTGCTCACGCTGGATCTTCTTCTGCTCGGTGCTGCCGCTCAGTGGCAGGTTGCTGTAGCGCGCATGCTCGCTGGCCGGCCGCGGATTGATGCGGCTGGGCTCGTAGTTCACCTCGGTGGTGGTGTGGCCGATGTTCGCCGCGCCATCCTGGTTGCCGTTGTTGACCGGCACCTTGGCCTGGTTGATCGGCAGGAAGGCGTGGTTGGCGCCCAGGCGATACATCTGCGTATCGGCATAGGAGAACAGCCGGCCCTGCAGCAGGCGATCCTCGGAAGGCTCGATGCCCGGCACCAGGTTGGACGGCGCCATGGCCACCTGCTCGGTTTCCTGGAACACGTTGTCCGGGTTCCTGTTGAGGACCATCTGGCCGATTTTCCGGTAGGGCACGTCCGGCCAGATCTTGGTGGCGTCCAGCGGATCGAAGTCGTACTTGGCCAGGTCAGCCGGTTCGAGCATCTGGATGTACAGGTCCCACTTGGGGTAGTCGCCGGCGTTGATCGTGGTGATCAGGTCGCGGCTCATGTGGTTGAAGTCCTTGCCCTGGATCTGCTCGGTCTGCTTGGGGTCGTTGTTCTTGATGCCTTGCAGGCTGCGCCACTGGAACTTGACGTAGCGGTATTCGTTCTTGGCGTTGACCAGCTTGTAGGCGTGCACGCTGTTGCCGTTCATCTGCCGGTAGTTGGCCGGCGTGCCCTCGTTGGAATACAGCAGGGTCAGGGTGCGGGTGGCTTCCGGTACGTGGCTGAAGAAATCGAACTGGGTGCGGTTGCTGCCGTAGTTGGTATTCGGGTCGGGCTTGAAGGCGTGCACCATGTCCGGGAACTTGATGGCGTCACGGATGAAGAAGGTCGGGAAGTTGTTGCCGACCAGGTCCCAGTTGCCTTCGCTGGTGTAGAACTTGGTGGCGAAGCCGCGCGGGTCCCGCAGGGTTTCCGGCGAATGGTTGCCATGCACCACGCTGGAGAAGCGCACGAACACCGGGGTGGTGGTGCCCTTGCTGAACACCTTGGCGCGGGTCAGGTCGGAGATGTCCGCCGTGGCGGTGAACTCGCCATGGGCACCGGTGCCGCGGGCATGCACCACGCGCTCGGGAATGCGCTCGCGGTCGAAACGCTGCAGTTTCTGGATCAGTTGCACGTCCTGCAGCAGGGTCGGGCCCGTGCTGCCGGCGGTCTGCGAATTCTGGTTATCGCCTACCGGTGCGCCGTTGTCGCGGGTCAACGGCGCCGCCTGGGCCGACAGACTGAACAGCGAAGCGGACAAGGCCGCAGTCATCAAACCAAGGGCGGGCGCCCATGCGGTCGTGGGTTTCATCGGTGAATCCTCGTCGTTTTTATGAGTACTCGCGCGTCATGCGCTCGTACCAAACTACGAGAGGCCCGCCGCTTCGCTAAATTGGAAAAAGGCAGTGCCTTGATAGGCAATGCTTATTACCCGATAGAGCCAGGTCGTGGTAAGCGAAGCGGCGCGTCACCCCACGTATCGGTGTCGACCGCGGCGCAGAGGATGCGACCTTGCCGCCAGCGGCGGCAGAGGTTACTGCGCGGATAGCGGCTAACCCGCTATCCGCCACGCATCACACCCGGAAGTGGCTGACCATGGTCTGCAGCTGATTGCCCAGGCGCGCCAGCTCGACGCTCGAGGCGGCGGTTTCTTCGCTGGCCTCGGCGGTCTGCTCGGAGATATCGCGCACGTTAACCACGCTGCGGCTGATCTCCTCGGCCACCGCGCCCTGCTGCTCGGCAGCGGCGGCGATCTGCTGGTTCATCGCCTGGATATTGGAGACCCGGCTGGTGATCGCGCCCAGCGCCTCACCGGCGCGGCGGGTCAGCGCCACGCTGCTGTCGGTCAGTTCGCGGCTGCCCTGCATGATCACCGCCACCTGCTGGGTGCCGCGCTGCAGACCGGCGATCAGGCCTTCGATCTCCTCGGTGGACTTCTGCGTGCGCTGGGCCAGGCCCCGCACCTCGTCCGCCACCACGGCGAAACCGCGCCCGGCCTCCCCGGCCCGCGCCGCCTCGATGGCCGCGTTGAGGGCCAGCAGATTGGTCTGCTCCGCCACCGTCTTGATCACATCCATCACCCCGCCGATCTTGTCGCTTTCGCTCTGCAGCTCGCCCATGGCCTCGCTGGAGCGGCTCACCTCGGCTGCCAGACGCTCGATCTGGGCCACCGTCTCGGCGACCACGCGATCGCCCTGGCTGGCCTCGCGATCGGCATCCACGGCGGCCTGGGAGGCCTCGGCGGCACTGCGCGCGACCTCCTGCACGGTGGCGGACATTTCCTGCATGGCGGTGGCCACCTGATCGGTTTCCACCTTCTGGCTGTTCACCCCGGCACTGGTCTGTTCGGTCACCGCAGACAGCTGCTCGGCCGCGCTGGCGATCTGGGTAACGCCATCGCGAATGCCGCCGATCAACTCGCGCAAGGTGCTGCCCATACGCTGAATGCCCTGTTGCAGCACGCCCAGTTCGTCGCGACGGCTGACCTGCAGGGTCTGGCTGAGGTCGCCGCCGGCGATGCGTTCGACGGCCTCGAGGGTTTCCTGCAGCGGCCGGGTGATCTGCCGGGTGATCAGCCAGGCCGAGAGAATGCCCACCAGCAGTGCCAGCAGGGTGGCGACGATCATCATCTGGTTGGCCCAGGTGGTGTCGCGATCACGCAGGGTGGCCTGCATGGCCAGCAGCGCATCGCTGCCCCTGACGATCTCCTGCACCTGCTCGGTCATGGCATCGCGCAGCTGCAGACGCTCGGCGGTTGCCGTGCGGTAGGCATCCAGCAGGCTGCGATAGGCGGTGACCGTGGATTGCAGTTGCTGGATCTGCTCACGGTACTCGCCGACAAACACGCTGGTCAGGCCCCCGATGCCCTGATCGACACGTTCGATCTGCTGATTCAGCGCCAGCTCGGTGCGCTCGTTGACATCCGCGGTGTAACCGAGCACGCGGTAGCGCAGGGTCTGCACGTCATCCTTGGTACGGGCGATGGCCTGGTAACGGGCGAAGCCCGCCTCGTCACCGGCCGCATTGCGTGCCACCTCATCCCTGACGCGGTCGATCAACTCGCCCGCGCGATCCGCCATGTCGACCATTTCGGCACGGGTGTTGTTGACGATGGCATAGGTGGCGTTGGTCTTGTCGTAGGCCTTCTGGTACTGCTCGATCAACTCGATCTGCTGCTTGATCAGCCGTACGTTCTCGGGGTTCTGGAAGTGCGGCAGCATTTCCTGCTGCCGTTGGGAGAGCGCACGGATCTCCTGCTGTACCTTGTCGGCTTCCGCTGCCCCACCATTGGAGAGCAGGTACTGCAGGCGCGCCACGCGCAGATCGGTGAGGGTATGGGTGAGTTCGTTGACGTCGGTCATGCGCTCGCTGCGCTGCACCACGCTGCCCAGGCTGCTCCAGCCGACCAGGGCCAGGGCCATGGTCAGAAGCAACACCAGGCCGAAGCCCAGGGCCAGTTTGAGGGTGACGCTGATATTGCCAAACCATGTATTCATGGGTCGCTCCAACTACTCGAATGGATGATCAAGGAAGTGTCCGATGGCCCGACTGCTCGCGGTGCGCAGGATCGCTCGGCCAGCCTGTCGCCGCATGGGTGCCAGCACCGCACGCGTCAACAGGATCACTAGATGGCACATTGATATCACATTGACGCAGGCTGCGTGCCTTGGTTCAAACAATTTGCGGCGCCCCACGTCTAGGACGGGCCTGGCGCCCCTGTTGGGAGGGGACGTGATCGAGGTCGACCCAATCGCCGGCCCGGCGGTCTGAAGCGATAGAGGCCGGTTTTCGGAGTGAAAAAATGACCGCGTTCGATTGGCAGCGCATGCTGCTGGGTGATGTGCCTTTGCTGTTTCTGGGCGAAGTGGCGCTGCGCGCGCTGTTCGCTTTCGTGGTGGTGTTCGTGTTCCTCAAGGTCAGCGGCCGGCGTGGTATTCGCCAGTTGTCGCTGTTCGAGCTGGTGGTGATTCTCACCCTCGGCTCGGCCGCCGGCGACGTGTCGTTCTACGACGACGTGCCCCTGCTACCGGTGGCCATGGTGTTCGTCACCCTGCTGGTGCTGTACCGCGCCACGGTGACGATGATGCGCCGCAGCGAGCGCGTCTCCGACTGGATGGAGGGCAAGCCGGTAACCATCATCAAGGACGGCCTCTACGAGCTGAACAGCCTGGACCACCTGAACATCTCCTCCGACGAATTCTTCATGGAGCTGCGCCAGCAGGGTGTCGAGCACCTCGGCCAGGTGCGCCTGGGCATTCTGGAAACCGATGGTGACATGAGCCTGTACTTCTACCCCGCCGAAGCCGTGAAACCCGGCCTCTCGGTGCTGCCCGGCGAGCACCGCAGCGAGTACCAGCAGGTGCCTCAGGCCGGCACCTATGCCTGCGTGCGCTGCGGCCACACGCAATCGATGACCAGCGGGCAGGAAGCCAGCTGCCCGCGCTGCACGCAACGCACCTGGTCGCCGGCGCTGAGCCACGAGCGGCTGCGCTGACGACGCGGCAGCCCGGCCGAAAAAATCACCTGAACGGATCGCCGCCGCAGTGCCTCTACCGTGCTATCGCGCCGGCATCAGGCGCCTCAAGCAGAAAGGCCCGCACCATGACCTCATTTCTGATCGGCTCGGCAGTGGTATTGCTGGTACTGTTCGTGATCGGCCTGTACTCCGGCGTCACCCTGCTCCACGAACTCGAATGACGCGCTGCCTGCCAAGGCCTCGTGCCGCGGCCACTGCGCCTACCGGAGCCGCTCTTGCCCAGGCGCTGCGGCACCCCGCTTCACCGCCCCGGGTGACACCCCCAGCGCGCGCTTGAAGGCGCGGCTGAAGGCCGCCAGCGAGCCATAACCGAGCGCCTCGGCCACCCGCTCGACCGCCACCTGCTCATCAGCCAGGCGCTGCAGTGCCAGGCGCATTCGCAAATCGGTCAGGTAGCGTAACGGGGCCACACCCAGCCCGCGCACAAAGCGCTGCGCGAACACCGAGCGCGATTGCCCGGCCTCGCTAGCCAGCGTTGCCACGGTCCACGGTCGCTCCGGGTGCCGGTGCATCGCCAGCAGCGCCCTGCTCAAGCGCGGGTCGTGCAAGGCGCCGATGTAACCGCCCGCCTCGGCACCGAGGCCGGTCACCCAACCGCGCACGATCAACGCCGCCACCACTTCGGCCAGCCGCGCCAGGATGCCGCCATGGCCGGCCAGCAGCAGCAGGGACTCGCGCTCCATCGCCTCGAGCAGTGGGCGAATCTCCGGGGCGCTGTCCTGCAGGGTCTCGACGCGCATTACCTCAGGCATGGCCACCACCAGCGGCTGCATGCCGCCCAGCTCCAGCTGCATGCAGCAACTGAAGAGCAGCGTCGCCTGTGGGTCGCACGGCTGATCCTCGGCCGCCAGACACGGGTCGAATGCCTGGATGGCGCCGCTGCCAACCTGCGGCCCGGCCAGCAGCGCGTGCCGGCCACCGCGGGGCAGCAGCACCGCATCACCACTTTGCAGGCAATGCATGTCGCCACCCGGGCTGCGCAGCCAGACTGGCCCACGCGCCACGAAATGAAACTGCCCGCGCCCCGGTTGGTTGCTGAAGCCGAGGCCGCCTGCGGGCGGCAGCGACAGACGGCGGAACTGCACACCACACAGGCGCATGCCGCCCAGCAGCTCGCTGATCAGGTCACTCGCGCTCATGGTGGCTCCCTGGATAATCAGGACGATCGATCAACAATCAAGAATGAAATATCATGGATCGTCCCAGATCAGCGCCCTAGACTCAACGCCATTCGTTCAGCCCAGGAGCGCCCATGCATCCATCACACCTTTCCAGAGCCGTGCGCGGTCTCTGCCTCGCATTGTTGCTTGCAGCGCTTTCCAGTGCCGCTTTCGCCACCGGGAAACACTACCGCGTCACCACGCCCGATGGCCTGCACCTGGCCGTTCAGGAAACCGGCAACCCCGCGGGCCAACCCATAGTGTTCATCCATGGCCTGCTGGGCAGCCGCCTGAACTGGCAACGGCAAATCGACAGCCCACAGCTGCAGGACTACCGGCTGATCACCTACGACCTGCGTGGCCATGGGCTCTCCGACAAACCGGCAGACAGCAGCGCCTACAGCGATGGCCGCCGCTACGCCGATGATCTGGCCGCGGTGCTCGCCGCAACGGGGGCCAATCAGCCGGTGCTGGTGGGCTGGTCCCTGGGCGGGCTGGTGATGTCCGATTACCTGGCCGCGTATGGTGATGGCGCGATCCGCGGCGCGGTCTACGTCAATGCCGTCATCGAACTGAGCGAAGCGCTGATCACCCCGCAGCCCGAGGTATACGCCGGCCTGGCCTCGAGCGACCTGAAAAGCCATCTCGACGCCCTGCGCGCCTTTGTACGCCTGTGCTTCCACACCCAGCCAGACGCCGCCAGCATGGAGGTGCTGATGGCCAATGCGGCGATGGCCTCCTGGCCGATGACCCGCGCCATTCCAGGCATGAGCAGCGCCGCTGCCGAGGGGCTGCCCAAGGCGCAGGTTCCGTTGCTGCTGCTCTATGGCGCCCGGGACCAGCTCGTGCAGGTGCAGCCGAGCATCGCCCGCGCCCAGACGCTCAACCCGCGAGCGCAGTCGAAACGTTATGAGCAGTCGGGGCACGCGCCCTTTCTCGAAGAGGCCGAGCGCTTCAACCGGGACCTGGCGAACTTCGTGAAGGCTGCCGCAGCCGGCCGATAGACGTGAAAAAGCCCGGCCATCCCTGGTCGGGCTTTCACACCGGGCTCGGGACGCGGGCCGGCGGCCCGGAGCTTACTGGGCGAACGGCGCGGGCACGCCGCTGCCGGAGCCCTTGCGCTGGCAATAGGCGGTAGGCTGCATCAGACCGAAGCTGGCGACGGTGAAGGCGCCGCCGCTGGCGCCACTGGCCACCGTGCAGTTGTAGTCGCCGGAGCCGGTGCGCGCCACGTAGTAGGTCTGCATGGAGTCGCTGCGTACGTTGCCGACGCTGCTCACCACCTCGCCGAGATTGGTCTCGGCGAGCGTCTTGAGCTTGTCTTCGGAGGGTTTGATGTTACTGCAACCAGCGAGGGCGACGGACAGGGCGCCGAGCAGCGCGAAGGTGACCGGAGAACGCAGTTTCATGGTGTGCTTCCTTGGGATTGTAGTGGTGCTCCACAACCAACGGTTGCCTCGCCGCAATGGCGCAAGGGCTTGAAAACGTTGGGGATACCACCAGACCTTAACCCTGCCTCGAGGCCCGGTCATTAGCACAGGCGTGCTAATGGCACTATGAGACCGGGCGCCACCCTTGGCTGCACTTCGCACCACTCAAGCCACCGCAGGCTACCCCGCTCAGCTGTCCACCACCTTGTAGTCCTCGGCCTTGAGCGGCTGCACGCCGCCGGCCCGGGTGATGCCGTACAGCACTACGCCGGCCAGCAACAGCGCGCCCGCACGCAGCCAGGTTTGCACATCCTGCTGGGTCATCAGCAGCAGGCACGAGGCCACGCCCAGCACCGGCACCCAGGTCGGCACGCGGAAGTGCTCCTGCGCCACCTTGTCACGGCGCAACACCAGCACCGCCAGGTTGGTGCTGATGAACACGAACAGCAACAGCAGCACCACGGTCTGCGCCAGAGTCGCCAGGGAGCCGGTCAGCGTCAGCACGATGGCCACCAGGGTGGTCGCCGCGATGGCTGCCGCCGGGGTGCGCCGCTGTGCCAGCACGCCGCCCAGCACGCTCGGCAGCAGCCGTTGGTGGGCCATGCCATAGGCCAGGCGGCTGGCCATGATCATGGTCAGCAAGGCACCGTTGGCCACGGCGATCAACGCAATGAAGGCGAACAGCTGCGGCGGGATACCCAGGCCCGACGCCTTCACCACCTCCAGCAGCGGCGCCGTGGAGTTGGCCAGCTGTTCGACGGGCATCACCACCGCCGCACCGATGGATACCGCCATGTAGATGGCGCCGGCGATGATCAGCGCAGCGAACAGCGCCCGGGGGTAGGTCTTGCGTACGTCACGAATCTCTTCGGCGAGGTTGGCCGAGGTCTCGAAACCGACGAATGAATAGAACGCCAGCAGCGCCGCTCCCAGCACCGCAAAGGCCGGGTTGACCCCGGACTTGAATTCCACCACCCGGCTGAAGTCCCCTTCACCGCCGCGCAAGAACCACGCCGCGGCGACTATCACCAGCAGCAGCCCGGACAGCTCGATGGTGGTCATCACCAGGTTGGCCGACAGCGACTCCTTGATGCCCCGCGCATTGAGCAGGCCGATCACCACCAGGAAAATCAGCGCCGCCACATGGGCGGGAATATCGATGAAGGCCGCCAGGTAATCCCCGGCGAACGCCAGGGACAGCCCCGCCGCGCTGGTCACCGCTGCCGCCAGCATGCAGAAGCCCACCAGAAAGGACACCAGTGGCGACTTGTAGGCCCTCGCCGCGAATACCGCCGACGCACCGGCATGGGGGTACTTGGTGACCAGCTCGGCATAGGAGCCCGCGGTGAGCAAGGCAAAACCCAGGGCCACCAGCAAGGCGACCCAGACCGCACCGCCCACCTCGCCGGCAATCACCCCGGCCAGGGCATACACCCCGGCGCCGAGCACGTCCCCGAGGATGAACAAGGTCAGCATCGAGCCGGTGATGGCGCGTTTCAGGGGTGGGCTTGGCGGGGTATTGGCGGTGGGCATCGTTCACGTCCTGTTGGTAGTGCGCAGGGGCGGCGACAGCCGCCTGCAGACCGGTCAAGGCTGACCGTTACATTTTGAAAGATGCCGCCCACCGGCAAAGATTCAACAAGCCAGCCAGCCGGTATGCCGGGGCCAGGACCTGATTGGAGCGCAAAGGACGAGTCGAGCGGTTTTGCCGGCAAGCCCTACGGCTGGCGGGAGCGTAGGCGTTGCCGGGTGACTGCACCCGCCCACCCCGATCGTTGCAACGGAATAGACGGCGCCAGGAAAGACCACCACCGACCTGCTTCTGTGGGAGCGCGCCATGGGCGGAAAATCAGGGGCGAGGCCCTTTCTCGGATGGGTGGTCCTTCGACTGGGTCGGGCCAGGTAGGTGAAACCCCATGGAGATTTCGCCGGGTTTCACCGGAGGCTAGCGCCTGCAGATCGACAACCGACGCTTAGCGCTCATTCGTTCTGGCGGTGCCGTTTTCACGCTCGTCCAGGGAATCCTGATCCGAACCCGGGTTGCCCGCCGGCGGGTTCCACTCCACCCGGTTCTTCTTCGCCTCGGCTTCGTTGCTGCCCTGCTTGGGTTCCGACTTGGCCTTTTCCAGCCCCGAGCCGTGCCCTGCGCCGGTATCCACTCCCTTGTCGCTGGAGGACTCGAAGGCGGATTCTGATTGGTTATGTTCGACTGCCATGACAACACTCCCGTAACGACGCAGGACATCTGCGCATACCGTTCTGAAAGGCCGCCCGGGCCCGGAGTGCAATGCTTTCGACAGGCGGCAGCGCCAGCGAACAGCGAGACGGACGGCGCGTTGCGTGGCTGAAGCAATTGCCAGGGCCGCCGATAACCTGCCAGTCCCTATTCAAATGGCTGTTCTCATGTTCAATCGGCTCTCCATCCAGTTCAAGCTGACCGCCCTCGCCGGCCTCTGCCTGTTCCTGGTCGTATCCCTGCTGGTACTCGTTTCCCAGTTCTATGCGGCGCGCAGCAGCGATGTCGTCAAAGGCACCAGTTTCCAAATGCTCGGCGATTCCGCGCAACTGCGGCTGCAGGCCATCGGCGAGGCACAGGCGCAAAGCATGCGCAGCGAGTTCCTCGAGGTTTACCTGTACGGCATCGGCCTCGCCAAACAGGTCGAGCTGCTACGTAAACAACACGCCAAGGGTGTGCTCAGCGCCGCGGCGCTGCGTAGCGACCTGACCGCCGTGCTGGCCGATGCGCTGAAAGCGCGCCCCGAATCCCTGGGTATCTACATCGCCTTCGAGCCCAACGGCCTGGATGGCCAGGATGCAGCCTTCATCGACGACGAAGCCGCCAGCAGCAACGAGATAGGCCGCTTCGCGCTCTACTGGGCGCAGAGCACACCCGGCGCGTTCGAAGCCGAGGTGATGACCGAACAGGAGTTGGCCGACACCACCCCCGGCCCCAGCGGTGCAGCCTACAACGCGTGGTACAGCTGCCCGCTCAGGACCGCCACGGCGTGCCTGCTCGACCCTTACGTCGACCAGGTGAATGACCAGCCCGTGCTGATGACCAGCGTGGCCCTGCCCCTGCAGGACGGCGGCAAGGTGATCGGCGTGATCGGTATCGACATCAGCCTGGCCGCGCTGCAAGCGTTGGCCGAATCCGCGAACCGCAGCCTGTATGACGGCCAGGGCGACATCAGTATCATCAGCCCCGCCGGGCTGCTGGCGGCGTACACCCGGGACGCGACCCAGCTCGGCAAGCCTCTGGACAACGCCGCCCAGGCCCAGGCCAGCGCACTGCGACAGGCGCTGCAGGCCGGCCAGCCTTCGGTGGTCTCGAGTGAGCAGTCCCTGGGCGTCATGCAGCCCGTGCAGCCGATTCCCGGCGCCAAGACCTGGGGCGTTCTGATCCAGGCGCCGAAACCGGTGGTGCTCACCCGCGCCCTGGCCCTCGCCGACACCCTCGAGGCGCAGCGTACCCGCGACAGCGTGATCTCCTGGCTGGTGGGCATCGGCGCCATCGTGCTGGGCCTGGTGCTCATGAACATCATGGCGCGCCGCGTCACCCGCCCGATCCTGTCGGTCGCCGATAGGCTCGACGATATCGCCAGCGGCGAAGGTGACCTGACCCGCCGTCTCCAGTACCCACGGCAGGACGAACTCGGTCGCCTGGCCGATGGCTTCAATCATTTCCTCGACAAGCTGCAGCCGATCGTGGCCAAGGTGAAGGACTCGGTGCAGTCCGCCCGCCAGACCGCCGACCAGTCGGCCGGCATCGCCACCCGTACCAGCCAGGGCATGCAAGCGCAGCTCAGCGAAGTCGAGCAGGTGGCAACCGCCTCCAATGAAATGAGCGCGACTGCCCAGGCCGTGGCGCAGAACGCATCCGAGGCCGCCGCCGCGGCACGCAGCGCCGATGAAGCGACCCGCGAAGGCCTCCAGGTGGTCGACCAGACCACCCAGCGTATCGAGCGGCTGGCCCATGACCTCGGCACCGCCATGCGCGACGTCGAAGGCCTGGCGGCCAGCAGCGAGCAGATCGGCTCGGTGCTCGAAGCCATTCGCAGCATCGCCGAGCAAACCAACCTCCTTGCCCTCAACGCTGCCATCGAAGCCGCACGTGCCGGTGAAGCCGGCCGTGGCTTCGCGGTCGTCGCCGATGAGGTCAGAAGCCTCGCCACCCGCACCCAGGTCTCGATCGAGGAGATCCGCCAGGTCATCGAACGCCTGCAGCAAGGCACCCGCGACGTGGTGGAATCCATGCACGACGGCCACCTCCAGGCGCAGGACAACGTCAGCCACGTCGCCCTCGCCGTCAGCGCCCTCAAGCGTATCGGCGATGCGGTCTCGGTGATCACCAGCATGAACCTGCAAATCGCCAGCGCCGCCGAAGAGCAAAGCGCCGTCGCCGAGGAGATCAACCGCAACGTGTCGGGCATTCGCGACGTCACCGAATCGCTGGCCGAACAGGCGGACGAGTCCGCCCAGGTCAGCCGCTCGCTGAATGCCCTGGCCAACCACCAGCAGGGGTTGATGGACCAGTTCAAGGTCTAGGGTCGTAGCGAAAAGGCAGCCGGATAGCATCGTCGCAACAAGCCGTGGTGGTTTGTTGCGAGGCTGCTGCAGACCGGACGTAAGAACGGCGCCGGAGCGTGCAACATATCCTGCCCTGCTTCGGCGACCAACACGGCCCCTATCGAAACCGCAGGAACCGGGCCGTTGACCGCCCCGCCATCAGCCTCCACCCAAGACGATTGAATACCCCATGCGGCCTATAAGGAATACCAACAGGATCAGGAAGAAGACGCGAATGAACCCACTGCAATAACGAAGTGCCAGGAACACACCTGTAAGCGCCCCTGCGATATTACATAAACCCACCACGCCGCCGATCAGCCACAACACGTTGCCCGAGGGTATGAAAAAGAACAGCGCAGCGCTAAAGGTTCCCAGGTTCACCAGCTTGGCGCAGGCCGATGCGTTGAGAAAATCGAAACCGAAGTATCTGACGAACACGAACAGCAGAAGACTTCCGCTGCCAGGCCCGAATAGGCCATCGTAAAACCCCAGCAATGTGCCAAAACAGGAGTTGGGCGTTGACCTGTTCATACGCAAAGGCCGTGGGCTCATCATCAGCCCATCAGGGGAGTTATTTCTCGGTTATGTGAACAGGATTCTAGCTGTTTGTCAGGAGGCGCAAAGAGCGCTCGACCCCGAAGCGCCTCCAGCAGGCGTGCTGAAAATAAGTGCCATCGAATCGGCGGCGACGGGCCGTCTACCGGCCCTGCTGTCCCGCTACCACGCACATTACCCAAAGGTGCACATGCAATTCGGCACCGATACATGGTCAAACCTGGTTACGGACGTCGTCGACCACAAGCTGGACGGTGCCATAATTGCTGTAAACAGCAATCACCCTGATATCGGCAAACAGGAAATATATAAAGAACCCCTGGTATTGATCGCCTCAATGTCGCTGGGCGAAATTACCTCGCCACAGGATCTCAACAACCTCAATATCTTCATGTGGCCTGAGGGCTGCCCTTATCGCCAGGCACTCGAGAATTGGTTGAAGGCTGCCAAGGTATCGACACCCATCACAAGCATAGCGAGTTATGGCACCATTCTTGGGTGCGTGAGTGCCGGCGCGGGGGTTTCCTTAGTCCCGACAGGGGTGTTCGAGCAATACCAGAAAATTGGCAATATAAAAGGCTATACCTTCGAATCCCTTGCGCCGATACAGAACTACTTCGTCTGGAACAAGAATGTTGGCTTCCATCGCGCCAGAGATGCATTCGCAGAACTGATGTCAGACACGTTCAGAACAATCTAGCGAACCAGGCTCTGCACCGACAAACGCCCTATCCTGCAGCCCCGTCACGAGGTAGGTCGAACGGCTTCGCGCCTATCGAGTGAGACGCCTAACGCTTTTCAGGCGGCGGCTGCTTATGCGGCGCATTCCCCGCCTCGGGAACCGCACAGCTCTGCCCTTTACAGCGGGCGGCACCATCAGGGTGAGGCAGCCATGCCAGGTGCGGGCGCCAGCGGCAGAAAAGCCGGTAGGCGACGTTCAGCACCGGCCTGGCCCAGCGCCATGACAGGGGCGCAGCCCAGAAGCCGAGACCAGCGGCGCGCCAGCTCCACAGGGTTGCATCCAGGCCGGTGACCCAGGTCCCGTCGGCAAACCTGGCGTGCAGCAATGACTCCATCTGCGCAAAGGTGAGGGCCATGGATTCGGGCTCGAAACCTTCTTCGCGGATATCCACGAAACGCAGGCGCTCGGGGGCCGCACGCCCGCGCAGGGTGTTTATCTCCCGGGCGCAGAGTGGGCACTCGCCATCAAAGTAGAGGGTCAGCGGCCACGTTGGCTTTCTGTCCATTAACGATCAGCCCTGTCACGATTTTCCATACCATATGCTCAGGATCCCAAGCCGACAATCATCACCTCGGATAGATGCAGATCTTGCCTCCGAGACGGTCGGCCCCTCCCCCAATCAACCGCTATTGCCGGCAATGGTCAGGTAATCCGTATAGAGCTGCGGCGCGCCTGAAAAAGATGCCAGCTCGCGCCACTCTTCGTTCATGCGCTCCGCGTCCTGGTGCTCGCGTACGAACTGGAGTGCCCGCTCGGTAGAGACATCGAGTTCCGGGTGGAAGGCATTGAGGGATTCCAGGCTTTCGATTTCCAGCATGACCACGTATTGATCGATGCGGCTGCCCCCCTGGCATTTCAGCATATGGAATTTCCAGCCCGGATAGTCGGCGATTCGGTCGATGTTGCCGGCGATGAACTGTTCGAAGGTCGCCGGGGATACGCCGGGGCGCAGCGCCAGGTTATGAATGCCGATGACCCTAGCAACGGGTTTCTGCCCGGCCAGCGTCTGGTAGTTGGGCCCCTCCGGCAGCGTGCTGCGGGTATTCTCGGCGACCTGCGCGTAGTGCGAAAAGATGGTGGGCCGCTCGGAGAAGGTCGCGAAGGTCTTCCATTGCGCGATCAGCTCCAGGGCCTGGGGGCGCTGCTGCCAGAAGGCCTGGGCCAGCGCGGTGTGATCGCCGTTGGCGTCGATATAGCGGGCGTAGTCTTCGGCGCTGGGTGCTTCATGCAGCATCAGGTATTGATGCTGCCGCTCACCGCGCAAGCCTTTGAGCAGCGTCCATTGCCAGCCGGGGTAAGCCGGAATCTGGATGCCGCGTTCACGGGCGAAGGCTTCGAAATGCGCGGCGGTGACGCCTTTCTTCAGATTGAGGCCGATGTAGTGCAGGCTGAATACAGGCCCGGATACGTTGTTCATGGGGACTCCCTGGTAGTTAGCGACAGGACACGATGAAAGGCCCTCGGCCTCGCGGGCAGCAATGCGCGGCGTAAGGAACAGCGATCAGCCGGCACCGTGACGGGCAATGCGTCGGGCACTGGCACAAATCAGCAACATGATCACGATCCCCGCGGCGAAGGCCGCGGTCAGGCTCCAGTGCCGGGCCACCACGCCAATCAATGCCGGGCCGCTCAGCAGGCCCGTGTAGCCGATCAAGGTGACCGCAGACAGGGCGAAGCTCGACGCAACCCCGGGCTGGTTGCCAGCGGCGGTGAACAGGATGGGCACGATATTGGACAGGCCGATGCCGGTAAGCACGAAGCCCGCCAGCGCAACGCCTGGCAGATCGACGGCCACGACCAGCAGCAGCCCCAGCGAGGCGCAGGCGCCGCCCAGCATCAGCATGCGCTGGCGACCATGGGCGTTGACCAGACGGTCGCCATACAACCGGCACACGGCGACGGCGATCGCATACAGCGTAAAACCGACCCCGGCATGGCTCTTGTCCAACCCGCGCTCGGTGTGCAGGAACACCGCCGACCAATCCAGCATGGCCCCCTCGATCATGAACACGAAGAAGCACAGCACGGCGATAAACAGAACCCCGGGATGGGACAGCGCCTGCAAGGTGCCGCCGGACTCGCCGCTGTCCCTCACCCGCCTGGCCAGCAGGTGGCCGCGGGCAGCCAGGGTGAACAGCGCGATCAGCACCACGATCAGGCCGATGGCCTGCAGCGGCGTCAGCCCGGCCCACAACAGCAGGGTGACCCCGCCGGCACCGGCCACGCTGCCGATGCTGTAGAACCCATGGAAGCCGGACATTCTGGCCTGCCCGCTTTCACGCTCGACGATGACCGCCTGGGCATTCATCGACACATCCAGCAGGCCATTGGCCGCGCCGAACACCAGTAACACGGCCGCCATTTCCCAAACGGAGCTGGCAAGCATCATCAAGGGCAGCACCACACAGAAGATCGCCGCGCAGCTCAGGATCAGCGTCTTGCAACCGAACCTGGCGATCGCACGACCTGCCAGCGGCATCACCAGCATGGCGCCCGCGGCGATACAGAACAGCAACAGGCCCAACGTGCCTTCATCGATGGCCAGGTGGGTTTTGACGAAAGGAATCAGCGGCGCCCAGGACGCCATGCCAAGCCCGGCGACAAAGAAGATATGGCGGGTGGCACGCTGCTGGAGGCGATTGGTGGCGACACTCGGGCAGGCTGCATTCATGGCACGAGACTCTAGGTTCTTGTAGGCGGCGCTGGCCACGCTTGCACTGCAGCGCGGCCCACCGCGGTTTGCCAGGGCAAGGAAACGCCTGCGCTCAGCTCAGGCTCTGCGCCACCGACAAGTAATCGGTATAGATCTGCGGCGAGCCGGAGAACGACGCGAGCCGCTTCCACTCTTCGTACATCTGCTTGGTGTCGCGATGCGCCTGGGCAAACAGAGCCGCCTGGTCGGTGGCGATATCCGGCTCCGGGTAGAACACGTCGAGCGCCTGCAGGCTGGCTATCTCCATCATCACCACGTACTGATCCAGCCGGTTGCCCCGCTCGCCCTTGAGCAAATGGAATTTCCAGTCGGGATAGTCTTCGATACGGTGATGGTTCTCGGCGATAAAGGTCTCGAAGCTGTGCGCCTCGACGTCTTCGCGCAGCGCCAGGTTGTGAATCCCGATGACCCGCGCTACCGGCTCCTGGCCGGCGCGCGCCTGGTAACGCGGGCCGCGGGGCACGTCGCTCCTGGTGTTCTCGGCCAGCAATCGGTAATCGGTGTAGAGGGTCGGCCGTTCACTGAAGGTGGCGTAGCGCTTCCACTGGCCGAGAATATCCAGGGCCTCCGGGCGCTCGTGCCAGAACTGGCGAGCCAGCGGGGTCTTGTTGCCCTCGGCGGTCAGGTACAGGTCGCGCTGCGCGGCGCTCTGTATTTCGAAAAGCATCAGGTACTGCCCGGCCCGCTCGCCGCGCAGGCCGCGCAATAGGGTCCAGCTCCAGCCGGGATAACAGGGAATGTGCACGCCCTTTTCCTGCACGAAGCGTTCGAATTGTTCGGGCGTTACCCCGGCCTCGGTATCGATGGCGATGTAGTAGAAGCTGAACACCGGCGCGGCTGAAGCGTCTGGCTGTGTCATTGGCTGGCCCTCCTCAGGCATGGGGCTCGACGAACTGGGTATTGATGATGGCCTCGACCAGGGTCACGCCGTTGGGCGTCAGGCTGACCACGTCGCCCTGCACGGTGACCAGGGCCTTTTCCACCAGCGTATCCAGGGTGCGGCTGATGATCGGGTTGTCGTAAAGACTTCTGCCTTCGAAACGTTGCCTGAACACCTGGTCGTCTACGGGCACGAGCGTGGAAAGCGCCATCTTGAAGGCATTGACTTCACGCTGCAGGGGCGACACGCCGCGGCTCCCTTCGATGGGCAGGCGGTCTTGGTCGAGCGCTTCCTTGTACGCCTTGTAGCCGGTGATGTTGATCGCCTCGGCGCGGGTGCACTTCGAGCTGCCGCCAAGGCCGATCGCCACCTCCGGGTACTGGGTCGGCAGGTCGGTAATGATCCCCTTCCACTTCTCCGCCTGCAGGTGGTTCTGGTGGAAGTACATGGTCGGGTGTTCGCGATAGCCCGAGGTGAGGTAGCGCTCGACCAGCTCGCGCATCTGGTACTGCTTGCCCAGGCCGGGAAAGGTCATGCTGTCGGTGCCGATCAGGCCCTTGCGTTGCCAGTGGCTTTGCCGCTCGCCGGAAACCCCGGTGCGGGTTTTCATGAACTCTTCCATGTGCAGCTTGGTGATGACCACATGGGAAAGTTCGAGTTCGAGGACCTTCTCCAGGTCGTACTTAACATCGTCCACGCCCTGCCCCAGCATGCCGTAGATGAGGTCGACACTGACCCACTCCAGGCCGATCTCCCGGGCATGCAGGATGGTCTGCACGCACTCTTCGGCCGAATGCATGCGCCCGCAGGCGGAGATGATGCGGTCGTCGAAGGACTGCGCGCCAAAGCTGATCTTGGTGAAGCCGAGCTCCTTCAACAGCAGCAGGTAGTCGCGCGTCAGGGTGCCCGGCTCGCCTTCGAAGCGCATGGTGGCGGCCGAGAAGTTGAAATGGCTCAGGTAGAAATCCATCAGGCGGCGCAGCTCGGGCTCGGGCAGCAGCGACGGCGTTCCGCCGAAGATATTGAATTCGCCCACCTCGGCGTTGGCCAGGCTGGGGACCTTCTGCAGCCACATCCTGGCTTCCTTGATGTTGTAGTCCACCAGGTCGACGAACACCTGTTGCGACGACGCCGCCTTGGGATTGAGGATGACCGTGGGGTACTGGCAGAAGTGGCAGCGGTAGCGACAGGTGGGGATGTAGGCCCACAGGTGAATCTGCCGGGCCTGGCCGATTTCACGGTCCATGTCCGCGAAGAAGCCCTCCAGCGGATAGTCGGCGATATCGCCAGGAAACACGTGGCAGCCGAAGGGATCGTTGAATACGTAGTCCAGCATGGCGCTGTTCTGCGGGCGGGAGAGAAACTCGTGGACCCGGGGCAGCGGATAGTTGGGGTCGATATCGTTCAGTGAGTTCAGCGCTTCGAGGTTCATCAGAACACCCCGCCGTTGGCAAAGTAGTTGTGGGCTTCGCCGGACTCGCGGTCCTCGCAGAAGTAGTAGACGAAGCGATGGAAATCCTCGGGCCTCACGGCCGCGAAACACTCGGGCAAGGCCGGTGGGTAGCCGATGTCCTCGCCTACCGCACGGCGCAACGCGCTGAACAGCTCTTCGCGAAACTCGAAATACAGGCGATAGGCCGGCGTCTTGTAGGCATGGATGGGCTTGAAATCGATGACCCGTGATTCGTATTTGATTTCGTGGATGCGCTGGTAAAGACGGTCAGCCAGCGGCCCGCCGAAGAACTCACGTACGGCGCTGTTTTCCAGCAGGATATGGGGGTTGAGCAAGGCCGGCAGCACGATGTTCTTGGGCACGTAATCCTTGATCGAGTATTCCCAGGCCTGCCGCGACTGCTCGGTGCTGGTGTCGGCCAGGGTGGGCAGCTGCCGCTCCACGTCCGGGCGCACGTCCTTCATGATGATGATGCCATCCTGGCCATAGGCCTTGCCGGTTATGACTTCCTCCAGAATGGTGTCGACGCGGCGGCTGTTGATTTCGATGCGCGACTCATGGGCGTAGACGGGTTTGCCACCCCAGGCGATGACCCGGATGCCGAAGTCCCAGTCATCGGAGAGGTGCTCCACGAAACGGCCGTTCTGCAGCTGGTAGAAGATCTCGATGCCGCCTACCTTGTCGTAGAGCGCGCGCTCGACGGCAAAGCCCTTGCCGTCGGGAAAGCCACCGAAAAGCGAGAACGACATCGCGCGGCAACGCAGCGTCTTGTCGATTTCGGCGTACAGGTTCGGCCGGGTACTAAAGGCGGCCTGGTTGTAGTAGTAGTTACAGGTGCCGAGGTCGGCGTTTTCATCGACCATCTTTCTGATCAGCGCGTGCAGCCACAATGGGTCCACCGTGCAGTCGGCATCGGCGGACGCGATGTAGTGCCTGCTGCTGGTGCCCAGACGCAGGTCACGCTGCTTCGAGCGCACGCTGGCATAGTCCATGCCGCGTTTGCGCGCCGATGAAACGCCCTGCACGCGCTCCTCGATGACGTGAATATCCAGGGCCGGATTGCGCGCCCTGAAGGCATTGATTTTCTCTACCGAGTCATCGCTGGAGTTGTTGTCGACGATGATCAGCTCGTAACTGTCATGAGTGATCAGGCCGTCCCGCGTCTGCTGCTGGAACAGCGACTCCAGCACGCTGTCGATGCGGTCACGCTCGTTATAAACCGGCAGCACGACCGATACAAAAATGGTGTCACGCATAGTTCCTCCAGGTTCATTCAAATCGAGCATGCCGGCAACGTTGTTGGCGAGCACGCGCTGGCCAATAGCGAAGTTTCTGCGCGCCATGTCCTGCATCAGTAACTTGTCGTTCAGCAGGCGATAAATGTCATCGACGAACTGTTCATCCGGTAGTCCATCATTGGTTTGCGAAATATTCATGATCGGCGCTTCGAATCCGTGCCGGCCATACACTTCCTGGTAATACTCATAGCGGGTGGTGATGTAGCAACGCTGGTTGCTGATGGACTCGCCTATGGGGTTGCCGTAACTGTCATAGCCCCAGGACGTCAGGAAGGAAACCAGATCGCAGGAACCATAAAGATCCTCGATGGTGATCGCGTTCTGCTTCGACGGCATGCAAGCGTGGGATAACGAGCCGATGAACTTCACGAACGGCTCGATGTTCAGTTCCCTGACCTGTTCATTCAACGCGGCAAAGTACGCCGGATGCTCCTGGGGGTCGCCGGCGACCACCAGATACACCTTGCGTCCGCTGCCGCGCTGGGCGAACAGCTGGTTCAGCCGGTAGACCAACCAGATGTCGCGATCCTGGCGTTTTTGCGGAATGATGCGCGTGGTGCGGGCGATCAGCACGTCGCTATCGCGGATATCCAGGCCTTCCCTGATGTTGCGGTACGTGTCTTGTCGGTCAAAGTCGTAGGTGTTCTTGCGCACCTCGACCTGCACCTGATGATCGCACCATTGCTCGAGCTGGTTCTTCAGGTGGTTATTGAGGGTCACGTAGCGGATATGGGGCGAGCGCACCGGCTTGACGGCATGGGGGTAAGGCTCGGGGCCGTACTTCATGATGGCCTTTTCGCTGTTCCACATCAGGTCGTGATCACGCCAGATCACGAAACTCCCCAGGCCATGTTCCCTGCCATAGGTGGCGATGGCCTGGTACAGCGCCCGGGTGTAGATGATGTTTTCCGGCAGCGTGCCGTTCTCGACGATCACATAGCGGATGGCGAGAGATTCCCACAACGCGATGATTCGCTGGGCCAAAGCCTGTGATGCTTCATCCACCGCCGCGAGAAGTTGCTCTTCCTGCTCAGCCGAAACAGAAACTCGTTGTCCGATCAGCACGTCATGCAAGTGCGTGATGAAAGGCACCGTGTAATGGGGAACGGCCTCGATGCCCTCGACACGAACAAGGGTGAACACACCCTGGTAGATATCGTTCTCTTCTTCGTATGGCTTGTTGAAGTTGCCTTTATCGACCTTTATGTCGTAACCCACATCCAGATAACAAGCGATGTCATTACGTCGGAGTCGCTTGGCCACTTTCAGGGCCTCGACGGTAATACCCGATACCGCGACGGCATCGAATGATATGAAAATAGCCCCCGGTTGCATTGTTCTACTCCTTCAGTCTTTCAGGGTTTTATTTATCACCACGAACTAAAGAACCAAATTCAGAGAACAGTTACCCACCGAATGCATCGTCGGAAATAACGAAGGTGTTGAACAACTTATGGCAAGTGTTCTGCGAGGCACTAATAAGTGCGGTTCATCGGGAGACGATAGGGAGCATTGCCTCCGGCTCTACCAACCGCCGGAGGCATGACTCAGTCGATCGGCACGCCGCGCTTCAGCCGGTTTCAGCCAACGGCACTTCCACCGGCGTCAGCACATGCACCACGCCCTTGCCCAGCACCATTACCGCGGGCATGCCAGGCGCCTCCAGGGCCGGCTGGTCGAGCTGAGCAGCATCGCGCAGTTGCACGCGGATGCGGGTAATCGCGACGCGCTCTTGCGAGGTCAGGTTTTTTCCGCCGCCCAGGGCTTCGACGACGTTGGCCGGCAGCAGTGTTTCGGTCGCCGTGGTCACCTTGGGCTCGTCCGGCACCAGATCCGGCGTCAGGGCCTTCCAGAAGGCACTTTGCAATTTATTGAACATGCTCAGCTCTCCAGTACAGGTGACAGGGGTAACGGCGATGGCCGCCATGACAGCAGGGCTTCGCGAACCTGCCCGGCGCTTTCCAGCGTCAGCGCCTGGCGGGCGATGGCCTCGCAGTCGCTGAGCTGCACGTCGCGAATCGCTGCCTTGATGGCGGGAATCAGCGGCACGCTGGCCGACAGCTCATCCACCCCCAGGCCCAGTAACAGCGGCACGGCCAAAGGTTCCGAGGCCATGGCGCCGCAGACGCCGACCCACTTGCCATGGGCGTGGGCGGCTTTCACCGTGGTCGCGATCAGGCGCAGCACCGAGGGGTGAAAGCTGTCGGCCTGGCTGGCCAGGCGTGGGTGGTCGCGATCCATCGCCAGGGTGTACTGGGTCAGGTCGTTGGTGCCGATGGAAAAGAAGTCGACTTGCGGCGCGAACACATCGGCCATCAATGCCGCGGACGGCACCTCGATCATGATGCCGAGCTTGGGCAGCGTGGTGAGGCCGATGCTCGCCGCTTCCTCTTCGAGGATCTGCCGGGCCAGGCGCAATTCGGACAGCTGGCTGACCATCGGCAACATGATGTGCAGGCGCGCCAGCGCGCAGCTCGCCAGAATGGCGCGGAATTGCTCGCGCAGCAGTTGCGGGCGCTCCAGGCACAGACGAACCCCGCGCATGCCCAGGAAGGGGTTGGCCTCGGCCTCCATCGGCACATAGGCCAGCGGCTTGTCACCGCCAACGTCCAGGGTGCGCACCACCAGGTTACGCTCCGGCCCCATGGCCCGCGCAATGGCGCTATAGGTGGCCGCCTGTTCGTCCTGGCTGGGCGCACTGCTGCGCTCCAGGTAAAGGAACTCCGAACGCAGCAGCCCTACCCCTTCACCGCCCAGCTCAATGGCCTGCTCGGCCTCCGCCAGCGAGGCGATATTGGCCGTGACCTCGAAGCGATGGCCATCGCGGGTGGTGGCGGCCAGCGAGGCCTGCTCGAGGTCGCGCTGCTGGCGCAGGGTTCGTTGCTCGCGCTCGGCCTGCAATTGCTCGATGGAAACGGGATCGGGGTCCAGGTGCAGCTCGCCCTTGTCGGCATCGAGCAGTACCCGGGTGCCGTCGGCCAGGGCAAGCACCTCGGCCGGCAGCCCGCAGACTGCCGGCAGCCCCAGCGCACGGGCCAGGATCGCGACGTGACTGGTGGCCCCGCCGCCGACCGTGGCAAAGCCCACCACCTTGCTGGTATCCAGTGCCGCGGTCTGCGACGGGGTCAGTTGCTCGGCCACCAGAATGGCCTGGTCAGGCAGCTCCCAGGCGCTGTCTTGCACATCCAGCATCAGCTTGAGCACCCGCTGCCCGACATCGGCGAGGTCCAGGGCACGTTCGGCCAGGAACCGGTTGCCGCTGGCCTTGAACAGCTCGGCGGTCGCTTCGGTCACCGAGTTCCAGGCGAAGGCGGCGCTTTTGCCCTGGTTGATCAACAACCGGGCCTGCTCCAGCAGGCTCGGATCCTCCAGCAGTTCCTGATGGGCCTTGAAGATCTCCTCCTGGGCCTCGCTTGCCGCCTCATCACGCAGTTTCTGCAAGGCAGCCAACGCCCCGGCCAGCGCACGATCCAGGGTTTGCAGCTCGGCCCGAGGGTCGCCGGCGGCCTCGGTAATCTCCAGCTTGCGCTCGACAACCTGAACCACCTGCCCGAGGGCAGAGCCTGCTGAAGCACAGACGCCCTGCAACGACATGGCCGAGGGCTTCGCTACCGGCGCCGCTTCAATGGCCGGTGCGCTGGCCGCGACCGGTGCCACGGATTCCCCGCAGCCATCGGCCAGCAACTCGGCAAGCGTCTCGATGGCCGCAGCGGCATCCTCACCAGTGGCGCTGATGGTCAGAACGTCGCCAAGGGCCGGCTGCATGGCCATGATCGCCACCAGGGATTTGCCGTTGGCGCTGTCCTGCTGCCGGTGCAGGCGGATATCCGCCTTGAAGCCCTTGGCGGCCTGGGCGAACACCGCTGCAGGCCGGGCGTGCAGGCCATTGGCATTGGGCAGGCTGATCGGCTGCGAGACCAGCGCCTCCCCTTCATTCACCGGCGCATCGTCCGCCAGCCCGACGTGGCCAAGCTCCAGCAACGGCTGGCCACCGACTACCCTGGCGCTGTCGCCGGTAAGCATGTTGAACGGCTCGGCGCTGACCACCAGCATCAGCGTCAGCAGGCTGCGCGCATGCACGGCGATATGGTCGGCATCGAACTCGATCAACGCCTGGCCAGCCTCGACACGCTGGTCTTTTTCGACCAGCGCGGTGAATCCCTTGCCGGCCAGGTTCACGGTGTCCAGGCCGATATGCAGCAGGATCTGCGCGCCGCCCTCATGGGTAATGGTGATGGCGTGGCCACTGGCTTGCAGGTCGCTGACCACGCCCGCCAGGGGCGCGCACAGAGTCTGCGAAGTGGGGTCGATGCACAGGCCATCGCCGATCACCCGATTGGCGAACACCGGGTCAGGCACATGATCAAGGGGCACCAGCACCCCGGAGAGCGGTGCCAGCAATTGCAAGGGTTGAGGTACGGTCATGGCTTCACCTGCGGTTTTGTTCTTGGAATGCATGGCGTAACTGGGTTGTTCGGGGTCGAGCGCCGCGCGGCGACTCGGGCATGCGCGGCACCGCCCTCGATCAGCTGTCTGCAAGGTGCAAAACGAAGGACTCATAAGGCCTGAGATACAGCTGACGCCCCCGTGGTTCGCAGTCCGGGTAATTGCTGATCACCACCCGCTGACGACTGGCGGTATCGATCACCCGCTCAGGCAGCTCGACTTCGCACGAGGTGCCATAGAAGTTGTTCACCACCAACAGCCGTTCATGGGCGCTTTCACTTTCGCGCAGATAGATCCACACCTGCTCATGCTCCGGCAGCAGCTGGCGATAGACGCCCTGCTGGATCAGCGGCTCCTGACGGCGCAAGCCGACCAGCTGGCGGTAGTAGTGCAGCACCGACGTGGGATCGTCGAACTGGTTGGCGACGTTTATCTGCTTGGCATTGCCAGGCACGCCGATCCAGGGTTCGGCGCTGCTGAACCCGGCGTTCGCCTCGCTATTCCACTGCATCGGCGTGCGCCCGTTGTCGCGAGACTTCTGCATGATGGTGGCCATGATCGATGCAGGGCTTTCGCCAGCGTTGCGTTTGAGGCGGTAGATATTCAGGCTCTCGACATCACGGTACTGCTCGATGCTGTCGAAGCCCGGGTTGGTCATGCCCAGCTCCTCGCCCTGATAGATGAAGGGCGTGCCCTGCAGGAAATGCAGCGCAGTGGCGAGCATCTTGGCGGAAACCACGCGGTATTCGCCGTCATCGCCGAAACGCGACACCACCCGCGGCTGGTCATGGTTACACCAGAACAAGGCGTTCCAGCCGCCGCCGGCTTGCATGCCGGTTTGCCAGTCGGAGAGGATGCGCTTGAGCGCCAGGAAGTCGAAATCGGCCTGCACCCACTTCTGCTGGTTGGGGTAGTCCACCTTCAGGTGGTGGAAATTGAAGGTCATCGACAACTCTTTCGAGTCCGGGCGCGAATAGCGGATGCAGTGTTCGAGCGAGGTGGACGACATCTCGCCGACGTTGATCAGCTCATGGCCTTCGAACACCTCGCGGTGCATTTCCTGCAGGTACTCGTGCACGTTCGGGCCGTCGGTATAGAAGCGCCGCCCGTCGCTGGCGTCCTCGGGAAAATCGGCCGGCTTGGAGATCAGGTTGATCACGTCCAGGCGGAAGCCGCCCACGCCCTTGTCGCGCCAGAAGCGCATCATCTTGAAGACTTCCTGGCGCACCTTGGGGTTGTCCCAGTTGAGGTCGGCCTGGGTGTGGTCGAACAGGTGCAGGTAGTACTGCCCGGTCTGCGCCTCGTATTCCCAGGCCGAGCCGCCGAACTTCGACTCCCAGTTGTTCGGCTGGTCGCGCCAGATGTAGAAGTCGCGGTACGGGCTGTCGAGGCTGCTGCGCGCCTGCTGAAACCACACGTGCTCGATGGAGGTGTGGTTGACCACGATATCGAGCATCAACTTGATGCCGCGCTTGCCGGCTTCGGCGATCAGCAGCTCGCAGTCGGCCATGGTGCCGTAGCTGGGGTCGATGGCGTAGTAGTCGCTGATGTCGTAACCGTTGTCCCGTTGTGGCGAGCGCAGGAACGGCGTGAGCCACAGGTAGTCGACACCCAGCCATTGCAGGTAATCGAGCTTGGCCACCACACCGAGCAGGTCGCCGGTGGGGTTGCCGGCTTGGCTGTAAAAGCTCTTCGGGTAGATCTGGTAAATCACCGAATGCTGCCAGTCTTGCATGGCGCTATTCCTTCATCTGTTTTAGAACAACGAGCGGCACGCCATGGCGCTGCCGCTCGCCAAGCGGTGGCTCAAGCGACCCGGTAGCCGGGGCGGACGATCTTCACGCTGAGGGCGCAGGTGAGCAGGAACGGCACCGCGATGGCGATGACCATGCCCACGATGAACACCGGGATGTACTGCGGCATGATGGAAATGAACCCGGGCAGGCCGCCGACGCCGATGGCCGATGACTGCACCTTGTTCAGCGAAAGGAAGATGCAGCCCATGGCCGAGCCCACCAGGGCGGCGTAGAACGGGTACTTGTAGCGCAGGTTGATGCCGAACATCGCCGGCTCGGTAATGCCGAAGTACGCGGAAATCGCCGAGGTGGAGGCCATGCTCTTGTCCCGCACGTTGCGGGTCATGTAGAACACCCCGAGCGCGGCGCTGCCCTGGGCCAGGTTGGACATCACGATCATCGGCCAGATGAAGGTGCCACCCTGGGTGGAGATCAATTGCAGGTCCACGCCCAGGAACATGTGGTGCATGCCGGTGATCACCAGCGGCGCGAACAGCATGCCGAAGATCGCCCCGCCGATCAGCGGCGCGAAATCGAACAGCATCACCACGCCCTCGGTGATGAGGATGCCCAGGTGGCGGGTTACCGGGCCGATCAGCGCCAGCGCCAATACGCCGGTGATGACGATGGTGGTGATCGGCACCACCAGCAGCTGGATGGCATTGGGCACCCGGGCACGCAGCCATTTTTCGATCACGCTCATCACATAGGCGGCCAGCAGGATCGGCAGGATCTGCCCCTGGTAGCCGACCTTCTCGATCTTGAACCAGCCGAAGATATCGAAGTACGGCATGCCCTGATCGCCCAGGCCGGCGACCACCTTGCCGTAGTTCCAGGCATTGAGCAGGTCCGGGTGAACCAGCATCAGGCCCAGCACGATGCCGAGGATTTCACTGCCGCCGAAGCGCTTCGCCGCCGACCAGCCGACCAGCGCCGGCAGGAACACGAACGAGGTGTTGGCCATCAGGTTGATCAGGCTCCACACGCCATCCAGCGACGGGTAGGCCTCCAGCAGGGTGACCCCTTCGATGAACATGCCCTTGGCGCCGATCAGGTTGTTCACGCCCATCAGCAAGCCGGCAATGATCAGCGCCGGCAGGATGGGCATGAACACGTCGGAGAGGATGCGCACCAGGCGCTGCATGCCGTTGATCTTGGCAGCGCTCTGCTGCTTGAGATCGGCGATGGTCATGGCCGCCAGGCCGGTCTGCTCGCGCAGCGCGGCATAGACCTTCTCCACATCACCGGGCCCGATCACCACCTGGTACAGGCCGCCGGTGAAGAACGAGCCCTTGACCAGATCGATCTGGTTCAAGGTCCCCACGTCGACCTTCTTGGGGTCTTTAAGGGACAGGCGCAGGCGCGTCACGCAATGGGCGGCCTGCTCGACATTATCGACGCCGCCGAGGCTCTGCAGCACGTCGCGGGCAATGGCTGAATAATCGTGACTCATGCGCTTGTTATCCTTCGAGGATTTTGTTTTTGGAGAGCGGCATAGGTAGCAACCTGACAAGACCATACTCGTACATACGAGTTAGATCAACAACTCGTATAGACCAGTTTAGCCATATTTGCCAAGATGCCAGTTCCCGGAGCAGCGCCGACCACGGCCCCGCTCCCTCAACCGTAGACAAAGCGCCACGCGCTCCCTAAGGTTTCTCGCTTGACTACGACCCGGCACCGAGCCTGCACATGAGCAAATACAGCCAGATCTACAGCGATCTGCTTGCCAGCATCACCAGCGAACGCCTTGAGCGCGGCGCCCGCCTGCCCTCGGAAACCGAGCTGATGGAGCACTACCAGACCAGCCGCGGCACCGTGCGCAAGGCCATCGAGCAATTGCAGGAACGCGGCTTCGCGCAGAAGATCCACGGCAAGGGCACCTTCGTGCTGTCACGCGCGCCCATCGAATTCCAGCTCGGCGGCATCGTCAGCTTTCAGGAGACCTACCCCCGGCTGGGCGGCAACGTGCGCACCGAGGTGGTCGAACTCAGCCAGCTACCGCTGGAAGGCAGCCTCTGCGAGCACATCCAGGCCGAACAAGGCACCCTGATCACCCGCATCAAACGGGTCAGGCGTATCGATGGCCGGCGGGTGATCCTGGATATCAACCACTTCGTCGCCGACCTGATTCCCGGCCTGGATCGCAGCATCGCCGAGCATTCGATTTACCAATACATCGAAAAGACCCTGCAGCTGCAGATCAGCTATTCGCAACGAACCATCGAAGCCGTGCCCCGCGGCGCGGACGACCTCAAGCATCTCGACCTGGACGACCAGAGCCACGTGATCGTCGTCAGCAACCAGACCTTTCTGCAGGATGGCCGACAGTTCGAGTACACCCAGTCCCGGCATACGCTCGATAAGTTTTACTTTTCGGATGTGGCGCGGAGGTAGGGTGCTTAGTGGCCTGCCATGACTTACGCCAATTTGGCGAAGACAATCACCACATAGGTGTCCGGATTCGCCAGCGATGGTGGTATTAAGGTCAGCAAGGCTATTTCTTGAAGGCCCAACTCCAAGCACGAGAGCACAGGCAAAAAATTACGTAGCCGAACAGAAGCATTGCGGTGCCCAGAAACATCATCACTGCGAGCGCCTGCATATCTTTCGAAAACTGAGCTGCCGGAATGTAACAATCCGCACCAAAGCCGCGGCAGCCCAAGCTGATGGCGCGCAGCCCGAATGTAAAATACAGGCCAACCGCTGCAGCTAAAACGACGAAGAAACCGCTGATCACGATTAGTGCTCGATTCACGTCCAGCTTCCTTGTAAGCATTCCAAAGCAATCGAATGCCACACGTAATGGCTAACGACCTGCCTAGGTTTTGTACGAAAAGTAGGTGTGGGTAGAATTTCCGCCATGATTGGCTGGAGGCCCGCATGGCAAAGCGTTACGAACTCTCCGACGCATCGTGGGAATTGATCAAGTATCTGGTTTCTCCAGAGCAGAAAATGGGTCGCCCACGGAGTGATGATCGCCTGGTACTCCATGCAATCCTGTGGATCCTCTGCTCGGGCGCTGCCTGGCGTGATCTGCCGAAACGCTTTGGGCCTTAGTAAACGGTGTATCAGCGTTTTCGTGGCTGGCGCGACGACGGTACGTTCGACCGGATACTGGAGCACTTGCATATCCGATTAAACCGGGAGGGACTGATGATCTGGACACCTGGATGATCGATTCCGCTGCGGTACGCGCAACCCGAGCCTCTTCAGGCGCCGGAAAAAGAGGCCTGAAGAACCGCTAGACCATGCTCTGGGACGTAGTCGAGGCGGCGTTCCTACCAAGATTCACATGATCTGTGACGCCAATGGCGTTCCATTAGGCTTCATTCTTTCGCCAGGGCAAGCCAGCGATATCGCCTATGCCCAGCCGTTGCTGGATCAGGTGCGAACTCCCGGTAAGCCGGGGCGTCCACGTAAACACAGTCACTGGTTACTGGCTGACAAAGCCTGTGACGCGCAACACCTGCGCCATTACTGCGACCGTTACCGAATATAGCCGGTGATCCCGCTGAGTGCGATGCCACGCAAGCCTCGGCCTGGCTTGCCCCGACTCTTTGATCGTCCAAAGTATCGGCAACGTACCATCATTGAGCGGATGTTTGGCTGGCTGAAATAGAACCGCAGAGTAGGCACTCGCTACGACAAGCTGGCGAGAAGCTATTCAGCCATGGTCACGCTGGCCTGCAGCCTGCGTTGCATCCGGCAATACTTTTCGTACAAACCTAGGCTGCTGCCCGGTATGCGGCTCTGTTGTTCACTAGGTTGATAGAACGTTTGAAGAGGGATAGGCCGGGTAAATGAGGCCGCGGAGCGCAACCTATATGGCCCCATGTTAATGAAAAAGCATGAACCCGCCGAATAGCACTAGGGCTATTCCTGACCCCTTGTTTATTATTGCTCTGGAAACTTCGTTCTTATACATCACGGCAGAAAACAATGTGTAAGCAACCAGGGTGGAAGAAGTAAAAAAAGCAAAAGTGAAAGTCATCGTTACTAGCTGCGGCGCTATCGCGTAGTCTTTCGAAAGGAACTGGGGGAAAAAAGAAGCTATGAAAATGAAGATTTTTGGATTGCTTATGGATATTAGTGCTGCCTCGATTAAACATGTCATATAGCTTTTTCTTACCTTGCCATTCTCAATGGCTTGAAAATCGCTAGAAAGCAATATCTTCATTCCGATGTATATTAAATATAGAGCCCCGAGCGTTTTGATGATAAATATAGCTTTGTCGTTGTTAAGTATAACTAGCCCTGACGATGCCATTGCGCAAATAATAAATATCGATAATGTGTTTCCTAGTATAGAAGCTGTTGAAAGTTTGAAGCCATTGTTTCCAGATAGCCTCATTGCATGAATAACACTTGGGCCAGGGGAAGCGGCAGAGATAAAGGCGGAGAGGCAAAATATGAGCCAGGAGTCAAACGGCATAGCTAATTCCTGATTTTGATACATGGGAGCCGGACGCCCGGCTCCAGATTTTTATTCTACAGCGCCGCTTCTTATGTTCGCTTGATCTCTTTTTTTGAATTTGCTTTATTGTAAATCAAATAATCGCCAATAAATATGGCATCAAGCCCGCTCTCATATAGGCATTCAATGCAGTCAGCAGGGGAGCTAACGATTGGCTTTCCTTTCGTGTTTAACGAGGTGTTCAATACCATAGGGATTCCGGATAGCTTATGGTACTCACTTATCAGGTCGTAATATTTTTTATTGTCTTCGCGGGAAACAGTCTGAACTCGCGCAGTGCCATCGACGTGGCTAATAGCGGCAACCAAATCTCTATATTTTTCACGAACCTTCATAGTGATTAGCATAAATGGCGAAGGAGCGGGCACATGGAACCAATCTGCTGCATGCTCAGATAAGACAGATGGAGCCAATGGTCTCCAGCTTTCTCTTTGCTTAACGATATTAACTCGATCTCGTACAGCTGCCGACGTCGGAGCCGCAAGTATTGACCTATTGCCAAGGGCACGAGGGCCAAACTCCATTTTACCTTGGCACCAACCAATCACCATTCCAGAGTTTATTAATTTCGCGGCGTCCTGGTGAGGGTTTTCTACTATTTCAAATGGGATCTTTTCGGAGGTGAGATAGCTTTCGATCTCATTAGATGAGAAGTGCGGCCCTAAATATACCTGTTCTTTGACTACTGGTCGCGTCTCTTGATCACCTACGTGCAATAGCATAGCGGCACCGATAGCTGCTCCAGCATCATTGGCGGCTGGTTGAATATAAATATTCTCAACGAAGTCAAGCTCGGCGATAAGTCCGTTAGCGTTGCAGTTAAGTGCCACACCACCAGCTAAACAAAAGTTGTGATTACCAGTTTTTTTGTAAAGGTCTTCTGCAAGGAATACGAAAGCTTTTTCTATTGCTTTCTGCACTGCATATGCGAGATCTTTAGACTTGTCCGAAAACGCTTTTTTGTCGGCAATATTTTTTAGCTCACGCATTGCCTCTCTATCTATGAAGTAACTGTCGCCAGCAAACCTGAGAACACTGTCGATGATTGATACTCGCCCGGATCCGTACGAGGCAAGGCCCATCGTTTTGCCTTCCTGACCTATGTACGAGTACAGTCCACATAGGCTAGTGATGTATGTGTATAAGTGACCCAGTGAGTCTTTGATAGGGTAGCTTTTTAATTTCTCAATTGATATCCCATTACCATGGTACAACGAGGTTGCCTCATCTTCGCCACGACCATCTGCTATCAATATATTTGAGCGATCAAATCCGCTTGAGAAAAATGTACCCGCAGCATGGCACAGATGGTGGCGGACACTAATAAAATTTCCAAGTCCACTTTCCCGCATGCTTTGTATAGCATGCCTATAGGTTGAAAGGTTTCGCGTGATCTGTGTCATTTGCCCTAGAGCATGCGTATCGTCGTGATTAACTGTGTTCTGCTCAAATGGCCTGTTGTTTGCGATGAATGACGAGTAGTCAAACGTAACGCCAATATTTTTTACGTTTTCTAATTTTAACCCAGCTTCTTTTAGGCAGAAATCAATTGCTTCGTGTGGAAAGTTCGTTGAGTGGCGGATGCCATCGAACCGCTCTTGTTCGACCGCGGCAACTAAAACTCCATCGTATAGAATGGCAGCAGATGTATCATGAAGAAGGTTTACACCCAGGTAAGCATTTTTAATGGTCATTATATCGTCCTTGAGTTTTGATGTTATGGTTTGGCGAAGTAGATAGTTAGGGCCGGCACTGAGATGTACTTGATGATTTTTGATAAGAGGAAGTTGCTTTGGTTAGATTCAATCCCCAATGAATAACGCGGGCTTGGAGGTCTACTGGAATCAGGGCTATGACGAAGCTAGAGCATTCAAAAGGACTGCTATATAGCGAGCTTAACTTTTCGGATATCTAAAAGAAATTGCACCTGCTCAATTCAGGTGCATTTCCTCCTAGAAGGAATGGTCACCAATGGCTCCTACAGCACGCCAAACACTAACCATGTCTTTTTCATCTGCAAGATCACAATGCCGTGACCCGTATACTCGTTTTAGCCAACGCCGTCCTTCAACAGCGCCACGGCCATGTATGCATCGATAGTTATTGAATACGAGAAGATCTCCTGGCTCCAAGACGATGTCTATTGCAACTGCTTCAGCAGCCTCTATCCATGCGGCGACTGCCGTTTCTGCCTCATGATTTTCCGCAATAGTATAGATTGCACAACGAGACTCTTCGTACCCATCTATCTGCTTCAAGAATGGAGATGGTGGTGTATAAAGTGTATATCCATTCAAAGCAAATGAATCATCATGTTTATAAGTAAACAACGGTCGGCGCAGAATGCTGATAATTTCACTTGGCAGAAATTTATTTACCTCGTCGACTACCGCCACACGAGTAGCTGCTCCAGCGTCGTTATTAAGCGCAATAAGTGCTGCCGCCTCTGGTCGCGCTTGCCGAGGAAGAAAAGGGCTTTCTACATGTAGATTGAATTTGACCCTACCTGCGTTAGACAAGGTCTTTTCCCAACCTGCGATAGGGTGAACGTCTTGTAGAATTGCACCTTCCTTTTCCTCCGGATAGCCGAAGTGCCGAAGACCAATCGCATGAGTGATTCCTACTAGAACCGCATCAGTCAGTTCAGCGCTACCGACCTCCCATTCGTCGGCCAAGAGGTTAATTGGCAGATTCTTTAAAACTGCGAAAGGGCGGCGCGACTCAAAAATACGCTTATACAATAAATCTACTGGGACGCCGGAACGCAGAACAATCTCTGCATAACGTTTGTCACTTCTGTCAAAACCGGTTTTCAGTGCAGATGAAAGCTGTGCCCTCAGTTCGTCACGAACAGTATCGCTAATTGTGGAGATTACAACGTCAGTGGTTTTCATGTCAGTCCCTTAACAGTCAAAAAGTCACGATTGCTGCATATACTAGTGTTGAGCCACAGGCAGTGAGCATCAACCCGGTGCGTGTAAATAAGGTGGCAAAGGCAGCGACCAAGATGCTAGCTATTGCCGCCGTCGCCATAATATTTACTTCGACCCATATCAAATATACAGAAAAGTTTATGAAGACGGCCATCGGAAGCGCCTGTTCAGTGATCTTTCTTCCTGATGGTGATAATTTTAGATTAATAAACGCCGGTGCTACTCGAACCAGCAGGCTCGTTATGATAAGCGCAATAACTACTAAAGCATGATCATTAAGGTTCATACGTTAACCTGCTAAGTCTCCAAGTACTGAACGCAATACTTGGTAGCCAGAACCAAGATTTACCTAATAGTGCAATAAAAGCTAGGGCTGCCGCGATACAAAGTGCTATCTCAATGAGGCGGCGTTCCCAGGGAGCAGATATACGGGGTACGCGACTTTTTAGCTGCTCGAACGAAAGCACTAAGAGAACTATGCTTGCCGGAAAGCCCAGGTTCATCTCAGGGCTGAACCAGCTTGCGGGGATTAGCGCAGCAAACAATGCTCCTGCGAAGGTAGACGATACCCACGCGAGATAGATTGTTAGTCGCGTGCTGAAAACTGCAGCTAATTGATCCCTCTCCTGTTCAAGTGCGTAGGCTTCGTCACCAACTAAATGTGCCATGAATGCCCGGGGTACAGGACGTGTTGGAAGGCGAGCCAACGTTGTGATAACTATTGGTATATATCGGCAGTTAATAGATATCGCAACGATGAGCATCGTGAGAAACCCTATTCCTTGCTCGGCAAGGGGCAGCAAGGCGAACTGCCCGCTGCCTGAGTAGCCCATAGCACTGAGCAACAAGACTTCGAATGGAGTCCAGTTGGATTGGGAGGCCAGAACCCCGAACAGCATGCCTGTGGGAGCGACAGCTAAGGCGGTTGGCAGGGCTCTACGAAATGCCATCCAGGCATATAGGACTGGTGACGATTGGACTTGGACGGTCATGGCGTTTTCAGTAATGAGCTTGTTGCTAAGGCAAGGCGTTCGTGAGTTGGCCCATAGGATCGTTTATGCCATGGACTGATTTCGATCACCCAAATATCTCTGTAGCCATCGGAGCCTTCGGCGGGTGTGATATTTGAGGCATAGTGAATGTAGCGTTCATCATCAATTAGCACAGCCTGATTTTCTTCAAGCAAAGCGCGATGAACAATTTCATTGGATGCAGGATCAATAATTTGTGTTTCTCCCCCCTCAACGTTATGGCGCTTTGCTACAACGATAACGCTGAATTGGTGACCATCACGATGCGGCCCTTCGGGAACCGTCACCCCATTAAACTCGGAGTTCACAATGACCCTGATCTGGTTCACGTTGACGTGGTAACTTTCTGAAAAATCAACAGGCAAGCTATCGAGAACAGCAGTTACCAGGGGAGTGGGGTCGCACTCTAGCTGTTCTCTGTGGCGTAAGACACCTCCTGCTTCAGCAAGACGGATGAATTCAGCGGATTGGATATATTTCCGTTTCGGAAGTAATGCGTAAATCCACTGGCCTTCCTCCCAGTAGGTGAAGTATTGATTCAAGCGGATGTTTCGTAGTCTCTTCAAGCTATGTCCATCGCGTGGCATAGAGTTGAAAGATTCAATTACTTTTTCAGACATCTCTGGTGTGTTAATGATGTCGTAACCAAATTTCGAAAATTGGCTGTTGTTAGCAATAGCTTTGGCTTCAGATGCGATTCCCATGATTTATCTCATTTTATGCAGGTTGGAGATCGAAAGTAGCTATTTCAAAAGGCTGAAGAGCATCAATGTGTTTTCGCGTAATACCGCGATAGAAATCACAAGCTGCTGGTTCTACTACGTCAATGGCCGCGTACTTCTTCTCTAAAGGGCCTAGGCAAAGACCAGCGCAGAAACCTTCGATCTCGCAGCCCCTGCAAAAATCAGGGTTCTCATGCCGTAACTGTGCATGCTCGATATAGGCCGGAGCATCCAAAAGCTCGGGGCCTAACTCAATTGAACCTAATAGTGTAGATCCGGCTTTGCAGGCGAACACGGATCCATTCGGTTCAATACTAAATTGTGCACCCTTTGCTGAGCAGTTCTTAAAGCCCCGCTCGGCCACAGCATCATGTCCCAAGAGTACTTGAAATATCTGGTGCCAATAACCTGTTAAGACCACGCCCCTTTGACGACCATATTCAACAACTTTCCAAAGGCGATCTACGATATTCTCTGCCCCGAACGTGCTATAGAAGGTCGGATCAAAATCTACAACAACGCCAATCTCCCAGGCCCCCACATCGACCGCTAGATCGACGATAGACTCGTTAAAGTCATCCCAAGTTGCCGATGTCAGTGCAGCGTTGATCGCGATGCGGTTGCCTTTAGCTTGTAGTTGCCGCAGGCCTTGCATCACAACTGGTGTGCTGTCGTCACCATTTTTTAATGGTCTGCTTGGGCTAGTGGGTGAGTCGAAACTTACGCATACTGCTACCTGATGGCGGGCGAATTTTTCCGCCACTTCTTCAGTTATAAGCGATCCATTGGTAACAGTGGAGTACGAAATATGCATGCCATCTTTGGAGCCATCCCCAAAGCGATCCAACACCGCATCAATTGCCTTCCAGTTTAATAACGGCTCACCACCAAAGAATTGAACCATTACTCTATACATGCCACCCGCTCGGGACGCAGCTAGCGCCTTTTCTACATAATACACGGCATCTTGAGGTTTCATATGCCGATTTTTTTTGTCAAATTGATGCTCGAACCTTTCCTTGGAGGCATACATCGAGTTGTTGATGTCTACTTTGATCTCGTCCTGAGCAACAACTCGAATCAGCTCTACTTTTGCTACCTCTTCTTCAACAGACATCTCCTTGCCTTGAATACCCTCAAAACAATAGGTGCATCCAAAGTTACAAGCATTCGCGAGAATCAGCTGGATAATATTAACTTTTTTCTCGACTGGCCTACTTTCAGACAGGTTCTGTTCTTCTTCATGGATTAAGAAGCCGCGAGCGGCTAGCTGCTGGATTAGCTCGGCCTCCCTTGTGGGGGCTTCTAGTTCAATCCATGAGCTAGGGATCATACGTCCATTCTTGAAGCTCTCTAAGACGTCGACTGCTGCTTTATCAAGCATGCATAGCCCGCCTCTCTGCCGATGGTAGACTGACGTACGGTCGTCCATTCGTCTAAGAACTACATCTCTGGAAAGGGTATATTTATTTTTTTCCATCAGTCAGGCCCTGATTTATTCCTTTAAATTTGGAGAGCACGTCGCGCTGGGCGCGACGTGCAAAGCCTTACTTGCTCAAGCAGTCTTTGAGGCGGCTGCGTTGGCTGGTGGAGAGCGTACCGCCAACGGTGCCACCGACAGTACCGCCGACGGTACCACCAACAGTACCGCCAACGGTGCCACCGACAGTACCGCCAACGGTGCCACCGACAGTGCCGCCAATAGTGGAAATGCTAATAGAGTTTTTCATGGTAATTCCTCTTTACGCTGATTATGGGCCGAACTTGACCCGTTGAATGCACTCTCGATATCGATCATGCAAACTCTGGTCACGAAGTTGGTAGCCAATCGAACGCAGCGGGATAGAGGCGTTCGCACATGTTCGAGGAGTGATCGAACATTTTCCTTGTGCGCTACTTTGAGTAGCTAACATTGTGAGTCAGCAATACTCAGGTCGTGAAAATCCTTTAAGCACTAAGCTCTAGATGAAAATACGCTGATTGAGAAAGTCACCGCTGGAAAGTGATGGGCAGCAGGAGACCTCAAACGGATATTCGAAAATGTCTTTTCGGATTTCTTGAGGGGGAGATGAGATAGGGGGAAGTCGAACTAGATGTTGCGCAATATAAATTTTGATATGACATCAGGCTTCGTCCTTTGAATTTCTACATCCTGTGTCGATCATAAAACGCATTTTTTATTGATGTCAATCAAAAATGGGCTCATTTTTTCATGAACATCAATCTAGGTGTTTTATTTTTTTATCATTTTAAAACAGTTGCTTACATGTGATCGCCCTGTTGTGGTGCGAATATTTTGCTCTGTTATGGTGCAATAGTCGCAAAGAAATTCGAGACGAAACATGGTCGACTTTAGGCATTGCCCTGACGAACGTAGCTTCTCGCTGGAACGTAGCTGAGCGATCTTCAACATATGGGAGCTGGCAGGAAATGGTCGGCATATCTGATTCTCTAGGTTTTGTACGAAAAGTATTGCCGCATGCAATGCAGGCTGCAGGCCAGCGTGACCATGGCTGAAAAGCTTCTCGCCAGCTTGTCGTAGCGAGTGCCTATTCTGCGGTTCTCTGTCAACCAGCCAAACATCCGCTCAATGATGTTGCGCTGCCGATACTTTGGACGATCAAAGAGTCGGGGCAAGCCAGGCCGACGCTTGCGTGGCATGGAACGCAGCGGGATCACCGGCTGTATTCGGTAACGGTCGCAGTAATGGCGCAGGTGTGCCGCCTCAACTACATCCCAGAGCATGGTCTAGCGGTTCTTCAAGCCCCCTTTTTTCCGGCACCTGAAGAGGCTCGGGTTGCGCGTACCGTAGTGGAATCGATCATCCAGGTGGCCAGATCGATCAGTCCCTCCCGGTTTAATCGGATGTGCAAGCGCTCCAGTATCCGGTCGAACGTACCGTCGTCACGCCAGTCACGAAAACGCTGATACACCGTTGACCAAGGCCCAAAGCGTTCCGGCAGATCACGCCAGGCAACGCCCGAGCAGAGGATCCAAAGGATTGCGTGGAGTACTAGGCAATCATCACTGCGTGGGCGACCATTTCTGTTCTGGAGAAACCAGATCCTAGATCAAGTTCCACGATGCGTCGGAGAGTTCGTAACGCTTTACCATGCGGGCCTCCAGCCAATCATGGCGAAAATTTTACCCGCACCTACTTTTCGTAAAAACCTAGGGTGGAAAGCCAGCAAAAACCTCCCTAAGCACGAGCCTTATAGGCTCTAAAGTGTCATGTGGAGTCCGCCTAACCATGCTCCCTCGAACCGTGCCAAGCGAATGGCGCACCGCTTCCATCCCATCGGTTCAAAGGCCAGAGAGATGTTGACTTCTACTTTTCTTGGATGTTGAATCCGCCCCTTATTTCCACCCCCTCTCTCAAGTGGTGAACGAAGTGCCCTGCTCCAGCCAACAAGCCTGATACCGACGACGGTCCATCGTGCCTGATGGCTGCCTGCGCACCTGCGTGGCCGCTTCCCACATTTTGCCCGCCTGAACCCTTGTCGTCGGTTTTCCCAATTGCAATGGAGAAAACCCATGAACATGGATTTCCGCGCCTATGCGCAAAACCTCGAGCTACACAAATACCCACGCACGCCCCACCTGGAGAGCTCTCGCCTGCAGCCGGGCGATACCGATAGCGATCAAGTCTGTTATGCCTCGCTGAGCGGGCAATGGCTGGTCGTCGAGGAAAAACTGGACGGCGCCAATGCCGGCATCAGTTTCTCCGCGGCCGGTGAATTGCTGCTGCAATCGCGTGGCCACTACCTGACCGGTGGCGGTCGGGAGCGCCAGTTCAACCTCTTCAAGCAGTGGGCCGTGGCCCACGAAGACTGGTTGATGAGCCGCCTTGAAGACCGCTACGTGCTGTTCGGCGAGTGGATGCACAAGAAGCATTCGGTGTTCTACGACCGCCTGCCGCACTTCTTCTGCGAGTTCGACATCTGGGACCGGGCCCATGGCCTGTTCCTGTCGACCACCGCCCGGCGCCAGCTGCTGCGCGACGGCCCGGTGCTGTCGGTGCCGGTGCTTCATGAAGGGCTGGCACCAGCGCGGCTCAAGGATCTGCTTGAGCTGCTCGGCGACTCGCTGGCCAAGTCGCCGGCATGGCGCAGCGCCTTCGAAGCCACGGTGCAGCGCGAAGGCCTGGACCTGGAACGGGCCTGGCGGCAGTGCGACAAGTCGACGGTGATGGAAGGCCTGTACCTGAAGCTCGAAGACGAGAAACAAATCAACGGACGCCTCAAGTGGGTTCGCCAGGACTTCGTCCAGGCGATCCTCGAAGCGGACCAGCATCATGCGAACCAGCCATTCATTCCCAATCTGCTGGCCGACGGGGTAGATCTCTATGCCCCTCGCCTGTCGATGGACTGGGATGGCCAGCGATCTGGTTATTGAAGGAGAACAACAAAATGGACATTCGACAACTGCAAAGCCTGGTTCCAGAACCGGGCCAGCGCTTCGACGCGAAGGCATGCCTGGAGGCGATTCCGGCCCTGCAACGTTTGGCCAGCACGCCCCAGGATCCGCACTACCACGCCGAGGGCGACGTATGGATCCACACCTGCATGGTGGTCGAGGCGCTGCTAGCGCAACCGCGCTATCAGCAGGCTACCGAGGAGCAGCGCTTGGTGCTGTTCCTGGCCGCGCTATTGCACGACATCTCGAAGCCGGACACTACGGTGATCGATACAGAAACCGGGCGCATCGGCCAGCCTGGCCACTCGCGACGCGGCGCCGTGGATGCACGCCTGCTGTTGTGGCGGGCAGGCATGCACTTCGAGTTGCGCGAGCAGGTCTGCCGCATCATCTCGGTACACCAATTGCCGTTCTTCGCGCTGTCGGGCAATCGCAGCGGGCAGAGCCCGGAGTTCATTCTGCACAAGCTGTCGTGGGAGCTGCCAGTGTGGATGCTTTGCGCAGTCGCGGAAGCGGACATGCAGGGACGCACCTACGTGGGCAAGCAGGCCGTGCTCGACGAGATCGAGCTGTTTCGCGAACTGGCCGCCGAGGAAGGCTGCCTGTATGGGCCACGGGCATTCGTCGATGACTACACCCGTATCCAGTACTTCCGCGGTGCCCGGGTGCATCCCGACTACCCGCTGCATGAGCCGGAGGGCTCGCGGGTCATCATGCTGTCCGGCATGCCGGCCAGTGGCAAGAACACCTGGGTGGCCAAACACCACCCGGATCTGCCGGTGATCTCCTTCGACGACGCCCGCGAGGCCCTGGGCCTGCGCCATGGTGAGAACGAAGGCGCCGCTGCGCACTTCGCCATCGACCGGGCCAAGTCATTGCTGCGCGAGAAACAGCCCTTTGTCTGGAACTCCACGCACCTCTCGGCACAGATGCGCAAGAAGACCCTCGATCTGCTGTACGCCTACCAGGCTAAGGTGCAGATCCAGTATCTGGAGATGCCCGAGAAAGAGGTCTACCGGCGTAACACCCGGCGCGACACCAGCCTGCGTAACGACGATATCCGCCGCATGCTGTTCAAATGGGAGGTGCCACTGCCAAGCGAGGCGCATCAAGTTGACTACTCGTGTGAATCTGGTGCGCTGTAACTGATGCTTGAGAGCGCTGCGCCTAAGTGCATGCACCGCCCAGGCGATATCGGATGGACGACCACTGATTTTCAGCAATAAGCCCCTTGGCAAGTACTGCCATTGCTACAGATTGCAGAAGAAACCAGATGATATTCGGGCCCCTTACCACCAACATGCGCAGCAGTAAAACCAGGGTGCTGTTTCTGTCCAGAGCATGGAGCTACCCCTGGGCAATCTAGAACGCTGCCCGTTCATCACAAAGAACCTGCATGAAATCTGAAACTTTTTGACATTTGAATTTATATCAAACTCCGGTAGCGGCAGATTGTTGAACATCCGCTACTGCTTCGTACATTAGGGCTATGTCCCAAGGCTTGGAAATGAACGTGGAGTGCTGGGGTATCTCGTCCCTGCACAGCATTTGATGCCCAGAGGTCAGTATCACCGGCAATAAGGGCCAGCGATTCCAGACAATCTGCGCCAGCTGCCAACCATCCAGCGAGCCCGGCATGCGGATGTCGGTCAGCAATAAATCGATACCCCCATACCCCAGATGTTCAAGCGCGGTATCTGCCGATGCACACTCGATCACCTCAACGCTCAGGGGCGCAATCAATTCCACCAGCAGTTGCCGAAGGATCAGCTCGTCTTCAACGAGCAATACGGTGAAGGTCATATGCTTTACCTGTTGCTCCAATGGAGGTTAGGGCGCAGCGCACGCTTCGAGTGTCAAAAAGTGGATAGGCGGTCACAACCCAACTGAAACGGTCTTACGGGCCGCTACGCTTCACGTGGCGTGACCGACACAATCCGCCCGGCGGTCATCTTTGAGCCTGAACCTCACGGCCTCGCCCCTTCTCGGATGAAGTAGGCCAACTGCTTGGCCTAACTCGAGGTACACCGCAATGAAAGTCATTAATCTCAAAGATGGGACACCCCATTACCAAGGCAACCCAGGCTACATACCGCCTCATGCTCTTGTTACGGCTGGACGCGAGCACGGTTCGGTCAGCGCGATCGCGAGGCCCATGGCCCAGCAACCAGGCAGAGAGCACGGTAATGAAAATGAGGACGAGCCGGAACCAGGTACTGGTACGGAAAGCGAGCCGAACTCGCTCCCAGACGAAGCGCCCGCTGTAGAGCCCGAAGATTTAGACGGCAACAAGGCAGGGCTGGGTACCAGGCCGGCTTAGCTTCAAGCCAACCAACGAGATGTTGCCTGCACCACCAAGCGCCCGACTCTGATGCCGGGCGTTTCATTTGCAGCGGCCACAGGCAGCACCTATCCGTCCATGCTCACGACGCACAAGCGCCACTATCCGGGCAGGCTCACTTGAAAGGTAGTGCCGTCTCCAATAGTCGACGCCACGTCGATCTGGCCACCATGTGCCCCCACAATCTGCAACGTGATATAGAGCCCCAACCCCATTCCAGCCAAGGGCCCCAAGTCGCTCACTACAGATTGCGAGAATCGCCCCATCGGATTGAATATAAAGGGCAATACGTCTTCGGCAATGGGTTGGCCCCAGTTATGAACGCTGAAGACATGTGCCTCTGCGTTGGACGTGACAGCCACCGTGACGGGTGCCCCCGCCTTGCCATGATGAACCGCATTGCTGATCAAATTGGAGAACACCTGTTCGATACGCGCCTCATCGAAACGCCCCACTGCGGCGCCGACGGTCTCGCAACAAATCTCCGAAAGCGGATGCGCAGCCCGCGCTTCGCTGACAATCCGCTTGCATACCGCGACCAGATCCACGGTCTGAAACCGCACTGGCAACGTCGTCCCAAGGTGTGAGCGGGCGAAGTCGAGCAAATCTCCTACGATTCGGTTGGCGCGCTCGGCACTGACATGAATCTGCCCCGCAATAGCCGCAGATTTATCGCCGCGCTCTGTGTTGCGAAGCAGCATTTCTGCTCCCAGCAAAATAGCGCCCAGCGGGTTGCGCAGATCATGCCCTAGTATGCCTAGGAACAGCGTGCGGGAAGCGTCCAAGGCACGGGAGTAATTGGCGATGGACTCTGTCAGGGCCTGGTCAATAGCTTCGTGGAAGCGCGCCAGGTCTTCGATCTCCACCGCCTCTCCCGCCTTTATTCGGCCCATCCACAAAGTCAGTACGCTGGTTCTCAGCGCCCGGTACTCGGAGGCCATCTGGTCGAGCGTGAAGCCGGCCATGAGCCGCGTGACGGCATGCGTCTCCGCTGCTGTCTGTCTATCCCTGACAGGGCCATTGCCCAGGGATTTATCCAGTTGCTGATGTTTGCTCTGCGGCGTATCGAGGTCATTAACGATGGCCTGCAATATCTGCCAGGCATGATCGCGCAAGGCCTCGGTGTCCAGCGCCTTGCCGGGAACGGTGATGGTCCGCGCAAAGTCCTCCCAAGCCTGCAGGATAGGCTCAACATTTTCATCAATGAACGTGGACAGTCGCATGCTGTGATCCCAGTGCTAATGCACGATTTCATTGAGGGCAATCGCTGCCGTCCATCAGTAAAGCACGTATAAAGAGAGGCTCCTAGTAAGGAGAGAAAACTGATTACAGCTCACTCCATCACAGCAGACCGCCCAAGTGAGGCCCTTTCTACTTACTTGCAGGTATTCAAAGAAAATGCGCCACATAACTTTTACGCTAAGGCTGCAACGCGAAAATGTACCCACCGTTAGCTGCCGTGAGGGGCTGCATTCAGCAACGTTTTGGTGTCTCGCAGTTTGTGCAAGCGCGCCGATAGCTCATGGCTTGAATGCTCTTGGGCGAGATAAAGGCGTTGCCGATTATGTTGCGCAATCTGCAGCCCGAAGCCCTGAATAAACAGACCATGGTTGCTGGGAATAGAGGATGTCTGAAGTAAACCGCAACCGCAGAACTGTTGTTATGTGCGCTAGCAGACAGACGCACTGCCGGGAGAATTTCACACTGGCTCGGTACACCTTCCTCATTCGTCCCGCCTGCAACGCTTGCGCGACATGCATCTCTGCAACGTTATCCACGCTTCACGTTGCGCTAGGAAAATATGGAAAGGCAATGGCTTCGAGCAATCCAACGGTTGTGGCGGCCCACGCCGCGCACCTTCGAATACGAGCCGGCCCTGCGCGCGGAACTGTTTAGCGCAGAACAGATGGCCGCACACGGTGCCCATTTGGCCCAACAGCATCACCTTAGCTCCGCCCCCACCTCCGACGCCCTCCTTCATCGCCTTTCTGAAAACGCCGCCGTACTGGCCAGCAGTTGCCAGGCCATGAGCGCAGCAGCGCTCTCCAACCAACGCGCGACGCCTGCTGCAGAGTGGCTGCTGGACAACTTCTATCTAGTCGAAGAGCAGATCCGTACGGCGCAGAAACATCTGCCCAAAGGCTACTGCCGCGAACTGCCCGGCCTGGATGACGGGCCCTCACGGACGCTGCCTCGGGTCTACGACATTGCCCTGGAAACCATCGCCCATGGTGATGGCCGGGTCGATAGCGACAGCCTGAGCCGTTTCGTGGCGGCCTACCAAGTGATCACACCGCTGACGCTGGGCGAGCTATGGGGCATTCCCATCATGCTGCGTTTGGCATTGATCGAGAACCTGCGACGGGTCGCGTCCCGGGTTATGGCCAGCTGGAGCGACCGCAGTCTCGCCAACGACTGGGCAGATCGATTGGTTTCAACCGCCGAGCTCGACGCCAAGAACGTGGTGCTGCTGGTGGCCGACATGGCGCGCTCTGCGCCACCGATGACCAGTGCTTTCGTGGCCGAGCTGGCGCGGCGCCTGCAAGGCCAGAGCACGGCACTGATACTGCCGATGACCTGGGTCGAGCAGGCTCTGGCCGAATCCGGCCAGAGCGTCGAACGGCTGATTCACCTCGACGCTCAGTTGCAAGCGACAGAGCAAGTGTCGATCAGCAACAGCATCAACAGCCTGCGCCTGCTCTCTTCGCTGGACTGGCGCGAGTTCGTCGAACTCATGAGCGGCGTCGAGCACGCCCTTGGCGAAGACCCGTCTGCGGTCTATCCCAGCATGGATTTCGCCACCCGCGACCATTACCGCCACGTCGTCGAGCGTCTGGCGCGCTGTTGCCGATACTCGCAGGTCGAGATCGCCCGGGCGGCCGTCGCCCTGTGCCATACGGCAGCGGATGAAGACCCGCTGAAGCGACACGTTGGCTTCTACCTGTTGGGCCCCGGGCTGGTCGATCTGGAGCAGCAACTGGGCGCGCGGCGATCCCCGGCCGAGCGCTGCCGGCGCGTGCTGCGCAAGTCGCCGCTGGCGTTTTTCATGACGCCAGTGGTGGCGCTCAGCGTTCTGCTGGCCTGGCCCTTCTACAGCATGCTGCGCGCCGACGGCTGGGGCCCATGGGCATTGCTGCTACTCAGCGTGCCGACGCTGGTGATGACCAGCCACCTGGCCATCGCGCTGGTCAACCGTCTGGTCACCCTCAACCTGCCAGCAGACATCCTGCCGCGCCTCGATTACAGCGCCGGCATTCCCCCCCAAGCGCGTACGCTGGTGGTAGTGCCGACGCTGATCGGCAGCGCTCAGGATGTTGAAGAGCTGGTGGACGGCCTGGAGATACGGTTTCTCGCCAACCGTGATGCCAACCTGCATTTCGCCCTGCTCACCGATTTCATGGATGCCCAGAGCGAGGTGCTCGACGGCGATGCGCCCCTGCTGCAACAAGCCAGCCTGGCGGTCGCAGCGCTCAACCTGAAATACCCCGAAACGGCTGCGTCGCGCTTCTTCCTGCTGCATCGGCCACGACGCTGGAACGGCACCGAGCAACGCTGGATGGGCCATGAGCGCAAACGTGGCAAGATCGCCGAGCTCAATGCCCTGTTGCGAGGTCATGGCCACGAGCGGTTTTCCCTGATCGTCGGCGATATCGACGCGCTACCGAGGATCGAATACGTCATCGCGCTGGACACTGACACCCAGCTGCCACGCGATGTGGCTCGGCAGCTCCTCGGCGCAATCTGCCACCCGCTCAACCAGGCACGCTTCGACCCGCAGCACAATCGCATTGTCAGTGGGTATGCCATCCTGCAACCGCGGGTGGGCATCAGCCTGCCGAGCATCGCCCGCTCCACTTACGCGCAACTGTTTGGCAGCGATGCGGGGATGGACCCTTACACCCGTTCTGTATCCGACGTGTACCAGGATCTGTTCGGCAACGGCTCGTTCATCGGCAAGGGTATCTACGCCGTGGACGCTTTCGAGCAGGCCCTGCAGGGCTGCTTTCCCGACAACTGCATTCTCAGTCACGACCTGATCGAGGGCTGTTACGCCCGCTCTGGGCTGATCAGCGACGTACAGCTGTACGAGGAACACCCGGCGCGCTACAGCGCCAATGCCAAGCGCCGGCATCGCTGGATTCGCGGAGACTGGCAGCTGTTGCCCTGGCTGATGCCCTGGACACCGAAATCCGGCGGCGGCCTGGAGCGCAACCGTCTGACCGATCTGGCCTGCTGGAAGATCGTCGATAACCTGCGCCGCAGCCTGGAGCCGGCGGCCTTTCTGTGCATGCTGCTCTGGGGCTGGTTCGCCACCACCCAGCCACTGCTGTGGAGCCTGGGTGTGTTCCTGCTGATCATCGCCCAGCCACTGATCAGTACCCTGTTGGCGTTGCTGCACAAAGCCCACGACATCAACCTCGGTCAGCACCTGAAGGTCACCCTTCGCGATGCGGCCCAGGACTTCAGTCGTGCGTTGCTGACTTTGGCGTGGCTGCCCTTCGAAGCCTTCAGCAGCCTGGATGCGATCGCTCGTACCCTGTGGCGCATGACGATCAGCCAGCGCCGCCTGCTGCAATGGAACCCTTCGCGAGAAGTGGAGCGCAGCAGTCGCAACGACCTGCCGGGGTTGTACCGGCTGATGTGGGTCGCGCCGCTGCTGGCGGTCGCCGTCGCCGTACTGCTGTCTGGTCAGCCCGTGGTGCTGGCCATCGCCATGCCCTTCCTGCTGGCCTGGCTGCTGGCGCCTGCCATCGCCTTCTGGCTGAGCAGGACGGCGGTCTATGTCGCCTATGCACCATCGCTCGAGGATCAGCAGTTTCTACGTCGCCTGGCGCGCAGGACCTGGGCCTTCTTCGACGATCATGTGGGCCCTGCGGACAACTGGCTGCCACCGGACAACATTCAGGAGCGGCCAACGGCGGTGACCGCCCACCGAACATCGCCGACCAACATGGGCATGGCGTTGCTGTCGCACCTGGCCGCTCACGACTTCGCCTATCTCAGTGGCGGCCGCCTGCTCGCGCGGCTGGATAACGCCCTGACCAGCATGTCGCGGCTGGAGCGCCATCGCCGCCACTTCTACAACTGGTACGACACCCAGACGCTGCAACCGCTGCCGCCACGCTACGTTTCCACCGTAGACAGCGGCAACCTGGCCGGTCTGCTACTGACGTTGCGGCCAGGCCTGTACGAGTTGCCGAACGCAGCATTGCTCAGCCCGAACTGGCGCCGAGGCGTGGCCGACAGCCTTGGCGTGCTGCATGAAGCACTGCTGGCCGGCGGCCTGGACGAGCACTTGCTCGATGAAGCCTTCAGCGAGCTTGCCCCGGCACCGGCTCTCGAAGCCGAGAGCCTGTCTGATATCAGCGCCGTCCTGCAGCGCCTGATCGCTCTGGCCCAGGGGCTGCGATCCACTCTGTCAGCGGCTGTCGAGGCCGATTACTGGCGCCAGGCACTGCTCGCCCATTGCCAGGATCTGCATGACGAACTGGCTTGCCTGACCCTGCCCGGCGACCCTCCAGCCTCGGGCAGCTGGCATGAGCTGGCGCAGCTCGATGCAGCGCAATGGCCGACTGCCGAGCAGGCCCAGGTACGCGCTGTGATCGCCCACGCCAGCGAACGCATCGCCACGGCGCTGCGCCTGGCGGATCTGGCGGCCGAGCTGGCGGACATGGACTTCACCTTCCTGTACGACGCGCAACGCGAACTGCTGGCCATTGGTTACAACGCCGATGACCAGCGTCTGGATGGCGCCTACTACGACCTGCTGGCCTCGGAAGCGCGGCTGACCAATTACGTGGTCATCGCCCAGGGGCAGCTTCCTCAGGAAAGCTGGTTCACCCTGGGCCGTTTGTTGACCAGCAATGGCGGGGTTCCCGTGCTGTTGTCCTGGACCGGCTCGATGTTCGAGTACCTGATGCCAATGTTGATCATGCCCAGCTATGCCGACACCCTGCTCGACCAGACCTGTCGCGCCGCGGTCGTGCGGCAGATCGAATACGGCCAGCAACTGGGCCTGCCGTGGGGCGTATCCGAGTCCGGCTACAGCACCCTGGACGCACAACTGAACTATCAGTACCGAGCCTTCGGCGTGCCCGGCCTGGGTCTCAAACGCGGGCTTGGCGAAGACGTGGTGATGGCGCCTTATGCTTCGGTATTGGCCCTGATGGTCGCCCCCGAGGTGGCCTGCAAGAATCTCCAGCGCCTGGCCGACATGGGCATGGCAGGCCGATACGGTCTGTACGAAGCCATCGACTTCACCAGCGCCCGACTGCCACCGGGGCAGAGCGCGACCGTTATTCAGTCCTTCATGGCCCACCATCAGGGCATGAGCCTGCTGTCGCTGACCCATGTGCTGCAGGGTCGCCCTATGCAACGCCGCTTCGAGGCCGATCCGCAATTCCAGGCCACCGCCCTGCTGCTGCAGGAGCGGGTGCCGAAAAGCGCCGCGCAGTACCTGCACACCGCCAATGCGTCGCTGGAAGGCAAGGTCGCCCGGGTCAACGAGAACAAGCTGCGGGTCTACACCGATCCGGGGCGCCGGCATCCGGCCGTGCAACTGCTTTCCAACGGCCGTTACCACGTGATGATCAGCAATGCCGGCGGTGGCTACAGCCGGTGCGACGATATGGCGGTCACCCGTTGGCACGAGGACATTACCTGCGACAACACCGGTACCTTCTGCTACCTGCGTGACGTCGACAGCGGTGATTTCTGGTCCTCGGCGCACCAGCCGACCTTGCGTGCGACACAAAGCTTCGAAGCGATCTTCACCGACGCCCGAGCCGAATTTCGCGTGCGAGAACGGGACTTCGATGCCCACACCGAGATCGTCGTTTCCCCTGAGGACGACATCGAACTGCGGCGCCTGCATATCAGCAACCGAGGTGCGCAGCGTCGCACCTTGGAACTCACCAGCTACGCAGAGGTGGTCCTGGCTCCGGCCCTCAGCGACGCCCTGCATCCTGCCTTCAGCAAACTGTTCGTACAGAGTGAATTGCTCACTCCATTGCAGGCGATCCTGTGCAGCCGGCGGCCCCGTTCCAGCGAAGAGAAGGTGCCGTGGCTCTGCCATCTGCTGGCGGCGCATGAGGTGGACATCACGGCGATCTCCTATGAAACCGACCGGGCCCGCTTTATCGGTCGCGGGCGCAACCTGACACACCCTGCGGCGATGGACACCGAGACGCTGTCCGGCACGGCCGGGGCGGTACTCGACCCCATCGTGGCGATCCGCTGTCGGATCACCCTGGATCCAGGCCAGACCGCCACCATCGACCTGGTAACAGGCGTCAGTGACAGCCGTGACGGTTGCCTGCAGCTGATCAACAAGTACCGTGATCGGCACCTGGCCGACCGTGTCTTCGACCTGGCCTGGACCCACAGCCAGGTGCTGCTGCGCCAACTCAACACCTCCCATGCCGATGCCCGCCTGTTCGAGCAGATGGCTGCGTCGATCATCTATACCAACCCTTCGCTGCGCGCTGCTCCAAGCGTTCTGGCGGCCAACCAGCGCAACCAGAGCGGCCTGTGGGGCCAGGCGATTTCCGGCGACCGGCCCATCGTGCTGCTGCAGATTTCCGCGACCGCGCATATCGACCTGGTGCGCCAACTGGTACAGGCCCACGCCTATTGGCGGCACAAGGGCATGATCGTCGACCTGGTGATCTGGAACGAAGACCAGGCCGGTTACCGCCAGGATCTGCAGGACGTGATCATGGGCCTGGTCGCCTCGGGCAGCGAGGCGCATTTGCTGGACAGGCCTGGCGGCATTTTTGTGCGCCCCGCCCAGCAACTTTCCAACGAAGACCGCGTGCTAATGCTGGCCGTAGCCCACCTGGTGCTCAGCGACGAGCGCGGCAGCCTTGCCGAGCAGGTTCATCGACGCCGGGCAGAACCCGCACTGCCCGCCTTCGATGCCAGCCTGTTGCTCAGGCCAGCGCCGCCAGTGGTGATTCCACTAGCTGACTCGTCGCTGATCTTGAGCAATCCCCATGGCGGTTTCAGCGCAGACGGCAAGGAGTACGTCATCCACTGCCAATCCGGTCAGCCTACGCCTGCACCCTGGGTCAACGTGCTGGCCAACCCGAACTTCGGCAGCGTGATTTCAGAGAGTGGCAGCGCCTATACCTGGCATGAAAACGCCCACGAGTTCCGCCTGACTCCATGGCGCAACGACCCGGTCAGCGACCCGGGTGACGAGGCCATCTACCTGCGCGACGAAGACAGCGGCCATTACTGGTCGCCAACGCTACTGCCACGCCCCGGTAAAGGCGCTTACGTCACGCGCCACGGTTTCGGCTACAGCGTCTTCGAACACGAGGAAGACGGGATTCGCAGCGAGCTGTGGGTCTACGTATCGCTGCAGGATCCGGTGAAGTTCTCGCACCTGAAAATCCACAATGTCTCCGGCCGAGCACGGCGCCTGTCGGTCACCGGCTACGTGGCCTGGGTACTGGGTGATCTGCGGGAAAAATCGGCCATGCATGTGGTCAGCGAGGCTGATCCGAACAGTGGTGCACTGTTCGCGCGCAATGCCTACTCCATCGAATTCCCGGGCCGGGTGGCCTTTTTCGACACCGATGCACCACTGGCCAGCAGTACCGCCGGCCGTGGTGATTTCATCGGCCGTAACGGTAACCTCAGCGCCCCCGCAGCCATGGCCCAGCCGCAGCTGTCAGGGCGCAGCGGGCCAGGGCTCGACCCGTGCGCGGCCCTGCGGGTCGATCTGCACCTGGCGCCGGATGAACAACGCAGCGTGACCTTCCGCCTCGGCGCCGCCCGGGACGCTCAGACCGCCTCTCGCCTGGTGCAGCGCATGCGTGGCAGCAGCGTCGCCACGGCCGAGCTCGAGCGCGTGCGCGATCATTGGCAGGAAACCCTTAGCAAGGTGCAGATCGAAACCCCAGAGCCGGCCGTGGACGTGATGGTCAATGGCTGGCTGATGTATCAGGTAATCGCTTGCCGCTTCTGGGCTCGCAGCGGTTACTACCAGTCCGGCGGTGCTTTCGGCTTCCGTGATCAGTTGCAGGACAGCATGGCCATGCTGCATGCAGACCCGGCGGCGGTTCGCCAGCACCTGCTGCTGTGCGCCGCCCATCAGTTCGTCGAAGGCGATGTGCAGCACTGGTGGCACCCGCCACTGGATCGCGGTGTGCGTACCGGCTGCTCCGACGACTACCTGTGGCTGGCCCAGGCGACCAGCCGCTACGTAGAGGTCAGCGGTGATCAAAGCGTGTTGGCGGAAACCGTGGGCTACCTGGAAGGCCGCTTGCTAAACAGCGGTGAGGAATCCTATTACGACCTGCCGCACCACGCCCCCCTGCAGGAAACCCTCTACCAGCACTGCGTGAGGGCCATCGAGCACAGCCTGGCACGGGGCGCTCACGGCCTGCCCCTGATGGGGCACGGCGACTGGAACGACGGCATGAACCGCGTCGGCGAAGGGGGCAATGGTGAAAGCGTCTGGCTGGGTTTCTTCGGCTACGACGTGCTGCGCCGCTTCGCCATTACCGCCCTGCTCCACGGGGACGCCGAATTTGCCAAGCGCTGCGACGAACAGGCCGACGCCCTGAGACTGAGCCTCGACGCCCACGCCTGGGATGGCGACTGGTACCGCCGTGCCTACTTCGACGATGGCAAACCATTGGGCTCAGCCAGCAACGACGAGTGTCGCATCGACTCCATCGCCCAGAGCTGGTCGGTGCTGTCTGGCGCGGCACCCGATCAGCGCCGACGCACGGCCATGGATTCACTGGAACGGCATCTGCTGCGCCGTGACATCGGCCTGGTGCAGCTGCTTGCGCCACCGTTCGACCAAGGCGTTCTCGACCCCGGCTACATCAAGGGCTATGTGCCCGGCGTGCGCGAGAATGGCGGCCAGTACACCCACGCGGCGGTGTGGGCAAGCATGGCCTTCGCCGAACTGGGCGACAGCGCCCGGGCGTGGGAGCTGCTGCACCTGATCAACCCGGTCAGCCACGGCAACAGCGCCGTGGCCATCGCCACTTACAAGGTCGAGCCCTATGTGGTGGCCGCCGATGTCTACGGCATGCCGCCGCATGAAGGCCGTGGCGGGTGGAGCTGGTACACCGGCTCGGCCGGTTGGATGTACCGGCTGATCGTCGAGTCACTGCTCGGTCTGCAGCGCAGCGGTACGCAGTTGCGCATGCAGCCGGTACTGCCGGCGGGCTGGCGCGGATTCAGCCTGCGCTACCGCTTTGGCTCCGCGACCTACCGAATCGTCCTGTTTTGTAATGCGTCAGGCGATGCGACCGTGCACCTGGATGGCACACTGCTGCAGGGCGACAGCATTACCTTGATCGATGACGGCGTGGAGCATCGGGTAGAGATTCAATGGCCAGACCAGATCCTGGCACACGACGGGCGCTGGATGGACACTCACAGCAGGCCCCCTAACGCGATAAGGCACGAGGAACGACAATGGACAGACCATTGAGCACGATCATTGAAGGGAAATGGAAGCGGTTGGTAGGGCCGGCGCATATCATCTGGCACGAACTCACGCGCAACGAACTGCTCAAGTCTGGCGGCGATCTGGACAAGCTCACCACGCTGGTCCACAGCCGCTGCGACATGACGCACGATGAAGCACGCAAGCAGGTCGTGAGTTTCTTCGAGCGGCACCGCACTACCTGACCGACAACCTGCCCAGGAGATCGCCATGCTCGCTGCCTACTTCGTCGTCGCACAGAGTTCGGGCAACATCATCCGGGTCACTCGTCGCGACGTCCGCCCGGACGACTCGGCGACCATCACCCACGTTCACGCCTCATCAAACCAGCTCAAGTGTTATCAGCGCTTGTTCGACAGGGGCCAGGATCTGATCAGCATCGACAGCCTGCGGCAAGGCACCTGGACGACTATGTGCGGCAACGAACCGAGCCAGGCGTTTGCGAAGCGTATAGTGAAGGGTTAATTAGAATAAATTGCCAAGGGATTCCATGCCCGACGACTACATGCCGCAGCAGAACCACTTGTTGGCTGCTTTGCCTGGCGAAGTCCAGCAGAGGCTCTTTTCACACCTGGAGCACGTCTCCCTGCCGCTCGGGCAAGTGCTCTATGAGTCCGGGGAATCCGTGCGTCATGTGTATTTCCCCACCGATTCCATCGTCTCCCTGCTCAATGTCATGGAAAATGGTGCCTGCGCGGAAATTGCCGTGGTCGGTAACGAAGGGCTGGTGGGCATCTCGCTATTTATGGGCGGTGAGAGCACCCCAAGCCGTGCGGTGGTGCAAAGTGGTGGCTATGCCTTTCGCCTGCCGGCACCGCGCCTGAAGGAAGAATTCAATCGCCATGGCGAGTTTCTGGTGCTGATGCTGCGCTACACCCAGGCCCTGATCACCCAGATGTCGCAGACCGCGGTGTGTAACCGCCATCATTCGATTGACCAGCAGCTATGCCGCTGGCTGTTGTTGTCACTCGATCGCCTGCCCGGTAACCAACTGACCATGACCCAGGAATTGATTGCCAACATGCTCGGCGTACGCCGCGAGGGTGTTACCGAGGCGGCTGGCAAGCTGCAACGCCAGGGGGTGATCAAATACAGCCGTGGTCACATTACGGTGCTTAATCGCAAACAACTGGAACAACTGAGTTGCGAATGTTATGCCGTGGTAAAAAGGGAAACTGATCGATTGCTATCCTATATGTCGTTACACAGCTGAGCACGTTCACATCTTGGTAATCGAGCATCCAGAGAAGATCGCATACCTGGCTACTATCAGCCTGACTCGCCCCCTCTGCCCCATCTCCCCTACAGCCCTGACGACGCACAATCTCTGCATTTCACTCACAACGCATTAGCAAGTGCCTATTTATATATGAATATTCAGTTTTGGCCACCCGCACACTCAGCACCAATCAATACAACAACGTCCAGCTCAAAGCGCTCATCCTGGCTGACCTCGAATCGACCTTACGAGTCCTAGTGAAGCAGCCAGATCTTTTCCCCCATCTCGCCCTGCTTAACACTACCGACCAATAATCGGACGTCCAGTATGCAAAAGTAAGTGCGAGGACTTTGTCCTTAACTCATGGTGACGTCAGGCTATTCTGCATCTATTAGCTCTTGAACCCTTGTGGTGAGTGAGTCCACTGAGAATGGCTTGGTTATCACCTGCATCCCTGGCTGCAGATGCCCGTCCCCGATGGCAGCATTTGCTGCGTACCCGGTTATGAAAAGTGTTTTGAGACCTGGGCGAAGCTCTCGGCCGGCATCAGCCATTTGCCGCCCATTCATACCGCCAGGAAGACCTACATCGCTGATCAGCAGATCGATATGAACATCAGAGCGCAGCACCTTGAGGCCAGCAACGCTATCAGCTGCCTCGATCACCGAGTAGCCTCGCTCGCTCAACGCCTCGACCAACAGGATGCGAATCGTCGGCTCATCATCGACGACGAGTATCGTTTCGCCGCGTTCTGAAAGCTCCACGGCACTGGAATAGAGCTCCTCGCGCGCTGCGTCCACGCTGCCGAAGTATCGTGGGAGATAGAGAGTCAGGGTCGTCCCGACACCCACTTCGGAGCGGATACGTGCCTGTCCACCTGACTGTTTCGCGAAACCATAGATCATCGACAGACCCAGGCCCGTGCCATGCCCTATCGGTTTCGTCGTAAAAAATGGGTCGAAGGCCTTGGCGATCACCTCGGGCGTCATGCCCACACCCGTGTCGGTGACGCTCAAGGCAAGGTACTGCCCTTCGGTGAGATCATGGGTTCGAGCAACTTCACGGTCCATCCAGCGGTTGGCCGTTTCAATCTTTATTCGCCCCCCGCTGGGCATTGCGTCGCGGGCGTTGATGCACAGATTGAGCAGCGCGTTTTCAAGTTGGCTAGCGTCGACCTTCACCGGCCAGATGTCAGTCGCTCCGACAGTCTCGAGCGTGATACTCGGGCCTACCGTACGCTGTATGAGCTCGGCCATGCCCTCCAGCAGCGTATTCACGTCGGTGGGGCGCGGATCGAGCGTTTGCCTACGGGAAAACGCCAAGAGACGGTGCGTCAGCGCAGCGGCGCGCCTGGAAGCGCCCTGGGCCGTCAGAATATACTTTTCCAGCTCTGCCACTCGGCCTTGAGCGATGCGCACAGCCATCATTTCCAAAGACCCGGAGATCCCTGCCAGCAGATTGTTGAAATCGTGAGCCAGGCCACCCGTAAGCTGACCAACCGCTTCCATTTTTTGCGACTGGCGCAGTTTTTCCTCAGCCTGCATAAGGTCTGCAGTACGTTCAGCAACGCGCTGTTCCAAGGTGTCGTTAAGCGATCTTAGCGCCGCCGTCGCGCTGTCTCGCTCATCCATGAGCGCTCGACGCTCCTCAACATCGATCAGCACCCCTGGGAAGTTCAGCGCAGTGCCATCGTCGTCCAGCTCGACACGCCCATTCGCCTCAATCCAGTAATATTTCCCCTCCGTACGCTTAACACGGTACTGATGGGAAAAAGCTCCTCCTCGGACAAGTACGTCGTCGATTGCAGCAATGACGCCCTCTCGATCATCTGGGTGAACAGTCGCGATAATTTGTTCAAGGCTAAGCCCCTTGAACCCAAGTGCAGGGTCAAGCCCAAAGGCTTCGGCAAATGCTTTGTCCACGGTGAAACGATCAGTCGGTACGTGCCAATGCCAGGTGCCGATGATCGCACCTGCTGCCAATGCGAGCTGGACGCGCTCAATATTCTCGCGGGCAAGCGCCTCACTGACCTGCAGGCGCTCCTGTGCGTTGCGCCTAGCTGTCACGTCATTGAAAAAGACGCCTAACTGTCTCTCCGAGGGGTCGCCCACTGGCACAGCCTTGACGTCAAACCATCGCTCGAATGTGTTGGCGTAGCTTTCAAAAGTTAGGGGCTCACGTGTTTTAGCGACATGCCCGTAGGTATCAAACCAGAACTGCTCCAGCTCCGGCGCATACTCGGTTACCCACTTGCCGAGCAAGTTGACTCCCGACTCACGCTCGAACGCCGGGTTAACCTCAAGGAATCGGTAATCGACAGGATTATCCTGCGCATCGAACTTGACCTCGACGATGGCAAAGGCCGTCTCGATCGTCTCCACGATCGTCCTGAAACGTTCTTCGCTCTTGCGAAGCGCCGTTTCCGATTTACGCCTGGAAGTGAGGTCGAGCATTGCCCCGATCATGCGCAGTGCCTTGCCATCACTGCCACGGATGACGTGGCCACGGTCTAACACTTCTGCGTAGGAACCGTCATGACGATAAAAGCGATACTCATCACTCCAGGAGCTGCCTTCGCCATCGATGACAGCGTGGATGGAGTTGTAGATGCGGTCCCTGTCATCCGGGTGTATCTGCTGCAACCACCAGTCGCCAGTGGATTCCAATGCAGCTAGCGAGTGGCCATAAGCATCGGCAAGCGCATCATTCCAGAGAACATGGTTGGCCGTCAGATCCCAATCCCAGATAGCGTCATTGGTCGCCTTGGCTGCCAGGCGATAACGCTCCTTGGTTTCTTCCATCGCACGGTTGTCTACGTACTCCTTGGTACGATCGCGCAGGATCGTCATGAAGCCCAGGTGCGTCTGTTTTTCCGAGTAAAGCGGCAGGGTCTCGCCAGATACCCAGATAGACTGACCGTCCTTGCGCAGGTGCCAACGCTCATTGGAGGCATAGCCCAGCTCGAGCGCGCGCTGCATCTCGGCCTCGACCAATCCATCGTCTCGATCTTGGGCGATATAGATACGCGCCACGCTTTGGCCGAACATCTCCTCCGCGCTCCAGCCCATCACATGAACCGCTGCGCTGTTCCAGCCGGTAATCGTGCCGGCAGGGTCGGTCAGGATGATCGCGAGGTCGACAGCGCTGTCGAAAACAGCCTTCTGACGAGCTGCGTTCTGGGCGGATGCTGCTTGTGCTTTACGGTTACTTTCATCCAGCGTTTCAGGCTGGGCGCGATATGCTTTGAGGGCCTCGCGCAGACGCTCAACCTCGGACTCAAGCTCCTCACGGGTAAGGCTTTTCAGGATGTGACCCTCACTAGAAGCACAACAGGCGCAGTTACCTTTAAACGTCTTAACCGATCATTAGGTTGCACGATGAGTCATTATCGTCGGCAGCGCTCCCTTCTGTAAAAGCTTTGACGATTTCAACAGCATAAATATCAGACACTCGCGGCATAGCACCTCAATGGGCGCATGGCGCGCTACTGCCCACTAATCCGTATCCTGACAATATCAAAGCCACCACTTGCCAGCTCAGCCATGGTCATTCAGATGGCTCTGCGTCCCGGACTTTTCCATAGAGATGGTGGATCGCGGCTGCGATGAGTGTTTCATTACGAAGCTGAAGGTTGGATAACCTGAGATTAACTAATGTATGTCCTTCTTTGTCATAGCAAGTGATCGCCAGGCCCTCCGCCGACACATGGATGATGCCATTACGATCCAGAGTTCCCTGCTTTTGACGATTCTGAGACGGTGCGGCCATGGTAAACCTCGCTGCGATGCTAACTCTGAGCAAGGCCATTTTTTTGCGTTCAGCCTTTTGGCTGAACGGACTTTTAGCAACCGCTTCGCTTCAGCCTCGCCGATTTTAGCTACACTTTCAGCGCTCAACCCAGCTAGCCAGCGCTATTGACTAGAGCTTTCCAGTTCTTTGAGGCCAATCTTGGCCGGGCGGCGCGCTCATCCGAGCTCGTATGAAGCAGTTAACGTAGCTGGAAATTGTCGGCGACTGATGGAGGGAGAAAGCAAACATCGCCCTCGCAGAGACTGACTGCAAAGGGCTCTCAAGTCGTATTGGTACTGCCCTGTTCAGCAATGGAGTAGCGGCTCCTGTAAGCAGGAGCCGCACTGGAGGCTTTCTATCCGCTAGCTCACCCGGAACCGACCCACCAGCCCCTGCTGCTGCTCCGCAAGTCGAGCAAGCTCACGGCTGGTGATTGCTGTCTGCTCAGCACCAGCACTTACCTGAATCACCAGCGTATTGATTTCGGTGACGTTGCGGTGGATTTCCTCGGCGACCTGACTCTGCTGCTCTGCGGCTGAAGCAACTTGGATATTGCTGTCGCTGATATTTGCAATGCCTTCGGCGATCTCCTCCAAAAGCTCACCCGCGCGGACGATGTTGGTCGCACCCTCCTGAGCCTTACCTAGCGTTTCCTGCATCGAATTGGAAGCACGTTCGGACCCGGATTGCAGGTTGGCGATCATATTCTGAATGCTGACGGTAGAATCCTGAGTTTTCTTCGCCAGATTACGAACTTCGTCGGCGACCACCGCAAAACCTCGTCCCTGCTCACCTGCCCGGGCGGCTTCAATAGCGGCGTTCAGCGCCAGCAAGTTTGTCTGCTCCGCTACACCACGAATCACATCAAGTACCGAAGAGATAGAATCACTTTCACCCTTCAGCTCATCAATGATCTGTGATGTCTCATGCGCTTGCACCTCAAGTCCTTTGATCAAACCAATGGTTTTCTCGATCTCGGCCTTTCCCTGCACCGTACTGACATTGACACGCTGAGACATCTCGGCCGCGTCGTTTATGCTACGTGCTACATCTTTGACAGTTGAACTCATCTCACTGATAGCAGTGACCACCTGGTCGGTTCCCTGACGCTGCTGTGCCACATTATTGCTGGTCTGCAGAGCCACAGCAGAAGATTGCTCCGCCGCAGTCGCGACCTGCGCAGTGGCGCCTCCGATCTCGCTGATCACCTCGCTGATATGCAAGGCCATATTGTCCAAATTGCGCGATATCTCCCCAAACTCGTCTTTGCCCGTGTAAGAAGTTCTGGCTGTCAGGTCACGCCTGGAAAGGGAGACAAGAGTTCGATTAAGGTCGACTACTGCAATTTTGATGTTGTGAATAATTGTCCAGGCCAGCCACAACACAGCAATCAACATCACAATAACGGCAACTATTGCCAGATACAAACTGTCTTGAGCATTGCTACGTTCGGTATCAGCAAGACCAACGACCACTTGGGCCAACTCTGACTCAACTTTTGCCATCATGTCGATTCGACTGGTAGAAAGGTTGAACCATTGTTCCGGATTGATATTTAGTGGGTTGCCCAAGGGGGTATCAAATCCGAGCTTTTGCAGGCGAGCAACCTCAACGGATGCCGGTTGTTGGAGAACAGCATCCAACTTGTTTTTGAACTCTTCAGGAGCCCATCGCTGGAATGCTTCAAAATAGCCAGAGAACTCACCCATGTTCCGGCTAAAACGGGACAAAAGGGGTGCATCAAAACGGTTCTGATTAAACGCTAGACCTAGCAGGACGCGCTCACGACCCGAACGTTCTTTCATGTCGAAGAACTGGTTGAGTGAACTCAGCGCACGTAATATTTCAGGATCTTCGATGGTGGTTTCCAGTGAATAAGAGAAACCAATCAATTTTCTAATAAGATCGGTGAACTGAGCGCCTGACTCGGTATTATTTATAGCAAGCGAGTCCACTTTCTGACGCAGCGCAGTCAGATCATCCATGGCGCGCAGCATTGCGTCGGGGGCCGGAAGATCCTCTGTAGGCTGAGCGCGCATCACTGTCATTGCTTTGTCTGTTTCCTCACGCAAGCTTTTCAGCTTGTCCTGCATGGTCTTGCCCGCACTGCCCAGAAACACACCACTGGCACCGCGCTCACGCTGGATGGTCGTTACGACATCGCTCATGTTTTTAGCCGCACTGGTAGCAGCCACTGCGCGATCCATCGCGCCTACAGTCTCAACCTTGTGCGCAACGAAAATTCCCGCGAAGGTTAAAAAACCCGCCAGCGGTAACATCAAAATAAGGAGCAACTTTGCACTCAAAGAAGCATTTTTAAGCATGGCAGACCTCATAAATTAAAGACGTTAGGTAGAGCTACCTCGGGCAGACGTTCTTTGACGTCGACGTTTTATTAGGCCTAAGATTTTTTAATTAGCAGCCTGCCGTGGCGAACCTCCTCCATCCGGACCATTAAGGCCGTAGGTGGTGAAACCTTACATACTCATTCGACTCAATAAGTGGCTGATGCGTGGATAAGCAAGAATTGCCGTCACACATAAATATTTCAAAAATGGAACAGATATAACTGGAGAAGCCTCAATTTAGGTTGAGCCAACCTCGTAGCAAGATCGTAAACCCAGCGAGAGCCGCGACTTATTAGAAAGGCGCAACCTACTGGTCAGCCACATGGCTGGAGCAATGATAATCATGATTTTTCACTGACCTCATAAGGCCAGGTTTGGTATTTACGACGCTCACAGCGGCTTCTTTTGCAGGCCGGCCTGATGCCGGCATAGAACTCAGCTGTAGCGCCCACCATCAGGATAGCAATAAGCCATCGTTGATGGTACAGCTATGACTGACCCTCATTAGGAAGGTTGCAGAAAAAATTCCCCCGAGATCAATACGCATTCGCAGTGGTCTGGCCGACTTGGCGGCCGACCGGTGCGCTCCTAGTTCGAGGCAAGCAGGATGATCGGCGAGCCGCTCTGCTGACCTGCCGACTTTATGAAAGCTTTGCGGGCGGATTGCTGTGAAATTCAATACGCCCTAAATCTCACCGGCGAGCAACCTGATCGCCAAAAGCCTTGTCCACGCACGCACAGCGCTTTTGGCTAGCTCAAATCGGCCTGCGGCTAAACTCCGAACCACGTCTTTTGCTCACCTACAATTGCCCGCCTTGTGAAAACCCGACGCTATAGCCTCGGCCTCTGACCCGAACGACACTTGGTTCTTTGCTGAAACCTGCCCATAACTTGGGCAGCCGCTAGGCAGGTGATAAACCCCACTTCGCCGATTGCCGACCACCTCTCCACTGGCTACCGCTGCCGGGGTGACAGCTTTAGTTTCCTGGGTCTTGGCCACCTGCCCTGTTGCTGACTTGCGAGCGTTACGGGGCCCTACGCCCTCGCCTGTTGGCTTATAGCCAAGTGCCCATGAGCGCTCACCAGTCACGAACTTGTTCGGGTAGCTGTAGTGGTCTACTAACCCCGGACACTTTTTTAGGCGAAGATGATCGCCATGCAGAGGTGTTCGATGAGCAGACAACGACGTACTTTCACCCCCGCCTTCAAGCGTGAGGCTGCCAGCTTGGTGCTCGACCAAGGTTACAGCTGCCCTGACGCTGCCAAATCCCTCTATGTGGGCGAGACCGCATTACGGCGCTGGGTTGCCCAGTTGCAGCTTGAGCGTGGAGGCGTTACGCCTTCTGCCAAGGCGCTGACGCCCGAGCAGCAGACGATCCAGGAGCTGCAGGCCCGTATCAACCGGCTGGAGCTTGAGAAAAAAATCTTAAAGGAGGCCACTGCGCTCTTGATGGCCGAGGAGCACGGGCGCAGACGTTGAAGTCGATTTGGCAGTTGGCCAAGCATTACCCTGTTCGACTGTTGTGTTCGGTCTTCGAACTGCCCCGCTCGTGTTACTACGCCTATCTGGCACGACGGCGTCGCATCGATGTACGCCGAGTGAGTTTGCGCAGCCGCATCAACGAGCTGTTCAGCCAAAGCCGTAGCTCAGCAGGTAGTCGCAGTATCGTTGCCATGCTCAAGGACGAAGGCACCAAGGTCGGTCGCTTCAAGGTTAGAGGCTTGATGAAGGAGCAGGGATTGATCAGCAAGCAGCCAGGTTCTCATGCTTACAAAAAGTCCACCGTCGAACGTCCTGACATTCCCAATATCCTCGACCGGCAGTTCACCGTTGCAGCGCCAAACAGGGTCTGGTGCGGCGATATCACCTATATCTGGACGCAGGGTAAATGGAGCTATCTGGCCGTCGTCCTGGACTTGTACAGCCGTAGAGTGGTGGGCTGGGCGATGTCTGCCAAGCCCGATGCCGACTTGGTCATCAAAGCGCTCGACAGAGCTTACGAAATGCGTGGCAGGCCGCAGGGTGTCCTGTTTCATAGCGACCAGGGCAGCCAATATGGCAGCCGTAGTTTCCGTCAGCGGCTCTGGCGCTATCGGATGACGCAGAGCATGAGCCGACGTGGAAACTGCTACGACAACGCCCCCATGGAGCGGCTGTTTCGCAGCTTGAAGACGGAGTGGGTACCAACGGTGGGTTACATGACGACAGCGCTGGCTGAGCAGGATATTGGCCGCTATCTCATGCAACGCTACAACTGGACAAGGCCGCATCAGCACAACGGCTTCGTGTCGCCGGCGATTGCGGAAGAAAAACTCAATTCTGTGTCCGGGGATTGTTGACCACTACAACCAGGACTGGAACTAGGTTGCAGGGGTACGTCTTCGGAAGACACTCATCAATCCTTAAGCCTGATATCACCGCAACAGCCAACGGCAGGCCATACGCCACGATCCATCAGGTCAAACCGAATCAAAACGGTTGTTGTACCAAACCCTCCGCAGCCCCCTCCACCACGTTGTTCGCCCAGCGAGCAGCGGACAGCATCTGCAGCACGGATCAGGGCCGATAAGGAGGCGACATTCATGCCCGCATCATCTGAACAGATAGCCGCACGCTTGATCACCTGCGCACCCCGAATCCTGCGAGCCAGTGCGGCTCCCGCTTACCTCGGCATGTGCCGCACTGAATTCACTAAAACTGTCCGGCCATATGTACGTGAATTTCGAATAGGTGTGCAGGGCATCGGCTTTGATCGCGAAGAGCTGGATGCCTGGGCCGACGCCTACATAGACAGGGCCAGCATTGAAAAGGAAGGCGCCACGGGACATGATCACTCTCGCAGCGAGCGCCGAGGAGATAAACCATGGCGCGAAAAACCATCACGGGCCTCTACCAAAGGAATGGGATCTGGCACATCGACAAGGTCTTCAGAGGTCAGCGAATTCAGGAAAGCACTGGATCAAGCGATAGGAAGGAGGCAGAGCAATATCTGATACACAAGCTGGAGAAGCTGCGGGAACAGAAGATCTATGGTGTCCGAACGATCAGGACTTGGCGGGAGGCGGCTACGCGCTACCTGATCGAGTACAAGGATCAGCCATCTATAGGCCTCACGGCCATCTATCTGGAGCAGTTGGACCCTTACATTGGCGACCAGCCTCTGACTCATGTCGATGACGAGACATTGGCTCCCTACGTTAGGGATCGGCTCAAGAGCAGCACCACCAGCGACGGTAAATCGAAGCCAGGCGTTTCACACCGCACGGTGAACATTGCCCTAGAACGCGTCATACGCATCTTGAATCTATGCGCCCGAAAATGGCGTGATGAGCAGAAGCGTCCCTGGCTCGACGTAGTACCGATGATCACCAAGCTGGAAGAGAAGAAAACCAGACGCATGCCCTACCCGATGTCCTGGGAAGAGCAGTCGATTCTCTTCGCCGAACTGCCTGATCATTTGCGCCGCATGGCCCTGTACAAGGTCAACAGCGGTTCACGAGAGCAGGAAGTCGTGAAGCTTCGTTGGGATTGGGAGATACCGATTCCTGAGCTCAACACCAGCGTATTTCTCATACCGGCGGATTTTGGTGGCCGGCATGAGAGCTCCGGGGTCAAGAACGGCGACGAGCGCCTCGTTGTACTCAACAACGTAGCCAAGTCGGTCATCGAGGGACAGCGTGGGCTTGATCCGGTTTGGGTATTTCCTTACGGACAACCCGATCAAAACGGCAAGGCCACTCCCGTTCACCGGATGAACGATTCGGCATGGAAGAAAGCCAGGGTCAGAGCAGCGAAGAAGTTCCAAGAGCGTTTTCTTCGCCCTGCCCCAGCTGGATTTGCTTCGATCCGCGTTCACGATCTGAAGCACACCTTCGGTCGAAGACTTCGAGCAGCAGGGGTAACGGAGGAGGACAGGAAGGCTCTGCTGGGCCACAAGAACGGCAGCATCACCAGTCACTACTCGGCCGCCGAGCTGGGCAAACTGATCGATGAAGCCAACAGGATTTCGGCTACCGACTCGCGCGGGCCGGTCCTGACAATTTTGAGGAGGATGGCAGGATGAAAAAAGCCCCGCAAAAGTCCCTGACACAAAAAAGCCTGGTCATCACTGACCAGGCTCTAATGTAGGGATTTGTTGGTCGGGACGGAGTGATTCGAACACTCGACCCCTTGCACCCCATGCAAGTGCGCTACCGGGCTGCGCTACGCCCCGACGGGTGTTGCTGATGCCTTCGGGATTAGCCGAAAGCGGGAGAGACTATAAACTAAGCATCTGAATTGTGGAAGGTTTTTCTTCGAATTCATTTGCGCAGGACGTGGAGTACATCTTCCAGCTCGGCGATCATCTGCTTGATGAGCTGCTTGTACTGGGTGGTGTCGTCCTTGGCTTCTTCGCCGGTGAGGCGCAGGCGTGCGCCACCGATGGTGAAGCCCTGGTCGTACAGCAAGGCGCGGATCTGGCGGATCATCAGCACGTCCTGGCGCTGATAGTACCGACGGTTGCCACGACGCTTGACCGGGTTGAGCTGTGGAAACTCCTGCTCCCAGTAACGAAGCACGTGCGGTTTGACCGCACAGAGTTCACTGACCTCGCCGATGGTGAAGTACCGCTTGCCGGGTATGACAGGCAGTTCGTCGTTATGACTTGGTTCCAGCATAGGCTTCAACCCTGGCTTTGAGCTTCTGGCCGGGGCGGAAGGTCACGACACGGCGGGCCGTGATCGGGATCTCCTCCCCTGTTTTTGGATTACGACCGGGGCGCTGACGCTTATCGCGCAGATCGAAGTTACCGAAGCCTGAGAGCTTCACCTGCTCATTGAGTTCCAGTGCCTGGCGGATTTCTTCGAAGAAGAGTTCCACCAGTTCCTTGGCTTCTCGCTTGTTCAGGCCCAGCTCATCGTACAGACGTTCGGCCATCTCAGCTTTCGTCAGTGCCCCCATACGCTAGTTCCTTAACGTGGCGTTGAACCTTTGTTCCAGGGAGGTGAGGATGTTTTGCGTGGCGGTGCTCACCTCATCGTCATTTAGAGTGCGCGATGGATGCTGCCAGGTCAAGCCGACCGCCAGGCTTTTTCTAAGCGGATCAATACCTTTACCCTGATAAACATCAAACAACCTGAGGTCGGTGAGCCACTCGCCGGCCTGCTCGCGAATGTCGGCCAACAGGTTCTGGGCCGGCACGTCACGGTCGACCAGCAGCGCCAGGTCGCGGCGCACTTCGGGGAAGCGCGACAGTTCCTTGAACGCCGGCATGCGGCCCGCGGTGATTTCGCTCAGCAGCAGCTCGAACAGGAACAGCGGCTGATCCAGGCCGAGGGTCTTGGCCAGTTCCGGGTGGATGGCACCCAGGTAGCCGACCAGGCGACCGTCACGCTCGATGCGGGCGGTCTGGCCCGGGTGCAGGGCACTGTGCTCGCCCGGCACGAAAGCGAAGCTGGCGGCATCGCCTGCAGCGGCCAGCAGGGCTTCCACGTCGGCCTTGGCGTCGAAGAAGTCGACGCTGTCACGACCATGGGCCCAGCTTTCCGGCAGGCGGCTGCCGGTGATCACGCCAGCGAGCATCGGCTCCTGCTTGAGCTCGTCCAGCTGACCGACGAAGCGCAGGCCGCTTTCGAACAGGCGCACGCGCGACTGCTGGCGGTTGAGGTTGTGCTCCACCGCCTTGACCAGGCCCGGCCACAGCGAGGCGCGCATGGCGGCCATGTCGGCAGAAATCGGGTTGGCCAGGGTCAGCGGCTTGACGCCCGGGCTGAACAGCTCGAACAGCTTGGGATCGATGAAGCTGTAGGTGATCGCTTCCTGGTAACCACGGGCCACCAGCAGGCGGCGCAGCACCGGCAGGTCAGCCACGGCCTCGGCCTTGGTCTGCGGCGCCAGGCGCGCTTGCGGGTAACGCACCGGCAGGCGGTTGTAGCCATACAGGCGGGCCAGCTCTTCGATCAGGTCGACTTCCAGGCTGATATCGAAGCGGTGGCTCGGCACCTTGACCTGCCACTGCCCTGCTCCGCCCTCGATACCCAGGCCCAGGGCGCCCAGCAGTTTGACGATCACTTCATCTTCGAGCTTGAGGCCGAGCATCTGCTCGACACGCTCGGCACGCAGGCTGATCGGTGCGATGTTCGGCAGTTGCGCCTCGTCGACCGCCTCGATGATCGGGCCGGCTTCGCCGCCGACGATCTCCAGCAGCAGCGCCGTGGCGCGCTCCATGGCTTCGCGGGCCAGTTGCGAGTCCACACCACGCTCGAAGCGGTGCGAGGAGTCGGTGTGCAGGCCGTAGGAACGGGCCTTGCCAGCCACGGCGATGGTGTCGAAGAAGGCGCTTTCCAGGAACAGGTCGCGAGTGGTGGCGCTGACGCCACTGTGCTCGCCGCCCATCACGCCGGCGATGGCCAGGGCGCGCTGGTGGTCGGCGATCACCAGGGTGTCGGCACGCAGGGTGACTTCCTGGCCGTCGAGCAGCACCAGCTTCTCACCCTCTTCGGCCATGCGCACGCGAATGCCGCCCTGGATCACGTCCAGGTCGAAGGCGTGCATCGGCTGGCCGAGTTCGAGCATCACGTAGTTGGTGACGTCGACGGCGGCATCGATGCTGCGCACCTCGGCGCGGCGCAGGCGCTCGACCATCCAGCGCGGGGTCGGCTTGGACAGGTCGACGTTGCGCACCACGCGCCCCAGGTAACGCGGGCAGGCCTGCGGAGCCAGCACTTCGACCGGGCGCACTTCATCGTGGGCCGGGGCGACTGCAGCGACCTGTGGGCGAGTGACCGGAGCGTCGTACAGGGCGCCGACTTCACGGGCGAGCCCCGCCAGGGACAGGCAATCGCCGCGGTTGGGCGTGAGGTCGACCTCGATGCTGACATCGTTGAGTTCGAAGTACTCGCGGATGTCCTGGCCCACCGGCGCGTCGGCCGGCAGTTCCAGCAGGCCGTCGTTGTCTTCGCTGATCTGCAGCTCGGAGGCCGAGCAGAGCATGCCGTTGGACTCGACGCCGCGCAGCTTGGCTTTCTTGATCTTGAAGTCGCCGGGCAGTTCGGCGCCGATGGTGGCAAACGGGATCTTCAGGCCGGGGCGCACGTTGGGCGCGCCGCACACCACCTGGAAGGTTTCGCTGCCGTTGCTGACCTGGCACACGCGCAGCTTGTCGGCATCGGGGTGCTGCTCGGTGCTCAGCACCTCACCGACGATCACGCCGCTGAAGGCACCGGCCACGGGGCTGACGCTGTCGACTTCCAGGCCGGCCATGGACAGGCGCGCGACCAGTTCGTCACGGCTAGCCTGGGGGCTCACCCAGCTGCGCAGCCACTGTTCACTGAATTTCATGTTGTCTGTTCTCCTGATCGAATTCGATTACGAAACTGCTGAGGGCTAGCGAAATTGCGCCAGGAACCGCAGGTCGTTATCGAAGAACAGCCGTAAATCGTTGACGCCGTAGCGCAGCATGGCCAGGCGCTCGACGCCCATGCCGAAGGCGAAGCCGGAGTATTTTTCCGGGTCGATGCCGCTCATGCGCAGCACGTTGGGGTGCACCATGCCGCAGCCCATCACTTCCAGCCAGCCGGTCTGCTTGCACACGCGGCAGCCTTTGCCGCTGCACATCACGCACTGCATGTCGACTTCGGCCGACGGCTCGGTGAACGGGAAGAAAGAGGGGCGGAAACGCACGCCCAGGGGCTTTTCGAAGAACACCCGGAGGAATTCCTCGATGGTGCCCTTGAGGTCGGCGAAGCTCACGCCCTCGTCGACCAGCAGGCCTTCGACCTGGTGGAACATCGGGGAGTGGGTGATATCGGAATCGCAACGGTACACGCGGCCCGGGCAGACGATCCGGATCGGCGGCTGCTGGGACTCCATGGTGCGAACCTGTACCGGCGAGGTATGGGTGCGCAGCAGCATGTTGGCGTTGAAATAGAAGGTGTCGTGCATGGCACGCGCCGGGTGGTGGCCCGGAATGTTGAGCGCCTCGAAGTTGTGGTAGTCGTTCTCCACTTCGGGGCCTTCGGCGATGCCGTAACCAATGCGGGTAAAGAACTGCTCTACGCGCTCCAGGGTACGGGTAACCGGGTGCAGGCCGCCCGATGCCTGGCCACGGCCCGGCAGGGTGACATCGATACGTTCGGCGGCGAGCTTGGCACTCAGGGCCGCCGACTCGAGAATCTCTTTACGGTTGTTGAGGGCGTCCTGGACGCGCTCCTTGGCCGAGTTGATCAGCGCGCCCGCCTTGGGGCGTTCTTCGGCAGACAGGTTGCCCAGAGTCTTCATGACCTGGGTCAGCTCGCCTTTCTTGCCCAGATAGTGAACCCGCAGTTGTTCCAGGGCGTTCACATCGTCGGTGTGACTGACAGCCTCGAGCGCTTGCGAGACCAGCACATCCAGATTTTCCATTTACAGACTCCAGATACGAAACAGGGGAAGAGCTTGAAGGCTCTTCCCCTGTCGATGACGTTTAGAGTCGACCTGCGGGTTACGCCTGTCGCCTCTACTGCACCGGGAAACCCGGTGATTGTCGGGGACTTAAGCCAGTACGGCTTTCGCTTTCTCGACAATCGCAGCAAACGCCGCTTTTTCGTTCACTGCCAGATCAGCCAGAACCTTGCGGTCGATCTCGATCGACGCTTTTTTCAAGCCAGCGATCAGACGGCTGTAGGACAGACCGTTGATGCGAGCACCAGCGTTGATACGAGCGATCCACAGAGCGCGGAACTGACGCTTCTTCTGGCGACGGTCACGGTAGGCGTATTGACCCGCCTTGATGACAGCCTGCTTGGCAACACGGAATACACGCGAACGTGCGCCGTAGTAGCCTTTAGCCAGTTTCAGGATTTTTTTGTGACGAGCACGAGCGATAACGCCACGCTTAACACGAGCCATGAGTAATTTCCTCTATCTTGACCGAGATTAACGAACGCGCAGCATGCGCTCGACTTTTGCCTTGTCCGACGGATGCATCAGTTCGCTACCGCGAAGTTGACGCTTACGCTTGGTGGACATCTTGGTCAGGATGTGGCTCTTGAAAGCATGCTTGTGCTTGAAGCCCGCAGCCGTTTTGAGAAAGCGCTTGGCAGCGCCGCTCTTGGTTTTCATCTTTGGCATGTTCGTAACTCCGCATTCAGTTGATATAGATAACCATAAGGCCTGCCGTGCCCTGGAGGTTATTTCTTGCGTTTGGGAGCGATGACCATCATTAGCTGGCGTCCTTCCATCTTAGGATGCTGTTCGACGGTACCGTGTTCGGCGAGGTCGGTTTCGACCCGCTTCAACAGTTCCATACCCAGCTCCTGGTGGGCCATCTCACGACCGCGGAATCTCAGAGAGATCTTGGCCTTGTCCCCTTCCATCAGGAAACGTACCAGGTTGCGTAGTTTTACCTGGTAATCCCCTTCTTCCGTCCCTGGACGAAACTTGATTTCCTTGATCTGCTGCTGGTGCTGGTTCTTCTTGGCCGCGGCAGCCTGCTTCTTCTTCTCGAACAGGTGCTTGCCGTAGTCCATGATCCTGCACACAGGCGGCTGGGCGTCGGCAGAGATTTCTACCAGGTCCAGCTTGGCCTCTTCAGCGATCCTAAGCGCTTCATCAATAGAGACGATGCCAATTTGCTCACCGTCAGCGCCAATTAACCGAACCTCGCGTGCCGAGATATTCTCGTTGATCGGAGCCTTCGGGGCGCCTCGTTTATCTTGTCTCATATCACGCTTAATAATGATTACTCCAATTCTTGGCGACCACGCCGGGAAACCGCTTGCGCGAGCAATTCAGTGAATTGAGCGACGGGCATGGAGCCCAGATCGGCACCCTCACGAGTGCGCACAGCGACAGTTCTTGTCTCGACTTCCCGATCGCCGATCACCAGCAGATAGGGAACCTTGAGCAAAGTATGCTCACGGATTTTAAAGCCAATCTTCTCGTTCCTCAAGTCTGACTTGGCACGAAATCCGTTTTGATTCAACGTTTTTTCCACCTCGAGGGCGAAATCGGCCTGCTTGTCGGTGATGTTCATGATCACCGCCTGGGTCGGCGCCAGCCACGCCGGGAACACGCCGGCGTAGTGCTCGATCAGCATGCCGATGAAGCGCTCGAAGGAACCGAGGATGGCGCGGTGCAGCATGACCGGGCGCACGCGGCTGTTGTCTTCGGCGATGTAGCTGGCGTCCAGGCGCTCCGGCAGGTTCGGGTCGTACTGCAGGGTACCGCACTGCCAGTTACGGCCGAGACAATCGCGCAGGGTGAACTCGATCTTCGGGCCGTAGAACGCGCCCTCGCCCGGCTGGTATTCCCACTCCAGGCCGGATTCGTTCAGGGCATCGGCCAGGGCGCCTTCGGCGCGATCCCACAGCTCTTCGGAGCCCACGCGCTTGGCCGGGCGAGTCGACAGCTTCATGGCGATGTCGGTGAAGCCGAAGTCCTTGTAGACGTCCAGGGTCAGCTTGATGAAATCGGCCGCTTCCTTCTTCACCTGTTCTTCGGTGCAGAAGATATGCGCGTCGTCCTGCACGAAGCCACGTACGCGCATGATGCCGTGCAGCGCGCCGGACGGCTCGTTGCGGTGGCAGGCACCGAACTCGGCGAGGCGCAGCGGCAGGTCACGGTAGGATTTGAGACCCTGGTTGAACACCTGCACGTGGCACGGGCAGTTCATCGGCTTCACCGCGTAGTCACGGCTTTCCGAGGAGGTGGTGAACATGTTCTCGGCGTAGTTGGACCAGTGGCCGGAACGCTCCCAGAGGATGCGGTCGACGACCTGCGGGGTCTTGATTTCCGAGTAGCCGTTCTCGCGCTGCACCTGGCGCATGTACTGCTCGAGCACCTGGTAGACGGTCCAGCCGTTGGCGTGCCAGAACACCATGCCCGGCGCTTCTTCCTGCAGGTGGAAGAGGTCGAGCTGCTTGCCGATCTTGCGGTGGTCGCGCTTCTCGGCTTCCTCGATGCGCTGGATGTAGGCCGCCAGCTGCTTCTTGTCCGCCCAGGCCGTGCCGTACACGCGCTGCAGCTGCTCGTTCTTGGCGTCGCCACGCCAGTAGGCGCCGGACAGCTTGGTCAGTTTGAACGCCTTGAGGAAGCGGGTGTTGGGCACGTGGGGACCACGGCACATGTCCACGTACTCTTCGTGGTAGTACAGGCCCATGGCCTGCTCGTCCGGCATGTCGTCGACCAGGCGCAGCTTGTAGTCTTCGCCACGGGACTTGAACACCTCGATGACGTCGGCCCGCGGCGTCACCTTCTTGATGACGTCGTAATCCTTGTCGATCAGCTCCTTCATGCGCGCTTCGATGGCGGTCACGTCGTCAGGCGTGAAGGGGCGCTCGTAGGCGATGTCGTAATAGAAGCCATCGTCGATGACCGGGCCAATGACCATGCGCGCAGTCGGGTACAGTTGCTTGACCGCGTGGCCGACCAGGTGGGCGCAGGAGTGGCGGATGATCTCGACACCCTCCTGGTCCTTCGGCGTGATGATCTGCAGGGTCGCGTCGTTTTCGATCAGGTCGCAGGCGTCGACCAGGCGGCCGTCGACCTTGCCGGCGACGGTGGCCTTGGCCAGACCGGCACCAATGGATTGCGCCACCTCGAGTACGGAAACCGGGTGATCGAACGAACGCTGACTGCCATCGGGAAGAGTAATGGTGGGCATGGCGCCTCCTCTCCTAGTGGTGACCTCTACCAAAGGCCACATGGGTTGGGATGAGCCAGTAAGCGATCCGGTGGCGTATCTGCCATACAGAGGCAGGGGCCGTGAGGCCAACCGAGAACGAACCGCAGTCACTGGAGGGTGTGAAACGGTGGATGCTTTCAGAATCGAGCGGGCCTGACAAGGCAAACCGGCCATTTTCGAAAATTTCCGAAACGGCGAGCGCGGCTCACGACCCAAACGCAAAAAAGACGAGCAAAAAAAATGGTCGCCGAAGCGACCATTTAAAGAATTTGGTAGGCACAATTGGATTCGAACCAACGACCCCCACCATGTCAAGGTGGTGCTCTAACCAACTGAGCTATGTGCCTGCTGTGGGTGCGCATTCTACGGAGCCGCGCAGAAGAGTCAACACCTTTTTCCGCTAACTGACTAAAAAAACTGAGTTTTTTTGATTTGGTGGGTGGAATTGCCTTGCTACCCGGCGTAGACCGATCTGCGCTCCCTGAGTATCGCTTCGCTCAACCCAGGCTACAAGGAGGGTATTGCGTCGAGAGTGAAAAGCTCTACGGGTCTGCCTGGTATCTCGGCTGCGGTATTGATGGGCTGTCGCCTACGCGGCCCGGCCCATCCTACGAGTCAGCGTTGTAGGGCGTACTCGCGAAGCAGTACGCCTTCAAAGGGCCCGGCGCGGGTTGAGGCGTCGAACCGGGCGTGAACCGGCGGACTGTTCGCTGACGCTCCTGAGTCCGCCCTACGGACTACGGGCGGCCGGCGTTTCACCGCCCTACGGACCAACCTGTGGGAGCGGGCGGGGACGCCTAGTTCATGCCCGCGAAGTTCGCAGGGCTGGCACGCTCCCAGAGAGGGTGTGTTTTCCGGATCAGTGCGGGCTCGCGCCCTCCTCTATAGACACAAACAAAAACGGCGCCGATGGGCGCCGTTCGTTCTCCCGCAAGTACCGCTACTGAACCGGGCAGGCCACAGGTATCGCGCACTGCTCGCTGGCAGTGCCCTGCTTGCCGACGGCATTGAAGCGCTTGTCATCCGGCGCCAGGCGCTGGGCGCACTGGCGGGCGCTGGTGGCTTCGGCCTTGCAGCCGCGCTCGTCGAGCACCTGGGACAGGTTGAACCAGCCGGGCGCGAAATCCGCCTGGCGGCTGACGCTCTCGCGAAACGCCGCCTCGGCACCGCGCAGGTCGCCACCCGCATAACGGCTGTTGGCCAGGGCGAACCAGGCCACGGCCTGCTCGGGCCAGCGCTGGGTCGCGGTGCGGTAGGCGTGCTGGGCGACATCCTTGCGGCCGACCTCTTCCAGATCCGCCGCGGCCTTGAGCCATACGGTCGGCTCGGCCGTGGCCGGCAAGGTATCCGGCGGTACGGTCACCACCGCCCAGCGGTTGCCACGGGCCCAGGTCTTGTCGAAGGCGGCGAACTCGGTCACCCAGCGCCGCGTGGTACCGGAGCGCAGGATGAGTTTCTCTTCACGACGGTCGTAGCCCACCAGCACCGCGAAATGCCACTGCGGGTACCAGTCGAAACCCAGGTTCTGCAGCACCAGCACGGGGTTGCCGGCAGCCACCTCGGCGAGCAGCGAGTCGAGCCTGGGCTTCAGCGGGTAGACGAGCAGGTCGTGGGCACGCGCCGCGGCGACCATCTCGACCTGCAGGCTGCCCTCACGACCGGGAATGTAGACCTGGTCCTGCAGGAAGCCCGGCGTGGTCAGCACACCGCGCTGGTTGAGCATGGTCGCCAGGGCGGCCGGCCCACACTGGTAAGCGGTCTGCGGATAGAAGGGAACGCTGCTGAGTTCGACCCGCTCAGGCAGGCGCTGGGCCTCCGGTGACAACACCGGAGACCTGGCGCATGCGCTGAGCAGGACGATCAGAAGTGAAGCGCAGAGCAGTCTTAACGATTTACGCATTTCACGAAACTGAAGATGTCGGTGGCGCAGAGCATATCGGTGATGATGAAGATCACCAAGAACAACACGATGATGCCGACCACACCGGCACCTGCCGGCGCTTCGGACAGTTGCTGGTTGAATTGCGCGAGTTCGGCGCTGGTCAGGTTGTTGATGCGGTTCTCTACCTGATCACGCTCCACACCCATGGCGAGCAGCTTGTCCTTGACCTGCTGATCATCGAGCATCGACAGCAGTTGCTGACGGTCGACCTGCTGTTGCTGTTCGGTCAGCACTTCACCCGTGCCGATCATCGCGGCATTGGCGAGTGGAACCTGGGCGATCATCAGGACATGGAACACTGCCAGCATGGCAGCCAGACGACGAAAGAACGGGGATTTGGTCATTTTGGTATCTCCTTATCAACCATCATCCTAGACCCATGTGGCACACAGCCAGTTCCGCCTATATCTGCAAGTTGTTCGCCCTATCCTGCAGCCCAGTGAATACGGGGCCTAAAGCTGCCTGAGACAACCCCGTGTCGGGGCCATTTTGCATTGCGCAGAAGCTCATGCCAGGGTGCTCAATTCGCTGCTCAGATAATCGAGAAAACAGGTGATGCGCGAGGTGAGCGCGGTGTTGTGGTAGTAGACGGCGTGGATCGGCTGGCGAGCCTCCACGGTGTGCTCGGCCAGTACCTGCACCAGGTCGCCACGGCCGCGGTCCAGGTGGGTCATGAAGTCCGCCAGGCAGACGATGCCCACCCCTTCCAGGGCCAGTTGCCGCAAGGTTTCGCCGCTGGAGGCCTGCAGGGTCGGCACGATGTCCAGACTTTCGCCTCCGGCGTGGCGCAGCGGCCACCGGTTGAGGCTATCGGGCTGGGTAAAGCCAAGCAGGCTGTGGCCTGGCAGCGCCTCGACGTTATCCGGCGCGCCGTGGGCGGCGAGGTAGGCAGGACTGGCCAGCACCCGCAGGCGACTGCTGCCCAGCGGCCGTGCATGCAGGGTCGAGTCGCGCAATTGGCCGATACGGATGGCCACGTCGGTGCGCTGCTCGATCAGGTCGATGATCTGGTCGCTGCTGTGCAGTTCCAGCTCGATGTTCGGGTAGCGCTCGCGAAAGCCTTTTATCAATGGCACCACCGCATGCAGCACGAACGGCGCCGCAGCGTTGACCCGCAAGCGACCGGCCGGCGTCTGCCGGCGCACACGCATCTGCTCCTCGGCCTCCTCGACGCTGGCGATGATGCGCCGCGCCTGAAGCAGAAAGGCCTGCCCTTCTTCGGTCAACTCCAGACGCCGGGTGGTGCGCTGCAGCAGCGTGACGTCGAGCTTTTCTTCCAGCCGGCTGAGAGCGCGGCTGATGCCCGAGGCGGTCTGGCCCAATTGCTGCGCTGCGGCGCTGATCGAGCCGGCGGCGACGACGGTGCTGAAGGCGAGGAGTTCGTCGAGGGAGGTTTTCATGGCGGTATTCGTGACCAGGCAGCAAATATGTTTGCCATGAAACGCGCTTTTTCCGCACAAGTCCATGGCACACACTGGCCCAAGAAACCCGAAACCACCCACGGGCAGTGCGGTCAGCTACTGACAGCCACCCGCTAGACAGGAGCGACACATGAAGCAGATTCCCGCCCTCGGCCTCGGCACCTTTCGCCTCAAGGACCAGCAAGTCATCGACTCGGTGCGCAACGGTCTGGAGCTCGGCTACCGGCATATCGATACCGCGCAGATCTATGGCAACGAGGCCGAAGTCGGCCAGGCCATCGCCGAAAGCAGCGTGCCGCGCAGCGAACTGTTCGTCACTACCAAGATCTGGACCGACAACCTGGGTGCCGACAAGCTGATCCCCAGCCTCGAGGAGAGCCTGCGCAAACTGCGCATGGAGCAGGTCGACCTGACCCTGATCCACTGGCCTTCGCCCAAGGATGAAATCCAGGTGGCCGAATACATGGCCGCCCTGCTGGAAGCCAAGGCTGCTGGCCTGACTGCGCAACTGGGCGTGTCGAACTTCACCAACGCTCATCTGCAGCAGGCCATGGAAGTGGTCGGTGCCGAGCAGATCGCTACCCATCAGGTGGAAATTCATCCCTTCCTGCAGAACCGCAAGGTGGTCGAATTCGCCCAGGAGCACGGCATTCACCTGACCGCCTATATGCCGCTGGCCTATGGCAAGGTGATGACCGATCCGGTGATCCAGGAGATCGCCAGCCGGCATGCCGCCAACCCGGCCCAGGTGGCATTGGCCTGGTCGCTGCAGCAGGGCTTCGCGGTGATCCCCTCGTCGACCAAGCGCGCTAATCTGGAAAGCAACCTGAGTGCGCTGAAACTCACCCTCAGCGAACAGGACATGGCCGCCATCGCCGGGCTAGAACGCGGCGAGCGCCTGGCCAATCCGGACTTCGCCCCGCGGTGGGATTGAGCGCCCGGCTCAGAGCCTGTTCACGATCTTTATGCGCCTGAGGCAGCTGCTCATCCGGCGATGCTGCTTTTGTAGGAGGGGCTTTAGCCCCGAGTTCTTTACGCCCTCATAAAGCTCGGGGCTAAAGCCCCTCCTACAAGTTACGCGAACGGCCGCTACCGCCAATTAACTGCCAAAATCGGCGAATCTGGGCTGAAAGCTTATGAGCAGGCTCTTAGAAGTCGACCTTGCCCCTACCCGCCTTGATCGCCCCGCGCTTGGTCTTGCCTTCCAGCCGGCGCTTCTTGGAACCCAGGGTCGGCTTGGTCGGGCGGCGGGCCTTCTCGGTCTTGCCGGCCGACCGAATCAGTTCGGCCAGGCGCTCCAGGGCGTCGGCGCGGTTCTGCTCCTGGGTGCGGTATTGCTGGGCCTTGATGATCACCACGCCATCGGCGGTGATGCGGCTGTCACGCAGGGCCAGCAGCCGTTCCTTGTAGAACGGCGGCAATGAGGACGCCTGGCTGTCGAAGCGCAGGTGCATGGCACTCGACACCTTATTGACGTTCTGCCCGCCGGCGCCCTGGGCGCGGATGGCGGTGAGTTCGACTTCATCCTCGGGCAGATGAACGCTGTTGGAGATGACCAGCATGGGGGGCCTTGTTTGCGGTGGGCGTGCAGGATAGCCCAGGGTAGACGCCAGGATGACTGAAACCTTTGCTTGAAATTTCCCTCTACGCCCAATCGGATGCTCGCGTAAGTTAAGCGGCCCGCCCTCACCCCCTGCGAGCACACCCATGGATTCGATCACCCAGGCCGTACTTGGCGCCAGCATCCAGGGGGCGCTGCTGGGCCGCTGGCAGGGGCGCAAGGCCCTGTTGTATGGCGCCGTGCTGGGTACCCTGCCGGATCTCGACGTGGTCATCGACTACGGCGACTCGGTGGCGGCGATGACCTACCACCGCGGCTTCAGCCATTCGCTGTTGGTGCTGACCGGCTTTGCCCTGCTGCTGACCTGGCTGCTGCGACAATGGCGGCCCAACCCGGGCTATTCGTCACGAAGGCTGTTCCTGGCGATCTGGCTGGTGCTGATCACCCACCCCCTTCTCGATGCGTTCACCAGCTACGGCACGCAGCTGCTCTGGCCCTTCGCGCCGACGCCGGCGGCCTGGTCGAGCATCTTCATCATCGACCCAATCTACAGTCTGCCGCTGCTGGGCGCGGTGATCTACGGGCTGATCGCCGGCCTCAAGGACAAGGCCAACCCGGTGGTCAACTGGGCCCTGGCGTTTTCCACGGTCTATCTCGCCTCGACCCTGGGCGGCAAGTACATGGCCGAACACCGCGTGGAGCAGGAACTGGCGCGCCAGGGTATCGAGGCCGAAGCCATCTTCAGCTCGCCAACCCCCTTCAACACCCTGCTGTGGCGCGTGGTGGCGATCGAGGGCGAGGATTACCACGAAGCGCTGGTCGGCTGGTTCGACAGCGCACCGCCGGTGCTGGAACGCATGCCCCGCGGGGCGGCGCTGGGCCAGGCCCTGGATGACTCGCCTGCCCATCAGCGGCTGAAATGGTTCACCAATGACGTGCTGCGTTACGACCGCATCGGCGATCACCTGGTGGTGACCGACATTCGCCTGGGCATGACCGGCTTTCACCCGTTCCGCTTCGACTTCGCCCACTGGCAGAACGGCGCCTGGCAGGTACAGCCCTATATCGAACGCTGGCCCTCGGAGCGCGGCGACCTGCAGCGCCTGGCCCTGCTCTGGCAACGTATCTGGCAGCCGACGACGCCCGTACCTCTGGCCTTGTGGGCCAGCGAGCTGAGCCTCGATCCAGAAGGTGATGGCCCGCCCGATAGCGGCCTGGCCCCAGGCCGCAAAGCCGCCAGCTCCGCAGGCGACAAAGGCGACCCGGCGCTGTAACGGTACCGGGCTGCGATAGGCGGGAAAGCGCCCCGGGTATCCCAGGCTCGACCCGGGCTACCCATGCAGCCCGTAAAATGAGCCCGGGCCGTAGCCGGGGTTGAGCGAAGCGATACCCGGGAAACCTGTTCCCGGGCAACTGCCTCCTCAGGTCCGGAACTGCCGCACCAGGCCCTGCAGTTCGACGCCCAGGCGTGCCAGTTCGGCGCTCGAGGTGGCGGTCTGCTGGCTGGCGCTGGCGCTCTGCTCGCCGATATCACGCACCCGGGTCACGCTCTCGCTGATGGTCTCGGCCACGGCGCTCTGTTCTTCCGCGGCGGCGGCGATCTGCTGGTTCATCTGCTCGATGGTACTCACCGCCTGGGTGATGCGCCCCAGGGCATCACCGGCCTCCCCCGCCAGGGCCACGGTGCGCTGGGTCAGCTCACGGCTGCCCTCCATCTGCGTGGCGGCGCCATTGGCCAGGCGCTGCAGGTTGGCGATCAGGTTCTCGATTTCCTGGGTCGAGTCATGGGTGCGCCGCGCCAGGGCGCGCACCTCGTCGGCGACCACCGCGAAGCCGCGGCCCTGGTCACCAGCCCGGGCGGCCTCGATGGCGGCGTTGAGCGCCAGCAGGTTGGTCTGTTCGGCCACCGCACGAATCACCTCCAGCACGCTGCCGATCCGCCCGCTTTCCTGATTCAGGGCCTGCATGGCCTCGGCCGATTGCTCGACCTCCTGGGCCAGCTTGCCGACCTGGCTGATGGCCTGCTGCACTACCTGGTTGCCCTGCTGCGCTTCGCGGTCGGCGTCGCCGGCGGCCAGGGAGGCCTGTTCGGCGTTCTGCGCCACTTCCTGCACGGTGGCGGCCATCTGGTGCATGGCGGTGGCGGTCTGCTCGGTTTCCACCTTCTGGGTCTGCACGCCGGCGCTGGTCTGGGCGGTGATCGCCGACAGCTGCTCGGCGGCCGCGGCGATCTGCCCGACACCGTTGCCGATGCGGCCGACCAGATCGCGCAGGCTGCGGGTCATGCCCTGCATGGCCTCGAGCAACTGGCCCAGTTCGTCCCGGCGGTTCTGCGGCAGATCCTGGCTCAGGTCGCCGCCGGCGATACGCCGCGCGAACTCCACGGTCTGGCGCAGCGGCGCGACGATGGAGCGGCTGATGGTGAAGGCAGCGAACAGGCCGATCAGGACCGCCGCCAGGCCCATGCTGCCGAGCAGCAGCATGGCGTTGCGGCTGTCTTCGCTCATGGCCTGCTCTTCGATGTTCTTGGCCTGTTCGGCCAGCGCCAGTACCTGGTCGGCCTGCTCGAGCATGGCGGCATCGCTGGCCAGGCTCTGCTCGTGCACCTGCTGGAAGTTGGTGAACGCCTGCTGGTAGTTGGTCAGTGCCACCAGAGCGGCTTCGATGGCGCGCTTCTGGTCGTCGTCGAGCCACACCATCAGGCCGTTGGCCGATGACTGCAGGTCGTAGCTGACGAAGTTCCAGTCTTCCAGCGCGGCGGGCGAGCCATCGATGATGAACTGGCCTTCGTGGCCGCGCAGTTCGAGCATGCGCTTGCTGAGGTTGGAGGCGGTTTCGGCCAGCGTCAGCGGGTCGCTGCCGCGCAACTGGTCGCCGGCCAGGCGCAGCTCCCGCACGGCGTCGTACATGCCCAGTTCGATCATCTCGAACTGGCTACGTGCCTCCTGGGCGGCATCGTCCATCTGCTTGCGCGCTTCGCTGGCACGCGCCTGTTGCTGCACGCTGGCGTCGAACTGGTGCAGGTAATCGGCGGTCGCCACATCCATGGCCTGCAGACGCTCGCGCTCGGCCGGCGAGGCAGCGGCGATCTGCTCGGCCAGCCCGGCACGCACCTTGGCCAGCTGCTCGCGCATGCGCTGGGCATCGGCTTCGCTGTGGCTGATCGCGTAATCACGCTCCATGCGCCGGGCGCCGAGAATCTGCGCGTCGATGGTCGACAACGATACGGACTGGGCGTGGCCTTTCATCACCGCCTGCACGGCGACGAAGCCGCTGGCTGTCACGGTAACGGTCAACAGCAGTACCAGGCCGAAACCGACCAGAAGTTTCTTGCCGACGGAAAGGTCGACGAACAGTCGAGTGGCAGAATGCAACATCCAAGCGGGCTCCCTTTGTTTTTATAGGTGTGGTGCACGGCCTTCTTCCTGCAACCGTGCGACCCATGGCTTCAGGAAGTTAATCGGCCGCGCGCGGCAAAGCCTGAGCGAAAAAGCCGATTACTGGCGCCATCAAGTCGCCACTATACCGGCCTATGCCCACCCCCCCCCATGTCCATACCTGCGACAAAAGGTTATGGCGCGTACGCGAGCGTCGACGATTAGGCACAAATGCCACCCGCAGCGTTGCGCTGCGGGTGTGGGATGACGCTTGGCAGTCAGCGAGCCAGGCGACGCTGGCGGACCTGGTAACAGCCCCAGATGAACAGCAGCCAGAACGGAATGGCGAACACCGAGATGCGGATGCCGGGGATGAACAGCATCACGCCGAGGATGAACAGCACGAAGGCCAGGCACAGGTAGTTGGCGAAGGGGAACCAGAAGGCCTTGAACGACGGCTCCACGCCCTTGGCCTGCATGGCCTTGCGAAACTTTATGTGGGCCAGGCTGATCATCGCCCAGTTGATCACCAGGGCGGCGACCACCAGGGACATCAATAGCTCCAGCGCGCTCTTGGGCACCAGGTAGTTGATCACCACGCAGATCAGCGTGAACAGCGCCGAGAAGAAGATCGCCAGTACCGGCACGCCGCGCTTGTCGACCTTGAGCAGCGCCTTCGGGGCGTTGCCCTGCTCGGCCAGGCCATAGAGCATGCGGCTGTTGCAGTACACGCCGCTGTTGTAGACCGACAATGCAGCGGTGAGCACCACGAAGTTGAGCAGGTGCGCGGCGGTGTCGCTGCCGATCAGCGAGAAGATCTGCACGAAGGGGCTGCTACCGTAGGAGTCGCCGCCGGCGGTCAGGGTAGCCACCAGGTCGTCCCAGGGGTGCAGCGAGAGCAGCACGGTCAGCGCACCGATATAGAAGATCAGGATGCGATAGACCACCTGGTTGATGGCCTTGGGAATCACGGTTTTCGGCTGGTCGGCTTCGGCCGCGGTGATGCCCACCAGTTCCAGGCCGCCAAAGGAGAACATGATGATGGCCATCATCATCACCAGCCCGGACACCCCGTTGGGGAAGAAGCCGCCGTGGCTCCACAGGTTGCTGACCGACGCCTGCTCACCGCCCGCGCCGCTGAACAGCAGGTAGCAGCCGAGCAGGATCATGCCCATGATCGCCACCACCTTGATGATCGAGAACCAGAACTCGGCCTCGCCGAACACCCGCACGTTGGTCAGGTTGATGGCATTGATCAGCACGAAGAACGCCGCCGCGGTCGCCCAGGTGGGGATCTCCGGCCACCAGTACTGCACGTACTTGCCCACCGCGGTCAGCTCGGCCATGCCCACCAGCACGTAGAGCACCCAGTAGTTCCAGCCGGACAGGAAGCCGGCGAACGGCCCCCAGTAGCTATGGGCGAAGTGGCTGAACGAGCCGGCCACCGGCTCCTCGACGATCATTTCGCCAAGCTGGCGCATGATCAGAAAGGCGATGAACCCGCCGATCGCGTAACCCAGGATCATCGACGGCCCGGCCGAGGCCATCACCCCGGCAGAACCCAGGAACAGGCCGGTACCGATGGCACCGCCCAGGGCGATCAACTGAATGTGGCGGTTCTTCAGGCCGCGCTTGAGCGGGCCGGTCTGGAGCATTTCGCTTGGCATCTGTCACCTGTGGGTGATCGACCGTGACGGGATCGAACCCGCCCGGCTCGTGGCCTTGCGGAATGGCTTGGGTGCTTGCGTTTACTGCGCGTCGGGCTGGGCATCCGGCGCGGCGTGCCGGAATGCATCAAGGGCCTCACAACGGGCGGTCAGCGCGAGGATGCGTGGATACGCATCGAGGTCACAGTCGAAACGGCGCGCATTGTACACCTGTGGAATCAAACAGGCTTCCAGATAGCCGGGCCGCATGCCCAGGGAAAATCTATCGCCATGCGCCGCCAGCCCCTGCTCCACCGCTGCCAGGCCTGCAGCCACCCAGTGGCGGTACCAGGCATTCTTCGCGGCATCGTCGACACCCAGCTCACGGCTGAGGTACTGCAGCACCCGCAGGTTGTTCAGCGGGTGCACATCGCAGGCGAGGTGCAGCGCCAGGGCGCGAGCCTGGGCCCGCTCGACGGGGTCGGCCGGCAGGATGGCCGGCACCGGGAAGATTTCCTCCAGGTACTCGATGATCGCCAGGGACTGAGCGATGCGCGCACCGCCGTTCTCCTCGTCCACCAGCAGCGGCACCAGGCCCTGGGGATTCAGGGCCTGATAGGCTTCGTCATGCTGCTCGCCACCGTCACGCACCAGGTGCACCGGCACCTGCTGGTAAGCCAGGCCCTTGAGGTTGAGGGCGATACGCACCCGGTAGGCGGCGCTGGAGCGCCAGTAACCGTAGAGCTTCAACATTGCGGACTCCCTTCGAAACACAACACAGTGGGAGCGGCTTCAGCCGCGGTCAGGCTTGAATGCGCTGACAGCTCGCGGCTAAAGCCGCTGCTACGGATCTGCGGCGCACTCGGTCATCGATCCCAGGTCAGGGTGCCGGCATACGCTCTCGTGGGAGCGGCTTCAGCCGCGATCGGGCTTGAAGGCGCCGACAGCTCGCGGCTAAAGCCGCTGCTAGGGGTCAGTGGGTGTCATAGCGCTCCACCACCTGGTCGATGGCGCCGAATATGCTCGCCCCGGCGCCATCGAACATCTCGATGCGCACCCGGTCGCCGAACTTCAGGAATGGCGTCTTCGCCTCGCCGTGTTCGATCACCTCGAGCATGCGCTTTTCGGCCAGGCAGCTGGACCCGGCGCTGCGGTCGTAGTTGGAGACGGTGCCCGAGCCGATGATGGTGCCGCTGCCCAAGGGCCGGGTGCGGGCGGCGTGGGCGACCAGGGTCGGGAAGTCGAAGGTCATGTCGGTGCCGGCATCCGGCTGGCCGAACAGTGCGCCGTTGATATGCGACACCAGCGGCCGGTGCACGCGGCCTTCGCGCCAGCTGTCGCCCAGCTCGTCCGGCGTCACCGCCACCGGCGAGAAGCTCGACGACGGCTTGCTCTGGTAGAAGCCGAAACCCTTGGCCAGCTCGCCGGGCACCAGGTTGCGCAGCGACACGTCGTTGACCAACATCAGCAACTGGATATGCCCCGCGGCCTGGGCCGGCGTGGCGCCCATGGGCACGTCGTCGGTGATCACCGCCAGCTCGGCCTCCAGGTCGATGCCCCAGGCCTCGTCACCCAGGCGAATCGGCGCCTGGGGCGCGATAAAGGTATCCGAGCCGCCCTGGTACATCAGCGGCTCATGCCAGAACGACTCCGGCATCTCGGCGCCTCTGGCCTTGCGCACCAGCTCGACGTGATTGACGTAGGCACTGCCATCGGCCCAGTGGTAGGCACGCGGCAGCGGGCTGTGGCAGGCGCTCTGCTCGAAGTCGAAGGCTGCAGCTTCCAGGCCGTCGTTGAGGCGCTGGTAGATGGCTTCCAGCTGCGGGCGCTTGCTCGCCCAGTCGTCCAGGGCGGCCTGCAGCGTCGGGGCGATCTGCGCCACACGCACGGCGCGGCTGAGGTCGCGGGATACCACCACCAGTTCGCCATCGCGGCCCCTGTTCAGCGATGCCAGTTTCATCAGGACTCCTTGCCTGGCGCACGCCAGGAATTGACGTATTCGGCGACATCCACCGCAGCCGCGGCGTCGGTCACTTCCAGGGCGCGGCGGGTGTCGATCATCACCGCCACTTCCTCGGCGAAAGTGGCCGGGTCGGTCTGCGCCTTCTTCAGCGCCTTGGGATGCGGGCCATGGGGGAAACCGCAGGGGTGCAGGGTGACCATGCCGGCCTCGATATTGTCGCGGCTGAAGAAGTTGCCACGGTGGTAGAACAGCACCTCGTCGTAGTCGTCGTTGTTATGGAAGAACGGCACCTTGAGGGCGCCCGGGTCGGACTCCACCGGCCGCGGCGTGAAGGTGCAGACCACGAAGCCCTTGGCCACGAAGGTGGTGTGCACCGAGGGCGGCAGGTGATAGCGGTGGCTCATCAGCGGGCGGATGTCGCGCCAGTTGACCCGCACCACGGTGTTGTCGCCATGCCAGCCCACTGCATCGAGGGGATTGTAAGGATAGGTCACGGTGCTGATCTGGCCCTGGCGCTTGATGCGGATCTGCCAGGTGCTTTCGTCCTGCTGGGCCTTGAAGGCGTCATCGATGCGGGGGTGATCGAGCACCGCCGGGTCGAAGATCGCCTGGCCACCGAGCAGGCCCTTGTCCGGCAGTTGATAGGCGCCATCGGTGTTCTCGATCAGCAGGAAATGGCTGGGCGTCGTGGGCTCGACGCGCCAGGCGGTGCCGCGGGGAATCACCAGGTAATCGCCATCGCGGTATTCCAGATGCCCGAAGTCGCAATGCAAGTGCCCGGCGCCGTCGTGCACGAACACCAGCTCGTCGCCATCGCTGTTGCGCACCAGATGGCGCATCGCAGTGGCGGTCTTCCACACGCGCAGGCGGATGTCGGCGTTGTGCAAGGTCAGCGGCGCCTCGAACGGACAATCGTGCTCGCTGGGAATCCTGTTGAAGTTGAAGGCGTGGGGGCGCAGCGGCCCCTGCCAGTCGATCCAGCCGGTGGGCGGATGCTTGTGGTGCAGGTGGGTCACCGGGCCGAAGAAGCCCTCGCGGCCCATTTCCCGCTCGTAGGTGTCGGCGGGAAAGTCGCAGTGGGCCTGGCGCGAGTGCTCGCCTTCACGCAGGGGAAAGCTGATCCATTTGCGGCTCATGGCTTCACTCCTCGCTGATCACACCGCGGCGCACCTGGTCTTCTTCGATGGACTCGAACAGCGCCTTGAAATTGCCCTCGCCAAAGCCCTGGTTGCCCTTGCGCTGGATGATCTCGAAGAAGATCGGGCCGATCACCGTGTTGGTGAAGATCTGCAGCAGGATGCCGTCATCCTCCGGCGCGCCATCGATCAGTAGGTTCAGGTCACGCAGCACGTCCAGCGGCTCGCCATGGCCAGCCACGCGCTGGTCGACCTTCTCGTAATAGGTGTCCGGGGTACCCATGAACGACACGCCATTGGCCTGCAGCTGGCGCACGGTGGCGTAGATGTCGTCGGTGGCCAGGGCGATGTGCTGGATGCCCTCGCCATGGTACTCGCGGATGAATTCCTCGATCTGCGACTTGTCGTCGGCCGACTCGTTGATCGGGATGCGGATCTTGCCGCACGGCGCGGTCATGGCCCGGGACAGCAGGCCGGTGAGCTTGCCCTCGATATCGAAATAGCGGATCTCGCGAAAGCCCGCGATGCGCTCGTAGAAGCCGGACCAGACGTCCATCTGCCCACGTTTGACGTTATGGGTCAGGTGGTCGATGCATTGCAGGCCCACGGCATTGTCATTGGCCGAGCGGCCTTCGATGAACTCGAAATCGACGTCGTAGATGCTGTGCTCACCGTAGCGGTCGACCAGATACAGGAGCGAGCCGCCGATGCCCTCGACGCAGGGAATTTTCAATTCACCGAAGTTGGCGTGGCTGCCGACCAGGGTGGCACCCTGCTCCTTCACGTAGGCCGCCGCCTGGGCAGCGTTTCTGACCCGAAAGGCCATGGCGCAGGCACTGGGCCCGTGTTTTTCGGCGAAGGCGTGCACGTGCCCCGTCGGGCTGCCGTTGAGCACGAAGTTGACGTCGTGCTGCTGGAACAGCCACACCTGCTTGCTGCGGTGCCTGGCGGTCTCGGTAAAACCCATGGCGGTGAACAGCTGGCGCAGCTGCTCGATGCCTTCGGACGTCGGCGCGGTGAATTCGACGAACTCGAAACCGTCGGTACCGATGGGGTTGTGCTGCTCGATTCTGGACACGGCGTTCATGGGGGTCGTCCTCGTTGTCGTTATGCCTCTCATGACAATCGAGGCGCCGACCCCGAGCAAGGCCGCCTGGCTCGCCCGAAACGGGCGCTGCGCCTGCCAATGGCAAGGCTTCGATACATGGCGGCGCAATCGGCGGCCAAGCGCTGCCTGCAGACCTGTGGAACGGCCGCATGCGTAAACCTTTCTTTACAACCTGGTCGATTAGCCTGCCGACGGGATGACAGCGCTGCACGGGCAGATCGATGAAAACACTGCCAGAATGACAGCATCCATCAGCGCCATGACAATGAGGCCGCCATGAGCAGTGAAACGCCTACCGAAGCCGAGAGCGCACCCGCCGCATTCGACCTGGCGCCCGCCAGCGACGAGGAGCGCCTGGCCAGGCTGGAAAAGGCCAACCGCCTCAACCGCATCCTGATCTTCGCCCTGGCCCTGCTGCTGTTCATCATCCTCTCCAGCCTGGCCACCTCGGCGGTGGTGAAGATGCTCGCCGACGAACCGCCGCCCTTCGACCCGGAGGCCTTCGCGGCGCTGCAGCAGCATGCCGAGGAACTGGAAAAGCAGGTAACGGCGCTGAAGGAGGATCAGAAGCGCCAGGACGCCCTGCTGAAACTCGCCGCCGCGCCACCGCCGCCGCCTCCTGCGGCCGTCGCGGCGCCGCCCGCCCAGGACATAGCCGCCCTGAAGCTGATGGGCCGCACTCTGCTCGGCCAGGAACAGAGCTACCAGCAGAGCCTGCAGGCGCTGAAGAATGGCATGCGTGACCTGGCGGACATGATCCCCGGCTCGCGCAGTTGGCTGGACGACTACAACCAGGAAATCGACAAGGCGGTCAGCGCCAGTGTGCAACGCACCAAGGCGATCCAGCAGTGGGGCAGCAAGCTGCCCCACGAGTAGGGCTGGCGTTCGATCGCCCAGGGTTTGCGCAACGGACCCTGGGTATCGCTGCGCTCGACCGCCGGCTACGCAAGGCGGATTGCTTAGCGCGCCCTAGTGCTGCAGATTGCCGTAGAGCTTGGCGTACAGCCCGCCCTCGGCGATCAGCTGACGGTGGTCACCGTCTTCGGCGACGCTGCCGCCATCGAACACCAGCACCCGGTCGGCCTGTTTCACCGCGCTCAGCCGGTGGGCGATGATCAGCGTGGTGCGGCCGTTGAGGAACTGCCCCAGCGCCTGGTGCAGGGCGTATTCGGTGGCGGCGTCGAGGGCCGAGGTGGCCTCGTCGAGAATCACCACCCTGGGGTCGGCCAGCACCATCCGAGCGATGGCCAGGCGCTGGCGTTGGCCGCCGGACAGCCGCACGCCGGAGCGCCCGACCAGGGTATCCAGGCCTTGCGGCAACTGGCGAACCGTCTCTGCCAGCTGGGCGATGGTCAGGGCCTGCCAGCAGGCTTCGTCGCTGCGCTCACGGCCCATGCACAGGTTGGCGCGCACCGTGTCGTTGAACAGCGCCGGGTGCTGCAGCACCACCGCCACGTGCTCGCGAATGGCCGGCAGGCCGATCTCTTCCTGGCTGCTGCCGCCAAAGCGGATCACCCCGGCCTGGGGCGTATACAGCCCCAATAGAAGCTGCACCAGGGTGCTCTTGCCGCCGCCGCTGGCACCGACGACGGCGACCTTCTCGCCTGGCGCGATGGACAGGTCGAGGCCGGTCAGCACTGGCTCCTCGCCGTAGGAAAAGGTCAGGTCGCGGATTTCGATGCCGACGGTTTCACGGCCCTTGAACGGGTCGGCGCCACCGATGTAGTCCGGCTCGTCACGCCTTGCGAGCAACTCGTTGATGCGGGTCAGCGCCCCGCCGGCGGCATAGAAGGCGTATTGCAGGTTGAGCAACTGCTCGACGGGGCCGATCATGAACCACAGGTAGCTGAACACCGCGAGCATCTGGCCGATGGACAGGTCGGAAAACAGCACGGTGAGCATCGCCGCGGCGCGGAATACGTCGATGCCGAACTGGAACAGCAGGCCGCTGGCGCGGTTCGAGGCGTCGGTCTTCCACTGCGAGGCCACGGCGTAGTCGCGCACTTCCTTGGCACGCCCGCCGAGGCGACCGAGAAAGTAGCCCTGACGGTTGCCGGCACGCACTTCCTGGATCGAATCGAGGGTTTCGGTCAGCGCCTGGGTGAAGCGCGAGGTGCTGTCGTTCTCGAGCTTCTTAAGGTGCTTGACGCGCTTGCCCAACTGTACCGTGGCGTAGATCACCAGCGGGTTGAACAGCAGGATCAACAGCGCCAGCTTCCAGTGCATCCACAGCAGGATCGCCGAGGTGCCGGCCAGGGTCAGCACGCCGACCAGAAAACGGCTCAGGGTTTCGCCGATGAATTTGTCCAGGGTGTCGAGATCGGTGACCAGGTGGGTGGTCACCGTGCCGCCGCCGAGGCTTTCGTACTCGGCCAGGGAAATGCGCTTGAGCCGCTCGATCAGGCGGATGCGAATGCGGTAGACGATATCCTTGGCGAGCCGTGCGAACAGTCGCGCCTGCACCACGTTGAACAGCAGCGCCGCACCGCGTAGCAGAAAGGTCAGCCCGAGCATCAGCAGGATATAGCCCACCGCGCCCTGCCAGGCCGCGGGCAGGAAGTTGTCCATCACCTGCAGGGCGGTGTTGCCGTCGCCGAGCAGCACCTCGTCGACCAGCAGCGGCAGCAACAGGGGAATCGGCACGCTGCACAGGGTGGCCAGCACGGCGACCAGGTTGGCGAGGATCAACGCACGCTTGTGGCGCAGGGCCAGGCGACGGATTTCCGCCCAGCTCAGGCGATCAACCATCGACGGCGTGCTCCAGCCAGCGGCCGAGCAGTGGCGCCAGGGCATCGAGGGGCTGGTAGCCATTGGTGAGCAGTGCCAGGCGCCCGCCCTTCTCGGCCAGCAGGGTCGGGAAGCCGGCGATGCCGAGATCCTGCACCCAGGTGAAATCGGCCGCGGTGGCGCGGTGCTGGGCCTCGCTGTCGAAGGCCTCGGCGAATTCGATCCGCGGGATGCCGACGTCTTCGGCCAGCTGCACCAGGGTCGAGGCCAGGGTCACGTCAGCGCCCTGCTGGTAGAAGGCCTGCTGGATGCGCTGCGCCATGGGCCAGGCGCTCGCCGTGTCCAGGGTGCGCACGGTGACCACCGCGCGGCACGCCGCCTCGGTGTCGTAGCGCATGCCCAGGGGAATGCCGGCGTCGAAGTTGAACAGCTGGCCGGTGCTGGCGTTGACCGCCTGCCAGTAGCCCAGGTAACGCACCCGCGCCGCGGCGTCGATGGCCACCTGATCACGGCGCAAGCCGCCGAGCACCAGTTGCATGGGTACGCCGCGCTCGGCGGCCTGGGCGGCCAGCGCCTCGGCCACCGGGGCGAAGCCCCAGCACCAGGAACACATCGGGTCCATCACGTAGAGCAGGCGCGCATCCATGGCTCAGGCCTCGTTTTTCTGACGGGGGTTGTTGCCCAGAGGATGGGGCTGATTGCGCGCTTTCGCCAGTTCGATCTGCCGCTGACGCTCGCGGGCGCCCTCGCGGGTCTTCTCCGGCAGCGAATCCCAGCAGTGTGGGCAACTGACCCCGGGGCTGAACAATTCCGAGGCGCGGTCCTCGACCGATACCGGTGTGCGGCAGGCGTGGCACTGGTCGTAGTCACCTTCGGACAGGTCGTGACGCACCGTCACGCGGTTGTCGAACACGAAGCAGTCGCCCTGCCACTTGGTTTCTTCCTGGGGCACTTCCTCGAGGTATTTGAGGATGCCGCCCTTGAGGTGATAGACCTCCTCGAAGCCCTCGCTGAGCATGTAGCTGGAGGCCTTCTCGCAGCGGATGCCGCCGGTGCAGAACATCGCCACCTTCTTGTGCTTGCTCGGGTCGAAGTGCTCGCGGATATAGTCCGGGAATTCGCGAAAGGACTTGGTCCTGGGGTCGATGGCGCCTTCGAAGGTGCCGATGGACACCTCGTAGTCGTTGCGCGTGTCGATCAGCAGCACCTCGGGGTCGCTGATCAGCGCGTTCCAGTCCCTGGGCTCGACATAGGTGCCCACCCGCTGGTTGGGGTCGACGCCCGGCACGCCGAGGGTGACGATCTCCTTCTTCAGCTTGACCTTGGTGCGATAGAACGGCTGCTCGGCGCAATACGACTCCTTGTGGTCGACGTCGGCCAGGCGCGGGTCGAGTGCGAACCAGGCGAACAGCCCGTCGATGCCTTCGCGGCTACCGGAAACGGTGCCGTTGATGCCCTCTTCGGCGAGCAGCAGGGTGCCCTTGATGCCGTTGGCGAGCAGGGTGTCGAGCAAGGGTTGGCGCAGCGCCTCGTAGTCCGGCAGGGACACGAACTTGTAGAGCGCGGCGACGACGATGGTGGTGTCGGTCATTGCAGATGTCCTTCAGTAGTCGCCCTCGCAAAGGGCGGACTGGGTACGAAATGTAGGCCGTTTCGGCAAAGCAGCGCACTGCCCGGTGGCGTCGCCTGGGCATGGGTGAGGTGCAGTGGAGAAATGGGCCGTGCAGTTTACTGGTGTTGGCCGCCCAGGTGTAGTGCGCGCCGCCGGAACGCCCCGGGATGGGTACTGTCGAGAAAAGAGTGGCGGCCGCGCGTGCTGCCATCGATCAAGCCTATTGGCTGCCACAGGAGGAACCGCCCATGAAAGCCGTCGTCGTGCGTACACCCGCAGGCCTGAACAACATCGAAGTGGTCGATATCGCCGACCCCGGGCAACCCGGACCCGGCCAGATTCGCGTTGCCCTGCACGCCAGCTCGCTGAACTTCCACGACCTGCTGGTGGCCAATGGCAGCAGTCCCACCGCTGATGGCCGGGTGCTGATGGCCGACGGCGCCGGGGTGGTCGAGGCCGTGGGCGACGGGGTCGACGAATTCGAGGCAGGTGATCATGTGGTGTCGGGCTTCTTTCCGCAGTGGCCGGATGGCGACGCGGGCGCGCCGGTCAGCAATTTCGCCGGCACCCCGGGCGATGGCATCGACGGCTTCGCCGCCCAGTATGCGGTGCGCGCGGCCAGCGCTTTCACCCACGCACCGCGTGGCTGGAGCCATGCCGAGGCGGCGACCATCACCACGGCGGGGCTGACCGCCTGGCGGGCGCTGGTCGTCGATGGCGGGCTGAAGGCCGGTGACAGCGTGCTGGTGCTGGGCAGCGGCGGTGTGTCCATCGCCGCCCTGCAGATCGCCAGGATGATGGGCGCCTCGGTGATCGCCACCTCCTCGTCGGACGAGAAGCTCGAGCGCCTGCGCCAACTGGGCGCCGATCACACCATCAACTACCGGCAGACACCGGACTGGGGCAAGCGCGTGCTGGAGCTGACCGATGGCCGCGGCGTGGACCAGGTGGTCGAAGTGGGCGGCCCGGGCACCCTGGCGCAATCGATCACGGCGGTGCGCGTGGGCGGTCATATCGCCCTGATCGGCGTACTGACCGGGCGTCAGGGCGATGTGCCGACTGCCGTGCTGATGGCCAAGCAGGTACGCCTGCAGGGGCTGATCGTCGGCAGCCGTCGCCACCAGCAGGACTATGTCCGCGCGCTGGAACAGTCCGGCGTGCGCCCGATCCTCGATCAGAGCTTCCCGCTGGAAAGGCTGGCAGACGCCTTCCGCCTGCAGGAAAGCGGCCGCCATTTCGGCAAGATCGTGGTCGAGTGGTAAATGCTGCAACCTAGCCTGGGTTGAGCGAAGCGATACCCGGGACTGCCTAACTAGGGACGTTTACAGATGAGTGCCCCTGCGCAGAAGGCGGGGCACGCAGAAATCAAAGGTCGTGCTTACTGCCACCGCGGCAGGTTGGCGAATCCGGTGCAGCCCCTTGCAGGGCCCACTCCTGCGGCGTGTAGGTATGCAAGGCCAACGCATGCACCTGGCCCATCAGCTCGCCCAGCACGCCATAGACCTTCTGGTGGCGCTTGACGGCATTGAGGCCGTCGAACTGCGGGCTGACGATCACCGCCTTGTAATGGGTCTCCAGGCCACGGCTGTGCATGTGGCTTTCGTCCAGCACCTCGAGGTGCTCGGGTTGCAGGGCGGCAAAGGCGTTACGCAGCTGGTCGATCTTGGGCATTGCGGGCTCCGGGGAAAGGCCGTGGCCGGCACCAGGCCGGCCACGTCGGGTATCAGGGCTTCTTGGCGCCCAATTCGTTGCCCATGTCGCTGAGCAGCTTGTTGACCGCCGGCACGGCGCTTTCCAGCTTGGCCTGGGTGATCTGCGCGGACTGGGCGGTGAGCGCCGGCATCTGCTTGAGCACCTTCTGGCCCAGGGGCGACTGGTAGAAGGCGATCAGGTCCTTGAGCTCCTGCTCACTGAAGTTGCTGGTGTACAGCTTGACCATGTCCGGCTTGAGCTTGTCCCAGCCGACCGCCTTGTCCAGCTCGGCGTTGGCCTTGGCCTGGTAGCTTTCCAGCACGGCCTTCTTGCTCTCCGGCGCCTTGGTTTCGGCGAAGCGCTGGGCGAACATCTGCTGCACCTGGGCGTAAACCGGAACAGCCAGCTTGTCGGCGTTGGCGAGCTGCAGGAAGCGCTCGGCATCGGCGGCATGGCTGCGGGCATCGGCCAGCACCTGGGTGCTACCGACGGCCATCAGAGCGGCAATGCAAAGCGCGGGGATACGGGACATCGGGGTACTCCTGATCACGAGGGTGAGGTGCTTTGACCGACAGCGGCGCATTTTGTGCCCCGGCGCCGCACCTCTCAAGCCTTTTCGCACAAGGGAGTGCACCCGTTCTGCGCCTGCCGCCGGTCATCAATGGGTACGAAATGCCTACTGGCGCACCCTTGCAACGCAGTTCAAACTGCCAGTACTTGCCCGCCACGCCGCACAGTTGCATGCTCGACGGCTCTCTTCATGCACACATGGACGTGCCAGATGAACAGCCCCTTCGTTCCCTCACCGCCGATCCCGCTATGCGACGCCCGCGGGCGACTCAACCCCGAGGCCGTCGGCTGGTCGTCGCAGCCGCGGGTCGACTGCTCGCTGCCGGGCAACCTGGGGCGTCGCAAACGCTGGAACCACTGGAACATCTGCACCCCGGACTGGACGCTGTCGCTGATCCAGGCCGATCTCGACTACGTCGGTTATGGTGCCGCCTACTTTCTCGACCTGGGCAGCGGCCGCCATGTCGCCCTCAACCAGCTCAGCCTGCTCGCCCGCGGCTGCCACCTGCCGGACACGCCCCTGGGCGGCCACGCCTTCGAGCACCCGCGACTGCAGTTGCATTTCAACGAGTACCCCGGCCGCGTGCGGCTGACCGCCACCTCACCGAATATCGGCGGCCAGCCCCTGCACCTGGCCCTGGACATCCAGCGCCCCGCTCACCTGGAGTCGGTGAACCTGGTGGTGCCCTTCGGCAACCAGGGCTTTCATGCCACCTGCCGTCAGGTGGGCCTGCCCGTCACCGGCAGCGTGCACCTGGGTGCCAGGGACTATGAGTGCGCCAGTGGCCACAGCTTCGCCTCCATGGACTTCGGCCGCGGCGTCTGGCCGCTGTACAGCCAATGGACGCGCGCGGTGTTCGCGGCGCCCGGCGGCATCGGCGGCAACTTCGGCAGCGGCTGGACCGAGCACAGCGGGCTGACGGAAAACGCCCTGTGGTTCGGCGGCGCCTTGCTGCATCTGGAGCAGGCCGTGCAGATCAGCCAGACCCGCCAGGCGCACCTGGCGCCCTGGCAGCTGTGCACCGAGGACGGCCAGGTCGACCTCACCTTCACCCCGCGCCAGGCCCACGTCGCCAGACCGCGCCTCGGCCTGGGCCTGCTGTATGCCGACACCCATGAGTGGTTCGGCCAGTACGACGGCCTGCTGCGCAATGCCCTGGGAGAACGTGTGCCGGTACGCGCCGCACAGGGCTGGATCGGCACGAGCCAAACGCGCTGGTAGTTGGAACGTGTCGCCGCCGGCGCAGCCTAACGAGCTTGAACAGCGACGGAGAGTCCCGCAATGAGCCGCACCGAAACCGACAGCATCGGCCCCATCGAAGTCCCTGAAGAGGCCTACTGGGGCGCCCAGACCCAGCGTTCGCGGATCAACTTCGCGATTGGCGAGGAACGCATGCCGCTGGCGGTGGTGCACGCCCTGGCGCTGATCAAGAAGGCCGCTGCGCGTATCAACGACCGCATCGGCGACCTGCCCCAGGACATCGCCCGGCTGATCGAGCAGGCCGCCGACGAGGTGATCGCCGGCCAGCATGATGAACAGTTTCCCCTGGTGGTCTGGCAGACCGGCAGCGGCACCCAGAGCAACATGAACGTCAACGAGGTGATCGCCGGGCGCGCCAACGAGCTGGCCGGCAACCCCCGGGGCGGCAAGAGTCCGGTGCACCCCAACGACCACGTCAACCGGGCGCAGAGCTCCAACGACTGCTTCCCCACCGCCATGCACATCGCCGCCGCCGGCGCCGTGCAGCGCGACCTGCTGCCGGCCATCGCCGAGCTGTCCGAAGCCCTGGCCGACCAGGCCGCGCGCCACAACCGCCTGGTGAAGACCGGCCGCACCCACATGATGGATGCCACGCCCATCACCTTCGGCCAGGAGCTGTCGGCGTTCGTCGCCCAGCTGGAGCTGGCCCAGCAGGCGATTCGCGCCACCCTGCCGGCGGTCTGCGAACTGGCCCAGGGCGGCACGGCGGTGGGCACCGGCCTGAATTCGCCCCCCGGCTTCGGCGAGGCGATCGCCGCGGAACTGGCGGCCCTCAGCGGCCTGCCGCTGAAGAGCGCGCCGAACAAGTTCGCCGCCCTCGCCGGCCACGAGCCGCTGACCGCGCTGTCCGGCGCCCTGAAGACCCTTGCCGTGGCGCTGATGAAGATCGCCAACGACCTGCGCCTGCTCGGCTCCGGCCCACGCGGCGGCCTGGCCGAAGTGCGCCTGCCGGCCAACGAGCCGGGCAGCTCGATCATGCCCGGCAAGGTCAACCCGACCCAGTGCGAAGCCCTGTCGATGCTCGCCTGCCAGGTGATGGGCAATGACGTGACCATCGGTTTCGCGGCGAGCCAGGGCCATCTGCAGCTCAACGTCTACAAGCCGGTGATCATCCATAACGTGCTGCAATCGATCCGCCTGCTGGCCGATGGCTGCCGCAACTTCCGCGAGCATTGCGTGCTGGGCCTGGAACCCGACGCCCCGCGCATGGCCGAGCACCTGGAACGCGGCCTGATGCTGGTCACCGCGCTGAACCCCCATATCGGCTACGACAAGGCCGCGGAAATCGCCAAGAAGGCCTACAACGAGGGCACCACCCTGCGCGAGGCAGCGCTGGCGCTGGGCCATCTGACTGACGAGCAGTTCGACACCTGGGTGCGCCCGGAAACCATGCTGCAGGCCGGCCACCATGACTGACGGCGCCAAGAGCGGCGCCACCCCGCTGGAGGGTGACGGCAAGCGGATCCTGATGATCATCGGCTCGCCGAAAAGCGACAGCCTCTGCCATTCCCTGGCGGAGGCCTACGCCCTGGGCGCGCGCACCGAAGGCCATGTGGTGCGGCAGATGCGCCTGAGCGAGATGAGCTTCGATCCGGTGCTGCACGAAGGCTACAGCCAGAGCCAGACCCTGGAACCGGACCTGCTCGAAGCGCAGCGCCAGATCCACTGGGCCCAGCACCTGGTGTTCGTCTACCCGGTGTGGTGGGGCGGCCTGCCGGCCCAGCTCAAGGGCTTTTTCGACCGCGTGCTGCTGCCCGGCTTCGCCTTCAAGTACCGCAGCGACTCGCAGCGCTGGGACAAGCTGCTCAGCGGCCGCAGCGCGGACCTGCTGGTCACCCTCGATACGCCGCGCTGGTACTTTCACTGGATCTACGGCGCGCCGGCCCATCGTCAGATGAAACGTACCATCCTCGGCTTCTGCGGCATCAAAACGCGCCGCCTGGAGACGTTTTCGCCGGTGCGTCCCTCTTCGGAGAATCAGCGGCAGAACTGGATAAGGCGTGCCGAATTGCTCGGCAGTCGGGTTTGATCAGAATCTGTGCGCGATCTTCTTAGGCGACATTAACGAGGCTGCTAAAAGGCAGAATCGGACATCGTTGCTTTACCTGTGGGAACGGGCCGTGCCCGTGACTTTTTCGCGGGCATGGCCCGCTCCCACAGATAATCACCAGTCCATAGGGTAGATGATGCTTCACCTCCGCGGCCCCGCCCCATTCACTGGCCTGCAATTGCAACGGTGGATGAAAAGAGCGTCAGCTACGCGCCCCGATCCACCCTACGGCCCGAGCCATCCTACAGCGGGTTCGTACGCACGCCTTCACGGGCATGGCCCGCTCCCACAACCCCGTTCAGGACGTCCCCGCGCCGATAAACAGCAGCGCTAGGCTGATGGTGACGAACGACAGCACGGTGGCCACCAGCAGCGTCGCGCTGCAGCGGTCCTCGAGGCCGAAGCGCTGGCCGAGGATCGGGAAGATGCTCATCATCGGCGAGCAGGCGAACAGCACGCCCACCGCCATCATCACCGGGTCGACGCCCGGCACCAGCATGAAGGCGCAAAGCACTGCCAATGGGTGAAGGATCAGCTTGCCGCCCGAGATCCACGCCGCATCGAGCCACACGCCGCGGGCCTTCATGCCGAACAGGCCGGCGCCGATCACGAACAGCGCCAGGGGCGCCGACACCCCGGCGAGCATGTCGATGGGCTTGAACAGCAACGGGGGAATCTCGATGCCCAGCAGCGATACCCCCAGGCCGATGATGATGCCGACGATCACCGGGTTCTTCAGCAGTCGCCCGAAGGTCATGCCCAGCACCCTGAGCCCGCCGCCGCCCTGCTGCTTGCCCGCCTCGGCCAGTACCAGCGCCAGGGGAATCATCAGCAGGTTCTCGACCAGCATGCCCATGGCCATGCCCAGCACCGCCGGCGAACCGATGGCGGCCGCCACCAGCGGGTAGCCGACGAAACCGCTGTTGGAAACCGACATGCCCATGGCGTTGATGGCCGAGCCCGAGAGGTTGTCGCCGCGCAGCCAGCGCGACACGCCGAAGGCCAGGGTGAAGGCCGCCAGGGAGCCGAGCGCGTAGGCGATCAGGTAGCCGGGCATCAGGGTCTGCTGGATCGGCGAGGTGCCCAGGGTCCTGATCAGCAGCGCCGGCATGGCGAAGGTGATCACGAACGCGCCGATGCCCCGCACCTGCTCGCGGTTGAGCAGGCCGCCCATGGCCGCGAGGTAGCCGAGGCCGATCAGCAGGAAGATCGGTGCGGTGATCTGGAGGATGTGCAGCACGGGTTCAGCATTCCTTGTCGCAGATGGCGCGGGGCTCTCGGCCAGGGCCTTCGGTCACCAGTTCTCGTTTGTGCAATTGACCGAGGCGGCTGCGGGTTCGCACGAAATCCTGATGGGCGGAGCCGCGGCACAGGCGCTCGAGACTGAACTCGCTGCACAGCAGCAGCGTGGCGCCGGCATCGTAGGCGATATCCACCAGGTTGATGAAGCGCTGGCAGGCATCGGTGGGCTGCGAATCCAGGCTCGGCACCCCGGTCAGCGCCAGGCGCGGATAGCGCTGCAGCAGCCAGAGAAAATCCGCCGTGGAGTGGGCGCTGCCACACAGCTCGGCGAACTCCAGCCAGGCGCGACCGGGCGCCAGGGCCCGCACCTGCAGCGGATGGTGGTTGACGGTCAGGACCTGATCGCGCTGCGCCTGCTCATCCAGCGCCAGCCAGCGCTGCAGATAAGCCAGCCCGCCGGCCGACTGTGGCCACAGGTATTCGCCCCACTGCTGGGCGTTACCGGGCAATTCGCGGTAGTCGGTGCCGGCATCCAGGGCCAGCACCGTGAAACGCTTCTCGAGCATCTCGATGGCCGGAGTGAAGCGCTCGCGGTACAGCGGGTTGGGGCACAGCCCGGCGGGCGGATAGTTGGAGGTCATCACCAGACCGACGCCCTCCTCGACCAGCACGTCGAGCAACCGGCGCAAGAGCATGGCATCACCGATGTCATGCACGTGGAATTCGTCGAAGCACAGCAGGCGGATATCCTTGGCCAGCGCGCGGATCGCCAGTACCAGCGGGTCGGGCTGGCCGGCGAACGCCTGCATGCGCTGTTGCAACTCCTGCAAGAAGGCGTGGAAATGCACGCGGCGCTTGGCGGTGAACGGCGCCGCGGCGAAGAAGGCATCCATCACGAAGCTCTTGCCGCGCCCCACGCCACCCCACAGGTACACGCCGGCCGCCGGCTTGCGCAGCCAGCCACGGCGCCCGGCGCACCAGCCCTGCAGCCACTGCCCGAGCGTATCGATTGCTTGCTGTTGCTGACTGTCGGCATGAAAACCGCGGGCCTCGAGGGCCGCGGTGAAACCCTGGTGGATGCGCGCGTCGATCTGCTCGGCGGGCACATCTAGGTCACTGTCAGAAATCAAAAAACACCGTTTCGCCGTCCCCCTGAATGCGTATATCAAATCGGTAGGCCGGTTTGCCGTCAACCTCGCAGCGCCTGGCGATCAGGGTTTCGCGCCGCGACGGCTGCTCGATCAGGTTGAGCACCGGATCCTTGCCATTGGCCTCGGCTTCGTCTTCGAAATACAGGCGCGTATGCAGGTGGATATTGATGCCACGGGCGAACAGCGCGACGTTGATATGCGGCGCCATCGGCACACCGGCGGCGTTGTCGACCACACCGGGCTTGACGGTCTGAACCGTCCACTCGCTGCCGGCATCGAAGGTGGTGGCGGTACGGCCAAACCCGTTGAAGGGTTTGTCCAGATCGTATTCGGCATCGTAACGGCCCAGGTGATCGGCCTGCCAGAGTTCCAGAAAGGCGTCGCGGACCAGGTGGCCGTTGCCGTCGTAGACGTGACCGATCAGGGTGATGTGCTCGCCCGGCGCACCGGGCTTGGCCATCTGGTTCCAGATCTCCTGGTCGCGGGTCGGGTTGCCGGCGGCGGCCAGGGCCAGGCCGATATGCACGTAGGGGCCGGCGGTTTGCGAAGCGGTTTCGGGCAAGAGTTCGACAGGCATGGCGGGCTCCTCAGCAATTCTCGAAGTGGGTCTTGCGCTGGCCGCGCAGCACGATATCGAAGCGGTAGGCCAGGCAGTCCATGGGGTTGGCCATGCTCATGTCGAGCTTGGCGATCAGCGTCTGTACCGCGTCCGGGTTGGCGATCGACTTGACGATCGGGCACAGCGGGATCAGCGGATCCCCTTCGAAATACAGCTGAGTGATCAGTTTGGTGGCGATCGACGGGCCACTGATGGAGAAATGGATGTGCGCCGGGCGCCAGTCATTGGGGCCGTTGCGCCACGGGTACGGGCCTGGCTTGACGGTACGGAAGCTGTAGTTGCCTTCGCTGTCGGTCAGGGCGCGACCGACACCGCCAAAGTTCGGGTCCAGCGGAGCCAGGTAGCGGTCGTTCTTGTGGCGATAGCGGCCGCCGGCGTTGGCCTGCCACATTTCCACGAAAGTATGGGGGATCGGCTTGCCGTACTGATCCATCACCCGGCCGCACACCAGAATGCGCTCACCGATGGGCAGGCCGCCGTTGTTGAAATTGAGCAGCAGGTCGTTGTCGTGCCTGCCCATTTTCAAGCGGGTGAAATCCGGCCCGGTGGTTTCCGAAATCGATTGCGCAATGCTCACCAGCGCCTGGCGCGGTGAACGAGCGATGGAGGTCTTGTAATCGGGGGTGAAGGCTTTGGGGTGCCAATTGCGATCACGGATGACGAAACGGCTGTCCTCGGACATGGGACGCTCCTGGTTATTGAAATTGTGGAGTCGCCGGTCATTTGGCGCGCTTGCGCCGATGCAGGCTCTGCGGGCCATGATCAGATAAAGGGGGCAAGGCGCCTATTGAAAAAATATCGGCCATACATAACCAAAAGGTTATTGATGATCGGTATTCGAGATGACATCGCCGGGTGGCGAAACCGCCAGCCGAGGCGTGCTGATCGGCAGCTACTAGGCAGAAGCGGCCGCTCCCAGCGTAGGGTGGACAACGCTCTTTTTGTCCACCATTGCGATCGCAGAGCGGTGGACGGGTAAAGCGTCGTCCACCCTACGAAAGGCCACTTGCGCCACTCAACTGCCAAAATCGACGAAACAGCGCTCAAGATCATCAAAAGGTTGTAAGCGCTCGGGGTTGGTCTAGTTCTGCACGCTCTGCACCGAGCCACCATCGACGCGCAGGTTGCTGCCGTTGATAAACGAGGCGCGCGCCGATACCAGCAAGGCGATTGCCGCCGCCACCTCCTCGGGCTGGCCACGTCGCTGCTGGACGATGCCCGGACGCTCCTCCTTCAGGAAGCTCTCTACCGCTTCCTCGAAGCTCACGCCCATCTCGTCGGCGCGCTTTTTCATCATGCCGTCGGTCATGCCGGTTTCGATAAAGGCCGGCGCTACCGTATTGCACAGCACGCCATGGGCGGCTTCCTTGTACGACAGGTTCTTGATGAAGGCCGCCAGCGCGGCCTTGGCCACGTTGTAGACGGCTTCGTCCCAATAGGGCTGCACGGCGTTTTCCGAAGTGATGCAGACCAGCCGGCCCCAGCCGCGCCGACGCATGGCCGGCACGGTCGCGCGGGCGATACGCACGGCGGTGAAGAAGTCGGTGTCCCAGGCTTCCTGGTAGTCGGCGTCGGTCAGCGCCAACGGGTCGCCCTTGGCACCGGTCACGCCAGCGGTGTGCACCACGATATCGACTTGGCCAAAGCGTGCTTCGGCCTGGCGGACCAGGTCATCGACCTCGGCTTGCCGGGTCATGTCCGCGGCGATCAACAGCGGATCACCGGCCAGGCGGGCAGTGGATTGCTGCAAGGCGTCCTGCTCGCGGTCGGTCAGCACCAGCTTCACGCCCTCTTCCGCCAGCAGGCGCGCGGTCGCCAGACCGATGCCGCCCGCCGCCCCGGTGATCAGTGCCACACGGTCTTTCAAGCCCAGGTCCATCACGGTTCTCCTCTAGAACTACCAGCAGCGATGCGATGACGTGATCGCCCTTGGCCCGGTGGCAACGTGGGCGCAGCGAACGCCTGCCTACCGGGGTTCAAAGTGGAAAGCGAGACGGCAGCGGGAGTTCAGGTAATTACCGGGATCGCGCTCAGGCAGAGCAACCGAGGGCGGCGTTTCGCTCGCCGGCCAGTTCCCGCAATGTCTCGCAGCACCACTGCGCTGCCAGCGACAGGGGCAGCGTGGCGTTGCTGCAGATGCCCACGGACCCCCCGGGCTCGCGGATACCCAGGGCCAGCTCGGCCAGGTCGCCGTTCTGCAGGTCGAGGCGCACGGCATCGAGCGGTGCCACCCACACCGCGTCGCTCTGCTGCACGTAGCGGCGGCTGAGCGCCGGCGACAGGGTCTCCAGGCGCTGGCGTGGCTGGGGCACGCCGCATTGCACGAACAGGCTGTCGGCGTAACGGCGGATGGTGGTGCCAGCCAGCGGCAGCACCGCGGGGTAGTCGCCCAATTGGCTGAGACCGGCATCGCCCAGGGCCAGCAGCGGATGCCCGGGGCGCACCACCAGGCTCATCGACTCGCTGTACAGATGCTCGAAGGTCAGGCCCTGGATATCCGGGCTGTCGGTCATGCGCCCGACCACCAGGTCCAGTTCGCCGACACGCAGCTGCGCCAGCAGGTAGGCGCTGGGCCCGGTGGCGACGCTGACCACCAGGGCCGCATGACGCTGGTGCAGGCGCCGCACCACGTCGGGAATCAACAAGCTCTCCACGGTGGACAGCACGCCGACGCGCACCTGCCCGGCATCATGTTCGCCACTGCGCAGGCTGTTCACGCCGTCGCGCAGCGCCTGCACGCAAGGGCCGGCGTAGCGCATGAAGGCCAGCCCCGCCGAGGTCAGGCTGACGCCCGCCTTGCCGCGCTCGAACAGCGAGGCGTCGAGGATGGCCTCCAGCTCCTTGAGCGTCTTGGAGATGGCCGGCTGGCTGACGGCCAGGGCGTCGGCGGCCTTGGCGAAACTGCGCTGGCGGGCGATCTCGAGAAAGCAGGTGAGGTGGCGAAACTTGATGCGGGTGTCGAGGTTCATGGCCGGAACACGTTGATTGGGGCGCGGCCACAGTAGCAGAACCCCACGGCCGCTGCCGGCCCGCCGCGGGCCGTTCGCGATCTGCAACACCGTGCCCGTTTCAGCGGCGGACCAACGACCTGCTCCGCAGCCGGGCAACCTGGCAAAAACCCTGCACCTGAAAGCCTTCCGGCGTACCTGCGAGATGCTGCCGCAAGTATCTGGGCCTGGGCGATACTTTTACTTTCGCCATGAAATATCGAACGGCAGGTCGATCAATAAAAAACAGCGAACTTTATGGGTTGTTCGAACGATCAATATAAATGCAACTTCGCGCCTGCTTAGTTGCGCTGTTAGCTGTAAAGGAGTTGTCCAGGTTTTGTACAACCGGACTAACAGCGGCAAATATGACCGCTCGTCGCCTCGCTTCGGCACAAACAGCCGAAAGCCCCTCCCAGAGATCTTCCAGAGCAGTGCGAACCTGGCCCGCAAACCGCCCAACACAGTCGAAACCCCGCTACTTGACCGGCATCGGCAGCGAAAACCTGCTGCTTCCCATTAGTTCCGTACTGGCCAGTGGTGGCACCGAAAATAGTCGAAACTTCTTATTCGCGGGCTGGGTCATCAACTACGTGGGAATTAATCACCAGCAAGCAGCTTTTCCTCCTGCCCCGACACGGCAATCAACTGGAAAGACAGGGCGGCATATTCCCGTCGGCGCGCAAGCTAACGAAACATTACGGGTCAAGGACAGAATCGAGCGGAGGATGGTATGGGAAACGCTGTTGCAGCAACACGGTTTGACCAGTCGGTCTCAGTAGAAACACCCCTCAAGCCACACAACACAATTACCAATCTGCACGCGGTCAAGAAGAAGATCCTCTTCGTCAGCCCCGAGCTGGCCGACCTCATCAAGGTGGGCGGCCTGGGTGACGTGTCCGCGTCGCTGCCACGGGCGATGAACGCGGATCACGACGTCCGGGTGCTGATCCCTGGCTACCGCCAGGTGCTGCAGAGCGGTCACGCGATTCGTGACGTTGGCAGCGTGCCGGGCCATGCCGCCCTGCCCCCCGCGCGCATTGGCTGCATGACCCTGCCGGACGGCCTGATCGTCTACGTGCTGATCTGCCCCGAACTGTTCGACCGTGATGGCACGCCCTACGCCGACGCCCATGGCCGCGACTGGCAGGACAACCACATCCGCTTCGCCAGCCTAGGCCTGGCAGCCGCCGAAATCGCCGCCGGCACCGCCTGCCTGAGCTGGTGCCCGGAAGTGGTCCACGCCAATGACTGGCCAGCCGCCCTGGCCCCGGCCTACATGAGCTGGCGAGGCCTGCAGACCCCCACCGTGTTCACCATCCACAACCTCGCCTACCAGGGCCTGTGCAGCCTGGAATGCAGCCCGGAGCTGGGCTTGCCGTCGTCGGCCTGTGGCCACCAGGGCATGGAGTTCTATGGCCGCCTGTCGTTTCTCAAGGCCGGCCTGGTGTACTCCGACCACGTCACCACGGTGAGCGCCAATTACGCCCGCGAGATCACCACCCCCGAATTCGGCTGCGGCCTGGAAGGCATGCTGCAGTTCAAGGTGCAGCTCAACCAGCTCAGCGGCATTCCCAACGGCATCGACGACAGCTGGGACTCGGTCAACGACCCGCACCTGGTCCAGGGCTTCGATGCCCACGACTGGGAAGGCAAACGGGTAAACACCCGCCACGTCGAGCAGATGTTCAGCCTGGAGCAGAGCGACGGCCCGCTGTTCGCCGTGGTATCGCGCCTGGTGCAGCAGAAAGGCATCGACATGACCCTGGAGATCGCCGACACCATCGTCGCCGAGGGCGGTCGCATCGCCATCATCGGCCGCGGTGAGGAGCACCTCGAGGAAGCCGTTCGCGAACTGGCTCGCCGTCACCCCGGCAAGGTCGGCGCCAACGTCGGCTTCAACGAGGCGGACGCGCGCTGCATGTTCGCCGGCAGCGATTTCCTGCTGATGCCCTCGCGTTTCGAGCCCTGCGGCCTGAGCCAGATGTACGCCCAGCGCTTCGGTTCGCTGCCGATCGCCCGCGCCACCGGTGGCCTGGCCGACACCATCGAAGATGGCGTCAACGGCTTCCTGTTCGACGAGCCGAGCACCGACAGCTACCTGGCCGCCGTACGACGCGCCATGGCCATTTACCGTAACCCGGAACTGCTCAACGCCATGCGCGCCCACGCCATGGCCGCGCCGCTGTACTGGACGCAGTCCGTGGAACCCTATGCCGCGCTGTATCGCAAGCTGCTGGCCGCAAAGAAATCGGGTGGGAAACTGGTCTGATGCCTGAAGCAAAACAGAGACACGGTGCCTGGCCGGACGACAGCGGCCACACCCACTTTTCCCTGTGGGCGCCGGACGCCAAGCGCGTCGACGTGAAGCTTGGTGACGCCCGGCATGCAATGACCGCCGGCGAAGACGGCTGGTACGGCGTCACCCTGCCGGTGACGGCAGGTACCGATTACCACTATCTGATCGATGGCCACCTGCAGGTGCCTGACCCTGCCTCGCGCTGGCAGGCCAATGACGTTCACGGCCCAAGCCGCGTCGCCGATCCGCACCGCTATCAATGGCGCAGCAATGCCTGGCAGGGCCGCCCCTGGCAGGAAACCGTGCTCTACGAAGTGCACGTTGGCACCCTGGGCGGCTACCAGGCCATCGAGGCGCGCCTGCAGGAACTCGCCGACCTCGGCGTCACCGCCATCGAACTGATGCCCCTGGGCGAGTTTCCCGGTGGCCGCAACTGGGGTTACGACGGCGTCCTGCCCTTCGCCCCGGACTCGTCCTACGGTACCCCCGACCAACTGCGCGGGCTGATCGACCGCGCCCATGAGCTGGGCCTGATGGTATTCATCGACGTGGTGTACAACCACTTCGGCCCCGACGGCAATTACCTGGGCCAGTACGCCAGCGACTTCTTCCGCGAAGACGTGCACACGCCCTGGGGCCCGGCCATCGATTTCCGCCGCCGCCAGGTGCGCGACTACTTCCTCGACAACGCCCTGATGTGGGTACAGGACTACCGCGTCGACGGCCTGCGCTTCGATGCCGTGCACGCCATCAGCGAACGCGACTTCCTGCTCGAACTGGCCGAGCGGCTGCACGCCGCCATTCCCGCCGCGCGCCATCTGCACCTGGTGCTGGAAAACGAACACAACGACGCCGAACTGCTGCAACAGGGCTTCGTCGCCCAGTGGAACGACGACGGCCACAACGTGCTGCACCACCTGCTGACCGGTGAACACGAAGGCTATTACGCCGACTTCGCCGAGGACGCCACCGGCAAGCTGGCCCGTTGCCTGCGCGAAGGCTTCATCTACCAGGGCGAGACCACTCGGCATGGCACCGCCCGCGGCAGCAGCAGCGGCCACCTGCCGCCCAGCGCCTTCGTATTGTTCCTGCAGAACCACGACCAGGTGGGCAACCGCGCGGTCGGTGAGCGTCTGCGCAGCCTCGCCGATGACGAGGCGCTGAAGAGCGCCACCGCCCTGCTGCTGCTCAGCCCGATGATTCCGCTGTTGTTCATGGGCGAGGAATGGGGCAGCGAACAGCCGTTCCAGTTCTTCACCTCCCACAACGACGAACTCGGCGAAGCGGTACGCAAGGGTCGCCAGAACGAATTCAAGGACTTCTCCAAGTTTTCCGGCCAGGCCATTCCGGCCCCCAACGAAGCCAGCACCTTCGAAACCTCGAAGCCCGATCATCACAACCGCGACACGGCAGACGGCAAGGCCTGGCAAGCCTTCTACCGCGAGCTGCTGAGCCTGCGCCACCAGCACATCGTGCCGCGTCTGCCCGGTAGCCAGGCCCTGGAAAGCCGCGTACTCGGTGAAGCCGCGGTGGCCGCCAGCTGGCAGCTTGGCGATGGCCAGGTGCTGCATATCGCCCTGAACCTGGGGCGTGAGCCGGTCGAAGCCCAGGTGCCCCAAGGCGCCCGTGCCTTGTTCAGCTATCGCGCCGAGGGCGATCGGCTGCCGGCGCACAGCGTGCGGGTTCTGCTGGAGGGCGCGCCATGAGCGATGCACGCCTGGCAGAACTGAGCAAGGCCGCGGGTCTGAGCGTCGACTGGGTCGACGCCGACGGCAACGCCCAATCGGTCAAACCCGAACACCAGCGCTGCCTGCTCGAGGCCCTCGGTTATCCAGCCGCGGATGATGAGCAGATCGAAGCCAGCCTGGCGCGGCTGCAGGACCGCCAGAACAACCTGGCCCTCGGCCCGCTGGTCACCCTCGACCAGCAACAGGCCCTGGACCTGACCCGCTACTTCCCGCCGGGCACCCCGTTCGAGATTCAGCTCGAAGACGGCGAACGCCTGGAAGGCCGGCTGGACGACAGTGGCAGCCTGCCGGTGATCGCCACCACCGGTTACCACCAGCTGCGCATTGCCGGTGGCGAAGTGACCCTGGCCGTGGCGCCTGCCGCTGGCCCGAGCGTCGCCGAACTGGCGGGCCGTGCGGACGCCAAGATCTGGGGTCTCAGTGCCCAGCTGTATTCATTGCGCCGCCCGGGCGATGGCGGCCTGGGCGATACCCAGGCACTGGAATCCCTGGTGCGCAGCGCGGCCGCCCGTGGCGCCGACGCCGTGGCGATCAGCCCGATGCACGCCATGTTCAGCGCCAATTTGCACACCTATAGCCCCTATTCCCCCTCCAGCCGCCTGTTCTTCAACGTGCTGCATGCCGCCCCGGCCAGCGTGCTTGGTGAGGCGGCCGTGCAGCAGGCGATTCGCACCTGCGGCCTGGGCGAGGAGCTGGCGCGCCTGGAAAGCCTGGAGCTGATCGACTGGCCGGGCGTGGCCCGTGCACGGATGCAGATCCTGCGTCAGCTGCATGCCGATTTCGCTGCCAGCCTTCACCCGCTGCAGGCTGATTTCGAGGCGTTCCGCCAGGCTGGCGGCGATGCCCTGCGCCAGCACTGCCGTTTCGAGGCCTTGCGCGGTTTCATGGACCTCAACGGCCTGCCGGTGGACTGGCGCGCCTGGCCCGAGCAGTACCGCGACCCGGCCAGCGAGGCGGTGGAGCAATTCTGCGAAGGTCACGGGCACGAGATCGAATTCCACGCCTTCGCCCAATGGCTGATCGCCCGCTGCCTGCACGGTGCCCAGAATGCCGCCCGCGATGCCGGCATGGCGGTCGGCCTGATCGCCGACCTGGCGGTGGGCGCCGACGCGTCCGGCAGCCAGGCCTGGGGTCGCCAGGCCGAACTGCTGCAGTCGGTCAGCGTCGGCGCGCCGCCGGACATCCTCAACCGCTCGGGGCAGAACTGGGGCGTCTCGGCATTCTCGCCCCAGGGCCTGCAGGAGAATGGCTTTCGCGCCTACATCGAAATGCTGCGCGCCAACCTGGCCCACGCCGGCGGCATGCGCATCGATCACGTGATGACCATGCGCCGCCTCTGGGTGATACCCGAGGGCCAGGATTCGTCCGCCGGCGCCTACCTCAACTACCCGTCCCAGGACCTGCTGCGCCTGCTGTGCCTGGAAGCCGAGCGCCACCGTGCGCTGATCATCGGCGAGGACCTGGGCACGGTGCCCGACGGCCTGCGCGAAGAGCTGGCGGCGCGCAACATTCTCGGCATGCGGGTGTTGCTGTTCGAACAGAGCAATGGCCGCTTCCATGCGCCGGCCGACTGGCCACGCGATGCCCTGGCCACCACCACCACCCATGATCTGCCGAGCATTCGCGGCTGGCTCGCCTCCCGCGACATTCATTGGCGCCAGGCTGCGGGCCACCGCAGCGACGACTACACCAATCAGGATCACCAATTGCGCGCCCAAGAGACCCGAGCACTGCACCAGGCCCTGCACGAGCATGGCCACGCCACCGCCGACCAGATGGACGACGGCCAGCAGCTGGACGCCAGCATCGCCTTCATCGGCAGCACCCCCGCACCGCTGGTACTGCTGCCACTGGAAGACGCCATGGCCGCCAGCGAGCAGCCCAACCTGCCCGGCCCCGGTGACGAACACCCGAACTGGCGCCGCCGCTGGGCCATCGAGGCGGCCAGCATGCTCGACGCACCAGCCGTCGCGCACCGCCTGCAACGCCTGCAGTGGGCCCGCAACCTGGCCGAGGGCCTTGGCCATGACTGAGTTGCGCGCCAGCGTCCGCCTGCAGTTTCACAAGGGTTTCACCCTCGACGATGCCGTGCCCCTGGTCGATTATTTCGCGCACCTGGGCATCAGCCACATCTACGCCTCGCCGCTGCTCACCGCGCGCCCGGGCTCCATGCATGGCTACGACGTGGTCGACCCGACCCGCGTCAACCCCGAGCTGGGCGGCGAAGCGGCCCTGCAGCGCCTGGTCACCGCCCTGCGCGGCAAGGACATGGGGCTGATCCTGGATATCGTCTCCAACCACATGGCGGTGGGCGGCGACGCCAACCCCTGGTGGCTGGACGTCCTGGAGTGGGGCGCCAGCAGCGCCCATGCCAAGTTCTTCGACATCCACTGGCAATCCCATGACCCGCTGCTGCGTGGCCAGCTGCTGGTGCCCTTCCTGCGCAGCGACTACGGCGAGGTGCTGGCCGCTGGCGAGATCGAGCTGCATTTCGACGCCCAGCGCGGCCTGTTGTATGCCAAGCACTACGATCACCGCTTCCCGCTCAACCCGCCGACCTATGGCGACGTGCTGCGACACAGCGGCCACCCCGAGCTGCAGGCCCTCGGCCAGCGCTTCGCGGCGCTGGACGACAGCGCCGAGGGCCAACGCCAGGCCGGTGCGCTGTTTCGCGAACTGGTGGCCCTGGCGAGCAAGGCCGGGGATGCCGTCGAGCGGGCGCTGGACAGCCTGCGCCCCGTCGATGGGGAGAATTTCCAGGCCCTGCACCAGCTGCTCGAACGCCAGCACTACCGCCTCGCCAGCTGGCGTACCGCGGCGGACGACATCAACTGGCGGCGCTTCTTCGACATCAACGAACTGGGCGGCCTGAAGGTCGAGCGCCACGAGGTGTTCGAGGCGACCCACGCCAAGATCTTCGAGCTGATCGAGAACGGCCTGGTCGACGGCCTGCGCATCGACCATGTCGATGGCCTGGCCAACCCCCGCGCCTACTGCCGCAAGCTGCGCCGCCGGGTCGAACGGCTGCTGCCCAGGCGCCCCGCCAGCCTTCAGGGTGGCCGCTTCCCGATCTACGTCGAGAAGATCCTCGGCGAGGGCGAACAATTGCCCCGCGACTGGGGCGTGGATGGCACCACCGGCTACGAGTTCATGAACCAGGTTTCGCTGCTGCAGCATGCGCCCGAGGGCGAGCCGGTGCTGGCCCAGCTATGGAGCGAAACCAGCGGCCGTGACGCCGACTTCATGGCCGAAGTGCGCGAGGCGCGCCAGCTGGTGCTGACCACCTCCCTGGCCGGCGACCTGGAAGCCCTGGCTCAAGGCCTGCTGCTGGTCGCCCGTGACGATATCGCCACCCGCGACCTGACCCTGGGCGCCATCCGCCGCGCGTTGCTGGAGCTGATCACTCATTTCTCGGTGTACCGCACCTACGTGTCGGCGGCCGGGCGCAGCGCCACGGACCAGGCGGTGTTCGAACAGGCCCTGGAAGGCGCTCGCAGCACCCTTGCCGAGGGTGACTGGCCGCTGCTCGAGCACCTCGACCGCTGGCTCGGTGGCCAGGCGCTGTCCGAACTGCCGCCCAGCCCGCAGCGCAAGCGCCGGGCGAAGATGATCGAACGCTTCCAGCAGCTCACCTCGCCGGCGGCGGCCAAGGCGGTGGAAGATACCGCCTGCTACCGCAGCGCCGTGTTGCTGTCGCGCAACGACGTGGGCTTCGACCCGCAGCAGTTCAGCGCGCCGCTCCAGGCCTTCCACGATGGCTGCCTGGAACGGGCACGGCATTTCCCGGCCAACCTGCTGACCACCGCCACCCATGACCACAAGCGTGGCGAAGACACCCGTGCCCGCCTCGCCGTGCTCAGCGAGCGTGCCGAGTGGTTCGCCGAACGCTGCCAACGCTGGCGCGAGATGGCCGCACCGCTGCGCGCCGAACTGGAAGATGGCCTGGCACCCTCCCCCGGCGATGAGTTGATGCTGCTGCAGATCCTGCTCGCCTGCTGGCCGCTGGATCTGTCGGCCGACGATGCCGAAGGCCTGCAGACGCTGACCGAACGCCTGAGCGCCTGGCAGGAGAAGGCCGTGCGCGAGGCCAAGCTGCGCAGCACCTGGAGCAACCCCAACCAGGGCTACGAAGAGGCGTGCAGGAACTACCTCCAGGCGGTACTCGGCAGTGACCAGGGCGCCGAATTGCGTACCCAGATCCGTGCCGCCGCCGCCGAGATCGCCCCCGCTGGCGCACTCAACAGCCTGGCCCAGAGCCTGCTGCGCATGAGCGTGCCGGGCGTGCCTGATCTGTATCAGGGTTGCGAGTTCTGGGACTTCTCCCTGGTCGACCCGGACAACCGCCGCCCGGTGGATTTCGCCGCTCGCCGCCAGGCCCTGGCTGATGGCCAATCCCTGGCCGAAGCCCTCGGGCACTGGCACGACGGCCAGGTGAAGCAGACGCTGATCGCCGCCACCCTGCAGGCACGCGCCCACCACCCGCGGCTGTTCGCCGAGGGCGACTACCAGCCGCTCGAGGTACAGGGCACGCATGCCGAGCGGGTCGTGGCCTTCCTGCGCAGCCTGGGTGACCAGTACGCCATCGTGGTGGTGCCGCGACTCGGCGCTGCCCTGCTGGGCGACAGCCCGCTGCCGCTGATCGCCGCCGACCAATGGGGCGACACCCGTATCGCCCTGCCCGCCGTGCTGGCCGACAAGGCCCTGCACAGCGCCTTCGCTGCCACTGCCCCGCTTGCCCCTGGCGGCCACCTCGCGTTGCGCGATGTGCTGCGCGACACCCCCGTCAATTTGCTGATCGCCCCTAGCCACTCTCAGGAGTCACACCCATGAGCGCAAAAGAAGACCGTATCCGTGAGTTCGCCTATCAGATCTGGGAATCCGAAGGGAAACCCCATGGCCAGGCCAAACGCCATTGGGAAATGGCCACCAAGCTGGTCGAAGCCGAGCAGACGCCCGGCAAGGCCACACCCAAGCGCGCGAGCAAGCCAAAGGCCGCCGCGGGTGAGGTAGCCGCTGCCGCTCCGATCAAATCGCGCACCAGCAAGTCAGCGCCCAAGGCCGAAGCCGAGAAACCTGCCCTGCTCAAACCTGCCAAGGCACCCGCCAAGGCCAAATCCAGCACCCCCGCCAAGCCTGCCGCCAAGAAGCCCAAGGCCTGATACCAGGAGCCACCCAGAATGAGTCAACCACGCTCGCGTATAACCGAAGGTCAACCCTTTCCGTTGGGGTCGACCTGGGATGGTTTGGGCGTCAACTTCGCGCTCTTCTCGGCTCATGCCACCAAGGTCGAGCTGTGCATCTTCGATCCCGAAGGTCTGGAGGAGATCGAGCGCATCGAATTGCCGGAGTACACCGACGAGATCTGGCACGGCTATCTGCCCGATGCACACCCGGGGCTGATCTACGGTTACCGCGTTTACGGCCCCTACGAGCCGGAAGCCGGTCACCGCTTCAACCCCAACAAGCTGCTGATCGACCCCTACGCCAAGCAACTGGTCGGCGAGCTGAAATGGTCCGAGGCGCTGTTCGGCTACGAGATCGGCCATCCCGATGGCGACCTCAGCTTCGATGAGCGTGACAGCGCGCCCTTCGTGCCCAAGTGCAAGGTCGTCGACCCGGCCTACACCTGGGGCAAGCACCGCAACCACCGCGTCGACTGGGACAAGACGGTGTTCTACGAAGCCCACCTGCGCGGCCTGACCATGCGTCACCCGTCGGTGGCCGAGGACAAGCGCGGCACCTTTGCCGGCCTGATGAACGCCGACGTGATCAAGCACATCCGCAAACTGGGCGTCTCGTCGGTCGAGTTGCTGCCCATCCATGCCTTCGTCAACGACCAGCACCTGCTGGAAAAGGGCATGAACAACTACTGGGGCTACAACAGCATCGGCTTCTTCGCCCCGCACCCGCGCTACCTGGCCAGCGGCCATATCAACGAGTTCAAGGAGATGGCCGCGCACCTGCACGACGCCGGCCTCGAGCTGATTCTCGACGTGGTCTACAACCACACTGCCGAAGGCAACGAGCTGGGCCCGACCCTGTCGATGCGCGGCATCGACAACGCCAGCTACTACCGGCTGATGCCCGATGACAAGCGCTACTACATCAACGATTCCGGCACCGGCAACACCCTGGACCTGAGCCACCCCTGCGTGCTGCAGATGGTCACCGACTCGCTGCGCTACTGGGCCACCGAGATGGGCGTGGACGGCTTCCGCTTCGACCTGGCGACCATTCTCGCCCGCCATCACGATGGCTACGACGAGCGTCACAGCTTCCTGGTCGCCTGCCGCCAGGACCCGGTGCTGAGCAAGGTCAAGCTGATCGCCGAACCCTGGGACTGCGGCCCCGGTGGCTACCAGGTGGGCGGCTTCCCGCCGGGCTGGGCGGAGTGGAACGACAAGTTCCGCGACAACGTGCGCAGCTTCTGGAAAGGCGACGAAGGCCAGCTGGCCGAGCTGGCCAGTCGCCTGACCGCCTCGGGCGACCTGTACAACCAGCGTGGTCGTCGGCCGTTCTCGTCGGTGAACTTCATCACCGCCCACGACGGTTTCACCCTCAATGACCTGGTCTCCTACAACGACAAGCACAACGAGGACAACGACGAGAACAACCAGGACGGCAGCAACAACAACATGTCCTGGAACCACGGCGTCGAAGGCCCGACCGATGACGAGGCCATCAACGACCTGCGCTTCCGGCAAATGCGCAACTTCATGGCCACCCTGGTGCTCGCCCAAGGCACGCCGATGCTGGTGGCCGGCGACGAATTCGCACGCACCCAGCACGGCAACAACAACGCCTACTGCCAGGACAGCGAAATCGGCTGGATCAACTGGGACCTGGGCGAGCGCGGCAAACAGTTGCAGGCCTTCGTCACCCGGGTGATCAAGCTGCGCATGAGCTACCCGATCCTGCGCCGCGGGCGCTTCTTCGTCGGTGCCTACAACGAGGAGCTGGGCGTCAAGGACGTCACCTGGCTGGCGCCCAATGGCGAGGAAATGAGCGAGGAAAACTGGCACGATCCCCATGCGCGCTGCATGGGCATGCTGCTCGATGGCCGCGCTCAGCCCACCGGCATCCGCCGTAGCGGTGCCGATGCGACCTTGCTGCTGGTGGTCAACTCGCACCATGACGTGGTCAATTTCCGCCTGCCGGAAGTGGCCCAGGGCAGCCATTGGACGTGCATGCTCGATACCAACCGTGTCGACGAGCCGGAAGACGACGAAGTCTTCCAGTTCGGTGACGAGTTCATCGTCACCCATCGCTCCCTGGTGCTGTTCGAGTTGCAGAAGGAAAAAGTGGCATGACCGGGAGCGGCACTCGTCCGCTGGAACGCCTTGGCGCCCTGCTCGACGAGTGGCCGCACCCCCTCCCGCATCACCCCGAGGCCCTGCTGCGCAGCCTGCAACGGTTGTGCAACGAGGGCCTCGACCAATTACCCCCACCCGGCGGTGGCCAGACCCTGCAACGTTGGCAGGCGCTGGCCACGGTCGCCGCACAGGACCTGAGCCTGTGCAAACTCTATGAAGGCCACACCGACGCCCTGGCGATCTTCCAGCACTATGAAACACCAGTGCCGGCGCAGTCGACCTGGGGCATGTGGGCCGCCGAGCCACCCCAGGCGCGGGTGACGCTGGACGCCGAACGGCGCGACGGCAGCGTGCGCCTGCATGGCCGCAAGGCCTGGTGCTCGGGCGCCACGGTGCTCAGCCACGGCCTGCTCACCGCCTGGAATGCCCATGGCGAACAGCAGCTGGTGGCCGTGGCCCTGGAGCAACCCGGCGTACGGGTTAGCGAGGACGGCTGGCAGGCCGTGGGCATGGCCGCCACCCAGAGCGTCGAGATCCTGTTCGAGGATGCCATTGGCCAGCCCGTCGGCCCGGCCAATGGTTATCTGGCCAGGCCCGGCTTCTGGCAAGGCGGCGCGGGCATCGCCGCCTGCTGGTACGGGGCGGCGAGCCGCCTCGGCGATGCGCTGCGCCGCCATTGCGCCGAACGTGACGAGCCCCATGCCCACGCCCACCTGGGCCAGGTGGACTGCGCCCTCAGCGCAGCCGCCAGCGCCCTGCGCGATTGCGCCGCCTGGATCGACGCCAACCCCGAAGCCGATGCCGAATTGCCGGTGCGCCGCGTGCGCGCCATCGTCGAACACAGCGCCAGCGCGGTGATCGAGCATGTCGGCCGCGCCCTGGGCGCCGCGCCCTACTGCCGAGACGCAGCCTCGGCGAGGCTGCTGGCCGACCTGCCGGTGTTTCTGCGCCAGAGCCATGCCGAACGCGACCTGGCGGCCCTCGGCGGGCTGGTGGCGCTTCAACCACGAGAGAGCTGGATGCTATGAACACCAACCCGATTCAGGGCCAGGGCACCTCACCGCAAGCCTGGAAAGCCTCGCGCCGTCTGGCCCAGGTGGCCGATATCCAGTGCACGCAACTGGTGCCCGAAGGCTGCCGTGCGGTGATCATCGCCCCGCACCCGGATGACGAGATTCTCGGCAGCGGCGGCCTGCTGCAGCTGCTGGCCCAGGCACGGCGGCAGATCCTGCTGATCTCGGTCACCGACGGCGCTGCCAGCCATCCAGGCTCGACCTACTGGACGGCGCAGCGCCTGAGCATCGTGCGCCCTCAGGAAAGCGCCGACGCCCTCAAGCGCCTCGGCCTGCCGGTCAACCAGGTGCAATGGGTCCACGGCGGCTTCGCCGATACCGGCGTCGCTGCCGCTGAAGCCGAGCTGCGCGAATTCCTGAAAACCTACCTGCAGCCCAGCGACGTGGTGTTCGCCACCTGGCGCGAAGATGGCCATGCCGACCACGAGGCGGTGGGTCGCGCGGCCCTGACCGCGGCCCTGGAATGTGGCGCCCGCGCGCACGAGATTCCAATCTGGGCCTGGCACTGGGCGAGCCCGGAAGACCCGCGCATCCCCTGGGAGCGCGCTCGCAAGCTGCAGCTCGACAAATGGACCCAGGCGCGCAAGCGCCACGCCATCCAGGCCTTTGCCAGCCAGCTCTACGACGACCCCGACACTGGCCACGAGCCGGTGCTTTCCAGCACGGCGGTGGAGCGCCTGCAGCAGCCGTTCGAGGTGGTGTTCCTATGAGCGTTGCCGACAATTATTTCGAGAAGCTCTACAAGGGCAGCGAAGATCCCTGGTCGTTTCGCGAACGCTGGTACGAGCAGCGCAAGCGCAACCTGACGCTCGCCGCCCTGCCGCGCAGCCATTACGGCAGTATCTTCGAGCCGGGCTGCGCCAACGGTGAACTCAGCGCGCGCCTGGCCGAACGCTGCACCCACCTGCTGTGCAGCGACACCTCGGCGATTGCCCTGGAGCTGGCGCGCAATCGCCTCGCCCATCGCAGCAACGTGCGCCTGCTGCAGACCCGCCTGCCGGAACAATGGCCGGCCGGGCGCTTCGACCTGATCGTGCTCAGCGAGCTGTGCTACTACCTCGACGAGCAGGATCTGGATCGGCTGATCGACTGTGCCAGGGCCGCCCTCAACACCGGCGGCAACCTGCTGGCCTGCCATTGGCGCTGGCCGATCGCCGAGTGCCCGTTGAGCGGCGATCAGGTTCACCAACGCCTGCACGAACGCCTCGGCCTGCCGCGCCTGCTGCGCCACGAAGATGCCGACCTGCTGCTCGAGGTATGGGGCACCCAGGCCACCTCGGTTGCCCAGCGCGAAGGCCTGGCACCGGATTCCGCCACGGAGTTGCCTGCTTGATCGGCGTCGTCATTCCCGCCCACAACGAAGAGCAATACCTGGACGCCTGCCTGGAGGCCCTGCTCGAAGCCGCCGCTCATCCGGCGCTCGACCTGCCGGTGCGCATCCTGGTGGTGCTCGACAGCTGCACCGATGGCTCGGCCAGCGTGGTGGCCAACTACCCGGTAGCGAGCCTGGCGTTGCAGGCACGCAACGTCGGCCGGGCACGCGCCGCCGGGGTGGCGCGGCAGTTGGCCCAGGGCGCCAACTGGATCGCCTGCACCGATGCCGACAGCCGGGTCGCCAGCGACTGGCTGGTGCGCCAGCGCGAACTGCAGGCCGACATGGTCTGCGGCACCGTGGAGGTCGCCGAGTGGGGTGAGCTCGATGACGGTGTGCAGGGCCGCTACCTCAGTGCCTATCAGGACCGTGACGGGCATCGCCACATCCACGGCGCCAACCTGTCGTTCAGCGCCGCGGCCTACCGACGCGCCGGCGGCTTCCAGGAGCTAGTGGTCGACGAGGATGTGCAACTGGTCGCCGCCTTCCAGCGCACCGGCGCACGTATCGCCTGGAGCGCGCTGCCACGGGTGTACACCAGTGCACGCCTGGATTGCCGCGCCCGCGGCGGTTTCGGCGACTACCTGCGCTCGCTGCTCCAGGCCAGCTGACACCCCGCGCCAGCGGCAAAAACCTTGAACCGCCTCCTCGCCGATCCAGTCGGAATTTAACGACGCCCGCGCGCTTGTCGCGCCCGGGCCCCTCGCTGAAACCACCGCGACCATCGCCAGGAGGACAGCATGAAAGTCAGCGAAATCATGACCCGCGGCGTGCAGACCATCACGCCGGGCCAGACCATCCACGAAGCCGCCGCCATGATGGCGCGCATCGATTGCGGCGCCCTGCTCGTCAATCAGGACGACCGCCTGGTCGGCATGATCACCGACCGCGACATCACCGTGCGTGCCGTGGCCACCGGCATGCCGGGCGAAACGCCGATTTCCGAGGTGATGAGCGGCGAGATCCGCTACTGCTTCGAGGACGAGGACGTGCGCGACGTGGCCCGCAACATGGGCGACAACCAGTTGCGTCGCCTGCCGGTGCTCAACCGCGACAAGCGCCTGGTGGGCGTGGTGTCGCTGGGCAACCTGGCCCTCAGCGACGACCCGCGGGCCAGCGCCGAGCTGCTGCGCCGCGTTACCGGCGCGCACTGAGCATGAGCAGACCGACGCGAAGAGTCGGCGCCTGCGGGCAACTGCGCGTTGGTCTGCCGCGAGCGGGTGAGCCGCGGTGAAGCACATCCACATCGGCATTTCCGGCTGGCGTTATGCGCCCTGGCGTGGCGACTTCTACCCCGAAGGGTTGAAGCAGCGCGAGGAACTGGCGTTCGCCTCACGGGCGGTCAGCAGCATCGAGATCAACGGCTCCTTCTATGCCCTGCAGACACCCGAGCGCTATGCCGGCTGGGCCAGCGAAACGCCCGACGGCTTCTGCTTCGCGGTCAAGGCGCCGCGCTACATCACCCATATCCGCCGCCTCGACGACGTGGCCACGCCGATCGCCAACTTCTTCGCCTCCGGCCCGCTGCAGCTGGGTGACAAGCTGGGGCCGATCCTCTGGCAATTTCCGCCGAGCATGGCCTTCGACGAGCAGCGCTTCGCCGACTTCCTCGCCCTGCTGCCACAGGACACCGACCAGGCCCTGCGCAGCGCCAGGCAGGCCGATCGTCTTCAGGACGGCAGCCTGGAGGCGCCCCACCACCAGAAACTGCGCCATGCCGTGGAAATCCGCCACGACAGCTTTCGCGACCCGGCCTTCATCAAGCTGCTGCGCAAGCACAAGGTGGCCCTGGTGTTCGCCGACAGCGCCGGCAAGTGGCCGTACGCCGAGGATCTGACCGCCGACTTCGTGTACCTGCGCCTGCACGGCAACAAGAAGCTCTACGAAAGCGGTTACGACGAAGACGCCATCGACCATTGGCACCAGCGCATCGCCACCTGGAGCCGCGGCCAGCACCCCGGCGACGCGCAGCTGATCGACAGCCACAAGCCACGGGCCCGAGCGTCACGCGACGTGTATTGCTACTTCGACAACGACCTCAAGGTACGTGCGCCCTACGACGCCCACGCGCTCTTACAGAAGTTCGACCTGGCCAAGGCGTTGCCCAACGCCCCCGGCCAGTCGCCAGGAGTGACCCCATGACCACCCACCAACCGGCCCCCACGGAGCTGGCCAGCGCGGTTCATACGCTGAAGATTCTCACCGTCAACACCCACAAGGGGTTCACCGCCCTGAACCGCCGTTTCATCCTCCCGGAACTGCGCGATGCGGTGCGCACCCTGTCGGCCGACATGGTGTTCCTGCAGGAGGTGCACGGCACCCACGAGCACCATGCCAAGCGCTACGAGAACTGGCCGCCGACGCCGCAGTACGAATTTCTCGCCGACAGCATGTGGCCGCAGTTCGCCTACGGGCGCAACGCCGTTTACCCCCACGGCGACCACGGCAACGCCCTGCTCTCCAAATTCCCGATCCTGCGCCACGAGAACCTCGACGTGTCGATCGGCACCCAGGAGCAGCGCGGCCTGCTGCACTCGGTGCTCGACGTGCCGGGCCACGCCGAAGTGCATGCCATCTGCGTGCACCTGGGCTTGCGCGAAGTCCACCGCAAGCAGCAGCTCGGCCTGCTCTGCAAGGTGATCGACCGACTGCCGCCCGATGCCCCGGTGATCGTCGCCGGGGACTTCAACGACTGGCGCCAGCGCGCCGACGGCCTGCTGGCCGCCAGCGGCCTGAAAGAAGCGTTCGTCAGCGAGCACGGCAAGCCGGCGAGGAGCTTTCCGGCGCGCTGGCCGCTGCTGTGCCTGGATCGCATCTATGTACGCAACGCGACCACTCACAACCCGCAGGTGCTGTCGACCCGCCCCTGGTCGCACCTGTCGGATCATGCACCGTTGGCTGTGGAGATACGGCTATGAAGTACGACTGGCGTGATGGCAACCAGGTCGATTTGCTGATCAACGGCGAGGAGTTCTACCCCGCCGTGTTCGAATCCATCCGCAACGCCCGGCAGGAAGTGCTGCTGGAAACCTTCATCATCTTCGAAGACAAGGTCGGCATGGAGCTGCAGCAGGCGCTGATCGCCGCGGCGCGCAACGGCGCCAGCGTGGAGATCACCGTGGACGGCTACGGTACCGCGGACCTGTCCATCGAGTACGTGGCCGCGCTGACCGCTGCCGGTGTGCGCGTGCACATGTTCGACCCCGGCAAGCGCCTGCTCGGCATGCGCACCAACCTGTTCCGTCGCCTGCACCGCAAGATCGTGGTGATCGACAGCGAGATCGCCTACATCGGCGGCATCAACTTCGGTGCCGACCACCTCGGTGACTACGGCCCGATGGCCAAGCAGGACTACGCCGTACGGGTGCGCGGCCCGATCGTCGCCGACCTGCACACCGCTGCCGAGCGCCTGCTGGAGGCCCGCGACGACCGCGAAGTCGCCAAGCGCCGGGTCAACCAGCCCGGCCAGCACCGCCACGCCGGCAACAGCCGCCTGCTGATGACCATCCGCGACAACGGCGACGACACCAACACCATCGAACAGCACTACCTGGACGCCATTCGCAAGGCCCAGCACCGGCTGATCGTCGCCAACGCCTACTTCTTTCCCGGCTACCGCCTGCTGCGCGAGCTGCGCAACGCCGCCCGCCGTGGCGTTAAGGTGACGCTGATCCTCCAGGGCATGCCGGACATGCCGCTGGTGCGCCTGTGCTCGCGCCTGACCTACAACTACCTGCTGCGCGACGGCGTGACCATCTACGAGTACTGCCAGCGTCCGCTGCACGGCAAGGTCGCCCTGGCCGACCACGAGTGGTGCACCGTGGGCTCGAGCAACCTCGACCCGCTGAGCCTGTCCCTGAACCTGGAAGCCAACCTGATCATCCGCGACCCGGCACTCAATCGCCGCCTGCACGAGCACCTGTCCGAGCTGGCCGCCTCCAGCTGCAAGTCGGTGCCGCTCAAGCGGGTGATGCGCGGCTACTGGTGGCGCGCGCCGCTGATCTTCCTGTGCTTCCACTTCCTGCGCCACTTCCCGGCCATCGCCGGCTGGTTCCCGGCCCACTCACCGCGGCTCAAGCTGCTCAAACCCGATATTGAAGCGCCGCAGTGCGGCACCTTGCAGGTCGACCAGGAGAAAGTCTCGTGAGCAAAGCCGACGACAAACAGGGCAAACCGGCCTGGCGCTGGGCCAAGCGCCTGCTGACCCTGTGCTTTTTCATCCTGGTGCCGGCGCTGCTGTTCATGCTGGTCAAGAACCTCGACTGGCAGGAAGTCAGCCTGGCCCTGCGCAGCTACAGCGCCACCATTCTCCTGGCCGCGGTTGGCGTCACGGCGCTCAGCTACGGGGTGTATTCGAGTTTCGACCTGATCGGCCGTGCCTACACCCAGCACGGCCTGCCCGCCCGGCAGGTGCTGCCGCTGACCTTCGTATGCTACGCCTTCACCCTCAACCTGAGTTCCTGGGTGGGCGGCGTGGCGCTGCGCTATCGCCTGTACTCACGCCTGGGCCTGAAGGTCTCGACCATCACACGGGTACTGAGCATGAGCCTGATCACCAACTGGCTCGGCTACATCCTGCTGGCCGGCGTGCTGTTCACCTTCGGCCTGTTGAAGCTGCCGGAGGGCTGGGCGATCGGTGCCACGGGTCTGCGCATCATCGGCCTGGCACTGCTGGCCATCGGCATCGGCTACCTGCTGGCCTGCCAGTTCTCCAAGCGTCGCAGCTGGACGATCCGCGGCCACGAACTGAACCTGCCGTCGCTGCCCATGGCCCTGCTGCAGGCCGGCCTGGGTGCCCTGAACTGGTCGCTGATGGCGCTGATCATCTACCTGCTGCTGCCCGAGGAGGCCTTCTACCCGACCATTCTTGGCATTCTGATGATCAGCAGTATCGCCGGGGTGATCACCCATATCCCGGCCGGCCTGGGGGTGATCGAGGCCGTGTTCATCGCCATGCTGCAGCACGAGATGTCCAAGGGCAGCATCGTCGCCGCGCTGATCGGCTACCGGGCGATCTACTTCCTGCTGCCGCTGGCGGTGGCCTGCGTGGTCTACCTGGTGCTGGAAAAACGCGCCAAGAAGCTGCGCCAGAACGCCGGCCAGGAAAACAGCGAAGAGCCGCGCCCCGCCTGACCGACGGCTCCTCGACCGGGACAGGCCTTGATCCCGGTCAAGGGGCCAGCGGCCTGTCGCGCTAGGCTGGGATCGACACCCAGCGGAGCACGCGAGATGGCCAAGAAATTCCCCCTGCAACCCGGCAACCCCGAGCGCATCTGCTGGGGTTGCGACCGTTACTGCAGCGCCACCGACCTGCAATGCGGCAACGGCGCCGGCCGCACCCAGCACCCCATCGAGCTGTTCGGCGAAGACTGGTACCTGGACGGCAGCTGGGGTATCGAGCCCCCAGGGGCCGATCGCAAGCCCAAGCAGCGGCAGATCTGAATTCAGCCCGGCAACTTCCAGGCCCTGCGCAGGGCCTGCAGCGCTTCGCCGATGGCCTGTTCCGGCACCGCCGCAAAGCCCATCACCAGCCCGGCACGCTGCTCCGCCGGCGTGCTCCCCTCGGGCAGCCATTGCACGCTGAGCGGGTTGATCTCCACCCCACAGCTGGCCGCCGCCGCGATCAGTTCGCGCTCACGGGCCAGGCTCTCGCAGCGCACGCTCAGGTGCAGGCCGGCGTGCACGTCCGGCAGTGGCGCACAGCCGGGCACGGCAGCCGGCCAGCCGGCCAGCAAGGCATCGCGACGGGCCCGGGCGGCGTTGCGCATACGGCGGATATGGCGCTGGAAATGCCCGCCGGCAATGAAGTCGGCCATCACCGCCTGGGTGCCGATATCGGAATGCCGCATATCCACCCCACGGCGCCGGGCGAACGCCTGGGCCAGGCGCGGCGGCGCCACCAGATAGCCCAGGCGCAGGGCCGGAAAGGCGATCTTGCTGAAGGTGCCGACGTACAGCACGCGCTGGCCGCGATCCAGGGCGGCGAGCGGGGCCAGTGGCGTGCCGCTGTAGCGGTACTCACCGTCGTAATCGTCCTCGATGATCCAGGCATCGTGGCGCTCGGCCCAGTCGAGCAGGGCCAGGCGCCTGGGCAGCGACAGCGTCACCCCGGTCGGGTACTGGTGCGACGGGGTGACGTAGGCCAGCCGACACGGCCCTGAACGTTGCAGCGCGGCGACGTCCAGGCCCTCGGCGTCGATGCCGACGCCCTCGAGGCGGGCACCGGCGACGCTGAACGCGTGGGCGGCGGCGCGGTAACCCAAGTCCTCGATGGCCACCCGGTCACCAGGCTCGAGCAGCAGCTGGGTGCACAGGCTGATGGCCTGCTGGGCACCACAGGTGATGATGATCTGCCCCGGGTCGCACTGCAGGCCGCGGCTGCTGCGCAGGTAGGCGGCGATCAGCTCACGCAGCCGACCATCACCCGCCGGGTCGCCGTAGCCCAGCAGCGCAGACGCCGGCCGGCGCCAGAAACGCGCGGCCAGACGTGCCCAGGTGTCGTAGGGAAACAGGTCGAAAGCCGGCACGCCAACGCGAAAGGCCCGCGGTGGCCCGGGCAGGTGCGGCGGCAGATGAAAGCGCTCCAATCGCTGCAAGGCGCTGCTGCTCGCCTGGCTCACCGGCATCTCCGCCGGCAACGGCGCGCTGGCGGCCAGGTCGGCCACGTAGGTGCCATCGCCGACCCGCGCCTGCACATAGCCCTCGGCGTACAGCTGATCCAGGGCGCGGTTGACGGTATTGCGCGACACCCCCAGCAGCTCGGCCAGCTGGCGGCTGGCCGGCAGGCGCGTGCCACCGGGCAGCCGCCCGTCGAGCATGCGTTCGCGCAGCGCCTGGTACAGCTGGCGCGACAGGCCTGCACCGGGCTGCAGGCACAGGCCCGAGAGGTCGACGGGTAGCGGCGCCGAGGTGGCCATGATTGGCTCCATGAAAGTCACGGGAAATGGATCTTACAACAGACCAATCGTAATTCTAGGATGGCGCATCCAGCCAAGGAACGCCCCATGTACACGCCACCCGCCTTTCGCCAGAACGACCTCGCCACCCTGCACCGGGAAATCCACGCCTGCCGCCTGGCGACCCTCATCAGCCCTGGCGAACATGGCCTGCAGGCCAGCCACCTGCCCTTGCTGCTGCGCGCCGAAGAAGGCCCCTACGGCACCCTGTATGGCCACCTGGCGCGGGCCAACCCCCATGCCCGGCTGCTGGCAGAAGGCGGCGAGGCCCTGGTGGTGTTCGGCGGCGCCGATGCCTACGTCAGCCCCTCCTGGTACCCGACCAAGGCCGAGCACGGCAAGGTGGTGCCGACCTGGAACTACATCGCCGTGCATGCCCATGGCCGCGCCGACGTGTTCGACGATGCCGAACGCCTGCTGGCCCTGCTCGGCGCGCTGACCGACCGCCATGAGCAACCGCGGCCGCAGCCCTGGACCATTGACGACGCACCGCGCGATTACATCGACGGGATGCTGCGCGCCATCGTCGGCTTCGCCCTGCCCATCGCGCGCCTGGAGGGCAAGTGGAAGCTGGGCCAGAACCGCAGCGAGGCCGACCAGCGCGGCGTGCGTGACGGCCTCGATGCCAGCCCCGATCCCCGTGACCGCGCCCTGGCGCAGCGCATGACCGAACGATAACAGGAGACCGAACATGGAAATACGCGCCGTTACCGCTGACGATCACGCCGCCTGGCTACCACTCTGGCAGGGCTACCAGCGTTTCTACGCCACCGAGATCCCGGAGGCCACCAGTGCCCAGACCTGGCAGCGCTTTCTCGACGCCGACGAGCCGATGCACGCGGCCCTGGCCTGGCAGGACGACCGCGCCATGGGTATGGTCCAGTGGATTTTCCATCGTTCCTGCTGGACCGCGGGGGACTACTGCTACCTGCAGGACCTGTTCGTCGACGAAAGCGTTCGCGGCAGCGGCGTCGGGCGCGGACTGATCGAGCACGTCTACGCCCAGGCCAGGCTGGCCGGCGCTTCGCGGGTGCACTGGCTGACCCACGAGAGCAACACCAACGCCATGCAGCTGTACGACCGCATCGCCGAGCGCCCCGGCCTCGTGCAGTACCGCAAGAAATTGTGATCAGGAGCCCGACCATGACAGACGCCCCGCTCGACTGGGTACCCGCCACACCACCGCCCCGCGCGCCCATCGACGGCCGCTACGTGCGCCTGGAACCGCTGGACGCCCAGCGCCACGGCGAGGCGCTATGGCATGCCCTGCAAGGCCCGGACAGTGATCCCGATTTGTGGGACTACCTGCCCTACGGCCCGTTCGCCGAACGCGGCGCTTTCGATGACTGGCTCGCCGGCAGGCAGGCGGGCGACGACCCGCTGTTCTTCACGGTGATCGACAAGGCCACCGAGCGGGCCGTGGGGCTGCTCAGCTTTCTGCGCATCGCCCCGGCCGACGGCTGCATCGAGATCGGCCATATCGCCTCTGGCCGCGCCATGCAGCGCTCCCCCGCCTCCACCGAAGCGCTCTGGCTGCTGATGCGCCTGGCCATGGACGAGCTCGGCAATCGCCGCCTGGAATGGAAGTGCAATGCCCGTAATGGGCGCTCGATGCGCGCAGCCCAGCGGCTCGGCTTCACCCAGGAAGGCCTGTTCCGCCAGCATGCGGTGATCAAGGGGCGGAATCGCGATACCGCCTGGTTCTCGATCATCGATGGCGAATGGCCGGCGATTCGCGATGCCTTTGTACGCTGGCTGGCCCCGGAGAATTTCGATGCGCAGGGCAGGCAGCGCCAGCGTCTGGAGGAGTTGCGCGGGCGGTAGAACGACCTTCTGCGCGAAAACGATTGCGGCCTTACCGCGAGAACGGCGTTGTGCACACGATTCGCCGCGAGGTCGCGTCTCCTACACGGGGATCGCGGTATCACACGAGCCTGGTGGGAGCGTCGCCCCCGGCGCGAAAACGATTGCGGCCTTACCGCGAGAACGGTGCCGTGCTCACGATTCGCCGCGAGGTCGCGGCTCCTACAATGATCGCGAGCATCCCAACGCCCGAGTGGGAGCGTCGCCCCCGGCGCGATATCGATTGCGGCCCTACCGCGAGAACGGTGCCGTGCTCACGATTCGCCGCGGGTCGCGGCTCCTACAATGATCGCGAGCATCCCAACGCCTGCGTGGGAGCGTCGCCCCCGGCGCGAAAACGATTGCGGCCTTACCGCGAGAACGGCGTTGTGCACACGATTCGCCGCGAGGTCGCGTCTCCTACACGGGGATCGCGGTATCACACGAGCCTGGTGGGAGCGTCGCCCCCGGCGCGAAAACGATTGCGGCCTTACCGCGAGAACGGTGCCGTGCTCACGATTCGCCGCGAGGTCGCGGCTCCTACAATGATCGCGAGCATCCCAACGCCCGAGTGGGAGCGTCGCCCCCGGCGCGATATCGATTGCGGCCCTACCGCGAGAACGGTGCCGTGCTCACGATTCGCCGCGGGTCGCGGCTCCTACAATGATCGCGAGCATCCCAACGCCTGCGTGGGAGCGTCGCCCCCGGCGCGAAAACGATTGCGGCCTTACCGCGAGAACGGCGTTGTGCACACGATTCGCCGCGAGGTCGCGTCTCCTACACGGGGATCGCGGTATCACACGAGCCTGGTGGGAGCGTCGCCCCCGGCGCGAAAACGATTGCGGCCTTACCGCGAGAACGGCGTCGTGCACACGATTCGCCGCGGGTCGTGGCTCCTACAATGATCGCGAGCATCCCAACGTCCGCGTGGGAGCGTCGCCCCCGGCGCGAAAACGATTGCGGCCTTACCGCGAGAACGGCGTCGTGCTCACGATTCGCCGCGGGTCGCGGCTCCTACAATGATCGCGAGCATCCCAACGCCCGCGTGGGAGCGTCGCCCCCGGCGCGAAAACGATTGCGGCCTTACCGCGAGAACGGCGTCGTGCTCACGATTCGCCGGGAGGTCGCGTCTCCTACACGGGGATCGCGGTATCACATGAATCGCTGGGAGGATCGCCCTCAGCGCGTCAGCGGTTCAAAGCGGCGCACCCAGCCAGGCTGAGGCCAACAGCAGCACGGCCATCGTCTGGTTGAAACGGCTCATGGCGCGCGCCGAGGTGAACAGCCGGGCGGCGCCGCGACCGAGCAATGCCCAGCAGCCCAGGCACGCCAGGGAAATGGCCAGGAAGATCGCCGCCAGCAGCGCTACCCGCAGCCCCTGCCCGGGCCCCGGTGTGGCGAATACGCTGACCACCGCCAGGGCCATCATCCAGGTCTTGGGGTTGACCAGTTGCAGCGCCGCGCCGGCAGCCAGCCCGAGGCGTTTCTCTCCCGCCGTCACCGCCGCGCCATCCAGCGCCGCCGCAGGGCTGCTGAAAATCCGCCAGGCCAGGTAGCTCAGCCACAGCACGCCGAACCAGGCCATCGCCCATTGCCGGCGCGGGTGCTGCTGCAGCAGCTCACCCAGGCCGAGGCCGACCGCAACCACCATGGCCGCCGCGCCAAAGCAGGCGCCGAGCACCAGCGGCAGGGTCGCCGCCAGGCCATGGCGGGCGCTGCTGCCGAGCACCAGCACGTTGGTGGGCCCCGGGGTGATGGAGGCGACGAAAGCGAACAGCATAAAGGGCAACAACTGGGTCATGAATGGGCTCCTCAACGATCCGAGCCCTGATCATCGGCGCCTGCAGCTCAGCAGTCTGGAAGCTTTGAGCAGCGCCGCTGGTAGTTCGCCGGGGTGATGCCGTAGGCGCGGCGGAACCAGCGCCCCAAGTGGCTCTGGTCGGCAAAGCCGAGAATCGCCGCCACCTGCACCGGCGGCTCGCCGCGGGCCAGCAGGTGCCGGGCCCGCGCCAGGCGCAGCTGCACCAGGTAGGCATGGGGCGCCAGGCCGAACGCGGCCTTGAAGGCGCGGCTGAGGCGAAAACGATCGACGCCGCAGGCAGCGGCCAGGTCGTCCAGGCCGATATCGCGGCTGTGCTGGTCGTGCAGGAAATCCCGTGCGCGCTGGGCCACCAGCGGCAGGCGCGGGTCGACATCCAGGCGCCGGCGCCAGTGCAGCCGCTCGGTGAGGCGCGCCAGCAGCCCGTCCAGGGCAGCCTGCCTGACCATGCGCAGCTCCTGGCGATGCAGGGCGCCAAAAGCCTCGACCACCGCTGCCAGCAGGCGCGGGTCACTGGCCAGGGTGGCGCCGAAGCCTGGCAGGCAGTCCGCCGGTGCATGCTCGAACAGGCTGCGCAGCTCACGCTCCAACCACTGGCCGTCCAGGTACAGCGTCGAGTAGGTGAAGCCCTCCGGCTCCGGTGCATGGCCGTCGTGCAGTTCCCCGGGCTCGAGCAGAAACACCTGGCCTGCCAGGCTGCTGTTCAACTGCTTGCGGCAATTGAACTGCTGCACGCCCTGCTCGGTGAAGCCGACCAGGTAGGCGTCGTGCCAGTGAGGATCGTAGGCATGCCCGCGAAAATGCGCGCGGATGGTCTCGATCCCGGTGTCTGCGTCCTGGGCCAGGTCGACCCAACTCTGCGCGCTCATGCCTGCTCCCGCGCCACGGTGTGTGGACGGATGATGCTAACCGACCTGCCGCGCTTATTCTGGAAGTTTTGAGCAACCGTTCATCTGGCCCGTGCCATGCAACGCTGGTGACGGACGTCCACGCGCTCGGCGAACCAGGCGGTGGTCAGGCGGCGGGTGATCTTCGGGCTCTTCAGCACGATGCCGGGCAGCAGCGCGCGCGGCACGGGTTTGCCTTCGGCCGCGTCGGCCAGGGCGAATACCCGCTCGTAGAGGCGGCTGTCCTCGAAATCCAGGCTGTCACCCTGCTCCAGGTCCCGGCGAATCGCCCGTTCGCTCATATCCAGGCGCTTGCCCAGCGAGCGCACGGCAAGCTCCGTGGAGCCCGCCCTGCTGCTGCCGTGAATGATCAGGTCGCCATCGAGGGCCAGGGGAATGCCCGAGGCGCTGGTGACGGCGTTCTGGAACGCCGCGTTGCGGCTGGCGTACCAGCCGGCATTGAAATCGGCGAAGCGGTACAGCGGTTTCGGGTAATTGGCCGGGTAGCCCAGCAGGTGGGCGATGCCGAAGTACATGCCGCCGCGGCGGCTGAACACTTCGCGGCGAATGGAGCCGTCCGGCGGATAGGGGTAGCCCTCGGCATGGGCCTGGGCGAAGGCGATGCTGACCTGCATCGGCCCACCGGTGCGCACCGGGTTGAGGGTGCCGAACAGCTGGCGGCCGAGGGGCACCATGCCGGTGAAGTCATCGAAGATGGCGCTCAGCTGCTTTTCGGTGCGCACGCTGTCCAGGCGCTGCTGGTAGGTCTTGCCGGTCGGCGACTCGAGGCGCAGCGCAGCGTTCACCAGCAGCCGAGGAATGTGCAGGCTGGCGGCGCGGCGGTCGATTTCCGCGCGGGCGATCCTGGCCAGCCCCGGCACCTGCGGGTCGGCATTGAAGGTCGACTCCTGCTCGGTCACCGCCAGCACCGCGCAGATGTTCTCGGTGGTCGGCGCGATTTCCTGGGCGGCGAAGGCGGCGTAGATATCGGCGGCCCAGCCTTCGCGATCAGGGGTATTGATCGGCATCAGCCGCACGATCTGCGCGCGTACCTCGGCCGGCTTGGGCGCCGGCTCCCGGGGCTGGGTGGCGCAGCCGGCCAGCGACAGGGCCAGCAGCGCAGCGGTTGAACGCAGGAAAAAGGATGTCACCAGGGGCTCCTCGCAATGAACAGGCTTGAGCCTCTGACAACGGGGGTACGCTGCCGTGCGCGATTATTTGCCGCGCTTGGCTGCCTGGCCGTGGCAATGATCGCGAGGGGCCGCCGGCAGCGACGAACAGAATCCGCTCGAAGAGCCGTAATCGCCGCACTGCACGAGCAGGCCCGCAATGACCGCGCATCGGTGGATTCAGCGACCGGCGACACCTGTGCCCGCGCTGCCAGGCGGCAGCTCAAAGGGTGGTTATCACGCTCGGGCGCCAGGAAAGGACTCACGGTGATCGAGCTCGAAAACCGCTGTTGCAGAGCCGCCGGGGTGGGCCGCCATCATCGGCCCACCCCTGTTCGCCTCACTGCGGCTTGATCACCAGGGTGGCCAATGGCGGCAGATCCAGGCTCAGCGACTGCGGCTGACCATGGCTGGCCACCGCATCACTGAACAGCCCGCCCTGGCTGCCGGCGTTGGAGCCGGCGTAGCGCTCCGAATCGCTGTTGAGCAGCACGTGCCAGGCGCCCCCTTTTGGCACGCCGATGCGATAGCCGTTGCGCGGTTCGGGGGTGAAGTTGTGCACCACCAGAAGCGGTGCACCGCTGCGATCGTGACGCAGCCAGGCGAACACGCTGTTGGTGGCGTCATCGCCGATCAGCCAGGCGAAGCCCTCGGCGTTGCCGTCGAGCTGGTGCAGCGCCGGCTCGTGGCGGTACAGGCCGTTGAGATCGCTGACCAGCTGCTGCACGCCCTTGTGCTCGCCGTAGCGCAGCAGGTACCAGTCCAGCTCGTGGTCGTGGTTCCACTCGCGCCATTGGCCGAACTCGCAGCCCATGAACAGCAGCTTCTTGCCCGGGTGGCTCCACATGAAGCTCAGGTACAGGCGCAGGTTGGCGAATTTCTGCCAGCGGTCGCCGGGCATCTTGTCGAGCAACGAGCGCTTGCCGTGCACCACTTCGTCGTGGGAGATCGGCAGCACGAAATGCTCGGAAAAGGCGTACAGCAGGCCGAAGGTCAGCTGGTGATGGTGATGGCGGCGATGCAGCGGGTCCTCGGCGGCGTACTTGAGGCTGTCGTGCATCCAGCCCATGTTCCACTTGTATGAAAAGCCCAGGCCACCTTCCTGGGTCGGCCGGCTGACCCCTGGCCAGGCGGTCGATTCCTCGGCGATGACCAGGGCTCCGGGCACTTCCTGGGTAACCACGTCGTTGAGGTGGCGCAGGAAGTCGATGCTCTCCAGGTTTTCGCGGCCGCCGAAACGGTTGGGAATCCACTCGCCGTCCTTGCGCGAATAGTCGCGGTAGAGCATCGACGCCACGGCGTCCACGCGCAGGCCGTCGATATGGTAGGTGCGCAGCCAGTGCAGCGCAGAGGCCAGCATGAAGCCGTGCACCTCGGTGCGGCCCAGGTTGTAGATGTAGGTATCCCAGTCCTGGTGGAAGCCCTCGAACGGGTGGGCGTACTCGTACAGCGCGGTACCGTCGAACTGGCCAAGGCCATGGGCATCGGTGGGGAAATGCGCCGGCACCCAGTCGAGGATCACGCCGATGCCGGCCTGGTGGCAGGCGTCGACGAAGGCGGCGAAGTCCGCCGGGCTGCCATGCCGCGCGGTGGGCGCGAACTGCGACAGCAGCTGATAGCCCCAGGAGCCACCGAACGGGTGCTCCATGATCGGCATCAGCTCGATATGGGTGAAGCCCAGCTGCTGCACGTAGGGAATCAGCTGCTCGCTCAGCTCCCGCCAGCTCAGCAGGCGACCATCCTCGCCGCCCTCGCGGCGCCAGGAGCCGGCATGCAGTTCGTAGATCGACATCGGCGCCTGGTAGCCCTGCTGGGCCTGACGCTGCTGCAGCCAGTGATCGTCGTGCCAGTCGAACTGCAAGGGCGCCGACACCACCGAGCCGGTAGCCGGCGGCAACTCGGTAGCCAGGGCCATGGGGTCGGCCTTGAGCGGCAGCAGGCCGTCACGGCCGAGAATCTCGTACTTGTAGACCTCGCCCGGCGCCAGGCGCGGAATGAACAGCTCCCACACACCGCTGGGCTGGCGCAGGCGCATCGGGTGGCGCCGACCGTCCCAGCCGTTGAAGTTGCCGACCACCGACACCCGCCGGGCGTTGGGCGCCCACACCGAGAAGCGCACGCCCTGTACGCCTTCGTGGGTGGTGAACTGGGCGCCCAGGCTCTTGCCCAGTTCGCGGTGGTTGCCCTCGGCGAACAGATACAGGTCCATCTCGCCGAGCAGCTGGCCGAAGGCATAGGGGTCTTCGGTTTCCTGCACACCGGTGCCCCACTGGATGCGATAGCGATACGGCACCTGCTGCTCGATACGAATGCTGAACAGCCCCGGCACGCTGGATTGCTCCAGGGCACCGAGTACCTCGCCGCTCACCGCGTGGATCAGCTCGACGCCCAGGGCACCGGGCAGGTAGGCACGGATGGTCAGCCCGTGGGCGAAGGCGTGGGGGCCCAGAATCGAAAACGGATCGCCATGCTCGCCCCTGATCAGGGCCTCGACGGCGGCGCGTTCCAATCCCGCCACCTGGCGCTCGGTTTCTCCATTGCTCATCGTTTACCGCTCCCCAAGAGATATTTGGTCAGCTCTATCAACCCTTGCACCGGGACTTCCAGCCAATCGGGACGATAGCGCGCTTCATACAGGATTTCGTAGGCCGCCTTCTCGATGCAGAACAGCGCCAGGGCTGCCACTTCACCTTCGCGGTCGTGCCAGGCATGGGGCAGATCGGCTGCCGCCAGCCGGTAGGCTTCGTTGAATGCGGTTCTGGCCTGGCTGCGATACAGCCCGGCGATATGCTGGCGGGCCTGTTCGGCCTCGGCGGTGACATCGGCGCTCTGGGCACTGCGCATGGCCATGGCGGCAGCGTAGTCGAAGGAGCGCAGCATGCCGGCGACGTCCTTGAGCGGGCTGTAGAAGGCGCGGCGCTCCTCCAGCGTGCGGGTCGGCTCGCCTTCAAAGTCGATCAGGTAGGCATCGCCCTGCACCACCAGCACCTGGCCCAGGTGCAGGTCGCCATGCACGCGCATGCGGATACCGCCTGCCGAACGCCGCGCCAGGTCGTCGACCAGCTCGATGATCTGGTCATGCCGCGCCGCCAACCAGTCGGCCTGATTGGCCGCTTCACCCGGCAGGTGCCCGCGGCCTTCGGCGATCACCTTCAAAGCTTCGCGCACCTGGGCGGCAATGTTCTGCGACCACTCGGCCACCTCGGCCTCGCCCGTCTCGTGGTAACCGAAATCCGGGTTGTCGCTGGCCTGGCCGAGCGCCACGTGCATTTCGCCCAGGCGTTTACCCAGCAGCCCGGCGAAGGTTTCCAGTTCGGATAACGCACCGTGCTGGCTTTCCTGCTCGGAATGCCCGCCGGCCAGTTCGTCGCGGATGGCGCGCTCCAGATTGTTCTGGGTCCACTGCCAGGCGTCGCCCTGGTTGCTCAGGAAACCCTGCAGGATCATCAGCGTATGGGGCACGCCCTGCTCGTCGACGCGGCGTACTTCACCGAGCAGCGGCGCGATATGTTCGAAGCCGGCGGCGGTCAGGTAGCCGCCGATCTCCGCCTCCGGATGGATGCCGGGCAACACGCGGCGCACCAGCTTGAGCACCGCCTGCTCGTTGATGATCGCCGAGCTGTTGGACTGTTCCGCGGAGATCAGCTTGATCTCCGCGTCGCTCAGATCGCCCAACGCCTGCAGGCGCGAGGTGGGCACGAATTGGATTTCGCTGCCCTGCCAGCCCAGCACGCTGCGCTCGCTCAGCTGACGCATCACATGGCGCACGAAGCCGGGCAGCGTGTAGCCATCGGTAAGCAGCCCCACCTGGCGGCCGCGGCGCAGCCGGGCCAGGGCGAGTTGCTGGGGCACGCTGCTGCCCGCGTCATGCTCGCCAACAAAGCCCAGCGGCACCTGGTAATGCTCGCTGGCCCCGGAGGCGCGAGTGACCTGGACTTCGCTGAGCACGTAGGGCTCCTCGGCGGTGCCGAAGGGAATGGCGTAGAGCAGCTTGACCTGGCCGGGGTTCTCGCCCTGCCCGGAGAACCAGCGGCGCTTGGGCAGGTAGGCCGGCAGCGACTCCTGTTCCAGTGTCGCGCGGGCCGGCAGCTGCAGCAGCTCGCCGAGTTCGTTCTTGATCACCAGGGTGGTCAGTTCCGGCATGCGGTCGACCGGTGGTACGTGCCAGCTGGGCATTTGCGCCTCCTCGGCGAGCAGAAACCAGTAGAAGCCATAAGGCGGCAGGGTCAGCAGGTAGTTGAGCTGGCCGATGGGCGGGAACGACGAGCCGCCGACCATTTCCACCGGCACCTTGCCGTCGTGGGCGGACAGTTCCAATTCCACCGCCTGTGCGGCGCGCGACAGGTTGGCCACGCAGAGGATCAGCTCCGGGTTGCCCTGGACATCGGTGCCCTCACGCAGGTAGGCCAGCACGCGGCGGTTGTTGGGGGTGAGCATCTTCAGCGCACCGCGGCCGAAGGCACGATGCTGCTTGCGGATGTTGAGCATGCGCCGCGTCCAGTTGAGCAGCGAATGGGGGTCGCGGGACTGGGTCTCGACGTTGATGCTCTGGTAGCCGTACAGCGGATCCATCACCGGCGGCAGCACCAGCCCGGCCGGGTCGGCGCGGGAAAAGCCACCATTGCGGTCGGGGGACCACTGCATCGGCGTGCGCACGCCATCGCGGTCGCCCAGGAAGATGTTGTCGCCCATGCCGATCTCGTCGCCGTAATACAGTGTCGGCGTGCCGGGCATGGACAGCAGCAGGCTGTTGAGCAGTTCGATGCGCCGACGATCGCGCTCGACCAGCGGCGCCAGGCGCCGGCGGATACCCAGGTTGATACGCGCCCGGCGGTCGGCGGCGTAGTAGTTCCACAGGTAGTCGCGCTCGTGGTCGGTGACCATTTCCAGGGTCAGTTCATCGTGGTTGCGCAGGAAGATCGCCCACTGGCAATTGTCGGGAATCTCCGGGGTCTGGCGCAGGATGTCGGTGATCGGGAAGCGGTCTTCCTGGGCGATGGCCATGTACATGCGCGGCATCAGCGGGAAGTGAAAGGCCATGTGGCATTCGTCACCCTGGCCGCTGGCGTCACCGCCAAAGTACAGCTGGGTGTCCTCGGGCCACTGGTTGGCCTCGGCGAGCAGCATGCGGTCGGGGTACTTGGCGTCCAGCTCGGCGCGAATCTTCTTCAGCACCCCGTGGGTTTCCGGCAGGTTCTCGTTGTTGGTACCGTCGCGTTCGATCAGGTACGGAATGGCGTCCAGGCGCAGGCCGTCGACGCCCATGTCGAGCCAGAAGCGCATCACCCCCAGCACTTCCTTGAGCACCTGGGGGTTGTCGAAATTCAGGTCCGGCTGGTGCGAGTAGAAGCGGTGCCAGTAGTACTGGCCGGCCTCGGCGTCCCAGCTCCAGTTGGACTTCTCGGTATCGAGAAAGATGATCCGCGTACCGTCGTATTTCTGGTCATCGTCGGACCACACGTAATAATCGCGCGCCTTGCTGCCGCGCTTGGCGGCGCGGGCGCGCTTGAACCAGGGATGCTGGTCCGAGGTGTGATTGATGACCAGCTCGGTGATCACCCGCAGGCCACGCTTGTGGGCTTCGGCGATAAAGCGCTTGGCGTCGGCCATGGTGCCGTAGTCCGGATGCACGCCGCGGTATTCGGCGATGTCGTAGCCGTCGTCACGGCGCGGCGACGGGTAGAACGGCAGCAGCCACAGGGTATTCACCCCCAGGTCGGCGATGTAGTCGAGCTTGTCGATCAGGCCCGCGAAGTCGCCGATGCCATCGTTGTTGGCATCGAAGAATGACTTCACGTGCACCTGATAGATGATCGCGTCCTTGTACCACTGCGGGTCATTGAGGAAGGTGCCGCGCCGGGCTCTGCGTGCCATCGACCGCTTCCTCAGCTCGCCACGCGAATGCGCCAGATGCCGAACGGCTGGTGCCAGGGCTCGATGCGCATCCACTGGGTCTTGCCGTGCCAGTGCCAGGTATGGCCGGTCATCAGGTCTTCGCCATGGGTGGTGGCGTGGTCATCCAGGCCCAGCTCCCAGAGTGGCAGCTCGAAGTGCGCTTCCTGGGCGTTGTGCGGATCGAGGCTGACCGCCACCAGAATGAAGTTCTCGCGGTCGGCGGTGCGTTTGCCGAAGAACAGGATGTTGTCGTTCCAGCAGGTGTAGGCCTTGAACCCGAGGTGGGTCTGCAAGGCCGGGTTCTGACGGCGAATGCGGTTGAGCTGGGCGATCTCGGCGACGATGTTGCCCGGCGCCTGATAGTCTCGCACGCGGATCTCGTACTTCTCCGAGTCCAGGTACTCCTCCTTGCCCGGGACCGGCAGGGACTCGCAGATCTCGAAGCCCGAATACATGCCCCACAACCCCGAGCCCATGGTCGCCAGGGCAGCGCGGATCAGAAAGCCGGCGCGGCCGCTGTGGTGCAGGAAGTAGGGGTTGATGTCCGGCGTGTTGACGAAGAAGTTCGGCCGGTAGCAATCACGCCACGGCGCCTCGTTGAGCTGGGTCAGGTAGGTTTCCAGCTCGGCCTTGGTGTTGCGCCAGGTGAAATAGGTGTAGCTCTGGGTGAAGCCGAGCTTGCCCAGGCGCGCCATCATCGCCGGGCGGGTGAAGGCCTCGGCGAGGAACATCACCTGCGGATGGCTCTTGCGGATATCGGCGATCAGCCATTCCCAGAACGGCAGCGGCTTGGTGTGCGGGTTGTCGACGCGGAACTGGTACACGCCCAGCTCCACCCAGCCGCGCACCACGTCGCGCAGTGCCAGCCACAGGTCGGGCACGGCATCCTTGGCGTAGAAATCCACGTTGACGATGTCCTCGTACTTCTTCGGCGGGTTCTCGGCATGACGAATGGTGCCGTCCGGGCGCCAGCTGAACCAGCCCGGGTGTTGCTGCAGCCAGGGATGATCGGGCGAGCACTGGATGGCGAAATCCAGGGCGATCTCCAGATCATGCTCGCGGGCGGCCTCGACCAGGGCGACGAAATCCTCACGGCTGCCGAGCTGCGGGTGGATGGCCTCGTGGCCGCCGTCGGGGCTGCCGATGGCGTAGGGGCTGCCGGGATCATCCGGGCCGGCCGTCAGCGAGTTGTTGCGACCCTTGCGGTGGGTGGTGCCGATGGGGTGGATCGGCGGGAAGTACAGTACGTCGAAGCCCATGGCCTGGATCGCCGGCAAGCGTCTGATCACGTCGCGGAAGGTACCGTGGCGGGCCGGGTCATCGGTTTCCGAGCGGGGAAACAGCTCGTACCAGCTGGCGAAGCGCGCCAGGGGGCGCTCCACGTCGAGCAGGTAGGTGGCACTGCGGGTGCGATGCGGGTGGCCTTCGGCGCGGCGTACCAGGGCCACGGTTTCGGGGGCCAGCAACAGCGCCACCCGCTCATCCAGGCTCTGCAGTTCCTGCAGCTCGTCGCACAGGGCCTGCAGGGTCATGGCCAGGTCACCCTCGGCGCGCTCGGCGGCTTCGCGCAGCAGCGCCTGGCCTTCCTGCAGTTCGAGGTTGATGGTCACGCCGGCGCCGAACTTCTTCGACAGCTCGTAGCAGTAGCTGGCGTAGATGTCCCACCAGGCTTCGATGAGAAACTCCACCTCGCCGACCCGCTGCGGGGTGATCTGTGCCTGCCAGCGATCGTGGCCCAGCTCTTCCAGCGGCTCGCGGTGCCAGTCGGTGGCGCCGACGTCACGCCACAGCACTTCGCCAGCCAGCTTGTCGTGGCCATCGGCAAAGATCAGCGCGCTGACCGTGACCCGGTCGCCGGCTATCGCCTTGGCAGCGAAGCGCCCCTGTTCGACCTGCGGCTCCACCTCCTCGATGGCCAGGCGCGGCAATTCCAGCGCCCGTTCCAGGGACAACTGGCCATGGCTCAAGCGAACGGGTTCTTGCAGAAAAGCGGCTTGCGGATCAGCGGACGGCATCGAAACGGGCTCCTCACGCCTGGCAGGCGTATAAGCTGTTGCACCGTGGCGAACCACGGGCTGTACGCGACAGTGCGTACCTGAATGCGGGTTTGCCGACGGCACCTGCTCGGCGCCCTGCGCTGCGACGTCGCCCTGGCCTGACCTGCGCCAGTGCGACTTGCATGACAGGGGCTGCGGGGTGCCGCGACCTGTCTATCTCCGAACCTGGCGCATTTGCCAAAGTTCATAGTTTCCGAGGCGAGGCAGGCGCGCCCTCTCGGGCTCATGGCGCCTCGGCGCCCAACTTCTTCCACATCGCCCGGGTGATGCGCTGGCGGTTGGCGTAACCGGCCCAGGGATCGCCCTCGAGTTTGTCCAAGCGCTGCTGCAGATTGCCGATATGCCACTGCCTGGAGTCGCGCAATTGCGCCAGCTCGTCGCGACCGATCGGCACCGACACCGGCAGGCCCGGCCGCGCGCGTACCGAATAGGCGGCCACGGTGCTGGCCCCCCGGCCGTTGCGCAGGTAATCCAGGTACACCTTGCCGATGCGGTTCTTCGGCCCCATGCGGGCACTGAAGCGATCCGGCAACTGGTCGGCCATGAATTGCGAGATCGCCTTGCCGAAGGCCTTCAGGGTGTCCCAGTCGACATGCCGGGCCAGCGGCACCACCAGGTGCATGCCGGCGCCGCCGCTGGTTTTCACGAAGGTTTCCAGTCCCAGCTCGTCGAGTACCGACAGGCTCAGGCGCGTGGCCTCCAGTACCGCGCGCCAGGGCAATGCCGGATCCGGGTCGAGGTCGAGGATCAGCCGGTCCGGCCGTTCGATGCTGGCATAGGCGGCATTCCAGGTGTGCAATTCGATGGTGCCCATCTGCACGGCACCGACCAGGGCCGGCACGCTGTCGATGGCCATCAGCCGGTCGTGACCGGGGTCGAGATCGGCATCCAGGTGGCGGATATTGGGAATCGCCAGGCGCTCGGCGTGCTTCTGGAAGAACTGCTCGCCACCCACACCGCTCGGCGCGCGCAGCAGGGACACCGGCCGGTTGCGCACATCGGGCAACAGCCAGTCGGCAATCTCGGCGTAGAAGCGCGCGAGCTGCGCCTTGGTGGTACCGCTTTGCGCGTCGATGACCCGCTCGGGGTGGCTGACCGACACCTCGCCGATCTGCTCACGCCCCTTGCGTGGGGAAGCCTTGCCGGCAGGTTGGTCGCCAGTAGCGCCCGCCTCCACGGCCTGCGCTGGCGCGGCTTGCTCCTTCACGATCTGCTCGGCCGGCTTGTCACTGCGCTCGCCGACGAAGGCGCCCTGGCGCACCAGCCCTTCCCCGGTCCAGCCGGCAAAGGCCACCTCGACCACCAGCTGCGGTTCGATCCATTGCACGCCCCGGCGCTGCGCCGCGCTGGGTTGCTTGTGCAGCGGCGAGTCGTCCCGCGCCAGCGCTTTCATGCGCGTAAACAGGCTGCCGAGCAGCGCCTCGTTGAAGCCGGTACCGACTCGCCCGGCATAGCGCAGGCCCTGTGCCTCGTTGACCGCCAGCAACAGCGCTCCGAACCCCGAGCGACTGCCCTGGGGCTTGCTGAAGCCGACCACCACGAACTCCTGGCGCTGCCGACACTTGAGCTTGATCCAGTCGGCGCTGCGCGAGGAGCGATAGGGGCTGCCGGCACGCTTGCCGATCACCCCTTCCAGGCCCAGCGCACAGGCGCTGCCCAGTACGCTCTGGTGATCGACCTCGAAGGCGTCGGAAAAACGCAGCGGACCCTTGCGCTTGGGCAACTTCTTCTGCAGCGCCGCGCGGCGCTGCTCGACCGGCAGCTGACGTTGATCCTGGCCGTCCAGCCAGGGCGCGTCGAACAGGAAATACAGGATGGCGCCACTGCGCGACTCGTCGAAGGCATTCTGCAGGGCCTGGAAATCCGGCATGCCCTGCTCGTCGAGCACCACCGCCTCGCCGTCCAGCCAGCTATCGCCGAGCTTGAGTTTTTCCAGGGCCTTGGCCTGGGGCGCCATGCGCGCCGTCCAGTCGTGGCCGTTGCGGCTGAACAGGGTCACCTTGCCGTCTTCTACGCGCGCCATGATCCGGTAGCCGTCGTACTTGATCTCGTAGATCCAGTCCCCCGCCGGCGGCGACTCGACCAGGGTCGCCAGCTGCGGCGAGAGGGTCTCCGGCATGGCCGACTGGGCGCCCTTGCCGGCCTTGGCCTTGCTCGCCCTGGCCGGCGCCTCGCTGCGCGCCTTGGCCTTGGCGGCCTGGTTGGCAGCCGGCTTGGCCATGCCGCCCACCAGTTCGCCGCTGATCACGCTGGCCGGCAAGGCGGTGACGATGTCGTATTCATCGGCCGGCCTGGCCACGTCGTCCTGCTCCTTGATCAACAGCCATTGCTGCTTGTCGCCGCTGCCCTTCAGGCGCGTGCGCACCAGCGTCCAGGCACCGCTGAGTTTCTCGCCAATCAGGGTGAACTTGAGCTTGCCGGCCGCATAGGCCGCCACGGGGTCACCCTCGGGCTGCCAGATACCCTGATCCCAGACGATCACGTCACCGGCCCCGTAGTTGCCCTCGGCGATGCTGCCCTCGAAGCTGGCGTAGGCCAGCGGGTGATCCTCGACGTGCACGGCCAGGCGTTTCTGGCTCGGATCGAGGCTCGGCCCCTTGGGAACGGCCCAGCTTTTCAGGGTGCCCTCCAGCTCCAGGCGAAAATCGTAATGCAGGTGCCGCGCATCATGCTTCTGCACCACGAAGGTCAATGCCCCGGCCTTGGCGCGGCTGCGCCGGCCGGACTCGCGGGGTTCGCTGGTGGACTCGAAATTGCGCTTGCGGTTGTAGTCGCTCACGGCCGCTCACCTCACTTGGACGAGCGCTTGCGCGCAGGCTTGCCGGAATTGCCTTCCAGGCTGCGCTTGAGCAGGTCGGTAAGATCGATGACGTCGGCGCTCTTGCTCGCCGGCTTGCGCTCGCCGCCTTCCACGTCTTCGATCTTGCCGGCCTTGGCCTTCTTCTCGACCAGTTTCATGATCTCGTCGCGGAAGGTGTCCTGATACTCGTCAGGCGTCCACTCCACGGTCATGTCGCGCACCAGGCGCTTGGCCATGTCGCGTTCGCCCTTGCTGAGCTTGGCGCCGGTTACCGCGCTACTCAGCTCCAGGGTGTCCAGGCCGCGCACCTCATCTGGCCAGCGCAGCATCACCAGCAGCAGCGCATCGCCGTCGACCATCACCGCCGCCAGGTGCTGCTTGACGTGCAGCACCACATTGGCGAGCGCCACCTTGCCGGAATCCTTGAGGGTCTGCTGCAGCAGGGCATAGACCTTTTCGCCGCGCTTGTCCGGCGCCAGGTAGTAAGGACGCTCGATGTTCTGTAGGGGAATGTCCTTGGCGTCGAGAAAGCCGAAGATATCGATGGTCTGGGTCGACTCCGGATGGGCGGCGCGGATCTCGTCCTCGCTGATGATCACGTAGCGGCCCTTTTCCACCTGCACGCCCTTGGCGATGTGCTCCTTGTCGACTTCCTTGCCGGTGGCCTTGTTGACGCGCTTGTAGCCCACCGGCTCCATGCTGCGTGCATCCAGCCAGTCGAAATCGATGCCCTTGGATTCGGTCGCCGAGACCAGCGACACGGGAATGTGGACCAGCCCGAAACTGATCGCCCCTTTCCAGATTGCACGCGCCATGTGGCGAATCTCCCGTTGATTGAATCTGTACGGGTGACTGGGCGGCGAAAACAAAAGTTTCAGTGATCCGCCGGAGGGCCCGGCGGCGACGCGGGATCGCGCCGCAGGAGGGGTCTCTACAGGGCGACGCCGTCGCGGTAGATCACGTCGCCGTCGATGGTGATGTCACGGATCTGGCGCAGCATGTTGTCGGCGGCGGTTTCCGCCTCGCTCTCGCACACCGAGCCCAGGGCCGGCACCCAGAGCAGCTGCACGGCAGCGCCAGCGCATTTGGGCTGGTACTCGATCAGGCCAACGTAGTGCTGGCCATCCTTCATGGCGTCCGTCCAGGCGATGCATCCCTTGAAATCGCGGAACATACGGGGCTCCCCTCATCCACCAGGTAGTGCATGAGAGCGTGACGGGGGCGAAGACGTTCCCATCTTCAGCGCGCACGCTTCTCCAGCCAGGCGATCAGGTGCGGCACGGTATTGAAGATGAACAGCGCCATCAGCGTGGCCAGCACCGCGGTGGCTTCGCGTCCCATGCCGATGGTGATGCCGATGGCGGCGGTCAACCAGATACCCGCGGCGGTGGTCAGGCCCTTCACTTCGGTCATCGAATCGCCCTTGATGATGGTGCCCGCGCACAGGAAGCCGATACCGGCCACCAGCCCCTGGATGACCCGGCTCATGGCGTCGTGCTCGGCGCCCATCTGCGCCGGCACCAGCACGAACATCGCCGAGCCGATGGCCACCAGCATATGGGTGCGCACGCCAGCGGCCTTGCCGCTGGTCTCGCGCTCGAGCCCCAGCAGACCGCCCAGCAGCGCCGCCAGCAGCAGGCGCAAGGTGACCTGGGTGAACTGCTCGGGGGTACTCAGATCGGAAAATTCGTTGGCCAGGGTGGCCAATACCGCGTCCCAGAAACTCAAGTCGATTGCTCCAGCCTGCTCGATCAGGAAGTAAGCGCAGCGCTCCCGCCGCGCTGCTGTAATCGACCCCATAAGCAGGTAGAGGTTTGGCTTTTTTGACGGCGTACCGCTGGGCGAAAAACCTGAACGCCGTGCAACGCCGGCCAGTCAGCTGTCATGACAGGCGAGCACGCCGCCCCGCGCCACAAGCGCACGACGAAAAGAGGTTCGGATGTCCAGAAATCACTACTTTCTCGTCAGCTACAGGCTTGGCAAGCAGAAGAAATCCACCGAGGTGCAGGCCGGTGCCTCGGTGCTGACGCCCGAGCAGGCTCGTTATCACATCGAATCGCTGCACAGCAGCGAACTGCCCAGTGAGATTACCGATATCGAGGTCAAGCCTCTGGGTGATTCGAACGAGCAGGAACCCGGTCAACAACGGCAGACCTGAGCCCGATCATGAGCGACCTACGCCCCATCGACAAAATCGCCCTCTACGGTGCGCCGGACCGGGTCACCGATGCCCTGCAGGACGTGCTGCTGGAGCGCGGCCTGCAGGTGGTGGTGATCGTCGATGACCCGAGCGACATCGCCGCGCGCCCAGGCCTCGCGGCCAAGAGCGGTACGCCGCTGCAGGCCGACAGCGTGGCACGCAGCGTCGCCGGCATGGACGCGGTGATCGTCGTGTTGAATAGCCGACAGCTGCGCATCGAGGGATTCGAACGCACCTACGACGCGATCATCGCCCTGCTCGAGGGATTGCCCACGGCGGGCGTGGAGCGCCTGCTGCTGATCGGCGAACACGGCTGGCTGGATCGCGACGACGGCCTGCCGGCCGACAAGCTCGAACACCTGCAGCACAGCCTGCACAAGTCGCCGCTGGCGTGGACGCTCGTCGAAGCGCCCGGCACAGAGCCAAATGCATTCATGACGCTGCAACACTATGCCTGCAGCGTGATAGACCAATGCCTGCAGGGGACGAGCGTCAAACAGCGTTTGCACGTCGACTCTCGCCCGCAGGCCGAGGAGGCCCCATGAGTCCTGAAAGCTATATCCTGTTGATGATTTCCGGCTGGTTACTGGTATCGGCGGCCATGCTCTGGGGCATGCTGCGCCTGCTCAACCGTTACCAGCTCGAAGCCCAGCTGGCCGAAGAATTCCCCGCCCTGCCCGCCTCGCCGAGCGATCCGGTATGGCGTCGCCAGCATGCACCGCGCCGCGCCAAATTGCGCGCCCGTGCCCAGCGTACCTGCCAGCAGCATGCGCATGTGCTGATGAGCTAAGAATCAGTTGACGATTTTTAGGCAACGTTGAAGAGGCAGCTATAAGGCAGAAGCGGCCGTCACTGATCCAGTGTGGGAGCGGGCCATGCCCGCGAAAAATCACGGGCATGGACTAGCCACGTAGGGTGGATGACGCTCTTTTCATCCACCGTTGCGATCACGAAGCGGTGGACGGATGAAGCGTCGTCCACCCTACAAATGTCCGCTCCCGCCAATTTGCAGGCAAAGCGCTGAAATCGGCCGAACGATTGTGAAAAGCTTCTGACACCCAGCTGAAAGCCCCTGCACCTCGCGGTACAGGGGCTTTTTCACGTCAGGCTGGAATCGCCTTGGTCAGCGGCTCGCGGGCCCACACGCGGTGCTTGGCGATGGCCGCGGTGAACGGCTGTACCAACCCACTACCCGCCTGCCCGGTGAGCAAGCCTTCATCCTCCTGGAGACGCAGCAGCTTGAGCAGATCGGCCGACTCGCCGCACAGGGCGATGGCCTTGAGGTGCTTGTAGGCTTCGAGCAGGTAATGCAGCGCCACGCCATCGCCTTCCAGGGCCTTGGCGAAGCTCGCGCCACCCGGCACCCACACCGCGTCGAAGGCCACCGACGGCAGGCCCTGCATGGAGTCATTGGGCACCAGTTGCTTACCGGCATCACTGTTCACCGGCGCGGCGCTTGGCGCGAGCAACTTGAACTGCGCGCCCTGCTTGTCCAGCTCGGCAGTGAGCGCATCGATATCGGCCTGCTTGACGCCCTCGCCGATCAGGATCGCCACCTTGCGCGACTTGATGTTGCCCGGCAGCAGGTTCATCTGGCTCAGCGCCGGCGACTCCTTCAGCGAAATCTCCGGCACCTGCACGGTCGGCCCGCTCGGTGCGTCGACACCGATATTGGCCGCTACCTGCCTGGCCAGGTCCAGGTCGATGTTGGCGAGGATCTCATGCACCTGGCGCTTGCGGATATGCATGCGTTCGACCTTGCCCAGCTCGAAGCTGTAGGCCGCCACGATATGCGCTTTCTCGGCGTCGCTCATGCTGTTGAAGAACAGCCGCGCCTGGGAGAAATGATCGCCGAACGACTCGGCGCGCTTGCGGATCTTCGGCCCGGAGACCTCTTCGGGGTAGCTGACGTAGCCGCCGCCCTTCGGTGCCTCGGGGGTTTCCTTCGGCCAGCCGCCATCGATGGAGTTCGGCTCGTAGGAGGCACGGCCCTTGTTGATGGTCTGGCGGTGGAAGGAGTCACGGTTGTTGTTGTGGAACGGGCACACCGGACGGTTGATCGGGATCTCGTTGAAGTTCGGCCCACCGAGGCGCAGCAGTTGGGTGTCGGTGTAGGAGAACAGCCGGCCCTGCAGCAGCGGGTCATTGGTAAAGTCGATGCCCGGCACGATGTTGGCCATCTGGAAGGCCACCTGCTCGGTCTCGGCGAAGAAGTTGTCCGGGTTGCGGTTCAGCACCAGCTTGCCGACCACGCGCACCGGCACCTGCTCTTCGGGCACCAGTTTGGTGGCGTCGAGCAGGTCGAAGTCGAATTTGTGCTCGTCTTCCTCGGGGATCACCTGCAGGCCTAGTTCCCATTCCAGCGGGTCACCGTTCTCGATGTCGTCCCACAGGGTGCGGCGATGGAAGTCCGGGTCCTTGCCGGCGAGCTTCTGCGCCTCGTCCCAGACCAGCGAGAACACCCCGGCCACGGGGCGCCAGTGGAACTTGACGAAGTGCGCGCGGCCTTCGGCGTTGACCAGCCGGTAGGTGTGTACGCCGAATCCCTGCATGCCGCGAAAGCCTACGGGGATGGCGCGGTCGGACATGGTCCACAGCACCATGTGGGCCGACTCCGGGGTCAGCGACACGAAGTCCCAGAAGGTGTCGTGGGCCGAGGCGCCGGTGGGAATCTCGTTGTGCGGCTCGGGCTTCACGGCGTGCACGAAGTCCGGAAACTTGATGGCGTCCTGGATGAAGAACACCGGCATGTTGTTGCCGATCAGGTCGAAGTTGCCCTCGTCGGTATAGAACTTGGTGGCGAAGCCGCGTACGTCGCGCACGGTGTCGGCCGAGCCGCGCGGGCCCTGCACGGTGGAGAAGCGCACGAATACCGGGGTCTGCTTGCTCGGGTCGGTGAGGAAATCCGCCTTGGTCAGCTCGCTCAGGTCTTCATAGACCTGGAAGTAGCCATGGGCCGCCGCGCCGCGGGCATGCACCACGCGCTCGGGGATGCGCTCGTGGTCGAAGTGGGTGAGCTTCTCGCGCAGCAGGAAGTCCTCGAGCAGCGACGGGCCGCGCTCGCCGGCACGCAGGCTGTTCTGGTTGTCGGCGATACGGGTGCCGTGGTCGGTGGTCAGCGCCTGGCCGGTGGCGTCTTCACGAAAGCGTTCGAGCTGCTCGAGCTTCTTGTTGCTGTTGCCGCGGTCCACGGTGTCGGTTCCCGCCAATTCGCTGGTACGGCCCTTGTCTCTGGATTCCATCAGTCATCTCCTCGCAGTGGTATCGCCCGCCAGATCGACTGATCGGGGGCAACAGCGTCCGCCGCGCTCAGGCAGGCGCGGCTTGGACGTGTGGACGCCTCAGGAATGTGAGGCCGCAAGCGGAGGGACGTTCGGGTTATTTAGCGAAGCGGTGCCCGGCAACAGGACGGACGGCAGGCAACCTGGTGGCGCAAAGCAAAAAGCCCGGCATGCGCGAGGCATGCCGGGCTCTGCTCGTTGCCTATCGGTCAGCCGTCGAGGCCGCCCACGTTCCAGATCTCCTTGGCGTACTCGCGAATGGTGCGGTCCGAGGAAAACCAGCCGGTACGGGCGGTGTTGAGCACCGCCGCCTGCCACCAGCGGTCCGGCGTGCGCCAGAGGATGTCGACCTTGCGCTGCGCCTCCCAGTAGGCCTGGAAGTCCGCACAGACCAGGAAGCGATCATGGGCCAGCAGGCCATCGATCAGGCCCGTGTAGCGGCCCGGGTCGTCCGGCGAGAACACCCCGGAGCGAATCGCCTCCAGGGCCCCCGCCAGCCGCTCGGAGGCGGCCACCTCGGCGCTCATGTTCAGGTCACGGCGCGAGCGCGCGGCGACCTGCTGGGCGGTCATGCCGAAGATGAACATGTTCTCGCGGCCGATCTGCTCGGACATCTCCACGTTGGCGCCATCCAGGGTGCCGATGGTCAGCGCGCCGTTGAGGGCGAACTTCATGTTGCTGGTGCCGGAGGCTTCCAGCCCGGCGGTGGAGATCTGCTCGGAGAGATCCGCCGCCGGGATGATCACCTCGGCCAGGCTGACGTTGTAGTTGGGGATGAACACCACCTTGAGCAGCCCGCGCAGGGTCGGGTCGGCGTTGACGGTGCGGCTGATGTCGTTGGCCAGCTTGATGATCAGCTTGGCCTGGTGATAGCTGGCCGCGGCCTTGCCGGCGAAGATCTTCACCCGCGGTGCCCAGTCGGTGGCCGGGTCGTTGCGCATCGCCTGGTACAGCGCCACGGTGTGCAGCAGGTTGAGCAACTGACGCTTGTATTCGTGGATGCGCTTGACCTGCACGTCGAAGATCGCTTGGGTATCCAGGCTGATGCCCATGCGCTCGCGCACCAGCTCGGCCAGGGCGCGCTTGGCGTGCTGGCGCTGGGCAGCGAACTGCTTGCGGAACGACGATTTGGCGGCGAACGGCTCGAGCGAGCGCAGGGTGGTCTCCGGCGTGTCGAGCACGCCCTCGCCCAGGGCGCCGACCAGCAGCTCGGTCAGTTGCGGATTGGACTGGTACAGCCAGCGGCGAAAGGTCACGCCGTTGGTCTTGTTGTTGATGCGCTCCGGGTACAGGCGATGGAAGTCGCTGAACACGCTCTTGCGCATCAGGTTGGTATGCAGCGCCGAGACGCCGTTGATGCTGTGCGAGCCGAGGAAGGCCAGGTTGCCCATGCGCACGCGGCGGCCATTGTCCTCGTCGATCAGCGAAATGGAGCGCAGCAGGTCGAAGTCGTGGATGTCCTTGGCGCGCAGCGAATCGATGTGGTAGGCGTTGATCAGGTAGATGATCTGCATGTGCCGTGGCAGCAGGCGTTCCATCAACGACACCGGCCAGGACTCCAGGGCCTCGGGCAGCAGGGTGTGGTTGGTATAGGACAGGGTCGCGGTGGTCAGTTTCCAGGCTTCGAACCATTCCAGGCGGTACACGTCGACCAGCAGGCGCATCAGCTCGGCCACGGCGATCGCCGGGTGGGTGTCGTTGAGCTGGATGGCGACGCGGTCGGGCAGCGAATGAATGTCGAGATTCAGCTCCAGGTGCCGGGCGATCAGGTCCTGCAGCGACGCCGAAACGAAGAAGAACTCCTGGCGCAGGCGCAGTTCCTGGCCGGCTTCGGTGCTGTCCGCCGGGTAGAGCACCCGGGAAATGCTCTCGGCCTTGACCACGTCAGCCACGGCGCCGAAGTGGTCACCGGCATTGAAGCGCTCCAGCTGCAGGTCTTCCTCGGCGCGGGCACGCCACAGGCGCAGGGTGTTGACGCTGGAATGACGCCAGCCGACCACCGGGGTGTCATAGGCGATGGCGCGCACCTGTTCGTTGGGGTGCCATTCGTGACGGGACACCTCGGCCGAATCGGCCAGGTTCACCACGCTGCCGCCGAAGCCGACGCTGTAGCTCACCTCCGGGCGCTCGAACTCCCAGGGATTCCCGAAATCCAGCCAGGTCTCGGTGTGCTCCTGCTGCCAGCCGTCGACCACCACCTGGCGGAACAGGCCGTGCTCGTAGCGAATGCCGTAGCCGTGGGCGGCGATGTTGAGGGTCGCCATGCTTTCCATGAAGCAGGCAGCCAGGCGGCCCAGGCCACCGTTGCCGAGGGCGGCATCGGGCTCCAGGTTGCGAATCTGCTCGAAATCCACGTCCAGCTGCGCCAGCGCTTCGCGGGCGGTGTCCAGCAGGCCGAGGTTGCTGAGGTTGTCGACCAGCAGGCGGCCGATCAGGAACTCCAGCGAAAGGTAGTAGACGCGTTTCTGTTCCTGGCGATCGACCTGCAGGGAGGCGTCTTCCCAGTGGTCGATCAGGTGGTCGCGAGCCGCCAGGGCGACCGCCTCGAACCAGTCGTGGGCAAAGGCGTTGCCCGGGTCCTTGCCCACCGAATACCTGAGCTTGGCCAGGATCAGTTGTTTGAAAGTATCGACGTTGTCTGTTGCTTTCACTGCTTCCTCGGCCATTGCAGGTTCGCTCCCTGAATCAGTTGTAGACGTGGCCGTTATGACCCTCTTCGCTACCGCGACTGGCGAACAGCATGGAGTCGGCGGTCGGCGCGTTCTTCAGCCCTTCATAGGTGATGCCACCGGCACGAGCCTGCAGATAGGCCTTCTTGGCTTCCCACAGCGCCTCCTCGCGAATGCCGTCGAGCAGGTCGTGACCGGTCAGGGTCAGGCCGTTGGCGATGGAAACCGGCGCGCCATTCCAGGGATGGTGCTGGGAGCACTCGATCAGGTTGGCCTGGCACATCAGATGAATATGGTAGCTGACCGATTCGGCGCTGTGCTCGCCGACCTGCTGCGGGTAGAAGTGGTGTCCGGTTTCCAGTGCTTCGATCTGCAGCAGCAGTTCACGGATCAGTTCCCAATCGCGTTTCATCATTGATCTCCTTGAATGAGGTTAGGTGGCCGGGGGACGCATGCCAGAGCTTGGCGCCCCTGCCACGGGCACTTAGCAATGAGTCCGGCACCGGCGACAGAGTTCAATGCGTCTGCCGAATTGCCGACGACCACTCATCCAGCCCTCTGAACTCGACGCCGTGGCGCCCTGCCCCATGGGTATCGACCCATGCCATTGCTGACCAGGAGACCGACATGCCACGTGGAAGCAAAGACAAGTACACCGCAGCCCAGAAGCGCAAGGCAGCGGCCATCGAATCCAGCTACGAGGACCGCGGCATCGCGCAAGACGAGGCCCGTGCCCGGGCCTGGGCGACCGTCAACAAACAGTCCGGGGGCGGCGAACGTGCCGGCGGCTCGGGGCGGCAGACCAGCGCCAAACAGAAGAGCAGCGCCCGCCAGGATTCTGCCCGTCAGGCAGCGGCCAGCCGCCGCGGTGAGACCCATCCCAACCGCCCACTGGACGAGCAGAGCAAGCAGGAGTTGCTGCGCCTGGCGCGTGCCCGCCAGATCAGCGGGCGCTCGACGATGCGCAAGGCCGAGCTGCTCAGCGCCCTGAAGAAAGCCTCTTGATGGGAGTTTCCATGCCCGCACACGACAGCAACGACAGTTCCGCCAACCTGGCGCCCCTGGAACGGGTGATTTCCATCGCCGGTGGCGCACTGCTGATTCGCAAGGGGCTGGCCATTGGCGGCGTGTTCGGCCTGACCGACATCGCCGCCGGTGCGCTGGGCATCTTCCGCGGCGTGACCGGCATCTGCCCGGCGAAACGGCGCATGGCCGCCCGTGGCAAGGCCGCCACGCTCAAGCGCCTACCACCGCCACGGCGCCTGCTGGACTAAGATCCGGCGGCTCAGCTGGGCGGATTCAACCGCTCGAGAACCGGGTGGGAGGGGCTTTGGCCGCGAGCTCTTTACGCCTGGCCAGGCACGATCGAGGCAAAAGCGGATCGCCGCCCGCCCCCCTGCCACAAAAGTGCCGTGCCTACCGTCTGCGTCTAGCGGTAGGAGCAGATCATCGCCAGGAACTGGTTCTCGGTGCTGGTGCCATGGGGCGCGGCTTCGTCCCAGAGCAGCAACTCGCCGTTGTAGTAGGCGAAATACAAAGCGCCGTCCTGATCATCGCGCTTGGCGAAACCGCACACCGCCGGGTCTTCGCCGGCCGCGTTGGCCGCCGTGCCGAACAGGGTGTCGAATTCGACCCCACCGGAATCGATGGCAGTGAACAGGCTGGCTTTGGCCGCCTCGATATCGGCATCACTCGGTGTGACCTGCACCCGGGTCGGGTTGCTCTTGCCGGTCACCGGCGCCTGCAGCGCCGGCGGCTTGCCGGGCGCACTGCAGCCGACCAATAGCAACAGCGCGGCGAACCCCGCCATCAAGCTCTTCATGTCTTCCCCCCTGATGACTGATCGATGCCGCGTAACCATCACAGGCGGCGTCGCATTGTATGCCAGATGGGTGCCGGCGAGGTGATCGGCGCCCATTGCAGGCCACTCACCGGCGCCCTGCTCTGCCGCTTTGGCTGGCATCGACCGGATTGGCGCGCTAAATTGCGCCCTCGCCCGCCCTCATCCCGGAGCCTCCATGACCACCGACGACACCTGCGCCGATCTGCTGCTCGACAACCAGGTGTGCTTCGCCCTGCATTCGACCTCGCTGATGATGACCAAGGTCTACAAGCCGCTGCTCAAGAAGCTCGGCCTGACCTATCCGCAGTACCTGGCGATGCTGGTATTGTGGGAAGGCGACGGCATTACCGTGAGCGAGATCAGTGCGCGCCTGCTCACCGACCCCGGCTCGCTGACGCCGCTGCTCAAGCGCCTGGAAGCCGAGGGGTTGATCGACCGCAAGCGCAGCAGCAGCGACGAGCGCGTGGTGCACCTGCACCTCACCGACAAAGGCCGCGCCCTGCACGCCGAAGCCCGGCAGATCCCCGGCTGCATTCTCGATGCCAGCGCCCAGACGGCCGAGCGCCTGGCCAAGCTCACCGCCCAGCTGACCGCCCTGCGCAAGCAGTTGCAGGACAGCCTCTGAGCACGTGCGTGCAATCGACAGCTAACCATCCGGGTCTACACTGAGCCTCACTCGAGGATGCCGGTCTCGCCCGCTTGCGATTTTCCTCGAAAAATACCTTGCGCACTAAATAAATCACGACTAGAGTTCACCCCGAACAGTTAAGTTGCGCACTAACAAACATCGCACAAACAAAATACGAGGATTTCACCATGTCGATCGAAACCGTTGCCTACCGCGCCTACGCCGAAGCCACTGGGGGCCGTGAAGGCCGTGCCATTTCCTCCGACGGCGTGCTGGATGTCGCGCTGACCACGCCCAAGGAGCTGGGCGGCGCTGGCGGCCAGGGCACCAACCCCGAGCAGCTGTTCGCTGCCGGCTACTCGGCCTGCTTCCTGGGCGCGATCAAGTTCGTCGCCGCCCGTGACAAGCACAAGGTGTCGCCGGATAGCTGGATCGAAGGCATCGTCGGCATCGGTGCGGTGCCCACCGGTTTCGCCATCGAGGTGGAACTGAAGATCACCCTGCCGGGCCTGGACCGTGAAGAAGCCAAGGCACTGATCGACAAGGCGCATATCGTCTGCCCTTACTCGAACGCGACCCAAGGCAATATCGACGTGACCCTGACCCTGGTCGAGTAAACGCCCGCCGCAGCAACGCAAACGCCCCGGTCGATACCGGGGCGTTTGCGTTGCTGCGGCGTCAGGCGGCGCGGCTTTGCAGTTGCTGTATGGCGCCACTGCGCCAGGCACTGGCGAGCACCTCCTGCAATAGTGGCTGGGCGAAATAGCGCTCCAGATCGCGGCTGCTGCGCCAGCGGCTGTGCAACTGCCAGCGCTGCCGATCACGTTGTAGTTCGAACGCCAGGCAACCTTCCAGGCGCCGCGTTGGCTCCAGCAGGTCACGCAGGTAGCCACCCAGTTCCTCACAACGACCTGGAGCGGCTTCGAGCACGGTGATGTGGGTCTGCAGGGTCATGTTTTTCTCCCTCGATCTAGTCGGCGATGCCACGGCAGATCCACCGTGGCATCGGCCCTGTCAGTGGATGCTCGCGGTCGGGCGCACCACCAGTTCGCTGACGTCGACGTCGGCCGGTTGCTCGATGGCATAGGCCACGGCACGGGCGATGGCCGACGGGCTGATGGCCACCTTGCGGAATTCGCGCATGGCGTCGCGGGCACCCTCGTCGGAGATGCTGTCGGCCAGTTCGGATTCCACCACGCCAGGCGATACCAGGGTGACGCGAATATCGCCGCCGACTTCCTGGCGCAGGCCATCGCTGATCGCCCGTACCGCGTACTTGGTGGCGCAATACACCGCTGCGGTCGGTGACACCCGGTAGGCACCGATCGACGCCACGTTGATGATCTGCCCGCTGCGCTGGGCCTGCATGACCGGCAAGGCCGCAGCGATGCCGTGCAGCACGCCACGGATGTTGACGTCGATCATGCGGTTCCACTCGTCCAGCTTGAGTGCTTCGATCATCGACAGCGGCATCACACCGGCATTGTTGAGCAGCACATCGATGCGCCCATACTCGGCCACGGCGGCATCCGCGAAGGCCTGCACATCGGCGGCGTCGGTCACGTCGAGACGACGGGCGATGGCCTGGCCGCCGGCAGCGCGGATATCCGCCACCAGTTGCTCGAGGCGTTCGACTCGACGGGCGCCGAGTACCACCCGCGCGCCCTGCTCGGCCAGCAAGCGGGCGCAGCCTTCGCCGATGCCGCTGCTGGCGCCGGTGATCAGGACGACTTTTTCTTGGATGTTGTTCATGGTGCGATCCTCTGGTCAGGGCGGCGTACCCGCCGCGATGGATCCAGAGTAGGAGCCGGATACATTTCTGCGTTAGCCGGATACTGGAACATTCTTGCCTGATCGTGCAGATCTGCGCTCGAGCTCAGCCTCCGCCCGCCCATTACGGGGCATACAGCGCGGACGATTGCCTAATGCTGTGCAACGCTTGCCCAATACTCCGAAGATCGCTGGCCGCGCAGGACGTCTGGGCAATTCCCGGATAGGCTTCGCACAAATTCGCGAGTGAGTAGACGATGCAACCCGACCAGCCTGATGACCTGGCCCTTCGCCAACGCGAACTGGCCCACCTGATTCAGCAGCACACCCCGGCCGAGGGCATGCACGAGACCTTGATCGACGGCCTGGGGTTGGCCTACACCACGGCGCCCAGCCTACCGATGCCGACGCTCTATCGGCCGTGCCTGTGCATCATTGCCCAGGGCCGCAAGGAGGTTCGCCTGGGCGCCGAGCAGTATTACTACGACCCGCTCAACTACCTGGTGGCTTCGGTGACCTTGCCGGTGACCGGCCAGGTGATCGAAGCCACCCCGGAGCAGCCGTACCTGAGCGTGCGCCTGGATATCGACCCGGCGCTGATCAGCGAACTGCTCTCCGCCGCCGGCCCGATCGGCCTGCCGGCGCCCGGCACCAAGCGCGCGCTGTTCGTCGACCGCCTGGACGCCTCCATGCTTGACGCGGTGATTCGCCTGCTGCGCCTGCTCGACGCCCCGCGCGACGCCGCCATGCTGGCGCCGCTCGCCCTGCGCGAGATCTTCTATCGGCTGCTGCGCAGCCCCCAGGGCCAGCGCCTGCGCGAGATCGTCATGGCCGACAGCCAGAGCCACCGTATCGCCCGCGCCATCGAATGGATCAACCGGCATTACGACAAGCCCCTGCGCATCGAGGAGCTGGCCCGCGAGGTCAACCTCAGCGCCTCGACCCTGCACCACCGCTTCAAGGCCGTCACCGCCCTGAGCCCGCTGCAGTACCAGAAGCAGCTGCGCCTGCAGGAAGCGCGCAGGCTGATGTTCAGCGAAGGCCTGGAAGCGGCCTCGGCAAGCTTCCGCGTCGGCTACGAGAGCCCCTCGCAATTCAGCCGCGAGTACAGCCGCCTGTTCGGCGCCCCGCCGCTGCGCGATATGCTGCGGCTACGCAACGCGGGCTGAGCGCTGGAAAGCGATAGCGGCCGTTCGCTGATCCACTGTGGGAGCGCGCCATGCGCGCGAAAAATCGCGGGCATGGCCCGCTCCCACAGGTGGGGCGCCTTACGCCCGCTTTCGCCACTTTGCGAACTCAACGATGGCGCAGCGTCTCAGAAACGCTGAGTCAGGGTCGCCGTCACCGTCCGCTCCTCGCCCAGATAACACGCAACCGCCGAATAGCAGGATGCCACGTAGTACTCGTCGGTGAGGTTGTTGGCGGTCAGCCTGAGCGAGGTGCCGTTCAGGCCGACCTGGCTCAGGTCATAACCCACCGACGCATCGAACAGGGTGTAGGACGGCACATCGAAGTCGTTCAGCTCACTGCCCTCGCTCTGCCCGACATAGCGCGCACCGGCGCCGATACTCAGGCCGGCCAGCGGGCCGTCACTGAAGCGGTAGTCGGCCCACAGGCTGGCCATGCGCTCGGGCGTCTGCGGCGGGGTATTGCCCTTGGCGTCGACCACGGCGCTGCCGGCGTTGACGAAGTAGGTCTTGCTGTACGACACGTCGGCGTAGGTGTAGCTGGCGATCAGCTGCAGGTTGTCGACGGGCTTGAAACGCGCCTCCAGCTCGACGCCGCGGGAACGAATGCCGCCGACGCCCTTGTAGAAGCTGTCGGTGACCAGGCTGTTTTCCTTGGCGAACAGGTTCTCCATCTCCAGGTTGAAGAACGACAGGGTGTAGAGGTCGTCGGTGCCCGGCGGCTGGAACTTGAGGCCGGCTTCCCATTGCTCGCCGGTGGTCGGGTCGAGGATCTGCGCACCGCTGGAATAGTTGGAGGTCGGGTTGAACGAGGTCGAGTAGCTGACATAGGGCGACACGCCATTGTCGAACGCATAGAGAACGCCGACATGGCCGCTGAGTTTCTCGCCCTGATTGTCGTCCTTGCCACTGATCTCGTCATCGATGGACACGTCGTACCAGTCCTGACGCAGGCCGAAGGACAGGTTCCAGTTGTCGATCTCGACCAGGTCCTGCAGGTACAGGCCGGTCTGTTTCTGCCGGCGCAGGGCGTCGGTCACCGGGGTGATGGAGGTCAGGGGATTGTTGTCGTAGACCGGATCGAACACGTCGATCGGGGTAACCGAGCCGGGCGGCTGCAGGATCGAGTTGTCACGCTGGTCGGCGATCTTGTTCTTCGAATACTGATAGTCCAGGCCCAGTACCAGGGTGTGCTGGGCCGCGCCGGTGGCGAAGTCGGCCTGCAGCATGTTGTCGACGATCCAGGCGTGCAAACGCTCCTGGCCACCGCTGTAGCCGCGGTACAGCTCGTTGCTGGTGTCGCTCAGGTAGCCGGAGGCCCAGACCTGGCTGTTCGACACCCGGGCATCCACGTAGCGGAAGTTCTGCCGCGCACTCCAGGTGTCGTTGAAGCGGTGCTCGACCTCGTAACCGGCCATCTGCTGGGTGCGGGTGAACTCTTCCACGCCCGGGTCGCCCTCGAAAAAGCCGCTCGAAAGGCGCCGGCCATCGCGCTTGTGCACGGTGCCGGAGGCCGGCAGGCTGCCGTGATAGCCGCCGTTGGGATCATCCTGCAGGTAGGCGTAGAGCGTCATGAAGGTGTCGTCACTGAGGTTCAGCGCCAGGCTGGGCATGAGCGCATAGCGGGTCTCGGTGACGTGATCGGCCTGGGAATCGGCATCCTTGGCCAGACCGACGACGCGGTAGGCGATGTTCTCGTTCAAAGGGCCGGTGACATCGAAGCCCAGGGACTTGCGGGCATTGTTGCCATAGGACAGGTCCACCCGGCCGGACTGGGTGAATTCCGGTCGCTTGGTGCTGATGGCCGCCAGGCCGCCGGGGTTGCTGCGACCGTAGAGCACCGAAGACGGCCCTTTGAGAATGTCGATGCGCTCGATGAAGTACGGGTCGATCTGCAGGCTGCTGTAGGAGCCGGGATCGCCCATGGACTTCAGGCCGTCGATGGTGATGTTGTCCACCGAGCCGTCGTTGATGCCACGAATCGCCAGATAGTCGTAGCGGTGGGTGTTGCCGTAGGGGTTGGTCAGCACGCCCGGGCTGTAGCGCATGGCATCGGCGGCGCTCAACGCGCCCTGGCGCTCGATCTGCTCGCGGGTGACCACCGACACGCTTTGCGCGGTTTTCGCCAGCGCCTTGCTGGTCTTGGTCGACACGCTGCTGTGGGTGGCGTTGTAGCCGTCCATGCTGCCCAGCGCGTTGCCCAGGGCGAAGGCGCGCACATCGGTGCTTTCCAGTTCCAGCGAGCCGGTCCCCGTCTGCGCGGCAGCCTGCAGCGAGTAGCCGCCATGACCATCGGCGACGGCCTGCAGGCCGCTGCCCTGCAGCAGCCGCGCGAAGCCCTCGTCGACACCGGCCTCGCCCTGCAGCCCGGGGCTCTGTTTGCCGGCGGTCAGCCGCCCATCCACCGACAGCAGCACGCCCGTCTCCGCCGCGAAACGGCTCAGCGCCGTCGACAGCGAACCCGCCGGAATCTGGTAGCTGCGCGCTGCCTGCTGGTGGCTACCGACCTCAATGGCCTGGGCCTGCACGAGAAGCGGTGAGCAGGTCGCCAGGGCCAGGGTGGCCAGGCGGATCGAGCGGCGCAGATCAAGGGGCGAGAAGCGGAGCGGTGACGACATGCAGGAATCCTCGAGACAACGCCCGCGCAGGGTGCGCAAGGGCCGGATGCACTGAGGCCAAGCGAGATCGCAAAAGGGGAACCACCATCGCAAGATTTTTTGCACGCCAGGTCGTCAGCCGGCCAGTGGTTCTATCGTCACCCACCAGGGCAAACGCCGGTTGACGCGGATCGGCAGGCTGCCGGCCAGGGCCTGGAGAATCCGCTCGGGGTCGCCCAGCGGATAGGCACCGACCAGGCGCAGATCGGCCACCCGCGGGTCGCAGCCCAGATAACCCGGCAGGTAATCGGCCAGCTCCGCGATGAAATCGCCCAGGGGCCGGTCATTGGCCAGCAACACGCCGCGACTCCAGGCCTGACGCGCCGGGTCCACCGGCTCGCTGGCCGAGATGGCGTCACTGCCGAAGCGCACCTGATGGCCGGCCTGCAACACCTGGGCAGAATGCCCGGCCCAGGGTTCGATACGTACCGCCCCCGCGAAGACGCTGAGCTGGCTGAAGCCATCGCCCTCGCGCACGCCGAAACGCGTACCCAGGGCCTGCAGCCGCCCGTGGCGGGTATCGAGCAGCAGGGGCCGCGGATCGGCTGCCGTGTCGATCAACACCTCGCCCTGCAGCAACCGCAACGACCGCGTCGAAGCGCTGTAGTCGATATCGACCGCCGTGCGGCTGCCCAGCCAGAGGTGGCTGCCATCGGCCAGGCGCCGCTCGCGGATTTCCCCCATACCAGTGCGCTCGCTGGCCAGCCACGCGCGCCACGGCTGGCCCTGCCCGGCAGCGGCCAGCAACCCTGCGCCGCCCAGCACGGCGAACAGCCCAAGCACCTGGCGCCGGCTGCGCGCCGGATGGCGCAGGGCCCTGGCCGCAGCGCGGCGATGGGTATCGGCCGGCAATCGGGCGAACTGGCTGCTGATCGCCTCGACCCGCTGCCAGGCCGCCGCATGCTCGGGGCGCGCCGCCAGCCACTGCTGCCAGGCCTGGCGCTGCTGATCGTCGACTGGCGGATCGGCAAGCACCGCGAACCACTCGGCGGCCTGTTGCAGGTGAACGTGATCAGGCGCCATGGCTCAGGCCTCGGCCAGCAACAGGCATTGCAGCATGGCCTGGGCCATGTACTTCTTGACCATCCGTTCGGACACCTGCAGGCGCGTGGCGATGGCCCCATAGGTCAGGCCCTCGAGCTGCGAGAGCAGGAACGCCTCGCGTACCCGGGCCGGCAGGCGCAGCAACATGGCGTCGATGGCCAGCAGGGTTTCGATGATCAGCTCGCTGGTTTCCGGCGAAGGTGCATGGGGCTCCGGCTGCAGGGCCAGGGCCTCGAGGTAGGCACGCTCGATCGCCTGGCGGCGCCAGTGATTGACCAGCAGCGAATGGGCGATGGTCGAGAGATAAGCCCGCGGCTCGCGCAGCGACGGCAACTCGCGATGCTTGGCCAGCAGGCGCACGAAAGTGTCCTGGGCCAGATCCGCGGCATTGTCCGCACAGCCCATGCGTTTGCGCAGCCAGCCGTTCAGCCAGCTGCTGTGCTCGAGGTACAGCTGCTGCAGGGACTGTTGGGAAGAGACGAGGGACATCGAGCACACCATCACCGCGCAGGAAAAACGCATGAATGGTAATGCTTCTCAGAAACAAATTATAGCTATTCCTAGCTCAGAGACAGCTGGCTGGGCATCACGCCCCCAAGTGACGGCCACTCAGAGGTTGATCGGCCGCCGCCCCGCCAGGGCGTGGGCCAGGGTGCCGCCATCGACCAGCTCCAGCTCACCGCCGAGCGGCATGCCGTGGGCGATACGCGAGGCGATCATGCCTTTGCCAGCCAGCAGCTGGGCGATGTAGTGGGCGGTCGCCTCGCCCTCCACCGTCGGGTTGGTGGCCAGGATCACTTCACTGAACTGCCCGGCCTCGATGCGCGCCAGCAGTTCGGGAATGCCGATGGCCTCCGGCCCCAGGCCATCGAGGGGCGACAGGTGGCCCTTGAGCACGAAGTAGCGGCCGCGAAAGCCGGTGTGCTCCACGGCATACACGTCCATCGGTCCTTCCACCACGCAGAGCAGGCTGTCGTCGCGGCGCGGGTCCTCGCAAATCTGGCAAAGCTCGCTCTCGCTCAGGCTGCGGCACGACTTGCAGTAACCCACGCCTTCCATCGCCTGGCTCAGTGCCTGGGCCAGCCGCTGGGCACCATTACGGTCGCGCTCGAGCAGTTGCAGCGCCATGCGCTGGGCGGTCTTCTGGCCGACACCGGGCAGGATGCGCAGCGATTCGATCAGTTGGCGGATCAGGGGGCTGAAGCTCATGGGGCGAGTGCTCGAAGAGGATGAAGCGAAAAGGTGTAACGGTCAGACGTAGCAAGGGCCGAACCACGCAGGTGACACCCATCGATCACCGACGGGGTCCACCTGCCTTACCTCTGGCCCAGGGAAATACGGTGGCGATCAGACGGCGTGCAGGGCAAGGCGCTGGCGAGCGAGGAACCGCAGTGTGCTGGTGCACATGAGGATTCCGAGCCCGCCGGCAACGCAGCCATGTGCGTCGGCTGGACGGCACGTGCCAATCAGAACGGCATCTTGAAGCCGGGCGGCAACTGCATGCCGGCGGTCATGCCGGACATCTTGTCCTGGCTGTTGGCTTCGATCTTGCGCACGGCGTCGTTGACGGCCGCGGCGATCAGGTCTTCGAGGATTTCCTTGTCTTCCTGCATCAGGCTGTCGTCGAGGCTGACGCGCTTGACGTCATGGCGACCGGTCATCACCACGCTGACCAGACCGGCACCGGATTGGCCGGTGACCTCGGCGTTGGCCAACTCTTCCTGCATCTTCTGCATCTTTTCCTGCATCTGCTGCGCCTGCTTCATCAGGCCGGCCATGCCACCTTTCATCATGATGTTGTCCTCGGTAGTCAGGGATTAACGACGTTATCGACGGGTTCGATACTGCCCGCACGCACGGAGGCGGCGAACTGGGAAATCATTTGCTGCACCAGCGGATCGTTCTGGATCGCGGCCTCGGCTTCACGCTGGCGATTGGCGCGCTTGCGGGCGGCAGCCTGGGCCGGGGTTTCCTGCTCGGGCTTGACCAGCTCGATGCTCAGCTGCATCTCCCGGCCATGGTAGGCGTTGAGGGCGTCGTTCAGGCGCCGCTGCTGGGTGGCGTTGAACAATGCACTGTGGCCAGGGTCCAGGTGCAAGAGCCACTTGTCGCCTTCGGCGGCGATCAGCGTGCAGTTGGCGGCGATGCTGCCGGTCATGCCGCTCAAACCCAGCTTGGGGAAGATCTCCAGCCATTCGGCGGCCAGGCCGGTGGCCGGCATCGCTGCCGGCTCCGGTTCCGGCTCGGCCTGGGGCTGATCGCCGCCGAGCGCATCGGCGAAATCGTAATCCAGGTTGTCGACGTCCATCGCCACGTAGTCGTAGTCGCCGGGTGGCGGCTCGTCATCGCTGTCGGGCGGGTTCAGGTCGCGGGTGTCGATCACCGGCACGTCGGCCAACTCGGGCACGGGCAGCTCGGCCGCCGGTTCCGGCTGCGCTTCGACAGCGGCGGCCGGCGGTTGCGGCACCGGCGCTGGCGCTGCGGCAACCGGCTCCGCTGCTGGCGCCTCGCTGACCGGCGCGGCAGGCTCGGCTCGGGCTGGCATCTCTTCCCAGGGCGGCGTGACGGCTGGTGCCGCCGCAACGGGTGCAGTCACCGCCGAAGCGACGACAGCCGGCGCAGCGGGCGGCTCGACAGCGGCCGGCTGGCTGGGCGCGGCTGGTGCCTCAGGCGCAACGCTGGCAATGGCAGGCGATGCAGCGGGCGCTGCATCGGCCACCGGGGTTACCTGGGGATCAGCCTTGGCCTGGCTGATCCCCAGTGGCTTTAGCGCCACCTTCGGGGCATCGCCCTCGCCGGCCGGCCGGAACGCCAGCATGCGCAGCAGCACCATCTCGAAACCGCTGCGCGGATCCGGCGCCAGGGGCAGGTCGCGGCGGCCGATCAGGCCCATCTGGTAATAGAACTGCACGTCTTCGGCGGGCAGCGCCTGGGCCAGGCCCAGCACGCGCTCGCGGTCGCCCTGGCCGTTGTCCACCGCATCCGGCAGCGCCTGGGCGATGGCCACGCGGTGCAGCACGTTGAGCATTTCGGCCAGCACGCCGCTCCAGTCCGGGCCCTGCTCGGCGAGCTGGCGTACCGCATCGATCACACCACGGGCGTCGCCTTCGATCAGCGCGTGCAGTACGCCATACACCTGGCCATGGTCGAGGGTGCCGAGCATGGAGCGCACGTCGGCCGCCAGCACCTTGCCCTCGCCAAAGGCGATGGCCTGGTCGGTCAGGCTCATGGCGTCGCGCATCGAACCATCGGCGGCGCGGCCCAGCAGCCACAGCGCGTCATCCTCGAACGGAATGTTCTCGGCGCCCAGTACGTGGCTCAGGTGCTCGACCACCCGCTCCGGCGGCATGTTCTTCAGGGAGAACTGCAGGCAGCGCGACAGCACGGTGACCGGCAACTTCTGCGGGTCGGTGGTGGCGAGCAGGAACTTGACGTGGGGTGGCGGCTCCTCGAGCGTCTTGAGCAAGGCGTTGAAGGAGCTGGTGGAGAGCATGTGCACTTCGTCGATCAGGTAGACCTTGAAGCGCCCACGGCTTGGCGAGTACTGCACGTTGTCGAGCAGCTCGCGGGTGTCTTCGACCTTGGTGCGGCTGGCGGCGTCGACTTCGATCAGGTCGACGAAACGACCCTCGTCGATCTCCCGGCACACCGAACAGGTACCGCAGGGTGTCGAGCTGATGCCGGTCTCGCAGTTCAGGCACTTGGCGATGATCCGTGCGATGGTGGTCTTGCCCACCCCGCGGGTGCCGGTGAACAGATAGGCATGGTGCAGGCGCTGACTGTCCAGTGCGTTGATCAGCGCCTTCAGCACATGGGTCTGCCCGACCATCTCGCGAAACGAACGCGGGCGCCATTTGCGTGCAAGAACCTGATAACTCATTGAAAACCGTCGCCAGAGGAAAGCAAAAGAGCGCTAATGCTAGCTCAAATCGACCAGCCAGTGCGACGCCGATCGGCGGCCACAAAAATATCAAAACGGGGCTGGCTATTTTTTATACAGCCGGGTATGATCCGCACCGTTCGTACCACGCTGCAAGTCATCCGGCCCCTGGGCCTTCCCGATGGTTTCCTGGCAATCGGCATCCAATCGATGCACGCATCGCTGCCAAGACCCCCTCCGCTGACTGATCTGGCCGTCCCGCTCACGCGCTGACCTTGCCAGTCTTCCGAAGTACAGACCCGCTCCAGCAAGCCGTTGAAGAACCACCTGCGTTGCCATTGCTGCGCTGAAGCCGTGCGCGGACACCAGTCCGATCGGAATGCTCATTTACAGCCCGTAAACTGCGCTTTCTCGCCCGCCTTCGCCTGGCACCGGCTGCCTCGCCAGGTATTCGACAGCCCGCTGGTTCCGCCCATATAGGTGGAACTTAAAAGCGCGCAGCTCGCTCCGATAACCAATCCCGTTGGCATAAGCCCGCGACCGGAGCCCTTTATTTATGGCGCGATCATGCGCCTGCAGTATCAGGAAACACCGATCATGAATACCAATCAACAAATCCAGACCGCTATCCATACCCTCTCCAACGCCTTCGCACCGCTGGCTTGCCATATTCTGGCCACGCGCAAGGGCAGCTTCAGCTTCACCGTGGTGGACCATACCGGCGTCGCCCAGCACAGCCAGCGCCTCTACCCCGGCCAGTACGGGGCGGACACCCTGCCGGGCGTCATCGAGCGTACGCGCCAGGCATTGCGTCGCTGAACATCGAGATAAATGCGAAATCCATCACCATAAGGGCGCGAAAAAGCAGCCATCGTCGAACTAAATGATTTTCAGTCACTCATAGGGGTTCCTACGTAAACTGGAGTTCGTCAATGGAAAATGGTCATCGACAGCTTGTCGAGAAGCTATTCGCCCCACTACGTGCCACCTTCAGTCGGCCTCGCCCGGACGGTAGCATCGTTCTCTCCCTGATCGATGAAGCGGACACCACCGCCTACAGCCGGGTCTTGCAGAAACTGCAGATCAACGATTCGAACGCTTTCGCTCAGAGCCTCGAAGACATCCGCCTGGAGCTGGCCGTCAGGGCCGGCAACATCCCGGCGGAAATGCGCAAGGTGCTCAAGGAGCAGGACAGCGTGATCAGCTACCACCACGCCTGACAGCTGTTCCAACCGAAGCCCCGCAGCCCACAAGGCGCGGGGCTTCGTCGTTTCTGTGCCCGGGGTCTGTACGAAAAGTCTCCGAGCGAAGGTCAGGCGAGGCAAAAATCGGTGAGGACGCGGAGTTTACGAGCTGTAAATGAGCAGTCCGAACCGATTTTTAACGAAGCATCACCGAGCGCAGGTACTTTTCGTACAGAGCCTAACTGGGTGTGAAGCGGTAATGGCCTGCGATGGGAAAACGGAACAGGATGGCCTCCTCCCGGGTACCGGCGCCTATGTTGTGCAGGATCAGCGGCTCGCCCGCCGCGGACAGGCGATCGGAAACGATGCCGATATGGGTCTGCCCGCGGCCCAGATCCCAGGTGACGATATCGCCCGCCCGATAGTCGGCCGCCTGGCGACCTATCTCTAGCGCCATGCCCTGGCGCTTGAACCAGGTCATCAGGTTGGGCACGCGGCGGTGATCGATGTTGCGATCCGGACGCTTGAGCCCCCACTGCTTCGGGTAGGCGGAAAAATTCGCCGCCATGTCCTCGTGCACCGCCTTCTGCAGATCCAGGCCTTGCAGGCGCAGGGCGCGGATCACCACATCGGTGCATACCCCGGTTGCCATGGGTACGTCCCCGCCCGGGTAGGCGATGCGTCGGTAGGCGGGGTCGTAGGCCAGGGTCACGCCGACCTGCTGGCGCGCTCCGCTCACCAGCTCTGCAGGCTCGATGGCCGCCACCTGCAGACTCAGCAGAAACCCCAGCAGCAACAATGACGCTCTCAGCATGCACGCCTCCTTTCAGCCGAAACCGTTCGACGGACGCTCTTCTTTAAATGGTAATTTTTTGCGACAGTATGGCTGGGCACGGTTGAAGCCATATCGGGATGCCCCCATCACTACATAAAGTCGTCATGCACGGATGCCATCGACGATGCGCCTACCACCTGATGAGGAGACCATGATGAGCAGCCCCGACAAGCAACAGGCACAGCAGTCGAACAGCAAATGTGAGCTCGCCCACGGCGCGCTGATCGACCCCAATGGTCAGGAAATTCCGATTACCGAAAGCATGATCCAGCAAGCATGCAGCGAACTCGACAAGGACGCGACAACCAACCAGCAGGACACCTCCCGCTGACAGGCCAGCACGGCGTACGCGCTGTCATCTCAGGTTGATCACGCGCGCGCCCAGCGCGCTGATCAGCGCCCTCAGGTGCTCGTCCACGCCGAGCAGCTCGACTTCCAGCCCTTCTATCTCACGGCGCATGGGATAACCCTTGCGCAGCAGGTCGAAACCGGCCTTGCGTGCCTGCTCCTCGATCACCAGGCTGCGGCGCAAGTCCGCATCGTCGCGCCGCGGGTCGTAGACGGCGCGGCATACCGTAGCCAACGCCCAGGCCGGATCGCTGCCCGCGGCGATGCTCAGGCGCTGCAGCCAGCGGGCCGGGGTCAAGGCGTCCAGAGAAATCGCCGGTTCGATACCCTGGTGTCGACAGAACGCCTGATAGATCTGCGCCGTGCCGCGCAGCTTGCCGTCCAGGCTGTAGCCGGCGATGTGCGGCGTGGCGATATGGCACAGCGCGGCCAGTTCGAGATCGACCAGGGGCTCACCCTCCCAGACGTCCAGCACCACATGCAGATCGGCGCCGCGCTGCAGGTGCGTGCGTAGCGCTACGGTATCGAGCACCGCGCCACGGCTGGCGTTGAGCAGCCAGGTGCCGGGGCGCAGCTGCTCCAGCAGATCGGCGTCGAGCAGATGCCGGGTGGCGAACTCGCCGTCGCGGGTCAGCGGGGTGTGCAGGCTGATCACGTCGCACTGCTCGACGATCTGCTGCAGGCTCACATAATCGCCGCCCTCGGCGCGCCGCCGGGGCGGATCGCAGACCAGCACCCGCCAACCCAGCGCGCGCAGCACCTTGATCAGCCGCTCTCCAACCTGGCCGGCGCCGACCACGCCGTAGGTGCGCTGCGTCAGGTCGGCGCCCAGGCGCTCGCCGAGCACCAGCAGGCTGCCGAGCACGTAGTCGACCACCCCCCGCGCATTGCAACCCGGCGCACTGCTCCAGGCGATGCCGGCTGCGCTGAAATAGTCGAGATCCAGGTGGTCGGTGCCGATGGTGCAGGTGCCGATGAAGCGCACCGGGCTGCCCTGCAGCAGCGCCTGGTCGACGGTCGTGACCGAACGCACCAGCAGCAGCTCGGCATCGGCCACGGCGGCGCGGTCGATGGCGCGCCCGGGCAACCGACGAATTTCGCCGAAACCGGCGAAGAACTCATCGAGCAGCGGAATATTTTCGTCGGCGACTATGCGCATGGCAGCTCTCCACAAACCGGTGGGCATTCTACCTGCAAGCGCGGCGGTTCGCCTTTCCTGACCGATCCGTCAACGCGTAGACTGTGCGGTTTTCTCTGCCCAGTGAAACTTGTCATGCCTGCCCAATCCCGCCTGCAGCGGGTGCGCACCGAACTGCGCACACTGCTGGCCCTTGCCCTGCCGATCATCGTCGCGCAGTTGGCCTATACCTCGATCGGCTTCGTCGACACCGTGATGTCCGGGCGCTTCAGTGCCCGCGACCTGGCCGCCGTGGCCCTCGGCAACTCGATCTGGGTACCGGTGTTCCTGCTGATGACCGGTATCCTGCTGGCCACCACACCCAAGGTGGCCCAGCGCTTCGGCGCCGGCCAGCACGGCGAGATCGGCCCGCTGGTGCGCCAGGCCCTGTGGCTGGCACTGGCGGTGGGCTGCCTGGCGGGCACGCTGCTATGGAACGCCGAGTTCGTGCTGCGCCTGATGAAGGTGGACGCAGACCTGATCGAACCGGCCATGGGCTACCTGCACGGCGTGGCGTTCGGCTTTCCCTGCGTGGCGCTGTTCCACGTGCTGCGCTGCTACAGCGACGGCCTGGGTCGCACCCGCCCGGCCATGGTGGTGGGCCTGCTCGGCCTGCTGGTGAATATCCCGCTGAACTACGTGCTGATCTACGGCAAGCTCGGCCTGCCGCCGCTGGGCAGCGTCGGCTGTGGTTGGGCCACGGCGCTGGTGATGCTGTTCATGCTGCTGGGCATGCTCTGGTGGATTCGCCGCGCGCCGGTCTACGCGCACACCACGCCACTGCGACGCTTCGACTGGCCGGACTGGACGCTGATCAAGCGCCTGCTGGGCATCGGCCTGCCGATCGGCATCGCGGTATTCGCCGAGTCGAGCATCTTCGCGGTCATCGCCCTGCTGATCGGCGGCCTGGGCGCCACCGTGGTCGCCGGGCACCAGATCGCCCTCAACTTCGCCTCGCTGGTGTTCATGATCCCCTACTCCATCGGCATGGCCGCCACCGTGCGCGTCGGCCAGGCACTCGGCCGCGAGCAGCCACGGGAGGCGCGCTTCGCTGCCGGGGTGAGTATCGCCACCGCATTGGCCTACGCCTGCGTATCGGCGACCTGCATGCTGCTGATGCTCGAACCCATCGCGCGGATCTACTCCTCGGCGCCGGAGGTGATCGAAGTGGCCGTGGCGCTGATCGTCTACGCCGCGCTGTTCCAGTTCTCCGATGCCATCCAGGTCACCGCGGCCGGCGCGCTGCGTGGCTATCAGGACACCCGGGCGACGATGATCCTGACCCTGTTCGCATACTGGGGCATCGGCCTGCCGGTCGGCTACCTGCTGGGCCTGACCGAGCTGTTCGGCGCCGCCAGTGGCCCGGCCGGGCTGTGGCAGGGGCTGATCGTCGGCCTGACCTGTGCAGCGTTGATGCTGACGCTGCGCCTGAAGACCAGCGCCAGGCGGCGAATTGGAATGCAGCCGATGGCGCCAGCGGCCTAGCGAGGTGATCGCAATGGTGGGCAGCAGCCAGCAATCCCCTGTGGGAGCGGGCCATGCCCGCGATTTTTCACGGGCATGGCCCGCTCCCACATGGGTCACCTATTGCCCGCCTAGCCCCGCTCAATCAACCTTCTTGCGAATCCAGTACAGGTAGGTCTCGGCATCCTGCGCCTGCTCCACCAGCTCATGGCCGAGAAACACGCAGAACTTGGGGATATCGCGCTGGGTCGAGGGGTCGGTGGCGATCACCTTGAGCAGGCCGCCGGCCGGCAGGTCGCGCACCTTGTTGTGCAGCATCATCACCGGCTCGGGGCAGAACAGGCCGGTGGCGTCGAGGGTGTCATCAGGGGTCGAATCGAGCATCACAGGCTCCGCGTCATGGGTACGTGCAGTGTTCATGGAATCGCCGCCCGGCTGGGCGGCGTAACGGTTTGGCCTACTTGCTCAGGCGGCGCAGGTGGCAGGTCACTTCCTCGCGGTCGTGGTACAGCTGCTTGCAGGCGATGGTCGCCTTGACCTTGCGCGCCGCCAGGCCTTCGGCAATGCGTTCGAGCAGGCGCTGCACCTCGGCGTAGCGCTGCTTCATCGGCAACTTGAGGTTGACCACCGCCTCGCGGCAATGTCCCTCGCCGATCCAGCTTTCCAGCAGCGCGGCACTGCGCGCCGGCTTCTCGACGATATCGCAGACCATCCAGTCCACCGGCTGCTTGGGCTTCCAGGTGAAGCCGTCGACCATCAGGTGCTTGACCAGGCCGGTGTCCATCAGGCTCTCGGCCATCGGGCCGTTGTCGATGGCGGTGACCAGCATGCCGCGGCGTACCAGCTGATAGGTCCAGCCACCCGGTGCGGCGCCGAGGTCGACGCCGGTCATCTCGTCCGACAGGCGCTCGTCCCATTGCTCGCGGGGGATGAAGGTGTGCCAGGCCTCTTCGAGCTTCAGGGTCGAACGGCTGGGCGCCTCGCGGGGGAACTTGAGGCGCGGGATGCCCATGGGCCAGATCGCCGAATTGTTCGCCTCGGCCATGCCGAGAAATACCTCGCGGCCACTCTTGAAGGTCAGCAGCAGGCGCGGCGCGCGGGCGTTCTCCGCCAGCCGGCCGGCAGCCATCAGCGCCTTGCGCAGCGGGCCTTCGAACTTCTTGCAGAAGCCGGACAGCTCCTTGCCCTCGTTGCTGTCGAACACCTCCAGCCACAGGCTGCCGAAGATCGGCAGCGGCGCCAGGTGCTCGAGCAACACGCTGATACGATCCTTCTCGGGCAGCTCGATGAAGCGCCCTCGCGCCCACTGGCGAATGAATATCAGTTGGCCGAAGCGCAGCCCGGCCATCAGCCGCTCGGCGCCCGCCTCGTCGCTGCAGATGAATTCGGCGTGGGCGGTATTGGGCTTGGCCTTGGCGTAACCGGGCACCTCGAGGCGCGCAGCATGCTCGGAAATCTCCGAACATACCTCGCTCTCGAAGCCGGGGCGGCAGTGCAGCAACAACGTATTCATCGACACTCTCCTTGGGCCGCGCATGATAGCGAAAACCGGAACCCAGGGCCTCAGTTCCCTGTCCAGAGAACAGCATCCCGGCATCGCCGGCTGCGCCTGCGGACTATGCTCGACAGGCGCACGATCAGGCGACGGCTCACCGCACGCCACACGAGCCGGGCCCAGGGAACTCTCGCGCAGAGTCGCAGAAGCTCTGCCAAACCAGCTTGGCTTGTACCGTGCAAGCCATAAGGAGATGCACGATGCCTTCCATCGATAGCCTGAACTGCCGCCGCACCCTCGAGGTGGACGGCAAATCCTACGATTACTTCAGCCTGCCGGACGCCGCCAAAAGACTGGGCGATATCGACAAGCTGCCGGTGTCGTTGAAAGTGCTGCTGGAAAACCTGCTGCGCTGGCAGGACGACAAGACCGTCACCCAGGACGACCTGCAGGCCATCAGCGACTGGCTGCACAAGCGCAGCTCCGACCGCGAAATCCAGTACCGCCCTGCCCGCGTCTTGATGCAGGACTTCACCGGGGTGCCCGCCGTGGTCGACCTGGCCGCCATGCGCGACGCCATGGCCAAGGCCGGCGGCGACCCGCAGAAGATCAACCCGCTGTCACCCGTGGACCTGGTGATCGACCACTCGGTGATGGTCGACAAGTTCGCCAGCCCTGAAGCCTTTGGCGAAAACGTCGAGATCGAGATGCAGCGCAACGGCGAGCGCTACGCCTTCCTGCGCTGGGGCCAGAGCGCCTTCGACAACTTCAGCGTGGTGCCGCCAGGCACCGGCATCTGTCACCAGGTCAACCTGGAGTACCTGGGCCGCACCGTGTGGACCAAGGAAGAAGACGGCGTGACCTACGCCTACCCCGACACCCTGGTCGGCACCGACTCGCACACCACCATGATCAACGGCCTGGGTGTGCTCGGCTGGGGCGTCGGCGGCATCGAGGCGGAAGCGGCGATGCTTGGCCAGCCGGTGTCGATGCTGATTCCCGAGGTGATCGGCTTCAAGCTGACCGGCAAGCTCAAGGAAGGCATCACCGCCACCGACCTGGTGCTGACCGTCACCCAGATGCTGCGAAAAAAAGGCGTGGTCGGCAAATTCGTCGAGTTCTATGGCGACGGCCTGGCCGAACTGCCCCTGGCCGACCGCGCCACCATCGCCAACATGGCGCCGGAATACGGCGCGACCTGCGGCTTCTTCCCGGTCGATGACATCACCCTGGATTACCTGCGCCTGTCCGGTCGCCCCGACGAGACGGTCAAGCTGGTCGAGGCCTATTCCAAGGCCCAGGGCATGTGGCGCCAGGCTGGCAGCGAGCCGGTATTCACCGACACCCTGGAACTGGACATGGGCCAGGTCGAAGCCAGCCTCGCCGGGCCGAAACGCCCGCAGGACCGCGTCGCCCTGCCCAACGTCGGCCAGGCCTTCGAGGACTTCCTCGGCCTGCAGCTCAAGCCGCCGCGTAAAGAGGAAGGTCGCCTGGAAAGCGAAGGCGGCGGTGGCGTGGCCGTCGGCAATGCCGCGCAGAACGAAATCCACTACGAGATGGACGGCCACCGTCACCCGATCAGCGACGGCGCCGTGGTGATCGCGGCGATCACCTCCTGCACCAATACGTCGAACCCGAGCGTGATGATGGCCGCCGGCCTGCTGGCCAAGAAGGCCGTGGAAAAAGGCCTCAAGCGCAAGCCCTGGGTCAAGAGCTCGCTGGCACCCGGCTCCAAGGTGGTGACCGAATACTTCGCCGCCGCTGGCCTCACCGAATACCTCGACAAGCTTGGCTTCGACCTGGTCGGCTACGGCTGCACCACCTGCATCGGCAACTCGGGCCCGCTGCCGGACCCGATCGAGAAGGCCATTCAGGAGCATGACCTGACCGTCGCCTCGGTGCTGTCCGGTAACCGCAACTTCGAAGGCCGCGTGCACCCGCTGGTGAAAACCAACTGGCTGGCCTCGCCGCCCCTGGTGGTCGCCTATGCCCTGGCCGGCAGCGTGCGGGTGAATATCGCCGAGGAGCCGCTGGGCGAAGACCGCGACGGCAAGCCGGTGTACCTGCGCGATATCTGGCCGAGCCAGAAGGAAATCGCCGAGGCGGTGCAGAAGGTCGACACTGCCATGTTCCGCAAGGAATACGCCGAGGTGTTCGAAGGCGACGAGCAGTGGCAGTCCATTGCCGTGCCGGAGGCCGATACCTATACCTGGCAGAACGACTCCACCTATATCCAGCACCCGCCGTTCTTCGAAGCCATCGACCAGGCGCCGCCGGCGATCACCGACATTGCCAATGCGCGGATCCTTGCGCTGCTCGGCGATTCGGTGACCACCGACCACATCTCCCCGGCCGGCAACATCAAGGCCGACAGCCCGGCCGGTCGCTACCTGCGCGAGCAGGGCGTCGAGCCGCGCGACTTCAACTCCTACGGCTCGCGCCGCGGCAACCATGAAGTGATGATGCGCGGCACCTTCGCCAACATCCGCATCCGCAACGAGATGCTCGACGGCGAGGAAGGCGGTATCACCCTGCACGTGCCCAGCGGCGAGAAGCTGGCGATCTACGATGCCGCCATGCGCTACCAGCAGGAAGGCACGCCGCTGGTGGTGATCGCCGGCAAGGAATACGGCACCGGCTCCAGCCGCGACTGGGCGGCCAAGGGCACCAACCTGCTGGGCGTGAAGGCGGTGATCGCCGAAAGCTTCGAGCGCATCCACCGTTCCAACCTGGTGGGCATGGGCGTGCTGCCGCTGCAGTTCACCAACGGCGCGGACCGCAAGAGCCTCGGTCTGACCGGCAAGGAAACCCTGGCGATCAAGGGCCTGGATGGCGTCGAGGTGCGCCCGCACATGCCCCTGACCCTGGAGATCACCCGTGAAGACGGCAAGCTGGAGAGCGTCGAGCTGCTCTGCCGTATCGACACCCTCAACGAGGTCGAGTACTTCAAGGCCGGCGGCATCCTGCACTACGTGCTGCGCCAGCTGATCGCCAGTTGATGCGCATCCGTGCAGCGTCGCCAATGGCCGCGCTGCACGGCGCTTTCCGTAGCCTGGGTCGAGCGACGCGACGCCCGGGTTCTTTATTATCCGCCTGCCCGCTACATAAGCCCCACCAATGGACTGCCGATTTACCGGCGTCAAAATGTGACGAACCTCGAATATTGGTTACACTGCAGCCCTGCCACGCGTAAGCGATAACCATAAAAAGCGTTGTCTGAAGATCGGCCGACCCAGCCGCACCGGGTCCAGGCCCAAGGTCATAGTCTGTAGGCACCGCGACTCATCGCCAGCCTGCCTAGTGCCCACCAGGCATCGCACTGACATCAGGGTAGATGCCATGCGTAACAACCAGCCCATCACCGGTAACGAGCGGACATTTCCAGCGCAGCAGCGCCTGATCTCGACCACCGACCTCAAGGGCCAGATCACCTACTGCAACGATGCCTTCGTGGAAATCAGCGGTTTCTCCCGCGACGAGCTGATCCGCGCCCCGCACAACCTGGTTCGCCACCCGGACGTGCCGCCCGCCGTGTTCGCCCATATGTGGGAGACCCTGAAAGCCGGCCGACCGTGGATGGGCATCGTCAAGAACCGCTGCAAGAGCGGCGATCATTACTGGGTCAACGCCTACGTGGTGCCGGTGCTGGATGACGGCAAAGTCACCGGCTACGAGTCGGTGCGCAGCAAGCCCACCGCCGAACAGGTGCAGCGCGCCCAGGCCCTCTATTCCCGTATCAATGCCGGCAAGGCGGCGATACCGAGCCGCGACCGCTGGCTGCCGGTGCTGCAGAACTGGCTGCCGTTCATTCTGGTCAGCCAGGTGGGCTTCCTGGTTGGCGCCTGGCTGGACAGCACCTGGGGCTTCGTCGCCGCCGCGGCGCTGTCGATTCCCCTCGGCCTGCTCGGCCTGGCGTGGCAGAGCCGCGGTACCAAGCGCCTGCTGCAACTGGCCGAACAAACGACGTCCGACCCGCTGATCGCGCAGATGTATACCGACAACCGGGGCGTCGAAGGCCGTCTGGAACTGTCCATTCTCAGCCAGGAAGCACGACTGAAAACCTGCCTCACCCGCCTGCAGGACAGCGCCGAGAACCTGGCCAGGCAGGCCCAGCAGGCCGACGTGCTCGCCCATAACAGCTCCGCCGGGTTGCAGCGCCAGCGCGAGGAGACCGACCAGGTCGCCACCGCCGTCAATGAAATGGCCGCCACCACCCTGGAGGTGGCCAACAACGTGGCGCGCACCGCCATCGCCACCCAGGAAGCCAACCGCCTGACCCAGGAAGGCCGCACCATCGCCAGCGAAACCCGCCAAGCGATCCAGCGCCTGTCCCTGTCGGTGGGGGAAACCGGCGAAGCCGTCACCCGCCTCGCCCAGGACAGCAATGAAATCGGCGGCGTGGTCGACGTGATCAAAGGCATCGCTGACCAGACCAACCTGCTGGCCCTCAACGCCGCCATCGAAGCCGCCCGCGCCGGCGAAATGGGCCGCGGCTTCGCCGTGGTCGCCGACGAAGTCCGCTCCCTGGCGCAACGCACCGCCGAATCCACAGGCCAGATCCACGCCCTGATCGCCAAACTGCAACGCACCGCCGACGAAGCCGTAATGACCATGGACATCGGCCGCAAACAGGCCGACGAAGGCGTCGAACGCGTGCAACAGGCCGACCAGGCCCTGGCCGGCATCAGTGACGCGGTGGCCAATATCAACGAAATGGCCGACCAGATCGCCGCCGCCGCCGAAGAACAAAGCGCCGTGGCCGACGAAATCAGCCGCAATATCACTACCATCGCCCAACTCTCCGACCAGACGGCGGGTGAGGCACAGAGTACGGCGTTGTTGAGTGAGGAACTGACCAGTACGGCGCAGGGGCAGTATTCGTTGGTGGCAAGGTTTAATCGGTAGGTTGGGTTGGTGGGGCTGCACTTTGGGCCTGGTGCGCACGCGAGGCAAGGAAACTTTTGTACCCTTGCGAAGGTGCAATGAGCGTGGTGTATACATGCCAAACACCCCAGTGCCTCGCCGTATGCCTCGGACTAGACGGGTTCAGCACAAAGGTCCTGAAATGTTATACACCAGTCAATTACAGGGAGTTATGCAAGTTGGTGTCTATTTATAATTAGGAGGCTTGATGAAGGACCTCGAAGCCCTCATTAAAGCAGCTGCCACAAACGGCAGCGAGCCAGAATACCAAGAGACATTTATCTATTGCGAGGCAATGAAAATTTCTCCGGAAGCATTCTGCAATGAGTTTTCAATTGTGGTCGCAAAGAGTTTCCAACAGGGAGCGCTTGATTATAATTACTGTAATGAGGCGATGAACTACTTGTGGGGTTTTATCACGACTCCTCCTGTATTCGGACCAGATAAAGACATTCCTGAACCAGCTTTTTCCGTCTATAAAGCCTTTGATGAGGGTGAGATCCTGCATAAAGGAGATTCAGCCGAAACAGACCCAATAGAGAAATATACCAAACCAATCATTACTGAGATACTTAGTCGCGCAGAAGCATCCTAACTACTTTCGCCCACTGGGACGGGCCAAAGTCCGCCGCTTAACCAACGTTAGAGCTAGGTATGCACCCCAAAAATATCAAACCATGGCTACTTATTTCGCTCGCGGCACTGTCAGTACGTTTTTTTGCCGGCCTTTATTACCTATACATAGGTTGCCCTAGAATTTTGGGGGAATGCTACAACGAAGGCGCGGATGCTGCTTTCTGGCCAATAATAATCTCGATGCTAACATTTTATGTATCTGCCCTAGCAATTATTACCATAGTAACAGTCAGAACGGCTATGATCCTGGTGCGCCTTTCGAGGCAAGTATTCACATCCAAAAAATCCACCTAGTGGTTCAAGTCCTTTCGCTCCGCTCACCGATACCGGCTAAAGCTCACTCCGCAACCAAACACCAGAAGCAACTCAACATGAAATTTTTTTGGAAAATAACTAGAGCAATAGCAGCACTAACAGCAAGTAGGGTGGATGACGCTCTTTTCATCCACCATTGCACGCTGAAACTGGTGGACGGATAAAGCGTCGTCCACCCTACGAAACTGAGTACTTGGAAGACCTCGTATCTACGCAGTTTCAGGAGCCTATTCGCTTTGTTTTCGTGGATTGCAAACAGGGCATGCTGAGCCGTGAGGAAGCGATCTTTAATCTGATCAATCACGGCACCTATCATCGCGGCGCCATCGGCCATGCTCTCGACCGGGCTGAAGGCAGCCGGCCCGCCGATACCTACACGGTATTTATTCATGGGGCTGAGCCTGAGCGTCGAAACGCCTGAGGCATGCTCCCCGTTCGATACAGACCCACCATCCGGCGCACCATGACCAATCCGCAAAACCAACTGAATGAACTGATCGCTCACCTTGCGGCGCTCAGAGACATTCTCGCCCTCGACGCAGATAGCCACTGGGGCACGCATTTCCGCAATTGCCTGTCGACCGCCAGAGCGCTGGCGGACAGCAGTCACGATGGGGATGAATTGACAGGCCTGGCGTGTTCTGTGATGTCCGTATACGGCGGCATGGGCAGCTTCAACGATTACGCGCCGTGGCAGAATGGCCGCTTGATTGCTGGCATGGAGTCGTTGGATGAGGCCTCGAACCGCGTCTATATGGCCGCCCGGGCGATAAGGCTGCGCAACGCCACAGACGTAGATTGACTGCATACAGAGGCAACCGCATCGAATGTCCATAAACACCCTATCCGACCTCTTCCAGTCCGACCCCATCAGTTGGGGCTGCCGGGGCGATCCCTATCTGTGGCAGGAAATGAGCGAGGCGCTGGCCGCCCTGCCGCTTCCACCCAGCGAGGCGCAGCTGGCCGCACTCCTCGAGACCACCTTCGAACGCCTGGTTGGCTTGCCGACAAGCGCGCAAGAGTCGTCGGTGTTCGTCGAGCGGCATGCCCATGGCGGTATGTCGTCGGGCCATATCAGCTTGAAGTTCTGGCGCGAGACGGCCTTGCCGTTGTTGTTGGCGCGCTACCGCACCGCACAGGGCGACAGGCTGTGAAGGAACTCGATGGCGAACTCGTGCTGAGGACCGAGCGCCTGCTGGTGCGGCGCTGGTCGCCTGATGACCTGGAGCCGCTGCTGCGGGTCTACGGCGATGCCGAGGCCATGCGCTGGGTCGGCGATGGCGTGGCGCTGACGCCGCCACAGGCGGCCAACTGGCTCGAAGTGACGGCGAACAACTACCGGCAACGCGGCTATGGCATGTACACCGTGACCCTGCGCGACGGCGGCCCGGTAATCGGCTTCTGCGGGCTGGTGCACCCGGACGGCCAGGACAAGCCCGAGATCAAGTACGCTTTCGCCCGCGAGCACTGGGGCCATGGCTATGCCAGCGAAGTGGTATGCGCCCTGCTACCCTACGCGGCCCAAAAGCTGGGCCTGACGCAGATCATCGCCACCGTCGCGCCGGACAATGCCGCTTCCCGGCGGGTGCTGAGCAAGGCTGGCATGACGCTTATCGACACACTGGAGGACGACGGCAGCCAGACGCTGTTAATGGGCTGGCACGCGCCAGCTGCAGAATTGCAGTGATTTCAGGAGTTTCTCCCATGACCCAAAACACCTCCGCCTACTCCATCGTGCACGCCATCCCGTCGGTGGAAACCTATCGCCATCTGCGCAGCGCAGCCGGGCTGAGCGCCAAGACCATCGAGGCGGCGAGCCGTGGGCTGCCCAACAGTCTGTTCGCCGTACAGGTGCTCTGCGCCGGCGAGCCGGTCGGCATGGGCCGGGTGATCGGTGATGACGGCGCGTTCTATCAGGTGGTGGATATCGCCGTGCTGCCGGAACATCAGGGCCGGGGGCTGGGCAAGCAGATCATGGCCGCGATCAGCGATTACATCGCCCGCGAGGTGCCAGAATCCGCTTACGTCAGCCTGATCGCTGACGGTGAGGCCTATCGCCTTTATCAGCAGTTCGGCTTTGCGCTGACGGCACCGGCAAGCCAGGGCATGGGGCTGACGAAGGCTAGGCTGAACCACCCCAAACCACCGATCGAGACGCAGGTAGCACCATGAATCGCCGCAAGAAGATCAAGCAGTTGCTGGAGGCCCACGCGAAAAAGGCCAACGCCAAGCTGGCACCCAAAAGCAGCAAGCCGAAATACATCAGCAAGGCTGACAGGGCGAAGCTGGAAGCCGAGGCTGCTGAAAGCCCGGGCAGCGTAGCCGAGTAAAGCAAACTGCTTCATTTGTTTTCCATCAGGCACATGGCCACGTAACTGAAGCCAAACTGGCAATGGCCACCCGATAACAAGGATGCCTGCCATGGACCAGAACGCTTACAACCGCCTGCGCAGCCAAGTGGACTTTCTGGAATCACTGCTCGCCGTGCTGGTGATCGCCCTGTTCGTGCTGACGATCTCCGGCGCCCCGGACTTCGCGGTAATCATCCTGGCCGTGATCATTGCCTGCGGCCTGCTCAACCTGTATCGCCAGCATCAGCTGCTGGAGCGTTACACCTGCCCCAACTGCCGCAATACGCCCCATCAGAAGTTCGACGAACGCGCCGGCGACTACCATGACCCAGCGACCGCGGACTGCCTGCATTGTGGGCAGCGGCTGACTGAGTGAGGCATCGATCCGAACCCCGCAGCTATCACGTAGGAGCGTTGACATCAGCGCGAGGGCGTTACTGCATGCCGTTAGTGCGCTACTGCCTTTGTGGGAGGGGCTTTAGCCCCGATTGTGCCTGTCTAGGCTTAAAGAACTCGAGGCTAAAGCCTCTCCCACAAAAGCGCCGAGTCTACCGGCTGCTTTTGCCTTGTCGTTGCCGCTTCATGCAAATAAAGATTTGATCGTTCGCGCGCTCTGCGTGAGTACTCTCCGCATAAGCGCCCTAAACGATCAGGGCCCCGACCGCGGCCCGGCGCAGCGGCTCTTGTTCCACTCGTCCGTCAGCACGTTTGGCGCCACACTCTGGCCTGGGATGGCGACAAAACCCATGGGCGTACTACGTTTTCCGTCACGGCCGATATAACTGAACGTTCCGCAGGTGCCGTGGTGGTCACTGAGGATCAGTGTTGCGGGGTCGGCGCCGGCGCCGCGCACGTAGTCCTTCATCATCTCGATGGATTCGGGGTTTGCCGGCACACCCGCCAGGTACCACGTGCTCTTGCCCAGCAGCATGATCAGGCACAACAGGATGGCTGCCCACAGCGCCAGGCGTTTGAAGCGTTTGGCGCTTCGGTGAATCTGCAGCACGTCGCGGTAATGCATCCCTGATTTCCTGCCTCCCAATCCCAACTGCCGATGTTAACCAGCCAGGTGGATCAGGGCTGCGACGCAGGCCTGCTTTCAGCGCTTCTTAGCCTCGTAGGGTGGATGACGCTTTTTTCATCCACCGTTGCGATTGCAGAACGGTGGACGGGTGAGGCGTCGTCCACCCTACAAACTGCGCCATTCGCCCCGGGTCGGGGCTCCTACAATTCGGCCACGGATAAGAGGGCGTTACTGCGTGCCTTTAGCGTTTCGCGTGAAGACCTGCTCAGGATCGTTTAATCCAGGCTCGTCGATTTTGGCAGTTAAGCGGGGCGGAAGCGGCCGTTCCCCGATCCACTGTGGGAGTGCGCCATGCGCGCGAAAAATCGCGGGCATGGCCCGCTCCCACAGTGGATCAGTGACGGCTGCTTCTGCGTTGTAGCTGCCGCTTCATGCCCATAGTGATCGTAATCAGGTTCCAAGAAACGCCGCCACCGCATCCGCCGCCGACTCCAGATGCTGTTCATGGCTGTAGCCGGACACTTTCAACGGTTTGAGGTCGTGATCGCCTGCCGTCAGCCAGCACAGCTCGATGGCCGCCGAGAGTTGATAACCGGCCACGGTGTGGCGATCGCCCATGGCGTCGCGCTCGCCTTGCACGATGAGGGTCGGCGTTTTCAGGTCGGCCAGGTGCGCGGTGCGCGGTTTGTCGGCCTTGCCGATGGCGTGGAACGGATAACCCAGGCAGACCAGGCCGTCAGCACCCAGTTCGTCGGCCAGCAGACTGGCCATGCGCCCGCCCATGGATTTGCCGCCGATGGCCAGCGGGCCCGTGACCTGCTGTCGCACGGCGGCATACACGGTTCGCCAGCAGTCGAGCAGTTTGGCCTGGGGGTTGGGTGGGCGCTTCTTGCCGTCCTGGCGGCGCGCGGCCATGTAGTCGAATTCGAAACGCACCACCGTCAGCCCGCGGGCGGCGAGCTTCTGCGCCATCAGGCTCATGAAGTCGCTGTCCATCGGCGCGCCGGCGCCGTGGGCGAGGATCAGCGTGCCCTGGCTGGCACCCGCCGGCCGATCCCAGAGCAGCGCTGGCGCCTGGCTTTCCTGTGCCTGTTGACCGGCGTCAATACCGCTTCGTTGCCCTTCTCGCATGCTTGCCTCGCTCATAAAAAAGCCCTTTTTCCTGTACGGATTTGTCCGTGCGCGGGGGCTGCAGATGATCTGCCCATAACCGTGGATGGAAACCCAGACATGAACACAACAACCAGTTCCGCCTATAACTACAAGGTGGTTCGCCAATTCGCCATCATGACGGTGGTGTGGGGCATAGTCGGGATGGGGCTCGGCGTGCTTATCGCGGCGCAGCTCGCCTGGCCGTGGCTCAACTTCGACCTGCCGTGGACCAGTTTCGGTCGCCTGCGGCCCCTGCACACCAACGCGGTGATCTTCGCCTTCGGCGGCTGCGCTCTGTTCGCCACCAGCTACTATGCCGTACAGCGCACCTCCCAGGCCACGCTGTTCGCGCCCAAGCTGGCGGCCTTCACCTTCTGGGGCTGGCAACTGGTGATCCTGCTGGCGGCCGTCACCCTGCCGCTGGGTTACACCAGCAGCAAGGAATACGCCGAGCTGGAATGGCCGATCGACATCCTGATCACCATCGTCTGGGTCAGCTACGCGATCGTGTTCTTCGGCACCATCATCAAGCGCAACGTCAGCCACATCTATGTCGGCAACTGGTTCTTTGGCGGCTTTATCCTCACCGTGGCGCTGCTGCACGTGGTCAACAACCTGGAAGTGCCGGTCACCCTGACCAAGTCCTACTCGCTGTATGCCGGCGCCACCGACGCGATGATCCAGTGGTGGTACGGCCACAATGCCGTGGGTTTCTTCCTGACCGCGGGCTTCCTGGGGATGATGTACTACTTCGTGCCCAAGCAGGCCGGGCGCCCGGTGTATTCGTATCGCCTGTCGATCGTGCATTTCTGGGCGCTGATCACCCTGTACATCTGGGCCGGTCCACACCACCTGCACTACACCGCGCTGCCGGACTGGGCGCAGTCGCTCGGCATGGTGATGTCCCTGGTGCTGCTGGCACCGAGCTGGGGCGGCATGATCAACGGCATGATGACCCTCTCGGGCGCCTGGCATAAGCTGCGCACCGACCCGATCCTGCGCTTTCTGGTGGTGTCCCTGGCGTTCTACGGCATGTCGACCTTCGAAGGCCCGATGATGGCCATCAAGACCGTCAACGCCCTCTCCCACTACACCGACTGGACCATCGGCCACGTGCACGCCGGCGCCCTCGGCTGGGTCGCCATGGTGTCGATCGGCTCGCTGTACCACATGATTCCCAAGGTATTCGGCCGCGAGCAGATGCACAGCATCGGCCTGATCAACGCGCACTTCTGGCTCGCCACCATCGGCACCGTGCTGTACATCGCCTCGATGTGGGTCAACGGCATCGCCCAGGGCCTGATGTGGCGCGCGGTGAACAGCGACGGCACGCTCACCTACTCCTTTGTCGAGGCGCTGGAGGCCAGCCATCCCGGCTTCGTGGTGCGGGTGATCGGCGGCGCGATCTTCTTCACCGGCATGCTGCTGATGGCCTGGAACACCTGGCAGACCGTACGCGCCAGCAAGCCGGAAGAGCTGGAAGCCGCTGCGCTTTATTCGGTTGAGGGAGCCCACTGATGAAACACGAAATCGTCGAAAAGAACGTCGGCCTGATGGCGTTGCTGATGGTGTTCGCCGTCAGCATCGGCGGCCTGACGCAGATCGTCCCGCTGTTCTTCCAGGACGTGGTCAACGAACCGGTGGCCGGCATGAAGCCCTACACCGCGCTGCAACTCGAAGGCCGCGACGTGTACATCAAGGAAGGCTGCGTGGGCTGCCACTCGCAGATGATCCGCCCATTTCGCGCCGAAACCGAGCGCTACGGCCACTACTCGGTGGCTGGCGAAAGCGTGTGGGACCACCCCTTCCTGTGGGGTTCCAAGCGCACCGGCCCGGACCTGGCCCGGGTTGGCGGCCGCTACTCGGACGAGTGGCACCGCGCGCACCTCTACAACCCGCGCAACGTGGTGCCGGAGTCGAAGATGCCCGCCTACCCCTGGCTGGTCGAGAACGTGCTGGACGGCAAGGACACCCCCGCCAAGCTCAAGGCCATGCAGTTTCTCGGCGTGCCCTACACGGATGAAGACATTGCCGGCGCCAGCGCCGCGGTGAAGGGCAAGACCGAGATGGACGCCCTGGTCGCCTACCTGCAAGTGCTCGGCACTGCCTTGAAGAACAAGAGGTGATTCCATGCTTTTCGACTTTATCGACATCGGCATGGTGCGTGGCATCGGCACCGCACTGGTACTGATCGCCTTCACCTGCGTGACGCTGTGGGCCTACAGCGGCAAACGCGCCAAGGCTTTCGACGATGCGGCGAACCTGCCCTTCGCCGATGAACCCAACAAAGCAGCAGTAAGGAAAGACACCCCATGAGCACTTTCTGGAGCGGGTACATCACGCTGCTGACCCTCGGCAGCCTGGTCGCGTTGTTCTGGCTGCTGTTCGCCACACGCAAGGGGGAACGCAAGAACACCACCGACCAGACCATGGGCCATTCCTTCGACGGCATCGAGGAGTACGACAATCCGCTGCCGCGCTGGTGGTTCATGCTGTTTCTCGGCACGCTGATCTTCGCCGCGGGCTACCTGGCGTTGTATCCCGGCCTGGGCAACTTCAAGGGCCTGCTGCCCGGCTATGAAGACGGCTGGACCCAGGTCGCCCAGTGGCAACGGGAAGTGGCCAAGGCCGACGCCCAGTACGGGCCGATCTTCGCCAAGTACTCGGCCATGCCCCTGGAACAGGTGGCCCAGGACGAGCAGGCGCTGAAGATGGGCGGTCGGCTGTTCGCCACCTACTGCTCGATCTGCCACGGCTCGGACGCCAAGGGCGCGGTGGGCTTTCCCAACCTGACCGACGAGAACTGGCGCTGGGGCGGCGACGCCGAAACCATCAAGACCACCATCCTCAACGGCCGCATCGGCGTGATGCCGGCCTGGGGCCAGGTGCTCGGTGACGACGGCGTGCGCAACGTCGCCGGCTACGTGCGCCACGAACTGGCGGGCCTGCCGCTGGCCGAGGGCAGCAACGTCGACCTGGAACAGGGCAAGCAGCTGTTCGCCACCACCTGCGTGGCCTGCCACGGCCCGGCTGGCAACGGCATGGCAATGCTCGGCGCACCGGACCTGACACACCCGGGTGGCTGGATCTACGGCTCGAGCCTGGCGCAGCTGCAGCAGACCATCCGCTACGGCCGCAACGGCCAGATGCCGGCGCAGGAACAGTACCTGGGCAACGACAAGGTGCACCTGCTGGCGGCCTATGTGCTGAGCCTGAGCCGTAAACCACAACCAGGCGAATGATGCCCACTTCTAGGAGTGGCCGGGCGGCGATCCGCTTCAGCCGCGAGTTCTTTGGTGCCTGGTCGGGTGCTAAAGCTCGCGGCTAAAGCCGCTCCTACGAAATCGGTCCCGCAGGTCGCCAATCTATCAGCTACCGTTGCTTTACCTACTCAGGAGGCAACGGAATGCCGCACTCAGTCAGTTTGCGCAAAGGCCGGATCTCTCTAACCAACCACATCTACCTGCTCACGGCCACTGTCGAGAATCGCCAGGCGATCTTTGCCGACCTGGCGCCCGCTCGCCTCCTCATTCGGGAGCTGTATAACGCTCAAGCATCAGGGCTGGCAGAGTCGCTCGCCTGGGTGGTCATGCCCGATCACCTGCACTGGCTGGTATCGCTGCAAGAAGGCTTGCTCAGCGAATTGATGCAACGCGTCAAGGGGCGCAGCGCCTTGCAGGTGAACAGTCGGCTCGGTCGTCAAGGCAGACTCTGGCAAGAGGGTTTCCATGACAGAGCACTACGCCGTGAGGAGGACATACTGCCAACTGCACGATACATCGTTGCCAACCCTCTACGTGCAGGCCTGGTAAAGCGTATCGGTGATTACCCTTTCTGGGATGCGGTGTGGCTTTGAGAGCCTGCTCAATATTTTCAGTCTGACCTATTAACTTAGAATGCGACCTACCGTGGGAGGGGCTTTAGCCCCGAGTTTTATTCTGGAACGAAGAGCTCGGGGCTAAAGCCCCTCCCACGCCCCCGCCCATGAATCTAGGTTCCCAGGTCGCAGGCTTCTGCTCCTTCGGTAACGTCCTCGCACTCCAAAGCTCCGCCACAATCGGCCGCGCATCCTCCCGAAACACAGCAAAGCTCACCACAGAGCGCTTTCCGGATATTTCCGAACATTGCACCGCCTAAGCGTGTCGGGGATACTCGCGCCGCCTGAAATGCCTGTCGCCCCGCGGCAGCACCCAGCCCAGCGTGGAACCCAGCATGAGCCCAGCAAGCAGTCCGGCTGCCTACAACTACAAGGTGGTGCGCCAGTTCGCGGTGATGACCGTGGTCTGGGGCGTGGTCGGCATGGCGCTGGGGGTGTTCATCGCCGCGCAGCTGGTGTGGCCGCAGCTGAACCTCGACCTGCCCTGGACCAGCTTCGGCCGCCTGCGCCCGCTGCACACCAATGCGGTGATCTTCGCCTTTGGCGGCTGCGCGCTGTTCGCCACCAGCTATTACGTGGTGCAGCGCACCTGCCAGGTCAGGCTGGCGTCCGACCGCCTGGCGGCCTTCACCTTCTGGGGCTGGCAGGCGGTGATCGTCGCAGCGGTGATCAGCCTGCCGCTGGGCTACACCAGCAGCAAGGAATACGCCGAGCTGGAATGGCCGATCGATATCCTCCTGGGCATCGTCTGGTTCGCCTACATCGGCGTGTTCTTCGGCACCCTGTTCAAGCGCCGCACCCGGCATATCTACGTCGCCAACTGGTTCTTCGGCGCCTTCATCCTAGTCACCGGCATGCTGCACCTGGTCAATAGCGCCGCCGTGCCGGTCGGCCCCTTCAAGTCCTATTCGATGTACGCCGGCGCCACCGACGCGATGATCCAGTGGTGGTATGGCCACAACGCGGTGGGCTTCTTCCTGACCACCGGCTTCCTGGGAATGATGTACTACTTCGTGCCCAAGCAGGCCAACCGGCCGATCTACTCGTACCGGCTGTCCATCGTGCACTTCTGGGCGCTGATCACCCTGTATATCTGGGCCGGCCCGCACCACCTGCACTACACCGCCCTGCCGGACTGGGCCCAGAGCCTGGGCATGGTGATGTCGATCATCCTCCTGGCACCGAGCTGGGGCGGCATGATCAACGGCATGATGACGCTTTCGGGCGCCTGGCATAAGCTGCGCACCGACCCGATCCTGCGCTTTCTGGTCGTCTCCCTGGCGTTCTACGGCATGTCGACCTTCGAGGGGCCGATGATGGCCATCAAGACGGTCAACGCCCTCTCCCACTACACCGACTGGACCATCGGCCACGTACACGCCGGCGCCCTGGGCTGGGTGGCGATGATCACCTTCGGCGCGCTGTACCACCTGATCCCCCGGGTGTTCGGCCGCGAGCAGATGCACAGCCTGGCGGCGATCCATGTGCACTTCTGGCTGGCGACCCTCGGCACCGTGCTGTACATCGTCGCCATGTGGGTCAACGGCATCACCCAGGGCCTGATGTGGCGGGCGGTGCATGAAGACGGCACGCTGACCTACTCGTTCATCGAATCGGTGGCAGCCAGCCACTGGGGCTACCTGGTGCGCATGATCGGCGGCGCGATCTTCTTCAGCGGCATGCTGCTGATGGCCTGGAACACCTGGCGCACCATTCGCGCCGCCCGGCCAGCCGAGTACGACGCCGGCGCGCGTATTCCCCTGGCGCAAAACGGGGGGGCCGGGCGATGAAGCACGACCTGATCGAAAAGAACCTCGGCCTGATGACCCTGCTGATGGTCATCGCCGTGAGCATCGGCGGCCTGACCCAGATCGTGCCGCTGTTCTTCCAGGACGTGGTCAACGAGCCGGTGGCCGGCATGCGGCCCTACACCGCGCTGCAGCTCGAAGGTCGCGACATCTATATCCGCGAAGGCTGCGTGGGCTGCCATTCGCAGATGATCCGCCCGTTCCGCGCCGAGACCGAGCGCTACGGCCATTATTCGGTGGCCGGGGAAAGCGTCTGGGATCACCCCTTCCTGTGGGGCTCCAAGCGCACCGGCCCGGACCTGGCGCGGATCGGCGGGCGCTACTCGGACGACTGGCACCGCGCCCACCTGATCAACCCGCGCGACCTGGTGCCGGAGTCGAAGATGCCCGCCTACCCCTGGCTGGCCGAGCGCAGGCTCGACGGCGCCCTGAGCGCCGACAAGCTCAGGGTGATGCAGGGCTTCGGCATTCCCTACAGCGACGAGGATATCGCCAAGGCCCGCGAGGCGGTGGCCGGCAAGAGCGAGCTGGACGCATTGATCGCCTACCTGCAGGTGCTCGGCACCGCGATTCCCAACAAGCGGTGACACCATGCCAGCCTTTCTGACCGACATCGGCACCCTCCGCGGCATCGGTACTGCGGTGGTGCTCATCGCCTTCGTCGCCGTGGTGCTCTGGGCCTACAGCAGCAAGCGCAAGTCCAGCTTCGACGAAGCGGCCAACCTGCCCTTCGCCGACGAGCCGGAGCGCGCCTGCCAGCAGGACGAGAAGGCTGGGGACGACAAGCCTTGAGCACCTTCTGGAGCCTGTTCGTTGCCCTGGCCACCCTCGGTACCTTGCTGGGGCTGACCTGGCTGCTTATCGCCACCCGCAAGGGCCAGCGCCCGGTCGACAGCGAGCGGACCACCGGGCACAACTTCGACGGCATCGAGGAATACGACAACCCGCTGCCGCGCTGGTGGTTCCTGCTGTTTCTCGGCACCCTGGCGTTCGCCTTCGGCTACCTGTTGCTGTATCCCGGGCTGGGCAACTTCAAGGGCCTGCTGCCCGGCTATGGCGGGGGCTGGACCCAGGTCGGCCAATGGCAGCGTGAAATGGCCGAGGCCGATGCACGCTATGGCCCGCTGTTCGCCGGGTACGCCGCCATGCCCATCAGCGAGCTGGCCGGGGATGAGAAGGCGCTGAAAATCGGCGGCCGGCTGTTCGCCAACAACTGTGCCGTATGCCACGGCGCCGACGCCAAGGGCGCCTTCGGCTTTCCCAACCTCACCGATGACGACTGGCTGTACGGCGGCGACCCGGAAACCATCAAGACCTCCATCCTGCAGGGCCGCCAGGGCGTGATGCCGGCCTGGCAGGCCATTCTCGGCGACGATGGCGTGCGCGACGTGACCGGCTATGTGCGCAGCCTCTCGAACCTGGAGAACCCGGCGGACATCGCCGTGGACCTCGACGAGGGCGAACAGCTCTACGCCAGCAACTGCGCCATGTGCCACGGCGCCGATGGCACGGGCCTGCAGGTGCTCGGCGCACCAGACCTCACGGACAAGGTGTGGCTGTACGGCTCCAGCTTCGCCCAGGTGCAGCAGACCATCCGTTATGGGCGCAGCGGCAAGATGCCGGCGCAGGCGGACTTTCTCGGCAACGACAAGGTGCACCTGTTGGCGGCCTATGTGTACAGCCTGTCGCAACGCGAAAAGGTGCCGGCACAAGCGCAAAGCCGGGAGAAAGATTGAGTGCACTGATCTGGGTCAGGACGCCTTGATCATGCAACGCCTAGCATGGCCCTGCACCTACCCTGCGACGGGTAGCCGCAAGCCCGATCCGGCCTGGCGGCGTACCATCGGCGCAGCGAACGATCGCGACCGGCAGGTATCGGTCGCGGCAGGCCCGACCAACCGTTGTGGTAGCCCTCGATGAGCCAACAGATTCCCGTCAAGAACGTCACGCCGCCCGCCGGCGAGACCATCGACCTCTATGTCAGCCGCGAGAAGATCCACACCCGCGCCTTCAGCGGCTTCTACCGCAACCTGCGGCGTGCTGGCGGAGCCCTGCTGTTCGTCCTCTACTTCGGCACCGTGTGGTTGAACTGGGACGGCCACCAGGCGGTGTGGTGGAACCTGCCGGAGCGCAAGTTCCACATCTTCGGCGCCACCTACTGGCCCCAGGATTTCGTGCTGCTCTCGGCGCTGCTGATCATCGCCGCCTTTGGGCTGTTCTTCATCACCGTGTTCGCCGGCCGGGTGTGGTGCGGCTATACCTGCCCGCAAAGCGTGTTCACCTGGGTTTTCATGTGGGCGGAAAAGGTCACCGAGGGCGACCGCAACCAGCGCATGAAGCTGGAAAAGGCGCCGATGAGCGCAGACAAGTTCATCCGCCGCTTCGCCAAGCACAGCATCTGGCTGGGGGTTTCCCTGGCCACGGCACTGACCTTCGTCGGCTATTTCGCACCGATCCGCGAGCTGCTCCCTGAGCTGGTCACCTTCGAAGCCAGTGGCTGGGCGCTGTTCTGGATCGCCTTCTTCACCCTCGCCACCTACGGTAATGCCGGCTGGCTGCGCGAGCAGGTGTGCATCCACATGTGCCCCTATGCGCGCTTCCAGAGCGTGATGTTCGACCAGGACACCCTGATCGTTTCCTATGACCCGCGCCGTGGTGAAACCCGCGGCCCGCGCAAGAAGAGCGCCGACCACAAGGCTCTGGGCCTGGGCGACTGCATCGACTGCACCCTGTGCGTGCAGGTGTGCCCCACCGGTATCGACATCCGCGACGGCCTGCAGATCGAATGCATCGGCTGCGCCGCCTGCATCGACGCCTGCGACGCGGTCATGGACAAGATGAACTACCCGCGCGGGCTGATCAGCTACACCACCGAACACAACCTCTCGGGGCAGCAAACCCGCCTGCTGCGCCCAAGGCTGATCGGCTACGCCATCGCCCTGCTGGCCATGCTGGCGGTATTCGCCTGGGCAGTGAGCAACCGCCCGCTGGTGGAGCTGGACGTGCTCAAGGATCGGGTACTCTACCGCGAGAACGAGCTGGGCCGGATCGAGAACGTCTATACCCTGAAGATCATGAACAAGGCCCAGCAGGACGTCGTCTACCGCATCGAGGCCGACGGCCTGGACGGCCTGGTCTACGAAGGCCGCCGCGAAGTGCGCGCCCTGGCCGGCGAAGTGCTGGCGATCCCAGTGGAGCTGTCCATCGACGCAGAGAAACTGCCGTCGAGCACCAACGAGATCACCTTCCATATCCGCGCCACCGACGACGACAGCATCCACAACGACGCCAGCAGCCGCTTTATCGGCCCGAGCTTGAGATAGCCAAGGCCGGTGGGCTTCGCGGATCGCCGCCCGGCCCACCCTACCGAGTTACCACCGTAGGGTGGGCTTCAGCCCACCAAATCGAATGAAAGAGCAGGCCAACCATGAACGAAGACCTCCAACCCGCCCCCTGGTACAAGCAGTTCTGGCCCTGGTTCCTGATCGCCCTGCTCGGCTACTCGGTGATCCAGGGGCTGACCCTGCTGACCGTCGCCACCCGCAATCCGCCGGGGTTGATCTCCGACGACTATTACGACGTCGGCAAGGGCATCAACCAGTCCCTGGAGCGCGAGAACCTGGCGCTGCGCCTGAAGCTGCAGGCGACACTGGACCTGGACGACGAACGCGGCATCGCCGAGTTGCAACTGCACGGCGCCAGCGCCCCCGCGCAACTCGTGCTCAACCTGGTATCGCCCACCCAGCCGGAGCGCGATCGCCGCGTAGTGCTGCAACATCAGGGTGAAGGCCTGTATCGCGGCAACCTGCAGGACAGTGTGCAGGGCCGGCGCTTCGTCGAGCTGATCGGCCAGGAAGGCGGCCAGGACTGGCGCCTGTTCGAGGAAGAAACCCTCGAAGCCGGCAAGCGCATCCAGCTGGGGGATGAACGCTGATCGACACCTCGCTTGCCACCGGCGCGCCGCTTGAGCGCAGCAGCCCGGCACCCTGCTACCACTGCGGCCTGCCGGTGCCGGCGGGCAGCCACTTTTCAGCTGTGGTGCTGGGCCAGTCGCGCGAGCTGTGCTGCCCAGGCTGCCAGGCGGTGGCCGAAACCATCGTGCAGAATGGCCTGGAGCATTACTACAGCCACCGCAGCGAAGCGGCCAACAACCCCCAGCAACTGCCCCAGGCACTGCCCGACGAGCTGGCCCTGTATGACCGCCGCGACGTGCAGCAGCCCTTCGTCGAACAAAGCGGCGAATGGCGCGAAACCAGCCTGCTGATCGAGGGCATCAGTTGCGCGGCCTGCGGCTGGCTGATCGAAAAGCACCTCGCTGCCCTGCCCGGCGTGGTCGAGGCGCACCTGAACCTGTCCAACCATCGCCTGCGGGTACGCTGGAGCGCCAGCGCCCTGCCCTTGAGCGAACTGCTCGGCGAAGTGCGGCGCATCGGCTACGCCGCCCATCCCTGGCAGGCCGATGCCGCCGCCGAGCAGCTGACCCGCGAGAACCGCCGCGCGATGCGCCAGCTGGGTGTGGCCGGGCTGCTGTGGATGCAGGTGATGATGGCCAGCATGGCCACCTGGCCGGAATTCAACGTCGACCTGAGCCCCGAGCTGGACAGCATCCTGCGCTGGGTCAGCCTGTTTCTCACCACGCCCATCGTCTTCTACTGCTGCGGCCAATTCTTCCGCGGCGCCCTGCGCGACCTGCGCACCCGTCACCTGAGCATGGACGTCTCGGTGTCGCTGGCCATCGGCGGCGCCTACGCGGCCGGCATCTGGTCCACCGTCACCGGCCATGGCGAGCTGTACTTCGATGCCGTGGGCATGTTCGCCCTGTTCCTGCTCAGCGGTCGCTACCTGGAACGCCGCGCCCGGGAGCGCACCGCCGCGGCCACTGCGCAACTGATCAAGCTGCTGCCGGCCTCCTGCCTGCGCCTGGATGAACAGGGCCGCAGCCAGCGCGTCCTGCTCGCCGAACTGCAACCCGGCGACCGCGTGCTGGTGCCGCCGGGTGCGCTGCTGCCGGCCGACGGCCAGGTGCTGGCCGGGCAGTCCAGCGTCGATGAATCCCTGCTCACCGGTGAGTACCTGCCGCAACCGCGCAGCGTCGGCGATGCCGTGACCGCCGGCACCCTCAATGTCGAGGGGCCATTGACCGTCGAGGTGCAGGCGCTGGGCGACGCCACCCGGCTGTCGGCCATCGTCCGCCTGCTCGAGCGCGCCCAGAGCGACAAGCCGCGCCTGGCCGAGATCGCCGACCGGGTGGCGCAATGGTTCCTGTTGATCGTGCTGGTGGTGGCGGCCATCGTCGGGGTCGTCTGGTGGCAGCTCGATGCGTCGCGGGCGTTCTGGGTGGTGCTGGCCCTGCTCGTCGCCACCTGCCCCTGCGCCCTGGCCCTGGCTACGCCGACGGCCCTGACCACCGCCACCGGCACCCTGCACAAGCTCGGCATGCTGCTGACCCGCGGTCATGTGCTCGAAGGCCTGGAGCAGATCGACACGCTGATCGTCGACAAGACCGGCACCCTCACCGAAGGCCGCCTGACCCTACGCGCCGTGCACCCGCTCGGTGACCTGGATGGCGACACCTGCCTGGCCCTGGCCGCGGCGCTGGAAAGCCAGTCCGAACATCCGCTAGCCCGCGCCTTCGGCCACGCCACGGCGCCGGTCGAAGCGCTACAGAACGTGCCGGGGCTGGGCCTCGAAGGCGTCGTCAGGGGGCGCCGGCTGCGTATCGGCCAGGCCGAATTCGTCAGCGCACTCAGCGCCAGCCCCGCACCGGCCTTCAACGGGGAACAGGGCCAGTGGTTGCTGCTCGGCGATGAACAGCGGCCGCTGGCCTGGTTCGTACTCGACGACCGCCTGCGCGACGATGCGCCGGCCCTGGTCGAGGCGGCGCGCGGGCGTGGCTGGCAGATCCTGCTGCTCAGCGGCGACAGCTCGCCCATGGTCGGCGAAGTGGCCCGCCAGTTGGGTATCGAGCAGGCACGCGGCGGGCTGACCCCGGACGCCAAGCTGGCCATCCTGCGTAATCTGCAGGCACAGGGCCGCCGCGTGCTTATGCTCGGCGATGGCGTCAACGACGTGCCGGTGCTCGCCGGCGCCGACATCAGCGTGGCCATGGGCTCGGCCTCGGATCTGGCCAAGACCAGCGCCGACGCCGTGCTGCTCTCCAATCGGCTGACCAGCCTGGTCGATGCCCTGCGCCTGGCACGCCGCACCCGCACGGTCATCATCGAGAACCTGGCCTGGGCCGGCCTGTACAATGGCCTGGTGCTGCCCTTCGCCGCCCTGGGCTGGATCACCCCGATCTGGGCCGCCCTGGGCATGTCGCTCAGCTCACTGCTGGTGGTACTCAACGCACTGCGCCTGGGGAAAGCACCATGACCGCGCTGTACATCCTGATTCCCGTCGCCCTGTTGCTGGTCGCCTTCGCCGTGTGGCTGTTCTTCTGGGCGGTGGACAGCGGCCAGTACGACGACCTCGACAGCCCGGCGCACCGCATCCTCTTCGATGACGATGACCCGCGCCATCAGGCGGCGGTGAAACAGGCCAGAGACGAGCCCACGCCGAACGACCATGACTGACCTTCTGCCACAACTGCTCTCCGCGCTGATCCTCGGCCTGCTCGGCGGCGGCCATTGCCTGGGCATGTGCGGCGGGCTGATGGGCGCGCTGACCCTGGCCATCCCGGCCGAACGGCGCCAGCAGCGCCTGCAGTTGCTGGTCGCCTACAACGCCGGGCGCATTCTCAGCTATACGGCCGCCGGGATGCTGCTCGGCCTGGCTGGCTGGGTAATAGCCAGCGGGCCGCTGGCCACCCTGCTGCGCAGCATCGCCGGGCTGCTGCTGATCGCCATGGGCCTGTACCTGGCCGGCTGGTGGAGCGGCCTGACCCGTATCGAAACGCTGGGCCGCGGCCTCTGGCGGCACCTGCAACCCGTCACCCGACGCTTTATGCCGATCACCAGCGCGCCGCGTGCCATGGTGCTGGGCGGCCTGTGGGGCTGGCTGCCCTGTGGGCTGGTGTACAGCACCCTGCTGTGGGCGGCGAGCCAGGGTGATGCCCTGCGCAGCGCCGCCCTGATGTTCGCCTTCGGCCTCGGCACCCTGCCGGTGCTGCTGGCCACGGGGCTGGCGGCCGAGCGCCTGGTCGGCCTGCTGCGCCGGCGCGGCGTGCGCATCGCAGGCGGTCTGCTGGTGATCCTGTTCGGCCTGTGGACGCTGCCCGGCCCGCACCAGCATTGGCTGATAGGGCACTGAGAACCGCCTCTGGCAGCTGACAGGCCCAACGGTCCCACCACCACTGCGACCCCATGACTCAGATCAAAAAGCCCCGTCCATCCGCCCCCTAGACTGCTGAGCATTCAACGCTGAAGCGGAATTCGCCATGCTCGACGCCATCCAGTGGGATTCCGACCTGATCCGCCGCTACGATCAAGCCGGCCCGCGCTACACCTCCTACCCGACCGCCGTGCAGTTCCACGACGGCGTCGGCTCCTTCGACCTGCTGCACGCCCTGCGCGACAGCCGCCGCGCGCTGCGCCCGCTGTCGCTGTACCTGCACCTGCCGTTCTGCGCCAACATCTGCTACTACTGCGCCTGCAACAAGGTCATCACCAAGGATCGCGGCCGCACCCAGCCCTATCTGCAGGCGCTGGAGCGGGAAATGGCGCTGATCGGCCACCATGTCGACAGGCGCCAGCGCATCGAACAGTTGCACCTGGGCGGCGGCACGCCGACCTTTCTCAGCCATGACGAACTGCGCCAGCTGATGAGCAAGCTGCGCGAGCACTTCAGCCTGCTCGACGACGATTCCGGCGACTACAGCATCGAGATCGACCCCCGTGAGGCGGACTGGTCGACCATGGGCCTGCTGCGCGAGCTGGGCTTCAACCGGGTCAGCCTGGGTGTGCAGGACCTGGACCCCAACGTGCAGCGCGCCATCAACCGCCTGCAGAGCCTGGAAGAAACCCGCGCCATCATCGAGGCCGCGCGCACCCTGCAGTTTCGTTCGGTGAACATCGACCTGATCTATGGCCTGCCGCTGCAGACGCCGGAAAACTTCGCCCGCACCGTGCAACAGGTCATCGCCCTGCAGCCCGATCGCCTGTCGCTGTTCAACTACGCCCACCTGCCGGAGCGTTTCATGCCGCAACGGCGCATCGACAGCGGTCAGCTGCCCAGCGCGGCAGCCAAGCTGGCCATGCTGCAGGGCAGCATCGAGCAGTTGGCGAGCGCCGGTTATCGCTATATCGGCATGGACCATTTCGCCCTGCCTGACGACGAGCTGGCCAGCGCCCAGGAGGATGGCAGCCTGCAACGCAACTTCCAGGGCTATACCACCCACGGCCACTGCGACCTGATCGGCCTGGGCGTGTCGTCGATCAGTCAGATAGGCGACCTGTACTGCCAGAACACCACGGACCTGGCCGCCTACCAGGGCAGCCTCAACAACCGGCAGTTGGCGACCCAGCGCGGCCTGGGCTGCAACGACGACGACCGAATCCGCCGTGCGGTGATCCAGCAGCTGATCTGTCACTTCCAGTTGGAGTTCGCCGACATCGAGCAGCGCTTCGCCATGAGCTTTCGCAGCTACTTCGCCGCTACCTGGCCAGCACTGCAGCAGATGTACCGTGACGGGCTGATCGAATTACGGGAGAGCGGTATCGAGGTGCTGCCCGCCGGCCGGTTGCTGGTGCGCTCGCTGTGCATGGCGTTCGACCGCTACCTGGGCGAGACCAGCCTGCAGCGCTTTTCCCGGGTGATCTGAGCGGTGCGCCCGACAGGACCGAGATGCCGCGCAGCCGTCCTCACTTGGCCATCAACGAGGCGACGGTGGCGCTCTGCTCACTGCTGAGTTTCTGATCACGCATCACTTTCACCAACTGGGCGTTGGCGGTGCTCAGGGCGCCGTTGATCGAACCGATTTCGGTCTGCAAGCCACGCACCCTGGCCTGCTGCGCCTCATCCTCCCTATCGCCCTGGGCCATCAGGGCCTGCAGCTCGGCCATTTTCTCGGCCAGTTGGGCCTTGAGCTCGCGGATCATCTTGAGCAGTCGTTTCACCTCGTCGGGCAAATTGCTCTTGTCGATATCGGCGTTCTTGTTTTCGGCTTCCCGGGAACGGGCCAGGCCAACGTCCGACAGGCTCACCTTGACGCCGGGTGCGGAGCCGGCTTCCTCGCCTGGCGTGGCGGCTTGCTCTGCCGCCTCGGCAGGCGCCGCTGCAGCTACGGGCGCCGCGCTGGCGGTCACGTAGCTGGGCTCTCTCGACACATTGGTCGCCACTTGCATCACACCGCTCCCTGCTTCCTGACTGATCGATACAGGTCTATCGGCAGGCGCGTGCGACACTTGAGCACCCTGCGGCAGGTGGCCGCGCACCCCTCTGGTGCGTTACCCTTACAACTTCTGAGTGATTACCTAGGGATAAGGGCGATGTCCGAAAGCATCAAGCTGCGCACAACTCATCAGGCACACTGCAAGGATTGCAGCCTCGCCAGCCTCTGCCTGCCCCTGTCGCTGGATCTCAAGGACATGGACGCGCTCGACGATATCGTCAAACGCGGCCGCCCCCTGAAAAAGGGCGAGTTCCTGTTCCGCCAGGGCGACACCTTCAACTCGGTGTTCGCCGTGCGTTCCGGCGCCTTGAAGACCTTCAGCCTGAGCGACGCCGGCGAGGAGCAGATCACCGGTTTCCACCTGCCCAGCGAACTGGTCGGCCTCTCCGGCATGGACACCGAGCTGTACCCGGTGTCGGCCCAGGCCCTGGAAACCACCTCGGTCTGCGAGATTCCCTTCGAGCGTCTCGACGAGCTGTCGGTCAGCCTGCCGCAACTGCGCCGCCAGCTGATGCGCGTGATGAGCCGTGAGATCCGCGACGACCAGCAGATGATGCTGCTGCTCTCCAAGAAGACTGCCGACGAGCGCATCGCCACCTTCCTGGTCAACCTGTCCGCACGCTTCAGCGCCCGCGGCTTCTCGGCCAACCAGTTCCGCCTGGCCATGTCGCGCAACGAGATCGGCAACCACCTGGGCCTGGCCGTGGAAACCGTGTCGCGGGTGTTCACCCGCTTCCAGCAGAGCAACCTGATCGAAGCCGAAGGCAAGGAAGTGCATATTCTCGACCCGATCGAGCTGTGCGCCCTGGCAGGTGGTAACCTTAACGGCTGATACTCCCGTTAAGGATTCACCCTGCCATGATCTTTGATGAATTCACCATCAAGACCCTTATCCGCCCGGTCAACGACTTCCCCAAACCGGGCGTGGTGTTTCGCGACATCACGCCGCTGTTCCAGTCCCCACGCGCCCTGCGCATGGTCATCGACAGCCTGATCCAGCGCTACGTCGAAGCGGACTTCAGCCACGTCGGCGCGATGGATGCACGGGGTTTTCTGATCGGCTCGATCCTTTCCTACGAGCTGAACAAGCCGCTGGTGCTGTTTCGCAAGCAGGGCAAGCTGCCGGCTGACGTACTCAGCCAGGGCTACCAGACCGAATACGGCGAAGCCTTTCTGGAGGCCCACGCCGACAGCCTGTGCGAAGGCGACAAGGTGCTGATCGTCGATGACCTGATCGCCACCGGCGGCACCCTGCTGGCCGCCGTGCAGCTGGTCAAGCGCATGGGCGCCGGCATTCACGAGGCGGCGGCGATCATCGACCTGCCCGAGCTCGGTGGCTCCCGCCGGCTGCAGGACATGGGCATTCCCACCTACAGCCTGACGGCCTTCGCCCTCGACGAGCGCTGAGACCGTTTCCTGGCAAGGCGCCCATCGACACGCGAAACGCGCGCTTAATCGATGGGCGCCTTGCCCTGTGATGCGATTTTCCGCACCCTCCGCCGGCAGTTTCTTCTAGCCGACCTCGGCCCATCAGGACCTACCCGGCGCCCATCGAGCGCCAGGGCCTTTGCTCATTGCGCCTGGGCAGTGGCCGGCTGCAAGGTCGAGGTGAAAGAGCTGTCGAACAACCGCTCGGCCGGGTAGCCCTTTACCAGACCCAGGCCGGCGAAGAAGTCGACGGTCTGTTGCGCCTGTTCGATGGCAGCGGGCGTCACCGGGCCGATGTCGGTGCGCGCGCGGGCGAACCAGGCACGGGCGACCGATTCGTCGGCGCGGGTGTGCTTGGCCCAGGCGCTGGCATAGGCGTCGGTGTGGGCCGGGCTGGCCAGGGCCCATTCACGGGCGCGTTTGAGGCGCTGCAGGAAGTCGCCGATAATCTCGCGCTTGCCGGCCAGGGCCTTGTCGCTGGCCACGGCAAAGCTCTGCGCGGGAATCAATCCTTCGGCGGTGGTCAGTACACGGGCGCCGTGGCGCTCGGCCTGGGTGACGTAGGGCTCCCAGGTGGCGATCACGTCCACCGAGCCGCCTTCCAGGGCATGGGAGGCGTCCAGTGCGCTCAGGTAGCTCAGGTGCAGGTCGTCCCGGGCGATGCCTTCACGGTCCAGCGCGGTGAACAGCAGCTGCTGGCTCCAGGAGCCCTTCCACACGGCGGCACGCTTGCCGCGAAGATCCGCCAGGCTGCGAATCGGTGAGTCCTTGCGCACCAGAATGGCAACCCCGTCCAGGCTCTGCCGGGTCACCGCGACCACCTTAATGGGGGCGCCCAGGGCGCCGAGGAACAGCGGCGGTGCATCGCCGAGAAAGCCCAGGTCGAGACTGCCGACATTCAGCGCTTCGGCAACCGGCGAGCCGGCGGTGAACTGCTTCCAGTCGACGGCATAGGGCAGGTCATCGAGCACGCCGGCGGCCTCCATGACGGTACGGGTGTTGTAGCTCTGGTCGCCGATAACCAGCGTCTGGGCCAGTGCGGAGAGCGAAAGCAGCGTGCTGGCCGTGGCCAGTGCCAGGGAGCGGAAGATGCGCATGAGCGGGTGTCCTGTTTGGGTAGGCTACCGATCCGCGCGTGCGGTCTCGTGAGTGATGACCAGTCGAATTGAGAGTTACTCAAAGGCCTTGTCGAACGAGGTGTCGATGATGCGGCTGGTGTCGATGTTCTGCTTCAGCGCGCCGGTCTCGACGAGAAAGTCAGCGGTTTCCTGATAGTCGCGCGCCGCCTGCTCATCGACCGGGCCGACGGTCATGTCGGCGTGGCCGATCCAGTTGCGCGATACCGCCTGGTCCAGGTTGGCCTTCTTGGCCCACAGGTCGGCGTAGTCTTCCTTGTTGGCCTCGACCCAGGCACGGGCCTTTTGCAGGCGGCCCAGGAAGTCGGCGATGGCAGCGCGCTTGGGTTCGATGGAGTCGGCATTGGCGGCGATGCTCGACAGCCCGGGCATCAGGCCCTTGGCGGTGATCAGCGGCCTGGCACCGGAGAACAGGGTCTGCTGGGAGATATAGGGCTCCCAGACCGGAAACGCATCGATGCTGCCCCGGGGAAAGGCCGCCGCGGCGTCGATGGGCATCAGCTTGACGAATTCGACGTAGTCCGGGGGCAGGCCGGCTTTCTCCAGTGCCCGCAAGGTCAGCTGCTGGCTCCAGGCGCCGGGCCAGTAGGCGACCTTCTTGCCCTTGAGGTCGGCGATGCTCGTGGCGGTGGAGTCCTTGGGCACCAGCAAGGCAATGGTGTCCGGGTTCTGCCGCGACACGCCGATCAGCTTGACCGGCGCGCCCTTGGCAGCCAGGAAGACGAAACCCGAGTCACCGAGAAAACCCAGGTCGACCGCGCCCGCCTCCAGCGCCTCGGCCACCGGTGCGGCGGACTGGAAATGCTTCCACTCCACGGTATATGGCGCACCTTCCAGCACGCCGGAAGCCTCCACCGAGGCCCGCACGTTGTAGTAGTTTTGGTCACCGACACGCAGCACCGTTGGGTCTGCGGCGTGTGCCAGGGGCGCAGCCAGGGCGATGGCCGCCAGGCTGCGGCGCAACAGGAAAAGCAGTTTCATGGGACGATCTCCAGAGTCAGCCGGCCCGGCGCTGTTGCAGGGTGGCGATATGTTCACGAATTGCCGGAATCAGGCCCCGGCCATAGAGCTCGGCGTCGTCCAGGGGATCGAAGCCGCGAATCAGGAAGGTGGAGGCGCCGTGCTGCCAGTAGCGGCCGAGCGAGGCAGCGACCTGCTCGGCGGTGCCCACCAGGGCGGTGGAATTCCACTGCGCACCGGTCAGGCGGGCCACGCCGGTCCACAGCCGCTCGTCCAGCACCTCGCCGCGCTGCGCCGCCGCCAGCAGGCGCTGCGAGCCGGCATTGGCCGGGGCATGGCCGTTGATCGGCAGGCCAAGACGGGTGCGGTTTTCACGGATGCGTTCGAGCAGTTCGGCGGCGCGTTTCCAGGCCCCCTCCTCGGTATCGGCGATGATCGGCCGGAACGACACCGACACCCGCGGGCTGCGACCCTGGCGTTGGGCAGCGGCGCGCACCTGCTGCACGTGCTCGGCGAAATCCGCGAGCGGCTCCCCCCAGAGCATGTAGGTGTCGGCGTGCCGCGCCGCCACCTGGATGGCGGCAGGCGACGAGCCGCTGAAGTAGACCGGAATGTGCGGCTTCTGCCGGGTGCGCACGTTCGGCAGCGCCCCCTTGAAGCGGTAATAGTGCCCCTCGTGATCGACCGGCCCCTGGGCGGTCCAGATCGCCTTCAGGGCATCCAGGTATTCGTCGGTGCGCGCGTAACGCTGGTCATGGTCCAGCCAGTCGCCGTCACGCTGCTGGTCGGCATCGCTGCCGCCACTGATCACGTTGAGCGCCAGGCGGCCGTTGCTGAACTGGTCCAGCGTCGCCAACTGGCGGGCCGCGAGCGGCGGCGCGATCACCCCGGGCCGGTAGGCCAGCAGGATGCCCAGGCGCTCGGTGGCCGCGGCGATGAACGAGCTGACCACCGCACCTTCGGCACCATTGGAGAAGTAGCCGACCAGGGCGCGGTCGAAGCCCGCGCGCTCATGGGCCTGGGCGAAACGCCGGACGAAGTCCGCATCCACCGCATCACCCAGGGGTTGATCCACTTCCGAACTGGGAGTGGCAGTGATCATGCCGATGATTTCCACGCTCATGTCGCGCTCCAGAATGAGTTGAGCAAGCGCCAGCACGACAGAGCATTTCATTTATAAAAGCGCGTCGATGCCTAACGAATGCTTATAACGCTACCCAAGCGGCATTACGTTAGGAAATTCATTTTAGGAATAACCTAATATGCATAAATATCATCCGCTATTTTTCCGGGGTTGCTGGACTCGCAGGATCGATCCACGGCAACACCTGCTGAGCGCGGGCCGGCGGTCAAGGACCCGCCGCGGAATTAAGACCAACCCGATAAATTCCTAATTCGCATATTAGCTTATGCGCAAATTGAATTTTTATGATCATAAGCCGTTTGCTACCGTGGGCACTCGATGCCCTGCCGGGCCTTCAGCCGACCACCGGATATCCCCATGAGCGCCCAACCGAATCTGCAACGCCTGCGCCTGTTCATCGATCAACTGGCGCAACTGCTCGACAGCACGCCCGAGGAGAGCCAGGTGCTCGAGCGCGGCGCCGAGCTGCTGCAGCAACTGGTCGGTCATGACGACTGGCTACCAACCGCCTTCGCCCAGCCTGACCCGCAACGCTACCAGCAATTTCTGCTGCACGGCGATTCACGCCAGCGCTTTTCCATCGTCAGCTTCGTCTGGGGCCCAGGTCAGAGCACGCCGGTGCACGATCACCGCGTCTGGGGCCTGATCGGCATGCTGCGCGGCGCCGAGCTGTCCCAGGGGTACGTGCGCGATGCCGCCGGCCTGCGCCCCGACGGGCCAGCCGTACGCCTGCAGCCTGGCCAGGTGGAAGCCGTGTCGCCACGCATCGGCGATATCCACCGGGTCAGCAACGCGTTCGACGACCGCACCTCCATCAGCATTCATGTCTATGGCGCCAACATCGGCGCGGTACGCCGCGCCGTCTACCTCGACGACGGTAGCGAGAAGCCGTTCATTTCCGGCTATTCCAACAGCCTTCTTCCCAACCTCTGGGACCTGTCCAAAGAGAACCCTGCATGAGCCAGATCGCCACCCGCTCCTTCCACGCCATCCGCCAGGCCCTGCTCGACAGGCAGGAAGTGGCGCTGATCGATGTTCGCGAAGAGGCGCCGTTCGCCGAAGCGCATCCGCTGTTCGCGGCCAATATCCCGCTGTCCAAACTGGAGCTGGAGGTCTACGCACGTATTCCGCGGCGCGATACCGCCGTGACCCTGTATGACGACGGCGAGGGCCTGGCGCAAGAAGCGGCCGAACGCCTGATCGTCCTGGGCTATAGCCAGGTGGCGCTGCTCGAAGGGGGCCTGGCCGGCTGGCGCGACGCCGGCGGCGAGCTGTTCCGTGACGTCAACGTGCCGAGCAAGGCCTTCGGTGAGCTGGTCGAAAGCCTGCGTCACACCCCGTCGCTGGCTGCCGAAGAGGTGAAGGCCCTGCTCGACGCCAAGGCCGACGTGGTGGTGCTCGACGCCCGCCGCTTCGACGAATACCAGACCATGAGCATCCCCACCGGCATCAGCGTACCGGGTGCCGAGCTGGTGCTGCGCGCCCGCGAACTGGCACCCGATCCGGCCACCCGTATCGTGGTGAACTGTGCCGGCCGCACCCGCAGCATCATCGGCACCCAGTCGCTGATCAACGCCGGCCTGCCCAACCCGGTGTCGGCACTGCGCAACGGCACCATCGGCTGGACCCTGGCCGGCCAGCAACTGGAGCACGGCCAGGCACGGCGCTTCGGCGAGGTGAGCGAGCACAATCACCAGCAGGCCGCGCAGTCGGCACGCGCTGTAGCGGATAAAGCTGGCGTCGGCCGCGCCAGCCTGCAGGACCTGGCGCGCTGGCAGACCGAGAGCGCTCGCACCACCTACCTGTTCGACGTGCGCACGCCCGAGGAATACGAGGCCGGCCATCTGCCGGGCGCGCGCTCGACGCCGGGCGGCCAGCTGGTGCAGGAAACCGACCACTTCGCCAGCGTGCGCGGCGCTCGCCTGGTGCTGGCTGACAGTGACGGCGTGCGCGCCAATATGAGCGCCTCCTGGTTGGCACAGCTGGGTTGGGACGTGCACGTGCTCGACGGCCTTCAAAAGAGCGATTTCACCGCACGTGGCCCTTGGCAGCCACCATTGCCGGCCCTGCCGCAACCCGCCGCCATCGATGCGCCTACGCTGGCCAACTGGCTGGCCGCAGGTGACACGGTGGTGCTGGACTTCACCGCCAGCGCCAATCATGTCGCCCGGCATATCCCCGGCGCCTGGTGGGCATTGCGCTCACAGCTGCCGCAGGCCCTGGAAAGGCTGCCGCTAGCCGAACGCTATGTGCTGACCTGCGGCAGCAGCCTGCTGGCCCGCTTCGTGGTCAGCGAACTGCGAGAGCTGACCGGCAAACCGGTAACGTTACTCGAAGGCGGCACGGCGGCGTGGGTGGCTGCCGGCCTGCCGACGGAGAGCGGTGAACAGCACCTCGCCGTACCGCGCAGCGACCGCTACCGTCGCCCCTACGAGGGCACCGACAACCCGCGCGAGGCCATGCAGGCCTATCTGGACTGGGAGTTCGGCCTGGTCGAGCAACTGGGCCGCGATGGGACCCATCACTTCCAGGTGATCTGACCACCTGTGCATGGTCTTTCAGTACAGGTTCGTCGATTTTGGCAGCTAAGTGGCGCAAGTGGCCTTTCGTAGGGTGGACGACGCTTTACCCGTCCACCGCTCTGCGATCGCAATGGTGGACAAAAAGAGCGTTGTCCACCCTACGCTGGGAGCGGCCGCTTCTGCCTTGTAGTTGCCGCTTCATGCGCGAAGATCTTACAGGTGCTGAGAGGCTGAACGCTGCACCAGGGGGCTCTCGCCGAGCCCCTTGTTCTCGCGCCTCAAGTTTTCCAATGGCCGCGGTAGATGCCCCGCGCCGCCACCCTATCCGCTTCTTTCCCGGCCACTAGGCAAAAGCTGGCTGGCGATTCAGCGCTTCGCCAAACCGTCCCTGCCCTGCCTTGCCGGGAACATTCCCAAATCGATCCGTGCTCTGGCTCGATCCAGCGAGTTATTCTATAAGCGTATTTTTTCCAACTCGTAATATGTGAGCGCAAAGATGAAGATCGATGACATGGATGCATTCGTTGCGGTGATCCGCTGTCAATCGACCAAGCTGGCGGCCGATGCGCTGCAACTGACCCAGCCAGCCATCACCCGGCGCGTGCAGAACTTCGAAGAGGACCTGGGCGCCAACCTGCTCGATCGCAATACCAAGCCGCTCAAGCCGACGCCCATGGGGCTGCGCGTCTACGAACAGTGCAAGGCGATCCTGCGCGAGATCGATTCGTTGCGTGAACTGGTGGCTAGCGATGGCTCGCCCAGTGGCTCGCTACGCCTGGGGGTGCCGCAGACCATCAGCGACGTGGTGCTGCTCGATGCCTTGCAGCAGATCCGCGAAACCTTCCCGGAACTGAAGACCCAGGTGGTCAACGGCTGGGGCAGCAGCCTGATTTCGCGTATGGAAAATGGCGAATTGGACGCCGCCGCGGCGCTGTTTCCGGCCGGTAAGATCTTTCCCGAGGGTATCGCCAGTCGCTCCATCGGTCGCATGCCGCTGCTGGTGGTCGCCGCCAAGGGCGCCGTTCGCAAGCGCAGTTGCAAGCTCAAGGACTGCTATCAGCAAGGCTGGGTGCTCAACCCGGACGGCTGCGGCTTTCGCGCCGGCCTGCAGCGTGCGCTGTCCGAACAGGGGCTGTCGCTGCAGATCAACCTGGAAACCTTCGGCACCGAACTGCAGTTGGGGCTGGTCGCCAGCGGCATGGGGTTCGGCCTGGTACCGGCGCCGCTGCTGGAGCGCAGCGGCCATCGCGACGCGCTGGACGTGATCAGCGTCGGCGACTTCAAGCCGATGATCGACCTCTGGCTGCTGCACCCGCAGTACCTGGGCAACCTGCAGGACGCCGTGAACCTGTTCAGCGATGTGGCCGCCGAGCGCCTGCGCTCGGCATAACGCTGCGCTGGACGCCTGGACAGGGCGCAACAACGCCCATCCCTGACACCCTTAAGATTCCACAACCGCATAATCAAAAAAGCGTTAACTCAAAAAAGCTGATAATTAGCTTAGAACCAAAAAGACTTTTACAGCGTTAATTTATAAGAATACGGTCTCACTCAGGCCACCTCATCACCCTGGGGCGCTCAGAAACCCAACAGGCATTGCCTGCCCTCTGCGCCCGTGATGAGAGACCCATGACGCACTCCGCCGACACCCTCGCCTTTTCCGCCCGACGCCAATCCCGCGAGCGAGACGCCGGCCGTTTCGCCCGTCAGCTGACCGAGATCACCGAGGCCCTGGCCGCCAGCGCCGAGCGTTTCGACCGCAGCGGCGAGTTTCCGGCCGAGAACTTCGCACTGCTGCAGCGCCACGGGCTGCTGGCCTTGACGGTGCCGAAAAGCCTGGGCGGCGGCGGCGCCGAGCTGACTACGGCACGGCGCGTGATCAGCGCAGTGGCCAAGGGTGAGCCCTCCACCGCACTGATCCTGGTGATGCAGTACCTGCAACACGTTCGCCTGCAACAGAACCTCGCCTGGCCGGAGCACCTGCGCCGCCGGGTAGGGATCGACGCCGTCGAGCAGGGCGCGCTGATCAACGCCTTTCGCGTCGAACCGGAGCTCGGCACCCCCGCACGCGGCGGCCTGCCGGCGACCGTTGCCCGGCGCACCCCTGACGGCTGGCGCCTCAATGGCCGCAAGATCTATTCGACCGGCAGCTATGGCCTCACCTGGTACCTGGTATGGGCACGCAGTGACGACGCCGATCCGCTGGTGGGCGGCTATCTGGTGCACCGCGACACCCCCGGCATCCGCATCGTCGACGACTGGGATCACCTGGGCATGCGCGCCACCTGCAGCCACGATGTGCGCTTCGACGAGGTGCTGATTCCCCTCGACCACGCCGTCAGTGTCAGCCCGTGGAGCGCGCCCAAGCCGGAGCTGGATAGCGAAGGCCTGCTGTGGATGTCGGTGCTGCTGCCGGCGGTCTACGACGGCGTCGCCCAGGCGGCGCGAGACTGGCTGGTGGGTTTTCTCGAAGGGCGCAAACCGTCGAATCTCGGCGCGCCGCTGTCCAGCCTGCCGCGCTTCCAGGAAATCGTCGGGCGCATCGACACCCTGCTGTTCGCCAATCGCACCCTGCTCGACTCGGCCGCCGCCGCCGGGCAGGTCGACGCCAACCACGCCGGGCAGATCAAGCAGCTGGTCAGCAGCAATGCGATCCGCGCCGTGGAGCTGGCCATCGAGGCCGCCGGCAACCCCGGCCTATCCCGCAGCAACCCGCTGGAGCGCCACCTGCGCGACGTGCTGTGCAGCCGTATCCATACCCCACAGGACGATGTGGCCCTGAACGCCGCCGGCCGCGCCGCCTTCGCCCAGTTCCGCGAGGCGCAGCGATGAGCCGCCCCAAACGCCTGCCCGAACCTGTGCCGCCTGCACACACCACCCAATTGCCCACCACGGCCAGGAGATTGCCATGAGTTCACTTGCCACCCTGCACGGCACCCCGTCGGTCAGGGAACGCGTCAGCCCTGAAGAATGGGAAGTGCGCGTCAAGCTGGCCGCGGCCTACCAGCTGGCCGCGCTGTTTCGCTGGACGGATCATATCTACACGCACTTTTCCGCCCGCGTGCCGGGGCCGGACGAACACTTCCTGATCAACGCCTTCGGCCTGCTGTTCGACGAAATCACCGCCTCCAATCTGGTCAAGGTCGACGTCGACGGCACCATCCTCGATGACCCGCTGAACCTGGGCATCAATCAGGCCGGCTACGTGATCCACAGCGCCATTCACCGGGCGCGCCCGGACCTCAAGGCGGTGCTGCATACCCATACCCGCGACGGCGCCGCGGTATCCGCCCAGCGTGGCGGCCTGCTGCCACTCTCGCAACATGCGCTGGGCTACTACAGCCGGGTGAAATACCACGACTACGAAGGCGTGGCGCTGGATCTCGACGAGCAGGAACGCCTGGTCGCCGACCTGGGCGACAGCAACATCTTCATCCTGCGCAACCACGGGCTGCTCACCGGCGGCATCAGCGTCGAACACGCCTTCCGCGAACTGCATGGGCTGGAGCGCGCCTGCAACATCCAGATCGCCGCCCAGGCCGGTGGCAATGCCGACCTGCTGCATGCGCCGGCCGCGGCCATCGAGAAGGTGCGCCAGCAATCGGCGCGCTTCGCCGATGGCAAGGGGCCGGGCATCGCCCTGCACTGGGACGCCCTGATTCGCCAGCTCGAGCGCGCCTCGGGCCAGAGCTACAAGCACTGAGCGGCGGGAGACTTCGATGAGCGATACCAGCACCCTCACCGTCCGCCGCACGACGCCGGCCGCTCGCCGCCGCCAATGGAGGGCGCCGGATTTCGTCCTGCGCCTGCTCAGTCCCCTGGCCATCCTGCTGCTCTGGGAAATCGCCTCGCGGGCCGGGCTGATTCCCGCCCGGGTGATCGCCGCGCCCAGCGAGATCAGCACCACGCTGTGGGAGCTGATCCGCAGTGGCGAGCTGCTGCGCCATCTGCTGGTGTCGCTGCAGCGCGCCGTCACCGGGTTGGGCATCGGCGTGGCGATCGGCGTCAGCGCCGCGCTGATCACCGGCCTGTCGAAACGCGGCGAGATCGCCCTCGACTCGCCCATGCAGATGCTGCGCACCATTCCGTCCCTGGCGCTGGTGCCGCTGTTCATCCTCTGGTTCGGCATCGGTGAGTTCACCAAGGTGGCGCTGATCGTCATGGGCACCACCTTTCCGATCTACCTCAACCTGTTCGCCGGCATTCGCAACATCGACCCGAAACTGGTGGAGGCGGCCAATACCCTGGGCCTCAACCGCCGCGAGCTGATCTGCCACGTGATCCTGCCCGGCGCCCTGCCCTCGTTCTTCGTCGGCCTGCGTTATTCCCTGGGCATTTCCTGGCTGGCCCTGGTGTTCGTCGAGCAGATCAACACCACCGCCGGCATCGGCTTTCTGGCCAGCGATGCGCGGGACTTCATGCGTACCGACGTGATCGTCATCTGCCTGCTGATCTACAGCCTGCTGGGCCTGCTCATCGACGGCCTGATCCGTACCCTGGAACGCCTGGCCCTGGCCTGGCGCCCCTCGTTCATAAGGACCTGATGCATGAATGCGCACAGCAAGATCGACTTTCCGCCGGCCGTCAGCCTGCGCGGCGTAGTGCGCCAGTTCGGCGACAACCGGGTGATCGATAGGCTGGACCTGGACATCGCCCCCGGCGAGTTCGTCGCCCTGCTCGGCGCCAGCGGCTCGGGCAAGACCACTCTGTTGCGCTCGCTGGCCGGCCTCGACCCCATCGAGGGCGGTGAACTCCTCGCTCCGAGGGCACGCGCCGCGGTGTTCCAGGAGCCGCGGCTGATGCCCTGGAAGCGCGCCTGGAAGAACGTCACCCTCGGCCTGCGCGTGGCCAACCCCAGGGAACGTGCCGTGCAGGCGCTTACCGAAGTCGGCCTGGCCCATCGTCTGGAAGCCTTTCCCGCCACCCTGTCCGGCGGCGAATCCCAACGTGTGGCGCTGGCCCGCAGCCTGGTGCGCGAACCGAAACTGCTGCTGCTCGACGAGCCCTTCGCCGCGCTCGATGCGCTGACCCGCATCCGCATGCACCGGCTGATCATCGACCTGTGGCAAAGGCACACCCCGGCGGTGCTGCTGGTCACCCATGACGTCGACGAGGCGATCCTGCTCGCCGACCGCATCATCGTGCTGCAGCACGGGCGCATCGCCGAAGCACTGCAGGTCGACCTCGCTCGCCCGCGGGACAATGGCCAGGCCGGCTTCAACGCCATCCGCACGCGCCTGCTGGCCCTGCTTGGCGTAGAAAAGGATGACCCGGAAAGCATCGGCCGTGACCACAACCCTTTCCTGGCGCAGGACTACCCGCTCAACGCCATTGCTATCTAGAGAGGGAAGCAGCCCATGAAAAACCAGCTGTCTCGCCTCACCCGCCTGCTGCTCGCCAACCTGCATGGCGACAGCGTCAGCGTGCTGATCGGCTGGCCTGGTGTGCCGCCAGCCGGCGAGCCGATGTGTCGCCAACACTGACCGTCTAACCGGATAGCACACCGGACAGCCCCAGCACGTTTTCGAGCGATCCACCACCGCCTTGTCGCTCACCACCACGCCACGAACCGCACCGGTGAAAGCTGGCGCGTAGCGGCTTCGTACACCTGTGGAAACCCTGCGGACGCAACCTTGCCGGCCGTGGTTCCCAGCTTCGCGTGCCCCTCATTGGAAGAACCGGGACAAAGAGATGAAAAAAACCTACTCCGCGATCCACCTGCTCGCCTCCTGCGCCCTCGCCGCCGCGCTGATCGGTTGCTCGCCGTCAGACCAGCAAGCCACCAGCAACACCCTGAACATCGCCTTCTTCGGCGACAACACCACCCTGGTCAGCGTCGACCCTTTCCAGGTCTACTGGCTGGAACATCGCGTGCTGCTGCGCAATGTCGCCGAAAGCCTGACCGATCAGGACCCCAAGAGCGGCGAGATCATTCCCTGGCTGGCCAAGAGCTGGACGATCAGCGACGACGCCCTGACCTACAGCTTCCAGCTGCGCGACGACGTCACCTTCAGCAACGGCGAGCGCTTCGACGCCAAGGCCGTGAAGACCGCCTTCGACAGCAACAAGGCGCTGGCCAGCGAGCTGCCGGCGACCTTCGGCGCCACCTACCTGGCCGGATTCGACCACGCCGAAGTGGTCGACGACTTCACCGTCAAACTGGTGCTGTCGCGCCCCAACGCCGGCTTCCTGCAGGCCACCTCGACCACCAACCTGGCGATTCTCGCCCCGGCGTCCTACGCGCTGCCGGCCAAGGAGCGCTCCCTGGGCAAGATCATCGGCAGCGGCCCGTTCGTGCTCGAGCACTACACCCCGGAAGTCGGCGCCAGGCTGGTCAAGCGCAGCGGTTACGCCTGGCCGTCGGCCAACGTGAGCAACAAGGGCGAAGCCCATCTCGATGCCGTGGAGATCAGCTACATCCCCGAGGAAAGCGTGCGCAACGGCCTGTTCCTGCAAGGTAAAGCCGACATCCTGTGGCCGCGCAATCCGTTCTCGGAAGTGGACCTGAAGCTGTTGCAGTCCAAGGGTGCGACCATCCAGAGCCGCGCGCTGCCGGGGCCGTCGCTGAACCTGTTTCCCAACACCCGCAACGGCCGCGTGCTGGAAGACAAGCGCGTGCGCCTGGCGCTGCAGAAAGGCATCGACCGCAAGACCTACGCCAGCACCGTGTACCACGCCGAGTTTCCGGTGGTGCGCAGCGTCTATGACGTGACCACGCCGTTCTTCAAGGACCAGAGCGCCAAGCTGGCCTATGACCCACAGGGCGCCGAGCAGTTGCTCGACGAGGCGGGCTGGAACAAGGGCGCCGATGGCTATCGCAGCAAGGACGGCAAGCGCCTGAGCCTGAGCTACAACATCCAGGGCGCGGAAACCGCCGGCGACGTGCTGGTGCAGGATCAACTGCGCAAGCTCGGCATCGAGTTGAAGCTCGCCGTGGTCACCCGCGCCGAATGGGTCACCGCCAACGCCCAGGGCAACTATGACCTGACCTCCACCTATATGACCCGCGCCGACCCGATCATCCTGCAGACCATCATCGATCCCCGGTCCGCCAACAGCTCGACCCTGGCCACCAACCTCTACGAGCCGCAGACCCTGGAAAGGGCCAAGGCGCTGTTCGATGCCGGCATCACCGCCACCCAGGCCGAGCAACGCGCTCAGGCCTACGGCCAGTTGCAGGACCTGCTGGTCGACGAAGCCTCCGCGCTGCCGATCTACGAGCGCGTCTGGCAGGCCGCCACCGCACCGCGGGTGAAGAACTTCCGCTGGACCGCCGAAGGCTTCGCGCTGCTGAGCGATATCGAGGTGGATGGACCATGAGCCGCTACCTGATCGGCCGCGTCGGCCAGGCGCTGCTGGTGCTGTGGGGCGCCTATAGCATCAGCTACTTCATCCTCTATCTGCTGCCGGGCGATACCCTGGCGATCATGCTCAGCGCCTCGGGCATGGAAGCCGATTCACTGTCGCCCGAGGATCTGGCCAGAGCGCAGGCCTACTACGGCCTCGACAAGGGCATCTTCGAGCAATACGTCAGCCTGCTGTGGAACGTCGTGCAGGGCGACTTCGGGCAATCGCTGTCGCTCAACCGTCCGGTCAACGAGTTGCTCGTCGAGCGCTTGCCGCAGACGTTGTCGCTGGCCGGTTTGGCCATCCTGCTGTCGCTGATCGGTGGCATCGGCCTGGCCTACCTGACCGCCTATGTACGCTGGCAACCGCTCAAGGTGGCGCTGGCCCGCCTGCCGTCCCTGGGCTTTTCGGTGCCGGTGTTCTGGCTGGGCCTGCTGCTGATCCAGGTGTTCGCCTTCAGCCTCGGCTGGTTTCCGGCCACCGGCAGCCGCGGCTTCGACAGCCTGATCCTGCCGGCCGTGACCCTGGCGATTCCCAGCGCAGCGGTGTACGCCCAAGTGCTGCAGCGCGGCTTCCAGGGCGTGTGGCAGGAGCCCTACATCACCACGGCCTACGCCAAGGGCCTGAGCCGCCGGCAGGTGCAGGCACGCCACGGCTTCAAGAACGCTGCATTGCCGATCCTCACCCTGATCGGCCTGCAGGTGGGCAATACGGTGTCCGGCGCGGTACTGGTGGAAACCATCTTCGCCCGCAACGGCGTCGGCCGCCTCGCCCAGGAAGCGGTGCTGCGCCAGGACATTCCGGTGGTGCTGGCCATCGTCGCCGTGTCGGCCGCCGCCTTCGTACTGGTGAACCTGATCGTCGACCTGCTCTACCCCTACCTCGATCCGCGTATCGCTCACACGCCAAGGGTGTCCTGACCATGAACGCCGAAAGCCGCATCGCCCTGCTGCCACACTCGCCCGCCAGCCTGTCGCTGACCTGGCAACGCCGTAGTCGTCTGCAGCGCGCGGTCACCGCATTGTTGCCGTTGCTGCGCCGCCCCGGCTTCAGCCTGGCCCTGCTGATCGTGCTGTTCGCCCTTGTCTCGGCGCTGCTGCCAGGGCTGCTGAGCAGTTTCGATCCCTACGCCACTTCGCCTGCGGACAAGCTCACCGCGCCGAACCTGGTGCACTGGTTCGGCACCGACGAACTGGGTCGCGACCTGTATACCCGAGTGGTCTACGGCTCCAGCCTGTCGGTGCAGGCCGCACTGCTGGCCGTCGGCATCGCCCTGGTCGGCGGCCTCGGCCTGGGCGTACTGTCCGGCTTCGCGGGTGGACGTATCGATGCCGTGATCATGCGTTTCGTCGACGTATTGCTGGCCCTGCCCGGTCTGCTGCTGGCCCTGGCCATCGTCACCGCCATCGGCTTTGGCACCATCCCGGTGGCCATCGCCGTGGGCGTCGGCATCATTCCCGGCTTCGCCCGTACCACCCGCGCCGAAGTGTTGCGGGTGAAAACCCTGCCGTATGTGGAAGCGGCCCGCCTGGGCGGCGCCAGCTGGGGCCGCACCCTGCTGCGGCACATCCTGCCCAATGCCTGGGGCCCGGTGGCGGTGCTCGCCACCCTGGATTTCGGCGCGGCAATTCTCGCCACCGCCGGCCTGTCGTTTCTCGGTTTCGGCGCCGCACCGCCGGCTGCCGAATGGGGCACGCTGATCGCCAACGGCCGCCATTTCCTGATCACCGCGCCCTGGGTCTCGCTGCTGCCTGGCCTGTTCGTGGTCGCCGTGGTGTTCAGCCTCAACCATATCGCCCGCACGCTGGAGGAAACCCCACGATGAGCAGCCCCTTGATCGACATCCATCAGCTCGATGTCACCTACCGCTTCGCCGGGCAGATCACCGAGGCGGTGCGCGGCGTCTCATTCCAGGTCAGCCAGGGCGAGACGGTGGCCATCGTTGGCGAGTCCGGCTCCGGCAAATCCACCCTGGCCAACGCCATGCTCGGCCTGCTGCCCGACAATGCCCAGCCCCACGGCCAGCTGCGGGTCGACGGTGTCGGCCTCAGCGGCGCCAGCGAGAAGCAAAAACGCGCGCTGCGCGGTCGCACCATCGGCCTGGTGCCCCAGGACCCGATGGTCAGCCTCAACCCGACGCTGCGTATCGGCCAGCAGATCGGCGAAGCGCTGACGCTCGCCCACGGCCGCCGCTACCCTGGCGTCGATGCCGATGTGATCGAGCTGCTGCAACAGGTCGGCATCGACAAACCGCTGCTGCGCGCCCGCCAGTATCCCCACGAGCTGTCCGGCGGCATGCGCCAGCGCGTGCTGATCGCCATCGCCCTGGCCGGCAACCCGCGGCTGATCATCGCCGACGAGCCGACCAGCGCCCTGGACGTCACCGTGCAGCGCAAGATTCTCGACCACCTGCAACGGCTGGTCGCCGAGCGCGGTATCTCCCTGTTGATCATCACCCATGACCTGGGCGTGGCCACCGACCGTGCCGATCGCATCCTGGTGATGCAACAGGGCGAGCTGGTCGAACAGGGCCCGCCCCGGCAGATCCTCGATGCGCCGCAGCACGATTACACCCGCGCGCTGCTGGCGGCCGCGCCGGCGTTCGCCAATCGGCGCAAACCGCGCTCATCCCAGCACACCGCCCAGGCGCCGATCCTTCGCCTGCAGGGCGTCGGCAAGACCTTCGACCTGCCACGGCTCAAGGGCGAGAGCAGGACCTTCACCGCCCTGCAGAACCTCAGCTTCGAGGTCTATCCCGGGCAGACCCTGGCCATCGTCGGTGAGTCCGGTTCGGGCAAGAGCACCGCCCTGCGCATCGCCCTCGGCCTGGAAAAACCCAGCCAGGGCCGCGTGCACTTCGAGCAGCGGGACGTGACCGATCTCGGCTGGCGGGAATTCCGCCCCCTGCGCCAACGCATCCAGCTGGTGCAGCAGAACCCCTTCGCCGCTCTGGACCCGCGTTTCACCATCTTCGACAGCATCGTCGAACCGCTGGTGTCGTTCGGCCTGCTCAAGGGGCCGGCGCTGGAGCAGGCCGCACGGGAGCTGATCAGCCGCGTACACCTGCCGCTCAACTACCTGGATCGCCTGCCCCGCGAGCTGTCCGGCGGCCAGCGCCAGCGCGTGGCCATCGCTCGCGCCCTGGCCCTGAAGCCGGACCTGCTGCTGCTCGACGAGCCGGTCTCGGCGCTGGACGTTTCGGTGCAGGCGCAGATTCTCGACCTCCTGCTCGAACTGCAACACGAGCTGGGCATCGCCTATGTACTGGTCTCCCACGACCTGGCCGTGGTGGCCAACATGGCCGATCAGGTGTTGGTGCTGCGCAACGGCCAGGTGGTCGAACAGGGCCCGCTGGCCCAGGTATTCGACCAGCCGGCCAGCGCCTATACCCGGGAGCTGATCGCGGCCATACCGGGGCGCCTGTCGACCGGCGTGGCGGCTTGAAGGCTCGCCCCTCTGCGCAGCCAGCGACCGGGGCAGATGATACCCCGGCCGGCCGCGGTCACCATTGAATCATCGACGATTGTGGGGAATTTCCAGTCCCAGGCTTTCACGCAGGGTGCTGCCCTCATAGGCGCGGCGATACACGCCGCGTTCCTGCAGGATCGGCACCACCTCCCGGGTGAAGCGCCAGAACTGCTGCGGGTGGCCGATGTAGAGGTTGAAGCCATCCAGCGCCCGCGCCTCGAACCAACGGATCATCTCGTTGGCGACCGTCTCGGCCGAGCCGACGAAGGCGCTGGGTCTTAGCTGCAGGCCGGCCGCCACCGCCTGGCGCAGCGTCCAGCCATTGGCGACGGCCTGGTCGGTGGCTGCCTTGGCGGCGGTGTAGAAACTGCTGCGGGCATGTTCGAGCGCCTCGACCGGGAACGGCGCGTCGAGGTCGTACTGGCGGAAGTCGTGCCAGCCGAAACTGCGGCCATATTCGGCCAGGGCCTGCTCGAAGCTGTGGTCGACGGCATGGTAGTGGCGCTCGATCTCGCGCGCCTCGGCGTCGGTATCGCCGATGTAGATCTGCGCACCGGGCAGGATGATGATGTCGTCGGCATGGCGCCCCAGGCGCTCGGCGCGCGCCTTGATATCGCGGTAGAAGGCCTGGCCCTTCTCCACGCTCGGTGCATGGGTGAACACCACGTCGGCCACGCGGGCGCCCAGGTCGCGCCCCTGGGGCGAGTCGCCGGCCTGGAAGATCACCGGCTGCCCTTGCGGTGAGCGCTGGATGTTCAGCGGCCCGACCACCGAGAAGTGCTCGCCCCTATGATGCAGCGCATGCAGCTTGCTGCGGTCGAGGAACCGCCCGGTCTCGCGGTTGCGCACCAGGGCATCGTCCTCGTAGGAGCGCCAGAGTTTTTGCACCACTTCGACATGCTCCAGCGCACGCCCATAACGGGTGTCGTAGTCGTAATGCTCGTCGCGCCCGTAGTTGCCCGCGGTGCCGGCATCGCCACTGGTCACCACGTTCCAGCCCGCCCGGCCCTTGCTGATCAGGTCCAGGGACGCCAGCCGGCGCGCCACGTTGAAGGGTTCGTTGTAAGAGGTGGTCAGGGTGCCGACCAGACCGATATGGCGGGTGGTCACCGCCAGGGCCGAGAGCAGGGTCAGGGGCTCCAGGCGGTTGAGGTAATGGGGCGGCGAATCCGGCGTGATGAACTGGCTGTCGACGATGAACATCAGGTCGAACAGCGCGGCCTCGGCCTGCTGCGCCAGGTCGATGAACCACTCGACACTGACGCTGGCATCGGCCGGCACCTCGGGATCGTGCCAGAGATTATGACGCCCTGGCCCACCCACGCCCATCGGCACCGCGCCCAGTTTTATCTGCCTGTTGCTGCTCATGGGAAACTCTCAAACGCCTTCAGATGCCCCGCATTAAATACTTAACACTGATATTAAAAAACAGATTAAATAATGAAATTACATAATTAGCTTAGAACCACAAAGACTTTCACAGCCCTTTCCTGGCCCTATAAGGTCAATTGCAGACCGACCCCTTTCCTGGCGGAGGCCGTCCCCTCGACCCTGCCAGGAGCGTTTCGCCCATGCCCGCCCCCACTTTCCTTCCCGTCCGATCACCGTCGCGCATTGCCTGCTCCAAGCGGCGCGGCAGCCACTTGCGCGCACCTTATCTGACCAACCTGGCCGCGCTGGCGGCCTGACCGGAGCTCACCCATGCTGATCCGTACCCTCCTCGCCACCCTGCTCGGCAGCAGCCTGCTGCTCGGTGGCCATGCCAGCGCCGCCGACCTCGAGCCATTGCGCGTCGCCAACCAGAAATCCGGCATCAAGCTGCTGCTCGAGGCCGCTGGCGAACTCGACGACGTGCCGTACCAAATCGACTTCTCCGAGTTCCCCGCCGCCGCGCCACTGGGCGAGGCGCTGAACGCCGGCGCCGTCGACATCGGCGGTCTGGGCGATGCCCCCTATGTATTCGCCCTGGGTGCCGGTGCGCCACTCAAGGTGGTGGAAATCATCCAACGCGATGGCCGCTACACCACTTCGATCCTGGTGCCGAAGGATTCGCCGTTGAAGACCGTGGCCGACCTAAAGGGCCAACGCATCGTCACCAACCGCGGCTCCATCGGCCACTTCCTGGTGATCCGCGCCCTGCGCGAAGCCGGCCTGAAAACCTCCGACGTAACCTTCGTCAACCTGCTGCCCACCGATGCCCGCAGCGCCCTGGAAAGCGGCGCCGCCGATGCCTGGTCGACCTGGGATCCGTACACCACCATCGCCATCACCCAGAACGGCGCGCGCATCCTGCGCAGCAGCGACAACCTGCTGACCAACCACTTCTACCTGGCCGCCACCCAGACCGCCGTCGATGGCAAACGCGTGCAGCTCGAAGACTTCGTCCAACGGGTCGAGCGCGCCTTCCTGTGGGCCAATGACCATCACCAGGCCTATGCCGAGGCCCAGGCGCGGGTCACCGGCCTGCCGGTCGAGGTGCATCTGGAGTCGGTCAAGGCCACCGTGCACTCGCGCGCCGAGATCACTGACGAGGTCATCGCCGGGCTGCAGCAAGTCGCGGACATCTACCTGGAAGAAGGCGTGCTGAGCCGCTCCGTGGACGTATCCCAGGGCTTCGATGCGAGCTTCAACGCCGCCCGCGCCGAGCAGCCCGAAAAAGCGCTCGCCCAGGCGCAGCCCCGGTAATCCGCCAGGAGCACCTTCCATGAGCAAACGACAGATCAAACTCGGCGCCATGATCCACGGGGTCGGCCACGGCTGGGGCGAATGGCGCCACCCGGATGCACTGGCCGCGGTAATCAGGCACGTCGGTCTGGCCGTGCCCAACCAAGGCAACACCGTGCGCCACCTGCCGGGCCAGATGGCCTGAACGCCCGCCGCCGCCTCGTCCAGCCGGCCAGCGGCGGCCTACCTCAATCGAAAGGAGCAACCCATGAGCCTCGAATTCATCGGCCTGATCGGCCCCCAGGAAGGCAGCGAATCCCAGGCGCCACGCGGCCCGGTAGTGGACATCGACTTTATCAAGGCCTTCGCCCAGGCCCAGGAATATGGCGGCTTCGACAAGGCGCTGCTGGCCGTCAACACCAGCGCACCGGACTCGCTGATCCTGGCCAGCTACGTGGCCGCGGTGACCGACAAGCTGGGCCTGCTGGTCGCCCACCGCCCGGGCTTCCAGGCGCCGACCTTCGCCGCGCGGCAGTTCGCCACCCTCGATCACCTGAGCCGCGGCCGCGCCTCGATCAACGTGATCACCGGCGGCGACAGCGGCGACCTGCAGCGTGACGGCGACCACCTCGACAAGGACGCCCGTTACGCACGCACCGAGGAGTACCTGGATGTCCTGCGCAAGACATGGACCCGCACCGAACCCTTCGATCACCAGGGCGAGCACTACCGCATCGAAGACAACCTCACCCTGGTCAAACCGCTACAGAAGCCCCAGGTACCGATCTATTTCTCGGGGGCATCGGACGCCGCCGTGGAAGTCGCCGCCAAGCACGCCGACGTGTACATGATGTGGGGCGAGCCCCTGGAGCAGGTCCGCGAGCGCATCGCCAAGGTGCGCAAGGCCGCCGCCAAGTACGGCCGCGACAAACACATTCGCTTCAGCCTGTCGCTCAGGCCGATCCTCGGCGCCACCGAGGAAGAAGCCTGGGCCCGCGCCGAGCGCACTCTGGCCGATGCACGGGAGCTGATCCACCTGCGCCAGGGCAAGCGCCGCGACAAGAACTTCGGCACCAGCAACGCTGGCTCCTCGCGCCTGGTGGAACTGGCGGGCCAACGCAAGGTGCATGACAAACGCCTGTGGACCGAGATCGCCGCCCTCAGCGGCGGCGCCGGCAACTCCACTTCACTGGTCGGCACCCCGGAGCAGGTCGCCGAGGCCGCGCTGGAGTACTACAACATCGGCGTGAGCACCTTCCTGTTCCGCGGCTTCGAGCAACTGCGCGACGCCGTGGAATACGGCCAGGATCTGCTACCGCGCATTCGCGCCCTGGTCGAGCAGCAGAACAACGCCAAGAGCATCAGCAACGCCTGATGTCCTCTCTCTAAAGGCAGCGTGTGTGGATTTTCGAAACCAATAAAAAGCCCCGGCATCTGGCCGGGGCTCTCTAATTCACAAAGCCGTCATCAACGCAGGGTCGGACCCTGGAAGCCCATCCACAACGCCAGGTGCTCCGCCACGCTGGCGCCGAGCTTCTTGGTGAAGCGATCCAGCGGGCTTTCCTGCACGGTGAAGTCGACCATCTCTTCCTGGCCGATCACCTCGCGGGCCACGTAGCTGGTGCTGCCCAGCCCGTCGATCAGGCCCAGGCTCAGGGCCTGCTCGCCGGACCAGATCAAACCGGAGAACAGCTCGGGATGCTCGGCATCCTTGAGGCGATCGCCACGGCCCTTCTTCACGCTGTCGATGAACTGCTTGTGGGTGGTGTCCAGCACCGTTTTCCAGAAACGGGTTTCCTCGTCCTTCTGCGGCTGGAACGGGTCGAGGAATGCCTTGTGCTCACCCGAGGTGTACACGCGACGCTCGACGCCAAGCTTCTCCATGGTGTCGACGAAGCCGAAACTGGCCGCCGTGACGCCGATGGAACCCACCAGGCTGGCCTTGTCGGCGTAGATCTGGTCGGCGGCGCTGGCGATGTAATAGGCACCCGATGCACCGAGATCGGAAATCACCGCATAGACCTTGATGTCCGGGTGCTCGCCACGCAGGCGGCGGATTTCGTCGTACACGTAGCCCGACTGCACCGGGCTGCCGCCCGGGCTGTTGATGCGCAGGACCACGCCCTTGGTGTTCGGGTCCTTGAATGCAGCGCGCAGGCTGCCGACGATGTTGTCGGCGCTGGCCGCTTCCTTGTCGGCAATCATGCCGCGCACCTCGATCACCGCGGTGTGGGCCGAGCTGCTGCCGCTTTGCGTGCTGATCAGCGGCGAGAACAGCGCCAGGGCGCCGAACAGGTAGATGAAGGTCAGCAGCTTGAAGAAGATGCCCCAGCGACGCGAGCGGCGCTGCTCGTGGACACTGGCCAGCAAGGTCTTCTCGAGGAGCTTCCAGCTCTTCGGGTCACTCTCGGAGACCGACGACGTCTTTCTCTCACCCCACATGCTCAATCTCCTCGGTTCGGGTCTCGGCTACCCTGCTGCTCAGCCAGGTACTCAATTGCATGAAATGGTCGATCGACAACTTCGGCTGATAAAGGCTCAGCGCCTCCAGCGTCTGGGCACCATAGCCCACCGCCACCGAATCCATACCCGCACGCTGCGCCATCAGCAGGTCGAACGACGAGTCGCCGACCATCAGCGCCTGCTCGGCGCTCACCCCGCAGTGTTGCAGAATCTCGTGGAGCATCCGCGGGTCCGGCTTGCTGGCCGTTTCATCGGCGCAGCGGGTGATGTCGAAGTAATCCTGCCAGCCCAGGGTATCGAGAATCCGCTGCAGGCCTCGGCGGCTCTTGCCGGTCGCGACCGCCAGCTGATAGCCCTGCTGGCGAAACCTCGCCAGGCTCTGCTCGACACCGTCGAAGAACGCCGAAGGCGTCTGGTCCAGGGCCACATAGCAGTCGCTGTAGCGGGCATGGAAGCGTTCGACGTGCGCCGCTTCGCCGAGTTCCGGATAAAGGGTGGTGATCGCCTCGGGCAGCGCCAGGCCGATGATGCCCTTGACCGCCTCGTCGCTGCGCCGCGGCACGCCGCACAGATCGGCGGCCTGGTGCATGGCGGTGACGATGCGGGCGATGGAATCGACCAGGGTGCCGTCCCAGTCGAAGATCAGCAGCTCGTAGTCACGCACTCAGGCGCTCCACGGTGCGTGCCCACATCTCGTCGACCGGCGCCTCGAGCTTCAGCACGCCGCCCTCGGGCAGCGGGATGTTCAGCTCGTAGGCATGCAGGAACAGGCGCTTGCCGCCCAGCTCGCGAATCTCCCGGGTGAAGTCGTCATCGCCGTACTTGCTGTCACCGGCGATGCAGTGCCCGCCGTACTGGGCGTGCACGCGAATCTGGTGGGTACGGCCGGTCACCGGCTTGGCTTCGATCAGGGTGGCGAACTCGCCGAAGCGGCGCAGCACGCGAAATACGGTCAGCGCCTCCTTGCCTTCGGGGTTGACCTCGACCATGCGCTCGCCGGAACGCAGATTACTCTTGAGCAGCGGCGCGTTGATCTGTTTCTTGGCGGTCGCCCAGTGGCCGCGCACCAGCGCCATGTAGCGCTTGTCGACGCCGTCGCCGCGCAGTTGCTCGTGCAGGTGGCGCAGCATGCTGCGCTTCTTGGCGATCATCAGCAGGCCCGAGGTGTCACGGTCCAGGCGATGCACCAGCTCCAGGTCCTTGGCATCCGGACGCAGCTGGCGAAACGCCTCGATCACCCCGTAATTGAGGCCGCTGCCACCATGCACGGCGATGCCGGCCGGCTTGTTGAGCACGATCAGCGCCTTGTCTTCATAGACGATGGCCGCTTCCAGGCGCTGCAGCAGGCCCTGGGCCAGCGGCTCGGGCTCGTCGCGTTCGGCCAGACGCAGCGGCGGCACGCGCACGACGTCGCCGGCCTGCAGCTTGTACTCGGGCTTGATGCGCCCCTTGTTGACCCGTACCTCACCCTTGCGCAGGATGCGGTAGATCAGGGTCTTGGGAACGCCCTTGAGCTGGTTGCGAAGGAAGTTGTCGATGCGCTGACCCGCGAGCTCAGGCGCGACCTCGAGCAGCTGAACGCCGGAGGTTGGGGGAGTAGGTGTCGTCATGGCCGCAATCATACAATTTTTATGCATTTGAAGCACTTAATCATTGCTGCTATAGTCGCGAATGCCGTCAAAAGCGGCCTGATTCGCGGATGTTGCCAAACCGCCATCGCGAATCGAGCAACCCACTTCAGGACATAAGGCCGTCCGACGGGCATCTCACAGAGCGAAAGGCCGGCATGGCTGCTCGAGAAACTCGGAAACAAGGCCTGAGACACAGATGCGTGACCTGCCCAACTGGACGGTCGCGGTAATGCCAACCCGCTGCGGATTTTCGTGAGCGGCACCCGATTTTCAGCGATACGTGTAGGGTGGAGATGCACAACGGTCGGCCTGCGTAGCAAAGAGCTTTATCTAAAGACGCGTCATATCGTCCGCTACCGACCCTTGATTCCTCCTCCTGACTGAGAACCTGTTTAGGGTCTCGCGAGCTAGCGCCACGCAAGACGCTACGTTAGTAACAGCCCCCGTTCGGGGCGGCCGAGGAAACGACCTTTACCCGCGTGGTAAACGGGCCTTCCAGACCGGTTTCAACGCAGCAAGGCCGATGCTTAGCCGATCACAAGCGAGTTCTGAGGGCTTTCTGTCACATACAGCAAGCAGGAGACGTCCGTCGCGGCCCAGCAAAACTGGCTGCTGCCGCTAGACAATGAAACGATTTACGCCCGTTTCTGACGCACCTGACACCGACCCTGAGCGTCGTGTGTGCCTAACGCGGCTTCCGGCAGCACCGGAAACCACTGGTACCACATGAAAAGAATGCTGATTAACGCAACTCAACCCGAAGAGTTGCGTGTTGCGCTGGTAGATGGCCAGCGCCTGTACGATCTGGACATCGAGTCCGGCGCCCGCGTACAGAAGAAATCCAATATCTACAAAGGTCGTATCACCCGCGTAGAACCCAGCCTCGAAGCGGCGTTCGTCGACTTCGGCTCCGAGCGTCACGGCTTCCTCCCCCTCAAAGAAATCTCCCGCGAATACTTCAGCAAGGCCCCCGAAGGCCGCGTCAACATCAAGGACGTGCTCAAGGAAGGCCAGGAAGTCATCGTTCAGGTCGAGAAAGAAGAGCGTGGCAACAAGGGCGCAGCCCTGACCACCTTCATCAGCCTTGCCGGTCGTTACCTGGTACTGATGCCCAACAACCCGCGTGCCGGTGGCATCAGCCGCCGCATCGAAGGTGAAGAGCGCAACGAACTGCGCGAGGCGCTCAACGGCCTCGACATCCCGGGCGACATGGGCCTGATCGTGCGCACCGCCGGCCTGGGCCGCAGCAGCGAAGAAATGCAGTGGGACCTCGACTACCTGCTGCAACTGTGGAGCGCCATCAAGGAAGCCTCCCAGGACCGCCCTGCCCCGTTCCTGATCTACCAGGAAAGCAACGTCATCATCCGCGCCATCCGCGACTACCTGCGCCAGGACATCGGCGAAGTGCTGGTCGACAGCGTCGAAGCCCAGGAAGAAGCCCTGACCTTCATTCGCCAGGTGATGCCGCAGTACGCCAGCAAGATCAAGCTGTACGAAGACAGCGTGCCGCTGTTCAACCGCTTCCAGATCGAAAGCCAGATCGAAACCGCCTTCCAGCGTGAAGTGAAGCTGCCGTCCGGTGGCTCGATCTACATCGACCCGACCGAAGCCCTGGTGTCCATCGACATCAACTCGGCGCGTGCCACCAAAGGCAGCGACATCGAAGAAACCGCCCTGCAGACCAACCTGGAAGCGGCCGAAGAGATCGCCCGCCAGCTGCGCCTGCGCGACATCGGCGGCCTGATCGTCATCGACTTCATCGACATGACCCCGGCCAAGAACCAGCGCGCCGTCGAAGAGAAGGTCCGCGAAGCCCTGGAAGCCGACCGCGCCCGCGTCCAGGTCGGCCGCATCTCGCGCTTCGGCCTGCTGGAAATGTCCCGTCAGCGCCTGCGTCCATCCCTGGGCGAAAGCAGCGGCATCGTCTGCCCGCGCTGCAACGGTCAGGGCATCATCCGCGACGTCGAGTCGCTGTCCCTGGCCATCCTGCGCCTGATCGAAGAAGAAGCCCTGAAGGACCGCACTGCCGAAGTACGCGCCCAGGTGCCGATCCCGGTCGCCGCCTTCCTGCTCAACGAGAAGCGCAACTCGATCACCAAGATCGAACTGCGTACCCGTGCGCGCATCGTCATCCTGCCGAACGATCACCTGGAAACCCCGCACTTCGAAGTGCAGCGTATCCGTGACGACAGCCCGGAAGCCCAGAGCGCCCAGACCAGCTACGAAATGGCCACGGTCGAAGCCGAGGAAGAAAAACCAGCAGCCGCGACCCGCACCCTGGTTCGCCAGGAAGCCGCCATCAAGGCCGCCCCGCCGCGCAGCGCACCGGCTCCGGTCAGTGAAGCCGCGCCAGCCGCTCCGGTTGCCGCTGCTGCCCCTGCCGGTGGCCTGTTCAAAGGCCTGGTGAAGTCCCTGGTGGGCCTGTTCGCCGGCGCCGAAGAACAGAAGCCGACCGTGGTCGAGAAAAAGCCGGGCGAGCGCCAGCCGCGCGGTGACGAGCGTCGCAACGGTCGCCAGCAGAACCGCAACCGTGGCAACCGCCGCGACGACGATCGCAAGCCGCGCGAAGAACGCCAACCGCGCGAGGATCGTGCCGCCCGCGAAGAGCGTGCACCCCGCGAGGAACGCGCGCCACGTGAAGAACGTCAGCCGCGCGCCCCGCGTGAAGACCGCCAGGCCCGTGAGAACGTGGAAGTACGCGAGCCTCAGGAAGTGCGCCAGTCCCGCCCGCCGCGCGAACCGCGTGAAGGCCAGGAAAACCGTCGCGAGCGTCGTCCCCGCGAAGAGCGCCAGCCACGCGAACTGCGTGCCCCGCTGGACGCCGAGCCGCAGAACGAAAACACCGCCGTTGCCGGCGAAGAAGCCCGCGCCGAGCGTCCGCAACGCGAACCGCGTCAGCCACGCCAGCCGCGCGAAGAGCGTCAACCGCGCGCCGAGCAGGCCAAGGCCGACAGCGCTGAAGAAGAGGTGCTGAACAGCGAAGAGCAGCAGGACGACGATCAGGACGGCAACGAAGGTGGTGACCGCCCACGTCGCCGTTCCCGTGGTCAGCGTCGCCGCAGCAACCGTCGCGAACGTCAGCGCGATGCCGATGGCAATCCGATCGAAGGCAGCGACGAGAATGTCGAGCAGCCGGTCGCCGGCGCCAGCATCGCCGCAGCCGCCACCGTGGCGGCCGTGATCGCGGAAACCGAGCGACCAGCCGAGCAGGACGCCACCGGCGAAAGCCAGGCGGCCGCCCCTGTAGAGGCCGCTCAGGCACCTGCTGCAGTCGCAGCCGAGCCACCGGCCCCGGCCCCGGCCGAGGACGCCGCTCCGGCACCCGTAGTCGCCGAGCGCGCCGACCTGGCGATCGAAGCACTGCCGGAAGTCGAGCAGCCCCGTGAGCAGGCGCCGGTTTTCGAAGCCGTTGCCGAGCAGCCAGCTGTCGTCGCCGAAGCGGTGAGCGAGCCCGCCGTCGTCGAAGCAGCCGCTGTCGAGAAACCGCTTGCCGAAGCGCCGCTGGCCGAAACCACCGTCGTCACCGAGCCAGCGCCCGCAGCCGAAGCTGAAGCTGAAGCGGCAACTGCACCGGTCGTGGAAGCCGCAGCGGTCGTCGAGCAAGCGCCTGCCGAGCAGCCTGCGCCAGCAGCCGTGGCCAGCAGCAATGGCCGTGCACCGAACGACCCCCGTGAAGTGCGCCGTCGCAAGCGTGAAGAGGAGCGTCTGGCTCGCGAAGCCGAGGAAGCTGCCAAGACTGCCGCCGCGGCACCTGCCGTGGTCGAGGCCGCTCCGATCGCTGAAGTCGCCCCTATCGTTGAAGCAGCTCCGGTCGTCGAAAGCGAGGCCCTGGTCGATGCCCAGCCAGCCAGCGAGCCGGTCGAGCAAGCCGAACAGGCCGACGTCATCGTCACGCCGGTCGACGAAAGCGCCCAGCGCGATCAGGATGCGCCCAAGCCGCAAGCCTGATCGCTGACGCGTAAAGAAAAGGGATGCCTCGGCATCCCTTTTTTATTGCCTGCGATTCGGGGAAAAAGGGCCGTCCGGCCCTGGGGGCAATGAAAATGCCGCAGGAGCACCGCGAGCCCCGCCAAGGCGGCGAGGCCACGCAATCAGAGCAGGTTCGGCTCGATTTCCAGGCTGACCCCAAAGCGCTCGGCGATATCGGCCTGGATGCGCCGTGCCAGGTCGAGCAGTTGCTGCCCGCTGGCGTTGCCATGGTTGACCAGCACCAGCGCCTGCAGCCGGTGCACGCCGGCATCGCCGTCGCGATAGCCCTTCCAGCCGGCCTTTTCGATCAGCCAGCCGGCAGCCAGCTTGACCTGGCCGTCGGCCTGGGGATAGGCCACCAGGTCGACATGCTCGGCCTGCAGACGCTGCGCCAGTTCGGCTGGCACCAGGGGGTTCTTGAAGAAGCTGCCGGCGTTGCCGAGCACGGCAGGATCCGGCAGTTTCTCGCTGCGGATGGCGCAGATGGCGCGGCTGACATCCAGGGCGGTTGGCGCCTCGATGCCCTGCTCCGCCAGGCGCAGGCGCACCGGGCCGTAATCGAGATGCAGCGGCGCGTGGCGGCTCAGGGCGAAGCGTACGCGCAGGATGATCCAGCGCCCACTTTCACGCTTGAACAAGCTGTCGCGATAGGCGAAGGCGCACGTCTGCAGGTCGAACTCGCGAACCTCGCCGCTCTGTCGATCCAGGGCCGTGAGGCCGAGGAAACAGTCCTTGAGCTCGACACCGTAGGCGCCGATGTTCTGCACCGGCGAGGCGCCGACGGTACCAGGGATCAGGCTGAGGTTCTCCAGGCCGACCAGGCCCTGGCCCAGCGTCCACAACACGAAATCGTGCCAGGGCTCGCCGGCTTCGGCTTCGATCTGCACGCACTGGCCATCGTCGGCGAGCACGCGAATGCCGCGGCCGACCATGCGCAATACCAGCGCCTCGACATCGGCGGTCAACAGCAGGTTGCTGCCACCGCCAAGCACCAGCAGCGGCACCTGACGCTCGCGCGCCGCCTCGAGCGCCTGGCGAACCTGATGCTCGTCGCCGGCCTCGGCCCAGTAGCGTGCGGCCACGTCCACGCCAAAGGTGTTGTAGGCCTTGAGCGATACGCCCGACTGCACCACCAGGCTCATAACCGTCCCTTGAGTTCGATCAACAAGGCATCGCTGGCCTGCTCGAGCAGATCCAGCACGTGCTCGAAACCTTCGCTGCCACCGTAATAGGGATCCGGTACCTCGTCCTCGGCCAGGCCGAAACGCCGCAGGTACAGATCCAGCTCGCCCCGTGCCTGGGCCGGGCGCAGGCGCTGCAGGTCGCGCAGATTGGCGCTGTCCATGGCCAGGATCAGGTCGAAACGGGCGAAGTCGTCAGGCGAGACCTGGCGGCCGCGCAGGCTGGACAGGTCATAGCCACGGCGCTTGGCCGCTTCCTGAGTCCGCGAGTCCGGCGCCTTGCCGATGTGCCAGTCACCGGTGCCGGCGGAATCGACGTCGATGCGCTCGGCCAGGCCGGCCTGTTGCAGACGCTGGCGCAACACCGCCTCGGCGGTGGGCGAACGGCAGATGTTGCCCAGGCAGACGAACAGGACGCGCATCAGGCGCCCAGCAACCGGCGCACGCGGTCCAGGTCTTCCTGGGTATCGACGCCGGCGGGCGGCGCTTCCAGGGCGTCTGCGACGTGGATACGCACGCCATGCCAGAGCGCGCGCAACTGCTCCAGGCATTCGGTGTTCTCCAGCCAGCACGGCCCCCAGGCGACGAAGTCCTGCAGGAAGCCGGCGCGGTAGGCATAGATGCCGATATGCCGGCGGTAAGGCACCTCTGCCGGCAAGGCGTCGCGGTCGGCGGCGAAGGCATCCCGCGCCCAGGGCAGCGGCGCGCGGCTGAAGGTCAGCGCCAGGCCATTGAGGTCGCTGGCGACCTTGACCACGTTGGGATTGAACAGCGCCGCGACATCCTCGATCGGCTCGGCCAGGGTGGCGATGCCCGCCCGGGGATTGCTCGCCAGGTTGGCGGCCACCTGGTCGATGATCGACGGCGGCACCAGCGGCTCGTCGCCCTGCACGTTGACCACGATGGCATCGGCAGCCAGGCCCAGCGCCGCGGCCACTTCGGCCAAACGGTCGGTGCCGGAGTTATGGTCGACCCGGGTCAGCAGCACCCTGGCGCCGAAACCCTGGCAGGCCTCGACGATACGGGCATCGTCGGTGGCCACCACCACCTGGGTCGCACTGCTCTTGCAGGCCTGCTCCCACACATGCTGGACCATCGGCTTGCCGGCGATGTCCTGCAGCGGCTTGCCGGGCAGGCGGGTGGACGCATAGCGCGCCGGAATCACCACGGTAAAGGCGTTGCTCATGTTACTTGTCCAGGCGCTCGTCATCGTTGAGGGTGCGGGCTTCGCTTTCCAGCATGACCGGAATGCCATCGCGGATCGGATAGGCCACACCGGCGCCCTTGCTGATCAGTTCGGTCTTGTCCTGGCTGAGCTTGAGCGGGCCCTTGGTGATCGGGCAGGCCAGGATATCGAGCAGTTTCGGGTCCATGGGAAATCCTTGAGAACAGAGAAGAAGTAGAGCGCGAAGGCTTAGTGCCGCTCGCCGAGCAGACGTTCCAGCCGGGCGTCGAACCAGGCGCGGAACGCCGCGGAGGGCTGGGCCTCGACGGCCAGGTACCACCAGTCGTCGGCCGCAAAGGCCCGGCACTTCACCGCATCCTTCTCGGTCATCAGCAGCGGCAGCGCTGGCGAGAAATTCAGCAGCTCGGCGCTGTAGGCCGCATGGTCGGCGAAGGCATGCGCGACAGGCCGCCAGTGTAGCGCCTCGAGGGTTTTGAAGAAACGCTGCGGGTTGCCGATGCCGGCCACCGCATGCATGGCCTGGCCCGGGGGAAAATGATCGAGCGGACGGCGCTCGCCGTTGCGCAGGTTGATCAGCGCGCTCGGCACCAGGCTGAAGGCATAGCCCCCGAGTGGATCCTCGGGCGCACCGTTATAAAGGCAGGCATCCACGCTTTGCAGGCGCTCGGCCGGCTCGCGCAACGGCCCGGCCGGCAGGCAGCGGGCATTGCCGAGGCCGCGGGCGGCATCGATCAGCACCAGCTCCACGTCACGGGCCAGGCGGTAGTGCTGCAGGCCATCGTCGCTGAGCAGCAGGTCCAGCGGCTCCTCGGCCAGCAAGGCCCGCGCCGCCCGGCTGCGATCCGGGTCGATCATCAGCGGCACGCCGCAGCGCTGCACGATCAGTAGCGGCTCGTCGCCCGCCTGCTCGGCGCTGTGCTCGGCCCTGACTCGCCAGGGAAAACTTGGCGGCTTGGCACCATAGCCGCGGCTGATCACCCCGACGCGCAGGCCGCGGGCCTGGCACTGCTCGACCAGCCAGAGAATCAGAGGGGTCTTGCCGGTACCGCCAACGGTGATGTTACCCACCACGATCAGCGGCACGGGTGCGCGATAGATCTCACCCTCGCCCGCCAGGAAGCGCGCACGCTTGCGCTCTGCCACGCCGCGGTACAGGGCCTCCAGCGGGCGCAGCAGCGCCAGCGCCGGATGCCCCTCGTACCAGGCCTTGACCAGACGGTCGGCAAAGCTCGCCATCAGGGCGCTGCCTGGGTCTCGACCGTGGTGATGCGCAGGTGCGCGAAGCCCAGCTTGCCGGCGGCGTCCATGGCGGTGATCACCGACTGGTGGCTGGTCTTGGCGTCGGCGCTGATGGTCAGCGGCAGGCTGTTGTCGCCGCCGGACTCCTTCTGCAGCGCCGCCATCAGGTTGTCCAGATCGTTCTTGATCAGGGCCTGACCGTTGAGCGAGAAGCTGCCATCGGCGGAGATCACCACTTCCAGCTGCTTGAGCTCGCTCTGCTCCGGCGGCGTGCCGCTGGCTGCCTCGGGCAGGTCGACCTGCATGCGGGTTTCCCGGGTGAAGGTGGTGGTCACCACGAAGAACAGCAACAGGATGAACACCACGTCGATCAGCGAGGCGAGATTGATCTCGACCTGCTCGCGCCGTCTACGTCTGAACTTCACGCCTTTTTGCTCCCCTTGGCCGGCTTGGGCTCCTCGGCCAGGTCGACGTCGCGCTCGCCCTGGACCATTTCCACCAGCTTGATCGCCTCCTGCTCCATGCCGATCACCAGTTCATCGACACGGCGCTGCAGGAAACGGTGGAAGAACAGCGCCGGAATCGCCACGGCCAGGCCCGATGCGGTGGTGATCAGCGCCTTGGCGATACCGCCGGCGAGCAACGCCGGGTTGGCGGTGCTGCCGCCCATGAACGAGCCGAAGATGTCGATCATGGCGATCACCGTGCCGAGCAGGCCGAGCAGCGGCGTGATGCCGGCGATGGTGCCCAGGGCGTTGAGGTAGCGCTCCATCTCGTGGACCACCCGTGCGGCGGCCTCCTCGATGCACTCCTTCATGATCTCGCGGCCGTACTTGGAGTTGGCCAGGCCTGCCGCGAGGATCTCGCCCAGTGGCGAATCGGCGCGCAGTTCCTTGAGTTTCTGGCTGTTGAGCTGCTTGTCCTTGATCCAGCGCCACACCTGCCCCAGCAGATGCGGCGGCGTGACCCGGCTGACGCGCAGGGTCCACAGACGCTCGGCAATGATGCCCAGGGCAGCGATTGAACACAGAATGATCGGCAGCATCACCCAGCCGCCAGCTTTAACCAGTTCCCACACGGTGGCAGATCCCCTTCGCAAAAGTGGCGCCACTCTAGCATAGGGCCGTGATGTCGCCGACGGCTGCGGTTCTCATTTTTCCCGCCAGAAACGCGGTATTTCACGCAGTACCCGTGGCTCGCCAAAGGTGCCGAGGTCGATACGCAGTGCGCCGGTCTCGACGCTGTCGTAGGCCCGGGCCTCGAAGGCGTCATACCGGGAGACCACCATCGGATGCGGATGCCCATAGGCATTGTGCTTGCCCCGCGAATACAGCACCGCCTGGGGCTGCACCGCCTTGAGCAAGGCCCAGGACGACGAACTGCGGCTGCCGTGGTGCGGCGCCACCAGCCAGCGGGCCTGCAGCTCGCGACCGCTGTCGATCAGCGCGCGCTCGGCCCGCGTGTCGATATCCCCGGTCAGCAGGATGCGCTCGCCGGCCGCCTCGATCATCAACACGCAGGAAGACTGGTTGCTGTCCGCCGCCTCGGCCCAGCGCCAGGTGCTGAACTGCACGCCATCCCATGCCCAGGTCGCTTGCCCGCACGCCTCTGCGCCGAGGCCGGCGGGTAGCGCGGGTGCCTCGCCACTGACCACGCGTTTCACCGGCATGCCCCGCGCGACCGCCTCGGCACCACCGGAGTGGTCATTGTCCGAATGGCTGATCAGCAGCATGTCCAGTGCGCGCACATCCAGTGCCCGCAACGAGGGCAGCACCACCCGCTCGCCCAGGTCGAAATCGCCGAAGCTGGGGCCGGCGTCATACAGCAGCGCGTGATGGCGGGTCAGCACCAGCATCGACAGCCCCTGGCCGACATCCAACATCCATACCTCGGCGCGCTGCTCGGCAGGCCGCTCTACCGGCGTGAACAGCAACGGCAGCAGCAGGATCAGTCCCAGGCTGCGCAACGGCACACCGCCCGGCAATAGAATGAACAGCGCGCCCAGCGCCACCAGCAGCCAGCCCCACAACGGCAGGTGGCTGGGCAACCAGGCCGGCAGCCACTCGGCCATCAAGCCGAGCAGGCGGAACAGCCACTCCAGGGAGAAGCCGGCCAGCCACAGTAGCCCCTCGCCAAGCCAGGGCACCGGCAGCAGCAAGGTGCCGAGCAGCGCCAGCGGTACCACGGCGAAACCGACCCAGGGCACGGCGATCAGATTGGCCAGCGGGCTGCTGGCACTGATCGGCAGGCCGAGGGCCATCAGCATCGGCAGCAGGCCCAGGGTCATCGCCCACTGCGCGCGCCCCAAGGTGCGCCACCAGGCCCAGGCGCCCAGGCGCGCGGCGAAAATCAGAATCAGCAGGCCCACCGCGCCGAACGACAGCCAGAAACCCGGCTGCAACACCGCCAGGGGCTCCAGGAGCAGCACCGCGACCAGTGCCATCAGCAGCGGCAAGGTGATACCCAGGTGACGAAAGCGCCAGCGCCACAGCAGCACCAGGCCGATCATCGCGCAGGCCCGCTGCACCGGCACCTCGAAGCCGGCCAGCAGGCTGTAGCCCAGCGCCGAGGCGAAGCCCAGCAGGCAGGCCGTGGGCAGCCAGGGCAGCGCGCGTGGCCACCAACCCAGGCGGGCCAGCCAGAACACCAGGCCGTAGAACATGCCGGCTACCAGCGTCACGTGCTGGCCGGAGATCACCAGCAGATGCACCGTGCCGGTGTCCTGCAGCACCCGCCAGTCGGCGACCGACAGGCCGGAGCTGTCGCCCAGCACCAGGGCGGCCAGCCCGCCGGCACGGCCATGGGGATCCTCGGCGAGCATGTGCTGGCGCAAGCGGTCGCGCCACGCCGAACTGCCGCCGGCTTCGCTCAGGCGCTGGCCGGACTTGATGGTGCCCACGCCACCGATACGCTGGGCCAGCAGCCAGGCCTCGTAATCGAAGGATTGCGGGTTGACCAGCCCATGGGGCCGCTTGAGGTTGACCGCCAGTCGCCAGGTTTCGCCAGCACGGATCTCCGGCCCGCCATACCAGGACAGACGCAGCAGTCGCGGCAGCTCGGCGCGCCGCGACCGAGGCTCGGCCAGGTGAAAGCGCACCACGCCGTCACGGACATCCGGCAGGTCCACCACCCTGCCCTCCAGCCATAGCGTGCGACCGTCCAGTGCCGGGTCCAGGCGATCATCCAGCGCCCATTGGGCCGACAGGCAGGCCCAGCTGAAGCCGAGCAGCAACAGGCCGATCCGGTAACTGCGAAACGGCAGCAGGATCAGCCCCAACAGCGCGGACGCCAGCAACAGCGAGACCGGTGGCAGCTGGGGTAGAAAGCGCAGCACCAACAGGCCGGCGGCCAATGCCAACAATGCGCTGCGCAAGTCGCCTGTTCGCGTCCCGTCCATGGGCGTCCCGCTATGGAATCAAAAGGGCAGAAACGACAAGGCCGCCATGTTCATGGCGGCCTTCTGAGCCTAGCAGGCGGACGACGACGCGCGGCCGTCATTCGTAACGCAATGCCTCGGCCGGCTGGGTACGCGACGCGCGCCAGGACGGATACAGGGTGGCAAGGAAGCTCAGGGTCAGCGCGGCGCTGCAGATCAGCACCACGTCGGCGACCTGCAGTTCCGACGGCAGGGTGCTGATGAAGTACACATCGGAGCTGAATACGTGCTGGCCGCTGACGCGCTCCAGCCAACCCACCAGTTCGCTGACGTTGAGCGCCGCCAGCACCCCGAGCACGCCGCCGATCAGGGTGCCGATCACCCCGATCACCGTGCCCTGGACCATGAAGATGCCCATGATCTGTCGCGGCGTGGCGCCCAGGGTGCGCAGGATGGCGATATCGGCGCCCTTGTCGGCGACCACCATGATCAGCGTGGCGATGATGTTGAAAGCGGCCACCGCGACGATCAGCAGCAGCAGCAGACCGATCATGGTCTTCTCCATCTTCATGGCGCTGAACAGGCTGCCCTGGGTCTGCGTCCAGTCGCTGGCGTGGTAGCCCTCGCCCAGCTGCGTGGCGATCGCCGCCGCCACCTGGGGCGACTGGTACAGGTCCTTGAGCTTGAGGCGAATGCTCTGCACCGCCCCCGGCTCGAGGCGCTGGATCTGCGCGGCATCGGCGACGTTGATCAGCGCCAGGGAGCTGTCCAGGTCGGCGCCGACCTTGAAGATGCCGACCACGTTGAGGCGTTGCATGCGCGGTGTGATACCGCCGGGCACCGAGCTGACTTCCGGCACGATCAGCGCCAGGCGATCACCGATCTGCAGCTGGAAACGCCGTGCGGTGATCTCGCCGATGATCACCCCGTACTCGCCTTCGCGCAGGTCGCTCAGGCGGCCCTGCACCATGTGGTCACCGATGATCGACACCTTCGGCTCCAGCGCCGGGTCGATGCCGTGCAGCTGGATCGGCTGCATCACGCCGCGGTACGACAGCATGCCTTCCAGCTCGGCGAAGGGCACCGCCGCCTCGACCTGCGGGTTCTCCATCGCCACCTTGGCCGGGGCCTGCCAGTCGGCCAGGGCCGGTGCCCCGGCGATGGTCGCGTGGGGCACCATGCCGAGGATGCGCGAGCTCATTTCCCGGTGGAAGCCGTTCATCACCGACAGCACCACGATCATCGCCAGCACCCCCAGGGACAGGCCGATCATCGAGGTCAGGGAAATGAACGAGATGAAGTGATTGCGGCGCTTGGCGCGGGTGTAACGCAGGCCGATGAAGACACTCAGCGGGCGAAACATCAGGCGCGCACCAGCTTGCCGTCTTCCAGGCTCAGCACCCGGTCCATCTGCCGCGCCAGCTGCAGGTCGTGGGTGACGATCAGGAAGGCCGTCTGCGACTGGCTGCTGAGCTCACGCATCAACTCCTGAATGCCCTGGGCGGTGTGGTTGTCGAGGTTGCCGGTGGGCTCGTCGAGCAGTACCAGGCCAGGGCGGTTGACCAGTGCCCGGGCAATCGCCACACGCTGTCGCTCACCGCCGGACAACTCGGCCGGCTTGTGGCTCAGGCGATGGCCGAGGCCGACGCGCTCGAGCAGTTCGCTGGCGCGCTGGCGCGCCTCACTGATCGGCGTCTTGCCGATCAGCAGCGGCATGCAGGCGTTTTCCAGGGCGGTGAATTCAGCCAGCAGGTGGTGAAACTGGTAGACGAAGCCCAGCGCGCGGTTGCGCAGCAGGCCGCGCTGCTTCTCGTTGAGCGCCGACAGTTCCTCGCCGGCCAGCCAGACGCTGCCGCTGCTCGGCGTATCCAGCCCGCCGAGCATGTTCAGCAGCGTGCTCTTGCCCGAACCGGAGCTGCCGACGATGGCCACGCGCTCGCCGGGAAACAGCTCCAGTTGCAGATCGTCGAGCACCACCACCGATTGTGGGCCTTCTTCGTAGCGCTTGCTCAGGTTGCGGCAGCTGAGCACGGCATTCGCCTGCGCCTGCACGACCGGATCACTCATAACGTAATGCCTCCGCGGGCTGGGTGCGCGCCGCGCGCCAGGCCGGATAAAGAGTAGCGAGGAAACTCAGGACCAACGCCGCGCCGCACACCTGCACCACGTCGGCGAGCATCAGCTGCGACGGCAGGTAGTCGATGAAATACACGTCGGCATTGAGAAACTTGAAGCCCAGCAGGCGCTCGACGCCGGCGATGATGGCGCTGATGTTCAGCGCCGCGAGAATGCCCAGCACCGCGCCGATCAGGGTGCCGATCACGCCGATCACCGTACCCTGCACCATGAAGGTGGCCATGATCTGCATCGGCGTGGCGCCCAGGGTACGCAGGATGGCGATATCGCCCTTCTTGTCGGTGACCACCATCACCAGGGTGGAAATGATGTTGAACGCGGCGACCGCGACGATCAGCAGCAGGAGCAGGCCGATCATGGCCTTTTCCATGCGGATAGCCTGGTACAGATTGCCGTGGGTGCGGGTCCAGTCGCGGGCCAGGTAATCCTCCTGGCCAAAGCTCTGGGCCAGTTGCCAGGCGGTGCGCGGCGCCTGGAACAGGTCGGCGAACTTGAGGCGGATGCCCTGCACCTGATCAGGCTGGTGGCGCTGCAGGCGGGCCAGGTCCTGAACGTGGGTCATGGCCATGAAACCGTCGATCTCACCGGCGCCGACGTGAAAGATGCCGACCACGGTGAAGCGCTTCAGGCGCGGGAACACGCCGCCCGGTGTAACGGTGACTTCCGGTGCCACGAAGGTGATCTTGTCGCCCAGGCCGACGCCGAGCTTGTCGGCCGCCTTGTCGCCGATGACGATGCCGAAGCTGCCGGGCTGCAGATCCTCGAGACGGCCCTCGCGGAAGAAGTCGCCGATGATCGACACCTTGGGCTCCTCGACCGGGTCCACGGCGTTGATCAGCACCTTCTGCACCTTGCCGTCGTTGGTCAGCAGGCCCTGCATCTGGCTGAAGGGTGCCACCGCCAGCACCTGGGGATTCTTCAACGCGCGGTCGGCCAGGCGCTGCCAGTCGGTGATCGGCGTGGCGCTCTCGATGGTCGCGTGGGGCACCATGCCCAGCACCCGGGTGCGCATTTCATGGTCGAAGCCATTCATCACGGACAGCACCAGGATCATCACCAGCACACCGAGTGCCAGCCCGATCATCGAGGTCAGGGAAATGAACGAAACGAAGTGGTTGCGACGCTTGGCCCGCGTGTAGCGCGTACCGAGAAAAACGGACAGGGGTCTGAACATGTGGGGCGCTTGTTCGAGGGAAAGAGAAACGTCCTTGTGGCGGGGCCTGGCGAGCGGCCTTACACTCTGACCACCACTGCTGCCATGGGTTCGCCATGTCGACTCAAGACGAAAACGATCGCCGCGAATACTACCGTATCGAGGACAGGATCGCACTGGATTTCACCCCCCTGGCCGGCGCCGAAACCCTGGCCAGCGACGAGCTTCACGATGCCTCGCCGCTGTTCAACCTGCTCAGCGAACTGCATGTGATGGATTTCGAATCCCAGCACCTGCTGCGCAATATCAGCGAGCGCGACCGCACCCTGGCGGGCTACCTGAAGGTGGTCAACAAACGCATCGACCTGCTCGGCCAGGCCATGGCCCAGAGCCTGCTGCGCGATATCGGCCCGCCCAAGCGGGTCACCCTGTCCGAAGGCGGCATCAGTTTTCTCAACGCCCAACCGGTAACGGTCGACAGCCACCTGGCCATGAAGATGGTGTTGATGCCCCAGGCGCTCGGCCTGTTGCTGCGCGCCAAGGTGCTGCACTGCTCCGAGCGTGACGGCCAGTTCGAGATCGGCGCCGAGTTCGAAGCGCTGACTGACGCACAACGCCAGTTGCTCGCCCGGCATATCCTGCAGCGTCAGGCGCAGGAGCGCCGCCAGGCCCGCGAGGAACTCACGTGACCCCTTCCCGACTGCTGCTTGCGCTGATCTGCTCGCTACCCCTGGCCGCCCAGGCCGAGACCCTGACGATTCCCATCGGCCAGCAAGGCGCCGACCTGACCGAGGTGCCGCAAAAGGGCCAGTCCAAACGCGCGGTGCTGGAGCGCTTCGGCCTCGCCGATGAAGAGCACCCCGCCGTCGGCAAGCCGCCGATCAGCCGCTGGGACTACCGCGAATTCAGCGTCTATTTCGAATACGACCATGTGATCAACAGCGTGCGCCACCTGCAACCGCGCACCACCGCCACCGAGTAAGGAGCAACCGTGACCCTGATCTACGGCCATCGCGGCGCCAAGGGCGAAGCCCCGGAAAACACCCTGGTCAGCTTTCAGCAGTGCCTGGAGCATGGCGTGCGCCGCTGCGAACTGGACCTGCACCTGTCGCGCGACGGCGAACTGATGGTCATCCACGACCCGACACTCAAGCGCACCACCGGCCAGCGCGGCAAGGTGGTCGAGCACGATGCCGCCGAGCTGGTGCATTACGACGCCCGTCGCGGCGGCCCGGGCTGGCGCCATCCCTGCCCCATCCCGCGGCTGAGCGAACTGTTCGAGCAATGCGACTTCGAGCACTGGCAGCTGGAGGTCAAGAGTGCCTCCAAGGTACGCGCCGCGCGCACGGTGGAAGCCATTGCCCTGCTCAGCCGCCGTTTCGGCCTGGACGACAAGATCACCATTACCTCCAGCTCTCGCGAAGTGCTGAGTGCCGCCCAGCGCCTGACGCCGCATCTGGGCCGTGGCCTGGTCGCCGAATACGCCTGGCTGGATCCTATCAAGGTGGCGCGCAACTACGGCTGCGACCTGCTGGCCCTGAACTGGACGCTGTGCACCCCGGAACGCCTGCTCAAGGCACAGAAAGCCGGCCTGCACGTGTCGGTGTGGACGGTCAACGAACCCGCCCTGATGCGCCGCCTCGCCGACTTCGGTGCCGACAGCATCATCACCGATTTCCCCGGTATCGCCGTCAGTACCCTGCGCGGTTAAGCGGAGCGTTTCTTGATGTGGGAACGGGCCGTGCCCGTGATTTCGCGCGATGGGCGCGCTCCCGCCTCGCACACGATCAGCCCATAAAAAAACCGATCCACGAGGGATCGGTTTTCTGGCCTGCTCAGACGCTCTCGCGGTTTGGCCAGCGCCAGTCGCGGGAGTCGGCGAACGGATCCCCGACCGGCTCAGGCCGCCGGCCGGAGCCGCTCAAAAAAGCCGGTTGAGGCCATCGAACGCGGCTACCCGGTAGGCTTCGGCCATGGTCGGGTAGTTGAAGGTGGTGTTGACGAAGTACTTCAGGGTATTCGCCTCGCCCTTCTGGTTCATGATCGCCTGGCCGATGTGCACGATCTCCGAGGCCTGGTAGCCGAAGCAGTGCACGCCGAGCACTTCCAGGGTTTCGCGGTGGAAGAGGATCTTCAGCATGCCCACCGGCTCATGGGAAATCTGCGCCCGCGCCATGCTCTTGAAGAACGCCTTGCCGACTTCGTAGGGGATCTTGGCCTTGGTCAGCTCGTGCTCGTTCTTGCCGATCGAGCTGATCTCGGGAATGGTGTAGATACCGGTGGGGATGTCGTCGACGATCCGCCAGCTGCCGTTGTCGACGATGCTGCCGGCCGCCGAACGGCCCTGGTCGGCCGCGGCACTGGCCAGGCTCGGCCAGCCGATCACGTCGCCTGCAGCGTAGATGTTCGGGACTTCGGTGCGGTAATGCTCGTCGACGTGCACCTGGCCACGACTGTTGACCTTGATGCCGATGTTCTCCAGGCCCAGCTTGTCGGTGTTGCCGGTACGCCCGTTACACCACAGCAGCGCGTCGGCCTTGATCTTCTTGCCGGACTTCAGGTGCAGGATCACGCCGTTGTCCAGGCCCTCGATGCGCTCGTATTCTTCGTTGTGGCGAATCAGCACGTTGTTGGTGCGCAGGTGGTAGCTCAGGGCATCGGAGATTTCCGAATCCAGGAAGCTCAGCAGTTGATCGCGGTTGTCGATCAGGTCGACCAGCACACCCAGGCCGCTGAAGATCGAGGCGTACTCGCTGCCGATCACGCCAGCGCCATAGATGATCAGGCGGCGCGGGGTGTGGCTCAGGGTCAGGATGGTGTCGCTGTCATAGACCCGCGGGTGGTTGAAGTCGATATCCGCCGGGCGGTACGGCCGCGAGCCGGTGGCGATGATCACCTGCTTGGCCGACAGGGTTTCCACCACGCCGTTGGGGCAGACCACTTCGATGGTCTGCTCGTCGGCGAAGCTGCCGGTGCCAAAGAACACGTCGATGCGGTTGCGCGCGTAGTAGCCGGTGCGCGAAGTGACCTGCTTGGCGATCACGCGCTCGGCGCTTTTCAGCACGTCAGGGAAGGAGAACCAGCGTGGCTCGCCGATCTGGCGGAACATGGGGTTGGTGTTGAACTGCATGATCTGCCGCACCGAATGGCGCAGCGCTTTCGAAGGGATGGTACCCAGGTGGGTGCAGTTGCCGCCCACTTCGCGGCGGTCGTCGACCACCGCCACCTTGCGACCGGCCTTGGCCGCGTTCATCGCCGCCCCTTCACCTGCAGGGCCGGAGCCCAATACCACGACATCGTAGTTGTAGACCGCCATGTTCACTCCTCAGATCACGCCGCAACGCTTATCGCGCGTTATCGGCAGAACCAGACCGGACGTGCGGCCTGGTACGCAACATTTCGCAATGACGCATAGCCTACCGGGCCAGGCGGCAAATGGCGATCAGCGCTTGCTGGCGTCGTAGCTTTGCACGCCGGACTCGCCGTTGCCCTGGCCCGTCACTTCCGGGCATTTCTCGCGGTCGTCACCGCAGATCGAGCACTTCTTCTCGATGCCCAGGTTGGCGATGCCGCCGCAGGAGCCGGCGATGGGCTTGCGGCCCATCATCACGCCGACGGCCATCAGGCCGACGACCGTGAGCATGATCAGAAAAACCATCACGAATGTCATTGCTTGCCTCCCGCAGCGAACAGCTGCTCGAAAGTGGCGGTACTGCGTGTGACGAATCCGTCACCCTCCCGGGTCACGAAGAACGCCGCGATACCTTCGCGCTCGGCGTACTCGAACCCCTTGTCGGGGCCGAGCACCAGCAGCACGGTGGACAGGCCGTCGGCCATCAGCGTCGAGGGCGCGGCCACGGTGACCGCCGCCAGGGTGTGCTGGATCGGCGCGGCGGTCTGCGGATCGAGGGTGTGGGAATAGCGTACGCCCTGCTCCTCGAAATAATTGCGGTAGTCACCCGAGGTGGAGATGCCGTAGCCGTCCAGCTCGATCACCCGCTGGATGGCCCGCTGGTCATCCCGGGGCGCTTCGAGCGCGATACGCCAGGGCTGGCCGTCGGGCTTGCGGCCAACCGCCTTGAGTTCGCCGGTGGCTTCGACCAGGTAACTGCTCACCCCCCGTTCGACCAGCCGCGCGATGATTCGATCAACCGTATAACCGGCGGCGATGCTGTTGAAGTCGACCTGCAGGTCGAGATCCTTGCACAGGCGTTCGCCGTCGATGTGCAGGTGGTCCTGGCCGATACGCCCGCGCACCTCTTGCAGGGCCTCGGCATCTGGCACCACACGCTCGCCGTTGCCGCGCGGGCCGAAGCCCCACAGATCGAGCAGAGGTTCCAAGGTGAGATCGAACGCCCCGCCACTGTCGCGGTGCAGGGCATTGCCGGTTTCGATCAGTTGCAGCACCCCGGCGGGCATCGGCATGCAGGTGCCCGCCGGTGCGCGGTTGAATTGCTCGATCAGCGAGTCGTCACGGTAGGTGGACATCTGCTCGTCGACCTCGGCGAAGATCGCTTGCACATCGGCCTTGAGCGTGGCCTTGTCCGGTACGCCCCTGGCGCTGACGTACTTGACCGAATAGGTGCTGCCCTGGGCCGGGCCACCGAACTCCTCGACCGTCTCGGAAAAACCGCAGCTCACGAGCGCAGCAGCCAATGTCGCGGCCAGGGCAGCGACAAGGGCGGGCTGTTTCAGAGCGGTTGCAATCATCCGCCGAAGTCGTCGAGCAGGATGTTGTCCTGTTCGACACCCAGGTCGGTGAGCATCTTGATCACCGCGGCGTTCATCATCGGCGGGCCGCACATGTAGAACTCGCAATCCTCGGGCGCCGGGTGATCCTTGAGGTAGTTCTCGTAGAGCACGTTGTGGATGAAGCCGGTCAGGCCGGTCCAGTTGTCTTCCGGCTGCGGATCGGACAGCGCCAGGTGCCATTCGAAGTTCGGGTTCTCCGCCTGCAGCTGGTCGTACTCCTCGGTGTAGAACGCCTCGCGCATGGAGCGCGCGCCGTACCAGAAGCTGATCTTGCGGGTCGATTTCAGGCGCTTGAGCTGGTCGAAGATATGCGAGCGCATCGGCGCCATGCCGGCGCCGCCACCGATGAAGACCATCTCGGCATCGGTGTCCTTGGCGAAGAACTCGCCGAACGGCCCGTACACCGTGACCTTGTCACCCGGCTTGAGGCTGAACACCCAGGACGACATCTTGCCAGGCGGCAGATGGTCCTTGCCCGGCGGTGGCGAGGCGATGCGGATGTTGAACTTCACCAGGCCGACTTCTTCGGGGTAGTTGGCCATGGAGTAGGCGCGGATCACCGTCTCGTCGACCTTGGACACGTACTTCCACTGGTTGAATTTGTCCCAGTCGCCGCGGTACTCCTCCTGGATGTCGAAGTCCTTGTAGTGCACGGTGTGCGGCGGGCACTCCAGCTGCACGTAACCACCGGCGCGGAAATCGACGTTCTCGCCTTCCGGCAACTTGAGGGTCAGCTCCTTGATGAAGGTGGCCACGTTCGGGTTGGACTCGACCGTGCATTCCCACTTCTTCACGCCGAAGACTTCCTCGGGCACCTCGATCTTCATGTCCTGCTTGACCGGGGTCTGGCAGGACAGGCGCCAGCCTTCGCGGGCCTCGCGCTTGTTGAAGTGCGACTCCTCGGTGGACAGCATCTCGCCGCCACCGCTCTCCACGATGCACTTGCACTGCGCACAGGTACCGCCGCCGCCACAGGCCGACGACAGGAAGATCTCGTTCTCGGCCAGGGTCTGCAGCAACTTGCCGCCAGCCGGAACGGTGATGGTGCGCTCACCGTTGATCTCGATGTTCACGTCGCCGCCGGAAACCAGGCGCGCGCGGGCCATGAGGATCACCGCCACGAGGAGGATGATCACCACGGTGAACATGGAGACTGCTACTAGAATCTCGAAAGCCATTGGCAACCCCTTACAGCTGTACGCCGGAGAACGACATGAAGCCCAGCGACATCAGGCCAACGGTGATGAAGGTCAGGCCCAGGCCGCGCAGACCGGCGGGTGGGTCGCTGTACTTGAGCTTCTCGCGGATGGCGGCCAGCAGCACGATGGCCAGCGCCCAGGACACGCCCGCGCCGGCGCCGTAGACCACGCTCTCGGTGAAGTTGTAGTCGCGCTCGACCATGAACAAGGTGCCGCCGAAGATGGCGCAGTGCACGGTGATCAGCGGCAGGAAGATGCCCAGCGCGTTGTAGAGCGACGGCAGGTACTTGTCGAGCACCATCTCCATGATCTGCACCACCGCGGCGATCAGGCCGATGTAGCAGATCAGGCCGAGAAAGCTCAGGTCGACTTCCGGCAGGCCGGCCCAGCTCAGCGCCCCTTCCTTGAGCAGGTAGACGTACAGCAGGTTGTTCAACGGCACGGTGATGACCATCACCACGATCACCGTCAGGCCGAGCATCAGGGAGGTTTCGACCTTCTTGGAAATCGCCAGGAAGGTGCACATGCCCAGGAAGAACGCCAGCGCCATGTTCTCGATGAACACCGCACGGACGAACAGGCTGATGTAATGCTCCATATCAGTAAGCCTCCTCGTTCTTCACCTGGGGCGCCATGCGGTACTCGACCTTCTCCACCTGCTCCTTCTTGTAGCTACGCAGGGCCCAGATGAACAGGCCGATCAGGAAGAACGCCGACGGCGGCAGCAGCAGCAGGCCATTGGGCTGATACCAGCCACCATTGTTGACGGTGTGCAGGATCTCGATGCCCAAGAGCGAGCCGGCACCGAACAGCTCGCGCACGATACCCAGCGCCACCAGCATGGCGCTGTAGCCCAGGCCGTTGCCCAGGCCATCGACGAACGACGCTACCGGCGGGTTGGACATGGCGAAGGCTTCGGCGCGCCCCATGACGATGCAGTTGGTGATGATCAGGCCGACGAATACCGACAGCCGCTGACTCAGGCTGTAGGCATAGGCCTTGAGGAACTGATCGATGACGATCACCAGGGAGGCGATGATCACCACCTGGGCGATCATGCGGATCGAGCCCGGGATCTGGTGGCGCACCGTCGAGATGAAGAAACTCGAAAACGCCGTGGTCAGGGTCAGCGCGATGGACAGCACCAACGCGGTGCTCAGCGCTGAAGTGACCGCCAGCGCCGAACAGATACCGAGAATCTGCAGGCCGATCGGGTTCTTGTTGAGGATCGGATCGAGCAGCAGTTCTTTCATGGTGGGTTTGGACATGGATCAAGCCTCCCCTGCGGACAGCTTCTTGAGGAACGGCGCGAAACCATCCTCACCGAGCCAGAAGTGAATCATGTGGGTCACGCCGTTGGCGGTCAGGGTCGCACCCGCGATGGCGTCGACCTGGTAATCGGCCTGCGGGCTCTGCGGATTGACGCTGCCCTTGATCACGCGCAATACCGGTTCGCCATCCTGGTAAACCTTCTTGCCGACCCACTTGGCCTGCCAGTTGGGATTGTCGATCTCGCCACCCAGGCCCGGCGTTTCACCGTGCTGGTAGAAGCCGATACCGGCAACCGTCTCCAGGTCGCTCTGCAAGGCCACGAACCCGTACATGGTCGACCACAGGCCGTAACCACGCACCGGCAGCACCAGGCGCTCGAGTTCGCCGTTCTGCTCGATCTGATAGACCACCGCGTAGTGTTCCAGGCGACGGATCGAGGCGATGTCGCGCTCTTCCGGGATCATGCTGGACAACGACGAATCGGCGACGGCCTTGTTCTGGTCGAAGGTGTGCGGATCGAAGGCGTCGCTGTAGTCGCCGGTGCGCAGGTCGACCAGGCGCGGCGTGACACGCGAGGAGAACACCTCGCGCACTTCGTCGCTGGACATGCCCGGCTGCCACAACTCGGCGATCACCAGCACCGCGCGCTGGCGGTCGACCAGGGCGTTTTCCTGCTGGGTAGGACGCAGGATCAGCGCGGCAGCCGAAACGGCGATGGAGCACACCAGGCACAGCACCAGGGTCACGACCAGCGTGCGTGTCGGGGTTTCTTTGAGCTTAGACATTACGCGCCAGCCTCCGCTTGATGTTGGCCCGCACCACGTAGTGGTCGATCAGGGGCGCACACAGGTTGCCGAACAGGATCGCCAGCATCACGCCTTCCGGGAACGCCGGGTTGACCACACGAATGATGGTCACCAGCAGGCCGATAAGGATGCCGAAGATCCACTTGCCGGTATTGGTCATGGAGGCCGACACCGGGTCGGTGGCCATGAAGATCATGCCGAAGGCGAAGCCCCCGGTGACCAGGTGCCAGTACCAGGGCATGGCGAACAGCGGGTTGTTGTCCGAGGCGAGGGCGTTGAACAGCGTGGCGGTGGCGATCATGCCGATCATCACTCCGCTGACGATGCGCCAGGAAGCGATCTTGGTGACCAGCAGCACCGCGCCGCCCAGCAGGATCGCCAGGGTGCCGGTCTCGCCAATGGAGCCCGGCATCAGGCCGATGAAAGCCTGGGTCCAGGTCAGGCCGTCATCGATCAGGCCATCGACACCACTGCCGCCGATGGTGGCCAGCGCCGTGGCGCCCGCGTAGCCGTCCACGGCCGTCCACACGCCGTCACCGGAAATCTGCGCCGGGTAGGCGAAGAACAGGAAGGCGCGGCCGACCAGGGCCGGGTTGAGGAAGTTCTTGCCGGTACCACCGAACACTTCCTTGCCGATCACCACGCCGAAGCTGATGCCCAGCGCGACCTGCCAGAGCGGAATGCTCGGCGGCAGGATCAGGGCGAACAGCACGGAGGTGACGAAGAAGCCTTCGTTGACCTCGTGACGGCGGATGGAGGCGAACAGCACTTCCCAGAAACCACCGACGATGAACGCCGTGAGGTAGATGGGCAGGAAGTACGCCGCGCCCTGGATGAAGTTGTCCCACAGGCTGCTCGGGTCGAAACCGCCCAGCGCACCGATCAGCGCGAAGCGCCAGCCCTCCTGGGCGGCCAGCAGATCGGGGCTCTGCGCGTAGACCAGGTTGGCCTGGTAGCCGGTGTTCCACATGCCGAAGAACATCGCCGGGAAGGTGCAGGCCCAGACGGTGATCATCATGCGCTTGAGGTCGATGCCGTCGCGCACGTGAGCGGTGGTCCTGGTCACGCTGCCGGGGCGATAGAAGAAGGTGTCCACGGCTTCGTAGAGCGCGTACCACTTCTCGTACTTGCCACCTTTTTCGAAGTTGTGTTCGATCTTGTCGAGGAACTGACGTACGCCCATGTTCAACCCTCCTTCTCGATGAGGGTCAGACAATCACGCAGGATCGGACCGTATTCGTATTTGCCGGCACACACGTAGGTGCACAGCGCCAGGTCTTCCTCGTCGAGCTCCAGGCAGCCCAACTGCTGGGCCATCTCGGTGTCGCTGACGATCAGCGAACGCAGCAGTTGCGTCGGCAGGATGTCCAGCGGCATCACCTCTTCATAGTTGCCGACCGGCACCATGGCGCGCGGGCTGCCATTGGTGCTGGTGGAGAACGCGAAGCGCTTGGCGGCGTTGAGCTTGGACACGAAGATATTGAGGATCGAGTGCTTGTTCACCCCGGCGCGCAGGTAGTGCAGCATTTCGCGCTCGGTGCCTTCGGCCAGGCACGACACCTGCAAGTGGTAACGCCCCAGGTAGGTACAGGCGCCACGGGAGGTGCGGCCGCCGAGTACCGAACCGGAGATCACCCGGTTGTCGCCAGGGACCAGTTCGCCTGCGCTCAGCTCGGTGAGATCGGCACCCAGACGGGTACGCAGCAGACGCGGGCGCTCGACTACCGGCCCGGCCAGCGCGACCACGCGCTCGACCCACAACTGGCCGCTGGTGAACAGCTTGCCGACCGCGATCACGTCCTGATAGTTGATGGTCCACACGCTCTTGCTGGCGCTGACCGGGTCCAGGTAATGAATGTGGGTACCCGGCAAGCCGGCCGGGTGCGGCCCGGCAAAGGCCTGGCTGCGCACACCGTCCACCTGCTCGCCCGGCAGGCTCACGCCCGGTGCCTTGCACAGGAACACCGGGCTCAGGCGCGTCAGCACCTTGAGGCCGTTTTCGAAATCGTCGGCATGCTCGGCGATGATCGGCGCGGGATCCGCGGCCAGCGGGTGGGTATCGATGGCGGTGACGAAGATCGAGCTGGGCACGGCATCGACGGCCGGCACCTTGCTGAACGGCCGGGTACGCAGCGCCGTCCACAGACCGGACTGCTGCAGATTGTCGCGAACCTGGCCGGCATCGAGGCTGCCCAGCTGAGCGGCCGGATACTGGGCGAAGGTCTCCTGTTCGTCGCCATCGAGATCGATGACCACCGATTGCAGCACGCGCTTTTCACCGCGGTGAATCGCGCTGACCACACCGGCACCTGGCGCGGTGTAGTGGATGCCCTCCGAGCGCTTGTCGGAGAACAGAACCTGGCCCAGCTTGACCCGGTCGCCCACCTGCACCGCCATGGTGGGCTTCATCCCGTGATAATCGAAGCCTATGACAGCCACGCTGCGCACCGGTCTCGAGGTATCGATCTGCTGAGCCGGCGCGCCTGCTATGGGCAGATCGAGCCCACGTTTTATTTTGATCATAGGTTTGCCTAACCACTGAGCTTATAAGTTTTTGAATGACGCTCGACAAACCGTCAGTCACAAAGCAGGACGCACCCCAATATCGCTATTGGCGTGGATCAATGTCGAACGCGGGTAAGAAATCGCCGGGATTATAGAGTTGTGCGACAACGGGACGCCACCCGGGCGGCCGGCTTTTTTCGGATTTCCGTTACAGAACGCAACAGAAATTTAACGACGACAGGCGCGCCGGGCGGCGACATAACGCCGCACCACCCTGCCCTTCGGATTCAGAACCCGGTGGCTGCAACGAAAACGGCAGGCAAAAAAAATGGGAGCCCGAAGGCTCCCATCTGGTGTCGCCTAGCGTGCGGCGATCAGCGCGGGAAGGCAGGCGGGTTGACCCCGGCCATCTCTTCCATCACGCGAATCACCTGGCAGCTGTAGCCGAACTCGTTGTCGTACCAGACGTACAGCACGACACGGTTGTCGTTGGCGATGGTGGCTTCGGCATCGACCACACCGGCATGGCGCGAGCCGACGAAGTCGGTGGACACCACTTCCTGGGAGCTGACGAAGTCGATCTGCTTCTGCAGGTCCGAGTGCATGGCCATCTGGCGCAGGTACTCGTTGATCTCTTCGCGGCTGGTGGCCTTCTCCAGGTTCAGGTTGAGAATGGCCATGGACACGTTCGGCGTCGGCACGCGAATCGCGTTGCCGGTCAGCTTGCCCTTGAGCACCGGCAGTGCCTTGGCGGCAGCGGTGGCGGCACCGGTTTCGGTGATGACCATGTTCAGCGCGGCGCTACGGCCACGACGGCTGCCCTTGTGGAAGTTGTCGATCAGGTTCTGGTCGTTGGTGTACGAGTGAACGGTCTCGACGTGGCCATTGACGATGCCGTACTGGTCATTGACCGCCTTGAGCACCGGCACGATGGCGTTGGTGGTGCAGGAGGCGGCCGAGATGATCTTGTCGTCGGCGGTGATTTCGCCATGGTTGATGCCATGCACGATGTTCTTCAGCGCGCCCTTGCCCGGTGCGGTGAGGATCACGCGGTCGATGCCCGGGCACTTGAGGTGCTGGCCCAGGCCGTCGGCATCACGCCATACACCGGTGTTGTCGACCAGCAGCGCATCCTTGATGCCGTACTGGGTGTAGTCGATGGCCGACGGATCCTTGGCGTAGATCACCTGGATCAGGTTGCCGTTGGCGGTCAGGGTGCTGTTGGCTTCGTCGATGGTGATGGTGCCGTCGAACTTGCCATGTACCGAGTCGCGGCGCAGCAGGCTGGCGCGCTTGACCAGGTCGTTCTCGGCGCCCTTGCGCACGACGATGGCACGCAGACGCAGGCCGTCGCCACCACCGGTGTGTTCGATCAGGATACGCGCCAGCAGGCGACCGATACGGCCGAAACCGTAGAGCACCACGTCGGTGCCCTTGCGTGGCGAGGCGTTCTGCTGGTTGGCGACGTCGGCCAGCTCGTCCTTGACGAACTGCTCGATGCTGCGGCCGTTACCTTCAGCCTTGAACTTGCCGACCATCTTGCCCAGGTCGACGGACGCCGCGCCCAGCCTGAGCTCGCTCATGGCCTTGAGCACGGCGTAGGAATCGTGAACGGCCAGGCCGTTCTCGTCAGCCTGACGGTGACGGGCGAAGCGATGCGCCTTGAGAATCTCGATGACCGAGCGGTTGATCAGGCTGCGGCCATGGATCGACAGCACCACGTTGTTGTTGCGGTACAGCTGACCGATCAGCGGAATCATCGCCTCGGCGAGAGCTTCACGGTCAATCCATTCACCAAGACACTGGTCGGGCTTCTGAGTCACGGCATTACCTTCCACATGTAGGGGCTGAAAAAAGGGGCTACATTATGACGACCCGGCCAGGGGTCGGCAATCTACAGCGGTCGAAACACTGACAGCCATCCTCGCGGATAGTTACAATCGGGGGCCAAATCGTTACCAATCGCGAGCCACCCGTGCCTGTACTGCGTCTGCCGTCCTTGCCGGCCACCGCCGGTAAACAACACTGGGGCAACCTGCCCGGTGCCGCGCTGAGCCTGGCCATCGCCGAGGCGGCCACCTGCGCCAAACGCTTCACCCTGCTGCTCACCGCCGACAGCCAGAGCGCCGAGCGCCTGGAGCAGGAACTGAGCTTCTTCGCGCCCGAACTGCCGGTGCTGCACTTCCCGGACTGGGAAACGCTGCCCTACGACCTGTTCTCGCCGCACCAGGACATCATCTCCCAGCGTATCTCGGCGCTCTACCGCCTGCCGTCGCTGAGCCATGGCGTGCTGGTGGTGCCGATCACCACGGCGCTGCACCGGCTGCCGCCGAAGCGTTTTCTGCTGGGCAGCAGCCTGGTGCTGGACGTCGGCCAGCGCATCAATGTCGATGACATGCGCGCACGCCTGGAGGCAGCCGGTTATCGGTATGTCGATACCGTCTACGAGCATGGCGAGTTCGCCGTACGCGGCGCGCTGATCGACCTGTTCCCCATGGGCAGCAAGCAGCCGTTCCGTATCGACCTGTTCGACGACGAGATCGAGACCCTGCGCACCTTCGAGCCGGAGACCCAGCGCTCGATCGACAAGGTGGAATCGATCAAGCTGCTGCCGGCACGGGAGTTCCCCCTGGAGAAGAAGGCCGTCACCGACTTCCGCGGCCGCTTTCGCGAGCGCTTCGACGTCGACTTCCGCCGTTGCCCGATCTACCAGGACCTGTCCACCGGCATCACCCCGGCGGGCATCGAGTACTACCTGCCGCTGTTCTTCGAGGAAACCGCCACCCTCTTCGACTACCTGCCCCAGGACACCCAGGTGTTCTCGCTGCCCGGGATCGAAAAGGCCGCCGAGCAGTTCTGGACGGATGCGCGCAACCGCTACGAGGAACGCCGCGTCGACCCCGAGCGGCCGCTGCTGCCGCCCGCCGATATCTTCCTGCCGGTCGAAGACTGCTTCGCCCGCCTGAAGGACTGGCCGCGGGTGGTGATCAGCCCCGAGGACATCGAGCCAGGCGTCGGCCGTACGCGCTTCGAGGCCAGTGCCCTGCCCGACCTGGCGATCCAGGCCAAGACCAGCGAACCGCTGGCAGCCCTGCGCCGTTTCATCGAGGAATACCCGGGCCGCGTGCTGTTCTGCGCCGAATCCGCCGGGCGCCGCGAGGTGCTGCTCGAACTGCTCGCCCGCCTCAAGCTCAAGCCCAGGGAAGTCGAAGGCTGGCCGCAGTTCTGCGCGAGCAAGGAGCGCCTGGGCATTACCATCGCGCCGCTCGACGAAGGCCTGCAGCTCGAAGATATCGCGCTGATCGCCGAAAGCCCGCTGTTCGGCCAGCGCATCATGCAACGCCGTCGCCGCGAGAAGACCCGCGACGCCGGCGACAACGTGATCAAGAACCTTACCGAGCTGCGCGAAGGCGCACCGGTGGTACATATCGACCATGGCGTGGGCCGCTACCTGGGCCTGGTGACCATGGAGTTCGACGGCCAGGCCGCCGAATTCCTCGCCCTGATGTACGCCGAGGAAGCCAAGCTCTATGTGCCGGTGGCCAGCCTGCACCTGATCGCCCGTTACACCGGCAGCGACGACGCCCTGGCGCCGCTGCACCGGCTGGGCTCGGAAACCTGGCAGAAGGCCAAGCGCAAGGCCGCCGAACAGGTACGCGACGTGGCCGCCGAGCTGCTCGATATCTATGCACGCCGTGCCGCCCGCGAGGGCTATGCCTTCAGGGACCCGAAAGCCGATTACGAAACCTTCAGCGCCGGCTTTCCGTTCGAGGAAACACCGGACCAGCAGAGCGCCATCGAGGCGGTGCGCGAAGACATGCTCGCCGCCAAGCCGATGGACCGCCTGGTGTGCGGCGACGTCGGCTTCGGCAAGACCGAGGTGGCCATGCGCGCCGCCTTCATCGCCGTGCACGGCGGCCGCCAGGTGGCAATCCTGGTGCCCACCACCCTGCTCGCCCAGCAGCACTACAACAGCTTCCGCGACCGCTTCGCCGACTGGCCGGTGACCGTCGAGGTGATGAGCCGCTTCAAGAGCGCCAAGGAAGTCAATGCCGCCATCGAGCAGCTGGCCGAAGGCAAGATCGATATCATCATCGGCACCCACAAGCTGTTGCAGGATGACGTCAAGATCAAGAACCTGGGCCTGGTGATCATCGACGAGGAGCACCGCTTCGGCGTGCGCCAGAAGGAGGCCCTCAAGGCCCTGCGCAGCGAAGTGGACATTCTCACCCTGACCGCCACGCCGATCCCGCGCACCCTCAACATGGCGGTGTCGGGCATGCGTGACCTGTCGATCATCGCCACGCCGCCGGCACGGCGCCTGTCGGTGCGTACCTTCGTCATGGAGCAGAACAAGCCGACCATCAAGGAGGCGCTGCTGCGTGAGCTCTTGCGCGGCGGCCAGGTGTATTACCTGCACAACGACGTGAAGACCATCGAGAAATGCGCCGCCGATCTCGCCGAGCTGGTGCCCGAGGCGCGCATCGGCATCGGCCACGGGCAGATGAACGAGCGTGAGCTGGAACAGGTGATGGGCGACTTCTACCACAAGCGCTTCAACGTGCTGATCGCCTCGACCATCATCGAAACCGGCATCGACGTGCCGAGCGCCAACACCATCATCATCGAGCGCGCCGACAAATTCGGCCTGGCCCAGTTGCACCAGCTGCGCGGCCGGGTCGGCCGTAGCCACCACCAGGCCTACGCCTACCTGCTGACCCCGCCGCGCAAGCAGATGACCGATGATGCCCAGAAGCGCCTCGAAGCCATCGCCAATGCCCAGGACCTCGGCGCCGGCTTCGTGCTGGCCACCCATGATCTGGAAATCCGCGGTGCCGGCGAGCTGCTCGGCGACGGCCAGAGCGGGCAGATCCAGGCGGTCGGCTTCACCCTGTACATGGAAATGCTCGAACGGGCGGTCAAGTCGATCCGCAAGGGCGAGCAGCCCAACCTCGACCAGCCCCTGGGCGGCGGGCCGGAAATCAACCTGCGGGTGCCGGCGCTGATCCCCGAGGACTACCTGCCAGACGTGCACGCCCGCCTGATCCTCTACAAACGCATCGCCAATGCCAGCGACGAGGACGGCCTCAAGGAACTGCAGGTGGAGATGATCGACCGCTTCGGCCTGCTGCCCGAGCCGACCAAGCACCTGGTGCGCCTGACGCTGATGAAGCTGCAGGCCGAACGGCTGGGCATCAAGAAGATCGATGCCGGGCCGCAGGGCGGACGCATCGAGTTCGCCACGGAAACGCCGGTCGATCCGCTGACGCTGATCAAGCTGATCCAGAGTGCGCCGAACCGCTACAAGTTCGAAGGCGCCACGCTGTTCCGCTTCTCGGTGCCGATGGAACGCCCCGAGGAACGCTTCAATACCCTGGAAGCACTGCTCGAACGCCTGCTGGCCACGGTGAAAAGCTGAAAACCATCAGGGCCGCTTATGCGGCCCTGATGGTTTGTGGCATGGGTGATTGAAGACGTCGCTTAAGCGACTGTTGTAAGGCAGAAGCGGACATCGAGTGTAGGAGGGGCTTTAGCCCCGAGCTTTTTATCAAGGCAAACAAAGAGCTCGAGGCTAAAGCCTCTCCCACGAGTTACACGACCGGCCGCTCCCGCCACTAAGCGGTAGTTCGCCTCACTCCACCAACTGCGCGGCCCGCAACGCCGAGAGCGCCTGCGCCCAGCGCGGATTCTGGCGATAGTCGACACCAGGGAAAGCGCGACGGCGCATACGCGCCAGGCCCTTGGGCGCCACCACCTTGAGGCGCTGCGCCGCCGACAGCGCCAGCTCCGCCGCCGCCCGGTCATTGCACACCAGGCCCATGTCGCAGCCGGCAGTCAGCGCGGCCTCGATACGGCTGGCCGCATCGCCGACCACATGGGCGCCGGCCATCGACAGGTCATCGCTGAAGATCACGCCCTCGAAGCCCAGCTCGCCGCGCAGGATGTCCTGCAGCCAGCGGCGCGAGAAGCCGGCCGGTTGGCTGTCGACCTGCGGGTAGATGACGTGGGCCGGCATCACCGCGGCCAGGTCGCGGCTCAGCGCCGCGAAGGGCCGCAGATCGTTCTGGCGGATTTCCTCCAGACTGCGCTCATCAAGGGGAATCGCCACGTGGGAGTCGGCCTCGGCCCAGCCATGCCCGGGGAAATGCTTGCCCGTGGCAGCCATGCCCGCCTCCGCCATGCCGCGGATAAAGGCACCGGCCAGCTGCGTGGCGCGCTCGGGGTCGCCCTCGAAGGCGCGATGGCCGACCACCGCACTGCGCCCGTGGTCCAAGTCCAGCACCGGGGCGAAGCTCAGGTCCAGCCCCACCGCCAACACTTCGGTGGCCATCAGCCAGCCGCACTGGCGCGCCAGCTGCTCGGCACCGGCGCAACCGGCGATGGCCCGCATCGCCGGTAATTTCACGAAGCCCTGACGCAGGCGCTGCACACGCCCGCCTTCCTGATCCACCGCCAGGAGCAGGTCGGGACGCACCGCCCGGATGGATTCGCACAATTCCCGCACCTGCCGCGGGCTGTCGATATTGCGGGCAAAGATGATCAGGCCACCGACCTCGGGCTGGCGCAGCAACTGGCGATCCTCGGCGGTCAGCCAGGTACCGGCGATATCCACCATCAGGGAGCCATACAGGGGAGTCGTCACAACGGAATTCCTTGAAGATAGGCATCACGCCCAATGGCCATCTGACAATGGCGCGACAAAGGGTTCCCGTCGCACGGGCGACGGGAGCCAGCCGCTACGACAGGGCGCGATAAAGGGTGGTAGCTTAGGGGCAGCCGAGGCCCACCGACAAGCCTCAGGGCTTGCTGATGGGTGGACCTTTGTGACGGGGAATCAGCTGCGCCGATGCCAGACGCGGATCGGTCACCCCGCTCTCCGAGCGCATGCCGGCCGCCAGGAACGGCACCATCAGGCGCATCACCTGTTCGATCGAGGTGTCGACTCCGAAGTCGCTCTCGGCCATGGCACGCAGCGCCTTGATGCCGGACATGCTGAACGCCGCCGCACCAAGCATGAAGTGCACGCGCCAGAACAGCTCCAGGGGCGGAATACCGGGTGCCGCTTCGTGCACCAGGTACATGTAGCGGCGAAATACCTTGCCGTAGACCTCTTCGAGGTATTTGCGCAGGTGGCCCTGGCTCTGGCTGAATGCCAGGCCCAGCAGGCGCATGAAGATCGACAGATCGTTGCCGCTGCGCGGCTTGACCGCCAGGGCCTGCTCGACCAGCAACTCGAGCAGTTCCTCGAGGCTGAAGGTCACGCCGGGCTTGCTCTGGCGCTTGTCCAGCTCACGCTCCAGGCTGGTGCAGAATGGCCCGAGAAAGCGCGAGAACACCGCCTGGATCAGGGCCTTCTTGGAGCCGAAGTGGTAATTGACGGCCGCCAGATTGACCCCGGCCTTACTGGTGATCAGGCGCAGCGACGTTTCGGCAAAGCCCTTCTCCGCGAACAACTGCTCCGCCGCGTCGAGAATGCGTTCAACGGTTTCCGATTGCGCCATGACATCCACCAGACAAACAAGTGTTTGAAACATACGTTTCAGCGCGTGCCACTGTCAAGTCGCGCAGGGCGTATTCTGGCTGCTCAGTCACCATTTGGCGAGCGCGTCGCACGTCACCGCCGCCCGCTACCCCGGGGTACCGGTCATCCGCTGCCTGGCCCTCTATCGACACGGCGGGCATCAACCGATTGCCAAGCACGACTTACTGTATATAATCCCAGTCACTGTATAAAAAGCCAGAGCGCCTCACATGATCAAGCTGACGCCCCGCCAAGGCGAAATTCTCGCCTTCATCAAGCAGTGCCTGGAAGACAACGGCTACCCGCCAACCCGCGCGGAGATCGCTCAGGCCCTGGGCTTCAAGTCGCCCAACGCGGCCGAAGAACACCTCAAGGCCCTGGCACGCAAAGGCGCCATCGAGATGACCCCGGGCGCCTCCCGCGGCATTCGCATTCCGGGCTTCGAGCCCAACCAGGAAGAGGAAGACGGGCTGCCGGTGATCGGTCGCGTCGCCGCCGGTGCGCCCATCCTGGCGCAGCAGCATATAGAAGAGGCCTGCCGGATCAACCCGGACTTCTTCCGCCCCAAGGCCGACTACCTGCTGCGCGTACGCGGCATGAGCATGAAGGACATCGGCATCATCGACGGTGACCTGCTGGCGGTGCATACCACCAGTGAAGCGCGCAACGGCCAGGTGGTGGTGGCGCGCATCGACGATGAAGTGACGGTCAAGCGCTTCAAGCGCGAAGGCAATACCGTGTGGTTGCTGGCGGAAAACCCGGAGTTCGCGCCGATCGAGGTGAATCTCGAGGAGCAGGACCTGGTCATCGAAGGTTTGAGTGTCGGCGTCATCCGCCGCTAATTGGAGGCGTCATGCAGTTCCCCCAGTCGTTGAGCCGTAACCAGCTGCCCCTGTTCGATGCCTTTCTGGCCTCGACCCTCGCAGCTGTAGAGGAACCAGCCAGCCAGGAAGCCGCATTCAGCGAGGTGTCGCTGCGTGGTGCCGCTGGGCATTGCCTGACGCTACTGGCGCCCATGCTGCGGGAACTGAGCGAGAAGGATGACGAACGCTGGCTGACCCTGATCGCGCCGCCCGCCAGCCTGACCCAGAGCTGGCTGCGTGACGCCGGCCTCAACCGTGAGCGCATCCTGCTGCTGCAGCCGCGCCGCAACCAGAGCCCGCTGCAACTGGCTCAGGAAGCCCTGAAGCTTGGCCGCAGCCACACCGTGGTCAGCTGGCTGCACCCCCTGCCCCAGCAGGCACGCCAGCAGCTCGAAGCAGCGGCGCACACCGGCAAGGCGCAAAGCCTGAATATCAGCCTGGGTTGAGGTATCGGCGGCGAGCAAGAATCCGATAGAAAGCAAAAGGCCAGCGAATCTGCTGGCCTTTTGTTTATCTGGGTACGCTCAGGCCACTGCCTGTCAGTGAAGCACGCGCGGCTGCTCGTCTTCTTCGTGCTCGAAATCGCCCTCTGCCATTCTGCCCGCCATCTGCACGCCGACATTGAGCATCGCCTTGGCGACCTCCACATGCTGGCCCTGCAGGAACGCCTTGGCATCTTCGGAGAAGTCCAGCACCACCAGTGCTTCCTCATCGTCGGCGCGACGCAGGGCGATGCGCCCATCGGGCAGTTCGACGATTTCAAGGAAAGACGTAGGCATGACTCGGATTCTCCACGAAAGGCCGCCCAGTGTAACAGCGAGCCTGGTTGATCGCTTGGCGAAAAAGCCGCCAATTGCCGAACGGGCGTTCAATCAAGGGCAAGCGGCGCGATTACCACTCGCTGAGGCCCTCACGAAAACGCTGGGCCAGCGCCTTGAGCGCCTGCCGCCAACCTTCCAGGGTTTCGCGTTCGAGCAGCGGCGGCTCGTCGCCCAGACTCACCGCCTCGATCAGCGCGGAAGTGCTGGGATCGCCCTTTGGCTCTCGCGGCTGACGTGGCGGCTTGAATAGCTCGGCATGGGCGGCCAGCAGCTGCCCCAGCCAGGTCTGCCGGTTTTCGGCCAGCTCGACCAGTTCCGCCAGCTCCGGGCTTGGCGCCCCGCTCAGGCTCTGGCGATCCAGCAGCACTTCGGCACGGGCAGCGCTGCTGTTGGGCAGACGGTAGAAGCCGGCGATCTCATGGCACAGCCCGAGCAACGCACCGTACAGATGAAACAGCGTGGCTTCGCGTTCGGCCTGTATCAGCGCCTGGGCATTCATTGCCCGCCCCTCTTCAGCCTTGCGCCAGGACTCCAGGGAGAGGCCAGCGTAGAAGATCTTCTGATTGGTCCGGGTATACAGTTCGCCAGCCATATGCACTCTCCAGATAGCCTCGGGTGCGCGCATGACGCGCACCGAGCACGGATCAACGCTTGTCTTCGACCTTCCACTTGCCGCCGTCGAAGAACGCCTTCCAGCCAGTGGGCTTGCCGTCCACCTCGGTCTGTACGTATTGCTCCTTGGTCTTGCGGCTGTAGCGGATCACCGCCGCACGGCCTTCCGGATCGCGCGCCGGCGCATCGAACAGGAAGTGGTACTTCGGATCGATCTCGTCCTTGTGCGGCAACAGCTCGAGTACCAGGGGTGCCCGGGTTTCGCGGTTCTTCGGGAACTGGCTGGCAGCCAGGAACAGCCCCGACGCGCCATCGCGCAGCACGTAGGTGTCCTCGACCTTCTCGCACTTGAGCTCCGGCATCTTCACCGCATCCATCTTGGGTGGCGCCGGCTCGCCGTTGCGCAGCAACTTGCGGGTGTTCTTGCATTCGCTGTTGGTACAGCCGAAGAACTTGCCGAAACGGCCGGTCTTGAGCTGCATCTGGCTGCCGCACTTGTCGCATTCCAGGCTCGGGCCCTCATAGCCCTTGATGCGGAACTGGCCCTGCTCGATTTCATAGCCCGCGCAATCCGGGTTGTTGCCGCAGATATGCAGTTTGCGGGTCTCGTCCAGCAGGTAGGCGTCCATCGCCGTGGCGCAGATCGGGCAGCGATGCTTGCCCAGCAGCACCCGCGATTCCGACTCGCCCTCGTCATCGGCGGCGATCTCGTCGCCCGGCACCAGGTTGATGGTGGCCTTGCAGCGCTCTTTCGGCGGCAGGGCGTAGCCCGAGCAACCGAGGAACACACCGGTGGAGGCGGTACGGATCATCATCGGCCGGCCACATTCGCGGCACGGGATATCGGTCAGGGTCGGCGTGTTGGCGCGCATGCCGTTGTCGCCGTCGGCGGCCACTTCGAGCTTCTTCTTGAAGTCGCCGTAGAACTCGTCGAGCAGGTGCTTCCACTCGCGCTCGCCCTGGGCGACGTCATCGAGATTCTCTTCCATGCCGGCGGTGAAGCCGTAGTCCATCAGGTCGGCGAAGCTCTCGCTGAGGCGTTCGGTGACGATGTCGCCCATCTTCTCGGAATAGAAGCGGCGATTGTGCAGGGCCACGTAGCCGCGATCCTGGATGGTGGAAATGATCGCTGCATAGGTCGACGGACGGCCGATACCGCGCTTTTCCATTTCCTTGACCAGGCTGGCTTCCGAGTAGCGCGCCGGCGGCTTGGTGAAGTGCTGGCTGGGGTCGAGCTTGATCAGCTTGAGCGACTCGCGCTCCTTCATTTCCGGCAGCACGGCGTCGTCGCCCGGCTTACTCATCTGCGGCTGGGCACGGGTATAACCATCGAACTTGAGGATACGGCCCTTGGCGCGCAACTCGAACTGCGCGGCGGTGACGGTCACGGTGGTCGACAGGTATTCGGCCGGCGGCATCTGGCAGGCCACGAACTGGCGCCAGATCAGCTCGTACAGGCGCTCGGCGTCGCGCTCCATGCCGGACAGCTGGGTCGGTCGCAGGTTGACGTCCGAAGGTCGGATCGCCTCGTGCGCCTCCTGGGCGCCCTCCTTGCTCGAGTAGTAGTTGGGCTTTTGCGGCAAGTATTTGCTGCCGTACTCGCTGTCGATGAAGCCACGCACCATCTCGATGGCATCGGCCGACAGGTTGGTCGAGTCGGTACGCATGTAGGTGATGTAGCCGGCCTCGTAGAGACGCTGGGCCATCATCATGGTCTTCTTCACCCCGAAGCCCAGGCGCGTGCTGGCCGCTTGCTGCAGGGTGGAGGTGATGAACGGCGCGGTCGGCTTGCTGCTGGTCGGTTTGTCCTCGCGCTTGGCGACGCTGTAGCTCGACGCCTTGAGAGTCGCCAGCGCGGCCGTGGCCTGGGCTTCGTTCAGCGGTTTGAAGGCGGCGCCGTTCTCGCGCACCACTTCGAAGCGCACCTGGGCGTCCTTGGCAGTACCGAGGTCGGCGTGCACTTCCCAATATTCTTCGGGCACGAAGGCGCGGATTTCCTTCTCGCGTTCGACCACCAGCTTCACGGCCACCGACTGCACGCGGCCGGCCGACAGGCCACGGGCGATCTTCGCCCACAGCAGCGGCGAGACCATGTAGCCCACCACGCGATCCAGGAAGCGGCGCGCCTGCTGGGCGTTGACGCGGTTGATGTCCAGCTCGCCCGGGGCGGAGAACGCTTCCTGGATGGCCTTCTTGGTGATCTCGTTGAACACCACGCGCTTGTAGCGGCTGTCATCGCCACCGATGGATTCGCGCAGGTGCCAGGCGATGGCTTCCCCCTCTCTATCCAAGTCGGTCGCGAGATAGATGGTATCGGCTTCCTTGGCCAGGCGGCGCAGTTCCTCGACCACCTTCTCCTTGCCGGGCAGGATTTCGTACTTGGCTTTCCAGCCGTGCTCCGGGTCGACGCCCATGCGCGCGAACAGCTGGCGCTTGGCCTTTTCCTTCGGCGACAGCGCCGGCGCCTCGCCTGCCGCTGCCTTGCCGCGCTTGGCAGGTTCCTTGGTAGCCGCCCCGCCGCTGGTGGGCAGGTCGCGGATATGGCCGATGCTCGACTTCACCACGTACTGGCTGCCCAGGTACTTGTTGATGGTCTTGGCCTTGGCCGGGGATTCCACGATGACCAGCGATTTACCCATGGATTGGAAAATTCCTGAAATTCGGTAGGTGAACGGCGACAGGCGCCTGAAAACACTGTTGGGCGTATCGAGTCGACGCGTAACGCATCGACGATGAAGGCGCCCGCTCGATGGAGCGAACGCGAGAAGCGTGGTGCTGCCGCGGACCAGAGAGGTGCTTTTGCACACCTGCGATTGCCCTGCGTTCAGCTTTGGCCCCGCTATATATAGTGGCGGTCAAGGCAAGGTCAAGGGCGACCGCTTCCTGAGGTGCCCTCAGGGGCGACTGAAAACGCTCGCTTCGGCCTCGACCAAAGCAAAGCGTGGAACCCGCTCGCCGTCCAGTTCCACCTCGCCGGTGAACATTGCCAGCGGTCGCACCCAGAGGCCGAATTCGCCATACAGCGCCTGGTAGACGACCACTTCCTCTTCGCTCTCCGAGTGCCTGGCCACGCCCAGCACACGGTACTCGGGACCTTTGTAATGACGGTAGAGACCGGGTTGCAGCGACATCATTCAATTTCCTGGAAAATTTTTCGTCCGATACGAAGGAACGACCTCGGCAAGTGTCCGACGATCCGCCCCGCTGGCCTCCCCACTTGCCGGAGCGCCAAAAAACAAAAACCGGGGCAGAAGCCCCGGTTGTGCAACCTGTACAGCGGATTGGAAAGAACCGCTGCGCCACCTTTATATAACGCAGCAGTCCAGGCGAATCCTCAGATGCGCTCGAACACCGTGGTGATGCCCTGGCCGAGGCCGACGCACATGGTGGCCACGCCGAAGGTGCCGTTGTTCTGCTTCATCACGTTCAGCAGGGTACCGGAGATACGCGCCCCGGAACAACCGAACGGATGACCCAGCGCAATGGCGCCACCGTGCAGGTTGACCTTCTCTTCCATCTTGTCGAGCAGCTTGAGGTCCTTGAGCACAGGCAATGCCTGGGCGGCGAAGGCTTCGTTGAGCTCGACGAAATCGATGTCATCGATGGTCAGGCCGGCGCGCTTGAGCGCCTTCTGGGTGGACGGCACCGGGCCGTAGCCCATGATCGCCGGGTCGACGCCGGCCACGGCCATGGCGCGCACCACGGCCATCGGCTGGATGCCCAGATCCTGGGCACGCTGGGCGCTCATGACGATCATGCAGGAGGCGCCATCGGTGATCTGCGACGACGTACCCGCAGTGACGGTGCCGCCCTTGGGGTTGAACGCGGGCTTGAGGTTGGCCAGGCTTTCCAGGGTGGTTTCCGGACGAATGGTCTCGTCGTAGTCGAAGACCTTGAGGAAGCCGTTCTCATCAAAGCCCTGCATCGGGATGATCTCGTCCTTGAACTTGCCTTCGACCGTGGCCTTGTGGGCCAGCTGGTGCGAACGCACGCCGAACTTGTCCTGGGCCTCGCGGCTGATGTTGTGCATCTTGCCCAGCATCTCGGCGGTCAGGCCCATCATGCCGGACGCCTTGGCGGCGTACAGCGACAGGTGCGGGTTCGGGTCGACGCCATGCATCATGCCGACGTGGCCCATGTGCTCGACGCCGCCGACCACGAAGACATCGCCATTGCCGGTCTGGATCGCCTGCACGGCGGTGTGCAACGCGCTCATCGACGAGCCGCACAGGCGGCTGACGGTCTGCCCGGCACTGGTGTGCGGGATCTGGGTCATCAGCGAGGCCATGCGGGCGATGTTCCAGCCCTGCTCCAGGGTCTGGTTGACGCAACCCCAGATGACGTCCTCGACTTCCTTGGGGTCGACCTTGGCGTTGCGCTCCAGCAGTTTGCTGATCAGCTGCGCCGACATCGTTTCGGCACGGGTGTTACGGTGCATGCCGCCCTTGGAACGACCCATTGGGGTCCGGCCGAAGTCGACGATGACTGCATCTCTTGGATTCAGGCTCATAAATTCACTCTCGCTCCAATCGTTGCGCGATTAACCAAAGAAGGTCTGGCCGTTTTTGGCCATTTCACGCAGTTTCTCGGTCGGCTGATACAGCGCGCCCAGATCGGCGTACTTGTCGGCCAGGGCCACGAATTCGGCAACCCCGACGCTGTCGATGTAACGCAGCGCCCCCCCCCGGAAGGGTGGGAAACCGATGCCGTAGATCAGGCCCATGTCGGCCTCGGCGGCGGTCTCGACGATGCCGTCCTCCAGGCAGCGCACGGTTTCCAGGCACAGCGGGATCATCATGATGTTGACGATGTCCTCGTCGCTCAGCTCACGCTGCTCGGCCACGATCGACTTGAGCAACTCGTAGGCCTCGGGGTCGCTGACCTTTTTCGGCTTGCCGCGCTTGTCGGTCTCGTAGGCGTAGAAGCCCTTGCCGTTCTTCTGGCCCAGGCGGTTGGCTTCGTACATCACGTCGACCGCGGTACGGCCTTCCACGGCCATGCGGTCCGGGAAACCTTCGGCCATCACGTCACGGCCATGGTGGCCGGTGTCGATGCCGACCACGTCGGACAGGTAGGCCGGGCCCATGGGCCAGCCGAACTTCTCCATGACCTTGTCGATACGGGCGAAGTCGACACCGAAGCTCAAAAGCTTGGAGAAGCCGCCGAAATACGGGAACAGCACGCGGTTGACCAGGAAGCCCGGGCAGTCGTTGACCACGATCGGGTTCTTGCCCATCTTCTTGGCGTACGCCACGGTGGTGGCCACCGCCTCGTCACTGGATTTCTCGCCGCGGATGACTTCGACCAGCGGCATCATGTGCACCGGGTTGAAGAAGTGCATGCCGACGAAGTTTTCCGGGCGCTTGAGAGCCTTGGCCAGCAGGCTGATGGAAATGGTCGAGGTGTTGGAGGCCAGGATGGTGCCCTCCTTGACCGCCGCCTCGACCTCGGCCAGCACGGCCTGCTTGACCTTGGGGTTCTCGACCACGGCTTCGACGACGATGTCGACATGGCCGAAGTCGCCATAGGACATGGTCGGGCGAATGGCGCTCAGCGATTCGGCCATCTGCGCGGTGGTCATGCGGCCTTTCTCGACGCGCTTGCCGAGCAGCTTGGAGGCCTCGTTCAGGCCCATCTTGATGCCTTCCTCGCGGATGTCCTTCATCAGGATCGGCGTGCCCTTGGAGGCCGACTGGTAGGCGATGCCGCCGCCCATGATGCCGGCGCCGAGCACGGCAGCCAGTTTCACGTCCTGGGCGATGGCGTCATGGGCCTTGGCCTTCTTCTTCAGCTCCTGGTCATTGAGGAACAGGCCGATCAGGCTCTCGGCCACCGAGGTCTTGGCCAGCTTGGCGAAACCGGCGGCTTCGACTTCCAGGGCCTTGTCACGGCCAAAGTTGGCGGCCTTCTGGATAGTCTTGATCGCTTCGACCGGCGCCGGGTAGTTCGGACCCGCCTGGCCGGCGACGAAACCCTTGGCGGTCTCGAAGGCCATCATCTGCTCGATGGCGTTGAGCTTGAGCTTCTCCAGCTTGGGCTGGCGCTTGGCCTTGTAGTCGAGCTCGCCGGAGATGGCGCGCTTGATCAGGTCCAGGGCGGCGGCCTGCAGCTTGTCAGCGGCGACCACGGCATCCACGGCGCCGACCTTGAGGGCTTCCTCGGCGCGGTTTTCCTTACCCGAGGCGATCCACTCGACGGCGTTGTCGGTACCGATCAGGCGCGGCAGACGCACGGTGCCGCCGAAGCCCGGGTAGATACCCAGCTTGACCTCGGGCAGACCGATCTTGGCGCCTTCGGCCATCACCCGGTAGTCGGCGGCCAGGCACATTTCCAGGCCGCCACCGAGGGCGATGCCGTTGATGGCGACCACGGTGGGTACGTTCAGGTCTTCGAAATCGCTGAAGATCTTGTTGGCTTCCAGACCGCTGGAAACCAGCTGCTCTTCGGGCAGCTTGAAGTTTTCGACGAACTCGGTGATATCGGCGCCGACGATGAACACGTCCTTGCCGCTGCTGACGATCACGCCCTTGATCGAGGCATCGGCCTTGATCGCATCGACGCTCTGGCGCAGTTCGCTGAGGGTCAGACGATTGAACTTGTTGACGGACTCACCCTTGAGGTCGAACTTGAGTTCGACGATGCCGCTTTCAAGAGCCTTAACCGTGATGGCTTTACCTTCGTAAATCATCAACTGATCTCCACGCTAAGGGAATCTGAACAGTACACACCGGAGCCAACCGGCTGACTCACGCCACCAGACAACGTAGACGAAAATCGGCTACCCACCGATGCGGTATCGGACTGAATTGGGCATTGCCGACAAGACAAACACTCAATTCATACGCCCGTTTGATTTGGGTGAACACACCTTCACGGAAAAGCCTGCGATTGTCAATCGACGTTATGTAGCCAGGTGCGGCCGGCACTACGCAGACCATACAGTCACATGCCCGGGTAGCGAAAAGCCGATCATCCGCGTCGATATCCCATCATTCGGCAGGTGCCGCTGGCCCGTTCGTGACCGCTAGCCAAAACCCCGGGCCAAGGGTAGAGTCGCGGCCATTCGGCTGCCACCGAATGACCAAAAACAACAAGAACGAGCGCCTACACCGAGGTTCCCGCATGCCAACTCACTTGCGTGCCGTCTCTCTGCGTGCCCTTCTGCTTGCTGCCCTGCTGATACCCACAGCGGCCTTCGCCAACACCACCGGCGACCTCAAGCACCTGCAGACCTTCCATCTCGCCATCCAGAAAAGCCTGGGCGACTTCTACATGTACAACAGCATGGAAGGCGACCAGCGCTATGCACGAATGATCGACGCCTCCCGCCAGCAGGCGCACGAGCAGCTCGGCAAGCTGGCCAACCTGGCCGACGTGGGCGCCGCCCGCCTGCAGACGCAACTGCAGCGACAATGGCAGCGTTACGACGGAGAACTGACGACCTTGATGGCGGCGCTGCAGAAGCAGGGCTACACGGACCTGCAGCCGGTCGCGGACCTGGCTGCCCGTAACCGTCAGGTACTGGAAACGGCCCAGGCGCTTTACGAGGCGCTGCACCGCATGGATGGCAACGCCATCAGCGAGCAGATGGCGGCCACCCGCGAACTCAGCGTGCTGATGCAGAGCATCGCGGTGAACTACGCGGCGCGCAGCGCTTCGGTGGGGGCCAGCTTCTCGGGCGACAGCAGCGAGCGGCCCATCGAGGAACTGGTCGGCGACTTTTCCATGCGCCTGGCTGCGCTGCGCAACCAGGCAGGCAACAGCGCGGCGATCAACACCACGCTCGACGGCGTGGCGACCAAATGGCGCTATATCGAAGGCTCGCTGCGCAATTACAACGAAAAGAGCGTGCCCTTCCTGGTCAATAAGTATTCGGACAGCATCATCCGCAGCCTGGCGGACGTCGACACGCTGTACGCGCAGCCGGGCGGCGCTTCATGAGCGGGTGCGGCGCCGGCTCGACAATTGAGTCAGGCACGGGCCTTGAGAAAGTCGGCGATCGCCGGCAAGGCTTCGGGTTGGGCCCGCTCCCCCCAGAACAGCGCGATCATCTGCGGCGTGGCCTCGGCCTTGTAGACGTCGGCCGGCAGCGTTGCCAGTTGCGCGGCCAGCGCCACGTCCGTGCAGGGCTCCTGCCATTTGTTCAGCCACTGGCCCGGCTCGCGCTGCCAGTAGCACCAACTGTCCTGGCGCCCACGGGGGCGTGGACTGTGGTACTGCGGGCAGGGGTTGGGCGGCGTCTTGCCCAGCCAGTACGGCCATTCCTCGCGGGCCAGCTGCATCGCCAGGCCCAGGCGCCGCGCCTGCAGGCGCACGTCCATCTGCCCGCGCTGGCGACGCGACGGCACCAGCCAGACCAGCGGGCTGAGGGCCAGGACCAGCAGGCCCAGAACGATCCATCCCGTCATAAGTTCTATCTCGACTGCGCAACCTGTGGTAAATGCTCAAACCAGCCATACTTGAAATCACTGGTCACCCTTGTAAGGAGACAACCCATGTCCTACCAGCACATTCTGGTCGCCGTCGATCTGACCGAGGAGTGCGACCCGGTAATGAAGCGCGCCCAGGCTCTGGCCGGCAGCACACAGGCCAAGCTGTCCGTGGTGCATATCGTCGAGCCGATGGCCATGGCCTTCGGCGGTGACGTGCCGATGGACCTGTCGATGCTGCAACAGCAGCAGTTCGAACAGGCCAAGGAGCGCCTCGACGCCTTTGCCATCAAATACCCGCAACTCAGCGCCGAAAGCCGCCACCTGGCCTACGGCCAACCGCGCCAGGAAATCCACCGCCTGGCCGCCGAACAGCACTGCGACCTGATCATCGTCGGCAGCCATGGCCGCCATGGCCTGGCCCTGCTGCTCGGCTCCACCGCCAACGACGTGCTGCATGGTGCACCGTGCGACGTCCTGGCCGTAAGCCTCAAGAAGCCTTCGGCCTGATCAGCCCCGGCAGATGACGCCGGGCACTGGCCCGGCGTCATCGCATCCGATCCTTCCCGCGCGGCGCCCTCGCTTTTTAGCCTTCCAGCTCAGCCCAACGCTCGATCAACTGTTCCAGCTCCTGCTGCTTTTCCTGCAGCTGCGCCAGCACCGCGGCGGTCTGCTCGGCCGGCTGCTGATAGAACGCCGGATCGGCAATCTTCGCCTCCAGGGCGGCAATCGCCTGCTCGGCGGCATCGATCATTTCGGGCATGGCGTCCAGCTCGCGCTGGTGCTTGTAGCTGAGCTTCTTCCTGGCCGTCGGTGCAGCAGCGGCAGTCTCGGCGACCGGCGCTTCGGCCACGGGCGTTTCGACGATGGCCGAACCCAACTCGGCCTTGCCCGACTTGCTCTCGCCCACGCCCAGTAGGCGCGGCGAGCCGCCCTGGCGCAACCAGTCCTGGTAGCCGCCGACGTACTCACGCACCTTGCCCTCGCCTTCGAAGACCAGGGTGCTGGTCACCACGTTGTCGAGGAAGGCCCGGTCGTGGCTGACCATCAGCACGGTGCCCTTGAAGTTCGACAGCACTTCCTCGAGCAACTCCAGGGTTTCCACGTCGAGGTCGTTGGTCGGTTCGTCGAGCACCAGCAGGTTGGCGGGCTTGCTGAACAGCTTGGCCAGCAGCAGGCGGGCACGTTCCCCCCCGGACAACGCCTTGACCGGCGTGCGGGCACGCTGCGGGCTGAACAGGAAGTCGCCCAGGTAGCTCAGCACATGGCGATTCTGGCCATCGATCTCGATGAAATCGCGGCCTTCGGAAATATTGTCGATGACGGTCTTTTCCACATCGAGCTGGTGGCGCAATTGGTCGAAGTAGGCCACTTCGATCTTGGTGCCCTGCTCCACCTTGCCGGCGGTCGGCTGCAAGCCGTCGAGCATCAGCTTGAGCAGCGTGGTCTTGCCCGTGCCGTTGGCGCCGAGCAGGCCGATGCGGTCGCCGCGCTGCAGCACCATGGAGAAATCCTTGATCAGCAGCGGGCCGCCCGGATGGGCGAAGCTGACGTTCTCCAGCACCATCACCTGCTTGCCGGACTTGTCCGCCACATCCAGCTGGATATTGGCCTTGCCGGTGCGCTCACGACGCTCGCTGCGCTCGACGCGCAGCGCCTTGAGGGCGCGCACGCGACCTTCGTTACGGGTACGACGAGCCTTGATGCCCTGGCGGATCCACACCTCTTCCTGGGCCAGTTTCTTGTCGAACAGCGCATTGGCGGTTTCTTCGGCGGCCAGCGCGGCCTCCTTGTGCACCAGGAAGCTGGCGTAGTCGCCGTTCCAGTCGATCAGGCCGCCGCGGTCCAGCTCGAGGATGCGCGTGGCCAGGCTCTGCAGGAAGGCCCGGTCGTGGGTGATGAACAGCACGGCGCCCTGGAAATCCTTGATGGCCTCTTCGAGCCAGGCGATGGCGCCGATGTCCAGGTGGTTGGTGGGCTCGTCGAGCAGCAACAGGTCGGGCTCGCTGACCAGCGCCTGGGCCAGCAGCACGCGACGGCGCCAGCCACCGGAAAGCTCGGCCAGGGTCTTGTCGGCCGGCAGCTGCAGGCGGCTCAGGGTGCTGTCGACCAGTTGCTGCAGACGCCAGCCATCCTTCGCCTCCAGCTCCTGCTGCACGTGCATGAGCTTGTTCAGGTCTTCTTCGGTCACGCAGTTCTGCGCCAGGTGATGGTACTGGGCAAGCAGATCACCCACGCCGTCGAGGCCCTGGGCGACCACATCGAACACCGTGCGGCCATCGGCCACCGGCAGCTCCTGGGGCAGTTCGCCGATCTTCAGCCCCGGCGCTCGCCAGATGGCACCGTCGTCGGGTTTCTGCTGATCGTTGACCAGCTTGAGCATGCTCGACTTGCCGGTGCCGTTACGGCCGATGATGCACACCCGCTCGCCGCGGGCGATCTGCCAAGACACCTTGTCCAGCAGCGGCATGGCGCCAAAGGCCAGGGAAACATCGGTGAACTTGAGCAGGGTCATCAGGGTTGCCTCGACAATACGCAGGAGTGGTGGGCGAAAGCCTGGGGCGCGACCTGGGGCTCGCTGCTGCCGACCACGAAACTGATCTGGCCGGCACGCGCCAGCCAAAAACGGGCGCGTATTCTAACCGAGAAGACCCTCGGCGTCTGTCGGCCTCGGCCGCCGGCCATCGATGTGACATAAACAGACATGCGCCAGGCACCGGCGGCCCTTTCGCGGCACGCCGGCAAAAGGCTAAGCTAGCGACCATTGCCGCCGCGCCTGAAGATGCCCGCATCGCCGCGGCGCACGCCGCCCCAAGGGCACATCAGGCGACCGGCACCAGCCAGGTCGCGCCCGCTCACGAGATGACCCCGGAAGTGCCATGCGCTGTCGTTTGCCCAGTCTGCTGTCCTGCCTGATCCTTTGCGCCGCCACCTCCACGCTCAGCCAGGCCGCGAGCCTGCAGCAGCAGCGTCAGTACTACGACGAGGCCAAGGCTGCACTCGCCAAGGGCGACAAGGGGCCTTACCAACGCTACGCCAGCGCGTTGCGCGATTACCCGCTGACGCCCTACCTGGCCTATGACGAGCTGACCGCCCGCCTGAAGTCGGCCAGCAACCAGGAAATCGAAGGCTTTCTCGCCGCCCACGGTGACCTGCCCCAGGCCAGCTGGATGAAGTTGCGCTGGCTGCGCTGGCTCGCCGAGCGTGGCGAATGGCAGACCTTCGCCAAGTACTACGACCCGGGGCTGAACTTCACCGAGCTGGACTGCCTGAACGGCCAGCGCCAGTTGGCCCAGGGCCAGACCGCCGAAGGTTATGCCACGGCCGAAAAACTCTGGCTGGTCGGCAAATCCCAGCCCGAAGCCTGTGACCGCCTGTTCGATCGCTGGGCCGCCGAAGGCCAACTGACCGAACAACGCCGCTGGCAGCGCGCCAAACTGGCCGCCGAAGCGCGCAACTACAGCCTGGCGACCTTTCTGAGCAAGGACCTGCCGACCCTGAGCAACCACGGCAAGCTGCTCGTGGACGTCGCCCAGAAACCGCAGATGCTCACCCAGACCGCACGCTTCACGCCGGCCGACGACGCCATGGGCGACGTGGTCAGCCTCGGCCTGCGCCGCCTCGCCCGCCAGGACCCGGAACAGGCCCTGAGCCTGCTCGAAGGCTACTCGCAGCGCATGCGCTTTTCCGAGCAGGAGAAGGTCGCCATCGCCAACGAGATCGGCCTGACCCTGGCGCGCCGCTTCGACCCGCGCGCGCTCGACGTGATGGCCAAGTACGACCCCAACCTGCGCGACGACACCGTCAGTGAGTGGCGCGCCCGCCTGCTGCTGCGCCTGGGCCGCTGGGACGACGCCTACAAGCTGATCAGCCGCATGCCCGAGTCTTTGGCCAGCACCAACCGCTGGCGCTACTGGCAGGCGCGCAGCCTGCAACTGGCCCAGCCCAACGGCAAGGCCGCCCAGCCGCTGTTCCACGAGCTGGCCAAGGAGCGCGACTTCTACGGTTTCATGGCCGCCGATCAGGTCAAGGAACCCTACTACCTGAAGAACGCGCCCCTGCAGTTGAGTCCGGCGGTGATCAACAAGGTGCGCAACGCGCCGGGTATCCGCCGCGCCATGGAATTCCACGACCGCGGCCAGATCGTCGAAGGCCGTCGCGAGTGGTACCACGCCAGCCGCCATTTCGACCGCGACGAACTGGTCGCCCAGGCGCGCCTGGCCTATGACATGCAGTGGTATTTCCCGGCGATCCGCACCATCAGCCAGGCCAAGTACTGGGATGATCTGGACATCCGCTTCCCCATGGCCCATCGCGAACCGCTGACCGCCGAGGCCAAGAAACGCGGCCTGCACTCGAGCTGGGTATTCGCCATCACCCGCCAGGAAAGCGGCTTCATGGCCGACGCCAAGTCCCCCGTCGGCGCCATGGGCCTGATGCAGGTGATGCCCGCCACCGCCAAGGAGACCGCACGCAAGTTCGGCATTCCCTTGAGCAACCCGAACAACGCGCTGCTGCCCAGCGTCAACATCCAGCTGGGCGCCGCCTACCTGAGCCAGATCTACGGCCAGTTCAACGGCAACCGGGTGCTGGCCTCGGCCGCCTACAACGCCGGGCCCGGCCGCGTGCGCCAGTGGCTGCGCGGCGCCGACCACCTGGCCTATGACGTGTGGGTGGAAAACATTCCCTTCAACGAGACCCGCCAGTACGTGCAGAACGTGCTGTCCTACGCGGTGATCTACGGCGACAAGCTCAATGCGCCCCAGCCCCTGGTGGGCTGGCACGAGCGTTATTTCGACCAGTAAGGCAGCGGCAAGCGGCAAGCTTCAAGCACAGGTAATCGCCATTCGCTTGTGGCTTGTGGCTTGTGGCTTGTGGCTTGTGGCTTGTGGCTCAGAAGCCTATTCCAGCACCTCGATCGGCATCCCGACCTGCAGCTCGCCGCCGCCATGGTTGATCAGGTTCTGTCCGAACAGGATGCCGCCCTCGCCCTGGCGGTAGCTGCGCAGGGTGGTCAGCGGCTCACGGTCGGCGCTGCGCTCTCCAGTGCGCGGGTCGATGGTGGTGATCACGCAACGCGAGCAGCGCTTGGCGAGGGTGAACTCGACAGCGCCGATACGGATACGCTTCCAGCCGTCCTCGGCATAGGGCTCGCTGCCCTGCACCACCAGGTTGGGACGAAAACGCAGCATCTCCAGGGGGCGGCCGACCCTTGCCACCAGGTCGTCCAACGAGGCCTGGCCGATCAGCAGCAACGGAAAGCCGTCGGCGAAACCGACCTTCTCGTCACCGCTGAGGTTGCCTTCGATGAAACGCGCCCGCGCCGCCGGCACATGCACCAGGCGACACGCCTTGCCCATGAACGCACTGCCCCAGGCGGCCGCTTCGTCGCCGGCATCCGGTACCTGCAGGGTATCGCGCCAGATGATCACCCCGCGCAGCGCCTGGTCCGGCTCCGGCAGCGCCACCTGCAACACCGGCATGCCAGGCGCTTCCAGGGTCAGGCCGCCAGCCGCATTCCAGCGTGCCTGCAACTGGCTCAGGTGGGGAAAGGTGCGCTGCGTCATGAACCGCCCGGTTTGCGCATCCGCGAACATCCAGCGGCGATCGCCGGCCACACCCAGGCCGTCGAGCTGCAGGCTGGGCAGGGATTCACCCATGGCGGATTTGAGGGGGAAACGGTACAGCGCGGAGAGGTGCATGGCTCGGCGTCCTGACTTGAGCGAAACGGCGGTTATACGCAAACCGCCGTCGGGGCTCAAGCCGACAGCGCTCTACTTTTCGTCTAGAGCGAGACGCTGACGAATCACATCCACCAGCTTGTCCGGCTGGAACTTGGAGAGGAAATTGTCGCAGCCCACCTTCTTGACCATGGCATCGTTGAAGCTGCCGGACAGCGACGTGTGCAGCACCACGTACAGGTCACGCAGGCGCGGATCCTGGCGAATCTCGGTGGTCAGGCGGTAGCCGTCCATTTCCGGCATTTCGGCGTCGGTGAACATCATCAGCAGCTTGTCGGTGATGACTTCACCGGCATCGGCCCAGCCCTTGAGCATCTGCAGGCCCTTGAGGCCATCGGTGGCGACATGCAGCTTGATGCCCAGTTGCGACAGGGTATCGCGCAGCTGGGCCAGGGCCACGCTGGAGTCGTCGACCAGCAGCACCTCGCGGCCGCGGGCCTTTTCCAGCAGCGGATCGGCCAGGCGGTCACCAGAGATGCGCGTGTCGTAGGGCACGATCTCGGCCAGCACCTTCTCCACGTCGATGATCTCCACCAGTTGGTCGTCGACCTTGGTGATGGCCGTCAGGTAATGCTGACGCCCTGCACCACCCGGCGGCGGCAGGATGGATTCCCAGTTGAGGTTGAGAATGCGGTCGACGCCACCGACCAGGAATGCCTGGATCGAGCGGTTGTACTCGGTGACGATGATGGTGCTGCGCTCATCCGGGACGATCGGCCGCATGCCGATGGCCTGAGACAGATCGATCACCGGCAGGGTCTGGCCGCGCAGATGGATCACCCCACAGACGAAACGATGGCGGTGCGGCATCAAGGTCAGCTTGGGCATGTGCAGCACTTCCTGCACCTTGAACACGTTGATGGCGAACAGCTGCCGGCCCGCCAGGCGGAACATCAGAATTTCCAGGCGGTTCTCGCCTACCAGCTGCGTCCGTTGATCAACGGTGTCGAGAATACCGGCCATTATTCGCTCCTGTGAGGCGTGGTGTTCGTATGAAGCTATCGGCCAGTCGTGCAATTACTGTAGGCGGCATGGCGCAACGCCATCTTGCACCAGCGCGCGGCACTACACCAGTACCCGCCGGTCAGTCGCGCAGCAAAGGCGAATGCTCCGGCAAATGCAGGCGCAGCGCCTGGGGCCTTGCCGCGAAGCGTAGACGATGCCCGCCACGCGGCTCGCCATCCAGGTTCAGGTCCAGGCCTTCCGGGGCATCGATCTCCAGCCACGGCAGGCGCGCGCTGATCGCCACGCCCTCGATGCCCTTGAGGCCGCCGGACAGCAGCGTGCCGAGCGTGCCGACCACATCGGAAGCGGCCGGCACGATGCACACGTCCAGCAAGCCGTCGTTCACCCGGGCGTGGGGGCACAGCACATGCCCGCCACCGGCCTGCCGGCCATTGCCGATGCCCAGGGCGAGAAAATCGCCCTCCCACTGGAAATCGGGGCCCTTGAAGCGTCCAAAGGCCGACCGTACTTCGGCGAAGCGGGTCAGGCCGGTGAGCATGTAGGCCGCCCCGCCCAGGAAACGCTTGAGATCTTCGGAGGTATTGGCGGTGATGTTGGAGCCGAAGCCCCCCGTGGCCATATTGAGGAACAACTCATCATCGACCTCACCCAGGTCGATCGGCTGCGCGGGGGTATCGAGCAGCGCCAGCGCGTCGGCGGGCGTCAGCGGTATGCCCGCCGCATGGGCGAAATCATTGGCGGTTCCCAGCGGCAGCAAGACCAGGCTGGCGTCGCTTTCGGCCTTGGCCATGGCTTCGGCGACGTCACGCAAGGTGCCGTCACCGCCTCCGGCGATCAGCGTCGGGTAGCCCGCCTGCAGGGCCTCGGCGACCAGACGCTGGGCATCGCCCGCCTCCCAGGTGAGCCGCACGGCCAGATCCCAGCCACGCTCACGCTGGCTGCTGACCGCAGCGCGTACCTCGTCGTTGAGGGACTGCTTACCATGAAGGATCAACAGCGCTTTACGCTCTTGCATAACGGCTCCGGAAAGGGGATTGAAGACAGTGCTGCTTATCCAGACAACGCGCGAGCGAAATAATCACGCTCGCCGTCATCGGCTAGCAGACTGCCGGCCCTGCGCCTCAGCCGAGCAGTTCGCTCATTGCAATGAACCGCACCAGGTCACCTTCGGCGAGGGTGGTGCCTTCCAGCACCTGCGCCAGCCCCTCGGCCCAGGCAGCGCTGCGCAACACCCCCGAACTCTGGTTCGCATACGGCACCACGCGGCCATTCTCCAGCCGCGCGCGCAGGAACTCGCGGCGCTTGCCCGGCTTGGCCCAGGTAAAGCCTGCCGGCACCGGGAAGCCCAGCGGTTCGACCTTCTGCACGCCGAGGCGGCGTAGCAGATAGGGGCGCGCCAACAGACCGAAGGTCACCAGCGTGGAGGCCGGGTTACCCGGCAAACCGATGACCGGGCGACCGCGGAACTCGCCGACGGTCAGCGGTTTGCCGGGCTTGATGGCGAGCTTCCACAACGCCAGTTCGCCGGCTTCACGCAGGGCGATGCCGAGAAAGTCCGCCTCGCCGACCGACACGCCGCCAGTGGAGAGGATCAGGTCGACGTCATCCAGTTCACCGAGTGCCTGGCGCGTGCGCTCCAGATCATCCGGCAGGATGCCGCCATCGACGACCTCGCAGCCCATACGTTTTAGCCAGGCGACCAGCAGGTAACGGTTGCTGTTGTAGATCTGCCCGGCGCCCAGCCCATGGCCGGGCTCGACCAGTTCGTCACCGGTGGACAGCACCGCCACCCGCGGCCGACGCCGTACCGGCAGGTGCGCCAGGCCGATGGACGCCGCCAGCCCCAGTTCGATGGGCCCCAACCGCGTACCGGCAGCCAGCAGCGTCTCGCCCTTGCGGTTTTCCTGGCCCTGGGGCCGGATGTTCTGCGCCAGCTTGAGCGGCTGATGGAAATGCACCCGGCCGTCGTCGGCGACACTGACGTTCTCCTGCATCTCGACCGTATCGGCGCCCTCGGGCACCGGTGCGCCGGTGAAGATGCGCGCGCAGCTGCCGGGCTGCAGCGGGTCGGGCGCCATGCCGGCAAGGATGCGCTGGCTGACCGGCAGCGCCTCGCCCTGCCAGTCGGCCAAGCGCAACGCGTAGCCGTCCATGGCGCTGTTCGGCCAGGGCGGCAGGTCCAGGCCGGCGACCATCGGCTCGGCCAGCACGCGACCGTCGGCAGCGGCCAGATCGACCACTTCGTGCTCGGTGATCGGACGGGCCTCGGCCAGTTCCAGCAGGCGAGCCAGCGCCTGCTCCACCGGCATCAACGGGGAATGCGCCTCGCTCATCCGCGGCTCTCGCAAGGCGCAGCGAGTTTCAGGTGCGGCACGAAGTTGCACGGGCGATGGCGCGCGTCGAGCTGTTCGGCGAGGATGCCGTCCCAGCCGGTGCGGCAGGCATTGGTCGAGCCCGGCAGGCAGCACACCAGGGTGCCGTTGGCCAGGCCCGCCAGCGCCCGGGACTGGATGGTCGAGGTGCCGATATCGGCGGTGGAGATCTGCCGGAACAGCTCGCCGAAGCCATCGACCTGCTTGTCGAGCAGGCAGGCCACCGCTTCCGGTGTGCTGTCGCGGCCGGTAAAGCCGGTGCCGCCGGTGATCAGCACCACCTGCACCACGTCTTCGGCGATCCAGGTGGCGACCTGGGCGCGGATCTTGTACAGGTCGTCCTTGAGCAGCACCCGCTCGGCGAGATTATGGCCTGCGGCTTTCAGGCGATCGACGAAGAGTTGCCCGGAGGTGTCGGTTTCCAGCGTGCGGGTATCGCTGACCGTCAATACGGCGATATTCAGGGGCACGAATGGCGCATCGGCCTTGTGGCTCATGGCAGGCTTCCAGTTGTCGTCTACAAAGGCCGGTGTTATACCACAGCGCCACCTCCGGAGACCCTGCCATGCCCGCCCCAGCCTCGCCCCAGCCCTTCTCGGTGGTTCTGCTCGCAGGCGGCCGCGGCCAGCGCATGGGCGGCCTGGACAAGGGCCTGGTGCCCTGGCAGGCGCGACCCATGATCGCATGGCTGCACGAGGTGGTACGGCCGCTGACCGATGACCTGATCATCTCCTGCAACCGCAACCAGCAGGCCTATGCCGCCTATGCCGATCGCCTGGTCGCTGACGACAGCGCCGACTATCCCGGTCCCCTGGCCGGCATCCGCGCAGCCCTGCAGGTCGCCCGTCATCCCCTGCTGCTGGTGCTGCCCTGCGACGCCCCGCGGGTCGACCGCGCGCTGGTCGAGCGTTTGCTGGCCCTGGCCGAGGATCGGCCGGTGATGGCCCAGCGCGCCGGCTATTGGGAGCCGCTGTTCGCGGTCATCCCCCGCCGCCTGCTGCCTTCACTGGAACAGGCCTGGCAGGCTGGTGAGCGCAGCACCCAGCGCTGGCTGCGTGCCCACGATCCCGCTGCGCTGCCCTGCGCAAGCAAGGACCCACGCCTGAGCAACCTCAATTCCCCGGACCTGCTTGGCTGAACGCTTGCGGCATGGCAGCCTCGGGTGGATAAATAGGGTGGAACTTGGGCTCGGCCTACCCGTCTGAGCCAAGGTAATCACTCTGCCTCGACTTAAGGAGACATGCCATGAAGCAACGGACAACCGCTGCATTCCTACTCGCCCTCGGCCTGGTTACCCTGGCAGGCTGTTCCACGCCATCGGTGATCACCCTCAACGACGGCCGTGAGATCCAGACTGTCGATCGTCCCGATTTCGACGACGACACCGGCTTCTACGAGTTCGAGCAGCTGGACGGCAAGCGCACCAAGGTCAACAAGGACCAGGTTCGTACCGTCAAGGAGCTGTAAGCGCCCTGCCCGTCTCGCGGGCGCCTGCCAGGTGCGGCGCCCCGATTAAAAATTTTTGCTAACCCCTTGTGCTGCAAAAGTTTTTGAGTAGAATTTGGCGAATTCGGAGTGTAGCGCAGCTTGGTAGCGCGTCTCGTTCGGGACGAGAAGGTCGCAGGTTCGAATCCTGTCTCTCCGACCAATCCCAGAAAAACCGGCCCTCGTGGCCGGTTTTTTCGTTTCGGCTCCTGCGTATCCGTTTCCCGCGTCGATCCAGCGACGCCCCACGCGAACAGTCCGCCGACCACAGCCGACTCACCTGCACAAGTCCGACCCGTCACGGCGTACTGCCTCTGGCGACGCCCCCTGCAGGACGCGCCATCAACGCCTCCAGGCGTGAAAAAGCCCGCTCACGGCGGGCTTCAGGACAGGCATTGCCAGGCCGGATATCGCGGCCCGGCGCCAGGCGGATCAGCCCTCGCCTCCGCCACCGCAGGCAATCAGTTCGATCAGCCCCATCTGGTACCACTTGTTCTGGCAGCTCCAGCCATGCTCGAACGTCCAGGCGCTGGCAGTGCCGCTGAATGCGATACCCGCGAGCAATGCTGCCGCCAGCCCCAAACGGCGCGAACCCATCTTCTTCATGCTTTTCATGGAAACCTCTCCATCGATCCAGGATTGATGAGCAGCGCATCGCCGCTTGCCAGCTCACGACACACCGCCCGCCCGGAAATGCTCCTGCAGGACCGGGCCCGGCTCAATAGAACAGGTGGCCTAAAGGCGAGGTGCCAGCAGCACGCCGGTTTTCGTCCGCCCATAAAAAAAGCCCGCCGAGTGGGCGGGCCAGGTGACCTTCCCTCACGGGAAGGTCGACGACATCGGTATCAGGAAACCTTGCCAGCGTTGTCGGCAGGCACGGCAACCACTTCCGGACGGCCACCGGAAGCCAGCTCGCGCTGCAGGGTGTCTTCGTCCAGCTCCTTGCACCACTTGGCGACCACGATGGTGGCCACGCCGTTGCCGACCAGGTTGGTCAGCGCGCGGGCTTCGGACATGAAGCGGTCGATACCCAGGATCAGCGCCAGGCCGGCAACCGGCAGGTGGCCGACGGCGGACAGGGTGGCAGCCAGCACGATGAAGCCGCTACCGGTCACGCCAGCAGCACCCTTGGAGGCGACCAGCAGCACCAGCAGCAGGGTGATCTGGTGGGTGATGTCCATCGGGGTGTCGGTGGCCTGGGCGATGAACACCGCGGCCATGGTCAGGTAGATCGAGGTACCGTCGAGGTTGAAGGAGTAACCGGTAGGAATCACCAGGCCGACGACCGACTTGTTGGCACCGAGTTTTTCCATCTTGGTCAGCATGCGCGGCAGCGCCGACTCGGACGACGAGGTACCCAGCACGATCATCAGCTCTTCGCGGATGTAGCGGATCAGGCGCAGGACGCTGAAGCCGTGGGCACGGCAGATGCCGCCCAGCACGATGAGCACGAAGAAGAAGCAGGTGATGTAGAAGCACAGCATCAGCTGGCCCAGCTGCACCAGCGAGCCGACACCGTACTGACCGATGGTGAAGGCCATGGCACCGAAGGCACCGATGGGCGCGACCTTCATGATCATGTTGATGATGCCGAACATGACGTGGGCAATGCGATCGATGAACTCGAGCACCGGGCGACCGAACTCACCCATGCGCTGCAGGGCGAAGGCGAAGATCACCGAGAAGAACAGCACCTGGAGGATGTCGCCGTTGGCGAACGCCCCCACCACGGTGGCCGGGATCACGTTGAGCAGGAAGCCGATGGTGCTCTGCGCTTCACCTGCCTGGGCATAGGCAGCGATCTTGCTGGCATCCAGGGTGCTTGGATCGACGTGCATGCCGACACCCGGCTGCACCACGTTGACCACGACCAGACCGATGATCAGGGCGATGGTGGAGACGATCTCGAAATACAGCAGCGCGTAGCCGCCGGTCTTGCCGACTGCCTTCATGTCCTGCATGCCGGCGATGCCGCTGACCACGGTACAGAAGATGATGGGCGCGATGACCATCTTGATGAGCTTGACGAAACCATCGCCGAGCGGTTTGAGGGCGACGCCTGTTTCCGGGTAGAAATGGCCGAGCAGGATGCCCACGGTGATGGCGAACAGCACCTGGACGTAGAGCATTTTGTAGAACGGTTGACGGACAACTTCGTTCGTTGTGGCAGTCATGGTGAATCCTCATGGGCGCGGCAATGACATCCAGCGACGTCCGCACCACCTTTCTTGTTTAGGCGCCAACCCTCCTGACCTGGAGGGATTTGTTAGTAGGTACGCTCGACGCGACCTTGACGCAGCAAAAGCAAGCGCCATGCCATACAAGAAAATTTCGGATAAACCGTTGATAAACAGGGCTTTTAGGGAAACCCAGCAAGCCATCCGACCCGCATTTGGCGGTTTTCCGCACGCACTCTCGAAAGCCGTGGCGGATTCCCACCACGGCGATCACCGCCCGCTCAGATCCGCACCCGGAATGCCGCACCGCCCAGCTCGGAGTCCTCGAGAAAGAGCTCGCCCTCGTAGCTTTCGATGATGTCCTTGACCACCGCGGTGCCGATGCCCTGCCCCGGGTGCTGGGCGTCCAGGCGCTCGCCACGGCGGAGAATGCGCTCGCGCTGATCCACCGGCACGCCCGGCCCATCGTCCTCGACGCACAGCTGGCAGGTGCCGCCCTCGATTCGGGCGCTGACACGCACCTGGCCCAGGCACAGGCGATAGGCGTTTTCCAGCAGGTTACCGAGCAGCTCCAGCAGCGCGGCACGCTCCATGGGAATTTCCAGCCAGGCATCGAACTGGCGCTGCACGCTGACCTGTTTGTCCCGGTAGACCTTGTCGAGCGCCTCGCAGAGGTTGTCCACCACGGTGGCCAGCGGCACCCGGTGACGGACCAGGCCGCTCTTGCGCAGGCTGGCGCGCTGCAGCTGATAGCCGATCTGCTGGCTCATGCGCTCGATCTGCCCCTGGAGGATCTGCGCCTGCTCGCGGTTCTCCGGCTTGCCGGCGATCACCTCCGTCGCCCCTTGCAACACCGACAGCGGCGTCTTCAGGCTGTGCGCCAGGTCGTCCAGGGAATGGCGGTAGCGCTCACGCTGCTGGCGTTCACTGTCCAGCAGGCGGTTCAGCGAGCCGGTCAGGCGCAGCAGCTCACGGGGATGATCATCGCTCAGCCGTTCGCGGGTGCCGCTCTCCACCTCATCGAGTTCCTCGCGCAACCCGCGCAGGCTGCGAAAGCCCCAGGTCAGGCCGAACCACAACAGCCCCAGGAGCAGCAGCAGCGCACCACCGAGCCACAGATACAGCTGCTTGGTGAAATCGTTGTACAGCGCCTGGGTGTCGCTGGCCGGCTGCATGGTGACGATGCTGAACGCCGCGCTCTGCCCGCGCAGCAGCTTGATTTCCACGTCATAGAGGTAGAACTCGCGGCCTTGACGGTCGGTGGTGCGCAGCAGTTCGTCGCCACGCCCGTCGTAACGCGGCTGGTAGGACACGGACATGTCCCGGGTCGACGGCGAGCGCCACACCAGTTGTCCGTCGCGGTCGTAGATGAAGCCCAGCAACTGGGCATCGGGCAGGTCGAATTCCTCGTCAGGCAGCTTGCTGGGCATGCGCAGCTTGCCGTCGTCGGTGCGGGCCGCGGATATCAACGCACCGGCATCGGCGGCCAGGCGCTTCTCGACGGATTTTTCCAGGGCGATCAGAAAGGCGCCCTGCAGGGCCGGCAACAGCGCCAGCATGAACAGCACGGCGATCACCGTGCTGCCGAGCATCAGGCGCAGGCGCAGGGAGGACACCCAGTGCACTTTCAAGCGTGCCAGGCCTGAGGTCACCGGCAGCGCTCGGTGAACAGATAGCCCTGGCCACGCACCGTTTCGATCGGTTTGAAGCCGTTGCAGCTTTCCAGCTTGCGGCGCAGGCGGCCGACCAGCACTTCGATGACGTTGGGATCGCGCTCCTCGTCATCGGGATACAGTTGCTCGATCAGCCGCTCCTTGGGCACCACCTGCTGATGGTGGCGCATCAGGTACTCGAGGATGCGGTATTCGTAGGCGGTCAGGCCCATGCCCGCGCCATCGATCAGCGCCTGCTTGCGGTTCATGTCGAGCAACAGGGGGCCTGCTTCGATGGTCGACTGGATAAAGCCGGAGGAGCGGCGCAGCAGCGCATTGAGGCGTGCCTCGAGCTCTTCGAACTGGAAGGGTTTGACCACGTAATCGTCGGCACCGGAAGCCAGGCCCTCGACCTTGTCCTGCCAGTTGCCGCGGGCGGTGAGAATCAGGATGGGAAAGGTCTTGTCGCGGCTGCGCAACTGACGGATCAGATCCAGACCGCTGATACCTGGCAGACCGAGATCGATCACCGCCAGGTCATGGTGGTATTCATCGACGCGATACAGCGCCTCCTCGGCGTTGGCGACCGCGTCCACCACGTGGCCTTGTTCGCCGAGTCGGGTATAGAGATGATGGCGCAGCAGCGCTTCATCCTCCACGACCAGCAATTTCATCGTTGCATGCCCTCTTCGTTCTGAAACGGCAACAAGCTCGAACCATCAATTTAATAATCTTGCGAGCTAGAGCCCTGCAAGGCAAAAACCGGCGAGAAAGCGGAGTGTACTTTTGTACATGAGCATTACTCGCTTCGCTCGCTCCTCCGGAGCCGCACTGAAGTGCGTTAGCCGCAAGCGGCTTTCCGAGCCTGTTTTTAACGCTGCAGGGCCGACGCGCAGCTGATTATGGCGACTTAGAACTTGTAGTTGGCACCCAGGTACCACTGCCCGCTGCTATGCAGATCGAGGGAGCCGACCTTGCCTTCGCCGTGCGGGGCGAATTCGGTGCTGGCATTGGTGCGCAGGTAACGGTAGCCGCCTTCGATGGAGGCGTTCTCGTTGACTTCCTGCAGCAGGCCTGCCTGCAAGCCGGCAGCATACCCGACATTGGTGTCACGCGAGACACCGGGGCTGTTCTGCTCCAGCTTGACCAGACCCAGGGTGCCACCGCCGAACAGCTTGGTGCCGTTCTCGTTCAGCGGCAGGAAGGCGTCGTAGCTGCCGAGCAGATTCTGCTGGCGCAGCTTGAGGCCATCGTTGCTGCCGGAGATGTATTCATAGGTGGCGTAGTAACGGCCGACGTCGTTCTGCTGACCGGCGCGCACGCCCCAGGTGCTGGTGTTGTTGATCACACCGTCGAAGTTCGGATCACCCAGGTTGGCATTCAGCGCCGAGGACTTCTGGATGTTGTTGCTGGTCTGGCCCCAGGTGAAGCCGGCGAAGTTGTTGTCGGCATGGGCAGTGGACGCAGCGCCGACGACCAGGGAAGTTGCCAGAGCCAGTTTGGTCAGAGTCGCTTTCATGGAGATGCCTCTCGATTGGCAGTGGGTTAAGGAAGAACTCGGGAATCATCCTGCCCGACGGCGACTGAACACCTCCTGAACCCTTGCTGAACCTCACCTGAACGATGGGCAAGACCGTTTTTCTCCGGCTGCCACGGGGTAACGGCCCAGTCATTGACCCGGATCAATACCCCGCTGGCCAGTGCGACTAAGGTCGGGCTTAACGACCAGAGACCGTCAGATTGCCAGCGCCAGAGGCGCTGCCTTCCTCAATGACGGCATGTCCAATCAGCCTGACCGATGAAGAACTGCCCATGCCCAGCCCATCCGAAGACACCGGGGGCAAACGCCGCGAACGCCGGTTGTTTGTGTTCCTGGTGATATTCCTCTTCCCGCTGCTTTCCGTGGCCCTCGTCGGCGCCTACGGCTTCGCCGTGTGGTTCCTGCAGATGCTCTTCGGCCCGCCCGGCCCGCTCAACTGACCCCTCGGCTTACAGGAGCCCGTCATGGACGCCCCCCTGCACATCGCCAGCTTCATCGTGCATGCCCGCCCCGAGCAGCTCGATGCGGTACTCGCCAACCTGCGCCTGCTCGACGATCTGGACGTGCACCAGCACAGCCCGGAAGGCAAGGCGGTGGTGGTGATCGAGGCGGTCGACGAAACACTCATTCTGCAGCGTATCGACCAGGTCAACGCGCTGCCGGGCGTGCTCAACGCCGCGCTGATCTACCACGAATGCCTCACCCCGGAAGGAGCCGCTCAATGAGCATGACCCGCCGCGAATTCACCAAGGCCCAGGCCGCAGCCATCGCTGCCGCCGCCGCCGGCCTGCCGTTCGCCTCCACCGCCAGCAACCTGGTCGCCGACGCGGAAAACACCCGCCTGGACTGGAACAAGGCACCCTGCCGCTTCTGCGGCACCGGCTGCAGCGTGATGGTCGCCACCCGCGACAACCGCGTGGTGGCCACCCACGGCGACATCAAGGCCGAGGTCAACCGCGGCCTGAACTGCGTCAAGGGCTACTTCCTGTCGAAGATCATGTACGGCGTCGACCGCCTGACCACACCCTTGCTGCGCATGAAGAACGGCGTCTACGACAAACAGGGTGAATTCCAGCCGATAGGCTGGGAGCAGGCCTTCGACATCATGGAGGAGAAGTTCAAGGCAGCCCTGCGCGAGCACGGCCCCCAGGCCGTGGGCATGTTCGGCTCTGGGCAGTGGACGATCTGGGAAGGCTACGCCGCCAACAAGCTGATGAAGGCCGGCTTTCGCAGCAACAACATCGACCCCAACGCGCGCCATTGCATGGCCTCGGCGGTGATGGGCTTCATGCGCACCTTCGGCATGGACGAGCCGATGGGCTGCTACGACGACATCGAGGCCACCGACAGCTTCGTGCTGTGGGGCTCGAACATGGCCGAGATGCACCCGGTGCTGTGGAGCCGGGTCACCGACCGGCGCCTGAGCAAGCCCGGCGTCAAGGTCGCCGTGCTGTCGACCTTCGAGCACCGCAGCTTCGACCTGGCCGACATCCCCATGGTGTTCAAGCCGCAGACCGACCTGCTGATCCTCAACTACATCGCCAACCACATCATCCAGAGCGGCGCGGTGAATCAGGAATTCGTCAAGCGCCACACCCGCTTCGCCCTCGGCGCCGACGACATCGGCTACGGCCTGCGCCCGGACAACCCGCTGGAGGTCAAAGCCAGGAACGCGAAGAATGCCAACACCTGGAGCGACCTGTCGTTCGAGCAGTTCGCCGCCTTCGTCAAACCCTACACCCTGGAGCGCGCCGCCAGGGAATCGGGGGTGCCCGCCGAACGCCTCAAGGCGCTGGCCGAGCTGTACGCCGACCCGCAGCGCAAGGTGGTGTCGTTCTGGACCATGGGCTTCAACCAGCACACCCGCGGCGTGTGGGCCAACAACCTGATCTACAACATCCATTTGCTGACAGGCAAGATCAGCGAGCCGGGCAACAGCCCCTTCTCGCTGACCGGCCAGCCGTCGGCCTGCGGCACCGCCCGCGAAGTCGGCACCTTCTCCCATCGCCTGCCCGCCGATCTGGTGGTGACCAACCCGAAACACCGCGCCACCGCCGAGAAGATCTGGAAGCTGCCCGCCGGCACCATCCAGGAAAAGCCCGGCGTCCACGCCGTGGAGCAGAGCCGCATGCTCAAGGACGGCGTGCTCAAGGTGTACTGGACCCAGGTCAGCAACAACATGCAGGCCGGCCCCAACATCATGCAGGAAGTGCTGCCGGGCTGGCGCAAGCCGGACAACTTCGTGATCGTCTCCGACGTCTACCCGACCGTCTCGGCCCAGGCCGCCGACCTGATTCTGCCCAGCGCCATGTGGGTCGAGAAGGAAGGCGCCTACGGCAACGCCGAGCGCCGCACGCAGTTCTGGCATCAACTGGTCGGCGCACCGGGTGAGGCGAAATCCGACCTGTGGCAGCTGGTGGAATTCTCCAAGCGCTTCACCACCGATGAGGTCTGGCCCGCCGAACTGCTCGCCAAGATGCCGCAGCTCAAGGGCAAGACGCTCTATGAGGTGCTGTACAGGAACGGCCAGGTCGACGCCTTCCCGGCCGAACAGCTGGAAAAGGGCTTTCGCAACGACGAGGCGGAGGCCTTCGGCTTCTACCTGCAGAAGGGCCTGTTCGAGGAGTACGCCCAGTTCGGCCGCGGCCATGGCCACGACCTGGCGCCCTTCGACCGCTACCACAGCGAACGCGGCCTGCGCTGGCCGGTGGTCGAGGGTTCGGAAACCCGCTGGCGCTACCGCGAGGGCCACGACCCCTACGTGGCCAAGGGCAGCGAGGTGCAGTTCTACGGCTACCCGGACAACCGCGCGATCATCTTCGCCCTGCCCTACGAGCCGCCGGCCGAGGCGCCGGACGACGACTACCCGTTCTGGCTCAGCACCGGCCGTGTGCTCGAACACTGGCACACCGGCAGCATGACCCAGCGCGTCGACGAGCTGCACCGCGCCGTGCCCGATGCCCTGGTGTACATGCACCCCGATGACGCCAAGGCCCTCAACGCCCGGCGCGGCAGCGAGGTGAAGGTGATCAGCCGGCGCGGCGAGATCCGCGCACGCATCGAGACCCGCGGGCGCAACAAGCCGCCCCGGGGCCTGGTGTTCGTGCCCTTCTTCGACGCCAACAAGCTGATCAACAAGGTCACCCTGGACGCCACCGACCCGATCTCCAAGCAGACCGACTACAAGAAGTGCGCGGTGAAGATCCAGTTGATCAGCGCGGCATGAGGAGCTCAGCCATGAAACTGCGTTATCTGCCCCTGCTGCTGCTCGCCGTGTTCGGCGTGGCGGTGGCCGCCGACCTCAGCTACCCGCTCGATGCGCCGGCACCGGACGGGCGCCGCCCTGGCGGCACCCTGACCCAGGAATTCCCGGCACCACGCATCGCCCCCGAGGAGAACAAGGACATCCGCCGCGAGCGCAACTACCCCGAGCAACCGCCGACCATTCCCCACACCATCGCCGGTTATCAGGTGGACAAGTACGGCAACCGCTGCATGGCCTGCCACAGCCGCGCCAACAGCGCGCGCAGCCAGGCGCCGATGATCAGCATCACCCACTACATGGACCGCGACGGCCAGGCCCTGGCCGCCATGTCGCCGCGCCGCTACTTCTGTACCCAGTGCCACGTCACCCAGGCCGAGGTGAAGCCGCTGGTGGAGAACGGTTTCAAGAACATCGACCAGCTCCTGCAGGACGAAAACCAACCTGCCGGGCACCGCTGAGGAGGCATCATGAAATCGCTGCTTGCCTTGCTCGGTCGCTACTGGAGGGTCCTGCGCCGCCCCAGCGTGCACTACAGCCTGGGTTTTCTGACCCTGGGCGGTTTCATCGCCGGGATCATCTTCTGGGGCGGTTTCAACACCGCGCTGGAGGCCACCAACACCGAGCAGTTCTGCACTTCCTGCCACGAGATGCGCGACAACGTGTTCGTCGAGCTGCAGGACACCATCCACTACAACAACCGCTCCGGGGTGCGCGCCACCTGCCCGGACTGCCACGTGCCGCACCAGTGGACGGACAAGATCGCCCGCAAGATGCAGGCCTCCAAGGAGGTGTGGGGCAAGATCTTCGGCACCATCAACACCCGCGAGAAATTCCTCGACAAGCGCCGCGAGCTGGCCGAGCACGAGTGGGCGCGCCTGAAGGCCAACGACTCGCTGGAATGCCGCAACTGTCACAACTTCGACTTCATGGACTTCACCCGCCAGAGCAAGCGCGCCGCGCAGATGCACTCCACGGCCCTGGCCAACGGCGAAGCCACCTGCATCGACTGCCACAAGGGCATCGCCCACAAGCTGCCGGACATGCACGGCGTGCCCGGCTGGTAAGCGGACGGCCGGCACGGCAAAATGCCGGCCATGACCGCTCCCCCTCTGCCCCGCTGCTGCACGCCTCTCGACGATCATTGGCCGTTCGCCCGGCCATTGGCCGGTGCGCATCTGATCAGCACCCGCTTCGACCCGACCCTGCTCGCTGATGATGACTACAGGGCCGCGGGCGTGCCGGCGGTTCGCGGTGTGGCCAAGCGCCAGGCCGAACACCTGGCCGGCCGCCTGTGTGCACGCGAGGCCCTGTATCGGCTCACCGGCGTGGCCAGCGTGCCGCCGGTCGGCGAGGATCGCGCACCGCAGTGGCCAGCGCAGGTCAGCGGCTCGATCACCCACGGCCAGGGCTGGGCCGCCGCCATCGCCGCGGCCACTGGCCAGTGGCGCGGCCTGGGCCTGGATGTCGAGGAGGTGCTGTCGAGCGAGCGTGCCGAGCGCCTGGTGGGCGAGATTCTCAGCGCAGACGAACTGACCCGCATCGCCGGGCTAAGCCCCGAGCAACGCGCCTGGCGGATCAGCCTGACCTTCTCGTTCAAGGAAAGCCTGTTCAAGGCCCTCTACCCGCTGGTGCTGACGCGCTTCTATTTCCAGGATGCCGAACTGCTCAGCCTCGACCCAAACGAGCAAACCGCGCGCCTGCGCCTGCTTATCGACCTCAGTGAAGACTGGCCAGCTGGCAGCGAACTGTGCGGCCACTACGCCGAGCTGGACGGGCAGATCCTCAGCCTGGTGGCCATCGCGGCGTAGGCAGTGATGGTGGGCCAAAGCCCACCCTACGGAACTGGTTCTGTGAGTACCGAGATAAGGTCATGCGCGATTTCACCCTGTGGGAGCGCGCCGTGCGCGCGACATCAAGGATACCCAGCGTAGGATGGGCAGGGCCACATAGGTGCCAGCCCATCAATGCGTAGCCTGCGCTCAACACGGGCTACTGCTCTCAAACGCCAACAGCGCCGCGGGCAAATCCGATAAACTCGGCACATTGCCGTCCGGAGTGCCCCATGCGCGAAGAATTGAATCAAGGCCTGCTCGACTTTCTCAACGCCTCCCCTACACCCTTCCATGCCACCAGCAGCCTGGCCATGCGCCTCGAGGCCGCCGGTTATCGCCAGCTCGACGAGCGCGCGCCCTGGTACACCGAAGCCGGTGGCCGCTACTACGTGACCCGTAACGATTCCTCGATCATCGCCTTCAAGCTCGGCACCCGCTCGCCGGTCGACGGTGGCGTGCGCCTGGTCGGCGCCCATACCGACAGCCCCTGCCTACGCGTCAAGCCCAACCCCGAGCTGGAGCGTCAGGGCTACTTCCAGCTCGGCGTCGAGGTTTACGGTGGCGCGCTGCTCGCCCCCTGGTTCGACCGCGACCTGTCCCTGGCCGGCCGGGTGACCTATCGCCGCGACGGCAAGGTGGAAAGCGCGCTGATCGACTTCTACCAGCCCATCGCCGTGATCCCCAGCCTGGCCATCCACCTCAATCGCGAAGCCAACCAGGGCTGGGCGATCAACGCGCAGAACGAGCTGCCGCCGATCCTCGCCCAGCTGGCCGGTGCCGAGGGTGCCGACTTCCGCGCCCTGCTCAGCGAACAGCTGGCCATGGAGCACGACTTCAACGCCGATGCGGTGCTCGATTACGAGCTGAGCTTCTACGACACCCAGAGCGCCGCCGTGGTGGGTCTGAACCAGGACTTCATCGCCAGTGCGCGCCTCGATAACCTGCTGTCCTGCTACGCCGGCCTGCAGGCGTTGCTGGACTCAGGTGACGAAGAAACCTGCGTGCTGGTGTGCACCGACCACGAAGAGGTCGGCTCCAGCTCGGCGTGCGGCGCCGATGGCCCGATGCTCGAGCAGGTGCTGCGCCGCGTGCTGCCCCAGGGTGACGACTTCGTGCGCACCATCCAGCGTTCGCTGCTGGTCTCGGCCGACAACGCCCACGGCGTGCACCCCAACTACGAGGCCAAGCACGACGGCAACCACGGGCCCAAGCTCAACGCCGGCCCGGTGATCAAGATCAACAGCAACCAGCGCTACGCCACCAACAGCGAAACCGCCGGCTTCTTCCGCCACCTGTGCCTGGAAAACGAAGTGCCGGTACAGAGCTTCGTGACCCGCAGCGACATGGGTTGTGGTTCGACCATCGGCCCGATCACCGCCAGCCAGCTGGGCGTGCGCACCGTGGACATCGGCCTGCCGACCTTCGCCATGCACTCGATCCGCGAGCTGGCCGGCAGCCAGGACCTGGCCCACCTGGTGAAAGTGCTGGGCGCCTTCTACAACAGCCATGACCTGCCCTGAGGCGACCATGATCGACCATATCCGCAACAGCCTGCTCGAAGCCCAGCGCGCCCTCGACGCCTTTATCGGCAACCAGCAGACGCTGGCCAGTATCGAACGTGCCGGCGACCTGCTGGTGAGCAGTTTCGAAGCCAGGGGCAAGGTGTTTTCCTGCGGCAACGGCGGCTCCATGTGCGATGCCATGCACTTCGCCGAGGAACTGACCGGCCGTTATCGCAAGAACCGCCCGGGCATCGCCGCGGTGTCGATCAGCGACGCCAGCCATATCAGCTGCGTGGCCAACGACTTCGGCTACGACCACATCTTCTCGCGCTACGTGGAATCCCACGGCCGCGAAGGTGACGTGCTGCTGGCCATCAGCACCAGCGGCAAGAGCCCCAACGTGGTCAAGGCCGCCGAGGCAGCCAAGGCGCTGGGCATCAAGGTCATCGCCCTGACCGGCAAACCGGGCTCGCTGCTGGAGAGCCTGGCCGACGTGTGCATCTGCGCGCCGGGCGGCGACTTCGCCGACCGTACCCAGGAGCTGCACATCAAGGTCATCCATATCCTCATCGAACTGGTCGAGCGCCGTCTCAGCCCGGAAAACTACGCCTGAGCCCGCGGCGGCATCGGTCGGTGCCGCCCCGACACTCACCCGCGTGATGGAGAGTTCGCGCGTGATCCGCTTCAACGCCCTGCTACGCCGCCTGCTGTTGCTGACGTTGCTGATCCTCGCCTGCTCGTCTGCCCAGGCGGCGGGCATCCCGCCCCTGTTCGGCAGCAGCACCGACTCCAGCGCCCAGCCCCAGGCGGATCAACCGCTGGATCGTTCGCTCGACGAAGTGATCCAGTCGCTGGAGAACGACAAGCAACGCGCGCAGTTGCTCAACGACCTGAAAACCCTGCGCGACACCACCCAGAAAGCCCAGCCCGAAAGCCGCGATGGCGTGCTGGGCTTGATCGGCAGCACGCTGACCGGTATCGAAAGCCAGTTCTCCGGCGAGCACAGCCCCCTGGCGCGCTGGCAGCTGGAGCTGTCGCGCAGCCGCAGCGAACTGGCGGCGCTGCTGCCCGAGGCCGGCGAGCGCTTCGCGCTGGTCAGCAACTTCGCCCTGATCATCGGCATCTGGAGCCTGCTGGCCTTCGGGCTGCGCGCGCTCAGCCACCAGGTGCGCCTGCGTTTCGGCCTGGCCGAGGAGCTGCCACAGAACCCGCGCCCCACCGACCTGCTGCGCTTCGCCCTGCGCAAACTCGGCCCCTGGTTCGCCGCCCTGCTGATCACCGGCTACCTGAGCTATGTACTGCCCGCTTCCCTGGGCCGCGACCTGGCCATGGTGCTGGCCTACGCGCTGGTGGTGGGTACCTGCTTCTCGGCCATCTGCGTGATCGCCTTCTCGCTGCTCGACGGCCCGCACCGGCGTACCGCCCTGAACATCCTGCGCCGCCGCGCCTTTCGCCCGCTGTGGCTGATCGGCAGCTTCGCCGCCTTTGGCGAGGCCCTCAACGACCCACGCCTGGTCGCCAGCCTGGGTGGCAACCTGGCGCACACCACGGCCACCCTGACCAACGTGCTGGCGGCGCTGTGCACCGGCCTGTTCATCCTGCGTTTTCGCCGGCCGATCGCCCACCTGATCCGCAATCAGCCCCTGGCAAGGCGCCTCAGGCAGCGCGGCATCAGCGAAACCGTGGAGCTGCTCGGCAGCTTCTGGTACCTGCCAGCCCTGGCCCTGGTGGCCATCTCGCTGTCGGCCACCTTCGTGTCGGCCGGCGACACCAGCACCGCCTTTCGCCAGTCGCTGGTGTGCACCGTGCTGCTGGTCACCTGCATGGTCATCAACGGCCTGATCAGGCGCCGGCTGTTCCGCAGCCGCTCGCGCCACCGTCGCCATGCGGCGTATTTCGAGCGCTTCCAGAACTTCTTCCACACCATGCTCAGCTTGGCCATCTGGCTGGTGTTCATCGAACTGGGTCTGCGGGTGTGGGGGCTGTCGCTGATCCGCTTCGCCGAGGGCGACGGCCATGAGATCAGCCTCAAGCTGGTCGGCCTGGGTGCCACCCTGGCTTGCGGCTGGCTGGTGTGGATTCTCGCCGACACCGCGGTGCACCACGCCCTGACCCGCTCGCGCAAGGGCCAGACCAACGCCCGCGCGCAGACCATGATGCCGCTGATCCGCAACGTGCTGTTCGTCAGCATCTTCATCATCGCGGCCATCGTCGCCCTGGCCAACATGGGCATGAACGTCACGCCGCTGCTGGCCGGTGCCGGGGTGATCGGCCTGGCCATCGGCTTCGGTGCCCAATCGCTGGTGGCGGACCTGATCACCGGCCTGTTCATCATCATCGAGGACTCCCTGGCCATCGACGACTACGTCGACGTCGGCGGCCACCTCGGCACCGTCGAGGGCCTGACCATCCGCACCGTGCGCCTGCGCGACATCGACGGCATCGTGCACACCATCCCGTTCAGCGAAATCAAGAGCATCAAGAACTACTCGCGCGAATTCGGCTACGCCATCTTTCGCGTCGCGGTGCCCCATGACATGAACATCGACGAAGCCATCAAGCTGCTGCGCGAGGTGGCCACCGAGTTGCGCAACGACGTGCTGATGCGCCGCAACATCTGGTCGCCCCTGGAGATCCAGGGCGTGGAGAGCTTCGAGTCCGGCAACGCCGTGCTGCGAGCGCGCTTCAAGACCGCGCCGATCAAGCAGTGGGAGGTGTCGCGCGCCTTCAACCTGGCGCTCAAGCGCCACCTGGACGAGTCCGGCCTGAGCCTGGCCACGCCGCGCCTGACCATCCAGATGACCGCCCCCAGCCCGAGCAAGCCAGACGCCCAGTAACCGGAACCACCGCACATCCATACGGACTGCCCGGCCGGCATGCGCCCGGCAGCCTGCAGTTTCCGTTACCATGCGGCCACGTCTACCAACCGATAGGGACATCTCATGGATATCTCCACCCTTATCATCATCGCCGTACTGGTCGTGGTGGTCTTCTACGTGATCAGCGTCTACAACCGCCTGGTCAGCCTGCGCAACCGCTACCAGAACGGCTTCGCGCAGATCGAGGTGCAACTCAAGCGCCGCTACGACCTGATCCCCAACCTGGTGGAAACCGCCAAGGCCTACCTGGCCCACGAGCGGGAAACCCTCGAGGCGGTGATTGCCGCGCGCAATGGTGCGGTCGACGGCCTCAAGCAGGCCTCGCAGAACCCGGGCGATGCCCAGAGCATGAACCTGCTGGCCAATGCCGAAGGGGTACTGAAGGACGCCATGGGCCGCCTCAACGTGACCGTCGAAGCCTACCCGGACCTGAAGGCCTCGCAGAACATGCAGCAGCTCAGCGAAGAACTCTCCAGCACCGAGAACAAGGTGGCCTTCGCCCGCCAGGCCTACAACGATGCGATCACCGCCTACAACGCCTACCGCCAGAGCTTCCCGCCGGTGGTGCTGGCCGGCGCCTTCGGGCATGGCAGCGATGCGGCACTGCTGGAATTCGCCGACAGCGCGGCGATTCAGGACGCGCCCAAAGTCTCCTTCTGAGCAGGAGCCTAGCGGATGGATTTCTTCGAGCATCAGGACCGGGCCAGGCGCAATACCTCGCGCCTGGTGATCCTGCTGATGCTGGCGGTGGTCACCCTGGTGGTCAGCACCACCCTGGTGATCGCCGTCGCCTGGCAGGTCTACCAGTACGGCAACTACGGTCTGCAGTCGCTTAGCCACGAGCTGCTGCTCGGCGTGGCCGCGGTGGTGGTCGGGGTGGTGCTGCTGGGCTGGGCATTCAAGGCTTCGCAGCTGCGCGGCGGTGGCAAGGTGGTCGCCGAGCGCCTCGGTGGGCGCCTGCTCAACCTCAAGCCCGAAGGCCTGCACGAGCAACGGGTGCTCAACGTGGTGGAAGAAATGGCCCTGGCCGCCGGCGTGCCGGTGCCACCCGTGTACCTGCTCGAAGAACCGGCCATCAACGCCTTCGCCGCCGGGCTGCGGCCGGAGAACGCGGTGATCGGCGTGACCCGTGGCGCCATCGAACGGCTCGACCGCGATGAGCTGCAGGGCGTTATCGCCCACGAATTCAGCCATATCCTGCATGGCGACATGCGCCTCAATACCCGCCTGGTGGCGGTGCTGCACGGCATCCTGCTGCTTGGCCTGATCGGCGAACTGCTGATGCGCGGCGTCGGCCACAGCGGCGCCGTGCGCTCGTCCAGCCGCTCCGACGACAAGGGCCGTGGCAATGCGGTCGCGCTGGTCATGGTGGTCGGCCTGGCGCTGCTGGTGATCGGTTACGCCGGCACCTTCTTCGGCAACCTGATCAAGGCCGCGGTCAGCCGCCAGCGCGAGTTTCTCGCCGACGCCTCGGCCGTGCAGTACACCCGCAACCCCACCGGCATCGCCGGCGCCCTCAAGAAGCTCGGCGCCGGCTCACGCCTGGAAGCCAGCCACGCCGCCGAGTACAGCCATATGTACTTTGGTCAGGGCCTGGCGTTGAGCAGGATGATGGCCACCCACCCGCCGCTGGAAGAACGTATCCGCCGCATCGATCCAGACTGGAAAGGCGTGGTGCTCGGCGACGAGGTGTTCGAGGCTCCCACGCAGCCTGCCGCGCCCCAGCAACCCGCTACCGCGGGCTTTAGCGCCGCCGCCGCAAGCGCCGCCATCGCCAGTATCGGCGAGCCACAACCGCTGCACCTGGAAGAAGCCCGCGAGAGCCTGGCGCAGATCGATGAGCGCCTGCGCGACGCCGCCCACGACCCCCACGGTGCACTGACGATTCTGTATGGCCTGCTGCTGGGCCCCGACGACGCCACCCGCCAGCAACGCATGACCTGGATGCAGGCCAACCTGCCGCCCCTGCTGGCCGACCGCCTGCTGGAACTCGCCCAGCCACTGCAGCAATTGCCCGCCGGACGTCGCCTGCCGCTGCTGGAGCTGGCCATCCCGGCGCTCAAGCAACTCGAGCCCCAGGACTTCGTCAGCCTCAAGCGCGATATCGGCACCCTGCTGATCAGCACGGGGCAACTGGGCTTTATGGAATGGGCACTGCTGCGCATCGTCGAACGCAACCTGGGCATGCAACGCCCCGTGCAGGGTCGCCTGCCGCTGGCCGCCCTGGGCAATGAAAGCGGCGTGCTGCTGGCGGCGCTGGCACGGGCCGGCAATACCACCGAGCAGGCAGCCGGGGCGGCCTTCCAGGCGGCCTGGAGCACACTGCCCTTCACCGCCCGGGCATTTGCCGAGCAGCCCAAGGCGGGTATCAGCGACTTGAACGACGCGCTCAACCGCCTCAACCAGATGCGCCCGCTGCAAAAGCCCCAGTTGCTCAAGGCCATGGCCCGCTGCATCGAGCACGACGGGCGGATCAGCGCAGGCGAAGCGGAACTGATGCGTGCCGTCGCCGACACCCTGGATTGCCCGATGCCACCGCTGTTGAGTGATCGTCAGGCTTGAGGGTTAAAGGGCAACCTATTGTGGGAGCGCGCCATGCGCGCGAAATCGCGGGCATGGACCAGGGGTCCCCGCCCGCTCCCACAGTAAGTTCGCTTCAGCCCACAGACAGCACAAATCAAACCCGCCTAGAGCCCAGAACGCCCCGCCGCGCCAAACACCTGGGTCCAGTAGATGGTCGCCTGGCTCTGCGGGTTGCTGGCGTAGGCCGCGCCCATTTCGTGGAAATCCGGGTTCATCAGGTTGTAGCAGTGCGAGGGGCTGGCCAGCCAGCCTTCGACCACCTGCTGGGCGCGTCCCTGGCCGGCAGCGATGTTCTCGCCGATCACCGTCCAGGTGTAGCCAGCAGCGGTGGCCCGGGCGCCGACCAGGCTGCGGTCGCTGCCCTGGTGACTGAACAGGCTGTTCATCGCCATGTCGCGGCTGTGGGCCAGGGCCGCCTGGCCCAGGGCATCGCTCCAGCGCAACGGCTGCGCCGCATCGAACGGCTGGTCGCCACATTGGCGAGCCGTGCCACGGGCCTGGTTGACCGCCTCGAGGATGGCCTTGCCTTCCTCCTGCCAGTCGCCCAGGCGCGCCGGCAATAGCGCGCGACCCAGCACCACCTGCCAGCTGTTGCCTTCGTGCAGCACGCCGATATCGGCGAACTGCGCATCCTGCAGCTGCTTGCAGTAGGACTGCTGCAGCATGGCCATGGCCGCTTCGGGCGTATCGGGGCCGGTGACGCGGATCAGTTGCACGGCCGCGGCCTGATAACCGGCCTGCTGCAGGGCCTGCTGCAACTGCTCGGACGAATTGACCGTCTGCCCGGCCAGGCGCCGGTCGGGCGCCAGCGGGCCGGCCGCCGGGCTGGATTGCCCGCCGCAGCCCTGCCCGGCCTCGCGGTAACTGTTGATCAGCTTGGCCAATTGCGCGGCTTCATCGCCCCTCGCAGTCCCTGCGGCACTCGCGCAGAGCAGCAACGCTGCCGTAACGATCTGCCGAACCCGCTTGGGTGAATCATTCATCCGTGCTTCCTCTCAATCCGCTCTGCCAATCTGATGATGGACAACCGCTCTGGCCAAATGCTTCAGCCAATCGCCCCATCGGGTGAAACCGCGATAGACTCGAACCCATGATTGTGACCGAAACCGCGTACTCGCTCGACCCCGCTTCGCTGCTCGATAGCCTCGCCGGCACCGATAACCTGCTGATCATCCAGGATCTGGATGGCGTATGCATGGACCTGGTGCGCGATCCCCTCACCCGCACCCTCGACCCGGCCTACCTGCAGGCGGCCCACGCCCTGCATGGCCACTTCCAGGTGCTGACCAATGGCGAGCACCTGGGCAGCCGCGGCGTCAACGGCCTGGTCGAGCGGGCCATCGGGTCCGCGCAGCGCTGCCGGGAACAGGGTTTGTACCTGCCCGGGCTGGCCGCCGGCGGCGTGCAGGTGCAGGATCGTCACGGGCGCATCTCCCATCCGGGCGTCAGCACCGAGGAGCTGGCGTTTCTCGCCGCAGCGCCGGCATGGTTGAACGAATCGCTGAAACAGCTGCTTCAGCAGGCGCCCTACCAATTGGCGGATCGCGATATCGAGCGACTGCTGGCCAGCAGCGTGCTCGACAACCCGGTGTCGCCAACGCTCAATCTCAACGCCTTCCATCATCACTGGTCTGACCGGCCAGCGCTGTATGCGCGCCTCCAGGCCGATGGCGCCGGGCTGTTGCAAGCGTTGCTCGAAGGTGCCGCTGCCCAGGGTCTGGCGCAGTCGTTCTTTGTCCACTACGCGCCCAATCTCGGCCGCGATACCGACGGCCGCGAGCGCCTGCGACCGGCGCAGGGCAGCGCGGCCGGCACCACCGATCTGCAACTGATGCTGCGCGGCGCCGTCAAGGAAGCCGGTGTGCTGGTGATCCTCAACCGCTACTACGGGCAACGCACCGGCACCTACCCGTTGGGCGAAGCCTTCAACGTACGCCAGGCACCCGCCAGCCTCGACGCACTGCTGCAACTGGCGGTGGAACGCTTCGATCCTCGGCACATGCCGCGCCTGGTGGGCGTTGGCGACACCCTGACCAGCGCACCCGCCTCGGCCGATGATGGCGGCACCCACTGGCTGCGCGGTGGTAGCGACCGTGGCTTTCTCACCCTGGTACAGGCCTTGGGCGAGGCGTTCGGGCAGGACAACCGCGTGCTCTACGTCGACAGCAGCCAGGGCGAGGTGCAGCGCCCCGGCGTGGATGCCGCCTACCTGCGTGATCACCCACACGCCCCCTGGCCGGCGCTCGAAGGCATCACCGATGCCAGTGATCCGCTGCGCCTCAATACCCTCTTCTCCGATGGGCCGCGCCAATACCTGGCCTTCTTCAACGAGCTGGCCCGGGCGCGGCAACGAGGCTGATTCACCGACCCTGCGAACCTTTCATCGGCCTTCACGTCCGAATCTCTGCGCTTTCGCCTCACTCGCTCGCGGAGAATTCCACGTGATGCAATCCGTTACCCGTGGTTATCGCTACCTGCTCAAGACCTTCGGCTACGTTGGCTGGTCACTGTTCTGGCTGCTGATCTGGGACATCGTCGTCACGGTCGACTACATGCTGTTTCTCGACCGCAGCATCAACCTGCCCTCCATGCCACTGACGCTGCTCGGCTCGGCCCTGGTGGTGCTGATCAGCTTTCGCAACAGCAGCGCCTATAACCGCTGGTGGGAAGCACGCACCATCTGGGGCGCGCTGATCAACAGCTCGCGCAGCTTCGCCCGCCAGGTGCTGACCCTGATCGATGACCATGAAGGCAGTAACCCTGCCAAGGTGGTGCTGCTGCGCCGCCATGTCGCCTATATCCGAAGCCTGTCCGCCAGCCTGCGCAACCAGCCTTGCGAAGAGGAGGTGCGGGCGTTCGTCTCTGCCGAGGAGTTCGACCGGCGCGGCACCACCAACAACTTCCCCAACGATATCCTCAACGGCTCTGCAGCGATGCTGGCCAGCGAATACAAGGCGGGGCGCCTGGACAGCATCCGCCTTACCCGTCTCGAGTCGACGCTGGTCGACGTCTCCAACTGCCAGGGCGGCCTGGAGCGTATCGCCAACACGCCACTGCCCTACCCCTACGTGTACTTCCCGCGCCTGTTCATCACCCTGTTCTGCGTGATCGTGCCGATCGGCCTGGTCGAGACCCTGGAGTGGTACACGCCGCTGGCCTCGACGGTGGTCGGCTTCATGCTGTTGGCGATCGAACGGGTGGGCAGCGATCTGCAGAGCCCCTTCCAGGTCAGCGAACACCAGATCCAGATGGACGCCCTGTGCGAGACCATCGAAAAGAACCTCGAGTCGATGCAACGCGACGCGCAGCGCGAGCGCGACGGGCGCCTCCCCGAGGGCTGACCAGAGGGTCATTTTTCGGCGTGCCAGACGCTTTGCAGTGGGCTCGAAGATTTTTTGTAGTGCTTAAAAAAAATCACTACAAAAGTATTGACGGCCCCTGTGCGCTTTTGCATGATGGGCTCGCCTCCCCTGACGGGAGCCCTGACAAGGGCACTTGGGCGAGCTCGGTAATACCAACCGAGCGTTCCACGATATGTACTGCCCACAAGGCAGATTGATGAAGTCGAGCGTCCCGTGCGGACGAGAGCGTTAGCGAGACATTGTCATGATGCCTGTGGCTGATCCTGTGGATCACCTGCATCCGATCCTGTCTTCACTGCCTTCTCCCCACCTCCTCGACCTCCGTTGGCCGCCGCTGCGTAGCGATACCCACGCATCACTACACGGCTGTCGGCAGCACTCAAACGCCACGGGCAATGACGGCCGCACTGCCGCGGTCGCCCTAGACAGATCAGAGAATGAAGGGGTAAACGCCATGAACCTGAACCAGCAACCGACCATCGACGACCTCGCCCAGCTGTTCTCCCAGCACAAGGACAGCCTGCACAACCACATCCTGTGGGTCTGCGAATCGGGTGAAGTGCGCATCGACCGCCTGCCTGCGGATCAGGCGGAGCAGGAATTCGTGAGCCAGCGGCCGAACATGCGCACTCGCCTGCGCACCTACCGCCGCGGTCAGGGCTACGTGGGCCGCCGCGCCGCCGCCGACCGCGACTTCATCGGCAACGTGCTGCGTACCCTGCAGCACGACTGGGCACGCGCGCGCAGCCAGAAGCAGCAGTTGCTCGACAGCTACTGCTGAGCCAATCCCGAGGTGGGCCGCAACGGCCCACCTCGGCACGGCGGGTGACACGGCACGATCTGGTAATACCCGGTAAAATCTCTCGCGCTCCTGGAGGAGCCGTTCGCCTGGCGAACGCCTAGCCATAGCACTCGAAAAGTGCCTGCGAGACACCCGAATGGACAATATCTACCAGCCCCCCAGTGCCGATCTCCTGCCTCAGGAGCGTGCCAGCGACACCTTCTTCGTCACCTCAGCCCGCAAGCTGTATCTCGTGTACTTCTTCACGCTCGGCTTCTACTCGATCTACTGGGCGTACAAGCACTGGGATCGCCAGCGCGCCAGCATGCTGCCGAAGAAGATCAGCCCGGCCGCGCGCTCGATCTTTCATATCTTCTTCATCCACTCGCTGTGCCGACTGATTCAGGGCCAGCTGCAGGCCAAGGGCCTCGGCGCGTGGAAATACGGCGCCATCGCCTGGGCGTACATCGCACTGGTATTTGTCGGCAATGGCCTTTCCCGCGTCGAAAGCTTCGGCAACCCGCTGCTGGAGATCTTCGTGCTGGTCGCGACAACCCTGGTGACCGCCTGGCCGCTGGCAACCATCCAGCAGCAGGCCAACCTGGCCAGCGGCGACCCGGCAGGCGAGCAGAACAGCCGTCTCAGCCTGGCCAACTGGCTGTGCATGCTGCCCGGGCTGCTGCTCTGGCTGTTTATCGTCATCGCGATGTTCCTACCCGAGTGACATGCAAAAGCCCCGGTCGATGCCGGGGCTTTTTTCGTGCCGAGGACGGCGTTACTTGTGCTTGTCGTCAGGCGGGTTGTTCAGATCCATCACGCTCGCCACCCGCGGCGGCGCTTCGCTGGGGGCAGGCTCTGCCTTGGCTTCAGGCTGCACCTGGGGCTCGGCTGGCGCCGGCTGCTGCTTCTTGCCGGTGACGCGCCGCCATACCCAGCCGATCAGCAGCACGGGCAGGAACCACAGCTTTTTCAACAGCACCAGCGCGGCGGCGAACAGACCGACCTTGGCAGCCGCCTTGCCGGCGATCAGCGCGCCGAGGCCGTAGGCCGCCACTTCGTCGAGGTCCGGGTTGAAATCGGCGTAGCGATTGCCGTCGTTGAAGTCGGTCATGGCCAGCACCGCCGGCACGTTCTCCTCGATCTGCGGCAACTGGTGCATGCCGGCGATGAAATTCAGCACCAGCACGCCCTTACGGCCCAGCACGCGGATGTTGTAGTTGAGGATGTGCTCGTCACTGTCGCCAAACTTCACTTCCTTGGCCCAGTGCAGTTTCTTGCCCGCCGCATCGTAGTGCGGCGCCGAGGCCCAGCCGACGATGGCGATCGGCTCGTAGCCGTTTTCGGCGCGCCATTCGTTGTCGGCCCTGGCGCCGTCCTGCAGGTCCTCGAGCATGTCGTTGTAGTCGATATCGGCCGCGTCTTCGTCGGACACGTAGCCGCTTTCCTCGTACTCGACGGTCACCGCCCAGGACTCGTCGGCCAGGGGCGAAACGCCCTTGGGCAGAATCATGCCCAGCGGCAGCTTGTCATCCGGCGGGTTGCCCCAGGCTTCGACCAGCACGCGCTCGGCATCGGCGCCATCGAGAAACACCATGTTGTCCGGCAGGTTCAGGGTCGCCAGGTTGCTGCCGACCACCACCTTGCCGGAGCGAAAGGTGAGGCTGTCGAGAAACTGCTCCTCGCTGAGGTACTCGCCGTCAGCCGCTTGCGCGGCCGCGGTTTCCTGCTCGGCCTGCGCCGACGCCTGGTCCGCCCAGGTCAGGGGAACGGCGGTGGCCAGCAGGCCGGCCAGTAACAATTCCTTGTAGAACATCTGCAACTCCGTGGGATCGGCTGAATTTCGGGCGCCAGCCTACCATCAATTACCGAATTATTTGGTAACGCCTTGTCATTTTTGGATACATCTCACATTCGGCCGCGCCCGCTGCTCAGCTTCTGACCGTCAGTTTGACCAGGCGCACCACCACCGGCCGTACGCCCATCACGCAGACGAACGCCACCGGCATGGCCAGCCGGTAGGCATCCAGCACTGCGCTCAGGTAACCGTCGCTCAAGCCACGGTTGGTGGCGGTGATCACCAGGCACATGAGCAACGCCATGATGCCGGACATGAAAAAGGCGAAGACCACCGGCGACAGCTTGGCCGGCAGCTTCCAGGTGGTACGGGCGAGGTTCAGTGTGGAATCGGGCATGTCGGTTCCTTGCAGGTTGAGTGATGCCGCCAGCGGCGAGCGGCCATTATCGTTGTCGGCCATTGCTGCGAGTAGCGCGCCACGGGTAAGGACAGTACCAAGCAAACCTTATCAATCAGATGATCAGAATAAAGCTTGGCTATGGATACCCTGCGTGGCATCGAGAGTTTCGTGAAGGCGGTTGAAAGCGGCAGCATTGCCGCTGGTGCGCGCCTGCTGGGCATCAGTGCGGCGGCGGCAAGCCAGAACATCGCGCGGCTGGAAGCGTCCCTGGGCATTCGCCTGCTCACCCGCACCACGCGCAGCCTGGCACTAACCGAAAGCGGCGAGCTGTACTTCAGCCAGGTGCGCAACGTGCTGCGCGACCTCGAACTGGCGCGCAGCAACGCCACCCTGCAGCACGATCATCCCCAGGGCCGCCTGCGCATCGCCGCCAGTGCCGCGTTCGGGCGCTATGTGCTGGCGCCGATGCTGCCGGCCTTCACCGCCCGTTTTCCGCGCATCGCCTGCGAACTCAGCACCACGGACCGCAGCGTCAACCATATCCAGGAATCGGTGGATGTCAGCATCCGCATCCCCCAGCAGCTCGAAGACGGCCTGGTGGCACGGCATATCGCCAGCGTGCCATCGATCTACTGCGCCGCCCCCGCCTACCTGCACAGAGCCGGCGTGCCGGATACCCCCGAAGCGCTGCGCGAGCATGACTGCCTGGCGTTCAAGGTCGCCGTGGATGGTCGCCTGATGCCCTGGCGCTTCGTGCGTGACGGCGTACGTTTCGAGGCGCCGATTCGTGTCGCCCTGGTCAGCGACGATATCGACGTGCTGGCCCGCGCGGCGGTCAACGGCGGTGGCATCACCCGCCTGGCCGCCTTCGTCGCCGAGCCTCTGCTGGCCAGCGGGCAATTGCAGCCACTGTTCGCGGCCTCGCAGGATGCGGGTAACCAGGCGCTTATCGAGCCACTCGACTACTACCTGTGCGTGCGCGACCGCTACGAGCTGACCCCCAAGGTGCGCGCCTTCACCGAACATGTCCTCGCCAGCCTGCGCGACGACTGGCGCCCTTAGCGCCAGTCGGGGATCGGTAACGTCAGGTGCTCGGGCAATTTGACTCGCGGGGCGAATCCGGTAGGCTCGGCAACTCATTTGAACGGAGTGTTTCCCATGGCCAAAGCCACTGCCCGCCACATCCTGGTTGCCACCGAAGAGAAGTGCAACGAACTGAAAGCTGCCATCGAAGGCGGTGCCGACTTCGCCCAGGTCGCCAAAGACAACTCCAGCTGCCCGTCCAGCCGTGACGGCGGCAACCTGGGCTCCTTCGGCCCGGGCCAGATGGTCAAGGAATTCGACACCGTGGTATTCAGCGCCCCGGTCAACGTGGTGCAGGGTCCGGTGAAGACCCAGTTCGGCTACCACCTGCTCGAAGTGACCAGCCGCCAGGACTGATTCACGCCTCGCCTGGCGCCGTCCTGGTGCCAGGCGTTCCCCGCGCCCCACCCCAGCCCTGCCTACCTGTCGAAAAGCCCGGAACCGCCGCCCCTGCACACCACTCTATCGCTGCGGTAGTCAGCGTGGGCGAGGCCATCACATGAACCGGTTCTTCCAGGCCCTTGGCCTGCGCATTGGCGACTCGGCCAAGCAAACCCGCATGCCCAGCCAGAAAGCCCTGGGCAAATGCACCTGCGGTCAGCCCATCTTCTTTCGCAACAGCCAGTGCCTGGCCTGCCACTCGCCCCTGGGCTACGAGCCCGAACGTGGCCAGGTGGTGACCCTGGTTGCCGACGAGGATGCACGGAGCTGGCGAATCGAAGGCGACCTGCGGCGCTACCGGCGCTGCGCCAACCTGCACACCGCCGCCGGCTGCAACTGGCTGCTGCCCCACGCCAGCGAAGCGACGCTGTGCATCGCCTGCCAGCTCAACCGGACCATTCCCGATCTGTCGATAGCCGGCAATGAACAGCGCTGGGCGCGCCTGGAAATGGCCAAACGCCGGCTGGTCGCGCAGCTGCTGAACCTTGGTCTACCGCTGCTCAGCAAGTACGAGGACAGCGAGCGCGGCCTGGCCTTCGACTTCCTCGGCCCGGATCTCAGCGGCCAGCCACCGATGACCGGGCATGCCAGCGGCCTGATCACCCTGAACATCGCCGAAGCCGACGACGACGTGCGCGAGCAGACGCGCATCCAGCTGCACGAACCCTATCGCACCCTGCTCGGCCACTTTCGCCACGAGGTCGGCCACTACTACTGGGACCGGCTGATCGCCGGCAGCCCCTGGCTGGGCGATTACCGCCGGCTGTTCGGTGACGAGCGCGCCGACTACGGCGCGGCGCTGCAACGCCACTACGAGCGAGGCGCGCCGGTCGACTGGCAGACATCCTTCGTCAGCGCCTACGCCACCATGCACCCCTGGGAAGACTGGGCCGAAACCTGGGCCCACTACCTGCACATGATGGACACCCTGGACACCGCCCTGAGCTTCGGCATGCGTGCCGGCGACGTGGAACTGGAGTTCCGGCCCTTCACCAAGGCTGCGCTGTACCACCCGGACGATCCCCAGGCCGAAGAGTTCCTGCAGTTCATCAATGCCTGGATCGAGCTTGCCGCTATGCTCAACGAGCTGGCACGCAGCATGGGCCACAAGGATGTCTACCCTTTCGTGCTGTCGGCTGCGGTGGTCGGCAAGCTGCAATTCATCCATCGGGTCGTCGAGGCGGCCTCCCCCGTCACTTGAGGCCGGCAGGTCAGCTCGCCGGCCGAGCTGAAGGAGTTCTTCCATGACTCAACTCGACCGACACGGCAGTTGCCTGTGTGGCGCCGTCAACCTGACCTTGCGCATCACCAGCCCGAGCCTCAGTGCCTGCCACTGCGCCACCTGCCGCAAATGGGGTGGTGGCCCGCTGCTGGTGGCCGAAGGTGAATTGACCCGGCTCAGCGGCGAGCAACAGGTACGCGTCCACGACTCGTCGCAATGGGCCGAGCGCGGCTTTTGCGGCCAGTGCGGCAGCCACCTGTTCTATCGCCTGAAAAGCACCGGCCACCACGCGGTGCCGGTCGGCCTGCTCGACGAGCATGACGACTGGCAGCTGGACAGCCAGATCTTTATCGAGTCCAGACCGGCCTACTACTGCTTCGCCAACCAGACCCGGGAGCTGACCGGCGAACAGGTGTTCGCCGAGTTCGGCCAGGGCTGATTCACGCCGCGTCCAGGGACGGCCCGGCCAGCGCTGGCTTGCGAGGCAGCGGCACCAGCCTCTACCCTGCGCACTCGCTGAATGAGCGCTGTTGCAATGACCCTCGCCGACCTGCTGTTGTTCGCCATTCCTGCCGTCTTTCTCACCGGCCTGTCCAAGGGCGGCTTCGGCGGCGCACTGGGTGGCATCGCCGTGCCGCTGCTGGCCCTGGCCACCTCGCCGATGCAGGCGGTGGCGGTGATGCTGCCGATCCTCTGCCTGGCCGATGTGGTCGGGCTCAAGGCCTACTGGGGCAAGTGGGACGTGGCCAACCTCAAGGTCATGCTGCCCGGCGCGGTGATCGGCATCGTCATCGGTTCGCTGACCTTCGGGCTGCTCAACGAGAACCTGATTGGTCTGTTGATCGGCCTGATCGCCATTTCCTTCGTGCTGCTGGGGCTGCTCCAGGGCAACCCGGCGCCTCGCCCACTGCAACCCCGGCGCGGCCTGGCGCTCTGCTCGGTGGCAGGCTTCACCAGTTTCGTGGCCCACGCTGGCGGGCCGCCAGTGATGATGCACCTGCTGCCCCAGCAGCTGGACAAGCTGCGCTACGTGGCCACCATCAACCTGTTCTTCCTGCTGACCAACGCCATGAAGCTGATTCCCTACACCTGGCTCGGCCAGTTCAGCCGGGAGAATCTGCTGCTCAGCCTGATGCTCGCGCCCATCGTCCCCCTCGGCGTATGGACCGGCCTGTGGCTGCAGTCACGGATCAACCACACCTGGTTCTACCGCATCGCCCGGCTGGGCATGCTGCTGGCCGGACTGCAGTTGATCTGGAAGAACATCTAAGAACCTGCTGACGATCTTTATGTGCCTCAAGCGGCTAGTACAAGACAGAAGCAGCCGCTCGCCACGTAGGGTGGATGACGCTCTTTTCATCCACCGTTGCGATCACGAAGCGGTGGACGGGTCGGGCCGCGTAGGTGAAGCGTCGTCCACCCTACAAATGGCCGCTCCCGCCACCTAGCCGCCAGAATCAACGAACCTGGACCGAATGGTCATGAACAGGCTGCAGCAAATCGCGCCTACAGCGCGAACAGGGTGCGATACTCGTCATGGGCATGCTGATCGGTCATGCCGCTGATGAAATCCTGCACCAGCCGGCAACGGTGGTAGAACTCCCAGGCCGCGCGATCCGTTTCGCCACATTCGCGCACGGCCTGGCGGTAGGCCTTGATCAGTTGGCCCGGCAGGCGGCGCACCAGCATCTGCAGATAAGCCTCGCGCCGGCAGCTGCCTTCGGTCAGCTCGACGAAGGTCTGGGCATCCACCCGTAGCAGCGCGCCGTAGCTGTCCAGCAGGCCCTGGATGATGCGGTGCCCCTGCAACTGCAGGGTTTCCACCTCGCGGTGGCAGAACACCCGGGCCATGGCCACGTCCTTGAAGGTCTGTACGATGGCGTGGGGCAGGCTGTCATCCTCGATCAAGGCGCGATCCAGGGTGCCGGCATGCACCGCGTCGATATTGTCGATGAACTGCCGCGCCGCGTGCTGCACCAGCGGGTGGATCATGCTGACGCGCAACTTGACAAAGAATTCGCCGGCCTTGTTGATCTCTTCCTGGTGATAGCGCTCGAGGGCTTGCTCGACCAGACCGCGGAATGACTGTTTGGAGCCGGGAATCGGCGTGTCCGGGGATTGCAGCTTCTCGAAGGTGGACACCAGCAGCGGCGCCAGCTCGGTCACGGAGAGGATGCCCTTTTCCACCGAATCCTCGATGTCGGCCAGGCAGTAGGAGATGTCGTCGGCGGCCTCCATGATGTACGCCACCGGGTGGCGGGTGCCCGGCGCCTGGCCGAGCGCCTGCTGCAGTTCGGCGACGAAATGCTCTTCGCAGAGATAGAAGCCGGGCTTCTTGTTCAGGTAGGCACCGGCCACGCCCTTGCCGGGCTTGGGCTGGTAGGCCGGGCGCAGGTATTTGAGCAGGCCGGCGGTCTGGGTATAGGTCAGCCGCAGGCGCTGCAGGTTCACCACCAGCCGCACCGCCTGGGCGTTGCCTTCGAAGTTGCGCAGATCGGCGCGCATGCGCGCCTGCAGCTCGGCGTTGACCGAATGCTGTGGCACGGCGACGGCGAACAACCCGTCCAGGGCCCGCTCGAACCATTCACCAATGGCGAATTCGCCGAAGTGCCCGAACGGCGGATTGCCGATGTCGTGCATCAGGCAGGTCATTTCCACCAGGCTTTCCAGCGCGCCCTGCAAGCCGTCCAGACCGTAATCCTCAGCCTGCTCGCCCAGCTGGGCATACAGGGTGCGGACGATGAAGCGTCCGGTCTGCTGCACTTCCATGGAATGGGTCAAACGGCTGCGCACCGCCGCGTTGCGCTCGAGGGGAAACACCTGGGTACGCTGCTGCAGGCGACGGATGGCCGCGGAGTTGATGATCCGCCCCCGGTCGCTTTCGAAGGCGTACAGCAGATCGACATCGCCGCCGGCCTGATCACCGGGCCGCAACGCGCAGATTCGTCGTTTGAAATTCACCGCTGCTGGCATCCTCGGGCTCCGGTCAGGCACACAAGTCGCGAGCCTAACGCGCAGCGCCCGGTTTACCAAGCACCTGGCGCCAGGGACAATGGGCGCTTCGCGCCAATCGACATGAGGCAACCATGAGTCGCGCCGACTTCCACCAGCAACGCGCCGCCCAGACCACCGCTGAGGCTCAGCGTCTGCTGGAGCGCCGGGCCAGCCTTGGCGGCGGCTGGCTGACCTGGGTCGCCAGGGAGCTCTACCAGCTTTCGCCGCCAGAATATGCGGCCATGGTCAGGCGCGAATTGCAACGCCTGACGTCGTCCTGATGGTGGCTCAGGCGGGCTTGTTCTCATGCAGGCGCACGTTGAGCTCGTCGACCACTGGCGCCCATTCGGCGTCCTCCAGCAGTTCGTCCTTGAGAAAGGTGGCCTGGGCCTGGTTCCAGAATGGCGCTTCGGAAACCTTCACGTCATCGGGCAGCGGGTAGTGCTTGGCGATGAAGGCATCGATGCTGGCGGGATCGGACGGCAGGCCCAGTTGCTCGAACAGGGTACCGAGGTCTTTGTTGGGCAGTTCCATGGGGGTCTCCATCAGGTTGATTCTATGTGCTGTGTAGAGCCGCCCCCGCAAACGACAGTTCAACCTCTCGGCTGTGATGCAATGCGCTGCAAGAGCCCGTTATCGGCTATGGTTGAGCCATCGACCATGCTCCGGGAACGCCTCGTGACCACTTTCCGACCTTGCAGCACCGCCCTTCTCCCAGCCGTCATCGCCCTGCTGCTCGGCGCCTGCGCACACGTACCCGAGCCACCCACCGGCCAGGCGCAGCGCATCGGCCGCGCCCAGGATCTCTACGAGCTGCCGCCGGCCTACCAGGCGGGCACCTACCGCAACATGGACGCGCTGTTCTACACCCGCACCGTGCACCGCGGCCCGCAGGCTCTGCCGTTGCCGAGGGGCAGCGAAGTGCCGGTGCAATACACGGCAGGCGGCCAGCGCCTGGGCGTCGATGCCTTCATGCAGCGCAATCAGGTCAGCGGGCTGCTGATTCTCAAGGATGGCAAGGTGGCGCTGGAGCGCTACGCCATGGGCAACGACGCCAGCACCCGCTGGACGTCCTTCAGCGTGGTCAAGTCGATCTCCTCGACCCTGGTCGGCGCTGCGGTGCAGCAGGGCAAGATCGCCAGCGTGAACGACCCGATCACCCGCTATCTGCCGCAACTCAAGGGCGGCGCCTACGACGGCGTCAGCGTCGAGCAGGTGCTGCAGATGAGCTCCGGCGTGGCCTGGGACGAAACCTACCGCGACCCGCAATCGGACCGGCGCCGCATGTTCGAACTGCAATTGGCTAACGACCCCGGCGCGTTGCTCAAGCAGATGTCCGCGCTGAAAAAGGCGCAGGCGCCCGGCACCACCTTCAACTACAGCACGGGTGAATCACACCTGCAGAGCGAACTGGTTCAGGCGGCGACCGGCATGACCGCCAGCGATTATCTGTCCGAGCGCATCTGGGCGCGCCTGGGCATGGAGCGTGATGCCTTCTGGCAGCTCGACAGCCGTGCCGGCCAGGAAATCGGCAGCAGCGGCCTGTCGGCGACGCTGCGTGATTACGGCCGCTTCGGCCAGTTCATCCTCGATGATGGGGTGATCGATGGCGAACGCATCCTGCCGGCCGGCTGGCTGCAACGCGCCACCCGCGCGCCAGCAGGCTCGCACCTGGAGCCCGGCAAGCTGTACGACGGCGAATACGCCCTGGGCTATGGCTACCAGTGGTGGCTGTTCCCCACCGGGGCCGCGGCGCTGCCCAACCACGACGGCGGTGCCTTCGAGGCTCAGGGCATCTTCGGCCAGTTCCTGTACATCAACCCCAGGGAGAAGGTCGTTGCGGTGGTATGGAGCACCTGGCCGAAGCCGGAGATGGATGAGCGGGAAATGGAAACCTACGCCTTTATCGGGGCGGCGGTCGAAGCGCTGCGTTGAACGGGAAAGTACCGGCACGCCGAACCTGAAGGCGGCGCGCGGGTCGATACATCAGATTTGCCTGGGGAACTCCTATGATTGACTGCCGACATGGCGTTGGCTGCCTGCTGCTGAGCCTGATGCTCGCAGGCTGCGCCTCACCGACCACCTGCGACGAGCCGCTGAGCGGCGACAGCTGCCGCGATCGCCAGCTGCTCTATCAGAACGACATGCTGCAGGCCAAGATGCTGGTGATGTCCGGCGACATGGAAAGCCATGAGCTGGCCAATGCCCTGCTGCGCCGCGCCGCGAGCGACGACGAACGCGGCGAGGTGGAGTTCTACCAGGCGATCCTGATGATCCGCGAGGGCCCGCAGCCCGAGGAGGTGCTGGCCAAGCTGGAAGCCGCTGCCGACCAGCAGCAGCCCTATGCCGTGGCGCTGCTCTATCGCATCTGGTCGCAGCCTTACCTGGTCGATGAAGCCGACCCGATCCGCGCCGAAAAGTACCGCGCCGACTATGCCGAGCTGGATGTCGCCAAGAGCGGCTACCCCTCCTTCGAGAAGGCCCTGGAACTGGTCGACCAACTGGTGCAGATGCCCTGAGCGGCTCGGGCAAGGTCGTGGCGATTGCGCCGCGGCCGGCCCTTGCCAACCGGTCGTAGGCACACGGCGGTGCGCGGTCAGCCACCAGGCAGCGGCAAAATACGATTTGTCGGATGCCAGCAGCGCGCCGAGGCATTAAAATCTGCCACCCTAATTCGTCGCACAGCCCGTTCCGGTCACTTCGAGGCTGCGCCACGCCATCATCCGCACAGCCGAGAGAACAGACATGGGCGCCCAGTGGAAAGCCAAACCTAAAGAAGCCGCCGCCAACGCCAGGGGCAAGATTTTCGGTCGCCTGGTCAAGGAGATCATGGTCGCCGCGCGCAATGGCGCCGATCCGGACATGAACCCCAAGCTGCGCCTGGCCATCCACCAGGCCAAGAAAGCCTCGATGCCCAAGGACACCCTCGACCGCGCCATCAAGAAAGGCGCGGGCCTGAGCGGCGAGACGGTGAACTTCGAGCGCACCACCTACGAGGGTTTCGCGCCCCACCAGGTGCCGCTGATCGTCGAGTGCCTGACCGACAACGTCAACCGCACCGTGGCCGAGATCCGCGTGCTGTTCCGCAAGGGTCAGCTGGGCGGCAGCGGCTCGGTGGCCTGGGATTTCGACCACGTCGGGCTGATCGAAGCCTCCAGCGACAGCGGCGCCGACCCTGAACTGGCCGCCATCGAAGCCGGCGCCCAGGATTTCGACGAGGCCGACGAAGGCAATACGCTGTTCATCACCGAGCCGACCGACCTCGACCTGGTCAGCCGCGCCCTGCCCGAGCAAGGCTTCACCGTCAACTCGGCCAACCTGGGTTACCGCCCGAAGAACCCGGTTACCAGCCTGACGCCTGAGCAGCGCGAAGAGGTCGAAGCCTTCCTGGAGGCCATCGACAACCACGACGACGTGCAGAACGTCTACGTGGGCCTCGCCGGCTAAAACTAGCAGCAAGGGGCAAATTGCGGCAATCCATCACGGTATTGCTGCCATAACCCGGTATACTGTCCGGCTTCCTTCTGCGCCGACCACGGGCGCAGCGGGATACAGCCTTACAGGAGCTTCATCGTGCACAAATCCCTCTTTCTCGCCGCCTGCCTTATGCTCGGAGCTTGCAGCAGCGTCCCACACTCGTCGCCGGCACCACTTGCGGCCGACCAGGACAGCATCGTACGCAGCAACCTGGAGGCGATCCATAACGCCCAGGTCGTGCCGCTGCCGCTGGATCCAGGCAGCAAAGCGCCTCACGGCCTGGCAAGCGACGCCAGCATGCAGTTCGGCAGCTCGCTGTCCAACTACCGCGTCTATTCCCTGAAACTCAAGCAGGGCGAGCGCTATCGCCTCAACGTCAACTCGCTGTGCGACCACACCTGCATGGGCATCAACAAGTTCGCCCTGAAGCCCCGCGCGGTGCTGATGGACGCCTACGGCACGGTGATTCCCAACAAACCGACCCGCCCGGCCACGGTGATCGGCATGACCAGCATGGGCTGGGATGGCGAAGCGCCGGAAGATGGCACCTACTACCTGCTGGTGGCTGCCGACAGGGAAGACATCGGCCGCACCATCGTCATCGACGACGTGTGGATCAACAACTCGCCGCTGATGGCGGTGAAGGTCGGCCTGCTGGAAACCCCGCCCCGCCACCTGCGCTGAACATGCCGTCGCGCACCCTGAACATCGCCGCCGCCTGCCTGCTCGACGACGCCGGCCGGCTGCTGCTGGTACGCAAACGCGGTACCCGGATGTTCATGCTGCCCGGCGGCAAACGCGAAGCCGGTGAAAGCGCCCTGCAGGCCCTGGCCCGCGAGCTCGCTGAAGAACTCCACCTGCAGCTACCCGAGGCGGCGTTCACGCCGCTGGGCCATTTCAATGAAATGGCCGCCAACGAAGCCGATACCCGCGTGGCAGCCGATATCTTTCGCGCCGCCCTCCGCCATCCGGTTGCCCCGGCAGCCGAACTCGAGGCGTTGCGCTGGCTGGCGCCCCAGGATCCGCGCGGCGACGACCTGGCGCCGCTGCTGCGCCTGCATGTACTGCCGGTGATCTGGCCGCACGCCTGAGCGCACCTCTGCCTCTCGGGCGCCGATAGCCACTATCGAAGTGAATGATTTCTGCGCCGACGAGCCAGCCAATAGCCTAGGGTCTGTTGCCGTTTCACGCACGGCCGCGCCGGAGCCCGTTTTGCCGCGAGGCAAGGCACGAGCCGCGAAGTTTAGCTAGCTAAATGAGCCGGCGAGAAACGCAGCATCGCGGCAAAACGGGCCCGGCCCTTCGGGTTGCGCGAGAAATCTCGCCATGCGTTGTTGGAGGACTTGAAAAGGGAACGCCATTCCCTGCGTCCTCCGCCTAGCCTGGCGAGATTTCTCGCGGCAACGCGGCTCGCGTTGAAACGGCAACAGACCCTAGACACCATCTCAACGGCTTCGCTTACAGGTGCCCGCCATGCAACGTCCACTGCTCGTTCTGCTCACCCTCCTCACCCTCTCGCTAGCCGGCTGCGCCACCCCGCAGTCGGCCGCCGAACGCCCCTACACCGACGCCGAGATCAAGCAGTTCGCCCTGGAGATGCTCAGCCGCAGCGGCCTGCAATACGAGGATTACGAGAAGATCCGCAGCGCTCTGCAGGCACCCAGCTACCGCGTATCCAACTCGATCCGCGATGTCGGCCCGCAACCCCGCGTGCTGCCGGAAGGCTGATCGACCGCGCAGAGACGGCCTGGGCGACAGCTGCGGCAACGCGTACAGCATGGCGCAGCGGCCCGCTGCCGGTTCGTTGATCCACGGCAACGCCCTTCTGCACGCAGCGCTTAGCCTGAGCCGATCCATTGCGCTATCACGAGGGCTCACCATGGCTATCACTTCCGCCGGCATCTGCGCCGCTGCCGATCAGTTGCAAGGCTTCGTCGGCTTCAACGTCAAGACCGGCCAGCATATCGTGCGTTTCAGCGAAGACTCCTTCGGCCTGGACGTCGCCGAACAGAGCATCACCCCGACCAGCGAGTTCGTCTGGCAAGCCGCGGACGACGCCGAGCTGATGACCCTCAAGCGCGAGCGTCTGCGCCTGCTGGTCGAGCTGCGCATCGACGAGCGCCTGGCCATCAGCGAACCGCTGCGCGTCTACCTGCGTCGTGACGACCTGCCGGAGATCAGCGCCGTGCGCCTGTTGCAACGCAGCACCTGAGCCTGGCAGCCAGGGCAGCTGGAACGTAGACTGGCGCCCCGTCCATCACTACCTCACGTCAATGCCCGAGTTTCGCTGCCTGCCCGACCACCTGCGCCCCCTGGCCGACAAGTTCTACCGCAGCCAGCAATCGGCCATGCGCACCCGGGCGGCCCACCAGGTGTGGGTGGCCAAACGCACGCAGATCATCGCCGCGCTGTGCCTGCAGCCGATGGCTCACGGCCAGTGGCTGACCAGCCTGCTGGTCGACGCCGAGCAGCGCCGGCAAGGCGTGGCCAGCGCCCTGATCAGCCACGCCCTGCACGCGATCGACACACCGGTGTGGCTGTTCTGCCATCCCGATCTCGAACCCTTCTACGGCCGCCTGGGCTTCGCGCCCTGCCCATCGCCGCCCGCCCCCCTGGCCGAACGCCTGCAGCGTTACAAAAAGAAAAAGATATTGAACGTAATGGCACGTTGATATTTCATAAGAGCTGACGTGACGCTGGCAATCGAGCCACCTCGCTTCGCGATAGCCGCTACTGCCCACCGTGGCCGATACCCACGGATTCCAGCGCTACCGGGAAACGAGCACTGCTGCCAGGCGAACGCGCGACCAATGAGAACAACAGGCCATGGGCAGACCGTTCAATCGTGCTCTTGCGCGGCTGCGCAGGGACTTTCAGCTCTCCATCATTACCCTGATGGGGTTCTTCGGGGTACTCGGTATCTCGCCTTACGCCATCTATCGCCTGTCGCAAGGCAACTACGCGGTCGGTATCGCCGACACCATCATCGTGCTGTCGACCCTCTTCGCCATGGGCTACGCCTGGCGAACCGGCGACACGCGCAAGCCGGGGCTCTGCCTGATGGTCGTCGCCTCCCTGTGCGCCACGCTGATCGTCATCAAGCTGGGCATCAACGGCCTGTTCTGGATCTATCCGCTGATCCTTCTCAACTTCTTCATGGTGCCGCCGCTGCTGGCATTGCTGGCGACCGTCGCGGTGCTGGTCGCGCTGGTGGTCTACTCGAGGTTGATACCGGGTACGGTATTCGAAAACGATTACCAGATGCTGTCGTTCATCGTCACCGCGATGCTCTCCAGTACCCTCAGTTTCATCTTCGCCCAGCGCGCGAGCTACCAGCGCAAGCAACTGCAGTCCTGGGCCACCCGCGACGCGCTGACCGGCGCCCGCAATCGCCGGGTGATGGATCAGGAGTTGAAGATCGCCGTGGCGAACAAGCGCCGGCACGACATCAGCAGCGCCGTACTGGTCATAGACATGGATCACTTCAAGCAGGTCAACGATCGCTTCGGTCATGCGGTGGGCGATCAGGTGCTGGTGAATTTCGTCGAGCTGACCAATCGCTGCTTCCGCCACGAAGACCGGCTGTTCCGCTTTGGCGGTGAAGAGTTCCTGTTGCTGCTGTGCAATACCAACGAAAAGGGCCTGCGCACGGCCGCTCTGCAGTTGCAGGCGCAGATCGCCCAGCATCTGACCAGCCCGGGCGGACCGGTGACGGTGTCCATGGGCGGCGCCGTGCTGTACGCCAACGAGCGCTGGCAGGACTGGCTGCAGCGCGCCGATCACCAGCTTTATGAAGCCAAGCGCGCCGGACGCAACCGCATCCATATCGACACCTACCAGGTGGCCGCACTGGCCTAGCGAAGGCGGCAGCGGACTCTTCACTCCGCGCCGGCCGCTGGCTCGGCGAGCCTGTCTGGCCGAGCCTGTCCGGCCGAACCTGTCCGGCCAGACCAGCAGCCCGCCCCGAGGCCAAACGCTGGCACGTTCAGCCAGGTAGCCTGGCAAAAACGAACGCCCTCGTGCCTGCCCTTGAAGCAGCCTCTCGAGTGACGACGTAAAAACGCTCTTCGCATAGCTTGAGGAAAGTGCGGGTTAACACCGGACTGGCGAGTTTGTGTGAGCTGTCGATAATTCGGCACCTTCCATTAGCGCGCTGCCTGGCCGGATGGGTTTCGCCCCTTACGGGCGACTCACTTTCTTTGCTTGTGCAAAGAAAGTGAGCAAAGAAACACACCCCTACATACGGCCCCGGCTGCGCCGGGGTTCCCTCGCTCCATCACTGTTCCAGGGGCACGACCGGATGCGGCCCACTGACGAAAGGCCATCCCTGGCCCATCGCAGCTCTCGCGGCATCCATGCCGCTCAACCCCTTACACAGCGATTCCACTCGGCCTCCTGAAGGGGACTTGGGCGTCGTCTGTGAGATCGCAACTCGAGAGCAAAAGCAAAAACAGACGCTGCCTAACTTGAGTCCGTGGAAATCTTGCAAGCTCGCGCTCCGGTCCCGTCAGGAGGCCGAGTGGAGGTGTCGCGTAGGGGGATGAGCCGCATGGATGCGGCGAAATACCGATGGCGGCCCCGCTTAATGGGCCAGGGATGGCCCATGTAAGCCGGCCCCCGGAGCGGCGCCGGAGCGAGGGGAGTTTCGCGCAGCGAAACCCGGATGTCGGGGTGCCCTTCTTTGGCACACCTTTCTTGGGCAAGCAAGAAAGGTGTGGCGCCCGTAAGGGGCGCAACACAAAGGGTCAGTAGACGCAGTAATGGATAGTGCCAAGCCAGTAAGTGATACGCACACAAACTTGCCAGTCCGGTACCAAGCCTATCCTCCCCGCGAAATGCGAATAACAAAAAAGGGGCGACCCGCAGGCCGCCCCTTAGCTTACCCGTCGAGCGATCAGTGGGCCGAGGCGCCGCTGGCTCCCAGGCCGGTGTGCGAACGCACGAACTGCGGCAGGAACAGCGCACGTTCCTCTGCAGCCGCTTCGGACTTGTCGGTGATCGAGAAGAACCAGATACCGACGAACGCCACGATGATCGAGAACAGCGCCGGATACTCGTACGGGAAGATCGCCTGCGCGTGGCCGAGCACGGTGACCCAGATGGTCGGGCCGAGCACCATCAGCACCACCGCGGTGATCAGGCCCAGCCAGCCGCCGATCATGGCGCCCCGGGTGGTCAGGTTTTTCCAGTACATGGAAAGGAACAGCACCGGGAAGTTACAGCTCGCCGCGATGGAGAACGCCAAGCCCACCATGAACGCGATGTTCTGTTTCTCGAAGAGAATACCCAGGCCGATGGCCAGCACCCCCAGGCACACGGTGGTGATCTTCGAAACGCGCAGCTCGTCCTTTTCGTTGACGTTGCCCTTCTTGAACACGCTGGCGTACAGGTCGTGGGAAACCGCCGATGCGCCCGCCAGGGTCAGGCCGGCAACCACCGCGAGGATGGTGGCGAAGGCCACGGCCGAGATGAAGCCCAGGAAAATGCTGCCGCCCACGGCATTGGCCAGGTGCACCGCCGCCATGTTGTTGCCGCCGAGCAGCGCGCCGGTGGCGTCCTTGAAGACCGGGTTGGTGCTGACCAGCAGGATCGCGCCGAAGCCGATGATAAAGGTCAGGATGTAGAAGTAGCCGATGAAACCGGTGGCGTAGAACACCGACTTGCGGGCTTCCTTGGCATCGCTCACGGTGAAGAAGCGCATCAGGATGTGCGGCAGGCCGGCAGTACCGAACATCAGTGCCAGGCCCAGGGAGATCGCGGAAATCGGGTCCTTGACCAGGCCGCCCGGGCTCATGATCGCTTCGCCGTTGGCGTGGACCTTGATGGCTTCGGAGAACAGCGTGGCGAAGTTGAAGCCGACGTGCTTCATCACCATCAGCGCCATGAACGACGCACCGGAAAGCAGCAGCACCGCCTTGATGATCTGCACCCAGGTGGTGGCCAGCATGCCGCCGAACAGCACGTACATCACCATCAGGATGCCGACCAGTACGACCGCCACGTGGTACTGCAGGCCGAACAGCAATTCGATCAGCTTGCCGGCACCGACCATCTGCGCGATCAGGTAGAAGGCCACCACCACCAGCGAGCCGCTGGCCGACAGGGTGCGGATTTCCTTCTGCTTGAGGCGGTAGGACGCCACGTCGGCAAAGGTGTATTTACCCAGGTTGCGCAGGCGCTCGGCGATCAGGAAGAGGATCACCGGCCAGCCGACCAGAAAGCCGATCGAGTAGATCAGGCCGTCGTAGCCCGAGGTGAACACCAGGGCGGAAATACCCAGGAAGGAGGCGGCCGACATGTAGTCGCCAGCGATCGCCAGGCCGTTCTGGAAGCCGGTGATGCCGCCCCCTGCGGTGTAGAAGTCCGACGTTGATTTGCTGCGCTTCGAGGCCCAGTAGGTGATGCACAGGGTGCCACCGACGAAGGCCAGGAACATCAGGATGGCAGGGGTGTTGACCGCCTGACGTTGCACGTCACCGGTCAGCGCGTCGGCCCACAGGGCCGGTGCCATGGCCATCAGGGCCAGGGCGCCAAGGATACGGCCGATCATTTGCCCACCTCGTCCAGGATGGCCTGGTTCAGGTTGTCGAACTCGCCATTGGCGCGACGAACATAGATACCGGTGAGCACGAAGGCCGACAGGATCACGCCGACACCGATGGGAATGCCCCAGGTGATCGGCGAGTCGGCACTGATGCGGGTACCGAGCAGGCCAGGCACGAAAGCGATGAGCAGAATGAAGCCGACATAGATGCCGAGCATGATGGCGGAGAGTATCCAGGCGAATCGCTCGCGCTTGGCTACAAGCTCCTTGAAGCGCGGATTTTGCTCGATCCGCTGGTAGATGCTGTCGTTCATTTTATTGTTATCCTCCACAGCAGGATGCTGGTACGGATAACTGTATGTCAGCAGTCGACTTGCGACAGACGACCTTAGTCGAAGCCCTCTGTTTTTTAGACCAAAGTCTAATGCGACTTAGCGCCGCTGCTCGTACCGCTGGGTGCCCTGCCCCGGGTAACGCTGTACCTCATAACCGTTGGGATATTCGATGCTCTGGCGGATACCGCCGCGGGTTTCGAAGGTGGAGCTGCGCTGGCCGCTTTCGTAGCGGCTGGAGTCGATGCCCTGGGGAATCCGCTGGCCACCGTAGAGGTGGTAGCGCTCCTGCCGTTCATAGGTGTCGACGCTGCCGCTCGCTCCGGGGCTGACATAGGCCTTGGGAATCACGCGGATGGTCTGCGGCGCACGCTCGTCGGCGAACGTGGCGGAGGCGCCGGCCATGATGGTCAGCGCCAGGGCAAGACTGATCGATGCTTTCATGGCGAACTCCGTGCGAGGCGCCAATGCGCCCTCGATGCATGTCTATCTGGGACAACGCCAGACGCGGATCATTTGCGGGTCAGCGCCTCGCCGATGGCATAAAAGTGACCGCCGGCGACATGGTGAAGGCTGCGCCAGGCCGGATCGGCGTCCTCGAAATGCCAGCGCCCGTCGCGAAACACCCGGTCGTCGGCCCAGGCTGCGGTGACCTCGCCGATAAACAGGTCGTACGCCTGCTGGTTGTGCGGCTCGTCGATCAGCCGGCAGGCCAGCCATGCCGAACAGCCGGCCACGAACGGCAGATCCATGTCCCCGAGCGAAAACAGTTCGACGCCGCTGGCGGCCAGCTTGCCCGGTTCCTCGTTGAGACTGCGCGAGCCGACCTGATAGGTCAGCTCCAGCTGCGCGGCAGTGGGCACCTGGATGACGAACTGCCCGCTGCGCTCGACCAGCACGCGGGTGGCGGTGATCTTGTCGAGCACCACGGTCAGCTTGGGCGGATCGAAATCCAGGGCGCAGGCCCAGGCGGCGGCCATCACCCCGTCGACGCCATCATGACGGGCGGATACCAGTACCGTCGGGCCATGGCTGAGCAGTCGGTAGGCCTTGTCCAGGCTCACGGGCTTGATCGGATCGTGCATATTGGCATCTCACTGAAATCCAGGTGCCACTGTACAACATTGGGCCTGTGCAAAAAATTGAACGCCTGGGGCTGCCTCTTATGCACCGGTGGCACTAGAATCGACCCTCGACCGGCTCCGCATGAGCCGCCATTCCACCGGGCAAGAGGCACGCCAAGAACGTCGCCGGCCCGTGAGCCATCAGGGGTGACAGCATGTTCGAGGTAACCGAAGTCTCCATCGCCGAGCTGCGCGCCGCGCTCGAGGCCGGCCGCACTACCGCGGTCGAACTGGTCGAGGCCTACCTCGCGCGGATCGATGCCTACGATGGCGCCGAGACGGCCACCCGGCTCAACGCCGTGGTGGTGCATAACCCCGATGCCCTGAAAGAGGCCGAGGCTTCGGACGCCCGTCGCGCCCGTGGCGAAACCCTGAGCCCGCTGGACGGAATTCCCTACACCGCCAAGGACAGCTACCTGGTCAAGGGCCTGACCGCTGCTTCGGGCAGCCCGGCCTTCAAGGATCTGCTCGCCCAGCGCGACGCCTTCACCATCGAGCGCCTGCGCGCCGCCGGTGCCATCTGCCTGGGCAAGACCAATATGCCGCCGATGGCCAATGGCGGCATGCAGCGCGGCGTCTATGGCCGTGCCGAAAGCCCCTACAACGCCGATTACCTCACCGCGCCGTTCGCCTCCGGCTCCTCCAATGGCGCCGGCACCGCGACCGCCGCGAGCTTCTGCGCCTTTGGCCTGGCCGAGGAAACCTGGTCGAGCGGCCGTGGTCCGGCCTCCAATAACGGCCTGTGCGCCTACACGCCGTCGCGCGGGGTGATTTCGGTGCGCGGCAACTGGCCACTGACCCCGACCATGGACGTGGTCGTGCCCTTCGCCCGCACCATGGCGGACCTGCTGGAGATCCTCGACGCAGTCGTCGCCGACGATCCCGACACCCGTGGCGATCTGTGGCGCCTGCAGCCCTGGGTGCCGATCCCCAAGGCCAGCGAGGTACGCCCGGCGTCCTACCTGGAATTGGCCGCTAGGCCCGAAGCCCTGAAAGGCAAGCGCCTGGGCGTGCCGCGCATGTACATCAACAGGGACGAACTGGCCGGCACCAGCGAAAAGCCCGGCATCGGCGGCCCGACCGGGCAGCGCATCCATACCCGCGCCTCGGTGATCGCCCTGTGGGAGCAGGCGCGCGCTGCCCTGGAAAACGCCGGCGCCACGGTAGTCGAGGTGGATTTCCCGCTGGTGTCCAACTGCGAGGGCGACCGCCCCGGCGCGCCGACGGTGTTCAACCGCGGCCTGGTGTCCCGCGAGTTCCTGCATGACGAGCTGTGGGAACTGTCGGGCTGGGCCTTCGATGATTTCCTGCGCGCCAACGGCGACCCCAAGCTCAACCGCCTGGCCGACGTCGACGGCCCGCAGATCTTCCCCCACGACCCCGGCACCCTGCCCAACCGTGAAGACGACCTGGCCGCCGGCATGGACGAGTACGTGCGCATGGCCGAGCGCGGCCTCAAGGCCTGGGACGAAATCGCCAGCGTGCCGGACGGCCTGCGCGGCCTGGAGAAGACCCGCCAGCTCGACCTCGAACACTGGATGGACGAACTCGGGCTCGACGCCGTGCTGTTCCCCACCGTCGCCGACGTGGGCCCGGCCGACGCCGACGTCAACCCGCAATCCGCCGATATCGCCTGGAGCAACGGCGTCTGGGTCGCCAACGGCAACCTTGCCATTCGCCACCTCGGTGTGCCGACGGTTACCGTGCCCATGGGCGTGATGGCCGATATCGGCATGCCGGTCGGCCTGACCTTCGCCGGCCGTGCCTATGACGATAACGCGCTGCTGCACCTGGCCTCGGCCTTCGAAGCCACCGGCAACAAGCGGCAGATCCCGCCGCGCACGCCGCCCTTGAAGACCCGTTGACGGCACCACGGGATCGGCAGGCCAAGACCGCCGATCCCGATTTTCCCTCGGCAGCCTCGCCGCGCTGAACACCACCAAAGCCCCCATCAGGAGCCCCATGCCTGCCCCACAACAACGGTCTCTGCAAACCCTCGACCCCGCACTTACCTGGAATGGCTTCCGCCAGTTTCTGCCCATCTCGGCCTTCGTGGTGCTGTTCGGGCTGGCATTCGGCCTGGCCGCCACGCAAACCGGGTTGAGCAGCGCAACCAGCCTGAGCATGAGTGCCCTGGTGTTCGCCGGCGCCTCGCAATTCGCCGCGCTGGACATGTGGGGCACGCACATTCCGCTGGTGCCCCTGGCGCTGACGGTCTTCGCCATCAATGCCCGCCACCTGCTGATGGGCGCCACCCTGTATCCCTGGCTCAGCAACCTGCCGCCGGCCAAGCGCTACGGGGTGATGCTGGTGGCGTCCGACGCCAACTGGGCCATGTCGATGCAGGCCTTCGGCACCGACAAGCCCGGGCTCGGCCTGTTGCTCGGCGGTGGCCTGGCGCTGTGGCTGGCCTGGCTGATCGGCACCTGGCTGGGCATCTATTTCGGTAGCGCCATCGACGACCCGGTGAGCTTCGGCCTCGACATGGTGATGGGCTGCTTTCTGCTGGCCATGGTGGTGGGCGGCCAGAAGAACCTGCGCATGCTGGTCATCTGGGCGGTCGCCGCCAGCGCATCGCTGCTGGCCTACTGGTACCTGCCCAGCAACAGCCACGTGGTGGTCGGCGCCCTGGCCGGCGGTGCCCTGGGCGCTCTGTGGATGGAGAAACAACCATGATGCTCGAAACGGCCGGCTCCGGCGCTCTGATCGTGGTGGCCGTGATGGCCGTGGTCACCCTGGCCACCCGCTGGGGTGGCGTGTTCGTGATGTCATTCGTGCCGATCAACCTGAGAACCCAGCAGTTCATCAGCGCCATGTCCGGCTCGGTGCTGGTGGCCCTGCTCGCCCCCCTGGCGCTCGAAGGCGACGCAGGCGCCAGGCTGGCGCTGCTGAGCACCGCCATCGTCATGCTGCTGGTCAGGAAACCGCTTGCCGCCATTGCCGCGGGCATACTGGTCGCGGCCCTGGTTCGCCACCTGGTGTGACTCGGGACCAAGCGCGCCGGCCTAACGGAGACAGGGGAGGCAACGCAGCACACGACCACGGCGAGCGTGCGGACAATGCCTGGACGTAGAGTGCTGCGAGCCGTGTCTGAAAGACCGCCACGCAGCGGCCTTTGGGGAAATCCGCTGTGATTGGAGATTCACGGGGAAAACTAATGGTGCCGGAGACAGGAATCGAACCTGCGACCTTCGCGTTACGAGTGCGCTGCTCTACCGACTGAGCTACACCGGCGGGGCTCGCATTATTGGCAAGCGCCGCCTGCCGCTCAAGTGCTTTTTGCGACGCCTGTCGTGGTGGGGCTACTTGACCAGTTCGATGCGCTCGTCATGGATGCGGATCAGGCCCTGCTTGTACAGGCCGCCGATGGCTTTCTTGAAGTTGCCCTTGCTGACCCGGAACATCGCGCTGATACGCTCCGGCGCGCTCTTGTCGCTCAGTTCCAGCACCCCGCCACTGTCACGCAGGCGCTGCAGGATCTGTTCCCCGAGGCTGTCAGCGACTTGCTGGCCGACCGGTTGCAGGGCGAGGCTGATCTTGCCGTCGCTGCGCATTTCCTTGATGAAGCCCGGCTGGCGGATGCCGCCACGCATGTAGCCGATCACTTCGTTCTTGTGGATCAGGCCCCAGTGCTTGCCGTTGATGATCGCCTTGAAGCCCATGTCGGTGGGCTCGACCACCAGCAGGTCGACCTCTTCGCCAGCCTGGTAGGTGGCCGGCACCTTGTCCAGATAGCGATCCAGGCGCGCGGTGGCGGTGATGCGGCGGCTGCGCTTGTCGACGAACACGTGCACCACGCAGTAATCGCCGATCTGCAGCGGGCGCTTTTCTTCCGAATGCGGCAGCAGCAGGTCCTTGGGCAGGCCCCAGTCGAGAAACAGGCCCACGCGGTTGATGTCGACCACCTTGAGGCTGGCGAATTCGCCGACCTGCACCCTGGGCTTGTCGGTGGTGGCGATCAGCTTGTCTTCGCTGTCCAGGTAGACGAACACGTTGAGCCAGTCGTCTACCTCGCTCGGCGTCTCCTTGGGGATATAGCGCTTGGGCAGCAGAATCTCGCCGTCCGCTCCGCCGTCCAGGTACAGACCGAAGTCGGTGTGCTTGACGACCTGCAAGGAATTCATACGTCCGATAACAGCCATGGTACCTACCCTCGTTTCCAGGCCGGCAGTGTACAGGACTCGTCGCCGGGAAACCCGGCCGGCGACCGCGACCTCATCCATTGGTCATCGAATGAACAGCTGAGCGCTCAGCGGTGATACAATGGGCGGCCATCTTGATGACTCGAGTAGGCAATATGACCGTCATGCGCGTCAAAGCATCCCACAGCAAAGCCAAGCCCGCCCCTGCGGTGGAAACCAGTGAATCGATCGACGCTCAGGTAGCGGCGTTCCTCAAGTCCGGCGGCAAGATCCAGGAGATCGCCAAAGGCGTCAGTGGCCAGACCAATGGCCCCGCCAGCCGGCACATCACCATTTCCAAAAAGTGATTTTCTGCATCGACCTGCAGCGCCCCACGTCGGGCGCCAGGTCGGCAGTCTCTCCCCCTCGCCCGTCCGGGCAATGATTTGAACGACTTATTTCCCGTCTTCAGCGCTTGTCGCTGGCGATGAGCACATGCATGTTTCAAAATGATGTCAGCGTTTTTTCAGCGTTCGAGCCCTTGGTCGATCCAAAGGCCTGCTGAAAGCCATCGTCTGTCGATCATCGTTTAAGGAAGATACGTGCGTTCTCTCAGCCCCTGGCTGCAGCGGCCGACCAGCGCCCTGCTGGTACTGGTCATGCTGTTCATTGCATTGCCGTTACTTGGCCGCTATTCACTGGGCTGGTCGCACCCGTTCGGTTACCTCTCCGACCTGGCAATTGGCAGCCTGCTGCTGTGGCTGGCACTGCGTCGTCGCCTGTTCTTGGGCATTCCTCTGCCAGTGGCCTGGGTGGTCTTCAACCTGGGCACCGTCGAGCTGGTCAGCGCCGTAGGCCGCATGCCGGAACTGGCGGACCTGCATTACCTGACCGACCCTCAGTTCCTCAGCCACTCGACCCAAGGCGGCGGGCTGACCCATCCCTGGCTGGCCGGCGCGTTGATCCTGGCCGCACTGGCGTTCTTCGTCGTGCTCGCCGCGCGCCCGCCGGCGCGCAAACCGTCGGTTGCCTGGCTGCTGGCCCCCCTGGCGTTGTTCGCCGCCCACGCCGTCTACCAGTACCGCAGCCCCAGCGAAGCGGACCAGTGGGTGCAGTTCAACCTGCCCCATAAATGGCTGGCCGAAGGGCTCAGCCTCGCCCAGCTGGAGGTCGAGGACTGGATGAGCCGCGGCCAGCCCAACAGCCCACCGGATGTCACCGGCCTGACCCGCCTGGACATGGACGGCACGCCGCTGCTGGGGCCAGGCCGTGCCCGCAACGTGCTGATCGTTACCCTGGAAGGCATTCCCGGCGCCTATATCGACGCCAGCCGTCGGGCCATCGGCAGCCATTACCAGGCTGACCTGATGCCGCGCCTGAGCGCCTGGGCCGAGCGCGGCATGCTCACCAGCGACTACGTGCTGCACGCCCACCAGACCATTCGTGGCCTGTACGCGATGCTCTGCGGCGACTACGACAAGCTGGCCTCGGGAACGCCCAAGGGCCTCGAGCTGCTGGGCAATGCCGAGCGCGCCGCCCAGTGCCTGCCGGCCCAGTTGCGCGACAACGGCTTCAGCACCCACTTTCTGCAGGGCGCCGGGCTGCGTTTCATGGCCAAGGACCAGATCATGCCGCGCATGGGTTTCGACAAGACCCTGGGCCGCGACTGGTTCCGCAACACGCCGTACCTCGACTTCGCCTGGGGCATGGACGACCGCGCCTATTTCGAAGGCGCCCTGAGCTACGTCGATGGCCTGCGCAAGCACAAGACCCCGTGGATGCTGACCCTGCTGACCGTCGGCACCCACCAGCCCTATTCCGCGCCGGCCGATTACCTGGAGCGCCATGACAGCGCCAAGCAGGCCGCCATCGCCTACCTCGACGATGCCATTGGCGACTTCCTCGACGGCCTGCACCAGCGCGGCGTGCTCGACGACACCCTGGTGGTGGTGACCTCCGACGAATCCCACGGTATCGAGAACGTGCGCCTGGCGTCGGCCTGGGGTTTCAATCTCATGCTGGCGCCCGAGCAGGCGCAGTTGCCGTCGCTCAAGAGTGGCGTCTACGGGCACATCGACCTGACCGCCTCGATTCTCGACTACCTGGCCCTGCCGCTGCCGGCGAACATCGCCGGGCGCTCGATGCTGCGTGACTACCCCCATGGCCGCCAGATCATCTCCTATACCAATGGCCTGCTGCGCGAGCACGACGGCCAGGGCACGCTGACCGAATGCAACTTCCAGCAGGTCTGCCGGCGCTACGCCAGCCCGGGGTTCATCGCCGAGCACGCCGAGTACCTGGGCCGGGTCAGCGGCAAGCCGGCGCGCCAGGTGAGCCTGCGTGCCGAGCTGCTGGATCGCTCGTTGACCGATGGCCAGGACAACCAGGTGCTGCAGTTCGCCAGCAACGAGCGCATTCGCCTGCGCACCACACCGGGCGATGACTGGGCCGACAACCTGATCGGCGCCCAGTACCTGGAACTGCCCAAGGGCACCCAGACCCGCGTGACCCTGAAGATCAACGCGCTGAGCATGAGCGAAGCCGGTGCCACCCTGCGTCTGAAGACCAAGGAATTCGACCGGGACGTGCTGATCAACGTCCCGCCGATACCGCGCTTGAAGAAGGGCCGGCCGGTGGAGCTGAGCTTCGCCTTCGACAACCTGGATACCCGCAAGGCGTTCTCCTTCCACCTGATCGGCGAAGGCCAGGGGGCCATCGAAATCGCCGATTTCCGCGTCGAGACGCACCCGATCGAGACCGAGATGCTGGCTGCCAAGGTCGAGGAAGAACCCGAGGAACTGACCCAGTGACGAGACGGCTCACTGCTGGGCGTAGCGGCGTTCGATCTCCCGGTACTCGCCGCTGGTGATGATGGCGGCAAGGCCGCGGTCGAAGCGATCGATCCCGCAGCACCAACTGATAGGGCGTCGGCGGGAACGGCGGGGCCTCGGCCATGCGCTGAAACTCCTCGCCCAGCATCACCCGCGCACGCTGGAAAGCACGCACCGAATAATGGCCCAGGTCGGCGATACGCTCGATCCGGTAGCGCTGGCCTTCAGGGCCACGGCCACGTTGTCGTAACGGATATAGGGCCTGTTCACACTTCCGCACGGCCGCGCCGGAGCCCGGTGCAGGCGCTCCATCGGCGCGTAGGACGGCACCACCTTGATGCCGGCGGCCCGCGAAGCGGCAGCAACGTAGGTAGTTTTTCAACAGCCTGATAAGGCGGGTTTGTGCGTGCCGAAACCGATACGCAGCTCATTGGCCGTGGCATCGAGCGCCACCACCAGCAGCAGTCCGATTGCCTCGCCGCACCGACCCTGCCCATCAGCCTGGCAGGTCAGCGCGGTATGCACAGCTCGCAGCCAGGGCGCAGGAGGGTATCAGACCAGCGTCGCCCGTGGCGCCAGCCCATCGAACACCTCAGGCGTCAACGCCGCCAGGCCATGGCGGTCGAGCACCTCACGGGGGTGTTCCTCGCCCGGGAAGGTGCTGTCGATCATGCTCAGCAGTTGCGCGCCGCGCGGGGTGAGCACGAAGTTCTCGCCATTGCCGCCCTCAGCCTCGGGGCGCGGCGCGATGAAGCCGCCGTCGAGCAGCGTGGCCTCGTATTCGTCGGCCTGGGCCTTGAGCGAATCGAGGTTGTCGATCGGCTTGCCGGCCTGTTGCAGCGCCTCTGCCAGTTCCTCGGCGCAGCGGCGTGGCACGAATGGCTGGCCGGCGCCGGTCTGCACCTCGTGGAGCATGCGCTCGACAAGGTCCCAGTTATGGGTTTGCTGGTGAGTCGTCATCGCCTGTTCTCCTGTTGTCTTCGGCGCTTCACGCGCCTGTAGAGGTGTGACGTCGGCGCCGTGAACAAGGTTCGGGCTATCTGCCGAACGCAGCCTGAACCAAGGCCTGCGCCACCAGTCTGAGGCGCATCCCCCTGCACAAAGGATTTCTGCCATGCTCCGCCGGCCCCTGCTGCGCCCCGTCTTCAGCGCTCTGCTCGTGGCAGGCATCGTGCCCACGACACTGGCGGCCGAGCCGCTGCGGCTCAAGCACCTGTATCGCTGCGAAGACGTGCTCGACACCCAGCGCCAGACCTTCTGCCTCACGGCCAGCGGGGTGTCCGACGGCCAGTTGCAGGTACTGCTCGATGGCAAGCCACTGCCCGCCGGCGCCGTGAAACGTGAAGACGGGCTGCGTATCACCCTCGAGAGCAAGCGCTACCAGAGCGGCCCGCTGTGGCTGAAACAGGGCGACGAGTTGAGCAATCCGGTGTGGCTGTCGATGGCCGGCAGCCACGTTGTGGCTGCCAGGCCAGGTGAAGTGGCAGAGAACATGGACGGCCTCAACACCTATGTCGATCTGGTCAGCGTGGTCATCGAGGAAGATGCCGAGGGCCTGGACACCGCCAAGGCGCTGGCCAAGAAATACGGCGCCGAGGTGGTCGGCGCGATTGCGCCGCTCAATACCTATCAGCTGCGCCTGCCGGCCAAGGATCTGGTTCAGCGTGACGCCATGGTGCTGCGCCTGGGCAGCGAGCTGAGCGTGGATGCCGTGGTGATCGAGGAATCCTCCGCCGAGGAGCAGGAAGCGCCGGCGGGCGCGAGCCAGGAAGAGCAGCTGGGCGAAGAGGAATGGGCCGCCAACCGCTTCGTCGATGCGGTCAACTATTACCAGCGGCGGATTCCCTCCAAGCGCGCGCCCATCGACACCCAACCGGTACGTATCGGCCTGATCGAGCGCAACGTCGATTTCGATGCGCCGGACTTCAAGGATTACCTCGGCGCCGCCGAGCGCCAGGGCCACACACCGCATACCCGCCTGTACAGCCGCGATGCCGACAAGCCGGACGGCCACGGCTCCACCGTGGCCGGCATCCTCGCCGCACGCTGGAACGATGGTGGCAACACCGGTTTCCTGCGCGGCCTGGACGGCGCCGGCCCGGGCTTCGAGGTGATCGTCGACCGCAACTCCGATGCCGGCATCACCGCCAACATCGCTGCCTCGGTCAACCTGGTCGAGGACGGCGTGCGGGTGCTGAACTGGAGCTGGGGCATTCACCGTATCGGCGCCAGGAACATTCACGGCGACGAGATCGACTCGCTGGTGCGCTCGGGCGTCGCCATGAGCGGCTATGAAGAACTGCTGGAGGAATTCTTCCTGTGGCTGCGCCGCGAGCACCCGGATGTGGTGGTGGTCAACTCCGCCGGCAATGGCGCCTCGTTCTCCGGTGCCGACGACTATCGCCTGCCCTCCTCGTTCGTCACCGAACAGCTGTTCGTGGTCGGTGGCCACCAGCGCAGCGAGCGCAAGGACGTGGCCGTGGATGATCCGGCCTACGTCAAACGGCGCAGTTCATCCAACGTCGACACCCGCGTGGACATCACCGCGGCGGCCTGCGTGCGCGCCTCCACCGCCGAGGAGAACCAGCAGGGCAGCGTGCATTGCGGCACCTCCTACGCCACGCCATTGGTAGCTGGCGTGGTGGCCGCGCTGATGTCGATCAACCCGGACCTGCACCCCGATCAGTTGCGCATGCTGCTGCGCCGCAGCGCCATGACCATCGGTGAAGAATTCGATTTCGAGCCTACCGATGCCGACGACCTGACCGCGCCGATCCTGCCCTCGGAGCGCGGCTTCAACCTGCACGACAAGGACATCGGCCGCTCCGCCCGGCTGGACATGCAGAAGGCGCTGGACCTGACCGTCAGAAGCCTGAACAACAAGCAGTAACCCTGAACCTTGACGGCTGGCGGGCACTCAACCGCTCGAACGGGAAGGCGTGAGGATTGGAGCATGATCAAACATATCGCACTGCTTTGCGGCCTGGCTCTCGCCCTCTACGGCGTAGGCCAGGCGCAAGCCTGCACGGCCGACGAGGCGACCGCCAAGGCCCAGGAACTGGCAGCCAAGATCGAGGAAATCACCCAGCGCGACCCGGAGCGGGCCGCGGTACTGCGTCAGGAACTCAAAGAGGCGCCGCCGCAAAGCGCCGGCCAGCATGCCACCGACTGCGACGCCTATGACCAGCGCCTGCAGGAGCTGGAAGACATCGGCGGCGAGGTCGAGGAACAGGTGCAGTAGCCGGTCACCGGCAATCGTTGACGGTGACCGGAGTAGCCATCAGGCGTCGGTCGACGGCGCCTTGCGCTTGAGCGGCGCCAGGCCGTCCTGGCTGACCAGGCCTGCATCGCTCTTCGGCTTGTTCACCGTGTTGCGCTTGGCCGGAGTTTTCGCCGCGGGTTTCTTGGCGATCTTCTTGCCGGTTTTCGGGTCGACCTTTTTCTTCTTGGTGCCGGCGGCCTTGCCGGACGCCTTGAGGTTCTTCGGCCCCTGGTAGCTGCCCTTGAGTTCCTTGACGGTACGTTTCTCGAAGCGCTGCTTGAGGTAGCGCTCGATGCTCGACATCAGGTTCCAGTCGCTGTGGGTGATCAGCGAGATGGCCAGGCCTTCGGCGCCGGCCCGCCCGGTACGCCCGACACGGTGCACGTATTCGTCACCGGAGCGCGGCATATCGAAGTTGATCACCAGATCCAGGCCCTCGACATCCAGCCCGCGGGCGGCCACGTCGGTGGCGACCAGCACCTTGACGGCGCCCTGTCGCAGGCGATCGATGGCCAGCTTGCGATCCTTCTGATCCTTCTCGCCGTGCAGCACGAAGGTCTTGAATTCCTTGGCCACCAGCTTGCCGTACAGGCGGTCGGCCTGGGCACGGGTGTTGGTGAAGATGATCGCCTTGTCGTAGGTCTCGTTGCTCAGCAGCCACTCGACCAGCTGTTCCTTGTGGTAGTTGTGGTCGGCGGTGATGATCTGCTGACGGGTGCCTTCGGCCAGTTCGCTGACGCGGTTGAGCTGCAGGTGCGTGGGCTCGCGCAGCACCTTGGCGACCACCTCGCGCAGGCCGGCACCGCCACTGGTGGCGGAGAACAGCAGGGTCTGGTGCTCACGGCCGCACAGCTCGGCCAGGCGCTGCACGTCCTCGGCGAACCCCATGTCGAGCATGCGGTCAGCCTCATCGAGCACCAGTACCTCGACGTCGTCGAACAGCAGGTTGCCGGCGTTGGCATGCTCGATCAGCCGGCCGGGGGTGCCGATGACGATATCGATCTTGCGCAGCATGGCGGCCTGCACCTTGAAATCCTCGCCGCCGGTGATCAGCCCGGCCTTGATGAAGGTGTACTGGGCGAAGCGCTCGACTTCCTTGAGGGTCTGCTGAGCCAGTTCGCGGGTCGGCAGCAGGATCAGCGCACGCACGCTGACGCGGGCAGTGGAGCTGCCGTCACCAAGCAGGCGATTGAGCATCGGCAATACGAAGGCGGCGGTCTTGCCGCTCCCCGTCTGGGCAATCACCCGCAGGTCCTTGCCTTCCAGCGCCGGGGGAATCGCAGCGGCCTGCACCGGGGTCGGCTCGGTGAATTTGAGCTCGGCCACGGCTTTGAGCAGGCGTTCATGCAGGGCAAATTGGGCAAACACGGGGCAACCTCGATGCAAATGCTAAATCAGCCGCATAGGTTACCGCGTTCGCGCCTCGGGGCCGAATGCTTTCTCTGAGCGGTTAGTCGAAAGCACTCAAACCGCGGTGTGCATACGCCGCTGCTTGATCAGCAAGCGGCCGCTGTCCCAGCCCACCAACACCACGGCCACCCAGATCGGCAGGTAGGTCATGAACTGGTCCGGATCGAACCGTTCGCCGAGAAACAGCAGGCTGAACGCAAACAGCAGCACCGGCTCCACGTAGCTGAGAATGCCGAACAGCCCCAGCGGCAGCAGGCGCGACGAGGCCATCATCAGCGCCAGGGCGATGGTGCCCAGCAGCGCCATGCCCGGCACCATCCACCACAGGCGCGGATGCTCGACGAACATGCCGCCCGGCGCCCAATGGACGATCAGCCAGATGGCCAGGGGCGCCAGCACCAGCATCTCCAGCACCAGCCCGGGCAGCGCGTCCAGGCGCATCCAGCGGCGCAGCATGAAATACGGCGGGTAGCCCAGGGCCGTGACCAGGGTGACCCAGGAAAATGCCTGGGACTGCCACAGCTCGTGCAGCACCCCGGCCAAGGCACAGGCCACGGCGAGCCGCTGCAGCGGGCGCAGGCGCTCGCCATAGAACACCCGACCAGCCAGCACCATGGCCAGGGGCAGCAGGAAGTAACCCAGGGACACGTCGAGCATATGGCCGGTCAGCGGTGCCCACACGAACAGGAACCATTGCAGGCCGATCAGCGCCGCGGCCAGTGGCAATGCGGCCAGCAGCAGCGGCTCGCGGCCCAGGCGCTGCAGGGCGCCCAGCAGCAACGGCCATTGACGCAACAGGGTGAGCAGCAACAGCACGGCCGGAATCGACCACAGCACACGCTGGGCGAACACCTGGAAACCGTCCAGCGGCGTGAGCATCTGCACGTAACCGGGAATCAGGGCGAAGAGGATCGAGGCGCTGACAGAGAACAGCACGCCGGGTCCGGAAAGCGTCATCGCACACCTCGAAGATAGGAAAGTCGCCCCGAGCCGCTCAGCCGCTCGGGCCGTGGCACCACGCCGGCCGTCAGGCGAGCAGCGCTGCACGGATGGGCGGCGCACCATAACGGTTCGCTGGCCGGCAGACAATCCGCACGGCATGCCGTCTCCGTGGTGGCTGCCAGCCGCCTGCGCCAGGGGGAGGCTGCCCGGGTGACATCCGATAGGAAACGTTGATTATTCGTGGATAATCATCGATGAAGTTGATTTGTTCGGCCGCTGACCCTAGTCTGACCAGCCTATTGAGGCTGGCAGTCGAGCTGCACGCGCAGGCGGATGATGCTGCGTGCGAATTTCACCGTGAGGTTGCCGCTCTGCCCGGCTGCCAGCTTGACGCTACGGGTGCGCGGCGCTTCGGGGCCGTTGCGAAACACCGCCTTGCAGGCGGCGGCCTGCTGGCCGAAGTTCTGCACCCGTACGGCAGCCATGTTGTGATCGATTTCCTGGGTACTCGCCGACACTTCGGCGCCGTTGAACTGCTTTTCCAGTTCGATGGGATAGGCCTGCACCGCCAGCGGCACGCAGGCGATCAGTGCGCAACAGAGTTTTTTCATGGCCAGCCTCCGAGGTGAGCCGTCAGTTTAGAGCCAGGGCCCGTTCGTGCACAGCCGCTGGTCAAGGAGAACAGATGAAGGCTCCACGCGTTACCCTCGACCAATGGCGCACCCTGCAGGCCGTGGTCGACCACGGCGGCTTCGCCCAGGCGGCCGAGGTGCTGCACCGCTCGCAGTCGTCGGTCAGCTACACCGTGGCGCGCATGCAGGAACAACTGGGCGTGCCGCTGCTGCGCATCGACGGGCGCAAGGCGGTGCTCACCGAAGCCGGCGACGTGCTGCTGCGCCGTTCCCGGCAACTGGTCAAGCAGGCCAGTCAGCTCGAAGACCTGGCCCACCACATGGAACAGGGCTGGGAGGCCGAGGTGCGGCTGGTGGTCGACGCCGCCTACCCCAGCGCCCGCCTGGTGCGTGCCCTGACCGCCTTTATGCCGCAGAGCCGTGGCTGCCGGGTGCGCCTGCGCGAGGAGGTGCTGTCCGGCGTCGAGGAGGTGCTCAAGGAAGGTGTCGCGGACCTGGCGATCAGCGCCTACAACATTCCAGGCTTTCTCGGCTCGGAAATGAGCCCGGTGGAATTCCTCGCCGTGGCCCATCCCGATCACCCGCTGCATCGCCTGCAGCGCGAGCTCAATTTCCAGGACCTGGAAACCCAGATGCAGGTGGTGATTCGCGACTCCGGGCGCCACCAGCCCCGCGATATGGGCTGGCTTGGCGCCGAGCAGCGCTGGACGGTGGGCAGCCTGGCCACGGCGGCGACCTTCGTGGGCAATGGCCTGGGCTTCGCCTGGCTGCCGCGGCACATGATCGAGCGCGAACTCAGGGATGGCCTGCTCAAGCCGCTGCCGCTGGACAAGGGCGGCAACCGCAAGCCGGTGTTCTTTCTCTACGCCAGCAAGGACAAGGCCCTGGGCCCGGCCACGCAGATCCTTACCGACCTGATCCAGCGCTTCGACTCTGCGCCGCTCGACGCCGCTCCCGTTACGCCGGCCTGAGCCAATGGCCTTTTTCGAGCACCGCGGCTGCCGGCTGTACTTCGAGGAGCACGGCGCGGGATCGCCAGTGCTGCTGGTGCACGGCCTGGGCTCCAGCACCCTGGATTGGGAGCTGCAGATTCCGGTCCTGGCTGGCCGCCATCGGGTGATCGCCGACTCACGCCATGCCACGCCGCTCGACCAGCCCGAACACTTCAACCGCAGCCTGCTTGCCTTTCTGCAGGAAGTCGAAAACACTGCCGCCACCTCATCCAAGGACTAGACCCGATGCTGAAGAAACTCGCCCTTACCGCCTGCTCGCTGCTGTTCACCGCCCACCTGATGGCCGCGGAAAACCCCACGGTGCTGCTGACCACCAGCCTGGGTGAAATCGAGGTGCAGCTCGACGAGCAGAAAGCGCCGATCAGTACCCGCAACTTTCTCGCCTACGTGGACAGCGGCTTCTACAAGGGCACCGTGTTTCACCGCGTGATTCCGGGCTTCATGGTGCAGGGCGGCGGCTTCGACGAGAACCTGCGCCAGAAGCAGACCCAGCCGCCGATCAAGAACGAAGCCGACAACGGCCTGCACAACGTACGCGGCACCCTGGCCATGGCCCGTACCCAGGTACGCGACTCGGCCACCAGCCAGTTCTTCATCAACCACACCGACAATGCCTTCCTGGATCACGGCTCGCGCGACTTCGGCTACGCGGTGTTCGGCAAGGTGACCCGCGGCATGGAAGTGGTCGACCGTATCGCCCAAGTGCGCACCGCCAATCGTGCCGGTCAGCAGAACGTGCCGGTCGACCCGGTGGTGATTCTCGACGCCAAGCGCCTCTGATACTGCTACCCTCCTCCAGGTAACCCATGTGCCAGGGCACGTGGGTTTACCTCAGCGCCCCGCGCGCCTGCCCCTCGGCAGCCCTCTCCATTCGCCACTCCATCATCCGCCAGAGCAGACTGCACCCCATGTTGTTTCGCCGCTTCGAAAACCTCATCGACATCTTCAAACCCAGCCCCGACGTGGCGCCGCCCAGCGGCATGCTGCGCTTCTACGCCCATTACCTGAAGCAGGTATGGCCGCTGATGGTGGTGGTACTGGTGGTCGGGTTCTTCGCCGCGGTGATCGAAGTGGCGCTGTTCAGCTTTCTCGGCCAGTTGATCGACATGGCCCAGGCCACTGCCGATGCGCGCACCTTCTTCGCCGAGCACCAGGGCGAGTTGCTGTGGATGGCCCTGGTGGCGCTGATCATCAGGCCGCTGGTATTCGGCCTGCATAATCTGTTGACGCACCAGGCGATCAACCCGGGGCTGACCAACCTGATCCGCTGGCAGAACCACCGCTACGTGCTCAAGCAGAGCCTGAATTTCTTCCAGAACGACTTCGCCGGGCGCATCGCCCAGCGCGTCATGCAGACCGGCCCGTCGCTGCGCGACTCGGCCATGCAGGTGATCGACGCCCTGTGGCACGTGGTGGTCTACGCCGGCAGCGCGCTGTACCTGTTCGCCGCCGCCGACCTGCGGCTGATCGTGCCGCTGACGCTGTGGATCATCGGCTACAGCGCGGCACTCTGGTATTTCGTGCCACGCATCAAGGAGCGTTCGGCCGCTGCCTCGGCGGCGCGCTCCAAGGTCATGGGCCGGGTGGTCGATGGCTACAGCAACGTGGCCACGCTCAAGCTGTTCGCCCATTCCCGTGAGGAAGAAACCTACGCCCGCGAGGCCATGCAGGAGCTGCTCGACAAATTCCGCCTGCAGTCGCGCACCATCACCAGCCTGGATTTCCTGATCACCTGCATGAACGGCCTGCTGATCGTCGGCACCGGCGCCCTGGCCCTGTGGCTGTGGAGCGAATCGCTGATCAGCACCGGCGCCATCGCCCTGGCGCTGGGCCTGGTGATCCGCATCAACAACATGGCCGAATGGATCATGTGGGTGGTCAATGGCATCTTCGAGAACGTCGGCACCGTGCAGGACGGCATGCAGACCATCGTCCAGCCGCGCCACGTGCTCGACCACGAAGACGCCAGGCCCCTTGAGGTTCAACAGGGCGGCGTACGCTTCGACGCCGTGCACTTTCACTACGGCAAGCAGGGCGGCGTGATCAGCGGCCTGGACATCAACATTCGCCCCGGAGAGAAGATCGGCCTGGTCGGTCCTTCCGGTGCCGGCAAGTCGACCCTGGTCAACCTGTTGCTGCGCCTCTACGACCTGGAAAGCGGGCGCATCCTCATCGACGGCCAGGACATCGCCGAGGTCAGCCAGGAAAGCCTGCGCGCCAATATCGGCGTGGTTACCCAGGACACCTCCCTGTTGCACCGCTCGATCCGCGACAACCTGCGCTACGGCCGCCCCGACGCCAGCGATGAAGAGCTCTGGGCCGCTGCCCGCAAGGCCCGCGCCGATGGTTTCATCGCCACCCTCGACGACAGCCAGGGCGGCCTGGGCTTCGAGGCCCAGGTGGGCGAGCGTGGCGTCAAGCTCTCCGGTGGTCAGCGCCAGCGCATCGCCATCGCCCGGGTGCTGCTCAAGGACGCGCCGATACTGGTGCTCGACGAGGCCACCTCGGCGCTGGACTCGGAAGTCGAATCGGCGATCCAGGAAAGCCTCGACAGCCTGATGGACGGCAAGACGGTGATCGCCATCGCCCACCGCCTGTCGACCATCGCGCGCATGGATCGCCTGGTGGTGATCGACAAGGGCCAGGTGATCGAGACCGGTACCCATGCCGAGCTGATCGCCCGCGGTGGCCTGTACGCGCGCCTGTGGCAGCACCAGACCGGCGGCTTCGTCGGCGTCGACTGAGACCGGGTGGGCGCTCGTCCGGCGCGGCTGCCAGCGGCAAACTAGTTAGCTAGCTAACAGATATCAATTTTCATGATACCCACTAACGAGACCATCAATTTCCGCCGCTTCGGCTTTGCTGGTCATATGAGTCCACCAGGCAACGCAATCGAATGGGTCGATGCGGTTGCCGGCCATCGAACCATCGAGGACTCCATCATGAAAGTCGCAACCGCTATTACCGCCCTGCTCTCCAGTCTCGCCCCTGCCGTGTTCGCAGCCGATATCCAGAACAAACCGGGTGCCGGCCTGCCGACCGAGGATTACCACTACGGCATGAAAGTCGATGTACAGAAGGTGCTCTACCGCACCGACGTTACCGACAAGCGAGGCGTGGTGCCGGTGATCATGGTCTACACCGACAGCCAGGGTGAAACCCACAAGATGCGTTTCCTCGAGTGGGGCGGCCGTTACGATGGTTGATCGGGCGCATGCTGCACGCTGCGGGCAACCGCAGCGCGCCGCTCACGCCTGCCGGTAAGGCAACATGGCCCGCGCCTGTTCGGCATAGGCCAGCACACCCAGCCGTTCCTCCTGCAGAAACCCCGCCACCGCATCACGCAAGCCCTCGTGCACCAGGTAGTGCCAGGAGTGGGTGAGGGTCGGCTCGAAGCCACGAATCAGCTTGTGCTCACCCTGGGCACCGGCATCGAAGCGCTGCACCCCCTGGGCGATCGCCTGCTCCATGCCCTGATAGAAGCAGGTCTCGAAGTGCAGCCTGTCGAACTCGGCCAGGCAACCCCAGTAACGCCCATACAGGCTGTCGCCACCCTGCACGCTGAAGGCCATGGCCACTGGCTGCGCAGCGCGGCAGGCCAGCACCACGCGAATCGCCGCGGGCATGCGCTCGGCCAGCAGGCTGAAGAAGTCGCGGGTCAGGTAGGGCCGCTGGCCACGCAGGTGGTAGGTATTGGCGTAACAGTGGTAGACGAAATCCCACTCCGCTTCGCTCAACTGGTGCCCCTCGCGCCAGTCGAACGCGATGCCCTGCCCGGCCACCTGCTCACGCTCCTTGCGCATCTGCTTGCGCTTGCGCGAGCTCAGGGTATCGAGGAAATCCTGAAAGTCCCGGTAGCCACGGTTGTGCCAGTGGAACTGGCAGCCCAGGCGCTGCAGCCAACCAGCCCGATCTTGCAGCACCTGGTCGCCAGCGGCATCGGTGAAATTGACGTGCAGGCTGGAGAGCCCCTGCTCCTCCAGCGTTGCCGTGACGCCATCAAGCAGCTGCCCTGCCGCCGCGGGCGAACCCAGCAGGCGCTGGCCCGTCACCGGCGAAAACGGAATGGCGCCGAGCAGCTTGGGGTAATAGCCGATCCCGGCGCGGCGGCAGGCGTCGGCCCAACCGTGATCGAACACGTATTCGCCCTGGGAATGGTATTTGACGTAGGCCGGCAGCGCCGCCAGGGGCTGCCCTTGTGCACCGAGCAACAGCTGATGGGCAGCCTGCCAGCCACTGCGCCCACCGACACTGCCGCTGTCCTCCAGGCTGGTCAGAAAGGCATGGCGCAGAAACGGCTGCTCGCTGGACAACAGCGCATCCCAACTCGCAGCCGGCACGCCGTGCAAGGAATCGGCGAGAACAAGGGTCATGGCAAGGCTCCAGCAGGAAATATCCAGGGCAGGTCGTGGGACTGCAACCAGCATGATGCCGTCGCATATGGGCGACCACAACCGCCGCCATCCTCAAACTTTAATAATCGACCTATAAGGTTCGGCCGCGTGATTACGCCCCTTCGACACCCCCTTCCGGCGCCCGCCAAAAAAGCCTCATATCAAGCGCAACCTTCTGATTTTCAAAAAGTTCCCCAGACTTGAAAATGTCACGCCACAGCAAGCCTTCTGTCACATCCGATTTCCATAATCGCCTCCGTCCAAACCGACGATGTCATGCCACCGGCACTGACGGCGTTTCATAAACGAAGGAGCTTTTTTCAATGAAGATGAAGTTGATTGCGGTTGCTGTTGGTGCTGCCCTGTCGGTACCTGCTGTGGCAATGGCAGACGTGAGCATCTACGGCCGTGCGCACGTATCGGTTGACTACCTCGATGACGGTGCCCGTTATTCCGAAACCAACCTGTCGAGCAACTCCTCGCGTCTGGGCTTCAAGGGCGACCATGAAATCAACCCGGATCTGAAAGCCTTCTTCCAGATCGAGCAGCAGATCAACTTCACCACTGGCTCGTCCGATGGCGGCACCAGCTTCGCCACCCGCGATACCTTCGTCGGCCTGGGCGGCAACTTCGGCGCCATTCAGGTCGGCCGTTTCGACAGCCCGTTCAAAGTCGCTCGCGGCCCGTTCAACCTGTTCGGTGACCAGGTCGGCGACATGAACAACCTCGCCCGCGTCACTGCCGGCCGCCTCGACGAGCGTTACGACAACACCATCCAGTACACCACCCCCGACTTCAGCGGCTTCAACGTCAAAGTGGCCTATTCGATGTACCGCGGCCAGTCGCTCAACATCACCGACACCACTGCGAACAACGAAGACAGCGACGCCTTCAGCACCTCGCTGAACTACCTCGGCGGCCCGCTGGAAGCCTCCCTGGCCTACGAGAAGGTCGAAGAAGACACCCTGCGCGGCGAAGCCGACTCCATCCGCGCCGCTGTCGCCTACAAGATCGTCGACAACTTCAAGCTGGTCGGTTTCTACCAGACCACCGATTTCGATGGTGTCAGCACCACCACCAGCGCTCAGCGCGATGCGGGTACTTTCAACGTCTACGGTCTGGGTGGCGAGTTCGCCATTGCCAAGAACACCGCACTGAAAGCCACCTGGATGACCAACGACAGCGACGCCGATGATTCCGACGCCACCATGTGGGTCGTAGGCATCGAGCACAAGCTGGACAAGGCCGTACGCGTCTATGCCAACTATGCGGTAGTGGATAACGACGACAACGTCGCCTACTCGCCGTGGATGCAATCCCGTACCGCTAACCCGCAGAACCAGTCGGTCGTCAACGGGGTGAACGAAGCCGCTGGTGAAAAAGCCGCCGGCTTCACCGTAGGTCTGCGCTACGACTTCTGATCCCGCCCGCGGATTGGAATGAAAACGAGCCGGGCTGTTCTTCGAGAGCAGCCCGGCTTGTCATTTAACTGACACCTCTCCGTCTTATTCTCGCGTTCGAAATGTAACCGTCCCCGTACCGCCGCCACCGGCGGGTCTTCTCCCTAGGAGTCTTCATGCGCCGTTTGTTCGTTATCGCCCTGGCCGGGCTGCTGGCCGCTTGCGCTCAGCAGCCCAAAGTTCAGCTGTATTCCGGTGCACCTCAGCCGCAGAGCGAAGTGCTGACTGTCGTGGTACCTGGCGAGCTGGAAATCCGCAGCATCAACGGCCAGCCCTACAAGGCGGCCAATGCTGCCTACAACCTGGATGACAAGCAGCTGCTGCTGCAGCCGGGTGCCTATCAGGTTCAAGCCTTCTACAAGAATGGCTTCGACGTTGCCGGCGGTATCAGCCATGAGATAGTGCGCAGCCGCACCGCAATCTTCGACATCGATGGCAAAGCGGGCGACGTGTGGCGCCTGGAATTCGACCGCCCGCAGAACCTGTCCGAAGCCAAGAAGTTCGAAGAAGAATTCAAGGCCTGGGCGGTGAACACGCGCACCGGTGAACGTGAACAGGCCCAACAGGGTAATCGCAACGTTTCGGCACTCGCGGCCTTGATGGGCACCAGCGAAATCGCCGCTCAGCCCACCACCGTCGCCCCGCTGGGCAATACTCCGGCACAAGCCGCACAGCCGGTGGCGCTGCAGCCTGCGCCGGCCCAGGCTGCCGCCCTGCCGCACAACGACGCCACCCTGACCACACTGCAGCAAATGTGGAACCTGCTGACCCCGGAAAGCCGCGCCGCCTTCCTGAAATGGGCCAAGCAGTAAGCGATGAACCGAGCTCCTGCCACCGGCGGGAGCTCATCCTCAGCGCTCACCGCACTCAGCGTTTGCGCAGAATCACGCTGCCGATCGAGTAGCCGGCGCCAAACGAGCTGAGCACACCCAGGGTGCCTGCCGGCAGATCATCCTGGTGCTTGTGCAGGGCAATCACCGAGCCGGCCGAACTGGTATTGGCGTAGGTGTCGAGAATCACCGGCGCCTCATGGGCCTCCGGGTCACGGCCCAGCAGCTTGCGAGCGATCAGCTGGTTCATGTTGAGGTTGGCCTGGTGCAGCCAGAAGCGCTTCACATCGGCCACATCCAGGCCATTGTCCTGCAGGTGGGCGGCGATCAGTTCGGCCACCATCGGGCAGACCTCCTTGAACACCTTGCGCCCTTCCTGCACGAACAGCCGACCTTCGGCCACTGCACCTGCCTCGTCGGCGGCGCGGTTGAGAAAGCCGAAGTTGTTGCGGATGTTGTTGGAAAACTGGGTCAGCAGCTTGGTGCCGACGATCTCGAACTGATGCTCGGAGGTCGCCAGGTCCGCACGCTCCAGAATCACCGCCGTGGCCGCGTCGCCAAAGATGAAATGGCTGTCGCGGTCGCGGAAGTTCAGGTGCCCGGTGCAGATCTCCGGGTTGACCATCAGGATCGCCCGCGCCTGGCCGAGTTGAATGCTGTTGGCCGCGGCCTGGATGCCGAAGGTCGCCGAGGAACAGGCCACGTTCATGTCGAAGCCGAAGCCCTGGATACCCAGCGCCGCCTGCACTTCGATGGCCACCGCCGGGTAGGCGCGCTGCAGGTTGGAACAGGCGACGATCACCCCGTCGATGTCCGCGGCCGTCTTGCCGGCACGGGCCAGCGCCTCTTCGGCGGCCGCCACCGCCATCTCGCAGAGAATGCCCCACTGCTCGTTATCCCGCTCGGGGATCGAGGGCACCATGCGTTGCGGGTCGAGGATGCCCTGCTTGTCAATCACGAAACGGCTCTTGATGCCCGAGGCCTTCTCGATGAAGGCGCTGTTCGACTCGTTCAGCGCCTCGATCTCGCCGCGTTCGATGGCCGCGGCGTTGTCCGCATTGAACTGCTGCACATAGGCATTGAAAGACGCCACCAACTCGTCGTTGGAGATGCTGTTGGCCGGGGTATAAAGGCCCGTACCGCTGATGACGACGTTATGCACGCTGCTTCCTCTTGTTCGTGGCGATGGCCTGGCAGACCGCGGCGAAGGGCCGGCGGCACCGGTGCACGGGCGAGCGACACACGTCGCTTCACAACCCGTTTTCACTGGCGCTCAAGTGTGCCACAGGCCTGGGGGTCTCGCCCATTGGGCAGATAAGCCGGGAATCGAAGACGCGGTCATCGAAGATCGTCGCGGGTCTGCGCCAGCAGCCAGTCACGAACCATCGCGAAGGGTGCCTGCTGCCTGACGCGCCGTGGGCCGAGCAGATAGAACCCGCGGTCGTCCCGCAACGTGGCGTCAAAGGGGTTGATCAGGCGCCCGGCCTGAATGTCCCGGGCGACAAAAAAACGATTGGCCAAGGCAATGCCCTGGCCCGCGATCGCCGCCTCGATGGCCAGTGACGTCTGGTTGAAGCGCACGCTTCTGGCAGAGGCCTGCAGCGCGTCGGGGAACAGCAGATCGAGAAACCGCGGCCAGAGGTTGTGGGCGTCATGCAGCAAGGGATAACGCGCCAGGGTCTGCAGGTCGTCCGCAGCGCCCAGGCGTTCGAGCAACCCGGGGCTCACCACGGCGACAATCGCCTGCTCCAGCAACAGCTCGGCGTGCAGGCCAGGGCCGAACGGCGGGCAGCCATAACGCACGGCCATATCCACACCATCGTTGTGAAAGCTGGAAAGCCGCTCGCTGGCGAGGATTCTCAGGTCGACGTCCGGGTGACGCGCCGAGAAGTCCGGCAGTCGCGGAATCAGCCATTTCGAGGCGAATGTCGGCGTCACGCTGATCGTCAGGTGCGAGGGCGCCGGCCGCAGCGCCCGGGTGGCGTCAGCGATCTGCTCGAAGGCCCGGCGCACGCTCTGGCTGTAGCCTCTGCCGCTCTCGGTCAGCGCCAGACCACGCGCCTGGCGCTCGAACAGCTTGACTGACAGATCAGCCTCCAGGGCTCGAACCTGCTGCGCCACCGCGCTCTGGGTAACGCCCAGCTCATCGGCGGCCAGGCGAAAATTCAGATGCCGCGCCACCACCTCGAATACGCGCAGGGCATTGAGCGATGGCAAATGGCCGAACTCTTCCGACATGACTGTAGTTTTTCTACTGATTAAGGGTACCAGGGCTGCCTCTCTGCCTGGCCAGGCAAGCTGTTAGCCTCACAGGACATTCATCTGCATCTGTGGAGACAATACGATGCCTGTAGAAAAAGTAGCAATCATCACGGCTGCCGGCAGCGGCATGGGCGCCGCAGCCGCCCGACGACTCGCGGCCGATGGCTTCAGGGTCGCCATCCTCTCGTCGTCGGGCAAGGGCGAGGCGCTGGCTGCAGAGCTGGGCGGCTTCGGGGTGACGGGCAGCAATCAATGCGGCGAGGATCTGGAAAAGCTGGTCGACGGCACGCTGGCGCGCTGGGGGCGCATCGACGTGCTGGTCAACAGCGCCGGCCACGGTCCACGGGCACCGATTCTGGATATCAGCGACGAAGACTGGCACCGCGGCCTGGACACCTATCTGCTCAACGTGATCCGCCCGACCCGCCTGGTCACACCGCTCATGCAGAAGCAGAAGGCCGGGGTGATCATCAACATATCCAGCGCCTGGACGTTCGAACCCAGTGAGCTGTTCCCGACCTCGGCGGTGTTTCGCGCCGGCCTGGCGTCGTTCACGAAGATCTTCGCCGACACCTATGCAGGCGACAATATCCGCATGAACAACGTACTGCCGGGCTGGATAGACAGCTTGCCGGCCACCGAAGCGCGCCGGACCAGCGTGCCGTTGCAACGCTATGGCAGCAGCGAGGAAGTCGCGGCGACCATCGCCTTTCTGGCTTCCGCGGGAGCCGCCTACATCACCGCCCAGAACATCCGGGTGGATGGCGGCGTGACCCGCGCCGTCTGATCGCCGCGCCTTGCCGCCGAGCTACTGCGGATGACCGCGAGCGCCCACCACCCTGGACGCTCGCCGGCGGACCTCAACTCAGGCTGTCGTCGATGACCAGCACCAGCTTGCCGTTGACCTGGTTGCCTTCCAGGGTCGCGTAGGCTTCGTGGGCCTCGGCAATCGGGAAGGTGCGGGCCAGTTGCGGCTTGAGTCGCCCCTCGCTGAACAGCGGCCACACGTGCTGGCGCAGGTCACGCAGCAGTTCGGCCTTGAACAGATCGTCGCGGTTGCGCAGCGTCGAGCCGATCAGCTGGATGCGCTTGCCGAGCACCTGGGCCATGTCGATCTCGGCCTTGCGCCCGCCCATCAGGCCGATGTTCACCCAACGGCCATCGCGCGCCAGCAGCTTGAGATTGAGCGCGGCGTAGCTGGCGCCAACCGGGTCGAGGATGACCTCGAACGGGCCGAAATCATCCGCCACCTGCAGGCCGTCCTCGCCGCGGATCGCGCCGCCGCTGGCGCCCAGGCTCTGGCAGTACGCGAGGCGTTCCTGGGAGCCGACGGTCACCCAGCAGCTGCTGCCGAAGGCCTTGCACAGCTGGATGGCCGCCGAGCCGACGCCACTGGCGCCGGCATGCAGCAGCACCTTCTCGCCAGGCTTCAGACCGGCCAGCTGGAACAGGTTTAGCCAGGCGGTGGCGTACACCTCGGGCAGCCCCGCGGCCTCGTGCAGCGACAGGCCTTCCGGCACCGGCAGCACGTGGCGGGCATCGACCACCACCTGTTCGGCCACCCCGCCGCCGGCCAGCAAGGCACAGACGCGATCGCCCACCTGCCAGTCGTCACAACCCGGCCCCACTTCACTGACGATGCCCGCGCACTCCAGGCCCAGCGTGTCGCTGGCACCCGGTGGTGGCGGGTAATTGCCGGCCCGCTGCAACAGGTCGGCGCGGTTCAGGCCCGCTGCCGCCACACGAATGCGTACTTCCCCTACATCACAGGCAGGTGTGGGACGATCGACCCATTCCACCTGCCCTTCAACGCCTTGCAATGCTTTCACGGTGCCTCCATAGTGCATTTGAACCTGGCCCGTCGCTCAGCGACGGGCCTTTGCATTGCGCCGATGGAACCTGGCGCCCTCAAAGACGGCCTAATATGCGTTATCAACTGTCCCCACGTCGAATCAGCATGAAGCGATCCTTTATCAGCGCTACCCTGGCCCTCGTTCTCGGGCTGGGCGCCTTGCCCCTTGCGGCCAAAACCACCCAGGCCGACTCGTGGGAGTACCTGCAGCCCGATCGTGATCAGGTGATCGCCAGCCTCAACGTGGTCGAATTGCTGCAGCGCCATCACTACAGCAAGCCTCCGTTGGACGACGCCCGCTCGGAAAAGATCTATCAGGGTTACCTGAAAATGCTCGACCCGGCGCGCAGCTACTTCACCGCCGCCGACATCGCCGAATTCGACCGCTGGAAGGACAAGTTCGACGACCTCCTGAAGAAGGGCGACCTGGAACCCGGCTTCCATATCTACAAGCGCCATCTCGAACGCCAGCAGGAGCGCCTGAACTACGTGCAGGGGCTGCTGGCCAAGGGCGTCGACAAGATCGACTTCACGGTTGACGAGAGCCTCCTGGTGGACCGCGAAAACGCCCCCTGGGCCAAGGACGTCGCCGAACTCGACGACCTGTGGCGCAAACGCCTGAAGGACGAAGTGCTGCGCCTGAAGCTGGCCGGCAAGGAACCCAAGGCGATCCAGGAACTGCTCACCAAGCGTTACAAGGCGCAGCAGGCGCGCCTGCAGCAGACCCGCAGCGAGGACGTGTTCCAGGCCTACATCAACGCCTTCGCCATGACCTACGATCCGCACACCAACTACCTGTCACCGGACAGCGCGGAAAACTTCGACATCAACATGAGCCTGTCCCTCGAGGGCATCGGCGCCGTGTTGCAGAGCGACAACGAGCACGTCAAGGTGGTGCGCCTGGTACCCGCCGGCCCGGCCGAGAAGAGCAAGCAGATCTCCCCTGCCGACAAGATCGTCGGGGTCGGCCAGGGCGACGACGAAATCGTCGACGTGATCGGCTGGCGTCTCGATGAAGTGGTCAAGCTGATCCGCGGCCCGAAAGGCTCGCGCGTACGCCTGGAAGTGATCCCGGCCAGCAATGCGCCGAACGACATGACCAGCAGGGTGGTCAGCATCACCCGCGAGGCGGTGAAGCTCGAAGAGCAGGCGGCCAAGAAATCCATCCTCAAGCTCGATCAGGGCGGCCGTGCCTACAAGCTGGGGGTGATCGAAATCCCGGCGTTCTACCTGGACTTCAAGGCCTTCCGTGCCGGCGACCCGGATTACAAGAGCACCACCCGCGACGTCAAGAAGCTGATCACCGAACTGCAGGCCGAGAAGGTCGACGGTATCGTCATCGACCTGCGCAACAACGGCGGCGGTTCCCTGCAGGAAGCCACCGAACTGACCGGCCTGTTCATCGACAAGGGCCCGACCGTGCTGGTGCGCAACAGCGATGGCCGTGTCGACGTGCTCGCCGACGAGCAGGATGGCGCCTTCTACAAAGGCCCGATGGCCGTGCTGGTCAATCGCCTGTCCGCCTCCGCGTCGGAAATTTTCGCCGGCGCCATGCAGGACTACCACCGCGCACTGATCCTCGGTGGCCAGACCTTCGGCAAGGGCACCGTGCAGACCATCCAGCCGCTGAACCATGGCGAACTCAAGCTGACCCTGGCCAAGTTCTACCGGGTTTCCGGGCAGAGCACCCAGCACCGCGGTGTGGTGCCGGACATTGCCTACCCGGACGTGATGGACAACAAGGAAATTGGTGAAAGCGCGCTGCCCGAGGCCATGCCCTGGGACAGCATCCGCCCGGCGATCAAGCCGGAGCTGGATCCGATCAAGCCGTTCCTCACCGAACTGAAGAACCGCTACGACGCCCGCACCGCGGACAACCCGGACTTCAACTTCGCCCGCGAACGCCTGGCCCTGTCCCGCGAGCTGATGGCCGAAAAGACCGTCAGCCTCAACGAAGCCAAGCGCCGCGCCCAGCAGGCCGACATCGAGAAGCGCCAACTGGCGATCGAGAACGCCCGCCGCAGCGCCAAGGGCGAAGAACCGCTCAAGGAGCTGAAGAAGGAAGACGAGGACGACGTGCTGGCCCAGGCCGAGGAAGACAAGAAGACCAAGCCGGAAGACGACGCCTACCTGACGGAAACCGGCCACATCCTCATCGATTACCTCAAGCTCAACACCCGCCTGGCCAAGCAGTGATCACAGGCCAGCGGTAACCCAAAGGGCGTCGCGACTACGACGCCCTTTTTTTATTGCCTGGGCGATTGCCGGCAGTGCCAGAAAAACCATCCATTTGATTCTGACGCCCCAACCCATTCATCAATCGGTCATCGTTCTGTAGTCGAATATGGCCAATAGCCATCCCCGCCATCCGATTCGCATAGAGATTCGCCATGACCGTCACCGAACAGTTGAGCTCGCTGGGCCAGATCCTCGCCCACGGTGATCTGCATAGCCTGTTCCAGCCCATCGTGTCGGTCGCCGAACGGCGCATCCTCGGCTACGAGGCGCTGACCCGCGGCCCGTCCAACAGCCCCCTGCATTCGCCGCTGACCCTGTTCGCCGCGGCCCGCCAGACCGGCCTGCTCAGCGAGCTGGAGCTGGCCTGCCGCAAGAGCGCCTGTCGCCGGTTCAGCGAGCAGCAACTCGATGGCTTGCTGTTTCTCAACGTCTCGCCGGATTCGCTGCTCGACGCCAACCACCAGCCAGGCCGCACCCTGCAATTGCTGCAGGCCTACGGTATCGCCCCCAGCCGGGTGGTCATCGAACTGACCGAGCAATCGCCCACCGACGATTTCTACCTGCTCGACACCGCCCTGCACCATTACCGCGACATGGGCTTCTCCATCGCCCTGGATGACCTGGGTGCCGGCTATTCCAGCCTGCGCCTGTGGTCGGAACTGCGCCCCGACTACGTGAAGATCGACCGGCACTTCATCGACGGCATCCACCGTGATGCGGTGAAACGCGAGTTCGTCGGCTCCATCCTGCAGATGGCCAAGGCCTCGCGCTCCAAGGTGATCGCCGAAGGCATCGAGCTCGAGGAAGAACTCGCCGTGCTCTGTGAGATGGGCGTCGACCTGCTCCAGGGCTACCTGCTCTGCCGCCCCCAGGAGACGCCACCCACCGACGCCCGCAAGATGCTGCCTGCCGTCGGCCAGGCGCCTACGCCGCTGGGCGAGGAAGGCACCGACCTCACCGCCCTGCTCAACGAACAATTGGCGGTCTGCGTTTCCACCCCCACCGCCGATGTGTTGGAAGCGTTTCGCGCCCAGGCCAACCTCAATTCCCTGGCGGTGCTCGACGAAGAGCAGCGCCCGGTGGGCATCGTGCACCGCCATTCGCTGTCGGACGTGCTGCTCAAGCCCTTCGCCACCGAGCTGTACGCGCGCAAGCCGATCAGCCGGCTGATGAGCAACGATTTCCTGGCGGTGGAGATCACCCAGTCGCTGCAACAGGTCAGCCGCCTGCTGACCAGCCGCGCCCGCCAGCGCATGGAAGAGGATTTCGTGATCACCGTCGAGGGCTGCTACCAGGGGCTGGGCCGGGTGATCGACGTACTCAAGCTGATCACCGAGCTGAAGATCCAGCAGGCCCGCTATGCCAACCCGCTGACCCTGCTGCCGGGCAACGTGCCGATCCAGCAGTGCCTGGCGCGCCTGCTGCAGCAGAACCGCGAAGCGGCGATCTGCTATGTCGACGTCGACAGCTTCAAACCCTTCAATGACCTGTACGGCTATGCCAAGGGCGATGAAGTGCTGCTGTGCCTGGCCCACTGCCTGAACGAGCGCATCGACCCCAGCCGGGACTTCGTCGGTCATATCGGCGGTGATGATTTCCTGCTGGTGTTCGGCTCACGGGACTGGCGCACGCGGCTCAATCAGCTGCTGGAGGATTTCCAAGCGCAGTGCCGGCGCTTCTACCTGGACGAGCACCTGGACGCTGGCTGCTTCATCAGCCACAACCGCCAGGGCCAGCGCGAGGAGTTTCCGCTGCTGTCATTGTCGCTCGGCGTGGTCCACCTGCACCCACAGCATTGCCCGCAGCTGGACGCCAGCGAGCTGGCCGGCCTGGCCTCCGAAGCCAAGCGCCAGGCCAAGGCGATACCGGGTTACAGCCTGCACGTGATCGACACCCATACCTTGCAGGAGCGCACCGCTCAGGCCTCGGCGGGATAATCGAACTCGAATACCCGGGCCACTTCCGAGGCGTGCCAGGATGCCGCCGCGACCCCATCGGGTGCGCCGTCGAAGCGGCCCAGGCGTGACACGCACTCGAAGAAACCGGTGCGCGGCAGGCGGCTGGCGCCCTGGCTGATCACCAGGGCGCTGCGCAACGGGCGGTCGCTGCGCGCATCCAGTGCGGCCAGGTGTTCCAGCGCGGCGGTGAGGGTCTGCATGGCGGGGGCCGGCAGCGACAGGCGCTCGATCAGCGCGCGATAGGTCAGCAGATGGCGCTGGCGCCGGGCATCGTCGAGGGCCGCGAGCAGCGCCTCCCAGTGTGCCCGGCTGATGCGCACGCTCATGCCTGCCAACCCGAGATGCCGAGTACCCAGGCCAGTGCACGCAGGATGGCCGCATCGGGCTGGCGCTCACCGCTTTCGATCATGCCCAGGTAATGGGGGCTGATCCCCACGGCCCGCGCCAGCTCATCGCGGCTCAGGCCCTTGGCCTCGCGCAATGCGCTCAACTCGGTCAGCGCTTTCGGGGCATCGACAGCCGGCTGACTCGCCGCTGTCACGGCGCCCTGGCCGGCAGCCTGGAGCAGCGCCTGATAATCGGCCCACGGCACGACCGCGTACTCCGGTTCACCGTCACGCTCGATCACTTGTACATTCATGCTTGGTTTCTCCGCGAGGCGCAGCGTCCCTCTGCGTAATCCGGCTCAGGGCCACGACATGAGCCGCATACTACCAGCCCTCCGGCCCGGCGCGCTCGTCAGACATCTGCCGGCCGTGACCAGGGCCCTCAGGTTGCCGCCCCCTGCATGAAGAACGTCTGCAGCGACGGGCCCATGCTGGCCCGCGCCACCCGCCCGCGGCGCTCGCCGTCGACCAGGCCGAACAGCAGCGAAGCGAACAGCTCGGTCAGCACCGGCGCGCCGATGTCGATGCGAAACACGCCCTCCTGCTGACCGCGCAGGAAGTACTGATCCAGCGCATTGGTGTACGGCAGCCAGCGCGCCTCCTCGCCGCACTCGTGCAGGGAGTCCGGGCGCCACTGGAACATCAGGAAAACCAGCAGGTCGCGGTGCACCAGATGCCCGTCCACCAGGCGTTGCAAGGCTTCGGGCACCGGCGCATGCTGCAGGTCGGCCTCGGCGATGACCTGGTTCATCACTTCGCAGCCATAATCGAAGAGCATTTCGATCAGGTTGTCGCGGGTGCCGCAGTAGCGATTCAGGGTCGCCTTGCTCACACCAGCCGCCTGGGCGATCTCCTTGAAGGTGCCGCGCGGGTGCTCGACCATGGCCACGGCCAGGGCTTTGAGCAGTTTTTCTTCAGCGACAGGTCTTGGCATCACTACATTCTTCTCGGAGCTCAGCGGCACGGCCGCGCCATTGTGCAGGAAAATCCTAGGCGTTCAAAAGGACCGCCAATTTTAGACACAAAAAATGCAAATGAGACAATATTGACTCACATGCACCTATAAACGACCATTCGCGCCTTTCAAGGACTAACTGGATTGGGCATCGCCCCAGGTGAAACATGAGCAGGATTGGCACCCGTCACGTCGTATCGGCTATCACCCTTGCAATCGTCATCGGCCTGACCGGCTGTGACAAAGGCGAACAGGGCTGGGGCGAAGCGCCGCCTCGCGAGGTGGATGTCCTCACCATCAAGACCGAGCCCTTCACCGTGGTGGCCGAATTGCCGGGGCGTATCGAACCCGTACGCGTCGCCGAGGTTCGTGCCCGGGTCGCCGGTATCGTGCTCAAGCGCACCTTCGAGGAAGGCGCCGACGTCAAGGCCGGTGACCTGCTGTTCCAGATCGACCCCGCACCGTTCAAGGCCGCGCTGTCGCGCGCCGAGGGCGAACTGGCCCGCGCCGATGCGCAGCTGTTCCAGGCCCAGGCCACGGTCAAGCGTTACGAGCCGCTGGTGAAGATCAACGCGGTCAGCCAGCAGGACTTCGACGTGGCCCGCGCCACCCTGCGCAGCGCCCAGGCCGACAAGCGCTCGGCCCAGGCCAACGTGGAAACCGCCAAGCTCGACCTGGGTTACGCCCAGGTGCGCGCGCCCATCGCCGGGCGCATCGGCCGTGCCCAGGTCACCGAGGGCGCGCTGGTCGGCCAGGGCGAGGCCACCCTGCTCGCCCGTATCCAGCAACTCGACCCGGTGTATGCCGACTTCAGCCAGCCGGCTGCCGATGCCCTGCGCCTGCGCGCCGCCATCGCCGACGGCAAGGTCTCCGGCGATGGCGACAAGACCCTGTCGCTGCGCGTCGACGGCACCGATATCCAGAGCCAGGGCACGCTGCTGTTCACCGACATTTCGGTGGATCGCAGCACCGGGCAGATCGCCCTGCGCGGACGCTTCGACAACCCCCAGGGCGTGTTGCTGCCGGGTATGTACGTGCGCGTGAGCACGCCCCAGGGGCTCGACCAGGACGCCATCCTGGTGCCGCAGCGCGCCGTGCAGCGCGCCGCCGACGGCCAGGCCAGCGTGATGCTGCTCGGCGCCGACGATACCGTGGAAGCACGGCCGGTCACCACCGGCGCCATGCAGGGCGGCCGCTGGCAGATCACCGACGGCCTGAAGGCCGGTGACCAGGTGATCACCAGTTCGCTGTCGGCCATCCGCCCCGGCGCCAAGGTGGTGCCACGCCGCCCCGGCGCTGACGCCCAGACCGCCACCCCTTCCCAGGCGCAATAAGCCGGAGCATCGACATGTCCTTGTTTTTTATCCGGCGCCCGAACTTCGCCTGGGTGGTCGCGCTGTTCATCACCATGGGCGGTCTGCTGGCCATCCCCTTCCTGCCGGTGGCGCAGTACCCCAACGTGGCACCACCACAGATCACCGTCACCGCCACCTACCCAGGCGCGTCGGCCCAGGTGCTGACCGACTCGGTCACCAGCGTGATCGAGGAAGAGCTCAACGGCGCCAAGAACCTGCTGTACTTCGAGTCCACCAGCAACGCCAACGGTATCGCCGAGATCACCGTGACCTTCCAGCCGGGCACCGACCCGGAGCTGGCCCAGGTCGACGTGCAGAACCGCCTCAAGCGTGCCGAAGCGCGCATGCCCCAGGCCGTGCTGACCCTGGGTATCCAGACCGAACAGGCCACCGCGGGCTTTCTGCTGATCTATTCGCTGACCTACAAGGATGGCAGCGCCAACGACGACACCACCGCCCTGGCCGACTACGCGGCGCGCAACATCAACAACGAGATCCGCCGGGTGCCGGGTGTCGGCAAGCTGCAGTTCTTCGCCTCCGAAGCGGCGATGCGCGTGTGGATCGACCCGCAGAAGCTGGTCGGTTACGGCCTGTCGATCGACGACGTCAACAACGCCATCCGCGCCCAGAACGTGCAGGTGCCGGCTGGCGCCTTCGGCAGCACGCCGGGCAGCGCCGAGCAGGAGCTGACCGCGACCCTGGCGGTCAAGGGCACCCTGGACAACCCCGAGGAATTCGCCGCCATCGTGCTGCGCGCCAACCAGGACGGCTCGCGCCTGACCCTGGGCGACGTGGCGCGTATCGAGGTCGGCAGCCAGGACTACAACTTCGGCTCGCGCCAGGACGGCAAGCCCGCCGTGGCCGCCGCCGTGCAGCTGGCCCCGGGCGCCAACGCCATCCAGACCGCCGAGGCGGTCAAGCAGCGCCTTACCGAACTGTCCGCCAACTTCCCGGACAACGTGCAGTTCTCGGTGCCCTACGACACCTCGCGATTCGTCGACGTGGCCATCGACAAGGTCATCATGACCCTGGTCGAGGCCATGGTGCTGGTGTTCCTGGTGATGTTCCTGTTCCTGCAGAACGTGCGCTACACCCTGATCCCGTCCATCGTGGTGCCGGTGTGCCTGCTCGGCACCCTGACCTTCATGTACCTGCTGGGCTTCTCGGTGAACATGATGACCATGTTCGGCATGGTGCTGGCCATCGGCATCCTGGTCGACGACGCCATCGTGGTGGTCGAGAACGTCGAGCGGATCATGGCCGAAGAAGGCCTGGAGCCGGTGCCGGCGACCATCAAGGCGATGGGCCAGGTGTCCGGGGCGATCCTCGGTATCACCCTGGTGCTGTCGGCGGTGTTCCTGCCCCTGGCGTTCATGGCCGGTTCGGTGGGCGTTATCTACCAGCAGTTCTCCCTGTCGCTGGCGGTGTCGATCCTGTTCTCCGGCTTCCTGGCGCTGACCTTCACACCGGCGCTGTGCGCCACCATTCTCAAGCCGATCCCCCAGGGGCATCACGAGAAAACCGGTTTCTTCGGCTGGTTCAACCGCAAATTCACCGGGCTGACCGGGCGCTACACCAACCTCAACAGCAAGCTGGTACCGCGCGCCGGGCGCTTCATGTTCATCTACCTGGGCATCGTGGTGCTGATGGGCTTCTTCTACCTGCGCCTGCCGGAATCCTTCGTGCCGGTCGAAGACCAGGGCTACATGATCGTCGATATCCAGCTACCACCCGGCGCGACGCGCGAGCGCACCTCGGCCGCCGGCAAGGAGCTGGAGGAGTTCCTCGCCTCCCGCGAGGCCGTGGCGACCTCCTTCCTGGTGCTGGGCTTCAGCTTCTCGGGCATGGGCGAGAACGCTGCGATCGCCTTCCCGCTGCTCAAGGACTGGTCCGAACGTGATTCGGAGCAATCGGTCGAGGCCGAGACGACCGCGGTCAACGGCCGCTTCGCCAACCTCGACGACGGCGCCATGATGGCCGTGCCACCGCCACCGATCGATGGCCTGGGCAACTCGGGCGGCTTCTCCCTGCGCCTGCAGGACCGCGGCGGCCTTGGCCGCGAGGCGCTGCTGGCCGCCCGTGACGAGGTACTCGGCAAGGTCAACGGCAACCCGCTGTTCCTCTACGGCATGATGGAAGGCCTGGCCGAAGCGCCGCAGCTGCGCCTGGTCATCGACCGCGAGCAGGCACGCGCCCAGGGCGTCAGCTTCGAGTCGATCAGCAATGCGCTGTCCACCGCCTTCGGCTCCTCGGTGATCAACGACTTCGCCAACGCCGGGCGCCAGCAGCGCGTGGTCGTGCAGGCCGAACAGGGCGCACGGATGACGCCGGACAGCGTGCTCAGGCTGCACGTGCCCAACGACAGCGGCAGCCTGGTGCCGCTGAGCGCCTTCGTGACCACCCAGTGGGAACAGGGCCCGGTGCAGGTGGCGCGCTACAACGGCTACCCCTCGATCCGCATTTCCGGCGACGCCGCACCCGGGGTCAGCACCGGCGAGGCGATGGCCGAACTGGAGCGCATCGCCGCCGGGCTGCCGGAGGGCATCGGCTACGAATGGACCGGCCTCTCCTACCAGGAGAAGGTCGCCAGCGGCCAGGCGGCGATGCTCTTCGCCCTGGCCATCGTGGTGGTGTTTCTGCTCCTGGTGGCCCTCTACGAGAGCTGGGCGATCCCCCTGGCGGTGATGCTCATCGTGCCGGTCGGCGCCCTTGGGGCGGTGCTCGCGGTGACGGCCATCGGCCTGCCCAACGACGTGTACTTCAAGGTCGGCCTGATCACCGTGATCGGCCTGGCGGCGAAGAACGCCATCCTCATCGTCGAGTTCGCCAAGGACCTGTGGGAAGACGGCTACTCGTTGCGCGATGCTGCCATCGAGGCCGCACGCCTGCGCTTCCGGCCGATCATCATGACCTCCATGGCCTTCATGCTCGGCGTGGTGCCGCTGGTGATCGCCAGCGGCGCCGGCGCCGCCAGCCAGCGCGCCATCGGCACCGGGGTGCTCGGCGGCATGTTCAGCGCGACCCTGCTGGGGGTGATCTTCGTGCCGATCTTCTTCGTCTGGGTGCTGTCGCTGCTGCGCACCAAGCCCAAGCAGACCGACCATCACCCGCTGCATAAGGCGCAATGATGAACAGGGGCGGGCAGGCGAAAGCCGCACGCCCCTCCTCGTTCAGTTCAACAAGGCGATCAACGCGGGAACGCTGAGCACCGCCGTGTAGTAGCCCATGAACTGCACGCCGATGTTGAAGCCCAGGAAGCGCCCCAGAAGGCCGCCGAGCAGACCGATGGTGACGATCACCAGCAGCCCGAGCAGGCCACCCTCCCAGATCCCCACCACCAGCACCAGGCCGATGAAGGTGGCGATCACCGCTTCGTGGCTGATCCTGCGGGACACGAAGGAAGCCGCCTGGTGGGCGAAATTCATGGTGAAGGGGTAGGCGATCACGATGGCCACCAGCACCGCCATCATGCCGTAGCCGAAGAACTCCCAGTTGTTGAGCAGGTTATGCAGGTTGTTGACCTCACCGGTGGCGGTGTCCACGCTGAAGCGTGGCGGTGCGTTGAACAGCGGCGCGGCCGGCCCGGCAGCCACCGGGCTGAGCGGCAGGCCGAAGGCGATCAGCGGGATCAGCGCCTCGGCGATGTAGGTCGACTCGGTGACCCCGTTACGGGCGGTGATCACCGTGGTCAGCCGCTCGTAGGCCTGCTTGACGCGCGCACCGATCAGCTCGCCCATGATCACCGTCATGGCCACCGGGCTGAACACGAAGGTGGCACTGGTCACGCTCGCCGCCATGGCGGTCATGCGCGTCTGGCGCTTGTTGATCACCCGCAGCGGGTTGGGAAAATAACCGCGCCAGCCCTTCATGTCCGGCGCCAGGGAGAACACCCGGTACTGGTCGCGACGCATGCGTTCGCGCTCGGCGGGTGCCAGCATCGAGAACAGCGAGGTGATCAGTGGCGCCACGGCGATGCCGAGGAAATAGCTGACCGCCAGCTTGACGCCGTACTGGGCCGTCAGCGTCTGCAGGGCGACGATCACCAGCACGAACGGCAGCAAGGCCAGCACCGAGGCCCAGCGCCCCGCCGAGAAGTAGGCGATGGTAAAGGCGGCGCAGAGGAACACCCAGGGGGCGAACTGCTTGATGACGTCGCCGAACGGCGCCAGCAGCACGGCGAACAGCACCGCCAGCGGTACCGCGATGACGGCCGCCACGGCGCCACCGGAAATCATCTTGCGCAGCGCCACGTGGGGCACGCCGAGGCGGCGCAGGTGGTTGGCATCGCCGATCAGCGCGGTCGCCGAGGTATCACCGGGAATGCCCAGCAACGCCGTGGGTACCGCGTGGGTCATGTGCTTGGCCACCGCACCGGCCAGGAAGAAGGTGAGAATGCCGGCCGGCGGCGCGCCGAGCAGCACCACGAGCATGGTCAGGGGCGCCAGGGTGGTGGTTTCGTCGGTGCCCGATACCAGGCCGATGGCCGAGAACAGCACCGCGCCGAACAGGCCTAGGGCCAGGGCCATGAGGATTTCGTAGAGCAGGCCTTCCATCACGAACGCCCTCCGCTCAGCGCCAGGGAATCGCGCGTATCCACGTCGGCCTCGGCACGCTGCTCGCGGGTCTGTTCTTCCCGGGCCTGGGCATCCCGGAACAGCTCGTAGAGGCCGAGCTCGTGGAGTTCGGCGAGCACCTCGGGCGAGGTCTCCTCGAGACGGCCAAGGCTGCCGTATTCCTTGAGCAGGTCAGCCACCACCTGCTCGCGAAAGGCCGGGTCCGCCACGTGCTCGACCACGTCACGCTTGGGCTTGAACAGCATGGCGCTGATCGCGCCACCGCCCAGGCAACCGAGAATGCCGAACAGCATGGCATAGGCCTTGGCCATCTGCGCCGACTCGACCAGGCCGTCGAGTATCCACAGCGCCAGCCCGTAGGCACCCAGGCTGACGATGGCGCTGACGATGATCGCCAGTACCAGATGCCGGGCATCGACGGTGTCGCCCCATACTTCGTAGAGGTTGTCGGTGTTGCGGGCCGCGTCCGCGCTGGGCGGTGTCGCAGCCGGTCTGGCAAGCTCTTGGCTCATGGTGTCCCCCGCCCTTTCGGGCTCTTGTTGTTATTGAGGAAGCAGCTGGTTGGCGACCGCAAGGTCGGGTTCGTGTGCACGCCAGGTGCCGGCCATGGCGCCCGCGTCGCTGTTGTTCAGGCCGCGCCGGCAAGGCGCAGGCTGGCGCCTCCCTGGGTGATCACCTGGCCCGCCTGGTTGCTCAGGCGCAGCGCCAGGGTCACGCGTCCGGCCTCTACCGCAACGACTTCACCGGCGGCGGTCAGCACATCGCCGATATAACCGGCGCGCCGGTTGCTGTACTGGAAGCTCAGCAACTCGTCGCCCTCTTCCATCCAGTCGTAGACCAGCTGGGTCAGCCAATCGCCCTGCAACGGGCCGTCCACGAGTAGCGCCGGATGCCCCTCATTCTGCTGGGCATAGGGCAGGTCATAGTGGATACGGTGGGCGTTCCAGATGGCCGCGTTGTACAGGAACAGCTGCACGGTACCGGGCCGGTATTCGCGCTCGGGCAACCGCTGGCCCGCCCTGATCGTCTGCCTGGCCATGCTCACCTCGCGATCCGGGTCAGGCGTTCGGTCACGACCGGCTCGCCCGCTTCGGTTTCAAAACGGTTCTCGAACACCAGAAAGATCAGCGGCCCCTCGGCGCCCTGTTTCTGGTAGATATCCAGCAGGGTCTGCCGACACAGCAGCACGTCGTCGGCAAAGATCCTGCGGTGCACCTGGTAATCGCTGCCGCCGGCCATGATGCGCTTGAGCGGCAACTCGGGGATCAGCGGGTCGTCGGGCTTGTGTCCGTCCTCCAGCAGCTGCTCCAGGGGCAGCACCGGCATCATCGCGCTGAACAGGAACAGCAGCGGCGCCTCGTCGCCATCGAGATAACGACGCTGACGCTGCCCGGTGGCCACCGCGTATTTCCTGATGTCGTTGCGGTTCACCTCGAAGCGCGACGGCGGCAGCGAGGTGCCGATACTGCGCCGCGCCGCAGCGCTGATCAGATCGACCATCAGATCACCCCCAGGCGAACCAGCTCGGCGTATTCGGCTTCGTCCAGGCCCAGCCACTGGCGATAGATGGCGGCGTTGTGCTGGCCGACCGAGGGGGCGCTGGCGCCGCGCTCCAGAGTACCGCCGGAGAGTTTGATCGGGTTGCCGAACACCTCGAAGCGCGCCCCCTGGCAGTCGACGGGCACCACCATGTCGCGTTCGCGCAGATGGGGGTCGGCCACCACTTCATCGATGCTCTTGATCGGCGACAGCGGGAAACGGTCACCGGTCATGGCCTCCAGCTCGGCCTTGGTATGGGCGCCGAGCCAGCGCTCCACGGCAGGCTTGACCTTGCGCAGGTAGACGTCGGTCTCGAAGCGCTTGGCCATGCTGTCGACCTCGGGGTCGCTGGCCATCGCCTCGTCGCCGAAGGTCAGGCAGGCCTCGCGCCAGAACTTGTCGGTGTAGGCACCGAAGAACACGTAGCCATCCTTGCAGGCGTAGCGCCCGTAGGGGCGCACGAACGGATGGCCATTGCCCTCGGGCACCGTGACCTTGCCGGTTTCGGTGTAGGTCACCAGGGCGTTCTCGGTGAGCGAGACGATCGAGTCCTGCTGCGACACGTCGACCAGCTGGCCCTGGCCGCTGCGTTCCGCTTCACGCAACGCACCGAGGGTACCGATGGCCGCATACAGCGCGGCGGACAGATCGCCCAGCACCGTGCCCACGCGCATCGGCTCCTCCACCGTGCCGTTCATCGACCACAGGCCGCCGCTGGCCTGAGCGCTGCTGTCAAAGGCAGGCCGCAGCGAGTTCGGGCCGTACTGGCCGAAGCCACTGATGGCAGTGCACACGATGGCCGGGTTGACCTCCCTGAGCACCTCGTAGCCCAACCCCAGCCTGGCCATGGTGCCGGGCCGGAAGTTCTCGATGACGATATCGGCCTTGCGCACCATGTCCAGGAAGGTGGCCTTGCCCTCGGCCTTTTTCAGGTCCAGGCAGACCGCCATCTTGTTGCGGTTGAACTGGGCGAAGAAACCACTTACCGGCTCGCTGCTGCTGCGGCTGAGGGGCGGAAATTCGCGGGTTAGGTCGGGATCGGCGGGGTTCTCGATCTTGATCACCGTGGCCCCCATGTCGGCCAGCAGCATGGCGCAGTAAGGGCCGGCGACGACGCGGGTCAGGTCGAGGATGGTCACACCCTTCAGGGGCCCGGTGGTTCTGGCGAAGCTCGCCAATGCATCGGTCAGCGAATTCATGGGTTCTCCTGTGTCGTACGTCGTCGGGGCGCAGAGGCGCTGCCATGGAAAAGCCGAAGTACGCTGGGACAGTGAATCGACGGAGTGCTCCGGGCAGTGCGACCTGAGGCTGTCGCGGCTGCCCGTAGCCGTTCCGGGTTGTTGTTCTGTGCCTCAAGGCGCCCTTCCATGCATGGCGTTGGCCACCCTCGAGGCCGAGGGTTTGCCCAGCGCCGCGTCGATGAAAGCCCCGGCCTCGAGCAGTGCCGGCAGGTCCACGCCGGTTGCCAGGCCCTGGCCCTCGAGCAGATAGACCAGTTCCTCGGTGGCCACATTGCCGGTGGCGCCGGGCGAATAGGGGCAGCCACCGAGGCCGGAAACCGAGCTGTCGAACACCCGCACACCAGCCTCCAGAGCGGCCTGGAAATTGGCCACCGCCATGCCGTAAGTGTCGTGGAAATGCCCGGCCAGTGCCGTGATCGGCACCTCGCTGGCGCAGGCCTGGATCAGCGCTCTGGCCTTGCCTGGCGTGCCTCGGCCGATGGTGTCGCCCAGGCTGATCTCATAGCAGCCCATGGCGTGCAGCTCGCGCACGACCCGCAGCACATCGGCCACCGGCACCTCGCCCGTAAACGGGCAACCGAGCACACAGGAGACATAACCGCGTACCGCCACGCCCTGCGCCAGCGCCTTGGCCAATACCGGCTGGAAACGCTGCAGGCTTTCGGCGATGGAGCAATTGATGTTCTTCTGCGAAAACGTCTCGGAGGCCGCGGCGAAAACCGCCACCTCCCGGCACCCGGCCTGCAGCGCAGCGTCGAGCCCCTGCAGATTGGGCACCAGCGCCGTATAGGTCACCCCGGGGCGTTGCCCGAGGCGGCGTAGCACCTCGCCGGAGTCGGCCATCTGCGGCACCCAGCGTGGCGATACGAACGCACCGGCCTCGAGGGTCCGCAGCCCAGCCGCGACCAGCCGCTCGATCAGCGCCACGCGCACCTCGACCGGCAGGGTCAGGGCTTCGTTCTGCAGGCCGTCGCGGGCACCGACCTCCACCAGCCTGACCGCAGGCATGCTCATTGCCCGCGCTTTTCGCGCAACAACGCCTCGGCGCGGTCGGCGCGCACGTCGCGGGTCTCGACCATGCGCTTGACCAGCCAGTCCAGCTCATCGCCACGGGCACCGGCCGACAGCGCGATATTGCGTGCATGCAGGGCCATGTGGCCGCGCTGGATACCTTCGGTGGCCAGGGCGCGCAAGGCCCCGAGGTTCTGCGCCAGGCCGACGGCGACGGCGATCTCGCCCAGCTCCTGGGCGCTCTTCACACCGAGAATGCGCAACGACAGCTGGGCCAGTGGATGGGTCTTGGTGGCGCCACCGACCAGGCCGAGGGGCATGGGCATCTCGAGGGTGCCCACCAGGTGGCCCTGGCGATCCTTCTCCCAGGTGGTCAGGGAGCCGTAATGGCCATGGCGGCAGGCATAGGCATGGGCGCCCGCCTCCACGGCCCGCCAATCGTTGCCGGTGGCCACTACCAGAGGGTCGATGCCGTTCATGATGCCCTTGTTGTGGGTCGCGGCGCGGTACGGATCGATGGCCGCGAAGGTATAGGCATCGATCACCCCTTCGATGACCTCGGTGCCCTTGTACTCGGCGGTATCCAGATGTTCCGGGGCGATCCGCAACTGGGCACGGGCCAGGCGCAGATCGGCGAGGTTGGAGAGGATGCGCAGGCGCACCTTGCCGCCGGTGAGCTGCTCCATCAGCGGCGCCACGGCCTCGGCCATGGTGTTCACGGTGTTGGCGCCCATGGCGTCGCGCACGTCGACGATCAGGTGCGCGACCAGCATCGGCCCCCGCGGGCTGTCGATAAAGGTATGCACCTCGATATCACGGCAACCGCCGCCCAGGCTGTTCAGCAACTGGTCCTTGCTGTTGGCCAGGGTGATGATCTCGTCCTTGTTGCGCAGCAGGCTGAGGCGCGCGTTGTAGGGATCGCTGACACCGATGATCTGCACCTGGGCACGCATCAGCGGCGCACTGCTGGAAGTCTGGAAGCCACCTGCGGGGCGGGTCAGCTTGGCCATGAACGAAGCCGCAGCCACCACCGAGGGCTCCTCCACCACCAGCGGGATGAGCATCTCCCGGCCGTTGATGCGGAAGTTGCTGGCCAGGGCGTAGGGCAGCTCGAACGTGCCGATCACGTTCTCGATCATGCCGTCGGCGATCTCCAGCGGCAGCGCACCGGCGTCACGCAGAAGCGCGGTGTCCGCGGCGGACAGGCCGAGCAGTTGCTGCACGTGGTCGAGACGTTGCGAGGGGGACAGGTTACGGAAATCGGGCAGGCGGGAATCGATCGACATGGGCGCTCCTCGGGGAGTCGTTTGTTCTTGGTTGAGACGAACGTTAGCCGCACTGTATCCCTGAAAGAAGGTACAGTTTGCCCGGACACTTCATTCCTGTACCCAGGGATTTGCGCCATGCCCAGACCCACCCTTGCCCAGAAAGTCGCCGATGCCATCGCCAGGCAGATCGCCGATGGCGCCCTGCAGGCAGGCAGCAAACTGCCCTCGCTGCGCGAGTACATGCGCCTGCACGGGCACTCCAAGAACACCGTGATCACCGCCTACGAACACCTGGCCTCCCAGGGGCTGGTGGAGGCCCGCCACGGCAAGGGGTTCTTCGTCTGCAGGACCGTCAGCGCCAGCGTCGAGGATGACGAAGCACAGCCCTATACCCGGGCGCTGGACACCATCTGGATGATGCGCCAGCAGTTCGTTCGCGACCCCGGCCATTCGCACCTCGGCGAGGGTTTTCCGCCGGTGGAATGGCTGATGGACATGCGCCTGGACAAGTTTCATCGCCAGGTGGTGCGCGGTGGCGTGACCACCCTGTTTCGCTACGGCACGCGGCTGGGCAACCCCGGCCTGCGCCAGCGCCTGGCGCAAAAGCTGGCGGACTACCGCATCGCCGTCTCGCCGCGGCAACTGGTCACCACCCTGGGCGCCAACCACGGCATGGACCTGATCATCCGCCGCTACGTCATTCCCGGCGACGCGGTGCTGGTCGAAGATCCGGGCTATTACCCGCTGTTCGGCAAATTGCAGCTGCAGGGCGCGCGCATGCTCGGCATACCGCGGGAGGCCGACGGGCCGGATCTGGATGCCCTGGAGCAGGTGTTGAAAAGAGCAAGGCCCAAGCTGTTCTTCCTCCAGTCGGTGGGCCACAACCCCACCGGCTCGGACATCTCCCCCGCCAAGGCCCACCGCCTGCTGCAGCTTGCCCAAGCGCATGACCTGCTGCTGGTGGAGAACGACGCCATGGCCGACTTCAAACCCAGCTCGGCCACCAAGCTGACGGCACTGGACCAGTGCGAGCGCACCCTGTACCTGGGCAGTTTTTCCAAATCGATTTCCGCCGCCTTGCGCGTCGGCTTCATCGCCGGCAGCAAACAGCGCATCGAGGAACTGGCCGACCTGAAGATGCTGCTGCACAACAGCGGCGCCGAATACAGCGAGCGCACCATCGAGGTGATCCTTGGCGAGGGGCATTTCCTGCGGCACCTGTCGCGCCTGCAGGATCGCCTGGGCGCCGCCACGCAACGTGGCCTCGCGGTGCTCGACGAGCTGGGTGCCGAGGTGTTCTGCCGGCCGCAGCAGAGCCTCTACCTGTGGGCGCGCTTTCCCGGCATCGATGACGCCACCGCCCTGACCCGCCATTGCCTGACCCAGGGGGTGATGCTCGCGCCGGGCTCGATCTTCGCCGTCAACCGGCAGACACCGGTGCCCTGGACGCGCCTCAACGTGGCCTACCTGGATGATCCGGCATTTCGCCGCAGCCTGATGCGCCAGGCGCAACTGGGTGTCGGTACCCGGTGACGTCGGTCAGACCCGGAAGGCGGTAACCAGGCCATTGAGGCTGACCGCCAGGCACGAAAGCTCCTGGCTCGCCGCGCGGGTCTGGTTGGCGCCGGCCGAGGTCTGCTGCGACAGGTCGCGAATGTTCACCAGGTTGCGATCGACCTCGCGGGCCACCTGGGCCTGCTGCTCCGCAGCGCTGGCGATCACCAGGTTGCGCTCGGTGATCGCGGCGATGGCCTGCACGATCGCCTCCAGGGCATCCCCCGCCGACTGGGCCAGGGTCAGGGTGGCACCGGCACGTGAACTGCTGTTGTGCATGGCCGTGACGGCCTGTTCGGTACCGCGCTGGATGCCCTCGATCATCTGCTCGATTTCCCGGGTCGATTGCTGGGTGCGGTGCGCCAGGGCGCGCACCTCGTCGGCCACCACGGCGAAACCACGTCCCTGCTCCCCTGCCCTGGCCGCCTCGATGGCAGCGTTCAGGGCCAGCAGGTTGGTCTGTTCGGCAATCGAGCGAATCACCGTGACCACCTGGCTGATCTCGCGGACGTTGCCGGCCAGCTTGCCGATCTCGCCGGAGGTATCGCTGACGTCCCGGGCCAGCAGGTGAATCGAATCGACGGTCTGGCGCACCTGGTCCTGCCCGAGGCGTGCGGTCTGGTCCGACTGGCGCGACGCCTCGGAGGTACTGACGGCATTCTGCGCCACCTCCTCCACCGTGGCGGTCATCTGGTTCACCGCCGTGGCCGCCTGTTCGATTTCCTCGTTCTGCAGGTGCAGGCCGCGGGTCGCATCCTCGGTCACCGCATGCAGCTCTTCCGACGACGAGGCCAGCTGGTTGGAAGACTCGCCGATGCGCTGCAAGGTGTCGCGCAGGCTGCGCTGCATGGCTGCCAGCGCCTGAAGCAGCTGGGCAGGCTCGTCACGGCCGTGATCGTCGACGTCCCGAGTGAGGTCACCGGCGGCGATGGTCTGCGCCACCTCGACGGCCCTGCCGAGCGGCTTGACGATGCTGCGCGTCAGGTAGATCGCCAGCAGGATGGTCATCACCGTCGCGATGATCACCACCAGCACGACGATGCTGGTGCTGTGCTCGTACACCGCGTCGCTCTCGCCAAAGGCCTGCATGGCGCCCTGGCGGTTGAACTCGGTCAGCTCCCTCAGCTTCCTGACCAGCAGATCACCTTCCTCGGCCATCACCCCGGTCAGAATCCGCCCGGCGCCGTTGCGCTCACCGCGCAGCATCAACTCGACCACTTCGCCCTGGTGCTGCAGGTAGCGATCCTTGATGCCGAGCAGCTCCTGGAGCAGGATCCGCTCGGCGTCGGAGTCAACCAGCGCCGTGTAACGGTTCTGCGCACTGCCCAGATCCGCCTTGGCCGCGTCCAGCCCCGGCAGGGCGGCACGCCTCGCCTGCTCGGTGTCGAGCGCATAGAAGCGCAAGGTCAGCGCCCTGACCCGCATGGCCGAAACGCCCAGGTCGTTCAATGCCAGGGTGGATGGAAACCACTTGGCCTCGATGGCATCGCTCATGTTGTCCATGCGCTGCATCTGCGACAGCGTGATGACGCCCAGCAGCACCAGCAAGGTCGCCAAGGCGGCGAAGCAAAGGCCGGCACGCAAGCCGATTTTCATAGTTCTGAGCGACATCAATCCTGCCCTTTCGTTATCGGTTGCCCTTTCGGGAATGGGGTAGCGGTTACACGCGGCTGTCGCCGCCCATTGGCCTGGTCAATCGGCCTGCAGCACACAGGGCCTGTCGAGCCCGTCGAGCAGCTTCTGCGCGCGGGCGAACAGAAACCCCTGCACCCACTGGGCCTCGCATTCGCGACTGATCGCCAGGTCATCCGCGGTCTCGATACCCTCGACCACCACATGGGCGGCCAGGGTGTTGCACAGCCCTACCAGGTGCCTGAGGGTCTTGGCATGCAGGGAGGAGCGCCGGGCACGCTGCACATAGCCCTGATCGATCTTGATGATGTCCGGCTGTGCCTGCTGGATGAAGGCCAGGGTGCCGAACCCCGAGCCGAAATCGTCGATGGCCACGTGGCAGCCGGTGCTGCGCAACTGGTGGACGAACTCCACGGCCTGGTCATGGCTGATCGGCGCCGAGCTTTCGGTGATCTCGATGACCAGGCGCGAGGCGATGCCGCTGTCGGCGAGGCGCTGCAGCACCTGCTCCCAGTGATAGTCGAGGGTGGCGCTCTGCGCGGAAACGTTGCAGCCCAGGGTCAGCGTGGGGTGCCTTGCCAGCAGGCTGATGATGGCCTCGACGACGCAGCGGTCGAGGCGGCGCATCGAATGCCTGCGCTCCAGCACCGCGAACGGATTGAAGCCCAGGGGCTCGCCGTCGCTGCGCAGCAACCCCTCCTGGTAGAGCGTGCGTGCGGTATCCGCCGCTGCCCTGACCGGCTGGAAGGCCAGGTGAAACCGGCCGCGCTGCAACTGCTCGTAGACATACCGCACCCGCGCCTCATCGGACGAAACGGTGGCTGCGCAAATGGCATCGAGGTCGGGCAGTGGGCGGGCGGCAAACATCGAGGGCATTGTGTGTCATCCATAACTGATCAGCTAGATCGCCACCTCGCAAACGTTTGCTATGGCAGCTTGCCGCTGCTATTCGCTAACATCGCCAGCCTATTGAAAAGACTGCACGCCCCCATCAAGAGGCGCAGCAGCGATGCAAACGACGGCTGATGGTCGTGCGGCTTGGCAGAGAGGTGTCAGAGGTGACGCTGAAGCGCCCTTCGCGGCTAACGGGGCGATACGCCCAGGCCGCCCATGTTCCCAGCGCATCAGGGCAATGACCAGTGTTCCCAGGCGCCCGGTTGTTGTCCGCACGTGCATTCACCGTTCATCTCACCGCCAGCGGCTTTCCAGGACACGCGATGTACACAGTGACGAGAAACTGCTTCCAGGTGATGGCGAAGACCTTTCTCGAGCAAGGGGTCGACCCAAGCCAGCTCGACCAACAATTGCTGCAGGCCTTGAGCAGCGGCGCATCGATCACCTTGGCCCAGGTGTACAGCCTGTTCAGCCAGGCCAGCGAACAGACCGCCAATCCCGACATCGGCCTCGGCACCTATGCCCATGCCCACCCCAGCGCCCTGGGCGCTCAGTGTTACCCATTGATGTCCAGCCCGACCCTGGGCTGCGCGCTGAAGCTGATGGTCGACTACCACCCGCTGACCACCAATGGCTCGCACTACCTGCTCGAACAACGCCAGGACACCCTGAAGCTGATCGGCCTGGAAGTCGGCACGTCGCCGATACCGGCGCCGCGGGCCTTTATCGATGCTGGCGCCGCGCTGACCCTGGGCGTCATCCACTGGCTCACGCCTCATCAACGCCCCCAGCCGCTGGGCGCCGAGTTCACCTATGCACAGCCGGCCGATACCGGCCGCCTGCGCCAGTTGTTCGGCGACAACCTGCACTTCTCGGCGCCGCACAACAGCCTGATATTCAAGGCGCGCGACGGTGCCATCGCGCTGCCAACGGCCAATGCGGCGCTGCACGTCATGCATCAGGAATACGCACAATCGCGCCTCGACGACCTGGTCAAGGGTTCGATCGCCGCGCGCGTGGGGCGCCTGCTCGCGCAACAGCTGACCCTGGGCATCAATCTGGATCTGAGCGCGGCCGCCAGTACCCTGCTGATCAGCAAGCGCGGCCTGCAGAAGGCACTGGAACGCGAAGCGGTGAGCTTCATCCAGCTGCAGGAAGAGTCGCGCCTGAAGCTGGCGCACAATCTGTTGCGCAACTCCACGCGCAGCCTCAAGTACATCTCGGCCACCCTCGGTTTTCGTGACCAGAGCAGCTTTCACAAGGCGAGCATGCGCTGGTTCGGCATGCCGCCCAGCCAGTATCGCAATCACCTGGGCGCCTGCTGAACGGCGGGCAGCCTGTGCCGCCACGCGCTTGTCACGCGGCACGCCATCGGTGAGGGCAGGAGAAGATGTGGATGCCGGGCATCGCGCTTCGGCATGAACAGGCTGGCAGGACACGGGTGACCGCCAGCTGCACGAGCCGTCCAACGCGTGGCGGGCGCCACGCGTTGGACGGTGCGATCAGGTCGCCCGCTCTTCGCTAGGCGCCTTCTTGTGCCACAAGGTCGGGATCAGGAACACGATGGCCAGCAGGCACGCGCCGACCAGCAGCACGAAGCCGCCATCCCAGCCGAAGTGGTCGACCGTGTAGCCCATCGCCGCGCTCGCCGCCACCGAACCGCCGAGGTAGCCGAACAGACCGGTAAAGCCTGCCGCGGTACCTGCCGCCTTCTTCGGCGCCAACTCCAGCGCGTGCAGGCCGATCAGCATCACCGGGCCGTAGATCAGGAAGCCGATGGCCACCAGCGCCGCCATGTCGACGATCGGGTTACCCGGTGGGTTCAGCCAGTACACCACGGTCGCCACGGTCACCAGGGCCATGAACACCACGCCGGTCAGGCCGCGATTGCCACGGAACACCTTGTCCGACATCCAGCCGCACAACAGCGTGCCGGGAATGCCCGCCCACTCGTAGAAGAAGTAGGCCCAGGAGCTCTTGTCGACGGTGAAGTGCTTGACCTCCTTCAGGTAGGTCGGCGCCCAGTCCAGCACGCCATAGCGCAGCAGGTAGACGAATACGTTGGCCAGGGCGATGAACCACAGCATCTTGTTGCGCAGCACGTACTTGACGAAGATTTCCTTGGTGCTGAATTCCTTCTCGTGGCTGTCGTCGTAGCCTTCGGGGTAGTCGTTCTTGTACTTCTCGATCGGCGGCAAACCGACCGATTGTGGCGTATCGCGCATGGTCGCAAAGGCGAAAACGGCGATCAGCATCGCCACCGCAGCAGGGACGTAGAATGCCGCATGCCACTCGTTGAACAGGCCCATGCCGAGCAGGAACAGCGGGCCGATCAGGCCACCGCCCACGTTGTGGGCGACGTTCCATACCGACACCACGCCGCCACGCTCCTTCTGCGACCACCAGTGCACCATGGTCCGGCCACTGGGCGGCCAGCCCATGCCCTGGGCCCAGCCGTTGATGAACAGGAGGATGAACATGATGGTCACGCTGGAGGTTGCCCAGGGCGCGAAACCGAAAACGAACATCACCCCAGCCGACACCATCAGGCCGAACGGCAGGAAGTAGCGGGGGTTGGAGCGGTCGGAAATCAGCCCCATGAGGAACTTCGACAAGCCATAGGAGATGGCGATGGCCGACATCGCCAGGCCCAGCTGCCCACGGGTATAGCCCTCCTCCTCGATCAGGTAGGGCATGGCCAGCGAGAAATTCTTACGCAGCAGGTAGTAGCCGGCATAGCCGATGAAGATACCGGCGAAGATCTGCCAGCGCAGGCGGCGGTAGGTGCTGTCTATCTGGTCATCGGGCAGAGGTTCCCGATGGGGGGCAGGACGGAAGAAGGCGAACATCCAAAGGCTCCAGTTCTTGTTTTAGCTGCAGATGCGAATGTGACAGTTATGTGACATTTTCATTTGCGAAAATAGCACTCGCTAGTGAAGCGGTAAAGCCAGGAACCTGTTGGAATTCGAACTAAATGAGCGATTCAGACCGAAGGCTGCGCAAGCTTCGGTAATCCATGCAATAACCGGATGCGCAACCCGCGAGAGGCAGTGAGCCAGGCAGCACGTGAAGGGCACTGCCCCCGCCTGTCAGGCGGCAAGCAGCGAGGAACCGGCGGGCAGAAACAAGAAAAGCGACCCTAGGGTCGCTTTTCAGGAAACCTGCTCGAGGCAGGTGGATATGGCGCAGCGGACGGGACTCGAACCCGCGACCCCCGGCGTGACAGGCCGGTATTCTAACCGACTGAACTACCGCTGCGTGTCGGTGGACTTGCGTCCATGGAACTCGTGCTTCGTCAGATGGTAAAGCCTGGCTTTCCCATCACATCCCAGACCTGAGTCGGGGATGGAAAATATGGCGCAGCGGACGGGACTCGAACCCGCGACCCCCGGCGTGACAGGCCGGTATTCTAACCGACTGAACTACCGCTGCGCGTCGGTGGACTTGCGTCCGTTTCTCTCAAGGCAAGTGGTGGGTGATGACGGGATCGAACCGCCGACCCTCTGCTTGTAAGGCAGATGCTCTCCCGGCTGAGCTAATCACCCTTGGCCTTGCGAGGACGCGAAATTTACGCGGGCACCCAACCTAAGTCAAGGCCGGCGTTGAATTTTTTTCAAAAAAGACGCGATGCACCCGATCACGCCTCAGCGGTAGATCATCTTGCGCGTCATGCCGCCGTCGGTGACGAACTCCTGGCCGGTCACGAAGCCCGCCTCGGCCGACAACAACCAGGCCACCAGCGCCGCCACATCCTCGACCTGCCCTACCCGCCCGACCGGGTGCTGCGCGTGGTCCTCAGCGCTCAGCGGCTCGCTGGCGCGCTGCGCGGCAGCGCGGGAATCGATCCAGCCCGGGCTCACCGCATTAACCCGAACCTCCGGGCCGAGGCTGACGGCCAGCGCATGGGTCAAGGCCACCAGCCCACCCTTGCTGGCCGCATAGGCTTCGCTTTGCGGCTCGGACTGGCTGGCCCGGGTCGAGGCCATATTGACGATGGCACCACCCGAGGCACGCAAGTGCACGGCGCAATGCTTGGCGAGCAGCATCGGCCCGCCAAGGTTGACCGCCAGTACCTGATTCCACTGCACCAGGGACAGGTCTTGCAGCGGGCCGTTATGGGGGCTGGCCACCCCGGCGTTGCACACCAGGGCGTCGAGCCTGCCGAACCGGGCGATGACCGCCGCTACGCCCCTCTCGACCTGAGATTCATCGGCCACATCCATGGCCACGAACATCGCGTTGCCGCCCAGGGCCGCAGCGACCGCGTCGCCCTGGCTGCCCGCCAGGTCGCAGAGCGCCACCCGCCAGCCATGGTTCAGCAGCCAGCGCGCCACGCCCTCACCGATGCCACGGGCAGCGCCGGTAACCAGCGCAACGCGGCCCTGTTCCTCAACAAAGCCCGCGCTCACAGCGCTTGCAGACCGCGGCTCAGGTCAGCCTTGAGGTCGGCGATATCTTCCAGGCCGACCGCGACGCGAATCAGACTGTCACGAATCCCGGCATTCTCGCGCTCCTGCGGCGACAGGCGACCATGGGAAGTCGTGGCCGGATGAGCGATGGTGGTCTTGGTATCACCCAGGTTGGTGGTGATGGAGATCACCCGCGTGGCGTCGATGAATCGCCAGGCCCCCTCCCTGCCGCCCTTGACCTCGAAACTGACCACGGCGCCGAACGCGCTTTGCTGGCGTGCGGCGAGTTCATGCTGCGGATGGCTGGCGAGCCCGGCGTAATGCACCTTCTCGATCCCCTCCTGCTGTTCCAGCCAGCGTGCCAGCTCCAGCGCGCTGCTGCAGTGGGCCTGCATGCGAATGCGCAGGGTCTCCAGGCCCTTGAGGAAGATCCAGGCATTGAACGGGCTGAGGGTCGGCCCGGCGGTGCGCAGAAAGCCCACCACCTCGGTCATCAGCTTGGCGCTGCCGGCCACCACGCCGCCCATGGCACGGCCCTGGCCATCGATGTACTTGGTCGCCGAGTGCATGACGATGTCCGCGCCGAGCTTCAGCGGCTGCTGCAGGGCTGGCGTGCAGAAGCAGTTGTCCACCGCCAGCAGCGCGCCGCGCTCATGGGCGATGGCCGCCAGGGCGGCGATATCGACGAGCTCGGCCAGGGGGTTGGAGGGCGACTCGACGAACAGCAGCCGGGTGTTCGGCTTGAACGCGGCGGCCCAGCCCTCGAGGTCGGCCAGCGGCACATAGTCGACCTGCACGCCAAAGCGCTTGAGGTACTTCTCGAACAGGCTGATGGTCGAGCCGAACACGCTGCGCGAGACCAGCACATGATCGCCAGCGCTGCACAGGCTCATGACGATGGACAGGATCGCCGACATGCCCGACGCCGTAGCGACCGCCTGCTCGGCGCCCTCCATGGCGGCGATACGCTCTTCGAAAGCACGCACCGTGGGGTTGGTGTAACGCGAATAGACGTTACCCGGCACTTCCCCGGCGAAACGCGCCGCGGCATCCCCAGCGGTGCGGAACACATAGCTGGAGGTCGGGAACAGCGCCTCGCTGTGCTCGCCTTCCGGCGTGCGGTGCTGGCCGGCACGGACCGCCAGGGTGTCGAAGCCTACGCCGTCGAGATCGCTGTCGAGCCGACCGGCTTCCCAATCCTGTGTCATATCCTTTTCCTCATCCAGAAAACAGGCCGGGCCCAAAGGGCCCGGTTGTTGAATCATTTAACATCGATCAGTTGTTGTACAGATCGATGATCTCGCTGACCGCTTGCGACTTGGCCTTGTTGCCATCGTTGCGGGCCAGGTCGATGCGATTCAGGTAAGCCTCGTCGACATCGCCGGTGACGTACTCGCCGTCGAATACCGCGCTGTCGAACTGTTCGATCTTGATCTTGCCGCCACCGACCGCTTCCTTCAGGTCGTCGAGATCCTGGTAGACCAGCCAGTCGGCGCCGATCAGCTCGGCCACCTGCTCGGTGGTGCGACCATGGGCGATCAGCTCGTGGGGGCTCGGCATGTCGATGCCGTAGACGTTCGGGTAGCGAACGGCCGGTGCCGCGGAGCAGAAATACACGTTCTTGGCACCGGCTTCGCGGGCCATCTGGATGATCTGCTTGCAGGTGGTGCCGCGCACGATGGAATCGTCGACCAGCATCACGTTCTTGCCGCGGAACTCCAGCTCGATGGCGTTGAGCTTCTGGCGTACCGACTTCTTGCGCGCCGCCTGGCCCGGCATGATGAAGGTCCGGCCGATGTAGCGGTTCTTGACGAAGCCCTCGCGGAACTTGACGCCCAGGTGGTTGGCCAGCTCCAGCGCCGAGGTGCGGCTGGTATCGGGAATCGGGATGACCACGTCGATATCGTGGTCCGGGCGCTCGCGGCGAATCTTGTCGGCGAGCTTCTCGCCCATGCGCAGGCGCGCCTTGTAGACCGACACGCCGTCCATGATGGAGTCGGGGCGCGCCAGGTACACGTGTTCGAAGATGCACGGCTTGAGCTGCGGGTTGGGCGCGCACTGGCGGGTGAACATCTGGCCTTCTTCGGTGATGTACACCGCCTCGCCCGGCGCCAGGTCGCGGATCAGGGTGAAGCCGAGGACGTCCAGGGCGACGCTTTCGGAGGCGATCATGTACTCGACGCCTTCGTCGGTGTGGCGCTGACCGAACACGATCGGGCGAATGCCGTTCGGGTCGCGGAAACCGACGATGCCGTAACCGGTGATCATCGCCACCACGGCATAGCCGCCACGGCAGCGCTTGTGCACGTCCTTGACCGCGGCGAACACGTCCTCTTCGCTGGGGTTGAGCTTGCCGCGCACGGCCAGCTCATGGGCGAATACGTTGAGCAGCACCTCGGAATCGGAGTTGGTGTTGACGTGGCGCAGATCCGATTCGTAGATCTCCTTGGCCAGCTGCTCGACGTTGGTCAGGTTGCCGTTGTGCGCCAGGGTGATGCCGTACGGCGAGTTGACGTAGAACGGCTGGGCCTCGGCCGAGCTGGAGCTGCCCGCGGTCGGGTAGCGCACATGGCCGATGCCCATGTGGCCGACCAGGCGCTGCATGTGGCGCTGCTGGAAGACGTCGCGCACCAGGCCGTTGTCCTTGCGCAGGAACAGGCGCCCTTCATGGCTGGTGACGATACCGGCAGCATCCTGGCCGCGGTGCTGGAGGACGGTGAGGCCGTCATACAGCGCCTGATTGACGTTCGATTTACCGACGATACCGACAATGCCACACATGTGACGCAACCCCTACTCAGTGAAACGACTATTTACCGGTGCCGACAGGAGAAGCCCCCTGCAGCACCTCTTTGAACGGCAGCTCGACCGGCTCGCGTATACCGCTGGCCAGCCACTCGCTGGACACACCCAATATGAGGTTCTTCGACCAATCTGCAACCAGCAGAAAATGCGGCAGCAAGGCCGACTGCTGCCACCAGCTGTCCTGCTGCACCGGCCCCAGGCTGAGCAGCCCGACCGCCACCACGACCAGCAAGGCCCCGCGGGCGGCGCCGAACACCATGCCCAGGAAGCGATCGGTGCCGGACAGGCCGGTGACCCGGATCAGCTCGCCGATCAGGTAGTTGATCAGCGCACCGACCAGCAGCGTCAACACGAACAAGATCACGCAGGCAGCGATGACGCGGGCGGACGGGGTTTCGATATAGGCGCCCAGGTGCTGCGACAGCGCGCCGCCGAACATCCAGGCGACCACGCCGGCGATGATCCAGGTGACGAGCGACAGGGCTTCCTTGACGAAGCCTCTGCTCAGACTGATCAGACTCGAAACGGCGATGATGGCGATGATCGCCCAATCGACCCAGGTGAATGCCACGATGCAGGCTACCGATGGAAGAGGCGCTGCATTTTAGCAGAGCCCTGCCCATCGGTTAAGCGCGGATGCGTGCGATGCGTCAGTTGCTTTCCGGCTGGAAGCGCACCACGAAGCCATTGAGCTTGTGCTGACGGTTGAGCTGGTCACGCAGGCGATCGGCCTCGACACGCTCGACCAGTGGCCCGACGAACACCCGGTTCATGCCATCGGCCGTGCGGATATAGGCGTTGTAGCCCTGGGCGCGCAGGGTCTTCTGCAGCGTTTCGGCGCCCGGACGGCTGGACAGGCTGGCCAGTTGCACCGACCAGCTGACCGGCAGGCTGTTGACGTCCAGACGCTCGACCGGCGCCTTTTGCGGCGGCGGCGCCACCTCGGCCGGTTTGCTCGGCGTAGGCTGGGCAGCCGGAGGCGGCGTGGGCGCTGGTGGCTCGCTGGCCGGCAGCTCGACGATGGGCTGCTCGACCGGCGCCTGGGCTTGCGCCTGCTCGGCCGGCGCGCCGTCACCCGGCACCGGCTCCTGAGGCAGCTCCTGGGGATCGGGCACGATCACCGGCTGCATTTCGATCTCCGGGGTGACCGGTTTGGCGGGAATGCTCGGCGCATCGACCACCACGTGCCGCAGCTCGTCGGGACGGGAAAGCAGCATCGGCAGGAAAATCACCGCCAACGCGACCAGTACCAGTGCGCCGACGATACGTTGCTTGGTTCCACTATCCAGCATTGCCATCCTGCACATCCTCCTGGGCGTAGCGCTCCAGCCACATCAGGGCTTCGGCCACGCAGAAAAAAGACCCAAAGAGCAGAATTTCATCCCCTGCCGCGGCACGTTCGCACTGCGCTTCGAGGGCGCTGGCGACATCGCCATGGGCCTCGACCTGGGCACCACGGGATACCAGGTGCGCCTGCAGCTCGGCGGCAGGACGCGAGCGCTCGCTGGGCAGGGTCGTCACCGCCCAATGGGCGATATCGGCCAGCAGCGGCGTCACCACGCCGGGCAGCTCCTTGTCGGCCAACAGGCCGAATACCGCCAGGCGCCGCCCGGCACAGGCGCGCGCCTGCAGCCGACCGGCGAGAAACTGCGCGGCATGGGGATTGTGCCCCACGTCGAGCAACAGAGTGAGGGACTTGCCGCGCCAGTTCAAGTGACGACGATCCAGGCGACCGGTCACCCGGGTGGCCTGCAGGGCATCGGCGATTTTCTCGGCGTCCCAGGGCAGGTCGAGCAAGGCGTAGGCCTGCAGCGCCAGCGCGGCGTTTTCCATGGGCAGGTCGAGCAGCGGCAGGTCGTCCAGGCGCAGCACCTCGCCAACAGCCGTGAGCCCGTACCAGCTCCAACCCGACTCGTTGACGCTCAGGTCGAAATCCCGGCAACGCAGGAACAATGGCGAATCGAGTTCGGCGACTCGCTCGAGCAGCGGCAGCGGCGGATCGAAATCACCACACAGCGCCGGTTTGCCTGGCCGCATGATGCCGGCCTTCTCGAAGGCCACCGACTCCCGGGTATCGCCCAGCCAGTCGGCATGGTCGACACCGATGCTGGTGATCAGCGCGAGATCGGCATCGATCAGGTTGACCGCGTCCAGGCGCCCGCCCAGGCCGACTTCGAGCACCGCCACATCCAGCCTGGCGCGCTCGAACAGCCAGAACGCGGCCAGGGTGCCCATCTCGAAATAGGTCAGCGAGGTGTCGCCACGGGCCGCCTCGACGGCCGTGAAGGCCTCGCAGAGGCCGGCATCGCTGGCCTGCTCGCCATCGATCTGCACCCGCTCGTTGTAACGCAGCAGGTGCGGCGAGCTGTACACCCCGACCTTCAGGCCCTGGGCGCGCAGCAGCGACGCGACAAAGGCACAGGTCGAGCCCTTGCCATTGGTGCCGGTGACGGTGATCACCCGCGGCGCCGGTCGGCCAAGGCCGAGGCGTGCCGCGACCTCGCGGGAGCGCTCCAGGCCCATGTCGATGGCGCTTGGATGCAGACGCTCCAGGTACGCCAGCCACTCGGCCAGGGAGCGCTGGGTCATGCGCTGACCGGCAGGGCAGCAGGGGACGGCTGGTGAGTGAACTGCGCCAGCAGGCGGGCCAGGCGCGGACGCAGCTCGGCACGATGGATGATCATGTCGATGGCGCCGTGCTCGATGAGGAACTCGCTGCGCTGGAAGCCTTCGGGCAGCTTCTCGCGAACGGTCTGCTCGATCACCCGCGGGCCGGCGAAGCCGATCAGCGCCTTGGGCTCGGCGACGATCACGTCACCCAGCATCGCCAGGCTGGCGGAAACGCCGCCATACACCGGGTCGGTCAGCACCGACACGAAGGGAATGCCCTCTTCACGCAGGCGCGCCAGTACTGCCGAGGTCTTGGCCATCTGCATCAGCGAGATCAGCGCTTCCTGCATGCGCGCGCCACCGGAGGCGGCGAAGCAGATGAACGGGCAGCGCTTTTCCAGGGCCACGTTGGCGGCCTGCACGAAACGCTCACCGACGATGGCACCCATGGAACCGCCCATGAAGGCGAACTCGAATGCGCAGGCCACCACCGGCATGCCTTCCAGGCTGCCGCTCATGGCAATCAGCGCGTCCTTCTCACCGGTCTGCTTCTGGGCAGCCACCAGGCGGTCCTTGTACTTCTTGCTGTCGCGGAATTTCAGGCGGTCGGACGGTTCCAGATCGGCACCGATCTCCTCACGGCCATCGGCATCCAGGAAGATGTTCAGGCGGGCGCGGGCGTCGATGCGCATGTGGTGGTTGCACTTGGGGCAAACGTCCAGGGTCTTTTCCAGCTCCGGCTTGTACAGCACCGCTTCGCAGGATGGGCACTTGTGCCACAGGCCTTCAGGTACCGAACTCTTCTTGACCTCGGAACGCATGATCGAGGGGATCAGTTTGTCTACCAGCCAGTTGCTCATGCTCTCAATTCTCCAACGCTGTAGGCTTCAACATGCTTGCTGCACATGACAAGCGAATTCACAAAGTGGTCGCCGCCGGGGCCGGCCTGCTGCCCGCCACCTGCTTCGACCACGAAAAAAGCGCGCACTGTTGGCGGCGATAGCAGTATGGACGGCTCGCTGCGCGGCGCCGTCACATCGAGTCTCCAACCGCACGCACCGCGCGCACGAAGTTCTCGACCTTGGCGGCATCCTTGATGCCCTTGCTCGCTTCGACACCGCCGCTGACATCCACGGCATAGGGGCGCACCTGAGCGATGGCCGCCGCCACGTTGCCGGGCGTCAGGCCGCCGGCGAGGATCACCGGCTTGCTCAGGTTCGCCGGCACCAGCGCCCAGTCGAAGGGCTGCCCGGTGCCACCGGGCACACCGTCCACGAAGGTATCGAGGAGCACGGCGCGGGCGCCCGGGTAGGCATCCACCAGCGCGGCGACGTCATCGCCCGCGCGTACACGCAGCGCCTTGATGTACGGCCGGCCCAGCGCCTCGCACGCCGCCGGGCTTTCGTCGCCGTGAAATTGCAGGAGATCCAGGGGGACGGCGGCCAGCACCGCTTCGATGTCGCGCGGCGGCATGTCGACGAACAGGCCGACGGTGGTCACGAATGGCGGCAGGCCGGCGACGATGGCTTGCGCCTGCTCGACCGAGACCGCCCGCGGGCTGGGCGCATAGAACACCAGCCCGATGGCATCGGCGCCCGCCGCCACGGCAGCCAGCCCATCCTCGAGACGGGTAATCCCACAGATCTTGCTGCGAACGACTGACAAAAGACGAATACCTCCGCGAAAGGCCGGATGGTAACAAATGACCGGCCAGGGCGCGCCATTAATTGCTGCGCGCCGCCACGTCCTCGAGACCGGACAGGAAGTGCGGCCCCAGGTAACGGGTCGGCAGGTCGAATTCCTCTGGGTAGTCCACCTGTACCAGATACAGCCCGTACGGGTGAGCGGTCACCCCGCCGGTGCGCCGTACGCCGGTGCGCAGCACCTGCCCGGCCCACTCCACCGGCCGCTCGCCGGCGCCGATGGTCATCAGCACGCCGGCGATGTTGCGCACCATGTGGTGCAGAAAGGCGTTGGCGCGGATATCCAGGACGATGAAGCGGCCATGCTGCAACAACTCGAGGTGGTGGACCGTCTTGATCGGCGACTTGGCCTGGCACTGCCGGGCGCGAAAGGCGCTGAAATCATGGGTGCCGAGAAATACCTGGGCCGCTTCGCGCATGCGCTCGACATCCAGCGGGCGGTGGTTCCAGGTCACCTCCTCGGCCATGTGCGCCGGGCGGATCTGGTCGTTGTAGATCACGTAGCGGTAACGCCGTGCCATGGCGCAGAAGCGCGCATCGAAATGGCTCGGCATCGCCTTGGCCCAGGTGACGCTGATATCGCCCGGCAGGTTCATGTTGGCGCCCATCACCCAGGCGTGCATGGAGCGCTCGACGCGGGTGTCGAAATGCACGACCTGGCCGCTGGCATGCACCAGCGCGTCGGTACGCCCGGCACAGCTGAGCGTCACCGGAGCGCCACCGGTAACCTTGGACAAGGCCGTTTCGAGGGACGCCTGGATCGACGGAACACCATCGCGCTGACGCTGGAAACCGCGGTAGCGGGTGCCGCGGTACTCGACACCCAGGGCGATCTTGTAAATGCCGACGGCAGCCATTTCGGCTGCCGTCATTTGTTCGTTAATCAATTGGTTACGACCAGATCAAGACTGCAATGCCGACAATTATACCGCCACCCAGGCAGGCCGCCACGCCAGCCGCCAATTTAGTTGTGCGCCGCAGATGCAAAAACGGCAGCCTTCGGGCTGCCGTTTTCTCCAATCAACTGCTCGTCAAACCAGTTTGCCGATCAGCTCTCGTGCTTCCTGCTGCTGACCCTCGTTACCTTCGGCGATCACTTCATCGAGGATGTCACGGGCACCCTCGCTATCGCCCATATCGATGTAGGCCCGTGCCAGATCCAGCTTGGTGGCGGTCTCGTCGGTGCCGGAGAGGAAGTCGAAATCATCGTCGTCATCGAGCGGCACGTTATCGGCCTGCATGTCCTGTGGCGTCTGCTGACCTTGTTGCTCGAGGCTCTCGGCCAGTTGATCCAGCTCGGCGGTCACGTCGTCGAGCTGGGCGGCAAAACTGGTGCCGCTGCTCGGCTGGGCCGGCTCGTCATTGAGCGACAGGTCGAAGTCGGCGGGCAGGCCGAAATCATCGCCCTTGTCGTTGTCCAGAGCCGAGGACAGATCCGCCAGCTCAGTCGCCGGCTTGTCGGCGTCGTCGTCCAGGCTGAGCAGGAAGTCATCGTCCTGCGTGGTAGCGGGAGCGGCCGGCGTGTCGAGGTCCAGGTTGAAGTCCGCCAGCTCACCGCCCGGCGCCTGATGGCTGGCGGGCTCGTCACCCAGATCCAGGTCGAAGTCCAGGGGCTCGTTCTGGCTCGCCACCGCTGGCTGCGCCTGCACATCCTCCAGGCTCAGGGTGTCGATTTCGTCGAAACGAGCAACGTCATCCTGCGACTTGGGCTGCGGGTCTGCAGCGAATTCGGCTTCGAGGGCGTCCAGATCCAGATCGAAGGCATCGTCGGCCGCCGGCTGCAGCGGAGCCACTGGCTGCTCGGGCTCGTCCAGGGCCAGGTCGTCGAGGCTGAAAGCGTCCAGGTCGTCGGCAGCGGCGGTGCCGGCCAGGGCGGCGGTACCACCGAGCACGACCATCGCCGGGTAGCGGCTCTTCAACTGCTCGACCTGGGCGTTGGCGCCACCGATCTCGCGCAGTTCGTTTTCCTGGCGGGCAAAGCCCTCGCGATCACCCAGCTCGGCGTAGACCTCCATCAGCTTCAGGCGCAGGTCGGTGCGATGCGGCTCGTCGTTGATCGCGTTGTGCAGCAACTCGGCCGCCTGGTTGAAGCGACCGTAAGCGATATAGATGTCCGCCTCGCCCAAGGCGTCTCCGGTCTGGGCAGTCACCCGCTCTTCGCTCACCGGCTGGGACAGGGCCACCTGGTCGTCCGGCAGATCGTTCAGGCTGTCGGCCGGCAGCTCCAGATCGCTGTCGAAACGGTGGGTGTCCTCTTCATAGGTCGCCAGGCTGGCCTCTTCCTCTTCGGCCTTGCGGGCATTGCGACGCGACAGGATCAGCAGCACCAGCAGCAGCGCCAGCAGCAGGCTGCCGCCGATCAGGCCGAGCATCATCGGGTTGGCCAGCAGGTTGTCGAGGGCGCTGTCTTCTTCGACCGGCTCGGGTGTGGCGGCGACCGGTGCCGGGGCAGGCGCTTCGGCAGCAGGAGCGGTCGGCTCGACTGGCGCGGTCGCCTCGGGGGCTGGTGCAGGTGCAGTCTCGGCGGCCGGTGCCTCGGCGGTTGGCTCAACTGCCGGCTGAGCGGCCGATGGATCAACCGGGGCCGACTCGGGTACGGGCTGATTCTCGGCAGGCGCCTCGGCAGCCGGCGCAGCGGCGGCCGGTGCCCCGGCAGCCTGGTTCGCCGACTCCGCTGGCGCGGAAGCAGCACCTGCGCCTGCGCCGCCAGCGGCCTGACCGCTGGAGGCAGAGACATCGGCCTGCAACTTGGCCAACTGGTTGTCCTTGAGCTGAATCAGGCGCTGCAGCTTGTCGAGCTGGCTCTGCAGGTCACCCATGCGATCCTTGAGCTCGTCGTTCTCGCGGCGGGTCGAATCCAGGCTTTCCTGGGTCACGGCCAGCTGATTGGCCAGCGCGGCGTTGTTGGCAGCACCACTCTCGCTGCCCGAGGTGGCCTTGCCGGCTTCGGCAGCCACCAGCTTGAGCTTGTCCTCGCTGGTGACTTCGGACGGCGCCGCGCCCGCTGCGCTGCGCCGCGTGGCATCGATCTGCCGGCTACCGGCGGCGGCCGGGGCACTGCGGCCCTGGCGCCAGGAACTGTTCTGCGCGGCTACCTGGGCCAGCGCTTCAGACTGGCTGCGGCGGGCGATCTGCTGGTCGTCGGGCAGACGCAACACCTGGCCGCTCTTCATGCGGTTGATGTTGCCGCCAATGAAGGCATCCGGGTTGAGATCCTGAATGGCCAGCATCTTCTGATGAACGCTGCCGCTGCCACCGGCACGCTGGGCGACCTCCCACAGCGTGTCGTTGGCGTTGGTGCGGTAGTCACCACCAGCGCCACCGGCACGCGGCACTGCCGGGGCACTGGCCGGCGGAGCGGCAGCACGGGGTGCGGCGCTCGGCGCCGGACGCGGTGCGGGCGCCGGCGCGGCGACCGGCAATTGCGGGGCCGCCGCGGCTTGCGGGGAATACAGCGGCGGATCAAGCAGCAGGGTGTACTCGCGCAGCAGACGGCCATTGGGCCACAGCACTTCGACGAGGAAATTCAGGTAGGGCTCGCGAACCGGCTTAGTGGAGGTGACGCGAATCACGCTCTTGCCGTTGGGTTTGACGATGGGTGTGAACTTGAGGTCGGTCAGGAAATACTGGCGGTCGACGCCAGCCTTGTTGAACTCTTCGGGCGAGGCCAGCGACGGGCGCATTTCCGCGGCAGACAGGTCGCGCACATCGAGCAGCTCGATTTCCGCCACCAGCGGCTGGTTCAGAGACGACTGCAGTGTCAGCTCACCGACCCCCAGCGCATGCGCCATACCGGAAGACAGCGCCGTCGCCGCAGCGATAGCCAGCACCAGTTTACGAACCCGAACCATAGCCTTTTCCTTTGTGTTGACGACTCTCGCACAACGAGAGGATAGATGATCGCCGGCTGCCCCCTTGCAGGCCCCCCAGCCAACGATCAGCGCGCTCAGTATTTGCCAAGCTCGAATAGATATGCAGATTTCCCGATAAGTATCTTTTACAGGTGGTGTTTTATCAATAACTCGCCCAGCTGTACGGCGTTCAAAGCGGCACCTTTTCGCACATTATCAGACGCAATCCACAAAGTGAGTGCGCAGGGATCGTCCATGCCACGGCGCACGCGGCCTACGTAGACTTCGTCCTGGCCGACCGCGTCACCGACGACGGTGGGGTAGTCGCCCGCCTCGACCAGTTCGATACCTGGCGCCGCCTCCAGCGCGGCCATGACCTCGTCCAGTTCTACAGGTGTAGACGCCTGCACGGTGACACTCAAACTGTCGCCGAAAAAAACCGGAACCTGATGACAGCTGACCGCCACCTTAAGGTCGCTGCCAAGCAGCGCCCTGACGTCAGCGTGGATGCGACGCTCCAGGGAGCCGTGGCCCTCGGCATCCGGCTCATCCACCTGGGCGAGCACGTTGAACGCCATCTGCCGGCCGAACAGACGGGGCTCCAGCGCACGGCCGTTGAGCAACTCGGCCGTTTGCCGCGCCAGCTCGCCAACCCCTTCCCGGCCACGACTGGACACCGCCAGGCCCGCATCGATCACCAACCGCTGCACCTGCAGCTGCTCGCCCAGGGCGCCGAGCACCAGGCCGACGGCCACGGCCACCGACGACGGGCTGGTCACCGCGAACGGGGCCTGGCCGGTGATCGCTCCGGCGTTCACTTCCGGCACCACCCGCGGCGCCATGTCGGCGGGCAGCGCACCGGTGACGTCGATCAGCGAGCAGCCGGCCTGGCGTACCGCCGCGGCATGGGCCCGGGTCACCGACGGGTCGGCGGCGAAGAACGCCAGCTGAACGCTGCGAAAGTCGAACCCCTCCACCGTGCGCACGCGCAGATTGCGCCCCTTGAATGCCAGGGTACGCCCGGCCGACTCGCTGCTGGCCAGCAGGTGCAGGTCGGAGACGGGAAAGTCGCGTTCTTCGAGGAGTTGCAGCAGGGATTCACCGACACTGCCGGTGGCGCCGACAACGGCGATAGCAAAGGTAGAGGTCATGAAGGAGGCCTGAAGCCGGGTAGCTGAAACAGACCCGGCACTCTACCGAAAAGCAGAGGGGCGGGCGACGGCAATCGCAAGCGATCACCCTCACCCCCCCCTCTCCGCGTCAACAGCCACTTTTGACGCGCCGGGCAGCGCGCCGGTGGCGAATCAGCGCTCCAGCAGGATGCGCAGCATGCGCCGCAGCGGCTCGGCGGCGCCCCACAGCAGCTGGTCGCCCACGGTGAAGGCGCCCAGGTACTGCGAACCCATGTTGAGTTTGCGCAGGCGGCCGACCGGCACGCTCAGGGTACCGGTCACGGCCGTCGGGCCGAGTTCGCGGATACTGGCTTCGCGGTGGTTCGGCACCAGCTTGACCCAGGGGTTGTGCTGGCTGATCAGGCCTTCGATGTCGGTCAGCGGCACGTCCTTGTTGAGCTTGATGGTCAGCGCCTGGCTGTGGCAACGCATGGCGCCGATGCGCACGCAGATGCCGTCGACCGGAATCGGATTCTTGAAGCGACCGAGGATCTTGTTGGTTTCCGCCTGGGCCTTCCACTCTTCGCGGCTCTGCCCGTTCGGCAGTTCCTTGTCGATGTAGGGGATCAGGCTGCCGGCCAGCGGCACGCCGAAGTTGTCGACCGGGAAGGCGTCACCGCGCATGGCCTCGGCGACCTTGCGGTCGATGTCGAGGATGGCGCTGGCCGGGTCGGCCAGTTCATCGGCCACGGTGGCGTTGATGGTGCCCATCTGCTTGATCAGTTCGCGCATGTTCTGGGCGCCGGCGCCGGAGGCCGCCTGGTAGGTCATGGCACTCATCCACTCGACCAGGCCGGCTTCGTACAGGCCGCCGAGGGCCATCAGCATCAGGCTGACGGTGCAATTGCCGCCGATGTAGTTCCTGGTGCCGGCGTCCAGTGCGTGGTCGATGACCCGGCGGTTGACCGGGTCGAGCACGATCACCGCGTCGTCGGCCATGCGCAGCGAGGACGCCGCATCGATCCAGTAGCCCTTCCAGCCGGCTTCGCGCAGCTTGGGGAAGACTTCATTGGTGTAGTCGCCACCCTGGCAGGTCAGGATCACGTCCAGGCCCTTGAGCTCGTCGATGCTGTAGGCATCCTTGAGCGCTTCGGTTTCCTTGCCAATGGCCGGGCCTTGGCCGCCCACATTGGAAGTGGTGAAGAACACCGGCTCGATCAGATCGAAATCCTGTTCTTCCAGCATGCGCTGCATGAGCACGGAACCGACCATGCCCCGCCAACCGATAAGACCTACACGTTTCATAACCACTACACCTATATGAACAAGCCGCCGGACAGTTTCCAGCGGCCTGGAAGATTACAGACTACGCAGCGCTTCGACTACCGCATCACCCATTGCCGCCGTGCCGACCTTGGTCGTACCCGCCGAATGGATATCGCCGGTGCGCAGGCCCTGGTCGAGCACGCGGCTCACGGCCAGCTCGATGGCGTCGGCGGCCTGGGTCTGGTTGAAGCTGTAACGCAGCAGCATCGACACCGACAGGATGGTCGCCAGCGGGTTGGCAATGCCCTGCCCCGCGATATCCGGCGCCGAACCGTGGCACGGCTCGTACATGCCCTTGTTGTTGGCATCCAGGGACGCCGAGGGCAGCATGCCGATCGAGCCGGTGAGCATCGAGGCTTCGTCGGAGAGGATGTCGCCGAACATATTGTCGGTGACCATCACGTCGAACTGCTTGGGCGCACGCACCAGTTGCATCGCCGCGTTGTCCACGTACATGTGGCTCAGCTCGACGTCCGGGTAGTCCCTGGCGACTTCCTCGACCACCGCGCGCCACAGCTGGCTGGAGGCCAGTACGTTGGCCTTGTCCACCGAGCACAGTTTTTTGTTGCGCACCATGGCCATGTCGAAGCCGACCTTGGCGATGCGACGGATTTCGCTCTCGCTGTAGGGCAGCGTGTCGTAGGCCATGCGCTCGCCATTTTCCAGCACCTTGCTCTCGCGCGGCTGGCCGAAATAGATGCCGCCGGTCAGCTCACGGACGATGAGAATGTCCAGGCCCGCCACCACTTCCGGCTTGAGCGAGGAGGCCTCGGCCAGTTGCGGATAGAGGATGGCCGGACGCAGGTTGGCGAACAGACCGAGCTGCGAGCGGATCTTCAGCAGGCCGCGCTCGGGGCGGATGGCCGGGTCGATCTTGTCCCACTTCGGGCCGCCGACGGCGCCGAGCAGCACGGCATCGGCCGCACGGGCGCGCTCCAGGGTCTCGTCGGCCAGCGGCACACCGTACTTGTCCACGGCCGCGCCACCCAGCTCGTCGAACGACAGCTCGACGTCGAGGGCGAACTTGTCGTTGGCCAGGCGCAGCACCTTGACCGCTTCGGCCATGATCTCGGGGCCGATGCCGTCGCCAGGGAGAACCAGAATCTGCTTGCTCATACGTTTTCCTTCATTACCTTCGGGTCGCCGGCCTTGCCGTGTGCGACCTGTGAAAACCCGAACAGGCCCGCGGCCATCACCCTGCCGCGAGGGGCGCCATATTCGGCGCCTGCTTCGACGGGGTCAAGGCACGACGGGCCCATCCACTGATAACACGTAACCTTATCTTTCCGCGCCACCAGCGGGCGCGGCGGGTTTACTTGATGGCGCCGAACAACCAGGGCTGGCGCTGCTGGTAACAGACCTCGAACGCACGAATCGCCTCGGCGTCCTGCAGGGTCAGGCCGATGTCGTCCAGGCCGTTGAGCAGGCAGTGCTTGCGGAAAGCGTCGACCTCGAAGGCGTACTGCACGCCATCGGGGCGGGTCACGGTCTGCGCGTCGAGATCGACGGTCAACTGATAACCCTCGGTGGCCTCGGCCTGCTCGAACAGCGCATCCACCTCTTCATCCTTGAGGATGATCGGCAGCAGGCCGTTCTTGAAGCTGTTGTTGAAGAAGATATCGGCGAAACTCGGCGCGATCACCGTGCGGAAGCCGTACTCGTCCAGCGCCCAGGGTGCGTGCTCGCGGCTCGAGCCGCAACCGAAGTTCTCGCGGGCGAGCAGCACGCTGGCACCCTGGTAGCGTGGGAAATTGAGCACGAAATCCTTGTTGAGCGGACGGTTGGAGTTGTCCTGGTTGGGCTGGCCGACATCCAGGTAACGCCACTCGTCGAACAGGTTGGGGCCGAAGCCGGTACGCTTGATCGACTTCAGGAACTGCTTGGGGATGATCTGGTCGGTGTCGACGTTGGCGCGGTCGAGCGGACAGACCAGGCCGGTGTGTTGGGTAAAGGCTTTCATCATCTCTCTCCTCAGGCCTGGATCAATTCACGCACATCGATGAAGCGGCCGGTAACCGCCGCAGCGGCGGCCATGGCCGGGCTGACCAGGTGGGTACGCCCACCGGCGCCCTGGCGGCCTTCGAAGTTGCGGTTGGAGGTCGAGGCGCAATGCTCGCCACTGCCGAGTTTGTCCGGGTTCATCGCCAGGCACATGGAGCAGCCTGGTTCACGCCATTCGAATCCGGCTTCGATGAAGATCTTGTCCAGCCCTTCGCTTTCCGCCTGGGCCTTGACGAGGCCGGAGCCCGGCACCACCAGCGCCTGCTTGACGGTGGCGGCGACCTTGCGGCCCTTGGCCACCTCGGCGGCGGCGCGCAGGTCCTCGATACGCGAGTTGGTGCACGAGCCGATGAACACGCGGTCGAGCTGAATGGCGGTGATCGGCTGGTTGGCCGCCAGGCCCATGTACTTGAGGGCGCGGGTGATCGAATCCTTCTTGACCGGGTCGCTTTCCCGAGCCGGATCCGGCACGTTCTGGTCGACGGCAAGGACCATCTCGGGCGAGGTACCCCAGCTGACCTGCGGCTTGATGTCTTCAGCACGCAGCTCGACCACGGTGTCGAAGTGCGCATCGGCGTCGGACACCAGGTCGCGCCAGACCGCCACGGCCTGCTCCCAATGCTCGCCCTTGGGCGCGAACGGGCGGTCCTTGACGTAGGCGATGGTCTTCTCGTCCACCGCCACCAGGCCGACACGGGCACCGGCTTCGATGGACATGTTGCAGATGGTCATGCGCCCTTCCAGGGACAGCTCGCGGATCGCGCTGCCGGCGAATTCCAGGGCATGACCATTGCCGCCGGCGGTACCGATCCTGCCGATCACGGCGAGCACGATGTCCTTGGCGGTGACGCCGAACGGCAACTTGCCCTCGACGCGCACCTGCATGTTCTTCATCTTCTTGGCGACCAGGCACTGGGTGGCGAGCACGTGCTCGACCTCGGAGGTGCCGATGCCATGGGCCAGCGCACCGAAGGCGCCATGGGTGGAGGTGTGCGAGTCGCCGCAGACCACGGTCATGCCCGGCAGGGTGGCGCCCTGCTCCGGGCCGACCACGTGGACGATGCCCTGGCGCACGTCGTTCATCTTGAATTCGAGGATGCCGAAGTCGTCGCAGTTCTCGTCCAGGGTCTTGACCTGGATGCGCGACACTTCATCGGCGATGGCGTCGAGGCCACCAAGGCGCTCGGCGCGGGTGGTCGGCACGTTGTGGTCCGGCGTGGCGATGTTGGCGTCGATGCGCCATGGCTTGCGTCCGGCCAGGCGCAGGCCTTCGAAGGCCTGGGGCGACGTCACTTCGTGAAGGATATGGCGGTCGATGTAGATCAGCGACGAGCCATCGTCGCGGCGCTTCACTTCGTGCATTTCCCACAACTTGTCGTAGAGCGTTTTGCCTGCCATCAGCCTGTTCCTCATCGGTCTTCGGGCACCTCTAAAAACTATCTACGTTGTCATCGCCGCGTTGAAAACAGGCTCGGATGCGAGTCCAATCAAAATGCTCATTTACAACTCGTAAACTCCGCTTTTTCGCCTGTTTTCGCCTTGCGCTGACTGCCTCGAACACGTTTTTAAAGGCGCCCGTTCTATGCCAGGGCAATAGCCCCTTGGCTTATGGGGAGAATGCTATGCGCGGCTGGCGAATAACTCAAATTCATATTTTTCATCCAGAAGATTCCCGATCGGAATTGCTATAGCATCGAGGTTTACCGCCCTGCACTACCATCGGAAATGCCCATGGATCTCGCCACCCTCAATGCCTTTATCGCCATCGCCGAACTCGGCAGCTTCTCCGAAGCCGCCATTCGCCTGCACCTGACCCAGCCGGCGGTGAGCAAACGCATCGCCAGCCTCGAGCAGCAATTGCGCGTGCGCCTGTTCGACCGCCTCGGCCGTGAGGTCAGCCTGACCGAGGCCGGCCGCGCCCTGTTGCCACGCGCCTACCAGATTCTCAACGTGCTGGAGGACACCCGTCGGGCGCTGACCAACCTCAATGGCGAGATCACCGGGCGGCTGACCCTCGCCACCAGCCACCATATCGGCCTGCACCGCCTGCCGCCGTTGCTGCGCGCCTTTACCCGCGCCCACCCGCAGGTGGCGCTGGATATCCAGTTCCTCGACTCCGAGGTGGCCTACGACGAAGTGTTCCATGGCCGCGCCGAGCTGGCGGTGATCACCCTGGCGCCGGACACCCGCGATCCGGTCCGCGCCGTGCCGGTGTGGGACGACCCGCTGGATTTCGTCACCGCGCCTGAACATCCATTGGCCCAGGGCACGGGCGTGACCCTCGCCGACGTAGCCCTGCACCCGGCGGTGTTTCCCGGCGGCAACACCTTCACCCACCACATCGTGCAGCGCCTGTTCGAGGCCGAGGATCTGACGCCCAACATCGCCATGAGCACCAACTACCTGGAGACCATCAAGATGATGGTCTCCATCGGCCTGGCCTGGAGCGTGCTGCCGCGCACCATGCTCGATGAACAGGTGGCCCGCCTGCCCTTGCCCGGCATCCAGCTGTCGCGTCAGCTCGGTTATATCGTGCATACCGAGCGCACCCTGTCGAACGCCGCCAGGGCCTTCATGCAACTGCTCGACAGTCATCGCGACAGTCTTGCTTTAGCGCCGGGGCAGCAGCTAACGTGACAACCATGCCGGCCATCTGCCGGCATTCACGCAGCACAAGCACCAATAGCCCGGTTTCCCGCCTCGCCGGGCTTTTGTAGAGGAAGGGTCATGGGCAATTCCAACGACAAACGCCCACCGTTGCCCCATGTACCGGTGCTCGACCCAGCCGAGTTCGAAAAGACCTGGCGCGACAGCCAACACCTGCTGGCCGCCCTCAATGGTGCCGGACTCGGCGCCTGGTTCTGGAACGTCGACACCGGCGAGGTCAGCTGGTCCCGCGGCGCCCAGAAGGTATTCGGTCTCGACCCGACCCGCCCGCTCAGCGCCCCCGTCGACTATATCGGGCTGATTCCCGAGGAGGAGCGCGGCGAAGTGCTGCGTATGTTCCAGGCGGTGATCGATGGCTCGCCCACGGCCGAGCCGATTCGCCATCGCATTCGCTGGCCGGACGGCAGCCTGCGCTGGATCGAGATCACCGGCAGCCTGCAGGCCGGCGCTGGCGGCCAGAACCGGATGTTCGGCGTGGTGCGCGACATCACCCGCCAGCGCGCCCAGGAACAGGCCCTGGCCGACAGCCAGGAGCGCCTGCGCATGGCGCTCGAATCGGCCGATCTGGGCACCTGGGACTGGCACATCCCCAGCGACACCCTGTTCGCCTCACCGCGTGCCGCCGTCCTTCACGGCCTGCCGGACGCGGCCTTCCAGGGTCCCTTCCCGGACTTCTTCGCCCACGTGCCCGCGCAGGACCTTCAGGCCCTGCGCCAGGCCTATCGCGACCTGCTGCCCGACAACGGCCAGGACTCCCAGGTGACCTACCGCACGGTACACGCCAACGGCCAGACCCATTACCTGGAAAGCACCGCCAAGCTGCACCGCGATGCCCAGGGCCAGCCCGTGCGCATGACCGGCATCATGATCGACACCAGCGAACGCACCTTGCGCGAGCAACGTCTGCAAGCCTCGGAACGCAAGTTCGCCATGGTCTTCCAGGCCAGCCCCGACCCGATCTGCGTCACCACCCTGCCGGAAGGCCGCATTCTGGAAATCAATCCGGCGTTCACCCAGGCCTTCGGCTGGCGGCCGGCGCAAGTCAGCGGCCGCAATATCTTCAAGCTCGAGCCCTGGCAGGTGCTGCCGGAGGACTCGCCGCTGCGCGCCAAGATTCTCAGTGGCACCGACCTGACCGACGAACGCATCGACCTGCACGACCCGCAAGGCCGCCTGATGAGCTGCATCGTGTCGTGCCGGCGCCTGGAACTGGCCGGCCAGCCCTGCGTGCTCAGCAAGTTTCGCGACATCACCGAGCAGCAACGCGCCGAGTCGGCGCTCAAGGCCAGCCAGGAAAAATTCTCCAAGGCCTTTCACTCCAGTCCGGACGCCATCACCATCACCACCCGCGACACCGGTCGCTACATCGAGATCAACGACGGGTTCACCCGCCTCACCGGCTACAGCGCCGAGGAAGTCATCGGCCGCACCTCGACCGAAGTGGGCATCTGGCCCGACGATCACCAACGCCAGCGCCTGCTCGCCACCCTGCGCGAGCAAGGCCATATCCAGCGCATCGAGATGAGCGGTCGCGACCGCCACGGCAAGCACCTGGAAGTGGAAATCTCGTTCGAACCGATCGAGCTGGATGGCACCCAGTGCCTGCTGGTCACCGCCCGCGACATCAGCGAACTCAAGGCCGCCCAGCAGCAGATCCAGCACCTGGCCTACCACGACCCGCTGACCAGCCTGCCCAATCGCGCCCTGCTGATGGATCGCCTGACCCAGCAGATCGCCCTGCTGCAGCGCCATGCGCTGCGCGGCGCCCTGCTGTTTCTCGACCTCGATCACTTCAAGCACATCAACGACTCGCTCGGCCATCCGTTCGGCGATGCGGTGCTCAAGCTGATCACCGCCCGCCTGGAAGTCAGCGTGCGCGAGGAGGACACCGTGGCGCGCCTGGGCGGCGACGAGTTCGTGGTACTGCTCACCGGCATCGAGGGTACGCTGGAAGACGTCATCAGCCACGCCGGCCAGGCCGCCGAAAAGCTGCGCACCCTGCTCAGCGAACCCATGCTGCTCGAAGGCCATCGCCTGCAGGTCACCCCGAGCATCGGCATCGCGCTGATCCCCGACCACGGCCAGACGCCGGCCGACCTGCTCAAGCGCGCCGACATCGCCCTGTACCGCGCCAAGGATTCGGGCCGCAACGCCATTCAGCTGTTCCACAGCTCCATGCAGCACGCCGCCAGCGAGCGCCTGCGCCTGGAGAACGAGCTGCGCACGGCCCTGAGCCGCGGCGAATTCGAGTTGTATTTCCAGGCCCAGGTGGATGCCCGAACGGACCAGATCATCGGCGCCGAAGCACTGTTGCGCTGGGCCCACCCGACTCTCGGCGAACAGTCACCGGCGCTGTTCATCCACGTGCTGGAGGAAAGCGGCCTGATCCTCGAGGTCGGCGCCTGGGTGATGGTCGAGGCCTGCCACGCCTGCGCGCGGCTGCTGGAGGACGGCCTGATCGACGAGCGCTTCAGCCTGTGCGTGAACATCAGCACGCGGCAGTTCCGCCAGGGCGATTTCGTCGAGCGCGTCGAGCATTGCCTGCGCCAGAACAGGCTGCCCCAGGGCATGCTCAAGCTGGAAATCACCGAAGGCATCGTCATCGAGGATATCGACGACACCATCAGCAAGATGAACCGCCTGCGCAAGCTGGGCGTCAGTTTCGCCATGGACGATTTCGGCACCGGCTACTCGTCGCTCACCTACCTTAAGCGCCTGCCGGTGGACGTGCTGAAGATCGACCAGTCGTTCGTGCGCGATGCCACCAGCAACCCGAGCGATGCGGAAATCATCCGCGCCGTGGTAGCCCTCGGCCTCAGTCTGGGCCTGGAGGTGATCGCCGAAGGCGTGGAACAGCAGAGCCAGCTGGACTTCCTGCAAAGCCAGGGCTGCAACTGCTACCAGGGCTACCTGTTCAGCCGCCCGCAACCGCTGCCGGCCTTCCGCGCCCTGCTCGCCCCCGGCCACCAGCGCCTGCCGCACTGAAATGGAAAAGGCGCCACAGGGGCGCCTTTTCCGGTGTACCGGTGCTGGAGATCAGTTCTCCAGTGCCGGACGTGCCGACCCGATCGGGATGCGCTTGGCCTTGGCCTCTTCCGGCACATGGCGCTCCAGCTCGATGTTGAGCAGGCCGTTCACCAGGCTGGCGCTCTTGACCTCGATATGATCGGCCAGGCGGAACGACAGCTTGAACGAACGCTGAGCGATGCCCTGATACAGGTAGGTGACATTGTCACCGTTGCCATTGCCCGCACGCTTGCCGCCGGTCACGGTCAGCACGCCGCGCTCGACCTGCAGATCCAGATCTTCATCCTGGAATCCAGCGGCAGCGATGACGATCCGGTACTGGTCGTCGGCATGCTTCTCGACGTTGTAGGGCGGGTAGCTGCTGCTCGTCTCGTTGCGCATCGCCGATTCGAACAGGTCGTTGAAACGGTCGAAGCCAATGGACTGACGGAACAGCGGGGTCATGGAAAATGCAGTGCTCATGGTAGATCTCCTGAATAGTCAGCGAGTGATAAGGTGCGGGACCCGTCTTCGGCATCCCACGGTGAGAAAAATGTGGATGGCCGAAAAAATTTCAAGGGCCCCGAAAAGGAGATTTTTTCGATGAGCAAGGTGATGCTGGTCACCGGTGCCAGTCGCGGCATCGGCGCGGCCACGGCCAGGCTGGCGGCGCAGCAGGGCTACCGCGTGGTGGTCAACTACCAGCGCCAGCGTGACGCCGCCGAGGCGCTCGTCGAGGCGATCACAGCCCTGGGCGGCCAGGCGCTGGCACTGCAGGCCGACGTGGCGGACGACGCTCAGGTGCGCCGGCTGTTCGCCGAGATCGACTCCCATCTGGGGCGCCTGGACGTGCTGGTCAACAACGCCGGCATGCTGGAGCAGCAGATGCGCCTGGAACGGATGAGCCTGGAGCGCTGGCAACGGGTGTTCGCCACCAACGTGTACGGCAGCTTCCTGTGCAGCCGCGAGGCGATCGTACGCATGTCCACCCGCCAGGGCGGGCATGGCGGCGCGATCATCAATCTGTCGTCGATTGCCGCGCGCCTCGGCGCGCCGGAGGAGTACATCGACTATGCAGCGGCCAAGGGCGCGATCGACAGCATGACGGTGGGACTGGCCAAGGAACTCGCCGCCGATGGCATTCGCGTCAATGCCGTGCGCCCCGGGGTGATCGACACCGAGATCCACGCCAGCGGCGGCGAGCCGCAACGGGTGGCGCGCGTCGCGGCCAGCGTGCCGCTGGGCCGTGGCGGGCGCGCCAGCGAGGTGGCCGAGGCGATTCTGTGGCTGGCCAGCGATCAGGCCAGCTACACCACCGGCTCGTTGCTGGACGTCAGCGGAGGGCGCTGAGCGCCTCGTCGTTGGCTTCGAGCGCTTGCAGAGCACTCACCTGCGCCGGCGCGATGCTTACGCCCAGCAGCGCGTCGATGACCTCGCAGGTGGTTTCCCGCCGCACCAGGGCGAACAACTCGACCGCCTCCGGGTAGCTGCGCGTGAGCATCGCCAGCCACTGCTTGAGCCGGCCAGGGGCGTAGCGCGGCGAGATCTTGCGCCGCGCCTGCAGCCAGAATTCGGCCAGCAGCGGCTGCAACTCTGCCCAGGTCATCACGCCAGCGTCTCGCCCCGCCTCTGCCGCGGCGATCTGCCGGGCCAGGTCGGGCCGCGCCACCACGCCACGGCCGAGCATGAAATGCTCGGCACCGCTCACCTCGCGGCAGCGCCGCCAGTCCTCGACGGACCAGATATCGCCGTTGGCATACACCGGCACGCTGACCACTTCCTGCACCCGCGCCACCCACTCCCAGTGCGCTGGCGGCTTGTAGCCCTCGACCTTGGTGCGTGCGTGCACGACGATCTGCGCGGCGCCGCCTTCGGCCAGCGCCCGGGCGCAATCGAGGGCCAGGTCCTTGTGATCGAAGCCCAGGCGCATCTTGGCGGTAACGGGAATGGCCGCCGGCACGCTGCGACGCACTTCGCGCACGATGGCGTGCAGCAACTCCGGTTCCTGGAGCAGTACCGCGCCGCCGCGGGACTTGTTCACCGTCTTGGCCGGGCAGCCGAAATTCAGGTCGATCACCGGCGCGCCGAGCACGCAGGCATAGGCGGCGTTGTCGCCCAGGCACTTGGGGTCGGAGCCGAGCAGTTGCACGCGCAGCGGCGTGCCGGCAGCCGTACGGGCGCCGCTGAACAGCTCGGGCGCCAGCTTGCGGTAGGTCGACCGGGGCAGCACACGATCGGTGACGCGGATGAACTCGGTCACGCACCAGTCGATGCCGCCGACCCGGGTCAGCACATCGCGGAGAATTTCATCGACCAGCCCCTCCATGGGCGCCAGGGCGATCTGCATGGCAATACTCTCGAACTATCTGGGGAACCCGGCGGAATCGGCCGGAAAACGGCGCGTAGTGTAGCGGCGAGACGCGCATCAGCCCAGCGGCGTGGCGGCTGAACACCTGCCGCCCCAGGCAGTCCATTGCAGTGACGACTACCGATTGGAATCACCATGAGCCCACTCTTGTTGCGCGGTGCCCCGCTCGCCCTGCTGCTGGCCGCCACCAGCGCCCTGGCCGTCACGCCGATCTCCGTGGGCGTGCCACTGGATCCGGCAGCGGCTGCCAAACTGATCGTCAGCCGTGACCGCAATGCCCCCAACGCCTGCGATCTGCAGGTGCGCATCGACGAGCAATTGGTGGTGGCCCTACCGGCCGGCGAAAGCGTTACGCTGGACGTGCCCAGCGGCGAAAGAACCGTTGTGCTGACCCCTTCACGGGAAGGCTTCTGCGCCGAGATCGACCTGCTAAGCAGCCAGTCGATACTGCTGCAACCCGGCGAGGTCAGGCGCTACCAGGCGGTCTACGAGGAACAGAAGCTGTTTCTGGCGCCGCAGCAGTGACCACTCAGGCGGGCAGCAATGCCCTGCCATAGCCCTCGACGAACTCGGCCGGCATGCGCTTGGGCCGTCCGCTGGACAGCTCGATGCACACGAAGGTGGTACGGGCACGCAGCAGGGTGGCGCCATCCTGGGGACGTATCAGCTGAAAGCAGCGATCCATCTTCAAACGCTGATCGGATGCGACGATCCAGGTGCCCATCTGCAACGCCTGGCCTTCGTAGGCACTGCTCAGGTAGTCGATCTCGTGGCGCACCACCGCCATGGCCCGATCCAGACGCCGATACTCGATTAGGTCCAGCCCCAGCGATTGCGAATGCCGCCAGGCGCAGCGTTCCAACCAGGTCACGTAGACGGCGTTGTTGGCGTGGCCGAGGCCGTCGATATCCTCGCTGCCGACCAGCAGGTCGATGGTGAATGGATCAGGGCGATCCCAGTTCATGGCAGACGCCCCAGCGCGCGCAGCGCTGCAATGGTGTGAGTCAGCTTCATGGGGTGGCTTCCCTTGTCGACGGAACGAGCCTGACCTTAGGGGCTAAGCCTTGCGCAACGCAAGGTCTGCATCAACAAAGCGGCCAGCACTTTTCGGGCGCGCAAAAACAAAAGGGCCACTTCGTGAGAAGTGACCCTTAAAAATCCCGCAGAGCGGGCAAAAATGGCGTCCCCTAGGGGACTCGAACCCCTGTTACCGCCGTGAAAGGGCGGTGTCCTAGGCCACTAGACGAAGGGGACGAAACCTTCGAAGAACAAGGCCAGCACTCGGCTGGCCTTGTCGTGGATTGGTGGAGCTAGACGGGATCGAACCGTCGACCTCTTGCATGCCATGCAAGCGCTCTCCCAGCTGAGCTATAGCCCCAGAACCTTGCGGTCTGGCTGCAATGCCTAAGCACTGCAGCTGGAAATAATGGCGTCCCCTAGGGGACTCGAACCCCTGTTACCGCCGTGAAAGGGCGGTGTCCTAGGCCACTAGACGAAGGGGACGCAAATGCCCTTCTTTACAACTCAACCCGCTCCTTAGAACCGGTTGTGGCATCCGAGATTGGTGGAGCTAGACGGGATCGAACCGTCGACCTCTTGCATGCCATGCAAGCGCTCTCCCAGCTGAGCTATAGCCCCATCTCGAGGACGGGGCGCATGTTAAGTGCGCCCCTGCACCCTGTCAACAAAATTTTAGCCGGTGGTGCATTTTTTTTCGCTGACATAACAAACACTTACCGCAAACCGCTGGCTGCCGGCCGCCCACGGCGACCGGCGGCCGAAAATCAGCCGATGCTGGCCAGCAGTTTTTCCCACTCCTTGTTCTCCTTCTTCGACACGCCACCGAGCAGCTCGATGGCCTGGCGCAGGCGGAAACGGGTAAGGTCCGGGCCGAGAATCTCCATGGCGTCGAGCACCGATACCGAACTGGCCTGGCCGGTGACGGCGGCGAACATCAGTGGCATGGCATCACGCAGTTTCAGCTCCAGATGCTCGACCACCGCCTGGATGCACCCGGTGATGCGCTCCTTTTCCCACTGGCGCAGCGCTTCGAGCTTCCATAGAACCAACTGCATGAGTTGGCGTACCTGATCGTCCGACAGCTTCTTGTGGGCGAACAGTGCTTTGTCCGGCTGCACACCGCCTGCGAAGAAGAAGCTGGCCAGTGGCGCGATCTGGCTGAAGGTTTCCACCCTGCCCTGCACGTGGGGCGCGATCTTCATCAGGTAGTCGCTGTTGAAGGCCCACTTCTGCACGCCAGCGGCGAACTCTTCGACGCTCAGGTCGCGCATCCACTGGCCGTTGAGCCAGGACAGCTTCTCCAGATCGAAGATCGGCCCGCCGAGGGAGACGCGCTGTACGTCGAAATTGGCGATCATCTCGTCGAGGGTGAATTTCTCGCGCTCGTCCGGCATCGACCAGCCCATGCGGCCCAGGTAGTTGAGCATCGCCTGGGGCAGGAAGCCCATGCGCTCGTAGAAGGTGATCGAGGTCGGGTTCTTGCGTTTGGACAGCTTGCTCTTGTCCGGGTTACGCAGCAGCGGCATGTAGCACAGCTGCGGCTTTTCCCAGCCGAAGTATTCGTACAGCAGGATCAGCTTGGGCGCCGACGGCAGCCACTCCTCGCCGCGCAACACGTGGGTGATCTTCATCAGGTGGTCGTCGACCACGTTGGCCAGGAAGTAGGTCGGCAGGCCATCGGTCTTCATCAGCACCTGCATGTCCATGCGATCCCAGGGGATCTCCACGTCGCCGCGCAGCATGTCCGGCACCACGCAGACGCCCTCGCTCGGCACCTTCATGCGGATCACGTGGGGCTCGCCCGCTGCCAGGCGGCGCTGCACTTCCTCGTTGGAGAGCAGCAGGCCGCGGCCGTCGTAGCGCGGCGTCTCGCCACGGGCCATCTGCTCGGCACGCATCTGGTCGAGCTCTTCCGGGGTGCAGAAGCAGTAGAAGGCATGGCCTTTCTCGACCAGTTCCAGGGCGTACTTGCGGTAGATCTCGCCACGCTCGCTCTGCCGGTACGGGCCATAGGGGCCGCCGACGTCCGGGCCTTCGTTCCACTCGATGCCCAGCCAGCGCAGGGCATCATAGATCTGCTGCTCGGACTCGCGGGTCGAACGGACCTGATCGGTATCCTCGATGCGCAGGATGAACTCGCCGCCGTGCTGCCTGGCGAAGCACAGGTTGAACAGGGCGATGTAGGCGGTGCCGACGTGAGGATCGCCGGTGGGCGACGGAGCGATGCGGGTACGAACGGTGGTCATGGAAAGTCCCGAGCAGGTAAGACTGAAAATGGCATGGGCTGGCCCCGCACCCAGACCGCATGAGCGGTCGGCGCAGGCGCCATGGATGACGCGAGAAAGCGAAGGGAACGAATATTAACAGGCCAGCCCCGGCTGGCTCCAGCGAAGCTGGGCGCCGGCCGCTGGCGAGTGTGGCACCATGGCGGGCCGCCGGGTCAGATGCCCGAAGCGCCACGCAGATAGCGACCCAGCGCCGCGGCGCCCTCCTCCACACTGGCGCTGCAGCCTGCCCAGGAGCAGGCGAGCATCAGGTTGCGCGGCAGGCCGAAATCCTCGATGAAGTAGCCATCGGCATCACGGCCCGCTGCGTCACCGGGCAACCACTGGCGCATGCTGCCCTTCGGCTGGAAGTACGCCCACACCGGCTTGCCCAGGGCCACCGCCGCGCCGACCTCGAATGCGGTACCGGAATCCGGCTCCGAGCCGCGAAAGGGATTGAGGTTGGCCAGCACGGCGTCGGCATCACGGATCATCGCCAGGTTGAGCCGGCAGATCTGCGCCGCCTGCTCGGCGGGCGCCAGGCCCCCGGGCACTTCGTTATCGAACGGATAGAGCCCCTCGAGCCCCTGCTCGCGACACAGACGCTTGAGGTACTCGCCCCGCTCCACGGCATCGCTCCTGAACACGTCGAAGCCGGCCAGGTAGACCCTTGGGTGAGCTGCCGCACTCATACCGCGAGTAGCCGTTCACGCAGCTTCTGGATTTCGTCGCGCATCTGCGCCGCCGCCTCGAATTCCAGGTCGCGGGCCAATTCGAACATCTTGTCCTCCAGCTGGCGGATACGCTTGGTGATCTCCGCCGGCGAGCGCAGCTCCGCTTCGTAGCGCGCATTGTCCTCGGCGGCCTTGGCCATGCCTTTGCGCTTCTTGCTGCGCGCACCCGGCACCACCGCACCTTCGAGAATGTCCTTGATGTCCTTGACCACGCCCTTGGGCACGATGCCGTTGGCCTCGTTGAAGGCCAGTTGCTTCTGCCGGCGCCGCTCGGTCTCGCCGATGGCGCGCTCCATGGAACCGGTCATGTTGTCGGCGTAGAGAATCGCCCGGCCGTTGAGGTTACGGGCGGCGCGGCCGATGGTCTGGATCAGCGAGCGCTCGCTGCGCAGGAAGCCTTCCTTGTCGGCGTCGAGAATCGCCACCAGGGCGACCTCCGGCATGTCCAGGCCCTCGCGCAGCAGGTTGATGCCGACCAGCACGTCGAAGGTGCCGATGCGCAGGTCGCGGATGATCTCCACCCGCTCGACCGTATCGATATCCGAGTGCAGGTAGCGCACCTTGACGCCATGATCGGCCAGGTAATCGGTCAGGTCCTCGGCCATGCGCTTGGTCAGGGTGGTGACCAGCACGCGCTGCTCGGCGGCCACGCGCTTGTTGATCTCCGACAGCAGGTCGTCGACCTGGGTGCGCGCCGGGCGCACTTCCACTTCCGGGTCGACCAGGCCGGTGGGGCGCACCACCTGCTCGATCACCCGCCCGGCGTGGTCGGCCTCGTAGGGCCCCGGCGTGGCGGAAACGAAGATGGTCTGCGGGCACGCGGCTTCCCACTCCTCGAAGCGCATGGGGCGGTTGTCCAGCGCCGAGGGCAGGCGGAAGCCGTACTCGACCAGGGTTTCCTTGCGCGAACGGTCGCCTTTGTACATGGCGCCGACCTGGGGCACGCTGACGTGGGACTCGTCGATCACCAGCAGCGCTTCGGCCGGCAGGTAATCGTACAGCGTGGGTGGCGGCGCCCCCGACGGGCGGCCGGACAGGTAGCGCGAGTAGTTCTCGATGCCGTTGCAGTAGCCCAGCTCGAGAATCATCTCCAGGTCGAAACGGGTGCGCTGCTCCAGGCGCTGGGCCTCGACCAGCTTGTTGGCGCCGCGCAGGTAGTCGAGGCGATCCTTGAGCTCGACCTTGATCTTCTCCACCGCCTCGAGCAGCGTGTCGCGGGGCGTCACGTAGTGGCTCTTGGGGTAGAAGGTGAAGCGCGGCAGGCGTTGCAGCACCTCGCCGGTCAGCGGATCGAAGGCGCTGATGTTCTCCACCTCGTCGTCGAACAGCTCGACGCGGATCGCTTCCAGGTCCGATTCGGCCGGGAAGATGTCGATCACGTCGCCACGCACCCGGAAGGTCGCCCGGGCGAAATCCATGTCGTTGCGGGTGTATTGCAGCTCGGCCAGGCGGCGCAGCAGCGCGCGCTGATCCATCTTGTCGCCACGGTCGAGGTGCAGCACCATCTTCAGGTACTCCTCGGGGCTGCCCAGGCCGTAGATCGACGACACGGTGCAGACCACGATGACGTCCTTGCGCTCGATCAGCGCCTTGGTCGCCGACAGGCGCATCTGCTCGATATGGTCGTTGATCGAGGCGTCCTTCTCGATGAAGGTATCCGACGACGGCACGTAGGCCTCGGGCTGGTAGTAGTCGTAGTAGGAGACGAAATACTCCACCGCGTTGTTCGGGAAGAACGACTTGAACTCGCCATACAGCTGCGCCGCCAGGGTCTTGTTCGGCGCCAGCACCAGGGTCGGACGCTGCACCTGGGCGATGACGTTGGCCACGCTGAAGGTCTTGCCGGAGCCCGTCACGCCGAGCAACGTCTGGTGCGAAAGCCCGGCTTCAAGGCCCTCGATCATCTGCCGGATCGCCTCGGGCTGGTCGCCGGCAGGCTCGAAACGGGTGACCAGTTGGAACTCGGACATAAATACCTCTGCAAAGGCTGTGACGCCACGACAACACGTGCGTCATACCTGATGTACGCTGTCGCGACACCGAATATGGGCCGCTATACTAACGGCCCGCTTGCGCAACCCCTAATCCAGTTGCCGGGTTGCTCGATACTCACCTCACCACAGAGCTGCCGCCCCCATGAGTCTGTTCTCCGCCGTCGAAATGGCTCCGCGCGATCCCATCCTGGGCCTCAACGAAGCATTCAACGCCGACAAACGCCCTGACAAGGTCAACCTTGGCGTGGGTGTCTACACCAACGAAGAAGGTCGCATCCCGCTGCTGCGCGCCGTGGTCGAAGCGGAAGCGGCGCTCACCGCTGCCCGCGCCCCCCGTGGCTACCTGCCGATCGAAGGCATCGCCGCCTACGACCAGGCCGTGCAGAAGCTGCTGCTGGGCAACGACTCGCCGCTGATCCAGCAGGGACGGGTGATCACCACCCAGGCCATTGGCGGCACCGGCGCGCTGAAGACCGGCGCGGACTTTCTCAAGCGCCTGCTGCCCGACGCCACCGTGGCGATCAGCGACCCGAGCTGGGAGAACCATCGCGCCCTGTTCGAAGCCGCCGGTTTCCCGGTGCGCAACTACCGTTACTACGACGCCTTCAGCAACGGCGTGAACCGTGGCGGCCTGCTCGAGGACCTGAAGAACCTGCCGGCGCGCTCCATCGTCGTGCTGCATGCCTGCTGCCACAACCCGACCGGCGTCGACCTGACCCCCGAAGACTGGCAGGCGGTGCTGGAAATCGTGCGCGAACGCGAGCATGTACCCTTCCTCGACATCGCCTACCAGGGTTTTGGCGACGGTATTGAAGAAGACGCCGCGGCGGTACGTTTGTTCGCCCAATCTGGCCTGACCTTCTTCGTCTCCAGCTCGTTCTCCAAGTCGTTCTCGCTGTACGGCGAGCGCGTCGGCGCCCTGAGCATCGTGGTCGGCGACCAGGACGAAGGCAGCCGTGTGCTGTCCCAGGTCAAGCGGGTGATCCGCACCAACTACTCCAACCCGCCGACCCATGGTGCCAGCGTGGTCGCGGCCGTGCTCAACAACCCGCAACTGCGGGTGATGTGGGAAACCGAGCTGGGTGAAATGCGCGATCGCATCCGCACCATGCGCCTGGCCATGGTCGAGCAGCTGGCAGACCTGAACGCCAAGCGCGACTTCGGCTTCGTCGCCGAGCAGCGCGGCATGTTCTCCTATTCGGGGCTGACCACCGAGCAGGTCGAGCGTCTGCGCAGCGAATTCGGCATCTACGCCGTGGGCACCGGCCGCATCTGCGTGGCGGCCCTGAACACCCGTAACCTGCCGGTGGTGACCAAGGCCATCGCTGCCGTTCTGTAAGTTGCCTGGGGGAAGTCGGCAGATGCTTGACTTCCCCTTCGTAATCAGTAGGATACGCGTCGTTGTTCCGCGATAGCTCAGTCGGTAGAGCAAATGACTGTTAATCATTGGGTCCCTGGTTCGAGTCCAGGTCGCGGAGCCAAATTCAGAAGCCTCGGTTGATCCGGGGCTTTTTAATGCCTGCCGAAAAGCTGCCTCTGGGTGCCAGCGCGGTAGGGCGTACTCGCGAAGCAGTACGCCGTTGCCGCTGTGGCAGGATCGATATGGGTTGGCGGACTGTTCGCTTCGCTCCTGAATCCGCCCTACCCGCTAAACCTCATCGGGCCATAGCATGCCGAAGAGCGGTAGTGGTACGGGGAGGACTGTCGGCGCCTATTCACGGTGGGAGCGCGCCATGCGCGCGAAATCACGGGCATGGCCCGTTCCCACGAAGCTCGAGCGCCGTTTCTGTACAGGCCCGACATTTCAAGCCTTGCGCGAGCTCAGCTGGCGTAGAGATACGCCTCGACATCCATCCCGGCATCGCGCATCTGCGCCAGCTTGTAGCGCAGGGTGCGCGGGCTGATGCCCAGGCGCTCGGCCGCCTCCTTGCGACGCCCGCGCTCGGCGCGCAGGATATCGATGATCACCTGGTACTCCCGGCGCCGCAGGTCCTCACCCAAGGCGCCATCCGCCACGCTGGCGTCCGGCACTACCGGCATCGCCACGCCTGGCACCACCGCCAGCGGAGGCTGGGACGGCTGAGCGAAACCGATCGGCGCGGTCAGGCACAGATCCTGAGGTTCGATAACGCCGTTCTGCTGGAGAATGACCGCGCGCTGGATGGCGTTGTCCAGCTCGCGCACGTTGCCCGGCCAGGCATGGCGGGTCAGGCAGGCGACCGCCTGGGGGGAAAGGCGCAGCGGTGCCAGGTTCATCTTCTTCACATATTTGGCCAGCAGCCGCTCGGCCAGCGGCAGGATATCCGCCGGACGCTCACGCAGCGGCCGCCAGGCCAGGGGGAAAACCGAAAGGCGATAGAACAGGTCCTCACGAAAACGCCCCGCCGCCACCTCGGCCGCCAGGTCGCGGTTGCTGGTCGCCAGCACGCGGATGTCCAGGCTGATCGGCTTGCGGCCGCCGACCCGCTCCACCTCACGCTCCTGCAGCACACGCAACAGTTTGGCCTGCAGGGCGAGCGGCATCTCGGAAATTTCATCGAGCAGTATGGTGCCGCCCTCGGCCAGTTCGAATTTGCCCGGCGCGCTGGCGACGGCCCCCGTGAAGGCGCCCTTCTCGTGACCGAACAGGGTGGCTTCGAGCATATTGTCCGGGATCGCCGCGCAGTTGATGGCGATGAAAGGCCCCTTGGCGCGCTGCGACTGCTGATGAAGATAACGGGCCAATACCTCCTTGCCGGTCCCCGACTCGCCGCTGATCAGCACGGTGGAATCGCTACGGGCGACCCGTGCCGCCAACTCGAGCAGTTGCAGACTGGCCGGCTCGCAGGCCACCGGACCGTCCTGCTCCGAGTCGCTGGCACGCCCGAGTGCATGGCGCGCCACCAGCGACAGCAGGGTCTTGGGCTCGAACGGCTTGACCAGATAGTCGACCGCCCCACGGCGTATCGCCTCGACGGCACGCTCGACAGCGCCGAAAGCAGTCATCAGCAGTACAGGCAACTGTGGCTGGCGTTCGCGGATGGCGCCGAGTAGCTGATGACCATCCATGCCCGGCATGTTCACATCACTGATCACCAGTCCGAACGGCTCCTGGGCGATGGCGACCAGCGCCGCTTCAGCGCAGTCGACGGCCCGGTAATCATGACCACCGAGCTCGAGGGTGTCGGCCAGGGCTTCGCGCAGTGCGCGATCGTCTTCAACCAGCAGGACTTTGGCAGCCATGGGTCACTCCTGAATCGTGGGGTGCGCTGGGGTAATCAGCGGCAGAATCAATAAGGCGCAGGTACCGCGACCTGGCCGCGAACGCAGCTGCAGCTCGCCCTGATGAGCGCGAGCGACTGCCTTGACCACTGCCAGCCCGAGGCCAGTGCCGGTGGTCTTGGTGGTGAAGAACGGTTCGCCCAGGCGCGCCAGCGTCAGCGCATCGATACCGGGGCCGTCATCACTGATACACAGACGCAATGTGGAGCCGCGCCGGTAGGCATGCACCTTGAGGCGCACGCGCTGCCCCGCTGCCTGGATCGAGTTCTCGACCAGGTTCAGCAGGGCACCCACCAGCGTGTCGCGGTTGCAGAGCAGCTCGCCACCCCGGGCATCGCACTGCCAGCGAACGTCGATGCCCTGCACCACCGACTCGCCGGCCTGCCTGAGCGCCTCGAACAATCGAGCGGGATCGAGTCGGTCCGCGAGTGGCAGCTCGCCGCGGGCGAACACCAGCATGTCGCGCACCTGGTGTTCGAGTTCATGCAGCCGTTCTTTCAAGCGTCCGGCAAAGCGCTGCTGCTGCTCGGCCGGCAGCACCTGCTCGGTCAGGTGACTGGCATACAGCAGCGCCGCCGACAACGGCGTGCGCACCTGATGCGCCAGAGAGGCAACCATACGCCCCATGGCGCTCAGCCGCTCGTGCCGCGACAGCTGATCCTGCAAGCGACGGGTTTCCGTCAGATCGGTCAGTAATACCAACTGGCCTGGCTCGCCCTGCAGCGAGCGGGTGGAAATCGACAGACGCCGGCCATCGGCCAGGGAAATTTCGTGACCATCATCATGCCGGGGGGCGAAACGCTGGGCGATCACGTCCCGCCAGAGCCGCCCAAGCAATGGCTCACCCAGCATGTGCCGCGCTACCGGGTTGGCTTCGCGAACAACGCCATGGCCATCGATGACCACCACGCCGCCCGGCAACAAATCCAAGAGGCTTTGCAGGCGATTGGCCAGGCGCTCCTTTTCGTTGAGCTCCTGCACACGCTGCTCAGTGACTTGGGCAAGCTGGCCAGTCAGTTCATTGACGCGATTTTCCAAGAGGCTGTACGAGCTACCTAGCCGGCTCGACATCTGCTCGAACAAGGCCAGCGACTGCTCCAGCTCCCCACGCTCCGCACCTACCGGCGATGAGGTATCCAGGGAAACATGACGTTGCGGGCTTGGTTTCATTGCACTCTCTCGCGTGGCGAGCCGTCAGAAGGCGGTCATTTGCCAAGGAGATAGCAATACTCATGCCTGAAAATAAAACTCTTTATTTTCAATAGCATAAGGATTTAATGGGCAGCAGACCGTCAATTGACTGACTGCAAGAGCGTTAATGCTCTGAGGGAACAGGTGGGCTGTAGCCCACCCTGAAAGATTTAGGACAGGCGAGTCAGTCGTCGCCCATCTCGTCTTCGCGACGGCTCATGCCGTACTTGCGCATCTTCTCGACCAGCGTGGTACGGCGGATGCGCAACCGCTCAGCAGCGCGAGCAACGACACCACCGGCATCATCAAGGGCCTGTTGAATGAGTCCCTGCTCGAGATTGCCAAGATAATCCTTGAGGTCCAGCCCCTCGGCCGGCAGCATCGCCGCCGACAACACGGATGGCGCCGACGAGGTCAGTACCGCACGCTCGTCCAGCTCATCACGCAGGCTAGCCGCCAGTTGCTCGTCTTCATCATCGACATGACGGAATTTCTTCGGTAGCTCGCCCACACCAATCACGCCGTAGGGATGCATGATCGCCATGCGCTCGACCAGGTTGGCCAACTCACGAACGTTGCCCGCCCAGTCATGGCGACAGAGCGACATGATGGCGGCCGAGTTGAAGCGGATGGAGCCACGCTTCTCGTGCTCCATGCGCGAGATCAGCTCGTTCATCAGCAGCGGGATATCTTCGATACGCTCACGCAGCGGCGCCATCTCGATGGGGAATACGTTGAGGCGGTAGTACAGATCCTCACGGAAGCTGCCGCTCTCGATCATGCTCTCGAGGTTCTTGTGGGTCGCGGCGATGATGCGCACGTCGGCGTTCTGGGTCTTGTTGCTGCCCACGCGCTCAAATGTGCGCTCCTGCAGAACCCGCAGCAGCTTGACCTGCATGGGCAACGGCATGTCGCCAATCTCGTCGAGGAACAGCGTGCCGCCGTTGGCCAGCTCGAAACGCCCGGCCCGGCTGGTAATTGCGCCGGTAAAAGCGCCCTTCTCATGCCCGAACAGCTCACTCTCCAGCAACTCAGCCGGGATGGCCCCACAGTTGACCGGCACGAACGGCGCTTCGCGGCGCTTGGAGTGATAGTGCAGATTGCGCGCGACCACTTCCTTGCCGGTGCCCGACTCGCCCAAAATCAGCACGCTGGCTTCGGTATCAGCCACCTGCTGCATCATCTGCCTGACATGCTGAATGGCGCGGCTGGTGCCTACCAGGCTGCGAAACAGATTGGGCTCGCGCTGCCGACCACGCTCACGCGCCTGGTCATACATCTCGCGATAGACCTGGGCACGGTGCAGAGAATCGAGGAGTTTGTTGTAGCTGGGCGGCATTTCCAGAGTCGCCAACACCCGCCGACGAAAATCGTCCGGCCAATCCGTGGTGGCATGCTCGTGCAGCATCAGCACCGGCAGGTTTTCGTCCCAAGCGGCAAACTGCTTGAGCAGATCCAACGCCCCGCCCTTGAGCTGCACCTCGCCAAGCAGGACGCCCAGGATGCTTCTGCTGGAGTCGATCTGCTCCGCGACGTCACGCCACTCACTGCTGCCGCAAGCGAGATGGTCTTCACCAAGGAAATTAAGAATTACTGAAAGGTCGCGACGACGTTCGAGGTTGTCGTCGATCAGCAGAAGCTTGGTTTCACGCCACATAGTTGTTCGGCCCAAAGAGAGAAAGCCACCAAGCGCTCTAGCGCCGGCATATAGCCAGCAGTAAAGTAAATTATTGGCGCTTAGTCAATTTTATGGCGTTAAAATTTTAAATCAGAACTAAATGGAGGGATTTTGCAAAAAGATCAATCCGAGCATGCAGAAAATAGCAATAGCAAGCTACGCCCTTAACCAAAAAGCTGATAGATCTTTGCGCCCTGCTTGGACTGGTTCAATTGGATTAATTCGAGCGCCAGACGCTCGCGCTCAGCCTTACAAGCACCGACCAGTTCCTTGTAAAGATCCAAAAGCTCCTGCATTCGCTCACGCAATACACCGTCATCGTCAGCGGCATCAACCATGGCATCGTCGACAGCCTGCCTGCATTGCAAATCCAGCTCCCCGATAGCTGCCCAATCTTGGGTGGCTAGAGCGTCACGCATGGCAGTACCAGTAGTCTGTAGGCGCAGAACGGATGTGTTCATTGAGAAATTCCCTATCACTATTCCGGGAAGTTAGGCGATAGCGTCCCAGCCGGACTTTACTTCTCGAAGCAAGCTAGCGACTTCATCCAATTTGGCCGGGTCATTAACGCGATTGCCCTCGAGCAAACGCATGATCATGTACTCGTAAAGCTTATCCAGGTTTGCGACCAAATCGCCCTCCACCTCTCGATCCAGCGCTTCTCGCAGACCACCGATGATCGCGATTGCCTTGCCCAGCAGCTCGCCCTTTTCAGAGAAAGCCCCGCGCTCAAGTGCGCCTCTCGCCTGGTAGATCCGATCAAGCCCACCCTGCATCAGCATTTGGATGAGACGATGCGGGCTAGCTTCGGTCACTTGAGCTTGGACGTCCACACGCTGGTATTGCTTCATTGCAGCCATAGATCTCACGAGGCACCTCCTCAGGCATCAAACCACTTACCTAATGTATCGGTAAGCGCTGCAAAACCTTGATGCCTTAAGCCATCATTTTTTGCTGTTACCAGAGGCCCACGGCATATTTTCGAGAGAAGAGGCCAAGCTGGAAGCCGTGTTGGACAATTGCGCATACATCATGTCCATGGCGTTGAACTGCTTGAACAAGCGAGTTTCCAGGGCCTGCATGCGTAGATTGAGCGACTCTTTCTGCTTATCGATACTGGTCAAGGTTGTCCGTAAAGCCTTGTCGCGCTGCTCGATCACGCCTCCTGTTTGCACGTATGGGTCGACCTTGTTCGACAACCGTGCAGCCAACCCCGAATCACCGGTAAAAAGAGAAGAAATGGACTCAAAATTGTCAGTCAACTGCTTGTCAAGCTTCGCGCTGTCAACCGCCAACGTCCCGTCTTTTTGGGTAGTGATGCCCAGATCGGCAAGTGAACGTACCCCGCCACTTCCTTCCGGTGCACTGACCAACTCGGCACGTACAGCACTAATAATCCCGCGAGCCATTGCATCACCGACCAAGCCTGCTGCTAAAGGTGCCTTGCCCTCGCCTACTGAAGTGACCTTGGTTTCAGCACTCATCACCCCCATCAACTTGTTATAGGCATCGACAAAATTTTGGATACTCGTCTTGACGCCACCCTTGTCTTGGGCAACACCGACTGTAATTGGCGCACCAGCTGTCGTCACCGTTTTTAAATTGAGAGTCAACCCTTCAATCGCGGAATCGACAGTATTGCTTTTGCTAACGACCTTAAGGCCATCAACGGTCAGCTCGGCACTCTTGGCACGGGTGATTATCCGAGCAGCAGACTCATCTGCAGCAACAGCGGGGTCGGGATCGTCAACAGCGGGAGCGGTGAAAGCCAACCTCGAAAGATTAACGCTGCCAGTCCCATCATCGGGTGCGGCAACGACTGATATATCCTCGCCCGCACCTGTGGTTGTGCTGCTCAACACCAGGCGTGCACCGGAGCTATCGTTGACGATCGTTGCGGAAACGCCTTTCTCGGCACCGGCTTTATTGATGGCATCACGAACGCCAGTCAGCGTATTGTTGCTGGAATCGATCGTGATAGCTGGCAAAGCGGTATTTCCGACCTTGATGGTAAGAGAGCCCTTACCGAAGGTGGCGTTACCGCTATCGGCGATTGAGGCCAGCGCAACTTTACTGCTACTCGCCAAGCTCTTGACTTCAACTTGGTAACTGCCTGCACCAGCCTTCAAACCAGCGGTAGCAGTCAAAACATCAGGTTTCGAAGAGGTCGCAGTTCGAGCCTGAAATAGTGCTGGACTGTTGATCAGTGCAAGTGCACTTTTAAATTCACTAAGAGCGCTTTTCACCGCACCTAAGGAGGTGATGGTCGTAGTGGATTTTTTCTCGAGGTTGTCAAGCTGGGTCTGCTTGGGGCTTCGCTCTGCCGCAACCAGGGTTTTCACGGTTTTGTCTATATCAATTCCGCTTCCACCGATACCTGTTATCCCAGCCATGATAGCCTCCGTCAAAAATATGCTACTTACGTGATACTAGCTTCCACAGTCAAGAATCGTGCCTTAAGCCTTAGCCTCGAACATCAAACTACGCACATCTTCCAGCCGGGCGGCCAGCTCAAGTACCTCTTTGGAAGGTATCTGCCTCACGACTTTGCCTGACTCGCCATCAATGACTTTCACTACCACGTCACCGGTCGAATCATCCACCGAAAAATTCAGATCCCGTTGAAGGTTCTGAATCTGAGAGTGGATTTCCACCACAGCAGAATCAACCTGGGATCGACTAGCCGTTGACTGGCCATCCTGATCGGCAGCTTGCGCAGAAACGGCAGATGCCCCGGAAGCCTTTTGACTGCCAGGGCTGGTCGTAGCTGAGGCTTGCACAAGCGTATTGCCCGCGACTTTGTTGATATCCATGATTCACCTCGTATCAATGGATAAAGGAGGGGCTAGCCCCTCCTTTATTTACTTCTCCGTAACGACTCGCGTTACTGCAGGAGGCTGAGCACAGACTGCGGCAGCTGCTTGGCCTGGGCCAGGATCGCAGTACCGGCTTGCTGCAGCACCTGGTTTTTGGCCAGCGTGGCGGTTTCGGCAGCGAAGTCAGTATCCTTGATGCGGCTACGGGCAGCTTCGGCGTTCTCCGAAATGCTCTGCAGGTTGGAGATGGTATTGTCGAAGCGGTTCTGTACGGCACCCAGATCCGAACGCTGCGAGTCGATAAACGCGATGGCGGCGTCGATCACATCGATAGCATTCTGCGCACCGTAAGCAGTACTTACATCAACATCGCTAATTTTTGACAATGTGCCTGCAGACTCTCCTGTTACCTTAGCTACAGCAGTGCCAGTTAATGAATAAGCTGCAGATGAGCTCAGTTTAACGGCACCTGTTGCAATAGCACCCGTTGCAACTGCAGCGATGTCCTGAGCAGCGGAAAGATCGCCCGCATTATCACCGTCAGAGTCTTCAGCTGATCGCGCCTGAAGCTTAATATCTGCAGCAACAAGTGCAGCAGGGGTAGCTGCATTGCTCATGCCGCTTGCGGTGAACTTCATAGAAGCACCGTCTGCAGAACTAATTTCAAGCGTACCGTTGCCATTTACTTTTGCACTAATACCGGCACCACTCGCATTGACAGCACTAACAACCTGCTCAGCACTAGTTAGTCCTTTTAGGTCAATAGTGGAGTCGACTTTAGTATTATCAGATTTAGATAGCTCAATTTTCAGATCGAACGTGCCTACGTTACCAGACAATGTGAGCACGGCATCAGTACGAGCAGAGGCCTTAACTGGCGATCCTGCGGCATTGATTTTCTTCACAACTTCAGAGGCTGTGTCAGTCACAACCATATCCTGAGCTTTGAACTCTTTACCATTGGCGGAGATGGTCATTGTACCATTTGGCTGATAATTGGTAGCCGTAGCACCGAGTACTGCGGTACCAAGAACACTGCCGCTCTTATCAGATGTGAATGCACCAATCTTGTTAGAGCTGGCATTACCAATTGTCACATCGATAGTTTCGTTCGAATTCGCACCAACCTGGAAGGCAGTAGCGCCGAACGAGCCGTCCAGCAGCTTACGACCACCGAAGGTGGTGGTTTCGGCGATACGACTCAATTCGTTTTGCAGCGCGCCAACTTCTTTTTGCAGCGCGGAGCGGTCAACCGAGTCGTTACTGCCGTTGGCAGCCTGCAGGGACAGATCACGCATACGCTGCAGGATGTTGGTGGACTGCTGCAGAGCGCCTTCAGCGGTCTGAGCCAGGGAGATGCCGTCGTTGGCGTTACGCACCGCAACGTTCAGGCCGCTGATCTGGCTGGTCAGGCGGTTAGAGATTTGCAGGCCTGCTGCGTCATCCTTGGCGCTATTGATGCGGCTACCGGTAGACAGGCGCTGCATGGAGGTTGCCAGGGAGTTGGACGAAGACTGCAGGTTACGCTGGGTGTTCAGCGACGCGATGTTGGTATTTACAGTAAGTGCCATGATTGCATGCCTCCAAGGGGCGGGTACTAAAGGTAGCCGGGTGGTGCGAGCGCTTGGGCCATCGCCTTGCTCAGGCACCCAGTTACTTCGCATTCGTAGTCTTTATCGGCGTATTCGGTGGAAGCTTTAGGGCCCTGCTAATTTTTTTTGCAAGCCCTTTTCAACTCGTGCCGCCTGCAGGCATTGGGTAGCTGACTGCACCTGCTAGAAAGGATATCGACCGGATTGCGAAGGCCTGAAGGGCTACCAATGATCAGCGATTACCTCTGGCAGAGATAAACGCCAGCGGCTGCAAACTCCCAGCCCAACAACGTTTGGCTAAAAAAGCAAAGCCTGATCAGCACATGCAAAACTCACCGCGACGTGTGCGCCGAGCTGGCACGCCTCACAAGTCGAACGCAAGGCGGAAGCGTTAAAGCTTATTGAACAGGTTCAAGCCGCTGATTTTTACGTAGCTTTGCTGCGCCGCTTCGAGAATCAATGTCTGGAACGCCAAGCGCGGCATCGCCTCCGCATAGTCAAGCTCGCGCAGCTCTGCCTGGGTCGACTTGTTGACCAAGGTAACGTCATCGTTATCGGCTTTTGCGCTATCAATGATGTTCAATCTGGCACCGATATCCCCGCGTGCGCTGTCCACATTGATACTGGCGTTCGACAAATTCGTCAGGGCCTGCGCGACTGCATCGCGAACCACGAAATTGCCCTCAGGTGTGGATGGTTCGCCTTCCAACGCCTTGCGCAAATTGGCAATGGAGTCCAGCACACCTTGCTTCTGGGCATTTTGATCCGCGGTGATCTGAATACGCTCGCCGCCAACTGGTGTGCCGTTGAAGTTGACTACAACACCTCGGAAAACCAGCTTGTCAGTGCTCTCCGCACGGCCGTCCACTGCACCGTCACCTAACTCGGCTCCGGTTTGGGCATCGTAGATTTTATAGCTATTGGGATCGGTATCACTGAAGACGATATCTATCCCTGCGTCAGGGAACTTGGGGTTACCTGCGAAGGCAACTTCATCCTGAACGAGAGGGGTCGATGTCCTGAGGGTTGACCCTGCAGGCGTTGTGTATGGCACGGGCGGCGTACCAACTGTAGTTGGCACCGCGGCCTGCAGGCGGCCTGCATTGATGATGTTCTGGAAAACCTTCTTGCCGTTATCGCTAATGGGAACGCTGAGGGAGCTTGCAATCTCGACCTTGCGCTGCCCCTCATCACCCTCATAGCTATAACTGCCATCCGCATTGCGAACGAACGGTTCCGACTTGCCTTGGAAGCCTGAAAACAGGTACTCACCACGGGCATTCTTGCTGTTCATTAGCCCTAGAAGCTCATCCTCGCGCTCGCGCAACTCTGCAGCAATCGACTTGCGGTCGTCGGCACTAAGCGAGCCACCGCCAGCACGTACGGCGAGCTCTTGCACCCGCTGTAATACCGTATTGACCGAGTTAAGCGTTACGTCTTCCTGAGTCAGGCTGTTCTGCGCGGCCGTCAGATTGTCCTTGTACTGTGTCAGTACATTCTGCTGCTGCTCGAGTTGCAGCAGGCGCACCGATGCCACCGGGTCATCGGCCGGAGTGAGGATTCGATTGCCGGTGCTGATCTGTTCCTGAGTGCGAATGGCATTGGCGTAGTTGCGCTGCAGGCCTTGAACGCCGTTGTTGAACGCCTGGAGAGTGGAAATACGCATAACTGCCTCGCCTTGTCTGGCGGCCCGGGATCTACCGGTACCGCACCCCTTTGGGGATTTCTACCATTTAGCCATTGCTGATGGTCAGAACGAAATGATCGTTAACTCGTTTGCCCGATCTTGCTATGCATCGAGCTGGATGCAGCTGCACCATCAAACTGAATGCCCCTATCGGAATGCTCCAATCAGGGTATCGAACAAAGAGCGCGCAACTTGAATAACCTGAGCCGAAGCGTTGTAGTACTGCTCGAACTTGATCAGATTGGCTGCCTCTTCGTCCAGGTTGACCGCCGAGAGTGAGTCACGGTTGTCCTGAGCTTGCTTGAGGATAGCCCCGGTGGCGTCGTTATCCTGGCGAGCCTGGGCGGTCAGCGTGCCGACACGCTCGATCAGGTCGCCATAGCTGTCGGTAAAGCTGGAGCCGGTGGCGATACCGGTAACACTGGGATCCACGCCCACCACTTGTTTGTTTTGCAGGCCCACCAATGCCAAGGCGTTGCGGTTATCGGAGACGCCGTTCAAGTTGAATGCAATGTTGAAGCGATCACCATCTTGTGGACGGCCGCTAACACTCATATTGATAACAATGCCACCAGGCATACTCAGTTGGTAATTATTCTGCTGACCAGGCTCGAATTGTGGCGTAGGTGCGGGGATGATCGGCTGCCCCTTGCTGTCAACGCGCGTCAACGTCGCACCTGCTGGCAACTCGAAACTGTTTGAAGCGGCATCGTATGTCAATGCAACCGGTGGCGTAACAGGAAAGGCTGTTGCCAAGGCCGACGGATTGATGTCACTGCCAGTAGTCTGCAGCGTTGGCTGAGTGATTACGCCATTACCGCGGTTCTGCAGATTGGCCTCAGAGCGAATCGGCGCGGCGAAGGCCAATTGGTCGGCCTGGTCTAGAACTGTGGACATGGTCGACGCGCCAATACGCGTCGGCTGCAGCACAAAGAAATCGTCCTTTGCAGGCGCCGGTGAACCTATGACTACTTGGAAACCCTGATCACGCCCAGCGCTATCTTGGAAACTTAGGGTACCAGCCGGATTCTGAGTCACTGTCATCGGCTGGTTGTCACTCAAGCGGCGCGCCGAGTAGTTGGTGCCGTCGAACTCCAACCGATAATCACTGGTGGTCAATACCGAGCTGTTGGTGATGTTTAGCACTGGCGCTGCGTTACTGCTATTGGTGGACGCAGGCAGCACGCGCAAACGAGCCAGCGCCTCCTCGTTGAAGTCACCAAAGAGCTTGGTACCGACCTGCCCCTTGAGATCCAAGCCCTGCCCCAACTGGCTGTTGACCTGATCACTGATCGACAGTGCGAGGCGACCCAGAGAGTTGAAGGTCTTGTCCAGCACGTCTTCGCGATAACGCAAGATGCCTCCCAACTCCCCGCCTGTAACCTGGGTGGTTATGGTTTGCCGAGCCGAGCCAACGATGAATTGGATCTCTGAGCGATTCGGGTCGTTAGTACCCGGTACCACCTCTAAACGAGCTGCGTTACTACCGATTACTAACGGCTGGCCAGAACCGATAAAAACGTTCTGTGAGCCGTCGTTCTGCGCCACGACATTGACGCCTACAAAGGTCGAAAGTTGACGCACCGTTTCTTCGCGCGCATCCAACAGATCATTAGGCTGACTGCCATTGGCCTGGGCGATGGAAATTGACTCGTTGAGGCTGGCAATGGAACCAGCCAATCGGTTGATCTGCTCGGTAACGGCACCCATCTGCTTGTTGGCGAAGCTGTTCTGTTCATTCAGGCGGTCGTAGACGGTATTGAACCGCCGACTCAGGCCTTCAGCCTCAGAAAGCACCAGCTGCCGTGCAGGCAGGTTCGAGGGATCCTCGGCGGCCGTCTGCAATGCTGAGAAGAATTTCTGCAGGGACGGCGTAATGCCCGTAGTCGTGCCGGCCAGCAACGAATCCAGTTGGTCAATCTGGCTCTTATATGCCTTTACATCACTGTTCAACGACGTGCTGCTACGCAGCTGGGTGGTGAGAAACTCACTGTAACTACGGCGAATGTCTACCAGCGTGGTGCCACTGCCGATATAGCCGGCACCGCTGAATTGCGGCGTGCGCGTTGCCTGGATGGTGTCCTGCCGCGAGAACCCTGGGGTATTGATATTGGTGATGTTATGCCCGGTCACCGACAGCGAGGTCTTGTTTGCCGCCAGGCCCGACAGGCCAATATTCAGTAGGTCAGCCATGCTTCATCATCCCCGATTCGAGGGCGCGCCGTTGGCGGCGATCATCTGGTAAGTCGACAGCTTGCGGGCGATCTGCGAAACCTTGCGGGCGTACTGCGGATCGGTGGCATAGCCGGCTTTCTGCAATTCGCGGGCGAACTGCTCGGGGTTGGCGGTGGAGCTCAGCGCCTTTTCGTACCGCCCGTTGCTCTGCAGGAAGCTCACGTAATCCTCGAAGCTGTGGGCGAAGGATTCGTAGGAGCGAAACGAGGCCGCCTCCTTCACCGGTTTGCCGTTCTGGTATTCGGTGGTCATCACCCGGGCGGAATCGCCGCCCCAGGTGTTGTGGGTCTTGATGCCGAACAGGTTGTAGCTGCTGCTGCCATCGCCCTGCTTGATGATCGACTTGCCCCAGCCGGTTTCCAGCGCCGCCTGGGCGACCAGGTAGGTGGGATCGACGCCCAGCTGGGCCGCGGCCTTCTCGGCCATCGGCAACATGGTTTCCATGAATTCCTTGGCCGACTTGAACGTCGTGCGGCTGGCGATCTCCTCGCTGCCATTGATGTTCAGGCGGCGTTCGGCCGGTGCGGCGTAGGCCTTGGCCGGCAACCAGTCGCCCTTGGCCAGCGGCTTGCCAACGGCGTCTCCGGCCGGCGTATTGGCCACTGTAGTGGCCGTGGGCGACTCGGCGCCCGGCACGATGCCGGCCTGGATGCGCTGGGCCAGTTTGCCTGGCAACGACAGTCGGCGCTGATTGATCAGCGTCATGTCGTTGCGCTCGGGATCTGCCGCCGCGCCGATCTTCTCGACCCGCGCCGGCGCCCCGTCGGCAGCGGCTTCGCTGCGTGCCAGCGGCTTGCTCGGCGCCGCCGGCACGGGCGCGTCGACCTGGGCGAACGGGTTGGGCCGGTCGCTGACGTTCTTCATCTTCGACATCTGTCGCGCCATCACGTCGGCCAGACCGATACCGTTCTTGTTGCCGGCCATGGTCACCGACAACTGCTGGTCGTACATGTCCTGGTAGGTCTTGGCCTCGTTGCTGTTCATGAAGTTGCCTTCACCGAACACTTCGTTGGCCGAACGCATGGTCTTGAGCATTTCATTGAGGAACAGCGACTCGAACTCCTTCGCAACCTTGCGAATGTTCTCCTCATTGTCGCCACCCACCTTGAACTGGCTGAGGCGATTGAGATCGGTGTAGGCACCGCTGTCGACGGTGCTGGTGCCGGCGGCCGAGAGTCGAGTATCCATGTCGCGTGTCCTTTAAATCACGATCAGGTCGGCCTGCAGGGCGCCGGCTTGCTTGAGCGCCTCCAGGATGGCCATCAGGTCGGAAGGCGCAGCGCCCACCTGGTTCACTGCCCGCACGATTTCGTCGAGGGTGGTACCCGGGCCGAACTTGAACATCGGCTTCTGTTCTTCGTCCGCACCGACGCGCGAACGCGGCACCACGGCGGTTTCGCCGCCGGACAGCGCGCCCGGCTGGCTGACGATCGGGTCTTCGGTGATGGTCACCGTCAGGCTGCCGTGGGTCACGGCGGCAGGCTGCACCCGCACGTTCTGGCCGATGACGATGGTGCCGGTACGCGAGTTGATGATCACCTTGGCCACCGCCTGGCCGACGTCGACCTCGAGGTTTTCCAGAATCGACAGATAGTCGACGCGCTGGCTCGGATCGAGCGGCGCGCTGACGCGGATCGAGCCGCCATCCAGCGCCTGGGCCACACCCGGGCCGAGCAGCTCGTTGATGTGATCGACGATGTTCTTGGCGGTGGTGAAATCCGGGCGGTTGAGGTTCAGGGTCAGGGTGTTGCCCTGATCGAAGCCGCTCGGCACCGGACGCTCGACCGTTGCACCGCCGGGGATACGACCGGCCGACGGCACGTTGACGGTGATGCGCGAACCATCGGCACCGCTGGCGTCGAAGCCGCCCACCACCAGGTTGCCCTGGGCGATGGCGTAGGTGTTGCCGTCGATCCCCTTGAGCGGCGTCATCAGCAGGCTGCCACCGCGCAGGCTCTTGGCATTGCCGATCGAGGAAATGGTCACGTCGATGGTCTGGCCAGGCTTGGCGAACGCCGGCAGGTCGGCGTGGATGGACACCGCCGCGACGTTCTTCAGCTGCACGTTGCCGCCCTCCGGCACCTTGATGCCGAACTGCGCCATCATGTTGTTGAAGGTCTGCACGGTGAACGGGGTCTGGGTGGTCTGGTCGCCGCTGCCATTGAGGCCCACGACCAGGCCGTAGCCGATCAACTGGTTGGTGCGCACGCCCTGGATGCTGGCCAGGTCCTTGAGCCGCTCGGCTTGAGCGGTCGAGGCCAGCAACAGCGCAGCGACGGTGATGATCCATTTACGCATGATCATTTACCCTCAGAACGGCCACAGCGGGCTGACGAAGAAGCGATCTAGCCACCCCGGCTGGCTGGCATCGGCGAAGGCGCCGGTACCGGAGTAGGTGATGCGCGCATCGGCGATACGGGTCGAGGCCACGGTGTTGTCGCGAGCCACGTCGTCGGAGCGCACCAGGCCGGCGATACGTACCAGCTCGTCGCCGGTGTTGAGGGTCATCCACTTCTCGCCGCGCACCACCAGCAGGCCGTTGGGCAGCACTTCGGCCACTGTCACGGTGATCGAGCCGGTCAGGCTGTTGCTCTGCCCGGCCTGGCCGGAGCCGCTGGTGTCACGCTGGGCACCATACTGGGCGCTGAGCCCCAGGTTCTCGGCCTTCAACGGGTTGAGACCGGAGCTGGGGTTGTCGATCGACACACCGCCACCGAACAGGGAGGTCAGGCCGATATTGGCATTGCTGTCCTTGGACAGCTGCGAGCTGGCGTTCTTGCTGGCCTGCATCCGCTCGCTGAGGCTGATGGTGATCACGTCACCCACGCGAAAGGCCTTGCGATCGCCGTACAGGTTGTTTTCGAACCCTGACTGGAAGATCGAGCCATTGTTCTGCGCTGCCGGCAGCGGTGTGCGCGGCAGTACAGGTGCGTAGTACGGATCGTTGGGCTTGGCAGCAGGCGCCACGCAGCCACTCAGCACTACGCTGCCGAGAATCGAGAACACACACACCAAGCGGTTCATAACCACTACCTCACAGCGTTCAGGCGTATCAGGGGGCGGGCTGCTGCCCTACCCCGGGGTCTTAAAGGTTCTGGGTAACGAAGGACAGCATCTGGTCGGCGGTGGAGATGACCTTGGAGTTCATCTCGTAGGCACGCTGGGTGGTGATCATGTTGACCATCTCCTCGACCACGCTGACGTTGGAGTTTTCCAGGGTGTTCTGCAGGGTCGTGCCCAGGCCGTTGAGGCCGGGCGTACCGACCTGGGGCGCACCGCTGGAGGCGGTCTCCAGGAACAGGTTGTTGCCGATCGCTTCCAGGCCCGCCGGGTTGATGAAGTCGGCGATCTGCAGGTTGCCGACGATCTGCGGCTGCGGGTTGCCGGTGGTGGTGACCGAGGCGGTGCCGTCCTCGCCGACGGTAAAGGTGCGCACTTCCGGCGGCAGCACGATGGCGGGCTCCAGGGCGAAACCCTGGGAGGTGACCACCTGGCCGTTGGAGTTCAGGTGGAAGCTGCCATCACGGGTGTAGGACACCGTGCCATCGGGCATCAGCACCTGGAAGAAGCCACGACCATTGACCGCCATGTCCATCGGTTGCTCGGTGGTCTGCAGGCTGCCGGCGGTGAAGATCTTTTGCGTGCCGTTGATGCGCACACCGGTACCCAGCTGCAGGCCGGACGGCAATTGGCTGTCCTGGCTGGACTGCCCGCCTGGCTGGCGACGGATCTGGTACAGCAGGTCCTCGAACTCGGCGCGGTCGCGCTTGAAGCCCGTGGTGGACACGTTGGCCAGGTTGTTGGAAATGGTCGTCAGGTTCATGTCCTGAGCGGACAGGCCGGTCTTGCTGACCCAAAGTGCCGGAAGCATAGCATTTCTCCTCGGGCGCCGGATTCATGGCGCCGCGCGTTGGTTATCAGCTCATTTGCAAGACACGCGCCATGGCGGTGTCATTATCTTCTGCCGTGCGCATCATCTTGACGGACAGCTCGAACTGCCGGGACAGCGCCAGGATCGAGGTCATCTCCTCGACCGCATTGACGTTGCTCGACTCCAGAAAGCCCGAGGTGATCTGCACCGTGGCGTCGGCTTCCGGCGGCTGCGGGCCGTTGAAGCGGATCAGCCCGTCGGTGCCTTTCTGCATCTGCTTGAGGTCAGGATTGACCAGTCGCAGCCGGTCGACCTCGGCCAGCACCCTGGGCGCTTCGCCGAGGGCGCGGATACTGATGGTGCCGTCCTGGCCGATCTCGATCTTCTGCTCGGGCGGCACGGCGATGGGACCGGCATTGCCCATCACCGGCATGCCATTGCCGGTGCGCAGCATGCCCTGGGCATCCACGTTCAGGCTCGCGGTGCGCACGTAGGCCTCGGTGCCGTCGGGGGCCTGCACCGCCAGCCAGCCCTTGCCGCCGATGGCGACGTCCAGATCGCGCCCGGTTTCCTGCAGCGAGCCCGGCGTGAAGTCGGTCCCCGGTCGCTCGCTCATGGCGAATACGCGCGACGGCTGGGTCTCACCGAAAATCGGCATGGAACGGGCCTGCTCGAAATCACGGCGAAAACCGGTGGTGGAGATGTTCGCCAGATTGTTGGCGTGGGCACGCTGGGCCAAGGTGTTGTTATGGGCACCAGTCATGGAGACGTACAGCATCTTGTCCATGTTTCCTCCGAGGTGGGCGACGCGCCCGCGACTCTGACCACACCTCAAAAGCAATACACATGCCACATTCCAAAAGTAATTCTAACCCATTGAATTTAAATGATTTTAATAAAATAAAAAGGCTCCCGAAGGAGCCTGTAATTTGTCGCTCGGCGAGCCGTTGCCGGTTCCGGCAACGACTCCCTGACGCTATCAACGCAGGTTGATGATGGTCTGCGTGATGGCGCTCTCGGTTTCGATGGTCTTGGCGTTGGCCTGGTAGTTGCGCTGCGCCACGATCAGGTTGACCAGCTGGTCGGACAGCTCGACGTTGGAGTCCTCCAGCGCGCCCGACTGCAGGCTGCCCAGGGTGCCGCTTCGCGGCGTGCCGATCACCGGCTCGCCGGATTCCGAGGACTGCACCCACGCGGTCTTGCCCACCGGCGTCAAACCCTGCATGTTGGCGAAATTGGCCAGCACCAGCTGGCCCTGCACCTTGGTCTGACCATTGGTGTAGCGGGCGAAAAGAACGCCGGTCTCGTCGATCTCGAGCCCCGCCAATTCGCCGGTGCTGTAGCCGTCCTGCACGACCTTGGCCACCGAGAAGGTGCTGTTGTACTGCGAGGAGCCACGGAAATCGAACTTCACCTCGGCACTGGCTTCGGAACCGTTGGCAGCCCAGGTGGTGCCTTCGGCATTGGTGGGCGCTGCCGGAATCCAGCCATTCATGCTGATGGAACCGTCCGGATTGACGCTGAGCCCGGTGCTCAGGCCGGCCGGATTGACGGCCTGCAGCTTGCCGGCAGCGTCGAAGCTGATGCTGGCGGAAAGCGGCTGGGTATTGGCCGGATTCAGCGGGTTACGGCCGTCGACCAGAATCTTGACGTCCCAATTGTTCGCCCCGGTCTTCACGAAATACTGAGTGAAGGAATGCGCATTGCCCTGGGCGTCATAGATGTTCACCGATGTGGAACGGTTGTAACTGGTCGGGTCCGCCGGGTTGAAGGTCGCATTGGCCGCTGCCTGAGCCGCTGCAATTTCGGCCGCAGTCGGGTTGGCGGGATCGGCGGCGTTGGCAATCTCCCGGTCATAGGCACTCTGCCTCAGGACCGGCACGCTCTCGGTCGAGTTCAGGTTGAACGGCTGAGTGATGGTGCTCGTCGAGCGCGGCGCCTGGCTGGCGGTTTCCACCTTCAGGTTGCCGATGATGCCGTTCTGCAGGTTGCCGTTGGCGTCCACGCCGTAGCCCTGCAGGTTGTGCCCGAAGTTGTTGACGATGAAACCTTCACGGTCGGTGCCGAAATAACCGGCACGGGTGTAGCTGATGTCACCGTTGTTACTGGTACGGAAGAAGCCACTGCCATTGATGGCCAGATCCAGCGAGTTCTTCGTGTAGTTGATGTTGCCCTGGCTGAACAGCTGGGATACATCGCTGAGCAGCACGCCACTGCCGATCGGATTGGAGCCGCTGCTGAGCATCGACGAGGCGTACAGGTCGGCAAACTCGGCACGTGACTGCTTGAAGCCGGCGGTGCCGGCGTTGGCGATGTTGTTACCCGTCACATTGAGGTCACTGGTCGCAGCGCGCAGGCCACTCAGACCGATATTGAACGACATGAAAATTCTCCTTGCCGAATACCCGGCAGTTACAGCCTGTTAATTACTGACCAATGACCTGCACCTGCGACAACGGCACATTGCCGATCCCCGCCAGGTTGAGCATCAATTCATTGCCACCCAGGGTGACGCTGTCGACGTTGGCCGGCAGCAAGGTATAGAGCCCCTTGGTTTCGTTGCCGTACGTGGCCTGGGCCTCGAACTTGTAGGTGCCCGGCTTCATCACGTTGCCGCTCGAATCCTTGCCGTCCCAGATGAAGCTCACGTTGCCGGCCTGCTGCTCGCCGAGGTTGATACGACTGACCACCGCGCCGGAGCTGTCGTAGACGTTGACGTACACGTTGCTGCTGCTGGTCGGCAGCACCGCGCTGGCCTTGAAACTCTCGCTGGTATCGACGACAGCCTTGTCGACCGGCACGATCACCTTGCGCCCGACCAGCGAGGAAGCCTGCAGCGCCTGGGACGACTGATAGCCGGAGAGGATGGTCTCCATGCTCGAATTGAGCTTCTCGACCCCCTCCACGGTACTGAACTGCGCCAGTTGCGCGATGAACTCGCCGTTGCCCTGGGGCTCCAGCGGGTTCTGGTTGTTCAACTGGGCCACCAGCAGGTTGAGGAACTGGTCCTTGCCCAGCTCCTTGTTCTGCGTGCTGTCCTGCTTGACCTGGTATTTGTCCAGTACGGAACTGGCGCCTACGCCATCAACGGTGCTCATCGCTCACTCCCGGCTCACTGACCCAAGGTCAGAACGCGCTGCATCATCTGCTTGGCGGTATTCATCATTTCCACGTTGGTCTGGAAGGCACGGCTGGCGGAGATCATGTCCGCCATCTCCTCGACCACGTTGACGTTGGGGTAATACACGTAGCCGGCCTCGTCCGCCGCCGGATGATTGGGCTCGTAGCGCGGCATCAGGCTGCTCTGATCCTCGACGATGCCCAGCACCTGCACGCCGGCACCGGACTGATCCTGATCGGCGAACAGCGAGCCGTTGGTGCCACCCTGCGCGTTCTGAAAAACAGTGGCGAACACCGGATGGCGTGCGCGATAGGTCTGGTCGATGCTCGACGAGACGGTTTCGGCGTTGGCAATGTTGCTGGAGATGGTATTGAGGCGGGTGCTCTGGGCACTCATACCGGTTCCGGCGATATTGAACACACTGGTCAGGGACATGTCAGGCTCCTTTATTCACCACGCAGGGCGCTCATGAGCCCTTTGAATTTACTATTGAGCAGCGTGAAGCTGGTCTGGAAGGCCACCGCGTTCTCGGCGTAATTGGCCTGCTCGACCTGGGCATCGACGGTGTTCTGGTCGATGGAGGGTGCGGTAGGCGTGCGATACGCCAGGGCCGCGTCGCCCATTGGCACGCCTTCTGCTGCAATATGCCGACTGTTGGTGGTCTGCAGCCCTGCACTGCCACTGCCGCTGCCCTTGGCTGCCTGCTGCGCCAGCACCGAGGCGAAATCCAGGTCGCGTGCCTTGTAGTTGGGGGTGTCGGCGTTGGCCATGTTGTTGGCCAGTACCTCGGCCCGCTGGGCACGGAAGCCCAGGGCCTTCTCGTGGATGCCAAGTGCCTTGTCGAAACTGATGCTCATCTCAGGGACCTTTGCCGTAGCGGCTCGCCTGTTCTCGTGCAAAGACCACAGCAAGGCACGTGCCAATTTATTTTTCTGCTTATAAATCAGCTAGATCACTGGAAAACAGAAGGCTTAGAAGGTCCAGGCGGCAAAGCTTTTCCGCCGTTTGGCAAGGCTGCAGCGGCAATATCGACGGCAATTTGCCGCTTTTCTGACGCCGCGACGACAGAACATCGTCGGTGGCCTGGACGGAAAAAACAAACGGGAGGCCATGGCCTCCCGTTTGTTTTCAGGGTGCGGCAATCACTTTGCCTTGTAGATGATGCCTGGGCTGCATTGCACCATCTGGTACTTCTCGGGCAACCCGTTGAGCGCCTCGGATGCGCCGAGAAACAGGTAACCACCAGGTTTGAGCATGGCGTGGATGCGCGTGAGGATGTCCTTCTTCACTTCCGCCGAGAAGTAGATCAGCACGTTGCGGCAGAACACGATATCGAACTTGCCAAGGCTGGCATAACTATCGAGCAGGTTCAGCGGTCGGAATTCCACGCGGCTCTTGATGGCCGGCTTCACCACCCAGCGCCCCGGCCCCTTGGGGTCGAAATAGCGTTGCAGGCGCTCCTGGGCCAGGCCGCGACCCATGGCCAGGCTGTCATATTCGCCGGACTTGCAGTTGTTCAGCATGGTGGGCGACAAGTCGGTGGCCACGATCTGGATGCCCGCCTTGAGCTGGCCGATATTGCTGCGCTCGAACTCATCGATGCTCATCGACAGCGAGTAAGGCTCCTGCCCCGACGAACAGGCGGCCGACCAGATACGCAGGCGCTGCCCCGGGTAGGCCTTGAGCAGCTCGGGCAATACGCGATTCTTCAGCACTTCGAAGGGATAGGTGTCGCGAAACCACAGGGTCTCGTTGGTGGTCATGGCATCGACCACCTGCTCGCGCAAGCCACTGCGTGGCTGGTTCTGCATGCGCTGTACCAGCTCGCCCAGGGTCTTGATGCCGTTGCTTTCCATCAGCTTGTTGAGCCGACTGGAAACCAGGTATTGCTTGTTGCTGCCCAGCACGATGCCACAGGCTTTTTCCAGAAAGATCCGGAATTGCTCGAAATCCAAATTACCTGAAGACACTCGTGAGGCCTCGTCCATCTGTTGAATCGGATACGGCGAACGCTCCCAGGAGCGCTCGCCGGTTTGGCTGCGATACCCACAGCCTTGTTGACGCGGTGACGATCAGCCAGCCTTGATGCGTTCGACCACCCGGGAAGCCAGATCATCCGGGCGGAATTTCGCCAGGAAATCGTCGGCCCCCACTTTCTTCACCATGGCCTGGTTGAACACGCCGGACAGCGAAGTATGCAGCAGAATGTGCAGCTTCTGCATGCGCGGGTCGGTCCGGATGGCCGCGGTCAGGGTGTAGCCGTCCATCTCCGGCATCTCGATATCGGAAATGATCATCAGCAATTCCTGCTCCGGCGACTTGCCCTCCTCGACCATCGCGCGCAGAAACTCGAGGGCCTGGCGACCGTCGTTAAGCGCCGTGACCTCCACGCCGACGGTTTGCAGGCAACGCATCACCTGCTTGCGAGCGACCGAGGAGTCATCGACGATCAGCACGTGCTGGCTGACGGCCTTGGTCTGCACTTCGGCGTCGACCACGCCTGCCGAGATCACTTCGGACGTGGGCGCCACTTCGGCGAGAATCTTCTCGACGTCGATGATCTCGACCAGCTTGTCGTCGAGCCGGGTGACCGCGGTCAGGTAGTGATCGCGCCCGGTGCCCTTGGGTGGCGGGTGGATCTCTTCCCAGTTCATGTTGACGATGCGCTCAACCGAACGCACCAGGAAACCCTGCACCTTGGTGTTGTATTCGGTGATGATCACGAAGCTGCCGTTGATGTCACCCAGCGGACGCTTGCCCGTGGCGATCGACAGATCCAGGATCGGAATCGTACCGCCGCGGATATTGGCCACGCCTCGAACCACCGGGCTCGACTTGGGCATGATGGTGAGTTTCGGGCACTGCAACACCTCCTTCACCTTGAAGACGTTGATCCCGTACAGCTGAGAGCCGTCGAGACGAAACAGCAGCAGTTCCAGGCGATTTTGCCCAACCAGCTGAGTTCGCTGGTTGACCGAATCCATCACACCGGCCATGTACGGGGCTCCCAAGATTCCAGTAACACATCAGATTTGGTTAGCGTAGCAGGCGGCACGCGCCTTGCTTCGAACCAGACATGAATGCACAAATGACAATTATCCGACGCGCGATGGCCAAGAGCCTTCGTTGCCTGGCAGTTTTACCTGCTTTGCTGGCGCTCGGCTATAGCACACTGACGACTGCCTCCGTCACCCTGCCCGATCAGCTTATCGGCGAGACCCAGCGCTTTCTTGAGCAGGCAGTTGCAGACTATTTGCAACGCAGCAATATTCAGGCGCGCCACGAGGTGCAGATCAACCGCCTCGACCCACGGCTACGCCTGCCCCTGTGCGATCAAGCGCTGACGATCACCCTGGAAACCCCGGCCGAACCGGTTGGCCGGGTGACGTCGCGGGTGCGCTGCGACGGAACCTCACCCTGGACCGTGTTCGTTCCCGGCCAGGTGCGTCTTTATCGCGAGGTGGTCACCGTGGTACGCCCGGTCAAGCGCGAAGGCGTACTCGGTGAAGGCGACCTGACCCTCGCCGAGCGCGACGTCGGCCTGCTCAACCAGGGCTACATGATCGACCTGGACCAGGCGCTTGGCCGCAAGACCACCCGCCCGCTGCAACCCGACCAGGTGCTGTCGCCCACCTTCATTCGCCAGGCGGAGGTCATCCGCCGTGGCGATCAGGTGGTGATCAGCGCACGCAGCGGCGGCATCAACGTGCGCATGCCCGGCGAAGCGCTTTCCGACGGGGCCGTGGGCAAGCAGATCAGCGTACGCAACCAGCGCTCGCAACGCGTGGTGCGCGCCCGCGTGATCGGCCCCGGGCAGGTAGAAGTAGCGATGTGAGAACGGCTTGACCAACGGACTGGCTGACGAGCGGCCAAGGCTGTTTTAGACTGTGCAGGCGACGCGATTTTTTTGCCTAAAGTTTTTCCGGGCACAGCCGACACACTAGGCAAGCGTCCACACACCGTTAGAGGTTTTGCATCATGGTCATCGACTTCAACCGACTCAACAGCTCCACGCCAGCCAGCACTACCCGTGCAGGCAGCACCCAGGGCGGCAAGAACGAAGCCATCGACAACAAGGCCGCCGGCAGCACCGCCGCGGCTCAGCCGACCACTGCCGGCAGCAAGAGCGGCGAGTCCGTTCAGCTGAGCAGCGAAGCACAACAGTTGCAGAAAACCGTCGACAAGCTGCGTGACCAGCCTGCCGTCGATAGCGATCGAGTGGCCAGGCTGAAACAGGCCGTGGCCGACGGTAGCTACCAGGTCGACAGCCAGCGCGTCGCCAGCAAGCTGCTCAATTTCGAATCCCAGCGCTAGTCTTCGGCTCGCCTGGGGTGTTGGACGCCCGGAAACTGTCTTGATGCCAGTCCGCTGCCACAGCAGACGCGCGCCTGAAGGTTTCACCCCAGAGAGCCCGAACCATGAACATCACGCCCCTGCTCGACCTGTTCAACGAGGATATCGGCCACGCAGCGCAACTGCTTGAGCTGATCGACGCCGAATACCATTCCCTGGGTGAACATGACCTGAGCAAGTTGCAGGACATTCTCGCCAGCAAGCAGCCGTTGCTGGCCACCCTCGAGCAACACGGCAGAAGCCGCACCCAAACCCTGCTCAACCTGCAGTTGAGTCCTGACCGCTCGGGCTTGCAGGCGCTAGCCGAACGCTCGGACAAGGGCGACGAACTGATCCAGGCCAGTGAGCAGTTGAGCGAGTTGCTCGAGCGCTGCCAGGAAGCCAACCTGCGCAACGGCCGGATCATTCGCTCCAGCCAGAAATCCACGGCCAGCATGCTCGGCATCCTGCGCGGCGCGGAAACGCCGTCGCTCTATGACAGCAGCGGCAGTACCGCTAAGATCGGCAACAAACGCCCGCTCAGCCAGGCCTGACATAACGACAAGATGCGCGGTGATGCACCCGCTGCCTCACCTAACGCAGCAGTACCTTGCCCCGGAGATCACTGGACCGTGTCCAACCCCTTCGCTCAGGACTGTGGCCCGCAACCTCCCAAGGTGCTCAAGGCGCCGGTGGAAATCGTTGCCAACCTACGTCTCCTGCAACAACATCATGACCCGCTGACCCTGACGTTTCACGAGCGCAACCAGCGCTTCCAGAGCTATGTCATCGACATCGACCGCGAGCGCAACCTGCTGATTCTCGATGAGATGATTCCCACTGATGGCGAACGCTACCTGCAAAATGGCGAAGCCTTCAGCGTCGAGTCGCTGCACGACGGCGTACGCATCGCCTGGGAATGCCCGACGGGCATGCGCACGGGTGAGCACGAGGGGGAACGCTGCTACGTCGGCGCCATTCCCACCGAGGTGCATTACCACCAGCGACGCAACGCCTTTCGTGCCGCGCTCAAGCAATCGGAACAGGTCAAGGTACAACTGGGCGGAACGCGGCTGCGCAATCCGCTCGAAGGCCTGATGCTGGACATCTCCGCCTCGGGCTGCAAGATTCGGCTACCTGGCGACGCCAGCAAGCAGTTGCAACCTGGGCAGATCTACGAGGTGTTCAGCGCACAACTGCCCGTCGGCAAGCTGGAGACGGCCATCGAGCTGCGCCATACCCGCTATGACGACAAGCTTGACGTCACCTTCGCCGGCCTGCATTTCGACAACCTGAGTGGCCTGCAGCAGCGCCTGATCGAACGTTTCGTCTACCAGTTGCAGCGCGAGGCACGCCGCTTCGAGAGCGACACCTTTCTCTAGGGTCCGTTGGCGTTGCAACGCGAGGCGGCGTTTCTCGCCGGCTCACCTGGCCTGCCACACTTCGCGGCTCGTGCCTTGTCTCGCGGCAAAACGGGCTCCGGCGCGGGCAGGCGTGAAACCCCAACAGCCCCCAGCCCACCCGCGTCAGGCCTGCGGCGTGGGGGAAGGTTGCGGCTCATCGCGCTGGGTTGTGGCGCCTTCCGGTTCGCTTGCCACGGGCTCCTGCATCTGCTCCTGCACCACCTGCTCGTCGACCCGTGGATCCAGTGCCGCCACCAACGGCGATGCGGTCATGTTCACCGGCATGGCCACGTGTTGCAGCGGCGCATCGTCGACCTGATGCAGGTGAGTGACGATATTCGAGCGCACCCGCCAGACCAGGAACAGCCCGCACAGGCAGAAGAACGCATACAGCATGTTGGCGCCGAAAAAGCGCATCAGCACACCGACCAGCAGCGGGCCGATGCAGGCGCCGACCCCGAAGGTGACCAGCAACATGGCGGTCAGCGATACCCGCCGGTCCGTCTCGACGTGGTCGTTGGCGAACGCCACGGCCAGTGGGTACAGGCTGAACTGCAGCATGCTGACGATGAAACCCACCGAAATCAGCAGTAACAGGGGCGCCTCGGTCAGGATCGCCAGTGGCAACGCCACCAACAGCAATGCGCCGGCCATGCCGCGTATCAGCTTGACCCTGTCGAAGCGGTCAGACAGCCAGCCCAGCGGCGCCTGCACCACCAGCCCGGCGAGGATGCAGCAGCCCATGAAGATACCGATCTGTTCGGTGGCCAGCCCCATCTCGGCGGCGTAAAGCGGCGCCAGGCCATAGAAGGAGCCGATCATCAGGCCGGCAACGCCGATGGTGGTAAGCGACAGCGGAACGCGGCGCAAGAAGAAGCGCATCTCCAGCGGCGCGGGGCGCAGCGGCGCCGGGTGCAGGCGCCGGGTCAACGCCACGGGCACCAGGCACAGGGCGAACGACAGTGCCACCAGCATCAGCAGCTCCAGCCCCAGGGTCGGATGCACCACCAGCACCAGTTGGCCGAGCACCAGTCCCAGGTAGGACGCGGCCATGTAGCCGGCGAATACCAGGCCACGCTGCTTGGTTTCCGCCTGCTCGTTGAGCCAGCTTTCGATCACCATGTACTGACACATCATGCCCAGGCCGACCAGCACACGCAGCACCAGCCACGCCGGCAGCCAGTCGAGCAGGCCGTGACCGAGCACTGCCGCCGTCACCACGCCGGCGCAGGCCACGTAGGCGCGGATATGGCCCACGCGGGCGATCAGCCGGTGACCGATCTTGCCGCCCAGCACCAGGCCGAAATAGTTGGCCGCCATCAGTGCACCGGCCCATACGCCCTCGCCGGATTCGGCCAGGCGCAGCGCCAGGTAGGTACTCAGCAGGCCCGAGCCCAGCAGCATCAGGACGGTGGCGATGTAGAGGGAACTGAAGGATTTCCAGATCAGGCGCATTGGACTGCAACAACTCCTTGTACCGGCTTCTAGAGCAGGCCTATGTTCGACGGGCGACCAGGCAAGTCACCCTGCATCCAAGGCTACCAAGCTGCCGCTGTGCCATATGGATGGTACGCATCGGGCACAGTTCACTCATTCCAAGCACCCTAGGGCTCAGTCGGCTGCCTTGTTTTCCAGCAGCGCCAGCCGCGCCTCCAGGGCGCCGATACGCGCCTCGAGCGCCTCCAGCCGCTCCGCCGCGCCACCACTCGATGGCTCCTGGCGCTGTGCCCGCTCCTGCAGTTGCGCCTGCAGCTGCTCGGGATCACCGAGCAGCTGGGCATACCGGTCCTCACGCTGCCCAGGCTGGCGCCCGACCAGGGCCACCAACTGCCGGCCGATCATTCGCTCGAGGTTGTGCTGCACCTGCTGGGTATCATCGAAATCGTACTGGCGGTTGCTGCGCGCCAGCAACTCACCGGTGGTCTGCGGCCCCCTCAGCAGCAGCAGACCGAGCAAGGTCACCTGGGGCGCCACCAATTCCAGGGCCTTGTCGATCCGATGCTCCCAGCGATCGGCACGGCTGCCCATGACCAGGCGCACGAAACCGCGCTCCTCCAGGTTGCGCAATCCCTGCCCTACTGCCCCCTGGGCGAGGTTCATCAGCGGGTCACGGCTGGTTTTCTGGTTACAGGCGAGCACCAGCGCATTCAGGGTCAGCGGATAGGCTTCAGGGGTGGTGGCCTGCTTTTCGATCAGGCAGCCCAGGATGCGCGCTTCAGCGGCGCTCAACGGAGACGTGTCGTTGCTATCTTCGGTCATGTCGCTCACCAGGCCTGGGGATTGCCCCTAGCGTAGCCTGAGTGCGCTGCGGTTGACACAGGTGAAGCGGATTTTGTGGTCATGCAAGTCGCTGATTTTCAACGCACACGCAATCGACGACCGAGGCAAACGATAAATGAGAAGTATTTTTATTGACTAATAATCGAGAATGACTATTATCTACATCACCAGCCGCGAGGCTGGTTGGATAACCTGAAGGCTTCCTGGTCGGACGCTTCCAGTTTATCTCCTCATCAGGCTAATCACGGTTATTGACCCGGCTTTTTGCCGGGTCTTTTTTTGTGGTCTGCCGACCCTGCCGACCACCCTTCGGGAGAGCCGACGCCAAAAATCGCTCCCGGCGATTTTTGGCCTTCTTTCAGGCTAACGCGAACCGGCACACGACCGCCATCGAGGGCGGACATCGGGTGCGGATCATGGCGTCCCCTGCTGGAATCGAACCAGCATCTAGCCCTTAGGAGGGGCTTATTCTATCCGTTGAACTAAGGAGACCCGATCGATCCGGCGCCCTTGGCGGGCTGTTGAAAAACTAGCTGCGTTGCCATCGCGGCGTTAAAAACAGGCTCAAAATGCTCATGTACTATTCGTACACTCCGCTTTTTCGCATGTTTTTGCCTTGCGCTGTCTGCCTCGCCTACGTTTTTCAACGGCCTGTTTGGGCGCCGGGCGGCATGTTAACCAGCGCAAGCAGATTTGTCATGTCGGTGCAGGCAATCAGGCCGCCGGCTCGAACAGTTTCACGACCACCGCCTGGCCCGACTTGAGCCTCGCCTGCAAGTGTTGCTCCTGGGCGCGCACCCGCTCCACGGCCTTTTCCTTGACGTGCCCATAGCCACGGATCTGCTCTGGAAGCTCGGCGATGGCCAGCGCGGTGTCGTAGTTGCCCGCATCCAGCGCCTCCAGCAACTGACCAACACTGCGCTCGTAGTCGCCGATCAACGCCTGCTCCAACTGCCGCTCCTCGCTACGGCCGAACGGATCCAGCCAGGTGCCACGCAGTACCCGTAACTTGGCCAGTACCTTGAAGGCACTGAGCATCCACGGCCCGAAGCTGCGCTTGCGCGGTTCCCGCGTCACCGGATCGGTGCGGCTCAGCCAGGACGGCGCCAGATGGAACTGCAGGCGGAAATCGCCCTGGAACTGCGCGTGCAGTGCCTCGCTGAACGCTGCATCGCTGTACAGGCGTGCCACCTCGTACTCGTCCTTGTAAGCGAGAAGCTTGAAGTAATAACGCGCCACCGCCTCGGTCAGGCGCTGCCGGGGATCCGTGTCACGGGCGCGAACGCGACCGACCAGCTGACGGTAGCGATCGGCATAGCGGGCGTTCTGATAAACCGTCAGGCGTGCGACACGATCTTCGATGATTTCATCGAGCGTCGTGCAGCGCTTGCTCTCGGCGCCCTGCGGGCGCACCAGGCGCTCGATGGCAGCGGCGTCGTAGGCCGCCCGACGCCCCCACAGAAACGCCTGCTGGTTGAACTCGACCGCCACGTCGTTCAGTTCGATGGCCCTGTCGATGGCTTGGGCGCTGATGGGCACCAGGCCTTTCTGGTAGGCATAGCCGAGCATGAACAGGTTGGTGGCGATGCTGTCGCCGAGCAGACGGGTCGCCAGTTGCGTGGCATCAACGAACCAGGTTTTCTCGGCACCTACGGCGTCGATCAGCGCCTGGCGCATCGCCGGTCCCGGTACCTGAGCGTCCGGGTTGCGGGTGAATTCCGCCGTGGCCGCCTCGTGATCATTGATCACCGCGTGGGAAACCTTCTCGTTGAGCTTGGCCAACGCGTCCTCACCGGCGGCCACCACCAGGTCGCAGCCGATCAGCAGGTCGGCTTCGCCGGCGGCGATCCGCACGGCGTAGATATCGTCCTGCCGGGCGGCGATGCGCACGTGGGTGTTCACCGGCCCGAACTTCTGCGCCAGGCCGGCCTGATCGAGCACGGTGCAGCCCTTGCTTTCCAGGTGCGCGGCCATGCCCAGCAGCGCGCCCACGGTGGTCACGCCACTGCCGCCGACGCCGGGCAGCAGGATGTTCCAGGGCCGTTCCAGGGATGGCTGCCGCGGCTCCGGCAAGGCCACGAACAGCGCCCCGGCACCGAGCGCCTGGGGTTGGCGCAGCTGGCCGCCGTGCACGGTGACGAAGCTGGGGCAAAAGCCATCGAGGCAACTGAAATCCTTGTTGCAGGCGTTCTGGTCGATTTCCCGCTTGCGCCCCAGCTCGGTTTCCAGGGGCAGCACCGACAGGCAGTTGGACTTCACGCTACAGTCGCCACAACCCTCGCACACCGCAGCATTGATGAACGCACGCCGCGCCGGATCGACCAGCTTGCCACGCTTGCGACGACGACGTTTCTCGGTCGCGCAGGTCTGGTCGTAGATGATCACCGACACGCCCTTGAACTCGCGCAGCTCGCGCTGCACCGCGTCGAGCTCGCGGCGATGATGAAAGCTGGTGATCGGCGCGAAGGTCGAGCGGCTGGGGTACTTGTCGGGCTCGTCACTGACCACCGCGATGCGTTTGACGCCTTCGGCGAATACCTGCTGGCTCAGCTGATCGACCCGTAATTCGCCGTCCACGGGCTGGCCGCCGGTCATGGCCACCGCATCGTTGTAGAGAATCTTGTAGGTGATGTTCACCCCCGCCGCCACCGCAGCACGCAGCGCAAGATGGCCGGAATGGAAGTAGGTACCGTCACCCAGGTTCTGGAACACATGGGGGGTATCGGTAAATGGCGCCTGGCCGATCCAGGTCACCCCTTCGCCGCCCATCTGGGTAAAGGTGTCGGTGCTGCGGTTCATCCATTGGGTCATGTAGTGGCAGCCGATGCCGCCCATCGCACGGCTGCCCTCAGGCACCTTGGTCGAGCTGTTGTGCGGGCACCCGGAACAGAAATGCGGCGTGCGCACGGTGCTGTAACTGCGCGCCGCCAGGGCCTTTTCCTTGGCCTCGAGAAAGCCCAGGCGCGCCTCGATCGCGGCGCTGGTGTAGATCGGCGCCAGGCGCCGGGCGATGACCCGGGCGATCATCGCCGGGGTCAGCTCGCCCAGGTTGGGCAGCAGTGACTGGCCCTGCTCGTCGAACTCGCCGACCACCCTGGGCCGTTTGCCCACCGGCCAGTTGTAGAGCTGCCCGGTCAACTGATCCTCGATGATGCTGCGTTTTTCCTCGACGACCAGAATCTCGTCCAGGCCCTCGGCGAAGCCATGCACGGATACCGGCTCCAGCGGCCAGCTCATGCCGATTTTCAATACCCGCAGACCGATCTGCGCGCAGAGCGCCTCGTCCAGGCCCAGGTCATCCAGTGCCTGACGCACATCGAGGTAGGATTTGCCGGTGGTGATGATTCCCAGGCGCGGATTGGGCGCATCGAGCATCACCTTGTTGAGGCCATTGGCACGGGCGAAGGCCCGGGCGGCGTAGATCTTGTAGACGTTGAGGCGCTTTTCCTGGGCCAGGGGCGGGTCGGGCCAGCGAATGTGCACGCCGTCCTCGGGCAATTCGAAGTCAGCCGGGATGCTGACCTGCACCCGCTGCGGATCGACATCCACCACGGCCGAGGAGTCGACGTTCTCGGCAATGGTCTTCAGCGCCACCCAGCAGCCGCTGTAGCGCGAAAGCTCCCAGCCGATGATGCCGTAATCGAGGATCTCCTGAACGTTGGCCGGGTTGAGCACCGGCATCGACGCGGCGATGAAGGCATGCTCGCTCTGGTGCGCGATGGTCGAGGATTTGCAGCCATGGTCGTCACCGGCCAGCACCAGCACGCCGCCATGGGGCGACACGCCGGCGGAGTTGCCATGCTTGAACACGTCGCCGCTGCGATCGACACCGGGGCCCTTGCCGTACCACATGGCGAATACGCCGTCGTAGCGTGCACCGGGAAACAGGTTGGTCTGCTGGCTGCCCCACACCGCCGTGGCGCCAAGCTCCTCGTTGACCCCTGGCTGGAAATGAATGGCGTTCTGCTGCAGGAACTCGCGCGCCTCCCACAGGCTCTTGTCCAGGCCGCCCAAGGGCGATCCACGATAGCCGGAGATGAAACAGGCGGTATTCAACCCGGCGGCCGCGTCCCGCTGCTTCTGCAGCATGGGCAGGCGGGTGAGCGCCTGGGTGCCGGTGAGGTACAAATGGCCCGTCGCGAGACGGTATTTGTCGTCCAGACGGATTTCGGCCAGAGACATAAGACGGCGCTCCTGTTGTTTTTATAGCGACCTGTCAGGTGACACGGTTAATCACCTGCCTGCATCCATTAGGGTCTGTTGACGTTTCAACGCGAGCCGCGTTGCCGCGAGAAATCTCGCCAGGCTAGGCGGAGGACGCAGGCAATGGTTGTTCCCTTGCCAAGTCCTCCAACAACGCATGGCGAGATTTCTCGCGCAACCCGAAGGGCCGGGCCCGTTTTTGCGCGATGCGGCGTTACTCGATGGCTCATTTGGCCCACCAAACTTCGCATCTCGTGCCTTGCCTCGCGCAAAAACGGGCTCCGGCGCGGCCGTGCGTGAAACGTCAACAGACCCTAGTATCACTGCGAGGATGACTGCCTTAAGCATAGACCGGAGCGTGGCGATTTTTTCTTTCCCATTCATGCCGTCAACGCCAATACTGCGCATGAACGTTTCGAAAATAATCACAAATGGGAAACGAACATGCATGACTCCCTGAGCGTCATTGACCGTCGCATTCTTCGCCTCATGCAACGCAATGCCGATCTGAGCGCGGCGGAGATCGCCAAGAAGGTCGAGCTGTCCCAGTCGCCCTGCTGGCGCCGTATCAATCGCCTGCAGGAAGATGGGTTCATCGAGCGCAAGGTCGCGCTGCTCAGCCACAAGCGCCTGGGCTTCACCATCACGGTATTCGTCAGCATCAAGCTGTCGGCCCACGGGCGCAGCAACCTGGATGAGTTCGAACGCGCGATCGCCGGTTATCCCCAGGTCATCGAGTGCTACACCATGGCCGGCAGTTCGGACTATCTGCTCAAGGTGGTGGCACGGGATATCGCCAGCTACGAGCGTTTTCTACGCGACCAGTTGCTGCAGCGACCCCATGTCCAGGAGGCCCATTCCGGTATCGCGATGAGCGAAGTGAAACGCACGACCGAACTGCCTCTGGATTGAGCCCCAACAGCAGCCGTGCATTTTGCAACGCGGCAATCCAGGCACCTTGCAACATGCACGGAAAAGCCTAGGAGCATCATATTCAAATCATTGATTTTAAAGGGTTTTTCTAGGGTAAATTCCTGGCACGAGAACTGCTATTTCCCTCGCATAGAATTCGAATGCGAGAACCCATTCCATGAACAGCCTCATCGCCCTGGCCACCGCCATCGCTCTGACCCTACTTGCAGGGGCCGCATTCGCCAATTTCCAGAACAACCAGCAGCAGGCGACTGCCATGCAACTGGTTCAGCAGATCCGCGCCACCCCGGTGCAATTCCAGCACGCCACCCAGGTCGAGCCCGGCCAGTTCGTTGCCAAGCCGCTGACCACCAGTGAGTGGCAGCCGAGCCCGCAACAGCGCTTCACCTTCTGAGCGCCTGACCATGTGGAGCGTATTCTTCCCCGGTTTCGTGCTGCTGCTGGCCACCATCACCTGTGCGTCCATCTGGCTGATCGACGGGCTCTCGGATCGAGTCCCGCCGCAAAGCTCCAACGATGAGCACAATGGCCCCCACGATCCCTTTTTCTAGATGGCAACCCTGCCGCGCGAGGAGAGCATGATGTCTAAACCAGCGGTGTTGTTTCTGCTGATCGCCTTTCTATCCGGCGTAGCGCTGGCCGTACCCGATCAAGCCCAGTGGCTCACCGCGTTCGCCAAGATCACCCTGGCGGTAAGCGGTGTGTCGTTGGCCGTCGCCCTGCTGATCGGCAAGCGCGTCAAGTTCGACCCCATTCTGCGCTAAGCACGGGCGTTCACCGCTCAGGTAGCCTTGCCGGCCGGTGGGTTTTCAATGATATTGAGCAGCCGCTTTACCGTGGCCTCGAGGTCTGCGGAGTTATCGAGACGCAGGATGCCGGGATCATTACGCAACGAATCGCTCTCGGCGAACGCGGCGCTGCGTGCCAGCCTCGCCTCGATCTGATCAACGCTCTCGCGAGCCCGTTTCAGCAGCCTGGCCCGCAGAATGGCGGGCTCGACCTCCAGCAGAACCGCTACGAGGGTCGGGTACTTCCCGCGAGCCTCCCCCAGGTACTCCCGCGATCCATTGACCACCACCTGATACCCCTGCTTGAGCCAGGTATCGATTTCCCCGGGGATGCCATAGGCCAGGCCGTTGGCGCGCCACACCATGGCGAAGTTTCTTGCGGCTTCCAGCGCGGCGAAGGCCTGTGATGAAACGGCAACGGCTTCCTCGCCCGCCGCCTCGGCCGACCGTGTGATCACGCGACGAGCAATCCGCTGGCGCGATTCGTCGAGGCGCTGTTGCAACCCTTGCAGCACGCTGTCTTTGCCAGCGCCGGAAGGCCCCATCAGATAGATCAGCCTGCCATCGTTCATGAAACCACCTCTGCTCTGGATAGCAATCGTCAGCCCCACCGCCGCGGCGGGGCCAAGTCACCGCTGATGATACCCAGTTCGCATACCGAGCAGATCGCAGCGCATTCAACTGCATAAGAATGATTTTTTTATCTCGATAACTGAAGAAATTCATCAAGTGCGGCCCACTGCCATCCACAGGAAATGCGACGCTGCGCGCAATCGGAATCAATTCCGACAAGTTGTGCTGGCAAAAAGCCTGTACCCGGGCCAGAATACGACACGTAATTGGCGTCAATTATCCGCTAGCACGATGTACGATCACCAGACAAAATGCCGACGTCGTTGAACGGCACACGCGAAAGATGGTCAGAACCTGACATTCCGTAGCTATATGCCATTACAGCTTCGTTTCCCTGAACTAATTTGGTTGATGTATGCGCCCTATGAAACAGGCTATCTACTCCAGCCGTACGGCTGACAAATTCGTCGTTCGGTTGCCCGACGGCATGCGCGAACGCATTGCTGATGTGGCCCGTCAACACCACCGCAGCATGAACTCCGAGATCATCGCTCGCCTGGAGCAGAGCATGCTTCAGGAAGGCGCCCTGGACGATGAGCTCGGCACCCGCCTCGACAGCCCCGAGCTTTCGTTGCACGAGCGAGAGCTGCTGCAACGCTTTCGCCAGCTGTCGCGCCGCCAACAGAACGCCCTCGTCGCGCTGATCGCGCACGATGCCGAGATGGCCGCCGGCAACGACGACTGATGGGACTGCGGCATTAGGCGCAGGGAAAGCCCTGCCCCACTTGCGACGCCCCGCAAGCGATGGCAAGGCCACAAAAAAACCGGCTCAAGGCCGGTTTTTTATTGCCTGTCGACTGCTGTTTAGAGCAAGAACAGCGATGCCAGTCCCAGGAAGATGAAGAAGCCGCCGCTGTCGGTCACCGCGGTGATCATCACGCTGGCGCCCATCGCCGGGTCGCGCCCCATGCGCATCAGGGTCATGGGAATCAGCACGCCCATCAGCGCGGCAAGCAACAGATTGAGGGTCATCGCCGCGGTCATCACCACCCCCAGCGACCAGCTGTCGTACAAGCCGTAGGCCACGACCCCGATCACCCCACCCCATACCAGGCCGTTGATCAGCGCCACGCCCAACTCCTTGCGGATCAGCCGTGAGGTGTTGCCATTGCCGGTACTGACCTGATCGAGCGCCATTGCACGCACGATCATGGTGATGGTCTGGTTGCCGGAGTTACCACCGATACCGGCCACGATCGGCATCAGCGCCGCCAAGGCCACCAGCTTCTCGATCGAACCTTCGAACAACCCGATGACCCGCGAGGCCATGAACGCCGTGACCAGATTGACCGCCAGCCAGGCCCAACGGTTGCGCACCGACTTCCAGACCGAGGCGAAGATATCTTCTTCCTCGCGCAGACCCGCCATGTTGAGAACTTCGCTTTCGCTCTCCTCACGGATCAGGTCGACCATCTCATCGATGGTCAGACGACCGATGAGTTTGCCGTTCTTGTCCACCACCGGCGCGGAAATCAGGTCATAACGCTCGAACGCCTGGGCGGCGTCGTAGGCATCCTCGTCAGGGTGGAAGCTGACCGGATCATTGGCCATGACCTCGGCGACCTGCTTGTCCGGGTCGTTGACCAACAGGCGCTTGATCGACAGCACGCCCTTGAGCACACCGTCGTAATCGACCACGAACAGTTTGTCGGTATGGCCTGGCAATTCCTTGAGACGACGCAGGTAGCGCAACACCACCTCGAGGCTCACGTCCTCGCGAATGGTGACCATCTCGAAGTCCATCAGCGCACCGACCTGCTCCTCTTCATAAGAGAGCGCGGAGCGCACCCGCTCCCGCTGCTGGGCGTCGAGGGTTTCCATGAGCTCGTGCACGACGTCACGGGGCAGCTCGGAGGCCAGGTCGGCCAGCTCGTCGGCATCCATTTCCTTGGCAGCCGCGAGGATCTCATGATCCTCCATGTCGGCCAGCAGGGTTTCCCGCACGGCATCGGACACTTCGAGAAGGATGTCACCGTCGCGATCGGCCTTCACCAGTTGCCAGATGGCCAGGCGATCTTCCAGCGGCAGAGCTTCGAGAATGTAGGCGACGTCGGCAGAGTGCAGTTCGTCGAGCTTGCGTTGCAGCTCGGCGAGGTTCTGCCGGTGCACCAGACCTTCGACGCGGTCGTGGTGCGGGCCTTCCTGGCGATGGGTCAGGTCTTCGACCAGCCTGTGCCGCTGCAACAGTTCGACGACCTGAGCGAGTCGATCCTGCAGGCTTTCTTGCGGCTTCTTGGCTTCTACTTCGGTCATGGCACACTCCGCCCCCAGCGGCGGCGCGCGCCAGCGAGGGTCAATCAGTCAATACGTGATTGCACACTTGGAATTCTGAGTTACTACTGGGTAAGTCCATGGAAGGGATCCACAAGCCCCGGCGGGGCTGACGGCGCGAATAATAACATGCCAATCGGCCACGTACGTGACAAAGCCATGGCGGGACAAGCGCTTGCAGCATTTTCTTGAGGACCTTGACACGAGTCCGAGTGATGCGACGCCGCCAAGCCGCAGCAAGACACCTGGCAGTGGCGAGGGCATGGGCTAAGCTTGCCAGCACTGGTCAAGGAGGACATCGTCATGCACGGGATGCATTGCGCAGCCATCTGTGCCATCTTGCTCTGCCCCACCCTATCACCGGCCTCGAGTGTCTTTCGCTGCGAAGATGCCGACGGCCACGTCACCTTCACTCGCCACGGCTGCAGCGACAATCAGCAGCAGCACACGCAGCGCACCCATAATCCAAGACCCGGAAGCGGCGACGCCGTTCCACTGGCAACGCCACAAAGCGCCAGCGGCGCCACAGCACCCGGCCGCGAGCGCACCCTGACCGTGGTCGGCGGCCGGCAGGACGGCTGCGACAATGCCGTTACCGGCAACGCCAGGCGCGAGGCGATCATCAGGAAACAGGTGCGCGCCGGCATGACGCGCAGCGACGTGGAGAGTGCCCTGGGCAAGCCCGAACGCATCAGCAAGCGTAATGGCCAGACCACCTACCACTACGCCAGCAGGCATAACAACGAACGTCGCACCGTCACCTTCGACCAGAATGACTGCGTGACCGGTAGACGCTAAGGGGCTAACGCCAGACAAAGAAAAAGGGCCTGCATCGCTGCAGGCCCTTTTGGTATGGCGGACTCAGGAGGATTCGAACCTCCGACCGCTCGGTTCGTAGCCGAGTACTCTATCCAGCTGAGCTATGAGTCCGTTACAGATCACCTGACAGCTACTACGCTTTCACGCGATTTTTGGCGCTTTTAGACCAGATCACCGCTGGTTGAAACAAACGATTTGCACTGCTGCAAGCCATTCAATATGGCGGACTCAGGAGGATTCGAACCTCCGACCGCTCGGTTCGTAGCCGAGTACTCTATCCAGCTGAGCTATGAGTCCGTTACAGATCACCTGACAGCTACTACGCTTTCACGCGATCTTTGGCGCTTTTAGACCAGATCACCGCTGGTTGAAACAAAATGGCCTGCACTGCTGCAAGCCATCCAATATGGCGGACTCAGGAGGATTCGAACCTCCGACCGCTCGGTTCGTAGCCGAGTACTCTATCCAGCTGAGCTATGAGTCCGTTGGTGTTTTTATACCAGATCACCTCTGGTTGTTTGCCAGCCCGGTAGAACCCGGCTTGCCAAATAATGGCGGAGAAGGGGGGATTCGAACCCCCGACACCCTTTTGAGGTGTACTCCCTTAGCAGGGGAGCGCCTTCGGCCACTCGGCCACCTCTCCGCAACACGGGGCGCATGATAAACATGTTTTCCCCGTTTGCAAACCAAAATTTTGAGAAAAATTAATGGTTTGGTTCTTCGCCCTTCTCTTTTTGGATGCGCTGGTAAATCTCTTCGCGGTGAACGGCGACTTCCTTCGGCGCGTTGACGCCAATCCGCACCTGATTACCTTTAACACCCAATACGGTGACAGTGACTTCGTCACCCACCATCAGGGTCTCTCCGACCCGGCGAGTCAGAATCAGCATTCCTTTCTCCTTACGGATTCAATTTCGGACAACAAGTCTGCAAACGTGAAAAGCGTCGGCCGGACGCGACAGCGACCCGCCAGCACTCAAGTATTGACCAGCACGGACGGAAGGAAAGTTCCACCAACACCAACCAAAACAACAAAAGGCGCGGGGAGCCGCGCCTTTTGCAGGATGCCTCAGTCGCCCTGACGGGCCGGGGCATCGAGTTCGAACGCAGTGTGCAGGGCGCGCACCGCCAATTCCAGATATTTCTCTTCGATGACCACCGACACCTTGATCTCGGAGGTGGAGATCATCTGGATATTGATGTTCTCCTTGGCCAGCGCCTCGAACATGCGGCTGGCCACACCGGCATGGGAACGCATACCCACGCCGACGATGGACACCTTGGCGATGTTAACGTCTCCGACCACTTCCCGGGCACCGAGTTCGCGCGCGGTGGCTTCGAGCACCTGCTGAGCGTTCTGGTAGTCGTTGCGGTGCACGGTGAAGGTGAAGTCGGTGGTGTTATCGTGCGCGACATTCTGCACGATCATGTCCACTTCGATGTTGGCGGAGCTGATCGGGCCGAGAATCTTGAACGCAACGCCCGGCAGGTCAGGCACGCCACGGATGGTCAGCTTGGCTTCGTCGCGATTGAAGGCGATGCCGGAGATGATCGGCTGTTCCATGGATTCCTCTTCATCAAGGGTAATGAGGGTACCCGGACCCTCCTGGAAGCTGTGCAGAACGCGCAGCGGGACGTTGTACTTGCCGGCGAATTCCACCGAACGGATTTGCAGCACCTTGGAGCCGAGGCTGGCCATTTCCAGCATCTCTTCGAAGGTGATCTTCTCCAGGCGCTGGGCCTTGGGCACCACGCGCGGGTCGGTGGTGTAAACGCCATCTACATCGGTGTAGATCTGGCATTCGTCAGCCTTCAGGGCGGCCGCCAGGGCCACACCGGTGGTATCGGAACCGCCACGGCCGAGGGTGGTGATGTTGCCGTGTTCGTCGACGCCCTGGAAACCGGCGACCACCACCACGCGGCCCGCCTTGAGGTCGGCGCGAATGTTGGTGTCGTCGATGCTCAGAATGCGCGCCTTGGTGTGCGCACTATCGGTCAGGATCCGTACCTGGCTGCCGGTGTAGGACACCGCCGGCACGCCACGCTTGATCAGCGCCATGGCCAGCAGGGCGATGGTCACCTGCTCGCCGGTGGAGACCATGACATCGAGCTCGCGCGCAATCGGCTGGTCATCGCTGATCTGCTTGGCCAGGTCGATAAGGCGATTGGTCTCGCCGCTCATGGCGGACACCACGACGACGATGTCGTCCCCCCTTTCGCGGAATTTCTTCACCTTCTCGGCGACCTGCGCAATACGCTCGACGGTGCCGACGGAGGTACCGCCGAATTTCTGTACGATCAAAGCCATTTCAAAGCTGCCTCAGCCCGTGAAGGGCGCCCATTAAACAGACAACACCGCACACCCAGGCCGCTCGCCGGGCATGGCGAGCGGCCTGGTCACGCTTGAGTTACAGGGCCTTAGAGGCCCTGCTCGACGAACGGGCCGACCAGGGCCAGGGCGCCGTCGAGCGCAGCCGCATCGACCCCGCCACCCTGCGCCATGTCCGGGCGACCACCACCCTTGCCGCCGACAGCCGCGGCGGCCTGTTTCATCAGGTCGCCGGCCTTCAGCTTGGTGGTCAGGTCCTGGGTCACGCCAGCCACCAGCACCACCTTGTCGTCCTGCACGCCGCCGAGCAGGATCACCGCGCTGCCGAGCTTGTTCTTCAGTTGATCGACCAGCGCCAGCAGGCCCTTGCCATCCAGGCCATCGATGCGCGCGCCGAGCGTCTTCACGCCCTTGACGTCCACGGCCGAGCCGGCCAGGTCGCTGCCCGCCGCACTGGCGGCCTTGGCCTTGAGCTGCTCGAGCTCCTTTTCCAGCTGGCGATTGCGATCGAGCACGGCCGAGAGCTTGTCGAGCAGATTGTCGCGGCTGCCCTTGACCAGGCTCGCCGCCTCCTTGAGCTGCTCCTCGGCGCCGTTCAGGTAGGCGAAGGCCGCTGCACCGGTGACCGCTTCGATACGGCGTACGCCGGCCGCCACGCCACCTTCGCTGACGATCTTGAACACACCGATGTCGCCGGTACGGTTGGCGTGGATGCCACCGCACAGCTCGACCGAGAAGCCATCGCCCATGGTCAGCACGCGCACGCTGTCGCCGTACTTCTCGCCGAACAGCGCCATGGCGCCCTTGGCCTTGGCGCTTTCGATGTCCATCTCCTCGGTCTGCACCGGGGTGTTGCGACGCACTTCGCGGTTGACGATCTCTTCGAGCTCTTTGAGCTGCTCGGGCTTGATCGCCTCGAAGTGGCTGAAGTCGAAACGCAGGCGCTGGCTGTCGACCAGCGAGCCCTTCTGCTGCACGTGCTCGCCGAGCACCTGGCGAAGCGCGGCATGCAGCAGGTGGGTGGCCGAGTGGTTGAGGCCGGTGGCGGTACGCACCGAGGCATCCACTTCGGCGTTGATGGTGGCGCCGACGCTCAGGCTGCCCTTGCTGACCACACCGTGGTGCAACCAGGCGCCACCGACCTTGGTGGTGTCGCGCACGTCGAAACGCACGCCCGGGCCTTCGAGGAAGCCACAGTCACCGATCTGGCCGCCGGATTCGGCGTAGAACGGCGTCTGGTCGAGCACCACCACGCCCTCCTCGCCCTCATTCAGGGTGTCGACGGCCTGACCGTCGCGCAGCAGCACCAGCAACTGGCCACTGGCGACGGTGGCGCCGTAGCCGAGGAACCGGGTATCGGCGTCGACCTTGACCAGGTTGTTGTAATCCACACCGAAGGCGCTGGCGGAACGGGCGCGGATGCGCTGGGCTTCCATCTCCCGTTCGAAGCCGGCTTCGTCGAGGGTCAGCTCACGCTCGCGGGCGATGTCGCCGGTCAGGTCCATCGGGAAGCCGTAGGTATCGTACAGCTTGAAGATCACTTCACCCGGAATCACCGTGCCTTCGAGCTCGGCCAGGTCCTGTTCGAGGATCTTCAGGCCCTGCTCCAGGGTCTTGGCGAACTGCTCTTCTTCGGTTTTCAGCACGCGCTCGATATGCGCCTGCTGCTGTTTCAGCTCGGGGAAGGCTTCGCCCATCTCGCGGGCCAGGGCCGCGACGATCTTGTGGAAGAAGCTGCCCTTGGCGCCCAGCTTGTTGCCGTGGCGGCAGGCGCGGCGAATGATGCGCCGCAGCACGTAGCCGCGGCCTTCGTTGGACGGGGTGACACCGTCGGCGATCAGGAAGCTGCAGGAACGGATATGGTCCGCCACCACCTTCAGCGAGGCGTCGCCGTTGTTGGCGCAGCCGATGGCCTGGGCGCTGGCATCGAGCAGGCTCTGGAACAGGTCGATCTCGTAGTTCGAGTTGACGTGCTGCAGCACCGCGCTGATGCGCTCAAGGCCCATGCCGGTGTCAACGCTCGGCGCCGGCAGCGGGTGCAGCACGCCGTCGGCGGTGCGGTTGAACTGCATGAACACGTTGTTCCAGATTTCGATGTAGCGGTCGCCGTCTTCTTCGGGCGAGCCGGGTGGACCGCCCCAGATGTGCTCGCCGTGGTCGAAGAAGATCTCGGTGCACGGGCCGCAGGGGCCGGTATCGCCCATGGTCCAGAAGTTGTCGGAGGCGTAAGGCGCGCCCTTGTTGTCGCCGATGCGGATCATCCGCTCGGCCGGTACACCGACTTCCTTGTTCCAGATGTCGTAGGCCTCGTCATCGGTGGCGTAGACCGTGACCCAGAGCTTGTCCTTGGGCAGCTTCAGCCACTTGTCGCCGGTGAGGAATTCCCAGGCGAAGTGGATGGCATCACGTTTGAAATAGTCGCCAAAGCTGAAGTTGCCGAGCATTTCGAAGAAGGTGTGGTGACGCGCGGTATAACCGACGTTTTCCAGGTCGTTGTGCTTGCCACCGGCGCGCACGCACTTCTGGCTGGTGGCGGCGCGGGTATAGGCGCGCTTTTCCAGGCCCAGGAAGCAGTCCTTGAACTGGTTCATGCCGGCATTGGTGAACAGCAACGTAGGGTCGTTGTTCGGAATCAGGGAGCTGGAAGCGACACGGGTGTGCCCCTTCTCTTCGAAGAAGCTCAGGAAAGCTTCACGGATTTCTGCGCTTTTCATTGGCATTTTCCAGGAAAACAGGCGGCCAGGCAGGCTGTGTGAAAACGTGGTGAGCGAAGGTCAGGCAAGGCAAAAATCGGTGAGGAAGCGGAGTTTACGAGCTGTAAATGAGCATTCCGAACCGATTTTTAACGCAGCATGGCCGAGCGCAGTAGCTTTCACACAGCCTGCACGGCAGAGCCGGCAAAAGCCCGCATTATATCGGGCTTGTCCGCGGCGGCTAGGGCATGGGCTGATTTATTTGCACGCGGCGCGATGGCCGGAAAACGCCGGCTGCAGCGGCCAGGGCGAAACCTGCGCCGCCTGCAAGCAGACTTAGGTACGGAAGGCGGCGAAGGCCTCGATGACCTGGGCCATGGCGCCGGCGTCCACATCCAGGTGCGTGACCATGCGCAGACGCGGCGCGGCGCTCAGACGGATACCACGCTCGGCGCAGAAGGCCTTGAGCGCCGCGGCGCGCTCGCCGACCTGCACGTAGACCATGTTGGTCTGCACCGGCTCGACCGCATAGCCCAGTTCGCGCAGGCCGGCCGCCAGGGAATCGGCATTGGCGTGATCCTCGACCAGGCGTTCGACCTGATGGTCCAGGGCATACAGCCCGGCGGCCGCCAGCACACCGGCCTGGCGCATGCCACCGCCGACCATCTTGCGCAGGCGCCGGGCCTTGCCGATCAGCGCTTCGCTGCCGCACAGCACCGAGCCGACCGGCGCACCCAGGCCCTTGGACAGGCACACCGACACCGAATCGAAATGCCGGGTGATCTCCCGCGCCTCGACACCCAGCCGGACCGCGGCGTTGAACAGCCGTGCGCCGTCCAGGTGCAGGGCCAGGCCTTTGTCACGGGTGAAGGCCCGGGCCTCGGCCAGGTACTCCAGGGGCAGCACCTTGCCCTGCATGGTGTTTTCCAGCGCCAGCAGGCGGGTGCGGGCGAAATGGAAGTCGTCCTGCTTGATCGCTGCCTCGACCCTTGCCAGATCCAGAGAGCCGTCGTCTTCCATGTCCAGCGGCTGGGGCTGGATGGAACCCAGTACGGCCGCGCCACCACCCTCGTATTTGTAGGTGTGCGCCTGCTGGCCGACGATGTATTCGTCGCCGCGCTCGCAATGGGCCATCAGGCCGAGCAGGTTGCTCATGGTGCCGGTGGGCACGAACAGCGCGGCGGCGAAGCCCAGATCCCGGGCCAGGCGCTGCTCCAGACGGTTGACGGTGGGGTCTTCGCCGTACACGTCGTCGCCCAGCTCGGCGGCCAGCATCGCGTCGCGCATGCCGGCGGTGGGTTGGGTCACGGTGTCGCTACGCAGATCGATGATGGGCATGGGCACTCCTGTGCATGCAAGGGATGGGTTTCGGCGCTCACGCCAGCAGCGAAGCCTCGGCCGGCACGATGAGAATGCCGGCCCGCTGGCCGTTGTGCACCTTGGGGTTGGGAAAGATGATGCGCGCACCCTGCTCTTCCACCACCCAGCGGCTGTTGGCCAGGTCCTCGGCAAGCAGGTAGCCGGGCGCCAGTTCGGTGAAGTTTTCCACGTCAGCCGGCAGGTGCAGGGTGAAGGCATCGCTGTGCTTGATCAGCTCGCGGGCGAAGGCGAACAGCTTCAGGCGATCGATGGCATGGTCCTCGAGTGGCGGCTCGTTGCCCTCGACAAGGGCCTGCAGGCGCAGCTCGAGAAGGTCCAGATTGACCCGCTCGTTATGGCCGAACGGCCTGGCCTTGCCCAGTTCCAGGGTGAAGGCTTCGGCTCCCAGCTCGGCATAGGTATAGGCGCTGAAGGTGGTCGAGGGCTTGCTCTGCAGCAGCACCGCATCGATGCCGGCGGCCTGCAGGCGGGCGCACTCGCGACGCGATTGGCGACGCCCCTCGGCCCAGGGGTAAAGGGCGAACTGTTCGATGCGCGAGGCGCGGATCGCGGTGTGCAGGTCGTAATGCAGACGCTCGCGGCCAGGGTCGGCGAAGAACGAGGAAACCAGGTGCTCGAGCTCACAGGCGCGCATCGCCTCGGCACCGCTGCTCAGCTCATGACGGCCGCTGAACAGCCGGTTGAGGTCCTGTTCGACGAAACGCTCGCCGCGGCGCATCGCCGCCGGGTTGCCGAACAGCAGCAGCACTCGGGCACGGGGCTGCAGTTCGTTGCGGGCGATGCGGCGCAACAGGCGGTCGAGCAGCTCGATCGGCGCGGTCTCGTTGCCATGGATACCGGCTGAAAGCAGCAGGTCCATGCCGTTGTCGCGCCCACAGGCCGGGGTGATTTCAAGGGCGCCCTCGGCCAGCCAGCGCAAGCGCGTGCCCTGCGGCGTCAACTGGATCTTCGAGGCCGGCTCATGGCCGGTCAGGGTCAGTTCGAGCAGTTTGCCGAGGGCGAGCATGGGCGTACCTCAGTGATTGCAGTCCGGGCCATGGACGTGGTCGTCGTCGGCGTCGTCATCGGCCGGCTCCATTTCCAGCTCCAGGCTGACCAGGTTGGTGGCCAGCGGGCGCAGCAGCAGGTTGGCGTATTCGCTGTCGCCCTCGGCGACATCCACGCCGATCATCAGCTGGCCGTTGCCGACCTGCTGAATCCACACCTCCTTGCCTTGCCACATCACGGCAAAACGGGTGCACGAGGTTTCCAGCTGGGTACCGTCGGCGTCTTCGAGGATCAGTTGCAGGGCGTCGCTCATGGTTGCTCCAGTGTGTCAGGGCGGCTCGCGGGTGAGCCGCCTCAAGTGAGTTGAAAGGGGTACACGGCGCCGAGATCGAGGATCTTCGTCAACTCATCCAGCGCCGTGCGGCATTCGTCGAGCAGTTGCGGGTCGGCCAGGTCATGCTCGCTCAGGCGATCGCGGTAGTGGCGGTCGACCCATTGCAGCAGTCGCTCGTACAGCTCGGGCGTCATCATCACCCCCGGGTTCATCGCCGCCAGCTCCTCTGCCTGCAAGGCTACACGCAAGCGCAGGCAGGCGGGGCCGCCGCCATTCTGCATGCTCTGCTTGAGGTCGAAGGCGCGCACCTCGGCGATCGGCCCGTTGCTGCCCAGCAGCGTCTGCAGGTAGGCCCAGACCCGCGGATTGCCGCGGCACTCCTCCGGCACCACCAACAGCATACGCCCGTCGGCGCGGCTCAACAGCTGACTGTTGAACAGGTAGGAGCGCACCGCGTCCTCGACCGCCAGCACGTGGCGCGGCACACACACCGGCTGCAGCTGCCCGCCCAGGCGCGCGAGCTTGTCGCCCAGCTCACCGACCACCCGCTCGCTGTCGAGAAAGGCGTCCTCGTGGTGGAACAGCACCTGGGCATTGCCCACCGCGATCACGTCGTTGTGAAACACCCCCTGGTCGACCACCGCTGGGTTCTGCTGGGCGAATACCACGGCGTCGTCGGCGAGGCCGTGCAGCCGCGCCACCGCCTGTGAGGCCTCCAGGGTCTGGCGCGCCGGGTAGCGCTGCGGGGCGGGCAGGCGCAGGTCGAAGGCACTGCGGCCGAACACGAAGAACTCCACGCCCCGCTCGCCATAGTCGCGGCAGAAGCGGGTGTGATTGGCCGCGCCTTCGTCGCCGAACTGGCTGACCGCCGGCAAGGCGCCGTGGTGGGCGAAATAGCGCTCGTCGGCGAACATCGCCGCCAGCACCCGACTGGTGGTGGGGTGCTCGATGGAGCGGTGAAACTTGCAGTTGAGGTTGGCGGCGGTGAAATGCACGCGGCCGTCGGCCGTGTCGGCGCTGGGGCTGACGGTCGCCGCGTTGGCCGTCCACATGCTCGAAGCCGAACAGCTGGCGACCAGCAGGGGCATGGCTTCGCGCGCCGCCTTTTCGATCACCTGGGCGTCGCTGCCGGTAAAACCGCAGCTCCGTAGCGCGTGCACATCGGGACGCTCCTGGGGGGCGAGCACCGCCTGGGCGAAGCCCATGTCCATCAGCGCCTTCATCTTGGCCAGGCCCTGGCGCGCCGCTTCCCTTGGGTTGGAGGCGACCTGGCAGTTGCTTTGCGAGGCCACGTTGCCGTGCGACAACCCGCCGTAGTTGTGAGTCGGACCGACCAGTCCGTCGATGTTCAACTCGCAGGAGGTGGGTCGGCTCATAGGCTGACTCCCGGTGCCAGGCTGTCGGGCAAGGCCAGCTGCTCGCTTTCCAGCGAAGCGACCGGGTAGGCGCAGTAATCCGCCGCGTAGTAGGCGCTGGGGCGATGGTTGCCCGAGGCGCCGATGCCGCCGAACGGCGCGCTGCTGGCGGCGCCGGTCAGCGGCCTGTTCCAGTTGACGATGCCGGCGCGGCTGCGCAGCCAGAACTGCTCGTAGCGCTCGCGCGAATCGGACAGCAGGCCGGCGGCGAGCCCGAAGCGGGTGGCGTTGGCCTCGACGATGGCCGCGTCGAAGTCGGCGTAGCGGATCACCTGCAGCAAGGGCCCGAACACTTCTTCATCGGCACGCGGCTGCACGGCGGTGACGTCGATGATCCCCGGCGTCAGCAGCGCCGCGCCCTCGAGCGGCTGGCTCATGCCCAGCAGCGACCGCGCGCCCTTGTCGATCAGCCGCGCCTGCACCTTGAGCAGGTGCTGGGCGGCATCCAGGGAGATCACCGCGCCCATGAACGGCGCCGGCTCGGCATCGAAGGCACCGACCTTGAGGCTGGCGGCCACGCTGACCAGCCGTGCCAGCAGCGCCTCGCCCCCCTCGCCCTCGGGCACCAGCAGGCGGCGCGCGCAGGTACAACGCTGACCAGCGGAAACGAACGCGGACTGGATGATGCAGTACACCGCGGCATCGATATCGGCAGGCTGATCGACGATCAGCGCGTTGTTGCCGCCCATTTCCAGGGCCAGGATGGTTTCCGGGTGGCCGCCGAACTGGGCATGCAACAGGTTGCCGGTGCGGCTGGAACCGGTGAAGAACAGGCCATCGATACCCGGATGAGCCGCCAGCGCGGCGCCGGTTTGCCGCGCGCCCTGCAGCAGGTTCAGCACGCCGGCCGGCAGCCCGGCCTCGATCCAGCACCGCAGTGTCAGCTCGGCGACCTTAGGGGTCTGTTCGCTGGGTTTGAATACCACCGTGTTGCCGGCCAGCAGGGCCGGCACGATATGCCCATTGGGCAGATGGCCGGGGAAGTTGTACGGGCCGAACACCGCCACCACGCCGTGGGGCTTGTGGCGCAGCATGCTGCCCTGGGGGCCGCTGCGCTGACCGGTACGTTCGGCATGGCTGTGGATCGAGATGGCCACCTTGGCGATCATGCTGGCGACCTCGCTCGTCGCCTCCCACAGCGGCTTGCCGGTCTCCTCGCCGATGGCGTGGGCGAGTTCTTCCTGCCGGCTTCTCACTACCGCGGCGAAACGTTCGAGCACCGCGATGCGCTCGCTCAACGGTGCCGCCGCCCAATCGGCAAAGGCCTCGCGGGCCGCCTGCACGGCGGCCTCGACCTGGGCCGCGTCGGCTTCGCGGCCCACCCAGAGCACCTGCTGGCTGACCGGGTCGAGGGATTGCAGGGCATCGCCCTGTCCTAGCTGCCAGAGACCTGCAATGTAATGCGTGCTCATGGTCTATCACTCCAGGCTTCACGGTTGCACGGGCCGGTGCGAGGCGACGGCCCGTTACCTGTAACGGCTGCCGCTCTATGACGACCTTAGAACCTGTTCAAAGTCTGCTGCGCGTCGGCACTGCGGCGTTAAAAACAGGCTCGGACTGCTCATTTACAGCTTGTAAACTCCGCGTCCTCGCCTGTTTTCGCCTTGCATTGCTCTAGCTCGCGAGACTTTGAACAGGCTCTTACCGGCCGGGGCGGCGCGCCACCCCGGGTCACATCAATGGGTTGCTCAGGCCTTTACCGCCAGGGGCACCGCCCGCACCTGGTCGCCGACATTCAGGCGCAGCCGCCTGGCGGTCAATGGGTCGACCACCAGGGTCCCGGCGGCCATCCGCGCGCGGGCCGCGGTGATGCGGCAATCCGCCTGTTTGCGGTTGTGTACCAGGTACACCGGCGCGTCGTCACCCGGCGTGCCGATGGCCAACACCAGCAGCTGGCTGTCGCGAATCGCGCGGATCTTGGCGGTTTCCGCCTCGATGGCCGGGCCGGCGTCGAAGATATCGACATAGCCCTGGTAGCTGAAACCCTCGGATTTGAGCATCGCCAGCGCCGGCTCGGTATCCGGGTGCACCCGGCCGATCACCTCACGGGCGGCCTCGGACAGAAAGCAGGTGTAGAGCGGAAAACGCGGCATCAGCTCGGCGATGAAGGCCTTGTTGCCGACGCCGGTCAGGTAGTCCGCCTGGGAAAACTCCATGCGGAAGAAGTGTCGGCCCAGGCACTCCCAGAACGGCGAGCGTCCCTGCTCGTCGGAGACGCCGCGCATCTCGGCGATGATCTTGTCGCCAAACTGCTCGCGAAATTCGGCGATGAACAAGAAACGCGCCTTGGACAGCAAGCGCCCGTTCAGGCCGGTGCGGTGATCGGCATGCAGGAACAGCGAGCACAGCTCGGAATGACCGGTCAGGTCATTGGCCAGAAACAGCGTCGGCACCTGGCGGTGGATGCCCAGTTCCTGGGAGGCGCAGACGGTCAGGCCGACCCGGTAGTTGTACCAGGACTCGCGCAAGCCGACCCCACCGGCGATGGCGGAGATGCCCAGCACGCGGCCGTCGTCATCCTCGAGCACGAACATGTAGTCGCAGTCGCCGCGCTCGGCTTCGCCGCTGAAGGTCTTTTCGGCGCGGCCGACCCGGTAGGCCAGGCGCGCTTCGTTGGCCGGCAGAGTGGTCAGGCCGGTGCCGGTGCTGCGCGCCAGGTCGATCAGTGCCGGCAGGTCACTGGCACGTACGGAGCGAACGATCATGCTGCCTCCGGAAAATGGCGAGCCAGACGGGTGGCGTTTACGATGGGCAGGCTCATACCGCCACCAGCCTTACCTGGCCGCCCTCGGCGACGCCAAGGATCTGCGCGGTCTGCGGGTCGAGCAGCGCAGGCTGGCCCGGCGCCCAATTGAGTTCGGCGACCACGGCGCGAAAGCCCTGCAACTGCTCGTTGCTGACCAGGTACGCCTGGCCGCCCTCGCCCGCTTCGCCGAGCATCACCGGCACCACCGCGCTCTGGGCGATGGTGCGAATGCCCGAGGTACGTGCGTGCAGGGTCGGGCCGCCGTCGAAGATATCGATGTAGTGATCGGTTTCGAAGCCGTCGCGCATCAGGATGTCGAACGACACCTGGGCACGCGGATGCACCAGGCCCATGGACTCCTGGGCGGTATCCGGCAGCAGCGGCACGTAGATGGGGTAATGGGGCATCAGCTCGGCCAGGTAGGCACGGCTGCGCAGCCCGCACAGGCGCTCGGCCTCGGCGTAGCTCATGCCGAAGAAATGCCGACCGACCGCATCCCAGAACGGCGACTCGCCGGCGTCGTCGCTCTCGCCGACGATCTCCACCACCATGGCATCGGCGAAGCGCGCCGGGTGGCAGGCGGCGAACAGCAGGCGCGCGCGGGAGTTGAGCTCGGCCCACACGCTGTCGACCAGCCCGCGCTCGACATAGAAGCTGGTCAGCAGGCTGTTGCCGGTCAGGTCGTGACACAGCGACAGCACGTGAATCTTGTTGTGGATCTTCAACTCACGGGAGTTGTGAACGAAGGTCTCGTTGCGAAAGCTGTAGAACGGTTCGGAGTAGCCTGCCGAGGCGACGATGCCGGAGCAGCCGGACAGGCGGCCGGTTTCGCTGTCTTCGAGCACGAAGAAGTAGCGTTCCTCGCCGTTGAAGCTGACCTCGGCGGCGAACGACGCCTCCGAGGCGGCGATCTTGTCGCGCAGCCGCTCGGCGTTGTCGGGCAGCGAGGTGACGCCCACCGGGCTGTCCGCGGCCAGGCGCTGCACTTCGGCAAGGTCGGTCATTCGCGCAGGGCGCATAACCAGCATGGGGTCACTCCTTCAGCAAGGCGGGGGCATGGCAGCCCAGGCAGCGAGAATCATCGTCCATGGGGCTGGCCGGCATCTGCCGACGCAGCGAATTGAGCAGGCGGCGCCCAGCCGCCCGTAATGGGGTCAGGCGCCAGCCAGTTTGGCGACGGCACGCTCGAAGCGATCCAGGCCCTCGTCGATGTCGGCATCCTCGATCACCAGGCTGGGGGCGAAGCGCACCACGTCCGGGCCGGCCTGCAGGATCATCAGGTTCTCCTCGGCCGCCCCATCGAAGAACTCCCGCGCCTTGCCCTTCCACGCATCGGCCAGCACCGCGCCAATCAACAGGCCCATGCCGCGCACGCCGGAGAACACCCCGTATTTCTCGCCGATCTGCAGCAGGCGCGCCTTGAAGCGCGCGTGCTTGGCCTTGACGCCTTCCAGCACTTCGGGCGTGTTGACCACATCGAGCAGCGCCTCGGCGACCGCGCAACCCAGCGGGTTGCCGCCATAGGTGGTGCCGTGGGTGCCAACGGCCAGGTGGCTGGCCAGCGCCTCGGTGGTCAGCATCGCGGCGATCGGGAAACCGCCGCCCAGGCTCTTGGCGCTGGACAGCACGTCCGGGGTCACGCCGTAGTGCTGGTAGGCATACAGATGGCCGGAGCGGCCGACGCCGCTCTGCACTTCGTCGAACACCAGCAGCGCGTTGTGCTGGTTGCACAGTTCACGGGCGCCCTGCAGGTAGGCCAGGTCCGCCGGCAACACGCCGCCCTCGCCCTGGATCGGCTCGATGACCACGGCGCAGGTCTTGTCGCTGATCGCGGCCTTCAGGGCCTCGAGGTCGTTGTAGGGCACGTGGGTGATGCCCTGGATCTTCGGCCCGAAACCATCGGAGTACTTCGGCTGACCACCGACGCTGACCGTGAACAGGGTGCGGCCGTGAAAGCTGTTGGTGGCGGCGATGATCTCGTACTTGTCGGCGCCGAAACGGTCGTGGGCCACGCGGCGCGCCAGCTTGAAGGCTGCCTCGTTGGCTTCGGCGCCGGAGTTGCAGAGGAACACCCGCTCGGCGAAGGTGGCATCCACCAGCTTCTTGGCCAGACGCAGTGCCGGTTCGTTGGTGAACACGTTGGAGACGTGCCACAGCTTGCCGGCCTGCTCGGTCAGGGCCTTGACCAACGCCGGGTGAGCATGGCCCAGGGCGTTGACGGCGATGCCGCCGGAGAAGTCGATCAGCTCGCGACCGCTCTGGTCCCAGACGCGCGAGCCGGCGCCGCGCACCGGCACGAACGCAGCGGGGGCGTAGCTGGGCACCATCACCTGGTCGAAATCGGCGCGTTGCACCGGGTCGTGCTGAACGGACATCGGGACTCTCCTGACGAGACACGCAGGCCGGCCAGGCCTGCGATGCGAAAGATTGTAGGGGGTGCTCATGGGCCGGCATTGCCCGCATGCGACAACTTCTTACAGCGCCGTTGCGGGCCGGGCCGGGCGAAACCCGTCCGTCGGCTGGCGAGGCGCAGTTTAAACGTTGCGGCTGTCTCGACGCACGGGTCGACTAACATTTATCCACAGTACCCATCGAGATAAGGGATTCAGCAAGGGATTTGCCGGCCCTGGCGCATGAAAAATATTTTCATTCGCCCTGCTGCAGCGTATTGCCAGCGCCTGGCGTGACGGTGATATCATTTTGATCACAGTGCGTCGTTCCATTGTGAACGGCGTCTCACTGGCGGCCCATCAAGGATCTGATGGCCTGACGCAGGTTCCCTTCAATGCTGTGCATCGACTCGTCCAGTCAAGGAAGCACGTGATGAACGCCAAAGAAAAACAACTGACCGAACTGCTCACCCTCACCTCTCGCAGCATCACCCACATGACTGCCGCCATGACGGCGTTGTCCTTCGACCTGCTGCGTAGCGATGACAGCGGCGTTCGCTCTGCCGCTTCGAAGATGATCACCCGCCTCGGCGCGGTGAGCCAGGAACTGGATCAGCAATGGGTGCTGATCAGTGAACTGACCGGCGTCGAAGCCCCCATCCGTGTCGATGCCATCGAGGAAGTCCAGCTGCACTCCGCCTGAGCGCGCGACCTCTCACCTGGGCCGAGGTTTCCATCGGCCCCTGCTCCATTCCCTCGTGACTCGACGCCATCCCGGAGGCTAGGTGCGTGCCACCAGGTATTCGCGCTGCAGCACCTCCACCAGCTCAGCCGCCGGCATCGCCCGCGCCAGGGCCGCACCCTGGCCGGCCCAGTGGGCTGCGAATTCGGCGTTGCCGGCCTTGGCAGCGGCAGCGATCAGCTGTTTGCCGGCATCGTAGGCGATGCCGAAACCCGGCACTGCGGGGTGGCCGGGCGCGCCAACCTCAGCCATGAAACGATTGACGATGCCACGCGCCGGGCGCCCGGAAATCACCCGGGTGACCTGGGTCAGCTGCGCCCGCTCGCTGCCCAGCATGCGCCGATAGGCCTCGTTGGCGGCCGACTCGGGGCAGAGGATGAACGCGGTACCCAGCTGTGCGGCGCAGGCGCCCAGGTTCATGACCGCCGCGATACCGGCACCGTCCATGATGCCGCCGGCAGCGATCACCGGGCGCGACAGGTGCTTGACCAGCACCCGCACCAGGGCCAGGGTGCCGATGCCCTGGTCGTGGGCGGGATCGAACACGCCGCGGTGGCCACCGGCCTCGATGCCCTGGGCGACGATGATGTCGATGCCCGCCTCCTGGGCCAGCAGCCCTTCTTCCAGGGTGGTGGCCGAGGCCAGCAAGGTGATGCCGGCCCGCTTCAAGGCATCGATACGTTCCTGGGGCGGTAATCCCAGATGAAAGCTGACGATCGGCGGGCGTTCCTCCAGCAGCACCTCGAGCTGCCCTTCATCCTCCTGGAAGCTGCAGTAGATATCCCGGATAGCCGCTGGCGCCACGGCGCCGAACTCGGCGAAATAGGGTTGCAGGTGCGCCAGCCATGCCCGCTCCACGGCGGCGTCGGCAACGCTCAGGCGGTGGCAGAACACGTTGATATTGAAGGGCTTGCCGGTGGCGGCGCGGGTTTCCCTGATCATCTGCCGGCCGGCCTCGGCCTGCACCGCGGCGATGGAAATCGAGCCCAGCCCGCCGGCATTGCTGACCGCCGCCGCCAGAGCGGGGGTGGCGGTGCCCGCCATGGGCGCTTGAATGATCGGCAGGTCGATACCCAATACGGCGCAGCTCATACGGCGATCCTCTAGAGCGTTCAAGACAGGAACCGGGAAGATAGCCCAACTCGCCTCGAACAGGCCATGCCAGGCGCAGCGCCAAGACTGCCACACTGGCGTCGCGGGCAGCAGGACATCAGCGCAACGCCGGCATGCTCGGCATCGCCGCCAGGGGCATCAGCGCGCCCGGGTGCTGGATCACCCTGCCGGCCAGACGGTGCCCCCAGCGTGCCGCCGCCTCGAGCCCGCCGCCATGCAGGCGGGCGGCCAGGTAGGCCGCACTGAACGCATCGCCGGCGGCGGTGGTATCCACCACCCGCTCGACCGGCTCGGGTTCGACTTCGCCGCGGCCATCGGCCGTGTGCAACAGGCAACTGCGCGCACCGCGCTTGACCACCACCTCGCCTACGCCGAGGCCTGCGTAATGACTGAAGAGCTGCTGCGGGGTGGCGAAACCGAATACGGCGACATCGTCCTCCCAGGTAACCAGTGCGATGTCGACCATGCCCAGCAGCGCTTCATGCTGCCTGCGCGCATCGGCCGCGCCAGGCCACAGGCGCGGCCGGTAATTGTTGTCGAAGACGATGCGCGTGCCCCGGCCGCGTGCCTGGCGCAGGGCCTCCAGCAGGCGCTCGCGCCCCTCGACCGTGAGAATGGCCAGGCTGATACCGCTGAGATACAGCGTGTGATAATCGCCAAGCGCCGCCAGCAGCTCGTCGGCGCCCGGGCCATCGAAACAATGGCGGGCGGCGGACTCGCCCCGCCAGTAGAGAAAACTTCGCTCGCCCTGGGCGTCGGTCTGGATCATGTACAGGCCCGGCAGCCGATCCGCCAGCACCCGCACGCGGCCATCACCCACGCCGTCTTCACGCCAGCGCGCGCGCATCGCCTGGCTCAACGGGTCGTCGCCCACGGCGGTGAGGTAGTCGATCGCCACGCCTTCGCGCCGGCACAGGCGGTTCAGGTAGATCGCCGTGTTCAGCGTGTCGCCGCCGAAGCCTTGGCGCATGCCGCCGTCAGCCTGCCGTTGCAGCTCGACCATGCACTCGCCGATCAGGCCGACCGCTATCGGTGATGTCTGGTTGGTTGGGGTCGACATGGAGGCTCCTGTATCTGCGTGCATCAGGGTTGAATAGGCCATCTACCGGGATCTCAGAGCCTATTCAAAGTCTCGCGAGCTAGAGCAATGCAAGGCCTAGGCGGCCCCACAAAAACAGGCGAGGACGCGGAGTTTACGAGCTGTAAATGAGCAGTCCGAGCCTGTTTTTAACGCCGCAGTGCCGACGCGCAGCAGACTTTGAACAGGTTCTCAGAAGCGCGTCGGCATCACCTCCAACACCTCCAGCGCCTCGTCGACCAGCAGCACCTGCCGCCATTTGTCGAAGGTGAGGCAAGGGTGCGAGGTGCCGAAGGAAAGAATGTCGCCGACCGCCAGGGTCTCGCCGGCCGGCACCGACAGGAACAGGTGCTGATCCATGATCATACGCACGCCCCAGCCACGCACGTCCTGTGGGGCCTGGCCTTCGCGGTACAGATGCTGGGGCATCGGCAAGTCGGGGTCGCAGCCGATGTCGCGCTTGCCGAGGGCGACGATGGCCAGGCCCGGCTCAGGCAGCGATTGCACATGGGCGAACACCTCCAGGGCAGGCAGCAGCTCGCCCTCGAGGTCCGCATGGCGCGCCTTGACCTCCTCCATCGCGCCGGCATACAGCTTGTGGTCGTGCACCACGTAGCAGCCGGGGCGCAGCAGCGGGATGTACTGGCCGCGCAGCTCGGCGCGGTCGAAGGCTTCGGCGATCAGATCGAACCATTTGGAGCCGGAGGCGGTGACCACCGGCTTGTCGGCGGTAAAGGCAGCGCTGCGTTTCAAGCGCATCAGGGTGTCCACCAGGCGCGCGCCATAGGCCCGCACATCGGCAATCGGCGTTTGTCCGCCAATGATGCCCTCGTAGCCCTCGATGCCGGACAGCACCAGGGCGCTCGACTGCTCCAGCGCCATCAGCAGCGCCTCCAGCTCGCCATCGTTGCGCACGCCACAACGGCCGCCCTCGACGCCCAGCTCGATCATCACCTGCAATCGCAGGCCGCGGGCCGCGAAGAACGCATCCAGCGCGCGGACGTTGGCCACGCTGTCGACCACGCAGTGGAACTCAGCGCCCCTGGCGATGAGATCGGCCACCAACGCCATGTTCGCGGCGCCGACCAGCTGGTTGGCCATCAGCAGGCGCGTCACGCCGTGCTCGAACGCCGCCATGCACTGGGTGGCGGTGGCGAGGGTGATGCCCCAGGCCCCGGCGTCGAGCTGACGCTGGAACAGCGCCGGCGTCATGGTGGTTTTGCCATGGGGCGCCAGCCGCGCAGCGTGGCGCTCGGCGAAGGCTTGCATCCAGGCGATGTTGTGCGCCAGTGGGCGCTGGTACACCACCGCGGCCGGCAGGCTGACGTCGCGCAGCAAGGCGCGCCCGCTACCGATGATCGCGGCTTTCTCCACGCCGCTCGGCGGCGCGTCGTTCTGGTCAGCAGGCTTCATGTCTGGATCCTTGTCGATTTCTGGGCGCGGAAAGCCGTGCCGCCGCGCCTCGCAGGGTCACCTGGATTGAATCACGGAAAATAACTATCACAAATAAATTTTTTAAGTTAGAAATTAACAATTGCCAGGCAGGGCTTTTTCAGCCCTGCCCCGGGTCAGCCTTGGAGCCCCGAAGTGAATCTGGAAATCGACATCCTGTCGCGCATCACCGAACGTTATCCGACCCTGCGCGAAGCCGAGCGCAAGGTCGCGGCCATGATCATCGACGATATCGATTTCGTGACCAGCGCCAACATTTCCACCATCGCCGCCCGTGCCGGTGTCAGCGATGCCAGCGTCACCCGTTTCGCCAAGTCCATCGGCTGCCAGGACGTGCGCGAACTCAAGCTGCGCCTGGCGCAGTCGCTCGCGGTGGGCCGGCGCTTCATCCAGGAGGCCAGCGAAGAGGACGGCATCGGCGCGGTATACGAGATCGCCAAGCAGACCCTGGACCTCAACCGCGAGCTGATCGCCAACGCCGATATCGAGGGTGCCCTGGACCTGCTCGACGGCGCCCGGCAGATCGTCATCTTCGGTGCCGGTGGCGGCTCGGTGGTGCTCGCCCAGGAGATGCAGTTCCGCCTAGTGCGCCTGGGTTATGCGGTCAGTGCCTACTCCCAGGCGCTGATGCCGCGCATGGTCGCCGCCACCCTCGACCCCAGCGATCTGGTGGTGGCGCTGTCGGTGACCGGCTTCACCCCGGAAATCGTCGATGCGGCGCGTATCGCCCGCAGTTACGACGCCCAGGTACTGGCGCTGACCGCCTCGGACTCGCCCCTGGCGCAGCAGGCCACGGTGGTTCTGCCGATTGCCGCCCGGGAGACCGACTTCATCTACCACCCCTCGTCATCGCGCTACGCCATGCTGGCGGCCATCGACGTGCTCGCCATGAGCCTGGCGTTGCGCCACCGGCAGCGCTCGCGGGACAAACTGCGGCGCCTGAAGCTGACCCTCGACAGCCACCGTGGCGGCGACAACCGCCAGCCACTGGGAGACTGAACCATGTCGCAGCACGCCAACCTGCTGATTCGCAACGTGCAGCTTATCGACGGCACCGGGGCCGCGCCCTACCGGGGTGACCTGGCGGTGCACGGCGAGCGCATCGTCGCGCTCGGCGACCTGCGCGATTGGTCGGCGGACAGCTGTATCGAGGGCCACGGCCGCTGCCTGTGCCCCGGCTTCATCGACGTGCACACCCATGACGACAGCAACGTCATCCGCATGCCGGAGATGCTGCCCAAGCTCACCCAGGGCGTGACCACGGTCATCGTCGGCAACTGCGGGATCAGCGCCTCGCCGGTGCGCCTGCCCGGCCCCAGCGTTCCCGACCCCATGAACCTGCTGGGCCGGCTCGAGGATTTCCGCTACCCGACGTTCGCCGCCTATGCCGAAGCGGTGAGCGCCGCGCAGCCAAGCGTCAACGTCGCGGCACTGGTCGGGCATACCGCATTGCGCGCCACGCTCATGGAGCGTTTCGACCGCCCCGCCAGCGCCGAGGAAATCCAGCAGATGCGCGGCGCCCTGCGCCAGGCCCTGGCGGAGGGTGCCATCGGCATGAGTTCGGGGCTGGCCTACATGAATGCCCGCCACGCCCCCGAGGCTGAGATGCGCGCCCTGGTCGAAGAGGTCGGCGCGGCCGGCGGTATCTACACCACCCATCTGCGCGACGAGTTCGCCGGGCTGCTCGACGCCATGGACGAGGCCGTGGCGACCGCTCGCCATGGCAGGGCGCCGCTGGTGATCTCCCACCTCAAGTGCGCGGGCGTCGGCAACTGGGGCACGGCGCCCCTGGCCCTGGCAAAGCTCGAGGCGGCGGCGCGGCAGCATCGCTGTCACTGCGACTGCTACCCCTACACCGCCGGCTCCTCGACCCTGGACCTCGGCCAGGTCACCGATGAGTTCGAGATCTTCATCACCTGGTCCGACCCGCATCCGGACATGGCGCGCCAGACCCTGCAAGCCATCGCGGCCAGCTGGGGCGTCTCGCTGCTCGAGGCCGCCGGCCGCCTGCAGCCGGCCGGCGCGGTGTATCACAACATGGCCGAAGACGACATGCGGCGCATCCTGGGCCATCCGCTGAGCATGGTCGGCTCCGACGGCCTGCCCAACGACCCCCACCCGCATCCCAGGCTATGGGGCGCGTTTCCGCGGGTGATCGGGCATTTCTGCCGCGACCAGGGGCTGTTCAGCCTGCCCGAGGCCATTCACAAGATGACCGGGCTGTCCGCGCGCAACTTCGGCCTGGCCGATCGCGGCGAGCTGCGCGTCGGCGCCTATGCCGATCTGACGCTGTTCGACTTCGCTGCGGTGCGCGACAGCGCCACCTTCGCCAACCCCATCGCCGCGGCGCAGGGCATCGAACTGGTGGTGGTCAACGGCGCGGTGGCCTACCGCCACGGGCAACTCGAAGCGCGCGCCGGCCGCCTGATCAAACGCCCCGAAAAATCCCCCCACTCTGCAACCTGAACCAAGGAGAAACTCCATGAGCATCAAACGTTATGGCGCCGAAGGCGGAACCGGAACCGGTGGGCAGAAGCTGCCCTTCTCACGCGCGGTGGAAGCCGGCGGCTGGCTCTACGTGTCCGGCCAGACACCGATGAAAGACGGCGAAGTGGTCGAGGGCGGCATCATCGAACAATCGCGACTGGCCTTCCAGAACTGCCTCGACATCATGGCCGAGGCCGGCTACGGCGTCGAAGACGTGGTGCACGTGACCACCGTGCTCACCGACGCGCGCTACTTCAGCTCGTTCAACAAGGTGTTCAAGGAAATCTTCGGCGACCATCCGCCGGCGCGCATCTGCAGCGTCCAGGACCTGGTGGTCGACTGCAAGGTCGAGGTGGACGTGAAGTGCTTCAAGGTCTCGCGCGCCTGACCCACCACCCGCCCGGAGGAGTCCCCTTTCATCACCACAGCAACGAGCCGGCGCCACGCTGCCCGGCTCGCTGACCGCTACCTCATCAACAATCATTCCAATCTGAGGTCAGGTATGAACAGCAACATCTTTCTCGGCAGTTTCTTCGTCTACCTCCTGGCCATGATCGCGCTGGGCTGGTGGGTATCGCGCCACCATCGCTCCACCGGCGACGACTTTCTTCTCGGCGGGCGCAGCATTCCGCTGTTTCTCACCATCGGCACCACCATCGCGACCATGGTCGGCACCGGCTCGAGCATGGGCGCGGTGGGTTTCGGCTACAACAACGGCTGGGCCGGTGCGCTGTACGGCATTGGCGGGGCCGTCGGGATTCTGCTGCTGGCCGTGCTGTTCGCCTCGGTGCGCAAGCTGCGCTTCATGACCATGAGCGAGGAACTGGCCTACTACGTGGGCGGCAGCCGGGTGGTGCGCAACGTGGTGGCGCTGCTGATCTACATCGCCAGCATCGGCTGGCTGGGCGCGCATATCCTTGGCGGCGGCATGTACCTGGCGTGGATCACCGGCATCGACCTGAACACCGCCAAATTCGTGGTCGCCATCGGCTTCGGCCTGTACTGCGTGATCGGCGGCTACCTGGCCGTGGTGTGGACCGACACCATCCAGGCCATTCTGCTGTTCATCGGTTTCATCGCCATGGCGGTATTCGCGCTGATCGAGATCGGCGGCTTCGAGCATCTGGCTGACAACATGGACATCAGTACCACCGGTTTTCTGGGCATAAGCAGCCTGGGGCCGATCCCGGCGATCTCCCTCGCCGCCGTGGTCGCCATCGGCGTGCTGGCAACGCCGTCCTTCCGCCAGCGCATCTACTCGGCAAACTCGGTGGCCAGCGTACGCCAATCCTTCATCGTCACCGGTGTGCTGTACCTGGGTTTTTCCATCATTCCGGCGATCATCGGCATGGCCGCGCACACCCTGGCGCCTAACCTGGAAAACAGCAATTACGCGTTCCCGTTCCTGGCCACCCAGGTGCTGCCGCTCTGGCTGGGCTTGCTGGTGATGATCGCCGGCCTCTCCGCGACCATGTCCAGCGCCAGCTCGGATGCCCTGGCGGGTGTGTCGATCATGATGCGTGACCTCTACATCCTGGTCACCGGCCACACCCCGCCGGCCGAGCGCGTGGTGCGCTATTCGCGCTTCGCCCTGCTGTTCACCATCGGCATGGCCCTGGCCTTCGCCCTCACCTCGGACAACATCATCAGCTACATCACCAAGATGATCGCCACGGTCATGGCCGGCATGTTCGTCTGCGCCATCCTCGGCAAGTTCTGGGGCCGCTATAACTGGCAAGGCGCGATTGCCACCCTGGTCGCGGCCTCCAGCACCTCGTTGGCGATCATCAGCCATGCCGGCTGGAGCGCCTACTGGGGCAACCCGAGCATTCCCGCGGTTATCGCGGCAGTGGTGGCCGGCGTGCTGGTATCGCTGCTCACCCCACGCTGCCAGATCACCCCGGAACAGGCGCTGGCCCGGGTGACCGAAGAGCGCGAGGCGATGGAGCCGCCGGTGAAGATCGTTTCCTGAGAGCGTGGCAGACCTAAACCGCTTTTAAACGCGCGCGGTAACCGGCACCTTAAAGCCTGTAGGCCCGCGCGCTTTAGCGTGCGACGCAAACCTTCCTGAACTGCGCGACATTTCCCAGGCGTTCCACCCGATGAGTTCTCGCACCGCCCACCTGCAACTCCACACGGCCGCCTTGCTAGTCGGCGTCTCGGCACTGTTCGGCGAGTCGCTGAAGGTCAGCGCCAGCATGATCGTGCTCGGCCGCTCGGCCTTCGCGCTGCTGGCGCTGAGCCTGTTCTGCCTGTGCCTGAACAAACGCCCATGGCGCGCCGTGAATCCGCGCACCGCCGCCACCCTGCTGGCCACGGGGGTGACGCTGGGCGCGCATTGGTTGCTGTTCTTCTTGGCGGTGCAGACCGGCGGCGTGGCCGTGGCAACCCTGGGCTTCGCGTCGTTCCCGGCCTTTACCGCGGTGATCGAACGCGTGGTGTTCGGCCAGCGCCTGGGGCGTGCCGATCGCTGGATTCTGCTGCTGGTGTCGATCGGGCTGATCCTGATCACCCCGTCGTTCGATCTGCGCGATGGCGCCACCATCGGGCTGCTCTACGGCGTGCTGTCCGGCGCGGTGTACGCGGCGATCGCGGTGGCCAACAAGCATGTCTCCGGCAAGGTCGATGGCCTGGCGTCCTGTTGGTGGCAATGCCTGGCCATCAGCCTGGCCTTGCTGCTCTGGTGCCTGCCGGAGATCCCGACGGTCAGTACCGGGGACTGGTGGCAGCTGGCGGCGCTGGGCGTGTTGTGTACCGCCCTGGCCTACAGTCTGTTCATCGCCTCGCTGCGCCATGTGCGTGCTCACACGGCGGCGGTGGTAATCACCATGGAGCCGATCTACGCCATCGCCGGTGCCTGGCTGCTCTTCGGCGCCGTGCCGACCGCCGGCATGCTGCTCGGCGGTGCGCTGATTCTCGGCGCGGTGGCCTGGTCCGGGCTGCACAGCAAGCGCTAGAGACTCATGGATGGCAGCCCTATCAAGGCTGCCAGGTGGTGCGCTCGCCACTGAGCCGGTGATCGAGAAAACTCGCCGCGCTGATCAGCGCCAGGTGGCTCAGCGCCTGGGGCGTATTGCCCAGGTGATGGCCGCGTCGATCCAGCTCTTCGGCGTACAAACCCAGGGGATTGGCATAGCGCAGCAGCTGCTCGAACTCCAGATGGGCCTTCTCGATCCGCCCGGCGCGCGCCAGGCACTCCACGTACCAAAACGAGCAGGCGATAAAGGAGCCCTCCTCGCCCTCCAGCCCGTCGTCGGTGCGGTAGCGATACACCATGCCGTCGCGCACCAGTTGCTGCTCGATGGCCTCCAGAGTGGCCAGCCAGCGCGGATCGGTGGCGGCGACGAAGCGCATCAGCGGCATCAGCAACATCGAACCGTCGACGTCCTGGCAGCCGATGCGCTGCACGAAATGACCGCAATCCTCGTCCCAGAAGTTGTTCCAGATATCGTCGTGAATCGCCTGGCGTTCGTCGTTCCAGCGCGCGAAGGGCGCCGGCAGCGAGCGCTTCTGGGCCAGGCGGATGGCGCGATCCAGGGCCACCCAGCACATCAGCCGCGAATGCAGGAAATGCTGCTCTTCGCCACGGATTTCCCAGATGCCCACGTCCTTCTGCCGCCAGCTGTCACAGACCTGATCGACGATGCCCACCACATGCTTCCAGCCGTCGTGGGAAATCGCCTCGCCATACTTGTTGGCCAGGTACACGGCATCCAGCAGTTCGCCGAAGATATCCAGCTGGGTCTGCTCATGGGCTTCGTTACCGATACGCACCGGCTTCGCGCCGCCATGGCCGGCCAGGTGATCGAGGGAGCTTTCCGGCAGGTGGTGCTGCCCGCGCAGGCTGTAGAGAATGCGCAGGTGCGCGGGGGTTTCCGAGCAATCGTCGACGCGATCGCGCACCCAGCGCATGAAGGCGTTGGCCTCCTCGGAAAAACCCAGGCGCATGAACGCGTAGACGGTAAACGACGCATCGCGGATCCAGGTGTAGCGGTAATCCCAGTTGCGTTCGCCGCCCGGCGCTTCGGGCAGGCCGTAGGTGGCGGCGGCGATGATGCCGCCGTGCTTGCGCGAGGTCAGCAGCTTGAGCGCCAGGGCCGAGCGATGCACCATCTCGCGCCAGCGCCCACGGTAATTGGATTGCTTCATCCAGCGCCGCCAGTACTTCAGGGTTTCCTGCAGGCAATGCGCGCAGGCGCCGGCAGCCACCAGTGGATCATCCGGCGCACCGAGCACGAACTCCGCATGCTCGCCTTCACGCAATTCGAATTCGGCGATGGCGCATTGCTCATCGATACGCAACGGCTGGCTTGCCGATAGCCGCAGGCTGGGCTGGCCTGGCGCGTGGAACAGCACATCGTCGCCATCGCTCTCGGCCACCGTGGCGGCGCGGCTGTAATCGTGGCGCACCCGGCAGCGCAGGCGGATCGTGGCACTGCCGGAGACCACGCGAATGTTGCGGATCAGCCGCGGCGCGGCGTCGACATCGGTGTTGATCGGCATCAGGTCGGTGCACTCCACCACCGCCTGTTCGTCCAGCCAGCGCGTCTGCAGCACGTTGGTATCGGGCAGGTAGAGTTGCTGGCGACGGGCGTCGGGCAGGTCCGGGGCCAGTTGGAACACCCCGGCGTCGGGCGTATCGAGCAGGGCGCTGAAGATCGACGGGCTGTCGAAGTCAGGCCAGCAGAAGAAGTCCACGCAACCACTGTCGGCCACCAGCGCGGCACTGCGCATGTCACCGATGATGCCGTGGGCCTCGATGGGCATCTGACGATCCTGGATATCAGCCATTGTCACGAAACTCCGGGTAAAGGCTCATGCCGCCGTCGATGAACAACGTGGTGCCGTGGACGTAGTCGGCCAGGTCGGATGCCAGCCACACCACCGCATTGGCGATGTCCCGGGCGTCGCCGATGCGGCCATAGGGGATCAGCTCGAGGAGCTTGTCGGCCGCCTCGCCTTCGGTAGCTTCGCGGTTGATCGCCGTGCGGATCGCTCCCGGCGCAATGGCATTGACGCGGATACGCTGCTCGCCGACCTCCTGGGCCACGCTGCGCATCAACAGGTCGAGCCCACCCTTGGAGGCGGCATAGTTGGCGCGCCCGGCCCAGGGAATCAGCTGGTGCACGGAGCTCATCTGGATGATCTTGCCGGCAGCGCGGGAGACCTCCTCACGAATGCCCTGTCTGGCGAACTGCCGCAGCGCCGCACGCACGCAGAGGAACTGGCCGGTGAGGTTGACCTGCAGCACCTGGTTCCACTCGTCCAGGCTCATGTCCACGGTTGGCGCATCGCGCTGCATGCCGGAGTTGGCCAGCAGGATGTCGAGCCGCCCGAAGGTGGACAGGGTGTCGGCGAACAGCGCCTCGACCTCCGCCTCGCTGGACACATCCGCCTTCACGGCGATGGCCCGGCCGCCGCCATCGCGGATTTCGGCGGCAAGCCGCTCGGCGGCCTCGCGCCCGGAACGGTAGTTGAGCACCACCGCGGCGCCCGCCTCGGCCAAGGCCTTGGCCGAGGCCGCGCCGATACCGGAACTGGCGCCGGTGACCAGCGCGACCTGGGATTGCAGAGAGATGAGCATGGCCGTTCCCCTTTCCTCGACTTGCTACACCTGACTGGAAGCCAAGCGGCAGAGTTCAGGGAAAAGCCCGTTGCCGTCGATCAGGACGCCAGCACCTACCCCGCCGGATGCCCATCAAAGAGGAATCGGTCATGCGAGGAGAACCGCCATGCAAGAAATCGAAGCGCTGCTCGACTATCTCAAGCGCCACAAGCTGTACCTGACCACCGCCGAATCCTGCACCGCCGGCCTGGTCGTGGCCTTGCTCGCCAAGCACCCCGGCAGCGGCGAATGCCTGGACAGCGGCCACGTGGTCTATTCGCCAGCGGCCAAGAAACGCCTGCTGGGGGTCAGCCAGGAAATCCTCGACCGCTTCAACCTGACCAGCGAAGAGGTGGCGCGGGCGATGGCCAGCGGCGCCTTGAACGGCAGCCCGGCCAACGTTGCGGTGGCCACCACGGGCGTGGCCGGCCCCGAGCCCCAAGGCGAGATCGCCCCAGGCACGCTGTGTTTCGCCTGGGCCTTTCGCCTGGCCGACGGCAGCACCCGGCTGTTTTCCAGCACCGAACAGTTTGCCGGCGACCGTTCGCGAATTCTCGACGAGGCCGCCCGCTTCGCACTGCTGCGCCTGCCGGAGCGGCATGCGCAGTTCCTTGCCGAAGGCTAACCGCGACGCTTGCCCGGCAGGATCGAACCCAGCACCTGCTTGGTGGCCTGGCGCAGGATGCCGCCCTGGTTCGGATCGCCCTGCCACAAGGTCGACGCGAAGGCCTTGGCCTGGGCCAGGGTGATGTGCGGCGGCAATGGCGGCACGTCCGGGTCGGTCTTGAACTCGATCACCACCGGGCGATCAGCCGCCAGCGCCTGCTCCCAGGCGCCCGCCACATCCTCTTCACGGTCGACGTAGATGCCCTTCAGGCCGATGGACTCGGCGAACTGGTGGTAGGCCACGCTGGGAATATCCTGGGACGCCGAAAACTTCGGGTCGCCCTCCATCACCCGCTGCTCCCAGGTCACCTGGTTGAGGTCTTCGTTGTTGAACACCGCGCAGATCCAGCGCTTGTCCTGCCACTCGTGCCAATACTTGGCCACGGTGATCAGCTCGGCCATGTTGTTCATCTGCATCGCGCCATCACCGACCAGCGCCACCACCGGGCGATCCGGGTGGGCGAACTTGGCGGCAATCGCATAGGGCACCGCAGCGCCCATCGACGCCAAGCCGCCGGACAGCGAGCAGAGCATGTCCTCGCGCATCTTCACGTCACGGGCGAACCAGTTGGCGCAGGAGCCGGAATCGCTGGTCACCACGGCGCGGTCGGGCAGCCGCGGCGACAGCTCGTAGGCGACCCGCTGCGGGTTGATCGGCGAGGCAGAGGCCAGGGCGCGGCGCTTCAGGGTGGTCTGCCACTGCGCCGTCCAGCGCTCGATGCGCTTGCGCCAGGTGCGCAGCGTCTTGCGTTCGAGCAGCGGCAGCAACGCCCGCAAGGTATCGGCGGCATCGCCCTGCAGGTTGACCTCCATGGGGTAGCGCAAGCCGAGCATGTCCGCCTGGATGTCGATCTGCACGGCGCGTGCCTGGCCTTCCTTGGGGAGGAATTCGGCATAAGGAAAGCCCGAGCCGATCATCAGCAGGGTGTCGCACTCGTTCATCATCTGGTAACTGGGCTTGGTGCCCAGCAGGCCGATGGAGCCGGTCACCCAGGGCAGGTCGTCAGGCAGCGCCGCCTTGCCGAGCAGCGCCTTGGCCACGCCTGCACCCAGCACATCGGCCACGTCGGTAACCTCCCTGGCGGCGCCCAATGCGCCTGCGCCGATCAGGATCGCCACCTTCTTGCCGGCATTGAGCACCTCCGCGGCGCGCTGCAAATCGGCGTCATAGGGCACCACGTGCGGCCGGCTGTAACCGACACCGGAATGCAGGGTGCCGTGCTCGCGGGGCGGTTCCTCGTAGGGCAGGGTCTGCAGGTCGTTGGGCAGGATGATCGCCGTCACCCGGCGATCGCCCAGGGCGGTGCGGATACTGCGGTCGACCAGGTGGCGGACCTGGGACGGCGCGCTGGCCTGCTGCACGAAGGCCCCGGCCACGTCCTTGAACATCGACAGCAGGTCCACCTCCTGCTGGTAATGCCCGCCCAGGGCGTTGCGTGCCTGCTGGCCAACGATGGCCAGCACCGGCATATGGTCCATGCGCGCATCGTACAAGCCGGTGAGCAGATGGGCCGCGCCCGGGCCCGAGGTGGCGATGCACACGCCCAGGTCCCCGGAGAACTTGGCATCGGCCGCTGCCATGAAGGCGGCCATTTCCTCATGGCGCGCCTGGATGAAACGGATCTTGCCCTCGGTCTTGGCCAGGGCGCCGAATACGCCGTTGATGCCATCCCCCGGATAGCCATAGATGCGTCGTACGCCCCATTGATGGAGGCGTTCGACGATGAAATCTGCGACGGTCATGCTCATGGATAACTCGCTCGAAGTTCAGGCCCGCGTGGGCCGACATGGATGGAGTTGCCACGCGACGTCTGGGTGCGCGACGGTGCGGCCGGGCAGCCTGGCTACCGGGCACAGGAATCTTGACCGGCATCGATCGGCAGAGGTTTAAGGTTTCGGCTCCAGCCGCTGCGCCTGTGCCAATGCGGGCCGGGCGCCCCAGGACGGGCCGGCAAAAAGATCGAACATGCAGCGCCGGCCACCCTCAAACCACGTAGAGCAGCGCACCGAGGAACGTGGCATGACCCAGCGAATACCCGACCCGACCCAGGCACCCGACTTGCCGGGCGAGCCTCCACCCCTCGGCCAGCCTCAGCAACCCGACAACGATGCGTTACCGGACAAGCCGCAGCCAGACCCCGTTTGAGCACGCGCGCATGACCGGCCGTCATCCATCAGGCAGGAGTGAACATATGGTCGCCTTCGAACCGCAATCGCAACCCGAACGACAGGGCCCGGCACCCCAGAACGTAAGAGGCTGGGAGCGCCTGTTGTCCATCGGTGGCGGGCTGCTGCTGGCCGTGCTGGGCGCCAGCAAGCATGGCCAACAGGGCAAGCGGCAGTTGAGCGTCGGCGGCTTGCTGCTGTTGCGCGGGCTGAGCGGACATTGCAGCGTGAAGAGCGCGGTGGACGACCCGCTGGCCGAGATCCGCTACCTGCGTGCCCGCGTGCAGCGCTTGCAGGAGCTGGTGCTGATGGCCGAGGAAGTGGCCGAGCGCACCCAGGCAGCCCCGGTGGTGCCCGTTGCCGTTGCCCCGGCGCCGGTCCCGCCTGCGCCAATGGATCCGGGCTCGCCGATCGCCGACGAATTCGCCAGCCGCGAACAGAGCCGCTAGCCAGCCTTACGTATCGCCCTTTTCATGCATCACAGGTGTAGTCATATGGACAACGACAGCAAAGACCGCCCGCACAAGCGCCCTGCCAGGATCATTTCCGGGCACTGGCAGCACGATGCCCAGGAGCAGCTGCGCGCCCGCATCCAGGCCGAGCAGTCGCATACCGATGAACTGGAAGCCCTGGCGAACATCGCCCGCTCCACCATCGCCGACCTGGAAAACCCCGATGCCGCGCCATCGCCGGATCGCCTGCGCGAGGCCGCACGCCAGCTCGCCGCCCTGCGCGACACCCTGAACAACTACAGCGGCCATGCGGCGCACAGCGTCGACCGCTTTGCCCGCCAACACCCACTATGGCTGGCAGCCGGCGGCCTGGCGGCAGGCCTCCTGGTCAGCGGCGTGCTGTGCAAACGCCGCAGCCGCAAGGACGGCTACCCACAAGGAGGAGCGCTGCGATGAACGATGATCCCCGGCACCCGCCACTGGAGCCATCCCTGCTCGGCCTGCTGCGCCAGCTGACCCGGGAAGTACAGACGCTGTTCACCAAGGAACTGGCGCTGGCCAAGGTCGAGCTCAACGCCTCGCTGCAAGCCACCAAGACCGGTATCGCGGCGGTCGCCGGTGGCGCCATCGTGCTGCTGTGCGGCGTACTGATGCTGCTGCTCGCCGCCGTCTATGGCCTCAGCGAGGTGATGCCGCCGTGGGCGGCCGCGCTGATCGTCGGCGTGGTGGTCATCATCATCGGCCTGATCATGCTCAAGATCGGCCAGCAGAAATTCGCCCCTTCCCAACTCACCCCCGAGCGCACCCTGGATTCCTTGCAGAAAGACAAGGAAGCGGTGCAGAGGCAGATGTCATGAGTGCCAATAGCAGCATTGCCGCCGAATCGCGCAAGCCACCGGAAGTTCTCGAGCAGGAAATCGATCAGCAACGTGATCGTATCGACGCCCTTATCGATGCCGTGGAAGCACGCCTGAAACCACAACGACTGATCGACCAGGCGCTGGCCTACGGCCGTGAGAGTGGCGGCCTGGAGATGGCCGAGCGCCTGGGGCAGACCCTCAAGGCCAACCCGGTTCCCGTGGCCATGACCGCCATCGGCCTGGCGTGGCTGGCCGTGGAGCAGACCCGCCGGCACGCCCCGAAGGCGCCGGAGCCTGACCTGCCGGACGATCACGAATCCCTGGCCGAGGCCGTGCACAACGCCAGGCAGTCGCTGGAACAAGGTACCCAGGCCGCCCGGCGCAAGCTGCATGACCTGGCCGACGGCGCCAGCGCCGCGACGGCGCAAGTCAAGCAGAGCGCGGATGCCGTAGGCCGGGCCGTGCACCGCCACCCCTGGGCCTTCGCCGCAGCCGGCTTGGCAGTGGGCGCGCTAGCCGGCCTGCTGGGCACCGGCCGCCAGCGTTCGCCTGAGGCGGACATCGCGCGGGAAACCTACGTGGTACCGGATATCGAAGCCGGTTTCGAGGAACTGGCCGAGGAGCTGGATGACGAGCCCCCCTTCCGCCCTGGCGCCATCTGACTTCAGGAAATCCAGAAACGAAAAAAGCGCCCTAGGGCGCTTTTTTACGTTGCTTCCGGGTGTTCAGTGGGCCCTGGAAGCGATATATGGCGCAGCGGACGGGACTCGAACCCGCGACCCCCGGCGTGACAGGCCGGTATTCTAACCGACTGAACTACCGCTGCGCATACCTCGATTGGTGGGTGATGACGGGATCGAACCGCCGACCCTCTGCTTGTAAGGCAGATGCTCTCCCGGCTGAGCTAATCACCCTTCACTCTCGAAGTGGGGCGCATTCTAGAGAGCGACCTGCCCCTTGGCAACCCCCTTCGTGAAAAAAATTTATTGGCGATCCAAAGGCTTAGCAATCACTGCCATTTGGCGGGGCAAATGACACAACGGCTTGATACAGGGTTGGCCTAATCCACCAGCGGAAGGAATAATGCGCCCTCGCGCGGGTCTGATCGTCGCGCGGCGTGCTTCCCCGTCCGCCGCCGGACTGCCCATGCGCTGCCCGAGGCAGCTGCCATGCGCCCGAATTGAAGATTTCCTGCGCGCCGCGGCGCGCACCCGTTAACTGGAGACAACCCGCTCATGTGGTTTCGCAACCTGCTGGTCTACCGCCTTACCCAGGACGTCGACTTCGACACCGAAAAACTGCAGGCCGCACTGGCCGCCAAGCCGGCCCGCCCCTGCGCCAGCCAGGAACTGGCCACCTATGGCTTCGTCGCCCCGTTCGGCAAGGGTGAAGACGCGCCGCTGGTGCACGAGAGCCAGGGCTTCCTGCTGATCTCGGCGCGCAAGGAAGAACGCATCCTGCCCGGCAGCGTGGTCAAGGACGCCGTCAAGGAAAAGGTCGACGAGATCGAAAGCGAGCAGATGCGCAAGGTCTACAAGAAGGAACGCGAGCAGATCAAGGACGAGATCGTCCAGGCCTTCCTGCCCCGCGCCTTTATCCGCAAGTCGGCGACCTTCGCCGCCATCGCGCCGGCCCAGGGCCTGATCATCGTCAACGCCTCCAGCCCCAAGCGTGCCGAAGACCTGCTGTCGACCCTGCGTGAAGCCATCGGCTCGCTGCCGGTACGCCCGCTGACCGTGAAGATCGCCCCGAGCGCGACCATGACCGATTGGGTCAAGGCCCAGCAGGCTGCCGCCGACTTCCACGTGCTGGACGAATGCGAACTGCGCGACACCCACGAGGATGGCGGCATCGTGCGCTGCAAGCGTCAGGACCTGACCGGCGAAGAGGTGCAGCTGCACATGAGCTCGGGCAAGCAGGTCACCCAGCTGTCCCTGGCCTGGCAGGACAAGTTGTCCTTCGTGCTCGACGACAAGCTGGTGGTCAAGCGCCTGAAGTTCGAAGACCTGCTGCAGGAGCAGGCCGAGCAGGATGGCGGCGACGACGACCTGAGCCAGCAGGACGCCAGCTTCACGCTGATGATGCTGACCCTGATCGAGTTCCTGCCGGCACTGTTCGAAGCCCTGGGCGGCGAAGACACCCCACAAGGGCTCTAAAGGCTGCTGCGCGTCGGCCCTGCGGCGTTAAAAATAGGCTCGAAATGCTCATGTACAAAAGTACACTCCGCTTTCTCGCCTATTTTTGCCTTGCAGGGCTCTAGCTCGCGCGCCTTTCAATTGCAGCTGTTCTCTAACAACAGTCCAATACCCCACCCCATCTGACAGCCACCGCTGTCTATCCAACAATAACTGGCCGCACAGCGCTCCGCCTTCGGAGCCTGCTACGGCTTCATAGAGAATTTCTGCCATGTCCGCCCTGATCGCCCTCAGCCGCTTCGTCGGCAACACCTTTGCCATCTGGGTTCTGCTGTTCGCCGTGTTGGCGTTCATGATCCCTGGCGCATTTCTACCGCTTACGGCATTCATCGTGCCACTGCTCGGGTTGATCATGTTCGGCATGGGTCTGACCCTGAAGACCGAGGACTTCCGAGAGGTAGCTCGGCATCCGCTGCGCGTGCTGGTCGGCGTGCTCGCCCAGTTCATCATCATGCCGGGCATGGCCTGGCTGCTCTGCCAGCTGTTCGCTCTGCCGCCGGAAATTGCCGTTGGCGTGATCCTGGTCGGCTGCTGCCCGGGCGGCACCGCCTCCAACGTGATCACCTGGTTCGCCAAGGGCGACGTGGCGCTGTCCGTCGGCATCACCGCGGTGACCACCTTGCTGGCGCCGATCGTCACCCCGGCACTGATCTGGCTGCTGGCCTCGGAGTGGCTGCCGGTGTCGTTCTGGGCGATGTTCAGCTCGATCCTGCAGATGGTGCTGCTGCCGATCGTCCTCGGCCTGGTGGCCCAGCGCCTGCTGGGCGAGCGGGTCAAGCTGGCGGTCGAGGTGCTGCCGCTGGTATCGGTGGTGTCCATCGTCGCCATCGTCGCCGCGGTGGTGGCGGCCAGCCAGGCGAAGATCGCCGAATCGGGCCTGATCATCATGGCCGTGGTGATGCTGCACAATACCCTCGGCCTGGGCCTCGGTTATCTGGCCGGCGTGTTGACCGGCATGCCGCTGGCGCAGCGCAAGACGCTGTCCATCGAGGTCGGCATGCAGAACTCCGGGCTTGGCGCGGCCCTTGCCAGCGCACACTTCTCGCCATTGGCGGCGGTGCCCAGCGCGCTGTTCAGTGTGTGGCACAACCTCTCCGGCGCGCTGCTAGCGACCGTGCTGCGCCGCATCAAGGATGAGCGCGACAAGTAAGCGGACGTTAGCAACAACCGCCATGGGTGGGCTAAAGCCCACCCTACAGCACATACACATCGATCGTAGGGTGGGCTTCAGCCCACCAGCCAGTATGAATTGATGGCAGCGTGCTCTCCCACGCATAGACACGACGATCTGCTTTATCGCAACACCTCGCGTCCAACCGACTTGCCCAAGCATGCTCTTCATGCACAATAGCGGTGCACGCCGGGGACGACCCCGGGTTTGCGTGCCTACTGCCGGGGACGACCCCACCGCTATCCGTGAGGGTCATATGTCCTGGATCATCCTGTTCTTCGCCGGCCTGTTCGAGGTCGGCTGGGCCGTCGGCCTGAAGTACACCGACGGCTTCACCCGCCCGCTTCCCACCGTGCTGACCATCGCCGCCATGCTGGTCAGCCTGGGCCTGCTCGGCCTGGCCATGAAGGAACTGCCCCTGGGCACCGCCTACGCCATCTGGACCGGTGTGGGCGCCGTGGGCACAGTGATCGCCGGGATCATCCTGTTCGGCGAGTCCATGGCGCTGGTCCGCCTGGCCAGCGTGGCGCTGATCATCTGCGGCCTGGTCGGCTTGAAGATGAGCCACGGCTGAAACGAAAAGCCCGCCGATTGGCGGGCTTCTTCATTCAGCGATTATCCCCACGCAGGGCCTGCACCTCGGCCTGCAACACCTGGCGGGTCGCCGCCGTTGCCTCGATGGGCGCGCCCACCACCAGGTCGACCCGCGACCAGAAGCGGCGGAACAGGCCCTTGCGCGGATCACGGCTGAAGAAACTGCCCCACAAGCCGCCCAGCGCCATGGGAATCACCGGCACCGGGTAATCCTGGAGGATGCGCTCGACGCCCGCCTTGAACTCGTCGATCTCGCCGTCGGCGGTCAGCTTGCCCTCGGGGAAGATGCACACCAGCTCGCCGTCGCGCAGGTACTCGCCGATGCGCTTGAACGCCGCATCGAACACCAGCAGGTCCTCGCTACGCCCGGCGATCGGCACCGTACCGGCGGTGCGGAAGATGAAGTTGAGCACCGGCAGGTTGTAGATCCTGTAGTACATGACGAAGCGCACCGGCCGGCGCACCGCACCGCCGATCAGCAGCGCATCGACGAACGACACGTGGTTGCACACCAGCACCGCCGGCCCCTCTTCCGGAATCGAGTCGAGGCCCTTGTGCGACACCCGGTACATGGAGTGGCCGAGCATCCAGATCAGGAAGCGCATGGTGAATTCGGGGACGATCTTGAAGATGTAGCTGTTCACTGCCACGTTCATCAGCGAGATGACCAGGAACAGCTGGGGAATCGACAGCCCGGCGACGCTGAGGAACAGGATCGACACCACTGCCGATACCACCATGAACGCCGCATTGAGGATGTTGTTGGCGGCGATCACCCGCGCCCGCTCGTTCTCGGCGGTGCGCGACTGGATCAGCGCATACAGCGGCACGATGTAGAAACCACCGAACACGCCGATGCCGAGAATCGAGGCCAGCACCCACCAGGCGTGGCCGAAGCCCAGCAGCGCCAGCCAGTCGTAGGGCTGCGCCGCCTCGGGAATGCCCCCCGACGCCCACCACAGCAGAATACCGAACACCGACAGGCCGATGGAGCCGAACGGCACCAGGCCGATCTCCACCTTGCGTCCGCTCATCCGTTCGCAAAGCATCGAGCCCAGGGCGATGCCCACCGAGAATACGGTAAGGATCAGCGTCACCACGCTCTCGTCGCCGTGCAGCCACTCCTTCGAATAGGCCGGGATCTGCGTCAGGTACACCGCGCCGAGAAACCAGAACCACGAGTTGCCGACCAGCGAGCGCGACACCGCCTTGGGTTGCGTCAGGCCCATGCGCAGGGTCAGCCAGGTCTGCCGGAAGATGTTCCAGTCCAGGGTCAGGTCCGGCAGCGCCGCACTGGCCTGTGGAATGCCGCGGGCCGACAGGTAGCCGAGCATCGCCACCAGCACCACCGAGGCGGCGACGATCACCCCGTAATGCGCACTGGTGAGCATGAGACCGGCGCCGATGGTGCCGGCCAGGATCGCCAGGAAGGTGCCCATTTCCACCAGCGCGTTGCCGCCGACCAGCTCTTCGGGCTTGAGCGCCTGGGGCAGGATCGAGTACTTCACCGGGCCGAACAGCGCCGATTGCAGGCCCATGGTGAACAGCACCGCGAGCATCAGCGTCAGGTTGCCGAGCAGCACACCCGCCGCACCGACGGCCATGATGAAAATCTCGAAGAACTTCAGCCGACGGATCAGCAGGTCCTTGGCGAACTTCTCGCCGAACTGGCCGCCAAGGGCGGAAAACAGGAAGAACGGCAGGATGAACAGCATGGCGGCGACGTTGACCAGCAGGTCGCGATCCGTGTCGAGGTTGAGCTTGAAGAGAATCGCCAGGATCAACGACTGCTTGAAGATGTTGTCGTTGAATGCACCGAGCAGCTGGGTGATGAAGAACGGCAGGAAGCGCCGGCTTTTCAGCAGAGCGAATTGCGATTGCTGACTCATCGAGACCTTTCCTTATGCGGATTCGATGAGCATTGGACTGCAACGGCCCGGGCAAAGCCACAGCCGCGGAGATTTTTGTCGACCGCTGCGCCTTTTCAGTTGAACAGCGGGTTGCCGCGCAGCCGCGCCACCGCCAGGTCGACGAAGGCGCGTACCTTGGCCGGCGCCTGGCGGCCTTCGGGATACAGCACGTGGATCGGCAGCGGCGGCTCCTCGAAGCCATCGAGCACGATCTGCAGGGCGCCCTCCTGCAACGCCTGGCCGACCTGATAGTGCAGCACCCGGGTCAGCCCCCAGCCAGCGCGCGCCGTGGCGATGGCCGATTCGTTGGTGTTGCACTGCAGCACCGGATCGACGAGCACCCGTTGGCCCTCGGCAAAGCGCCACTCCGGCGAGGCCCAGGCGCTCTGCGAAACGGCGATACGGTGGTGTTTCAGCTCGGCGGGCGTGGTCGGTACGCCATATTTCGCGAGGTAGGACGGCGCCGCACAGATCACCCGGCGCACCGAGCCGACCTGGATGGCGGTGAAGCCCGAGTCCGCCAGGTGACCGATACGCACTGCCACGTCGATGCCCTCATCGACGATGTTCACCGGGCGGTCGACGAAAAAGGTCCGTGCGTGCATGCCCGGATAGGCATCCAGGTAATCGAGCACCAGGGGCAGCACGTGCAGGTGGCCGAACATCGACGCCGCGGTGACGGCCAGGGTGCCGGACGGCTCGGCGTAATGGCCGGCCGCGGCCAGTTCCGCCTCGGCGATGTCGGCGAGAATGCGCCGGCAGTCCTGCAGGTAGCGACTGCCCGCATCGGTGGTCTTCACCGAGCGCGTGGTGCGCACCAGCAGCCGTGCGCCGATCAGGTCCTCGAGGCCGGCGACGATGCGTGTCACCGCCGGCGCGCTCATGTGCAGCTGCCGCGCGGTACTGGCGAAACTGCCCGTCTCCGCGACCTTTACGAATACCCGCATTGCCTGCCAACGATCCATCTGCCCGCTCCTCTGCTCAAGCGCTGGCTGCGCTGGTGGCGCAGCCCAGCGAGTATGCCGTATCCAAGCGTCTTGAGCGGCGATGCCATTTAAGGCTGCACGGTCAGGCGCCTATGCAGGAGCGCATGCCTGCCATCCGCAATCGCGTAGGAGAGGCTTCAGCCTCGAGCTCTTGTGCGCCCTGCCGGCCGAATTCGAGCCTGAAGGCCCACAAAAGCTGCGCGGACTGCCACAGATTCGGTTGCTGCACCGATCAGAGCGCCAGCTCGAGGCGCCCGTCATCGGCGCCTTGCGGCTGCGCCGGCACTGCACAGCAGATCAGCACTTCATCGTCGCCGTGGGGCGCGCTGGGTTCTTTCAGGTAGCTCACCGCGCCTTTCACCAGCCGTGTCTTGCAGGTACCACAAGAGCCTTCGCGGCAACTGAACTCCGGTTCCAGGCCGCGGGCTTCGGCCAGTTCAAGCAAGGTGCCGGAGCCTGGCGTCCAGCGCCCCTCCTTCAGCGATTCGGTAAACAGCACCGGCACCGCCTCGGTGGCCGGCGGAGCCGTCACGGCGGCCGTCGCCGGCCGATCGGGGCGACGCACCAGGGACGCCGGCCCGAAGCCTTCGGCGTGAATGCGCCCGTCGGCGATGTTGTAGCCGCGCAGGCCGTCGTACAGCCCCTGGGTGAAGGCCGGCGGCCCGCACAGGTAGAAAGCGTAATCGTCGAAGGCCAGATAACGGGTCAGCAGTGCCATATCGATGCGCCCGGCGGTGTCGTAATCGACACCCGGCTCGGCGCCACTGGTGTCGCTCAGCACCCGCACCAGCCTGACCGCGCCCTGGGCCGCGGCCACCAGATCGGCCAGCTCGCGGTCGAAGGCCCGCTCGGCCTTCGAGCGCGCGGCGTAGAACAGCGTGACCGGCTTGATCCGCTGCCGGCGCCAGCCTTCGTAGACCACATGGCGCAGCATCGCCAGCATCGGCGTGATGCCGATACCGCCGGCCAGCAGCACCAGCGGGCGCTGCTCCTGCGCGTCGAGGGTGAATGCCCCGGCCGGCGCGCGGGCGTCGATCAGGTCGCCCTCGCGCAACCCGTCATGGATGAATTGCGACACCCGCCCCTCGCGCTTGACGCTGATCCGGTAGATGCCGTCGGCCGGCGCCACCGACAGGGTGTAGGTGCGAATCAGCGGCTTTTCATCCACGCCAAGCTGCAGCCGGATCGGCAGGTGCTGGCCAGCCAGGTGCGGCAACAGCCCGGCGCCATCGACCGGTTCGAGGTGCAGCGAGCGGATCGAGCGGCTTTCCTGAACGATGCGCGTGATCTTCATCGGCCGCCACTGGGTGGCGTACCGGGCGGCGCGCAGCTGATCGGCGGCCTGCTGCCAGTTGCCGGTGAGCAGCGAACTGTCCGCCCAGCCGTCATCGCGCAGGGCCCAGCGCAGAGCCATGGCGCCCGGGCGGCGAAGGATACGCCGGGCCCGGAACGTCCACAGCCGTTCGGCCCCCTGGAAAGCAGCGATTTCCGGTGAGTCGAAGATGACCTCGGCGTCGCCGCTCAGTTGCAGCACATCACCCGTGGCGAAATCCACGAACAACAGGCCGGCCCTGCCGTTGAGCACGATATTGCCGAGGGTGGAAAAGAACAGGTTGCCGTTGAAATCCGGGATGGTCAGGGTGCCATCCGCCGCGACCCGCACGAAGCCGCTGTTGCCGCCACGGTGCGAAACGTCCACCTGGCGATGCCCCTCGACATCGGCGTAGGTGGCCACGAAAAAGGTGTCGGCGCCTTCGATCACTGCCCGCGCCGCGGCATCCAGCGCCGGCAGCTGCTCGACGGTAGCGGCGAACGGCGCCGCCGGATCACGGGCGAAGGTGAAGTCGCGCTGCTGGATATAGCGCGGGCAATTGCCGAAGCTCTGCTCGACCTCCACCCGCAGGCCCTGCGAACCGGCCGCCACCACACCATTCATGCGGTTACGCCGGCGGGTGTGCAGCTCGATACCCAGCAGCCCCAGCGCGGCGCCCTCGCCCATGCCCTGAGCGATGGGATCACCGGCCTGCGGCCACGCGGCGATATCCAGCACGGTAGGCGCTGGCGAGGTCATGAAACCAGCCTGCCCTTCGAGCATGCCGGCCCAGGGGTCGCCTTGCGCATCCACGCTGCCCAGCACGATAAACGGCAGCTGGGCGTAGAACTCGCGGTGCTGGTCGGGCATGAAGTCGCGCACCACACGCTGGCCGACCGCGTCCATCCGTTCGGCGACGCCGAGCTGGTTCTGGATGAAGGTTTCGCCCTGGTGCCAGGTGGCGGGCGTGCTCGTCAGATCGCTCATGGCTGTTCTCCCGGTGGCGGCAGCGGCGTGGATGCTTAGAACCTGTTCACGAGCTAGCGAGCTAGAGCCATACAAGGCAAAAACAGGCGAGGAAGCGGAGTTTACGTGCTGTAAATGAGCATTCTGACTGGGCTGGCAATCCAGCCTGTTTTTAACGCCGTAGGGCCGACGCGCAGCAGATCGTGAACAGGTTCTTAGGCGTTGGCAGTCAGCCCGGCAGCGGTCTCGGGAATCGCGACGAAGCCCGGCAGCGCTTCGATGCGCGCCAGAAAGGCGCGGACCTGCCCGTAGGCCGACAGGTCGACGTTGCCTTCCGGCGCCCGGGCCAGGTAGCTATACAACGCCACGTCGGCGATGGTCGGATGATCGGCGGCCAGCCACTGGCGATCGCTCAGGTGACGCTCCAGGCGGGCGAGCAGCACATGGGCGCGGGCGATCACTTCCTCGGCGTTGAAATCGGCACCGAACACCGTGATCAGGCGCGCTGCGCACGGCCCGTAAGCCAGTTCGCCGGCAGCCACGGACAGCCAGCGCTGCACCGCGGCGGCACCGGCCGGGTCTTCCGGCAGCCAGTCGGTACGCCCGGTCTTCTTGGCCAGATACACGAGGATGGCGTTGGAATCGGCGACCACCACGCCGTCGTCATCCAGCACCGGCACCTGGCCGAAGGGGTTGAGCGCAAGGAACTCGGGTTGTTTGTTGGCACCGCCGGCCAGGTCGACCTCGACTAGCTCGGGCTTCAGGCCCAGCAGCGAGGCGAACAGAACGGCGCGATGGGCGTGGCCGGACAGCGTGACGTGATGGATTTTCATGGGTCGGCTCCTGGCTGAAGGTGGGCCGGGAGAAGTCCCGATCCGTGCAACCAGCTTGCGACCCAGGGGCGTTTTGAGGAATACCCGTTGTTGGCACTACTTTATTGCGACAAGCGGAACAATCGCCTGGTCAGATCGGTAACTGCCCCAGCGCCCAGCGCAACCCGAAGAAGATCAGCAGCCCACCGCCGATGGTCGACAGCAGATGACGCGTCACCACGGCAATCCCGATGGTCGCCAGGCCCGCCAGCAGGTAGGCGTTGTCCCAGCTCAGCGCCCAGTGGCGGCCATCGGGCAGCAGCATGGCCGGCACCACGATGGCGGTCAGCACCGCGGTCGGCACGTAGTGCAGGGCCTGGCGCACCGCCACGGGAAAGCGCAGGTCGGGAAAGGCGAACAGGCTGTAGCGGGTGGCGAAGGTGATCGCCAGCATGCCGAAGATCAGAATCCAGTTTTCCATCAGCAGAGCTCCTCCTGCAGCGGCCGTTGATGACGCTCCAGCGCCACGCCGACGACGATGCCGGCAAAGGCGGCGGCCATCAGCCCGAGCTTGTACGGCAGGTCGTGAAAGATCAGCGCGACCACCGCCGCCACCAGCGCCGCGGCAATTTGCGGGCGGTTGCGCAGCATCGGCACCACGATGCCCACGAAGGTGGCGATCATCGCGAAGTCCAGCCCCCAGGCGGCGAGGTTCGGCACCGCCTGGCCGAACAGCAGGCCGATCAGCGTGCAGCCGATCCAGTTGCCATACATGGCCAGGCCCGCGCCAAGAAAGTACCAGTGCTTGTTTGGCGAGTCGTCGCGCTGGGCGTAGCGCTGCTGCACCACGGCAAAGGCTTCGTCGGTCAGCCAGAACGCCAGCGGGATGCGCCAGCGCTTGGGCAGGTGGCGCACGAAGGGCTGCAGGGTGGCGCTGTACAACGCATGGCGCAGGTTGACCACCAGGGTGGTCAGCCACAGCACCGCCAGGGTGGCGCCGCCGCTCAGCAGGCTGACCGCGATGAACTGCGCGGAGCCGGCGAACACCAGCACCGACATGCCGATGGTCTGCCAGGCGTCGAGCCCGGCGGCGCCGGCCAGGCTGCCGTAGATGATGCCGAACGGCATGGTGCCGAGCAGCATCGGCAGCATGTCGCGCAGGCCCTGGAAGAATTCTTGGTATCGGGACATCGACTCGTCGCTTGGCTGGAAAGACCGCCTGTGGGCGATCAGGAGCGCATCAGGCTAGCCCAGCCGGTCTCCGCTGTCTTGAACGATCTTGCGCAGTTTTCGCGACACTCGGGATTCTCTGCTGTACCTGTGGGAGCGGGCCATGCCCGCGATTTTTCGCGCGCATGGCGCGCTCCCACTGACTTCTGCCCTGGGTATCGCTTCGCTCAACCACAGGCTACAGGGCTGTGATGGCAGGCCTTGCGGTACTCGCCGGGCCCCACGCCATACACCTGCTTGAACTGCCGCGTCAGGTGGCTCTGGTCGGCGAAGCCCAGTTGCAGCGCCACGCTCAGCGGCGCGCAGCCATCGCGCAGCAACGCCCGCGCCTGTTCCAGGCGCCGCTGTTGCAGCCAGGCATGGGGCGGCAGGCCGGTGGCGCGGCGAAACACCCGGGCGAAATGAAACGGCGAGAGGTTCACCGCAGCCGCCAACGCTTCCAGTGTCGGTGGCTCGCCCAGGCGCGCGACCAAGAGTTCCTTGGCCAGGCGCACGGCACGGGGCTCCTGGCCGGGCACGGCTGCCTGCCTGACCCCGGCATGCCGCTGGAACAGCATCAGCAGCGTCTCGCGCCAGGCGGTCTGTTGCTGCAGCACGCTGGCGTCACTGTCGAGCAGGCGATGCAGCTGGCCGAACGCCTGGTGCAACTGCATATCCTGCAGCACGCTGGCGGCGAACGACGGCAAGCCGCGTTGCGCCAGCCCGAGCTCGTCGAGCACACCGCTGACCTGTGCCGGAGCCGGGTAGAACGCCCGGTATAACCAGCCCTGCTCATGGGCGGCCGAGCCGGTGTGCACTTCGTCGGGGTTGATCAACACCATGCTGCCAATCGGCGCCAGGTGGTCGGCGCCACGATGGCGAAAGCGCTGGGCGCCGCCCTCGATCACGGTGAACACGAAGCCTTCATGTACATGGGGGGTGAAGCGCTGCTTGATATAGCGCGCCTGCAGCAGCTCCACGCCGGCCAGCGCGGGGCTTTCCCAAAAGCGGATGCGCTCGCCGGCAGGCATGGCTCACACGCCGAAGCGTGCCTCCAGCCCGGCCTTGACCAGCGGCCACTCCTGGTCGGTGATGCTGTACAGCACGGTGTCGTCGAGGCGCCCGTCGGCCAGGCGGCGATGGTTGCGCAGCAGCCCTTCGCGAACCGCGCCGAGCTTTTCGATGGCGCGCTGGGAGCGCAGGTTGCTGGCCGCGGTTTTCAGCTGCACGCGCACCATCTGCCAACTCTCGAAGGCGTGGCGCAGCATCAGGTACTTGACCATGTTATTGAGGCCCGTGCCGTGCTGGGCGGCGTCCAGCCAGGTCCAGCCGATTTCCACGGCCGGCAGGGTCGGCATGAAGTCGGCGAACCGCGTGGTGCCGACGATCTGGTCGGCGAGGCGAATCACCAAGGGCAAGGCGCGCTCCTCGCGCTGCTCTTGCAGGGCCAGGCGATACCAATCCAGGCGCTGGGTACCGTTCATGTAGAGCAGTTCCTCGCGGTTGGCTTCGGCCAGGCTGACCAGCGCCGGAATATCGCCATCGAGCAACGGTTCGATGCGCAGGGCACCGCGCTGCAGGGTGATCAATTGCGGCTTGAACATCGTTTTTTTCTCCACGTGCGACGCTGCCAGGCGGGGCAGTTTCTCACCGAACAACCGGCCTGTCTGCCTAAAAACCAGTGAGCACAGGGTGCCGCAAACCCGCCCCCCTGCCCCTGCGACCTTGGTAGCGCCTGACGCTACGCCGCTTTGCTGCGACACTAGGCAGGTGAGCGCAAACCGCCAGCGCAGGCAGGCCGGGATGCGCTCGCCTCACCACCCTCATGTTTTCATGGAGTCTGCATGTCGCTGTCCAGTTGGCTTATCGCTGCAGTCGCCCTGCTCTACATGGCCGTGCTGTTCGCCATCGCCTTCTACGGTGACCGCCGCCGCAAACCGCTGCCGCCGAAGGTCCGCGCCTGGGTCTACTCGCTGTCGCTGGCGGTGTACTGCACCAGCTGGACCTTCTTTGGCGCCGTCGGCCAGGCCGCCGAGCAGCTGTGGTCGTTCCTGCCGATCTACCTGGGGCCGATGCTGCTGTTGCTGTTCGCCCCCTGGGTGATCGAGAAGATGGTGCTGATCAGCAAGCAGGAAAACATCACGTCTATCGCCGACTTCATTGCCGCGCGCTATGGCAAATCGCAGTCCCTGGCCATCGTCGTGGCGCTGATCTGCCTGGTCGGCGTGCTGCCCTACATCGCCCTGCAGCTCAAGGGCATCGTGCTCGGCGTCAACCTGCTGATCGGCTCGGAAACCGACCCTGCCGGCACCCGCGCCCAGGACACCGCGCTGATCGTCTCGGTGATCCTGGCACTGTTCACCATCCTGTTCGGCACCCGCAACCTGGACGTTACCGAGCACCACCGCGGCATGGTGCTGGCCATCGCCTTCGAATCCCTGGTCAAGCTGCTGGCTTTCATCGCCGTCGGCGCCTTCGTCACCTACGGGCTGTACAACGGATTCGGCGACCTGTTCAGCCAGGCGCAACGCAGCGCCGAGCTGGAGGCATACTGGGCCGAGGCGGTGAACTGGCCGGCGATGCTGGTGCAGACCGGTATGGCGATGATCGCCATCGTCTGTCTGCCGCGGCAGTTCCACGTCACCGTGGTGGAGAACACCGACCCCCGTGATCTGCGCCTGGCGCGCTGGGTATTCCCGCTGTACCTGCTGCTGGCCGCGCTGTTCGTGATTCCCATCGCCCTGGCCGGGCAGATGCTGCTGCCGGGCGGAGTGAGCCCGGACTCCTTCGTGATCAGCCTGCCGCTCGCCGAAGCCCACCCGGCGCTGGCCCTGCTGGCCTTTATCGGCGGCGCCTCGGCAGCCACCGGCATGGTGATCGTCGCCTCGGTGGCGCTGTCGACGATGATCTCCAACGACATGCTGCTGCCCTGGCTGCTGCACCGCAAAAGCACCGAGCGGCCGTTCGAGGCCTTCCGCCACTGGATGCTCACCGCGCGACGGGTCAGCATCGTGCTGATCCTGCTGCTGGCCTATGTGTGCTATCGGCTGCTTGGCACCAACGCCAGCCTGGCGACCATCGGGCAGATCTCCTTCGCCGCCATCGGCCAACTGGCGCCGGCGATGTTCGGCGCCCTGGTGTGGAAGCAGGCCAACCGCCGCGGCGTGTTCGCCGGGCTGATCACCGGCGCCGCGCTGTGGATCTACACCCTGGTGCTGCCGGTGCTGGCCCGTGGCCTGGGCTGGCCGCTGGATATTTTCCCCGGCCTGCGCACCCTGCTCTACGCGCCAATCGGCTTCGAGGTCGACGCCCTGACCCGCGGCGTGGTGCTGTCGCTGGCCGGCAATCTGACGCTGTTCGCCTGGGTATCGTTCTTCTCGCGCACCCGGGTGTCGGAACACTGGCAGGCCGGGCGCTTCGTCAACCACGACTTCGGCAGCAAGCAGGGCGGGCGCAGCGCCCTGGCCGTGCAGGTCAACGACCTGTTGCTGCTCGCCGGCCGCTTCGTCGGCGAAGAGCGCGCGCTGGACAGCTTCAGCCACTTCGCCCGGCGCCAGGGCAAGGCCTTCAACTCGGCGCAACCGGCCAACAGCGAATGGATCGCCCACACCGAGCGGCTGCTCGCCGGCGTGCTCGGCGCCTCGTCGACCCGGGCGGTGGTCAAGGCCGCCATCGAAGGCCGCGACATGCAGGTCGAAGACGTGGTGCGCATCGTCGACGAAGCCAGCGAGGTGCTGCAGTTCAACCGCGCCCTGCTGCAGGGCGCCATCGAGAACATCAGCCAGGGCATCAGCGTGGTCGACCAGTCGCTGCGCCTGGTGGCCTGGAACCAGCGCTACCTGGAAATCTTCGAGTACCCGGACGGGCTGATCTGCGTCGGCCGGCCGATCGCCGAGATCATCCGCTTCAACGCCGAGCGCGGCATGCTCGGCAGCGCCGACGTCGAGGAAAGCGTCGCCAAGCGCCTGTACTGGATGCGCCAGGGCACCGCGCACAGCTACGAACGGGTATTCCCCAATGGCCGGGTCATCGAGCTGATCGGCAACCCGATGCCCGGTGGCGGCTTCGTCATGAGCTTCACCGACATCACCGAATTCCGCGAGGCCGAGCGCGCCCTCAAGGCCGCCAACGAGGGCCTCGAGCAGCGCGTCGCCGAGCGCACCCATGAGCTGTCGCAACTGAACAAGGCGCTGACCGCCGCCACCGGCGTGGCCGAAGCCGCCAACGCCTCGAAAACCCGCTTTCTCGCCGCGGTCAGCCACGACCTGATGCAACCGCTCAACGCCGCCCGGCTGTTCTCCGCCGCCCTCTCCCACCAGGAAGAAGCGCTGCCCCAGGAAGCCCAGGAACTGGTGCGCCACCTGGACAGCTCGCTGCGTTCCGCCGAGGACCTGATCAGCGACCTGCTGGACATCTCGCGCCTGGAAAATGGCCGCATCACCCCGGATCGCAACGCCTTCGTACTCAACAGCTTGTTCGACACCCTGGGTGCCGAATTCAAGGTGCTGGCCGCCGAGCATGGTGTCGACTTCCATATGCAGGGCAGCGCGCTGCGGGTAGACAGCGACAGCAAGCTGCTGCGCCGCGTGCTGCAGAACTTCCTGACCAACGCCTTTCGCTATGCCAAGGGCCGGGTGCTGCTCGGCGTGCGCCGCCAGGGCGGGCACCTGCGCCTGGAAGTATGGGACCGCGGCCCGGGCATACCCGAAGACAAGCGGCAGACCATCTTCGAGGAATTCAAGCGCCTGGACAGCCACCAGACCCGCGCCGAAAAAGGCCTGGGCCTGGGCCTGGCCATCGCCGACGGGCTGTGCCGGGTGCTCGGCCACAGCCTGGAGGTGCGCTCCTGGCCAGGCAAGGGCAGCGTGTTCAGCGTCACCGTGCCGATCGCCCGCAGCCAGGCCCCGGTAGCCCAGCGGGCGCGCCCCGAGGGCAACGGCCAACTGCTCACCGGCACCCAGGTGCTGTGCATCGACAACGAAGAAAGCATCCTCACCGGCATGCACAGCCTGCTGTCGCGCTGGGGTTGCCAGGTGTGGTCGGCGCGCACCCGGGCCGAATGCGAGCAACTGCTCGACGAGGACGTACGCCCGCACCTGGCGCTGGTCGACTATCACCTCGACGAAGGCGATACCGGCACCGAGCTGATGGCCTGGCTGCGCACCCGCCTGGGCGAACCGGTGCCCGGGGTGGTGATCAGCGCCGACGGCCGCCCCGAACTGATCGCCCAGGTACATGCCGCCGGCCTGGATTTCCTGCCCAAGCCGGTCAAGCCCGCGGCGCTACGGGCGCTGATCAGCCGGCATTTGCCACGGCAGTAAGGCGACCACGATAGCGATGCAGTCCCCGTGGGAGAGGCTTTAGCCTCGAGCTTTTTGTTTTCCTTGATAAAAAACTCGCGGCTAAAGCCGCTCCTACAAGGTCGCGAGCGGCTGCTTTCGCCCCACATTGCTGCCATCGCCTCTCATTTGACATACGGCTGGCCCGGTCGTGAACGAATTGCACGTCTCCACGACGCTCGCCGCTGTTGCAAAGCCCCGCATTTCCTGCGAAAAACGCGGCCCTCTGCACTCTCGGAATCACGGCAATGAGCGACGAACTACGTATCGAAGATATCCACCCGGGCGACGGCAAGGCGGTGGTCAAGGGCGCGCTGATCACCACCCAGTACCGCGGCTGGCTGGAAGACGGCACCGAGTTCGACTCGTCCTATTCGCGGGGCAAGCCGTTCCAGTGCGTGATCGGCACCGGGCGCGTGATCAAGGGTTGGGACCAGGGCCTGATGGGCATGCAGGTCGGCGGCAAGCGCCGGCTGTTCGTGCCGGCGCACCTGGCCTACGGTGAACGTTCGATGGGCGCGATCACGCCCAACTCCAACCTGAGCTTCGAAATTGAACTGCTGGACGTGCTGACCCGGGACGACTGAGCCGCAGCATCGCAGTCGATCGCAAGATTCTGGCTCAGTCCGGCTCCAGCTCATCCAGCGGCAGCCCGGCTGCACGTTCGAGCAGCTCGGGCGGCAGGCTCTTGCTGGCCCGGGCGCCGAGCAGCTTGAGGTTTTCAGCGCGACTGATGAGGTTGCCGCGGCCGTCGACCAGCTTGTTGCGTGCGCCGGAATAGGCCTTGTCGAGCTGCTGCAGGCGCATGCCGACTTCATCCAGATCCTGGATAAAGGCCACGAACTTGTCGTACAGCGCCCCTGCCCGCTCGGCGATTTCCCGGGCGTTCTGGCTCTGCCGCTCCTGGCGCCACAGGCTGTCGATCACCCGCAGGGTAGCCAGCAGCGTGGTCGGGCTGACGATCACGATATGCTGGTCGAAGGCTTCCTGGAACAGCCCCGGGTCGGCCTGCAAGGCCGCCGCGAAAGCCGCCTCGATGGGCACGAAGAGCAGCACGAAATCCAGGCTGTGCAGCCCGTCGAGGTGCTGGTAATCCTTGAGCGACAGGCCCTTGAGATGGCTGCGCAGCGACAGCACGTGCTGCTTCAGCGCTACCTGCCGCGCCGTTTCCTCGCTGGCCGACACGTACTGCTGATAGGCGGTGAGGCTGACCTTGGCATCGACCACCACCTGCTTGTCGCCCGGCAGCTGGATCAGCACGTCCGGCTGGAAACGCTCGCCCTCGGCGCTCTTCAGGCTGACCTGGGTGTGGTACTCGCGGCCCTTCTGCAGGCCGGCATGTTCGAGCACCCGCTCGAGTACCAGCTCCCCCCAGTTGCCCTGGGTCTTCTGGCCCTTGAGGGCCTGGGTGAGGTTCATCGCCTCCTCGCTCAGGCGCTGGTTGAGGCCCTGCAGGCGCTCCAGCTCCTTGCCCAGGGAAAAACGCTCGCGCGCCTCCTGCTGGTAGCTTTCCTCGACGCGCTTCTCGAAGGCCTGGATGCGCTCCTTGAGGGGGTCGAGCAGCTGCCCCAGGCGCTGCTGGCTGGTTTCCGAGAAGCGTTGCTCACGCTCGTCGAAGATCCTGCCGGCCAGCTCGGCGAACTGCGCGCGCAAGGCATCGCGGGCGCCTTGCAGATCTTCCAGGCGCTGCTGGTGGTTTTCCTGCTGTTCGTGCAATTCGGCCGCCAGCCCCGCCCGCTCGCTATCCAGGCGACGCAGTTCGGTTTCCTGACGCTCACGCACGGCCTGGGCGCCCTCGAGCTGCTCGCGGGCCAGTTGCAGGTCGTTCTGCAGCAAATGGGTTTCACGGCGCAGCGCCGCCAGTTCGGCCTGCTGATCGGCCTTGATCTCGAGGATCTCGGCCAGCTCGTCGCGGCAGTTGTCCAACTGCGCGCTGAGGCCGGCCTGGGCCAGCTGCGCCGCATTCATGCGCTCCAGGGCGAGGCCCGACTGCAGCCGCATCTCCTCGGCCTGGCGCAGGGCGGCAGCCATGCGCAGCCACAATGGAACGGCAGCCAGCAGTGCGCCGACCAGAACAGCCGGCAACAGGGTCAGGAGGTCGAAAGGCATAAAGGCATCCAGGCAGAACTGCCGGGCAGTATAACCGCCCAGGCCGCTCGACAGCGGCTACAGACGCTGCAGCAGGTTCCGCGCCTCGTCGTGCCCCTGCAGCGCCGCCAGCTCCAGCCAGTGCCGGGCCTGCTCCGGCTCGAGGGTGCGCGGCTGACAGTACAGACGGCCCAGCTCCAGCTGCGCCAGGCCGTCGCCGGCACGCGCCGCCTGGCGCAGCAGCTCCAGGCCGATGCGGCGGTCGCGGGTATTGCCGCACTCGCGGCAGAGCATCTGCCCCAGCCGGCTCTGCGCCTGAACCACACCATGGCGCGCCGGCTGCTTGAGCAGGCGGCCGGCGATGCGTTTCACACTGGGCGTATGGCCCAGGCGCGGGCTGTCCAGCAGCCACGTGGCGACACGGACGGGAACCTGGGTACGGACGGGAAGGGTATGAAGTTCACTGCGGGGTAGAACGCGGGGCATAAGACTAAAGCGGGGCTTTGGAACAGGCGCGCCACTCTACTCTTTTTTATTCACGGGTAAAGCCCCGGCCCGCCCCAGAGCGGCTGCGCATGACAATCCACAGAAGCTGTGGATAACGTTGTGGGTATGGTGGGCGAAATATCCCCTAACACTGATGGAACGGGCCTCCCGGTCAAACTGCTCATTTTTTCACCACATCAAAAAAGTCTATATTTTTCATAAACTTATATTTATGCCTACGCTATTGCTAGGCTTTTGACAAGTGGCAATATGCAGCTTGACAAGCTGCTTCCCGATTGTGCACAAGTCCGCCGGCGATGCCGCTGAAATGCCCCTTTTAGGGGGCGAAATCAGCCTTGACAACGCGGCACGCCACGACCGGCGGGGCGCGCAGCCCGTGCACCAAATCCGCCCCCGTCATCGGCGCGTCATGAAACTGTGAAGCACCAAACAGGCGCGCAGGGTTTGGCAGCCCCCAGGGGTTCGGGTTAACGTCAGCCATTCATCCGTTCGTGGACCCATAGCCATGCTCAGCCGCCGCATCTGGCTGCGACTGTCCGTCACATTTGCCCTGCTGCTGATGCTGGTCGTCGCCGTTTATCTGGGTGGCCGCTACCTGTTGCAGCGCAGCGGCATCGAAACCCTCGACTGGCACGGCGCCTCGATCTCGGGCGCGGGCCTGCGAATCGATAGCCTGGCGCTACGCCAGCGCAGCGCTGCCGGCACCCTGGCGCTGCACGGCCATGACCTCGACCTGGCCTGGCGCGACTTCGCCTTCAGCCCGCCGTTCTGGCGGCATGTGGATATCGACCGTTTGTCGCTCGACTGGCAACCGGCACAGCAGGATGCCCCAAACGCCACGCCATCGACCGACCTTGATCCGCGGCAGTTGGCGGCGCCGCTGGCCCTGCTGCCACACAGCCTGACGATCACTGATGTCGAGGCCACCCTGCCCTGCGCCCGCGGACGATGCGTCGCCAGCGGCAGCCTGGCGCTGCAGCGCAGTGAAGATGAACGCATCGCCATGCGCGTGAACCTCGCTCAGCAGGCGCAGATCGTGAGCGCCGCGCTCGACCTCGAACCAGGCACTGACGCGCTCGACTTGCAGGTGACCCTGGCGGTGGACCAGCAGCCCCAGGCGAGCCTGACCAGCCGCCTGCAGCAGCACGGCGAGGGCCTGACCTGGACGGGCCGGCTCGAGGCCAGCGACCTGACCCAGGCCGCCGCAGTGCAGAACCTGCTGAGCGCCTGGGCACTGCCCGAAGGCAAGCAATGGCCGGCAGCCCCCGGCGCGGCCGGCCTCGAAGGCAGCTGGCAGCTCGACCTGCCACGCCGCCAGCTGGAGGTGAACAACCTGCTGGCAGCCAGCGGCCGGTTCGATGTACGCGGCAACCTGCCAGAACCCTGGCCAGTGCCTGGCGTCGGCCTGCTGCAGGGGCGACTGGCCCTGGCGGCGCACAATCAAGGTCAGCAGTGGATCGCCAGCCGCGTCGAGGCCGATCTGCAGCTCAGCGAGCCCAACCCCGACTGGCTGACGGCGCTGCCGCCGGAACTGCGCAGCGACTCCCTGCACGTGCAGGTGCAAGCGGATACGCCACTCACCAACCTGCGCCCAGAATTGGCCGAGCGCAGCCTGCCCTTGCAGGTGACGGCTGCACTGCGCGGCACCACGCGCCTGGATCTGCACGGCCGCGTCGCCGTCGCCAGTTCGGCGCCCTGGGCGCTGCAGTTCGCCGATACGCGCCTGACCACGCGCACCGCCAGGGCGAACCAGGCCGGCTGGCAAGCCACCGAGCTGCGCAGCGAGCTGAATCTGGCCGGTTACGCTGACGCCAGCGCAATCGAACTGAGCCTTGCCCAGGGTTCGCAGTTGCAGGCCGCCAGCCTGAAAGGCGCCGCGCTGGCCGCGCAGAAGCTGCGGGCCGATCTTGGCGGCAGCGACCTCAGGCTGGCGCTGCAGGCGGGTGCCCTGCAGGGCTGGCAATTCACCGGCCCGCTGAACCTGAGCACCACGCGCCTGGAACAGGCCAACCTCAAGCCCCAGGGCTGGCGTTTGCAAGGCCAGCTGACCGCCGCCGATGGGGCCGGCACCCTGCAAGGCAAACTGGGCAACGACAGCGAACTGCAACTCGACCTCGATGCCGGCCTCGATGCGCAGCAGAACCTGCAGCTCAGGGCCACCCTCGGCGAGCTGTTCCTGCGCTCCGGCAACCCCCTGGCCAAGACCCTGGGGCAATGGCCCGAGCTGCTCGAGCTCAACAGCGGCCGCCTGAATGCCAACGCCGACCTGACGCTGGCCTCCGGCAGCAGCGCAGCAGACCTCAACCTGAACCTGACCGGCGCGGGCCTGGGCGGCATCTATGACCGCACGGAACTCAGCGGCCTGGACACCCGAATGCAGTTCAAGCTGGCGCGCCAGCGTTTCGAGCTGTACATCCCGGAACTGAAAATCCAGCAGGCCAACCCCGGCCTGCCGATCGGCCCCCTCGAAGCGCGAGTGCGTTACGGCGCGCCGCTGGCCACTGCCGCCAGGGGCCGGCTGGAGGTCAACCTGGCGCGCAGCGCGCTGATGGGCGGCCAGGTCACCCTCACCCCAGGGCAATGGGACCTGGCCGCCGGTGATCAGCTGTTTCCCATCCAGATCCGCGGCCTGGAACTCCAGCAGCTGTTCGCCCTCTACCCCGCTGAAGGCCTGGCCGGCAGCGGCACCCTGGACGGCGACCTGCCGGTGCGCCTGGGCCAGAACGGCATCGAGATCGATAACGGTCACGTCGCCGCCCGCCAGCCCGGCGGCTACCTGAAGTTCAGCTCCGAGAGGATCAAGGCCCTGGGCCGCAGCAACCCGGCGATGCAGCTGGTCACCCAGTCCCTGGAAGACTTCCGCTTCACCACCCTGAACAGCGCGGTCGACTATGATCAGCACGGCACGCTGACCCTGGGGATGCGCCTGGAAGGCCAGAACCCGGCCATCGAGAACGGCCGGCCGATTCACTTCAACATCAACCTGGAGGAAGACATCCCCAACCTGCTCGCCAGCCTGCAGCTGACCGACCGGGTCAACGACATCATCACGCGGCGCGTGCAGCAGCGAATGCTGCAGCGCAACACCGCCCCCAAGGAGCCTTGACGAGGAGAAGCGCCATGCGCTTGCGTAGTTGCATCACCGCCCTGCTGCTGGGGCTGCTGACCACAGCCTGTACCCCGACGGTACAACTGGCGATGCCCAACGAGCCGATCAACATCAACCTGAATGTGAAGATCGAGCACGAGATCTATATCAAGGTGGATAAGGCGCTGGACGACGTGTTCAGTGAATCCAGCGGACTGTTCTGAGGAGCCACGCATGAACCTGATCAAACCCTTCGCCGGCCTGCTGCTGTTGTTCAGCCTGAGCCTGCCGGCCCATGCCATCAGCCTCAACGAGGCGATGTCCGCCCTGGGCGACGCCAAGGCCAGCGGCCAGCTCGGCGAAATGCCCAATGGCTACCTGGGCGTGGTCAAAGCCGGCGGCCAGGCCGACGAGATCGCCAAGCTGATCAACGCCGCGCGCCGCGCCGAGTACCAGAAGCTCGCCCAGCAGAACGGCATCCAGCTCAGCGACGTGGAAACCATCGCTGGCCAGAAGGCCATCGACAAGACCCCGGCGGGCCAGTACATCCAGCAGCAGGGTCAGTGGCGCCGCAAGTAACCGTACAGAGCGCTCGCCGCCTACTGCGAGCGCCTTCTCAATTCCCAGCAGAACATCCCGCAGCCCGCGCCAGCTCTGCCCTGCAGCGGAACTCGGCTACCGGCGCCCAGTCTCACCTCCAGCTATCGCCACTGATCAATGGATGACCGAGATGAGCCTTATCGACTGCCCCGAGTGCCAACACCGCATTTCCGACAAGGCTTATGCCTGCCCACAATGTGGCAACCCGATGAAGCCGCAGCCCGGCAATCGCTGGCTGACCGAGAAGAACGTCGGTCAAGTGGCCGGCGCCACCACCGCCTGGCTCACGGCACCCTGGATCGCCCGCCTGGTGTTTGGCGTGGTGGCGATGATCTGTATCACCGTGATCATCGTCGCCGGCTGAACCTCGTTCAGGGGCGGCGCAGCAGCCGCGCCGCGTCCTTGGCGCCCTGCCCTCACCCACCTGACGATTTTCTTCAATACGGCACGAGTAGCGCGACGCCAGACTGGCGGCATCTTTCTCGACAAGCGATGCCCGCCATGCAGCAGTTCTTGATCATTGCCGCCGCCCACTTCCTGGCGCTGATGTCTCCCGGCCCGGATTTCTTTCTGGTCGCCCGCACCTCCCTGGCAGCGGGCTGGCGGGTCGCCAGCGGTGCCTGCCTGGGCATTGCCGTGGCCAATGGGGTGTTCATCGTCGCGGCGTTCAGCGGCGTGTCGGTGCTGCAGCAGGGCAGCGCGCCCTTCATCACCCTGCAACTGGTCGGCTGCCTGTACCTGCTGTACCTGGGCGTGCTGTTCATTCGTCATGCCGGCAGCAGCCTGCTGCAGGCCCCCGGCGAGGCGCCGCCCGGCGGGCGTACTTCCTGGCTGCAGGCGGCCGGCATGGGGTTTCTGTCCGGCCTCCTCAACCCGAAGAACGCGCTGTTCTATGTCAGCCTGGCGAGCATGCTGGGGGCCCAGAGCAGTGCCGCCTGGAAGACGTTCTATGGCCTGTGGATGTTTGCCGTGGTGCTCGGCTGGGACCTGCTGGTGGCCCTGGCCATCGGCAATGGCCGCCTGCTGCGCCGCTTCCAGCGCGCCCTGCCGCTGCTCGAGCGGCTCTCGGGCCTGGTGCTGATCGCCCTGGCGCTGGGCATGCTGGTGATGCTGCCCAGGGCATGAGGCGGCCGGCTATCAGCCTCTCAACCGAGCCGCCAGTGTCGACAGGTCGCCGGACAGCCCCTGCAGGGCGCGGCTCGCCGATTCGCTGCGCTGCAGGTCGGCTTCATTGCTTTGCGCGATGGACACGATCTCGGCCAGGTTGCGGGCGATGTCCTCGGCCACCGAGGTCTGTTCCTCGGCCGCCGTGGCGATCTGCCGGTTCATGTCGCGGATGGCTTCCACCGCCTGGGTGATGCTGTGCAGGCGCTCACCGGCGACCCCGACCTGGGCCCTGCCGGCCGCGCTCTGCTGGGCCCCTGCAGCAATCGCGACGCTGGCCTGCTTGGAGGCGCCTTGCACATTGGCGATCAACTGGTGAATCTCGCTGATCGAGCTGGCGGTGCGCGACGACAGGTTACGCACCTCGTCGGCCACCACCGCGAAGCCGCGGCCGGCCTCACCGGCGCGCGCGGCCTCGATGGCAGCGTTGAGGGCCAGCAGGTTGGTCTGGTCGGCAATGCCGCGGATCACTTCCAGCACGCCGCCGATGCGCTCGCTGTCGCTGTCGAGCCGGGCGATCACCTCGGCGGTGCGGCTGATCTCGCCATGCAGCTGCTCGATGGTGGCGATGGTACTGGCCATGGTGGTTTCACCCTCCTGGGCCGCCTGGTCGGCCTGGTCCGCGGCGCGCGCTGCACTGGCGGCATGGCGCGCCACCTCCTCTGCCGTGGCGCTCATCTCGTGCATGGCGGTGGCGACCTGGTCGGTGCGGGTGAACTGGTCGCGAATGCCCTGGCCGATATGCCCGGCCACGCTGCTCAGCGCTTGCGTGGCGGCGTCCAGCTCACCGGTGCCGCGGCGCAGTTGCTGGGACAGCGCCTGCATGAACTCGCGCAGGCGATTGGCGGCCTCGGCCATCTGCCCGACCTCGTCTTCACGACCTTCGCTCAGGCGCTCGCCGAACTGCCCGCGGCTGAGCAGTTCGAGCTGCCCGGTGGCCTGCAGCAGCGGCGTGGTAATGCGGCGGTTGACCAGCCAGGCGCTGAACAGCGCCAGCAGCACGCCGAGCCCGAGCATCGCCAGGCTGCCGAACAACACGCTGCGCTGGGCGTTTTCACTCAGTTGCCTGGCGCTGGCCTGGCTGCGCGCATGCAACTCGTCGACCAGTAACGACAACTGCTCGGTGGTGGCCCGGTCGATACCCTTGACCGCGGCATCGCCGGCCTGGGCAGAAAACCCTGCGGCGGCAAAGGCCTGGAAGCCACGGCGATAGGCCTGGCCCATCTCGGCGTGGGCAGCGCGCAACTCGCTCAGCCGCTGGCGCAGCTCGGCGTTGTCTGCACTATCGATCAACGTGCCGATCTGGGTCTGCACCCGCTGCTCTTCCTCCTGAAACTGCTGCCAGTAACGGTTGCGTTGCGCTTCGTCAGCACCGCGCAGGAGCACGTTCTTCCATTCCTGGACCTGGATCTTGAAGGCCAGGTTGGCGCCGTCCACCTGGCGTGCTTCTTCCAGCGGGCCGCTGAGCAGCGCCCCATAGCCATCCAACTGGCGCGACAACAACGCAAAGCCGGCCAGCGCAATCAGCAACATCAACACCAGGCCACCGCCAATCAGCAACACCAACTGGGCACGCAGCGAACGACCAAAGCTCATGGAAATCTCGAACGGGAGGGAGGTGCGGCGATCTTATGAAGATTGCATGACAGATATGTTGCAGCGAGATAACCAGCCGGCAGTGAGGCCAGCCGCTGGCACAGGCAATCAAGGCCGGTAATCCGCACGGGCAGGCGAATGCAAAGCGACAGGCCGCGTTTCCACCGCCTGAGGCTGTTCCGGCGCGGATGCCTCAGGGCCTGGTCTTGAACACCCCGCTGAGCACGAACGCATAGCGCTCAGGCCGGATGAAGAAGGTGGTGCGGTCGCAGCAGGTGTTGTCCTCGAACCAGGAGGTGCGCTCCATCACCAGCAGCGCCGTACCGCGCTTGACGTCCAGGTGCCTGGCCAGCATGGCATCGGCCTCACGGGCGCGAATGGCCATGTCTGCCCGTACCACCGGGCGTCCGGTTACTCGCTCGAATACCGAATAGAGCGGCACCGATTCCATCTGTTGCCAATCCACCTCGGCCAGGTCACCAACCAGGTGGCTGACCGCAAAGGCAATGGGCTCCTCATCGACGAAGTGCAGGCGCTCGACGCTGACGCACTTACCCGAGAACAACCCATTCAGCTCCGCTGGCACTGCCTCCATGCGATGGCCGAGCAACCGCATGCTCGGCTTGAGGCCTTGCAGAAGTAGCGATTCGTGAAAGCTGCGCAGTGCATCCAGGTCATGGCGCACCTGCTGCGCGGCTACGTAGGTGCCCTTGCCCTGCTTACGCTCCACCACGCCATCGTCGCCCAGCTTGCCCAGCGCCAGGCGGATGGTCACCCGGCTGACGGCGAAGCGCGCCACCAGCTCCGCCTCCGAGGGCAGCTTGCCTGTAGGCCCGAAGGCACCCTGCTGAATCTCCTGCAGCAACTGCTGGGCAATCTGTTCGTAGAGGGAGGTCGAGCTTTCACGTTGAAGGGTCACGGGGCGGTTCCATGTCAGCGAAGCCAGGGTGATGGCGTCTTGCTTCTAAGGTTATGAATTTTCAATATTGGGACAACTTGTATTAATACGTATTATACCAACCACATACATTGTAAATGACCTGACGCCACTTGCCATGCCTGATACCGCCACCGCCGTTACTCCGCACACCGATGCCCTCAGCGTTCAGGACGTGGATTTCACCTATGCCAACGGACACACCGTATTTCGCGGCTTCAGCCTGAGTGCCAGGGCCGGTGAGTTCGTCGCGATTCTTGGCCCCTCCGGTTGCGGCAAGACCACCCTGCTCAATCTGCTCTCCGGTTTCCAGCGGCCACAGTCCGGCCAGGTGCTGGTCAATGGCGCGCCAACGCGCCCGGAGCTGCCCGAGTTGGGCTATGTGTTCCAGAGCCCGCAGCTGTTTCCCTGGCTCAACGCCCTGGAAAACGTGCGTTTCGGCTTGCGTGTCGAAGGCCGCCTAGATGAGACGGAGCAGCGCCAGCAGGCGCTGCGCTACCTGCGCCTGGTCGGCCTGGAGAGCGCCGCCGAACGCCTGCCACGACAGCTTTCCGGTGGCATGCAACAGCGCGTGTCTCTGGCCCGCGCCCTGGCCCTGGAGCCCGACGTGCTGCTGATGGACGAGCCCTTCGCGGCGCTGGATGCGATCAGCCGCGCCAGCATGAACGAGGAGACCCTGCGCCTGTGGGCCGAGCTGGGCCAGACCGTGCTGTTCATCACCCACGACATCGACGAAGCGGTGTTTCTCGCCGACCGCGTGGTGGTGCTGAACATCGCGCCCGGAGGCATCCACAGCGAGCTGGCCATCGACCTGCCGCGCCCGCGCAACAACTTGGAAACCCGCCGCCTGTCGGCCTTCCTCGATTACCGCAACGAACTGATGCAGCGCATCGCCGAGGTCATGGCGCGCTCGCCGTTCGCACTCGACTCCACCACCTGACAACGAGCCTCACATGATCAAGAAACTGCTTGTGCCTGTTGCCCTGGCGGCAACCTCCTGGCTGGGTGCCGCCGACGCGGCGCAACCGCTGCGCATCGGTTACGTGTTCGCCATGGCCAATGCCCCGGTGCTGATCGCCGAGAAACAGGGCTACTACCAGGACGAAGGCCTCGACGTGGACATCAAGGCCCTCGGCGATGGCCCGGTGATTCAGCAGGCACTGGCTGCCCACGAGCTGGACGTGGCCTATGTCGGCACGCCGCCGGTGTACCAGTGGTACGCACGCGGCCTGCAGAGCGTGATCCTGGCCAAGGTCAACTACGGCCAGGCCGCGGTACTGGCCGGCAGCCAGACCGATATCCATACACTGGATGACCTCAAGGGCCACAAGCTGGCCGGGGTGAAGAAAGGCAGCGGCATGGACGTGCTGCTGCGCGGTTACGTGCTCAAGGAGCACGCCGGCCTCGACCCGGACACGGACCTGGACATCATCGACCTGCCACCCGGCAACATGAACGCGGCGCTGGATCGCGGCATCGTCGACGCCGCCTTCTCCTGGGAGCCCTTCGTCAGCCAGGCGCTGCTGCGTGGCTCGGCGCGTCTGCTGCTGGACGTCAACCAGGCTCTGCCGCAATACCCCTGGTACGTGGTGATCGGCCTGCCGAAGACCCTGCAGGAACGCCCGGACGATGTGGTCAAGCTGCTGCGCGCCCATCGTCGCGCCATCGATTTTCTCAACGAACAACCGGAGCAAGCCAACAGAATCATCGCCGAAGCCTTCAAGCTGGAAACCATCCAGCGCCCCGACGGCAGCCAGGCCAGCGGCGAACAGATCGTCGCCGAAGCACGCAAGCGCCTGGGCTGGTCTGCCGAACTCAAGGAGCAGGATCTGCAGTTCATCCAGCGCCTGATGGATTACTCCAATTCGCTGAAATTCATGGACACCAAGGTGCCCCTGAACGACCTGGTCGACACCTCCTACCTGCAGAAAGCCGCGCGCTGAGTCGATGATGAGATTGCCAACACCCAACTGGGGTTGGGCCTCGCTGCCCTTCCTGCTGCTGGTCTGGATCGCCCTCGCCAGCCGCTTCCCCAGCTACGTACTGCCACAGCCCTGGGTGGTCGCGGCCGAAGCCCTGCGCTGGCTCGAGGACGGCTCGCTGTGGAAGCAGTTCAGGGCCAGCGCCCTGGAAGAGCTGGCTGGCTTCACCAGCGCCGTGCTGGTGGCCGTGCTGCTCGGCACCGCGGCCGGCATGTCGCGGCGCTTTCGCGACTTCATCGCACCACTCAACAGCCTGTTCATGGCCATCCCGCCGATTGCCTGGGCACCGCTGATCCTGATCGTCTTCGGCTTCGGCTTCTTCTCCATCGTGCTGGTGATCTTCATCGCCGCGGTGTTTCCCATGGCGGTGGCCATTCAGGAAGGCGTGCTGGGCATTCGTGATGGCGAAGTACGTGCCGCGCGAACCCTGGGCGCCAACCGCCGGCAGTTGCTCTGGTATGTCTACCTGCCGGCGTCCCTGCCGTTTCTCACCGCCGCCCTGCGCATTGGCTTCAGCCAGGGCTGGCGGGCGCTGGTAGCTGCAGAAATGATCGGCGCCTCCCAGGGCATCGGCTGGATGGTCTCCATGGGCGGGCAAATCGGCAACGCCAGCCAGGTGCTGCTCGGCATCGCCATCATCGGCCTGCTCGCCTGGCTCATGGAAAGCCTGGTGTTCCGCCGCATCGAGCGTCACTACCAATCCTGGCGCGCGGCCTGAGCGGCGTGCCCCTTCACTTTCTTCAGCTTGCCATGCATGAGGTAGCACCGTGACCCAGACCTTCGACCCCAAGGATGCCGGCCACTACATCGCCCCGACCGGCCTTTACGCGCGCAACAAGGCGCGCCCTTTCCTGGGCAGCATCCGCTGCGACCGGCAAACCCTGACCGCCGGGCAGTGGGATGAAATCACCTTCGTCTACGAGGTGGGTGCCAGCGGCCTGGCCGACGGTGCCTGGCTCAAGCTGGCGTTCAAGTTCTACTCGGACTGGGCACTGTTCCAGACCTCGGACCCGAGCGCCGCCAACTACGTCAGCGTCGAATACCAGGCCGGCGAGCTGGTGCCCGGCCAGAGCCCGGCGACCGTGCAGCACCTCAAGGCCCGTTTCGACCAGAAAGGCCACGAACGTCCGTTCCAGAAGGCCATCCTGATCGACATCGTCGACGGCTACATAAACCCCGGCGACCGCATTATCATCCGCCTCGGCGATCGTCGTCAGGGCGGGCCGGGCACCCGAGTGCAGAGCTTCGTCGAAAAGGACTTCCGCCTGCGCCTGTTCGTCGACCCGCTGGGTAGCTCGAAATTCGCCGAGGTGCCGGGGGATCTACTGCTCGACATCGTGCCCGGCATTCCCGAGCGCCTGCTGGCGATCGCCCCGCGCCTGGTCGGCAAGGCGCAGCCGTTCGACGTGCTGGTGCGTGCCGACGACGCCTGGGGCAATACCTGCCGCGGCCTCACCCTGCACGGTGAACTGCTGCTCGACGGCCCCGATGGCAACAGCCTGCAACTGCCTTTCGAGCTCGCCAACGAGGGCTGGGCAGTGGTGCGCCTGCCAGCCATCGCCCTGACCGAACGCGGTGAGTGGTCGATCCGCGCCTTGGCGAACGACACCGGCATCCAGCCGGCACAGGCCTACGTCAACGTCGATGCCGCACTGACCGGCCTGCGCCCTCTGTACGCCGACCTGCACGTGCACTCCGATGACACCGTCGGCACCAACGACACTATCTACAACCTCAGCTATGGCCGCGATGTCGCCGGCCTCGACGTGCTCGGCTACACCGCCAACGATTTCAACATCACCGAACAGCGCTGGGACGCTGCGGTGGCGCTGATCCACCAGCTCAACGAACCCGGTCGTTTCGTCTGCTACCCAGGCACCGAATGGTGCGGCAACTCCTGCGCCGGTGGTGATCGCAACGTGGTGTTCCTGCATGAAGGCAAGCCGGAGTTTCCCTTCGACAACCAGGGCCGACTGGTGCGTTCCTTCGAGTGGAACGAGTTCACCGCCGGCACCATCAAGCCCGGCGCCTGGCCCGTCGACGAACTCTACGCGGCCTACGCCAGGAACCCCGAAGGCCACCTGATGATGCCCCACGTGGGCGGCCGCCGCTGCAACCTCGACTGGCACCACCCCGAGCTGGAGCGCCTGGTGGAAGTCGGCTCGGCCTGGGGGCAGTTCCACTGGGTCTATGCCGAAGCCCTGCAGCGCGGCTACCGGGTCGGTGCCGCGGCCAACAGTGACGAGCATCAGGGCCGCTGCGGCGGCGGCGTACCTGCCACTGCCGTCTTCGGCTCCCGTGGCGGCCTGACCGGGGTGATCGCCGAGGCCTTCGACCGCGCCGCCGTCGGCAAGGCCCTGCGCGCCCGGCATACCTTCGCCACCACGGGCGAGCGCAGCTATGCCCTGCTGCGTCTTGGCGAACACCTGATGGGCGATGTGCTCACCGCCCAGGCCAGCGACGCGCTCGAATACCGCCTGCTGGGCGACAGCGGCTGGGAACAGATCGACCTTTTCAGGGGGGAACAGCGCATCTGGTCGCGCAACCTGCATCAGGAAGCGGGTCTGTCTTCACGGCATATCCGTTTGCGCCTCGGTGGCGCGCGCATCAAGGACCGTTATCGCGGCGCCTACTGGAGCGGCGAGATCAGCATCAGCGGCGCGCTGATCAACGGCTTCCACTTCCTCGGTGCCGACCACCCGGAGCAGAGCGTATGGCGCAAGAACGCCACCACCCTGGCCTTTCGCACCGACACCAATGGCGACATCGACAGCCTGGAAATCGAACTGTCGAGCCTGGCCGGCGCCCGCATCAGCCTGAACGGCCGCGTCGACAGCTATATCAAGGTCGGTGACCCGCTGACCCCGCAACCCCACGTGCACGCGCCGACCGTGAGCCTGGACATCACCGGTGCCCAATTGCTGGAGCACAGCGAAGTGGTCGAGCAGCTCTCCGGCGCCGAACTGCAGGTATCGCTGGAGCAGATGACCGCTCAGCCGCTGCCGCGTGAAGTGCAGGGCCGGATCGAGCTGGCAAAGCTCGCCCTGGAAGTAGGCCGCGAACATCCGCTGTTCATCTGCGCCCGGCAGCGCGATCAATCGCGGGTGTGGACTTCGGCGCTGTTCGTCACGCGCTGATACCGCAAGGCCCTAGCGGGCAATCCGTGAGGGTCTGCTCGGGTATCGGCTCACTGCCGCTCATGGCTGGCGCGCGCTGAATGGGCTCCGCCGCGGCCGTGCGTAAAACGGCAACAGGCCCTAGAGCCGGGCGGCGGCCTTGCCGAGGGGTGCCCGCGCTGCCGGCTGCCTATCTGCGAACGCGTCCATGACGGCATGGCACGAACTTGCTCCAACACGGCGGGCAAGACTGCATACAATGCCCACCCGCTTCCAGCCACGCACAAGGATCCTGCCGCCATGGCCTCTCCCGACAAGCAGAAAAAACGCGCCCAGCGGGCCAAGACCAAGGCCAGGCAGAACCGCATGGCCAAGCCCAAGGCCAATGTCGTGCACCCGCTGCTGGCCAACCCGCTGATCGACGAGCCCTTCGATGACGTGGAGATCGACCTTGGCACCTTCGACTTCAAGGACATCGAGGAGAACGGCTTCGACCCGGCGCATTTCGACGACCTGTTCCAGGCCATGCACAAGGCCGAAGCCATCAGCCTGCTCGCCCTGTGCCTGGTGTATTTGCAGTACCCGGTGCTGGAGCTGGTGATCGCCGAGGAAGACCCGGAAGCGGCGACCGACTTCATGATGGGGCTGCTGATCGTCTACCGCGGCCTGTTCCACCACGAGGACGAAGACGCTGCCGTGCAGTGGATCGGCGGCGAAACCTTCCAGGCGGCCTACAACGAGGCCTCGGAGATTCTGCAGAAGAAGAATGCCCGTGGCGGTGCGCGCGCCTGACCGCTGGTTAGTCGTTGCTCCCATAAAGCCCGGCCTCGGCCTCGCGCATGAAGATCTCCATCGTCTTCGGGCCGATGCCCTCGAAGGACAACAGGCGCTGTTCGAAATCGTCCCGCGTAGGGCTTTGCTGGCGGATGGCGGTAACGCTGCCGCCGTACTCGTCCAGTAACTTGCGGCTGAGCTTGTGCAGGCGCGCCGCGGTGGAAATGTCGTAACGCACGTAGCGCGCCTGCCCGAGCAGCCGCACCAGTTGTTGTTGGCTGCAATGGGCGAGCTTGGCAGGCGTGTCCAGCCCATGCTGCTCGACGAGGATCCGGTAGGCCCGCTCGGCCACCGCCTGCTGGATCGGTTTGCCGAACACGAAGCTCGCCAGCAGCCACTTGAACAGCGCCGTCTCATCCGCCTGGTCGAGCCCGGCCGCGAGCCCCAGCGGCTGTGCGCTGATGCGTTTTTCGGCCATGCCTGCCCTCCTCGCCAATTCGCCCTACCTCAAGTCAGAACCCCGCAGGCGCATGAGGTTTCAGCGGCAGCGGGATCGCAAGCGTGGCGTTCTTTATGCAAACGCAGCCCTTTATCAACCCGGTCGATACCCAACATGCACCATGGCCTCTCGAATAACGGGCGTAATCGGGCTAGCCTCGCGTCCACATGCATTGCCCATCACGCCGATAGCGAGGATTCGATGACCCAATCAACCTATGTTCCGCCCAAGGTATGGCAGCACCTTGAAGCTTCCGGTGGCCAGTTCTCCAAGATCAACCGCCCCACCGCCGGCGCGACCCACGACAAGGAACTGCCGGTCGGCAAGCACCCGCTGCAGCTCTATTCCCTGGCCACGCCCAATGGCGTGAAGGTGACCATCCTGCTCGAGGAGCTGCTGGCCCTGGGGCACAGCGGCGCCGAGTACGACGCCTGGCTGATCCGCATCGGCGAAGGCGACCAGTTCTCCAGCGGCTTCGTGGGCGTCAACCCGAACTCGAAGATCCCCGCCCTGCTCGACCGCAGCGGCGACACGCCGATCCGCGTGTTCGAGTCCGGCTCGATCCTCTTGTACCTGGCGGAGAAATTCGGCGCGTTCCTGCCCAGGGACCCGGCCGGCCGTACCGAAACCCTCAACTGGCTGTTCTGGCAGATGGGGTCGGCGCCCTACCTGGGCGGCGGCTTCGGGCACTTCTACGCCTATGCCCCGGAGAAGTTCGAGTACGCCATCAACCGCTTCACCATGGAAGCCAAGCGCCAGCTGGACGTACTCGACCAGCGCCTGGCGCAGAACCGCTACCTGGCCGGCGACACCTACACCATCGCCGATATCGCCGTATGGCCCTGGTATGGCGAGCTGGTGCGCAACAACGTCTACGGCGCCGCCGAGTTCCTCTCTGCCCACGAGTACACCCACGTACAACGCTGGGCCAACGAGATCGCCGAGCGCGAGGCGGTAAAACGTGGCCGCCGGGTGAATCGCACCTGGGGCGATGAGTCCGAGCAGGTGCCGGAGCGGCACGGGGCGGCGGACTTGGCGTAAGCGCGGATAGCGCCAGCGCAAGCGGGTCGTTCAGATGTAAAAACCAAGCCCCGATGCTTTTTGGCATCGGGGCTTGGTTCTATCTGGCAGGGTTATTTGCCTGTCGACTCATGCAGATTGATCGACAGCTCAGGCAGCGTTACTCATTTTCCACATCCCAAAAAGCCGAGCCCCACCAAACACAGCGAGGCCCGAGCCATTCACGTCAGGCCGCCGCCTGCACGCGACGTACCCGGCGACGCCAGCCGCGCCACATCGGCAGGACGATCATCACGGCCACCAGTACCCAGGTACCGATGCTGATCGGGCTGGAGAACAGGATGCCCAGCTCGCCGTTGGAAATCGACAGCGCGCGGCGCAGGTTCTGCTCCATCAGCCCGCCGAGGATGAAGCCCAACAGCACCGGTGACAGCGGAAAGTCCATCTTGCGCATGATGTAGCCCAGCGCACCGATGGCGACCATCAGAAACAGGTCGAAGGTGGTCGCGTGCACCGCGTAGACGCCGATGCCGGTGATGATGGCGATCACCGGCACCAGGGCCCAGGTCGGCACGGCCAGGATGCGGGTGAACAGGCCGATCATCGGGATGTTGAGAATCAGCAACATGACGTTGGCGATGAACAGCGAGGCGATCAGGCCCCAGACGATATCCGGCTGCTGCTCGAACAGCAGCGGGCCCGGGGTGATGTTGTACAGCGTCAGGGCGCCGAGCATCACCGCGGTGGTGCCCGAGCCGGGAACGCCGAGGGTCAGCATCGGCACCAGGCCGCCGCAGGTGGAGGCGCCGATGGCGGTTTCCGGCGCGGCCAGGCCCCGAATGTCGCCCTTGCCGAAGTTGCCGCTGGCGCCGGCCATGCGTTTCTCGGTCATGTAGGCCACCGCGCTGGCCAGGGTGTTACCGGCGCCCGGCAGCACGCCGATGATGAAACCGGAGATGCTGCAACGCAGGTTGACCATGGCCACCGAGGCCGCTTCCTTGACGTTGAACAGCATGCGCCCGGTGGTCTTCACCGCCACGTGGCCATGGTGGGTCTTCTCCAGCAGCAGGAGAATCTCGCTGATCGAGAACAGGCCCAGCACCAGCACCACGAACTGGATACCGTCGGCCAGGTGCACGCTGTCACCGGTAAAGCGGTACACGCCGCTGTTGGCGTCGATACCGACCGCCGACAGGAACAGGCCGATCAGCGCGGCGACGAAGGTCTTCAGCGGCTTGTCCCCGGCCATGCCGCCCAGGCAGACGATGGCGAAGACCATCAGCACGAAGTATTCGGCCGGCCCGAAGGCGACGGCCCAGGCCGCCAGCAGCGGGGTGAACAGCACCATGCAGCAGGTGGCTAGCAGTGCACCGATGAACGAACTCCAGGCCGACAGCGACAGGGCGATGCCCGCCTTGCCCTGGCGCGCCATGGGGTAGCCGTCCAGGGCGGTCATCACCGTGGAGGCCTCGCCGGGAATGTTCAGCAGGATCGAACTGATCCGGCCGCCATACTCGCAGCCCAGGTACACCGCCGACAGCAGGATCAACGCCGACTCCGGCGGCAGGCCGAGGGCGAAGGCGATGGGAATCAGCAGGGCCACGCCGTTGATCGGCCCCAGGCCCGGCAGCAGGCCGACCACGGTGCCGATCAGCGTGCCGATCAGGGCGGTGATCAGGTTGTAAGGGCTCAGGGCGATGCCGAAGCCGTGCCCCAGATAGCTCAGGGTTTCCATGGGTCAGTTCTCCAGCGCGGCCAGCGGGCCAAGGGGAAGTGGAACATCCATCACACGGTCGAACAGCCAGTACAGCAGCACGCTCATGACCACCACCACGACGGCGCCAGGCAGCCAGCGCCCGCCGTACAGCCGGGCCATCGGCACGCCGATGAGGATCGAGCTGAGAATGAAGCCCAGGGGTTCGAAGGTGGCGGCGAACCCCAGCAGCAAGGCGAAACAGGCGACCACCTTGGTCAGGGTCGCGCGGTCCAGCTCGGGCTCGTCATCGGCGCGCGCCACAGGCGTCGGGCGGATCGCCAGAAACACCAGCGCCAGGCCCATCAGGCCCAGGATCAACAGCGGAAAGGCCCGCGGGCCGACCGGCTCGTAGGAGAACGGCGCCTGGTAGGGCCAGGCCATCACGGCCAGCACCACGCACGCAGCCAACAGCGACACGGCGAAAATGCGTTGCAGGATCATCGGGAAAATCCTCATCGAGCGAGCACACGCCACCCCGCGCTGCCGTTACCGACAGCGCCATCGTCCATGGGGCGTGCGTTCGCGCTTACTGGGTCAGGCCGAACTCGCCAGCCAGTTTCTTGTAGTCGGCGACCTGCTTCTTGACGTACGCATCCAGCTCGTCGCCGGTCATGGCGAAGGGATAGAGCTGGCGCTCGGTACGCAGCTTGGCGAAGTCTTCGGAGGCGAGCAGCGTGTCGAAGGCGTTCTTCCACCAGGCATACGCCTCGTCGCTGACCTTCGGCCCCAGGTAATAGCCGCGGATCACCGGCCAGGTAACGTCGAAGCCCTGCTCCTTGGCGGTCGGGATATCCGAGACGATCGGCCCTTCCAGGCGCTGGTCGGCCAGCACGGCAAGAATGCGCATGTCGCCGGACTGCACGTGGGGCACGGAGTCGGAGATGTCGGTACTCGCTACCTGGATATGGCCGCCCAGCAGGGCCGTCGCCAACTCGCCACCGCCCTCCATCGACACGTAGCGCATCTGCTTGGGATCGACGCCGCCGGCCTGGGCGATCAGCGCGGTCTGTACCCAGTCCTGGCTGCCCACGGTGCCGCCGGCACCGATGACCACGCTGCCGGGGTTGGCCTTGAGCGCGGTGATCAGGTCACCGAGGTTCTTGTAGGGCGAATCCGCTCGCACCGCGATGGCGCCATAACTGGTGCCCACGGCCGCCAGCCACTTCACGGCGTTCTCGTCGAAACGACCGAACTTGCCCTGAGCGAGGTTGAGCAGCGAGCCACTGGAAAACGCGGTGATGGTGCCCGCATCAGCCGGCCGCTGGGCGACCACCGCGTTGTAGGCCACGGCGCCGATGCCGCCAGGCATGTAGGTCACGCGCATCGGCGACTTGAGCAGCTTCTCCTGCACCAGCGCGCTCTGCGCAAGCTTGCAGGTCAGGTCGAAGCCACCGCCGGGCGACGCCGGCGCGATGCACTCGGGGCGACGCGGCTCATCGGCCAGCGCCTGGCCGGCCAGCAACGCGCAACAAGCGGACAGGAGAACACGACGAAACATGGGATTCATGGAACGCACCTCTGATTATTTTTGTAGTACGAACAGGCGCCCTCGCAGAAGCTGCAAAGGCAGAGATAAATACCGTGCAGCTGGTCAGGCAGCGGCCAGGGTCAAACCCGGCGCAGGAGGCCGAACGGCAAAGGCATAACGGGGAAAGGCGTGAACGGATGCGGCACAGCGGGCGGTGACGAGCATGGGATGGCTCTCCACTGATTATTATTGTTAGGCGGCTTTTTCAGAGGCCGTCCGCCGGTGGTACACCGGTTACAGCATTAATACGCCCGAAACCTTTCGTAAAGCTTTCAGGGGTGTTGTGGGGAAGAAAAATGTGCGGGGCTTTGGGGCGAGGCGGCGTTGCGCTCTAGGAGATTGCGGGAGGAAGCAACATTGGCTGCCGATTCTGGTGTGAACGCGCCACGGCACTAGGTGGGCGGAAAATCTTCCATGCCAGAAATACAAAGCCCCTGGGATCTTCGGAAGATTAAGGGGCTTTGTGTTATTCGGGATGGTGGGAGGATAGGGATTTGAACCCGTTTTTGAGCGGTTTCAGTGCGTCACAGTGCGTGCCAATCTGTGATTTCTGGGGGCCTCAGCGTGTCGATTCGTGGCTGTGTGGCATAGTGTTTTCGACACTTTTTCGACACATTTCATGATTCGTTGAGAACGTCTTGCCCGCCTCTTGACCAGTCAATTGCCCTTAGGTGACGATTGAAGCCCGCTGCGATTTGTTCGCATCTAAGGATAGATATGCGACCTGTAATGAAAAACAATCCATGGCCCAGATGGCTTCAGCACTTCCCTATGGCAGGAATGCTGATTCTCATCGCTATAACGTCTACCAAGCCAATTACGCTAACAGGCCTTGCTATTGCCCTTTGCATCATTCCTTTTCTTTGCCTTTTTATCTTAGCAATTGCAAGTCGCTGGAAGAAAAGATCTGGTGGCAGCAAATTCATGAACATAATAGCATTTATATTATTGATAGCATTTTTTGCCACCATCCATTTTACCGCAAGCAACATGCCACCTTATATAGGCGAGCACTTTTGCAAAAGCAAAAAAAACATAATATCTCGCTGTTATTCTGGCGAGTAAATCCGCCACTCAACTATCTAATTCCACCTTGATTCCTGCTATTCAAATCCATACGCATTTTACAATTACGGTGCTCTATGCTGCCTTTCGCATATGGGCAGTAATCTCGAAGCCTTGGATCAGCCTTGCCAACAATTACTATTTCTTGCTGTTTTGGCTTCGGCTTATATGCCTCTCTTGGAACTGGAGTAGACGGCACAACGTTCCTTGCGCCTTGAGGCACATAGGTAGCGTCGCTGAATGAGGTTTGCCGCTCTTGTTGTTTCTCAGCTTGAGCACGTGACCACTCCTGAAGCTCTCGCTGTGCCTGAGCGTCTGGCTGTGCTTCTTCGCTGGATCTGATCCAGTTCTTTTCTTCCATCGGCGCTGGGTTATAGCGCTGTTGGCTGGCTAGCTGGCGTGCCCGCACTTCTTCGTTATGCTTTCGTATCGCTTCAGCATTCAGGCGCGCTGCTTGTGCTTCAGCACGGGGGTTTGGCTTCATCTGACTAGATGCTAGGTAGAGCGCGCCACCAGTAATACCTAATCCAAATACTAGCGATAAGCACCATAGGATGGTGTTTCCAGCTTTGCGCTGGATTCTGGAAGGCGCGTCATCCCAGTCTGCATTCATATAAACCTCTCCATGGTAGAAATAAATCTGCCCCCTTTTAATCGAAACCTATTAACTTAATCCAACCCCACTACTATTCAATAACCCTTAGACTTCAAACGGAAAATTTTATTTGTTGAGCTTCTGAAATCACTAACAACATCCGAAGCATAAACGCAATGAACTGTCACGTCCCCATCGCTGTTAGTCCAAACACCTCCCCTCCCAAAACAATCTAATCCGCTTGAGAAAACCATCTGAAATCGATTACCAAGAAAAACAAACCTATCATGATAATTTTTTATCGTCTCATCACTTGCCTGCAGACACTCTACAGTCCCATTAACCTTATTCTTATTTAAAAAAGCTTGCAGCTCTTGCTGATCAAGAAGGCCTCGCCTAACATTATTTAAAAAGTTTGACATTACGACTATTTTGCATTTTTTATCACAGTACTTGGTTAACTCAATGATAAAATCAGCACCAGCCGCATTAATAGTCTTATCGAAAATAAATATTCGATTTTCTCGCTTGAAATACTTAGATATCACCACGGGCTTCAGCTTTCCACCCGTCTTTAGCGATATTATTTCTGCTATTTTAGCGCCTCCAGGCGATTCCCCAGGGACTACGGAATATGAATTAGCCTCTACAATATCAACGCCCCATGAAGATGGGTCAAGCTTTTGAAACTGATTGAGCGAACTAACAATCATCGCACCTGAACTGTGATATGCCGCACCCAGATAATTCGAGTGAACGCAATTAGTATTTAGCTTGTAACCACTTAAACTCTCAGGAGATACTAGGCAATAATTGCTGCCAGTGCTAAACACTCGATCAAACCAAACCTTATAACCACCAACCCCATCTGTTATATTGAGATACTGTTCTACAATTGCTGGAGTAACGCCTATAACAGATGAGTGTGCAGCAATAAAAATATCAGGATACAAACCTGAAAAACAAGCTTCTAAAACATCCTTTTCTATAACAGACCTCATAACGACTTCCCTGCCAGCTTGCTTATTTTATTATTTATCATTTGCTTGGTTAAGTTGTAAGATTCATCAAAGAAACCGGCAGGCCACCCTTCAACGAGCTCTCCATCATCATTGATTTCAATTTCAAATGAAGTATTGCCCTCCTCGCTAGGAAAGTATACGACCCTCAAATCACTCTTACTTATCCCGACTGCCTTGCTTATCGAATTCTCAGATATTGCCAATTGCAATCCACGCAGAAGGTGCTCACTATGCGTTTCAATTATGAAGCGGATACCACTACGGCTTGCCTCCACCAAAAACTTAGAAAAGGCCACTTGCGCGCTGGGGTGAAGATGTAGCTCTGGCTGTTCTATTACCAAAGTATTACCTGGTTTAAGAGCCGCAGCCTGAACAATTATTGGTAGTATCTGTGAGAATCCAAAGCCTACATCCTGAATGGAGTCTGCCACTCCTTTACGAGTAATCTTTAGCTTCACTAGCTCCTCGTAATCCTCAACTTCAATGGATCTCCCAGGAAACAACAGTTTTATCCAGCGCAAAATTTTTAAGTATGCGTCTTTATTATCCTTGATACTCTCACTACTACGCTTCAGGTAGGAGATAACCGATGGCGTATTTTCCCCCTTTGGACCCACATCAGAACTTGCTGCCGAAAGTGTGTAGCTTCTATTTGGGCTTGATCGCAAAGGGCCTAGGTACTTATATTTTTCGTGAAGCTGAAACAATGCATACATGTATCGCTCCAGCACTCTAATTTTAGTAGAAGAAACATCGTCTTCCTTCCCTACTGAATGCAGCGAGAAGCTAAAACCCTCAATGTACTTAAGTTTCGTTTTGAGAGAAGCTAATCGTTTAATCTCTTTATCTGCAAGAGCATCCTTGCCTCTCCCGTACATGAATGCCATGGCTTTAAGTGCATCAGGATCTACAGTAATAGTGTAATACGCCTTGGTTTCAGCTCTTTTTAGGGTAAAAACCAGCCGCTCGCTGCCATCACTAAGCTTAACTCCACCTTCAATTAAATAAATCCTTGCCTGCTCTGTATAAGGAGAGCGGTCATAACATAGCTTTGTTGACAGGTGCGTTATCGAGCTTTCGAGATTAGCAAAAGGGACCGACCATGCTTCTGCTTTCGTCAGCAAATTGAATGTTATTTTATTAGCCGTTCGATGATCGTGAACATAGTCTTTATATACGCCCAGATTCGCATAGTCTCCCTGAGTGACGAGTGGCTCGTGCTTGTTTCGCATCCAACTAAACGTCTGCAGTAGTGCTGCGATACCTTTCAAGGCTGATGATTTACCTGAGCTATTCTGCCCATACAAAAGCGTAATAGGCCTAGTCAAGTCCAGCGACTCTTCCTTAAAGCGTTTGAAATTATTAAACCTAATATTTTCGATCATGCAGCCACCTAAAGTCCTGAATAAATCAATATAAATATTGTATCTATAGCAAATGATCTTTATGTGGTATTGAAAATAAAATCCTTTTCCACTATGAATTTCCTTTTAATCTATCTTCGCGCGTGTACCAGCGCTCCATGACCTTAGTAGTAATCGCTATCCCGCGCTCTGATTGGACAAGTTTCGGTTGGCCTCGTCGTAGTCGGGGCTTACTTGTCCTTTATCTGGCATGACCTCCCCGGTCATCAGCCACCAGCGGTATTGCGGGTACAGCTTCCCTAGAAGCTCCACTTCTTCCGCACCAATGCGCGCTCTGCCCCGCTTGATGCTTTGCCAGCGCACGTAGTCCTTGCTGTTCACCTCTGCCAGCTCTTTGAGGCTGGTTGCGTTCAGCAATTGATGCGCTCTATCGGCCATGCCTTGAGCCATTAACAAATACCATTTATGGAATATTGCCATAATGCACCTCTATGGATATTATCCATATGGACTATATCCATGAGGCAAGTTCACTGCCTCGAATATTGACACGAATAGGCACGGAACGACATGGGACTAGAAGAGTTGGACGCCAACAAGCTGATAGGCCCGCAACAGGACGTTGAAACCATCGAAACCTGGGCGGATCGCAACGGCATCACCTACGCCACGGCGCGCTCCTGGGCCATGCGTGGTGTGCTGCCCACCGTAAAGCTCGGCAAACGCCGCATGGTCAACAGCGCCATGCTCCGGCAGTGGTTGCTTGAGCAAAATTGGACAGCATGAAGATTCGCTACGCCATGGAGGCTTGCATGGCCACCAACGCCGCGTCCGATACCACATCGCCAAGCCAACCGAACATCCTGTGCCAGAGCGCCAGAGAGGCTGACCTATGATCCGTTATCTGTTCATCGCCGCTCTTGCCTTCGCAGGTGGCTATGCGTGTGGCGCCGCTGATGGTTTCACCTATGCCATGCGCGTTCTACCGCTGTCGGCGCAGCTTTATGCGCAGTGAGGTACCTGGAATGATAGAGAGATCGTATTCAGCAGATGGGCGTGACTATCGCTTCTGAGCTCTACTCATACCCTTCTTCATCGCGTCCTCGGCTGCCCCCGTGCAAACCGCTACACCAAGCCCTACCGAGAGACATTGATAGTGTTTTTCATTCACTCCAGAGCTGGCGAGGCAGTTCTGCATGCTGAGTTCTGCACTGCCTTTCTCCAGTTTGCTAAGCACCTTGGCGTTCTCGGCTTCGGATATCTGCTTGGCTTTCAATAAAGCGACAGACAGCCCCTTGAGATCCTCGACCTCTTCGGTAGCCCAGCGGATTGCGCTGGTACACATCTGCCGTTTCGAAGGCTTGGTTTCTTTCGATGAGGAGTTTGGTGTTGCGTAGGGGGTTTGCGGCGCGACAGCCGTACCGTCTCCGATATACCCATGATTGATCTTCACAGGCTCGACGGGCTGGGCAACGGGTGGCTGGCTACTGAAGTGTTTCTGCCCCTTCTCGTCTACCCAGGTATAGACCTGCGCATGGGCCAAGGTGACGAAAAGCATGAGTGACAACGGAAGCATCCTGCGACCGGGCATTTTTCAGTTCCTTTGAGGTGCGATCTTGCACCCTGCCAATCTAATACTCGGCAGTTTGCCTGCCAACAGATTTGCGCACCGCAGCTGCCAATTGCTTCACAGATCGCTATCAACCGGTCGCAGGTTTCGACACTTTGCATGCCGCAGATAGCAAAAGCCCCCGAAACTCTAGGAATTTCAGGGGCTTATGCTTGAGATATGGCGGGAAGATAGGGATTTGAACCCTAGGTACCATCGCTGATACAACGGATTTCGAATCCGTCCCGTTCGGCCACTCCGGCATCTTCCCAGGCGGCGCGCATGATATCAGCAGAATTCGCTTTGGCGAAGCCCATCGCGTAATTTTTTTCGCGTGCTATCAAATGCTTGGCTCATTTGCCGGTAACGGCTGCGTGGCAACTGGCTGGTTGGCGTGCCCGATGCCGCGCGCCAGAGCCCGTGGTATCGGGGCTGTGGCCCGGAGTCTATCGGCATCGGGAAGCGCTGGCCGAGCCTGCTGCCATCCGCTCGGCGGATAGTGCCTTGCTGGCCGGGCAGAATACTGTACATTTGAACAGTATTTTTCTTGCCCCTATCTGCCATGTCTTCCGTCGTCGCTATCGATCATCTGCTCAATGAGCGCCGTATCTGGCGTGGCCAGGGCATTGTCGCGCCCAGCGGCCACCAGCCCACGGGCAACGCGGCGCTGGATGCTTCGTTGCCAGGCGGTGGCTGGCCGGAAGCAGCGTTGAGCGAGCTGCTCGTCGAGGCGCCAGGTATCGGTGAGCTGCGCGTGGTGCTGGCGACATTGGCGCGCTTGAGCGCTGCCGGGGAGCGGGTGGTGTTGGTCGCGCCGCCCTACGTGCCCTACCCCGGCGCCTGGTCGGCAGCGGGGGTAGAGATGAAGCAGTTGGCGCTGATCCAGGCGAGCGCGCGGGATGCCTTGTGGGCGGCCGAGCAGTGCCTGCGTTCGGGCTGTTGCGGGGCGGTGGTGCTGTGGCCGCAACGGGCCGATGACCGTGCCCTGCGCCGCCTGCAGATTGCCGCCGAAACCGGGCAGACCCTGGCCTTCGCCTACCGCCCACTGCATGAGGCGCGCAACCCTTCGCCGGCGGCCTTGCGTCTGACCATCCAGGCTCGGCCCGCCCAGGTGCGGGTGCTCAAGTGCCGAGGTGGGCAACCACCGGCGCGCACGTTTGATTTGAGCGGCTGGGGCTTTTGATATGCGCTGGGCGTGCATCCTGCTGCCGCAACTGGCCATGGACGGCGTGTTGCGTGGCCGTGAAGAGGCCGAAGCGCCGCTGGTGCTGCTGAGCGGCACACCGCAGCGGCGCATGTTGCAGGCGGTCAACCCGGCCGCGCGGGCGCTCGGCCTGCGCCCGGGGCTGACGCTGACGGCGGCGCAATCCTTGAACTGCGCATTCGCCAGCGCCGAGTACGACCCCGCCGACATCGAGCGCTGGCGCAGCTTCCTGGCGGCCTGGGCCTACGGTTTCAGCTCCCAGGTGAGCCTGCACTATCCGCGCTGCCTGCTGCTGGAGGTGCAATCGAGCCTGTCCCTGTTCGGCCCCTGGCCGCGCTTCGAGGCGCGCTTGCGTGAGGAGCTGACGGCACTGGGCTTTCGCCATCGCATCACCCTGGCGCACCACCCGGCTGCGGCGCGCATGCTCGCCAACCTGCACGACGGCCTGGCGATCACCGACGAGCAGGCATTGCGCGAGCGGCTGGCGGCCATGCCGCTGGATCGCATCGGCCTGTCCGAGGAGCTGGTCACCACGTTGGCGCGCATGGGCCTGCGCCAGGTGCGTCAGTTGCAGGCGCTGCCCCGCGACAGCCTGGCGCGGCGCTTCCCGCCCGAGTTGCTGGCCGGCCTGGATACCCTGATGGGCCTGCGCCCGCTGGCACTCGACTACTACCGCCCGCCGGATGTGTTCGACAGTCGGCTGGAGCTGCACTTCGAGGTGGAGTCGACCCAGGCCCTGCTGTTTCCGCTGCGCCGCCTGATCGCCGACCTAGCCGCCTACCTGGCGGGCCGGGACTGCGGCGTGCAGCGTTTCGTGCTGCACCTGGAACACCGTGACGGTGACGACAGCCTCTTGCCCGTCGGCCTGCTCAGTGCCGAGCGGGAGGCGGCGATGCTGCTGGAGTTCACCCGCGGCCGCCTGGAGCAGCTGCAACTGCCGTCACCGGTATTGGCACTGCGCCTGGTGGCCCGCGACCTGCCCACCTTCGTGCCGCAGCACCAGGCCTTGTTCGAGGACCGGCCGCAGCAAACCCTGGGCTGGGAGCAGCTGCGTGAGCGCCTGCGTGCGCGCCTGGGTGACGACGCCGTGCAAGGCCTGGCCGCCCATGCCGATCACCGCCCGGAGAAGGCCTGGCGCACGGAGACGAGCCGCATTGCGTTGCCCGGCCCGAGCGGCGCGCGGCCCAGCTGGCTGCTGCCGGAGCCACAGGTGCTGCGCGAGCCGCTGCATATTCTCAGCGGCCCGGAGCGCATCGAATCCGGCTGGTGGGATGGCGAGGACGTGCGCCGCGACTACTACCTGATCGAGACCCGCAGCGGCCAGCGCGGCTGGGCCTTTCGCAGCGTCGGCGAAGACGGCCCGTTGCGGCTGCACGGCTGGTTCGCATGAGCCTGCCCGACTACGCCGAGCTGCACTGCCTGTCGAACTTCAGTTTCCAGCGCGGTGCCTCCAGCGCCGCCGAGCTGGTCGAGCGCGCCAAGCTGCTCGGCTATCGCGCCCTGGCGATCACCGATGAATGCACCCTGGCCGGTATCGTGCGGGCCTGGCAGGCCGCCAAGGAGCATGGTGTGAAGCTGATCGTCGGCAGCGAGCTGAGGCTGCAGAACGGCGCCCGGCTGGTCCTGCTGGTCGAGAACCTCGCCGGTTACCAGCGTTTGTGTGCGCTGATAACCCGCGCCCGGCGGCGCGCGGAAAAGGGCCGCTACATCCTGCTCGACGAGGATCTGCCCGTGGAGCCGGACGGGTTGCTGGCCATCTGGCTGCCGGCACCAGACGACAACGCCATGGCTGGTGCCTGGCTGCGTGAGCGCTTTGCCGAACGCCTGTGGCTGGGGGTGGAGCTGCACCGCAGCGGCAACGATGCGGCGTTGCTGCAGCATGGCCTGGGCCTGGCCCGGCAACTGGGCATCCCTGCCGTGGCCTGTGGCGACGTGCATATGCACGCGCGTGGCCGCCGCGCCCTGCAGGACTGCATGACCGCCATCCGCCACCACCTGCCCGTGGCCGAAGCCGGCGCCCATCTGTTCGCCAATGGCGAGCGGCACCTGCGCCGCCGTGAGGAACTGGCCGAGCTGTATCCGCCCGAGCTACTCGCCGAAACCCTGCATATCGCCGAGCGTTGCCGGTTCGATCTCGATGAGCTCCAGTACCAGTATCCCCACGAGCTGGTGCCGGCCGGGCATACCCCCAGCTCCTGGCTGCGCCAGCTGGTCGAGGACGGCATTCGCTGGCGTTGGCCTGACGGCATTACCGAGCCAGTACGCAAGCAGATAGACAAAGAGCTCTCGCTGATCGGCGAGCTGCAGTACGAAAGCTATTTCCTCACCGTACACGATATCGTGCGCTTCGCCCGCGAGCAGTCGATTCTCTGCCAGGGGCGTGGCTCGGCGGCCAACTCGTCGGTGTGCTTCGCCCTGGGCATCACCGAACTGAACCCGATGGCCAAGGGCAGCCGCCTGCTGTTCGAGCGTTTCCTGTCCCGCGAGCGCAACGAGCCACCGGACATTGACGTGGATTTCGAGCACGACCGCCGCGAGGAAGTCATCCAGTACGTGTTCCGCCGTTATGGCCGCGAGCGCGCGGCGCTGACCGCGGTGGTCAGCACCTACCATGGTGCTGGGGCGATTCGCGACGTGGCCAAGGCCCTGGGTTTGCCGCCCGATCAGATCAACGCCCTGGCCAGTTGCTGCGGCCGCTGGAGCGACCGCATCCCCGATGCCGAACGCCTGCGCGAGGCCGGTTTCGACCCGCAGAGCAAGGTGCTGCACCGGGTGCTGGTGCTGGCTGGCGAGCTGATCGGCTTTCCCCGTCACCTCTCCCAGCACCCTGGCGGTTTCGTGATTTCCGAGACGCCCCTCGACACCCTAGTGCCGGTGGAAAACGCCAGCATGGCCGAGCGCACGGTGATCCAGTGGGACAAGGACGATCTCGACGCCGTCGGCCTGCTCAAGGTCGATGTGCTGGCCCTCGGCATGCTCAGCGCCCTGCGCCGCTGCTTCGACCTGCTGGCCGCCTACCGCGGCAAACGCTGGACGCTGGCCAGCCTGCCGGCCGAGGATCAGGCCACCTACGAGATGATCAGCCGCGCCGATACCCTGGGGGTGTTCCAGATCGAATCCCGCGCGCAGATGGCCATGCTGCCACGCCTGCGACCGAAGACCTTCTATGACCTGGTGATTCAGGTCGCCATCGTGCGGCCGGGGCCGATCCAGGGCGATATGGTGCATCCCTACCTGCGCCGCCGCACCGGCGAAGAAGAAGTCACCTACCCCTCCGAGGAATTGCAGCCGGTGTTCGAGCGCACCCTGGGCGTGCCGCTGTTTCAGGAACAGGTGATGGAGCTGGCGATCATCGCCGCCGATTACTCACCCGGCGAAGCGGACGAACTGCGCCGCGCCATGGCCGCCTGGAAGCGCCATGGCGGCCTGGAGCCGCACCGTGAGCGGCTGACCAAGCGCATGCTCGAGAAGGACTACCCGATCGAATACATCAACCGCATCTTCGAGCAGATCAAGGGCTTCGGCAGCTACGGCTTTCCCGAGTCCCACGCCTCCAGCTTCGCCCTGCTCACCTACGCCAGTTGCTGGCTCAAGTGCCACGAGCCGGCGGCCTTCGCCTGCGCGCTGATCAACAGTTGGCCGATGGGTTTCTACAATCCCGACCAGGTATTGCAGGACGCCCGCCGCCACGGCCTGCGCATCCACCCGGTGGACGTGCGCCACAGCGCCTGGGAATGCACCCTGGAAGATATCGGCAAGCCGCAGCCAGCGATTCGCCTGGGGCTGTGCCTGGTGAAAGGCTTTCGTGAAGACGCGGCGCTGCGTATTGTCTCGGCCCGCGAGCAGGCGGCATTCGGCGATATCGCCGACCTCTGCCAGCGCGCCCGCCTCGATAACAACGCCCGCACACGCCTGGCCGACGCCGGCGCCCTGCAGGCCCTGGTTGGCCATCGCCACCAGGCGCGCTGGGCCATCGCCGGGGTGGAGCCGCAGCTGCCACTGTTCGCCAGCCTGCCCGCCCAACAGGAAACCGCCATCAGCCTGCCGCGCCCCAGCGTCGGCGAGAACCTGCTGACCGACTACGCGACCCTGGGCACCACCCTCGGCCCGCACCCGCTGGCGTTGCTGCGCGGCAAACTCAGGGCCGCGCGCTGCCGCAGCCGTCGCGAACTGGAGCGTGTGGAGCCCGGCAGGATGGTCAGCGTGGCCGGCCTGGTGATCGGCCGCCAGCGCCCACAGACCGCCAGTGGCGTGACCTTCGTCACCCTGGAGGACGAGTTCGGCATGATCAACGTACTGGTGCGCCTGGAACTGGCCGAGCGCCAGCGCAAGACGCTGCTGCAATCGCGGCTGTTGCGCATCGACGGGCATCTGGAGGCCGCCAATGGCGTGCAGCACGTGATCGCCGGGCGGCTGGTCGACCTGACCGACTGGCTGGTGGGACTGGATGTGCGCAGTCGGGATTTTCATTGAGGCGGGATGCAGCATTGTGGTTACGCTGCGGGGGGCTGCCACGCCGGCATTGGGGTTGGTCCGGCCTTTTGTGGGAGGGCGCCATGCGCCCGATTTTGTGGGAACAGGCGGAGATGCCCGGTACATGCCCGAGAGCTGTCGCGCGCATGGACTAGGCGTCCCCGCGCGCTCCCACACAGGTCAGTAGTACTGCCGCATTACCGTCGCTTACAGCGCCCGGCGCATACCGATATGCGGAATATCGTCTTCCAGGTATTCATCGGTAGCCGCCACGAACCCGTAGCGGCCGTAATACCCCTGCAGGTGCGCCTGGGCGGACATATAGACGGGCAGGCCCGGCCAGCGCAGCCCACAGGCCAGCAGTGCCTGCTCCATCATGCTGTGGCCAAGCCCGGTGCCCCGCGCGCTGGGCGCGGTGACCACGCGGCCGATCACCACCTCACCATCATTGAGCGCCGGGTCGAGCAGGCGTAGGTAGGCCACCAGCTCCTCGCCGTGCCAGCCCAGCAGGTGGCAGGTGTCGCCCTCCAGGTCACGGCCATCGACTTCCAGGTAGGGGCAGTTCTGCTCGACCACGAATACCTGGGTACGCAGCGCCAGGGCGGCGTACAGCTCGGTCTTGGTCAGTTCGGTGTGGTGTTTGCAGTGCCAGGTGACGGACATGGTCGGCTCGCGGCTGGAGGGTTCAGGGGGCAGCCGGTGACTCTACCCGCTTCGCCCCCTTTCGTCATGGACGCAACCGCTCTATTTCCCGATCACCTGCCCACGCAAGGGCGCCAGGCGCGCCAGCAGGCGGTTCTGCACGGGCGTCGGCACGCCCTGGCTGTCCATCGAGGCCTGCAGGTTCTCGACCAGGGCGTTGAAGTGGCTGGGCGACAGGTTCTGGCCCTTGTGGCTTTCCTCGAGGGAGTCGCCGGTGTACACGCAGGGCCCGCCGGCGATCACGCAGAACTTGTCGACCAGCTTGTCACGCAGCCCGGCGATATCCACCCTGGCAAAGAACTGCACGATGCGCGGGTCGCCTGCCACGTTGATCAGCATGCCCTCGACGATGCGGGTGATGCCGGGCTTTTCGCCCAGGTCGCGGTACAGGCTGTCGTCCTTGGCCGGCTGCTGCGCGCAACCGATCAGTACCAGCGCCAGCAGCGCAACGCACAGTGAACGCAGCATGCTCAGAAACTCCCCTGCACGGACAGGTAGGCACCGTTCTGGTCATCCAGGGTGGCGATCTCGCCAAGGCGCGCGTAGGCCAGCACGATGGCCAGGTGCTTGTTGGGGAAGTAGCCGACGAACAGGTCGGCCCAGTCGCTTTCGCCGGCGAAGTTGAGGTTGTCCGGTTTTTCCCGGTACTCGACGCCCACTGCCCACTGGCGGTTGAGCAGCACGGCCACCGAGCCCTCCTTGAGCACCGAACGGCGGTCACGGCGATCGCCACCGAAGCCCAGCAGGCCCAGCTCGTTGGCGCGGCTGTAGCGTACGCCGCCGTTGAGCAGCAGGTTGTAGCCGAAGGCCCCGCCAAGGATCAGCCGGCTGGCGGTCAGGTAGCCTTCGGTGTCCTCGTCGCGCTGGGCGCCGACCAGGCTGGGGATCAGGAAGTCCTTCTGGCGCTTGTGCTGGATGCCCAGCGACACCTGGGGCAACTGGTCGTAGATCAGGTCGCCGAACAGGCGCACCTTGATACCGAAGATATCCTGGCTGAGGCTGTTTTCCGGCAGGCTCAGGTCACGGGCCAGGTTGCCCAGGTCGAGGCGCTGGCGCGCGTAGGACAGCTCGATGCGGTTGTCATAGGCTGCCGCCACGCCGGCCACGTCCAGGCGGTAGTCAGCGGTTTCCACCCGCGTGGCGAACACGTCGGCGCCCCACTCGCCCTTCTCGCCATAGCCGGCCAGCACGGCCCAGGGCGTGATGCCGCCACCGGCAGCGCCTTCCAGGCTGCTGGCCCCGCCGGTGGCCAGCAAGCGGCCTTCGCCGGCCAGGGCGGCCGAGGTGAACATGCCCAACAGCAGGGCGCCGGTCAGTTGCGATAGCCACATGGTCAATGCACCAGGGAAACGGGAGAAATTGACGGCCGCTGCATCCAGGCCTCGAACGCCTGCGCCGCCAGGGGTCGGCTGATCAGGTAGCCCTGCACGCTGTCGCACTGCCAGCGGTCGAGCAGGTCCAGGCTGCGCTGCAGCTCGACGCCCTCGGCCACCACCTTGAGGCCCAGGCTATGGCTCATCTCGATGGTCGAGCGCACGATCACCGCGTCCTCGCTGGTGTCGTCCAGCTCACGGATAAAGGACTGGTCGATCTTCAATTCCTGCACCGGCATGCGCTTGAGCTGCGCCAGTGAAGAATAGCCGGTGCCGAAGTCGTCCACCGACAGGCCGATTCCTTTTTCACGCAGCCCGTGCAGCACCTGCAAGGCCGCCGCCGGGTTGAGCATCACACCGCTCTCGGTGATTTCGAAGATCAGTTGGGCGGCCGGAACCTGGTAATGGGCCAGCAGCCGACCGACGCGGGTAGGCAGTTCGGTATCGATCAGGTCTTCGGTGGAGATGTTCAGCGACAGCTGCACCACCCGCCCGCGCTGACGCCATTCCTGCAGCTGGCGCACGCCCTCCTCGATCACCCAGGCAGTCAGGGTCTGGATGCTGCCGGTACGCTCGGCCAGCGGGATGAACTCGCCTGGCGACACCATGCCGAACTGCGGATGCTGCCAGCGCAGCAGGCCCTCGGCCTGGATGCGCGCCGGGTTGCGCACGTCCAGCTTGGGTTGGTAGTGCAACAGCAGTTCCTCGCGCTGCGCAGCGCGGCGCAAGTCGCGGATCAGCTGCACCTGACGCTGCTGAACGGCGTCGCGGCCGCTTTCGTAAACCTGGATGCGCCCGGCCAGATGGCCGGCGTCCTGCATGGCGATGCCGGCGCGGCGCAGCAGTTCTTCCGGCGTCACGCCATCACTGGGAAAGCCGGCGATGCCGATGCGGCAATCCAGGGCGACGTCCACGTTATCGATACGAAACGGCTTCATGGACAGCTGCTGCACCCGGTCGGCCGTGGCCACCGCGCTGTCGACGTCGGCGCCATCGAGCAGCAGCACGAACTCGTCGCCGTGCAGCCGCGCCAGGCTGTCGGAGGGGCGCAACGCCGCCTGCAGGCGGGTGGCCAGTTGCTGCATGACGCGGTCGCCACCGCCCGCCTCGCAACTTTCGGTAACCGTGCGAAAGTTGCCGATGCCCAGGTACAGCAAGGCGATATGCCGCTCGGCCATGATCGCACTGCTCAGGCGTTCGAGCGCCAGGTTGCGATTGGGCAGGCCGGTCAGGGAGTCGTGCAGGGCGTTATGGGCCAGTTGCCGCTCACGCTCGGCGATGCCGTGCTGCATGCTCTGGAAGGCACTGGCCAAACTGCCGAGTTCATCGGAGCGGTCGAGGGCCAGCGGCACCTCGTAGTCGCCCTGGCCAACCCGCTGCGCCGCACCGGCCAGCTGGCGGATTGGCTGCGACAGGCTGCGCGCCAGCAGCAGCGCACCGAGCAGGGACGCCACCAGGGCGGCCACGGCGATCAGCAGGATCTGCCTGTTGAGGGCAGCCACCGAGCCACGGGCCTGTTCGAGCGAGCGCTGCAACAGCGCCTGCACGCGAAAGCCGTCACCGCTGGCGAGTACCAGGCGTTGCACCAGAAAGGGTTCATCGCCATGCATGACCTCGCCGCTGTCACCGTCGAAGGTGATCATCGGCATGTCCTGCAGGGTGCTTATGCGCACGTCCGGCTGGCCTTCCATGCTGCCAGTGAGGGTCAGCTCCAGGTGGGTGAGCTGATTCAGCTCGCGGGCGAACCCTTCATCGATGGCGAACCCCGTCACCAGCCGCGCGATCGGCACCGGGGCATTGACGGTGGCCTGCACCAGCAGATAGATGCGGCCATCGACCGGCATGAGCAGGCTCTGCCCATGCCGACTCAATTGCCCGTTGATCTGCTCGGCCCGTGACACGGACAGCGGCGCCAGTGTGCTGGCGGTCAATTTGCCATCCATGTCGAACATCATCACCACGCCGGCATTGATCCGCGCGCCATGATTGAACAGCGCCGAGCGGATGGTCGCCTCGTCGCCGCTGGCCACCGCTTCGCGGAAGCCGAAATCGGCGGTCAGCACCTGTACCGCGTCGCGCAGCTGCCGGGCGTGGACGTCGAGCAGTTGCCCGAACACGCCGGTCCCCACCTCCAGCTGCTCGCGCGCCTGGGTGCGGATCGACGCAGTGGTGGCCGCCTGCACGGCGAAATACAGCGCGCCGATCACCACCAGCAACAGCAGGATCAGCACACTGGCGATACGCGCCTGGAAGCTAGTGCGAACCATGTTCCACGGCTTTCTTGAAGGCATCGCCAAAGGCGCTGGGTGGCGCGCCCGGTGGCTCGGCCTCACTGGCGGCTTCGACCGGCAGGGCGAAGCGCTGCGCCGCGGTGCCCTCGACCTTGAACGCCTCGCCCTGACGCGGCTGCATGTCGGGCAGCGCCGAGTGCCATAGGGTGGCGCGGTAGTCGCCAGCCGGCAGGTTGTCGAAGCGGACCTTGCCCTGGGCGTCGCTGACGGCGAACCAGGGATCATCGGTGACGTAGATGTAGCCCACCATCCAGTCGTGGATATTGCAGCCCAGCACCACCAGGCCGGGCTTGTCGAACAGCACCGGTTCGCTGGGCGTGCCCTGGTACAGACGCAACTCGAAGCGTTTGGCCGGCGAGAACGAATAGACCTGGTGACGAATGTCGTCGCGATTGGGAAAGGTCACTGCGGTGCCGGTGCGCACGGCCAGCACGCTGGGCACGAAACGCATCTCCTGCTGGTCCATCACCGCCTTGCCCGGCGCGGCGGCGCCGCCCGCCGGGCCCTGCAACGTCACCACGGCATTGGCCAGCGGCGCGCCCTTGGCGTCCACCACGTCACCCTGCAGGCTGGCGGCCTCGACGAGGCCCAGCGCGCCGATCAGGTACAGGGGTGCAGCGAGAAAGAGAGGTTTGGTCATAGGCGCTCGTCAAGGGCTGCTCAGCCCTGCCGTGAGGCCACACGGGCCTCTACGCTGATCAGGGAGGTCTGCGGAGAAGATTAGCCGCCCTCTGGGATAAGTTCGAGCTTTTATGAAGGCCGATAAAGTCAAAAAGCCACTATCGGACGAAAAGCCTTCGAAACCGCGCCGCGAGCGCTACTCGCTGCCGCGCAGGCGCTTTGGCGTGAGCCCCAGATAGCGGCGCATGGCGGTGGTCAGTGCGCTCTGGCTGGAGAAGCCGCACTCCTCGGCGATACGCACCAGTGGCAGCCCGCTGCCCCGCAACAGCCGGGTGGCGCGATCGAGGCGCGCCTTGAGCAGGTACTGGTGCGGCGTAAGGCCGACGCTGTCCTTGAACTGGGCGTGGAAATGGCTCGGGCTCAGGCAGGCGACATGGGCCAGCTCGGCCACGCTGATGCGCCGTGCCAGGTTGTCGGCGATGTAACCGTCCAGACGTTGCACGTCCAGCGAGCCATGGCCACGAACGGACGGCTCGCCGAACAGCCGCAGGTGCAGGGCGCGCAGCAGCACGCCGCCCAGCGAACGGGCCAGCAACGGGTCGCTGCCGTAGCGCTCCAGCTCGGCGCCGGCGTAGCAGAGCAGGTGCTGGAAGTCGGCATCGAGCTGCGGGTAGCGCGGGGTGTCGAACAGGTGGCCGAGCAGTTGCAGGTCTTCGCTGCTCATGTCCTGCTCGTTGAGGTCGACGATCAGCATGCGGTTGTCGCCGATACCGGCGAACTGGTGGTCGGCATCGCCCGGCACCAGGCAGGCGCGCATGCGGCACACCTCGCCGCCACGCCCCACCACCTCGAACTCGGCACGCCCGGACACCGACATCACCAGTTGATGGTGGTCATGGGTATGTTCGTGGGCCTGATCGTCCAGGCGCATGAGGCGGGCGTTGAGCATGATTCGCGACTCAAGGGGCGACGCGCGCACTCTACCGCGTTGCCGGGCAAAACTGTATGGGTGGCGACAGGAGGCCTGGCGACGCCGAAAGCGCAGTGCCGGCAGGGCTGACAAGCGAAACGCCTGACACAGGAATAAATGTTGAAAAAAGCCGACGGCGCCCCATCTAACCCTCAACGTCAATAGACAGGTGCCGCATGAACGACCCGCACGATATCGAGATCGCTTCGGAGCAAGCCAGCCACAGCCTGATGCTCCCCGGCCAGAACCTGCCGGACAAACTCTATGTAATTCCGATCCACAATCGCCCCTTCTTTCCGGCGCAGGTGCTGCCGGTGATCGTCAACGAGGAGCACTGGGCGGAAACCCTGGAGCTGGTCAGCAAGACCGAGCACAAGACCCTGGCCCTGTTCTATGTCGACAAGCCGGTTACCGATCCCCGTCACTTCGACACCTCCAGCCTGCCCGAGCACGGCACCGTGGTGCGCGTGCACCATGTCAGCAACGACGACGGCAAGCTGCAGTTCGTCGCCCAGGGCCTGACCCGGGTGCGCATCCGCGGCTGGCTCAAGCATCACCGCCCGCCCTACCTGGCCGAGGTCGACTACCCGCGCAACGCCAACGATGCACGTGACGAGGTCAAGGCCTACGGCATGGCGCTGATCAACGTGATCCGCGAGCTGCTGCCGCTCAACCCGCTGTACAACGAGGAGCTGAAGAACTACCTCAACCGCTTCAGCCCCAACGACCCGTCGCCGCTCACCGACTTCGCCGCGGCCCTGACCACGGCGCAATCGAAGGTGCTGCAGGAAGTGCTCGACACCGTGCCGATTCTCAAGCGCATGGAGAAGGTGCTGCCGCTGCTGCGCAAGGAAGTCGAGGTCGCGCGCCTGCAGAACGAACTCTCCGACGAGGTGAACCGCTCGGTGGGCGAGCACCAGCGCGAGTTCTTCCTCAAGGAACAGCTGAAGATCATCCAGCAGGAGCTGGGCATCACCAAGGATGATCGCAGCGCCGACGCCGAGCAGTTCAGCGGGCGCCTGGAGGGCAAGACCCTGCCCGAACAGGCACGCAAGCGCATCGACGAGGAGATGAACAAGCTCTCCGTACTGGAGACCGGCTCGCCGGAATACGCGGTCACCCGCAACTACCTGGACTGGGCCACCAGCGTGCCCTGGGGCGTGGTCGGCAAGGACAAGCTGGACCTCAAACATGCCCGCAAGGTGCTCGACGATCACCATGCCGGCATGGACGACATCAAGCAGCGCATCACCGAGTTCCTCGCCGTCGGCGCCTTCAAGGGCGAGATCGCCGGCTCCATCGTGTTGCTGGTCGGCCCGCCGGGCGTGGGCAAGACCAGCATCGGCAAGTCCATCGCCGAATCCCTGGGCCGGCCGTTCTACCGGTTCTCGGTGGGCGGCATGCGTGACGAGGCCGAGATCAAGGGCCACCGCCGTACCTACATCGGCGCCCTGCCCGGCAAGCTGGTGCAGGCGCTCAAGGAGGTCGAGGTGATGAACCCGGTGATCATGCTCGACGAGATCGACAAGATGGGCAGCAGCTTCCAGGGCGACCCGGCCTCGGCGCTGCTGGAAACCCTCGACCCGGAGCAGAACGTCGAATTCCTCGACCACTACCTGGACCTGCGCCTGGACCTCTCCAAGGTGCTGTTCGTGTGCACCGCCAATACCCTGGACTCGATTCCCGGGCCGCTGCTCGACCGCATGGAGGTGATTCGCCTGTCCGGCTATATCACCGAGGAAAAACTGGCCATCGCCAAGCGCCACCTGTGGCCCAAGCAACTGGACAAGGCCGGCGTGTCGGCCAGGCAACTGTCGATCAGCGACAGCGCCCTGCGCGCCCTGATCGAGGGCTATGCCCGCGAAGCCGGCGTGCGTCAGCTGGAGAAGCAGCTCGGCAAGCTGGTGCGCAAGGCGGTGGTCAAGCTGCTCGACGACCCACAGACCAAGGTCAAGATCGCCGCCAAGGACCTGGAAGGCTACCTGGGCATGCCGGTGTTTCGCAGCGAGCAGGTGCTGTCCGGCGTCGGCGTGATCACCGGCCTGGCCTGGACCAGCATGGGCGGCGCCACGCTGCCGATCGAGGCCACCCGTATCCACACCCTCAACCGCGGCTTCAAACTCACCGGCCAGCTCGGTGAGGTGATGAAGGAATCCGCGGAGATCGCCTACAGCTACGTCAGCTCCAACCTGAAGACCTACAAGGGCGACCCGACCTTCTTCGACCAGGCCTTCGTGCACATGCACGTGCCCGAGGGCGCCACGCCCAAGGACGGGCCGAGCGCCGGCATCACCATCGCCAGCGCCCTGCTCTCCCTGGCCCGTAACCAGGCCCCGAAGAAAGGCGTGGCGATGACCGGCGAGCTGACCCTGACCGGCCAGGTGCTGGCCATCGGTGGCGTACGCGAGAAGGTCATCGCCGCGCGCCGGCAGAAGATCCACGAGCTGATCCTGCCCGAGGCCAACCGCGGCTCCTACCAGGAGCTGCCGGACTACCTCAAGCAGGGCATCACCGTGCACTTCGCCAAACGCTTCAGCGATGTCGCCAAGGTGCTGTTCGACTGATCGTCCCACTGACCGGCTGCCAGGCCTGGCAGCCGGTCAGCTCTCCGCTGCCGCTCTGCTGGCAAATCGATAGATCGAAACCCGAATGCTGCTGTCAGAACCTGACCCGGCTGCCGTGAGGCTCGCCTGTGCAGGTCGATCCGTGCCGGGGCGATGGTCGATATAAGGAGAACGGGGATGCCCCGCACCGACAAGGAACACTTCATCGGGCTCGAGTGGCTGCGCTTCATACTCGGCCTGTACATCGTGGTCTTCCACACCCTGCACAACTACCCCGAACAGCAGTTGCCGATCATCAAGCAGCTCAGCGGCGCGGGCTTCTTCGCCACCAGTACCTTCTTCGTGCTTTCCGGCTTTCTGCTCGCCCACGTCTATTGCCAGCGCGGTCAACTGCGCGAGCCGGCGGTGAGCTTCTGGAGCAAACGCTTCGCCAACCTCTACCCACTGCATATCTTCTCGCTGCTGCTGACCATCTCGGTGATCTTCGTCATCAGCAGCCTGGGCATTCCGCCGGACGACACCAAGGCCAGCGTGCGCTTCGTGGTGTACGACACCAACGAGGACATGACCGATATCTCCCGCGCCACGCTCGAGCATTTCATGAGCAACGGCGAGCTGGCCTTCAACAGCGTGCTGCAACTGCTGATGCTGCAGGCCTGGAACCCCTTCTACCTGACCTTCAACGCGCCGCTGTGGTCGATCTCCACGCTGTTCTTCTTCTACCTCACCTTTCCCTTCGTGGCGCCGCGCCTGGCGCGCCTGAAGCACAAGGTGCTGTGGCTGGGCATCATCACCCTGATCTATCTGATTCCGCCGGTGCTGGTGATTCTCAACGGTGACTACGGCATGCCGTTCACCGGCATCCTGCACCGCAACCCGCTGGTGCGCCTGCCCGAGTTTCTCGCCGGCATTCTCGCCTACGGGCTGTTCCGCGACCTGCAGGACGCCGGCCGGACCCCGGGCGCGGGCGGCGTCGGGCTGATGATCGCCACGGTACTGGCCTGTTTCCTCGGCACCGCCTGGCTGATCGAAGGGCCGCAGTTCTGGTACTACCTGCTGCACAACGGCCTGCTGCTGCCGGCGCAGATCATGCTGATCTACGTCTGTGCGCTGGCAGCCTCGCCAGGCAGCGAAGCGGTGCAACGCTGGTCACAGCGCCTGGGCGCCGCCTCGCTGCCGCTGTTCGTGCTGCACGTGCCGGCCTTCACCCTGTTCTCCCGTTCGGAAAAGCTGTTGGGCGTGGCCTCCAGCGACTGCTTCGCCAGCTGGGCGCAGTGCGCGGTGCGGGCGGGCGAGCAGGAGCTGTCGATCGTCTTCTACCCACTTTTTCTGCTGCTGACGGTGATCCTCTGCGTGTGGGCCCAGGAGAACGCCGTGGTGCCGACCCGCAAGCGGCTGCTCAAGTGGCTGCCGGTGCGGCGTAGCACAAGCTGAGCCAAAGGAAAGGAAATTCCCAGGAATCATCTGCAACGACGACGGTCGGAAGGAAGTGTTCGGCCGACCGTGCCGCTGTTTCTTACTGTTTTCTGGAGGGATCCGTGATCCTCAAAACCGTCAAGGCATCTGTCCGCCACAGCATGCTTCCAGCTGCGCTGTGCCTGGCCTGCACCACCACGTTGTTCAGTGCCCAGGTGCTGGCTTTCTCCCTCGATGACGTGGCTTCGCAAGCCAAGGGGTTGCTGGACAAACCTTACGCCGCCCCTGCCAGCAACCTGCCCAGCGAATTGCGCACCCTGTCGTTCAAGGACTACCAGCAGATCAAGGCACGTGAAGACAAATACGAATGGGCCGACAGCAAGACGCCCTTCAAGCTGAGTTTCTATCACCAGGGCATGCACTTCGAGACCCCGGTGAAGATCAACGAAGTCACCGCCACCAGCGTCAACGAAATCAAATACGACCCGGCCCGCTTCGATTTCGGCGACCTGAAGGTCGATCAGGACGCCACCAAGGAGCTGGGCTACGCCGGCTTTCGCGTCATGTACCCGGTCAATGAAAAGGACAAGCTCGACGAAATCATGAGCCTGCTCGGCGCCAGCTACTTCCGGGTGGTCGGCAAGGATCAGGTCTACGGTACCTCGGCCCGCGGCCTGGCCATCGACACCGCGCTACCCAGCGGCGAGGAATTCCCCTATTTCCGCGAATTCTGGATCGAGCGGCCAAAGGCCGGTGACAAGCACCTGGTGATCTTCGCCCTGCTCGACTCGCCCCGCGCCACCGGCGCTTACCGATTCATCCTGCGTCCTGGCAACGACGCGGTGGTCGACGTCAAGTCCCGGGTATTCCTGCGCGACAACGTCAACAAGCTGGGCGTCGCGCCGCTGACCAGCATGTTCCTGTACGGCAGCAACCAGCGCTCCGCCAAGGCCAACTACCGCCCTGCCCTGCACGACGCCAACGGCCTGGCGATCCATACCGGCAGCGACGAGCACATCTGGCGCCCGCTGAACAACCCGCAGAACCTGGCGGTGAGCACCTTCGAAGTGCAGAACCCGAAAGGTTTCGGCCTGCTGCAACGCGGCCGCGACTTCGCCCAGTACGAAGACCTGGACGACCACTACGAGCAGCGCCCCAGCGTGTGGATCGAACCCAAGGGCGAATGGGGCAAGGGCAAGGTTGAACTGGTGGAGATTCCCACCCCGGACGAAACCAACGACAACATCGTCGCCTTCTGGACGCCCGACGAGCAGCCCAAGCCGGGTGAACCGATGGAGTTCGACTATCGCATGCACTGGACCAAGGACGAGCGCGCCCAGCTGGGCCAGGACATCGCCTGGGTCAAGCAGACCATGCGCAGCGCCGGTGAGGTCAAGCAGCCCAACCTGACCCGCAAGCTCGATGGCAGCATCGCCCTGCTGGTGGACTTCGAAGGTCCGTCCCTGGAAGCGCTCAAGCCTGACGCCGCAGTGGCCAGCAACTTCAGCATCAACGACAACGCCGAAGTGCTGGACAACCAGTTGCAATACAACAAGGCCACCAAAGGCTGGCGCATGACGGTGCGCTTCAAGGTCAAGGATCCCAAGCAAGCGGTGGAAATGCGCGCGGCCCTGGTCGAGGGTGACAAGACCCTCAGCGAGACCTGGAGCTATCAACTCCCGCCCAACACGGTTACCCCCCAATGAAAACCACCGAGCAGTCCGCCCTGGACGAGTACCTGGACAGCCTGCCTCTGAGTGCCACCGAGCGCGAAGCGCTGGCTGATTGTCGCGACTTCACCGAACTGCACAGCCGCCTGGGCCGCGTGCCGGCAGCGGAGGCCGAAGAGGCCGTGCACAAATCCGCCGCCCGCCGTATCGAACTCGGCGCCGGCGAGCCGCTGGAAGCGACCGGCCTGCTCTCTCTCGATGCAGCCGGGCGGCCGGTTCTGCGCACCGCGCCGCCGCTCAACCGCACCAAGATGACCCCCGAGCCGTGGCGCACCAACCTGCTGACCCGCGGCTTTCGGGCGCTGTTCGGCAAGGCCAATCCGCCGCGCCCGCCCAAGCGCGAACTGGAGCCGGCCCGCTGGCGCCGGGTCGGGTCGTTGCGCCGTTACGTGCTGCTGTTGCTGATGCTCGGCCAGACCGCCGTCGCCACCTGGTACATGAACAGCATCCTGCCCTACCAGGGCTGGGCGCTGATCAACCTGCAGGAAGTGATGGAGCAAGGTTGGCAGGAAAGCTTCTTCCAGGTGCTGCCCTACCTCGTGCAGGGCAGCATCCTGGCGTTGTTCTCCCTGTTGTTCTGCTGGGTATCGGCCGGTTTCTGGACGGCCCTGATGGGCTTCTGGGAGCTGCTGCGCGGCTATGATCGCTACGGCATTTCCGGCAGCAGCGCCGGCGACGAGCCAATCGACCCGAAGGCGCGTACCGCGATCATCATGCCGATCTGCAACGAGGACGTGCCCCGGGTGTTCGCCGGCCTGCGCGCCACCTACGAGTCGGTGAAAGCTTCCGGCGAGCTCGACCAGTTCGACTTCTTCGTGCTCAGCGACACCGGCGATGCCGATATCGCCGTGGCCGAGCAGCGCGCCTGGCTGGAGCTGTGCCAGGAGACCGAAGGCTTCGGCAATATCTTCTACCGCCGTCGTCGCCGCCGGGTGAAGCGCAAGAGTGGCAACATCGACGACTTCTGCCGCCGCTGGGGTGGCGATTACCGCTACATGGTGGTACTCGACGCCGACAGCGTGATGAGCGGCGAATGCCTGACCAAGCTGGTGCGGCTGATGGAAGCCAACCCCCAGGCCGGCATCATCCAGACCTCGCCGAAAGCCGCAGGCATGAACACCCTGTATGCACGCCTGCAGCAATTCGCCACCCGCGCCTACGGCCCGCTGTTCACCGCCGGCCTGCACTACTGGCAGCTCGGTGAATCCCACTACTGGGGCCACAACGCGATCATCCGCATGCAGCCGTTCATCGAGCACTGCGCCCTGGCGCCGTTGCCGGGCAAGGGTTCGTTCGCCGGTGCGATCATGTCCCACGACTTCGTCGAGGCGTCGCTGATGCGCCGCGCCGGCTGGGGCGTATGGATCGCCTACGACCTGCCGGGCAGCTACGAGGAACTGCCGCCCAACCTGATCGACGAGCTGCAGCGCGACCGACGCTGGTGCCACGGCAACCTGATGAACTTCCGCCTGTTCCTGGTCAAGGGCATGCACCCGGTGCACCGCGCGGTGTTCCTCACTGGCGTGATGTCCTACCTGTCGGCACCGCTGTGGTTCATGTTCCTGCTGCTTTCCACCGCCCTGCTGGCCATCCACACGCTGATGGAGCCGCAGTACTTCCTGGTGCCCGGCCAGCTGTTCCCGGTGTGGCCGCGCTGGAATCCCCAGCTGGCGGTGACGTTGTTTTCCACCACCCTGACCTTGCTGTTCCTGCCCAAGCTACTTGCCGTGATCCTTATCTGGGTCAAGGGCGCCAAGGCTTATGGCGGCGCCTTCAAGGCGACCCTGAGCATGCTCCTGGAAATGCTCTTCTCGGTGCTGCTGGCGCCGGTGCGCATGCTCTTCCACACCATGTTCGTCACCGCTGCGTTCCTGGGCTGGTCCGCCACCTGGAATTCCCCGCAGCGCGACAACGGCATCACCACCTGGGGTGACGCCACGCGCCGTCATGGTTGGCAGGCATTGCTGGGCATGGCCTGGATGGCCGGCGTGGCCTGGCTCGACCCGAACTTCCTGTGGTGGCTGTCGCCGATCGTGGTGTCGCTGATGCTGTCGATCCCGGTGTCGGTGTTCTCCAGCCGGCTCAGCCTGGGCCTGGGTAGCAAGAAGGCCAAGTTGTTCCTGATTCCCGAGGAATCCAACCCGCCCCAGGAGCTGCTGTCCACTTACGCCTACACGCGGCACAACCGCGAACACGCTATGGAAAACGGTTTCATCGAAGCAGTGCTGCGGCCCTTCCCCAATGCCCTGGCCTGTGCCATGGCCACGGCGCGTCATGGTCAGGCACCGCTGCTCGAGCGGGCGCGCCAGCGTGCGCTGAGCGAGGCGCTGGAACTGGGCCCGAAAAAGCTCGATGGCAAACGCAAGCTGGCGCTGCTCAGCGACCCGGTGCTGCTGGCCCGCCTGCACGCGCAGTTGTGGCAACAGGCCGAACAGCACCCGCTGTGGCGCCATGCCTACAACCAGAGTGCGCCGGCCCAGCCAAAGCATGACAACCAGGCGCTCAAGGTGGCGCCGGTTGGCAGCGCCTCACCCCTGGTCAACTGACCGCCACGCGGTCATCCAACCCAGGCTGGCACGGGTATCGCCCTCTTCGGGGCGGTACTCGGCGCCCAGCCAGCCGCGGTAAGCGGCCTTCTCCAGCGCCCCGCGTACGGCAGTGAAATCGATACCGCCACTGCCTGGCGCACCCCGACCCGGGCAATCGGCGAATTGCACGTGGCCGATTCGCCCCGCCAGCGCCTGCACTGCCAGCACCGGGTCGATGCCCTGCCGGGCCATATGATAGATATCCAGCTGCACCTGGAAATTCTCGTGATCCACGGCGGCCAGAAGCGCCTGCAGATGCTGCGGCGTATTGACCAGAAAGCCCGGCATATCGAGGGGATTGATCGCCTCGCTGACCACCCCGATGTTCAACAACCCGAATGCCTCGGCGGCCTTGCGGATATTGCCCGCCAGGGTATCGAGCGCCTGCTCGCGCTGGAGCCCTTCGGCCAGGCGCCCCGGCAATAGGTTGACGAACTGCGGGCGCACCATGGCCGCATAGGTCAGGGCTTGCTGCAGCGCCTCATCGAATGCCGCCTGGCGCTGCGGCACCGCGGCCAGGCCAGGGCCGCCGTCGAGAAAGTCACCTCCGGGGAAATTCATCAGCACCAGCGGCAGGCCTGCCCGCTGCAGCTCGTCCTTCAGGCGCACCGCTGGTACCGGGTAAGGAAACTGGATCTCCACACCCTCGAAACCTGCGGCGGCGGCAGCCACGATGCGCTCGAGCAAGGGGCGCTCGGTGAACAGCATCGTCAGGTTGGCGGATAGCTTCATGCGTGACTCCCTGATTGGCCGTCCTCAACGGCGCGAACGTTACCTGACAAGCTCAGAGCCCATCCTTTTCCAGGTGATCGAGGTTCACCGGATCTCCGCTATGGGCATCCAGGCGATGTCGAATGTCCTCGAACATCTGGTCGAACTCGTCATGTTCGTGGCTGATCAGCACCACGCCCGTCGGCAGACCATGCTTGTGCGCCAGGCGGCTGACCACACTGGCGAAGTTGAAGGCGGTGTCGCGGTGCAGCTCGAAGGATTCCTCGAATGCCGTGCCGTCGACCTCGCCCTTCAAGGTCATGTGCAGCATCGGTCCCTCCGCTGCATCCTGGCGGATGTCGTAATGCAGGTCGATGGCGTAGCGCGGGATGTCGGCGGTTGCCGCGCCGTTACTGCGGTGAAAATGGCCGGGCTCGAACATGGGGTTGTCTCCTGTGCTGGGAAATTGGCCGAGGCGCCAGTCAACGTCGGACGCTTCACCATAGACAGCCAGGGTGCAGGATGATGCGAAAACCCGGTCGCACCATAAAGAAGCACAACAAGCACCAATAGTGGGCATTTTCGAAACATGCGAGGCGCCGCAAATACCCACCTCAGAGCGCTTGATACGCCCGTTTGAACTCAGTGCTTCTTTTCGGCGCGCTCCTGCACCAGTACCCAGGGTGCGACGACCACGGCCCACAAGCACGGATCGCGGTTGACCAGGTCCTCGGCACGGGCATCGGCCAACACCGCGACATCTCCTGCCTCCAGCCAGGCGGCGACCTGCTCCTGGCGGTTTTCAGCCACCGCTTCGGCCACCTCGATCAGATCCCGTTCGCCGTCGACCCACAGTAACGAGCCGCGGGCGAAGAACGGTTGCAGCTCTTGCCAGGTGATGGGAGCGGTTTCGCCGAGCAGTTTGGCATAGAGGGTGCTTGGTTGTTCGTTCATGGCAGTTCCGTATTCCGATGGCCGTTTTTTGACGGTCGTCATGATAACGACGGACGGCTGACAGGCAAGGGACTGTCAACCGTCCGGCGGTCAGGAACTAGCCGTTTTTCTATACATTTCTTGCAATTACGCGACATTCTTACCGATCTCTTTCGACTGCCGACTTTCCAAGGCGCAAATCCGCGCTCTACACTGTATCGGTACAGTTGCCGGGGATATGGCCGGAAGTCGACTCCGGTTCTGCTGCTTTGGCTACCAGAACTACAACAAAACACAACGAGTGGAGCACTATGAACAACGCTACTAAGCAGATTTCCAAGCTGTTCGCCGCTATGGCCCTGGCTGGTTGCGCCAGCTACTCGGTCGCCGCCGACACCATCAAGATCGCCATGGCCGGCCCGGTGACCGGTGCCGTCGCTCAGTACGGTGAAATGCAGTTCGTCGGCGCCAAGATGGCCATCGAACAGATCAACAAGGCCGGCGGCGTGAACGGTGCTCAACTCGAAGGCGTGGTCTATGACGACGCGTGCGATCCCAAGCAGGCCGTGGCCGTTGCCAACAAGATCGTCAACGATGGCGCCAAGTTCGTCGTTGGCCACCTGTGCTCCAGCTCCACACAGCCGGCTTCGGACATCTACGAAGACGAAGGCATCCTGATGATCACCCCGGCTGCCACCAGCCCGGAAATCACCGCCCGTGGTTATGAGCTGATCTTCCGCACCATCGGCCTGGACAGCCTGCAGGGCCCGACCGCCGGCAACTTCATCGCCGACCACATCAAGCCGAAGAACGTCGCCGTCATCCACGACAAGCAGCAGTACGGTGAAGGCATCGCCAGCGCCGTCAAGCAGACCCTGGAATCCAAGGGCGTGAAGGTCGGCGTATTCGAAGGCATCAACGCCGGCGACAAGGACTTCTCCTCGCTGATCGCCAAGCTCAAGCAGCAAGGCATCGACTTCGTCTACTACGGCGGCTACCACCCGGAACTGGGCCTGCTGCTGCGCCAGTCCAAGGAAAAAGGTCTGGACGTTCGCTTCATGGGCCCCGAGGGCGTAGGCAACAAGGAAATCTCGGCCATCGCCGGTCCGGCCTCCGAAGGCCTGCTGGTGACCCTGCCGCAATCCTTCGACCAGGATCCGAAGAACAAGGCGCTGGTCGAGGCCTTCAAGGCCAAGAACGAAGACCCGAGCGGTCCGTTCGTGTTCCCGGCCTACGCCGCCGTGCAGGTCATCGCTGGTGGCATCGAGAAAGCCGGCAGCACCGACACCGCCGAAGTGGCTGCAGCCCTGCGCGCCAACACCTTCGAAACCCCGACCGGCACCCTCGGTTTCGACGAGAAGGGCGACCTGAAGAACTTCAACTTCGTGGTCTACGAATGGCACCAGGACGGCACCAAGTCCGAAGCCAAGTAAGTCCCCCGCCTGAGCTTAAAGCCCACTGCACATGCAGTGGGCTTTGTTTATTAGAAAGAATTCCGGTTTCGCGCTGCGCCACAAGCGCTGCCGTGCGCGCAAACCCAGGAGTTAGGCAATGCCTGATCTTTATCACTACCTGCAACAGCTGCTCAACGGCCTGACCGTCGGCAGTACCTATGCCCTTATCGCCATTGGCTACACCATGGTGTACGGCATCATCGGCATGATCAACTTCGCCCACGGCGAGGTGTACATGATCGGTTCCTACGTCGCCTTCATCGCCATCACCCTCCTGGCGATGATGGGCCTCGACAGCCTGCCGCTGATCATGATCTGCGCCTTCGCGGCGAGCATCATCGTCACCAGTGCTTTCGGTTACAGCATCGAACGGGTCGCCTACCGGCCGCTACGCGGCGGCAACCGGCTGATCCCGCTGATTTCGGCGATCGGCATGTCGATCTTTCTGCAGAACGCCGTGATGCTTTCCCAGGACTCCAAGGACAAGGCCATCAGCAACCCGCTGCCCGGCAACTTCGTGTTCGGTGAGAGCGCCATGAACGGCGTGGTGGTTTCCTACATGCAGGTGCTGATCTTCGTGGTCACCTTCCTGACCATGATCGGCCTGACGCTGTTCATCTCCCGCTCCCGCCTGGGCCGCGCCTGCCGCGCCTGCGCCGAAGACCTGAAGATGGCCAACCTGCTGGGCATCAACACCAACAACATCATCGCCCTGACCTTCGTGATCGGCGCTGCTCTGGCCGCCGTCGCGGCCGTGCTGCTGGGCATGCAATATGGCGTGATCAACCCGCACCTGGGCTTCCTGGCCGGCATCAAGGCATTCACCGCCGCGGTACTCGGCGGCATCGGCAGCATCCCCGGCGCCGTGCTCGGCGGCCTGGTGCTCGGCGTGGCCGAAGCCTTCGGCGCCGACATCTTCGGCGACCAGTACAAGGACGTCGTGGCCTTCAGCCTGCTGGTGCTGGTGCTGCTGTTCCGCCCGACCGGCATCCTCGGCCGTCCGGAGGTTGAAAAGGTATGAGCAAGAACCTCAAGACCGCCCTGTTCAGCAGCATCCTGCTGCTGCTGATCTCCTACCCGATTCTCGGCCTCAAGCTCAGCGTCGTCGGCATCAGCCTGCAGGTGCAGGGCGCCAGCGCGCAGACCCTGTGGACCATAGGCATCGCCGCCGCGCTGCTGTTCGTCTGGCACCTGGTGCTGCGTGATCGCCTGCTTGGCGGGGACAAGCTCAAGGGTGCGCTGCCGAGCATGCCGGCGAACCTCAAGGACACCCTGACCCTGCCCAGCGTGCAACGCTGGATCATGCTGGCGCTGTTCGTGGTGGCATTGGCCTGGCCGTTCTTCGGCTCCCGCGCGGCGGTGGACATCGCCACGCTGATCCTCATCTACGTGATGCTGGGCATCGGCCTGAACATCGTGGTCGGCCTCGCCGGCCTGCTCGACCTGGGTTACGTCGGCTTCTACGCCGTGGGCGCCTACACCTACGCGCTGCTCGCCGAGTACGCCGGTTTTGGCTTCTGGACAGCGCTGCCGATCGCCGGCCTGATGGCTGCCACCTTCGGCTGCCTGCTGGGCTTCCCGGTACTCAGGCTACGGGGTGATTATCTGGCCATCGTGACCCTGGGCTTCGGCGAGATCATCCGCATCATGCTGCGCAACCTCACCGACATCACCGGCGGCCCGAACGGCATCAGCTCGATTCCCAAGCCGGAACTGTTCGGCCTGTCGCTGGATCGTCGCGCGCCGGACGGCGGCCAGACCCTGCATGATTTCCTCGGCATCGCCTACAACTCCACCTACAAGGTGATCTTCCTCTACCTGATCGCCCTGCTGCTGGTGCTGCTGGCCATCTTCGTGATCAACCGCCTGATGCGCATGCCGATCGGCCGCGCCTGGGAAGCGCTGCGCGAAGACGAGATCGCCTGCCGCGCCCTGGGCCTGAACCCGACCACGGTCAAGCTTTCGGCCTTCACCATCGGCGCCAGCTTCGCCGGTTTCGCCGGCAGCTTCTTCGCCGCCCGCCAGGGCCTGGTGACGCCGGAGTCGTTCACCTTCATCGAGTCGGCGATGATCCTCGCCATCGTGGTGCTCGGCGGCATGGGCTCGCAGCTCGGCATCATCTTCGCCGCGGTGGTCATGACCCTGCTGCAGGAGATGCGCGACTTCAACGAGTACCGCATGCTGATATTCGGCCTGACCATGATCGTGATGATGATCTGGCGTCCGCAGGGCCTGATGCCCATGCAGCGCCCCCACCTGGAGTTGAAACAACGATGAGCCGCCCGATTCTAGAAGTGAGCGGCCTGTCCATGCGTTTTGGCGGCCTGCTGGCCGTCAACGGGGTCAGCCTCTCGGTCAATGAAAAGCAGGTGGTGTCGATGATCGGCCCGAACGGTGCCGGCAAGACCACCGTGTTCAACTGCCTGACCGGTTTCTACAAACCGACCTCGGGCAGCATCCGCCTGGGCGGTGAACAGATCGAAGGCCTGCCGGGCCACAAGATCGCCCGCAAGGGCGTGGTGCGTACCTTCCAGAACGTTCGCCTGTTCAAGGAAATGACTGCGGTGGAAAACCTGCTGGTCGCCCAGCACCGCCACATCAACACCAACTTCCTCTCAGGGCTGTTCAAGACCCCGGCGTTTCGCCGCAGCGAGCGCGAAGCCATGGATTACGCGGCGCATTGGCTGGAGCAGGTCAACCTGACCGAATTCGCCAACCGCCCCGCCGGCACCCTGGCCTACGGCCAACAGCGCCGCCTGGAAATCGCCCGCTGCATGATGACCCGGCCGAGCATCCTGATGCTCGACGAGCCAGCCGCCGGCCTCAACCCGCGGGAAACCGACGACCTGAAAGCGCTGATCGGCGTGCTGCGTGACGAGCACAACGTGACCGTGCTGCTGATCGAGCACGACATGAAGCTGGTCATGAGCATTTCCGACCATATCTTCGTGATCAACCAGGGCACGCCCCTGGCCGACGGCACGCCGGAGCAGATCCGCGACAATCCGGACGTGATCAAAGCCTACCTGGGGGAAGCGTAATGCTGTATTTCGACAACGTTTCCACCTTCTACGGCAAGATCCAGGCGCTGCACGGCGTCAGCGTGGAAGTGCGCCAGGGCGAGATCGTCACCCTGATCGGCGCCAACGGCGCCGGCAAGTCCACCCTGCTGATGACCCTGTGCGGCACGCCCCAAGCCACCAGTGGCAGCATCCGCTACCAGGGCGAAGAGCTGGTCGGCATGGAAACCCCGCTGATCATGCGCAATAGCATTGCGGTGGTGCCGGAAGGCCGCCGCGTATTCGCCCGCCTGACCGTCGAGGAAAACCTCGCCATGGGCGGCTTCTTCGGCAGCAAGGCGGACAATCAGGAGCAACTGGACAAGGTGCTGCACCTGTTCCCGCGCCTGAAGGAACGCCTGGTGCAGCGCGCCGGCACCATGTCCGGTGGCGAACAGCAGATGCTCGCCATCGGCCGTGCGCTGATGAGCAAGCCCAAGCTGCTGCTGCTCGACGAACCATCGCTGGGTCTGGCACCGATCATCATCCAGCAGATCTTCGACATCATCGAACAGCTGCGCAAGGACGGTGTGACCGTGTTCCTGGTCGAGCAGAACGCCAACCAGGCGCTCAAGCTCGCCGACCGTGGCTACGTGCTGGAGAACGGCAGGATCGTGATGCAGGGCAGCGGGCATGAGCTGCTGAATGATCCGAAGGTGCGTGACGCCTACCTGGGCGGCTAGAAAACTACCTACGTTGCCATCGCTGCGTTGAAAGCAGGCTAAAAATGCTCATGTACAGCTCGTACACTTCGCTTTTTAGCCTGCTTTCGCGGGGCCGCCATCGGTATTGTGCTGGCTGCCTCGCCTACGTTTTCGTACATCTGTGCGAGCAGAGGACATTTACCCTGAACGTTGCCCGGCGCGCTCCAGTCCCAATACTGAACGGACAAAACAGGAGTCGCACCATGCTGAAGTTTCTGGGCAGCACCATCGGCATCATCTTCCTGATCGGCCTGCTGGTCGTGATCGGTATCTTCTCACTGATCTTCTGATCACCCCATCCATAAGCCGGGCACCTTGCCCGGCTTTTTTCATGCCGCGCGCATGAGTCTCTTCGCGACGCTACAATGGGCATCACTTCGCTGACGATGCTCCGCCATGACCGCCCCCCTCCGCCTGTCCAAACGCCTGATCGAACTCACCGGCTGTTCACGCCGCGAGGCTGAACTCTACATCGAAGGCGGCTGGGTCACGGTCGACGGTGAGGTGGTGGACGAGCCACAACGCAAGGTCACCGACGAAACCGTCGCCCTGCTGCCCGATGCCGTTGCCGAACCGCTGCTGCCGGTTACCCTGCTGCTGCATATTCCAAGCGGGCGTTTTCCAGAGCGCGCGGCCGAGGAGATCGGCCCGGAAAGCCGCTGGCCCGAAGACCGCGCCGAGCAACGAACCCTGAAGGGCCACTTCGCTCGCCTGACGCCCTGCATTCCCCTGCAGGCCGGCGCCGACGGTTTGCACGTGCTGACCCAGGACTGGCGCACCGAGCGCAAGTTGCGCGAAGACCTGGCCAAGCTCGAGCAGGAATACGTGGTGGAGGTCAGCGGCGAGCTGTCGGAACGTGACCTCAAGCGCCTCAACCATGGCCTGGTGTTCAACGGCTCGCCACTGGCGCCTTGCAAGGTCAGCTGGCAGAACGAAACCCGCCTGCGCTTCGCTCTGAAGAACCCGCTGCCCGGCCAGCTGGTATTCATGTGCAACAGCGTCGGCCTCAAAGTGCTGGGCCTCAAGCGCATCCGCATCGGCGGCGTGCCCATGGGCAAGGTGCCGCCGGGCCAGTGGCGCTACCTGGGTGCCAAGGAACGCTTCTGAGCCACGCCCCTCCCCTTTCACAGGGTTGCGCCACGCTGGCGCGCCCGTCATCAGGAATACCCATGATCAACAACGATGTACTGCGCAGCCTGCGCTACATGCTCGACATCAGCGACGAGCAACTGGCCGAGATAGTCGAACTCGGCGGTCACGCGGTGAGCGAGGAGCAGATCGCCGACGTGCTGAAAAAGGACGACGAGCCAGGCTTCCAGCCATGCAGCGATGAACTGCTGGCCCATGCTCTCGATGGCCTGGTGTACTTCAAGCGCGGCAAGGACGACAGCCGCCCGGCGCCCGCCCTGGAGCTGCCGGTGAGCAACAACCAGGTGCTGAAGAAACTGCGCGTGGCCTTCGAACTCAAGGAAGACGATATCCACGCCATCATGCGCAGCGTCGATTTCGTGGTGTCGAAGCCGGAAATGAGTGCACTGTTCCGCAAGGCCGGTACCAGCAATTACCGTCCCTGCGGCGATCAGTTCCTGCGCAACTTTCTCAAGGGCCTGACCCAGCGCCTGCGTGACTGACGCGCCATGATTCATCAGGTCTCGCCCATCGGCTACGTGCGCTCCTGTTTCAAGGAGAAGTTCGCCATCCCCCGCCAGCCGCAGCTGGCGCCCGCCGCCCGTGGCGTGCTGGAGCTGTGCCCGCCATTCGACAGCGGCGACGCCGTTCAGGGCCTGGAGCAGGTCAGCCACGTGTGGCTGTTGTTCCTGTTTCACCAGGCCCTAGAAGACAAACCACGCCTGAAGGTGCGCCCGCCGCGCCTGGGCGGCAACCGCGCCATCGGTGTGTTCGCTACCCGGGCGACCCACCGCCCCAACGGCATCGGCCAGTCGGTGGTGAAGCTGGACAAGGTCGACAAGGATCGCCTGTGGCTGTCCGGCATCGACCTGCTCGATGGCACGCCGGTGCTCGACGTCAAACCCTACGTGCCCTATGCCGACAGCGTGCCGGGCGCCCACAATCACATCGCGGCCGATGCGCCGGCGCAAATCGATGTGCTCTGGCAGGACAACGCACTGGACAGCGCCCGCAGCCACGCCCTGCGCCTGGGCGAACCACTGGTGGAACTGATCGAACAGTGCCTGGCCCAGGACCCGCGCCCGGCCTATCAGCAGCCACAACCCGAACGCCGCTATGGGGTACGTTTGTGGGACGTCGATGTGCACTGGCACTACCCGCAGCCGGGCTGCATCAAGGTGCTGGCTATCACCTTGCCCTGAAGGCGCCCCATCACAAGCGGTTTAAGGCAATACGCGGACGGTGAGCAGAGCTTTTGTGGGGGAGGCCGGGCGGCGATCCGCTTTAGCCTCGATTGTGCCTGGCTAGGCGTAAAGAGCTCGGGGCTAAAGCCCCTCCCACAAGATCGTGGCAACGGCCGCTTCGCCACATCCTTGCCTCAATACAAGCACCGGGTCACCTTCCCGCAGACGAAAAAAATCCGCAGCCATCGCTGGCTGCGGATTCGGGATCGTCAGTCGATCAGGCGCCGGCTTTCTGCACGGCATCCTTGATCAGGGTCTGCAGCTCACCCTTTTCGTACATTTCCAGCAGGATGTCGCTGCCGCCGACCAGCTCACCGGCTACCCACAGTTGCGGGAAGGTCGGCCAGTTGGCGTACTTGGGCAGGTTGGCGCGAATTTCCGGGTTCTGCAGGATGTCGACATAGGCGAACTTCTCGCCGCAGCCCATCAGCGCCTGGGAAGCACGGGCGGAGAAACCGCACTGCGGCGCATTCGGCGAGCCTTTCATGTACAGCAGAACGGTGTTGTTGGCGATCTGCTCTTTGATGGTTTCGATGATATCCATTAGGCACCTCAGAACTGGACTATCCGACTCGTGGGTCGATACGGTGCGCGCATTGTAACCAAAAGCCGAGCGCAATGCTCAGTCATGCAGACGCACCGCACCTGATTCAGGCCGCCACCACCTCCACCGGCACGCCGTTGAGCGCAGCGTTGCCCGATAGCGCGTCGAGCAGGCGTTCGTCGGTCAGGTCGTTGGCGCTCACCCCGGGTGTCGCCTGGGCGATGCTCATCTGCACGCCGGGGCGGCCGTGCCCCCAACCGTGGGGCAGGCTGACCACGCCCGGCATCATCTCGGCGCTGCCGAGCACCTCGACCTCCAGCACCCCGACCCGCGAGCGCACGCTGACCCGCTGGCCGTCCTGCAGCCCGCGGCGGGCCAGGTCCTGGGGATTCATCAACAGCTGATGGCGCGGCTTGCCCTTCACCAACCGATGGTAGTTGTGCATCCAGGAATTGTTGCTGCGCACATGCCGGCGACCGATCAGCAGCAACTGGCCATCGGCCAACGCCGGCTGCGCCGCGAAACGCTGCAAGTCCTCCAGCAGTAGCGCGGGAGCGATCTGCACCCGACCCTCGGCGGTTTTCAGGCGAGTCGCCAGGTTTGGCCTCAGCGGGCCGATATCCAGGCCATGGGGATGGGCCAGCAAGGTCTGCAATGACAGTTTGCGTGGCGAGCGATCACCATAGGGCCCCATCCGCAGGCCCAGGTCGATCATCTGCGCCGGCGGCTGGGTCGGCTTCAAGGTGGCACCCGTCTGCGCCGCGAAGGCCTGTGCCAGGCCGACGAAGATCTCCCAGTCATCCAGCGCACCCTCGGGCTTGGGCAGCACCGCCTGATTGAACCGGGTGACGTTGCGCACCGCGAACAGGTTGAAGGTGGTGTCGTAGTGATCATGCTCCAGCGGCGCGGTGGACGGCAGGATCAGGTCGGCATGGCGGGTGGTTTCGTTGATGTACAGATCCACGCTGAGCATGAAATCCAGCCCCTCGAGGCCGCGCTCCAGTTGCCGCCCGTTGGGCGTGGACAGCACCGGGTTGCCGGCCACGGTGATCAGCGCCCGCACCTGCCCATCGCCCGGGGTCAGCATTTCCTCGGCCAGGGCGCTGACCGGCAGCTCGCCGCCATATTCCGCAAGCCCGGATACTCGGCTCTGCCAGCGATTGAAGTGCCCGCCGGAGGTGGCACCCACCAGATCCACCGCGGGCTCGGTGCACAGCGCCCCACCCTCGCGATCCAGGTTGCCGGTGACCAGGTTGACCACCTGCACCAGCCATTGGCACAGGGTGCCGAACACCTGGGTCGAGACGCCCATGCGCCCGTAACAGACGGCACGCTCGGCCGCGGCGAAATCGCGGGCCAGTTGGCGGATCGTCCCCGCCGGTATGCCGCAGCGGGCAGCCATCTCATCCACGCCGAACGGCAAGAGCGCATGGCGCAGCTCATCCAGTCCCGCCGCCGGCAAGTGGCTGGCGCGCCCCAGCCCTTCCTCGAGCAGCGTATTGAGCATACCCAGCAGCAAGGCGGCGTCCTGGCCGGGGCGAATGAACAGGTGTTGATCGGCGATGGCCGCGGTTTCGGTATGCCGCGGGTCGACCACCACCAGCTTGCCGCCGCGGGCCTGGATGGCCTTGAGGCGCTTTTCCACATCCGGCACGGTCATCAGGCTGCCGTTGGACGCCAGCGGGTTGCCACCGAGAATCAGCATGAAGTCGGTGTGATCGATGTCCGGGATGGGAATCAGAAAGCCGTGGCCGTACATCAGGTGGCAGGTCAGGTGATGAGGCAGCTGATCGACCGAGGTGGCGGAGTAGCGGTTGCGGGTCTTGAGCAGGCCGAGGAAATAGTTGCTGTGGGTCATCAGCCCATAGTTGTGCACGCTGGGGTTGCCCTGATAGACCGCCACCGCGTTCTGTCCGTGGGCCGCCTGCACGGCGGCCAGGCGGCTGGCCGCGAATTGGAAGGCCTCCTGCCAGCTGATGGCCTCCCAGCGATCGCCGCTACGGCGCATGGGCTGGCGCAGGCGATCCGGATCGTTCTGGATATCCTGCAGGGCGACCGCCTTCGGGCAGATATGCCCGCGGCTGAAGGGATCGTCGCGGTCACCCTTGATGGCGCGCACCCGGGGCTGCCCATCGGCAGCCTGCTCGACTTCCAGCGTCAGCCCGCAGATGGCTTCGCACAGGTGACAGGCACGGTGATGGAGGGTCGTGGTCATGGCCAGCCTCGCTTTATTGTTGAAGGCCCATCATGGGCGCCAGCGCCGCTGCCTACCAGCAGCTTCGACGCCGTGAATCGCGGGCCATCAGGGCCATGCATCAGGTCGTTCGGAGGCCCGAAATGCCCGTCACATCTGGCAATCCGGGCAAATTTGCGCCTAGGCGTCATTTACTTATAAGATCGGCGGCTTCCCGTTTCGTCGCACTGTGCGGCCCCCAGCCGCAGGTTCTCGCGTTTTTACCGAAAAAAGAGCCTGCGGCCTGTATGTCAAAAGGTAGTTAACGATGAGCGCAAGACACTTTCTCTCGCTGAAGGACTGCACACCGGACGAACTGGTGGGCCTGATCCGACGCGGCATGGAGCTGAAAGGCTTGCGCAACAGCGGCGTACTGTTCGAACCGTTGCGCAATCGCGTGCTGGGCATGATCTTCGAAAAGGCCTCGACCCGTACCCGCGTGTCCTTCGAAGCCGGCATGATCCAGCTCGGCGGCCAGGCCATCTTCCTGTCGCCGCGCGACACCCAGCTGGGCCGCGGCGAGCCGATCGCCGACTCGGCCATCGTCATGTCGCGCATGCTCGATGCGATCATGATCCGCACCTTCGCCCACAGCACCCTGACCGAGTTCGCCGCCAACTCCCGCGTGCCGGTGATCAACGGCCTGTCGGACGACCTGCACCCCTGCCAGCTGCTGGCCGACATGCAGACCTTTCTCGAGCACCGCGGCAGCATCGTCGGCAAGACCGCCGCCTGGATCGGCGACGGCAACAACATGTGCAACTCCTATATAGAGGCGGCCATGCAGTTCGATTTCACCCTGCATGTCGCCTGCCCGGAAGGCTACGAGCCAAGCGCTGCATTGCTGGCCGAAGCCGGCGAGCGGGTGAAGATCTTCCGCGATCCGCGCGAGGCGGTGGCTGGCGTTCATCTGGTGAGCACCGACGTGTGGGCCTCCATGGGCCAGGAAGAGGAAATTGCCGAGCGCCACAAGCTGTTCGCCCCTTACCAGGTGAACCGCGCGCTGCTCGATGCCGCCGACGAGAACGTGCTGTTCCTGCATTGCCTGCCGGCCCACCGTGGCGAGGAAATCAGTGTCGACCTGCTCGACGACCCGCGCTCGGCCGCCTGGGATCAGGCGGAGAACCGCCTGCATGCGCAGAAGGCACTGCTGGAATTCCTGGTCGAACCGGCGTACCACCACGCATGAGCCAGCCGATGCTGTTGAGCCTGCGCAACCTGGGTTGCGGCTACGGTGACCAGCGCATCGTGCAGCAGCTGAACCTGCACCTCAATGCCGGGGAAATCGGTTGCCTGCTCGGCCCTTCCGGTTGCGGCAAGACCACCACCCTGCGCGCCATCGCCGGCTTCGAGCCGGTGCTGGAAGGTGAAATCGCCCTGGCCGGCGAGGTGATCTCCCGCCCTGGCTTCACCCTGGCGCCGGAGAAGCGCCGCATCGGCATGGTGTTTCAGGACTACGCCCTGTTCCCGCACCTGAGCGTGGCGCAGAACGTGTCCTTCGGCATTCGCAAGCAGGCGGACTGCGAGCAGGTGACCCGCGAGCTGCTGGAACTGGTCAAGCTCGACCACCTGGGCAAGCGCCATCCCAACGAGCTGTCCGGCGGGCAGCAGCAGCGCGTCGCCCTCGCCCGCGCCCTGGCCACCAACCCGCAGCTGCTATTGCTCGACGAGCCGTTCTCCAACCTCGATGGCGAGCTGCGCCGGCGCCTCAGCCATGAGGTGCGCGACATCCTCAAGGCCCGTGGCACCAGTGCGATCCTGGTCACCCATGACCAGGAGGAAGCCTTTGCCGTCAGCGATCAGGTCGGTGTGTTCAAGGCCGGGCACCTGGAGCAATGGGACACGCCGTTCAACCTCTACCACGAGCCGCAGACGCCCTTCGTGGCCAGCTTTATCGGCCAGGGCTACTTCATTCGTGGCCAGCTATTGGCGCCCGACGAGGTGCAGACCGAACTGGGCCTGATCCGCGGCAACCGCGCCTACGCCTGGCCGGTTGGCAGCGCGGTGGATGTGCTGCTGCGCCCGGACGATATCGTCCACGACCCCGAGAGCGCGCAAACGGCCAGGATCGTCGGCAAGAGCTTTCTCGGCGCCGCCACCCTGTATCGCCTGCAACTGCCTACCGGCAGCCAGCTGGAAGCCCTGTTCCCCAGCCATGCCGATCACCAGCCAGGCGAGCAGGTCGGTATCCGCATCGCTGCCGATCATCTGGTGGCATTCGCAGCACCAGGCAGCGTGGCTGCGCCTTCGACGCTGGAACTGGCCGACTAAAAGGCTTTATAGGTGCAGCTGGCCGCTGCTCACCAGCCGTGCATGGCCAGCGATCCTCACCCGCTCCCCGCTCAGCCTGCACCACAGAAAACCGCCGCGCTTACCGCCCTGGTAGGCGCTCAGTTCAGCTTTGCCCAATTGCCGCGCCCAGTAAGGCGTAAGAATGCAGTGCGCCGAACCGGTGACCGGGTCTTCGTCGATGCCCACCGCAGGCGCGAAGTTACGTGACACGAAATCCACCGAGTCGCCCTTTGCGGTGATGATCACCGCCGGCCAAGGCAATTGCGCCAACGCGTTGAGATCCGGCTGGCAGGCAGCCACAGCGGCCTGCGACTCGAGCACGACGAGTAACTGCGGCGCATCCAGTACGGCAATCGGCGTCTGCCCGAGAATCTCTGCCAGCCCCTCAGGCATGGCAATCGGCGTCGGTGGCACGCAGGGAAAATCCAGCACCAGGCGATCGCCTTCGCGGCCGACCGACAAGGTGCCGTCCACATAGTTGAAATCGATACGCTGCCCCGGCTCGCCATGGCATTCGAACAAGGCATGGGCGCTGGCCAGCGTGGCATGCCCGCATAGCGGCACTTCGGTGGTCGGGGTGAACCAGCGGATGCGCCAGGCAGCGCTCTCCTTCACCACGAAGGCGGTTTCGGCCAGGTTGTGTTCGGCGGCGATCTGCTGCATCAGCCCGTCCTCGAGCCAATGATCGAGGCGATAGACCACCGCCGGGTTGCCCGCGAAAGGCTTGTCGCTGAAGGCGTCGATCTGGTGAAACGGCAGAGGCATCGGGATTTCCTTATAGGCGGCAAATAGACTCAGCATGCCTGCATCGCGCCGTCTGGCTGCGATACAGCGCGGCGCCAATACGGCGCAACAGTGCGATCAGGGCTGCGTGTGGATGCCGTAGCGCTGCAGCAAGGCATCGAGACGGCCATCCTGCCGGAAACGCCGCACACCGTCGTCGAAGATGTCGCGATAGCGGGGGCTGGAGGGCAGCGCCGGGGAGAACGCGATGTAGATCGGCACGTCCGGCACCCGGCAGCCAACTTCGACCAGTTCGTCATGATTGCCGTGCTGATCCTGGTACATGGCCATGATCCAGGTGTTTTCCAGCAAGGCATCCAGGCGCCCCAGCTCGACCTTGCGCACGTTCAGCGCCAGCGCCTGCTCACCGGCTGCGAGCTGCAGGCGCTCCTGCTCCCGCTGATGACGGCGAATGTATTCATCGAGTTCCTGGCCGTAGCTGTAGCCATTGATCACGCCCAGGCGAATGCCGGCGAGCGAATCCAGCCCGGTATAGCGCCAGGTGCTGTCGGCTCGGGCATAGAAGCAGTTGCGGGAGATACCCGGCGCCGACCTGCCGAAGAGAAAGTCCGGCGCATCGCGTACGCCTGCGCCGACCAGTGCGTTGGCGCGGCCGCTGCGCACGTCCTGCACGGCGCGCGCCCAGTTGGTGACGCGGTATTCGACCTGAATGCCGGCCTCGGCAAAGATCTGCGTGGCCAGCTCGACGAAGATGCCGGGGCGCTCGGCGTCCTGCGCGCAATTGACAGGGCACCAGACGTCGGCCTCCATGACCAGGGTTTCAGCCCGGGCGCAGACGCTGCTCAGCAGCAAAGCCGCCAACAGGCCTCCCGTCACCCAACCAACGCCTTTCACTGTTCGCCTAGCCTCCTGCCGATGCGGACGCCGTTGCCGCCCACTCCATGATACGCCGTACCTGACCCTGACAGGGAAGCGCGGCGGCGATGCCGACAGTGCCAGTGTCTGGCGTTCGCTTCAAGCTCGACGCACCGGCTCGGCAATGCTTGCTGAGCGCCAGGCTGTGGCGCCGGGCGGATCAGCGACCGATATCGGCGAACTGCGCCTGGGTATGTTCGGCCAGGACCTCGGCGCTCAGCTCGACCTCCAGCCCGCGCCGCCCGGCACTGACATAGATGGCGGAAAAATGCTTGGCGCTACTGTCGATGAAGGTTCGCAGGCGCTTCTTCTGGCCCAGCGGGCTGATGCCGCCGACCAGATACCCGGTCGCGCGCTGCGCGGCGTCGACTGGCGCCATGTCCACCTTCTTCACCCCGGCCGCGCTCGCCAGGGCCTTGAGGTCGAGGCTGCCGACCACCGGCACCACAGCCACCAGCAACTCGCCCTTCTCGCTGGCCGCCAGCAGCGTCTTGAACACCTGGGCCGGCTCGAGGTCTAGCTTCTCGGCCGCTTCCAGGCCATAGGAAGCCGCCTTTGGGTCATGTTCATAGCTATGGATTCGATGCGCGGCACGAACCTTCTTCAACAGATTCAATGCGGGTGTCATGCAGGCTCCGGGAGGCGTGGAAAACGACGGGTGCCCGGCGATTCTAGCGCCACGACCGGCGAAACGCTGCGTCAATCTGCAGCCGCCGAGGAAACTTGTTTCACAACGGAACCTATCAGTCGCGAAACTGACCTATTGAACTGTACGTGCGATTGATATCGAAAATATCTAGCCCTTACGCGGTTCGATTTTTGACAATACGCGCAAACCAGATTTACTTTTTTCGATTACGAACATCCAGAGACCCTTATCCCGATGGCAATGGTGCAAACGCCGCCCTATCCCGCAGTGGGCCGCCGTACCTGACACCAGCGCCGCACAACAACAAAAAAGAGGCATCCCCATGACAGCTGCACTACAACAACCCTCGCTATCGGGCCAATGTATGGCCGAGTTTCTGGGCACGGCCCTGCTGATATTCTTCGGCACCGGCTGCGTTGCCGCCCTCAAGGTCGCAGGTGCCAGTTTCGGCCTGTGGGAAATCAGCATCATCTGGGGCGTCGGCGTCAGCATGGCCATCTACCTGACGGCTGGCGTGTCCGGTGCGCACCTCAACCCGGCGGTGAGCATCGCGCTCTGGCTGTTCGCCGGTTTCGAAAAGCGCAAGCTGCCGTTCTACATCCTCGCCCAGATCGCCGGCGCCTTCTGCGGTGCGCTGCTGGTGTACACCCTGTACAGCGGGCTGTTCAGCGAATTCGAACAGGCCAACCAGATGGTTCGTGGCTCCCAGGCCAGCCTGGAACTGGCGTCGGTGTTCTCCACCTTCCCCAACCCTGTGCTGTCCACCGGGCAGGCCTTCATGGTCGAAGTGGTGATAACCGCCATCCTGATGGGCGTGATCATGTCCCTCACCGACGATAACAACGGCCTGCCCCGCGGCCCGATGGCACCGCTGCTGATCGGTCTGCTGATCGCCGTGATCGGCAGTGCCATGGGCCCGCTCACCGGCTTTGCGATGAACCCGGCACGGGACTTCGGGCCCAAGCTGATGACCTTCATCATGGGCTGGGGGGAGATCTCCCTCACCGGCGGCCGTGACACCCCCTACTTCCTGGTGCCGATCTTCGCGCCGATTCTGGGTGCCTGCCTCGGCGCTGCAGCCTATCGCACCCTGGTCGCGCGCCACCTGCCCAGCGTGGTGGAAACGCCGACGGCAGAACGCGCCGCCGACCGCGACGTCAAAGCCTCCTGATTTCAACGGCGTACGGATCGGCACGAGACGCACGCCATTTTGTCCTCCGCTTACCTCAAGGCAATCGACATGACCGACAAGAACTACCTCATTGCCCTCGACCAGGGCACCACCAGCTCCCGCGCCATCATCTTCGATCGCGATGCCAACGTGGTGTGCATCGCCCAGCGCGAGTTCACCCAGCACTATCCGCAAAGCGGCTGGGTCGAGCACGACCCTATGGAAATCTTCGCCACCCAGAGTGCGGTGATGGTCGAGGCACTGGCGCAGGCCGGTCTGCACCATGACCAGGTGGCCGCCATCGGTATCACCAACCAGCGCGAAACCACCGTGGTGTGGGACAAGAACACCGGCCGACCGATCCACAACGCGGTCGTCTGGCAGTGCCGGCGCAGCACCGAGATTTGCCAGCAGCTCAAGCGCGACGGCCTGGAGCCGTACATCAAGGAAACCACCGGCCTGGTCACCGACCCCTACTTCTCGGGTACCAAGCTGAAGTGGATCCTCGATCACGTCGAAGGCAGCCGCGAGCGCGCCCGCAAGGGTGAACTGCTGTTCGGCACCATCGATAGCTGGCTGATCTGGAAATTCACAGGCGGCAAGGTGCACGTCACCGACTACACCAACGCCTCGCGCACCCTGCTGTTCAACATCCACACCCGCGAGTGGGATGCGAAGATGCTCGAGGTGCTGGATATCCCCCGCGAGATGCTGCCGGAGGTCAAATCCTCGTCCGAGGTCTATGGCCATACCAAGAGCGGCATCGCCATCGCCGGTATCGCCGGCGACCAGCAGGCCGCGCTGTTCGGCCAGATGTGCGTCGAGCCGGGCCAGGCCAAGAACACCTACGGCACCGGCTGCTTCCTGCTGATGAACACCGGCGACAAGGCCGTGCACTCCCAGCACGGCATGCTCACCACCATCGCCTGCGGCCCGCGTGGCGAGCCGGCCTATGCGCTGGAAGGGGCGATCTTCAACGCCGGCTCCACCATCCAGTGGCTGCGCGACGAACTGAAGGTTGTCAATGACGCCTACGACACCGAGTACTTTGCCGGCAAGGTCAAGGACAGCAACGGCGTGTACTTGGTCCCGGCCTTCACCGGCCTGGGCGCGCCCTACTGGGATCCCTACGCTCGCGGCGGGCTGCTCGGCCTGACCCGTGGCGTGAAGATCGACCACATCATCCGCGCCGCCCTGGAGTCCATCGCCTACCAGACCCGCGACGTGCTCGACGCCATGCAGCAGGATTCCGGCGAGCGCCTCAAATCCCTGCGCGTGGATGGCGGTGCCGTGGCCAACAACTTCCTGATGCAGTTCCAGGCGGACATCCTGGGCACCCATGTGGAGCGCCCGCAAATGCGCGAGACCACCGCCCTGGGCGCCGCCTATCTGGCCGGCCTGGCCACCGGGTTCTGGAGCAGCCTGGACGAACTGCGTGGCAAGGCGGTGATCGAGCGCGAGTTCGAGCCCCAGTTGGCCGATGCGGACAAGGAGAAGTTCTACGAGGGCTGGAAGAAGGCCGTGGGCCGCACCCGCGACTGGCAGCCCCACGAAGAGCAGCAGTGAGCCCTCAGCCGGGCGAGGGCCCGGCTGTCGCTGGCAGTGAGCAGATTCGTGCGGCATCATGGGGAAATTCCGTGCGGCCCGAAGGACATTCAATGAATCTGCCCCCTCGCCAGCAGCAAATCCTCGATCTAATCCGTGAACGCGGGTACGTCAGCATCGAGGAGTTGGCCACCCAGTTCGTCGTTACTCCGCAAACCATCCGCCGTGATATCAATCAACTGGCGAATGCCAATCTGCTGCGCCGCTACCATGGCGGCGCGGCCTATGACTCCAGCGTCGAAAACACCGCCTACGCGATGCGCGCCGATCAGATGCGCCAGGAGAAACAGCGCATCGGCGAAGCGGTGGCCGCGCAGATTCCCGACCATGCCTCGCTGTTCATCAACATCGGCACCACCACCGAAGCCATCGCTCGGGCGCTGCTCAACCACAACCACCTGAAGATCATCACCAACAACCTCAACGTCGCCGCGATGCTCGCCGCCAAGGATGACTTCGACGTGCTGCTGACCGGCGGCAACGTGCGCCGCGATGGCGGCCTGGTGGGCCAGGCGAGCGTGGACTTCATCAACCAGTTCAAGGTCGACTTCGCCCTGGTCGGTATCAGCGGCATCGACGAAGACGGCAGCCTGCTGGATTTCGACTACCAGGAAGTACGGGTTTCCCAGGCGATCATCGCCAATGCTCGCCAGGTGATTCTCGCCGCCGACTCCAGCAAGTTCGGCCGCAACGCGATGATTCGCCTGGGCCCGATCAGCCTGATCGACTGCCTGGTGACCGACCAGCAGCCGGTAGCCGGCCTTTGCCAACTGCTCGATCAGCACAAGATCCGTCTCGAAGTCGTCTGACGCCCCTCCTGCAAACCGCCGCCGCCCCGGGCCTGACACGCCCATCGCGGCGGTGCGTGTCGTTTTTTATTCCAATTCGAACATCGGGCGAACCTTCTCGGCCCGCAGGCATCTGTAATTGTGTTCGCGAATTTTCATTTCAGCGCATTCCGTGGTTTTTTTGATCGAACACCACTGGATACCCATCTATTCATGCGCTAGTATTTTCGAAAGTGAACATTTATGTTCGATTTGAAAATACAAACGCTATACGAGGCCACGACGATGTCCACATCCAGCCTGTCCACCAGCCCACTGTCCGAGGTTTACGATATTGCCGTCGTCGGCGGCGGCATCAATGGCGCCGGTATTGCCTGTGATGCGGCAGGTCGCGGCCTGTCGGTGTTCCTTTGCGAGAAGGACGACCTGGCCCGCCATACCTCCTCGGCGAGCAGCAAGCTGATCCACGGCGGGCTGCGCTACCTGGAGCACCACGAGTTCCGCCTGGTGCGCGAGGCCCTGGCCGAACGCGAGGTGCTGCTGGCCAAGGCGCCGCATATCGTCAGCCCGATGCGCTTCATCCTCCCCCACCGCCCGCACCTGCGCCCGGCCTGGATGATCCGTGCCGGCCTGTTTCTCTACGACAACCTGGGCAAGCGCAAGGCGCTGCCGCGCTCGCGCGGCCTGAGCTTTGGCGCCGACAGCCCGCTCAAGGCCGAGATCAGCAAGGGTTTCGAATACTCCGATTGCTGGGTCGACGATGCCCGCCTGGTGGTACTCAATGCCATGGCGGCCCGCGAGCACGGCGCCCACGTGCATACCCACACCCGCTGCGTCAGCGCACGGCGCAGCAAGGGTGCCTGGGAAGTCGATCTGGAGCGTGCCGATGGCAGCCGTTTCTCGATCCGCGCCAAGGCGCTGGTCAATGCCGCAGGCCCCTGGGTGGCACGCTTCATCCGTGACGACCTGCAGCAGAAATCGCCCTACGGCATCCGCCTGATCCAGGGCAGCCACATCGTCGTACCGCGCCTGTTCGAGGGCAAGGAAGCCTATATCCTGCAGAACGAAGACCGCCGCATCGTCTTCGCCATTCCCTACCTGGATCGCTTCACCCTGATCGGCACCACGGACCGCGAATACCAGGGCGACCCGGCCGCCGTGAGCATCAGCGAGGAAGAAACCGGCTACCTGCTCAAGGTGGTCAACGACCACTTCCGCAAGTCGCTCAGCCGCGAGGACATCCTGCATAGCTACGCTGGCGTACGGCCGCTGTGCGATGACGAGTCCGACGAGCCCTCGGCCATCACCCGCGACTACACCCTGTCGCTGTCCGCCCAGGGCAATGAGCCGCCGCTGCTGTCGGTATTCGGCGGCAAGCTGACCACCTACCGCAAGCTGGCGGAGTCGGCGCTGGCCCAGCTGGCGCCGTTCTTCCCGAACATGCAGGCGCGCTGGACGGCCGAGGCACCACTGCCGGGCGGCGAGAACATGCAGAGCCGCGAAAGCCTGGTAGAGGCGCTGCGCGCCCGCCACGGCTGGCTGACTACCGAGCTAGCAAAGCGCTGGGCAATCACCTATGGCAGCCGTACCTGGCAGCTGCTCGACAACGTGCAGAGCGAAGCCGACCTGGGCGAGCACTTCGGCCATGGTCTGTACGCCCGCGAGGTGGACTACCTGCGCGAGCAGGAATGGGCCACCGAGGCGGACGACATCCTCTGGCGCCGCAGCAAGTTGGGGCTGTTCCTGACTGGCGCCGAGCGCAGCCGACTGGAAGCCTACCTGGCCCCCGAGGCGCCTGCATTGCTTACATCTGTACCAGCTGCACATCCTGGCGATGCGCTTGCAGATGTGGCAGTACCGCGGCAAGCAACGGCGCCTTGAAGCGCTCCTGAAAGCGGTGGGCCAACCCTGGAATCAGGCGCAGCTCACTGCCCCGGATATGCGCGGCGACATGCACGCCGTGCATCACCGGCAGCAACGGGTCGGCGGTGCCATGCACCACCAGCGTCGGCACCTGCAGACGATTGAGCAGGTCGACCCGGCTGCCTTCGGCAAGAATCGCCAGTAATTGCCGCTCCACCCCCGCCGGGCTGAAGGCCCGGTCGTAGGCGATTTCGGCCTGCTGCAGCAGCGCCGCACGATCATCTACCACACTGGGACTGCCCAGGGCGGCCAGCAGATCGGCCTGTTGTTCCAGGGCCACCTCCCGGCTCGGTGCCTCGCGGCGTGCCAACAGGTGCAACAGCGCCGGACTCGGTGCCGGCAGCCCCTGAGCGCCTGAACTGGTCATCACCAACGTCAGGCTGCGCACCCGCTGCGGCGCCATGTCGGCGATATGCTGGGCGATCATGCCGCCCATGCTGGCACCCAGCAGGTGAAACTCGTCAATGCCCAGTGCATCCATCAGCCCCAGCGAATCGCCGGCCATATCGCGCAAGCTGTACGGCGCACCCACTGCCAGACCAAGACGGTAGCGCAGCACTTCATAGGCCAGGTTGGCGCTGGGCGCCTCGGCGTTCCAGCGGCTCAGCCCGACGTCACGGTTGTCGAAACGGATTACCCGAAAGCCCTGTTCGCACAGCTGCTCGACCACGTCGTCGGGCCAGTGGATCAGTTGCCCGCCCAGGCCCATGACCAGCAACAGTGCAGGATCATTACGGTGCCCGATGCTCTGATACGCCAGGCTAACCTCGCCCACCGAGACGCGCTCGACATCCGTGCCGACCTTGCATGTTTCAGCCGCCAGGGACGGCAGGCTGCACAGCCAGGCAGCCAGAAAAATAACCACGCGCATCTTGGGTTCCACGAACGATAAGCCGGATAGCAGGCAAGTCTCGCAGTGATGGACCATGGCGCGCTGCCACAGATTGGTGACAGTTTGATGAAACCTGCCGGGCGGGCACGTGGAGCGCGACTCGACAGCGGAGCAGCTGATCGGCGACACTGCCCCGCATGAATACTGCTCATCTTATTTCCTGGGCAGTTGAATAGCCTGCAGGTATCCAGATGCTCGAAATTCGCCATTTGAAGACCCTTCACGCTCTGCGTGAAACCGACAGCCTGGTCGAGGCCGCCGACCGGCTGCACCTGACCCAGTCGGCGTTGTCGCATCAGTTCAAGGAACTCGAGGAACGCCTGGGCATGCAGCTGTTCGTACGCAAGACCAAGCCGGTGCGTTTCACCAGTGCCGGTCTGCGCCTGTTGCAACTGTGCGACAGCGTGCTGCCACTGCTGCGCAGCGCCGAGCGCGATCTGTCGCGCCTGGCCGGCGGTACGGCAGGCCGCCTGCACATGGCCATCGAATGCCACAGCTGCTTTCAGTGGCTGATGCCGACCATCGATCAGTTCCGCGACGCCTGGCCGGAGGTCGAGCTCGACCTGGCCTCGGGCTTTTCCTTCGCCCCCCTGCCCGCCCTGGCCCGTGGCGATCTGGACCTGGTGGTGACCTCCGACCCGCTGGAGCTCTCCGGCATCACCTACGTGCCGTTGTTCACCTACGAAGCCATGCTGGCGGTAGCCAACCAGCACATCCTGGCCAATCGCACCTATATCCGCCCCGAAGACCTGCTCAAGGAAACCCTGATCACCTATCCGGTGGAGCGTGATCGCCTGGATATCTTCACCCGCTTCCTGGAGCCGGCCGACATCGAGCCGGCCCAGGTGCGTACCTCCGAACTGACGGTGATGATGATGCAACTGGTGGCCAGCGGGCGCGGTGTCTGCGGCCTGCCCAACTGGGCACTGCACGAGTACAGTTCACGCGGCTACGTGACGGCCAAGCGCCTGGGCGACAAGGGCCTGTTCGCCACGCTCTACGCCGGGGTGCGCACCGACATGCTCGACGCGCCCTTCATGCGCGACTTCCTGCTCACCGCCAAGGACACCTCGTTCGCCAACCTCGAAGGCGTCAGCGTTGCCCGCTAATAACCCCCTTTGATTGCAGGGCCATACGATGAACATCAGCGATATCCCCTTTGGCGTCACCGATTGGAGCAAGATCGAACCGACCGAACATGCCGGCGAAACCGGTGTAGCCTACTGGCGCACCTGCCAGTTCGGTGCGCTGCGCGTGCGTATGGTCGAATACACGGCGGGCTATCTGGCCGACCACTGGTGCAAGAAAGGCCATATCCTGCTGTGCCTGGAAGGCGAGCTGCACACCGAGCTCGACGATGGCCGCCGTTTCGTGATGACCCCGGGCATGAGCTATCAGGTGGCCGACGGGGCCGAAGCGCACCGCAGCTCGACGACTGGTGGCGCCCGCCTGTTCATCGTCGACTGAATAGCCCGCGGGCGGGTTACAGCCCTGGTGTTCTGCCGTTATGCTGACGGTCGATTTCTGCGCCTGGAGCCCGTCATGATCAACGCTTATCGTCTGCCTCTTCTCGCTGGCCTGGTTCTGCTGAGCGCCTGCGCCAGCCCCTCGAAGAGCCTGCAGGTGCAGAAACAGAGCCAGTGCCCGATCGCCCTGCAGGCTGGGCAGCAGTTGATCCTCAGCCTGCCGAGCAACCCGACCACGGGCTATCGCTGGACAGTGCAGGAAGACGCGGCCGCAGTGCTCAAGGCCCTGGGCCCGGAAGTCTACAGCGCGGCCGAAGACTCCGACCTGGTCGGCGGCGACGGCAACTCCACCTGGCGCTTCCAGGCCACCGAGCCAGGCGAGGCCCAACTGCTGCTGACCTACGCCCAGCCCTGGGACACCAGCGCCGCGCCGGCCGACACCTTCGACTGCCAGATCCGCGTGCGCTAGGGCGCCCCACGCAGGCCGACCATCGCATCAGGCGTGCGGCGAGGTTTGGCTAATCGCCGGACTTGGCTAAAATGCGCGCCTTTCCAGCGCCATGCAGACCGACCGTGAACAGACAGCCCGACCAACTCTTCGCCCAGCCACTGGATCAGGTGCCGGATTTCGTCTTCAACGAGGACGTGGCCCGGGTGTTCCCGGACATGATCAAGCGCTCGGTGCCGGGCTACCCCACCATCGTCGAGAACATCGGTGTACTGGCCGGCCAGTTCGCCCAGCCCGGCAGCCTGCTGTATGACCTGGGCTGCTCGCTGGGCGCGGTTACCCAGGCGCTGCGTCGCCATGTGCAGATCGAAGGTTGCCGGGTGATCGCGGTCGACAACTCCGCGGCGATGGTCGACCGCTGCCGCGAATACCTGCACGCCCAGGACGCCATGTTCCAGGAGTTGCTGCCGGTCGAGGTGATCGAGGCGGACATCCTCGCCATGGACTGGCAGCCTGCCTCGCTGGTAGCGATGAACTTCACCCTGCAGTTCATCGCCCCGGAAAATCGCCTGGAGTTGCTGAGCCGTATTCACCGCACGCTGCTGCCGGGTGGCGCCTTGATCCTGTCGGAAAAGCTGCGTTTCGAAGACGACCAGCAGCACAGCCTGCTCACCGATCTGCATATCGCCTTCAAGCGGGCCAATGGCTACAGCGAACTGGAAATCGCCCAGAAGCGCAGCGCCATCGAGAACGTCATGCTCCCCGACAGCCTCGAACAGCACCGTGAGCGCCTGCACGCCGCCGGCTTCAGCAAGGTGGTGCCCTGGTTCCAGTGCTTGAACTTCGCTTCCCTGGTGGCCCTGCCATGATGCGCCGCATGGACCTGGACGCCCTGCAGGCCGAGCTCGCCGGCACGCCGCTGCAGGATTGGAGCGCCGACCTGCCCGCGCAGATCGACGCCAAGCTGGCCATCGGTCATGGCGACCTGCAGCGCTGGTACGCCGCTGTCGAAGCGCTGCCGCCACTGAATGCCGAGCAGATCGACCTGCAAGAGGACTTCCGCCTCGACGGCCCCTGTGATGAGGCCACCCGAACGGCGCTGGACAGTGCTCTGCGCGGCCTGATTCCCTGGCGCAAGGGCCCCTTCCATCCGTTCGGCGTGCACGTGGACACCGAATGGCGATCGGACTGGAAATGGCAGCGGGTCGCCCCGCACCTGGATCTGCAAGGCAGACGGGTGCTCGACGTCGGCTGCGGCAATGGCTACTACATGTGGCGCATGCTCGGCGCCGGCGCCCGCAGTGTGGTCGGCATCGACCCGAACTGGCTGTTCCTCTGCCAGTTCCTGGCCATGAAGAACTACCTGCCCGATATGCCGGCCTGGCACTTGCCGCTCGGTATCGAGGAGCTGCCGGCCAAGCTGCTCGGCTTCGACACCGTGTTTTCCATGGGTGTGCTCTACCACCGCCGCTCCCCCATCGATCACCTGCTGGAACTCAAGGACTGCCTGCGCAAGGGCGGCGAGCTGGTGCTGGAAACCCTGGTGGTGGAAGGTGACGCTCAACAGGTGCTGGTACCTGAAGACCGCTACGCGCAGATGCGCAACGTCTGGTTCCTGCCGTCGGTCCCTGCGCTTGAGCTATGGCTGCGCCGCGCCGGGTTCCTTGATGTGCGCTGCGTGGATGTCAGCGTCACCTCGGTCGAGGAACAACGCAGCACCGACTGGATGCGCTACCAGTCGCTGCCCGAGTTTCTCGACCCGCTCGACCACCGCCGCACCCTCGAAGGCCTGCCGGCGCCACGCCGCGCCGTGCTGGTAGCACGCAAGCCGTGACAGAGACCTAGCCGGCGCCATCACCCTGGCGGCGCCATTCGGCCTGCCGCGCCGCGATCACCGCCAGGGGCATCTGTGCCCCGGCACTGACACGCCCGTGAGCGCTTCCCAGGCGAATCTGCCCGGCGCGATCGAGCATCAACAGGCGGCGCATCCTGCGTCTCCAGCACCAGGCGAAATACCAGTCGCCCAGCCACTGCATCAGCTGGTGCGGGTCGACACCCGGCGACCTAGCCGGCTTGGCGCGCCCGCTGGGTGCGGCGTGCTGATCAGTCGATTTCATGACAACGCTCCTCGGCAGCCTTTGCTCACCGGTTATCGATGAGTGCTTGCCGACAGCTTGGGCTGCGCTTATCGTTAATTAAATCGACAAATACCTAACAGCCGATTAAAAAAAAATTAACCAAAAATGAACAGTCCATCGCCAGCAGACGTGCCCGCCGCATTGCCGCTATTGGAAAGCGATGTGCTGAAGACCTTTGTCGGCATTGCCGAAAGCGGCAGTTTTACCCGCACGGCCGCGCAGGTGTTCCGTACCACGGCGGCGGTCAGCCAGCAGATCAAGCGCCTGGAGGAAACCCTTGGGCGTACGCTGTTTCTACGCGAGAGCCGCCGGGTGCGTCTCACGCCGGATGGCGAGATCCTGCTCGGCTATGCCCGCCGCCTGCTCAAGCTCAACGAGGAAGCGGTGGCCCATTTTCGCGTGCCCGACCTGACGGGTACCGTGCGTTTCGGTACTCCCTTCGACATCGGTGTCGGCTCGCTGCCGGATCTGCTGTCGCAGTTCGCCCTCAGCCACCCGGCCGTACAAGTCGATGTCTCGGTGGGTCGCAGTTGCGAGCTGATCGAACGCCTGGACGCTGGCGAGCTCGACCTGACGCTGCTCAATAGCGGCGACGCCAACGCCGATGACACCCGTGGCGAAGTCATTTGCAGTGAGTCACTGGTGTGGGCAGGTCGCGAAGGTGGCCTTGCCGTCAGGCGCAACCCGTTACCGCTTGCCCTGGCCAATACCGGTTGTGCCTGGCGCCGTGCCGCCCTGGACGGCCTGGATCGCCTCGGGCGCAACTACCGCATCGCCTATTCCAGCGAACAGTGCGCGGGCCAGGAAGCCGCGCTGCTGGCCGATCTGGCCATTGCGGCCTTCCCCGCCAGCCTGGTCAAACCGCCGCTACGCCGCCTTTCTCAGCAGGAGCACGGTCTGCCACCCTTGGGCGACTATCACATCAAGCTGCTGCGCGGCAGCAACCGTGGCGCAGCCGCCGAAGCACTGGCGGCGCAAGTGGCGGTGGCCTACGGCGCAATGCGTTAGCGTGCCGCGGCGCCTGCGATCAGCTGCTTCATCTCCCGCACGGCCTCCTTGAAGCCGACGAACAGCGCGTGGCTGACCAGCGCATGGCCGATGTTCAGCTCGTTGATGCCCGGGATCGCTGCCACCGGCTCGACGTTGTGGTAATGCAGGCCGTGGCCGGCGTTGACGATCAGCCCCAGGGAAACGCCCAGGGCGACACCCTCACGAATACGCTGCAGCTCGGCAACTGCCTCTTGCGGCGTATGGGCATCGGCATAACGCCCGGTATGCAGCTCGATGGCCGGCGCGCCGACGCGCTTGCTCGCCTCGATCTGCCGCGGGTCGGCATCGATGAACAACGACACCTCGCTGCCAGCGGCCGCCAGGCGCGTTACCGCTGCGGCAATCCGCGCCTCCTGACCCGCCACGTCCAGGCCGCCTTCGGTGGTCAGCTCCTGGCGGGTTTCCGGCACCAGGCACACGTGCTCGGGGCGTATCGCCTCGGCGAAGGCGAGCATGAAATCGGTCACCCCCATCTCGAAGTTCATGCGCGTCTGCATGACCTCCTTGAGCACGCGCACGTCGCGCTCCTGGATATGCCGGCGATCTTCGCGCAGGTGTACGGTAATGCCGTCGGCACCCGCCTCTTCGGCATCCAGCGCGGCTTTTACCGGGTCGGGATAGCGGGTGCCGCGCGCCTGGCGCAGCGTGGCGACGTGATCGATATTCACACCCAGCAAAACACGGTTGGCTTCAGTCACGGGTCGGCTCCTTGAGCGTCATGAACAATTCGCGGCTGACCAGGGGCCGGCCGCCGAGATGAGGGGCGAGTGCCTGGCGCATCAGGCGCTTGGCAGCGGCCAGCGCGCCGGGCGTGCTCCAGTCGGCATCGGCCATGGCCAGCAGCTCACGACCGAGAAACGCGCCCGGCTGCCAATGGCCGATGGGCAGAAAACCGCTGTCGGCCTCCAGCCGGTACAGGCCGTCGCTGACCACGGCATTGCCCTGCACATCGCTGTCGAGGGCGAAACCGTAGCCGAGTTCGTCGAGCAGCCGCCATTCGAATGCGCGCAGGATCGGCTCCAGTGGCCGACCCTGAGCCAGCGCCAGGATGCTCATGGCGTAATGCTCGAAGATCACCGGGTGTGGATCTTCGGCGGGCAGCACGCGAATCAGCAATTCGTTGAGGTACAGGCCGCTGAACAGCGCCTCGCCGGTAAGCAGGTTGGGAATGCCGGCAGCTTCCAAGCGGCCGACGTTCTTCAGCTCGCCGCGGCCGCGGGTTTCCAGCTCCAGGGGAATGAACGGCCGGGCCAGGCTGCCGGCCTTGCCCCGCGCGCCACGCAGCACGGCGCGCAAGCGGCCTTGCGGGGTGAGGAAATCCACCAGCGCACTGCTTTCGCGGTAGGCGCGGCTGTGCAGGACATAGGCGGGCTGGCTGGGCGCAAGCATGGGGATAAACTCGCTGGGTTAGCCAGCCGCGGCGCGGCGGATGCCGGGGTCAGATATCGTCGTAACCGAGCGAACGCAGGGCGCGCTCGTCGTCGGACCAGCCACTCTTCACCTTGACCCACAGGTTGAGCATGACCTTGGTGTCGAACATCGACTCCATGTCCTTGCGCGCTTCCTGGCCAATGCGTTTGAGGCGCTCGCCCTTCTCGCCGATGATGATCTTCTTCTGCCCGTCGCGTTCGACCAGGATCAGCGCATGGATGTGCATGATCCGTCCTTCGCGCTTGAACTCCTCGATCTCCACGGTGATCTGGTACGGCAGCTCGGCACCGAGCTGACGCATGATCTTCTCGCGCACCAGCTCGGCGGCGAAGAAGCGCCCGGAGCGGTCGGTGATCTGGTCTTCGGGGAAAAAGTGCAGGCCCTCGGGCAGGCGTTCGCCCACCAGCTTTTCCAGCGCGTCGAGGTTGTGGCCGTGCTGCGCCGAAACCGGCACGATCTCGGCATTGGGCAACTGCTCTGCCAGCCACTGCAGGTGCGGCATCAGGTCGGCCTTGTCTTCCAGGCGATCGGTCTTGTTGACCGCCAGGATCACCGGGCCTTCGACGTACTGGACGCGCTCGAGGACCATCTGGTCCTCGTCGGTCCAGCGGGTGCGATCGACCACGAAGATCACCACGTCGACGTCCTTGAGGGCCGACGCGGCGTTCTTGTTCATGTAGCGGTTGATCGCCTTGTCGTTGTTCTTGTGCAGGCCGGGGGTATCGACATAGATGGCCTGCACCTCGCCCTCGGTCTTGATGCCGAGCATGTTGTGGCGAGTGGTCTGCGGCTTGCGCGAGGTGATCGCCAGCTTCTGGCCGAGGATGTGATTGAGCAGCGTCGATTTGCCCACGTTGGGCCGGCCAACGATGGCGACATAGCCACAGCGCGTTACGGGCGAATCAGTCATTGCCGTTCTCCACACCCAGGGCGATCAGCGCGGCAGTAGCCGCGACCTGTTCGGCGATCCGGCGGCTGGCGCCTTGGCCCAGGGTCTTGTCATTGAGTAGATTGACCTGACATTCGACCACGAATGTCCGGCAATGGGGTTCGCCCTGGATGTCGACCACTTCGTAACGCGGCAGCTCGCAGGCGCGCGATTGCAGGAATTCCTGCAGGCGGGTCTTGGGATCCTTGTTGGTGTCGACCAGGGTCAGGCCGTCCAGTTCGTTGGTCAGCCAGGCCAGCACGCGTTCGCGGGCGACCTGCATGCCGGCATCCAGGTAGATGGCGCCGATCAGCGCCTCGAGGGCGTCGGCAAGGATCGAGTCGCGGCGAAAGCCACCACTCTTCAGTTCGCCGGAGCCCAGGCGCAGGTACTCGCCCAGGTCGAAACCGCGGGCCAGCACGGCCAGGGTCTCGCCCTTCACCAAGCGCGCACGCAGCCGCGACAGCTGGCCTTCGCGGGCCTGGGGGAAGCGCTCGTAGAGCGCCTCGCCGGCGACGAAATTGAGGATGGCATCACCGAGGAACTCCAGCCGCTCATTGTTGCGGCCGGCAAAACTGCGATGGGTCAGGGCCAGGATCATCAGATCCTGGTCCTCGAAACTGTGCCCGAGCTGGCGCTCGAGGCGGGTCAACGAAACACTCACGGCATACGCACACGAAATTCTTTATCGAAATTAACCACCAGATCGATGTTCTCGATCAGGTGCTCACGTTTTTCATACTTGAGGTGGGCAAGAAATTCGTTGCCATCCTGGGTCACTTTCAGCACGTCCTGCATGTTCAGGTCGCGGATGCTGTTGACCGTCATGCCACGGCTGACGTGACTGTAGAAATCGCCCACGGTTTTGACGCTATCCACGCGGTCGGTCTCCACCGAGGTGATGATCTTTTCCATCGACATGTAATCGAGGTAATGCGGCACCACCTTGAACGCCGTGCTGGCCAGAAACGCCACAACAGCCAGTACCACCAGCCAGCTGACGATCGACAAGCCCTGCTGCGAGCGTGCGAATTTCATGTTCATCCCCAAAAATATCCAGATAGTCCGATGCGCACCGGGCGCATCACAAGACTATAGATAGCTGGCAGCGCCGTATTGAACGGCGCCGCAAATTTTCATCAGATCAATGAATCAGCCCGACACGGGAGAAGTTCGGCAGGGTCTTGAACTTCGGATCCGGCCAGCTCATCCAGATGGCGAATGCCTTGCCGACGATGTTGCGATCCGGAACCATGCCCAGCACGTCTTTGGGGATATTCGGGTCGTTCCAGTAACGGCTGTCGTTGGAGTTGTCGCGGTTGTCGCCCATCATGAAGTAGTGCCCATCAGGGATGGTCCACTCCTTGCCGGGCTCGGCGCGATAACGGGTCATTTCCTTGCGGATGCGGTGCTCGACATCGCCCAGGCGCTCGCTGTACAGCGTGGCGCTGCCCAGGCTGCCCGGCTCCTCGCCGATCAACTGCTCGGCAACCGGCTTGCCGTTGACGAACAGGCGCTTGTCGCTGCTGTAGCGAACGTGGTCGCCCGGCAGGCCGATGACGCGCTTGATGTAGTTGACGTTGGGATCGCTCGGGTAGCGGAACACCATGACGTCGCCGCGCTGCGGGTCGCCGACTTCGATCACCTTGGTGTCCAGCACCGGCAGGCGGATGCCGTAGGCAAACTTGTTGACCAGGATGAAATCGCCTACTTCCAGGGTCGGGATCATCGAGCCGGACGGAATCTGGAATGGCTCGACCAGAAAGGAGCGCAGCACCAGGACGATGGCCAGCACCGGAAAGAACGACTTGCCGTATTCAACCAGCAAGGGTTCCTTGTTGAGCTTCTCGACCACTGCGTCGTCGACTTGCTCGACCTTGCCCTGGTAACTGGCGATCGCTGCACGACGCCGCGGCGCCAGGAATACCAGATCGAACAAGGCCAGGGCGCCGCACACGGCGACGGCAATGACCAGCAACAGCGGGAAATTGAATGACATAGGCCTCAGCTATCCAACTTGAGTACAGCAAGGAAGGCTTCCTGTGGAATCTCCACGTTCCCCACCTGCTTCATGCGCTTCTTACCGGCCTTCTGCTTCTCCAGCAGTTTGCGCTTACGGCTCACGTCACCGCCGTAGCACTTGGCCAGAACGTTCTTTCTCAATGCCTTGACAGTGGTCCGCGCCACGATCTGGCCGCCGATGGCCGCCTGGATCGCCACGTCGAACATCTGCCGAGGAATCAGGTCCTTCATCTTCTCGGTCAACTGGCGCCCTTTGTAGTGGGCGTTGTCACGGTGCACGATCAGCGCCAGCGCATCGACCTTGTCGCCGTTGATCAACACGTCCAGCTTGACCAGGTTGGCCGACTGGTAACGGTCGAAATGGTAATCCAGCGAGGCATAACCACGGCTGGTGGATTTCAGGCGGTCGAAGAAGTCGAGCACCACTTCGTTCATCGGCAGGTCGTAGCGAACCTGAACCTGAGTGCCGAGGAACTGCATGTCACGCTGCACGCCGCGCTTTTCGATGCACAGGGTAATGACGTTGCCCAGATGTTCCTGCGGAACCAGAATCGTGGCTTGTACGATCGGCTCACGGAAATCTTCGACCGAGGACACATCCGGCAGCTTCGACGGGTTGTCCACGTAAATGGTTTCACCGGTCTTGAGTACCACCTCGAAAATAACGCTCGGCGCCGTGGTGATCAGGTCCAGGTCGTATTCGCGCTCCAGGCGCTCCTGGATGATTTCCATGTGCAGCATGCCCAGGAAGCCGCAACGGAAGCCGAAGCCCAGGGCGTCGGAGCTTTCCGGCAGATACTGCAGGGACGAATCATTGAGGGTCAGCTTCTGCAGGGCGTCGCGGAAGTCCTCGAAGTCGTCGGAGCTGACCGGGAACAGGCCGGCGTAGACCTGCGGCTGGATGCGCTTGAAGCCGGGTAGCATTTCCACGTCGGGTGTGGAGCTCAAGGTCAGGGTGTCGCCCACCGGCGCACCGTGGATGTCCTTGATGCTGGCTATGATGAAGCCCACTTCGCCGGCCTTGAGGTCGGCAGTGGCGGTGTGCTTGGGATTGAACACCCCGACGCTGTCGACCAGGTGCACCTTGCCGGTGGACTTGACCAGAATCTTGTCGCCCTTCTTGACGCGGCCGTGGCGCACGCGCACCAGGGACACGACGCCCAGGTAGTTGTCGAACCAGGAGTCGATGATCAGCGCCTGCAGGGGCGCCTCGACCTCACCGGTCGGCGCCGGAATGGCCTGCACCAGGCGCTCGAGCACCTCGTCGACGCCCATGCCGCTCTTGGCGCTGCAGGCCACGGCGTCGCTGGCATCGATACCGATGATCTTCTCGATCTCGTCCTTGACGCGATCCGGATCGGCCTGCGGCAGGTCCATCTTGTTCAGCACCGGCATGACCTCCAGGCCCTGCTCGATGGCGGTATAGCAGTTGGCGACCGACTGCGCCTCCACGCCCTGCCCCGCATCGACGACCAGCAACGCACCTTCACAGGCGGCCAGCGAGCGGCTCACCTCATAGGTGAAGTCGACGTGCCCCGGCGTGTCGATGAAGTTCAGCTGATAGGTGATGCCATCTTTCGCCTTGTAATAGAGCGTGACGCTATGGGCCTTGATGGTGATGCCGCGCTCGCGCTCCAGATCCATGGAATCGAGAACCTGAGCCTCCATCTCGCGCGCGGTCAGGCCGCCGCACATCTGGATGAAACGGTCAGCCAGCGTCGACTTGCCGTGGTCAATGTGGGCAATGATGGAAAAATTGCGGATATGACTCAGGTCACTCACAGGACAACACTCGAAAAAGGTCGCAGGCGAATGCCTGCCGAAAATAGCCGCAAAGTTTACCCGAGTGGTTGCCCCCACGTCACGTCAGGACAAGCGTGACAGCGCAGTAATTGAGACCCGCTTGCCTCGCCTGCCTCGAGCGGCCGGTATTTCTCAGGGCATGGCCGGCCAGCTGAGGTCATCAGGCGGCCATAAAAAAGGGCGACTTTCGTCGCCCTTCTCTGCTATTCGGCCAAGCCTACTCGGCCAACTTGAAAGTAATGAAGCTGGCGCGGCCCTGACGCAGCACGCGCATCGACACCGAACGATTCTTCGGCAGCGATTGCGCCACTTCGGTGAAGTTCTTCGCCGAGCTGATCGCCTGATTGTTCAGGTGGGTGATCACGTCGCCAGGACGCAGGCCGATCAGTGCGGCCGGACCATCCTGAACTTCGCGAATCACCACGCCACCGCGCAGGTCCAGGGCCTTTTTCTGCTCGTCGGTCAGTTCGGCAACGCTGACGCCCAGACGGTTGCTGCTGCGCTCGGCGCCTGGCGTGGCACCCGGGGTCGCTTCGTCGGCGTCATCCGCCGGCATGGTGCCCACTGCCAGCTTCAGATTCCGGCGTGCGCCCTCACGGACGATTTCCAGGTTGGCCTTGGTGCCCGGCTTCAAGGCACCAACCAGATGAGGCAGGTCGGCAGACATGATGATCGGCTTGCCATCCAGGCTGAGGATCACGTCACCGACCTGCAGCCCGCCCTTGGCAGCCGGGCCGTCTTCAAGCACCTGAGCGACCAGGGCGCCGGCGGGTCTCTCCAGGCCAAACGACTCGGCGAGATCCTTGTTCACTTCCTGGATCACCACACCCAGCCAGCCGCGGCTGACCTTGCCGCTGGCCTTGAGCTGGTCGGCCACATCCATCGCCACGCTCATGGGAATGGCAAAGGACAGGCCCATGAAGCCGCCGGAGCGGGTGAAGATCTGCGAGTTGATACCGACCACTTCGCCATCCAGGTTGAACAGCGGGCCGCCGGAGTTACCCGGGTTGATCGCCACGTCGGTCTGGATGAACGGCACGTAGCTCTCGTTCGGCAGGCTGCGCCCCTTGGCACTGACGATACCGGCGGTGACCGAGTGATCGAAACCGAACGGCGAGCCGATGGCCAGCACCCACTCACCGACCTTGAGGTTGTCGGAATTGCCCAGCTTCACGGTGGGCAGGTCATCCGCCTCGACCTTGAGCAGCGCCACGTCGCTGCGCGGGTCGGTACCGATCAGCTTGGCTTCCAGCTCGCTGCGGTCGGACAGCCGCACGATGATTTCATCGGCATCGGCGACCACATGGTTGTTGGTCAGAATGTAACCATCCTTGGAGATGATGAAGCCCGAGCCGAGCGACTGCGCTTCACGCTGGCGACCACCACCTGGCGCGCGAGGCTGCTGGGGAATGCTGCGCTCGAAGAATTCGCGGAACATCGGCGGCAGGCCTTCCAGGTCCGGAACGGCGAGCCCGCCATTGCTGGCGACGGCATTCGGCACCTTCTGCCGGGTGCTGATATTGACCACGGCAGGTGAGGCCGCCTCGACCAGGGGGGTGAAGTCCGGCAGCTGTGCATGCGCCGCCACGGGTTGCCCCATCAGAAACACCGCGAACAACGCGGCCGCATAATTTTTCAGGCTAGGCATCGACATTGCAGTTTCTTCCCCATCCAGAACAAACGAGGCCCCTGTGGGGCCAGTGGTACAACAAACAGGCGGCACATCGGCCTTGATCGTTATCGTCGACCGTTACGGCGTGGCATGCACGTCGTCCGCACGCATCGACATGGCGACACGCTCCGCCGTTCCCAGCGGAATTTCGCCCACCACCGTTACCATGACATCTCCATCGTCCGTTGTCAGGCGCCGGGACACTGCCACGGTAGGCCCAAGCTGGTTGCGCGCATCGGCTACGGCAGCATCGTGCAGGGGCTCGAGAAAGACGGAAAAGCGCGCCAGTCCGTCATCATAAACCAGACAATCGACGCTATCGGTGGATAACGGGCTGCGCTGACGGGTTACCGCGCTGAGATTGAAGCCAGGCGGCAACCATTCGGAGCGCCAGGATTCTGCAGACGGCGTACGCGCCTTGACGACGCGCACCGGCGTGCAGTGGGTAGAAGGCTGCAATACGGCAGTTGGCTGCATAGCCGCCGTATCGAGCTGGGTGAACTGGAATCGCTCGAGCAGTTCACCGCGGTCATTGACCAACAGCGACTTGAGCGGCAGGCCGGTTTCCTTGTCCACGTACAGCTGAACGCCGTAACGATGCTGATCACGCGGAACCAAGCCGAGCACCACGGCCGAGCGCCCGGCCACCCGGGACTCGCCACGCAAGCTCAGCTCGTACCATTGCTCGATCTGCTTGGCATCGAGACCATGGGCGGGCCAGGCCTGCTCATCGACGACGGCAGAGGCAATCGGGCCGTTGACGCATTGCGCCTGACCATTCACCCGCAGCATTTCCTGGGGCGTCCCATCGAGTTGCAATAATCGCTCGCGCACAGTTCCACCCGGCTCGACCTGACGCCAGATGCTGTGAGTGGAGAGATTGCCGTTGCGTTCGTAAACGAAGGTGCCTTGGAAGCTTTGCTTGCTTTCGGCCTGACTCAGCCGTTGCAACCATCCCTGTGCATCGGCGGCCATGGCAGGGGTTGCCAAAATACCACCGAGCATCAGGGACGTGACGAGAATGGAGCGCATACGCGTCGTTCTTAACGCTCTTCTACACTCGCAGACCGTGCGAACGGCAGTGCATTTTCAGCAGTGCCAGGGGCGGATTGCTGACCATGCTGACGCAGGTACTCAGGCAGACGCTGTTCATGCCAGCCTTCACCTTCGGCAGACACGGTCTCTACAGCCGGCTGCTCGTCCGAAGTCTTGAAGCCTGCCAGAATGGCCGGCCCCTGAGCTTGCGGCAGGGCGATGGAAGGCTGATCCTGCTGCGCCAACTGGGCACCAGAAACGTCATCCTGATTGTAGAAGCGCACGCCGGCCAGTACGGCGACCGTCACGGTCGCAGCAACGGCTACGCGCCCCAGGCTGCGCCACGGACCACGCACGACCTTCTCCTGCACAACTGGAGTGGCATCGTTTTCCAGAGCCGCGGAAACGGCTGCAGCGATGTCCAGTTTTGGCACGAGCAGGTCCTTGTGCATCGCGGCACGGGCTACCTGGTAACGCGACCAGGTGGCACGCAGATCGGCATCGTCGCTCGCACCGAGCACACGCCGAAGTTCAAGTTCATCCGCTTCGTTATCCATCACCGCGGACAGCGATTCCTGCAGGGCTTCACGACTCATAGCGGTTCCTCTCTTGGCTGTCGCCGCTGTCTCAGGCTTCCTGCAACAGAGGTTGCAGGGACTTGTCGATGGCTTCACGCGCCCGAAAGATTCGCGAACGCACGGTACCAACTGGACACTGCATGACGCTCGCAATGTCTTCATAACTAAGACCATCAAATTCACGTAACGTTAGCGCCGTTCGTAAATCTTCTGGCAGTTGCTGGATGCTCCGATGCACGGTGGCTTCGATTTCATCCCTCAACAGGGCTCGCTCGGGAGATTCGATATCCTTGAGGGCGTGGTCGCCATCGTAGAACTCGGCATCCTCTGCACTTACATCGTTGTCCGGCGGCCGGCGGCCGCGAGAAACGAGATGATTCTTCGCCGTGTTGATGGCGATGCGGTACAGCCATGTATAGAACGCGCTGTCGCCGCGAAAGTTTCCCAGTGCCCGGTAAGCTTTTACAAAAGCTTCCTGGGCGACATCCTGAGCTTCATGGGTGTCGTGCACGAATCGCACGATCAACCCGAGAATCTTGTGCTGATACTTCAGCACCAACAGATCAAATGCTCGCTTGTCACCACGCTGCACGCGCTCGACCAGCTGCTGATCTTCTTCCTGGGTTAGCATGAATACTCCTCGTTGAGCCCGTAGGAGGTCTGCGCCTGCCAGAAGATCGATCTGCCGAAATAGACTCGAGTCATATGCAAAAGTTCTCCCCCTACGAACAAGCTTCCCACAAAACATTTTTTGGTTTTGCACGAAACCACGCACCAGGGCCACTGCCTGCTGCGCGAATTGTCTTTAGATCACCTGACGGGTCGAGTCGAATGGCACGACCACTCCGCTCACCAACTCGCCAGACACATTCCCTCTCCGGGGCGACTCCGCTATAGAACCCTGCCCCATGACAAAGTTCAGACAGGTTTCAGCGGATGAGATGCAGCTCCAGCATGGCGGCCAGCCGCGCAGGCATATCGCCATCCCAACACGATACACGTTCTGCGCCGGACAACCTACCAGGTCGGCTATTGTGCCGTTGCCCCCCTCTATATACTAGGGGCCACCGAGCCGCCGACATGGCCTCCCAAGCCCCACCGCAGGCTCATAGCGACCATCGAGTGATCTCCGGATACAAAAGGCCGTGCCGACAGAGAGCATTCGCAGTGCTCGACAGGCGCATCCTCTCAGTTGCACGCCATCCAGCGGACCCATAACAATGAGCCAACACTTTCAGCACGACGTTCTGGTCATCGGCAGCGGGGCCGCCGGCCTTACCCTGGCGCTCACGCTTCCCGACAACCTGAGCATCGCCGTGCTGAGCAAGGGCGAGTTGACCAATGGCTCGACCTACTGGGCCCAGGGCGGCGTCGCCGCGGTGCTGGATCACGGCGACACCATCGATTCCCATGTCAACGACACCCTCGACGCCGGTGCCGGCCTGTGCCGCGAAGATGCCGTGCGCTTCACCGTGGAGCACAGCCGCGAAGCCATCGAGTGGCTGATCGAACAGGGCGTGCCCTTCACCCGCGACGACGAGCACGATCGCGAGGACGGCGGCTTCGAATTTCACCTGACCCGCGAGGGCGGCCACAGCCACCGGCGCATCATCCACGCTGCCGATGCGACCGGCGCAGCCATCTTCAACACACTGCTCGAGCGCACACGCCAGCGCCGCAACGTGGAACTGCTCGAGCAGCGGGTCGCCGTGGATCTGATCACCGAACGCAAACTGGGTCGAGACGGCCAGCGCTGCCTGGGCGCCTACGTGCTGAACCGGCTCAGCGGCGAGGTGGACACTCATCACGCGCGCTTCGTCATCCTCGCCACCGGCGGTGCGGCCAAGGTCTACCTCTATACCAGCAACCCGGACGGTGCCTGCGGCGACGGCATCGCCATGGCCTGGCGCGCCGGCTGCCGGGTCGGCAACCTGGAATTCAATCAGTTCCACCCCACCTGCCTCTATCATCCCCAGGCCAAGAGCTTCCTGGTTACCGAGGCCCTGCGCGGTGAAGGCGCATTGCTGCGCCTGCCCAACGGCGAACGCTTCATGCCGCGCTTCGACCCCCGCGAGGAACTGGCACCACGGGACATCGTGGCCCGCGCCATCGACCATGAGATGAAGCGCCTGGGCATCGACTGCGTCTACCTGGATATCAGCCACAAGCCGGCGGACTTCGTCAAAAACCACTTCCCGACCGTTTACCGGCGCTGCCTGGAATTCGGCATCGACATCACCCGTCAGGCCATTCCGGTGGTACCCGCGGCCCACTACACCTGTGGCGGCGTGCTCGTCGATCAGGCCGGGCGCAGCGACGTGGCAGGTCTGTACGCCATTGGCGAAACCAGCTTCACCGGCCTGCACGGCGCCAACCGCATGGCCAGCAATTCATTGCTCGAGTGCTTCGTCTATGCACGCTCGGCCGCGGCCGACATCGTCGCCAACCTGGACCAGGTGGCGATGCCCGCCGACCTGCCCTCCTGGGACGCCAGCCAGGTCACCGACTCGGACGAGGACGTGATCATCGCGCACAACTGGGATGAGCTGCGGCGCTTCATGTGGGATTACGTGGGCATCGTGCGCACCACCAAACGCCTGCAACGCGCCCAGCACCGCGTGCGCCTTCTGCTCGATGAAATCGACGAGTTCTACAGCAACTACAAGGTCAGCCGCGACCTGATCGAGCTGCGTAACCTGGCCCAGGTAGCCGAGCTGATGATCCTGTCGGCCATGGCGCGCAAGGAGTCGCGGGGCCTGCACTACACCCTGGATTACCCGGAGCTGCTAGCCGAGGCGCGTGACACTATTCTGCAACCCGCCAACGCTGACGACTGAATTTCAGGCGCACCCGCAGGCGTCGATGCATGTCCGCCGACATGGCGTCGGCAGGGATGCACAGGCTGTAGGTGAACGGGCGCCCCGGCAGACGGAAGCGCACGATGACCAGCCAGGGCAGCGCCATGCTGTCCGCCTGCAGGGTCACGGGCTGCCACGGCCCGCCGCCGCGCTGCACCTGCCAACCGTCGTCGTCGTGCCGTAAACGGTTGAAAACGGCCGGATGGGTCAGCAACACATGCCTGGGCAATACCCAGGCGGCATGGCAGCCGCAAGCCAGCAGGCCGAGCAGGCGCGCCCAGAAGCCAATCTCGACGAGCAGTAACGTCAGCAGCGCCAGGGCCTGGGCGCACAGGTAGATCTCCAGCAACCGCCGTGACGGCCGCCAGTGGCACTCGAAGCGTTTACTTGGGCTGGACACGATCCAGGATCATGCGAACGATGTGACGCAGATCGGCATCCTCCGGCTCGCCACGCTGCATGAACCAGCCGAACATGTCCTGATCCTCGCACTCGAGCAGCTTGCGGTAACGGGCACGATCGTCCTCGTCGAGCGAGGGGTAGACCTCCTGCACGAAAGGCACCAGCAACACGTCCAGTTCCAGCATGCCACGCCGGCTGTGCCAGAAGAGGCGATTGAGTTCAGTGGCGTCGACCATGGCAGTGCTCCTCGGAAAAAGGCCGGCAGTATACCAACAGCGGCCGCTTGCATCAGCGTCGCCAGCCGAAACGCCAGGCGGCGCTTTTGCCTGTAGCTAGACGCTTGCCGCTGCTCTTATCATGGCAGCCTCATTCTTTGCCCACGATTGTCTCGACCATGGCCGACAGCGCTTTCTTTTGCCCGCTCACCCACGAAGGCATCCTTGCCGTGCGCGGCCCCGATGCAGGCAAGTTCCTGCAGGGCCAGATCACCTGCAACATCAACTACCTCGGCACCAGCGGCTCGAGCCTGGGCGCTCGCTGCACGCCAAAGGGCCGTATGCTGTCGAGCTTTCGTATCGTCAGCGTAGCCGACGGTTTTCTCCTGGCCATGAGCCAGGAGCTGCTGGCACCGCAGCTCGCCGAACTGCAGAAATATGCGGTGTTCTCCAAGGCCAAGCTGGGCGATGAAAGCGCCGCCTGGGTTCGCTTCGGCCTGGGTGGCGCGGATGCCGTCCTGCAGGCCCTGGGACTGGATCTCGCCACCCAGGCCGACAGCGTGACCAGTACGGACTCGCTGCTCGCCATTCGCCTCAGCGACGGCCGCGCCGAGTTATGGGCCCCGGCCGAGCAGGCCGAAACCCTGCGCGCACGCCTGAGCGAGCAGCTCGCCGAAGCCAGCCTCAATGACTGGTTGCTCGCACAGATCCGTGCGGGCATTGGCCAGGTGACCGGCACGACCCGCGAGCTGTTCATCCCGCAGATGATCAACCTGCAGGCCGTGGGCGGTGTGAGCTTCAAGAAGGGCTGCTACACCGGCCAGGAAATCGTCGCCCGCATGCAGTACCTGGGCAAGCTCAAGCGCCGCCTGTATCGCCTGCGCATGGCCGGCGAGCAACCGCCCGTGCCTGGTACCGAACTGTTCTCCCCCGTGCACCGCAGCGCGGTGGGCGAAGTGGTGCTGGCCGCCGCGAGTGCCGAGGGTGTCGAGCTGCTGGCGGTCGTGCAGGAAGATGCCGCGCTCGATGGCCGCGTTCACCTGGGCAGCCTCGAAGGTCTACCGCTCGACCTGCTCGAGCTGCCGTACGCGCTGGACAGCAACCGCGAAATCCAGCGCTGACGTACACTGCGTAGCGTCTGCCCTCACTCCGCCAATAACGAGAATTTCATGAGCAAACTCGCCGAAAAAGTCCTGCTGGATCTGACCAGGGCCATCGACCACGATGAACTGGTGCTGCCTACCCTGCCCGAGGTCGCCCTGAAGGTTCGCGAAGCGGCGGAGGATCCCAACGTCGGCATTCCCGAGATGACCAAGGTGATCGGCAACGATGCAGCGCTCACCGCGCGCATCATCAAGGTGGTGAACAGCCCGCTGCTGCGCACCAACCGGGAAATCACCGATCTGCAGATGGCCATCGGCCGCCTGGGCATCAACTACACCTGCAACCTGGCCACCGGCCTGGCCATGGAGCAGATGTTCCAGGCGACCACCGATGTGGTCGACCGCAAGATGCGCGAAGTGTGGACCAAGAGCACCGAGATCGCCGGTATCTGCCACGTGCTGTGCCGCCACTACACCCGCCTGATGCCGGATCAGGCCACCCTCGCCGGCCTGGTGCACCAGATTGGCGTGTTGCCGATTCTCACCTACGCCGAAGAGCACAGCGAGCTGCTGGCCGACTCGATCAGCCTCAACCACGTGATCGAGCAGATCCACCCGATCATCGGCGACAAGATCCTGCGCACCTGGGAATTCCCGGAAATGATCGCCTGCATCCCGAGCCAGTACCTGAACTTCAGCCGCGACGGTGGCAAGGTCGATTATGTGGACATCGTCCAGGTCGCCACGCTGCAGAGCCATCTCGGCACCCCGCACCCTTACACCCAGCTGGACTGGAGCCAGATCCCGGCGTTCGCCAAGCTCGGCATCAAGCCGGACCTGGATATCCATGCCGACGAAGATCTGTCGGCGGCCATGGACGCTGCCATGACCATGCTGCAGTGATCGCAGCGGGGCGAGGCCTGCCTCGCCCCGCGGTCAACCGGCCTCGCCGCGAAATACCACGCGCACCAGCAGCCCATGGGGGCTGGCCTGATGCAGGCTGATATCGGCCCGGTGGGCGCGGCAGATCTCACCGACGATGGCCAGCCCCAGGCCAGCGCCCAGCCCCTGGGCCTGGCGTCGGTAGAAACGCTCGAATACCCGCTCCCGATCCTCCTCGGGAATGCCCGGCCCATCATCCTCGACCTCCAGCACGCCCGGCTCCTGCACCCGCAGGATGACGTTGCCGCCGGCTTCGGTATAGGCCATGGCGTTGTCGACCAGATTGCACAACAGCTCGTTGAGCAGCGTCGGCTCGCCGCGAATCCACACCGGCTGCTCGGCCTCCAGCGCCAGGGCGACGCCGCGCGAATGGGCCAGGGGCGCCAACGCCATACCCAGTTCGCGAGCCAGCTGGCTGAGATCCAGGCGTAATGCGCCGCCCTCGGCGATCGCCCGCGCGCCGCTTTCGATCCGCGCCAGTGACAGCAACTGGTTGGCCAGGTGGGTCAGGCGATCGGCATTGAGGGCGGCGTCTTCCAGCGTCGCGTGCCAGATACGCGGATCCTCATCGCGCAAGCCCAGCTCGACCCGGGCCTTGAGCGCCGCCAGGGGCGTGCGCAGCTCATGGGAGGCATCGGCGATGAACTGCGATTGTCGCTCGAACAGGCCGCGCAGGCGGTCGTTGAACTGATTCAGGGCGTTTACCAGCGGTCGCAGCTCCCTGGGCATGTCCTCGTCCGGCAGTGGCCGCAGGTCGTCGCTGCTGCGTGCGGCGACCGTCCTGCGCAGGCTTTCGAGCGGGCGCAACCCGGCGCTCACCGCCAACCAGACCAGCAGCAGCGCGCTGAGCGACAGCAAGCCCATCCGCCACAGCGTGCCCAACAGCAGGTCGCGGGTCATGCGCTCCCGGGCGCCCTGAGTTTCAGCCACGCGGATCTCGGCGACCCCGCTGTAACCGGGCTCGCTGACCGGCTGCAGAAAGCTCACCACCCGCACCCCCTGGCCGCGGTAGTCGCCGTCGTAGAATTTGGCCAGTGCCGGGTAATCGTTGGTTCGCGGCGTGTCTGGGGGCGCCGCTGGCAGGTCTTCGTAACCCGAAACCAGTTCACCCTTGGGCCCGAGCACCTGGTAGTAGATACGCCCGGCGCTGTCGTAGGCGAAGGTGTCCAGGGCGATATAGGGTACGTTGGCGCTGAGCATGCCCTCGACGGCGTAGAGCCCGTCGGAGATCGCCCGTGCCGATGCCAGCAGGGTGCGGTCATAGGCCGTATCGGCGGCGTGCCGGGCGCTCCAGTAGGCGGTCAGGCTGCTGACCAGAAGGATCACCGTGAACAGCACGGCCAGCCGGCGAATCAGCCGGCCACGCAAACTGCCGGGGCTAACCACCCGTGGCTTCCAGCAGATAACCCAGACCGCGGAAGGTGACGATACGCACCGCACCGCCTTCGAGCTTCTTGCGCAGGCGATGGACGTAGATCTCGATGGAATCGGCGCTCGCCTCCTCGTCCAGGCCGAACACCTGGGAGGCCAGCTGTTCCTTGCTCATGACCCGCCCGGGCCGGGAGATCATCGCCTCGAGCACGGCCTGTTCACGGGAAGTCAGGGCGAGGCTTTCCTCCAGCAGGGTGAAGCGCCGGGTATCTAGGTCATACACCAGGTCGCCACAGCGCAACTGCTGCTCGCCACCGAGCATGCTGCGACGCAGCAAGGCCTTGACCCGCGCCTCCAGCTCGCTCAGTTCGAAGGGTTTGGCCAGGTAGTCGTCAGCGCCCAGGTTGAGGCCGTGCACGCGGTCCTTGACCTCGCCGCGGGCCGTGAGCATCAGCACCGGCACCGTCTTGCCACGGGCGCGCAAACGGGCCAGGACCTCGAAGCCGTCCATGCGTGGCAGGCCGACATCCAGAATCGCCAGGGCGTACTCCTCGCTGCCGAGGGCGAGATCTGCCGCCACGCCATCATGCAGAACATCCACCGTCCAACCCGCGCTCTTGAGCGCCTGGGTGACGCTTGCCGCCAATTGCGGATGATCCTCGACCAGCAGAATTCGCACTGCAACCTCCAACCGAACCATGGACTTGACCGCCATGTGTGGCGAGAGTTTACCGCTAGTGCGAGGAGTTGGCAGTTACGGCGTGCAACGACGGCACATATGCAACAACTTGCCCCATTGAAAGGTTGATGAAAGGTTGCACTTCTAGGATCGCTCCAGGGCGGCTCGATCCGCTCACAAAACGATCTGCGCCGTGCCGTGCGATCGTGAAAACAATAACAACAATGGAGTTACCCCACATGCCAACAGCCATGCGCCAGGCCATCTCGCCGTTGAGCTTGCTCAGCCTCGCACTGCCAACCGCGCTGCTCGCCCCAATGGCTCACGCTGCTTTCGTCGAAGACAGCTCTGCCAGCCTGACCACCACCAATATCTACCTGAACCGTGATTTCCGCGAAGGCACTGGCCAGAACAAACGCGAAGAATGGGGTCAGGGTTTCCTGCTGGACCTGCGCTCCGGCTTCACCGAAGGCACCGTCGGTTTTGGCGTCGATGCGATGGGCATGCTGGGCGTCAAGCTGGATTCCGGCGGCGGCCGCACCGGTACCGACCTGTTGCCGGTTCAGGACGACGGCGGCACGCCGGACGAGTTCTCCCGTCTGGGCCTGACCGCCAAGCTCAAGGTGTCCGAAACCGAGTTGCGCTACGGCTCGCACATTCCCGAGCTGCCGGTGATCAAGGCCAGCGACAGCCGCTTGCTGCCGCAGGTATTCGAAGGCGGCCTGCTGACCTCGTCCGAACTGGACGGCCTGACCTTCACCGGTGGTCGCCTGGACAAGGTCATCGACCGTGCCTCGACCAACTCCGAAGACCTCGTGCTCAACAGCAAGAACGGCCGTTATGCCGGCGGCATCACCGCCGACCATCTCGACCTCGCGGGTCTCGATTATGCGTTCAGCAAAAACGTGACGGGGCGGTATTACTTCGCCGACCTCGACGATATCTATCGCCAGCATTTCTTCGGGCTGCAGACCAAGCACCCCCTGGGCGCCGGCGTACTCTCCAGCGACCTGCGCCTGACCATCAGCAACGATAGCGGCGCGTCCAAGGCCGGCAAGATCGACAACCGCGCCCTGAACGGCATGGTCAGTTACGCCATCAGCAGCCACAAGTTCGGCCTCGGCTATCAGGACATGAGCGGCGACACCGGCTTCGCCTACATCGATGGCAGCGATCCGTTCCTGGTCAACTTCGTGCAGATCAACGACTTTGCCAACGCCGACGAACGTTCCTGGCAAGCCCGCTACGACTTCGACTTCGCCAAGGTCGGCGTTCCTGGCCTGAGCTTCATGACCCGCTACATCAGCGGTGACGACGCCAAGATCAGCGGCAGCAACCAGACCGGCGGCGATTGGGAGCGCGACATCGAACTCAAGTACGTGGTGCAGAGCGGCGCGCTGAAAGATCTCTACGTGCGCTTGCGCAATGCCAGCTTCCGCTCCGATTTCGCCCGCGATGCCGATGAAAACCGCATCATCGTTGGCTACTCGCTGCCAATTTGGTAACTCACAATAAAAACTCTGAGGACCCGTCCCATGAAAAAAACCTTTACCCGTATAGCCCTGACAGCCGCCTGCATGGCCTTCGCAGGCCCGTTGCTGGCCGACGAGCCCCGTCGTCCGGAATGCATCGCGCCGGCGGCCCCCGGCGGCGGCTTCGACCTGACCTGCAAGCTGGCGCAGAGCGCGCTGGTGGAAAGCAAGCTGCTCAAATCACCGATGCGTGTGACCTACATGCCCGGCGGCGTCGGTGCGGTGGCCTACAACGCGGTGGTCGCCCAGCGTCCGTCCGAAGCGGGCACCATCACCGCCTTCTCCAGCGGCTCGCTGCTCAACCTGGCCCAGGGCAAGTTCGGCCGTTTCGACGAGAACGCCGTGAAGTGGCTGGCCGGCGTCGGCACCAGCTATGGCGCCCTGGCGGTACGCAAGGACTCGCCGTTCAAGACCCTCGACGATCTGGTCAAGGCGCTGAAAGACAACCCGGGCAAGGTGGTGATCGGCTCCGGCGGCACCGTTGGCAGCCAGGACTGGATGCAGACCGCGCTGATCGCCCGCGCTGCCGGCATCGACCCACGGGAACTGCGTTACGTGGCAATGGAAGGGGGTGGCGAGCTGGCCACCGCCCTGCTCGGTGGCCACATCCAGGTAGCCAGTACCGATATCTCCGACTCGGTGCCACACATCGAAAGCGGTGACATGCGCATTCTCGCGGTGTTCTCCGAAGAGCGCCTGCCGGGTGACGTGGTCGCCAGCATTCCGACCGCCAAGGAGCAGGGCTTCGATGTGGTCTGGCCGGTGATCCGCGGCTTCTACCTCGGCCCGAAGGTCAGCGACGAAGCCTACACCTGGTGGAAGAATTCCTTCGACCAGCTGCTGGCCTCCGAAGACTTCGCCAAGCTGCGTGAGGATCGCGAGCTCTACCCGTTCGCCATGACCGGTGACGAGCTGGACGCCTACGTCAAGAAGCAGGTCGCGCAATACAAGGAACTGGCCCAGGAATTCGGCCTGATCCAGCAGTAACACCCGCTCCGCATCCTTTACCCCGTCATCCTCTGGGCACCGCCCAGGGGGTGCCTTCGCCATGCAAAAAAAGAGGATTTCCTCAATGTCGCAACGCATTTTCGGCGTCGTGCTGCTGCTCGCCTGTGTCGCGCTGGGCATCGTTGCCTGGGGCTATCACGCGCCCTTCTCCTATGAACCGGTGGGCCCCCGTGCCTACCCGATGCTGCTGCTGATCCTCATGGGTCTGGGCGCCATCTACCTGCTGGTCAAGAAGCCTTCGAGCAGCGCCTCGCACAGCGACGAGCCGCCTCTGGATCGTCACGTGATCGGCAAGGTGGTCGGCTGCGTGGTGATCCTCACCATCTACGCCGCCCTGTTCGAACCCCTGGGCTTCGTGCCGGCCAGCCTGATTTTCGGCATCGCCATGGCGCGCCTGTACGAAGGCACCTGGGTCGCCAGCGTGATTTCCGGCGTGGTACTGGCCATCGGTCTGTACCTGCTGTTCGACAAAATCCTCGACGTACCGCTGCCGCTCGGCATCCTGTCCTCCCTGGAGATCTGATCCGTGGATACTTTTAGCTACCTGGGTCAGGGCTTCGGCGTCGCCCTGAGCCCCTACAACCTGTTCACCGCCCTGTGCGGCACCCTGATCGGCACCATCGTCGGCCTGCTGCCGGGCCTGGGCCCGATCAACGGCGTGGCCCTGCTGATCCCGATCGCCTTCGCCCTCGGCCTGCCACCGGAAACCGCGCTGATCCTGCTCGCCGCCGTGTACCTGGGCTGCGAATACGGCGGCCGTATTTCCTCGATCCTGCTGAACATCCCGGGCGAAGCCTCGGCGGTGATGACCACCCTGGACGGCTACCCGCTGGCGCGCCAGGGCAAGGCCGGTGTGGCCCTGTCGATCTCCGCCTGGAGCTCGTTCGTCGGTGGCCTGATGGCGACCTGTGGGGTGGTGATCTTCGCCCCGCTGCTGGCCAAGTGGGCAGTGGCCTTCGGCCCGGCCGAATACTTCGTGCTGATGGTGTTCGCCATCGTCTGCCTGGCAGGCATGGCCGGCAACAAACCAATGAAGACCGCCATCGCGGCCTGTATTGGCTTGTTCCTGTCGTGCGTCGGTATCGATTCGAACAGCGGCGTGTACCGCTTCACCTTCGGCAGCCTGGGCCTGGCCGATGGCATCCAGTTCGTGGTGCTGGTACTGGGTCTGTTCTCGGTCAGCGAGATTCTGGTGCTGCTGGAGCGTACCCACCACGGTCAGAAGGCCATCGAAGCCAAGGGCCGCATGCTCTTCAACCTGAAGGAAGGCCTGTCGGTGCTGGCCACCAACCTGCGCAGCGGCGCGGTCGGTTTCGGCCTGGGCATCCTGCCCGGCGCAGGCGCGACCCTGGCCAGTGCGGTGGCGTACATGAGCGAAAAGCGCCTGGCCCACAAGGACAACAAGTTCGGCAACGGTGACCTGCGCGGCCTGGCGGCCCCGGAAACCGCCAACAGCGCCTCGGCCTGCGGCTCCATGGTGCCGATGCTGACCCTCGGCGTTCCCGGCTCCGGCACCACCGCGGTGATGCTCGGCGCCCTGACGCTGTACAACATCACCCCGGGCCCGCTGCTGTTCCAGAACCAGCCGGACATCGTCTGGGGGTTGATCGCCTCGCTGTTCGTGGCCAACGTCATGCTCATCGTGATGAACGTGCCGATGATCAAGATATTCACCAAGATCCTCGCCGTGCCGTACTGGGCACTGGTGCCGGCCATCGCCATCATCACCTCGATCGGCGTCTACGCCGTGCACGCCACCGCGTTCGACCTGTACCTGATGATCGGCATCGGCATCGCCGGCTACATCCTGCGCAAGATGGACTTCCCGCTGTCGGCGATCCTGCTGGGCTTCATCCTCGGCGGCCTGATGGAACAGAACCTGCGCCGCGCCCTGTCGATCTCCAACGGCGAGCTGGGCATCCTGTTCGCCAGCCCGATCACCTGGGGCGTGTGGACGCTGATCGTGGCGATGATCGCCCTGCCGTTCTACCGTACCTGGCGCAAGCGCAGCCAGCGCAAGGCCGAAGCGGCCAATGCCTGATAGCGACGCCCCCCACGGCAACCCCAGGCACCTGCGCAACTGGTGGCTCACGCCACTGGTTGGCGCAGCGGGTGGTTATCTGGCCAGCCTCATCGGCTGGCCTTTGCCTTGGGTGATCGGGTCCCTGCTGGCAGTTATCCTGCTGCGCTGCAGCGGTGTGCTCAGCCAGGAAATGCCCGGCGGGCGCCAGGTGGGCCAGTGGCTGGTGGCCGCCGGCATTGGCCTGCACTTCACCAGCGAAGTGCTCGAGCAGGTACTCGGCAACCTGACGATCATCCTGCTCGGCGCCTTCGCTACTCTCGCCCTCAGTGCCATTGGCATTGCCGGTCTGCGCCGCGCCGGGGTGGATCGTGCCAAGGCGTTCTTCGCCAGCATGCCGGGCGGCGCCAGCGAGATGGTCAACCTGTCCCGTCGCCACGGCGCGCAACCGGCACGCATCGCCGCTGCGCACAGCGTGCGCCTGCTGATGGTCATCCTGCTGATCCCGGCACTGTTCACCTGGGGCCTGCCGCCCGTCGAACCCGCAGCGCCGATGGCGGTGGACTGGTTCTGGCTGGCCATCCTGCTACCGGCAGGTGCCTTGCTGGCTCTGCTGTGGCGACGACTCGGGCAACCCAACCCCTGGATGCTCGGCCCATTGACGCTGTGCGCCGCGGCCAGCGTGACCTTCGATCTGCATATCGGCATGCCGGGCTGGCTCGGTCAGCTCGGCCAGTGGCTGATCGGTTGCGCCCTTGGCTGTCATTTCGACCGGGCGTTCTTTCGCAGTGCCCCGGGTTTTCTCGCGAGGGTGGTGCTGTTCACCCTACTGGCGATGATCGTCACGGCGCTGCTCGGCTCGGCCATCGGCTGGCTGAGCGGTAACGAATCGGTGTCGCTGATGCTCGGCATGATGCCCGGCGGCATCACCGAGCTGTGCCTGACCGCAGAAGCGCTGCAGTTGTCGGTGGCCCTGGTCACGGCGCTGCAGGCCTTGCGCCTGTTTCTGGTGATGTTCCTGGCCGAGCCCTTGTTCCGGCTATGGCAACGCCACTCGCCGCAGCCCTGACCGCCCAAGCCTGACTCCGTGGGCTTTTTTTAGCGGATATGTCCAAACGGGTGCTGTCGATATGGCTGGCGTACTCTTTGCCAGTGCGCGCCAAGAGGAATCGACATGCCCGGGTATCTGAAGAGCTTGCTCCTGCTGCTATCGCTCGGCCTGCTGGTCAGTGCCTGCAGCAAGGCCGGCCTGGCCTATCGCAACCTGGACTGGGTGATTTCCTGGCGGGTGGATCAGTACCTGGATCTCGATTCACAGCAGAAGGCCTGGTTCAAGCCCAGGCTACAGGAACACCTGGCCTGGCATTGCAGCAGCGAACTGCCGCGTTACGTGGACTGGCTGCAGCGCACCGAGCAGTTGGTCCAGCAGCCTGCACCGGATGCCGGCCAACTGGAAACGCAGATGATCGAGGCCGAGCAGGCCTTCAACGCCATCATGCAGCAGACCACCCCGACGACCGTCGCCCTACTCGCCGACCTGCGCCCCGAACAGGTCCAGCGGTTGTACGCCCGTATGGAAAAGGACAACCGCGAGGACCGACAGAAGTTTCTCGAACCGCCCATGGAAACCCAGATCAGCGAGCGCGCCGAACGCCTGGAAAAACGCCTGAACCCCTGGTTCGGCAGCCTCAACGAAACGCAGAAGGCGCGCGTCGCCCAATGGGCCAGCGAGCGCCGCGATCAGAACCGTCTGTGGCTGGAAAACCGCGCACGCTGGCAGGGCGAGTTTCGCCGCGTGCTGGATGAACGTGATGCCCCGGACTTCGCCCAAAGCATGAGCCATGTGCTGGAGAACCGCCGCGGCGGCCATGACGAGCAAACCACCCACGCCTACGAACAATCGCGTCAGGCCATGGCCGCACTGCTCAGCGACCTGCTGGCTGCAGCCGACGACAGCCAGCGCGACCGGGTGACCCAGCGCCTGGCTTCCATAAGCTCCGACCTAGCCGCAGAGATCTGTAGCGGCTGACTAGTTCTGAAGCGGCGGTAGACGCCAGTCGATCGGCGTCAGCCCGTTCTGCTCGAGGAACTTGTTGGTGCGGCTGAAATGGCCGTTGCCGATAAAGCCCCGATGCGCCGACAACGGCGACGGGTGCGGCGAACGCAGCACCAGATGCTTGCTGGTGTCGATCAGCCGCTCCTTGCTCTGCGCATGGGCGCCCCAGAGCAAAAACACCAGATGCGGGCGCTGCTCGCTGACCACCGAAATGATCCGGTCCGTGAACGGTTGCCAGCCCTTGGCCGCATGGGAGCCGGCATTGGCGCGCTCGACGGTGAGCGAGGTGTTGAGCAGGAGTACGCCCTGCTCCGCCCAGGACTGCAGATAGCCATGGTTGGGAATATCGATATTGAGGTCGCGCTTGAGCTCCTTATAGATGTTCACCAGCGACGGCGGCGTGGCCACTCCGGGCTGCACCGAGAAGCACAGGCCATGGGCCTGGCCTGGACCGTGGTAAGGATCCTGGCCGATGATCACCACCTTGACCTGATCGAGGGGCGTGGAATCCAGCGCGTTGAAGATCAGCGGGCCGGGTGGATAGATCTCCTTGCCTGCCGCCTTTTCCTGGCGCAGGAAATCGCCCAGGGCGCTCATGTAAGGCTTGTCGAATTCGTCGTGGAGCGCCTGTTTCCAGCCGGCCTCCAGCTTGACCTTGTCTGCGGCGGACATGCCTGCTCCCGGTAATCCAGTGAAACCGGCACGCTAGAGAAGCCTCCTGCTCAAGTCAAGGCAACCCCCCGGTCAAGAGCGACGGCAAGGTTTGGCGGCGGCAATTTCTTAGACCAAAAGCGAATCACGGGAACAGCCGCAACAGGTTAAAACGGAGCAGCCAATGCTCGATCAGCCCGGTGGCGTGGGTAGGTGGTTTCGTCCGGCGGCGGCGCACGCGCTGGTAGCCTGGCGAGCGGCACCAGCCTGGCCATTCGGGCATACGGCAAACCGAATCGCGTAACGCCGGCCGGCCTTTGGCGCTACAGTAAAGACAACACCGCTAGCAGAGGACACCTTATGAGTACGGCGCTGGAACCCTACAAACCCGGTATCTTCGACCTGACCCACAAGCTCACGGTGGAAAAGCACGGCCACACCGCCCTGCTGACCATCAACAACCCGCCCGCCAATACCTGGGACCGGGAATCACTGATCGGTCTCAAGCAGCTTGTCGACCATCTGGACCGCGACGACGACATCTATGCCCTGGTCATTACCGGCCAGGGCGGCAAATTCTTCTCGGCCGGCGCCGACCTGAAACTGTTCGCCGACGGCGACAAGGCCCGCGCCCGGGAAATGGCCAGCCGCTTCGGCGAGGCCTTCGAGCGGCTCAGCGCCTTCCGCGGTGTGTCCATCGCGGCCATCAATGGCTACGCCATGGGCGGCGGCCTGGAATGCGCCCTGGCCTGCGACATCCGCATCGCCGAGCGCCAGGCCATGATGGCCCTGCCAGAGGCCAGCGTCGGCCTGCTGCCCTGCGCCGGCGGCACCCAGAACCTGCCCTGGCTGGTGGGTGAAGGCTGGGCGAAACGGATGATCCTGTGTGGCGAGCGGGTCGATGCCGACACGGCACTGCGCATCGGCCTGGTGGAGCAGGTGGTCGATACCGGCGAAGCCCGTGGCCATGCCCTGCTGCTGGCCGCCAAGGTCGCCAGCCAGAGCCCGGTGGCGGTACGCGCCATCAAGCCGCTGATCCAGGGCGCCCGGGAACGCGCGCCGGCCACCTGGCTGCCGGCCGAGCGCGAACGCTTCGTCGATCTGTTCGACGCCGCCGATACGCGCGAAGGGGTCAACGCCTTTCTGGAAAAGCGCACGGCCAACTGGCGCAATCAATGACGTCTGCCGGCAACTGCCTCGGGAACTGCACATGAATGTCACCTTCGAAGAACGCCCCAGCCTGCATGGCTACCGCATCGCCATCGCCAGCCTGGACGCCCCTGCCAGCCTCAATGCCCTGTCGCTGCCGATGATCGACGCCCTGCAGGATCGCCTGCGGGCCTGGGCCGACGACGCCGGTATCGCCTGCGTGCTGCTGCGCGGCAACGGCAGCAAGGCGTTCTGCGCCGGCGGCGATGTGGTGCAACTGGCCAAGCAATGCCTGGCCAGCCCCGGTGAGGCACCCGAACTTGCCGAGCGCTTCTTCGCCCGTGAGTATCGCCTCGATCACTATCTGCACACCTACGCCAAGCCGCTGATCTGCTGGGCTCACGGCCACGTGCTGGGTGGCGGCATGGGGCTGCTGCAGGGCGCCGGGATTCGCATCGTCACGCCGAGCAGCCGGCTGGCCATGCCGGAAATCAGCATCGGCCTGTTTCCGGACGTCGGCGGCAGCCACTTCCTGTCTCGCCTGCCCGGCAAGCTGGGCCTGTTCTTCGGGCTGACCGCCAGCCCCCTGAATGCCCGCGACGCCCTCGACCTGAACCTGGCCGATCGTTTTCTGCTGGACACCCAGCAGGACGCCCTGATCGACGGGCTGATCCAGCTGAACTGGCGCGAACAGGCCGACCTGCAACTGCACAGCCTGCTCAAGGCGCTCGAGCAGCAAGCCTGTAGCGAGCTGCCCGCCGCGCAATGGCTGCCACGCCGCGAGCGCCTCGACGCGCTGCTCGACCAGGCCACCCTGCCCCTGAGCTGGCAAGCCCTGGCCAGCCTGGAGAACGATGACGACGCCCTGCTCGCCAAGGCCGCCAAGACCCTGCTCGGCGGCAGCCCGCTGACCGGACATCTGGTGTGGGAGCAGATCAGGCGCGCCCGGCACCTGTCATTGGCCCAGGTGTTTCGGATGGAATACGGCATGAGCCTGAGCTGCTGTCGTCACCCTGAGTTCGCCGAAGGTGTGCGGGCCCGGCTGATCGACAAGGATCACGCCCCGCGCTGGCACTGGCCGGACGTGAATCAGGTGCCGGAGCAGGTGATCGCCGCGCATTTCGCGGCGCTCGACGATCACCCGCTGGCCGACCTGGCCTGACCGATCAGCGCTCGCGCAGCGCCTCGGCGCGAGCGCGGATGATCGGCTTGAGCAGGTAGCTGAGTACGCTCTTCTTGCCGGTGATGATGTCCACCGAGGTAACCATGCCCGGAATGATCAGCAGCGGGTGCTCCTCGGTACCGAGGTGGCTTTTCTCGGTGCGCAGCTTGATCAGGTAGAAACTGTTGCCTTCCTCATCGGTCACGGTGTCTGCACCGATCTGCTCCAGCTTGGCCTTGAGGCCACCGTAGATGGTGTAGTCGTAGGCGGTGAACTTGACCACGGCTTCCTGCCCCGGGTGCAGGAAGGCGATGTCCTGCGGGCGGATGCGCGCCTCGACCAGGATGGTGTCGTCGATGGGCACGATTTCCACCATGTCGCTGCCGGGCTGGATCACACCGCCGATGGTGTTGACCAGCAGCTGCTTGACGATGCCCCGCACCGGCGAAGTGACCAGGGTGCGGTTGACCCGGTCCTCGAGCGCCTTGCCAGTGGATTCGATCTTGCTCAGGTCGGTGCGCACCTCGTTGAGCTGGGTCAGCGCCTCGCTGCGGAAACGCCCTCGGGTTTCGTCGATCTTGCGCTCCACCTCCTTGATCGCTGCTTCGGCACGTGGGATGGCCAGGCCGGTCGCCTCCAGCTGACCGCGGGCCTCGACCTCGGCCCGCTTGAGGCGCAGCACCTCGACCGGGGAAACGGCGCCTTCAGCCACCAGTGGCTCGGACATGCGAATCTCCTGGCGCAGCAATTCCAGGCTGTTACGGAATTGACCTTGCTTGGACGCGTATTCCCGCACTTCCTGACGGCGCTGGGTCAACTGTTCCTGCAGCCCGGCGATCTCGTCCTGCAACTGCTGCTGACGGCTGAGGAACAGCGCCCGCTCGCTCTGTGCCAGGCCTGGTGCCTTGGCGGCGATGTCTTCGGGAATGGCCAGCTCACGCCCTTCGACCTCGGCGCTCAGGCGTTCGACGCGCATGGCCAGCGACAAGCGATCGGCTTCGGTCTCGCCCACGTTCGACGCGAACCGTGTGTCGTCCAGGCGCAGCAAGGGCGTGCCGGCTTCGACCACCTGCCCTTCGTGGACGAACAGCTCGGAAACGATGCCGCCTTCCAGGTTCTGGATCTTCTGCACCCGCGAGGACGGGATGGCCTTGCCGTCTCCGCGGGTCACCTCGTCGACTTCGGCGAAATTGGCCCACAGCAGGCAGAACACCACGAAGGCGATGATCCCCCAGAGGGTCAGGCGCAACACCCGCGGCGCATCCTCGATGAGCGCCTTGCGCACCTCGGGCAGCGGCTCGTCGCCAACCTCGTCACGGGGGCCGAAATAGGCAGCGGCAGCGCGCATGAAGCGCTGGAAGGCGTGCTTAACTGACACTGATCTGCCCCTTCTTCAATGCCTCCATGACGCTCTCTTTCGGGCCGTCGGCAATGATGCGCCCCCGGTCGACGATGACCAACCGCTCCACCAGGCTGAGCATCGAGGCGCGGTGGGTGACCAGCAGCAGTGTCTTGTTCTTGCTGATGGCGGCAAGGCGCTGCTTGAGGCGCTCCTCGCCGGTGTTGTCCATCGCGCTGGTGGGCTCGTCGAGCAGCAGGATCGGCGGATCCAGCAGCAGTGCCCGGGCCAGGGCCACGTTCTGGCGCTGACCACCGGAAAGGTTCTGGCCGCGCTCGCCGACCTGCAGCTCATAACCGTTGGGGTGCAAACGCGCGAACTCGTGCACGCCGGCCAGCTCGGCGGCCTGCAGCACCAGTTCGTCCTCGACGTAGCGTGCGCCCGACACCAGATTGTCGCGCAGGGTGCCGGCGAACAGCTGGATATCCTGGGGCACGTAGCCGATGTTGTAGCGCACGTCGCTGACATCCAGCTGGCGCACATCGATACCGTCGACCAGCAGGCTGCCGGCATCGGCCTGGTAGAGGCCGACGATCAGTTTGGCCAGCGAGCTCTTGCCGGAGCCGCTGCGGCCGATGATGCCGACCTTTTCACCAGGACGGATCACCAGGTTGATGCCCTGCAATGCCGCCTGCTGCTGGTCCGGGTAATGGAAATCCAGCTGGCGAAATTCGATGCCACCCTGTAGCGTCTGGCGCTTGAGGGGGCGCTCGTCGGCCTGGCGCTCCTGGGGCAGCTCCATCATCTGGTTGACCGAGTCCAGCGTCACGCGGGCCTGCTGGTAACGGATCAGCAGACCGGACACCTGCGCCAGGGGCCCCAGGGCGCGGGAGCTGAGCATGTAGCAGGCAATCAGGCCGCCCATGCTCAGGTTGCCGGCGATGATCTGGTACACGCCCAGCACGATGATCACCACGCCGGCGAGTTGCTGCAGCAACAGCGTCGAGTTCATCGCCAGGCTCGACAACATCCGCGCCTTGAGTTCGAAGCGGCCCAGGGTGCCGATGGTCTGCTCCCAGAGGTACTGACGCTCGCTCTCCGCGTTGTTGACCTTGACCGCATCCAGGCCGGCCAAGCTCTCGATCAGGCCGGACTGGCGCTCGGCCGCCAGGGCCATGCTGCGCTCCATGGTCTTGGCCAGCGGTTTTTGCAACGCCCAACCGATCAGCGCAACCAGCGGAAAGGCCAGGATGGGGATCCACACCAGATGCCCGCCCAGGTAGGCGATGACCGCGAGAATCAGGATGGTGAACGGCAGGTCGATAACGCTGGCCAGCGTCAGGGACGCGAGAAAGTCGCGCAGGCTCTGAAACTCGTGAATGTTCTGGGCGAAGCTGCCGACCCGCGCCGGACGATGCTTCATCGCCATGCCGACGATGCGCTCGAACAGGGTGGCAGAGATGATCATGTCGGTCTTCTTGCCGGCCAGGTCCAGGCACAGGCCGCGCAACGTCTTGAGCAGCAGATCGAAGATGAACACCCCACAGATGCCGACGGCCAGCACCCACAACGTCGCCTCGGCCTGGTTGGGCACGACGCGGTCATAGACGTTCATCACGAACAGCGGGGTGACCAGGCCGATCAGGTTGATCAGCAGGCTGGCCGCGACCGCGTCTATATACAGCCAGCGCGAGCGCTTGAGGGTATCTTTGAACCATGAGCTGGCTCGGGGAATGAGCTCGCCACGGGTGAAGTCGAACTTGTGCTGAGGCTGGGCGAAGAACACCCGGCCGCTGTAATCCTCGGCCAGGGTTTCGATGCTGACCCGTACCTCACCGCCTTCCGTCTCGCTGGGCATGATGCGCGCCTGCCCATCGGCCTCCCAGCCAAGCAGCAACGCACTGCGGCCGTCGCGCAGCAACAGCAGGGCGGGCAACGCCAGTTCGGGGATCTTGTCGAGATTGCGCCGCAACCAGCGGCCCTGCAGCCCGGCGCGGGCGGCAGCCCGGGGGAGCAACTCGGCACTCAGGCGCTGCTTGGGCAGCGGCAGCCCGGCAGTGAGCATGGCCCGGCTGACGGATTTCTGATGGAGACTGCACAACGACAGCAAACTATCCAGCAGAGGATCGTCGTAACGGTCACGAGGATCGTTACGTGGCTGGGATGGATCAGGTTCTACTGCCACTGCACATTTACCCTTACCTAAAAAACCGAACTCTAGTTCATGTTGGGCAGTTGCACATTAGTCTTGACCGTATCGAGCGGCACGGATGCCATCGGCGCCGCGATTCCCTGGCTCTTGAGCAGCGTACCGGTGGTCGCCTTGATGCGGTAATGGGTGAACAGTTCGGTAAAGCGCACTTCCTGGAGGCGGCGGGCGGCAGTGAAGTATTCGTTTTCGCTGTCCAGCAGATCCAGCAGCGTGCGCTCGCCCAGCCCGAACTGCTTCTGGTAGGAGTCACGCACGCGGGAGCTGTGGTCGACGTATTGCTGAGCGATCGGCAGTTGCGCGCGGGCGTTCTGCAGTGCGTTCCAGGCCAGCCCGACTTCCTCGTTGAGCACGCGCAATGCATTGTTGCGGATATCCATGGCCTGGTTGCTCAGGTACGCCCTGGAGCGCACGTTGGCGCTGTCGCTACCGCCCGCGTACAGGTTGTAGCGCATGCGCACCATTGCCTGCCATTCCTTGTTCTCCCCTTCCACACCATCGACGTTGTCGTTGAGGCCGGTGGACACTTCGGCATCGAAGCGTGGGTAGTAGATGCTTTTGGCCGCGGCGTATTGCGCCTCGGTCGCCTTCACATCGGCCTCGGCCGAGCTGATGTTGGGGTTGTTGGCCAGCAATTCGTCACGGGCAGCCGTCAGGCTTTCGGGCAGGTGCACGCCCATGCTGTCCGGCATGGCGAGGTCGACGGGCTCGCGACCCACCACGCTCAGGTAGGTGATCTGGGCATCGGCCAGATTGGTCTGTTCGGTCAGCAGGTTGTTGCGCGCCTGGGCCAGGCGCGCCTCGGCCTGATCGAGATCGGCCATGCGCCCGACACCGCGCTCGCTGCGCAGGGAAATCTGATCGTAGATGCGCTCGTGGCTGCGCAGGTTCTCTTCTGCCAGGCGCGCCAACTCCTGACGCTGCAGGACATCCAGGTAGACCTGGGCCACCTCCAGCGCCGTGCGCTCGGAGTTGGCCAGCAGCGCATAGGCACGGGCGTTGACGGTAGCGCGCTGACGAGCGACTTCATTGCGGGTGGCGAAGCCGTCGAACAGCATCTGCTGAACGGTCAGGCTGGCTTCGGAACGGTTAAGCGTCCGATAACCGCTGTCGTCACTGGCACGGGTACTGTTGTTCTCGGTACCCTCGCGGCCATAACCGGCCTGCACGTCGACACGCGGCAGATAGCCTGCCCGCGCCGCCTTCATATCCTCTTCCACCGCCAGCCGCGCATTGATACCGGACTGGATTTCAGGATGCACGGTGAGTGCGTTCTGCATGGCCTCGGTCAACGTCTGCGCCTGGGCTGAAACGGAAATGGCAAGGGCAAGAGGAAGCGTGGCAATGAAACGCATGGTCAGTAAATTCCCTGTTAAAGCCGACATGTTTTATCGGTGTATATCAAGTCGCCGAGCAACCGGCCGAAGACTATCATTGCCACTGAACTTCAAGTGTTTAATAGAAGACAAAACAGCTGAAAATATCAAAGTGACATCAATGGGTCCGATTGTTTATGATCAGACCCGAAGGGTCAATAGTCTGGCGGTTAACCTCGCGCAATAAATTTCCGCCAATTATATGACGACGTATTTTCAGCATTATCCGCTATAAATCGGTATAGACGCTTTTCACAGATTTTACCTCGCGCATGCGCATGGAGCTGGTTATGAGCAATTTCGCCGCCGTCATCAAATCCTTGATTGGCCAAGTCTTTGTCACCTCGGTTGACGGAATTCGGCGTCAGGTATTTGAGGGGGATCGCATCTTTGCCGGCGAGCAGGTCACCACGGCCGACGGCGGCTCCGTGACCCTTGAGATGGCGAATGGCGAAACCGTCAAGCTCGGTGCCAACAGCTCCTGGCAAGCCGGCAATCCCGACACCCAAGACGTTGCGGATGCTGCGCAAGCGCCCGCCAGTGAACTCGAGCAGGCACTGGCGGCGGGCATGGACCCCACCGTCGACCTCGAACCCACCGCGGCAGGGCCCGGCGCGGGCGGTGGCGGCGGCGGCGGCGCAGGTGGCGGCCATAGCGCGGTAATGCTCGACGAGACGGCACAACGCGTCGACCCGACGATCGGTTTCCAGACCACCGGCCTGGGTACCCCCGGTTTCAACCTGATCGAAGACAACGACCCGGCCATTTTCACCACTGCGGCGGCCACGGCCACGCCCGACACAACCGCTCCGGTGGTAACCATCGGCATCGATCCGATCACGGGCGATGACATACTCAACAGCGCCGAACTTGGCGCCACCACCGTGATCATCACCGGTACGGTGGGCGGCGATGCGCGAGTTGGCGACGCGATCACCCTGAACCTGGGGGGCAACCTCTATAGCGGCACCGTCATCGTTCTCGGCAACGGCGCGCTCGGCTTCAGCATTCCGGTCAGCAGTGCTGACCTTGGCAGCTTCAGCAGCATCAGCGCGACGGTCAGCAGTGCGGATGCAGCAGGCAATGTCGGCACCGCCACGGCCAGCCGCCCTTACACCGTCGATACCACGGCGCCGGTCATCACGGTCGATGCGCCGGCCATTACCAACGACACCACGCCGACCATCACCGGCACCACCGATGCGCCGGTGGGCAGCACGGTTACCCTGACCATCACTCAGGGCAGCACCGTCATTACGGTGACCACTCCAGTTCTGGCTGGCGGTACCTATAGCGTCGAGCTGCCACAAGCACTGGCTGAAGGCCCGTATAGCGTTGGCGCTCAAGTAACTGATCCGGCGGGTAATACTGGTTCGGCCACCGACAGCGGTGCCATCGATACCACCGCACCGGTGATTGCCGTCGATGCTCCTTCCATTACCAACGACACGACGCCGACCATCACCGGCACTACCGATGCGCCGGTGGGCAGCACGATTACCCTAACTATTACTCAAGGCACCAACACCTTCACGGTCAGCACGCCGGTATTGGCTGGCGGCACCTACAGCGTCGAGCTACCTCAGCCGCTGGCTGAAGGTCCCTACTCGGTTGATGCCACCGTCACAGACGCCGCCGGCAATACTGGCTCGGCCACAGACAGCGGCGCTATCGACACCACCGCTCCGGCAATCACCGTCGATGCGCCGGCTATCACCAATGACACGACGCCGACCATCACCGGGACTACTGATGCACCGGTGGGCAGCACGATCACGCTGACTATTACTCAGGGCGCTACTGTGCTGACCACCACAGCTACGGTCGTGGCGGGCGGCACCTATTCAACTAACGTACCCGCTGGCCTGGTTGAGGGTTCTTACTCGGTCAGTGCCACTGTTTCCGACGCCGCTGGCAACACCGGTTCGGCCACTGACAGCGGTGCTATCGATACCACTGCTCCGGTGATTACCGTCGATGCGCCGGCCGTTACCAACGACACCACGCCAACTATTACGGGCACCACCGATGCCCCAGTAGGAAGCGTTATTACCCTGACCATCACTCAGGGGGCCACCGTACTGACCACCACGGCTATCGTAGTTGCCGGTGGAACCTATTCTGCCAACGTACCGGCTGGCTTGGTCGAAGGGCCCTACTCCGTTGATGCCTCGGTCACTGATGACGCTGGCAACACCGGCTCGGCCACTGACAGCGGTGCCATCGACACCACCGCACCGGCGATTACCGTCGATGCGCCGGCCGTTACCAACGACACCACACCGACTATCACGGGTACCACCGATGCGCCGTTGGGCAGCACGGTTACCCTGACCATCACTCAGGGCAGTACTGTCATTACTGTGACCACGCCAGTTTTGGCCGGCGGCACCTATACCGTCGATGTGCCGCAGGCATTGGCTGAGGGCCCATACACTGTCGGTGCTCAAGTTAACGATCCAGCTGGCAACACTGGTTCGGCCACCGACAGCGGCGCTATCGACACGACTGCTCCAGCAATCACTGTCGATGCTCCCGCCATTACCAACGACACGACGCCGACCATTACCGGCACTACTGATGCAACGGTGGGCAGCACGATCACGCTGACCATTACTCAGGGCACTACCGTACTGACCACCACAGCTACGGTCGTGGCGGGCGGCACCTATTCAACTAACGTACCCGCTGGCCTGGTTGAGGGTTCTTACTCGGTCAGTGCCACTGTTACCGACGCCGCTGGCAACACCGGTTCGGCTACCGACTCTGGCGCCATCGATACCATAGCTCCGGCAATCACTGTCGATGCTCCAGCCATCACTAACGACACCACGCCGACCATCACGGGCAGCACTGATGCTCCGGTGGGCAGCACCGTCACCCTGACAGTTACTCAAGGCGCCAATACCTTTACAGTCAGCACGTCGGTATTGGCTGGCGGCACCTACAGCGTCGAGCTGCCTCAGCCGCTGGCTGAAGGCCCCTACTCCATTGATGCGTCGGTCACTGATGCCGCCGGCAACACTGGTTCGGCTACCGACACGGGAGTTGTCGATACCACCGCTCCGGCAATCACCGTCGATGCGCCGGCCATTACCAATGACACCACGCCAACCATCACCGGCACCACCGATGCGCCAGTGGGCAGCACCGTCACGCTGACCATCACTCAGGGCAGTACCGTCATTACCGTGACTACCCCGGTTTTGACTGGTGGCACCTACACCGCCGATCTGCCCCAGGCTCTCGCCGAAGGCCCGTACACTGTCGGCGCTCAGGTGACTGACCCGGCTGGCAATACTGGCTCGGCAACCGACAGCGGTGCCATCGATACCACCGCGCCGGTGATTACCGTCGATGCTCCCGCCATTACGAACGACACCACTCCGACCATCACCGGCACCACCGATGCACCGGTGGGCAGCACTGTCACACTGACCATTACCCAGGGCAGCACCGTCATTACCGTAACTACACCGGTTTTGGCGGGTGGCACCTATACCGTCGATGTGCCTCAGGCATTGGCTGAGGGCTCGTACACCGTCGGTGCTCAGGTGACTGATCCGGCGGGTAATACTGGCTCGGCTACGGATAGCGGCGCTATCGATACCACCGTACCGGTGATTACCGTCGATGCACCGGCTATCACCAATGACACCACGCCGACCATTACTGGTACCACCGATGCCCCGGTTGGCAGCACTGTCACCCTGACAATTACTCAGGGGACCACCGTACTGACCACCACCGCTACGGTCGTGGCGGGCGGCACTTATTCAACTAACGTACCCACTGGCCTGGTTGAGGGTTCTTACTCGGTCAGTGCCAATGTTACCGACGCCGCTGGCAACACCGGTTCGGCTACCGACTCTGGTGCGATCGACACCACCGCACCGGTGATTACTGTCGATGCGCCGGCTATCACCAACGACACCACGCCGACCATTACCGGCACTACTGATGCACCGGTGGGCAGCGTTATTACACTAACCATCACCCAGGGCACCACCGTACTGACCACCACGGCTACCGTGGTTGCTGGTGGAACCTATTCTGCAAACGTACCGGCTGGCTTGGTCGAAGGGCCTTACGCGGTTGATGCCTCGGTTACCGATGCCGCTGGCAACACCGGCTCGGCTACTGACAATGGCGCTATCGACACGACTGCTCCAGCAATCACTGTCGATGCTCCCGCCATTACCAACGACACGACGCCGACCATCACCGGTACTACCGATGCGCCAGTAGGCAGTGTTATTACGCTGACCATTACCCAGGGCATTACTGTGCTGACCACCACGGCTACCGTAGTTGCCGGTGGAACGTATTCTGCCAACGTACCGGCTGGCTTGGTCGAAGGGCCCTACTCCGTCGATGCCTCGGTCACTGATGCTGCTGGCAACACTGGCTCGGCAACCGACAGCGGCGCCATCGATACCACCGCACCGGTGATTACCGTCGATGCCCCGGCTATCACCAACGACATGACGCCGACCATTACCGGCACTACCGATGCCCCAGTAGGAAGCGTTATTACGCTGACAATCACTCAGGGGACCACTGTACTGACCACCACGGCTACCGTAGTTGCTGGTGGAACGTATTCTGCCAACGTTCCGGCTGGCCTGGCTGAAGGTCCGTACTCGGTTGATGCCACCGTCACCGACGCCGCCGGCAACACCGGCTCGGCCACAGGCAGCGGCGCTATCGATACCACCGCACCGGTGATTACCATCGATGCTCCGGCTATCACCAACGACACGACGCCGACCATTACCGGCACCACCGATGCACCGGTGGGCAGCACGGTTACTCTGACCATTACCCAGGGCAGCAGCGTCATTACCGTGACTACCCCGGTTCTGGCTGGCGGTACCTATAGCGTCGAGCTGCCACAAGCACTGGCCGAAGGCCCCTACTCGGTTGATGCCACCATCACCGACGCCGCCAGCAACATCGGCTCGGCTACGGACAATGGCGCTATCGACACGACTGCTCCAGCAATCACTGTCGATGCTCCCGCCATTACCAACGACACCACACCGACCATTACCGGGACTACTGATGCACCGGTGGGCAGCACGATCACGCTGACTATTACTCAGGGCGCTACTGTGCTGACCACCACAGCTACGGTCGTGGCGGGCGGCACCTATTCAACTAACGTACCCGCTGGCCTGGTTGAGGGTTCTTACTCGGTCAGTGCCACTGTTTCCGACGCCGCTGGCAACACCGGTTCGGCCACTGACAGCGGTGCTATCGATACCACCGCACCGGTGATTACCGTCGATGCACCGGACATTACCAATGACACGACGCCAACCATCACCGGGACTACTGATGCACCGGTGGGCAGCGTTATTACGCTGACCATCACTCAGGGCACCACTGTACTGACCACCACGGCTACCGTAGTTGCCGGTGGAACCTATTCTGCCGACGTGCCGGCTGGCTTGGTCGAAGGGCCCTACTCCGTTGATGCCTCGGTCACTGATGCTGCCGGCAACACTGGTTCGGCTACGGGCAGCGGTGCCATCGACACCACCGCGCCGGTAATTACCGTCGATGCGCCGTCCATTACCAACGACACCACACCGACTATCACGGGTACCACCGATGCGCCGTTGGGCAGCACGGTTACCCTGACCATCACTCAGGGCAGTACTGTCATTACTGTGACCACGCCAGTTTTGGCCGGCGGCACCTATACCGTCGATGTGCCGCAGGCATTGGCTGAGGGCCCATACACTGTCGGTGCTCAAGTTAACGATCCAGCTGGCAACACTGGTTCGGCCACCGACAGCGGCGCTATCGACACCACCGCTCCGGCGATTACCGTCGATGCGCCGGCTATCACCAATGACACGACGCCAACCATCACCGGGACTACTGATGCACCGGTGGGCAGCGTTATTACGCTGACCATCACTCAGGGCACCACTGTACTGACCACCACGGCTACCGTAGTTGCCGGTGGAACGTATTCTGCCGACGTGCCGGCTGGCTTGGTCGAAGGGCCCTACTCCATTGATGCGTCGGTCACTGATGCCGCCGGCAATACTGGTTCGGCAACCGACAGCGGTGCCATCGACACCACCGCACCGGTGATTACCGTCGATGCTCCCGCCATTACGAACGACACCACCCCGCCCATCACCGGTACCACCGATGCTCCGGTGGGCAGCACTGTCACCCTGACCATTACCCAGGGCACCACCGTACTGACCACCACCGCTACGGTCGTGGCGGGCGGCACCTATGCCGTCGATGTACCGCAGGAACTGGCCGAAGGCCCGTATACCGTTGGCGCTCAGGTAACTGACCCGGCGGGCAATACTGGCACCGCTACCGATAGCGGTGCCATCGACACCACTGCTCCGGTAGTCACCGTGGATGTCCCTGCCATCACCAATGACGCCACCCCGACTATCACCGGCACCACCGATGCGCTGGTGGGTAGCACCGTTACCCTTACAATTACCCAGGGCACTAACGTCACTACGCTGACTACGCCGGTTCTGGCCGGCGGCACCTATACCGTCGATACGCCGCAGGCATTGGCCGATGGTCCATACACCGTCGTTGCTCAGGTCTCGGATCCAGCTGGCAACGTCGGTTCGGCTACCGACAGCGGCGCTATCGACATTACAGCTCCAGTACCGACCATCACCCTCGATGCCAATATCACCGCTGATGACGTGATCAACGGCACCGAGGCCGGTCAGCAGATTCCCGTCACCGGCACCGTTGGTGGCGATGCCAAGGTTGGCGACACCGTCACCCTGACCGTCAATGGCAATACCTTCACCGGCCTGGTGACCAACACCAACGGCACCCTGGGCTTCAGTATCAACGTCCCGGGCGCCGACCTGGTCGCCGATGCAGGCAAGACCATCACTGCCAGCATCAGCACCACCGATGTCGCCGGTAACGTCGGCACCGCCTCCGATACCGAAGGCTATAGCGTCGATACCACCGCACCGACCATCAGCGTCGATGTTCCGACGACTAGCAACGACACCACCCCAACCATTACCGGTACGACCGACGCTCCAGTTGGTAGCATCGTCACTCTGACCGTCACCCAGAACGGTACGAGCTTTACCTTCACCACGCCGGTTCTGGCTGGCGGTGGCTACACCGTCGATGTTCCGCAGGCACTGGCTGAAGGCCCGTATTCCGTTGATGCTCAGGTTACTGATCCGGCTGGCAATACTGGCAGCGCTACCGACAGCGGCGCTATCGACACGCTTGCCGGCGACACCGGCGCGGCCCCAGTAGTAACGATCAGCGAAGACGCCAACAACGACGGCATCATCAGCAAAGCCGAACTGAATGGCCCGGTAGACGTGCGCGTAGGTCTGCCGGCCGGCGCCGTAGCGGGCGATACGCTGGTCATCACCAACGGCACCACCCCGCAGACCATTACGCTCACGGCGGCTCAGATCACCGCAGGCTTCGTCACCACCACCTTCCCGAGCCCAGGGGAAGGCAACACCCTGACCGTCGAAGCCACCCTGCGTGACCAGTTCGGCAACACCTCCGAGAAAGGCACCGATACCGCCAAGGTCGATACCCTGGCCGGCACCACGGGTGCTGCTCCGGTCGTTACCATTACCGAAGATGCCAACAACGACGGCATCATCAGCAAAGCCGAACTGAATGGCCCGGTAGACGTGCGCGTAGGCCTGCCGGCCGGCGCCGTAGCGGGCGATACGCTGGTCATCACCAACGGCACCACCCCGCAGACCGTCACGCTGACCGCTGCGCAAATCACCGCAGGCTTCGTCACCACCACCTTCCCGAGCCCAGGCGAAGGCAACACCCTGACCGTCGAAGCCACCCTGCGCGACCAGTTCGGCAACACCTCCGAGAAAGGCACCGATACCGCCAAGGTCGATACCCTGGCCGGCACCACGGGTGCTGCTCCGATCGTTACCATTACCGAAGATGCCAACAACGACGGCATCATCAGCAAAGCCGAACTGAATGGCCCGGTAGACGTGCGCGTAGGCCTGCCGGCCGGCGCCGTAGCGGGCGATACGCTGGTCATCACCAACGGCACCACCCCGCAGACCATTACGCTCACGGCGGCTCAGATCACCGCAGGCTTCGTCACCACCACCTTCCCGAGCCCAGGCGAAGGAAACACCCTGACCGTTGAAGCCACCCTGCGCGACCAGTTCGGCAACACCTCCGAGAAAGGCACCGATACCGCCAAGGTCGATACCTTGGCCGGCACCACGGGTGCTGCTCCGGTCGTTACCATTACCGAAGATCCCAACAACGACGGCATCATCAGCAAAGCCGAACTGAATGGCCCGGTAGACGTGCGCGTAGGCCTGCCGGCCGGCGCCGTAGCGGGCGATACGCTGGTCATCACCAACGGCACCACCCCGCAGACCATTACGCTTACGGCGGCTCAGATCACTGCAGGCTTCGTCACCACCACCTTCCCGAGCCCAGGCGAAGGCAACAGCCTCACCGTCGAAGCCACCCTGCGCGACCAGTTCGGCAACACGTCGGAAAAAGGAACCGACACGGCACGCGTAGATACGCTGGCAGGTGCCACGGGCGCAGCTCCAACCGTGGAAATTCGCGAAGACATCAACAACGATGGGGTGATCGGTCAGAACGAGCTCAGCGGTGCGATCGACGTTCGAGTCGGCTTGCCAGCCGGCTCCATGGCCGGCGACACCATCAGCGTCACCGATGGCACGACCATCAAAACCTTCACACTGACTGCAGCGCAAATCACCACGGGGCACCTCGACACCACCTTCGCCAACCCCGGCGAAGGCAAGACCATCGTCGTTGAAGCGACACTGCAGGATCAGTTCGGCAACACGTCCGGCAAAGGCAGCGACCAAGCGCTGGTGAACAGTAACCCGGTAGCGGTGGATGATCCTGTCGGCAGTCCTTACACCGTGATGATCGGCGACCTGGGTGGTGGCTCGGGCACCAACAACTGGGCGCAGAACGACAGTAACAATCAGAAGACGGTAATCCAGGCACGGGACGGCAACGGCGACAACGCCAACCTGCTGCAGCTGACCGTCGACGGCAACCAGAACGCCCTGGGTGTCGCAGGTTCGCCACGCGCCGTGGTCAATCAGGTTCCAGACCAGCTGGAATTCGACCCGACCACAGGCAAATCCGAATCCATCACCCTGAACTTCAGCGGCAACCTCAACCAGGCCAGCTTCAGCGTAAGTCGCCTGATCGCCGGCGAAGAAGGTGGCGAGGTCGGACGCTGGGTGGCCATGTACGAAGGCGTTGAAGTGGCCAGCGGCACCTTCAAACTCGGTACGGGCGGTGCGGGCACCTTCTCACTCGATACCGGCACGCAGGTATTCGACAGCATCCGTTTCGAAGCCTTGCCGACGGCCAATGGCACAGGGGATGGCTCCGACTACTTCCTGACCGGCTTCTCCGGTTCCGGTCCTGCGTCGGCAAACAGCCCCTACGTGGTCAATGAAAGCCAGACGCTGGTCATCGAGCAGGCCAAGGGCCTACTCAACAACGACAGCGATGCCCAGGCCAACCAGACACTCAACGTCGTCAAGATCAACGGCGCCGACGTCCCCGCCAACGGCAAGGTCGTGCTGACCACGGGCGTACTGACCGTCAATGCCGATGGCAGCTTCAACTTTGCCGCCAATGACAACAACCTGAAATCGGGTGAGCTCAAGACGCAGAACTTCACCTACACCGTCAGTGACGGTTATGGCGGTACTGCAACCGCTACCGCCACCATCACCATCATCGGCACCGAAGTGGCCCCTGGCATCGGCGCAGTCAGCGCAGCCGTGGACAGCACCGGCGGCCAGGTGGATGAAGGCGACAATGCCGTCTTCACCGTCAGCCTGACCAACGCCAGCAGCACGGCCTCGACCTTCAACCTGACGCTGAACCCGGGTACGGCGACCGCCGGTAGCGACTACAACGCGACGCTTACCAATCAGAACTTCAGCAACGGCGTGACCTACAACGCCACCACCGGCCAGATCACCGTGCCGGCAGGTGTCACCAGCTTCACCGTTACCGTACCGACTCTCAATGACACCGTCAGCGAGCCGAGCGAGAACTTCAGCCTGACCGTTGGTGGGAAAACCGGCACTGCGACCATTATCGATAACGATGCCGTGCCGACCGTCGGCTCCGTCAGTGCTGCGATCGATAGCAGCGGTGGCCAGGTCGACGAAGGCGACAATGCCGTCTTCACCGTCAACCTGACCAATGCCAGCAGCACGCCGACCACTTTCAGCCTCTCGTTGAATGCGGGTACTGCGACAGCGGGCAGCGACTACAACGGCACCCTGACCAGCCAAAGCTTCAGCAACGGCGTCACCTACAATGCGGCAACAGGCCAGGTCACCGTGCCGGCTGGCGTTACCAGCTTCACGGTCAGCGTGCCGACCATCAACGACACTGTTCATGAGCAGACCGAGACGTTCAGCCTGACCGTGGGCAGTCAGACTGGCACCGCGACCATCATCGATAACGATGCCTCGCCAACCGTGAGCACCGTCAGCGCTGCCGTGGACAGCACCGGCGGCCAGGTCGACGAGGGCGACAACGCCGTATTCACCGTCAATCTGAGCAACGCCGGCAGCACGCCAACCACCTTCAGCCTCGCACTGAATCCAGGCAGCGCGACTGCGGGCAGTGACTACAACGCGGCACTGAACAATCAAAGCTTCAGCAATGGCGTGGTGTACAACGCCATTACCGGTCAGGTTACCGTACCGGCTGGTGTCACCAGTTTTACCGTCACCGTGCCGACCATCAACGACACCGTCAGCGAACCGACCGAAACCTTCACGCTCACTGTGGGTGGCAAGACCGGCACCGCCACCATCATCGACAACGATGCCGTTCCAACCGTCAGTACCGTCAGCGCTGCCGTGGACAGCACCGGTGGCCAGGTGGACGAAGGCGACAACGCCGTATTCACCGTCAACCTGAGCAACGCCAGCAGTACCGCCACGACCTTCAGCCTCGCGCTGAGCGCCGGCACCGCGACGGCGGGCAGCGATTACAACGGTACGCTGACCAACCAGAGCTTCAGCAATGGCGTGACCTATAACGCTGCCACCGGTCAGGTCACCGTGCCCGCGGGCGTGACCAGCTTTACGGTCACCGTGCCAACGATCAATGACACCGTCAGCGAACCGACCGAGAGCTTCAGCCTGACGGTTGGCGGACAGACCGGCACTGCGACCATCATCGATAACGATGCCGCGCCGACCGTCGGCTCCGTCAGTGCTGCGGTCGACAGCGCAGGCGGCCAGGTGGACGAAGGCGACAACGCTGTGTTCACGGTCAACCTGACCAATGCCAGCAGCACACCGACCACCTTCAGCCTCGCGCTGAATGCCGGCACCGCGACTGCCGGGAGCGATTACAACGCAGCCCTGACCAACCAGAGCTTCAGCAACGGCGTGACCTATAATGCCGCGACTGGCCAGGTTACCGTACCGGCTGGCGTGACCAGCTTTAGCGTCACCGTGCCAACGATTAACGACACCGTTGCCGAGCCGACCGAAACCTTCAGCCTGACGGTTGGTGGACAGACCGGCACTGCGACCATCATCGATAACGATGCCGCGCCGTCCATCGGCTCCGTCAGCGCTGCGGTGGACAGCACCGGCGGCCAGGTCGACGAGGGCGACAACGCCGTCTTCACGGTCAACCTCAGCAACGCCAGCAGTACCGCCACGACCTTCAGCCTTGCCCTGAATGCCGGCACTGCGACTGCCGGGAACGATTACAACGGCACGTTGACCAACCAGAGCTTCAGCAACGGCGTGACCTATAACGCCGCGACTGGCCAGGTCACCGTGCCGGCGGGCGTGACCAGCTTCACGGTCACCGTGCCGACCCTCAATGACACCGTCAGCGAGCCGACCGAAACCTTCAGCCTGACCGTTGGCGGGAAAACCGGTACCGCCACCATCATAGACAATGATGCGGCGCCGACCGTCAGCACCGTCAGTGCTGCGGTGGACAGCGCCGGCGGCCAGGTCGACGAAGGCGACAACGCTGTGCTCACGGTCAACCTGACCAACGCCAGCAGTACTGCCACGACCTTCAGCCTTGCGCTGAATGCCGGCACCGCGACGGCGGGAAGCGATTACAACGGTACCCTGGCCAACCAGAGCTTCAGCAATGGCGTGACCTATAACGCCGCCACTGGCCAGATCACCGTACCGGCTGGCGTGACCAGCTTTACCGTCACCGTGCCGACGATCAATGACACCGTCAGCGAACCGACCGAGAGCTTCAGCCTGACGGTTGGCGGACAGACCGGCACTGCGACCATCTTCGATAACGATGCCGCGCCGACCATCGGCTCCGTCAGTGCCGCGGTGGACAGCACCGGCGGCCAGGTCGACGAAGGTGACAACGCCGTCTTCACCGTCAACCTCAGCAATGCCAGCAGCACAGCGACCACCTTCAGTCTCGCGCTGAATGCCGGTACCGCGACGGCAGGTAGCGACTACAACGGTACCCTGGCCAATCAGAGCTTCAGCAATGGCGTGACCTACAACGCGGCCACCGGTCAGGTCACCGTGCCGGCGGGCGTGACCAGCTTCACGGTCACCGTACCGACCCTCAATGACACCGTCAGCGAGCCGACCGAAACCTTCACGCTCACCGTAGGTGGCAAGACCGGTACCGCCACCATCATCGACAACGATCCGGTACCGACGGTGAAAACCATCGACGTGGGTCAGGCTGGCACGGCCGATGACAATGTGGTCGAAGGCAACAACCTGGTCTTCAACGTCACCCTGAGCAATGCCAGCTCGACGCCGACCGTACTGGCCTTCAACGCGACCGGCACGGCAACCGCCAACGTCGACTACAAGCTGACCGCCCAGAGCTTCAGCAATGGGGTGACCTACGATGCCAATACCGGAAAGATCACCGTACCCGCGGGTGTCACCAGCTTCTCGGTAACCGTACCGACGCTTGCCGACAACGTAGTGGGCGAGCCGCTGGAAACGGTGAAGCTGGACATCGGCGGCCAGAGCGCCACCGGCGGCATCATCGATGGAACCCCGGATGCCAAGGACGACAGCTACACCAGGATCACCGGTCTCAAAGCCGAATACTACGGCTACAACGACGCGAGCACCGGCGCCGGCAACGATGGCGCCAACCTGACCAACCTGAGCCAGGTTCGCCAGTTCATCGACAGTCACAATCCGGCGGCGACCTTCAATGCCACCAAGCTGGACTACGGCACGTTGAGCAATGCGTCCGGTCTGGGCAACGGCACCAACCTGCAGAATTTCCTGGGTGTGGATGTCGCGTCAGGCAACGGCACCAAGGCCAACTCGCTGTCCACAGACCCGGGCAACACTTCCGACGCCATCATCAAGATGGGTGGCTATATCAACCTGGCTGCCGGTACTTACCAGTTCAAGGTCACGGCCGACGACGGCTATAGCATCCGCATCAACGGCCAGGTGGTTGCCGAGTTCAACAACATCCAGTCGACCTCCACGGCCACCGGCAAAACGTTCACCATCAGCGAAGCGCAAGCGGGCGCTCAACAGATCGAGATCATCTACTGGGATCAGGGGGGCGATGCGCGCCTGAAGGTCGAGTTGGGCCAGGGCGGCACCTTCAAGGTCGTCGACTCGGACATGCTCTACCACGTACCAAGCACTTCGAGCCTGGTCGTGGAGTCCGGCGACAGCCTGACGATCGCCGCCAGCACCCTGCTCGGCAACGACACCGACCCGAATGGCGACGCGCTGTCCATCACCAGCGTGCAGAACGCCAGCAACGGCACGGTCACCCTCAATAACGGTAATGTGGTCTTCACGCCGAAGGCAGGTTTCTACGGCGACGCCAGCTTCCAGTACACCGTCAGCGATGGCAAGGGCGGCTCCGATATCGCCACCGTCACCCTCAAGGTGAACCAGCCGATGGATACCATCCGCGTGGCAGGCAGTGGGGCCAATGACAATGGTGACAATACCATCAGCGGCGGCGCCGGCAACGACGTGCTGCTCGGTGACGCAGGCGGTACGCTGACCACCGTTCAACCGGCGACCAACTACAACATCGCCCTGCTCGTCGACACTTCCGGCAGCATGCAGGGTGATCGCATGAGCCTGACCAAGAGTGCACTGTCGAGCTTCGTGAAAACCTTGGCAGGCCATGACGGCGTGATCAACCTCACCCTGGTCGGCTTCGCTGGCAACGTGACGTTGAGCACCAAGGTGGCTGATTTGCAGAGTGGCAGCAAACTCGACACGCTGCTGGCGGACATCCAGAAACTCACTGCCAATGGCGGTACCAACTACGAAGCAGCCTTCAAGGAAGCCTCCGCCTGGTTCGACGCACAGAGCGCTGCCGGCAGCTCCAAGGCGGCCGGCTACGAGAACCTGACGTTCTTCCTGTCCGACGGTGACCCGACTTACTACTACAACGGCAACACCACCACCCTCAGTGGCAACGGCTCGACTACCAACAACGACGTATTGCTGGGCTCGCTCGACACCTTCAATGTGCTGGCTGGCAAGAGCGCCGTGCACGCGATCGGTATCGGCTCGGGAATCAGCGAGAAGAACCTCGGCCTGTTCGACAACACCACCGACTCGCCCGCATCCACCTACCTGGCCAATGGCTCGGCAGCCACGCTGGCCAACTTCAACAACAACACCACCGGCTGGAACAACCTGTCCGCTTGGGAAACCTCAGGCACCGGCAGCGGCAATGGCTCGGTAACCCGCAGCTCGGACACACTGGTCATTCGCGATACCTGGGGTGGCACACCCGTTACGGCCGCCACACCAACGATGACGGTTGCCGATGGCGCCTTCAGCAGCTTGAGGTTTGCCTACGGCACGACCGATACCGGTAGCGGCGACACCCTCACCTGGAAACTGCAGCAGTTAGTAAGTGGCGCCTGGGTAGATGTCCAAACAGGCGGCGGCACTACCGCAGGCAACTGGACGAGCGTTGAAACCTCGGTGGTCGGTGCGGGGACCTATCGCCTGGCGTTCAGTGTCGACGACAAGTCGTTCAATTTCGGCAATGCCTCGATGTCGATCGACAACATCACCCGCGTGGAATACACCAAGGTGCCGGTGGGCAAGGTCGAGATCGTCAACTCGGCCGATGAACTGTCGGTGGCCCTGCATGGCGGCTCGAACGCGAATGTGCCGGTAACGGTCGGCAATGACACCATCTCCGGCGGCGATGGCAACGACATCATCTTTGGTGACGTGATCAATACCGATGGCCTGAAATGGGGCGTGGATGGCAACCCGGCCAGGCCCGCCGACCTGCATGACGGTGCCGGTGTGAAGGCCCTGGAAACCTTCCTGGAACTGAAGAGCGGCATCGCACCGAGCAACGCCGACCTGTATGACTACATCCGCGCCAACCACGAGACCTTCAACGTGGCGGGTGATACCCGCGGCGGTGCGGATAAGCTGTATGGCGGTGGCGGTAACGACATCCTCTACGGCCAGGGCGGCAACGACTTGCTGGTGGGCGGAGCGGGCGACGACATCCTGTTCGGCGGCGCTGGTGCCGACACCTTCGCCTGGCAGAAAGGCGACTTCGGCAAGGATGTGATCAAGGACTTCAACGTGGCCGAGGGCGACACCCTCGACCTCAGCTCGCTGCTGCAGGATCACAGCAACAACCTGGACAGCTACCTGAAACTGGTGACGGACAACGGCAGTTCCACCCTGCTGATAAGCACCAAGGGCGAGTTCAACAACGCCGATACCAGCAACCAACAGGTCGCCGCCAAGGCCGACGTGCAGATTGATCTGGGCCAGGCCAGCCTGCCGAGCTATGACATCAACACGCTGATCGCCAACCACACGATCAAAGTCGACCCATGACAGGCCAATGCCCCGCCACACTTTCGTGGCGGGGCATCAGGGTCTGTTGACGTTTCCGTGCGAGCCGCGTTTCCGCGAAACGTCAACAGACCCTATGCTGTAGCAGACAGGTTTATCGGAGAAGGCCGTGTTCTACATAAAACGTAATGCCGAAGGCGAGCTGCTGCGCGTGCAGCCCGAACCCTTCGATGGAATGAACGGCGAGCTGCCGGCCGATAGCGAAGAAGCCCGGGCCTGGTTTTCCAACCAGAACGTGGAAAGCAGCCTGCTGCAACTCAAGCAGAGCGACCTGGACATGATCCGCGTACTCGAGGACTTGATCGACGTGCTGATCAAGAAGGGCGTGGTGCGTATCACCGACCTCCCGGAAGCCGCCCAGAGCAAACTGATGGGCCGCAGCCGAGCGCGCGATGCGCTCGGCGGCATGAACCGTTTGATCAACGACGAAGAGCGCGGCCTGATCTGATCAGGCCCAGGCGGCCGGCTCGCTGAACAGACGTCCCTGCACACCGCTCACCCCCATCGTGCGCAGCACTTCCCACTCCCCACGGGTTTCCACCCGCTCGGCGATCAATGGCAAGTCGATGCTGTTGGCCGCGCGCTGCATGGCCTCGATGAACAGGCGCTTGTCGCTCTCCTGATCGATGCCGCGGATAAAGCTGCCGTCCACCTTCAGGTAGGCCAGGCCCAGCTTGGCCAGGTTGCCGATCATGCTGAAGCGCCCACCGAAGTGCTGCAGACCAAGCTCGACGCCGAGACTGCGCAGCTTGCGGGCGATCGCCTCGAGCTCCGTGGAACCCGGCAACTGGCCTTCGTCCAGCTCCAGAATCAGACGGCCGCTGGCCGCCGGATTCAGGCGCAGGCGCTCGTAGACCTGCTGCAGGGCCAGCGGATCACGCACGGTGATGCCCGACAAACTCAGTGCCACCGGCCCTTCGTGATTGGCGAGCTGCGCCAGCAAGGCGTCGAGCATCACCAGATCCAGGCGAGCGGTCCAGCCGAAGCGCTCCAGCCACGGCAGGAACTGGCCGGCCGGAATGGTCTCGCCATGCTCGTCGAGCAAACGCGCCAGCACCTTGTTATGCAGCACCTGAGCAGGGTCGGCAGCGTTGACCACCGGCTGCACGTATTGCAGGAAACGCCCTTGCTCCAGGGCGCTGTCCAGCAGGCGGTGCCAATCGTTGCGCTCGTTGTTGGCCGCTGCCTGCTGACGGTGCTCGACGAACGCCCAGTGGCTGCGGCCGTTGCTGACGGCCTCGGCCAGTGCGGCATCCAGCGCGTTGTAGAGCTCGCTGCTGCTCGCCCCCGGCGCGAAGGTGGTGATGCCGATATGGGCTACCGGCGAGCAATCACTGGCACCGGTCTGCTGCAGCGACAGCAGTGCGCTGCACAGCTGCTCAGCCAATTGCTCGGCTTCATGACGATCGATGCCACCGGCCAGCACGGCGAATTCGCCGCCGCGGTTACGCGCCAGCAGAAAGCGCCCCTGACTGACCTGCTGCAGCTGCTCGGCCACCGCCTTGAGCAATTGGTCGGTACGCTGCCCGCCGATACGCTGGTTCAGCCCGATCAGGTCGTTGACCCGCAACAGCATCAGCACACCGCTGCTGGCCCGCTCCTCTCCGGTCAGGCGGGCCTGCAGGTCGAGGTCGAAATAGCGACGGTTGGCCAGGCCGGTCAGGCTGTCCTGGTAGGCTTCGGCGTGCAGCTTCTCGCTGCGCGAGGCTTCCTCGTCGAACAGCGTCTTGAGCTTCTCCACCATCTGATTCATGGCATTGACCACCCGGCGAAACTCGGGCGTGCGCGGCAGGTTCGGCGCGCTGAGAAACTCGCGGCGGGCGATGGCGTTGGACTGCTCGACCATGTATTCCAGCGGGCGCAGCTGGCGCTTGAGCAGCAGCACGCCAAGGGTGATGCACAGCAGGCTGATCAGCGCCAGCCACAGGAAGGTGGCGTAGGCGGTCTGCCACAATTTGGCGATGGCGAAATACGGGTGGCTGACCACCTCGACACGCGCCGCCTGATTCCAGCCGTCACTGACGATGGCGTCGCCCTGGGCCGGCGCCAGGTCCACCAGATCGGCGAACCACTGCGGTGCACCACGGCCCAGGCTCGGCCCGGAGCGCTCGACCAGCACCTTTTCATCCGGGCCGATCACCCGGATGCTCTCGAAATAGCCACTGTCGAAAATCGAGCTGACCATCAGTTCCAGCATCGCCGGGTCGTCCAGGTGCGAGCCGAGCGACAGGCCCAGTGCCGTCGCCGCGTCCTGCGCGTGGGAGCGCAGCTGGTTGACCTGCTGCTCGCGCGAGCTCTCCACGTTGACCACGACGCTGCCGGCGAAACTCACCAGCATCAGCACGCAGATGGCGACACACAACTGCTTGAACAGTGACATGCACAACTCCTCGCTACGCCTTAAGGAAACCCTTCGGCGCGCATCTTCTTCAACAAATCCTGCCAGCGCGAAAGGCGCTTGCTGTCGCCCACCTGCTTGCCGCCGGCCGGCCCGGGCACCCACAGCCCCTCGGCATTGAAGGCATACACGGGCACCAGGTCACGCCGCTCGGTAGCGGGCTCGATGGCATCGATCAGGTTATCCAGGACCAGCGGTACCGAGGTGGGGGTCGGGTAATAGGTCAGCACCATATGTGCCTGGTTCAGGCGCACCGCCTTGACGTAGGTGATGCGCAGCTTGTCGCTCGGCACGCCGAGCTCACGCAGGCTGAAGTACTTGGCGATGGCGTAATCTTCGCAATCGGCGGCGCCGCGCATCAGCGCTTCTACAGGCGTCGCCCAGTAGTCGGCAACGCCCCAGATTTGCTGGTCGTCACGAAAGCGCAGCTGCAGATTGAAGAACCGGTTCACGGCCTTGAGCTGGTCGGCTTCGGGGGCGTTGCGCTGCTCGTCGAGCAGCCGTTGCCAGGCATCGATGCGCGGTTTGCCGGCGCCCAACGGCCCATACAGTTGCTCGGCACGGGTGGCGATACGCTGGAAATCCCACTGCGCCTGCAGGCCGCCGGCCACCAGCGCCAGGGCGAGCAGCCACGCCACCAGCAACGGCCAGCGATAACGAAGGGAGATAACGCCAGAACCGCCGATTGGCACGACAATGCTTCCAGACACGCAACGCCGTCATGGTGCGGCGCGGGCACGCAAAAAACAATTGCCAGATGCCATTACAGGCGACGAACGTGCCGATGCGCACTGCGGTGCGCATCGGCACGGCTGTCAGCGCACGCGCTCGGGCATGCCCTGAATGCGCCGCGGTGCCTCGCGCTGCTGCCAGTGCGGCGGCGAATAGCGCTGGCGCTGCTGTTGCTGGTAGTGATGGCGCTGCCCTTCCCAACCTGGCCGCGGCGCCGGGCGGTAGTCACGGCGATTGCGATCATGGCGGCCGTAATAGCGTTGGTCATAGCCCGGCGGGTGGTAATAGCGCGGTGGCGGTGGCGGTGCGTAATAGCCGCGAGGCGGCGGAGAGTAATGGCCGGATGGTGGATAGCGGCGGTCGTAGCGGCGATCCTCGTAAACGTAGACGCGCGGCGCACCGTATACCTCGGTGCGCTCCACATAGGTGCCTGGGTGGTACTGGCGTTCGTAGTAGCGGTTGCCATAACGACTGTCGCCGTACACGGCGCAACCGGTCAGCGAGAAACCCAACAACGCGACGAGCATGGATTTACGAATCATGGGCGGCCTCCTTCGACCGCGGATCACGCACCGGCGGCTGCCGGTACCGGGGTGTCCCCAGCGCATCAGACAATCTCGGCGACGGCGAATCCGCTCCACTCGTCGACCAGTCGCTACAAATCATTTCGGCGTATCGCCTTGATCATCCATAGCGCGCCGAAAGCGAGCGCGGCGCACCACCCGCGCACCAGCACGGCGCAACTATTTGCCATGCGATGCCAGGTCGTGCGCTACAACAATGCTTCACGGCCGCTGGCACGATCCTCGCTTAGCCAGATTCGTGCAGGAATTTCCTTGGCCCTGGCCAGGACTGTGGCATCACAACTTGCAATAGCCGACTAGGGTTCCGGTTCGCCAGCGACAGGTGAATGACTGGTCCGAGAGTTGGCGACCTCCGAGGAGGTTACACGGCGGGACAAAAGCCCGGGAGAACGCGCCCCAGCCATGGGACATGCCGCGCCCCCCTGCCCGCCCTTTCTCGAACTGGAGGTCCTATGCCCACGCCCCGTCTCTTCTCCGTTCTCGCCGCGGGTCCCGTGGCAGCCCCCGCATTCGGCAGACGGTCAGCTTTGCCACGCCTGGTTCAGATCGCCACCTCGCCACTGCAACACTCATAACGAGATCGCCATGCGCCTGATCAACCGACATCCCGACCGGGCCGGCCGCCTGCTGTTGGTGTTACTGCCCTTCGCCCTGCTGCTGTTCGCCTATTTCACCGGCTCGGCGCAGCGCCTGGCGGACAACCCCAACGACAAGCTGCTGCCCAGCGCCAGCCAGATGATCGCTGCCGTCGACCGTCTGGCCTTCACCGAAGACAAACGCACCGGCGAATACGCCCTCTGGCAGGACACCACGTCGAGCCTGACGCGCCTTGGCATGGGGATCGGCATCGCGGCCGTGCTGGGTCTGTGCCTGGGTATCGCGGCCGGCATTGTGCCGCTGCTACGGGCGCCGCTGTCACCGCTGCTCACCGTGTTGTCGATGGTGCCGCCGCTGGCGATCTTGCCGATCCTGTTCATCGTCTTCGGTCTCGGCGAATTGTCCAAGGTGATGCTGATCGTCATCGGCATCACCCCGATCCTCGCCCGCGACCTGGAGCAGCGCGCCCGGGAAATCCCCCAGGAACTGCTGATCAAGGCCCAGACCCTCGGCGCCAGCACCTGGACACTGATCCTGCGGGTGGTGCTGCCGCAACTGCTACCGCGCCTGCTGATCGCCCTGCGCCTGGTGCTGGGATCGGCCTGGCTGTTCCTGATCGCCGCCGAGGCCATCGCCAGTACCGACGGCCTGGGCTATCGAATTTTCCTGGTGCGCCGCTACATGGCCATGGACGTGATCCTGCCGTACGTGGTGTGGATCACCCTGCTCGCCTGGCTGATGGACCTGGGCCTGCGCCAACTCACCCGGCTGTGCTTTCCCTGGTACGAGGGGGCCAAGGCATGAGCAATAAAAAACACAGCGCAGTAGGCGCATTCATCGAAGTCAACAATGTGTGGCAGGAATATGGCGACCAAACCGTTCTGGAACGCCTGGACCTGTCCATCGCCGAAGGCGAGTTCTGCACCCTGGTCGGCGCTTCCGGTTGCGGCAAGTCGACCTTCCTGCGCCTGCTGCTCGGCCAGGAGCGTCCCAGCAAGGGCGAGATCCTGCTCGACGGCAAACCGCTGGCCGGCGAGCCGGATGCCAGCCGTGGCGTGGTGTTCCAGCGCTACTCGGTATTCCCGCACCTGAGCGTGCTGGATAACGTCGCCATCGGCCTGGAACTGCCACGTTCCTCCCTGCTTGGCCGGCTGTTCGGCAGCGCCAAACGCGCCGCCCGCGAGCAGGCCGCCGAACTGCTGAACAAGGTCGGTCTCGGCCATGCCCTGGACAAATACCCGAGCCAGCTCTCGGGCGGCATGCAGCAGCGCCTGGCGATTGCCCAGGCACTGATCATGAAACCGCGCGTGCTGCTGCTCGACGAACCCTTCGGCGCCCTCGACCCCGGCATCCGCAAGGACATGCATGCCCTGCTGCTGGAGCTGTGGCGCGAAACCGGGCTGACCGTGTTCATGGTCACCCACGACCTGTCCGAAGGCTTCAGCCTCGGCACCCGTCTGATGGTGTTCGACAAGACCCGCATCGACCCGCACGCGCCAAATGCCTTTGGCGCGCGCGTTACCTACGACATTCCGCTCAACGAGACCCGCAAGGCAGAGGCGCCGCTACCCGGTGAGCTGGCCGAGCGCATTGCAGCGCGCTGAAGGTTAGCGGCAGTGCGGATGTAAGGCGGCCGTGGGAACGGGCCATGCCCGTGAGTTCGCGCGTATGGCGCGCTCCCACTACACGCAGCCGGCCAGGGCCATGGATGCAACCCAACATAAGCAAGTTGGCCGCTACACCGCCCCCTAGGTGTCAGCCGATCGTAGTGAGGGTGAAACCCACCTCGAACAAGAGCTGGCGGGTTACACCCCTATCCGGTCCTTATGCAGCGCCTGGGCTAACTCAACACGTGCAGATACCGCGACAAGGTTTCACCCTCGGCGGCGAACCAGCGTTGCGCCTCGGCGGTGCATGGCGTAGCGGGGTCAGCGCGCCAGTCCGGCTCCAGGGTATCGATCACGAAGTTGCGAACCACCGCACGCCCGTCCGCCCGCAACAGGTGCTGGCAGACGCGACCCGTCATCGGGATCGCGAAGCCCTCCAGCACCACGCCCTGCCCCACTCGCGCCGGCAGGGTGGACAGCGCCACCTGGTAACGGCCCTGTTCATCGGCGTAGGCCAGCGAGGTTTCGCAGCCGAACAACAACGCCAACGCCTCAGCGTCACCTTGCGCCTGCTCGGCCCGCTCGCGCAGCTGCAGCGCCGACTCTTCCGGCTCCACTGCTCGCCCCTGCACCCAGCCAAGCTGCTCACCACAGAGAATCAGGCCACCACCGCGTTGCAGCACCTCGCCGGTTTCGGCGTCGCATTCCTCCAGCAAACGCAGGCCGATCAGCGGCCCACTGCTGGCTTGCAGGCGCCAGTCCTCGACATAGGCGCCGCTGGTGCCGAACTCGATCATGCAGTTGCCGATGCGCTGCAATTGCGCCGGCTCCGGCCAGCGGTCGTGCAGTTGCAGGCTCACGCCACCGCGCCAGCTCAGGTAGCCATTCTGCCAGACACTGTCGGCCATCCAGCCTTCGTGGTTGGCAAGCTGGCGCAGCTCGGCGGCGTCATGGTCCTGCCAGTCACGTACGGGGAGCGCGGGTGCGTCCGGCAGGCGCAGGTCGATGGTAAAGGTGCGGCTCTGCAGCCAGTGCACCTGGGTGCGCTCGTCACTGCGGCCATCGGCGAAACTGATGGTGCGCCGCCGGAAGTGCCCGAGCATCCAGTCCGGTACGCCGCCTTCGGCGCGCTGTGGGTAACGGGCGGCCAGTTCGAGCAGGTTCATGCCGTCACCTCCCGGCGCCCCTGACCGAAGCTGGATAGCCCCAGCGTACCGTCGGGCAGTTGCAGCGAGCCATCCTCCAGGCGCTGGCGCAGATAGCGAAAGGTCTGGGCCGTCTGCGCGAACAGGTGATCACCGCAGATCACAGGCGGGTACTCACGTTCACCACGCGCCGGCAAGCCGGCGATCGGGGCAATGCGTGTCGGGTAATCGCAGGCGCAGAACAACGGAAAGGCGAAACGCTCCTCGCTGACCTTGCGCACGCGGTGCGAGGTGGCGACGAAGTGGCCATTGCTGAGCACCTCGAGCATGTCGCCGATATTGATCACAAAGGCGTTCTCCACCAGCGGCACGTCGATCCACCGGCCGTTGCCATTGAGCACCTGCAAACCCTCGGCGGTGGGTAGCAGGATGGTGAAGCACTCGTAGTCGGTATGCGAGCCGATACCAGGACGATCGGCCACCGGGTCGGGGTCGAGCGGGTAGTGGATCATGCGCAACTGGCTGGTGGGCTGCCGGGTGATGCCGGCGAAGGTGTCTTCGGCCAGCCCCAATGCCAGGGCGAAGCCACGGAACAGGGTATCGCCCAGCGCCAGCGCCGCACGGTAGTAGGCGCTGACCTCGCGCTGGAAGTCCGCCGAGTCCGGCCACTGAGTCGGCCCCAGCAGCGGGTAGACCTGGGGCGCCTCGGTGTAGTCGTAATTGACGTCGTAGGCTTCCTTGAGATCCTGGCTGCCACCGGCGAACTGCTCCTCGCCCTCCGGCACGTAACCGCTGTGGTTGCTCGACCGGCCAATATAGAAGCGCATCTTCTCCTCCAGCGGACGGGCGAAGAAACTACGCGCCTGGCGGATCAGATCGTCGCGCAGATCACGGGAAATGCCGTGCCCGGTGATCTGCAGGAAGCCGACGTCGCGTGCGGCACGCCCCAGCTCGTCGGCTACGCGCCGGCGTTCGGCAAGGCGATCGGCATGCAGCCCGGAAATGTCGATCAGTGGAATGGACGTGAAATGGGTAGGCGCCATGGCAAGCTCCCTCGAACAAGTGAGTTACCTGGTCGTCCAGACGAGCAGCGGGTCGGGTCGTCCCGAAGCAGCAGCGAGGCCGTCTCTGCAAGCGGTCAGGTAGCGATTTCCATGCCATCGCCATGGCGGTATCAGGGGCGATATATGAACCGGACCGCCCTTTAACGGTGCAACGCCCCCTTCCACAGCCCCATCAGGTAGCACCTCAACCACAAGCAGCATCCCCTGAGCGCACAGCCGCAGGCTTTTCCGCGCTGGCACGTTATTCGCTTTCGCTTCGAACGTGCAGGTTCCAACCGGGGTTTTCCCGGCGTTGCGGCACCACAATTTGCGAAATGGATGACTAGGGTTCCGGTTCACGCAAGTGGACGTCTGGTCCGAGAGTCATCGACCTCCAGTGAGGTTACACGGCGGGATAAAAGCCCGGGAGAACGCGCCTTTCGAAGCGATTCGAAACGTGCTGCGACTCCTGCCCGCACCCAACCACGACTGGAGGTTCCAATGCGCAAGAACCGTCTGCTTACCCTCGCGACCGCAGGCCTCGCCGCCCTGCTTAGCTTCTCCGCCCACGCCGAGAAAAAGGACAGCTTCAGCGTCTGCTGGACGCTATACGCCGGCTGGATGCCCTGGGGCTACGCCAGCACCTCCGGCATCATCGACAAATGGGCCAAGAAGTACGGCATCAGTATCGATGTCGTGCAGCTCAACGACTACGTCGAGTCGATCAACCAGTACAGCGCCGGCCAGTTCGACGGCTGCACCATGACCAACATGGATGCCCTGACCATCCCCGCCGCCGGTGGCGTGGACTCAACCGCGCTGATCGTCGGCGACTACTCCAATGGCAACGACGGTCTGCTGATCAAGGGTGAAGGCAAGACCCTGGCGGACATCAAGGGCATGCCGGTCAACCTGGTCGAGCTGTCGGTGTCCCACTACTTCCTCGCCCGCGCCCTGGAAACCGTCGGCCTGAGCGAGCGCGACGTGACCGTGGTGAACACCTCGGACGCCGACATGATCAGCGCCTATTCGACGTCCAGCGTGCAGGCCGCGGCCACCTGGAACCCGATGCTCGCCGAGATCAAGGCTCAGCCGGGCAGCACCGAAGTCTTCGATTCCTCGAAGATCCCCGGCGAGATCCTCGACATGATGGTCCTCAACACCCAGACCCTGAAAGACAACCCGGCCCTCGGCAAGGCGCTGGTCGGCGCCTGGTTCGAGATCCTCGAACTGATGCAATCCGGCACGCCGGCAGCCACCGACGCCCTGACCGAAATGGCCAAGGCCTCCGGCACCGATCTGGCCGGTTACCAGTCGCAGCTGGCGACCACCAAGCTGTTCTACACGCCGAAAGAGACCCTGGACTTCATCACCAGCCCGGCCCTGCCGGAGACCATGGGCAAGGTCGCCAGCTTCAGTTTCGACCACGGCATTCTCGGTGAAGGCGCCAGCAGCGCCGACGCCATCGGCATGACCTTCGCCCATGACCTGACCACCGGCGACAAGGCCAACATCAAGCTGCGCTTCGACCCGAGCTACGTGCAGATGGCCGTCGACGGCAAGCTCTGAGCCCAAGAGAAATCACCCTCGGGCTCCACGCAGAGCCCGACGCACACCTGTTTATCCGAGGTACCCATGACAACTGCCCTCACCCTGCGCCCCACCCTCTACGAGGAAACCGTCCCCGGCGGCGGCCACACCTCCTTCGTGCTCAAGCGCGGCCAACTGCTGCGTATCACCGATATCGAGGGCGGCGCCAACGTCAGCCTGCTGCTGTTCAACGCCGTTGAGAAAAGCGAGCGCCTGAACCTGCCCGACACCCTCAAGGGCCAGCACACCGCCAAGCTCACTGCCGGCCACTGCCTGTACTCGGACATGGGCAAGGTGCTGGCCGCCATCACCGCCGATACCTGCGGCTGGCACGACAGCTTTGGCGGCGTGCTGAATGCCGAGGAAGTCGCCGAGAAATACGGCCAGGGCCGCTATCAGGAACTGCGCAATGGCTTCTTCCGCAACGGCACGGACAACCTGCTGGTGGAAATGGGCAAGTGGAACCTCGCCCTTCCGGATCTGCTGATGAACCTCAACCTGTTCAGCCGCCTGGCCGTCGATGCCAACGGCGCCTTCGGGTTCCAGCCCGGCAACAGCAAAGCTGGTGACTACGTCGAGCTGTATGCGCCGATGGACACCCTGGTGGTGCTCACCGCCCTGCAACACCCGATGGACCCCAGCCCGCAGTACGCGCCCAAACCGGTCCAGCTCGCCTGGAGCAAGGTCGAGAGCGACGGCATCAGCGTGCTGTGCCGCACCTCGCGCGCGGAGAACGGCCGCGCCTTCCACAACACCGAACGCCAGTACATCTGAGGGTGCCGACATGAGCCTGACCGCAAGCAACCTGCATCCCGAAACCGCCGCCTTCCGCCATACCATTCCGGCGGGCGAGCCCTACCTGTTCGAGGTCAAGGCCGGCCAGACCCTGCGCCTGCACGACCTGGAAGGCAACCAGGCGATCGACACCCTGTTCTTCGCCGCCGCCAACCCGCGCGAGCGCTTCGACCCCCAGCGCACCCTGCGCAAGCAGAACAACGTCTACCTGACCACCGGCACGGTGCTCTACTCCAACCTCGGCAAGCCGCTGCTGACCATCGTCGCCGACACCTGTGGGCGCCACGACACCCTCGGCGGCGCCTGCGCCCAGGAAAGCAACACCGTGCGCTATGCCCTGGACAAGCGCTATATGCACAGCTGCCGCGACAACTTCCTGCGCGCCAGCCTGCACGACGGTCGCCTGGAGAAGCGCGACATCGGCGCCAATATCAACTTCTTCATGAACGTGCCGGTCACCCCGGAGGGCGGCCTGACTTTCGAGGACGGCATCTCCGCGCCGGGCAAGTACGTCGAGCTGCGCGCCGAGACGGACGTGATCGTGCTGATCTCCAACTGCCCGCAACTCAACAACCCCTGCAACGGCTGGAACCCGACGCCTGCCGAGGTGCTGGTATGGAACTGAGCCAACGCCTGCGCCGCCTGTTACTGCTGCTCTGCCAGAGCCGCTCGGCCCAATGCCTGAACACCGCTCCCCGGCAAAACCGCGATGCGTAGGGTGGATCGGGGCGCGTAGCCGTCGTTCCTTACGTCCACCAGGACCGCGATATGAGTCGGCCTGCCTAAACAGCAGGCGATCACACAGATTTCAACCACGGACGGCCGTGGTGCAGACCCAATACCGGCGGGACGGCCCGCCTCCTTCGACGAGGCCGCGTGATGGAGCGCAGCAGCTTCAGACGGCCTCGGGAGTCGATATGTTTGGAAAACTATTGATCGCCAATCGCGGCGCCATCGCTTGCCGCATCCTGCGCACCCTGCGTGAGCTCGACATCAAGGGCGTCGCCGTCTACGCCGAGGCCGACGTGGCCAGCCTGCATATCCAGCAGGCCGACGAGGCGTTCTCCCTCGGCGAAGGCCCGGCCGCACAGACTTATCTTGTCGTGGAGAAGATTCTCGACGTCGCCAAACGCACCGGCGCCCGAGCCATCCACCCCGGCTACGGCTTTCTCTCCGAAAACGCCGCCTTCGCCGAAGCCTGCGAAGCGGCCGGCATCGCCTTCGTCGGCCCCACGCCCGAACAACTGCGCGTGTTCGGTCTCAAGCACACCGCCCGTGCCCTGGCCAAGCGACATGGCGTGCCGATGCTCGAGGGCACCGAGCTACTGGAAAATCTCGACGCCGCGTTGGCCGCCGGCGAACAGGTCGGCTACCCGGTGATGCTGAAAAGCACCGCTGGCGGTGGTGGCATCGGCATGCGCGTTTGCCGTTCGGCAGCCGAACTCTGCGACGCCTTCGAGGCGGTCAAGCGCCTGGGCCAGAACAACTTCAGCGACAGCGGCGTATTCATCGAGAAATACATCCAGCGCGCCCGCCACCTGGAAGTGCAGGTGTTCGGCGACGGCCAGGGCGAGGTGATCGCCCTCGGCGTGCGCGACTGCTCGGTGCAGCGCCGCAACCAGAAGGTGCTGGAAGAAACCCCGGCGCCCAACCTGCCTGCCGGCATGAATGAGGCGCTGTGCGCCGCGGCGATCAAGCTGGCGGAAGCGGTTAGCTACCGCAGCGCCGGCACCGTCGAATTCGTCTACGACAGCGAGGCCGAGCGCTTCTACTTCCTGGAAGTGAACACCCGCCTGCAGGTCGAACACGGCGTCACCGAACAGGTGTGGGGCGTCGACCTGGTGCGCTGGATGATCGAGCTGGCCGCCGGTGATCTGCCGCCGCTCAGTGACCTGGCCAAAGCGCTCAAGCCATCCGGCCATGCCATCCAGGCACGCCTGTACGCCGAAGATCCGGGCCGCGACTTCCAGCCCAGCCCCGGCCTGCTCACCGCCGTGCAATTTCCCAAAGCCGACGGCAAGGCCCTGCGTATCGACACCTGGGTCGAAGCCGGCTGCGAGATTCCGCCCTACTTCGACCCGATGATCGCCAAGCTGATCACCTGGGCACCAACCCGTGAGCAAGCCAGCGCCGCCCTCGATAAAGCCCTGGCCGACTCGGTGCTATACGGCGTGGAATGCAACCGCAACTACCTGCGCCAGATTCTCAGCGACGCGCCCTTCGCCAGCGGCTCGCCATGGACGCGCTGCCTGGAAAATCTGGCCTACCAGGCCACTACCTTCGAGGTGCTGAGCGCCGGCACCCAGACCAGCGTGCAGGATTTCCCCGGCCGCATTGGCTACTGGGCCGTGGGCGTGCCGCCGTCCGGGCCGATGGACAGCCGCGCGCTGCGCCTGGGCAATCGTCTGCTCGGCAATGACGAAGGCGCCGCTGCGCTGGAAATCACCATGAGCGGCCCGCTGCTGCGCTTCAATACCGACGCGGTGATCGCCATCACCGGTGCCGAGATTCCCCTGAGCATCGATGGCGTGGAACAGCCGATGAACACCGCGCTGCTGATCGCGGCCGGCAGCACCCTGACGCTCGGCACCATTGCCGGTGCCGGCGCGCGTAGCTATCTCAGCATTCGTGGCGGCATCCAGGTGCCGGATTACCTGGGCAGCAAGAGCACCTTTACCCTCGGCCAGTTCGGCGGCCATGGCGGCCGCGCCCTGCGTGCCGGGGACGTGCTGCATATCCCGGCATTGGCGGATCGTCAGGCCGGCAACCAGCTGCCTGCCGAGCTGTATCCGGCTCTGCCAGCCGTGCGTGAAATCCGCGTGATTTACGGCCCCCATGGCGCGCCGGAGTACTTCACGCCCACCTATATAGAGACCTTCTTCGCCACCGCCTGGGAAGTGCACTTCAACTCCAGCCGCACCGGCGTGCGCCTGATCGGGCCCAAACCCGAGTGGGTACGCGAGAGCGGCGGCGAGGCCGGCCTGCATCCCTCGAATATCCACGACAACCCCTACGCCATCGGCGCGGTGGATTTCACCGGCGACATGCCGGTGATCCTCGGCCCGGACGGCCCCAGCCTGGGCGGCTTCGTGTGCCCGGTGACCATCATCGAGGCGGATCTATGGCAGCTCGGCCAGCTCAAGGCCGGCGACAAGGTACGCTTCGTGGCGGTGGATATCGTCACGGCGCGAGAGCTGGCCAAAACCAGTGCCAGCGAATGCACCACTCTCCGTGGGAGCGGATTTATCCGCGATATCGGTGTCGCCTCTATCGCGGCTGAAGCGGAGCGCCGCCCGGCCGCTCCCACAAACGCGACCATGACCCCGATTGCATCCGAACTGCAAAGCCCCATCGTGCTGGATATCGGCCAGGACGACACCCGCCTGGTCGCGCGCCTCTCCGGCGACACCCACCTGCTGCTGGAAATCGGCCAGCCGGAACTGGACCTGGTGTTGCGCTTCCGCGGCCATGCGCTGATGCAGGCACTGCAAGCCAAGGGGCTCGACGGCGTGATCGACCTGACGCCCGGCATCCGCTCGCTGCAGGTGCACTACCAGCCGGAAACCCTGGCCTTGCAGACGCTGCTGGAGATCGTCGCCGGCGAATGGGACGTCGTCTGCGCCGCCCGCGACCTCAAGGTGCCGTCGCGCATCGTCCACCTGCCGCTGTCCTGGGATGACCCGGCCTGCCAGCTGGCGATCAACAAGTACATGACCACCGTGCGCAAGGACGCACCCTGGTGCCCGAGCAACCTGGAGTTCATCCGCCGCATCAACGACCTGGAAAACCTCGAAGAGGTCTACCGCACCGTTTTCGACGCCAGCTACCTGGTAATGGGCCTGGGCGACGTGTACCTCGGCGCACCGGTGGCCACGCCGCTGGACCCACGCCACCGTCTGGTGACCACCAAGTACAACCCGGCGCGCACCTGGACCGCCGAGAACTCGGTGGGCATCGGCGGCGCCTACATGTGCGTGTACGGCATGGAAGGTCCCGGCGGTTACCAGTTCGTCGGTCGCACCCTGCAGATGTGGAACCGCTATCGCGAAGTGGCGGCCTTCGGTGGCAAACCCTGGCTGCTGCGCTTCTTCGACCAGATCCGCTTCTATCCGGTCAGCGCGGACGAGCTGCTGCGCATCCGCCGCGACTTCCCCCTGGGCCGCTTCGAGCTGCGCATCGAGGAAAGCGAACTGGCCCTGGCCGACTACCAGCAGTTCCTCACTGACGAAGCCGACGGCATCGCCGCCTTCCGCGATCACCAACGCACCGCCTTCGCCGCCGAACGCCAGCGCTGGATCGACTCCGGCCAGGCGCATTTCGAGAGCGACGAAGGCGTGGCCGAAGTCACCGAGGACACGCCGCTCGAGGCTGGCCAACACAGCGTCGACAGCCATATCGCCGGCAACCTCTGGCAGGTGCAGGTCGAGGCAGGCACCGCCGTCGAGGCCGGTGATGTGCTGGTGATTCTGGAATCCATGAAAATGGAGATTCCGCTCACCACGCCAGTGGCCGGCATCGTCCGCGAGGTTCGCGTGCAACCGGGCGCCGCGGTACGCGCCGGCCAACGGGTGGCCGTTATCGAACAGGCGTAAGCACCCCGGCCAATGGCAGGCAACACGGGCCGCACGAATGCAATGCTTCGCGCGGCTCGGCTTGCGCCCCGCCCATTGCCCACCTAGGATTGCCGCATCGTCACAGAAGCCAGCATGATGCCAGCGCCATCAACCAAAACCGCCAGCCCTCGCTCGCTGGTGTTCATCCTGCTGGTGTTGCTCGCCTGCGGCTTTCTCACCACCTCGCTGCTCAGCTACTACGCCTCGCGCGACAGCATTCGCCAGCACATCGTCGACACCGAGCTGCCGCTGGCCTCGGACACCATCTACTCGGAAATCCAGAAGGACCTGGTGCGCCCCACGCAGATCGCCTCGATGATGTCGCGCGACACCTTTCTGCGCGACTGGGTGCTGGCCGGCGAACAGGAGCCGGAGCGCGTGATCCGCTACCTGCGCGAGATTCAGGAGCACTTCGGTATCTTCACCGCCTTCTTCGTTTCCGAACGCAGCCACCTCTACTACCAGGCCAAGGGCGTGCTAAAGCACGTACGCGAAGACGAGCCGCGCGACGCCTGGTACCTGCGTGTGCGTGACATGAGCGAGCCCTATGAGATCAGCCTCGATCCGGACATGGCCAACGAAGATCGGCCGACCTTCTTCATCAACTTCAAGGTATTCGACTATCAGCAGCGCTTTATCGGCGTGGCCGGCGTCGGCCTCACCGTGGACGCCGTGGTCAAACTGGTGGACGACTACCAGCGGCGCTATGAGCGCAACATCTTCTTCACCGATCGCGCCGGTCGCCTGGTGCTGACCGGCGTCGAGGGCAGCCCCCATGGCGCCCGCCGCGGGCAGCACCTGAGCGAAGTGCCGGGCCTGGAGAAACTGCTGGCCGTGATGCCGCAGCCGCAAAGCGGCGACTTCCGCTACGACGAGCATCAGCGCGGCCACTTCACCAACGTGCGCTATATCCCCGAGCTCGACTGGTTCCTGTTCGTCGACAAGCACGAAGAAAATGCCCTGGCCGGCGTGCGCCACAGCCTGTACATCAACCTGCTGATCTGCCTGGTGATCACCGCCATCGTGCTGACCCTGGTCGGCCTGGTGATCCGTCGCTACCAAAGCCGCATCGCCGCCCTGGCCATCACCGACAGCCTCACCGCCCTGCCCAACCGGCGTGGCTTCGAGCTGCACGTCGAGCAGGCGCTGCACGAGGCGCAGCGCGACAGCAGCCCGCTGTGCGCGGTCATGCTGGATCTGGACGACTTCAAGCAGATCAACGACCGGCACGGCCACCTGGCCGGCGACGAGGTGCTGCGCGGCTTCGCCAGACAGCTGCGCGCGGCGCTGCGCCAGTCCGACATCCTGTGCCGCTGGGGTGGCGAGGAATTCATCCTGCTGCTCAAGAACACCGAGCGTGACGCCGCCCTCGAGCTGGCCGAAAAACTGCGCCGGCGCTGCGCCGAGCAGCGCTACCCGGTCGGCGGCGAGCAGCTGCAGGTCACCGTCAGCCTGGGCCTGAGCCAATGGCAGCCAGGCGAGACGCTGCACGACCTGCTCGGCCGCACTGACCGCGCCCTGTACCGCGCCAAGCAGGCCGGGCGCAACCGCGTCTGCGAGGAGCAGCGATGACCGTCGAACGCTGCCCGCTATGCGGCAAGGCCAACCGGTGCGTGATCGCCGCAGGCCGCAGCGACGCGCCCTGCTGGTGCTTCGAGGCGCAGATCGACCCCGCCGCCCTGGAGCGTCTGACGCCCGAACAGCGTGACCAGGCCTGCCTGTGCCCGGCCTGCGCGGGCGCCGTACACACCATTGAGCCCCGCGAGCCCGACTGAACCATGCGCCTGGATCGCTTCCTGAGTAACTTCCCCCGCTTCAGCCGCCAGGACAGCCGCCTGCTGATCAGCGCCGGTCGCCTGCGCGTGGACGGCGAGATCATCGTCGATCCGCGCTTCGATATCCGCGACTTCCAACGCGTGGAGCTGGACGACGAACTGCTGCAGGCCGGGCGCAGCGCGCGTTACTGGATGCTGCACAAACCGGTCGGCGTGGTCAGTGCCACCGAGCACGACGAACACCGCACCGTGCTCGATCTGCTCGACGAGCCCGACAAGCACGAACTGCACCTGGCCGGGCGCCTGGACCTCAACACCAGCGGCCTGCTGCTGATCACCAACGACGGGCTCTGGTCGCGGCGCATCACCCAGCCGCAAGCGCGCAAGCCCAAGGTCTACCACGTCACCACCGAGCAGCCGATCACCAAGGACTACGCCGAGGTCTTCGCCCGTGGCCTGTACTTCGCCTTCGAGGACCTCACCACCCTGCCCGCCGAGCTCGAGTTGCTGGACAGTCACCACGCCCGGCTGACCCTGTTCGAAGGCCGCTACCATCAGGTCAAGCGCATGTTCGGCCACTTCCGCAACCGCGTCGTCGCCCTGCACCGCGAACGCATGGGCGAGATCGTCCTCGACCCGCAATTGGCGCCCGGCCAGTACCGCGCCCTGACCGCCGCGGAAATCGCCAGCATCTGAGCCGACAGGCGGTCGTGCACAACCCTTTCAGCTCTCTTGCCAGCCCTTTTGGCCACTGCTTAACTCGAAAAGGATGTCGCCATGCCGCTCCATAGCGGCAGGCGAATCGAGGCCGCCGCCAAGTGGCCTGCATGACCCGCGAAAGGGCTCCTGCCTGGTAAGAGAACGCGCGCCCAGCCGTTCCCTTACAGCCCTGAAACCTGCGTTAACCATCCAATCACAAGATCCTCCAGCCTGACATCGCCTTGTCATGTCCAGGCGTTTTCCTAGCTATCCGACTTGCCCGGTTTTTGGTTCGCCGTCAGCCGCGTTCATCTTTTGCGCCAGGAGGAAATACATATGAAGCCAGCAGTCGCTGTCATCGATGTGCACAGGACGTACAGGGTACACACGGAGTTTCACGCCACCCCCTCGGCCCAGAAGACCATCATCCTGGTCAACGGCTCGCTGGCGACCACCGCCTCCTTCGCGCAGACGGTCAAATACCTCGGCACCCGCTTCAACGTAGTGCTCTTCGACCAGCCCTACGCCGGCCAGTCCCGGCAGCACAACCGCAACGACCACTGCATCAGCAAGGAAGACGAAGCGGCGATCCTGCTCGACCTGATCGATCACTATCAGGCCCGGTACGTGATGTCGTTCTCCTGGGGCGGGGTGGCTACCATGCTCGCCCTGGCCAAGCGCCCACCTACCCTGGAAAAGGCCATCTTTGCCTCGTTCTCGCCGATTCTCAACGAGCCGATGCTCGACTACCTGGGCCGCGCCCTGGTGTGCCTCAACCAGGAAGACGGCGACAAGGTCGGCCGCCTGATCAACGACACCATCGGCAAGCACCTGCCCTCGCTGTTCAAACGCTACAACCACAAACACACCAGCCGCCTGAGCGGCCACGAATACCGGCAGATGAACGCCCACGTGCAGCAGGTGCTGCGCATGGAAGCCCACTGCCATCTGGACTGCCTGAGCGATATCGACATCCCGCTGCTGTTCATCAACGGCGAATTCGACGAATACACCTCCGCCGCCGACGCCCGCCTGATGGCCCAACACATCAACGACTGCCACTTCGCCACGGTCAGCAACGCCGGCCACTTCATCGACATGGAACACAAAGGCGCCTGGCTGCAGACCCAGAATGCCCTGCTGGGCTTCTTGCAACACAACACCACGGGCAAACGCTTCACCGTGCACCCCGGCCTGCACGCCATGGCCGTATGACGCGCCTCAGAACAACCCGCATTGCCCCGGCCAATCACCACCAGGCAACGCGGGCTTCATTTCGCCGGCGGATTCGGGTATAAAGGCGCCCTCAAGCGGGCTTCGTATAATGGCATTACCTGAGCTTCCCAAGCTCATGACGAGGGTTCGATTCCCTTAGCCCGCTCCAAATTCGAAGCACTAAAGCCCTGTTTTTACAGGGCTTTTTTGTGCGCGACGTTTGGGGGTGTCGATGAAGTGTCGAAAAGAAGGCAGTTCAACCCAAGGATAAAGCCGATCGGTAAACGGCAAACGAAACGGTCAAACCGACAAAAACTGGAAGTACAAACTCAATGAACGCTCGCAAGACTGATACAGGCCGAGTCATTCGGAAAATCGACCTGTTCTTGCGGTAAATATCCTCTTTAAATTTCTCAATATCCGCCTCGTATGCATTGCTCGGTTGCTGACGAAGCTCATCAAAGAGTTCTTCTCGATCTTTGATGTCATACCGGAGTATCGCCTTGCGCCATGCTATGAAGTCAGACATAGCGTAAGCAATAAATACAGTGGTCAGATATAAAACCGAGGCCGCGAGGACGTACAAAAAAAATCTCTGGTCTGACGACTGAAACTCGATTCCCAGCGTAGATATCTTCGATGGTATAGCACCGGTCTTCGCCATGAAGAACGCCAATACCGACACAGCTAAGAGCAGCCTTCGCTCCTTGCGAGTAACTTCAGATAAAGGATCTGATACCCGCCAATCCTTGACGTCCACTCAATCTTTCCCCTCAATATTGAAAAGCGCCTTCCCCAGCCAAGGGGCTTAGCCTAATTGCATCATGCAGATGCTCAGGCGCCAAGTGCGAATAGCGCATGGTCATGGCCAACGAGGCATGGCCCAGGATCTCTTTCAGCGTGACGATATGCCCGCCACCCATGATGAAGTGAGCCGCGAAGGTGTGGCGCAGAATGTGGCTGGCCTGCCCTTTCGGTGGGTTGATCGAGGTCAGGTGCAGCACCTTGCGGAACACGCCCATGCAGTTGGTGAACGGCCCGTGCTTAGCCCAATGTTCCTGGATGGCTTGCACCAGCGACGGTGACACCGGCACAGCCCTGACCCGCTTCGACTTGGTATTGGCGAAGGTGATTACACCCGCCCCGATCCTGTGAGGGGTCAACGCCTGAGCCTCACCCCATCGAGCGCCGGTAGACAGGCAGATCAGCGCCACCATGTAGGTATGCGGGCCGGTCGTGCGATCGCGCAGGGCGTTGAGAAGCTCGGTTATCTGCGGCTTGGTCAGGTAGGCCAGGGGGCGTTCCTGCAGGCGGATCGGCTTGATACGGGTGAACGGGCACGGGTAGTCGATCACGTCGAGCTTATGCAGCTCGTTGTAGACGGACTTGAGGTAGCCCAGGCGATTGTTCGCCGTCTTGCCGGTAACGCCCTTGGCGATCCAGCGGGCACGGGCAGAAGCGATCAACGCACCATCGACCTTATGGGCCACCGGGTCACCCATGAACGTGGCCGCAGCCTTGAGGATGGTGAAGCGGCGCAGGCCATCGGACAGGGCCACACCATGCAGCTCATACCAGAGTTGCACCAGCTCCGAGAGGCGGCGTTTGTCCTTGGGCTTGGGCGACCAATCGCGGTTATCGACGACCTTGGTTCGGCACGTAGCTTCAAAGCGCTGGGCTTCGGTCTTGGTCTTGAAGGTCTTGCGGAAGCGCTTGCCCTTGATGGGTTCAACGTCGACCTTCCAACGGCCATCCGGCAATTGGAATATGGCCATCAGACGGCCCTGCCCCACCGCACATGCCGCTCCGTGAGCAGATCCCGGATGTGTTTGTAGAGATCATCCTGGGTCATGTCCTTGGCGGCGTAGTGATCGCGGATGACCGGCCAGCAGTCCCATTGCTGGAGGGTCTTAAACGCCTTTTTTGCGCCCACCTGCTCCCTTGCCAGTAGGCTTACGAAGTTTCCCAGGAACAGCTCCACGTTCTTGCCGGAGAAGCCACGCGAGGTCTTGTAGTAGCGCTTGTACTCGGTGTCATCGAGCAGCGAATCCACCGGCAGATCGACGCGCACGTCTTCACGGATCAGCGTCCAGATCGGCTCGAAATACCCAGGACGGGCCAGCAGCTTGAATTGCCTCAAGCCATAGCGCCACAGGCCGTCCAGATGACCGGCGAAGGCCGCAAACGAGCTGGTATCGATTACCTCATTGGTTTTCAGGTCGACCGAGCCGCTGGCGAACTGCTGGATGACCGAGTGGTGATAGCGCAGTTCGACACGCCACACATCGGCGTCAGGGTCGTAGTTGTCCGGGTCCTGGGCGTCGAAGCTGTCGCGGCGCTTCCAGACGCTTTCCCAGTAGTCGAGTTTGTCTGTAGCGCGGGCCTGTTCGGTCTTGTTGTAGATCGCCAGCTGTACACCACTGGCAGAGCCGAACATGAAGGTTTCGCCGCGGCCGTAGGTGCTGGATTTGGTCGTCCAGTTGATTTCGTTGATGCCCGAGATATCGCGCTGGTTGCGTGCCCGGCAGTGCATGCGGGCAACCAGATCGACCGGAGGTTTCCAGCCCTGCAGGTCTAGCGCGAGGTGGACGGCGCACTGGTTGATTTCCAAGTGGCTCAGCACTTCGCCGGCGTACAGATCCAAGCGCTGCTGCAGGCGCTCAGGCGACAGGGCATCGATGGCATGGGGCGACACTTCGACTTTCAGGTGTGGGCCGATGCTGTCGATCTTCGCGTTGAAGTTCTTCACCAACAGGATGATCCCCAGGTCGGCATTCTGCAGCTTGTACTGGTAACCAGAGTCCTTGCTGACGCGGCCAGAGTGCCAGGTGCTACCCGCGAACTGCACCATGGTGCCGGGCTTCTCGAACAGCGCCATGATTTCAGGGCGGATCATGCCCCGATAGAGCTGGCGAACCGTGTCCACCCCGCAACGCAATAAACGAACGCGGGACAGGTCGACCATGGCAGTCGTGCCCGGGTCGATGAACAGACGCCCACTGGCATCCTCGCGAGCGAGCATGTCCAGACGCATGAAGTCTTTTGCCTTTGCCATTTCTATCTACCTAATGCTGATTAATGCGGAATGTTCACTGTGTTTATCTGACGTGTTACAGGGACGTCAGCGCCTGCGCGGCGGCGCACCCGCGCGCTCGTGCCTCGCACGCAACCACACCGCCGCGCTCGGCTTGACGTACGCCGCTCCAACCTCAGAAGCCCTCATAACTACCTACGCCCATCAGCCAGTTACCCTGGGGCCGCTGGCAAGGCTCATTGGCGGCGAGGCGAACGAGCGCACCGCCCTCCCGCTTCATCGGGCAGCGTTGCTCCTGGGAATACAGAGAGGATGTGGCGCGCCACTGGGGCGGCAGGTGGCTTACCCAGACCACCAGCAAGATCAGCGGCAGGAGAAGCGCGGCGGGGCCTTCAGGAAGGGAGAAGACGTGGGAGCTGGTGCGGGCCGGAGGGATGATTGACACCAAGGGCGCTGCCCTTGTCATCCCGCTCTTGCCGCCGAGGGCTCGGGAGCGCGGGGTGGTGAAGCTACCCCACACTCCCGTTGATAGGCTGGTCATGGGTGCAGGGCCTCAAGGGTGCGCTGCGCCCGTGCTTCCGTTCGACGGAACGGTGGAGCTGTTCCGACGAGCCGGGAGCGCGGCCCTTGACCCTTCCGAATGGGTCAGGGTCATGCGGCCCAGTACGTTGCCGGAACCATGCCGGTCGCGGTACCGCATCGCCCTGATAGTGCAAATGTCGTCGAAGTAGAACTCGTTCGGGTTGCGAGTGCTGGAGCTGACTTCGACAGCAAGAAAGCATGGGGCGCCCTTCATATCTGGCGTGGGTAGCAGCACGCCGACGATGTGGACGCATTGCCAGAAGGATTCGGGCTCAGCATCCCAGGCGGTTTCGAGTAGCACGGTCTGGCCGACGTAGCCCAGGGCCGTTGCAGAGTCGAGTTGGATACGTGGCCTATGCATGGCGTCGTTCCTCTTCCGTGGCGCGGCTCAGGCCCTGGAGCTGTTGCTGCAGCGGCAGGCGGTCGAGCGTCTTGACGCTGGCATGGCCATCGCGGGTGATGCAGATCGTGTTGATGTAATCGAAGTAGATTTCGATGGGCAGTTCTTCACTGCCATCAGGCGGCATCGCCAGGAAGTAGCCATGATCAAGCAGGCCCGGCACAGGGAGTGCCACGCCAACGAGGTGGTACGTGCGGCGGAGCGTTTCGTCGTCGCCTTCCCAGCGCAGTTCGACGAACACGGTCTGGCCGATATAGCCGATAGCGGTGATAGGGTCGAAGGTCAGAGCCGGACTAGACATGGGCATAGTCCCCTTCCTTGAACTCGGTTTTGCCCTTCTCCAGATCAGCGCGAAGTCGGGCAAGGTTGACCATGCGGAAGTCGGCCAGCTTCATGCTCGGGATTATGTGGCTATCAACCCAGTTGATGGCCTCCTCAACCGACACACCGCTCATTTCAGCGAAGGTCTTGATGCTGCAGAGGTCGAGGCTGTCGTCTTTCTTCTTCATAGCGTCCATTCCTGTTCAAGAAGCTGCTGATGCAGCAGGGCCACGTTGACCATGGTGCGTTTGCCGACCTTCTGCGAAGGCAGGTAGCCGCGTTCGAGCCAGCTGCGCACCACCAGGGGTTCATCCGCCATGCCGATCCATTCGGCGAACTTCGGCCATGGCATCAAAGGCGGCGCGCCATGGAGCTTTTGGGAGTCGAGACCTTCCTTATCCATCTGCTTTGTTCCACTATGTTCAGCATTGATAACCAACCAGCGAAATGGGTAATTACTACCCATGGAGTGATTGTTACCCATCTTTTATGGTGGGGCAATAGCTACTCAGGAAAAAATATTCGATATGCCAAGCGCATCCGATAGAGCACGCGCACTGATCAAGCTGGTGGGGCCCAAGCGGGCTAGCGAGCAAGGTGGGGATTACGAGCGCTGGAGAAACGTCAGCAAGGGCGCTGTACGAGTCAGCGCGGACGAGATAGACGTATTGGTGAAGATCTACCCCCAATACGCCCTTTGGCTGGCGAGCGGCCAGATCGCACCAGAGGCTGGCCAAACCAGTCCAGACTATGACGAAGCAAACCGAAACTTGAGCCAACCCAACGCGGGATAGCGATTACACGGGAAGTAACTAGGCGCTGGATCGCCCGAACACATGGAGCCAAGTTTTACTAAAGCTATGCGGATGATAACGCAGCTATAACATGTGACCAAAGCTACGTTGGTTCTAGAAATGGCCTACGGCCATTTTGTCGTAGCCTTGATCATCAGATTAATAGCCTTGTTAAGCTACCAAGCTACTCAAAACTAAGCCTTCTAAACTTATAAAACAATTTCTGCCAAAGATATATATAAGGAAAAACCGTTACAATCAAAAGGAAATAGGGCAGCACAGGATGCCACACTAACTCTATATCGACAGCTAGAGCCAGCAATACAATAGGCGCTAAGACGCCAAATATAAAAACATAACCGATTACTTTAAAAGCAATAAGTGTATTCGTTTTAAAATTAAATCTATCCACAAATAGTCTGTGAATCTTCAAACTATTTGAAAGTTCAGGAAGCACTCTATCTCGATATACAAGGACCTTATTAAAAAAATCGCTAATTATTCGTGCATAATCGGCTTGACCGTTCAACCTAAGTTGAAAAGATGTATTCCACATCCTTTCCTTCTCTGCCTCAGAGATATCGATACCGTTGCGGATATGCGTCAACAGAGTCTCTTCATACACTTTGCGATATTCTAACTCATCTTCTTTACGCTCTATTTCACTACTACGTTGTCCCAAAACAATTAGAGACCTACTGCTAGTCTCCCAGCACCAACTCAAGAAAAAAACTCTACGCTGAATTTCTTGAAGCTGTTCCACAGTAAATGGCTCACTTTTTTTTAACTCAACTCGTTCGGACACCCCACTTACATGCACTGACGATTTTCCGTTAAATGGATATGAAACGAACAACTGGCTAAGTAAAACACATAGCGATCGGTTTACTGAGCAGATTTCAGAATCACTGGGCTCTGAAAAATGAGGACTCCCCGGAATTCCATGCTTATCCTCTTGGGCTGATAGTAGCGACTTAGCACTATGCAGTATTCTTTTTCCTTCATGCCAATTCAAGCTACCATCTTCTTGGATTAAGTTGTCATTGTCACCACCGCCAATATAAGCAGATGATTTACTGAAATCACCTACCTCAGCCAAAACAGCATTTAGGCTGTCTTCGCTGTCTTGAATTTTCTGATATGCAAGCATTGCAAAACCAGAAAAAAAGGCCGTTCCAATACCAATCAAAATTCCATGTATTGTTGGCAGTGATTCCAGAATACTTAAGTCCATTGATAATTATCTCGATCTAGATGGTTAAATTTTTGTTAGGGGCAGTTCTTTAAGCACCCCAACGAGCAGCGCCAACCTCAAATCAAATAACTCGCCATCTTTCAATCAATTTAAAAGCTGAGCATTTATCAAGACATATACGCTTGCCACATTTCACACTTTCATTTGCTATTGGCCATATATACACAAAGGCGCAGGGAGGGCGCAAGGCAAGCGAGAAGCCGTGTCGAAAAAGAGTCGAAAGTACTGCGGTGCAAAGTGGAGTAAAGCGTGTAGAATCCGGGCGCAGTCAAGCAATGCAGGGGCTTTGCGGAGCATTGCGGGAGCTGAAAAAGGGTTCGATTCCCTTAGCCCGCTCCAGATCAAAATACAAAAGCCCCGTCATCACTGACGGGGCTTTCTCGTTTCTGAGGGTTTGTCGCGGTTACAGGGCGGCCGTTATTCACCTAACGGCGCTACAGAAGCCCTACCCCACTCACCTCTTCGCCGCAGCTACTTGAGCTTCGCCAGCAGCGCCTCGGCAGCGGCTTCCGAGCTGGCGGGGTTCTGGCCGGTGACCAGCTTGCCGTCTTCGATCACGAAGGACGCCCAGTCCTCGCCCTTTTCGTACTGGCCGCCGAGTTTCTGAAACTCATCCTCGATCAGGAACGGCACCACGTCGGTCAGTTGCACGCCGGCTTCTTCGCTGTTGCTGAAACCGGTGACCCGACGGCCCCTGATCAACGGGCTGCCATCGGCCGCCTTGACGTGGCGTAGCGCGCCGGGTCCATGGCAGACGAAACCGATGGGCTTGCCGGCGCGTTCGAAGGCTTCGATCAGGGCGATCGACTCGCGGGATTCGGCAAGGTCCCACAGCGGGCCGTGGCCACCCGGGTAGAACACGGTGTCGAAATCCTGCTGGTCAACCGAATCCAGCTTCACGGTGCTGGCCAGCTGACGCTGCGCCTCGGCATCGGCCTTGAAGCGGCGCGTAGCGTCGGTCTGCGCGTCGGGCGCATCGCTTTTCGGGTCCAGCGGCGGCTGGCCACCAGCCGGCGAGGCGAGCACGACGTTGGCACCGGCATCCTTGAACACGTAGTAAGGCGCGGCGAACTCTTCGAGCCAGAAGCCGGTTTTCGCGCCGGTGTTGCCGAGCTGATCGTGGGAGGTCAGCACCATCAGAACATTCATCATGACTCCTTGCTTGTGGCGATGGGGTTCTGGGTTAGTGGCTTGAAACGGCGCAGAGTGCCGCGGCTTTTTCGTTCACGACCTATATCGGCAACGGAACGATGCCCATGGCAATTGGTGAGAGCCACCAGAACGAAAAAGGGGTAGCTACTGCTGTAACTACCCCTCCTTTGTTTAACACCTGCTGAGTACCAGGAAGTGTCAGCGCTTGTCCTTGCGCTTCTTCTCGGCCTTCTTGTGGTGACTCATCAGGCGACGCTTCTTGTTCACCTGGCGGTCGGTCAGGGTGTTCTTGTTGCCCTCGTAAGGGTTCTCGCCCCCTTTGTACTCGATACGGATCGGCGTACCGACCAGCTTGAGCACGCGGCGGTAGGTGTTTTCCAGGTAACGGGAGTAGGCGCGCGGAACGGCGTCGACCTGGTTGCCGTGGATCACGATCAGCGGCGGGTTGGCGCCACCCAGATGGGCGTAACGCAGTTTGATACGGCGACCGTTGACCAAGGGCGGCTGGTGCTCCTGCACCGCATCTTCGAGGATCTGCGTCAGGCGGCTGGTCGGCCAGCGGGTGATCGCCGACTTGAACGAGGCCTGCACCGACTTGTACAGATGGCCAACGCCAGTGCCGTGCAAGGCGGAGATGAAGTGGATATCGGCGAAGTCGACGAAGAACAGCCGGCGCTGCAGCTCGGTCTTCACGTAATCGCGCTCGCTGGGCTCCATGCCATCCCACTTGTTGAGCGCGATGACCAGGGCACGGCCACTCTCGAGCACGAAGCCGAGCAGGTTGAGGTCGTGGTCGACCACCCCTTCGCGGGCATCCATGACGAACACCACCACGTTGGAGTCCTGGATGGCCTGCAGCGTCTTGACCACCGAGAACTTTTCCACCGCCTCGAAGATCTTGCCGCGGCGACGCACGCCGGCGGTGTCGATCAGTGTGTACTTCTCGTCATCACGCTCGAAGGGGATGTAGATGCTGTCGCGGGTGGTGCCGGCCTGATCGTAGACGATGACCCGGTCTTCACCGAGCATGCGGTTGACCAGGGTCGACTTGCCGACGTTGGGGCGGCCGATGATGGCCAGCTTGATGCCATCCTTCTCGCTCGGGCCGGGAATGCGCTTGGCTTCCTCACCCTCGGCGACCTCTTCGGCCTCCTCGCCCTCTTCCGGCTCGCCGGCATCCTTGGGGAAGCTGCCCAGGGCAGCTTCGAGCATCTGGGTGATACCGCGGCCATGGGCACCGGCGATCGGCAGGGCTTCGCCCATGCCCAGCGGCGAGAACTCGGCGCGGGCCAGGTCGGGGTCGAGGTTGTCGACCTTGTTGACCACCAGGAAGCTGCGCTTGTTGCGCTTGCGCAGGTGCTCGCCAATCATCTGGTCGGAGGCGGACAACCCGGCGCGGGCGTCGACCAGGAACAGCACGGCGTCGGCTTCTTCGATGGCCTGCAGGGACTGCTCGGCCATCTTGGCGTCGATGCCTTCCTCGTCACCGGAGATACCACCGGTGTCGATCACGATATAGGTGCGCCCCTGCCACTTGGCCTCGCCGTACTGGCGGTCGCGGGTCAGACCCGAAAGGTCCCCGACGATCGCGTCGCGGGTGCGGGTCAGGCGGTTGAACAAGGTGGATTTGCCGACGTTCGGCCGGCCCACCAGGGCAATTACGGGAACCATTCGGCTCTCCACTTCGTTATTTCAAAAAATACAAAAGCCGCTGCACAGGCAGCGGCCGCAAATCTCGCACTATCTGCCCCGCTCGCCCGGTACTACCGGACGAGCGAAGCCGGGGCTCACTTGATGGTCAGCGCCACCAGTTTGCCGCCGTTGCCGAAGGCATACAGCCAGTCGCCGACCACCAGCGGACGCGCACGCAGGCCGTCACTGTCGATGCGGGTACGGCCGACGAAACGGCCATCGACCTGGCTGATCAGGTGCAGATAGCCTTCCAGATCGCCGAACGCGACGTAGCTGGAGAACACCGCAGGCGACGACAGCTGGCGGCGCGCCAGGGCGTCGTTGGTCCACAGCGCCGACGCGGAACGCTCGTCGATGCTCTCCACAGTGCCGCTGGCCAGGGTCACGTACACGTTGCCGAAGCCCTGGGCCACCCCCATGGAACTGGACGCCTCGCGCTGCCAGATCACCCGGCCGCTCTGCAGGTCCAGTGCCGCCACGCGGCCCTGGTAGGTGACCACGTACAGCTGGCCACCGGAGAGCAGCAGGCCACCGTCGATGTCGACGATACGGTCGAGCTCGGAACGGCCCTGGGGAATGGCCACGCGCTGTTCCCAGACCGGGATGCCGCGCTGCGCGTCCAGCGCGATGACCTTGCCGCTGGACAGGCCGGCGATGGCCAGCTGGTTGGTCAGCAGCGGGCTGCCGGTACCGCGCAGGGTCAGCACCGCCGGGGTGTTCTCGAAGATCCAGCGCTGCTGGCCGCTGTAGGCATCCAGCGCGACGAGGGTGTCGTCCTGGGTCTGCACCAGCACGGTGTCGCTGCTGATCGCCGGTGCGGAGAGCACTTCGCTCGGCACACGGGCGCGCCATTTCTCTTCACCGCTGGACGAATCCAGGGCGATCACCTCACCCTTGAGGGTGCCGACCACGATCATCCCGTAGCCCGCCGCCACGGCGCCGGACACCGGAACGTCCAGCTCCTGCTTCCAGGCGACCTTGCCGGTCATGCGGTCCATGGCCACGACCAGGCCTTCGACGTCGGCGGCGAAGATCTGCTCGCCATCGACCACCGGCTCGAGCATGTTGTAGATGTCGCCCTGACCGTTACCGATCGAGCGGCTCCACTCTTTCTGCAGCTTCACTTCCTCGGTGAACTTGGGAAGCTCGGCAGGCGGTAGTTCTTTCTTGCTGTTGCTGCTGCAACCCACGGCCAGAACGGCCAGGGCCAGCAATGCGGCATTCTTCCAACGCATCACGTCATGCATCCCCTTTGGCCAGGTCGTCGATCTTCAGCTGCAGACCACCGACGGCAGCTTCTTCAGCCAGCGCGCCCTTGGCTTTCACATAGGCGGCGTGTGCATCGTCGGTACGACCCAGCTTCACCAGCAGGTCACCCCGAAGCTCTTCCCGACTGGCCAGGAAGGCCTGGTCGGCATCGCCGTCGAGCAGCTTGAGCGCTTCGTCGGCCTTGCCCTGGGCAGCCAGTACACGGGCCAGACGCTGACGAGCGAGCTCGCCCAGGGTCTCGTTGGCCGGCTTGTCGACCACGCTGCGCAACTCGGTCGCCGCGTCGTCCAGCTTGCCGGACTCGACCGCGACCTTGGCCACGAACAGGCTGCCGTACTGGGCGTACTGGGTGCCGCCGAAGTCTTTCTTCAGCTGCCCGGCGAGCGTGGCCACCTTGGCGGCGTCCGGCTGACCGCTCGGGGTCATGGCCGACTCCAGCAGTTGCTGATAGATAATCGACGCGCCCTGCGCCTGGTTGGTCTGGTACTTCTGCCAACCCTGCCAGCCGAATACCGCGATCAGCGCCAGGGCGCCACCCGCCAGCAGTGGCTTGCCGTTACGATCCCACCAGTCTTTAAGGCCGGCCAGTTCATCATCATCGCTGTTCAACGCCACCCCAATACTCCTTAATCGCTAAATCGCTCAAGCCTGCTGGGTGCAGGATGCCAGATGGTCGGCAAGATCCGACCAGGCAATGCTTTGTTGTTCGCTGTCGTCGCGCAAAGGTTTGCAACCTACCACGCGCTTGGCCAGTTCGTCCTCACCGAGAATCAGAGCATACAGGGCTCCGCTCTTGTCGGCCTTCTTGAACTGGCTCTTGAAGCTGCCACCGCCGGCATTGACCAGCAGGCGCAGCCCCGGAACCTGGCTACGTACGTCTTCAGCCAAGGCCAGTGCAGCCAACTCAGCCGCTTCGCCGAAGGCGCAGATGAAGGCGTCGGCCGGGCGGTTCAATTCAGCGGGTACGCACTGCAGGGTTTCGAGCAGCAGCACCAGGCGCTCGACGCCCATGGCAAAACCCACGCCTGGAGTCGGCTTGCCGCCGAACTGGGTGATCAGCCCGTCGTAACGACCGCCGGCGCATACGGTGCCTTGAGATCCGAGTTTGTCGGTCACCCACTCGAATACGGTGCGGCCGTAGTAATCCAGGCCGCGCACCAGCTTCGGGTTGATCTCGTACTTGATGCCGACGGCATCCAGACGCGCCTTGAGGCCGTCGAAGTGCACGCGGGACTCGTCATCCAGATAGTCGTGCAGCGTCGGGGCATCGGCGAGCAGCGCCTGGGTCTGGGCGTTCTTGCTGTCGAGGATGCGCAGCGGGTTGGTGGTCAGGCGACGCTGGCTGTCTTCGTCGAGCTGATCGAAGCGCTCGCGCAGGTAGGCCACCAGGGCGTCACGGTACACGCCGCGGGCTTCGCTGGACCCCAGGCTGTTGAGTTGCAGGGTCACCGCGTCGGCCAGGCCGAGCTGCTTCCACAGGCGCCAGGTCAGGGTGATCAGCTCGGCGTCGATGTCCGGCCCTGGCAGGTTGAACACTTCCACACCGATCTGGTGGAACTGGCGATAACGGCCCTTCTGCGGCTTCTCGTAGCGGAACATCGGGCCCGCGTACCACAGCTTCTGCACCTGACCGCCACCGGTCAGGCCATGCTCGAGCACGGCGCGCACGCAGCCGGCGGTGCCTTCGGGGCGCAGGGTCAGGGATTCGTTGTTGCGGTCGAGAAAGGTATACATCTCCTTGTCGACCACGTCCGTGCCCTCACCGATGCCCCGGGCGAACAGGTCGGTGAACTCGAGGATCGGCAGGCGGATTTCCTGATAGCCGTAGCTGTCCAGCAAGGTCGCCAGGGTGGTTTCCAGGTAACGCCAGGCCGGGGTCTGCTGCGGCAGGATATCGTTCATGCCACGAATGGCTTGCAGGGACTTGCTCACTTGTTTTCCTTAAGCACGGGTCAGCCGCGCACGATCACGGCCGCATCGGCTGCGGCCTTTTCGGCCGCCTTTTCGCGAATCAGCTTTTCCAGCTCATCCACCAGGTTGGTATTGGTCAGTTTGGAGGCCGGCTTGCCGTCGATGTACACTAGGTTGTTCGGCGTGCCACCGGTCAGGCCGATATGCGCTTCCTTGGCTTCGCCAGGGCCGTTGACCACGCAGCCGATCACCGCCACGTCCAGCGGCACCAGCAGGTCCTCGACGCGGGTTTCCAACTCGTTCATGGTCTTGACCACGTCGAAGTTCTGGCGCGAGCAGCTCGGGCAGGCGATGAAATTGATGCCCCGCGAACGCAGGCGCAGCGACTTGAGGATATCGAAACCAACCTTGATCTCCTCCACCGGATCGGCAGCCAAGGAAATGCGGATGGTGTCGCCGATACCTTCTGCCAGCAGCATGCCCAGGCCCACCGAGGACTTCACGGTACCGGAGCGCAGGCCGCCGGCTTCGGTGATGCCCAGGTGCAGGGGCTGTTCGATCTGCTTGGCCAGCAGGCGATAGGCTTCGACGGCCATGAACACGTCGGAGGCCTTCACGCTGACCTTGAAGTCGGGGAAATTCAGATGGTCGAGATGCTCGACATGGCGCAACGCGGACTCGACCAGCGCCTCGGGCGTCGGCTCGCCATATTTCTTCTGCAGGTCCTTTTCCAGGGAGCCGGCGTTGACGCCGATGCGGATCGGGATGCCCTTGTCGCGCGCCGCCTCGACCACCGCCTTGACGCGGTCCTCGCGGCCGATGTTGCCCGGGTTGATGCGCAGGCAATCGACGCCCAGCTCGGCCACCCGCAGGGCGATCTGATAGTCGAAATGGATGTCGGCCACCAGCGGCAGGTTGACCTGCTGCTTGATGCGTCCGAAGGCCTCGGCGGCGTCCATGTCCGGCACCGAGACGCGCACGATGTCGGCACCGGCCGCTTCGAGGCGACGGATCTGCTCGACGGTGGCAGCGACATCGTTGGTGTCGGTGTTGGTCATGCTCTGTACGGCAATCGGGGCATCGCCGCCGACCGCTACCGAGCCGACCCAGATCTTGCGAGAGAGACGACGTTTGATCGGTGATTCACCGTGCATATTACTGCCCACCCAACTTCAAGCGTGCGGTTTCACCGGAGATATGCGGCGTCACATCGACAGCAGCACCGTTGTAGGTCACCTGGGCGCCGCGGGCAAAGCCCAGGCGCAGTTCCATGGGCGCCTGGCCACGTACATCCAGGCTGTCACCGCCGCGTTTCAGGCCGCTGGCGACGACCTTGCCATTGGCATCGGTCACCTGGATCCAGCAATCGGCGGTGAATTTCATGCTGACCAAGCCTTCGCCGGCCGCGACCGGGGCCTGGGGCTGAGCGGCTGCGGCGGCAGGCGCCTGGGCAGCCGGTGCGGCTGGCGCCACAGGGGCAGTCGATTCACCAGGCGCAGCAGGAGCCTGCTCGGCGGGCGCGGCCTGGCCAGCTGGCGGGTTCTGCTCCAGCAGCTCGGTGGCGGTAGCCGGCGGCGTTTCGCTCGGGGCTTCCTCCGCCTGCTCGGCCGGCACGCCTGGCAACGGCAGGTCGGTGCCCTGGCTCTGCGCTTCGGCAACGGCCTGGTCTTCCGGCTCGTCGAGCGGATGAATCTGGGTGCTGCCATCGGCACCGTCGACTTCGACATGGCCCAGGCCGACGTTCTTCAGGTCGTCGAGCTGCCAGCCCTGGTCCTGCCACCAGTAGAAACAGGCGCCACCGACGCCGAGCAGCAGCAAAAAGCTGACCAGGCGCAGAATGCTCTGCGAGTAGCGTGTCGGCTCCTCGATCCGGCCCAGCGCGTGCACGCTGCTGCCGGTGGCGTTGCTGCCGGTGAACTGATCGAAGTCAGCCACCAGGGGCGCCTGCTCCAAGCCGAGCAATTTCGCATAGGCGCGGATGTATCCACGGGAGAAGGTGTTGCCCGGCAGTTTCTCGAACTCGCCAGCCTCCAGCTGGCTCAGGCGCATCGGCGTGAGGTTGAGCTGGGTGGCGACTTCGGCCACCGACCAGCCTCGGCTCTCGCGCGCTGCACGCAGGGCTTCTCCAGGATTGACGCGATGAGCTGCTGCAACTTCGGGTTGGGCCGCTTTCATCTTTGCTCCGACAGATATTGCTGATATTCCGGCGTACCGGGATAAAGACGTTTCAACTGCAGGCCGAGGCTGGCAGCACGGTCACGATCCTCGAAGATCGTGGCCAGGCGTGCGCCCAGCAACAAGCTGCGGGCATTCTGCTCGGAAATGGCGCTGAAGCTCTCGTAATAGCTGCGCGCCGGCACGTACTCGCGATCTTCGAAGGAGAGATTGGCCATCTCCAGCAAGGCCCGTGGCTGGCGGCTGTTGAGGCGCAACGAACGCTCGAAATAAGTTTTGGCCTCCTGACGCTGGTTGAGCATCATGGCGGTCATGCCCATGTTCTCGAACACCCTGGCGCGCTCGGGATAGAGGCTGTCTTCGGCAGCCAGCCGATAGCGCTCCATGGCTTCCCCGTAGCGTTTCTGCTCGAACAGGAAACCGCCGTAGTTGTTCAGCAGGCGGGCATCCCTGGGGTTCTTGGACAGCGACTTGCGGAAATGTTCATCGGCCAGCTTGGGCTCCATCTCGCGCTGGAACACCAGGGCGAGCACGGCGTGGGCATCGGCACCCGAAGGGTCGATGTCCAGCGCGTTCTTCAGCGGCACCTTGGCCGGCCCGGTCTCGCCCTGCTGCAGATAACCGATGCCCAGCTGCACGAAAGAATCGTAGGCCTTCTTGCGCCCTTCAGGCGTTTTCATCGGGTCGACGTCACCGGTGGATACGCACGCGGTGAGCAGACCGGCACCGAACAAGAACAGCAGGGAACGCAGCACGGTCATGGAGATCCTCTCAGTTACGGCTGGCGGTGGGACGCGCCACCTCGGCATCGGCGTTCAGCTGGCGCACGGCGATATAGCGCTCGCTGCGCCGGGTGCGGTCCATGACCTGGCCGACCAATTGCCCGCAGGCGGCATCGATGTCCTCGCCACGGGTGGTACGCACCGTGACGTTGTGTCCGGCCTTCTGCAGAAGCTCCTGGAAACGGCGAATCGCATTGTTGCTCGGACGCTCGTAACCCGAATGGGGGAACGGGTTGAAGGGAATCAGGTTGATCTTGCAGGGCACGTCGGCCAGCAGCGCGACCATCTGCTCGGCGTGCTCGAGTTTATCGTTCACGTCCTTGAGCAGGGTGTACTCGACTGTTAGCACACGTTTCTCGCCAAGGCGGGAAACGTAGCGCTTGCAGGCGGCCAGCAGCATGTCCAGCGGGTACTTCTTGTTGATCGGTACCAGCTGGCTGCGCAGCTCGTCATTGGGCGCGTGCAGCGACAAGGCCAGGGACACGTCGATGACCTCGGCGAGCTTGTCGATCATCGGCACCACGCCGGAGGTCGACAAGGTGACCTTGCGCTTGGAAATGCCGTAGCCCAGGTCGTCCATCATGATCTTCATGGCGGAAACGACATTGTCGAAGTTCAGCAGCGGCTCGCCCATGCCCATCATCACCACGTTGGTGATGGCACGGTCGATCTTCGCCGGCACGCTGCCGAACGACTTGTTGGCGATCCATACCTGGCCGATGATCTCGGCGCTGGTCAGGTCGCTGTTGAAACCTTGCTTGCCCGTGGAGCAGAAGCTGCAATCCAGGGCACAGCCCGCTTGCGAGGAAACGCACAGTGTGCCACGCCCGCCCTGGGGAATGTACACGGTCTCCACGCAGCTGCCCGACGCCACCCGCACTACCCACTTGCGCGTGCCATCGGAGGAAATGTCTTCGCTGACCACTTCGGGCCCGCGAATGTAGGCAGCGGCCTCGAGCTTCTCGCGCAAGGCCTTGCCGACGTTGGTCATGGCGGCGAAATCATCGACGCCGAAGTGGTGAATCCACTTCATGACCTGACCGGCACGAAAGCGCTTCTCTCCGAGGCTGTCGAAGAACTGCTCCATTTCCGGCTGGGTCAGGCCCAGCAGGTTGATTTTGCCATTCGTGTCGGTCATGACGTCACCTTCGCACGCTTCGCCTTAGCGAATGCGGGCGTTGATCTCGGTAGCGGAGAAGAAGTAAGCGATTTCGCGAGCAGCGGAAGCTTCCGAGTCGGAACCGTGAACGGCGTTCTCGTCGATGGAAACGGCGAAGTCGGCACGGATGGTGCCGGCAGCAGCTTCCTTCGGGTTGGTAGCGCCCATCAGTTCACGGTTCTTGGCAATGGCGTTCTCGCCTTCCAGGACCTGAACGATGACCGGACCGGAGGTCATGAAAGCGACCAGATCCTTGAAGAAACCACGCTCGCTGTGCTCGGCGTAGAAGCCGGCCGCTTCGCGCTCGGACAGTTGCAGCTGCTTGGAAGCAACGATGCGCAGACCGGCTTCTTCGAAGCGGGTGGTGATCTTGCCGATCACGTTCTTAGCAACGGCGTCCGGCTTGATGATGGAGAAGGTACGTTGAACAGCCATGTGAAACTCCAGAAACGGTGGATTAAAGCCAAAAATTAAACCCGCGAATTATACGCGGGTTCCAGTCAAAAGCATAAGAGCGATGCCCCAAGGTGGCACCTGCTCGGCATAAAAGGCCGGCTATCGTCCGGCCCACGCTTACTGCGCTTCTTCGATCCAGGCTGCCTGAATGGCTTCGAGGACCTTCTCGCCGCCGCGCTGCGGGTCGTCGGAAAACTCCGGCAGCTCGACCACCCAGCGGTGCAACTGGACGAAATTGACATAACGGGGATCGACGTCCGGCTTGCTGTCGGCGAGCTGGATGGCGATTTCGAGCACATCAACCCATTTCAGGCTCATGGCGTGGCTTCCTGATCAGTGCGGCGCTTCGGCGGCGTGGTTGAGCGAGTACTTGGGAATCTCGACGGTGATGTCCTGCTCTCCGACGATCGCCTGGCAGGCCAGGCGCGACTGGGCTTCCAGCCCCCAGGCCTTGTCCAGATAATCCTCTTCGAGTTCGTCGGCTTCGTTCAGCGAGTCGAACCCCTTGCGCACGATGCAGTGGCAGGTGGTGCAGGCACACACACCGCCACAGGCGCTTTCCATCTCGATATGGTGCTCGTGGGCCAGCTCCAGAATCGACGTACCGGACGGCGCCTCGACCACCAGCCCTTCAGGGCAGAATTTCTCGTGGGGCAGAAAAGTTACCACGGGCATCGCTTATTCCTCGATCTCATTCAGGCTGCGCCCGGCCAGCGCGGCTTTAACCGTCGAATCCATGCGCCGGGCGGCAAAGGCATCGGTCACCTGCGACAGACGCTTGGTCTGCTGCTCGATGGCCAGGCCATCGGTGCCCGTCAACAAATCACGTAATTCCTGCATCTGCAGTTCGATCACCATTCGCTCTTCGGCATCCAGCAAACGCTCGCCATCGGCCTGCAGCGCACCCTCGACCGCTTCGAGCAGACGCTGGGCGTCGACCTGCTGCTCACGCAGCACGCGCGCCGCCTTGTCACCGCCGGCGTGCTGGAAGGAGTCCTGCAGCATGCGCGCGACTTCACCGTCGGTGAGGCCGTAGGACGGCTTGACCTGAATGCTGGCTTCGACGCCCGAGGCGAGTTCACGGGCGCTGACGCTGAGCAGGCCGTCGGCATCGACCTGGAAGGTCACCCGGATCTTCGCCGCCCCCGCCACCATCGGCGGAATGCCGCGCAATTCGAAACGTGCCAGGGAGCGGCAGTCGCTGATCAGCTCGCGCTCGCCCTGCAGCACGTGGATCATCATGGCGCTCTGGCCATCTTTGTAGGTGGTGAACTCCTGGGCACGGGCGACCGGAATGGTGGTGTTGCGCGGAATCACCTTTTCCATCAGCCCGCCCATGGTCTCCAGCCCCAGGGACAACGGAATGACATCGAGCAACAGCAACTCTTCGCCGTCGGCCCGGCGGTTGCCGGCCAGGGCATCGGCCTGGATCGCCGCACCGATGGCGACCACCTGATCCGGGTCGATATCGGTCAGCGGCTGACGACCGAACAGCTCGCCGACCGCCTCGCGCACCCGCGGCACCCGGGTCGAGCCGCCGACCATGACCACCGCACCGACGTCCTCGACCTCGATACCGGCATCACGCACCGCACGGCGACAGGCCTTCAGGCTGCGCGCCACCATCGGCTCGATCAGCGCCTGGAAATGAGTGCGGAACAACACAGCGCGCCATTGGCCGTAACTTACCTCGACGCTGTCGGCACTGGTCAGCGCTTCCTTGGCGGCGCAGGCCGCCTGCAACAGGCTGCGCTGGGCGCCAGGCTCGATATCGGCCGACAGACCGGCCTGCTCGACGATCCAGCCGGCGATGGCATGATCGAAGTCATCGCCCCCCAGGGCGCTGTCGCCCCCGGTGGCCAGCACTTCGAACACGCCGCCGGTCAGGCGCAGGATGGAAATATCGAAGGTGCCGCCGCCCAGGTCGTAGATCGCCACCACGCCTTCGGCCTTCTGGTCGAGACCGTAGGCCACCGCAGCGGCAGTCGGCTCGTTGAGCAGGCGCAGCACGTTCAGGCCGGCAAGCCGCGCGGCGTCCTTGGTGGCCTGGCGCTGGGAGTCGTCGAAATAGGCCGGCACGGTAATGACCGCGCCAACCAGCTCGCCACCCAGGGTCGCCTCGGCACGTTGACGCAGCACCCTGAGAATATCGGCGGACACTTCGACAGGGCTTTTCAGGCCTTGCACGGTGTCGATGAACGGCATGTGCGACTCGCCCGCCACGAAGCGGTAAGGCAACTGCTCACCCAATTGCTTCACGTCGGCCAGGCCGCGCCCCATCAGGCGCTTGACCGACAGGATGCTGTTGAACGGGTCGCTGGACGCCTGGGCGCGGGCGGCCTCGCCGACTTCGACGTGATCGGCATGGTAACGCACGGCCGAAGGCAGGATCAGGCGCCCCTCGGCATCCGGCAGCGGCTCGCTGACGCCGCTACGCACGGCCGCGACGAGGGAATTGGTGGTGCCCAGATCGATCCCTACCGCCAGGCGACGCTGGTGGGGTTGTGGGCTCTGTCCGGGCTCAGCAATCTGCAATAAAGCCATAGGTAGTCGGTGCTTATCTGGGTATCAGGCACGGCCACGGCAGCCGCGCGAGCATTAATCGTCGAGGCGCTCTTCGAGATGGCGCACCTCGTGGGAAAGCTTGTCGAGGAACTGCATGCGGCGCATCAGGCGTTCAGCCTCTTCTCGGCGCGCATCGTCTTCCCAAGCCTCGGCGAAGCGTTCGTTCAACGCCTGCTGAGCCACCTTCAGTCGCCCCTTGAAGGCGGCTACGCCAGCCAGGTCGGCTTCGTCCTGCAGGTCTTCGAGCTCTTCACGCCACTGCATCTGCTGCATGAGGAAGTCGGGATCCTGCACGGTGACTTCCAGCGGCAACTCGGGCCCGCGCATCGCCAGCAGGTAACGCGCCCGCTGCGAATCGCTCTTCAGCGTGCGATAGGCCTCGTTGAGGCTCGCCGAACGCTCCAGCGCCACGCGTTGCTCGCGCTCGGAGGCATCGGCGAAACGATCGGGATGCACGCTGCGAGCCAGCTCGCGATAACGGATGGCCAACTGGTCGAGATCCAGACGAAAGCTCGGCTGCAGCTCGAACAGGGCGAAATGACAAGGACCGGAACTGTTCATCAGATGTTGAAGCTTTCGCCACAGCCGCATTCGCCACGGACGTTCGGGTTGTTGAACTTGAAGCCTTCGTTCAACCCTTCCTTGACGAAATCCAGCTCGGTGCCGTCGAGGTAGACCAGGCTCTTGGGATCGATGATCACCTTGACGCCATGGCTCTCGAACACCTGGTCTTCGCTTGCGGTTTCGTCGACGAACTCCAACACGTAAGCCAGACCGGAGCAGCCGGTAGTGCGGACGCCCAGGCGGATACCCTCACCTTTTCCACGCCCATCGAGGGAACGCTGGATGTGCTGGGCGGCAGCCTGAGTCATGCTGATAGCCATCGACAAACCTCCTTAGAGCAAACCTTTCTTCTGTTTGTAATCGCGTACGGCCGCCTTGATGGCGTCCTCGGCAAGAACGGAACAGTGGATTTTCACGGGCGGCAACGCCAGTTCTTCGGCGAGCTGGGTGTTGCTGATGGTGACAGCCTCGTCCAGGGTCTTGCCTTTCATCCACTCGGTCGCCAGGGAGCTGGAGGCGATGGCGGAACCGCAACCGTAGGTCTTGAACTTGGCGTCTTCGATAACGCCCGCGTCACTGACCTTGATCTGCAGGCGCATCACGTCGCCGCAAGCCGGCGCGCCGACCATGCCGGTGCCGACGTCTGGGTCTTCCGCGTTCATCTTGCCGACGTTACGCGGGTTCTCGTAGTGGTCGATGACCTTTTCGCTGTAAGCCATTTTTCAATCCTCTCTCATCAGGCGCCGCTCACCGGCAGCTTTTAGTGTGCTGCCCATTCCACCTTGGAAATGTCGACACCTTCTTTGAACATATCCCAGAGCGGCGACAAGTCGCGCAGCTTGGTAACGGCCTCGCAGACCTTCTCTGCGGCGTAATCGACTTCTTCTTCGGTGGTGAAGCGGCCGAAGGTGAAGCGAATCGAGCTGTGCGCCAGTTCGTCGTTGCGACCCAGGGCACGCAGCACGTAGGAAGGCTCCAGGGACGCCGAGGTACAGGCCGAACCGGACGAAACCGCCAGGTCCTTGAGAGCCATGATCAGCGACTCGCCTTCGACGTAGTTGAAGCTCAGGTTCAGGTTGTGCGGCACGCGGGCAGTCATGCTGCCGTTGATGTACAGCTCTTCCAGGCCTTCGACCTGCTTGAAGAAGCGGTCGCGCAGGGCCAGCACCTTGGCGCTCTCGGCGGCCATCTCTTCTTTGGCGATACGAAAGGCTTCACCCATGCCGACGCACTGATGGGTCGCCAGGGTGCCGGAGCGCATGCCACGCTCGTGGCCGCCACCGTGGGTCTGGGCTTCCAGACGAATACGCGGCTTGCGGCGTACGTACAGCGCGCCGACGCCTTTCGGGCCGTAGGTCTTGTGCGCCGAGAAGGACATCAGGTCGACCTTCAGCGCTTGCAGATCGATGTCGACCTTGCCGGTCGACTGCGCGGCATCGACATGGAAGAACACGCCACGAGCACGCAGCAGTTCGCCGATCGCGGCGATGTCGTTGACGGTACCGATCTCGTTGTTGACGTGCATGATCGACACCAGCGTGGTGTCCTCGCGCAGCGCCGCCTCGACCATGGCCGGGGTGATCAGGCCATCTTCGCCGGGCTCGATGTAGGTGACCTCGAAACCTTCACGCTCGAGCTGACGCATGGTGTCGAGCACCGCTTTGTGCTCGATCTTCGAGGTGATCAGGTGCTTGCCCTTGCTGGCGTAGAAAGTAGCGACGCCCTTGATGGCAAGGTTGTCGGACTCGGTGGCACCGGAGGTCCAGACGATTTCGCGCGGGTCGGCGTTGACCAGCTCGGCCACCTGGCGACGGGCGTTCTCGACCGCTTCCTCGGCTTTCCAGCCGAACACGTGGGAACGCGAAGCCGGGTTGCCGAAGTTGCCTTCGTTGGTCAGGCATTCGATCATTTTCTGCGCAACGCGCGGGTCGACCGGCGTTGTCGCGGAGTAATCCAGGTAGATTGGCAATTTCATTTTTCGGTATCTCCTAATCAGGTCTCAGGCCGGCGCCTTGCGTGCTCAATCGACGGTGGACGCTTCAATCTTATCCAGATGGTGCGCCCTGCCGTTGTTGGCGCAGCGACGTTGGTCCTGACGCTGGGCGACTTCCTGCACTTCGCGGCGCGTGACCAGATCGGCCAGGCTGATGCCGCTGAGAAACTCGTGAATCTGCTGGCTCAGGTCGCACCACAGGTGATGGGTCAGGCAGATGTCGCCGGAGTGGCAACCACCCTGCCCCTGACACCGCGTGGCATCGACGGATTCGTTAACCGCGTCGATCACCTCAGCAACCTGGATGCCCTGCATGTTGCGCGACAGCTGATAGCCACCACCCGGCCCGCGTACGCTGGAAACCAGGCTTCCACGACGCAGCTTGGCGAACAGCTGCTCGAGATAGGAAAGGGAAATGCCCTGACGCTCGGAGATATCGGCGAGGGATACCGGCCCGTTCTGGGCATGCAGCGCCAGGTCGAGCATGGCAGTCACGGCGTAGCGGCCTTTGGTAGTCAGTCGCATGAAGGGTTACCAAGGATTCACAATGTGAAGCGATTATCTCCTTTTCCGAGTATTTGAGTCAACTATAAGACCAACCAAAACACTCGGGTTTAGGAACCCCTTGCCACGCAAAGTGGCGGCGGATCATAGCAAAGCCAGACCCGCCCCGCATCACGCAGCCGGCTTGCCACCCTGCTCCTTGCAGACCCCGGCGAAATCCTCGTCACGCAATTGCGGCATGTCCTTGGCGCAGTAGTCACTGCCCAGCTTGCCCAGCGCGCCGCAAATGCCTTCGAGGCGATTGTCGACCGCATGCAGGTGGTCGAGCAGCTGACCGATCGCACGCGCCACCGGGTCAGGCATGTCCTGGCTGACCCCGTAGGCGTCGAAGCCCAGCTTGTCGGCCATGGCCTGGCGTTGCGCCTCGAGCCCGTCATCACCCTTGACGATGATCTTGGCCGGGATGCCGACCGCGGTCGCCCCCGCCGGCACCGCCTTGGTGACCACCGCGTTGGAGCCGATCTTGGCACCTGCGCCCACGGTGAACGGGCCGAGCACCTTGGCGCCGGCACCCACCACCACACCATCCTCGAGCGTCGGGTGGCGCTTGCCCTTGTTCCAGCTGGTGCCGCCCAGGGTCACGCCCTGATAGAGCGTCACGTCGTCGCCGATCTCGGCGGTCTCGCCGATGACGATCCCCATGCCGTGATCGATGAAGAACCGCCGGCCGATCACCGCCCCGGGGTGAATCTCGATCCCGGTCAACCAGCGACTGAAATTCGACACGCCACGGGCCAGCCACTTCCAGCCGGAGGTCCACAGCGCATGGGCGGCACGATGCAGCCACACCGCATGCAGCCCGGGGTAGCAGGTGACCACTTCGAAGGCGTTGCGCGCCGCCGGATCACGATGGAATACACCCTGGATATCTTCCCGCATGCGCTCAAACATCAGTCTTTCCCCGTTTATGGTGCTCACCGCGCGCGGCCTTGAGGGTCTCGGTCAGGATGCCGCGCAAGATATTCATTTCCAGCCGGGTCACTTCGGCGCGCCCATACAGGCGGCGCAGGCGACTCATCAGGTGCCGCGGGCTGGCGGGATCGAGAAAGCCGATTTCCACCAGCGATTTCTCCAGATGCCCGTAGAAGGACTCCAGCTCATCCGCCGTCACCGGCTGATCACCCTCCTCGACAGGCGCCTCCTGCCGCGGCATGACCGGGGCACTCTCACGAGCCAGGGCCGCCATGCGCACCTCGTAGGTCAGCACCTGCACGGCAGCCGCCAGGTTCAGCGAGCTGAACGCCGGATCGGAAGGGATGTGCACGTGAAAGTGACAACGCTGCAGCTCTTCGTTGGTCAGGCCGGCGTGCTCACGCCCGAACACCAGCGCCACCTCGCCCCCCTCGACGGCCTTCTGCACCGCCGCCACGCCGCATTCACGCGGATCGATCAGCGGCCAGGGAATGCGCCGCTCCCGGGCACTGGTGCCAAAGGCCAGACTGCAGCCGACCAGCGCCTCTTCGAGACAGGACACCACCTGCGCGGAATCGAGAATATCGGTAGCGCCGGAGGCCCGGGCGACCGCTTCCTCACTGGGAAACTGGCGCGGCTCGACCAGCACCAGGCGCGACAGCCCCATGTTTTTCATGGCCCTGGCCACCCCGCCGATATTGCCGGGATGACTGGTGTTGACCAGTACCACTCGAATGTTCTGCAGCAAGGTAGACGCCCGCGTCGGATAAATGAGGTGACAAATCTTACAGAAGCACCCTCCTTTGTGTCATGCAGGACACGGACGGCACTTCATGCGACGGGCTTTTCTGCTAGAATGGCCGGCTTTATTACGACCCCAGGTGAACTTCCATGCAGCCCATGCTGAACATCGCGCTGCGCGCAGCCCGTAGCGCCGGTGAAATGATCTTCCGCTCAATCGAACGCCTGGACGTCATCGCCGTAGATGAAAAGGACGCCAAGGACTACGTGACCGAGATCGACCGCTCGGCCGAGCTGATGATCGTCCAGGCCCTGCGCAAGGCGTACCCGACCCACAGCTTCCTCGGCGAGGAAGGCGGCCTGCTCGAGGGCAGCGGCGAAGGCGCTGACTACCAGTGGATCATCGACCCGCTCGACGGCACCACCAACTTCGTGCGCGGTGTTCCGCACTTCGCCGTCAGCCTGGCCTGCAAATACCGTGGCCGCCTGGAGCACGCCGTGATCATCGATCCGGTTCGCCAGGAAGAATTCACCGCCAGCCGCGGCCGCGGCGCCGCCCTGAACGGTCGCCGCCTGCGCGTCAGCAACCGCAAGAGCCTGGACGGCGCCCTGCTCGGTACCGGCTTCCCGTTCCGCAACGACCAGCTCGACAACCTCGAGAACTACCTGGGCATGTTCCGCAGCCTGGTCGGCCAGACCGCTGGCGTACGCCGCGCCGGCGCCGCCAGTCTCGACCTGGCCTACGTCGCCGCCGGCCGCTTCGATGCGTTCTGGGAATTCGGCCTGTCCGAGTGGGACATGGCAGCCGGCGCCCTGCTGATCCAGGAAGCAGGCGGCCTGGTCAGCGACTTCAGCGGCGGCCACGAATTCCTCGAGAAGGGCCAGATCGTTGCCGGCAACACCAAGTGCTTCAAGGCCGTGCTGACCGCGATTCAGCCGCACCTGTCGGCCTCGCTCAAGCGCTAATCACGGCGTCAAAAAAACCGGCCTTGTGCCGGTTTTTTATCGCCCATGAAAAAGGCGCTCTCGAGAGCGCCTTTTTCAACCTGCCGAGCGGATTACTGGTCCGACTCGGAATCAGCCAGTACCAGCTTGCCGTCGCGAACCGGGATCTTGCTACCCGGTTCTTCGTCCATGCGTACGCGGCCTACCTTGCCATCCAGATCGTACTTGACGTCGTAGCCGACGATCTTCTCACTGGTGTCGTGGACCGTCTTGCAGCGGGTTTCCGTGGTGGTATAGGTGTCACGCGACTGCATGCCTTCCTGCACCTTGTTACCGGCGTAACCGCCGCCCACCGCGCCTGCCACGGTGGCGATCTTCTTGCCATTACCACCGCCCACCTGGTTACCCAGCAGGCCACCGACCACGGCGCCAATCGCCGTACCGGCGATCTGGTGCTGGTCCTGTACCGGGCGCTGACGGGTGACGGCCACGTCACGGCATTCTTCACGCGGCGTCTTGATGGTCTCGGTTACCGGCTTGACCGCCAGAACCTCGGCGTACTTGGGTCCGCTCACCATGCTATAGGTCGCGACCGCGCCACCTGCAGTGACACCGACGGCACCCAGCACAGCACCAACCAACAATGACTTGTTCATGCGATTCTCCTGATCACAACTGCAGCGCCTATGCGCTCTACTCCCAGCCTTGGAAATGCAAAACGGGCGACAAGTTCCCTTGCCGCCCGTCTTTATGCAGTGCGAATGGTGAATGCATCACACCTCAGGGGCGCTCGTCCGCACCCTCTGCAGTGGCCGGCGGTGGGATCAGATCCTCGGAGGTCAGCTTCAGCCAGATCAGCACGGGGGCGCTGATGTAGACCGACGAGTAGGTGCCCACCACGACACCGATCAGCAGGGTCAGCGCAAAGCCGGCCAGGCTGTCGCCACCGAACACCAGCAGGGCGACCAGCGCCATGGCAGTCGAGGTGGAGGTGGCGATGGTACGCAGCAGTGTCTGCGTCACCGACACGTCGATGTTCTCGATGATGTCGGCCTTGCGCATCATCCGGAAGTTCTCGCGAATGCGGTCGTAGATGATGATGGTGTCGTTCAGCGAGTAACCCAGCATCGCCAGCACGGCCGCCATCACCGTCAGATCGAAGGGCACCTGGAAGAAAGCCAGGATACCAAGCGTGACGATCACGTCATGAGCCAGGGACGCCACGGCACCGACACCGAACTTCCACTGGAAGCGGAACGCCAGGTACAGCAGGATGCCGCCCAGAGCCAGCAGCATGGCCAGGCCACCCTGGTCACGCAGCTCCTCGCCCACCTGCGGGCCGACGAACTCGACGCGCTTGACCTCGAAGGAGCTCTCCGTGTCGATCTGGCGCAGCGCACCCGCGACCTGATTGCCCAGATCGGGCGAATCACCGGCCAGGCGCACCAGCACGTCGGTGGTGGAACCGAAACTCTGCACCACGGCGTCGGCGTACCCGGCCTGCCCCAGCTCACGCTTGATCAGCTCCAGATCGGCCGGTTTCTCGTAGGTCAGCTCGATCAGCGTACCGCCGGTGAAATCCAGACCAAAGTTGAGGCCATGTTTGAACAGGCTACCCAGACCGATAAGGCTGATAACCACGGTGACGGCGAACGCGATGTTGCGTATCGCCATGAACGGAATGCGGGATGGAAGTCTCATAGCCTCACCTCAAATCCACAGTTTCTTGAAGTTACGGCCACCGAAGATCAGGTTGACCATCCCTCGGGTGAACATGATCGCGGTGAACATCGAGGTGATGATCCCGATCGACAGCGTGACGGCGAAACCCTTGATCGGCCCGGTCCCCAGCCCGAACAGGATCGCACCGACCAGCAACGTGGTCAGGTTACTGTCGAGAATCGCGGTGTAGGCGCGGTCGAAACCCTCATGGATGGCGCGCTGCACCGACAGACCGTTATTCAGCTCTTCGCGGATACGTGAATAGATCAGTACGTTGGCGTCGACCGCCATACCCAGAGTCAGCACGATACCGGCGATACCCGGCAGGGTGAGGGTCGCACCGATCACCGACATCAGGCCGACCAGCAGGGTCAGGTTGAACGCCAGGGCGATGGTGGCCAGGAAGCCGAAGAAGCGGTAGATGCAGATCATGAACAGCGACACGAAGATCATCGCCCACTCGGTGGACTCGATGCCCTTGACGATGTTCTCGGCACCCAGGCTCGGGCCGATGGTGCGCTCTTCAGCGAAGTACATCGGCGCGGCCAGACCACCGGCACGCAGCAGCAGCGCCAGCTCGGACGACTCGCCCTGGCCGTTCAGGCCGGTGATGCGGAACTGACTGCCCAGCGGCGACTGGATGGTCGCCAGGCTGATGATCTGTTTCTCTTCCTTGAAGGAGTCGACCTGCACTTCCTTCTCGACGCCGTCGACCATCTGTTTCACGTAGCGGGTCAACGGGCGCTGTTCGATGAAGATCACCGCCATGCTGCGCCCGACATTGCTACGGGTGGCGCGGTTCATCAGATCCCCGCCGTGGCCGTCCAGACGGATGTTGACCTGCGGGCGGCCATTCTCGTCGAAGCTGGCCTGGGCGTCGGTCACCTGGTCACCGGTGATGATCAGCTCACGCTCGAGCTGCACCGGCGGGCGGCCTTCCTCGCGGAAGCCGAACTGCTCGGTGGTGCCACGCGGCGCATTCGGGTCGGCCGCCAGACGGAACTCCAGGTTGGCGGTCTTGCCGAGGATACGCTTGGCTTCGGCGGTGTCCTGCACGCCCGGCAGTTCGACCACGATGCGGTTGGCACCCTGGCGCTGCACCAGCGGCTCGGCGACGCCCAGCTCGTTGACCCGGTTACGCACCGTGGTCAGGTTCTGGCGAATCGAGTACTCACGAATCTCGGCGATCTTGGCCGGCGTCATGGTCACGCGCAGCACCTGCTGGCCACCACGTTCCTGGGCGTTGAGCTCGAAATCGTTGTAATCCTTGCGAATCAGCTGCTCGGCCTTGGCCAGCGTCTCGGCGTCAGCGAAGCCCAGCTGAATGGCGCCACCTTGCTGCGGCATGCTGCGATAACGCACACGCTCCTTGCGCAGCAGGCTCTTGAGTTCGCCCTCGTAGACCTGGCGACGCACGTCCAGCGCCTTGTCCATGTCGACTTCGAGCAGGAAGTGCACACCGCCGGAGAGGTCGAGACCGAGCTTCATCGGGCTTGCACCCAGCTTGCGCAGCCACTCGGGCGTGGTCTGCGCCAGGTTCAGGGCGACCACGAAATTGTCGCCCAGCGCCTTGCGTACGATGTCCTTGGCCGGCAGCTGGTCGCCCTGGCTGACCAGGCGAATCAGGCCGCTGCGGCCCTGTTCGCCCACGTTCGACGCCTTGACTTCGATGCCGGCCTCGGTCAGCGCCCTGCTGACACGGTCGAGATCGGCCTGCGCGATGGTCTGCGCCGAACTGGCCCCACTGATCTGGATCGCCGGATCATCGGGATAAAGGTTGGGTGCGGAATAAATCAGACTGACGATCAGCACAACTGCGATCAGCAGGTACTTCCACAAAGGGTATTTGTTGAGCATGAATGACGCCGCCCGCTTATGACGCGGGGCGCAATATGCGCCCCGCGGGATGGATAAAACTGCAACAGAGACTTAACAGAGCGCTGAAAAACCTGGACGAGGCGGCCAGTGCCAGGCCGATGGCGGCCCCAGGGAGACAGGCGAGGAAGCGATCGGCGCCGCGAACGACTTTACCGGTGTAGATGAGCATTCCGAGCCTGTATCCAACGCAACGATGGCAACGCAGGTAGTTTTTCAACCGCGATCAGATGGCTTTCAGCGTGCCTTTGGGCAGGGTTGCCGCAACGGCTGCTTTCTGGATCTTCAGTTCGACGGTGTCGGACACTTCGATGACCACGAAGTCGTCGCTGACCTTGGAAACCTTGCCGGCGATGCCGCCGCTGGTTACCACTTCGTCGCCCTTCTGCAGGTTGCCGAGCAGGTTCTTGTGCTCCTTGGCGCGCTTGGCCTGGGGGCGCCAGATCATCAGGTAGAAGATGACCAGGAAGCCGATCAGGAAGATCCACTCGAAACCGGTACCAGCCGGGCCGGCAGCAGGGCCAGCGGCGTCAGCGTAGGCAGCGGGAATAAAAAAGCTCATTTGACACTCCTGTTGAAAGATCTTTTGGCCATCGAAAATCAGTCCAGCGGCGGCGTTGGCAGGCCGCGCCGAGCGTAGAAGGCATCGACAAAGGCGGCCAATGTACCCTGTTGAATTGCCTCGCGCAAACCAGCCATGAGGCGCTGGTAATGGCGCAAGTTGTGGATTGTATTCAACATGCTGCCGAGCATTTCGCCGCACTTATCCAAATGATGCAGATAGGCGCGCGAGAAGTGTTTGCAGGTGTAACAGTCGCAGGTCGGATCCAGCGGCGAGTCATCGTGACGGTGGAAGGCATTACGGATTTTCAGCACCCCGGTATCGATGAACAGGTGACCGTTGCGCGCGTTGCGGGTCGGCATCACGCAGTCGAACATGTCTACTCCACGGCGTACGCCCTCGACCAGGTCTTCGGGCTTGCCGACGCCCATCAGGTAGCGCGGCTTGTCGCTCGGCATCTGCCCAGGCAGGTAGTCGAGTACCTTGATCATCTCTTCCTTCGGTTCGCCCACCGACAGGCCGCCGATGGCCAGACCGTCGAACTCCAGCTCGCTCAAACCCTCCAGCGAGCGCATGCGCAGCGACTCGTGCATGCCGCCCTGGACGATGCCGAACAGCGCCGCCGTGCTCTCACCATGGGCCACCTTGGAACGCTTGGCCCAGCGCAGCGACAGCTCCATGGAGGTCTTGGCCACGTCGAATTCGGCCGGGTACGGCGTGCATTCGTCGAAGATCATCACGATGTCCGAGCCCAGGTCGCGCTGCACCTGCATGGATTCTTCCGGCCCCATGAACACCTTGGAACCATCGACCGGCGAAGCAAAGGTCACGCCCTCCTCCTTGATCTTGCGCATCGCCCCCAGGCTGAACACCTGGAAACCGCCGGAGTCGGTGAGGATCGGGCCCTGCCACTGCATGAAATCATGCAGGTCGCCATGGCGCTTGATGACCTCGGTGCCTGGGCGCAACCACAGGTGGAAGGTGTTGCCGAGAATGATCTGTGCGCCGATCGCCTCGATGTCGCGAGGCAGCATGCCCTTGACCGTGCCGTAGGTACCCACCGGCATGAACGCCGGGGTTTCCACCACGCCACGCGGGAACGTCAGCCGGCCACGACGGGCCTTGCCGTCGGTAGCGAGCAGTTCGAAGGACATGCGGCAGCTGCGCGTCATACTGAAACCTCGGGCCCGCGCGGTGCGGGATTGCGGGTGATGAACATGGCATCACCGTAACTGAAGAAGCGATAGCCCTCGGCCACGGCCTGGGCATAGGCCGCCATGGTTTCGGGGTAGCCGGCGAATGCCGACACCAGCATCAGCAGGGTCGATTCCGGCAGATGGAAGTTGGTGACCAGGGCGTCGACCACGTGAAACGGCCGGCCCGGGTAGATGAAGATGTCGGTGTCGCCACTGAACGGTTTCAGCTCGCCGTCGCGGGCGGCGCTTTCCAGGGAGCGGACGCTGGTGGTACCCACCGCCACCACGCGGCCGCCACGGTCGCGGCAAGCCTGTACCGCATCGACCACGTCCTGGCCGACTTCGAGCCACTCACTGTGCATGTGGTGATCTTCGATGCGCTCGACACGCACCGGCTGGAAGGTCCCGGCGCCGACATGCAGGGTGACGAAGGCGCTTTCGACGCCCTTTTCACGCAGGGCGGCCAGCAGCTCGTCATCGAAATGCAGGCCCGCCGTGGGTGCAGCGACGGCGCCGGCCTTCTGTGCATAGACGGTCTGGTAACGCTCGCGGTCGGCGTCCTCATCGGGTCTATCTATATAAGGAGGCAACGGCATGTGCCCGACGCGCTCGAGCAGCGGCAGCACCGCCTCCTCGAAACGCAGCTCGAACAATGCATCGTGACGCGCCAGCATCTGCGCCTGGGCGCCACCATCGATATCGATCAGCGAACCCGGCTTGGGTGACTTGCTCGAACGCACGTGCGCCAGCACGCGGTGCTCGTCCAGCACCCGCTCGACCAGAATCTCCAGCTTGCCGCCGGTGGCCTTCTGCCCGAACAGCCGCGCCGGGATCACCCGGGTGTTGTTGAACACCATCAGGTCGCCAGGACGCAGGTACTCGAGCAGGTCGGCGAACTGCCGATGGGCGAGTGCCCCGCTGGCGCCATCGAGGATCAGCAGTCGGCTGGCACGGCGCTCGGCAAGGGGGTGACGGGCGATCTGCCCGTCGGGCAGGTCGAAATGAAAGTCGGCAACGCGCATGATCGAAAAAGGTGTCGTACTGCAGGGCGGAGCAGCTTACCGGAATTCGCCTACGCTGACCACGCAAGCGCATTGACCAACGGCATCTTGCTCCCTATACTGCGCCGCCATTGTGCCCCGGTGGCGGAACCGGTAGACGCGGCGGATTCAAAATCCGTTTTCGAAAGAAGTGGGAGTTCGAGTCTCCCCCGGGGCACCATATATCCTTCTACTGTTGCCAACTTGTGACAGTTCGCACTGAAACAGTGCCGTGCATCGCCTCGTTGCACAGGCTTCAGCCATTATAAAAACCCATCTGCAATTCGGACAAAGCCTCGCGATCATTACGTGGGTTTATGCGTGTCCGAAGGGTTGGCATTTGCGTAAAAGTTAGCGTAGAGTTCAGCCACTGTGTTTGCATGGGTCGCCGAGAATCGTGACCTGATGCAGTAGATCGCCCTAGATCCGCTACATCCCGTTCGACTTCCATCACTCCTTGCAACCAGTCTTCAGTCCTCTACACATGGAGGCTGTCATCAACTCTAGTTCCAAGGATAAGAGACATGTCGAATCGTCAGAACGGTACCGTCAAGTGGTTTAACGACGAGAAAGGTTTTGGTTTTATCACTCCAGAAAGCGGTCCGGATCTGTTCGTACATTTCCGCGCTATCGAAGGTAACGGCTTCAAGAGCCTGAAAGAAGGCCAGAAAGTTAGCTTCGTTGCTGTACAAGGTCAAAAAGGCATGCAGGCTGACCAGGTTCAAATCCAGGAATAAGCCACTGCTTGAAAGAACCCCTGACTCACGTCAGGGGTTTTTTTATGCCTGCAACTTAGTATCCGTGCTTTAACCGCCCTTACGCATGCGAACCCGATATGCCGAAATCCACACTACGCCCGCAAGGCGACTTTCCGCCGGCCGGCCTGGGCCGACGCCTGGCTGCCATCTTGTACGATGGTTTCCTGTGCATCGCATTGCTGATCGTCGTGGGCTTCATCTACAAGCTGATCCAGATGGCCATTTACGGCGAGGCGCAGCTGCGGCAGTGGGCGGACGCTGGCGCCCTGGACCATGACCCACTGCTTTCCAGCCTGCTGCTGCTGAGCCTGTTCGGGTTCTTCGCCAAGTTCTGGACCCACGGGGGGCAGACCCTGGGCATGCAGGTGTGGGGCATTCGCGTACAGAACGCGGACGGCACGGCGATCAGCCTGTGGCAGGCGCTGCTGCGTTTTCTGATCGCCATCCTGTCATGGCTGACGCTGGGGCTGGGTTTTCTGTGGACGCTGCTCGACAAACGCAAGCGCAGCTGGCACGACCTGTATTCCAACAGCGTGATCGTGCGCCTGCCCAAGCACGCGCATCGCAAATGAAGAGTACTGGAAGCCTGAAGAAGAAATGAAGCGGCGTGCCCTCCCCTCATTAAAGGAAAGAGCACGCGTCGATCAGCCAGCCCGGCGCAGCAGCCAGAGGCCGGCAATGGCGCAGATGCTGGCCGGAAGCAGCACCGCCACCAGCGGCGAGAAGCCGAATACCAGGCTCGACGGGCCGAGCAGATCCTGGGCGATGCGGAACACGAAGCCCACCAGCACACCGGTGAATACGCGCTGGCCGAGGGTAACCGAACGCAGCGGGCCGAAGATGAAGGAAATCGCCATCAACACCAGCGCGGCGGTGACCAGCGGCTGCAGCACCTTGGTCCAGAACGCCAGCCAATAGTTGCCGTTGTTCAGGCCCTGCTCCTTCAGGTAGTGGATGTAGCTCCACAAGCCGGTGATCGACAGCGCCTCGGGCTCCAGCACCACGGTGCCGAGCAACTGCGGGCTGAGCTCGATATCCCAGCGTTCGGTCGGCGCCTTGACGACTTCGGTGCGGCGATCATGGAACAGCGTGGTCGCCACATCCTCCAGTTCCCAATAGCTGCCTTCGTAGGTGGCGCGGCGGGCGAAGCTGGACGATTCCAGGCGGCGCTCGTCATCGAAGCGATAGCGGGTCACCCCGAACAGCACGCCGCCGGGCTGCACGGCATTGATGTGCACGAACTCCTGCCCCTGACGGTGCCACATGCCGCGCTTGGCAGTCTGCGCCTCGCCACCGCCTTGGGCCATGGCCCGGCTGGCCTGGGCCTGGTTTTCGGTCCAGGGCGCCACGTACTCGCCGATCAGGATGCCCACCAGCATCAGCGCCAGCATGGGCTTCATCACGCCCCAGACGATACGCCCGATGGACACGCCCGCCGCACGCATGATGGTCAGCTCGCTGTTGCTGGCCAGCGTACCCAGGCCGATCAGGCAACCCACCAGTGCCGCCATCGGCAGCATGTCGTAGATGCGCCGCGGCGCGGTCAGCAATACGTACCAAAGCGCATCGCCGATGCCGTAGTTGCCTTCGATGTCGCCCAGCTCATCGATCAGCGCAAACAGCAGGGCCAGGCCGACGATGATGCCGAGCACAGCCAGAATGGCGAACAGCACCTGAACGCCGATGTAACGATCCAGCTTAACCACGCGCATTCTCCCGACGGCTTACCAACTTCAGACGCAGCGGCTCCCAGTAGAGCAACGCCAGGCCAACCAGCAGGAACAACAGGTGCACGCCCCACAGCCCGATGTAGGGTGGAATACGCCCTTTATCCAGCGCACTGCGGGCCGCCACCAGCAGGCCGAGGTAGGTCATGTACAGCAGAATCGCCGGCAGCAGCTTGAGGAAGCGACCCTGACGTGGGTTGACCCGTGACAGCGGTACGGCCATCAGGGTGACGATGAACACCAGCAACGGGATGGAGATACGCCACTGCAATTCGGATTGCAGGCGCGGCTCGTCGCTGCCGATCAACTGCGAGGTCGGAATCGCCTCGCGTTCGCTGATGTCCGCCGCTACCGACGGCTTGGGCAGCAGCACGCCGTAGGTGTCGTACTGGATCACCCGGTAATCGGCCTGCCCCGGATTGCCGTCATAACGGTAGCCGTTTTCCAGGATCAGGTAGCGGCTGCCGTCGGGCTGCACTTCCTGGCGACCACGCTCGGCGACCAGCACGCTGATGCCGCGATCCTTGTCGCCTTCGCGGGACACACGCTTGTCAGAGATGAAGATGCCGCCCAACTCGGTGCGGTCGTCCGACAGCTCCCGGGTGTAGGTGACCCGGGTGCCGTCGCGCATCGACTGAAAGCGCCCCGGCACCAGGGTATCGAACTCGGTCAGGGCATCCTGCTGATTGAAGATCCTGGCGACCTGGGTCACGCCCTGCGGCGCCAGGCCCATGCTCAGCCAGGCCACCAGCAGCGCTACCACGGTGGCGGGCGCCAGGCTGTAGAGGAACAACCGCTGCTGGCTCATGCCGGTGGCCGACAGCACGGTCATCTCGCTGTCCAGATACAGACGCCCGTAGGCCAGCAAAAAGCCCAGGAACAGACCCAGGGGCAGAATCAGCTGCAGGAAGCCGGGCAGGCGAAAGCCCATGATCAGGAACAGCACGCTCGGGTCGAGTATCCCCTGGGCCGCCTGGGCCAGGTACTTGATGAAGCGGCCACTCATGATGATTACCAGCAGTACGGCGCTTACCGCACTCAAGGTAACCAGAACCTCTCGGGACAGATATCGGAAGACGATCAAACAGACACTCCAGGGTTGTCAGGCTCAGGCGGCTGTGCTCAAACTAGCCGAACTGCATGCTGGCCCGCACTTTCAAGCGAACCGGCCGAAAAAATTGTCGTCCATTATCCTGCATTCGCGACTCGTTGTCTTGGGGACACCACGCATGGAATTTATCGTCAAAAACGCTCGCCCGGAAACACTGAAAACCGCCACCCTGGTCATCCCGGTTGCCGAGGGTGGCAAACTCGCTGCCACGGCCAAGGCAGTGGACGCAGCCAGCGGCGGCGCCATCGCCGCCCTGCTCAAGCGTGGCGACCTGGCGGGCAAGCCTGGCCAGACCCTGCTGGTCCACGGTGTGGCGAACCTCAAGGCCGAGCGCGTACTGCTGGTCGGCACCGGCAAGGACGCCGAACTGTCTGACCGCCAACTGCGCAAATTGATCGCTGCCGTTTATGGCGTACTGAAAAATCTCGGTGGCAGCGATGCCCTGCTGGCCCTGCAGGATGTCCAGGTGAAGGGCCGCGATGCCTACGGCAAGGCCCGCCTGCTGGTGGAAAGCCTGGCCGACGCCGGCTACCAGTTCGATCGCTTCAAGAGCCAGAAGGCCACGCCCGGCGCCCTGAAGAAGATCACCCTGATCACCGACAAGGCCGACACCGCCGCCGTCGAGCGCGCTACCCGCGAGGCACGCGCCATCGCCATCGGCATGGCACTGACCAAGGACCTGGGCAACCTGCCGCCGAACATCTGCCACCCCAGCTACCTGGCCGAACAGGCCAAGGAGCTGGCCAAGGCGCACAACAATCTCAAGGTCGATATTCTCGACGAGAAGAAGCTGCAGGCCCTGGGTGCCGGCGCCTTCCTCGCCGTGGCTCAAGGCAGCGACCAGCCGCCGCGAATGATCGTCATGCAGTACAACGGCGGCAAGAAAGGCGACAAGCCCCACGCCCTGGTCGGCAAGGGCATCACCTTCGATACCGGCGGCATCAGCATCAAGCCGGCTGCCGGCATGGATGAAATGAAGTACGACATGGGCGGCGCCGCCAGTGTGTTCGGCACCCTGCGCGCGGTGCTCGAACTGCAGTTGCCGATCAACCTGGTGTGCCTGCTGGCCTGTGCCGAGAACATGCCCAGCGGCGGCGCGACGCGCCCGGGCGACATCGTCACCACCATGAGCGGGCAGACCGTGGAAATCCTCAACACCGACGCCGAAGGCCGCCTGGTGCTGTGCGACACCCTGACCTACGCCGAGCGCTTCAAACCGCAATCGGTGATCGACATCGCCACCCTGACCGGCGCCTGCATCGTCGCCCTGGGCAGCAACGTGTCGGGCCTGATGGGCAACGACGACGAGCTGGTCAACCAGATCCTCGCCGCCGGCCGCCAGGCCGACGACCGCGCCTGGCAACTGCCGCTGTACGACGAATACCAGGAGCAGCTGGACAGCCCGTTCGCCGACATCGCCAACATCGGTGGGCCGAAAGCCGGCACCATCACCGCTGGCTGCTTCCTGTCGCGCTTCACCAAGGCCTACAAGTGGGCGCACCTGGACATCGCCGGCACCGCCTGGGTCAGCGGCGGCAAGGACAAGGGCGCCACCGGCCGCCCGGTGCCGCTGCTCACCCAGTACCTGCTCGACCGCGTGACGGCCTGACCACCAGCGCTGCTGAGGGTGGCCACTCCCGGCCACCCTCGCCCGTCACTCCTGCCCTGCCCGAAACTGTCCACTGCGCTTTTCGCTTGAAGCTTGCCGCTTGAAGCCCGACACTTTGCACATGCCCCGAATCGAATTCTACGTACTGTCGTCGGCCACTGCAGCCGAACGCCTGCGCGCTGCCTGCCAGCTCGCAGGTAAAGCCTGGCGAGCCGGTCTGCCGGTGTTTCTGCGCGGTCGCGACAGCGCGCAATGCCACGAACTCGACGAGCTGCTCTGGCGAGTCCGCCAGGAGAGCTTCATCCCCCATGGCCTGCATCAGGACGATCCCCACGCGCCCGTGGTGATCGGTGTGAACGAGGAGCCGGCGGCGCAGCAGGCGGTGCTGATCAACCTCAGCAGCGCCCTCAGCCCGCACATTGACCGGTTCAGCCGGGTGATCGAGATCGTCAACCAGGAACCCGACCTGCTGGCCGCCTGCCGGGAGAATTTCCGCAGCTACCGGCAGCGCGGCTATGATCCCAAACGTGTCGAACTGTAGACCCCTGCCATGGACAACCTGAACCCGCCCCACAAACCCGGCGCCCTGCTGAGCGACCTCGAATCGATTCGCGAACTGCTCGACGACGACCTCGATCCGCCGCTGCTCACCGACAAGTTCGACCCGGATGACATTCCCGTACTCTCCGAGGTGGTTCGCGCCCCTGAGCCGGTAATCGCCGCGCAACCCGCCGCGCCCGGCAGCGCAACCGGGATCGCCTCGGAAGACGAGTTGCGCCAGACCGTGCAGCGCGCCATCGGCCGCGACAACGAGATCAACCGCCTGGACACCGAGCTGCGCGCCGCGGCGCAACTGCTGCTGCAGGATGTGATCGACGACTTCGTGCCGCAGATCGAAGCCGAGCTCAAGCGCCGCCTGCAGGCGCGCCTCAATCGCCTGCTGCCGCCGCGCCGCTGATCTCTCCCCACCCTGACGGCCTTTTTCCGCGCGACCGATAGCCGCGAGAGCGGAGGAAAACTGCACGGCGGTTGGTTATACTGCTCGGCTTTTCCGATCAGACGCCAGAAGGGTCCCGCCGCGCATGGACAAGACCTACCAGCCCCACGCCATCGAAACCGCCCTGTACGAAAACTGGGAGGCGAAGGGCTACTTCGCTCCGCAGGGTTCCGGTGAGCCCTACACCATCATGATCCCGCCGCCGAACGTGACCGGCAGCCTGCACATGGGCCACGGTTTCAACAACGCGATCATGGATGCGCTGATCCGCTTCCGCCGCATGCAGGGCCGCAACACCCTGTGGCAGCCGGGCACCGATCACGCCGGTATCGCCACGCAGATGGTGGTGGAACGCCAACTGGGCGCCCAGGGTATCGATCGCCATGATCTGGGCCGCGAGAAGTTCCTCGACAAGGTCTGGGAATGGAAAGCCGAGTCCGGCGGCACCATCACCCGGCAGATCCGCCGCCTGGGCTCGTCGGTGGACTGGTCGCGCGAGCGCTTCACCATGGATGACGGCCTCTCCGAGGCGGTCAAGGAAGCCTTTGTGCGCCTGCACGAGGACGGCCTGATCTACCGCGGCAAGCGTCTGGTCAACTGGGACACCAAGTTCCACACCGCCATTTCCGACCTGGAAGTGGAAAGCCACGACGAGAAGGGCCACCTGTGGAACCTGCGCTATCCGCTGGCCGACGGCCGGAAGACCGCCGAGGGCAATGACTACCTGATCGTTGCCACCACCCGCCCGGAAACCATGCTCGGTGACGCCGCCGTCGCCGTGAACCCGCAAGACGAGCGCTACCAGGCGCTGATCGGCCAGTACGTCGAGCTGCCGCTGGTGGGCCGCCGCATCCCGATCATCGCCGACGAGTATTGCGACCCGGAATTCGGCACCGGCTGCGTGAAGATCACCCCGGCCCACGACTTCAACGACTATGAGGTCGGCAAGCGCCACAACCTGCCGCTGATCAACATCTTCGACCAGGACGCCAAGGTGCTGCCCGGCGCGCAGATCTTCAACATCGACGGCAGCGTCAACGCCCTGCTCGATGCCAGCCTGCCCGCCGAATACGCCGGCCTGGATCGCTTCGAGGCGCGCAAGCGGATCGTCGCGGCCTTCGATGCCCTCGGCCTGCTGCAAAGCATCGACGACCACGCCCTGAAAGTACCGAAGGGCGACCGCTCCGGCACCATCATCGAGCCGTGGCTGACCGATCAGTGGTACGTGTCCACCAAGCCGCTGGCCGAGAAGGCCATCGAAGTGGTCGAGAACGGCGAGATCCAGTTCGTGCCCAAGCAGTACGAGAACATGTACTTCAGCTGGATGCGCGACATCCAGGACTGGTGCATCAGCCGCCAGCTGTGGTGGGGCCATCGCATTCCGGCCTGGTACGACCAGGCGGGCAACGTCTATGTCGGCCGCGACGAAGCCGAAGTGCGCGCCAAGCACGACCTGGGCGACATTGCCCTGCGCCAGGACGACGACGTGCTCGACACCTGGTTCAGCTCCGGCCTGTGGACCTTCTCCACCCTCGGCTGGCCCGAGCAGACAGACTTCCTGAAGACCCATCACCCGACCGACGTGTTGGTCACCGGTTTCGACATCATCTTCTTCTGGGTTGCCCGGATGATCATGCTCTCGACCCACCTGACCAAACAGATTCCGTTCAAGACCGTGTACGTGCACGGCCTGGTGCGCGACGGCCAGGGCCAGAAGATGTCCAAGTCCAAGGGTAACGTCCTCGATCCGCTGGACATCGTCGACGGCATCGATCTGGAAACCCTGCTGGCCAAACGCACCAGCGGCATGATGCAGCCCAAGCTCGCCGAGAAGATCACCAAGCAGACCAAGGCCGAATTCCCGGAAGGCATCGCCAGCTACGGCACCGACGCCCTGCGTTTCACCTTCTGCTCGCTGGCCACCACCGGCCGCGACGTGAAGTTCGACATGGGCCGCGTCGAGGGCTACCGCAACTTCTGCAACAAGCTGTGGAACGCCGCCAACTTCGTCATCGAGAACACCGATGGCCAGGACACCGGCATCAACGGCGAAGAAGTCGATCTGTCGCCGGTCGATCGCTGGATCATCTCCGCCCTGCAGCGTTGCGAGCAGGACGTGACCCGCCACCTCGACGCCTTCCGCTTCGACCTGGCGACCCAAGCGCTGTACGAGTTCGTCTGGGACGAGTACTGCGCCTGGTACCTGGAGCTGGTCAAGCCCGTGCTGTGGGACGAGAACGCACCGCTCGAGCGCCAGCGCGGCACCCGCCGCACCCTGGTGCGCGTGCTGGAAGTGATCCTGCGCCTGGCGCACCCGTTCATGCCGTTCATCAGCGAAGAAATCTGGCAGCGCATCAAGGGGCAGGCCGGCGTCAGCGGCGACACCCTGATGCTGCAGCCGTGGCCGGTGGCCAACGAAGCCCGCATCGACGCCGCCGCCGAAGGCGATATCGAATGGGTCAAGCAACTGATGCTCGGCGTACGGCAGATCCGTGGCGAGATGAAGATCTCCATGGCCAAGCGCATCGACGTGATCCTCGCCAACGCCTCGGCCTCCGACCTGCGCCGCCTCAACGACAATGCCCCGCTGCTCAACAAGCTGGCCAAGTTCGAGTCGGTGACGGTGCTGGCTGCCGGCGAAGAAGCGCCAATGTCGGCTACCGCCCTGGTCGGCGACATGCAGGTACTGGTGCCGATGGCCGGGCTGATCGACAAGGAAGCCGAACTGGCGCGCCTGGACAAGGAAATCCAGCGCCTGGAAGGCGAAGCCAAGCGGGTCGGCGGCAAGCTGGCCAACGAAGGCTTCGTCGCCAAGGCACCGGCCGAAGTGCTGGAGAAGGAACGCGCCAAGCTGGCAGAAGCCGAGCAGGCGCTGGCCAATCTGGTGGAGCAGCGCGGCAAGATCGCCAGCCTGTAAACCAGCGCGTAACGGAGAACGGCCTGCAATGGTGAAAGCCCGGCAGGCCGTTTTCGTTTATGGGCATGCCGGCGCGCATCAGGCAGTATGCTCGCGATCTCTCACCTGATCGGACGATGCAAATGGAAGTGAGCAAGACCAAGACCAGTTTCTACCGCCGCCTCTACGTCGCCTGGCTGATCGACAGTGGCACTGCCGATAGCGTCCCGGCCCTGATGGCCGCCACCGGCATGCCCAGGCGCACCGCCCAGGACACGTTGAGCGCACTGGAGGAGCTGGATATCGACTGCCAGTTCCAGCAGCAGGACGGCGAGCGCAACAACGCCGGCCACTACGTGATCCGCGACTGGGGCGCCATCGACAAACGCTGGATCGCCGCCAACCTGCAGCAGATCAAGGCGGTGCTCGGCTATCCCTGAGAACCTGCTCAAAGGCTGCTGCGCGTCGACACTGCCGCGTTAAAAGCAGGCGCTGAAATTTCCTTGGCATGGAGCCAGAATGACTCTAGATCTACTCATGGTGCTCGGCCTGCTGCTCACGGCCGTGGTGCTGTTCGTGCTCAACAAGCCGCGCATGGACGTGGTTGCGCTGATGATCCTCGTCGCGCTGCCACTGACCGGCGTGCTGAGCGTCCAGGAAACCCTGGCCGGCTTCGCCGACCCCAGCGTGATTCTGATCGCTGCGCTGTTCGTGATCGGCGAGGGGCTGGTGCGTACCGGCATCGCCTACCGCCTTGGCGACTGGCTGGTGGCCAAGGCGGGCAGCAGCGAAACCCGCCTGCTGGTATTGCTGATGGTGGCCGTGGCCGGACTCGGCTCGGTGATGAGCTCGACCGGCGTGGTGGCGATCTTCATCCCCGTGGTACTCGGCGTGGCGGCGCGCCTGAAGATCGCACCGGGCCGGCTGATGATGCCCCTGGCCTTCGCCGGCTTGATCAGCGGCATGCTCACCCTGGTGGCCACGCCGCCTAACATGGTGGTGCACAGCGAGCTGCTGCGTGCCGGCCTGCCGGGTTTCAGTTTCTTCAGCTTCACGCCGATTGGCCTGGCCGTGCTGGTGCTCGGCGTACTCTATATGCTCGCGACCCGGCGCTGGCTGCAGCGTGACGCCGATGGCGAACCCTCGGCGCCGCCACGCCTGACCCTCGCCGACCTGGCTGACAGCTACCGCCTCGGGGAACGCGAACGGCGCCTGCAGGTACGCGCCGACTCGCCCCTGGCCAACCAGGCGCTGGACGAGCTGCAGCTGCGCTCGCACTACGGCATCAACGTGATTGCCGTGGAGCGCCAGCGGCAGTTTCGCACCCTGCTGTTGATGGCCACCGGCAACACCCAGCTGCTGCCTGGCGACGTGCTGCTGGTCGACCTGGCCAGCCCGGCCATCGCGCTGCTCGGCGCCTATCAGGAGCTGGGCCTGGAACCGCTACCGCTGCGCAATTCGTACTACAGCGTGCATTCCCACGAACTCGGCTTGGCCGAGGTGGCGTTGCCACCGGAGTCGCGCCTGCCGGGCAAGAGCATTCAGGAGCTGGGCCTGCGCAGCCGCTACAAGCTCAACGTGGTCGGCCTGCGTCGCCATGGCCAGGCGCTGGAAGGCCTGCTGGTGGACGAGAAGCTGACCCACGCCGACACCCTGCTGGTGGCCGGCAGCTGGAAGCAGATCCATCACCTGCAAAGCCTCAACCGCGATTTTCTGGTGCTCAGCCTGCCCGCCGAGGTCGATGAGGTGGCGCCCGCCGCGCGCAAGGCGCCCTACGCGTTGCTGAGCCTGGCGGTGATGGTCGGGCTGATGATCAGCGGCCTGGTGCCCAACGTGATGGCCGCGCTGATCGGCTGCCTGCTGATGGGCGCCTTTCGCTGCATCGACATGCCCAGCGCGTACCGGTCGATCCACTGGCCGAGCCTGATTCTGATCGTCGGCATGCTGCCGTTCGCCCTGGCCCTGCAGAAAACCGGCGGCATCGATCTGGCGGTCAATGGCCTGGTCGGTGCCCTGGGCAATGCCGGGCCGCGGGTGATTCTTGCCAGCCTGTTCGCGGTCACCGCGCTGATCGGCCTGTTCATCTCCAACACCGCAACGGCGGTGCTGATGGCGCCGGTAGCCATCGCCACCGCCCAGGCATTGGGGGTATCGCCACTGCCGTTCGCCATGACCGTCGCCCTCGCCGCCTCGGCGGCCTTCATGACGCCGATTTCCTCCCCGGTAAACACCCTGGTGCTGGGGCCAGGCCAGTATCGCTTCGCAGATTTCGTACGCATCGGCGTGCCATTCACCGTTCTGGTGATGATCGTCAGCGTGGTGATGGTGCCGTGGATATTTCCGCTATAGCTCACGACAGCGGCGGGATAAAAAAGGGACGCGGCCGCTCGCCATTTCGTGGGAGGGGCCTTAGCCGCGAGTGCTTTACGCATAGCCAGGCAAAATCGAGGCTAAAGCGGATCGCCGCCCGGCCTCTTCCACAAAAGCTCTTCTCACCGTCCGCTTATCGTTTGAAACCGCACGCTACGCGGCGCGAAAAAAACGCCGCTTGGCGCGGTTCAGCCAGCCGTCCTCGGCCTTGTCGGCCGCCAGGCGCCGCAGGTTTTCGGTCACCGCCGCCACGTAGTTCTGGTCGTCGTTGCGGATATGCCCGAACAGCCAGCGGCCGAGCAGGCTGCGCAGTTCATCGCAGACGTCCTCGCCCTGGCGAAACCGCAGGCGGTAATCCTCGACCCGGCGGATGAACAACTCGTGCACCCGCTTGTGCGCCTTGGTGAACACGTAGCCCGCCTCCTCGAGCATCGCCTCCTCGAAGGCGAAGTGCGAGCTGGTGTAATCAACCAGCTCCTCGATCACCAACGCCACAGCCTGGCGCTCAGCGTCTTGCTGCGCAACGTAAAGCGCGTTGATCATGTCGACGATGCGGCGGTGCTGACCGTCGATCACCGCGATTCCGGTGTTCAGGTCATCACTCCAACTGAGATAAGCCACGGTGGTTGCCCCTGTCATTCCCCTGGATGGGGCCAGTCTAGAGCCGGCCAGACGGCCGCTGGTTGACCTGGATCAGTGCACGTCCGGCTGCAGGCGCAGGGTTTCCTACTCAAGACCCCGAGCACGGCGCCAGCGGCTGTGGGAAAATGCCCGGCCCGTCACCTGCACAATGATCAGCATGCCCACCAAACGCCCGCCCAAACCGCCCGCCTCGCCTGAAAAAGGCCAGCTGCACCCCCGCAACCGCCATCAGGGCCGTTATGACTTTCCGGCGCTGATCAAGGCCAGCCCGGAGCTGGCGGCGTTCGTGATCATCAACCCCTATGGCAACCAGAGCATCGATTTCGCCAACCCGGCGGCGGTCAAGGTGTTCAATCGCGCCCTGCTCAAGCAGTTCTATGGCATCACGCACTGGGACATTCCGGCCGATTACCTGTGCCCGCCGATTCCCGGGCGCGCCGATTACCTGCACTACCTGGCCGATCTGCTGGCAGGCGACAACGGCGGTGAAACGCCTCGCGGCGCGGCAGTACGGGCGCTGGACATCGGCGTGGGCGCCAACTGCATCTACCCGCTCCTGGGTAACCGCGAATACGGCTGGCGCTTCCTCGGTGCGGACATCGCGCCCCAGGCCATCGCCTCGGCAGCGGCCATCGTGGGAGCCAACACCGATTTGCGCGAGCAGATCGAACTGCGCCTGCAGGCGGATACCGCGCATGTTTTCACCCATCTCTTGCAGGCCGACGAGCGCTTCGAGGTGACCCTGTGCAACCCGCCCTTCCATGCCTCGGCGGCTGAAGCCAGCAGCGGCAGCAAACGCAAATGGCGTAACCTCGGCAAGCTCGATCCCAAGCGCAAACTGCCGGTGCTGAACTTTGGCGGTCAGGCGGCGGAGCTGTGGTGCCCGGGCGGCGAAGCGGCGTTCGTGGCCCGGCTGATTGGCGAAAGCGCCGACCACCGCGATCAGGTGCTGTGGTTCAGTACGTTGATTTCCAAGGCCGGCAACCTGCCGGGCGTATACGCCATGCTGAAGAAAGTCGGCGCTGTGGACACCCGCACGGTGGAAATGAGCCAGGGCCAGAAGCAGAGCCGCTTCGTGGCCTGGACCTTTCACACTGCCGAACAGCGCCAGCGCTGGATGAACGCGCGCCGCGAGCCTTAATCGTCAGCACGCGGCTGGCGCACGATCAGGGTGTCGCACGGCACCCACTGCAGCAGCTCGCTGGCCGCACTGCCCAGCAACACATTCATCAGCCCGCTGCGCCCGTGGGTGCCCATCACCACCAGATCGACACCATGCTCGCGCACGTAATGGCTCAGGGAGGCAGCCAGCGAGCCCCGCTCGATCACGATGCGCGTGCGTTTCCTCGCCTCGTCCGGCAAATCACTGGCACTCAGAAACGCGGCGTAATCGCCCTCCTCGATATGCCGGCGCGTCTCGCCGTCGATCACCCGTTCCAGGCGGTCGGACAGCGGCGCTTCGGTGGCGTGATACAGCACCAGTTCGCGATCGGGAAAATAACGGGCAGCCGCATGCAGCGCATGGCGCGAGGCGTCGGAAAAGTCGGTGGCCACCAGAATTCGCTGGTAGCCCCCGCGTGGCCGCTGGCGCACCACCAGCAAGGGTTGCGGCAGCTGGCGAGCCAGCGACTCCACCGTGGAGCCGAGCAGCAAGCGGCCCCACAACGCGTCGCTCGCCACACCGGTGACCACCAGCGCACTGCCGGTTTCCCGCGCCGCCCTGGCGATGGCCTGCACGGGCTCACCACGCTCGATACGCAGGCGCACCTGCACGTCGAGGCCGGACAGATCCTGCTGCAGCTGCTGCTCGGCAAAGCGTGCCAGGCTGGCGTCATCCCGCGCGCCCACCCAGCCCAGTACCAGATCCGGCGCCTGCGCGACTTCCAGCACGTTTATGCCAACCAGCAGCGCCTGCCACTCGCTCGCCAGCTGCGCCGCGCGATCCAGCGCACGGTCGCAGCGCACGCTCAGGTCGGTGGCCAGCAATACACTTGCCGGTGTGCCTTCGGTCCAGGGGTGTCTGCTCATCACGCACCTCGATATCCCTGCGGGAGATGGGTCTTGGACCCAAGCAACTCCACGGGGCGAGAGACATCGCCAAATCGTAAGCAAACACGAGTCAGACAGTTGGGCGGCGCAGCAGCATCAGCGCCAGCCCGGCGATCCACAGCAACGATGCACCGTAGTTGATGCGCTGATAGAGGCCGAAACCGTGGCCGCTTTCCAGCGCACTGGCCATCAGCGGCAAGGCGCCAACGGCCGCCAGCGTGCAGAACAGCGAAAACCAGGAAAAACCTGGCGAGGCGAACAGGCGTCGACCCAGCCACACCCAGAGCCCGCTCGCCAGCAACAGGCTGAAGGCCATGACCAGGCCCGCCAGGTTGTGCAGATTCTGGCTGGCAGACGGGTGCTCCGGTGCACAGCCGGCGTCACAGGCGAAGTAGCCGGTGCCGAAGCTGCCTAGGCCGTGAAGGATGATCAGCAGGCCGCTCAGGCGCGCCCAGCGGTTGCGAAAGCTCAGCAACAGCGCTGTACCGAACAGCAGAAACAGCACGCCCAGCGGGAAATTGTTGATCAGCGGCGAGATCACTCGAGTCGGTGCGTCCACGGCGCCGAGCAGGCTCATGGCCTGATCGACATGGCTGTAGCCGGGGTACAGCGCCCCGGCGATGGTCACGCCCAGGGTCAGCCACAAGGGCGTGATCAGGCCTGCGAAATACCCCGGTTTGAGCGTCCTGTTCGAGTGCATGCGCGTTTCCTTTCGGTGTCGTGAGCGTCCGTTCAGTGACGCGGCGTTGACGCTGCGCGGCACATCCGGTGCACAGCGGCCTGTCGACTGCCATGCGTCAACTGCAGCCTGCCGGGCATTTTTCGTCCATAATCGCCGCCCTCGAAAAGCTGCCGGGTTGCCTCCGGCCCTGAAAGGACGATCTCATGCTGCGCATCACCGAACTGAAACTGCCCCTCGATCACGCCGACGACGCCCTGCGACCAGCCCTGGTCGAGCGCCTGGGCATCGACGACAACGAACTGCTCGAATTCAGCGTGTTCAAGCGCAGCTACGACGCCCGCAAGAAGTCCGGCGACATGCCGTTCATCTACACCCTGGATTTCCGCGTGCGCGACGAGGCTGCCCTGCTGGCGCGCCTGGCCGACGACCGCAACCTCGGCATCGCCCCGGACGTGAGCTACAAGCCACTGAGCGTCAGTGCCGAACAACACCCTGCCCAGCGCCCGCTGGTGATCGGCTTCGGCCCCTGCGGCATCTTCGCGGCGCTGATCCTCGCGCAGATGGGGCTTCGGCCCATCGTGCTGGAGCGCGGCAAGGAAGTGCGCCAGCGCACCAAGGACACCTGGGGGCTGTGGCGCAAGAAGGTGCTGGATCCCGAGTCCAACGTGCAGTTCGGCGAGGGCGGCGCGGGCACCTTCTCCGATGGCAAGCTGTACAGCCAGATCAAGGACCCCAACCATTACGGGCGCAAGGTGCTCGAAGAGTTCGTCAAGGCCGGCGCGCCGGAGGAAATCCTCTACGTCAGCAAGCCGCATATCGGCACCTTCCGCCTGACCGGCGTGGTCGCCACCATGCGCGAGGAGATCAAGGCCCTTGGCGGCGAAGTGCGCTTCCAGCAGCGCGTCAGCGATGTGCTGATCGAAGACGGCCAGCTGGTCGGCGTGGAGCTGGAAAACGGCGAGCAGATACACAGCCGCCACGTCATCCTGGCCCTCGGTCACAGCTCCCGCGACACTTTCCGCGCGCTGCACAAGCGCGGCGTGTTCATGGAAGCCAAACCGTTCTCGGTGGGTTTCCGGATCGAACACCCGCAGTCGTTGATCGACCGCGCGCGCCTGGGCAAGTACGCCGGCCACCCGAAGCTGGGCGCAGCCGACTACAAACTGGTGCATCACGCCAAGAACGGTCGCTCGGTGTACAGCTTCTGCATGTGCCCGGGCGGCACCGTGGTGGCGGCCACCAGCGAGCCGCACCGGGTGGTCACCAACGGCATGAGCCAGTACTCGCGTAACGAGCGCAATGCCAACTCGGGCATCGTGGTCGGCATCACCCCGGAGCAGGATTATCCCGGCGGTCCGCTGGCTGGCGTCGAACTGCAGGAGCGCCTGGAATCCCACGCCTACGTACTTGGCGGCAGCAACTATGAGGCGCCGGGCCAACTGGTCGGCGACTTCATCGCCGGCAAGCCGAGCACTGCGCTGGGCAGCGTCGAGCCGTCCTACAAGCCGGGCATCAGGCTCGGTGACCTGGCCCCCGCGCTGCCCGACTTCGCCATCGAGGCGATCCGTGAAGCGCTGCCGGCCTTCGCCAAGCAGATCAGGGGGTTCGATCTGCACGATGCGGTGCTCACCGGTATCGAAACACGCACCTCATCGCCCCTGCGCATCACCCGTGGCGAGGATCTGCAGAGCCTCAACGTGCGCGGCCTGTTCCCGGCCGGTGAAGGCGCGGGCTATGCCGGTGGCATTCTGTCTGCGGGTGTCGACGGCATCCGTGTCGCCGAGGGGCTGGCACGTGCGCTGATGGGTGAACAGGCCCGCTAGCGGACCAGGGTGGTGCGCCGTTGGTACGGCGCCGGATTGAGGGCCCTGCCGATCTCGACCTGCACACCAGCGCGATCGAGATCGGCGCCCAGAGCGCCAGCCCCGTTCAGGATTCCCAGGGCCGCCCGCGGGTACGCCGCACCAGCTTGACCTTCTCCTGCATCGCCGACTTGGCCAGCATATGAGCGCTGACCGGCGCGGTGATGAACAGGAACATGACGATCAGCAGCTCGTGCACACTCAAGCCTTCGGCGTGGTTGCCAAAAAAGATCATCGAGGCGACCACCATGCTACCCACCCCCAGTGTGGTGGCCTTAGTCGGGCCATGCAGGCGGGTGAAGAAATCCGGCAGGCGATACAGGCCGATGGCACCGATCAGCGCGAACGAGCAGCCGACCAGCAGAAAGAACGCTACCAGTGCTTCGATCCAGAATGGCATGGCAATTACCTCCTCAGTCGATGATTTCGCCGTGCAGCAGGTGCTTGCCCACCGCCACGGTGCCGACGAAGCCCATGACCGCGATCAGCAAGGCCGCCTCGAAGAACAGATCCGACTTCAGCCAGATGCCGAATACCACGATCAGCGCCAGGGCGTTGATATACAGCGTGTCCAGGGCCAGCACCCGGTCGGGCATGTCCGGGCCGCGCACCAGGCGGATCACGTTGAGGGTCACGGCAACGCCCATCAGGGTCATGCAGAAGGGAATCACGTACGCGAGCATTCGAAAATCTCCATCAGCGGGGCTTCATAGCGCGACTTGACCTCGGCGATCAGCGCCTGGTCATCGGCCACGTCCAGGCCATGCAGCAGCAGGGTCTTGTGGTCGCTGCTGAGGCCCGAGGACACGGTGCCCGGCGTCAGCGACACGATGCAGGCGAGCACCGAGAGCATGAAGTCGTTCTCGATGTCCATCGGCACCTCGACGAATGCCGGGCGCAGCTTGCGCGTGGAGCCGAGCACCAGGCGCGCCACGTGCAGGTTGGCGATGACGATGTCCCACAGCACCATCAACAGGTAGCGGCACAGCAGCAGCGGGCGGCGCAGGCGCGGCACGTCGAGCATGAAGCCACTGCACAGCAGGGCGATGCCCCAACCGAGAAACGCGCCCAGCACCAGGTGGCCCACGCTCGGCGCATTGACCATCAGCAACCAGATGACCGTGAGCAGCACGCTGAGCATGGGGTGGGGGAACAGACGGGACAGGCTCATCGCTCACCTCCGCGGACGATCTGCAGATAGGCGTTCACGTCCAGCAACTGCTGGGCGGCCGCCTGGGTGTACTCATGAATCGGCTGCGCCGCCGCGACCAGCAGCGGCCCGCCAGCCAGCAGGCAAATGGTCGCCAGCGCGCGGATACGATCGAACTCGGCAGTTGCCGCCGGCTCGCCGGTGCAGCGCCAGAACAGCGTGCTGCCGGCGCGCACCAGGGCGATGATCATGCCCAGGCCACCGAGCAGCACCACCGGCCAGAGCACCACTGCCTGCCAGCCGGTTTCCACCGAACGCAGCAGCATCAGCTTGCCCAGGAAACCGGAGAACGGCGGCAGGCCGGCCACGGAGATCGCGCCGATGAAGAACAACCCGCCCAGCAGCTTGGGCTGCAGCAACTGCGGGCCCTTGCGCAGACGCAAGCCTATCTCGCCGCGTTGACGGGCCAGCATGTCGGCCAGCAGGAACAGGCCGCCGCATATCCAGGTGCTGTGAATCAGGTAGTACAGCGCCGCACTCAGGCTTTGCACACTGCCCAGCGCGACGCCTGCGAGCAGCGTACCGACCGAGACGATCACCAGGTAGCCGATCAGCCGGCCCAGGCTACGCGCCGCCAGCGCGCCGGCCATACCGAGCAGCAGGGTCAGCGCCGCCAGCGGCCATAGCAGGTAATCGACCAGATGAGCCAGCTGCCCCGCCTCGCTGCCGAACACCAGGGTGAACACCCGGATGATCGCGTACAGCCCGACCTTGGTCATCACCGCGAACAGGGCGGCCACCGGTGCCGTGGCCGCCGCATAGGCATTGGGCAGCCAGAAGTACAGCGGCAGGATGGCGCCCTTGAGGCCGAAGACGATCAGCAGCAGATAGCCGGCGGCGGCCAGCAGGTGCTGGCGGTCGGCATCGGCTTCGGCCACCTTCAGCGCCAGGTCGGCGATGTTCAAGGTGCCGAGCAGGCCATAGAGCATGCCCACGCCGATCAGGAAGAACGACGAGGCCACCAGGTTGAGCACCACGTAGTGCATGCCCGCCTTGATGCGCTTTGGCCCGCCACCATAGACCAGCAGCGAGTAGGAGGCGATCAGCAGGATCTCGAAGAACACGAATAGGTTGAACAGGTCGCCGGTCAGGAAGGCACCGTTGATGCCGAGCAACTGAAACTGCATCAGCGCATGGAAGTTCGGGCCCCGCTGGTCATCGCCGCGTACCGCATAGAGCATGGCGAAGCTGGCCAGCGCCGCGGTCACCAGCAGCATCAGCGCCGCCAGGCGGTCGAGCAGCAGGACGATGCCGAACGGCGCCTGCCAGTTGCCCAGGGCATAGACCTGCAGCGCGCCGGCGTCCGCCTGCAGCACCAGCCAGGCGCTCAGCGGCAGCAGCGACCAGGTGGCCAGTAGGGATACCCAGCGCTTGGCGGTGATCGACAGCTGCGAGCGAACCAGCAGCAGGCTGCCGGTGAACAGCGGAATCAGGATCGGCAGGATCAACGCATGGTTCATCAGCGCGACTCCTCGCCATCGACATGGTCGGTGCGCAGCTCACCCAGGGCGCGCAACGACAGCACCACCACGAAGGCCGTCATGGCAAAGCCGATGACGATGGCGGTGAGCACCAGTGCCTGGGGAATCGGGTCACCGTACTCGGCGCTCTTGCCGATGACCGCGGGCACCCCGGTACCCAGGCGGCCCATGGCGAACAGGAACAGGTTGACCGCGTAGGAGATCAGGGTCAGGCCCATGACCACCGGGTAGATGCGTGCACGCATCAGCAGGTAAACACCGCTGGCGGCCAGCACGCCGAGGGTAATGGCGAATAGCGCTTCCATCAGAGTACCTCCTTGCTGGTTTCATCCTGACTGACGTGGCCGATGTTGGAGAGGATCAGCAATGTGGAACCGACCACCGCGAGGTAGACGCCCAGGTCGAAGAGCAGCGCGGTGGCCAACTCGAATTTACCGATCAGCGGCAGGTGGAAATAATCGAACGCCGAGGTCAGGAACGGCGCACCGAAAGCCAGGCTGCCCAGGCCGGTCAGTGCGGCGATCAGCACCCCGAGGCCGGCGATGCTGTGGTAGCTCCAGGGCATGCGCCGCTGGGTCCATTCCACGCCATGGGCCACGTACTGGAGGATCAGCGCGATGGCGGTGATCAGCCCGGCGATGAAGCCGCCCCCTGGCAGGTTGTGCCCACGCAGGAAGATGAAGGCCGAGACCAGCAGCGCCATCGGCAGGAGGATGCGCGCGATGCTGTCGAGAATCATCGGGTGGCTGTCCCGCGACCAGAGTTTGCCGTTCGGATCGGTAAGCGGGTGTGGCAGGTGCAGGCCAGCCAGCAGGCCGTAGATGCCGATCGCCGCGATTGCCAGGACGCTGATCTCGCCCAAGGTATCGAAGCCGCGGAAGTCGACCAGAATCACGTTGACCACGTTGGTGCCGCCGCCACCGCTGACGCTGTTCTCGAGGAAGAACGAGGCGATGCTGTCGTACGGTCGGGTCATCACCGCATAGGCCAGCAGCGCCACGACGATCCCGGTGCCGCCGGCCAGCAGCACGTCACGCAGGCCACGCAGGCTGCTCGACTCCACCGGCGTGCGATCGGGCATGAAGAACAGCGCCAGCACCAGCAGGATGATGGTCACCACCTCCACCGACAACTGGGTCAGGGCCAGATCCGGCGCCGAATAACGGGCGAACGCCAGGGCCACCATCAAGCCCGCGCAACTCAGGGTCATCAGCGCCTTGAGGCGATTGCGGTGGAATACCACGGTCAGCACCGCCATCACGCACAGCACGGCCATGCCGAGCACGGTGATGCCATCGGGCGGCGTCAGCGGCACATCGCCGCTGAGCGATTCCATCGGCGACAGGGCGGTGATGATCAGGATCAGCGCGCTGAGCAACAGGAAGGCCACGTAACGCTGCTGGGAGCCGCTTTCCAGCAGCTTGGTCAGCCAGCGGGCGCTCTTCACCAGGCGTGCGTTGAGCAGCTCGAACAGCTCCTTGGCATCCATCTCCGGCATGCCGTTGTACCAGCGGAACAGCGGCTCGCGGCAGGCATAGACGATGATGCCGCCGATCAGCGCGACCACGCTCATGCCCAGCGGCACGTTGAAACCGTGCCAGATCGCCAGGCTGTAGTACGGCACCTCGCCGCCCAGGGTGGCGCTGGCCGCCGATGCCAGCAACGGCGCCACCGTGTAGGCCGGCAGCATGCCGACCAGCAGGCACAGGAACACCAGGATCTCCACCGGAATCTTCATGTAGCGCGGCGGCTCGTGGGGCGGATACTTGGGCAGGTCCTTGGGCTCGCCGTTGAAGAACACGTCGTGGATGAAGCGCAGCGAATAGGCCACCGAGAACACCCCGGCCAGGGTCGCGACGGTGGGGATCATCCAGTTGAAGATGCCCAGCAGATCCTGATTGAGCGTTTCGGTAAAGAACATTTCCTTGCTCAGGAAGCCGTTGAGCAGCGGCACCCCGGCCATTGCCGAAGCCGCCACCATGGCCAGCACGGCGGTATGCGGCATGTATTTCCAGAGCCCGGCGATACGGCGCATGTCGCGACTGCCGGTTTCGTGATCGATGATGCCGGCGGCCATGAACAGCGAGGCCTTGAAGGTCGCGTGGTTAATGATGTGGAACACCGCGGCGACCGAGGACAGGTCGGTGTTGAAGCCGAACAGCAGGGTGATCAGGCCCAGATGGCTGATGGTCGAATAGGCGAGCAGCCCTTTGAGGTCATGCTGGAACAGCGCCATGATCGCCCCGAACAGCAGGGTTGCCATGCCGGTCATGCTGACCAGGTAGAACCACCACTCGGTGCCTGCCAGGGCCGGGTATAAACGGGCCAGCAGGAAAACCCCCGCCTTGACCATCGTTGCCGAGTGCAGGTACGCGGAGACCGGGGTTGGCGCCGCCATGGCCTGGGGCAGCCAGAAATGGAACGGGAACTGCGCCGACTTGGTGAACACGCCGAGCAGGATCAGGATCAGGGTGATCGGATACAGGCCGTGGCTGCGAATGGTGTCGCCCGCCGCCAGCACTTCGCTCAGCTCGAAACTGCCGGCGATGTTGCCCAGCAGCAGAATGCCGGCCAGCAGCGCCAGGCCGCCGCCGCCGGTGACGGTCAGCGCCATGCGCGAGCCGCGGCGGGCATCCGAGCTGCCGTTCCAGAAACCGACCAACAGGAACGAGGACAGGCTGGTCAGCTCCCAGAACACCAGCATCAGCAGCATGTTCTCGGAAAGCACCACGCCCAGCATGGCCCCCATGAACAGCAGCAGATAGGCGAAGAAACGCCCCATGGGCTCCTGCTTGCTCAGGTAGTAACGGGCGTAGAGGATCACCAGCAGGCCGATGCCGAGAATCATCAGGGCGAAAAGAAACCCCAGGCCGTCCAGGCGCAGGCTCAGATTGAGCCCCAACTCCGGCAACCACGCATAGCTCACCACCTGTACGTTGCCAGCGGACACCGCCGGTTGCTGGAGCCACAGCAGCAGCAAGGCGGCGGCCGGGCCGAGCGCCGCGGCCAGCGCGCAGAGCGAGCGGCCCATGCGGTCAGCCAGCAGCGGTAGAAAGATGCCTATAAATGGTAAGGCGATGATCAGCGCAAGCGCCATACACTAAACCCCTTGTACGAGCCCGTCATGCAGCCAAACGGCCAGTTAGTGTGTGCCAGAATGCCGGTCGCCTGGCGCCCGGCCGATCCCTGCGATGGTGTGCGTGATGCCAACCCGGCAAGTGGAGAAACCACCTGCGCCAGCCCGCCCCGGAGCCTGTCGAGCCAGTTACGAACCTGTGTGCGCCTAGCGTGCGGCACGCTATAACTGACTGATGAAACACTCCGAGCGTTCGACTTGTTTTTCCAGCAGAAGGCTGCAAAAACCCGCCAGGAAACGCGTTCGATTATGCTGAGCTATCGACTTGACGTCATGGATAGAATTATTACTAAAACTATCTCCGGGCTGATTCTCGAGCGTTCCGCCCGCAGTGCCTTCAGCCCCTCTAGCTCGATGCTTTCAGCGGATCCTGAAAATGCAAGAGGCCGAATCAGCGAGCTGATCCGGCCTCTTGCCCCGCAGGGTGAATGGACCCGTCAGTGGGTGACGCGGCTGGTACCGTTGACGGTCATGATGCGTACGCGCTCACCGACGCGGAAGATCTGGTTCTCTTCGACCGCCTGCACGTAGGCGCGCATGCTGCCGTCGTCTTCGCGAACGGTGATCTCCACACCCTGGGTACGGGTGATGCCTTCCTCGGCGGCCGCGCCCAGCAGGCCACCGGCTACCGCACCGATCACCGCTGCGACCGCAGACCCGCGGCCACCACCGACGCCGCTACCGGCCACGCCGCCGATCACCGCACCCGCACCACCCCCGATGGGGGTCTTGGTGCCTTCGATCTTCACCGGTCGCAGGGACTCGATGGTGCCCATGCGCACGGTCTGCACGGCGCGCGCTTCGTCGCGCGAGTAGCTGTCGCCGGTCAGGCTGGATGCGCAGCCGCCGAGGGTGAGCGTCGCTGCAGCAAACAGGACGGCGAGAAGACCAGGTTTAAGCATGACGATTCTCCAGACTGGACTGATAACCCTATGACAGCTTGGCCGCCAGGACGGTCACTGTGATTGCCGACAAATTGCTTCACGCGTTCAGCTGCGGTACAGGTCAGAACCCGAGCACATTCGCCATGGCAGTATAGACAGCTGCCATCGGCAATTATCACCATGGCATAGGGTGAATCAGCTGCGTGCCGCCTGGGCCAGCCGCCAGAACCTGGCGAGATCGGCCGCCCGTGCTTCGAGCTCCTGCCCAGCGTTGGCGCAGGCATGTTCCAGGGTAATCGGCCCCGGTGCCAGGCTGAAGCAGGCTTCGATGCCGGCTTCGCGCACCTGCTGGTAGCCGTCGCCCAGGCTGCCGGCCAGGGCGATCACGGGTACACCCTGCGCTTGCGCCACCCGCGCCACGCCAACCGGCGTCTTGCCATGCAGACTCTGGGCATCCAGGCGCCCTTCCCCGGTGATCACCAGGTCGGCGCCGCGCACTGCCTCGGCTAGGCCGGACAGCTCGGCCACCAGTTCGATGCCGGGGCGAAAGCGCGCACCGAGAAAGGCCTTGGCGGCAAAACCCAGGCCACCGGCCGCCCCGACGCCGGGAAAGGTGCTGAAGTCTTCGCCCAGGGCCTCACCAACCACTTCGGCCAGGCGCGCCAACGCCGCGTCCAGCTCCTTGACCTGTTCGGGATTCGCGCCCTTCTGCGGACCGAATACCGCCGACGCACCTTTCGGGCCGCACAGCGGATTGTCGACATCCGCCGCCACATCCACCTCCACGTGCTGCAGCCGCTCGTCGAGCCCGCTGAGGTCGACCCGTTGCAGCGCTGCCAGTGCCGCACCGCCCTGGCGCAACTGGTTACCGCCGGCATCGAGAAACCTCACGCCCAGCGCGCGCAGCAACCCGCTGCCACCATCATTGGTGGCGCTGCCGCCGAGACCCAGGATGATCCGCGTGGCGCCGGCATCCAGCGCTGCGCTGATCAACTCCCCGGTGCCATAGCTGCTGGTCACCCGGGCATCACGTTGTTCGCTGGGCACCCAATGCAGGCCACTGGCGGCGGCCATTTCGATCACCGCCGTGCCGTCGCCCAGCCAACCCCAATGGGCGCTCACCGGCGTTGCCAGCGGACCCTTCACGGTCAATTCGCGGCGCTCACCGCCGCTGGCCGCCAATACGGCGTCCACGGTACCTTCCCCGCCATCGGCCATGGGGCACAGGGCGATTTCGGCGTCCGGGTATACGGCCAGCCAGCCGCGGGCGATGGCCCGGGCCACCTCGGGCGCGCTCAGGCTCTCCTTGAAGGAATCAGGCGCGATGACGATTTTCATGGGCAGACCTCGATGACAGCGGGACGCCGCAGGCGACGTCCCGTAGAGAAGCGACTTAGAGCAGCACCAGGCTAAGCAGCCACACGGTAAGGATGCCGACCACACCCTGGATCAGGGTGGCCATGGTCTGCGCGCGATAGGCGACGGCCACCGGCATGCGGCTGAACTGGGTCACCACCCAGAAGAAACTGTCGTTGGCATGGGACACCGTCATGCCGCCGGCACCGATGGCCATTACGGTCAGTACCCGGCCCATCTCGCTATCCAGGCCCAGCTGGCCAAGCAACGGTGCAACCATCGCCGAGGTGGTCACCAGCGCCACGGTGGTCGAGCCCTGGGCGGTTTTCAGGGCCGCGGCGACCAGGAAGGGCATGAACAGCCCTACGCCCAAGGCGGACAGGGTGGTTCCCAGGTAATTGCCCAGCGGCGTGGCGCTGAGCACGGCGCCAAAGGCGCCCCCTGCCCCGGTGATCAGAATGATCGGCGCAGCGGACACGATCCCCTCCGAGACACGGTCATGCAGGTTCTGGCGCTTGCCATTGCCCTTGAGCAGGGTGCACGCCAAGGCCAGACCGACCAGCAGCGCCATTACCGGATGGCCCAGGAAGCTCAGTACGCTCAACAGCGTGCCATCGCCCAGCGGCCGGCTCGGAAATGCCGCGATCGAGCCCAGACAGATCAGCAGGATCGGTACGAAGATCGGCGCGAAGGCCTGGGTTGCACTGGGCAGGGTGCCGTATTGAGCGCGCAGGGCGGCGAAGTCCTCGCTGCCCGGCATGGGCGTACCGTCGTCCACCAGCTCGATGTCCTTGCCGATGAAACGGTTGGCCCAGAGCATGCCGGCCAGCGCGGTGACCATCGCCACCACCAGACCGACGACGATCACCAGGCCCAGGCTGGAACCGAGGCCAAGGTTACCGGCGGCGGCAATCGGCCCGGGCGTCGGCGGCACGAAGGTGTGGGTGGCGTAGAGGCCGGTCGCCAGCGCCACGCTCATGGCCACTACCGAGACCTTCATGCGCGCCGCCAGGGCGTTCTTCAACGAATTGAGGATCACGTAACCGGAATCGCAGAACACCGGAATCGACACTAGGTAACCGATGATCGACATGGTCAGGGTGGGAAAGCGCTCGCCGAGCAGCTTGATGACCGTCTCGGCCATGGTGATCGCGGCGCCGCTGCGCTCGAGGATCACGCCGATGATGGTGCCCAGCACGATGACGATACCGATGTTGCCCAGGATGCCACCGAAGCCCGTGGCGACGGTCTTGAGAATGTCCTGATGGGGCAACTGGTAAGCGAAGCCGGCGATCAGGGCCGCCGCCAGCAGAGCCAGGAAGGGATGCAGCTTGAGACGGGTGGTCGACACCACGATGAACGCGATCAGTGCGACCAGGATCAGAACCAGAGCCATGCCGGTGTCCTCGTTGTTGTTATGTGATTTGCTAGGTACCGGACATTGTCACCCAGCACTACCGGGCGACACCCTGTTCATTCGCACAACAGAAGAAACAAAGCGGAGGCCTTTTACTGTGCAGTGGCATCACCCCGGAAGGCGGCAATCAGTCCGGCTCGATCAATCCCAGCCCCAGCGACAACTGCAGACGGCGATCCAGACGCGTCAGCTCCACGCCGCTGAGCTCGGCGATGCGCTCGAGGCGATAGCGCAGGGTGTTGCGATGGATCCCCAGTGCCGCCGCGCAGCTCTGCACCTGGCCATCGTGCTCACACCAGGCTTCGAGGGTTTCGCGCAGCACGCCATTGCCGTCCTGGGCGAGCACCTGCTTCAACGGTGCCAGCCAGCCCTGCAGCAGCCAGCTGTTGCGCTGGGCATGCAGCAGGGTTGGCAAACGATGCTCTTCCAGTGCCACCAGACGCGAGGCCGGGTGACGCGCTCGGGCAAACGCCTGCAGATCACGCAGCGCCAGACACGCCTGACGCAATTGAGCATGCGACCGCACCGCATCGCTGACCAACAGGCGAGTCACGCCCCAGCTACGTTCATCGGCGCCCTCCAGCCAATGATGATCGTCCTGGCCGGCAGCTACCGGTCGGCACCAGAGCAGTTCACGCATGCCCAAAGGCGCCCACAGGTGTTCCTTCTTGCCAGCCATGGCGCCCAGCAGCCGAGCCTGCTGCGCCAGGGGCTCGCCCTGCTCGTGCAATTCCAGCAGGCATACCTGACGCGGCCAGTTGAACGTCAGGCCCTGACGCTCGGCTTCGGCGCTCAGGGTGGCGATGGCAACCGACGGGTCGAACAGCTGACGCAACCAGGCGTCCAGCTGATGGCGCTGCCAATGCCGTTCGGCTTGCAACTGACGCTGCTCGACCAGCATCTCCGCGGCCATGCGCACCAGTTCGGCGTAGGGCCGCACCACCTCGGGGTCGCCGGTGATGCCCAGTACGCCGATCAGCTCATCGGCATGCAGCAAGGGCAGATTCACCCCAGGGCGTACACCACGCAGGCAGGTCGCGGCCTGCTCGTCGATCTCCACCACCCGCCGGTTGGCCAGCACCAGTTGCGCCCCTTCATGGCGGGTGTGCAGGCGCAGCGGGTCGCCGCTGCCGATGATCATGCCCTGGGCATCCATCACGTTGATGTTGTAGGGCAGGATGGCCATGGCGCGATCGACGATGTGCTGGGCCAGGGTGGAGTCGAGTTCAAGCATGCTGGGGTCTGCGCGATGGAAGCCGACGACGTCGGCCGGGTGCCAGTGTGGACGACCGCAGGTGGTCAGGGCGCCAGGCGCTGGCGCAGCCAGGCTTCGCCCTCGCGGCGATAGTCGAGACGGTCGTGCAGACGGCTGGCACGCCCCTGCCAGAACTCGATGCGTTCGGGCAGCAGGCGATAACCGCCCCAGTGTGGCGGGCACTCGGGCGCCTGGTCGGCGAAGCGTCGTTCGGTTTGCGCCAGCAGGCCTTCCAGCTCGCCGCGGTCGTGGATCACCTTGCTTTGCGGCGAGGCCCAGGCACCGAGGCGGCTGCCCAGCGGGCGCACCTGGAAGTAGGCGTCGGACTCGGCAGGCGTCACCCGCTCGACTCGCCCTTCGATACGCACCTGGCGCTCCAGGGTCGGCCAGAAGAAGGTCAGCGCGGCAAAAGGGTTGGCCTCCAGCTGCTCGCCCTTGGCGCTCTGGTAGTTGCTGAAGAAGGTGAAGCCCCGCTCGTCCAGACCCTTGAGCAGCAGCACACGGCAATGCGGGCGACCATCGGCATCGACGGTCGCCAGGGTCATGGCATTGGGTTCCACGGGGAGCTGCTCGGTTTTCACCGCGTCGGCGAACCAGCTTCTGAACAGCGCGAGGGGCTCGAGCGGCGCCTGATCCTCGCTCAACCCGTCACGGGTGTAATCACGGCGCATGTCGGCCAGGGTCTGAGTCATGAGCGTATTCTCGGAAGCGACAAAGACCCTAGCTTAACGGGACACGCCTTATTTGGCTTGATCTGCGGCAACCACTTTCTTGGCATCGGCCAGCTTGGTGGTGCTCTTGGCGGCGGGCTTGTCGGCAGTTTTGGCGACCGCCTTGGCAGCTGGCTTGGCGGCTGGTTTTGCAGCGGCCTTGGGCTTGGACTTGGTAGAAGCCTTGGCCACGGTTTTGCCCGCAGGTTTGGCGTCAGCCTTGGCAGCGGCTTTCTCGGCGGGTTTGTCGGCCGCGGCAACGGCCGTGGCGGCAGCCGGTGCCGGTTCCGGCGTGCTGTATTTGGCGATCAGGGCCTGCAGGGTGTCCTGGCGGGTCAGCAGAATCTCCACGCGGCGATTGAGCTCACGGCCGTTAGCGCTGTCATTGGCGGCGCGCGGCATGTCCGGGCCCATGCCCTTGACCATCAGGCGATCCTGCTTGAGGCCGCTGAGGCGGAAGATGGCGGTGAACGCGCGGGCACGCTCGAGGCTCAGCGCGCGGTTGGTCTCCAGGGCACCGCTGCTGTCGGCATGGCCGAGTACCAGCACGCCGACCTTGCTGTCTTTTTCCATTACCTTGGCCACGCGGGTGATCGGGCCCAGGGTGACCGGCAGCAGCATGCCCGGGCGATCCGGGTTGAACGAGCCCTTGACCGGCGCGGTGACCACCAGCAGGTTCTCACGACGCTCCATCTCGAAGTTGCTGTCCTTGATCGCGTCACGCACCAGCGGCTCGTATTCGTCCAGCCAGGCCTGGGTGACTTCGGGCGGCGGCATGGGAACCGGCTTGGGATCTTCCTTCTTCTCGAACAGGGAGCAACCTGTCAGCAGTACGCAAAGCGCCAGCGCGCAAGTCTTATAGGAAAGCATCGGTTCATCCAGTATCTAAGCGGTCGAAGTCACCCGGGTAATCCGGAGTCAGCTAAAAGCGTTACTGCGCAACAGTTTAAGCGCGGTTCTTAAAAACACTCACATAAGATAACCGCAAGTTTCTGTGCACGCGGATCCATTAAGACGAACGGCCCCAGGTTATTCGTAACGAAACCCACCGCCACATCGCGCTCCGGGTCGGCGAAACCGGTGGTACCGCCGGCACCGGGGTGGCCGAAGGCGCCTGGCCCCATGCCGTAGGTAGCATTCGCCACGGTGGGCTGGTCGAGCATGCAGCCGAGGCCGAAACGGGTCGACGTCAGCAATGTTCTGTCCTCACCGACACTGTGTTCACGGGTGAGTTCAGCGAGCAACTGGCTGTCGAGCAGGCTGCCATCGAGCAGGCCGCTGTAGAATCCGGCCAGGCTGCGGGCGTTGCCATGGCCATTGGCGGCGGGCTGCTGCATGCGTCGCCACTCGGGTTTGTTGGTGCTGGTCATGATCGACGGCGGGTTGGTGAACGCCCGGGTGGTCATCGCCTGGGCGTCGGTCATCATGGTCTTGAGCATGCGCTGCGCTGCCCCATCCCCCAGGTTGCCCTTGCCGCGACTGATGGTGGCGACGCGGTGGAACTCCTCGTCCGCCAGGCCGACGTGAAAATCCAGGCCCAGCGGCCTGGCGGTACGTGCCACGATCGACTCGCCCGGGCCACGCCCCTCGACCCGCCGCAGCAACTCGCCGACCAGCCAGCCGAAGGTGATCGGCGCATAACCGTGACCCTCGCCCAGCGCCCACCAGGGCGCCTCGGCGGCCATGGCGGCGGTCATGGTCTGCCAGTCGTAAAGTGCTTCGGCAGGCAGGCTGGCGCGGATCGCCGGCAGCCCGGCCTGGTGGCTGAGCAAATGGCGCAGGGTGATGCGCTCCTTGCCCGCAGCGGCGAACTCCGGCCAGTAACGCGCGACTGGCGCATCCAGCTCGAGTTTGCCCTCGCCCACCAGCTGCAAGGCGGTTACCGCAGTAAACGGTTTGGTGCAGGAGAACAGGTTGAGAATGGTATCGCTGTGCCAGGCCTGCTGGCCGTCCTTGTCGGCGACCCCGGCCCAGATGTCCACCACGGTTTCGCCCCCCACCTGCACGCACAGCGCGGCGCCACGCTCCTGCAGGTCGTCGAACAAGGCCGCGAACGCGTCTTTTACCGCTTCGAACTTGAGGTCGAAGTAACCCTGAATCTGCACTGACTGCTCCTGCATGGAAAAGGCGCCAGCCGAGCCGGCGCGCGGTGATTACGGCTTGGCCTCGGCGGCTGGCGCGTCGCCATCGACGGCCGGCGCGGGGGCCGGTACGGCCTCCCCGGCAGGCGCGGCGGCAGGTGTTGGCTCGGGCTCCTGGGCAGCCTGCTCGAGCACCAGCGGCGGTACGCTCAGGTTGGCCTTGCGTACGGCGCTGACGAAGCCATCCCACGGCCGGTCGGTGATCGCCACCAGGCCCAGGTGACCGTTCTCGCCGTCGAGCAGGCGCCCGGTGACCGGCTGATCGAGGTACTGGAACCAGTGCACGCCGACGATCTGCGGCTCTTCCAGGGCCTTTTTCAGGAAGTTGGCATAGGCCGGGCCCCGCTCCTCTTCCTTGTACACCTCGGCAACGCCGCCCCAGAACGGGCCACGGTCGCGGGAGCCGAAATGGAACTCGGTGACCAGCAACGGCTTGTCCAGCTTGCGCAGGGCCTCGAAGTCATAGCCATGCTGCGGCTCGCGGGTGTAGAAGTTGAAGCTCAGCACGTCGCAGTACTCGGCGCAGGCTTGCACCGCCTCGGGAATGCTCGCGGAAAAGCGGCCGCCCAGCAGCAGGTGGTTGGGCGTGTGCCAGTCGAGGGAGTCGGCGATGGTCTTGAAGTAGGTATCGGCGAACAGGCGCAAGAAGCGCTTCATGTCGTTTTCGATGGCCGGGTAGGCCGGGTTGACCGGTGGCGCCTCGAAGCCCGGGTCCTCCATCAGTTCCCAGGCCTTGAGGTCGATGCCCCAGGCCTTGGACAGCCCTTCCTGGTTGCGGTACTTGTCGCGCAGTTGCTTGAGGAAGGCCCGCTTGGCCGGCACGTCGGTAGTCAGGCGCAGCGTGGCGTAGGCCAGCGCATAGCGCGACAGCGGATCCTCTGCCGGCCCGGCCCAGGCCAGTTCGTTGTCGGCGTAGTAGCCCATCACCCAGGGATCGTCACGGTGGTCACGGGTGGCGATGGCGATGGCGCGTTCGGCGGCCATGGCGAACCGCGGGTCGAACGGGTCGGGCATGCCGCCCCACCAGTCGATGCCGGTGCTGATGGTGGCGTAGTCGCCATGGATGGACAACGGAATGCTGTAGGGCATGCGCTTGTCGAGGGCGAAGTCGTTGTCGCTCCAGTTGCCCAGGGTGTTGAAGCCCCAGGCCTGCAGGCGGTTCTGCGCACGCTCGCGCCACAGCTGGGGCTTCTGCTCACCATAGGTGCGCTGCAGGTTGGCGGCGTAAAAGTCGTACCAGCGACCCTTGTCGAAATCGCGGCCGCGGTTGGCGCCAGTATCGGATTCGTTGCTGCCACTGCCATAGAACGCGGCCAGTGGCTCACTCTCGGCCGGCAGGGCACTGAACATCTTCTCGCGCCCTTCTACATAGGTCTGGCTCTGGGTGCCGGTCACGGTGTTCACGCCCAGCGAATAGAAGGGATTGCCTTCCGGGGTGACCAGGAACCAGCGCCCACCGCGTTTCTCGGTGCGGAAAAACCCGGTGGCCTCGAACGACGGGCCGCCGATCCAGCCACCATAGATGTCCTGCTTGGGATGCTCGGCCTGCCAGGCCTGCAACTGCTTGTCTTCCTGGACCACGCCCTGGCGCAGCTGCTCGTCGTTCTTGATCTTGCCCGGCCAGTCGCGGCGGGTGAACTGACCGTAGCCATCGACGATCCCCTTGTAGGCCTGCTCCAGATCGCCGCTGCCACGCACGCCGAAGCGGCCCAGCAGTATGTGCTGCGCGGCCTGGGGGTTGGGGATCGACAGGGTCACGGCGGAGACGTTCCTGAGGTCGATTTCACCCTTCACGGTTTCTGCCAGCAGCAACAGGCGGCCGTCGTAACGCCAGGGCATCGGTGCCCCGGCGCGCATGCCCTGGGCTCGCGGCGAGGTGGCGCCCAGCGGCATCAGCAGCGTCTGCGCCGGGCCGGCAGGCAGGGCGATCTGGCTGGTCAGGCGCTTGCCATCGGCACTTTCGATGGTGACGTCCAGAGTCAGCGCCCAGTCCATAGCGTTCTGCACGCGCAGGCTCATGGCGCTCGCCTCGGACCAGTCCCAGGTGCCGGTTTGCGGCGTCAGGCGCAGGGTCGGACGCTCGCTCGGGTTGAAGGACACGCGGCGCAGGATCTCGCCCTGGGCGGCGCTTTCGGCCGTGACGCTGGGCAGGTAGGCGTTGTCGCCGGACACCTGCACGGCGTCCATCGGCCGTACGAAGTTGAACAGCTCCTGGCGATCGGCCGCATGGCCCAGGGCCGGCAGGCCGAGCAGCGTGACCAGCGCCAGGCGCTTGATCGCCAATGGATGTCGAGGACGGGCTGCAGCTATGCACAGTGACAGAACTTTGGTAACCAGACCCGCGGGTGCGTGCGTAGTGCAGCGCCCCGAATGATCGGCCGACAGCAGCCAGGTGTTGACCTTCAAGACCCCTTCTCCCCGCAACTCGACGACGAATATGAGTGCCCGAGACTATCCCGTCACGAGCCTTTTGCCGCGCCTCACGCGCGCAGGCGCAATAGTGCGACAGATGGGGGCTCCACCGCAAAGCCCGCATGTCAGATGACTGACCTTGCGGGGTGTTTTTTTCGTCGAGCGGCGCCGCAGGCCTAGCTGATTTCCCGTCGGAACGGCGGCAGCGCGTTGAGGATCGCCTTGCCATAGCGCTGGGTGACCACCCGCCGATCCAGCAGGGTGATGGTGCCGCGGTCCTCTTCGGTGCGCAGCAGGCGCCCGCACGCCTGCACCAGGCGCAACGAGGCGTCGGGTACGGCGATTTCCATGAACGGGTTGCCGCCGCGCGCTTCGATCCATTCGGCCAGGGCCGCCTCGACCGGATCGTCCGGCACGGCGAAGGGAATCTTGGCGATCACCACGTGCTCGCAGTAGGCGCCCGGAAGGTCGACGCCCTCGGCGAAGCTGGCCAGGCCGAACAGCACGCTCTCCTCGCCGCTGTCGACTCGCGCCTTGTGCTTGTTGAGGGTTTCCTGCTTGGACAGGTTGCCCTGGATGAACACGCGCTTGCGCCAGTCACGCTCCAGGCCGTCGAACACGTCCTGCATCTGCCGACGCGAGGAAAACAGCACCAGCGTGCCGCGCGAACCCTGCACCAGCGCCGGCAGTTCGCGGATGATCGCCGCGGTGTGCTCGGCGGCGTTGCGCGGATCGGCCTTGAGGTCCGGCACGCGCAGCACGCCGGCGTCGGCATGGTGGAAGGGGCTGGGCACCACCGCCGTCGCCGCGACCTTGGGCAGGCCGGCGCGCATGCGGTAACGGTCGAAGGTGCCCAACGCGGTAAGGGTCGCCGAGGTGACCAGCGCGCCGTAGGCGACGCTCCACAGGTTGCGCCTGAGGGTTTCGGCCGCCAGGATCGGGCTGGCGTTGACCTCGATATCGAACAGCGCGCCGCTCTCGGCCAGGGTCAGCCAGCGCGCCATGGGCGGGCTGTTCTCGGGATCTTCGGCGGTGAACGCCAACCACAGCTCCCAGGTGCCCTGGGCGCGCGCCAGCAGGCTGCCGAACAGCGGGTACCACTCCTCGGCCTGATGGCTGGCGATGCCGATGCTGGTCTCACCGTCCATGGCTTCCTTGAGCTTTTCGGTCACGCCGGTGAACAGGTCGTTGAGCTTGGAAAAACCCTTCTTCAGTTCCAGGCCCAGTTCGATCAGGTGCTCGGGCACCACGCCGCCGACGAAACGGTGGCGCGGCCGTTCTCGCCCTTCCATGTCCTCGCCGGGCTTGAAGTCCGCCACCTGCTCGCAGGCGCTGAACATGAACTGCTGGTGGCTCTTCAGCTCGCGGGCCAGCTCCGGCACCTGCTCGATCAGCCGGCCGAGATCGCCCGGCAGCGGGTGCTGGGCCAAGAGCTTGCTGAGGTTCTTGGCGATCTGCTCGAGCCAGTCGGCCGTGGAGCGCAGGCGGGTGAAATGGGCGAAGTGGCCGATGGCCTTGTCGGGCAGGTGATGGCCTTCGTCGAACACGTACAGGGTGTCGCGCGGGTCGGGCAACACGGCGCCGCCGCCCAGGGCGAGGTCGGCCAGCACCATGTCGTGGTTGGTGACGATCACGTCGACCTTGCCCATGCCTTCGCGGGCCTTGTAGAAGGTGCACTGCCCGAAGTTCGGGCAATGGCGGCCGGTGCACTGGCTGTGGTCGGTGGTCAGCTGCGCCCAGCGGCTGTCTTCCAGCTCCTGGGGCCAGCTGTCACGGTCACCGTCCCATTTGTTGCCGGCGAGCTTCTCGATCATGGAGGTGAACAGCTTCTGGCCTTCCTCGTCCACATCGATGCGAAAGCCCTCCTCCTCGAACAGCTGCGCCGTGGAACTCTGCGCCTGGCCTTCCTGCAGCAGCACGTCGAGCTTGGACAGGCACAGGTAACGACCGCGGCCCTTGGCCAGGGCGAAGCTGAAATTCAGGCCGCTGTTGCGCATCAGATCGGGCAGGTCCTTGTGCACGATCTGCTCCTGCAGCGCCACGGTGGCGGTCGCCAGCACCAGGCGCTTGCCCGCCGCCTTGGCGGTGGGAATGGCGGCCATGCAATAGGCCACGGTCTTGCCGGTGCCGGTGCCGGCCTCGACGGCCACCACGGCGGGATCACCGAGCCGGCGCCCTTCGTCGTCGGCCTTGATGGTGCCCAGTACCTTGGCGACCTCGGCGATCATCAGGCGTTGCCCGTAGCGAGGCTTGAGGCCCTTGGATTCGAGAAAACGGGAGTAGGCGCCCTGAATCTGGGTCTTGAGTTCGGTGCTGAGCATTAAGGATCTTGGCTGAGAAAAGGCTGGATATATTTTCAGTATTCGCTAACGGCCGCTATCATAACGCGCCTATCGCCCCTGTGCTGATTCGCTTGCCGACTCCCGATGAAGAGTACGGCCACAAGCGCCAGCGGGCCCGACTTTGAAACCGATCACGGCAGGTCGCAGCGACCTGCTCGACACGCGCCAGCCGAGCAGAAGGCTGTGCAACGGCGCGGTGGTGATCCGCTGGCTACCGGAGTGCTGAATGCCCCCCTATTCCCTCGTCTACACCTTGCACCTGCTCGCGGCGCTGATCTGGGTCGGCGGCATGTTCTTCGCGTGGATGGTGTTGCGTCCGGCCGCCGGCACCCTGCAGGCGCCGGAGCGCCTAACGTTGTGGCTCGAGGTTTTCCGCCGCTTCTTCGTGTGGGTGTGGATGGCCGTCGTGGTGTTGCCGGTCAGCGGCATCGGCCTGCTGCACATGGGCTTCAGCGGTTTCGATGGTGCGCCGCGCTACGTGCAGGTGATGATGGGCCTGTACTTGGCCATGCTGGCACTGTTCCTGCGCATCCAGGCGCTGCAACTGCCCGGCATGCGCCGCGCCGTCGAGGCGCAGGACTGGCCGGCAGCAGGCGCCGTGCTGGTGCGTATCCGCCGCCTGGTCGCTGTCAACCTGCTGCTGGGTCTGGCCGTGGTGGCCCTTGCCGCGGCGCGACCCAGCCTTTAATGAAAAAGGGCCTAGGCCCTTTTCAGTTAGAAACGCACCACATCCAAGCGCCCGGCATGGCCCGGGGTACCGGGTTGCCCAGGTACGCCAGGGCGACCATCGAGGCCGGCGCGGGTACTGTAGATCCAGCAACCCTTGCTCGCCCCGCCGCGACCGGCATTGCCCGCCGCACCCGCCGGGCCGCCCGCGCCGCCATCGAGACGCGCCTGCACGTGCTCGACAGGAAAGTCGCTGGGCACCTCCAGGCGAACCTGCCCACCCGGCGCGCCAGGGTGACCGTCGCTACCATCCTGGCCGTCGTGACCGGCACTGGCCTTGCCCCACGCACAACCGCCTGCCTTGCCGTTGGCACCATCCAGGCCGGCATAACCCGCCGCACCACGGCCGCCACGGGCATCGAGCAACCAGGGCTCGGTGCTCACCGACTGCATGCGAATCACCAGGGTGCGCCCAGGCATGGCCGCCTGTTGCGGCGTACCTGGCGCCCCCGGCGCACTGATCTGCGCACCCGCGGCAATCCGGCCGGTGCCGATATCCAGCAGCAGACGCTCGTTCGAGGGCGCGATGGCGATCTGCGCATCGTGGCCCAGGTACAACTCACCGATACGCACTTCGCTGACCCCGACGGGAATCAGCAACGTACCGCTGTCCGCCACGGCGACCCGGTCCAGCTGCAGAACACTGCCCTGCACGGGCAAACGCGTGAAATGGTGGGAATCGACTTCGATGACCGCCGCAGCGAGCGCCGCCAACGGGCAGCACAACGCCGCCAGGAGAATCAGCTTGCGCATGGGGCGACCTCCTCGGCGTTCAGTGCTACCGCCGCGGGCAGGGGCTCGGCAGCAGGCAGCGAGGCGATATGAAAGATGCCGAACGCCAGCACCTTGGCTCGCTCGATGGCCACCCGCGGGCGCGCGCGAAGCACGCCATTGAACAGCACCAGTTCGGCCAGATGCAGGCCCAGCACGGCGAGACCGGCAAGGGTCAGCAGCTGCGCGAAGGGTTGTGCATAAGGGGAGATCAGATTGGCCAGCACGACGCACCAGAACAGCGTCACCAGCAGCTTGCCCAGTCCTGAGATGATCTTCATTGCCCGCTCCACCCTAGCTGTGAATGTGCGGCACATTACTGGGTTTATGGGCTGGGAAACAGAGGGGCGAAACGAAAACGATGTCCATTGCGTGACATCGTGTTCCTGGCCGGCACGGGGCCGGCCAGGCTGCTCACGAAGATCGAGCTGGGCTTATGGCCGGGCTTCGACTTCGGCTTCCACGCGACGGTTGATCGCACGGCCTTCTTCGGTGGCGTTGTCGGCAACCGGGCGGCTTTCGCCATAGCCGACTGCGTTGACGCGGGTACCACCCACACCGTACTGGTTGACCAGCACCTCACGCACGGCATTGGCACGGCGCTCGGACAGTTTCTGGTTGTAGGCGTCGGTACCAACGGAGTCGGTATGGCCTTCAACCACGGTAGTGGTTTGCGGATATTGCTTCATGAAATCAGCCAGGCTCTGGATGTCGCCCATGCTTTCCGGCTTGACCTGCGACTTGTCGAAGTCGAACTTCACGTCCAGCTCGACACGTACCGCTTCGGCAACCGGCTCTGGCGCAACGGTTTCCTCGACCACGACCGTTTCTTCAACGACAGCTACTTGCTGATCGTCTGCGCCATGAACCCAGCAATAGGCAGCGGCGAAGCCGGCGCCAATTACCGCACCACCACCTGCCCAGGCCGAGCTTTCGATGGCACCCAGAGCGGCACCGCTGACACCGCCAACGGCAGCGCAGGTCGGCCAGTCGGATTTCTGGACGCCAGCGCAGCCCGTCAGAAAGGTGGACGCAATGATCAGGGGTACCGCTTTCCTTGTAATACTCATATGCAAGTCTCCTAATGGGAATCGGCGCAAAAACCGACACTCTGGATTAAAGACGCCCGCTTTTAAATCTGCCAGACAGCACTACGACATCACTGCAGGCCGAACAGTTCTAGTTGAATCTGTTGCGCCGCGGTAGTCTTTTGTGATCGTTTCGAGGTTATCGATGAGCCAGATCACATCTGCCCGTACCCCCCAGCAATCACTGGCCGCTCTACTGCAACGTTATGCGCCCGCTCGGCTGCTGCTGGTCAGTGCCAGCGAACAGCCGGCGGTACGTGCCTTCGAGCAGGCTCATCCGCACAGCCTGATCGCCCACGCCGCGCCTGGCAGTCTTTGCGGCGACCTCGCCGGGCAACGCTTCGACCTCGCCGTGGTGGTCGATTGCCTGGAGCACCTGCAGCGAAAGGAAGGCCTGCAGTTGCTCGGCGGCATTCGCAACCTCAATGCCAGCCGCATGGCGGTGCTGGTCGACCTGCCCGCCTGTGGCTGGAAGGACACCGACTTCTTTGCCCTGGCACTGCAGGTCAGCGAGCGTTTCGCGCGCGACGAGCAGGTGCTCAGCCTGTTCACCTACGATTTGCTCGAATACAAACAGGCGCCCGACTGGCTGAACGCCAAGTTCTGGGCCAACCCGGAAAATTTTGGCAAGTACTGGTGGTAAGCATGAAGCCTGACGCGACCCCAAGCGGCTGCCCGTGCGGCAGCGGCGACCCGCTGGCCGCCTGCTGCGGGCGCTATCACGACGGCGCCGCCGCGCCCTGCGCCCTGAGCCTGATGCGCTCGCGCTACAGCGCCTACGTATTGGGCAATGTGGATTACCTGGTGGCGACCTCGCTGCCGGCGCAGCAGGCGAACCTGGAGGTGGAAGGCATTCGTGCCTGGAGCCTGCAGAGCACCTGGCTGGGCCTGGAGGTGGAGCACTCCGAGCTGCTTGGCGGTCAGCCCGAGCATGCCCGGGTGACCTTCGTGGCCCGCTGGCACGACGCCGATGGTGAGCACAGCCACCGCGAGCGCTCGGCCTTCGTGCAGAATGGAGGCCGCTGGTATTTCATCGACCCGACCGTGGGTTTGCAGGCGGGCCGCAACGACCCCTGCCCGTGCGCTAGCGGCCAGAAGTTCAAGAAGTGCTGCGCGACCTACCTGTAGAGGCGCATCTCACAGCAGCTTGAGGTGCGAAGTGTCCGGCGCCGGCGCAGCTGGCGGCGCCTTGGCCTGGCCCATGTCGCTGCCCACCGGCGCCAGGCTCAGCGAGGACAGATCCAGATCGGGCGCGGCCACCGGCGCCTTGCCGTCCTGCAGATCCGCGCCCAATGCGGCCACGCCGAAATCCGGCGCATCCACGTCCGAGAACGCCGCCATGTACTCGTCCCGTGGCGCGACCACCAGCCGGCCGACAGGCTGTGCCGGTGCCTGACCGACAGGGGCGGCAGGTGGCGGTGGCGCCAGCTCGATTTCCTCGACGACCTGCGCCTCGGTGTCGACCACCTCGACCCGAGCCCCGGCGCGCTCCAGGGTGCTGCGATACTTCTCGGCGCCAGCCTCGTCCAGGTTGTTCTTGATCACCACGCGGCGTCCGGAAAACAACTGGGCGATGCGCTGGGCATCGGCCTGGAACAGCTTGGCCAGGTTGGCCTGCACCACCTCCAGCTGAGCACCAGGCACCAGCTCACCGGAAAATGCGATCTCGTATCGCGCCATCATTCCCTTCCTTTCTGTCGGCTCGCCGCGCCATTTCGGCCACGGCAATAAAACCTCAATGCGTGCAGGCCAGTATGACGCAGCTTTTTGCGCGTACACGAGAGTCGGTCGGCATTTTCCGCAACCGCCTGCCGTGCGCAATGATGACAACAGACCCTAGGGCAGTAACGCCGTCTCTTGTTACACTGGGGCCTCGAACGGAGTATGAAATGTTTTATCAGGCGCAAATGATAAGAATTCTTAGCCTAATGGTATTCCTGGGTATGGGCACGGCGCTGAGCGGCTGCTCGACCTGGTTCTCGGACAGTTTCGAAGACCCGGACGTGCGTCTCGTGGACGTCAACGTGGTCAAGGCCAAACTGCTCGAACAGCGCTTCATCCTGCGCTTTCGCATCGACAACCCCAACGACGTCAGCCTGCCGGTACGTGGCCTGAACTACGTGGTGCACCTGAACGACGTGCTGCTCGCTGATGGCGAATCGGAAGTCTGGTTCACCGTGCCGGCCAAGGGGCACCTGGAATTCGACGTCCCGGTACGCACCAACCTGTGGCGCCACGTACGCCAGGTGGTCAAGCTGCTGGAAGAGCCCGACCAGCCCATCAGTTATCGCTTGCGGGGTGAGGTGAAAACCGGATTATTCTTCGGCCGCCGCGTGCACATGGCGCGCAATGGCGAGATAATTCCCGGCGATTATCTTCCGGAGTGACCCGCATGACCCAGCAACCCCATGTCCACGGCCCTGACTGCAACCACGATCACGACCATGATCATGGCCACCACGGCCACGTGCACGGCCCGCACTGCAACCATGGCCCCCAGGAGCCGGTGCGCAACGCCCTGAAGGACGTTGGCCGCAATGATCCTTGCCCATGCGGCAGCGAGAAGAAATTCAAGAAGTGCCATGGGGCCTGATCGCCTCCTGATCCTGCTTGCGGTACTGATCGTCGGCGCACTTGCCTTCTACGCTGCTTACCTCTGGCGCCGGGTCTGGGCCAGGCAGCGCCGGCAGGCCGAGGTGCGCCTCGCGCAACGTCAGCGCCTGCACGACGATCTTCGTGTGCTGGCCTCCTCCTTGCTCGACGGCCAATTGCCGCTGGTCGAAGGTGCCATCCGCATCAAGGTATTGCTCGACAACTACGACAGCACGCTCACCCTCGCGCCCCAGGCCCAGGTGTTCCAGCAGCTATATGACGCCACGTCCCATGTGCCGACCCATGCCGGCTGGCAGGCCCTGAGCCGCGCCGAACGCCGCCAGCACGAGGCGCGTTTTGCCGAGCTGGCCGAAGCCCACCAGCAGCAGGCTCACGAGGCGGCGCGCTGGCTGCTCGACACAGGACTGGCTGCGCGCCCCTGACCCCACGTCGCGTCACCCCTCGCGCCACTTGCCAGGCGCCATGGGGCTCTCTACCTTTAGCGCCTTCGCGCCCGGGGCGCCCGCCCACCACCCTCTCTATCCTTCAGGAGTCCGCCGCATGTTGCCGCGCGCTTTCCGCCCTCTCGCCACCCTGAGCCTGGCCGGCCTCGTCACCAGCATGGTCGCGCTGAGCGGTTGCCAATCCCTGCTCGACAGCCGTTACCGCAGCAGTGTGGCGCCGGATCAGGGCTCCTTTCGCGTGCAGGGCCTGGCGCAGACCGCTTCGGTGCGCCGCAACCCGCTCGGCATGCCGCTGATCGAGACTCACACCTTCCACGACGCCCTGTTCACCCTGGGCTACGTGCACGCCAGCGATCGCCTCAGCCAGATGGTCAGCCTGCGCCTGATGGCAGAAGGTCGCCTGGCGGAGATGGCCGGCCCCGGCGCGCTGGAAATGGACCGGTTCATGCGCGCGGTGAACCTCAAGAAGAGCGCCGAGGTGCTCTACAAGAATGCCTCGCCACGCATGAAGGCGTTCTTCGAGGTTTACGCCCGGGGCGTCAATGCCTACCTGTTCCGCTACCGCGACAAGCTGCCGATGGACCTGGCCGAGGCTGGCTATCGCCCGCCGTACTGGAAGCCGGAAGACTCGGTGCTGGTGTTCTGCCTGCTCAACTTCGGCCTGTCGGTGAACCTGCAGGAAGAAATCGCCGCCCTGAGCCTGACCCAGAAGGTCGGCGCCGACAAACTCGCCTGGCTGCTGCCCACCTATCCGGACGAGCCGCTGCCGTTCGAGGAAGCCGACAAGCTCAAGGGCCTCGCCCTGGGCGGCAGCATCCCCGGCCTGCAGGCGGTGAAGAGCGCCGCAGCGCAGGTGTCCGAGCAGCACATGCTCGGCGTCGCCGCCTCGAACAACTGGGCCATCGGCCCGTCGCGCAGCCGCAGCGGCAAGAGCCTCTTGGCCAACGACATGCACCTGCCGATCGAGCTGCCCTCGGTGTGGAGCTTCGTGCAGATCCGTGCGCCGAAATTCCAGGCCTCCGGGGTCACGGTCGCGGGCATCCCCGCGGTGGTCGCCGGCTTCAACGGCAAGCTGGCCTGGGGCATGACCATGGTCATGGGCGACAACCAGGACCTGTTCCTCGAGCAGGTCAAGCGCGAAGGCAATCGCCTGCTGTACCTCGCCGATGGCAAATGGCAGCCGGCCCTGCAGCGTCAGGAAACCTTCTTCGTCAAGGGCCAGAAACCGATCCGCGAAACGATCCACGAAACCCGCCACGGCCCGCTGCTCAACAGCGTGCTGGGCGAGCGCAAACATCCGCTGCAGCCGCTGCAATTGCAGAGCGGCTATGGCCTGGCGCTGAAGACTGCACAATTCGAGGAAGATGCCAGCCTCGACGCCTTCTTCGATCTGTCCCGCGCCCAGTCCGTGGAGCAGGCCTTCGAGGCGACCCGGGAAATCCGCGCCATGCCGCTGAACCTGGTGTTCGCCGATGCCGAGCATATCGGCTGGCAGGTCACCGGGCGCTTCCCCAACCGCCGCGAAGGCCAGGGCCTGGTGCCCTCCCCAGGCTGGGACAGCCGCTACGAGTGGGACGGCTTCGCCGACCCGATGCTCCACCCCTATGACCAGGACCCGCAGCAGGGCTGGCTGGGCAGTGCCAACCAGCGCAGCGCACCGCGCGGCTACGGCATGCAGCTGTCCAACTCCTGGTATGGGCCGGAGCGCTACGAGCGCATCGCCCAGCTGGCTGGCAGCGGCCGCCACGACACGCAGAGCATGATCGCCATGCAGTACGACCAGACCTCGCCCTTCGTCGCCAAGCTGCAGGGCATGCTCGAGGCGCAGAACATGGCCGAACCGCTGCGCCAGGCCATCGACCGCCTGCCCGAGCCGCAGCGCGGCAAGGCCCGCGAAGCCCTGAGCCGACTGATGGCCTTCGACGGCAAGCTGTCGGCCAACTCGGCCGACGCCGCCGTGTATGGCGCTTTCCTGCAGCAGAGCGCGCGGGAGATCTTTCTCGACGAACTGGGCCCGGACACCTCGCCGGCCTGGCAGGCGCTGGTGAACACCGCCAACCTGTCCTACTCGGCACAAGCCGATCACCTGCTCGGCCGCGACGACAGCCCGTTCTGGGACGACGTGCGCACCACCCAGAAGGAAGACAAGCCGGCGATCCTGGCCCGTAGCCTGGCGGCCAGCATCGAGCTGCTCGAACAGCGCCTGGGCAATCAGCGCACGGCGTGGCAGTGGGGCAAGCTGCACACCTACGAGTGGCTGAGCGGCAGCACGCAGATGGCGCCGTACCTGGGTGCCGGCCAGCGCGCCAGCATCGCCTCGCTCAAGGGCTACCTGGATCGCGGCCCCTACCCAGCCGGTGGCGACCATAGCACCCTGAACGTTTCGGCCTACAACTGGGGCCAGGATTTCGACACCTGGCTGATCCCGAGCATGCGCATGATCGTCGACTTCGGCCGCGAAGAACCGATGATCGGCCTCAACAGCTCCGGGCAGTCCGGCAACCCGGCCAGCCCCCATTATGCCGACGGCATCGACGCCTGGCGCCGCGCCCAGTACCTGAGCTTCCCGGTGCTGCAACAGAACCTGGAGAAGACCTACGGGCGCAAACGCCTGCTGCTGACGCCTTGACGCACAACAGCGGTGCGCAGCGCACCAATACCAGTCAGCAACCGCGCTGTCGTTAACGCAGCGCCTTACCCGGCGCCCGCTCCGGTGGGCTCCATCAAGTTGGCACAGTCCCTGCTGTTCACTTTCCAGACATAACGCGGGCCGGCAAACGGCACGCTCCCCGAATGATCGGGACCGGACAAAGGCGTCCTTGCACTGGCGGTGCAGGACGCTTTTTTTTGGCCTCGCGGTCGCCTGGGTTGGCTCCATGGAGGTGAAGGATGAAGCGATTGAAACTGGTGATGATCGGCAACGGCATGGCCGGCGTGCGCACGCTCGAAGAGCTGCTGAAGATCGCTCCGGACCTTTACCACATCACCGTATTCGGCGCCGAGCCGCACCCCAACTACAACCGCATCCTGCTCTCGCCGGTATTGGCCGGCGAGCAGACCTTCGATGACATCGTGCTCAACGACCTCGCCTGGTACGCCAGCCATGGCATCGAACTGCGCCTGGGCCGCAAGGTAGTGGCGATCGATCGCATCCGCCGCCGGGTGATCGCCGATGACGGCAGCAGTGCCGACTATGACCGCCTGCTGATCGCCACCGGCTCGCGGCCGTTCATGCTGCCGGTACCCGGCAACAGGCTGGACGGCGTGATCGGCTACCGCGACATCGCCGACACCCGCCTTATGCTCGACAGCGCCAACCGGCACCGCCGCGCCGTGGTCATCGGCGGTGGCCTGCTGGGCCTGGAAGCCGCCCACGGCCTCAAGCTGCGCGGCATGGACGTCAGCGTGGTGCACAACGGCGCCACCCTGCTCGAGCGCCAACTCGACGAGCGTGCCGGGCGGCTGCTGCAGGCGGCCCTGGAGCGCCGCGGCCTGCACTTCGCCCTCGGCAAGCAGACCAGCGAACTGATCGGCAACGCCGCCGGCCGGGTCAGCGCGGTGCGTTTCAGCGATGGCGAGAGCCTGCCCGCCGATCTGGTGGTGATGGCCGCCGGCATCCGCCCCAATATCGAACTGGCCCAGGACGCCGGCCTGCCCTGCGCCCGCGGCATCCTGGTCGACGACACGCTGCAGAGCTTCGACCCGCGCGTGTACGCGGTGGGCGAATGCGTCAGCCACCGCGGCGTCGCCTATGGCCTGGTGGCGCCGCTGTTCGAGCAGGCGCGGGTATGCGCCAGCCACCTGGCCATGCAGGGCTATCGCCGCTACCTCGGGTCGCTGACCTCGACCAAACTGAAAGTCACCGGCATCGAGCTGTTTTCCGCCGGTGATTTCGCAGGCCACCCCGGCACCCAGAGCATCACCCTGGACGACCCAACCACCGGCAGCTACCGCAAGCTGGTGCTCAAGAACGACGTGCTGGTCGGCGCCTGCCTGTACGGCGACACCGCTGACAGCGCCTGGTACCTGCAGCTGATCCGCGAGGGCGGCAACCTGGCCGCGATCCGCGACCTGCTGATGTTCGGCGAAGCGGCCGTGGCCAGCCTGACACCGGCCGTGCCAGCCGAACCGCTGCTCCTGCAGGGGGCGGCCTGATGAGCAGCCGCGCCAGGCAAACCACCGCCTCGACCTGCTGCTACTGCGGCGTCGGCTGCGGCGTGCTGATCGACCACGATGGCGAGCGCATCCTCGGCATCAGCGGCGATCCGGCGCACCCGGCCAATTTCGGCAAGCTGTGCAGCAAGGGCGCCTCGCTGCACCTGACCGGCGACCTCGCCGCCCGCGCGCTGTATCCCGAACTGCGCCTCGGCAAAGGGCTGGGCCGCACCCGCACCGATTGGGACAGCGCCCTGGATCACGCCGCTGAGGTATTCGCCGAGACCATTCGCAAACACGGCCCGGACAGCGTGGCGTTCTATATCTCCGGGCAGCTGCTGACCGAGGATTACTACGCTTTCAACAAGCTGGCCCGTGCCCTGGTCGGCACCAACAATATCGACAGCAATTCACGCCTGTGCATGTCCTCGGCCGTGGTCGGCTACAAGCGCAGCCTGGGCGCCGACGCCCCGCCCTGCTCCTACGAGGACATCGAGCAGGCCGACACGTTGCTGATCATCGGCAGCAACATGGCCTACGCCCACCCGATCCTGTTTCGTCGCCTGGAAGCGGCCAAGGCTGGCAACCCGCAGATGAAGGTGATCGTCGTCGACCCACGGCGCACCGACACCTGCGAGCTGGCCGATCTGCACCTGGCCATCGCCCCTGGCAGCGACGTGGCGCTGCTGCACGGCGTGCTGCACCTGCTGCTGGAACAGGGGCGGATCGACCACGCCTTTATCGAAGCTCACACGGAAGGTTTCGACGCCCTGCCAAGCCTGGCTGCCGACTACACGCCGGCACGGGTTGCCGGGCTGTGCGCGATCAGCGAGGCGGATCTGCGCCGCTGCGCGGAGTGGATCGGCCGCTCGCCACGCTTTCTGTCGCTGTGGTGCATGGGCGTCAACCAGTCCACCGCCGGCACCGCCAAGAACGCCGCGATCATCAACCTGCACCTGGCCACCGGGCAGATCGGCCAGCCAGGCAGCGGGCCGTTTTCCCTTACCGGCCAGCCCAATGCCATGGGCGGCCGGGAAACCGGCAGCCTGTCCAACCTGCTGCCTGGCCACCGCGAAGTCGCCAACCCCGAACACCGCGCCGAAATCGCTGCTTACTGGGGCGTCGACAGGCTGCCGGAAACGCCAGGGCTCAGCGCCATCGAGCTGTTCGAGGCCGTCGGCAGCGGCAGGATCAAGGCACTGTGGATCGCCTGCACCAACCCGGCCCAGTCGATGCCCGATCAGCAGCGAATTCATCAGGCCCTGCGCGACTGCCCGTTCGTGGTGGTGCAGGAAGCATTTTCCACCACCGAGACCTGCCGCTTCGCCGACCTGCTGCTGCCCGCTGCCAGCTGGGGCGAGAAGGAAGGCACGGTGACCAACTCCGAGCGCCGCGTCAGCCGGGTGCGCCGTGCGGTGCCGGCACCAGGCGAGGCGCGGGCGGACTGGTCGATCACCTGCGACTTCGCCCGCCGCCTGGAAGCCAGGCTGCCGGGCACGCCGGCCGGCCTTTTCGCCTTCAGCAACCCCGAGCAACTGTTCGAGGAATACAAGGTACTGACCCGTCGGCGTGACCTGGACCTGAGCGGGCTCGGCTACGGCCTGCTGGAAGCCCGTGGCCCCCAGCAGTGGCCATTTCCCGAAGGCGCAGAACGAGGTACGCCGCGCCTCTACGGCGATGGCCAGTTTCCGAGCGTCAACGGTCGCGCACGCTTTATCGCCGAGGCCTATCAGTCACCCAAGGAGCAGCGCGACGAGCGCTATCCACTGACGCTGAACACCGGCCGCCTGCGTGATCAGTGGCACGGCATGAGCCGCACCGGCACCGCGGCGCGGCTGTTCGCCCATGTCGAGGAACCGCTGCTCGGCCTGCATCCCCAGGACCTGGCGCAGCGGCAGCTGGAGGACGGCAGGCTGGTCGAGGTGCGCAGCCGCCGCGGCGCGCTGGTGCTGCGTGTGCAGGCCGACGCCAGCCTGCAACCGGGCCAGGCGTTCCTGCCCATGCACTGGGGCGACCGCTTTCTCAAGGGTCTGGGCGTCAACGCCCTGACCTTACCGGCATTCGATCCGCTGTCGAAGCAGCCTGAGCTCAAGCACGCCGGCATCGAGGTGCAGGCCATCGACCTGCCCTGGACCTTCCAGGCGCTGGTCGAAGGCGACGTGCAGCAGCGCCTGCAGGCCTTGCGCCCGCTGTGCGACGGCTTCGCCCATGCCAGCTTCGCCCTGGTCGGCCGTGAAACCTCGGCACTGGTGATGCGTGCCGCCCATCATCACGCCCCGGCTGCCGCCTTGCTCGACCAGCTGCACCAGCACCTGGGCCTGAACGATGGCCCGGTGATGCGCTACGACGACCCGCGCGATGAACTGGGCTGCATGCCCATCCACAAACGCGTGCGTATCGAGGACAGCCGCCTGACCGGTTTTGCCCTGAGTGGCGAAAGCAGAGCACATAACTGGCTGCGTGAACTCTGGCAGAACCAGACCTCGCTGGACGACGACACCGGCCGCGCCCTGCGGCGTTGGCTTCTGGCCCCGCTGGAAACCCCGCCTGGGCGGACGACGATACGTACTGGCAAAACCTTGTGCACCTGTATGAACGTCAGTGAAACCGCCGTGCGCGAGGGCATCGAACGCGGCTGTGACCTCGCCGCACTGAAACGGAATCTCGGCTGCGGCACCGGGTGCGGCTCCTGCGTCCCGGAAATCAAGCGCCTGCTGGCGCTACAGACGATCGAAGCCTAGCGAAGACTGGGTTGAACCTAGACAGAGGAATCCCGTGATGAACCCAAGCGTATGGCTGATCGGCGCCGGCCCCGGCGACCCGGAATTGCTCACTCTCAAGGCAGTGCGCGCCCTCGGCCTGGCCGACGTGGTGCTGATCGACGATCTGGTCAACCCCCAGGTGCTGGAGCACTGCCCCGGCGCCCGGGTGATTCGCGTCGGCAAGCGCGGCGGCTGTCGCTCCACGCCCCAGGCGTTCATCCACCGCCTGATGTTGCGCTACGCCCGCCAGGGCAAGGTGGTGGCGCGCCTCAAGGGCGGCGACCCGTGCATCTTCGGCCGTGGCGGCGAAGAAGCCGACTGGCTGGCGGGGCGCGGCGTGCGTTGCGAGATCGTCAACGGCATCACCGCCGGCCTGGCTGCAGCGACACGCTGCGGTATCTCCCTGACCCTGCGCGGCGTGGCGCGCGGGGTGACGCTGGTCACCGCGCACACCCAGGACGGCACCTCGCCGAACTGGCAGGCCCTGGCCCACGCCGGCACCACGCTGGTGGTGTACATGGGCATCGCCACCCTGGCCGACACCCGCCAGCATCTGCTGGACGCCGGCATGCCCGCCGACACCGCGGTGGCGATGATCGAGAACGCCTCGCTGCCCGAGCAGCGTGAATGCCGCAGCACGTTGCAGGCGATGGCCGACGACGCCCAGGCCATTCAGTTGAAAAGCCCGGCCATCCTGGTGATCGGCGAGGTGGTTGGCGCCGCCATGCTGGCCGCCGAGCAATTGCACCTGCACAGCGCCTGAAGCAGGTGGCCCAGCAGAACTGGACTGCTATTTGCACCGTTCTGGTTCAACACTGCGACCGACAAGACCCTGCCATGCCCGATCACAAGATGCCCGCCACCCTGCGTTTCATGCTCGCCGCCCGCCGTTGCGAGCTGCAGGGCCTGGAAAGCCTGTCCGTCACCTGCGAGCTGGTTACCCGGATCAGCCAGCTGGTACACCAGCTGCAGAAGGAACGGGGCTACTCGAACGTCTATCTGGGCAACCAGACGGACCACTATCTGCACCAACTTGATGCCCACAGCGCAGACTGCGCCGTCGTAGAGCGCGAGGTGCATGGTTTTTTTCTGTCCATGGACACCGCCCAGGCCAACGCCGCCGACCGGGCGCGCCTGTTCAACCGCATCGCCTACGTGCTGCATGGCTTCGACGAACTGCCTGGGCTGCGCCGGCGCATCCGTGAACGGCAATTGTCGCCACGCCAGGCGACCCAGGCCTTTACCCGCCTCATCGGCGGGCTTCTGGCGGTGGTCTTCGAAGCGGCCGATACCGCCGCCGACCCCGGCCTCACCCGGCTGCTGGTAGCGCTGTTCAACTTCATGCAGGGCAAGGAGCTCGCCGGCCAGGAACGTGCAGTCGGCGTGGAAGGTTTTTCCCGTGGGCACTTCGATGACGAACTGCAGGCCCGCCTGCTGCATCTGCAGGAAGGCCAGGAGCGCTGCTTCGACATCTTCGGCGAGTTCGCCGATGCCGAGGCCAGTGCCCTGTGGCAGGGTATTCTCGGCACCGACACCGTGGCCCAGGTGATCAGCCTGCGCGGGGTCGCCAGGCGCACCTCCGCCGCGGCCCAGGTGGACCCGGGCTTGTGCGAGCTATGGTTCGAGCTCAACACCAGGCGCATCGACGCCATGAAACAGGTGGAAAGCCACCTGACCCAGTGCCTGCTCGAACGCTGCCGGCGCAGCATCGCCGAAGCCCATGCCGACCTGGACAACCACCGCGCCCTGCTCGGCCGTGTGGCGCAGATGGATGCTGCCAGCGACCAGGCGCTGTTGTTCAGCGTGCACAGCAGCACCCTCGACACCCCACCCCAGGGTGCCGTGGGCAGCCACCTGGCCCGCTCGGTGCTGGATCTTCTCCACGAGCAGAACCAGCGCCTGCAAAAGGTCAGCGACGAACTGCAGGAAACCCGCGAAACCCTCAACGAGCGCAAGCTGATCGAGCGGGCCAAGAAGCTGCTGATGAACGACTACGGCCTGAGCGAAGAGGACGCCTACGCGCGTCTGCGCCAATCGGCCATGGAGCGCAGCATGCGCCTGGTCGACGTGGCCCAGAGCCTGCTCACCTTTGCCGCGCGCAAGGCGCAGCCAACTCCGCGAGGCGACAAGGGCAAGCGCGGCTGAGCGAGCTGCGGCTCTATGACTGAGCGTCGCCTCCCCCCCCACCCCAAGAATGCCATTCGCAATGGCTTAAACGTGGCGGGAGCGGCCGGTCGTTCCCGTAGGGTGGACAACGCTCTTTTTGTCCACCATTGCGATTGCAGAGCGGTGGATGGGTGAAGCGTCATCCACCCTACGCCTGATCCCTTGTGGGAGCGGGCCATGCCCGCGAAAAATCACGGGTATCACCGCCCGTTCTCACGGATAGGGTAACGGCCGCTTTTGCCTTATTTCCCTAGATCCATCTGACTACCAGCGCCCATTCCCGAACCTCCATGCACCTGCGCCGCGCACCAAAGACGTATCGCGCCCCGCTGCTGTGCGATAGCGACGGTGGCCCGCGCACTGCGCGGATCGCCGTGACGTATCGAGCGCGGTCCGAAAAGCCTTCCCGCTCAACCAGTTAACGCCTCGATAAGGGGGCTCCACCATCGACGGCCCCGCAGTCGAATCAGGCGCCGAAATGGCTGGCATGCAACCTGCTACGTCTCCTGGCAAGGAGGCAGGCCCTGCCCCTCCACAATCCGAACTCTGGACAACGGCGTCCACACTCGATGCAGCCCAGCGCTGCCTGAGCGTGACGCCGTTTTTTTTGCGTGCCTTTGGGGAGAACGAGATGGACGACACGCCACGCGAACAGCAGAACGCCGAAGAAAGAACCGGCCTGCCACGCCGCACCTTCCTCAAGCAGTCCATGGGGCTGCTCGGCGGCGGTGCCTTGATGAGCCTGCTGCCGGCAGGTCTGAGCAGTGCGGTCTGGGCTGCCGGCACGGATGGCCTGGAAACCACCAAGGCCAAACTCGGCTTTATCGCCCTCACCGATGCTGCGCCACTGTTCGTCGCCGAAGAGCTGGGGTTGTTCGCCAAGCACGGCATGACCGGGGTGGAAGTGCTCAAGCAATCCTCCTGGGGCACCACCCGCGACAACCTGGTGCTCGGCGCTGGCAGTGGCGGCATCGACGGTGCCCATATCCTCACGCCGATGCCCTACCTGATGGCCGCCGGCAAGATCACCACCAACAACACGCCGCTGCCGATGGTCCTGCTGGCGCGCCTGAACCTCAACGGCCAGGGCATCTCCATCAGCAAGGAATACGCGGACCTCAAGCTCGGCACCGACGCCAGCGCCTTCAAGCAGGCGGTCGCGACCAAGCAGGCCAAGGGCCAGAAGATCGCCGCGGCCATGACCTTCCCCGGCGGCACCCATGACCTGTGGCTGCGCTACTGGATGGCCGCCGGCGGCATCGAGCCCAACACGGATCTGCCGACGGTGGTCATCCCGCCGCCGCAGATGGTCGCCAACATGAAGGTCGGCAGCATGGATGCCTTCTGCGTCGGCGAGCCATGGAACGCCCAGCTGATCAACCAGGACATCGGCTACAGTGCGGTGACCACCGGCGAGCTGTGGGCCAACCACCCGGAAAAGGCGCTGTCGCTGCGCGCCGACTACGTGAACGCCAACCCCAACGCGACCCGCGCCCTGCTCAAGGCGGTGATGGAAGCGCAGATGTTCTGCGAGGCCGCGGCGAACAAGGAAAAGGTCGCGGAGATCTGCGCCAAGCGCCGCTGGATCGGCGCCCCGGCCAAGGACCTGCTGGCGCGCCTGCAGGGCAACATCGACTACGGCAACGGCCGTGTGGTGGAAAACAGCCCGCACCTGATGCGCTTCTGGAGCGAGTTCGCCTCCTATCCGTTTCAGAGCCACGACCTGTGGTTCCTCACCGAAAACAAGCGCTGGGGCTACCTGCCCAAGGATTTCGACAGCCAGGCACTGATCGACCAGGTCAACCGCGAGGACATCTGGCGCCAGGCGGCGGCCGAACTCGGCGTGCCCGCCGAACAGATTCCCCAGGGTAAATCCCGCGGCGTCGAAACCTTTTTCGACGGCAAGACCTTCGACCCGCAAAACCCGCAAGCCTATCTCGATAGCCTGACTCTCAAGGTCTAACCGGAGAAACGCCATGAATGCGCCCGTCAAATCGCTGGCCCTGCCGGCTGGCGTCATCGCCCCCAGCTGGCTGAAACGCCTGTCGACCACCCTGATGCAGTCGGTGCTGCCGCCGCTGGTGATCACCGCCGCGCTGATGCTCGTCTGGCAACTGCTGTGCAGCGGCGCCAATGCCGCGCTGCCGCCGCCCAGCCAGGTCATCGAGGACACCTGGGAACTGATCGTCAATCCGTTCTACGACAACGGCGGCACCGACGTCGGCATGGCCTGGCAGCTGCTCGCCAGCCTCGAGCGCGTGGCCTATGGCTATGCCCTGGCGGTGGTGGTCGGCGTCGCCCTCGGCGTGCTGGTCGGCCAGTCGACCTGGGCGATGCGCGGCCTCGACCCGCTGTTCCAGATCCTGCGTACCGTGCCGCCGCTGGCCTGGCTGCCGCTGTCGCTGGCCGGTTTCAAGGACAGCCACCCCTCGGCACTGTTCGTGATCTTCATCACCGCCATCTGGCCGATCATCATCAATACCTCGGTGGGCATCCGCAACATTCCCGAGGACTACCGCAACGTCGCCAAGGTGCTGCGCCTCAATGGCGTGGAATACTTCCAGAAGATCATGCTGCCGGCCGCCGCACCGTACATCTTCTCCGGGCTGCGTATCGGCGTGGGCCTGTCGTGGCTGGCGATCATCGCCGCCGAGATGCTGATCGGCGGCGTGGGCATCGGCTTCTTCATCTGGGATGCGTGGAACGCCTCGCGCATCAGCGACATCATTCTCGCCCTGATCTACGTCGGCGTGGTCGGCTTCGTGCTCGACCGTCTGGTGCTGTTCGTCGGCAATCGCATCACCCGCGGCACATCGGCCTGAGGAGACAGACATGAGCAAGCACTACCTGAGCATCGAGCATGTGGAAAAGTACTTCGAGCGTGACGGTGTCACGTCCCACGTCCTGAACCAGATCAACCTCAACGTCGAGCGCGGCGAGTACATCTCCATCATCGGCCATTCCGGCTGCGGCAAGTCGACGGTGCTCAACATCGTCGCCGGCCTCACCGACTCGACCAGCGGTGCGGTGATTCTCGACGGACGCGAGGTACGTGGTCCCGGCCCGGATCGCAGCCTGGTGTTCCAGAACCACTCGCTGCTGCCCTGGCTGACCGTGCAGGAAAACGTCGCCCTGGCGGTGGACAAGGTATTCAAGCACAAGAAGAGCAAGGCCGAGCGCCGCGACTGGACGCTGCATCATCTGGAACTGGTAAGCATGGGCCACGCCCTGCACAAGCGCCCCAACGAGATTTCCGGCGGCATGAAGCAGCGCGTCGGCATCGCCCGCGCCCTGGCGATGGAACCCAAGGTGCTGCTGCTCGACGAGCCGTTCGGCGCACTCGATGCCCTGACCCGCGCCCACCTGCAGGATGAGGTCATGCGCATCCAGAGCGAGCTGCACAACACGGTGATGATGATCACCCACGATGTCGACGAAGCCGTATTGCTCTCCGACCGCATCGTGATGATGACCAACGGCCCATCGGCGACCATCGGCGAGATCCTCAGCATCGACCTGCCGCGCCCGCGCGACCGCATCGCCCTGGCGGACGATCCGCGCTACAACGCCTATCGCCACGCGGTGCTGAGCTTCCTGCATGAAAAACAGCGCAAGGTCGAGCCCCTGCAACGACGTAGCACCAGTGCGCCTGCCGACCAGCAGCGCGCCCGGGCGTAGGGAGGCCGGTCAGTCCTTGGCGATGCCGGTGATGGTGATGCCGTAGCGCTCCTCGAGGCGCACCGCTGGCGTCTGCTCCTCGTGGGGCTGCTCCTTGGGCTCGAGGGGTTCGAGATTCTCCTGCGCCCATTCGAGCACCCAGGTGACCGCCTGCTCCAGGCTGGGCTTGTCTTTCGATTTCACCTTGAGGACTTCGGCAGCCTCATCTCGGCTATAGGTGATGATCCATCGGCTCATGGCGAGTCTCCCGCAGGCAACAACGTGGCGACACGCCAAGCCGGCGTGCCCTGATACTCATGTAGACCTGCCGCCTTCGAACAGTTCGCCCTATAAATCTCGGGGAACTTCACTGGCCCGAGTCACTCACAAATGGTGCATCGATTGATTTCTCCGGGCGCATGAAGCGCCCATTTTTTTGCCCGCGATTCGCTGCTTCGTCCGGTATCGGCACGAGCGCCGGGCGCAGTCGGGCATAAAAAAACCGGGCCATGCCCGGTTTTTTCACGCTGCAGCGGCCGTCAGGCCTTTGGCAGGGTGACGCCGGTCTGGCCCTGGTACTTGCCGCCACGATCCTTGTAGGACACCTCACAGGCCTCGTCGGACTGCAGGAACAGCATCTGCGCCACGCCTTCGTTGGCGTAGATCTTCGCCGGCAGGTTGGTGGTGTTGGAGAACTCCAGGGTCACGTGACCTTCCCACTCCGGCTCCAGCGGCGTGACGTTGACGATGATGCCGCAACGCGCATAGGTGCTCTTGCCCAGGCAGATGGTCAGCACGTCACGGGGAATGCGGAAGAACTCCACGGTGCGCGCCAGGGCGAAGGAGTTCGGCGGGATGATGCACACGTCGCTTTTGATGTCGACGAAGCTCTTGGCATCGAAGTTCTTCGGGTCCACCACCGCCGAGTGGATGTTGGTGAACACCTTGAATTCATCGGCGCAGCGCACGTCGTAGCCGTAGCTGGACACCCCGTAGGAGATCACCCGGCTGTCGTCCGCGCCGCGCACCTGACGCTCGACGTAGGGCTCGATCATGCCGTGTTCCTGGGCCATGCGGCGAATCCACTTGTCCGATTTGATGCTCATGGCGGGGCCGTCCTGAAGGTCTGTGCGGTGAAAAGTGCAGGCATCTTACCGGGCTGCAAGGCTGGGTTCAAAGCCTCTCGACAGGCCGCAGCGAGGCGCCCGCGCAGGCGCCGATGCAAGTAAATCGCAGAAAGACTGACAGACCATTCGCACTTCGCGAAAAAAGCGGGTATGGTGATCCCACTGTGCTGCATGTGTCACCGCGAATCGCTACATGATGCCTAGATTTCGATCCAAACATCGTCCGACTCCTAGTACTCGTTGCACTCAGTCCCGGCCTGGTTCTATCCAGGGCTGTTAATTATTTAGTTCTTAGGAGACATCACATGTCCAATCGTCAGACTGGCACCGTTAAGTGGTTCAACGATGAAAAAGGCTACGGCTTCATCACCCCGCAATCCGGTGACGACCTGTTCGTACACTTCAAAGCTATCCAGAGCGATGGCTTCAAGAGCCTGAAAGAAGGCCAGCAGGTTTCCTTCGTGGCCACCCGTGGTCAGAAAGGCATGCAAGCTGAGGAAGTTCAGGTTATCTAACCTGCTCCTTCCGCAAAAGAACCCCGCCTAGGCGGGGTTTTTTTATATCTGCGCTTCGTGCAGCAGGCACGCCGTGGCGCACCCGCGCTGGCGATCAGTCGTCGGCGATGACGATGTTCGGCATGCCCTGAGCGTTGCCGGCGCTGGTTGCAATGCGCGCGCCGACCAGGCGGGCGATCTGCTGGTAGAGCATGGCGATCTGGCTTTCCGGGTCGGCAATGGCGGTGGGTTTGCCACCATCGGCCTGCAGGCGGATGGCCATCGACAACGGCATCGAGGCCAGCAGATCGACACCGAATTGCGCCGCCAGCTTCTCGCCGCCGCCCTCGCCGAACAGGTGCTCGGCATGGCCGCAGTTCGAGCAGATGTGCACAGCCATGTTCTCCACCACGCCAAGCACCGGGATGTTCACCTTGCGGAACATCTCCACGCCCTTCTTGGCATCGAGCAGCGCCAGATCCTGGGGGGTGGTGACGATCACCGCACCGGCCACCGGCACCTTTTGGGCCAGGGTCAGGTGGATGTCGCCGGTACCCGGCGGCATGTCGATGATCAGGTAGTCGAGGTCGTTCCACGCCGTTTGGGTGACCAGCTGGATCAGCGCCCCGGAGACCATCGGGCCGCGCCAGACCACCGGCGTGTTGTCGTCGGTCAGGAAAGCCATCGACATCACCTGTACGCCATGGGCCTCCAGGGGCACGAACCACTTCTGCTCGCGCACCTGCGGCCGCGTGCCTTCGGCGATACCGAACATGATGCCCTGGCTGGGGCCGTAGATATCGGCATCGAGAATGCCCACCCGCGCGCCCTCACGGGCCAGTGCCAGAGCCAGGTTGGCAGCGGTGGTGGACTTGCCCACGCCACCCTTGCCGGAGGCCACGGCGATCACGTTCTTGACGTTGGCCAGTGCCGGCACCTGGGCCTGCGCCTTGTGGGCGGCGATCACGCAGTTCACCTCGACAGTGGCACTGCGCACGCCTTCGAGGTTCTCGATGGCCAACTGCAGCATCTGCGCCCAGCCCTGCTTGAATTGCCCTGCGGCGTAGCCCAGTTCCAGTTGTACGCCGACCTGCCCGTCCTGCACGTCGAGGGCACGCACGCAGCCGGCGCTGAGCGGATCCTGGTCGAGATGGGGGTCGGTGTACTGGCGCAATACGGCTTCGACCGCAGCGCGGATATCAGCGCTCATGCTTGGCTCCGGAGATGGCAGAAAAGACGCCTATCCTACCCGAGCCGCACGGCCGATGCAGGCTGGCGACCGGCAGGCCGCCAGCCGGCGGGACTCACTGCACGGGTTGGCCCGGCAGCGGCTTGAGGTTGACTTCGACGCGGCGGTTCTGCGCACGGCCCTCGGCGGTGGCGTTGTCGGCGATCGGCTGGTCCGGGCCGGCACCGCGGCTGGACAGGCGCGAGCCGTCGATGCCCTGGGCAGTGAGATAACTGGTCACGCTCTGTGCACGGCGCTGCGACAGCGCCATGTTGTGCTGACGCGAACCGGTGCTGTCGGTGTAGCCGACGATTTCGATGCTGTTGTTCTGGAATTGCTTGAACGAGGTGGCCAGGTTGTTCAGCGGCGCATAGAAACTTGGCGCAATCTCGGCCGAGTCGGTGGCGAAGGTGATGTTGCCCGGCATGATCAGCTTGATGTCATCGCCCTGGCGCTGCACTTCCACCCCGGTGCCTTCCATGCTGCGACGCAGCTCGGCCTCCTGGCGATCGGCGTAATAGCCGTAGCCGGCCCCCGCCGCGCCGGCCAGCACCGCACCGATGGCCGCACCCTTGCCACGGTCGTCATGGTTGATCGCCGCGCCGGCCGCGGCACCGGCCAGAGCGGCCAGGCCGCCATAGGTCGCGGTGCGATGGCCGCCGCCGGCGCCACCACCACCGACATTGTCGTACGGGTTGTTCGAGGCACAACCCACCAGGAGCGCCAGCGCGGTAGCGCAGGCGAGCGGACGTAAAACTGCAGGCATGGTTCATCTCCTTGCTGGGAGCGGAAGGTATTGGTTGGAACCCGCTGCCCTCACGAAATTCAAGCCGATATCCGCCAAATTTGCCCGCTGGCCGGAACGCGCCCGCTTACTTTATAGTGATCGACCACCCGCCAACCGATGACCGCCTGACAATGTCCCAAGCCCGCCAGATTCTCGTTACCAGCGCCCTTCCCTATGCCAACGGTTCGATCCACATTGGCCATATGCTGGAGTACATCCAGACCGACATGTGGGTGCGTTTCCAGAAGCTGCGCGGCAACCAGGCCGTCTATGTATGCGGCGACGACGCGCACGGCTCGGCGATCATGCTGCGTGCGGAGAAGGAAGGCATCACACCCGAACAACTGATCGACGGCCTTAAGGCGGAGCACAGCGCCGATTTTGCTGGGTTTCTTGTCGACTTCGACAATTACCATTCGACCCACTCCGAGGAGAACCGCGAGCTGTCCGCCGCGATCTACCTCAAGCTGCGCGATGCTGGCCATATCACCACGCGTTCGGTGACCCAGTATTTCGACCCGGAAAAGGGCATGTTTCTGGCCGACCGCTTCATCAAAGGCACCTGCCCGAAATGCGCGACGCCGGACCAGTACGGCGACAACTGCGAGAAATGCGGCGCCACCTACGAGCCCACCGAATTGAAAGATCCGCGCTCGACAATTTCTGGCGCGGTGCCAGTACTGAAGGACTCCAAGCACTTCTTCTTCAAGCTGCCGCAGTTTCAGGAAATGCTCCAGCAGTGGACGCGCAGCGGCACCCTGCAGGAGTCGGTGGCCAACAAGCTCGCCGAATGGCTCGATAGCGGCCTGCACGAGTGGGACATCAGCCGCGATGCGCCCTACTTCGGTTTCGAAATTCCCGACGAGCCGGGCAAGTACTTCTACGTCTGGCTGGATGCGCCGATCGGCTACATGGCCAGCCTCAAGAACCTCTGTGCGCGTCGGCCGGAGCTGGATTTCGACGCGTTCTGGAACAAGGACTCCAGCGCCGAGGTGTACCACTTCATCGGCAAGGACATCGTCAACTTCCACGCCCTGTTCTGGCCGGCCATGCTCGAGGGCGCCGGCTACCGCAAGCCGACCGCCATCAACGTGCACGGCTACCTGACAGTCAATGGCCAGAAGATGTCCAAGTCGCGCGGCACCTTCATCAAGGCGCGCACCTACCTGGATCACCTGAATCCCGAATACCTGCGTTACTACTACGCGGCCAAGCTGGGCCGCGGCGTCGATGACCTGGACCTGAACCTCGAGGACTTCATCCAGAAGGTCAACTCCGACCTGGTCGGCAAGGTGGTCAACATCGCCAGCCGCTGCGCCGGCTTCATCCACAAGGGCAACGCCGGCGTGCTGGTTGCCGCCAACCCGGAGCCGGAGCTGTGGAATGCCTTCCAGAGCGCCGCGCCGAGCATCGCCGACGCCTACGAGAGTCGCGACTTCGCCCGCGCCATGCGTGAGATCATGGCCCTGGCCGACCGCGCCAACGCCTGGATCGCCGACAAGGCGCCCTGGTCGCTGGCCAAGCAGGACGGCAAGGCCGACGAGGTGCAGGCGATCTGCGCCCTGGGCGTCAACCTGTTCCGCCAGCTGGTGATCTTCCTCAAGCCGGTGCTGCCGAACCTGGCACGCGACGCCGAAGCCTTCCTCAACGTCGCACCGCTGACCTGGGCTGACCTGGCCACGCCGCTGGCCGATCATCCGCTCAATCCGTTCAGCCCGCTGCTGGCGCGCATCGAGCCGGCCAAGGTGGAAGCCATGGTCGAAGCCTCCAAGGAAGACCTGGCGGCCGCCGAAGCGCCCACAGGCAATGGCGAACTGAAGAAGGATCCGTTGGCCGCGGAAATCGCCTTCGACGCCTTCGCCGCCGTCGACCTGCGCATCGCGCTGATCGAGAAATGCGAATTCGTCGAGGGCGCCGACAAGCTGCTGCGCCTGACCCTCGATATCGGTGACGAGAAGCGCAACGTTTTCAGCGGCATCAAGAGCGCCTACCCGGACCCGAGCAAGCTCGAGGGCCGCCTGACCCTGTACGTGGCCAACCTGGCCGCGCGCAAGATGAAGTTCGGCGTGTCCGAAGGCATGGTCCTGGCCGCCGGCCCCGGCGGCGAGGAAATCTACCTGCTCAGCCCGGACAGCGGCGCCAAGCCGGGCCAGCGGGTCAAGTAAAATGATTATCGGACCCGGTTCTCCTCACCCAGAGCCGGGAGTTGGTAATTAACGTAATAGGCGGCCGTTTGGCGGTTCATTGTGGGAACGGGCGGGGACGCCTAGTTCACGCCCGCGACTTCGCGCGCATGGCGCGCTCCCACGAAAGCAGGCCGATGTCCGGTATCGTTTTTTTCTGGCGTAGATACGCGCTGGCAAGCCATGCGCGACAGATCGCGAACTGTATCCGAGGTACAGGGATGCTTTTCTCTAAATCCCGTTTTCTCACCACCGCGCTCGCCCTGCTGACGCTGGTCGGCTGCTCACCTTCCGGTGACGGTCGGCCACCGGCCGGCGCTGCATTGCTTGGCGAAACGGCCCAGCAAGGCGCCTTTCTCGCCTATGAACACAGCGTCGGTATCCGCCTGCCGGTCGAGCAGGTCGAGCCGCGCCTGGCTGCCGTGCGCGAGGCGTGCAGCAGCCAGCGCTTCGGCCAGTGCGACCTGCTGGCCATCGAGCAGAGCCAGGGCGCTTACCAGGCGGCCAGCATTACCGTGCGCATCGCACCGGCGGGCGTCGAGCCTCTGGTCGGCTTTGCCGGTGAAGGCGGCGAGCTGCAAAGTCGGCATACGCGCGCCGAGGACCTCGCCCAGGCGGTCAGCGATACCGAACAGCAACGCCAGCGCCTGGAACGCCAGCGCAAGACGCTGCTGCAGTACCAGGCGCGCAGTGACCTGAGCGTCAGCGACATGCTCGCCCTGGCCCGCGAGCTGGCCGACGTGGAAGTGCAACTGGCCGGTAACGCCCAGCAATCGGCGCAGCAGCAACGGCGATTGACCACCAACCTGTTGACCCTGAGCTTCAGCACCGACGGCGAGCCGGTCGGGCGCCTGGCGCGTATCGGCGCCGCGGCCGGCGGCATGCTCGACAACGCCACCGAGGGCGCCACCGAAGCCATCCGCCTACTTGGCTACGGTATTCCCTTCGTCATCATCCTGTTTCCGCTCGCCTTGCTGGTCCGCTGGCTGTGGCGCAAGGCCAGCCGGGTGCGCAACGGCGCCTGAACGAACCCCCGGGTGGTCTTGCCCTGTACCGGGGGCGGCGCATGCCGGATAATGCCCGGCTCACGCTTCAGCCAGACCCGCAACACCGATGATCGACTCTCGCCACCTCACCTGCCCGTACCGTCATGGGTCACGCCCGTGCCGGCATGCCTGGGTGCGCCCATGAGCAGCGCGCAGCGCATCGCCGCCATCGACGCCCTGCTGCCGCAGACGCAATGCGGAAAGTGCGGCCACCCCGGCTGCCTGCCTTACGCCGAAGGCATCGCCGCGGGCGAGGCGATCAACAAGTGTCCACCCGGTGGCACCGCGACCCTTCGCGCCCTGGCCGATCTGCTGCAGGTGCCCGAACTGCCGCTGGCCTTGCCCGCCACGCCGGCCCAGGTGGCGGTGATTCGCGAGGCCGAGTGCATCGGCTGCACCAAATGCATCCAGGCCTGCCCGGTGGATGCCATCGTCGGCGCCGCCAAGCTGATGCACACGGTGATCACCGATGAATGCACGGGCTGCGAGCTGTGCATCGCCCCCTGCCCGGTGGACTGCATCGACCTGATCAGCTTGCCGCCGGCCGAAGCCGCCGTGCAACGCGCCCGGGCCGACCAGTTCCGCACCCGCCATCAGCATCGCCAGGCCCGCCTGGCGCGCCACGATGCCCGCCGCCGCGCGGCTCGCCCGGTACGCCCTGCACCGCTGGAAACGCCCGCCGCCGCGCCCCGGCAGCCCGCCGTGGCGCCCTCGCTGAAGCAGGCGAAGATCGATGCCGCCATGAGCCGTGCTCAGCTGCAAAAGGCCCTGAAGGCCTTTGGTGATAATCCGGATGACGGCCAGCGCCAGCAACTTGCCTCCCTGCAGCAGGCCGCCGAACGCGACCAGCAGCGTCTCACCGCGCTGCAGACAATGCCCGCACAGGAAGCGCCAAGCCTGGGCGAACAGGCCCTCAAGCAGGCCAAGATCGACCTGGCCAGCCACCGCATGGCCCTCAAGGCCGGTGAACGCCGCGGCCTCGACGAACAGGCCCTGGCGCCATTGCGCAGTGCCTATGCCGCCGCCCAGGAGGCTCTGCACCTGGCTGAAGAACGCTGCGGCAAGCCCGCGCCTGCCCGTGTGCTAGTCGACAAGGCTGGGCTCAGCGCACCGCTGCGCCAGTTGAAGACCGATCTGGCCTATGCCCGCGCCGAACTCAGCAAATTGCAGCGCAGCGAACCGGCTGACAGCACCAAGATACGCGATGCCCAAACGCGCCTGGCAGAGGCAGAACGCCGCCTGCAGGCGCACACCAGCGCCAGTTAGAGCGCCACGACAGACCTGATGCCCGAACATGAACGCCGCCAAGCGCCTTGAAATCTTCCGCCGTCTGCACGAAGACAACCCCGAGCCCAAGACCGAGCTGGCCTACAGCACGCCGTTCGAGCTGCTGATCGCGGTGATCCTCTCCGCCCAGGCCACCGACGTGGGCGTCAACAAGGCCACCGCCAAGCTCTACCCGGTGGCCAACACGCCGGAGGCGATCCTCGCCCTGGGCGTCGACGGCCTGAGCGAGTACATCAAGACCATCGGCCTGTATAACAGCAAGGCCCGAAATGTCATCGAGACCTGCCGGATTCTCGTCGAGCAGCACGGCAGCCAGGTGCCGGAAACCCGCGAGGCCCTGGAGGCGCTGCCCGGCGTAGGCCGCAAGACCGCCAACGTGGTGCTCAATACCGCCTTTCGCCAGCTGACCATGGCCGTGGACACGCACATTTTCCGGGTCAGCAACCGCACCGGCATCGCCCCCGGCAAGAACGTGGTGGAGGTCGAGAAGAAGCTGCTCAAGTTCGTGCCCAGGGATTATCTGCTCGACGCGCACCACTGGCTGATCCTCCATGGTCGCTACGTGTGCCAGGCCCGCAAGCCGCGCTGCGGCAGCTGCCGTATCGAGGACCTGTGCGAATACAAGGCGAAGACATCCGACGATTGAAGCTTCATAGCTTTCTGATATGAGTTGATTGAAAAAATCTTTTTTACTCCCTTCACGTTTGCCCTTATAAGGTCGGCAAATGGCCCCTGTAGCCGGGAGTGAAGCGCATGAGCAACGGCAAAGAAGACCTGGAACTGGACGACGACTTCGTCAGCGACGAAACGGACAGCAGCGAAGCCCCGGTGGAAGTGGCGAAAACCAACCTCACCAAGCGACGCATCATCGACAATTTCCTCGAGGAGCGACGCCTGCACAAGCAGCTGGCCGAGTACGACTTCGATCTGTAAGCTGCCGCCACGATCGTGATCCAATGAAAAATGCCCGTGTCGGTGGACACGGGCATTTTTTGTGGCCTACCGTCCCTGGCGGCCACCCTGCGGGCCGTCGCAAGCGACGTCAAAAACTTCTCCCGGAAGTTTTTTGTTTCAGGCGCAGCGAGCCGGTCAGAGCCCGTCGAGAAAGCGCTCCACATCCAGCGCCGCCATGCAGCCGGCACCGGCCGAGGTGATCGCCTGGCGGTAGACGCTATCGGCCACATCGCCCGCGGCGAATACGCCGGGGATGTTGGTGGCGGTGGCATTGCCGTCGCGCCCGCCGTTGACCTGCAGGTAGCCGTCCCTGAGCGCCAGCTGGCCCTCGAAGAGCGCCGTATTGGGCGTATGCCCGATGGCCACGAACAGGCCGTCCACTGCCAGCTCGCGGGTATCGCCGTCACGTTCACGGATGCGCACGCCGGTAACGCCCGAGGCATCGCCAAGTACTGCGTCCACCTCGGCATTCAGGGCCAGCACGATGCGCCCTTCGGCGACCCGCGCCTGCAGCTTGTTCTGCAGGATCTTCTCGGCACGAAAGGCGCCACGGCGATGGATCAGGGTCACGCGGCTGGCGATGTTGGCCAGGTACAGCGCCTCCTCCACGGCGGTATTGCCGCCGCCAACCACCGCCACTTCGCGGTTGCGGTAGAAGAAGCCGTCACAGGTGGCGCAGGCCGAGACGCCCTTGCCCATGAACGCGGTTTCACTGGGCAGCCCCAGGTAACGGGCACTGGCGCCGGTGGCGATGATCAGCGCATCGCAGGTGTAGGAAAGGCTGTCGCCCACCAGGGTGAAGGGCCGCGCCGCGAGATCCACGGCCTGGATGTGGTCGAAGACGATCTCGGTTTCGAAGCGCTCGGCGTGAGCCTGCATGCGCTGCATCAGCTCGGGGCCGGTCAGGCCGTGGGCGTCGCCCGGCCAATTGTCCACTTCGGTGGTGGTGGTCAGCTGCCCGCCGGCCTGCAGGCCGGTGATCAGCAGGGGCTTGAGATTGGCACGGGCGGCGTAGACCGCCGCACTGTAACCCGCAGGGCCGGAACCGAGAATGATCACGCGGGCGTGTCGGCTACTCGACATCAGAGACTCCTCACAGCGCATTGCTGCAAAAAAAAGCCGCCACCTACCAAAAGCGGTCGGACATCGGCGGCTGAACAAGGGACGCGAGCAGACTAGCCGCGGCGGCCCGCTCCAGGGAAATGCGCTTTGCCAATCTCCGGCATAGTCGCGTGCTATCGCCCTGCCCGGCTTTCACCGCGGCGGCAAAATGGGTAAGGTCGCGCCACGTTCACTTGTTGGAGACACCTCGATGCGCGCTCCCGTGCTGTCCGGCCCGCAGTACCTCGGCGAAGGCCTGAAACTGGTCATGAGCCCCGGCCTGCGGCTGTTCGTACTGCTGCCGCTGGCCATCAACCTGATCCTGTTCAGCCTGATGATCGGCTTCGCCGTACAGCAGTTCGGCGGCTGGGTGGACACCTTCATGCCGTCGCTGCCGAGCTGGCTGAGCTTTTTGCAATACATCCTCTGGCCGCTGTTCGTGGTGCTGGTGATACTCATGGTGTTCTTCACCTTCACCATGCTGGCCAATATCGTCGCCGCCCCCTTCAATGGCTTTCTCGCCGAGAAGGTCGAAGTGGTGGTGCGCGGCCAGGACAACTTCCCGCCGTTCAGCTGGGGCGAACTGGTCGCCATGGTGCCGCGCACCCTGGGTCGCGAAGGCCGCAAGCTGGCCTACTTCCTGCCGCGGGCCCTGGGCCTGCTGATCCTGTCGTTCATCCCGGTGGTCAATCTGGTGGCAGCGCCGCTGTGGCTGCTGTTCGGCGTGTGGATGATGGCCATCCAGTACATCGACTATCCCGCCGACAACAACAAGGTCAGCTGGCAGGACATGCTCGCCTGGCTGCGCGAAAAACGTTGGCAGTCCTTGGGTTTCGGCGGCATCACCTACGCAGCCCTGCTGGTCCCTTTCGTGAACATCGTGATGATGCCTGCCGCCGTGGCGGGCGCGACGCTGTTCTGGGTACGTGAAGGGGGTGTGAGCGCAGGCACCGGGGTTGTCACGCAAACGCCACGTTGATGTCACAGACGCTACATGACGGCAGCCCAGACTGCTGTCATGAGCACTCCCCCGCTATTCATCGCCCTGGTCAGCGAGACCTACAGTCCGGAAATCAACGGCGTGGCCAATACCCTTGGCCACCTGGTCAACGGGCTGCGCGCACGCGGCCATCGCCTGCAGTTGATCCGCCCCCGGCAGCACCACGACGCCCCCGCCGCCAATGACGACGACCTGCTGCTCACCCGCGGCTGGCCACTGCCCGGCTACCGCGGCCTGCAGTGGGGCCAGTCGGCTCGTCACAAGTTGCTGCGCCTGTGGCGGCGTCAGCGCCCGGATGTGCTGTATATCGCCACCGAAGGTCCGCTGGGCCTGTCCGCCCTGCGCGCCGCGCGGCGCCTGCGGATACCGGTGATCAGCGGCTTTCACACCAACTTCCAGCAGTACACCGGGCATTACGGCATCACCCTGGTGACCCGCTTGCTGACCAACTACCTGCGCTGGTTCCACAACGCCTCGCGCATGACCCTGGTGCCCAGCCTCAGCCAGCGCTGCGAACTGCAGCGCCGCGGTTTCGAGCGCCTGGAACTGCTCGCCCGCGGTGTGGATGCCGGGCTGTTCAACCCGGCCCGGCGTAGCGATGAACTACGCCGCAGCTGGGGCCTGGCCGAGCAGGACATCGCCGTGCTGCATGTGGGTCGGCTGGCCGCGGAAAAGAACCTGGACCTGCTGGTCAGCACCTTTCAGGCGCTGCAGCGCCAGTCCGCCGGGCTGAACCTGAGGCTGGTGGTGGTCGGTGATGGCCCGCTGCGCGAGCGCCTCCACAAGCAACTGCCGGATGCCCTGTTCTGCGGCATCCAGCGCGGTGAAACCCTGGCGCAGCATTACGCCAGCGGCGATATCTTCCTGTTTCCGAGTCTTTCGGAAACCTTCGGCAACGTGCTGCTCGAGGCCATGGCCTCGGGGCTCGGCGTGGTCGCCTTCGATCAGGCCGCCGCCGCCCAGCATGTGGAGGATGGCCACAATGGCATGCTGGCCAGCGCCGACGATCAGCGCACCTTCATCGAGGCCGCGGGCTGGCTGATGGAGAACAGCGAGAACCTGCGCCGGGTTCGTCTCAATGCCCGTCAGCACGCCGCCAGGCAGAGCTGGTCGAGCATCGTCGAGCAGTTCGAGCAACACCTGCATGCCGCGCGGCTGGACGGCCCGGTACCGAGCGGCGGACGCACGCCAGCCCTGGTGATCGAGACCAAGCGCGCGAATTGAACGAGCGGAAAGATGACGGGCCGCCGGCAGCGGCCCGAGGGTCAGGCCAGGGCCTTCTCGATGGCCTGGATCAGGGCAGGATCATCCGGCGCGGTACGCGGCGAGAAACGCGCGAGCACGCGGCCATCCTGGCCGACCAGAAACTTCTCGAAGTTCCAGGTGATGTCGCCGGGAAACTCCGCGCCTTCACCGGCCAGCAGGCGATACAGCGGATGGCGACCACTGCCGTTGACCTCCAGCTTGCTGCTCAGCGCAAAGGTCACCCCGTAGTTCAGGCTGCAGAACTGGGCGATGGCCGCCTCGTCGTCCGGCTCCTGCCCGGCGAACTGGTTGCAGGGCACACCCAGCACGCTGAAGCCCTGATCCGCATAGGTCTGCTGCAGGCGCTCCAGGCCCGCATACTGCGGCGTGAGCCCGCATTTGGAGGCGACGTTGACCACCAGCACCACCTTGCCTTTGAGCGGAGCCAGCGGCAGCTCCTGGCCGTCCAATGCGTGCAATGTCAGGTCGTGAAAGGCGCTCATGATGGGTGCTCCGGGTAACGCGAAAGGCAGTGAGAAAAAGACAAAAAAGGCGCCTGAAAAGGCGCCTTTCCATGACTGCAGCTTAGCAGCCACTCATGATCATCTGCCAGCAGCGACCGATCCGCTGCCGACATACGGATCAGTGGTGATGACCACCCTCGCCATGGATGTGACCATGGGCAATCTCTTCCTGGCTGGCGTCACGCACGTTGACGACTTTGACCGCGAAATTGAGGCGCTGGCCAGCCAGCGGGTGGTTGCCGTCGACGATCACATCGTCGCCTTCCAGTTCGCGGATGGTGACGATCTGCATGCCGCCGTCCGGGCCGGAGGCGTGGAACTGCATGCCGACTTCCAGCTCGTCGACGCCTTCGAACATCGAACGGTTCAGGGTGGCGACCAGCTCGGCGCTGTACTCGCCATAGGCTTCTTCCGGCTCGACGGCAACCTTGACCTCGTCACCGGCCTGCTTGCCGACCAGGGCCTTCTCGAGACCGACGATGATGTTGCCGGCACCGTGCAGGTAAACCAGCGGCGCGCCGCCAGCGGAACTATCGATCACCTCGCCGGCATCGTTGGTCAGGGTATAGTCGATGGAAACGGCCTTGTTGGCGGCGATCTGCATGGGGGCGAACCTTTTGCTCGAGGAAAATGAACGTGAGAGTGTAACCAACGGCGGGGGTGAAAGCGACCCAAGCCCAGACGGGCGGGCCGCGTCGACGGTTACCCTGGTCGGTTTTGAGCAAGATCATGACGGCCACTGGGTCGCTGCCTTATCTTGTGGTCATACTCAACACCTGCGCCATCAGCCGCCCTGGCAAAATCGCCCCTGGGTGCTCGACGCGGCGCAGCGGCACGCGCATATCGGCACGAACTTCACCTGCGGCTGGTGTGTCGCAACACTGGCTCCAACGCCTCCCGATGCTAAGGACTCTTGAATGCCCGCACGCAATATTCTGGTGATCAATTGCGGTAGTTCCTCCATCAAGTTCGCCCTGGTCGACCCCGACCAGCAGGCGTTCGCCATCAGCGGTCTGGCCGAGCGTCTCGGCAGCGCCGACGCGGTATTGCACTGGCAACGCGATGGCATCAAGCACAGCCAGGCGATTGCAAACGATGATCACCGTGCAGCGCTCGCTCATCTGCTTCAGCGCGTGCAGGAAGCCAGCGGCGGCCAACTGAATGGCATCGGCCACCGGGTGGTACATGGCGGCGAGCACTTCACCAGCGCCAAGCGCCTGGACGACGACGTGATCGCCGCGATTCGCGCCGTCGCGCCCCTGGCGCCGCTGCACAACCCGGCCGGCCTGCTGGGCATCGAGGCGGCCCTGGCGCTGTACCCCGAGCTGCCCCAGGTGGCGGTGTTCGACACGGCCTTCCACCAGAGCCTCCCCGAGCACGCCTTCCGCTACGCGGTGCCGGAACAGCTGTACCGCGACCACGGCGTGCGCCGTTACGGCTTCCACGGCACCAGCCACCGCTTCGTCAGTGCCCGTGCCGCCGAGCTGACCGGCCTGGCGGCGGGCGACAGTGCCTGGCTGGTCGCCCACCTGGGCAATGGCTGCTCGACCTGCGCGGTGCTCGACGGCGAGAGCCGCGACACCAGCATGGGCCTGACGCCCCTCGAAGGCCTGGTAATGGGCACCCGCAGTGGCGACGTGGACCCCAACCTGCACAGCCACCTCGCGCGCACCCTGGGCTGGAGCCTGGAGCAGATCGACCGCATGCTCAACCATGACAGCGGCCTGCTTGGCCTGTCGGGCCTGTCCAACGACATGCGCAGCCTCGAGCAGGCCCGCGAAGAGGGTCATGCCGGCGCCACCCTGGCCATCGAGGTGTTCTGCTACCGCCTGGCCAAATCCCTGGCGGCCATGAGCTGCGCCCTGCCGCGCCTGGACGGGCTGATCTTCACCGGCGGCATCGGCGAGAACTCACCGCTGATCCGCAGCAGGACGGTGGCCCACCTCGGCCTGCTCGGCCTCAAGCTCGACGAGGCGGCCAACGCGCGTTGCCTGCGAGGCGTCAGCGGGCCGATCCACGCGCCAGACCATACCCGGGTGCTGGTGGTGCCGACCAACGAAGAGCGGCAGATCGCCCTCGACACCCTGGCGCTGCTCGACTGATTACGGAGAACCCCATGCACACCTTTTTCATCTCGCCGACCGGTTTCGGCGTCGGCCTCACCTCCATCAGCCTGGGCCTGGTCGGTGCGCTGGAGCGCGCCGGGCTCAAGGTGGGCTTCTTCAAGCCCATCGCCCAGCCGCATCAGGGTGACGCCGGCCCCGAGCGTTCCAGCGAACTGGTGGCCCGCACCCACGGCCTGCATTCGCCCAAGCCCCTGGCCCTCGCCCACGTCGAGCGGCGCCTCGGTGACGGCGACCTGGACGAGCTGCTCGAGGAGATCATCAGCCTCTACCAGGAAGCCGCCAAGGACAAGGACGTGGTGATCGTCGAAGGCATGGTGCCGACCCGTCAGGCCAGCTACGCCGCGCGGGTCAACTTTCACCTGGCCAAGAGCCTGGATGCCGACGTGATCCTGGTCTCGGCCCAGGAGCAGGAAACCCTCGGCGAGCTGTGCGACCGCGTGGAAATCCAGGCCCAGCAGTTCGGCGGCCCGAAGGACCCCAAGGTACTCGGCGTGATCCTCAACAAGATCCGCAGCGACGATGGCCTGGAGGCCTTCACCGCACGCCTGCGCGAACAGTCCTCGCTGCTGCGCCACCCGGAATTTCGCCTGCTCGGTTGCATCCCGTGGCTCGACGAACTGAACGCGCCGCGTACCCGCGACATCGCCGAACTGCTCGGCGCGCGCATTCTCAATGCCGGCGACTACGAACAGCGGCGCATGCTCAAGATCGTGCTCTGCGCCCGTGCCGTGGCCAACACCGTGCAGTTGCTCAAACCCGGCACCCTGGTGGTCACCCCAGGTGACCGCGACGACATCATCCTCGCCGCCAGCCTGGCGGCCATGAACGGTATGCCGCTGGCCGGCCTGCTGCTGTGCAGCGACTTCGCCCCCGACCCGCGCATCATGGAACTGTGCCGCGGCGCCCTGCAGAGCGGCCTGCCGGTGATGACGGTGAGTACCGGCTCCTACGACACGGCCACCAACCTGAACCGCTTGAACAAGGAAATCCCGGTCGACGACAAGGAACGCGCCGAGAAGGTCGCCGACTTCGTCGCCAGCCACCTGGACCACGACTGGCTGGCCGCCCGCTGCGGCAGTCCGCGTGAGTTGCGCCTGTCGCCGCCGGCGTTCCGTTACCAGCTGGTGCAGCAGGCCAAGGCGGCCAACAAGCGCATTGTCCTGCCCGAGGGCGCCGAGCCACGCACCGTGCAGGCCGCTGCCATCTGCCAGGCCCGTGGCATCGCCCGTTGCGTGCTGCTGGCCAAGCCGGAAGAAGTCCACAGCGTGGCGCAGGCCCAGGGCATCGAGCTGCCGCCAGGGCTGGAGATCCTCGACCCGGACCTGATCCGCGAGCGCTATGTCGAGCCGATGGTCGAGCTGCGCAAGGGCAAGGGCCTCAACGCGCCGATGGCCAGCGCCCAGCTCGAAGACACCGTGGTGCTGGGCACCATGATGCTCGCCCTGGACGAGGTCGACGGCCTGGTTTCCGGTGCCGTGCACACCACTGCCAACACCATCCGCCCGGCACTGCAGCTGATCAAGACCGCGCCCGGTTACAACCTGGTGTCGTCGGTATTCTTCATGCTGCTGCCGGACCAGGTGCTGGTGTATGGCGACTGTGCGGTCAACCCGGACCCCAACGCCGAGCAACTGGCGGAAATCGCCCTGCAGAGCGCCAGCTCCGCCCAGGCCTTCGGCATCCCGCCGCGGGTAGCGATGCTCAGCTATTCCACCGGTGATTCGGGCAGCGGCGAGGAAGTGGAAAAGGTTCGCGAGGCCACGCGCCTGGCGCGCCAAGCCAATCCGCAGTTGCTGGTCGACGGCCCGCTGCAGTACGACGCCGCGGCCATCGAAAGCGTCGGCCGGCAAAAGGCTCCCAACAGCCCGGTGGCCGGTCGCGCCACGGTGTTCATCTTCCCCGACCTGAACACCGGCAACACCACCTACAAGGCGGTGCAGCGCAGCGCCGACTGCATCAGCGTCGGGCCCATGCTGCAGGGCTTGCGCAAGCCGGTGAACGACCTGTCGCGCGGCGCATTGGTCGACGACATCGTCTTCACCATCGCCCTGACCGCCATCCAGGCCGCCAATATGCGCCAGTGAAACGGGCCGATCCGAACGCCGGTGACACACCCGGCATTCGGATCGACTTGCAGTTCCATCACCAATGGTTACCCTGTGCGCCATTCACGCCCGGCACGCTTGCCGGGCGCCAACCTGCCTGAGGTTCGCACGTCCATGCTGCACTTCCTGCCTGCCCCACTGCTCGGCCTTTTGGGCAGCGTTTCGCTGGCGTTGAACACGCTGTTCTGGTGCTGGCCGCTGTTCGCCGTCACCCTGCTGCGCATCGTCCTGCCCCTGCCGCTGGTGCAACGTGGCTGCGACCGCCTGATGATTGTCATCCAGGAGGGCTGGATAAGTTGTAACAAGGCATGGATGAACCTGCTGGGTAAAACCCGCTGGCATATCGAGGGTGACCAGCGCTTCGATTACGAGCACTCCTACCTGGTTACCAGTAACCACCAGAGCTGGGTGGACATCCTGGTGCTGCAGTCCCTGCTCAACCGGCGCATCCGCCCGCTGAAATTCTTCCTCAAGCAGGAGCTGATCTGGGTGCCGGTGATCGGCCTGTGCTGGTGGGCGCTGGGCTTTCCCTTCATGAAACGCTACTCGAAGGAATACCTGGCCAGACACCCGGAAAAGAAGGGCAAGGACCTGCAGACCACCCGCCGCACCTGCGCCAAGTTTCGCCACAACCCGGTGGGCATCTTCAATTTCGTCGAAGGCACCCGCTTCACCCCGGCCAAGCACCAGGAGCAACGGTCGCCCTACCGCTACCTGCTCAAGCCGAAGGCCGGCGGCCTGGCCTTCGTGCTCGATGCCATGGGCGAGCAGTTGCACGGCATGATCAACGTGACCCTGCATTACCCCCAGGGCAGCCCGGGTTTCTGGACCCTGCTCAGCGGGCAGCTCGACGAAGTGGTGGTGGTGGTCGAGCAGCTACCGATCCCGGATCGTTTCATCGGCCGCGCCTATGACCAGGACGAGGCCTATCGCAAGGATTTCCAGCAGTGGATCAATACGCTCTGGGAATCCAAGGACGGCTTGCTGGAGCGCTTGCACCAGCAGCATCCTTAGGACCTGTTCAGGATCTTTTCAGGCGACATGAAAGAGGCTGCTACAAGGCAAAAGCGGTCGTTCGCGTAACTCGTAGGAGGGGCTTTAGCCCCGAACTCTTTACGTTCCAGACTAGATGCGAGAGCTGGGCTTGCCAGCGTTATCGCGTTGTTCATACGTTCGGTTCCGCTCTGTCGAGCGGGTTTCTTTTGGCATCGCCCTGTACGGACCGGAGACATAGCTGACAGGTGTACGGGGACATGGTTGACACTTTCGGTGAGTAGACCTTGCCGGGAGTCCCACCATGCCCTGGAATACGAGAGATGCTATGAGCCTGAAGGAAGAGTTCGTTGCCTTGGCGTTAGATGCCGCCAGCAACCGACGAGAGTTATGTCGGCGTTTCGGTATCAGTCCGCAAACAGCATACAAATGGCTACGCCGCTATGCAGAGCATGGCTCCGAAGGATTGCAGGAGCACTCAAGGCGGCCGCACAGCAGCCCCTCTCAGACGCTACCGGATCTTGAGGCAAAGGTTGTCGCCTTGCGTCGCGAGCACCCTGCCTGGGGCGGGCGCAAGATTAGCCATGTGCTGAACTGTTCCATTGCGCCCAGCACGGTCACCAATGTTTTGCATCGACACGGCTTGGTCGAGCCAGCAGGCGAGGAGATCAAGAAGCCTTGGCTGCGCTTTGAGCATGATGCGCCCAATGACCTCTGGCAGATGGACTTCAAAGGCTATTTTCAGACCGCTGAGGGTCATTGCCACCCACTTACCGTGGTGGACGATCACTCGCGCTTCAGCCTTGCGATCCAGGCTTGTGGCAATCAACAGCGTCTGACGGTTCAGGAGAAGCTCATTGAGATCTTTCGCTGTTACGGTTTACCGGCGCGCATCAATGTGGATAACGGCCCGCCCTGGGGGTCACCACGTAACCCGGGAGAACTCTCTGAGCTCGGTGTTTGGCTGGTCAGGCTAGGCGTCAGGTTAAGTTTCAGCCGTCCTTACCATCCTCAAACCAATGGTAAGTGCGAGCGATTTCATCGAGCACTCAAGCTCGAAGCCCTCAAGGGCAAACACTTTCATAGTTTGGATGAGGCGCAAGCCGCCTTGGATCGCTGGCGCAACATCTACAACCATCAACGGCCTCACGAAGCCCTGGGCTATCAGGTGCCGATGTCACGTTACCGCATGAGCCCCTGGCGATTTCCTGAGACGCTGCCTGAGTTCGAATATGGCGTGGATGACGTGCTGACCAAGGTCTATCACAACCGCTTGCGCTTCAGGAAACGCTACTTCCGTGTCGCCAAAGGGCTAGCTGGGCAACTGGTTGCTGTCCGTCCTCGTGCAGACAGTGACTTATTATTTGACCTGTATTTTTGTCATCACCATCTTCGAACCATCGACCTGAACATGCCGGATTATTAGCGTCCATAATGTGTCAACCATGTCCCCGCACATGCGTCCACTATGTCTCCGGTCCGTACAGCATTGCCCCAAAAGTAACCAAAAGGTCTAGCCCCGACATCCGGCCCCAGCTGCGCTGGGGTTCCCTCGTTGCATCGTCGTTCCGGGGGCCGGCCTGGAAGGGCCATCCCTGGCCCATCAGGCCTCTCGCCGCATCCATGCGGCTCGTCCCCCTATACAACGATTCCACTCGGCCTCCTGAAGGGGCAATTGGTGTCGTCTACTAATTTTGTGGCATGAGGAGCGCCAAAAAGGCAAAGCGGCTGAACGGTCGCTTACGCCACTTAGCTGCCAAAATCGACGAACCTCGGCTTGAAGACTTTGAACAGGTTCTTAGGTTCTTGCCGCCTCGTAGAAGCGGTACTGCCGGCGCCCACCGCGCTTGGCCGCGTACATCGCCGTGTCGGCCGCCCGCAGCAGGTCTTCGACCGTGCTGCCGTCGGTGGGCAAGCAGGCGATGCCGATGCTGACCCCCAATCCCGCCAGGTCGCCCTCGCCGGCTTGGTCGGCTAGCTGCTGGACCAGCTTCTGCGCCACCGAGGCCGCCTCGGCCGGGCTACCCAGGCTGTCGAGGATCACCGTGAATTCATCACCGCCGATGCGGGCCAGGCGGTCATAGGGCCGCAGGCAGCCCTTGAGCTGGGCGCTGACCTGGCGCAGCACCTGATCGCCGCGCTCGTGGCCCAAGGTGTCGTTGATGCGCTTGAAGCCATCCAGATCCAGGTACAGCAAGGCAGCCTTCTGGCCGGTGCGCTGGTGACGGGCGATCGAGGCCTGCAACTCCTGCAGAAAGCCACGGCGGTTGAGCAACCCGGTCAGGGCATCGGTGATGACCAGTGATTCGAGCTGCTGGTGCAGGTCGCGCACCACCGACATGTCCAGCGCCAGCAGGACCATGCCATGTCCGTCGTCCGGCAGCGGCGAGCAGGAGAGCGCCACCGGCACGGCAGCGCCCTCCCGGGTACGCAGGTTGGCATCATGCAGGCGCAGATGCTCGCGGCGCTGCCAATGCTGGTAGAAGCTCGAATCCGGCCACTGCACGGGGCCGGCAACATCGACCCAGTCCAGCAGTTGGCTGCCCGTCAACTCGCCCTCCTGGCAGCCGAGCATGCGGGTGATCGCCGGGTTGGCGAAGCGGATACGCCCCTCCTCGCCGACCACCAGAATGCCTTCGGCGGTGTTGTCGAGAATCGAGGCATTGAAGGCCCGCTCGCGCTCCAGTTGCCGGGTCAGGCGCAGCAGATCACGGCGATGGCGCTCGTGTTCGAGCAGCGCGCGCACCTTGTGCAACAGCATCGCCGGCTGCACCGGCTTGGCGATGAAGTCCATCGCGCCGGCGCCATAGCCCTTGCCGAGGATCTCGTCGGTCTGCGTCATACCGGAGATGAAGATGATCGGTGTCAGGCGGGTGTGCGGGTCATGGCGCATGCGCCGCGCCACCTCGAAACCGTCCATGCGGGGCATCTGCACATCGAGCAGCACCAGCGCCACCTCGCCCTGGGCCAGGTACTCGAGGGCCTTGGCGCCCGAGTCCACGCAGTGAACCGGCTGCTCGATGGCTTCGAGCAGTTCCTGCATGTCGTCCAGATTGTCCTGGCGATCATCGACGACGAGAATTTCCAGCGGCTCATCCCGATCCGGCACCACGTTTACCTCCCTGCCTGCGTCGCTTCATGGCTCGACCCTTGATCAGCAGAGTCTAGCTCTCGCCTGCGGCGTAGCCACATCCATCGAATCGACAGACAATAAAAACCCCGCCGAAGCGGGGTTTCCAATACGGGCTGACAGGATCACAGCGGGCGCAGGTTGATTTCCACGCGGCGATTCTGTGCGCGACCTGCTTCGTTGGCATTGCTGGCAATCGGCTGATTCGGGCCTGCGCCGTAGGCCGAGATGCGCGAGGAAGCCACGCCGTTGGCAGCCAGGTACGAGGCTACGCTCTGGGCACGGCGGGTGGACAGGCTCTGGTTCAGCTCGGCCGAACCGGTGCTGTCGGTATGGCCGACGATGTTCACGCCGTTCTTGTTGAATTCCTTGAAGGTCAGCACCAGCGAGTTGAGCGTTGGGTAGAAGCTGCTGGAGATGTCCGCCGAATTGCTGGCGAAGGTGATGTTGCCCGGCATGATCAGGGTCAGGTCATTGCCATTGCGCTGCACCTGCACGCCCGTGCCCTGCAGCTGCTGACGCAGCTTGGCTTCCTGGGTGTCGACGTAATAGCCGTAGCCGCCACCGGCTGCACCACCAACGGCAGCGCCGATCAGCGCGCCCTTCTTGCGGTCTTTCTTGCTCGAGGTGGCAGCACCGACCGCGGCACCGGCCAGCGCGCCCACGCCGCCGTAGATACCGGCCTTGCCCGCCTGGCTTTCACCGGTATAGGGGTTGACCGTACAGCCGGACAGAACAGCGAAAACGGCCGTTGCGGCAATCAGGGAGCGGAGTTTGATCATGGGTCATCCTTAGTCGTTTTGCGGAGAGAGGCAGACTTTTATCCGCGGCTTCGAGCCAGCGATCGCAGCCAAGTTCCCGACCAAGGCTAACAATGACCGCGCAAAAAATCTGTAAACGCCTGTTTTTTCAAGCACGCACGAAGGGGTTTTCGCGCATCTCGTCACCCAGTCGGGTGTCCGGCCCATGGCCCGTCACCACGGTGGCGTCTTCATCCAGCCGGTACAGACGCTGCTTGATGGAGCGTTCGATGCTCGCGTGGTCGCCACCCCACAGGTCGGTGCGCCCGATGCCGCGGCGAAACAGGGTGTCGCCAGCGATCAGCAGCTTGGCCTCGGGAAACCAGAAACTCATGGAGCCTGGGGTATGCCCCGGCGTGTGCAATGCCACACCACAGCCGCAGGCCAGCGCCTCGTCATCGGCCAGCCACTGATCAGGAGCCGGCACGGGGGTGTAGGGAACACCGAACATCTGGCACTGCATCTCCAGGTTGTCCCAGAGGAATTGATCGTCCTTGTGCAGGTGCAGGGTCGCGCCAGTCTTCTCCTTCATCTGCCCCGACGCCAGGAAATGATCCAGGTGCGCGTGGGTGTGGATGATGCTCACCACCTTGAGGCCATGGGCCTCCAGCCGCGCCATGATCAGATCGGGATTGCCACCCGGGTCGACCACGAGTGCCTTGCCACTGACGGGATCGCCGATGATGGTGCAGTTGCACTGCAAAGGGCCGACGGCAAAGGTTTCGCGGATCAAGGCTGGGGATGTCGATTGCATGGGCGTTCCTGTAAAGCAGATGGCAGGCAGGGAGGCCATTCTAACCGGCACCAGGTACTGCACGCTGGGCCAGTCGCCAGATCGCCAAGCAGGGCTGCCTGCCCTTGGCGCCGAATAGCAACCGAGCGGGCAACAAAAAGCCGGCGTTGAGCCGGCTTTTCGATTTCACGCAGCGATCAACGCACGCCGGACTGGCGCAGCGCGGCCGGCGTGTAGTCGCTTTCCTTGGCGGGGTAGTCGAACTCGTAGGAGCGCTTCTCCTCGTTCTTCAGGCCCAGGGCCAGGTAGCGACCGGAGAGCAGATCGTGGATGACCTCGACGGCGTACCACGGCACCTGCTTGTCGTAGTAGTACTGGGCATGGGCTTCCGCCACGCGCCACAGGGTACCGCGACCGTCGTAGTGGTCGATGGCAGCGGCCTGCCAGGTATCCTCGTCGATGTAGAAGTCACGCTTGGCATAGATGTGGCGCTCGCCCTGCTTCAGCGTCGCGGTCACGTGCCAGACGCGGTGCAGCTCGTAGCGGGTCAGGTCGGGGTTCAGGTGACCTGCCTTGACGATATCGGCGTACTTCAGCTTCGGCGAATCGAGACGGTAGCTGTTGTAGGGAATGTAGATTTCCTTCTTGCCCAGCAACTGCCAGTCGTAGCGATCGGGGGAGCCGTTGTACATGTCGAGGTTGTCCGAGGTGCGCAGGCCATCGGCTGCGGTACCCGGGCCGTCATAGGACACCTGCGGCGCACGGCGTACACGACGCTGACCGGCGTTGTACAGCCACGCCATGCGCGGCTCCTTCACCTGGTCGATGGTCTCGTGCACCAGCAACACGTTACCGGCCAGACGCGACGGCGCGGTTACCCGCTGCTTGAAGTAGAACAGGATGTTGCTCGGCTGACTGGTATCGACGCCTTTCATCATGCTGCGGAAGGCGAACTCCTCCTCCAGGCTGACCGGGCTGAACGAGCCATTGGCCTGTGGCGTCACCTGCACGACGTGGCGCCGTACGCTGGCACCGCGATAGCGGGTGATATGGTTCCAGATCGCTTCCAAGCCGTCTTTGGGAATCGGGAACGGGTTGGCCAGCTGGAAGTTCTCCAGCCCTTCACCGCCCTGAATCAGCTTGGTATTGGTGGCATTCTGCTTGGTCGCCGCGATGATGTTGTCCGGCACGGTCGCCGTGCGGTGGGTGGTGTAGACCGGCATCCGGTAGGTTTCCGGATAGCGTTTGAACATCGCGTACTGACCAGGCGTGAGCTTGTCCTTGTACTGCTCGACGTTCTGCGCGGTGATGGTGAACAGCGGCTTCTCGTTGGGGAACGGATCGGCCAGGAAGCCGCCTCCATCCACCGCTCCGGCATTGACCGGCAGACCACCGGTCCAGGCCGGGATGCTGCCATCGGCATTGCCGGCTTTTTCCGCGCCGATCGGCGTCAGGGTATTACCCAGCTTGCCCGCCTCGTCCGCCGATACCGCAGCCATCACACCGGTGGCCAGCAGCGACAACGTCAGAGCGCCGGTTTGCAACAGCCTTTTTGTTGTTTTCATAAATGCGTTTTCCTATGAATACGGGCGCTTAGAAGTTCATACCGAAGCTGAGAGCCAGGAAGTCACGATCAACCAGGGTGTTGTAACGACCATCGAAGAAGTTGGTGTAAGCAACGGTCGCGGTGTAGGTGTTCTGATATTCGGCATCGACGCCCAGGCTGGCGGCCTTGGCACCTTCGTTGAACAACCCGTTGGGACCGTAACCGTCAACGTCGTGGGAGAAGGCGACGTTGGGCCGCAGGTTCACACCGGCGAACACATCGCTGTAGTCGAGGATGCCGCGCATGCGATAACCCCAGGAGTTGGCGGTGGTGAAACCATGGTCGCCATAACGGGCGATGGACGTTTCGTTAGGGTCCACCGCACTGCCGGTGATGCCGTAGATGGGGTCACGGCCATAGCGGTTCTTGTTCTTGCCCTCAAGACCGCCGACGTGCGCGAAGCCGACCTCGCCCACCAGGGTCAGGCGGTCAGCGCCCAGAACCTGATCGAAGAAGTGCGTGAAGGTGGTCTGGATCTGGGTAATTTCCTTGCGGTCGTAGCCCTTCTGCACCGCTCCCGGCGCGGACGTGCCGGCCGCCGCGCCAGCCAGGGCGAGGGTCAGTTGCTGGGTGTTGATCTGCACCGGTGCATTCGGGCGATAGCTGACTTCACCCTGCCAGGCCGTGCCGGTAGGCAGCGTGGTGGAGAAGCTCAGACCATAAAGGCGAATGTCCTCGGGGTAGTCCATGAAGTAACTGCCGTTACCCACGGCCACAGCAGCACCGGCCAGCGTGCGCGCCTGGGCGCCCAGGGGACCTGCGAAAGCGGCAGGTGGCGCGGCACCGAGCCATGCGTTGCCGGATCCCACCCAGGCTGCGGGGCTACCCGCGGCACCCACACCCAGGGTGTTGTAGATACTGCGAGCTGCCGCGCCAATCCTCGCCAGGGCAGCGGCATCGGCATTCTGCACACTGAGGAACGGCGTGCGGCTGTGGTAATTCATGAAGTACGCGCCGTACTCGGTGTTATCGCCCTGCCAGCGCAGTGCCAGGCCCCACTGCCCGTCATCGCGTGCCGTGTTGTCCTTGCCGCGACGCACCACCATGCCTTCCTGGGTGTAGTTCACACCGGCGGCCGACGCACCGATCGGCGCCAGCGCCGGCGCCCCGGCTGCCAAGGCATCGACGCCACGCAACAGGCCGACCAGACTGCTGTTGAGGATGTTGTAGTTGTTGTTACAGCCATTGGCCGCCACATCGGCGGTCGAGAAGAAGGTCCCGCAGTTATCGACGACGGTCTGTTTCCAGCTCAACTGGTAGAAGCTCTCCATCGACAGGCGATCGGTGATGCTCTGGGAGACATAGAACATGTTGACCGGGATCAGACCTTCCTTGACCTCGCTGCCGGGGCGTCGGAAAGCGGAAACGTCAACCGGGTTGATCGAGTTGATGCTGTTCTGGATGAAGGTACTTTCACCCCAGCTCACCACCTGCTTGCCCAGGCGCACGGAACCGGGCTGATCGCCAATGCTGTAGTTGTGGTACACGAAGGTATCGAGCCATTCCGCCCCGGCGGACTTGGCACCCGGCTTGCGGCCGTCGTCGTCGATATCCTTGAAGGGACGCGACTCATCCTTGAGCTCGAAGTCGTACCAGTATTTGCCCCGCACGAACACACCGGTATCGCCGTACTTCAGCTCCAGGTCATGGATACCCTTGAAGATCTTGGAGAAGGTTTCGCCACGCTTGAAGTTGAGACGCCCGTCGTCACCTGTCTGGGTATAGCCGGTGCCGCCGTTGGCTTCGCCGATGAAACGATCGTCACGCTTGGCTGTCGACCAACTGGCCCCTACCGACAGCGACGAGTCGAATTGACCTTCGATTTCCCCGATATTGAAATTCACCGCGAATGCCGGGCTGGCAAGAGTTGATGCGAGGCTGACGGCCAGCGGCAGTTTTGCCAGACGCCAGAACGGCCTTGTTGTGTTGGTCATCGACGCTACTCCATTTGTTTTTGTTATGGCTGATTGACTAAAGCCAGCGAGCCTTGCCAGGTGGTGCTTGCAGTGCCCGAGACACTCTGGCTCGCCGGTTTAGAGGGATCAGTCCCATCCGTGACAAGCCAAGGATGGCCGGAAACCAGCAATTAGCAAGCCAAACGTTTGTTTGACTGATCAGTCACATTTTTGGCGTTGAAATTCGTGCCTTACAGGGACGATAAAATCGCACTCCCGGTGTCCTGCCACTGCGCGAGATCAACGCGAATACGCTTTTTGTCCAGCTTGCCCACACTGGTCTTGGGAATTTCGGTAACAAGGGCGATCTGCGAGGGAATTGCCCACTTGTTGATGGCCCCCTGCTCGACGAAAGGCGTGAGGTGTTCCCTGACAATACGCGCGTCCAGCGCCTGGCCCTCCTTTGCCACCACCAGGGCAAATGGGCGCTCGCCCCACTGCTGATCGGCCACGCCGACCACGGCCACCTCGCGAACCGCCGGATGGCGACTGATCAGGTCTTCGAGTTCCAGTGAGGAGAGCCACTCGCCCCCGGTCTTGATCACGTCCTTGAGGCGGTCGCGAATGTCGATGAAGCCCCTGTCGTCCAGCGTTGCCACGTCGCCGGTGTGCAACCAGCCATGGGCCCACAACTCCTGGCCCTTTTCCGCCTCGCAAAAGTAACCCTGGGTCAGCCAGGGGGCACGCAACACCAGTTCGCCCTGGGTCTCGCCGTCGGCGGGCAAGTGCCGGCCCTCGCTGTCCATGATCGCCGCCTCCACCAGCGGCACCGGAACCCCGGCCTTGATGCGGTAGGCGGTGCGCTGCTCTTCGCTGCCGTCGAGCAGCTCGTCGTCGAGGTAGGCGCAGGAAATCAGCGGGCAGGTTTCCGACATGCCATAGGCCGCCGTCAGCTGAATGCCCCTGGCCTTGGCCGCCTCATACAAGGCGCGATTGAGCGCGCTGCCGCCGATGATCACCTTCATGCCCTGGAAGTCATGGCCCTGGGCGCCGGGTGCGGCCAGCAGCATCTGCAGGATGGTCGGTACGCAATGGGAGAAGGTCACCTGCTCGTTCTTGATCAGCGCGCTGAGCATCTCCGGCTCGTAGCGCCCCGGATAGACCTGCTTCACCCCCAGCAGCGTGGCGACGTAGGGCACGCCCCAGGCATGCACGTGGAACATCGGGGTGATGGGCATATACACGTCGTCATTGCCCATCAGGCGGATGCTGTCCAGGCTGCCCAGAGTGGTGGCCATGGACAGGGTATGCAGCACCAGTTGCCGGTGGGTGAAATACACGCCCTTCGGGTTGCCGGTGGTGCCCGTGGTGTAGAAAGTGGTGGCGACGGAGTTTTCGTCGAAGTCGGCGAACGCATAACGTGGCTCGGCAGCAGCCAGCAGGCTTTCGTACTCACCGACGCAGCCGGGCAGTTCGCCAGCGGCCGTGGCGTTGTCGGTCAGCAGCAAGGTGCCGGTGACCGTGGTGAGGTGCCCGGCGATGCCCTGATACAGCGCGGCGAAATCGCTGTTGACCAGCACGAAGCGGTCCTCGGCGTGATTCATGGTGTAGAGAATCTGCTCGGGCGACAGGCGGATGTTGATGGTGTGCAGCACCGCCCCCAGCATCGGTACCGCGAACATGCACTCCAGGTAACGGTGGCTGTCCCAGTCCATCACCGCCACCGTGTCGCCGGCCTTTACCCCGGCCTTGGTAAGCACGTTGGCCAGCCGCGCCACCCGCTCATTGAAGGTCGCGTAGGTGTAACGCAGGGTGTCGCGGTAGACGATTTCGCGGTTGCGCTCATAACGGCTGCCCGACAACAGCAGGCTCTTGATCAGCAGCGGGTATGGGTGGGCATTCGCGGCGGGGGGAATGATGCGGGTCTGCAACATGGGCTCACCTGTTCTGGACTATTGTTGACAGCGACGAAGATGAAGCGAAACCGGAGCGCGGATGGCACCTTGCCCAACGGTAGCCCGTGCCAGCGCTCGCTCAATCAGCCGAAAGGATGATTGTGTTGCCCGGTGTGACCAGCCAGGCGGTTTCGCCCCTTACTGCAGATCGAGGTGGATACATGTCGGATATCGTTATCGTCAACGGCGCGCGCACGCCGATGGGTGGTTTTCAGGGTAGCCTGTCCGCGCTGAGCGCAACGGATCTTGGAGCCGCGGCGATTCGCGCCGCCATCGCCCGCGCGGGTATCGACCCCGGCGACGTGCAGGAAGTGATCATGGGCTGCGTGTTGCCCGCTGGGCTCAAGCAGGGGCCTGCTCGCCAGGCTGCGCTCGCCGCCGGCCTGCCGAGCGCCACGGGCTGCACCACCATCAACAAGCTCTGCGGCTCGGGCATGAAGGCGGTGATGCTCGCCCATGACCTGATCAGGGCCGGCAGTGCCGAGGTGATGGTCGCCGGCGGCATGGAGAGCATGTCCAATGCCCCCTACCTGCTGCCCAAGGCACGTGGCGGCCTGCGCATGGGCCACGGCGAGGTCAAGGATCATATGTTCTTCGATGGGCTGGAGGACGCCCGCACCGGTCGCCTGATGGGTTCCTTCGCCCAGGAAACCGCGGACCGCTACGGCATCACCCGCGAAGCGATGGACGCCTACGCCATCGAATCGCTACGCCGTGCGCAGCAGGCCATGACCTCAGGTGCGCTGGCCGCCGAGATCGTCCCTGTCACCGTGACGACCCGCCAGGGTGACACTCAGGTCAGCGAAGACGAACAGCCGCTGAACGCCAGGATAGACAAGATCACCAGCCTGAAACCGGCCTTCAGCAAGGACGGCAGCATCACCGCGGCCAATGCCAGCTCGATTTCCGATGGCGCCAGTGCGCTGCTGCTGATGAGCGCCGAGCAGGCCCGCGCCCGCGGCCTGCAACCGCTGGCCCGTATCGTCGCGCATGCCACCCAGAGCCAGGATCCCAGCGAATTCACCATCGCCCCCATCGGCGCCATCAGCAAAGTGCTGCACAAGGCCGGCTGGCAAAAGAACGAGGTCGACCTGTTCGAGATCAACGAGGCCTTCGCCATGGTCACCATGCTGGCGATGGGCGAACACGACCTCGATCACGCCAAGGTGAATATCTACGGCGGCGCCTGCGCCCAAGGGCATCCGGTGGGCTCGACCGGCTCGCGCATCCTCGTCACGCTGATCAACGCGCTGCGCCAGACCGGCGGCAAGCGCGGTATCGCCTCGCTGTGCATCGGCGGCGGCGAGGCGACGGCGGTCGCGGTCGAAGTACTGTAAGAAGCCTTCCAGGGGCGCAATCGCGCCCTTTATTTCAGCTCGGTGAACGCCAGCTTGATCCCCAGGCCGACCAACACCGCGCCCATCAGCCGATCGAACCAGTGGCCCAGGCGCGCGAAACCGTCGCGCACGCGCTGCTGGCTGAACAGCATTGCCACCAGGCAGAACCACACCGCCGTGGCCACGGCCAGGTAGACACCGTAACCGCCCTGCACGAGCAACGGGGTGTGCGGGTTGATCACCACGGTGAACAGCGACAGGAAGAACAGCGTCGCCTTGGGGTTCAGGCCATTGGTCACGAAGCCGGTGACGAACGCCCCGCGGGGTGTTCTCGCCGGGGCCGCGGCCTGTTCCTGGAGCGACCCGGGCGCGGCGGGTCGAGCGCGCAGCGCCTTGAAGCCGATGTACAGCAGATAGGCGGCGGCCAGCCACTTCAGCGCATTGAACAGCACGATCGACTGGGACACGATCAGGCCGATGCCCAGTAGCGAATAGGCCACGTGAACGAAGATCCCGGTGCCGACGCCCAGTGCGCAGAACACCCCGGTGCGGCGACCATGGGCCACGCTTTCACGCACCACGATGGCGAAATCCGGCCCGGGGCTGGCGACGGCCAGCAGGTGAATGAGGGCAACGGTGAAGAACTCCATCCAGTACACGGCAACTCCAGGAATCGGCTGATTGATCGATGGGCAGAGGCCAGGGTCCGTTGACGGTTCACCCACGACCGCGCCACCCGGCTAGGGGCGGGCGGCGGCGCGCTTCTGATAGGCTGCACTTTACTTCCCGACAGGACAGCCCGAAAGGTACAGCTGATGAGTAAAACAGGCCGCGCGGTGTTTCTCGATTATCGCTCCCTCGACCTTGGCGATCTGGACATGACCCCGCTACGGGAACCGTTCGCCGAGCTGGTGCTGCACGACCAGAGCAGCCCGTCGCAGATCATCGAGCGTCTGCAGGGAGCCCGCGTGGCGATCAGCAACAAGGCGGTGATCGACGGGGCCGTGCTGGCCGCCTGTCCCGATCTCGAGCTGATACTGGTCGCGGCCACCGGCACCAACAACGTCGACCTCGCCGCGGCACGGGCCCACGGCGTGAGCGTGTGCAATTGCCAGGGTTACGGTACGCCCTCGGTGGCCCAGCACACCCTGGCGCTGCTGCTCGCCCTGGCCACCAGCCTGCCGGACTATCAGCGCGATATCCGTGCTGGCCGCTGGCAGCAATCGCCGATGTTCTGTTTGCTCGACCACCCGATCGTCGAGCTCGAAGGCAAGACCCTGGGCCTGCTCGGCCACGGCGAGCTGGGTGGCGCCGTCGCCAGGCTGGCCGAAGCCTTCGGCATGCGCGTGCGCTACGGTCAACTGCCAGGACGGCCGCCGCGCGCCGATCGCCTGCCACTGGATGAGCTGCTTAGCCAGGTCGATGCCCTCACCCTGCACTGCCCGCTGACCGAACAGACCCGCAACCTGATCGGCGCCCGGGAGCTGGCCCTGCTCAAGCCTGGCGCTTTCGTGATCAATACCGCCCGAGGCGGCCTGATCGACGAACAGGCGCTGGCCGATGCCCTGCGCGCGGGCCAGCTCGGTGGCGCGGCGACCGACGTGCTGACCCAGGAGCCGCCCAAAGACGGCAACCCGCTGCTGGCTGCCGACATCCCGCGCCTGATCATCACGCCCCACAGCGCCTGGGGTGCCCGCGAGGCGCGCCAGCGGATCGTTGGCCAACTGGCGGAAAACGCGGCGGGCTTCTTCGCCGGGCAGGCCAAACGCCAGGTCAACTGATCGCCTGGCGCGTCGGGCTTGCAGCTTGCGGCGCAGGCCCCTACCCTTCGCGCTTTTGCCGGGGTAGATCTGATGGATCCGCGAAGTGAAGTGCTGCTGCGCCAGGCCGAGCTGTTCGCTGGCCCCGCCCTGCTCGCGGGCCTGCCGGCCGATGATCTGCTGGCACACCTGCCCCAGGCCTCGGGCTGGGGCTGGCATGCCGGTGACCAGGCGAGGCTCGAGGCGCGCTTCGCCGGGCGCAGTACGTTCGACGTGGCACCACCAGCGCCTGGTTTCGAGACAGCGGTGTTGTTCCTGCCCAAATCCCGCGAGTTGACGGCCTACCTGCTCGATGCCCTGGCCGCCCGCCTGCCCGGCAAGCTGCTCTACCTGGTTGGCGAAAAGCGCGCCGGCGTCGAGCGCGCGGCCAAGCAGATGGCGGCCTACGGCACGCCGCGCAAACTCGACAGCGCGCGCCACTGCCAGCTGTGGCAGGTGCGCGTGGCTCAGGCGCCCATGCAACCCGCTCTCGCCTCGCTGGTCCAGCGCTACAGCCTGCCGCTCGATGACGGCCCGCTCGAGGTGGTCACCCTGCCTGGGGTGTTCAGCCACGGCCGGCTGGATACCGGCAGCGCGCTGCTGCTCAAGCATCTGGATCGACTGCCAGGCGGTCATCTGCTGGACTTTGGTTGTGGTGCCGGCGTGCTCGGTGCGGTACTCAAACGCCGCTATCCGCACAGCCAGGTCACCCTGCTGGACGTCGATGCCTTCGCCGTCGCCAGCAGCCGCCTGACGCTGGCTGCCAATGGCCTGCAGGCGGAGGTCATCAGTGGCGATGGTATCGCCGCGGCGCCCGTCGAGCTGAGCGCCATCCTCAGCAACCCACCTTTCCACCAGGGTGTGCATACCCACTACCAGGCCAGCGAAGACCTGTTGCGCCAGGCCTCCCGGCACCTGCGCAAGGGCGGCGAGATCCGCCTGGTGGCCAACCGCTTTCTCAAGTACCCGCCGCTGATCGAACAACATATCGGCGCCTGCCACACCCTGGCCGACGCCGATGGTTTCCGTATCTACCAGGCGCTCAACCCGTAAAGGCCCGCGCCTGCGGCACAGCGGCGCAGGCCTTGCCCAACGAACGGCGTTTGGGCAGAATGCGCGCGTCCTAGGGGAGTAGTCTCCCGCGAGCGCCCGCTCGCCCGGCATGCATCAACATACTTGGTCGGCTGACCATGGTGCGTGCGACCCAAGATCCGCCCAGACGGATCGGCGCCGTTCGGCTCGAACGCCGCGCAGGGTTTGACAAGACCTATGACACGAACACCTTACCCGGGGCGGGAAGGCTGTACGTGTCATAGCCGTGTCTACCCGCCCCTTTAGGAACCTCGATGCTGGAATCTCTTTTCGTTCCCACCCTGATCGTTGCCCTGGCGGAAATCGGCGACAAGACGCAGCTGCTCGCGCTGTTGCTGGCCGCGCGCTTTCGCAGGCCCTGGCCGATCATCTGGGGCATGGTGGTCGCCACCCTCGCCAACCACCTGGCCGCGGGGGCGGTGGGCAATTGGGTAGCCGGCCTGCTGTCGCCGGCACTGCTGAGCTGGATCCTGGCAGCCTCGTTCATCGCCGTGGCGCTGTGGACGCTGATCCCGGACAAGCTCGATGACGACGAAAGCTCCAACCTCAAGCGCTACGGGCCGTTCCTGACCACGCTGATCGCCTTCTTCCTGGCGGAGATGGGTGACAAGACCCAGGTGGCGACGGTCATGCTCGCCGCCCAGTACCCGCACTTCATCATGGTGGTGCTCGGCACCACGCTGGGCATGCTGATCGCCAACGTGCCGGTGGTGCTGGCCGGCAACTTCGCCGCCGACCGCCTGCCGCTCACCCTGATTCGCCGACTCGCCGCCATCGCCTTCGCGGCACTGGCGATCTATGCCGCCTACCAGGCGATGCTGCTGAGCGGGATCCTGAACGGCTGATCAAGGGTTCGAGGCCGCCGCCGATCCAGACAGCGGCCTCGAACTAAGTCCGAGTGGCCAGAGCACGACCAGCTGCCTGGTTGGCTAACCGGCCCGTTTGCCGGATGCCAATGTCGCGAGGATCAGCTTTTCTTGGCCTGCTGATACAGGGGCATGACCTTGGGAATGGCGGCCTGCAGCGAGGCGATACGGCTCGACGAGGACGGGTGGGTGCTCATGAACTCCGGCGGCGCCCCTTCGCTGGCCTTGGCCATCTTCTCCCACAGGGTGACCGCCGCGTTGGGGTTGAAGCCCGCACGGGCAGCCAGCTCCAGGCCGATCAGGTCGGCTTCGTTCTCGTTGCTGCGGCTGTTGGGCAGCGTCATGCCGTAGTTCACCGCGGCATCGGCCAGTGCCATCTGATCCGAGCTCACGCCCAGCAGCGCGGCAGCGCCCTGCTTGGCCATGTTCAGCCCATAGGCCTTGGACATCGCCTCGCGGCCATGCTCACGCAGGGCGTGGGCGATCTCGTGGCCCATGACCGCAGCGATTTCGTCATCGGTGAGCTTCAGCTTCTCGATGATGCCGCTGTAGAAGATGATCTTGCCGCCGGGGCCGCAGTTGGCATTGAGCTCAGGGCTCTTGATCAGGTTGACCTCCCACTGCCACTGCGCCGAATCCGGGCGGAACAACGGCGCCTGCTTGATCAGCCGATCGGCGATACGCTGCAGGCGTTTGGCATCGGCACTGGTCTTGTCCAGCACGCCTTGGCTGGAGGCCTTCTGCAGGGTTTCCTGGTAGGACTGGGCGTACATCTGGTTGACCTCATCGGTCGACAGCGCGCTGAACATGTACTGCTTGCGCTCGACACCTACCGCCCCACCGCTGGTGGTGTTGACGGCTTGGCATCCTGCCAGCAGCAGTGCCGCGGTCAGCGTGGTAATGGACAACGACGATTTCATGCTGGAGCTCCCTGGGAAATTGAGCGAGTTATGCTAGCAGGCTGTTGAAAAACTACCTACGTTGCCGCCGCGTCGTTAAAAACAGCTCGCGTCAGTTGCCTCGCCTAGGCTGTTCAGCGGCCTGCTGAGGCTGCCATATTCAAGCACAGGCCAAAGCCTCAGGCAGGCGTCAGACACTCCGGCCCGTCGAGCTTCGGGTCATTGACCAGATTGCTCAATACCCGTTCCCGCAGGGGCTGCGGTCTGCCGACGAGCAGCGCCTGCAGCTCCTCGAGTGGCGTATCGGCGGCCAGCCAGCGCTGCCTGTCGTGTGCACTGAGAATCAACGGGCGGCGCAGCGTCGCGGCCGCCTGGGTGATCATCGCCGTGCTCAGGTAAACCTGCCCCTCGACGGGATAGGCCTCCCAGACTGCGGCGAAATACAGCAGCGACTCCTCGCTGCTCAGCCAGTACGGCCTCTTGCGCGCGGCACCGCGCCATTCGTAGAAGCCGTTGGCCGGAATCAGGCCGCGGCGCAGGCGAAACGCGTCGCGAAACATCGGCTGCTCGGCCAGGGTTTCGGCGCGGGCGTGGGCCGGCGTTTTCGACAGGTCCTTCAACCAGGGGGGGGTCAACCCCCAGCGCGCGCGAACCAGCGCAGGCTGTTCATGGTCGCTGCGCAATAACAGCACCTGGGAGCCAGGCGCGAAGTTCCAGTGGGGCTGCTGGTCAGCGGGAAAGCCTGGCTGCGCCGCAAAGGCGGGCGTCCAGCGAAACAGCGCGAAGCGTCCACTCATGAAAGGCTCATCGGGATGGGGTGGCACACGCCGCTCAACACAGCAGCACGCCCTGAACGGAATCCGGCTCGTCACCGGGTAGCGGTTGCGCACCATTGTACTCGCCGATCAGCCAGCGGGCGCGCTCGGCGTCGGCGTCCTCGACCAGCAGGCCGAGCAGGCCGCACGCCGGCAGCTCGCCCACCGCGCCAGCCAGATGAGCACCGACCAGATGCGCCTGGATGCCCTCGCTGGCCAGCATGGCCTTGAGCAATTCGCCTTCCATCAGGTCCTGGGGCTCGTAGACGCGCTTCATCAGTCGTTCTCTCCCCGCACATCCAGCTGCCAGCTCTGGCCATCGGTTTCGAGCAGGAAAACGATGGGCCGGCAGCACACCGGGCAGTCCTCGATGTACTGCTGGTCACCCGCCGACAGGTCCAGCAGCGCCTCGACCGCCTCGCCGCAGTAGGGGCACTCATAATCCTGGGTTTCCAACATGGGGCGCCTCCGTGTGACTTGCAGGTTATAATGGGCGGTCTATTGCTGCGCCTCGAGTTGCCGTCACGCGTGATTACGGCACAGGGTCCAGCGCTTTCCACTCTTCAATCGCAGCGATAATCACAAGAGATCATGATGGGCGAATTCGACAGCATCCGACCCTATGCCGACGCGGAAATTCCAGCGGTTCTGGCGCGCCTGTTGGCCGACGATGCGTTTCTCGACATCCTTACCCAGTTTCGCTTTCCGCGCCTGGCCGGCCCGTTCGGCTGGCTGCTCAAACCTCTTATAGCCCATCGGCTGCGTTCGCAGTTCCGCCATATCGGCTCGGTTCGAGCCCTGCAGGAGTCCATCGAACCGTATATCGACCGCACCGTCGAGCACGCCACCGATGGCGTGAGCTATTCGGGCGTGGAAACCCTGAAGGCCGGCAACCCCTACCTGTTCCTGGCCAACCATCGCGACATCGTCATGGACCCGGCCTTCGTCAACTACGCCGTGTACCACGCCGGCCTGCAGACGCCGCGTATCGCCATTGGCGACAACCTGCTGCAGAAGCCCTTCGTCAGCGACCTGATGCGCCTGAACAAGAGTTTCATCGTGCACCGCTCGATCACCGGGCGGCGCGAAAAGCTCGCCGCCTACCAGCTGCTGTCGGCCTATATCAGCCATTCGATCGGCCAGGACGGCGAATCGATCTGGATCGCCCAGGCCGAAGGCCGTGCCAAGGACGGTGACGACCGCACCGACTCGGCGATCCTCAAGATGTTTCATATGAGCCGCAAGGACGAACCCTTCGCGCAGGTCATCGCCAGCCTCAAGCTCACCCCGGTATCGATCAGCTACGAGTACGACCCCTGCGACCAGGCCAAGGCCCGCGAGCTCTACACCCGTGCCACCACGGGCAGCTACACCAAGCAGCCGGGCGAGGATGACAAGAGCATCGGCCTGGGCATCACCGGTTACAAGGGGCGCGTGCACGTGCATTTCGGCGACCCGATCACCAGCGGTTTCGAGGATGCCAAGCAACTGGCCGCCCTGGTCGATGCGCAGATCCTCACCGGCTACCGCCTGTTCCCGGTGCATTACCTGGCCTATGCCATGTGGAGCGATCGCGATCCGCAGCTGGAGGTGCCGGCAGCCGAGTCACTGTTCGGCGCCGCCGAACTGGCTGCAGCCAGGGAGCAATGGCAGCAGCGCCTGAGCCGCTGCCCGGGCGAGCAACAGCCCTACCTAATCCTTCAGTACGCGATGCCGGTACGCAACCAGTACCGCATCAAGGCTGGCCTGCCGCTCTGATTGCGGCAGCCATGAAAAAGCCCCGACAGGTCGGGGCTTTTTCATGGCTGCCGTCAGGCTCACTGACCGCTGAGGATCTGCCCCAGGGTCGGGTCCTTGAAGGCGCGGGTCAGTGCATCGCTCAACACGTCGCTGACCAGCTTGGTATTGGTTTCCTGGTTCGGCGCCATGCCGAAACGCTGGTTCAGCGAGGCACCGTAGCGGCCGCTGTAACGGCGATTGCTGTTCTGCACGTCAGCGCGGAAGCTGGCGGTCATGTTGGCTTCGGTGACGTACAGACCCTCTTTGGGCGACTGGTACTTGAGCTCGGCCAGGGTCAGGGTCAGCTGTGGTGCGTTGTAGGCATTGGCCGACGGGGTGAAGCCCAGCAGGCGCACGGCCGCCTCGGCCTGGGCTTGCAGCTTGGGCAGTACGTCCTGGCCCGATACGCTGATGGCGCTGGTCTCCGGGTACAGGCCGCCACGGGTGCCCAGCACCGGAGAGGGACGCCCATCGACGACCCGCACCACGACCGGCTGGCCCTGCCCCACGGGCGTCAGGGACCCGATCAGCCTGGGCTGCGGGCTGAGCTGTTGGGGGCTGTGGGCACAACCGACAAGAGCCAGACTGATAACGGCAACCAGACCAAACAACAGGCGATTCATATTCGGTTCTCCATGGGGGGCGCTTAAGGCTCGCGAAGTATAACGAATCGACCTGTAAACGGTGAGCACGGTTCCGCGTCACCTCTTGGTCACATGCCGACGGTATAAGACTTTGGTCGCTTTGCATGAACGGAGCTTGTTTGATGCGTGCCCTCCTGCAGAAAATCGCCAGCGCCCGAAACCCGCGCATTTTTGCCCGCCTCGATGAACAGGGCATCTGCCGCGCATTCCGCCAGAGCGCCCAGCCGCCGGGCCCTGCAGGCTGGCACGAGGTCAACGAACAGCGCCTGACCTGGCTCGGCGCGCCGTTGCCGAAAAGCGCATTCACCCGCCACTGAGCGCCCGCCAGGGCGTTTTCGCCCCCCAGTGCCTGTGCAATAAAAGTCACACGCACCTGATCACTTCCCGCGCTTTCGCCTTATAATCGCGCCCCGATTATAAGGACGCCTCCTGATCGGCATCGCCGTACCGCTGATGCAGTCATGCCATCGGCAACGCCACAGAGAGTCGCCCACTTCGTGCTGCTCGATATCAGAGCCCCCGCCTTGCAGTGCCGCGTTTTCGCGGAACATCTGCCGGCTGGAACGGCCCAACAGGCACATGAACTTTTGAGGTTCGCGTTCCAAAAGAACGTGAAAAAACGGTTTCAATAACTTCACAAGAGTGTGGCGAACATATGAATCATCTTGCGGCAGGACACGGCGACCTCCTCCCGTCATTCCAATCCTCAATACAGCTCTGCAACCGCTGACAGGCGCTTTTGACGCCCAGGCCGACGGCCTATGACTGGACGCTGATTTTTTGGAGATGTGGTAATGGCGCAGAACGATTACGAAGCTGTAGATGTAGTGCTGGTCGGTGCCGGCATCATGAGCGCAACGCTGGCCGTGCTGCTCAAGGAGCTCGATCCGGGCATCAAGCTGGAAGTCGTCGAGGCGATGGACTTCGGTGCGGCGGAAAGCTCCAACCCGTGGAACAACGCGGGTACCGGCCACGCCGGCCTGTGCGAACTCAACTACACCCCCGAGTCCGCCGACGGTTCCATCGACATCAAGAAGGCGGTGAGCATCAACGCCCAGTTCGAGGAGTCCAAGCAGTTCTGGGCCTACCTGGTCAAGAAAGGCACCTTTGGCGCGCCCAAGTCCTTTATCAATCCCGTTCCGCACCTGAGCTTCGTCCGTGGCCAGAAAGGCATCGACTACCTCAGGAAGCGCTTCGAGGCGCTGCACGTGCACCACGCGTTCGAAGACATGGTGTACAGCGAAGATCGCGCCACCATGAACGAATGGATGCCGCTGATGATGCCCGGCCGTGATCCGAATGAGCCGATCGCGGCGACCCGCGTGGCCAACGGCACCGACGTCAACTTCGGTGCGCTCACCAAGAGCCTGCTCGACCACCTGGTTCAGCAGAGCGAGGCGCGCGTGACCTTCAATCAGCGGGTGACCGACCTCACCCGCAACGAGCATGGCTGGCGGGTGAGCACCAAGGATCAGAAGAGCGGCAATCACCGCCAGATCCAGGCTCGCTTCGTGTTTCTCGGTGCCGGTGGCGGCGCCCTGCCCCTGCTGCAGCTGTCCGGTATCGCCGAAGGCAAGGGTTTTGGCGGCTTCCCGGTCAGCGGCCAGTGGCTACGCTGCGACAACCCGGAGGTGGTCAACCAGCACCAGGCCAAGGTGTACAGCCAGGCCGAAGTCGGCTCGCCACCCATGTCGGTACCGCACCTGGACACCCGCGTGGTGGATGGCAAGAAGTCGCTGCTGTTCGGGCCTTATGCCGGCTTCACCACCAAGTTCCTGAAGAAGGGTTCGTTTCTCGACCTGCCGATGTCGGTGCGCCTGAACAACATCGGCCCGATGCTGGCGGTGGCCCGCGACAACTTCGACCTGACCCGTTACCTGGTCAAGGAAGTCATGCAGTCCCAGGAACAACGCCTCAAGACGCTGCGCGGCTTCTATCCGGAGGCCAAGGCCAGCGACTGGCGCCTGGAGATTGCCGGCCAGCGCGTGCAGATCATCAAGAAGGACGCCAACAAAGGCGGCATCCTGCAGTTCGGCACCGAACTGGTGGCCGCCCAGGATGGCTCCATCGCCGCCCTGCTGGGCGCCTCGCCAGGCGCTTCGGTGACCGTATCGATCATGCTCGACCTGATTCGCCGCTGCTTCCCCGAGCGGGCCGCGTCGGCCGAGTGGAGTGCCAAGCTGAACGAGATGTTCCCGGCACCCGCCTCGGTGCTGGTGAAGGATGCCGAGCAGTACCGCGCCGTTCAGGCCCAGTCGGATGCGCTGCTGCAATTGCGCGATGCGGTGCCGGCGTAATACCGGCCCACTGAAAACGGCGCCCCCGAGGCGCCGTTTTCATTTCTGGTTCTGCCACAGGCAATAAAAAAGCCAGTCAGCAGGCTGACTGGCCCAGGGCCTGGCAGGCCGGGTGTTACTGGAACAGCGAGTCGGCGGACAGGCCGTTCTTCTCGAGTATCTCGCGCAAGCGCTTGAGCGCCTCGACCTGGATCTGCCGCACGCGCTCACGGGTAAGGCCGATTTCCTGGCCGACCTCCTCGAGGGTGCAGCTCTCGTGCCCGCGCAAGCCGAAGCGCCGAACCACCACCTCACGCTGCTTCTCGGTCAGGTCCGAAAGCCACTGGTCGATGCTTTGCGATAGGTCATCGTCCTGCAACAGCTCGCAGGGATCCGTAGGGCGATCGTCGGTAAGGGTGTCGAGCAGCGTCTTGTCGGAGTCCGGCCCCAGCGACACGTCCACCGAGGACACCCGCTCGTTGAGCCCCAGCATACGCTTGACCTCGCCCACCGGCTTTTCCAGCAGGTTGGCGATTTCTTCGGGGGACGGCTCGTGATCGAGCTTCTGGGTCAGCTCCCGCGCGGCGCGCAGGTAGACGTTGAGTTCCTTGACCACGTGAATGGGCAGGCGGATGGTGCGGGTCTGGTTCATGATCGCCCGCTCGATGGTCTGCCGGATCCACCAGGTCGCGTAGGTGGAGAAACGGAAGCCGCGCTCCGGGTCGAATTTCTCCACGGCGCGGATCAGGCCGAGGTTGCCTTCTTCGATCAGGTCCAGCAGCGACAACCCGCGGTTCACGTAGCGCCGGGCGATCTTCACCACCAGCCGCAGGTTGCTTTCGATCATGCGCTTGCGCCCTGCGGGGTCGCCCTTCTGCGCCAGACGCGCGAAGAACACCTCTTCTTCAGGGGTGAGCAGCGGGGAGAAACCGATTTCGTTGAGGTACAGCTGAGTGGCGTCGAGCGCCCGGGTGTAGTCGATGTACTTGTGCTGCTTGCTGCCACTGGGCTGCTTGGTCTTGCTCCGCGTAGCGACCTTGGCAGTAGGCGCCTTGTCGTTAGCCTCGTGAAGATCGATATCCGGCTCCATCAGGAGCACGTCCTCATCGATGTCAAACTCCGGCGCCACCTTGGTATCGAGTGCCATTTTATTGTTCCGTCCCTTGCTGAGTTCGACCAGCAAGCCCTGATGTGCGCGTCTCCTTGGCAACATCAGAGCCCGTCCAACCCACGTGAGCGGGTGAACGAGCGACAGATCAACGACGTGGCAGGTATTGCATTGGATCTACTGGCTTACCCTGGCGGCGAATTTCGAAGTGAAGCTTCACCCGGTCAGTTCCCGTGGAACCCATCTCGGCAATCTGTTGCCCGACCTTGACCTGCTGCCCCTCACGTACCAATAGCCTGCGGTTGTGGCCGTAGGCACTCACGTAGGTATCGCTGTGCTTGATGATCACCAATTCGCCGTAGCCCCGTAACCCACTCCCGGCGTAGACAACGGATCCACCAGACGCAGCAAGGACAGGCTGTCCCAATTCACCTGCTATATCAATGCCTTTATTCAAACTACCGTTTGAGGAAAAACGGCCGATAATCGCACCACTTGCCGGCCATGCCCAGCCTGTCGCGGAACGCTGAACAGGGGCTACGGGCGTGGTGGCAGGCGTCACCACGACCGGTGTCGACGGACGGGTGGTGGTTTGTGCCGGAGGTGCCTGTACCGGCGTCGAGGGCCGGCTGGGCGTGGTCACTATCGGCGTCGAAACGCTGGGTGCGGAGGCCGTCACCGGCCTGCTCGTGCTACCCGAGCCGAAACGAATCACCTGGCCGACGCGGATCAGGTAGGGCGGCGCGATGGCGTTGTGGGCAGCCAGCGCTTTCCAGTCCCAGCCGTAACGAAAGGCGATCGAGTAAAGTGTGTCCCCACGTTGCACGCGGTACTGGCCGGAGGTCACCGGTTGACGCTGTGACGCCGCGTTGTTGCGATCGACCACCTGCACACCGCCTGATGGCGAGCTGGCGCAGCCGGTCAGCAATGCGCCCATGGCCATCAACACCAGCAGGTTGCGCAGCATGCCCGAGGAACGGTGTCCTTGCTTGGCTGTGGAACTCACCCCAATCTCCCTTGCAAACGGCCCCGAGCGACCGGTAACGAACGCCGAAACGTCACACCTCTTCAACCTGGCGGCGGCGCGCCAGCCATTCAACACCCAGCACCAGCGCGATGGCACACAGGCTCAGCACGATGGCCAGCAACAGTTGCGCATCCTCGCCGCTGACGTCGGCAAACTGCCATGGCAATAGATTGACCTGCTCGAGTGGAAACGATTCACCATGCCGATTGGTTTGCCAGGTCAGGGTCTGCTTCCAGGGCCAGACCTTGACCAGGGAACCGAGCATCAGCCCGGCCAGAAAAGCCATGGTCAGGTCACGCATGTTGGCGAGCAGCCAGCTCAGCGCCTTCGAGAAGGTCAGCAGCCCCAGCACGCAGCCCGCACAGAACACCGCGAGCACGGCCACATCGAAATTCTTCACGGCCCCCAGTACCACGGGATACAGGCCCAGCAATACGAGGATGAAGCTGCCCGAGATGCCCGGCAGGATCATCGCACTGATGGCGATGGCGCCAGCGAAGAACAGCATCAGCGGGTCGGCCGACAATTGCATGGGCACCGCCAGGGTGATCCACAAGGCGAATGCCAGGCCGACCGCGAAGCCGACCAGGCGGTTGCTGCGCCAGGCCTGCACCTCGCGCCCCACCAGGTAGACGGACACCAGCACCAGCCCGAAGAAGAATGCCCACAACGGCACCGGGTGCTCGTTCATCAGGTAGCTGATGGCCCGGGCCAGGGTGAAGATGCTGCTGAGGATGCCCAGCAGGACCACCAGCAGAAAGCTGGCATTGCACGCCTGCCACGCCGCGCCGATGCGCCCGCGCGCCACCAGCATCAAGGCCTGGGGCATGGCGGCGAAGGAAGCGAGAAGCTTGTCGTATATACCGGTGATCAGGGCAACGGTGCCGCCGGAGAAACCAGGCACCACGTCGACCGCGCCCATGGCCATTCCTTTGGTATAGAGCAACAAGGTTTTCTTCATGCATCCTTCCGTTCGATTCGAATCAGGCCAGTGGGCCGTTAAGCAGGGGCACGAACCGTACCGCGTCGAGTACGTGCCGGGAGAAACCCTGTTCCTCGCGAATGATCAATAACAATTGCTGAACGTCGCCTGAACCAACGGGAATCACCAGGCGACCGCCGGGAGCCAGCTGGTCGAGCAGCGCCTGGGGCACTTCCGAGGCCGCGGCGGTCACGATGATGCCGTTGTAAGGCGCCAGTGCCGGCCAGCCTTCCCAGCCATCGCCCCAGCGAAAGACCACGTTGCGCAGGCTGAGTTTGACCAATCGTTCCTTCGCCCGTTCCTGCAGCCCCTGAATGCGCTCGACGGTGAACACCCGCTCGACCAGTTGCGCCAGGATCGCCGTCTGGTAGCCGGAGCCGGTACCGATCTCCAGCACCTTGTCCAGCGGGCCGGCGGCGAGCAGCAACTCGCTCATGCGAGCCACCATGTAGGGCTGCGAAATGGTCTGGTTGTGGCCGATCGGCAGCGCCGTGTCTTCATAGGCGCGGTGGGCCAGGGCCTCGTCGACGAACAGATGACGCGGCGTACGCCTGATCACCTCGAGCACGCCCGCGTTGGACAGCCCTTCATCGTAAAGTCGCTGGATCAGGCGCTCGCGGGTGCGTTGCGAGGTCATGCCAATCCCGTGGCGGTCATGCTCCCGATTCATGTCATCAACCCCTCCAGCCAGGGTCTGAGGCGATTGAGTCCATCCTGATAGGTGCGGTCGAGCTGCAGCGGGGTGACCGACACGTAACCCTGCATCACGGCGTGGAAGTCGGTGCCCTCGGCACCATCCTCGACATCCCCGGCGGCGGCGATCCAGTAGCCGGCCTTGCCCCGCGGGTTGACGTCCCTGACCGGCGCGGCGGCGCGAGCCCGATGGCCCAGACGGGTCAGCTGCACGCCCCGGATACGATCGAGCGGCAGGTTCGGTACGTTGACGTTGAGCACCGTGCGCGGCGGCAGGTCGAGCTGCTCGTGGGCCGCGACCAGCCGGCGGGCGAAATGGGCTGCCGTGGGCAGGTTCTCGGCCGAACGGGAGGCCAGCGAAAAGGCGAACGCCGGCCGGGCCAGAAAGCGGCCTTCCAGGGCGGCGCCGACGGTACCGGAATACAGCACGTCGTCCCCCAGATTGGGGCCCATGTTGATGCCGGACACGACTAGGTCCGGCATGTCGGGCAGCAGGCCGTTGATGCCCAGGTGCACGCAGTCGGTGGGCGTGCCATTGAGGCTGATGTAACCATTGGCCTGCGTGCAGGGATGCAGTGGGCGATCCAGGGTCAGCGCGCTGCTGGCGCCGCTGCGGTCGCCATCGGGAGCGATCACCGTGCAGTCGGCGTAATCGGCCAGCGCAGCGTGCAACGCGGCGAGGCCCGGTGCGGCCACGCCGTCATCGTTAGAAATCAGAATACGCATGGGTTGTCCGTCTGCCCTGCCGGCAAAAGCTCGACGATTTCGCGCACCAGAGCGGTGGCGAAACATCCAGCCGGCAGGACGAATTCCAGTTGCAGAATGTCAGGCTCGGGATAATGCCACGTCAAACCGCTAATGGGGAGGCGCAGGATACGCCGTTCGTGCGCCATGTCCGCTTGTGCGAGCCAGCCTGTCAGCTGCGCCTCGGAGCTGGCGACGCGCCGCTCGAGATCGCCGGTGGCGCCCTGGGCAGGCGAAGTACCCTCGCCCCACAGCGGCCCGGTGGGATGCAGGTCCAGTTCAGCCAGGCGAGGATCCAGGCATTCGGCCGCGCCGGCCGCGAAAAAGCTGCGGCTGTCGGTGAATGCCAGCAGGTCGCCCGGCAGCGCCTGGTTCCAGGTGCCAGCTGCCACGCGCTCGGCCAGTACCCGGTTGAACACCAGGCTGCGCGCCGCCGACAGCACCCGCGAACGCACGTTGCGCTTGTCCGGCAATTCGCTGCGCTCGGCGAAGTGCCGGGCGTGGGCCACGTTGCCGCCCTCGTACCCGAAGCGCTGGGCACCGTAGTAATTGGGAATGCCCTGCTCGCGAATAACCTGCAGGCGCTGATCGAGCGCGGCCCGGTCGGCCTGCAGCCCGGTCAGGCGCAGGGTGAAACCGTTGGCGGCATGGGCACCACGCTGCAGTTTGCGGGTATGGCGCACCTGCCTGAGGATGGCCAGGGTGTCGTCCTGCGCCGCCGTCAGGTCGGGATCCAGCTTGCCGGGCAGATGGAGGCTGAACCACTGTCGGGTCAGCGCCTGCTTGTCCTTCAGGCCGGCGTAACTGATCATCCGCACGGGCACACCTGCGGCGCGCGCCAGGCGACGTGCAGCATCCTCGGTGTTCAGCCCGCGTTTTTCGACCCACAGCCACAGGTGCTCACCGGCCCCGGACAGCTCGATGTCCAGCACTTCGTCGACTTGAAAATCTTCGGCCGTCGCCTTGAGCACGGCCTGCCCGCAGGGTTCGCCATGGGCCCGTGGGCCGAGCAGTTCCGGTTCGGTCATGCGCTGACCAGCAAGGCCACGGCGTGCACGGCAATGCCTTCCTCGCGCCCCACAAACCCCAGCTTTTCGGTGGTGGTGGCCTTGACGTTGACCTGATCGAGCGCGACCTGCAGGTCTTCGGCGATCAGCGCGCGCATGGTCTCGATATGGGGGGCCATCTTCGGCGCCTGGGCCTCGATAGTGGCGTCGACGTTGCCGACCTTCCAGCCCTTGGCGTGCACCAGGCCGAGCACATGGCGCAGCAGCACACGGCTGTCGGCACCCTTGAAGTTGGGATCGGTATCGGGGAAATGCTTGCCGATGTCGCCGAGCGCCACGGCGCCGAGCAAGGCGTCGCTCAGTGCGTGCAGCACCACGTCGCCATCGGAATGGGCAACCAGGCCGAACCTGTGGGGGATGCGTACGCCGCCCAGGGTGATGAAATCCCCGTCGCCGAAGCGGTGCACGTCGTAACCATGGCCAATCCGCATGAGCCGTTGCCCTCGCAAAAAGACCGATTCTACCCGAAAGCGCAGGGCGAGGCGGGACTTGCCGGCGATCGAAGCAGCCCGCGAACCTCGCGCATCGCCCACCCTCGCGATCGATCGGCGAAAGTGGCTGCAACCTGCGATTAGCCGCTGCGGAGCGGATCGAGAGAGACGCCAAGACGAAAAACGTGGGAATGTTTTTGCGCTTGCAGGAGTCGACAAGAGGTAGCAACGATTTCCAGCCACCATGGAGAACATCATGGCCGTAGTAAAGAAACCGGTAGTCGCTAAACCCAAGGCAAAGGCTGCACCGAAAACCGCGCCGTCGAAACTCAAGGGCGATGGCCTGAGCATCAACACCAGCGTCGACGGCAGTGCTCGCGAAAAAGTCGCCGAAGCGCTGACCAAGGCGGTGGCCGATAGCTACACCCTGTACGTGAAGACGCTGGGCGTGCACTGGAACGTGCAGGGCGCCAACTTCTATGGCCTGCACAAGCTGACCGACGAGCAGTACAACGAACTGCACCAGGCCGCTGACGAGATCGCCGAACGCATCCGCGCCCTGGGCAAGCTGGTGCCGACCGGTGGGGAAACCTTCCGCTCGCTGACCGTGATCGACAACGAGGCGCCCCACGGCACCACGCCGCAGATGATCAAGCAACTGGTGCTGGACAACGAAACCGCTGCCCGTCGCATGAGCGAGTTCGCGGAGTTGGCCGAAGAAGCTGGCGACCTGTTCAGCCACGACATGCTGGTAGCGCGTATCGGCGTGCACGAGCAGAACGCCTGGATGCTGCGTTCCAGCCTGGGCGAGTAATCGTTGGGCGACAAGAAAGGGCGCTGCGGATCTGATCCGCAGCGCCCTTTTTAATTCATCAAGCCCTATATCGCGTCGCGGGCATGGCCCGCTCCCGCAGAAGCCGCTCAATAACTATCTGTGGGAACGGGCGGGGTGCCGGTCAACGATGGCGAAATGCCTTTGCCACCGACCAGAAGCCTCAGCCTACCAACGCCTCGGCATGATGACGCAGGTGATCTTCGATAAAGCTGGCGATGAAGTAATAGCTGTGGTCGTACCCAGGCTGCAGGCGCAGGGTCAGCGGATGCCCTGCCGCCTTGGCCGCCGCCTCCAGCGCCTTGGGCTTGAGCTGGCCATCGAGGAAGTCGTCACGGTCACCTTGATCGACCAGGATCGGCAGTCTTTCCGCGGCCTCGGCGATCAGCAGGCTGGCATCCCATTCGCGCCAGCGCGAACGGTCTTCGCCCAGGTAGTTGCTCAAAGCCTTTTCGCCCCATGGGCAATTGACCGGATTGGCGATCGGTGAAAACGCCGAAACCGACTGATAGCGCCCCGGATTCTTCAGCGCGCAGATCAGTGCGCCATGGCCGCCCATGGAATGACCGGCGATACCGCGCTTGCCGGAGACCGGGAAGTTGGCCTCGATCAGCGCCGGCAGTTCCTGCACCACATAGTCGTACATGCGGTAATGACGCGCCCAGGGCTCCTGGGTGGCGTTGACGTAGAAGCCGGCGCCAAGGCCGAAGTCATAGGCGCCGTTGGCGTCATCCGGCACGCCCTCGCCCCGCGGGCTGGTGTCCGGCGCGACGATGATCAACCCCAGCTCGGCGGCCATGCGCTGGGCGCCGGCCTTTTGCATGAAGTTCTCGTCGGTGCAGGTCAAACCGCTCAGCCAGTACAGCACCGGCAATTTGGCGCCCTGCTCGGCCTGGGGCGGCAGGTAGACGGCGAACACCATGTCGCAGTTGAGACTGGAGGAACGGTGCCTGTAGCGCTTGTGCCAGCCGCCGAAGCTCTTGTTGCTGGATACGATTTCCAAAGTCATGGCGAATCCTCACGGGCGGTGGACAGGCTGCCTTGCGACAGCGTTGTCCACCCTACTGATCAGTAGTGGATGACGGTGCGGATGCTCTTGCCTTCGTGCATCAGGTCGAAGGCGTCGTTGATCTTGTCCAGGCCCATGGTATGGGTGATGAAGGTGTCCAGCGGAATCTCGCCGCTCTGGGATTTCTCCACATAGCTCGGCAGCTCGGTGCGGCCCTTGACGCCACCGAAGGCGCTGCCGCGCCAGACGCGGCCGGTCACCAGCTGGAACGGACGGGTGCTGATCTCCTGGCCAGCGCCGGCCACGCCGATGATCACGCTCTCGCCCCAGCCCTTGTGGGCGCATTCCAACGCGGCGCGCATCAGTTGCACGTTGCCGACGCACTCGAAGCTATAGTCCACGCCGCCATCGGTGAGCTCGACGATGACGTCCTGGATCGGCTTGTCGTAATCCTTCGGGTTGACGAAGTCGGTTGCGCCCAGCTCACGGGCCACGTCGAACTTGGCCGGGTTGATGTCGACGGCGATGATCCGCGAGGCCTTGGCCATCTTGGCGCCGATGATCGCCGCCAGGCCAATGCCACCCAGGCCGAAGATCGCCACGGTGGCGCCCTCCTCCACCTTGGCGGTGTTGAGCACGGCACCGATACCGGTGGTCACGCCGCAGCCGAGCAGGCAGACCTTTTCCAACGGTGCTTCCTTGGGAATCACGGCCAGGGACACTTCCGGCAGCACGGTGTATTCGGAGAAGGTCGAGCAGCCCATGTAGTGGTAGATCGGCTCACCGTTGTAGCTGAAACGGGTGGTGCCATCGGGCATCAGGCCCTTGCCCTGGGTGGCGCGCACCGAGCTGCACAGGTTGGTCTTGCCGGACAGGCAGAACTTGCACTTGCGACACTCGGCGGTGTACAGCGGGATCACATGATCACCGACGGCCACCGAGGTCACGCCCTCACCGATGGCTTCGACGATACCGCCACCTTCATGGCCGAGGATCGACGGGAACACGCCCTCGGAATCGGCACCGGACAGGGTGTAGGCATCGGTGTGGCAAACGCCGGTGGCGACGATGCGCACCAGCACCTCGCCGGCCTTTGGCGGCTCCACATCCACTTCGACGATTTTCAGCGGCTCGTTCGGGGCGAAGGCTACGGCGGCGCGCGACTTGATCATGATGGAGCTCTCCAGATGAATTGCGATGGCGACGAGTGTAGTGGAGCCATCGATTGAGATAATCAGGCAGAATGCAAAACATTATTGCTCTACAGGGATAATCGACGATGTCGCGAGTGATGCCATGAACCGCTGGGAAGGGCTGGACGAATTCGTCGCCGTGGCCGAATGCGGCCAGTTCACGGCAGCGGCAGAACGCCTGGGACTGTCTTCGTCACAGGTGAGCCGGCAGATCGCCCGCCTCGAAGAACGCCTGCACACCCGCCTGTTCTACCGCACCACGCGCAAGGTGGCGCTGACCGAGGCCGGCCAGACCTTCCTGCAACATTGCCAGCGTCTGCAGGACGCCCGTGAAGAAGCACTGAACGCCATTGGCGATCTGGGTAGCGAGCCCAAGGGCCTGCTGCGCATGACCTGTGCAGTGGCCTACGGCGAGCGCTTCATCGTGCCGCTGGTCACCGCGTTCATGGCGCACCACCCCAGGCTGTCGGTCGAGATCGAGCTGAGCAATCGCACCCTCGACCTGGTGCAGGACGGCTTCGATATCGCCATTCGCCTCGGCCGCCTGCAGGACTCGCGCATGCTGGCGACCCGCCTGGCCCCACGACGCATGTACCTGTGCGCATCGGCCGACTACCTGCAGCGTTACGGACGCCCGCACAGCCTGTCGGAACTGGCTCGGCACAATTGCCTGATCGGCAGCAGCGACGTCTGGACCTTTCAGCTCGAAGGCCGTGAGGCTTCGCAGCGGGTCAATGGCAACTGGCGCTGCAACAGCGGTCAGGCCGTGCTGGACGCGGCCCTGGCCGGGCTAGGTCTGTGTCAGCTGCCGGATTACTACGTGCTCGAGCACCTGCGCAGCGGCGCCCTGGTGTCGCTGCTCGACAATCATCAACCGCCCAATACCGCGGTATGGGCGCTGTACCCCCAGCAGCGGCACCTGTCGCCCAAGGTCAGGCAATTGATCGACGCATTACGTTACGGTCTCGCTCAGCGCGCCGAATACGCCTGACTGCAGGGGCTCGGTGCCTGGCGCTCATAGAATGTCACAAGCGTCGGCGAACCCTGCCTTCGAGGTTCCGTCGTAACCCATGAGGCCCCCGTTCGGGTCGATGCCAACCCCCAGCACGAGGACATGGTTATGCAGGTCATGGTCAATAGCGGAAAGCACGTCGACACTTCCATGGCATTCAAGACTGACATCCGCGGTCGAGTGCGCGACAAACTGCAGCGCTACGAGGAGCACCTCACCCGGGTGGAAATTCACCTATCGGACGAGAATGCCCTGAAGAGCGGCCCCCAGGACAAACGCTGCAAGGTCGAAGCTCGGATGAAAGGTCGCGATCCGATGTCGGTGTCCTTTGATGCCTGCGAACTGCAGCAGGCCATCGACGGCGCCATGAACAAGCTCACTGCAGTGCTGGAGCGCAACATCGGCAAGAACGCCAAGAAATGGATTCACTGAGCCCCTGACGGTGACTCAGTGCCGGCCTCGCCAGAGGCGCTCCAGATAGTGCAGGTCTTCCGGGCGGGTGACCTTGAGGTTGTCCGCCCGGCCTTCGATCAGCCGCGGCGCCTGCCCGGCCCATTCCATGGCCGAGGCCTCGTCGGTGACCGCGACATCCGATACCAGGGCTTCGGCCAGTGCCTGGTGCAAGGCGCCGAGGCGGAACATCTGCGGCGTGTAGGCCTGCCAGATCACCGAACGATCGATGGTTTCGCGCACCCGGCCATCACTGCCCACGCGCTTGAGGGTATCGCGGGCCGGCACCGCGAGCAGCCCGCCCACGGCATCGTCGGCCAATTCGGCCAGCAGAAGATCGAGATCGGACTGCGCCAGGTTGGGCCGTGCGGCATCGTGCACCAGCACCCAGTCCTGCTCAGCGGCGCCCAGCTCGCTCAGGCGAAGCAAGGCATTGAGCACCGAGTCGGCGCGTTCGGCGCCACCGGCGGCGGTATGGATTCGCCCGTCGCGGGCGCAATCGAGGCAGGGCCAGAACGGATCGTCCTCGGCCAGGCTGACCACCACACCGCGCAGGCCAGGGTGTTTGAGGAAACAGTTGAGGGTGTGTTCGAGAATGCTCTTGCCGGCCAGCTGCAGGTATTGCTTGGGCTTGTCGGCACGCATGCGGCTGCCGATGCCGGCGGCCGGAATCACCGCCCAGAACGACGGCAGATCAGGTATGTTCATTCAGCCAACTGATAGAGGGTTTCGCCGTCCTTGACCATACCCAGCTCATGACGGGCACGCTCCTCGACGGTTTCCATGCCCTTCTTCAGCTCCATCACCTCGGCTTCGAGGATGCGGTTGCGTTCGAGCAGGCGTTCGTTTTCGCCCTGCTGATCGGCGATCTCCTGCTGCAGCTCGGTCACCTGGGCCAGGCTGCCCTCGCCCACCCACAGGCGATACTGCAGGCCTGCAAGCACGAGGATCAGAACGAGAAATAGCCAGTAGGGACTACGCATGGCAGGTGAGGCACTCGGGTAGGAAAGGGTCGCGGCGGCGGACATCCGTGGATTCTCCCTGCGTCATCGGTATCCGGCAAGGCCGCCAGTGAACCTGGCGGTGCTCCAGGAGAGCCGCGCGGCAGGCGATGTTCACCTGCGCCGCGCGAACCCGTCTCAGCCGCGGAACTCGCCGCGACCGCGGTACGGCGCCTTGGCGCCCAGTTGCTCTTCGATACGCAGCAGCTGGTTGTACTTGGACACGCGGTCGGAACGGCACAGCGAACCGGTCTTGATCTGACCAGCGGCGGTGCCGACGGCCAGGTCGGCGATGGTGCTGTCTTCGGTTTCGCCCGAGCGATGCGAGATCACCGCGGTGAAGCCGGCCGCCTTGGCCATCTGGATGGCTTCCAGGGTTTCGGTCAGCGAGCCGATCTGGTTGAACTTGATCAGGATCGAGTTACCGATGCCCTTGTCGATGCCTTCCTTGAGGATCTTGGTGTTGGTCACGAACAGGTCGTCGCCGACCAGCTGCACCTTGGCGCCGATCTTGTCGGTGAGGATCTTCCAGCCCGCCCAGTCGGATTCGTCCAGGCCGTCTTCGATGGAGATGATCGGGAAGCGCTCGGTCAGGCCCTTGAGGTACTCGGCGAAACCTTCGGCGTCGAACGACTTGCCTTCACCGGACAGGTTGTACTTGCCGTCCTCGTAGAACTCGGAAGCCGCGCAGTCCAGGGCCAGGGTCACGTCGCTGCCCAGCTTGTAGCCGGCATTGGCCACGGCTTCGGCAATTGCCGACAGGGCGTCTTCGTTGGAGGCCAGGTTTGGCGCGAAACCACCTTCGTCACCCACCGCGGTGTTCAGGCCACGGGCCTTGAGCACGGCCTTGAGGTGGTGAAAGATTTCGGTGCCCATGCGCAGGCCGTCGGAGAAGGTCTTGGCGCCAACCGGCTGGACCATGAACTCCTGGATATCGACGTTGTTGTCGGCATGCTCGCCACCGTTGATGATGTTCATCATCGGCACCGGCATGGCGTACTGACCCGGCGTGCCATTGAGGTTGGCGATGTGCGCGTACAGCGGCAGGTCCTGATCCTGGGCAGCCGCCTTGGCGGCGGCCAGGGACACGGCGAGGATGGCGTTGGCGCCCAGCTTGGCCTTGTTCTCGGTACCGTCGAGCTCGATCATGGTCTTGTCGAGGGCTTTCTGGTCAACCGGATCCTTGCCCAGCAGCGCGTCGCGGATCGGGCCATTGATGTTGGCCACGGCCTTCAGCACGCCCTTGCCCAGGTAACGGCTCTTGTCGCCATCACGCAGTTCCAGCGCTTCGCGCGAACCGGTGGAGGCACCGGACGGCGCACAGGCGCTGCCAACGATGCCGTTGTCGAGGATTACGTCCGCTTCCACGGTGGGGTTGCCACGGGAGTCGAGAACCTCACGACCCTTGATGTCGACGATCTTTGCCATTCTTGTAAGCTCTCCAGAAGTTGTCGAAAACGCACTGCAGCATTCGGCGCCCGCTGCCGACCATACGCGCTGGCGGCCAGGCGGACATACAAACCCGGCCAACGGGCCGGGCGGTGAAACGGACGGGACCAGAAAACGCCATCAGGCGGTTTCGATCGGATCCTGACTCTTGATCAGATCATCCAGCTGCTTGAGCTGGGCGAGGAACGGCTCCAGCTTGTCCAGACGCAGCGCACAGGGGCCGTCACACTTGGCGTTTTCCGGATCCGGATGCGCCTCGAGGAACAGACCTGCCAGGCCCTGGCTCATGCCGGCCTTGGCCAGCTCGGTGACCTGGGAGCGACGACCGCCCGCGGAATCCGAGCGACCACCCGGCATCTGCAGGGCATGGGTGACATCGAAGAACACCGGGTACTCGAAGGCCTTCATGATGCCGAAGCCGAGCATGTCCACCACCAGGTTGTTGTACCCGAAGGAGGAACCGCGCTCGCAGAGGATCAACTGATCGTTCCCGGCTTCGACACACTTGGCGAGAATATGTTTCATCTCCTGGGGAGCGAGAAACTGCGCCTTCTTGATATTGATCACCGCGCCGGTCTTGGCCATGGCGACCACCAGGTCGGTCTGCCGGGACAGGAAGGCCGGTAGCTGGATGATGTCGCAGACATCGGCCACCGGTTGCGCCTGGTAGGGCTCGTGCACATCGGTGATCACCGGCACGCCGAAGGTCTTCTTCACCTCTTCGAAGATCTTCATGCCCTCTTCCAGGCCGGGGCCGCGGAAAGAGGTCACCGAGGAGCGGTTGGCCTTGTCGAAGCTGGCCTTGAACACGTAGGGAATACCGAGCTTGTCGGTGACCCGTACGTATTCCTCGCAGGCACGCATGGCCAGATCCCGGGACTCCAGCACGTTGATGCCGCCGAACAGCACGAAAGGCTTGTCGTTGGCGATGTCGATCTTGCCGACGCGTACGGTCTTCTGCGCCATGGGTCAGGCCTTCTTAGCTTGGTGCGCGAGCGCGGCGTTGACGAAACCGCTGAACAGCGGATGACCGTCACGGGGCGTGGAGGTGAATTCCGGGTGGAACTGGCAGGCCACGAACCACGGATGGTCGGCGCTTTCCACCACTTCGACCAGAGCACCGTCACCGGAGCGACCGGTGACCTTGAGGCCGGCGTCGATCAGTTGCGGCAGCAGGTTGTTGTTCACTTCGTAACGATGACGATGACGCTCGACGATCACGTCCTTGCCGTAGCAGGCGTGCACCTGGGAGTTCGGCAGCAGCTGGCAGTCCTGAGCACCCAGGCGCATGGTGCCGCCCAGATCGGAGGCCTCGGTACGCGACTCGGTGACGCCCGTGGCGTCCTGCCATTCGGTGATCAGGCCGACCACCGGGTGGCCGCTGGCGATATCGAATTCGGTGGAGTTGGCATCGCTCCAGCCCAGCACGTTGCGGGCGAACTCGATGACCGCCACCTGCATGCCGAGGCAGATACCCAGGTAGGGAATCTTGTTCTCGCGGGCATATTTGACCGTGGTGATCTTGCCTTCCACGCCGCGCAGGCCGAAACCGCCCGGCACCAGAATCGCATCGACGCCCTGCAGCAGGTCGGTGCCCTGGTTCTCGATGTCTTCGGAATCGATGTAGCGCAGGTTGACCTTGGTACGGTTCTGGATGCCGGCGTGGCTCATCGCTTCGATCAGCGACTTGTAGGCGTCCAGCAGCTCCATGTACTTGCCGACCATGGCGATGGTGACTTCTTTTTCCGGGTTGAGCTTGGCATCGACCACGCGGTCCCACTCGGAGAGGTCGGCGCCGCGGCAATCGAGGCCGAAACGCTCGACGACGAAGTCGTCCAGGCCCTGGGCATGCAGCACGCCGGGGATCTTGTAGATGGTGTCGACGTCTTCCAGGCTGATCACCGCGCGCTCTTCGACGTTGGTGAACAGGGCGATCTTGCGACGCGACGACACGTCGATCGGGTGGTCGGAGCGGCACACCAGCACGTCGGGCTGCAGGCCGATGGAACGCAGTTCCTTGACCGAATGCTGGGTCGGCTTGGTCTTGGTCTCGCCGGCGGTGGCGATGTACGGCACCAGGGTCAGGTGCATCAGCATGGCGCGCTTGGCGCCCACTTCCACGCGCAGCTGGCGGATGGCCTCGAGGAACGGCTGGGACTCGATGTCACCGACCGTACCGCCGATCTCGACCATCGCCACGTCGGCGTCGCCGGCACCCTTGATGATGCGGCGCTTGATCTCGTCGGTGATGTGCGGGATGACCTGAATGGTCGCCCCCAGGTAGTCACCCCGGCGCTCCTTGCGCAGCACGTCTTCGTACACGCGGCCAGTGGTGAAGTTGTTGCTCTTGGTCATGGTGGTGCGGATGAAACGCTCGTAGTGACCCAGGTCCAGGTCGGTCTCGGCGCCATCGTGGGTGACGAACACCTCACCATGCTGGAACGGGCTCATGGTGCCCGGATCGACGTTGATGTACGGATCCAGTTTGAGCATCGTGACCTTCAGGCCCCGCGCCTCCAGGATTGCCGCCAAGGATGCCGAGGCGATGCCTTTCCCCAATGAAGAAACAACACCACCCGTGACGAAAATGAAGCGCGTCATGAAAAACCCTAAGAAGTCAGCAGTGGCGGTCGAGCCGCCGGGGAGCAGAGAAGGCCTTGGTTCACCTTAGCAAACATGGCGAACCATGCCGGCAAATAGCAAACATCCACCGCTTCCGGAAGAAGCAGCGAATACCTGAATAGAGACGGGAGCGTAGTCTACCGGAAAGGTCCTGAAGGGGGAAGAACGGCAAGCCCGTACGGGGCGAAAACGGCTGCTGGCAGAATTCTGGCATTGCGATAAATACCTTGCCAATCAGCCGCTTATATCCGGCGCAAGGTCTGCCTCGGTCAATCTGGCACGACTGGCCGCAACCACGGTGAGAATTGCCAATGCAGCTCACCCATGGCCGGCTCGAGCGGCAGGTTGGCGACCGCGACGACCTGGCCGTCGCAGCGTAACAGCGGCAGCCGCGGGCGGATGAACTCCGGCACGCCAGCCTCCTGCAGGAGGCGCTTGAGATCACGCCGCCCACGCCCTGGTACGTTGAGCACTTCCCCACCCTGCCGGTAACCGATGCTCAGCCGTCCATCGGGAAGCTGCCCGGCAACCCTCACCAGGCCGTTGCCAGGCAACCCGAGGGGCTGCCGAGCATCGGGCCAGGGCAGCTCCTGATTCGACCAGGGCACGCCCCACGCAGCATCCAGCCACAGCAGCTGATCGCCGTGGCGACGCAGCTCGCCGCTTTCCAGCCGCCATACCGGCGTTGCATCCACGGCAGCATCGCGCAGATCAGCCCAGCCCTGCCAATGCCGACTGTCCGGCAGGCGCGTCCGGTCACCCAGCCAGTGCCTGAGCAGGTTGCGCTGACGGGCCTCGGAAAGCTGGCGCAGCATCGGCAAATCCAGACAGGGAATGCTCAGCCAGGCCACGCCCAAGCGCCCTCGCGAGCGCTGCAGGTCGATCTCGGCAAGCTCCTGCAACAAGCCTTGGGCCTCGGCCTGGTGCGCCGCCGCACGCGCCAATACCGCCGACGCGCTAGGCCAGTGCTCGGCCAGACGCGGCAGGATCTCCCGACGCAGAAAGTTGCGGGCAAAGCCACTGTCGCTGTTCGAGGGATCTTCCACCCAACCCAGCCCGTGGTCGACCGCGTAGGCCTCGAGCGCCTTGCGCGGCACATCGAGCAGCGGCCGGAGGGCATGCCCCGGCCCAAGGCCGCGACTGCGCGCCATCGCCGCCAGGCCCCCCACACCGGCGCCGCGCAGCAACCGATAGAGCAGGGTTTCCGCCTGGTCATCCTGGTGCTGGGCCAGCAGCAGCGCTTCACCTGGCACCATCAAGGCGCCGAAAGCCGCATAACGCGCCTCGCGCGCGGCGCGCTCCAGGCTGGCACCCGGCGCGACCTGCACGTACCGCACGTCCAGGGCAACGCCCAGTTCGTCACAAAAGAGCTGACAGTGGGCCGGCCAGGCGTCGGCAACGGCCTGCAAGCCATGGTGGACGTGGACGGCGCGGATCGGCGGCAATCGATGATGCCGGGCCGCCCTGGCCAGCAGGTGCAGCAGCACGCAAGAGTCGAGGCCACCGGAATACGCGACTCGCCAGAGGGGCGCATCACGCCACGCCGCAAGGCGTGCCAGCACGGCGGATTCGAGAGACATGGGGGATCAGTGAAGCGACCCCGCAAGCATGACGGCCATCGGGGCGATTGGCCTGCTTGCGGGGTGGAACGGCATCAGGCGATGCCGTAGCTCATCAGGCGCTCGTAACGACGGGCGAGCAGCGCGTCGGTGTCGAGCTTGCGCAGGTCCTCGAGCTGAGCGACCAGGGTCTGCCGGATCGATTCGGCGGCAGCGCCCGGATCGCGGTGTGCGCCACCCAGTGGCTCGGCGATCACCTTGTCGACGATGCCCAGACCTTTCAGGCGCTCGGCCGTGATGCCCATGGCCTCGGCGGCTTCCGGCGCCTTCTCGGCGGTCTTCCACAGGATCGAGGCGCAACCTTCCGGCGAGATCACCGCATAGGTCGAGTACTCGAGCATGTTGAGGTTGTCGCACACGCCAATGGCCAGGGCGCCGCCGGAACCACCCTCGCCGATCACGGTGGAGATGATCGGCGTCTTCAGGCGCGCCATGACCCGCAGGTTCCAGGCGATCGCCTCGCTCTGCCCGCGCTCTTCGGCGTCGATACCCGGGTAGGCACCCGGCGTGTCGATGAAGGTCAGGATCGGCATCTTGAAGCGTTCGGCCATTTCCATCAGGCGGCAGGCCTTGCGGTAACCTTCCGGGCGCGGCATGCCGAAGTTGCGGCGCACCTTCTCACGCACTTCACGGCCCTTCTGATGGCCGATGACCATCGCCGGCTGGCCGTTGAGCCGCGCGACGCCGCCCACGATGGCCGCGTCGTCGGAGAAATGACGGTCGCCATGCAGCTCGTCGAACTCGGTGAAGATGTGCTGCAGGTAATCCAGGGTGTACGGGCGCTGCGGATGACGCGCGAGGCGAGCGATCTGCCAACTGGTCAGGTTGCTGAAGATGCTCTCGGTGAGCGTGCTGCTCTTGTCCTGCAGGCGGGCGATTTCGTCGCCGATGTTCAGGGAGTTGTCGTTACCAACCAGACGAAGCTCTTCGATCTTGGCTTGCAGGTCGGCAATCGGCTGTTCGAAATCGAGATAATTCGGGTTCATAGGCATCCGTCATGCGTCGACGGCCAAAAGGGCCGGGGAGCGTGTATCCAATTGGCGCCTACCTTATAGGAACAGGCGCCTTCAGGTCGACACCTGCTGTGCACTTCCGGCGAAAATGCCGGCAAATGCGCCAGGCATTCACACGGCGGCAAATCATAGGATCTGCGCACGCCAGGGGCAAACATGCAGTGTCAGGGCTGAAAAGATGCGGCCTGAGCCCCACCTTTTCAGCGCCGCTATATCAGCGGTATTGCAGGAAGACGTTTTCTCGCCCGAACTGGTCACGCAAAGCTTGAATCAAGCTGTCGGCCGGGTCGATTCGCCATTGCTCGCCAAACTGCAGCAGGGCCTTGGCATCGGCGCCAGTGTAGTCCAGGGTGATCGGGCAGGCACCACGGTGGCGCTGGCACAACTCGCCCAGCCAGCGTAGCCGGTCGCCCTTGAGCGCCGCCGCCTGCACCTTGACCCGCAGGCTTTCGGCCAGGCCGGTACGCGCTTCCTCCAGGCTCATCACCCGCTTGGCGCGCAAGCGCATGCCACCGGAGAAATCGTCGTTGCTGACCTCGCCCTCCACCACCACCAGGGCATCGCTCTGCAGCAACGCCTGGTTGCTGGCGAAGGCATCGGCGAACAGCGAGGCTTCGATACGCCCGGAGCGGTCGTCCAGGGTGATGAAGCCCATCTTGTCGCCCTTCTTGTTCTTCATCACCCGCAGGTTGACGATCAGGCCGGCGATGGTCTGGGTGTCGCGGGCCGGCTTGAGGTCGACGATGCGCTGGCGGGCGAACCGTCGCACCTCGCTCTCGTACTCGTCGATCGGGTGACCGGTCAGGTACAGGCCCAGGGTGTCCTTTTCGCCCTTGAGGCGCTCCTTGAGGGACAGCTCGCGGGCCTTGCGGTGGTTGGCGTAGACATCCGCCTCGGGGCTGGCGAACACGCCGCCGAACAGGTCCATATGGCCGCTGTCGTGGCTGCGCGCGGTCTGCTCGGCGGCCTGCACCGCCTCTTCCATCGCCGCCAGCAGCACGGCGCGGTTGCGGTCGATGTTGGCCTGGTAGGCCTTGATCTCGTCATGGAAGTGCGGGCCCAGGCGGTCCAGTGCACCGCTGCGAATCAGCGCTTCCATGGTGCGCTTGTTGATGCGCTTGAGGTCGACGCGCGAGCAGAAGTCGAACAGATCCTTGAACGGGCCGTCCTGGCGCGCCTCGACGATGGCCTCTACCGGGCCCTCGCCCACGCCCTTGACCGCGCCGAGGCCATAGAGGATTCGCTCGGTCTGTTTCGCATCCTGGCTGACGGTGAACTTGAACTCCGAGGCGTTCACGTCCGGCGGATCGATGCGCAGCTTCATGCTGCGGCATTCCTCGATGAGAATGACCACCTTGTCGGTGTTGTGCATATCCGCCGACAGCACCGCGGCCATGAACGGGGCCGGGTAATGGGCCTTCAGCCAGGCGGTCTGGTAGGACACCAGCCCGTAGGCAGCGGAGTGGGACTTGTTGAAGCCGTAGCCTGCGAACTTTTCCACCAGGTCGAAGATGTTGCCCGCCAGATCGGCATCGATGCCGTTGTTGGCGCAACCTTCGATGAAGCCGCCACGCTGCTTGGCCATTTCCTCGGGCTTTTTCTTGCCCATGGCGCGGCGCAGCATGTCCGCCTGGCCAAGGGTGTAGCCGCCCATGACCTGGGCGATCTGCATCACCTGTTCCTGATAGAGAATGATCCCGTAAGTCGGCTTGAGCACCGGCTCCAGGCCCGCGTACTGGTAATCCGGGTGCGGGTAGGACAGTTCGGCACGGCCGTGCTTGCGGTTGATGAAGTCGTCCACCATGCCGGACTGCAGCGGGCCGGGGCGGAACAGCGCCACCAGGGCGATCATGTCTTCCAGGCAGTCGGGCTTGAGCTTCTTGATCAGCTCCTTCATGCCGCGCGATTCGAGCTGGAAGACCGCCGTGGTTTCGGCCCTCTGCAGCATGTCGTAGGTTTTCTTGTCGTCCAGTGGGATGAAGTCGACGTTGACCAGATCCTCTTCGGCCACGCCGGCCGCGCGCTGGTCGCGGTGAATGGTTTCCAGCGCCCACTTGATGATGGTCAGGGTGCGCAAGCCGAGGAAGTCGAACTTCACCAGGCCGGCCTGCTCCACATCGTCCTTGTCGAACTGGGTCACCAGGCCGGCGCCCTCCTCGTCACAGGCGATCGGCGCGAAGTCGGTCAGCTTGGTCGGGGCGATCACCACGCCCCCGGCGTGCTTGCCGGTGCCGCGCACGATGCCCTCGAGCTTGAGGGACATGTCCCAGATCTCGGCCGCCTCTTCGTCAACCTTGAGGAAGTCGCGCAGCGGCTCCTCCATCTCGTAGGCCTTTTCCAGGGTCATGCCGACCTCGAAGGGGATCATCTTCGACAGGCGATCCGCCAACCCGTAGGACTTGCCCTGCACCCGCGCCACGTCGCGCACCACCGCCTTGGCCGCCATGGAGCCGAAGGTGATGATCTGGCTCACCGCATTACGCCCGTACTTCTCGGCGACGTAGTCGATGACCCGGTCGCGGCCGTCCATGCAGAAGTCGACGTCGAAGTCGGGCATCGATACCCGCTCGGGGTTGAGGAAGCGCTCGAACAGCAGGTCGTAGGCCAGCGGATCGAGGTCGGTGATCTTCTGCACGTAGGCCACCAGGGAACCGGCACCTGAACCACGGCCTGGGCCCACCGGCACACCGTTGCTCTTGGCCCACTGGATGAAGTCCATGACGATCAGGAAGTAACCGGGGAAGCCCATCTGGATGATGATATCCAGCTCGAAATTCAGCCGGTCGATGTACACCTGCTTCTTCGCGTCGTAATCCGGGGTGTCCTTGGGCAGCAGGACTTCCAGGCGCTCCTCGAGGCCGTCGAACGAGACCTTGCGGAAGTACTCGTCGATGGTCATGCCTTCCGGCACCGGGAAGTCCGGCAGGAAGTACTTGCCCAGCTGCACCTCGATGTTGCAGCGCTTGGCGATCTCGACGGTGTTCTGCAGGGCGTCGGGCAGGTCGCTGAACAGCTCGGCCATTTCCTCTGGCGATTTCAGGTACTGCTGATCGGAGTAGATACGCGGACGGCGCGGGTCGTCGAGGATGCGGCCTTCACCGATGCACACGCGGGTTTCATGGGCTTCGAAATCGCTCTGCTTGAGAAAGCGCACGTCGTTGGTGGCCACCAGCGGCGCGCCGGTCCTGTCGGCCAGGGCGACGGCGGCGTGCAGGTGCTCCTCGTCGTTGACCCGGCTGGTGCGCTGCACTTCCAGATAGAAACGCTCGGGAAACACCGCCTGCCATTCCTGCAACAACGCTTCGGCCTTGGCCGGCTCGCCATCGAGCAGCGCGTGGCCGATCTCGCCTTCCTTGGCGCCGGACAGGGCGATCAGCCCTTCACTGGCCTCCTTCACCCAGTCGCGCTGGATGATCACCAGGTCGTTGCTCTGCCCTTCGCTCCAACCGCGCGACACCAGCTCGGTGAGGTTGCGGTAGCCCCTGGGGCTCATCGCCAGCAGGGTCATGCGGGTCAGCGGGCCGTCTTCATAGGCGCTGGCCAGCCAGATATCGGCCCCGCAGATCGGTTTGATCCCGGCCCCCATGGCGGCTTTGTAGAACTTCACCAACGAGCACATGTTGCTCATGTCGGTGACCGCGACGGCGGGCATGCCGGCCCCGGCCACGGCCTTGACCAGCGGCTTGACGCGAACCAGGCCGTCGACCAGCGAATATTCGGTGTGCAGGCGAAGATGAACGAAGGAAACAGCCATGAAGAAGCCCTGCAGGAAAAGCGACAAAACGCGGATTGTACCGTAACTGGAAGGATGGACAGCGGCCTGAGTACGCTCAGTTGTCGCTGGTGGCTTCCAGCAGGCGGCGTACCGGCGCAAAGGAACGCCGATGGATGGCCGTCGGGCCCAGACGGGTCAGGGCCTCGAGGTGAACGGGCGTCGGATAGCCCTTGTGCAGGGCGAGACCGTAGCCCGGGTAGAGCGCGTCCAGCTCGCGCATTTCGCGATCACGGCTGACCTTGGCGAGGATCGAGGCGGCAGCGATGGCCGGTACCTGGGCATCGCCGCCGATCACCGGGGCGCTGGGCACCGCGAGTTTCGGGCAGCGGTTGCCGTCGATCAGCGCCAGTTTCGGCTGCACGCCGAGGCCCTCGACCGCGCGCTGCATGGCCAGCATGGTGGCGTGCAGGATATTGAGGCGGTCGATCTCTTCCACTTCCGCCCGGGCGATGCACCAGGCCAGCGCCTTTTCGCGGATTTCGTCGAACAGCTTCTCGCGGCGCGCCTCGGTCAGCTTCTTGGAGTCGTTGAGCCCGATAATCGGCCGCGCCGGGTCGAGAATCACCGCCGCGGTCACCACCGCGCCACAGAGCGGCCCGCGGCCTACTTCATCGACGCCGGCAACCAGTTCCTCGACGGTGGCGAAATCCAGACCCAGCTGCATCAGTTGCGCCCCAGCAGGTCGAGCACCGCGGCGGCGGCGCGCTCGGAGGCACCGCGGCGCAGGGTGCGATGAATGGCGTCGAAGCCTTCGGTCTGCACCTCGCCGTCTACCAGCAGCGGCGCTACCGTCTGCGCCAGCGCGTCGGCGGTGGCCGCGTCCTGGATCAGTTCGGGCACCAACAGCCGCTGGGCGAGCAGGTTGGGCAGCGAGATGTAGGGACTTTTCACCAGCCGCTTGAGAATGCTGAAGGTCATCGGCGCGACGCGGTAGGCCACCACCATGGGCCGCTTGTACAACAGCGCCTCGAGGGTCGCGGTACCGGAGGCGATCAGCACGGCATCGCAGGCGGCCAGGGCGTCGTGGGAGCGCCCATCGAGCAGTTGCAGCGGCAGGTCGCGGCCGCCGAGCATCTGTTCGAGTTGCTGGCGGCGTTCCGGGCTGGCACAGGGCAGCACGAAACGCACGCCAGGGCGCAGCGAACGCAGGCGCTCGGCAGCGTCGAGAAACAGGCTGCCAAGGCGCGCCACTTCACCACCACGACTGCCCGGCAGCAAGGCGACGACCGGCGCATCGCCTGGCAGGCCAAGCAACTCGCGCGCCGCCGCACGATCGGCCTGCAGCGGGATGGCATCGGCCAGCGGATGGCCGACGAAGCACACCGGCACCTGGTGCGCCTCGTAGAACTGCGCCTCGAAGGGAAACAGGGTAAGCATCAGGTCGCAGGCATCGCGAATCTTCAGCACGCGCTTCTGCCGCCAGGCCCAGACCGAGGGGCTGACGTAGTGCACGGTGCGAATGCCGGCCTGGCGCAACTTGAGTTCGACGCCCAGGGTGAAATCCGGCGCATCGATGCCGATGAACACGTCGGGCTTGCGCTCGATCAGGCTGGCGATCAGCCGGCGGCGGCGCGACAGCAATTCGGGCAGCCGGCCCAGCACTTCGACCAGGCCCATGACCGCCAGGCGCTCCATGGGAAAATCGCTGACCAGCCCTTCGGCCTGCATGCGCGGGCCGCCGACACCGATGAATTCGACGTTCGGGTGCTGCACCTTGAGCGCCTGCATCAGGCCCGCACCGAGAATGTCGCCGGATGCCTCGCCGGCAACCAGCGCGACACGCAATACCTCAGCCATGGTTCAGCGGGTGATGCCGCGGCTGGAGGTCAGGATCGAATCGCGGAACACCGCCACTTCGGCAAACTGGGCCGCCACTTCTTCCAGCTCGACCAGTGCTTCCTCGATGGTGAAGCCCTGCCGGTAGACGATCTTGTAGGCGCGGCGCAACGCCTGCATCGACTCGGCACTGAAACCCCGACGGCGCAGGCCTTCGAAGTTCATGCTGCGCGCTTCGGCCGGGTTGCCGGATACCGTGACGTAGGCAGGAACGTCCTTGCCGATCGCCGCGCCCATGCCGGCAAAGGCATGCGCGCCGATGTGGCAGAACTGATGCACCAGGGTGTAACCGGACAGGATCGCCCAGTCGCCGATGTGCACGTGCCCGGCCAGGGCCACGTTGTTGACCAGGATGCAGTGGTTGCCGACCACGCTGTCGTGACCGATGTGGGCATAGGCCATGATCAGATTGTGATCACCGATGGTGGTTTCGTCACGATCCTGAATGGTGCCGCGGTGCATGGTCACGCCTTCGCGGATGATGTTGTGATCACCGATGACCAGGCGCGTAGGCTCGCCCTTGTATTTGCGATCCGGGGTGTCTTCACCCAGGGAGGCGAACTGGTAGATCTTGTTGTGCTTGCCGATTCGGGTAGGGCCCTTGATGATCACGTTGGGACCCAGCACGCAGCCCTCGCCAATTTCTACGTCGGGCCCAATGATCGACCAAGGGCCGACGACGACGTCGTCTGCCAGCTTGGCGCTGGGATCGATGATGGCGCGAGGGTCAATCAAACTCATAACTTGCGTTCCGCACAGATGATTTCGGCCGAGCACACTTCCTTGCCATCGACCGTGGCCTTGCATTCGAACTTCCAGATGCTGCGCTTGCTGCTGAGGAACCTGGCCTCGAGGATTAGTTGGTCACCGGGCACGACAGGCTGACGGAAGCGTAGCTTATCGGAGCCGACGAAGTAGTAGAGGGTGCCATCGGCAGGCTTCACGTCCATCATCTTGAAGCCGAGGATACCTGCGGCCTGGGCCATGGCCTCGATGATCAGGACGCCGGGCATGATCGGGTGCTCGGGGAAATGGCCGTTGAAGAATGGCTCGTTGACGCTGACATTCTTATAGGCACGAACGCACTTGCCCTCAAGATCCAGATCCGTGACCCGATCCACCAGCAGGAACGGATAACGGTGCGGCAAGTACTCGCGAATTTCGTTGATTTCCATCATTTCCAGAGAAGCCCGTAATAAAAAGAAGAGAGCCAGCCATTGGCTCAGGCATCAGATGAGGCATTCCCGCTCGAGGTCACGGCAGCGAGCTGTTTTTCCAGCTGCTTCACACGCCGGGCCATGTCGTCCAGCTGGCGGATGCGCGCCACGCTTTTCTTCCACTCGGCTGCAGGTTGCATGGCGGTACCCGACGAATAGGCACCGGGCTCGGTGATCGAGCGGGTGACCATGGTCATGCCGGTCACGAATACGCCGTCACACACATCGATATGGCCGACCATGCCAACGCCGCCGGCGATCATACAGTTCTTACCGATCGAGGTGCTGCCGGAAATCCCGACGCAGGCGGCCATCGCCGTGTTGTCGCCGACCTGCACGTTGTGCGCGATCATGATCTGGTTATCCAGCTTCACGCCGTTGCCGATACGCGTATCGGACAGGGCACCGCGATCGAGGGTGGTATTGGCGCCGATTTCGACATCGTCACCGATGCTCACGCCACCGATCTGGGCGATCTTCTGCCAGACGCCCTTCTCGTTGGCGAAGCCGAAGCCTTCGCCACCGATCACCGCACCGGACTGGATCACCACCCGCTTACCGATACGCACGTCGTGGTACAGGGTAACCCGGGGCGCCAGCCAGCCGCCCTCGCCGATTTCGCAACGCGCGCCGATCACGCAATGGGCACCGACGGTGACCCCCGCCGCGATCTTCGCCCCCGCCTCAATGACCGCGTAAGGGCCAATCGCGGCGCTCGGGTCGACATGGGCATCCTCGGCCACCAGGGCGGTGGGATGAACGCCCGGCGTAGCCTTGGGCTTGCGATCGAACAGATGGGACAGCGACGCATAGGCCAGGTACGGATTGGCGACGATCAGCGCATTGCCGGCGAAGCCTTCCGCATCCGCGGCGGTCAGCAGCACGGCCGCCGCCTGGCAACTGCCCAGATGCTTGCGGTACTGCGCATTGGACAGGAACGTCAGCTGAGACGGGCCGGCATCCTGCAAGGTTGCCAGCCCGTCGACTGTCTGATCAGCCGCGCCACGCAAGGTGGCGCCCAGCTGTTCGGCCAACTGGCCGAGGGTGAATACCGGTGTGGACATCATCAACGCATCTGGTTCATGCGCTCGATGACCTGGCGGGTGATGTCGAACTGCGGTTTGACATCGATGACCGCGCCGCGCTCGAGCACCAGGTCGAAGTTGCCATTCTTGATGACCTCTTCAACCGCCTTGTCCAGGTTGGGCTTGAGCTTCTTGAGCATGTCGCGATCGGCAACCGCCTTGGCTTCGTTCAGCTCCTTGGACTGGAACTGGAAGTCACGGGCCTTTTGCTTGAAGTCCAGTTCCAGACGCTCACGTTCGGCGGTCTGCATCTTCTCGCCGTCTTTGACGATGCGGTCCTGAATGCGCTTGGCGTCGCTTTCCAGGGTCTTGAGCTTGTTCAGCTGCGGGCCGAATTTCTTCTCGGCGTCGACCGCGTAGCGCTTGGCCGCATCGGACTCGAGCAGCGCCATCTGGTAGTTGAGCACGGCGATCTTCATTTCCGCGAAGGCCGGAGTGGCCAGCAGGGTGACGCTTAACAGAACCAATTGAGTCAACTTACGCACGGTGCAACTCCTGCAGAAAAACTGTCTTGGTGATTCGTGAGCAGACGCTTAGAACGTCTGGCCGAGGGAGAACTGGAATACCTGGGTATCGGCGTCGTCCGGCTTCTTGACCGGCATCGCCAGGCTGAAGCTCAGCGGGCCGAGCGCGGTGATCCAGGTAACGCCGACACCCACCGAGCTGGCCAGGTTGCCGAAATCGATGTCGCAGCTGTCGCCACGGTTCTTCTGGCCAGTGCTGCAATCGGTGTCGAAGACGTTACCCACATCCCAGAACAGCGCGGTACGCAACGAACGCTGATCCTTGACGAATGGCAGCGGGAACAGCAATTCGGCACCCCCCTGGATCAGCACGTTACCACCGAACGGCAGCGGATCCTGATCCGGGTCACGCAGCGTGCCCGGGTTGCTGCCGGTGCTCGGCGTACTGCGCGGGCCCAGGCTGCTGTCTTCGAAACCACGTACCGAGTTGAAACCGCCAGCGTAGTAGTTCTCGTAGAACGGCAGCTTCTCGGTCGAGCCGAAGGCGCCGCCGTAACCCAGCTGCGTATGGAAACGCATGGTGTAGGTATCGGTCAGCGGCTTGAACACCTGGCCACGGTAATCGAGCTTGTAGAACGACAGGTCACTGCCCGGCACGGTGGTTTCGAACACCAGGCTCTGGGAATGACCGCGGTTGGCCAGCACGCCACGGTTGAGGGTGGATTCGGACCAGCCCACGGAGGCCTTGAAGTTGACGTACTTCTCGCCTTCCTGACGGGTGAAGTCGAAGATCTCGTCGACGGTGTAGCGCCCGGTGTTGATTTCGTCCTGCTGTACGGTCAGGCCGTAGGTCAGTCGCGCGGTCTCGCTGATCGGGTAACCGATGTTGATGCCGGCGCCAAGGCTGTCGACCGAGTAGCTGGAGACATCGACATCGAGTTCGTCGTAGTCGGTGGTGCGGTAGAAGGCGTTGTAGCCCAGGCTCACGCCGTCTTCGGTCCAGTACGGATCGGTGAAGGAAAAGTTGTAGCGGCTCTGGTATTCGCTGCGGGTCAGGCCGAGGCTGACGCGGTTGCCGCTACCCAGGAAGTTGTTCTGGGTGATCGAACCACCCAGGATCAGACCGGCGTTCTGGGCGAAACCCACGCTCGCGGTGATCGAACCCGAGGCCTGCTCCTCGACGCTGTAGTTGACGTCGACCTGGTCATCGGTGCCCGGTACTTGCGGGGTCTCGACGTTGACTTCCTTGAAGAAGCCCAGACGCTCCAGGCGCGTCTTCGACTGATCGATCAGGTAGGTCGAGGCCCAGCCGCCTTCCATCTGGCGCATCTCGCGACGCAGCACTTCGTCTTCGGTCTTGGTGTTGCCGCGGAAGTTGATGCGGTTGACGTAGGCACGCTTGCCCGGATCGACGACGAAGGTGATGGATACGGTGTTGTCATCGTTGTGCGGCTCGGGCACGCCGTTGACGTTGGCGAAGGTATAGCCCTCGTTGCCCAGGCGGCGGGTGATCAGCTCGCTGGTGCTGGTCATCACCTTGCGGGAGAACACCTGGCCCTCTTTGACCAGCAGCAGCGCGCGGACTTCTTCTTCCGGCACCTTGAGGTCGCCGGACAGTTTCACGTCACGAACGGTGAATTTCTCGCCTTCGTCGATATTGACGGTGATGTAGACGTGCTTCTTGTCCGGGGTGATGGATACCTGGGTGGAGGTGATATCCATGTTGATGTAGCCGCGGTCCAGGTAATAGGAGCGCAGACGCTCCAGGTCACCGGAAAGTTTTTCACGGGCGTACTTGTCGTCGTTGCGGAAGAACGACAACCAGTTGGTGGTCTTCAGCTCGAACAGGTCCTGCAGGTCTTCATCGGCGAAAACCTTGTTGCCGACCACGTTGATGTGCTGAATGGCCGCCACGCTGCCTTCGTTGATGTTGATCTTCAGCGCCACGCGGTTGCGCGGCTGGGGAATCACTTCGGCGTCGATCTCGGCTGAATAACGCCCCTGGGCCACGTACTGGCGCTGCAGTTCGTTACGCACGCCTTCCAGGGTCGCACGCTGGAAGATCTCGCCTTCGGCCAGGCCGGACTGGTTCAGACCCTTGAGCAGATCGTCGCTGCTGATGGCCTTGTTGCCTTCGATCTCGATGCTGGAGATCGACGGGCGCTCGACCACGGTGATGACCAGCACGTTGCCGTCGCGGCCCAGCTGGATATCCTGGAAGAAACCGGTCTTGAACAGTTCGCGCGTCGCTTCGGTGAGCGTACGATCGTCGGCCGACTCGCCGACGTTCAGGGGCAGTGCGCCAAACAGGCTGCCCGCGGAGACGCGCTGCAGGCCATTAACGCGAATATCGGAGATGGTGAAGGACTCGGCGTGAACTTCGGCGATCATCAATGCGGAAAGAACCGCAGGTAGCAGCAGACGTTTCATGAAGTCCTTTCTTATTCCAACTAACGATAAGAAATCAGTCGTGCGAGACGAAAGATATATAATTCAGCTGAGCTCACAGGCGACCAAGGTCGTTGACCAGAGCCAGCAGCATCACCCCGATCACCAGGCTGATACCAATCTGCATCCCCCAACCCTGCACCCGTTCGGACAGTGGGCGGCCTCGCACCCACTCGACCAGGTAATAAAGCAGATGTCCGCCATCCAGAACCGGAATGGGCAGCAGATTGAGAACGCCCAGGCTGATACTCAGGTAGGCGAGGAAATTCAAAAAGTCCCCAAGGCCGGACTCGGCCGAAGCGCCCGCCACTTTAGCAATGGTTATCGGCCCGCTCAAGTTTTTTACCGAGAGCTCACCGAAGAGCATTTTCTTCAGTGAATCGAGGGTCAGAAGGCTCATCGTCCAGGTTCGCGCGCCCGCTTCGCTGACCGCCTCCAGCGGCCCGTAGCTGATTTCGCGGAGCATCTGCGCCGGCCATTGCGCTGGCGCCACGCCCGCGCCGAGGTAGCCGGTGGCCGCCTCACCCTCGCCCTTCGAGGCCAGGGTAACGGGCACTTCCAGACGCTGACCATCGCGCTCCAGGGCAATGGCGACCGACTTGCCCGGCAGCCCGCGCACGCGGTCGACCAGCTCCTGCCAATCGCTCAGGGCTTGCCCATCCAGCGCCAGCAGGCGGTCGCCGATGCGCAGGCCGGCGGCCTGGGCCGGACCTTCCGGATCGAATTCGGCGAGCACCGGCGCCAGGCTCGGCCGCCACGGCCGAATGCCCAGCGAGGCGATCGGATCGGGCTCGTTGGCGCCACGCAGCCAGTTGTCCAGTTCGACGCGATGCGCCGTATCCGCACCGCCATCGGGGTGGCGCGTGGTGATCAGCAGCTCGCCGCTTTCACCGAGGCGGCGCACCAGTTGCAGATTGACCGCCGACCAACCCGTGGTGGCCTTGCCGTTGACCGCAACGATTTCCTCTCCCGCCTGCAGGCCGGCAACCTGGGCCAGGCTGCCCGCCTCCACGGCACCGATGACCGGCCGCACCTGCTGGCTGCCGAGCATGGCCACCAGCCAGAAGAACAGCAGGGCCAGGGCGAAGTTGGCAGCCGGCCCAGCGGCGACGATGGCGAAACGCTGCTTGACGGTCTTGCGATTGAACGACTGCTCGACCAGCTCCGGCGGCACGTCGCCTTCGCGCTCGTCGAGCATCTTCACGTAGCCACCCAGCGGGATGGCGGCGATCACGAACTCGGTACCCTGGCGGTCATGCCAGCGCACCAGCGGCGTGCCGAAGCCTACGGAGAAGCGCAGCACCTTGACGCCACAGCGACGCGCGACCCAGAAATGACCGTATTCATGAAAGGTCACCAGCACCCCGAGGGCGATCAGGGTGCCGACGATCATATAGAGTGCGCTCATGCCACCTCTCCACGCTTCAACCACTGCCCGGCCAGCTCCCGCGCGCGGCGGTCGGCTTCGAGCACGGCATCGAGACAGTCCACCGCGACGACCGGCTCTGCCTCGAGAACGCCGCCAATGATACGCGCGATATCGGTAAAGCGAATCCGCCGCTCGAGAAATGCCGCCACCGCCACTTCGTTCGCGGCGTTGAGCATCGCCGGCGCACTGCCGCCGGCCTGCGCCGCCTCACGCGCCAGGCGCAGGCAGGGAAAGCGAACGTCATCTGGGGCCTGGAAGTCCAGGCGCGCCACGGCAAGCAAATCCAGCGGCGCGACACCCGAGTCGATGCGCTGCGGCCAGGCCAGGGCGTGGGCGATGGGCGTGCGCATGTCGGGGTTGCCCAGCTGGGCGAGCACCGAGCCGTCAACGTAATCGACCAGGGAATGGATGACGCTCTGCGGGTGGATCAGCACCTCCACCTGTTCCGGGCGCGCATCGAACAGCCAGCAGGCCTCGATCAGTTCCAGGCCCTTGTTCATCATGCTGGCCGAGTCCACGGAGATCTTGCGGCCCATCGACCAGTTGGGGTGGGCGCAGGCCTGCTCGGGCGTTACCGCATGCAGCGACTCGGGCGTGGCCTGACGAAACGGCCCGCCGGAGGCGGTGAGCAGGATGCGCCGCACGCCGACCGGCTGCAGGCCACGGGCGTAATCCTGGGGCAGGCACTGGAAGATCGCGTTGTGCTCGCTGTCGATGGGCAGCAGCACCGCGCCGCTCTGGCGCACCGCGCGCATGAACAGCGCGCCGGACATCACCAGGGCTTCCTTGTTGGCCAGCAGCACCTTCTTGCCGGCTTCGACCGCGGCCAGGGTCGGCTTGAGCCCTGCCGCGCCGACGATGGCCGCCATCACCGCATCCACCTCGGCATGGGCGGCGACCTCGCACAACCCGGTCTCGCCGGACAGCACCCGGGTATCGAGCCCGGCCTGCTGCAGGCGCACCTGCAGATCGGCCGCTGCCGCGGCATCGGCAACCACGGCGAAACGCGGACGATGGATGACGCAGAGCGCCTCCAGCTCGGCCAGACGACTGAAAGCGGTCAGGGCGAATGCCTGGTAGCGCGACGGGTGACGGGCGATGACGTCAAGGGTGCTCAGGCCGATCGAGCCGGTAGCGCCCAGCACGGTGATCTGCTGAACCTGGCTCACAATGCGCCCCAGCCCGCCAGCCACAGCAACATGGCGAACACCGGAACCGCCGCCGTCAGGCTGTCGATGCGGTCGAGCACGCCGCCATGCCCCGGCAGCAGGTTGCTGCTGTCCTTGATGCCGGACTGGCGCTTGAACATGCTTTCGGTGAGGTCGCCGACCACCGAAATCAGCACCACCAGCGCAGCGGCCGGCAGCGCCAGCAGAAACTGGGTGAACGACCAATCGCGATACAAGCCCACCACCACCGTCAGCAGCAGGCTGAGCAGCAGCCCGCCGACCAGGCCTTCCCAGCTCTTGCCGGGACTGACCCGCGGTGCCAGCTTGCGCTTGCCGAAGCGCTTGCCGGAAAAGTAGGCGCCGATATCCGCCACCCAGACCAGCGCCATCACCGCCAGGATCAGCCAGTTGGCCAGCTGCCACTGCTTGATCACCACCAGCCCTTGCCAGGCCGGCAGCAGAATCAGCAGGCCGATCGCCAGGCGCCCCGGCAGGCCGCCCCAGTAGCGGCTGCTAGCCGGGTAGTTGAGCACCAGAAAGGTCGCGAACGCCCACCACAGCACGCCCACGGCCAGCAGCCAGGGCGCCAGGGCAGGGGCGACGTAAAGCAGATAAAGCAGCACCGCCACCAGCGCCCCGTAGGCGATACGTAGCGGCTGCACGGAAAGACCCGCCAGGCGTGCCCATTCCCAGGCACCGAGCACGACCACGACGGCGATGAACAGCGCGAACGCGCCGCCTTCGAGCAGGAAGAAGCCTGCCAGGGCGATAGGCAGCAGGATCAGCGCCGTAATGATTCGTTGCTTGAGCATCAGGCGCGGGCCTCGGCTTCGACTTGTTCACTGGTTTTGCCAAAACGCCGCTGGCGCTTGGCGAAATCCGCCAGCGCTGCGCGCATGGCGTCGTGCTTGAAGTCCGGCCACAGCAGGTCGGAGAAGTACAGTTCACTGTAGGCCATCTGCCAGAGCAGGAAATTGCTGACCCGATGCTCGCCGCCGGTGCGAATGCACAGATCGGGCAGCGGCAGCTCACCGGTGGCCAGGCAGCCCTGCAGCAGGCGCGGGGTGATGTCCTCGGGCTGCAGATGGCCGCCCTGCACTTCCCGCGCCAGGCGCTGGGCGGCCTGGGCGATATCCCACTGACCGCCGTAGTTGGCGGCGATCTGCAGGATGAAGCGCTTTTCGCCAGCCGCGCCGGCGGTGGCCGCTTCGGCTTCGCGCATGGCGGCCTGCAATTCGGGATGGAACCGCGAGCGGTCGCCGATGATGCGCAGGCTGATGCCGTTCTCGTCGAGCTTGCGTGCCTCGCGGCGCAAGGCGCTGAGGAACAGCTCCATCAGCGCGCCGACCTCGTCGGCCGGGCGCTGCCAGTTCTCGCTGGAGAAGGCGAACAGGGTCAGCACTTCCACGCCGGAATCGGCGCAGACCTCAATCACCGCGCGCACCGCATCGACGCCCGCCTTGTGCCCGGCGACACCGGGCAACAGGCGCTTGCGCGCCCAGCGGTTGTTACCATCCATAATGATCGCCACGTGCCGTGGAACGGCCATCACGGCACCGACTTTGCAATTGTCCATGGCGACTTCCTGGCCGTCAGACGGCCATCAGGTCCGCTTCTTTCTGCTTCACGGCGACGTCGATCTCGGCCACGAACTTGTCGGTCAGCTTCTGTACGTCGTCAGCAGCGCGACGCTCTTCGTCTTCGCTGATTTCCTTTTCCTTGACCAGATCCTTGAGCTGGCTCATGGCGTCGCGACGGATGTTGCGCACGGCAACACGGGCGTCTTCGGCAGCATCACGGGCCTGCTTGGTGAAACCGCGACGGGTTTCTTCGGTCAGCGCCGGCATGGTGACCAGCAGCAGCTCGCCCAGGTTGGTGGGGTTGAAACCCAGGCCGGAGCTCTGGATGGCCTTGTCGACCGCGCTCAGCATGCTGCGCTCGAACGCCACCACCTGCAGGGTGCGCGAATCCTTGACGGTCACGCTGGCGACCTGATTCAGCGGGGTGTCCGCGCCGTAGTACGGCACCATCACGCCGCCGAGGATGCTGGGATGAGCCTGACCGGTACGAATGCGGCTGAATGCGTGAGCCAGCGATTCCAGGCTCTTCTGCATGCGGGCCTGGGCGTCCTTCTTGATTTCGTTGATCATTCTTTACCTTCCTCGACCAAAGTACCTTCGGCGCCGCCCACCACGACATTGAGCAGGGCACCCGGCTTGTTCATATTGAAAACACGCAGCGGCATGTTGTGATCCCGGCACAGGCAGATGGCCGTCAGATCCATCACGCCCAGCTTGCGATCGAGCACCTCGTCATAGGTGAGGCGATCGAATTTTTCCGCATGCGGATCCTTGAACGGATCGGCAGTGTACACACCATCCACCTTGGTTGCCTTCAGCACCACATCGGCGTCGATCTCGATACCGCGCAAGCAGGCGGCCGAGTCGGTGGTGAAGAACGGGTTGCCAGTGCCAGCAGCGAAGATCACCACCTCACCGGTTTTCAGGTGGCGCATGGCCTTGCGGCGATCGTAGTGGTCGGTGACGCCGACCATGGAGATGGCCGACATGACCAGCGCCGGGATGTTCGAGCGCTCCAGGGCGTCGCGCATGGCCAAGGCGTTCATCACCGTGGCCAGCATGCCCATATGGTCACCGGTGACCCGATCCATGCCGGCGGCGCTGAGCGCGGCACCCCGGAACAGGTTGCCACCGCCAATCACCACCCCCACCTGCACGCCGATACCGACCAGCTGGCCGACTTCCAGCGCCATGCGATCGAGCACCTTGGGATCGATGCCGAAATCTTCCGAGCCCATCAGGGCCTCGCCGCTGAGTTTGAGCAGAATGCGCTTGTAGCGCGGTTGACGACCACTCACCTGCTGAGCCATTACCATTCTCTCCTGCGGCGTAATAAAAACCTGCGAACCGAGTGGCTCGCATATCGAGCGCTTCGACAGCGCTCACGACCGTGAGTGCCACCGGCACCGACCGTCGTTTCGAAAAAAATCCCCTTTGAAAAAGAGGCCGCGCGCGTGAGCGGGCAGCCTCTTCTGGGGCGCTAGCTAAGCAGTTATCACTGCTTGCTGGCAGCAACCTGAGCAGCAACTTCGGCAGCGAAGTCGGTCTCGGCCTTCTCGATGCCCTCGCCCACTTCGTAACGAACGAAGGAAACGACTTCGGCACCGGCTTTCTTCACCAGGTCACCGACCTTGACTTCCGGATCCATGATGAAGGCTTGCTCGACCAGGCTGGCTTCGGCCAGGAACTTGGCGATACGGCCCTTGACCATGTTCTCGACGATGTTTTCCGGCTTGCCGGCGATCTTCTCGGCGTTGAGCTGCAGGAAGATTTCCTTTTCCTTGGCAACCAGTTCCTCGGAAACCTGGTCCGGGGAAACAACGGCCGGGTTGGACGCCGCCACGTGCATGGCGACGTGCTTGGCCAGCTCGTCGTTACCGCCCTTGAGGACCACCAGAACACCGATGCGGTGGCCGTGCAGGTAAGCACCAACGGTGTCACCGGAAACGGCGGTCAGACGACGGATGTTGACGTTCTCGCCGCACTTGGCAACCAGCGCTTCACGAGCGGATTCGCGCGAGGCGATCAGCGGAGCGGCTTCGCTCAGGTTCTTCTCGAAGGCTTCGTCCAGGCTTTCCTTGACGAAGGCCTTGAAGTCGTCCTGCAGAGCCAGGAAGTCGGTCTGCGAGTTGACTTCGATGATCAGGCCACGGTTGCCTTCGACGCGAACGGCGATGGAACCTTCGGCAGCGATGTTGCCAGCCTTCTTGGCGGCCTTGATGGCGCCCGAAGCGCGCATGTCATCGATCGCTTTCTCGATGTCGCCACCAGCGGCAACCAGGGCCTTCTTGCACTCCATCATGCCTTGGCCGGTACGCTCGCGCAGTTCCTTGACCAGTGCTGCAGTAATCTCTGCCATCTTGAAAATCCTCTTGGTAGGTCTTCAACCATCACCCGCAGGGCGGGCGATCAAATCTGTGAGTGACAAAAAGGGGGCCTAGCCCCCTTTTTGCGCAGCGCATAACACGAGATGCTCTGCGTTACCGCTTAGCCTTCGGCAGCTTCTGCGGCCGGTGCTTCTTCGACGAACTCTTCGGTAGCGCCGCCGGTGTTGCTGCGACCACGGATCACAGCGTCGGCCATGGCACCCATGTACAGCTGGATGGCGCGGATGGCGTCGTCGTTACCCGGGATGATGTAGTCAACGCCTTCCGGGCTGCTGTTGGTATCGACAACGCCGATGACCGGGATGCCCAGCTTGTTGGCTTCGGTGATCGCGATGCGCTCGTGATCGACGTCGATGACGAACAGTGCGTCCGGCAGGCCGCCCATGTCCTTGATACCGCCCAGGCTGCGATCCAGTTTTTCCAGATCACGGGTGCGCATCAGGGCTTCTTTCTTGGTCAGCTTGCTGAAGGTACCGTCCTGGGACTGTACTTCCAGATCGCGCAGACGCTTGATCGAGGCACGGATGGTCTTGTAGTTGGTGAGCATGCCGCCCAACCAGCGATGATCGACGAACGGCGAGCCGCAACGAGCTGCTTCTTCGCGAACGATCTTGCCAGCGGAACGCTTGGTGCCGACGAACAGGATCTTGTTCTTGCCAGCAGCCAGCTTTTCAACGAACGACAGGGCGTCGTTGAACATCGGCAGGGTCTTTTCCAGGTTGATGATGTGAATCTTGTTGCGCGCGCCGAAAATGTACTTGCCCATTTTCGGGTTCCAGTAACGGGTCTGGTGGCCGAAGTGCACACCGGCCTTCAGCATATCGCGCATATTGACTTGGGACATGATAGTTCCTTGATAAGTCGGGTTAGGCCTCCACGCATCCCAATTCCCAACCCTTGCGGGCACCCAGGAAATCGTGTCGATACGTGTGTGGGGTTAGGCTTTCGGGGTCTACCCCGTAAAGCGGCGCGTTTTATACCACAGGAAGCAGCCGTAAGCTACAAGCAGCAAGCCATAAGCCGAGTGGCTGACTCCCTGAACCACTCGAGCCTAGCTCAAGATCGGCGCCCTGCTCGTACTTGTAGCTTGCAGCTTGTGGCCTGCAGCTTAGAATGGCGTCCTTTACAGAGCTACCGAGATCACCATGACCGTCACCCTGAAGACGCCCGACGAAATCGAGAAAATGCGCATCGCCGGTCGCCTGGCCGCCGACGTGCTGGAGATGATCGCCGAGCACGTCAAACCCGGCGTCACCACGGACGAACTCAATACCATCTGCCACAACTATATCGTCGACGTGCAGAAGGCCATCCCCGCCCCGCTCAACTACGGTGCGGCGCCGGGCCGCCCGGGTTTTCCGAAATCCATCTGCACCTCGCTCAACCATGTGGTGTGCCACGGCATCCCCAACGACAAGCCGCTCAAGGAAGGTGATGTGATGAACATCGACATCACCGTGATCAAGGACGGCTACTACGGCGACACCAGCCGCATGTTTCACGTCGGCAAGGTGCCGGAGTGGGCCGAGCGCCTGTCGCGTGTCACCCAGGAATGCCTTTATAAAGGTATCGAAGTGGTTCGCCCCGGCGCGCGCCTCGGCGATATCGGCGAAGTGATCCAGAAGCACGCCGAGAAGAACGGCTTCTCGGTGGTACGCGAGTTCTGCGGCCACGGCATCGGCTCGGTGTTTCACGAGGATCCGCAGGTGCTGCACTACGGCCGCGCCGGCACCGGCATGGAGCTCCAGCAAGGCATGACCTTCACCATCGAGCCGATGATCAACCAGGGCCGCCCGGAAACCCGCGTGCTGGGCGACGGCTGGACCGCGATCACCAAGGATCGCAAGTTGTCCGCCCAATGGGAGCACACCTTGCTGGTCACCGCAGACGGCTACGAGATCTTTACCCTGCGCAGCGACGACACCATCGCCCGCACCTCGGCCTGATACGAGCACCCACCTATAGATGAAGGAAGGCCGCCGCATGTCGCTGCTAGACGCCGAGTTGTTCGATCGCGGCCAGTTCCAGGCGGAACTGGCACTCAAGTCCAGCCCCATCGGCGCCTTCAAGAAAGCCATCCGCCGCGCCCACGAGGTGCTCGATGCGCGCTTTCGCGACAACCGCGACGTGCGCCGCCTGGTCGAGGACCGCGCACGCTTCACCGACCAGATCCTGCTCGAAGCCTGGAACCGCTTCACCTGGAGCCGCGAGGCGGAAATCGCCCTGCTGGCGGTGGGCGGCTATGGCCGCGGCGAACTGCACCCCTATTCCGACATCGACCTGCTGATCCTGCTGGGCGGCGACGACCAAGAAACCTTCCGCGAGCCCATCGAGGGCTTTCTCACCCTGCTCTGGGACATCGGCCTGGAGGTCGGCCAGAGCGTGCGCTCGGTGGCCGAGTGCGGCGAACAGGCGCGCGCCGACCTGACCGTCATCACCAACCTGATGGAAAGCCGCACCATCGCCGGCCCCGAGCACCTGCGCGAGCGCATGCAGGAAGTGACCGCCACCGCCCACATGTGGCCGAGCAAGGCGTTCTACCTGGCCAAGCGTGACGAACAGAAGGCCCGCCACGCCAAGTACAACGACACCGAGTACAACCTGGAGCCCAACGTCAAGGGCTCGCCCGGTGGGCTGCGCGACATCCAGACCATCCTGTGGGTGGCGCGCCGGCATTTCGGCACCCTGAACCTGCACGCCATGGTCGGCCAGGGCTTTCTGCTGGAAAGCGAATACGCCCTGCTCGCCTCGTCCCAGGAGTTTCTCTGGAAGGTGCGCTACGCCCTGCACATGCTCGCCGGGCGCGCCGAGGACCGGCTGCTGTTCGACCACCAGAGCAAGGTCGCCGAGCTGCTCGGTTACCACGAGAGCGATACCAAGCGCACCATCGAGCGCTTCATGCAGAAGTACTACCGCGTGGTGATGGCCATCGCCGAGCTGAGCGACCTGATCAACCAGCACTTCGAGGAAGAAATCCTCCGCGCCGGCGACAGCACGCCGGCCAAGCCACTGAACAGCCGTTTCCAGGTACGTGACGGCTACATCGAGGTGACCCACACCAACGTCTTCAAGCGCACGCCGTTCGCCATCCTCGAGATCTTCGTGCTGATGGCCCAGCACCCCGAGCTCAATGGCGTGTGCGCCGACACCATCCGCCTGCTGCGTGACCACCGTTACCTGATCGACGACGAGTTCCGCCGCGACATTCGCAACACCAGCCTGTTCATCGAGCTGTTCAAGTGCGAACAGGGCATCCATCGCAACCTGCGGCGCATGAACCGTTACGGCATCCTCGGCCGCTACCTGCCGGAGTTCGGCCATATCGTCGGGCAGATGCAGCACGACCTGTTCCACATCTACACGGTCGACGCCCACACCCTCAATCTGATCAAGCACCTGCGCAAGTTCAAGTGGCCGGAACTGGCGGAAAAGTTTCCGCTGGCCAGCAAGCTCATCGACAAACTGCCCAAGCCCGAGCTGATCTACCTGGCCGGGCTGTACCACGACATCGGCAAGGGCCGCGGCGGCGACCACTCGGAACTCGGCGCCCTGGACGCCGAAGCCTTCGGCCATCGCCACCACCTGCCCGCCTGGGACACCGGGCTGATCGTCTGGCTGGTGCAGAACCACCTGGCGATGTCGACCACCGCCCAGCGCAAGGACCTGTCCGACCCGCAGGTGATCAACGACTTCGCCGCCTTCGTCGGCGACCAGACGCACCTGGATTACCTCTACGTGCTGACCGTGGCCGACATCAACGCCACCAACCCGACGCTGTGGAATTCCTGGCGTGCCAGCCTGATGCGCCAACTCTACACCGAGACCAAGCGGGCGCTGCAGCGCGGCCTGGAAAACCCGGTGGAGCGCGAGGAACAGATTCGCCTGACCCAGGGCGCCGCGCTCGATACCCTGGTCAACGGCGGCACCGACCCGGATGACGTCGAGCAGCTGTGGTCGCAGCTGGGCGACGACTACTTCCTGCGCCACAGCGCCGAGGACGTCGCCTGGCACACCAATGCGATCCTCCAGCACCCGGATGACGGCGGCCCGCTGGTGCTGATCAAGGAAACCACCCAGCGCGAATTCGAGGGCGGCACGCAGATCTTCATCTACGCGCCGGACCAGCACGACTTCTTCGCGGTGACGGTGGCGGCCATGGCGCAGCTGAACCTGAACATCCACGATGCGCGGATTCTCACCTCAACCAGCCAGTTCACCCTCGACACCTATATCGTGCTGGAAGCCGAAGGCGGCTCGATCGGTGACAACCCGGCGCGCATCCGGCAGATCCGCCAGAGCCTGGTCGACACCCTGATGCACCCGGACGAGTACCCCAGCATCATCCAGCGCCGCGTGCCGCGCCAGCTCAAGCACTTCGCCTTCGCGCCCCAGGTGACCATCCACAACGATGCCCAGCGGCCGGTGACCGTGGTCGAGCTCACGGCGCCGGATCGACCGGGCCTGCTGGCCAAGATCGGGCGTATCTTCCTGGATTTCGACCTGTCGGTGCAGAACGCCAAGATCGCCACCCTGGGCGAGCGGGTGGAGGACGTGTTCTTCGTCACCGATGCCAACAACCAGCCGCTGTCCGACCCCGAGCTGTGCGCGCGCCTGCAGCAGACCATCATCACCAAGCTGTCGGCCAGCAGCCCCAGCCCGACACAGATCAGCATCTGAATGCAGCGCGGGCCCCATTCGGGGCCCGCGCTGCAGGGGTCAGATCCGGAAGCTGTCCACCAGTTGCTTGAGCCGCCCGACCTGCTGATCCAGCTCGGTACAGGCGCTCAGGCTGGCCTGCAGGTTGCGCACACCGTCCTGGTTCAGGGTGTTGATCTCGGTGATGTCCATGTTCAGGCTCTCGATCACCGAGGTCTGCTCCTCGGTGGCGGTGGCCACGGACTGGTTCATGCCGTCGATCTCGCCGATGCGGCGGGTCACGCCACGCAGGTTCTCGCCGGCCTGACCACCGATGCGCACGCTGTCGTCGCTGAAGCGGCGACTCTCGCTCATGGTCGTCACGGCATCGCGTGCCCCCGACTGCAGCTGTTCGATCATCTGCTGGATTTCCTGGGCCGAGCTCTGGGTGCGCTGGGCCAGGTTGCGCACTTCGTCGGCCACCACCGCGAAACCGCGACCCGCCTCGCCGGCACGCGCCGCCTCGATGGCGGCGTTGAGGGCGAGCAGGTTGGTCTGCTCGGAGATGCCCTTGATGACGTCGAGGATCTGGCCGATATCGTTGCTCTTCTCGCTCAGCAATTCGATGTGGTTGCCCGAGGCCTGGATCTTGTCCGACAGGTCACCCATCGAGCCCAGGGTGCGCTCGACCATGCCCTGACCTTCCTCGGCATCGCGGCGCGCCTCGCTGGCCTGAATCGATGCATCGGCGGCGTTGCGGGCGATCTCCTGGGCAGCGGCGCCCAGCTCGTTGATCGCCGCGGCGACGCTGTCGGTGCGCGCCGCCTGCTCGCTGGAGTTGCCCATGGAGGCATTGGAGGCCTGCACCACGGTGCTGACCCGGGCATGCACTTCGCGGGTGGTCGAAGCCACTTCGCGAATCGACTCGTGGATACGCTCGACGAAGCGGTTGAAGGCCCCGGCCAGTTCGCCGAATTCGTCGCCGGAGTCGATCTTCAGACGCTGGGTCAGGTCGCCCTCGCCTTCGGCGATGCCACTCATGGCATCGCTCATCACGTGCAATGGGCGCAGCAGGATGCGAATCAGCGCACCGAGCAGCAGCAGGATGGCGATCACCCCGATGACCGTGGAGGTCAGCGCCGAAATACGGAATTCGCGCAACGCCGCGAACGCCTTGCCCTCGTCGACCGACAGGCCGACGTACCAACGCACGCCGGCCAGGCCCTGCACCGGCAGGAAGGTGACGATGCGCGCACTGCCATCGATGCCGATGGTGTTCTGCAGACCGGATTCCAGGCGCGGCGTGGCCTCGGGGTAGAGCTCCGGCAGCTTCTTGAGCACCAGGCTCTTGTCCGGGTGCACCAGCATCGTGCCCTTGTCGTCGACCAGGAAGGCATAGCCCATGCCACCCAGGTCGAAGGAATTGAGGATGTCGTCGATGGTCTGCAGCTTGAGGTCGCCGCCGACCACGCCCTGCAGGGTGCCGCCGACGCTGACCGGCCGGGTGATGGTGATCAGCAGGCCGTCACGCGGGTCGGCCGCCAGGTAGGGCTCGGTCAGGCCCGGGCCGCTGCTGCCCGCGGCACTCTTGTACCAGGGACGCTGCCGCGGATCGTAGCCGGCCGGCAGCTCGCTCGGCGGAAACTGGGTATAGGTACCGTCGTTCTGGCCGTAGTAGGCGTACAGGAAGGCAGAGGCGATGCTGCGGTGCTGCAGGTTTCTGGCCAGCGGTGCCGGTGCGCTGTCGTCCTGCACCGCTTCGGCCAGGTTGTCGAGCAGTTGCATGCGCCCGGAAAGCCAGTGCTGGATGTTGCCCGTGGAAACCTGGCCGACATCATTGAGGTAGTTGGCCAGGTTGTCGCGAATCGACGTGCGCTGCAGGTAGTCGTTGTACAGCGCGAAGGACGCGAAGGCCGCAATGACCACCAGGGAAGCAGCCAGCATGATCTTGTGGCTGAATTTGAGGGTGCGCATGAAGGAGCTCTCGCTTAAAGGGATGCCGGGAGGATTACCTTCAGGCTATCGACCCAAAGCGATGCGGCTTTAGGGGCGCTTTCGAAAAATCTGACCAACACGTCAGCCAGATAAATGACGACGGAAAAAGCGCTTTTCCAGAGGGCGCTACGGCCTCCTGTCGCAGGCATTCGCGACGCTTTTGGTAGCCAGGCGATGCCCCCCAGCGCGGGGCAATATTGGTCAGCGCCGATAAGCAATTTTCCTGAGACGGCCCACGTGCTAGTGTCGACAACTTTGTCGTCGCCCCACAAAGGACCCGTCGGATCATCATGAACCACGCCCTCGCCCAGCTGCAGCCCTACCCTTTCGAAAAACTGCGTGCCCTGCTCGCCGGCGTCACCCCGGCGGCGGATCGCTCGCCCATCGCCCTGTCGATCGGCGAACCCAAGCACCGCTCGCCGGCCTTCGTGGCCCAGGCACTGACCGACAACCTCGACCAGATGGCCGTCTACCCCACCACCCAGGGCATCCCGGCGTTGCGCGAGGCCATCGCCACCTGGTGCGCACGGCGCTTCAGGGTGCCGGCCGGCTGGCTGGACGCTGCGCGCCATGTGCTGCCGGTCAACGGCACCCGAGAGGCATTGTTCGCCTTCACCCAGACCGTGGCACAGCGCGACGTCGATGGCCTGGTGGTCAGCCCCAATCCGTTCTATCAGATCTATGAAGGCGCAGCCCTGCTCGCCGGCACCCAGCCCCACTACCTGCCGTGCCTGGCCGAACACGGCTTCAATCCGGATTTCGACGCGGTAGCAGCCGAGGTATGGCAGCGCTGCCAGATCCTCTTCCTGTGTTCGCCCGGCAACCCGACCGGCGCCCTGATCCCGCTGGACACCCTCAAGAAGCTGATCACCCTGGCCGACCAGTACGACTTCGTGATCGCCGCCGACGAGTGCTACAGCGAGCTGTACTTCGACGAGGAAAACCCGCCGCCCGGCCTGCTGACCGCCTGCGCCGAGCTGGGCCGCAGCGACTTCAAGCGCTGCGTGGTGTTCCACAGCCTGTCCAAGCGTTCCAACCTGCCCGGGCTGCGCTCGGGGTTCGTGGCCGGTGATGCGGAGATTCTCAAGGCCTTCCTGCTGTACCGCACCTACCACGGCTGCGCCATGCCGGTTCAGACCCAGCTGGCCAGCATCGCCGCCTGGCAGGACGAAGAGCACGTACGCGCCAACCGCGACCTGTACCGCGAGAAGTTCGACGCCGTGCTGGCGATTCTCCAGGACGTGATGGACGTGCAACGCCCGGACGGCGGCTTCTACCTGTGGGCCAGGACGCCAGGCGATGATGCCGAGTTCACCCGGGCATTGTTCGCCAGGGAACATGTCACCGTGGTGCCGGGCTCCTACCTGTCCCGCGATGTGGAGGGTTTCAACCCGGGCGCCGGGCGGGTACGCATGGCACTGGTCGCACCGTTGGCGGAGTGCGTGGAAGCGGCGCAGCGCATTCGCCGCTTTATCGAAACCGCCTGAAGACCGAGCGCTGAGGGCACCCCCTCAGCCTCATGGCGTCACCCTGCCGTGCGGGTAACGGTCAGCACCACCGCGGCGATGCGTTCGACCTGCTCATAGCCGGGCTTGAGCAATTCCTCGCCGAACACGTCCGGGTCCATCTCCTCGTACCGCCAGGCCAGTGCCGGATCGCCCAGGGTGCGTTCGACGTAGGCCAGAAACGGATCCCCGGCCGCGGTCATCGCCACGCCCGTATACAGCAGCAGGCTGCCACCGGGGGCCAGGCGGCCGAGCGCCGCCTCGACGATGGCTTCGGAGAGCCCGGCCCCCAGCTCACCGCCACCATCGCGGTAGGCCCGGCTGTCGGCATCGAGCATGTAGGGTGGGTTGGCGACGATCAGATCGAACTCGCCGTCGACGTTTTTCAGCAGGTCGCTGTAACGCGCCTCAACGTTGCTCGCCCCGGCCAGCGCCGCGTTGATACGGGTGAATTCCAGTGCCCGGGGATTGATATCCACCGCCAGCACCTGGGCAGCCGGTCGCGCCTGGGCGATGCACAGGGCACCCGGCCCGGCGCCACAGCAGATATCCACTGCCCGCGACACCACTGCAGTCGACGGCATACCGAGAAAGGCATCGATGGCGCGCACGAATCGGTAGGTGTCGGGCCCGAAGAACACGGCGTCGGCCTGCACGGTCGGGTAGCGGGAGTGCACAAACAGCTTGCCTCCCAGGCTGGACCAGCGCACCGCGCTGGACAGCTGCGCGCCCTGTTGCTGCAGCACGCCACCGGCACGCATCAACTCGAGCAGCTCGTCCCCCACCACCTGTGCCTGGAACGGTCGGCTCCAGCCGAATACGCCGGCCAGGTCATGGGCCTGCCGGTTTTCCGGGCGGCCGTTGACCCGTTCGTGGGTCAACGGCGTACCGGTGATAAATCGATAGCCCTTCTGCTCGAGAGTCTGGCCAAGGCTCAATAGCGCCTGCTGTTGTAGGGTGTTTTGCTCGCTGTGCATCGATGCCCCGGATCTGATTATTGGAGATAGGCGTTGAACAGGCGCGTGGCCAGCAGCCCTGCCGGCGTGAAATGGCTGGCGGGCGACATCAGCTCGATCAGCTTGCTGGCCTGCTGTTGAGCCGGCATGCCGCGCAGTGCCGCATGCAGCGCCTGGGCTTCGTCGTCCAGGCCCATGGCCTGTTCGCCGCCCGCCGCTGCCGGACGGCGACGTGGACGACCACGGGTGCGCGCTGGCGCCCAGCTACCGGCGATCCAGTCATGCAGCAACTGCAGCTCATAGCTGCTGAACACACCGAACATGGCGGCTCGATCGCCCTGTACCAGCTGCCAGAAGCGACTGTTCTGCGGGTCCTCGTCGCGGCGGATCCAACCACGCTTCTGCAGGGCTTCGAGAAAGGCACGCACCTGACCGGGCTCGCTGAGCCATTCATTGACGGTGCGCCCTTCGATTCGGCAGTAATCGGAGTGCACCTGGGTGGCCACCTCGCGCTTGCGCTCGAGCATGGCGCACACCTCGTCTTCGAGATCGAAGGCGGCGATCACCGCGGTAGAGCCGATGCCCAGGTCGTTGAGCTGGTAGCCACGTATCACGCGGCGGTAGAACGCATCCCGATCGCCAACCACCGGCAGGTTTTCCAGCACCGCCTGCACGGCTTTCTGGGCATGGCCGGTACTGGCATTGTCGATGGTCACGTGCAACTGGAAGTAATAGGGATCGACATCCAGCTCGGTGAGCTCGTAGCTGGTGATCAGCAGGTGCAACGGCAGCTGTTCGTAGCCCAGGTTGTAGCCGATCACCTCGGGCAGGTAATCATCGGCCAGATGCCCCAGCGCCAGTTGCTGGGCACCCTGCAGAAAGTGCTCGTCTTCCAGTTCGGCCAGTTCGTCACAGCCATGCTGAGCCAGCAGTTGCTTGTAGAGCACCACGTGGTTCATGGCCGGAACGCCGTCGCCCAGTTCTTCGAGGTAGGTACGCAGCAGAGGACGCAGGCGCAGCTCCTGCCAATGCCGGAGCAACCCGTACAGCCAGGCCCCATCCACCAGCTTGGTGGGCGCGACGTGACGCAGGAAATACAGGGCATGGGCGCGATCGTGGAAGTACCGCCGTGGCGCACCCTGGCGCCGCTCCTGCAGGTACTGCCCATAGGCCTCGGTGGTGCGCAGCGCGGCACTACGCATCCAGTCCAGCAGCGCTTCGGGCTGCTCAGGCACGTCGCAAGGCAACGCCTGGGCCTTGGCCAGCTGGCCGTCCAGGAAGCTGCGCGCCTCGTTCAGCGCGCCCTCGTCCAGCTCGGGTTGCAAAAGACGCTCGTACAGCGTGCGAGCGGGACCGGCCTGAAGGAAATTGCAGCTTTGGCTGGACGTGGTGAAGATCGGCATCAAAGTCGTCATGGTCGGAGCCTTGCGTGGGCAGTTCAGGAGCACCGGTGAAACGAGGCGGCGCTCGATCGATTCTTGGAATGGCCGCGCGAGCGACGCGTCATGGCCTTATGAAATTGGGAGAAGGCCGGACGAGAAAAGATTCAACCTGAAGGATCAGCGGTCACCGCCATGCAGCCGGCGCCTCGCGCAGGATCAGGCACAAAAAAGCCAGGCCGAGCATCGCTCGCCTGGCTGTGGCCCTGCCCTCCGGCAGTGAGGCCGGCCCTTACTCGGGTTTGCGCGCTGCGCCCGAGCCGAGGTCAGCACCGGTGATCGAATCCAGCGTCGGATCCGAAGCGGTGCGCTTGGCCATCTGCAGCAGGGTTTCAGCCTGCTTGGCCGGCAGCATGACCTGGGCGGTGCCATCGCCACCATCGACCGCCGGTTGCGGATCGGCGACGAACTCCCACTGATCACCCTCGTTCCACGGCCCACGGCGATCCTCGTCACCCTGGGACATGTTGAAGTACACACTGGTGAACTCCGGCACGCCCGGCAGCTTGCCTTGCGGGAAGTTCGGCTGGATGGCATGCAGCGCCTTCTCGAAGGACTTCTGGTGCGCCAGCTCACGGGTCATCAGGAACGCCAGCGCATCCTTGATGCCCGGGTCATCGGTCACGTTGATCAGCCGCTCGTAGACGATCTTGGCCCGGGCTTCGGCGGCGATATTGGAACGGAAATCCGCCGTCGGCTCGCCGATGGTGTCGATGTAGGCCGCTGTCCAGGGCACCCCGGCGGAATTGGTCAGCGCCGGGCCACCGCCGTACAGCAGCGAGGTGATGTGCGAGTCGTTGCCGCCCTCGGTCAGCGAGCGGTACAGCGCCGCCTCCTCTTCCACGGCCTCGGCCAGATCACCCTTGGCACCCTTGTTGAGCATGCCGACGATCGAACCGATGATTTCCAGGTGGCTGAGTTCTTCGGTGGCGATGTCCAGCAGCAGATCCTTGCGGCCTGCATCGTCTTCGGCCAGGCCTTGGGTGAAATAACGCATGGCTGCAGCCAGTTCGCCCTGAGGGCCGCCGAATTGTTCGAGCAGCAAATTTGCCAGGCCCGGATTGGGGCCGGCAACTCTTACCGTGTATTGCAATCGCTTGTTATGTACGAACATGGACTGTTCTCCTCACCGGTAATCATTCCCTTCATGGTTCAGCTCCTCGCCCTCATCGGGCATGTAATACCGAATGCGAAAGTGCGCATCGAGTTCAAGCAAAAACAAACTTTACAATTAAGCGAAACGGCAATTCCTATTAAGCGAAACGGCAACTTCCAGCCTGCCTGCGCCTTGCCGTTTCGCTTGATAGCGTTTCGTTCAATACCGCTGGCGAAAAGTAATGAACCTGCACAACGGGTGCCGCCTCGGAACAGTACTTGTCTATAACCGCGAGATCCGATCATGACCACGAAACGCGAAAACCTGGTGAGCTGGCTACGCGATGCCCATGCCATGGAACAACAAGCGGAGCAGATGCTGACAGCACAAAAAGAGCGCCTGCATAATTATCCGAAGTTGCGCACGCGCATCGAAAAACATATCGAAGAAACGGTGGGCCAGCGCGAGGCCCTGGAACGGGCATTGACTCGCCTCGGTAGCGAGCCCTCCACCTTGAAGGATTTCAGCGGCAAGCTGATGGCGTTCGGCCAGGCCATGGGTGGCATGGTCATGAGCGACGAGGTCGTCAAAGGGGCCATGTCGGGTTATGTCTTCGAGACCCTGGAAATCGCCTCTTACACGGTATTGATCACGGCCGCCAAGGCCGTGGGTGATACCCAGACCCAGCAGGACTGCGAAACCATCCTGCAGCAGGAAATCGCCATGGCCGAATGGCTGCGCGAACACCTGCCGGAATTGAGCCAGGCCTTTCTGGATCGCTCCGACACGCCTGGCCTGGAGGCCAAGCGCTAGGCATTCGATAGGGTCCGCGAGATCTTGCAGGAAGCCGGCGCATGCGCCGGCTTCCTGCATTGCGGCTCAAGCTCGGTGCTCAAGGCTGCTGGTGGTGACCGGGCGTGGTGCCTGGCTCGTGGGTACGGGTGATCTTGCTGACCTGCACGTCGGTGATGCGCCCCTTGGCGCCCTCGTTCTGCACGTGCTGTTGCGCCTGCTCCACCGTCATGGTCTCGGCGTCGGATGATACTTCCAGATGCATCGGCTGGTTATCGCATATGTAATTGATCAGAAATATCTGCTCTTTCATGGTGATGCCTCGCTATCAAGTCGGCCTTGCGTAAAGTCCGCACAAGGCTGCGACGAATTTAATGCCATGGAAATAACAACATGCCAAGCACAACAATGCTGACTCTCTAGAGGCGCTCGCGTTCGACACATAAAAGTTTTAACGACGAGTCAAGCAGCGGCACAATGACAGCAAGCGGAGCAGCGCACTTCATATACAATCCTTATACAGCTCACTATCACAACACCATCACTTTTACCATTCATCGCCATCAGCACTTTTTTATTCGAACATTCCGCATCACCGCTCTCTCGAACTTTTACCTGCCGCTGATGGCAGGCCATACCGAGAGGATAGAGAAATGGCTAATACCGGAAATAACAATTCAGGCAACTTCGCTAACGATCGTGAAAAAGCCAGCGAAGCCGGCAAGAAAGGCGGCCAGAGCTCTGGCGGCAACTTTGCCAATGATCGTGAAAAGGCATCCGAAGCCGGTCGTAAAGGTGGCTCCAACAGCCATGGCGGACGATAAGCGTGGAGAACGGGAGGGATCCAACCCTCCCTTCTTCGACTAATTAACGAAGCGGTCTGCCGATGAATAAAAGACCGCTTCGTTAATCCCATTTCCTTTATCAATTCATGCCAATCGACAGCGGGCCACTGCCATTGCCGCAAAGTGCGGCGACAGCCGCGGTCACGACTTATCAAGGAGTCATCATGAAACGCACAGGTGTATTGATCAGCGCAACCGCCGCCCTGCTCTTGGGCTTCGCCGGCCTTGCCCAGGCGGCCGACAAGGTCAGCGCCAACGACTTCGCCGAAGAAGCGTCGGCCAAAGGCATCGCCGAAATCGAGACCAGCAAGCTGGCACTCGAGAAAGGCAGCCATGCCGAAGTCAAGAAATTCGCCCAAACCATGATCGATGATCACACTCGTGCCAACGATGAGCTCAAGGCACTGGCCGAGAAGAAGAACCTTCAGGTCTCCGATGACGCCGAGCTGATGAACAAGGCCAAGGCCATGATTCTGCAGGTACGCGACGGCGAGAATTTCGACAAGGCCTACGCGAACAACCAGGTAGTCGCCCACGAACAGGCCATCGAGCTGTACCAGAAGGCGGCAGCCTCGGATGATGCCGAAGTCAGCGCCTGGGCCAAGAAAACCCTGCCCAAGCTGGAGCATCACCTGGAGATGGCCAAAGAGCTGCAAAGCCAGACTCGCCAGTAATTTCAGCCCTGAGCCTGGCGAATGCCGGGCTCAGGCATGTTTGGAGATCACCATGATCGCGCGAATGGGCCTGGCGCTGCTGCCCTTTTTGGCCATTGTGCCGCTGAGCGGCTGCATCGCCACCAAGAGTCATTCCAACGTCGGCGTCGAAGGCGCCCCGGCCAGAGCCGATACCCGTTTGCTGGAAGCGGGCGCCGCGGCGCTGCAATCCCATCCCCCCGTCGCCGCGCTGAACGCCTACCTCGACGGCTTCCACTTCTACAACGGCAGGCAGGACGCGCAGATGGAAGCCCACCATTACTGCTCCGTGCTCAGCGAAGAACTGATTCAGTGCGTGATCTACGACGGCAACGTCAAGGACGCCAAGCTGATGGGCGTCGAGTACATCATCAGCGAACAGCTGTTCAAGACCCTGCCCGAAGAGGAAAAGACGCTCTGGCACAGCCACGTGCATGAGGTGAAGTCGGGCCAGCTGGTGGCCCCCGGCATTCCCGAGACCGCCGAGCATGCGCTGATGCGCAAGCTGGTACGCACCTACGGCAAGACCTGGCACACCTGGCATACCGATCAGAAGAAGAGCCTGCCACTCGGCGTGCCGCAGCTGATGATGGGCTTCACCGCCGATGGCCAGGCGGATCCACGCATGGTCGAGGAGCGCGACCGGCGCTTTGGCATCGACAGTGCGAAAAAACGCCAGAACCGCGCCGACATCGAACGACCCGCGGTGCTCCCCGGTGCCGATGCCTGGCAGAAGGGCAAGGTGTTCCAGATCGAAGACCCCACCGGTGCCCATGTCCATCATTGACCAGCCGCCTGGCCGTGCCGCCTTGCTATGGACGGCGGCGCGCTCGGCACAATGGGCATGGCCATGATCAGGATCCATCATCTCGATTGCGGCTGCATGTGCCCCTTTGGCGGCGCGCTGTTCGACGGTTTCAGCAAAGGGCCCAGGGCTCACCTGTGCTGTCACTGCCTGTTGCTGGAGACCGAGCGCGACGGCCTGGTGCTGGTCGATACCGGTTTTGGCGAAGGTGACGTGGGCGATCCGTCGCGGCTGAGCCGGATGTTCCGGTTGCTCAACAATATCCAGTTCGATCCGGCACGCACGGCGGTTGCGCAACTGCGCAAGCTGGGCTTTCAGGCAGCGGACGTGCGCCACATCCTGCTCACCCACCTGGACTTCGATCACGCCGGTGGCCTGGCCGACTTTCCCAATGCCACCGTTCACCTGATGCACGACGAACACGCCGCGGTGCAACAGCTCCGAGGCTTTCTGCCGCGCCGCCGCTTCGTCCCGGTGCAATGGCGTGGCATCAGTCGCTGGCAGCTGTACCGGGAAGAAGGTGATCAGTGGTACGGATTCGAGTCGGTGCGCAGCGTGATCGACGATGTGCTGCTGATTCCGCTGCGCGGCCGGTCATGCGGGCATCGCCGTGCGGGGCGAAGATGGCTGGGTGCTGCATGCGGGCGATGCCTACTTCTTTCGCCACGAGATCGGCCAGGCCTCGCGCCGGTGCCCGCCCGGGCTGCGCCTGTATCAGCGGTTGATGGACACCGACCACGACCGGCGGGTGCTCAACCAGCACCGCTTGCGAGCCCTGTCGCTGGAGCAGCCGCAGCTGGACATCTTCTGCAGCCACGATGCCCGCGAGCTGGCGCGCTATCCATAGGCCCGCGCAGCGCCCGGTGACCAGGCAAGCGGGCCGTCAGGCCGTGCGGCACAACACCCAGTCGTGCAGCAGCACGCGCAGCTCGTCGAACTTCACCGGCTTGGCCAGGTAATCACTCATCCCCGCTGCCAGGCAACGTTCGCGGTCACCCGATTGGCTGTGGGCGGTGATCGCCAGCACCGGCAGCTCGGCGCAGGCGGGCAACTGGCGCAGGGCGCGGCAGGTGGCGAAGCCGTCCATCACCGGCATCTGGCAATCGAGCAGCACCGCGTCGATGGTCTCACGCTGCAGGTACTCCAGCGCTTCGTTGCCATTGTCCGCGGTGCGCACGCGGTAGCCGAGCTTGAGCAGCATGCCGCGGATCACCAACTGGTTGATGGCGTTGTCCTCGACCACCAGCACCGTGCACTGCTCCGGCGCGCGTACCGCAGTGCCGGCGCTGCGCCGTACCGTCGGCTGCTCGGCGGGCTTTTGCACGGGCAGCGCCAGGGTCAGGTCGAGACGAAAGATACTGCCGCCCGCACCGGCACGATTGGGCTCGTAGGCGAGGCTGCCACCGAGCAGGTCGACCAGCTGGCGACAGATGCTCAAGCCAATGCCCAAGCCGCCGTATTCGCGGGTCATCGAGGTGTCGAGCTGATGGAAACGACGGTACAGGTCGGTTTCCCGGACATTCTCCAGGCCGATGCCGGCATCGATCACCTCGATGCTCAGCGGCAGGCTGTCCGCTGCAGCCTGAGCCGCGCCGCGTACCCGCAGGCGCACCGTGCCCACCGAGGTGAACTTGATGGCATTGTCGAGCAGGTAGCCCAGCGCCTGGGCCAGCTTCTGGCCGTCGCCTTCGACCGTATCGGGCAGGCGCTCGTCGAGGTCCAGCTTGAAATCCAGGCCCTTGCCCCGGGCGCGGCCTTCGAAACTCGCGCACAGGCCGTCGAACAGCCCGCGCAGGCTGAAGGTTTCCCGCCGCGGATAGAGCCGGCCGGCCTGCAGCTCGGTGAGGGCGAGGATGTCGTTGACCATCTGCATCATGTCCCGCGCCGAGCGGGTCGCGGTCTTCTGGTACTGCTCCGCCTCGGGATCCAGACGCAGGGTCTGCATCAGCTCCAGCGAGCCGATCACGCCGTTCATCGGCGTGCGCAGCTCATGGGTCACGGTGGCCAGGAAGTCATCCTTGAGGCGGTTGCTGTCGGCCAGCTCGTGATTGAGCGCCTCCAGCTTGGCACTGGCACTCTGCAGGATGCGCGCACGCTCCTCCTTCATGGCATTGATGCGGTCGGCCAGGGCCAGTGACAGCAACGCCACCTCGATGGCGCTGCCGATCTGGCTGGCGTACATGGTCAGGAACACGTTGGGCAGGTAGCCGAGCACCATCAGCGTGTTGACCACGCCGCCGAGCAGGAACGCCGCCCAGGCGATCAGGAAGTAGCGCGCCACCCGCATGCCGCGCCACCAGGCCAGTGCGCCGGCGATGGGCACCACCAGGGTGAACACCAGGGCCAGCACGGTGGCCAGGCGCAGCGACAAGGCATAGGTGGCGCACAGTGCCAACACCATCACCAGCACGCCCCAGAGCATCAGCAACAACAGGCTGCGGTCCACCCAGGGGCTGTGCTCGCGGGTGTGCAGGAAGCTGCGCGCGAACTGGCAGCCGAACAACGCCGTCGCACCAATCAGGAACGGCGTAGCCGCGTTGGCCCACCAGGGGCTGTCGGGCCACAGGAACTCGATGCCGGCGCCATTGACCGACACCTGATACAGGCCGAACGAGGCGATGTAGAAGATGTAATACAGGTAGCTGGTGTCGCGCACGCTGATGAAGATGAACAGGTTGTAGATCAGCATCACCAGCAACACGCCGTAGATGATGCCCAGCACGTAGATGCGCGCCGGCTGCTCCTCCAGGTAGGCGGCCGGCGACCACAGGCTCAGCGGCGCCTGGATCGAACCCTGGCTTTCCAGGCGCAGGTAGACGCGACGCACCTGCTCGGGCTGGAAGTCGAGGGTGAACAGGTAATTGTTCTGGCGGATTTCGCGACTGGAGAAGGGCAAGGCATCGCCGGTGCGATGGCTGAGGTGAAAGCGGCCATCGGCGCCCTCTTCGTAGAGCTCCAGGTGGTCCAGCGGCGGATAGGCCAGTTCCAGCAGCCAGCTTTGCGGATTGCCGCTGGCCGTGGCGCGGGGCCGATACTGCAGATCGATGCGCAGCCAGAACGCCGAGCGCGAATACCCGGCGTTCAGCACCGCCTTGTCGTGCTGCCGGAAGCTGCCCTGCAGGGCGCTGGACGTGATGTCATCGATGGTCTTGTCGCCGCGCACGTCCTCGAACACCGCCATGTGCTCGCCGAGCGGCAAGACGCGGGTGCGCTCGTCGAAGACCGCCGGGCTGGCGGCACTGGCCAGCAGCGGACACAGCGCCAGGAGAAGGATCAGGAAGAAACGCATGCAGCCCCGCAGATGGCCCTGTTGTGCCGCATCGCGAGGCCCCACGCCGTCGATAGGATGCAGCCGTTCACGGCTCGACATATGTATGAATGCCGGCAACTCTATGGCTGCCGAACGCGCATCGCAAGCGCCATGACGACCGGACGTCAGCTCAGGGCGCCGGCAGGCTCAGCAGGGCCTTGGCGATGGCCTCGGCCAGGTACTGGATGGAAAACACGCCGCCGTGGGCCCAGGTGTCGGGCATCGCCGCGAAGCGGTCGGCGCGCACGAAGGGCATGGCCCGCCATTCGCGCGTGGCGAACAGCTGCGCCTGCCCGGCGAACGGCTCGATATACAGCACCACGCCCTCCTCGATGCTCGCCAGGGCCTGCACCGGCACCACCGCCTCGCGCGGTTGCGGGTAGGCGGACTGCAGGTGCAGCTGCTGCAGGGCGTGGTCGATCATCGAGTCGCCGCCATCGACACGCACCGTATCCGGCGAGGTGAAGCGGATCACCACGACCTTGGGCAGGTGCCCGCGAAAATGTTCGACCAGTTGGCGATGCAGTTCATCGACCTGCACCTGCATGGCCGCCAATTCGCGCAGCGCATGATCCTCACGGCCGAAGCGCTGGGCCAGGGCCAGATAGTCGTCACGGGCGACCAGGTAACTGTCGTGTTCCTGGGACAGGCTGCCATAGGCGGTGACCGGGGCAAAGCGCGCCAGCTGCGCGCGCATGCCTTCCAGCGGCTCGCCGATGACGATCAGATCCGGCTTGAAAGCGGCCAGTTGTTCGAGATCCGGCGCGCGCAGCGATCCCGCGCTGGGCACCCGGGCCGGTAACGGCGGGCGCGCCACCTGGGCGCGGTAGCGATCGGCATCGGCCACGGCGACCGGCGTGATATCGAGCTTGAGCAGGTGTTCGGTGGCCTCCCAGCTCAGCGCCACCACCCGCGGCTCGGCCCGGGCCAGGCCCGGCAGCAGGCACAGCAGCAACGCGACACCACGCAACAGATTGTTCATGCCAGGCGCCTTCTGCCCTGCTTATCAAGGAATGTGCACGCCCCGCCATCGCGAGGCACGGCCATCCTACAAACACCCCTCCCGGGGCTCAAGGGCTTAGGGCCTGTTAACGCTTCCGCACGACCGCGCCGGAGCCCGTTTTGCCGCGAGGCAAGGCACGAGCCGCGAAGTTTAGCGGGCTAAATGAGCCGGCGAGAAACGCCGCATCGCGGCAAAACGGGCCCGGCCCTTAGGGTTGCGCGCAAAATCTCGCCAGGCGTTGTTGGAGGACTTGGCAAGGGAACAACCATTCCCTGCGTCCTCCGCCTAACCTGGCGAGATTTTTCGCGGCAACGCGGCTGGCGCGGTAGCGTTAACAGGCCCTAGCGTAGTCGACCACGGCAGACCGCCGAACCGGCCCCGCCTCATCGCCGCCCATAAAATGTTAAGCTCGCGCCCCATCCAAATGCCGCCTGCCATGTGCCGGTGCGAGCCCGATCAACCCGGTACCGCGGCCACCGCCGTACCTGTAAACCGGAACCCGCGACACAGATGATCGACTTTGGCCTCCCCGATTACCCCCGCAGCACCGCCCGCCTCGCCCCGTCGCGTCCGGTGGTGCTGTGCCTGTCCGGCCATGACCCGAGCGGCGGCGCCGGCCTACAGGCCGACATCGAAGCGCTGCTCGCCCAGGGCTGCCACGCGGCCCCGGCGGTCACCGCACTGACCGTGCAGGACACCGTCGACGTCAGCGACTTCAGGGTGCTCGACCGTGACTGGGTACTGGCCCAGGCCCATGCGGTGATCGCCGACATGCCGGTGGCGGCGGTCAAGCTGGGCATGCTCGGTTCGGTGGAGATGGTCGACACCGTGCTGATGATCATGGACCAGCTGCCCGGTGTGCCGCTGGTCTGCGACCCGGTACTGCGCGCCGGTGGCGGCGGCGCCCTGGGCAAGGAGGACGTCGGCTTCGCCATGCGCGAGCGGCTGTTCGCCGTTTCCACCATCGCCACACCGAACCTGCCCGAAGCGCGCATCCTCGCCGAACTGCCCGATGGCAGCGCTGATCAGTGCGCCGAGAAGCTGCTGCCCTATATCGAGCACTTGCTGATCACCGGCGGCCACGGCGACGAAAGCGAAGTACACAACCGCCTGTACCTGCGCGATGGCAGCCGCCACGATTTCACCTGCGCGCGCCTGCCCGGCAGCTATCACGGCTCGGGCTGCACTCTGGCCAGCACCCTGGCCGGCCGCCTAGCGCTCGGCCAGGACCTGATCGGCGCGGTGAAAACCGCCCTGGATTACACCTGGCGCACCCTGCGCGACGCCGAACAACCCGGCCGCGGCCAGTTCGTGCCGCGCCGTCTGCCGCTGGATTTCAGCTGATGGCAGCGCCCGGCAAGCTGCGCGGCCTGTACGCCATCACCGACAGCGAACTGCTGGCCGGCGGCAAGCTGCTGCCTTACGTGGAAGCGGCCCTGGCCGGCGGCGCGCGCCTGTTGCAGTACCGCGACAAATCCACCGACGAAGCCCGCCGCCTGCGCGAGGCCGAGGCCCTGCGCACGCTGTGCGAGAACTACGGTGCCACGCTGATCATTAATGATGACGCCGAACTGGCGGCGCGCCTGGGTGTCGGCCTGCACCTCGGTCAGGAAGACGGCTCGCTGGCCGCCGCCCGCGCCCTGCTCGGCCGCCAGGCGATCATCGGCGGCACCTGTCACGCCCAGCTGACCCTGGCCGAGCAGGCCGCCCGCGAAGGCGCCAGCTATGTGGCCTTCGGCCGCTTCTTCAATTCACTGACCAAACCCGGCGCCCCCGCCGCCACCCTGGATCTGCTCGAGACTGCCAAAGCCCGCGTGGCGCTGCCGATTGTCGCCATCGGTGGCGTCGACCTGCATAACGCTGCCCCGCTGATCGAGCGCGGCGCCAGCATGATCGCCGTGATCCACGCCCTGTTCGCTGCCGATTCGGCTGCCGAAGTGGAGCGCCGCGCGCGCGCCTTCAGCGCGCTGTTCGAATCGAACTGACCTACCTTTTTCAGGAGAACCTTATGTCCCGCTCCGAAACGCTGTTCGCCAACGCCCAGAAACACATTCCCGGTGGTGTCAATTCCCCGGTCCGCGCGTTCAGGAGCGTGGGCGGCACGCCGCTGTTCTTCAAGCACGCCGAAGGCGCCTACGTCACCGATGAAGACGACAAGCGCTATGTCGACTACGTCGGTTCCTGGGGCCCGATGATTCTCGGCCACAGCCACCCTGAAGTACTCGACGCGGTGCGCAAGCAGCTCGACCACGGCCTGTCTTACGGTGCGCCGACCGCCATGGAAACCGAGATGGCCGACCTGGTCTGCTCCATCGTGCCGTCCATGGAGATGGTGCGCATGGTCAGCTCGGGCACCGAGGCGACCATGAGCGCCATCCGCCTGGCCCGTGGCTACACCGGCCGCGACGCGATCATCAAGTTCGAAGGCTGCTACCACGGCCACTCCGACAGCCTGCTGGTCAAGGCCGGTTCCGGCCTGCTGACCCAGGGCGTCCCCAGCTCGGCGGGGGTGCCGGCGGATTTCGCCAAACACACCCTGACCCTGCCGTTCAACGACATCGCCGCGGTCGAGAAGACCCTCAGCGAAGTGGGCAACAGCGTGGCCTGCATCATCGTCGAGCCGGTGGCCGGCAACATGAACTGCGTACCGCCGGCGCCGGGCTTTCTCGAGGGCCTGCGCGAGCAGTGCGACCAGCACGGCGTGGTGCTGATCTTCGACGAGGTGATGACCGGTTTCCGCGTCGCCCTCGGCGGCGCCCAGGCGCACTACGGCGTCACCCCGGACCTGTCGACCTTCGGCAAGATCGTCGGCGGCGGCATGCCGGTGGGCTGCTTTGGCGGCAAGCGCGCGATCATGGAGCGCATCGCCCCCCTCGGCCCGGTCTACCAGGCCGGCACCCTGTCGGGTAACCCGCTGGCCATGGCCGCCGGCCTGACCACCCTGAAGCTGATCAGCCGCCCGGGCTTCCACGCCGAACTGACCGACTACACCAGCCGCCTCCTGCAGGGCCTGCAGGATCGCGCCGATGCCGCCGGCATCCCGTTCGTCACCACCCAGGCAGGTGGCATGTTCGGCCTGTACTTCAGCGGCGCCGACGATATCGTTACTTTCGATGACGTGATGGCCAGCGATGCCGAGCGCTTCAAGCGCTTCTTCCACCTGATGCTCGACGGCGGCGTATACCTGGCACCAAGCGCCTTCGAGGCCGGCTTCACCTCCATCGCCCATGGCAAGGCCGAGCTGAAACTGACCCTGGACGCCGCCGAGCGCGCCTTCGCCGCCCTCAAACAGGCGTGACCGACCGGCGCCGTTCGGCGCCTGGGGTGAACGGCAGGTGGCCCGAGCGGTTCTTTGCTAGGCCACCACCGCACATCGACGCGTTATAGCAGGCACCGGTGCGCCCCCTTGCGCCAGCTTGGGGCAGAAAAGCCGGCAAACACTTTGTAAGAACGGTGCTGCTTATTTCATAATGTGATGCCGAGCCCATTTGGCCTCGTCATCCATCCACCTGTCAGCCTGTCGAGGTATCCGGATCTTCATGAAGCGCACCGGCCGCACCCTGTCCCTGGGCTGCCTGTTGCTCCTGCTGCCAACGCTCGGCGTGGCGGATGGAAACTCATTGCTGATCCCGGCGACCGGGAGCTGCTCGCTCAACGTCGCCGCCGAAGACCTGCCCGCCGCGCTGCAAGCCTGCCAACAGAGCGCCGAAGGGGGCGATGCCCAGGCCCAGTACGAGCTGGGCGAGTTCTACTACGAGGGCCGCGCCGGCGAGCGCGACCTGCCCCAGGCGCTGAACTGGTTCGAACATGCGTCCCTGCAGGGCCATGCCCAGGCGCAATACCGTCTGGGCATGATGTTCTTTCGCGGCGAAGGCGTGGCGGCCAACAAGGTGCAGGCCTACATCGTGCTGAAGATGGCCGCGGTCAACGGCTCGGACGAAGCGATGGACGGCGCCGACGAAGTGGCCATGCAGATGCCCCGTGCCGAGCAGGAAGTCGCCACCCAGGTGCTGGGGCAGATCTTCCGCAACTACCTGCAGGAACTGCAGGCCGCCGACAGCCTGTCGCCGTTCGCTCCGCTCAAATAACCAGCTAGCCAGCAGCGCCTGCGGCCGCTCACTTCTCCGGCAGGGGCGGCATCGGAAATGGCATGACGTTGCCGCCGCCCTTGGCTTCACTGATCTTCGGCGTGCCGAGACGCTCCACCTCGTCGATACGCACGACCGAATGCATCGGCACGAAGCTGCGTACCACGCCGTCGAACTGCGCCTTGAGCTTCTCCTCGCTGGGATCGACCACCAGTTGCGAGCGCTCGCCGAACACGAATTCCTCGATTTCCAGAAAGCCCCACAGATCGCTCTGGAAGATCTGCTTGGCGTACATCTCGTACACCTGGCCCTGATTGAGAAAGATCACCTTGTAGATGGGGTCGCGCTTGGTCATGGATAACGAACGGCTGGCTGTGCAATGAAAGGGCGCGAATCTTAGCACGCCACCACATGGCCTCGTCGCCCCTCCCGTCCTGCGCCTGTGGCCTCGAACGGCCAACCCTCCTATAATCCGCGGTCATTTTTTCACCGCCGACGAATCGCCATGACCAAGAAGCTCTATATCGAAACCCACGGTTGCCAGATGAACGAGTACGACAGCTCGCGCATGGTCGACCTGCTGGGCGAGCATCAGGCCCTGGAAGTCACCGATCGGCCGGAGGATGCCGACGTCATCCTGCTCAACACCTGCTCGATCCGCGAGAAGGCCCAGGACAAGGTATTCTCCCAGCTCGGCCGCTGGCGCGAGCTGAAACTGGAGAACCCCGACCTGGTGATCGGCGTCGGCGGCTGCGTGGCCAGCCAGGAAGGCGCGGCGATCCGCGACCGTGCGCCCTACGTCGACGTGGTGTTCGGCCCGCAGACCCTGCACCGCCTGCCGGAAATGATCGATGCCGCGCGGGTGACCAAGACCGCCCAGGTGGACATTTCCTTCCCCGAAATCGAGAAGTTCGACCGCCTGCCGGAACCCCGCGTGGACGGCCCCAGCGCCTTCGTCTCGGTGATGGAAGGCTGCAGCAAGTACTGCACCTTCTGCGTGGTGCCCTACACCCGTGGCGAGGAGGTCAGCCGTCCGCTGGACGACGTGCTCGGCGAGATCATCCACCTGGCCGAAAATGGCGTGCGCGAAGTGACCCTGCTCGGCCAGAACGTCAACGGCTACCGCGGCGAAACCCGTGACGGCGGCATCGCCGACTTCGCCGAGCTGCTGTACCTGGTGGCCGCCATCGACGGCATCGACCGCATCCGCTACACCACCAGCCATCCGCTGGAATTCTCCGACGCGCTGATCCGCGCCCACGCCGAGATCCCGGAACTGGTGAAATTCCTGCACCTGCCGGTGCAGTCGGGCTCGGACCGCATCCTGGCGGCCATGAAGCGCAACCACACCGCGCTGGAATACAAGTCGCGCATCCGCAAGCTCAAGGCCGCGGTGCCGGACATCGTCATCAGCTCGGACTTCATCATCGGTTTTCCCGGCGAGACCGAGAAGGATTTCGAGCAGACCATGAAACTGGTGCAGGACGTCGGCTTCGACTTCTCCTACTCCTTCGTCTACAGCGCCCGCCCCGGCACGCCAGCGGCCGACCTGGTCGACGACACCCCGGAAGCCGTCAAGAAGCAGCGCCTGCAGATCCTGCAGAACCGCCTCAACCAGCAGGGCTTCGAGAACAGCCGGCGCATGGTCGGCAGCGTGCAGCGCATCCTGGTCAGCGACTTCTCCAAGAAGGACCCGGGCAAGCTGCAGGGCAAGACCGAGAACAACCGCTTCGTCAACTTCCCGTGCGACAACCCGCGCCTGATCGGCCAGTTCGTCGACGTGCATATCGACGAGGCGCTGCCGCATTCGCTGCGCGGCACCCTGATCGAGCGCCATTGAACAATCAGCCGGCTGCCCGCATATCAGCGATGACGCGCCAGGCGTAGCGCGGCTGTCGGCCGTGCTTTCACTCGTCCCTGGCTAGCGCTATTCTCTCCCTTCCATTCAGCGACGGCGGCCATAAAACGACCTTGAATACCACCTCGACACCTCATCGCTTCACCCTCGAACCCTTCGAAGCCAAGCGCTTCGCCAATCTCAGCGGGCAATTCGACGAGCACCTGCGCCTGATCGAATCGCGCCTGGGCATCGAGATCCGCAACCGCGGCAACCAGTTCGAGCTGCTGGGCGAGCCCGGGCAGACCACCTCTGCCGAGAACCTGCTGCGCCGCCTGTACCGTGAGGCCGACAGCACCGAGCTGTCGCCGGACATGGTGCACCTGTTCCTGCAGGAATCCGGCATCGAGGAACTCAACAGCCCCAGCAGTCACGGCGACGTCGCCCTGCGCACGCGCAAGGGCATGATCCGGCCGCGCGGCGCCAACCAGCAGCGCTACGTCAAGGCGATCCTCGACCACGACATCAACTTCGGCATCGGCCCGGCCGGTACCGGCAAGACCTATCTGGCGGTCGCTGCTGCGGTGGACGCCCTGGAGCGCGAGCAGATTCGTCGCATCCTGCTGGTGCGCCCGGCGGTCGAGGCCGGCGAAAAACTCGGCTTCCTGCCCGGCGACCTGTCGCAGAAGATCGACCCGTACCTGCGCCCGCTCTACGACGCCCTCTACGAGATGCTCGGCTTCGAGCAGGTGGCCAAGCTGATCGAGAAGCAGGTGATCGAGGTCGCGCCGCTGGCCTACATGCGCGGCCGCACGCTGAACAACAGCTTCATCATTCTCGACGAGAGCCAGAACACCACCATGGAACAGATGAAGATGTTCCTGACCCGTATCGGTTTCGGCTCCACCGCGGTGATCACCGGCGACGTGACCCAGGTCGACCTGCCCCGCGGCACCAAGAGCGGCCTCAAGCACGTCATCGAAGTGCTCAGGGACGTACCGGGCATCAGCTTCACCCACTTCCTGCCCAAGGACGTGGTGCGCCATCCCCTGGTGCAGCGCATCGTCGAGGCCTACGAGCGCTTCGATGCCGAGCACCAGCCGTTCGACCGCCGCCCGGCGGACAACGACCCGGGAGCGCGTTCCGAGCCATGATCGAACTGGACCTGCAGGTCGCCAGCGTCGCTGGCCGCCTGCCCGCGCAGGCCGATTTCCAGGCCTGGTGCGCGATCGCCCTGCGCCAGCGCAGCGCCGACTCGGAACTGACCATCCGCCTGGTGGACGAAGCCGAGGGCCGCGAGCTCAACCACACCTGGCGCGGCAAGGACTACGCCACCAACGTGCTGTCCTTTCCGGCCGACGTACCTGATGAGTTACTGGATATCCCGCTGCTCGGCGACCTGGTGATCTGCGTGCCGGTGGTCGAGCGCGAGGCCGTCGAGCAAGGCAAGACCCTGGATGCGCACTGGGCGCATCTGGTGATACACGGCTGTTTGCATCTCTTGGGCTACGACCACATTGAGGATGAGGAAGCCGAGGAAATGGAAGCGCTGGAACGATTATTGCTCGCCGAGCTGGGTCATCCCGACCCGTATGCCGGCGATGAATGACTATAGGGATCCCGAGTAAAACGCCATGAGCGAAGACCGATCGAGCAACGAGCAGAAGTCCTGGTTGAACAAACTGACCCAGGCTTTTGCTCATGAGCCGAAAAACCGCCAGGAACTGCTGGAAGTCCTGCGCGATGCCCACCAGAACAAACTGCTCGACAGCGAGGCCCTGGCCATCGTCGAGGGCGCCATCCAGGTCGCCGACCTGCAGGTTCGCGACATCATGGTGCCGCGCTCCCAGGTGGTGACCATCAAGGCCAGCCAGTCTCCCAAGGAATTCCTGCCGGTGATCATCGAGGCGGCGCACTCGCGCTACCCGGTGATCGGCGAAACCCTCGACGACGTGCTCGGCATCCTGCTGGCCAAGGATCTGCTGCCGCTGCTGCTGGCCGATCAGCCCGACTTCAACATCCGCGACATGCTGCGCCCGGCCACCTTCGTGCCCGAATCCAAGCGCCTCAACGTGCTGCTGCGCGAGTTTCGCGCCAACCACAACCACATGGCGGTGGTGATCGACGAATACGGTGGCGTCGCCGGCCTGGTGACCATCGAGGACGTGCTGGAGCAGATCGTCGGCGATATCGAGGACGAGCACGACGTCGAGGAAGACAGCTACGTCAAGCCGCTGCCCAGTGGCGACTTCCTGGTCAAGGCGCTGACGCCCATCGATCACTTCAACGAAACCTTCACCACCGCCTTCTCCGACGACGAGTTCGACACCGTCGGCGGCCTGGTGATGAGTGCCTTCGGCCACCTGCCCAAGCGCAACGAAGTGACGGTGATCGGCGAATTCCGCTTTCGCGTGCTCAACGCCGACAGCCGCCGCGTGCACCTGCTGCGCCTGACACCGCTGGCCCGCTGACCCGACACCCCGCCCGCTGGCGGGGTGTTTGCTTTCTTCCTCGATGAGCATCCCGATGAACCGACTGTTCCAACCCGGCTGGCCCGGCAACCTGATCGCCCTGCTGGCCGGCGCGCTGACCACCCTGGCGCTGGCCCCCTACGGCATCTGGCCGCTGGCGCTGCTGTCCATCGCCCTGCTGTACCGCGGCCTGCGCGCACTGACGCCACGCCAGGCCGCCTGGCGCGGCTGGTGGTACGGCTTCGGGCTGTTCGCCTCGGGCACCAGCTGGGTGTACGTGAGCATTCACGATTACGGCGCCGCTTCGCCGCCGCTGGCCGCCTTCCTGACCCTGGGCTTCGTCGCCGGCCTCGGTCTGTTCTTCGCCCTCGCCACCTGGCTGTGGGCCCTGTGCCTGCGCCGCGACAGCGCGCCACTGGGCGATGCCCTGGCGTTCGCCGCCCTGTGGGTGGCCCAGGAAGCGTTTCGCGGCTGGTTCCTTACCGGCTTTCCCTGGCTCTATGCCGGCTACAGCCAGCTCGACGGCCCCATGGCCGGCCTGGCGCCGGTCGGCGGCGTGTGGCTGCTGTCGTTCGCCCTGGCACTGAGCGCGGCGCTGCTGGTCAACCTGCCGCGCCTCCTTGCCAACAAGCCGCAGCTGGCCGAGGCCCTGGTGCTGCTGATCGCCCCCTGGCTGCTCGGCGTGGCGTTCAAGGATCACGCCTGGACCGCCCCGGCCGGCGAGCCGCTGAGCGTCGCGGCGATCCAGGGCAACGTGGAACAGAACCTCAAGTGGGACCCGGCCCAGCTCAATGCCCAGCTGGCGCTGTACCGCGACATGAGCTTCGCCAGCAAGCCGGTGGACATCCTGGTGTGGCCGGAGACCGCGGTACCGGTGCTCAAGGATCAGGCCATCGGCTACCTGAGCATGATGGATCGCTTCGCCAGTGACCGGCAGAGCGCGCTGATCACCGGCGTACCGCTCCGCCAGCCCAATGCCGAGGGCGAGATGCGCTATTACAACGGCGTCAGCGTGATCGGCCAGGGCAGTGGCGACTACCTCAAGCAGCGCCTGGTGCCGTTCGGCGAGTACGTGCCGCTGCAGGACCTGCTGCGCGGGCTGATCGCCTTCTTCGACCTGCCGATGTCCGACTTCGCCCGCGGCGACCATGACCAGCCGCTGCTCGAAGCCAAGGGCCATCGCCTGGCGACCTTCATCTGCTACGAAGTGGTGTATCCCGAATTCGCCGCCGCGCTGGCGGCGCAGAGCGACCTGCTGCTGACGGTCAGCAACGACACCTGGTTCGGCACCTCCATCGGCCCGCTGCAGCATCTGCAGATGGCGCAGATGCGCGCCCTGGAGGCCGGCCGCTGGATGATCCGCGCCACCAACAACGGCGTGACCGTGCTGATCGATCCGTTCGGGCGCATCACCGAACGCCTGCCGCAGTTCGAGCAGGCCACGCTGTACGGCGAGGTGCAACCGATGCAGCACCTGACGCCCTACCTGCGGTGGCGCTCCTGGCCGCTGATCGTGCTCTGCAGCCTGCTGGCCGGCTGGGCGCTGGTACGGCGGCGCCGGGATACGAACTAACTGATCTGGGCCGGCTGCGGGCCAAAGCCTGCGCCGGTATTTCGACTGCAGTGACTAAAGCTGGCACTCATCCCATGATTTAACTGCCGCTAGATCGGCGTCATACATGTGGGAGTGCGCGGGGACGCCCAGTCCATGCGCGCGAATCACGGGCATGGACTAGGTGTCCCCGCCCGTTCCCACATGAGGTGCACACGTTCAAGTCCCGCTTTACCTTTGCGTGACGCTCAAAAGCTAAGGCGCGACCCGTTGCGCAGGGTGGGCTTTAGCCCACCACATTAACGCTAACGCCCGTAGGCCAGCGGATAGGCCAGCGCGCCGATCACCTCATTGAGCAGCAAGGTGCTCTGCCAGAAAGCCTTGCCTTCCGGCAGCCAGCCGCCCATGGGCCGGCCATTGGGCACGCCGAGAAAACCCACCGGCGCGGTCACCACCTCGAAGCCCGCCTGCTCGAAGCACCAGCGAGAACGCGGCATGTGCCAGGCCTGGGTGACCAGCAGTACCCGGCGAATGCCCTCGGGCTCCAGCAATGCAGCGGTCTCGGTGGCATTCTCCCAGGTGGTGCGACTGCGCTCTTCCTGCCAGCGCACGTCGACGCCCAGGTCCTCGTGCATCACCTCGGCCATCAGCGCCGCCTCGCTGGGTGGACGACCGAAATGCAGGCCGCCGCTGGTCAGCACCGGCAGGCCCGAGGCCTTGGCCAGGCGCGCCGCATAGCGAGTCCGCTCCAGTGCCATGGCGCTGGGCTGCTCGCCGCCCCAGGCCGGGTCGCGCGAGTCGCGGCCACCGCCGAGCACGACGATGACGTCCGCCTGCCGGGCCAGCGTGGCCCACTGCTGCTGGGTGATGGCGGGTTCGCGCTCGATCGCCCTGGCCATCCATTCCACCGTCACCGGCAGGCTCATCAGCCACAGGCCGCCGAGCCCGAGGGCGAAACAGCAGACGGCCAGCCGCGGGAACCGCCGACGCAGAAACCAGCCCAGGGCGATAAGCAGCAACAGGATGCCGGGCGGCATGAAGAACTGCTTGAGCAGATAGCGCAGCGGCATCGGGCACCTCCGAAAAGGCTCGAAGCCTAGGGCCTGTTAGCACTGCCGCGCAAGCCGCGTTGCCGCGTAAAATCTCGCCAGGCTAGGCGGAGGACGCAGGGAATGGTTATTCCCTTGCCAAGTCCTCCAACAACGCATGGCGAGATTTCTCGCGCAACCCGAAGGGCCGGGCCCGTTTTGCCGCGATGCGGCGTTTCTCGCCGGCTCATTTAGCCCGCTAAACTTCGCGGCTCGTGCCTTGCCTCGCGGCAAAACGGGCTCCGGCGCGGTCGTGCGGCAGTGCTAACAGGCCCTCGGGCCTATTAGCACTGCCGCGCAAGCAGGCGACGTGGTGCCGATGGTCAGGACTCGTGACGCTCGCTGGGCCGCGGGTGATCATGGTCGCGCCCGGCAAAGGCCGGCTGGCGCTCGAAGGGCGGTTGCGCAGCCGCCGACTGGTAGTGACGCGTGGCCGTGGCATGCCAGCCGTTGAGCCCGGCGCGATCCTTGGCGAGGTAGGCGCTGATCAGTGCCAGCTCGTCAGGGGACAGGCCGCGCACCTCCATATCCGCAGCGGGCTGATCGGACAGCAGGGCCAGGTTGTCGGCCTCCCCCAGGGCCAGCGTCAGGCGTTGCAGCAACCGCCCATAGGGGTCGCTATGGTTCTGGGTATCTACAGGGACTTGCATCGCACACCTCCAGGCAGCACGCCGTCCACTGAGCGTAGCCGCCAGCCCACGGCAGGCCTGCCGCGACGACAAATGGCGGTGCCGAGGGTGCGCCGCGCAATCAGCGTTTCCCTCTGCCGAGGGGGGTCATGTATGCTACGGCGTTTCCCGAAAGCCCCTTCTCCTAGCGCAAGTAGCCATGCACGAACAGTATCAGCCACGTGAAATCGAAGCCGCCGCGCAATCCCACTGGGACGCGCAGAATTCCTTTGTCGTCAGCGAACAGCCCGGCAAGGACACCTTCTACTGCCTGTCGATGTTCCCCTACCCGAGCGGCAAGCTGCACATGGGGCACGTGCGCAACTACACCATCGGTGACGTGATCGCCCGCTACCAGCGCATGCTCGGCAAGAACGTGCTGCAGCCCATGGGTTGGGACGCTTTCGGCATGCCGGCGGAAAACGCCGCGATGAAGAACAACGTGGCGCCGGCCAAGTGGACCTACGAAAACATCGCCTACATGAAGAGCCAGCTGAAAAGCCTGGGTCTGGCGGTGGACTGGACGCGCGAGGTCACCACCTGCAAGCCCGATTACTACCGCTGGGAACAATGGCTGTTCACCCGCCTGTTCGAAAAGGGCGTGATCTACCGCAAGAACGGCACCGTCAACTGGGACCCGGTCGACCAGACCGTACTGGCCAACGAGCAGGTCATCGATGGCCGCGGCTGGCGTTCCGGCGCGCTGATCGAGAAGCGCGAGATCCCCATGTACTACTTCAAGATCACCGCTTACGCGGATGAACTCTTGAGCAGCCTGGACGAACTCGATGGCTGGCCGGAACAGGTCAAGACCATGCAGCGCAACTGGATCGGCAAGTCGCGCGGCATGGAAGTGCAGTTCCCCTACGACGTCGCCTCCATCGGCGAAGCCGGTGCGCTGAAAGTGTTCACCACCCGCCCGGATACCCTGATGGGCGCGACCTACGTCGCCGTGGCCGCCGAGCACCCGCTGGCCACCCTGGCCGCCAAGGAGAACCCCGAGCTGCAGGCGTTCATCGCCGAATGCAAGGCTGGCAGTGTCGCCGAAGCCGACATGGCCACCCAGGAAAAGAAAGGCCTGCCGACCTCGCTGTTCGTCGAGCACCCGCTGACCGGCGAGAAACTGCCGGTGTGGGTCGCCAACTACGTGCTGATGCACTACGGCGACGGCGCGGTGATGGCGGTTCCGGCCCACGACGAGCGCGACTTCGCCTTTGCCCGCAAGTACCACCTGCCGGTCAAGGCCGTGGTACGCACCAGCGCGGGCGATGAAGTCGGCAGCGAGTGGCAGGACGCCTACGGCGAGCACGGCCAGCTGATCAACTCCGGCGAGTTCGACGGCCTGGACTTCGAAGGCGCGTTCGATGCCATCGAAGCGGCGCTGCTGCGCAAGCAACTCGGCAAATCGCGCACCCAGTTCCGCCTGCGCGACTGGGGCATCAGCCGCCAGCGCTACTGGGGCTGCCCGATCCCGATCATCCACTGCGACAGCTGTGGCGACGTACCGGTGCCGGAAGAGCAACTGCCGGTGGTGCTGCCCGAAGACGTGGTGCCGGACGGCGCCGGCTCGCCCCTGGCGCGCATGCCCGAATTCTACGCCTGCAGCTGCCCGAAATGCGGCGCACCGGCCAAGCGCGAAACCGACACCATGGACACCTTCGTGGAATCCTCCTGGTACTTCGCCCGCTACGCCTCGCCGCACTACACCGGCGGCATGGTCGACCCGGCCGCGGCCAACCACTGGCTGCCGGTGGACCAGTACATCGGCGGTATCGAGCACGCCATCCTGCACCTGCTCTACGCGCGCTTCTTCCACAAGCTGATGCGCGACGAAGGCCTGGTCACCTCCAACGAGCCGTTCAAGAATCTGCTGACCCAGGGCATGGTCGTCGCCGAAACCTACTACCGCACCCTTGATAACGGCGGCAAGGACTGGTTCAACCCGGCCGACGTCAGCGTCGAGCGCGATGCCAAGGGCAAGGTGATCGCCGCCAAGCTGACCAGCGACGGCCTGCCGGTGGAAATCGGCGGCACCGAGAAGATGTCCAAGTCGAAGAACAACGGTGTCGACCCGCAGGACATGATCGACCAGTACGGCGCCGACACCTGCCGCCTGTTCATGATGTTCGCCTCGCCGCCCGACATGAGCTGCGAATGGTCGGATGCCGGCGTCGAGGGTGCCAACCGCTTCCTGCGCCGCGTCTGGCGCCTGGCCCAGGGCCATGTCAGCCAGGGCCTGCCGGGCGTACTGGATATCGCCACGCTGGACGACGCCGGCAAGGACGTGCGCCGCGCCATCCACCTGGCCATCAAGCAGGCCTCCCAGGACGTGGGCCAGCACCACAAGTTCAACACCGCCATCGCCCAGGTGATGACCCTGATGAACGTGCTGGAAAAGGCCCCGCAGGACACCGATCAACAGCGCGCCCTGCTTCAGGAGGGCCTGGAAACCGTCGCCCTGCTGCTCGCCCCGATCACCCCGCACATCAGCCACGAGCTGTGGCAGGAGCTGGGCCACGAGGAAGCCATCATCGACGCCAGCTGGCCGTCCGTGGACGAAGCAGCCCTGGTGCAGGACAGCCTGACCCTGGTGATCCAGGTCAACGGCAAGCTGCGCGGGCAGATCGAGGTGCCGGCCGATGCCAGCCGCGAGGCGGTCGAGGCGGCGGCGCGCAGCAACGAGAACGTGCAACGCTTCACCGAAGGGCTGACGATCCGCAAGGTCATCGTGGTGCCCGGCAAGCTGGTCAATATCGTCGCCAGTTGAGGCGACAGGGAACCGCCGGTCGCCTCTGGCGACCGGCATCCGGTCTAGAGTTTCGGCCATGCCGGCCAGCGGAGCCGGCAGGACAAGGGGATACGAGATGATCAAGCGCAATCTGTTGGTAATCGGCCTGGCAGGCCTGCTCGGCGCGTGCGGCTTCCAGCTGCGTGGCACCGGCGACGTGCAATTCGCCCTCAAGGAGCTCGACGTCAGCGCACGCGACACCTACGGCGACACCGTGCGTGACGTCAAGGACGTGCTGGAGAACAACGGCGTTCGCGTGTTCCCAGGCGCGGCCTACAAGCTGTATCTGGCGGGCGAGCGCGAGAGCCAGCGCTCGGCCAGCTACACCAGTTCGGCGCGCAGCGTCGAGTACGAGCGCACCATGAGCCTGGACTACGAGATCCGTGGCGCCAAGAACCTGCTGCTGCTGAGCAACAAGCTCGAAGTGCAGAGCTACTACGTGCAGGACTCCAACAACCTGATCGGCAACGACCAGCAGGCAGCCCAGCTGCGTACCGAGATGCGCCGCGATCTGGTGCAACAACTGGCCCAGCGCCTGCAGCAGATCACCCCGGCGCAACTGGACGAGCTGCAGCAGACCGCCGAAGCCAAGGCGAAAGCCGAAGCCGATGCTCTGGAGGCGGCCCGTCAGCGCGAAGCGGCGCAGCCGCAGCAATCGCCCATCGAACTGCCGGTGCAGTAAGGTTTGTAGGCGCCAACTGTGGGAGCGGGCCATGGCGTCCCCGCCCGCTCTCACAATGGAACGCCGAACGCTGGCTGTTGCTTCACGCCACCTGATCGCGAATCAGGTTCCAAGCTGACAGAACCTTTTGTTCAGCCCATCGGGTTCAGGAACTCATGAAACTCGCTCCCGCCCAACTCGGCAAACACCTGCAAGGCGCGCTCGCCCCGGTTTACGTGGTGTGCGGCGACGAAGCCCTGCTCTGCCAGGAAGCCACCGACGCGATCCGCAGCGCCAGCCGCGCCCAGGGCTTTACCGAGCGCGAGGTGTTTCACGCCGAAGCCAATTTCGACTGGGGCATGCTCTACGAAGCCGGCGCCAGCCTGTCGCTGTTCGCCGAGAAGCGCGTCATCGAATTGCGCATCCCCAACGGCAAGCCGGGGGACAAGGGCGCAGCCGCGATTCTCGAATACCTCGGCCGACCACCGGAAGACACCCTGCTGCTGATCACCCTGCCCAAGCTCGACGGCAGCACGCAGAAGACCAAATGGGCCAAGGCGCTGATCGACGGGCCCAACTGCCAGTTCGTGCAGATCTGGCCGGTGGATGCCAACGGGCTGCCGCAGTGGATCCGCCAGCGCCTGGCCCAGGCGGGCATGAATGCCAGCGCCGAGGCCATCGACCTGATCGCCGCCCGGGTCGAAGGCAACCTGCTGGCCGCCGCCCAGGAAATCGAAAAGCTCAAGCTGCTCGCCGACGGCCAGCAGATCGATGCCGGCACCGTCCAGGCGGCGGTCGCCGACAGCGCCCGTTACGACGTGTTCGGCCTGATCGACGCCATCCTCAATGGCGAGGCCGCCCACGCCCTGCGCATGCTCGACGGACTGCGTGGCGAAGGCCAGGAATCGCTGTTCATCGTGGTGATGCTGGCCCGCGAGCTACGCCAGCTGGCCAACATCGCCTACCAGCATGACCAGGGCGTCCCGCTGGACAAGGCCTTCGCCTCGGCGCGCCCGCCGGTGTGGGACAAGCGCCGCCCGCTGGTCAGCAAGGCCCTGCAGCGCCACACGCCGGCGCGCTGGAATGCCCTGCTGATGGACGCCCAGCAGATCGACGCCCAGGTCAAGGGCCAGGCGCCGGGCGATCCCTGGGCCAGCCTGTCGCGCCTGGTACTGATGATGGCCGGGCAGCGCCTGAAACTCGGCGCTTAACGCCCACTTTACGTATGGACATCGCCTGCCCTGGGGCGCATGATTTGCGCCGCTCGCTATCCGTGCGGGCACCGATCGAGGATCTGCCATGAGCAAGAAGAAGCGCCCCAACAAGGCCAAATCCATCATCGCCCAGCCGCTGTTCCGCTTACGCCAGGAACGCCCCGGCAAAGGAAAAGGCAGCTACAACCGCCAAGCCTCCCAGCAAAACTGGGAGGCTTGTTCGTTTAAGGCGGCTTGAAAGCTCGTCCAGCCCGCATTTGCGCTCATCCGTGCTAAGGTGGTGGCCTGCAAAACGTGTTGAGATGACCATGCCCAACCTGTTCATTCGCGGCCTGCCTGCCACCGCTGCGGCCAGCTTCCTGCTTTTGCTCACGGCTTGCGCCGATGCCCCGGCCCAGCCTCTGGCGTCCACCAGTACGCTACCGAGCCCCTCCTCCACCGCTGCGGCCACCGGCCAACCTGTCGAAGAGCAGCTGAGCTTCGAACAATGGCGCGACCTGCTGCGCAGCGACGCCATCGCCGCCGGCATCAGCCCGACCCTGTTCGACCGTGCCTTCGCCGGCGTGGTGCCGAACCCCGACGTGGTCAAGGCCGACAGCAGCCAGCCCGAATTCAGTCGCCCGGTATGGGAATACCTCAAGGGTGCGGTATCGCCGAGCCGGGTCGCCCGCGGGCGCATCCTGCTGACCCAGAACCGCGCCATGCTCAACCAGATCGAACAGCGCTACGGCGTCGACGCCGAAACCCTGGTCGCCATCTGGGGCCTGGAGAGCAACTTCGGCAGCAATATCGGCAGCCACAATGTGGTGCGCTCCCTGGCCACCCTGGCCTATGAAGGCCGTCGCCAGGCCTTCTGGCGCAGCCAGCTGCTCGCCGTGCTGCAGATTCTCCAGCATGGCGACATCGCCCCGGAAAGCCTGGTCGGCTCCTGGGCCGGAGCCATGGGCCAGACCCAGTTCATGCCCACCACCTACAACGAGCACGCCGTGGATTTCGACGGCGACGGCAAGCGTGACGTGTGGACCTCCACCGCCGACGCCCTGGCCTCGGCCGCCCACTACCTGCAGAGCGCCAACTGGCAATTGCGCCAGCCCTGGGGTTACGAGGTGCAACTGCCGCAAGGTTTCGACTACGCCCTGGCCGACCCGGAAGTACGGCGCAGCGTGGCGCAGTGGCGTGAGCTGGGTATCCACCCCGTGGGTCAGCCGCTGAGCACCCCGCGCGATGACGCCAGCGCCACCCTGTTGCTGCCCGCCGGGCACCGCGGTCCGGCCTTCCTGCTGTTCAGCAATTTCCGCAGCATCCTGCGCTACAACAACTCGACCTCCTACGCCCTGGCTATCGGCCTGCTGTCCGACAGCCTGCGCGGTGGCAATACGGTGCAGGGCAGCTGGCCCGAGGGCGACCGCCAGCTGGGTCGCAGCGAGCGCGTGGAACTGCAGGAACGCCTGAATGCCCGTGGCTTCGATTCCGGCCATGCCGACGGCATCATCGGCGCCAATACCCGCAAGGCCATCCGCGCCTTCCAGCTGCACCTGGGCTGGCCGGCCGACGGCTACCCGGATGCCAAGCTGCTCGAGCAGTTGCGCCAGCCGCACTGACCCTGCCCCGTGGTGACGCCCGTCACCACGCCTTTGCCTATTTGCGATTCGCCCGATCCTGGGCGACTCTGTAGCAGGCATCCCCTGTGATCCAGGGCGTGCCTGGCTACCCGCCTGCCGTGATCCGGCGCGGGTCAATGAGAACAGAGAGGTCGCTATGCACGACATCGAGCTGAACGAAGAACAACGCATGATCCGCGAGTGCACCCGGCAGTTCGCCCGGCGCGCCATCGCCCCCCACGCCCAGGACTGGGAAAAGGCGGGCTGGATTGACGATGCCGCAGTGGCCCAGATGGGCGAAATGGGCCTCTTGGGCATGATCGTGCCGGACACCTGGGGCGGCAGCTACCTCGACTACGTGGCCTATGCCCTGGCGGTGGAAGAAGTCTCCGCCGCCGATGCCGCCACCGGTACGCTGATGAGCGTGCACAACTCGGTGGGCTGCGGCCCACTGCTCAACTACGGCAGCGACGAGCAGAAAAGCCAATGGCTGGCGCGCCTGGCCAGTGGCGAAGTGATCGGCTGCTTCTGCCTGACCGAACCCCAGGCCGGCTCCGAAGCCCACAACCTGCGCACCCGCGCCGAGCTGCGTGACGGCCGCTGGGTACTCAATGGCGCCAAGCAATTCGTCAGCAACGGCCGCCGTGCCGGCCTGGCCATCGTCTTCGCGGTGACCGATGCCACCCTGGGCAAACAAGGTATCTCAGCCTTCCTGGTGCCCACCAACACACCCGGCTTCCGTATCGACCGCAGCGAGCACAAGATGGGTATCCGCGCCTCGGACACCTGCGCCATCACCCTCGACGACTGCAGCATCCCCGCCGCCAACCTGCTGGGCGAGCGCGGCAAGGGCCTGAGCATCGCCCTGTCCAATCTCGAAGGCGGGCGCATCGGCATCGCCGCCCAGGCGGTCGGCATCGCCCGCGCCGCCTTCGAGGCGGCCCTGCTCTACTCCCGCGAACGGGTACAGTTCGACAAGCCCATTGGCGAGCACCAGAGCATCGCCAACCTGCTCGCCGACATGCACACCCAGATCAATGCCGCCCGCCTGCTCACCCTGCATGCCGCGCGCCTGCGCAGCGCCGGCGAGCCATGCCTGTCCGAGGCTTCACAAGCCAAGCTGTTCGCTTCGGAAATGGCCGAGCGGGTGTGCTCCAAGGCGCTGCAGATCCACGGCGGCTACGGCTATCTGGAGGACTTCCCGGTACAGCGCTACTACCGTGACGCGCGCATCACCCAGATCTACGAAGGCGCCAGCGAGATCCAGCGCCTGCTGATCGCCCGTGAGCTCAAGCACTACGCGCTCTAGGAGCCTCTCAGGATCTTTATGTGCATGAAGCAGCTACAAAGCAGGAGCGGCCGTTCGCCGCTTTTGCTTTTTAATACTTCTCCTACACGGCAATAACAGCCTGCGTAGGGTGGACAACGCTCTTTTTGTCCACCATTGCGATCGCAGAACGGTGGACGGGTCGGGCCGCGTAGGTGAAGCGTCGTCCACCCTACGAAAGGCTTTTCCCGCCACTTAGCTGCCGAAATCGACGGACCTGGGCGGCAAGGTCATGCACGGTTTCTAAGCACGTCCCCTAGCCCTTGAGCAGCCGCGCCTCCGCGTTATCCAGATCGCGGAGGATCTCGGCCAGCATGTCGTCGTCCAGTTGATGCTCCTTGCGCATCCGGTACAGCTCCAGACGCTGGGTGCGCAAGGCCTGCAGGCGCATGCGGTACTCCAGCTGATCGGCCTGGCGCTGGTACTCGCGCGACGCTTCGGCGCGGCGCGTGCGGGTGCGCTCGAGCAGGTCGCGGTACTCGCTCATCAGCTTGGCACGGATCTCCGCCGTGGCGATGGCGCTGTCGGTGTCGGCGGCCTTTTCGTCATCGGCCTCCAGGCAGCGGATCGCCGCCTGCAGCACCTGGGCACGGTGTCGATTGAGTTCGGCCTCCTGGCGCGCCACGTTGTCCTGGGGCAGCAGCGGCAGCAGCCGGGGCAGCACCACGCTGGCGACCAGCAGCGACACCAGGATCACCCCGGCGGCGATCAGGATCAGCAGATCCCGTTCGGGAAACGCCTCGCCGTTGTTGAGCAGCAAGGGCAGCGACATCACGCCGGCCAGGGTCACCGCGCCGCGCACGCCGCCGACCGTCAGCACGGCGGTCAGGGCGATGCGCGACTGGCCGGCAAAACGCGTCGACTTGCCGCGCCAGCGCCGCACCATCCCCGAGGTGCGCCAGTAGCAGTACACCCACACGAAGCGCAGCACCATCAACACCGCATACACCGCCAGCACGTAGCCTAGCGCCGGCAGCAACAGGTGCCAGGCGTCGGCATGGTCACCGATCACCGCCTTGATGATGTCCGGCAGCTGCAGCCCCAGCAGCAGGAAGATCAGGCCGTTGAAGGTGAACTCGAGCATCGCCCATACGCCGCGGTTGAGCAGCCGCGTGGTGGTCTGCCGCGGCAGCAGGTCGAGGCGACTCTGCATCATGCCGGCCGCCACCGCGGAAAGAATGCCGGACAGCCCCAGGTGCTCGGCCGCTACATAGGCGGCGAACGGCAGCAGCAGCATCAGCAGCACATGGGGCGCCGGCTCCTCCCAGCCGCGGGCGATCATCCACGCCCGCAACCGGCCCAGCAGGTAGCTCAGGGCCATGCCGATCAACAGGCCGCCGGCGGCCACCAGCACGAACTGCAGGCTGGCATCGGCGAACGAGAACACCCCGGTCAGGGTTGCCGCCACGGCGAACTTGAATGCCACCAGGCCGGAGGCATCGTTCATCAGCGCCTCACCCTGCAGCAGGTTGTTGAGGGTATTGGGCAGGCGCCCGTGGGCGATCGCCGACACCGCCACCGCATCGGTCGGCGACAGCACCGCCGCCAGGGCGAAGCAGGCGGCCAGGGGCACCTGGGGCAGCAACCAGTGAATGAAATATCCGGCGCCGAGAATGGTGACGAACACCAGCACGAAGGCCAGGAACAGGATCGGCGTGCGCAGTTTGCGAAACTGCCCCTTGGGCATGCGCCAGCCATCGACGAACAGCAGCGGCGGGATGAACAGCAGCAGGAACAGCTCGGGGTCCAGACGCACGTGCAGGCCCAGCGCCGGTACCGCCAGCAAGGCGCCGATGAGAATCTGCAGGATGGGCAACGGCAAGGGAATGAACTGGGCGCTGATACGGGTGCCGCTGACCACCAGCAACATGGTCAGGATGGTGTAGAGAAGTTGCATGGGGGCGAGAATCCTTTGCGATGACGGCCCGAAGGCCCGCCCATTCTAACGCCAGGCAGGTGCAGGCTGACGCACCCTAAGGCGAATCGACGTGGCATAATCTCCGACCTCGGTATTCACAAGTAGCAACGGGGATTCGACGAGTGGAGTCCTCAGAGGTAGACCTATGAGTTACGTGCTTTATGGCATCAAGGCCTGCGACACCATGAAGAAGGCCCGCACCTGGCTCGACGAGCGCGGTGCCACTTACCGGTTCCACGACTACAAGACCGCCGGCATCGACCGCGGCAACCTGCAAAAATGGTGCGACGAACACGGCTGGGAAACCCTCCTCAATCGTGCCGGCACCACCTTCCGCAAGCTCGACGACGCGCAGAAAAGCGATCTCGACCAGGCCAAGGCCATCGACCTGATGCTGGCCCAACCGTCGATGATCAAGCGCCCGGTGCTGGACCTCGGCACCCGCACCCTGGTCGGTTTCAAACCCGAGCGTTACGCCGCCGAACTGGCCTGATATCGCCACCCCAATCGAATTCGCTGCAAGGAAAAGCCCATGTCCAATACTCTGTTCAGCCTGGCCTTCGGGGTCGGCACGCAAAACCGTCAAAGCGCCTGGCTGGAAGTGTTCTACGCCCAGCCGCTGCTCAACCCGAGCGCCGAACTGGTCGCCAAGGTCAGCGAGAAACTCGGCTACAGCGGTGGCAACCAGGCCATCGCCCTGACCAACCAGCAGGCCGGTGAACTGGCCAGCGCCCTGAAGCACGTCGACCCGGTACAAGCCGCCCTGCTGACCCGCCTGGCCGAAAGTGCCAAGCCGCTGGTCGCCACCCTGCTGGCCGAAGACGCCGCCCTGACCAGCACGCCCGAGGCCTACCTCAAGCTGCACCTGCTGTCCCACCGCCTGGTCAAGCCCCACGGCCTGAACCTGACCGGCATCTTCCCGCTGCTGCCCAACGTCGCCTGGACCAGCCAGGGTGCGGTCGACCTGGCCGAGCTGCCCGAGCGTCAGCTGGAAGCCCGCCTCAAAGGCGACCTGCTGGAAGTCTTCTCGGTGGACAAGTTCCCGAAAATGACCGATTACGTGGTGCCGAGCGGCGTGCGTATCGCGGACAGCGCACGGGTTCGTCTGGGCGCCTACATCGGCGAAGGCACCACCGTGATGCACGAAGGCTTCGTCAACTTCAACGCCGGTACCGCCGGCCCGGGCATGATCGAAGGCCGCGTGTCCGCCGGCGTGTTCGTCGGCAAAGGGTCGGACCTGGGTGGCGGCTGCTCGACCATGGGCACCCTGTCCGGTGGCGGCAACATCGTCATCTCCGTGGGCGAAGGCTGCCTGATCGGCGCCAACGCCGGCATCGGCATCCCGCTGGGCGACCGCAACATCGTCGAAGCCGGCCTGTACGTCACCGCCGGCACCAAGATCGCCCTGCTCGACGACCAGAACAACCTGGTCAAGGTGGTCAAGGGCCGTGACCTGGCTGGCCAGCCGGACCTTTTGTTCCGTCGCAACTCCCAGAGCGGCGCCGTGGAATGCAAGACCAACAAGTCGGCCATCGAGCTGAACGAAGCCCTGCACGCCCATAACTGAGCCCAGGCTTCGCCCGAACGGGCTGTGCACGCGATAGACTGACGTCTTCGTGGGCACAGCCCGTTTCACATCCAGCGTGACGAGATCCGGATGACCCTGATTTCCCCCTGGCGCGTCGACTTTCCCGGCTTGCGGGCCCTGGACGCCGACGGCCAGACCTACCTCGACAGCGCCGCGACCGCGCAAAAACCCCAGGCGGTACTCGATGCCTTGCTGGCCTACTACGCGGGCGGTGCTGCCAACGTGCACCGTGCCCAGCACCTGCCGGGCGAACGTGCCACCCGCGCCTTCGAGGCGACCCGCGACAAGGCAGCCCGCTGGCTGAATGCGGCCAGCCGTGACGAGATCGTCTTCACCCGCGGCGCTACCGAATCGCTCAACCTGCTCGCCTATGGGCTGGAATCGATGTTCATGGCCGGCGACGAGATCGTCGTCAGCGCCGCCGAGCACCACGCCAACCTGCTGCCCTGGCAGCAACTGGCCGCGCGAAAGTCCCTGAAACTGGTGGTACTGCCGCTCACCCCCGCTGGCGATATCGACCCGTTGGAGGCCGCCACGCTGATCGGCCCACGTACCCGCCTGCTCGCTCTCAGTCAGCTGTCCAACGTGCTGGGGCGCTGGCAAGACGTACAACCGCTGATTCGCCAGGCGCAGGAATACGGCGCCCTGACCGTGGTGGACGGCGCCCAGGCCGTGGTGCATGGCCGCCAGGACGTGCAGGCGCTGGGCTGCGATTTCTACGTGTGCTCCAGCCACAAGCTGTACGGCCCCGATGGCGTCGGCCTGCTCTACGGCCGCCGCGACGCGCTGCAGCACCTGAACCACTGGCAGTTCGGCGGTGAAATGGTCCAGCAGGCGGATTATCACGCCGCGACCTTTCGCCCCGCGCCGCTCGGCCTGGAAGCCGGTACGCCGGCGGTATCCGGGGTGATCGCCCTGGGTGCAGCGCTGGACTACTTCGAGCACCTCGACGCCGAGGCGGTCAGCCGCCACGAAGCGGCGTTGCACCGGATGTTGTTGGAAGGCCTGCGACGCCACGAAGGTTTGCACCTGCTTGGCGAGCCGCACACGGCGCTGGCCTGCTTCACCGTCGACGGCGTTCATAGCGGCGACCTCGCCCACCTGCTCACCGAGCAAGGCATCGCCGTGCGGGTCGGTCATCACTGCGCCATGCCGCTGTTGCAGCGCCTGGGCGTGAGCGGTGCGATCCGCGTATCCCTTGGCCTGTACAACGACGAGGCCGACCTGCAGCGTTTCTTCGCCGCCCTGGACAAAGCCCTGGAGTTGTTGCGATGACCCTGCCGACCGCCGCGCAAGAAGCCCTCGATGCCTTCACCGCCTGCCCCGGCTGGGAACAGCGCGCGCGCCTGCTAATGCACTGGGGCGAACGCCTGGAGCCGCTCGCCGAACGGCGTGAAGCGGATCGCGTACACGGCTGTGAAAGCCAGGTCTGGCTGAGCGGTGAAAAACGGGACGGCCTCTGGCACTTTCGCGCCAGTAGCGATGCGCGCCTGATACGCGGCCTCTTGGCCGTGCTGCTGGCCCGGGTCAACGGATTGCCTGCAGGCGAGCTGGCCGGGCTGGACATCGCCGACTGGTTCGCCAGGCTCGGCCTGTCCCGTCAGCTATCGCCCTCACGGGCCAGCGGCATGAACGCCGTGGTGCAGCAGATGCGCCGGCTGATCGACGCGGCCTAAACCTTCGCGACCACGCGCTCGCTCGGGCGACGCGCACCGGCCACCAGCTTGTCGACGATACGCGCGGCGGCGACCATGCCGAAGGTCGCCGTCACCATCATCACCGCGCCGAAGCCGCCGGCGCAGTCGAGCTTCACGCCCTCACCGACGAAGGCCTTGCTCTGGCACACGCTGCCGTCCGCACCGGGATAGCGCAGCTGCTCGGTGGAGAATACGCAGGGCACGCTGTAGGTGCGCCCCGGCGTACGGGAAAAGCCGTAGTCGCGGCGCAGGGTCGAGCGCACCTTGGCAGCCAGGGGATCGTTGAAGGTCTTGTTGAGGTCGGCCACCTGCACCTGGGCCGGGTCGATCTGCCCGCCGGCGCCACCGGTGGTCACCAGGGCGATCTTGCGGCGCTTGCACCAGGAGATCAGCGCCGCCTTGGCCGCCACGCTGTCGATGCAGTCGACCACCCCGTCGAGTTCGACCGTGATGTACCCGGCCATGGTCTCGCGGGTCACGAAGTCGGCCACCTCGTGCACCACGCAGGCGGGGTTGATGGCGCGCAGGCGCTCGCCCATTACCTCGACCTTGGCGCGCCCGACCTGGCCCTGCAGGGCGTGGGCCTGGCGATTGGTGTTGCTGACGCAGACGTCGTCCAGGTCGAACAGGGAAATCTCGCCCACCCCGGAGCGCACCAGCGCCTCGGCCGCCCAGGAACCGACACCGCCGATACCGACCACGGCCACGTGGGCGGCGGCCAGCCGTTCTGCGCCTTGGCGGCCATACAACCGGGCAATGCCGGCGAAACGCTGTTCATCGAACGACATGGGGGCTCCTCTTTCCGGGCGCGCATTATAAGAAGGCCGGCAGCGCTTCCCAAGCACCATCGGGCCGGCGCGTACAGAGCGTCAGTGCAACGCGGCTGAACATCGCCGGGCAGCTCCCCGGAGCTGTGCTATACAGTCATTCATCGACGGAGTAGCATGCGCGCCAGCCGGCGTTCGCCGGTCTTCTCCCCGTTCCACCCTTCGGAACCTTACACAGCATGCTTTCGCGCAAGTTCGGTCTCAATCTCGTTGTTTTCCTGGCTATTGCCGCCCTGTTCACCGGTATCTGGGCGCTCTACAACCGCCCGGTCACCGCCCCGGACTGGCCGGAACAGATCTCCGGCTATTCGTTCTCGCCGTTCCGGCAGGGGCAGAGCCCGCAAACCGGCGTCTACCCGAGCGATCAGGAGATGCGCGAGGATCTCGAACTGCTGTCCAAGCAGACCGACAGCATCCGCACCTACTCGGTGGACGGCGACCTCGACAAGATCCCCGCGCTCGCCGAGGAGTTCGGCCTGCGCGTGACCCTGGGCGTGTGGATCAGCCCCGACGAGGAGCGCAACGAACGGGAGATCACCAAGGCCATCGAAATCGCCAACAACTCGCGCAGTGTGGTGCGCGTGGTGGTGGGCAACGAGGCGTTGTTCCGCCGCGAGGTCACCGTCAAGCAGCTGACCGCCTACATGGACCGCGTGCGCTCGGCGGTCAAGGTGCCGGTCACCACGTCCGAGCAATGGCACATCTGGGACGAATTCCCGGAGCTGGCCGACCACGCCGACCTGATCGCCGCCCACGTGCTGCCCTACTGGGAATTCATTCCCATGAAGGACTCCACCCAGTTCACCCTGGACCGCGCCCGCGACCTGAAGAAGCTGTTCCCGAAAAAGCCCCTGCTGCTGTCCGAGGTGGGCTGGCCGAGCAACGGCCGGGTACGCGGCGGCGCCGAGGCGAGCCAGGCCGACCAGGCCATCTACCTGCGCACCCTGGTCACCACGCTCAACGCCCAGGGCTACAACTACTTCGTCATCGAGGCCTTCGACCAGCCCTGGAAGGCTGGCGACGAAGGCTCGGTGGGCGCCTACTGGGGCGTCTACAACCTCGACCGCCAGCCGAAATTCAACTTCGAAGGCCCGGTGGTGGCGATTCCGAAATGGCGCATGCTGGCGGTCGCCTCGGTGGTCATGGCGCTGCTGTCGCTGGCCCTGATGCTGATCGACGGCAGCGCCCTGCGCCAGCGCGGCCGCACCTTCCTGACCTTCGTGGCGTTCGCCGGCGGCTCGGCCCTGGTGTGGATCGGCTACGACTACAGCCAGCAATACAGCACCTGGTTCAGCACCCTGGTCGGCGTGCTCCTGGGCATCGGCGCCATCGGCGTGTTCATCGTCTTGCTCACCGAGGCCCACGAGCTGGCCGAAACGGTGTGGACGCAGCGCCGCCGGCCCTTCACCCCGGTGATCGGCGACAGCCATTACCGGCCCAAGGTGTCGATCCACGTGCCCTGCTACAACGAGCCGCCGGAGATGGTCAAACAGACCCTCGACGCCCTGGCCAACCTCGATTACCCGGACTTCGAAGTCCTGATCATCGACAACAACACCAAGGACCCGGCGGTCTGGGAACCGGTGCGCGACTACTGCGAAGCGCTCGGCCCGCGCTTCCGCTTCTTCCACGTCGCGCCGCTGCACGGCTTCAAGGGCGGTGCGCTGAACTACATCCTGCCGCACACCGCGCCGGACGTCGAAGTGGTGGCGGTGATCGACTCCGACTACTGCGTCGACCGCAACTGGCTCAAGCACATGGTGCCGCACTTCGCCGACCCGGCGATCGCCGTGGTGCAGTCGCCCCAGGACTACCGCGACGGTGAGGAAAGCACCTTCAAGAAGCTCTGCTACGCCGAGTACAAGGGCTTCTTCCACATCGGCATGGTGACCCGCAACGACCGCAACGCGATCATCCAGCACGGCACCATGACCATGATCCGCCGTACCGTGATGGACGAGCTGAAGTGGGCCGACTGGACCATCTGCGAGGATGCCGAGCTGGGCCTGCGGGTGTTCGAGAAAGGCTATTCGGCCGCCTACGCCCACGACAGCTTCGGCAAGGGCCTGATGCCCGATACCTTCATCGACTACAAGAAGCAGCGCTTCCGCTGGGCCTACGGCGCCATCCAGATCATGAAGGGCCACGCCCGTCAGCTGCTGGCCGGCAAGGACAGCGAGCTCAAGCGCGGCCAGCGTTATCACTTCATCGCCGGCTGGCTGCCGTGGGTCGCCGATGGCCTGAACATCTTCTTCACCGCCGGTGCGCTGCTGTGGTCGGCGGCGATGATCATCGTGCCGCAACGGGTCGACCCGCCACTGCTGATCTTCGCGATTCCGCCCCTGGCGCTGTTCCTGTTCAAGGTCGGCAAGATCATCTTCCTCTACCAGCGGGCGGTGGGCGTCAACCTCAAGGATGCCTTCTGCGCGGCGGTGGCCGGCCTGGCGCTGTCGCACACCATCGCCAAGGCGGTGCTGTACGGCATGTTCACCAAGACCATTCCGTTCTTCCGCACCCCGAAGATGCGCTCCAGCCACGGCCTGATGGTGGCCCTGGCGGAAGCCCGCGAAGAAGTGTTCATCATGCTGCTGCTGTGGGGCGCCGCCCTGGGCATCGCCATCGTCCAGGGCCTGCCCAGCTACGACGTGAAGTTCTGGGTGATCATGCTGCTGGTGCAGTCGCTGCCCTACCTGGCCGCCCTGATCATGGCGCTGCTCTCCTCGCAGCCCAAGCCACTGGAGATTCCCGTGGTGCAAGGCGACAGCGAGAACGAGGCGGAGAAAGCCTGATCCGCGGCAACGCGACCTGAAAACGGCGGCCAGTGGCCGCCGTTTTTCCAGGGGTCGAGGCGCCCTGCAACGGGGTCGCCACTGGCTGCACCGCATCCCAACCGTCCTTACGCCTACGAGCCCCGGGCGTTTTGCTTTAAGCTATGCGCCCTTCTCGCCCTGCATTGTGTTACCGGAGCTCCCATGACGGCCCTGTCCCCGACCCTCGAACTCGCCTGCGACCTGATCCGCCGCCCCTCGGTCACCCCGCTGGACGAGGGCTGCCAGGAACTGATGATGCGCCGCCTGGGGGCACTGGGCTTCGCCGTCGAGGCGATGCGCATCGAGGACGTGGACAACTTCTGGGCCAGCCATGGCCGTGACGACGGCCCGGTACTGTGCTTCGCCGGCCATACCGACGTGGTGCCCACCGGCCCGCTGCAGGCCTGGCAGCATGGCCCGTTCGACGCCCTGATCGACGAGCAGGGCATGCTCTGCGGTCGCGGCGCGGCCGACATGAAAGGCAGCCTGGCGTCGATGATCATCGCCGTCGAGCGCTTCGTCGCCGAATACCCGAACCACAAGGGGCGCATCGCCTTCCTGATCACCAGCGACGAGGAAGGCCCGGCCCACCATGGCACCAAGGCGGTGGTCGAGCGCCTGGCCGCGCGCAACGAGCGCCTGGACTGGTGCATCGTCGGCGAGCCGTCGAGCACCACCCTGGTCGGTGACGTGGTGAAGAACGGCCGCCGCGGCTCCCTGGGCGCGACCCTGACGGTGCGCGGCATCCAGGGCCACGTGGCCTACCCGCACCTGGCCAGGAACCCGATCCACCTGGCGGCGCCGGCGCTGGCCGAACTGGCGGCCGAGCATTGGGACGACGGCAACGCCTTCTTCCCGCCGACCAGTTTCCAGGTCTCCAACCTGAATGCCGGCACCGGTGCCACCAACGTGATTCCCGGCGAGCTGACGGCGGTGTTCAACTTCCGCTTCTCCACCGAGTCGACCGTCGAGGACCTGCAGCAGCGGGTCAACGCGATCTTCGACAAGCACGGCCTGGACTATCACATCGACTGGGCGCTGTCGGGCCTGCCGTTCCTCACCGAGCCGGGCGCGCTGCTCGATGCGGTCAGCACCAGCATCCGCCAGGTGACCGGTCGCGAGACCACACCCAGCACCAGCGGCGGCACCTCCGACGGGCGCTTCATCGCCACCCTGGGCACCCAGGTGGTCGAGCTCGGCCCGGTCAATGCGACCATCCACCAGGTCAACGAGCGGGTGCTGGCCAGCGATCTCGAGGTGCTTACCGAGATCTACTACCAGACCCTGGTCAAGCTGCTCGCCTGATGCTCGCCTGCCCGATCTGCCAGGCGCCACTGACCGCCGTCGACAATGGCGTGGCCTGCCCGGCCAACCACCGCTTCGACCGCGCGCGCCAGGGCTACCTGAACCTGCTGCCGGTGCAGCACAAGAACAGCCGCGACCCGGGTGACAACGCCGCCATGGTCGAGGCGCGCCGACGCTTTCTCGATGGCGGCCACTACGCGCCGCTGGCCGCCCGACTGGCCGAACTGGCGGCGAGCTACAAGCCGCAGCGCTGGCTGGATATCGGTTGCGGCGAGGGCTACTACACCGCGCAGATCGCCGAGGCGCTGGTGGATGCCGACGGCTATGCCCTGGATATTTCCCGCGAGGCGGTCAAGCGCGCCTGCAAGCGTGCGCCCCAGCTGAACTGGCTGGTTGCCAGCATGGCCCGGGTGCCCCTGGCCGATGCCAGCTGCGGGTTGCTGGCCAGCGTGTTCAGCCCGCTGGACTGGCAGGAAGCCAAGCGCCTGCTGGCGCCCGGCGGCGGCCTGCTGCGCATGGGCCCGACCCGCGAACACCTGATGGAGCTGCGCGAGAAGCTCTACGACGAAGTGCGCGACTACGATGACAGCAAGCACCTCGAACTGATCCCGCCGGGCATGCACCTGGCGCATAGCGAAACCCTGAGTTTTCGGCTGCTGCTAGACAGCGAGCAAGCCCGCGCCGACCTGCTGGCGATGACGCCCCACGGCTGGCGCGCCAGTGCCGAACGCCGCGCCGCGGTCATTGCCGAAAGCTTCGAAGTCACCGTCGCCATCCGCTACGATTGGATCGAGCGTGACGCGTCCTGAACGCCCCGACCAGATGAGAACCCTCATGCGCCAACCGGATATCGAGATCTACCTGAAGGACGCCGATCACCAGGCCATCGCCGCCTGGCTGACCCAGGCCCTTGGCCCGTGCTCCGACTGGCAGCAGAAAGGCCAGACCTTCCAGTGCCGCGCCGGCGACATTCCGGTGACCTGGCTGCCCAAGGCCGTAGGCAAATGGCACAGCCTGTACCTGGAAAGTGACGCCACCCCCTGGGACGACGACCTGGCCTGCGCCCAGGCGGCCTACACGGCACTGGACGTGGAAGTTCGTTGCGCACCCGGTAGCTGGGAAGAGGACGAAAGCGACGAGCAGGCCGATCAGTGGCTGCGCATCAGCGCCGACGGCGTGCAGGAAATCACCTGGCGTACGAGCTGACCGTCCTGCCCTCAGCTATTCATCCCGCCCGAAGTCAACCGCTCGGCTTTGGGTACTTTGGCAGCGTTTCCTCACACGCTGCTTTGCTCCGCCTCTGAACCCTCCTCACTTGCCGCCTCGTTGCATGAACCTGTTTACGATCTTTCAGCTCGATTTCAGGCGAAGTGGCGGAAGCGGCCGTTGGTGCATTACCTGTGGGCGCGGGCGCAGAGCGTCCTCGTCGGCATTCCCACGCAGAGCATGAGGAACGATCAAATAACAGCTCGAGGCTAAAGCCTCTCCCACGAGTGAACGACCGCTGTTGCCTTGTAGCCGCCTGGTTATGTCGCCTAAAAAACGTGAACAGGTTCCACGGCCGACTTACTGCCAGAAGAATCAGGCTGACCTCCGGCAACCAGTAGCGACTATTAAAAACGACTACAAAAATCTCAAAAACGCCGCTTTCTACGCTTGTAAATGATTTTGAACGGCGCGACATCGCGCCGCACCCAAGAAGATTTAATAGCGTTCTCTTTCTGGACATTTATTCATGATTGCCGCATTAACCCCTCTTTTACCGGCAAGAAGCCAAGATCTTATCGGGATAATTCAGCATGAAAAATAACAATATCTCCGATAACTTGTAGTCATGAAAAATAATTACTCCATGAATATTGCTTACCGGCCTGCTCTGTTTGCAGAATGCCGCCGTACGACTTTGGTCGACACCGCCCCTCTGCCGCCCTCTGGGTGAATCTGCAACGATCGCAGGAGATGCAAGCGTGCACATTGGTGTTCCACTCGAAACCCAGGCAGGCGAAACGCGGGTGGCCGCGACGCCGGAAACCATCAAGAAGCTGATCGGCCAGGGCCATCGGGTTACCGTCCAGAGCGGTTCCGGCATTGCCGCCAGCATTACCGACGCGGCCTATGTAGCCGCCGGCGCCAGCATTGGCGATGCAGCGGCAGTATTCGGCGCCGAGCTGGTACTCAAGGTGGTGGCGCCGACCGATGCCGAACTGGCGCTGATGAACAGCGGCGCCGTGCTGGTGGGCATGCTCAACCCGTTCAGCAACGAAACCATCGCGCGCCTCAACGCAGCGGGCGTCACCGCCTTCGCCCTGGAAGCGGCGCCGCGCACCTCCCGCGCCCAGAGCCTGGACGTGCTGAGCTCCCAGGCCAATATCGCCGGCTACAAGGCGGTGATGCTGGCGGCCAATCACTACCCGCGTTTCATGCCCATGCTGATGACCGCCGCCGGCACGGTGAAAGCCGCCCGCGTGCTGATCCTCGGCGCCGGCGTTGCCGGCCTGCAGGCCATTGCCACGGCCAAACGCCTGGGCGCGGTGATCGAGGCCTCCGACGTGCGCCCGGCCGTGAAGGAACAGATCGAATCCCTCGGCGCCAAGTTCGTTGACGTGCCATTCGAGACCGACGAGGAGCGCGAGTGCGCCGAAGGCGTCGGCGGTTACGCCCGGCCGATGCCGGCCTCGTGGATGGAGCGCCAGGCCAGGGCCGTGCACGAACGTGCCAAGCAGGCCGACATCATCATCACCACCGCGCTGATTCCCGGCCGCAAGGCGCCCACGCTGCTGCACGAAGCCACGGTCGCCGAGATGAAGCCCGGCTCGGTGGTCGTCGACCTGGCCGCCATCCAGGGCGGCAACTGCCCGCTCACCGAGCTGGACAGGGTGGTGGTCAAGCACGGCGTGACCCTGGTCGGCCACGGCAACCTGCCGGCCCTGGTCGCTGCCGATGCATCGGCCCTGTATGCGCGCAACCTGCTCGACTTCCTCAAGCTGGTGATCAAGGACGGCGCCTTCCACCTCGACCTGGAAGACGACATCGTCGCCGCCTGCCTGATGTGCCAAGGCGGCGAGATCAAACGCGTCAACCCATGATGGCCACCCTCTCCTCAGGGAGAGGGCCAATCACTACAAAAAGGATCACTGCGATGGATCTGATTTCCGACGGCATCTACAACCTGATCATCTTCGTGCTGGCCATCTACGTCGGCTACCACGTGGTCTGGAACGTCACCCCCGCCCTGCACACGCCGTTGATGGCGGTGACCAACGCCATCTCCGCCATCGTCATCGTCGGCGCCATGCTTGCTGCCGCCCTGACCGTCACCCCACTGGGCAAGACCATGGGCACCCTGGCCGTGGCCCTGGCGGCGGTCAACGTGTTCGGTGGCTTCCTGGTCACCCGGCGCATGCTGGAAATGTTCAAGAAGAAAACCCCGAAAGCCGCGGCGGAGAAGCAGTGAAATGAGCATGAACCTGATCACCCTGCTCTACCTGGTCGCCTCGGTGTGTTTCATCCAGGCGCTCAAGGGCCTGTCGCACCCGACCACCTCGCGGCGCGGCAACGCCTTCGGCATGGTCGGCATGACCATCGCCGTGCTCACCACCCTGGGCCTCATCCATAAGCTGGGCAGCGAGCTGGCGGTGCAAGGCATCGGCTACGTGATCGTCGGCCTGCTGGTCGGCGGCACGGCCGGCTCGATCATGGCCAAGCGCGTCGAAATGACCAAGATGCCCGAGCTGGTCGCCTTCATGCACAGCATGATCGGCCTGGCCGCGGTATTCATCGCCATTGCCGCGGTGGTCGAGCCCCAGTCCCTGGGTATCGTCGCCAGCATCGCCGACCCGATTCCCGCCGGTAACCGCCTGGAGCTGTTTCTTGGCGCGGCCATCGGCGCCATCACCTTCTCAGGCTCGGTGATCGCCTTCGGCAAGCTGTCCGGCAAGTACAAATTCCGCCTGTTCCAGGGCGCGCCGGTACAGTTCGCCGGCCAGCACCTGATCAACCTGCTGATCGGCATGGCCATCGCCGGCCTGGGCCTGTATTTCACCTTCACCGGCAACCTCACCGCCTTCGCCGTGCTGGTGGCCCTGGCCTTCGTGATCGGCGTGCTGATCATCATTCCCATCGGCGGCGCGGACATGCCGGTGGTGGTGTCGATGCTCAACAGCTACTCGGGCTGGGCGGCCGCCGGTATCGGCTTCTCGCTGAACAACTCGATGCTGATCATCGCCGGCTCCCTGGTCGGTTCCAGCGGCGCGATCCTCTCGTACATCATGTGCAAGGCGATGAACCGCTCGTTCTTCAACGTCATCCTCGGCGGCTTCGGCGGTGCGACCGACGCGGGCCCGGCGGCGGGCAGCGGCGAGCAACGCCCGGTGAAATCCGGCTCTGCCGACGATGCAGCGTTCCTGCTCGGCAACGCCGACAGCGTGATCATCGTGCCCGGCTATGGCCTGGCCGTGGCTCGCGCCCAGCACGCCCTGAAGGAGCTGACCGAGAAGCTGGTCCACAAGGGCGTGACCGTGAAGTACGCGATCCACCCGGTGGCGGGCCGCATGCCCGGCCATATGAACGTGCTGCTGGCCGAGGCCGAGGTGCCCTACGACCAGGTGTTCGAGATGGAGGACATCAACGCCGAATTCGGCCAGGCCGATGTGGTGCTGGTGCTCGGCGCCAACGACGTGGTCAACCCGGCGGCGAAGAACGATCCCAAGTCGCCGATCGCCGGCATGCCGATCCTCGAAGCCTTCAAGGCCAAGACCATCATCGTCAACAAGCGCTCGATGGCCAGCGGCTACGCAGGCCTGGACAACGAACTGTTCTACCTGGACAAGACCATGATGGTGTTCGGCGACGCCAAGAAGGTCATCGAGGATATGCTCAAAGCCGTAGAATGACCCGCAAAGGGGCGCGCTAGAGCGGCCGCGCCCCTTTCGAGTGCAATTCGGCGTCAAGGGAAAAATACAGCAGCGCTGATTGGTAACGAGAATCGGTGTTCAGAAAAATAAATAGCTAAGCAACTATGCCGAACAATCGTAACTGTACCGCAATGAAAAATCTGAAAATTTACATATTTTCAGAGCAAAGAACTGCCAAACACGCCAAGTCACGGCAAATTCACAAACACCGGTACAGTTACAATCTAAATCACAGGCACAGTTACAAAGCATCCTATCTAGTGCTCGGCTAATTTACTCCAGCTGTGGCTACTGCAAATCCCGCGCGAGGACGAAAATGGACGCCAGAACCTAACCAATCCCGCCAAAAGCGGAAGGATGCACGCCATGGAACGTACCCTCAGTTCCGATCTGCTTGTCGACAACTCGTCCAAACCTGCCACCAGCCTGCCGCTGAACATCCTGGCCACCCTGCTCCTGTGGCAGCGCCGGATCGTCAGCCGCCGCCAACTGGCGCGTCTGGACCCTCGCCTGCTGGCCGATGCCGGTATCAGCGAAAGTCAGCGTTACGCCGAACTGAGCAAACCGTTCTGGCGCTAATCGCGACACCTGAGCTTCTCCCGCAAAACCCCGCCGGCATGCAGCGCCGGCGGGGTTTTGTCGTTATGGGGCGCGATTGATCGAAGCCTGAGCGCCTCGTAAACAAAGCTACACAAACTGTGCAGGTGTTTTTCTACAGCGGCCTGCGGAGCGGTTAGAATGGGGCTTTCCGTGAGCCGTAGAGACCAAGCCCATGCCCATCGTCCGCACCCTCGCCTTTTGCAGCCTGTTCGGCCTCGCCGCCTCTGCCAGCGCCAGCAGCTTCGTGGTGACCACCGACACCCTGGTCGATGCACTCGCCGCCACCATCGACACCACCTCCAATGCGACCTCCTCGGTGGTCGACAACAAGGTCGTGCTGGCTGCCAGGGATGACGCTGCCAGCTTCGTCGCCAGCCAAGGCGCCGTGCGCGGCGCGCACCTGGAAACCGCCCTGCGCCACATCCGCGAGCGCATGCCCAGCCTGCAGGCCGATGATGCGCAACTGGCGCAGGCCATCCTCGCCAATTAAGCGCATGTCGTTACCGGAACTGCGGCACAGGTTCCTCGTCCAAGCAGCCAATCAAATCCCATTCGGAGACCGTTCATGAAGCGTCCGTTGTTAGCCGCCACCGCCTCGCTGGCCCTGTTCGCCGGCGCCGTGCAGGCCCAGACCCTGGTGGCCACCAGCAACATCATCGTCCGCGCGCTGGATCGCACCATCGACTTCACCTCGGATACCACCACCTCGATCCGCGACATGAAAGTGGTGATCGAAGCCCGTGACGACGCCGCCAGCTTCGTCGCCAGCCAGGGCGATATCCGTGGTGCCCAGCTGGAAGCCGCCTTTGGCGCGCTGCGCAGCCAGGTTCCCGAGGCCCAGAACGCCTCCGATCAGGTACTCGCAGAAGCCATTCTCGCCCTGTGATGGCCGCCCGCGGCTGGCTTCTGTTGCTGACCCTGCTGGTCAGCACGGCCAGCCACGCCCAGTTGCAGTTCGCCCTCGACGACGCCGGGCTCGCCGCCGACCAACGCCTCGCCAGCCAGACCCTGCTCGACGAAGCCTACAACGCCTTGCCGCCACGCCTGCGTGATGCGGTGGATCGCGATGTGGTGGTGCGCTGGATTCCGCTGCCGGAAACCATCTACGGTCGTGCCGGGCGTCTTAGCGGCATCGAACTCAACGCCGCACTGCTGCCGGGCCTTACCGATGGCAGTGCGGCGACCACCCGCAACGGCCGCCCCCACGGCACGGTGCGCCAGGAACTGCTGGCCACCGTGCTCCATGAAATGACCCACCTTTACGACCGTGGCGCCTACTGGAGCGCCGAACAGCGCACCCTGCTGCGCCGCTGCCAGCGCCAGAACACCGACCTGGGGCCGGTCGGCCTGCGTGCCGAATGCCGTGGCCAGACCGAGCGGCGCTTCACCCTCAGCGACGAGCCACGCCTGCTCGACCTGGCCGGCTGGCCGCAACGCGTCGGCAAACGCGGTGAACGCGACACGCACAACGGTCAGGTCGCCCGCAGCCCGGACAGTTACGAGCTGAGCAACCCGCGCGAGTTCGTCGCGGTGAACATGGAATACTTTCTCCTCGACCCCGAATACGCCTGCCGCCGCCCCTCCCTGGCGCGCTTTTTCAGCGCCCATTTCGGCTGGTCGCCAGACAGACAGACGCCCTGCGGCAGCGGCTATGCCTACCTGAACGCCGGCCGTGATTTCGACAAGCAGGCGCTGGCCAACCTCGACCCCGAGCGCGTTTACCAAGTGGATTACCTGCTCGCCGAAGCCAACCAGAACATGGCCAGCCGCTGGGGCCACAGCATGCTGCGCCTGGTGATCTGCGCACCGGGCCGGCCGCGCGGGCCGGATTGCCGGCTGGACCTGGACCAGCACCTGGTGCTGTCCTACCGGGCCTTCGTCAACGACGTGCAGCTGTCGAGCTGGGACGGCCTGACCGGCGCCTACCCGTCGCGGCTGTTCGTGCTGCCCCTGGCCCAGGTGATCGAGGAATACACCAAGGTCGAGCTGCGCAGCCTGGCCTCGGTGCCCCTGAAACTGCCGCGCGAACGCCTGGAGCAGCTGGTCGCCCGCGCCGTCGAGCAGCATTGGAGCTACGACGGCGATTACTTCTTCATCTCCAACAACTGTGCGGTGGAAACCCTCAAGCTGCTGCGCAGCGGCACCGCCCATCCGCGCCTGCAGAGCCTGGACAGCATCACCCCCATCGGCCTGCTGGAAGTACTCGAAGCCCGCGACCTGGCCGATGGCAGCGTGCTGGACGATTCCCGCGAGGCGCTGCGCCTGGGCTACCGCTTCGACTCGTTCCGCGACCGCTACCAGGCCATGTTCAAGGTGCTGCAGCAGCGCCTGCCGATCCGCCAGCAACGCGTCGAGGACTGGCTCGAACAGCCATCGGCACAACGCCGCCAGTGGTTCGAGCAGGCGGACCTGCGCGCCAGTGCCGCCATGCTGCTGCTCGAACAGGCCGCCATGCGTCGCCAGTTGCTGCTCTCCCAGGACGAACTCAAGCAGCGCTACCTGACCGGCCGCGCCGCCAAGGATCCGAGCCTCAACAAGGCCGGCGACGCCCTGGAGCAGATCCTCGCCAACACCGGTTTCCTGAGCCGCCCGGCCGAACTGCTCGAAGGCGGCTACGGCCTGCCGCAGCAGGAAGAATGGCAACGCCTGGAAAGCGAAACCCGCACCCGCCAGCAGCAGCTGAGCCTGCTCAGCGCCGACCTCGACGGTGAAGTTCGCCGCCTGCTCGAACCCCAGCGCCTGGCCGAGCTGGAAGCCAACGAGGCCAACCTGAAGCTGCTTGGCGAGCACCTGCGCAAGCTGCACAAGGCCAGCGGCGGGCTGCAGCTGTAGGGACGCGCCGCCGCTTCCCTGGCGATGTGCGCCACGTCAAGATCCTGCCAGCAATCCTGTACACGGGATTTTTTATGTAGAACTTTTCAAAACCGCTTCCAGTCGGACTTTCGCCCCCTGACTGGAAGAGCCGATGCCCGAACTTACCCTGCGCATCGCTGAAGTAGCCACAGGCCACGACGCGCGGTTTCCTGCCGCCCATCGTTTCAGCGAACTCACGTCCCTGCTGCAGCAACCGGCCTTCGATGCCGTGGTGCTGAGCGCCACCGAAGCCGAGAACCTGGCGCTGCTGCAGGCCCTGCGGCGCCAGCCGGCCTATCGCCTCAGCCTGATCTATTGCGCCAGCCAGACGCCGCTGGCCAGGGCCCTGGGCGACGGCCCGGCGCCTGCCCAGCCGGACAGGCTGCAGCAGGCCTGGCAGCAATGGCGCGAGCGCCTCAACCTGTTCAACAACGGCCGTGCCCCCGAGGGCCTGGAAGCCCAGCTGCTCGCCTACCTGTGGCTGCGTGCGCCTGGCACCCTCAAAGCGGTACGCGCGCCCTCGTCGACCAGGCACTACGTCTACCCGCTGGTCGAGGCGCTGGGCGACGACCAGGTCAACGGCCTGGCGCTGGTACAGAACCTGGCCCAGCGCAACCTGCTCGACAGTACCGCGCTGGTCGATCGCATCCGCCTGTGCCGCAGCTGCGGCAGCGGGCAGCTGAACTACGTCGACGTGTGCGTGGAGTGCAACTCCCTGGACATCGCCCGCCAGCCGTCGCTGCACTGCTTCACCTGCGGGCATATCGGCGCGCAGACCGAGTACCTCAAGGACGGCGCGCTGGTCTGCCCCAACTGCCTGACCCGTCTGCGCCATATCGGCACCGACTACGACCGGCCGCTGGAGAACTACAACTGCAACAGCTGCGATGCCTTCTTCGTCGATGCCGACGTGCAGGCGCGCTGCCTGGACTGCGGCGAGCACCACGCCCCGGACGAGCTGCAGGTGCGCGAGATCCGCGACTACCAGCTCTCCGAAGGCGGCCTGCTGACCTCGCGCCAGGGCCTGGAGCGCAACACCGCCAATTACTTCAACGGCCTGTCGGTGGTCGGCGTCAGCACTTTCAAGACCCTGCTGGACTGGCAGCTGGAACTGATCGAACGGCACAAGGCGCCGACCTTCGCGCTGCTCGGCATGCGCTTTCGCAACCTCGGCCGGGTACTCGAACGCCTGGGCCCGCAGCGCGGCCACGCGCTGCTCGACACGCTGATCGAACGCATCCAGGTGGCCATCCGCGACACCGACCGCTGCACCCGCACCAGCGAAGAACAGCTCTGGCTGCTGCTGATGTACACCGACTCTGCCGGCCTGCGCCGGGTGGTCGAGCGTATCAATGAAATCAGCGAGCTGTTCGTCGGCGAGGACCTGCAGGACATCCGTCTGACCACCAGTGGCTGCGTGGCGCCCAGCGGCCTGATCGACAAGGAAGATGCCGAACTGCTGATGGCCCGCCTTGCCGGAGAACTCTGATGAACGCGCTGGTCGAGCACCTGCACGCCTGGCTGGGCGAGGTCTACGGCGCCAATGGTCATTGGCGGCTGTTTCTCATGGTCTTCCCGTACTTCCTGCTGCTGGAGGTGCCGCTCAACCTGATGGTGCTGCTCGGCACCCTGCGCTGGTTCGTGCGCAAGCGCAGTGCGCTGCCGCTGCACAACACCTGGCATCCGCGGGTGTCGTGCATCATCACCTGCTACAGCGAGGGCCGCGATGTCGAGCTGACCCTGCGCAGCCTGGCCGAGCAGACCTACCCCGGGATGATCGAGATCATTCCGATCGTCGATGGCGCGGCCGCGAACAAGGCGACCACCGAGGTGGTGCGGCGCTTCAAGGCCGAGCAGCGCCTGCCACGCAACCGGGTGATCCGCCCCATCGCCAAGTGGCAGCGCGGCGGCCGGGTGTCGTCGCTCAATACCGGGCTGGCGTACAGCACCGGCGAGATTCTCATCAACGTCGATGGCGACACCTCGTTCGACAACGACATGGTGGTGCGCATGGTCAGTCACTTCCGTGATCCCAAGGTGCCCGCCGTGGCCGGCAGCCTGCGGGTGCGCAATGCACGACAATCCTGGGTGGCGCGCATCCAGGCGCTGGAATACCTGCTGTCGATCCACATGTGCAAGATCGGCCTGGCCGAGTGGAACCTGGTCAACAACGTGTCCGGGGCGTTCGGCGCCTTTCGCCGCAGCTTCCTGCAGCAGATCGGCGGCTGGGACACCCACACCGCCGAGGACCTGGACCTGACCCTGCGCATCAAGGCGTATTTTCGCCGCTACCGCCTGCGCATTCCGTTCGAGCCCCAGGCCATCGGCCACACCGATGCACCGGCGACCCTGCGCGGCTTTCTCGACCAGCGCCTGCGCTGGGACGGCGACCTGTTCTTCGTCTACGTGCGCAAGCACCGCCATGTGTTCACGCCGCGCCTGCTGGGCTGGCCGAACTTCCTGATGCTGATGGTCAGCGGCCTGTTCTTCCAGCTGGTGCTGCCGTTCATCATCCTCGGCTACAGCCTGGTGGCGGTGATCATCCTGCCGTTCACCGCGCTGCTGTTCTATTCCCTGCTGATCTACGCGCTGTACCTGGCGATGAGCACGCTGCTGTACCTGGGCCTGATGCTGATGGTCAGCGAGCGGCCGCGGCAGGACCTGCGGTTGATCTGGGTGCTGCCCTTCTATCCCCTGGCGATGTACGCCCTGCGCTGCTGGAGCGTGGTCGCCATTCTCAATGAAACCCTGCGGCGCGGGCACGAGGAATCGAGCATGGCGCCCTGGTGGGTGCTCAAACGGGCCAATCGATTCTAAGGCGTTACTACTCAATGACTGCACCACGACCTTCACGTCTGCTGCTGCCGCTGCTGTGCTGCGCGCCGCTGCTGGCAGGCGCCGCCCCCCTGACGCTCGAGCAGGCCCTGCAACAGGCCGACGACGGCAGCCCGGCGGCCAATGCCGAATTGCAAGCGCGCTACGCGGCCCGCGACCAACGCCAGAGCGAATCCGGCTGGGAGATGTTCGGCAACGCCAACGTCGGCCGTTACCGCGAACTGGTGACCGACGACGTGCGCGACGATTACTACGGGCGTAGCTTCGCGGTCGGCGTGCGCTACCCGCTGCTCGGCAGCCTGCGCCGGCGCATGGACGCCGTGCGCGACAGCGAGCGCGACATTCGCCTCGGCGAAATCGAGCAGGGCTATCGCCGCGCCCAGCAGCGCCTGGCCATCCGCAGCAGCTACGCCGACTGGTGGCGCGCCACCGAGGAGCAGCGCCTGTGCAGGGATGTCGAGCACGCCGCCCGTGAGGCCGAGCAGCAGGTGCAGGCACGCCTGGACGGCAAGTGGATCCTGCCGTCCGACGCCCAGCTGATGCGCAGCGAATGGACGGCAGTCACCCAGCGTTGCGCCATGCAGCAAGGGCTGCTGGAAGACATCCGCGCCAGCCTGCAAAGCCTTGGCGTGCAGGTCGACGGCAACGACACGCCGCTTGCCTCGGCCCTGGCCAGCGAGCCGCAACCCTTGCAGGCCTGGCAGCAGCAACTGGAAAGCAACCCACGGGTGGCCGGGCGCAACGCCGAGCTGGCCAACGCCGAGCTGGGCCGCAAGCAGCCCTGGTACAGCGCCATCGAGTCCTACGTCAACGTCGCCCAGACCCTGGAGCAGCGCAGCGGCGCCCCTGATGATGGCAGTGGCCTGAGTGCCGGCGTCACCTTCTCCGCGCCCTTCGACCTGCTCGACTACGGCTCGGCCCGCGGCCGCGAAGGCGAGGCGCGCTACCAGGCGGCCGTGCAGGCGCTGGAGCGCGAGCGTGGCGCTGTGCTGCGCGAACTGGGCAAGGTGCTGGAACAGCAACGCCGCGAGCTCAACGAATACCGGTGGCGCAGCGAACGCCGCGCCGCGCTGGACACCCTCATCGCCGAGCGCCGCCAGCGCGGCAGCCTGGATGCCGGCGAAGCCAGCCTGCGGCTGCTGCAGGCCGAGGTCGATCGCTACAACGCCGGTTTCGCGCAGATCTCCGCCTGGCACGGCGCCTGGCTGCAGGATTCGGCGCTGCGCCTGTTCGGTGATGACAGCCCGGGCTTCGAGCGCCTGCTCGGCAACCGCGTGCTGCACTGGCAAGGCGACAACAGCGTGATGCCGACCCAGGTGGCCACGCAGGCGCAATGGAGCCAGGGCGTGTACATCTGGGACAGCATCGCCCTGCTAGACCCAGGCCAGCGCCCTGGCCAACTGGACGCCCTGCAGCAGGCCGGCATCAGCCAGCTGCATGTCGGCCTGACCAGCCTGCAGGTCGCCGACATCCGGCGCACCCACCAGGCGCTGCGCGAACTGATCCAGGCCGCCCACGCCCGGGGCATGCAGGTCAGCCTGCTGCTCGGCGATCCGGACTGGATGAAGCCCCGCCAGCGCCAGGGGCTGATCGAGCTGATCGGCCAGCTCCGCGACCTGCCGTTCGCGGCCCTGCACCTGGACCTGGAAGTCGAACAGCTGGGCTGGCCGGTGCCCGACGGGCGCCTGCGCGACTGGCTCGCCACCGTGCGCGAGGCCAAGGCCGCCGCGCCCTGGCCGATCAACCTGTCCAGCCACCCGCGCTGGTTCGACGAGCAGGCCAACCGCCAGCCCTGCGTGCCCTGCGAACTGCAGCGCATCGGGGTCGGCGAGATCAGCCTGATGATCTACACCCGCAACCCGCAAAGCAGCGCCAACCGGGCCCTGGCCATCGCCAAGCAATGGCCGGCCCTGAAGCTGCGCCTGGCGCAGAGCGTGGAGGCCGATCAACCCGCTGACCTGAGCTGGGCCGACGCCTCCCACACACAATTGCAACAACAGGTAGTGAACTGGCAGAACGCTCTGCGCCCGGCTGGAGTGGGCGGTATCGACTGGCAATCCTGGACCGATTACCCGAGAAGCCGATGAAGATACGTTTCAATAGCCCGAAAGAACGACACCCGACCCAGGACCACGGCATGCAGGTGCTCTACGCCCCCGGCAAGCGCCTGGCCTTCCGCCTGCGCTGGTACCTGATCCTGTTTCTGATCCTGCTGCCCGCCCTGTGGCTGGCCGGGCGCTACGGCCTCGAACTGATACGCGTCGAGGCGCCGGCGCTGGTGCGCCTGCCGAGCATGGAAGTGCGCGCCATGCAGCCCGGCCAGGTGAAAAGCATCCCGGTGCAGGCCGGCGATCACGTCGATGTCGGCACGCCGCTGGTGGAGCTCGACAACCCCGAGTGGCGCCTGCGCCTGAACCTCCTGCAAGGCGGCGCAGCACCGGCTGCCGCGCCAGCTGGCGACCTTGGCACGCGCAACCGCGCCGTGCTGCAGAGCCTGGTCAGCCGTGCGGCGCAGCGGGTCGCCGACACCCGGCGCCTGGTCCAGCAAGGCGCAGCCACCCGTGGCGAGTTGGTCGAGGCACAGAACGCCCTGGACAGCCGCCAGGCCGAATTGCTGGCCTTCGAGCGTAGCCTGAGCGGCGGCGGCAGCAGTGAAGGTGAACGCTACGAGCGCCAGCAGCAGCTGGAGCGCCAGTGGCTGACCGGGCAGCTGGAGCAGATGAAGGTCAGCGGCAGCGAACCTGGCCGGGTCGCCGAAGTGGTTACCGCGCCCGGCGAGAACGTCGGTCCGGGCACCCTGCTGATGCGCCTGGAACGCAGCGGCCCGGCGCAGCTATGGGTGTACCTGGATCCCAAGGACGTCGAGCACGCCACTCCTGGCTCCCCCCTCGACGTACGCCTGCCCGACGGCAGCTGGATCAGGGCCGAAGTGATCAACCCGGCGGAAAGCGCCAACCCACTGCCCAGCGATCTGCGCCAGCCGTTTCGCAGCCCCACCCGTGGGCTGATGGTGCCGGCGCGCTTCACCGAGCCGCTGGCCAACGAATGGCGCGTCGACTCGCTGCCGGTGCAGGTACGCTTCCCGAACGAGCATTTCACCCTGTTCGGTATGGGCTTCTAGGCTCAGTACGAAAAGTACCTGCGCTCGGTGATGCTTCGTTAAAAATCGGTTCGGACTGCTCATTTACAACTCGTAAACTCCGCGTCCTCACCGATTTTTGCCTCGCCTGACCTTCGCTCGGAGACTTTTCGTACAGACCCTGCACACAGGGTATGCGGCGTCCGCCTGTGCAAAGCAGGCGGATGCGCTCTCAGCGCCACCCAATCAGGCTACCGCGTCGGGAAAGCGGACCACCGCACTGAAGCCCCGGGGGCAGGCATTGCTGAAGCCGATGGAGCCGCCCAGCTGGCGGGCGATCATGCCGACGATGGCCAACCCCAAGCCGGCGCCCTGGGGATTGCCGGCGCTGTGGAAGCGCTCGCCAAGGCGCGGCAGGCGGGCTTCTTCGACGCCAGGGCCCTGATCGATGACCTGCAAATGCACGCCCTCGCCTTCCCGGCACACACGCACGCTCACCTCGCTGCCGGGTGACGAGAAGGTCAGCGCGTTGCTGACCAGGTTCTGCAGCAGGATGACGATCAGGCCGCGATCGCCCCGAATCACCGCGGTCTCTTCGGCATCGAGGGCCAGGTCGATCCGCCGGTTGATCGCCAGCGGGGCCAGGTCGGCTAGTTCCTCACGCACCACGGCGGTCAGGTCCAGCGGCTGCAGGTTCTGCGCCGGCGCCTCCAGGCGCGCCATGGTCAGCAACTGGCTGGCGATACGGGTGGCGCGGTGCACGCCGTGCTTGAGGAACGCCAGGGCTTCTTCGCGCTCCTGGGCGCTCTCGGCTTGCTCCGCGTTACGCACATGGATTTCCAGAATCGCCAGCGGGGTGCGCAGCTCATGGGCGGCATCGGCGATAAAGCGCCGCTCACGTTCGAGCAGCGCGCGCAGCTGGCTCAGCACGTCATCCAGGGCCAGGCGCATGGGTTCCAGCTCCGGTGGCAGCGGCCCGGCCGGCAAAGGCTCGAGGCTGTGCTCCGGGCGCTCGCGCAGTTGCCGGGCCAGGCGCTGCAGCGGGCGCAAGCCCCAGCCGAGCAACAGCCAGATGAACGCGGCCAGCAGCGGCAGGCAGATCAGCGTCGGCATCAGGGTGTGCTGGAGAATCTGGTGGATCAGATCCTGGCGCAGGTCTTCACGCTCGCCGACCCAGATGCGCAAACCGCCCGCGCTGTCGTCGAGCAGCACGCCGCACCACTCCTGGTCGTCGACGAAGAAGTCGTGAATGCCCGGCGACGGCAGCTTTTCCAGGTGCGGCGCCTGCTCGGAACGCACCAGCAGGTTGCCGTCCTGATCCCACACCTGGAAGGCCAGGTTGATTTCGTAGGGGTGGGAGAACACGCCCTCGGCCGAGCGATCCAGGGCGCCATCCAGGGCCTGGCGGACGAACTGCCAGTCCACCGGGCGGCCATCGGGCTGCTGCAGCATGCCCTGCAGCACCCGCGCGGCCTGCACCAGTTGGGCGTCATAGACCGCCTCGGTCTGCCGGTGGCTGTCGCGCAGGGCGAGCAGCACCAGGGCCAGGCTGCCGGCCAGCACCAGGGCGATGGTCGGTGCCAGGATGCGCGTGCGGATGGAAATCATGGTTTCTGCTCCACCAGGTAACCGACCCCGCGCACGGTGCGGATCAGCTCGCTGCACAGCTTGCGGCGCAGGTTGTGGATCAGCACTTCCAGGGTGTTGCCCGGGCCGCTTTCCTGCCAGCCATACAGCGCATTGGCGAGGCGCTCGCGGGTCACCACCACGCCGGGGCGAACCAGCAACTGGTGCAGCAGCTGGTACTCCATGGGTGTCATCGGCACGCTGCGGCCCTGGTAGCGAACTTCCTGGGTGGAGGGATCGAGGGTCACGCCGGCGAATTCCAGCACCGGCTGGGCGCGGCCCTGGCTACGGCGCAGCAAGGCGCGGATGCGCGCCTTCAGTTCCTCGGGGTCGAAGGGTTTGACCAGGTAGTCGTCGGCGCCGGCGTCCAGCCCCCCGATTCGATCGTCCATGGCGTCGCGGGCGGTGAGCACCAGCACCGGCACGGCGTTCTCGCTGCGGGCACGCAGTTGACGCAGCAGGGTCATGCCATCCAGGCGCGGCAGGCCGAGGTCGAGCAGCACCAGGTCGAACCGTTCGCTGCGCAGCGCGTGGGCGGCTTCGACGCCGTCCTCCAGCCAGTCCAGGGTATAGCCTTCGCCGCGCAGGGCGACGCGGATCCCGCGCGCCAGGGCACGATCATCTTCAACCAGCAGGACACGCACGGCACGCACCTCGTCATCGATAAAACGGCGCCATGATGCGCTTCGCACGGCGCATTGGGCAGGGGTAGATGTTACCGAGCTTTGCCCATTAAGGCTTTCCTAAGCTTCGCGTCGCAAGGTGCTACTCACCCCCCCATCATGAGGAGTCTCACCATGCGTTACGCCGCACTGTTCGCCCTGCTGCTGGGCAGCCCACTGGCCATGGCCAGCACCGAATGCACCACTGCCGATCGCTCGACCTGGCAGAACCCGGAGCAGTTTCAGGAGAAGCTCAAGGAACAGGGTTACCAGATCAGCAAGTTCAAGATCACCGAGGGCAACTGCTACGAGATCTACGGCTTCGACAAGGACAAGCGCAAGGTCGAGATCTATCACGATCCGGTCAGCGGCAAAGCCATCAAGACCGAGATCGAAGACTGATGCACGCGGCGACGATACGACTCTGGGATCCGCTGATCCGGCTGTTCCATCTGTCGGTGGCCGGGGTCTTCGTCGCCAACTATTTGTTTACCGAGGAAGGTGACGACTGGCACACCTGGCTCGGTTATTACGCCTGCGCCTGGCTGGCGGTGCGCCTGGTGTGGGGCTTCGTCGGCCCGCGCAGCGCGCGCTGGACGGATTTCTGGCCGACCCGCGCGCGCCTGGCCAGTCACCTCGCTCAATTGCTGGAGGGCGAACCCCATCGCCGCCTCGGCCACTCGCCGCTTGGCGCCCTGGTGATGCTGCTGATGATGACCGCCATCGCCACCCTGGGCATCAGCGGCTTTCTGATGCAGGAGGTCGATGCCCTGTGGGGCGCCGACTGGCCGCTCACCCTGCACACCTGGGCGGCCAACGGCCTGGCGACGCTGGTGGTCATCCACATGGCCGCGGCCGTGATCGAAAGCCTGCACCTGGGCGAGAACCTGCCGTTGTCGATGATCACCGGTAAACGCCGCGCCCCTTCCGACCATCGCTGAGACTCGACCCATGCTGACCCTGCTTGCGCCTCGCCGTGCCAGCGCCCCGCGTGCCTGGCTGTCGCTGCTTGCCCTGGCCACCCTGAGCTGCGGGCTGTTACTGGCCGATGATTTTCTGCAGCAACTGTTCACACCGAACAACCATGCCGAGCTGGAAGTGGGTTACGTGGTCGTGCTGTGGCTGTTCAGCCTGGGGCTGTGGCTGTGCAACCTGCGCCCGCTGAGCATGGGCATCCTGGCGCTGTTCGCGGTGATGCAACTGATGCAGCTGGCCAATATCAGCTTCTTTGGCGAACCGCTGACCGCCATCGACATCCAGTCGCTGCTCAACGACCCCGGCGAGGTGCGCGAGACCGCTGCGCACAGCTTCGCCGAGCACTGGCCGGTGCTGCTCTGCGTGGGCATCCCCTACGGCCTGCTGCTGGCCCTGCACGGGTGCCTGCCCGGCCGGGTCAACCTGCCGCAGAGCCGCTGGGCACTGGTGCTGATCGCCGTGGTGCTGCTCTCCAAACCCTACCGCGCCAGCTACCGCAACCTCGACTCGTTCGCCGCCAGCCCCAGCCGCAGCGCCCTGCACAACAACCTCAACGTGTTCTCCGCCTGGGCGGTGCACCTGGCCTTCAAGCCGGAAGTCGAGCTGCCGCCCACCCCCTTCGCGCCCTATGCGCTGAGCCCGAGCATGAGCCAGGCCAAGCATGTCTGGCTGGTGGTCGCCGACTCGCTGCGCAGCGATCGCCTTGGCGTGTTCGGCTACGGTCGTGATACCACGCCGAAACTGGCCGCCTACCTGCGCGACCATCCCAGCGCCTTTGTGCGCCCCGGCATCGCCGCCGGGGTGGCCACCGACGTCAGCCTGCCCTACCTGATCAACCCGATTCGCGAGCCCGGCAAGGATGCGCTGCTGCGCACCGGCGAAATCAACCTGTTCCGCTTCGCCAGGCAGGCGGGCTTTCGCACCCACTGGATCTCCTCCCAGGAATCCAAGCTGCTGGCCAACCTCGGCAGCCGTTACCTGGACGTGTCGATCACCCGCGAAGACCACCCGGTGCGTTTCCTCAAACAGCAGGATCGCGCCCTGCTCGACGTACTCGACGGGCAGCGCTGGGCCGAACGCAACTTCGTGGTGCTCAACCTGCGCACCGCGCACCTGCCCTATGCGCAGAACTACCGCCACGAAAAAAACCCGGCACCCTGGGTGGACCAGGGCCCGGAGGGCCAGAGCAACGCCTACGACAACTCGGTGCATTACCTGGACGGCCTGCTGGCCGAGGTGATCGCCGACTTCGACCGCCTGGAGGGCGAGCGCTACCTGATCATCACCGGCGACCACGGCCAGCGCCTCGGTGAGGGCGGCCACTGGGGCCACAACGACCTGGTGCCGGAAGTCAGCGACGTGCCGGTGATCGTCATCGGCCGCGAGGCCAAGGGCGAGACCATGGCGACGCTTTCAGCCGAGCGCTGGATCAGCCATTACGAAGCCGGCAAATGGCTGGCCGCGCGCCTCGGCACGCGCATTCACAATCCCAACCTGCGCGCCAACGAACACTTCGTACACGGCAAGCTGCTGTTCACCGACAACTTTATCCAGCGCGTCTGCGAAACACCCAATGGTCTGGTTCACCAGCCGCCACAGCTGCTGAGCATGCTGCTCAAGGAGCCCGAGGCGCGCTGCGAGGGTTGAACCTGGGCGCGGGCGGCAAGGCGCCTCAGCCCACCCGGTGGGACACCACCGGTTTGCCCGGGACGCGCTCGCGGAAGGTCAGCAGAAAGGCCAGCAACACGCCGGCCGAGAACACCGCGGGGAACAGCCAGATGCTGCGCCAGTCGTGCAGCCCCTCGACGGCATAGTGATCGGACACCGCGCCGGCGACCCAGAAGCCGATCAGCATGCCGACGCCATAGGTGGCCAGGGTAATCAGGCCCTGGGCCGAACTCTTGACGCTCTCGCCGGCCTTGCCATCGGTATAGATCTGCCCGGAAACGAAGAAGAAGTCGTAGCACACGCCGTGCAGCACGATGCCCATCACCAGGAATGCCACCAGCTCGCCGCTGTTGCCATAGGCGAACAGCAGGTAGCGCAGCGCCCAGGCCGCCATGCCAACCAGCAGGGTCGCCTTGATCCCGAAGCGCTTGATGAACAGGGGCAGCAGCAGCATGAACAGCACTTCGGAAACCTGGCCGAGGGTCATCATGCCGGTGGGGTTGGCGACGCCGACTTCGGTCAGGAACAGGTTGGCGTTCTGGTAGTAGAAGGCCAGCGGGATGCAGATCAGGATCGAGGCCAGAAAGAAGGTGGCGAAGCCGCGGTCCTTGAGCAGCTGCAGGGCATCCAGGCCGAGCAGGCGCTTGAGGCCGGTGTGCTGGCCGGGCACCGGCGGGGTGGCCGGCAGGCTGAAGCTGTACAGCCCGAGCAGCAGCGAAGCCCCGGCGCAGAGTAGGAAGGTGTTGCGCAGCGCGCCCTCGGCGATGGCCTGCTGGGCGTCCCAGGCGAACACGAAACTGATCACCAGGCCGGCGACGATCCAGCCCAGGGTGCCCCACACCCGCACCCGGGAAAACTGCGCCGCCGGGTCGCTCAACTGGCGGAACGCCACGGCGTTGACCAGCCCGAGGGTCGGCATGTACACCACCATGTAGCCGAGCACCAGCGGGTAGAAGGTGGCGAAGTCCTCGGCGCGGTAGAGCTGGTACAACAGCACCGCGCCACCCAGGTGGAGGATCGCCAGCAGGCGTTCGGCGTTGACGAAACGGTCGGCGATCAGGCCGACCACGAAGGGCGCCAGGATCGCCCCCCACGACTGGGTCGCGTAGGCCATGCCGATCTGCCCGCCGCTGGCCTCCAGGGTACGGCCGAGAAAGGTGCCGAGCGTGACGAACCAGCCGCCCCAGATGAAGAACTGGAGAAACATCATCACGCCCAGCCTGACAGTCAAAGTGCTCATGTGCTTATCCTTGTTGTTGTTCACGAGAGAGCATCAAGCGATCTACTGCAAACCGAGCAGCCCCCGGTTGCGCGAGGAACTGCTGGCGACCCCGGCGAAATCGTCGAAGGCGCGCTCGGCGCGGGTGATCAGCTGGCGTTCGATGAACGCCGCGCCCTCCCTTGCGCCCTGGGCGGAATCCTTGAGGCAGCATTCCCATTCCAGCACCGCCCAGCCGGCGTAGCCGTACTGGGTGAGCTTGCTGAAGATCGCCTTGAAGTCGATCTGCCCATCGCCCAGCGACCGGAAGCGCCCCGGGCGGTCGACCCAGGCCTGATAACCGCCATACACCCCGGCGCGGGCATCGGGTCGGAACTCGGCGTCCTTGACGTGGAACATGCGAATGCGCGAGTGGTAGCGGTCGATGAAACCCAGGTAGTCCATCTGCTGCAGCAGCATGTGGCTGGGATCGTAGAGAATGTTGGCGCGCGGGTGATCGCCCACCGCCGCCAGGAAGCGTTCGAAGGTGACACCGTCGTGCAGGTCTTCGCCGGGGTGCAGCTCGTAGCAGAGGTCGACACCCGCCTCGTCGAAGGCCTCGAGGATCGGCAGCCAGCGCCGCGCCAGCTCGGCGAAGCCCTCCTCCACCAGGCCCGCCGGGCGCTGTGGCCAGGGGTAGAGATAGGGCCAGAGCAATGCACCGGAGAAGGTCGCGTGGGCAGTCAGGCCCAGGCGCCGGCTGGCCCGGGCGGCAAGCTTCAACTGGTCGACGGCCCACTCGGTGCGTGCCTGGGGGTGGCCCCGCAGCTGCGCCGGGGCGAAGTCGTCGAACAGCTTGTCGAAGGCCGGGTGCACGGCCACCAATTGGCCTTGCAGGTGAGTGGACAGTTCGCTGATCTCCACCCCGGCGTCGGCGCAGATGCCCCTGAGCTCGTCGCAGTAGGTCTGGCTCTCGGCGGCGCGCTGCAGGTCGATGCACTGCGGCCCCAGGGTCGGCAGCTGGATGCCTCGGTAGCCGAGCGAGGCCGCCCAGCGAGCCTGGTTGGCCAGGGTGTCGAACGGCGCCTCGGCCGCCAGGAACTGGGCGAGAAAAATACCCGGGCCGCGGATGCCCGCTGTCTTGGCTGTCATGCGTACACTCCCATGGGCGGCGCCAGCGGCGTCCATTTCGCCTCGCTGGCGTGGCTGGCCAGCACCGTTTCGATAAAGGCCATGCCCCGTGCGCCGGTCTCGATACCGGGCAAGGCGGCAGCGGCGCTGCGCGAGCCGCCAATCGCCTGGGCGAAGTCGGCATACAGATTGGCCATGGCTTCCAGATAGCCCTCGGGGTGCCCCGCCGGCAGGCGCATGCGCTGCAGCGCTTCGTCACACAACCAGCCATGGTTGGCCCCGGCGCGCAGCACGCGCATGGGTTGATCGAGGGGGCGATGGATCAGGCTGTTGGGTTCTTCCTGGCGCCACTCCAGGCCGCCCTTGTCGCCGTAAAGACGAATCTTCAGGGCGTTCTCCTCGCCGGCGCACACCTGGCTGGCGAGCAGCACGCCGCTGGCGCCCTGCTCGGTGGTGAACAACAGGGCGCAGTCGTCATCCAGCGCGCGGCCGGGCAAATGGGTGGCGAGGTGCGCACAGAGACGGGCGATGCGCTGGCCACTGACGAACTCGGCCAGGCTGAAGGCGTGGGTGCCGATATCGCCGATGCAACCGCCCTGCCCGGCCAACTGCGGGTCGCCGCGCCAGGTCGCCTGCTTGTTGCCCTGAGCGGCGAGGTCGTCGCTGAGCCAACCCTGGGGATATTCGACATGGAGCTTGCGCAGTCGACCGATTTCGCCGGCCTGCACCATGTGCCGCGCCTGCCAGATCATCGGGTAGCCCTGGTAGGTATGGGCCAGGCCATACAGGGCCTCGCCCTGTACCAGCAGGTGGGCCAGGTCGGCGGTTTCGGCACTGCTCAGCGCGGCCGGCTTTTCGCAGAACACATGGATACCGGCGCGAATGGCTGCGCTGGTGATGGGGGCATGCAGATGATTGGGGGTGACGATGGCCAGCAGGTTGATCCGCTCGCCAGGATCGAGCCGTGCTTCACCATCGAGCAGCGCCTGCCAGCTGGCGTATACACGCCCGGTGGGCAGGCCGCATTCACGCCCCGTTGCGGCATTGGCGGCGGGGTCGCGACTGAACGCCCCCGCCACCAGGTCGATCCCGCCTGCCAGCGCGGCCGCCTGGCGATGCACCTTGCCGATAAAGGCGCCAGCGCCGCCGCCGACCATGCCCAGCCTGACCCGTGAAGCCGTCATCCCGTCACTCCGATTCAGCTGTTCTTGTTTGATGTAACCGGTTACATAGCAAGATATATAGCCATCGCGACAGCGCAGGTCAAGCGCCCCATGACCGCCGGCTTGGGGTAACCTAGCCGCCTGAAAAGGGCGCAGAGCCGGCCAGTACGCAGAGGGTGCATGACGAACATTCGCAAGGTAGCCGCACTGGCTGGCGTATCGGTCGCCACGGTTTCGCGCACGCTCAAGCGCCCGCAGCAGGTGTCGCCCGATACCCGCCAGAAGGTGCTCGAAGCCGTCGACCAGGCGGGCTACACGCCCAACCTGATGGCCATCCAGTTTCGCTCCCAGCGCACCCATAACCTGGTGGTGCTGGTGCCCGATATCGCCAATACCTTCTTCGCCCGGGTCATTCGCGGCATCCAGGAGGCGGCCAGTGCGGTCGACTACCGGGTGCTGCTGTGCAACACCCTGGGCAACCCCGAGACCGAGCGGCAGTTTGCCGGGCTGGTGGATGCCCGCCAGGCCGATGGCGTCATCCAGCTGCGCGCCTACGACCCCTTCGCCCGCCAGGATCACCCGCCGCTGGTGAACATCTGCGAGATCGTCGACGACGCGCCGTGGCCGACCGTCAGCCTCGACAACCGCGGCGCGGCGCAGGCCATGACCGAGCACCTGCTGGCCCTGGGGCATCGGCGGATCGGGCTGATCAAGGGCCCGGCGGACAGCCCGCTGACCCGCGAGCGCTTCGCCGGCTACCGGCAGGCCCTCGAAGCCGCGGGCATCGCAGTCGACCCCGCCCTGCTGCAATACGGCAATTACGACTGCCCGTCAGGCCATGCCGCAGCGGCTCGCTTGCTGCAAACCGAACCACGGCCGACGGCGATCTTCTGCGAGAACGATGAAATGGCCATGGGCGCCATCCAGTGCATCCGCCAGGCCGGATTGCGGATTCCCGAGGACATCGCGGTGGCCGGTTTCGACGATATCTCCTTCGCCGCCTTCTGCAACCCGCCGCTGACCACCATCGCCCAGCCGGCCGAAGCCTTCGGCCAGCACGCGGTGGCCATGCTGCTGGCGCAGCTGGACGGCAAGGCGATCGGCGAGCGCCACCAGGTGCTGCCGTTCCAGCTGGTGGTGCGCGCGAGTACCGCCGCCTCGGCCTGACCCCAGCCCTAGCCCTTGGCCGAGCGCAGGGTGATGCGGGTGATCTCCGAGGGCTTGCCCAGGCGCAGGGGGAAACCGTTCCACAGGCCGGTGCCGTTGCTCACGTACAGGCGCATGTCGCCCACCGCGTACTCGCCGGACACGTAGCCCTCGTTGAAGGCCTGGGTGACCCAGTGCATGCCCAGCACCTGGCCACCATGGGTATGCCCGGACAGCTGCAGGTCGACGCCGGCCAGGGCGTTGCCCGCGGCGGCCAGGGGCCGGTGGCTGAGCAGGATCACCGCGGCATCTTCCGGCACGCCAGCCAGGGCCGCCTCGATATCCGGCAGCGGCTGGCCGAAGCGCGCAGCGGCAGGATCGGTGATGCCGGCCAGCACCAGGCGGGCGCCGGCATCCTCGATGGTCACATGCCTGTTGAGCAGCATCGGCAGGCCCAGCTGGGCAAAGTGATCCAGCCACTGCTGGTACTCGGCGTAGTACTCGTGGTTGCCGGCAATCGCGTACACGCCCAGGCGAGCACGCAGATCGCGCAGGGGCTCCACGTCGGCAGTGCGCGCGGCCACCGTGCCGTCGACCAGATCACCGGTGATGACCAGCAGGTCCGGCTGCAGGGCGTTGCTCCTGGCCACCACCGCTTGCAGCCACGGGCGCTGCAGCAGGCGGCTGGCGTGCAGGTCGGTGAGCTGCACCAGTTGCAGGCCATCCAGCTCGGCAGGCAGCTGGGCCAGGGTGATTTCCACCTCGCGCACATCGGGCACCCGTACCGCCTGCCAGATACCCAGCGCCGACAGCAGGATCGCCCCGACACCGACACCAGCCCGCAACCGCGGCGCACGAAGAGCCGCCCGCAAGCGCGGCAGCAGCGCGGCGATATCCAGCACCAGCAGCAGCATGGCGCTGATGATCAACGCCCCGAAGGCGCAGCCCAGCGCCATCAGCAGCGTGCCCGGAATCTCCGGCGAGGCCATGCTGCCAAAGAACTGCCGGGTCACCAGATGATGCTCGGCGACCGCCAGGATCAACACCCCGAGCAGCGCCTTGATCGCCCGCGGCCAGCGCTGCAGCCACACCATTCGCCAGAACACATACAGGGCCAGAACGCCCGTGATCAGATGAAACACCGTATCTCGCCCCTTCAGGTTGGATCGCAAGCCGCCCACTGTGACACCGCGGCCATCCACGGGTGCACTTCACATGCGTGACATTTTCGCCGGGCAAAAAAAACCGCCCCAGCTAGAGGCGGTAACCAAAGGATGATGAACCGGAGAGACCACCGGCGTTCTCTCGAACGCCCATGGTGTTGTGTTCATCGAGGTACAGGGTATCGGTAAAGCCCGCAAGCACCGCATCATTTGCGTCGATAGTGATAATCGAGGGCTGCCGTTTTTCGCTGCAGCCCGCTGTGCGCCCTACCTGGCTGCCAGCAGGGCATGGGCCCGCTGCAGGCCGGCGAGCGTATCGACATCGGTGAGGATGCCCGGATCATCCAGCGGCAACAGCATGGCGCGGCCTTCGCGGCGGTAACGCTCCACCACCGCAGCGCCTCCGGCCTCGCCGCTCAGGGCGGCCAGCGCCGCGTAACACTCGCCGGCGAAGCCCACCGGGTGGCCCCTGCCCCCCTCGAAGGTCGGCACTACCACCGGCTGCAGCAACAACGCCTGGGCCACGCGGCTCAGGCTCGCGGCGCTGATCAGCGGCAGATCGCCCGGCAGGATCAGCCAGCCCGAGGCGGTTGCCGTGGCCCGTACCCCTGCGGCGATCGAGTCGGCCATGCCGTCGCCAGCGGCGCGGTGCACCACATGGTGAGCCAGGCCGCTACGCTCGACCGCCGCCAGCACGTGGTCGAGCACGGGCTTGCCGTGCAGGTCGGCCTGCAGCTTGCTGCCGGCGCCGCCGGAGGCAAGAAAACGCCTGCCGCGCCCGGCAGCAAGGACGATGACCACGGGGCCGTTGGTCTTCATGGGCTACAGCGCGCCGCGGTCGATGCCGTTGGCAACGCGCAGCACGTCGGCCAGGGTCGCCAGGGCGATTTCCGCCGGGGACTTGCTGCCCAGTTGCAGGCCAATGGGCGCGTGGATGCGCGCCATGTCCTCGGGCTTCAGGCCTGCGAGGCGCGCCAGCCGCTCCAAGCGTTTGTTGCTGGTGCGTTGCGAGCCCATGGCGCCGATATAGAAGGCTTCGGTACGCACCGCCTCGATCAGGGTCGGGTCGTCCAGGCGCGGATCGTGGGTCAGCGCCAGGATCGCCGTGGCCCCATGGGCGCCCTGCTCGGCGATAAAGCGCGCCGGCAGTATCTCGATGGCCTGCACGCCCGCCACCTTCACCTCGGCGATCACCTCGACACGCGGTTCGCAGACGATCACCTCATAGCCCAGCGCCACGGCAAAGCCGGCGCAGAACTCGGCCACCGGCGACCAGCCGGCCAGCACCACGCGCAGCACGGCGCCGACGCGAATCGACACCTGCTCGGCGCTACGCTGGATCTTCGCATCACCCATGCTGGCCGGCCGGCAGTGGCTGGCGCCCTCACCCAGCGGCACCTCGCGCACCAGCAGCTCGCCACCGCCGAGCGCCTGCTCGACCTGGCCGAGCATCCGCAGCGCAGCCTCGCTGGGCTGCAGGTATTCGACCAGCACGTCCAGCACGCCGCCGCAGGGCAGCGCACGGGTGGGCGTCAGGCCGCCCTCGCCGTAGCGCACGATCTGGTTGCGGGGCGCGAAACCGGCGTTCTGCACCCGTTCGAGAAAATCTTCCTCGACGCAGCCACCGGACAGCGAGCCGCAGGAGGCGCCGCAAGGCAGCGCCACCAGCATGGCCCCAGGCGCCCGCGGCGCCGAGCCGAAGGTGGACAGCACGGTACACAGCCACACGGCATGGCCCTGCTGCAGCCAGTCGCGAGCCTGCTGAACCACCTGCAGGTCAAGTTGCTTCATCGATACCACCTCAACCGTCGCGCTACGCCGTCGCGTCGAAATCGACGCGCTGGCAGGCATGCAAGTTGGTAGCCGGATGGGCGCTTCGGTTCAGTGTTTTTGGGTAGCCGAGGCGCAGCTGCCGAGCAGCAGCCGCCTGCCGTGACAGGGACTATACGAAGCTCTGGCGCGCCGCACCACGGGGCAGGCGATTGCGCCCCGGCAGTTGCTCGAGTTTCTGCCGCCAGGCGGCCTTGACACTCAGGGCCGGCAGCTCGGCAGGCTTGGCCGGGGTTGGCGCCGGGGCCTTGGCGGCACGGGCGGCGGCGCGCAGTTCGGCCAGGGTCGGGGTGCGGTTGGTCGCGACCGGTGCAGCCGCCTTGTCCAGCGACCGCAGGCACAGCTTGCAGGAAACCTGCGCCTGATCCTCGGTGGTGCTCAGGCTCGCGCCGCTGCGTCCACAGGCGATGGTGTTCGAGGAGGGCGAGAAGTGAATGGCCAAGGTGACATCTCCAGCAGTCAAACGGGGCGGCGATTTTACATATCCGCTGCGTTCTCTGCGCACTCGGCTGTCATTTTGCACGCCAGGCGGCGGCGACGGCTGGTCAGCCGCGAGGGATACCGGGCTGCTGCGCCTTGCCGGGGGTCATCGCCGCGCACATGGCGAGCAGCTGGCTGACGCTCCAGGGCTTGGGGATCACGGCCACGTTGAGGCCATCGAAATCGGTGGTGCCTTCCAGGAAGCCCGAGGAGATGATGATAGGCAGGTCCGGGAAACGGTCACGTATCAGGTGGGCGAGGAAGATCCCGTCGATGTCGCCGGGCATGCTGAAATCGGTGAGCACCATGTCCACCTGACCGTCGCTGCTGGAGAGGTAATCCCAGGCGTCGTCAGCACAGGGGAAGGCTTTGACCTCATGGCCTTCATCTTCGAAGATTTCCACGAGCAGCTCTCTGATCGAGCGTTCGTCTTCGGCTATGACTATCAATGGCATTGCAGGGATCCAGCAGTAAGGGTCAGGCTCTGACCGGCGCCGCCGGGCAAGATTTCATTAATTTTTCGTGGCGTCGACTGGCGGCCTTCGCCAGCCTGGGGGTCGTTGCCCGCCCGATCGGCGGGCAACGGGGCGCCAGGGCCTGATCAGGCCAGGCGGAAGCGGCTCACCAGCTTCTGCTGGTGATCGGCCAGGCGCGCCAGCTCCTGGCTGGTCACGGCGGTCTGCTCGGCACCGGAGCTGACCTGGATGGCCACGTCGTTGATCTCCACCACGTTGCGGTTGATGTCCTCGGCCACCGCGCTCTGCTCTTCCGCGGCCGCGGCGATCTGCATGTTGCGGTCGCTGATGCTGGACACCCCGGAGGCGATCTCGGCCAGCAGGTCGCCGGCGCGCTCGATGTTGCTGGCGCCGGCACGGGCCTTGCCGAGGGTTTCCTGCATGGACTGGGTGGCCAGGTCGGAGCCGCGCTGCAGGTTGGCGATCATCTCCTGGATGTTGCCGGTGGACTCCTGGGTTTTCTGCGCCAGGGTACGCACCTCGGAGGCCACTACCGCGAAGCCGCGACCGTGATCGCCAGCGCGTGCTGCCTCGATGGCCGCGTTGAGGGCCAACAGGTTTGTCTGGTCGGCGATGCCGCGAATCACGTCGAGCACCGAGGAGATCGAATCGCTCTCGTGCTTGAGGTCGCCGATGATGCGCGCGGTGTCGTCGGCCTGGGTCGACAGTTCACGGATCACCTCGACGGTGCGTTCGATCTCCTGGCGGCCCTGGGTGGTGTTGACGTTGACCTGGCGGGACATCTCCGCGGCGTCGTTGGTGCTCTGCGCCACCTCGCGCACCGTGGCGCTCATCTCGTTGATGGCGGTGACCACCAGCTCGGTGCCCTGGCGCTGGCGCTCCAGGCTGTTGCTGGTCTGCAGGGTCACGGCTGAGCACTCTTCGGCGGCGGTAGCCACCTGGGCGGTGGCCGAGCCGATTTCCTGGACGATCTGCGTCAGCTCCTCGGCCATGATGTTGAGGTTGCGGGTGATCTCGCCGAACTCGTCCTTGCCGACGTAGGCCGAACGGGCGGTCAGGTCGCGCTGGGACAGCGACAGCAGGGCACGATTGGCCTCGCCCACCGCCAGCTTGATGTTGCTGATGATCAGGTAGGACAGCACGGCCACCACGGCCATGGCGACCAGCACGCTGATGGCCGTCATCCACAGCATCGCCGAGGCCTTGGCCCGCGCCTGGGCGGCCAGCTCGCCGACGCTCTGCCCCAGCTCGCTTTCCACCTCGCCCATCAGGTCGATGCGGTTGGTGGAGGTCTGGAACCAGTCGGTGGCCTTGACGCCCAGCGGCTGGCCGAGTGGCGTTTCGAAGGCCAGTTTCTGCAGGCGTGCCACTTCCAGGCCACTGGGCTGCTGCATCTTCTCGTCGAGCTTGCCCACGAAGGCGGCCGAGGCATTGCGGCGAAAGCCCTCCGAATAGGCGGTGAACTCGCCCAGGTTGCGGCTGAAGGTGGAGAGCAGGTCGGCGTCGAAACGATCCTGGTTGAACACCACGCCGAGCATGGCGCGCTCACGGCCGGCGCGCTCCTTCATTTCGATGAACTGGTTGAGCGACGACAGGGCGCGCGACAGCGTCGGGTCGGTGACCGAACGCTCGACGGCATGGGTATAGCCGATCAGCTTGCGGATGATATCGGTGAAGCGAGCACCGGATTCGCGGTTGTTGATCGCCAGCTTGTCGATCTGCCCGCGCATGGCATCCAGCCCGCTCAAGGTGGCCAGGGCTTCATCCAGCCCGGCATCGGCGCTGCCGGCCAGGGTGCGCGCATCGGCCAGGGCGGTGTCGGTCTGGCCGCGCATGCGCAGCAGCACGTCCTGCATGTTCTTGCCCTGGCTGCCCAGGAATACGCCACTGGCACCACGTTCGCGCTGCAACACGGTGATCAACTGGCTGACCTTCTGCGCGATGACGCTGGCCTCCTGCGTCTGCTCCATCTCCTGCAAGGTCTGGTAGCTGCTGTTGACCTGCAGCGCGGCCAGCCAGAGAAAGCCCAGCAACGGGCAGGCGAGAATCAGCAAGAGCTTGAGGCTCAACGGGATGTTTCTGAGCACGGTGTGTCACCTATTCAAGATACTTCGGCAGTTCGATAACGAAGCGAAAGGATTGCCTGTTGTCACACCGTCTGCGCGGCGCGTTGAACAGGGGGGCGCATTTGGCATGCGGCACGGTAGGCACTAGACGAGGTACAAAGGGGTAATCGGCGCGCGACAGTCATTCTTTAATCAAGTTCAGCAGCGCCTTCTGAAGAAGGCGACGCAAGGCCGCCATCGCGCGCCTAGTCGATATGTTCCTGCTGTTCCTGCGGTAGCTGGCGATCGACCGCCAGCCAGGGCAGGCGACTCTCGGTCCAGATATGCCGGTCGGCGGCGGCCTGTTCGGGGTGATCGAGCGTGGCGACGGTCACGTCCAGGCTGTGCGGGCTCAAGCTGGTGAACAGCGCCAGGTGAGCGCCGCAGGTCGGGCAGAAATGGCGCTCGCAACTCGGCGAGGAGGCGAAGCGCGCCGGCTCGCCGCGCAGCCAGGTAAAGGCGGCCAGCGGCACGGTGATCCAGGTCACCAGGATACCGCCGGTGCTGCGCCGGCAGATCGAACAGTGACAGTGGGCGATATCGCGCAACGGCGCACGGAACTGGTAACGCAAGGCCCCGCACTGGCAGCCGCCCTGATGCAAATCGCTCATTTCACTCTCCTTGAAACGCCGTGGTGTGCCGGCTTGCCTGATCGATCGGTACTGGCGAAGATGCACCCTCACCACCACCGGGGGCTCCCGTGACCGACCTGCTCTTGGCCCTCTGGCCACTCTTCGCGCTGATCGTCGGCGGCTACGTGCTCAGCCGTCGCGGCTTCCCCAACGAAGCCTTCTGGCCGGGCGCCGAGCGCCTCAACTACTTCATCCTGTTCCCCGCGCTGCTGTTCAACAGCCTGGCCACCGCGCCGCTGGACAACCCTCAGCTGCCGCGCATGGCGCTGGCCGTGCTGCTCGGCCTGGGCATCGCCTGGCTGGCCCTGCTGCTCGTACGCCGCGTACGCGGCTGGCCGGCGGCGCGTTTCGGCGCCTTCAGCCAGGGCATCCTGCGCTTCAACACCTACCTGGGCCTGGCCGCCGTGGGCAGCCTGTTCGGCCAGCCGGGCCTGACCCTGGCCGCCTTGATGCTGGCGCTGATGGTGCCGGCCGTCAACGTGCTGTCGGTCTGGTCGCTGACCGCCGAGCGCGGGGTCAGCGCAGGCGGCCTGCTGCTGCCGATCCTCCGCAACCCGCTGATCCTGGCGTGCCTGGCCGGTGCGCTGGTCAACCTCAGCGGCCTGGGCTTGCCCGGCGGCAGCGGCCGGCTGCTCAGCCTGCTGGCTGCCGCCAGCCTGCCGCTGGGCCTGCTGTGCGTGGGCGCCGCGCTGAAGCCTGAACAGCTGGGCGGCGAGGTGCCGGCCCTGGCCTGGAACGGCCTGCTGCGCCTGCTGCTGATGCCGCTGCTGGCCCTGGCGGTGGCCTACGGGCTGCAACTGCCGACCATGGAAAGCACCGTGCTGGTGCTGTTCTTCGCCCTGCCTACCGCACCGACGGCCTATGTGCTGACCCGCCAGCTGGGCGGCGATGCCAACCTGATGGCCGGCATCATCACCTTGCAGCACCTGCTGGCCGCCGCTTCGCTGGTGGCGGTGCTGTCGCTCCTCGAACACCTGCTCTAGCCCGCCCGCGACGCGGGCCACGGGTCACGCGTGGGCGGCGCGAATCACCGTTGGCCGCCCTTCGCCGACCGCGAATCGGCGAAAGCTGGCTGAAAGCTTCGTGTTCTAGCATCCGCGCACTGACCGACACAGATCGGTCGATGAGCTGCCGCCAGTGAGGCCCGCAGCTGCCGTCAACAAGAACAAAACAGGTGATTAACCATGTTCCGCCTCCGTTCCTCACGCCTGCTCGATCCCCTCCGCTCGCCTCGACGCTAGCCACTCGCGCCTTACCCGCCCCTAGCCGAATCACGTCCGGAGAATCTCCATGCTTACCTTCCTTGGCTTCGCCATGGTCTCGACCTTCATGTACCTGATCATGAGCAAGCGCCTGTCGGCGCTGATCGCCCTGATCATCATCCCGATCATCTTCGCCCTGATCGGCGGCTTCGCCGCGCAGATCGGCCCGATGATGCTCGAAGGCATCAGCAAGCTCGCGCCCACCGGCGTGATGCTGATGTTCGCCATCCTCTACTTCGCCATCATGATCGACTCGGGCCTGTTCGACCCGCCCGTGCGCCTGATCCTCAGGATGGTCAAGGGCGATCCGCTGAAGGTCGCCGTCGGTACCGTGGCCCTGGCGCTGATCGTGTCCCTCGATGGCGACGGCTCGACCACCTACATGATCTGCGTCGGTGCCATGCTGCCGCTGTACAGCCGCCTGAAGATGAGCCCGACCATCATGGCCGGCCTGATCATCATGGCCGGCGGCATCATGAACATGACCCCCTGGGGCGGCCCCACCGCGCGTGCCGCCAGCGCCCTGCACGTGGACCCGTCGGACGTCTTCGTGCCGATGATTCCGGGCATGATCGTCGGCGCCATCGTGCTGTTCGGCGTGGCGTACCTCTATGGCCTGCGCGAGCGCAAGCGCCTGGGCGTGCTGCAACTGCCGGAAGGCAAGATCACCCAGGACGAGATCAGCGTGTCCCAGTTCCCCGAGGCCCGTCGCCCGAAGCTGATCCTGATCAACGCCCTGCTGACCATCGTGCTGATGACCACCCTGATCGCCGGCCTGCTGCCGATGCCGGTGCTGTTCATGATCGCCTTCAGTATCGCCATGATCATCAACTACCCCTGCCTGCAGCAGCAGAAGGACCGTATCTCCGCCCATGCCGGTAACGTGCTGGCGGTGGTCGGCCTGATCTTCGCGGCCGGTATCTTCACCGGCATCCTGACCGGTACCGGCATGGTCGACGCCATGTCCAAGAGCCTGCTGGCAGTGATCCCGGACGCCCTCGGCCCGCACCTGGCGGTGATCACCGCGCTGGTGAGCCTGCCGTTCACCTTCTTCATGTCCAACGATGCGTTCTACTACGGCATCCTGCCGGTGCTGAACCAGGCCGCTTCCGGCTACGGCATCAGCGCCGTGGAAATGGCCCGTGCCTCGATCGTCGGCCAGCCGGTGCACCTGCTCAGCCCACTGGTGCCTTCGACCTACCTGCTGATCGGCCTGGCCAAGATCGAATTCGGCGACCTGCAGCGTTTCACCCTCAAGTGGGCGGTGCTGATCTGCATGGCGATCCTGGCTGCCGCCCTGGTACTTGGCGTGTTTCCGCTGTTCGGTAGCTGACCCGCAAACATTTTGACGAAATTTTCACATCACTGGCGCTAGACTTCGGCATCCCGGCCGATGCCTCGCGCCAGTGTTCTATTCATCCACAAGGAACCTCTAATGGAATGGCTCACCAACCCGGAGATCTGGGTTGCTTTCCTGACTTTGACTGCCCTGGAAATCGTTCTGGGCATCGACAACATCATCATGATCGCCATTCTGGTGTCGCGCATGCCGCCGCACCTGCAGGCGCGCACCCGCTTCTTCGGCCTGGCCCTGGCCATGGTCACGCGCATCCTGCTGCTGCTCTCCATCACCTGGATCATGCGCCTGACCACCGACCTGTTCCACGTGTTCGGCCAGGGCATTTCCGGCCGTGACCTGATCCTGTTCTTCGGTGGCCTGTTCCTGCTGTGGAAGAGCAGCACCGAGATCTACCACGGCATGGAAGGCGAGGAAGAAAGCCCCGAGCAGCCCTCGGGCGCCGGCAAGCAGTTCCTCGGCACCATCATCCAGATCGCCATCATCGACATCGTCTTCTCGCTGGATTCGGTGATCACCGCAGTGGGCATGGTCTCCCACGTGCCGGTCATGGTCGCGGCCATCATCGTTGCCGTCATCGTCATGATGATCTGCGCCGGCACCATCAGCGACTTCATCGAGAAGCACCCGAGCCTGAAGATCCTGGCGCTGTCGTTCCTCATCGTGGTCGGTACCGTACTGATCGCCGAGAGCTTCGAAGTCCACGTGCCGAAGGGCTACGTCTACTTCGCCATGGCCTTCTCCCTGGCCGTGGAAGCGCTGAACATCCGCATGCGCACCGCCCGCCGCCGCGCCGAAGGCAAGGCCGACCCGGAGCCGGTCAAACTGCGCAAGGACGTTCCGGGCCAGTGATCGGATCGACTTGATGCGTGAAAACAAACGGGGCCCTGAGGGCCCCGTTTCTTTATGCGCCTACGTTCGATCGGCAATGGGCTCGAAGCGCTCACCACGAAATACCCGCCGCGGGTTGCCCCGCTCCACCTGCAGGTGCGCATCGCGACGTTGCGCCCGCGCCGCATCGGCCTGCGCCTGGGCATGCACGGCGAGGCGCCGGGCGATCAGCAGCAGCGCCAGGCGCCTGTTGGCGTGCTGGCTGCGCAGACGACCCCGCTAACGCTCGCTGAGTGCAGATCAATTTCATGAACGCACCAGCAACCTCCACAACAACATCGCCATACTGGCTGCGAAAAGTACGAGTACGAAAATAGGTCCCCAGGGGCCGATCCATTGCTGCAATGCCTCCAGCATCAACTCGAACAGACGAGAGCGCCGACCTTCGCCAGATGCCACGTAGTAGCCTCGCTGCCAGGTTTCGTAAGCTGAATGCAGCGGCATTAGCGTGAGCGGTAAAAGCAGCAAGCCTAACCAGAAGCCCATTCGACTCGCGCCCATTGCATGCCGGGGTCGATAGCCTTCCTGTATCAGGCGCAAGGTGCAGAGCGCGATAAAGCCGCAAATCAGGAGCATTACGTAGGAGTCTACGGATGCAGGTTCTCTATAGATGGCGAATACAGCGAAAGGCAGGGTGATGCCGGTAAAGAAAAACCAGAGCAGCAGAAAAACGTACTTCATCCTTGATCTCACTCGTTGAACAGCGCCAAGCGCCGGGCACTCATCCAAAAATGCACGAGTCGGCGCTCGAACATCGAAACGTGGATAAACGGATTTTCGCAACCCCCGTGCGCTCCACCACGTCGCTAATATACCGGTGTTAATGGAGCCGGGCGTTTGGCAAACCCTCAATCCGCAGCTACAGCTAAAAATGAGGCACTCGCTAGCTCACTGTGACCGGTGATTACCGCACTTCGTCCACCGGCAGTATCCCCAGTATCGGGATCGAATCTGCGTATCAGGGAGATGCGTGATGTTGACGTTGCTCAATCTGCTGTCCGCCATTGCCCTGCTGATCTGGGGCACCCATATCGTGCGCACCGGCATCCTGCGGGTCTACGGTTCGCAACTGCGCCGGGTGCTCAGCCATAACGTCGGCAAGCGGCCGATGGCCTTCGTGGCCGGTATCGCCGTCACCGCCCTGGTGCAGAGCAGCAACGCCACGGCGCTGCTGGTCACCTCGTTCGTCGGCCAGGGCCTGATGGCGCTGACCCCGGCGCTGGCGATCATGCTCGGTGCCGATGTGGGCACTGCGCTGATGGCCAGGGTGTTGACCTTCGACCTCAGCTGGCTGTCGCCGCTGCTGATCTTCCTTGGCGTGGTGTTCTTCCTCTCGCGCAAGCAGACCCGCGCCGGCCAGCTTGGCCGCGTGGCCATCGGCCTGGGGCTGATGATCCTCGCCCTGCAGCTGATCGTCGCCGCCGCCACACCGATCACCGAGGCCAAGGGCATCCACGTGCTGTTCGCCTCGCTGACCGGCGACCTGCTGCTCGATGCGGTGGTCGGCGCACTGTTCGCCTTGGTGTCCTATTCGAGCCTGGCTGCCGTGCTGCTCACCGCCACGCTGACCGGCTCCGGGGTGATCGGCCTGCCGGTGGCCATCGGCCTGGTGATCGGCGCCAACATCGGCAGCGGCGTGCTGGCCTTCCTGAACGCCAGCATGCAGAGCCAGGCCGGCCGCCGCGTGGCCCTGGGCAGCCTGCTCTACAAGCTGATCGGCCTGCTGCTGGTGATCCCGGTGCTCGACCCGCTGGTGCACTGGCTGGACAGCCTGAAGTGGCAACCGGCCGAGCTGGTGATCGGCTTCCACGTGCTCTACAACACCCTGCGCTGCCTGCTGATGCTGCCGACCCTGGGCCTGATGGCGCGCTTCTGCAACTGGCTGCTGCCTGATCGCCCGGACCTGAACGCCGTCGCCAAGGCCCGTCACCTCGACCCCACGGCGCTGTCCACGCCGAGCCTCGCGCTGTCCAATGCGGTGCGCGAAACCCTGCGCATCGGTGATCTGGTCGACAGCATGCTCGGCCATCTGCAGGATGCCCTGCGCGGCAGCCAGCCGATTCTCGCCAAGGACCTGCGCCGTATCGACGACGACATCGACGCCCTGTACACCGCCGTGAAGCTCTATCTGGCCCAGGTCCCCCAGGAAGACCTGAGCGAAACCGACAGACGCCGCTGGGCCGAGATCATCGAGTTCTCCTCCAACCTGGAACGGGCCGGCGACCTGATCGAACGCATGCTCGGCAAGATCCAGGACGAGAAGACCGCCCAGCGCCATGCCTTCTCCGAAAGCGGCCTGGAAGAACTCACCGCGCTGCACGAACGCCTGCTCGGCAACCTGCGCCTGGGCCTGTCGGTGTTCTTCTCCGCCGACGCCGATGCCGCCCGCCAACTGCTGCGCGAGAAGCGCCGCTTCCGCATCCAGGAGCGCCGGCTCACGCATTTACATGTCGAACGTCTGCATAGGCAGGTGGTCAAGAGTCTGGAAACCAGCTCTCTGCACCTGGAACTGATCGACGACATGAAACGCCTCAACTCGCTATTCTGCGCAAGCGCCTACGCCGTACTCGGCAGCCACGAAACCGGTGCCCTGCTCGCCGAAGAAGGTGGCGAGTAGTGCCGGCCTTGGCCCGCTCACTGGCGCTGCTGCTGGGTCTGTTGCTGTGCAGCCAACTGTGGGCAGCCGATCGCCTGAAGGTCGAAGGCTACCCGCTGGATAACGGTCTGCAGCTGATCCTCAAACCCACCACCGAGCGCGGCCACGTGTCGATCCGCCTGGTGGTCGGGGTCGGCTTCGATCAGTTCGATTGCACCCACAAGGAGCTGCCGCACCTGCTCGAACACCTGCTGTTCAGCGGCATCGACGACAGCGGTGAAGCCGGCCTGGAAGAACGCATGCAGGCCCTGGGCGGCGACTGGAATGCCTTTACCCGCGACAGCGACACCACCTTCGTCATCGAAGTGCCGGCCGCCAACCAGCGCGCGGCGCTCGATCTGCTGCTCGCCGCCCTGTTCAACACCGAATTTACCGCCGAACGCATCGACGCAGCCAAGCGGGTGATTGTCCACGAGAACGGCGAACACCCCGCTGCCTGGCAGCGCCTGCTGGGCGCTTCGAGCAAACGTAACGACGCCACCGAACAGGTGGCCGCCGAGCTGGGCCAGGCCTGCGCCGAGCAGGATTCCCTCGCCCGGCTGGACGTCGCGGCCTTGGAGCGCCTGCACGAACAGTGGTACGTGGCCAACAACATGACCCTGATCATGGTCGGCGACCTGGATCGCCGCCTGCCCGCCTACCTGGAACGGCGCTTCGGCGAACTGCCGCCCGGCCCGATGCCCGAACTGCGCGAACTGCCGGAAAGCACCGGCCACGCCGAGCCCGAGCGCACACTGACCACCGGCCTGGTCGGCGATACCGCCCAGGTCAACCTGATCTTCACCGAGCCCTGGGTAGGCGAACTCGACCAGGGCACCTGGCAGATGCTGCGCGACTACCTGCAATGGGCGGTGTACCGCGATCTGCGCCTGGAACACGGCCTGGCCTACAGCCCCACCGTACTGCGCAGTGCCTACGGCAGCAGCAGCTTCTTCAGCATCAGCGCCGAAGTGGCGCGCGAGGATGTGGCGCAGACCGGGCAGCGCCTGCACGACCTGCTCCAGCGCCTGGGCAGGGACGGCCTGGACGACGCCACCGTCGAGCGCCTGCGCAGCGTCGCCCTCGCCCGCCAGAACTGGACCGCCCAAGGCAACAGCGCCCTGGCCGACACCTACTGGAGCTCCCTGGGCAGCTACGAAGAGGGCCGCTTCGCCGACCCGGCACCGGAACTGCGCAAGATCCACACCGCCCAGCTCGATGCGGCGCTGAACCTGCTGCTCAAGCAGCCGAGCTACCTGCGCGTCGAGCAACCACTGCTGAGTACTACTGGTCTGTATGTCGTGGGCGCGGTGGCGGTGGTGATTCTCTTGCTGGCGCTGGTGGGCCTGGTCAGCTTGCTACGCCGCCGCTAACGAAAAGCCCCGGATAACCGGGGCTCTGGGATGCAGCAAGCGCAGTCGCACCTTACTCGAAGATATTGAACTCGCTCAGGTACTCCTCGGAGATTTCCAGGCCCAGGCCAGGCTTGTGGTCGTCCAGTTGGATATAGCCATTGACCGGCGCCGGCTCGCCCTTGAACACGTAGTAGAACAGCTCGTTGCCGACCTCGACGTCGAACACCGGGAAAAACTCGGCCATTGGCGAGGCGGTGGTCGACATGGTCAGGTGGTAGTTGTGCATCTGCCCGGCATGGGGGATCACCGGCACCGACCAGGCTTCGGCCATGGCGTTGATCTTGCGCGCCGCGGTGATGCCGCCCACGCGGTTGGTGTCGTACTGGATCACGTCCACGGCGCGGCGCTCGAGCATCTCCTTGAAGCCATAGGAGGTGAATTCGTGTTCGCCGCCGGATATGGGCATGATGCCCATCTTCTTCAGCTCGATGTAGCCCTCCAGGTCGTCGGCGATCACCGGCTCCTCCAGCCAGCGCGGCTCGAACTCGGCGAGCTTGGGCAGCATGCGGCGGGCGTACTCCAGGGTCCAGCCCATGTAGCACTCGAGCATGATGTCCACGTCCGGGCCGGCCAGTTCACGCAGCGCACGCACCTGCTCGATGTTGCGGCGCATGCCCGCCGGACCATCCTTCGGGCCATAACCGAAGCGCATCTTCAGGGCGTTGAAGCCCTGATTCAGATAGCCCTGGGCCTCTTCGAGAAACAGGTCGAGGTTATCGTTGGCGTAGAGCTTGGAGGCGTAGGTCCAGATCTTTTCCTTGGTACGCCCGCCGAGCAGCTTGAACACCGGTTTGTTCACCGCCTTGCCCATGATGTCCCAGATGGCGATGTCGATCGCCGAAATCGCTGCCATGCCGATGCCCTTGCGGCCCCAGGCGTGGCTCTGGCGGTACATCTTCTGCCAGATGTACTCGTTGTCGAATGGGTCCTCGCCAATGGCGATGGGCGCCAGATAGGTGTCGATGATTTCCTTGGCCACACGCGGCGCCAGGGCGCAGTTGCCGATCCCGACGAGGCCGTTATCGGTCTCCACTTCCACCACCAGCCAGCCGTGGAAACGGAACGAGCCCATGGCATCGCCCTTCTCGAACAGGATGTCGCTGGCGTTGGTGCAGAAGTGCGCCTGGGGCGGCACGACCTTGCCCTTCCACTCGAAAACGCGGGTACGGATGGATTTTATTTTCATGGTACGGCTCCTTTCACGATCAGTTGGCACGCGCCGTTTTCAACGGCACCGTGGGGTTACTTGATTGACGGTTGAGGCGATGGATCATCAGAGCACCAACCACAGCGACCACGGCCAGGGCAAACATCCCGGCACGTGGATCACCGAACTGGCTCTCCATGAAGGTTTTCAGGTTGGGGGCGACGAAGCCGCCGAGGTTGCCCAGAGAGTTGATGAGGGCGATGCCGCTGGCAGCGGCGGCACCACTGAGGTAACTGGTCGGAATCGTCCAGAACAGCGGCTGTACGGCCACGAAACCGGCAGCAGCGAAGCAGAAGGCGATCACCACCAACACCAGGCTGCCGCCCAAAGCCGATGCGGCGATCCCGCAAGCCGCCATACCCAGCATGCAGACGGCAAGCTGTCGATGCAGCCCGGTACGGTCCGCGTATAGCGTCACCAGACGGGTCACGACCAGGGCACACAGCCAGGGGATGGCGGTGATCAAACCGACGTTGAAGCCGACGGCGCCGTCCAGAAAGCTGGCGATACGCGTCGGCAAATAGAACACCACGCCGTACACGCTCATCTGGATGGTGAAGTACACCAGGCAGAAGCGCAGCACCCGACCGCTACGCAGTGCACTGAGGAAGCCATGCGGGCTATGTTCCTGTTTCTGCGCATCTTCAGCGGCCAACTTGGCCTCCAGCGCAGACTTTTCCGCGTCGCTCAGCCAGCGGACATCACGAGGGCGGTTGACCAGATAGAAGTAGGCGACGACACCGACCACGGATGCCAGCAGCCCCTCGACCACGAACAGCCATTGCCAGTTGGTCAGGCCGAATACCCCGTGGTATTCCAGCAGCCAGCCGGACAGCGGCCCGCCGAGCACCAATGCCAGGGGCAGACCGAAATAGAACATGCCCAGCGCCTGGCCACGGCTCTGGGCCGGGAACCAGTAGGTGAGGTAAAGAATGATGCCGGGGAAGAAACCAGCCTCGGCTACGCCCAGCAAAAAACGCAAGACGTAGAACGTCATGGCGGTGTCGGCAAACATCATGGCAGCTGACACCAAACCCCAGGTAACCATGATCCTGCACAGCCAGACCTTGGCGCCCAGGCGGTGCAACATCAGGTTGCTGGGTACTTCGAAGAAGGCGTAACCGATGAAGAAAATGCTGGCACCAAAGGCGAAAGCCGCATCGCTAAGTCCCGTATCGGCCTGCAGGTAACTGCGTGCATAGCCGACGTTGGCCCGATCGATGAAAGCGAGTACATACATGAGGATGAGGAAAGGCAGGAGCCGCGCGCGGCTTTTGCTGATGGCTGAGGTCAATGCCTCGACCGATGTTCTTGTTGTCATGGTCAGATCCTTCTTTGCCGGTGATCGCCTTGCAAGGACTCAAGGCGGGCTTCTTGTTGGTTTGCCGAGCCAGGCATCGTTGCCTGTTGCCGCCGACTCTAGCCACAGCCTGTGGCGGCGGATAATCACTTATGCGCATTCGGTGATAACCACAGGAAATGTCTGGGACGGTAAAAGCTGCGCGCGCGTTATCGCGACATCGCTCAAAAAACCTAAGAGCCGAGCACGAGAGAAGGTCAGTAGCGAATGCAGAAATGCTGCAAGAAGCGCTGTAAGGCCAGCACTTGCGCAGTTAGTGACGCGTGTGGAAGATCGAGCACCTTGAGGCACGGTGCCCCAGAGTGGACTGATACACCCTGGGGTAGCGAATAAGGCAGAATCAGTCGCTTACCTCGATCCGATAGAAATCCCTGGCATTGCGCCAGAAGAACCCATTGCGCTGCGCCTCGTCGTAACCGGCGAGGATCATCTGCAGCGCCGTGACCAGCTCACCATAATCGATACGCAAACCTGCCACTGGGTAGTTGCTGGCGAACAGGCAACGTTCGATGCCGAACAGGGTGAGGGTTTCTTCGATCACCCCACGGTTGCCTTCCAGCGTCCAGGGTTGATCTCGCAGGCCCAGTTCGGAGACTTTCACGCAGACGTTGGGCTGCGCCGCCAGCGCGGCCATGCCGGCGCGCCAACCATCGAGGCCGGCCGGGCTCCGATCCCAGGGGAAGCCCATGTGATTGAGCACGATGGGCACCTCGGGAAATGCGGCCGCCACCTCGGCGGCTTCCTGCAGGTGCCAGTACGGCACACGTAAATCCCAAGACAACCCGTGCCTGGCCAGCAACGCGAAACCGCGCAGCCAGGCCTCATCTTGCATGCTGCCGCTCCGGCCGCGCACGCTGGCCACCAGCTCGGCGCGCGACGCCGTCAACGGTTTGCTGCGAATGCCGCGCAGCAACGGAAATTCCAGATGCCGACCGAGCACCTCCTCGCATTCCGGGCGGTGAAACCAGACATGCGCGACCACCGCATTGGGAAAGCCATAGCGTGCATGCTGCTCGTGCACCCAGCGGGTTTCCGCCACCTGATCGGCGCGGTCGTGCTCGGCCTCGCAGTGCACCGTGGCCAGCACCTGCTGACCGGCGCTGTCGGCCAGGTAGTCCTCGGGCAGGTAGTTACGCCGCAACGACGCGTAGTCGCCGAGAAAGAAGCCCGGGTCGACCTCGTCCTGCAACCAGGGGTAGCGGTGGCTGTCGAGGTTCCACAGGTGATGATGGGCATCGATCAGCCGCTGCCCGCCTGCCGCGTACGGCAGACCGAGGCGCTGGTGCAGGCACTCGGTCATTTCAGTTGGCTCCACGCAGGCGCTGCAGTTCGGTCTGCCATGCGCTGACGAACTCGGCGTCGATGCTGCCGCTCACCTGTTCGGTGACCACCTTGGCCTGGTCGACGAAGCGCTGGCGCTGCTCGTCGCTCAGCGCATTGACCTGCATGCCGCTGCCCTTGAGTTCGGCGAGCTTCTCGCTGTTGGCCTTGCGCGCCAGCTCACGCTGCTCGCCACGCGCCTGCTCGGCGGCTCTGCGTACCTGGGCGCGCTGGGCGTCGTCGAGCGAGTCCCAGGTCTTCTTGCTCATCAACAGCACGTAGGCGGTGTAGATGTGCTCACTGAGGGTCAGGTATTTCTGCACTTCGTTGTAGCGTTGGGTGGCGATCAGCGAAATGGGGTTCTCCTGGCCGTCGATGGCGTGCATCTCAAGGGCGCTGAACACTTCGTTGATCGGCATCGGCTGGGCATTGGCGCCCAGGTGCTCGAAGAAGGTACGGAACACCGGGCTCTGCACGGTACGGATCTTCAGGCCCTTGAGGTCTTCCCACTTCTCGATGGGCCGTTTGCTGTTGGTCAGGTTGCGAAAACCGATCTCCCAGAAACCCAGGCCGACCAGCCCCTTGGCTTCCATCTTGGCCAACAGTTGCTGGCCCATCGGCCCGTCGAGCATGGTGTCCACCTCGGCGGTGGAATTGAACTGGTACGGCAGGTCCAGCACGCCGAACTCCTTGACCAGCCCGACCAGCGTCGGCGCGCCCACCAGGGCGAACTCGATGGTGCCGGCCGGCAGCGCGCCGAGCATCTGCACATCGTTGCCGAGCATCGCCGAGGGGAACACCTTGACGTTCAGCGCGCCGCCGCTGCCCTCCTTCAGGTGTTCGGCGAACAGCTTGGCGCCTTGCGGCCCGGGGGCGTCGATGGGGTCGCCGGCGCTGAGCTTGAAGCTGCGTTCCTCGGCGTGGGCGGCAAGGCCCGGCAGCAACAGGGCCAGGCCGAGGGCGGCCAGGGTACGAGTGAATGCGTTGTTCATGTTGTTCTCCGAAAGCACGGGACTTCAGCGCACGACGACCTGGGAAACATCAGGCTCGAGCAGAGTGTGGAAGTAACGCTGGAAGGTGAAGGAGTCGAGATCGAGCATGCCGACGCGCTGATCCTTGAGGGTGACGAAGGCCAGGTCGCGGGTCGGGTGCAGGCTCATGGCGATGGCGTGGGTGTCGAGTTCGATGCGGTGGATTTCCTCGAGATCGGCGTTAAACACCGAGACCGAGTGTTCGGCATAGTTGGTCACGAACAGGCGATTCTGACGGTCGCGGTAGATACGCGTCGGGTCTGCGCCGGTACGGCCACGGCGGGTCACCTGCAGGGTCTCGACATCCACGGCGACGATGCTGTTGTCGCCGCGGGTGGCGACGTACAGGGTGCGTTCGTCGGCGCTGAAGCAGTTGCCCTCGGGCATGCTGCCCGGCTGCACCGGCAGCGGCGCGATGGTCGGATCCTGCGGCTTGAGGCGGGTGATGGTGTTGCTCAGCAGGTTGAGGGCGAAGGCGGTCTCGCCGCTGCGGGTCATTGCCACCAGGTGGCTTTTGTAGCCGCCGGAGGGAATGGCCCGATCCGGGGTGTCCTTGAGGTGCGGCTGGTCGAAGATCAGCAGGGTCGAATTGCCTTCGCTGAGCACGTAGAGGCGATCCTGGTCGTCCATCGCCAGGCCATGGGGACGGCGGAACGGCCAGATGCTCAGGGTGCGCACGTGCTCGGCCTTTTCCAGATCGATGACGAATACCGAGCAGCCACCCTCGCCCTCATGGCTGGAGGTTTCGATGCCGTAGTGGCCGACGTAGGCGAAGCGATTCTGCGAGTCCACCACGAACTCGTGGGGGAACTCCGGCAGGCGGATGTGCTTGATGGCGTCGCCGCTTTGCACGTTATAGAAGCTGAAGGTATGGGCGCATTTCTGCACCAGCAGCAGAATTTCCTGACTCATGATCTCGATTCCTTGAAGCGGCGCTCGGCGCGGCGCCGGGTTGATGGGCTCAGCGCAGGGCGTCGATGGCGTCGAGCAGTTCGCTGCCGTGCTGTTTCACGAAGGCCTCGCGCACCGGCGCGGACACCACTTTGCGGAAAGCCTCGCGATCGACGTTCGGCTCGATCTGCATGCCCTTCTCGGCCAGCTCGACGAGGAACTTGCTGTCGTTCTCGGTATTCATGCGGCGCTGCGTGGCGCCTGCGGCACGGGCGGCGTCCACCAGCAGCGTCTGCTGCTCGGCCGGCAGCGCATCGAACTTCTTCTTGTTCATTACAACCACCAGGGCGGTGTAGGCGTGATGGGTCTGCGACAGGTATTTCTGCACTTCGTAGAAGCCCGACGACCAGGTGATGCTCAATGGGTGCTCCTGGGCGTCCACCGCCCTCATCTCCAGCGCGTTGTACAGCTCGGCCAACGGCAGCGGCTGCGGGTTGGCGCCGAGCAGGCGGAAGGCTTGGATCTGCGCCGGGTTGCTGGAGGTGCGGATCTTCAGGCCCTTGACGTCATCGGGCACAAGCACCGGTTTGCGCGAGTTGGTGATGTCGCGAAACCCCACCTCCCAATAGGCCAGGCCCTTGAGGTTGTATGCCGACAGATCGTCGAGCAGTTGCTGGCCGATCTCGCCGTCCAGCACGCGGTAGGCATGGGCGCTGTCGGCGAACACGAAGGGCAGGTCGAGCACCGACATGCGCGGTGTCAGGCCGCTGAAGTTGGGTGTGCCGGACATCTCCATCTCGATGGTGCCGCCGCGCACGCCAGCGATCATCGCCTGGTCGTTGCCCAGCATGCTGTTGCCGTAGGGGCGCACCAGCAGCTCACCCTTGGAGCCATCCTTGACCCGCTGCGCGAACTCCTTGGCCGCCAGGCTCTGGGTGTCGCTGTCCGAGCCAGCGAAACCGAAGCGCAGGGTGGTGGCCGCCTCGGCCTGCAGCAGCGAACAACTCAGCAGAAACAGGCAGCCCAGGGTACGCAATGTATTCTTGTTGTTTTTCATCGTTACATCCTTGCGGTGAGGGAAAACGGATTCAGGGCAGGAACCAGCGCATCGGCGTCATCACCAGTTCTGGGAAAATGATCAGCAGTGCCAGCACACCCAGGTGCGCGAACAGGAAGGGCGTCACGCCGCGCATCACGCCGTCGAGCGGCACCTTACCGACCCCGCTCATGACGCTGAGCACGTTGCCGATCGGCGGGGTGATCAGACCGATGGAGGTGTTGAGGATGAACAGGATCCCGAAGTACACCGGGTCGATACCGGCCATCTTGATCACCGGCATGAACACCGGGGTGAGGATCAGCACGATGGGCATCAGGTCCATGGTGGTGCCGACCAGCAGCACGATGACCATGATCACCACCAGCAGCAGTTGCGGCCGGTCGATCAACGGCTCGAGCAACCCGCTGACCAGCATCGGCAGTTCGGCGATGGTCATCAGCCAGGACGAAACCAGCGCTGCGGCGACCAGGAACATCACCACCGCACTGGTGCGCCCGGCGTCGAGGAACACCTTGAACAGGTCGCGCACCTTCAGCTCGCGGTATACGAACAGCGAGATGAACAGCGCATACACCGCCGCCACGGCGGCTGCCTCGGTGGGCGTGAAGATACCCATCTTCAGGCCACCGATGATCAGCACCGGCAACAGCAAGGCCCAGATGCCGTCGAGAAAGGCTTTCCAGACTTCGCTCAGTGGAGCGCGCTCGCCACAGGGCAGGTCGCTGTTGCGCGCCAGCCACCACCAGGTTGCCCACAGCGCCAGCCCCATCATCAGCCCCGGCACGATGCCGGCCATGAACAGCTTGGTGATCGACACGCCACCGGCAACACCGAACACCACCAGGGGAATCGACGGCGGGATCACCGGCGCGATGATGCCGCCGGCAGCGATCAGCCCAGCCGAACGATTGGGGTCGTAACCGGCCTTGCGCATCATCGGCATCAGCATTGCCGCTACCGCTGCGGTATCCGCCACGGCAGAACCGGAGAGCGATGCCATCACCATGGCCGCGATGATCGCCACGAAGCCCAGGCCGCCGCGCTTGTGGCCGACCAGCGCCATGGGCAGAGCGACGATACGCCGCGACAGGCCACCGGCGTTCATCAGCTCGCCCGCCAGCATGAAGAACGGGATGGCCAGCAGCGGGAAGCTGTCGGCACCGCTGATCAGGTTCTGGGCGAGAATCTGCGCGTCGAAGGTATCGAGCTGGATCATCAGCGCAACACCGGCCACCAGCAGCGCGAAGGCCACCGGAATGCGCATCGCCATGGCGCCCAGAAGGGAGCCGAGGAATACCACGATGGTCATTTCGACACCTCGGAAATCAGTGCGTCTTCGGGGCTCAGCGGCATGACCTTGTCCGGGTCGACATGGCGGAACAGCAGCAGGTACAGGCGCTTGATGATGATTGCCGCCATGCCCAGGCTGCACACCACACCGGCGGCGTACATCAGCCCCAGCGGCAGCTCGGCCACCGGCGACAGGTTGTCCATGTTGATGACGGTCTGCTTGTAGCTGCCGACCAGGAACAGGCCGCAGCAGAACAGCATCATCAGCTCGGCGAGCACTGCGCAGATGCGCTGGCCGAGGGCCGGCAGGCGGCGGTACAGCAGATCGATGCCCAGGTGGGCGTTGTCACGCAGGGCCACCACGGCGCCGATGAAGGTCAGCCATACGAACAGGTAGCGCGCGCCTTCATCCGACAGGGCGATGCCGGAGTTGAAGCCGTAGCGCAGCACCACGTTGAAGAACACCAGGATCACCATGGTGCCCATGCAGAACACCACGATGCTTTCGAACAGCCGCGACAGCAGCAGGGTCAGCAGGCGCATGGCAGCGCCCTCCCCTGCAATCCCTTGACGCCGCCCACGCGGCGGCCCTTCGACGGCCGCGAGGGCCGCCCATCGTTGAACCTGTCCATGACTGACTCCTTGTTATTGTTGTTCTCGGAAAAGCGCGGGATCAGCCCCGTTGCCGACTCCCCATCCGACAGGCGATCTCGAAGGCCTGGCGGGTGGCGCCGACGTTGGCCTTGCCTTGCCCGGCTATGTCGAAGGCGGTGCCGTGGGCCGGCGTGGTGATGGGGATCGGCAGGCCGCCCTGCACCGTCACGCCGCGGGAGAAACCCATCAGCTTGATCGCGATCTGGCCCTGGTCGTGGTACATGGTCACCACCGCGTCGAAGGCCTGGCTGTCGCCCTGCACCTTGAGGAAGATGGTGTCACCCGGGTACGGGCCGATGGCCTCGATGCCCTGCTCACGAGCGCGCTCCACCGCAGGGCCGATGATGTCCAGTTCCTCGCGGCCGAAACTGCCGTTGTCACCATTGTGGGGGTTGAGGCCGCAGACACCGATGCGCGGTTTCTCCAGGCCATTGCGCTTGAGCGCGGTGTCGATCAGGCGGATCGCCTCGATCACCCGATCCTGGCTGAGCATGCCCGGCACGTCGGCCAATGCGACGTGGGAGGTAACCCGCGAGGTCCAGAGGTTGTCGAGCACGTTGAATTCGCAGAACGGACCATCGAAACCCAGGTACTCGGCGAACCAGTGCAGCTCGTCGCTGTGGCCCATGCCGGCCATGTGCAGGGAGGTCTTGTTCAGCGGGCCGAACAGAATGGCGTCGGTCGTGCCGTCAGCGGTCAGGCGCAGGGCCTGCTCGAGGGTGTCGAGGCTGTACTGGCCACCGATCACGCTGGCTTCGCTGCGTGGGAAAGCGCCTTCGGCGCGGCCGCGAAACGGCAGCAGCAGCGGCGTGTCGTCGGTGAAGGTCAGGTTGTCGGTCGAGTCGATGAGGCGGTACGGGAACGGCTGACCGGCGATGTCCATGCCACGGCGCACTTCGCCTTCATCGGCGATCAGCAGCACCTGAGCCTTGCGACGCACTTCTGGCTCGGCGAGCAGGCGGGCGATCAGCTCGGGGCCGATGCCGGCGGGGTCACCCAGCACCATGGCCAGGCGGGGAAGAGTCGAGTTGCTCATGGGGTTGTCCTCAGGTCAGGAGATGCGTCCGGGATGCGAATGACATCGGGCACGGTGCGATACAGGCGCCGCGCGTTGTCGTGGAAAAGCAGTTGCTGCTGATGGCGCGGCAGATCGGCGACGATGCGTTTGAAGCCGCCGTAGATGTCGTCGAACGAGCCGCACAGGCTGTCGACCGGGAAGTTGCTGGCGAACATCACCCGCTCGGCGCCGAACATGGCGATGGTTTCGCCCACGATCCAGGCGTTGTCTTCGACGCACCAGCGCCGGCCCGGTAGGCCGATGCCGGACACCTTCACCGCCACGTTCGCGCATTCGGCCAGCTTCGCCATCGCCGCGTGCCAGCCGGCCAGACCCTGCTCGCTGCGATCCGACGGCAGGCCGGCGTGGTTGAGAATCAGCTGGGTGCCGGGAAAGTCGCGGGCCAGCGCGATGGCTTCGGGCAGGTTCCACCAGGGCGTCTGCAGGTCGAAGTGCAGGCCGTGGCGCGCCAGCTCGGCGTAACCGCAGCGCCATGCGTCATCGCTCATCAGGGTGCGCGAGCGGCCGACTTCATCCGGCGAGGCCGGGCCGCCGGGCTTGTGGCGCACGCTGCGTACCCGCTCGAAGCGTGCCTGGGCCGCCAGCAGCGCGGCGGCATCCGGGGCATCCAGCCAGGCCTGGGCGACCACGGCATTGGGCGCGCCATAGCGGGCAGCGACCTCGTGGATGAAGCGGGTCTCGCCAATCGGGTCACGCGGGTCCCACTCGGTTTCCACGTAAACCGTGGCCACCACCCGGTGCTCGCCGGCATCGGCCAGATAGTCGTCCGGGTAGTAGGGCCGTTTGATGGCGCTGTAGTCGCCATAACGAAACGGGATGTTCTCCTCACCCGACAGCCAGGGGTGATGGTTGCGCAGCGGGTCCCAGAAATGGTGATGGGCGTCGATGATCGGCCCGTCGTACAGATCAGCCATGGGTCACCTCGGCCTTGTCGAGGGAGATCAGCAGCGTGCCGGCGATGAACAGCCCCGAGCACAGCGCGAAGAAGCCCAGCACCGCGGCGTAGCCGCCGGCATGCTGCAGCAACAGGCCGACCAGAATCGGTACGGCGATGCCGCCGAGGCTGCCGGCCATGTTCATCACCCCGCCGATCAGCCCGACCCGCGCCGGCGAAGCCAGCAGCGCCGGGAAGCTCCAGTACAGGCTGCCCCACATCAGGAAAAACGCGGTCAGCGACAACAGGCCGACGGCCAGGTACGGATCGTTCAGGCTCGGCAGCAGCAGGAAGGCGACCAGCGCCACCAGCCCGGAGAGGCTCAGCAAGCCCTTGGCCGCCAGGCCACGGCGCACGCCCTTGGCGATCAGCCGGTCGCACAGGAAGCCGCCCGTCAGCGAGCCGGCCGCGCCGCACAGGAAGATCACGAAGGTGGCGGCGCCGATGCCCTTGATATCGAAGCCGCGGGCCTGGGCCAGGTAGCTCGGCCCCCAGGTCAGCAGGCCGAAGAACACCATGGCCCAGCTGGCGCGGCCGAGCAGGATGCCGGTCAGCGAGCGGCGGGCGATGCCCAGGCCGCGCACGGTCTGTTTGGCTGCTTCGGCCATGGTCACCGTGCGGCCTTCGTTGATGGCTGCCAGCTCGGCGTCGTTGACGTCCGGGTGATCGGCGGGGTTATCACGCAGGTAGTGCCAGGCCAGCCAGGCCATGGCGAGCGTGGCGATACCGGCGATGAAGAACGCGGTACGCCAGGAGCCCAGCACGGCGATCAGGTAGGCGATGATCAGCCCGCCGAGGGCCACGCCCAGCGGCCCGCCACAATCCATCAACACTGCGCCACGGCTGCGCTCGCCGCTGCCCAGCCACAACGAATTGAGCTTGCCGCCGGCGGGAAACAGCGGCGCTTCGGCAGCGCCCAGGGCTACGCGGGCGAACATCAGCGACAGGCCACCGGTGGCGAATGCGGCAAGGGTCTGGAATGTCCCCCACAGACCGGTCGACCAGCCGATCACGCGGCGCGGGCCGTAGCGGTCGATCAGCCAGCCGCCGGGGATCTGCAACAGGGCGTAGGCCCAGAAGAAGCTGCTGAGGATCAGCCCCTGCATGCTTGGGCTCAGGCTGAATTCATTGGCGATGACCGGCATGGCGATGGACAGGGAAACCCGGTCGACCAGGTTGATCACCGTGAGCGCGAAGATGATGGCGAAGATGCGCCAGCGCACCCGGGAAGGTTTGCCAGCCTGAACACCGGCCGAGGGGGTGCGCACCTGCAGGGCGACAGGTTGAGCCTGAGCCATGGGGAGTACCTCTGTGTTGTTGTTTTTGTAGTAGCGGGCGACGAGCGGTCGGCCCGGTTGAGCGAACTATCTGCCCGGCCAACGATAACCGTCTAATCAAAGCTTCTCATACGGACATAGCCTGGAGTTATCGCTGCGCAAGTACGCCAGGCATAACCTGAGGCTATCGGAGTATCAGTTCTTTTGAGTAGACGCTTATCGACACCCTTCGCACACTCCAGGCAACCCACAAGAACGACAACAATGAGGTAGCCCCATGTACAGCCCCCGTACGCGTCATGTTCCGGCCCTGCTCGCCGCCTTGCTCTGCACCGCTCCCCTGGCTGCGGTAGCGGACTGGAAACCCGAAAAGAACGTGGAGATCGTGGTGGCCGGCGGCCCCGGCGGCGGCACCGACCAGCTCGGCCGGGTGATCCAGTCGGCGATCACCCAGCACAAGCTGCTCGACGTCAACACCGTGGTGCTCAACAAGGGCGGCGGCAACGGCGCCGAAGCCTTTCTGGAGATGAAGCTCGCCGAGGGCGATGCCAGCAAGCTGGTGATCGGTACCAACAACATCTATCTGCTGCCACTGGTGGCCAAGCTGGGTTACCAGTGGACGGACCTGACGCCGGTCGCGGCGGTGGCAGAGGATGACTTCATTCTCTGGACCTACCAGGGTTCGCCCTGGAAGGATGCCGCCGCGTTCAAGGCCGACCTGACCAAGAATGCCGCCAAGATGCGCATCGGTGGCAGCCAGTCCAAGGACGTCGACCAGACCCTGTCGCTGCTGCTCGGCCAGCAGGCGGGCGCCAAGATCACCTACATCCCCTTCAAGAGCGGCAGCGAGGCGTCCACACAGCTGGCCGGCAAACACATCGCCGCCAACTTCAACAACCCGGCCGAAAGCGTCAGCCAGTGGCGCGGTGGCCAGGTGGTGCCGCTTTGCGTATTCAGCGGGGAACGCATGGGCTACACCCAGAAAGTCACCGAGACCCAGTCCTGGGCCGACGTGCCGACCTGCAAGGAGCAGGGCCTGGGCATCGACCAGTACCGTTTCCCGCGCACCGTGTTCCTGCCTGGCGGCGTCACCGACGAGCAGCGCGCGTTCTACGTCGAGCTGATGCGCAAGGTCAGCCAGACGCCGGAGTTCAAGGCCTACGTGGAGCGCTCGGCCCTGGCGCCGACCTTCCTTTCCGGTGATGAGCTGGTGAGCTACATCGAAAAGGATCGTGAGCGCGTGACCCCTGTGTTCAAGCAGGCCGGCTGGCTGCGCGAATAACCCTCGCGCTTCGTGTCCGGCGTGCCATGCGGCCGCCGGACGGCCCTGCACACAGGAGAAAATACCCATGTCCAACACCACGGATACGCCGCTGGTCGCCACCCGCTGGGTGGAGATCGGCCTGGCGCTGTTCACCGCTGCCCTGGGCGGCATCGTCATGTTCGGCGCCATCGAGATCGGCATCGGCTGGGGCGACGCCGGCCCCGAGGCCGGTTACTTTCCCTTCTACATCGGCCTGCTGATGAGCGCTGCCAGCGTCGGCAACCTGATCCTGGCGCTGTTGCGCACGCCGGCGATGAGCGCCGCATTCGTCAGCCGCAAGGCGTTCGGCCAAGTACTGGCGGTGTTCGTACCGATCGTCCTGTACGTGATCGCCATGCCCTTCACCGGCATCTACCTGGCCTCGGCGGTGTTCATCGCCTGGTTCATGTGGCGTGATCGCCAGCGCAGCAAACCCTACGGCATTCCCACCGTCGCGGCGATTTCCTGCGGCACGGCGCTGGCCAGTTACCTGATCTTCGCGCTGTGGTTCAAGGTGCCGCTGGATAGCGGCGTGCTCGGCGACCTGGTGGCCGTTGCCGGAGGGGCATTGCGATGAGCGAAATCGACTCCCTGATGCAGGGCATGGCGCTGATCCTGACCCCGCACCACATCGGCCTGATGGTCATCGGCGTGCTGCTCGGCATTCTCGTCGGCGTGCTGCCTGGCCTCGGCGCCCCCAACGGCGTGGCGCTGCTGCTGCCGCTGACCTTCACCATGGAACCGGTGTCGGCGATCATCCTGCTCTCTTGCATGTACTGGGGCGCGCTGTTCGGTGGCTCGATCACCTCGATCCTGTTCAACATTCCCGGCGAACCCTCGTCGGTGGCGACCACCTTCGACGGTTACCCCATGGCCCGCAACGGCCAGGCCGGCGAAGCGCTGACCGCGGCCTTCACCTCGGCGCTGCTCGGTGCGCTGGTCGGCGTGCTGCTGCTGACCTTCCTGTCGACGCGCATCGCCGAGTTCGCCATGGAATTCAGCTCGCCGGAGTTCTTCGCCGTCTACCTGCTGGCGTTCTGCACCTTCATCGGCATGAGCAAGAACCCGCCGCTGAAGACCGTGGTAGCAATGATGATCGGCTTCGCCATGGCCGCCGTCGGCATGGACACCGTGTCCGGCGAACTGCGCCTGACCTACGACCAGCCCTGGCTGCTCTCGGGCCTGAGCTTCGAGGTGGCGGTGATCGGGTTGTTCGGTATCGGCGAGATTCTCTGCACCGTCGAGGAAGGCCTGGTGTTTCGTGGCGAACGCGCACGCATCACACCGATGACCATCCTGCGTACCTGGGCCAAGCTGCCGCGCTACTGGCTGACCTGGCTGCGCAGCGCCCTGGTCGGCTGCTGGATGGGTGTGACGCCCGGCGGGCCGACTGCCGCCTCGTTCATGAGCTACAGCCTGGCGCGGCGCTTTTCGAAGAACCGCGACAACTTTGGCAAGGGCGAAGTGGAAGGCGTGATTGCCCCGGAAACCGCCGACCACAGCGCCGGCACCAGCGCCCTGCTGCCAATGCTGACCCTCGGTATTCCCGGCTCGGCGACCGCCGCGGTGATGCTCGGCGGCCTGATGATCTGGGGCCTGCACCCGGGGCCGACGCTGTTCGTCGAGCAGCACGACTTCGTCTGGGGCCTGATCGCCAGCATGTACCTGGGCAACGTGGTGAGCCTGATCGTGGTGCTGGCCACGGTGCCGCTGTTCGCCTCGATCCTGCGCATTCCGTTCTCGATCATCGCGCCGATCATCATCATGGTCTGCTCGATCGGCGCCTACTCGGTGCACAACTCGATGTTCGACGTTGGCCTGATGCTGATCTTCGGTGCCCTGGGTTACCTGTTCAAGAAGCTCGGCTACCCCATCGCCCCGCTGATCCTCGCTGCGGTGCTGGGCGACAAGGCCGAGGACGCGTTCCGCCAGTCGATGCTGTTCTCCGACGGGCAACTGTCGATCTTCTGGTCCAACCCGCTGGTCGGCAGCCTGACCACCGCGGCGCTGTTGATGCTGTTCTGGCCGCTGCTGGCCCGCGGCCTCAAGGCACTGTTCGGCGCACGCCAGGGGCAGGCGCGTCATGTCTCGTAATCGCCAGCAGGCCGGGCTGTTCCTCGCCACGGCCACGGGGCGCTCGCTGATGACTGGCGAGCGTCGCGATTTCTTGTCACCCTTGGCCGATTCCCCTGCCACGAGCCGCGCCATGTCCCGCATTCCTGACGCCAGCATCATCCACAGCCGCCTGCGTTTGCGGCAGTTGCGCCTGATGCTGGCCCTGCAGGAATTCGGCTCGCTGCGCCGGGCCGCCGAGGAGATCGGCATGACTCAACCGGCGGCGACCAAGATGCTTCACGAGGCGGAGAGCCTGCTTGGCGTCGAGCTGTTCGAGCGCCTGCCGCGCGGCATGCGCGCCACGGCGTTCGGTGAAACGGCGATCTACTACGCGAAGATGATCTTCGCCGAGCTGTCGGGCATGCGCGAGGAATTCGCCGCGCTGGAGTCGGGCAACCTCGGTCGGGTCACCATCGGCGCCATTCCGGCCCTGGCCTCGGGGCTGCTGACGCGCACCATCGCCACCCTCAAGCAGAGCCACCCAAGGCTGTCGATGAGCATCCAGGTCGACACCAGCGACGTGCTGGTGCAGGCCCTGCAGCAGGACCAGCTGGACGTGGTGCTTGGACGGATTCCCGATGGCGCGCGGGCCGACGACCTGTTGTTCGACAGCCTTGGCGAGGAAACCCTGTGCGTGGTGGCCGGCGCCCAGCACCCCATGGCCGGCGCCAGCGAGCTGACCTGGCATGAGTTGCAGGACCTGACCTGGGTGCTGCAGCAACACCCCAGCCCGATGCGCACCATCATCAACCAGGCGTTTCACAATGCGCGGGTCGACATTCCCAGCAGCATCGTCGAAACCACCTCGATCATGACCCTGCTGTCGCTATTGCAGCAGACCGACATGATCGGCGTGACTCCGGTATCGGTGATCAGCGACTACCCCGGCAAGCACCTGCTCAAGGTACTGCCGATCACTTTCGAGCCGCGCCTGCCGCCCTACGGCCTGATCACCCGCCGCCACCGTATCCAGTCGTCGGCCATGCAGGCGTTCATCGATGCGGTAAAGGATGAGCACGCCACCGCGTGACCGCCGGCAACCGCACTTTTCGCAACGAAACGGCAACTTTTACAAGATTTTGCCGACAGGGCGGCGATCCGGCACACTAGCGGCCCCGAGCTCCGGCTCGTCGCCGCAGCCAGATTTCGTATGACCCGCTCCCCGCTTCGCCGCCTCGCCTTCGGTACCCTGCGCCGCCTGCTGTACCTGTGGGTGCGCTCGGAAACCATCAACCAGTCGGCCTTCACCCTCAAGCTCGACCGCAGCAAGCCGGTGTTCTACGTGCTGCAGCAGCCTTCGGTAAGCGACCTGGCGGTGCTCGACCACGAATGCACTAAGGCCAACCTGCCGCGCCCGGTGCTGCCCGTGGCGGTGGGCGACCTGATCGAGCCGGCGGCGTTCTTCTACCTGACGCCGGAGCCCGACTGGCTCGGCCGCCAGGACAAGCGCGGCATTTCGCCGACCCTGCAGCGCATGGTCGCCGCCCTCAGCGAACAGGCCGCCGAGCAGGCGCAGATCATTCCGGTCAGCGTGTTCTGGGGGCAGTCGCCGAATCGGGAAACCAGTCCCTGGAAGCTGCTGTTCGCCGACAGCTGGGCGGTCACCGGCCGCCTGCGCCGGCTGGTGAGCATCCTGATCCTGGGCCGCACCACCCGCGTGCAGTTCTCCACGCCGATCCAGCTGCGCGAGCTGATCGAGCAGAACAAGGGCCAGGAGCGCACCCTGCGCATGGTGCATCGCATCCTGCGGGTGCACTTTCGCAACCAGAAGGCGGCGGTCATCGGCCCGGACGTGTCGCACCGTCGCAACCTGGTCAAGGGCCTGGTGCACGGCCCCCAGGTGCGCCAGGCGATCGCCGAGGAAGCCGCGCGTGACAACATCGCCGTCGAGAAGGCCGAGGCCCTGGCCCTGCGCTACGGCAACGAGATCGCCTCGGACTACACCTACACGGCGATCCGCTTTCTCGAGCTGATCCTGTCGTGGTTCTGGAACAAGATCTACGACGGCATCAAGGTCAACCATATCGAAGGCGTGCAGGACATCGCCCAGGGCCACGAGGTGATCTACGTGCCCTGCCACCGCAGCCACATCGACTACCTGCTGCTCTCCTACCTGCTGTTCCGCAATGGCCTGACGCCGCCGCACATCGCCGCCGGCATCAACCTCAACATGCCGATCATCGGCGGCCTGCTGCGCCGCGGCGGCGCCTTCTTCATGCGCCGCAGCTTCAAGGGCAACCCGCTGTACACCGCGGTGTTCAATGAATACCTGCACACCCTGATCCGCAAGGGCTACCCGGTGGAGTACTTCGTCGAAGGCGGCCGCTCGCGCACCGGACGCATGCTCAGGCCGAAGACCGGCATGCTCGCCATCACCCTGCGCAGCTACCTGCAGAGCCACCGCCTGCCGGTGGTGTTCGTGCCGGTGTACATCGGCTACGAGCGCGTGCTGGAGGGCCGTACCTACCTGGGCGAGCTGCGCGGGGCGAGCAAGAAGAAGGAGTCGATCTTCGACATCTTCAAGGTCATCGGCGCGCTCAAGCAGCGCTTCGGCCATGTGTGGGTCAACTTCGGCGAGCCGATCAAGCTGGATGCCTTTCTCGATGCCCAGCAGCCCGACTGGCGCGCCCAGAACCTGGGCCCGGATTACCGCCCGGCGTGGCTCAACGACACCACCAACCGGCTCGGCGAGCGGGTGGCCCAGCGCCTCAACGAGGCGGCGGCGATCAACCCGGTCAACCTGGTGGCCCTGGCACTGCTGTCCACCAGCAAGCTGGCGCTGGACGAGCGCGGCCTGGTGCGCATCCTCGACCTCTACCAGAGCCTGCTGCGCCGGGTGCCCTACTCGCCGCACACCACGATGCCGGAGGGCGATGGCCTGGCGCTGATCGAGCACGTGCGCAGCATGGAACTGCTGTCCGAGCAGAAGGACGCGCTGGGGCGCATCCTCTACCTGGACGAACAGAACGCGGTGCTGATGACCTACTACCGCAACAACGTGCTGCACATCTTCGCCCTGCCGGGCCTGATCGCCAGCTTCTTCCAGAGCAGCGGGCGGATGAGCCGCGAGCAGATCCTGCGTTTCGTCCACGCGCTGTATCCGTACCTGCAGGCCGAGCTGTACATCCGCTGGGCCGACGAGGACCTCGACGAGGTGGTCGAGCAGTGGCTCGACGCCTTCGTCGAGCAGGGCCTGCTCAGGCAGGAGAACGACCTCTACGTGCGCCCGGCGCCCAGCTCGCGCAACTTCGTGCTGCTGACCCTGCTTTCACGGGCCATCGCCCAGACCCTGCAGCGCTTCTACATGGCCAGCGCGCTGCTGCTCAACGCCGGGCAGAACGCGATCAGCGCCGAAGAGCTGGAAGAGCTGTGCACGGTCATGGCCCAGCGCCTGTCGATCCTACACGGGCTCAACGCGCCGGAGTTCTTCGACAAGAGCCTGTTCCGCCATTTCATCCAGACGTTGCTCGACCAGGGCGTGCTGCGCCAGGACGAAGCCGGCAAGCTCAGCCATCCGCCAGCCTTCGCCGAACTGGCCGAGGGCGCCGCCAAGCGCGTACTGCCGGCCGAGATTCGCCTGTCGATCCGCCAGGTGACCATGGCACGCAGCGAGGAGCTGCTCGACGGGCTCTGACACGCCGGCCATCTCCAGGAAGGACAGAGTGCGGCGGGCGTTATTGAGCTTTGCCGCCACAGCCCCTAAGATGCGTCGTTGGGGCCACTTAGGGCAGGGATTTTCGTGCGTTATCACACCATTCTAGGATCACTGGCGATCGTGGTTTCCGGTTGCGCCATGCAACCGTCCGCATCGACCTCTCAAGAAGAAAAGCCGGCGCAACCGGCTCCCGTCGCAGAACAGACCGCCGCCGCACCCGCCAGCGCGCAATCCGCGCCGCAGCCGGCTGCTGCCGCGACGCCGAGCGAGGCGCCAGCTGCCGCGCCGGCCGCCCGCGAGCCCCAGGAATACGAAATCCAGCCGGGTCAGTGCTGGGTGCATGCCCAGGTTCGCCCACGCCCGGTGCAGAGCACCCAGGAAGTGGTGGTCAAGGACTCGGTCAACAAGATCACCGTCACCCCCGCCGAGCTCGAAAAGGGCTTCAAGCAGGTGGTCACCCGTGAAGGTACCAAGACCTACCGCATCGAGCCGCCGACCTACCGGGTGGTCTCCGAACAGGTGAAGATTCGCCCGGAAGTGAAACGCTACATCGTGGTGCCGGCCGTCTACGAGGACGTCAAGGAAACCGTGACCCTCGAAGAAGCCAAGACCGTACTCGACCAGTGCCGCGCCGCCGGCACCCGTTATTCGAGCGGCACCGGCGCCATGTCCTTCTGCGCCCGCCAGGTGCCGGCCAAGCAGGAAGTGGTCAAGGTCAAGAAGCTGGTTTCGCCGGAAACCGTGCGGGTGGAAACCGACCCTGCGCAATACAAGAGCGTGACCCGCTGGATCGTCGACAAGCCGGCCCAGGCCGTGGAAGTCACCCTCGATCCGGAATACACCAAGGTCGCCTCCACCGAGGTGGTGCGCCCGGTGGAAGCCAACCAGATCATCCTGCCGGAAGAGAAGCGCCAGCTGCAGGTCACCCGCTTCGAAGGCACGGCACGCATCGTCTCACGGCAGACTATTTGCGACCCGGACATCAATGACGATCTGGTCACCCGCTTGCAGCAGAGCCTGGTCAAGCGTGGCTTCAACCCCGGCCAGGTGGACGGCAAGCTCGGCAAGCGCACCCTTGATGCGCTGACCGAATTCCAGACCGCCAACGGCCTGGCCGTCGGGGCCCTGACCCTGGAAAGCCTGACCGCCCTGGAAGTCCAGTAACGCTATATCGGCACGCCCGCCATGGGCGTGCCGCTCTCCCCGCCCCCCGCTTTACCTCAACCTTCGCCGCACCGTACGTCAGCCTGCTAAGCTCGCTGCCTATCTCCACCGCTCGAAGGTTACCGCCATGCTCCGCATCCCCGTTCTCGTTGCCGGCCTGCTGCTGTCCGCCAACGTGTTCGCCCTGTCGCTCTCCGACCTCAGCCAGCAGGACGCCAGCGGCGGCCTCAAGGACGCCCTCACCCAGGGCGCCAAGGTAGCCGTGCAGCAGCTCGGCAAGCCCGGCGGCTTCAGCAACAACCCCGAGGTGCGCATCGAACTGCCCGGCAAGCTCGGCAAGGCCGCCAAGACCATGAAGATGATGGGCATGGGCGCCCAGGTCGAGCAACTGGAAACCAGCATGAACAAGGCCGCCGAAGCCGCCGTGCCCCAGGCCCAGGCGCTGCTGGTCGACGCGGTGAAGAAGATGAGCGTGCAAGACGCCAAGAGCATCCTTGCAGGCCCCGAGGACTCGGCCACCCAGTACCTGAACAAGAGCAGCCGCGAGCAGATCCGCGCCAGGTTCCTGCCCATCGTCAAGCAGGCCACCGACCAGGTCGGCCTGGCCAAGCAGTACAACAGCTTTGCCGGCCAGGCCGCCACGTTCGGCGTGCTCGACGCCAAGAGCGCCAATATCGAGAGCTACGTGACCGAACAGGCCCTCGACGGTCTATTCGACATGATCGCCAAGCAGGAAGCCAGCATCCGCGAAAACCCGGCGGCGGCGGCTACCAGCCTGGCGAAGAAGGTATTTGGCGCGCTGTAATCGGCACGTTGCAAAAAGGGGCTGGTGCGTTATGCGCCAGCCCCTTTTTTCTGCGTTGCGGGACGGATAGAGCGTCGTCCAACTACGACGGTAATGGCTGAAAAAAGGCGGGAGCGGCCATTTGTAGGGTGGACGACGCTTCACCTACGCGGCCCTACCCGTCCACCGCTTCGTGATCGCAACGGTGGATGAAAAGAGCGTCATCCACCCTACGTGGCGAACGGCTGCTTCTGCCTTATTGATACGTTTCCAGCCCCCGAAAATCATGAACCGGCCCTTAGTGGTCACCCGCAGCCTGCGCCCTGTCGCTAGGCTTCACCCTGAACCACGCCGCATACAGCGCCGGTAGAAACAGCAGGGTCAGCGCGGTGGCCACCACCAGCCCGCCCATGATCGCCACCGCCATCGGCCCGAAGAACACGCTGCGCGACAGCGGAATCATCGCCAGTACCGCCGCCAGCGCGGTCAGCACGATGGGCCGGAAGCGCCGCACGGTGGCTTCGACTATGGCGTTCCAGCTGTCCAGCCCGGCCTCGCGGTCCTGCTCGATCTGGTCGACCAGAATCACCGAGTTGCGCATGATCATCCCTGACAGCGCGATGGTGCCGAGCATCGCCACGAAACCGAACGGCTGACCGAACAGCAGCAGGAACAGGGTCACGCCGATCAGCCCCAGCGGCGCAGTGAGAAACACCATGGTCATGCGCGAGAAGCTCTTGAGCTGCAGCATCAGCAGGGTCAGCACCACCACCACGAACAACGGCACGCCGGCCGCCACCGAGGCCTGACCCTTGGAGGAATCCTCCACCGAGCCGCCCACTTCCAGCAGGTAGCCATCCGGCAGGCTGGCGCGGATCTCGGCCAGGGTCGGCAGGATCTGCTGGGTCAGGGTGGCGGGCTGCTGGGCTCCATAGATGTCGGCGCGCACGGTGACCGTCGGCAGGCGGTTGCGGTGCCAGATCACGCCCTCCTCGAAGCCGTATTCCAGGCTGGCGATCTGCGCCAGGGCCACGCTCTTGCCGCTGTCGGTGGGCACCGCCAGGCTCGGCAGCAACTGCAGCGCCTGGCGCTCGGCCGAGGTGCCGCGCAGGAGGATTTCGATCAGCTCGTTGTCCTCGCGGTAATCGCTGACCGACGAACCATTGAGTGAACTGCGCAGGAACTTGGCCACCTCGGCGGTGCTTACGCCAAGGGCGCGGGCACGCTCCTGGTCGATGTTCAGGTACACCACCTTGCTCGGCTCCTGCCAGTCCAGGTGCACGTTGACCACGTCGGGGTTGGCGCGCACCTTGTCGGCGACCTGGCGGGCCAGGGCGCGCACTTCGTCGATATGTTCGCCGGAGACCCGGAACTGCACCGGGTAGCCCACCGGTGGACCATTCTCCAGGCGCGAGATCCGTGTGCGCAGGCCTGGGAATTCGTCGTGCAGCACGTCGATCAACCAGGCGCGTACGGCTTCGCGCTCCTCGATGGATGTGGCCAGCACCACGATCTGCGCGAAGCTGGTGGCCGGCAGTTGCTGGTCCAGCGGCAGGTAGAAGCGCGGCGACCCGGTGCCGACATAAGCCACGTAGTTGTCCACACCCGGGTGACCCGCGAGGCGCGCTTCCAGGCGGCGCACCTCGGCCTCGGTGGCGATCAGCGATGCGCCTTCGGCCAGCTTGAAATCGACCATCAGCTCCAGGCGCCCCGAAGCGGGAAAGAATTGCTGCGGCACGAAACGGAACAGAAAGATCGAGCCGACGAACAGCGCCAGGGTCAGCACGATGACCGTCTTGCGCCAGCGCACGCACCAATCCACCAGACGCCGGACACGTGCATAGAAAGGCGTCGAATAAGGGTCATGCCCGCCCGTGCTGCCATGCTTGAGGGCGGCGCGCTTGGCCAGATCCGGCAGCAGGCGCGCGCCCAGGTACGGCACGAACATCACCGCCGCCACCCAGGACATCAGCAGCGCGATGGTCACCACCTGGAATATCGAGCGGGTGTATTCGCCGGTGCCCGACTGCGCCGTGGCGATCGGCAGAAAGCCCGCCGCGGTGATCAGCGTGCCGGTGAGCATCGGGAACGCCGTGCTGGTCCAGGCGAAACTCGCTGCCTTGAGGCGGTCGTAGCCCTGTTCCATCTTGATCGCCATGATCTCCACGGCAATGATCGCGTCGTCCACCAGCAGGCCCAGGGCCAGCACCAGGGCGCCGAGGGAGATCTTGTGCAGGCCGATGTTCAGGTAGTACATGGCGGCGAAGGTCATCGCCAGCACCAGGGGAATCGACAGCGCCACCACCAGCCCGGTACGCAGCCCGAGGGAGAAGAAGCTGACCAGCAGGACGATGATCAGCGCCTCGGTGAGCACCTTGACGAACTCGCCGACACCGGTCTTCACCGCCGCCGGCTGATCGGACACCTTGCGCAGTTGCATGCCCGCCGGCAGGTTGTTCTGCAGGCGGGTGAACTCGCCCTCCAATGCCTTGCCGAGCACCAGGATGTCGCCGCCGGGCTTCATGGAAACCGCGAGACCAATGGCATCCTCGCCCATGAAGCGCATGCGCGGCGCCGGCGGGTCGTTGAAGCCGCGGCTGACCTCGGCTACATCGCCAATGCGAAAGGTGCGCTCGGCCACCCGGATGGGGAAATCGCGGATCTGCTCGACCGTCTCGAAATTGCCGCTGACGCGCAGTTGCACCCGGTCGCTGTCGGTCTCGAAAAAGCCGGCCACGGGCATGGCGTTCTGCTGTTCGAGGGCTTGCTGCACGGCGGAAAGCGGCAGGCCGAGGGTGGCGAGCTTGGTGTTGGACAGCTCAATCCAGATCTTCTCGTCCTGCAGGCCGACCAGCTCGACCTTGCCGACATCCTTCACGCGCTGCAGCTGCAGTTGCACGCGGTCGGCGTAATCCTTGAGTACCGCATAGTCGAAACCGTTGCCGGTCAGGGCGTAGATATTGCCGAAGGTGGTGCCGAATTCGTCGTTGAAGAACGGCCCCTGGATGCCGGCGGGCAGGGTATGGCGGATGTCGCCGATCTTCTTGCGCAGCTGGTACCAGAGTTCGGGAATCTCGTCGGAGTGCATCGAGTCCCGGGCCATGAAGGTGACCTGGGACTCGCCGGGCCGGGAGAACGACACGATGCGTTCGTACTCGCCGGTTTCCATCAGTTTCTTCTCGATGCGCTCGGTAACCTGGCGCGCCACCTGCTCGGCGGTGGCCCCCGGCCAGTTGGTCTTCACCACCATGGCCTTGAAGGTGAACGGCGGGTCTTCGCTCTGCCCCAGCTTGGTGTAGGACAGCGCGCCGACGACGCCGAGCAGCAGCATGAGGTAGAGCACGATCTGGCGGTGCTGCAACGCCCAGGCGGAGAGGTTGAACGACATCGGCGCTTACTCCTTGGCGGCCAGGTCGACGGCGCGGTTCTGCCGATCCACCGGGCGCACCTGCTGCCCGTCGAGCAGCACCTGCACGCCGGCCACCACCACCCAGTCGCTGGCCTGCAGGCCGTCGAGCACCGGTACGCTCTTTTCGCCATAGGCACCGACCCGCACGGCGGTGCGCTTGAGCGTGGAGGTCTGCGGGTCGACCACCCAGACGTAGGGCTGGCCCCTTTCCGCACTCAGGGCCGACAGCGGCACCGCCAGCGGCACCTCGCCAGTGCGGGCGATGAATACCCGGGCGCTCTGACCCAGCTCGACTCGCGCATCCGCTCGTTGCAGGGCGATGCGCGCCGCATAGGTGCGCGAACGCGGATCGGCCGCCGGCGACAGTTCACGCACCCGCCCGGCCAGCTGCTGGCCGGGCTGCGACCACAGCTCCACGGCCACCTCCTGGCCGATGGCGAGGTTTCTGATCGCCTGCTCGGGCAGGTCGATCGCCACCTCGCGCTCGCCATCGGCGGCCAGCACGAACACCGTCTGCCCGGCCGCCACCACCTGCCCGACCTCGGCACGGCGCTGCACGATCACCCCGCTCTGCGGCGCCTTCAGCACGGCATAGCCGGCCTGGTTGTCGGCGACGTTGAGCTCGGCGCGCACCTGGCGCAGGCGCGCTTCGGCGGCGCGAAAGGTATTTTCGGCGTTGTCGGCCTGGGATTTGCTGATCATCCCGCGCTGCTGCAGGGTGCGGTAGCGGTCGCGCTCGGCACGCGCCAGTTGCAGGTTGGATTCGGCCGACTGCAGCTGGGCGCGAGAGGCGTCGAGCTGCAGGCGCACGTCCTGCGGGTCCAGTTCGGCCAGCGGCGCATCCTTGTCGACCCGTTGGCCCACTTCGACCAGGCGCCGGGTGACCTTGCCGCCGATGCGAAACGCCAGTTCCGGCTCCAGCCGCGCCCTTATCTCACCTGGGTAACTGTCCACCTGTTCAGCCGCCAGCTGCGGTTGCGCCACCATGGCCGGTCGAATGCCCGGCTGCGGCGCCTGGGTATCGCTGCAGGCAGCAAGGGAAAGGGCCAGGCACAGGGGCGCGAGGCGAGACAGAGCATGGCGAGACATGATGAGCGTCCTTCGGCGGGAACTTTTTAATAGTTGTACTGCCGAGTATATTAAAAATAGCGTACTCGGCAGTCCAGTATTAAAATCGCCCGATGTCAGACACTTCATTGCAGTCCAGCGGCCCCGGCCGCCCCAAGGATCCCGCCAAGCGCCAAGCCATTCTCGAAGCGGCCAAATGCCTGTTCGTGCGCCACGGTTACGCCGGCAGCAGCATGGACGCCATCGCCGCCCACGCAGGGGTTTCCAAGCTCACGGTGTACAGCCACTTCACCGACAAGGAGACGCTGTTCTGCGCCGCGGTGAAGGCCCGCTGCGAGGAGCAATTGCCCGAGCTGTTCTTCGAGTTTCCCGCCGGCGCCACTGCCCACAACGTACTGCTGAACATCGCCCGCGGCTTCAGCCAGTTGCTCAACAGCAGCGAATCGGTCGACCTGCACCGACTGATGACCAGCCTTGGCGCCCAGGACCCGCAACTGGCGAAAATCTTCTATGAGGCCGGCCCGCAGCGCCTGCTGGCCGAGATGGAGCGCCTGTTGGGCAAGATGGACCACAGCGGCCAGCTGCGCATCGAGTCGCCGAAGCTCGCCGCCGATCAGTTCTTCTCCCTGCTCAAGGGCGGCGCCAATTTCCGCCTGCTGATCGGCTGCGGCGAGCCGGAAACCGAGGCGCAGCAGGAGCAGCACGCCCGCGCCACCGTGGAGATGTTCCTGCGCGCCTATCGCCCCTGAGCCATTGAGCGCTCACCTGCTGCTATGGTTTCTGCCATGAACCTGCAGGAGGTGCGGCATGGATCGATTCAGCGGCGGCTGCCTGTGCAGCCAGGTACGTTTCGAGGCCACGGGGCAGCCTAAGCGAGTCGGCATCTGCCATTGCCTCGACTGCCGCAAGCACCATGGCGCGCTGTTCTACGCCGCGGCGATCTTCCTCCACAACGCCGTGACGGTCAGCGGCGAAACCCATAGCTACGCCGGGCGCCACTTCTGTCCGCGTTGCGGCGCCTCGCTGTTCGCCCGCAGCGCCGATGAAATCGAAATCCACCTGGGCGCCCTCGACGCGCCCGATCAGCTGCAGCCTACCTACGAATGCTGGACGAGCCGGCGCGAAGCCTGGCTACCGGCCTTTCCCCTCGCCAAGCGCTATCCCCAGGATCGCTCCTGAGCCGTCGGCCAGCCAGACGCGGCCGGACCCGCCGCAAAATGTATATACATGGATATCGTTCGGCGCCTCTATATTGCGGAACGCCATTGCATGGCACTTGACCATGTAAAGCATTTCGCTTAATTGTATATACATTACAAGAAAGGGCGATCTGCAATGGCTTCCTCTCAGTCCACCCGTTTGCTCTGGCGCAACGTCACGCTGTTCGACGGCCTCGAGCAACTCCCCGAGCCGATGGCCGTGCTGGTCGAACACGGACGTATTGCCGGTCTATGGCCGCAAAGCGGCTTCGATCCAAGCCTGGCCGGTGGCGCCGAGGAAGCGGCCAACGGCGGCGTGATGACCCCCGGCCTGGTCGACTGCCACACCCATCTGGTGTACGCCGGTGACCGCGCCGGCGAATTCGAGCAGCGCCTGGAAGGCGTCAGCTACGAAACCATCGCCCGCAACGGCGGTGGCATTCTCAGCACGGTGCGGGCTACCCGCGCCGCGGGCGAAGACGAATTGATCGAAGCCAGCCTGCCGCGCCTGGATGCCCTGCTGGCCGACGGCGTCACCACCCTGGAGATCAAATCCGGCTACGGCCTGACCCTGGACGACGAACTGAAGATGCTGCGCGTGGCCCGCCGCCTCGCCACCCTGCGCCCGGTGCGTATCAGCACCACGCTGCTGGGTGCCCACGCCCTGCCGCCCGAATACGCCGGCAATGCCGACGGCTATATCGAGCTGGTCTGCGAGCGGATGATTCCGGCCGCCGCCGATCAGCGCCTGGCCGATGCGGTGGACGTGTTCTGCGAAGGCATCGCCTTCTCCCCGGCCCAGTGCGAGCGGGTATTCCAGGCTGCACAGCGCCATGGCCTGGCCATCAAGGCCCATGCCGAGCAACTGTCCAACCTGGGTGGCAGCGCCCTGGCTGCCCGTTATGGCGCCCTGTCCGCCGACCATATCGAATACCTGGACGAAGCCGGCGTACGCGCCATGGCCGAGGCCGGCACCACAGCGGTCCTGCTGCCCGGTGCCTTCCACGTACTGCGTGAAACCCGGCTGCCGCCCATCGAGTTGCTGCGCCAGTACGGCGTGCCCATGGCCGTGGCCAGCGACGCCAACCCTGGCACCTCACCGATCTGCATGCCGACGCTGATGGCCAACCTGGCCTGCACCCTGTTTCGCTTCACCCCGCGCGAAGCCCTGGCCGGCATGACCGCCCACGGCGCCCGAGCCCTCGGCCTGCCAGACCTCGGCCGCATTGCCGTCGGCGCCCCAGCGGATCTGTGCCTGTGGGATATCCAGCAACCGGCCGAACTGGCCTACGCGGTGCAGGCCGGGCGTCTGCGCCAGCGTGTGTTCAATGGAGCCATTACCTATGCTCGCTGATCGTCACTCGATGGCCGCCTGGAGCGGTCGCACCGACCCGGAAGCCGACAGCGCCCGCTGGCACCAGCGCATCCAGCCGCTGGCCGAAGACAGCCAGCCGGGCCTGGCTCTGCTCGGCTTTGCCTGCGACGAAGGCGTGCGCCGCAACCATGGCCGTGTCGGCGCTGCCGCTGCACCGCAAAGCGTGCGCAAGGCCCTGGCCAACCTCGCCTGGCATCGTCAGGCGCCGGCCTTTGACGCCGGTGACGTGACCTGTGAGGACGGCAACCTGGAGGCGGCCCAGGGGCGCCTCGGCCAAAACATCTGCGCGCTGCTGGACGCCGGCCATCTGCCGCTGGTGATCGGAGGTGGGCATGAAGTGGCCTTCGGTAGCTGGTCGGGCCTGGCCGAGCACCTTAGCGGCCAAGCCGCCCCACGGATGGCCGCCCCACGGATGGCCGCCCCACGTATCGGCATCATCAATTTCGATGCCCATTTCGACCTGCGCGACCCGGCCCATGTGCATTCCTCCGGCACCCCCTTCGCGCAGATCGCCGAGCAGTGCGCCGTACACGGCTGGCCATTCCGCTACGCCTGCCTCGGCGTCAGCCGAGCCAGCAACACCCGCGCGCTGTTCGCCCGCGCCGCCGAGCTGAACGTGCTGGTGCGCGAGGATCAGCAGATTCGCGAGTCGACCCTGGATGCCATCGGCGCCGAACTGGACGCCTTCACCGCCGAGTGCGACGCGCTCTACCTGACCATCGATATCGACGTGCTGCCGGCGTGCGAAGCGCCGGGCGTCAGCGCGCCGGCCGCCCGTGGCGTGCGCCTGGAGCTGCTGGAACCGCTGCTCGAACGGCTCAAGGCCAGTGGCAAGCTGCGCCTGGCCGACCTGGCCGAAATCAACCCCGAATACGACATCGACAACCGCACCGCCAAGGTAGCGGCGCGGCTGATTCATCTGCTCAGCCTCTGAGCCGAACGCCCCACATTTCCCCGCACAACAACAACTACGAGGAAACCCAGATGTTCACCACCGCCCGCCGCGACCAGGAGTCGCGTCATGTCTGAGTCCCTGCCCTTGAGCGGCGGCGTGTCGCGCCCCCGCGCCCTGGCGCGCCTGCTGGGTTACAGCCTGATTGGCCTGCTGCTGTTCTTCGTGCCGTTCGAGATCGCCGGGCGCTCTACCATCCTGCTCGACCACGCGGCCAGCGCCCTGCAATTGCATGCGCGGCCACTGGTGATCGGCGTGGCGCTGCTGTTCATGCTCTACGGCGCGCTGGCGCCCTGGCTCGACGGCAGTTGGCGGCGCAGCCTGACCCACAGCGTATTCAGTGTGCTCAAGGTGTGCGGCCTGCTGATCGGCGCCGCTTACCTGCTGCAGCTCGGCCCGCAGGCGTTGTACCAGCCGGACATGCTGCCGTTCCTGTTCGAGAAGCTGGTGCTCAGCCTGGCGCTGATCGTGCCGCTGGGTTCGCTGGCCCTGGTATTTCTGATCGGCTTCGGCCTGCTGGAACTGATCGGCGTGCTGATGCAGCCGGTGATGCGGCCGATCTGGCGCACCCCGGGCAAGTCGGCCATCGACGCCGTGGCATCCTTCGTCGGCAGCTACTCGGTGGGCCTGTTGATCACCGACCGCATGTACCAGCAGGGCCATTACAGCGTGCGCGAGGCGGCGATCATCGCCACCGGCTTCTCCACCGTGTCGGCGCCGTTCATGGTGATCATCGCCAAGACCCTGGGCCTGATGGGCCAGTGGAACCTGTATTTCTGGGGCGCCATGGCGGTGACCTTCACCGTTACCGCGATCAGCGCGCGCATCTACCCGCTGTCGCGTCTGCCGTCCGAGTCCACCCCCGAGGCACAGTTGCAGCCCGGCGAAAGCCGCCTGGGCAGCGCCTGGCGCGCCGGCATGCAACAGGCCAGCATCGCACCGTCGCTGGGCGCGGCGCTGCGCGAAACCTTCGTCGATGGCCTGCGCATGACCGCCGCCATCCTGCCGAGCATCCTCGCCGTCGGCCTGCTCGGGCTGCTGGCTGCCAAGTACACGCCGCTGTTCGACGCCCTCGGCGTGCTGCTCTACCCGCTGACCTGGCTGTTCGGCCTGGAGGAACCCATGCAGGTGGCCCGCGCCCTGTCCGCCGGCCTGGCCGAGATGTTCCTGCCGGCGATGCTGCTCAAGGACGCCCACGTGCTGGTGAAGTTCGTCACCGCCATCGTCTCGGTCAGCAGCGTGCTGTTTCTCTCCGCCTCGATTCCCTGCGTGCTGGCCACGCGGATTCCCCTGAGCCTGGGCCACCTGCTGCTGATCTGGCTGCAGCGCACCCTGCTCAGCCTGCTGTTGGCCATTCCGCTGGCCTACCTCGCCCAATTTCTGGGTTGGCTCTGACCACCCACCACTGACCCGTTCCTACAGGAGCCCGCACCATGACCAAGTTCCGCGACACCGAAATCCGCGCCCCGCGCGGCACCACGCTCACCGCCAAGAGCTGGCTGACCGAAGCGCCGCTGCGCATGCTGATGAACAACCTCGACCCGGACGTGGCCGAGAATCCCAAGGAGCTGGTGGTGTATGGCGGTATCGGCCGCGCCGCGCGCAACTGGGAGTGCTACGACAAGATCGTCGAGAGCCTGACCAACCTGAATGACGACGAGACCCTGCTGGTGCAGTCCGGCAAGCCGGTCGGCGTGTTCAAGACCCATAGCAACGCGCCACGCGTGCTGATCGCCAACTCCAACCTGGTGCCGCACTGGGCGAGCTGGGAGCACTTCAACGAGCTGGATGCCAGGGGCCTGGCCATGTACGGCCAGATGACCGCCGGTAGCTGGATCTATATCGGCAGCCAGGGCATCGTCCAGGGAACTTACGAGACCTTCGTCGAAGCCGGTCGCCAGCACTACGGCGGCAACCTCAAGGGCCGCTGGGTGCTGACCGCAGGCCTGGGTGGCATGGGCGGCGCCCAGCCGTTGGCCGCCACCCTGGCTGGCGCCTGCTCGCTGAACATCGAATGCCAGCAGAGCAGCATCGATTTCCGCCTGCGCAGCCGTTACGTCGATGAGCAGGCCACCGATCTGGACGACGCCCTGGCGCGCATCGCCCGCTACACCGAAGAAGCCAAGACCAGCGAAGGCAAGGCCATCTCCGTCGCCCTGCTGGGCAATGCCGCCGAGATCCTGCCGGAACTGGTACGCCGCGGCGTGCGCCCGGATATGGTCACCGACCAGACCAGCGCCCACGACCCGCTCAACGGCTACTTGCCGATTGGCTGGAGCTGGGCCGAGTACAAGGATCGTGCAGCCACCGACCCGGCTGGCGTGGTCAAGGTCGCCAAGCAGTCCATGGCCGTGCATGTGCAGGCCATGCTCGACTTCCAGAAGATGGGCGTGCCGACCTTCGACTACGGCAACAACATCCGCCAGATGGCCAAGGAAGAAGGCGTGAGCAATGCCTTCGACTTCCCCGGCTTCGTCCCGGCCTACATTCGCCCGCTGTTCTGCCGCGGCATCGGCCCGTTCCGCTGGGCGGCGCTGTCCGGCAACCCCGAGGACATCTACAAGACCGACGCCAAGGTCAAGGAACTGATCCCGGACGACGCCCATCTGCACCGCTGGCTGGACATGGCCTGCGAGCGCATCGCCTTCCAGGGCCTGCCGGCGCGTATCTGCTGGGTCGGCCTGGGCCAGCGCGCCAAGCTGGGCCTGGCCTTCAACGAAATGGTGCGCTCGGGTGAGCTGAGCGCGCCGGTGGTGATCGGTCGCGACCACCTGGACAGCGGCTCGGTGGCCAGCCCCAACCGCGAGACCGAGGCCATGCAGGACGGCTCCGATGCCGTGTCCGACTGGCCGCTGCTCAACGCCCTGCTCAACACCGCCAGCGGCGCCACCTGGGTATCGCTGCACCACGGCGGTGGCGTGGGCATGGGTTTCTCCCAGCATTCGGGTATGGTCATCGTTTGCGATGGCACCGACGAAGCTGCCGCGCGCATCGCCCGCGTGCTGACCAACGACCCGGGCACCGGGGTGATGCGTCACGCCGATGCCGGTTACCAGATCGCCATCGATTGCGCCCGTGAGCAGGGGCTGAACCTGCCGATGATCGGCTGAGGCTCGACGCCGGCCCAGTGGGCCGGCGCATCAATCACCGCACGCATCGCGGCTTCAGCCATCATTCGGCTCTGCTTCGCCAGGCGCGAACTCACCCCGTGGAAGAACAGAACATGACCACCCTGAACCTGAAACCCGGCCAACTGACCCTGGCCGACCTGCGCGCCGCCTACCAGGCCCCCGTACACCTGAGCCTGGACGCCAGCGCCCACGAGGCCATCGACGCCAGCGTCGCCTGTGTCAACCAGATCATCGCCGAGGGTCGCACCGCCTACGGCATCAACACCGGCTTCGGCCTGCTGGCCTCGACCCGCATCGCCAATGCCGACCTGGAAAAGCTGCAGCGCTCGCTGGTGCTGTCCCATGCCGCCGGCATCGGCGAGCCGCTGAGCGACGCCATGGTGCGGCTGATCATGCTGCTGAAGATCAACAGCCTGGCGCGCGGTTTCTCCGGTATCCGCCGCCAGGTGATCGAGGCGCTGATCGCCCTGGTCAACGCCGAGGTCTACCCGCATATCCCGCTGAAAGGCTCGGTCGGCGCCTCCGGCGACCTGGCACCGCTGGCCCATATGTCGCTGGTGCTGCTCGGTGAAAGCCAGGCGCGCCACGGGGGCCAATGGCTGCCGGCCGCCGAGGCGCTGGCCATCGCCGGTCTGGAGCCGATGACCCTGGCTGCCAAGGAAGGCCTGGCGCTGCTCAACGGCACCCAGGTGTCCACCGCCTACGCGCTGCGCGGGCTGTTCGAGGCGGAAGACCTGTACGCCGCCGCCTGCGTCTGCGGCGCGCTGAGCGTCGAGGCGCTGCTCGGTTCGCGCTCGCCCTTCGATGCGCGCATCCATGCCGCACGCGGTCAGCGCGGGCAGATCGACGCAGCCGCCGCCTTCCGTCACCTGCTCGGCGACAGCAGCGAGATCGGCCGTTCCCACGCCGCCTGCGACAAGGTGCAGGACCCCTACTCGCTGCGCTGCCAGCCCCAGGTCATGGGCGCCTGCCTGACCCAGCTGCGCCAGGCTGCCGAGGTGCTCGGCGTCGAGGCCAACGCGGTATCCGACAACCCGCTGGTGTTCGCCGCCGAAGGCGAGGTGATTTCCGGTGGCAACTTCCACGCAGAACCCGTGGCCATGGCCGCCGACAATATCGCCCTGGCCATCGCCGAGATCGGCGCGCTGTCCGAGCGACGCATCTCGCTGATGATGGACAAGCATATGTCGCAGTTACCACCGTTTCTGGTGGCCAATGGCGGGGTGAATTCCGGCTTCATGATCGCCCAGGTGACGGCGGCAGCCCTGGCCAGCGAGAACAAGGCCCTGGCCCATCCGCACAGTGTCGACAGCCTGCCGACTTCGGCCAACCAGGAAGACCATGTTTCCATGGCCCCGGCTGCCGGTAAGCGCCTGTGGGACATGGCGGCCAATACCCGCGGCGTGCTGGCCGTGGAATGGCTGGGCGCCTGCCAGGGCCTGGACTTCCGCGAAGGCCTGAAGAGCACGCCGGCACTGGAGCAGGCGCGCCAGACCCTGCGCGCCAAGGTGCCGTACTACGTCGAGGATCGCTTCTTCGCCCCGGACATCGCCGCCGCCGACGAGCTGCTGGCCGAGCGCGTGCTGACGCCGCTGCTGCCGGCCGGCATGTTGCCCTCGGTAGGCTGAGCCGCGCTACGTCTTTGTAGGAGCCGCGCCTCGCGGCGAATGGTAGTTATCCCGCAGGTCTTGCTGAGTGACTACGACCGCTTTCGCCCCGAGGCGGGGCTCCTACAAGATCAGTTGTATGGCTGATGTATCATCCGCGCACCGGGCATTACCAAGGAGTTGCCGTGACCAGTTCCACCCCGCGCTACAAGGCCATCGAGGATTTTCTGCTCGAGCGCATCGGCAACGGTGACTACCCGCTGCATCACCAGATCCCCCCCGAAGAGCAGCTGGCCCGGGACTTTTCGGTCAGCCGCATGACCGCCAACAAGGCCATCAACAACCTGGTGCAGCAGGGTTACCTGATTCGCCAGGCGGGCCTGGGCACCTTCGTCACCGACCGCAAGTCCGAGTCCTCGCTGCACGAGGTGATGAACATCGCCGCCGAGGTGCGCGCCCGCGGCCATGCCTACTCCAATCGCATCCTACGCAGCGAAGCGCTGGCCGCCGATGACGAGGTGGCGCTGCGCCTGGGCCTGCGCATCGGCGCCGAGGTGTTTCACAGCATTCTCGTGCACCTCGAAGACGGGGTGCCGATCCAGCTCGAGGATCGCTTCGTCAATCCGCGCTGGGTGCCCCACTACCTGAGCAGCGACTTCTCCAAACAGACACCCAACGAAGTGCTGGTCGCCAGCTGCCCGATCAGCGAAGTGGAGCATGTGGTCGAGGCCGTGCATGCCGATGCCCGCACCGCCGAATGGCTGGCCATCGAGCCGGGCGCCGCCTGCCTGTCGATGATCCGCCGCACCTGGTCGGACGAGCACCTGATCAGCTACGTGCGCCTGATCCACCCGGGCGAGCGCTACAAGCTGCGCTCGAGCACCAAGCACCGCTGATCACAACCGGAAGTGCTGATGAATGGCCTGGGCCAACAGCTCCAGCGCTTCGTCGTGCTGCGCCTGGGCCGAGCGCAGGAACATCACTTCGTGCTCGGCGGCCTGGGGCAGGCTCTCGATGATGCGCATGGCGCTGCTCATCTTCGCGCGGTCCATCAGGGTGATCGCCAGGCCCGATTCGACACAGGCCCTGATGGCCTGGCTGGACGGGCTTTCCAGCACCACCCGCCAGGTGTACCCCGCGGTTTTCAGGGACTCCAGCATCAGGCTGCGGTAGGGGCAGTCGGCCGCATGGATGGCCAGCGGCAGCGTCTCCTTCCAGGCCTGGGGATAGGACGCCGCCGCCACCCACACCGGCGTGGTGGCAACCAGCACCTGGGCGCGGGGCTCACGCTGCCCCAGCGGCAGCGTGAGCACCGCGCCGTGCAGCTTGCCGGCCTGCACCTGCTCGCGCAGCGTGTAGCTGGGGGCGGTCTTCACCTCCAGCACCACGTTGGGCCAGGCCGCCGCGAAGATCGGCAGGATGTCGCGAATCACGTGGGCGGCGTATTCGTCGGGAATCCCTAGGCGGATGCGCCCGGCCAATCGCGGGCCGTGCAACTCGGCGAGCACGCGGTCGTGGGTGCTGAGCAGTTCGCCTGTCGAACGCAGCAACCGCTTGCCCAGCGAGGTCAGCGCCACCGACTGGTTGTCGCGGTCGAACAGCCGGCCACCGGCGACCGACTCCAGGCGCTGGATATGCACGCTGATCGCCGCCGGGCTCTTGTGCAACTGCTCGGCAGCCGCCTTGAAGCGCCCGCTGCGTGCCACGGCGTGAAAGGTGCGGATCAGTTCGATATCGAGCACGGCACTCATGATTCAAAAAATCCGAACGACTGATTCAATACATTTTGATTTATTAGATTACGCCACCTTCGTAGGCTGGACCTACACCCTCCATCCGGTTTACCGCCATGTCCGCTCAACAGACTGTCCGCCTGTGGCCCGTCGCCATTCCGCTGCTGGTGCTCGAAGCGGCACTGGTGGTGATCTGGAGCTCGGGCTTTATCGGCGCCCGCTTCTCCATCGACCATGCGCCAGCGATGCTGGTGGTGTTCTGGCGCAGCCTGCTGTTCGTGTTGCTGCTGGCGCACTGGGCGTTGCCGCGCCTGCGCCACGCCTCGCCGGCCACGCTGCTGCGCCATGCTGGCATCGGCTTGCTGGCGATGGGCGGCTACCTGGCCGGCGTGGTTCAGGGCATCGCACTGGGCGTACCGGCTGGGCTCGCCGCCCTGCTGGCCGACCTGCTGCCCATCGGCGTCGCCCTGCTCAGCCTGCTGGTGCTTCGGCAGCAGCTGGGCTGGCGCACCTGGCTGGGTTTGCTGATCGGCCTGACCGGCGTGGTGCTGGTCACCTCGGACGCGCTGGCCTGGGGCGATGCGCCATTGTGGGTCTACGGCTTGCCGCTCCTGGGCATGCTCTCGCTGGCGGTCGCCACCCTGTGGCAGAAACGCACCAAGGCCACGGCGTCCCTCGACCTGCTCGGCAACCTGTGGCTGCAATGCTGCATCTGCTGCGTGCCGTTCGCGCTGCTGGCCATGATGGACGGCAGCCTGATGCCGGTGGCCTCGGGCGGCTTCGCGTTGAGCGTATTGTGGACGAGCATCTCCACCATCGGTGGCTACGGCCTGTACTGGCTGTGCCTGAAGCGCTCGACGCCGACCCGGGTGGCCAGCGTGTTGTACCTGAGCCCGGCGCTGACCCTGGTGTGGGCCTGGGCGATGTTCGGTGAGCCGCTGTCCTGGCTGATGGGCCTGGGCACGGCTGTCTCGGGGCTGGGTCTGTGGCTGGTGATACGTAACGAGCGCAAACATAACGATGACGGGCCCGCGCTCGCGAACCCGTCATCGGCCCCCGTCAAAGCAGCTTGTCGAGGGTGATCGGCAATTGGCGGATGCGCTTGCCGGTGGCGTGATAGACCGCATTGGCGACCGCCGCGGCAACGCCGACGATGCCGATCTCGCCGACACCCTTGGAGCCCAGCGGGTTGATGATGCTGTCGTTTTCCTCGACGAAGATCACCTCGATATCGCCGATATCGGCGTGCACCGGCAGGTGGTAATCGGCCAGGTTATGGTTCATGCAGCGCCCCAGGTCATGGTCGATCATCGCCTCCTCGTGCAGGGCCATGCCGATGCCCCACACCACGCCACCGAGAATCTGGCTGCGCGCGGTTTTCGGGTTGATCACCCGGCCCGCGGCAATGGCGCTGACCACCCGGGTGACCCGCACCGTGCCAAGGGCTTCGTCCACCTGCACCTCGACGAACACTGCCGAATGGCTGGCACTGGCGTAGCGCTCGCGCTGCTTAGCCGGCTGCGCCTGCACCTCGACCTCCAGGCTGCCATGGCGGGCCAGTAGCGCGCTCAGCTCGACCGCACGGCTGGTGTCCTCGCCCTGCTGCACACGGCCGGCGCTGAAGCGCAGCGCAGCGCCATCGGTGAACGGTGCCTCCGGCCACTGCCGCGCCGCCTCGCAGAGCTTGTCGGCCAGGGCCAGGCAGGCCTCGCGAACCGCGCTGCCCACCGAGGATACGGTGAACGAGCCGCCCTGCAGCGGTGCCTGGGGCAGGCTGGAATCGCCAAGGCGGAATTCCACCTGGGACGGCTTCAGGCCCAGCACATCGGCGGCGATCTGGGTCATCACCGTGGCGGTGCCCGGGCCGATGTCACAGGTGGCGCTGGCGACGATCAGCCGGCCGTCGGCGGTAAAGCTGGCGCGGGCGCTGGCCGGCATCTGCATGGCTTCCCATACGCCGGTGGCCATGCCGTAGCCGATCAACTGGTCGCCCTCGCGCATACTGCGCGGCTGCGGGCTGCGCTGGCTCCAGCCAAAGGCCTCGGCACCCTGCTGGTAGCAGGCGCGCAGCTCCTTGCTGGAATAGGGCTTGCCTTCGTTCTGGTTGGTTTCGGCGTAGTTGGTCAGGCGCAATTGCACCGGGTCGACGCCCGCGGCCCAGGCCAGTTCGTCCATCGCCGACTCCAGGGCATAGACCCCCGTGGCGGCCCCCGGCGCACGCATGTCCAGCGGCGTGTACACGTCCAGCGGCGCCAGCCGGTAGGCCAGGCGCACGTGGTCGCAGTGATAGAGCATCCCCGACCATTCGGCGACGTGCTCGGTGAAGTCCTCGAAGCGCGAGGTCTGGGCGATCACCTCGTGCACCAGCCCCTGCAGCTTGCCACTTTCGTCGGCACCGAGCTGCAGGTGCTGCACCGCCCGCGGGCGATAGCCGAAGGTGAACATCTGCTGGCGGGTCAGGGTCACCCGCACCGACCGCTGCAGCTTCAGCGCCGCCATGGCGGCCAGGGACAGCTGGTACTGCGGGCGCAGGCCGGAGCCGAAGGCGCCGCCGACGAAGGATGACTTGATGCGCACGCGATTCGGTTCGAGCTTGAGCACGTCGGCCAGGTAACGCTGGCTGTTCTGCGGGCCCTGGGTCTTGTCGTGCACCAGCAGGCTGCCATCGGCCTGGTAGATCACCGTCGAGGCATGGGGCTCCATGGGGTGGTGATACTCGCAGGGCAGCTCGTACTCCAGCTCCAGACGCAGCGGCGCGCCGGCGATCACCGCGTCGGCGTCGCCCCGTGGCTCTGGCAGCTCGGCAGGTGCGGCGTGGGCTTCGCTCAGGGCACCGCGCAGATCGGTGGCGTGGGCGTGCTGCTCATAGTCGATACGCACCAGTGAGCCGGCGTGACGGGCCAGCTCCAGGGTGTCGGCGACCACCAGCGCCACCGGTTGGCCGCTGTAACGGATGCGCTCGTTGAACAGCGGGCGAAACGGCGAGCCATCGGCGGCATCGTCATCTTCGTAACTCTCGTCGTCCTGGGCCATGGGCGGACGATTGAGGTGGCTGAGCACCAGCTTGACGCCGGGCAGCGCCAGGGCCGCCGAGTCGTCGATGGCGGTGATGCGGCCGCGGGGGATCACACTGCAGATCACGCTGCCATGCAGCAGGCCGTCAGCTGGGTGCTCGGCGGCATAACGCGCCTGACCGCTGACTTTCAGCGGACCGTCTACGCGGTCCAGGGGCTGGCCAAGGGTTCGCGCGTTCATGGGCGGGCTCCTTCTGCGGCGGTGGACAGGGCACGAACCACGGCGCGGCGCGCCAGCTCGACCTTGAAGGCGTTGTGGGCCAGGGGCTGGGCATCCTTGAGCAGCAGCTCGGCAGCGGCCGCGAAGTGCTCGGGCGTGGCGGCCTGGCCGACCAGGCTGGCCTCCACCTCCGCTCGCCGCCACGGCTTGTGGGCCACGCCACCCAGGGCGATACGCGCCTGGCGGATCTGCCCGCCGGCGTCCAGTTCCAGTGCCGCAGCCACCGATACCAGGGCGAAGGCGAACGAAGCACGGTCACGCAACTTGAGGTAGGCGTGATGCCCGGCGAAGCCATCGGCCGGCAGCTCGATGGCAAGGATCAGCTCGCCCGGTTCCAACACCGTGTCGCGCTGCGGGGTATCGCCCGGCAGGCGATGGAAGTCGCTCATGGCTACGCGGCGCTCACCTTGCGGGCCGGTGATGATCACCTGGGCATCCAGGGCAGCCAGGGCCACGCAGAAGTCCGACGGGTGCACGGCCACGCAGTGCTCGCTGGCGCCGAACAACGCATGGTTACGGTTCAGCCCCTCGCGGGCCGGGCAGCCGCTGCCGGGCTCGCGCTTGTTGCACGGCACCTGGGCATCGTAGAAGTAGTGGCAGCGGGTGCGCTGCAGCAGGTTGCCACCGGCGCTGGCCATATTGCGCACCTGGGGCGAGGCACCGGACAACAGCGCCTGGGCGAGCAGCGGATAACGCCGCTCGATCTCCGGGTGCCAGGCCAGCTCGGCGTTGCCGACCAGGGCGCCGATGCGCAGGCCGCCCTCGGCGGTGGTAGTCACGTCACGCAGCGGCAAGGCGTTGATGTCGATAAGGCGCTTGGGGCGCACCAGGTTTTCCTTCATCAGGTCGACCAGGTTGGTGCCGCCGGCGATGAACAGGCTGTCGGGCCCGGCCAGGCGCACCGCTTCGTCGATGGCCTCGGGCTTGCTGTAGGCGAAGGGCGTCATGGGCGCACCGCCTGTTCGCTCTCGGGCAGTGCCTCTTCGATGGCCGCCAGGATGTTGCTGTAGGCGCCGCAGCGGCACAGGTTGCCGCTCATGCGTTCGCGGATATCGGCGGCGTCGCCGATTCGCCCTTCGTTGGCCAGGCCGACCGCCGAGCAGATCTGCCCGGGGGTGCAATAGCCGCACTGGAAGGCATCGTGTTTGACGAAGGCGCGCTGCATGGGGTGCAGCTCATCGCCCTTGGCCAGACCTTCGATGGTGGTCAGCTGGCGACCATCGAGCATCACCGCCAGGGTCAGGCAGGCGTTGACCCGCTGGCCGTCCACCAGCACCGTGCAGGCGCCGCACTGGCCGTGGTCGCAGCCTTTCTTGGTGCCGACCAGGTCGAGCTGTTCACGCAGCAGGTCGAGGGCCGTGATCCACGGGTACACCTCGACTTGTGTAGGGCTGCCGTTCAATGACAGGGAAATCGTCCGGCGCTCGGCGCCGGCTGTGATGGTCTCGCTCATGGGGCTACCTCGGTTCGCGTGGATGTCTCGTGCATCCGTTCAAAATCTGAGGTGAGGCCCAGCAAAAACGTTCAGGTTGGATGGCGACCGTAGAGCGGTTCGTTGAGGAAGCTGTTCACGGTCTTTTTGGTCAACATTGATAGGGCAGCCACAAGGCAGAAGCGGAAATTGATGCAGTACCTGTGGGAGCGGGCCATGCCCGTGATTTTTTAGCGGGCATGGCCCGCTCCCACAGTCCGTAGGGTGGATGACGCTCTTTTCATCCACCATCGCGGATGCAGATCGGTGGACGGATGAAGCGTCGTCCACCCTACGAAAGGCTGCTCGCGCCACTTTGCGTTCAAGCCCCGAAGCCGACCCGCAGGATCGTTTACAGGCCCTAAGGCGTGAGCTTCTTCAGCGGATAGATGTCGTAGCGGCTGGATTTGCCCTCCAGCGCATAGCCCGGCTTGGCACCCTCGATGACCGGCGCCTTGCGCGGGCGCTTGACCACCACGCGGTGGCTGGCCAGTTCGAGGGCGGCGGCGAGCAACGCCGGTGCGTCCAGGTCATCGCCGACGAAGGGGCGGAACAGGCGCATCTCCTTCTTCACCAGGGCGCTCTTGTCGCGATGGGGAAACATCGGGTCGAGGTAGATCACCTGGGGGGCCTCATCCTGCCAATCGCCCATCAGTTCGATGGCGTTGCCCTGCAGCAGGCCCATGCGCGCGACGATGCTCGCGACCTCTGCGTCGCTGGCCGCGCGCCGCAGGCCGTCCTCGAGCAGCGCGCCGATCAGTGGCTGACGTTCGATCAGGTCCACACGGCAACCCAGGCTGGCCAGCACGAAGGCATCGCGGCCCAGGCCGGCGGTGGCATCCAGCACACGCGGGCGCACGCCCTGGGCGATGCCGACCGCCTTGGCGATCATCTGCCCCGCGCCGCCGCCGAACTGGCGACGATGGGCTACCGCACCCTCGACGAAATCCACCCGCACCGGGCCTGGCGCCTGAGGGCCCAGTTCGACCAGTTGCAAACCGGCCTCTCCCAACTGCAGCGCATAGCCGGCTTCGCCTTCCAGCGGCAGGCCAAGGCGCTGCGCCCACTGCTGTGCGCCGGCTTGCAGATGCGGCGCCAGGGCCTCCATGCGAATGCGCACGTCGGGCTGTATTTCAGTCATTGCGGGTCGTCCATCGATTGGGGCGGCAGGATTTGCTCGGCCGTTGGCTCAACTCGGGCCGGCAACGGCCGATACCCCGGAAAGCGATAGTTTGCCAGAGCCAGCCGCCTGATGTTCGAGGTCATCTCCCATATTCCCGGTGACACCCGGGTAGCCGCCCAGAAAGCCGGTACGCCATCGAGCGCCAGCGTGGCGCTGTACGACCAGATTCTGCGCAGCGTATTGCGCGAGATGGAAAGCGCCCTGGCAGCACCTGCGGCACCGGCCCCGACCACGCCTGCAGACGAAGCGCCCATGCACGGCATGCGCACCCTGGAAGACGTGATGATGCAGCGCCAGTTCGTCTGCTCGCTGAACGCTGTGGAGGCCGCCCTGCCCCTCGAAGAGCTGGCACTGCAGCAGCAATTGCTGGCGCCTGCCGAGAATGCCGCCAGCAACCCATTGCTGCAGGCGTCGCTGGCCCCCTGGGAACTGCTGATGGGCCGCCTGACCCTGCAACGCCGCCTGTCGCGCTGAGTTGAGGGCGTCTCAAAAAACGTAGGCGAGGCAGCTAGCGCAAGGCAAAAACAGGCGAAAAGCGGAGTTTACGGCTGTAAATGAGCATTTGAGCCTGTTTTTAACGCTGCGATGGCAACGTAGGTAGTTTTTAGAGGTGTCCTTCAGCGGCACATGCGGAAGCCGCCCATATCCAGATGGAAGTGATCACGGTGCGCGGCGTTGTAGTCCGGCCCCAGGGTGGTATTGAAGCTGGAACAGGCCGCCTGCTGCACCTGGCGCAGAAACAGCGATTTGTCATCTTCGCCCGGCCAGTCACGCAGCACACTGATGCGCCGGCCATCGGCCAGGCGGAAACCGACGATATCCAGGGCATTGGCCGAGGCATGCTGGCTGCGCCGCTGACTGCCGGCGATGGTGCGGCAGGCGAAGCTGCCGACATGGTCGACCTGCACCACCCGCTGGCCGAAACGCTGTTCGGCCGCCGGTTGCAAGCCATGGCGTTCGAACAGGGCGAAGGCCGCGGCCACCGGGCAGGTGGCGATAAAGCTGCTGCTCAGGCGCACGTCGCTGCCCTGCACCCGCACCGTGTTGGTCAGCGGGCAATCGGCGGCCGGCGTGCTGTCGGGCAGCGCGACGTAGCGCAGCGCCGACGTATCGAGCACCGTACGGCATAACTCGGGGTCGCCCTGCAGACGCCGCAGCTTGTAGGCGGTCAGCCAGTTGGGCGTGTCACGCAGGTCGAGCGGGGCCCAGGGGTTCCAGCGCGGTGGCACGTCGATCCACTGGCGATACAGCGCCAGCGGACCGCCAACCGCCACGAAGATCAACAGCGCGCTCAGAAACTGCCGCACGCTAGCCCTTGAACAGGTCGTTGATGGCGTCGAACGGCAGCGCCTGCCGGGCGCTGCTCAGGTCGCCGCGTTCGGCCAGCCCGGTGGCCGCCTGCAGAAAGGCGCCATAGGCGACGCGGGCCAGGTTGGAGCCCAGGCTCACGCGCTTGACGCCCAGCTGCGCCAGCTCGTCCAGCGACAGCGTCAGGCTCGGCGAGCCGACCAGCACGTTGACCGGCCTGGGCGCCACGGCCTCGACCACCGCCCGGATCTGCTCACGGGTGGTCAGCCCTGGCGCGTAGAGCACGTCCGCGCCGGCTTCGGCGTAGGCCACCAGGCGGCGAATGGTGTCGTCCAGGTCGGCGCGGCCATGCAGGAAGTTTTCCGCACGGGCAGTCAGGGTGAAGGGAATGTCCAGCGCCTGGGCTGCCGCGACCGAAGCGCGAATGCGCTCTACCGCTACGTCGAAGGCATAGATCGGTTGATCGGCATGGCCGGTGGCATCTTCGATGGAGCCGCCGACCAGGCCGACCTGCGCCGCCAACCGCACGGTCGCGGCGCAGTGCTCGGGCGCATCGCCGTAGCCATTTTCCAGGTCGGCGACCACCGGCAGCGCCGTCGCTTCGACGATTGCCCTGGCGTTGGCCAGTGCCTCGTCACGACTTACCGCGCCTTCGGCATCGCGCCGCCCCAGGGAAAAGGCCAGCCCGGCGCTGGTGGTGGCCAGGGCATGGAAACCGAGCGCCGCGAGCATCTTCGCCGACCCCGCATCCCAGGGGTTGGGCAGAACCAGCAACTCACCCTGCTGGTGCAAGGATCGAAGGCGTTCGCCACGCTCACGGTAAATGGACATCTGCTGCTCCCCCTGGGTCGAATGTTCGCTCAGGGTATCGGAGTTCGCAGCGGAGGGAGAAATTCACTGTTGCGAGCAGGCCGACCGGCGGGCCATGCTCAGCGCAGGCCCTGGGACAGCCCCATCACCAGCAACAGCAGGTTCTGGTTGGCCTGGGCCGACACCGGCGTCACCCGCTTGAGTTCGGGGCTCAGGCAATAGCTGCGGCCATTGCTGCTGATGACCCCGGGCTGCGGCTCATACCAGGAGGCTGCCGCGAGGGCCGAGACGCTTAGCGCCGCGACGAGAAACAAACCTCTGACTACTCCTAAGCTCATGATCGCAACCTCTTGATAGTGCTACCAACGCGTCCGCTAACACTAGATCACGATTACTTGAAACAGATTACAACAAGACGAACGGTCAAAACCCTTGGCGACGGCAGCTGTCAGCGCTGCCTGCATGGGTCGGCCAAAGCCCGCCGAGCAGAGCCCCGGCGCTCATTCAGGGCTGCATGACAGACAATAAAAAACCCCGCGCCAGGGCGCGGGGTTCTCGGTGCAGCTCAGGGTGCCGGTCGGCTTACATCATGCCGCCCATGCCACCCATGCCGCCCATGTCCGGCATGGCCGGAGCAGCCTTGTCTTCCGGCAGTTCTGCAACGATCGCCTCGGTGGTGATCAGCAGGCCAGCGATGGAAGCAGCGGCTTGCAGCGCGCTACGGGTAACCTTGGCCGGGTCGATGATGCCGAACTCGATCAGGTCGCCGTACTCGCCGTTGGCAGCGTTGTAACCGTAGTTACCGGAACCCTGCTTGACCTTGTCCAGCACCACGGACGCTTCGTCGCCGGCGTTGGTGACGATCTGGCGCAGCGGCGCTTCGATGGCGCGGCGCAGAATGCTGATACCAGCGTCCTGCTCCAGGTTGATGCCTTTGAGACCGTCCAGAGCGGCCTGGGCACGCACCAGGGCAACACCACCGCCAGGTACCACGCCTTCTTCGACGGCGGCACGGGTCGCGTGCAGGGCGTCTTCAACGCGGGCTTTCTTCTCTTTCATCTCGACTTCGGTGGCAGCGCCGACCTTGATCACCGCAACGCCGCCAGCCAGCTTGGCCAGACGCTCTTGCAGCTTCTCTTTGTCGTAGTCCGAAGTGGTGTCTTCGACCTGCTTGCGGATCTGGGCAACGCGGGACTCGATGTCCACTTGCTGGCCAGCACCGTCGATGATGGTGGTGTTTTCCTTGTTCAGGACCACACGCTTGGCTTGACCCAGGTGCTCCAGGGTGGTGCTTTCCAGGCTCAGGCCGATCTCTTCGGAGATCACGGTACCGCCGGTCAGAACGGCGATGTCCTGCAGCATGGCCTTGCGACGATCACCGAAGCCCGGCGCCTTGACGGCAGCGACCTTGACGATGCCGCGCATGTTGTTGACCACCAGAGTCGCCAGGGCTTCGCCTTCGACGTCTTCGGCAACGATCAGCAGCGGACGGCCAGCCTTGGCAACGGCTTCCAGAACCGGCAGCAGTTCGCGGATGTTGGAGATCTTCTTGTCGACCAGCAGCAGCAGCGGGCTGTCCAGTTCGGCAACCATGGTGTCCGGCTTGTTGATGAAGTACGGCGACAGGTAGCCGCGGTCGAACTGCATGCCTTCTACGACGGACAGTTCGTTTTCCAGGCCCGAGCCTTCTTCAACGGTGATCACGCCTTCCTTGCCGACTTTTTCCATGGCTTCGGCAATGATGTTGCCGATGGAGTCGTCGGAGTTGGCGGAGATGGTGCCAACCTGAGCGATGGCCTTGCTGTCGGTGCACGGCTTGGACAGGTTCTTCAGCTCGGCGACGATGGCCGCGGTGGCCTTGTCGATGCCGCGCTTGAGGTCCATCGGGTTGAGACCGGCGGCAACCGACTTCAGGCCTTCGGTCACGATGGCTTGAGCCAGAACGGTGGCGGTGGTGGTGCCGTCACCGGCAGCATCGTTGGCCTTGGACGCAACGTCCTTGACCAGCTGGGCGCCGATGTTTTCGATCTTGTCCTTGAGCTCGATTTCCTTGGCGACGGAAACGCCGTCCTTGGTGATCAGCGGCGCGCCGAAGCTGCGCTCCAGAACGACGTTACGGCCTTTCGGGCCGAGGGTGGCCTTGACGGCGTCGGCCAGAACGTTGACACCGGTCAGCAGTTTCTTGCGAGCGGCGTCGCCGAATTTTACGTCTTTAGCTGCCATGTTATTTGATCCTCAATTCTTGACGATTAAACGGAAATTCGCGGGCGATCAGGCGTCGACGACGGCGAGGATTTCGTTCTCGCTCATCACCAGCAGGTCTTCGCCGTCGACCTTGACGGTGTTGCTGCCGGAGTAAGGGCCGAACACCACCTTGTCACCGACCTTGACGGCCAGGGCACGGACTTCACCGCTGTCCAGAACACGGCCAGTACCCACGGCAACGATTTCGCCCTGATTCGGCTTCTCGGCAGCCGAGCCCGGCAGCACGATACCGCCAGCGGTTTTGGTTTCTTCTTCGCTGCGACGGATCACGACGCGGTCATGCAAAGGACGAAGCTTCATTGTCGATCTCTCCCAATAGTTGTTGACATCAACCGGTGCTCTCACCGGCAGGATCGTGGCGCTGCGCATTACACGTGACGCCGAAATATGTTTCAGCGCGGCAAGCGCCGAAAAACCTTGCGGTGACCGCTACATAAGGTCGACGAATAGCAATTCAAGGGCGAGGCGGTAAATTTTTTACGCGTGCGGTTCAGCCGATCGGCCCGCCTGAAAACGCACAGCCCCGGCCAGATCGCTCCGGCCGGGGCTGTGGACGACGGCTAAGAGCCTGTTCACTATCTCGCGAGCTAGAGCGATCCACGGGCTAGGCGCCCCCGCAAAAACAAGCGAGGAAGCGAAGTTTACGAGTGGTAATGAGCATTCCGACTGGGCTGGCAATCCAGCTTGTTTTAACGCAGGAGCGCCGACGCGCAGCAGATCGCGAACAGGTTCTAGGCGATTACTCGCGGCGCTCGTACTCGCCTTCCAGCACGTTCGGCTTGTGGGCACCGGGCTGGCCATTACGGGCTGCCAGGTCATCGGCGAAGGCCCGCTGCCGCGCGGCCTGCTCGGCGGCGCGCTGGCGCACGCGCTCGACCAGCCAGCGGCGGGTGAACGGCAGCAGGCAGAGAATGCCGATGACGTCGCTGATGAAACCCGGCAGCAGCAGCAGGCCGCCGCCGACCGCCATCATCAGCCCCTGCAGCACTTCCTGATCCGGCATTTCGCCGCGGGCCAGGCGCTCGCGGGCACGCCAGGCGGTGGTGATCCCGGCAATGCGCAGCATCAGGCCACCGAAGATCGAGGTGAGGATCACCAGGGCAATGGTCGGCAGCACGCCGATGGCGCTGCCCACCGAGATCAGCACGGCCAACTCGAGGATCGGGAACAGCAGGAACAACAACATGAAAATGCGCATCGCGGTTTCCTTGACGGAAGAACACCTTCCAGTAGGAGAGAAATATGGGGTGTTGCGCTTAATTCAAGCTGAAGCTTGGACTTCACCCGCTGGCGGCGCGTTCAACGCCAGGCGACGCGAGGCCCCGCGCAGGCCGGCCAGGCTGTTACAGGATGTTGAGGCTCGTCTCCATGGCGCTGGTGCCAGCCCCGTGTCGCGCTCTATGCTGCCCCCGTACGTCATGGCAGTCGACCGGCCCGGGCGCGCGGCCACACCGGCGGCGGCGCCCTTACCGGTATGACCCGTTCGACTCTTTCATTCAAGGGTATTGGCATGCAACTCGAAGACAAAGTCATCATCATCACCGGCGGCGGCCAGGGCCTCGGCCGCGCCATGGCCGAGTACCTCGCCGGGCGTCGCGTGCGCCTGGCACTGGTCGACCTCAACCAGGAAAAACTCGATGAAACCGCGGCGGCCTGCCGGGCGCTGGGCGTGCAGGCGCGCACCTACCTGTGCAACGTGGCCAGCGAAGAGCAGGTCACCCAGACCATCGCCCAGATCGCCGAGGATTTCGGCTCGATCCATGGCCTGGTCAACAATGCCGGCATCCTGCGCGACGGCCTAACCATCAAGGTCAAGGATGGCGAGATGAGCAAGATGAGCCTGGCCCAGTGGCAGTCGGTGATCGACGTCAACCTGACCGGCGTGTTCCTGTGCACCCGGGAGGTGGCGGCGAAGATGATCGAGCTGCAGAACGAGGGGGCGATCATCAATATTTCCTCGGTATCGCGGGCCGGCAACATCGGCCAGGCCAACTACTCGGCCGCCAAGGCCGCGGTGGCCGCCGATACCGTGGTCTGGGCTCGCGAGCTGGCGCGCTACGGTATCCGCGTGGCCGGCGTGGCACCGGGCTTCATCGCAACCGACATGGTCGCCGGCATGAAGCCCGAGGCCCTGCAGCGCATGACCGAGGTGATTCCGCTCAAGCGCCTCGGCAAACCGGAAGAGATCGCCCACGCCATCGCCTTTCTGCTGGAGAACGAGTATTTCACCGGGCGCATTCTCGAGCTCGACGGCGGTGTGCGCCTGTAGCATGCCGGCCATAAAAAGATTCTTCGCATTTTCGCGGGGAGGATAGGCTTGACACCGGACTGGCAATAAAGCGTTCGTTGTCGATGGCTTGGCACTCTCCATTACCCCGTCGCCTGGTCTGATGGGTTTCGCCCCTTACGGGCGAGTCACTTTCTCTTGCTTGCCCAAGAGAAAGTAACCAAAGAGAAGGGCACCCCACCATCCGGCCCCGGCTGCGCCGGGGTTCCCTCCTTCCATCACCGCTCCAGGGGCACGCCGCGAAGGGCCATCCCTGCCTAGGCGGCCCCGGCCATCGCGGCTCTCGCGACATCCATGTCGCTCAACCCCTTCCACGGTGATTCCACTCGGCCTCCTGAAGGGGATTTAGGCGTCGTCTGTGAAATCGCGCTTCAAGAGCAAAAGCCAAACGCTACCGACTTTGATCTTGCGCAGATGTCGCAAGCTCGCGACATGGTCCCCTTCAGGAGGCCGAGTGGAGGTGTTGCGTAGGGGAGCGAGCCGCATGGATGCGGCGAGAGGCTTAATGGGCCAGGGATGGCCCATGTAAGCCGCCCCCCGGAGCGGCGCCGGAGCGAGGGAAGTTTCGCGCAGCGAAACCCGGATGTCGGGGTGCCCTTCTTTGGCACACCTTTCTTGGGCAAGCAAAGAGACGTAGCGAAGCGCAGTAACAGCCACAGGCTGGCCCGCAGGGTGAGCGCAGCGAATCAAGGTGTGGCGCCCGTAAGGGGCGCAACACAAAGGGTCAGTGGACGCGTTAATGGATAGTGCCAAGCCAGTAAGTGATACGCACACAAACTTGCCAGTCCGGTGTCCCCCCACTCTTCCCAAACTATGCGGCCATAAGAAAGCCCCGCACGCAGGCGGGGCTCTTTTCAGCGTTGCGGCAAACCAGGTTACCAACCCACCCCGAAGCCGATGGTGTAGCGGGTTTCATCCTTGTCGCCTTCCGAACCACTGACCTGGTCCTTGGATGCCTTCATGTTCAACGAGGCCCAGTCGGTGACCTTGTAGCGCAGGCCCACTTCGGCATCCAGCGCGTAGTCGGCGGCACTGGCCAGCGGCTTGCCCACCTCGCCGGTGCTGAACAGCTCGAAGGTCTTGCCGATCAGGTAACGGTTGTAGTCCCAACGCATACTGATGGCGTAGAAGTTGTCCTTCTCGCCGTTGGCGTACTCATAGTCGGAACGGTTGAGCAGACCGGCAACCGAAAACGCACCCAGCTCGTTGTCCCAGAACTGGTAACCCGGACCGGTACCCACCGTACGCTGCCGCTCGAGATCCTCGATCTGGTCGCGCTTGTATTCGAAGCGCCCCTGCCAGAACCACTGTTCGTCGAGGAAACGGTCCAGGGCGTACTCGGTGCCCCAGTTGTCGGTGCTGACCACGTCGTTGCGCAGTTCGCGGTTGTAGTCGACCGTCGCATTGTGACGCCACTTGCCATGGCGGGCCTGGGTCTTGAGGTCGACGTCGTAGTCGTCGGTGTCGCTCTCGGCGCGCTTGTAGTCCATGGCCACGTCGACGTTGCCTTTCCACATGAAGTCTTCGACCAAGGGCTTGGGCTTCATGATCTGCTTGATGCTGGCCAGCTCGACGGTCTTCGGTGCATCGCCATTGGCGAGCGTCACCTTGCCGGAATCGGCGGCCTGCAGCGACTTGGCACGCTCACCGGTGATTTCGTTCTCCTTGACCAGCAGCTCCTGAGCGCTGTCGAGGGTGGCGATCTTTTTCCAGTCCAGCGGAATGGAACCACCGTAGTCGGTTTCCAGCAGCAGCTTGCCACCGTCGAGAACCTTGATGGTTCCGGTCAGGCGGTCGCCGTTTTTCATCCATACGGTATCGGCCAGCAGCGGTGTGGTGGCGACGCTGAGGCCCAGGCACAACAAGGTACGAGTAAACATAAGCGGATGCTGTCGCTCCGGTTCGCGGTAAATCGGGCATTATCCGCATACCCGATATTTGAGCAAGAAATGACCGACGGAAATGCTTCGAGTTCATCGAGGCCCCTGACTCCGCGGCGACAGGAGCCTGCCATGCCGACACGACAGACCGATTACAGCGCGCCGCTGGCCGACGCCGATCAACAGGCCCGCCGTGATGCGCTGTACCTGGCGCTGGCCCAGGTACCGCCCGGCAAGGTGGTCACCTATGGCGAGCTGGCCGCACTGGCGGGCCTGGGGCGCGCGGCGCGCTGGGTCGGCCGGACCCTCGGCCAACTGCCCGACGGCACCGCCCTGCCCTGGCATCGTGTGGTTGCCGCCGGCGGCCGGTTGAGCCTGGCGGCCGACTCGCCAAGCGGGGTTGAACAACGTGCCCGATTGCGCGTCGAAGGGGTGCTATCCCACAATGGTCGGGTGGATATCCGACGTCACGGCTGGCGCCCCCTGGAGCACGAGGCATGAGACTCGACGCGCCGGGCGCAACCGGCTTGCACTGACCCGACCCTAGCCCCTAGAGTGCGCCACTTGTTCATGCTTTCTCCCTCCAGGCCGACTCCCTTCAATGCATCGTAAAAGCTGGCGCGACGCGATCGCCGCCTACTCCAGCCCCTCGACACTGGTTCTTCTGGTGCTTGGGTTCGCCGCCGGCCTGCCTTACATGTTGGTGTTCTCGACCCTGTCGGTGTGGCTGCGTGAAGCGGGCGTGGCGCGGGAGACCATCGGCTTCGCCAGCCTGATCGGCCTGGCCTACGCCTTCAAGTGGGTGTGGTCGCCCCTGCTCGACCAGTGGCGCCTGCCGCTGCTCGGCAAGCTCGGCAGGCGGCGCTCCTGGCTGGTGCTGTCGCAGATTCTGATCGCCATCGGCCTGGCCGGCATGGCGCTGTGCGATCCGCATACCCACCTGACCTGGCTGATCGCCCTGGCCGTGCTGGTGGCCTTCGCCTCGGCGACCCAGGACATCGCCGTCGATGCCTACCGCCTGGAGATCGTCGACGACACCCGCCAGGCTGCCCTGGCCGCCAGCTACATGGCCGGCTACCGGGTCGCCGCGCTGCTGGCCACCGCCGGCGCGCTGTACGTCGCCGAGGGCCTGGGCTCGACCACCCTGCTCTACCAGCACGCCGCCTGGGCGGGCACCTACCTGCTGTTCGCGCTGCTGATGCTGCCGGGCCTGCTGACCAGCCTGTGGATGAAGGAGCCGCCGGTCTCCCTGCGTACCCAGCTGGCCGCCGCCAAGTACGGTTTCAGCCACCAGATCGCCTCGGTGCTGGTGCTGATCGTGCTACTGGTGTCGGTACCGGCGATGTTCACCCAGCTGTACAACACCGACTTCCCCAGCCTGGTAACCGGCGAAGCCACCCTGCTGGACCTGCTGCTCGAGGACCGCGCCTTCCTGCGCGCCATCCTCTATACCATCCTCACCACCCTGTGCCTGTCGTCGATGGGCCGCCGCGGCCTGGCACCGGTGCTCACCCCGGTCAACGACTTCATCCTGCGCTACCGTTGGCAGGCGCTGCTGCTGCTCGGGCTGATAGCCACCTACCGCATGTCCGACACGGTGATGGGCGTGATGGCCAACGTCTTCTACATCGACCAGGGCTTCACCAAGGACCAGATCGCCAGCGTCAGCAAGCTGTTCGGGCTGATCATGACCCTGGTCGGCGCCGGTGCCGGCGGTTTGCTGATCGTGCGCTTCGGGATCATGCCGATCCTGTTCATCGGTGGCGCGGCGTCGGCGGCCACCAACCTGCTGTTCATGCTGTTGGCCGGCATGGGCGCCAACCTGCAGATGCTGATCTTCACCATCTCGGCGGACAACTTCAGCTCCGGCCTGGCCACGGCGGCGTTCGTCGCCTACCTGTCGAGCCTGACCAACCTGAAATTCTCGGCCACCCAGTACGCGCTGCTGAGTTCCATCATGCTGCTGCTGCCGCGTCTGATCGGCGGCTATTCCGGCGTACTGGTGGAGAAGTTCGGCTACTCCGACTTCTTCCTGATCACCGCACTGATGGGCGTGCCCACCCTGCTGCTGATCCTGCTGCAGTGGCATCGCCAGGGTAATCGGGCCACCGCGCTGCCTGCCGACGAGCCCACAAAACCGGAATAAAGCCCATGAAAAAGCCGACTCTCGTCGGCTTTTTCATTTTTTGGCTGGCAGCCTTTTCAGTCTGCGTTGCCCTGCTGCACCACCTGCACCATGCGTGGTGGCTGCGCCAGCTCGACGCCTTCGGCACGCAGGCGATCACGCACGCTCTCGTTGAGCATGAAGATCACCGGCCAGTAGTCGCCAGCGGCCGTCCACATGCGCAGCGACAGGTTGATCGAGGTTTCGCCCAGGTTGGACACCACCACCACCGGCGCCGGCTCCTGGTGCACGCGGGCGTCCTTGGAAAGCTCCAGCAGCACCTCGCGGGCCTTGGCCAGGTCGGCGTTGTAATCGAGCTTCACGTCATACAGCACCTGGCGGGTGTTCTGCCGCGAGTGGTTGGTGATGATGCCGTTGGACAGCGTGCCGTTGGGCACGATCACCACCTTGTTGTCGCCGGTACGCAGCACGGTGTGGAAGATCTGGATGTAGTCCACCGAACCGGAAATCCCCTGGGCCTCGATGAAATCGCCGGCCTTGAACGGGCGGAACAGCATGATCAGCACACCGCCGGCGAAGTTCGCCAGGCTGCCCTGCAGCGCCAGGCCGATGGCCAGGCCCGCCGCACCGATCACCGCGATGAACGAGGTGGTTTCCACGCCGATCATCGACGCCACGCTGATGATCAGCAGGATCTTGAGCACGATGCTCGCCAGGCTGCCGATAAAGCTGCTCAGCGCACGATCGACCTTGCGACCATCCATCAGGGCGCTGACCTTGCCGGTCAGCTTGCTGATCAGCCACCAGCCGATCAGCAGGGTAACGATAGCCAGGGCCAGCTTGCCGCTGTACTGCAGCAATACCGGAATCCAGGCCTGTGACATGACGACCAGCTGGTCGATGCTCATATCCATCGGGCATTCCTTCTAGCAATTCAAACGAAAACGCCATGGCAAGCCATGGCGTTTGCATGGGCGCTCACGAAATTGCGACGCCCGCAGTTCGCCGGGGTTCAATAAACCCCGGTATCAGTCGCGGAAGTTGTTGTACTGCAACGGCATGCCGAAATCCTTGCCGCGCAGCGAGGCGATGCATTCCTGCAGGTCATCGCGCTTCTTGCCGGTGACGCGCACCTGCTCGCCCTGAATGGCGGCCTGCACCTTGAGCTTGGCGTCCTTGATGTGGGCGACGATCTTCTTGGCCAGCTCCTTGTCGATGCCTTCGCGGAACTCGACCTCCTGCTTGACCACCTTGCCGGACGCGTACGGATCCTTGGTTTCCATGCACTGGCTGTCGATCTTGCGCTTGATCAGGCAGCCACGAATGATGTCGAGCATCTGCTCGAGCATGAAATCGGCCTCGGCGGTCAGCGTGACGGCCTTGTCCTTGACCTCGAAACTGCACTTGCCGCGCAGGTCGAAGCGCCGCTCCAGCTCCTTGGTGGCATTGTCCAGGGCATTGGTGAGTTCGTGTTTGTCCAGCTCCGACACCACGTCGAACGAGGGCATGCAATTCCTCCAGATATAAAGCGCGAGCGGGCAGCACTGCGTCGCGAGTCGCTTGCCGGCAGCCACCTGTGCAGCGATGCGAGCCGCATCGTGCTGGGCGCCAGTTCGCGAGATCGTGAATAAGTTCTGCGCAAATCGCGCGGATGGCTTGACGATAAAATTGGCGCGATCATTATATCCGCTCTGATACAGACCGCTCGGCGTTGTATTGGTTACTCCCCTTCCCTCGACCCGTTTTCCTGCCAGCGAGTGCCATAAAAAACATGCCCAACCCCCATCTCAGTATTCTGGTGGTGGACGACGCCAAGTTCTCGAGCGCCATGATCGGACGCGCATTGAGCCAGGCTGGATATCAGGATATTCGCTTCGCCAGCAGCGCTGCCGAAGCCATCAGCAACCTCGAACAACGCCCCGCCAGCGTGCTGCTGGCCGACTGGCTGATGCCCGAAATGGACGGCCTGGAGCTGACCGGCCGGGTACGCCAGCTCGACGAAGCGGCCGAGCATTACACCTACGTCATCCTGCTGACCGGCAAGGAAGGCGAGAACGTGCTCAACGAAGCCTTCGACCGCGGCGTCGATGACTTCATCAGCAAGTCGGCCATGAACGAACAGCTGCTGCCGCGGGTGTTCGCCGCCGAACGCCTGTGCAGCACCCTGCAGCGCCTGCTCCAGGAAAACGCCCTGTTGGTGCAGAACATCGCCAGCCTGGAGGAGCGCAACCTGGTCGACCCGCTGACCGGCCTGGGCAATACCCGCTACTTGAAGCAGAAGATGGCGGACAGCCTGCGCCAGGTGGAGTCGCGCGGTGGCGCATTGTGCTACCTGCTGATCGGCCTGCAGGGCGCCGACGAACTGGGCACGCGCCACGGCAAGGCCTTCTACAACGAACTGCTGCGCAGCGTCGCCCGACGCCTGCAACAACTGGTGCGCCCGCTGGACGTGCTGGTCAGCCTGGACGATCGTCACTTCGCGCTGATCACCCTGCTCGAAGACCTTCAGGAGTGCTCGCCAAGCAGCTTCAAACGCCTGCACGAAGGGCTCAACCTCAAGGCCTTCAAGACCAGCGAAGGCTTCATCAGCCTCAAGGCCGGTATCGCCGTGGTCGGGCTGGACAGCAAGGCCATGCCGATGGAGCAGCAGCAGCTGGTCGATCTGGCCACCCGCCTGCTACCCGAGGCCCACGCCAGCGGCCGCGTGACCGCCGTACGCCTGCCACGCACATGAGCTGGCACGTACTCGGCGCCGGCAGCCTGGGCAGCCTCTGGGCCACCCGCCTGCTGCGCGCCGGGGTGCCGGTACAGCTGATTCTCCGTGACCCGCAACGCCTGGCCGCGTACCGCCAGGCGGGCGGCCTGACGCTGGTCGAAGCGGGCCAGGCCAGCCTGCACGCCATCGCCGCCAGTGACCTGAGCGACCCGGCGCCCATCGCCCGTCTGCTGCTGGCCTGCAAGGCCTACGACGCCGCCGAAGCCATCGCCGCAGTCGCTCACCGGCTGGCGCCGGGGGCGGAGGTGATCCTGCTGCAGAACGGCCTGGGCAGCCAGGACGACGTCGCGCAGCAGCTACCCGGCCGCCGCTGCCTGCCGGCCTCCAGCACCGAGGGTGCATTTCGCGATGGCGACTGGCGCGTGGTGTTCGCCGGCCAGGGCCATACCTGGCTTGGCGATCCACTCGATGCCACGCCACCAGCCTGGCTGGACGATCTCCAGCGCGGCCATATTCCCCATACCTGGAGCCCGGACATCCTGGCGCGGCTGTGGCGCAAGCTGGCGCTCAACTGCGCCATCAACCCGCTGACCGTGCTGCATGGCTGTCGCAATGGCGAGCTGGTGCGCCACCGCCACGAGGTCGAGGCGCTATGTGCCGAGCTCGTCCAGCTGCTGCTCGGCAGCGGCCAGGCCGAAGCGGCCCGGGACCTGCACCACGAGGTATGGCGGGTAATCGAGGCGACGGCCGCCAACTACTCATCCATGTACCAGGACGTCGCCAGTGGTCGCCGCACCGAGATCAGCTACCTGCTCGGCTACGCCTGTGCCGCCGCCGAGCAGGCAGCGCTGCGGTTGCCGCACCTGCAAGCCGTGCATCAGCGGCTGCTCGCGCATCTGGACCGCCACGGATTGCCGCGCCATTGAGTCACGCGCTAACCTGCGCCCTCACCTGCCATCACGAAACACGCCCATGCGCCTGCGCCACCGCCTGAAGAATCTCCCCGTTGGCCGAAAACTGCTCGCGGCGCTGCTGGTCCTGCTGACGGCGGTGCTGGTGGTGGCCAACACGACCTTCATCAGCGCGGCCTACTGGATCTCCCAGGAAAGCGTCGCGCCCCAGGCGCTGCAGACCCTCGGCCGGCTGATCGCCACCCCGGCCCTGAGCCGCGAGGCCCTCAGCTCGCCCGAAGCGGCCCATGAACTGCTCAAGCGCCTGGATGGCTACGCACCGCTGCGCGCGGCGGTGATCTACGATGCAGGCGGCAACAGCATGGCGCAGCTGCAGCGCGGCGAGAAACTCGAGTTGCCCGCCCAGGTCGACGCGCTGGACAACTGGCGGATCGGCGAATTTCGCGCCAACCAGCTGGTCGAGCTGCCCCAGGGCGAGGCGCCGCCCGGCCACCTGCTGCTGGTCGCGTCCAGCGAACTGCCGGGCGCCTTCTACACCGGTACCGTCACCGCCAGCCTGGTGATCCTGCTGTTCAGCCTGGTGCTCTGGCTGCTGGTGGCGCGGCAGATCCGCCGCCTGGTCACCAGCCCGATCAAGCGCCTCGAAGAACTCACCCGCCAGGTCACCCGCGAGGAAAACTACTCGCTGCGCGCCCGGCGCGGCAACCGCGACGAAATCGGCAGCCTGGCCGAGGCCTTCAACACCATGCTCGAACGCATCGAGGCCCGCGAGCAGCAGCTCAAGCGCGCCCGCGACGACTCCGAGGAAGCCTACAACCAGGCCCGCGGCCTGGCCGAGGAAACCCGCCTGTCGAACCGCAAGCTGGAACTCGAAGTGCAGGTGCGCAGCAAGATCGAGAAGAAGCTCACCGGTTTCCAGAACTACCTCAACAGCATCATCGACTCCATGCCCTCGGCGCTGATCGCCCTGGACGAGCAGCTCTACGTGGCGCAGTGGAATCAGGAGGCCAGTGCGCTGTCCGGCACCTCCATCGACGAGGCGGTGAACCAGCCGGTGTTTCTCGCCTTCCCGCTGCTCAAGCCGTACCTGTCCAAGCTCAAGCGCACCGCCGAGCAACACCGGGTCGAGAAGATCGAGCGCGTCACCTGGATCCGCGACGACGAGCCCCACCACTACGCCCTGACCTTCTACCCGCTGATCGGCAGTATCGGCCGCGGCGTGGTGATCCGCATCGACGACATCACCCAGCGCCTGAACCTCGAAGAAGTCATGGTGCAGTCCGAAAAGATGCTTTCCGTCGGCGGCCTGGCGGCCGGCATGGCCCACGAGATCAACAACCCCCTGGGCGCCATCCTGCACAACGTGCAGAACATCCGCCGGCGCCTGTCGCCGGAGCTGCCACGCAACCAGGAGCAGGCCGAGCTGGCCGGGGTCAGCCTGCCGGCCATCGACCGCTACCTGGCCGCCCGGGAAATTCCCATGCTGCTCGACGGCATCCAGCAGGCCGGCGCACGGGCCTCGAAGATCGTCACCCACATGCTCAGTTTTAGCCGCCTGAGCAACCGCCAGCTGGCGCCCTGCCAGTTGCCGGCGCTGATCGACCAGGCAGTGGAGATCGCCAGCAACGACTTCGACCTGACCGAAAGCTTCGACTTCAAGAGCCTGCTGATCCAGCGCGAATTCGACCCGCAGCTCGGGCCGATCCCCGGCATCGCCAACGAACTGGAGCAGGTGCTGCTCAACCTGTTGAAGAACGCGGCCCAGGCCATTCACTTGCGCGAGGACGAAAGCCAGCCCGGCAAGCTGATCCTGCGCACCCGCCTGGCGCCGCCCTGGGCCGAAGTGCAGGTCGAGGACAACGGCGTGGGCATCCCCGAAGCCGTGCGCAAGCGCATCTTCGAGCCGTTCTTCACCACCAAGGAAGTCGGCCAGGGCACCGGCCTGGGGCTTTCGGTGTCGTACTTCATCGTCACCAACAACCACAAGGGCCAGATGGAGGTGCACTCGCGCACCGGCCAGGGCACCTGCTTCACCCTGCGCCTGCCACTGGGCGTGGGCAGCTGATCAGCGGAGACCCCATGGGTTATCGACTCTCGAAAATCTACACGCGCACCGGCGATGCCGGGCAAACCGGGCTGGCCGACGGCCGCCGGGTCGCCAAGGATCACCCGCGTATCGAAGCCATCGGCGAAGTGGACACGCTGAACAGCCAACTCGGCCTGCTGCTCGCCGACCTGCTCGAGCAGCAGGCGAACCACCCGGGGCTTGGCGAACTGGTCGAGGTGCTCGCGCCCTGTCAGCACCGCCTCTTCGACCTCGGCGGCGAGCTGGCTATGCCCGAGTACCACGCGCTGCAGGGCGCCGAAATCGAGCGCCTGGAAGCGGCCATCGACCGCTGGAACGAGGAAGTCGGCCCGCTGACCAACTTCATCCTGCCGGGCGGATCAAGGCTGATCGCCCAGGCCCACCTGTGCCGCAGCAGCGCCCGAACCGCCGAACGGCGCTGCGGCCAGCTGCATGCCATCGAGCCGCTGCGCGGCGAGCTACTGGCCTATATCAACCGGCTATCCGACCTGCTGTTCGTGGCCGCCCGGCTGATCGCCAGGCGCCAGGGCATCGACGAAGTGCTCTGGCAGGCAGCCGTCAAAGACTGAGGCGGCTCTCGAAACGGCGCCGCTCGCCGGTCAGCGGGTCATCGAAGGCCAACCCGCGAGCCAGCAGCTTGAGCGGCCGCGTGTAGTCGTCGGGCTCACCCTCGGCGCAGCTCACCTCGGGATAGAAGGGATCGTTTAGGATCGGCGCACCCAGAGCTGCCATATGCACGCGCAACTGGTGCTTCTTGCCGGTCACCGGCTCCAGGCCATACAGCCAGTGCTCGGCCCGTTTCTCGATCACCTCGATACGCGTGCGGGTGTTGGCCACGCCTGGCACCTCGCGCATGCGAAAGAACGGCTCGCCCGCTTCGAAGCGTGTTTCGCGCAACAACGGAAACTGCAGATCCGGCAACGGCACCGCCAGCGCCTCGTAGCGCTTGTCGATGGCGCGCTCGCGAAACATCGCCTGGTAACGCCCGCGGGTCCGCGGGTTGCTGGAAAACAGCACCAGCCCGGCGGTGTGCCGGTCGATGCGGTGCAAGGGCACCAGGTCGGCATTGCCGGTGCGCCTGACCAGCCGCGCCAGCAGGGTCTGCTCGACATAGGCGCCGGCCGGCATCACCGACAGGAAATGCGGCTTGTCGGCGACCAGCAGGTGTTCGTCGAGGTGCAGAATGGCTTCCTCGAAGGGAATCGTCGGCTCGGCGGGCACCTCACGGAAATAATGCACGCGCAGGCCGACCCGATAGGGGTGATCGACACCCATCGGCGCGCCCTCGGCATCCAACACCCGACCACGGGCCATACGCTCGAGCCAGACGTCCCGTGGAATCGCCGGGAAGTGCGCACACAGGCAGTCGAGCACCGTCGCCCAGTCGCCGGCCGGCAGGTGCAGGGTGCTGGGGCGCAGGGTCGGCTGAGCGGATGGCGGCATACGAAGAATCCAAGTGCGGCGCTCAGGGCGCGATCAGATAAAGGCAGAGCGACAGCGTCAGCAGCGAGCCCAGCGTCGACAACAGAATGGTGCTCGACACCTCGGCGCCATCGCGGCGATAGAATTCGGCGAGCATGAAGGGCCCGGTGCCGGTCGGCAATGCGCTGAGCAGCAGCGCGGCGTGTGCCCACATCGGCGGCAAGCGAAACACGTAGACGGCTAATACCCAGGTAATCAGCGGATGAGCGACCAGCTTGATCAATACCAGGCCGGTACCGCGCTGCTTCGGCCCTGCGTGCTCTGCAGCCAGGAACAAGCCAAGGGCGATGAGCGCGCAGGGCCCGGTAGCGGCGGCGAGCAGCTTGAGAAACTGGTGCAGGGGCGCCGGCAGCGGCTGCGCGGTCGCCGCCCACAGGCCACCGAGCAGCGGCGCCATGACGATGGGGTTGTTGAGCAGGGCGAGACTGACCTTGCGCACCGCCGCCAGCACGCTCTTCTCGTTCTGCAGGCCCACCTCGATACACACCACCGCCAGGGCGAACAGCACGCAGATGACGATCAGGCAGGCGATCAGCGCCGGCTCCATGCCGGCATCGCCGAACACCAGCAGGCACAGCGGGATGCCCATATAGCCGGTGTTGGCGTAGGACGCACTGAGCCCCCGTACGCTGGCGTCGGCGAGGCTGCCGGTACGACGCAGGGTCACCAGCAGCACCAGCACGAAGAGCCCCAGGGTGGCGATGCCATAGGCGAGGATGAAACCGGGTTGCCAGATCTCGTCCCACACCACCGTCGCCATCGCCTCGAACAGCAGCGCCGGCAGGCACAGCCAGACCACCATGCGGTTGATCTCCGAGGCCGCGGTAGCGCCCAGCAGGCCCAGGCGCCGGCAGGCAAAACCCGCAAGGATCAGCGCGAAGACCGGCAGGATGACATTGAGAACGGAGGCCATGGGCCGTGGATCACTCGCAAATGGGACGCCGCAGGGTAGGCGCTACGGCGTGCTCGTACAAGCGCAGGCTCAGCGGGGCCAGAAGGCGCGAATCCCGGCGACGCCCTGGGCACCTGCCTGCCAGGCCTGCTCGCAGTGCTGCGGGGCCACGCCACCGAGCAGGTAGCAGGGCTGATTGAAGCCCTGCAGCAACTCGCTCGCCTGCTCCCAGCCCAGTGGCTGGGCATCGGGATGGCTCTCGGTGGCCTGCAACGGCGACAGGGTGACGAAATCGGCGCCGATCCGGGTGGCCAGTTCGAGCTCTTCAGCGCTGTGGCAGGAAGCAGCCAGCCAGCGGTCTGCCGGCAACGGGCGACCTTTGCTCGCGTACTTGCGCAGTTGCTCGGCGGTCAGGTGCCAACCAGCGGCGGGAAAGTCACCCAGCCACTCCAACGGGCCCTTGAGCATCAACTGCGCCTTGCCGGCGCAGAGTCCCTGCACGTCCACGGCGATGTCCCGATACTGGGCGTCGAACATCGCCGGCGCGCGCAGTTGGATCAGGCGAATGCCGTTGGCAATCGCTGCACGCACACCCGCAAGCAGCTCGGGACCGTCCAACCCTTCCGGGGTGATCAGGTAATGCTCGGGCAGGCGCGCAGCCGCGACGATCGGCCGGTTGGCGGCAGGGAATTGGTAGTCGCCCAATTGCCGTGGGCTGACCCACGCCAGCGGCTGGCCTTCGGCGCCGTGGGGTTCGCCAGCGAAGCGGCTGACCTCCCAGACATCCAGCAGCACCTGCTTGTCGCTGTAGTCGTGGCGTACCTGGATCAGCGGCCGCGCCGCCTCCACGGTAATGGCCAGTTCCTCGTGCAGCTCGCGTGACAACGCGACTTGTACGGCCTCGCCCTCCTCGACCTTGCCGCCGGGAAACTCCCAGAGCCCGCCCTGGTGTTTGTCATCGGGGCGTTTGGCGATCAGGATCCGGCCGTCTTCACCACGAATCACCGCTGCCGCTACATGCACGCGTTTCACGTTTTCTCCTCGAGGGCTGCCTGCAACCAGCGCTGGAACGCCGGCCACTGAAAAATGGTGTCCACGTAGGCCGCTGCATCCGCCGGAAGTTGCACGCCGTAGCTGCGCAGCCGGCTGGCGACCGGAGCGAAATAGGCGTCGGCGATACTGACCTGGCCGAACAGGTATGGACCACCCTGGCCGAAGCGTTCGCGGCAGCCCGCCCATAGCGCGACGATACGCTGGATATCGTGCTTGACGTCATCCGCCACGCTGGCCAGCGGTGCATGGCGCTGCATGTCCATCGGCATGTGGCTGCGCAGCGCACCGAAACCGCTGTGCATCTCCGCGCAGACCGAACGGGCCATGGCGCGGGCAGCCACGTCACGCGGCCACAGGGCCACGTCGGGAAAGCGCTCGGCCAGGTATTCGGCGATCGCCAGGGAATCCCAGATCACCCCGGCATCCTCGGTCTTGAGCACCGGCACCTTGGCGGTCGGCGAATGCTCCAGCAGCCGTGCGTGGGTGTCGGCGCGAAACAGCGGCACCAGGGTTTCCCGGTAAGCCGCGCCGCTGAGTTCGACCAGCAGCCAGCCGCGCAGCGACCAGGACGAGTAATTCTTGTTGCCTATCACCAATTCGAGCGACATCTATTTCTCCGCGATCAGAAGGAACAGAACGACAGCTTCACCGTTGGCTGCCGGCAAGGCAAATTCCGCTCGCTCATGGGGCCATGCGCGGGCGGAATGAACGCGCCAGCCACCCTGTCGGCGACCGGCACGGGGATCAGGTGCGGTATTCGGCGTTGATCTTCACGTACTCGTGGGACAGGTCGGTGGTCCAGATGGTCTCGCTGCAGGTGCCACGGCCCAGCTCGATGCGGATGGTGATTTCCTCTTCGGCCATCACCGCGGCGCCCTGCTCCTCGGTGTAGGTGGCGGCGCGGCAACCCTTGCTGGCGATGCACACATCACCCAGGAACACGTCGATCTTGCTGACATCCAGCTGCGCCACGCCGGCACGGCCCACGGCAGCGAGGATGCGGCCCCAGTTGGGGTCGGAGGCGAACAGCGCGGTCTTGATCAGCGGCGAATGGGCCACCGCGTAGCCGACGTCCAGGCACTCCTGGTGCGTTGCCCCGCCGTTGACCTGCACGGTGACGAACTTGGTGGCGCCTTCACCGTCACGCACGATGGCCTGGGCCACCTCCATGCAGACCTCGAACACCGCCTGCTTCAGGGCGGCGAACAGCGCACCGCTGGCCTGGGTGATTTCCGGCAGGGCTGCCTGGCCGGTGGCGATCAGCATGCAGCAATCGTTGGTGGAGGTGTCGCCATCGATGGTGATGCGGTTGAACGACTTGTTCGCGGCGTCGCGCAGCAGATCCTGCAGCACACCCTGGGCGACCTTGGCGTCGGTGGCGATGTAGCCGAGCATGGTGGCCATGTTCGGCTTGATCATGCCCGCGCCCTTGCTGATGCCGGTCACGGTGACGGTCACGCCCTCGTGGGTGAACTGGCGGCTGGCGCCCTTGGGCAGCGTGTCGGTGGTCATGATGCCGGTGGCGGCATCGGCCCAGTTGTTCTCGGAGAGGTTGTCCAACGCGGCCTGCAGGGCGCCTTCGATCTTCTCGACGGGCAACGGCTCACCGATCACGCCGGTGGAGAACGGCAGCACTTCGCTTTCGTCCACACCCGCCAGGTCGGCCAGGCTGGCGCAGGTACGCATGGCGTTCTGCAGGCCCGGCTCGCCGGTGCCGGCATTGGCGTTACCGGTGTTGGTCAGCAGGTAGCGAACGCTGCCGGAGGCGCGCTTCTTGGCCAGGATCACCGGCGCGGCACAGAACGCGTTGAGGGTGAACACGCCGGCCACGCTGCTGCCCTCGGCACAGCGCATCACCACCACATCCTTGCGCCCCGGGCGCTTGATGCCGGCAGAGGCGATGCCCAGCTCGAAACCTGGAACCGGATGCAGGGTAGACAGCGGGCCAAGACCAACAGCCATGGGAGAGCTCCTTGAATTAGGTTGTTCGATGCGAAAACGCCGCGAAGGGCTGAACCCTCGCGGCGTTAGGATTTACAGCCAGCTCAGCAAGAACCTGGGCACGACCTTGCAAGCTAGGGCCCTGCTTTCGACGCCGCAGGGCCGACGCACAGCTAGTCGTGTCCAGGTTCTCAGTTGACCTGACCGTGGCAGTGCTTGTACTTCTTGCCGGAACCGCACGGGCACAGCTCGTTGCGGCCGATCTTCTGTTCGGCGCGTACCGGGGCGGCCGCCACGGCGACATCGCCTTCCTGGCCTTCGGCTTCCGGCTCGTCGAGCGCGGACACTTCGGCGTGCTGGAACTGCATGCGCTGGGCCATGGCTTCGGCCTCGCGGCGCAGCCGCGCCTCTTCCTCGGCCGGATCCTCGCGGCGTACCTGCACGTGGGACAGCACGCGAATGGCGTCGCGCTTGATCGAATCCAGCAGTTCCTGGAACAGGGTGAAGGACTCGCGCTTGTACTCCTGCTTCGGGTTCTTCTGCGCGTAGCCACGCAGGTGGATACCGTGACGCAGGTGATCCATGGTCGACAGGTGGTCTTTCCACAGGTCGTCGAGCACGCGCAGCAGAATCTGCTTCTCGAAGGTACGCAGGGCTTCGGCGCTGGCCTGGGTCTCCTTCTCGTTGTAGGCGTCCACCAGTTCCTTGAGGATGCGCTCGCGCAGGGTGTCTTCGTACAGTTTGTCGTCTTCGTCGAGCCACTGCTGGATCGGCAGGCGCAGGTTGAAGCCCGCGTAGATCGCCTCCTCCAGGCCGGCGATGTCCCACTGCTCGGGCAGCGACTGCGGCGGCATGTGGGCATCGATGGTGCTGTCCAGCACTTCCTTGCGGAAGTCCTCGATGGTCTCGCCCACGTTGTCGGCGGCCAGCAGGGTGTTGCGCATGTGGTAGATGACCTTGCGCTGCTCGTTGGCCACGTCATCGTATTCGAGCAGTTGCTTGCGCATGTCGAAGTTGCGGCCTTCGACCTTGCGCTGCGCCTTCTCGATGGCGTTGGTCACCATGCGGTGCTCGATGGCTTCGCCGGGCTGCATGCCCAGGGCCTTCATGAAGTTCTTCACGCGGTCGGAGGCGAAGATGCGCATCAGGCTGTCTTCCAGCGACAGGTAGAAGCGGCTGGAACCGGCATCGCCCTGGCGACCGGCACGGCCACGCAGCTGGTTGTCGATACGCCGCGACTCGTGACGCTCGGAGGCGATCACGTGCAGACCGCCGGCCTCCAGTACCTGCTGGTGACGTTTCTGCCAGTCGGCCTTGATCTGCGCGACCTGCTCGTCGGTGGGGTTCTCCAGGGCCGCGACTTCCACTTCCCAGTTGCCGCCGAGCAGGATGTCGGTACCCCGACCGGCCATGTTGGTGGCGATGGTCAGCGCACCGGGGCGACCGGCCTGGGCGATGATCTCGGCTTCCTTCTCGTGGAACTTGGCGTTGAGCACCTTGTGCTCGATGCCTTCCTGCTCGAGCAGGCGCGACATGTACTCGGAGGTCTCGATGGTCGCGGTGCCGACCAGAATCGGGCGGCCCTGGGCCTGGCATTCCTTGATGTCGTTGATGATCGCGGCGTATTTCTCTTCCTGGGTCAGGTAGACCAGGTCGTTGAAGTCCTTACGGGCGATCGGCTTGTTGGTCGGAATGACCATCACGTCCAGACCGTAGATCTGGTGGAATTCGAAGGCTTCGGTGTCCGCGGTACCGGTCATGCCGGCCAGCTTGGTGTAGAGACGGAAGTAGTTCTGGAAGGTGGTCGAGGCCAGGGTCTGGCTTTCGGCCTGGATCTGCACGCCTTCCTTCGCTTCGATGGCCTGGTGCAGGCCTTCGGACAGGCGACGGCCCTGCATGGTACGCCCGGTGTGCTCGTCGATCAGGATGACCTGGCCGTTCTGCACGATGTACTCGACGTTGCGGTGGAACAGGGTGTGGGCGCGCAGGCCGGCATAGACGTGGGTCAGCAGGCCCAGGTTGTGTGCCGAATAGAGGCTCTCGCCCTCGGCCAGCAGACCGGCCTGGGTGAGCATGTCCTCGATGACCTGATGGCCGTCTTCGTTGAGCTCGACCTGGCGGCTCTTCTCGTCGACCTTGTAATGGCCTTGCTGGGTGACCACGCCCTCTTCTTCCTCGATATGCTGCTTGAGGCGAGGAATCAGGCGGTTGATCTCGGTGTACATCTTCGAGCTGTCTTCAGCCTGACCGGAGATGATCAGCGGGGTACGGGCTTCGTCGATAAGGATCGAGTCGACTTCGTCGATCACCGCGAAATTCAGCTCGCGCTGGAATTTCTCGTCCAGGCTGAAGGCCATGTTGTCGCGCAGGTAATCGAAGCCGAATTCGTTGTTGGTGCCGTAGGTGATGTCGGCGGCATAGGCGGCGCGCTTCTCTTCCGGCGGCATGAACGGCGTGACGATACCTACCGACAGGCCGAGGAATTCGTACAGTGGGCGCATCCAGTTGGCGTCGCGGCGGGCCAGGTAGTCGTTGACCGTGACCACGTGCACGCCCTTGCCTTCCAGGGCGTTGAGGTAGACGGCCAGGGTGCCGACCAGGGTCTTGCCCTCACCGGTACGCATCTCGGCGATCTTGCCTTCGTGCAGGGTCATGCCGCCGATCAGCTGGACGTCGAAGTGGCGCATGCCCATGACGCGCTTGCCCGCCTCGCGGGCGACGGCAAAGGCTTCGGGCAGCAGTTGATCCAGGGTTTCGCCTTTGGCCAGGCGGGCCTTGAATTCTTCGGTCTTGGCACGCAGTTGCTCATCGGAGAGCGCGAGCATCTGCTCCTCGAATGCATTGACGGCCTGAACCGCCTTGAGCATGCGTTTGACTTCACGCTCGTTCTTGCTTCCAAAGAGTTTTTTCAACAAAGGCGCAAACATATCGACAGGATCTTCCACGCTATGAATGGAGGGCGGCCCCGTGAGTCGCCCATGCAGCCCGTATGGCTGCGTGCGAAGGGGGCATTCTACCCGGAAACGGAATTGAAGAAAGCAGCGCGATTGGCACAGGGCCATCGGCAGGGCGCGAGCCGGCCTCGGCCGGCCCGGTCAGGGCTCGTCGCTGACGCGGGCGATGTAGCTGTGCGGATTGACCAGCTCGCCGTTGCGGCTGACTTCGAAGTGCACGTGGTTGCCGGTCGAGCGCCCGGTGCTGCCGACCGTGGCGATGGCCTGGCCGCGCTGGACCAGATCACCGACCTGCACGGTGTTGCTGCGGTTGTGGGCGTAGAGGGTCACGTAGCCATCGGCGTGGCTGATTTCCACCGTGTTGCCATAGCCGTTGCGGCGTCCGGCGAAGGTCACCACACCGGCGCCGACCGCCACCACGTCGCTGCCCGCCTTGGCGGCGAAGTCCACGCCCTTGTGGACGCTGATGCGCCCGGTCAGCGGGTCGACGCGCCGGCCGAACGGTGAGGATACGTAGCCCTGCAGTACCGGGTGGCCGGACAGCATGGCCGCCTCGTCGAGGCGGCGGTCGGCCAGCAGTTGTTCGAGCACCTCGAGCTGCTGCTCGCGGCTGTCCATGCGCAGGGCCAGCTCGTCGAGCGTGCTCATGAACGGTGGCGGCGCATAGGCCGCCCCGCCCAGGGGTTCTTCGGGCCCGCCCTGCCCCACGCCCAGGGAGAAATCGAATTCGCTGGCGTCCAGTTCGGCCAGTTCGGTAAGCCGCTCGCCCAAGGCGTCGAGGCGGGTCAGGCGCGCCTGCAGCTCGGCGACATGGGCGGCAAAGGCATCGAGTTGGCGCTGGGCGTCGACCCGCACCGCGCCGACTTCGTCGCGCTGGGCATCGAGTGCCTGGCTGACCACGGCGCTGTCCAGTACCGGCACCGATTGCGGTGCCATCCAGGCGCCCAGCGCCGCACCGCCGCCCACCGCCAGCGCGGTCAAGAGCAGCAGGCCGGCCAGCAGCCAGCGCAGGTCGAGGCTGAGCGAGCGCGCGGCGCCATGGCGCCGGCTGAGCAAAATGATGTGCATGACATCCCCATCTGAAAAAAGTGGAACCCGAGCGGGCAGCAGAGGTTCTGCTACCATGACGGCCCCAAAAGTCGCAGGCTTCCTGCCATGAGTTTTCGTCCCTTGCCGGCCAAGGCGCCCGCCGCGCTCCTGCGCGAGGCGAAGCCGCTGAAAGCCCTGTTCAATCAGGCTCAACGCCTCGACCACCTGCAACAGGTGGTGGAAAGCCAGCTGCAGCCTGCCGCCCGTGAACACTGTCGCGTGGCATCGTGGCGAGAAGGCTGTCTGCTGCTGATCGTCACCGACGGCCACTGGGCCACCCGGCTGCGTTATCAGCAAAAACGCCTGCAAAGGCAGTTGCAGGCGCTGGAAACGTTCGCGACCTTAACGAAAATCCTCTTCAAGGTGCAACCTCGCAGCGGCGAGAAACCCGAGGCGCCACGCCCCTTCGAGCTCTCCGACAGCGCCGCCGACAGCATCCAGGAAACCGCCGAAGGGGTCAGTGACCCGCGTCTTAAGGCCGCCCTGGAACGCCTCGCCAATCATCGCCGCCGCAGCGATTCGTAAAGCGGTCAGCCCGTTAGGTTCTCCAACGACTGTCGCCAGAAAAATGACGCCTTTACATGCATCGCCCTTGCCCGGCGCGGCGTTGCTAGCTGCCGCCCGTCTGTCGGGAGCCTGGGGAGGAAATAAAAAAAGGCCACCCGAAGGTGGCCTTGAAAGGGATAAAACTAGGAGAGAGTGCCTTACACCGCCGCAGCCGGGCGCATGTAAGAGATCGGAGCAGTGTCGGCGTCTTCGAACGTCACCACTTCCCAAGCATCCGGCTGTGCGATCAAGGCACGCAGCAGACGGTTGTTCAGGCCATGGCCGGATTTGTAGCCGCGGAACTCACCGATCAGGCTGTTGCCGAGCAGATAGAGGTCACCGATCGCATCGAGAATCTTGTGCCTGACGAATTCGTCCTCGTAACGCAGGCCGTCTTCGTTGAGCACGCCGTCTTCGTCCACCACGATGGCATTGTCCACACTGCCGCCGCGCGCCAGGTTGTGCGAGCGCAGGAATTCGATATCACGCATGAAACCGAAGGTGCGGGCACGGCTGACTTCCTTGACGAACGAGGTGCTGGAGAAATCAACACTCGCGGTCTTGGTGCGGTCGTGGAATACCGGGTGATCGAAATCGATCTCGAAACTTACCTTGAAGCCCTCGAACGGCACGAAGGTGGCGCGCTTGTCGCCGTCCGTCACGGTCACTTCACGGGTGATGCGGATGAACTTCTTGGGGGCGTCCTGCTCTTGCAGACCAGCCGACTGAATCAGGAAAACAAAGGGACCCGCACTGCCATCCATGATCGGCACTTCACAGGCGGAGAGCTCGACGTAGGCGTTATCGATGCCCAGGCCAGCCATGGCCGAAAGCAGATGCTCTACCGTATCCACCTTGACATCACCATTGACCAGGGTGGTCGACATGGTGGTCTCACCGACGTTCAGGGCGTGCCCCCTCACCTCCACCACAGGGTCGAGGTCGGTACGACGGAACACGATGCCGGTATCCACCGGAGCCGGCTTCAGGGTCAGGTAAACCTTCTCCCCGGAGTGCAGGCCGATACCCGTGGCGCGGATGATGTTCTTCAGGGTGCGTTGTCTGATCATGGGTCTGGCCGCTATTACGCTAGGTGCGAATTGTTTTCAACAAAGGCTGGCGATAATAGCAGAACCGACCTTTGCTGAACACCAATCACCTTCATGCTCCTGATAGATTTCATTAATCCGCCTGACGACGCAGGAAGGCCGGAATGTCCAGGTAATCCAAATCGTCCTGCGGATTCATTTTCGCCGCGGTGGCTGCGCCACCATGGCTCTGGCGCTGGACGGTCGGGCGCTCGTAGTCCTTGTAGTTGACGTTCTGCTCGGCGCGAGCCGGAGCCGCTACCGGCGCGACGGGCTGGGCAGCGGCGACCTGAACGGTGTTGTCGACCACCTTGACCGGTTTCTCCATGCGCGCGCCGAGACCGGTGGCGACCACGGTCACGTGCAGCTCGTCGCGCATGTCCGGATCGATCACGGTGCCGACCTTGACGGTGGCGTGCTCGGAAGCGAATTGTTCGATGATGTTACCCACGTCGGAGTACTCACCCAGGGACAGGTCAGGACCGGCGGTGATGTTGACCAGGATGCCGCGGGCGCCCTGCAGGTTGACGTCTTCGAGCAGCGGGTTGCGAATGGCCGCTTCGGTGGCTTCACGCGCACGGTTCGGACCGCTGGCGCAGCCGGTACCCATCATCGCCATGCCCATTTCGCTCATCACGGTCTTCACGTCGGCGAAGTCGACGTTGATCATGCCCGGACGCTTGATGATGTCAGAGATACCGCGCACGGCACCGCTCAGCACGTCGTCGGCCTTGGAGAAGGCGGACAGCAGGCTGGCGTCCTTGCCGAGGATGGTCAGCAGCTTCTCGTTGGGGATGGTGATCAGCGAGTCGACGCTTTCCTGCAGCGCGCGGATGCCTTCGTCGGCGATCTGCATGCGCTTGCGGCCTTCGAACGGGAACGGACGGGTCACCACCGCAACGGTGAGGATGCCCAGCTCCTTGGCCACTTCGGCGATCACGGGCGCCGCACCGGTACCGGTACCGCCGCCCATGCCGGTGGTGATGAACACCATGTCGCAGCCCTGCAGCACTTCGGCGATGCGCTCACGGTCCTCGATGGCCGCCTGACGGCCGACTTCCGGGTTGGCGCCGGCGCCGAGCCCCTTGGTGACGCCGGTACCGAGCTGCAGCACGGTACGCGCGCCGATGTTCTTCAGTGCCTGAGCATCGGTGTTGGCGCAGATGAATTCGACGCCTTCGATGTTGCTCTTGGCCATATGGTTGACTGCGTTGCCGCCGCCACCACCGACACCGATAACCTTGATGACCGCGCTCTGCGGAAGGTTGTCTACGAGTTCAAACATGGTCTCTCTCCTGTATTTTCTAGTTTTTTAACGCCTACTGCCGGTGACGCCGCACACGCCCGTGCCGCGTCGCCCACATTAGAAATTGCCCTGGATCCAGCGCTTGAGCCGCTCCAGAACCGGTGCCTTGGTTTCATCACCGTACCCACCATTGCCAGGCATCGGGATGTCGTCGGACTGCTTGCGCAGGCCATACATCAACAGGCCGACGCCCGTCGAGTAAATCGGGTTGCGGACCACGTCGCTGAGCCCCTTGACGCTGTGGGGCACACCGAGGCGCACCGGCATGTGGAAGATTTCCTCGGCCAGCTCGACCGCACCTTCCATCTTCGCCGTACCACCGGTGAGCACGATGCCCGCCGGGATCAGGTCCTCGTAGCCGCTGCGCCGCAGTTCGGCCTGGATCAGGGTGAACAGCTCGTCGTAACGCGGCTCGACCACTTCGGCCAGGGACTGGCGCGACAGGTCGCGCGGCGGACGATCACCGACGCTCGGCACCTTGATGGTTTCGCCGGCGCCGGCCAGCTTGGCCAGGGCGCAGGCGTAACGGATCTTGATCTCCTCGGCGTACTGGGTCGGAGTACGCAGCGCCATGGCGATGTCGTTGGTGACCTGGTCGCCGGCGATCGGGATCACCGCGGTGTGGCGAATCGCGCCTTCGGTGAAGATGCAGATGTCGGTGGTGCCGCCGCCGATGTCGACCAGGCACACGCCCAGCTCCTTCTCGTCGTCGGTCAGTACCGCGTAGGCGGAAGCCAGTTGCTCGAGAATGATGTCGTCGACTTCCAGGCCGCAACGGCGCACGCACTTCTCGATGTTCTGCGCCGCGTTCACCGCGCAGGTCACCACGTGCACCTTGGCTTCCAGGCGTACGCCGGACATGCCCAAGGGCTCGCGTACGCCTTCCTGGTTATCGATCACGTAGTCCTGCGGCAGGGTATGCAGCACGCGCTGGTCGGCCGGAATGGCGACGGCCTGGGCAGCATCCAGTACCCGCTCCAGGTCAGCGCTGCTGACTTCGCGGTCGCGGATGGCGACGATGCCGTGGCTGTTCAGGCTGCGGATGTGGTTGCCGGCCACGCCGACGAATGCCGAGTGAATGCGGCAGCCCGCCATCAGCTGGGCCTCTTCCACTGCGCGCTGGATCGACGCCACGGTGGACTCGATATTGACCACCACACCCTTCTTCAGGCCGCGCGATGGGTGGGTGCCGATGCCGACGATTTCCAGTTGGCCATCGGCCGTCACTTCGCCCACCAGCGCCACCACCTTGGAGGTACCGATGTCGAGACCGACGATCATCTTGCCGCTCTGCACGTTTGCCATGACTCTTGCCTTCTCTCCTGATTCACTGCGCCGCAGCGGTGTCGACCGCTACCGGTGCCGGCGGCTCGCGCCACGCGACGGCCAGGCCGTTGGCGTAGCGCAGATCGACCCGCGCGATATTGTCTTTCTGATCCTTCAGCGCCTTGCTGTAGATGGCACCGAAACGACGTATTTTTTCCACCAGATGGTCGCGCCCCAGCAGCACTTCGATCCCCTGCCCCGTGGACAGGAACCAGCTACCACGCTCACGCAGCTCCAGGCGTGCCACGGTGAATCCCATTGGGCGCAGCATCTGGCTCAGCACCTGATACTGCTGCATCACTTGTTGCTGGGCCCGCTTCGGGCCGTCCAGTTGCGGCAAGTTCTCGTAATGCGCCAGTTCCTTGGGCGCGAACGCCTGGCCCTGGTTGTTGAGCAGCGCCTCGTTGCCCCAGCGGGCGATCGGCAATTGCTCTTCCAGGCGCACCATCACCTGATCGGGCCACACCCGGCGAACTTCGGCGTGGGCGATCCATGGCATCTGCTCCAGCTCGTGGCGCATACCGACAAGGTCGACACTGAAGAAGCTCGCACTGACAAAAGGTTCAATGCGTTGCTGTACCGATTGCTGGCTGATGTAGCTCAGGTCGCCTTCCACGCTGATCTTGGCGATCGGCCGGTCGGCGTAGGGCAGCAGCCGCAGCGACAGTTCATAGGCGGCGAAGCCCAGCACCAGCAGCATCACCGGCCAGCTCAGGCGCTTGAGCAGGCTGAAATTCGGCCGCGGCAAACGCACGCTGATCGGCTCCTTGGCCACCAGGCGGCTGGCGCCACGCGGCACGGCCTTGCCGCGTACCGGCGCGCCTGAACCTGGCTGATGACGAAGGACGGCGCCCATGCTTACCCCCGAGCCTCAACGCTGTCAGCGAGAATCGCCAACACCAGCTGCTGGAAATCCAGACCGGCCGCCTGCGCCGCCATCGGCACCAGGCTGTGGTCGGTCATGCCCGGGACGGTGTTCACCTCCAGCAGCCAGAAACGCCCGTCGGCATCCTGCATCACGTCGGCGCGTGCCCAGCCCTGGGTGCCCACGGCTTCGCAGGCACGGGCGGTGAGGGCCTTCAGCTCGGCCTCCTTGTCGGCGGACAGGCCACAGGGCACCCGGTACTGGGTGTCATCGGCCAGGTACTTGGCGTCGTAGTCGTAGAAGCTGTGGGAGGTGCCCAGGGCGATCGGTGGCAGCACCTGGCCACGCAGCATGGCGATGGTGAATTCCGGACCATGGATCCATTGCTCGACCAGCACCTGGCTGTCGTAGCAGGCGGCGTCCTGCCAGGCGGCGATCAGCGCATCGACGTCGCCGACCTTGGCCATGCCGATGCTCGAGCCTTCATGGGCCGGCTTGACGATCAGCGGGAAGCCCAGCTCGTCCGCGGCGCGGCGGCAATCGTCGACGCTGGCCAGCACGGCATGGCGCGGCGTCGACAGGCCCAGGCTCTGCCATACCTGCTTGGTGCGCAGCTTGTCCATGGCCAGGGCCGAGGCGAGGATGCCACTGCCGGTGTAGGGGATGCCGGCGCATTCGAGCAGGCCCTGCATGCTGCCGTCTTCACCGCCACGGCCGTGCAGCACGATAAAGGCGCGGTCGATCTTCTCGCCCGTAAGGCGGGCAAGGAAGTCATCGCCCACGTCGATGCCGAAGGCGTCCACGCCGGCGCTCTGCAGCGCGCTCAGCACGGCATTGCCGGACTTGAGCGATACCTCGCGCTCGGCGCTCTTGCCACCGAACAGCACGGCGACGCGGCCGAATGCCGAGACCGGCAGTTGGGATTTCAGGGTGTCGGCACTCATTGGCGTTGACCTTGCGCGCTGAACAGCGGGCTCTGCAGCAGTTGTGGGGCTACGCCGCCGATGTCACCGGCGCCCTGGCACAGCAGGATGTCGCCAGCACGCAGCAGCGGCTTGATCAGCGGCGCCAGGTCGGCGCCGCGCTCGATATAGATGGGGTCCAGCTGGCCGCGCTGGCGAATGCTGTGGCACAGCTGGCGGCTGTCGGCACCGGGGATCGGCTCTTCGCCGGCCGGGTAGACCTCCATCAGCAGCAGCACGTTGGCGTCGGTCAGCACCTGCACGAAATCGTCATAAAGGTCGCGGGTACGGCTGTAGCGGTGCGGTTGGTACACCATCACCAGGCGCCGCTCCGGCCAGCCGCCACGCACGGCCTTGATCACCGCCGCGACTTCGCGCGGGTGATGGCCGTAATCGTCGACCAGCATCACCTCGCCGCCGTCGACCGGCAGTTGGCCATAAACCTGGAAGCGCCGACCGACACCCTGGAACTGCGACAGCCCCTGGACGATGGCGTCGTCGCTGATGCCTTCGTCGGTGGCGATGCAGATGGTCGCCAGGGCGTTGAGCACGTTGTGGTTGCCCGGCATGTTCACCGACACGTCGAGCGGCTCGCAGTCCGGGCGCAACACGGTGAAGAAGGTCTGCATGCCCTGCTGGCGCACGTTGATGGCGCGCACGTCGGCGTCTTCGCTGAAGCCGTAGGTCACCGTCGGACGGCCGACCTGGGAGAGGATCTCGCGAACCACCGGATCGTCCACGCAGAGCACGGCCAGGCCATAGAACGGCAGGTTGTGGAGGAACTCGATGAAGGTCTTCTTCAGTTTGTTGAAGTCGCCCTCATAGGTGCTCATGTGGTCCATGTCGATGTTGGTCACCACCGACACCATGGGCTGCAGGTGCAGGAAGCTCGCGTCGCTCTCGTCGGCTTCGGCGATCAGGTAGCGGCTCGAACCGAGCTGGGCGTTGGTGCCTGCTGCATTCAAACGTCCACCGATCACGAAGGTCGGATCCAGGCCGCCGGCGGCGAACACCGAGGCCAGCAGGCTGGTGGTGGTGGTCTTGCCATGGGTGCCGGCCACGGCGATGCCGTGGCGGTAGCGCATCAGCTCGGCGAGCATCTCGGCGCGCGGTACCACGGGAATACGGCGCTCGAGGGCGGTCGCCACTTCCGGGTTGGAGGTGTTGATGGCGCTGGAGACCACCAGCACGTCGGCGCTCTCGGCGTTCTCGGCGCGGTGGCCGATGAAGATCTGCGCACCGAAGTTTTCCAGACGCTCGGTCACCGCCGAGGTTTTCAGGTCCGAGCCGGAGACTTCGTAGCCCAGGTTGAGCAGGACTTCGGCGATGCCGCACATGCCGGCGCCGCCGATACCGACGAAGTGAATGCGGCGGATACGGCGCATGCGCCGCACTTCCGCCTTGACCGCTGCGGGGGACTTAGCCACGGGCCACCTCCAGGCAGACATCGACGACGGTACGGGTAGCATCGGGCTTGGCCAGGCGACGTGCGGTGCTGGCCATTTGTTTGAGTCGTTCGGGGTGCATCAAGACCTCGGTCAGCTGCGCTGCCAGATCGGCAGCGTCAGTGGAGCGTTGTGGCAGAAGGACGGCGGCGCCGTCTTTCGCGAGATAGCTGGCATTGCGTGTCTGGTGGTCGTCGATCGCGTGGGGCAACGGCACCAGGAAAGCCGGCAGGCCGGCGGCAGCCAGTTCGCTGACGGTGAGCGCGCCGGAGCGGCAGACCACCAGGTCGGCCCAGGCGTAGGCGCGGGCCATGTCGCTGATAAAGGGCGCGACCTGCGCTTCGACGCCCGCCGCCCTGTATCGTTCGCCGGTCACCTCGGCGTGCTGCTTGCCGGCCTGGTGGAAGACGTCCGGGCGCAACTCGGCAGACACCTGCGCCAGCGCTTCCGGCAGCAGTTTGTTCAGCGGTTCGGCGCCCAGGCTGCCACCGAGAATCAGCAGGCGTGGCCGACGACCGGTCAGCGCATCGCGCGGGGTTTCCAGGAACAGCTCCTCGCGCACCGGGTTACCGGTGGTGCGACGCTTGTCGGACGCGGCGAAGGTGTCAGGGAAAGCCTCGCAGACCCGGCTGGCGAATGCCACCAGGCTGCGATTGGCGGTACCGGCCACGGCATTCTGCTCGTGAATGATCAGCGGTACGCCGGCCAGCTTCGCCGCCAGGCCGCCAGGGCCGGTCACATAGCCGCCCATGCCGAGCACGCACACCGGCTGCAGCTCGCGCACCACCTTGCGGGCCTGGAACAGCGCCTTGATCAGTTGCAGAGGCGCCTTGAGCAACGACAGCTTGCCCTTGCCGCGCAGGCCACTGACCTGGATCAGGTGCAGCGGCAGGCCGGCAGCCGGAACCAGTTCGTTCTCGATGCCGCGCGGTGTGCCCAGCCAGTGCACGCGGTAGCCGCGCGCCTGGAACTCGCGGGCACAGGCCAGCGCCGGGAACACGTGGCCGCCGGTGCCGCCCGCCATGATCAACACGTTACCGGACATGCTGCACCTCCCGCTCGGGCTCGGGGAAGTCGCTCTCGTCGAACTCGACGTCTTCGCTGCCCAGGCCGTTGCGCGCCTCCCACTCGATGCGCAGCAGCAGCGCCAGGCTGACGCAGCAGATGACCAGGGAACTGCCGCCATAACTCAGGAACGGCAGGGTCAGGCCCTTGGTCGGCAGCAGGCCGATGTTCACGCCGATGTTGATCAAAAACTGGCCGATCCATAGAAAGCCCAGGCCGAAGGCCACATAGGCGGAAAAGTACTGCTTGGCCTTCTCCGCCCACAGGCCGATGTACAGGGCGCGTACGCTGACGAACACGAACAGGCCGACGGTGGCCAGCGCGCCGACCAGGCCCAGCTCCTCGGCCAGTACCGAGAACACGAAGTCGGTGTGGGCTTCGGGCAGGTAGAACTGCTTCTGGATGCTGTTGCCCAGGCCCACGCCCAGCCATTCGCCACGGCCGAAGGCGATCAGCGCCTGGGTCAGCTGGTAGCCGGAGCCATATTGATCGGCCCAGGGGTCGGTGAAGGTGATCAGACGCTGCAGGCGGTACTCCTGGCTCTGCACCAGTACGAACACCGCGCCGACCGCCAGAGCGACCATCAGCAGGAAACGGAACAGGCCGACGCCGCCGAGGAACAGCATGGCCATGGCCGCACCCATCATCACCACGGTCGCCCCGAAGTCGGGTTCGAGCAGCAGCAGGAAGGCCATGGGCAACAACACCACGAACGGCTTGAAGAAGCCTGCCCAGCTTTCGCGCACTTCTTCCTGGCGCCGTACCAGGTAGCCGGCGAGATAGAGCACCACGAAGACCTTGGCGATCTCCGAGGGCTGGATGTTGAACGCGCCGAAACCGATCCAGCGCTTGGCACCGTTGACCTCGCGGCCGATGCCGGGCAGCAGCACCAATACCAGCAGGACCACGGCCACCAGCAGCAGCAACCAGCTATGGCGCTGCCAGGTGGCCAGCGGAACCATCAGCACCACGCCTGCAGCGCCCAGGCCGATGGCCAGGTAGATCAGGTGACGGATCATGTAATACAGCGGGCTGCCGGTGTTCACCGCCGCCACCTCGGTGGACGCCGAGGAAATCATCACCAGGCCGAGGCCGAGCAGCGCCAGACAGCCGGCGAGCATCGGGAAGTCCATGTCCAGGCCACGACGGCTGAACAGCGGAGACGGATAAGGGCGCAGGAAGGACAGCATCAGACGAGCGCCTCCACGGCCTGGGCGAACAGACGCCCGCGCTCTTCGAAATTCTTGAACATGTCCAGGCTCGCGCAGGCGGGCGACAACAGCACCGCATCGCCACGCTGGGCGAGCACGGCAGCCTGTTCGACGGCAGCCTGCAGGCTGTCGACGCGCAGGATGTCCACGGCACCGTCCAGTACCGCGGCCAGCTTGTCGGCGTCGCGGCCGAGCAGCACCACGGCGCGGCAATGGGCCGCCACCGGCTTGCGCAGGCTGGAGAAGTCGGCGCCCTTGCCGTCGCCGCCGGCGATCAGCACCAGCTTGCCGGCGATATCGGCGCCCAGGCCCTCGATGGCCGCCAGGGCAGCCCCGACGTTGGTGGCCTTGGAGTCGTCGTAGTAGCTCACGCCCGCGCGCTCACCCACCCATTGGCAGCGGTGCGCCAGGCCGGTGAAGGCCTTGAGGGTGTCGAGCATGGCGGCCATCGGCAGGCCCACGGCGTGGCCCAGCGCCAGCGCCGCCAGGGCATTGGACTGGTTATGGGCGCCGCGCACCTTCAGCTCGCGTACGGGCAGCAGCGCGTCGAACTGATAGGCCAGGAATTTCTCGCCGTTCTCCTCGAGCAGGCCGAAACGCTTGAAGTCCGGTTTGCCGAGGCCAAAGCTCCAGCACGGCACCTGGTCGGCGATCATCGGCCGCGACAGCGGATCGTCACGGTTGACTACCACCTGGCGGGCACCACGGAAGATGCGGTGCTTGGCCAGGTGGTAGGCCGGCAGGTCGGCGTAGCGATCCATGTGGTCTTCACTGACGTTCAGGCAGGTGGCCACTTCGGCATTGAGCAGTTCGGTGGTTTCCAGCTGGAAGCTGGACAGCTCGATCACGTACAGCTCGACGTCATCGGCCAGCAGATCCAGCGCCGGCGTGCCCAGGTTGCCGCCTACGGCGACCTTGCGCCCCGCCGCGGCGGCCATTTCGCCGACCAGGGTGGTCACGGTGCTCTTGGCGTTGGAGCCGGTGATGGCGACGATCGGCGCCTGCGCCGCGCGGGCGAACAGGTCGATGTCGCCGGACAGCTTGGCGCCGCGCCTGGCCGCTTCCTGCAGGGCCGGCGTGGCCACGGCCAGGCCGGGGCTGATCAGCAACTCGCTGGCGCGGGCGAGGAACTCCACGTCCAGCTCGCCACAACGCACTTCGACCTGCGGGAACTGTTCACGCAAGGTGCTCAGCTCCGGCGGATTGGCACGGGTGTCGACCACGGCGAAGCGCACGCCCTGGCGCGCGAGGTAGCGCACCAGGGACATGCCGCTCTTGCCGAGGCCGACAACGATGCGGAATTGGTCGGAAGCGATCAGGCTCATGCTGTCCTCAACGCAGTTTCAAAGTAGCAAGGCCGATCAGCACCAGAATGACGGTGATGATCCAGAAACGAACGATGACCCGTGGTTCGGGCCAACCCTTCAACTCGAAATGGTGGTGAATCGGTGCCATGCGGAACACCCGCTTGCCGGTCAGCTTGAAGCTGGCGACCTGGATGATCACCGACAGGGTTTCCATGACGAACACGCCGCCCATGATGAACAGCACGATCTCCTGGCGCACGATCACGGCGATGGTGCCCAGTGCGGCGCCCAGCGCCAGCGCACCGACGTCGCCCATGAACACTTGCGCCGGGTAGGTGTTGAACCACAGGAAGCCCAGGCCGGCGCCGATCAGCGCGCCGCAGAACACGATCAACTCACCCGCCCCCGGTACATAGGGAATCAGCAGGTACTCGGAGAAATTCACGTTGCCCGACAGGTAGCAGAAGATGCCCAGGGCACCGCCGACCATCACCGTGGGCAGGATCGCCAGGCCGTCGAGGCCGTCGGTGAGGTTCACTGCGTTGCTGGAGCCGACGATGACGAAATAGGTCAGCACCACGAACCCGATGCCCAGCGGAATGCTGACGTCCTTGAGCAGCGGCACGATCAGGGTGGTCTCGATCGGCGTCTGCGCAGTCATATAAAGGAAGGTGGCCGCGCCGATGCCGAACACCGACTGCCAGAAGTATTTCCAGCGGCTCGGCAGGCCACGCGAGTTCTTCTCGATCACCTTGCGGTAGTCGTCGACCCAGCCGATGGCGCCGAACAGCAGGGTGACGATCAGCACCACCCACACGTAGCGGTTGCTCAGGTCGGCCCACAGCAGGGTACTGACGGCGATGGCCGAGAGGATCAGCGCGCCACCCATGGTCGGCGTGCCCTTCTTGGACAGGTGCGATTGCGGGCCGTCGTTGCGCACCGCCTGGCCGATCTGGCGGATCTGCAGGGTACGAATCATCCAGGGGCCGAGGAACAGCGCCAGCGCGAGGGCCGTCAGCACGCCGAGAATCCCGCGCAGGGTCAGGTACTGAAAGACCGCGAAGCCCTTGTGGAACTGTTGCAGATACTCTGCCAGCAGCAGCAGCATTTAGTGACTCTCCCCACTGTCGCCACACAGTGCGGCGACGACGTTTTCCATCGCGGCGCTGCGTGAGCCTTTAATTAGAATGGTGCTGTCGCCGGGCTCGGCGCGTACCGCGTCGATCAGCGCGGCCTGGTCGGCGAAATGCCGGCCTCCGGTGCCAAAGGCCTGCACGGCGTGTTTCATTTGCGGGCCGACCGCATAGAGCACGTCGGCCCTGCCGACTGCATAGGCGCCGACGTCGCGGTGACCCTGCTCGGACCAGGCGCCCAACTCGCCGATATCGCCCAGCACCAGCACCTTGCGCCCGGAGAACCCGGCGAGAATGTCGATGGCCGCGCAGATCGAAGCGGGGTTGGCGTTATAGGTGTCGTCGATGACCCGGGCGCCGTTCTGCGCCAGTTGGGCCACCGCCCGGCCCTTGACCGGCAGCAGGCTTTCCAGGCCGTTCTTGATGGCCACCAGCGGCACCGCCAGGGCATGGGCAGCCGCAGCGGCAGCCAGTGCATTGGTCACGTTGTGCTCACCGAGCAGATTCAACTGCACGCGGGCCTGGCCTTCGTGGCAGAACAGGGTGAATGCCGGGCAGCCACGGGGATCGCGGCTCAGCTCGAGGGCATGGAAATCGGCGCGGCTGTCGCGCAGGGCAAAGCTCAGGACGCGGCGCCCGGCAGCACGCTCGACCCAACGTTCGAAGGCCAGGTCGTCACGGTTGAGCACGGCAACGCCGGCCTCGCCCAGGCCTTCGAGGATTTCGCCCTTGGCCAGCACGATGTTCTCCGGGCCACCAAACTCGCCGACGTGGGCGTTGCCGGCATTGGTGATGATGGCCACCTGTGGCTTGGTCAGGCCGACGGTGTAGGCGATTTCGCCGATACCCGAGGCGCCCAGTTCGATGACCGCGCCAGTGTGCTCGGGCGCCAGCTCCAGCAGGGTCAGCGGAACGCCCAGTTGATTGTTCAGGTTGCCACGGGTCGCCAATACGGCGCCGCCGTCCTGGGCGCAAGCGGCGCGCAGAATGGCAGCGAGCATTTCCTTGACAGTGGTCTTGCCGCTGGAGCCGGTCACGGCAGCCAGCAGGCCACCGTAGGCCTGGCGGTTGAGCGCACCCAGCTGCCCGAGGGCCAGGGTGGTATCGGCCACCACCAACTGTGGCAGGTCGACGTCCGCGACCTCGCGCGTCACCAGCGCGGCGACGGCGCCCTTGGCGGCGACCTGGGCCAGGTAGTCGTGCCCATCGAAGCGTGGGCCGCTGAGGGCCACGAACAGCTGGCCCGGCACGATGCTGCGGCTGTCGGTACTGACGGCCGCGAAGGCGCAGTCGTCGCCGACCAGGCGGCCGTTCAGGGCGCCGGCCACCTCGCTCAACCGCAATGCCTTAAGCATGTGCCGCCTCCCATGCGGCCAGTGCGCGACCGGCCTCCTGCAGATCGGAAAACGGCTGACGCACGCCGTCGATTTCCTGGTAATCCTCATGGCCCTTGCCGGCCAGCACGACCACGTCGCCGACCTGGGCTGCGCCGATCAGCTGGGCGATTGCATTGCCACGGCCGTGTACGAAGCGCACCCGATCGGCGCTGCGGAAGCCTTCGCGAATGTCGTCGAAGATCTGTGCGGGCGACTCGCTGCGTGGGTTGTCGTCGGTGACCAGGGCGGCGTCGGCCAGGCGCTCGACCACTTCGGCCATCAGCGGACGCTTGCCGCGATCACGGTCGCCACCGCAGCCGAACAGGCACAGCAGGCGGCCGGTCACGTGGGGGCGCAGGGCACCCAGCACCTGCTCCAGCGCGTCCGGGGTGTGGGCGTAATCAACTACAACCAATGGCGCCTGCTGGCCACCCAGGCGCTGCATACGGCCGATCGGCCCCTGCAGGCGCGGCAGCGCTTTCAGAATTTCGTCGAGCGGGTAATCCATGGCCACCAGCGCCCCCACCACGGCCAGCAGGTTGCTGAGGTTGAAACGCCCCAGCAGCGCGCTGCGCAGGCTGCCTTCGCCACGCGGGGTGACCAGCGTGGCGCGCACGCCCTGGTCATCGAAATGGATATCGCGGCAGAACAGATAGGCGCTCGGATCCTGCAGGCTGTAGCTGATCAGGCGCGAGTCGCGCTCCTGGGCGGCCAGTTCACGGCCCATGGCGTCGTCCAGGTTAAGCACCCGGCCACGCAGGCTCGGCCAGGCGAACAGCGCGGCCTTGGCGGCCTGATAGGCCTCCATCGAACCGTGGTAGTCGAGATGATCGCGGGACAGGTTGGTGAACACCGCCACGTCGAAATCCAGCGCGGCAACCCGACCCTGGTGCAGGCCATGGGAGGACACTTCCATGGCGATCGCCCGTGCGCCGTTCTTCTTCAGCCCGGCCAGGGTCGCCTGCACGCCGATCGGATCCGGCGTGGTGTGCAGACCCTGGGCCAGCGCACCATAGAAGCCGTTGCCGAGGGTGCCGACGATGCCGCACGGCTCGCCGAGCAGGTCCAGGGCCTGGGCCAGCAGCTGGCTGACGCTGGTCTTGCCGTTGGTGCCGGTGATGCCGACCATATGCAGGCCACGGCTCGGCTCGCCGTAGAAGCGCCCGGCGATGGCCGAGAGCTGCCCGGCCAGGCCTTTGATGGCGACCAGCTCGGCGCTTTCGGCGGTCATCGGCAGCGCGCCGTCGACTTCATAGGCAACCGCGGCAGCGCCACGGGAAATCGCATCGGCGATATGCACGCGGCCATCCTGGCGAGTGCCGGGCACGGCCAGGAACAGGTCACCGGGCCGCACCTGGCGGCTGTCGAGGGTCAGCTCACGGATCAGCACGCCGCTGCTCGCCTGGGGCAACAACTGGTTCAATGGCATGGGCATCAGCCGCGCCCTCCATTGCTGGCTGCCGCCGGCACTTCGGCTTGCACCGCGGTGGTCTCGGGCAGGTTGTCCGGGGTGATGTTCATCAGGCGCAGGCCGCCGGCCATCACACGGCTGAATACCGGGGCCGATACCAGACCGCCGTAGTAGCCGCTCTTGCTCGGCTCGTCGATGACCACGGCCACCGCGATACGCGGGTTGCTGGCCGGCGCGAAACCGGCGAACAACGAGCGGTAGGCATTGGCTTGGTAGCCCTTGGTGCCGGAAGCGGTCTTGCGCGCCGTACCGCTCTTGCCGGCCACGTGGTAACCCGGCACCTGGGCGCGGAACACCCCGCCCGGCGCCTCGGTCACCTGTTGCAGCATGCCCTGCAGGGTATGGGCGACGTCTTCGGGAATCACCTGCACGCTGTCGCGCACACGGTCGGTACGGGTCAGCGACATCGGCACGCTGCGCCCGTTGTTGCCGAGCACGGCGTAGGCATGGGCCAATTGCACGGCGGTGACCGACAGGCCATAGCCGTAGGAAAGGGTAGCGGTTTCCGCCTTGCGCCATTCACGGTGGTTGGGCAGGTTGCCGACGCGCTCACCCGGGAAACTCAGGCCGGTGTCCTGACCCAGGCCGACCTGCTGCATCACGTCATAGATCGCCGCGCCGCCGATATCGAAGGCGACCTTGCTCATGCCCACGTTACTGGACTTGATCAGGATGCCGGTCAGGTCGAGCACGCCTTCCGGCGCGCGAGACACGTCCTTGATGGTGTAACGGCCGATCTGCAACGTGCCGCCCTGCACGTCGACCTTGTCGGTGGGTTTCCAGCGCCCGGTTTCCAGGGCGGCACTCATGGAAAACGGCTTCATGGTCGAACCCGGCTCGAACACGTCGATCATGGCGCGGTTGCGCATGGCCGCCGGCTGCAGGTTGCGGCGGTTGTTGGGGTTGTAGGTCGGCTGATTGACCATGGCGAGGATCTCGCCGGTCTTCACGTCGAGCATCACCAGGCTGCCGGCCTTGGCACCGAACTCGACCAGGGCGTTGCGCAGCTCACGGTGCGCCAGGTACTGCAGGCGCAGGTCGATGGACAGCGCCAGCGCCTTGCCGGCCTTGGCGTTCTGGGTCACCTGCACGTCACGGATCAGACGACCGCGACGATCCTTGAGCACCTGACGCTTGCCAGGCACGCCGGCCAGCCAGTCCTCGAACGCCAGCTCGACGCCCTCACGACCACGGTCGTCGATGTCGGTGAAGCCGACCATATGGGCGGTCACTTCGCCAGCCGGATAGAAACGCCGAAACTCCTCGATGGAGTAGACGCCCGGCACCTTGAGATCGAGCACCCGCTGGCCCTGCTCGGGGGTCAGGCCACGCACCAGATACATGAACTCGCGTTCGGCGTTGGCCTGCAGGCGCTGGGCGAAGGCATTGGGCTCCTGGCCGAGGGCAGCCGCCAGCACCGGCCATTGCGCCTTGCCGGCCTGCAGCTCCTTGCCGTTGGCCCACAGGGTGGTGACCGGGGTACTGACGGCCAGCGGCTCGCCGTTACGATCGGTGATCAACCCGCGGTGCGCCGGGATCGGGATATGCCGCACGCTGCGCGCGTCGCCATGGGCCTTGAGGAAGTCATGGTCGAACACATGCAGCTCGAAGATACGCGCTGCGATGGCCGCCACCATCAGGGCCAGCAGCAGCATGACCAGGCGGAAGCGCCACGGGTACAGAGCCCCTTCGAGCTTCATCATGGCGCCACCATGCGCACTTCGGCGGCGTCAGGGATGCGCATCTTCAGCTGTTCGCTGGCCAGGGTCTCGATACGGTTGTGGGCCGTCCAGGTACTCTGTTCGAGAATCAACCGTCCCCATTCGGCCTGCGCCTTGTCACGCACGCTGAGTTCGCCGTACAGGCTGTTGAGCAGTTGGCGATTCCAGTGCGCGCTGTAGGACACCGCCAGCGCGGAACCGAGCACGGCGATGAAGAGCACCAGCATCAGCAGGCTGCCCTTGGGGAAACGCTTGATGCTCAAGCCGCTCATCGCAGTTTCTCCGCGACACGCATGACCGCGCTGCGCGAGCGTGGGTTGGCCTTGAGCTCGGCCTCGGAGGCGAACTGCGGCTTGCCGAGCAGCTTCAGGCGCGGCTCGAAGGCCTTTGGAATGATCGGCAGGTCACGGGGCAGTTTGTCCATCTCGCCCTTGGCGTGCTTGCGCATGAACTGCTTGACGATGCGGTCTTCCAGGGAATGGAAGCTGATCACCACCAGACGACCGCCCACTTCCAGATTTTCCAGCGCGGCGTCGAGGCCACGCTCAAGGTCGCCCAGCTCATTGTTGACGTGGATGCGCAGGCCCTGGAAGGCACGGGTCGCCGGGTTCTTGCCTTTCTCCCAGGCGGGATTGGCCACGGTCAGCACCTGCGCCAGGTCGGCGGTGCGTTCGAACGGCTGCTCCTGGCGACGGGCGACCACGGCGCGCGCCATGCGCCTGGCGAAACGCTCCTCACCGTATTCCTTGAATACCCGGGCGATCTCGTCTTCATCGGCGCTGGCGATGAACTGCGCAGCGCTGACGCCCCGCGAGGGATCCATGCGCATGTCCAGCGGGCCGTCGTTGAGAAAGCTGAAGCCGCGCTCGGCGTCGTCGAGTTGCGGCGAGGACACGCCCAGATCCAGCAGCACACCGCTCACGCTGCCGGCCAGGCCGCGGACAACGAGTTCATCGTCAAGTTCCGCAAAGCTGCGCTGCACAACGACAAAGCGGCCGTCTTCGGCCGCCAGCGTATTTCCTGTCGCGATTGCGAGAGGGTCCTTGTCGAACCCCAGCAAGCGACCGCCTGGCCCGATCCTCTCCAGGATCAGCCGGCTATGTCCTCCCCGCCCGAACGTGCCGTCCACATAGCAGCCATCGGCGCGCAGCGAGAGCGCCGCAACGGCTTCCTCGAGCAACACGGTGATATGGCGAAAGGTAGCGGTCATGTTCACAGAATCAGGTCACGAAGGTCATCGGAAAGAGCACCCGGTTGCTTGATGGCGGCCAGATCGGCATCGGCCACGGCATTCCAGGAATCCTCGTCCCACAGTTGAAATTTATTGAGCTGCCCCACCAACATCGCGCGCTTGTCCAGCTTGGCGTACTCGCGCAGACGCGGTGGAACCAAGAAACGACCACTGCCATCCAGCTCGAGATCGACGGCATTACCAATCAGCAGACGTTGCAGGCGGCGGTTCTCTTCGCGGAAGGAAGCCAGCTCGCGCAGCTTGTTCTCGATGATTTCCCACTCCGGCAAGGGGTAGACACAAAGGCAGGGATCGATGGCATCGATGGTGACGATGAGCTGGCCAGCCGAACGCGAAACGAGCTCGTCCCGATACCGACTTGGCATCGCGAGCCGCCCCTTGGCGTCAAGACTTATGGCGTTAGCTCCGCGAAACACGATCGCGTTTCCCCTTTATTCAGCCATCCGCATCCAAAAAAACCCACTTCATGCCACTTTTTACCACCGGAGCACACTATAGGAACGCGCATACCCCACCGTCAAGGCGCGCCAGAACGGAAAATTCCTTATAGAACGGAGATTTAGCGAATAAATGAGAAGTGGGACGAGCGCCCAAAGCGGGAAAGATGGCTAAAAAACAACCACATACATGAACCTACCCAACGAACTTAAAGTAGTTTGTTAAGAGTAAGATTTTTTCGGTATTAGAAATGCGGGGATGAAGCGAAAGCGGAAGGAGGTGGAGAGTCGATCTGTAAGCCGGGTTCTGTCGAGGACAGTCATTCCTCTACGACGTACATCACTGCACGTCTTTAGCAACCTACCCGGTTCCAGCGCGGGCCACGCCAATGGAACCCTATTTGGTCTTGCTCCGAGTGGGGTTTGCCTAGCCACGGACTGTTACCAGCCGTGCGGTGCGCTCTTACCGCACCTTTTCACCCTTACCGGCACCGAAGCGCTTAGGCGGTTATTTTCTGTGGCACTTTCCGTAGGCTCGCGCCTCCCAGGCGTTACCTGGCACTCCGCCCTATGGAGCCCGGACTTTCCTCCCCCTTCCAAGTGGAAGGCAGCGACTGTCCGATCGACTCTCCGCCGCCTAGGGTAACCGCTGGCGCCCGGCAAGAACAAGGTCAAACGTCCTGCTGGCGCTCCAGCGCAACCTCATAGAGCAGGTTCTTGCGTACCCCGGTGATCTGCGCCGCCAGCGCTGCCGCACGCTTGAGGGGCATTTCGGCGAGCAGCAGATCGAGCACCCGCAGGGCCTCGACACTCACCGCCGCCTCATCTTCCGGCGCCTGCCAACCCGCCACCAGCACCACGCATTCGCCGCGCTGCTGATTGGCATCGCCCGCCACCCACTCGCACAACTGCTCGAGCGGCATACCCTGCAGGGTCTCGAAGGTCTTGGTCAGTTCCCGGGCCAGCAGCGCCTGGCGCTCGCCGCCGAACACCTCGCGCATGTCCTGCAGGCACTCGAGAATGCGATGCGGCGCTTCATAGAAGATCAGCGTGCGCGGCTCCTCGCGAACCCGCTCGAGACGCGCGCGCCGGCCCACGGACTTGGCCGGCAGAAAGCCTTCGAAGACGAAGCGATCGGACGGCAGGCCGGCAGCCGACAGGGCCGCAATCAACGCACAGGCACCGGGCACCGGCACCACGCGAACCCCGGCGGCCCGCGCCTGGCGCACCAGGTGATAGCCGGGATCGGAGATCAGCGGCGTGCCCGCATCGGAAATCAGCGCTACATCGTCACCCGCCAGCAAGCGCTCGATGAAGCGATTGCCCTCGTCGCGCTCGTTGTGCTCATGGCAAGCCGCCAGCGGCGTGCCGATGCCGAAGTGCTGCATCAGCCGCGCCGAGTGCCGGGTGTCTTCGGCAGCGATCAGCGCCACATCACCAAGCACCTTCAATGCCCGGGCACTGAGGTCGTCGAGATTGCCAATGGGCGTCGCCACCACGAACAGGGTGCCCGTGGCGGATCGGGGTGCGTCATTAGCGATCACGGCAATGCCTCTTCTAATAGCTGGAAAGCCGCCATTGTAACCCGTGCGAACCGCCAGGGCGGAAACCGTCGCCAGCACGGGAGCAGCTGCGACCTCTGCGTACCGGTTAACACCTTCATCGTCGCGCCAAGGCGGTGCCTTGGGTACAATCCCGTGCTCATTTGCTCAAGAACCGGAATCGCTTACATGATTGCCTGCCTGCGTCCGCTCTCTGCACTCTGCCTAGCCGGCCTGCTCGTTGCCTGCAGCAGCTCGCCTTCCTCGAACCTCGGCGAACTGCCCCGCACGCCCCAGGCCAGCGTGGAGCAGATGCTCCAGCAAGCCGGCACCAGCCAGAGCGAAGACGCCCAGCTGCTGCGCCTGTCGGCCGCCGACCTGGCCGCCAAGCAGGGCAACGCGCAACGCGCCGAGAGCATTCTCGGGCAGGTCGATCTGCAATTGCTCAAGCCGGCGCAGCAGATCTACGCCAGCACCCTCAAGGCCGAACTGGCCCTGGCGCGCAACGATGCCAAGGCCGCCCTCGCCGCCCTGGCCCACCCCAGCCTCGAGCGCCTCGGCGAACTGCCGGTCGAGCAGCAGACGCGCACCCAGCTGGCCCGCGCCAACGCGCTGGAGAAGGACGGCCAGGTGCTCGCCGCCGCCCGCGAGCGGGTGTTCATCGCCCCCCTGCTGAGCGGCGACGAGGCGCAGCGCAATCAGGACCACATCTGGAGCCTGGTCAGCAACCTGCCGGCCGAGCCGGCTCCGACCGCCGATGACGCCGACCTGGCCGGCTGGCTGGCGCTGGCCCAGGTGGCGAAAACCGTCGGCACGCTCAAGCAGCAGCAGGACGCCATCGACAGCTGGCTGGCCCAGCATCCGAACCATCCGGCGGCCAAGCAATTGCCCAAGGCCCTCGCCGACCTGCGCGCGCTGTCCAGCAAGCCGCTGGAGAAGATCGCCTTGCTGCTGCCCCAGGAGGGCCAGCTGGCCTCGGTATCGCGCGCCCTGCGCGATGGCTTTCTGGCGGCCCATTACCAGGCCCAGCAGGCCGGCGAGAAACCACCACAGATCCAGCTGTACGACAGCGCCCGCCTGACCTCCCTGGACGACTTCTATCGCCAGGCCCAGGCCGATGGCGTGGAGCTGGTGATCGGCCCGCTGGAAAAGAACCTGGTCACCCAGCTGGGTAACCGCGACCAGTTGCCGATCACCACCCTGGCCCTGAACTATGCCGAGCCGGGCGCCAAGAACCCGGCCCAGCTGTTCCAGTTCGGCCTGGCCGCCGAGGACGAGGCCCGCGAAGTCGCTCGCCGCGCCTGGGCCGATGGCATGCGCAACGCCGTCGCCCTGGTTCCCAAGGGCGATTGGGGCAATCGCGTGCTGGACGCTTTCCGGCAGAGCTGGCAAGCCGCCGGCGGCACCTTCCTCGGCGCCGAGCAGATCGACCAGCCGGTGGACATGGCCAGCCAGGTCGCCCGCCTGCTGCAGGTCAGCGGCACCTCGCGTCGCCAGGACGTGGACTTCATCTTCCTCGCCGCCACGCCGCAACAGGCTCAGCAGATCAAGCCGACCCTGGCCTACCAGTACGCCGGCGACGTACCGGTGTACGCCACCTCGCACCTGTTCAGCGGCAGCATGAGCGCGGCCCAGTACCGCGACCTGGACGGTATCCGCTTCTGCGAAACGCCGTGGTTGCTGGATGCCAACGACCCACTGCGCCAACAGGTCAACAGCCAGTGGCCGCAAGCCGGCGGCAGCCTGGGTCGCCTGTACGCCATGGGCGTCGATGCCTTCCGCCTGGCGCCGCGCCTCGATCAGCTCAAGACCCTGCCCGACAGCCGCGTCGAAGGCCTGTCCGGCAACCTGAGCCTGAACGCCGCGCAGCGCGTCGAGCGCCGGCTGCCCTGGGCGCAGTTCAGCAATGGCCAGGTCCAGCGCCTGCCCGAAAGCAACATTGAGTGACGATCCGCGCCATGTCAGCGGGCGAGCGGCCGAAGCCCTCGCCTGCGAGCATCTGCAAAGCCATGGCCTGCGCCTGATCTGCCAGAACTGGCGCGGTCAGCGTGGCGAACTCGATCTGGTCATGCTCGATGGCGATACAGTAGTATTCGCCGAAGTGCGCTACCGCAAGCACAGCGCCTGGGGCGGTGCGGTCGAAAGCGTCGACAGGCGCAAGCGTGACAAGCTGATCGCCACGGCCATGCAATTTCTGCAACAGGAGAAACGCTGGGCCAAACATCCCTGCCGTTTCGATGTCATAGCCGTAGGCCATGGCAGACCCGCATCACTGGAATGGATCAGAAACGCTTTCGACAGTTGAGCCCAGGCTCGCTGCGATACGCTGGTCCACCGCCGTTTCCAACGACAGCGCCGCGCGCCCACGGGCCGAGGCCTCGTTATAGTCAAGGTCAAAGCTCTACATGGATATGCAAGCCCGTATTCGCCAGCTGTTTCAAGGCAGCATCGAAACCAAGCACCACGCCATGGAGGTCCTGCCTCCATTCATCGAGCACGCCAGCCAGGTGATGGTCCAGGCCCTGCTCAGTGAAGGCAAGATCCTCTCCTGCGGCAACGGTGGCTCGGCAGGTGACGCGCAGCACTTCTCCTCGGAGCTGCTCAACCGCTTCGAGCGCGAGCGCCCCAGCCTGCCGGCGATCGCCCTGACCACCGACAGCTCGACGATCACCTCGATCGCCAACGACTACAGCTACAACGAAGTCTTCTCCAAGCAGATTCGCGCCCTGGGCCAACCGGGCGACGTGCTGCTGGCCATTTCCACCAGCGGCAACTCCGCCAACGTGATCCAGGCCATCCAGGCCGCCCACGACCGGGAAATGACCGTGGTCGCCCTGACCGGTCGCGACGGTGGCGGCATGGCCTCGCTGCTGTTGCCCGAAGACGTCGAGATTCGCGTGCCGTCGAAGGTCACGGCGCGCATTCAGGAAGTCCATCTACTGGCCATCCACTGCTTGTGCGACCTTATCGACAGTCAACTGTTTGGGAGTGAAGAATGACCCGTTCGCCACTGATCCTCGCCGCCCTGGCATTGAGCCTGATCCTGGGCGGCTGCGGCAGCCGCAGCATCGGCAACAAGATCGACGACCAGTTCGTCGGCCCCAATGTCGCCAACGCCATCACCCGTGCCCACGCCGACCTCGCCAGCCCCACCTCGCGCATCGTGGTGAGCAGCTACAACGGCGTGATCCTGATCGCCGGGCAAACGCCCCGCGCCGACCTGAAAGCCACGGCCGAACAGGCCGCACGCACCGTACAAGGCGTGCGCAAGGTGCATAACGAACTGCAGGTGCAGCAGCCCACCTCGCTACTGGCACGCAGCAACGACTCGCTGCTGACCACCAAGATCAAGACCCAAATGCTCGCCGACAGCGGCGTGCCGGGTAGCCGCATCAAGGTGATCACCGAGAACGGTATCGTCTACCTGCTCGGCGTGGTCAGCCGCCAGGAAGCCAATGCCGCGAGCAATGTGGTGCAGAGCACCTCGGGCGTGCAGAAGATCGTCAAGCTGTTCCAGTACACCGACTGATCACGGCCTGGCTCGACGAAGAAACGCCAGCCAGGCAGCGCCTGACTGGCGTTTTTTTTGATACGCAGCGAACGACCGCCTGCCCTATCCCAACACGACCTCTCGCCCGCACCAATCCCGTGGCTGCCCGGCAACGATCAGCAGACGGTTTCCCGCACCGCCCACCTGAGCCACGCAGTGGCCCTGCTCATCCCAGAAGGCACTACGCCCTGCTGCCGCCCAGCCTCCCGTGGGGCCGCCGTGATTGGCCATCAGCACCGCCATGCCATGGCGCTGCGCATGGCCCAGCAGCAAGGCGCTGTCATGCTCATAGCCACCTTCGCCGATCAGCACACTGGTAGCGTACACCCGGGCGCCACCCGCCGCAGCCCGCGCCGGGTGATCGGCGTGGCTGAAATCGGCGCACACCGACAGGGCCACCAGTTGGTCACCGACAGGCAGCAACTCGCCGCCCTGGCCCGGGGAAAAGAACCGCGCCTCACCGCCGTGCAGGTACTGTTTGGTATAGAAAGCCAGCGCTCCATCGGCCTGCAGGATGCAGGCGGCGATTTGCGGCTTGTCGCGGCCCGGCACACGTGGCGGCACACCGACCACCGTGGTCATCCCCGCCTCCCTGGCGAGACGCCGCAAGGGGTCGAATAGGGCACTCTCAGGCGTCTGCGCCAGATCGAGGGCCAGGGTGGGCTCGTAGCCGGTCAGCGACAGCTCGGGAAAGACCAGCAGCCTGGCACCCGACTCGGCGGCGTGCTGCATGAAAACCTTGTGCGTGGCCAGATTGGCCTCGAGGTCACCGGCGCGAACCGCACACTGGGCGGCGACCAGAACGGATGCCATGGGTTTCTCCGGCAAAAACGCCACCTTAACCCGCCCTCCGGGTGAGGCACCAGAACGCCGGGCGCGGTTGGCCATGCCGAATGGCAGCCAATAAAAAAGCCAGTCAGGTCACCCTGACTGGCTTTCTCGACGCGGCGGCTTCAGCCCGGATCAGACACCCGAGGCCTTGGCAGCGGCGACGTCCTTGATGGACAGCTTGATACGGCCGCGGTTGTCCACGTCCAGCACCAGCACTTCCACTTCCTGGCCTTCCTTGAGGATGTCGGTGACCTTCTCCACGCGTGCATCGCTGAGCATGGAGATGTGCACCAGACCGTCCTTGCCCGGCAGGATGTTGACGAAGGCGCCGAAGTCGACGATACGCTCGACCTTGCCGACGTAGATCTTGCCGATCTCGGCCTCGGCGGTGATCGCCAGTACGCGCTGCTTGGCGGCGTCGGCGGCTTCCTTGGTTTCGCCGAAGATCTTGATCGAGCCGTCGTCTTCGATGTCGATCGACGCCTTGGTTTCTTCGCAGATGGCGCGGATGGTGGCGCCGCCCTTGCCGATGACGTCACGGATCTTGTCCTGGTCGATCTTCATCGCCAGCATGGTCGGAGCGTTGGCCGACAGCTCGCTGCGCGACTGGGCGATCACCTGGTTCATCTGGCCGAGGATGTTCAGGCGCGCTTCCAGGGCCTGGTTCAGGGCGATCTCCATGATCTCTTCGGTGATGCCCTGGATCTTGATGTCCATCTGCAGCGCGGTGACGCCATTGGCGGTACCGGCTACCTTGAAGTCCATGTCGCCCAGGTGGTCTTCGTCACCGAGGATATCGGTCAGCACGGCGAATTTCTCGCCTTCCTTGACCAGACCCATGGCGATACCGGCAACCGGCGCCTTCATCGGTACACCGGCGTCCATCAGGGCCAGGGAAGCACCGCAAACGGAAGCCATGGAGGACGAACCGTTGGACTCGGTGATCTCCGAGACGATACGGATGGTGTACGGGAACTCGTCGGCGCTCGGCAGCATGGCGGCAACGCCACGACGGGCCAGGCGGCCGTGGCCGATTTCACGACGACCGGTGGCGCCCATGCGACCACACTCACCCACCGAGTACGGCGGGAAGTTGTAGTGCAGCATGAAGGGGTCTTTCTTCTCGCCTTCGAGGGTGTCGAGCAACTGCGCATCGCGGGCGGTACCGAGGGTGGCCACGACCAGCGCCTGGGTTTCGCCACGGGTGAACAGGGCCGAGCCGTGGGTCTTGTCCAGCACCCCGACTTCGATGTTCAGGCCACGTACGGTACGGGTGTCACGGCCATCGATACGCGGCTTGCCGTTGACGATGTTCTCGCGCACGGTGCGGTATTCGATTTCGCCGAAGGCGTCTTTGACTTCGCCGGCGCTCGGCTGGCCTTCCTCACCGGAGAACTTGGCAACCACCTGGTCGCGCAGCTCGCCCAGGCGCGCATAGCGATCCTGCTTGATGATGATGGTGTAGGCGTCGGAAATCGCGGCACCGAACTCGGCGCGGATGGCGTCCAGCAGGCTGGTGTTGGCGGCAGCGGCCTGCCAGTCCCAACGCGGCTTGCCGGCTTCGGCGGCCAGTTCGGTAACGGCCTGGATGACGGCCTGGAATTCGTCATGGGCGAACAGCACGGCGCCCAGCATCTGGTCTTCGGTCAGTTCCTTGGCTTCGGATTCGACCATCAGTACCGCGTCTTTGGTACCGGCCACGACCATGTCCAGGCTCGACGCCTTGAGCTGCTCGTAGTTCGGGTTCAGCAGGTAGCCGGTCTCGGGATGGTAGGCAACACGGGCGGCACCGATGGGGCCGTCGAACGGGATGCCGGAGATGGCCAGGGCAGCCGAGGTACCGATCATCGCGGCGATGTCCGGATCGGTCTTCTTGCTGGTGGAGACCACGGTGCAGATGACCTGCACTTCGTTCTGGAAGCCTTCCGGGAACAGCGGGCGGATCGGCCGATCGATCAGGCGCGAGGTCAGGGTTTCCTTCTCGCTCGGGCGCGCTTCACGCTTGAAGAAGCCGCCAGGGATCTTGCCGGCTGCGTAGGTCTTTTCCTGGTAGTGCACGGACAGCGGGAAGAAGCCCTTGCTCGGGTCGGCGGACTTGGCGCCTACCACGGTGACCAGCACGGTGACGTCGTTGTCGACGGTGACCAGCACGGCGCCGGAAGCCTGACGGGCGATACGGCCAGTCTCGAGGGTGACGGTCGACTGACCGAATTGAAATTTCTTGATTACCGGGTTCACGGTGTTTTCCTTCTCTCTGTTGCCTTTGGGGGAAACGGTTCTTGCGAATTCGTGGGCAATCGCTGCGGGAGTCGGCCCGGCACTGTCCAGAGGTGAAGCGGCAAAGGGCTTCGGTGCTGCTAAAAACGGGTAGAGCATAAACGCAAAAGCTGGAAGCGGGGCGAGCCCACTTCCAGCTTTTGCGGTCAACGACGACTAAGCATTGCTTAGCGACGCAGACCCAGGCGACCGATCAGGGCGCTGTAACGGCTGGTGTCCTTACCCTTCAGGTAGTCCAGCAGCTTGCGGCGCTGGTTGACCATGCGGATCAGGCCACGACGCGAGTGGTGGTCTTTGCCGTTGGCCTTGAAGTGGCCTTGCAGCTTGTTGATGTTGGCGGACAGCAGAGCAACCTGGACTTCCGGGCTACCGGTATCGCCTTCGGCTTGCTTGTAGTCGTTAACGATCTGGGCTTTTTCTTCAACGCTGAGTGCCATGTGGGCATCCTCTCATCTGGAGACAGTCGCAAGGACAGTCTCAATAGGCCGGGAATCGCTTCCCGTGTTTTAAAAGGAGGTATGACCGTGCCTATTGACAGCCACCCTCGTTACGAGCCGCCGAAACGGCTCGCCACGGTCACGCGGACCGAATCAGACGACGCGGCGCAATGCGCCCGTCTTCGCTCACTTCACCGATACCGATGAAGCGAGCATTGTGATCTTGCACCCGGACCATGCCGAACTTCGGCGCATCCGCGGCGCGAACCGGCTGCCCTTGCAGCCAGTAGAACGCACTGTGCTCCGAGAAGCTCAGCAGCGGCCAATGCTCCAGCCCGCTGTCCACCGGCAGCAGGAAGCGATCGACGGCTTCGTTGCCACCCTCTTCGTGGGCCTGCAGCAATTCATCCAGGCTGACACTCTGCGCCAGGTCGAACGGGCCGGCCTTGGTACGACGCAGCTCGGCGACATGGGCGCCGCAGCCCAGCAGGTGACCGATATCCTCGACCAGCGTGCGGATATAGGTGCCTTTGCTGCAATCCACCGCCAGGCTCGCCCGGTCGGCAGCGCAGGACAGCAACTCCAGGCGCGCAATAGTAACAGAACGCGCCTCGCGCTCCACTACTTCTCCGGCACGGGCAAGCTTGTACAGCGGCTGGCCGTCGCGCTTGAGCGCCGAATACATCGGCGGCACCTGGCTGATGTCACCACGAAAACGCGGCAGCAGCGCCTCGATGTCCGCGCCGTCGACATTCACCTCGCGACGTTCGATCACCTCACCCTCGGCATCGGCCGTGGTGGTGGTGACGCCCAGCTGCATGACCGTCTCGTAGCCCTTGTCGGCATCGAGCAGGTACTGGGAGAACTTGGTCGCCTCGCCGAAGCACAGCGGCAGCACGCCGGTGGCCAGCGGATCGAGGCTGCCGGTGTGCCCGGCCTTCTCGGCATTGAGCAACCAGCGCACCTTCTGCAGCGCCGCGTTGGAGCTGAAGCCCTTGGGCTTGTCGAGCAGGATGATGCCGTCGACCTTGCGACGAATACGCTTAACCTGGGCCACGCGCTTACTCCTTGGCCTCGGTATCGCTGTCGACGTGCTTGCTGTCCTCGGTCACCGCACGCTCGATCAGCGCCGACAACTGGGCACCGCGCACGATGCTTTCGTCGTAATGGAAACGCAGGTGCGGCACGCTGCGCAGCTTCATCGCCTTGCCCAGCTGCATGCGCAGGAAACCACTGGCGTCGTTGAGCACCTTGAGGCTCTGCGCGATGGGGTCGGAACCCTCCTGCGGCTCGGCGCCCATGACGGTGATGAACACCTTGGCATGGCTGGCGTCACGGCTGACATCGACCGCGGTAACGGTGACCAGGCCACCCAGGCGCGGGTCTTTGACTTCGGTACGAATCAGCTGCGCCAACTCGCGTTGAATCTGGTCGCCGATACGCTGGGCACGGCTGTAGTCTTTTGCCATCGTTGCTACCTTCCACTCGTCTCGCTGCCTGCAAAGGCAGCGGACTCAAAAGCGGCAAACGCCCGGCCGCGCAGATGCGGGGCCGGGCGTTGCGTGTTGCGACTCGCGATTACAGGCTGCGAGCCACCTGGACTTTCTCGAACACTTCGATCTTGTCGCCGACCTTGACGTCGTTGTAGCTCTTCACGGCGATACCGCACTCCATGCCGTTACGCACTTCGGCCATGTCGTCCTTGAAGCGACGCAAGGACTCCAGCTCGCCTTCGAAGATCACCACGTCGTCACGCAGTACGCGGATCGGGCGGTTACGGTAGACCGTACCCTCGACCACCATACAACCGGCGACCGCACCGAACTTCGGCGAACGGAACACGTCGCGCACTTCGGCGATGCCGAGGATGTTCTCGCGAACGTCGCTGCCGAGCATACCGGTGAGCGCCTTCTTGACGTCCTCGATGATGTCGTAGATGACGTTGTAGTAGCGCATGTCCAGGCCTTCGGCCTCGACGATCTTGCGCGCACCGGCGTCAGCACGGACGTTGAAGCCGAACAGCACGGCGTTCGACGCCAGGGCCAGGTTGGCATCGGACTCGGTGATACCACCGACGCCGCCACCGACCACGCGCACCTGCACTTCGTCGTTGCCCAGGGTGCTGAGCGAGCCCTGCAGTGCCTCGAGAGAACCCCGCACATCGGACTTGAGCACGATGTTGAGGGTCTTCTTCTCTTCCTGGCCCATGCTTTCGAAGATGTTTTCCAGCTTGCCAGCGTGGGCACGTGCCAGTTTCACTTCGCGGAACTTGCCCTGACGGAACAGCGCAACCTCGCGGGCCTTCTTCTCGTCGGCCACGACGGTCATGTCGTCACCGGCTTCCGGTGTGCCGTCCAGGCCGAGAATCTCGACCGGGATGGACGGGCCGGCTTCCTTAACAGGCTTGCCGTTCTCGTCCAGCATGGCGCGGATGCGGCCGTAGTTGGAGCCGACCAGCACCATGTCGCCCTGGCGCAGCGTACCGTCCTGAACCAGCACGGTGGCCACCGGGCCGCGGCCCTTGTCCAGACGCGATTCGACGACCACACCACGACCAGGTGCCGACGGCATGGCCTTGAGTTCGAGGACTTCGGCCTGCAGCAGAACCGCTTCGAGCAGCTCGTCCACGCCGGTACCCATCTTGGCCGACACATGCACGTACGGTGCGTCGCCGCCCCACTCTTCCGGAATCACGTCGAGCGCGGCCAGGCCGTTCTTGATGTTGTCCGGGTTGGCATCGGGCTTGTCGATCTTGTTCACCGCGACCACGATCGGTACGCCAGCCGCTTTCGCGTGCTGCACCGCTTCCTGGGTCTGCGGCATCACGCCGTCGTCGGCCGCCACCACGAGGATGACGATGTCGGTGGCCTTGGCACCACGGGCACGCATAGCGGTGAACGCCGCGTGACCCGGGGTGTCGAGGAAGGTCACCATGCCGCGCTCGGTTTCCACGTGGTAGGCACCGATGTGCTGGGTGATGCCCCCGGCTTCGCCGGATGCCACCTTGGCACGACGGATGTAGTCGAGCAGCGAGGTCTTGCCATGGTCGACGTGACCCATGACGGTCACTACCGGCGCACGGGAGATCGCCTCGCCTTCGAACTTCAGGGACTCGGCCAGCTGCTCTTCGAGCGCGTTGTCGCTGACCAGCTTGACCTTGTGGCCCAGCTCTTCGGCGACCAGCTGAGCGGTCTCCTGATCCAGCACCTGGTTGATGGTGGCAGGCGAGCCCATCTTGAACATGAACTTGATGACTTCAGCAGCCTTCACCGACATCTGCTGGGCCAGTTCGCCCACGGTGATGGTCTCGCCGATCGACACTTCACGCACCACCGGGCCGGCCGGAGCCTGGAAGCCATGCTGGTTGCGCTTCTTGAGCTTGGACTTGCCACGACCGCCGCGACGGAAGCCATCGCTCTCTTCGTCGATGGTACGCGGCGCGACACGCGGAGCAGGCGCCTTTTCCTTGACGGTCGGGCGGTGCTGGGTGGTCTTGCGCTCGCCACCACGGCGATCGGCTTCGTCGCTACGGCTCTTGTCCGGACGGCGCGGCTCTTCCTTCTTGCGCTCGTCAACGGCCGGGGCAACCGGTGCGTCGACGACGGCCGGGGCCGCAGCCGCTTGCGCAGTACGCTCGGCCGGCGCCGCAGCCGCCTGACGCTTGGCCTCTTCTTCGGCCTGGCGCTTGGCTTCTTCCTCGGCCTTCAGGCGAGCAGCTTCGGCCGCAGCACGCTGCTCTTCGAGCTCGCGCTGTTTCTCGGCTTCGATCTCTTCGTTGCTGCGCTTGACGAAGGTCTTCTTCTTGCGCACTTCAACGCTGATGGTCTTGCTACCCGCAACCTTGAGGGTGCTGGTGGTCTTGCGCTGCAAGGTAATCTTGCGCGGTTCCTCGGCTTTCTTGTCGCCGTGGCTGCTCTTCAGGTGAGCAAGCAGGGCCTGCTTTTCGTTATCGGTGACAACTTGCTCGGCACTGCTGTGCGGCAAACCCGCCTCTCGCATCTGCTGCAGCAGGCGCTCTACCGGTGTGTCGACCACTTGGGCCAGTTCTTTCACCGTGACTTGCGTCATGCACTTCTCTCCTCAGGCCGTAAAACTTACTCGAACCAATGGGCTCGGGCGGCCATGATCAGCTTGCCGGCACGCTCTTCGTCGATGCCGTCGATGTCGAGCAGGTCGTCGATCGACTGCTCGGCCAGGTCTTCACGGGTAACCACCCCGCGTACTGCCAGTTCCTGCGCCAGGCCTTTGTCCATACCCTCGACTTCGAGGAGGTCTTCGGCTGGCTGGGCGTCTGCCAGTTTTTCTTCCGTGGCGATGGCCTTGGTCAGCAAACGATCCTTCGCCCGAGAGCGCAGTTCGTTGACGATTTCCTCGTCGAAACCGTCGATGCTGAGCATCTCTTCCATCGGCACGTAGGCGATTTCTTCCAGGCTGGTGAAGCCCTCTTCGACCAGCACCTGGGCCAGTTCTTCGTCGACTTCCAGCTCGTCGATGAAGCCCTGCAGGATATCGCCGGTCTCGGCCTGCTGCTTGGCCTGGATGTCCGCCTCGGTCATCACGTTCAACGTCCAGCCGGTCAACTGACTGGCCAGGCGCACGTTCTGACCACCACGGCCGATGGCCTGGGCCAGGTTGTCCTCGCCAACGGCGATGTCCATGGCGTGGGCATCCTCATCGACGATGATCGCCGCGACTTCAGCCGGCGACATGGCGTTGATGACGAACTGCGCCGGGTTGTCGTCCCACAGCACGATATCCACACGCTCACCGACCAGTTCGCCGGAAACCGCCTGAACGCGCGAGCCGCGCATGCCGATGCAGGCGCCTTGCGGGTCGATGCGCTTGTCCTTGGAACGTACCGCGATCTTGGCGCGCGAACCCGGGTCACGGGAGGCGGCCTTGACTTCGATGAGGCCTTCGGCGATCTCCGGCACCTCGATGCGGAACAGCTCGATCAGCATTTCCGGCGCGGTACGCGACAGGATCAGCTGAGGGCCGCGGTTCTCGGTGCGGATTTCCTTGAGCAGCGCACGCAGGCGCACGCCGACACGGAAGGTCTCACGCGGGATGATGTCTTCGCGAGCCAGCAGAGCCTCGGCGTTGGCGCCCAGGTCGACGATGACGTTGTCGCGGGTAACCTTCTTGACAGTACCGGCGATGATCTCACCCAGGCGCTCGCGATAGGCTTCGACGACCTGGGCGCGCTCGGCTTCACGCACCTTCTGCACGATGACCTGCTTGGCGGTCTGCGCAGCGATACGCCCGAATTCGATGGACTCGATCTTCTCCTCGAGTACATCGCCGACCTTGGCGTTGGCCTCGACCGCACGCGGCATGTCAGTCGTTACCTGGTGCGCCGGATCCTCGAAGTTTTCCTCGTCGACCACGGTCCAGCAGCGGAAGGTCTCGTAGCTACCACTCTGGCGGTTGATCGCCACCCGCAGTTCGACTTCATCTTCAAAACGTTTCTTGGTCGCCGTGGCCAGCGCCAACTCCAGCGCCTCGAAAATCACAGCGGCCGGTACGCCCTTTTCATTGGATACCGACTCAACAACCAGCAGTACTTCTTTGCTCATCGTACGCCTCGCCTTTCGCAATCCATTGGGATCGACACATTCCGATCCCGCAGGATCCGTGTCTCAATCAAATCGGGGGATAATGTTGGCCTTGTCGATCATATCGATCGGCAAAAGAAACTCGTGGTCATCCACCTGCACCACCACGTCCTCTTCCTCCACACCGCGGAGCAGACCCTGAAAGTTGCGGCGCCCTTCGAACGGTGAGCGCAACTTGATTTTCACCTGCTCGCCGACGTGACTGGCGAACTGGGCCAACGTGAACAGTGGCCGATCCATACCGGGCGACGACACCTCGAGGGTGTACTCCGCACTGATGGGATCCTCGACGTCGAGAACGCCGCTGATCTGCCGGCTGACCTTCTCGCAGTCGTCGATGAGAATGCCGTCGGCATGATCGATGTAGATACGCAGCAGCGAATGCCGCCCCTGAGACAGGAACTCGATACCCCAGCATTCGTAGCCAAGCGCTTCGACTACCGGGGCCACCAAGGCCTGCAACTGTTCTAGCTTGCTCGACACCTGAACCCCTCGCGCATGCTGTGCAAATAAAAAATGGGCGAAACGCCCATCTACAAGACCGCCCAGACGGCGGGAAATCTGTCTGCCAGCTAACAAAAAGCCCCTTGAAAGGGGCTCAGTGACAACTGGCTGCGGGGGATGGACTTGAGCCAACGACCTTCGGGTTATGAGCCCGACGAGCTACCGGACTGTTCACCCCGCGCTAAAACTGGGAGCGGATTATAAGGCTGAACCGCCATACAGGTCAACCAACCCCCAGATACAGAAAAGCCCGCATGCAGCGGGCTGTTCCGTTCAATTGGTACCGAGAAGGGGACTCGAACCCCTACAGCCTATGGCCACTACCACCTCAAGGTAGCGTGTCTACCAATTCCACCACCTCGGCAAATTTGACACTTACTGCGCTTCGGGAGCCTGAGGTACGTCTTGCTCACCCGAAGTTGGCGCCTGCTGTTGCTGCTCAAGCACCGGTACATCTTCTGCAGGCTTGTTGCCCTGCGGCACTTCCATCACTGCCGGATCTGGCAAACCAGCCTGACCCAGTGTATCAGACTTTTGATTAGCAAAATACGCTAACCCCAAGCTGGTAATGAAAAAACTGGCGGCGAGTATAGCAGTAACTCGGCTCAGAAAGGTAGTGCTTCCTTGACTACCGAAAACGGTATTGGACGCACCCGCACCAAACGAAGCACCTGCATCGGCACCTTTACCCTGCTGCAGCAGAACCAGCACAACCACACCGATCGCTGCCAGCAGATGAAGAACTACAACGCCTGTTTCCAGCATATTCTTAGTTTCCTGCAGCGCGACAGATCGCACCGAACTCATCCGAATTCAGAGAGGCTCCACCCACAAGCCCCCCATCGATATCAGGCATGCCGAAAAGCTCGGCTGCATTGGCGGCCTTGACGCTGCCGCCATAAAGAATTCTCAAACCACTTGCCACCTGCGGGTCTTTCGCAGCGACCTGCGCGCGAATTGCCGCATGTACATCCTGCGCCTGCTGAGGCGTTGCCGTCAGCCCGGTGCCAATGGCCCAGACCGGCTCGTACGCCACCACCGCACTCGACAGCACCGCAACACCCAGCGCCTCGATCACACTGTCGAGCTGACCGGCAACCACCTTGAGGGTTTCGCCCGCCTCGCGCTGCTCCAGGGTCTCCCCGACGCACAGCACCGGCACCAGCCCGTTGAACTGAGCCGCCGCGAACTTGCGCACGACCTGCTCATCGCTGTCACCCAGAATCAGGCGACGCTCGGAATGACCGACCAAGACCAGCCTGCAACCCGCATCGCGCAGCTGCTCGCTCGACACTTCTCCAGTCAATGCGCCCTGCCCGGCTTCGACCGCACAGTCCTGGGCGCCTACCGACACCGCACGACCAGCGAGCCCCTCGACAACCTGACCGAGGTGCACGCTGACAGGAAACACTGCAACCTCGACGTCGGCAGGCAGCGCCTGCCGACCCAGACCATCGATCAGCTCTGCGACACTGGCGCGGGTACCGTGCATTTTCCAGTTACCAGCAACCATTGAGCGACGCATGCTTTACCTCGTTGGTCAAAGAGGGCGCAGATGTTACCCAACCGCTTGGGGACTGGCAAGCCGAATCAAGCACAGACGCGCGAGACAATTTCAGCCAATTCATCGGCATAGGCGCGAACCTGGGTTTCCTCCTCGCCTTCGACCATCACCCGCACCAGCGGCTCGGTGCCGGACTTGCGCAGCAGCACGCGGCCGCGGCCGGCCATGCGCTGGGTCACGCTGTCGCTGGCAGCCTGTACATCGGGATGCTTGAGCGGATCGATACCTCCGCCGAAACGCACATTGACCAACACTTGCGGGCACTTGCGCAGCCCCTGGCGCGCTTCGGCCAGGCTCTGATCGCGGCGACGAATGGCCAGCAGCACCTGCAGCGCGGCGACGATGGCATCACCGGTCGTCACGTGCTGGAAGCACACCAGGTGCCCGGAATTTTCTCCGCCCACCTGCCAGCCACGTTCGAGCAGCTCGGCGATCACGTAACGGTCGCCGACATTGGCGCGCACGAAGGGGATGTCCAGTTCCTTGAGCGCGAGCTCCAGACCCAGGTTGCTCATCAGCGTGCCGACCACGCCGCCCTGCAGCTTGCCGCGGGCCTGCAGATCGCGGGCGATGATGAACAGCAGCTCGTCACCATCCACCACCGCACCGGTATGGTCGACCATCAACACCCGATCGGCATCGCCGTCGAAGGCGATACCCAGGTCGGCATGGCGCGCCGTGACTTCGGCCTGCAGGTTCTCGATATGGGTGGAGCCGCAATCGGCGTTGATATTCAGCCCGTTGGGCTGGGCCGACAGCACCGACACCTCGGCACCCAGCTCCTGGAATACCGCCGGCGCCACCTTGTAGGCCGCGCCGTGGGCGCAGTCGAGCACGATTTTCAGGCCGGAGAAGTCGGTACTGGTCGGCACGCTGCTCTTGCAGAACTCGATATAGCGACCCGCGGCGTCGTTGATACGCGACACCTTGCCGAGCTGCTCGGACTCGACCACGGTCATCGGCGCGTCGAGCAGTTCCTCGATCATCAGCTCGACTTCATCGGGCAGCTTGGTGCCCTGCCCCGAGAAGAACTTGATGCCGTTGTCGTGGTGCGGGTTGTGCGAGGCGCTGATGACGATACCCGCCTCGGCATGGAAGGTGCGCGTCAGGTAGGCGATCGCCGGCGTCGGCATAGGCCCCAGCAGCATGACGTCAGCACCGGCCGCAGAGAGCCCAGCCTCCAGTGCCGACTCGAACATGTAGCCGGAGATACGCGTGTCCTTGCCAATCAGGATGCGGCACTTGCCCTGCTTGCGAAACGCCATGCCGGCGGCCCAGCCCAGCTTGAGCATGAAATCCGGGGTAATGGGGTACTGACCGACGCGCCCACGGATACCGTCGGTGCCAAAATACTTGCGACTCAAAACGACAACTCCCTTTTTCTGTTTACTGCGCCGCTTCGACCGCAGCGACCATGCGCACCACGTCGACGGTTTCCGCCACATCGTGCACCCGCAGGATATGCGCCCCCTTGGCGACCGCCAACGCCGCCAGGGCCAGGCTGCCGTACAGCCGACCGTCGACTTCGCGGCCCAGCACGGCGCCAATCATACTCTTGCGCGAGACGCCGACCAGCAGCGGCAGACCAAAAGCCTGCAGCGCCGGCATGCGCCTGAACAGGCTGAGATTATGCTCCAGCGTCTTGGCGAAGCCGAAACCCGGATCGAGCACGATACGCTGCGCCGCGATGCCGGCCGCCTCGCAGACCGCCAGGCGCTCGCGCAGAAAGTCGGCCACCGCTTCCAGCACGTCATCGTACCGGGGGCTTTGCTGCATGGTCGTGGGTTCGCCACGCATGTGCATCAGGCAAACCGGCAGACCACTCTCGGCAGCCGCCTGCAGGGCGCCCTCGCGCTGCAGCGAGCGCACGTCGTTGATCATACCGGCACCGAGCCGAGCCGACTCGCGCATCACCTCGGGGGTGGAGGTATCCACGGAAATGATCACGTCCAGCTCGGCAGCGACCGCTTCCACCATCGGCGCGACACGCTCCAGCTCTTCGGCCACCGACACCGGGGCCGCACCGGGGCGCGTTGACTCGCCGCCGATATCGATCAGTGTCGCGCCGGCGCGCACCATGCCTTCGGCATGCCGCAACGCCGCATCGCGCAAGGCGAAGCGACCACCATCGGAAAAGGAGTCGGGGGTGACGTTGAGGATGCCCATCACTTGCGGATGGCCCAAATCAAGAAACCGGCTGCCACAGGGCAGCCGGTTGTTTTTTTGCACTAGAGACATGTGACGGTTTTATACCTCGGCAGCAGGACCGCCGATGGGCTTCTCGGGACGATCCGCTTCGTCAGGCTTGGCAGATGGCTTGCCGGCATCGTTGCCGCCGCCGGTCCAGTCCTTCGGCTCGCGCACGGTACGGCCGCTCATGATGTCGTCGATCTGATCGATATCGATGGTCTCGAATTTCATCAGCGCTTCGGCCATGGCGTCGAGCTTGTCGCGGTTGTCGGTCAGGATCTGCTTGGCGGTGTTGTAGCAGTTGTCGATGATCGCCCGCACTTCGGAGTCGATCAGCTTGGCCGTTTCGCCCGATACGCTGGCACCGGAGGAGCCACCACCGCCCCGCAGGAACGGCTGATCGTCATCTTCGGCGTACAGCAGCGGACCCAACTTCTCGGACAAACCCCACTTGGTGACCATGTTGCGCGCGATCTGGCTGGCACGCATGATGTCGTTGGACGCCCCCGTGGTGACGCCATCGAAGCCCAGGGTCATCTCTTCGGCGATACGGCCGCCGTACAGCGAGCAGATCTGACTGGTCAGTGCACGCTTGCTGAGGCTGTAGCGATCTTCCTCGGGCAGGAACATGGTCACGCCCAGGGCGCGGCCGCGGGGAATGATGGTGACCTTGTAGACCGGATCGTGCTCGGGCACCAGACGACCGACGATGGCGTGGCCGGCCTCGTGATAGGCGGTGTTGAGCTTCTCCTTGTCGGACATGACCATGGTCTTGCGCTCGGCGCCCATCATGATCTTGTCCTTGGCCAGCTCGAATTCCTTCATTTCCACCAGGCGCTTGCCGGCCCGGGCGGCGAACAGCGAGGCCTCGTTGACCAGGTTGGCCAGGTCGGCACCGGAGAAGCCCGGCGTACCACGGGCGATGACCGCCGCCTTGACGTCTTCACCCATGGGGATCTTGCGCATGTGCACGTTGAGAATCTGCTCGCGGCCACGGATGTCCGGCAGGCCGACGACCACCTGACGGTCGAAACGGCCCGGACGCAGCAGCGCCTGGTCGAGCACGTCGGGACGGTTGGTAGCGGCAATGACGATGATGCCATCGTTCATTTCGAAGCCATCCATCTCCACCAGCAACTGGTTGAGGGTCTGTTCGCGCTCGTCATGACCGCCGCCCATGCCGGCGCCACGGTGGCGACCGACGGCGTCGATCTCGTCGATGAAGATGATGCACGGCGCGTGCTTCTTGGCCTGCTCGAACATGTCGCGCACGCGGGAGGCGCCGACACCGACGAACATCTCGACGAAGTCGGAGCCGGAAATGGTGAAGAACGGTACCTTGGCTTCGCCGGCAACCGCCTTGGCCAGCAGGGTCTTACCGGTACCCGGCGAGCCGACCATCAGCACGCCACGGGGGATGCGGCCACCCAGGCGCTGGAATTTGCCCGGATCGCGCAGGAACTCGACCAGCTCGCTGACTTCTTCCTTGGCCTCGTCGCAACCGGCGACGTCGGCGAAGGTGGTCTTGACCTGATCTTCGGAGAGCAGGCGCGCCTTGGACTTGCCGAAGCTCATCGGCCCGCCCTTGCCGCCGGCGCCGCCCTGCATCTGGCGCATGAAGAACATGAACACGGCGATGATCACCAGAATCGGGAAGCTGGCGACCAGCAGCTGGGTCCAAATGCTCTGCTGCTCGGGCTGCTTGCCGACGATCTCGACGTTGTTGTCCATCAGGTCCTTGATCAGGCCATTGTCCTGGATCGCCGGGCGCACGGTCTCGAACGAGGAGCCGTCGGAACGCATGCCGCTGATGATGTAGCCATCGACGGTGACGCGCTTGACCCCGCCGCTCTGCACCTGCTCGATGAATTGCGAGTAGTTGAGCTTGTTGGTCTCGCTGGGGCTCGAGAAGTTGTTCATCACCGTGACGAGGACGGCGGCGATGATCAGCCACAGGATCAGATTCTTTGCCATGTCGTTCAATTAGCTACCCTCTGAAGCAGGCCCCTTGCCGAAGCGTGCTTCGCATGACGACCAGTTATAAACCGATCTAACTTACTACAAACGCCCGCTCATGGCTGACACCGTCTGTAACCCTTTATGAGACATCTGCCCATTACGATGCGCGTCTTTGCTTGGACTGACAACCACGCCATTGGTTTTACTCGACACTTTGGCCCTTGAAGCCTCGGGCCAGCAAATACTGCTCGCGGGAGCGATCACGGGACGACAGGGGTTTGCGCATCTGCACCTTGTCGAACTGACGGCGCACCTCCTTGTGGTACTCGTCGAAACCCTCGCCCTGGAAGATCTTGATCAGGAAGTCGCCGCCGGGCTTGAGCACCCGGCCGGCCAGATCCAGCGCCAGCTCGCACAGGTACATGGCACGCGGCTGATCGGCGGCCCTCACCCCACTCATATTGGGGGCCATATCGGAAATCACAAGGTCGACGGGATTATTGTCGATGGCCTCGAGAATCCGGGCGAACACCGCGTCGTCGGTGAAGTCGCCCTGAATGAAGGTGACGTCCGGGATGCTGTCCATCTCCAGGATGTCGGAGGCGATCAGTCGCCCCTTGTCGCCGATCACTCGGCTCGTGACCTGGGACCAGCCACCCGGCGCGGCGCCGAGGTCGACCACGGTCATGCCGGGGCGCAGGATGCGATCCTTCTCCTGCACTTCCAACAGCTTGTAGCTGGCACGTGAACGGTAGCCGTCCTTTTGCGCCATTTTGACGTACGGATCGTCGAAATGCTCTTTCAGCCAACGCTGGCTGGTCTTGGAACGGGCCACACAACACCTCGAGAGAACAGAATGAATAACTGGGCGGGCCTCGGGCGGCTCGGTTAAAATAGCCCGCTTTCCCAGATTAATACGCAGGGTTCAGATTATGCCGCTCACTCAAGAGCAGAAGAAACAGTTCAAATCTATCGGCCACCACCTGAAACCGGTATTGATCGTCGCCGACAACGGTGTTACCGAAGGCGTACTGGCCGAGCTCGAGCGCGCGCTGAACGACCATGAGCTGATCAAGATCCAGGTGCGTGTCACCGAGCGCGACGACCGCCTGGCGGTGATCGATGAACTGTGCAAGGCCAGCAGGGCCGAACTGGCGCAGATCATCGGCAAGATGGCGCTGCTGTACCGCAAGAACCCCAAGGCCAATCGCAACCTGTCCAACATCAGCCGCTACCAGGGCTGATTCAGGTATTCAGCCGACCTGCGGGTCGGCTGCCATGGCCTTGCCAGGCACGGGCTGCAACACCAGCAATACCCCGAAGAACGCCAGCAGCAGGTAGCAGAACAGCTGCCAGCGCAGCGCCTGCGGCCAGTACACCAGCGAAACCATAAAGGCCAGCGAGACGACCAGCACCGCGAGCAGCAACTGCCCGCTACGCGCTCGCCACAGCGCCGGCACGCCACACCGTCGCACCAGCAGCACAGCCTGCAGCAGCACTGCGCCCAGCGTGATGCCGACCATCTGCGGCACCAGGGTGCGCGCCACTTCCTCGATCAGCAAGGACGCCAGGCCGACACTCGCCAGCCCCGGCAGCACCAGAAAGTGCAACGTCCAGATGCCGCCGACCCAGAAGGTCTGCAGCAGCACCCAGGCGCTGGCTGTGCTGTCACGCGCAGCCGACCGATCAGACGTGGCGAACTTCGACAATCTCGTACTCGACCAGGCCGCTGGGCGTGTTGACGCCGACCACGTCACCTTCGCTCTTGCCCACCAGGGCGCGGGCGATGGGCGAACCCACGGAAAGCTTGCCCTGCTTGATGTCGGCTTCGTCTTCGCCAACGATCTGGTAGGTGACGCTCTCGTCGGTCTCGACGTTGGCGATTTCCACGGTGGTGCCGAAGATCACCTTGCCGGTATGGGCGATGGTGGTGACGTCGATGATCACCGCATTCTGCAGGCGACCCTCGATATCACGTACGCGCGCCTCGACCATGCCCTGCTCCTCGCGGGCGGCATGGTATTCGGCGTTTTCCTTGAGGTCACCCAGCTCACGGGCTTCGGCGATCGCCTGGCTGAGCGCCGGGCGACGCACCTTGGTCAGGTGCGCCAGCTCTTCTTCCAGGGCGCGGGCGCCCTGGACGGTCATGGGGTACTTGTTCATGCGTTGATTCCTGCATGCAGATCCTGCAGACGGCGCACGGTCTTCTCGGGACCGAACTTGAGCGCCTCGCAGACCGCCTGCCCCGCCGCGATGGTGGTGGTGCAGTAGATCTTGTGCTGCAGAGCGTTACGACGGATGGAGTAGGAGTCCGCGATGGACTGACGGCCTTCGGTGGTATTGATGATCAGGGTGACTTCGTCGTTCTTGATCATGTCGACCACGTGCGGGCGACCCTCGGTCACCTTGTTCACCCGACGGACCGGCAGGCCGGCGGCCTCGATCACCTTGGCGGTGCCGGCGGTGGCGACCACCTCGAAGCCCAGGGCGACCAGATCGCGAGCGACCTGAATGGCTTCCGGCTTGTCGTCTTCACGGACGCTGATGAAGGCCACGCCGGCATTCGGCAGGATCTCGCTGGCCCCCATCTGCGCCTTGGCGAAGGCTTCGCCGAAGCTGTCACCGACGCCCATCACCTCACCGGTGGACTTCATTTCCGGGCCGAGGATCGGGTCGACGCCCGGGAACTTGTTGAACGGGAACACCGCTTCCTTGACGCTGAAGAACGGCGGGATGATTTCCTGGGTGAAGCCCAGCTCGCTCAGGGTCTTGCCGGCCATCACGCGGGCCGCGACCTTGGCCAGCGACTCGCCTATGCACTTGGACACGAACGGCACGGTACGCGAGGCCCGCGGGTTGACCTCGATCACGTAGATGTCCTCGCCCTGCACGGCCATCTGCACGTTCATCAGGCCGATGACGCCCAGTTCCAGGGCCATCTTCTTGACCTGGTCGCGGATCTCGTCCTGGATGTGCGCCGGCAGCGAGTACGGCGGCAGCGAGCACGCCGAGTCACCGGAGTGCACGCCGGCCTGCTCGATGTGCTGCATGATGGCGCCGATCACCACGGTTTCGCCGTCGCTGACCGCATCCACGTCCACCTCGATGGCGCAGTTGAGGAAACGGTCGAGCAGTACCGGGCTGTCGTTGGACACCTTCACCGCTTCGCGCATGTAGCGCTTGAGTTCTTCTTCCTGGTAGACGATTTCCATCGCCCGGCCGCCCAGTACGTAGGACGGACGCACCACCATCGGATAACCGATGTTCTTGGACAGGGTCAGCGCTTCCTCTTCGCTGCGCGCGGTGGCGTTGGCCGGCTGACGCAGGCCGAGGCGCTGCACCATCTGCTGGAAACGCTCACGGTCTTCGGCACGGTCGATGGCGTCCGGGCTGGTGCCGATGATCGGCACGCCGGCTTCTTCCAGGGCACGGCACAGCTTCAGCGGGGTCTGGCCGCCGTACTGGACGATCACGCCCTTGGGCTGCTCGACGCGGACGATTTCCAGCACGTCTTCCAGGGTCACCGGCTCGAAGTACAGGCGATCGGAGGTGTCGTAGTCGGTGGAGACGGTTTCCGGGTTGCAGTTGACCATGATGGTCTCGTAGCCGTCTTCCCGCATGGCCAGCGCGGCGTGTACGCAGCAGTAGTCGAACTCGATGCCCTGGCCGATGCGGTTCGGGCCACCGCCGAGGATCATGATCTTGTCGCGGCCGCTGGCGTTGGCCTCGCACTCTTCCTCGTAGGTCGAGTACATGTAGGCGGTATCGGTGGCGAACTCGGCGGCGCAGGTGTCGACGCGCTTGTAGACCGGCAGCACCTTGAGCTTGTGGCGGTGGCTGCGCAGGTTCTTCTCGGTGACGCCGAGCAGCGCGGCCAGGCGCGCATCGGAGAAGCCCTTGCGCTTGAGGCTGAACATCAGGTCGCGGTCGATGCTCGACAGGCCCAGGGTCTGGATACGCTGCTCGTCCTTGACCAGGTCTTCGATCTGCACCAGGAACCATTCGTCGATGCGGGTCAGCTCGAACACTTCCTCGACGCTCTTGCCGGCACGGAAGGCGTCGGCCACGTACCAGATGCGGTCGGCGCCCGGCACGATCAGCTCGCGCTTGAGGGTACTTTCGGCTTCCGGGTCAGCCGGATCGAGCTTCGGATCGAAGCCGGCGACGCCGACTTCCAGCCCGCGCAGCGCCTTGTGCAGGGATTCCTGGAAGGTGCGACCAATGGCCATGACCTCACCGACGGATTTCATCTGCGTGGTCAGGCGGGCGTCGGCGTTGGGGAATTTCTCGAAGGCGAAACGCGGGATCTTGGTCACCACGTAATCGATGGCCGGCTCGAACGAGGCCGGGGTACGACCGCCGGTGATGTCGTTCTGCAGCTCGTCGAGGGTGTAACCCACGGCCAGCTTGGCGGCGATCTTGGCGATCGGGAAACCGGTGGCCTTGGAGGCCAGGGCCGACGAGCGCGATACCCGCGGGTTCATCTCGATGACCACCATGCGCCCGGTGTTCGGGCAGATGCCGAACTGCACGTTGGAGCCGCCGGTTTCCACGCCGATCTCGCGCAGCACCGCCAGGGAGGCGTTGCGCAGGATCTGGTATTCCTTGTCGGTCAGGGTCTGGGCCGGGGCCACGGTGATCGAGTCACCGGTGTGCACGCCCATCGGGTCGAAGTTCTCGATGGAGCAGACGATGATGCAGTTGTCCTTCTTGTCGCGGACCACCTCCATCTCGTATTCCTTCCAGCCGATCAGCGACTCGTCGATCAGCAGCTCGTTGGTCGGCGACAGGTCCAGACCCCGGGTGCAGATCTCCTCGAACTCTTCACGGTTATAGGCGATGCCGCCGCCGGTGCCGCCCATGGTGAAGCTCGGACGGATGATGCACGGGAAGCCGACCTTCTCCAGCACGCCGTAGGCTTCTTCCATGCTGTGGGCGATACCCGAGACCGGGCAGGCCAGGCCGATGTCCTTCATGGCCTTGTCGAAGCGCGAGCGGTCTTCGGCCTTGTCGATGGTGTCGGCATTGGCACCGATCATCTCGACGCCGAACTTCTCCAGCACGCCGTGACGCTCCAGATCCAGCGCACAGTTCAGCGCGGTCTGGCCGCCCATGGTCGGCAGCAGGGCGTCGGGGCGCTCCTTCTCGATGATCTTGGCCACGGTGGCCCACTTGATCGGCTCGATGTAGGTGGCGTCGGCCATGGCCGGGTCGGTCATGATGGTGGCCGGGTTGGAGTTCACCAGGATGACGCGGAAACCTTCCTCGCGCAGGGCCTTGCAGGCCTGGGCGCCGGAATAGTCGAACTCGCACGCCTGGCCGATGACGATGGGGCCGGCGCCGAGGATCAGGATACTTTTGATGTCTGTACGTTTTGGCATGTTCTCTCTCGAATTCTTTGCTCAGCGGGCTTAGCGGCGCTTGGCCATGGCTTCGATGAAGCGGTCGAACAGCGGGGCGACATCATTGGGGCCCGGGCTGGCTTCGGGGTGGCCCTGGAAGCTGAAGGCGTCCTTGTCGGTACGCTCGATGCCCTGCAGGGTGCCGTCGAACAGCGACTTGTGGATCGGCCGCAGGTTGCCCGGCAGGCTGTTCTCGTCCACGGCGAAACCGTGGTTCTGGCTGGTGATCATCACCACGCCGGTGTCGAGATCCTGTACCGGGTGGTTGGCACCGTGGTGGCCGTGGCCCATTTTCAGGGTCTTGGCGCCGGAGGCCAGGGCCAGCAGCTGGTGGCCGAGGCAGATGCCGAATACCGGGATGTCGGTTTCCAGAACGTCCTTGATCGCCTGGATGGCGTAGTCGCACGGCTCGGGGTCGCCAGGACCGTTGGACAGGAACACACCATCGGGATTGAGCGCCAGCACTTCGCTGGCCGGGGTCTGCGCCGGCACCACGGTGAGGCGGCAGCCGCGCTCGACCAGCATGCGCAGGATGTTGAGCTTGACGCCGTAGTCGTAGGCGACCACGTGATAAGGCAGCTCGCTGGCCGCGATCTCGGGGTGGCTGTCGTCTTTCAGGTTCCACACGCTGGAGCGCCATTCGTAGCGCTCGGTGCAGCAGACTTCCTTGGCCAGGTCCATGCCTTTCAGGCCCGGGAAGCCGCGCGCCAGTTCGAGAGCCTTTTCCTCGGTGGCATCTGCGCCGACCAGGATGCAGCCGTTCTGCGAGCCTTTCTCGCGCAGGATGCGGGTCAGGCGACGGGTGTCGATACCGGCGATGGCGACGGTGCCGTTTGCCTTGAGGTAATCGGGCAGCGATTGCTTGTTACGCCAGTTGCTGGCGATCAGCGGCAGGTCGCGAATGATCAGGCCGGCAGCCCAGACGCGATCCGACTCGGCATCTTCCGGCGTGGTGCCGGTGTTGCCGATGTGTGGATAGGTCAGGGTAACGATCTGCTGGGCATAAGACGGATCGGTAAGAATTTCCTGATAGCCGGTCATGGCGGTGTTGAACACCACCTCCCCGACAGTTTGGCCGTCGGCCCCGATGGCCTCGCCGCGAAAAATGCTGCCGTCAGCAAGGGCGAGTATGGCTGGCTTACTCAAGAAGACCTCCCGTAGATCGTGGAGCAAACGCAGATTGTAAAAAAGCGGGATGACGTGTGAAGGTCATCCCGCTTTTTTGTTTGATTCATTCTGCGCAACTTTTAGTGGACACACTAAAGCGAAAAGCTTACAGGAAAAGCGCTTTTTTCGAAAGGCGTTCAGCGGCAAAAACCTGAAATCCGATCCACGGCCACCCGTCATGATGACCGAGGGCGCCATTGGCGCCCTCGGATCAAGTCATTTCAGGCCCAGTACGTTCTGCATGTCGTAGAGCTGTGGCGAGCGCCCCTGCAGCCAGGACGCGGCACGCACTGCGCCCTTGGCGAAGGTCATGCGGCTGGACGCCTTGTGGGTGATTTCCACGCGCTCGCCATCGGCGGCGAACAGCACGGTGTGATCACCGACCACGTCGCCGGCACGCACCGTGGCAAAACCGATGGTTTCACGCTGCCGGGCACCGGTCTGCCCTTCGCGCCCATAGACCGCGACCTTTTCAAGGTCGCGCCCCAGGGCATTGGCCACCACCTCGCCCATGCGCAGGGCGGTTCCCGAAGGCGCATCGACCTTGTGGCGGTGATGGGCCTCGAGCACTTCGATATCCACATCGTCGCCCAGCACCCGGGCGGCGGTGTCGAGCAGCTTCAGGCAGAGGTTCACGCCCACGCTGAAGTTGGCGGCGAAGACGATGGGAATCTCCCTGCCGGCCTCGACCAGCAGCTGCTTTTCCACGGCGCTGAAGCCGGTGGTGCCGATCACCATGGCCTTGCCGGCGCGGCGGCAGGTTTCCAGATTCTCGAGGGTCACCGAGGGATGGGTGAAGTCGATCAGCACGTCGAACCCGTCGAGCACGCTCTCCAGGCTGCCGGACAACGCCACCCCCAGCTTGCCGACACCGGCCAGCTCACCGGCATCGGCCCCGAGCAGCGTGCTGGTCGGGCGCGCCACGGCGGCGCCGAGCACCACGCCATCGGCCTGGTGAACGGCTTCGATCAGGTTCTTGCCCATGCGCCCGGCGGCGCCCGTGACTGCAATACGCATATGCATAACTCCAAAGTACAAACGGCGAGCAGCCGGCCATTGCCCGCTGCTCGCCGTGCATTACCGCATTAAAGGTCGCCGAAGAAGCGCTTCACGCCTTCGAACCAGCCATTGGCCTTGGGCGAGTTGGAGCTGTTGCCCGCCAGGGACTGACGGAATTCTTCGAGCAGCTCGCGCTGGCGACGATCCAGGTTGACCGGGGTTTCCACCGCCACCTTGCACATCAGATCGCCCGCACCACCGCCGCGCACCGGGGCGACGCCCTTGCCACGCAGACGGAACAGCTTGCCGGTCTGGGTGCCTTCCGGAATCTTCAGCTTGACCCGACCATCGAGGGTCGGCACTTCCAGCTCGCCGCCCAGGGCCGCATCGGCAAAGCTGATCGGCACTTCGCAGTACAGGTGCTTGCCGTCACGCTGGAAGATCGCGTGCTCGCGCACGTTGACCACCACGTACAGGTCGCCTGCCGGGCCGCCCAGGGTGCCCGCCTCGCCCTCACCGGACAGGCGGATGCGGTCGCCGGTATCGACACCGGCCGGCACCTTGACCGACAGGGTCTTGTGCTCTTCGACCCGGCCATGGCCATGGCAGGAGCCGCAGGGGTCGGTGATCATCTTGCCGCTGCCGTGGCACCGCGGGCAGGTCTGCTGCACCGAGAAGAAGCCCTGCTGCATGCGCACCTGACCGATGCCGCCACAGGTGGTACAGGTCACCGGGCTGGTGCCCTTCTTGGCGCCCGAGCCGTCGCAGGTCTTGCAGTTGACCAGGGTCGGCACGCGAATGGTCACCGTGGTGCCACGTACCGCCTCTTCGAGATCCAGCTCCAGGGTGTAACGCAGGTCGCTGCCGCGCTGCGCACCGCCGCGCTGACCGCCACGCTGGCCGCCGAAGAAATCGCTGAACACGTCGCCGAAGATATCGGAGAAATTCGCGCCGCCACCCCCAAAGCCGCCACCGCCGCCCATCTGTGGGTCGACGCCTGCATGACCGTACTGATCGTAGGCGCTGCGCTTGCCGGCGTCGGACAGCACTTCGTAAGCCTCGTTGGCTTCCTTGAAGGCTTCTTCGGCCGCCTTGTCGCCGGGGTTGCGATCGGGGTGATGCTTCATCGCCAGGCGACGGTAAGCCTTTTTCAGCTCCGCCTCGCTGGCACCGCGCTCGACCCCGAGCACTTCGTAGTAGTCACGTTTAGACATGGGTTTCTAGCACTCTCAAAATTCTTACCGTCCAGACACGCCAACGCGGGAGCAAGCCCCCGCGCGGCGGATCGCCCTGTCACACCGCAGTGCGGCAGGGCGCAACACAGGCAAGCCGGGGCTTACTTGTTGTCCTTGACTTCCTCGAACTCGGCGTCGACCACATCGTCGGCAGAGCCCTTGGTTTCGCCAGCATCCGCCGCACCGGCGCCGGCAGCGCCTGGCTGCGGCTGCTCGGCGTACATCTTCTGCGCCAGCGGCGTGGTGGCTTCGGACAGCGCGTTCATCTTCGCCTCGATGGCCGCCTTGTCGTCGCCCTTCACGGCAACTTCCAGCTCGCCCAGAGCGGTTTCGATGGCAGCCTTCTCTTCGGCAGTGGCCTTGTCGCCGGCTTCGGTGAGCATCTTGCGGGTCGCATGTACCAGTTGGTCACCCTGGTTGCGCGCGCCAGCCAGCTCTTCGAACTTGCGGTCTTCCTCGGCATTGGCCTCGGCGTCACGCACCATGCGCTCGATCTCGTCATCGGACAGACCGGAGTTGGCCTTGATCACGATCGACTGCTGCTTGCCGGTGGCCTTGTCCTTGGCGGACACGTGCAGGATACCGTTGGCGTCGATGTCGAAGGTCACCTCGATCTGCGGTACGCCACGCGGAGCCGGCGGAATCTCGGCCAGGTCGAACTTGCCCAGGGACTTGTTCTGCCCCGCCTGCTTGCGCTCGCCCTGCAGCACGTGGATGGTCACCGCGCTCTGGTTGTCGTCGGCCGTGGAGAACACCTGCGACTTCTTGGTCGGGATGGTGGTGTTCTTCTCGATCAGCGGCGTCATCACGCCACCCATGGTTTCGATACCCAGGGTCAGCGGGGACACGTCGAGCAGCAGCACGTCCTTGACGTCACCAGCCAGTACCGCACCCTGAATAGCAGCACCCATGGCCACGGCTTCGTCCGGGTTGACGTCCTTGCGGGCATCCTTGCCGAAGAAGTCGGCAACGGTCTTCTGCACCAGCGGCATACGGGTCTGGCCACCGACCAGGATCACGTCGTTGATGGCGCCGACGTCGATACCAGCGTCCTTCAGCGCGATGCGGCAAGGCTCGATGGTGCGCTGCACCAGGTCCTCGACCAGCGACTCCAGCTTGGAACGGGAGATCTTCACGTTCAGGTGCTTGGGACCGGTCGCATCCGCCGTGATGTACGGCAGGTTGACGTCGGTCTGCTGGCTGGAGGACAGCTCGATCTTGGCCTTCTCGGCAGCTTCCTTGAGGCGCTGCATGGCCAGCGGGTCGCCCTTGAGGTTCATGCCGGTTTCTTTCTTGAATTCGTCGACGAGGTAGTCGATCAGACGAATGTCGAAGTCCTCGCCGCCGAGGAAGGTGTCACCGTTGGTGGCCAGCACTTCGAACTGGTGCTCGCCGTCGACTTCGGCGATCTCGATCACCGACACGTCGAAGGTACCGCCGCCCAGGTCATAGACGATCACCGTGTGGTCGCCCTTGGCCTTGTCCATGCCGTAGGCCAGCGCCGCCGCGGTCGGCTCGTTGATGATGCGCTTGACGTCCAGACCGGCGATGCGACCGGCGTCCTTGGTAGCCTGACGCTGGCTGTCGTTGAAGTAGGCCGGAACGGTGATCACCGCCTCGGTCACGGACTCGCCGAGGTAATCTTCGGCGGTCTTCTTCATCTTCTTGAGGATTTCAGCCGAGATCTGCGGCGGCGCCATCTTCTGGCCGTTCACTTCCACCCAGGCGTCGCCATTGTCGGCCTTGGAGATCTTGTACGGCACCATCTGGATGTCTTTCTGCACGACGTCTTCGTCGAAACGACGGCCGATCAGACGCTTCACCGCGTACAGGGTGTTGTGCGGGTTGGTCACCGCCTGACGCTTGGCGGACTGGCCGACCAGGATCTCGCCATCGTTGGCGTACGCGATGATCGACGGCGTGGTACGTGCGCCTTCGGCGTTCTCGATGACCTTGACGTTACCGTTTTCAAGAATGGAGACGCAGGAGTTGGTGGTCCCCAGGTCGATACCGATGATTTTGCCCATTTCACTCTCCCGAAACTTTGATATATCCGCAGCGTTGTCGTGACCGCTGCGGTAGCACTAATACGCTTGACTTACTAAATGGGGCTGAGCCCGCCGATTTCAAGCCTGCTCATCGATTGATGGCGGCGTTTCGGCCGGTGCCTTGCTGACCACGACCATGGCCGGGCGCAGCAGGCGACCGTTGAGCAGGTAGCCCTTCTGGAACACCTTGAGCACGCTGTTGGGCTCGACGTTGGTGCTCTCCTGCATGGCCATCGCCTGGTGGTGCTCCGGGTTGAACGGCGCACCATGGGGGTCGATGGCTTCCAGCTGGTGACGCTTGAGGGTGTCGAGCAGCAGCTTGAGCGTCAGCTCCATGCCCTCACGCACCGCCTTGATCGAATCGTCATCGGCACTCGACAGCTCGAGACCACGCTCCAGGCTGTCGACCACCGGCAACAGGTCATTGGCAAATTTCTCGAGGGCGAACTTGTGCGCCTTCTCGACATCCTGCTCAGCGCGACGGCGCACGTTCTGCAGATCGGCAGCCATGCGCAGCGACTGATCCTGCGCAGCCGCCAGTTGCTCTTCCAGCGCTTGCACGCGAGCAGCCAGGTCTTCGCTCGGCGCCGCGTCGTTCGCTTGCGCTTCGGAAGTCTGCGGATCCAGGTTCTGTTCGTCAGCCATGCATTTCTCCTCTAAATGATTCGACGAGCCTCAACTCGCGCGTCTGCCGGCTATATAAGGACGATCTGTAGGGTTTCAAGGGCTACCAGCACTTTCCGGCAGCCAGTCGTCAGCGTCTTGCCACCCCATCGCAAACCACTGTATAAATAACCAGACAAACCCTGAGAGGCCTCGCCATGCTGGTGCACCTGTCCGTTCATAATTACGCCATCGTCGAACACCTGGATCTGGAACTGGATCGAGGCATGAGCGTCATCAGCGGCGAAACGGGCGCCGGCAAGTCGATCATGCTCGACGCCCTCGGCCTGACCCTGGGCGATCGCGCCGACAGCGGCGTGGTACGCCCCGGTGCCGACAAGGCCGACATCCTCGCCAGCTTCGACCTGGGCGACATTCCCGAAGCCCACGCCTGGCTCGCCGAGCGCGACCTGAACAATGACGGCCCGTGCATCCTGCGCCGGGTGATCACCGCCGAAGGTCGCTCGCGCGGTTACATCAACGGCACGCCCTGCCCGCTGGGCGACCTCAAGGCACTGGGTGAACTGCTGATCGACATTCACAGCCAGCACGAACACCAGTCGCTGCTCAAGACCGACACCCATCGCCGCCTGCTCGACGAATACGCCGGCGCTCAGGAGCTGGCCCGCCAGGTGCAACTGGCCGCGCAACGCTGGAAGCAGACCCGCAGCGAGCTCGAGCGCGTGACCTCCCAGGGCGACGAGCAGCGCGCCCGCCACCAGTTGCTCAGCTACCAGCTCGAAGAACTGGAAAACCTCGGCCTGGGCGACAACGAGCTGGAGCAGCTGGAACAGGATCACAAGGCCCTGACCAACGCCGAAAGCCTGCTCAGCGCCTGCCGCCAGGTCATCGATCAGTGCAGCGAGAGCGATGCCGGCAACGTGCTGTCGGTGCTCACCGCCAGCCTCAACCGCCTCGGCAGCCTGCAGGGCCAGCCGGGCGCCCTGAACGAAGCCACCAACCTGCTGGCCAGCGCCCAGATCCAGATCGAGGAGGCGATGGGCGAACTCAACCGTTTTCTCGACCACTTCGACGCCGACCCCGAGCGCCAGCAGCAACTCGAAGAACGCCTGGACACCATCTACACCCTGGCCCGCAAGCACCGCATCCAGCCCAGCGAACTGCCTGCGATGCAGCAGCAGCTGTTCGACGAACTGGAAGGCCTGAATGCCGATGACCAGGCCGCCGAGCGCCTGGGCGAGGAGCTTGCTGCCTACGGCCGTCACTATCAGGAAAAGGCCGCCGAACTCAGCAGCAAGCGGCAGAAGGCCGCCGGTAAGCTGGGCAAGGCCGTGGAAAAGGAAATGCAGACCCTGGGCATGCCGGGTGGGCGCTTCAGCATTCAGCTGCAGCCCATCGATGGCAGCGAGCCGAACGCCAACGGTCTGGAGCAGGTCGAGTTCCTGGTCAGCGCCAACCCGGGGCAACCGATCAAGGCACTGGCCAAGGTCGCCTCGGGCGGTGAACTGTCGCGCATCAGCCTGGCCATTCAGGTGATTACCGCACAGACCTCGCGGGTGCCGACCCTGGTGTTCGACGAAGTGGATGTGGGTATCGGCGGCCCCACCGCCGAAGTGGTAGGGCAACTGCTGCGCCGCCTGGGCGAACGCGGCCAGGTGCTGACCGTGACCCACCTGCCCCAGGTCGCCGCACAAGGCCACCAGCACCTGTTCGTGCACAAGGTACGGGGCAGCAACGCCACCCGCACGGCGGTCAGCAAGCTGGGCGAGGCCCAGCGCATCGAGGAGGTCGCGCGCATGCTGGGCGGCATCGACCTCACCGATGAATCCCTGGCCCACGCCCGCAAACTGGTCAGCAACGCGCATAGCTGATCAGCAGAAACCTGCAGAAATCATTTTCCGTCGGGCATGAAAAAAGGCGACCTGAGTCGCCTTTTCCAGTCAACCGATACGCTTACTTGGCGGTACGGCGGACGTAGAGCACCAGATTGTGATCCACCAGCTCGAAACCGTGCTCGCGGACGATTTCCTTCTGGCGCTTCTCGATCTCGGCATCGAAGAATTCGATCACGTCGCCGGTATCCACGCACACCATATGGTCGTGGTGGCCGCCGTCGGCCAGTTCGAACACGGCGTGGCCGCCATCGAAGTTGTGGCGCACCACCAGGCCAGCCGCCTCGAACTGGGTCAGAACGCGGTAAACGGTTGCCAGACCGACATCCTCGCCCGCATCCATCAGCGACTTGTAGACATCCTCTGCACTCATGTGACGCTGCTCGGCAGAGTCGAGCATCTGCAGGATTTTGACCCGTGGCAGGGTTACTTTCAGGCCAGCTTTGCGCAGTTCGCTATTTTCAACCATGGTCTGCTTTCTCGCGGAAGCGCTTCGCAGCTTCCCTTATTGCGGGTATGATCGGGGTTTACGTTGCCCAGCCAAGATAGTGGAAGACGCCCACCGATGCAAAAAACCAGACTCCTGCTGACCAGCCTCACCTTCATGGGGCTCATCGCACTCGCCGGCTGCTCATTCCCCGGGGTTTATAAAATCGACATCCAACAGGGCAATGTCGTCACGCAGGATATGATAGACCAGTTGCGTCCTGGAATGACCCGGCGCCAAGTACGGTTTATCATGGGCAACCCGCTGATAACGGACACTTTCCACGCCAATCGCTGGGACTACCTGTACAGCATGCAGGCCGGCGGCAGCCAGCGTCAGCAGGAGCGCGTGACGCTCAATTTCGATGGCAACGATCAACTGGTAGGTCTGTCCGGCGACTTCATGCCCGGCACCAGCCGCGATGAACAGATCCTCGGCCGCGACGGTTCCCCGCAGCAGGCGCCTACCCAGCAGCAGGAAGAGCCGGCCGCACCGGGCTCGCTGCTCGAGCAGATCCAGCGCGACGTCGACAACGTCGAAACCGTACCGGTACCGACCCCGGAGCCGCTGGAAACCTCGCCTCAGTAAGCTCCCAACGAAAAGCCCCGGCAATGCCGGGGCTTTTTCATTGCAGCCTGTAAAACCGCAAGCTAACGCCGGTTCGCGCTCCCCTGCTGCTTCGCCCGCTCAGCCGCCTGAGCCGCGCGACGCTTGCGCACCTCCTTGGGGTCGGCCAGCAACGGCCGGTAGATCTCCACCCGATCACCCTCTTCGAGCGGCTGCGTATCGGGCGATGCCACCACCTTGCCGAACAGGCCAAGTGGCGCCTCGGCCAGATTCAACTCCGGGAAATAGGCCTGCAGCCCGGACTGCAGGGCTGCCTGGCGTACCGTGGCGTTGGCAGGCAATTGCAGGGTGACCAGCACCTGCCGGTCAGGCGCGGCGAACACCACCTCCACCGACAGCCGATCACTGCCCATGGAGCTCCTTGGCCCGCTGGCAGAAGGCATCGACCATGGTATTGGCGGCCTGATTGAACAGCGGCCCCAGGGTGGCACGCATGATGGGGCCGGCGTAATCGAAGGTCAGATCGAGGCTGATCTTGCAGGCCTTGTCGCCCAGCGCCTTGAACGTCCACTGGCCGTGCAGGTGCTCGAACGGGCCGTCTTCCAGGTTCAGCTCGATCGACTGCCCCGGCACCAGCACATTGCGCGTGGTGAACCGCTGGCTCAGCCCGGCCTTGGCCACTTCGAGGCTGGCGAGCATATGCGTATCGCTGGCCTCGATGACCGCGCTCGACGCACACCAGGGCAGGAACTCGGGATAGCGCTCGACATCGTTGACCAGGTCATAGAGAGCCTGGGCCGGATACGGCAGCAAGGCCGAGCGCTGGATGTGAGTACTCATACAATTGAATTTCCACGGTTGGCGATATCGCAGCAGCGCGATATCGCGGGCTTATGCCTCTTACGACAGACATCAACCCGAAGCGAGTATCCCGATATTGTCGGGGATTCGCCCCGAGGGCTCAAGCGCACGGCTGCCGCAGGGCTTTTAGCAGGCATGCATGGCGCGCCGTCACCGGACTCCCTATAATGCGCCGCCTATGGCTAAACAAAAGAAACATCCGCAAGGCAGCATCGCCCAGAACAAGAAGGCGATGCACGACTATTTCGTGGAGTCCCGCTTCGAGGCCGGCCTGGCGCTGGCCGGCTGGGAAGTGAAGAGCCTGCGTGCCGGCAAGGCCCAGCTGGTCGACAGCTACGTCCTGCTCAAGGACGACGAAGCCTGGCTGATGGGCTGCCACATCACGCCGCTGAAGACCGCCAGCACCCACGTCATCGCCGACCCGACGCGCACGCGCAAGCTGCTGCTCAATCGCCGCGAGCTGGAAAAGCTGTTCGGCGCCGTACAGCAGAAGGGTCACACCTGCGTGGCGCTGTCGCTGTACTGGAAACAGCATCTGGTGAAGTGCGAGATCGCCCTGGCCAAGGGCAAGAAGGACTTCGACAAGCGCCACACCGAGAAAGAGCGCGACGCCGATCGCGAAGTGCAGCGCGCCATGCGCAGCAAGGGCAAGGACGAGTAACGCTGCGGTTCGATGACGAACCGCAGCACCTTCTACCCAGCTCCATCTCGCCGCTCCGGGCGCCCCAACCGACTGCCTACAGCCCCTGGCGCCTTTGCGCGCGCTGCTCGCGGGCTTCCTGCCGAACCACGTCAGCCAGGACTTCCTGCACGTAATCGATGTGCTGGTTGGACAGCGTTCGGGCATCTTCGGCACGCCCCTGCATGATCGCCTCGTACAAGGCGCGATGCTGGGCGTTGAGCATGCCGCGGGTCTCGCCGCGCAACGCATACATGCCGCCGATATTGGTGACCACGTTGCGCTTGAGCAGGTCGAACAAGCCGCGAATGGTGTGCAACAGCACGGCGTTGTGACTGGCCTCGGCGATGGCCAGGTGGAAACTGGCATCCGCCGCCCCCTCCTCCGCCCGCGTCACCTCGCCGGCACGACCGTAGCAATCCTGCAGACGCTCGAACGCCTCGCTCAGGCGCTGGCGATCCACATCGGTGGCACGCAGCGCCGCGTAATAGGCGCAGGACCCTTCCAGGGTATGCCGGAACTCGAGCAGATCGCGCTGCGCGTCGGCATTGCTTTCCAGCAGGTGCATCAGCGGGTCACTGAAGGTCGAGCCCAGGCTCTCGCACACATAGGTGCCGCCACCCTGGCGGCTGCTCAGCAGGCCTTTGGCCGCCAGTTTCTGGATGGCTTCACGCAGCGACGGACGCGACACGCCGAACTGCTCGGCGAGTACCCGTTCGGCCGGCAGGCGCTCGCCAGCCTTGAGCGTGCCTTCGAGGATCATGGCCTCGAGGCGCTCGACGATATCGTCTGACAGCCGCCTCTGTCGCAGCGGACCAAAGTTCATTGCTTCAACACTCCACAACCCCCGCAAACGGCGCCGGATCGCCCGGCTACCGAAAATCCGTGCAGCCTACCCAGTGGCATCTGGCGCCACAAGCGCAGCCCCCTTCAGCAGGCACTGCGACCAAAGTCGCAACGGTGCAAATTGACGCACCCGAGCAAAAGAAATTATTCTGGCGCTCGCCACTTGTAAATTGGTCTTACCAATAATAACAACCCGTTCGCAAAACTGCTCTGCATTCGGTGAATCACCAGCAGCTCGCGATCAGGCGATACCAACAACAATCAGCGAGCCTTCCCATGCAAACATGGCAACAGTTCTACACCCCGCTCGGCAGCCTTGGCCTGTCCGCGCTGGCGGCCGTGATCCCCATCGTCTTCTTCTTCCTCGCCCTCGCCGTATTCCGCCTCAAGGGCCATGTGGCGGGCAGCATCACCCTGGCGCTGTCGATCATCATCGCCATCGCCGCCTTCGGCATGCCGGTGGACATGGCCCTGGCCGCCGCCGGCTACGGCTTCGCCTACGGCCTCTGGCCAATCGCCTGGATCATCGTGGCGGCAGTGTTTCTGTACAAACTGACCGTCAAGAGCGGCCAGTTCGAGGTCATCCGCAGCTCGGTGCTGTCGATCACCGATGACCAGCGCCTGCAGGTGCTGCTGATCGGCTTCTCGTTCGGCGCCTTCCTGGAAGGCGCGGCAGGCTTCGGCGCGCCGGTGGCGATCACCGCCGCCCTGCTCGTCGGCCTGGGGTTCAACCCGCTGTACGCCGCCGGCCTGTGCCTGATCGCCAATACCGCCCCGGTGGCCTTCGGCGCCCTGGGCATCCCGATCATCGTCGCCGGTCAGGTCACCGGCATCGATGCTTTCAAGATCGGCGCCATGACCGGTCGGCAGTTGCCCATCCTGTCGGTCATCGTGCCGTTCTGGCTGGTGGCGATGATGGATGGCTGGAAAGGCATCCGGGAAACCTGGCCGGCGGCGCTGGTGGCCGGGGTGAGCTTCGCCATCACCCAGTACTACACCTCCAACTACATCGGCCCGGAACTGCCGGACATCACTTCGGCACTGGTCAGCCTGGTATGCCTGACCCTGTTTCTCAAGGTATGGCAGCCCAAGCGCGCCGCTGCCAGCCAGATCGCCGGCACCGCTGGTGGCGCGGCCGTGACCGGCGGTTTCGGTGGCGTGCGCAGCACCACGCCGTCGCCCTACAGCTTCGCGCAGATCCTCAAGGCCTGGTCGCCCTTCCTGATCCTCACCGCCATGGTCACCCTGTGGACGCTGAAACCCTTCAAGGCGCTGTTCGCCCCGGGCGGCGCCCTGGATCACCTGGTGTTCATGCTGCCGATCCCGCACCTGGATCAGCTGGTGGTCAAGGTCGCCCCCATCGTCGCAACCCGACGCCGATCGCTGCGGTATTCAAGCTCGACCCGATCTCGGCGACCGGCACCGCGATCTTCTTCTCTGCCGTCCTGTCGATGCTGGTGCTGAAGATCGACTTCAGAAATGGTCTGACCACTTTGAAGGAAACCTTCTACGAGCTGCGCTGGCCCATCCTGTCCATCGGCATGGTGCTGGCGTTCGCCTTCGTCACCAATTACTCGGGCATGTCGACCACCCTGGCCCTGGTACTGGCCGGCACCGGCGCCGCCTTCCCGTTCTTCTCGCCATTCCTGGGCTGGCTGGGCGTGTTCCTGACCGGCTCGGACACCTCCTCCAATGCCCTGTTCGGCTCGTTGCAAGCCACCACGGCACACCAGATCGGCGTCAACGACACCCTGCTGGTGGCGGCCAACACCAGCGGCGGCGTGACCGGCAAGATGATCTCGCCGCAATCGATCGCCGTGGCCTGCGCCGCGACCGGCATGGTCGGCAAGGAATCCGACCTGTTCCGCTTCACCCTCAAGCACAGCCTGATCTTCGCCACCTTCGTGGGCCTGATCACCTTGGCGCAGGCCTACTGGCTGACCGGCATGCTGGTGCATTGAGGTACGACCAGCTGCGCGTCGGCCCGGCGGCCACGCGAGCTGTCCAGCGTCGATGAATGCAAACGCAGCGCCCTGACCCAGGGCGTGCTACACACCCAAAGCCCGCGACACTGTCCGGGCTTTGTCGCTGCCGCCGTGAAGCGTCAGCCCAGAGAGGAAATAGAGCCCATGATCATTTCTGCCTCCACCGATTACCGCGCCGCCGCCCAGCGCCGCCTGCCGCCGTTTCTGTTCCACTACATCGATGGCGGTGCCTATGCCGAATACACCCTCAAGCGCAACGTCGAGGACCTGGCAGGCATCGCCCTGCGCCAGCGGGTGCTGAAGAACATGGCCGAGCTGAGCCTGGAAACCCGGCTGTTCGGCGAGACCCTGTCGATGCCGGTGGCCCTGGCACCGGTCGGGCTCACCGGCATGTACGCGCGCCGCGGTGAAGTGCAGGCAGCCAGGGCGGCGGCGGACAGGGGCATCCCCTTTACGCTGTCGACCGTGTCAGTGTGCCCCATCGAGGAGGTGGCGCCCGCCATCAGCCGGCCGATGTGGTTCCAGCTTTATGTGCTGAAAGACCGCGGCTTCATGAAGAACGCCCTGGAGCGCGCCAAGGCCGCAGGCGTGACCACCCTGGTATTCACCGTGGACATGCCGACCCCCGGCGCCCGCTACCGCGACGCCCACTCCGGCATGAGCGGGCCGAACGCCGCCATGCGCCGCATGCTGCAGGCCTTCACCCATCCGGCCTGGGCCTGGGACGTGGGCCTGATGGGCAAGCCCCATGACCTGGGCAACATCTCCACCTACCGCGGCAACCCGACCGGGCTGGCCGACTACATCGGCTGGCTCGGTGCCAACTTCGACCCGTCGATATCCTGGCAGGACCTGGAGTGGATCCGCGAATACTGGGACGGGCCGATGGTCATAAAGGGCATCCTCGACCCCGATGACGCACGCGATGCGGTCACCTTCGGCGCCGACGGCATCGTGGTCTCCAACCACGGCGGCCGGCAGCTCGACGGCGTGCTGTCCAGCGCCCGCGCCCTGCCGGCCATTGCCGATGCGGTGAAAGGCGACCTGAAGATCCTCGCCGACTCCGGCATCCGCAGCGGCCTCGACGTGGTGCGCATGATCGCCCTGGGCGCCGATACGGTGATGCTCGGCCGCGCCTTCGTCTATGCACTGGCCGCCGCGGGCGGTGCCGGGGTCAGCAACCTGCTGAGCCTGATCGACAAGGAAATGCGCGTGGCCATGGTGCTGACCGGCGCCAAGTCGATTGCCGAGATCAGCGCCGACTCACTGGTTCGGGAGCTCTGAAATGATCAGCCGCGACACCCTGCTCAAACAATTGCGCGACGCCGTCGGCGATGACCATGTGCTCACCGACGGGCAACGCACGCGGCGCTTTCGCAAGGGCCACCGCACCGGCGAAGGCAAGGTGCTGGCCGTGGTACGCCCGGGCACCCTGCTGGAGCAGTGGCGCGTGCTGGAAGCCGCCGTGGCCGCCGACCGCATCGTCATCATGCAGGCGGCCAACACCGGCCTGACCGGCGGCTCGACACCGGACGGCAACGACTACGACCGCGAGATCGTGCTGATCAACACCCTGCGCATCACCGGCGTACAGCTGATCAACGAGGGCGAACAGGTGGTGTGTCTGCCCGGCGCCACCCTCGATCGCCTGGAGCAGGCCCTGGCGCCCCTGGGCCGCGAGCCCCATTCGGTGATCGGCTCGTCGTGCATCGGCGCCTCGGTGCTCGGCGGCGTATGCAACAACTCCGGCGGCTCGCTGGTACGCCGTGGGCCGGCCTACACCGAACTGGCGCTCTATGCACAGGTTAAGGAAGACGGCTCTCTGGAGCTGGTCAACCACCTGGGTATCGACCTGGGCAACAGCCCGGAAGAAATCCTCACCCGCCTGCAGCGCGGCGATTACAGTCCGCAGCAGGTCAGCAACGAGGCGGCCGGCAGGGCCTCGGACCAGCGCTACGGCGTGCACGTACGCGACGTCGACGCCGACACCCCGGCACGTTTCAATGCCGACCCGTCACGGCTGTTCGAAGCTTCCGGTTCGGCGGGCAAGCTGTGCCTGTTCGCGGTGCGCCTGGACACCTTCCCCAAGGAGCCGAGCACGGTCTTCTATGTCGGCACCAATGCCGCGGACGACCTGACCGAGGTACGCCGCCACCTGCTCAACCGGTTGCCGAGCCTGCCGATTGCCGGTGAATACATCCATCGCACCGCCTTCGACATCGGCGAGCAGTACGGCAAGGACACCTTTCTGCTGATCGACCGCTTCGGCACCGCCAGGGTGCCGGCCGCCTTCGCCCTGAAAAGCCGGGTCGACGGCTTCTTCGAGCGCTTCGGCCTGCGCGGCGTCAGCGACCGTCTCATTCAGCTGGCCATGAATCTATTGCCCAGTCACCTGCCGGCGCGCATGCGCGATTACCGCGAGCGTTTCGAGCATCACCTGATGATCCGCGTGGCCAACGACAGCCTGGAAGAAACCCGGCGTTTTCTGGCCGAGTATTTCGGCACCGCCAGCACCGGGGCCTTTTTCGAGTGCGACGCCGACGAGGGCCGCAAGGCCTTCCTGCACCGTTTCGCCATTGCCGGCGCGGCGATTCGCTACCGCGAGGCGCACCCCGCCAGCGTCGAGGACATCCTCGCACTGGATATCGCCCTGCGCCGCAACGACCGCGACTGGGTGGAAACGCTGCCGGCGCAAATGGAAGAGCAGATCATCCACAAGCTCTACTACGGGCACTTCTTCTGCCACGTGTTCCACCAGGACTACATCCTCAAGAAGGGCGTCGATCCAATCGCCATGGAGCACGCCATGTGGAAGCTGCTCGACGAGCGCCGCGCCGAGTACCCGGCCGAGCACAACGTGGGCCATCTGTATGTCGCCAAACCGGCGCTGGCGGGTTTCTACCGCAAGCTGGACCCGACCAACAGCTTCAACCCGGGCATCGGCCAGACGTCGAAGAACAAGCATTGGCAAGAATGCTGCGGCGGGCACTGAGCTATCGGCCGCCTTATCGAGACCGCCGCGCGTTTTTTCCGCGCAAAGAAGAAAGGGGAGACCTCTCGGCCTCCCCTCTCGTAGATGTCCTGTGCTGGCGATTCTGTCGCCGCTTTCCTCGCCCGCCTGGTTGGGCAGTGCGGACCCGGGTGCCGTGACGACCCGGTAGGGTCGGCGGCGCCAGCTCTCCTGATTGGGCGAGCCGGGTGGACGTATCGTCCGGGCCGTGAAACTGAGGTAAAGATTACGCCCACGGCCGCGACAAAAGATTGCTAAAATTGCTAATCAGACAGTCAATTGCGCAATAATCCATCGATATCCATTGATCAATAGCAATCCGATAACGAAACCGCCCATTCATGAACAAACTTGATCGCTACGACCTCAACATCCTCGCCGAACTGCAGCGCGACGCGACGCTGTCCAACCAGGAACTGGCCGAGCGTATCGGCCTGTCGCCCTCGCCCTGTTCGCGTCGCGTCAAGCAGCTGGAGGACGACGGCTACATCACCGGCCAGGTCGCGCTGCTCGATCGCCGCCAGCTGGGGCTGACCCTGACCGCCTACGTGCTGATCGGCATGGACCGGCACACGCCGGAGCGCTTCGAACATTTCCAGGCGGAGATCCGCAAATGCCCGGAAGTGCTGGAATGCTGCCTGGTCACCGGGATGGACGCCGACTACCAGCTCAAGGTGGTGGTGCCGGACATGGATCATTACCAGAAGCTGCTGCTCGGTACCCTGACCCGTATCGATGGCGTGTCCAGCGTGCGCTCGAGCTTCGTGCTGCAACAGATCCTCTCCAGCACCCAGCTGCCCCTGCAGCACCTGCGCGGCTAGGAACCGGCTCATGATCTTTCAGCCCAGGTTCGTCGGTTTTGGCAGCTGAGTGGCGGGAGCGGCCATCGGCGCAGTACCTGTGGGATCGGCGAACGGCTGCTCCTGCCTTGCAGTTGCTGCTTCAGGCGCATAAAGATCGTGAACAGGCTCTAAGACCATCGGGCAGCTACGCCTACTGGCCAGCAACGCTGTAATATCCACACCTTTGTTGTGCCTTGCCGCCTGCACCCAGGCGGCACCTTATGGATCGCCGCCGAGACCAGGATGGAACCCGAGTTTTTCGAAGCGCCGATGACCCTGCTGGTCGGCGGCCTGGTGCTGTTCATGGCCTTTATCGGGCGAAAAATTCCCGCGCCGGCCGATTCGGCACCTTCATCCTGTTCTTCGCCCTGGGCCTCGGGGTGCTCGGCTTTCTTATCAAGAGCCTGGTCATCGCCGGCCTGGAAAGCGCCTGAAGCCCACAAAAAAGAATCGCGGCGCCCGCCGCATTGCCTCTTCTGCTGCCCATGGAGAAACACATGAACGCCACTGACCGCGTCATGCAGAGTTACGGACGCTGCTGTGCCAGCCCGGCCTTTTTCGATGACTTCTACCGGCATTTCCTCACCAGTTCACCGGCCGTGCGCGAGAAGTTCGTCAACACCGACATGGCCGCGCAGAAGCTGCTGCTGCGCCAGGGCATTCTCAACCTGGTGATGCACGCCCGCGGCATGCCGGACACCAAGCTGCGTGCCCTGGGCTGCACCCACGCGCGCACCGCCATGGACATCCGCCCCGAGCTCTACGATCTGTGGCTGGAAGCGCTGCTCAAGACCATCGTGGAACACGACCGGCAAGCCGATGCGGCCACCCTGCAAGGCTGGCGCGAGGTGCTGATCAAGGGCATCAGCGTGATCAAGGCGGGTTACGACGGCTAAGCCGCCCGATTCAATCGAGGCGCGGCGACAGGTCGCGCCACTCCCCCGGCAGTAAACCATCCAGGGACCAGGGACCGATGCGCACGCGCACCAGGCGCAGGGTCGGCAAGCCGACTGCAGCCGTCATGCGCCGCACCTGGCGGTTACGGCCCTCGCGAATCACCAACTCCAGCCAGCTGGTGGGCACGCTCTTGCGAAAGCGCACCGGCGGGTTGCGTGGCCACAGCCCGGGCTCGTCCAAGTGCCGCGCCTCGGCGGGCAGCGTCGGCCCATCGTTGAGCTGCACGCCGTCGCGCAGGTGCTGCAGCTGCTCGGCGCTGGGCTCGCCTTCCACCTGCACCCAGTAGGTCTTGGCCAGCTTGTGCCTGGGATCGGCGATCTTCGCCTGCAGACCGCCATCATTAGTCAGCAGCAGCAAGCCCTCGCTGTCACGGTCGAGCCGCCCGGCCGGATACACGCCGGGCACCGCGACGAAATCCTTGAGCGTGGCGCGGCCCTGGTCGTCGTTGAACTGGGTCAGCACGTCGAACGGCTTGTTCAGCACGATCAGCCGTGGCTCGGCAGGCGGGGCCTTGGCCACACGGAAGGGGCGCGGGGCGTGGCGTTTGGGTCGGGACATGCGGCGCAGCTTCTGGCGGAACGGGTGCGCAGTTTAGCGCAAAGCCGCCCCATCAGAGGCCGCTACGGTCGATCACCGGCGCATGCACCGCCATCAACTCGACGATCCACTCGATGAATACCCGCAGCTTGGTGCTGACGTGGCGGTTGGGCGGATAGGCGATGTACATGGGCATCGGCTCGAACTGCCAATCCGTGAACACCGCGACCAGCTCGCCGCGCTGCACATGCTCATCGGCCATGTAGGTGGGCAGCCAGAGCACGCCCAGCCCGGCCAGCCCGGCAGCCTGGTAGGCATTGCCGTCGTCCACTGCCAGCACGTAGCGACCTTCGACCTCCAGGCGTTCGGCGCCGCGCTGCATGCGGTAGGCAAACAGCTTGCCGGCCCGCGCCCGCTTGAAGCCGACGATGCGGTGGTGGCTGTCGACCAGCTCCTGCGGGTGCAGCGGCGTACCACAACGCTGCAGGTAATCTGGCGCGGCATAGACCCCGGAACGCAGGTCGCCGACCCGGCGGGCCATCAGTGACTGATCGGTGATCTCCCCGCCGCGGATCACGCAATCGACGTTCTCGCCGAGCAGGTCGACGAGGCGGTCACTGGCCCCCAGGTCGAGCTGGATGTCCGGATAGCGGGCATGAAAGGCCGGCAGCGACGGCACCAATATCATCCGCGCGAACGGGCTGGGCACGTCGACACGCAGGCGCCCGCGTGGCTGGCTGCTGGCATCGGACAGGCTGGTCTCGGCGTCATCCATATCAGCCAGCAAACGCACCACACGCTCGTAATACGCCGCGCCGTCGGCGGTCACCGCCACCCTACGCGTCGTGCGGTTCAGCAAGCGCACCCGCAGGCGCGCCTCGAGCTGCTGCACCAGTTGGGTCACGCTGGTCTTGCTCATGTGCAGCGTATCGGCAGCCTTGGTGAAGCTACCCGTCTCCACCACCCGGACGAAGGCGCGCATCGCATCGAATCGGTCCATCTGCTCAACCGTTGATTGTTTGGGATTTGCAAACAGTGTTGAACGAACTGGCCGGTTTATCCAGCACACCAGCGTTTCTAGAGTAGACCCGTCACTTGAACGGGCCCAATGGCCCAGAGGAAACGACATGACAACTCGCGACGTGGTTTTTCCCGCAGGGCGCCAGGCCCTTTATGAACGCAACCGCTACTCGCCGGCGGTACGCGCCAATGGCTTGCTGTTCGTGTCCGGGCAGGTCGGCAGCCGGCCGGACGGCTCCCCCGAGCCGGAACTCAAGGCCCAGGTTCGCCTGGCCTTCGAGAACCTCAACGCGGTGCTCGCGGCCGCCGACTGCAGCTTCGACGACGTGGTCGACGTGACCGTGTTCATCGTCAACCCCGAAGAGCGCTTCGAGACCATCTGGGAGGTGGTGCCCGAGTATTGGGGCGAGGCGCCTTTTCCGAACATCACCTGCGTGGGCGTGACCTGGCTGTATGGCTTCCAGTTCGAGATCAAGGTGATCGCCAGCCTGCCCACCGCCTGAGTGCCGGTGCAACGGTCCGGCCAGGGGCGCACGGTCGGGCGCTTGCCGCGGTGCGGTGTGATACACTGCGCGGCGGCCAAAAGCTGCCCCTCCGCCACCGCAGCCCCTACCGGAGCCGAGATTTTCGATGTCCGATACTGCCCCCCAAAAGCCCGTTGCCAGCGGTGAGAAGTTCCGTACCGCGCAGGGTATTACCGCCATCAAGGACGGCCAGAAGCGCCGTGCCTCGACCGAAGCCAAGGTGTACGAGCCCAAGCCAAGCTGGTTGCGGGTCAAGGCGCCGGGCGGCAGCCGTTTCGAGGCGGTCAAGCGTAACGTCGGTGAGCACCGCCTGAGCACCGTTTGCCAGGAATCCCATTGCCCGAACATGGGCGAATGCTGGTCCAACGGCACCGCGACGATCATGCTGATGGGCTCGGTATGCACCCGTGCCTGCCGCTTCTGCGCAGTGGACACCGGCAACCCGAACGGCTGGTTGGACAAGGATGAGCCGCAGAACACCGCAAAGTCGGTGGAGCTGATGGCCCTGCGTTACATCGTGTTGACCTCGGTGGACCGCGATGACCTGCCCGACGGTGGCGCCGCGCACTACGCCGCCTGCGTCCAGGCGATCAAGGCCAACACCCCGCAGGTGGTGGTCGAAGCGCTGACCCCGGACTTCGACGGCGATCTCGAGGCCATCGAGCGCGTGGTGGATTCCGGCCTCGAGGTGTTCGCCCAGAACGTCGAGACGGTCGACCGCCTGACCCGCGAAGTGCGTGACCCGCGCGCCGGCTACCGCAAGACCCTCGACGTGCTGGCCCATGCCAAGCGCCATCGCCCCGACGTGCTCACCAAGACCAGCCTGATGCTCGGCCTGGGCGAGACCGACGACGAAGTGTTCGAAGCCATGCAGGACATGCGCGCAGTGGGCGTGGACATCCTTACCCTAGGCCAGTACCTGCAGCCGACCCGCAACCACCTGCCGGTCAAGCGCTGGGTGAGCCCGGACGAATTCAATCGTTTCCGCGACATCGGCCTGCAGATGGGCTTCATGGAAGTGGCGGCCGGCCCGCTGGTGCGCTCCAGCTATCGCGCCGACAAGGTGTTCGAGAAGAACAACCTGGGCCTCGCCGCACCGGTGCCGGTGCCGGGCCAGCAGCTCGACAGCAGCCTGATCCCCGCGCTCAACGTCAACTGAGTACGCTCTGGTTGAGCCTTCGGCCAACCGGACAAACGAAAAGGGACGCCTCGGCGTCCCTTTTCGTTGCTTGCAGCCCTAGGCGTAGCCCAATCGGTGGCGTAGCGCCTGCTCCAGACGCCTGGCGACCTCGTCGAAGGCAGGCGGCAAAGCCACCAGATCCCTCAACTGGGTCATCTGCAAACCGGCATAGCCGCACGGGTTGATACGCTGGAAAGGCGTCATGTCCATGTCGACGTTGAGCGCCAGGCCGTGGAACGAGCAGCCGCGGCGCACCCGCAGGCCCAGCGAGGCGATCTTGTCGCCGTTGACGTAGACGCCCGGCGCATCGGCCTTGGGCGCTGCCTCCACGCCGTAGCCCGCCAATACCTCGACCAGCGCCTGCTCCATCACCGTGACCAGCTCGCGCACGCCCAGGTCCAGGCGGCGCAGATCGAGCATCAGGTAGCCGACCAGTTGGCCGGGGCCGTGGAAGGTCACCTGGCCACCGCGCTCGACCTGCACCACCGGAATGTCGCCCGGCGCCAGCAGATGCTCGGGCTTGCCCGCCTGGCCCTGGGTGAACACCTGCGGGTGCTGCAGCAGCCAGATCTCATCCAGCGTGGCCTCGTCGCGCTCGGCGGTCAGCCTGCGCATCGCCTCGAGGGTCGGCAGATAGTCGACCAGCCCAAGGTGGCGCACGATCAGGTCGGCTGCAGCCACTACAGCACCATGTGCACGCGGCCGGTGGCACGCAGGTCGACATGAATGGCCTGCAGTTGCTCGACGCCGGTGGCGGTGATCAGCACCTGCACGGAGAGAAAGCGCCCCTTGCTGCTGTCGCGGGTCACCAGAGTGCCGGCATCGAAGTCGGGCGCGTGGCGCTGCATCACCTCGATCACCATGTCGGTGAAACCCTCGCCGGCCTCGCCGATCACCTTGATCGGATAGTTCTTGCAGGGAAATTCGATTTTCGGAGCTTGTACGTCGGTATCGGTCATGGTGATCACTGATCCAAAATGAAACGCCCTCAGGTCGAGGGCGTTCATCGCAACATGGGGGCGAGCTGTCAGTTAAACAACCCGTAGAAGAACAACCGAATGCTATCCCACAGCTGGCGGAAGAAACCACCCTCCTCGACGGCTTCCAGGGCTACCAGATCGGCGCTGTGCACCACCTGGTCACCCATCTTCACTTCCACCTTGCCGATCACGTCACCCTGGGCGATCGGTGCGGTGATCTGCTGGTTGAGGGTCATGCTCGCCTGCAGCTTCTCCAGCTGGCCCTTGGGCAGCGTGAGGGTCAGGTCCTGAGCCAGACCGGCCTTGACTTGGGAAGCCTGGCCTTTCCAGACCGGCGCCTGCGCCAGTTCGGCGCCCTTCTGATAGAAGGTGCGGGTTTCGAAGAAACGGAAACCGTAGGTCAGCAGCTTCTGGGTTTCGGCGGCACGGGCGCTTTCGCTGTCGGTGCCGAATACCGAGGTGATCATCCGCGCGCCGTCACGCACCGCCGAAGCGACCAGGCAGAAGCCGGCTTCGTTGGTGTGACCGGTCTTCAGGCCGTCGACGGTACGGTCGCGCCACAGCAGCAGGTTGCGGTTGGGCTGCTTGATGTTGTTCCACAGGAACTCTTTCTGCGAATAGATGGCGTAGTGCTCGGCATCCTCGTTGATGATCGCACGGGCCAGGATCGCCATGTCGTGGGCGCTGGAGTAGTGATCCGGGTGCGGCAGGCCGGTGGCATTCATGAAGTGGCTGTTCTTCATGCCCAGGCGCTCGGCGGTGGCGTTCATCATGTCGGCAAAGGCATCTTCACTGCCGGCGATATGCTCGGCGATGGCGATGCTGGCGTCGTTGCCGGACTGGATGATCACTCCGTGCAGCAGCTCATCGACGGTCGCCTGGCTATTGACCGGCAGGAACATGGTCGAGCCACCCGAGGCCGCGCCACCGGTACGCCAGGCGTGTTCGCTGATGGTGACCTTGTCCTGCTCACCGATCTTGCCGTTGCGGATTTCCAGCGTGGCGATGTAGGCGGTCATCAGCTTGGTCAGGCTCGCCGGCGGCAGACGCTGGTCCGCATTGTTCTCGACCAGAACATTGCCACTGGCGCCATCCATCAGCACATAGGATTTGGCCGCCAGTTGCGGGGGAGCCGGCAGCGGCGCCTGGTTGGCCCAGGCACTGGAGGTGCCGAGCAGCATAAGTGACAGGAAGATGCGTTGCGCGAAACTGGTGATTTTCATCCGTCTCTCTAGATCGCTGGAGGGTGGAACAGGCCCTTGCGGGCACATGTAAACGTGGCGCCGCACCGCGGCGATCCACTGCTTAGTCAGGCGGCGAGCCATTTAGTTGCTCGCCAGAACCGGCCTCAGAGCCTGCTCACGATCTCGCAAGCAGATCGTGAGCAGGTTCTTAGTCCGCCTTGACCAGAGTTGCTTGCCCGAGGTTAGCGACACGAATGCTGTCACGCACCCGGTCAGCCTCGCCCTGGCTGTTGATCGGTCCCAGCCGTACGCGGTGCAGTATCTGCTGGTTGCGCACCACTGAGTTGATGAACACCGGCGCACTCACCGATTCGCTCAACTTGGACTTGAGAAGCTCCGCAGCGTCGGGATTGGCGAAGGCTCCCACTTGGAGATACAGGCCAGACGCTGCGGCTGAACCGTTTTTTTTTGAGTCGATCTGCACCGGCACGGTGGCGGCAGCGTGCTGCTGCGGTGGCGGGGAATAGCTCTCCACCGGCGCGTTGGCCAGCTTCAGCTGTTCCATCTGCGCGGGCTGCACCTTGGCCATCTGCGGCTGCTTGATCATCATCGGCACCGGACGCCCCTGCTGGGCCCACCACTCGGTGGGATCGATGCCTTCGACACGCACCTGGGCAGTGCCCTTTTCGGCGTAGCCAAGCTTCTTGGCGGCGGCGAAGGACAAATCGATGATGCGGTCGGAATAGAACGGGCCACGGTCGTTGACGCGCAGGATCGCGCTCTTGCCGTTCTCCAGGTTGGTCACCCGCACATAGCTGGGCAGCGGCAGGGTCTTGTGCGCTGCGGTCATGCCGTACAGGTCATAGGCCTCACCGTTGGCGGTGGCCTGGCCATGGAACTTGGTGCCGTACCAGGACGCCGGGCCGGTGGCCACGTAGCGGCGGGCATCGGCGATCGGGTAGTACTGCTTGCCGAAGACCACGTAAGGGCTGGCCTTGACCGGGCCATAGTGCGGCATGGGAATGGCGTCCTGGATCTTCGAGACATCGACGTCCCACCAGGGCGCGCCGTCCTTGTGCGGACGGTTGAAATCACTGGGGCCGGACATCGAGCTGCCCGCCTGGCTTGGCGCCGAACTGGTCGGCGCGCGGCTGGAAGAACAACTGGCCAGCAGCAGAACAGCGACGCCGCAGGCGGCCAGCTTGAACGGCAAGCGTGTCATTGATTGGCACCTCGGGCCTGAACCAGCAACTCGGACAACTGATTGACCGCCATGGCGTACATCACGCTGCGGTTGTAGCGGGTGATCACGAAGAAATTCGGCTGGCCCATCCAGTACTCGGGGCCTTCGGCACCTTCCAGACGAAAGGCGGTGACCGGCAGGTCGTCGGCCAGCACGTCGTTGCTCGACCAGCCCAGGGCACGCAGCTCGCCTACGGTCTTCTCGGGATCCAGGCCGGAACTCAGGCCCTGATCGGCCTGCTCGCCCTTGACTGTGGCCAGGCTGGCCACCGGCTGCCCGGGCTGCCAGTTGTGGCGCTTGAAGTAGCTGGCCACGCTGCCGATGGCGTCGGTCGGGTTGCTCCAGATATTGATGTGACCGTCGCCGTCGAAGTCCACGGCATAGGCGCGGAAGCTGCTCGGCATGAACTGCGGCAGGCCCATGGCGCCGGCGTAGGAGCCCTTCAGGCTGGCCGGGTCGACCTGTTCTTCGCGGGTCAGCATGAGGAACTCGCGCAGCTCCTTGCGAAAGAACGGCGCGCGCGGCGGGTAATCGAAGGCCAGGGTCGACAGCGCGTCGATCACCCGGTAGTTGCCGGTGTTGCCACCGTAGGAGGTTTCCACGCCGATGATGGCGACGATGATCTCGGCCGGTACGCCGTACTCCTTTTCGGCACGCGCCAGGGCTTCGGCGTGCTCGTTCCAGAACGCCACGCCCTTGTTGATGCGCGCGTCGGTGATGAAGATCGGACGGTATTCCTTCCAGGGCTTGACCCGTTCGGCCGGCCGCGAGATGGCGTCGAGGATGGCCTGTTTACGCTCCACGTCGGCGAACAGCGTGCTCAGCTGCTCGCTGGCAAAGCCGTAGTCGCGGGTCATTTCGGTGATGAACTCGCCGACCAGTGGCGAGTTCGCGTATTCGTTGGCAGCCATCGCCTGAGGCGCCCCGAGCAGGCCGGCGACCGCCAGCCAATGTGCATGTCGTGCGGCCCAGCCACGCAGAATCTGCATTGAATTCATAACCCCAATCAAGCCTGAGCGATCCACTTGCGGTGCGTGTGGATGGACATCAGGATTCCGAAACTCGACAACAACGTAATCAATGACGTGCCGCCATAACTGATGAACGGCAGCGGCACTCCCACTACCGGCAACAACCCACTGACCATGCCGATATTGATGAACACATAAACGAAGAAGGTCATGGTCAGACCGCCGGCAAGCAGCTTACCGAACAGCGTCTGCGCTTGCACGGTAATCACCAGACCGCGTGCAATCAACAGAATGTACAAGAGCAGCAACAGACAGACACCAATCAGGCCGAATTCTTCGGCCAGAACGGCAATGATAAAGTCCGTGTGGCTTTCCGGCAAAAAGTCCAGGTGCGACTGGGTGCCGAGCAGCCAGCCCTTGCCGAACACCCCGCCGGAGCCGATCGCCGCCTTGGACTGGATGATGTTCCAGCCGGCGCCCAGGGGGTCGCTCTCCGGATTGATGAAGGTCAGCACCCGGCGTTTCTGGTAGTCGTGCATGACGAAGAACCACATCGCCACGGCGATCGGCGCGACCGCCGCCACGGCGCCGGCGATCCAGCGCCACTGCAGGCCGGCCATGAACAGCACGAAAGCACCGGAAGCGAGAATCAGCAGCGAGGTACCCAGGTCCGGCTGCAGCAGGATCAGCACGAACGGCGTGACGATCAGCCCCAGGCTCACCGACACGTGCTTGAGGCTCGGCGGCAGCGTGCGCTTGGACAGGTACCAGGCCATGGTGGCCGGCATCAGGATCTTCATGAATTCCGAAGGCTGGAAACGGATCACCCCGGGAATGTTGATCCACCGCGTGGCGCCCATGGCGTTGTGGCCCATGACGTCCACCACCACCAGCAGGCCGACCCCGCACAGATAGCCCAGCGGCACCCAACGGGCCATGAAGCGTGGCTCGAACTGGGCGATGACCACCATCGCCACCAGGCCAATGCCGAAGGAGCTGGCCTGCTTCATCAGCAGGTCGACGTTCTTGCCGCTGGCCGAATAGAGAACGAACAGGCTGCCGGTCGCGAGCAACAGCAACAGCAACAGCAGAATGCCGTCGATATGCAGGCGCTGCAGCAGGCTGGAGCGGCGGCGCAGGACATCGTCGCTGGACAGCGTGCGGTCGAAGCTGCCGGTCAGGCTCATGGTTGCTTCACCTCTGCATTGAGTGGCGCCGCAGCACCGGGCTTGGCGTATTCGGCCTTGAGCTGGCCGTTCTCGTCGAGCAACCAGGCATCCATCACCTGCTTGACCACCGGCGCACCGACCCCGGAGCCGGACTCACCGTTCTCGACCATCACCGCGACCACGATCTGCGGGTTGTCCGCCGGCGCGAAACCTACGAACAGGGCGTGGTCACGGTGGCGCTCCTGGACCTTGCTGCGGTCGTACTTCTCGCCCTGCTTGATCGCCACCACCTGGGCCGTGCCGCTCTTGCCGGCAATCCGATAGGCGGCAGCATCGCCGACCTTGCGCGCGGTACCGCGGGCGCCGTGCATCACCGACTCCATGCCCTGGCGGGCATAATCCCAGTACTTGGGGTCGCGCAGCACGATATCCGGCATAGGATTGGGATCATGGGGCAGGCTGCCGTCGATGGTGCGCGCCAGGTGCGGGCGAATCCACTTGCCCTTGGTGGCCACCAGTGCGGTGGCCTGGGCCAGTTGCAGTGGCGTGGCCTGCATGTAGCCCTGGCCGATGCCGAGGATCAGCGTCTCGCCCGGGTACCAGGGCTGGCGATAGCGGGCGCGCTTCCAGTCCCGCGACGGCATCAGGCCGGCGGTTTCCTCGAACATGTCCAGGGATACGCGCTGGCCGATGCCGAAACGGGTCATGTAGTCGTGCAGGCGGTCGATGCCCATCTTGTGGGCCAGGTCGTAGAAGTAGGTATCGTTGGAACGCATGATCGCGGTGTTCAGGTCCACCCAGCCATCACCACTGCGGTTCCAGTTGCGGTATTTGTGGCTGTTGTTGGGCAACTGATAGAAGCCGGGGTCGAACACCCGCGAGGTTGGCGTCACCACCCCGGCATCGAGACCGGCGACCGCGACCATCGGCTTGATGGTCGAGCCCGGCGGATACAGGCCGCGCAGCACGCGGTTGTAGAGCGGCCGGTCGATGGAATCGCGCAGCTCGGCGTAGGCCTTGAAGCTGATGCCGGTGACGAAGGGGTTGGGGTCGAAGCTCGGCTGGCTGACCATCGCCAGCACCTCGCCGGTCTGCGGCTGGATCGCCACCACCGCGCCGCGGCGACCGCCCAGGGCATTCTCGGCGACTTCCTGCAGGTGCACGTCGAGGGTCAGCACCACGTCCCGGCCGGGCAACGGGTCGGTGCGGTTGAGCACGCGCAGTACGCGGCCGCGGGCATTGGTCTCGACCTCTTCGTAGCCGACCTTGCCGTGCAGCTCATCCTCGTAGAAGCGCTCGATACCGGTCTTGCCGATATGGTGGGTACCGCTGTACTCCACCGGGTCGAGCTCCTTGAGCTCGCGCTCGTTGATGCGCCCCACGTAGCCGACCGAGTGGGCGAAGTGCTCGCGCTGCGGGTAGTGCCGCACCAGTTGCGCCACCACCTCGACGCCGGGCAGGCGGAACTGGTTCACCGCCAGCCGGGCGATCTGTTCCTCGCTGAGCTCGAACAGCACCGGTACCGGTTCGAACGGCCGCCGCCCCTGCTTCACCCGGCGCTCGAACAGCTCGCGATCGTCGGGCGTGAGCTCCAGCACCTCGACGATCACGTCCAGCACCTGCTTCCAGTCGCCGGCGCGCTCGCGGGTCAGGGTCAGGCTGAAGCTGGGCCGGTTGTCGGCGATGATCACCCCGTTGCGGTCGTAGATCAGCCCGCGGTTGGGCGGGATCGGCTGCACGTGGATGCGGTTGTTTTCCGCCAGGGTGGAGTGGTACTCGTACTGGATCACCTGCAGGTAGTACATGCGGGCGATCAGCACCAGGGTCAGCACCAGGAATACCGAGCCACCGACCAGCGCGCGCTTGCGAATCAGGCGCGCGTCCTTCTCGTGATCTTTTAGACGGATCGGCTGGGGCATCGGGACCGCTGACTACTTGTGATAAGGGTGCCCGGACAACACCGTCCAGGCACGATAGATCTGTTCGCCGACCAGTATCCGTACCAGCGGGTGGGGCAAGGTCAGTGGCGACAGCGACCAGCGCTGCTCGCTACGCGCCATCACGTCCGGCGCCAGCCCTTCGGGGCCGCCGACCATCAGGTTGACCGTGCGCGCGTCCAGCCGCCACTTGTCCAGTTCGACCGCCAGTTGCTCGGTGCTCCAGGGTCGCCCTTCGACTTCCAGGGTGACGATGCGTTCCCCGGGCTGCACCTTGGCCAGCATGGCCTCGCCTTCCTGACGGATCATCCGCGCCACGTCGGCATTCTTGCCGCGCGTGGTCAGGGGAATCTCCACCAGTTCCAGGGACAGTTCCGAAGGCATGCGCTTGGCATATTCCTGCCAGCCGTCCTCGACCCAGCGCGGCATGCGCGAGCCGACCGCGATCAGTTTGATGCGCACGGAAAACCCTTACTCGCGCTCGCCGCCCTGCTGGGCACGGCTCTGCTCGGCGCCCTGCCACAGACGCTCGAGGTCGTAGAACTGGCGGGTGGTCGGCAGCATCACGTGAACCACGATGTCGCCCAGGTCGAGCAGAGCCCACTCGCCGCTGTCCAGGCCTTCGCTGCCGATCGGGCGCACGCCCTGCTCCTTGGTCTTTTCCAGCACGTTGTCGACCAGCGACTTGACGTGACGGCTGGAGGTACCGCTGGCGATCACCATGTAGTCGGTGATGCTGGTCTTCTCACGCACGTCGATGGTGGTGATGTCCTGGGCCTTGATTTCTTCCAGTGCTGCGATGGCCACTTTGACCAGGTCTTCACTGTGCATGGTTTTGTCTGTCATAACGTGCTCGTTTGCCTCGCGTTCGATTCACCCACGGTACAGTCCATGGGCGTTGATATAAGCCAGAACCGCATCGGGCACCAAGAAGCGCACCGAGCGCCCGCTCGCCAGCAGCGAACGGATCTGGGTGGCAGACACCGCCAGGGGCGTCTGCCAGATGAAAGAAATCTGTCCTGCCGGGCCCTTCAGCGCCAGCGGGTCTGCCACGTTGCGTGCGGCCACCAGGTCACGCAGCGGCTCGCTCGCCTCGCTGTCGGCATCCGGGCGCTGCAATACCAGGATGTGGCAGTGCTGCAGCAACTCGGTCCAACGGTGCCAGGCCGGCAAGCCGCAAAAGGCATCCCAGCCCAGAATCAGAAACAGCTGGTCATCCGCGGCCAGCTCACCACGCAGCGACTCCAGGGTGTCGATGCTGTACGACGGCTTGTCGCGCCTGAGCTCGCGGTCGTCCACCCGCAGCGGCGAGAGCCCCGCCACCGCCTGCTCGACCATCGCCAGGCGATCCTGCGCCCCGACCTGCGGGGTTTCACGGTGTGGCGGCCGCGCGCTGGGGATCAGTCGCAACTCGTCCAGCGCCATGAACTCGGCCACCTCCAGCGCACCGCGCAGATGGCCGATATGCACCGGGTCGAAGGTTCCGCCGAGCAGCCCGATGCGCCTGGGATCCGCCATCAGGTGCGCACGTGCCCATCGCCGAATACCACGTACTTCTCGCTGGTCAGCCCCTCGAGGCCGACCGGGCCGCGGGCGTGCAGCTTGTCGGTGGAAATGCCGATCTCCGCGCCCAGGCCGTACTCGAAGCCGTCGGCAAAACGGGTCGAGGCATTGACCATCACCGAAGCGGAATCCACTTCGGTGAGGAAGCGCCGCGCATCGCTGAAGTTCTCGGTGATGATCGCGTCGGTGTGCTGCGAACCGTAGGTGTTGATGTGCTCGATGGCCGTCTCCAGCGAGTCGACCACGCGGATCGCCAGGATCGGCGCGTTGTACTCGGCGTACCAATCGTCTTCTCTGGCTTCGAGCACCTCGCTGCCCAGCAACGCACGGGTCTGCGCATCGCCACGCAGTTCGACGCCCTTGTCGCGGTAGATGGCGGCCAGCGGCGGCAGCACCCGGGCGGCGATATCGCCATGCACCAGCAGGGTCTCCATGGCGTTGCACGGCGAGTAGCGCTGGGTCTTCGCGTTGTCGCAGACGCGGATGGCCTTGTCGAGATCGGCGGCGATGTCCACGTAAACGTGGCACACGCCATCCAGGTGCTTGATCACCGGCACCTTGGCATCCCGGCTGATGCGCTCGATCAGGCCCTTGCCGCCGCGCGGCACGATGACGTCGACGAACTCGGGCATGCTGATCAGCGCACCGACGGCAGCGCGGTCGGTGGTTTCCACCACCTGCACGGCACTGGCGGGCAGGCCGGCCTCGGCCAGGCCTGCCTGGATGCAGCGGGCGATGGCCTGGTTGGAGTGAATGGCTTCGGAGCCGCCACGCAGGATGGTGGCGTTGCCGGATTTCAGGCACAGGCTGGCGGCGTCGATGGTCACGTTGGGGCGCGACTCGTAGATGATGCCGATCACCCCCAGCGGCACGCGCATCTTGCCGACCTGGATGCCGGACGGCAGGTAGCGCATGCCCTGGATCTCGCCGATCGGGTCCGGCAGCGTGGCAACCTGACGCAGGCCTTCGATCATGCTGTCGATGACCTTCGGCGTCAGCGCCAGGCGGTCGACCATGGCCGGCTCCAGGCCATTGGCGCGGGCGGCAGCCAGGTCCCGTTCGTTGGCGGCAGTCAGCTCGGCGCGGGCGGCATCCAGCGCCGCGGCGGCGGCCTGCAGGGCCTGGTTCTTCTGCGCGGTGCTGGCCCGCGCGAGCACGCGCGAAGCCTGGCGGGCCGCGCGGCCCAGGCGGGTCATGTAATCAAGCACGGACTCGGTCATGGCAACTCAGGTCGGCAGTTGGAAAAAGTTGCTGATTATAGCGGTCATGCCGCCCCGCGCACAGCGGCGCCTGGCAGATGGTCGTCAACGGCTTGTAACCGGGCGTTTGAACGCCCTTTCAATCGCCCGGCGCGTTGCTATGATCGGCCGCTGTCGCCGCCTGACAGGGCACGACCGGCAAAGGAACCGCCTTTCAGGTGGGCAGGTCGAAGGCTCGATTTCCTCTCTATAAGGTGTCCATCCATGGGCCAATGGCTCGATAGTCTGACTACCTGGCTGGCAGCCAACCCGCAATGGCTGGGCCTGGCGATCTTCCTGATCGCCTGCATCGAGTGCCTGGCCATTGCCGGCATCATCGTTCCCGGTACCGTGCTGCTGTTCGCCGTCGGCGTGATGGCCGGCAACGGCGCCCTGAGCCTGTGGGAAACCCTGCTGCTGGCCTACTTCGGCGGCTTGCTGGGCGATGCCATCTCCTACGCCCTGGGCCGCTATTTCCATCAGGACATCCGCCGCCTGCCGGGCCTGCGCAGCCATCCGCAGTGGCTGAGCGGCGCGGAAACCTACTTCGAACGCTATGGCGTGGCCAGCCTGCTGCTGGGCCGCTACATCGGCCCGTTGCGCCCGATGCTGCCAATGGTGGCGGGCATGCTGAGCATGCCGCTTGGCCGCTTCATCGCCGTCAGCATGCTGGCCGCCGCTGGCTGGGCGGTCGCCTACCTGCTGCCCGGCTGGGCTGCCGGCGCCGCCCTGCGCCTGCCGCTGCCCGATGGTTTCTGGCCACAGGCCGCGGTGGTGGCCGGCGGCCTGGCCTTGTTGCTGGTGCTGACCGTTCAGAGCAGCCTGCGCGAGCAGCATCAGGCCAGCCTGATCGCCGCCGGTCTGGGCACCATCCTGCTGGTCGCCCTGTTCATCGGCTGGCCGCACCTGATCCAGCTGGACCAGGGCCTGATGACCCTGATCCAGGAAGAACGCAACCCGCGCTTCGACCACATCGCCGTGATCATCACCCACTTCGGCGACTTCGACGTGCAGCTGGCGGTCGCCGCACTGCTGTGCATCCTGCTGCTGCTCGCCCGCAAATGGCAGGCGCTGCTGTTCGCCGGCGGCGCCATGCTTAGCACTGCGGTGGCCAACGGCATGCTCAAGAACCTGTTCGAGCGGGCGCGCCCCGATGTGCTGCTCGAGCCGCTGCATACCTACAGCTTCCCCAGCGGGCACAGTTCGGCCGCCTTCGCCTTCTTTCTCACCGTCGCCATCCTGGCCGGCCGTGGCCAACCGGCCCGCCTGCGCCTGACCTGGATATTGCTGGCCTGCCTGCCGGCCCTGCTCATCGCCCTGTCACGCGTCTACCTGGGCGTGCACTGGCCGAGCGACATCATCGCCGGTGCCCTGCTAGCCAGCAGCCTGTGTGCGCTGAGCCTGGCGCTGATGCAGCGCTTCGCCTCGCTGCCGCCACTGCCGGCCAGGGTCTGGTGGCTGATCGTACCGAGTTGCGCCCTGCTGCTGACGGGCATGGCGCTGCTGCGGATGTCAGAGGGTGTGGAGATCTACCGCTACTAAGCGGCGCCGTCGCCCTGCAGCGCCTCCACCCAGGCCTGGAGCATGTCCAGGCGGCGGGTGGCATCCGGCTCGGCCAGCAAGGCGATCTTCTGCTCGGCGCTGAACGGCAACAGGTAGCCGAGCTTGTCGGCCAGCTCGGCCTGGCTGTCGGCACCGCCTTCCATGTCCAGGCTGGCGACCATCGGGTGTTCGGCCAGGGCGCCGAGCAGCGCCAGCAGATCGGCATGTTCCTCGCCCAGGGGCAGCTCGGGCTGCGCCTCCAGCCACTCGACCTGGGCCAGGGTCAGCTTGTCCGGCAGCACCTGGGCCTGCTTGACCCGAAAGCGCCGCCCGCCCTCGACACGAATGCCCAGCAGCCCATTGGGACGCTGCTGGAAATCGGTGATCCGTGCTTCACAGCCGATCTGCGCGACGCGCTCGGCGGCCTCACCGACCTCGTCGCCCTCGACGATGCATACCACGCCAAAGCCTTCGCCCTGCTTCATGCAGCGGCTGATCATGTCCAGGTAGCGCGCTTCGAAGATCTGCAGGTCCAGCTGGCAGCCGGGAAACAGCACGGTGTGCAGCGGAAATAGCGGTAGGGTCATAGGACTCTCAACTCAGCAAGACGATGGCCAGGGGCAACAGGATCGCCGTGAACACGCCCATCAGGCTCATGGCCAGGGCCGCGAAGGCGCCGCACTCCTCGCTCTCCTGCATGGCCCGGGAGGTACCGACCGCGTGGGCGGTCATGCCCAGCGCCATGCCCATGGCAGCATGATTGCGCACTCCGCACAGGCGCAGCAACGACGGCCCGATGATCGCCCCCAGCACCCCGGTGATCATCACGAACACCGCGGCCAGTGCCGCCAGGCCACCGATCTGGCTGGCCACCAGCATGGCGATCGGCGAGGTGACGGACTTGGGCGCCATGCTCATCAGCATGTTGTGCTCGGCGCCGAGCAGCCAGGCCAGGGCGACCCCCAGCACGGTGGCCACCACGCCGGCGACCAGCAGGGTCAGCAGCGTGGGCCAGAACACCTGGCGGATACGCCGCAGGTTCAGGTACAGCGGCACCGCCAACGCCACGGTGGCCGGGCCGAGGAAAATGGTCAGTGCCTCGGCGCTGGTCTTGTACTCGGTGAAGGTCAGCCCGCACAGCAGCAGGATGGCGATCACCAGCATGGTCGACACCAGCACCGGTTGCAGGAACACCAGGCGGGTTCTCTCATAGAGGGCAATCGCCAACTGGTAGGCGCCCAGGGTGACGCCCGCGCCGAACAGCGGATGATGGGTGACCGCCATCCAGGCGCCGTGCCAGTCGAGCATCATGGCTGCTCCCGGCGGCGCGCCTGGCGCTCGATCAGCTTCTGCATCATCCAGCCGGCGAACACCAGCGACAGCACCAGCGACAACACCAGGGCGCCGATCACCGCCCAGAAGTCGGCGGCGATGGCCTCGGCGTAGGCCATCACCCCGACTGCCGGCGGCACCAGCAGCAGCGGCAGGTACTTGAGCAGGCCGCTGGCGGCCTGCTGGATCGGCTCATCGACCTGGCCGCGGCAGAGCAGAAACACCACCAGCAGCAACATGCCGAGAATCGGTCCCGGCAGCATCGGCAGCAACAGCGCATTGATCGCCGTGCCGAGCAGTTGGCACAGCACCAGCCAGAACAGGCCACGAAGCAGCATGATTGTCCCCCGCAAACTCGACAGGCCGACCGGCTTGCCCACCATCAAAGGCGGCCATTATAGGCCGCTAACCCTGGCGGCTTAACAGGGCCAGATCGCTTGCAGTCGAGCGGTTCAGCACGGCAGCGCGCCGCCAGGTGCTTTGCGGCATACTGCCAGCCTCCCTTCCCTGACCAGGACGTCCCCCATGCTTCGCCTCGCGCCTTTGGCCCTGACCATCGCCCTCACCGCCTGTGGCCAGAGCGCTTCACTGCTGCCCGCCGACGCGATCCTGCCGGACGGTTCGCGCTATCACGGTGAGGTGGTCGCAGGCCGGCTGCAGGGCGAAGGCCGCCTCGATTATCCCGATGGCAGCCGCTACGTCGGCCATTTCCTCGACGGCCAGCGCCACGGCACCGGCGAGTGGCAAGGCGTCGATGGCGAGCATTATGTCGGTGAGTTCGCCGCCGGCCGCTACGACGGCCAAGGCACCTTGCAGAAAGCCGACGGCAGCCATTACAGCGGTGGTTTCCACCAGGGCCGCTTCAGCGGCGAAGGCGTGCTGGAGGAAGCCGGGCAGACCTACCGCGGGCAGTTTCGCGCGGGCCGCTTTCATGGCTTCGGTGTTCTCGAGCAGGCCGACGGCAGCCGCTTCCAGGGCGTGTTCGCCAAGGGCCTGCCAGATGGCCAGGGCATGCGCGAAGACGAACTGGGCAACCAGCTCTCCGGGCACTTCGCAGGCGGCCAGCTCAAGGGCGCCGGCAGCTACCGGGGCAGCGAGGGCGACAGCTACGACGGCGAACTCAAGGACAGCCTGTTCCATGGCAAGGGCCGTTACCAGAGCGCCAGCGGCGAGTCCTGGAGCGGCACCTTCGTCGCGGGCGCCCTTACCGGTACAGGTGAATACCGCGGCACCGATGGCAGCCGCTATGACGGCCAGTTCGCCAATGGCCGGTTCAACGGCCAGGGCATCCTGGTCGGCGCCGACGGCACCAGGCAGCAAGGCACCTGGCACCGGGGCCTGCGGGTGCGCGACGAAAACGGCCAGGCGCTGCCCGACCCCCTGGAAATCGGCCTGCTGAAGCAGGGCGAACTGCTCGAGGGCGCCATCGCCGCGCTGCCGGCCTCCACTCCACGTAGCGAGCTCTATGCCCTGACCCTGGCCGGGGACGGCAAGCAGAGCGTGTTCCTGCGCGAAGCCGACTACGTCGCCGATCTGCTCAGCGAACGGTTCGCCGCCCATGGCCGCATCACCCTGGCCAACCACCGCGATCACCTGGCCGATCGCCCCCTGGCGACCCGCGAGAACCTGCGCCGCGCGGTGCAGGCCATCGCCGAACGCAGCGGGCCGGAAGACCTGGTGTTCATCTACCTGACCAGCCACGGCTCGCGCACCCATGAGCTGAACCTGGACCAACCGCGCCTGCAGCTCGCCGACCTGCCCGCCAGTGAGCTGGCCGATCTGCTCGAGCCCCTGGCCGACCGCCACAAGGTGGTGGTGATTTCCGCCTGCTATTCCGGCGGCTTCATTCCCGCCCTGAAGGACGACAAGACCCTGCTGATGACCGCCGCCCGCGCCGACCGGGTGTCATTCGGCTGCTCCGAGGAGGCCGACTTCACCTACTTCGGCCGCGCCCTGTTCGCCGAAGCGCTGCAGCAGACCGGCGATCTGCAGGAGGCCTTCAGACTGGCCCGCGCAGCGGTGGCCGAGCGCGAGCAGGCCGATGGCTTCGAGCCGTCGGAACCGCAGATCTGGGCGCCTGCCGCGGTACTCCAGCGCTGGAATGCGCTACGCCAGGCAGGCAGCGAAGCGCCTTGAACGATAAATCGGCGATTGCCCTCTAAACTTCACAGTGAATAGCAGTCGAGGATCGACCATGTATTTGACTCCCCAGCACATTCTTCTGGCAGGCGCTTCGGGCATGACCGGCGAACACCTGCTCGATCGCCTGCTCAACGAACCCACCGTCGAGCGCGTGCTGGCCCCGAGTCGCAAGCCGCTGGCCGAACACCCCCACCTGGAAAACCCGGTCGGCGAACTGCTCGACCTGCTGCCCGCCCTCGGTGGCCCGGTGCACACGGCGTTCTGCTGCCTGGGCAGCACCATCAAGCAGGCCGGTTCCCAGGATGCCTTTCGCGCCGTCGATCACGACCTGGTGCTGGCCTTTGCCGCCCGTGCCCGGGAGCTGGGCGCGCGGCACCTGCTGGTGGTCAGCGCCATCGGCGCCGACGCGAACTCTTCGGTCTTCTACAACCGCACCAAGGGGCAGACCGAGCAAGCGCTCGAGGCCCAGGGCTGGCCGCAACTGACCATTGCCCGCCCGTCCCTGCTGCTCGGCCCGCGCAACGAGTTTCGCCTTGGTGAACGGCTGGCCGCGCCCTTCCTGCGCTGGCTGCCGGGCAAGCACCGCGCCATCGATGTAACGGCCCTGGCCCGCGCCCTGTGGCGCCTGGCACTGGAGGAAGGCGAAGGGCTGCGCATCGTCGAGTCCGACGAGCTACGGCGCCTGGGGCGCTAACAAAAAAGGCGCCGTCACGGCGCCTTTCTCGTTCAGAACAGGCCGAGCAGGCCTGCTACGCCGAGCAACAGCAGCGAGAACAGCCACATCCACCAGAACGAGTAGCGGATGTGCTTGCCCATCTCCAGGCGCGCCAGACCCAGCGCCAGCCACAGCGCCGGCGAGAAGGGGCTGATAAAGGTGCCGATGATGTTGCCGATCATCAGCGCGTAGACCACGCTGGCCGCCTCCACACCGTGGCTTTCGACCACTTCCAGCACCACCGGCAACAGACCGAAGTAGTAGGCATCGGTGCTCAGCAGGAACTCCATCGGCAGGCCGAAGAAGCCAAGGATCAGGTGCAGCTGGCCGACCATGGGTTCGGGCAGCACCTTGACCAGATCCTGGGCGATGGAGGTGAGCATGCCGGTACCGGCGAGAATGCCGAGCATCGAGCCGGCGGCGAGGATGATCATGCCCATGCTCAAGGCTGCGGGCGAATGGGCGGCCAGCAGTTTCATCTGCAGTTTGCCGTCCGGGTAGTTGATCAACAGGGCCAGGCTCAGGCCGATCATGAACACGTAGCCCGCCGGCAGGATGCCGGTGAACAGCGAGACCAGCACCGCGAAAAACAGGCCGGCGTTGACCCACATGCGGCCGGGACGCTCGAGCGCACGCTCCTCGTCGCTGAGCGCACCCGGGTCGCCGATATGATCGCTCTCGCCATCCTCGATCAGCGTGCCGCCGGTTTGCGCGATACGGCGCTGCTCGCGCCAGCCCAGCAAGGCCGCCATCGCCACCAGCAGCACCACGCCGACACCCTGCACGGCGAGCAGCGGCCGCCACAGTTCGGTGACCTCGATGCCCGTTACCGCCGCCGAGCGGCCCAGCGGGCCGGCCCAGGGCACCATATTGAGAATGCCGGCGCCGATGGCCAGCAGCATCAGCATCAGGTAGGGGCTCATGCGCAGCTGTTTGTAGAGCGGCAGCAGGGCCGGAATGGTCAGCAGGAAGGTGGTCGCACCGGCGCCGTCCAGGTGGGCGAGCATGCCGATGATCGCCGTGGCCACCGCCACCGCGATCACGTTGCCGCGGGTCAGCCTGACCATGAAACCGATGATCGGCCGGAACAGGCCGGTGTCCTGCATCACCCCGAAGAAGGTGATGGCGAAGATGAACATGGTGGCGATGCTGATCACCCGGCCGACGCCATCGGTAAAGAACACCGAGATTTCCGCCGGGCCGAAACCGGCGCAGAAGGCGCCCAACAGCGGCACCATGATCAGGGGCAGGACGGGCGACATGCGCCCACTGAGTAACAGGGCCACCAGGCAAACGATGGTCAACAGGCCAATCAGGGTCAACAAACCGAGCTCTCCTTCTTCTTGTTCAATCGGTGCGGGCATGCACACGAGCCGCGGACTCTAGAAAGCCAACCTTTCGCGAACCTTTATGACCGGGCTCGCTAAGCCCATGATTTGTCAGTGAATATGTAGTAATGCGAGGTAACAGTTACGCAGCCTTGCTAAGCTGTTGGCCTTGCCCATTAGCGGAGTTTCGTCATGCCCTCGAACAGAACGGCCCTGATCATCGGTGCGTCACGTGGTATCGGCCTGGGCCTGGTGCGCCAGCTGCACGGCGATGGCTGGCAGGTGACCGCCACGGTGCGCACCCCGGCCCGCGCCAGCGAGCTGCAGGCCTTGAACGGCGTGCAGATCGAATCACTGGATATCGACGACAGCGTCGCGCTGGATGCACTGGCACAGCGCCTGCAGGGCCAGACCTTCGACCTGCTGTTCGTCAACGCCGGCATCATCGGCCCCAGCCATCAGTCGGCTGCGCAGGCCACCGCCGAGGAGCTCGGTCAGCTGTTCATGACCAACGTCATCGCGCCGATCCGCCTGGCCGAACGGCTGGTCGGTCAGTTGCGCCCACGGACCGGCGTGCTGGCGTTCATGAGTTCGGGGCTGGGCAGCGTGGCCAACCCGGAAGGCAACAACCTGGCGTTGTACAAGGCCAGCAAGGCGGCGCTCAACTCGCTGACCAACAGCTTCGTCTGCGAGCTGCCAGAGCCGCGCCCGACCGTATTGTCACTGCATCCAGGCTGGGTGAAGACCGATATGGGCGGCGAAAACGCCATGGTCGAAGTAGCCGACAGCTGCCGCGGTTTGATCGCCCAGGTCGAACGCTTCGCTGGCCAAGGCGGCCACCACTTCGTCGACTATCAGGGCCAGAAGATCGATTGGTAAGCGGGATTCAGGCTGTAGCTTGGTGGGCTGGCGCCCATCCTACAGTTCTGTAATTTCAGTTGGTGGTAGGTGAAGCGACCTGAGCAGCCATCCCGTGGGAGCGCGCCATGCGCGCGATCGCTTCGCGGGCATGGCCCGCTCCCGCAGGATATGAGGCTGGCCTCAAACCGTAGGATGGGACAGGCCGCTTAGGCCGTAGGATGGGCGACAGTCCATTCCCCCACCGATCCAAGTCACAGACCTCGCAACCGTTCAGCTCCCTTAAAGCCCCAGCATCGCCAGCATGATGAAGGTGGCGAACAGCACGAAGTGGGTCATCCCCTCGATGGCGTTGGTCTCACCATCGTTGAGGTTGATGGCGCAGACGATCAGGGTGATGAACACCATCACCGTCTGCACCGGGGTCATGGCCATCTGGAACGGCTGGCCGCTGTACAGTGCCATGGCCTCCATCACCGGCACGGTCAGGATCACCGTCGACAGTGACGCGCCCAGGGCGATATTGACCACCGACTGCATGCGGTTGGCCAGCGCCGCCCTGAGCGCGGTAAGGATCTCCGGCGCCGCGGAAATGCCGGCCACCACGATGGCGGTCAGCACCGGCGGTGCACCGCTGCCCTCCAGGCCGACGTCCAGGGCCAGGGACATCACCTCGGCCAGCACGCCGATGACGATCACCCCGAACACCAGCACGCCGATCGACCAGGCCACGTTGACCTGGGACGCCTCCTCGCCATGCCCCTCGCCGCCGCGGTGCTTCTTCTCCGGGTAGCTGTAGCTGAAGAAGTAGCTGTGCGGACCGACCTGCATACGCAGGAACACCGCGTAGAGCACCAGCATGGCGCCGATGGTGAACATCGAATACGCCTTCCAGTCCGCCTCGGGAATGAACTCGGGCACCACCATGGAAATGCCCATGGCAGTGAGGATCATCACGCTGTAGCTGCGCGCCGAGTCGTCGTTGTAGGGCTGCTCGCCGTGCTTGAGGCCGCCCATCAGCGCGGCCAGGCCGAGGATGCCGTTGATGTCGAGCATCACCGCCGAATAGATGGTGTCGCGTACCAGGGTCGGCGATGCCTGGTTGCTCATCATGATCGCCAGGATCACCACCTCGACCAGCACCGCCGACAGGGTGAGGATCATGGTGCCGTAGGGATCGCCGACCCGCTCGGCCAGCTGTTCGGCATGGTGGGCGACGCGCAGCGAGGCGCAGACGATGGCGGCGATCAGCGTCAGGGCACCGGCCAGGGCGATGCCCTGGCCATGGCCGAGCAAGGCATGCTCCATCGGCAGGGCGATCAGGGCGGCAAGCACGGCCAGCAGCAGCCAGTATTCCTGCTTGATGGCGTTGAACATGGACGATTCCTTTCAAGGCAGTTGGATCGATCCTGCTCCGACTGCAACATCCTGTAAATGATTCAACTCCAGTACCGCTCGGCAAGGCGATGCCGCACGCCTCGCGCCATGCAGGTAAACTCCGCGGCCACGCTTTGACTGAACGAGATTTACCCATGTACGACTGGCTCAACGCCCTGCCCAAGGCCGAACTGCACCTGCACCTCGAAGGCTCCCTGGAGCCCGAACTGCTGTTCGCCCTGGCCGAGCGCAACCGCATCGCCCTGCCCTGGAACGATGTCGAAGCGCTACGCGCGGCCTATGCCTTCAACAACCTGCAGGAATTCCTCGACCTGTATTACCGCGGCGCCGACGTGCTGCGCACCGAGCAGGACTTCTACGACCTGACCTGGGCCTACCTGCTCAAGTGCCAGGCGCAGAACGTGGTGCACGTCGAGCCGTTTTTCGACCCGCAGACCCACACCGACCGCGGCATTCCCTTCGAAGTGGTGATGCGCGGCATCAAGGGGGCACTGGTCGAGGGCGAGAAGCAGCTGGGCATCAGCCATGGCCTGATCCTCGCCTTCCTGCGCCACCTGCCCGAAGAGCAAGCCTTCCAGACGCTGGAGCAGGCCATGCCGTTTCGCGATGCCTTTATCGGCGTCGGCCTGGACAGTTCCGAGAAGGGCTTTCCGCCGCGCCTGTTCCAGCGGGTGTTCGCCAAGGCCCGCAGCGAAGGCCTGCATGCGGTGGCCCATGCCGGCGAGGAAGGCCCGCCCGAGTACATCTGGGAAGCCCTGGATCTGCTGAAGATCGTGCGCATCGACCACGGCGTGCGCGCCAGCGAAGACCAGCGCCTGATGCAGCGCATCATCGACGAGCAGATTCCGCTGACCGTCTGCCCACTGTCGAACACCAAGCTCTGCGTGTTCGAGCACATGGGCCAGCACAACATCCTCGACATGCTCGAGCGCGGCGTGAAGGTCACGGTCAACTCCGACGACCCGGCCTACTTCGGCGGCTATGTCACCGAGAACTTCATGGCCCTGCACGAAGGCCTGGGCATGAGCGAAGACCAGGCCAAGCGCCTGGCGCAGAACAGCCTCGATGCCAGGCTGGTGTGAACCGCCGGTAGCCCGCCGTTGAGCGCAGCGATACCCGGGGCGGCAGATTTCTGGGTATCGCTGCGCCAACCCAGGCTACGGGGTGCCGTTCAACCCTGTGCTTTCTGGTGCTTTTTTGCACGGAACGCTAAGGCAACGCCAATTGCCCCTTCAGGAAGCCGAGTGGAATCGTTGCGTAGAGGGTTGAGCGGCATGGATGCCGCGAGAGCCGCGATGGGCCATGGATGGCCCTCCGCGGCGAGCCCTCGGAGTGACGATGGAACGAGGGAACCCCGGCGAAGCCTGGGCTGGATGTCGGGGCTACACCTTTCGGTTCCTTTTGGGGCAATGCTGTACGGACCGGAGACATCAACGACACGATAATTCTGGTCAGCTGCGGTGGACGGATGAGGCGCCGTCCACCCTACGAGCGCGGTTGAGCGTCAATGCCCCTTATGCTCGTGCCCACCTTCGGCAGCCGGCTCATCCTTCTGTACCGCCACCTCGACCGTCACCGCCCCGGCCTTTTCGAAGGTCAGGGTCATGGGAAAGCGGTCGCCGGCCTGGGCCTGCTGCTGCAGGTTGAACAGCATCACGTGGTAGCCCATGGGGGCGAACTTCACTTCGCCGCCGGCGGGAATCACCACATTGTGCACCTGCTGCATCTTCATCATGCCGCCCACGTGGGCGTGCTCGTGGATCTCCGCCTTGCCGGCCACCGGCGTTTCGACGCTGAGCAGGCGGTCGTCGTCATCGCCTTTGTTATGCACCACGAAGTAGGCGGCGGCCGTCGGCGCCACCGGCGGCATTTCCCGCGACCAGGGGTGGTCGATATGCAGTTGGCCGACGTCGTATTCATGGGCAGTGGCCAGCAGGGTGGTAGCCAGCAGTGCGGCGGTCAGCGCCAGTTTCTTCAGGGTCATGGTGCATCTCCTTCAATCGGATTCGGTTGTCTCGGCCGCCACCAGGGGGCCGACAAGGTTCAGGCCAGGCGGCGGGCGCCGAGGCGTGACAGGAGCAGGAAATCCAGCGCCCAGATCGCCAACAGCGAGGCGCCGACCAGGGGGAACAGCACGCCCAGGGCGATCATGATCGTCACGCCGACCTTCCAGCGTGGCAGGTCGTGGCGCAGCGGCGGCACGCCCAGGCCGCCACTGGGCCGGCGTTTCCACCACATGACCAGGCCGCTGACCGAGCTGAGCAGAATCATCAGGCACACGAACAGGATGAACAGTTGATGGGGCAAGCCGAAGAGCTTGCCCTGGTGCAGCATCACCCCGCTCTCCACGGCGCGCGCCGCCAGGCCGTAGTCGGCCCAGCGCACGTCCGCCAGCACCGCGCCGCTGTACTGGTCGACATGCAGGGTGGCGTCGTTGCGCGGATCGTCGGCGAACACCGAGATGGTGTAGACCCCGGTCGGCGTGGTTGGGAAGCTGATGCTGTAGCCCGGGTGCACGCCACGCTCGCTGGCGATATCCACTACCTGCTGCAGGCCCACGGTGGGGTTGGCGGTGGACATCGGCGCAGCCCCGCCGTTGTGCGCCGCATGGGGGTCGGACTCGGGCAGCGGGGTGTTTTCCAATGCCCAGGGCACGGTCTGCTTGTGGCTCTGGTTGAGCTCACCGGCCTGGCGGTCGGAGGTCGGCACCTGATCCCACATGGCCGCCGGAAACTGGTTCCAGGCGCCGGCGAATTGCTTGCCCCAGAAACCCGTCCAGGTCATGCCGGTGAGCAGCATGAACAGCAGCAGCAAGGCGCCCCAGAAACCGGTGACCGCATGCAGGTCGCGCCACAGCAACCGGCCACGGGCCGACAGCCGCGGCCACAGCACGCCAGCCCCAGCGCCGCGGCCGCGCGGCCACCACAGGTACAGCCCGGACACCACCAACACCACGCCCCAGCCGGCGGCCAGTTCGATCAGCCGGTCCCCTGGCGTGCCGATCAACAGATCGGCGTGCACCGCACGCGCCAGGGCCTGCAGGTTGTCATGGGCGTCCTGGGTACCGAGGATGGCGCCCCCGTAGGGGTCGACGAAGACATTGCGGGTGCGCTCGCCGACCTTCACCACGAACTGGGCGCTGCTGTTGGCGTCCACCGGCGGCAGGTACTTGCCGATGCTGCCCTGGGGATAAACCGCCCGAACCCGGCCGAGCATCTCGTCGGCGGTCAGTTGCTGGGGGCTCGCCTCGACCTGCAGCAGGTCGGCATACATCAGTTGGTCGAGCTGCGGCTTGAACAGGTAGATGATGCCGGTCAGCGACAGCATGATCATGAAGGGAATGACGAACAGCCCGGCATAGAAGTGCCAGCGCCAGGCGAGGTTGTAGAACGAGGGTGTCGCGTTTTTCATGGGAAGCCCGATCCTGTGCATAAGCGAATTGCCCACAACGCCAGGCGCGCTGCAGACAACGACAAGGAAGCGAATCAGGCAATCAGGGGTGAGGCACGCGGGTTGGCCGAGGGCCAGAGGTAACGCACCGCCCCGCCGGGTTCCGGGCAGGGGCGTGGGGGGGCCAGGCGTTGCCGGGGCAGCAGGCCGAGCAGGCCGAAGAACGCCGCCAGGGCCAGCGCCAGGAAGGTGGAGCACAGCGAACAACCGCTGCCCATGAGCGGCATCGGCATGTTTGCGTCCGCACCGTCCATGTCCATGGCAGCGCCACCGCCTGCGCTGGTATCCAGGCCGCAATAACCACCGTCCATGCCGCTGAGCTGCAGACCGGTCATCTGCCCATGGCTGACCGCACAGGCGAGCGCGCTGAACAGGACGCTGAAATACAGCACCCAGGCGAGCAACGAGCGATCAGAGCGGGACAGGTTCATGGCTGGCGATTTTAGGGGCAGTGGCAGTAATCGGGCTGTGGTGGATTGCCGCAGCAGCTTAACGGTGCCACGGCGCCTGCGCCAGCAACTCGGCACAGCGCGCCTGCACGAACTCGCGCAGCAGGTGCACCGGCTTGCTCAACTGCTCGCGGTGGGTGCAAATCAGGTTGAGTGGCGTCGGCTCGCCAAGCACCTCCGGCAGCAGCACCTGCAGGCGCCCGGCGCGCACGTCGCCGGCCACGTCCAGCCAGGACTTGTAGACCACGCCCGCGCCCGCCACCGCCCAGCGGCGCACCACATCGGCATCGTCACTGAGCCGATCACCGGCGACCTGCAGGCCATGGGTGCGGTCGTCCTCGTGAAAGCGCCAGCGCTCGTAGGCGCGGCCGCCCAGCATGTAGATCAGGCAGTTGTGCTCGCGCAGGTCGCTGATCTGCCGCGGCTCGCCATGGCGTTGCAGATAGGCCGGTGCGGCGCACAGCACCCGCCGGTTGCCCGCCGCCACCGGCAGCGCTACCAGGCTCGAGTCCTCCGGCTCGCCATAGCGCAGGGCGATGTCGACGGGCTCGCGAAACAGGTCGGTGACCCGGTCGCCGAGCAGCAGGCGCAGCTGCACCTGCGGGTGCGTTTGCATAAAGGTATCGAGCCAGGGCAGCAAGGTATTGCGGCCAAAATCCGACGGTACCGCGAGCTGCAGCGGCCCGCTGATCGCCGATTTGCTGCCCGCCAGTTGCTGACGCCCCGCGTCGAGACTCTGCAGCGCCTGCCGGGCATGCAGCAGAAAGGCCTCGCCCTCGGCAGTCAGGCGCAGGCTGCGGGTCGAACGGGCGAACAGGCGCACCTGCAGCGCGAGCTCCAGGCGTTTCAGCGCCGCACTGGCCACCGCAGGCGAGATATCGAGTTGGCGAGCGGCCGCCGACAGGCTGCCAACTTCGGCAGTACGCACGAACATCTGCAGATCATCCAGGCGCAACACGATGGCTCACTTTCAAAAAAATATTGAAAGAGACTCTACTTGCACGCTGTTTTTCTTGCCAAGCAAATAAACGAGCATGGTCCCACCTTTTCGCGGAGCCCCACCATGACCCTGACACTGGTTGCCACCATCACCGCCCGAAGCGGCCAGGCCGACCTCATCGAAGCCGGCCTGCGTCAGCTGGTCGGCGCCAGCCGCGCCGAAGCCGGCTGCCTGCAGTACGACCTGCACCGTCATCAGGACGATGCCCATGTATTCGTGATGATCGAACAGTGGCAGGACAGCGCCGCCCTCGCCTTTCACCAGGCCACCGACCATTACCGCCACTTCAAGACCACCTGCGGCGACGCGCTGCAAGGTGTCGTCCTGCAACCCCTGAACCCTATCGCCTGATTGCGAGGAAACCCCATGAAAGCCATCGCCTACCACCAGTCATTGCCCATCGATAATCCGCAAGCGCTGCAGGATCTGCAGCTCGACGCGCCCACACCCGGCCCGCGGGACCTGCTGGTGGAGGTGAAGGCCATCTCGGTGAACCCGGTGGACACCAAGATCCGCCGCAACGTGGCGCCGGAAGGCGGCCAGCCCAAGGTCCTGGGTTGGGATGCCACCGGCGTGGTCAAGGCGGTCGGCAGTGAGGTGACGCTGTTCAAGGTCGGTGACGAAGTCGCCTACGCCGGTGCCATCAACCGCGCCGGCGCCAATAGCGAGCTGCATGTGGTCGATGAGCGCATTGTCGGTCGCAAACCCACCAGCCTGCCGTTCGCCGAAGCCGCCGCCCTGCCACTGACCGCCATCACCGCCTGGGAGCTGCTGTTCGACCGCCTGCAGGTCGCCGACGGCACCGCCGACCAGGGCCAGAGCCTGCTGATCATCGGCGCGGCCGGTGGCGTGGGTTCGATCCTGGTGCAACTGGCCCGCCAGCTCACCGGGCTGACCGTGATCGGCACGGCCTCACGCCCGCAAACCGAGGCCTGGGTCCGCGAGCTCGGCGCCCACCACGTGATCGACCACAGCAAGCCGCTGAACGCGGAACTGGTGCGTATCGGCATCCCCCAGGTCACCCACGTGGCCAGCCTGACCCAGACCGACCAGCACTACGATGCCATCGTCGAAGCCCTGGCCCCGCAAGGCCGCCTGGCCCTGATCGATGACCCGCTGCAGCCGCTGGACGTGATGAAGCTCAAGCGCAAGAGCATCTCCTTGCACTGGGAACTGATGTTCACCCGCTCGCTGTTCGAAACCGCCGACATGATCGAGCAGCACCGCCTGCTCAACCGCGTGGCCGATCTGGTCGACGCCGGCACCCTGAAGACCACCCTGGGCGAGCACTTCGGCACCATCAACGCCGACAACCTGCGCCGCGCCCATGCCCTATTGGAAAGTGGCAAGGCCAAGGGCAAGATCGTGCTGGAAGGGTTTTAAACAGCCTTCGTCGATAAAAACGATCCGGTGGGAGCGAGCCATGCGCGCGACTGCTCATCGCGGGCCTGGACTACGCGCCCCCCGCTCCCACGAGGAACCCAGGCTGCTCTCGCTTAAGGTTCGGACGCCGCCCTAGCGAAACTGCGCGCAATGATCCTCAGGTGGCAGCGCGGCGGTGTACCACACATAGTCCGCCTGCTCGGCCGTCACCGCTTTGCCGACCTCGGAGAGAATCAGCACCTGGGCGCCAGCCGGCTCACCCAGGTCGCTCAGGTGCAGCGGCACACCCAGATCGCGGCGCACGTGAAAGGCGCCAGCGAACAACATCGCCGGCTGCGGCGCTCTCGACAGTTGCTCGGCCATGCGCCGATCCCGATGCTGCTGCACCGCCAGCATTGCCGGTAGCTGGCTGATCGGCAGCTTGTCGCAGTGGGACTCGCGAATCTGCGCCAACAGCGGCTCCTGCACGGCCGCCGCGGTCGAGGCCTTGCCCTGCAGCATCGGCTGCTGACGGTAGATGGCCATGATCTCGGCGCGGTCCAGGTTCGCTGCACGCAGGGAGTAATCCTGAGCCAGAGCGTGGTGCACAAGGGGGCCATAGAGCGCCCATGGCCATCCGTTACTCCATTCCAGCGCCTTGGGCAGATCGGCGATCTGCAGGCCTTCGCGCAACTGCTGCTTCACGTCGTCGACCTGGGGCTGCTGGCTGGCTGCGAGCATTTCCAGCAACAGGCTGCCTTGAGGCCGCCGCGCCTCCAGGGCACGCAGCAGCCAGAGCTGCAGGGCGTGGTGATCGGGGTTGTCATGCTGCTCGCCAACCAGCACCCGCGGCGCCCCGGCCAGCCGTGCGACAAGCTGCTCGGGTGTCAGGTGCGCGCCGCTGCGCAGGTCGAGGATCTGCCCCAGGTCGGCATGCCCACGCCCCTGCGGGCTTTGCCACGCGGGCACGGGCGCCAGGACAGCCCGGCTCTGGCAGGCGGTGAGCAACAACAGCAGGGACAACAGCAGCGTACGCATGGGGTTTCCTTCAGCGGGCGACGATCAGCGGATGCCCACGCTCGGGGTGCTGCTGTACCAGCACCTCAAGACCGAACACCGCCTGCAGCGGTTCGGCACGCAGCACCTCGGCAGGCAGGCCGACGGCGTGGGCGCGGCCCTCGTCGAGCAACAGCAGGCGGTCGCAGTAGCGCGCCGCCAGATTCAGGTCATGGAGAATGACCATCACCGCGGCGCCCTGTTCGGCGAAGCGGCGCACGGCCTGCAGGGTGGTGTGCTGGTGCAGCGGGTCGAGCATGGAAGTGGGCTCGTCGAGCAACAGCGTCCGTTCGGCTCCGCCCGACCACAACTGCGCCAGCACCCGCGCCAGGTGCGCGCGCTGGCGCTCGCCACCGGACAGCTCCAGGTAGCTGCGCTCGGCCAGGTGTTCGGCATCGGCGGCCTGCAGCGCCTCGCGGACGATCTGCGCATCACGCTCGCGGCCGGTGTCGTGGGGCATGCGGCCCATCATCACCACATCGCCGACGGCAAAGCCGAAGCTCAGCGATGAACTCTGCGGCAACACCGCCAGCCGCCGCGCACGCGCCGTGCCCGGCAAGCCCGACAACGGGCGACCGTCCAGGGTGACCTCGCCCGTAGCCGGGCTCAGTTCGCCGCACAGGGCGCCAAGCAGGGTGCTCTTGCCGGCGCCATTGGGACCGAGCACGCCGAGCACTTCGCCAGGCTGCAGGTCGAGATCGATATCGACCAGCACCCTTTTGTCGCCACGCAGGATCGACAGCTTGCGCGCAGATAGCATCAGGTGCGCCCCCGCAGCAGCAGGTAGAGAAAGAACGGTGCGCCGATCAAGGCGGTGACGATGCCGATGGGCAGCTCGGCCGGTGACAGAATCAGCCGGGCGAACAGGTCGGCCAACAGCAACAGGCTGGCGCCGGCCAGCGCCGACGCCGGCAGCAACACGCGGTGGTCGGGTCCGACCAGCAGACGCACCAGATGGGGCACGACCAGGCCGATAAAGCCGATCATCCCGGCGGCTGCAACGGCGGCGCCGACGCCCAGTGCAGTGCAGAACACCAGCTCGCGCTTGAGGCGCTCGACAGCCACGCCCAGGTGGCGTGCCTCGGATTCACCGAGCAGCAATGCATTCAACGCCTGGGCGCGGCGCGGCAGCCACAGCGCCACGCCGAGCGTCACCAGCAGCAACGGCCATAGCCGTGCATAGCTGGCGCCATTGAGGCTGCCGAGGTTCCAGAAGGTCAGGGTGCGCAGGGTGGCATCGTCGGCCAGGTAGGTGAACAGGCCGATGCAGGCGAACGCCAACGCGTTGAGGGCGATGCCGGCGAGCAGCATGGTGGTCACGCTGGTCTGCCCGTTGCGACGCCCCAGGCGATAGACCAGCGCGGTGACCACCAGGCCGCCGAGAAAGGCGCACAGCGACAGCAGATAAGGCGCGAACAGCTCCGGCAGCCCGCCCAGGGCCGCCCCGCCGACGATGGCGACCGCCGCGCCAAGCGCCGCGCCACTGGACACGCCGATCAGCCCGGGGTCGGCCAGCGGGTTGCGAAACAGCCCCTGCATCGCCACGCCGCACAGGGCCAGCACCGCGCCGACGGCAAGGCCCAGCAGGGTGCGCGGCATACGAATCTGCCCGAGGATCAGCTCCGCCTGCTGCAGCCCATCGGCCGGCAACGGCACACCCGCCAGGCGCAGGGCGGCTCGCAAGGTGTCGCCCAGCGGCAGGCTGACGGGGCCGAGCGCCAGCGACAGCCACAAGGCGAGCGCCAGCAGCAGGCCCAGTGCGATAAACAGTGAGCGCGGGCTGATGACGGCCTTCATGGTGTAGCGGGTTCGAGCGGCGTGCGGCCCGGGTAGAAGGCGGCGGAAAGCTCGGCAAGCCCAGCCGGAATACGCGGGCCGAGGCCGCCGACCAGCAAGGTCGGATCGATGGCCACCAGGCGCCCTTCCTTACCGGCCCTGGTCGAGGCCAGAGCCGGGTTCTGCTTGAGCAACGCCTGCCTGGCCTCATCACCGCCGAGGCGGCGGTCGGCGAAGATCACCACCTCGGGATCCAGCGCCAGCAGCGCCTCGGTGGACAACGCCTTGTAGCCCTCGTGAGTGGTCAGGTTCCGGCCACCCGCCCGCTCGATCAGCCAGGCGGCGGCAGTGTCCTTGCCGCCCGCCATGGGACTGCTGCCGGCATGGCCGAGCAACAGCAGAACGGTCGGCGCCCGGGTTTCGGCCTGGGCCCGCGCCACCCAGTCGGCCTGCTCCTTCAGGCGGGCCTGATAGGCCGCGAACACGCGCTCGGCACGCGCCTCGTCGCCGAGCAATGCACCGATGCGCTTGAGGTTGCCGTGCAGCACCTGCAAATCGGCATCGGCCGGCAGCGCCTCGACCTTCACCCCAGCCGCCGCGAGTTGGGCCAGCACCGGCGGCGGGCCCATCTCCTCGGTGCCGAGCAGCACCTCGGGGCGCAGGGCCAGAATGCCTTCGGCGGCCAACTGGCGCTGGTAACCGATGCTGGGCAGTTTCTGCAGCGAGGCCGGATGCTGGCTGGTGGTGTCGACGCCGACCAGCTTGCCTTCACCGCCGAGTTCGACCACCCATTCGCTCAACGAGCCCCCGGCGCTGACCCAGCGTTGCGGCAGGTTGTCGGCGCTCGCCGCCAGCGGCGACAGCAGGCTGGCGAACAGGGCGAATGCAGCGAGGGGGCGGGTCATGGAGCAACTCCAAAAGCAAGGTTCATATCAGGCTGCCCGAAATGCGCGAGCGGCCAGGGCGGGCAGTGTAGCGTCAGGCTGGCAGGGCCGGGGTCTGCTCGGCCAGGCGCCGCCAGTCATCACGCTCGGGCACGCCGGGCTTGCGCGCACCGAACAGCTGCAGGATCAGCTCACCCTTGGCGTCGAACGCTTCCCAGCTGGTGATCACCCCATCGGTGCTCGGCTTGCGCACCCGCCACAGGGTGTGAACGTCATTGGCCTTGAGGTGCAGGTTGAACTGCGGGTCCAGCACGTTGAACCAGGTGTCCATCCACTTCAGGTTGCTGACCGGCCCGGTGTGGATCTGGATGCAGTGGCGGTTGCCAACGAACACCATGATTGGCACCTCGGCCGCCGCGGCGCGCTCGAACAATCCCGGCAAGGCGTCGGGCGCCAGCGGCTCGGCCCACTCGCGCCCGGCCAGGCGCAGTGCCTGGGTGCGGGTTGCGCCATGGTTTTTCAGCAGGGCGAAGAAATGATGGGTGTCCTTCAGCGCGGCCCAGCCGGCACGCAGCGACTCGCCGTCGATGGCGTCGTCCGGTTTGGCGGCTGCGGCCTCCGGCATGGGCTTGAGGGCCAGCTCGGCGCTTTGCTGCGCATCGCGAAAACGCGCGACCAGCGGCTCCCAGGCGGCCTGCTCGCTGTGGTCGGTGAGGTAGACCTTGTGCACCGCGGCGCCCTGGTGATCGAACACCTGGACGCTGCGCAGCACGCCACGCGGCGTCTGCTCGGCCACGGCGAACGCGCTGGCCCAGCCGCCGAGGAACAGCCGCAGGTCGATATCCGCCGACACCACCAGGCCCATCTGGCCATTACCGGCAATCGTCACCTCGCGGTAGACGCCCTTGCGCTCGTGCACGCAGGACTCGTTGCGGGTCAGCGCCATCACCGTGCCCAGCTCGCCGAGCGCCGGCAGCAGAGCCGCCCAGTCAGCGCGCAGGCGCACTGCATCCACAGCCAGGCGACTGGCCGTCAGCACGCCCTCGCTGACGCCCAACTGTGCCGCAGCATCCCGGGCCCGCAGGTGCGGCTGCTCGGCACGCAGGTTCTGCCAGGCGGCATACAGGCCTTTGCCAGCGACGGATAGATCACTCATCACACCAACTCCTTGTGGGCCCATCGACAAGCGGGGCGCCGTGAATTGAAAAGGGTAAACGCCTTGCACGGGGAGCGATACCGCTAACAGTCGGCGAATCCTAATCGACAAATAATCTCTTTTACAAATAAGAATCATTAATATCTAATCCGCAACCACGCCAATCCCGCTTCGGCATGACAAGGAGAATCGCATGTCGCCCCGCCCACCCTTCCCGCTTCGCTCCTGCCTGACCCTGTTGCTGCTTGGCCCGGCATTCGCCAGCGCACAAACGTTGCAGCTGGAAAGAACCACGATCAGCGCGACCCGCATCGAACAGCCTACCGACAGCGTGCCCGCTACCGTGACGGTACTGACCGAGCAGGATATCGACCGCAAGACCGTGAAGAACATCAGGGATCTGGTGCGCTACGAGCCTGGCGTGTCGGTCAGTGGCACGGGTAGCCGCTTCGGGCTGGCGGGTTTCACCATTCGCGGCATCGGCGGTAATCGCATTCTCACCCAGATGGACGGCGTGCCGATGCCGGACGCCTTCGCCTTCGGGCCTTTCCTCGACGCGCGGCGCAACTATGTCGACCCGGATACCCTCAAGCGCGTGGAGATCATCCGTGGCCCGGCCAGTTCGCTGTACGGCAGCGATGCGATTGGCGGCGCGGTCAGCTTCATGACCAAGGATGCCGCCGACTATCTGCAGGCCGGCGACGACAGCTACGCCCGCCTGAAGACCGGCTATGACGGTGCCGACGACAGCTGGTCGCGCAGCGCCACGCTTGCCGCGCGCCTGGGCCAGGTCGACGGCCTGCTGCATCTGGGGCGCCGTGATGGCCAGGCGCTGGATACCTTTGGCGGCCGCAGCGGCATCGGTGCACAGCGAGAAGAAGCCAACCATCAGAACTACAACGCCAACAACCTGCTCGCCAAGATCGGCTGGGATTACCTCGACGATGATCGGCTGCAACTGACCTACGAGCGCTACGAGGACGCCGCCGATACCCGCGTGCTCAGCGAATACAGCAGCACGGCAACCGTTCGTACCTCCGATGCGACCGACAACACCGACCGCCAGCGTCTCAGCCTGCAGCACCACTTCGCCCTGGATACGGCCATCAGTGACAGCGCCGAATGGCAATTGAGTTATCAGCAAAGCCAGATTCGCCAGCGTACTTTCCAGCAGCGGTTCAGCGGAGGCAGCCTGCGTGAGCGCAGCCGCGACTCGACGTACCAGGAGGACCTGTGGGCGTTCAACGCCAAGCTCGACAAGGCGTTCGAAACCGGCCCGGCCAGCCACCACTTGATCTATGGCGTCGACGTCAAGCGCCTGGAAAGCAGCGACCTGCGCAAAGGCCGCGAAGTGTTCGCCGGCAGCGGCCTGCCCGTACCGGTCATCCCGGGCGATGAAAGCTTTCCGCTCAGCGACTTCCCGGACCCGACCTCGACCGAATACGCGTTCTTCGTGCAGGACAGCATCGACATCGGCCGCTGGACGCTGCTGCCCGGCCTGCGCTACGACCACTACGAGATGAAGCCAGAGGTCACGCGGCACTATCTGAACAGCCAGCCGATCAACCGCAACCCGGTCGATTACCGCGACGAGGCGCTATCGCCGAAACTCGGCATCACCTACCGGATCGACGACGCCCATAGCCTGTATGGCCAATATGCCGCGGGCTTCCGGGCGCCGAACCCGGTGGATATCTTCGGCGAGTTCATCAACTTCGCGCGCAACTACCAGACCATCGCCAACCCCGGCCTCAAGCCCGAGACTAGCGACAGTTATGAAGTCGGCCTGCGCGGCGGGTACGAAACCGGCACCTTTGGTATCGCTCTGTTCTACAATCGCTATGACGACTTCATCGAGCAGGTGACCCTGGCGAACGACCCCACCGGTGCCGGGCGCATGACCTTCCAGTACCAGAACCTCGATCGGGTCACCATACGCGGCGCGGAAGCCCGCGGTGAACTGCTGCTGGACGGCTTTGGCCTGCCGGCCGGCAGCCATTTGCGCAGCGCCATCGCCTACGCCCGCGGCAAGGATGAAGCGAGCGGGCAACCGATCAACAGCATCGACCCGCTAAAGGCCGTACTGGGCCTTGGCTACGATGCGCCGAGCGGACAGTTTGGCGGCGAGCTGACCTGGACCCTGGCAGCCGCCAAGCGCCGCGTCGATCAAACGCAGATCGCCAACCAGTTCGAACCCTCGGGCTACGGCACGCTGGATCTCAGTGCGTACTGGAATATCGGCTCCGGCGTCTCGGTCAACGCCGGCCTGTTCAACCTGACGGACAAGCAGTACTGGCAGTGGGGCGACGTGCGCAGCCTCAGCGAGAACAGCCCGAGTCTTGGTCGCTACGCCCAGCCGGGTCGCCACGCGGCCTTCAATGTGGTCTGGGAAATCTGAACGGCCGCCCGCCCCTTCCATCACCAGGCCGATGGGGGATAATCCCCCGCTCAGGCCTGGAGACTCCGATGATCCGTCTATGCGCCCCCGATGAGCTGCCGGAAGCTCAGAGCCGGGGCTTCTGTATCGAAGACATGCAGCTGTTCGCCGTGCGCAAGGGCGGCGAAGTGTTCGTGTACCGCAACCGCTGTCCCCACCGCGGGGTGCCGCTGGCATGGCAGGCCGACCAGTTTCTCGACCCCAGCGCCAGCCTGATCCAGTGCGCCCGGCATGGCGCGCTGTTTCTGATCGAGTCCGGCGAATGCGTGGCGGGGCCCTGCGCAGGAGACACGCTGCGGGCACTCGACTGCCGCGAGGATGGCGAAGGGATCTGGGTCGATCTGTAGCGCCGATAACCTGAGTTATCGCTGCGATCTCAAGTCAGCAACACATCCAGGCGCCTTACTACCTCGATACCCAGGGGCGAGATATCAACGCCATAGGCCAGCACCTCGACGCCCGCGCTCACCGCTTCAATCAGAGCCGCCGCGTAGGCGGGGTCGATCTCCTTGGCAGGCCGCACCGCCTCGATACCCGACAGGTTCACGCAATACAGCTGCACGGCGCGAATGCCGCTACGCGCCAGGGCCGCCAGCTCGCGCAGGTGCTTGGCGCCGCGCTCGGTGCGGGCGTCGGGAAAGGCCGCCACGGCGCTGTCGGCAAAGCCCAGGGTCACGCTTTTAACCTCGACGAAGGCCACGCCACCGGCGTACTCGAGGCAGAAGTCCACCCGGCTGCGTTCCACCCCATAGGGCACTTCCCGGCGCAAGGCACTGAAGCCCGCCAGCTCGGCGATCCGCCCGGCCCGCAGGGCCTCTTCGACCAGCGCGTTGGCCCGCGCCGTATTGATGCAGGCCAGACGGCCGTGAGGCGTCTCGCCCACCTCCCAGGTGCCGGGCAGCTTGCGCTTGGGATCAGTGGAGCGGCTGAACCAGACCCGGCAACCCTCGCTCATGCAATTGAGCATCGAGCCGGTGTTCGGGCAGTGAATGGTCAGCAGCTCGCCATCCGGCGTTTCGATATCGGCGAGAAAGCGCTTGTAGCGACGCAGCAGGCGGGCTTCTTCGAGGGGCGGCTCAAACTGCATGGGGCTGCCAGCTCTTCAGGCCGCGGGCAATGCGGGCGACCGCTTCTTCGAGGCGCGGCAGGCTTTGGGTATAGGCGAAACGCACATGGTGGCCGGCCTGGTGACGGCCGAAGTCCAGCCCTGGGGTAAAGGCCACATGCTCGGTTTCCAGGAAGTGCTGGCAGAAGGCATAGGCGTCGCCGCCAAAGGCGCTCACGTCGGCATACAGATAGAAGGCACCTTCGGGCTCGACGGCGATGCCGAAGCCCAGCGCGCGCAACGCCGGCAGCAGGAAGTCGCGGCGCTCGGCAAAGGCGGCACGGCGCGCCTCGAAGATGGCCATCGACTCAGGCTGGAAGCAGGCCAGCGCCGCATGCTGGGCCATGCTCGGCGCGCTGATATAGAGGTTCTGCGCCAGTTTCTCCAGGTCCGCCACCGCCGCCTCGGGCGCTACCAGCCAGCCCAGGCGCCAGCCGGTCATGCCGAAATACTTGGAGAAGCTGTTGAGCACGAAGGCGTCGTCATCCACTTCCAGCACGCTGCTGGCGTCCACGCCGTAGGTCAGGCCATGGTAGATCTCGTCGACCACCATATGCCCGCCACGGGCTTTGAGCGCCTGGGACAGGGCAGCCAGCTCGGCAGCACTCAACAGCGTGCCGGTCGGATTGGCCGGCGAGGCGAGCAAGGCGCCGACGCTGTCGCCATTCCAGTACTCGGCCACGCTGTCGGGGGTGAGCTGGTAACGCTGCCCGGGGCCGACCGGCACCAGCTGCGCCGCGCCTTCCACCAGCCGCAGAAAGTGGCGATTGCAGGGGTAGCCCGGGTCGGCCAGCAGCCAGTGCTTGCCTGGGTCGACCAGCAGGCTGGCCGCCAGCAGCAGTGCACCGGAGCCGCCTGGGGTGATGAGAATGCGCTGGGGGTCTATGCTCAGCCGATAACGCTGCGCGTAGAAGCCGGCAATCGCCTCGCGCAGGGCCGGCAGGCCGCGTGCTGCGGTGTAACGGGTATGGCCGGCAGCCAGGGCGGCCTGGCCGGCGGCGACGATGGGCGCGGCCGTGGTGAAATCGGGCTCGCCGATCTCCAGGTGGATGACGTCATGGCCTTCGGCCTGCAACTGGTTGGCGCGGGCCAGCAGGGCCATCACGTGGAAGGGTTCGATCGCGCGGCTGCGGGCGCTGTAAGGCTGTGCCATGGGTCTGCCCTGGGAAACGATAAAGGTGGAATTGTATCAGCGGCGCCCTGTCATACCGTGCCAACGCACCACTGAAATACGTGTTTACATTGCGATTGCAGGCACCCGAGGCCAGGTACGGGGTGGCTCCTCGAGCCCACCAGGAAGCCCTGGCACGGCCGGCCCGAAACCAGACGCACAACCGCGACATCCGGGAGTGGCGCGGCCGGAGTCGATCTGGTAAGTTCGCCGGCTTGCAGTCGCAGGGCCGTTATTGTAAACGGCAACGGACACATTCCCTGCGCAGTGGATTAGAGAGAGTGAGAGGCGGTCATCCATGCCCACCAAAGCAAAAGCAACAAACGGCCAATTGATTCGTGGCTTCGAACCCTACAAGGAAACCAAGGGCGAGGAGTACATGAGCGAGGCGATGCGCGCCCACTTCACCAGTATCCTGAACAAATGGAAGCTGGAACTGATGCAGGAAGTCGACCGTACCGTGCACCACATGCAGGACGAAGCGGCCAACTTCCCCGATCCAGCCGACCGCGCCAGCCAGGAAGAGGAATTCAGCCTGGAACTGCGTGCCCGTGATCGCGAGCGCAAGCTGATCAAGAAGATCGACGAGACGCTGCAGCTGATCGAAGACGAGGAATACGGCTGGTGCGACTCCTGCGGTGTCGAGATCGGCATCCGTCGCCTGGAAGCGCGCCCCACCGCCACCCTGTGCATCGATTGCAAGACCCTGGCGGAAATCAAGGAAAAACAGGTCGGCTCCTGAGTCGATCCACAGACGGGGCGCTCAGGCGCCCCGTTTCGTTTCACCCCTAGCAACGCCCCGCCATGCCGAACTCCACCTATATCGGTCGCTTCGCCCCCACGCCCAGTGGCTACCTGCACTTCGGCTCGCTGGTGGCTGCCCTCGCCTCCTACCTCGATGCCCGTTCCGTTGGCGGTCGCTGGCTGCTGCGCATGGAAGATCTCGACCCGCCCCGGGAAGTCCCCGGGGCCCAGACCGCCATCCTGCAGACCCTGGAACGCTATGGCCTGCACTGGGACGGCGAGCTGGTGCGCCAGAGTGACCGTCATGCCGAGTACGCAGCGCTGGTGCAGCGCCTGTTCGATCAGGGCCTGGCCTACGCCTGCACCTGCTCGCGCAAGCAGCTCGAAGGCTGTGGCGGCGTTTACCCGGGCCACTGCCGCAACGCCGGGCACCCCCGTCACGACGCCGCCATCCGCCTGCGCGTGCCCGAGCTGACCTATCGTTTCACCGATCGGGTGCAGGGCCAATACAGCCAGCACCTGGGCCGTGAGGTTGGCGACTTCGTGATCCGGCGCCGCGATGGCCTGTATGCCTACCAGCTCGCCGTGGTGCTGGACGATGCCTGGCAGGGCATCAACAACGTGGTACGCGGCGCCGACCTGCTCGACTCCACACCCCGCCAGCTCTACCTGCAGGAACTGCTCGGCTTCTCGCAGCCGCGTTACCTGCACGTGCCGCTGATCATCCAACCCGACGGCCACAAACTGGGCAAATCCTATCGCTCGCCACCGCTGCCCGGCGACCAGGCCACGGCGTTGCTGATCCGCGCCCTGCGCGCCCTGGGTCAGCCCACGCCGAGCGAGCTGGCCGACGCCCGCGCCGAAGAGCTGTTGCGCTGGAGTGCCGCGCGCTGGGATGCAGACCTTATTCCGCGCGCCCGTAACCTGGCAGAAAGCCAGTTGCGCTGAACGCCGCCAACAGGCAGCCTTGCGCCCCCACCCTCACCATCAGGAAGCCGCCATGCGCGCCCAGCTCGAAGAACTCATCGGCAAAATCAGCTCGGGCTGCCTGCCGCAGGCCGAAATCGCCCGTATCGCCGACGAAGCGGCCCAGGCCTATGCCGACCCCGCCGCCTTCCTGGCCGCCAACCCGGACATCAATTACGACGACAGCTTCCCCATTCCCCTGGGCGAGTGGATGGTGGTCGGCAACCTGCCGGACACCGTGCTGTTCCAGGCCGACAGCTATGAAGAGCTGTTCACCCAGATCACCGAGTCGTTCGGCCCCGAGGTGAGCTTCGTGCTGACTGCCAAGCAACTGAAGAAGGTCGAGCCGCTCAAGGCCCTGAACCGCATCCAGGTGCAGCTCGGCAGCCTGTCCAGGGACACCCAGGGCTACACGCTGGTCGACTTCAGCGAACCGCTGGATGACGAGCTGCAGGCCGTGCTGGTGTACACCAGCGAGCTGCCACGGGTGCTGGAACTGGCGGTCGAGATCGGTATCTACGCGGCGCCGGCCTACGAAGCGCTCAAGGCGGCGCAGGTCGAGTAGCGCCTTCCCAGCCTGGGTATCGCTTCGCGCAGCCCGGGCCACGGACCTGCAGCGGGGTTACAAGCCGGCTTCGTGCAGGCGGCGCAGGTGCTCGATATACAGGCTGACCGGATCGACGCCCTCGCCGACCCGGCCAAAGTGCTGGTTGACGATATCCAGGTGGTCCAGCGGATAGTCGTCACGAATCACCGTGCCCAGGTGCGAACTGACCCGCCCGACCATGCCATCGCACTGGCCCGCCTCACGCACGAAGCTGCGGGCGAAGCGCCGACAGAACCAGTTCGATGGATCGCGACGGTTGCCGCCCTGGTCGGTAATGCCCGGCTGCAGGGTGCCGGACCAGGAGTAATAGCGCACGCCGTTGACCTCCTGCGGTCCGTCCTCGCCCCAGGTCGAGGGCAAGCCCTGCGGGTACTGATGGTTGAAGATGCCCACCCCCTCGGTGGTCAGCGAGCGGTGGGCGGCCATGGCATTGATCGGCATCGTCGCACCGCGCGCGCCGCTGTCCACCAGGGTGAACAGCCGCGCCAGCATATGGGTGCCCATGCGCAGCAGCAGGCTGCTCAGGCTGTTCGAGGCATACTTGCGCTCCAGGTGATCGGCCAGTTCCGAGCCCTGATTGGGGCCTGCCACGGAAGTGACCGAAGCGACCCATTCCGGTCGGTGCGCAGCGGCATAACGGCACACCAGCGCACCCTGGCTATGACCGATCAGGTGCACCTTTTCCGCCCCGCTGCGCCGACGCGCCTCGGCGATCTGCAAAATCAGCTGCTCGCCGCGCAGTTCGGTGGCGTGCACCGGCGACAGGCGCGCCGGGTATACGTCCACGCCCTGGTTGCGCAACGCGGTGGTGATGCCATACCAGTATTCGAAACCGAACAGGCTGACGAAACCCAGCATGCCAGGCACCAGCACCAGTGGATAACGGGGAACTGCACGATGACCCATTTCAGTCTCCATTGGGGCGTTACCTTCCAAGTCGGTGGTCACGCACAACACGCATCATGACGGTCGATGGCCACTATCGAGCCGTTCGACTTCTTCCCTGACTGCCTCGCCCCTAGCATGGTTCCGTGAAACACCGAATGCAGCGAGCCGAGGTACACCACCATGAAAGCCCTGACCATCACCCTGCTGCTGAGCCTGCTCAGTGCACAAGCACTGGCACTGCCCAGCCGCCATCCGGCGCCCATCCTCGGCGAAGCCGTCGACAGCAGCCAGCAGCAATCCGCCAGCGAGCGATGAGGCCCGGCCAGCAGGCCCAGCATGGACGACCTGCAAACGCTCATGTGATTTAAGCCGAACTTAATTCCCCGGCCCAGGCTCAGAAAAATGGTCTGGTTCATCACAAGGGAAATTAACCATGTTCAAGCAAAGCCTGGGCGCCGCCTGTGTACTGGCCGTTCTGACCGGTTGTGCCGGCAAGCCCGAGAATCCGGTCGACCACATCACCTTCCGTAACGAGCCGCTGGTCAAGCAGGTCGAGAAGGACATGAGCAAGTCCACCGTGCTGGAGCTGGGCGGCCCACCTTCGTCGGAAATCAACCGCACCATCGCCCCGGGTACCTGCAACAACTACATCCTCAACAAGGATGGCAAGGAGCAGCCCTACTACGTCGCCTTCAATTCGGCTGACCGCGTGGAAAGCAAAGGCTTCCTGACCTGCGAGCAGATGGAGATCAACGAGCGCGAACGCGCCCGTGGCCACGGCATCTGATCGCCAGCAGCCTGAATGAAAAATGCCCGCCTCCCAGGAGAGCGGGCATTTTTTATGGCTGGCCGTTGCCGGCCGCCAAGCAGCGCTTAAATGGCGCCGCGAGCACGCAGTAAGGAAAGCACCTGCTTGACGCCCTCCTCCACCGACACGCTCTGGGTGTCGATGACCAGGTCGGCATTGAGCGGCACATCGTACGGGAAGGACTCGCCCGGGATGTTGTCACCACCGGCCGCATACAACCCCTGAGGGTCACGCTCGGCACAGACCTGCGGCGATGCCTGCACGTAGACGGTGATCAGCCGCTCGGCACCGATCAGCGCCTTGGCCTGCTCGCGGCCTTCGCCATCCGGCGCCACGAACGCGGCCAGGGCGATCAGCCCGGCCTCGTTGAACTGACGCGCCACATGGGCGGCGCGGCGCCAGTTCTCGGCACGCCCGGCACGATCCTGCGGCAAGCCCTTGTTCAGGTCATGGCGCAGGTTCTGGCCGTCGAGCACGTACACCGCACGCCCCATGTCGAACAGCTTGCGCTCCAGGGCGTAGGCCAGGGTGCTCTTGCCGGCGCCGGACAGGCCGCTGAACAGTACGGTGGCCGGCTGCTGGCCGAGGCGCGCAGCACGCTCCTCGGTGGACACGTGGCCGCTGTCGGTATGGTGCGCGCCGCTGCTGGCATCGGCGATGATCATGCCGGCGCCCACGGTGCCATTGGTCAGGCGGTCGATGACGATGAAGGCACCGGTGGTGCGGTTGTGCGCGTAGCCGTCGAGTGCGATCGGCGCATCGAGGGCGACCTTGACCTTGCCGATCTCGTTGAGCTGCAGGCTGCTGGCCGCGCCCTGCTCCAGGGTGTTCACATCGACCCGGTGGGTGATGCTGGCAATCGAGCCCGGCACGTAGCTGGTGGCGCGCTTGATGTCGTACTTCTTGCCCGGCAGCATCGGCTCTTCGGCCATCCACACCAGCATGGCATCGAAGGTGTCGACCACCTGCGGGCGGTTGTCGGCATGCACCAGCATGTCGCCGCGCGACACGTCGATCTCGTCTTCCAGGGTCAGGGTGATGGCCTGGCCCGGGCCGGCCTGCTCCAGCTCACCTTCATAGGTGACGATGGATTTGACCCTGCTGCCCTTGCCCGACGGCAGCGCGATGACTTCGTCGCCCTTGCGCACGATACCGCTGGCCAGGGTGCCGGCGAAACCGCGGAAGTTGAGGTTCGGGCGGTTGACGTACTGCACCGGGAAACGCAGGTCGTCGAAGTTGCGATCGCCCGCCACTTCCACGCTCTCGAGAATTTCCATCAGCGACTGGCCGCTGTACCACGGCGAGCGCTCGGACTTGTTGACCACGTTGTCGCCCTTGAGGGCCGACATGGGCACGAACTCCAGGGTGGTCGGGCGCAGGTCGATCTTCTCGGCGAAAGCCAGGTAGTCGGCCTTGATCTGCTCGAAAACGCCCTGGTCGAAGTCCTTGAGGTCCATCTTGTTGACGGCCACGACGATGTGCTTGATGCCCAGCAGGGACGCGATGAAGCTGTGCCGCTTGGTCTGGGTCTGCACGCCGTAACGGGCGTCGATCAGGATGATCGCCAGGTCGCAGGTCGAGGCGCCGGTGGCCATGTTGCGCGTGTACTGCTCATGGCCGGGGGTGTCGGCGATGATGAACTTGCGCTTGGCGGTGGAGAAATAGCGGTAGGCGACATCGATGGTGATGCCCTGCTCGCGCTCGGCCTGCAGGCCGTCGACCAGCAGCGCCAGGTCGACCTCCTCACCGGTGGTGCCGCTCTTCTTCGAGTCGCGGGTGATGGCTTCCAGGTGATCTTCGTAGATCATCTTGGAGTCGTGCAGCAGCCGCCCGATCAGGGTGCTCTTGCCGTCATCGACGTTGCCGCAGGTGAGGAAGCGCAGCAGTTCCTTGCGCTCGTGCTGAGCCAGGTAGGCGTGGATGTCCTGGCTGATCAAATCGGATTGGTGACTCATGGTGCGTGATCCTCAGAAATAGCCCTGACGTTTCTTTTCTTCCATCGAGCCGGCGGCGTCGTGATCGATCACGCGGCCCTGGCGTTCGGAAGTCCGGGTCAGGAGCATTTCCTGGATGATGTCGGTCAGGCTTTGCGCCTCGGACTCCACCGCACCGGTCAGCGGGTAGCAGCCCAGGGTGCGGAAGCGCACCTTCTTCTTCTGGATGCGCGCCTTCTCCTCGTCGCTGAGGTGTTCGAGGATGCGCTCGTCATCGATCATGATCAGCGTGCCGTTTTTCTCGATCACTTCACGCTCGGCGGCGAAATACAGCGGCACGATCGGGATCTGCTCCAGATAGATGTACTGCCAGATGTCCAGCTCGGTCCAGTTGGAGAGCGGAAACACGCGGATCGACTCGCCCTTCTTGACGTTGCCGTTGTACACGTTCCACAGCTCGGGGCGCTGGTTCTTGGGGTCCCAGCGGTGCTTGCTGTCGCGGAACGAGTAGACGCGCTCCTTGGCGCGGGACTTCTCCTCGTCACGGCGCGCGCCACCGAAGGCGGCGTCGAAGCCGTACTTGTCCAGGGCCTGCTTGAGGCCCTCGGTCTTCATCACGTCGGTGTGCTTGGCACTGCCGTAGGTGAAGGGGTTCATGTCCTGCGCCACACCATCGGGGTTGATGTGGGTGATCAGGTCCAGGCCCATTTCGCTGACCATCTTGTCGCGAAAACGGTACATCTCCTGGAATTTCCAGCGCGTGTCGACGTGCATCACCGGAAACGGCAGCTTGCCGGGAAAGAATGCCTTGCGCGCGAGATGCAGCATCACGGCGGAATCCTTGCCGATGGAATAGAGCATCACCGGGTTATCGAATTCGGCGGCCACTTCACGAATGATGTGGATACTTTCCGCCTCGAGCTGTTTCAAGTGCGTCAGTTTGTCGAGCATGGCTACTCACGAGGGTCACGGTATTTATTCAGGCCAGAACGGGCCTTGGACGAGCGCGCACTCTAGCACAGCACCTGCTTCTAATCAGGGCAGCGCTTAGATCGAAACGATCTAGCTTTATTCCAGTGAAACAGGCGGCCATCGGCGTCCAGGGATGGGCACCTCAAGGCTGCACGCCAGAATGCTGACCGAGCCTTGGCAAAGCACGGCAGCGCCGCGACTTTGTGAAACGCGCGGCAGCTTCACCGGCCAAGCCTTGACTCGGGCGCCTCCACTGAGCACCCTTGCGCGCGTCGCCCACCTGCCTGTGGCGACACGCGCCCGGCTCGCGGCGCATCGGAACCCGCTACTGCGCTCAAGGAGAGCCCCATGCAACACAGCCCCCTGTCCCTTTCCCTTCTTACCCTCGCCATCGCAGCTGCCAGCTTCTCGGCCCGGGCAGAAACCTACCAGATCGAAAACGGCCCCAAGACCTGGGAGAACGTCATCATCGCGGATGGCCTGAGCATCGGCGGCGAGCTGACCACGCCAGCCAACGCGCTGATCCTGAAGCCGGGAACCCATGTGCAGGGTGACCTGATCATCGATGCCACGATCAATGCCACTGGATCCGAAAGCTCACAGGATCGTTACGGTCGTCCGTTGACGCTGGGGGAAGGGTTGAGCGCCTTCTCCGATGAAGTGCGCATTGATGGCGGCCTCATCAATAACGGTAACTTGATCGCCAACGGTCTCAGCGCCGTCGGTATTCAGGGGCGTAATCTCTCCATCGATGGCACGCTCAGCAACACTGGCCTGGTCAGTGTCCGGGACACCTACGTACTGGACGCCCAGAACCACCTGTTGGGCGACGCGATGCCTGCCGGCATAAGCCTGAGCGAAACCCGCCTGGGTAGCCTGAGCAACAGCGGACGCATCGAAGTGATCAGTGCGGATATCGGCAGAGGTATCGAGCTGATACGCACCCCATTGGCCGGCGCTCTCGAAAACACCCGCAGCGGCAGCGTCGAAGTGACCGGCGATGAAGTGCATGCGATCGGCGTCAACTTCAAAAGTGATCTGGCTGAACTGATCAACGCAGGAACAGTGCGTGCCACGGGAATCAAGTCGCGTGGTGACTCTCGTAACCTGAGTGAAGCCAACGGTATTACGGTCGGCGACAGCATCGTTCGCGGTCGGCTGCTCAACAGTGGCAGCATCACAGTCAGCGGCTACGAAGCCACCGGTATTGCGCTTATCGCCTATGGCAGTAACGGCGATGAGGCGCGTATCAATGGGGATCTTGTCAACAGCGGCAGCATTGATGTCACCGCCGTGGCCGAGAACGGCGCCACCGCCCGTGCCATCGATATCTCCAATGCAACCATCGGCGGTAAGCTGACCAACAGTGGATCCATTACTGCAAGCGGTGCAGACTCGGTAGGCATCTATGTCGAGAAGAGTCGTATTGCGGGTGACATTTTCAACAGCGGTACCATCAAAGGTGATCGTGCGGGTATCTACCTGGCGAGCATCGATTCCAACAGCAACCTGCCCGGCTATGCTCCGTTCAGCATCATCTATCAGGATGGTGGGCTAATTGAAGGTGGTGAATACGCCATTTATTCCGATCCGCAAAACAATGACTCACGACTGATCTGGGGAGGCGGTACGATCAAGGGCAAGATCCACGGTATCTCCTATATAGACATCGTCGGGGACGCTACTTTTGACGGCAATCACATCTCTGACGGCGGTGATTATGGCGGCGTGGATATCTTCAATGCCGACGATAGCCCTCTAGGCCGACCGGGAAAACTGACACTGCTTCAACCCCATGTGACGCTGGATGGCCATCTTGAGATGAACCGTGGCACCGTGTTGCAGCTCAACCTCAGTGACGCGACCGATCCTGACAGGGCGATTCTCAAGGTAAGAGACGAGGCCTACTTTTCGGAAGAAAGTACCATTGCGCTTCGCCCTACTTCGGAGGCCTTTCGTGCCTCGGGCAAAGAGTACAAGCTGATTCAGGCAGATAAGATCGAATACGACGGCAACGGCAGCCTGGTGGTCAGCAGCTCACCCTTACTGACCGTCAACTCTTCCAGGCTTACCGATACCGAAGTATTGGCAACTGTCAGCAGTGTATCTGGCCAGCAGGCCGGTGAAATCATCGATCAGGCCGGCAGCAGCCCCAACGCCCGCCGTGCCTTCCAGCCGTTCTATGCCAGTGTGATGGCGCAACTGGACAGCAACGACCCGGTGTTCCAGGCGTTCGCCAATGCCGATGAGGCCCAGCTTGCCGCCCTGAGCGAACAGCTCACGCCTCAGGTCGATGGCGCCGCACAGGCTGCAGCCAATGCGGTGCAAAACCTGGTCAGCGGGGCTGTGAGCTCGCGTACTTCGTCGCTGCGTGGTGCCTCGTCCGGTTCGGCATTCAGCGAGACCGGCTTCTGGGTCCAAGGGCACGACAGCGACCTGCGCCAGGGCCGTCGCAGCGGCATCGCCGGTTACGACGCCGACAGCCGCGGCCTGAGCCTCGGCCTCGACGGCAAGCTCGACGAGCAGTGGACGCTGGGTGTGGCTTACAGCAACCTGGATACCAACGTCAGTGGCCGCACCGGCAACAAGAGCGAGATCGACAGCCAGGTACTGACCCTGTATTCGAGTTTCGAACAGGGCCCGGTATTCGTCGATACCAGCCTGAGCTATGGCTTCAACGACAACACCAGCAAGCGCAACATCGCCGGCACCCGTGCCAAAGGCGACTTCGACAGCCAGTCCCTGGCGTGGAATCTGGAAGCGGGCTACGGCCTGCATGCCGGCAGCATCACGCTTGAGCCACGTGTAGCGACCCGTTACACCCGCCTGGACATCGACGGCTATCGGGAAAAAGGCTCCTCGGCGGCACTGGCAGTAAGCAGCCAGCGCTATGAAGCTATCGAACTCGGCGCGGGTGCACGCCTGGCCAGCCGGTTCTCCGTTGGCCAGGGCACTCTCGAGCCGGAGCTGAAGCTGATGGCCTACCACGACTTCGCGGCTGATCGTGCCAGCAGCACCTCCAGCTTCGTACTGGGTGGCTCATCCTTCGTGACCCACGGTGCCAACCCGGCACGTGACAGCTACGAGGCCAGCCTTGGCGTCAACTACCGGCTCGGCGCCCTGAGCCTGGGCGCAGGCTACGAGCACGTGGGCCGCTCGGGCTTCGATGCCGATACGCTTCGCGCGAAAGTCCGTTACGACTTCTGATCGTGACCAAGTGGCGTTCAGGATGAAACCTGGACGCCATCTCTGCACCACTGCCTTCTCAAATCGGATTCGGGCAATCGATGAACAGATGCTCGATGGCGAAGCGTCGGCTCAGGTACTCCCCCAGTGCCTGCACGCCATAACGCTCGGTAGCGTGGTGGCCGGCGGCGATAAAGCTGACGCCGTTTTCCCGTGCGCTGTGGAAGGTCTGCTCGGACGCTTCCCCCGTCAGGTACAGGTCGACGCCGGCGGCGATGGCCTGGTCGATATAGCCCTGTCCGCCCCCCGTACACCAGCCGATACGGCTGACCGGTCTGTCCTCCTCCACCAGCAACGGTTCACGACCCAGCACTTCATGCACGCGGCGGGCGAAGTCGCGGGCGCTCAGCGGTTGCGCGAGCGAACCGATCAAGCCGACGGTACGCGGATTGTCCGGCTCCAGCGGCCCCTCGACGGTGATATCGAGCTGGCGCGCCAGCTGCACGTTGTTGCCGACTTCGGGGTGCAGGTCCAGCGGCAGGTGGTAGGCCAGCAGGCTGATGTCGTTGGCCAGCAGGGTCTTCAGGCGACGCTGCTTCATGCCGGTAAGGCAGGGGTTCTCGCCCTTCCAGAAGTAGCCGTGGTGCACCAGCAGGACGTCGGCACGGGCCTCGACGGCCGCCTCGATCATCGCCAGGCTAGCGGTTACGCCACTGACGATGCGCTGCACCTGCGGCCGCCCCTCGACCTGCAGGCCGTTGGGGCAGTAATCGCTGATGCGCGAGGCGCCCAGATAGCGCTCAACGTCCTCTACCAGGGTGGTCAGGGCAATGGCCATACAGATTTCCTCACGAACGGTTGCGAACCGCTGCTTTCTTGGCACGGTTCTCTATAATGGCGCACCTTAAGGGCCCGATAGGGGCCTCGCAACCCTCAGGATTGGATCGATGCTCAAGGCCCTGCGTTTCTTCGGCTGGCCACTACTGGTTGGCGTTCTGGTGTCGCTGCTGATCATGCAGCAGTACCCGCAGCTGGTCGGTCTGCCCATGCATGACGTGCAGCTGCGCCAGGCGCCTATCTACGCGCGCTCCCAGGAGGGCCCGGCCTCCTACGCCACGGCCGTCAGCGTCGCCTCGCCGGCGGTGGCCAACCTGTACACCACCAAGTACGTGGGCAAGTCCAATCACCCGCTGCTCGATGACCCGCAATTTCGCAAGTTCTACGGCGAGAACCTGCCCGGCCAGCGGCGCATGGAGTCCAGCCTCGGCTCGGCGGTGATCATGAGCCCGGAAGGCTACCTGCTGACCAACAACCACGTGACCGCCAATGCCGACCAGATCGTGGTGGCCCTCAAGGATGGCCGCGAGACCCTGGCGCGGGTGATCGGCAGCGACCCGGAGACCGACCTGGCGGTGCTGAAGATCGACCTCAAGGATCTGCCGGCGATGACCCTCGGGCGCTCCGACAACATCCGCATCGGCGACGTCACCCTGGCCATCGGCAACCCGTTCGGCGTCGGCCAGACCGTGACCATGGGCATCATCAGCGCCACCGGCCGCAACCAGCTGGGCCTCAACACCTACGAAGACTTCATCCAGACCGACGCGGCGATCAACCCGGGCAACTCCGGCGGCGCGCTGGTCGACGCCTACGGCAACCTGGTCGGTATCAACACGGCGATCTTCTCCAAATCCGGCGGTTCCCAGGGCATCGGCTTCGCCATCCCGGTGAAGTTGGCGACGGAAGTGATGCAGGCGATCATCGAGCACGGCAAGGTGATCCGTGGCTGGCTGGGCCTGGAAGTACAACCGCTGACTCCGGAACTGGCCGAGTCCTTCGGCCTGGAAGGCCGCCAGGGCATCATCGTCGCCGGCATCTACCGCAACGGCCCGGCTCAGAAGGCCGGCCTGCAACCCAACGACCTGATCCTCAAGATCGACGGCGAACCGGCCGGTGACGCGCGCCGCTCGATGAACCAGGTTGCCCGCGCCAAGCCAGGTGAGACCATCCGCATCGAAGTGATGCGCAACGGCAAGCCGATGGAGCTCAAGGCCGAGATCGGCATCCGCCCGCCGGTGGCCACCAGCAACTGATACCTACAGTTGTCGCGGATACGAAAAAGCCAGGGCCTGTGCCCTGGCTTTTTTCTTTGCGGTTATCGATCAGAGCGCGGCGAGTGCGTCGAGCAGGGCCTGGTTCTGCTCGGGCGAGCCGATGCTGATACGCAGGAACTGAGCGATGCGCGCCTGCTTGAAGTGGCGCACGATCACGCCCTGCTCACGCAGTGAGGCGGCGATGCTGGCCGCGTCATGCCCCGGATGGCGAGCGAAGATGAAGTTGGCGGCTGACGGCAGTACCTCGAAGCCCAGCGCCTGCAGCCCGGCAACGACCTGCTCGCGGCTGTCGACCACCGCAGCGCAGGTCTGCTCGAAATAGGCACGATCCTCGAACGCGGCTGCCGCGCCGGCGATGGCGATACGATCCAGCGGGTAGGAGTTGAAGCTGTTCTTGATCCGCTCCAGCGCCTCGATCAGGTCTTCATGACCCACCGCCAGGCCAACCCGCAGGCCGGCCAGCGAGCGCGATTTGGACAGCGTCTGGGTAACCAGCAGATTCGGGTATTGGCTCACCAGGCTGATCGCCGATTCGCCACCGAAATCGATATAGGCCTCGTCCACCAGCACCACGCTGTCCGGGTTGGCCTGCAGCAGCCGCTCCACCGCCTCCAGCGCCAGCAGGCAGCCGGTCGGCGCGTTCGGGTTGGGGAAAATGATGCCGCCGTTGGGCCGCGCGTAATCCTCGACGCGGATCTGGAACTGCTCGTCCAGGGCGATCGGCTCGGCCTGGATGCCGTACAGCCCGCAGTAGACCGGATAGAAGCTGTAGCTGATATCGGGGAACAGCAGCGGCTTGCCGTGCTGGAACAGGCCGTGGAAGGCGTGGGCCAGGACTTCGTCCGAGCCGTTGCCGACGAACACCTGGCTGGCCGGCACGCCATAGTGAGCGGCGACGGCCTGCTTGAGGCGATCGCCATTGGGATCCGGGTACAGACGTAGGTCGTCGTTCAGCTCCGCCTGCATGGCGGCGATGGCCTTGGGCGACGGACCGTAGGGGTTCTCGTTGGTGTTGAGCTTGACCAGCTTGGTCAGCTTCGGCTGCTCACCCGGCACATAGGGCACCAGGTCCTTGACGAAGGGGCTCCAGAATTTGCTCATCTGCCCTTCTCTCCTAGAAATTGTTCAGAAGAAACGGTGGACGAGAAAAGCCTCGTCCACCCTACGATCAGCTATCAGTTCTTGATGCGGTATTCGGCGCTGCGCGCATGGGCAGTCAGCGATTCGCCGCGGGCGAGCACCGAGGCCACCTTGCCCAGCTCGGAGGCACCGTCGGCCGAGCAGTGGATGATCGACGAGCGCTTCTGGAAGTCGTAGACGCCCAGCGGCGACGAGAAGCGCGCGGTGCCCGAGGTCGGCAGCACGTGGTTGGGCCCTGCACAGTAATCGCCCAGCGCCTCGGCGGTGTACCGGCCCATGAAGATCGCACCGGCATGGCGGATCTGCGCCAGGTATTGCTCGGGGTTCTCGACCGACAGCTCCAGGTGCTCGGGGGCGATACGGTTGGCCACTTCGATGGCCTGGGCCATGTCATCGACCAGAATCAGCGCGCCGCGGCCTTCGATGGAAGTACGGGCAATGGCCTCGCGTTCCAGGCTCGGCAGCAGCTTGGCAATGCTTTCGGCGACCTTGTCGAGGAATGCGGCGTCCGGGCTGACCAGGATCGACTGCGCATCCTCGTCGTGCTCGGCCTGGGAGAACAGGTCCATGGCGATCCAGTCCGGATCGGTCTGGCCGTCGCACACCACGAGGATCTCCGATGGCCCGGCGATCATGTCGATGCCGACCTTGCCGAACACATGGCGCTTGGCGGTGGCCACGTAGATGTTGCCCGGCCCGACGATCTTGTCCACCGGCGGCACGCTCTCGGTACCGTAGGCCAGCGCCGCGACGGCCTGGGCGCCACCGATGGTGAACACCCGGTCGACACCGGCAATGGCGGCGGCAGCCAGGACGATCTCGTTGATCTCGCCACGCGGCGTGGGCACCACCATGACCACTTCGGGTACGCCGGCGACCTTGGCCGGGATGGCGTTCATCAACACCGAAGAGGGGTACGAAGCCTTGCCGCCCGGCACGTACAGGCCGGCGCGGTCGAGCGGCGTGACCTTCTGGCCCAGCACCGTGCCGTCGGCTTCGGTGTAGGTCCAGGAATCCTGCTTCTGCTTTTCGTGGTAGCTGCGCACCCGGGCGGCGGCCGTTTCCAGCGCCTGGCGCTGCTCGGCGGTGATACGGGTGAGCGCCAGCTCCAGGCGCTCGCGCGGCAGGATCAGGTCGGCCACGGAGTCCACATCCAGCGCGTCGAAACGCTGGGTGAACTCGACCAGAGCCGCATCACCGCGCTCGCGCACCGCCTTGATGATATCCAGCACGCGCTGATTGACGCCGTCGTCGGAGACGCTTTCCCAGCTCAGCAGATGATCCAGATGCTGGGCGAAATCCGCGTCGGCAGCGTTGAGTCGGCGAATGGCAACTGGAGCGGTCATAGCTGAAGCCTCATCTGGATGGCGGTATTCTCAGGCGCCGCTAGAGTAGCAAGCCCACCGTGCGGGCACCTGAGAATTTGGCTATAGCACGAATAGGCGTTGCGCGGCGCTTAGCAGGCTGTCGAAAAACTATCTGCGTTGCCATCGCCGCGTTAAAAACAACCTCAAAATGCTCATGTACTACTCGTACACTCCGCTTTTTCGCCTGTTTTTGCCTTGCGCTGGCTACCTCGATTACGTTTTTCAACGGCCTGCTAGGCCACGCGAGAGAGGGTCAATGCGGATGGTGGCTCTCGACCGCTTCTCGCAGCGTGTCGATCAGCGCCTGCAGACGGCCGTGCTGCATCTTCATGGAGGCCTTGTTGACGATCAGTCGCGAGCTGATGTGGGCGATCAGTTCCTGGGCTTCCAGGCCATTGGCCTTGAGGGTGTTGCCGGTGTCGACCACGTCGATGATCTTGTCGGCCAGGCCCACCAGCGGTGCCAGCTCCATGGAGCCGTACAGCTTGATGATGTCGACCTGACGCCCCTGCTCGGCGTAGTAGCGCTTGGCGACGTTGACGAACTTGGTGGCTACGCGCAGGCGGCCTTTCGGCTCGGGTGCACCCACGGCACCGGCGGTCATCAGCTTGCAGCGGGCGATACGCAGGTCCAGCGGCTCGTAGAGCCCCTGGCCGCCGTACTCGAGCAGCACGTCCTTGCCGGCCACGCCGAGGTCGGCGGCGCCGTGTTCGACGTAGGTCGGCACATCGGTGGCGCGTACGATCAGCAGGCGCACATCGTCCAGGGTGGTGGGGATGATCAGCTTGCGGCTCTTGTCCGGATTCTCGGTCGGCACGATGCCTGCCGCCGCGAGCAGCGGCAGGGTGTCGTCGAGAATACGGCCTTTGGACAGGGCAATGGTCAGCATCTGGTCAGCCCGGCACGCGGCGAATCTTCGCCCCCAGCAATTGCAGTTTTTCCTCGATGCATTCGTAACCACGGTCGATGTGGTAGATGCGATCGATCACGGTATCGCCCTGGGCAACCAGCGCAGCGATCACCAGGCTCGCCGAGGCGCGCAGGTCGGTGGCCATCACCGGAGCGCCATTGAGCTGCGCCGCGCCAGTGACGATGGCGGTGTTGCCTTCGACCTGGATCTGCGCGCCCATGCGGCTCATTTCGTATACATGCATGAAGCGGTTTTCGAAGATCGTCTCGATCACCGTACCGGTGCCTTCGGCGATGGCATTGAGGGCGATGAACTGCGCCTGCATGTCGGTCGGGAAAGCCGGGTACGGCGCGGTACGCAGGCTTACCGCCTTCGGGCGCTTGCCTTTCATGTCCAGTTCGATCCAGTCGGGACCGGTGGTGATCTCGGCACCCGCTTCCTGCAGCTTGGCCAGTACGGCTTCGAGGGTGCTCGGGTCGGCGTCCTTGACCTTGACGCGGCCACCGGTGGCCGCTGCGGCAACCAGGTAGGTGCCGGTTTCGATACGGTCGGGCATCACGTTGAAACGCGCACCGTGCAGGCGCTCGACGCCATCGATGGTGATGGTGTCGGTACCAGCACCCTGAATCTTCGCGCCCATGGCGATCAGGCAGTTGGCCAGGTCCACCACTTCCGGTTCGCGAGCGGCGTTTTCCAGAACCGTGCGGCCCTTGGCCAGGGTAGCGGCCATCAGGATGTTTTCGGTGCCGGTCACGCTGACCATGTCGAAGAAGAAGTGCGCACCGCGCAAGCCGCCTTCCGGCGCCTTGGCCTTGATGTAGCCACCTTCGACATCGATGATCGCGCCCATGGCCTCCAGGCCACGGATGTGCAGGTCGACCGGACGCGAGCCGATGGCGCAACCGCCCGGCAGCGCCACCTCGGCCTCCCCGAAGCGGGCGACCATGGGGCCGAGCACCAGGATCGAGGCGCGCATGGTCTTCACCAGCTCATAGGGCGCGACCAAGGTCTTCATGGTGCGCGCATCGACTTCGACGCTGAGCTTCTCGTCGATGATCGGCTCGATACCCATGCGGCCGAACAGCTCGATCATCGTGGTGATGTCGTGCAGGTGCGGCAGGTTGCAGATGGTCACCGGCGCGTCGCCCAGCAGGGTGGCGGCAAGGATCGGCAGTGCGGAGTTCTTCGCACCGGAAATGCGGATTTCGCCGTCGAGACGCACGCCGCCCGTAATGCTCAATTTATCCATAGCTAATTCGTCGTCTCAGGAACGCGCGGCCCAGTCGGCACGGCTGAAGAATTTCATGCTCACGGCATGGATGCTGCCATCGGCGATCCAGGGATTGAGGTGAGCGTAGATCTGTTGCTGACGCTTGACCGGGCTGAGGGCGGCCAATTCGTCGCTGATCAGGTTGAGCTGGAAGTTGCAGCCTTCGCCGTCGACCTCTACCTGAACATCCGGCAGTTTGGTCTCCAAGAAACTTTTTACCTCAAGGGCCTGCATGCTCAACCTCGATCAACGTATTCAATATGCGTGAACGTCGCCTGGCGACGCCTATGAAAGCGGACCATGCCCGGGCAGCGGAGGCGCCTGGCAAGCGGCCAGCGGCAGTGACCGGCAGACATGGGGCCGGCATCATACCAAAAAATCGCCAGCGGCGATTTCCCAGTTCAGCCGGTAGCCAAGCGGTCAGGCCGGTAGCGGCAGCACATGCTGCAGCTCGCACACCTTGGCGATTCCACCCATGTCCTGCGGCAGCCCGCGGACGCTCAGCGGCTTGCCGGCCGCACGTGCATCGCGCATGTAGCACAGCAGCAGCGACAGGCCGACGCTGCTGGACTTCTCGACGGCCGAGCAATCGATCACGCAGGCTTCTGCCTGGGTCGCGCGGATCAGCCGCCCACCCTGCTCACGCAAGGCCGGGCCGCTCTGGTAATCGAGCACGCCGGAGAGTGCGAGCACACCCGGCGCCTGTTCGACGATGGCCGCCGGACTCACGACGTCCCCCGGGCCTGACGCGCCCTGGCCACGGTGTCGGCCCAGCTGTCGATGACCTTGTCGAGGTCGTTGCGGTTGTTCTGCATCGACTGGGCGAACTGATCGCGGAACAGTTTGCCGACGTTGATGCCGTTGATCACCACGTTACGCAGCTTCCAGGTCCCGTCCATGGCGACCATGGTGTACGACAGCGGGTACACGACACCCTTGCCATCGCGGATCTCCATGTTCACCGAGGTACGCTGCGCATCCTGCTTGCCGGAAGCCGGAATCACGCGGATGTCCTGGTTGTTGTATTCCAGCAGCGCGTTGCCATAGAACTGCATCAGGCTGCGCTTGAAGTTCTCCTGGAAGCGCGCCATCTGCTCCGGCGTGGCTTCGCGGGAATAACGCACGGTCATCACGCTGCGCGAGACGCCATCGACGTCCACCACCGGGCCAAGAATCTCGTTGAGCGCGTTGTAGAAGGCCTCGGGGTTCTGGCGGTATTGGTCCTTGTTGGCCTTCAGATCAGCCAGCAGGGTATCGGTGGTTTTCTGCACCACTTCGTGGGCAGCAGGCGCGGCCACGGCCAGCAAGGGTAGAGCAGCCAGCAGAGCGACGAGGCTGTTGCGCAGGGTCTTGATCATCATCGGGTACCTCATTGGCTTTCCTGGTCCCGGTTCACCGAATTGAGCAAGAACTTGCCAATCAGGTCTTCGAGCACCAGGGAAGATTGGGTGTCGTGGATGGTTCCGCCATCGGCCAGCAACTCTTCGTCGCCGCCGACGCTGATACCCACATACTTTTCACCGAGCAGACCAGCGGTCAGGATCGACGCGGTGGAGTCCACCGGAAGATTGTCGACAGCGCCATCGAGTTCCATCGTTACGCGCCCGGTGTAGCTGTCGCGGTCCAGATCGATCGCCGTCACACGGCCGATATTGACGCCCGCCATGGTCACCTTGGCGCGCACGGTCAGGCCGGCAATGTTGTCGAAATGGGCGTACACCTTGTAGGTATCGGCATTGCCACCCGGCGCCAGACCGCTGACGCGCAGCGCCAGCAGCAACAGGGCCAGCAGGCCGGCGAGCAGGAACAGGCCGACACCGATTTCCATCGTGCGGTTTTGCATCAGAAATCTCCAAACATCAAAGCGGTCAGAATGAAGTCCAGCCCCAGCACGGCCAGCGAGGCATACACCACCGTGCGGGTAGTCGCCCGGCTGATGCCTTCGGAAGTGGGTTCGCAGTCATAGCCCTGGAACACGGCGATCCAGGTCACCACGAAGGCGAAGACCAGGCTCTTGATCACGCCGTTGAGCACGTCTTCGCGAAACGAAACACTGTTTTGCATGTTGGCCCAGAACGAGCCCTCGTAGACGCCCAGCCAATCGACGGCGACCATCGCGCCGCCCCAGATGCCGACCACGCTGAAGATCATCGCCAGCAGCGGCATGGAGATGAAGCCGGCCCAAAGGCGCGGCGCGACGATGTGCTTGAGCGGGTCGACACCGATCATCGCCAGGCTGGACAGTTGCTCGGTGGATTTCATGTTGCCGATCTCGGCGGTCAGCGCCGAGCCGGCACGCCCGGCGAACAACAGCGCGGTGACCACCGGTCCCAACTCACGCAACAGGGTCAGGGCGACCATCTGCCCCACCGCCTGTTCGGAACCGTATTTGGCGAGGATGCTGAAGCCCTGCAGCGACAGCACCATGCCGATGAATACGCCGGACACCACGATGATCGCCAGGGACAGCACGCCCACCGAATACAGCTGCTTGATCAGCAACTGCAGGCCATTGCCCGAAGTGCCGCGGCCGAACAGCGCGCGCAGCAGAAAGATCGTCGAACGCCCCAGCGCGGCGACCACATCGATACCCGCCCGCCCGAACAGGCGAACGCGTTCGAGTGAAGATGTCCTGCGCATCAGCGCCCTCCCAGTAGATCGTCGTGGTAATTCGGCGCTTGGAAATGGAAGGGAACCGGGCCGTCTGGCGTTCCCTGCATGAATTGACGCACCCGCGGATTGTCCGAGTCACGCAGCTCGGCCGGTGTTCCCTGGCCCAGCACCTGGCTGTCGCCGACCACATAGATGTAGTCGGCGATGCTGGCCGTCTCGGCCAGATCATGGGAAACCACGATGCTGGTGATGCCCAGGGCATCGTTGAGCAGGCGGATCAAGCGCACCAGCACGCCCATGGCGATCGGGTCCTGACCGACGAACGGCTCGTCGTACATGAGAATCTGCGGATCCAGGGCGATGGCCCGTGCCAGCGCCACGCGGCGCTTCATGCCACCGGAGAGTTCATCAGGCATCAGCTCGATGGCGCCACGCAAGCCGACGGCCTGCAGCTTCATCAGAACAATGTCACGAATCATTTCTTCGGGCAGTTGGGTGTGCACGCGCAGCGGGAACGCCACGTTCTCGAACACGTCGAGGTCGGTGAACAGCGCGCCACTCTGGAACAGCACGCCCATCTGCTTGCGCATGTCGAACAGTTCGCTGCGCGACAGGTCGGGCAGGTTCAGGCCATTGACCCGGATCTCGCCGGCGCTCGGGCGCAGTTCGGCGGCGATCAGGCGCAGCAGCGTGGTCTTGCCGCAGCCCGACGGCCCCATGATCCCGGTGACCTTGCCACGCGGGATACAGATATCGACGTTGTTGAAGATGTGTCGCTCGCCGCGCTGAAAACTTACGTTCTTAAGCTCGACCGCGTACTGATTTTCCGCGCTCATCGGAACTCCATTGCGTACTGCCTTCCTAATCAGACGCCCGGGATCGGGACAAGGGCACTCCATTCGCCCCCTGGAAAAGGCTGCGGACTATAGCATTTGCCCATTTGCCCGCCAAAGCCAGGCTCCGTCCACGTTCAGGGTTGTGACAGCTTTGCCATTTACGGGTTTGCTGCATGGATGATGAGTCCACAGGGCTTTCCCGCTATAATCCCCGTCTTTTTCGTCGAGCAGCCCAAGCCGAGCATGAACCAGACCCGCGACCTGATTGATTCCGCACAGCGCACCATTCGCCTCGAGATCGAGGCGGTGCAAGAGCTGCTGCCTCGCATCGATGCCAATTTCGTCAAGGCCTGCGAGCTGATCCTGGCCAGCAAGGGCCGCGTGGTCGTGGTGGGCATGGGCAAGTCCGGGCATATCGGCAACAAGATCGCCGCGACCCTGGCCAGCACCGGCACCACCGCATTTTTCGTGCACCCGGCCGAAGCCAGTCACGGCGACATGGGCATGATCACCCGTGACGACGTGGTGCTGGCCCTCTCCAACTCGGGCTCCACCGCGGAAATCGTCACCCTGCTGCCGCTGATCAAGCGCCTCGGCATCACCCTGATCAGCATGACCGGCAATCCCGAGTCGCCGCTGTCCAAGGCCGCCGAAGTCAACCTGGACACCCGGGTGGCCAAGGAGGCCTGCCCGCTCAACCTGGCGCCGACCTCCTCCACCACCGCCTCGCTGGTGCTGGGCGACGCCCTGGCCATCGCCCTGCTCGAAGCCCGCGGCTTCACCGCCGAGGACTTCGCCTTCTCGCACCCCGGTGGCGCCCTGGGTCGCCGCCTGCTGCTCAAGGTCGAGAACGTCATGCACGCCGGCGACCGCCTGCCCCAGGTCAAGCGCGGCACCAGCCTGCGTGACGCGCTGCTGGAAATGACCCAGAAGGGCCTGGGCATGACCGCCGTACTGGAAAGCGATGGCCGCCTGGCCGGCATCTTCACCGACGGCGATCTGCGCCGAGCCCTGGACAAGGGCATCGACGTGCGTGACGCACGCATCGACGAGGTCATGACCCCCCACGGCAAGACCGCTCGCGCCGACATGCTCGCCGCCGAGGCCCTGAAGATCATGGAAGACAACAAGATCAGCGCCCTGGTGGTGATCGACGCCACCGGGCGCCCGGTAGGCGCCTTCAACCTGGGCGACCTGCTGCGCGCGGGGGTGATGTGATGAACGATCTGCTGCAGCGTACTCAAGCGATCAAGCTGGCGATCTTCGACGTCGACGGCGTGCTCACCGATGGCAAGCTGTACTTCCTGGTCGACGGCAGCGAGTTCAAGACCTTCAACACGCTCGACGGCCAGGGCATCAAGATGCTCATCAACTCCGGCGTACGCACCGCCATCATCAGCGGCCGCAAGACGCCGGTGGTCGAGCGCCGCGCCCAGAACCTCGGCATCCAGCACCTGTACCAGGGCCGCGAGGACAAGCTCGACGTGCTCGACGAGCTGCTCGCCGAGCTGGGCCTGAGCTACGAGCAGGTCGCCTACCTGGGTGACGACCTGCCGGACCTGCCGGTGATCCGCCGGGTCGGCCTGGGCATGGCCGTGGCCAGCGCCAACGAATTCGTGCGCGAGCATGCCCATGGCGTGACCCGGGCACGCGGTGGCGAAGGCGCCGCCCGCGAATTCTGTGAACTGATCATGCGCGGACAGGGTACCCTCGACGCCGCCCAATCCGCCTACCTCTAGGGCCTGCCGATGCTGCGCAAATTCCTCACCCCCGTCCTGCTGACCTTCGGCGCATTGCTGATCGTGGCGGCCGGCTACTGGAACATCAATCCGGACAGTTTCTCCAGCGCGCCCCAGCACAGCGGGCCGGAAAACCCCATCGACTTCTATGCGATCAATGCGCGCAGCGTGCAGTACCTGCCCGACGGCCGGGTGCAGAACGACATGACCAGCGAACGACTCGAACACGTGCAGAGCAGCGACACCACCCTGCTCACCGAGCCGCGCATGAACCTGTTCCGCGGCACCGAGTTGCCCTGGAAGGTACGCAGCGCCCGTGGCGAAGTCGGCCCCGATGGCAACGAGGTCGAACTGATCGACCAGGTGCGCGTCGAGCGCACGGACGAAAAGGGCCGCCCCACTATACTCACCACCAGCCGCCTGACCGTATTCCCCCAGAAGGAATATGCGCAGACCCAGCAAGCCGTTAGAATCGACGCGGCCAATGGGGTGACCACGGCACAAGGAATGAAAGCGTACTTGAATGACGGCAGGATGATCCTGCAGTCCAATGTAAGAGGCCAGCATGAGGTTCGTTAAAACCCTCCCCCTACTTCTCAGCCTTGGCGCCACGCTCGGAAGCGTAAGCGCCTGGGCTCTGCCGAGTGACCGCGATCAACCGATCCGCGTGCAGGCCGACAGCGCTGAACTGGACGACAAGCAAGGCGTAGCCGTGTACCGCGGCGACGTCGTCATCACCCAGGGCACCATGAAGATCACCGGCGACACCGTTACCATCACCCAGAACGCACAGGGCGACATCGACGTGTTCACCTCGGTGGGCAAGCCGGCCTACTACGAGCAGAAGCCGGCGGCCGACAAGCAGATCGTCAAGGCGTACGGCCTGACCATCCAGTACTTCGCCGCCAACGAGCGCATCGTACTGATCGACCAGGCCAAGGTCGTGCAGGAAGGCAATACATTCGAAGGCGAGAAGATCGTCTACGACACGCGCCGCCAGATCGTCAACGCCGGCCGCGCCACCGGCACCAACGTGTCGAGCCCGCGCCCGCGTATCGACATGGTGATCCAGCCGCAGAAGAAAGCGGCCCCCGCTGCCGAGCAGGGCCAATAACCATGGCGATTCTCAAAGCCCAGCACCTGGCCAAGAGCTACAAAGGCCGCCAGGTCGTGCGCGACGTCAGCCTGAGCATCGAGAGCGGGCAGATCGTCGGCCTGCTCGGCCCAAACGGCGCCGGCAAGACCACCTGCTTCTACATGATCGTGGGCCTGGTGCAGGCCGACCAGGGCCGCGTACTGATCGACGACCTGGACGTCAGCCATCAGCCGATGCACGGCCGTGCCCGTGCCGGGATCGGCTACCTGCCCCAGGAGGCCTCGATCTTCCGCAAGCTCAGCGTTGCCGACAACATCATGGCGATCCTGGAAACCCGCAAGGACCTCAACCGCGAACAGCGGCTGCAGGAGCTCGAGAGCCTGCTGCAGGAATTCCACATCACCCATATCCGCGACAACCTGGGCATGAGCCTGTCCGGTGGTGAACGCCGACGCGTCGAGATCGCACGCGCCCTGGCCACTTCGCCGAAATTCATCCTGCTCGATGAACCCTTCGCCGGCGTGGACCCCATCTCCGTGGGCGACATCAAGCAGATCATCCATCACCTCAAGGCCAAGGGCATCGGCGTGCTGATCACCGATCACAACGTCCGTGAAACCCTGGACATCTGCGAAACCGCCTACATCGTCAGCGATGGCCAGCTGATCGCCGAAGGTGATTCAGCGGCGATCCTGGCCAACCAGGTGGTCAAGGAAGTCTACCTGGGCCACGAATTCCGCCTGTAGCGGATTCCCCTTCCCATGAATCTTTGCCAGCGCCCGTTACCGTTCGAGCCGTATCGCAACGAAATGGTAACAGGCCCTAGGCAAAGGGCTCGGATTCAGGCATATAATTTGCTTCCTAGTGGCGCTTCGTCGCCCTGTCGTGGATTACGTACAGACGCCGGATAAGGTCTGCAATGAAACCATCGCTAGTCCTGAAAATGGGCCAGCAGCTGACGATGACGCCGCAGCTGCAACAAGCCATTCGCCTGCTCCAACTGTCGACCCTGGATCTGCAACAGGAAATCCAGGAGGCGTTGGAATCCAACCCGATGCTGGAGCGCCAGGAAGAAGGCGAAGACTTCGACAACTCCGACCCAATGGCCGACGGCGCCGAAAGCGCGGCGGCGACCGCCGTTCAGGAAGAGACCTTTCAGGAGTCGAGCTTTCAGGAAAGCCCGCAAACCGTCGACAACCTGGAAGACGGCGAATGGGGCGAGCGCATTCCCAATGAGCTGCCCGTGGATACGGCCTGGGAAGACATCTACCAGACCAGTGCCAGCAGCCTGCCCAGCAATGACGATGACGAATGGGACTTCACCACCCGCACGTCCTCGGGCGAAAGCCTGCATAGCCACATGCTCTGGCAACTGAACCTGGCGCCCATGTCCGACAAGGACCGCCTGATCGCCGTAACGCTCATCGACTGCATCAACGACCAGGGCTACCTGGAGGAAACCCTCGACGAGATCGTCGAGTCCTTCGACCCGGAGCTGGATGTCGAGCTGGACGAAGTCGAAGCCGTGCTGCGCCGTATCCAGCAGTTCGAGCCGTCGGGAATCGGCGCTCGCGACCTGCGCGAATGCCTGCTCCTGCAATTGCGCCAACTGCCCGCCTCAACTCCATGGCTCAAGGAAGCACAGCGCCTGACGAGTGAGTACCTGGACCTGCTCGGCAACCGTGACTACAGCCAGCTGATGCGCCGCATGAAGCTCAAGGAGGACGAACTTCGCCCGGTCATCGAACTGATCCAGAGCCTCAACCCGCGCCCTGGCTCGCAGATCGAGTCCAGCGAACCGGAGTACGTGGTGCCGGATGTGATCGTGCGCAAGCACAACGATCGCTGGCTAGTCGAACTCAACCAGGAAGCCATGCCGCGCCTGCGCGTCAACGCCCAGTACGCCGGTTTCGTGAAGCGCGCCGACTCCAGCGCCGACAACACCTTCATGCGCAACCAGCTGCAGGAAGCACGCTGGTTCATCAAGAGCCTGCAGAGCCGCAACGAGACCCTGATGAAGGTCGCCACGCAGATTGTCGAGCACCAGCGCGGTTTCCTGGATTACGGCGACGAGGCCATGAAGCCCCTGGTGCTGCACGACATCGCCGAGGCGGTGGGCATGCACGAGTCGACCATTTCCCGCGTCACCACCCAGAAGTACATGCACACCCCCCGTGGCATTTACGAGCTGAAATACTTCTTCTCCAGCCACGTCAGCACCGCCGAAGGTGGCGAATGTTCGTCGACCGCGATCCGCGCGATCATCAAGAAACTGGTCGCGGCGGAAAATGCGAAAAAGCCATTGAGCGACAGCAAGATCGCTGGTTTACTGGAAGCACAGGGCATTCAAGTGGCGCGCCGCACAGTCGCCAAGTACCGTGAATCGCTCGGTATAGCGCCTTCGAGCGAACGCAAGCGACTGATGTAGGGTGCCCTTGTAGCGAAAGCAACGCCCCAGTGTTCCTGCGGCAGGCTGCCAAGCCTGCCACTCACACACGGCAACAAGGAGAAGCGGTATGCAAGTCAACATCAGTGGACACCAGCTGGATGTGACAGACGCACTACGCAGCTACATCGAAGAGAAGCTCGAGCGCCTCGAGCGGCACTTCGACAAGATCACCAATGTGCAGGTTATCCTGGAGGTCGAGAAGCTCAAGCAGAAAGTCGAAGCCACCCTGCACATCGCAGGAGGCGAAGTGGTGGCCAATGCCGAACACGACGACATGTACGCAGCCATCGATCTACTCACCGACAAACTCGATCGCCAACTTATCAAGCACAAGGAAAAACAGCTCGATCGCCAGCAGGGCGCGATGGCCCGCTGAGTTCGTCCTTCTCCTATGATCCGACTTGAAACCATCCTGACCCCCGGCCGTTCCCTGGTGAACGTGCCGGGCGGCAGCAAGAAGCGTGTCCTCGAACAGATAGCCAGCGTGATCGCGCGCGACCTGCCCGATCTCGATGGCCAGACCATCTACGAAAGCCTGATCGCCCGTGAGAAGCTCGGTTCGACCGGCTTCGGCAACGGCATCGCCATTCCCCATTGTCGCCTGCCCGGCTGCAACACGCCGATCAGCGCCCTGCTCAAGCTGAGCACCGCGGTCGACTTCGACGCCATCGACGGCGCCCCCGTCGACCTGCTTTTCGTGCTGCTGGTACCCGAAGCGGCCACCGACGAGCACCTCGAGCTGCTGCGCCAGATCGCCAGCATGTTCGACCGCGAGGATGTCCGCGAACGGCTGCGCCAGGCCCAGGACAGCGAAGCCCTGTACCAGACCGTCGTGAACGTCCAGAACGGCCAATAGCCTGCGGGGTTAGCCCATGCGCCTGATCATCGTCAGCGGTCGTTCCGGTTCGGGCAAGAGCACGGCGCTCGACGTGCTCGAAGACAACGGCTTCTATTGCATCGACAACCTGCCGGCCGGCCTGCTGCCCGAGCTGGCGGAGCGCGCACTGCCCAACACCGAACTGCTGCATCCGCAGGTGGCGGTGTCCATCGATGCGCGCAACCTGCCCAGCCAGCTCAGGCGCTTTTCCGAACTGCTCGACGAAGTGCGCTCACGCAACATTCGTTGCGATGTGCTGTACCTGGATGCCAGTGAAGAAACCCTGCTCAAGCGCTTTTCGGAGACGCGCCGGCGCCATCCACTGACCAACGACCAGCGCTCCCTGGCCGAGGCCATGGTCGCCGAGGTCAAGCTGCTGAGCCCGATCATCGACCGGGCCGACCTGAAGATCGATACCACCCACCTGAATCTGTACCAGCTGCGCGACACCCTCAAGTTGCGCCTGCTCAACCAGCCCGAGCCCGGCACCGCCTACCTGATCGAGTCGTTCGGCTTCAAACGCGGCATGCCGGTGGATGCCGATCTGGTGTTCGACGTGCGCTGCCTGCCCAACCCTTACTGGAAGCCCGAGCTGCGTGATTTCACCGGCCTGGAGCAGCCGGTGGAGGAATACCTGGCGGCGCAGGCGGATGTCGAGGAGATGTATCAGGATATCCATGCCTATCTGCACAAATGGCTGCCGCGCTTCGCGGCCAGCAACCGCTCCTACGTGACCGTGGCCATCGGTTGCACGGGCGGCCATCACCGCTCCGTCTACCTGGCCAATCGCCTGGGCCAGGCCCTCAAGCCGTTGTTGAAGAACGTTCAGATCCGCCACCGCGACCTCAGTTAAGGAATTGCCGCGATGCCCGCCCGTGAAATCACCATCATCAACAAGCTCGGCCTGCATGCCCGGGCGGCCGCCAAGTTCGTCGGCGTCGCGGGGCGCTTTCCGTGTCAGGTGAAGATCGGCCGTAGCGCCGAAGCACTGGTGGACGGCAAGAGCATCATGGCGGTGATGATGCTGGCAGCAGGCAAGGGTACCAACGTGCACCTGCTGACCGAGGGGGAGCGCGAGGACGAGGCGCTGCAGGCCCTGGTCGATCTGATCAACAACTACTTCGACGAAGGCGAGTAGCAGAATTCGTATAGCACAGTGGCACGCGCCATCTGACGGGCTGGTCAAAACCAGCCCGGCGCGCCGTTCAAGAGCTTGACGACGAGAATCAACCCGCCGGCAAAGACCACCATGAACCCCAGTGCATGACGCAGCGAGCGGCGGTTGGCCACGATCAGCTCATGCAATGGGCTCATGGATGCTCCTGAAGCCGTGGATCACGCCGTTGCGGCTTGATAGCGGCGGGCAACCTCTGCCCAGTCCACGACGTTGTAGAACGCACCGATGTATTCCGGGCGGCGGTTCTGGTAACGCAGGTAATAGGCGTGCTCCCAGACGTCCAGGCCGAGGATCGGCGTATTGCCGTTCATCAGCGGGCTGTCCTGATTACCGGTGCTCTCAACCACCAACTTCTTCTGCGGCGTCACGCTGAGCCACGCCCAGCCGCTGCCGAAGCGGGTCAGTGCCGCCTTGGTGAAGGCTTCCTTGAAAGCCTCGAAGCCACCCAGTTGGCTGTCGATGGCCGCTTTCAGGTCGCCCTGGGGCTCGCCGCCGCCATCTGTGCTCATCACCGTCCAGAACAGCGAGTGGTTGGCGTGACCGCCACCGTTGTTGATCACGGCGCCGCGTTTGTCTTCCGGCACCTCCTTGAGACGGGTCAGCAGCTCCTCGACCGGCAGCTCGCCCAGTGCGTTGCCCTCCAGGGCGGCATTGAGGTTGTTGACGTAGGTCTGGTGGTGCTTGCTGTGGTGGATCTCCATGGTCTGCGCATCGATGTGCGGCTCCAGGGCATCGTAGGCATAAGGCAGAGCAGGCAGGCTATACGGCATGGTTTCACTCCTCTAATGGTACTGACGGGCGGCAGGCACCAGGTGCGCTGCCATTGACGCATCGCCGGACGCCTGGGCATCCAGCAATCGATCTGTACGGGGGTAGGCCCCGTGCTCGGCGACAAAGTTCAATACACCGGCGTAAGTGCGCCGGCTGTGATTCATGGCGGCCTGGCGCAGCGCGGGCGACAGGTGTTCGCCCGCCATGCAGCGCAGCAGGTGTTCGTGGCAGGCACACAGGTGCTCGGCAGCACCCTCGGGATGGCCGATGGTCAACTGCAGGTCGGCCAGGTTGTGCTGCGAGACGACGAACGCCGCCACCGCCGCATCGGCGTCACGCCAGCGTTCGAACAGCACCTGGGCCAGGGCAAGGGCCTGCAGGTACTGCTCGCGCGCTTCGACCCAGCGGCCTTCGGCGAAGTGGCGGTTACCGGCGGCGATGAGTCGTTTCCACTGTTCCATGATCGGCCTCCTCGCCTGAGTTCAAGGCACCGGTGTGCGAACGCTGCACCGCTTAAAGACCGCCCTCGGTAAGGCGCTCGGGGTTGAGCAGCTGCTCCAGCTCGGCGCGACCCAGTTCGGTCATCTCTTCGGCCACATCGATGATGGGCCGGCCTTCCCGGTAGGCTTTCTTGGCGATTTCCGCGGCCTTCTGGTAGCCGATCAGGGGATTGAGCGCGGTGACCAGAATCGGATTGCGCCCCAGCGCTTCCTTGAGCTTGGGTTCGTTGACCTTGAAGCTGGCGATGGCGCGATCGGCTAGCAGGCGGCTGACATTGGCCAGCAACTCGATGCTGCCGAGAAGGTTGTGGGCGATCACCGGCAGCATCACGTTCAGCTCGAAGTTGCCGGACTGCCCGGCCACGGCGATGGCGGCGTCATTGCCGATCACCTGCGCGGCGACCATGGCGGTGGCTTCGGGAATCACCGGATTGACCTTGCCGGGCATGATCGACGAGCCGGGCTGCAGGGCCTCGAGTTCGATCTCGCTCAACCCGGCCAGGGGCCCGGAATTCATCCAGCGCAGGTCGTTGGCGATCTTCATCAGCGAGACGGCGACGGTCTTCAGCTGGCCGGACAGGGCGACCGCGGTGTCCTGGGAGCCGATCAGGGCGAAGAAGTTGCTGCCTGGGGTGAACTGCCGGCCGGTCAGGGCATTGAGCTCCTGGCAGAACAGCTCGGCAAAACGCGGGTGGGCATTGATGCCGGTGCCCACCGCGGTGCCACCCTGGGCCAGCGCCTGCAGCGCCGGCAACAGCCCGCTGAGCAACTGGATGTTGGCCTGGATCTGCTGGGCCCAGCCATCGAGCACCTGGCTCATGCGCACCGGCATGGCATCCATCAGGTGGGTGCGCCCGGTTTTCACGTAGGGCTGCACCGCCAGGGACTTGTTGCACAGCACCTCGAGCAGATGCCCCAGCGCCGGCAGCAGCTTCTCGCTGACCTCGATGGCGGCACTGACGTGGATGGTGGTGGGGATGATGTCGTTGCTGCTTTGCCCGCAATTGACGTGATCGTTGGGGTTGATCGGCTCCCCCAGAATGCGCGTGGCCAGGGTGGCGATCACCTCGTTGGCATTCATGTTGGAGCTGGTGCCGGAACCGGTCTGGAAAACATCCACCGGAAAATGCTGCATGAAGTCTTCGGCCAGCAATTGCTGGCACGCCGCGACGATGGCATCACCCTGCGCCGGCAGAATCTGCTCCAGGTCGACGTTGGCGCGAGCGGCTGCCGCCTTGGCCAGCACCAGGGCACGGATGAACGCCTCGGGCATGGCCTGCCCCGACACCGGGAAGTTGTTGACCGCACGCTGGGTCTGGGCGCCATACAGCGCCTCGGCGGGTACAGCCAGCTCACCCATGCTGTCACGTTCGATACGGGTGTCGCTGTGGTGGTTACTCATAGGGGTTTCCTTCTGCCAGTTCGGACATCGAAAGCGAGGGCTGCATGCGCAGGGTAGCGAGCCGATTGCGCGCGCGATTGAGGCTGCCATGCTGCTCGCGGTCTACCGCCAGGTGTTGCAGGGCGTAGAGCGAGCGGTAGGCGTGATCCAGGCAGACGCTGCGCCAGTGCCAGGGCAGCGCCCTGTCGCAGGCGGTGTCCATGAGCAGGGTCAGGGTGGTCAGCGACATCCGCCAGGGACACAGGCGGCCGTGTTCGACCAGTTGCCGCCCCTGCGCCCAGTGCAGTTCCAGCAGCCGCGGCTCGTCCGGCAGCAGCGCGCAACGGATCCTGAATCCCAGCCAGTGCCAGCAATCCAGACAAGGCGTATTGCTCGTGCGAAATCTCATGGCAATCCCTCAAAAGATAATGATATTAATTCCTATATAGGAAAAATAATCAATCCTTTGCGGTAAATGCAAACGCAGATGCCGATTCAGCAGGAAGGAAGGGATGGCAGATCAGCCTGGCGAACCGGTGAAAGGAGAAACGGCTGGTGAAACCGTCGCCTTGCGCAACGGTTTGCGAGAAACGGGCGCCAAACAAGCGGTGTGAAAACGTCGCGAGCAGTAGTCTTCACACGGACTGCAAGGGCGCCCTGCTGAATTCAGCTACCGGCGACGGTCATCTTCTCGATCAGCACCGAGCCCGTGCGAATATTGCTGCGCAGCTCCAGATCGCTGCCCACGGCGACGATCTGCCGGAACATGTCGCGCATGTTGCCGGCGATGGTCACCTCCTGCACGGCGAACTGGATCTCGCCATTCTCCACCCAGTAACCACCCGCACCGCGGGAATAGTCACCGGTCACCATGTTCAGGCCGTGGCCCATCAGCTCGGTGACCAGCAGGCCGCGGCCCATGCGCTTGATCAGCGCCTGCTGATCCTCCTCGCCATGGCTGACGAACAGATTGTGCACGCCACCGGCGTTGGCGGTACTGGGCATGCCCAGCTTGCGGCCGGAGTAGGTGCTCAGGATGTAGGACACCAGCCGGCCGCCCTCGACGAACGGTTTGGCATAGGTGGCCAGGCCGTCGCCATCGAACGAGGCGCTGCCCATGGCGCGCGGAATGTGCGGGCGCTCGTCGAGGTTCAGCCAGGACGGGAACAGCTGCTCGCCCAGGGTGCCTTCGAGAAACGACGACTTGCGGTACAGCGCGCCGCCGGAAATGGCGCCGAGGAAACTGCCGAACAGGCCGGTAGCCAATTCCGCGGAAAACAACACTGGCACCTCGCAGGTCGGCACCGGGTGAGCGCCGAGGCGGCTGACCGCCCGTTGCGCGGCGCGCCGGCCGATGCTGACAGGGTCAGCGAGCAGAGGGCCCTGGCGGTTCACGTCATACCAGTAATCGCGCTGCATCTGCCCTTCGCTCTCGGCGATCATCACGCAGCTGAGGCTGTGGCGGGTGCTGGCGTAACCGCCGATGAAACCATGACTGTTGCCGTACACGCGGCAGCCCTGATGGGTGCCCAGGCTGGTGCCATCGGCATTGCGGATGCGCGCATCGGCGTCGAAGGCCGCTGCCTCGCATATCAGCGCACGCTCGACGGCCTGCTCGGGGGTGATGTCCCAGGCGTGATAGAGGTCCAGCTCCGGCAGGTCGCGGGCCATCAGCGCGGCATCGGCCAGGCCGGCGCTGTCGTCCTCGGAGGCATGCTTGGCAATCGCCAGGGCGGCCGCCACGGTTTCCCGAATGGCCGCCTCGCCGGTGGCCGAGGTGCTGGCCGAGCCCTTGCGCTGGCCCACGTACAGGGTGATGCCGAAACCCTGGTCGCGATTGAACTCGACGGTTTCCACCTCGCGCTGACGCACCGTGGTGGACAGCCCCTGCTCCACCGACACGGCGACCTCGCAGGCAGTGGCGCCCTGCTTCCTGGCCTCGGCGAGAATCTCTTCGACCTGCGCCTGCAAACCGGGCAACGCGGCGGGTCCGACTACTTCCACTTCACTCATAACGACTCCTGAACGATAGCCACAGCGGCAACGACGCGGGTCGCGCATGCGGCAAGAAACTTGCTGCTATCATGGCGGCGTTTCCCATTGGATCACCGCCCCATGTCTGATTACTCCGATGACTTCTCCGGCGAGAAGAGCAAATCCCAGGTCAAGCGCGAACTGCACGCACTCCAGGAACTGGGCCAGCGCCTGGCCGGCCTCAAGCCCGAGCTGCAGCGCAAGCTGCCCCTGACCGACGCCCTGCGCCGCGCCCTGGAAGAAGCACCGAAGCACACCGCCAACTCGGCCAAGAAGCGCCATGTCCAGTTCATCGGCAAGCTGATGCGTGAACAGGACATCGACGCCATCGTCGCGCTGCTCGACCAGGTCGACGCCTCCACGCGCCAGTACAACGAACGCTTCCACAACCTCGAGCGCTGGCGTGACCGGCTGATCGAGGGCAACGACGAGGTGCTGGAAAAATTCATCACCGAGTATCCCGATGCCGACCGCCAACACCTGCGCGGCCTGATTCGCCACGCCCAGCACGAAGCCGCCCAGAACAAGGCACCGGCCGCCTCACGCAAGATCTTCAAGTACATCCGCGAGCTCGACGACGCCCAGCGCGGCCTGCGCTAAACGCGCCCCTGCGCGGGTGACGCCCTCGCCCGCGCCCATCACGCGCCGGTACCGCCTACCGTGATCGCGTCGATCTTCAGGGTCGGCTGACCGACGCCGACCGGCACCGACTGGCCATCCTTGCCGCAGGTACCGACGCCGCTGTCCAGCGCCAGGTCGTTGCCGACCATCGACACCCGGCTCATCGCCTCCGGGCCGTTGCCGATCAGGGTCGCGCCCTTGACCGGGGCGGTGATCCTGCCGTCCTCGATCAGGTAGGCCTCGCTGGTGGAGAACACGAACTTGCCACTGGTGATGTCGACCTGACCGCCGCCGAGGTTGGCGCAGTAGATGCCTTTCTTCACCGACCGGATGATTTCCTCGGGGTCGCTCTCGCCGGCCAGCATGTAGGTGTTGGTCATGCGCGGCATCGGCAGGTGCGAGTAGGACTCGCGGCGGCCGTTGCCGGTGCGCGCCACGCCCATCAGGCGGGCGTTGAGCTTGTCCTGCATGTAGCCTTTGAGCACGCCGTTCTCGATCAGCGTGGTGCATTGGGTCGGTGTGCCTTCGTCGTCCATGCTCAACGAACCACGGCGCTCGGCCAGGGTACCGTCGTCGACGATGGTGCACAGCTTGGACGCCACCTGCTGACCGATCTTGCCGCTGTAGTTGGAGCTGCCCTTGCGGTTGAAGTCGCCTTCCAGGCCGTGACCGACCGCCTCGTGCAGCAGCACGCCGGACCAGCCGGCGCCCATCACCACCGGCAGGGTGCCAGCCGGCGCGGCGATCGCCTCGAGGTTGACCAGCGCCTGGCGCAGCGCCTCGCGGGCGTAGCCCATGGCGCGGTCTTCGTTGAGGAAATAACGGTAGTCGGTACGCCCGCCGCCGCCGTGGCCGCCGCGCTCGCGACGACCGTTCTGCTCGACGATCACGCTGACGTTGAAGCGCACCAGGGGGCGGATATCGGCGCCCAGGCTGCCGTCGGTAGCGGCGACCAGCACGCGATCCCAGACCCCGGCCAGGCTCACCGTCACCTGCTTGATGCGTGGGTCCAGGGCGCGGGTGGCGATGTCGATGCGCTTGAGCAGCTCGACCTTCTGGGCGCGGTCGATCACGTCCAGCGGGTTGTCGGCGGCGTACAACGGCATCACCTCGGTAGCCTTGAAGGCCTGCACGCGGCCCTGCTGGCCGGCGCGGGCAATCGAACGCGCAGCACGCGCCGCCTGGCTCAGCGCCTCGGGCGTAACGGCATTGCTGTAGGCGAAGCCGGTCTTTTCACCGGACTGGGCACGCACGCCCACGCCCTGGTCGAGGTTGAAACTGCCTTCCTTGACGATACCGTCCTCCAGCACCCAGGTTTCCGAGACCTGGGTCTGGAAATACAGGTCGGCGGCGTCGATGCCCGGGCCGGCCAGCTCGCCGAGCACGCCCGGCAGGTGCTCCAGGGTCAGGCCGCCCGGGCTCAGCAGTTGCTCGCTGACGGTCGATAAAAGGTCGCTCATAAGGTCTCCACATCAGGCTGCCGCGGCTGCGCCGCAGCGAAAAATCGTTTATGTCGCAGCACCGGCATGCGTTCGCGAATCGCCGCCTGCTCGGCCGCATCGCGCTCGGCCAGCAGCATCGCCTCACCCTCGGCATGCTCTGCCAGCTTACCCCCCCAGGGATCGACGATCAGGCTGTGGCCGTAGGTTTCCCGGCCGCCGGGATGAACGCCGCCTTGGGCGGCCGCCAGCAGGTAGCACTGGGTTTCGATGGCGCGGGCGCGGATCAGTACCTCCCAGTGCGCCGCGCCGGTGACCCGGGTAAAGGCCGAGGGCGCAGTGATCAACTCGGCGCCTGCCTCACGCAAGGCGCCATAGAGTTCAGCAAAGCGCAGGTCATAGCAGACGGTCAAACCCAAACGCCCGACGGGCGTCTCGGCCACCACCACCTGCTGACCGTGGGCATAGTCGTCCGACTCGCGATAGCGGCCGCGGCTGTCGCTGACGTCCACGTCGAACAGGTGCAGCTTGTCGTAGCGGGCGACGAAATCACCCTGCTCGTCGACCAACAGCGAGCAGGCCCGCGGTTTACCGTCGGGCTCACCCTGGGGCGGCAGCGGCAGGGTACCGGCGACGATCCACAGGCCCAGCTCGCGGGCCGCGCGCTGCAACCAGGGTAGCACCGGGCCTTCGCCACGGGCTTCCTGCCGGCCCAGGGCGGCGGCGTCGCGACGGCCCAGGGCGGAAAAGTTCTCCGGCAACACCGCCAGCCGAGCCCCGCCCTCCGCGGCCTGCTCCAGCAGCCGCCGGGCCTGCTGGAGGTTGGCGCCGATATCGTCCTGGCTGACCATCTGGATCACGGAAAATGCCATCACGACCTCCCGGCTCAGTTGGGCTTTTCGAAGGGTTTGTCGAAGGTCAGCTCGGGGTCGTGCAAGGTACCCTTGACGTCGTACTGCACGCTGGCGAAACGCGCCACGCGGTCGCCGAGCAGCTTGTCGGCGATGAACAGCGCCCCGCCGATGGCCGGCGCGCCGACGATCAAGGCGGCGATCGGCAGGTTGTTGGTGACCGGCAGGGTGACCAGCAGCTTGGCGTCGATGCCCTCGTTGACCATGTTCAGGGTGCCGTTGAGCTCCAGGTTGCTCGACGGCCCGGTCATGGTGATCGGCCCCTGGGTGACGAACACGCCATCGGTGGCCAGCAGGTTGCCCTTCACCCGGTCGTAGCTCAGGCCCTTGTCGAGCAGGTCGGAAAAATCGAGGCGCAGGCGGCGGCCGATGGAATTGAAGTTGAGCAGGCCGAACACCCGCAGCGCCGAGGCAGAGCCCTGCACCTCGACGAACTGCCCCTTGCGCAGCGCCGCGTCGAGGCTGCCGGAATAGCGCTTGAGGCTGAACCAGGCGGGCGAGCCCGGCCAGTGCCCGTCGGCATCCAGGCGGAAGCTCTCGCTGGTGGCCGACGGCGCGTAGCCCCAGGCCTTGAGCACTTCGGAAAGTTTCTCGCCCTGCATGCGCCCCTTGTACCAGCTGCGCGTCTGCCCCGGCACGCCCTGCCAGCCGATCGCACCGCCCAGCTTGAGGCCCTTGAGGTTGATGTCCAGGTCGCTGAACTGCACGCCCTGGGCAATCGGGCGCGCATTGAGCGACCAGGTGCCCATGTCGTCATCGCCCTGGAACACGTGGGCGACGCGCAGGTTCAGGGCCGGAATCTGCCGCGGGTCGAAGTCGGCCAACGGGTCGGGACCTTCGGGCTCCGGCGCGTCCCCGGTCTTTGGCTTGGCGGCCGGCAGGCGTACGTATTCCAGGTCGGCGACGATGGGCCGGTCGGCTGCTTCGAACAGATCGATACGCCCCTTGGCCAGGGTGCTGTCCAGGTTCAGCGACCATCCACCCTGGAGCGGGCGCAGGCCGACATCGAGATCATCGAGCTGCTGACCGAGCCCCTCGAAGCGCCCGATACGCAGCTGGGCATCGCTGAACAGCTGCTGGGCATCCTGCCGCGACGACTGCTGGTAGGGTTCGATCGCCTTCTGCCACTCGGCCAGGTTGACCTGGGCAACGCGCCCACGCACGCGCACACCGCGGCTGGGCGGCAGGATCGCCGGGCCATCGCCCAGGCGCAGCTCGCCGCGGCTCTGGTCGAACTGGCCTGGCGGCGCGGCCAGGGTAAAGCTGGCGACGTCGGCGTAGTCGAGCCAGTAGCGCTGCTCGGTGCCGCCGAAACTCATGCGCCAATCGGCGTAACGTTCGTCATTGCCGGCCTTGCCGAAAGGCGCCGGCAGGGCAATGCTCAGGCCCTTGAGGTTGGAGTCGACGCGCAGCTGGCTTTGCGCGCCCTCCAGGCTCAAGCGCAGGCGATACGGCAGGCTGCCTTCGGCAGGCAGCTGCTGCTTGACGCCCAGCCACTGCGTCAGGTTGCTCAGGGGCACCACGCCATTGGCTTCGATCTGGCTGCGCGCCTGGCCCGGCCTGCCATCGGCCAGCGCCTTGCCACGAATGGCATGGCCGAGCGCCCGCGCGGTGATCGACGGCGCGCTCAGCCCCTTGTTGGTGTCGTAGCGGAAATCGCCGGTCACGTCGCTCAACTGCAGCTCGGGCTTGCTGATGGCCAGCGAGGCCTTGTCGGCACTGAAGTCGACGATCACCCTGGCCTGCTCGCCCTTCTGCAATGGGATATCCAGATCCAGCGCGCCCTCCAGGGCGCCCTCGCCCTTCCACCCGGCAAAGGTATCGGCAACACCCAGCGGGGTTTCCTGGAGGATCTTCAGGCCATCGCCGACACTGCTCTGCAGCTTGCCCTTGAGCTTCAGGTGCGGGGTCTGGCCAGGGTCGACATGGGGGATATCGGCAAATGCCTCGCGCACTCGGCTGTTCAGAATGCTGCCTTCGGAGACCCGCACGCGCACGCCGCTGTCTTCGATCAGCACCTGGCCACGGGCATCACGCAGCGCAGGCCAGCCCGGCTGGAAGGCCAGCTCGGCGTCCTCCACGTCGAAGAACAGGCTGATGCTGCGCACCGCCGGGTCAGGGTTGCGATTGATCGAGCCCTGGTACTGGAAGTAACCCTCGTTGACCTTGCCGCTGTGAATCGCGGTTTTCAGCCACTCGTCCAGCGCCGGGCTGAGCACCGGCGTCGGCAGGTATTTTTCGGTGAAGCGCGCATCGCCGTCGCGCATGCCGACGCGCAGGTCCATGTAGTCCTCGCGCTCGGGGTCCTTGAGCATGCGGATCAGGAAGTCGCCGGCCACCTTGCCCTCTTCGCCCACCACCTGCAGGTAGGGCGCGCGCAGGGTGAAGCCTTCCTCGTCGAGGGTCCAGGTCAGCCGCCCCTTGGCCTGCTGATAGACCCAGGCCTTCGGGAACAGGGTGGTGAGGTGCAGGGAGAAATCTTCGCTGTCGACCTTCAACTCGCCACCGCCGAGGTCGCCGGTGATACTGCCACTGCCGTTCTCCACGGCAGGCGAGGCATGCCAGGCGGAAAAACCGACGCGCTCCAGATTGGCGGAGAACTGCAGGCGCTCGGGGCCTTCGAGCTCCGGTTGGAAACTGGCGTTGAGGTTGCGCAGGCCGCCGTGGGGCTTGAGGATCTGCAGCAGCTGCAGGGCATTGTCAGGCAGCGGCGCCAGGCCCTCGACCAGTGGCACCAGCGGGCCGATATCGAGACGATCGGCGCTCAGGGTCCAACGCTGCGGCTGGTCGTCCTTGCCAGCCTGGTGGCCCAGGGCGATGCGCGCCTCGCCCCAGCGGTGGTCACCGCGGCTGAAGGCGAAATCATCGAGCAATAGCTCGAAGTCATCGCCCTTGCGCTCGAAATAGGCATTCAGTGCCAGGTCCTTGAGGGCGACCGACTTGCGCTCGCCATGGTGCCCCTTCACGGCCGGGGCATGCAGGCGGGTGACGGCGCGCTGCAGCTGACGCCCGTCCCATACGCCCCACAATTCTCCGCCCAGTTGCAACTGCTCGAGGTGCCAGTCGCGGGTCAGTTTGGGCGGCAACCAGGCGGCCCAGTCGCTCTGCGGCGCGCTCAGATACAGCTCGGCGCGGGCGTCCTGCCAGTGCTCGGGCTGGATGCGCGTGCGCAACTGCAGGGCCAGGGGCTGGCCATCCGGCAGGTGCAGGCGCGCATTCAGGCGCTGGCGGCTGCTGCCGTTATCCACACTGAGATTGATGTCGGTGAGTTGCAGCGGCGGCTGCCCCTGGGGCTGGACGCTCACCTGGCTGCCGAGCAGGGAAAGATGGCCGATCACCTGGGACTGACGCAGCGCCTTGGCAACGTCCAGCGGGGGCTGGTCCTGGCGCTGCGGCAAGCCTTCGACATGCCAGGCGCCCTGTTCGTCCTCGCGCAGGCTCAGGCTCAGGCCATCGAGCTGCAGGTCGGCGAGGCGCGGTTGCCAGGCCAGCAGGCTGCCGAGCAGATCGGGCACCACCTGCACCCGTTCGAGGGCCAGCGCCTGCTCGCCTTCGCCGATGCGCAGATCACGCACCGTCAGCAATGGCGCGAAGCCACGCCAATGGCCTTCCAGCGCGCCGATGCCGACCGGCATGCCCAGGGCCTCGCTGGCGCGGGTTTGCGCTTCCTGTCGGTACTCGGCCACCAAGGGCACCAGTTGGCGGCCCAGGCTCACATAGAGCGCGGCCAGCACCAGCCCCAGGGCGCACAGCCCCAGGCTCCAGCGCAACAGCGTGGCTAACGCCAGACCCAAACGCGCCATTCAGCTCACGCCCCGGCCCGGCCGGGCGTCTTCACAGCAGTACCACATCGTATTGTTCCTGGGAGTACATGGTTTCGACCTGGAACTTGATGGTTCGTCCTATGAATGCTTCGAGGTCGGCGACATTGCCGGACTCCTCGTCGAGCAGGCGGTCGACCACCTTCTGGTTGGCCAGCACGCGATAGCCTTCAGGCTGATAGGCGCGGGCCTCGCGAAGGATCTCGCGGAAGATCTCGTAGCAGGTGGTTTCCGCGGTTTTCAGCTTGCCGCGGCCCTGGCAATGGCTGCACGGCTCGCACAGCACCTGTTCGAGGCTCTCGCGGGTACGCTTGCGGGTCATCTGTACCAGGCCGAGTTCGGTGATGCCGATGATGTTGGTCTTGGCGTGATCGCGCTCCAGTTGCTTTTCCAGGGTGCGCAGCACCTGGCGCTGGTGCTCCTCGTCCTCCATGTCGATGAAGTCGATGATGATGATCCCGCCGAGGTTGCGCAGGCGCAGTTGCCGGGCAATCGCGGTGGCCGCCTCGAGGTTGGTCTTGAAGATGGTCTCTTCGAGCGTGCGATGGCCGACGAAGGCGCCGGTGTTGACGTCGATGGTGGTCATCGCCTCGGCCGGGTCGATGATCAGGTAGCCGCCGGATTTCAGCGGCACCTTGCGCTCCAGGGCCTTCTGGATCTCGTCCTCGATACCGTGCAGGTCGAAGATCGGCCGCTCGCCCGGGTAGTGTTCCAGACGGTCGGCGATTTCCGGCATCAGCTCGGCGACGAAGCTGGTGATCTTGCCGAAGGTTTCCCGCGAGTCGACACGGATCTTCTCCGAGCGCGGGCTGACCAGATCGCGCAGGGTGCGCAGGGCCAGGCTGAGGTCTTCATAGATCACCGAGGGCGTCGGCGCGCTCTTCATCTGTTCGCCGATCTGCGTCCACAGGCGGCGCAGGTAGCGGATGTCGACGAGAATCTCTTCGGCCCGCGCGCCGTCGGCGGCGGTGCGCAGGATGAAACCGCCGGCCTCGGCAATGCCCTCGGCAGCCACGCAGTCGGCGACCACCTGCTTGAGGCGCTCGCGTTCGGCCTCGTCCTCGATCTTCAGGGAAATACCGACATGGCTGGTGCGCGGCATATACACCAGGTAGCGCGAGGGGATCGACAGCTGGGTGGTCAGGCGCGCGCCCTTGCTGCCGATCGGGTCCTTGGTGACCTGCACGGTCAGGCTCTGCCCTTCGTGCACCAGGGCACTGATGCTCTCCACGGCACTGCCTTCGCGGCTGGAGATTTCCGAGGCGTGGATGAACGCCGCACGCTCCAGGCCGATGTCGACGAACGCCGCCTGCATGCCGGGCAGCACGCGCACCACCTTGCCCTTGTAGATGTTGCCGACGATGCCGCGGCGCTGGGTGCGCTCGACGTGCACTTCCTGCAGCACACCGTTTTCCACCACCGCCACGCGCGACTCCATCGGCGTGATGTTGATCAGGATCTCTTCACTCATGCGCCCATCTCTTGGCTGAGATGAAGCTGAAAGCAGCGCCGGGCTCATCGCGCCCGAACCATCGCGGCCTGCAACCTCTGGGTTATGCGCTGGCGGTCGTTTGCCAGCACGGAATCGCGAATTGCGCGAGCAGTTCGGCAGTCTCGCACAACGGCAGGCCGACCACCTCTGAATAACTGCCCTGCATCTGGCTGACGAATACCGCAGCCAAGCCCTGAATACCATAACTGCCGGCCTTGTCGCGCGGCTCACCGGTGGCCCAATAGGCTTCAAGCTGTGTCCGGTCGAGTGCCTTGAAGCGCACCGTGCTGGTCACCACCCGGGCCTCGGCCCGGGCATCGCTGACCAGGGCGACGGCGGTCAGCACCTGGTGCTCACGGCCGGACAGCGCGGCCAGCGTGGCCAGGGCATCCTCACGGTCGACGGGTTTGCCGAGTATGCGGCCGTCGAGCACTACGGCGGTGTCGGAGCCGAGCACTACGGCATCATGGCGATCGTCCAGCATACCGAGCGCGGCCTGGGCCTTGGCCAGTGCCAGGCGCTCGACGTAGGCGGCAGGCGCCTCGCCGGGCTGCGGGGTTTCATCGATGGGCACCACATGGGTGGTGAAGGAGACGCCGATCTGCGCGAGCAGCTCGCGACGGCGCGGCGAAGCGGAGGCCAGGTAGAGCGTGGTCATGCACAGGTCTCGCAATCAGGCGCCGCAGCGCGGTTCAGTTGACTCGCATGCGCCGGTGCACGGCGCGCAGCAGGGTGCACACCCAGGGCCAGAGCAGCGCACTGACCAGGGCCGGCAGCACGAAGGCCAGGGTCGGCGGGCGGTTGCCGGTCAGGGCGTTGAGCCACAACTGCACCAGCTGCGCCACGCCGAACACCACCAGCAGCACCATGCTCTGCTGCCACATGGGAAACATGCGCAGGCGTTGGTGCAGGCTCAGCACCAGGAAGGTGATCAGGGTGAGGATCAGCGCGTTCTGGCCCAGCAGCGTGCCGTTGAGCACATCCGCCAGCAGGCCGATGCAGAAGGCGCTGGTCATGCCGATGCGGTGCGGCACGGCCAGCACCCAGTAGGTGAGAAACAGCGCCAGCCACAGCGGCCGGCCGATCTCCATGAAACGCGGCAGCGTCGACACGCTGAGCAGCAGCGCCAGCACCAGGCTGGCCCAGATCACCCAGAGGTTGCTGGAACGGGTGGCGATCATTGGCGGGCCTCCTCAGCGCTGGCAGGTTCGGCAGGTGCAGCCTCCGGTGCCGGCGCGTCGACTGGTGGCGCATCCTCGACCGGCGCCTCGGCATCGGGATGCTCGAGGGCACGGCGATCGACCTCCTCCTGGGCCTCGGCCGACTCGGCGGCGCGCTGCTCCGGTGTGCGCGGGTCGGTGAACACCAGCAGCATGTAGCGGGTCCGGTTGAGGTTGGCGGTCGGCACGGCACGGACGATGGCGAACGGCTGGCCGGAGTCGTGCACCACTTCGGTCACCGTGGCCACCGGATAGCCGGCCGGGAAACGCTGGCCAAGGCCGGAGCTGACCAGCAGGTCGCCTTCCTTGATGTCGGCGGTATCGGCCACATGGCGTAGTTCGAGACGCTCGGGGTTGCCGGTGCCGGTGGCGATGGCGCGCAGGCCGTTGCGGTTGACCTGCACGGGAATGCTGTGGGTGGTGTCGGTGAGCAGCAGCACGCGGGAGGTGTAGGGCATCACCTCGACCACCTGGCCCATCAGGCCGCGGGCATCGAGCACCGGCTGGCCGAGCACCACGCCGTCCTTCTCGCCCTTGTCGATCAGGATGCGGTGGGTGAAGGGGTTGGGGTCGATGCCGATCAGCTCGGTGGCCAGCACCTCGTCGTCGACCAGGGCCGAGGAGTTGAGCAGCTCGCGCAGGCGCACGTTCTGTTCGGTCAGCGCGGCGAGCTTCTGCAGGCGGCGCTGCATCATCAGCTGTTCGGCCTTGAGCTTCTCGTTCTCGGCGGCCAGCTCGTTGCGCGAGCTGAGCTCCTGGGTAGCACTTTCCCACAGGGTGACCGGCAGGCGCCCCAGCCAGTAGACGGGCTCGACGATCAGGCCGAGCTGGCTACGCACCGAATGCAGAACGGTAAGGCGGGCGTCGACGACCATCAGGGCAGCCGACAGCACGGCGAACACCAGCAGGTGTACACCGAGCGAAGGACCTTTGGCGAATAGCGGCTTTATGGCGATTACCTCGTAGCCTGCCCGGAAGCTGCATGCGGCGCGATGGTAGCTTCCGAGCTGCTGCAGCGTGAGGCGTGCGGCTTATTCGGTGGACAGCAGATCCATGGTGTGGCGATCCATCATTTCCAGTGCCTTGCCACCGCCACGGGCGACGCAGGTCAGCGGATCCTCGGCGACGATCACCGGCAGGCCGGTTTCCTGGCTCAGCAGCTTGTCGAGGTCACGCAGCAGCGCGCCACCACCGGTCAGCACCAGGCCGCGCTCGGCGATGTCCGAAGCCAGCTCCGGCGGCGACTGCTCCAGGGCGCTCTTGACCGCCTGGACGATGGTCGCCAGGGATTCCTGCAGCGCCTCGAGCACTTCGTTGGAGTTGAGGGTGAAGCTGCGCGGTACGCCTTCGGCCAGGTTACGGCCACGTACGTCGACTTCACGGATCTCGCCGCCCGGGTAGGCGGTGCCGATTTCCTGCTTGATGCGCTCGGCGGTGGACTCGCCGATCAGCGAGCCGTAGTTGCGGCGCACGTAGGTGATGATGGCTTCGTCGAAACGGTCGCCACCGACCCGGACGGATTCGGCATAAACCACGCCGTTCAGGGAGATCAGCGCGATTTCCGTGGTACCGCCACCGATATCGACGACCATCGAGCCACGGGCTTCCTCGACCGGCAGGCCGGCACCGATGGCAGCGGCCATCGGCTCTTCGATCAGGAACACTTCGCGGGCGCCAGCACCCAGGGCGGATTCACGGATGGCGCGGCGCTCGACCTGGGTCGACTTGCACGGCACGCAGATCAGCACGCGCGGCGAAGGCTGCAGGAAGCTGTTTTCGTGAACCTTGTTGATGAAGTATTGCAGCATCTTTTCGCAGACGCTGAAGTCGGCGATCACGCCGTCCTTCATCGGGCGGATGGCGGCGATGTTGCCCGGCGTACGGCCGAGCATGCGCTTGGCGTCGGTGCCGACGGCCACAACACTTTTCTGGTTGCCATGGGTACGAATGGCGACGACCGACGGCTCGTTCAGGACGATGCCGCGCTCGCGTACATAAATAAGGGTATTGGCAGTGCCCAGGTCAATCGACAGATCGCTGGAAAACATGCCACGCAGTTTTTTGAACATGGGATAGGGACCCTAGGCAACGCGTGGTAAAGATCGGCGCAAGAAAACACGCAGGTAAAAAAGTGCGGCAAACTCTAACAACGGCAGGGATTTTGAGCAAGGCACCAATATGTTAGATTGCCTGTTTTTCCGCGGCCTTGAGGCATCTTTCACGCCGGTGGCGACAGCACTGAAAAGCTGTCATGCGCTACCGGTAACCGCCCCAAGCCGCACGTCGCCGCCTTAGACCGCCAGCCAAACGCATCCGTTCCCTTGCCACCCGCGCACGGGTACCTGCGATACGCACGCTGGCGACCGCCTGGCGGCCAGCTTTTAAAGGGAGAACCCGATGGCGCTTGAACGCTCCGAGGTGGAAAAGATCGCACACCTGGCCCGCCTGGGCCTGGGTGACAGTGAACTGCCACAGACCACCGCAACCCTCAACAGCATTCTGGGCCTGATCGACAACATGCAGGCGGTCGACACCACCGGCATCGAGCCCCTGGCCCATCCGCTGGAAACCACCCAGCGCCTGCGCGCCGACACCGTTACCGAAACGAACCAGCGCGACGCCTACCAGGCCATCGCCCCGGCCGTGGAAAGCGGCCTGTACCTGGTTCCCAAAGTCATCGAGTAAGGAAAGCCTTCCGCCATGCATGAATTGACCCTGGCCGAGATCGCCCGCGCACTCGCCGACAAGCAGTTCTCCTCTGCCGAGCTGACCGGGAGCCTGCTGAGCCGCATCGAGCAGCTCGACCCGCAGCTCAACAGCTTCATCACCGTGACCGCCGAGCAGGCCCTCGAGCAGGCCAAGGCCGCCGACGCGCGCCGCGCCGCCGGTGAAAACGGCCCGCTGCTCGGCGCGCCGATCGCCCACAAGGACCTGTTCTGCACCAGGGGCGTGCTGACCAGCTGCGGCTCGAAGATCCTCACCGGTTTCAAGGCGCCCTACGACGCCACCGTGGTCGAGAAACTCGCCAACGCCGGTACCGTCAGCCTCGGCAAGCTGAACATGGACGAGTTCGCCATGGGCTCGGCCAACGAATCCAGCCACTACGGCCCGGTCAAGAACCCCTGGGACACCAGCCGCGTGCCCGGCGGCTCGTCGGGCGGTTCGGCTGCTGCGGTGGCCGCACGTCTGCTGCCGGCCGCTACCGGCACCGATACCGGCGGCTCGATCCGCCAGCCGGCCGCGCTGACCAACCTCACCGGCATCAAGCCCACCTACGGCCGGGTGTCGCGCTGGGGCATGATCGCCTACGCCTCCAGCCTCGACCAGGGTGGCCCGCTGGCCCGCTCCGCCGAAGACTGCGCCCTGCTGCTCGGCGCCATGGCCGGTTTCGACCCGAAAGATTCGACCAGCGTCGACCAGCCGGTCGATGATTACCTGGCCGCCCTCGCCCAGCCGCTGGCCGGCCTGCGCATCGGTCTGCCCAAGGAATACTTCGGTGCCGGCCTGGACGCGCGCATCGGCGAGAAAGTCATGGCCGTGGTCGAGGCGCTGAAAAAACTCGGCGCCACCGTCAAGGACATCAGCCTGCCGAACCTGCAGCACGCCATCCCGGCCTACTACGTGATCGCCCCGGCGGAAGCCAGCTCCAACCTGTCGCGCTTCGACGGCGTGCGCTTCGGCTACCGTTGCGAGAACCCGAAAGACCTGCAGGACCTGTACAAGCGCTCCCGGGGCGAAGGCTTCGGCGCCGAAGTGAAGCGGCGCATCATGGTCGGCACCTATGCGCTGTCCGCCGGTTACTACGACGCTTACTACATCAAGGCCCAGCAGATCCGCCGACTGATCAAGAACGACTTCGTCGCCGCCTTCAAGGACGTCGACGTGATCCTCGGCCCGACCACGCCGAACCTGGCCTGGAAGCTCGGCGAGAAGAACGCCGACCCGGTTTCCGCCTACCTGGAAGACATCTACACAATCACCGCCAACCTGGCCGGCATTCCCGGCCTGTCGATGCCAGCCGGCTTCGTCGATGGCCTGCCGGTGGGCGTGCAGTTGCTTGGCAACTACTTCCAGGAAGGTCGTCTGCTCAACGTCGCGCACCAGTACCAACAGGTCAGCGACTGGCACAAACACGCACCGAGCGGCTTCTGAGGAAGGATCAAGACATGCAGTGGGAAACCGTCATCGGGCTGGAGATTCACGCTCAGCTCAGCACCCAATCGAAGATCTTCTCGGCCAGCGCCACCACCTTTGGCGCCGAGCCCAACACCCAGGCCAGCCTGGTCGACCTCGGTATGCCCGGCACCCTGCCGGTGCTCAACGCCGAGGCGGTGCGCATGGCCTGCCAGTTCGGCCTGGCCATCGATGCCGAGATCGCCGAGCGTAACGTCTTCGCGCGCAAGAACTACTTCTACCCGGACCTGCCAAAGGGCTACCAGACCAGCCAGATGGATCACCCCATCGTCGGCAAGGGCTTCCTCGACATCACCCTGGAAGACGGCACCGTCAAGCGCATCGGCATCACCCGCGCGCACCTCGAAGAAGACGCCGGCAAAAGCCTGCACGAAGACTTCCAGGGCATGAGCGGCATCGACCTGAACCGCGCCGGCACGCCGCTGCTGGAAATCGTCTCCGAGCCGGACATCCGTTCGGCCAAGGAAGCGGTGGCCTACGTGAAAGCCATCCACGCACTGGTGCGCTACCTGGGCATCTGCGACGGCAACATGGCCGAAGGTTCGTTGCGTTGCGACTGCAACGTGTCGGTACGCCCGAAGGGCCAGGCCGAATTCGGCACCCGCGCCGAGATCAAGAACGTCAACTCGTTCCGCTTCATCGAGAAAGCCATCAACCATGAAGTGCAGCGCCAGATCGAGCTGATCGAGGACGGCGGCAAGGTGGTGCAGGAAACCCGCCTGTACGATCCCAACAAGGATCAGACCCGCTCCATGCGCAGCAAGGAAGAAGCCAACGACTACCGTTACTTCCCCTGCCCGGACCTGCTGCCGGTGGTAATCGAGCGCAGCTTCCTCGATGACCTGCGCGCCAAGCTGCCCGAACTGCCGCCGCAGAAGCGCGAGCGTTTCGAAAGCCAGTACGCACTATCGACCTACGACGCCAGCGTGCTCAGCGCCAGCCGTGAACTGGCCGACTACTTCGAAGCGGTCGAGAAAACCTGTGGCGACGCCAAGCTGGCGGCCAACTGGGTGATGGGCGAGCTGTCCAGCCTGCTCAACAAGGAAGGCCTGGAGATCGAGCAGTCGCCGGTGTCCGCCGAGCAACTGGGCGGCATGATCCTGCGCATCAAGGACAACACCATCAGCGGCAAGATCGCCAAGATGGTCTTCGAGGCCCTGGCTGCCGGTGAAGGCGCCACCGCCGATGAAGTGATCGAGAAGAAGGGCCTCAAGCAGGTCACCGATTCCGGTGCCATCGAGGCGATGCTCGACGAAGTGCTGGCCGCCAACGCCGAGCAGGTCGAACAGTACCGCGCCAGCGACGAAGCCAAGCGTGGCAAGATGTTCGGCTTCTTCGTCGGCCAGGCCATGAAAGCCTCCAAGGGCAAGGCCAACCCGGGGCAAGTGAACGAACTGCTGAAGAAAAAGCTCGAAGGCTGAGCCTATGAAAACGCCGGGGTTGCCCGGCGTTTTCGCATCTGAAGTTCGGGATGGAGAAAAGCAATGCGTCGATTATCGGTACCGCTGGCGATGTTCAGCCTGCTGCTTGCCGGCTGTAGCAGCTTTGGCGGTGGCGTCCCCGGCGATTACCGCGCCGAGGGCAAGGCCTCCTATTACGGCAAGGCCCACCACGGCAACCGTACCGCCAGCGGCGAGCGCTTCGACCAGAACGCACTGACCGCCGCCCATCGCACCCTGCCCTTCGGCACGATGGTGAAGGTCACCAACCTCGACAACGACCGCAGCGTGGTGGTGCGCATCAACGACCGCGGCCCGTTCGCCCGCGGGCGGATCATCGACGTGTCGCGCAAGGCGGCCGAGGCGCTGGACATGATCCGCTCGGGCGTGGCGCCAGTACGTGTGGAAAGCCTGAAGTAACGGCAACGGCTCAAGCGCGCCACCCTGGCGCCGTTTTGCATTGACCGTATTGCCAAGCTTTTCGCCCCGGGGCGGGGCTCCCACAGTGATCGCGAGCAGTCCACCGCCTGTGTAGGAGCGTCGCCCTCGGCGCGAATTCGATTGTGGCCTTGCTGCAAAACCGGCGTCGTACACACGATTCGCCCCAGGGCGGGGCTCCTACAGTGATCGCGAGCAACCCAAAGACCGCGTAGGAGCGTCGCCCCCGGCGCGAACCCGATTGCGGCATTACTGCAAAACCGGCGTCGTACACACGATTCGCCGCGGGTCGCGGCTCCCACGGTGATCGCAAGCAACCCAACGCCCGTGTAGGAGCGCCGACCCGGCGCGAACTCGATTGTGGCCTTGCTGCAAAACCGGCGTCGTACACACGATTCGCCGCGGGTCGCGGGCCCAACAATGATCGCGAGCAACCCAGCGACCGTGTGGGAGCGCCGACCCGGCGCGAATGGTCGTGGCCTCGACGCGACCTGCACGTCGGCCTACGGCGACGCTTTCCTTACAACGCCGGATCCCAGCGCTGCGACCAGTCGGTGTCCTGCGCGGCGATCTCGCGCAGCAGCTCGAAGCTCTGCTGCAGGGCCGTCGAGTCCCGCTCGCGGGAGTACACCAGATAGGTCGGGTAGCTGAACTCCGGCGCCCTGGGCACCCGTTCGAGCACTTTCTTGTCGAGGTAGCTCTGCACCACCCGCGTGCGGAAATAACCGGAGCCGCCATGCTCCAGAATGTACTGCAGGGCAAGCGGCCCGAGATTGAAGGACACCGGTGCCCGCGCTTTGTCCGGCAAGGCGCGGTCATGCTGGGCGCGAAAGCTGTCGCTCCAGTCGATGAACACGTAGGGCTCCGGGTTCGCGGCCCGCACCAGGATCAGCTTTTCCTCGAGCACCTGCTCGACCTGCACGCCGGCCCAGTATGTGGGCTGGTAGACCAGCGCCGCGTCCATCACGCCCATCTCCACCTGCCGCAACAGGCTGGCGCATTCGGCCACCTGGGCGCGCACCGCGTAGCCGTCGATACCCTGGCGGATGGCGCTGACCCAACGCAGCATCAGCGGATTGCACAAGCTCACCTCGCCGCCGATATGCAGCACATTGTGATAACCGTCCGGCAACGGCAGGTCGCGCTGCGCGGCCTCCCAGGTCTGCTGGATCTGGTTGGCGTAGGTGACGAACGCCTCGCCATCGGCGGTCAGCCGCGCGCCAGCGCGATTGCGCACGAACAGCGTGCTGCCCAGGTGGTTTTCCAGCTTCTGGATGCGCGCGGTGATCGCCGTCTGGGTGACGTGCATGCGCTCGGCGGCGGCGATGAAACTGCCGCTGCGGACGATTTCCAGAAAGGTGCGGGTAAGGTCGATATCCATGGTCGCTGAGCCAGCCCGATTGGCGCTGGCGATTCCTCAAGCCTGATCTGGCGCCCAGTGTACGGGCGCGCGGCGGATCATTCGATGCTTCAGTCGAGGTGCCTGAGCAGATCGCGGTGCAGCGCGGCGACCAGGTCGGTCTGGGTAATCATCCCGGCCAACCGGCCCTCATCGAGCACCGGCAGGCAATGCAGCCCGTCGTCGGAGAGCAACGCAATAAGGTCGACGACATGGGTATCGACATCCACCGTGCGCACCGGCGCGGTCATCAGCTCGCCGAGCACCTGTTTCTTCTGCAGGCCGAGGATCGCCCGCAGGTTGAACGCATTGGCCCGCGTGGCGCTGACCAGATCGACCAGACTGACGATGCCGACCAGTCTGCCGGCGTCGAGAATCGGCAGCGCCTTGAGGCCGTGATGGGTGAGCAGGTACAGGCCCTTGGCGACCGCCGTTTGCGGCGTGGCGTGGATCAGGTCGCGGGACATCATCTGCCCGGCACGGATCTCGCCCATGCTGCGGCGCAGCGCGTGCTTCTCGGTGCTGCGCACGATCAGCTCGAGGTCTTCGCGGGTGATATCGACGAAGGAACCCAGTTCGTCGAGCGCATAGTCCAGGTCATCGGCACTGATGCCGGCGCGCTCGCTCGGCAGCGGATCGCGGGTGTGATGCACCGCAGGCGTGCCGGGGTGCGGGCGCGGATACGGCACGCGGGTCAGGTTGTTGTAGAGCAGCGCGCAGGCCAAGAGGCCGACGCCGGCGGTCATCGCCGCCAGCGCCGGCTGCCAGAACGGCTCGCCCGGCAACGGCGTGGCGAACACCATGCAGAAGGCGATGGCCCCGCCCGGCGGATGCAAGCAGCGCAGCGGGCACATCAACAGCAGGCTCAGGCCCAGGGCCAGCGCCGCACCGAGCAAGCTGTGATCGATGAAATGGCTGATCGTCAATGCTACGGCACTGGCGCACAGGTAGCTGCCGAGAATCGACCAGGGCTGGGCCAGAGCTCCCGAGGACACGGCGAACAGCAGCACGGCCGAGGCCGCCAGGGGGCCGGAGAAATGCACCGCCATGTGCAAACCGAACAGTTGGCTGCATACCCAGGCGCTGAACAGGAACCCGGCGGCGGCACCAAAGGCGGCGCGGCTCCACTCACGAGGACGGGTGTGCAGGGCATCAGGCAGAAAGGCGGAGAGCCATTGGGGGAAATGCGCGTGGGACTTCATCGCTACCGTCGAAAAGATCGAGCCTCTCAAATGAGAGGCCCGCTGGGTACCGCTGGAAGCGGCTGGCAGGAGCATCCGTCCCTGGATGATGTACTCGTCTGTTTGCAACCTTGCCCGCCCCGGCAGAGAAACCGTGGCGAGCAATGGAGCAGAGTGTGACGAAGGGTTTAAGCGCGATCAAACGAATAATAATGAAGGATAGATAAGCTTTTTTTGATACTAAACGGCATGCATCACGCCTGTAGCCCGGGTTGAGCGCAGTGATACCCGGGGAACCGAATCCAGGTATCGCTGCGCTCAACCGCAGGCTACGTATGATCGGCTGTACCGTTACGGATAGCTGAAGCTCTTCACCAGGGTCAGCTCGCCCGGCGTGCGCATCGGCACCAGAAAGCTCTCCTGCTTCTCGTTGACCGTGCCCTCTTCGGTAATCAGGGTGATCTGCCCGGTGGTGAGGATCTGCCCAGCCTCGCTCGCGCCCTCTTCGTCATAGCTGTAACCGCCGCCGTAGTAGTTCACGTAGACCAGGTACCGGCCCTTGAGCGGTGTGGGCGAGGCGATCATTTCCGGGCCGTAGCCGGTGGTCACGTCGACATCCAGGGCGGCGCCGTTGGCCAGCGAACGATTGCCGTACCACACGTGCTCGCCATCGGGCGTGACCAGGTGCAGATCCAGGTCGGTGTTGTCGCTGTCCCACGACAGCACCACGCGCAGGCGCGCCGGGGTTTCGCCGCTGCCGTTGTTGTAGAACTGCACGCGGCGACGCTGGCTGCCATCCGGGCTGCGCACCTCGACGTTGTTGCTGCCGGCCGGGAACACGAATGGTCGGTCGAAGCCGCCGTCCTCGCCGATCTTCAGCGGCATGCTGGTGCCGTTGACCACCAGGCGACCCGGCGCCTTGCTCTCGTCCTTGCCGAGCTGGCTGATCGCGCCCTTGATGCGCGCGGTGTCGGCCTGGTTGGCGGCGCTGTTCACCGAAGAGGCTGGGTAATTGACCTCCTGCATGAACTGCGCGCCGTCGCCACCGCCAACGCGCCAGCCGCTACGCGGGGTGTCGAGTTTCACCTCGGCCAGCGCGCAGAGCGGCAGCAATGTCAGGCAAAGGGCGATACGAGGGGTGATCAGGGCCATGATGTCATTCCAGTAACAGGGTGCGGGCGAGGCCTTCGACGTAGGCCTCGTCCTGTCCATTGGGGTGGGCGACGAACGCCAGGTGCAGGTATTCGTGGGTCAGGTCGAGGCGGTCCTGCAGGGAGAAGAAGCCGCGCACGAAAATGCGCTGCCGCTCACGATCCACATAGGGCCGCCCGGAAGCCAGTTGGCAAACGGTGAACTGCTGAATTTCTTCATACCCCGGCTCCATGTCCAGACGCGGGCGCCAGTCGCGGCGCTGCTTGCGCAGCCACTGCTCGGCAGCGACCAGCGGCTGGCAGGCGGCCACGGGCTTGTCCCAGCGGCTCAGGGTGGCACGCGGGAAGGCGCGAGCAAGGATGGCGTCGTAACGCAGGCCGCTGTTCGCCTGCTCGACCGCCTGGCTCCAGGCCAGACGATCAGGCCCCGGCTGGGTGCTGTGATAGGTCACCGGCGAGCCGGCCAGCACCAGGTCGGCCGTCCACGCGGCGATATCCCTGGCGCCCTGGCTGGCCGGGCGCGGCGCCACGCGCTGGCTGGCGCTGCTGTCGTCGATGCGCAGGCATTCGCCACGGCGACCGGCGCTCTGCAACAGGTAGGTGCGCGCAGCGATGGCCAGTGCTTTGGCGGCCTCGGCGGGCTGCGCCGAGGCTTCGCGGTCCAGCACCCGGGCCACGTAGTCTTCGCGCTGCAGATGGGCAGTGAGCTGCTGGCCCTCGCTCGTACGTTCGAGAAACAGCTCGCCTTGGCTTTCGATGGGCAGACGGTTGCCATTGACGAACTCGACCTCAAAGCGCCCGTTGAGCACGCCCGCCTCCACGGCCGCGTCACTGCCCTCGCGCCGGAGCTGACGCAGCGGGTAGCGGGCGAACAGGCGCACCTCGACGCAACTGCCGGCCTCGCTTGGCCAAGCCGCTGGCAGCACCTGGCCGAGCGCCTCGGCATGGTGCTTGAGCACCATGCTGCTGGTGCCCGAGCCGCCAGCCCAGACGGGCGTGCCATTGGCCAGCCAGCCGGCGAAACCACCCTGGCGCGCCTGGGCATCGCTATCGGCCAGCCAGCTCCAGGTCTTCACCCGCAGGCGGCTGCCCAGGGCGCTGACGGTCGAGCCGTCGCCGGCCAGCACCACGTCCAGCAGCACCTTGCGGGCATCGGCCTGGGCCGGCAATTGCCCGAGTTGCGTGAGCAACTGTTGAACCGAGACGCGGGTGGCCGGCGCCAGGTGCTGGCGCTCGCCGATCCAGCTCGGCGCTTTGCGGGCCTGCCAGTAACGCGACCAGTCGCCTTGGTCCAGCTGCAGGTTCTGCTGCTCGAAATACAGGCCGCAGGATTTGACCAGCGCCTGCTCCCGGTCGATGCGCTCGCCGGGGTTGCAGCAGTAAACCTCTTCCTTGTCCTGCCCGCGGCACTGATAGCCGTTGTCCGGCTGTTTGGTGTCGACCAGATAGGCGTAGACGAACAGCTTCCACAGGCTGCCCAACGGCGCCTGAAGAGTATCGGGCAGCGGTTCGCGGCTGATCAGCCGTTGCCCGTCGAGGCGCAACAGTTCGCTGCCGCCAGCCGTTTGCCAGGCCAGCGACAGCGGCGCCTCGCCAGCAACTGCCGAACCGCCGAGGGCGGCCAGCAGGACTAGCGAAACGAGCAGGCCGTACTTACTCAACGTTTACCTTCTGCAGGGCTGGCTCCGTTTCCAAAGCCTGCTGGCCCGGCGCATAGAGGCGTACATAGCGAGCCGGCGGCAACACGAACTGGCCCTTCTGCGAGAAGCGCACCAGGTGACGCAGCACCAGCTCACCCTGCAGGGCGTCCACCGGCACCGCATAGCCGAGCTCGCCCGGTTCGTTGCGGGCCTTTTCCAGCGCCGCGGCTTCGTCGCCACCCAGGCCACTGACCTGGATGCCCCAGGTGGTGCGCTCCACATCAGCGCCCGGCGGCAGCGGCACTTCCAGCATGCCGTAGCGCAGGACCTGCTCGCCTTCGCTGCTCAGGGTCACTTCGTCCAGGTACAGGTCGGCACTGGAGATCTCGTCCTTGCCGACTTCCTCGGCGCGGAATTCGAAGGCCTTGTCGCCCGGGACCAGGCGCAACAGGCGGCGCTTGAGGGTAACCGGCACATTGCTCGGCGCGGCCTGGGCGCTCTGGTAGTCCAGACGCACGTCGTTCGGCTGATCCAGATCGCCAGCGACCAGCAGTGCCTTGGGCGGTTGCGCGCCGTTCCACTGCCAGTAGTTCTCGCCGCTGGTGCCTTCCACCGCCTGCCAGTCGCCTTCCAGTGCCAGCGTTGGCTGGGCACTGCGCAAGTCCAGCGACGGCTGCAGCCAGGTCAACGCCAGGGCGCGTTCAAGGCCGGCCTGGGCCGGCGCCAGTTCGCCAAGCAGGCGCTGGGCGCGCTGGCGATCCGGGCCATCGAGGTACAGGGCGACGGCGGCCACGAAGGGCGACTGGCTTTCGGCCAGGCGGCGACGGGCGCCTTCGAGCTGCCCTTGCAGGGCCTCGGCCACCGGCACGTTGTTGTGCTGCGCCAGGCGCACGCCCAGCTCGCGGGCAATCGCCAGGCCCAGGGCCGAATCCGGTGCGGCCATCACCAGGCTGTCGCCCTCGCCGAGTACCACTTCCTCGCCTTCGCCTGCGGCGGCCAGGTCATACACCAGGCCTTCGAGCAGGGTTTTCACCGGCAGGCCCATGTCACGGGCGAACGCCAGGATCAGCGCACGCTGCAGCAGCGGCGTTTCCGGGGCGCGCTTGGCATACAGCTCCAGCACGCGCTGCCAGTGCTCCGGCGGCAGCTGAATGGCCAGGGCGCGGCTGGCGTGCCAGTCGGCGTAATAGGCATAGGTGGTCAGGAAGGCGTCGCCATCGGCATCGCCGCCCCACCAGGTGAAGGTCGCCTCCGGCCCGGCCATCTGCACCAGGCGCAGGCGGCTGTTCTGCATGATCAGGCGCAGGCGATCCTTGATCCGCGGCTCGCCGGCGGCCAGCGCCGGGTAGGCCAGGCTCAGCGGCAGCAGGCGGCTGGCGGTCTGCTCGACGCAGCCGTAGGGGTAGTCGAGCAGGTCGTCCAGCGCAGCGTTGAACAGCCCGGCGCCGCTGTCGGCCACGCGCAGTTGCACCTGGCTGGCATCGGCCGGCAGTTGCAGCGGCGTGCTGCCCGGGAATACCGACAGCTGCTCGCTGCGCACCTGCTGCCAGCCGGGCGCCACGGTGCTCAGCTTGACGGCCAGGGCGTCGGCGACCTTGTCGGCCTGGCGCAGCTCGGCGCTGAAATCGCCAGCGGCGATCACCGCGTCCTCGACCGGCAGGTAGTTGATGCCCTTGGCCAGCGTCACCTCGCGGCGCTGCTCTTGCTCGCCATGACGGATCAGCAATTCGGCCTTGGCGCCCTCCTCGCCCTGATTGAAGGCGAACAGGCCCAGCGCCGGCTTGTCGCCGACACGGAAGCGGCTCGGGCCGCTCCACTTCAGGTACAGCGGTTTTTCCGAACGCACGAACTGGCGCTTCTGGCCGACTTCGCCCTCGGCGCTCACCGCCCGGGCGGTGATGCGCCAGCGGGTCAGCGAATCCGGCATGCGGAAGCTGAAGCTCGCCTTGCCATTGGCATCGGTGACCAGGTCCGGCTGCCAGGAGGCGGTGTCGACTTCCTCGCGGCGCGGCCGCTCCAGCACCTTGACGCCGCGCTCGCTGCGGTTGGCACGGCCCGGTGCACTGGGCATGCCCGGCAGGGCCAGGTCGTAGCTGATGAACGACAGGCTGGCACTGGTGCGCACGTTGTTGCGGCGCGGGTGGTAGAAGAACTGGTCGATGCCCGGGGCGATTTCCGGCTGCAGGGCGTAGATCATCTCGTCCACCACGCTGACCGTCAGGCGCGTCGGCACCGGCTTGCCGTCGAACAGGGTGCTCAGCTCGACGGTGACCAGGTCACCCGGCTGCACCACGTCCTTGTCAGCCTTGATGGCGATGTCGATCTGCGGCGTGGCGACCTTGATGCCGGCGTTCTGGAAGCTGTAGTCACCGCCGCGGGTGTACAGCGCCGAGAAGGTGATGTTCGGCGAGAAGGTCTTGCCGACCGGAATGCGCGCACGGTACTGGGTGTCGGACAGGCGCTCGAGCTTGAGCCAGTCGCCGCCCTTGGAAAGCAGTGCGGTGGCTTCGACCTTGTCACGCTCCAGGGTCAGCAGTGCATCGCTGACCGGCTCGGGAAAGGTGATCAGCGCCAGGGCTTCGTCGCCGGCCTGGTACTCGGCCTTGTCGAGGACGATCTCGATGGTGCCGGCTACCGATTTGACGCCTTCGCCGCTGACCGAATGGCCGGTGGCACCGAGAATCAAACCGCTGCTGTCCTTGAGGGTGATGCTGTAGGTGCCGGGGCGTTCGAAATTCAGCTCGAAGCCTTTGGCATCCGCGGCCAGCTCGCCGTTGCCGGTGCTCTGGTCTTCCAGGCGCACCCACTCGTAACGGGCCGGTTTGCGCTCACTGGTGCCTTCGCTCTGATAGGTGAAGTTCACCGCCTGGCCGGCCGCGCTGAAGCGCTGTGGCGCGCTCAGGCGGTAGCGGGCGGCGCCGCGCTCGATGAGGATTTCCTTGCTGGTCTTGACCCGGTAGGCGGCGCCATCGCTGGCGAACACGCTGAGCAGGTAGCGGCTCGGCTTGTCGGCCGCCGGCAGGTCCAGCGCCGCGCGGCCCTGGCTGTCGGTGCTGACTTCGCTGCTGGCCAGCTCGACCGGGAACTGGCCGAGGTACTGCAGTTCGTTGTCGACCATCGACAGCTGCTGGGCACGCAGGCTCAGCTGCACCTTGGCGTTGGCCACCGGCTTGCCGTCCGGGTAGAGCAGCACCAGGGCACCCTTGACCGGCTCGCCGGTACGGAAGTCCGGCTTGTCCAGGTCCAGCGACACTTCGAAATGCGGCTTGATGTACTCGGCGACGCGGAAGGCGCTGCTGTAGAGCCCGTCGCGGTAGGCGAAGCGCAGCTCGTAGCCACCGGCCACGGCATTGTCCGGCAGCTGGAAGCGACCCTGGCCGCCACGGGCGCTGTCGAAGTCGAGCTTCTGGGTCTGCAATACGGTGCCGTTGGCGTCCAGCACGCTGAGGCTGATCGGCGCGGTGCCGGCCGCTACGGATTCGCGGGCGTTCTTGAACTCACGGCCGACGATCTTCACCTCCACCCAGTCGCCGGGGCGGTACAGGGGGCGGTCGGTAAAGGCGTACAGCTTGGTGTCGTAGATTTCGCTGTCGTAATAGAAGTTCTCGGAGACGAACACGCCGCCCTCGGCGTCCTCGCCGATCACGTAGGAGCGCTCCGGGCTGGCGTGACCCAGGCGCAGCAGGCCCTGGGCGTCGGTGTTGCCGCTGGTCATCACGCCCAGGCCATCGCTCCACAACAGCTTGGCGTCGGCCACCGGCGTGCCCTGGTGCTTGTCGGCGGTCCATACCAGCAGCTCGCCACCGGCGATCTTGCTGACCGCCACGGTATTGGAGACGAACACCACGGTGGTCGCGCGGTACTTGCCGATGATTGCCTCGGCCAGGTACAGGCCAGGCTTGAGCTTGCCCAGCGGCACGTAGACGTTACCCGAGGCGACGCTGACGAAGTTGCTCGACGAGCCGGACAGGTCGACGCCGGCCGGCGGCTCGATGGGCTTGGCTTCCCACAGCGGGTAGCGGAACTCGGCGACCAGCGGCAGGCCCTTCATCGGCGCGAACTGCACCTGCGGGGTGTACTCGGTGGGCGCGGCGATGGCGCTGCCCATCTTCAGCTCCGGCGCCTCCTCGGTGACCTGCTTGCGCGACTCGTAGGAGAAGGCGCGCTGCATCACCCGGCGGGATTTGCGGTACCAGTTGTCCCACAGGTACGCCAGGGTGTTGGACAGCCCCTCGCCCTTGAACTGGCCCTCGGCGACCACCCGGTGCAGGTTCTTCTGGCGCTTGAGGAACTCCAGCGGCTGGTCGATGCGGTACAGGCGCATGTCCACGCCGCCGTAGCCTTCCATACGATAGCGGCGGTAGTCGCGGCCCGGCGCCTCGAGGCGCACGGTGGCCACTTCATCGGCGGCGAAGCTCGAGTCGGCGAGCAGGAAGAACGACTCGCCGGCCAGCGGCGTGTAGCCACTGGCCGGCACTTCGTCTTCGGCCTGCACGGCCAGGGGCACGAGCGCCAGCAGCGCGACGGCGAGCAGACGGTTCATCGCGCGAGGAAATTGAGCCGATAGATGCCGATAAAGTTGGGGTTGGCGTCGTCGGGTATCCATCGGGTGTCCTTCCATGTCATGAGTTGTTGCAGGCTGACGGCACGCATGCCGTTATCCGTGGGAGTGGTGGTGCCGGTGTGGTAAACGATGTCGCGGCCCATCCAGATCATCAGGTGCTGGTCATCGCCCTGGTCGAAGAACATCAGGTCGCCGGGGCGCGCCTGGTTCAGGTCGCGGCCGACCAACTGGCTGTTGAACTGGATCATCTTGATCGCGTTGACGTAGGGCCCGCGCTTGCCGCCGCCCTGCTCCCAGCTCTGCGCCAGTTGGCGCTGGGCGTCGCTGAGCTGCAGCTCCGGCGGCAGGTAGCGGTTGGACAGGCCATTGGCGCGCAGCCACTTGGCGTCGTGCACCTTGAGCGCCTCGTTGGCGGCGAAGCGCACCAGGCCCACGCAATCCTGCTGATACCAGCGCGGGCTCGGCCCCTGGCGCAACTGCTCCTGGGCGATACGCACGAACCAGGCGCGAAAGACCTGCGACTGCTCGGGATCGAGGCCGGGCGCCGGCTCGGCGTGGGCGCACAGGCTCAACGCGAGCAGCGCCGCAGTCAGCAGCACGCGCCAGGCCGGCATGGCAGTGATCAAAGCGCGCGCCATTCCAGGGGCACCCACTTCCAGTCATCATCGGCTTCGGTGTCTTTCGGCAGCGTCAGCGCGAACTGGCCGTAACCGCCCAGAGCCCGCAGCTTGGGCAGCAGATGGGTGTCGGCGGCGTTGCGGAATACCGGCTCGTAGTTGGCCGGCAGGCTGTCCAGGGTTTCCTGTTCGAGCAGACGCGACAGGCCTTCGGGCGCCAGGTAACCGGGCACCAGGCCGTCGGCGGGCAGCACTTCGGCCAGCGGCGGGTAGCGCCTGTTGAGGGTGTCCAGGGCCTTGATCACCAGTGTGTCATCCAGCGAAAACAGCAGGGTCTGGCCCTGGCGCGCCAGGCTGACGTTGAAGAATGCGCGGGACGCCACGGCGTCCGGGGTGTTGCTGTCCTCGGCCGGGTACTGGCCGAAGTTGGAGCCCACCTGGCGGTGCCAGATATGGCCATCGGCGATGCTCTGGCTTTCTACCGGGAAACGACCATTTTCCACTTTGGGCTCGAAGGCGCCGATCATGCCGTCGAACAGCCCGCCGATGGCCTGATCCAGCTCCGGCGTGGCGGCTTCGTCGAGGTGGGCGACCAGCAGCGGCGAATGCAGCCGCGAGTCGGCGTACCAGCACAGGCCGGCAACGTTGCCCAGGCGCTTGCGCAGGTCTTCGCTGGCTTGCTCGCTGGCGCCGACCTTGGCCAGCAGTTTCTCGGCACTGCCCGGCGCAACGGGCACGGCGACGCAGGCGCTGGCGCCCATGGGCATGGCTTGCCAGATCGGCGTGAAGTCCATGGCCGGTTGATCGTCGACTTCGTTGAGCGCCAGGAAGCTGCTCCAGCCGCCCTCGCCTTTCTCGAAACGCACGCCGGCAAAGGCCGGGAAGAAGCGCTGGTAACCGAGGGCGACGTATTCGCCGCTCAGGGAAATACGCTGCTGCTCGGTTTCGCGGGCCTTGAGGCCGAAGCGCTTGGCGAAGGGGTTATCGCCATCGAGCAGTGCCTCGACGGATTCGGTGGCGTCGCGGCCGAGCTTGTCGTCCTCGCCGAACAGCATGCCGGGCGAGGACAGCACCAGCAGTTTGTCGCCATGGCTGGCCAACAGCAGGGCGCGATCACCCAGGTAATTGAGGCGGTACAGCGGCACGCTGCTGCCATCGACGCGCAGCTCGCCGGCCTGGCTGAGCTGGGTGTCGTCCAGCGCCACGTGGGCCAGGGGCTCGAGCACCTTGGCCAGGCCGCCGCGCTGCATGACCATCACGAAGTGCTTGAGCTTGCCGTCGGCGCCCTTCCACAGCGCCACGTCGGCGGGCTGGTCGAGCAACTCGTCGAGCAGGTTGTCGCGCAGTTTCAGGTCACGCTCGTAGATGATCCGCCGCAGGCTGCCGACCAGCCCCAAGCGGTCGGCATTGTGTTCGTAATAGAACACGAAGTCTTCGGTGAGGGTGTCGCGCAGCAACGGCACGGCCAAGAGGTCCTTGGGCAGGCGGCTGAGCGAGGCGCTTTCGATCAGCGCGTCGGGGTGCTTGAGGTCCAGGCCCAGGGCGCTGCGCTCACCGAGTTCGCGTGAGTCCTGACCGCAGGCGGCCAGCAGGCCGGCCGTCAGCAGCAGGGCGACGTGGCGCAGGTGGGCAGTGGTATTCCGGTTCATCCGAGCCTCGGGATATCAGTAATTGAAGGATTTGACGAACAGCAGCTCACCGATGGCGCGCAGCGGCACCACGAAGGTCTCGCGCTTCTCGTTGACGGTGTTCTCGTTGAAGATCAGGTTGATCTGCGCAGTGATGATCTCGTTCCCGTTGCTGCCGGCCTCGAAGTTGTAGCCCTCGCTGCCCAGATTGCCCCAGTAGTTCACGTAGACCAGGTAAATGCCCTGCAGCGGCGCGGTCATGGTGAACATTTCCGGGCCGGGGCCGTCGACGCTGTCGACATCCAGGCCGCCGCCATTGGTGAGTACCGGGTGGCTCCAGAACGCGTGCTGGCCATCCGGGGTGACCACGTGCAGGTCGAGTTCGGCCTTGGGGTCGTCCCAGCCGAGCACCATGCGGATACGCGCCGGCGTGCGCAGGTTGTTGGCTTCGAAGAACTGCACGCGCTTGAGCGATGAGCCCTCGCCGGCCACCAGCTCCACGCTGTTGGAGCCGGCGCCAACGGCGTAGGGCCGGGCGAAGCTGCCCTGCTCGTCGGTGTACAGCGGCAGCGGGTTGCCATTGACCACCAGCCGATGGGGCGCACGCACCCCGCCGATGTTCTGCAGGGTGCCTTCGATCAGGCTGCGCCCGCGCTGGGCGCCGCGGTCGATGGGCGGCGTCGGGTAGGCCACACGGGCATCGCTATCGCCGTCGTTGAGGCCGTAATAGCGCCAGCCGCCGCTGGGTGCCTGCAGGGAAACGGACGGTTCGCCGCCGCGAGGACCGGCCCAGCTCGATGGCATCGTCAGGGCAGCGCAAAGCAGCAGCACGCAGCGCGCCAGCCAGCGGCTGGCGGGAGCGAACCGAATCGCTCGGCGCTGCGAAAGAAAGCGAACCACCGCACTGCACTCCTTGTGCTGGCTCAGGGATCCTGGCGCCCGCACTTCACACTGTTGGCTCTGGAAAGGGTTTGGTCTTGGCTGTGGCGCCAGCAGCCTTTGCGGGCGCCGCCGTCACATCAAGTTACATGCTGGGCGGGAATGCTAGCGACTTGCCTTGAGGCTGACAATCGTGGCACTTGCGAATCGGCACTGGATCACAATGAAGAGGTGCAGAATCACACCAGACCGCGTGCGGGCCAGGCCTGGGGCCAGCAGTACTCGGATCAGGAAAGCCGCTGGCGCAGCGTGGCCGAGGCCCATTCGGAAAAGATCACGGTGGCGAAGATCAGCACAAAGATCACGCTGACCCGATCCCAGGCGAGGTTGTTGATCGCCGCATCGAGCTGCAGGCCGATGCCACCGGCGCCGACCAGCCCCAGCACGGTGGCCTCGCGGATGTTGATATCCCAGCGATACAACGAGGTGCCGACGAACGCCGGCATGATCTGCGGCACCACGCCGAACTGCAGCACCTGCAGGCGCCCTGCCCCGGTGGCACCGATGGCCTCGACCGGCGAAGGGCTGATCTCCTCGATCGCCTCGTAGAGCAGCTTGCCGACGAAGCCGACCGAGCGCAGCGCAATGGCGATGATGCCGGCCAGGACACCTGGGCCAAGCATCGCCACCAGCAGCATCGCCCAGATCAACGAGTTGATCGAACGCGACGAGACGATGATCAGCAGCGCGGCGCTTCTGATCAGCGGCGATGGCGTGGTGTTGCGTGCCGCCAGAAACGCCAGGGGGAACGCCAGCATCACCCCGAGGGCAGTGCCCAGGGTGGCGATGTTGAGCGTATCCCACAGCGGCCTGAGCAACTCGGGCGTGTAGTCCCACTGGGGCGGCACCATGCGTGCCAGCAGCGAGGCACCCTGGCTTCCGGCGTCGGCCACGAACTCCCACAGGGTGTTCTCGGAGATGAACCGTGCGCACCAGACGAACAGCAAGGCGCCGGCGAACCAGGCAAGCCAGTGCGCCCACTGCTGGGCGGTGGTGCGGCGGCGCCATTGCGGCTCGGCCGTCTCGGCATGGATGATCGGCATGGGGATAACGCCCTACTGAAGCCAGCGACGTACGTAGCCGGAGAGATACTCGGCGGCCAGCACGATGGCAATGATGATCAGCAGCACGGCGGCGGCCGTGCTGTATTCGTAGCGATCCATGGCCGTGCCGAGCGTCGCGCCAATGCCGCCCGCGCCGACGATGCCGATGACCGCCGACTCGCGGAAGTTGATATCCAGGCGGTACAGCGACAGCCCGATCAGCCGCGGCAGGATCTGCGGCTGTACCGCATGGTTGAGTACCTGCAACCAGCTGCCGCCGGTGGCGCGAATGGCCTCCAGCGGTCGCGCATCGATGTCCTCGATCGCCTCGGCCAGCAACTTGGCGATGAAGCCGATGGTCGCGAAGGTCAGCGTGGCGACGCCGGCCAGGGGGCCGAAGCCGAACATCACCACGAACAGGATGGCGATGATCACCTCCTGGAAGGTCCGCGACACCATGATGATCCAGCGGCAGAGCAGGTAGATCGGTAGCGGCGACAAATTGCGCGCGGCGCCCAGACCCACGGGAATCGACAGGGCGATGCCCAGCACGGTGGCGACCAGGGTCATGCTCAGGCTTTCCAGCAGGCCTTCGAGGATATCGCCACCACGGCTGGTGAAATCCGGCTGCAGGAAACCGCCGGCGAAGGCCAGGCCGCGCGACCAGCCTTCGGCGATGCGATTCCAGTCCAGGTTGATGCTCGAACCGGCCAGCAGCAGATAGAGCAGCAGGCCGCCGACCACCAGGCAGCGCTGCCCCCTTCCCGACAACAGCGCGGGCGGTCGCCAGTCGCCGGCCTGTGCTCTGGCCAGGCGCTCGGCCAGGTTCACCTGCCCGGCCATCAGGTGGCCACCCGTGGCCAGCCGGAGCGCGGCGCGTGCGCTGCGGGCGGCGCATCGGGGTCGTCATCCTGCGCCGCTTCGGCGGCCTGGGCGTCCCAGTCTTCCTCGCCGTAGATACGCGTCAGGGTCGCGGCATCCAGCGCATCGGGCGGGCCATCGAAGACCACCCGGCCGGCGTGCAGGCCGACGATGCGGTCGGAGAAGCGCCGCGCCAGCTCGACATCGTGGATATTGATGATCGCGGTCAGGCCGCGCTCTTCGCACAGCTCGCGAATCAGCCGCATGATCTGCCGGGAGGTTTTCGGGTCGAGGCTCGCCGTGGGCTCGTCGATCAGCATCAGCTCGGGATTCTGCAGCAGCGCGCGGGCGATGCCGACCCGCTGGCGCTGACCACCGGACAGCGCATCGGCGCGCTTGTCGATGGCATGGGCCAGGCCGACGCGCTCGAGCAGGCGAAACGCTTCCTGCACATCGGCCCGCGGGTAACGGCGCCATACGCTGCGCCAGAAGCCGACGTAGCCCAGCCGCCCGGACAACACGTTCTCCATCACCGTCAGGCGGTCGACCAGGGCGTGGTCCTGGAAGATCATGCCCATGCGCCGCCGCGCCTTGCGCAAGGCGCCGCCACGCAGCCCGGTCAGGGCCAGGCCACCGAGCAGCACCTCGCCCTCGCTGGGTTCCACCAGGCGGTTGATGCAGCGAATCAGCGTGCTCTTGCCGGCGCCGGACGGGCCGATCAGCGCCATCACCTGGCTTTTCGGCAGCGCCAGGCGAATGTCGGCCAGGGCCTGGTCGCCGGTGGCGTAGCGCTTGCCCAGCCCTCTTATCTCGAGCAGGTTCATGGCTGTGCTCCTTCGGCCGCGGGGATCACTTGTCGCACGCGTAGCTCACGTCCATGGCCTGGTCGATCTTGCGCACCACTTCCCAGTGCTCCTGGTAGGTGATGGGGATGAACTGCGCCTGGCCGGAGTTCTTGAATTCGGCCTGCAGCGCGGTGCCTTCCCAGTCGAAGGTCTCGAAGCCCTTGCGCACCTTGTCGGCCAGCTCCGGTTTGAGGTTGTAGACATAGCCATAACCGGTGGTGGGGAAGGTTTGCGAGGTGTACAGCACCTTGTACTGGTCGGCCTTGACCACGCCGCGCGCTTCCATCTGCGAGAGCACCGAGTTGGCGATGGCGGCGGCGTCGTAGTCGCGGTTCACCACGCCCATGATCGAGTTGTCGTGCTTGCCGGAAAACGCGGTCTTGAAGTCCTTGTCGGCTTCCAGGTTGAACTCGGACTTGAGCAGTGCCGAAGGCGCCTTGAACCCGGAGTTGGAGGTGGGCGAGGTGAAGGCGAGCGTGCGCCCCTTCAGGCCGGGCACATCATTGATACCGCTGACGGCATGGGTGATGATCTCCATCTGGTAGCCGAAACCGCCGTTCTCGTCGGCCATCATGGTGAAGGGCACGAAGCCGGCGCAGTTGACCGCCAGCGGCACGGAGCCCGTATTGAAACCGGCGATGTGCAAGCGGCCGGCGCGCATGGCTTCGAGCTGGGCGGCGTTGGACTGCACCGGGAAGAACCTGACCTTCTTGCCGGTCACCGTCTCCATGTGCTGCAGGAACTCGTCCCACACCTTGGCATAGACGGCCGGGTCTTCGACCGGGGTGTAGGCGAAGATCAGCGTGGCCGGGTCCAGCCACTCGCCGGGCTTGGCCGGCGCATCGGCGACCATGTCGTCGTTGCCGTCGGTGTAGCGCGAGGCGAGATCCGCTGCCTGGGCGCTACCCAGCAGGGGCAGCAACAGGGTGGGGAGCAGTCGGCAGAAAGGGGCGCGTGGCATGGTCGTGTCCTCGGCGGCTGAAAAGGGATTGCAGCCACCTTAAGGAGCACCTGTGACACTTTTGCTGCAGCGGATCGCACCGTAAACCCTTGCAACGAACTGGCAATTGGCCGCTACACCCAGCCGGCCCACTGCAACAGCAACAGCCCCACATTGGTGCTGACCACCGCCGCCAGGGTGGTGATGACGATGATCGCCGCGGCAAGCCGGTAATTGCCGTTGACCGCCTTGGCCATGACGAAGCTGGAGGCGGCCGTGGGGCTGACGAAGTACAGGAACAGGATCGCCAGGTCCGCGCCGCGAAAGCCGACGGCCCAGGCGCCGAGGGTGGAGAGCAGCGGCAGCCAGACCATCTTCATCAGGCTGGAGCTGATGGCCACGCCGCTGCTCTCGCGCAACGAGGCCAGCGACAGGGTGCCGCCGATGCAGATCAGCGCCAGCGGCAGGGTCATCTGCGCAAAGTATTCGGCCGACACCATGGTCCAGTGCGGCAGCGGGATCTGCCAGTAGGCGAAGGGGATGGCCGACAGCACGCCGATGATCAGCGGGTTGGTGAAGATGCTCTTGCACAGCGTCCAGGGGTCGGCCTTCATGTCTGGCGCGTAGATGGCCAGCACGATGGCCGACAGCACGTTGTAGCAGAGGATCACCACGCCGCCGAGCACCGCGCCTACCGACAGGCCGTAGTCGCCATACATGCTGGTGGCCAGCGCCAGGCCGACGATGCCATTGTTGCCGCGAAAGGCACCCTGGGTGTAGATGCCGCGGTCGACCTTGGGGCAGCGCCAGATCGCCCAGCCCCAGGCCAGGGCGAAGCTCACCAGGGTGGCGAACACGAAGTAGCCGATCAGCGCCGGCTGCAGTGCGGCGCTCAGGTCCGCCTGGACGATGCTGATGAACAGCAGCGTCGGCATGGTGCCGCGAAACACCAGGGACGAGGCGGTATCGATGAAGGGGTCGTCGATCCAGCGCAGCCGCTTGAGCAGCACGCCGAGAAACAGCATGGCGAAGACGGGCGCGGTGATCGCGAGCGTCTGCTGGAGTACAGCGAGCATGAGAGCCCCGGGAGGTGGAAGTGCCTTAGGACGCGCCGACGTGCCTGGTGCTCAGGCACGTCGATAGCCTGCTAATGATAGCAAGGCTTTGCCCTCCCGGAACGGGCGGCGGCTCCCGTTAGCGACGAACCGGGCGCTTCTGCAGCTTGCGCTGCAAGGTACGGCGGTGCATGCCCAGGGCGCGGGCGGTCGCCGAGATATTGCCCTCGTGCTCGGCCAGCACGCGCTGGATGTGCTCCCATTGCAGGCGGTCCACCGACATGGGATTTTCCGGCACCAGGGTGTCGAGGTCGGCGTGCTGGGTCAGCAGCGCGGCGAGCACGTCGTCGGCGTCGGCCGGCTTGCACAGGTAATTGCAGGCGCCACGCTTGATGGCTTCCACCGCCGTGGCGATGCTCGAATAGCCGGTGAGGATCACCACGCGCATCTCGGCATCCAGCTCCAGCAGCTTGGGCAGCAGCACCAGGCCGGAGTCGCCTTCCATTTTCAAATCGAGCACGGCGTAGTCCGGCAGGTCCTGGGTGGCCAACGCCAGGCCTTCCTCGGCGCTGGCCGCGGTGGACACGCGCAGCCCACGGCTGCTCATGGCGCGGGCCATCACGCGGGTGAAGGTGGGGTCGTCGTCGACCAGCAACAGGTGGGGCTGTTCTTCGCTTTCCAGCAGCGTTTCGTCACTCATGATTCACTCCTCAATACATGCTCGCGGCCTGCCGGCTCGGCAGTGCGCTGCATCGACAAGCCCGCGTCGGGCTCACACCCGGACGTAGGCGCGCGGCAACTTGAGCTCGGTGAGCGTGCCGCCTTCTTCATGGTTATACAGCTTCACCGTGCCGCCGGCGCGGGTCACGCTGGCCTGGCTGAGAAACAGGCCGAGGCCGAAGCCCTTGCCTTTGCCCTTGGTGGTGAAGAACGGCCGGCCCAGTTGCTCGGCGATGGCCAAGGGTACACCCGCGCCGTAGTCGCGGATGCACAGGCGCACCCATTGGTGATCCCAGTCCAGGTTGATTTCCAGGTTGTCCGGGCAGGCATCGGCCGCATTGTTGAGCAGGTTGAGCAGCGCCTGGGTGAGGTCCGCCGGCGGCATCAGTTGCGGCGACTTGCCCACGCCGAGGCATTCGTAACGATAGCTGGCTTCGGGGCGCATCAGGTGCCAGCGATTGAGGGTGGTTTCCAGCCAGCTGACCGCCGGCATCTCCACCACGGCCTGGCGACGATCGGCTTCGGCGGCGCGCACCAGGTGCTGGAGGGTTTCCTTGCACAGCTTGACCTGCTCCTGCAGCAGCGCCAGGTCTTCCTGCAACAACGGATTCTGGTGTTCGCGGCGCAGCTCCTTGATCAGCACGCTCATGGTCGCCAGCGGCGTGCCCAGCTCGTGGGCGGCACCGGCGGCCTGGGTGGCCACGGCCAGCAGCTGCTGGTCGCGCATGCCCTCCTCGCGACGTTCGGCGCGCAGCTTTTCCTGCTGGCGCAGCTCCTCGGCCATCTTGGCAACGAAGAAGGTGATCAGCCCCGCCGCCAGGGCGAAGCTCAGCCACATGCCGTAGACCAGCAGGCTCTCGCGCGGCCCCACCGGCAGTTGCAGCGGGTGCGACCAGACCAGCAACAGGGTGTAGGACGCCAGCGCCATGCCGCCGAGAATCATGGTGAACAGCCACGGCAAGGTCGCCGCGGCGATGGTCAACGGCACCAGGTAATAGGACACGAAGGGGTTGGTCGAGCCGCCCGAGTAATACAACAGCACGCTGTGGATGATCAGGTCGAAGCCCAGGTGGATGCCGTACTCGGCCTCGGTCACCGGCCAGGGCCCGCGCAGGCGCAGGGCGGTCAGCAGGCACAGCACCAGGGAGGCGCCCAGGGTGATGCTCAGTTGCAACCAGGGCAGCGGCAGCAGCTCGGATTTGTAGGCCAGGCCAACCGAACCGGCCTGCGCAGCCAGCACCAGGAAGCGGATAAGGGTCAGCCGCCAGAGGTTCTGGCGGCTGGCCGAAAGCAGTTGTACGGGGGCGAGCATCGATACTCCTCTATGGGCGGCTATAAAAACGTTGGCGAGGCAGTCAGCACAAGGCAAAAACAGGCGAAGAGGCCGAGTTTACGAGTGGTAAATGAGCATTTTGATGGGGGCGCCCAGCCTGGACTCGCATCCGAGCCTGTTTTTAACGCGGTGATGGCAACGCAGGTAGTTTTTAGAGTTGCCCTATGCTCGTTGGCGAGCCCGGCGAGTATAACCAAGGCTGCCGCCGGCCTGATGCGGCAACGCGCCGCAGTCGTACGACGATCGCCCGTCAGGTGCCGGATCAGCGCAGTCACTTGCCTATCCCCGTGGTCAGAGGTGGGGTGAATTTTTTTCGATTCGCTTAACCCGAATACCCAGATCGCCTCGTCCAATCCCATGAACACGGTCTCCATCCGTGCCCGCTATCGATAAGGAATCGCCATGCTGCCACTGTCCCGCCTCGCCACCGCACTGGCTTTCAGCACCGCCGGCCTGCTCAGCATCGCCGCACACGCCGATGAGCCGCGCTACAACCAGATCTCCCTGAGCACCCAGGTCAGCCACGAGGTGGCCCACGACCTGATGCAGGTCACCCTGTACACCGAAGCCCAGCAGAAGGACCCCGCGGCGCTGGCCGCCGAGATCACCCGTACCCTGAATGCCGGCCTGACCCAGGCCCGCGGCGTGAAGGGCGTGACCGTTTCCCAGGGCAGCCGCAACAGCTACCCGGTGTACAGCGAGAAAGGCGAGGAAATCAACGCCTGGCGCGAGCGCGCCGAAATCCGCCTGGAAAGCGCCGACTTCGCTGCGCTGTCCAAGCTCACCGGCGAGATGCTGAAAACCCTGAAGATGGGCGGCATGAGCTTCAGCATCGCCGACGCCACGCGCAAGAAGGAAGAAGACGCGCTGATCAAGGACGCCGTAGCCGCCTTCAAGGAACGCGCCCAGCTGACCACCGAAGCCCTGGGCGGCAAGAGCTACAAGCTGGTCAGCCTGAACCTCAACAGCGGCGGCTTCGTGCGCCCGCCGATGCGCATGGAAGCCATGAAGGCCTCGGCGTTCTCCGACAGCGCAACGCCAGAAGTCGAGGCTGGCACCAGCCAGGTGACGATGAATGCCGATGGGGTGATCGAGGTGCAGCTGTAAGCAGCCTGCCGACACCACAAAAGAGGAGGCTGCGACCCTTGTCGCAGCCTCTTTTTGTTTTTACGGACTGCTCCAAGGTTTTCGGCACAGGCCGTGCATAGCCTCAAACAAGGTCTAGGCTCAAGGCAGGCTCGTCACCATCCGACACGCCCCGCTTTGCCGCAGCAGACCCCTCAGGAAAAATCACAATAGACATGAGGTAACCATGCACAAGAACGCCTTTATCCAGGCTTTTGTCGTCGCCGGCCTGATTGCCAGCGCCCCCTTCGCACAGGCCGCCGGCAATCTGGTGTACTGCTCCGAAGGCAGCCCAGCGGGCTTCGACCCCGGGCTCTACACCACCGGTACCGACTTCGATGCGGGCGCCGAAACGGTCTTCAACCGCCTCTCGCAATTCGAGCGTGGCGGCACCTCGGTGATCCCCGGCCTGGCCAAGAAATGGGACATCAGCGACGACGGCCTGACCTACACCTTCCACCTGCGCGAAGGGGTCAAGTTCCACACCACCGATTACTTCAAGCCGAGCCGCGAATTCAACGCCGACGACGTGCTGTTCACCTTCAACCGCATGCTCAACAAGGACGACCCGTTCCGCAAGGCGTACCCCACCGAGTTCCCGTACTTCACCGACATGGGCATGGACAAGAACATCGCCAAGATCGACAAGGTCGACGAGCACACCGTGCGCTTCACCCTCAACACGGTCGACGCCGCCTTCATCCAGAACATGGCCATGAGCTTCGCCTCGATCCACTCCGCCGAATACGCCGCCCAGCTGCTCAAGGCCGGCAAGGCCTCGGACATCAACCAGAAGCCCATCGGCACCGGCCCGTTCGTGTTCAGCCGTTACCAGAAGGACGCGCAGATCCGCTACAAGGGCAACAAGGAATACTGGAACCCGGATGACGTGAAGATCGACAACCTGATCTTCGCCATCAACACCGACCCCTCGGTACGCATGCAGAAACTGCGCGCCGGCGAATGCCACGTCAGCGTGTTCCCGCGCCCGGCGGACCTGGAAACCCTGAAGAAGGATCCCAAGCTGCAGATGCCCGAGCAGGCCGGCTTCAACGTCGGTTACCTGGCCTACAACACCGAGCACAAACCGTTCGACCAGCTCGAAGTGCGCCAGGCCATGGACATGGCGGTCAACAAGCAGGCGATCATCAACGCCGTGTACCAGGGCGCCGGCCAGGTGGCCGTGAACGGCATGCCGCCGACCCAGTGGTCCTATGACGACACCATCAAGGACACCCCCTACAACCCGGAAAAGGCCAAGGAACTGCTCAAGGCCGCCGGCGTGAAGGAAGGTACCGAGATCACCCTGTGGGCCATGCCGGTGCAGCGTCCCTACAACCCTAACGCCAAGCTGATGGCCGAGATGCTGCAGGCCGACTGGGCGAAGATCGGCATCAAGGCGCGCATCGTCAGCTACGAATGGGGCGAGTACAACAAGCGCGCCAAGGCCGGCGAGCACGATGCCCTGCTGATCGGCTGGACCGGCGACAACGGTGACCCCGACAACTGGCTGAGCGTGCTGTACGGTTGCGACGCCATTGGCGGCAACAACTACAGCCGCCTGTGCAACAAGGAGTTCGACGCGCTGCTGAAGAAGGCCAAGGCGATCAACGACCGCGAAGAGCGCACCGTGCTCTACAAGCAGGCCCAGCAGTTGCTCAAGGCCGACGTGCAGAACACGCCGATCGCCCACTCCACGGTGTACCAGCCGATGAGCACCCGGGTGAAGGACTTCAAGATCAGCCCGTTCGGCATCAACTCCTTCTATGGTGTGAGCATCGAGTAACTTAACCCCTGAATGAAAACGCCCGGCCAATTGGCCGGGCGTTTTCGTTTCCAAGAGCCTGTTCACGATCGTGCGGATCGACTTCAGCGCGTTGCCTGCAAAGTGGCGCAAGTGGCCTTTCGTAGGGTGGACGACGCTTTACCCGTCCACCGCTCTGCGATCGCAATGGTGGACAAAAAGAGCGTTGTCCACCCTACGCTGGGAGCGGCCGCTTCTCCTTGTAGCAGTCTCTTTATGTTGCCTAAAAGATCGACTCCAGGGGCGGCTCAGGCATTCAACCCGAACGGGTCGTCCACCGAATGGCTGGGCTGGGTAAACCAGCGCGGGCCTTCGGCGGTCATGTAGAAGTGATCTTCCAGGCGGATGCCGAACTCGCCCGGCACGCAGATCATCGGCTCGTTGCTGAAGCACATGCCCTCGGCCAGCGGCGTGTCGTCGCCGCCGACCAGATACGGGCCTTCGTGGATGTCCAGGCCGATGCCATGGCCGGTGCGGTGCGGCAGGCCCGGCAATCGGTAGGCAGGCCCCAGGCCCGCGGCTTCCAGGCTGCGCCGTGCGGCGGCATCGACACTGGCGCAGGGCGCGCCAAGCACGGCAGCATCGAAGGCGGCCTGCTGGGCAGCCTTCTCCTTGTTCCAGTACTCGCGCTGGCGCTCGCTCGGCGTGCCAAAGACGTAGCTGCGGGTGATGTCCGACAGGTAGCTGTGCACCTGGCAGCCGGTATCGATCAGCACCATGTCGCCGTCCTTCAGGGTCTGCGCATGCTTGACGCCGTGGGGGAAGGCGCTGGCCGGGCCGAACAGCACGATACAGAAGATCGACCCCGGCGCGCCGACCTTGCGGTGCGCCTGGCGGATGAATTCGGCCACCTCGGTAGTGGTGATGCCTTCATGGAGAATGCTCGCCGCTGCCTTGTGCACTTCCAGGGTCATGTCCTTGGCGCGTTGCATCAGGGCGATTTCGGCCGCCGATTTACGCTGCCGGCAGGTGGTGGTGATCACCCCGGCATCGACGAAACGGTAACCGCCGGTCAGCTTGCGAAGGCCCTCGAACATGAAAAAAGGCAAGGAAGAACAAAGACCTACCTGAGGCGGCGCACCATCATTGGGCGTCACACCGAGGCGGCGCAGGCAGCGCAGCAGCAGCGCATAAGGGCTCTCGTGCTCTTCCCAGGTATTGATGGCGCCAGGTACCACCTGGAAGTCGCGCACCGTGCCCTCCTCGAAGGCCGGCGCCAGGTATTCCACGGCGCCACTGGCCGGCAGGATGGCGCCGACCATGCGCTCGCTGGGGTTCCACTTGACCCCGGTGAAGTACTGCAGGTTGCTGCCCGCGGCGACGAACAGTGCCGTGATGCCCTGTTCGCGCATCAGTGCCTGGGCCCGTTCGATACGCGCCTGATACTCCGCCTCGCCGATCGGCTGCGCGCCGGCGGTCATGTCCTGCAGGCGCGCCAAGGCCTGCTCCGGCGTGCTACCGCCCACTCCCAGTGTCATCTGCACATCCTCGTCTGGCGACGGCAACGGATATCGCTGCCGGGTCACTACTGGGCACCTCTAAAAACTATCTGCGTTGTCAGCGCGGCGTTAAAAACAGGCTCGGATGCGAGTCCAATCAAAATGCTCATTTACAACACGTAAAGTCGAGCGCGACCCCGGTCGCTTTTTCGCCTGTTTTTGCCTTGCGCTGACTGCCTCGCCAACGTTTTTAGAGGTGCCCTACTGCGGCAAAATTTAAGTGCAACTTAAATTACCGTCAAAACTTTTTTCAGTGACACTTAAAAAAGGCCACAATCTTCCGGCTGAAGTCCCTACCCTCCATCGGTATACTGCGCCTATTCGAACAGCGAACCTTTCCCATGACCGCAGATCGCATTGGCGAACGCCTGCGCCGCTACCGGCGGGCCGCCGGCAAGACCCTCAACCAGGTGGCCGCCGACGCCGGCCTGACGGCCAGCTTCCTGTCCCAGGCCGAGCGCAACCTCACCGGTGTGTCGATCTCGTCCCTGGCGAGCATCGCCAAATCCCTCGACGTGCCGCTCAACGCGCTGTTCGATCAACCCGCCCAGGCCCAGCCCGACTCCCACGTCGACCAGCGGGTGCGCTACACCGTCGGGGGCCAGCTGCTGGCCTACGAGCGGCTGTCCAGCTCGTTTCCCGGCAATTCGATCAATGCCGTGAAGATGAACATTCCGGTGGGCTACGAATCGGAACTGATCGCCCATGAGGGCGTGGAGTTCTCCTACGTGCTGGCCGGGCACATCGTCTACACCATCGAGGGCCGCGACTATCCGCTGGGCCCCGGCGACTCGGTGCATTTCGATGCCGGCAAGCTGCACCGGCTGGTCAACGCTGCCGATGAGCCCGCCGAAGTGCTGACCATGACCACCATGGCGTTGTTTGGCGATCAACCCACTACCGAGTGATTTGCGCCCCAATTCAGGGCAAATATGCGCAATGTTAGTGCTGCTTAATTTTTGTTGACCGAAATTTCAGCATGACTTAATTTCGAGCCCGACCCGGTGGGCTATCCGCTTTCACCGCATTCCGAGCTCGCGCTGAACCCAGGCGCGAACAAAAAGAAAAAGAGGTTCGCATGCGCATGTCTCTCCTGTGCAAGGCTCTGCTCACCGCAGGTCTGCTCTCCAGTGTTTCGCTCGCCCAGGCCAGCAATCTGGTGTATTGCTCCGAAGGCAGCCCGGGTGGCTTCGATCCGGGCCAGTACACCACCGGCACCGACTTCGATGCGGCCTCGGAAACCATTTTCAACCGCCTGGCCGAATTCGAGCGCGGCGGCACCAAGGCCCAGCCGGGCCTGGCGACTTCCTGGGACATCAGCGAAGACGGCCTGACCTACACCTTCCACCTGCGTGAAGGGGTCAAGTTCCACACCACCGATTACTTCAAGCCGAGCCGCGAATTCAACGCCGACGACGTGCTGTTCACCTTCCAGCGCATGCTCGATCGCAACCACCCGTTCCGCAAGGCCTACCCCAGCGAGTTCCCGTACTTCACCGACATGGGCCTGGACAAGAACATCGCCAAGGTCGAGAAGACCGACGACCACACCGTGGTCTTCACCCTCAAGGAAGTCGACGCCGCCTTCGTGCAGAACCTGGCGATGAACTTTGCCGCCGTGCACTCGGCCGAGTACGCCGACCAGTTGCTCAAGGCCGGCAAGGCCGCGCAGATCAACCAGCAGCCCATCGGCACCGGCCCGTTCGTGTTCAGCCGCTACCAGAAGGACGCGGCGATTCGCTACAAGGGCAACAAGGAGTACTGGAAGCCGGGTGACGTGAAGATCGACAACCTGATCTTCTCGATCAACACCGACGCCTCGGTACGTGCCCAGAAGCTGCGCGCCGGCGAGTGCCAGATCACCCTCAATCCGCGCCCGGCCGACCTCAAGGGCCTGCAGGCGGACAACAACCTCAACGTGCCGACCGCCCCGGGCTACAACCTGGGCTACATCGCCTACAACGTGACCCGTGCACCGTTCGACAAGCTCGAAGTGCGCCAGGCGCTGGACATGGCGGTGAACAAGCAGGCGATCATCGACGCCGTCTACCAGGGCGCCGGCCAGCTGGCCGTCAACGGCATGCCGCCGACCCAGTGGTCCTACGACGAGTCGATCAAGGACGCCGCCTACAACCCTGAAAAAGCCAAGGAGCTGCTCAAGGCTGCCGGCGTCAAGGAAGGCACCGAGATCACCCTGTGGGCCATGCCCGTGCAGCGTCCGTACAACCCCAACGCCCGCCTGATGGCCGAGATGCTCCAGGCCGACTGGGCCAAGGTCGGCGTCAAGGCACGCATCGTCAGCTACGAGTGGGGCGAGTACATCAAGCGTGCCCACGCCGGCGAACACGACGCCATGCTGATCGGCTGGACTGGCGACAATGGTGACCCCGACAACTGGCTCGGCACCCTGTACGGCTGCGCCTCGGTGGACGGCAACAACTTCTCCAAGTGGTGCAACGCCGAGTACGACAAGCTGGTGGTGGCCGCCAAGCGCGTGACCGACCAGAACGAGCGCAGCGAGCTGTACAAGCAGGCTCAGGTGGTGCTCAAGCGCGAAGTGCCGATCACCCCGATCGCCCACTCCACCGTCTACCAGCCGATGCGCGCCAGCGTGAAGGGCTTCCAGATCAGCCCGTTCGGGCGTAACAGCTTCATCGGTGTCAGCAACGACTGATGGGCGCACCGGCCGTTTCGCGGATCCCCCGCGGGGCGGCCAGCCGGCCGATGAACATGAAGCGGGCCTGGGGGCATGGCGTGAAGCCGTCCACTTCGCCCCCTCGTACCTGTCCACTGGCTGCGCGCCGCCTACCGACAGTGCGCCCGACATTCTCTGAACGACGGCTCGCGGCCTGCCTCTTGCAGGCCGTACGTCTATGCTGACCTGATTCGCGGGGGATATCCGATGAAGACACTACCGCTACGTGCAGCGCTGGCCGCCCTGGTTTTCGGCGCCGCCGGCAACCTCGCAGCCAAGCCGCTGGTGGTGTGTACCGAAGCGAGCCCCGAGGGCTTCGACATCGTTCAGTACACCACCGCGGTGACGGCCGATGCCTCGGCCGAGACGGTATTCAACCGCCTGGTCGACTTCAAGGCCGGCACCACGGACATCCAGCCGGCCCTGGCCGAGCGCTGGGCGGTCAGTGACGACGGCCTGACCTACACCTTCCACCTGCGCCAGGGAGTGAAATTCCACACCACCGACTACTTCACGCCGAGCCGCGACTTCAATGCCGACGACGTGCTGTGGAGCCTCAATCGGCAGCTCGACCCCAAGCACCCCTGGCACGCCAAGGCCAGCGTGGGCTATCCCTATTTCGAGAGCATGGCGTTCCGCCAGTTGCTCAAGTCGGTGACCAAGACCGACGACCACACCGTGGTCATCACCCTGAACCGCCCGGAGGCGCCCTTCCTGCGTGACCTGGCCATGGCCTTCACCTCGATCTACTCCGCCGAGTATGGCGATCAGTTGCTCGCGGCCGGCAAGACCGCCGAGCTCAACAGCAAGCCGATCGGTACCGGGCCCTTCGTCTTTCAGCGTTACAACAAGGATGCCCAGGTTCGCTACAAGGCCAACCCCGACTACTTCCGTGGCAAGCCGCCCAGCGACCCGCTGATCTTCGCCATCACCACCGACAACAACACGCGCCTGCAGAAACTGCGCGCCAACGAATGCCAGGTGGCGCTGTATCCCAAGCCCGACGACGTGCCGGCGATCAAGGCCGACGCCAACCTCAAGGTCGACGAGATCGAAGCCATCGTCACCGGCTACATTGCCATGAACACCGAGCACAGGTACCTGAGCGACGTGCGCGTGCGCCAGGCGATCAACCTCGCCTTCGACCGCCAGCGCCATGTCGAGCAACTGTTCGGCAAGGGCAACGCGCTGGTAGCGGTCAACCCGTACCCGCCGACCCTGATCGGCTACAACGACGACAATCGCAACCCGCCCCGCGACCTCGACAAGGCCCGCGCCCTGCTCAAGGAAGCCGGCGTGGCGGAAGGCACCGTGATCACCCTGTTCACCCGCAGCGGCGGCGGCCAGACCAACCCCAACCCGCGCCTGTCGGCAGAGATGCTTCAGGCCGACCTTGCCGAGGTCGGCCTCAAGGTCGATATCCGCGTGATGGAATGGGGCGAGATGCTGCGCCGTGCCAAGAAGGGCGAAGGCGATCTGGTCTCCTCCGGCTGGGCCGGCGACAACGGCGACCCGGACAATTTCCTGACCCCGCTGCTCAGCTGCGATGCGGCGAAAAACGGCGAGAACTATGCGCGTTGGTGCAACCCTAAGTTCCAGGACCTGATCACCCAGGCCCGCGGCGTGACCGACAACGATCAACGTGCCGGCCTTTACCGCCAGGCTCTGGAGATCTACGCCGAGGATCAACCCTGGATCAACGTGGCCCACCCGAAACTGTTCACCGCCATGCGCAAGAACGTCGAGGGCTATCACATCAGCCCACTGACCAATAACAACTTCGCCACCACCCAGGTGAAGTAGATAAAAACACACCGCCGGCGGTACACACGCCGGCGGGCTGCCTGACCGGCCAATGAGGTACCTCCCACGATGTTGAGTTTTATTGCCCGGCGCCTGGGCCTGCTGATCCCCACGTTCTTCGGGGTTACGCTGCTGACCTTCGCGCTCATCCGCATGATCCCCGGCGACCCCGTGGAAGTGATGATGGGCGAGCGGCGCGTCGACCCGCAGATGCACGCCGAAGCCATGGAGCGTCTGGGTCTGAACAAGCCCCTGTACGCCCAGTATTTCGATTACATCGGCCAGCTGGCCCAGGGCGACCTGGGTGAATCGCTGCGTACCCGCACCCCGGTGTGGACCGAGTTCACCACCCTGTTCCCTGCCACCCTGGAGCTGACCCTGGCCGCGCTGCTGTTTTCCGGCACGCTGGGGCTGATCGCCGGGGTGATCGCCGCGCTCAAGCGGGGCTCGCTGTTCGATCACGGGGTGATGGGCATCTCCCTGACCGGCTATTCGATGCCGATCTTCTGGTGGGGCCTGCTGCTGATCATGTTCTTCTCGGTATGGCTGGGCTGGACGCCGGTATCCGGGCGCATCGACCTGCTCTACGACATCCAGCCGGTGACCGGCTTCATGCTGATCGACACCCTGCTGTCCGACGAGGAAGGCGCCTTCGTCAACGCCCTGCGCCACCTGATCCTGCCGGCCATCGTGCTCGGCACCATTCCGCTGGCGGTGATCGCCCGCATGACCCGCTCGGCGATGCTCGAAGTGCTGCGTGAAGACTACGTGCGCACCGCCCGCGCCAAGGGCCTGTCGCCGACCCGCGTGGTATTCGTGCATGGCCTGCGCAATGCGCTGATTCCGGTGCTCACGGTGTTCGGCCTGCAGGTCGGCACGCTGCTCGCTGGCGCGGTACTGACCGAGACCATCTTTTCCTGGCCGGGCATCGGCAAGTGGCTGATCGAGTCGATCGGTGCCCGCGACTACCCGGTGGTACAGAACGGCATCCTGCTGATCGCCTGCCTGGTGATCCTGGTCAACTTCGTGGTCGACATCCTCTATGGATTGGTGAACCCACGTATTCGCCACCAGCGCTGAGAACCGGCCATGACCTGCTGCGCGTCGGCGATGCCGCGTCAAAATCCCTCTCGAGATGCTCATTGGCTACAGCCAACTCCGCTCTCTCGACGAATTTTTCCTTGCCTCGCGCTAGCTCGCGAGGCCATGAACCGATTCTCCGGAGTCATGAATGGCAACTGATATCAACACAACCGTAGGGTGGATGACGCTTTTCTCATCCACCATGACCGCGCCGCGGGGGACGGATAAAGCGTCGTCCACCCCACAAACTACTTCCGTAGCCTGGGTTGAGCAGCGCGATACCCAGATCGCTCTTTCCCGGGTGTCGCTGCGCTCGACCCGGGCTACGCCAAAATCAGATATCCATGAGGTGCGAGCATGACCTCGACCACTACCACGCCGCTCGACCAGAGCCTGGTCTACCCCTCGCCGCTAAAGGAATTCTGGCGCGCGTTCAGTCACAACAAGGGCGCCGTCGCCGGCCTCGGCTTCATGCTGCTGATGGTGTTCTGCGCACTGTTCGCGCCGTGGATCGCGCCCTACTCGCCCAGCGAGCAGTTCCGTGATGCCCTGCTGACCCCGCCGGTATGGCTGGATGGCGGCCAGTGGCGCTTTATCCTCGGTACCGACGAAGTCGGCCGTGACCTGCTGTCACGCCTGATCCACGGTGCGCGCCTGTCGCTGCTGATCGGCCTGGCCTCGGTGGTCATCTCGCTGATTCCCGGCCTGCTGCTGGGCCTGGTGGCGGGGTTCTTCCCGCGCCTGATGGGCCCGTCGATCATGCGCCTGATGGACATCATGCTGGCCCTGCCCTCGCTGCTGCTGGCGGTGGCCATCGTCGCCATCCTCGGCCCGGGCCTGATCAACACCGTGATCGCCATCGCCATCGTGTCGCTGCCCTCCTACGTGCGCCTGACCCGCGCCGCGGTGATGGGCGAGCTGAACCGCGACTACGTCACCGCCGCCCGCCTGGCCGGCGCCAGCCTGCCGCGGCTGATGTTCATCACCGTACTACCCAACTGCATGGCGCCGCTGATCGTGCAGGCGACCCTGAGCTTTTCCTCGGCGATCCTCGACGCCGCCGCCCTGGGCTTCCTCGGCCTGGGCGTACAACCGCCAACCCCCGAGTGGGGCACCATGCTGGCCTCGGCACGCGACTACATCGAACGTGCCTGGTGGGTGGTGACCCTGCCTGGGCTCGCCATCCTGCTCAGCGTGCTGGCGATCAACCTGATGGGCGACGGCCTGCGCGATGCGCTGGACCCGAAACTCAAGAACGCGATCTGAGGAGGCCGCCATGAACCTGTTCCGCACCACGGCCGCCCCCTGCCATTCGATGGAGGCCGCCCGATGAGCCTGCTGGAAATAGACAACCTGAGCGTGCGCTTCGGCGACGCCAACGCCGTGCCGGTGGTCGATGGCCTCGACCTGAAGGTCGACAAGGGCGAAGTGCTGGCCATCGTCGGCGAGTCCGGCTCCGGCAAATCGGTGACCATGATGGCGCTGATGGGCCTGATCGACGCCCCGGGTATTGTCCGTGCCGACCGCCTGGTCTTCGACGGCACCGACATGCTCAAGCTCAAGGGCCGCCAGCGTCGCCACATCGTCGGCAAGGACCTGTCGATGATCTTCCAGGACCCGATGACCGCCCTGAACCCCAGTTTCACCGTCGGTTTCCAGATCGAGGAAGTGCTGCGCCAGCACCTGGGTCTCAAGGGCAAGGCCGCGCGCCAGCGCGCCCTGCAACTGCTCGAGCGCGTCGAGATCCCGGGCGCGGCGAGCCGCCTTGAGGCCTTCCCGCACCAGCTCTCCGGTGGCATGAGCCAGCGCGTGGCCATCGCCATGGCGATTGCCGCCGAGCCCAAGCTGCTGATCGCCGACGAGCCGACCACCGCCCTGGACGTGACCATCCAGGCGCAGATCATGGAACTGCTGCTCGACCTGCAGCGCGAGCAGAACATGGGCCTGGTGCTGATCACCCACGACCTGGCCGTGGTCGCCGAGACCGCCAACCGGGTCTGCGTGATGTATGCAGGGCAAGCGGTGGAGCTGGGCCAGGTGCCGGCGCTGTTCGACGCGCCGACCCACCCCTACACCGAAGCGCTGATCAAGGCGATTCCCGAGCACAGCCTGGGTGCCACGCGCCTGTCGACCCTGCCCGGCATCGTCCCCGGCCGCTATGACCGGCCCCACGGCTGCCTGCTGTCGCCGCGCTGCCCCTACGTGCAGCCCAAGTGCCGCGAGCAACGCCCGGCCCTGGAACCCCACGAGCGCGGCGCGGTGCGCTGCTATTTCCCGCTCAATCTGAATGCCGAGGTGGCGTGATGACGACTGTCCTGACCGCACGCCAACTGACGCGCCACTACGCCGTGTCCCAGGGGCTGTTCAAGCCCAGCGCCACGGTGCAGGCGCTCAATGGTGTGTCCTTCGAATTACAGGCCGGCAAGACCCTGGCCGTGGTCGGCGAATCCGGCTGCGGTAAATCCACCCTGGCGCGTGCGCTGACGCTGATCGAAGAGCCCTCATCGGGCTCGCTGCAGATCGCCGGCCAGGAAGTGAACGGCGCCAGCGCGCAGACCCGCAAGCAATTGCGCCGCGACGTGCAGATGGTGTTCCAGAACCCCTACGCCTCGCTCAACCCGCGGCAGAAGATCGGCGACCAGCTGGCCGAGCCACTGCTGATCAACACCAGCCTGTCGCGCGCCGAACGCCGCGAAAAGGTACAGGCGATGATGAACCAGGTCGGCCTGCGCCCCGAGCATTACCAGCGCTACCCGCACATGTTCTCCGGCGGCCAGCGCCAGCGCATCGCCCTGGCCCGCGCCATGATGCTCACCCCCAAGGTGCTGGTGGCCGACGAGCCGACCTCGGCGCTGGACGTGTCGATCCAGGCCCAGGTGCTCAATCTGTTCATGGACCTGCAGGAAGAGTTCAGTACCGGCTACGTGTTCATCTCCCACAACCTGTCGGTGGTGCGCCACGTGGCCGACGACGTGCTGGTGATGTACCTCGGCCGCCCGGCGGAGATTGGCCCCAGCGAGCGGCTGTACGAGCGCCCGCTGCACCCCTACACCAAGGCGCTGCTGTCGGCCACGCCGACCATCCATCCGGACCCGAGCAAGCCGAAGATCAAGATCGCCGGCGAGCTGCCCAACCCGCTCAACCCGCCATCGGGCTGCCCCTTCCACAAACGCTGCCCCTACGCCACCGAGCGCTGCCAGACCGAGCTGCCGCTGCTGCGCCCGCTCGATGGCCGTGAAGTGGCCTGCCACCACGCCGAGCAGTTTCTCTGACCGCCCGCCGGGCGCAGCTCAAGCTGCGCTCGGCAACTCAGGCAGCCCGAGTGACGAATCCAGCAGCGGATCGGAAGGTCAGCTGTATTGTGGGAGCGGGCCATGTCCGCGAACTCGGCCGCATAGACCACACAAATCTTTGCACCTGCTCATAAATCCAGTGCAAGCCCTCAGTACACATCCCGCCGATAACGCCCCTGCTCCACCAGCCCCTCGACAACGGCGTCCCCCAGCACCTCGCGCAACACCTGATCCACCCCCGCTGCCATCCCCTGCAGACTGCCGCATACATAAACCGCGGCCCCCTCGGCAATCCACCCCCGCAGCTCATCCGCCGCCTCGCGCAAGCGATCCTGCACATAGAGGCGCTGCGCCTGGTCGCGGGAAAAGGCCAGATCCAGTCGCTCCAACCGGCCGCCGGTGAGCCAGGCCTGCAGCTCGTCCCGGCAGTAGAAATCGTGCTCGGCATTGCGCTCGCCGAACAACAGCCAATTGCGCATATGCCCGGCAGCGATGCGCGCCTTGAGCAGGCTGCGCAGGCCGGCGAGCCCGGTGCCATTGCCGATCAGGATCAGCGGCCGATCATCCTCAGGAGCATGGAAACCACTGTTACGGCGTACCCGCGCCAGCAGTTGCTCGCCAAGCGGCAGGTGCTCGGTCAGCCAGCCGGAACCGGCACCCAGCTCGCCATTGCTTAGGTGCTGCTGCCGCACGATCAGCTCCAGCAGGCCGTCTTCGGGCAGCGAGGCGATCGAGTATTCGCGGCTGGGTAATGGCACCAGCGCCTCGAGCAGCGCCTGGGCATGCAGGCCGACCAGGTGACTGGTGCTGTACGGCAGTTGGCGGGCGGCCAGCGCCTCGCCGAGTGTATGGCCGAGCGGCTCGATGACGACGGACTCCAGCGCCTGCAGGCCATGGGCATGCAACCAGCGCTGCACCTGTGCTTTGCCGTTGCGCGGGAGGATCTCCAGGATATCGCCCGCCTGCCACAGCGCACCGGCCGGTGGCTGCAGGCCGACCAGCCAGGTGCCCGCGCCCTGGCTGCCCGGGTTGAGGCGCGCGCGTGTACGCAGCACCCAGCCGTCGAACGCCACCGGCTGCGCGGCCAGTGGCTGCACGCCGGTCAGCTCGGCCAGTTGCCGCTGCCAATGCTGCAGCGCCTGCTGATCGTCGCCATCGACCTCGATACGCTCACCCAGGCGCTGGGCGCCGCGGCTGGTCAGCCAGTCGTCGAGGCGCCGGGCGAAGCCGCAGAACTGCGTGTACCGGCGATCGCCCAGGGCCAGCACCGCGTAACGCAGGCCGGGCAGATCCAGGGTCGCCGCCAGCCATTGGCGCTCGACCCCGCGCGCGCTGTCCGGCGCCTCACCATCGCCAAAGGTGCTGAGCACCAGCAGCGCCCGGGGCGTGGCGCTGAGCCTGGTGGTGTCGATACGCGCCAGCGGCTGCACTTCCACCGCCATGCCGGCGGCCTGCAACTGTCCGGCGGTTTGCCAGGCCAGCTGTTCGGCAAAGCCGCTCTGGCTGGCGAACCCCACCAGCCAGGACTCACCGCCTTCGCCACCATCGAGCGCCTGACGGGCGGCCAGCGCCGCGCGCTTCCTGCGGCGTCGGTCCAGGTACAGCAGCAGGCCGGTGACGAAGAACAACGGCATCAGCAGGCTGGCGACCATCATCAGGATGCGCCCGGTCATGCCGAAGTACTCGCCGGTGTGCAGGGCATAGACGCTGGCCAGCAGCCGCGCCTTGAACGACTTGTCGGCGTAGCGCTCAACCTGCCTGGCCTCGCCAGTGAGCGGGTCGAGCTGCATCTGGTTGAAGGCGCGCGCGTGTTCGGCATCGCGCAATATGAAGAACACCCGCGCCGGCTCGCCGGCGGCATTGGGCAGTTGCAGGCTGTAGGCGCTGAGCCTGTCGCCCGCCGTGCGCTGGATGCCCTGCCAGAGGTTGGTGTAGTCCACCGCCGGCATGGGCTGGCCTGCTACCGGCGGGCTGCGCCGGCCGCGGCCTTCACCGGCCGCCCGCGGCGCATCGCTGAGCAGGCCTTCCAGCCCGCTGCGATACCAGTCATAGGACCAGTACAGGCCGGTCAGCGCCGCGCACAGATACAGCGGCAGGCACCAGGTGCCGACCACCGAATGCAGATCCCAATTGAACGCGCGGCCCTTCTTGGCCCAGTCGAAGGTCAGCCAGGCGCGCCAGCTCCACACCTGGCGCGGCCAGCGCAGGTACAGCCCGGACAGGCAGAAGAACACCAGGGCGATGGTGCAGGCGCCGGTGATCTGCCGGCCGCTCTGGCCCATGGCGAGGAAGCGGTGCAGCTGCAGCATCAGGCCGAAGAACTGCAGGCCCCGCGGCTCGCCCAGGGACTCCCCCGTATAGGGGTCGACGAAGCGTATCCCGCCACGCCGTTCACCGGGCGGCGGGGTCAGGAACACCCGCGTCGGCTGGGCGCCCTTGGTATCCAGGTAGAAACCGGAAACACTGAGCCCCTGCGCCTGCAAGCGCTCGATCAGCTCGCCCGGCTCGAGCACGGGCCCCGGCTGGCTGAGCACCTGATGCGGATTGATCGCCTGCAGAATCTCGTCCTGGAAGCTGTACAGCGCGCCGGTCACGCCCATCAGGGCCAGCACCAGCCCGGCGCTGATGCCGAACAACCAGTGCAGTTGGAAGAGAACTTTCTTGAACACCGCAATCGACTCTCGGACTACCTGCTGCGAACGGGAGAACCAACTGCGCAGTGGCGCGTGCTTCGACCCTGCCGCCAGGCATGCGCCGCGCGTAGTGCGGGTGGCCTTGCAGGATGAGACGGGCACGGCAGAGCGAGCCGGTGGCGCGGGAGTCTATTCGATAACGATTGTCATGTACTAGTAGTTCGCATCTTTGTCCACGTAACGATGCGAAAGCGAACCAGCTGCGGCGGCGCTGCGCTCAACGCAACCGCCAGACCTCGAACGGCCTGGCCAGCACGAACAGGTCGCGGGCGACGCTTTCCGGGTACTGGTCGACCGGCGGCGCATCGGGCAGGCACAGCGCGGCGGCGTCAAGGGTCGACAGCGAGAACTCCAGTTCCACCCCGGCGGCCTGGAACAGCTGGCTCACCGCCTCGACTTCCGCTGCGCCACTGCAATTGACCCGGCGCCCGGCCAGGAAGGCATTGAGCTGGTCGCAGACCTTGCCAGCGGCCAGGCCGGTCGCTTCGGCTTCGAGCAGCGACAGGCCCAGGTGTTCCTCGCAGGTGGCGTCCAGCGCGACGGGGCTGGCAGCCGGCTTGACGATGGCGGACATGCTCGTGCCCGACACCGCGGCACCGATTTCGATGGGGAAAGGCCCCTGCACGCTCTGGTAGAAGCGAACGGCCATGGCGCCTTCGAGCATTCCTGGAATCTGTTTCATGACACGACTCTCGTTGTTCCGGTGATGTTCCAACACGCGCGGCGCCATCCTGCGCCACGACGGGAGGGCATTGTCGGCACCTTGTGTGTAAGCGTCGTGACAGTGAGAGGGTGTTGCCGACCAGCCGTCGGCAAGACGGCTGGTCGGCGGCGCAGCCGGATTGCCCGGCCGCGCGGGCGGCCGTCAGACCACGCCCTGGGCCAGCATGGCGTCGGCCACCTTGACGAAGCCGGCGATGTTGGCGCCCTTGACGTAGTTGATGCCGCCATTTTCCTCGCCGTGGCGCACGCAGGCGTTGTGGATGGACTGCATGATGCCGTGCAGCTTCTCGTCCACCTCGCCTTCGCTCCAGTGCAGGCGCATGGCGTTCTGCGACATCTCCAGGCCGCTGACCGCCACACCGCCGGCGTTGGAGGCCTTGCCCGGGGCGAACAGGGTGCCGTGCTCGACGAACAGGTCCACCGCGTCCAGGGTGGTCGGCATGTTGGCACCCTCGGCCACGCACACGCAGCCCTGGTCGAGCAGCGCCCGGGCGTCTTCCAGGTTCAGCTCGTTCTGGGTGGCGCAGGGCAGCGCGATATCGCAGCCCAGGCCCCAGGGGCGTTGATCGGCCTGGAAGCGCAGCGCGCCGCCGTCGAGTTCGCTCAGGCGGCCGCGCTGCTGGTTCTTCAGCGCCATCACGTCCTGCCAGTGCTGCTCGCTGAAGCCCTCTTCAGCGTACAAGGTGCCTGCGGAGTCGGAGAAGGAAATCACCTTGCCGCCCAGGTCCATGACCTTGCGTGCGGCGTATTGCGCCACGTTGCCGGAGCCGGAGATGGCCACGCGCTGGCCGTCGAAGGTGCGCCCGCGGGTCTTGAGCATTTCCTCGGCGAAGTACACGCAGCCATAGCCGGTGGCTTCCGGGCGGATCAGGCTGCCGCCGTAGGTCAGGCCCTTGCCGGTCAGCACCGAGGAGAACTCGTTGGCCAGGCGCTTGTACTGGCCGAACATATAGCCGATCTCGCGGCCACCGACACCGATGTCGCCGGCCGGTACGTCCAGGTTGGCGCCGATATGACGGTACAGCTCGGTCATGAACGACTGGCAGAAGCGCATCACCTCGGCGTCGCTCTTGCCCTTGGGGTCGAAGTCCGCGCCGCCCTTGCCGCCGCCCATGGGCAGCGAGGTCAGGGAGTTCTTCAGGGTCTGCTCGAAGGCCAGGAACTTGAGCACGCTGAGGTTCACCGAGGGGTGAAAACGCAGGCCGCCCTTGTACGGGCCGATGGCACTGTTCATCTGGATGCGGAAGCCACGGTTGACCTGCACACGCCCGGCGTCGTCGACCCACGGCACGCGGAACAGCACGGCACGCTCCGGCTCGACCAGGCGCTCGACGATGCCCGCCTCCAGGTAGCGAGGGTTGGCCTGCAGGAACGGCCACAAGCTGCGCAGCACTTCCTCCACCGCCTGGTGGAATTCAGGCTGGTGGGGATCGCGTTGTTTCAGGCGTTCGAGGAAATGGTCGACGGACATGCTCATGGCAGGCTCCCTGGCGTCTTGCTGCGCCGCGCAATGAAAAGTGGCGGGACTCTAGCAAGAACAGAGCGCCCTTAAAAAGGGCAAAATGACGCCTTTATGAAACTTTTTGGTGCTTTACTGTAAATAGACCCTCGGAAACAGGGCTTTCATCAGCCCACGCAACGCACCAAGTCAGCATCTTCTCGCACCAAAACGTCACTCGCGGCGCACGGACTGCCAGCTCAAGCCGAAGCGCGCCAGGTACTTGCGCAGGCGGTCGGCATCGTTGGCCTGCGCCTTGGCCTGACGACTGACATCGAACAGACGCCGGCCCGCCTCGGACAGGCTGCCCGCCTGCCGACAGATGCCGATCACCGCCTGCAGCTGCAGACGGTCGAACAGGTCGATATCACCGGCTGCCTCACCCAGCAGGCTCGACAGCCCATCCGGCACGAAACCCCAGGCGCGCCGCAGCCGCTCGATCTCCTCCTGCACCTGCGCTTCGTCGATACGCCCGCTGTCGGCCAGGGTCGCCATGCGGGTGATCGAGGCGGACAGCTCACGGAAGTTGCCCTGCCAGGCGGCCTCGCTGGAACTGGCGAAGGCCAGGTAGCGGCGCCGCGCCTCCAGGTTGAAGCGCACCATCCGCCCCTGCTCGCGGGCGTGGCGCTCCAACTCGAAATCGATGTTCGGCTCGATGTCCTCGCGGCGCCCGGCCAACCCCGGCAGCTCGAAAGTCCACAGGTTGATGCGCGCATACAGGTCTTCACGAAACAGCCCTTCGGCGACCCGTGCACGCAGGTCGCGGTGGGTACCGGCAATCAGCAGGAAGTCGCTGCTCACCTCCTTGTCCGCGCCCATGGGAAAGAAGCGCTTCTCCTCGATGGCCTTGAGCAGCATGGCCTGCTCGTCCAGGCCCAGCTCGCCGATCTCGTCGAGAAACAGCATGCCGCCATCGGCGGCGCGCAGCAGGCCATCGCGGGCGTTCTGGGCACCGGTGAAGGCGCCCTTGATATGCCCGAACAACGCCGACATGGCGCCGTCGCCGCGCAGGGTCGCGCAGTTGACCTCGACGAAGCGGCCATCGACCAGATGACGGCTGCGCTTGAGCTCGTAAACGCGGCGGGCCAGGAACGACTTGCCCGCACCGGTCGGGCCGATCAGCAGCATCGGCGCCGAGGAGCGGACGGCGACCCGCTCGATCTGCTCGATGGAACGGTTGAACGCCGCGTTGCGCGTGGCGATGCCGGACTTGAGAAACGCCAGCCCCTCCAGCCGCTCATGCTGGAAGCGCGTGGCGATACGGTCGTAGCGCGACAGGTCGAGGTCGATCAGCGCGTGGGTGCCGGTCACCGGCGCCTGCTCATCACGCTTGCGCGCCGGCGAGGTCTGCACCAGCCGCGCCGGCAGGTAGCGCGCCTCGGTGAGCAGGAACCAGCAGATCTGCGCCACATGGGTACCGGTGGTGATGTGCACCAGGTAGTCCTCGCGCTCGGTATCGAAGGCATAGCCGCTGGTGAAGTCATGCAGCGCGCCGTACACCTCCTCGAAATCCCAGGGATTGCGCAGGTGCAGCGGCTGCAGGCGCACTTCGGTCTCCGGGGAAATCTGCTCGATATCGGCACGAATGCGCTCGGCCAGGCTGATATCCCGTGCATCGACGCCATGGATCAGCTCCAAGCGATCGATCAGCAAGTCCGGCTGCTGGCACAGGCCGATGCTCGGCCGCCATTTGTTCCAGCGATTGGCGCCCTTGCCGACCCGATCCAGGGTGGCGCCGATAAAGCCGATGGCGACGGTACGCTTGCGGGTCATGTTCAGCGCTCCCGTACGGTGAACAGCAGCGGTGATTCGAACATCGCCAGCGGCGAGATCACCGGTTCATCCAGTGGCACCTTGTCGCCATAACGCTCACGCATCTTGACGCGCACCGCCGGCGCCGCCAGGTTGAAGTCACGCACCCGCTGCAAGGCGCCGATCTCCACGCCCAGTGCGCGCTGGTAAGCCTTCCAGACCAGTTCGGAGCAATACAGGCGGCTGTCCGACCACTCGAAGGTCAGATCATAACGGGCTCCGCTGAACCGTTCGGCCTCATGCTGCAGCTTGATCAGCCCCGCATCATCGATACCAGCATGCAGGCGTTTGACCACGTAATGACCACCCTCGCCCCGCGCCACCCATTGCGGCAAAGGCGTGTAGCGTACCGTGGCGCTGGCTTCGAACACCTGTAGCTGGCCGTCCTTGCGCAGCAGCATGCCCATATGGCTGTAGCGCGAGCCGGTGGCCAACTGCACGGCCAGGCTTTGCGAGGAGCGCGATTGATGGAAGATCAGGTCGCCTTCACGCAGCGACGGCTCGGCATGGGCAAAAGCCGCCCACAGCATGGCGAGCAGGACCGACAGAACACGCATGGCTCCTCCTTGAGGCGCTGTCTGATTTATCCAAAAAGATAAATAACGATATCAAAAAATATACATTTTCTTGAAGCTGTTCACCTTAGGCTGCCCGGGAGATGCCCGGATAAAATTTAAAATCCTTTAAATTCAATAACTTATAATTATTTTGAAACCTCGAATAAAAACCTGGCATAACCGCTGCAATTGCTCTGGTAACAACGGACAACACAGCGAGACGCCACGATGGCCAACTTCAACCTGTTCACGATTACGGCTGTAGCGCAATTGGTAGAGCAAATGTGCCCATCCACTCATCGCTGCACGGGGGCCTGCCCCTGCCTTTTTGATCGACCCGGCGAGCGCCGGTGGAACTACAGGACGTGAAGGTTGCGGGTTCGACTCCCGCCCCGGCGACGGGTAGCTCAACTGGATAGAGCAACGCATGTTCCACCAACGATTGTCGCCGCACTGCAAACGCTGGCACGGCCAGCCCGAATACGAGTGAATGATGATGCAAACCAAAACCTACAACCTGCTGGAAGTCGCCAACGGCAAGCCGATCAAACTGTGGACGCAAGGCGTTCCGGTCGAGGAAGACGCCAAGCAGCAGTTGATGAACACCGCGAAGATGCCCTTCATCTTCAAGCACCTGGCCGTGATGCCGGACGTGCACCTGGGCAAGGGTTCGACCATCGGCAGCGTGATCCCCACGGTCGGTGCGATCATCCCGGCAGCGGTCGGGGTGGATATCGGCTGCGGAATGATCGCTGCGCGCACCTCGCTGATGGCCCATGACCTGCCGGATAGCCTGGCCGGCCTGCGCGCCGCCATCGAGAAGGCGGTACCGCACGGGCGTAGCAATACCCGCGGCGGCCGAGACAAGGGCGCCTGGGAAAACGTGCCGGACATGACCGACCACGCCTGGTCGGCCTTGAGTGGTCGCTTCAAGGCAATCACCGACAAGTACCCGCGGCTGGAAAAGACCAACAACCGCAAGCACCTGGGAACCCTGGGGACCGGCAACCACTTCGTCGAGGTGTGCCTGGACGAGGCGAACCGGGTCTGGTTCATGTTGCACAGCGGATCGCGCGGTGTGGGTAACGCCATCGGCAACCTGTTCATCGAACTGGCCCAGGCCGATATGCGCCAGCACATCGCCAACCTGCCGGACCGCGACCTGGCCTATTTCGAAGAAGGCAGCCAGCACTTCGCCGACTACGTGGAAGCGGTGGGCTGGGCCCAGGACTTCGCCAAGCAGAACCGCGCGCTGATGATGCACGCGGTGATCGCGGCGGCCCGCGGGGTAATCGCCAAGCCGTTCGAGGTCGCGCTGGAAGCGGTGAATTGCCACCACAACTACGTGCAGAAGGAACGTCACTTCGGTGAAGAGGTGCTGGTAACCCGCAAAGGCGCGGTGTCGGCGAAGAAAGGCGAGCTGGGCATCATCCCCGGCTCCATGGGCGCCAAGAGTTTCATCGTGCGCGGCCTGGGTAACGAGGAGGCGTTCTGCTCCTGCAGCCATGGCGCCGGGCGCACCATGAGCAGAACCCGCGCCAAGAAGCTGTTCACCGTGGAAGACCAGATCAAGGCCACCGCCCACGTCGAATGCCGCAAGGACGCCGACGTCATCGACGAGATCCCGATGGCCTACAAAGATATCGACCAGGTCATGGACGCCCAGCGCGAGCTGGTGGAAGTGGTGCACACCCTGCGTCAGGTGGTGTGCGTTAAAGGATGAGGTGAGGCCATGCTGCAACCGATGCAAAGCCAGCGACTCGATGAACTGCGCACCCGCCTGGAGGAGGCTGGCTGCGTGTTCGATTTCGTGGTGACCACGCTCGACTCGACCGCCACGCCTGGCGAGGCGGAGCATCGCCAGGCGCTGGGGTTGCTGTTCGAGAGCATTCAGGAGCGCGCACGGATCTGGCAACAGAAGCTGATCGCCCAGGATGCCCGTTACGCGAAACATCGCTGGCCCGAACTGACTGCCGATCTGGCTCAGGCCCGTCCGCAGCCACTTAGCGCCGATGCCGTTCGGGAGCTGGCCAGCGAGGACGGTCTGCTGTGCCGCGCCTTCTGCGCCCCGCCCTACGGCACCCAGTTGCAGGCGGCGGACTTTCGCGAATGGTTACAGACGCTGCGGCTGTATCCAGACGAAGGCATGCAGGTGCTCGATTGGGTCGGCAATGCAGACGCCGAGCCACAGCGCAGCACCTGGAGCAGCTACTTCGACGACGGCAAGCAATGGTGGGGTATCTGGTGCCTCACCCTGTACAACCCGCGTCGCCGGACATTGTCCGCGCTGACCGCCAGCGCGACAGACTAGACAAGGATGGAAGACATGGACATGCAACAACGCCACCCCCTCAGCGACGCCATGCGCGCACGGGTGCTGGCTGAACTCGAGCGGGTCGAACGCGAGCGCAACGTCAAGGTGCTGTATGCCTGCGAGTCGGGCAGCCGCGCCTGGGGCTTCGCCTCGACGGACAGCGACAACGACGTGCGCTTCGTCTACGTGGAAAAGCCGGACTGGTTCGTCCAGGTCGATACGGGGCGCGATGTGATCGAGCGGCCGCTGGATGACGAGTTGGACGTCAGTGGCTGGGAGCTGCGCAAGACCCTGGGCCTGCTGCGCAAATCCAACCCGACGCTGCTGGAGTGGCTCGACTCGCCCCTGGTGTACCGCCAGGAAGATCAGGCCACGGCGCGCCTGCGCGAGCTGGCCGAGCACTTCTACAGTCCGCCGGCGGCGCGCAATCATTATCTGTCGATGGCCAGGAAAAATTTCCGTGGCTACCTGCAGGACGAGACGGTGCGCTTGAAGAAGTACTTCTACGTGCTGCGCCCGCTGCTCGCCGTGCTGTGGATCGACCAGGGCCGTGGCCGGCCGCCGATGACCTTCGCCGACCTGCTGCAGACGGTGGACGACCAGTCGTTACTGGCCGAAGTTGACCAACTGCTGGCCCTCAAGCGCAGCGCCGACGAGTCCGCCTATGGCCCGCGCCGCCCTGCCCTGCACGCCTTTATCGAGGCGCAGCTGGAACGGCCGGTGCCGGCGCTGCCACGCACCCAGGCGGACAGCGGCCTGCTCGACGATTACCTGCGTGAGATGGTCGGCCGTTACGCCTGAGCCGCATTCGTAGCCCGGGTCGAGCGAAGCGACACCTGGGCTACGAATGCGGGCCACAGTCAAGAGGGACGCGGAGCGCCCTGATGGACATTCCCACGCAGCGCGTGGGAACGATCACGATCAAAGGATTCACCATGAACAAGGACATTCTCGAACTGGACGGCGCCATCGGCGGCGGCCAAGTGCTGCGCACGGCGCTGAGCCTGTCGATGATCACCGGCACGCCGTTTCGCATCGTCAACATTCGCGCCAGGCGCAGCCGGCCGGGCCTGTTGCGCCAGCACCTGACCGCGGTACTGGCCGCGGCCGAAATCAGCGGCGCCGAAACCGAGGGCGCCGAGATGCATGCGACCACCCTGGTGTTTCGCCCCGGCACGATCCGTGGCGGCGAGTACCGCTTCGCCATTGGCTCGGCGGGTAGCTGCACCCTGGTGTTGCAGACCATTCTGCCGGCCCTGCTGCAGGCCGCCGAGCCGAGTCGCGTACAGATCAGCGGCGGCACCCACAACCCGGCCGCGCCGCCCTTCGACTTTCTCGACCGGGCCTGGCTACCGTTGCTGCGGCGCATGGGTGGGCAGATGGAGCTGCAACTGCACCGCCCCGGCTTCGTGCCTGCCGGTGGCGGCGCGCTGGAGGCATTCATCCAGCCCTCGCGGTTGACGCCCCTGCACCTGCCCGAGCGCGGCACCGTGATCGAGCAGCGTGCCGAGGTGCTGCTGGCCGGTATTCCCGGCCACGTCGGCGAACGCGAGCTGGCGCGGGTCGGCAAACGCCTGCAGTGGCCGGACGACCAGTTGCACTGCACCTGGCTGAATCAGGAACATGGCCCGGGCAATATCCTGATGCTGACGGTGGCCTGCGAGCACCTGACGGAACAGTTCTGTGCCTTTGGGCAGAGCAGCGTGCGGGCCGAAGCGGTCGCCGACCAAGCCATCGAGCCGCTGCAACGGTGGCTGGCCAGTGGCGCGGCAGTGGCCGAGCACCTGGCCGACCAGTTGCTGCTGCCGATGGCCCTGGCAGGCGGAGGCAGCTTCACCACCACGCACCTGAGCGAACACCTGCAGAGCAACATCCAGGTGATCGAAGCCTTCTGCCCGGTGGCCGTGCGCTGCACGCCCATGGGCAAGGGATTGCGGGTCGAGGTGGGTGGCAGGGCCTGAGACCTGATCGCGATCGTTGTGTACCAGCGAACGCGTATCTCATGAACCGGCGGCAATAAGGCAGAAGCGGCCTTTCGTAGGGTGGACGACGCTTCACCCGTCCACCACCTGAGGATCGCAATGGTGGATGAGAAAGGCGTCATCCACCCTACGGCCGCTTGCGCCCCTTCGCAGTCATCGAAATGCAAGCAATCCGAAAGCTCGCAAAGGAAAAAACAGCCATAAAAAAACGGAGCCCTGAGGCTCCGTTTTTTCTACAGCAGCGCTTACTGCGCCAGCTTCTTGTGCCGTACCCGGTGCGGCTGGGCGGCGGCGTCGCCGAGGCGCTTCTTGCGGTCGGCTTCGTACTCGGTGTAGTTGCCTTCGAAGAAGATCACGCCGTCGTCCTCGTAGGAGAGGATGTGGGTCGCCACGCGGTCCAGGAACCAGCGATCGTGAGAGATCACGATGGCGGCGCCGGGGAAGTCCAGCAGCGCGTCTTCCAGCGAACGCAGGGTTTCCACGTCGAGGTCGTTGGACGGTTCGTCGAGCAGCAGGACGTTGGCGCCCTCCTTCAGGGTCAGGGCCAGGTGCAGACGGCCACGCTCACCACCGGAGAGGTCCTTGACGAACTTCTGCTGGTCGGCGCCCTTGAAGTTGAAGCGGCCCACGTAACCCCGGGACGGGACTTCGTAGTTGCCGATCTTGATCATGTCCAGGCCATCGGACACCGCTTCCCAGACGGTCTTGCTGCCGTCCAGGTCCTCGCGGCTCTGGTCGACGCAGGCCAGCTGCACGGTTTCACCGATCTCGATGCTGCCCGAGTCCGGGGTTTCCTTGCCCATCAGCATGCGGAACAGGGTCGACTTACCGGCACCGTTACCGCCGATCACGCCGACGATGGCGCCCTTCGGCACGCTGAACGACAAATCTTCGACCAGTACGCGGTCGCCGTAGCCCTTGGTGACGTTCTTGAACTCGATGACCTTGTCGCCCAGGCGCGCGCCGGCCGGGATGTAGATCTCGTTGGTCTCGGCACGTTTCTGGAATTCCTGGGACTGCATTTCCTCGAAGCGCTGCAGACGCGCCTTGGACTTGGACTGGCGGGCCTTGGCGCCCTTGCGCACCCACTCCAGTTCTTCCTTCATGGCCTTCTCGTGGGCCGACTGCTGCTTGGACTCCTGGGCCAGGCGCGCCGACTTGGCCTCCAGCCAACCCGAGTAGTTGCCCTCGTACGGGATGCCCGCGCCGCGGTCGAGTTCGAGAATCCAGCCGGCGACGTTGTCGAGGAAGTAACGGTCGTGGGTGATGGCCACCACGGTACCGGGGAAGTCGTGCAGGAAGCGCTCCAGCCAGGCAACCGAGTCGGCGTCCAGGTGGTTGGTCGGCTCGTCGAGCAGCAGCATGTCGGGGGCCGACAGCAGCAGGCGGCACAGCGCCACGCGGCGCTTCTCGCCACCGGACAGGTGCTCGATCCTGGCATCCCAGGCCGGCAGGCGCAGGGCGTCGGCGGCGACTTCCAGCTGACGCTCCAGGTTGTGACCGTCGCTGGCCTGCAGGATGGCTTCGAGCTTGGCCTGCTCGGCGGCCAGCTTGTCGAAGTCGGCATCGGGCTCGGCGTAGGCGGCGTAGACCTCGTCCAGGCGCGCCTGGGCGTCCTTGACCACGCTGACCGCCTCTTCGACCACTTCACGCACGGTCTTGGCCGGATCCAGCTGCGGCTCCTGGGGCAGGTAGCCGACGTTGATGTCCGGCATCGGCCGGGCTTCACCGTCGAATTCCTTGTCCACGCCCGCCATGATGCGCAGCAGGGTCGATTTACCGGCACCGTTGAGGCCCAGCACACCGATCTTGGCGCCCGGGAAGAACGACAGGGAGATGTTCTTGAGGATCTCGCGCTTCGGCGGCACGACCTTGCTCAGCCGATGCATGGTGTAGACGTATTGAGCCAAAATTCAGACCTCACTAATAAATGGCGACGATGGCGCGCACCCTATGCCAAGACGCCGCCTCACGCAAACGGATAAATGCCGCGCCCGCAGGTGCGCCAGGCCATACCGCACGCCCGTACTTAACAGAGATGAGCTGCCCGGGTGAGGGTACAGCGCTGACCGGGCATTTTCGGCGATCTGCGCCAGACTAGGAAGAGTAGCAAGTGTGCGACATTCGTCGCCTGGGCTGGCACTTCGCCACATTTGTGGCATGCTAGCCGCCCTGGGAAGCGGACGCCCCTGAACACCCTTTTTTGCAGCACCACCTGCCTACTCGACCCCGCCGTTGCAGGACGTCATCACGTGTCAGCCGCCGAAACCAATCGCCCCCAGCGCGATACCACGATCATTCCCATGCGTCGTTCCCTCAAGGGCGCGCTGGTCGTGCTGGTACTCGGGTTACTGGTGCTGCTGTTCTGGCAACTGCAATTCGAGTTCCGCCAGTTGAAGGACGACCAGCGCGCCCTCAACCTGGCGGTCAGCGAACAACTGGCCAAGCAACTGAGCCTGAGCATGGCCTCGATGGCCAACGCCGGCTCAGCGGTGCTGCACGCCACCCGCGAGCCGCTGGATTCCGTCGACCAGCAGCAACGCTACCTGGACAACCTGCGCGTGGTGTTCCCGACCCTGCGGGGCCTCGCCCATCTGGATGCCAGCGGGCAGCCGCGGCCAGGCAGCAGCCTGGCGCAAGCCGAACAGGCGCTGCTCGCCGAGTTGATCGGCCGCAGCAGCAAGCACAGCTATTACTACGTATTCGACCCGATCGATGGCGGCCATCTCGACCTGCTGCTGCGCGTCGACGACGGCTACTGGGCGCTTCAGCTCGATGCCAGCGCCCTTAGCGGCTGGCTGCTCAAGGCGCCTCAGGAAGACGTTTCCTGGCAACTCGAGGACGCCACCAATCAGCGGGTGATCGCCGACTCGCGCGGCGTCAGCGCCGAGGAGCGCAATTACCCGTCGGTCACCGCGGCCAACCAGGCGCAGACCATCGTGCTGCAAGACCTGCCCGGCTCCGACTGGCAACTGCGCGCGATGCTCGATGAAAGCAAGGTGCAGGCCCAGGTGCTGCCGGAGATGCTCGGCAAGATCCTGCTGTTCACCCTGTGCAGCCTGCTCACCCTGTTCGCCCTCTACCGCCTGGTGCGTGAACAGGGCCAGTTGCACGCCCTCAACGCCGCCTCGCGGCGTTCGCTGCATCAGGCCGCCAGCGCCTTGAGCGCCATCGAGGAGCGGGTGCTGGTCACCGACGCGACCGGCCGCCTGACCTATCTCAACCCCCAGGCCGAAGCGATGTTCGGCCTGACCACCCAGCACGCCCGCCAGTGGCACCTGCTCGAACTGCTGCCAGGCCTCGACCCGCTGCTGCTGCACGCCACGGCCTTTCACAGCGACCAGGGCCCGGACGTGGTGGAAATCCGCCAGAATGGCCAGACCCGCCTGTTCACCATCACCCGCAGCGACCTGCGCGACGCCTCCCGCCAGCTGGGTTTCGTCTGGGTGCTGCGCGACGTCACCGAGCAGCAGCAGGCCACCCGCGTGCTGCAGGAAACCCGTCGCCGCTACCAGGACATCTTCGACGGCACCGGCACGGCGCTGTGCGTGCTCGACCTCGCCAGCCTCTATCACTTCCTGCGCGATCAGGGCCTGAACAGCGGCGCCGAACTGAAACCCTGGCTGGACGCCAACCCGCAGCGCCATGGTGAGCTGCTGCAGCACATGCGCTTCACCGAAACCAACCAGATCGCCCTGCGCCTGCTCGGCGTGAGCACCACCGAACAGGCCTGGGAGCAACTGATCAACCGCGGCGCGGTGCGCGCCGACGGCTTCCGCGCCCAGCTCAGCGCGGCCTTGCTCGATGGCGGCGGCCACCTGGAACTGGAAAGCCACATCGAAGGCGCCAACGGCATCACCCGCCACCTGTGGCTGGTGATGCGCCTACCGGAAAGCCCCGAGGACCTGCACGCGGTCGCCCTGAGCATCAGCGATATCACCAGCCGCAAGCGCATGGAGCTGTCGCTGGTCGAACGCGAGCGTTTCTGGTCCGAGGTGGTGCGTGCGGTGCCGGACACCCTGTACGTCACCGACCTGCCCACCCGCACGCTGCTGTTCAGCAACCACGACTTCGCCAGCCGCCTGGGCTATGACGACAACTCCGTACGCGGCAAGGGCGACGACTGGTGGAGGCTGATCGTCCACCCCGATGACCACGACCTGCACGAGCGCGTGCGCAACCAGCAGCGCGTGCTGGGCAACGGCGTGCTGCTCGAATCGCAGCTGCGCGTGCGCCACAGTGACGGCTCCTGGCGCTGGTTCAGCATCACCGAGCAGGCCCTGGCGCGTGACGCCAACGGCTGGGTGAGCCGCCTGATCAGCGTGGCCAAGGACATCACCGGGCAGATCGCCCGCAACGAATCGCTGCGCGAGAACGAACACCGCTACCGCATGCTCGCCGAGAGCATCAGCGATGTGATCTTCTCCACCGACAGCCAGTTGAACCTCAACTACGTCAGCCCCTCGGTGCAGACCGTGCTGGGTTACTCAGCCGCCTGGGTGCAGACCCACGGCTTCGGCGGCCTGGCCACCAACCCGCAGCAACTCGCCGCGGTGTACGCCCTGCTCGAACGCATCCGTGGCGCCCTCGGCGTGCACCAGCAAATGCACGAGCTGCGCCAGACCCTCACCCCGCAGTTGTTCATCCTCGACTTCCTGCGTGCCGACGGCCGCAAGATTCCCGTGGAGCTGCGCCTGGTGCCGATGTGGGACGACAACGGCAAGTTCGAAGGCCTGCTCGGCGTGGGCCGCGACGTGGCCCAGCAGCGGCGCGCCGAGAAGGACCTGCGCATGGCCGCCACGGTGTTCGAGCACTCCACGGCGGCGATCCTGGTCACCGACCCGGCGGGCTACATCGTGCAGGTCAACAATGCCTTCAGCCGGGTCAGCGGCTACAGCGCCGAGCAGGTGCTCGACCAACTGCCGGGCATGCTCACTGCCGACAGCCAGCAGAGCACGCACCTGCATTACGTGCTCAACCAGCTGCACCAGCGCGGCACCTGGGAAGGCGAAATCTGGCTCAAGCGCCGCGACGGCGAGAACTTCCCGGCGTGGGTCGGCATCACCGCCGTGCACGATGAGGAAGGCGACCTGGTCAGCTACGTGTGCTTCTTCAGCGACATCAGCGAGCGCAAGGCCAGCGAGCAGCGCATCCATCGCCTGGCCTACTACGACGCCCTGACCCAGCTGCCCAACCGCACGCTGTTCCAGGACCGCCTGCACACCGCCCTGCAGCACGCCGAGCGGCACCGCGAGTGGGTGGTGCTGATGTTCCTCGACCTCGACCGCTTCAAGCCGATCAACGATTCCCTCGGCCACGCCGCCGGCGACCGCATGCTCAAGGACGTGGCCGTGCGCCTGGCCGCCTGCGTGGGCGAAGACGACACCGTGGCACGCATGGGCGGCGACGAGTTCACCCTGCTGCTGCGCTCCAGCGCCAGCCGCGACACGGCCCTGCACCGCGCCATCCACGTCGCCGAGCAGATTCTCGCCAGCCTGGCCCAGGCCTTCGTGCTCGAAGGCCGCGAGTTCTTCGTCACCGCCAGCATAGGCATCGCTCTCGGCCCGCAGGACGGCAACGAGCCGAGCCAGCTGATGAAGAACGCCGACACCGCCATGTACCACGCCAAGGAGCGCGGCAAGAACAACTTCCAGTTCTACCAGGCGGACATGAACGCCAGCGCCCTCGAGCGCCTGGAGCTCGAAGGCGACCTGCGCCACGCGCTGGAACAGGGCCAATTCCTGCTCCACTACCAGCCGCAGTTCTCCGGCAACGGCAAGCGCCTGACCGGCGTCGAGGCGCTGCTGCGCTGGCAGCATCCCACGCGCGGCCTGGTGGCGCCCGATGCGTTCATCCCGGTGCTCGAAGAACTCGGCCTGGTGGTGCAGGTCGGCGACTGGGTGCTGGCCGAAGCCTGCCGCCAGCTGAGCATCTGGCACCACAACAAGATCCGCGTGCCGAAAGTGTCGGTGAACCTCTCGGCCCGCCAGTTCAGCGACGGCGACCTGCGCCAGCGCATCGAACGCATCCTCACCGACAGCCGCATCCCGGCGGCGTGCCTGGAGCTGGAACTGACCGAAAGCATCCTCATGCAGGACGTCGGCGCCGCGCTGCAGACCCTCACCGACCTGAAGAACCTCGGGGTGTGCATCGCCATCGACGATTTCGGCACCGGCTACTCGTCGCTCAACTACCTCAAGCAGTTCCCCATCGACGTGCTGAAGATCGACCGCAGCTTCGTCGACGGCCTGCCCCAGGGCGAGCAGGACGGACAGATCGCCCGGGCCATCATCGCCATGGCCCACAGCCTGAACATGTCGGTGATCGCCGAGGGCGTGGAGACCCAGGAGCAGCTCGACTTCCTGCGTACCCACGACTGCGACGAGGTGCAGGGCTACCTGCTGGGCCGGCCGATGGCCGCTCACCGCTTCGAGGCGCAATTCTGCGGGCGCAGCCTGTTCACGGTTTAGCGAGGCGCGCGTCGTGAGCGCCACTTGTCCCGCTCATGATCACGCTTCATATGCCTGGTCAGCTCGGATGCGGTAGAATCCGCCCCCTATTTCTTCCGCCCAGCTGACTTTCAGGGGATTGCCATGTTCAGCCGTGATTTGACCATTGCCAAGTACGACGCCGAGCTCTTCGAAGCCATGCAGCAAGAAGCTCTGCGCCAGGAAGAGCACATCGAGCTGATCGCCTCGGAAAACTACACCAGCCCAGCGGTGATGGAAGCCCAGGGCAGCGTACTGACCAACAAGTACGCCGAAGGCTACCCGGGCAAGCGTTACTACGGTGGCTGCGAGTACGTCGACGTGGTCGAGCAACTGGCCATCGACCGCGCCAAGGAACTGTTCGGCGCCGATTACGCCAACGTTCAGCCACACGCCGGTTCGCAAGCCAACGCCGCCGTCTACCTGGCCCTGCTGAGCGCCGGTGACACCATCCTGGGCATGAGCCTGGCCCACGGCGGCCACCTGACCCACGGCGCCAGCGTTTCCTCCTCCGGCAAGCTGTACAACGCCATCCAGTACGGCATCGACGCCAACGGCCTGATCGACTACGACGAAGTCGAGCGCCTGGCCGTCGAGCACAAGCCGAAGATGATCGTCGCCGGTTTCTCCGCCTATTCCCAGGTGCTGGACTTCCCGCGCTTCCGCGCCATCGCCGACAAGGTTGGTGCTTACCTGTTCGTCGACATGGCCCACGTGGCCGGCCTGGTTGCCGCTGGCGTGTACCCCAACCCGGTGCCGTTCGCCGACGTGGTCACCACCACCACCCACAAGACCCTGCGCGGCCCGCGCGGCGGCCTGATCCTCGCCCGCGCCAATGCCGACATCGAGAAGAAGCTGAACTCCGCCGTTTTCCCGGGTGCCCAGGGCGGCCCGCTGGAGCACGTCATCGCCGCCAAGGCAATCTGCTTCAAGGAAGCCCTGCAGCCCGAGTTCAAGGCTTACCAGCAGCAAGTGGTGAAGAACGCCCAGGCCATGGCCGAAGTGTTCATCGAGCGCGGCTTCGACGTGGTGTCCGGCGGCACCCAGAACCACCTGTTCCTGCTCTCGCTGATCAAGCAGGAAATCTCCGGTAAGGACGCCGACGCTGCTCTGGGCAAGGCCTACATCACCGTCAACAAGAACTCGGTCCCGAACGACCCGCGCTCGCCGTTCGTCACCTCGGGCCTGCGTTTCGGCACCCCGGCCGTCACCACCCGTGGTTTCAAGGAAGCCGAGTGCCGCGAACTGGCCGGCTGGATCTGCGACATCCTCGCCGACCTGAACAACGAAGCGGTGATCGACGCCGTTCGCGAGAAGGTCAAGGCCATCTGCGCCAAGCTGCCGGTCTACGGCAAGTAAGCGTCAGCGCAGCAATGAAGAGCCCGGCTGATGCCGGGCTTTTTTTATGCCTGCGGGAAAATGTGCTGGCGACAAGCCCGCTCCCGCGTAGAAGCCCCGACCATGGACGAAAGGCAGTCACGCCACAATATCCCTGCGTACCAACCATCGCTTCGTGCCGCGGGCGACGCTCCCACAAGGGCCGCGACAACCACACCCATGTGGGAGCCCCGACCCTGGGCGAATGGCAGCCACGCCACAATATCCCTGCGTACCAACCATCGCTTGGCGCCGCGGGCGACGCTCCCACAAAAGCAGCGGCGACACCCCCTCGCGTAGGAGCCCCGACCCGGGGCGAATGGCGGCCGCGCCGCAATATCCCTGCGTACCAACCATCGCTTCGCGCCGCGGGCGACGCTCCCACAAAAGCAGCGGCGACACCCCCTCGCGTAGGAGCCCCGACCCGGGGCGAATGGTGGCCGCGCCGCAATATCCCTGCGCGCCAACCATCGCTTCGCGCCGGGGGCGACGCTCCCACAAAAAGCGGCTATACCCACCATCGCGTAGGAGCCCCGACCCGGGGCGAATGGCAGCCACACCGCAACATCCCTGCGCGCCAACCATCGCTTCGCGCCGGGGGCGGCGCTCCCACAAAAAAGCGGCTACATCCACGATCGCGTAGGAGCCCCGACGCGGGGCGAATGGCAGCCACGCCACACTATCCCTGCGTACCAACCATCGCTTCGCGCCGGGGCGGCGCTCCCACAAAAGCCGCGCTAACCGCCCTCGCGTAGAAGCCCCGATCCGGGACGAATGTCGGCCGCAACGAAAAAACCGCGCAATGGCGCGGCTTCTTCGGCGGGTCTTTCCAACGGGGTTGCGCGGCTAGGCCGCTTCCATCAACGCGATGCCGCGGCCGGTGCAACTGCCGCGGTGCAAGGCGAACCTGCGCCCAGGCCGGCGGTCATGCTTTCGACGTTGTTGAGCACGTCGTTGCCCTGGTTGACGCGCTGAGCCTTCTCGGCGGCATCCATACGCTGGGCATAGGTAGTGGAGTTGCCCTGCATGCTCTGCTGGGTTTCCAGCACGGAGTTGGCGATGCTCAGCAGGCTGCGGCCCGTGGAGATCAGGCTGTCGGAGGTGCTCGGCGTGCACGGTGCGGCGCCATTGGCCACCTGGGAGCTATGCAGCCCCTGGCTTTGCGTGTTCTGCGGCAGGCACCCGGCGAGTGTGGCCAGTACTGGGACAAAAAGCAGAGCCCCAAGCGTTCCTTTGATACTCATGTCTGTTCCCTCGATCACTGGGCTCCGGCCTGGTGCCGAAGCGATGGCGGGGATTCTAGGAAGCGTGCCTGCGCGGCGGAATAGTACGGGTGTGCTAGAGGCACTTTGCACCCCACGCGCGCCTTGCACCACCGAGCGGCGGCGGCCTATGGTGGGCGGATATCCGCGTTAGCGCACAGGGAACCGTCATGCTGGCCACCGCATCTCCACAATACGATGTCGAACGCGCCCAGGCGGTGGTACGCCTGATCATCGCGCCGATCGCCATCGGCTACACCCTGCTGATGCACCTGCGCTCGGCCATAGACCCCACGCTGGCCGGTTGGATCCTGCTGCTCGAGTGCCTGTTCCTGGCCGCGTCCCTGGCCCTGTGGATCGATATCCGCCGGCGCCCCGGCAACCACCCGGTGCGCCGCGTGCTGACCATGCTCAGCGACTACACCTGCATCACCCTGACGATCGGTATCGGCGGCGAACCGATGCTGCCGGTCTACGCCATCCTGATCTGGGTCACGGTGGGCTACGGCCTGCGCTACGGCTCCAGCTACCTGCTGCTGGCGACCGTGCTGGCCACCCTGTCGCTGCTGATCATTGCCAGCATCTCGGCCTACTGGCAGTCGCAGCCTTACCTGATCGTCACCTTGCTGCTCACCACCCTGATGGTGCCGGCTTACATGCACGCCCTGCTCAAGCGCTCGCGCCTGGCCGCCGAAGCCGAGCAGGCGGCCAACCGCGCCAAGTCGCAGTTCCTCGCCCAGGCCAGCCATGACCTGCGCCAGCCCATCCACTCCATCAGCCTGTTCACCGCCTGCCTGCGCGACAGCAGCCTGGACGGCGAGCAGCACCGCCTGGTGGAGAACATCGACAAGTCCCTGAACAGCGTCGCCCGGCTGTTCCGCACCATCCTCGACATGTACTCGCTGGACAGCGGCAAGGTGGTCGCCCATATGGAGCCCCTGCCGCTGCAGGGCCTGCTGCGCCAGTTGATCCAGCAGAACCTCGAGGCCGCGCGCTGGGCCGGCGTGGAGATCCGCCTGCACTGCCCGGACGTCCATGTGCACGCCGACCAGGGCCTGTTGACCACCATGCTGCAGAACCTGCTCACCAACGCCCTCAAGTACGCGCCGGGAAAGCCCATGCTGATCGGCTGCCGGCGGCGCGGCGCGCATCTCTCCATCGAGCTCTACGACAAGGGCCGTGGCATCGCCGAGGCGCACTTGGACAACATCTTCGAGGAGTTCTACCGGGTACGCCAGGCCCGCGACAGCGACGTGGAAGGCATGGGCCTGGGGCTGACCATCGTGCGCCGCCTGGGCACGCTGATGAACCTGCAGGTGCGCATCCGCTCGGTGGAGGGCAAAGGCACCCTGGCCGCCATCGACGGCCTGCAGCTGGTCAGCGCGCCCGCCCGGCAGACAGCAGCACCACCGACCAGGTCCCAGGCGCCGAGCATGCTCGACGGCCTGCGCGTGTGCCTGATCGAGGATGACCACAACGTGCTGCTGGCCACCGCCACCCTGCTGAAGAAATGGGGCTGCGTGGTCGACACCCATACCTCGCTGCCCGACGTGGCGGCGGATATCGACCTGGTGGTGACCGACTTCGACCTCGGCCTGGAGGCCTCCGGCGCCGACTGCATCGCCCATGTGCGCGCCCTCGCCGCCCGCCAGGTGCAAGCCATCATCATGACCGGCCACGACGTGCGCCGGGTGCAGGAAGCAGTGGGCGACGAGCAGATCCCGATCCTCTCCAAACCCGTGCAACCGGCCGAACTGCGCTCCCTGCTGGTAGCGCTGAAACTCAAGGCGCGGGCGGCCTAGCGCAGCCCCGCCTTGGCCGCCATGGCCGCCGCCGCGGCGCGGCTGCTGACATCCAGCGTGCGCATCAGCGCCGACACATGGATGCGCACGGTAAAGGGCGAGATATCCAGCTCGCGGGCGATTTCCTTGTTGGCCAGGCCGCGCACCAGCAGGCGCAGCACGTCCTGCTGCCGCGGCGTCAGCTGCTCCAGCAGGTGCCGAGACTCGGCAAAAGCCGGCACGCCGGCCGGCCCCAGGGTCAGCACGAATTCCCCGTCACGCACCGCCTGCAACGCCTCGGCGATCTCGTCGGGCGGCGTCGCCTTGCCGATAAAGCCATCGGCCCCCGCCGCCATCACCTCGTCGATCAACCCGCGGTTGTCGACCATCGACACGATCACGATGGAGCTGCGCGTGAAGCGCTGACGCAAGGCACCGATGGCCTCCGGCGATTGCCCGGGGAACAGCAGGTCGAGCATGAACAGGCTCGGTGGCGCCCCGGCAGCGGCGAGGGTCAGCACCTCGTCCATATCCCCGGCCTCGAGAATGCAGGCATGGGGAAACACCCGCTGCGCGATACGGCTCAAGCCGTCGCGGAACACCGGGTGATCATCGGCCACGATGATGCGTTCTTGCGCGGATCGTTCGAGGATGGGAGGCGTGTGGGTCATGGGCTCAGACTAAGGTCATCTAGCCAAGCGCGCCAGCACTGGTTCACAGACTGGCGCGATAAGGCGCGGGACCGTTCGCTGCGGGCGTAGTGCTGGCGGCCTGGATACGCCCCGGCGAACCATGGCAGCGACGCCCCCGGTTCACTGGCCGCCTTACCAGCCCATATTGAAATGGATACCCGGGCTGAAGCTGAACCTCGGATCGGCGACGATCAGCTCGTCCTTGCCCTTCTCCCTGGCCACGCGCACGTTGAAAGATTGCGGTTCGACAATTTTCTCAAGCGACGCACGGCTCGCCGCCTCGATGATCGCCGGGTTCTTGACCCACTCATCGACGCTGGCCGGGGCCAGGGTGAAGCTCACGGTCCAGGCGCCGGACAGGGCCGGCGGCAGGTCGCCCTCGGCATCTTCGCCGATGACCTCGATGTCGCTGATCTGGTAGCTGTCCGTGTAGCAGAAGCCGGAGCGTTCGGCGTCGTACTCGGCCTGGCCCTTCTCGGTCAGCTGGTAGCCATCGGCGCTCTGCGCGATAAAGCCGATGTCCTCGAATGGCCGGGTAATAGCGCCGTTGCTGCTGGCCAGGGAGGGCGGAATCGGGAAGCTCTTGAACAGTGTCGAGGTGGCGCAGCCTTTGCGGGAAATGCTGTCGGCCAAGGTTTTGGATATTTCCGACTCCGACGGCGCGCTTTGCCCACAGGCGGCGATCAGGGCGGACAGGGTGACGAGGGTTAGCAAGCGTTGCAAAGTTGGCATCCTTTTCGAGTGTATGTGCAGTCGGCGCAGCGCCCGAAGGTGACCGGGCCCGCCGTGCCGATGCTTACAGACACCATCGCCGCGCATTGGTTGCCGACGCGCCCCTCACTCGCGACGCAGAAAATGCACGCTGAACAGCTGCGCCGGGTCGCGCCACATGGCCACCGAGGCAAAGCCGCATTCGCCTGCCAAGGCACAGAAGCCGCTCGGCGTGTACTTGTAGGAGTTCTCGGTGTGCAGGGTTTCGCCGGCGGCGAAGTCGAACACCTGATCCTCGATGCGCACCTGCTGCGCCTGCCGGCTGACCAGGTGCATCTCGATGCGCGAGGCCTGCTCGTTGTAGAACGCCCGGTGCTCGAAGCGCCGCGGGTCGATATCGCTGTCCAGCTCGGTGCGGATGCGCTCGAGCAGGTTGAGGTTGAACAGCGCGGTGACCCCGGCCGCATCGTTATAGGCACGCTCCAGCACCTCGCGGCTCTTCACCAGATCCACGCCGATCAGCAAGCCACTGCCGGCCGGCAACGCCTGGTGCAGATTGCGCAGAAAGCCGCGCGCCTCATCCGGGTCGAAATTGCCGATGCTGGAACCCGGAAAGAACGCCAGCGGCCGCTGCCCCAGCGCCTCGGCGGGCAGCTTCAGCGGCTGGCTGAAGTCGGCGCACAGCGCATGCACGTCCAGCCAGCGGTAGTCGGCGGCCAGGCGCCGCGTGCAGATATCCAGAAACTCGCGGGAAATATCGATGCCCAGGTAGCGCGCCGGGCGCAGGGCCTCGAGCAGCAGGCGAATCTTGCGGCTGGCGCCACTGCCCAACTCCACCAGGCTGGCGTTGCGCCCGGCCAGTTCGGCGATGGCGCCTGCCGACAGGCGCAGGATGATTTCCTCGGTGCGCGTCGGGTAGTACTCCGGCTGCTGGCAGATCAGCTCGAACAGCTGGGAGCCGCGGTGATCGTAGAAGAACTTCGGCGACATCGCCTTCGGGCTGGCCGCGAAGCCGCGCAGGGCTTCCTCGCGCAGCGCCTGTGTTTCCGGGCTCAGGGATTGTGCTTGGGTACGGATTGCCAGTGCCATGCTCAGAGCTCCTTGGCCAGGCGCAGGCCGGAGAACTGCCAGCGCATGGTGGGGTAGAAGAAGTTGCGATAGGTGGGCCGCACATGGTCTTCCGGCGTGGCGCAGCAGCCGCCGCGCAACACCATCTGCCCGGACATGAACTTGCCGTTGTACTCGCCCAGGCTGCCGCCCAGCGGACGAAAGCCGGGGTACGGCCGGTAGGCGCTGGCGGTCCATTCCCACACATCGCCATACAGCTGCTGCAGGCCATCGCCCTGCCCCGCCGCCACCGGCTGCAGGTGATCGTTCTCGACGAAATTGCCCCACAGCGGCTCGTCCTGGGCGGCGACTTCCCACTCCTCCTCGCGGGGCAAGCGCGCCTGGGCCCAAGTGGCGAAGGCCTCGGCCTCGAAGTAGCTGAGGTGGCAGACCGGCGCAGCCAGATCCAGCTCGCGGGGCCCGCCCAGGGTCAGTTCCAGCCAGTCATCACCCTCGCGCTGCCAATACAGCGGCGCCTGCCAGCCGGCGCGCTGGATATGATCCCAGCCGTCCGCCAGCCACAGCGCCGTGCTGCGATAACCACCGTCGCGGATGAACTCCAGATACTCGCCATTGCTCACCGGCCGATTAGCCAGCTGAAACGCCTCGAGGAACACCCGATGCTGCGGCCGCTCGCAGTCGAAGGCGAAGCCCTCACCGCTAAAACCGACCTGACGCAGCCCGGCGGGAAACTCGGTCCAGCGCAGCTCGCTGGCCGCCGCGCCGCCCGGTTTGAGGTCATGCCGGTAAACCGGCCGCAGCGGGTTCTGCGCCAGGATGTGCTTGATATCCATCAGCAGCAGCTCCTGATGCTGCTGCTCGTGCTCCAGCCCCAGCGCGACCCGCTGCAGCACCTCGTCGGGCAGCTCACCTCCGCGCTCGCTGAACAGCTGCTCCATGGCCAGATCGACATGGCTGCGATAGGCATACACCTCGCTCACCGTCGGCCGCGACAACAGCCCCCGCCGCGCCCGCTCGAAGGGCGTGCCGTGGGTCTTGTAGTAGGAGTTGAAAAGATGGTCGTAGCGCTCGTCCAGTGGGCGGTAGCCCGGCAGGAACGGCTGCAGCACGAAGGCCTCGAAGAACCAGGTGACATGGGCCAGATGCCACTTGGGCGGGCTCACGTCCGGCATGCTCTGGATCACATAATCCTCGGCCTCCAGCGGCTCGCAGAGCCGCTCACTGGCGGCGCGTACGCGCTGGTAACGCTGCCATAACTGTTCGACGTGCAGTGGTGAGGTGGCGATCCTGCTGGTGCGGTCTCGCATAACACGCATCCTGTGTCGGCGCCGCGAAACGCGACGGTTCTAGAGCCGACTGGATGGGGGTGGGAAAGGTTCAGGGAAACTGACGTGCTCGATGGCGAGCACGAAAACGATCAGCAAATGCATGTCGATCTGTTGACGGCTATAAGGCGTGCGGCTGAAGAACTGTCCACGGTTCGGCTAACGAACCGGTGCCTATCTGTATGCAGGCGAGAGGTAATCGAGGCCCATGCCCCGATAGGTGGCTGTCAGCCCGCCGTCCTGGCTCGGAAACGTCCACGCCACCAGCGCGCCAACCATGATGGAAACTCGCGTGGCGCTAGGTGTGCCTGCCGATGAAAGCGAGGTAACTCGTGCAGCGCGATCCACAACTGCCCCTGCCACTCCAGCAGATTGACCTGCTGGTTCCCCCAGACCATCAGGCATCGGGATGGCCCTTGATCCGCCCTCGCCTCACTGTCGCGCAGCGCCGGTAACGCCACCTGGCTAAGCCAACGGCGTAGGTGCCGATTTTCCGGATGCGAAAAGCGCCACAACGCCCGGTACATACCCGACTCGCTAAGCACCTCCACCGCCTCCAGCTGCCCACTGGCCAGCTGAAAATGCACCACCCGCACTTGGTCGGCATCCATCAACCGACAGATCCGTTCCGGGTGGCGATGCCCCAGCAACCGCGCGAACTCGCGGGCACAGACCCAGGGCTGGCGATCGATCATCACACCGCGCAATGGGCGGCGATGGCGCATCAGTACAGTGGGGGTAAGGGCTTCTTCCATAAGGCCTCCATTGGCTAAAGCTAAATATCTGAAAATCAGATAACTGAAGATTAGATATACCGTACCTGTCCTGTCAACGGACGGATGCGCCTCCTGTGGAAAAGTCGGTTTACCGAGACGAAAACCTAGTTTTCTTGAAATTGCTCAAACAGTGCCGGGTCGAGGCGGGGCTGACCCAGGGCGACTTCGCCAAAGCGCTTGACCGCCCACAGTCGTTTGTCAGCGACGTAGAGCGCGGGCTGCGCCGGTTGGACCTGATACAGCTGCGGGATGTTTGTCAGGTGCTGGGCACTAGCTTGAGCAGCTTTGTGCAGCGCTTTGAGGATGAGTTGTCTGATGATAGTGATGGGGACAAAGGGAAGAGCTAAGGCATCGGGAAGTGGCGCATCCAGAGCGGTGTAGCACTACCAGAGGAAAATAAATCTGTTTCTCGATTCCGCTGATTGTCGATGGATAGACCACAGCTTACGGCCGTAAACCGTGGTCTGTCCCTGATTATTCCTGATTATTCTAATGACTATAGCAGACCTGGAACTTTACTCAGCCTCGTGTAGAACCATGAATAGCTATTCAGGAACTCGTCTCTATCTATTACAGGTACGGGTTTAGCGTGCGCTTCATAACGCCTAGCGATATTTATAGTGTCCATATTCATATCAAATCGATCTAGTTTTTTTTCGAAAGTTGGACCAAAGTCTTCCCAGTTAGCCTTGAAAATAGGTTTAAGATCCGATAGAAAAAGCTCGTTTATTGCATCTTGAGGCCTCCGGCCTACAAAAAGCTGGCTGTTGTCCAGCTTTCCGGGGCGCGTCTTCAAACAGGAAATTATTCGATCGGAGATAAGCTTGTCATCAAATCCATACTTAAAGCCTAAGAGCATTAATATAAATTTTCTGAGCCCAACTTCGATTTCGGTTCGCTTTTCGAAGAGTAGCGAAAGATCTTCCAGGTTTGCTTGTTCAGGTAAGGCTTCTAACGGCAAATCCCCTCTTTTGAATGGGGAAATTGCTTTTTTATACTCATCACCATAGGTGACCAAAAAGTCTTTGAGGTCACGAATGGCAAATTCGCCGCTATGTTGATGAACCAGGCCGTACCTCACAAAAGGTATAGCTTTTTCAGGTGTTTCTTTAAGGAAATCCAAAAAGAATTCCTTATTACCTTCAGCTAGAAGATGTAGTAAATCATACTCGTCGGTGTGCCACCATACGAGTGACAATAATATATCTTTTATCGGCTGGGAAATTCTATTTCGGATGGTTTCATGTTGCGTCTTAAAGTTATCTTCCGTGACTTCTATTTTTTTATCAACGGGGACGTCTCCTAGGCTTCTTTCAACCTCGCTACATGCTAGCCGTATTAAATAAGGATGACCGCCATAAATTTGCTGCAGATGATCATAGCAACTTTCATTAAATGTGAGACCAGAGTATTTTCCTATTGATCGCACCATATCCCTTACATCTGGTCGGCCGAGAGCTTCAAGATAATAGGGGACTGCTAGCTGAAATATAGGGTTTTGAATGTGGTCAAAATGGGAGTGTTCGACACTTGAAGGGTTAACCCCGGCAACAATAAAGACTAGAGCCCCTTCAGTTTCCTGAGATACAGAGCGAATCGTTTGCCAGAACGGGACAAAATCTTCATCCCAGTGCTGGCCAAGGCTATTGCTAAGTCCGGGAGTTATAAATTCAACCTCATCAAAAAGAAAAGTAATCTGGCTGAATAGCTTGAATCCAAAAAGTCGCTTAATCAATCTATTAAAATCATTGGCCGCAAAGTTTTTAGTGTAACCTCCTTCGTCTATTATTTTTTTGCCATATATTGATAGCATGCTTTGACATAGGCGATAAGATAACTCTTGTAAAAGCTGCCACCAGCGCATTCCATATATACCAGGCCCATGGCAGTCGATGTACTCCACTAAATAATCTTTTCCGGCAAGTCTTCTTTGAAGAGCGTAGAGAACAGACGTTTTCCCTGTCTTGCGAAGACCGAAAATACCTGAATTTTCTCTTCGCGATATGCGTTGCACCACTTCTTGAACAAGCGGGTCTCTGCCATAGAAATACTTATCATTCTTTATTGGGGACGACATGCCGAAAAGATCGAAGGTACCTATTCTCTCAGCCAGCCTTGACCTAATAAAGAAATCTCCACGCTGTGGGTTTTTAAGCTCCTCTGCCTGAATCGCTACAATAATCCAATCGTTCGTCTGCTTCAAAAGATCAGCAGTCGCTTCAGAGTCACCCTCATGGATAATTAACGCTACAACTTTGTCAACCCTGTGGCGAAAGTCTGGGGACTTTGAGATATTCTCAAGATTTGTTAATGTTCGAGCATCGGTTTTAGAGTGAGGAGAATACAGAAGAATAACTTCTTTTTGTAGACCGAAACGCTCGCCTACACTTTTTTTTGCAGCACAGAGCCACATATATTGGCCGCCATGCTGATTTCCAAAAGTGATGTCGAATGCTTCATTTAGTGCATTAGCTAGTTTTTGCTGCTCAGGATATTGAACAAAAAAGCGCTCCTGCGCTTCAGTCTTTATGCTCATGCCATAATCCTTTAATAGAAGTAAACAAAGTCGAATGGTGGCTCTTAATTCCCAGCATGAGTGGGACGCCATCTGGCGCTAAATTCCATAACACTGTTATGACTCTCGTGCAGTTAGATTTTGGCTTATCAGGAAATGGGGGGCAGATTTATTTACGAGCGCGTGCTTAACGCTGGTCCCTTGATTCTATCTCTCAAAGACTTTGCATCGTCCGACACTTTGGAAACCCCGAACACTCCCAAAGCTGCTGTCCCGACTTCGGCCCCGTCTTCACCGTGCCAATCCGCAGAGTATTACCGCATTTCGGGCATTGCCGCTCGGCATTCAGGTCGTTACGACGCTTCAGGCTCTGCACGTGCTCGCGGTGCGTTGCGAGCGTCGGCACGCGGCGGCCGGTTTGCAGGGCTTGCAGCATGGCGTCGACTTCAGCCTCGCTGAATAGCGGCTGCTGGAATGACTTGATATAGCGGATAAAGCCGATGCCCTGGGTCACGTTAGCCGGAATTTCGGTTTTGAAGCTGCTGCCGCCAACGAAAGTGATGACCGAGTGCAGATGCTCGGGGCTGACGCCTAGGGTGGCTTCCAGTGCTTTGAGGTGTTTGTAGTTCTGCCGCAGTGGGTTCTGGAATTTGAAGCTGCGCTTGCGAAATCTCTGCGTCCACTGCGCCTGCTTCTCGCTACCGAAGATCCAGCCGCTCATGTTCTTCGTTTCCAGCACGAAGATGCCGTAGGGCGAGAGAAAGACGTGGTCGATCTGCGTGGTGCCGTCAGGCGTATTCAGGGTGACGTTATGCAGGCGGCGGTAGGTGCGCTCATCCAGTTGCCTGTGGGCGAAGAAACGCACCAGCAGCTCGCCGATATGGCCCTTGGCCCATGGCGATTTGAGCAGGCCGATCAGCAGGGCCGCGGGGATGAACCAGGCCAGCATGCCCCAGACCTGGCCGATAATAGGGCTGTAATCCATTTTCTTCCTTGAGCCGAGCGACTTGCAGAGCGCCCGGTTGCAGGGCGTGCAGCTGTGCCGAAATCCAAAAGCCTGGCACTGGCGCGGATAATGGCTAATTGCCGTCAATGACTCAAGGGGGTTGCGACCATAGTTCTAGGGTCGATGGCTCCGGCTCTATCACTGCATGAGCCGATTAGGCGCGTTATTCGGCTCATTCAATGAGCCGAAGAAACCAACACGCAGCAACAAAGGGAGACATTAGGCGCCCCGTCAAGGTGACGTAGCCCCAATGGTGCTGCTCGACTCGTTATTAAGCGTTTGGGTTCACAGAGATGTAGGCAGTACTGCTTGCTCTGCGGGTGGCAGGCGTAGCCAGCCGAGTACCCGTGCCTGTTCGATATACCAGCGGCCGTCACGCTGGACCAACGGTAAGTCTTCCCTTGAGCTGGCAAAGGGGCCAGGGTTTTGTTGGGCGATTTGCAGGGTGCCGCTGCCGACGCTGGCGATGATCGCGACGTGGCCGTAACGGTTAAGCAATGACGGAGCGAATACCAGCAGGTCTTCAGCCTGTGGTGGTTCGCTGCTGCCATTATGGAACTGCTGCATGGCGCGTTTGGCGTTCAGGCTGCCATCGTCAAGGCGGGGGTCGAAAAAGTCCTTGGCGTGGCCGTAGGTGTCGGGCATACGGTGGCCGTGGCGCTCGAAGTAGTAGCGTTTGACGAACTCGACACACTGGTAACGCAGGCCGAGATTGTAACCGTCCGCGCTCAGGTTTCGGCCTTGGACGCTATTGACCCCGCCGTTGTAGTAAATGGCCACGCCATTGAGCGCATCCAGTTGCTCGCCGACTGCATGTTGGCTGTTAGGATTTACGCGAGTGCCTGCGGCATACAGTGACAGGGCTAGCAGCGGTAGCAATGCGGCGATAGCGAGCAGCGTAAGTCGGCGTTTGTTCATGCTGAGCCCTGTCCCTGGGTGATGGTGCTGAGTGCGGTCAGCGCGCTTTACGTTCGCGCGCGTCTATCTCGGCAAAGGCTTGCCGGTGTATGGCCTGCGAAGCGTAATCGCCGACTATTTCCTTGGCACTCTTGCCGGTGAGATTGCCGCCCGTCTGGGCGTCGCGCGAAAACGTGATGGCAAAGCGTCTGCCCGCTAGCTCCAGATAGAGGTAGTAGTAGTCCTCGGGCTTGTTGGGTTCGGCGAATGCACTGAAGGCATAGCGAATGCGCTGGCTGAGGTCGGGAGGATTCAGTATCAGTGCTTGGGTATCTATGCCCTCAAGATGGCCTTGGTCAAAGGCCTCGGCTGCAGCATAAGGAAGCTCGGCCACCTGTTCGCGAGTGAAGGGCTTAGGCTGACTGCGCAGCATGGTGACATTGCTGGCGCTGCCATCTGCTTCGATATTGCGCGGTTTGTACATACCACTAAGAAACCACTGGCTAGCGTCGAACATTTCTTCGATTTCAAAACCACCGTAATACATCTGGATTTTCTTGGGCATTTCGCCCTCCTTGGCATGTAGATAGAACCCGGTCGCCAGGCTCGCGAGCAGGACCATGCTCCATATCACACGCTTCATTGCGGTTTGTATTCCAACAGAGTGGCCGGCACACCAGTGGGTGAGTCGCCAGCTCGCACGGGGCGGACCGCGCCCTCTGCATCCAATGGGTAGCCGATGGACTGAGCATACTCATCACGACTATTGGCGTGGCGTGTAAGTGCCTCATCTTCCTTACTGGCAGTTTTGATAGGTGGTGTGGGAGCGGGCTCATTCGGAAGCTGAGCGCTAGCATTATTGCTGGCCTGCCGGTGTGCGACCAAACGTCTGTGATAGTCGTTTAGCCTGTGCCTGTATGCTCTCATTGCCTGCGCGTCGGCGTTTACTTTGTTGCGGGCGTTAGTTAGCCCTGCCCGATCATTAGCATCTCCATAGGTCTGGTCATAGTTGCTGCGCCGTGGGAACGCCCACACCGTGGCCCTGCTCGTGTTGGCGATAAGTTGAGCCAGGCTTTGTTCGTAACATGGGTCTTCACCCTCAGCCACATAGACGTCTGCATTGATGCCGAGGCCGGTCCGGCAAGCGTATGAGTAGATCTTGGCCCTCAGGTCGAAGGCTTCGGGGTTGAGCATTCGGGCCTGAGCATCGCGCATACGATAGCTGTCGGCCTTGCCCAACTCATAACCAAACTCGATGGCGCCCACCAGACCATGGGCAAACAGGTCGAGCTGCTTGATCTCGCGATTTTTGCTGATGCGTAAGTTGATGAAGTCGATCAAGTGGGCGATGGAGTCCAGCTCGCGATATTTAGCGCCATAGCGTGTTTCAACCAACTCTTTTACGGCATCGAGCAAGGAACGTTCGTAGTCATCGGTGAAAATCAGAAAAATACGCTGGATGGCGTCGTTTGCGCTTGCGGGTGGGTAGTGGCGAATTTGCCGAATACCCTGGTTGATAAAGCGCATCTTGTTGCCTTTCTGGCCACGCAGCTTCTCCATCAGGGTCATGTGCGAGGCGCCGACTACGGTAATGAAGTCTTGCTGAAGAGCAACCGGGATTTGCTGTATTCCATGTTGGGCGCTGGTCTGGCCCTGGTGGGGTGCTGTCATCGCATCTGTCCTTAGAAGCTAATGCCCTTTTGCCTGAGGTAGGTGGCTGCGTCTCGGCCCCAGCGAACGGTCACGGCTTGCGGGTCTTGGGTGAATACCCGCTCGGTGTTGCCGTAAGCATTCGTATACCCCACGAATCGTTGGCCATCGGCGCACTCCACACAGTAGAGCGCATCCTCTACAGGCTGACCGCTATTGCTGTCTACCAGTTGGTACTGCTCACTGTGCCTCGGCAGGATTTCAGGCGCGACGAACGGGGCACTGCCCCACTGTGTGCCAACTAGGACATCGCCCGAGCCGGTGATGATGATCCCGCCGTGAGCGGTGGCGCTGCCTAAAAAGGCAATGGGTTTGCCGTTGACCAGAATGTTTGCGATGCCTTCGGTCACCGTATCACCGCAGGCGGTACTATCGCCGACTCTCAACGCGGGTAGATTGTTGATCAGCACGTCGGGTGAGCCGCTGGTGGTTGGGTTGGTGCCATGCCCTGGGCGCGGGCATGCATTCAAATCGCTAAGGCGCGAGGCAGGTTTAGCCATTTCAAACATCCTTGTAAATCGGAGCAGGATAGTGTGCCTCAGAGGAGATTTTCCTACTGTGGTTAAGTTCACTGTTGACTAAGACCAAAGCAGTGAATGGGTGCAGGCCTTCTATCGTCTATGGGCCCGCTATCGTTTGCCAGCTCACTCCAGAGGCCTGACAGGATAGGAACGCACAGAGTCTGAAGGCTCAGGAGGCAGTTGACCGGCGTTGAGCATCCGGGCGCTGTGAGCGTAGAAGCGCTGGAGAATGCCGGTAATCCCGCATCCAGACGGACAAAGCCGCGCAATGCGCGGCTTTAGAGGTGGTGGGCCCACACGGACTCGAACCGTGGACCAAAGGATTATGAGTCCTCTGCTCTAACCAACTGAGCTATAGGCCCCCAGAAGGCTGGCGGAGTATACCGATGCACTCTGCCGAGTGCCAATCCGATGCGCCGCGGCTTGTTCGGAGGGCGGAACGGAGACTGCCGGTGGCAAACGATTGCGTGCCCGCGCGCAGCAAAACCACGTGCAATCCCCCCGTCGCTTTGTTCATAATTTGCACGACGTTCCTATCCGCCGTGCCCGCTCACGCTGACGATACGGGCCCAATCAGCCTAGCCAGGCCCGTACCTTGACGAGTCAGACCTCCAAGATCGCTCACCTAAGACGCCTGGTCGCGATCATGACCAGTGTGGTGGGTGTGGCCGTGTTGCTGCTCACCTACCTGCAGGTGGAGTGGGACAGGCGCGAGGCGCTGCGCCAGAACGTGGCCGATATGGAGAACCTGTCGGCGGCGCTGACCCGGCAGGCGGAGTCGACCATCCGTGATGCCCATACGGTGCTGATCGGCATCCAGCGCAAGCTGCAGATTTCCGGCTATGGCGCCGAGAACCTGCACGAAGTGCTCGAGGTGGCGCGCGCCCAGTCGGCGATCCTGGCCGACGTGGAGGGCTTCACCGTACTCGATGCCGGCGGTCGCCCGCTGCTCACCACGGTGCCCAACGCCACCCTCCGTTTTACGGCGCAGGACCGCGACTACTTCAGGGTACACAGCACCGATCAGGTGACCGGCCTGTACATCGGCGCCCCCATCCAGAGCCGCCTGAGTGGCGATTGGGTGATTGCCCTGACGCTGCGCCTGAGCGACGCCAACGGCGAGTTTCGTGGCGTGGTGCTGGCCACCCTGCTGGTCCAGCACTTCGTGGACTTCTACCGCAGCATCGATGTCGGCAGCCAGGGCGTGATCGGCATGGTCAAGCGTGACGGCACCCTGCTGGTCAGGTCGCGAGAATCCGCCCAGAACGCTGGCCTGGACATGTCCCGCAGCCCGGTGCTGCGCGCGGTCAATGAAGACGGGGTGAAGCGCGGCAGCATGGTGCTCACGGCGATGATCGACGGCGTGAAGCGCATCTACGGCTTCGATACCAGCGCCGAATACCCGATCCTGGTAGGCGCCTCGCTGGGCGAGGAGCAGGCGATGGCCGCCTGGCGCACCCGTGCGCTGCAGACCTGGTCGCTGAGCGGCGGCGTGCTGGTGATCCTGCTCTCCATGGGCTGGCTGATCTGGCGCGCACTGGGTCGCCAGGGGCGGATGGAAGCGCGTCTGCAGAGCATGCACCGCGACCTGGCGCTGGCCAACCACGCGCTGCAGATCATCGCTGGCGAGGATGCCCTGACCGGCCTGGCCAACCGCCGGCGCCTGGACGAAGCGCTGCGCGCGGCCTTCCAGTTCGCCGCCGCTCAGCGCCAACCGCTGTCGTTCGTGCTGCTGGACGTCGACCATTTCAAGCGTTTCAACGACCAGTACGGCCACCCGGCCGGCGACGAGGCGCTCAAACAGGTAGCCGCGGTGCTCAAGCAGCATGCCCGGCGCAGCGCGGACACCACCGCACGTTACGGCGGGGAGGAGCTGGCGCTGATTCTGCCGGGTGCCGAAAGCGCCTCGGCCATGGCGGTTGCCGAACGCATTCGCGCCGATGTCGAAGCGTTGGCGATCGCCAACCAGGGCTCGCCCTACGCCACCCTGACCCTGAGCGTCGGCGTCGCCTCGTGCATGCCCGGGCAGACGATGCAGACGCCTGCCGACCTGGTCGCCGCCGCGGATGTCGCCCTGTACGCCGCCAAGAGCGAAGGCCGCAACCGCGTGAAGCTGAGCGAACAGCCCGCCTGATCCGCCCGGTGGCGATGCCCAGCTTTTTGCTGGGCAACGACTACAAAAACGCTAATTTCGCTATCCCCCACCTCTGAACACAATGGCCACAACGCACGAACGGCTCGTGCGCCCGGCCAGGGCCATCCCTGGGCGAGGGCGCCCGGCCTCCTTCAGAGGGACGCAACGATGGCTGTCGAAACAACCCGAACAGACACCCTGGTGGTGGGCGCCGGCCAGGCCGGCGTGGCGATGAGCGAGCACCTGACCAAACTCGGTGTGCCGCACCTGGTGCTGGAACGCGAACGCATCGCCGAGCGCTGGCGCAGCATGCGCTGGGATTCGCTGGTGGCCAACGGCCCGGCCTGGCATGACCGCTTCCCCGGCCTGGAATTCGACATCGACGACGACGCCTTTCCGGGCAAGGAACAGGTGGCCGCCTACTTCGAAGCTTATGCGCGCCGCTTCGATGCGCCGATCCGCACCGGCGTGGAAGTGTACAAGGTTCGTCGCAACGCCAATCGCCCCGGCTTTACCGTGGAAACCTCCGAGGGCTTGATCGAGGCCAACCGCGTGGTGGCCGCCACCGGCCCCTTCCAGCGCCCGGTGATTCCGGCCATCGCCCCGCAGGATGCGCGCCTCACGCAGATCCACTCCGCCGACTACCGCAACCCGCAGCAATTGCCCGCCGGCGCCGTGCTGGTGGTGGGCGCCGGCTCCTCGGGCACGCAGATCGCCGATGAGCTGATGCAGTCCGGCCGCCAGGTGTACCTCTCCGTCGGCGCCCACGACCGGCCACCGCGCAGCTACCGCAACCGGGATTTCTGCTGGTGGCTCGGCGTGCTCGGCGAATGGGACCTGGAGACGCCGAAGGCCGGCCGCGAGCACGTGACCATCGCGGTCAGCGGCGCCCATGGCGGCAAGACCATCGACTTCCGCCGCCTGGCCCACCAGGGCATGACCCTGGTCGGCCTGACCCGCTCGTTCGACGACGGGGTGGTGCAGTTCGCCGACGACCTGGCCGACAACATCCGCCGCGGCGACGAGAACTACCTGGCGCTGCTCGATGCGGCGGACGCCTATGTGAAACGTAACGGCCTGGACCTGCCGGAAGAACCCGAGGCGCGCGTGATCCCGGCCGATCCGGCGTGCATGAGCGAGCCGCTGCGCGAACTGGACCTGATCGCGGCCGGGGTTACCTCGATCATCTGGGCGACCGGTTTCGCCACCGATTTCAGCTGGCTGGAAGCCGACACCTTCGACGCCAACGGCAAGCCCCAGCACCAGCGCGGCGTGTCCCGCGAGCCGGGCATCTATTTCCTCGGCCTGCCGTGGCTGTCGCGCCGCGGCTCGTCGTTCATCTGGGGCGTGTGGCACGACGCCAAGCACGTTGCCGACCATATCGCCACACAGCGCAAGTACAGCGCCTATCGCGATGCCGAACAGCGTCACGCGGACGCGACCATCACCCGCCTGCAGGGAGTCAACTGATGCCCACCCATACCCGTATCCGCATGTTCAACACCAAGGACACCTACCCCAACCAGGCCCTGGACAACGACCTCTGCCAGGCCGTGCGTGCCGGGAACACGGTGTACGTGCGTGGCCAGGTCGGCACCGATTTCGACGGCAACCTGGTCGGCCTCGGCGACCCGCAGGCGCAGACCGAACAGGCGATGAAGAACCTCAAGCAGCTGCTCGAAGAAGCCGGCAGCGACCTGTCCCATATCGTCAAGACCACCACCTACATCATCGACCCGCGCTACCGCGAGCCGGTGTACAAGGAGGTCGGCAAATGGCTCAAGGGCGTGTTCCCGATCTCCACCGGGCTGGTGGTCTCGGCCCTCGGCCAGCCGCAGTGGCTGATGGAGATCGACGTGATCGCGGTGATCCCGGACGACTGGCCGGCCCAGTAAGGAGGCGTGCATGACCTTTTCCATCGTCGGGCGCTGCCCGGACACCGGCCAGCTGGGCATCGCCATCAGCTCGTCGAGCATTGCCGTCGGCGCGCGCTGCCCCTGGCTGCGGGCCGGCGTCGGCGCGGTGGCCACCCAGAACGTCACCCTGCCCGCCCTCGGCCCGCAGATTCTCGACCTGCTCGAGCAGCAGGCGCTGGAACCGGGCGATGCCCTGCAGCGCGCCCTGAGTGCCAATGGCTGGAGCCAGTATCGCCAGGTGACGGTGATCGACAGCCAGGGCCGCACCGCCCTGTTCAGCGGCAAGGAGGCGTTGGGGCTGTATAACGCGGTGGCCGGCGAGCAGTGCGTGGCGGCGGGCAACCTGCTGGCGGGCGAGGCGGTGATCCAGGCCATGGTGGATGCCTTCGAAAGCGCCAGCGGGCAACTGGCCGATCGCCTGCTCGCCGCCATGCACGGGGCGATGGCCGCCGGCGGCGAGGCCGGCCCGGTGCATTCGGCGGCGCTCAAGGTGGTGGGCGATCTGGTCTGGCCGATCATCGACCTGCGCGTCGACTGGGCGGACGAAGATCCCATCGCCCAGCTCGACGGCCTGTGGCAAGCCTATCGGCCGCAGCTGCAGGATTACCTGACCCGCGCCCTCGACCCGACTGCCGCGCCAAGCTACGGAGTGCCGGGTGATGAATGAGCCCACCAGCCGCGCCCTGCTCGAGCGGCTGATCGGCTTTGCCACGGTCAGCCGGGATTCCAACCTCGAGCTGATCGACTTCATCCGCGAGTACCTGGCGGGTTTTGGCGTGGACAGCGAGCTGTTCCATAACGCCGAAGGCACCAAGGCCAACCTGTTCGCCACCATCGGCCCGCAGGATCGCGGCGGCGTGGTGCTGTCCGGGCATACCGACGTGGTGCCGGTGGACGGCCAGGCCTGGACGGTCGAGCCGTTCCAGCTCAGCGAGCGCGACGGGCGCCTGTACGGCCGCGGCACCGCAGACATGAAGGGCTTTATCGCCTGTGTGCTGGCGGCGGTACCGAGCCTGGTGCAACGCCCGCTGCAGGTGCCGGTGCACCTGGCGTTTTCCTACGACGAGGAAGTCGGCTGCCTGGGCGTGCGCTCGATGCTCGCCGAGCTGGAAAAGCGCCTGCACAAGCCAACCCTGTGCCTGATCGGCGAACCCACCGAACTCAAGCCCGTGCTCGGCCACAAGGGCAAGCTGGCGATGCGCTGCGAAGTGCACGGCGCCGCCTGCCACTCGGCGTACGCGCCCTATGGCGTGAACGCCATCGAATACGCGGCGCGGCTGATCGGCCACCTGGGCGACATCGGCGCGCGCCTGGCCCAACCCGAGCACCACGACCCACGCTTCGACCCGCCCTTTTCCACCGTGCAGACCGGCCTGGTCAAGGGCGGCCGCGCCCTGAATATCGTGCCGGCGGAATGCGAATTCGATTTCGAGGTGCGCGCCTTGCCGGGCTTCGACGCGCAAAGCGTGGCGGACGAGTTGCAGCGCTACGCCGCCGAGCAGCTGCTGCCGAAGATGCAGGCGGTGAGCGCCACCAGCGATATCCACCTGCACCCCCTAAGCGCCTACCCCGGGCTGGCCACGCCACCGGACAGCGAGGCGGCGCGGTTGCTGGCCAGGCTCTGCGGCTCGAACGATTTCGGCACCGTGGCGTTCGGCACCGAAGGCGGCCTGTTCGACGGCGCCGGCATCCCCACCGTGGTCTGCGGCCCCGGCAGCATGGACCAGGGCCACAAGCCCGACGAGTTCGTCAGCCTGGAACAGCTGCAAGGCTGTGATGCGCTGCTCCAGCGGTTAGCGGATTACCTCTGCGAGCCGGGCTGAACGCCATCCGAAGCCTGGGTCGAGCAATGCGATACCCAGGGCATTTTCCCGGGTGTCGCTACGCTCGCCCCGGGCTACCTCCAATGGCTGAACAGCCGTGCGCCTCAGCTGCGGTAAAGCTTGAGGCTTTCCACCCGCGCACGATAGGCGCCGAGGCGCTCCTTGAGCTGATCCTTGCGGGCACTGGCCACGCAGTGCAGCAGCACGTTCAGGGCGCTGGTCAGGCCGCCGGTGGATTCGAGGATCAGCCCGGTCTTGGTCTTCATGGTGACGATATGCGGCGTGTCGATATGCCTGGCGATGCCGTATTCGTCGGTGAACACCACCAGGTCGGTGTTCTGCTGCAGGCAGTTGTTGGCGAAGGCGATACCGGCGTCGGCGTAGGGCGCGATGTCGATGAGGATCACGCAGCAGCGCTGGTTGTGGCTGTCCAGCCACTGGCCCAGCACGCCACTGTAGAGGTCGAGAAACTCCACCCCCGAGCGCACCAGGGCCAGGCGATTGGCGAAGTCCTCGGCCAGCCCGCGAATGGTCTGGAAGCCGCAGACGAATACCCGCTCGGCATCGCCCACGCGCGCCACGATGTCACGCCAGTGCTGGCTGCCGAGCAGCTCGGCGAACGCACGCAGGGCTTCGATTTCCTCGTTGAGGTGGGCCACCAGGTCTTCCGGCTGCTCGACCCGTTCGATCAGCGCCGGATTGAGCAACGACTGCACGCGCACTTCGTCGCGCAATTCGTCCTTCAGGCTTTTCAGGCCCTTGTAGCCAAGCCGGCGCAGGAAACGGCTGACGGTATTGGGGCTGACCCCGCTCTTGGCCGCCAGGCTGGCACCGTTCTCGAACGCCAGGGTTTCCAGGTTGGCCTGGATGTAGGCCCACAGGGTGCGCTCGGCCGGCGTCAGCTTGCCTTCCAGGTGGTGCATCTTGCCATCGAGCATGTTCGTTTCCCTTTCATGCCAAATCGTTCTGACATTTAAATGTCAGGATATTGATCTTTGGAATAAATATACTCTACTCTCCAGCCGTAACGCAAAGAGCCGCCGATTGGCCGTTGCCTGGGTGAAGAGAGCCGCCAGAAGCCTTCCGCCCCGCAGTCGACGCTCGCGCTTCCTGCCGCAATAAGCAAGTGCCGCGCCCGGCGCGGCCCTAACAGTGGAGAACAGGAATATGCTCACATCGCGTCATATCGCCCTGTGTGTCGCTCTCGGCAGCAGCTTCGTCACCGGTGCCGTCCAGGCCGCCGAAACACTGCGTCTGTACAACTGGGGCGACTACATCAATCCCGAGGTACTGACCCGCTTCACCGCCGAGACCGGCATCCAGGTGTCGCTCGACACCTACGGCAGCAACGAGGAGATGCTCGCCAAGCTGCAGGCCGGCGCCCGCGGCTACGACATCGTTTTCCCCTCGGTGCACATGCACGACACCATGGCCGCCCTTGGTCTGTTGGAGAAGACCGACATCAACCAGGATGCCGCCTTCGCCAACATCGACCCGGCCTTTCTGCGCGCCAGGTCCGACCCCAAGGGCGAGTACTGCATGCCCTACGCCTGGGGCAGCGTGGGCATTCTCTACAACAAGAACAAGGTCTCCAAGCCGATCGAGAGCTGGGACGATTTCTTCGCCGAGGCCAAGGCCGGCAACAAGGTGATCATGCTCGACGACATGCGCGAAACCCTCGGCGTCGGCCTGATCAAGGGCGGCAAGTCGGTCAACAGCACCGAGCCAGGCGAGCTCAAGCAGGCCGCCGACTGGCTGATCGAGCGCAAGCCGCTGATCGCCGCCTTCACCTACGACAGCGTGCCGATGGTGCAGTCCGGCGACGCCGCCGCCGCGCACTACTTCGTCGGCGCCATGATGTACGTGAAGCAGGACCCGCAGAACCTCGCCTACGTCATTCCCAAGGAGGGCGCGACCCTGTACCAGGAGGACATGTGCGTGCTCAAGAGCGCGCCGAACAAGGCCAACGCCAAGCGCTTCATGAGCTTCTTCCTGCAGCCGGAGATCGCCGCGCTGAACACCGCGCAGCAGATGAACGGCACGCCGAACAAGGAGGCGCTGAAACTGCTGCCGGCCGAGTTGCGTGACAACCCGCAGGTCAACCCGCCGGCCGAGGTGATGGCCAAGCTGCAGATCTTCGAGGATCTCGGCAAGGGCCTGCGGCAATACGACCGGGTGTGGACGCGCGTGCGTACCGCCAACTGAGTCCGCCTATGTAGTTAGGTCGCGGCTGAAGCCCCTGTAGGAGCGGCTTCAGCCGCGATTACTCCGATATCAGTGGAGTCCTCCATGACCGCTTTCACCCACACCGCGCCGGTGGTCGAGATCCGTGGCGCGGTAAAGCACTACCGTGCCCCCGAGGGGCATCTGGTACGCGCCCTCGACGGGCTCGACCTGGCCGTTGGCGCCAACGAGTTCGTCACCCTGCTGGGGCCATCCGGCTGCGGCAAGACCACGCTGCTGCGCACCATCAGCGGCTTCGAGAGACTGGATGGCGGCGACTTGCTGATCCAGGGCCAGTCGATGAACCATGTACCACCGCACCGTCGCCCGGTGCACACGGTCTTCCAGAGCTATGCGTTGTTCCCGCACATGAGCATCGGCGACAACGTCGGCTATGCCCTGGACGTGCGCGGCGTGGCCAAGGCCGAGAAACGCCAGCGCGTGGGGCAGGCATTGGAGATGGTCGGCCTGGCCGGCATGGAGCGGCGCAAGCCCGGCCAGCTCTCCGGCGGCCAGCAGCAGCGCGTGGCGCTGGCCCGCGCCATCGTCGACCGCCCGGCGCTGCTGTTGCTCGACGAGCCGCTGTCGGCCCTCGACCGCCAGTTGCGCCAGGCCATGCAGCGCGAGTTGAAGAACCTGCAGCACGAGCTGGGCATCGCCTTCGTGTTCGTCACCCACGACCAGGAAGAAGCGCTGACCATGAGCGACCGCATCGTCGTGCTCAATGGCGGCCATATCCAGCAGATCGGCGCTCCGGCGGAGATCTACCATCGCCCGGCCAACGCCTTCGTCGCCGGTTTCATCGGCGAGAGCAACCTGTTCGACGTGCACGTCGGCTCGGTCGACGACGGCATCGCCTACCTGCTCGACAGCGGGGGCGACCTGTTGCAGGCGTGCCATCCCGACCTGCATGTCGGCCAGCACGCCCAGCTTATGCTGCGCCCCGAGCAGTTCCACCTGCACTGCCCCGGCGAGGGCTTCGCCGCGCTGGAAGGGTGCCTGGAGCAACTGCTGTTTATCGGCAAGGATTTCGAGCTGCTGCTGCGCACCAGCCACGGGCGCCTGGTCAAGGCGGTGTTGCGTGACGCCACGCCGCAACGCCTGCGCACCGGCGACAACGTGCAGCTCTGGTACGGCCTTCAGGCCGCGCACCTGATCCCCGGAGGTGCCTGATGCTAATACACGAGCGCCTGCGCCTGGTCGGCCTGCTGACCCCGGTAACGCTGATCATCGCCCTGTTCTTCCTTGCCCCGCTGGCCATCATGGCGGTCTACAGCCTGCTGGAACCGGGGCTCTACGGCGGCGTCGAGTGGAGCTTCTACCCGGACAACTTCGGCCGCGTGCTGGGCTGGGCCGATGGCACCAATGAGGACTTCGATCCGGTCTACCTGGAAATCATCCTGCGCTCGTTCAAGCTGGCCGCGCTGACCGTGCTGGCGACCCTGGCGCTGTGCTACCCGGCGGCCTTCTGGGTGGCCCGCCAGCCCGAGCGGATGCGCAACTTCTGCCTGTTCCTGATCACCCTGCCGTTCTTCACCAGCCTGATCGTGCGCCTCTACGCCTGGCTGCTGATCCTGCGTCCCAGTGGCGTGATCAACACCGCGCTGGCGGCGCTGGACCTCTACAACCCGGTGGAACTTATCTACACCGAGACCGCGGTGTTGATCGGCATGACCTACATCTTCATCCCGTTCATGTTCATGCCCGTCTACGCCAGCGTCGAGAAGCTCGACAAACGCCTGCTGGAAGCCTCGGCCGACCTCGGCGCGAGCCGCTGGCAGAGCTTCTGGAAGGTGATCTTCCCGCTGACCCTGCCGGGCATCGCCGCCGGCTCGATCATCGTGTTCATTCCCAGCCTGGGTAACTTCATCGTGCCGTCGCTGCTCGGTGGCGCGCGCGTGCTGATGATCGGCAGCCTGGTCGAGCAGCAGTTCCTCGCCGCGCGCAACTGGCCGTTCGGCGCCGCCCTGGCGATGCTGCTGATGGCCGCGGTGCTGGTGTGCCTGGTGCTCTACGTCCTGGCGCAGGGGCGCAACAGCGCACAGGAGGCCAGCCGATGAACGCCTTGCTCGCCAACCTTGGGCGCCGTCTGCTGGGCGGCTACAGCCTGGCCTTCTTCGTCTTCCTGTACCTGCCGATCGGCCTGATCGTCGCCTACTCGTTCAACAGCAACCCGATCAACATGATGATCTGGGACGGCTTCAGCCTGGACTGGTATCGCTCGCTGTTCGGCCTGTCCACCAACCTCAGCGAGAACGCGCTGTACGTCGAGTCCACCGACCAGTTGCTGGCTGCGCTGCGCACCAGCCTGGTGGTAGCGCTGACCACCACGGCGATCTCTACCGTGATCGGCACGCTCACCGCGCTGGCGATTGCGCGCTATCGCTTCCGCCTGCAGAAGTTCTACCGGGTGCTGTTGTTCATGCCGATGCTGATGCCCGATATCGTGCTCGGCATCGCCCTGCTGATCTTCTTCGTCGGCGTCGGCATGCCGCTGGGCAAGGGCTCGATCATCATCGGCCACTGCACCTTCCTGATCAGCTACGTGTTCCTGATCGTCAGCGCACGCCTGGCCGGCATGGACACGCGCCTGGAGGAAGCCTCGGCCGATCTCGGCGCCTCGCCCTGGACCACCTTCCGCCGCGTGACCCTGCCGCAGATCCTGCCCGGCGTTATCGGCGGCGCGCTGCTGGCGTTCATCATCTCGATGGACGACCTGGTGATCACCTACTTCATCGCCGGGGTCGATTCCACCACGCTGCCGGTGTTCATCTACGGCATGATCCGCCGCGGCATCAAGCCGGAGATCAACGCCATCGCCACCCTGCTGCTGATCGCCTCGCTGCTGATCGCCGCCCTCGGCCTGTACCTGCGCAACCGCAAGCCCGCCACTTCCAAGGATGACGCCCATGGCTAAACCGCGCGCCCGCGAACTCTGCCTGCCGCTGCCCGGCACGCCCGGCCCTTACAACGCCATCACCGACGTGCCCGGCGTGCTGGTCGGCTATCGCACGCTCAACGGCGTGGCCGCCAACGGCCGACGCATCCAGACCGGGGTCACCGCCATCCTGCCACGCGGCCGCGATAGCGAGCCGCAGCCGGTGTGGGCGGGCTTCCATGCGCTCAACGGCAATGGCGAGATGACCGGCACCCACTGGATCGAACACGGCGGCTACTTCGTCGGCCCGCTGTGCATCACCAACTCGCACAGCGTCGGCATCGTCCACCATGCCGCCGCGCGCTGGACCATCCAGCAGTACGCCGATGCCTGGCAACGCGAGCACCTGTGGGCCATGCCGGTGGTGGCCGAGACCTATGACGGGGTGATCAACGACATCAATGGCCAGCACGTCTGCGAGGCCGATGCACTGGCCGCGCTCGATGCGGCAACGGGCGGCGCCATCGCCGAGGGCAACGTCGGCGGCGGCAACGGCATGATCTGCTACGGCTACAAGGGCGGCACCGGCAGCGCCTCGCGCCTTGTCGAAGTCGACGGCCAGACCTACACCCTCGGTGCCCTGGTGCAGGCCAACCATGGCCAGCGCGCCTGGCTCAAGGTATGCGGCGTGCCCGTCGGCGAGCGTCTGGAAGACGAGCTACCAACCGGGCTGGAGCGCGAGCGCGGCTCGATCATCGTCATCCTCGCCACCGACGCGCCGCTGCTGCCGCACCAGCTCAAACGCCTGGCGCAGCGCGCCGGCCTCGGCATCGCCCTGGCCGGCACGCCGGGGGGCAACAACTCCGGCGATATCTTCCTGGCCTTCAGCGTGGCCAATCCACGGCCCTTGCCGCAGGTGTCGCAAACCCGCCTTAACCTCGACTACCTCAACGACGAATGTTTCGACGCCCTGTATCTGGCCGCCGTGCAGGCTACCGACGAGGCGGTGCTCAACGCCATGCTCGCCGCCGAGGACGCGCCGATGCAGAAGCCCGAAGGCATCTGCCGAGCCATCGATGGCAGGCGTTTGCAGGAGTTGGTACTCGCCAGTCATTGAATTTGGCCATCAGCGTTAGCGGACTGCCCGGCTCTGCCAGGCGCACAACGCCGCAACCGCGCTTACAGATGCGCCAGGTGCGCCTTGCAGAAATCCACGAACAGCTGCGCCGGTTTGGTCAACTGCCCACGCTTGAGCCGCGCCGCCACCAGCCCGGAGGTGGCGACGGGCTCGGCGATATCCAGGGTGACCACGCGCTTGCCATCGTAGGTGCATTCGGAGTGCGGCTTGGTGACCAGCAGGGAGAAGCCGAAGCCCTGGCCGACCATGCCGCGTACCATCTCGATCGACGGCGAGCTGAAGACGATATTGGGGGTCAGCCCCAGTTCGTGGAACAGGCTGACGAAGTAGGTGCGGCTGGGCGGCACGTCGAGCAGGATCATCGGTTCCAGGCACAGGTCGCGCAGCGACACCTGGGCCTGGCCGGCGAAGCGATGCTTCTCGGGCAACAGCACGTAAGGCTTCTGCGGCGGCATCAAGGGTTCGGTGGCGATGGTGCCATCGAGGTCATGCTCGTAGAGAAACGCCAGGTCGAACGCCCCGGCGGTGAGACCCTGCACCAGTTCCTGCTGCTCACCATCGCGGATGCGGATATCCACCCCCGGATAACGTTCGCGAAAGCCGGCGATCAGTTGCGGCAGGTAGAGCGGCGCCACGGTTTCGAAGCAGCCGATATCGATCTGCCCGGCAACGATGTCGTTGTCGGCCAGGGCGTTCTGCTCGAACTCGCGGGCCATGCGCAGCAGTTGCTGGGCCTTCTCGTAGAAGCGCGCGCCGCTGGGCGTCAGCGACACGCCCTGGGCATGATGACGGATGAACAACTGCACGCCAAAGCTCTCCTCCAGCCCCTTGATCGCCGTGGAGATGGACGGCTGGGCGATGTACAGCTGGCGCGAGGCCTCGGCCACGCTGCCCGCTTCCACCGTGGTGACGAAGTACTTGAGTTGCCGCAGGGTATAGGAAGCCACGTGTCGATCTCGCCGCAATTACTGCCTGTACCTTACTTCAACAACGCGCCTTGGCGTGGCATTGCCTTGCAAAGGTTTTTCGTAAGTCCCGAGCATATTTTTACTAATTTTCGTTCTGGCCCGACTGACGCACCATGGCCCTCAGCTGAACGACAGTTCCCGCCCGGCAAGCACACCGTGCGGCACAACAACAACGATCCCGCTGACGCGTGACACAACGCGCCGCTTCGCCGCTTCGGCCCTACTGCCCCTGTTCCGAATACAACGAAAAAACAGCGAGGGAGTTTTCATGTTCAAGCACTTGCGTCCATCCATCCACGCCGCCATCGGCCTGTCCCTGCTGGCCGGCGCCAGCAGCGCTGCACTGGCCGACGACAGCCTCACGGTGATTTCCTTCGGCGGTGCCACCAAGGTCGCGCAGACCGCCGCCTACTTCAAACCCTTCGAGCAGAGTGGCGCCGCCCGAGTGGTCGCCGGCGAATACAACGGCGAGCTGTCCAAGGTCAAAGCCATGGTCGATGTCGGCCAGGTGACCTGGGACGTGGTCGAGGTGGAAAGCCCGGAGCTGCAGCGCGGCTGTGAAGAGGGGCTGTTCGAGCGTATCGACCCGGCCATTCTCGGCGATGCCAGCCAGTACATTCCCGGCACCATCAGTGAATGCGGCGTGGCCACCTACGTGTGGTCGATGGTGATGGCCTACAACGGCGACAAGCTGAAAACCGCCCCCACCTCCTGGGCCGATTTCTGGGACCTGGAGAAATTCCCCGGCAAGCGTGGCCTGCGCAAGAGCGCCAAGTACAGCCTGGAAGCCGCCCTGCTGGCCGACGGCGTAAGCCGCGAGGAGCTGTACAAGGTGCTCGGCACACCGGAAGGCGTCGACCGCGCCTTCAAGAAGCTGGACGCCATCAAGGGTTCGATCCAGTGGTGGGAAGCCGGCGCCCAGCCGCCGCAATGGCTGCTGGCCGGCGACGTGACCCTGTCCGCCGCCTACAACGGGCGCATCGGCGTGGCCCAGAAGGAAGGCGCCAACCTGAAGATTTCCTGGAACGGCAGCCTGTACGACCCCGAGCACTGGGCCATCGTCAAGGGCAGCCCGAACAAGGCACTGGCCGAGCGCTTCATCAAGTTCGCCAGCCAGGCGGACACCCAAAAGGTGTTCTCCAGCCAGATCCCCTACGGCCCGGTGCACAAGGAGACGCTGCCGCAACTGCCCGCCGATGTGCAGGCGCAACTGCCGACCGCCGAGGCCAACATGGCCGGCGCGCAACTGGTCAACGCCGAGTTCTGGATCGACCATGGCGAGGAACTGGAGGAACGCTTCAATGGCTGGGCCGCGCGCTAAGCCTCAGCCTGAGGAGCCAAAAAGAAAGGGGCCTCGCGGCCCCTTTTTTGGTCTCTGACTCAGTCAGCCTGCACCGTGACCTGCTGCTGTTCACCGAGCCCGGCAATGCCCAGCCTGATGGTCTGCCCGGCGCGCAGGAATACCGGGTTGGGCTTGATGCCCAGGCCCACTCCCGGCGGCGTGCCGGTGGAGATCACGTCGCCCGGCTGCAGGCTCATGCAGCGGCTCAGGTAGGCGATCAGTTGCGGCACGTTGAAGATCAGCGTGCGCGTGTTGCCCTGCTGGTAGCGGTGGCCGTCGACCTCCAGCCACATGTCCAGATTGTGCGGGTCGGCGATTTCGTCGCGGGTCACCAGCCAGGGGCCGAGCGGGCCGAAGGTGTCGAAGCCCTTGCCCTTGTCCCAGCTGCCGCCGCGCTCGAGCTGCCACTCACGCTCGGACACGTCGTTGATCACGCAGTAACCGGCGACGTGGTCCATGGCGTTGGCTTCGTCGATGTAGCGCCCTCCCTTGCCGATCACTACGCCCAACTCGACCTCCCAGTCGGTCTTGGTCGACCCGCGGGGAATCTCGACGGCGTCGTTGGGGCCGCAGATGGCGCTGGTCCATTTGTTGAAGATGATCGGCTCCTCTGGCACGTCCATCCCCGACTCGGCGGCGTGGTCGGCGTAGTTGAGGCCGATGCACACGAACTTGCCGACCTGGCCGACGCAGGCGCCGATCCGCGGGTTGCCGGCCACGACCGGCAGGCTGGCCGGGTCGATCTGCGCCAGCGCGGCGAGGCCCGCCGGCGTCAGCACGTCGCCGGCGATGTCGGCCACATGCCCGGAGAGGTCACGAATCTGATTGTCGGCGTCCAGCAGGCCTGGCTTTTCCGCGCCCTTGGCGCCGTAACGTAGCAGTTTCATGTGGGGTCCTTGTTCAGGTTCAAGACGATCAGATGCTCATGCCGCCATCGATCACATGCAGCGCACCGGTAGTGTATGAAGACGCGTCGGAGCCGAGGTAAAGCACCAGCCGGGCGATTTCCTCGGCGCTGCCGATGCGCCCCATGGGCTGGCGGGCGACGAACTGGCCGTACACCTGCTCCTCGGCCACGCCCTGCTGCGCCGCCTGTTCGGCGATGCGCGCGCGCAGCGAGGGCGAGTCGACGGTGCCCGGGCAGATGGCATTGCAGCGAATGCCCTGGGCGATGTAGTCGGCGGCCACCGACTTGGTCAGGCCGACCACCGCGGCCTTGCTGGCGGTATAGGCGCAGCGGTTGGGCACGCCCTTGATGCTCGACGCCACCGAGGCCATGTTGATGATCGAACCGCCGCCGTGGGCCAGCATGCCCGGCAGCGTGGCGCGAATCATCCGGTACATGGCGGTGACGTTGAGCTGCAGGGAGCGCTCCCAGGCCGCTTCGTCGCAGTCCAGAATGCTGCCGGCGTGCACGTAGCCCGCGCAGTTGAACAGCACGTCCACCGCGCCGATCTGTTCACTGAGGGCGGCGATGGCCTGGGCCGAGGTGACGTCCAGTTGCAGGGCGGTGAGGCCCGGCTCATCCTGCAATGCGCCAATCGCGATATCGGTGGCGATCACCTCGGCACCCGCGGCCGCGAAGGCCCGGGCGCTGGCCAGGCCGATGCCCTGGCCGGCGGCGGTGATCAGCACACGTTTGCCGTGCATCTCGCTCATGCTTTCTCCAGGGTCAGGCTGCCGGGAGGCGTGGCGACCGGCGTGCGGCTGGGCGTGCCGAGCATGCTGCGCGGGATGGCCATGATCAGCGCGCCGCTGACGAACAGGCAGGCGGCCAGCACGTAGGTGCCGTTGTTGATGTCGCCGGTCATGGTTTCCGCCATGGCGGTGATCATCGAGCCGGTGAAGCCGGACAGGTTGCCGAACGAGTTGATGATGCCGATGCCGGCCGCTGCGGCGATGCCGGACAGCACGGTGCCGGGCAGCGTCCAGTAGATCGGCATCAGGCTGAGAATGCCGGAGGCGGCGACGCTCAGGAACAGTACCGAGAGCACGATGTTGTGGGCGAAGTAGGCGCTGAGCATCAGCCCGACGCCGCCGATGAAGGCCGGAATCGCCGCATGCAGACGGCGCTCGCCGGTGCGGTTGGAATGCCGTGCGTTGAGCAGCATCGCCACCGCGGCCACGCCGTAGGGAATGGCGGTCAGCAGGCCGATGTGCAGGCTGCTGGTGATACCGGCGCTCTTGATGATCGACGGCATCCAGAACGCCAGCCCGTAGAAGCCGGTGTTGAAGGTCAGCAGGATCAGCACCAGCAGCCACACGCGCGGGTTGAGGAAGGCTTCACTGAGGCGCGAGGCCTTGCCACTGTTGTCCTGCTGCAGGTTGGCCTTGAGCAGGGTCTTCTCGGCGGCGGACAGCCACTTGGCCTTGTCGATGTTGTCGCACAGGCAGACGATCACCACCACCGCCATGACGATCGACGGCAGGCCTTCGATCAGCAGCATCCACTGCCAGCCGGACAGCCCGTGCACGCCCTGCATGGCGGTCATCAGCCAACCGGACAGCATGCCGCCGATGACCAGGCTGATCGGCAGCGCCAGCAGGAAGCCGGACATCACGCGGCTCTGTCGGTGGGTCGGGAACCAGTAGTTGAGGTACAGAATCACGCCCGGGAAGAAACCGGCTTCACAGATGCCGAGCAGGAAACGCAGGGTGTAGAACATGGTGCTCGACTGGATGCCGAAGAACTGCGCCAGCGGTACGGTGAAGGCCACGGCCATCGACACCAGCGCCCAGGTGAGCATGATGCGGGCGATCCAGAAGCGCGCGCCGAGGCGGTGCAGCAGCAGGTTGCTCGGCACCTCGAACAGGAAGTAGCCCCAGAAGAACATGCTCGCGCCCAGGGCATAGACGGTGTTGCTGAACTGCAGGTCTTCGAGCATATCCAGCTTGGCGAAGCCGATATTGACCCGGTCGAGGTAGGCCGCCATGTAGCACAGCAGCAGGATGGGCAGGATGCGCAGGATCACCTTGCGGTAGGTGCGATCCTCGAAGGTCCTGTCGTGGTCGCGCGCCGGCGCGGCCGATGGCTCGATACGTGGTTGCATGGTGATGACCCTTGGGCATGCGTGCATGCCTGATTGTTTTTATTGAGTTGGGCTTCGCCGGGCGGCGCCTGGCGACACTGCGGTTACGGCAGATAAAGCTCCCTGGCTGGTAAGTGGGCCGCCCCGGCAGGCAGTCGTGCGCCCTATGGCGCAGCGCTTCGGGGAATCAACGGCCATGGCGCTTACCCGACCGTGGTGACGATGGCCGGTAATCTATGCCGCAGATCGATTCAATCCCAATGGCATTTGCTGATTAATCGATAACGTTGCGTTATCGAATCAGTCACGCTCGCGCTGCGCATTGGCGAGCAGGATGTCGGCGAACTCCCGGGCCGGGCCCAGCAGCTGATCGCCCTTGCGGGTGAGAATCCCGTAGTCCTGGGGCAGCAGGTAGAACGGTGTGTCGAGCTTCTTCAACAGGCCGCTTTCCAGGTGCTCGAGCACCATGGCTTCGGGCAGCATGCCGATCATCGAGCCGCCCTGCAGCACCTTGAGAAACGTCTGCATGGAGATGGTGTCGATGGTGTTGCGCGGCACCTCCACCCGCGCCTTGGCGAACACCTCTTCCATGCGCCCACGGATCGGCGTGCCCTTGGGATAGAGAATCCACGGCCAGGTCACCAGTTGCTCCAGGGTCATGGGCCCGGCCTCGCACAGCGGGTGACGGCTGTTCACCACGATGCAGAACGGCTCCGGCGCCAGAGGCTGGAAGTCATAGCGCTGCTGCTGGCTCTGCTCGGTGAAACGGCCGATGGCCAGGTCCAGGTTGCGCTCCTCGAGCATTTCCATCAGGTGGTCGCTGGTCTGCTCGACCACTTCGATGGCCAGCAGCGGCCAGCGCTGCTTGATCTGCACGATGGCCTCGGGCAGCGCCACCGCCGTGGCCGCGAAGATGCCGCCGACCTTGAGGTGACCATGGCCGCCGGCGCTGAGGTTGTTGATCTGCTCGACGAAGGTGCGCGCGTCGTTGAGCGCCAGGTGCGCATAGCGCAGCACCTGGGCGCCCAGCGGCGTGGGTTGCATGCTGCGCGGCAGGCGCTCGAACACGGCGAAGCCGAGCAGGCTCTCGATCTCCTTGAGCATCTTGCTCAGTGCCGGCTGGCTGAGGTTCATCTGCTGCGCCGCCAGGTGCATGTTGCGGGTGCGACCCAGGGTGTCGAGGAGCGTCAGGTGACGGAATTTCAGCCAGTTGCAGAAGCTCGAGAACGACAGATCCGACATGGGCAGCTCCAGGCATTCAATAACGCCAGGTTATTGATAATTGAAAATATGCCATTGGAGTTTATCCACATTGCCGCCTAGCTTGCAGCTTTCATGCACCCCGGAATTCATCGCCATGTCGATCCGCCTGACCCCTGAAAACACCCTGCCCGCCGACGCGGCCACGGCCACGCTGATCGGCCGCGCCTGGGTTCCCGGCGCCATCGCCGGCCCCTCGCCCATCGTGCTGCGCGCCGACGGCGTGTTCGATCTGTCCGCCCGCTTCGCCACCCTCAGCCAGTTGCTGGAACTCGATGATCCGCTGCAGGCGGTGCGCGAAACGCCCGGCACCTTCGTCGGCAGCATCGAGGCGCTGCTGGCCAACACCGGCGCCCACGCCGACCAGAGCCAGGCGTATCTGCTGGCGCCCGCCGACCTGCAGGTGATCAAGGCCGCCGGGGTGACCTTCGCCGCCAGCATGATCGAGCGGGTGATCGAGGAAAAAGCCGCCGGCGACGCCGCCAAGGCGCAGAGCGTGCGGGCCATCGTGCGCGAAGCCATCGGCGACAACCTGCGCGCCGTGCAGCCCGGCTCGCCCCAGGCGATGCGCCTCAAGGAGCTGCTGATCGAGCAGAACATGTGGTCGCAATACCTGGAAGTCGGCATCGGCCCGGACGCGGAGATCTTCACCAAGGCGCCGATTCTGGCCGCGGTGGGCAGCGCCAGCGAGATCGGCATCCACCCGATCTCGCAGTGGAACAACCCGGAGCCGGAAGTGGTACTGGCGGTCAACAGCCGCGGGCAGATCCATGGCGCGGCCCTGGGCAACGACGTCAACCTGCGCGACGTGGAAGGCCGCAGTGCTCTGCTGCTCAGCAAGGCCAAGGACAACAACGCCTCCTGCGCCATCGGCCCGTTCATCCGCCTGTTCGACGAACATTTCGACCTCGATGCGGTGCGCAACTGCGTGGTCGAGCTGCAGGTGGAAGGCAGCGACGGCTACCGGCTCACCGGCTCCAGCTCCATGGATCAGATCAGCCGCGACCCGCAGAACCTGGCGAGCCAGACGCTCAACGCCTCGCACCAGTATCCGGACGGTTTCCTGCTGTTCCTCGGCACCCTGTTCGCGCCCACCGAGGACCGCGACCACCCCGGTAGCGGCTTCACCCATAAAATCGGCGACCGCGTGAGCATCAGCAGCCCGCGCCTCGGCGCCCTGCACAACCAGGTCACCACCAGCGACAAGGCCGCCCCCTGGACCTTTGGCATTACGGCGCTGCTGAAGAACCTCAGCGCCCGCGGCCTGCTGGACTGATCATCGCTGTATCCAGCGCCACGCGATTCATTCAAGAACAAGAGAAACGAATCATGACCGACCCCAAACGCCCCCTGCGCAGCCAGCAGTGGTTCGATGATCCCGACCACGCCGACATGACCGCCATCTACGTCGAGCGCTACATGAACTACGGGCTGACCCGCGCCGAGCTGCAGTCGGGCCGGCCGATCATCGGCATCGCCCAGACCGGCAGCGACCTGACGCCCTGCAACCGCCATCACCTGGAGCTGGCCCAGCGGGTCAAGGCCGGCATCCGCGATGCCGGCGGCATTCCCATGGAATTTCCGGTGCACCCCATCGCCGAGCAGAGCCGCCGCCCCACCGCCGCCCTGGATCGCAACCTGGCCTACCTGGGCCTGGTGGAAATCCTCCACGGCTACCCGCTGGACGGCGTGGTGCTGACCACCGGCTGCGACAAGACCACGCCGGCCTGCCTGATGGCCGCGGCCACCACCGACCTGCCGGCCATCGTGCTGTCCGGCGGGCCGATGCTCGACGGCCACCACAAGGGCGAGCTGATCGGCTCGGGCACCGTGCTCTGGCACGCGCGCAAGCTGATGGCCGCCGGCGAGATCGACTACGAAGGCTTTATGGAGATGACCACCGCCGCCTCGCCGTCGGTGGGCCACTGCAACACCATGGGCACCGCCCTGTCGATGAACGCCCTGGCCGAAGCACTGGGCATGTCGCTGACCGGCTGCGCGAGCATTCCTGCGCCCTACCGCGAGCGCGGGCAGATGGCCTATGCCACCGGCAAGCGCATCTGCGAACTGGTGATGCAGGACGTGCGCCCCTCGCAAATCATGACCCGCGAAGCCTTCGAGAACGCCATCGCGGTGGCCTCGGCCCTCGGCGCGTCGAGCAACTGCCCGCCGCACCTGATCGCCATCGCCCGGCACATGGGCATCGAGCTGAGCCTGGAAGACTGGCAACGCATCGGCGAGAGCGTACCGCTGCTGGTCAACTGCATGCCGGCCGGCAAATACCTGGGCGAAGGCTTCCACCACGCCGGTGGCGTGCCGGCGGTGATGCACGAGCTGCAAAAGGCCGGGCGCCTGCACGAAGACTGCATGACGGTCAGCGGCCGGCGCATCGGTGAGATCGTTGCAGGCCAAGTGACCGGTAACCGCGAGGTGATCCTGCCCTACGACGAGCCACTCAAGCACAGCGCCGGTTTCATCGTGCTCAGCGGCAACTTCTTCGACAGCGCGATCATGAAGATGTCGGTGGTCGGCGAAGCCTTCCGCAAGACCTATCTGGCCGAGCCCGGCAAGGAGAATTGCTTCGAAGCGCGGGCCATCGTCTTCGAGGGCCCGGAGGATTACCACGCGCGCATCAACGACCCGGCCCTGGACATCGACGAGCGCTGCATCCTGGTGGTGCGTGGCGCCGGCCCGGTGGGTTATCCGGGCAGCGCGGAAGTGGTCAACATGGACCCGCCGGCGGCGCTGATCAAACAGGGCGTGACCTCCCTGCCGTGCCTGGGCGATGGCCGGCAGAGCGGCACCTCGGCCAGCCCGTCGATTCTCAACATGTCGCCGGAAGCGGCGGTGGGCGGTGGCCTGGCGCTGCTGCAGACCAACGACGTGCTGCGCGTCGACCTCAACGCCCGTTCGGTGAACCTGCTGATCGACGACGAGGAGATGCAGCGTCGCCGCGCCGCCTGGAAGCCCAGCTACCCGGCCTCGCAAACCCCTTGGCAGGAGCTGTACCGCCAGCTGGTCGGCCAGCTCTCCACCGGCGGCTGTCTGGAGCCGGCCACCCTGCACATGCGCATCATCGCGCGCAGCGGCGGCATGCCTCGGCACTCGCACTGAGGGGCCTGTCGACAGGCATTAAAAAGCTTGTTCCCATTGTAGAGGGAATGTTTGGTTGACACCGGACTGGCAACTTAATGTGTTGGCTTGCTTGATGTTGTAGACGCCGCTGCGGTGTGTGCAGATGCTCCCTGTTTCGCCCCCTCGGGCGACTCACTTTTCTTTGAAGTGCGCAAAGAAAAGTAAGCAAAAGAAAGCGCACCCCATCATCCGGCCCCGGCTGCGCCGGGGTTCGTTCGCTCCATCGTTGCTCCGAGGGTCGGCTTACAAGGGCCGTCCCTGGCCCTTTAAGCCTCTCGCGGCATCCATGCCGCTCGCCCCTCTACACAACGATTCCACTCACCCTCCTGAAGGGGATATTCGCGCGCCTGCACGACCGGGCATGCTTTTTGGGATGCGGGATAGCATCCAGGTCAGCCCAAGGCTGACCCCATGTTCAAGCACCCAAAGCTCCGTGAATTGCCTCCGGTTCAGGGGGGCGGGCAGAGCCCGTCCAGGAGGGCGAATGGAATCGTTGTGGAAGAGGTTGAGCGGCATGGATGCCGCGAGAGCCGCGATGGGCCATGGATGGCCCTTCGCGGCGGGCCTCTGGAACGGCGATGGAGTGAGCGAACCCCGGCGTAGCCGGGGCCGGATGATCGGGCGGAGGGTTTTGGTTACTTTTGCCCTCAAAAGTGACTCGCCCGACAGGGCGAAACGGGAGATGTCAGCAAACCGACGTAAGCAGCTTGAGCGCCGAAAGCACCCACGCACTCACACAAACTTGCCAGTCCGGCGCCAAGACTGACCTTCCCGAGACTCTGCGAAGAACCATTAAAAAGGGGCGCACCTCTGCAGGTGTGCCCCTTTTTTCGATCACGGATTTGCGATCAGCGTGCGAGCTTCTTCGCTGCGCGCTTGTGCACCAGCCCACCCAGCGCCACCACCACAGCCGCGGCCGCGCCGGTGGAGATGACCAGCACCTGGTATTCCTCGACGAACGCCATGGTCACCAGGGAGCCAACGATGAACAGGATCACCAGGTAGGTCAGCCAGGGGAACAGCCACATTTTCAGGCGGATGTCCTTGCCCTCGGCTTCCAGCTTGCGGCGCATCTTCAGTTGCGAGAAGGCGATCACCAGGTACACCAAGAGGGCGATCATGCCGGTGGTGTTCATCAGGGTGTCGAGCACGTCCTTGGGGCGCAGGGTTTCGCTGAAGTTGATCAGCGCCACGAAGATGGCCACCGAGCAGGAGGCGATGATCGCGAACACCGGCACGCCGGTCCCGGTACGGGTGATCTTCAGGAAGCGCGGCGCGTCGCCACGGGTGGACAGCGAGAACAGCATGCGCGAGGCGGTGTAGTGCGCCGAGATCATGCAGCTGCTCACCGAGGTCAGCACCACGAAGTTCATCACCAGCTCGGCGTAGGGAATGCCCAGCAGCTCCAGGGTACGGCGGTAGGAGCCGTAGCCGGACTGCGCCATCAGCGGGTCGTTCCAGGGCACCAGGCAGACGATCAGGAAGATCGAGCCGATATAGAACAGGCACACCCGCCAGACCACCGAGTTGGTCGCCTTGACGATCTGGTTGGCCGGATCCTTGGCTTCCGAGGCGGCGATGGTGACGATCTCGGCGCCCAGGAAGGCGAACATCACGCCGAGGATGGCCACCACCACCGACTCGATACCGTTGGGCATGAAGCCCTGGGCGGTGAGGTTGCTGAAGCCGCGCGTCTCGCCGGTCGGCCACAGGCTGAGCACGGCCAGGGTACAGACCGCCAGGAAGCAGATGATCGCCACCACCTTGATCAGCGCGAACCAGAACTCGAACTCGCCGTAGTGCCTGACGTTGAAGAAGTTGATGCTGATCAGCACCAGGGTGGCGGCCAGCACGAAGACGTTGACGCTGACCTCCGGGAACCAGCCATTGAGGATGGTGCCCGCCACGTAGGCTTCCCAGGCCATGAGGATGACCCAGAACCACCAGTACAACCAGCCGATGGTGAAACCGGCCCAGCGGCCGATGGCGCGCTCGGCGTAGGTGGAAAACGAGCCGGTGTCCGGCGACGAGGTGGCCATCTCACCGAGCATGCGCATGATCAGCACCACCAGGATGCCGCCCGCTAGATAGGCCAGTACCGCTGCCGGCCCGGCGCTGTGGATCACGCTGCCGGAGCCGACGAACAATGCCCCGCCGATCACCCCGGCAATGGACATCATGGTGAGGTGCCGGGGCTTCAATGACGCACTGAGCTTGCTCTCAGGCTCCTGCTTTGCCTGTTCGGCTGATACCGCATCCATAGAAGGACTACCTCTTATTGATTTTGCTGGAAACAGTTGAAGCCGGGCCGCTGCGCACGACGCCAGGCGGCGCGCCAGCAGGCTTCGCTGTGTGATCGCTTTCCATGTGAGCGTTTCCGGATCCGGCGAACCGGTCTCGGGCAACAGTTCCTTGCCGAAATCCATCCGGTTGAAGCTGAGAAAGGCCCCGTCACCACCGTGACCGCCAAGCCGATTACCGCAGCGGTGCTACCTGAAATCGCCGGTACACCGATTTGAATGTTCGTTTTACTCCACAACTCGCTGGAAACCAGGCCCTCTTCAGCTCGGCTTTCGCTGCTGAAACCAGCGCCACCAACAGGTGGCAATCCCAGTCGAGACAGCCACTAAGCGCATTAGATCCACCGCCACACAGGCGAATGAAACCCGTTCGTTAAATTCAACGGGGCCGGATGGTAACGGAAAATTTACATTTGGGAATACTCTGCGCGTGCGACGAGCAGATGGGTGGCATGGCGAACATTGGCCTGCCGATGCCAAAGAACGGCTTAGTTGTAAGGGCGAATGGCATTTCATCTACCACTGCCTGGCGATGGCAGCTGGAGATACGGACAGAGCAGTAGGATGGGTGAAACCCATCCTACGAGGCTATGCGTCCCCGCCCGCCCCCATATTCAGCGCCATCCGTAGGGTGGACGACGCTTCATCCGTCCACCGCCTGGCGGCGAGGGAGATCCTCTAATCAGAAGTAATTGGCCTACTTCGACCTGGCCTTTGCGGCGCTAGCACCTGCACGCTTGGCCGGTGCAGCCTTCTTGCGCGAGGCCCCCTTGCGCTTGCCCTTCCAGGCCGGCTTGCCACCCGGCGGCGGGCCGCTGATGGTCAGTTGCAGCTCGCGGCAGCGCTCGATCTGCCGGCCCATCCAGGCCGACTGCTTGGCGACGAACTCCTCCAGCGGCATCTCGCCGCTCTGCACCATGTCCAGTGCCTGCTCCCAGATCGCCGTGGTGCCGGGGTCGGCAATCGCCCGCGGTACCGCATCGATCAGGCCGAAGGCTGCCGAGGTGGCCGCCAGGGTCTTGCCCTGCTTGCTCAGGTAACCGCGGTCGATCAGCCCCTGGATGATCCCGGCGCGGGTGGCTTCGGTGCCGATGCCGGTGGTGTCCTTGAGCTTCTGCTTCAGGCGCGGGTTCTCGACCAGCCGCGCCACGTTCTTCATCGCCTGGATCAGGTCGCCTTCGGTGAACGGCTTGGGCGGCTGGGTGAATTGATCCTTGAGGGTCACCTCACGTACCGCGCACTGCTGCCCTTCATGCAACATGGGCAAGGCCTGGGGCGCAGGCGCCTCACGGGCCTTGCCGGGCGCCAGGGCTTCGGGCAACGCGCGCTTCCAGCCAGGCTCGACGATCTGCTTGCCGACCGCGCGCAGGCTGTGGCCGGCGCAGTCGAAGTCGGCCTGGGTGCGGTCGTATTCGTGGTTGGCCAGAAACTGCGCCAGGTAGCGGGCGCGGATCAGTTCATAGACGGCGCGTGGACGGCCGCTCAGTCGGGCCAGAGCACCCGCTGCCAGGGTCGGGATGATGCCGTGGTGCGCGCTGACCTTGGCATCGTTCCAGGCCCGCGAGCGGCGCTGCGCCTGGGTATGGGCCAGCACTTCACGCAATGCAGGATCGGCCTGCCCCAGCGCGGCCAGAATGGCCGGCGCTTCGGCGTGCTGGCTCAGCGGCAGGTAGCCGCAATCGCTGCGCGGGTAGGTGATCAGCTTGTCGGTCTCGTAAAGTTTCTGGGCGATATCCAGGGTTTCCTGGGCGCCCAGGCCAAGCTTCTTCGAGCACACCTGCTGCAGCGTGCCGAGATCGAACAGCAACGGCGGCGCCTCGCGCATGCGCTCGGTCTTCAACCGTTCGAGCACGGCATGCTCGGCGCCCTGCATGGCTTCGGCGGCGCGCTGCGCCACTTGCTGTTTCAGGCAGCGGCCCTGCTCGTCGCAATCGTCCTGGGGCGCGCGCCACCCGGCGGTGAACGGCGTGTCATTGCCATCGAGCGTCACCTCGATGGCCCAGAACGGCACCGGCACGAAATCGGCGATGCTGCGATCCCGGTCCACCACCAGGCGCAGGGTCGGCGTCTGCACGCGACCGACCGGCAGCACGCCCTGATAACCGGACTTGCGCCCCAGCAAGGTGAACAGTCGGCTCATGTTCATGCCGATCAGCCAGTCGGCCCGCGAGCGGCCGAGCGCCGACTGATAGAGGTTGTAGGTGCTGGCGCCCGGCTTGAGCGCCGCCAGGGCCTTGCGGATCGAGGCGTCATCCAGCGCCGATAGCCACAACCGCTGGATCGGCCCGCGGTAGCGGCAGTGGTCGAGCAACTCGCGGGCGATCATTTCGCCCTCGCGGTCGGCGTCGGTGGCGATCACCAGTTCGCTGGCTTCGCCGAGCAGGCGCTTGACCGCCTTGAACTGCGCGGCGGTCTTGGGCTTGATGCGCATCTTCCACTGCTGCGGGACGATCGGCAGGTCATCCAGCACCCAGCGTTTGTAGCGCGCATCGTAGGCATCCGGCGGCGCCGTCTCGAGCAGATGGCCGATGCACCAGGTCACCGTCACGCCGTTGCCCAGCCAGCAGCCGTCACCGCGCCGCGTGGCACCGAGCACGCTGGCGATGTCTTTGGCTTGGGACGGCTTTTCACAGAGAAACAGGCGCATCGGCTAAGGCCAGCAGGAAATGAATAGCGGCAAGAATACTGTATACCCATCCAAATCGCCCACTCGCGCTGATTTGCTCACGAAAGAGCCCTCTGCTAGTGTCGCGGCGACCGCGAACCCCGCCTGAGACCTGCTGACCATGGCCCGCAAGAAAGCCGCGCTCGACTTCGAGCAATCCCTCACCGAACTGCAAACCATTGTCGAGCGCCTGGAAAACGGCGAGCTGTCGCTGGAGGAGTCGCTGAGCGCCTTCGAGCAGGGCATCGGCCTGACCCGCGAATGCCAGGCCGCCTTGACCCAGGCCGAGCAGAAGGTACAGATCCTCCTGGAGCGCGACGGCGCCCTGGAAGCGGCGCCCTTCGAAACGGACGAGCCGCTATGATCGCCGCCTACCAGGCGCGCTGCCAGAAACAGGTCGACGCCGCCCTCGAACCGCTGTTCACCGCGCCACGTGCCGAGCTCGAGCGCCTGTATGCGGCCATGCGCTACAGCGTGTTCAACGGTGGCAAGCGGGTGCGCCCGCTGCTCGCCTATGCCGCCTGCGAAGCCCTCGGCGGCAGCGCGCAGCAGGCCGATGGCGCCGCCTGCGCGGTGGAGCTGATCCATGCCTATTCCCTGGTGCACGACGACCTGCCGGCCATGGACGACGACGACCTGCGTCGCGGCCAACCGACCACCCATATCGCCTTCGACGAAGCCACCGCGATTCTTGCCGGCGATGGCTTGCAGAGCCTGGCCTTCGCCGTGCTCGCCAGCACAGCGCACAACCCGCAGAGCGCCGAGATTCGCCTGAGCATGTTCCAGGCCCTGGCCGATGCGGCAGGCCCGGCCGGCATGGTCGGTGGCCAGGCCATCGACCTCGGCTCGGTGGGCCAGCAATTGCAGCAACCGGCACTGGAAACCATGCATCGCCACAAGACCGGTGCGCTGATCGAAGCCAGCGTGCGCCTCGGCGCCCTGGCCAGCGGTCGTGCCGATGAACAAGCCCTGGCGGCGCTTAGCACCTACGCCCGTGCCGTTGGCCTGGCCTTCCAGGTGCAGGACGACATCCTCGACGTGGAAAGCGATACCGCGACCCTGGGCAAGACCCAGGGCAAGGACCAGGCGAACGACAAGCCCACCTACCCCGCTCTGCTCGGCATGGCCGCGGCCAAGGCCTACGCCCTGGAACTGCGCGACCAGGCGCTGCAAGCGCTGCAGCCGTTCAGTGATGCCGCCGAACCGTTGCGCGAGCTGGCGCGTTATATCGTCGAACGGCGCAACTGAACCGCTGTCTATCTGACATCGCTGCTGCGGCAACCACGCCCAAGTCCTCCCTTGGGCTAGGGTCATCGCATCAGGTAGACTGCCCCACTATTTTGAATTCCTATAACGACTCGCCTGATGCCGACGACTTTCCACGAGATTCCCCGCGAACGCCCGCTGACGCCGCTGCTCGACCGCGCCAACACGCCGGATGAGTTGCGCCGCCTTGGCGAAGCCGAGCTGGAAACCCTGGCGGATGAACTGCGCCAGTACCTGCTCTACACGGTCGGCCAGACCGGCGGGCATTTCGGTGCCGGCCTCGGGGTGATCGAGCTGACCGTCGCCCTGCACTACGTCTTCGATACGCCCGACGACCGCCTGGTGTGGGACGTCGGCCATCAGGCCTACCCGCACAAGATCCTCACCGGCCGCCGCGAGCGCATGGGCACCCTGCGCCAGAAGGACGGCATCGCTGCCTTCCCGCGTCGCTCGGAAAGCGAGTACGACACCTTTGGCGTCGGTCATTCCAGCACCTCGATCAGCGCCGCACTGGGCATGGCCATCGCCGCCCAGCGCCAGGGCAGCAAGCGCAAGTCGGTGGCGGTGATCGGCGACGGCGCGCTGACCGCCGGCATGGCCTTCGAAGCGCTCAACCACGCTGCCGACGTGAAGGCCAACATGCTGGTGGTACTCAACGACAACGACATGTCGATCTCCAAGAACGTCGGCGGTCTGTCCAACTACCTGGCCAAGATTCTCTCCAGCCGCACCTACGCCAACGTGCGCGAAGGCAGCAAGAAGGTGCTGTCCAAGCTGCCCGGCGCCTGGGAAATCGCCCGCAAGACCGAAGAGCACGCCAAGGGCATGCTGGTCTCCGGCACCCTGTTCGAAGAGCTGGGCTGGAACTACATCGGCCCCATCGACGGCCACGACCTGCCGACCCTGCTGGCCACCCTGCGCAACATGCGCGACCTGGAGGGCCTGCAGTTCCTCCACGTGGTCACCAAGAAGGGCAAGGGCTTCGCGCCAGCCGAGGTCGACCCGATCGTCTACCACGCCATTACCAAGCTGGAGCCGATCAACGCGCCGGCCAAGGTGAAGGCGCCGTCCGGCCCGAAATACTCCAGCGTGTTCGGCCAGTGGCTGTGCGAGATGGCCGCCCATGACGAACGCCTGATGGCGGTCACCCCGGCCATGAAGGAAGGCTCGGACCTGGTGGCCTTCAGCGAACGCCACCCGGATCGATACTTCGACGTGGCCATCGCCGAGCAGCACGCGGTGACGCTGGCCGCCGGCATGGCCTGTGAAGGCGCCAAGCCGGTGGTGGCGATCTACTCGACCTTCCTGCAGCGCGCCTACGACCAGCTGATCCACGATGTCGCGGTGCAGAACCTCGACGTGCTGTTCGCCATCGACCGCGCCGGCCTGGTCGGCGAAGACGGCCCGACCCACGCGGGCAGCTTCGACCTCTCTTACCTGCGCTGCATCCCCGGCATGCTGATCATGACGCCGAGCGATGAGAACGAGCTGCACCACATGCTCACCACCGGCTACCAGTTCACTGGCCCGGCGGCGGTGCGTTACCCCCGCGGCAGCGGCCCGAACGCCACCATCGACCGCGAACTCACGCCGCTGCCGATCGGCAAGGGCGTGGTGCGTCGCCAGGGCGCCGGCGTGGCCCTGCTGGTGTTCGGTGTGCAGCTGAGTGAGGCCCTGCGCGTCGGCGAAACCCTGGACGCCACGGTGGTCGACATGCGCTTCGTCAAACCCCTCGACGAAGCGCTGGTCAGCGAACTGGCCGCCAGCCACGACCTGCTGGTGACCATCGAGGAAAACAGCGTGATGGGCGGCGCCGGCAGCGCCGTCAGCGAATTCCTCGCCAGCCAGGGCACGCTCAAGCCGATGCTGCACCTGGGCCTGCCCGACAGCTATGTCGAGCACGCCCGTCCCGACCAGATGCTCGCCGAGTGCGGCCTGGACGAAGCCGGCATCGAAGCGGCCGTGCGTCAGCGTCTTGAGAAAGGCTCAAGCAGAGCCTGACCGACTTGCTTGTATTTCATGCAGTCACCTTCTAAGGTACGCCTCGTTCACCTCCTGCCAGGTGCCCGCGGCGCTGCCACGCCGCGCGTTAAACGGGAAGTCGGTGCGCTCGCTACGCGCGCCAAGCCGATGCTGCCCCCGCAACGGTAATCGACCGCAATCAGCCGATTGCACAGCCGCTCAACCGCCACTGGGCCTACCGGGAAGGCGAGCGGTTGCCGGTCGAAAGCCCGGATACCGGCCTTGCAGGACGAGACGCGTGTTGCGGAGGGCACCACCGTCAGGCGTCAGCGTGCGCTGCGCTTGCGCTCGCCCTCCTCGAAAGTCTGCCGACCTGCGAGGACACCCACCATGAAACAGCTTCACCTGATGCTCGCCTGCGCCCTGTCGCCAGGCCTGGCACTCGCGGCCACCACGAGCTACGACGAGGCGCTCAAGCTCTCGGAGACCGTGGTAACCGGCAACCGAGACGTGCAGCCGCGCGAACAGAGCAGCACGCCCACCACGGTATTCACCCGCGCCGACATCGAGCGCCTGCAGCCCGGCAGCGTGCTCGACCTGCTGAGCCGGGTGCCGGGGGTGCAGGTGACCCGCGCCGGTGGCCGCGGCAGCACCAGTGGCCTGTACATTCGCGGCACCAAGACCGCACAGAGCCTGGTGCTGGTCGACGGCCAGCGCATCGGCTCGGCCTCTGCTGGTGGCGCGCCGCTGGAATACCTGAATGTCGAGCAGATCGAACGTGTCGAGGTGTTGCGCGGCTCACGCTCGGCCATTCACGGTGCCGATGCGATTGGCGGTGTGGTGCAGATTTTCACCCGTCGGGCTACGGGCGAAGGGCTCAACCCGCGCCTGCGCGTCGGCTATGGGTCGAACCACAGCTGGGAACGCAGCCTGGGCCTGTCCGGTGGCGATGCCGACACTCGTTTCAACCTCGGCCTGAGCGCCGACGACACCCGCGGCATCAATCGCACCCATGCCCCCGTGGCGCCGGACAGCGACCGCGACGCCTACCGCAACAACGCCTTGAGCGCCAACCTCAGCCACCGTTTCAGCGAAACGCTGGAAGCCGGCTTCAGCGTGCTCGACCAGCGCGGCGAGAGCGAATACGACGGTGGCTGGGAAGGCGCCTACCCGTACGCCGACTATCAGCTGACCAGCTACTCCGGGTTCCTCGACGCCCAGTTGCTGCCTGACTGGAAAAGCCGCCTGGAAGTCGGCCACAGCGAGAACCGCTCCGTCGAGCGTTTCGATGACGTGCCCGCCAGCAGCCCCTTCAACACCTACCGCGACAGCCTGGCCTGGCTCAACACCCTCGACCTGGGCAACGGCCACAGCCTGCTGCTCGGCGCCGATGGCTACCAGGAACGGCTCAACAGCAATACCGCCTACGCCGAGGACAGCCGCTGGAACCACGCCCTGCTCGCGCAGCACCGTTACCGCGGCGAGCGCTTCAATACCGAACTGGGCCTGCGCCACGAGAAGAACCAACAGTTCGGCAGCGCCAACACGGTAAGCGCGGCCCTGGGTTACCAGCTCGATGCGCGCAACGAGCTGATCTTCTCCTACGCAGAGGGCTTCCGCGCGCCGACTTTCAACGACCTCTACTGGCCAGGTGGCGGCAACCCGGACCTGCAGCCGGAGACCTCCAAATCCTACGAGTTGCAGTGGCGCAGCCAGGTAGCCGAGCGCACGGCGCTGCAAGCCTCGGTGTACCGTACCGACCTGCGTGATGCGATCAGCGGCTGGCCCGCCGAGAACCTCGACAAGGCGCGCATCAACGGCTTCGAAGGCAGCCTGCAGCATGAACTGCTGGGCTGGCAGGCCGCCCTCGGCCTGAGCCTGATCGATCCGCGCGACCGCAGCACCGGCAAGCTATTGAATCGCCGCGCCAAGCGCACCCTGAGCCTGGACATGGATCGCCAGTTCGGCGACTGGTCATTCGGCGCCACCTGGCAGGCGGTCAGCCGTACCTACGACGACGTCGACAATCAGCGCGGGATCGCCGGCCATGGGCTGCTTGGCCTGCGCGGCAACTGGCAGGCGACACCGGAGCTGGCGCTGGGCCTGAAGGTGGACAACGTGCTGGACAAAGGTTACGGCCGCGCCCAGTACAGTCATGGAAGCTGGCCCGTGACGAACTACAGCGAATACCGCGAGGAAGGCCGCACGGCCCTGCTGTCACTGACCTGGGCCCCGGCCCTCTGAGGACCGTTCACGCACTTGTCCACTGGCAAACCCGAATCCGTATCCCGATGAATTGGCGGCAGAGTGGCGGAAGCGGCCGTTCCCCTATCCTGTGGGAACGGGCCATGCCCGTGATTTTTCGCGGGCATGGACTGGGCGCCCCCGCCCGCTCCCACAGGTACCGCATCGATTGCCGCTTTTGCCTTTCTGCCATCACTGCTCGTGGCGCCTCGTCGAAGAGCATGGAGGCCTGAGTCAGTAAGTGGCCCGCAAGCGGCACCTACCCGGTCGATGGATCACCCCGATCCGTTTAGACGCTGCGGGGGCGATCCAGCCGACATGATCACACCCAGCCCTGTGCCTTGAGCTCGCTCTTCACGTAGGCGTAGTAGACCGGCGCGGCCACCAGCCCGGCGATGCCGAAGGCGGCCTCGAACACCAGCATCACCAGCAACAGCTCCCAGGCCCGCGCCTTGATCTGCCCACCGACGATGCGTGCGTTGAGGAAGTATTCGACCTTGTGGATGACGATCAGATAGGCCAGTGCGCCCAGCGCCACCCAGATGGACAGCGACAGGCCGACCACGAAGATCGCGGTGTTGGAGATCAGGTTGCCGACCACCGGCAACAGGCCGGCCACGAAGGTGATCGCGATCAGCGTCTTGGTCAGCGGCAGGTGCACGTCGAACAGCGGCAGCACGCCCATCAGGAAGATGCCGGTGAAGGTGGTGTTGAGCAGGGAAATCTTGATCTGCGCGAAGACGATATTGCGAAACGCCTCGACGAAGCGCTGCACGCGGGTCAGCAGCGCGCCGGCCAGGGGCTTGAGCTGATCAGGCTCGGGCACGCTCTGCAGGGCGATCACCGCGCCGAGGATCATGCCGATCAGCACGGTGACGAACATGTGCACGGCGCCCTTGCCGAGCAGTTGCAGCTCGCTGATGTGCCCGCGCAGCCAGTCGTGCAGCGCGACGCGGATATCGTCGACGTTGGCCGGCAAATAGGCCACCAGCGCTTCGGGCAACTGCTCGCGGGCGCGGTCGACCACGCCGAGCAGCTTGCCCATCATCCGCCCCGGGTTGTTGAGCTCGTGCATCAGCAATGAGAAGGCGCCGGCGAAGAGCAGCCCGAGCACGGCGATCACCAGCACGCTGAGCACGCCAACCGCCAGCACACGGCCCATATGACCCGCCAGCAGACGCTGCATCGGCCGCGCCAGGCGGTTGACCAGTTCGAACACCAGCAGACCGGCCAGCAGGCTGGGCAGCAGTTTCAGGGGAAAGACCAGCAGGAGCGCGGCACCAACGATCAAGGCGCTGGCAGGGGAAAACCAGGGGGATACGGGGGCTTTCATAACGTCTGCAATGAACCGGAAGGCGTCCAATCTGCCAGTTGGCGGCGCGCTTTACCAGTGTCATCGCACACCCCGAGTGCAAGCCTTGACGGCGATCACCTGGCCGTCGCCAGCACCTCGCAAAGCCGGGCCGTGGCGGCGAGCATCTGGAAGCTTGGCCGCTCCAGGCCCTTGTCCGGCAGTACGCGCAGTTGCGCGAGACGCACGGCGCGCAGCTGCGGCCAGCGCGTCCAGGCCTGCAGCTGGCGCGCATCACCGGCAAGGATCAGCGCCGGGTCACGCTGCAGCACCGCCTCCACACTGACCTGCGGCGCGGGCAGCCGGAGGTCGGCAAACACATTGCGCGCCCCGCATACCTGCAGGGCATCACTGATGATCTGCCCGCCGCCGACGGTATAGAGCGGTGCGTCCCACACCTGATAGAACACTGGCAACGGTTCATCACGCCTATAACGCGCCCGTAACGCCTCGAGCCCTGCGACGAAGCGATCATGCAGGCGACGCCCCGCCTGCGGCCGACCGAGCCGCTCGCCGATCAGCAGGAACTGCCCGGCCAGTTCGTCCAGCGAATGGGGCTCGAGCACCAGCATGGGAATACCGAAGGCCTGCAATTGCTCGCGCTGGGCAGCGCTGACGCTGCCCGGCCACACCAGCAGCAGATCCGGCTGCAGGGCCAGCAGGGTTTCCATTTCCAGCTTCCCGTAGCGCCCCACGGACGGCACATGCGCCAGCGCAGCAGGACGCTCGCCGCCATCGAGCACGCCGACCAGCGTGTCGCCGGCCCCCAGCTCGAGGACGATCTCGCTCAGCGACGGCGCCAGGCTGACCACCCGCTCGGCGGCCGACAGCGAGGTCGCCTGCAGCAACAGCAGCACCAGCAGCACGCCGCGCATCAGAGCTGCCGAGGAAGGCGGTAGAGGTAGAGCACCACGACGCTGGCCAGCGCCAGCAGTATCTGCGGCACCGCTTCCAGCCCGGCGAACACCGCCAGGGCGGCGATCCAGGCCGGCAGCCCGGCGCCAAGCAACGCCGGCCGGCGGCGCGCGGCCAGGGTCAGCCAGGCGGCAGGTTCGTCAGCGGTATTCAGGGCTTTCACGGTGGCGAACAGGGCACGCTTGTAGCCACTGAACAGCGGCAGGCTGACGAACAGCGAAGCCAGCCCGGCGATGAACAGCGGCATGGCCAGCACGCCCGGTTGGCGCCCGGCACCGAACAGCAGATTGATCAGCAGCAGTGGGGCCAGGGTCAGTGCCAGTTGCCGCCACCAGAGCAGGGCCAACCGGCGCTTTACCGCGGCGCGGGTCAAGGCCGCTCGACCTCACCCTGATGCAGCTTGCCGAGCATGTGCCCGAGCTTGCCGGCCTTGGTGGCCAGGTACTTGCTGTTGTGCGGGTTGTGACCCAGTTGCAGCGGCACGCGGTTGGCCACCGGAATGCCCATGTCGCCGAGCGCCTTGACCTTGCGCGGGTTGTTGGTCATCAGCTTGAGCGAGGTGATGCCCAGGTGCTCCAGCATCGGCAGGCAGATCGCGTAGTCGCGCATGTCGGCACCGAAGCCCAGGCGTTCGTTGGCTTCCACGGTATCGGCGCCACCGTCCTGCAGCTCGTAGGCGCGGATCTTGTTGAGCAGGCCGATACCACGGCCTTCCTGACGCAGGTACAGCAGCACGCCGCGGCCTTCCTCGGCGATGGCACGCAGGGCACCCTCGAGCTGGAAGCCACAATCGCAGCGCAGGCTGAACAGCGCGTCACCGGTCAGGCACTCGGAATGCAGGCGCCCCAGCACCGGCTCACCGTCGGCGACATTGCCGAAGGTCAGCGCGACATGCTCCTTGCCCGTGGCCTCTTCGAGAAAGCCATGCATGGTGAACACACCGAACGGCGTCGGCAGTTGGGAGGCGGCGACGAACACGACAGGCACCGGATGCTCCTGGTAGCGGAAAGGGATGCGAATTTGCGAGGGGTGATAGTGTAACAGCAGCGTCAGGAGCCGCGTCAGCCGAATTACCGATCAAAAGGATCGAGGCCGACTCAGCCGTCGGCGGGTTTACAGTCGATGCTCACGCGGCTGCCGACCACCACCCCAAGGGCCGCGAACTCGCCCTGAGCGACCTCGATGATATAGCGCACCGGCTCATCGGCGCCATGACGCTGCAGGCTGAAGGGACGCATGTCGACCACCTTGCGCACCCTGCCGGCGCTGTCGATGAAGGCCGCCGACAGCGCGACGCGAGTGTCCTTCATCCACAGCTCGCGCAGCCCCTCCTGGGGCCAGGCGAAGAGCATGCCGCCACCGACCTCGTCACGCCCGGACAGCCCCAGGGTGCGCGCCTCGGGGGTGGCGGCAAGCGGCAGGTCGCGAGCCTGCCCCGCCGGGAAGCCAACCCGGCATTCAGGCAGCTGTGCCAGCGCCGCATTCGAGGCAAGCCCCAGGACGAGGCACAAAAGAGCGCAATGCTTCATGACGATCCCCAGCATGAGCGAGGGGTCAATCCTACGCCATTCGCCGCCGCGGCAACGCGACGGACGTGCGCAGCGGATGCCCCAGCGCCTGTGCATTTCCCGCTATAATCGCGCATTTTTCCGGGCCGACCTGGCCCGCCCACGCTTTCAAGCAGGCACGCATCCATGACCACTCAGGCCGCCGAAGTCGCCAAGCGCCGTACCTTCGCGATCATTTCCCACCCCGACGCCGGTAAGACCACCATCACCGAAAAGCTCCTGCTGATGGGCAAGGCGATCGAAGTGGCCGGTACGGTGAAGTCGCGTAAATCCGACCGCCACGCGACATCCGACTGGATGGAAATGGAGAAGCAGCGCGGCATCTCCATCACCACCTCGGTGATGCAGTTCCCCTACCGCGAGCACATGATCAACCTGCTCGACACCCCGGGCCACGAAGACTTCTCGGAAGACACCTACCGCACCCTGACCGCGGTGGACAGCGCGCTGATGGTGCTCGATGGCGGTAAGGGCGTCGAGCCACGCACCATCGCCCTGATGGACGTGTGCCGCCTGCGCGACACGCCGATCGTCAGCTTCGTCAACAAGCTCGACCGCGACATCCGCGACCCCATCGAATTGCTCGACGAAATCGAGGCGGTGCTGAAGATCAAGGCCGCGCCGATCACCTGGCCGATCGGCTGCTACCGCGACTTCAAGGGCGTGTATCACCTCGAAGGCGATTACATCATCGTCTACACCGCTGGCCACGGCCACGAGCGCACTGAAGCCAAGATCATCCACAAGCTGGACTCCGACGAGGCCCGCGCTCACCTGGGCGACGAGTACGAGCGCTTCGTCGAGCAGCTGGAGCTGGTGCAGGTCGCCTGCCACCCGTTCGATCAGGACGAATTCGACAATGGCCAGCTGACCCCGGTGTTCTTCGGCACCGCACTGGGCAACTTCGGCGTCGACCATGTGCTCGACGCCGTGGTCGACTGGGCGCCGCGCCCGCTGGCCCGCGTGGCCCACGAGCGTCCGGTGGAGCCGACCGAGGAGAAGTTCACCGGCTTCGTGTTCAAGATCCAGGCGAACATGGACCCCAAGCACCGCGACCGCGTGGCCTTCATGCGCATCTGTTCGGGCAAGTACGAGAAGGGCATGAAGATGCGCCACGTGCGCACCGGCAAGGACGTACGCATCGGCGACGCCCTGACCTTCTTCTCCAGCGAGCGGGAAATGCTCGAGGAAGCCTGGGCCGGCGACATCATCGGCCTGCACAACCACGGCACCATCCAGATCGGCGACACCTTCACCGAGGGCGAAGCGCTGGGCTTCACCGGCATCCCGCACTTCGCCCCGGAGCTGTTCCGCCGCGTGCGCCTGAAGGACCCGCTGAAATCCAAGCAGCTGCGCCAGGGCCTGCAGCAGCTCGCCGAGGAAGGGGCCACCCAGGTGTTCTTCCCCGAGCGCAGCAACGACATCATCCTCGGCGCCGTCGGTGTGCTGCAGTTCGACGTGGTCGCCAGCCGCCTGAAGGAGGAATACAAGGTCGAGTGCGGCTACGAGCCGATCACCGTGTGGTCGGCACGCTGGATCGAGTGCGACGACAAGAAGAAGCTCGAGGAATTTTCCAATAAGGCCGTGGAAAACCTCGCGGTCGATGGCGGTGGTCACCTCACCTACCTGGCGCCGACCCGCGTCAACCTGAGCCTGATGGAAGAGCGCTGGCCGGACGTGAAATTCCGCGCCACCCGCGAACACCACTGATCCGCCCCGACAAACCTTCGGCTAATACGCCAAAGCGTAGGGCGGATTAGCCGAAGGCGTAACCCGCCGAATGATCGGCGCCACCACGCCCGCCGCTTACCAGGCGCTCAGGGGCGGCTGCACAGTGGCTTGCCGCTCGGGTCGGTGAGTGGCACGTTTCGCCGTTGGCCGTCGGGAGCAACGCCCTGGTACACGGCGCAGTCGTTGTTGTCATATTCGATGCGCGCATCCTGGTAATTGAATCGGGCGTCCACCGCTTCAAAGGCAGTCACTTCGGCGCTGGGTAACGCATCGTTTCCGTAGTGCCTGACCTCCTGCTCGTTATGAGCACAACCAACGAGCAAGGCGCCAAATGCCAGGGTGACAATCAATTTCATTCTGCGACTCCGGTAAGGATCCAATTCAAGCTAGTCCATGGCTACATGGCATCAAGAGGATGCCGACGAATGTTGAGACCGTAAATGGCACCAGAACGCCAACGAATCGTGAGACAAGATGATGCGAGATGGCCAGCGGATACTTGAGCAAAGCCGTGGTAGGTGTTAGCCGAAGGCGTAATCCTTCACGATTGGCAGCAACCCAAAATCCACACAGCAAAACGCCCCCGCACGAAGGCGGGGCGTTCGACTGCAGCGGGGGCATCGCTAATTCGTGGTTGAAGAGCAATCACCCTCCTCGGGCTTGGCCCGCGGATAAGAACCGTGCGGCGCATCAGCCGAAGGCATGATGCGCCGCACGATGCAAAGCCGCCCTGAAAATCAAAACGCCCCGCGCGAGGCAGGGCGTTCAGTACCGCAGCGGGTATCGTGGTTCGCGGTAAACGACGGATTACGCCTTCGGCTAATCCATCCTACGGGTTATCCGTCATACCTTGATCAGGCTAGAAGTCAGGCATTGCGCGATACCTATGAGGTTCCAGATCAGCGAGCGGCATCGCGCAGAAGAATTGCCTGGGAGTAGTCCAGAAACTCATCCAGATGACCGGTGATCACCGCAATGGTGATTGGCAACTGCAACGCCTGATATTCATGCACCGCAATGTTGCGATATCCGACCATCCTCTTCAGCGCATCGGCGAGCGCCAGAGCAATCCATCCATGCTCCGCCAATAAGCCGAACACATCTCGGGCGCTCTGCGGTATGCCCAAGCGCTCACGACGAATCAGATGCTGGCCCATGTCCAGCGCAGCCTCACAGGCACGCTGAATATTCAGAATGGCAGCATCCTGACGGGTAAAGTCCGTGCCGAAAGTAGAAGGGTCACGTTCGTACTCCTCGCGTGCCCGCCTGACACATCGCTCGATACTTGCCGCCTTGTTGAGCAAAACATCATCGGCCATATACCCGCCCCTCCTGCTCGATAATGCGCAACAGCGGCGCTCTGGCTGCATCCAAATCCAGCTTCTCGCTGAGCATGGCACACTCGAACAAACCTGCCCGCTCGTCCCTGGCCCACCAACGCTCGCCATGCACGATCACCTGCTGCTGCATCACCGTCGAAGCATTGCGTAAATCCAACAGGTCCACGGGGCAACCCACAACGTCCTCAAGCTCCCCAGCCAGGCGCCATAGCGCCACAGGCTCTGCGTATCCTTCTACCAATACGGCGAGATCCAGATCGCTATGCTCATTCGCCTCGCCTCGAATGCGGCTGCCGAACGCATAAATAGCCAATACGCCCTTGAGTCGTGCACATAGCAAATCAATCACGGCCTGTTGGTTCATATGCCCTCCTGCTGAGCAAGCAAGTGTAACCCAGCCACGTAGGGCGTATTGGCCGAAGGCGTAATACGCCACATCATTCGCAACACCGCCAAAGCCAGGCAGCAATACGCCCCGCGCGAGGCGGGGCGTTCAGTTGTGACACTCGATACAACGGGCTTGCGGTAAATGGCGGATTACGGGCTTTGCCCCGGATTACGCCTCCGGCTAGTCCAAGCTATAGGTCGAATCGAATCCGCCCTAGCGCGCCCTGCCTTCACTTACGGCTTTTCCTCCGGCAGCGCCCATGCGGTCACCGAATCGCCGACCTTGGTACCGAACGAGCCGTGCCCGCCGGCCATCTGCACCACGTATTGCTTGCCGGTCTTCTCGGACACATAGGTCATCGGCGTGGCCTGGCCGCCCGCCGGCAGGCGCCCTTTCCACAGTTCCTTGCCGGTCTTCAGGTCGTAGGCGCGCAGGTAGTAGTCCAGCGTACCGCTCATAAAGGCCACGCCGCCGGCGGTGATGATCGGCCCGCCGAGCGCCGGCGTACCCACCGGGAACGGCAGGCCCAGGGGCGCGCTGTCGCGACTGGTGCCGTTCTTGTGCATCCACACCTTCTTCATGGTGCGCAGATCGACGGCCGTCACATAGCCCCAAGGCGGCGACTGGCATGGCAAACCGAGCACCGACAGGAACGGCTGCAAGCGCACCATATACGGCGCGCCCAGGTTGGGCTGCAGACCGGTTTCCCCACCGCCCATTTGCTCGTCGGGGTCGACCTCACTGCGCTTGACCATCTGCGAGATGAACGCCAGGTAGTTCGGCGCGCCGAACAGCAATTGGCGGTTCGGATCCACCGCCACCGACGGCCAGTTGAACACGCCGACGTTGCCTGGATAGATCAGCGAGCCCTGCTGCGACGGCGGGGTGAAATCGCCCTCATAGCGCAGCTTGCGGAACTGGATGCGGCAGAGCATCTGGTCAATCGGCGTACCACCCCACATGTCGCGCTCGCGCAACGGCTCCTGCGGCGCATAGCTCAGGGCCGAGGCTGGCTGCGTGGCGGCGGTGGTGTCACCGTAGTCGGTGCCCTGGGGCACCGGCATCTCGTTGACCGGCACGATGGGCTCGCCGGTACGCCGGTCGAGCACGTAGAGATCACCACGCTTGGTCGCCTGGATGATCGCCGGTACCTTGCCTTGCGCACCGTCGATATCCACCAGGGTCGGCTGCGAAGGCAGATCGCGGTCCCAGAGATCGTGGTGCACGGTCTGAAACTCCCAGCGCACCTTGCCGGTCGCCAGATCCAGCGCCACCAGCGTGGCCGTGAACCGTTCGGCCAGCTCGTCACGGGGAGTCGACCACTGATCGGGGGTCTGGTTGCCCATCGGCAGATAGACCAGTCCCAGCGCCTCATCGGCGGTGGGAATCGTCCAGACGTTGGGCGTGCTGCGCACATAGGTTTCGCCCGGTGCCAGCGGCTCGGTGGCGTCGGGATTGCCCGGATCGAAATTCCACACCAGCGCGCCGGTCTTCACGTCATAGGCGCGAATCACGCCGCCGGGTGAGTCTACCGAACCGTTATCGGTGATCGAACCGCCCTGAATTACCAGCTTGCTGGTCACCACGGGCGGCGAGGTCGGCAGGTAGACGCCCAGCGCGCCCTCTCCCAGCCCCGCCTTCAGGTCGACCGTGCCGGCATCGCCGAAGTCTTCGCACGGCTGACCGTCCTCGACATCCAGCGCCATCAGGGTGCCGTCGTTGGTCGGCAGGAACAGGCGCTTTTCACAACGCGCAGCGGGCTGGTTGGGCTGCTCGGCTACATTGGCGGTGACCGCAGCAGCGGTGCCATCGTGATAGGCCAAGCCACGGCAGGTCATATGCTGGTAGTACTCGGCATCCCGGTTGATGCTCGGGTCGAACCGCCAACGCTCCTCGCCGGTGTCCGCATCCAGCGCGATGGCCACGCTGTGGGGCGTGCAGATAAACAGGGTATTACCGACTTTCAGCGGCGTGACCTGATTGGTCAGCTCATGGGGATCGCCATCGCCGGGCAAATCCCCGGTATGAAACTCCCAGGCTTTCTCAAGCTTGCCTGCATTTTCCGGGGTGATCAGATCAGCGCTCGAGTAACGATCACTCTGCTTCGAACCACCATAGGCCGGCCACTCACTCGGGGATCGCTGAGCAAAATCGCCAGCCGCCTCACCCTGCATCTGCGCATCGCTGAATTCGCCATCGATGGAATGGTAATCCTGGGTCAGCGAATAACCGGCCATCACCGCACCGGCCAAGAGGCCTAGGCCCAGAACGCCGGTGGCGCCGTCACGCCAGACACCGTAACAGCCAACATGCCGATTGACGAACGGCAGGAACAGCCAGAGACCTAGGATGCACCACAGGTCGATCCGTGGCGCCAACTGCCACCAGTCGAAGCGGACTTCGTAGAGGGTCCAGGCTAGGGTGCCTAGGAGCAGCAGGCCATAAAGCGCGATGGCGGAGCGGCGTTGGGCGAACAACAAGCCGGCCACAATTAACAACCCGAAACCGGCTATCAGGTAATACCACGAGCCGCCCAAGCTCCCCAGGTAACCGCCGCCAGCCGTCATGACTGCACCCAGCAGTAAAATCACAAAAGCGGTAAGGCTGACCCACAACGGGCGACGGTATCCGATACTCATGGCACACTCCCCTCCGATTCATCACACCTGACGCAACGAAATCTTTGGCAATAAAGGCTAGGTAAGAGAGCAGTGGAGGCAAGGGCGGCCTAGTTGGTTCAGGTTTTCGAAGGTTAGCGCTCGACCAGAGTGCTGAAGCCGCGTAGCACCTCGCTTAACCGGTGGCGAACCTTGGACAGTCTAAGCGACAGGAGCGGCCATTGACCCTTGGTTGCGACCAGATACCATTTCATGAGTACCCAGAGAGCGTCAAACCTCCGTAAATGACTAGGCTGGCTGTTCGATCACCGATACGAAAAATGGCTTGCCATACGACAGCGCGTTCCCTTGCCCGTGCGAGCGGCTACCCGGACAGATGCAGACTGCGGCTCCTGTGGCCGCGCTATTAGTCCCAGGAGGTTTTTGGAAAATAGCAAAGGACTTGACTCATCAGATCCAGATTTAAAGACTTCGATGAGTTGATGGATATCAAGGCCTGTCATTGACACACTACCAACCTGGTAAAAATGCTATCTAATGCCAACTCCACACAAGATCATGAACAGGTTGTCAGTATAAAATCCTATTTTTTGATTTCCGTAGCAAAACCGCTGCCCACCTTAATTCCTTAACAATATAAACTGACAGGCTGACCATGGAAAACTGTAAGGATCACGAAACACCACTGGTGATAGACCTGGACGGAACATTATTGAGATCTGACATTTTGATTGAGTCAGCATTATGCCTGATCCACAGCAAGCCGTTACATACGCCAATTCTTTTGAGGTGGCTAGGCAAGGGAAAGTCGGTATTAAAGGCCCGACTAGCAGAGCTTAGCACAATTGATGTAACGACCCTCCCTTATGATCCTGATGTTGTCATGCTCATCCGAGAGGCGAAATCTGAAGGACGTGAAATAGTGCTGGCCACGGCCTCACATCAGAGCATTGCAGAAAAAATTGCCGCCCACCTGGGGTTGTTTGATAAGGTAATCGCAAGCGATGAAGACACCAACCTCTCAGCGGAAAAAAAGAAAACCCGTTTGATTGAGATCTACGGGCTAGCGGGCTTTGATTATGTCGGTAATTCTCAGGACGACTTGACCGTATGGCAAGCGTGTCGAAAAGCCTACATTGTTAACCCGCAGTTTGGCGTGAGCTTCCAAGCGAAAAAATTAAAAAACATCGAGACAATTCTACACTCAAACCCATTCAAGCCGAACAGTTGGATCAAAGCCCTACGCTTGCACCAATGGTTAAAAAATCTATTGATATTTGTTCCACTACTCGCAGCTCATCGCCTAACCGATTTTACCTTATTACTCGAAGGAATCACTGCATTCTTCTGTTTCGGGCTATGCGCGTCGAGCGTTTATTTACTGAACGATCTTTTAGACTTGCAAGATGATCGTCGACATACGCGCAAAAGAAATCGCCCCCTGGCCGCAGGAATAATTCCTATTCGGCTGGCCATCATTGCAACCCCCTTACTACTGGGTAGCGCTTTTTTTATAGCCATCCGATGGATCTCAATACCCTTCCTGTACGCGTTAGTAACTTACTACTTACTCACATTGGCTTACTCGTTCAATCTTAAACGTCATATGACAATGGATGTCATCGCTCTTGCCCTCCTCTATACCCTGAGGATCATCGCAGGAGCGGCTGCCTTTACACTTCCACTGACATTCTGGATACTCGCGTTTTCGATGTTCATATTTCTCAGCCTGGCAATGGTTAAACGGTATGCCGAACTGCATGACGCGCTAGCACAAGGCAAGACTGAAAAAACTCACGGTCGAGGCTACTATCCCGGGGATCTTTCTATAATTGCGTCTCTGGGATCATCTGCCGGCTATCTATCTGTAATGGTGCTAGCTCTTTATATCCATGATCAAAGCACTGCTCATCTCTACCACTATCCCGAACTGATATGGCTAGCATGTCCTATTCTGATGTTCTGGATCACGCGCATATGGATACTGACGCACAGGGGAGAAATGAACGATGACCCTATCATCTTTGCAATGCGCGACAGTATCAGTTTGGTAGTAGGCGTTCTGTTCTGCCTCGTCTTCTGGGGAGCGTCATGAGTAAGGTCTTACGTTCATGGGGAGGCGTTCCCCGGCATAGCCAGCAAGGTCATGCCTGTGACTGGTCGGCCAATCTAAAGACACTCCTTGCCGAGGCAAAACACGGGGAAAGAACGACCCTGCCGTTTGGCAACGGAAGAAGCTATGGTGACAGCTGCCTTGCTGAAAGCGGGCATGTCATCCACATGCGCCCTCTTGACCATTTCTTGTCGGTTGATTGGCAGAAGGGTATCGTCAAGGCAGAGGCAGGGATTACGCTCGGTGAAATCATTGATCTCACGATACCTCAAGGTTGGTTCCTGCCCGTGACGCCCGGCACTCGATACGTGACATTAGGCGGGGCAATTGCCAACGATGTGCATGGCAAAAACCACCACTGCCAAGGGACCTTTGGCAAGCATCTGATTCGAATGGCGCTTTATCGTAACGGTCAAACACTCATATGTTCTCAGGACGAGAATCCCGAACTCTACAGGGCAACCATATCCGGACTCGGCCTGACCGGTATCATCATCTGGGCAGAGATAGCGCTGAGGCCTATACGCACCAGTCAAATCGACACACATCATCAACGTTTTGGCAGTTTGAGTGAGTTTTTCTCGCTGTCCAAGGAACTGGATCCTGTAAACGAATACAGCGTGGCATGGATCGACTGCACTGCACGCGGCCACAATCTAGGTAGAGGCATCTTTAGTGCAGGAAACCACTCGGAATATGGTGCTCTCGAGAACCCGCCTCTGAGAAAGATCAGCGTCGCGGCTACGCCTCCAATATCACTTGTAAACTCATTATCTGTTCGAGCATTTAACAGCCTATATTGGCATCGGCTGCCACCAAACCGTTCGAAACAGCGCGAAAGCTACTCAACCTTCTTTTATCCACTCGACAACCTCCTGCATTGGAACAGGCTTTATGGTGCCCTGGGCTTTCAGCAGCACCAGTGTGTAATACCTGAAACCCATGCAGAATCGGCTATAAGAGAAATGCTGAAGATCATCGCTACCGCCAAGCAAGGCTCTTTTCTGGCGGTACTTAAACGCTGCGGAGATGCGGTCTCACCCGGCCTACTTTCCTTTCCAATGCAGGGAATTTCCTTAGCGCTCGATTTTGCCCAGAATAATTCGCTGGAAGCGCTCTTTAAAAGACTTGACGCTATTGTTTATGAGGCGGGAGGCAGGCTCTACCCTGCGAAAGATGCACACATGAGCGCTGTACATTTTCGCCACGCATATCCGGCCTGGGAAAAACTAGAAAAACTTAGAGACCCCTTAATGATGTCTGCATTTTGGAAAAGAGTCACAGCATGAAACGTATTCTTATTATTGGAGCCACATCCGCAATAGCCACAGCGTGCGCGCGTCGATGGACGGCAGAGCCGGCATTTTTCTTTTTAGTAGGCCGAAATAAAGAGAAGTTACAGCTATTAAGCTCAGACTTGACGGCACGAGGCGCGCACAAAGTTTCTATCTACGAGCTAGACGCTCTCGACTATGCAATGCACGCTTCAATGCTGGAGCACAGCATTGAGGCGCTTGGCCAAATCGATATAGCTTTAATCGCTCACGGCACTCTCCCAAACCAAGCAGTTTGCGAACAGGACGTCGATCTGGCATTGCGGGAAATCGATAGCAATGCGATTTCAGTCATCGCCATTATTACTCGTATTGCGAACCGCCTGGAGGAACAAGGTTGTGGAACACTGGCAGTGTTATCTTCAGTCGCTGGAGACCGTGGACGCCCGTCCAACTACGTGTACGGTGCTGCCAAGGCAGCAGTTTCTTCTTTCCTTGAGGGGCTCAGGGCGAGGCTGTACAAAAAACGTGTTCATGTGGCAGATATACGCCCTGGCTTTGTCGACACCCCCATGACGCGCGAATTGAATCTACCCGCGATTCTTCTCGCCACGCCTGACCAGGTTGCGCAACGTATACTCCAAGGTATCGAACGCAAGCAAGACGTGATCTACGCTCCCAGGTTTTGGGCATTCATTATGTTGGCCATTCGTCATATTCCAAGCTGGCTATTCAAGAGACTCGATCTGTGAACATAGCTCCTCAACTCCCTCCATGGCAGCTCAAGGCACTCATACTGTCAATAGGGGTTACGTTGGTAGCTTATCTGCTGTTTTCGATGTGGGGAGGCTGGCAACAGGTTATCGATACAGTGGGTCGAATCGGAATCTGGGGTGTCTTAGCCGCACTGCTCATGTCAATTCTGAATTACGCCATGCGCTTCTTCAGATGGCAGTGGTATCTGAAAATTCTGGGGCATCGCTTACCCTGGCAGCAGCACTTGAAAATTTACCTTGCAGGTTTTGCCTTTACGACAACGCCGGGCAAAGCAGGAGAGGCTTTGAGGAGTCTTCTTCTTAAGCCTCTGGGCATTCCCCATGCCAGCAGTCTCGCAGCCTTTCTGAGCGAAAGATTGTCAGATCTGCTTGCCGTCGTACTGCTTGCGCTGTTCGGCCTTTATAGATATCCAGCTGCACAACCATTGATATTGATCGGACTGGGGCTTGTAGCCACGTGCTACACCCCACTCATTTACCCAAGACTGCTGAAACGCCTGCAGGTTGCAACAAGCCGGTTAAAGGGTAAAGCGGCTCTCATCAATAAAGCGGTTGGCGTAATGTTTCTGGCACAGCGTTGCCACCGCCCTCTATCAATCGCTTTCTGTACCGCTCTCGGTCTATTCGCGTGGCTGGCCGAGGCAGTCGCCTTTTTCTGGATTCTGCAATGGGCCGGGATAGATACAAGCCTAAACTTCGCTGTTTTCGTCTATGCAGTTGCGATGCTCGCAGGAGCCATAAGCTTTATGCCGGGAGGACTCGGGGGTTCCGAAGCAGCCATGGTCGCCTTGCTCGTCTGGCAAGGCGCCTCAACTGCTGACGCAATCGCAACGACACTGATTATTCGTTTGACTACTTTGTGGTTCGCGACCTTTCTTGGCCTCTGCGCTCTAATGAAGACCAAATACAGCCTCTGAAATCAGCGCTGCATTCCCTCGTTCAGAACGACTACCCTGACGAAATGTTCACCCGGTGTAACTGCTTTCAACATCATCCTGGATGCCTTGATCGGCGTTTCCATCTCGACTCGGAAACTTCGGATGCCTGTTACACCAGTCTCCCCCGCGGGAATATTGAGGCTCTTTACATACGTACCATTAACAAGCAGATAAATATCATAGCTCTGCATGTCTAAGGACAAGTCCATCCAAAAAAGACCAGCACCAGGCTCAAAAGCGATTTCCAGCGCATTATGAAATAGAAAGCCCTCAGCACGAGCCAGCTCATCGATTCCGACTATCGGGACGAGGGAGCTGGCAGGAACGTTCCCGTAGCGAAATGCGGAGTACCAGGGTTCGTCTACGGAAGCGGAATTCAGCTTCCATATCAACCGCCAGCGATCTGCAGAAAAAATATCCCCTCGCACCACAACACGAAGTTCATCATAAAACTTCCGTAGTTCTGGATCGGCGAGCATATTTACACCGCGCTCTAAACCCAGCACATAATCCGTTGGCAGCTGCCTATAAAGATGCCCCACACGCCAAGTAGGATCATATTGCGCAGGCAATCTTGCCAAAAGTGGATCAACAAGACCACAGGGGTCAATAACGTAAGTTCCTGGACCCGACTTTATGCTCTCGAAGCCCATCTCCCCGCATTGGGAAATAACTTTTGGATTACCTAGATCCCAACGAGGAAGTGGCAACTCTTCGCTACCCTGCCGTATGAGGCCGGTTCTCTGGAAATAGTAGCCTCGCTCATCAGCGATACCGTTAGAACCGATAACCTTGTTTTCATATCCCGAGCCACTGAACAGCGTGTGATCACTACCCCATATCGCCAAGGCAGACACGAACAAAGCAATAGCAAAAAGCCACTGCCTACCAATGTCTACAAATATAAAGGCCAGCGCAGCCATCACCAAAGGAACGGTAAAAAACCGGCCAGACATAAAATCGCCGCCAATAGAAAGCACGTAGAACAAATAGAGAGCAATACCAGCAGCAGACAACCTGTTAAAGACTCCGCCACGCATAGCGATACTTAAGAAGATGCCGATAAAACCCAGCGTTAACGGGTCTCGCTGCAGGGAATCTCCAAAATAGGCCAGCCCCTGCGGCAATCGTTGACCGAGAGATATACCCGCCCCCAGCTTGGCGTAGGCTGTATTGGGGAATGCAAACCCATAGTAAACCAGCGAAAATGTGGTCCAAATGAGTACAGGCACCGCACAGCAAGCCAGACCGGCACACAGCACCGGCAGACTATTCAGTGCGCGCCAAAATAAATGTAAAGAGAACGGCAGCAGCAATAGGGCCAAGTCGGGACGTGTTAGAAAGGCCAATGCACATAGAAAGAAAAAGCAGCAGTAATCTGAACGCCGAACCGCTTCAACCGCTCGCAAGTATACAACCACTGCGGCGACAATAATCAAGTGTGCCAAGGGATTTTCCAGGCCTGAACTGCTGTAGTCCACAAAGGCTTTGGAAAAAACAAGGGCGGCCACTGCAATCAATCCAAACACAAGACGCTGACGAGCGCAGTATAGAATGATGCTCAGTGTTGCCAATGAACAAAGCAGAGAAAGTAAATGAGCGGATAAATATGGATTACCCAGCCCCTTGGTCAACAGCGACAGCAAAATAAACCACGACGGATGAGTATAACCCTGCACCCGTTCCCCAACATTAAAAACCGGGCCATAACCATTAACGAAATTCAATACCGTTCGAATAGTAATTGCCGCGTCATCACTGATCCAGGCCGTTCTAAAAAAAATCAGTAGAAACAATAAAACTACCGAAGCAACTGAATATCTGAAAATAGATTCCCTTACCAAGAAAACTGCTCCCAACAACATATATGTTTGCGGCTCGCCATGGCGCCGCACAATCGCGGCCAGCATGCACAGCTGCATGAGGCATATAACAAGCCATGAAAAAAAACCCGCCCTCAACCTTACTTCAGCAAGGAACGCTCTTTCAGGATCTGGCATGTATCGGCGCTGCCACGCTTACCAGTACAGAACCCGGTCAATAGACCTGCGACCATATCCTTCATCTGATCCTTGCGATAAAAGCCCAGCCTATCCAGCTCACTCAAAAGCTTTTCCGCGGATGAAAAGTCGCCCATGGCATAATAGATAGCAACACGCTGGTATTTAAGGGGAATTTTCTCACTCTCACGCAGGTACCACATGGAGATGTCGTTATATTTGAGAGCCTCGCTAGCATTGCCCTCGAACAAAAGCAGGCCATTGGCATAATCTGAATAGGCGCCACCCATTTGTGTCGCCGTGAGCAAAAAGCGGTCGGCATAGTAATGCCCCGAGGCCTGTTCGTGAAACTTGGGCAGTGCCACCATCACACCCTGCAAATAATTGAGCGCTTCTTTATTGTTCTGCCTGATTAGCAGATTGGCGTAAAGAATCTGATCACCGACCTCCAGCCCACCCTTCTCTTTCTGGATGCGCTGAATTTCCTTGACAACCAGATACGAGCGCTTTTCCTGCAAGGCTCCATAAAGATAGTTATAGCGCGCCATATCGTTATCAGGATAGGAGCTGTACGCCCAGTTCCACAGCTGCAGCTCATTTTCCCAAAAAGGAAGAATAGCGTTTACCGTCCATACGCTTAGCGTAAACCAGCCGATAAACAGCACCCCCAAAATTCTGCGTATTGAATTTATGGGAAGATCGATAACCGCCAGCAGACGCTCGTAGGGGATAAAGACAATGGACAAAGAAAAGAAAGCAAGCGCCGTCGTCATGAAACGCTCGTGACCAATATTACCTGCAATGTCCAGAGGAATCAGATGAATGACTGGCAACAGACATATGATACCCGCAAGTGCCAGCCAGGAAGAAGCGGTGCGCCTTACCCAGCAGTGCACCAGAAGAGCAATAAGGCCAAGCAACAGGCCGGCACTAGCGAGCAGGCTAACTCCCCGCCAAGGTTCAAGCTCACTTTGGGGATGCAAGATATGCACATGATGAAAAGGAATAAACAGCTGTTGAAAATAGAATTTCAGCGCCTCTAAAGGACGCAGATTTTCAAACCATACCGTCTGGATGTAATCCATGCCGATTCTCGAATGGTATACCCCTCCCACGCTATGTGCACGAATAAAGAAATAGGCGACCAGAACCGCGGCCATCGCCGCAAAAACCCGGGCATTACTGACAATAGCTCGTCTGAATGCCTGGGAAGGCGTTTCTGCTTTACGTAAATTGCAGGGCACCCATATGCAGAACAAGATAGCCGGTAATATAACACCTAGTTCTTTTGAGAGAAGCGCCAAGAAGAACACCAGCGCAATCAGTGATACACGATGGACCTCTCGCATGGGAGAAAGAAAAATTATGACCGCGGCCAAGATGAAGGTGGTCACCATTTGATCAAAGCGACCAGATGCCCAGGCAGTGGATTCGACAAGCGCTGGATGCACCAGATAAAGCAGCGCTGCCAGCAGAGCAATCGGCTCGACAGTCCGGCGGCCATTTACGCGCCCCATCTTGCAAGCGATAAAATAAATCAGCGTGACATTTAGAATAAAAATACCAAGATTAACACCGTGGGAAATTGCCGGAGACTGTCCAAATAGATGAAATTCGGCGAAGAAGGTAAGGAAAACCAATGGCCTTAAATAGGATGTTCCGGGCAATACAGGCTCACTCAATAGCGCCCAGCTCAACGGCTCATTCAACAATGCCGTTTTGTCGAGGAACAGCAGACTGTCGTCCCACACATAACCGAACCCCAGCACACGGCCGTATAGCGTGACAGCTACCACTAGAAGGATAAAAAAAGCAGCCCAACCAGAATAAAGAATACGCCGCATATTCAACTTGCCCCTCCCTATGCACAAAAAAAACAAGCTCCCGAAGGAGCTTGTTAGTAAGCATATCTAAATATTACGGTTTGCAAGCATTGGGCAGATAACGCGCATCAATAGTGGTGTTGGCACCAGTAGCACCGCCCACCGTCGTATTACCACATGCCCAGGTACTGCCGCCGTTAGCAGTGGTCAGAGTCAGAACACTACCCGAGGCCTTGCCGGTGGTCATGGTTACGGTGATGACACCGGCAGGGTAGGTACCGGAAATGGCAGTCGAAGTAAGAGTGGAGTATTTGCCAATCAGCGTTGCATTCAACTGGCCAGTGCTCGGAGTAGCCGTTGGCGATACCAGAGCGGTCGGCCATGCGTTCTTGTCTGCGCCGTACTCAGCCAACGGAGACTTCAGGCCAGCACCCAGGCTCACCGCTTCGGTAACCTGGCCACGAGTGATGTAGTCCTGATAAGCAGGGATCGCCACAGCGGCGAGGATACCGATGATCGCGACGACGATCATCAATTCGATCAGGGTAAAACCCTTCTGCAGTTGCGCTTTCATGTAAATCTCCAATTGATTAGGTAGGCAGACAAGCCTAACCAAACATGAGCAGAATCCGTGCCAACAAATGCCAAGTGATTAAATCTGAAAACTTCGGTGAATTGCGTCACAGGCAAGCCTCCCACACGGCTTTGACTCAGCCTTCACCTCGCGCCTTCATGCGCACCTTATGACATTTTTCGTCACTCTGAAGCTTGCAGTTTGGCAGCCCCAATCATCTGCGCTATAACGCACCCATTCGAAGACGTGAGGTGCCCATGAGCGAAAATATTCCCCTTTCCGGCTTGGCCAAGCAGGTAGTGCTGGCTGAATTGCTGGATGAGAAGGCCGCTCAACAGGCGCAGTTGCAAGCCAAACGCAACAAGTTGTCGCTGGTGCACTATCTGGCGCAAAACAAGCTTGTTAAAAGTCGTGCGCTGGCGGAGCTGACGGCGGATCAATTCGGTATCGCCTATTTCGACCTCAGCGCCTTGGATAAGGATAGCCAACCCAAGGATTTGGTTAGCGAAAAACTCGTTCGTCAGCATAGAGCCCTTCCGCTATGGCGCCGCGGCAACAAGTTGTTTGTTGGAATCTCAGATCCCTCCAATCACCAGGCAGTAACCGACATCCAGTTCAGCACGGGGCTTTCCACAGAAGCACTCCTGGTCGAAGACGATAAGCTTGGCGATGCCATAGACAAGTTTTTCGATACGGGCCACAGCGGCCTGGAAGACCTTGGCGACGTTGATCTCGACGGCCTCGAAACCGAATCTGTCGATGACGACAAGAGGCCAGACGGCGGCCAGGATGCCGACGATGCACCTGTCGTGCGCTTCGTCAACAAGATGCTGCTGGATGCCATAAAAGGCGGCTCATCCGATCTTCACTTCGAACCCTACGAAAAAGCCTATCGCGTACGTTTTCGTACCGACGGCATCCTGCATGAAACGGCACGTCCTCCCATTCAACTGGCACCCCGTATCGCCGCACGCCTGAAGGTCATGGCTGGCCTGGACATTTCCGAGCGGCGCAAACCGCAGGATGGCCGTATCAAGATGAGGATATCCAAGAGCAAATCAATCGACTTTCGCGTCAACACTCTACCCACGCTTTGGGGCGAAAAAATCGTGATGCGGATCCTCGACTCTGCCAGCGCCCAGATGGGGATTGATGCACTTGGCTACGAAGAAAGCCAGAAGGATCTGTACCTGACAGCCTTGAAGCAGCCACAAGGAATGATTCTGGTGACAGGCCCAACCGGCTCAGGCAAAACCGTGTCCCTTTACACCGGCCTGAACATTCTCAACACGCCGGACGTGAACATCTCTACAGCTGAAGACCCCGTTGAAATCAATCTGGAAGGCATCAACCAGGTCAACGTGAACCCCAAGCAGGGCATGGACTTTACCCAGGCATTACGCGCTTTTCTGCGCCAGGACCCAGACATCATCATGGTGGGCGAGATTCGTGACTTGGACACCGCCTCGATTGCCATCAAGGCGGCGCAAACAGGCCATATGGTCATGTCGACCCTGCACACCAACAGCGCCGCGGAAACCCTCACACGCTTGCGCAACATGGGCGTGCCGTCGTTCAACATTGCGACATCCGTCAACCTGATCATTGCTCAACGGCTGGCGCGCAAGCTATGCGCATCCTGCAAAAAGGAAGTCGATATTCCGCCAGAAGCACTTCTGGAGGAAGGCTTTCCCGAAAACAAGATCGGCACTTTCAAGCTTTACGGACCGGTAGGCTGTGAAAACTGCAAGAACGGCTATAAAGGCCGTGTCGGTATTTATGAAGTGGTTAAAAACACGCCTAGTCTGCAGCGGATTATCATGGAGGAAGGCAACTCCATCGACATTGCCACGCAAATGCGTAAAGACGGCTTTAACGACCTGCGTACCTCGGCCCTGCTAAAGGCCATGCAAGGCGTGACCAGCCTTGAGGAAGTCAACCGCGTGACCAAGGATTAACCATGGCAGCAGCAAAGGCAGCGAAGACCAGCACATTTGTCTGGGAGGGCAAGGACCGTAAGGGATCGGTCGTCAAAGGAGAGCTCAGCGGGCAAAATCCTGCCTTGATCAAGGCCCACCTGCGCAAACAGGGTATCAATCCTACCAAAGTGCGCAAGAAAGGCATGTCACTGCTCGGTGGCGGCAAAAAAATCAAACCCATGGATATAGCCCTCTTCGCTCGACAGATGGCAACCATGATGAAAGCGGGCGTGCCGCTATTGCAGTCCTTTGACATCATTGCTGACGGTGTTGAAAAACCGAGCATGCGTAAGCTAGTGGATGAGCTCAAACAGCATGTAGCTGCGGGTAATAGTTTCGCGGACGCATTGCGCACAAAACCTGAATACTTCGACAACCTTTTTTGTAATCTTGTGGAAGCAGGTGAACAAGCAGGTGCCCTGGAGAATCTCCTGGATCGTGTAGCAACTTATAAAGAAAAGACAGAGGCGCTCAAGGCCAAAATCAAGAAAGCGATGAACTATCCAATCGCAGTGGTTGCGGTTGCAATCATTGTTACTTGTATTCTACTCATCAAAGTAGTGCCTCAATTCCAAGAGTTATTTTCTGGCTTCGGCGCAGAATTACCTGCATTTACATTATTTGTGATCGGGATCTCTGAGGGGCTACAAGAGTGGTGGTTTATCGTACTGATAGCACTGATTGCTGCTGGGTACGCATTCACTCAAGCTAAGCGTCGCTCCGAAAAATTCCGAGACTGGCTGGACAGAACAGTCCTAAAAGCCCCAATTATTGGCAATATTATCTATAAATCCTCTATCGCTCGATATGCGCGCACGCTGTCCACGACCTTTTCCGCTGGCGTGCCTTTGGTGGAAGCTTTGGATTCGGTGGCTGGTGCTACTGGTAACGTCGTTTTTAGAAATGCAGTTTTCAAGATCAAGCAAGACGTAACCAGCGGTATGCAGCTGAATTTCTCGATGCGCTCTACGAATGTCTTTCCCTCGATGGCAATTCAGATGACAGCTATTGGCGAGGAGTCCGGCGCGCTGGACTCAATGCTCGACAAGGTTGCCAGCTACTACGAAGCAGAGGTGGACAACGCTGTGGATGGCCTTACAGCGCTGATGGAGCCCCTGATCATGTCAGTACTTGGCGTCCTCGTCGGCGGCCTGATCATCGCCATGTACCTTCCGATCTTCCAGCTCGGCTCCGTTGTCTAGCTCATGACCATATACGATTTCCTGGCCGGCAATACGCCGGCCCTTGTTTTCTGCGCGCTGATCATCGGCCTGCTGGTCGGCAGCTTCCTCAATGTGGTGATCCACCGCCTGCCAAAGATGATGCTGCGCGACTGGCGAATCCAGGCGCGCGAAGTACTAGAGTTCCCCCCTGAGCCTGCCGAGGAAACCTACAACCTGGTACTCCCCCACTCCAGCTGCCCCCATTGCCAGCATGAAATCCGCCCTTGGGAAAACATCCCGGTCATCAGCTATCTGTTTCTGCGCGGCAAATGCGCCGGTTGCAAGGCGAAGATCAGCCTACGCTATCCACTGGTCGAGCTGAGCTGCGGCCTGATCTCAGCCTACGTCGCTTGGCACTTCGGCTTCGGCTGGCAAGCGGCGGGCATGCTGGTGCTGGCCTGGGGCCTACTGGCGATGAGCCTGATCGATGCCGATCACCAATTGCTGCCGGACGCGCTGGTATTACCGCTGCTGTGGCTGGGTTTGATCGGCAATAATTTTGGGCTGTTTACCAGCCTGGAAGATGCTCTATGGGGCGCTGTGGCGGGCTACCTAAGTCTGTGGTCGGTGTTCTGGCTGTTCAAGCTTGTGACCGGCAAGGAAGGCATGGGTTATGGCGACTTCAAGCTGCTCGCCATGCTCGGCGCCTGGGGTGGCTGGCAGATTCTGCCGCTGACCATTCTGCTGTCTTCGGTGGTCGGCGCCGTGCTCGGGGTGATCATGCTGCGCCTGCGTGACGCCAGCACCAGCACGCCGATTCCTTTTGGCCCGTACCTGGCCATTGCCGGATTTATCGCGCTGCTCTGGGGCAAGCAGATTACCGAAGGTTATCTGCGCTTCGCGGGTTTCAACTGACACGTCCCAGTGGCCCTGACGTTTAATCCTGTCTACGGTCGCCCTGATTCGCCACACATGCCCGACTCCCTTACAATCCGCCCCTGATTTTCTGAGGGGCAGTTGACCATGAAACCCTGGACGCTCGGGCTTACCGGCGGTATCGGCAGTGGCAAAAGTGCCGTGGCCGCGCAATTCGCCGCGCTGGGCGTCGACGTGATCGACTCGGACCAGGCCGCTCGCTGGGTCGTGGAACCTGGTCGCCCGGCACTGGCAGCGATAGCCGAGCACTTCGGCGATCAGGTCCTGCAAGCAGACGGGCATTTGAACCGCCCAGCACTGCGCGAACTGATCTTCCAATCGCCTGCAGAACGCAGCTGGCTGGAGGGACTGCTGCATCCGCTGATCGCCGCGGAAACCGCGCAGTTTCTGGCCAATGCCAAGTCGCCCTACGCCATCACGGTCTCGCCCCTGCTGATCGAGTCCGGCCAGTACAAGCTGGCGCAGCGCATCCTGGTGGTCGATGTACCCGAGCAGCTGCAGATCGAGCGCACCATGCAGCGTGATCGGTTGTCTGCCGAACAGGTGCACGCGATCATGGCCGCCCAGGCCACCCGCGCGGCCCGCCTGAGCCATGCCGACGACGTACTGGTAAACGACCGTGACCTGGCCTGGGTCAAACAGGAGGTCGAACGCCTGCATGCCTTTTACCTGACCTTGAACGGAGGCCAACCATGACCACACCTACTCTCGTCGCCTGCCCAACCTGTGCAGCGCCCGTGGAATGGGGCCCGCAGAGCCCGAGCCGGCCGTTCTGCTCCGAGCGCTGCAAGCTGATCGACCTGGGCGCCTGGGCCTCGGAAGAACATGCGATCCCGGGCAACCCGCTCGAGGACGATCTGTTCTCCGACGACCTGCCGCCCAGCCGGCACTGAGCCACAGTTCCTTGTCCCCGGTGACGGCGGAACCACGCCTTGAGGCCTGACACCTATCCGGCCAGCCCTTTCCAGGCACTTATCGCCGCTGTGCCGCAGCAGGGCCAAGTGCGCTGGATCGGCGTGCGACCTGAAAGGCTTGGCGAAATGCTGATCCTCGATGCGGTCGAGGCTCGCCGTGAAGCGGGCCTGACCGGCGACCATGCTCGCCCCGGCCCGCGCAATGCACGCCAGGTCACGCTGATCCAGTGGGAGCACCTGGCCGTGATCAGCGCCCTGCTTGGCCGCGACCCCGCGCATGGGATAACGCCTGAGGATCTCAGGCGCAATATCGCCATCAGCGGCATCAATCTGTTCAGCCTCAAGGGCCGGCGCTTCCGCATCGGCCAGGCGATCCTGGAAACCACCGGCTGGTGCCAGCCCTGTGCCAAGCTCGAACAGCGCCTGGGCCTGGGCACGTTCCAGGCCGTTCGCGGCCATGGCGGGATTACCGCGCGGGTGATTCACAGCGGAATCATCCGCCTGGGCGACTCGCTCGAGGTCGAGCCGCTGGAGCAGCTGCAATAGCCACGCCCTCGCTCCCGGTGCGCGCCACACTGTTAGAATGGGCGAACGCATTGCTGACGAATTGAACCCAGGCGGCCGGCTTTCTGTCGATGAGTTGACGCAACGCACGCAGCCTCGATGCAGCACCACCCGATTTCTGACGCGCAGGCACCCGCCTGCGCCGATTGGCACATGAGTCGCCCGGCGCTGGAGCTTGGCTCGCCCGGACTCGCCACCGATTTCCTAGCCTTGTGAGACTCACCATGACCCATCGAATCGTTATTGTCGGCGGTGGCGCCGGCGGCCTGGAGCTGGCTACCCGCCTGGGCCAGAAACTCGGCAAGCGCGGCAAGGCGCACATCACCCTCGCCGACGCCAACCTCACCCATATCTGGAAGCCGCTGCTCCACGAAGTAGCCGCCGGCTCGCTGAACTCCACGGAGAACGAGCTGAATTACGTGGCCCAGGCGAAATGGAACCACTTCGAATTCCAGCTCGGCCGCATGAGCGGGCTGGATCGCGAACGCAAGACCATTCAGTTGGCCGCCACCCTGGACGAAGAGAACCGCGAACTGGTGCCCGCCCGCGAACTGCCCTACGACACGCTGGTGATCGCGGTGGGCAGCACCACCAACGATTTCGGCACCGAAGGCGCGGCCAACCACTGCATCTTCCTCGACACCCGGGAGCAGGCCGAGCGCTTCCATCGCAAGCTGCTCAGCCACTACCTACGCGCCCACGCAGGCAACGGTGACAATGACCAGATCAGCGTCGCCATCGTCGGCGCCGGCGCCACTGGGGTCGAGCTGGCTGCCGAGCTGCACCACGCCGCGCGGGAACTGGCGGCCTACGGCCTGGACCGCATTCGCCCGGAGAACATGCGCATCAGCCTGGTCGAAGCCGGGCCGCGGGTGCTGCCTGCCCTGCCGGAGCGCATCAGCGCGCCCGTGCACAGGACCCTGGAAAAACTCGGCGTGAACGTCATGACCGGCGCCGCGGTGAAAGAGGTCACCGCCGAGGGGCTGGTGCTGGCCAACGGCGAAACCATTCCCGCCAGCCTCAAGGTCTGGGCGGCCGGCATTCGCGCGCCGGCCTTTCTCAAGGAGCTGGACGGCCTGGAAAGCAACCGCATCAACCAGTTGGTCGTCACCAGTACCCTACAGACCACGCGCGACGAAAACATCTTCGCCTTTGGCGACTGCGCTGCCTGCCCGATGGGTGACGGCAGCGAGCGTAACGTGCCACCGCGCGCCCAGGCCGCCCACCAGCAGGCTTCGCTGCTGGTCAAATCGCTCGCCCTGCGGCTGCAGAACCAGCCACTGCCGAGCTACACCTACAAGGATTACGGCTCGCTGATCTCGCTGTCGAGCTTCAGCGCCGTCGGCAATCTGATGGGCAACCTGATGGGCAGTGTGAAGCTGGAGGGCTGGTTGGCGCGGATGTTCTACGTCTCGTTGTATCGCATGCACCAGATGGCGCTGTACGGCCCCTTCCGCACGCTGCTGCTGATGCTCAGCGACCGTATTGGACGCAGTACCGATCCGCGCCTGAAGCTGCATTAACTCTGGAGGCTGCCGAGGAGCATGCTCGGCGCTCTGACGGGAGAATGGCACGCTGCTGATCGAGCCACGCGGCGAAGGCGTCGGTGATTGATGGGTTTCACCTGCGCCGCCCGCCCCATCCTACAACTGCAAACATGTGGGAGCGGGCCACGCCCGCGATTTCGCGCGCATGGCGCGCTCCCACAAAGGGCGCGCCGATCCCCTGACCACGCAGGGTTTGTCAGGCCGCGCGGGTGAAAACCACCGCCAGCCAAGCTCCGCAGTGCTGCGCGTAACATACAAACCAGAACCCAGAAAGCAAAAAACCCGCCTTTTGGCGGGTTCTTTACTCAAGCAGTGCTTGAAATGGTGGGTCGTGTAGGATTCGAACCTACGACCAATTGGTTAAAAGCCAACTGCTCTACCAACTGAGCTAACGACCCAAATATGGTCGGGGTGAGGGGATTCGAACTCCTGACATCCTGCTCCCAAAGCAGGCGCGCTACCGGACTGCGCTACACCCCGAGGAAAGATTGGCTCCGCGACCTGGACTCGAACCAGGGACCCAATGATTAACAGTCATTTGCTCTACCGACTGAGCTATCGCGGAACTATGCTCTTTCTTTTCTCTGTTTGCGTTGCCGCTGCAGAGGCGCGCCATTTTACGGTTTCGCAAACTGCTGTCAACCCCCTAAATTGCTTTTATGACAATGCTTTGCGAACGGGGGGTCATTTGATTTAACTTCGAGGCATACCTGCACAGCCTGGCGCACCGCTCCAGGCCTTAATCAGGATCACCGATGAGCACTCAGGGCACGCCGCCGTCATCCGCCAGCAGCTCCAGCACGCTGGCCAGCAGAGGCATCCAGCCGCGCTTCAGCGCGCTGGGGCAGAGCTGCCGCAAGCTGGTGCTCAATCACCTGGCCGATCACTTGACGCGCACCTTTGCGCAGGTCGACGACACCCTCTTTCAATGCGCCGAGCAGGCGGAGAACAACCAGGTTCAGGCCATGTTCTTCGACAGCATGCGCGAAGTGCGCCGATTGCGGCCGCAGATCGAACGCCGCTATCACCTGAGCATTTCCCGAGGCATCGCCGATTTCCTCGACGGCAAGCTGCTTGCCAGCCAGGCGATGGATGCTCCGGCCGAAGACCTGGCGTTGGTCGATAACGAAGCGTACGAGGAAGCGCTGCAGGTCACCAACATGGCCCAGCAGGTACAGACGCGCTGTGCGCAGGCCCTGTTCGCGCTGGACAAGCGCCTGGCCTTGCTCAACAACGGCCAGCCCGTGCCGGCCGAGGTCAACCCGTTCTCCCCGAAAACCATTGCCCACGCCCTGCTGACGGCGATGCAACCGAGCGAGCTGCCGCTGCGAATCAAGCTGGTGCTCTACGGCCTGTTCGACAAGCAATTGATGCAGGGGCTGGATGCACTCTATGAGGCCCTCAACGCCCGCCTGATCGAAGCGGGCGTGCTGCCCAATCTCAAATTCGCACCCGCACGCGCCCAGGAGCCGTCATCACCTGGCGCCAGCAGTCCCTCGGCCAACAGCGCGGAAACCCGCCCCACGCCTGCAGCTGTCGACCTGGACGCAAGCCCGCCCGCCGACGCCGAGCACCTGGCCGCCGGGCTCGACAGGTTGCTGGCCGAATACCGTAAGCAGCAGCACGCCATCGGCCTGCTCAACGGCTCGCCGAGCATGGCCAGCTTCGCGCCGCCAGGCGCCAGGCGCACCTATGAAGCAGGCGAACTGCTCGAAGCCCTCGAGCGGCTGCAGCGAGCGTCCGCCGCCGAACTGACGCAGCACCCGGATCGTCCGCTGCGCGTGAACGATCTGAAGAGCGACCTGCACCGCCAGCTGGCCGGTCATAGCGACGCGCCCCAGCAGCACCGGGTGGGTCCCCATGAAACCGATGTCATTGATCTGGTGGGGATGATCTTCGATTTCATTCTCGATGACGAGAACCTGCCGCAACCTTACAAGGTCGCCCTCTCCCACCTGCATACGCCCTGCCTGAAAGTGGCGCTACTGGATCGGGCGCTGTTCAGCCAGCCTCATCACCCGGCGCGCCGGCTGATCAACTCCATGTCCCAGGCCGGTGTGATGTACGGCGCCCAGGAGGACACCTACGGCTTGTTGGCCAAGGTGCAGTGGGTGGTCCGTCGGGTGGTGCAGCATTTCAGTGGCGACCTGCGCCTGTTCGAGCTGCTGCTCGGCGAGTTCGAGGAGTTCACGCGCGGGATAAGGCAGCGGGTGGAGCTTCAAGAGCGCCGCGCCGTGGAAACGGCCAAGGGCCGTGACAAGCTGCTCGCCGCCCGTCAAGACGCCGCACAGGCGATCGCCCAATCGCTGGCCAAGCGCTCGCCACCGCCGCTCATCCGGCAGTTCCTCGAACGCACCTGGATCGACGTGCTGGTGTTCATCCAGCTGCGCCATGGCGCTGCCAGCCAGCAATGGCAGCGCGCCTGCGAAACGGCCGGGCACCTGGCCTGGAGTGGTACCGCGCTCGATGCCGCGCAGCGCGATCGCCTGCAGGGCCTGCGCGTCGATATGCTCGATGAGCTGCGCAATGGTCTGATGCTGCTCGGCGGTTATCACCAGGACGATATTCGTCGCCTGCTGCAGGACCTGGTTGCCTGCCAGCACGCCGTACAGGCCGGCCAGCCGCAACTCGCCTCGAAGCTGAGCCTGCCACCGAGCCCCAGCCCGCTAGGCGCCATGCTGGATGATGAGGCGGCACTTCTCGCCACATCACGCAAAGGGCAGCGCCAGCCAGGCGACAGAAGCCTGGTTCGCGAACTGGAGAAACTCGAATTCGGCACCTGGTTCGACTTCATCCTGGGCGGCAAGCGGCGAACCCTGAAGCTGTCCTGGTACAGCCCCACGACCCACAACTACCTGTTCGTCGACCGTAACGGCCAGCGCGCCGCAGTCAAATCGGCGGACCAACTGGCCGAGGAGATGCAGCAGGGCACCGCACGCCGCAGCAGGCCCGACCGCTCGGCGCCGATGGTCGATCGTGCACTGCACGCCGTCTATCGTGTGCTTCAACAACTGACCGGACGAACCACCTGAGGATCGGCCATGGATGATCGTCGCCAGCATCCGCGTTATCAGGCCGACTCGCTGCTCGAACTCTACGAGCAGCACAGCGAAACCTATCTGGGCCGGATCGTCGACCTGTCCAGCGAAGGCTTCATGCTGTGCAGCACCACGGCCCGCGCTGCCGATACGCTGGTGGAGTGCCGACTGGCAGGAGACGGCGTGGATGACGTGCGGTTCACCGCCGACTGTTTATGGAGCCGCGAGGGCGCCATTGGCCAGCAGTCCTGGGCGGGCTATCACATCATTGACATAGACGCGCTCAATACCCGCAAATTGCAAGCGATTCTCGAGCATTTGCAGGCCATAACCAGACCGGAAATGGGAACTCAGGCCTTGCCATAGAGCATTTCAGCCCCCACCGATAGACAACATCGATCAATGCATCGGCAACAGCGATTAGACGCCCGCCAGGCAAACGCCTAGGCTTCTCTGTGTCAATCCGTCGCAGGGGAGCTTGCCGTGCCCCGGTCAGCCGAGATTTCCGCCGTTTCCAGCCATACCGAACCTGCCGCCGGGCAGGCGGAAGGCTATGCCTATGCCGAGCTGGGCAACGCTGTAGCCGAGGGTTCAGCCGTGCTGGCCCAGGAGAGCGCACTGGCCATCGCCTACAACGGCATCAGCCATGCCGTGATGATGGTGTCGCCCACTGCCGTGGAAGACTTCATCACCGGGTTCAGCCTCAGTAGCGCGGTCGTCGATTCCATCGACGATATTTATGACATTCGCCTGCACCAGCTTGGCCCGGCCATCAGCGCCGAGGTCGAGATCAGCAGCCGCGCCTTCTGGGCGATGAAACAGCAGCGCAGGCAACTGGCCGGCACCAGCGGTTGTGGCCTGTGCGGCGTGGAAGCGCTCGACCAGGCATTGCCGCAGTTGGCGACCCTGGATAAGGCCGAGCTACCAGATGCCGCGCATCTTGTAGACCTGCGTGAACGGATCGCCGCCGTACAGGACCTCGCCCGCCGCAGCGGCGCCCTGCACGCCGCCCTGTATGTCGACGCCAGCGGAGCGATTCGCGCCTGCCGTGAAGACATCGGCCGGCACAACGCGCTGGACAAGCTGATCGGCGCCCTGCTGCGCGAGAAACACGATGTGCGCCAGGGCTTCGCGGTGGTCACCAGCCGCTGCAGCCTGGAACTGATTCACAAGGCGGTCAGAGCCGGCATCGGCAATCTGGTCAGCCTCTCGGCCCCGACCGCCCTCACCGTGCAATGGGCGCGCCGGCACAACCTCAATCTGATCCATTTGCCCCACCACAGTGCGCCACGGGTCTACAGCCCCGCGCCGCCTGCAAGAGAAGAACAGCCATGAGCCTGCAACCCGTTAACCCGCGTTACAAACCCTACAAAGGCGCTGCCGCCGGTTGGGGTGCGCTGATCAGCGTCACCCAGTTCTGGCTGGACAGCAAACAGCCGTTCAAGAACCTGCGTGCACTGCTCAAGACCAACCAGAACGGTGGTTTCGACTGCCCGGGCTGCGCATGGGGCGACTCGCCGGAAGACGGCCGCATCAAGTTCTGCGAGAACGGTGCCAAGGCCGTCAACTGGGAAGCCACCAAGCGCCGGGTCGACGCCAAGTTCTTCGCCAAGTATTCCGTCAGCCAGCTGCGTGAGCAGAGCGACTACTGGCTGGAGTATCAGGGCCGCCTGACCGAGCCGATGCGCTATGACGCGGCCACCGACCGCTACGTGCCGACTTCCTGGGACGACGCCTTCAGCCTGATCGCCAAGCACCTGAAGAACCTCGCAAGCCCCAACCAGGCCGAGTTCTACACCTCGGGTCGCGCCAGCAACGAAGCGGCGTTTCTCTATCAGCTGTTCGTGCGCGCCTATGGCACCAACAACTTCCCCGACTGCTCGAACATGTGCCACGAGGCCAGTGGCGTCGCACTGATCCAGAGCGTCGGCATCGGCAAGGGCAGCGTGACCTTCGCCGACTTCGAGCACGCCGACGCCATCTTCGTGCTTGGCCAGAACCCGGGCACCAACCACCCGCGCATGCTCGAGCCGCTGCGTGAGGCGGTCAAACGGGGTGCCCAGGTCGTCGCCTTCAACCCGCTCAAGGAGCGTGGCCTGGAGCGCTTCCAGCATCCGCAGCACGCCCTGGAGATGCTCACCAACGGTTCCGAGCCGCTCAACACCGCGTTCTTCCGCCCGGCGCTGGGTGGTGACATGGCCGCGCTGCGTGGTATCGCCAAGTTCCTGCTGCAATGGGAGCGCGAGGCCGTCGCCAAGGGCGAGAAGCCGGTCTTCGACCATGCCTTCATCGCCGAGCACACCGACGGTGTGGATGCGTACCTCGCCGTGCTCGACGCCACCACCTGGGAATCGCTGGTCGAGCAGTCCGGCCTGAGCCTCGAGGAAATCGAGCAGGCGGCCCTGATGTACCGCCGCGCCGAGAAAGTCATCATGTGCTGGGCGATGGGCATTACCCAGCACGTCCACTCGGTGGCCACCATCCAGGAAATCGTCAACCTGCAGCTGCTGCGCGGCAACCTCGGCCGCCCCGGCGCCGGCCTGTGCCCGGTGCGTGGTCACAGCAACGTGCAGGGCGACCGCACCATGGGCATCAATGATCGCCCGCCGGTGGTGCTGCTCGACAACCTCGAGAAGCGCTTCCAGTTCAAGGTACCGCGCGACAATGGCCACAACACCGTGGAGGCGATCAATGCCATGGTCGACGGCCAGGCCAAGGTATTCATCGCCCTGGGTGGCAACTTCGCCCAGGCCACGCCGGACAGCCCGCGCACTCACCAGGCCCTGCAGAACTGCGACCTGACCGTGCAGATCAGCACCAAGCTCAACCGCAGCCACCTGACCACCGGAAAGGACGCGCTGATCCTGCCGTGCCTGGGCCGTACCGATATCGACATCCAGGCCACCGGCCCGCAAGCGATCACCGTGGAAGATTCGTTCAGCATGATCCACGCCTCCAACGGCCAGCTGGAGCCGCTGTCCAAGGAGATGCGTTCCGAGCCGGCCATCGTCGCCGGTATCGCCAAGGCGACGCTGGGTAATCACCCGGTCGACTGGGACGCGATGATTGCCGACTACAGCCGCATCCGCGAACTGATTGCCGACACCATCCCCGGTTTCCAGGACTTCAACACCCGCGTGCAGCACCCGGGAGGTTTCTACCTGGGCAACTCGGCTGGCGCGCGCCAATGGAAAACCACCACGGGCAAGGCCAATTTCAAATCCAACGCGCTGCTCGCCGACCTGCTGCCACCCCAGGTGCGCAACAGCGGCCAGACGCCGGACCTGATCCTGCAGACCATGCGCTCCCACGATCAGTACAACACCACCATCTATGGCCTCGACGACCGCTACCGTGGCGTTCGCGGCCAGCGTGACGTGCTGTTCGTCAACGAAGCCGATATCACTCGCCTGGGCTACAAGCCTGGGCAGAAGGTGGATATCACCTCGCTGTGGGACGACGGTGTCGAACGCAAGGTGGTGGGCTTCACGCTGCTGGCTTTCGACATCCCGGCGGGTCAGGCAGCCGCCTACTACCCGGAAGCCAACCCGCTGGTGCCGTTGCAGAGCGTCGGCATCGGTAGCCACACGCCGACCTCGAAGTTCGTCGCCATCCGCCTGCACGCCGCGCAGGAAACCGCGCGCATCCTGTAAGGGCTGCGCATCGCCTCCCACTTCGAGCCGCTGGCCCGGAGTGGGAGTGCGCCCCCGTTATTGCCGCATCAGCCTGCAGTTCGTCGGAAACTGTGGCACTTATCGCCGAAATTCCCCTCTGATGTCCCTTTGCCGTTACCTACGTCGGTTAACGTGCCCAACAAGCGCTCGAGCGAAGCGCGTAGTTCCAGCCCAAGCCACGATGTGGCCCTTCGGGTTTCTGCCAAACGAGTGACAACCGTGCCATTGACTGCCAGGCCTCTCTGAGCCGCCCGGCATCGACGTCATTGGCCAGCAACGGGAGGGAATACCATGCGGTTTTCATCTGCCGTCCTGCTTGGGGCGGCGCTGCTCGGCGTCCATGCCCAGGCAGCGATCATGGAGCGCGAGCTAGGTGACTACGAACTCAACCTGGGCACCACGCCGAGCCGCAGCATGGCGCAAGGGCTGGTCAAGCCCGAGAGCGGCGGGGCCTTTCACGGCGGGCTCGACCTAAGTCACCCAAGCGGCTGGTACCTGGGCCAGTGGTCGCCCAACCTGGGCATCAGCCCGGGCAGTCGCATGGAGCTCAACAGCTACGTCGGCTACCGCCAGCAATTCGTCGACTCCCTGGGCTACGAAGTCGGCACCATCCGCTACAGCCATCCGGGCTACACCTATCTCGACAGCCAGGACGTCTACGCCGGCCTGACCTACGACGCGCGACGCTTCGGCTTCTCCTTCAGCAATGACCCGAACCGCTTCAATAGCACGGTGCTGGCCGACCTGGGCCGCGTCAACCTGCTGGGCCTGGCGGTCGTCGTACGCTATGGCAACCACCTGCTCGACAACCCCAAGCAGATTTCCGGCGGCGGCCAGGTCAGCTCGTTCAATGACTGGTCACTGAGCCTTTCACGCCCGTGGAAGGGTATCGATTTCGACTTTTCCTACTCGGATTCGAGCCTCAGCGGTGATGCCTGCTCGGCCTACTCGGGCCATAACACCGAGTGCGAGGGCTGGTTTTCGATCAAGGCGTCGAGATCGCTGTTCTAGCTGCCTTCCCAAGCGGAAAAACGCACCGGACGCCTGAAAGCGAAACACATCTTGATACATTCATACCTGTATCTTTACTGCCCCCCTCGGGAATTTCGTCTGCGCGCGCCCTCTAAGGAGATGTCATCGGCACTGCACGATGACCGTTGGAACCATGGCTAGGGTCTGTTGCCGTTTCACGCACGGCCGCGCCGGAGCCCCTTTTGACGCGAGGCAAGGCACGAGCCGCGAAGTTTAGCTAGCTAAATGAGCCGGCGAGAAACGCAGCATCGCGACAAAAGGGGCCCGGCCCTACGGGTTGTGCGAGAAATCTCGCCATGCGTCGTTGAAGGACTTGGCAAGGGAACAACCATTCCCTGCGTCCTCCGCCTAGCCTGGCGAGATTTCTCGCGACAACGCGGCTCGCGTTGAAACGGCAACAGACCCTAGGCCATGGGCTACGCCCGCAAGGGTCATTTTCGAGGGTTGCGCGATGCGTACATTCCTTACCGCACTGGCCTTCAGTGCAATGGTTTCCCCACTGGCTTGTGCCGACACCACCAAGACTGCCATCGGCAGCGGGGTGGGCGGCGCGCTGGGCAATATCGTCGGCCAGCACCTGGGTGGCAGCACCGGCGCTACCATCGGTGCCGGCCTGGGCGGCGCGGCAGGCGGCGCCATCAGCTCCCGTAACAAGACCGAGGCGGCACTGGGCGGAGGCCTGGGCGCAGCAGGTGGCTCGGTACTGGGCAACCAGTTCGGCGGCAGCGCCGGTTCGACCATCGGCGCCGGCCTGGGTGGTGCCGCCGGTGGTGCGCTGGCCAACGAGGTAGCAGACAGCAACCGCCATGAAACGCGCTATCGCGACGGCCATCGTCATGGCAAGAAACACCACAAACGTCACCACAAACATCGTCACCGCTAACCATCATTTCACCATCAAGGGCGCTTCGGCGCCCTTGACCGTTCAGGTCTGCAGCAAGCGCTCCATCGCCTGGCGCAATGACTGGGGAATCGTCACTGGCTGATTGCTCTGCCGCTCCACGAACACGTGCACGAAGCGCCCCGCCGCACAGGCCTGCATTTGCCCTTCGCGAAACACCGCCAGTTCGTACTGCACCGAGCTGTTGCCCAGCTTGCCGACGCGCAGGCCGACTTCGATGCGCTCGGGAAAGGCGATCGACTCGAAATAGTCGCAGCTCGAGCTGACCACGAAACCGACGACTTCCCCGCGATGAATATCCAGGCCGCCCACTTCGATCAGGTAGCTGTTCACCGCCGTGTCGAAATAGCCGTAGTAGGTGACGTTGTTGACGTGGCCATACAGGTCGTTGTCGTGCCAGCGCGTGGTGATCGGCTGGAAATGCCGGTAATGCTCGCGCAGATGCTGCGTCTGTTGCATGGGCTGCCACCTCGCGGAAGGACAAGAGCCAGCATGGTGCCGGCCTCTCGCTTCAGTGACAACCTGGACGGTGTACGACGATCAGTACGCCACCTGGTAGATGGCCAACGCATGGGCCTGGGTCATCTCCCGCGGATTGTTGGCCAGCAGGCGCTCGTGCAGCATGGCGTCGGTGGCCAGCCGCGGTAACAGCGATTGTTCGACGCCTACATCACGCAGGCGCGCCGGCAGGCCACTACGCTCGCTGAGATCCGCCAGTTCGATGATGAACTGCTCGGTGTGATCCGTCGCATCGCCACTGCGCAGGCGCTCGCCCAACAGCAGTGGCGCCAACTCCTCGTAAAGCGGCGCAGCCACCGAGGCGTTGAAGCCGAGCACATGGGGCAGCAGCACCGCCGTGCTGACCCCATGGGGCACCTGGCAATGACCGCCCAGCGGATAGGCCAGTGCATGCACCGCCGCCAGCGGTGCGTTGGCATAGGCCTGCCCGGCCAGGCAGGCGCCCAGCAGCATGGCTTGCCGGACCTCGCGATTGCTACCGTTGTGCACGGCTTCGTCCAGGTTGGCACCGAGCAGGGTCAAGGCTTCACGAGCGAACATGTCGGAGAGCGGATTCTTGCGCCGCGCACCGGTGTAGGCCTCCACCGCATGCCCCATGGCCAACACGCCGCAGGCGGCGGTCACCGGCGCCGGCAATTGCAGGGTGAGCTCGGCATCGAGCAGTGCCAGATCCGGCAACAGCCGCGCCGATACCACCGCGACCCGAGTCGCGTGCTCCGTCGTCACCACGGCGATCGGCGTCACCTCGGACCCGCTGCCGGCCGTGGTCGGCACCTGAATCAGCGGCAGGCGCTGCCCCACCGCCTTGTCGATACCGTAGAGGTCACGCAACTGCTGTCGGCAATCGGGATGGGCCAGTTGCGCAGTCAGCTTGGCCACATCCAGGGAGCTGCCGCCACCAAAGCCGATGACCAGGCTCGCCTGAACGTCTCTGGCGAACTGCGCAGCGCGGTTGATCACGTTCTCCGGCGCACCGGCGAGCACGCCATCGAAAACGTGCAGCGCCACGCCACGGTTGGCAAAAGCGCTGCGCACCTCTTCGAAGAAATCCTGGCGGGCAATGCCGGCATCGGTGACCAGTACCACGGAGCGAGCCCCCCAGGCCTGGCAGAGGGGCACCAGGCGCTGAACGGCCCCTGGCTCGCAGATGAGATGGGCGGCTGTCGCGAAACTGAATGGCTGCATGGCGCGTTCCTCTTCTGATGCGGCGCGAAATCGCGCGAGAGACCGTGCCTCTTTCACCCTTGGATCGCAGCGTCCTGGCAAGGCCTCTGTTCATAGTAGGCCGTGAGCCCGTCTCTGCCCGGAAAAGCACGAAATGGCAGCCGTTCGTCGATTGCCTGGCGATAGCCAGCGTGCCAGTTCCCTCGCCGCCTTTTGCCCCGCAGCTGGACGCCTGATCCACGCGGGCTTGCCCAGCCCAGTTATCACGCGGCTTTCAGCCATAACCACGAAGATCGTGAAAGAAGACGACAATTGCTCCTGAAAAAAGTGCTAGTCCATCCTGTTCTTGTGGTTATGCCATATCTGCCTAAAGCCTTCCGCTCCCCCGGCTTAGACTGAAACCATCGAAGTGAAAGACGGAGGTGAATCATGCCCCTTTCCATCGACGGCATGAATATCGGCCAGTACAGCTATCGGCCACTTGGCAATACCAACAACGGCCTGCAGACCAACGCCATAGACCGGGTAACGCCCGCGGCGCAGCGTTTGAGCGACGCTCAGGAACGGCTGCTGGAGCGCCGGCGCCTGGATCAGGAACGCCAGGATCAGCTGCGTGAAGCGCGTGAAGAGCGCATCGCTCAGCAGGAACTTGAAGAAGAACAGGCCCTGCAGGTGCGCCTGGAACGCCAGGAGGCGGCTCGGGCACTGGATGAGCAATTACGTGAACAGCGGCTTGAGACGCTTCAGGAGCAACGCCAGGAAGTGCTCAATCCACTGTCCGCTGAAAGCCTCGCACGGCAGCGGGTGCAAACGGAAATCACCCCACCGGCGGCAAACAATCCGCAAATCAGCCCGCGGTTCGCTGCCGAGGCGATTTCCACTTATCGCCAGACCGAATCCCCGGACTTTATCGGCCGCAGTCTGGTTGCCTGATCCCAGCAAAAAACCGGGCCCTCGGTCGTATCGCCATTCACGATACGACCGAGGGCCCGGTTGTTTTACGTCCCGGATCGGAAAAGGGCGTTCACTCGCTGGAGTAAACGCCCTTTATGTCACTCCTTACCCAGTGCCTCCTGACGCTGCAGAAACTCTTCCTGCAACAGCGCGTCAGCGTTCTCCGCCTCGCCTTCGAGCTGCTGCTGCAGATGCCCGGTACCGACCGGCTTGCTTTCCAGCTTGCCCACCAGGTGCTCGAGGGCATGGCGCATCTTCTCGGCAGCGCCTTCGATGGCCTGCTCCAGCGACTCGGCCTTGTGGGTCACGGACAACGGTTGGTGCCCCTTGGGGCGCGCTTCGATCTGGCAGCGCTTATCATCGGCACCGCTCTTGCTGCCATTCTCGTCACCAATATGTACTTCTACCCGCGACAGGAATTCTTCAAAGCGCTCCAGTCGATCCGCCACCGATGCGCCCACCCATTCCTGGAGACGCGCACTGCCTTCGATATGGTTGCTGTTCACATGAACTTGCATGGTCTTCCTCGCTTTTGACGGGTCTACAGGCTTGGAGGCAAGCGATCATGACTAGGTTCCTGCTGATTACCGCCACTACCGGCGAGTACCGCAGCGGCGCGCGGAGGGCGTGATCAGAACCGATCGCGGATCACCACCTCGTCGAACGGCAGCTTGCCGATCCGCGGCTTGGCGTCGATGGCCTTCTTGCCCACCGCGACCATCAAACCGATCACATGGTTGTCCGGCAGGTTGATCAGCTTGGCCACGGCGTCGAAATCGAAGCCGTCCATGGGGCAGGAATCCAGGCCCTTGCCGCGCGCGGCGAGCATCAGGGTCTGCGCCACCAGGCCGCAGCTGCGCATGGTCTCGTCGCGCTGCACCTGGGGCTTGTCGCGGTAATAGTTGTCGATGGCTCCGGCCATGAACTGCTGCACCTCAACCGGCGCGCCATCCCACACGCGGTTGACGTTCTTTTCCCAGCTGTCGAGCTGGGCGCATACCACCACCAGCATCGAGGCATCGGTCATCTGCGCCTGGCCCCAGCCGACCTCGCGGATCTGCTGACGCAAGGCCGGGTCGCTGACTTCCACCAGGCGCACGTGCTGCAGGTTGAAGGCGGTTGGCGCGAGCAGCGCCAGTTGCAGCAACTCGTTCTTTTCTTCGCTGCTCAAGGTGAAACCGGCGTCATAACCTTTGACGGCGCGGCGGCTACGGATGGCTTCATCGATATGCATGGCAAACTCCAGAGGAATGTAAAACCGCCACATGCTAGGCAAGCCGAAGCAGCAACGCCAGCTGCCCATTCCGATCGAATTCATCGCCTGTAACGATTTATCCGAACCGCTGCCGCCACGGGTGAGTCGATTACCCAGAGCCGATCGGAGCGACCCTGCCCTGCCCAGGATCGCCCGATGCAACGCCGCCATGCCCCATTCACGACTGTTCCAACGCAAGCCTCGAGCGCTAAGCTGTCGCCCATGACCCAATCGCCCTACATCAGCCTGCCCACTGCCGACGCCGATGCGCTGAAGCTAGGTGGCGACTGGACGCTCGCCCACTATGCCGCGCTGCTGCCTCAGGTCGACGAGGCTCGGCCGGTGCTGGATGAACACCGGCGTATCGACCTCAGCGAACTGGACGCTCTGGACACCGCCGGTGCCAGCCTGCTGGTCGAGTTGCTGGGCGCCGAGCGGCTGATCGGGCTGCTGCCCGAGGGTGCGCTCAGTGACGAGCGCCGCGCACTGTTGCACACCGTCGCCACGGCCATGCTGCAGAATCAGCAACTGATCGAGCACCCGCGCCGTTCCAGTTGGCGCGAGTTCTTCGGGCATGTCGGCGAGGTGGTCGAAGGCGTCTGGCACAAGGGCGTGGGCCTTCTGGGCTTCGTCGGCCTGACGCTGAGCAGCATGCTGCTGATCCTGCTCAACCCGCGCCGCTGGCGCCTGACATCGCTGGCCTCGCATCTCGAGCAGATCGGCCTCAACGCCGTGCCGATCATCGCCCTGCTGACCTTTCTGGTCGGCGCCGTGGTGGCCTTTCTCGGCGCCACCATCCTGCGGGACTTCGGCGCGACCATCTACACGGTCGACCTGGTGGCGTTTTCCTTTCTGCGCGAGTTCGGCGTGCTGCTGACCGCCATCCTCATGGCCGGCCGTACCGCGAGCGCCTTCACCGCGCAGATCGGTTCGATGAAGGCCAACGAGGAGATCGACGCGATCCGCACCCTGGGCCTCGACCCCATGGAGTTGCTGGTGCTGCCGCGGGTGTTCGCCATGCTGATCGCCCTGCCGCTGCTGACCTTCGTCGCCATGGTCTGCGGCATGCTCGGCGGCGCCATGGTGTGCCTGATCACGCTGGACATCTCGCCGTCGATGTTCCTGTACCTGCTGCAGGAAAACATCCCGCTCACGCATTTTCTGGTCGGCATGGGCAAGGCGCCGATCTTCGCCTTCCTGATCGCGGTGATCGGCTGCCTGGAAGGCTTCAAGGTCACCGGCAGCGCCCAGTCGGTGGGCGAACGCACCACCTCGAGCGTGGTGCAGTCGATCTTCGTGGTCATCGTGGTCGATGCCGTGGCCGCATTGTTTCTGATGGAGATGGGCTGGTGAGTGGCGAAGCGATCATCCAGGTCCGCGACCTGACCAACCAGTTCGGCCCGCAGGTGGTGCACCAGCACCTGGATCTGGATCTGTACCGGGGTGAGGTGCTCGGCGTGGTCGGCGGCTCGGGCACCGGCAAGTCGGTACTGCTGCGCACCATCGTCGGCCTGCGTGAACCGGATGCCGGTACGGTGCGGGTATTCGGCGACGACCTGCTGACCCTGCCCGCCGGGCGGCGCTCCGAGCTGGAGCGGCGCTTCGGCGTGCTCTACCAGCGCGGCGCGCTGTTCTCGTCGCTCACCGTGCTGGAGAACATCGCCCTGCCGTTGATCGAGCATGCGGGCCTCACTCGTGCCCAGGCCGAGCGCCTGGCCGAGTCCAAGGTGGCGCTGGTCGGCCTGCCGGCCCACGCCGGCGACAAGTACCCGACCGAGCTGTCCGGCGGCATGGTCAAGCGCGCCGCCCTGGCCCGCGCCCTGGCCCTGGAGCCGGACATCCTGTTTCTCGACGAGCCGACCGCAGGCCTCGATCCGATCGGCGCGGCGGCCTTCGACCAGTTGATCCGCACCCTGCGCGACGCCCTCGGGCTCAGCGTGTTTCTGGTCACCCACGACCTGGATACGCTCTACACCCTGTGCGACCGCGTGGCCGTGTTGTCACAGAAGCGGGTGCTGGTGGCCGACACGCTGGACGTGGTCGCCGCCACCGATGATCCCTGGATACACGACTACTTCCATGGCCCGCGCGGACGCGCGGCCGAACAGGCTGCAGCGAGGATTAGCTGAATGGAACCACGCGCCCATCACGTCTTGATCGGCATGTTCACGGTGGCGATCGTCAGCGCCATCCTGGTGTTTGCCCTGTGGCTGGGCAAGACCAGCGCCGACAAGCAGTTCAACTACTACGAGGTGATCTTCACCGAAGCGGTCAGCGGCCTGTCCCAGGGCAGCGCGGTGCAGTACAGCGGCATCCGCGTCGGCGACGTCACCAGCCTGACCCTCGACCCGCAGGACCCGCGCAAGGTACACGCCAATATCCGCATCACCGGCACCACGCCGATCAAGGAAGATACCCGCGCGCGCCTGACCATCACCAATATCACCGGCGGTGCGGTGATCCAGCTGCACGGTGGCTCGCCCGAGAGCCCGGCGCTGAAAGCCCGCGATGGCCGCACGCCGGTGATCATCGCCGACCGCTCACCGCTGTCGCGGCTGATGGCCAATGGCGAGGACCTGATGATCAGCGTGACCCGCCTGCTCGACCGCGCCAACGCCATGTTCTCCCGGGAGAACACCGAAAATATCGCCAAGACCCTGCGTAACCTGGAGCAGATCACCGCCAGTGTGTCCGAGCAACGCGAGGAGCTGCGCGAAGCCCTCGCGCAAATGTCCGCCGCGGGGCGCGAGGCCAGCGCCCTGATGAACAACGCCAACCGGCTGTTCAGCGGCCCGGCACAGAACACCCTGGAGAGCGCCGAACGCCTGGCCGCCTCGCTGGAGCGCAGCAGCAGCAATATCGAACAGCTGCTGCAGGACAACCGCGCGGCCCTCGACGGCGGCATGCAGGGCATCGGTGAACTCGGCCCGGCGATCAACGAGCTGCGTGACACCCTGGGCTCGCTGCGCTCGTTCTCGCGACGCCTGGAGGAAGACCCCGCCGGCTATCTGCTGCGCAGCGACAGCATCAAGGAGTTTCAACCATGAAGGCAATCGCCACCGCCGGCGCCCTGCTGCTGACCGGCCTACTCAGCGCCTGCTCGATTATTCCCACGGGCGAGGCGCTCGATGTGTACCTGCTGCCGAGCAGCCTGCCGGTCCGCGCCGCCGAGGCACCGCGGGAAAGCTGGTCGCTACGGGTCAATCGCCCGCAGAGCAGCCAGTTGCTGGACAGCCCGCGCATCGCCGTGCTGCCGCAAGGCGATCGGATCAGCGCCTACCAGGGCGCCCGCTGGAGCGACCGCGCGCCTGCACTGTTTCGCGACCGGCTGATCAGCGCCTTTCTCGATGACGGCCGCATCGGCGCCGTCAGCAGCGACGACAGCCGCCTGCAGGCCGACCTGGAGCTGAGCAGCGACCTGCGGGCCTTCCAGAGCGAGTACCGCAACGGCCGGCCCGAAGTGCATATCCTCCTCGATGCGCGCCTGGTACAGGCCGGCAACCAGCGCATCCTCGCCAGCCGCCGCTTCGAGGTCCGCCAGATCGCTAATGACACGGCGGTAGAGGCAGTGGTCAAGACCTTCGGCATCGCCAATGACCAGCTGTCGCGGCAGTTGATGGATTGGGTGGTGGAGGAAGGCCGACGCAATGCGCCGGCTAGCAGCAAGCCCTGATCGGCGCAGCTCTTCTTCCTCATGTGATGGTAGCCATTCAGCGTTCTACTATGGGAACGGGCTTGCCCGTGATTTTTTCGCGGGCATGGCCCGCTCCCACAGGGATACGCAGCAAGCTCTGAGAACCGCTGATAGCAATCTCCAGCGGGCGCCAACTACCTTACAGTTCACACAGGTCGATGACAGTTATCGCTGCGTAATAAAAAAGGCCGGTGCGATCACTCGCACCGGCCGTTTGTTTTGCTGCCGTTGCTGGCGTCAGGCAAAGACGATTTCGTCGCCCTCGACCTTGCCGGTCACCGTGCTGCCTGGGCTGAACTTGCCGGCCAGGATCATCTGCGCCAGCGGGTTCTCGATCCAGCGCTGGATGGCGCGCTTCAACGGTCGCGCGCCGTACACCGGGTCGTAGCCCACGGCAATCAGCTTGTCCATCGCCTCGTCGGACAGCTCCAGGCTCAGCTCGCGCTCGGCCAGGCGCTGCAGCAGGCGGCTGAGCTGGATGCGCGCGATACCGGCGATCTGCTCGCGGGCCAGGGGTTCGAACACTACCACTTCGTCGATACGGTTCACGAACTCCGGACGGAAGTGGTTGCCTACCGCGTCCATCACCGCCGCGCGCTGCGCCTCGCGATCCCCGACCAGCTCCTGGATCTGCGCCGATCCCAGGTTGGAGGTCATCACGATCACCGTGTTCTTGAAGTCCACGGTACGGCCGTGGCTGTCGGTCAGGCGGCCATCTTCTAGCACTTGCAGCAGCACGTTGAACACGTCCGGGTGGGCCTTCTCGACCTCATCCATCAGCACCACCGAGTAGGGTTTGCGGCGTACCGCCTCGGTCAGGTAACCGCCCTCCTCGTAGCCAACGTAGCCGGGCGGCGCACCGATCAGACGGGCCACCGAGTGCTTCTCCATGAACTCGGACATGTCGATGCGTACCAGGGCGTCTTCGGTGTCGAACAGGAACTCGGCCAGCGCCTTGCACAGCTCGGTCTTGCCGACGCCAGTCGGGCCGAGGAACAGAAACGAGCCGCTGGGCCGGTTCGGATCCGACAGCCCGGCACGGGAGCGGCGCACGGCGTTGGCCACCGCCACCACGGCTTCGTCCTGGCCGATCACGCGCTGGTGCAGCAGGCCTTCCATCTTCAGCAGCTTGTCGCGCTCGCCTTCGAGCATCTTGGCCACCGGGATACCGGTCCACTTGGAAACCACCTCGGCGATTTCCTCCTCGGTAACCTTGCTGCGCAGCAGCTGGTTTTCCGTTGTGCCGTGCTGGTCGACCATCTGCAGGCTGCGCTCCAGATCGGGAATCACCCCGTACTGCAGCTCGGCCATGCGGTTGAGGTCGCCCTTGCGGCGGGCCGCTTCGAGCTCGGTCTTGGCCTGTTCGATGCGCTGCTGGATCTGCGCCGAGCCCTGGACTTCGGCTTTTTCCGACTTCCAGATGTCCTCCAGGTCGGCGTATTCCTTCTCCAGCTTGGCGATGTCTTCCTGCAATTTGACGAAGCGCTTCTTGGCCGCTTCGTCTTCTTCCTTCTTCAGTGCCTGGGCTTCGACCTTGAGCTGGATCAGACGACGATCCAGGCGATCGAGCACCTCGGGCTTGGAGTCGATTTCCATGCGGATGCGGCTGGCGGCTTCGTCGATCAGGTCGATGGCCTTGTCCGGCAGCTGGCGGTCGGTGATATAGCGGTGGCTGAGCTTGGCCGCGGCGATGATCGCCCCGTCGGTGATGGCCACCTTGTGGTGCACCTCGTAGCGCTCCTTGAGGCCGCGCAGGATGGCGATGGTGTCTTCCTCGCTCGGCTCGTCGACCAGCACCTTCTGGAAGCGGCGCTCCAGGGCGGCGTCCTTCTCGATGAACTGGCGGTACTCGTTCAGCGTGGTGGCGCCCACGCAATGCAGCTCGCCGCGGGCCAGGGACGGCTTGAGCATGTTGCCGGCGTCCATGGCGCCTTCGGCCTTGCCGGCGCCGACCATGGTGTGCAGCTCGTCGATGAACAGGATCACCCGGCCTTCCTGCTTGGCCAGCTCGTTGAGCACCGCCTTGAGGCGTTCCTCGAATTCGCCGCGGAACTTGGCGCCGGCGATCAGCGCCCCCATGTCCAGGGACAGCAGGCGCTTGTCCTTGAGGCCGTCCGGCACTTCGCCGTTGACGATACGCTGGGCCAGGCCCTCGGCGATGGCGGTCTTGCCGACGCCGGGTTCGCCGATCAGTACCGGGTTGTTCTTGGTGCGGCGCTGCAACACCTGGATGGTGCGGCGGATCTCGTCGTCACGGCCGATCACCGGGTCGAGCTTGCCCTCCTCGGCACGCTTGGTCAGGTCGACGGTGTACTTGTCGAGCGCCTGGCGCGACTCTTCGATGTTCGGGTCGTTGACCGCATCGCCGCCGCGCAGGTTGTTCACCGCGTTTTCCAACGCCTTGCGGCTCACGCCCTGGGCGAGCAGCAACTTGCCGAGTTTGGTGTTCTCGTCCATGGCGGCGAGCAGCAGCAGTTCGCTGGAGATGAACTGATCCCCCTTCTGCTGCGACAGGCGGTCGGCCTGGTTGAGCAGGCGCGCCAGGTCCTGGGACAGGCTGACGTCGCCGGTGGGGTTCTGGATCTTGGGCAGTTGGTCGAGCTCTTTGCTCAAGGCCTGCCGCAGGCTGTTCACGTCGAAGCCCACCTGCATCAGCAGCGGGCGAATGGAACCGCCCTGCTGGTCGAGCAGCGCCTGCATCAGGTGCAGCGGCTCGATGGCGGAATGGTCGTGGCCGACGGCCAGGGACTGGGCGTCGGAAAGGGCAAGTTGCAACTTGCTGGTCAAACGGTCGATTCGCATGGCGTCATCCTTCCTCTTGGAGGCAGGCCAGCGCGATGAATGCGCCTAACTGAAGAACCTGCCGAGATGCAGCATAGATGAGGCCGATTGTGCGCGTTTCAAGCGGGAGGCGGTTTGATCGCGGTCAGCAGCGGTGCCGAACGGGACTGCCCTGGGTATCGCTGCGCTCGACACCAGGCTGCGGCTAATTCACCAGCCCAGGTTGAGCGCGGCGCAAGCCGATCAGCGATCGGCCAGCCAGATCAGCGAGGCAAAGCGCCCGGTCTGGGCGGCGCGGCGATAGGAGTAGAAGCGCGAGTCGCTGACGGTGCAGAAGCCGCCGCCGTATACGGCCGTCACACCGCGCGCCGCCAGGCGGATGCGCGCCAGCTGATAGATATCGGCCATAAAGCGCCCGGCATTTTGGCTTGGCATGAACGCGCCGGCCGCCTGGGCATGCTGGCTGACGAAGGCGTCACGCACCTCGGCGCCGACCTCGAAGGCCTGGGGGCCGATGGCCGGGCCCAGCCAGACGAGCGTGTCGTCAGCGTCGATGGCCAGTGCCTCCAGGGTGGCTTCCAGCACGCCGCTGGCCAGGCCACGCCAGCCGGCATGGGCGGCAGCCACGCGGCTACCGGCGCGGTCGCAGAACAGCACGGGCAGGCAATCGGCGGTCATCACCGTGGCGGCGATGCCGGGTGTCGCCGTCCAGCTGGCGTCAGCTTCGACCACAGTTTCCGGGTCGGCCTGGGCGACGGCAATGCCGTGCACCTGCTGCAGCCAGGCCGGGCGACAGCCGAGCTGGCTGACCAGGCGCTGGCGATTCTTGGCCACCGCGGCCGGGTCGTCCTCGACATGGGCGGCCAGGTTGAAGCTGTCGTATGGCGCCGCGCTCACACCGCCGGCGCGGGTGGTCACGCAGGTGCGCACCCACTCGGGCGCCGGCCAATGAGGCGTCAGCCAGTCGTGGGCCTTGTCACTCATCCGATGAACGCCTCGCGATCCTGGCGCAGCAGAGTCAGCAACCAGACGAAGTCATCGGGCAGCGGCGATTGCCACTTCATGCGCTCACCGGTGATCGGGTGATCCAGCTCCAGGAAGCGCGCATGCAGGGCCTGGCGCGGGAACTCCTTGAGGCTCTGTACCATGGTCTGGCTGGCGGCCGGCGGGATGCGGAAGCGCCCGGCGTATACCGGATCACCCACCAACGGAAAACCAATGTGGCTCATGTGCACGCGGATCTGGTGCGTGCGCCCGGTTTCCAGCTTGACCCGTGCATGGGTGTGCGAGCGGAAACGCTCGAGCACACGGTAATGGCTGACCGCCGGCTTGCCGCCATCGGTCACGGCCATGCGCTGGCGCTGGGACGAGCTGCGGCCGATCGGCGCGTTGATCTTGCCGCCCGAGGTGATCACGCCAATGACGATGCATTCGTAGATGCGGCTCACGGTGCGCTTCTGCAGTTGATCGACCAGGCGGGTCTGCGCCTCGATGGTCTTGGCGACCACCATCAGGCCGGTGGTGTCCTTGTCCAGGCGGTGCACGATGCCGGCGCGCGGCACGTTGACGATGTCCGGCACGTGGTGCAGCAGGGCATTGAGCAGGGTGCCGTCGGCATGTCCGGCAGCCGGGTGCACGACCAGGCCGGCAGGCTTGTCGATCACCAGGATCTGCTCGTCCTCATAGACGATATCGAGCTCGATGTCCTGGGCGATCCACTCGCCCTGGGCTTCCTGCTCGGCGGACAGCGCCAGCACAGCGCCGCCGTGGACGATATCGCGTGGACGCAGCACCTGGCCGTCGACGGTCAGGTTGCCCTCCTTGATCCAGCCGGAAAGACGCGAGCGCGAGTGCTCGGCGAACAGCTGGGCGGCGACTTGATCGAGGCGCTGACCGCCCAGATCGGCGGGAACCTCGGCGGTTAACTCAATGGCCTGCTTATTAATAGATGACATGCTCGGCAACGGCGGGGGCATAGCCTTTGGTTTCGGCTACACGCTTGTGGTTAAATACGGCGTCTTTGCCCCAGGGGTACCGGGGGCGCTCATCATAACAGGACGGCCCTGCCCAAGACAGCCGCCGTCCCAGGGACGCAAGCCGCCATGCAAGTGAAACACCTGCTGCTGATCGCCATCCTCGCCCTCACCGCCGCCTGTTCGTCCAAGGAAGTCCTGGACGAAAACCTCAGCGAGGCAGAACTCTATCAGCAGGCTCAGCAAGACCTGGACAATGGCAGCTACACCAGCGCCGTGACCAAGCTCAAGGCCCTGGAATCGCGTTACCCCTTCGGCCGCTATGCCGAGCAGTCGCAGCTGGAGTTGATCTACGCCAACTACAAGAACGCCGAGCCGGAAGCCGCCCGCGCCGCTGCCGAGCGCTTCATCCGCCTGCACCCGCAGCACCCGAACGTCGACTACGCCTACTACCTGAAGGGCCTGGCCTCGTTCGACCAGGATCGCGGCATCGTTGCCCGCTTCCTGCCGCTGGACATGACCAAGCGTGACCCCGGCGCCGCCCGCGACTCCTACAACGAGTTCGCTCAGCTCACCAACCGTTATCCGAACAGCCGTTACGCCCCGGACGCCAAGCAGCGCATGATCTACCTGCGCAACCTGCTGGCGGCCTACGAAGTCCACGTGGCCCACTACTACCTGACCCGCCACGCCTATGTGGCCGCTGCCAACCGCGGCCGCTACGTGGTGGAAAACTTCCAGGAAACCCCATCGGTCGGCGATGGCCTGGCCGTGATGGTCGAGGCCTACCAGCGCCTGACCCTGGACGACCTGGCCGCTACCAGCCTGGAAACCCTGAAGCTCAACTACCCGGATCACCCGAGCCTGGAAAACGGCGAGTTCGTGCCGCGTGAAGAAGCCGCCGACGAGCGCTCGTGGCTGGCCAAGGCCACCCTGGGCCTGATCGAAAGCGACGCGCCGCCACCACCGAGCCAGACCCAGGCCAGCCAGGACGTGCAGCGTCAGTATCAGGAAGCGGTCGACCAGATGCCGGCCGATCTGAAGGCCACCGAGCAGGGCGAAGAGCAACAGACGCCCAAGCGCTCCTGGTTCAGCCGCCTGACCTTTGGCCTGTTCGACTGATCCACCGCCAGCAGCCAGCCCCTCACGATGCCAGTCAAACGACTGGCATCGTGCATTTCGCCCCGGCAAAACGCTGCCCGGGTAACTGTCCGCCCAGGGCGTCCTTAGCTACACTGCCCCCTCCCCCGACACGAAGAGAGCGCCATGGGCCTGTTCCGCCTGCTGTTCTGGATTGCCATCATCTTTGCCGCCATCTGGCTGTGGCGGCGCTATGTCGGTGCCACCCGCCAGCGCCAGAAGGCCGCACCGCCCTCGGATAGTCCGGCGCCCATGGTGCGCTGCGCCCACTGCGGCGTGCACACGCCGCAACAGCACGCCGTACAGCTGGCGCAGCGCTGGTACTGCAGCCAGGCCCATCTGCAGCAAGGCCCCAAGCCCGGTGCCCAATAGCGCCCTGGCCGTACGGGGCCCCCAGGGGCATCGTATCTTCCGGCTGTACCACCTCTACCGCCTGGTCATCGGCGTGGTGCTGGTGCTGCTGGTGTCCGCCAATCTGGACTCGGAGCTGCTGGAGCTGGCCCACGTGCCGCTGTTTCGCGGCGCCAGTTGGGTCTACCTGATCCTCAACATCCTGATCGCGCTGACGCTCCACACACCCAACCGCCTGCTGCCGGTGTTCGCCGTGGCGCTGGGCGACGTGATGCTGCTCTCGGCGCTGTTCTACGCCGGGGGCGGTACACCAAGCGGCATCGGCAACCTGCTGATCGTCTCCGTGGCGATCGCCAACATCCTGTTGCGCGGTCGCTTCGGCGTCCTGATCGCCGCCGCCGCCGCGATCGGCATGATCTACCTGACCTTCTACCTGAGCCTCAACCACCCCCAGGCCAGCAGTCAGTACGTGCAGGTCGGTGCACTGGGCGCGCTGTGCTTCGCTGCGGCGTTGTTCGTACAGGGGCTGACCCGGCGCCTGCAGGTCAGCGAGAGCCTGGCCGAACAGCGCGCCGCCGACGTAGCGGACCTGGAAACCCTCAACAACCTGATCCTGCAGCGCATGCGCACCGGCATTCTGGTGGTGGACGAACAGCGCCGCGTGCTGCTGGCCAACCAGGCGGCGCTCGGCTTGCTTGGCCAGCAGAACCTGGCGGGCAAGATTCTCGACCCGCACTGCACCGAGCTGGTCAAGCGCCTGCAGCACTGGCAGGAAAACAGCAGCCTGCGCCCGGCCAGCCTGCAGACGCTCAGCGACGGCCCGACCCTGCAGCCCAGCTTCATCCCCCTGCAGCGCGGCGGCCAGCGGCATATCCTGATCCTGCTCGACGACATCTCGCAGATCGCCCAGCAGGCCCAGCAACTCAAGCTGGTGGCCCTCGGCCGGCTGACCGCCGGCATCGCCCACGAGATTCGCAATCCGCTGGGCGCCATCAGCCATGCGGCGCAGCTGCTGCAGGAGTCCGAGGACCTGCACGGGCCGGATCAGCGCCTGGCGCAGATCATCCAGGACCACTCGCGGCGCATGAACCTGATCATCGAGAACGTGCTGCAGCTGTCACGGCGCCGCCAGGCCGAGCCGCAACTGCTCGACCTCAAGTACTGGCTGCACCGTTTCGCCGCCGAGTTCCGCAGCACCGCCCCGGCCTCCAAGGTGCTGCACCTGGCCATCGAAGGCAGCAGCATCCAGACGCGCATGGACCCCAACCAGCTCAACCAGGTCATCACCAACCTGGTGCAGAACGGCCTGCGCCACAGCGCCAAGCTCAACCCCCAGGGCCAGGTGTGGCTGAAGCTGTTTCGCGATCCGCGCAACGACCTGCCGGTGCTGGAGGTGCTCGACGACGGCGAAGGCGTACCGGCAGACCAACTGCATCACATCTTCGAGCCGTTCTACACCACGGAGAACAAAGGCACCGGCCTGGGCCTGTATATTTCCCGCGAGCTTTGCGAAAGCAACCAGGCTCATCTTCACTATCAACCACGCGAAGGCGGCGGTGCCTGCTTCCGTATCACCTTCGCGCACCCGCGAAAAATGAGCTGAACGACCTGATGAATCGCCAGAGAGCCCTGATCGTCGACGACGAACCCGATATCCGCGAACTGCTGGAGATCACCCTCGGGCGCATGAAACTCGACACCCGTAGCGCCCGCAACGTCAAGGAAGCGCGCGAGTGGCTGGCCAAGGAGCCGTTCGACCTGTGCCTGACCGACATGCGCCTGCCAGACGGCAGCGGCCTGGATATCGTGCAGCATATCCAGCAGCGCCATCCGCAAACGCCGGTGGCGATGATCACCGCGTTCGGCAGCGTCGACACGGCGATCAACGCCCTCAAGGCCGGCGCCTTCGACTTCCTGACCAAACCGGTCGACCTGGGCCGCCTGCGCGAACTGGTGAACACTGCCCTGCGCCTGCATGCCGCCGAGGAAGGCGAAGCGCCGGGCAGCAGCCGCCTGCTGGGCGAGTCGCCACCGATGCGCGCGCTGCGCGGGCAGATCCAGAAGCTCGCGCGCAGCCAGGCGCCGGTGTACATCAGCGGGGAGTCGGGCAGCGGCAAGGAACTGGTCGCCCGGCTGATCCACGAACAGGGCCCGCGCCGCGAGCGTGCCTTCGTGCCGGTCAACTGCGGCGCGATTCCCTCGGAGCTGATGGAAAGCGAATTCTTCGGCCACAAGAAGGGCAGCTTCACCGGTGCCGTCGAAGACAAACAGGGCCTGTTCCAGGCCGCCAATGGCGGCAGCCTGTTTCTCGACGAGGTGGCCGACCTGCCGCTGACCATGCAGGTCAAGCTGCTGCGCGCTATCCAGGAAAAGGCCATACGCGCAGTCGGCGGTCAGCAGGAAGTGGTGGTCGACACCCGCATCCTCTGCGCCACCCACAAGGACCTGGCCGCCGAAGTGGCGGCCGGGCGCTTCCGCCAGGATCTCTACTACCGGCTCAACGTTATCGAACTGCGCGTACCGCCGCTACGCGAACGCCGCGAGGACATCCCCCTGCTGGCCGACGTAATGCTCAAGCGCCTCAACGAAGGCATCGGCCTGCCACCGGTCAAGCTCGACGGCCCTGCCCTGGAAAAGCTCAAGAGCTACCGCTTCCCGGGCAACGTGCGCGAGCTGGAGAACATGCTGGAGCGCGCCTACACCCTGTGCGAAGGCGACGTGATCTGCGCAAACGACCTGCGCCTAGCGGACGCCGCGCCGGCTGGCGAGAACGGCGACGCGAGCCTGGCGCAGATCGACAACATCGAGGATTACCTGGAAGACGTCGAACGCAAACTGATCATGCAGGCCCTGGAAGAAACCCGCTGGAACCGCACGGCAGCAGCGCAGCGCCTGGGCCTGAGCTTCCGTTCGATGCGCTATCGCCTCAAGAAACTGGGCATCGACTGAAACCGTAGCCTGCGGTTGAGCGAAGCGATACCCAGGTTCTTGCGATCTGGCAGTTCGCCCCTTACTGCAAGCGCCCCGCCGGTGAGTACGGTGCCGGGTCGATGATCGGCTCGCGTCCTAACATCAGATCCGCCAGCAACTGGCAGGATGCCGGCGCCAGCACCAGCCCATTGCGGTAATGCCCGCAATTGAGCCACAAGCCCGGATGTTCCGGCACCTCACCAATAAACGGAATGCCCTCGGGAGAACCAGGGCGCAGTCCGGCCCAGTGGCCCACCACCTCGGCATCGCGCAACGCCGGTAGCAGCGTCTCGGCAGAAGCCCGTAGGCTGGCCAACGCCTCACCGGTTGGCGTTTTGTCGAAGCCGGCATGTTCCAGCGTACTGCCCACCAGGATATGGCCGTCGCGCCGCGGAATCGCATAACGCCCGCCAGCCAGTACCATGCTGGGCAGGAAATCCTCGGCGCACTTGAACAGGATCATCTGCCCCTTGACCGGCTCTACGGGCAGCGCCAGCCCGAGGCTCTGCAACACCTCCCCGCTCCAGGCTCCGGCAGCGACGACGACCTGCTCGGCCAGCATCTCGCCGTCAGCGGTACGAACCCCGATTATGCGCTCGCCATCACGGACGAACTGCAGCACCGGGCTGTGCTCAAGCAGGGTAACGTCGGGCAAACCCTGCAGGGCGGCTCGCAGCGCTTTGACCAGGCGCGGGTTACGTACATTGGCCACGCCGGGCATATAAATGGCGCGCTCGAATCCTGCACCCAGTACAGGGACCTGGACATAGGCAGACTCGACAGGTACTTCATGCAACGCTCGCCTTTCTCGCCGCGCCCAGTCCAGCGCCTCGGCCTGGTCGTCCAGATCCAGCCAGTACAGCCCCGTGACATGCACTTCGGGATCGACGCCGGTATGCGCCAGCAGCCGCGTACCCAGGCCCGGGTAGTAATCCTGCGACCAGTGCGCCAGGGCCGTTACCGCCTGGCTATAGCGCCACGGGTAAAGCGGCGAAACAATTCCGCCCCCCGCCCAAGACGCCTCTCCCCCGACCGTCCCGCGATCCACCAGCACGACCCGCTTGCCCGCGCCCGCCAGCAGATACGCCGATAACAATCCGATGATCCCACCGCCGATAACGATTACATCCGTACGCACAACCCACCCCATCGCCAGACCGCATGCCTTGACAGTGACACCTGAGGGTGTAAACAGAAAAAGCAGCCAGGAAGGCCGCTAATGATACGCGCATAGGGAGGTGCACCATGAATAGAGATCAACAGAAGGCTGTGGGCTTGGTGGAGCTGCTGGTAGCCGTCGCTCTGCTGAGTATCTTGATCAGCATGGCCCTTCCCGCTTTCGCTCGCTTTCAGGAAAGTAAACGTCAGGAATCGGCCCGTGATCTGCTTGCCAGCCATATCCAGAAAACCCGCGCCAACGCCATAACTCAAGGGCGCCCATACAAACTATGCGGCTCGAGTGACGGTGAGAGCTGCGACGGGAACTGGGGCAGTTATTGGCTTATAGCTAGGGCTGGCAATGAGCCGACTATCGTGACCAAGCAGGCAGCCCCGAGGAAAAACATCTGCAGAGTGGGCTTTGGCGGCGACAGCATCCGTTTCCATCCCAACGGGACCAGCTGGGCTAGCAACGGTACGATTTTCATATGCAACAGCAATGGACCTCACCAGCTACTGACGCTGAACCGCCAGGGCCGCCTGAGAGTTGGAACCGGTCACAATTCCCGCTGCTGCTAGACCAGTCATCCGTGCTTCACGCCCGATCATCTACGGCCTGAAGACAGCTACCAGCGAAGCCGTCAGGATTCGCATGCCCTCCTGTATTTAGACTGGACAACCATGCCAAGACTCTCGGATAGCCAGCCATCGGCGTACTCGCATACGCGGCGTGGCTTCACCCTTATTGAGCTGATGATCATCATTGCCCTGGTCGGGATCGTCGCCGCGATCGCCGTTCCGAACTTCAACCAGTTCATCAATAAGAGCCGTACGCAATCGTTGAACAACGAGATGCTGGCAATGGTGCAATACGCACGCACCACTGCAGTCGAGCAAAAGACATTCATGAGAGTTTGCAAGGAGAGCGGCCGCTGGACGGTTAAGAAAACCTGTGCCGATACCTCCGAAGTGCTGCGCAGACTAGATATCCCGTCCGGCAGCACGGTGAATCCGGTCGTCACTTCCGTCACTGAAATACTGTTCAGGTACAACGGAACCAGTACCGATACGACCTTGCTTACCTGCCAAGGTAGCGATCACGCCAACGGTTACACCATCGACGTAAAAGCCAGCGGCAGCGTACGGAGCTGGCCAAGAGGCATGACGAACTCCACCACTAGCATGACAGCCTGTCAGTAGTACCGAGGAATGGCGATGAAAAACGTGGACAAGGGATTCAGCCTGATCGAAGTACTGGTGGCTCTATTGCTAACCACCGTCGGAGTGCTCGGCATGGTCGCGCTGCAAGGTCGTAGCGTGCAGTACTCGCAAGACTCTGTGCAACGCAATGTGGCGGTGGACCTAGCCACCGAGTTGGTGGAAATCATCCGCGCCAACCCTAGCGAAACCTTTAACAATGCCGCACCGCAATTCCCGATGAATAATGGTCTTAAGAGCAGTTCGATCTTCTACAAAGCCAAAGCGTCGGATTTCTCCAACCCAGCCGATTGTGTCGCGAGCGCTACCGTAGTGCCCAGGACCGCTGCTGAACAACGTAACTGCTGGGCCAGCAAGGCAAAGGCACTACTGCCGGGCGGCTCGACCGTCTTCCTCAGCGATTCGTATATCTGTCGCAGCAGCAGCGCCGGCAATTGCAATGGTCAGGGCTCGATGATCGAAATCCGCCTGGCCTGGCAGGTGCGTGAAGGCACTTGCCTGGACGCAGCTGACACCAGCAACTCTTCGACCATCTGTACCTATACCGTGCGAGTGCAGCCATGAATGACATGAAGCGCCAAAGCGGTTTGTCGATGATCGAACTGCTGATTGCCTTGGCGATCAGCAGCTTTCTGATTCTGGGTATCACCCAGGTATACATCGATAACCAACGGCATTACCTGTTCCAGCAGAGCCAAAGCGGCAATCTCGACAGCGGGCGATTCGCGTCGCTGTTGCTCGATCAATATCTGGGGAAGGCCGGCTATCGCCGTACTCCTTCGAGCCTGTTGGAAACATCCTTTCCAGCACGCGCGGCATCGGATGGTTGCATGGCCTTTAGCGCAGGGGCGTCCGTTACCAACCTGGCTACGGACGAAGGGGTGGGGTTCTGTCTACGCTATCAGCCGCAGGTAAGTGGAGATCTCGATTGCCAGGGCGTGGCCAGTAACACCACATTCACGCAAGCCTTCCCTTCTAACCTGACCGCAAGTGACTTGATCGTCCTTGCCTTCAAATATGAGCCTGGGGCTTCGACCGCACTGCAGAACGGCAGGCTTTTGTGCAAGAGCCTGAACGCCACGACACCTCAATTCACCGAACAGCTCACAGGCATCGCCGATATGCGTGTGGACTTTGGTATTGGCAGCAGTGACGTGCTTTCCAAAGAAGTGACGTCTTACGTACCGCAGAAAGACTGGACGACCAGTTCGGGAGCTATCCGCAGCGTGCGTTACTGCCTGCTAATGGCAAGCGCAACCGGGCAGCGGGATAGCGACGACTCCAAAGTACTCACCGATTGGCTCGCGGTGGCGCCTGACGCGACCAAAACGCGCCTGCAAACAGGCGATAACAAACGCATTTATCAAGTCGTCGGAAGTACTCAAACTGTCAGGAATCTAATGCCATGACCCACTTATCGAATCGTCAGTCACAGACAGGTGCCGTCTTGGTGGTCGCCTTGGTCATGCTACTGGTACTGACGCTGATGGCCGTCAGCAGTATGCGAGGCACCACGCTAGAAAGTCGCATCACGGCAAACCGCGCCCACGACACCCAGCAGCAAAGTGCAGCTGACGCCGCACTGCGGGAAGCAGAGTTTCGCTACTACGGCCCGGCAAATCTGATCGACAAGCTTGAGGGCAGGGCTGCTAATTGCGCGCTGGGCAATACACTTAAAACCAATGGTATTAACAAACCATGCTTACTTGCGATCAAGGACGAGAACCTGCAAACGTTCGTGGAAAATCCCAAGAGCACTGCGAACAACTTCCTGAAACCTGAATCTGCCGGGGGGCTGCTGTGGATGCCTTATCGAGGCACAGACGCAGCCAATCAGACGGTAGCCGGCACGCGGGAAACCAGCAATGAACGTACTACTTACTGGAACAGTACACGAGCAGTCACGGTAGGCAACAACGCCGTCAATGCCGAATACGGCATGGTCGCCGAAGGACAAGGCACTTATTACTACCTCAACAATGCCAAAGCGGATGACCAGGTTTACCTGCAGTCGACGCACGCCAATATTTATCTGGGGCTGAACAATTGAGAGCCGGCATGAAAAATTATTCAAAACAGGCCTTTTATGTCAAGTCGCTCTCCTGCGCCCTATTCGGCATTACTTTGCTACATGCCGCCACGGGTTATGCAGCAATGTCACAAACCCCGCTTAGCCTGACTGTTGGCGTGCCGCCCAACATGGCGCTCACCCTAGATGACTCAGGCAGCATGCGTTGGGCTTTCGCCCCAGATAACGTCAACGGGGTACATGCTACTCGACGAGCAAAGTCCAGCGATTTCAACCCGCTGTACTTCAACCCTGCTATTTCCTACCGCGCGCCGATCGTATTCAATACGGCAGGGGTTGAGCAGCAACTATCTACCAGCTATAGCGCAGCCCTGCTCAACGGCTACAAGAGCAACTACGGCGACATCGACCTGCGCAGTAATTACAGATTTACCTGGAGCTACGACTTGCTCAGCACCCAGGCCACGGATTACGGCTACAGCAACACCAGTAATCGCTTGGGAGAAAACCCGTCGTCTGATTTCCCTACCTGTTTTGTCACGTCCTTATCTAATGGCCAAACTAAAACCTGCACAAGCGCCGGTGTGACTGTTAGCATCCGCCGTAACAATAACGGTACAGGCTGTACTGTTTCTGCCAGCGGTTGGACTAATGGTTCCTGTAGCTACAATAATTCCAATGGCCGTTATACCGGGGGCTGGGCACAAGCAGGCGTTCCCGCTTATTACTACACTTACGACACCACCTTGGCTACCAACTGCACCACGGCCAACGACAATTGCTATCGTCTAAACTACGTCAGTGAAGATCAACAACAGAACTTCGCAAACTGGTATTCGTTTTATCGCAATCGCGCCTTGGCCACTATTTCCGCTGCGGCACTCGCCTTCTATGACCTTTCCCCCTCGGTACGCCTGACCTGGCAGGGCCTCGGTAACTGTACCTCCTTTAGCGGCAACGACACCGATAATTGCTACAACAACTCCCTTAAGGAGTACTCGCCGACACATAAAGGCCAACTCTACGCGTGGTTGCAAAACATCAAATTTAACCAAAGCACTCCTCTCCCTGCGGCGCTCAAGCGCGCAGGTGAGTTCTACACTACCGCCACACCCTGGCAAAAAAACCCCAACGGTACCGGCAACACTACCAAGAATACCTATGCGTGCCGTGCCAGCTATCACATCCTAATGACTGATGGCCAATGGAACGATACCACCACCAGGCCTAGCAACTTCCGACACGACGCGGCGACCTTTAACCTGCCGGATGGGCGTGCCTATAGTGAGCAAAGGCCTTTCTATGATAGCCAGGCAGAGACCCTTGCCGACTTGGCGATGCACTACTGGGCTACCGATCTCAACCCGAATTTGGATAACGACGTACCGGCTTATATCCCCTTCAAGAGCGGCGATACCACTACCGACTATTGGGATGCGCGCAATGACCCAGCCACCTGGCAGCACATGACTAACTTCATGATGGGCTTAGGTCTGACCCAATCGCTTAATAATGCTAACGTGCCTTGGGCTGGTAGCACCTTCACAGGCAAGGGCTACAGAGATCTGGTTGCTGGCACAGTTAACTGGCCGGCTGCGTCCAGCGGCAGCGCCAACAATATCTACGATCTATGGCATGCTGCAATCAACTCCCGCGGCGAGTTCTTCAGTGTTGATAGCCCTGAAGCTATGGTGCAGGCTTTCGTTGATATTCTATCGCGTATTTCCGATCGTAAATCGACCGCAGCGCGCCCAGCGATCAACTCTGGCCAAGTCAGTGTCGACGAAAACAATAACGGCACGGTCAAGACGGTTTCTTATCAGACCTCTTACGCCAGTGATGACAACTGGTCAGGCGACGTAAAACGTTTTGAAAAAAGCTGGAATGCCCAGACCAAAGCAATGGAAACCAGGGAGGTCTGGAGCGCCAAAGCCATGGTTCCTGGCAGCCGTACGATTAAGATCGCAGGCACAAATAATACGGGACTGGCGGAGTTCAACTCTGATAATGCTGCATTGACAAGCTACTCGGGCACTACATTGCTCTCCTACCTGAACCGTGACCCAGAAAATGCCAATACCGCAGATACGAAAGGCGCGGACCGGATCAGCTATCTACGTGGAAACAGAGCCGGCGAAGGTACTACCTTCCGACAGCGTAGCGGGGTGCTTGGCGACTTTTACTCCTCGTCGCCGGCTGTAGTACTCAATACCCTTCGCTACTTGGAGCAGTTTACCAATCGTCTGGAGGGTAACGATGCCTACACAACCTTTAAAGGACGTATCGCAAACCGTACCCCGCGCCTCTACGTCGGCGGCAACGACGGCATGCTGCATGGTTTCAACGCTAACACGGGAGCTGAAGAGTTTGCCTTCATACCCTCTGCAGTCTTCCCCAAACTGAACAAACTTACAGGCTCCAACTACAGCCATGAATTTTATGTAGATGGCTCGCCTGTAGTAGCTGACGTTTATACAGGAAGCGAGTGGCGCACGATTCTCGTCGGCACATTGAAAGCTGGTGGCAAGTCTATCTTTGCACTAGACATCACCCACACAGGAGAAGAGAAGCTACTTTGGCAGTTCGACGAAAACAGTATCACCGACACGAATGCAGTAAAGATGGGTTACAGCTTCTCCCAGCCAACCATTGCTCGTTTGCATACTGGTAAATGGGCAGTAGTTTTTGGGAACGGCTACGAAAGCGCCAACAACACCAATGGAAAGGCCGCACTGTTTATTCTCGATGCTCTGGATGGCACGCTAGTAAGAAGCCTGGAAGTGCAGGGTACTAGCGGTATCGCTAACGGCCTTTCAACGCCAAAGTTGGGCGATTTCAACGCCGACGGTACAGCAGATTACGCCTACGCAGGCGACCTGCAGGGCAACATGTGGCGGTTTGATCTGCTGCGGGCTACGCAAGATGCTAATGCCCCGTTCAAGGTCACAAATGATGTTCCTGCCAGCGATTTCAAAGTGGGATTTAGAGGCAATCCGCTGTTCAGAGCTAGTGCAGATACCGAAGGTACACAGCGACAAGCAATCACCTCTGCACCTAGCCTTGTGACCCACCCCACAGGGAAAGGCTATCTGGTTGTCTTCGGCACTGGTCGTTTCTACGATACAGCCGATAAAGCCGGCGACAAGAGCATGAGCCAAAGCGTTTATGGTATCTGGGATAAACAGACGCTGGGAGAAACAGCAAGTAATCCCAATATTCAGCGCTCAAGCCTGCAGGAGCAAACTATCGTGACCACGACTACCGTATCGGCTGATGGCAGCACGGCACGTGGCCGGGTGATCAGTAACAATGCCGTGCGCTGGCAAGCGGCCACCCAAGGGGGCGTCACGCGAGCAGCACAAAATGGCTGGTATTTGAACCTCGTCCGGGAGGACGGCGAGATGGTGGTAGAAAACATGTCACAGCTGGGCCGGACAATCTTTTTCCAGTCACTGGTTCCGAACGATGACCCCTGTGGCGACGGCGCGGCGAATTGGACCTATGCCGTTAACCCATACACTGGAGGGAGAACCACTCAAAAGGCATTTGACTACGCCCCAACTACAGATGTTGGTACAACTATCGTTTCGGCCATTCGCCAGGACGGCGAAGGCGGTGGCACGTTGTCTCAGAACTCGGATAGCAGTTACCAGTATTGCACTGGCCAGTCCTGCATCAACATTTATCCAGATCCAACCAGCATCGGTCGTCAGGCGTGGCGTCGTACGGAGGAACAACAATGAGCCTGATCATAGGCAACCCCCGGTCTTCCGCTCGGCAAGCCGGCTTCACTCTGATCGAGGTGATGGTCGTCGTGGCCATCATCGGCATACTGGCAGCCATCGCTTACCCGAGTTACACCGAATATGTGAAGCGCGGTAACCGTACAGAGGGCCAGGCGTTACTGAGTGATGCGGCCGCTCGCCAGGAGCGCTATTTCAGTCAGAACAATACCTATGTCACGGCTGCGGCCGACATCGGGAAATTAGGAATGAATCTTTCGAACAACAGATCGGCTACTGGAAAATATGTCTTTTCCGTAAGTAAGGTGGATGGTGACGGCGGTTATACCCTGACAGCCACCCAACAGTTCAGCGATACGAAATGTGGCAACCTCACGCTGACCGCGAACGGTATCAAAGGAGCCACCGCTTCAGGCGCCAGTGCGAGCGACTGCTGGCGCTAGCTCAATAATCTGCAACTAAAAACCGCGCCATGCGCGGTTTTTTTTGCCTACGATTTACTAGGAAAACCCTCTCAGAAGGCATCAACGTGGCGCTACTCGTATTCAAAGATGCGAGCGAAACCGTGAAGCCTATTGGCCTTCGAACGACGAGAGGTAGCTGAATCGGGCAGAACTATCTGCTCCCGGTAAGACCCTATACCTAAGGAGCATGAGCAAGGGAGAGCCGGCAAGATGAAGCGACTCACAACCAACTTCAATGTTAAAACGCTGCGCTACGCCATGTTGAGCGCTGCACTGTCGGGCAACGCAAGCAGCTTGGCGGCCGTTTCACAAAGTCCGCTAAGCCTGACAGTGGGCGTACCGCCCAATATGTTGGTGACACTGGATGACTCGGGAAGCATGCGCTGGGGGTTCGCCCCAGATGGATTAAGCGACGAGTCAGCTACCCGTCGGGCCAAGTCCAGTGCGTACAATCCGATCTACTACAATCCCAGCGCCACTTATGCCGCTCCGCTGGTCTTCGATACATCGGGCAATGAACAACAGCTGGCGACAACTTTCACTCAGGCTTGGCACAACGGTTTCAGAACCTCAGTCGGCTCGGCAAACTTGAGCGGAGCAGGCTATCGAGTGGCCTGGGATGTCCCCATAACCACCGTTCCAGGAAGCGCCAGCTACAACTACGGAGACGTAAGCAACTACGCTCAGCCAACGGGTACGGTTTCACGGCTGGCCGATAACCCGAGTGCAGATTTCTCTGCCACGGTAGGCCTCGGCATCCTTGCTCCTACTCAGATAACCTCGCCCGGCGGCATCCAATTCACCATTACGCCGATTTTGATAGGCGTGCTCGGCTGTACGGCCACTGCCAGCTATCCCGGCATTTTTTCAGGCCTCACCGCCGACTGTAGCAGAACGGCCAGCGGTTACACCGCATCGCTGGTCAGACGCCCAGTACCGGCTTACTACTACATCTATGATTCAAGCAGAGCCAGCAATTGCACTACGAGCAACGATAGTTGCTACGCCTTACGATTCGTCGGTAGCAACGAACAGGCGAACTTCGCAAATTGGTACTCCTTCTACCGCAACCGAGCGCTGTCGACCATCTCTGCTGCCGCGCTGGCTTTCTACAATCTTTCGCCTTCCGTTAGGTTGAGTTGGCAAGGACTGGGACGCTGCACCACCTTTGATGGCAGTGACACCACCTACTGCCGTAATAACGCATTCAAGGCTTATACGCCCGCTCATAAAGGGCAGCTCTACGCTTGGCTACAGAATATTGCCTTCGACCAGAGCACCTATCTGCCGGCAGCAATGAAGCGGGCTGGCGAGTTCTACAGAACGACGGTTCCCTGGCAGGCATTTCCCAATGCGACTGGAACCAACACGACCCAGAACACCTACGCCTGCCGTGCCAGCTACCACATCATGATGACCGATGGGCAGTGGAATGAAGCGGCAAGCGCGCCGAGCAATTTCCGTCATGACGCGGCATCTTTCACGCTTCCGGATGGCAGAGCGTTCACGCAACGCGCGCCTTATTACGACAGTACGCCCAATACGCTAGCGGATCTCGCCATGCACTACTGGGCCACTGACCTGAACCCCAGCCTCAGCAACAACCTGCCCGCCTACCTGCCATCCAAAAGTGGCGATACGACAGCCGACTATTGGAACCCCCGCAACGATCCGGCGACCTGGCAACATATGACCAATTTCACCATGGGGCTCGGACTCACACAGTCTTTAACCCAGAGCAATATTCCGTGGGGTGGCAGCACCTTTGCCGGAAGTGGTTACTCCGCGCTTGAAGCCGGCGCGACGTGGCCCCCGGCAGCAGCCAATGCCACCGATGCGAATGTCTACGACCTGTGGCACGCGGCAATCAACTCCCGTGGAGAGTTCTTCAGCGTCGACAGTCCAGACGCCATGGTGCAAGCCTTCGCGGATATCCTTTCGCGCATCGCCGACCGCAAGTCCAGTGCCGCCCGCCCGGCAATAAACTCTGGCCAAGTGAGCCCTGACGAGGGTACGACTCAAACAGTCTCCTACCAAACCTCCTACGCCAGTGACGACAATTGGTCTGGAGACGTAAAGCGCTTCGAAAAGCGCTGGAATCCTCAAACCAACGCCATCGATACCGTGGAGGTTTGGAGCGCTAAGACCAAGGTCCCAGCCTGGGCGCAACGCCGAATAAAGATCGCAGCCCCGGCCACTGTCAGTAATAACGGGCTTCAGGACCTCACCTCCGCCAATGCGTCACTAAGCCAATATGCCGGTACCACGCTGCTCGCCTATCTGGCGAGAAATCCGGAAACCGGCCTTGTTGATAACTTGGCCGCCTCTCGCGTGGACTATCTACGTGGCAATCGGGCGGGTGAAGGCACCACGTTCCGTCGTCGCAGCGGCTTATTGGGCGATTTTTACTCGTCTAGCCCTGCGGTTGTATCGGGCGCGCGATACCTCGAGCAGTTTTCCAATCGCCTGGAGGGCAATACGGCTTACACCACTTTCAAAGCGGCCATCGCTAATCGAACTCCGCGCATCTATGTCGGCGGCAACGCGGGCATGTTGCACGGCTTCAATGCGCTTACGGGGGTCGAGGAGTTCGCCTTCATACCATCAGCGGTCTTTTCCAAGCTGCACAAGCTGACAGGTTCCAATTATTCACACGAGTTCTATGTGGACGGCTCACCGGTTGTAGGCGATGTCTATGACAGCGCCACCCGCCAATGGCGAACCATTCTGGTGGGTACGCTGAAAGCAGGCGGTAAGTCTATTTTTGCCCTCGACGTCACCACACCCGGAAGTGAAAAACTGCTGTGGCAGTTCGATGAGAACAGCATCGCTGCAACCACCGCCGTGAAAATGGGTTACAGCTATTCGCAACCTACCATCGCGCGTCTGCACAACGGTAAGTGGGCGGTGGTATTCGGCAATGGCTATGAGAGCGCGGGCAACACCAACGGCAAGGCTGCTCTTTTTATCCTTGACGCCATGCAGGGCACGCTGCTCAGGAGCCTCGAAGTTCAGGGGGCGATTGGCCTCGCCAATGGGCTGTCGACGCCCAAGCTGGCCGACTACAACGCTGACGGCGTAGCCGATTACGCCTATGCGGGCGATCTGCAGGGAAATATGTGGCGTTTCGACCTGCTACGCGCTGGCCGCAGCAATAGCAATCCATTCATCACGACCGATGACAGCGATTCTGCCGTCGGCGAATTCAGGGTTGGCTTTGGCGGGAACCCTCTGTTCAGGGCAACGGCCGACAATGCAGGCACCCAACGCCAGGCCATTACATCGGCGCCCAGCCTGGTCGCTCACCCAACCGGGACAGGGTACCTGGTGGTATTCGGAACCGGTCGCTTCTTCGACAGCGACGACAAGGATGGCGACAAGAGCATGCCGCAATCGGTTTATGGCATCTGGGACAAGCAGACCCTTGGTGAAGTGGCCAGCAACCCCAATATCAACCGCAGCTCCCTGCAACAGCAGAGCATCACCAATACCCTGGTCGGCACCGCCACCGACGGATCGACAAGGCAAGCCAGGGTGATCAGTAACAACAGTATTCGCTGGCAAGCGGCCAACAACCTCGCTGCACAAAACGGCTGGTACCTCAACTTGGTGCAGAGTGACGGCGAGATGGTTGTGGAGAACATGTCGCAGCTCGGCCGTACGCTGTTTCTCCAATCCCTGGTCCCCAACAGCGACCCCTGCGGTGATGGTGCCAGCAACTGGAGCTATGCAATCAATCCCTTCACCGGAGGGCGCACCAATCAGCGCGCTTTTGATTATTCACCCAGCAGCAATGTCGGCACCGCCGTCATTTCCGGGGTAAGCCAGGGTGGTGAAGGCGGAGGAAGCTTGTCGCAGAATCCCGACGGTGGTTACCAGTACTGTACGGGCCAGGAATGCGTGCCCGTCTATCCGGATCCGTCCAGCATCGGCCGTCAAAGCTGGCGACGTATCGAACAACTTCAGTGATAGGACCTCGCCCCCGCAAGCCATGGATGGAGTCATGGCAGCGGGCAACGTTCATTGCCCGCTGCCTATCAAGCACTCAAACAAAGGGACTGCTACTATCACCCCCTGTCATTCGATGCGACCAAATCGCCAGCATTAGGGTCGTATGCCGATAACGAAACAACAACGGATCGATGATGCAGGACAACCCGATTTGGACGCTTCCCCCGCGTAAGCAGCGCAGCCGTCTGGCTGAAGACCTGGTTGCGAAGATCTCCCAGCACATGCGCGACGGCACGCTCAAGCGTGGCGAGAAGCTGCCGGCCGAGCTGGATATCATGCGCGCCGAAGGGGTCAGCCGTACCGTGGTGCGCGATGCGCTGTCGCGCCTGCAGGTGGCGGGCCTGGTGGAAACGCGTCGTGGTGTCGGCACCTTCGTGTGCGACATGCCGGCGGCGCCCGAGCTCAAGCTGGGCCCGGCGACAATCAGTACCGCCGAGGACGTGCTGGAGCTGCTGGAGTTGCGCATGAGCCTGGAGGTGGCGGCGGTCGGCCTGGCGGCGCAGCGGCGCACGCCGGAGTCCCTGCAGGAGATTCGCGTGGCGCTGGATGCCATCCAGCAGGGCGCCGTGCAGCTGCCGGCAGGCCTGCCGATCAGTGCGGACTTCCAGTTCCATATCAAAATCGCCAAGGCGGCCGAGAACCCGCACCTGCTCGATATCATGAAGCACCTGGGCGCCAAGCAGATCCCGCGCAACAAGTTCAACTCGGCCTACAAGGCCCACGAGGACGGCGAGGCCTACAAGGAAAACCTCAGCCTCGAGCACGAGATGATCTACGACTCCATTGCCCGCGGTGATGTGGACTGCGCCCGGGCGGCCATGCAGTTGCACCTGATCAACAGCCGCGAGCGCCTGCTCAAGGCCCAGCGCCGCGCCTGAGCAGTCGCGGGGCGAGTCATCTCGCTGCAAAATGAATCGCGCCGCACACGCCAGTAATGCTGAACGACCACCATCGCTTCGCGCCGGGGCGGCGCTCCTACGGGTAGGGTGCATGCAATCAGACAGGAGCCCCGACCCGGCGCCGATCATGCCCCCATGACCACCTGGCATATCCCAAAAATACCAACGCCGGGGCCATGGCCAAGCCCCGGCGTTGGGTTGCGGTGGTCAGTTTCTTCTTGGAGCCTGTCCACGATCTTTTTAGACGACATGAAAGACGCTGCTACAAGGCAAAAGCAGACATCCACGATTCGTGGGAGAGGCTTTAGCCTCGAGTTCTTTACACCCAGGCAGGCACAATCGGGGCTAAAGCCCCTCCCACAAAAGCAGCAGCTACCGATGTCCGCTCCCGCCACTCAGCTGGCAAAATCGACGAACCTGAGCTTAAGACCTTGAACAGGTTTTACATGAAGTTGTACTGCACCCCGACACGCCAGCGCAGCTGACGGTCATCCTCGGTGGGGCTGACGCGGATGTCGCCGATCTCGAAGAACGGTGCCCAGGACTTGTCCCACTTGTACTTCACCACCAGGTTCTGTTCGTAGTCGCTCTTCTTGTTGTCGTAGCGGATGTAGTCGGTCTTGAAGTGGATGTACTGATACTCGTACGACAGCCTGCCGGCCGGGGTGTAGCCCAACCAGCCCTCGTATCGCTGGGTGTTGCGGTTGTCAGAGCCGCGGTCCGGCACGTCTTCGTCGATGCGGTCGCGGTTCAGCTTCAGGGCGTCGAAGCGATAGCGGGCGGCGACGTAGAACTGGTCGTTGAGCCTGTGGGTGTAGCGCACGCCGAATTTGTAGGTGGTGCCGTTCTCGGTGCTTTCCAGCTGGATGGCCGGCTGCCAGGTCGATACCGCGTTGGGCTTGTACTGGTAGCTGGTGGTCAGCTCGTGGCCGCTCGACACCATGTTGTCGAAGGCGACGTCCTTGCGATCACCGGCGGTACGGTACTTGAGCTCACCCTCGAAGCCCCAGCCGTTGTCCATGCGATAGGACAGCTTGACCCGATCGGCATGCATGCGATCGTCGTCGAGGTACTGGTGGCGGTAGTTGATCGAGGCGCTGTCGGCCCATGCGCTACCGGCGGCGGCAGTGGACAGCAGGCAGGCGAGCAGACGCAGCGTGAGTGTTTTCTTGTTCATCGTGGTGACCTTCTTATTGTTTTCTATGGGTTGAGTGGTGGGTTGCCTGGTTTCGGGTAAAGCGCCGCCCTGCAGCGCTGTGTCCGCATGTCTGAAATCACTGGGGGGATAACGCGCAGGCGAGCCCGTGCCGCGGGCCTCGAGGCCCGTGTCGAACGGTCAGCAGGGGGTTCGCGCTAGCGCGTGGGTCGCCTCAGCCGCCGCATGGCAGCCGAGGCGCCGCTAGGCCATCAGGGCGGTGCGACAGCGCCGATGTCGCGGCTGGCATCGACCAGCAACTGGGTGTAGGCGTGCTCGGCACGGTTCTGCGCCAGCAGCGCGGTGTCGAGGGTTTCGACGATGCGCCCGTGCTGCATCACCGCCACGCGATCACAGAGGTGGGCGACCACGCCCAGGTCATGGGTGACCATCAGGTAGGTCAGGCCTTCCTGCTCGCGCAGGTCGGAGAGCAAGTTGAGAATCTCTGCCTGCACGGACACGTCCAGCGCCGAGGTCGGCTCGTCGAGCAGCAGCACGCGCGGCTCGAGAATCAAGGCGCGGGCGATGGCCACGCGCTGGCGCTGGCCACCGGACAACTGATGGGGGTAGCGGTAGCGGAAGCTGTCGTTGAGGCCGACCTTGTTGAGGATCGCGGTAACCCGATCCGCGCGGTTGCCGATGCCGTGCACGGCCAGCGGTTCGCTGAGCGCCGAGTCGATGGTGTGACGCGGGTGCAGCGAGCCGTAGGGGTCCTGGAAGACCATCTGCACCTGACGGAAATGCGCCAGGTCGAGCTTGTGGCGCAAACCGCGCCCGGCGATGCTCAGCTGCCCTTCCCAGTGCCGGTACTGCCCGGCCAGGCAGCGCAGCACCGTGGTCTTGCCCGAGCCGGACTCGCCGACCAGGCCGAACGACTCGCCCTCCTCGACGCGCAGGGCAACGTCGTAGAGCACCTGACTGCGCGCGGCGCTATCACCGAAACTGAGGTTGAGTGAATCCACTTCGATCATGGCCATGGGGTGTTCCTCAGTGGGTCAGCCAGAGGGGATCGCGCTGCAGATTGGGCAGTCGCGGACGGGGGCGGTCGATACTCGGCAACGCGGCCAGCAGGCCCTGGGTGTAGGGATGCCTGGCGTTGTCCAGGTCAGCGGCGTCCAGCGCCTCGACCACACGGCCGGCGTACATCACCAGCACGCGGTCGCAGAAGCTGCGTACCATGTTGAGGTCGTGGCTGATCAGGATCAGCCCCAGGTCGCGCTGGCTGACCAGCTCGTCGAGCACGCTGAGCACCTGGCGGCGCACCGAGACGTCGAGTGCCGAAGTCGGCTCGTCGGCAACGATGATGTCCGGGTCGGTGATCACCATCATGGCGATCATGATGCGCTGCGCCATGCCGCCCGAGACTTCGTGCGGATACAGGCCGTACACCCGTTGCGGATCACGGATATGCACCTTGTCGAGCATATCCAGTACCCGCTCGCGGGCCTCGGCCTTGCTGGCGCGATGGTGCGCCAGGTAGGCCTCGGCGATCTGCTCGCCGACCCGCACCACCGGGTTCAGCGAGTACTTGGGGTCCTGCATGATCATCGAGATGCGCTTGCCGCGAATCGCCTGCACCTGTTTTTCGCTGGCGGTCAGCAGGTCGACGTCGCCCAGGGTCATGGCCTTGGCGGTGATCCGCGCGCTGGCCGGGTGCAGGCGCAGCAGGCTGCGGCCCACGGTGGATTTGCCCGAGCCGGACTCGCCGACGATGGCCAGTTTTTCGCGGCCCAGGCTGAAGGAGACGTTGCGCACCGCATCGACCTCCTTGCGGCCACTGGTGAAGCGCACGCAGAGATCCTGCACGTCGAGTTTGATCGCAGACATGCTGCCTCCTTAATTGCTGCGCGGGTCGAGGACGTCGCGCAGACCGTCACCCAACAGGTTGAACGCCAGGCTGACCAGCATGATGGTCGCCCCCGGAACGGCTACCAGCCACCAGCACTCGAGCATGTAGCGGCGCCCGGTGGAGATCATCGCGCCCCACTCCGGCAGCGGCGCCTGAGCGCCAAGGCCGAGGAAACCCAGGGCGGCGGCGGTGAGAATGATGCTGGCCATGTTCATGGTCAGGCGGATGATCACCGACGACAGGCACATGGGCATGATGTGGCGCAGGATGATGCGAGGCGACGAGGCGCCCTGCAGCTGCACGGCGACCACGAAGTCGGCGTTGCGCAGCGACAGGGTTTCCGCCCGGGCCAGGCGGGCGATCGGTGGCCAGGAGGTCAGCGCGATGGCGATCACCGCATGCTCCAGGCCCGGGCCGAGGGCAGCGATGAAGGCCAGCGCCAGGACCAGGCTGGGAAACGAGATGAAGATGTCGGTGATGCGCATGAACAGCGCGTCGACGAAGCCGCCGAAGTAACCGGAGACGGTGCCGACCAGCAGGCCGATCGGCCCGACGATGATGGTCACCAGGGCAATGATGTACAGGGTGATACGCGAGCCGTACACCAGTCGGCTGAACACGTCGCGGCCGAACTCGTCGGTGCCGAACCAGTGCGCCGCGCTCGGCGCCTGCAGGGCGTTGCCGAGGTTCTGCACGATCGGGTCGTGGGTGGCGATCCAGGGCGCGAAGGCCGCCACCAGGATCAGCAGCATGACCACCGTGGAGCCCATCAGCGTCATGGGGTTGCGCAGCAGGTGCTGCATCATCCGTACGCTACTCAGGCAGAACGCCTGGAACGCGGAGACCGGCACCTGCCCGTTCGCCCGCTTGATGGATGAAGATGAAGATGAAGAGATGTTGGCAATCATCGTATGCCTCCGTTACTCGGTTCGCTCGGTAGCGGGCGCAGTGTTGCGCCCGATCGCTCAACGCTGCTTGTACACACCCAGGTAACGCGTCGCCTCGGCGTCGGCCCCCTGGAATCCCTTGACGTCGGCCGCGCTGACCACCGGATCGGTCATCTGCGAGATCATCATGATCGGCCCCGCCAGCTCGTCGTAACGCTGCTGCACGCGGTGGTACATGCTCAGCTTGGCGGCTTCGTCACGCTCCGCGCCGAGCCTGTCGATCAGGTCGTTGAGCTCGGCGTCCTGGAAGGCCGCGCGCCAGCCCTGGAAGTTGGCGATACCGGCATCATCGCGGTTGTCCGGGTTGTAGACGAAGGTACGCAGGCTGAAATATGGATGCGGATAGCGCTCGGCGCCGCGGGCCACGATGATCTCGAAGTTGCGTGCACGCATGGCGCCGTACACCTGGTTGCCGGTGCCGGTGATGATGCTCGCCTGGATGCCGGCCTGGGCCAGGGTCGATTGCAGGCTGGCGGCGATATTCACGAACGGCGGCTCGGCCAGGGTGCGGATGGTGGTCTTGAAGCCCTGCGGGTGGCCGGCCTCGGCCAGCAGCCGCCTGGCGGCCTCGACGTCCAGTCGATAGCCCGGGTCCGGCAGGCGCGCCTCCAGGCCGAGCTGCATCGGCTGCTGGTTGAGCGTGCCGTAATAGGGCATCACCACCTCGTCGAGGCCCTGGTAGTCGATCAGCGAGCGCACCGCCTTGCGCACGCGGATGTCATCGAACGGCGCCGACTTCATGCTCATCGCCACGTAATACATGGTGCCGCGCGGCAGGGTCTGGATCTGCATCTGGCCCTTGGCGGCCAGCGCCTGAACGTCGGAGGCAGCCATGCCGTAGCCCATGTCCAGGTCACCGCGCTCGAGCATCAGGCGCAGCGACTGCGACTCGGTGATATGGCGGATCAGCACACGCTTGAGTTTGCTGGCGCCACCCCAGTAGTCGGCGAAGGCGCTCATCACCAGGGTGTCGTTGGCGCGCCAGGCGCTGAGGGTGAACGGGCCGCTGCCGGCTTCGTTGGTCACCAGCCAGGCGGCGCCCAGGTCGCCGTTCTTCTCGTGTTCGAGCACGGTCTTGCGGTCCAGCACCACGGCGCTTGGCGAGGTGGCCAGGGTGTCGATCATCAGCAGCGGGTCGGTGGGCTGCGGCAGCTCGATGACCAGGGTCGACTCGTCGCTGGCGCGAATCAACTGCCGAATGTTGTCCAGCGTGTAGCCGTAGGCCTTCCAGGTGGTGGCCAGGCCGTAGTTGAGCTTGAGCACGCGGTACAGTGACCAGGCGACGTCTTCGGCGGTGACCGGGTTGCCGGAATGAAAGCGCGCGTCGCCGCGCAGGTGGAAGGTCAGCTGGCGGCCGTCCTCGCTGACGTCCCAGCGCTCGGCCAGTTGTGGCACGTGCTCGTCCGGGCTGCCGTCCTTGCGCAGGATCAGGGTGTCGTAGAGGTTGGCATTGATGCCCGAGGCATCCAGCCCCGGGGCGTTGGCGGGGTCGATGGAAAACAGGTTGGCCATGCTCATGCCGACGATCAGCTGATCGTCTGGCGTCTTGGCCTGGCCCAACAGTGGCGCGGCGCACAGCAGCGCACCGAGCACCGTGCCCAGCACGGTGGAGCGAAACGATTTCATGCGGATATCCCTATTTTGTAATTATTGAAGGGCTGCAATCGATTGGTTGGGGCTCAGGTCAACGGGTACGCGGATCGAACACCTTGTACAGCGCATCGCTGAGCAGGTTGAGGCCGACGAAGATTAAGCCGATCACCAGCACGCAGCCCATCACCGCATTCATGTCACCGAGCAGCAGGCTGCTGGTCAGGTACTGGCCGAAACCGGGCCAGGCGAACACCGTCTCGATCAGCACCGCACCTTCGAGCAGCGAGCCATAGGCCAGCGCCACCACGGTGAGCAGCTGCACGAGGATGTTGCGAAAGGCATGGCCCCAGATCACCTTGCGCCGCGACAGGCCCTTGACCCGGGCGGTGAGGATGTACTCCTGGGACAGCTGCTCGAGCATGAAGCTGCGGGTCATGCGGCTGATGTAGGCCACCGAGTTGAGGCCCAGGATCAGCGCCGGCAGGAGGATGTGCTTGAGCGCGCTGGAGAAGGCCTCCCAGTCGCCGGCGATGGCGCTGTCGATCAGCAGCATGCCGGTCACCGAGGGCACCATGCCGTCGTACGCCAGGTCGATGCGCCCTGCCCCGCCGGCCCAGCCGAGCCAGGCGTAGAACACCAGCAGGCCCATCATGCCCAGCCAGAAGATCGGTGTGGAATAGCCGAACAGGGTGACCACGCGGGCCAGGTGATCGCCCATGCGGCCCTGGTTGGCGGCAGCGAAAACACCCAGCGGCAGGCCGAGCACCACACCGAAGATGATCGCCAGGGTGGCCAGTTCGATGGTCGCCGGAAATACCCGGGCGATGTCCTCGATCACCGGGTGGCCGGTAAGCAGCGCATTGCCGAAATTGCCCTGGGCCAGGTCGCGCAGGTAGTAGCCGAACTGCACCAGCAGCGGCCGATCCAGGCCCATGGCCTGATAGACCTGATCGTAGGTGGAGCTGTCGGCATCCGGGCCGACCACTGCCAGCACCGGGTCCAGGGGCATCACCCGACCGATGAAGAAGGTCATGGCCAGGAGGCCCAGCAGGGTCATCAGCACCGCACCGAAGCGGCGTGAGGTGCCGCCCATCCGCGTGCCGAAGAAAGACGCAGTCGAAGCAAACATGAGGAGCTCCCGATAGATCGCAGCGAATTCGTGTCCGTGTCATGTCGGGCGGCCTGAGCCGCCCGGCGGCTCAACGATCCTTGTGCACATCCTTGTAGCGCGTGGTCGCCGCGCTGTGACCGATATAGCCGACCACGTCGTGGTAGATCACCACCGTGTCGGTCATCTGCGAGATCGGCATGATGGCGCCGACCTGCTCGTCGTAGAGGTTCTGGAACTGGTGGTACAGCTCCATCTGCCTCTGCTTGTCCGGCTCCACCTCGGCCTGCTCGATCAGCGCGTTGAGCTCGGGGCTGTAGAACGAGGTACGCCAACCCTGGAAGTTGCTCAGCTTGGCTTCGTCGCGGTTGTCCGGGTTGTACACCAGGGTGCGCAGGCTGGAATGGGGGTGCCGCTCGGCGCCACCGCCGCCGCGACCGACGATGATGTCGAAGGTACGCTCGCGCATGGAGCCATAGACCTGGGTGCCGGTGCCGGTGACGATGCGCGCCTTGATGCCGGCCTGGGCCAGGGTCGACTGCAGGCTGGAGGCGATGTTGATGAACGGCGGCTCGGCGAGCACGCGAATGGTGGTCTGGAAACCATCCGGGTAGCCGGCCTCGGCGAGCAGCTTCTTGGCCTCCTCGACGTTCAGGCGATAGCCCGGATCATCCAGGCGCGCCGGCAGGCCGAGCGGCATCGGCCGCTGGTTGAGGGTGCCGTAGTGCGGCATCACCACATCGTTGATGCCCTGGTAGTCGATCAGCGAGCGAACCGCCTTGCGCACGCGGGCGTCGGCGAACATCGGCTGCTTGGTGCTCAGCGCCACGTAGTAAAGGGTGCCGCGCTGCACGGTCTGGGTCTTGACCTTGTCCGAGCGGCTAAGGGCGGTGATGTCCGGGGCGGACATGCCGCGAGCGATATCCAAGTCACCGCGCTCGACCATCAGGCGCAGCGACTGCGACTCGGTCATGTTGCGCATCACCACGCGCTTGAGCTTGGCCGGGCCGCCCCAGTAGTCCTCGAAGCGGGTCATCAGGATCACGTCGTTGGCGCGCCAGGCGTTGAGCACGAACGGCCCGCTGCCCGCCGCATTGGTGGTCAGCCAGGCACCGCCCATGTCGCCATTCTTGGCGTGCTTGAGCACCTCTTTCTGGTCGAGGATAAAGGCACTGGGCGAGGTGGCCAGGGTATTGAGCACCAGCATCGGGTCGGTCGGGCGAGCCAGCTCGATCACCACGGTGTGGTCGTCGGTCGCGCGCATCTGCTGTTCGACGTTGTCGGCGGTGAAACCGTAGGCCTTCCAGGTCGAGGCCAGCGCCAGGTTGAGCTTGAGCACGCGCTGCAGCGACCAGATCACGTCCCTGGCGGTCAGCTCGTTACCGGAGTGGAACTTGACGCCGCTGCGCAGGTGAAAGGTCAGGGTCTTGTGGTCATCGCTGATTTCCCAGCGCTCGGCCAGGGCCGGTACCAGGTTGTCCGGCGCGGCGGCATCCTGCACCAGCAGCATGTCGTACAGGTTGGCGTTGACCTCGGACACGTCCAGGCCGGTGGCGGCCGCCGGGTCGAGGGACAACAGGTTGATCATGCTCATGCCGACGATGAGCTGGTCGGCGGGTGTCTTGGCCTGCACCGTGGCAACGGAGCCCAGGGCCAGGGTAGCGGCCAGCAGGCCCGCCAGCAGGTGGGGAATTGGTTTGATCATGAGATAGCCTTCTTATAGTTATTCGACTCTCAAAAGCAGCGCAGCCGCGTACGGCTGCGCACCGGCGCATCAGTAGCGGTTGACGGTGTTGGTCTCGATGTAGGCGAAGTTGATGTCCTCGCCCAGGCCTGGACGATCCGGCAGGTGCACGTAGCCATCGCTGTCCATCGGGTCGACGATGCTGTTCAGGTAGGCCGGCACATCGTCGTACTCGAGAAACGGGTGCAGCAGGCCGCGCTCGTACCAGTCGCAGTTCTTGATCGCACCGACCACCGCCAGGTTGGCGGCACCATTGCCATGGATCTCGCAGTGCATGCCATAGGCTTCGGCCAGGTGCGCGACCTTCAAGCACGGCGCGATGCCACCGACCCCGGCCACACCGGCGCGCAGGATGTCGCAGGCGCCCTGCCCGACCCAGCTGGCACGGCTCATGTATTTACCACCGAGGGATTCCGGGCCCAGCACCGGGATGTCCAGATTGGCCGCCAGCCACGCATAGGACTCGGCGGACTCCTCCATCATCGGCTCTTCGAACCAGGCGAAGCTCAGCTTCTCCAGCTCGCGACCGATGTACAGCGCGTCGGTGCGGCTGTACCAGTGATAACCGTCGAGCATCAGCGCGATATCCGGGCCGACCGCCTCGCGCACCGCGGCGCAGGCGCGTACGTCCATCTTCGGATCCGGCGCGAAGGAGATCGGTGGCATCCAAGTGTGCAGCTTGATCGCCTTGTAGCCACGGGCGACCAGTTGCTCGGCGAAGCGACCGTATTCTTCCGGCGTCGACAGGCCGCCTGGTAGGTCGTCACCACACATGGTCGAGCCGTAAGCGAGCACCTTGTCGCGGTAGCCGCCAATCAGCTTGTGCACCGGCTGCTTGAACTTGCGCCCTGCCCAGTCCCACAGCGCCTGCTCGACCAGTGCCAGGGCGCGGTCGGTCAACTGACTGGCGCTGCCGCGCTGCCAGTGGGCCAGATCCTGCCAGATCTTCTCGCGGTCCAGAGCGTTCTGGCCGATCAGCACCTTGCGCACGAAGCTGTCGATGATGTGCGGGCGAATCAGCTCCGGCGCGCCAAAGGCGTAGCCTTCCACGCCGTCTTCGGTGGCGACGCGCAGCATGGCCATCTTGGCCAGGGACTCGTCGCCCGGATGGGCATGGCCGGCCGCATCGACGCTGCGGCGGGTGGGATAGGTGAAAACCTCGACATTGACCTGGGTGATCTTCATTGAGCGCGCCTTGGATCTTGTGATTATTTGAGTGGCCCGATGTATGTTGTCATACAGCGAATGAGCGGATAATTGCGCCAATCCAAAACGCTGTCAAGAAGCTGTAAAGCAGAAAATTTCGTCCATACGGCATGTGCAAATGCCATCACGGGGCACCGATAGCCAGATAAAAAATAACAATAAATCCTTATAAAACAGTAGCTAATCGAATAGTTTGAGCGATCGATGCTCCTCACAACCGTCCTGCAGGCGGTACATCAACCTCCAAAAATATCTGCCACTCACTTCAAATCGCATGCGCCAAAAAAAGACAACCCAACCAGGTTGTCGTACAGCAGCGCTGGAGATCTGCGAATTTCAGGCAACAAAAAACCGCGCCGAAGCGCGGTTTTTCCAGGGAAGCGGGAATTCAGCGCTTGGCGATGATGTACACCGCATGAATGATGCCCGGGAAATAACCGAGCAACGTCAGCAGGATATTCAACCAGAAGGCGCCAGCGAAGCCGACTTGCAGGAAAACCCCCAGCGGCGGGAGAAGAATGGCGATCAGAATGCGGATCAGATCCATGATGGTAGTCCTATAGTGGGCCCAGCTGGGCGATACCCCACAATCGACTGACGCTGGTGACATCCGGTTCAAGAAAAATCACCCGAGCCGCGCCGCCACGGCGCCAGCTAGAGGGGCCGGCCGCTTTCGCATCGCCGTGCGGAGTCTATAGTGTGCTGGCCCTGTCCATAACTGCTTCACCCCTTTCAGGAGAGCTTCAATGAGCAAAACCTACAACGTGGCCGTACTGGTCGGCAGCCTGCGCAAGGCGTCGATCAACCGCAAGCTGGCTCTGGCCCTGGCCGACCTGGCCCCGCAGAACCTGAAACTGCAGATCGTCGAAATCGGCGAGCTGCCGCTGTACAACGAAGACATCGATGTCGACCCGGCCCCGCCCGCCTACACCACCTTCCGCAACGCACTCAAAGCCGCTGACGCCGTGCTGTTCGTGACCCCCGAATACAACCGCTCGATTCCCGCGCCGATGAAGAATGCCGTGGACGTCGCCTCGCGCCCCTACGGGCAGAGCGCCCTGAGCGGCAAGCCGGCCGGCGTGGTCAGCGCCTCGCCGGGCGCCATTGGCGGCTTCGGCGCCAACCACCAGCTGCGCCAGGCCCTGGTGTTCCTCGACATGCCGCTGCTGCAGCAGCCCGAAGCCTACCTGGGCGGTGCGGGCAACTTCTTCGACGAAAGCGGCCAGCTCAGCGACAGCATCAAGCCCTTCCTGCAGAAGTACATCGATACCTTTGCCGCCTGGATCGAAAAGACCGCCTAGATCCGAGTCCTGCCGACAACGAGCCCGACGCTGGGCTCGCTTCCAATTGAAAAAGCCTCTCAATTACGTCTACAGTACAGCCTTTGCCGGGCCAGACGATTTGCGTCTGCAGTACGACGAGGCGCAAACCATGAATGATTCGGCCGAGAAGCTGGATATCTTCCTGTCCTGTCGCAGGGCGCTGGTTAACTATGCGGCGCAGATCACCCAGGATCGTGACCGTGCCGAGGATGTCGTGCAGGAAGCCTATCTGCGCCTGCACCCTCTGCAGCGCCCTGAACTGCAAGCAATCGAACAGCCCGTCGCCTATCTGTATCGCGTCGTGCGCAACCTCGCGCTCGACATGCGCCTGAGCGAAGCCCGCGAACAGCGACGCCACGCCACGCCGCCGGACTGGCTGCTACCGACCATGGCCGCCAGCCCCGAAGAAGCCTGCCTGCATAGCGACGAGTTGGAACAGCTAGCCACTGCCCTGGCAGACCTGCCGGAGCAAAGCCGCCGCGCTCTGGAAATGCATCGCCTGGGCGGCAAGACCCTGGCGCAGATCGCCGAACAGCTCGGCGTGTCCCTGGCCACGGCTCACCGTCTGGTGCGTGATGCGCTGGTACGCCTGGCCCGCGCCCTGCCGGGTGATGGCCCACGGGAACAGCAGCGTGACTGACTCTTCGGGTAACACCGATGACCTGCTCGAACAGGCTGCCGACTGGCACCTGCTTCTCTGCGAAACACCGGGCGCACGAGCGGATTTCGAACAGTGGCTGGCGCAGAGCGCCGAGCACCAGCACGCCTGGCAACAGATCGAGCGGGTGTGGGGCGGCATCGCTCGACTCCATGAAAGCCCGGCGCAACCGGCTCGCCCCGCCGACCTCCCGCAGCCGCCACGCAAACGCCGCTGGCAGTTTGCGGCAATGGCAGCTGGTATCGCTGCACTGGCGCTCCTCGGTTATCCCGGGGCCGCATTGCACTGGCAGGCCGACTACATTACCGCCGCTGGCGAAACTCGCACGGTGATCCTGGCTGACGGCTCGCAAGTCACGCTCGGCCCGCGCAGTGCGTTGCGCAGCGATTTCCGCGCCGAGCGTCGTGACCTGCAGTTGCTGGCCGGCCAGGCGTTCTTCGAAGTGCAGCGCGATGTCGACCGGCCCTTCGTGGTACAGGCCGGCAGCAGCGAAGTACGAGTGCTCGGCACCGCGTTCGAAGTCGACCTGGGCGAACGTTATCTGGATGTCGCCGTCCAGCGCGGCCAGGTGCGCGTGAACAGCGAGGTGGGTGGCGCCAGCAGCGAAGACGACCTGCGCCAAGGCGAGGGCCTGCGCCAGGATCGATTCAATGGCACCGTGCAGCATCTGCGTCTCGACAGTGAGCGCGTGGCCGCCTGGCGGCGCGGTCAGTTGTTCGTAGAGAACGCCAGCGTCAGCGATATCCTCGAGCAGATGCGCCGCTACACGCCGGGCTGGATCGTGCTCGCCGACCCGGCCCTCGCCGAACGACGGCTGAGCGGCATCTACGACATGCGCGACCCCGACCGTGCCCTCGGCGCCCTGGCTCAATCGCTATCCGCCCCCAGCCAGCGCATGACGCCCTGGGTGCGGGTGCTGGGAACCCCCTGATCGCAGCCGCATAGCAGGCCCCATAAAAAGTCGTCTGGCGATGAAAAATTTCGCCGAGGGCGTCGTCTTTACATGCATTGAACTGAGAACAACTCTCAAACGTTAACGATATGTATGAAGGACGACAGCATGCTGATGCCGCATTTGCGCTTCTCTCCTCGACTCATGTTGCATCTCGGCTTTGGCTGCTTGGCCGCCCCTGGCCTGCTGCTCGGCTCGCCATTGGTCATGGCACAGGGCGCAGTACAGGGACCCGGCAGCAGTGCAGAACACCAGCTCCATGCCTTCTCCATCGCCAGCCAACCCCTGGCCTCGGCACTCGGCGCCTTTGGCAGCCAGCGCGGCATCCAGGTCAGTTTCGATGCGCACCTGGCCGAAGGCAGGAGCGCACCGGCGGTGCAGGGCAACTATAGCGAGGGAGAGGCACTCGCCCTGCTGTTGCAAGACTCCGGTCTGGGCTGGAGGCTCACCCCGCAGCGCACGCTGTTGCTGTTCCCCCAGCACAACGGCGGCCCGCTGGCCCTGGCGCCATCGACCATCAATGCCAGCGCCGAACACGAGTATGCCGATGGCCCGGTCAGGGGTTACCGCGCCACCCGCAGCGCCACTGCCAGCAAGACCGACAGCGCACTGCGCGACCTTCCGCAATCCATTCAGGTGGTGCCCCGCCAGGTTCTGGAGGATCAGCAACTCAACCAGTTGGCCGACGCCCTGGTCAACGTCAGCAGCGTGCAGCGCAGCAACTCCCACGGAGGCTCCACCGAAAGTTTCGTGGTGCGCGGCTTTCAGTCTCGCACCTATGCGGTCGACGGCATGCTGATGAACCCGCTGGTATCACGCCCGGAAGTGATCAGCGATCTGGTCAACATCGAGCGCGTGGAAGTGCTCAAGGGCCCTGCCTCGGTACTGTACGGACAGGGCGACCCTGGCGGGCTGATTAACCTGGTGACCCGCAAGCCGACCTTCATGCCGGAAACCCGGATCAAGGCCCAAGCCGGCAGCGAAGACTTCTATCGCCTGGAGGTCAACGCCAGCGGCCCGCTGGACCCGGCAAAAACCCTGGCCGGACGCATCGCCATCGCAGGGCAGACCGAAAGCAGTTTCCGCGACACCTTTCGCGACAACCGCCATACCTACATTTCCCCCATGTTGCGCTGGGAACCATCCGAATTCACGCGGGTCGATGGCGGCCTGGAATACACCCATCAGACCAGCCAGTTCGACCGCGGCGTGATTCCGCAGAACGGTCGCATCAGCATGCGCCCGGAGCGCTTCCTGCATGAGCCCTGGTCCCACGACGACGCCACCAAGGCTGCGGCCTGGTGGCGTGTCGAGCATGATGTCAACGACTGGCTGACCCTGCGCCAGGCAACCCGCTGGGACGAGTCGGACAAACAGCGTTACGTCGTAGACCTGCGCGACATGCGCGCGGACGGCCGCACCCTGCGCCGCCGTGCCACCGATGGCAAAGAAGCCGTGCGCACCCTGGACATGCAGTTCGAAGCCATTGCCCGCTTCGCCACTGGCGGCTTGCAGCACACAGCCTTGGTCGGCTTCGAATACCTCGAAGGCGACCTCCATGCGGCCAGCGACCGCGCCCCGTTGGCCGACATCGATATCTACCAGCCAGTCTATGGAGCGTTACCCGGCACGTTCACCTATGGCGGCGGCTCGGAGTACGAGCTGGAAACCCAGAGCCTGTATCTGCAGGACCAGATCGACTTGAGCCGTCAATGGAAGCTGCTGGTCGGGGCGCGCTACGACAGCACCCGGCAGAAGAACCTGACCATCGAAAACGATTACAGTGAAGTCCATACCAGCCTCGACCCGGAAAAGGTGTCCCCACGCGTCGGCCTGGTCTATCAACCCAACGACCAGCTGTCGCTGTATGCCAGCTACAGCACCTCCTTCGTCCCTCAGGGCGATATCGACCGCGCGGGCCGGCCGCTGGACCCGGAGCAAGGCAAGCAATACGAAGTCGGAGCCAAGGTCGAGGTGATTCCGCAGCGCCTGAGCGCAACGCTGGCGGTGTTCCAGCTCACCCGGGAAAACGTCGCCAGTACCGACCCGCAGATGGAGGACCGCTCCATCCAGACCGGCGAACAGCGCGTGCGCGGCGTTGAGCTGGATATCGTCGGCGAACCGCTCGACGGCTGGCACATCATCGCCAACGCCAGTGCGCTCAACGCCAGGCTGACGAAGCACACGCCCACCGCCGATTCACGGATACGGGAAGGCAACAAGCTGCAGGGGGTGCCAACCCTGAGCGGCTCGCTGTGGAGCAGCTACCAGCTGCAGTCAGGCAGCCTCAAAGGCCTGGGCTTCGGTGCCGGAGTGATCGCCGTGGGCGCTCGCGAGGGTAATCTGGAGAACAGCTACGATGTCTCCGGCTACGCGCGCTTCGACGCCAGCCTGTTCTACGACCTCAGCGAACAGGTTCGCGTCTCGCTCAACGGGCGCAACCTCACCGATCGCGAGTACCTGGAAACCGTCGCCTCCACCGATGGCAACTACTACGGCGAACCGGCCTCGTTGCTGGCCACCCTCAGCGCGACATTCTAGCCATGCACGACACCCTCACGGCCCAGGAGCTGGCCGCGGCATATGGGCGGGTGCTGCACAAGCGCCTGCTGGTCTGTGCTGCACTGCTGGTGGCGGTACTTGCCAGCCTGGTGCTGGATATCGCCATCGGCTCAACGCTGTTTTCGCCAGGCGAAGTACTGGGGGCGCTGTTCGCCCCGCAGACTGTGGATATCGATACGCAGGTGATCGTACGCGAGCTGCGCCTGCCCTTCGCATTGATGGCGGTACTGGTTGGTGTGGCGCTGTCGCTGGCCGGTGCGCAGATGCAGACGGTTCTGGGCAATCCGCTGGCCGATCCCTTCACCCTAGGGCTGTCCTCCGCCGCTTCGCTCGGAGCGGCGCTGGCCATCGTCCTAAACCTGGGCATTCCCGGCGTGCCGGACAGCGCCCTGGTGACCCTCAACGCGTTTTTCTTCGCCTTCGCCTCGGTGCTTCTGCTGCAGGGCGTCGCACGCCTGGCCGGCGGCGTGCAGACCTTACTGCTGTTCGGTATCGCCCTGGTGTTCTGCTACAACGCGCTGGTCGCCCTGCTGCAATACATCGCCTCCCCCGATGCCCTGCAACAACTGGTGTTCTGGAGCCTTGGCAGCCTGACCCGTTCGAGCTGGCCGGCGGTACAGACCCTGGCCCTGGTGGTGCTGCTCTGCATTCCCTTCAGCCTGCGCGCGGCCTGGCAGATGACCGCCCTGCGCCTCGGCGAGGAGCGCGCGCTGACCCTCGGTATCGATGTCGGCCGCCTGCGTTTCGGCTCGTTACTGTGCATCAGCCTGCTGGCCGCCACGGCGGTGGCCTTCGTCGGCACCATCGGTTTCATCGGTCTGGTCGGCCCCCACATCGCGCGCCTGTTGATCGGCGAGGATCACCGCTTCTTCCTGCCGGTCAGCGCGCTGGTCGGCGCTCTGGTTATGTCCCTGGCGTCGATCGCCAGCAAGCTGGTGATCCCCGGAGTCATCCTGCCGGTGGGCATCGTGACCGCGCTGATTGGCGTACCGCTGTTCATGACGCTGCTGTTGCGCCAGGGGCGGCGCCCATGAAGGCCCAGGCTCTGACGATTAGCGGTCTGCAGGTGCACAGCCGTGGCACGCGGATTCTCCATGGCATCGACCTGCCTGCCATAGCGCCGGGAACGCTGGTGGGGCTGGTCGGCCCCAATGGCGCAGGCAAGTCCACACTGCTGCGCAGCCTGGCGGGCCTGTTGCCGACTACCGGCAGCCTGTATCTCGGCGCGCTGGACCTGCTGCGCTGCTCGCGTCGCGAACGCGCGCAGCAACTCGCCTTCATGCCCCAGCAACTGCCCGACGGCATCGCCATGAGCGTGCTGGAAACCCTGCTCGGCGCCCTGCATGCCGGCCGGGCGACTCACATCCCGGACGCGGTGAAGCGAGCCCATGGCGTGCTGGAGCATCTCGGTATCGTGCACCTGGCCATGCGCCCGCTCGACCAGTTGTCCGGTGGTCAGCGGCAACTGGTGAGCCTTGCCCAGGCAATGATTCGCGAGCCATCGCTGCTGCTGCTCGACGAACCTACCAGCGCCCTTGACCTGCACCACCAGAACCGGGTGATGGGCACCCTACGCGGTCTTGCCGACCAGGGGCGTATCGTCATCGTGGTGCTGCATGACCTGCCCCTTGCCGCGCGTTGGGCCGATCGCCTGGTGGTACTCGCCAACGGCCGCGCACTGGCCAGTGGCAGCCCGCAACAGACGCTGACGCCGGCGCTGTTGGCAGAGGTCTACAAGGTCGAGGCGCGGGTCGAAACCTGCAGCCGCGGCCATCTGCAGATCGCCGTGGATGCCTCGCTGTGATGCGCCGCGCTGCGCTGCTGCTGACCCTGCTGCTGGCAAGCGCCGCGGCCCATGCCAACGGCTACCCACGTACAGTAGTCGACCTGGCTGGTCGCGAGGTTCGTATCGAAGCGCCGCCGCAACGCATCCTGCTGCAGGATAGCAACGACCTGCTGGCCCTGGCCATCCTGGAGCCCGAGCAGCCACTGGCTCGCGTGGTGGCCTTCAACGACAACCTGCGCGGCTCCGATCCCAGCCTCTGGAAACTACTGGTCGAACGCTGGCCGACTGCAGCCCAGCTCCCGACCCTCGGCTTCTCCAGCGCTGGGGACGTGGATATCGAGCGGGTCATTCGCCTACGCCCGGATTTGCTGGTGGTGCGCCTGGAGGCCAGGCCAGCCGTGGAAAACAGCGTGCTCGGCCGCCTCCTGGATCGCCTGGGCATCGCCCTGATCTACGTCGACAGCCAGGACGACCCACTGCGCAACGTACCGCGCAGTCTGTTGCTGCTCGGTGACATCCTGGATCGTCAGAACCGCGCACGGGCCTATGTCGACGCCTATCAGGCCAAACTCGGCGAACTGCAGCGGCGCAGCCGCGACCTGCCGAAGCCTAGGGTGTTCGTCGAGGCGCGCGCGGGCCAAGCCGGTAGCGGCGCCTGTTGCCACACTCAGGGCAACACTGGCTGGGGTGCGATGGTCAAGGCGCTCGGCGCGACCAATCTGGGCTCGCGACTGCTGCTCGGGGACTCCGGCGACGTCGCTCTGGAAATGCTCATTCGCAGCAAGCCGGATCACTACGTGATGACCGGCACCCAACGCCTGCGTGACGGGGTGGGCGCCCTGCCACTCGGCTATCACGCCAACGCAAGCGTCGCGCAGGATCATCTTCAGCGCCTGCTGCAACGTCCGGGCTTCGAGCGCATTGGCAAAACCCCGGATCACTGCGTCCATGGCCTCTACCATCAGTTCTACAACAGCATGTTCAATGTCATTGGCGTCGAATACCTGGCGAGCATGTTCTGGCCGCAAGCCTTCGCCGATGTCGACCCAGACGCCAGCTATCGTGCCTGGATCGCTCGTTTCACAGAACTGCCAGACGCACCACTGGTATTTTCCACCCGCCACTGTGGCCTCAAAGAGAACGCGACATGAGTCAACTGCTGCAACGGCTGGGCGCCTGGGCTCGCCAGCTCAAACGGCAAACCATTCTGCTGTGGTTATGCTGTCGTCAGCCCGAGATGCCCTGGCCTGCCAAGCTGGTCGGCATCGCCGTGGTGCTTTACGCCGTCAGCCCGGTGGACCTGGTCCCCGACTTCGTTCCGGTGCTCGGCCTGCTCGATGACCTGCTGCTCCTGCCGCTGGGGATCGCCCTGGCGGTACGCCTGACACCACCGAGCCTGATCCAGCGCTGCCGACCTGAAGCCGAGCGGTTGGCGGACACCCGTATTGGCGGCATAGGCCGCTGGATGGTCGCGGCACTCGTCGTGCTGGCCTGGGTGCTTTTAGCGGCTCTGCTCTGGCACTGGCTGCAGAGGTAACCACACTCGACGGGTTCGCCAGCCTGGTTGCATCGAGGATCGGTGAAAGGTAGCCGAGGCATGAAGGGTCGGTAACGACGCCCCATTGCGCTGCTGGGGACGACCGTCTTTCGCGCACAAAAAGAAAACCCCGCCGAGGCGGGGTTTACAGACTCTATTCTGACATCCTTGATCAGCGCGCCATCCTGGCACCTTCCCACGTATCCCTGTCTGCTTCAGCGCGCTTCCTGCGCAAAGTCCTTGAAGTAAAGATTACGCCTGGCACGCGAAGGCCAATAGTGGGCAAAGGCAGAAGCGCGTGTAAGCAATCGCCTACACGCGATTCACGCCCTAGAACTGCTCGGCCGCAAGCAGGTACAGGCTGTCGCTGCCCGCGCTTACCGAAGCGTTCAGCGAATGGATGCGCGGCAACAGGCGGGCGAAGTAGAAACGCGCGGTACCCAGCTTGCCGGAATAGAAATCATCCTGCCCTTCCTTGCCCTGTGCGGCCTTGGCCATCATTGCCCACATGTAGGCGTAGGCGGTGTAGCCGAACAGATGCAGGTACTCCACCGAGGCGGCGCCGATTTCATTCGGGTTGACCCGCGCGCGTTCCAGCAACGCCTCGGTCTGGGTCTCCAGAATCTCCACGGCTTCCAGCAGCGGCGCCCTGAATTCCTCGGCCAGCGCGGCATCGCTGGCGAAGGCCCGCACCTCCTCGGTGAAATGCCGGCAGAACGCGCCACCACTGCCGACGATCTTGCGCCCGACCAGGTCCAGCGCCTGGATGCCGTTGGTGCCTTCGTAGATCTGGGTGATGCGGCAGTCGCGAACCAGCTGCTCCTGACCCCATTCGCGCACGTAGCCATGGCCACCGAATACCTGCTGGCCGTGGAGGGTGGTTTCCAGCCCGAGGTCGGTGAGAAACGCCTTGGCCACCGGGGTCAGCAGCGCCACCAGCTCTTCGGCGCGCTTGCGGGTGGCAGGTTCCTCGCTGTACTTGGCGGTGTCGAGCTGCATGGCCACGTAGCTGGAGAAGGCGCGGCCACCTTCGTTGAGCGCCTTCATGGTCAGCAGCATGCGGCGCACGTCCGGGTGCACGATGATCGGGTCGGCCGCCTTGTCCTTGGCCACCGCACCGGTCGGCGCACGGCTCTGGATACGCTCGCGGGCGTACTCGATGGCGCTCTGGTAGGAGCGCTCGCCGGTCGACAGGCCCTGGATGCCAACGCCCAGGCGCTCGTAGTTCATCATGGTGAACATCGCGGCCAGGCCGCGGTTCGGCGCATCGATGATGTAGCCGGTGGCGCCGTCGAAGTTCATCACGCAGGTGCTCGACGCCTTGATGCCCATCTTGTGCTCGATCGAGCCGCAGGACACCGCGTTGCGCTCGCCCAGCGAACCGTCGGCATTGACCATGAACTTGGGCACCAGAAACAGCGAAATGCCCTTGGGCCCGGGCGGCGCGTCCGGCAGCTTGGCCAGCACCAGGTGGATGATGTTCTCGGTCAGGTCGTGCTCGCCGCCGGTGATGAAGATCTTGGTGCCGCTGACCTTGTAGCTGCCGTCGGCCTGGGGCTCAGCCTTGGTGCGGATGATGCCCAGGTCGGTACCGGCGTGGGGCTCGGTCAGGCACATCGAGCCGGCCCAGGTGCCCGCGTACATGTTCGGCAGGTAGGCCTGCTTGAGTTCTTCGCTGGCGTGGGCGTTGATCGACAGGCAGGCGCCGGCGGTGAGCATCGGATAGAGACCGAACGACAGGCTGGACGAGTTGACCATCTCCTCGACCTGGGCGGAAATCACCTTGGGCATGCCCATGCCGCCGAACTGCGGGTCGCCACCCACACCCACCCAGCCGCCTTCGGCGTAGGCCTTGTAGGCTTCGATGAAACCAGCGGGCGTGCGCACCTCGGTATCGATCCAGGTGCAGCCCTCTTCATCGCTGGCGCGGTTCAACGGCGCGATCATGCCTGCGGTGATCTTGCCGGCTTCCTCGAGGATCGCGCTGGCGGTTTCCTCGTCGACCACTTCGGCCAGGGCAGGCAGCTGCGCCCAGAGTCTGGAAACCTGGAAAACCTCGTTGAGCACGAAGCGCATGTCACGCAGGGGAGCTTTGTAGGCGGCCATGGGAAATCCTCGGTAGCACGGTCAGAAGCCGAGTCTAGCCCAACAACTTTTCAGACACATAGGGTCGTGTCGTGACCGATCAGCCACCGTTTGATCAGGCGCCGCTGCCCTTCAGCTTGACCGCACCGCGCTTGCGCTGCACCTGGGCGCTCACGCAGTTGCGCCCCGCACTCTTGGCACCATAGAGCGCCTTGTCGGCCGCCTTGAGCACCTCCTCCACGCTGCGATGCGTGGCGCTGGGCTGGGCCACCCCGATGCTCACCGTCACCGACACCTGGGACGCTCCAGAACCCGCCCGACGCTGGCGCCCAACCTTGTCGTCGGCCGGGCGTTGCTGGCGGTCACGCAGCTGGATCTGATAACGCTCGACCGCCTGGCGTATCGCCTCCAGATGCGGCATGCACTGCTCGATATCTTTGCCGGCGAATACCAGGGTGAATTCCTCACCGCCGTAGCGATACACCTTGCCGCCACCGCCCACCTTGCGCAGCTGGCTGGCGACCACGCGCAGCACCTGATCGCCAACGTCATGCCCATGGGTGTCGTTGAAGCGCTTGAAATGATCCACGTCGGCCATGGCGATCACGTAGTTGCGTCCCAGGCGCTGCAGGCGCTCGTTCAACGCACGGCGCCCAGGCAGCCCGGTCAACTCGTCACGAAAGGCCATCTGATAGGCCTCGTGAGCCACGCCGACGACGATCATCAGCATCACCACGCTGGACATCACCTGCAAGGCGTGGGGCTGGATGAAGGTATTGGGCAGCATCCACAACAGCGCCAGCGCACCGACCAACTGCACGGCATGCACCGGCCGCGGCGTACGCAGGTACTGGATCAGCAGCGCGACGATCACCAGCAGGAACACCGGGTAGGCCAGCTGCACCAGGCTCATCCACTCGGCATGCAGGGAAGGCCAGCGGATCACCGAAAGCCACTGCTCCAGGCCCTGGGGATAACGCCGCGCCAACGCCGCCGCCACACTGCCGACCGCCAGCAAAACGGCCGCCCGGGCGACCAAATCCTGGATCAGGTGGGTCCGCTCGCGCCACAGCGCGAACAGGCCATAGAGCGCGGGCAACAACAGGCTGCTGAGGTGAAACACCAGCGCCGCGTCATCACGCACCCGGCCGAACTCACGATAGTAATCGGCCTGCTCGTCGAGCAGGAAGTAGCCCAGGTACAGCACCAGCAGCATGAACAGCTCACGCTGCCGGCCGTAGACCACACAGAAGGTGCCGCCGAGCAGCAGCAACGAGGTGGGCAGCACGTTGAACAGCGAAGTGAAGAAGTCGGTCAGGGTCGGCAGGGTCGCGGCCAGCAAACCGCCGCCGAGCAGCAGCAATGCCGGCAGAAAGTGTCCCAAGCGCAACGCGACGAGACGCGGCAAGGCGAGCTCCGCAGTGACCGAGAAAAGAGACTGGCATTTTGCCTGTAATTGGCTGCCGACGCACGCCGCGCCTGTCCGGTCTCCACAGGGCGCACATAAAAAAACCGCGGCACCAGGCCGCGGTTCGATTGCCACCGGCGCGATCAGTAGCTGAGCGCGAAGTCCTCTTCGCTCATGTCCATCAGGCTGCTGGCACCGGCCAGCATGGCCGCCACATGGGTACGGGTGCGCGGCAGGATGCGTGCGTAGTAGAACTGGGCGGTCTGCAGCTTGGCCTTGTAGAACGCCTGGTCACCTTCCCCGGCGGCGATCTTCTCCGCCGCCACGCGAGCCATGTCGGCCCAGAAGTAGGCCAGGCAGGCATAACCGGAATACATCAGGTAGTCGACCGAGGCGGCGCCGACTTCCTCACGATCCTTCATGGCGGCCATGCCGATCTTCATGGTGACTTCGCCCCACTCCTTGTTGAGCGCGGCCAGCGGCCCGACGAACGCCTTGAGCGCATCAACGCCTTCATTGGCCTGGCAGAACTTGTGGACGATCTTGGTGAAGCCCTTGAGCGCTTCGCCCTGGGTCATCAGCACCTTGCGGCCCAGCAGGTCGAGGGCCTGAACCCCGGTGGTGCCTTCGTACATCATGGCGATGCGGCAGTCGCGCAGGTTCTGCTCCATGCCCCACTCGCTGATGAAGCCATGGCCGCCGTATACCTGCATGCCGTGGGAAGCGGATTCGAAGCCCACTTCGGTCATGAACGCCTTGGCGATCGGGGTCAGGAAAGCCAGCAGGCCATCAGCGGCTTTCTTCTGCTCTTCGTCCTGGGCGTACTTGACGATGTCCACCTGCTTGGCGGTGAAGTAGACCATCGCCCGGTTGCCTTCGGCGAAGGCCTTCATGGTCAGCAGCATGCGGCGCACGTCCGGGTGCACGATGATCGGATCGGCGGCCTTGTCGGGCGCTTTCGGGCCGGTCAGCGAACGCATCTGCAGACGCTCGCGGGCATACTTGATGGCGCCCTGGAAACCCAGCTCGGCGTGGGCCAGGCCCTGCAGGGCGGTGCCCAGACGCGCAGTGTTCATGAAGGTGAACATGCAGTTCAGGCCCTTGTTCGGCGGGCCGATCAGGAAGCCGGTGGCCGAATCGAAATTCATCACGCAGGTGGCGTTACCGTGGATGCCCATCTTGTGTTCGATGGAACCGCAGCTCACGCCATTGCGCTCACCCACGCCACCTTCGGCGGTGGGCAGGAACTTGGGCACGATGAACAGGGAAATCCCCTTGGTGCCGGCCGGCGCATCGGGCAGGCGGGCCAGGACGATATGGACGATGTTCTCGGCCATGTCGTGCTCACCGGCGGAGATGAAGATCTTGGTGCCGGAAATGCTGTAGGAGCCATCGGCCTGGGGCTCGGCCTTGGTGCGCAGCATGCCCAGGTCGGTACCGCAATGCGGTTCGGTCAGGCACATGGTGCCGGTCCACTCGCCGGATACCAGCTTGGTCAGGTAGGTGTGCTGCTGCTCTTCAGTGCCGTGGGCGGAGATGGTGTTCATCGCGCCATGGGACAGGCCCGGGTACATGCCCCACGACCAGTTGGCGGTGCCGACCATTTCGCTGACCGCCAGGCCCAGCGACTCAGGCAGGCCCTGCCCCCCATGCTCGACGTCATGGGCGAGGCTCGGCCAGCCGCCTTCGACGAACTGCTTGTAGGCTTCCTTGAAGCCGGTCGGCGTCTTCACCCCGGATTCGCTCCAGGTGCAGCCTTCGGTGTCGCCCACGCGGTTCAGTGGAGAGAGCACCTGCTCGCAGAACTTGGCGCCTTCTTCGAGAATCGCGTCGACCATGTCTGGCGTGGCGTCCTGGCAGCCGGGCAGGCTCTGGTAGTGCGCGTCATAACCAAGCAGCTCGTCACGTACGAAACGGATATCGCGCAAGGGGGCCTTGTAATCAGGCATAGCGGGTACCTCTGCGGGTGGTCTCTTTTGTTTGGGATGACCGGTGGGCGGTCGTTTGCAGAAAGGGCGCAGGGATAAACGCGCACCTCTCAAACACATGTTTGAAACATACGTTTACGCCCAATTACTGTCAAGGCCGCTTATGCACGCTCAAGCGTGGAGATCGAGCAACCCGGATGGCTTCCGTTCATCCGCAGACGCGGCATAGAGGCTGAGGCCCGCAGGCGCGGACGGGCTCGCGGAGGCATCGGATGTGACCGACGGGTCGTCGCTTTTTTCGGCGTCTTCGTCGGCAGCGGGTTGGGGGGATTCTGCCTCGCTGCGCTGCATGGCCGCCAGCTCGGCGCGCGCCACCGCCATTTGCGCCTGGGCCTGGCTGGCCACGCTGCGATCCTGCGCGGAAGGCTCGGCAGGCGCCAGCGCCGCGCGAATGACGATTTCCATCTTGGTCAGGGTGGCCTGGGGATCATTGGCTACGGCACCGACATCGATGCTCACCTCGCCGCCGGAGGCATAGCGTTTGCCATCCGGACCGCGGGTATAGGTATAGGTAGGCGCTCCGGCATGCACCCCGCCCACGGCAGCATGGGCCTGTTCGTGGCTACGCACTTCGCGGTCGCGGTTGGCCAGTTCGGCGATGACCAGTTGCAGCTTCTGCTCTTCCTGGGCAGTGCGCGGCTCGCCTGGTTTGCCGGTGGCAGGGGCGTCGGCCGAGGCGTCCTGCGGCTTGTCCTGCTCTTCTTGCGAGGTCGCGCCTCTGGAGGAATCGGTTTCGGCACTGGCGGCAACGGGCGCGAAAGACGCCCGGGCCAGTTCGGGCGAGCCGGCGGATTCGACAGGACGGGGAACAGCCGGAGAGGCAAATGAATAGGTGGAGGAGAAACCGGCGATTTGCATGGCGTGATCCCTCCAGAGTCGAACGCCCCGAACGGGCACCTCTAAAAACTGCCTGCGTTGTCAGCAGCGCGTTAAAAACAGGCTCGGATGCGAGTCCAGGCTGGGCGCCCCCATCAAAATGCTCGCTTACGAACGTAAAGTCGAACGCGACCCCGGTCGCTTTTTCGCCTGTTTTTGTGGGGCCGCCATCGGTATTGCGCTGACTGCCTCGCCAACGTTTCCTGAGGTACCGGAAGGCGCTGCGATTTAGGCGGTGACGTCGATCAAGGTGCCCAGCACCTTGTCCGCTGTCTGCACGACACGAGCGCCAGCCTGGGCTTCGTACTGGCCAACGCGCATCTCGACCATGTTCTCGGCGATGTCGGCGCGCGCCGCGGAAGGCTCGTTGGCCTGGGCACGCTCGGCAGTGACCGGTGCGCTGGCGATTTCACCGGCGGCCTGGTCGACCCGGCGCTGGCCGGACTGGATGGTATTGATGCCAGCATTGAATGCGCTGGTGGACGAGATCTGCATGGGACGTCTCCTGCTGCAGGAACTTTATAGCGTGCATTTAAGCAGAAGCCGGTCAAAAGATGTACAGCCAAAAATGATGCAAGAGTTGGCGTTCATAGCATCAATCGCGATAAATCGAGGTGCTGCGCGACCTGCTCGGTGCAGATCGATGGCAGGAAGGGCACCTGCCCGAGACAGGGTGCGGGAAGTCGCTCGGCAAGCGTGGCGAGGTTGTCCTGCAGCCGCGCGACGTGCGGATCCACCACATTGGCCACCCAGCCGGCCAGGGTCAGGCCATCGGCAACGATGGCGTCGGTGCTCAGCAGCGCGTGGTTGATGCAGCCCAGCCGCACCCCCACCACCAGAACCACCGGAATGCCCAAGGCCCGGGCCAGGTCGGCCAACGTGGCCATGCCGCCAAGCGGCACGCGCCAGCCACCGGCGCCTTCGACCAGGGTGAAATCCGCGCCCTTGTCGAGAATCGTCCGAACCGCCGCTTGCAACGCCGGTACCTCGAGCGACACACCGGCATCACGAGCCGCCAGGTGGGGCGCGATGGCCGGCGCGAACGCCAGCGGATTCACCTCGTCATAGCGCAACGGCAGGCTGCACTGGGCAAGCAGTGCCAGGGCATCGTCGTTGCGCAGCCCCTCGGCGGTGAGCTGGCAACCGGAGGCGATCGGTTTGGCCGCCGCGGTCGACAACCCGGCAAGCCGCGCGGCGTGAAGAAGGCCGGCCGCGATGGTGGTCTTGCCGATTTCGGTGTCGGTACCGGTGACGAAATAGGCGGCACTCATGGGCAGGGCTCCTTTTGCAATACGCCGTAGATGACCTGGTAGGTGCACGGAAGCCCCTCGGGCTGGCGCCGCTGCTCGTAGGCATCGGCCAGGGCACGCAGCCGTGCGCGGCCGGTCAGCCCGGCCGGACGACCGTCATTGAGATTGTGGGCGCCGAGGGCCTTGAGGCCATGGGTCAGGCTGTGCAGGTCCGGGTAATGCAGGCGATGGGCACACACCCGCAACCGCTCCACGCGCAAGCCGCTGGCGCCGCATAGCTGCTGATAATCCTCGGCGCTGCGAAAACGATTCACGTGCACGAAGCCATCCACCGCCTGCCAGCTGTCGCGCAGCTCCTGCAGGGTGCCGACGCACAGGCTGTTGAACGCCAGCACACCACCCGGCCGCAGCGCCCGGTGCGCCTCGCCGAGTACGGCGGCGAAGTCCGCGCACCACTGCAGCGCCAGGCTGGAGAAGATCAGGTCGCAACTGCCATCGCGCAGCGGCAGCCGCTCGGCATCGCCGGCCACGAAGGCCTGGGCGCCACCCGCCTGCCGGGCGTGCTGCAACATGCCCTCGGCGATATCCACGGCAATGCCCTGGCTGCGCGGATAGCGGTCCCTCAGCGCACGGCTGAAGAAGCCGGTGCCACAGCCCAGGTCGAGCCAGTGCTGCGGCTGCAGGGCCGGCGGCAGATACCCCAGCAACTGCCGGCCGACGTCGCGCTGCAGTTGCGCCACGCTGTCATAGGTGCCGGCGGCCCTGGAAAAGGATGCGGCGACCCGACGTTTGTCCGGCAACGCGCTCATGTCCGCGCCTCCAGAAAGCGCCCGACCGCAGCAGCCACCTCGCCTACCTGTTCGACCACCAGGGCATGGCTCGCGCCCTCGACGCGGCGCACGTCAGCGGTCGGCTGTAGCGCCCGGATGGCCGTCGCAGCCGCCGCTGGCACCAAGGCATCGTCGGCTGCGAACAGATGAAGCTGGGGCCCGGTGAACTGCTGCAGCGCCGCTCGCGTGTCGAGTGCGGCAAGCAGATCCAGGCCGGCCAGGGAATCGGCACCATCGGCCTGTTCCAGCAAGCGGCGGGACAGGCCGCGAAAATCCACGGCACCCTGGCTGCAGAGCATGGCGAAACGCTTGAGCGTGGTGCTGGGGTTCAAGGCATAGGCCTCGCGAAAGGCCGCGAAGGTGGCTGTCGGCATCGCCGTCGGCCAGGCCTCGCTGGCGGTAAACCGGGCATTGCTAGCCAGCGTCAGCAGCCCCGGGCAATCCGCGCCGCGGCGCGCCGCCAATAACGCCGCGAGCATGCCGCCGAGGGACCAGCCACCCAGCCAGACGCCACGGGGCAACCGGTCGTCCAGCACGTCCAGGCAACGCTCGATGTCGGCCTGCTCGAACGCCGGCAAGGCTTCGATGCGCACCTGAAAATGGCCGGCCAGCGCCTCGGACAACGGCCCCAGCGGCGCACTGCCGAGCCCCCAACCGGGCAGCAGAATCAGCGACCGAGCCATCAGACGGGCTCCCCGGGTAGCTGCGCCCAGCACTGGGCCAGGGCGTCGAGCAGGCGATCCACCTGGGCCGGCTCATGGGCGGCGGACAGGGTGACCCGCAGGCGCGCAGTGCCCGCCGCGACGGTGGGCGGGCGAATCGCGGTGACCAGCAGGCCGCGCTCGCGCAAGGCCCGGGACAGGGCCACGGCACGGGCGCTGTCGCCGATCAGGATCGGCTGGATCGCGGTGCTGCTGTCCATCAGCGTCAGCCCGATGCTCGCAGCCCCCTCACGGAATCGACCGACCAGCGCCGCCAGGTGCTCACGGCGCCAGTGCTCGCTGCGCAGCAGTTCCAGACTCTTGAGGGTGGCGCAGGCCAGTGCCGGTGGCTGGCTGGTGGTGTAGATATAGGGCCGGGCGAACTGCACCAGGGTGTCGATCAAATCTTCATCGCCTGCCACGAAGGCGCCCGCGGTACCGAACGCCTTGCCGAGGGTGCCGACCAGCACCGGCACCTCGTCGATGCCCAGGCCGAATTGCTCGACCACCCCGCCGCCGGTGGCACCCAGGGTGCCGAAGCCGTGGGCATCGTCGACCATCACCCAGGCATCATGGCGCCGCGCTTGGGCGCACAAAGCCGGCAGGTCGGCCACATCGCCGTCCATGCTGAACACGCCATCGCAGACCACCAGGGTGTTGCCCTCGGCCTTGGCCAGGCGGCTGGCCAGGCTCTGCGGGTCATTGTGCAGGTAACGCGAGAAACGCGCGCCGCTGAGCAGGCCGGCGTCCAGTAGCGAGGCATGATTGAGGCGATCCTCGAGCACCGTGTCACCCTTGCCCACCAGCGCGGTGACCGCACCCAGGTTGGCCATGTAACCGGTGGAGAACAGCAGCGCCCGCGGCCGCCCGGTGAAGTCGGCCAGGGCCTCTTCCAGCTCATGGTGCGGCGTGCTGTGGCCGATCACCAGGTGCGAAGCGCCACCGCCGACGCCCCAGCGCTGGGCGCCGGCACGCCAGGCCTCGACCACCTGCGGGTGATTGGCCAGGCCCAGGTAATCGTTGGAGCAGAAGGCCAGCAACCGGCGGCCATCCACCTGCACCAGGGGGCCCTGGGGGCTGCCCAACAACGGGCGCTGGCGATACAGATCGGCAGCGCGGCGCTCGGCCAGGCGAGCGGCTAGATCGAAAGACATGGGTTCACCGTAAAGCGCAGAGCGTCCAGCGCCCACCGGCGACCGTCACGGCGCACCGGCAAAGAGCAGGCGCTCTGCAAAGGATCAGACGGCGGCGTCGTAGAACAGCCGCGAGTCACGCTGCTCGACCAGCGCCTGCTCGATGGCGGCCTGGTGCACCTCATCGGCATGCTCTTCGCGCGCCTCGGGCTGGATGCCGAGCCGGGCGAACAGCTGCATGTCCTTGTCGGCCTGGGGGTTGGCGGTGGTCAGCAGCTTCTCGCCGTAGAAGATCGAGTTGGCGCCAGCGAAAAAGGCCAGGGCCTGCATCTGCTCGTTCATCGCCTCGCGGCCGGCGGACAGGCGCACGTGGGACTTGGGCATCATGATGCGCGCCACGGCCAGCATGCGGATGAAGTCGAAGGGGTCGACGTCTTCCTCGTGGGCCAGCGGCGTGCCCTCGACCTTGACCAGCATGTTGATCGGCACCGACTCCGGGTGCTCCGGCAGGTTGGCGAGCTGGATCAGCAGGCCGGCGCGATCGTCCAGCGACTCGCCCATGCCGAGGATGCCGCCGGAGCAGATCTTCATGCCGGCGTCGCGTACGTAGGCCAGGGTCTGCAGGCGCTCGCTGTAGGTACGGGTGGTGATGATGCTGCCGTAGAACTCCGGCGAGGTGTCGAGGTTATGGTTGTAGTAATCCAGCCCCGCCTCCGCCAGGGCGGCGGTCTGCTCCCTGTCGAGCTTGCCCAGGGTCATGCAGGTTTCCAGGCCCAGGGCCTTCACCCCTTCGACCATCTTCAGCACGTAGGGCATGTCCTTGGCGGACGGATGCTTCCAGGCCGCGCCCATGCAGAACCGTGTCGAGCCGATGGCCTTGGCCTCGGCGGCCGCTTCCAGCACCTTCTGCACTTCCATCAGTTTCTGCTTGTCCAGGCCGGTGTTGTAGTGGCCGGATTGCGGGCAGTACTTGCAGTCTTCCGGGCAGGCGCCGGTCTTGATCGACAGCAGCGTCGAGACCTGCACGCGGTTGGCGTCGAAATGCGCGCGGTGCACGGTCTGGGCCTGGAACAGCAGGTCGTTGAAGGGTTGCTCGAACAGCGCCCGAACTTCGTTCAGGCTCCAATCGTGACGCAGGGTGGTAGCGGTACTGGCGCTCATGGGGGCAAGTCCTTATCTACAGGCGGCCTGCTACAGTCGAAACAGACCCAACACGGATGTGCGGCATAGTTAAGGAAGCCCCATGCACTGTCAACCACCATACTCACCCAAGGTTTACAACTGGTTAAAAATAAAACAAACCTGCTTGCTGTGTGACGAGCGGGTCGATATGCCCCTGCCGCTTTGCGCCGGCTGCGAGGCCGAGCTGCCCTGGCTCGGCGCCCATTGCCAGGTTTGCGCCCTGCCGCTGGCGGTCGATGGCCTGACCTGCGGCAACTGCCTGAAACGACCGCCGCCGTTCAGCCGGGTCGAGGCGCCGTGGGGCTATGGTTTTCCTGTCGATGCGCTGATCAACCGTTTCAAGCACCAGGCGCGCTGGCCCATCGGTCGCTTGCTCGGCGACCTCCTCGCAAGGCACCTGGCCCACGCGTTCAACGAAGGGCTGCCCAGGCCCGACCTGCTGCTGCCCGTGCCCCTGTCACCGAAGCGCCAGCGCCAACGCGGCTTCAACCAGGCGCAGATGCTCGCCGAGGTGCTCGGCCGCGCGCTGCAGATCGCCCCGCGCAGCGATTGGCTGCTGCGTATCGGCGACCCACCCGCCCAACAGAAACTCGATGCTGCCGCACGCCGGCGCAACCTGCGTGGCGCCTTCACGCTGTCGCCCAGCGCACGGCCAAATGACCTGCACCTGGCACTGGTCGACGACGTGCTGACCACCGGCGCCACGGCCCAGCAACTGGCACGCCTGCTGATCCGCGCCGGCGCGCTGCGGGTGGACGTCTATTGCCTGGCGCGCACCCCGGCACCGGGCGAGCATTGACGATGCCGGGGCCGTCGCGCACAGTGACCAGCCGTCGTACTGATCGCCGCCCCCGCCATGTCCACCCTCTCGTCGCTCGCCCAGCACGTCACCCGCCGCCCGCAGCGTATCGCCCTGCTCGAACAGATCGCCGCACAGGGCTCGATCACCCGTGCCGCCAAGGCGGCCGGCATGAGCTACAAGGCGGCCTGGGATGCCATCGACGAACTCAACAACCTGGCCGACCAGCCCCTGGTGGCCCGCAGCGTCGGTGGCAAGGGCGGCGGTGGCGCACGACTCACCTCGACGGGTGAGCGCCTGTTGCACCTGCACCAGCGCCTGCAGGCGATTCAGGCCGACCTGCTGCAGGCCGCCGACGATGATGCCGACCTGCAGGTGCTGGGCCGCCTGATGCTGCGTACCAGCGCGCGCAACCAGCTCAGCGGCCGGGTGCGAGCGATCCATCCACGGGGCGGTAACGATCGGGTCGACGTCGAGTTGCCCGGCGGTGCGCTGATCCAGGCACAGATCACCCGCAGCAGCACCGCGCACCTGCAACTGCAGCCGGGCGTGGCGCTGCTGGTGCTGATCAAGGCCGGCTGGCTGCAGCTCAGCGCCGTGGCCGAAGCCGCCGATCCACAGCTCAACGAACTGCTCGGGCGCATCGAGCAGATCCTCCTCGAAGCCGACGGTCCCTGCGAGGTGCGCATCGCCCTGCCCAACGGCCAGACGCTGTGCGCCCAGGCGTCTGCCGAGCAGCTCACGGCCCAGGGCCTGGTGGTGGGCAGCGCGGTGCGCGCGCAGTTTGCCGCCACCCAGGTGCTGCTGGGTACCCAGGTCTAGCGAATAATGCCGGCGCCCGCCGTCGAGGCGTTACACTCTGCGGCCAACCGCAGGAGCCGCCCATGACCCATCCTTTCGCCGCCCTCACCCCCGATCTGGTTCTGGATGCCGTCGAGAGCCTGGGCTACCTCAGCGATGCGCGCGTGCTGGCCCTCAACAGCTACGAGAACCGCGTCTATCAGGTGGGTATCGAGGCTGAGACGCCGCTGATCGCCAAGTTCTACCGCCCGGATCGCTGGACCGACGCGGCGATCCGCGAAGAGCACAGCTTCACTGCCGAGCTGGCCGACTGCGATGTGCCGGTGGTGGCGCCGCTGCAGCGCGACGGCGAAACCCTGTTCACGCACGCCGGCTTTCGCTTCTCGCTGTTTCCACGCCGTGGTGGGCGGGCCCCGGAGCCCGGTAACCTGGATCAGCTCTATCGCCTCGGCCAGTTGCTCGGCCGTTTGCATGCGGTCGGCTCGCTGCGCCCGTTCGAGCATCGCGAAGCCCTGCGGGTCGACAACTTCGGCCATGCCTCCCTGGCGACCCTGCTGGACGGCAACTTCATTCCCAGGAGCCTGCTGCCCGCCTACGAGTCGGTGGCGCGGGACCTGCTGGGGCGCCTCGATCAACTGTTCGCGGAAAACCCGGCCAACGCCATCCGCCTGCACGGCGACTGCCACCCGGGCAACCTGCTGTGCCGCGACGAGACCTATCACATGGTCGACCTGGACGACTGCCGCATGGGCCCGGCGATCCAGGACCTGTGGATGATGCTGGCCGGTGAACGCCATGAGCGCCTCGGGCAGATCGCCGAGCTGGTCGACGGTTACCAGGAGTTCCACGACTTCAACCCCCGCGAACTGCCGCTGATCGAAGGTTTTCGCTCCTTGCGCCTGATGCATTACAGCGCCTGGCTGGCACGCCGCTGGGACGATCCGGCCTTCCCGCAGAGCTTCCCCTGGTTCGGCAGTGAACGCTACTGGGGCGAGCAGATCCTCATGCTGCGCGAGCAGATCGCGGCGCTGGATGAAGAGCCGCTGAAGCTGTTCTGAGTCGGCCATGCCGATAACAAAAAGCTGAACGCGCAGACAACTGCGCACTAGAATGATGCGTCCCGCCACTGCCTCGTTAAGGACTTACATGGCCACCGCAGATTTGCGCCGCGGCTACATCCTGGGCCTGTCCGCCTATGTCATCTGGGGCCTGTTCCCGATGTACTTCAAGGCGATCCAGGCCGTTCCCTCCCTGGAGATCATCGTTCACCGCGCCATCTGGTCCGCCCTCTTCGGCGCCCTGCTGCTGCTCGTGTGGAAGCACCCGGGCTGGCTGCGCGAACTGCTCGACCACCCCAGGCGCTTCGCGGTGCTGGCCGTGAGTGGTGCACTGATCGCCGGCAACTGGCTGATCTACGTCTGGGCAGTGAACAACGAGCGCATGCTCGAGGCGAGCCTGGGCTACTACATCAACCCGCTGGTCAACGTGCTGCTCGGCATGCTGCTGCTCGGTGAGCGGTTGCGGCGCCTGCAGTGGGTGGCGGTCGCCCTGGCAGCCGCCGGCGTGGCCCAGCAACTGTGGCAGGTGGGCAGCCTGCCCTGGGTATCGCTGGCCCTGGCACTGAGCTTTGCCACCTATGGGCTGATCCGCAAGAAGGCGCCGGTCGCCGCACTGCCGGGCCTGGTGGTGGAAACCTGGATATTGCTGCCCCTGGCCATCGGCTGGATTCTCTTCCACCCTGCCGCCATGAGCAGCCAGCCGGCGTTCTGGACCACCAGCGAAGCGCTGTGGCTGATGGCTGCCGGGCCGGTGACGTTGATCCCGCTGGTGTGCTTCAACGCCGCCGCGCGCCACTTGCCGTTCGCGACACTGGGCTTTTTGCAGTACATCGCGCCGACGCTGGTACTGCTGCTGGCCGTGTTCGTGTTCGGCGAGCATTTCGACCCGGCGAAACTCATTTCCTTTCTGTTCATCTGGGCGGGCCTGGCGGTGTACAGCGTCGACGCCTGGCTGACGCTGCGCAAGCGCTAGGGCCTGTTGCAGATACAGGCCGCTTGTCGAGCGGCCTTACATCTCCAGTGCCTAGTTGTGATCTCTCAGTAGGTTGTTCATCCGGGGCGTTCCCGGAATTCTGGAAGCGCGACCAACACAGCCTTCCAGGAGCCCCGGATGAACCTGCATAAACATGCCCGTCTTACCCCTCGAGGTCGAGCCCTTCTTGTACAACGCATGCTCAATGGGCTACGTGTCGAGGATGCCGCACAAGCCGCAGGAGTCAGTGTCCGCACAGCCTACAAGTGGCTCAGGCGCTTTCGTGAGGAGGGCGAGGCCGGTCTGATGGATCGTTCATCACGTCCGCATTCATGCCCTCACGAGACGGCAGTCGATCTGATCGCACAATTGATCCAACTACGCCAATCTCGCCATACCTACCGACAGATCGCTCAAGCACTCGGCGTGGCCGTCAGTACAGTTGCGCGCCGTCTCAAACAAGCTGGCTTTCATCGGTTAGCCGAGCTAGAGCCCGCCCCTGTAGTAGTGCGCTACGAATACCCCAACGCCGGCGATCTCCTGCACCTGGACATCAAGAAGCTGGGCCGATTCTGGAGACCAGGGCACCGAGTTACGGGCGATCGTCTGCAGGGCTCCGATGGTGCTGGCTGGGAGTTCGTGCATGTGGCCATTGATGATGCGTCCCGGCTGGCCTTCACTACCCTGCACCCAGATGAGCGCGGCAGTAGCGCTTGTCGAGCCTTGTTGCGGGCGTTGCGTTACTACCGGGGGTTAGGCATCCGCTTCAAGCGCGTCATGACAGACAATGGCGCCTGCTACCGCTCTCATTCGTTTCGGCGCTTATGCGCTCGGCTCGGACTTAAGCACATCCGCACCAAACCCTACACACCGAGAACGAACGGCAAGGCCGAGCGCTTCATCCAGACAAGCCTGCGTGAGTGGGCCTATGCACGCAGCTATGACAGCTCCGAGCAACGAGCCAGACATTTGCCTGCCTGGCTGCATCACTACAACTGGCACAGGCCGCATAGCAGCCTCAACTACAAACCGCCAATTAGTCGGGCTCCATTGCCACTGAACAACGTACTGGGTTTACACAGGGTCACCTCGGTGACCAGGTTTTCCAGGTTGACGCCATTGGCCGCCAGCAGCCGGGTGATATCGCGCACGATACCGGCGCGGTCGTTGCCCAGCAGATCGAGGTGGATCGACTTCCAGGTGCAGTCCGGCTCGGCCCCCGCCGAGGCGAGTTGCACCCGGATGCCCTGGGCGCCGAGTTCGTTCAGGGCTTCCATCAGCGCACCGTGGGAGGCCGCCGGCACGTCCACCCGCAGGATGCCGGCGAACTGGCCGGCCATCCGCGACATACGGCTCTCCAGCCAGTTGCCGCCGTGCCTGGCCACGCATTGGGCGACGCGCTCGACCAGGCCCGGCTGGTCCTGGGCGATGACGGTGAGTATCAGGTGATCCATATGCCGCTCTCCTCGATAGCGCTCAACTCAGGTCGAGCCGGTAGGTCAAATAGATCGCGTCACGCACGTAGCCCAGGCGCTCGTAGAGCGACTGCGCGGCCTGGTTGGTTCGCGCGGTTTCCAACTGCAGCCCGCAGGCGCCAACGCGCAGCCCGTGCTGGCGGGCCGCCTCCAGCAACTGCTCGCCGATGCCCTGGCGGCGCGCGTGTTCGGCCACATACAGATCGCTGAGCAGAAAGCTGGGGCGCAGCGCCAGCGAGTCATACAGGGGATAGAGTTGCACGAAGCCCTGGGCGTTCGCTCCATCGTCCCGGGCGATCAGCAGGGTCGAATCGTCGCGCTCCAGGCGTTCGGCCAGAAATGCACGGACCTGGCGCTCGGGTTTGCCGACGCCGTAGAAGTCCAGGTAAGCGGCGAACAGGGGTACCAGGTCATCCAGATCCGCAGCGGTGGCGATGCGTGTGGGCATGGTCGTGATCCTCATGGGTGCCTGGAGTATAGGCAGCTCCCCAGGCAAGGGGCGGCACGGAATACGACCAAGGTCGCGTCGATCATTTCTGGACTGTTTTTCCCGATTCGTTCATGTAGTATCTGGCGAAAACCACTACACAACCCCAAACCCAGTCCTGCTGGTTGTGGAAAACCCCGCTCACGAAGCACCTCCAGACGCACTGCAGCAACGCGGGCAGCCGTTGACCACGGCCCCGACAGCGGTCGGTCTGCGCAGCATCGAGGGTTCCCGCCGTTACACAGGCTAAGCGAAGCAGAGAGGCGAGAGATGACTGAGCGTGTTCGAGTCGGTGGCCTGCAGGTCGCCAAGGTGCTGTTCGATTTCATCAACGACCAAGCCATTCCCGGCAGCGGCGTAACGGCCGATGCGTTCTGGACCGGCGCCGACGCCGTGTTCCGCGACCTGGCGCCGAAGAACCGCGCGCTGCTCGACAAGCGCGACCAGTTGCAGGCGCAGATCGACGACTGGCACCGCGAGCGCGCCGGCAAGCCCCACGATGCGGCGGCCTACAAGGCCTTTCTGGAGCAGATCGGCTACCTGCAGCCGCAGCCCGAGCAGGTGCAGGCCAGCACCGAAAACGTCGACGACGAGATCGCCCGCATGGCCGGGCCGCAGCTGGTGGTGCCGGTGATGAACGCGCGCTTCGCGCTCAACGCCAGCAACGCCCGCTGGGGCTCGCTGTACGACGCGTTGTACGGCACCGACGCGATCAGCGAGAGAGGCGGCGCCGAAAAGGGCCAGGGCTACAACCGGGTACGTGGCGACAAGGTGATCGCCGCCGCGCGCGCCTTTCTCGATGAAAGCGCGCCGCTGGCCGCCGGCTCCCACGCCGAGGCCACCGGCTACCGCATCGAGGGCGACAAGCTGCTGGTCACCCTGGCCAATGGCGATATCAGCGGCCTGCGCGACGCCGATCAGCTGGTCGGCTTCCAGGGCGAGACCGGCGCGCCCATCGCCATCCTGCTCAAGCACCACGGCCTGCACTTCGAGATCCAGATCGACGCCAGCAGCCCGATCGGCAGTACCGACGCCGCCGGCGTGAAGGACGTGCTGATGGAGTCGGCGCTGACCACCATCATGGACTGCGAAGATTCGGTGGCGGCGGTGGATGCCGACGACAAGACCCTGGTCTACCGCAACTGGCTGGGCCTGATGAAGGGCGACCTCAGCGAAGCGGTCAGCAAGGGCGGCAGCACCTTCACCCGCACCATGAACCCGGATCGCGTCTACACCCGCCCGAACGGCGGCGAGCTGACCCTGCACGGGCGCAGCCTGCTGTTCGTGCGCAACGTCGGCCACCTGATGACCAATCCGGCGGTCCTCGACGCCAGCGGTAACGAACTGCCCGAAGGCATTCTCGATGCGCTGTGCACCAGCCTCGCGGCGCTGCACGACCTCAACGGCAACAGCAGCCGCGCCAACAGCCGCACCGGCTCGGTGTACATCGTCAAACCGAAGATGCATGGCCCGGAGGAAGTGGCCTTCACCAGCGAGCTGTTCGGTCGTGTCGAGCAGGTGCTGGGCCTGGCGCGCAACACCCTGAAGGTCGGCATCATGGACGAGGAGCGGCGCACCACCGTCAACCTCAAGGCCTGCATCGCCGCCGCCAGCGAGCGTGTGGTGTTCATCAACACCGGGTTCCTCGACCGCACCGGCGACGAAATCCACACCTCCATGGAGGCTGGCGCCATGGTGCGCAAGGCCGCCATGAAGAGCGAGAAGTGGATCAGCGCCTACGAGAACAACAACGTCGACGTCGGCCTGGCCAGCGGCCTGCAGGGCCGTGCGCAGATCGGCAAGGGTATGTGGGCGATGCCCGATCTGATGGCCGCCATGCTCGAACAGAAGATCGCTCACCCGCTGGCCGGGGCCAACACCGCCTGGGTGCCCTCGCCGACCGCCGCCACCCTGCATGCGCTGCACTACCACAAGGTCGACGTGTTCGCCCGCCAGGCCGAACTGGCCAAGCGCACGCCGGCCTCGCTGGATGAAATCCTCAGCATTCCGCTGGCCCCAGACACGGACTGGAGCGCCGAGGAAATCCGCAACGAGCTGGACAACAACGCCCAGGGCATTCTCGGTTACGTGGTGCGCTGGATCGACCAGGGCGTCGGCTGTTCCAAGGTGCCGGACATCAACGACATCGGCCTGATGGAAGACCGCGCCACCCTGCGCATCTCCAGCCAGCTGTTGGCCAACTGGTTGCGCCACGGCGTGGTCAGCGAGACGCAGGTGCTGGAAAGCCTCAAGCGCATGGCACCGGTGGTGGATCGGCAGAATGCCGGTGACCCGCTGTATCGCCCCATGGCACCGGCGTTCGACGGCAACATCGCCTTCCAGGCGGCCGTGGAACTGGTGCTCGAAGGCGCCAGGCAGCCCAACGGCTACACCGAGCCGGTGCTGCACCGCCGTCGTCGGGAGCTGAAGGCCAGCCTGGCGCGATAAGACAGCAGCGCAAAAGAAAAACCGCCGAGAGGCGGTTTTTCCTTATGGCCAGCAGAGCCGGCGACAGCCCGGTCGTTACCTTGCCGGCTGTGGCGCCACGCGACGTTGCTGCCAGCGATAAGCCGAAAAGCGCTCCGGCATTTCGTACAGCCAGTTGATACCCAGCGCCTCGAGGATCTTCGCGGCGATGATCGGCAGCAGCACGCCGGCCAGGCAACCCAGGACGATATGCAGGGTGTCGTCGTTGATGCCCAGGAACTTGCTGAGGATCACCCGTGCGCCACTGCCGGCCAGGATGTGCATCAGGAAGATCGGCATCGACAACGCGCCCAGGGTCAGCATCCAGCCCATTGGCCGGCGCGCCAGCACCATGCACAGGCTGACGGTGAACAGGATGCCGATAAAGGCCACCACCAGCGACGCCGCACCGCGATCCGCGTAGGTCAGGCCAAGCGGGCCGTGGAATACGTACTGCGCCACCACGAAGGCCAGGCCGCTACCCAGCGCCACGGCCGAGGCACGGGGCTCGATGCTGCCGCGGATCTGGTTGAACCAGATGCCCAGGGCGAAGAACACGAAATTCTGCGCCAGGAACACCAGCGCGGCGACACGGGGCGTCCACTGCTGGAGCAGATAGAACACTGCGCTGAGTACCAGCAGTGGCAGGAAGGCCCGCGTCGAGAAACTGCGGTACAACAGGATCGCCAGGCAGAACGCGGCGAACAGCGCATACAGGAACCAGAACTGCGCCCGTGGCGACCACAGCAGCGCCAGCACCTCGCCCATGCCGACGCCGCCGTTGGTATAGCGCGCCAGCACCACTTCGATGCTGCCCTGCAGCAGCGACCAGAGCACGAAGGGGTAGAAAATAGTGTCGATCTTGTTGCAGAACAGCCCGGCACTGCCGCGGTTGTTCAGCGAATGCCAGAAGAACAGCCCGGACAGAAAGAAGAACAGCGGCATGTGGAAGGTGTAGATGATGCTGTCCACCAGCCAGTGAAAGGCCACGTTCTCGGTGATGATGCCGCCGTTGAGCAAGCCGCGCACCACGTGGCCGTAGACCACCAGGAGGATGCCGATGGCCTTGGCGTAATCCACCCATAGATTGCGGTTTGTCATGCGTGCATCCTTGAAATCAGGTCCGGCGTGGGAGGCGATGGCGGCGGCAGGAGCGCCGCCACGCTGATCAGAGCATCAACCCGTGCATCAGGTTCCCGGCCCGATGCTGGTGCAGTTGCCGCCTCCCAGGTACTTCTGCAGCACCGCCCATTGCGGGCGATCCACCCCCTTGACCGGTTCGATGGACAGCTTGTGCTTGCCCCACGACGGCCCGGCGGCCCAGTAGGTGAACGGAATGCAGTGCTTCTGCAGGTAGGCGAGCGTCTGGTCCAGGGCCACCAGGCCGCTCTCGTCGTCGGCCGGCACGCCGAACTCGCCGATATGGCCCTTCTTGTTGTGCTCGATCAGCCAGTTGACGAAGGGCTCCAGGCGTTTGACGCCGATCTGCGGATCCAGGTTGGGCGCCAGGGCGGTCTTGTAACTGCCGCTGGCATCCGGGTCGATGTACATGTGCGCCGAGTAGATCAGCTTGTCGGCAGGGTCCTTCAGGTCGAGCAGGTTGTCGTTGAGCTTGGGCCAACGCAGTGCCGACGAGTACTCGGCGCCCTCGACGTAGATCTCGTTCTTCGAATCATGTTTGCGCACGCCGTCGATACCGGCCTGGGCCACTTGCGGCCAGAACTTGTTGGCCGCGCCGTAGGGCTCGTTCATCAGGTCGTAGGCATACACGGCCGGGTGGTCGCCCCAGCGCTTGGCGATGCGTTCCATCAGGTTCTGGTAGGCGGCAATCGACACGTCGTCGGTGCCGATCACCTTGCCGTAGTAGCGGCCATAGTTGTGCACGTCGAGCATCAGTTCGATGCCGGCCTGCTGCGCTTCATCGAGGGTCTTGTCGATCAGCTTGGCGTAGGCCTCGTCGAACTCGCCATTGGCCTGCGGCTGCAGCCGCTCCCAGATGAAGGAGAAGCGCACCCAGCTGATGCCCTTCTGCTGCCACTTCTCGTAATAACCTTTGGGCGGGAAAAAGAAGTTGGTGCCGTGCTTGCCGGGAAGCACCGAGCTGGCGAATCCCGCGCCCGCGACATTGATGCCGATCAGTTCGACGGGCTTCTGTTGTGCGCTGGCGACGCCGCAACTCAACAGGATGCTGGTGCCGAGCGCCACGGCGTGACGCAGGATGCTGCCACTCATAGGGGATGTCTCCTCTGTGCCTGGAAGGGATGACTGCCTGAAAAAAGCGTCTCAGACACATCAGGACGCCAATAGAGGTGAGAGGTTCACCGCAGGCCCGCATAATCGGCCCGGTGATCTGTCCCCTAGACTTATGTCCTATGTCGATTCCCGGCACGGCTCGCCAGCATGCCGCTACAAGAACAAAAGGAACGCGCGCGATGAAACCAGCCGATGACTTCGTCCAGGCCGGCAAGACAGCGGTACGCCAGAACGTGCATGGCACCATGGAGTTTCTGCAGAAATTCCCGCCGTTCAACCAGATGGACAGCGCGCACCTCGCCTACCTGGTCGAGCACTGCCAGCTGCGCTTCTACGCCGAGGACGAGGTGATCATCCACCCGGACGACGGCCCGGTGGAGCACCTGTACATCGTCAAGCAGGGCCGCGTGCACGGGCAGCGCCCGCATTCGGCGCGGCGCGGCACGGAAACCACCTTCGAGATCACCCGGGGCGAATGCTTCCCCATGGCCGCGCTGATCGGCGAGCGCGCTACCCGTACCGCCCACCTGGCCGGCGAAGACACCTTCTGCCTGCTGCTCGACAAGGCCGCCTTCACCCGCCTGTTCGCCCAGTCCACGCCCTTGCGTGACTTCGCCCTGCGCGGCGTCAGCAGCCTGCTCGACCAGGTCAACCAGCAGGTGCAGATGCGCGCCGTGGAAACCCTTGGCTCGCAATATTCGCTCGATACCCGCCTGGGCGAGCTGGCCATGCGCCAACCGATTGCCTGCGCGCCGCAAATGCCGCTGCGCGAAGCGGTGCGGCTGATGCACGAGCAGCAGGTCGGCAGCATCGTGATCGTCGACCCGGCCCAGCGCCCTCAGGGCATCTTCACCCTGCGCGACCTGCGCCGGGCGGTGGCCGACGGCAGCGCCCTCGACCAGCCGATCAGCAGCCTGATGACCCAGGCGCCGTTCCACCTGCCGCCAGGCGCCAGCGCCTTCGACGCCGCCATCGCCATGACCGAGCGGCATATCGCCCATGTCTGCCTGGTGGAACAGGGCAAGCTGTGCGGCGTGGTGTCCGAGCGCGACCTGTTCTCCCTGCAGCGCGTCGACCTGGTGCACCTGGCCCGCACCATTCGCCATGCCGGCCGGGTGGACACCCTCGCCGCGCTGCGCGAAGACGTTCGCCAGCTGGTCGACCGCATGCTCGCCCACGGCGCCAGCGCCAGCCAGATCACCCATATCGTCACCCTGCTCAACGACCACACCGTGTGCCGGGTGATCGAGCTGACGATCGAAGACCTGGGCGACCCCGGCGTGCCGTTCACCTGGCTGTGTTTCGGCAGCGAAGGCCGGCGCGAGCAGACCCTGCACACCGACCAGGACAATGGCATCCTCTTCGAGGCCGAGAGCAACGTGCAGGCCGCCGAGATCCGCGGGCGCCTGCTGCCGTTGGCCATGGAGATCAATGGGCGCCTGGCACGCTGCGGCTTCACCCTGTGCAAGGGCGACATCATGGCCGGCAACCCGCAGCTGTGCCTGTCGCGTCAGGAATGGTCACGGCGCTTCGCCGGTTTCGTGCGCGAGGCCTCGCCGGAAAACCTGCTGGCCTCGACCATCTACTTCGACCTGCGCACCGTGTGGGGCGATGCCAGCGGCTGCGAAAAGCTGCGTGACGAACTGCTCGGGCAGATCGCCGACAACCGCCTGTTCCAGCGCATGATGGCCGAGAACGCCTTGCGCCAGCGCCCGCCGGTAGGCCGCTTCCGGGATTTCGTGGTGGCCAGGCGTGGTACCGACAAGGACACCCTGGACCTCAAGTCCCAGGGCCTCACGCCCTTCGTCGATGGCGCGCGCCTGCTGGCCCTGGCCAACGGCATCAAGGCCTGCAACACCCAGCAGCGCCTGCGCGAGCTGAGCGAGCGCGGGTTGATCGATGCGCTGGACGGCGCCGCTTATGAAGAGGCCTACCACTTCATCCAGCAGACGCGCCTGCAGCAGCACCAGTTGCAGGCACGCCAGGGCCAGCCGTACTCCAACCGCCTCGACCCGGACAGCCTCAACCACCTGGACCGGCGCATCCTGCGTGAATCCTTCCGTCAGGCCCAGCGTCTGCAAACCAGCCTGGGGCTACGCTACCAACTATGAACGCACTCGCCTGGCTGACCCGCCGCCGCAGCCCCCTGCCCGCCGGCCAGCAGCAACGCTGCAACGCCCTGCCGGCACCGCGACCGGTCGACGACACGCCCCTGGCGCAACAACGCCTGGTGGTGCTGGACCTGGAAACCAGTGGCCTGGACATGAGGCGTGACGAGGTGCTGTCGATTGGCGCGGTGGTCATCGACGGCGGCGCCATCAGGCTCGGTGAACAGTTCGACTGCACCCTGCACCGCGACGGCCATACCGTCAGTGCCAGCGTGCTGATCCACGGCCTGGCGCCGAGCGACATCGCCGCCGGCATCGAGCCGGCCGAAGCCTTGCTGGCGTTCATGGAGTTTCTCGGCGACAGCCCGCTGCTGGCCTTTCATGCCGGCTTCGACCAGCGCATGCTGGCCCGCGCCCTCAAGGACACCCTCAACCTGCGCCTGCGCCACCCTTTCTACGACGTCGCCGAACTGGCACCCATGCTCTGCCCCCAGGCGCAGATTCGCCACGGCGGCCTGGATGACTGGACCGGGCACTTCGGCCTGCAGGCCGGCCAGCGCCACCACGCCAGCGCCGACGCCCTGGTGACCGCCGAGCTGGCCCTGATCCTGTTCAGCCGCGCGCGCAAACAACAGATCGACAGCCTCAAGGCGCTGGAGCAGCGACTCAAGAGCTGGCGGCAGCGGTTGCAGGGGCCTTCGCTGTAAGGGCACACCTTGCCGGGTTACCCCTGTGGCTAAACCGGGCTACGAATCCAAGGACAGCGCAAAACCTTAGCCCGGGTTGAGCGAAGCGATACCCGGGAAATCAGAGATCGCGCATCAGCAACCCAAAGTGCAGATCCACCTCAGGTGGCACCGGCAGGTACACCACATGCCCATCGCCGGGCGCCACGCCGACCGTTGCGCCCGCCTTGTTTTCCATGTGCTCCAGGGTAAAGCGCAGATCGCCCTCAGGCGTCATCAGCTCCAGGCCGTCGCCGACAGCAAAGCGATTCTTCACGCGCACTTCGGCCAAGTCACCACGGCGCTCGCCAGTCAGTTCAGCAACGAACTGCTGGCGATCGGACAGCGAGCTGCCGTGCGCATAATTCTGGTACTCGTCATGCACATGGCGGCGCAGGAAGCCTTCGGTGTAGCCGCGACTGGCGAGCGACTCCAGATTGCCCATCAAGCCGCGATCGAAGGGCCGGCCCGCCACGGCATCGTCGATGGCCTGGCGATACACCTGAGCAGTGCGCGCGCAGTAGTAATGGGATTTGGTGCGCCCTTCGATCTTCAGCGAATGCACGCCCATCTTCACCAGCCGCTCGACGTGCTGCACGGCGCGCAGATCCCGGGAGTTCATGATGTAGGTGCCGTGCTCGTCCTCGAAGACCGGCATCTGCCGCTCGCCATCCTCGAGCACGAACACCTGCTCGCTCGGCGCACCGATGCCCAGCGTCGGCTCGACCACACGAACGATCTCACCCAGCTCGTTCTCGCCCGCCGCCTTGACGTCGTACTGCCAGCGGCAGGCATTGGTGCAGGCGCCCTGGTTGGGGTCGCGTCGGTTGAGGTAGCCGGACAGCAGGCAGCGCCCCGAATAGGCCATGCACAGCGCGCCATGGACGAACACTTCCAGCTCCATGTCCGGCACCTGGGTGCGGATTTCCTCGATCTCGCCCAGGGACAATTCGCGCGAGAGGATCACCCGTTCCAGGCCCTGCCCCTGCCAGAACGCCACACTGGCCCAGTTCACCGCGTTGGCTTGAACCGAGAGGTGAATGGGCATCTGTGGATAACGACCGCGCACCAGCATGATCAGCCCGGGGTCGGACATGATCAGCGCGTCCGGCGCCATGTCGATCACCGGCTGCAGGTCATCGAGAAAGGTCTTCAGCTTGGCGTTGTGCGGGGCGATGTTGACCACCACGTAGAAGCGCTTGCCCAGCACCCGGGCCTCTCGAATGCCCTGGGCCAGGTTGGCATGGTCGAACTCGTTGTTGCGCACCCGCAGGCTGTAGCGTGGCTGCCCGGCGTATACCGCATCGGCGCCGTAGGCGAAGGCGTAGCGCATGTTCTTCAGGCTGCCGGCGGGTGACAGCAGCTCGGGGCGAAACGGTGGGTTGGACATGGTGCAACGGGCTCGCGGAAAAACAGGGCCGGCGATTCTAGAGAGGCCGGCCCGCCCAACCATTGATCCAGGTCTATGACGGCGCCTGGAAGACCTGCCTCGGCGACCGTCGGCCGCCGCTGGGCAGTGGCTCGGGTGCGGGAAACAACGCAGCGATGGAGCGCGCCAGTTGCCGTCCGGCCCGGCGCTCTTCGCGCAAGCCGAGCCGCCCGCTCATCGCCGATACCACAGACGGAAGAAACCCAGGGCGAACAGCAGGGCGACCTGCGCCATGGCCACGCACAGTTGCAGGAACGATCGCACCGAGCGGTTGGCGGCGGCATCGGCCACGCCGGTCAGGCCGTTCCAGAACGCCTCCGGCAACAGCTGCAGGCTCAGGGTGGCGACCGGCCAGCCGCTGAGCATAAGCGCCTCGATCCAGTCGAAGCGGCCGACGAACATCATGCCGATCAAGAGCACTCCGGCGATGCACAGGCCGAGGGCGAAGCAGGCGGAAAATTGCATCAATACTCGCATGGCGATCTCCATGGGGCGTGCACTGTGGCACGCCCCGGCAAAGGGTCAGGAAGTCAGGGTGTCGCTGTTGGCCGGGCGGCCGACGCCGTACCAGTCGAGTTTGCGGGTCAGCACCATCACGCAGCCCAGCACGCCGAACACCAGCAGCGAGCCCATCAGCAGGGCGTAGTCCTCGGCGCTGAGCAGGCCATAGAGCAGCCCGTACAAGGCGGCCAGCAGGCCGCCGAAGGCCGTCCCGCGCAACCAGCTGCGCAGCACGCTGCTGACGTAGAAGCCGTTCAGCGCCACGCAGCCCAGGGCGGACAGGCCGTAGGCGACGGCGAAGCCCAGGTGCTCGGAAAGCGACAGCAGCAGCAGGTAGAACAGCGCCATGGACAAACCGACCAGGGCGTACTGCACCGGGTGCACGGCCATACGCTTGAGCACTTCGAACAGGAAGAACACGGCGAAGGTCAGGGTGATGAACAGCAGTGCGTACTTGATCGCCCGGTCGGCCTTGAGGTACTGGTCCACCGGATCGATGAAACTGACCCCGAGGGCGCGGCTCTGCATCGTGGCGCAGGAACCGCTGACGCAGCTGCTCAGGGCGTCCTGCATGTCGGTGGCGAAGAAGCTGGTCTGCCATTTGGCGGTGAAGCCCTGCTCGGTCACCTCGCGCTGGTTGGGCAGGAACTCGCCGACGAAGCTCGGGTGCGGCCAGTCCGAGCGCAGGCTGACCTGGCTCTCGCGCCCCACCGGGGTGATGCTCAGTTGCTCGGTGCCCTGCAGCTTGAGGTCAAAGGCGAAGCGGTAGGCCTGTTCAAGGCGGCTGTCGCGCGCCGGCAGCGCCACGTGCACGCCGCTGCCGAAGTTGTCGTCACCGCTGCCCGGCTCGAAGCTCAGGCTGGCGCCGTTGAGCTGCAGCTTGAGGTCGTTGCCGATGCCTCGCACATCGCTGATGCCCACGGCGATGAAGGGCTCGCCGAACCAGTAGGCATCGACATCGCTGATGCCGTAGTTGGCCGGCACCTTGAACTCGCCACTGACCTGGCTATCGCTGTGATACAGGCGCGCCTGGTAGATGCCGCGATAACGCAGCTCGGTACGCACGTCGCCGTCGAGGGTGAAGCGCTCCGGCAGAAAGTACAGGCGGCCCTGCTCGATCGATTCTTCCTGGTAACGCTCGTCACTGTCCTTGCGGGTCTTCCAGGTCAGTACCTTCTTGCGATACGGCACCACCATGATCGGCCCGCTGATCTGCTGGGCGTAGCTGGAGCTACGGGCGATATCGCGCAGCACATCGTCGCGCGCGCCCTGACGCTCGCCCACCAGGCCATCGATCAACAGCAGGGGAATCATCAACAGCAGAATCAGCAGGGCAATGGTGCCCAGTTTGAACAGCAGGCTTCGGTTCATGGCACAGCGCTCCGTGCAGTTGGGATGCACGCAGTCTGGCCAGCCCCGGTGAAGGCAGCATGGAGCGCGGATGGAGTTTATGTGGGAATTGTGAGGAGCCCGGCAGGCGTCACCCGCCGGGCTGGACGGCTGCGGGCGCAGCCATCGGTCATTCGCCGCGGATGTACTGTTCCAGGTGCTGGATCAGGTTTTCCTGCTGGCTGATGATGTCCTTGACGAGGTCGCCGATGGACAGCAGGCCGACCAGGCGCCCATCTTCGACGACAGGCAGGTGGCGCAGGCGACCGTTGGTCATCAACTCCATGCAATGGCGGGCATCTTCGCCCGGGCTCACGGTAATGACCTTGGCGGTCATGATCTCGCTGACCTTGAGGTTGGCCGGCGAGCGCTCCTGCACGGCGACCTTGCGCACGTAATCGCGCTCGCTGACGATACCGGCCAGGCGCTCGCCTTCGAGCACCACCAGGGCGCCGATGCCCTTCTCGGCCATCAGCTTCACTGCGGCGAACACGCTGCTGTCAGGGGTGACGCTGTATACGTTGGATATCGGCTTGCTCTTGAGCACGTCGGCCACGGTCTTTTTCATGCGCGTCTTCCTGTCCCGGTAGATTGGCGAACGGCTTCAGAATAGCCAAAGTGCAGGCATCTGTACCCACCCTGTTTGCGACAAGTCGTCGCCAGCATCGCCGAGGTCGTAGCCACGGCGCCTAACGCGGGAAGCTCAAACGCACTTCCACGCCACCTTCGACGTTGGCGATATCCAGACTGGCGCCATGCAGCTGCGCCACTTCCTGCACGAAGTTGAGCCCCAGGCCGGTGCTCTTGCGCCCGGTGGCCGGGCGCGCCAGGGAGTAGAAGCGCTCGGTGAGGCGGGCCATGGCGTAGTCGGGAATCGCCGGCCCCTGATTGAACAGGCGCAGTTGCAGCGACTCACCATCGTCTTCGCAGGTAAAGCGGATCAGACCGCCGGGCGGCGTGAAATCCAGCGCGTTGTCGAGCAGGTTGCTCAGCGCCTGGCGCAGCAGGAAACGCTCGCCGAACAGCGTCTGCGCGGCATCGACCTGGTTAACCACACGCACCTGGCGCTGTTCGATACGCGCCATCTGGGCCTGCACCAGCTCGTCGATCATGGCGTGCAGCGGCACGGCGACGCGCTCCTCGAGGCCCTGGCGCTGCTCGACCTGCGCCAGGTGCAGCAGGCGCTCGACCAGGTTCTGCAGGCGCTCGCCCTCTTCGCCGATATTGGCCACGAAGCGCTGGCGCTGGGCCTCGGGCATCTCGGCCTCCAGCAGCTCGGCGGCGCCACGAATTGCCGCCAGCGGGCTCTTCAGTTCATGGGTCAGGGTGTGTACGTAGCGCTCGACGTAGGCCTTGCCCTCCAGCTCGGTGCGCATGCGCTCCACCGCCTGGGCCAACTGCCCGAGTTCGCCGCCACGGACCTGGGGCAGCTCGGCGCGCTGGCCTTCGCTGACCGCCTGTGCATAACGGGTCAGGCGCCGTAGCGAGCCGCTCAGCCACCAGCTGAGCAAGCCGCCAACCAGCAGGCCCAGGCCGATCAGCCCGGCACCGAGCCAGCCGAGGCGCCGCTGCGAGCGCTCGATATAAGGCTGCAGCGTACGATTGGGCTTGGCCACCGACACCACGCCGAGAATCCGCTCGCCATCGATGATCGGCGCAGCCACATACATCACCGAGGAATCGGGATCGTTCGGGTCTTCGCGGGTCGAGCGCACGCCGTAGCGGCCGCGCAGCGTCAGGTACACATCGTTCCAGCGCGAGTAATCCTGCCCGACCGCCAGGCCGCTGGAGTCGAGCAATACGATGCCGTTGGCGTCGGTGACGTAGATGCGGTGGTTGACCTGATTCTTCGCCACGCCCCAGATCTGCGCGCCGGGCTGGCGCTGGCCGTAGGCCTTGAGCAATTCGGGCAGTTGCCCCTGGGCGAGGCGGCCGTCGCGCACCTCCTCACGCAACAGCACCGCCAGCAGGTGTGCGGTATCGACCAGGGTTTCCTCGGTGGACTGGCGCACGCCCGGGCGGATCTCGTCCATCACCGTGCTCAGCACGAACCAGCCGGACAGCCCGACGAACAGGAAGTAGGCCAGAAAGATACGGACTCCGAGCGGCATCAGCAGGCCTCCTGAAGGCTGGGCATGGCGCTATTCGAGGCGCAGGCTGTAACCCAGCCCGCGGTGGGTCTGGATCGGCTCGGCCCGGGGCGCGACCTGGCGCAGCTTGGCGCGCAAGCTCTTGATATGGCTGTCGATATTACGCTCGTAACCCACGTCTGCCGCGACACCCAGCGCATCGAGCAATTGTTCGCGGCTGAACACCCGCTCGGGCTGGCCGAGCAGGCAGTGCAGCAACTGGAATTCGAGGCGGGTCAGGCTCAGGGGCTGGCCGTGGTAGTCGATGCGCACCCGCTCGCTGTCGAGGCGGAACGGACCTTCATCGGGCTTGGCGGCCACCGGCTCGCGGGGCGCCACGCGCTTGAGAATGGCCTTGACCCGCGCCGCCACTTCCCGCGGGCTGAAGGGCTTGACCACGTAATCATCCGCGCCGATTTCCAGCCCCACCACGCGGTCGATCTCGTCATTGCGCGCAGTCAGGAACATCACCGGCACTTCGGAAAAACGCCGCAACCGCTTGCAGGCCTCGAAGCCGCTGATGTCGGGCAGGCCGACGTCGAGAATCACCAGGTCGTAAACCTCGCGCTCCAGCAGCGCCAGCGCCTCGCCGCCGAGCGTCGACCAGCGGGTGACGAAGCCCTCGGCCTGCAAGGCATAGACCAGGGTATCGGCGATTGCGGCTTCATCTTCGACGATCAGGATGGTCGCCATGGTTGGCATCCTTGCGGCACGTGGGTTGCGGAGCCTGCGCGAGGCCGTGGCCAGCGTCAATAGCACAGGGGTCTGAAGCGGTCATGCACAAAACGGGTGGATCATTCTGTGGATAAGCTTGGTGTGAAAGGCTGTACGCCAGGAAAAATGCGGCTTTCGGCAAGCCGATCATTATTTGAGCAGTCGATTATTCACAGAACAAGTCGTGACAAGCCACTGTTATCAAAAGAATTTTGTCAAGGGATGCGAGAACGCCGAGGTGCTGGGGACAATGCACAGGTTGCGTGGAACACTTTGTGGATAACCCTTGAATGGGAGGCTGCAGCCCACGAAATACGGGACTCCTGGCATGCTGATCATTAACTGACCAAGGCCAGGTGACTACCGGAAAATCCGCTTTCCCTACGACGAGGTACAGACACGGCGGTAACTCGCTGTGCAAACCGCTGCACTGTACACAATAGCCGTGGAAGGTTCTGTGGATAAACCCGGTATCGAACCCTGAAAGCCACGCCGCTCGTGGCATTCTGGCATTTGATCAGTTATTGACCAGGCCCATCCACAATCGCTCCAACCTGCTGTATTGCTTGACTTTATGGCCTGTAGCAGGCGTGAAATAAGGTCGCGCAGGGATGGGAGCATTCATGCACAATGCGCGTGCATGAGCCTGTGGACAACCTGGAGATCATCCCTTGCAGGCCCCTGAAATCGAGGCCTGCAAGAGATCGTTCATTTATTGATCAGCCGTCCCCCGCGCACTCAATCCACCTGGAAACGGCCGGTGTTGCGCGACAGGGTTTCGCTGCCACGGCGCAATTGTTCACAGGCGTCGCTGACCATCCGCGCACCGCTGAGCAATTCACTGGCGGCCTGGTCGACCTGTTGGATATTGCCACTCACCTCGTCGGCAGTGGCCGCCTGCTGCTCGGCGGCGGTGGCGATCTGCGCCAGTCGGTCGCTGACCCGCTGCACCGACTCGACGATGCCGTCGAGGTCCGCACTCATCGCCAGCACGTTGCCCACATCACCTTCGGCCTGATGCATGGCCTGCTCCATCTCGGCGACGGACTGCCCCACCACCTTGTGCAGGTCACCGACGGTCTGGGCGATCTCCGCCGTGGAATTCTGGGTGCGCTGCGACAGCGAACGCACCTCGTCGGCGACCACCGCGAAGCCACGGCCCTGCTCGCCTGCGCGGGCCGCCTCGATGGCGGCGTTGAGCGCCAGCAGGTTGGTCTGCTCGGCGATGCCCTTGATCACATCGACCACCCGGGTGATCTGCTCGGTCTGCTGGCGCAGCTTCTGCAGGGTCTGCGCGCTTCCAGCCAGGCGCTCGGCGAGCTCACGCATGCTGGCACTGGTGCGGGCGCTACGCTGGTTGCTCTGGTTGGCGATCTCGCGGGTCTGCCCGGCTTCCTGGGCAGCCTGCTCGCAGCTCTGCGCCACGCTCTGGGCGGTGGCGGCCATCTGCGTGGCGGCGGTGGCGATCTGGCTCATCTGCGCCTGCTGCTGTTCGACCGCGCTCAAGGAGCCCGCGGCCTGGCTTCCCAGGTTGCGCACGGTCTCGTCGAGGCTCTGCCCTTCGCGGCCGACGCCCTGCATGGAATCGCGCAACTGGGCGACGGCGGCATTCAGCGCCGTGGAGATCGCCGCCAGGTCATCGGCGCCATGTACCTGCATGCGCACCCGCAGGTCACCATCACGCAGGCCTTCGGCCGCCTGGATGATGCCGGCGGTGCTGCGGCGGATGGAGGCATTGAGGCACAGCAGCAGGTACAGCGCCAGCAGGGTGAGCACGGCGAAGATCAGCGTGGTGTGCAGCATGTCCTGGCGAGCGTTGCCCTGGTAATCGCCGATATTGGCGCTGAACTGCGCGTACACCGCCTGACGCAGAACCCTGACGTTTTCCTGCAGCGCCTGTACCTGCTGCACGAACTGCGCCGGCTGCAGCACCATGGGGCTGGCCTCGAACATGTCGCGGTCGACCTCGGCGAGAAAGGTCTGCAACCCCTCCTCGACCTGGGCGTAGGGCTGCTGCAGGGCCTGCATGGCCCGCGGCGAGGCCTGCTGCAAAGCGGTGCGCGACTTGGCGATCTGTGCACCAGCTTGTTCCAGTGAGCGACGCAGGTCACGCACCGCCACGCGGTTCTGCAGGGTGAAATGCTGCGCCACCAGCGAGCCGTACCCCTGGCTGGCAAAGTTGCCCAGGTTGTCGGACAGGCGCGGCAGGGTCTGGGTCATCTGCTCCATCATCAGGTAGGTGTCGAGGAATGGATCGAGGATCAGGCCACTGTCGGTGGCAACCTGCTCACGTAGCACCGTGAGCAGGGACAGTGTTTTTTGGTAACGCTCGAGGGCGTCGAGCAGGGCCATTTTACCCAGCACGGCGAGATCCAGTTCAGCGACCGAGGCCTGCAGGGCGTCGAGCTGCGGGCCGGTTTCCTCGCTCGGCGTCAGCTGCACCTGTTCGGCGGCGGCCGCCAGGGCCTCGGCAAGCTTGCCGCCACGCTCGCGCAGCAGCGCCTCGGCTGCCTTGTCATTGCCCTTCCAGCGGGCCAGCAACAAACGTTGTTCGTGCAGCTCCTGCTCGACCGTACCCAGCGCCTGCACACCGTGCATGCCGTCTACCTCGCTGCGCAGCACCTCGATGCGCTCCAGGTTGCCACTCATCATCACCCAGAGCGCGTAGCCCAGGGGGATGACGAACAGCACGAACAGCAACTGGAACTTGCGGGCGAAACTCACGCGTTCCAGCACGCGTATACCCGGTTTGAGCAATCCCCACATACATCACCTCGAAACGCGCCACGGTCCAAGAACGCCGTAGCAATGTGCCATTTCAAGGCAAGAATCGCACCGGTCTGTGCGAAGGCGAGGCGCAGCCCGCAGCGATCAGCAGTTGGGCTGTTCGGCGGTATAGCGATTGGACGGATCGATGGCCGCATCCAGCTTGCGGATGGCACTGGCGCCGATCAACAGCGGGTAGTCGAAATGGCTGCGATCGGTGAGGTTGACCTCGATGGTGCGCTTCTCTTCGCCCAGGCAGATGTCCATGTTGACGACCGGGCGCGCGGAATAGGATGGCTTGGCGGAACTGCCTTCCTCGGCGCGGTTCTTGATCTCGGTGACACGTGCCAGGGGCTTCTCGAACAGCTGATCGTCGGCGTCGTCGACGGCCAGGCGGAAGCGCACCCAGTCCTCGCCATCGCGCTCGAACTGCTCGATGTCGCGGGCCGACAGCGAGGCGGTCATGGCACCGGTGTCCATCTTGGCCTTGAGGGTCTGGCCGAGCTGGGGAAGCTGAATGTATTCGTAGCGACCGTAGAGAGTCGGCTGGTCGGCCATCGCCGGCAGGGTGATGGCTGCGGCCAACAGGGCTAGAACGGTTTTCACGCCTTAACGTCCTCATATCAAAGGGAGAACATTGGGACTGGGGCAGGCGTGAATGGTTCTGGAAAACTGCCGGGGCAATGCGTGTTCGATGCGCGCCTGAGTGGCCGCATTGTGGGGCGGATTCAACCGGTCGACGCAACGTACTGATTAAAGCACTCGGCAGGAGTCGCAAAGTCGAGTGTTTTACGTGGTCGCTCATTTAATAGTCTTGCTACCTCATCGAGCTTGTCTTGAGAGTACTCAGATAGATTCATGCCTTTGGGAAAGTACTGCCTCAACAGCCCATTCGTATTTTCGTTTGAGCCACGTTGCCATGGGGACTTGGGGTCGCAGAAGTAGACTTGGATGTTCGTTGCCAAGGTAAATCGCTTGTGCGCAGCCATCTCTTTGCCCCGATCCCAGGTCAGAGATCGATAAAGCTCTTGAGGTAGCTTTTGAGCATTTTCTATAAGCGCATCGATTACCGTAGCCGTATCTTTGCCGGCTACTTTCACCAACATCAGATAGCGGCTGTGACGCTCGACAAGCGTGGCGATCTGGCTGTTCTTACTGCCACACAGTAGGTCACCTTCCCAATGACCAGGTACAGCACGGTCAGCTACTTCAGCGGGCCTCTTACTGATAGAGACCGTATCAAGAATTTGCCCGTGGTTATCTGTTTTTTGGGTGTGATGGCGTGAGCGACGCATGGCTCGAGTGCGCCGTAAATGCTCAAGCAGCTCTTTTTTCAAGGCGCCACGTGCCTGTATGAAAAGGCTGCGATAGATCGTCTCGTGGGACACGTGATAGCTCGGCTCATTTGGGTAAGTACGCTGTAGCCAACCAGCTATTTGTTCTGGTGACCACTGCATCTGCAACCGCTGAGCCACAAGTTGCGCTAACTGCGGAGCTTGGACAAGTTTGCAGACCTTAGGGCGGCAGGCTCGATCCCATGCAGCTTGATCTGCATAGCTGGCTCGATAGTGATGCAACCCGCCGTTGCGGCTTATCTCCCGACTAACTGTCGAGGGCGCTCTGCCAAGTTGTAGAGCAATCAGGCGAATCGAATGCCCTGCAACGAGAGATCTCGATATTTCCTCACGCTCTGCCATCGTAAGCGCGAGCCTTGAGCGTTTACGTATCGGCGGTCGTATCCCTCCTGTCTGCGCCAAAATGCGCTGTATCGAGGAGTGGTTGCGATCAAAGAGCTGGGCGATCTGCTGGAGAGAGTCTCCTCTTCTCCAGTGCGCCCACATCAGCGCTTTCTGGCTTTCGGTGTAATAGATTCGAGGTCTTTGCTTCATCTGCAACACTCCTACCTGCTTACACAGGAATTATGGTGTTGCGTTGACCAATTGAATCCGCCGGCGCAAGTGGCCTTTCGTAGAGTGGACGACGTTTTACCCGTCCACCGCTCTGCGATCGCAATGGTGGACAAAAAGAGCGTTGTCCACCCTACGCTGGGAGCGGCCGCTTCTGCCTTGAGGCGGCCCAACCCTTCTCGCTACAGCACCTGCCGCAAGAACGCCTGGGCCCGCGGATCCTTCGGCTGGGCGAAGAATTCGGCAGGCGGCGCGTCTTCCAGCAGCTTGCCGTGATCGAAGAACAGCACGCGGTCGGCCACTTCGCGGGCGAAGCCCATCTCGTGGGTGACGCAGACCATGGTCATGCCTTCCACGGCCAGTTGCTTCATCACGTCGAGCACCTCGCCGACCATTTCCGGGTCGAGGGCCGAGGTCGGCTCGTCGAACAGCATGACCTTGGGGTCCATGCACAAGGCACGGGCGATGGCCACGCGCTGCTGCTGGCCGCCGGACAGGCGCGACGGAAACTCACCGGCCTTCTGGCCGATGCCGACCTTGTCGAGCAATGCCCGCGCCTTGGCTTCACGCTCGGCCTTGCCGCGCTTGCGCACCACCTTCTGCGCCAGGCACAGGTTCTCCAGCACGGTCATGTGCGGGAACAGGTTGAAGTGCTGGAACACCATGCCGACTTCACGACGGTAGGCGTTGATGTCGGTCTTCGGGTTGGCGAGATCGAGGCCATCGATGCTCACCGAGCCTTCGTCCAGTTCTTCCAGGCCGTTGAGGCAGCGCAGGAAGGTCGACTTGCCGGAGCCGGACGGGCCGATCACTACCAGCACCTCGCCGCGTGCCACCTGGGTGGTCACGCCATCGACGGCGCGCACCTGCTGGCCGCGGGCGTCGAACACCTTGATCAGATCACGGACTTCAATCACTTTGCGCGAGCCTCCGTTCCAGGCGGTTGGCGATCTGCGACAGCGGCAGGTTGATCACCAGGTACAGGGCCGCGACGCAGAACCAGATCTCGAAGGTGGAGAACGAGGTGGTGATGGCTTCACGGCCGCTCTTGGTCAGCTCGGTGATGGCGATCACCGAGACCAGCGAGGTGTCCTTGACCAGGCTGATGAACTGCCCGGCCAGCGGCGGCAGCACGCGCTTGAACGCCTGCGGCAGGATCACATGGCGCATCGACTGCGCCGCGCTGAGGCCCAGGGAGCGGGCCGCTTCATCCTGGCCGCGAACGATGGACTGCACACCGGCGCGCACGATCTCGCCGACATAGGCGCCGGTGAACAAGGCCAGCGCCGCCACACCGGCGAACTCGCGGGACAGATCGAGCACCGTGCCGATGAAGAAATAGAAGATGAAGATCTGCACCAGCAGCGGCGTGCCGCGCACCAGCTCGACGTAAATCGTCGACAGGTGGCGCAGCGTCGGGTTGGCCGAGAGCCGGCACAGGCCGGTGACCAGGCCGATCAGCAAGCCGAACACGCCCGCCGCCACGGAAATCCACAGGGTGGTCCACAGGCCCCAGAGCAGCGGCCCGGCGGCCCAATGACGAGTGACGCCGATGACATCGCCCTCGGCGACGTCGTCGCCTTCGCTGAGCTGCAGGCTGTCGCCGGCCACGCTGAGCTGCTGCTGTTCGCCGCTTTCACCGAGCAGCGTGACCAGGGCGTCACTGCCCTCACGGCTGATGCGCTCGACGCTGCCGTAGTCAGCCGCGCGCTGCGCCTCTTCGGCGTGGTAGGCGAAGTACTGGGGAACGCGATTCCAGCGCCATTCGTAGGAAATCAGCGAAGTGGAATACCAGATCGCCAGGATACCCACGACCAGGATCAGCCCGGTCAGCAGGTGCCAGGGCCACTGGGCTTTCTTCTGTCTAGCCACGGTGAGTGTCTACCCGTTGAGTTGCCAACATGACGGCGCGCGGACTAGCCGCGCGCCGGGTGTAGCGGAGATGAAGCAGGGAATCTGTTCACGAGCTCGCGAGCTAGAGTCATGCAAGGCGAAGAAAGGCGAGGAAGCGCAGTGTACTGGTGTACATGAGCATTCCGAGACTGTCTTCAACGCAGCAGGACCGACGCGCAGCAGGTCGTGGGCAGGTTCCGCTTATTCCATTTCTTTCAGCCAATTAGTGCTCTTGAACCACTTGGCGTGGATCCGATCGTAGGTGCCGTCTTCGCGGATCTGGTGCAGCCAGTTGTTGATCCAGTTGATGCTGTCGTAGTCGCCCTTCTTCAGGCCGAACGCCAGGGGCTCGAAGGTGAACGGCTCGTCGAGGAACACCAGCTTGCCCGCACCGGCCTTGTTCACCGCCACGACGTTGTACGGGGCGTCGTAGATGAAGGCATCGGCCTTGCCGTTGACCACGTCCATCACCGCTTCCTGCTCGTTGTCGAAGCCGCTGTACTTGGCCTGGGCGATCAGCTTCTTGGCGACCATCTCGCCGGTGGTGCCGATCTTCGAGGTGATGCGGTAGTCGGCGCTGTTCAGGTCCTTGTAACTCTTGACCTTGTCGGCCAGCTCCTTGCGGATCAGCAGGGTCTGGCCGACCACGATGAAGGGCTCGGAGAAGTTGATGCGCAGGTTGCGCTCCTGGGTCAGGGTCATGCCCGAGCCGATCATGTCGAACTTGTCGGTCAGCAGAGCCGGGATGATGCCATCGTAGGAGGTGGACACCAGCTCCAGCTTGACGCCCATGGCCTTGGTCATGGCCTTGAGCAGGTCGACTTCGAAGCCGATGATCTCGCCGCGCTTGTTGGTCATCTCGAAGGGCATGTAGGTCGGGTCCATGCCCACGCGCAGGGTCCCGCGCTTGACCGCGTCGTCGATGACGCCAGCCTGGGCGAGGCCGGTGAAGGCGCAGACGGATAACAGCAGTGAGGCGACAAGCTTTTTCATTCTTGCTCCTGAAAGGCAAACGATTAGATGGGCTGAGGCTCATGCACCCGTACGGTGCAGGCGGCTGGCCCTTCGATAAGGCGGCGCGGCATGCTAACCGTGATCGCCGCCGATGGCGAGAGATACGCGCCGGATCAGCGACAAAGGGCAGCGCAGAGCCGCGGCTCAGGAGGCAAGAAGCAGGCCAGTGAACGGCCTCGGTCAGGTTTCCAGCAGGAAGGTCACCGGCCCGTCGTTGACCAGGTGCACCTGCATGTCGGCACCGAAACGTCCGCTGGCGACCTGGGGATGTTGCGCCCGTGCCTGCTCGAGCAGATGGTCGAACAGCGCTTCGCCCAGGGCGGGCGGCGCGGCGCTGGAGAAGCCTGGGCGCAGGCCGCTGCGGGTATCGGCGGCCAGGGTGAACTGGGAAACCAGCAACAGGCCACCGTCGATGTCCTTGAGCGACAGGTTCATCTTGCCCGCCGCATCGCTGAATACCCGGTAGTTGAGCAGCTTGTGCAGCAGCTTGGCGCAGCTGGCTTCAGTGTCCTGCGGCTCGATGCCGACCAGCACCAGCAGGCCCTGGTCGATGGCGCCCAGGGTCTCGCCGGCGACATCCACGCGGGCGCTGGACACCCGTTGCAGCAGTGCCTTCATGCTTCGTCCGGCGCCAGGTCGAGCAGGCGGTGGGCGATCTCGTCGGCGGCGCGCACCAGGGCGTCGGCGATACCTGGCTCGGCGGCCGAATGGCCTGCCTCGCGGATGATCTGCAGCTCGCTGTTGGGCCAGGCCTGATGTAGCGCCCAGGCGTTGTCCAGCGGGCAGATGGCGTCGTAGCGGCCATGCACGATGATGCCCGGCAGGTGGGCGATCTTCGGCATGTCACGCAGCAACTGGTTGGGCTCCAGAAAGGCGTCGTTGACGAAGTAATGGCACTCGATACGGGCGATCGACAGTGCGCGCAGGCTCTCGGCGAAACGCTCGACCACCTGCGGGTTGGGCCGCAGGGTAGCGGTGCGCCCTTCCCAGCACGACCAGGCCTTGGCGGCGTGCATCTGGGCGATCTGGTCCGCGCCGGTCAGGCGCTTGTAGAACGCCTGCATGAGGTCGCCCTGCTCTTCGGCGGGGATTGGCGCCAAGTAATCCTGCCAGTAATCGGGGAACAGCCGGCTGGCGCCCTCCTGGTAGAACCATTTGAACTCCTGGGGGCGGCACAGGAAGATGCCACGCAGGATCAGCGCCTGCACGCGATCCGGGTGCTTCTGGGCGTAGGCCAGCGACAGGGTCGAACCCCAGGAGCCACCGAACAGCACCCACTTGTCGATACCCAGGTGCTCGCGGATACGCTCCATGTCGGCGACCAGGTCCCAGGTGGTGTTGTTCTCCAGGCTGGCATGGGGCGTGGAACGGCCGCAGCCGCGCTGGTCGAAGGTGACGATGCGGTACAGGTTCGGGTCGAAGTAGCGGCGGCTCGCCGCATCGCAACCGGCGCCAGGGCCGCCGTGCACGAACAGCACCGGCAGACCATCCGCCGAGCCGCTCTCGTCCACGTAGAGAACGTGCGGGGCGTCTACCGCCAGCTCGTGACGGGCGTACGGTTTGATCTCCGGATACAGCGTCTGCATGGTGCCCTCCTGAGGAAGAATTGAGTTAGGCTCGGGCCGCTCGCGCGTGGCGGGCTACTGCGCTCGTTCAGGCATCATAACCATGAAAAGGAAATTCGGCATGTCGATACGGAAATTTGCCACCCCCCTGCTGCTGCTCGGCGCTCTGCTCAGCGGCTGCGGCGCCAAGGACGACCCGCAGGCCAGGCTGGAAGCTGCGGTGCAGCAGCTGCAGGACAACCTCGAAGCCAAGAAGACCTCAGCAGTGATGGACCAACTGCACAGCGAATTCCGCGCCCAGCAGGCCAACGACCGCGAATGGGCCAAGCGCACCATGACCCTGCTGTTCCTGCGCCACAACAACGTCAAGGTGCTGGCCCTGAGCAAGGATAGCCGTGTGGATGTGACGTACCGCGACAAGGGTTACACGGACGCGCAGGTCGGCCTGACCGGTGCCGAAGGGCTGATCCCCAATAGCGCCCGGCATTACGCGGTGAAGCTGCAATGGTGGCAGGACGACGGTGAATGGAAGTTGGCGCGGCTGGAATGGGAGTGAATGCGAGCAGAAGGTGATAGCGGATCCAGTCAGGCCGGATCCGCTATCAGCGGCGCAATCACTGGGCGGGCTTGGCGCCTTCGCGCCAGATCAGCTCGTCGGTGTCATAGCCCTGGGCGCGGGCCACGGACAGCAGTTCGTCACGCACTTCATTGGAAATCGTCGGGGTACGCGACAGCAGCCACAGGTACTTGCGATTCGGGTGGCCGACCAGGGCGGTCTGATAGTCGTCGTCCAGGTCCAGCACCCAATACTCGCCCTTGCTCACGCCGGGCAGCAGGCGGCTGAACCAGTTGTCGAAGGTCACCCACAGCTTGTCGGTCTTGCCTTCGACCTGGGGCACGGCACGCCCCTCGACCTGGGTCCACTGGCCATCGGCCTCGCGGCAGCGGTTGGTCACCGATACGCTGCCGTCGTCCTGCAAGCCGTAGTGAGCTTCGGACTCCACGCACTTGCGCTGGAAGAACATCGGCAGGCGTGCCACCTCGTACCAGGTGCCCTGGTAACGCTCGAGGTCGACGGATTCGACGGTCTTCGGCGGCGCCTCGCCGGTGCCGGAATTGGCGCAGCCGACCAGCAGCAGGGCGCCCAGCGCCATCACGCCCAGGGTACGTTTGTTCATCACTTCAATCCTTTTGCAGAAAACATGATCACCTTGTCACCGGCGTACTGGACACTGATGAAACTCACCTGATCGCCCCAGGTGCAACTGGACATGCCCAGCGCGCCGGAGCATTCGCTCGGCTTGCCCAGCAGATCCTCCACCTCGGCCTTGTTCATGCCCGAATAGAGCTTGGCATAGTTTTCCTGGTTGACCTTGCCGCAGGCGGCCAGCATGACGCAGCCCGCCAGCAGCGCGAGAAAGCGCAGGCGCATGGGATATCTCCGTGGTCTATGAATGCCGGATGCCGGTTCGACGTCAGAAGCGCGAGCCCGGTTCCGCGAGAAAGCGCAACTCGTCCGCGCTGCTGGCGCGCCCGAGAATCTCGTTGCGATGGGGGAAGCGCCCGAAGCGCTGGATGACCTGCTGATGACGCCGGGCGTAGTCGAGAAAGCCGGCGAACAGCGCGCGCTCGGCATCGCCAGCCCCTTCGGCGAGTTCGCCGAACAGCTGCACGGCGCGGGTCTGCTGATGGGGATCCTCGGCATGCTCGAGCACCAGGTAGATGAACACCCGCTGCAGGGGCGACAGCGCCCGATCCCAGCCCAGGGTGATGCCCTCTTCCGCCAGTTCGCGAGCGCGGGCATCGCCGGCAAAGGCCAGCGGCGTATCGCGGTGGATCATGCGCGGCAGTTGGTCGAGCAACAGCACATGGGCGAGCCAGCCACGCGGGTCTGCCGACCAGCCCTGCAGCTCGCCGGCCAGCGCCTGCTCGACCAGCACGCCAAAGCGATCGCTGGCTTCGGCATCCTGCTCGTCGCGCTTGCCGAACCACAGCCGCTGCTTCTCGGCAGCGCTCTGCACGGCCGTGCCCGCGGGGCCGAACCACCAGTCGAGCAACGGCTGCCAGGGCGCCATCGGTCAGGCCTTGTGGTAGCCGGTGACGCGCTCGACTTCTTCCTTGGAACCCAGGAACACCGGCACGCGCTGGTGCAGGGAGTCGGGCTGGATGTCGAGGATGCGCTGCACGCCGTCGGTGGCGGCGCCACCGGCCTGCTCGATGATGAACGACATCGGGTTGGCCTCGTACATCAGGCGCAGCTTGCCGGCCTTGTCCGGCTCGCGGCTGTCGCGCGGGTACATGAACAGGCCGCCGCGGGTCAGGATGCGGTGCACGTCGGCGACCATCGAGGCAATCCAGCGCATGTTGTAGTTCTTGCCCAGCGGGCCTTCCTTGCCAGCCAGCAGCTCGTCCACGTAGCGCTTGACCGGGGCTTCCCAGTGGCGCTGGTTGGACATGTTGATGGCGAATTCGGCGGTGCTTTCCGGCACGCTGATGTTGTCGTGGGTGAGCACGAAGCTGCCTAGCTCGCGGTCCAGGGTGAAGCCCTTGACGCCGTTGCCCAGGGTCAGGATCAGCATGGTCTGCGGACCGTAGATGGCGTAACCGGCGGCGACCTGCTGGGTACCCGGCTGCTGGAAGGCCTTCTCGTTGAGGCTTTCGTTCTGGCTCAGGTATTCGCTGGGGCAGCGCAGCACCGAGAAGATGGTGCCGACCGACACGTTGACGTCGATGTTCGAGGAGCCATCCAGCGGGTCGAATACCAGCAGGTAGGCACCCTTGGGGTACTTGCCGGGGATCTGGTAGGCATTGTCCATTTCCTCGGAGGCCATGCCGGCCAGGTGACCGCCCCACTCGTTGGCTTCGAGCAGGATGTCGTTGGAAATCACGTCGAGCTTCTTCTGTACTTCGCCCTGCACGTTCTCGGTGCCCATGCTGCCCAGCACGCCACCCAGGGCGCCCTTGGAAACGGCATGACTGATTTCCTTGCATGCACGCGCCACCACTTCGATCAGGAAGCGCAGATCGGCCGGGGTGTTTTGACTACGGGTCTGCTCGATGAGGTAACGACTCAGGGTAACGCGGGACATGAAGGACTCCGGGAAGGAAGGTAATCGAAAGGAGTTTAACCCTTTCCAGGAACGGGTGCCTCAGCCGCCGCAGGGATAACGCGCGGCAGCAGGCTGCACACGCGGTTACGTCCGCGACGTTTGGCTTCGTACAAGGCGGCATCGGCAGCCTGCAGCAGCTCGTCGAGCGCCTTGCCCTGTTCGGGCCACAATGCCAGGCCAGCCGAGAGGGTCACGTGGCGCACGCCACTGCGGGTTTCGATCGGTTTTTGCGCCAGTCCCTGGCAGATGGCCTCGAGGCGTTTGGTCGCTTCACGGGCATCGGCACCGGGGAGAATGAGCAGGAACTCTTCGCCGCCGATACGAAAGACCGTATCGGAACTGCGCAAGTTCACCAGCAGATACTGGGCCACGTTCCTGAGCACGTCGTCGCCGTCCAGGTGCCCGTATTCGTCGTTGAGCCGCTTGAAGTGATCGAGGTCGATCAGCGCCAGGGCCAGCGGCGATCTCTCGCGCCGGGCCCGAGCCAGCTCGCGGCCGAACAGCTCGTCCAGGTAGCGGCGGTTGTAGAGCCCGGTCAGCGGGTCGCAGAGGGCCTGTTCGCGCAGCTGCTCGTGCAGGCTGCTGATGGTGCGCAGGCGCTCCTCGCTCAGCGCCAGCGCCTCGGCGAGCTTGAGCTTGGCGATCTGCCGCTGGGTGACGTCGCGCAGGTAGAGCAACTGGCCCAGCACCAGGATGCCGTGGCGGGTCAGCCGCTCGATGGGCCGCATGCGCACTTCGAAATAGTGGTCGGCGTCGCTCTGGATCAGCAGTGGCTCGCGCAGCTCACCCTGCTCGACCAGCTGCGCCTGCAGGTCGCTGCCGAACCCCGGCCAGTCCTTCAGCCGGAGTCCCTGCCAGTCGCGTTCGAGCCCGCCGAGCTTGAGGGCCGCCTGGTTGGCCTCGATCACCCGCCACTGGGTATCGACCACCATCACCGGATCGGGCAGCGCCTCGAGCAGCAAATGCCGAGCGACCGGCACCATGTCGAACAGCCGCACCCCGAGGATCAGCCAGGAAAAGGCTGCCAGGGTGAAGACGAAACTGAACGGCGTCGGATCGACGCCGAACACCACGAACCCGAAACCGACGTAGGCGATGTTGGCCGACCAGGGCACCGCGGTAACCAGTACGAACGCCAGGTAATGACGCCGGTGCACGCCATGGCTGATCAAGGCGGCACGCAGCACCACCCCCAGGCTGAAGCTCATGAACAGGTAGACGTACACCGCCGTGGCGTAGAACAACGGGCCGTGGTCGTAATGGATCGGCGCCCCCGGCTCATCGGACACCGGCCCCGTGGCGGCGCCATAGAACAGGCCGTGCCAGGGGTTGCTCAGCACCACCAGCCAAATCAGCAGCGGCATGAGGATCATGCCCAGCATCGAACGGCGGCTCAGCGGCTTGCGTACGCTGCTCACGTACTGCCAGAGAAACACCGCCCAGAAGGTCGGCACACTGATGATGCCCGGCCACGACATGGTGGCCCAGAGCATCTTGCACGCAGGTGCCACCGAGGCGACCTCCAGGCCGGCCATGGCCATCCACCACATGCTCGCCAGGTGCATCAGGATGAAGGTGTCGCGCCCCGGGAAATCGCGCTGGTTGATCACCCAGCGGGCCAGCAGCACGCCGCCCACGCAGACCACCACGGTCAGCAGTACGGCGAAATCCAGGCGCCAGGCATTGACCAGGCACGAATTCATGCTGCCACCCTGCCCGCCTGGCGGCGAGAAAGGGCCAGACGCGGTGCAGCGCAACGCGAGAGGGAGGCAAGCAAGGCGGACGCATCCATTGCAACAGGCTCAGGAAAGAGGCCAGGACCGGGCACCTGGCAGCCTAGAGTCGACCCGAGCCGCGAGCCACTCAGGGATGCAGACAGGTAGGGCAAGAATTTTCGTCGCTACAATACTGCAATTCATCACATTTTCAGCAGGTTTTTATTGCCTGGTCGTTACCGCGGCGCAGGCGCATGAACGCCAGTTGGCGGATAGCTGTTCACAATTTCCGCAACATCGCTATGATCGCGCGCCGCCAACTACGCGAAACCCTCCGAGATGAAAAGCAACCTGATCGCCGCCGCGGAAATAGACCGCCTCGATACCTGGGCGCGCTATACCGCCGACATGTGCCATAGCTGCATTTCCAGCTGCTGTCAGTTGCCGGTCGAGGTGCGCCTCAATGACCTGATCCGCATCGGCGTGGTCGACGAGTTCGAACGCGGCGAGCCGCCGCGCAACATTGCCAGGCGCCTGCAGAAAGACGGGCTGGTCGAGCGCTTCAACCAGAAGTCCGGGATCTTCACCCTGACGCGCATGAGCAACAACGACTGCTATTACCTGGACCGCAAGACCCGGCTGTGCACCATCTATGAGCGCCGCCCGGATACCTGCCGCAATCACCCCAGGGTCGGTCCGCGTCCCGGCTATTGCGCCTGGCGCCCCAAATAAGGCTGCAACGTCTGGTTACCCGCCCACCTGAACACCTCGCTTCGCCGATGCCTCGAATCCTCCACACCGGCCCGTACCGCCACCCGGAGGATTCACATGCGCTGCCAATTGCTCGCCAGCTTCCTGCTCGTCGCCCTCGGCGCAATGCTGGCAGGCACCGCCACGGCCGACACCAGGCGGCCTGAATGGCAGGAGCCGCTGCTCGAACGTCTGCAGGCGATAGCCGCCAAGCAGGACGGCGAGCTCGGCGTGTACGTCAAGGATCTGCACAGCAACCTGGCAGTGACCCTGCAGGCCGAACGCCTGTGGTACATGGCCTCCGGTATCAAGGTACCGGTGGCCATCGCCGTGCTGCGCGGTGTCGAACGCGGCGACTGGGGGCTCGACACACGCCTGGCCCTTGTCGCCAACGACTTCGTCGACGGCGCCGGCAGCACCAACCAGTACGGTCCCGGCGAGCGCCTGAGCGTGCGCTTCCTGCTCGAGCAGATGATCATCTACAGCGACAACACCGCCACCGACCGGCTGATTCGCCTGGTCGGCCTGGATGCCTTGAATGGCCTGGTTCGCGAACTGGTGCCCGAGGGCTTCGAGCCGATCACCACCCTGGGCGACGTGCGCCGGCATATCTATGCCGAACTGCACCCGGCCGCCGCGCAGCTCGGCGGACGCGATCTGCTGCGCCTGCGCCAGGCGCGCCAGGAAGACGCGCGCCTGGACCGCCTGGCCAGCCTGCTCGGCGTACCGCGCTCGGCCCTGGCACCGATCAGCCTCGGCGAGGCCTACGCCGCCTACTACCGCAGCAACCTCAACGCCGCCACGCTCCTGGCCTATGGCGAGTTGCTCGAACGGCTGGCCACCGGCCAGGCGCTGGGCAATGAGCAGACTGCCTACCTGCTGTCGGTGATGGGTCGGGTCAAGACCGGCACCCAGCGCCTGCTCGCCGGACTGCCGAAAGACGCCCGCTTCGCCCACAAGACCGGCACCCAACGCGCACGCATCTGTGACTCGGGGCTGATCCAGACGCCCGAACGCGGCACTGCCGAGCCGGTGCTGATCGTCGCCTGCGTGCAGGGCGAAACGTCGCTGGTCAAGGCCGAGCGCGCCCTGCGCCAGGTTGGCGAAGCGCTGACGGCATCGGGCGTACTGACCCGTGACGCACTCAATTGAGGGATTGCCCATGAAAACCCTGTTCGCCGGCTTCGCCCTGCTCGGCTGCGCGGCGCTGTCGCTCTGGCTATGGGCGACGCCCCAGCGCGACGCAGGTTTCGAGGCGCTGGCCGAGCGGTTGCGCGAACTGGACGAGGCCTCCCCCGGCAGGCTGGGCGTCTATCTGCTGCGCCCTGCCGACGGCAGCGAGCTGAACCACCAGGCCGATCGCCGCTGGTACCTGGCCTCGGCCACCAAGGCGGCGATCGCCATCGCCGTGCTGCAGGAGGTCGACGACGGCAAGCTGCAGCTCGACCAGCCGATCACCCTGGAGGAAGGCGACCGGGTCGACGGCTCCGGCGGCCTGGTGTGGGAAGACGCCGGCGCCCGTTACAGCGTCGGCGAACTGCTGCGCGAGATGCTGCAGGAGAGCGACAACACCGCCGCCGACATGCTGATTCGCGCAGCCGGCGTAGAGCGCATCAACGAGCGCATCGCGGCAGCCGCCGGCGGCGACTTTGGCAAGGTCACCCGCCTGCTCGACGTGCGCCGCGAGCTGTACGGGCAACTGCACCCCGACGCCCGCTCACTGGAGAATCGCCAGATCGTCGAAATCGCCGCCGCGCCGCTCGGCCCGAAGCGCGTCGAAGCGGTGGCCAATGCCCTGGATATGAAAACCGATCAGCTCGAGACCCGTGACCTCGACGAAGCCTACCGGCGCTACTACGACACCGGCCTGAACAGCGCGACGCTGGTCGCCTACGGCCAACTGTTCGGCAAACTGGCCAAAGGCGAGCTGCTGTCCGACGCGAGCACCGAGCTGCTCTACGACATCATGGGCCTGGACAGCTACGAGGCCTATCGGCTGGAGGCCGGCCTGAGTGAGCAACTGCCCTTCGTCCAGAAAACCGGCACCCAGCAGCACCGTGCCTGCCATATGGGCATCGCCAACCCGCAAGGCGACGACGCCCTGGTGATCCTTGCCTGCGCCGAGGCGCTCGATGAGGATGCCGAGGCCGGCAAGCTGTTCGAGCAGGTCGGCGAGGCGATCCAGGAGCTGGTGCTGGACGGCAACGCCGCGGGCGCTGCCTGAGCCCACCATAAAGCAGCGTCTGGACAGGCCCTGCGCCTGACCTGCGAGGCGCGCTTATCCGGCAGCCCACCCGCGGCCAGGGGCGATCAATCCACAGCGGGCATGCCTGCACGCGACGCGATACTCGCCGCGCACGCTTCTTGCCAATGCCAGAAATGATCAGCAAAGCGTCCGAATCCTGCCCACAACATAACTCTGGCGCCAGAAAACAGAGACCACTTACAACACTTATGCCCTGTCGTTAAACACTAACCGGCGCCTGCCCGGAATACGCATAGGCGCGCAGTCAAACAAATGAAACAATGCACACCATATTGAAATAACCCCCGGAAAGCGGCCAAAAATTTAAGAGCCACTTAAATTAAAATAGAAAATCCGCTCTGGAAATAACTACTTCCAAGCGCCGCCAGAAACGTGGAAAAAGGCGTCAATAAAGAGATCATTTTTTTGACGCTATAAATACGGCATTTTTAAGCCATTGATTTAATTTAATAAAAAAAATAATTAAAGCCACATGGCACTTTGCCAAAACTTTCTCTTGTCGCAAAAATAAAACCACCATAAGATCGCCGCCGAACCACCCCAGACCAACAACTTGCGAACCAACCGTTACTTAATCCCGCGCTAACTCAGCGTGGCGATGAACAGTGCCTTCGCATTAAAAAATCATTACGCCTGCCAATCCTTATCAGGAAGATAATCCATGAGAATCAGTATTTTCGGTCTGGGGTATGTCGGCGCAGTATGTGCCGGTTGCTTGTCTGCTCGCGGCCACCAAGTAATGGGCGTCGATGTATCGCAAGCCAAGATCGACATGATCAATCAGGGCAAATCGCCCATCGTCGAACCGGGCTTGGCAGAACTTCTGGACAAGGGCGTAAGCAACGGCCTTTTGAAGGGAACCACAAACGTCAGCGAGGCTGTACAGGCCACCGAACTGTCGTTTATCGCTGTCGGCACGCCCAGCAAACGCAATGGCGATCTCGACCTGGGCTACATGGAGTCGGTGTGCACCCAAATCGGTCAGGCGCTGCGCGACAAGACGGATCGTCATACCGTTGTCATCCGCAGCACAGTGCTGCCAGGCACGGTGAAGAATGTGGTGATCCCGCTGCTCGAGGCGGCCTCTGGCAAAAAGGCCGGGGTCGACTTCGGCGTTGCCACCAACCCCGAGTTCCTGCGCGAGAGCACCGCGATCAAGGATTACGACTTCCCGGCGATGACGGTTATCGGCGAGCTGGACGAGCAGTCCGGCGACCTGCTGCAAGCGCTCTACAGCGAACTGGACGCACCGATCATTCGCAAGTCCATCGAAGTCGCCGAGATGATCAAGTACACCTGCAACGTCTGGCATGCCACCAAGGTCAGCTTCGCCAACGAAATCGGCAACATTGCCAAGGCGTGCGGCGTCGACGGCCGTGACGTGATGGACGTTGTCTGCCAGGACCACAAGCTCAACCTGTCGCGTTATTACCTGCGCCCCGGCTTCGCCTTTGGCGGCTCCTGCCTGCCCAAGGACGTGCGTGCGCTGACCTACCGGGCTGGCCAGATGGACGTCGAGCACCCGCTGCTATCGGCCATCATGCCCAGCAACCGCGTCCAGGTGAAACGCGCCTACGACATGATCTCCAGCCACGACAAGCGCAAGGTCGGCCTACTCGGCCTGAGCTTCAAGGCCGGCACCGACGACCTGCGGGAAAGCCCCTTGGTCGAGCTGGCCGAAATGCTCATTGGCAAGGGCTACGACCTGCGCATCTTCGACAGCAACGTCGAGTACGCCAGGGTCTTCGGGGCCAACAAGGAGTACATCGAATCGAAAATCCCCCACGTCTCCTCGCTGCTCTGCCAGGAGCTCGAGGAGGTGGTTAACGAGTCCGACGTGCTGGTGATCGGCAACGGCGACAGCCGCTTTGCCGAGGTGCTCAGAAGCGCGGGCGAGGACAAGCAGTGCATTGACCTGTTCGGTTTCATGACGCACACGAGCAACGCCTCCAAAGAAGGGATCTGCTGGTAGCCAGCTAAACGGCGCGCCCCTCGGCAGCGCCGCCAGCCCCATGGTTCAAAGCTGCATTGGTGTGAGCAGAGGCTCAAAGGAGATACCAGATGACTCCCCTGATTTTGTCCGGCGGTAGCGGTTCGCGGCTCTGGCCGCTGTCGCGCAAGCTTTACCCCAAGCAGTTTCTGGCCCTGACCGGCGACCAGACGATGTTTCAGCAAACCCTTCAGCGGCTGGCCCACGAAGGCATGGGCAAGCCGATGATCGTTTGCAACGAAAGTCATCGCTTCATGGTGAGCGAACAGCTGGCGGCCATCGACTGCCACGCCCAGACGATTCTTCTCGAGCCTTTCGGCCGCAATACCGCGCCGGCAGTGGCAATCGCGGCGATGCACCTGCTCGCGGAGGGACGCGACGAGCTTCTGCTGGTACTGCCGGCCGACCACGTGATTGAGCAGCTGGGCACCTTTCATCACGCACTGAGTGTCGCCCGCCAGGCTGCCGAGCAGGGTGAGCTGGTGCTGTTCGGGGTACCGGCTGAACGTCCGGAAACCGGTTACGGCTACATCAAGGCCGGAGATTGCAGCGAACAGCTGCCAGCCGGCGTGCTGGCGGTCGAGCGTTTCGTCGAGAAGCCTGACCTGAGCAGCGCGAGCGAATTCGTGGCCAGCGGCGACTACTTCTGGAACAGCGGCATGTTCCTGTTCCGCTGCAGCCGCTACCTCGAAGAGCTGAAGCGTCACGACCCCGATATCTACGACACCTGCCAGTTGGCGCTCAGCCAGAGCGAAGCGGATCTGCAGTTCATCCGCATTGACCCGAACGCCTTCGCCTGCTGCCCGGACAACTCCATCGACTACGCGGTGATGGAAAAGGCCGAGCGCACCTGCGTCGTACCGCTGTCCGCCGGCTGGAACGATGTCGGCTCCTGGTCGGCAATCTGGGATGTGCAGGCCAAGGACGCCAACGGCAACAGCCACACCGGCGACGTCATGGTGCATGACAGCCGCAACTGCCTGGTTCACAGCGACCACAAGCTGGTCACCCTGGTCGGCCTCGACGACGTGGTGGTTGTGGAAACCAAGGACGCTGTGATGGTTGCCCACAAGGATCGCGTGCAGGACGTCAAGCATCTGGTAAACGCCCTGTCGTCCCAGGGCAGGCCCGAAGCGGAGAACCACTGCGAGGTCTATCGCCCCTGGGGCAGCTACGACTCCATCGACAACGGCCACCGCTTCCAGGTCAAGCGCATCATGGTCAAACCCGGCGCCAGCCTGTCGCTGCAGAAACATCACCACCGGGCAGAGCACTGGATCGTGGTCACCGGCACGGCGAAAGTCACCTGCGACGACAAGACGTTCCTGCTCTCGGAAAACCAGTCGACCTACATCCCCATCGCCTCGGTACACCGCCTTGCCAACCCCGGGAAGATTCCCCTGGAGATCATCGAGGTGCAATCGGGCAGCTATCTGGGCGAGGACGATATCGAGCGTTTCGACGACGTATACGGCCGAACGGACGCCACGCTCAATTAACACCCTCTTTCTCATCACCATCGGCTCACCGCCGCGTGGCGATGAGGAGCGGTTTCAACAAAGGGATTAGAACACATGCGCAGGTATGTTTCCGGTGCACTGGATTGGATAGAAACATCAGCGATCTTTGGCAAGTTCTGCGGCTGGGCGTGTCTGTCCGCGCTGATCGCCCTGGCCGCCGAACTGGTTTCGCCGGAGTATCTGGACCCGTCGCACCAGAAATTCATCTTCATCATCGGTGCGCTGGGTATGTGGCGCTACGGCAACGCGGCCATTCACTACCTGCGCGGCATGTACTTCCTGCACTGGCGCTTTCCGCGCATGCGCAAGGCCGTGGAGCGCATGGGGCCGGCGGCGCTGCCCGATCACATGTTCATGATCGTGACGAGCTTTCGCATCCCGACCCACACCACCTTCAAGGTGTATCAGTCGGTGCTGCAGGAAGTGCAGCGCCTGCCGGTACCCTGCACCATCATCGCGTCGATCGTCGAGAAGGGTGACGAGAACTTCATCAAGGACATCATGCGCCAGGAAATCCAGGGCCGTGATGACATCAAGCTGATCATCGTGCGTGCCCGCGGCACCGGCAAACGCGACGGTCTGGCCCATGCGTTCCGTGCCCTGTCACGGCAGATGCCTCTGGAAAACGCCGTGGTCGGCGTGGTCGACGGCGACACCATGATGTTACCCGGCTGCGTCGAGCGGGCCGTGAGCCTGTTCGCCTACCTGCCCAGCGTCGGCGGCATCACCACCAATGAATTCTGCGAGGTGGAAGGCAGCACGCTGATGAAGCAGTGGCACACCATGCGCTTCGTGCAGCGGCACATCAACATGTGCTCGATGGCCCTCTCCAAGCGGGTGCTGACGCTGACCGGGCGGCTGTCGTTCTTCCGCGCCAGCGTGATGACCAACCCGGAGTTCATCAAGGATGTCGAAGCCGACTTCCTCGACCACTGGCGCCTGGGCCGCTTCCAGTTTTTGACCGGCGATGACAAGTCGTCTTGGTTCAGCCTGATGCGCGCCGGCTGGGACACCTTCTACGTTCCCGACAGCCACACCCTGACCGTCGAGCATCCGCCAGACAACAGCTTCCTGCGCGCGACCCGCCAGCTGATGTACCGCTGGTACGGCAACTCACTGCGCCAGAACTTCCGCGCCACCACGCTGCTGGGCATGGACCGCCTCGGGCTGTTCACCATGTACGTGCTGTACGACCAGCGCGTATCCATGTGGACCTGCCTGATGGGCCTGTCCGCCTCAGTGGTCGCCGGCCTGCTGTTCGGCATCCAGTACCTGCTGCTCTATCTGTTCTGGGTGCTGCTGTCGCGCACGCTGGTGACGCTGCTGTTCTTCTTCGCCAATCACCCGGTGTCGCCGGTTTACCCGTTCGTTCTTTATTACAACCAGATCGTCGGTTCGGCGATGAAGGTTTACACCATGTTCCACATGGATCGGCAGAGCTGGACGCGGCAGAAAACCACGCTCGGCAATGGCAGCGGCAATTTCGATGCTGCCCTCAACCGCTGGACCTCGAAAGCGATGCTGCTGTCTTCGCTGGCCATTTTCTTCGGGGTCATCTCGGTCCTGATCGACTTCACGAAACCTTAAGTAGGCGACTGCTATGACCTCTTCAGTCTTACCCACCAATGTCGTACACGAAGCCATCGACGAACGTCAGTACGTGCGCACCAAGATCCCGGCCAAGGTACTGCTCGACGGCAATGGTCTGAAAAATCTGGAATGCGAGATCCAGGATATTTCCCTCGGCGGCCTGGGCCTAATCTACGACCGGCCGCTGACGATAGGCAGCCTGTTCAATGCCTCGATCCGCCTCAAGCTGAATCAGATCGACCTGAGCATTGATGCCAAGATCAAGATCGTTTCCCAGCGTGGTCACGAAGTCGGCGCCGAATTCGTCGACCTCGATCGCCAGAAGCGCGACATCCTGCGCTACATCATCAGCGCCTACATGTCCGGCGAAATCGCCGACATCAACGGCCTGTTCAACGTGATGCAGCGCGAGAACTACATCAAGGAGCGCAAGCAGAAGCACAACAGCTCGCGCACCGCGGGCGACCGCCTCAAGGCGGCAGTCGGCACCTTGCTGTTCTTGGGCCTTGGCCTGGCGGCGATCGGCCTGATCGCCTACAAGAGCTACCTGCTGTTCTTCCGCGTGCAGGCGGCCCAAGCCATCGTCAGCGCCAACGCCTACGTGGTTGCCATGCCCGACAATGGCTACGTTAAGTACCTGCTCAAGCCCGAGCAGAGGCAGGTCAAGGTGGGCGAGCCGGTGGCCAGCGTGTCCAGCCAACTGGCCGCGACCTTCACCACGCCGTCCGACATTCAGGCCCTGGCCAACCTGTCGCAGACCGACCTGCAGCTGCTGATGGGCCGCGCGCTGATCGAAACGGTGATCGCCAGCCCGTGCGATTGCGACGTGTTCTTCCCCGGCCAGAAGCTCGATGGCTACGCCTACAAATATGCCCCGCTGATGCACCTGCTGCCGCGCAACGAAGGTCTGTTCGTCAAGGCCACGATCCCGTTCGACCAGTTGGACAAGATGGCGCGCGTCGACTCGGTACGCATGCAGGTGCTGGGCATCGACGAGCCGATCAACGGCAGCGTCGTGTCCAGCAGTGTCGATGAGCAGAACCAGACCCTGGTGCTGACCATCAAGCCCGAGCGCGAGCTGCCACGCGACGCCTATCAGAAGCCGGTGTCCGTGGATCTGTTCCTCGGCCTGCCAATGACCGCGCAGCTCTAAGGGTCGACCATGAAGCGGCTACCGCCTTACGCCACCCTGCTCAGCAGCACACTGCTGAGCATCAGCCTCAGCGCAGCGGCCGTCGCCGGGCAGAGCCTGGAGCAGATTCGTTACGCGCTGTTCAAGGACCCAGCTGCGCCGGTAGAGGCGGATCTGCGCGTGCTGGCCGAACGGGATCGGGCGGCCCAGCACCTGCTGGGCAACGTCCTGGCCGGCGACCCGGCGCGATCCCGCGAGGCCGCCCGGCTATACCAGGCGGCGTTCGATGACGGGCGCGGGGACATCGCCGCTCTTGGCTCGCTCGCCCGGTTGCTGGATCGCAGCCCGCGCCTGCGCCTGGAGCTGGCCGTCTACATGGCCGACGCATTGCGGCGTTTCGCCCACGAGCGCGACGTAAGCAGCCTCAACACCAGCCTGGAAGTCTTCGTCAGTTACCCGCAGCTGTTCAGCGCTGCTGAAGTGAACGACCTGATCGGCCTCTATGATCGTTCCTGCCTGGTGCAGTGCAGCAGCGACTTCTACCGGGCCGTGCTGGCCGAGCGGCAGCAGCAGCCGGACGCTGCCAGAACTTGGTACGAACGGGCGATGATGAGCGACGTGCGCGCCGTGGATCGTTACTACCAGTTGCTCGGCGAACAACGTGACCCGCTGTTCGCCGCCTTTGCGCGCAGCCGGGTCGGCGAAGCCAATCGCATGCCGGTCGAGGTGGTACACCGCATTGGCACCCAGCTCGACAGCATCAGCGCCGAGCGATCGGTGGGCTTGCGCTACCCGCTGCCGCCCAGCCAGGCCGAACTTGATCGGCTGCCCGAAGCGCAGCGCACCGCTCGCCGCGAACAGATCGACCAGGTTCGCACGCAGATCGAAAACGAAGCCAAGACGCTGCGCGGCGACGCGCTGCTCTGGCTGGACAGTGCCGTGAACCGGGGCTGGGTGCCGGCCATGGTGGCCAAGGTCAACTTCATGACCTCGTCGCCGACCGAAAACAGCGCCGAGGACACGGCGGCGCTGATCGACCGCATCGCGCAAAGCGAGCCGACACGCGCCAAGGCGCTGCGTGTCTCGCTATATCTGGTGACCAGCTGGACCACCCTCGATCCCTACAAGGCCCAGGCGCTGATCAACGAGCTCGCCGCCAGCGGTTACCGCGATGCCAAGCTGCTGCAGGGCGACCTGTACAGCCACGGTGGCCTCGACGAGCCCGACCAGCAAAAAGCGCTGGCGATCTACCAGCGCATCGCAGCAGGCGGCTCGTCCACCGCCTACTACCGAATGGCGTCGGTGTACGCCAGCGCCCGGGCGATCTGCTACGAGCCGGTCAAGGCTTACGCCTATGCGCGGGTGGCCGTCGACTACGGCGACAGCCGCGCTCGCAGCCTGGCGCTCGAACTGCAGCGCACGCTTTCTCAGGCCGAGCTCGAAAACGCTCAAATCATGCAAGCCACTCTGCTCAAGGATGCGCCGTGATGAACCCCAGCAAGCTTTACGGTCTGAGTGCGCTGACGCTCGCCCTGCTCCACCCACAAGCCTGGGCGCAAGACGAGAGCGCACCGGCCATGCCCTTCACCGAACCGGTGGTAACGTCGGAGGTGTTCCACAAGCTGACCCTGCAAACCGGTTACGGCCCGCAGGACTCGACCGTCGGCAATAAACGCGAGAGCTTCCAGAGCTACCGCTACGAGCCCTCGTTCACCTGGTACTCACCCGAAAAACGCTGGGCCAAGTGGCAGGTTTTCGGGCGGGCCTGGATCAACTACGAAACCAGCCAGGCGTCCACCGGCCTGCAGGACGACAACAACAGCAACCGTGAGGCGCGTGAACGGCCCGAGCATTTCTATTCCGAACTGCGCGAGCTGTACGTGCGCCGCAACCTGCTTGGCGACGACCCGCGCTACTCGCTGACCGTGGGTCGCCAGAGCTACTCGGACAAGTACGGCATCTGGTGGGACGACACCTTCGAGTCGGTGCGTTTCAACTATCAGGACAGCATCGGCAGCGGCTTCCTCGCCGCCGGCAAGAAGTTCTATTACTACAACACCGATATCAACATCCTCGACGAGACCGACAAGGACATCTTCTACGCGCTGGGCGAATACGCCTGGCGCTGGCGTCAGGGGCATACGGCCGGTGTGCGCTTGCTGTATGAAAACGACTATTCGGACAGCGACATCAATGACCGCCAGGACTTCAAGGGCCTGCGCGCCGGCCTGTTCTTCGACGGCCAGAACCTCGACCTGACGCCGCTCAGCGACTATCACCTGGAGCTGGCGACACTGCGCGGCGACATCGACAGCACCGACGGCAACGGCGTGCAGAGCAGCGCCGACACGCGCGGCTGGGCAGTGCTCGGCGAGGTCGGCAAGCGCTTTCAGGAGCTGCCCTGGACGCCACGCTTCGCCCTGCGCGGCGGTATCACCGACAAGCCCGATGACGAGAACGACGGCTTTTACCTCAACCGCATCCAGTCCGACCGCGTCGTCGATCCGCAGCGTTACAGCTCACGCCTGATCAGCTCGTTCATCAACGTCAACGTGCGCAACCTGCAGTACTACGGTTTCGCCCTGGAAACCCAGCCGACACCGCGTACCTCACTGGACTTCAAGGTCAGCGACCTCTACCTGCGCAACGAGAATGGCGAGCTGCCCATTCGCATCGACCGCGAGCAACGTCAGGGCCGCAACCAGCAAATCGCCCTGGGCACCAACCACGGGCGCAACGTCGGTCAGGTGGTGGACGTGAACTACTACTGGCGCATGTTCCCCATCGCCCACGAAGGCAAACACCTGAACCTCAACACCCTGGTCAGCGCCAGCTACCTGCGCGCGGGCGAGGCCGTGGCGAGCGGCGACGACTACCAGCTGACGCTGGGCATCGTGATTCGCTACTAAGGACGCCTGGATCATGGTCTTCTCATCCAACACCTTCCTGTTTCTGTTCCTGCCGATCTTCCTGATCTGCTATTACCTGGCGCGCCCGGCGTGGCGCTCCGGCGTGATCGTGCTGGGCAGCTACCTGTTCTACGCCTGGTGGCGCCCGGACTTCCTGCTGCTTTTCTTCGCCATCACCTACTGGAACTACTGGTTCGGGCTGCGCATCAAGACCCAGCTCGATCAGGGCAACAAACCCCGGGCGTTCCGGCTGCTGTGGCTGGGCATCGCCGGCAATCTGTCGACACTGGGCTATTTCAAGTACGCCAACTTCGGCGTCGAGGTGATCGCCGCGGCGCTGCAGCCGCTGGGCATTAACACCTTCACCCTGGAGCACATCATCCTGCCGCTGGGCATCTCGTTCTATGTGTTCCATGCCCTGAGCTATATCGTCGACATCTACCGCAAGGACGCCGAACCCACCAATAACCTGGTCGACTTCGCCGCCTTCGTGGCGCTGTTTCCGCACCTGGTAGCCGGCCCCATCCTGCGTTACAGCCTGCTGGCGCCCCAGCTGCGGCAGCGCACACACTCCATGGAGTTGTTCTCGCTGGGGGTCAGCCGCTTCATGCTGGGCTTCATCATGAAAGTGCTGATCGCCGACTCCCTGGCGCCGATGAACGCGCTGTTCATCCGCGAACCAGAGCTGCAACTCACCGATGCCTGGTTCGGCCTGTTCATCTCCACGCTGCAGCTGTATTTCGACTTTGCCGGCTACAGCAACATGGCCATCGGCTTGGCGCTGATGATGGGTTTCAGGTTCGCCGAGAACTTCAATCAGCCCTACGTCTCGCAAAGCGTCACCGAATTCTGGCAACGCTGGCACATGACCCTCGCCCACTTCCTGCGCGATTACGTCTATATGCCGCTGGTACGCAAACGTATCGCCGGGCCGATGGCAGCGCTGGTGTACACCATGCTGCTGTCCGGCGTGTGGCATGGCGCGAGTTTCGCGTTCGTCTGCTGGGGTCTGTTCTTCGGCGTGGCCATGGTGGTCGAGCGCAAACTGGGGATCGCCACCAAGATCAACACGCCCTACAACCTGCTACGCAACATGCGCACCTGCCTGCTGATCGGCCTGAGCATGCCGCTGTTCTTCACCAGCAACATGGCCCACAGCCTGGACATCTACGCCGGCCTGTTCGGCCTCAATGGCCTTGGCTCGCTGGACCTCTACACCCTGGGCGCATCGCGCATGGCCATCGCCTTCGTAACGCTTGCCGTTATTTGGCTGGTGCTGGCCGGCATCAACAACGTGCGTTTCTATGCAGGCAACAAGACCGGCTACTTCATGCGCCACGTTGGCGGCGTGCAGAGCCTGCTGCTGTGGTGCGGTTTTCTGCTCTCGCTCAGCAGCCTGGCGGCGAACTCCTTCTCCCCGTTCCTCTACTTCCAGTTCTAGGAGAGCACCATGTTTCCGGTGATGAGTTCGGCCCACAAACTCAACGGCTACCTGTTCTGCCTGATGATGGCCGGCATGCTGCTGTATTCGCTGCCCACCGTATTCAGTTTCGGCAAGTCACAGACCGATGCGCTGTCGCTGTTCATGGACGGCAAGCTGCTGCGCAAATTCGAGCAGCGTTACGACAAGGACATTTTCCTGCGCGATCCGTCGGTCAGGCTGTGGGCCGACATCCAGTATCGGGTGTTCGGCGAAGGCAGTGCCGGCGTGGTGCTGGGCAAGGATGGCTGGCTGTATACCAACCAGGAATACCTGATTCCCAACGACCTTGATACCAACCTGAACCACCAACTGGACAGGATCGCCAAGGTGCAGCAGCTGCTGCAGGCGCACGGCAAGCGCCTGGTCATGCTGCCGGTGCCGATGAAGCTGGATATCTATGCCGAACATGCCCGCTCGCCAGCCGATCCGCGGGCACTGGATCTGTACCAGCGATTCGTCAGCGAACTGGGCCAGCGTCAGATCGACACCGCAGCGCTGCAACAAGCTTTCAAACGCCAACGAGGCGAAACCGATCTGTTCGTGCGCACCGATACGCACTGGAGCCCGGCAGGCGCTCGGCTGGCCGCTCAGGAGCTGGTCAGGCAGTACCCGCAGCTGCGTAGTGAGCACCCCTACGTCAGCCGTCAGGTGGGTGAAAAAGCCCTCAAGGGCGACCTGCTGAACTACGTGCAGTTCGCCCCGGCCCTGGCACCCCAGCTGTTCGACAACGTCACCATCGCGCTCTACGAGACCACCAACGATGCGCAGGATGTCAGTGAAGACAGCCTGTTCGGTGAACAGCAGCAGCCCATCGCCCTGGTGGGCTCGAGCTACAGCAAGATCGACGACTGGAACTTCGTCGGCTTTCTCAAGGAAGCGATGCAAAACGATCTGGTCAGCGTGGCCGTGGAGGCCCGTGGGCCGTTCCAAGCCATGGACGAGTTCACCGCCAGCGATCTGCTGAGCAACCCGCACATCCAGACCGTGATCTGGGAGTTTCCAGTACGCACCGTGCTCGCCCAGCGCGACGGCACCAAAAGCTGGCAAACCGCCCAGCACCACCCCTTCTAACGTCGAGGACATATCATGCCGACAATCGTTTCACGGCTGCTGCTGGCATTGGCCCTGGTCGGCCCAGCTCTGCAGGGCGTGCAGGCCCAGGAAGTCAACGCCGACCTGTACGACGCGGTGGCACCCGCCAACTCCGCCTTCGTGCGGGTGCTCAACCTCAGTGCCGGCGTCGTCGAGGTCAGCCTGAGCAGCAAGAAGACCGCCCAAAAAGTCGGCCCCGAGCAACTCGGCGCCTACCGCTTCACGCCTCCGGGCAAGACGCTGCTGACAGTCGGCAACACCCGCCTGGAAACCGACCTGAAGGCCAACAGCGCCAGCACGCTGCTGTACATGAACGGCACTCTGACCGAGCTCAAGGACATCTACGCCAACGAGCCGCGCAAAGCCCAGCTGGCGTTCTACAACCTCACCGACACCCCAGCGGCGCTGAAAACCGCCGATGGCAAACATGAAGTGGTTGCCGCCATCGGCAAGGCGCAGACCGGCGGGCGCATGGTCAACGAATTCAAGATTGCCTTCGCCGCCTACGCGGGCGACCAGAAGGTGGCCAGCTTCGAGGAGATGTTCCTGAAGAAGGGTCGCTCCTACAGCTACGTGCTGCTGCCTGAAGGCAGCGGCTATCGCGCCATCAGCCAAGCCAACGCCATCGACCCGGCTGAGTGACGCTGCACACACCGCCCGGCCTCCGGCCGGTGCCTGGCCAACCCGACCCTAAAGCGCGCCCATGAACAAGACACTGCAATACGTACTGGCCACGGCACTGGCTCTCTGCAGCCTGCCAAGCTTCGCCGACACCCGTAAGGCCGACTGTGACGGGCTCGAATGCCTGGTCTGCTCGGCGGTCACCGACCCGGATCAGTACCAGGGCCGCGGCATGAAGCTGATGAGTTTCATCACCCCGGGCGAGGATCGCTGGCTGTTTCGCTCCTCGGTGGACCTGGTCAACGAGTTCGGTATTCCGCCAGCCATGCAACCGGAGTTCGCGCGCCTGATGAAGGCGTTCGCAGCCAAGGGCACCCATGTGGCGATTGCCGTGCAACCGACCCGCGGCCTCATGCACCATGACAAGGTGCGCCCCGACCGCGCCTACGGGTTCGACTACATCAAGGCCAGCAGCAGCCTGGCGCGCTTCCAGCAGCAGCTGCGTGCCGGCGGGGCAATCGTGCCGGACATGCTCCAGGTGGTGCAGAACCCGCCCGAGAACGACTACTTCTTCCGCCGCGACTCACACTGGACACCATCCGGTGCGCAGGCCACCGCGCGGGTGATGGCCGAAGAAATCATGCGCCAGCCGTTCTATTCGAGCCTCACCAAGAAGGCCTATCGCACCGAGCCGGGGGTGACCATTCCCAAGAACGGCATTCTCGACCTGGCCCTGGCGCGGATCTGCCACAACACCTACGGCTATCAGTTCGTGAAGAATTACCGCACCGTGCCGGACTCCTCCGATGCCAGCGGGCTCTTCGAGGAAGCCCCCGATCCCGAAGCGGTGCTGGTCGGCACCAGTAATTCGGCCGCCCGCGAAGACGAAACCCGCCAGTACAACTTCGATGGCTACCTCAAGGAATACCTGAGCATTGACGTGCTCAACTTCGCGCTGCCGGGCGCCGGCCAGGATGGCGCGCTGCTGGAATACCTGCTGTCGAGCAGCTACTCGCCCGACAAGGCGCCCAAGCTGCTGCTCTGGGAGCTGCCGGCCAACTACAGCCTGGACAGCCCCTACCTGTACCGACAACTGATCCCGGCCATCAACGGCGGCTGCAGCAAGGCCGAAGCGCTGATGAGCAACACCCAGCAACGCCCGTTACTGAAGGTCAATGACCGCATCGAGCTGCTCAGCAACGCCGGCGACAAGCGCCAGGACCTGCGCAACGCCAAAGCCTTCATCGACCTGAAGATCAGCGACAAGAGCGTCAAGGACTTCTACCTGATCACCTACTACGACAATGGCGCCCGTGACAAAGTGTGGATGCGCAGGCAGGCAGCGGTAACCGGCGGCCAGTATTACCTGGAGCTCAGCCCCTCGGCGGACTACAAGGACGCCAACCTGCTTTCGGTATTCCTGGAAACCACAGCGCCGCTGGCCAGCGCCACTTCACTGGAGGCCAAGATATGCCGTTGAAGCGCCCGCTGGCACTTGCCACGCTGCTCATGCTCACCCAGTTTCCTGCCCAGGCCACCGAGTCGATCTGGGCAACCCAAAGCAATGCGCTGGTCAGCGCCCCGGCCGACTACCGGTCGCTCAGTTGCCCGCACAAGCCGCCTGCGGCCTACACCGGCCACCTGCAGCTGCAGAGCAAGTACGACCAGAACGACAGCAGCAAATCCACCCTGGTCGAGCAATCGAAGGAAACCGCCCGGATTGGCGAGTTGATCAAGGGCTACCTGGGTTCACTGGCCACCGCAGCCAACCAGTTCCAGCGCGCCAAGGACGAGGCGCAGGCACGCCTGGATCTGGCCTGCATCGACCAGTGGCTGGACGCCTGGGCCAAGGCTGATGCGCTGCGCAGCCCCGATGCCAGCGGCACTGGCGTGGCCGCGCGCAAATGGGCGCTCGCTGCCATCGCCTCCACCGTACTCAAGACCCAGGCCCTGAGTGGCGGCGCCTTCGAGCTCAACGCCACGCAACGCCGCTGGCTGCAACAGCTCGCCGAACAGGTGATCGCCGAACACCAGCCACGCCATCGCGCGGACTTCGCCCACTTCAACAACCATGATTACTGGGCCGGTTGGGCCGTGGCTGCCACCGGCATGCTGCTGGAGCGCGATGATTTTCTCGCCTGGGCCGACACCAACCTGCGCCGCGCGCTGACCCAAGCGACGCCCTCGGCCAGCGCTGACGCGCGCTACCTGCCCCTGGAGGTGGCGCGCGCTCAGCTGGCCGCCGACTACAGCAATTACGCCATGGTGCCGTTGACGCTGCTGGTGGAAACCGCCGAGCACAATGGCCGCCCGCTCACGGCCGAGGAGTGCCAGACATTCACGCAACTGGCCAACTTCACCGCCCGCGCGGCGCTCAAGCCAGACACCTTGCCCGAGCTGGAGCACAAGAAGCAGAAGAAGGTCGCCAGCCACAAGATGATCTGGCTGATCCCGTTTCTCAACCGTTATCCCGAGCACACCTGGGCACGCGCGCTCTACGACGACCAGGACGGCGAGGTCGACAATTACAGCCAGATTGGCGGGCGACTGAAGCCGCTCTACAGCCGCTTCAAATGATTCAGAGGAAGATGCCAATGCTCAGCAAACAGATTCTGCGCCAGACCGCCGTATCACTGGCCCTGCTGGCCAGCCTCGGCAGCCAGGCGATGGCCGCCGATTGGCAATGGGCCACGGAGCGCGACCAGCGCGCGCTGGCCGACCAGCTGCGCCAGCGGATCGACCGTAACCTGCCACACCTGACGGTCGCAGCCCCCCAGGGCAATGCGCAGGTCGCTCTGCAGCCGATGTTTTCGGCGCAAGCCGGCAGCTGGCCATTCGAGCCATTCGTCAATAATGGCCTGTTCCGCGCCATCGCCAGCTACCAACCCAGCCACCCGCAGGTCATCACCATCAGTGGCGGCGCGATCCCCCTGGAACAGCTGCACCAGCGTCTGGGCGATGTACGCATCATCAAGCCCTACAAGGACGGCTACCTGCTCAGTTATCCGCTGATGATCGCCCCGGGGGGCGGCCTGCTGGTCCACGACACCAAGCTCTACCTGTACACGCCAAGCGGCACCGCACTGATCAATCAGGGCACCTTGAGCATCCGCAATGCCACGGTGCAGAGCATCAGCGAAGGCGACAGCGCCGATACCGACCGCCCCTTTCGCCCGTTCATCATGGCCTGGGCCGGCAGCCGCACCGAAGTCAGCGGCGCGTTGCTCAGCCGCCTCGGCTACAACGCGCACCTGTCACGCGGCCTGAGCAGCGCACGCAGCGCGGCGCAGACCTCTGCGCCACCCGCCCAGGTGCTGATCCACGACAGCCGCGTCGAAGCGTTGTCCAGCGTCGAGCTGCAGTACGCCCAAGCGAGCATCGAGCGCAGCGAGTTCACCAACCTGCAGCAGTACGGCATCGACCTGCAGGACACCCGCCTGAACCTGGCTCACAACCGTATCAGCGAGGTTCGCAACCAGAGCGGCATTCGGGTGCGCGGCGCGAGCAGCGGGCTGATCGCCCAAAACAGCGTCCTCAAGACCACCAAGGCCGGCATCGAGATCAGCGACCAGCAGGGCGACCTGGCCCTGACCGACAACCAGATCGGCGCCTCCCAGGGCAATGGTGTGCTGCTGCGTAACGTGGGCGGCAACGGCGCCAGCACCCTGCTGCTGGCCGGCAACCTGATCGGCAACAATGACGCCAGCGGCATCTATGCCGACAACCTGCAGCGCGGCTACCTGATCGACAACCGCATTCAGGGCAGCCCGGATTACGCGATCAGCACCCTCAACCCCCGCGATCAGCGCAGCGAACTGGTGATCATCGGCAACACCTTGGGGCGCATCGGCAACGCGCTGATTCGTACCGAAGGGCTGCAATCGCTGACCCTCGGCAACAATGACTACCAACTCGGGCCAATCACCCAGAGCGTGCTGGCCGGCGACCTGCTGCCGCTGCAAAGCCTGCTGCTCGATGCCACCTATAAACGCGGCTGCCTGATTCAGGTACAACCGGCCAGCGCGACCGAGGCTGCCTTCCCGCGTAATCAGGCCTGCCGCAAGACGGCGCTGGGCGCCGCCGAGGCGAAGCCGAACAGCTGATCGCGACCTCGCCAGCGCCCCAAAAAAAGCCCCCGCAGGCTCACGCCGGCGGGGGCTTTCTAGTCAGCTAGAACGGGATCAGTTCTTGGCTTTCTTGGCAGCGCGGGTGCGCTCGCCCTCGTCGAGGATCTTCTTGCGCAGACGGATCGACTTCGGCGTGACTTCGCAGAGCTCGTCGTCCTGGATGAATTCCAGGGCCTGCTCCAGAGTGAAGCGAACCGGCGGCACCAGGGCGATGGTTTCGTCCTTGCCCGAAGCGCGCATGTTGTCGAGCTTCTTGCCTTTGGTTGGGTTGACGCCCAGGTCGTTGTCACGGCTGTTCAGGCCGATGATCTGACCGTTGTAGACTTCCTGGCCGTGCTCGACGAACAGCTTGCCGCGCGCCTGCAGGGTTTCCAGGGAGTAGGTCAGCGCCTTGCCGGTATCGATCGATACCAGTACGCCGTTCTGGCGGCCGGACATGTGGCCCGACTTCATCACGTCGTAACGGTCGAAGATCGAGGTCAGGATGCCTGCACCGTTGGTCAGGGTCAGGAAGGCGTTACGGAAGCCGATCAGACCGCGAGCCGGGATGTTGTACTCCAGGCGTACGCGACCCTTGCCGTCCGGCACCATGTTGCTCAGGTCGCCCTTACGCAGACCCATTTCTTCCATGACCTTGCCCTGGGATTCTTCCGGGATGTCGATGGTGACGTTCTCGTACGGCTCGTGTTTCACGCCGCCCACTTCACGGATGATCACTTCCGGACGACCAACGCCCATTTCGAAGCCTTCGCGGCGCATGTTCTCGATCAGTACCGACAGGTGCAGTTCACCGCGGCCCGAGACCTTGAACTTGTCGGCCGAGTCGCCTTCCTCGACGCGCAGGGCAACGTTGTACAGCAGCTCCTTGTCCAGACGCTCCTTGATGTTGCGGCTGGTGACGAACTTGCCTTCCTTGCCGCAGAACGGCGAATCGTTGACCTGGAAGGTCATGGAAACGGTCGGCTCGTCGACGGTCAGCGGCTTCATGGCCTCGACGTTGTTCTGGTCGCATAGGGTGTCGGAGATGAACAGCTCGTCCATGCCGCTGACGCAGACGATGTCGCCGGCGGTGGCTTCTTCGACGTCCACACGGTGCAGACCGTGGTGGCCCATCAGCTTGAGGATACGGCCGTTACGCTTCTTGCCTTCGGTGTCGATGGCGGTGACCGGGGTGTTCGGCTTGACGCGACCACGGGCGATACGGCCAACACCGATGATGCCCAGGAAGCTGTTGTAGTCCAGTGCCGAGATCTGCATCTGGAAGGGGCCGTCGATGTCGACGTTCGGCGCAGGAACGTGGTCGACGATGGCCTGGTACAGCGGGGTCAGGTCTTCGGCCATGTCGGTGTGGTCCAGACCCGCGATGCCGTTCAGGGCCGAGGCGTAGACCACCTGGAAGTCCAGCTGCTCTTCGGTGGCACCGAGGTTGTCGAACAGGTCGAAGATCTGGTCCATGACCCAGTCAGGACGCGCGCCCGGACGGTCGATCTTGTTGATCACCACGATCGGACGCAGGCCGGCTTCGAACGCCTTCTTGGTCACGAAGCGGGTTTGCGGCATCGGGCCGTCCTGGGCGTCGACGACCAGCAGTACGGAGTCGACCATCGACATCACGCGCTCTACTTCACCGCCGAAGTCGGCGTGGCCGGGGGTGTCGACGATGTTGATGCGGTAGTCGTTCCACTTGATGGCGGTGTTCTTGGCCAGAATGGTGATGCCGCGCTCTTTTTCCTGGTCGTTGCTGTCCATCACGCGCTCGTCGTTGAGCTCGCTGCGCTCCAGGGTGCCGGACTGACGCAGCAGGGCGTCGACCAGGGTGGTCTTGCCATGGTCAACGTGGGCGATGATGGCGATGTTGCGTAGATTCTCGATCACAGTAGTGGTCTCGTAGGTTGGGTCGGGCTACCCGGCAGTTGCTTCAAGGGCCCAACGCGAAAAATCGGGATTAAGGGTAAAGGCAGTCTGTTAACGCTGTGTGGCGGCAAACTCGCCGCCAATCGGGTCGGGAGGGCGATGGCGGATACTGCCGCCATTGAGCCCGGGCGTCTTATGCCGGACGATAAACGCGCACATTGGCATGCCCCTCGCTCAGCAGGTGATGGGCATGCAGGCGGCTCATCACGCCCCTGTCGCAATAAAGGAGGTACTGGCGGTTCTCGTCCAGCTCCTTGAAACGGTTGTTGATGGCGTAGAACGGCAGCGCCTGGACTTCCACACCCTCGATCTCCAGCGGCTGGTCTTCGGCCTGGTCGGGGTGGCGAATGTCGATCACCACGTGGCCGGGCAGCGCATCAGTGACTTCCTCGACCTGCACGTCCTGACCCAGCTCCTCGATCACCCGGTCGATGGCGATCAGGCGCGCGCGCTCGAGGGCGCGCTCGAGAATCGCCATGTCGAACTGTTCTTCTTCATGGACGACGCGGTGGGGCTTGGCCTTGGTGGTCGGGTTCACCGAGATCACGCCACAGTATTCGGGCATGTGGCGGGCGAACTCGGCGGTGCCGATCTGCTCCGCGGTATCGATGATGTCCTGCTTGTGGCTGGTGATCAGCGGGCGCAGCACCAGCTTGTCGGTGACCGAGTCGATCACCGAGAGGTTCGGCAGGGTCTGGCTGGACACCTGGCTGATCGCCTCGCCGGTCACCAGGGCGTCGATCTGCAGGCGCTCGGCCAGGCGGCTGGCGGCGCGCAGCATCATGCGCTTGAGGGTCACGCCCATGTAGCTGTTGTCGACCTTGCCGAGAATCTCGCCGAGCACTTCTTCGAACGGCACGCTGATGAACAGCACGCGCTGGCTGCTGCCGTACTTCTTCCACAGGTAGTGGGCGACTTCCATCACCCCCAGCTCGTGGGCACGGCCGCCGAGGTTGAAGAAGCAGAAGTGGCTCATCAGGCCGCGGCGCATGATCTGGTAGGCCGCCACGGTGGAGTCGAAACCACCGCTCATCAGTACCAGGGTCTGCTCCAGCGAGCCGAGGGGGTAACCGCCCAGGCCGGGATGCTGGTGATGTATGACGTACAGGCGCTGGTCGCGGATCTCGATGCGCACCTCGACCTGGGGCTTCTTCAGGTCGATACCGGCGGCGCCACACTGCTGGCGCAGCTGGCTGCCGACGTAGCGTTCCACGTCGATGGAGGAGAAGGCGTGGCGGCCGCCGCGCTTGCAACGCACCGAGAAGATCTTGCCGTTCAGCAGTTCGCCATAATGCAGCTTGCACTTGGCGACGATATCGTCGAAGTCGCCGAGCGGGTATTCGTCGATCTGCAGGAAGTGAACGATGCCCGGCACGCAGCTCAGGCGCTCGATGATTTCCTGCAAGACCTTGGGCTCGGCCACCTCGGTCTTCACTTCCAGATTGTCCCAGACACCGGTGACCTGCAGCTGCGGGTCGAGATCACGCAACACCACGCGGATGTTCTTGGCCAACTGCCGGATGAAGTTCTTGCGAACCGGCGGGCTCTTGATGGTGATTTCCGGGAAGACTTTGACGATCAGTTTCATGGGAGCAAATGTCGGGGGCCAGAGCCTGAAAAACAGGGGCGCGGATTATAAAGGAAATTGCTCAACCTTTGATCAAAAATCCGCAAACAATCTGTCATCGCACCAAAACTGAACACAAACCCTCCAAATCGCACCAATAAAGGGCCTAGACGATTCGTTTTGTGGCATCAATACCCGCTACAGCGCTGATTTTCAGGGCACGCGTCCATCACGGGGCACTGGCATGCATATTGCTCCCTTGTGAGGCAGGGTGTCCTGGCAGACTATCTGGCCCGGCGTCACGAACTCAAAGAAGGGTCAACGAAGACCCTATCCACCTGGAGGACAACATGTCTAAGGCTGTTCAACTGATCAAAGAACACGACGTGAAGTGGGTAGACCTGCGCTTCACCGATACCAAAGGTAAGCAGCACCACGTGACCATGCCGGCCCGTGACGCCCTGGACGAAGACTTCTTCGAGCACGGCAAGATGTTCGACGGCTCCTCCATCCATGGCTGGAAAGGCATCGAAGCCTCCGACATGATCCTGATGCCGGTCGACGAAACCGCCGTGCTGGATCCGTTCACCGAAGAGCCGACCCTGATCCTGGTCTGCGACATCATCGAGCCGAGCACCATGCAAGGCTACGACCGCGACCCGCGCTCCATCGCCAAGCGTGCCGAAGAGTTCCTCAAGGGCACCGGCCTGGGTGACACCGTATTCGTGGGCCCGGAGCCCGAGTTCTTCATCTTCGACGAAGTGAAGTTCAAGTCCGACATCTCCGGCTCGATGTTCAAGATCTACTCCGAGCAAGGCTCCTGGATGACCGACCAGGACGTGGAAGGCGGCAACAAGGGCCACCGTCCAGCCGTCAAAGGTGGTTACTTCCCGGTTCCGCCGTGCGACCACGACCACGAAATCCGTACTGCCATGTGTAATGCCATGGAAGAGATGGGCCTGGTCGTCGAAGTGCACCACCACGAAGTGGCCACTGCCGGTCAGAACGAAATCGGCGTGAAGTTCAACACCCTGGTCGCCAAGGCTGACGAAGTTCAGACCCTCAAGTACTGCGTACACAACGTGGCCGACGCCTATGGCAAGACCGCCACCTTCATGCCCAAGCCCTTGTACGGCGACAACGGTTCGGGCATGCACGTCCACATGTCGATCTCCAAGGACGGCAAGAACACCTTCGCAGGCGAAGGCTATGCCGGTCTGTCCGAGACTGCCCTGTACTTCATCGGCGGCATCATCAAGCACGGTAAGGCCCTGAACGGCTTCACCAACCCGTCGACCAACTCCTACAAGCGCCTGGTACCTGGCTTCGAAGCCCCGGTCATGCTGGCCTACTCGGCGCGCAACCGCTCCGCTTCGATCCGCATCCCGTACGTGTCGAGCCCGAAAGCCCGCCGTATCGAAGCGCGCTTCCCGGATCCGGCTGCCAACCCCTACCTGGCCTTCGCAGCACTGCTGATGGCCGGTATCGACGGCATCCAGAACAAGATCCACCCTGGCGATGCCGCCGACAAGAACCTGTACGACCTGCCGCCGGAAGAAGGCAAGCTGATCCCGCAGGTGTGCGGCAGCCTGAAAGAAGCCCTGGAAGAGCTGGACAAGGGCCGCGCGTTCCTGACCAAGGGCGGTGTGTTCTCCGACGACTTCATCGATGCCTACATCGAGCTGAAGTCGGAAGAAGAAATCAAGGTACGCACCTTCGTACACCCGCTGGAATACGACCTGTACTACAGCGTCTAAGGCAGCGTGACCGAAACCTCCCCGGTTCTGCCGGGGAGGTTTTTTTATGCCTGCCATCTGCGGACCGTGGCAGGCCAGGTTGAAAATGGCTTCGGTCATTTTTATGCCGGCTATTTTCGGCGCCAGTGCAAATCCCTGGCGTAGCGCGCTTGCCAGCAGGCGATGGTGGTGCAACGCTAACGCTATCACTCAACGGGGAGACCGGCCCGATGCGCCGCATGCTCGCTTGCCTGCTGCTGATCCTGGCCCTGCCGGTCAGCGCGCAGATCTACAAATACACCGACGCCAACGGCAACACGGTATTCACCAACCAGCCGCCGGAAGGCACCCAGGCCGAGAGCGTCGAGCTCAAGCCGATCAACACTACCGAGCCGACGCCGACCACCACCAGCCCGAGCGAACCGCGCCTGAGCGAACTGCCGCAGAACCCCTACCAGATTCTCGAACTGCGCGACCTGCCGGACGAGGAAGCGCTGCGCGCCAACAACGGCACCTTTTCCGTGGGCGTGACCATCGAACCACGCCTGGGCCCCGGGCATACCCTGCGCCTGTTGCTCGATGGCAAACCCTACGGGCAGCCGAGCAACGTGCCGCGCCTGCAGCTCACCGAAGTCGACCGCGGCGAGCACAGCCTGGCGGTAGCCGTGATGCAGGGCAAGCATATCGTCCAGCAGAGCGAGACGCGCACCTTCACGGTGCAGCGGGTCAGCACCAACAGCCCGGCCCGGGGTAACTGAGCACCATGCGCACGCTGCTCCTCGCCCTGCTGCTGATCGCCCTGCCAAGCGTTGCCCAGGTCTACACCTACGTGGACGCCGAGGGTAACCGGGTATTCACCGACAGCCCGCGCGACGGCAATGCCACGCCGGTGCAGATGGCGCCCTCCAATCGCATCGAGCCACCGACTCGGCGCCTGTCGCCACCTCCAGCCCCTGCTGCCCCCGCCGGGCCGATCCTCAGTTACGAGCTGCTGCGGATCACCATTCCGCAGCCCGACGTGACCATCAACGACAATGCCGGCAACCTGATCGTCACCGTCAATGCCGAGCCGGCGCTGCACCCCGGCCACAGCTACCGCCTGCTGCTCGACGGCCAGCCCTACGGCAACGTCGGGCGCAGCCCGGTGTTTCCCCTGGAGAACATCGACCGCGGCACTCACCAGATCGCCGTGGAGATCATTACCGAAGGCGGCATCATTGTCGAACGCACGCCCAGCCAGCCCTTCCACATGAAGCGCGTGTCCCTGGCCCAGAAGCGCAAGGTGCGCCCCTGCGAGAAGGACGATTACGGCGTGCGCCCCGAGTGCCCGATCGAAGACAAGCCCAAGGAAGAAGACAAAGGCATCATCAGCATCCTGCCCTTCCTTTGACACCTGTTGACGATCTTTCGGCTCGACGGCTGCGCTTTGCCTGCAACGTGGCGGGGAGCGGCCGGTCGCTCCCATAGGATGGACTGGTGATTATCTGTGGGAGCGGGCCATGCCCGCGAAAAAATCACGGTCATGGACTGGGCGTCCCCGCCCGTTCCCACAGTGGAGCGGCAAAAGGCTGCTCTTGCCTTGTAGCTGCCTCTTCAATCTCGCCTGAAAGATCGTAAGCAGGCTCCAGGTCTACCCGGCCCTGGATTCACTCGCCCCCATCCGCACCATTAAGGTGCGCATCGGCGCACCGATTTCTATACTCGTCCCAAATTGGCACACGCCCACCAGGGCCGTTGCGCCGAAAAGAAGCCGAATCCGGGGTTTTATCGCCGCCTGCGCTTCTTTGCGGGGCTTTGGTTTGCTTCTTGCATTTTCTCCGTCACTGCCGCGAACAGGACCAGGTTCCTGTCCGCCGGCCCTTCTGCCCCCACCGCACGAGGAACGACTTTTGGCTGGCCCACATCCGCAACGAGACTTGCCGCGCTGCGCCACGTTGCCAGACAACGGCCCTGCCGTGCCCCAGGCACCCTGCACACCGATGGGCGCAGCACGATGATCATCAACGACGCGCTGCACCGCCTGCTGCTCGACAACCTGACCACGGCGACCCTGTTGCTCAACGCCGACCTGCGCCTGGAATACATGAACCCCGCTGCGGAAATGCTCCTGGCGGTCAGCGGCCAGCGCAGCCATGGCCAGTTCATCAGCGAACTGTTCACCGAAACCCGCGAGGCCCTCGGTGCGCTGCGCCAGGCGGTGGCCGAGGCGCATCCGTTCAACAAGCGCGAGGCGGTGCTGACCACCCAGACCGGCCAGAGCCTGACCGTCGACTACGCGGTGACGCCGATACTCAGCCGCGGCGAAACCATGTTGCTGCTCGAGGTGCACCCCCGCGACCGGCTGCTGCGCATCACCAAGGAAGAGGCCCAGCTGTCCAAGCAGGAAACCACCAAGCTGCTGGTGCGCGGCCTGGCCCACGAGATCAAGAACCCCCTGGGCGGCATTCGTGGCGCCGCCCAGTTGCTGGCCCGCGAGCTGCCGGAAGAAAGCCTCAAGGACTACACCAACGTGATCATCGAGGAGTCCGACCGCCTGCGTAACCTGGTCGACCGCATGCTCGGCTCCAACAAACTGCCGTCCCTGGCGATCACCAACGTGCACGAGGTGCTCGAGCGTGTCGCCAGCCTGGTGGAAGCGGAAAGCCAGGGCAGCGTGGTGCTGGTACGCGACTACGATCCGAGCATTCCCGACCTGATCATCGACCGCGAGCAGATGATTCAGGCCGTGCTCAACATCGTGCGCAACGCCATGCAGGCGCTGGCCGCCAAACCCGAGCTGCGTCCGGGCCGCATCACCCTGCGCACGCGCACCCTGCGTCAGTTCACCATCGGCTACATCCGCCACCGCCTGGTGACCAAGATCGAGATCATCGACAACGGCCCGGGCATCCCGCCGGAACTGCAGGAAACCATCTTCTATCCCATGGTCAGCGGGCGTGCCGACGGCACCGGCCTGGGCCTGGCGATTACCCAGAACATCATCAGTCAGCATCAAGGCCTGATCGAATGCGAGAGCCATCCCGGGCAAACCGTGTTCTCGATCTTTCTGCCGCTGGAACAAGGAGCAACTCCGACATGAGCCGCAGTGAAACCGTATGGATCGTTGACGACGACCGCTCCATCCGCTGGGTCCTGGAAAAGGCCCTGCAACAGGAGGGCATGAGCACCCAGAGCTTCGACAGCGCCGATGGCGTGCTGGGCCGCCTCGCCCGTCAGCAACCGGACGTGATCATTTCCGATATCCGCATGCCCGGCTCCAGTGGCCTGGAGCTGCTGTCGAGCATCCGCGAAATGCACCCGCGCCTTCCGGTGATCATCATGACCGCCCATTCCGACCTGGACAGCGCCGTGGCGTCGTACCAGGGCGGTGCCTTCGAATACCTGCCCAAGCCCTTCGACGTCGACGAAGCGGTGTCGCTGGTCAAGCGTGCCAACCAGCATGCCAAGGAGCAGCAGGGCCTGCACGTGCCGGCCGCCCAGGCGCGCACCCCGGAGATCATCGGTGAAGCGCCGGCGATGCAGGAGGTGTTCCGCGCCATCGGCCGCCTCAGCCATTCCAATATCACCGTATTGATCAACGGCGAATCGGGTACGGGTAAAGAGCTGGTCGCCCATGCCCTGCATCGCCACAGCCCGCGGGCGGCCTCGCCGTTCATCGCGCTGAACATGGCGGCCATCCCCAAGGACCTGATGGAATCCGAGCTGTTCGGCCACGAGAAAGGCGCCTTCACCGGCGCGGCCAACCAGCGTCGTGGGCGCTTCGAACAGGCCGACGGCGGCACCCTGTTCCTCGACGAGATCGGCGACATGCCGGCCGATACCCAGACCCGCCTGCTGCGCGTGCTGGCCGACGGTGAGTTCTACCGGGTCGGCGGCCATACGCCGGTCAAGGTGGACGTGAGGATCATCGCCGCCACCCACCAGAACCTGGAAAGCCTGGTGACCGCCGGCAAGTTTCGCGAAGACCTGTTCCACCGCCTCAACGTGATCCGTATCCATATCCCGCGCCTGTCGGACCGCCGCGAAGACATCCCCACCCTCGCCCGCCACTTCCTCAGCCGCGCGGCCACGGAGCTGTCGGTCGAGCCCAAGCTGCTCAAGAGCGAGACCGAGGATTACCTGCAGCAACTGCAGTGGCCCGGCAACGTGCGCCAGCTGGAGAATACCTGCCGGTGGATCACCGTGATGGCCTCGGGTCGCGAAGTGCATGTCGATGACCTGCCGCCGGAACTGCTGGTGCAGCCCCAGGACAACGCACCGGTCAGCAACTGGGAACAGGCGCTGCGCCAGTGGGCCGACCAGGCCCTGGGTCGCGGCCAGTCGAACCTGCTCGACACCGCGGTGCCGGCCTTCGAACGGATCATGATCGAAACCGCCCTCAAGCACACCGCCGGCCGCCGCCGCGACGCCGCGCTGCTGCTCGGCTGGGGGCGCAACACCCTGACCCGCAAGATCAAGGAGCTGGGCATGAACGTTGGCGGCGGCGAAGACGACGACAGCGACGACAACTAAGCCGCACCGGCAACACCAGGACGCCGCGCCCCGAACAGGGCGCGGCGTTTTTTATGGGCGCTCAGCATTATTGTCCAATGCGCCCGTAGCCTGCGGTTGAGCAGCGCGAAACCCAGGAAGCCCCGGGTGTCGCTGCGCTCGGCATGGGCTACCGCACTGCAGACGTGGTTGTGGGAGCGGGCGGGGACGCCTAGGTGTGATCTCTCAGTAGGTTGTTCATCCGGGGCGTTCCCGGAATTCTGGAAGCGCGACCAACACAGCCTTCCAGGAGCCCCGGATGAACCTGCATAAACATGCCCGTCTTACCCCTCGAGGTCGAGCCCTTCTTGTACAACGCATGCTCAATGGGCTACGTGTCGAGGATGCCGCACAAGCCGCAGGAGTCAGTGTCCGCACAGCCTACAAGTGGCTCAGGCGCTTTCGTGAGGAGGGCGAGGCCGGTCTGATGGATCGTTCATCACGTCCGCATTCATGCCCTCACGAGACGGCAGTCGATCTGATCGCACAATTGATCCAACTACGCCAATCTCGCCATACCTACCGACAGATCGCTCAAGCACTCGGCGTGGCCGTCAGTACAGTTGCGCGCCGTCTCAAACAAGCTGGCTTTCATCGGTTAGCCGAGCTAGAGCCCGCCCCTGTAGTAGTGCGCTACGAATACCCCAACGCCGGCGATCTCCTGCACCTGGACATCAAGAAGCTGGGCCGATTCTGGAGACCAGGGCACCGAGTTACGGGCGATCGTCTGCAGGGCTCCGATGGTGCTGGCTGGGAGTTCGTGCATGTGGCCATTGATGATGCGTCCCGGCTGGCCTTCACTACCCTGCACCCAGATGAGCGCGGCGGTAGCGCTTGTCGAGCCTTGTTGCGGGCGTTGCGTTACTACCGGGGGTTAGGCATCCGCTTCAAACGCCTCATGACAGACAATGGCGCCTGCTACCGCTCTCATTCGTTTCGGCGCTTATGCGCTCGGCTCGGACTTAAGCACATCCGCACCAAACCCTACACACCGAGAACGAACGGCAAGGCCGAGCGCTTCATTCAGACAAGCCTGCGTGAGTGGGCCTATGCACGCAGCTATGACAGCTCCGAGCAACGAGCCAGACATTTGCCTGCCTGGCTGCATCACTACAACTGGCACAGGCCGCATAGCAGTCTTAACTACAAACCGCCAATTAGTCGGGCTCCATTGCCACTGAACAACGTACTGGGTTTACACACCTAGGCCATGCCCGCGATACAGTCACCGCCGATACCAGCGGGAACTGGCCACCGCGTTGATTCATCAAGGCCTGTGTCGCCCACGCCGTCATTCGCGCGCATGGCGCGCTCCCACATTATTAGTGCCGCATGCAAATCTGGCCCTTCCTTCTAACCGAAGAATGCACGCCATCAGCGCACAACAGGTGCGCCCATGCACCCGAGCGGAACATCCGCGGCGGCCCGCCATAACGCCAAGATTCTGAGCGAAACCGCTACAGCCCAGCAACCACAAGCCCTGCAGCGAATTAACGAAAGCTGGCACGCCCCCTGCAATGGTACTGACAACCCAGTTTCGGGGACCTTGGTACAGGCAGGCCGGGGATTCCCCTCTTTCTTTGGGAGCCTCGGTACAGGCAGGCCGGGACCTCCCTTCTTTCTTCGGGGACTCTGATACAGGCAGATCAGATAATCCCCCTTTTCTTCGGGAGCCCTGGTACAGGCAGGCCGGGACCTCCCTCTTTTCTTCCTAGCGCGGCGCCAGACGAACCGTCAGGCGCCAGCGGCCTTCGACCTTCTCGGCATCCAGTTCAGCGTGCAACGGGCGAGCCGCCACCACACGCACCTCCAGCTCTCGTCCTTCGCGCACCACACGCCAGTTGGCGGCGCGCCCGGCGATCTGCAACTGGCCCTGGCGCTCACGGCCCAGCCCCTCGAAGCGCAGCGCAAAGGTGCCATGGGCATCGCTGACCTGCACCTGCGGCTCGACGTTGAACCACAGCAACAAGCGGTCGTCCTGAACCTCGACGTCCTTGAGGTGCATGGCGTCCGGGTGGAACAGCCGGCCGATCATCAGGCCTACCAGGAAACCGAAGATCGCCAGCGAGCCGATCACCCGCACCCAGGGACGCGGCCTTGGCGGCTTATCCGGCGTAGAATGGCGCCCGTCTTCTGGCCTGGAGCCGTGCATGTTTCATGTAATCCTTTTTCAACCGGAAATTCCGCCCAACACCGGCAACGTTATCAGGCTTTGCGCCAACAGCGGCTGCCACCTGCACCTGGTCGAGCCGCTGGGTTTCGAACTGGACGACAAGCGCCTGCGCCGCGCCGGGCTGGATTACCACGAGTATGCGCCGCTCAAGCGCCACGTCAGCCTGGAGGCCTGCCTGGAGAGCCTCGGCCAGCCGCGGGTATTCGCTTTCACCACCAAGGGCTCGCAACCCTTCCATGAAGTGGCCTACCAGCCGGGCGACGCCTTTCTGTTCGGCCCGGAAAGCCGCGGCCTGCCGGCCGAGATCCGCGATGCCCTGCCCGAATCGCAGCGCGTACGCCTGCCGATGCGTGACGGCTGCCGCAGCCTGAACCTGTCCAACACCGTGGCCGTGGCCGTCTACGAGGCCTGGCGCCAGCAGGGTTTCGCCATGAGCTGACAAGCGCTGCAGCTAGCCCGGCGTAGAGCGCAGCGAAACCCGGGAACGGCAACCTGGGTATCACGGCGCTCAACCGCGGGCTACGAATCCAGACCAATAAAAAACGCCCCGAAGGGCGTTTTTTGCGCAGGTCGCGGGCTCAGTTGGCCTGCTGGCGCTGCAGCTCCTGGGCGTACAGGGCGTCGAAGTTCACCGGGGCCAGCATCAGCGCCGGGAACGAGCCGCGTACCACCAGGCTGTCCAGGGTTTCGCGGGCATACGGGAACAGGATGTTCGGGCAGAACGCGCCCAGGGTGTGGCTCATGGAAGCGGCGTCCAGGCCCTTGATCAGGAAGATGCCGGCCTGCTGCACTTCGGCGATGAAGGCGGTTTCTTCGCCATTCTTCACGGTCACCGACAGGGTCAGCACCACTTCGTGGAAGTCGCCTTCCAGGGCTTTCTGGCGGGTATTGAGGTCCATCGAGACGCTCGGCGTCCACTCCTGCCGGAAGATCTCGGGGCTCTTCGGCGCTTCGAAGGACAGGTCACGCACGTAGATGCGCTGCAGGGAGAACTGAGGAGTCTGTTCGCCTTGGGCGGCGCCGTTAGCTTGTTCGGTCATGGGGCAAAGCCTTCTGCTGTAGGACTTAAAGGGAAATCAGGCGTTGAGCAGTGCGTCGAGCTTGCCGGCCCGCTCCAGGGCAAACAGATCGTCGCAACCGCCCACATGGGTCTCACCGATCCATATCTGCGGCACCGAAGTGCGGCCGGCCTTGCGCGTCATTTCGGCGCGCACGTCCGGCTTGCCGTCGACACGGATCTCGTCGAACGACACGCTTTTGCTGTTCAACAGCTGCTTGGCACGGATGCAGTAGGGGCACCAGTCGCTGGAGTAGATGACGACCTTGGCCATGTCACTTCACCACGGGCAGGTTGTCGCCACGCCAGGTAGCGATGCCGCCGCCCAGACGCGCGGCGGTGAAACCGGCCTTCTGCAGTTCGCGGGCGGCGGTGCCGGCCTGCTGACCCAGGGCGTCGACGACGATGATGGTCTTGGCCTTGTGCTTCTCGAGTTCGGCCAGGCGCGAGGCCAGCTTGTCGTTGGGGATGTTCAGGGCACCGACGATATGGCCGGTGTCGAAATCCTTCTTGCTGCGAATGTCGACCACCACGCCTTCGTCGCGATTGATCAGCGCCGTCACCTCACGGCTGCTCAGGCTTTTGCCGCCCTTGCTCAGTTCGGTGAAGATCAGCAGCGAAAGAATGATGACGAACAGGCCGCTGAGGATGAAGTGGTTGGTGGCGAATTCAATGAGGTTGGCAAGCATCACGCGGTTCCGGGACGGTAAAATGCCGGCCAGTATACACAGCCCGGTGAGTCCACCAAAGGCCGCACGGCGGTGACGGGATCTTTTCGGGGTCGTAGAATGTCAGACCGATTTCAGTGGGTCGCCTCCCGGGGCGACCGCCTCCGGACCGCCGCGGGCGAGCATGCGCCCGACGCCGGCCTTCATTGCGTCCCCCAGCAGAGCGAGCCCCGTATGAGCGCAGCGCCCAAACCCCTGGTTCTGGTCATTCTCGACGGCTTCGGCCACAGCGATACTCCCGAGCACAACGCCATTTTCGCCGCCAACACGCCGGTCTACGACCGCCTGCGTGCCACCCAGCCCCACGGGCTGATTTCCGGCAGTGGCATGGACGTCGGCCTGCCGGACGGGCAGATGGGCAACTCCGAGGTCGGCCACATGAACCTGGGTGCCGGCCGCGTGGTGTACCAGGACTTCACCCGGGTGACCAAGGCGATCCGCGACGGCGAGTTCTTCGAGAACCCGGCGATCACTGGCGCTGTGGATAAAGCGGTCGGCGCCGGCAAGGCCGTGCACATCCTCGGCCTGCTGTCCGACGGCGGCGTGCACAGCCACCAGGACCACCTGGTGGCCATGGCCGAACTGGCGGCGCGCCGCGGTGCCGAGAAGATCTACCTGCACGCCTTTCTCGATGGCCGCGACACCGCGCCGAAAAGCGCCCAGAGCTCCATCGAACTGCTCGACGCCACCTTCGCCAGGCTCGGCAAGGGCCGCATCGCCTCGCTGATCGGCCGTTACTTCGCCATGGACCGTGACAACCGCTGGGACCGCGTGGCCCAGGCCTACAACCTGATCGCCGACGGCCAGAGCCAGTACCAGGCCGACACCGCCCTGGCCGGCCTGCAAGCCGCCTATGCTCGCGAGGAAAGCGACGAGTTCGTGAAAGCCACCCGCATCGGCGAACCGGTACGGGTCGAGGACGGCGACGCCGTGGTGTTCATGAACTTCCGCGCCGACCGTGCCCGCGAACTGACCCGCGCCTTCGTCGAGCCGGGCTTCGATGCCTTCGAACGCGCCCGCGTACCGCAGACCGCCGGCTTCATCATGCTCACCCAGTACGCGGCGAGCATCGACACGCCCAGCGCCTTCAAGCCCGAGCCGCTGGTCAACGTGTTCGGCGAGTACCTGGCCAACAACGGCAAGACCCAGCTGCGCATCGCCGAGACCGAGAAATACGCCCATGTCACCTTCTTCTTCTCCGGCGGCCGTGAAGAGCCGTTCCCGGGCGAAGAGCGCATCCTGATCCCCTCGCCGAACGTCGCCACCTACGACCTGCAGCCCCAGATGAACGCGCCCGAGGTGACCGACAAGATCGTCGACGCCATCGAGAACCAGCGCTTCGATGTGATCGTGGTCAACTACGCCAACGGCGACATGGTCGGCCACACCGGCGTGTTCGAGGCCGCCGTCGCGGCGGTGGAATGCCTGGACACCTGCATGGGCCGCATCGTCGAGGCGCTGGACAAGGTCGGTGGCGAAGCGCTGATCACCGCCGACCATGGCAACGTCGAGCAGATGCAGGACGAATGCACCGGCCAGGCGCACACCGCGCACACCTGCGAGCCGGTCCCCTTCATCTACGTCGGCAAGCGCCAGGTGAGCATCCGCGAGGGCGGCGTGCTGGCCGACGTGGCGCCCACCCTGCTGACCCTGATGGGCCTGCCGATTCCAGAGGAAATGACCGGCACCAGCATCGTCACGCTCGGCTGAGCCCCAGGCGCGACCCGACCGGGTGCACGGGGCGGCACAACCGCGCTGCCCCACCGGTCGTGCGCCGGCCACCTCGGGTCGCCATTCGCGATCAGAACGTTTTTTTTACCCGGAACCAAGGGCATACTAAGCCGGTTCCCCGCCAGGTACCGCCTGCACCATGCTCCGTGTCCTCACCTTTATCCTCATGACCAGCCTGCTGGCACCGGCTTTCGCCGATCAGAAAGCCGACACGCAAAAGCAGCTGGATGCGGCACGCGCCGACGTCGCCGAATTGAAGAAACTGCTGGAGCAACTGCAGCAGGAAAAGTCCGGCGTGCAGAAACAGCTCAAGACCACCGAAACCGAGATGGGCGAGCTGGAGAACCAGGTCAAGGGCCTGCGCGAAGAGCTGCAGGAAAGCGAAGAAGAGCTCAAGCGCCTCGATCAGGAGAAAAAAAAACTCCAGGGCGCGCGCCTTGAACAGCAACGGCTGATCGGCATCCAGGCCCGCGCGGCCTATCAAGGCGGGCGTCAGGAGTACATCAAGCTGCTGCTCAACCAGCAGAACCCGGAAAAATTCTCCCGCACCCTGACCTACTACGATTACCTCGCCGAAGCACGCATGGCCCAACTGACGGCCTTCAACGAGACGCTGCGCCAACTGGCCAACGTCGAGCAGGACATCAGCCATCACCAGCAGCAGCTGCAGGCCCAGAAGGGCGAGCTGGACAGCCGCAGCGCCCAGCTCGCCGAGGTGCGCAAGGAGCGTCAGCAGGCGCTGGCCAAGCTGAACAAGGACTACGCCGCCCGCGATCAGCGCCTCAAGGCCCGCGAGCAGGAGCAGGCCGAACTCGGCCGCGTGCTCAAGACCATCGAGCAGACCCTCGCCCGCCAGGCCCGTGAAGCCGAGGCGCAGCGCCAGCGCGAACTGGCCGCGGCGCGCGAGAAGCCCAGCGCACCGGCAGCCACCGGCAAGCGCACCGAAAGCGGTCCACTGGTCAGCTCCGGCGCCACCTACGGCGGCCCGTTCGCCAACGCCAAGGGCAAGCTGCCCTGGCCCGTCAACGGCCGCCTCGTTGCAAGATATGGAACCCCACGGGGCGAAGACGCTCGGACTAAGTGGGATGGCGTACTGATAGGCGCCACCGCCGGCAGCCAGGTACGCGCCGTGCATGGCGGTCGCGTGGTGTTCGCAGACTGGTTGCGCGGTTCCGGGCTTCTGGTCATTCTCGACCATGGCAACGGTTACCTGACCCTGTACGGGCACAACCAGAGCCTGCTCAAGGACGCCGGAGACATCGTCAAGGCCGGGGACCCCATCGCCACCGTCGGTACCAGCGGCGGCCAGGAAACCCCAGCACTGTATTTCGCGATTCGCCAGCAGGGCCGCGCCAGCGATCCGGCCCAATGGTGTCGGGCGCAAGGATAAGCGCCATCTCATTGTCGTAGGAGTTAGTTCGAATGCCGCATCTGTCTCGCCTCACCTCCCTGGCCCTGGCGATTGCCCTGCTCGGTGGCGCACCTGTGCTGCATGCCGACCAGGCTCCGATCACCCCGCCGCCGGCCGCCGACCAGAATGCAGCCCCGCTGCCCCTGGACGAGCTGCGCACCTTCGCCGAGGTGATGGATCGCATCAAGGCCGCCTACGTCGAGCCGGTCACCGACAAGGAACTGCTGGAGAACGCCATCAAGGGTATGCTCAGCAACCTCGACCCGCATTCGGCCTACCTCGACCCGAAAGCCTTCGCCGAACTGCAGGAAAGCACCAGCGGTGAATTCGGCGGCCTGGGTATCGAAGTGGGCACCGAAGACGGCTTCATCAAGGTGGTCTCGCCGATCGATGACACGCCGGCCTCCAAGGCCGGCATCCACCCCGGCGACCTGATCGTCAAGATCGACGGCAAACCCACCAAGGGCCAGTCGATGATGGAAGCCGTGGAGAAGATGCGCGGCAAGGCCGGCAGCAAGATCGTCCTGACCCTGGTGCGCGAAGGCGGCAAGCCGTTCGACGTCGAGCTGACCCGTGCGGTGATCAAGGTCACCAGCGTGCGCAGCCAGATGATCGACCCGGGCTATGGCTACATCCGCGTCACCCAGTTCCAGGTCAACACTGGCGAGGAAGTCGGCAAGGCCCTGAACAAGCTGCGCAAGGAAAACGGCAAGAAGCTCAGCGGCCTGGTGCTCGACCTGCGCAACAACCCGGGCGGCGTGCTGCAGTCGGCCGTGGAAGTGGCCGACCACTTCCTCAAGAAGGGCCTGATCGTCTACACCAAGGGCCGCATTCCCAACTCGGAGCTGCGCTTCTCCGCCGACCCGCTGGACGCCAGCGAAGGCGTGCCGCTGGTGGTACTGATCAACGGCGGCAGCGCCTCGGCCTCGGAGATCGTCGCCGGCGCCCTGCAGGATCACAAGCGTGGCATCGTCATGGGCACCGACAGCTTCGGCAAGGGCTCGGTACAGACCGTGCTGCCGCTGAACAACGACCGCGCCCTGAAGATCACCACGGCCCTGTACTTCACGCCCAACGGCCGCTCCATCCAGGCCCAGGGCATCGTCCCGGACGTGGAGGTGGCACGCGCCAAGCTGACACGCGAGAGCGACGATCCAACCCTCAAGGAAGCCGATCTGCAAGGCCACCTGGGCAATGGCAACGGCGGCGCTGATCGCCCGAGCCAGGGCGCGCCCGGCAAGCCGGCACGCCCGCAGGACGACGACTACCAGCTGAGCCAGGCGCTGAACCTGCTCAAGGGCCTGAACGTCACGCGCGCCGACTGAACGTCGGCCGTCACCGAAAAGCCCCGGCGCAGGCAACTGCACCGGGGCTTTTTATTGCCTGAATGGCTGTCACCCTCGCGGCAAGGCCGGCCGCATTCGCGCCGAGGTCGGCGCTCCCACACGGTCGGTGAACTGCACGAGATCGCGTAGGAGCCGCGACCCGCGGCGAATAGTGGCGGCAACGCCGATAGCACGCTAACGCCGCAATCGTTCGCGCCGAGGTCGGCGCTCCTACACGGTCGGTGAACCACACGGGATCGCGTAGGAGCCCCGACTCACGGCAAATAGTTCGCGGCAACGCCGATAGCACGCTAACGCCGCAAATCGTTCGCGCCGAGGTCGGCGCTCCTACACAGTCGGTGAACCACACGGGATCGCGTAGGAGCCGCGACCCGCGGCGAATAGTCCGCGGCAACGCCGATAGCACGCCAACACCGCAATCGTTCGCGCCGGGGTCGGCGCTCCTACACGGTCGGTGAACCACACGGGATCGCGCAGGAGCCGCGACCCGCGGCAAATAGTTCGCGGCAACGCCGATAGCACGCCAACGCCGCAATCGTTCGCGCCGGGGTCGGCGCTCCTACACGGTCGGTGAACCACACGGGATCGCGTAGGAGCCGCGACCCGCGGCGAATGGTGGCCGCAACGCCGATAGCACGCTAACGCCGCAATCGTTGGCGCCGGGGTCGGCGCTCCTACACGGTCGGTGAGCCACACAGGATCGCGTAGGAGCCGCGACCCGCGGCGAATGGTGGCCGCAGCGCCGAGGGCGTGGTAAGACCACGATCGTTCGCGCCGAGGTCGGCGCTCCTTCACGGTCGGTGAGCCACACAGGATCGCGTAGGAGCCGCGACCCGCGGCGAATGGTGGCCGCAGCGCCGAGGGCGTGGTAAGACCACGATCGTTCGCGCCGAGGTCGGCGCTCCTACACGGTCAGTGAACCACACGGGATCGCGTAGGAGCCGCGACCCGCGGCGAATGGTGGCCGCAGCGCCGAGGGCGTGGTAAGACCACGATCGTTCGCGCCGAGGTCGGCGCTCCTTCACGGTCGGTGAGCCACACAGGATCGCGTAGGAGCCGCGACCCGCGGCGAATGGTGGCCGCAGCGCCGAGGGCGTGGTAAGACCACGATCGTTCGCGCCGAGGTCGGCGCTCCTACACGGTCGGTGAACTGCGCGGGATCACGGCGAATAGGCAACCGTCACAAGTAATTGTTGGTCATCTCGTCGATGAAGCCGTCATTACGCATCTCGTCGAGCGCCTTCTGCAGGCGCTGCACCACTTCGTCCGGGGTGTCCTTGTTGAGCGCCAGGTAGAGCTCCGCCTCGTTGAAACGCAGTACGGTATTGAGCCCCGTGACGCCCTCCTGCTTGGCCAGGTAACGGCCGACCGGATCGGTGGTCGCCCACAGGTCGATCTTGCCGCTGGTGAGCTTCTTGACGTTCTCCTGGTCACGCAGCGCGTTGACCGGTGCCAGGCCCTGGCTTTCCAGGTGCTGGCTCACCGCGTCGTTCTTGTAGGCGCCGATGGTGTATTGACCGGCCTCCTTGAGGCTCTTCACGGTCACCTCGTTGCCCGGCGCCGAGAGCAGCACCCAACCGGTCTTGGCCAGCGGACCGACCCACTTGAACAGCGGCTGGCGCTCGGGGGTGAAGGTGGTGGAGAACAGCCCGTAGTTGGGCTTGTCGAGGGTCAGCTTGTAGAGGCGATCCCAGGGGAAGCGCAGGGTCAGGCTGTACTTGATGTCGGCACGCTTGAACATCTCGCGGACGATCTCGGCATTGATGCCATCGATGCCGTCGTCACGGGCGAAGTTCTTGTCGTCCACCGCCATGTTGAATGGCGGGAAGTTCTCGGTCAGCAGTACCACCTTGTAATCGGCGGGCAGCTCGGCCCTGGCCGTGCAAGCGATCAAGGTCAGCCCGAGTAGTGCAATGGTCTTCAAACTGCTCAACATCTGTCGTCCCCGCCACGTGGTTATGATTATGCTTGGCGGCCTCCTGCCGAACTTCGCACCACCACCGTCCTGGCGGTGGCTGCCTTACGCACCGAATGCGCGGCAGCATGAACGCCGAATCATCGCCACGCCCGCGCCCCTCAGCGACTTGGCGTGCCCTTCGAACGCTCAGGGCTAAAGATAGCTGTTGAGAATGCTGTCGACGATCCCCTCAGCGCGCATCTTGTCCAGTTCCGATTGCAGCTTCTGTACCACCTCGTCCGGCACCTCCCTGTTGAGGGCCAGATACAGCTGCGCGCTGTTGAACCGCAACACGGTCTTCAGCCCGCTGACGCCTTCCTGGCGCGCCAGGTAGCGGCCTGCCGGGTCACCGGTGGCCCACAGGTCGATCTGCCCGGCCATCAGCTTCTTGGCATTCTCCTGGTCGCGCAGCGAAGTCACCGGCTGCAGGCCCTCCTTCTCGAGGTGCTCGGCGATGGCGTCGCCCTTGTAGGCGCCAATACGGTACTGTCTGGCCTGCTGCAGGTTGTTCACCACCAGCTTGCTGTCGCCGCGCGCCAGCAGCACCCAGTCGTCCGGGCCGATGGGGCCGACCCACTTGAACAGCGTCTCGCGCTCGGGCAGCCGCGCGGTCACGAACACGCCGTAGCCGGGCTTCTCGAGGGCGAGCTTGTAGATGCGATCCCAGGGAAAGCGCAGGGTCAGGCTGTACGTGATCCCGGCGCGCTTGAACATTTCACGCACCACGTCGACGGCGATGCCATCAACGTTGTCTTCCTGGGCGAAGTTCTTGCCGTTGATCGCCATGTTGTACGGCGGGAAGTTTTCCGTCAGCAACACCACGTTGTAGTTCGGGTCGATTTCGGCGCGTGCCGCCGATGCCATCAAGAGCAGGGCACTTGCCGCTGCCAACCACAGACGTTTGCACATGTACTGGACTACCTGTCATTCAAAGCGTTGACGGGCGGCCGGAAAGGTAGCGCCCGGCGTGACCGGGCGGCTGGGCAGAAGTGGCGAGCTAGACGCTCTTGCTTGACCCGATCCTTGTCACACGGATGCTAGCTTAGCGCCATTAGCGGGCATCCAAAAGGGCAATTGCACCAACTTGGGGGGGCAACGCCCGCACCAGCCTCTCAGCGCATGACGATTCCGCGGCTGGCCATATAGGCCTTGGCCTCGGGCACGGTGTACTCGCCGAAGTGGAAGATGCTCGCCGCCAGCACCGCGGCAGCCTTGCCTTCGAGGATGCCATCGGCCAGGTGCTGCAGGTTGCCGACGCCGCCGGAAGCGATCACCGGGATGCCCACCGCCTCGCTGATGGCGCGGGTCACGCCCAGGTCGTAGCCACTCTTCACACCGTCCTGATCCATGCTGGTGAGCAGGATCTCGCCGGCACCCAGCCCTTCCATCTTCATCGCCCACTGCACGGCATCCAGGCCGGTCGGCTTGCGGCCACCGTGGGTGAAGATTTCCCAGCGCGGTGCTTCGCCCGGGCCGGACACCTGCTTGGCGTCGATGGCCACCACGATGCACTGCGAGCCGAAGCGCGAGGCCGCCTCGCCGACGAACTCGGGGGTGAACACCGCGGCGGTGTTGATTGACACCTTGTCGGCACCGGCGTTGAGCAGGTTGCGGATGTCCGTCACGCTGCGCACGCCGCCGCCCACGGTCAGCGGGATGAACACCTGGCTGGCCATGCGCTCGACGGTGTGCAGCGTGGTATCGCGGCCATCGACGCTGGCGGTGATGTCCAGGAAGGTGATCTCGTCGGCCCCCTGTTCGTCGTAACGACGGGCGATTTCCACCGGGTCGCCGGCATCGCGGATGTTCTCGAACTTGACGCCCTTGACCACGCGGCCGTTGTCCACGTCCAGGCAGGGGATGATGCGTTTGGCCAATGCCATGCTGAAACCCTCTCTAACCGGCTGCGCCGCACATCCGCGGCGTTGCGTCTGAAGCGGCTCGCGCGCTTGGCGAGGACTTCAGAGCGTGCTTAATTCTTGAAGTGGTCGCAGAACGCCTGCGCCTCGGCCACGTCCAGGGTGCCTTCGTAGATCGCGCGGCCGGTGATGGCGCCGACGATGCCCGGCGAACGGGCCAGCAGCAGCTTCTCGATATCGCCCAGGTTGTGGATGCCGCCGGAAGCGATCACCGGGATGCGGCTGGCCGCGGCCAGGGCGGCGGTGGCTTCGACGTTGCAGCCCTGCATCATGCCGTCCTTGGCGATGTCGGTGTAGACGATCGCCGAGACGCCATCGGCCTCGAAACGTTTGGCCAGGTCGGTGGCCTGCACGCTGCTGACTTCAGCCCAGCCGTCGGTGGCGACGAAGCCGTCCTTGGCGTCCAGGCCGACGATGACCTTGCCCGGGAAGGCCTTGCAGGCATCGGTGACGAACTGCGGATCCTTCACCGCCTTGGTGCCGATGATCACGTAGCTGACGCCGGCCTTGACGTAGTGTTCGATGGTCTCCAGCGAGCGGATGCCGCCGCCGATCTGGATCGGCAGGTTCGGGTAGCGCCTGGCGATGGCGGTGACCACCTCGCCATTGACCGGCTGGCCTTCGAAGGCGCCATTGAGGTCGACCAGGTGCAGACGGCGGCAGCCGCCCTCGACCCACTTGGCGGCCATGCTCACCGGGTCATCGGAGAACACCGTGGAATCTTCCATGCGGCCCTGGCGCAGACGCACGCAGGCGCCGTCCTTGAGGTCGATAGCGGGAATAATCAGCATCTGCAGCACCTTGTCTAGTTCAGCCGGCGTGCGCCGGGATCAATCTTTCTCGAGCGCCCACAGATCGACTTCGAGGCTTTCGAAGCGCTCGCGCAGCAAACTGTGTGCATCGGTGATCGCTCGGTTGTAGTAGTGCGGGGCGATATCGCGGCCGAACAGTTCGAGCAGCTCCAGCACCTCGAAAGAGCCCAGTTCCAACTCGAAACGCTCGCCTAGAAAGCGCTGCAGCTTGTGCACCGCATCGCTTTCCTGCTCGGGCGTGAGCGTCAGGATCGGGCTCTTGAGCCGGGCCATCTACCAGCGGCCATCCCAGGCGGCGAAGTTCTGCAGCAGCTGCAGGCCGTGGGTGTGGCTCTTCTCCGGGTGGAACTGCACGGCGAACCGCGGGCCGTCGGCCAGGGCCGCGGCGAAGTCCTTGCCATAATGGCCACGGCCGACCACCTGTTGCGCCTTGGCCGCCTCGATGTAGTAACTGTGCACGAAGTAGAAACGCGCCTGCTCGGGGATGTTGTGCCACAGCGGATGCTTGACCGCCTGGCTCACCTCGTTCCAGCCCATATGGGGGACTTTCAGCGGCTCGCCGTCCTCGACCATGTCCTTGCCGAAGAAGCGCACCTGGCCGGGGAACAGGCCGATGCAGTCGACCCCGTCGTTCTCCTCGCTGCGCTCGAGCAATGCCTGCATGCCCACGCAGATACCGAGAAACGGGCGATCCTGGCTGACTTCGCGTACCAGATCGTCGAAACCCAGGCGGCGGATCTCGGCCATGCAGTCGCGGATCGCGCCGACGCCGGGAAACACCACGCGATCGGCCTCGCGGATCACCTGGGCATCGCTGGTAACCAGCACGCGACCAGCGCCCACGTGCTCGAGGGCCTTGGACACCGAATGCAGGTTGCCCATGCCGTAGTCGATGACGGCTACCGTCTGCATCAGAGCACGCCCTTGGTCGACGGCATCTGCCCGGCCATGCGCGGGTCGAGTTCGACCGCCATGCGCAGGGCGCGACCGAAGGCCTTGAACACGGTCTCGATCTGGTGGTGGGTGTTCACCCCACGCAGGTTGTCGATATGCAGGCTGACCTGGGCGTGGTTGACGAAGCCCTGGAAGAATTCCTGGAACAGGTCGACGTCGAAGCCGCCAACCACCGCACGGGTGAAGGGTACGTGCATCTGCAGGCCGGGGCGACCGGAGAAATCGATCACCACGCGCGACAGCGCTTCGTCCAGCGGCACGTAGGAGTGGCCGTAACGGGTCATGCCCTTCTTGTCGCCGACGGCCTTGGCGAAGGCCTGGCCGAGAGTGATGCCGACGTCTTCGACGGTGTGGTGATCGTCGATGTGCAGGTCGCCCTTGCAGTAGATGTCCAGGTCGATCAGGCCGTGGCGGGCGATCTGCTCGAGCATGTGCTCGAAGAACGGTACGCCGGTATCGAAGCCGGCCTTGCCGCTGCCATCCAGATTGATCGAGACCTTGATCTGGGTCTCCAGGGTATTGCGCTCGACGGATGCCGTACGTTCGGCCATCACCTGCTCCACAAAATCGTTGGGCGAAAGGGCGAACATTATAGGCTGATAAGCGGCAAAGCTATAAAGCCGTCCGGCAAAAATGCCGCGAAGGCACGAGCTGCACTAAAACGCGGCAAGACGCTCGCCCCTGCGCCGCCGAATCGCAGGCATAAAAAATCCCGCTGACGCAGGGCGTCAGCGGGATCTTAATGTGACTCACGATATCGCGAGCTAGAGCCCTGCAAGGCAAAAACAGGCGAGGAAGCGGAATGTACTTTTGTACATGAGCATTCCGAGCCTGTTTTTAACGCCGCAGGGCCGACGCGCAGCAGATCGTGTTTACTGGAACAGTACGGCAGTCTTCTGCAGAGTGATCCAGACACCCCAGGCCAGCGGCAGACCCACGGCCAGCCAGGCAGCGATCACCAGCGGCTTGCTCGACGGATCGGCAGCCCACTCCAGTTCGGTAGCGGACGGCTTGGATTTCTCGCCATGGGCGCGCTCAGCGGCCAGTTCAGCTTCGGTCATGAAGTACTTGGGATCCACAGGGCGGACCAGCAGGTTGCAGATGAAGCCCAGCACCAGCAGGCCAGCGAGGATGTACAGGGTGATGTCATAGGCGGCAGCGCGCTCGACGCCGATGCTCAACTGATACTCACGCAGGTAGTTGACCAGCACCGGGCCCAGCACGCCGGCGAAGGCCCAGGCGGTCAGCAGGCGACCGTGGATCGCACCGACCATCTGGGTGCCGAACAGGTCGGCCAGGTAAGCCGGAACGGTCGCGAAACCGCCGCCGTACATGGACAGGATCAGGCAGAAGGCGAACACGAACAGCGCGATGCTGCCCAGGTGACCGGTCCACGGAACCAGCGCGTACAGGGTGAAGCCCAGCGCGAAGAACACGAAGTAGGTCGCCTTGCGGCCGATCAGGTCGGAGAACGATGCCCAGAAAAAGCGGCCACCGATGTTGAACAGGCTCAGCAGGCCGGTGAAGCCGGCGGCAATGGCGGCGATCTGGCCCAGCTGTGCAGCATTCAGTTCACTGAATGGCACGTTCAGGCCGATCAGCTTGCCACCGAAGACTTCCTGCAGCATGGGCGAGGCCATGCCGATGATGCCGATACCAGCCGATACGTTCAGGCACAGTACCGCCCAGACCAGCCAGAATTGCGGGGTTTTCCACGCGGTGTTCACGTGGACGTGGCCCTTGGTGATCATCGCGTTGTTGGCCTTGGCAGCCGGAGCGACCCAGCCAGCAGGCTTCCAGCCGGTTGGCGGGACGCGGTAGGCCAGTGCGCCACCGACCATAAAGATGAAGTAGATCACCGCCATGACCACGAAGCTCTGCCATACGCCGACGCTGGTTTCACTGGCGAAATGGCCCATCAGCGCTGCCGCCAGGGGAGCACCGACCATCGCGCCGCCACCGAAGCCCATGATGGCCATACCGGTCGCCATGCCGCGCTTGTCCGGGAACCACTTGATCAGCGTCGATACCGGGGAGATGTAGCCCAGGCCCAGACCGATACCACCGATCACACCGGAGCCGACCCACATCAGCCAGATCTGGTGGGTATAGATACCCAGCGCGGAGATCAGCAGACCACCACACCAGCACACCGCCGAAACCAGGCCAGCCTTACGCGGGCCTGCGTGTTCCAGCCAGCCACCCCATACGGCAGCCGCGCAACCCAGGAACACGAAGAACAGGGTGTAGATCCAGCCCAGCATGGAGATCTGCCAGTCGCAGTTGCTGGCGAAGATCTGCTCGAAGAAACCGATGTCCGGTGCACACGCCACTGGCGCGGTGATACCGATGGCCTTGGACAGCGGCAGCCAGAATACGGAGAACCCGTAGGCCATGCCGATGCACAGGTGGATGGCGAGAGCAGCTGGCGGAACCAGCCAGCGGTTGAAACCGGGCTTGGCGATGATGCGTTCCTTGGACAGGAAAGCAGGCGTCGCCGAAGCACCGTTTTGCACGGTGGCGTCAGTCATGTTTTCTTCTCTGATTAGGTTGGCAAACAGGTAATTACTGGCGAAACCTCGGTGGAGGCGTCGCCAAACAACGAGTAAGTACGGGGAGAATCCATTCGCTCTAGCTGGTCGCTAGCTCCCCCGTGGCATTGTGTCACATCGCCATGGCTGCTTTGCAACTATCCAAACGATACTTTGCGGGCCTACGGCACCTTTCTCGGCATTGATTGGGTCTTTTATCGACGGCCGGTAGAAAAATTGGCGCCAAAATACACACCCATCAATAACTCGCTGCGGCGCAACAGTACCGAGCGCGGGTGACAGTTCGATTGCGAAAGGCAGGCACGGCGAAATCGGCACTTGCGCTGCAGCACAGCCAGGCCTCTGCTTCGCACCCGCCTCATTGCCCTGCCGCTGCGTGAGCGCCGCCAGGCGCGCGCAAGGGCAACGCTGCACGATTCGCTGCCGTAAATCTCGACGACTGATGGTCTACCAGCACGGCTACCGCGGCTCGGCACCTCGGCCAATGGCCGTCTGACCGACCACCGGCATCTGCCACCGCCCTTAACCCTGGGTGCGCCATGGGCGTTATACTCGCGGATTCAAATTCTCGTCACTGCATAGGACTCGTCCATGAAAGCGCTCGGCAAAATCCTGGGTCTGTTCTTCCTCGGACTGCTGCTGATCATCGTGGCGTTGGGCTTTGCCCTGACTCACCTGTTCGACCCCAACGATTACAAGGACGAAATCCGCCAGCTGGCGCGGGACAAGGCCAACCTCGAGCTGACCCTCAACGGTGATATCGGCTGGAGCCTGTTCCCCTGGCTGGGCCTGGAGCTGACCGACGCCACGCTGGCCAGCGCCAGCACGCCGGACAAGCCGTTCGCCAACCTGCGCCTGCTCGGCCTGTCGGTGCGCGTGCTGCCGCTGCTGCGCAAGGAAGTGCAGATGAGCGACATCCGCGTCGACGGTCTGAACCTCGACCTGCAGCGCGACGAGAACGGCCATGGCAACTGGGAAGACGTCGGCCGCCCGGCCGCCAAGCCAGGCGAAACGCCAGCCGAGCAGACTGCCGGCAGTGATGCGCCGTCGTCGCCAAACGAGCCGGTTCAGGAAAGCGGCGGCCAGCCGATCAAGCTGGATATCGACAGCCTGATCGTCAACGGTGCCCGGGTGGACTACCGCGACGCCCAGAAGGGCCAGCAATTCAGCGCCGAGAGCATCCAGCTCACCACGGGTGCGATCCGCGAAGGTGCCGGCGTGCCGATCAAGCTCAGTGCGTTCTTTGGCAGCAACCAGCCGGTGATGCGTGCGCGCACCGAACTGCAGGGCGAGCTGCGCTTCGACCGTGCCCTCAAGCGCTACCAGCTCGAAGACGCGCGCCTGTCCGGCGAGGCGTCCGGCGAGCCGTTCAATGGCCAAACGCTCACCTACGCCGCCCAGGGCCAGCTGCTGGTCGACCTGGCGGCCCAGGTCGCCGAATGGAATGGTCTCAAGCTGTCCGCCAACCAGCTGCGCGCCCTCGGTGAAGTGAAGGTGCGTGACCTGCAGAGCGAGCCCAAGCTGTCCGGTGGCCTGTCCGTGGCGCCGGTCAACCTGCGCGAGTTCCTCGCCAGCCTTGGCCAGAAGCTGCCGCCGATGAGCGACGAGAAAACTCTGGCGCAATTCGAGCTGGTCACCCAGCTGGGCGGTACCGCCAACAGCCTGTCGCTGGACGAATTGACCCTCAAGCTCGACGACAGCACCTTCACCGGCAGGCTTGCCGTGGCCGATTTCGCCAAGCAGGCGCTGCGTGTGCAGCTCAAGGGCGACAAGCTCGACCTCGACCGCTACCTGCCGCCCGCGAGCAAGGACAAGAAGGACGCCGACTCGGCGCGCAAGGCCGAGGTGCGTGAAACCGTCGCCAACGCTGGTCAGGCCGGCACCACGCCGGTGCCCAACGCACCGACCCAGCAAGCCTGGAGTTCCAGCGAGGTGCTGCCGATTCCGGCCCTGCGCAAACTCGACATGCAGGCCAACCTGGCCCTCGGCCAGCTGACCCTGCAAAAGCAGGCGTTCAGTGACGTCAGCCTCAAGGCTCGCAGCCAGGGCGGCGCGCTGAACCTGGAAGAGCTGCGCGGCAAACTCGGCAACGGCAGCTTCGCCATCAAGGCCGATGCCGACGTGCGCCCTGCCGTGCCGGTACTCAGCCTGCACACTCAACTGAGCGGCATACCGGTGGAGCCCTTCCTCAAGGACGAACAGCGCCCATCGCCCCTCAAGGGCCTGCTCGACCTGACCAGCGAACTGACCACCAGCGGTAACAGCCAGAAGGCCTGGATCGATGCCCTCAACGGCACGGCCAGCTTCATGCTCAAGGATGGCGTGCTGGTCGACGCCAACCTGGAGCAGCAACTGTGCCGCGGCATCTCCACCCTCAACCGCAAGCAGCTGAGTGGCGAACCACGCAGCAAGGACACCCCTTTCGAGCGCCTGCAGGGCAGCCTGAGCATCCGCAACGGCGTGGCCAACAACCCTGACCTGCAGGCCCGCATCCCTGGCCTGAGCGTGGCCGGCAACGGTGACGTCGACCTGCGCGTGCTGGGCCTGGACTACCGCGTCGGCATCACCATCGAGGGCGACCAGCGCGAAATGCCGGACCCGGCCTGCGAGGTCAACCGCCGCTACGTCGGCATCGCCTGGCCGCTGCACTGCCGCGGCCCGCTGGAATTGGGCGCCAAGGCCTGCCGCCTGGATCAGGAAGGCATGGGCAAGGTGGCCGCCAAGCTGGCCGGCGATCGCATCAACGAGAAGCTCGAAGAGAAGCTCGGCGACAAGGTCAGCCCGGAACTCAAAGACGCACTCAAGGGCCTGTTCAACCGATGAGCCCCGAGCAATTCTCCAGCGCCGTGCTGCGCTGGTACGACGTGCACGGCCGCAAGGACCTGCCCTGGCAGCAGAACATCACGCCCTACCGGGTATGGGTCTCGGAGATCATGCTGCAGCAGACCCAGGTCAGCACCGTGCTCGGCTACTTCGACCGTTTCATGACGGCGCTGCCGACCGTGCGCGACCTGGCCGAAGCGCCGGAAGACGAAGTGCTGCACCTGTGGACCGGCCTGGGCTACTACACCCGCGCCCGCAACCTGCAGAAGACCGCACGGATCATCATGGCCGAGCACGGCGGCGAATTCCCGCGCAGCGTCGAAGCCCTCACCGAACTGCCCGGTATCGGCCGTTCCACCGCCGGCGCCATCGCCAGCCTGAGCATGGGCCTGCGCGCGCCGATTCTCGACGGCAACGTCAAACGCGTACTGGCCCGTTTCGTGGCCCAGGAAGGCTATCCGGGCGAGCCCAAGGTGGCCAGGCAGCTGTGGGCGGTGGCCGAGCGTTTTCTGCCCGAGGAGCGCGTCAATCATTACACCCAGGCGATGATGGACCTGGGCGCCACGCTCTGTACGCGCAGCAAGCCCACCTGCCTGCTGTGTCCGGTGCAGAGCGGCTGCGAGGCACACCTGCTCGGCCTGGAGATTCGCTATCCGGTCGCCAAGCCGCGCAAGGAACTGCCCCAGAAGCGCACCCTGATGCCGATGCTGGTCAGCCGCGACGGCGCCGTGCTGCTCTACCGGCGGCCTTCCAGCGGCCTCTGGGGCGGCCTGTGGAGCCTGCCGGAACTCGATGACCTCGAAGCACTGCAAACACTCGCCGACCAGCACCAACTGCGCCTCGGCGAACACCGCCAACTCGACGGTTTAACTCACACTTTCAGCCACTTCCAGCTAGCCATCGATCCCTGGCTGGTCGAGGCCGACGGCGTGCCCGGCTACGTGGCCGAGGCCGACTGGCTCTGGTATAACCTCGCCACCCCGCCGCGCCTGGGCCTCGCCGCCCCGGTCAAGAAGCTGCTCAAACGCGCGGCCGACGCACTGCATACAGGAGAAATGGCATGACCCGTACCGTGATGTGCCGCAAGCACAAACAAGAACTCCCCGGTCTCGACCGCGCGCCCTACCCCGGCGCCAAGGGCGAGGACATCTTCCAGAACGTCTCCAAGCAGGCCTGGGACGAATGGCAGAAGCACCAGACCCTGCTGATCAACGAGCGTCGCCTGAACATGATGAACGCCGAAGACCGCAAATTCCTGCAGGCCGAGATGGACAAGTTCCTCTCCGGCGAGGATTACGCCAAGGCCGACGGCTACGTGCCGCCCAGCGAATAAGCGGCCTGAAACGTAAGCGCCCGGAATATTTAAATATTTTCCAAAAAAAGTTTGACACCCCAAGGCTAAAACCGTTTAATACGCGCCGTTGCCCAGGTAGCTCAGTCGGTAGAGCAGGGGATTGAAAATCCCCGTGTCGGCGGTTCGATTCCGTCCCTGGGCACCACCTTCTACTCAGGTGGTGCATGCACCATCCGAGAATTAGAGAACCGGCCTAGCGCCGGTTTTTTATTGTCTGGAATTTATTCCCCTCCCCTGGCACCCACCCTTGGAGCCGCACCCATGAGCATCCGCCTGATCGGGTCGCTGCTGCTCCTGCTGATGCTGCCGGCACCGGGCGATGCCGCCAACACGCCCTGCTCGGGCAGCAAGGGCGGTATCGCCCGCTGCGATGGCCCGCTGTTTCTCTGTAACGATGGCTCGATCAGCGGCAGCCAGCGAGACTGCAGCGCCGGGTACCGCGGCGCAGGCAGCCCGGCACCGCGAGCCACCGGCGACATCGCCAGCGACTGTCCCTGTGGCAGTGGCACGCTCTGTACCGGCCCGCGAGGCGGCCAGTACTGCATGACCGGCAGCGGCACCAAGAGCTACAGGCGTAAATAACAGGCCAGGGCCGCCTGGCGGATACGCTGAACGCTCCCCCTCCCCCGTGCTCCACATGGCATTGCCCACACGGATAACCGCGGGCCTCACGCAGCCGGAGCCAGCCATGCACGTCGATATCGCCCTGAATGCCGCCAACGATCCGCAGCAGCCGCCTGCCGAGCCCCACGAGACGCCGATCAATGATCCGGGCAACGAGGACCCCGGCTCCATCGTCGACGACCCGGACAGCCCGTTCAGCCCACAGCGGCCAATCGAAGAACCGGGAAAACCTGCGCCGGAGAAGCGCTGAATTGGCGAGTTCGCGGGCATGGCCCGCTCCCACTGCCCCGTAGCCAGGGTTGAGCGGAGCGATACCCGGGTTCGCATTGCGTATGGGGGGCGCTCGTGTGGTCGTTGGGCTGCTTGAGGGATTACGGCGCTTGAAGCTGTGCGCCGGCCGCCAGGCCAGATAGCGTCTTTACCCATCTACGTGCTGAACGAGCCAATTCGCGGGCATGGACTAGGTGTCCCCGCCCGCTCCCACAGAATGTCTGCGATGCCAATAGCTGTTTCAGGTTGTGGTCGTGTCGCCCGGGGGGGGGGGAGCGCAGGAATGGCTGGGGTTTGCATTCCATGGGCCAAGGTAAGGGTGTTCGCTGGGTGCTGGGAAGATATGCGCCGGACGTCAGAGTGGGGTAGCGCCTTCACCCACCCTACAGCCTATCCGTCCAGCCCGAGCCCCCTGTGGGAGCGGGCCATGCCCGCGAAATTCTTGGGTTTGACTCGACGTCCCGGCCCGCCCCTCATCGGGTAAGCGAGACCGGCTGCATCCCCCTCTCCTCAATCGAGCAGATGGGCGATCTGCGTGCTCAGGGTTTCCAGCGTGAAGGGCTTGCTCAGCAACGGCGCACAGTCCAGCAGGGCGCTGCCGGTCTCGCGCACTTCGGCGGGGTGGCCGCTGATGAAGATCACCTTGAGGTCCGGGCGCAATAGCAAGGCCGGCTCGGCGATGCGCACGCCGGAAACGCCGCCGGGCAGGCGGAAGTCGGTGATCAACAGGTCCAGGTGCGGCTTGGTGGCGAGGATGGCGAAGGCATCGGTGGCGCAGTCGGCCTGCAGCACGTGGTAGCCCTCGCCCTGCAGGTATTCGGCCAGCAGCATGAGCAGCAGCGGATCGTCCTCGACGATCAGTACGGTTCGTGTCACATCGTTCATTGCCCTGCTCCTGCCTATTTCCGCTCCTTCGCTTCGACCCTTGCGGCGTGGTGAGTTCAACCTATCTCTGCGCGCTTGCCGCGGGGCAGCCAGACGCTGAACAGCGAGCCCTGCCCCAGGCTGCTCTGCACCTCGATACGCCCGCCATGGGCCTTGACGATCTGGTCGGAGATGAACAGCCCCAAACCCAGGCCGGCCACCGACTCGCTGCCCACCGCCCGTTCGAACTGCTGGAAGATGCGGTGCTGGTTTTCCAGGGAAATGCCGATGCCATGGTCGCGCACCTCGACGCGTACACCGCCCTCGTCGGAGCGGGCACGCACTTCGATGGGGCGCCCGGCGCCATAGCGCAGGGCGTTGCTGAGCAGGTTGCTGATCACCTGCTCGATGCGGAACTGGTCCCAACTGCCGTGCAGCACCTCGTTGCTGTCCAGCTGCAGATCGCAGCCGGCCACGGCCATCTGCTGGGCGAAGTTCTCGGCGACGTTGCGCACCGTCTGCGCCAGGTCGAACTCCACCGGGCGGATCGACAACTTGCCGGTGCGGATGCGCGAGACGTCGAGCATGTCCTCGATCAGGCGGATCAGGCTGTGGATCTGCCGTTCGTCGCGGTCGAACATGGCGCCGAGCTTGTCTTCGCTGAACGCGGTGAGATTGCCCTTGGCCAGGTGCATCTTGCGCAGCTGGGTGTCGAGGATCAGCCCGTTGAGCGGCGTGCGCAGCTCGTGGGAGACGATGGACATGAAGTCGTCGCGCATGCGCACCGCATGCTGCAGCTCGCCCTGGGTCGAACGCAGCTCGGCGAGCAGCGCGTCCTGTTCCTGGCGCGCGCGCTCCAGGGCTTCGAGCTGCTGGGCCATGACCTTGCGCTGGCGATACAGGTCGACGAACACCGCCACCTTGCTCTGCACCGCCTGGATATCCAGCGGCTTGTAGAGAAAGTCCACGGCGCCGCTCTCGTAGCCCTTGAACGCATAGTTCATCTCACGGCCGGCGGCGCTGACGAAGACGATGGGGATGTGCTTGGTCTTCTCCGTGCCACGCATCAGCTCGGCCAGCTCGAAGCCGTTCATGCCGGGCATCTGCACGTCGAGAATGGCCAGGGCGAACTCGTGCTCGAGCAGCAGCACCAGCGCGTCATCGGCGCACTGCGCCTTGAACACCTCGCGATCATCGCGGCGGATCAATGCCTCCAGCGCCAGCAGGTTCTCCGGCAGGTCATCGACGATCAACAGTTTGCATCCGGTGCTACTCAACATGGGCGTGAGTCCAGTTCGGCTAGCAATGCGAGAATGCCCCGCAAAGAAAGAAGGTAATCGGGGTGGTGCAGCGCCAGGGCCGCTTCGGGCATGGTCGCAACCTTTGCCTCCTGCGGATCCTGTACCACGGTCACTCCGCCCCGCTGTTTTATTGTGTACAAGCCGGCGGCGCCATCCTGGTTGGCGCCGGTCAGCAAGATGCCCATCAACCGGCTGCCGTAGACGTCGGCCGCCGACTCGAACAGGTAGTCGATCGAGGGCCGGGAAAAATGCAGCGGCTCCTCACGACTATAGGAAAAGCTGCGATCGGCCTCGATGCACAGGTGATAGCCAGGCGCCGCGAAGTACAGCGTGCCCGCCTGCAACGCCTCCTTGTCCTGGGCTTCCTTGACCCGCAGGGCCAGGCGCCGGGCGAACAGGTCCGGCAACAGACTCTCGCGACCGTCGGGCAGATGCAGCACCACCACCAGCGGTAAACCGTAGTCGGCCGGCAAGCCGGCGAACAGGCTCAGCAAGGCTTCCACGCCACCGGCCGAGGCGCCGACCACCACCGCCTCGAGCTTGCGAAGGGGGACGCTCATAACTTGCGAAACACCCGTTCCTGCCGGTTCAGCGCCTCGAAACGCCCGGCGTAGGCCGAGAAATCGAGGCTTTCCTTGCTGCCCAGCCCCAGGAAGGCGCGGTGGCCGAGGGACTCGTGGAACAACCCGAGGGCGCGGTCCTGCAGGGTCTTGTTGAAGTAGATCAGCACATTGCGACAGGAGATGAACTGGGTTTCCGAGAACACGCTGTCGGTGGCCAGGCTGTGATCGGCGAAGGTCACGTTGGCGCACAGGAAGCGCTCGAACAGCGCGCCGTCGTAGGCGGCCGTGTAGTAGTCGGAGAGCGAGCTCTTGCCGCCGGCGCGCTGATAGTTCTCGCTGTACAGGCGCATGTTGTCGATGGGAAAGATGCCGCGCTTGGCCTTGTCCAGCGAGTGCGGGTTGATATCGGTGGCATAGATGATCGAGCGCTCCAGCAGGCCCTCCTCGTGCAGCAGGATGGCCAGCGAATACACCTCTTCACCGGTGCTGCAGCCGGCCACCCAGAGCTTGAGCGACGGGTAGGTGCGCAGGAACGGCACCACCTCCTGGCGCAGCGCCAGGAAGTAGCTCGGGTCACGGAACATCTCGCTGACCGGGATGGTGAGAAACTGCAGCAGCTGCATGAACGCCGCCGGGTCGTGGATGATCCGCGCCTGCAGCTCGGAGATGCTCGCGCAGTCGAACTGGCCCATGGCGTGCACGATCCGGCGCTTCAGCGAAGAGCCGGAGTAGTCGCGAAAATCGTAGCTGTACTGCAGGTAGATCGCCTCGATCAGCAGCCGCAGCTCGATATCCTGGGTACGGTCGGACATGTCAGATGCGTTCCAGCTTCGGCAGCCACACGCGAATCAGCGAGAACAGCCGGTCCAGGTCGATGGGCTTGGCCAGGTAGTCGTTGGCGCCGGCCTTCATGCACAGGTCCTGGTCGTCCTTCATCGCCTTGGCGGTCACCGCGATGATCGGCAGCTTGCGCCAGCGCGGATTCTCGCGGATGCGCCGGGTGGCTTCGTAGCCGTCCATCTCGGGCATCATCACGTCCATCAGCACCAGGTCGATGTCGCCCACCGCCTCGAGCTTCTCGATGGCTTCGCGGCCGTTGCGCGCCACCTCGACCTGGGCGCCCTTGTGCTCCAGGGCGCTGGTAAGGGCGAAGATGTTGCGCACGTCGTCGTCGACCAGCAGCAGGCGCCGGCCTTCGAACACGCGGTCGCGGCTGCGGGCGGTCTTGAGCATGCTCTGCCGTTCGCTGGACAGCTCCGACTCGACCATGTGCAGGAACAGCGTCACCTCGTCGAGCAGGCGCTCCGGCGAGCGTGCGCCCTTGATGATGATCGAGCGCGAATACTTGAGCAGCTCGGCTTCCTCGGCGCGGGTCAGGTTGCGGCCGGTGTAGACGATCACCGGCGGGAAGCAGCGGATCTCCTCGCTGCCCATGCGCGCCAGCAACTCGTCGCCCTGCATGTCCGGCAGTTTCAGGTCGATGATCATGCAGTCGAAGATGTGGTGGCGCAGCTGCTCGAGCGCCTGCTCGCCGAATTCGACGGCGACGATCTCGATGTCGTCGTCGCCGATCAGCCGGGCGATGCTGTCGCGCTGCAGCTTGTCGTCCTCGACCACCAGCACGCGGCGCATCTTCTGGGTCAGGCGCTCCTCGAGCTTGCTGAACACCCCCTTGAGCTGGTCGCGGGTGGCGGGCTTGAGCGCATAGCCGACGGCCCCCATGTGCAGGGCGGCCTCGGCCATGTCCTCGACGGAAATCACGTGCACTGGGATATGCCGGGTGCCGGGATTCTCCTTGAGGCGCTGCAGCACCGACAGCCCGGAGTCGTCCGGCAGGCGCATGTCCAGCAGGATGGCATCGGGATGGTGCGAGGTGGCCAGGTCCAGGCCATCTTCGGCGCTGTGGGCGACCAGGCAGCGGTAATCCAGCTCATGGGCCAGGTCGTAGAGGATATGGGCGAACTGCGGCTCGTCCTCGATCACCAGCACGCTGCGCCCACCGAGCACCGACATGCCGCGGTCATCGGGGAAGGTCGGCACGTTGCGCGCCACGTCGCTCTGGGCGGGCGTGGCCATGGCCGGTGCCACGCTGCGCACCAGCGCCGGCAGCGGTTCGGCCGCCGGCAGCGCGCCGTCTTCATCGCCCGGCGAATAGGTCAGCGGCAGCACCAGGGTAAACACGCTGCCCTCGCCCGGCGTGCTGGAGACGCTGATCGAGCCGCCGAGCAACGCGGCCAGGTCGCGGGAAATCGACAGGCCCAGGCCGGTGCCGCCGAAACGCCGGTTGGTGGTGCCGTCGGCCTGGCGGAACGCCTCGAAAATGTAGTCCTGCTGGTCCTTGGCGATGCCGATGCCGCTGTCGCGTACGGCGAACGCCACGCCGTCGTCGAGCCGGCTGACGCTCAGGCTGACCTGGCCCTGCTCGGTGAACTTGATGGCATTGGACAGCAGGTTCTTGAGGATCTGCTCGACGCGCAGGCGGTCGGTGTACAGCGAGCGCGGCACGTCATCGGCGACCTCCACGCTGAAGCCCAATTGCTTCTCGCCGGCCACCGGCTGGAAGGTGGTCTCCAGGCTCTGCGCCAGGCGCACCACGTTGGCGTTCTCCGGGCGCAGGTCGAGCTTGCCGGCCTCGACCTTGGAGATGTCGAGGATGTCGTTGATCAGGTTGAGCAGATCGTTGCCGGCCGAATAGATGGAGTCGGCGAACTTCACCTGCTCGGCGTCCAGGTTGCCCTTGGGGTTGTCGGCCAGGAGCTTGGCGAGGATCAGCGAACTGTTGAGCGGCGTTCGCAACTCGTGGGACATATTGGCGAGGAATTCGGACTTGTAGCGGCTGGCGCGCTGCAGCTCCTCGGCGCGCTCCTCTAGCTGCTGCTGGGCCTGGCGCAGGGCATTGTTGCGGTCGTCCAGGGCATCGCGCTGCATCGACAGCTGTTCGTTGCTCTGCTCCAGCTCGGCCTGCTGGGTTTCCAGGTGCGCCTGGGATTCCTTGAGCGCCCGCGACTGCTCCTCGAGTTCCTCGTTGGCGGTCTTCAGTTCCTCCTGCTGAACCTGCAGCTCTTCGTTGAGCTGCTGGGTCTCGGCGAGAATTTCCTGCAGGCGATGGCGGTAGCGGGCCGCCTCGACCGAGGCGCCGATGTTCGACGCGACATGCTGGAGAAACTCGCCATCGCGCTCGCCCAGCGGGCGCAGAAAGCCCAGTTCGATCACGCCATTGACGTCGCCATCGTTGCTGATCGGCAGCAGGGCCACCACCAGCGGCGCGCCATCGCCCAGGCCGGAGCTGACCTTCAGGTAGTCGGCCGGCAGCTTGTCGAGGATCAGCAGGCGGCGGTCATGGGCCACCTGGCCGACCAGACCTTCGGCGCTGTAGAAAGACTGCTCGGTATTCTCCTGCTCGCGGCTGAACCCGTAGGTCGCCACACGCCGCAGATTGCCATGCTCCTCGCGCACGTACAGGGCACCTACCACCGTGCCCAGGTGGCTGGCGAGGAATTCCAGCATGTTGCGGCCCAGCACCGGCAGGGCCTGCTGGCCGATCAGCCGCTCGGCCATCTGGGTCTGGCCGTTGCGCAGCCAGGCCTGGGCCTGCAGGCGTTCGTTGTGCTCGTCCTGCTTCTTGAGAATGGCGCCATAGGTGTCGGTCAGGCGCATCAGTTCACGGCGCCCGAAAATCGCCAGGGCACCGCTGAACAGCAGGGTGAACAACAGGAACAGGCCGATGGTGAGCGTGGCGGTATTGCTGGCCGCGTCGTTACGCTCCTTGCGCAGGCGCTGCTCCTGGGCGATGAAGTCCGCGTACTCGGCACGGATGGCATCGGTCAACTGCTTGCCGCGGCCGTCACGCACCGGGTCGATATAGTTGCCACCGTCGCGCTTGGCGGCAATGGCGCTCTGGGCGAAGGCCGTCCATTCCTCCTGCAGCGCCGCGATGCTGCGCAGGCGATCGATCTGCGTCGGGTTGTCGCCCACCAGCTCAGTGAGAATCTCCATCTCGGCGCGGATGCGCGGCTTGGCGACTTCGTAGGGTTGCAGGAAGCGCACGTCGCCGGACAGCAGGTAACCGCGGAACCCGGTCTCCTGGTCGATCGACAGCCTCAGGCCTTCGCTGGCGTTGTTCAGCACCCGGTCGGTGTGCTGCACCCAGCCCAGCACGTTGAGCAGGTAGCCGATCAGGGTCACGAAGAAGATCGCGCTGATCACCCCCACGCCAAGCGGCAAGGCGACGTTGCGCCTGAGAATGCGCTTGAAGCTGTGCTCGTCGATCGAACTGTTGGTCATCGCGGATCCCTGGCTGTGTTGGGGCAGATGGATATAGGTATGGTTATTCTGGCGAACGGCGGATGGTAATGCGCTGTCTGGCATTAATCCAACGCTCGGCACTCAGTCGTCCGCGCGCTTGGATCGCGGCAGGTTGCCCAGGGTTCGAGTTATTTTTTCAGCGTGGCGCCTGGCTCCTGTCGCCATCATTGGATACGTATTTTCAGCCGGGCGGCACGCTTGCGATGCAGCCCGCGCACTCTATTCGTGCCATGCTAGACGGCCTGCCGTTAACACGGCCCGGAAACGCTCTCCGCCGGCCGGCCAACCGCCTGCCGAGACGATCTGCCGTTTCACCATCCTTTATCGAGGTAACGCCGTTGTCAGACCTAGCTCCAGGCGCATCGACCGCCGGCCAGCGCATTCTTCTCGTGGAAGACTCCGACGTGGTGCGCATGCTTACCGTGGAAGTGCTCGAAGAGCTCGACTACCGGGTGATCGAAGCGGGCGAAGCGCAGCAGGCGCTGCAGATCCTGCGTAGCGACGAAACCATCGACCTGCTGATGACCGACATCGGTCTGCCGGGCATGAGCGGCCAGGAGCTGGCCGTTGCCGCGCGCCAGCTGCGCCCCGACCTCAAGGTGCTGTACGCCAGCGGTTATGCCGAAAGCGTCGAGATCGACAAGAGCGAGCCGGCCAGCCGCACCGCGATCATCGGCAAGCCGTTTTCACTCGATGCCCTGCGCGACAAGGTGCAGAGCATGCTCGGCAACTGACGCGCGAGCCCCGGATCGGCCAAACGGCCGACTGGCACTGGAATTGCGAAGCGGATATGAGTAGGGTGCGCGTCTTTTTCACCCTGCAGCCTGCTTGCCCGCGTTTTTTTGCGGCGTGGCGACAACGGACTGCGATGATGCGACACCCCTGCGACCGTGACGGCAACGGGCCAGCAGCGACCTTGGCGCCCCCTGGTGCCTATGCTAGGTTTGCTGCCCACAGCCCTGCCGAACCCGGATCCCATCCGCACAAGAATTAAGAGGACTGCTCGATGGCCGAGGCCCCGCCCGCGCTGGAAATCCGCAATCTGCACAAACGCTATGGCGACCTCGAAGTGCTCAAGGGCATTTCCCTCACGGCACGCGACGGTGACGTGATCTCCATTCTCGGCTCGTCCGGCTCGGGCAAGTCGACCTTCCTGCGCTGCGTCAACCTGCTGGAAAATCCCCATCAGGGCCAGATCATCGTGGCCGGTGAAGAACTCAAGCTCAAGGCGCAGAAGAACGGCGAACTGATAGCGGCCGACAACCGCCAGATCAATCGCCTGCGCAGCGAAATCGGCTTCGTGTTCCAGAACTTCAACCTCTGGCCGCACATGACCGTGCTCGACAACATCACCGAGGCGCCGCGCCGCGTGCTCGGCAAGAGCAAGGCCGAAGCCCGCGAGATCGCCGAGGCGTTGCTCGCCAAGGTCGGTATCGCCGACAAACGCCACGCCTACCCGAACCAGCTCTCCGGTGGCCAGCAGCAACGCGCCGCCATCGCCCGCACCCTGGCGATGCAGCCCAAGGTGATCCTGTTCGACGAACCGACTTCGGCCCTCGACCCGGAAATGGTACAAGAAGTGCTTACTGTGATCCGCGCGCTCGCTGACGAAGGCCGCACCATGCTGCTGGTGACCCACGAAATGAGCTTCGCTCGCCAGGTCTCCAGCCAGGTGGTGTTCCTGCATCAGGGTGTGGTGGAGGAACAGGGGACGCCCGACCAGGTGTTCGACAACCCGACGTCGGCGCGCTGCAAACAATTCATGTCCAGCAATCGTTAAACACGGAGCAATCACGCATGCATAGCTATAAGAAGATTCTGCTGGCAGCTGCCGCCACCCTGGCTTTCGGCACCAGTGCCGTCGCTGCTGACAAACTGAAGATCGGCACCGAAGGCGCCTACCCGCCCTTCAACCTCATCGACGCCAGCGGCCAGGTCGGCGGCTTCGACGTGGAAATCGGCCAGGCCCTGTGCGCCAAGATGAAAGCCGAATGCGAAGTGGTCACCTCCGACTGGGACGGCATCATCCCGGCCCTGAACGCCAAGAAGTTCGACTTCCTGATCGCCTCCATGTCGATCACCGAAGAGCGCCAGCAGGCGGTGGACTTCACCAATCCGTACTACACCAACAAGCTGCAGTTCATCGCCCCGAAAAGCGCTGACTTCAAGACCGACAAGGACAGCCTCAAGGGCAAGGTCATCGGTGCCCAGCGCGCGACCATCGCCGGCACCTGGCTGGAAGACAACATGGGCGGCGTGGTTGACGTGAAACTCTACGACACCCAGGAAAACGCCTACCTGGACCTGGCCTCCGGCCGCGTCGACGGCGTGCTGGCCGATACCTTCGTGAACTGGGAATGGCTCAAGAGCGACGCCGGCAAGGACTTCGAATTCAAGGGCGACCCGGTATTCGACAACGACAAGATCGGCATCGCCGTGCGCAAGGGCGACGCCCTGCGCGAGCGCCTGAACAAGGCCCTCGAGGAAATCGTGGCCGACGGCACCTACAAGAAGATCAACGACAAGTACTTCCCCTTCAGCATCTACTAAGCAGCTTGCCCGCGTCGCCCCTGGCGGCGCGGGCGCTTGAGTCTCCATGAATTTCGATCTTTCCGGATTCGGCCCGGCCCTGGCCGCCGGCACCCTGATGACCGTCCAGCTGGCGCTCAGCGCCCTGTGCGTCGGTCTGGTGCTCGGCCTGCTCGGCGCCTTCGCCAAGACCTCGCCCTACAAGCCGCTGCAGTGGCTTGGCGGCACCTATTCCACCCTGGTTCGCGGCGTGCCCGAACTGCTCTGGGTCCTGCTGATCTATTTCGGCACCGTGGGCCTGATGCGCGGCCTCGCCGAGCTGCTCGGCGTCGAGAGCCTCGAGCTGTCGCCCTTCGCCGCCGGCGTCATCGCCCTGGGCCTGTGCTTCGGCGCCTACGCCACCGAAGTGTTTCGCGGCGCCATCCTGGCCATCCCCAAGGGCCACCGTGAAGCCGGCCAGGCCCTGGGCCTGTCCAAGGGCCGCATCCTCTGGCGCCTGGTGATGCCGCAGATGTGGCGCATCGCCCTGCCCGGCCTGGGCAACCTGTTCATGATCCTGATGAAGGACACCGCGCTGGTATCGGTGATCGGCCTCAATGAGCTGATGCGCCGTTCGCAGATCGCCGTGACCGCCAGCAAGGAGCCCTTCACCTTCTATATGGTCGCCGCGTTCATCTACCTGGGCCTGACCGTCATCGCCATGATTGGCCTGCACTTCCTCGAGAAGCGCGCCAACCGCGGCTTCAAGCGGAGTGCGGCATGAACTGGGACGTCATCATCACCTGGCTGCCGCGCCTGGCCCAAGGCGCCCTGCTGACCATCGAGCTGGTCGCCGTGGCGGTCATCACCGGCCTGATCCTGGCCATTCCCACCGGTATCGCCCGCGCCTCGCGCCACTGGTACGTGCGCGCCGTGCCCTATGGCTACATCTTCTTCTTCCGCGGCACGCCGCTCCTGGTACAGCTGTTCCTGGTCTACTACGGCCTGGCGCAGTTCGACGCCGTGCGCCAGGGCCCGCTGTGGCCGTACCTGCGCGACCCATATTGGTGCGCGGTGATCACCATGACCCTGCACACCACCGCCTATATCGCCGAGATCCTGCGCGGCGCCATCCAGGCCGTACCGCCGGGTGAAATCGAAGCGGCGCGGGCGCTGGGCATGTCACGGCCCCAGGCCATGCTGCATATCGTGCTGCCACGGGCGGCGCGCATCGGCCTGCCGGCCTACAGCAACGAAGTGATCCTGATGCTCAAGGCCAGCGCCCTGGCCAGCACCGTGACCCTGCTGGAGCTGACCGGCATGGCGCGCACCATGAACGCGCGCACCTACCTGCCGGTCGAGGGCTTCTTCGCTGCCGGGGTGTTTTACCTGCTGATCACCTTCGTGCTGATCAACGCCTTCAAGCTTCTGGAACGCTGGCTGCGCGTCGACGCCTGCCAGGGCCGCTAGGGTGACGACGGGGTGCAAGCCCCGCCGCAGTCGCTTATGACAGCCAAGTCTCTCCCGCCAATCAGTGGCGCCGAACTGCTCCAGCGCTTCCAGGCGCTGGAGGCCTTTCTCGTCGCCCACCAGGCGCTGTGGAAACCGCGGCCCTTCACCCACCAGGCACTGCCCTGGGAAAGCCAGCATCCCGAACTGGCCGCCTGGCTGCGCGGCCGCACCCTGGAGCAGGCCGAAGCCAGCCACAACCAGCCAACGGCGCTGGACCGCGCACCAGCACCCTTCCCCGAACTGGCCTTGCAGGCTGACCGTTTGAGCCAGGTCGGCGACCTGCCCCAGCAGCCTTCGGCCGACCTGCCGCCGCGTTTCTCGGTGGACGTTCCGGGTCGCAAATGGCAGCAGATACGCGCGTTCGGCAGCAGCCTGGGCTTCGCCCAAACCCCGCAGCACTGGCTGGACTGGTGCGCGGGCAAGGGCCACCTGGGCCGTGTGCTCGCCCACGACGGCCAGAAGCTGACCTGCCTGGAATACGACCCGGCCCTGGTGGCCAGCGGCGCCGAACTGAGCCAACGCCTGGGGATAACCGCTCAACATATCGAGCAGGACGTACTCGCCGCTGACGCTGCCACCCAGTTGCACGCCGAACACAGCCCCGTCGCCCTGCACGCCTGCGGCGACCTGCATGTGCGCCTGATACACCTGGCCAGCGCCGCAGGCTGTCGCCAGTTGGCCATCGCGCCCTGCTGCTACAACCGCGTGGCAGCAGCCGACTACCAGCCGTTATCCACAGCCGCCCAGGGCTCGCCGCTGCTCCTCTCGCTGGACGACCTGGCCCTGCCCATGAGCGAAACCGTGACGGCCGGCAACCGCGTGCGCCAGCAACGTGACCAGTCCATGGCCTGGCGCCTGGCCTTCGACCTGCTGCAGCGCGAGCTGCGCGGCGTCGACGCCTACCTGCCCACACCTTCACTGCCGCCCGCCTGGCTGAAGAAGTCCTTCGCCGACTACTGCCGTGACCTCGCCGCACTCAAACAGCTGCCCGCAGTTGGCGAGCGCGAATGGCAGCGCCTGGAAGCAGCCGGCTGGCAACGCCTGGCCGAGGTGCGCAACCTGGAGTTGCTGCGCGGCCTGTTCCGCCGCCCCCTGGAACTCTGGCTGGTGCTCGACCGCGCCCTGTATCTGCAGGAACAGGGCTATGAAGTACGCCTCGGCCAGTTCTGCGCCGCGCACCTGACCCCGCGCAACCTGCTGTTGCTCGCCGAGCGCACCGGAGTTGCACACACTATCTGTGGATAACTCTGTTCACAGAAGCTGGGCAAACCACCCCAGCCCACCACCCATAACGCGCGGCGAAGGCTGGTCATTTTTTAACCACCGATAAAATCCCATATAAAACAGCCGCTTGGCAAAACCGTGAAAGGCTGGGTAGAAATTTTCTAAAAATCTTCTAACCGGTGCCCATTTGTGCATAAGCCCCAGCCAGAGCGGCTAAAATAGCCGCAAAAAGCTGTATCGCGTAGCTTTACTCACGGAAACGAATCGATATAATGGCGGCCCTCAAAAGCCGGTATAGCTCAGCTGGTAGAGCAACTGACTTGTAATCAGTAGGTCCCGGGTTCGACTCCTGGTGCCGGCACCATACAAAACGAAGGCCTGCAGCGATGCAGGCCTTTTGTTTGTCCGCCCGACCTAAAAAATGCCAAAAATACTGTCGATACAAACAGTATTGACTTTTACGATGGCGGAAGATCACCCAGCGTGCTAACGTAACAACTCAGCTCGACAATTCATCGTTGAGACTGAAGAAACCCTATAGATAGAGGTTTCTTCGTAATAGAGGGTTGAAGGACTCAACTCCGAGGAGGCACTTATGCATTCAGCACTGCAGATCGCAAACGAAATCATCCGGAGGGGCGCTGCTGAGACGCCTCCACGCTATTTCACACCTATGCAATTGCTTAAGCTGGTCTACCTCTGCCACGGCTGGATGCTGGGGCTATACGGGCGACCTCTTATTAGGGAAGACGTGCAGGCATGGAAATACGGCCCGGTCATTCCGGAGCTTTATCAAAGCTTGAAAAGCTATCGTGATGGACAAGTCCCACGTCCATTGTCAGCCTCGGAATGCCCGCTTGATGTCTACGAATCGACAATGGTTGACCAAGTTATAAAGATGTATGGCCATCAGTCTGGGATAGCACTTTCACAGATCACCCACGCACCTAATACACCTTGGTCTCTTACCTTCCAAGGCGACACGCTTGGGCAGGTAATCTCGAATGATCTGATAATGGATCACTATCAGCGTATTTACAGGGAACGTACGCAGCATGCAGCAGCCGCCGCCGGATAACCCGCTCGGGGCTACAGGTATTATCAACATACCGGACCCCGCTCTACCTCTACCAACATTACCTTCCGACCGAGCCATGTCATCACAAGAGGCGACGGGCTTCGCGGAGGGTAACTTGATAAGAAAGCAGCAGAAACTAAGCACGGTCGTGACGAGCGATTCCGCGATCATCTCTCAAACGCCCGTATAGGGGTGTTTTGGTTACTGGTTGTAGCGTTCATGGGGATGTTGGTGGTCTTGCTGATCCATTGGGTCACTCCATGGTGCTTCCTCAACCAGACGCAGCTAGACACTATCAAAACAATCATTGGCACTGCGCTTGCCTCGAAGCTGTTCGCGGAGCAGGCGAAACACATCTAAGTGCACGTCTCTTATCGCAAATCCGATCTACTTTCTCTGTTGGCACATTTTTGAGCGCCAAGGTGAGTTTTAAGATAGGAGCTGATTGATTAAAAGTCTTTCTTAACAATTAGTTAGGAACAAATTTAAACTTCCGAACCAGCACTGCATAAGGCCTCGCAGAAATGCGAGGCCTTGTCGTTTCCGGGCGATGGAAAAACTCTGCCCAAGCGCCCTTCTTGCGGCCCTCGTGGCAGAGCTCATCAGGATTCAACGCAGCTCAGTCGCGTTTGTGGCCTGGAGCGACTAACCTACGGCCTACCACCAAACGGAGCCACCATGGCAGACACCCCGCCCAGCGCCGGTTTGCGGCTGCCTGAAGACGCACCTCTGGTGCGCAAGATTGGCCATGAACTCATCGAGTTTCTTCCGGTGGGTGTGTACCTGTGCAACGCTGCGGGGCACTTGACCACTTACAACCCCAAGGCGGCGGAGATCTGGGGGGAGGCGCCGGAGCTGGGCAAGGAGCCGATCAAGTACACCGGCGCCTATCGCCTGCGTAGCGAGAATGGCGCGCATATGCCGCTGGAGCAGTCGCCGCTGGCGGCGGTGCTCCTCAGCAAGAAGCCGATCACCAACCTGCGCATGATCGTCGAGCGGCGTGACGGCAGTCAGGTACCGATTCTCGCCAATATCGTGCCGCTGTTCGGTATGGATGGCGTGATGATCGGCTTCATGAACAGCATCCAGGATCTGCGTCAGCACGCGGCCCAGGAGCAGGCGCAGAACAATCTGCACAATGCCCTGGTGCAGGCGCAGAAGATGGAGCAGATTGGCAAGGTCGGCGGTGGCGTCGTCCATGAGTTCACCAACCAGTTGACCAGCCTGTCGATGAGCCTGTCGCTGATGGAAAAGGAGATCATGGACGCCGGCTCGGAGCAGTTGCAGGCGCGTTATGCGCGGTGCCGCGAGGCAACCGATCAGGTCACCCAGTTGGCCGAGGGCCTGCTGCTGTTCGCCCGCACTCGCCCGCGGGCGCTGGAGCGCGTCGACCCCAACCAGTTGCTGCTGGGGATGAGCACGCTGATCAGCAACGAGGCCGGCCAGGCGATCGACTGCCAGCTCAACCTGGCCACCGACAGCAGCTTTCTCAGGGCCAACAAGCAGCATCTGGAAAGCGCCATCATCAACCTGGTGGCCAATGCCCGGGACGCCATGCCGGCGGGTGGCCAGCTGACCCTGAGCACCTTCAATACCCACCTGGACCGCAGCAACTTTCCGCACCACAACGCCAACTTCAAGCCCGGGCGCTACGTGGCGATCCGCATCGTGGACACGGGCACCGGCATCGCGCCGGAGGCGCTGGAGCATATCTTCGCGCCCTTCTATACCACCCGGGCGGTCGACAAGAGCACAGGCCTGGGCCTGACCATGGTCAAGGGCTTCGTCACCGACATGAACGGCCAGCTGACGATCACCAGCAGGCTGGGCGAAGGCACCAGCGTCAGCCTGTATTTCCCCTGCTATGGCACCGAGCACTCGCTGGCGATTACCGGTAGCGACAGGACATCGAGCGGGGAGTGACAGCTGGCCACTGGCCGGATTACTGTATGCACATACAGCAATCCGAGAATCCGCTCATGACTCAAGATGCCAGCCCCGCCACCTCCTATGAACAGCTGGGCGCACGGGTTTCCCGCGCCATCAACGCCCCCGCCGCGCAGCGCTCGCGCTCGGCGGTGCTGCTGCGCGCCGAAGGCGACAGCCCCGAGGACTGGTCGCGCATCCTCGACGAGATAGCCGAGAACGACAACGTCACCATCGCCTGGCGCGACGATGGCGTGCAGCTGTTCTGGACGGTACCGGCAGAGGATTGAGCGCCGCCTGACGAGCGCTCAGGGCTGCTCGTCAGGTCAGGTGGCCACCTGGCTGGAGAACTGACTCACCGCCGCAACCACGCATTCGGCATCGTTCTGGATGTTGTGGATCACCGCATCGGACTCATTGGCCAGCGCCAGTGCCTGCCCCGCCAGCTCGCGGCTGCGGGTGATCACCTCGACCGCGCCGGAAGCCAGCGCCTGGTTCTGCTGCACCACGGCGACGATTTCCTGGGTGGACTTCGAAGTGCGCGAGGCGAGCTGGCGCACTTCATCGGCCACCACGGCGAAACCGCGGCCCTGCTCGCCGGCGCGAGCGGCTTCGATGGCGGCGTTGAGCGCCAGCAGGTTGGTCTGGTCGGCGATCCCGCTGATCGCCGCGACGATGGTCTCGACCGCCTTGCCCTGCTCATCCAGCGCCTGGATGCTCTGGGTGGCGCTTTCCATCGCACTGGCCAGGCGGTGCAGCACCTCGACGGTCTCGCGGATCACCTCGCGGCCCTTGCTGGCACTGGCATCGGTTTGCAGCGAGGTGCTGTAGGCCAGGTTGGCGGCCTTGGCGACGGCCTGCTCCAGATGCACCTGGTCGGTGATCACGGTGGCGAACTTGACCACCTTGTAGAGCTTGCCGTGCAGATCGATGATGGGGTTGTAGGACGCCTCCAGCCAGACGTCGCGACCGGCGCTGTCGATGCGCCGGAAACGGTCGACCACGAATTCGCCACGGCGCAGGCGCTCCCAGAACTGGCGGTAGGCCTCCGAGGCGCTCTCTTCGCTGGTGCAGAACATGCGGTGATGCTTGCCGACCACCTGCGCCAGGGTGTAGCCCATGCCACGCAGGAACAGGTCGTTGGCGGTGATCACCGTCCCGTCGAGGTTGAACTCGATCACCGCGGTCGAGCGCAGCAGCGCCTTGACCAGGCTTTCGTTTTCCAGGGAGGCCTCGATGGTGCGGGTCAGGTTGCTGGAATGGATCACCAGTTGCTGCCTGCCGGTCTGGTGATCACTCATCGGCACCACCACCGAACGCAGCCATACGTGCCGGCCGTCCTTGCCGAGCAGACGCAACGCGCCGCTGAAATGGCGGCGTTCCTTGATCGCTGCCAGCGCCTTTGACTGGTGCGGGTCGCGGGCCAGTTCCGGCGGCGACAGCTGGCTCAGGGACTGACCTTCGACATCGCCAGGGCGATAGCCGAGCTCGCTGTGAAACAGTTCGTTGACCCGCTCGATGCGGCCATCGCCGCCGAGCTCGATGATGATCATTTCCTTGTCGAGGTTTTCCCTTACCTCCTCCTGCATGGCCAAGCGCGCTTCCAGCTGCTTGTTGATCTGTTTGAGGTGAGCGTTGAACACAGCAAGAACTCCAGGATGGATACCGTTTAATCGGCTTGGTAGGAGGAAACTTGAAAGGCGTGATGACGCGTCAACGGTAACTTGAAGCGGCCCGCAGCGGCCTTGGATGCAGAGGCAGAAGCATCTCCAATATACCCTGCTCGGCCTGGGCCAAGCGCCAGAGATCAGGGACTTTACAGGCGCATGGCTAAAAAAGGCTGAACGCAGCTCGCCGCTTCGCTGTCGGACTTTTTGAAGAAGTTCCATGGCGCCGTCCGATAGCTTGTTGCAATACATTGCAAAAATTTCCGAGCCCGCTGGAACTGCTTTCGACGCTGCGTCGTGAGGCCGCAAAACCATTATTCGTAACCGGCCTCGATCGACGACGCCCGTCGTGGATACCCGTGCATCCGCCCGCCGCCCCTGAGGTGGTTCCTTACCAGACAGCCTGAGCCGGACAGCGAATGCCCGGCGTTCGAGGAGATCGCATGTCCAAAGAAACCCTGCGAGGGTTGAGCCGGCGTTCGCTACTCAAAGCCTCGGCCACCACCGTGGCAGCCGGCGTCGCCGCCAGCGCCCAGGCCGCCACCATCAGCGGCGTGCCGCAGTGGCTGCCGTTCGACCATAACGGCCCGCTGCATTACGACGCCAAGGGCTGGCAGTTCCTGACCGCCGAGGAGGCCCGCGAAGTCGAGGCCATCGTCGAGCAACTGATCCCGGCGGACGAGCTGTCGCCCAGCGGCAAGGACGCCGGTTGCGCGGTGTTCATCGACCGCCAGCTGGCCGGCCATTACGGTACCTACGAGCGCCTTTACCAGCAGGGCCCCTTCGTGCCCGACATCGAACCGGGCTCCGAGCAGTTGCCCCGCGAGCGCTATCGCCTGGGCCTGGAGCAGCTCGGCAAGCACTGCCAGCAGGCGTTCGGCAAAGGCTTCAGCGAGCTCGATGGCGAGCAGCGCGACGAGGTGCTCAAGGGCCTGGAGTCGGGCGAGATCGCCTTCGAGGGTATCGAATCCAAGGTGTTCTTCACCCAGGTGTTGCAGAACACCATGGAAGGCTTCTTCGCCGACCCGATCTACGGCGGCAACCGCGACATGGTGAGCTGGAAGATGCTCGGCTTCCCCGGCGCGCGCTACGACTACCGCCCCTACATCGACCGGCACAACGAGAAGCTGAATCTGGTACCGCTGTCGATCATCGGCAGCTCGGCATGGAATCGAAAAGGATGAGCGGCATGGCCAAGAAACTTCCTGCAACCGACGTGGTGGTGGTGGGGCTCGGCTGGGCCGGCTCGATCATCGCCAAGGAACTGGCCGACGAAGGCCTGCGCGTGGCGGGCTTCGAGCGGGGCGCCTGGCGCGACACGGCGAGCGACTTCAACATCGCCTCGGTGGCCGACGAGCTGCGCTACGTGGCGCGCCAGGAGCTGATGCTGCGCACCCGGCAGAACACCTGCACGCTGCGCAACAAGCCCAGCGAAACCGCATTGCCGATGCGCACCTGGGGCTCGTTCCATCCCGGCAACGGCACCGGCGGCGCCGGCAACCACTGGGCCGGCATCACCTTTCGCTTTCAGCCCGAGGAGTTCCGTCTCAAGAGCCACCTGACCGAGCGCTACGGCAGCCAGGCCATCGAGGGCCTGACCCTGCAGGACTGGGGCACCACGTGGGAAGAGATGGAGCCGCACTACGACGCCTTCGACCGCGTCGCGGGTATCTCCGGTAAGGCCGGCAATATCGGCGGGAAAATCATCGACGGCGGCAACCCATTCGAGGGCGCACGCTCGCGGGAATATCCCAATCCGCCGACCAAGCAGACCTACGCCCCCACGCTGTTCGCCGAAGCGGCGCGCAACATGGGCTACAAGCCGTTTCCGGTGCCGTCGGCGTTGGCCTCCCAGGGCTATACCAACCAGTACGGCGTGACCATGGGGCCCTGCACCTTCTGCGGCTTCTGCACCAACTACGGGTGCGCCAACTATTCCAAGGCAAGCGCCATCGTCAACGTGCTGCCGGCCCTGGTGCGCATGCCCAACTTCACCGCCAACACCCATTGCGAAGTGCTGGAGGTGACCAAGGACAGCACCGGCAAACGCGCCACCGGCATCGTCTACGTCGACGCCAACGGCGAGAAGTGGGAGCAGCCGGCCGACATCGTCGTGGTGGCCGCCTTCACCTTCGAGAACGTGCGTCTGATGCTGCTCTCCGGCATCGGCGAGCCCTACGATCCGATCAGCAACACCGGCACCACCGGCCGCAACTACGCCTACCAGACGGCCAACAACGTGCAGCTGTTCTTCGATGACAAGAACTTCAACCCCTTCATCGGCGGCGGCGCCATCGGCATGGGCATCGACGAATTCAACAACGACAACTTCGACCATTCCGGCCTGGGCTTCGTCGGCGGTGGCAGCACCCGGGTGACGCCCATCGGCGCCGCGCCGATCAACTCGCGCCCGGTACCGCCCGGCACGCCCAAGTGGGGCAAGGAGTGGAAGAAGACCACGGCGCAGTACTACGCCGCGAGCATGTCCATCGGCTGCGAGGCGAGCAACTACAGCGCGCGCACCAACTACCTGTCCCTCGACCCGACCTACAAGGACCCCCACGGCCGGCCGCTTTTGCGCATCACCTTCGACTTCACCGAGAACGACCTGCGCATGGCCCAGTACGTGACCGACAAGACCGCCGAGATCGCCAAGGCGCTGAACCCCAAGATGCTGTTCGCCAGCCCGCGCAAGGGGCCCTGGTCGAACACCTCCTACCAGTCGTCCCACGTGGTCGGCGGCTTCGTGATGGGCGCCGACCCGGCGACCAGCTCGGTGAACAAGCACCTGCAGGTGTGGGGCGTGCCCAACCTGTTCGTGGTCGGCGCCTCGGCCTTCCCACAGAACCCCGGCTACAACCCCACCGGCACCGTCGGCGCCCTGGCCTATAAGGCCGCCCACGCGATTCGCACCCAGTACCTCAAGCGCCCCGGGGAGATGATCAGCGTATGAAGACTCTCCTCAGCTTCAGCTTCGCCCTGCTGGCCACGGCCAGCGCCGGGGCCCATGCGGTCGGCGGCCAGGACGCCTACGAGCTGGTGCAGAAAGGCCGCTACATCGCCACCCTCGGCGATTGCACAGCCTGTCACACCATTCCCGGCAAACCGCTGTTCTCCGGCGGCGTGGCCATCGACACGCCGTTCGGCAAGCTGCTGGGCGCCAACATCACCCCGGACCAGCAAACCGGCATCGGCCGCTGGAACTTCGAGGAGTTCGAAGCCAGCATGGCCCGCGGTCACCGCCGCGACGGCAAGCAGCTCTACCCGGCCATGCCCTACACGGCGTACACCAAGGTCACTCGCGAAGATAACCAGGCCCTGTGGGCCTACCTGCGCACCATAGAGCCAGTGCACAACGAGGTGCAGACCAACCAACTGCCCTTTCCCTTCAGCGTGCGAATGAACATGAAGGTATGGAACTGGCTAAACTTCACCGAAGGCGAATTCACGCCCGAGGCGGACAAGAGCGAACAATGGAACCGCGGCGCCTACCTGGTGCAGGGCCTGGGCCACTGTGGCAGCTGCCACACGCCGAAGAACCTGCTCGGCGGCGACAAGAACGACGAGTTCCTGCAGGGTGGCGTGCTGCAGGGCTGGATGGCGCCCAACATCACCGGAGTGGCGCACATCGGCCTCGGCGACTGGAGCGAGGCGGACATCGTCCAGTACCTGAAGACCGGGGCCAACCGCTACGACATCGCCTCCGGGCCGATGGCCGAGGCGGTCGAGCATTCCACCCAGCACTGGCGCGACGACGACCTGATGGCCGTGGCCGTGTACCTCAAGGACCTCGACCATGAGCACGACAAGCCCGAGCCGCTGGCCGCCACTGACCCGGTGATGAAAGCCGGAGGCGCGATCTATGCCGATCGCTGTTCGGGCTGCCACACGCCGAACGGCGAAGGCATCGCCACGCTGTTCCCGAAACTGGCCAACGCGCCGCTCGTCAACACTAGGGATGCCACCTCGATGATTCGCGTGGTGCTGGCCGGCAACCGCGCCGTGAGCACCGCCGCGGCGCCCACCGGCCCGGCGATGCCCGCCTTCGCCTGGAACCTGTCGGACGAGAACGTCGCCGATGTGCTGACCTATATCCGCAACAGCTGGGGCAACGCCGCGGCGCCGATCAGCGCCGATCAGGTGCGCAAGCAGCGCGAGGCCCTGCAGAGCGAATAGGGCTGCCGGGAAAATCGCCGAGTGCCTGTCAGGCCCTCGGCGACGCCCACTGCAGCGCGGCGAAACTGATGCGATAATTGGCGTCCTTCAAGGGCCGGCGGCCTCGTACCGGGCACCGTAACGCAGGAATAACACGATGAAGAACTCTCAGCGTGGCTCGGGCCACCTGTTCAGCCTGATGGTTCTCGGGCTCATTGTCTGGGGCGCTTACGTCACCGTTTACGTGCCCTACGAGCACCGCAAGTCGATGGACGCCTTTCGCAGCAACCCGCCTGCGGTGAGCCCGGCGAAAATGGCGGTGATCGAGGCCTACAAGGCCCGGCCAACACCGACCCAACTGCCCCACGGGCTGTATACCGGCCAGGTCGAGCAGGATGGCTACCCGATGACCATCAGCTTCGCGTTCGACGACCAACAGGTCCTCACCAAGAAGGCGCAGATCAAGACCTACGAATTCGCAGGCACCGCCCGCTATACCTTCGACGGCGCGGTGATGACCTTCAGCGACGTCAAGGGCGATGCCGTGCTGTTCCCCCGGCCGGGCGAGCCGCTTGAAGTGATCAGCGACACCGAGGTGCACATTCCCGGGCCGGACAAGCCGCTGGTGCTGACGCGTCAGTAGGCGCCGTCAAGCGCCGGATTCCTCGTCGCGCTCACGCTCGATCAACTGCGCGACCTTGGCCGCAGCCTCGGTCTCGGTGGCGAAGAAGTGCTGCTGATCATCGGCGGTAACCACCTGGAAGATTTCCTCATCGCCCAGGTGCCTGTGCGCTTCGGGTATGTCGCTGCCCTGCAGTTTCTTCAATCTCACGGCCATCACGGCGCACTCCTGATCGTTATCCCTGCAGCTATGACAGAGCGCCACCCCGCGAAGTGCTGGGTAAATTTCGGGCTGCTCACCGCGTGTGACCTTGACATAGACCGGGCAAATACGGGTTCGCTGTCGATGATTTGGCACTCACCATGGGCCCTGCGCCTGGCCTGATACATTCGCTCGAAGCTGTTCACGATCCTTTAACGCGGCATCAAAGAGGCCGTTACGAGGCAGGAGCGGACACTCAGTGGTCTCGTAGGAGGGGCCGGGCGGCGATCCGCTTTAGCCGCGAGCCTTGTATGAAGGCAAACAAAGAGTTCGGGGCTAAAGCCCCTCCTACGGATCACGTCGAGGCGAAGGATCGTGAACAGGTTCTCAGTCGCGGGCCACGGCGCGCTGGATCGCCCCGGCCAGGATGCGCGACAGCTGCTCCACCGAATACGGCTTGTGCAGCAGCTCGAAGCCATGGCTACCCTGCTGCGCCAGTACCTCGCTGTAGCCGGAGGTCAGCACCACTGGCAGCAGCGGGTGGCTGCGATGAATGGCCTTGCCCAGGTCGATGCCGTTCATGCCCGGCATCACCACGTCGGAGAACACCACATCGAAGCTGTGCGCCGCCTCGCTCAGGCAGACCAGGGCCTGCTCGGCGTTACTGGCCAGGGTGGGCTGGTAACCGAGTTCGAGCAGTGCGCTGACGCAAAAGCTGCCGACCTCCGGATTGTCCTCGACGACCAGTACCCGGCTGCCATGGGCACCACTCAGGGGCTGCGGGTCATCCACCCTGGTGCGAGGCGTGGGCCGTGCCGTGACCCGTGGCAGATACAGCGTGAAGGTGGTGCCTTCGCCCACCACGCTGTCGACCATGATCTCGCCACCCGACTGCTTGGCGAAACCGAACACCTGGGACAGGCCCAGGCCGGTGCCCTTGCCCAGCTCCTTGGTGGTGAAGAACGGCTCGAAGATCGCTTCCAGATGCTCGGGCTCGATACCCGTGCCGGTGTCGACGATGGACACGGCGACGAAATCGCCATTGACCGCCGTACCCATGCGGCTCGCCGGAATCTGCGCGCAGGGCTCGACCCGAATCAGGATGCGCCCCACGCCATTGAGCGAGTCGCGCGCGTTGAGCGCCAGGTTGACGATGGCCGTGTCGAACTGGTTGGCATCGGCGTAGACATGACACGGCTGGCTGGGCATCTCGAGGGCGAGCTCGATGCGGGTGCCGTTCAGGGTTTCCAGCATGTCGGTCAGGGACCGCAGGCTTTCGCCCACTGCGAACACCTCCGGGCGCAGGGTCTGGCGCCTGGCGAAGGACAGCAATTGCCCGGTCAGCCGCGAGGCGCGGTCGACCGTATCGGAAATCGCCTCGATGTAACGCAGCCGTTTCTCATCGGGCAGGCCGGGGCGTTTGAGCAGGTCGCTGGACGACTTGATGACCGTGAGCAGGTTGTTGAAATCGTGGGCCACGCCACCGGTGAGCTGGCCCACTGCCTCGAGCTTCTGCGCCTGGCGCAGGGCCGACTGGGTGCGTTCCAGCTCCAGCTGCGACCTGATCTGCTCGGTGATGTCGTGGGCAAAATGGAAGGCGCCGATCACCTGGCCGTCGGCATCGTGCAGGGGCGTATAGGCCAGCTCGTAGCTGCGCCGCTCACCGTTGGGCTGGCCGTATTCACCCGCCACGCGAAAGGTCTCGCCGCGCAGGGCGCGCTGCATGCAGGCTTGCAGCCCCTGGCGCTGCTGCGCGGTGACCAGGTCGGGCAGCACCTCGCCACCCTGCACCGTGACGCCATAGAGTTCCTGCATGGCGCGGGCATGGGCCTGGTTGAAGGCGATCTGCCGGCACTCGGTATCGAAGATGCAGATGGGCACGGCATTGGCTTCGATCACGTCGCGGAACAGGCGCAGCTTGAGGGTGCGCTCGGCCACCTGCTGCTCCAGGGTGCCGTTGAGCTCGCGCAACTGCGCTTCCCGGGCCTTGAGCGCCGCCTCCGCCTCCTTGCGTGCGCTGATATCGGAGGCCGCCCCCAACCAGCTGGTGACGGTGCCATCGGCGTCGAACAAGGGCACCGCACGCACGTGGGCCCAGCCGATGGTGCCATCCACACGATTGACCGGATGCTCGATATGGTAGGTGCCGGTCGCGATGGCCCGGGCGATTTCCGCGCGCACCATGTCCCGGGCCTCGGCCGGGATGTACTCGTCCAGCCAGTTGCTGTTGGTGGTTTGCGTGTCGGGGATGAAGTTGCCGCCATTGAGCTCGTGCAACTGGCTCCAGTCGGCGCTGATGTAAAAGCGCACTTCGGAGGAGGAACGAACCAGGGCGTCCAGGCGCTGTTCACTGTCACGCAGCGCCTGCGAGGCCTTCACGTGCTCGGAGGTTTCCCGGGTGAAACACAGCACGCCGGCGATCTGCCCGGCATCGTCTCGCAACGGCGAAAACGAATAGCTCCACCAGGTCTGCTCCGGCTCGCCATGGCGGGCCATGCCGATGGGCACATCGACGAAACGTACCGCGTCGCCCTGCAGGGCCTGCGTAAGGGGAACACGCACGGCCTCCCAGGCATCGGCCCACAGCACGGCCAGCGGCTGCCCCAGGGCATGCGCCAGGCGCGGCCCGAGAATCGGCCGGTAGGCATCGTTGTAGAAGAAGGTCAGCTCCGGTCCCCAGACCAGGTACATGCTTTCCGGAGAGTTGAGCATCAGCTCGAGGGCGCTGCACAGGGAGCGCGGCCATGCCGCAGGGACACCCAGCGGGGTCGCCGTCCAGTCATGATCACGGATCAGGGCGCCGGTCTCACCGCCGCCGATCAGAAAGGCTCGTTGTTCCATAGCGACCAACATTCATATCCACTGCAGTTGAACGACGGTGCTCGGGCATGGAGGCAGTTGCAGCCTGGCCAGGCAGGCAGCAGAGCGGATACAGAGTGCGCCAGGTGGCGCGCGGTTCCAGCTATATCGATGCGCTTCGCCGGGCCGGGCAAGCTTCAATAACCTGGATCATACGTCATCGGCCGCCAGTAACGCTGCTGAATACGCGCCAGCTCGCCGCTCAGGCGCAGTTGCTCGAGCGCATCGGCCCAGGCGGCGACCAGGCCATCGTCGCTGTCCTTGCTAAAGGCGATGTACAGCGCCGAGCGATACAGCGCGACGGGCACCCGGCGCAGCGTGCCGGGGGCGATGCCCAGCTGGGCGCTGTAATAGGCCACGCCCGCGTCGGTATCGCCGGCGATGATCCCGGTGCGCCCGGCCAGCAGCATGCGGTAGAGCTGCTGACTGCTGGTGGCACGCTTCTCCAGGTTGTCGAAACCCCGGGACTCGAGCACCTGCGGGATCAGCCCGGCATGCCGGGTGGTGATCTGCGGCGCCTGCCGCAACTGGTCGAGGGAGTCCACCGGCGTTGGCGTGCCCGCCAGTTGGTAAGGATAGATCGACTCCTCGGCGATAGGCCCCACCCATTTGAACAGCGCCTCGCGCTCCGGCGTGCGGAACAGCGAATACATGATGGTCCTGGGGCGGTTCATCAGCCCATGGGTGGCCCGCATGCTCGGCACCACCACGATCTCGAAACCGTCGCCGGTCAGGGTCATGATGGCCCGCACGATATCCGTGGCCATGCCGGTCAGTTGGTCGCCCTGCTGGTAGTTGTAGGGCGCCCATTCCTCGGTGAGGATCTGATAGGGCTCGGCCCGGGCAAAGGCGCCGAGCAGCAGGCAGAACAGCGCAAGGATCGGACGAAGAGGTTTCACAGCGGGTATGGATTCACGGCGGTGCCGGAGCGGCAGATTATGGTGCCGTAAAGCATAGCTGCAGTGACTGCTTACGCGCCGGCGAGTCAGGCTGCCGATGGAGCATCTACGCTCGCCAGCGCCTCGACCATGAAGCACGCGATAGTCTGTACCTGTCCTAGGGCGCGCGGCCGTAGCAGCTAAAGATCTTTCTAGCATCTATCGATACAGCCCACAAATGATATAGATTATTATTCGCTACACTTCTATTTTTTTACGACTCTATTACCTTCGATCACGCGATCAGCAGGATTGCTCATGCCTATCCATCGTGCGCCAAACAAAACCGTACTGACTTCCCTGTGGCTGCCAGTGTGCTTCGCGGCCAGCTTTTCTTCAGCCGCGGTCTACGCGCAAACCTCGCTAGAAATCTCCCCACAGGAAGCACAGTCAGCTGACGCCGATGCAGTGTCGGAAAATGCATTGGAGCTCGAGGAAACGGCCATTTCCGCTAGCGCCGATGCCTCGCGTGAAGGCCTGGTGCCTGAGTTCGAGGGTGGGCAGGTCGCCCGCGGCGGCCGAGTGGGAATTCTCGGCAACAAGGACTACATGGAAACTCCCTTCACCTCCACGTCCTATACCAATCAGCTGATTCAAGATCAGCAAGCACACAGCGTGGCGGACATTCTGCAGAACGATCCATCCGTGCGGATCGCTCGCGGCTTTGGCAACTTCCAGGAGCTCTACGTAGTACGGGGCTTCCCACTGTATTCCGATGATATCTCCTACAACGGTCTTTACGGCCTCTTGCCTCGCCAATACGTGGCGTCCGAGTTCATCGAGCGCGTCGAGGTATTCCGCGGCGCCAACGCCTTCCTGAACGGTGCCGCACCAGGCGGCACCGGCATTGGTGGCGCAATCAATATCCTGCCCAAGCGTGCGCCAAACGATCCACTGACTCGACTAACCGTCGGTGCGCAGACAAACGGCTTCGGCACCGTCAGTGCAGATGTCGCTCGCCGATTTGGTGAGGAGGATCGCTTCGGCGTCCGTTTGAACGTCGCCAAACGCGACGGCGAAACATCAGTGAAAGACCAGGACCGCACTCTGGATATGTTTGCGCTGGGGCTCGATTACCAAGGCGATCGTTTACGCCTGTCCGCTGACATCGGGCACCAGTATCATTTCATCGACACTCCGCTGCCGAGCGTCACTCCTACAGGCAGCATTCCCAGTGCACCAGATGCCAAGGACAATTACGGCCAGCCCTGGACTTATTCGAAAGAGAAACAGACGTTCGGCACCTTCCGTGCGGAATATGACCTGTCCGACGCCGTCACTACCTGGGCAGCCGCGGGCATGCGCAAGGGCGAGGAAAAGAACGTACTGGCCAACCCGTCATCAAATGCCGCTGGCGTGACTACGGCCTCCCGCTTCGATAATTACCGGGAGGAAACCGTAACCACAGGCGAAGTGGGTATGCGCTTCAACCTGCAGACGGGGCCGGTATCCCACGAATGGGTCGTATCAGGCGCCATGTACGACACCGAGGATCGCAACGCTTGGCAAGGCAATTTCAGCAGCCCCATTGCCGGCGATCTTTACAACCCCTATGACGGGGCAAAACCAGACAACAACTCCTTCAGCGGTTCGATGTCCGATCCCCACATCACTGGCCGAACGCACACGCAAAGCCTGGCGATCGCCGACACACTCGGCTTCTTCGATAACCAGTTATTGGTCACCCTCGGAGCTCGTCGCCAGGGATTGGACGTAACGGCATACGACTACAACAGCGGTAATCGAACCTCGAAGTACAAACAGTATGAGACCACACCTGTCGCGGGTGTCGTTTACCAGTTGAACGAACAGGTTTCGGTTTACGGTAATTACATCGAAGGTTTGACCGCAGGCGATACCGCCGGCTCAACCACCACCTTGCCCGACGGAACATCTGCACCGATCCTCAACGCTGGCGAAGCTCTGGCACCCTACGTCGCAAAACAGACCGAGCTCGGCGTGAAATACGACGGCGGCTTCGTGGGTGGCAGCATCGCGGTGTTCCAGACCGAAAAACCTGTGGGCATCGTCGAGAACCAAATCTTCAAGGATGGTGGCGAGCAGCGTAACCGCGGCATCGAACTCTCGGTCTTCGGCGAACCCGCTCAAGGCGTCCGCCTGCTGGGCGGTCTCACGCTGCTGGATGCAGAGCTGACCAAGACACAGAATGGTGAAAACGACGGCAACGAGCCGATCGGCGTTCCCAAAATCCAGGCCAATATCGGAGGCGAATGGGACGTACCGGGCTTCAACGGTCTGTCGCTCAATAGCCGCGTGACCTACACCGACAGCCAGTACACCAACAACGCTAACAGCCTCGAGATTCCATCGTGGACCCGGCTGGATATTGGTGCACGTTATGGCTTCAAGCTCGATGAGCGCGACGTGACCCTGCGCGCCCGCCTCGACAACGTCACGGGCCGCGACTACTGGGCATCCACCGGTGGCTATCCAGGCTCCAACTACCTGACGCTCGGCGAGCCACGCACGCTTTCGGTCAGCGCGACGGTCGATTTCTGATCCAAGAAATCACAGAGTGCCGAACAAAAAGAGCGGGAGTTACGTCCCGCTCTTTTTTGCCTTGGCCAAGGCGCTTCCCAGGATCGGCAGCGGCCAGTTCAGCACTGTCGCACTGCCTCGATCCGCGCAATCTCCTCCGGCTGCACGTAGTAGTCGGTGTCTTCGTCGTAGCTGCGCACGATGAAGCAGGCGATGCTGGCCACGAAGGTCACGCCCACCAGCCACCAGATATGCCAGATCAGCGCGAAGCACATCATGGTCATGAACGCCGAGGCGATCAGGCCGATGCCGGTGTTGCGCGGCATATGGATCGGGCGGAATTTCGTTGGTGCTGGCTTGAGGCCGTCGCGCTTCTGCTCGTGGAACTCGTCGATGCGGTCGCCGCGCGGGGTGACCGCGAAGTTGTAGAACGGCGGTGGCGACGAGGTCGACCATTCCAGGGTGCGCGCATTCCACGGATCGCCGGTGTGGTCGGCCAGCTCCTTGCGCTTGATGATCGACACCGCGAACTGGATCAGCGTGCAGAGAATGCCCAGGCCGATCAGCACGGCGCCGACCACGGCGACGTACAGGTACGGTTCCCACTCCGGGTTGGTGCTGCTGTTCAGGCGCCGGGTCATGCCCATAAAGCCCAAGATATAAAGTGGCATGAAGGCCAGGTAGAAACCGACGATCCAGAACCAGAACGAGGCCTTGCCCCACCCTTCGTGCAGCCGGAAACCGAACACTTTCGGGAACCAGTAGGCGATGCCCGCCATGTAGCCGAACACCGCGCCGCCGATGATCACGTTATGGAAGTGGGCGACCAGGAACAGGCTGTTGTGCAGCAGGAAATCCGCGCCTGGCACGGCCAGCAGCACGCCGGTCATGCCGCCGATGGAGAAGGTGATGATGAAGCCCAGGGTCCACAGCACCGGCGTGGTGAACTCCAGGCGGCCGCGGTACATGGTGAACAGCCAGGTGAAGATCTTCACCCCGGTCGGCACCGCGATGATCATGGTCATGATGCCGAAGAAGGCGTTGACGCTCGCCCCCGAACCCATGGTGAAGAAGTGGTGCAGCCACACCACGAACGACAGCAGGGTGATGGCCACGGTCGCCCAGACCATCGAGTGGTAGCCGAACAGGCGCTTGCGGGCGAAGGTCGCGGTCACTTCGGAGAACACCCCGAAAGCCGGCAGTATCAGCAGGTACACCTCGGGGTGGCCCCAGGCCCACACCAGGTTCACGTACATCATCGGGCTGCCGCCGGCGGTGTTGGTGAACAGGTGGAAATCCAGGTAGCGGTCCAGGGTCAGCATGGCCAGGGCGACGGTGAGGATCGGGAACGCCGCGCAGATGATCACGCTGGTGCACAGGATGGTCCAGGTGAAGATCGGCATCCGGAACAGGCCCATGCCCGGTGCACGCATCTTGAGGATGGTGACCAGGAAGTTGACCCCGGTGAGCAGCGTGCCGAGTCCCGACAGCTGCAGGCTCCAGATGAAGTAGTCGACGCCAACACCGGGGCTGTACTCGATGCCCGACAGCGGCGGATAGGCCACCCAGCCGGTCATGGCAAACTCGCCGACGAACAGCGAGATGTTGGTCAGCAGCACGCCGCCGACGAACAGCCAGAAGCTCAGCGAGTTGAGCAGCGGGAAGGCCACGTCACGGGCGCCGATCTGCAGCGGCGTGACGATGTTCATCAACCCGACCACCAGGGGCGTGGCGACGAAGAAGATCATGATCACGCCGTGGGCGGTGAAGATCTGGTCGTAGTGATGGGGCGGCAGGTAGCCCTCCGCGCCGCCGGTGGCCACGGCCAGCTGGGTGCGCATCATGATGGCGTCGGCGAAGCCGCGCAGCAGCATGATCAGGGCGACGATCACGTACATCACGCCGATCTTCTTGTGGTCGACCGAGGTCAGCCATTCGCGCCACAGCCAGCCCCACTTCCTGAAGTAGGTCAGCGCGGCGAACAGGCCCAGGCCACCGAGCGCCACCAGGATCATGGTGACGACGAGGATGGGCTCGTGCAGGGGTATGGCGTCGAGAGTCAGTTTTCCGAGCATGTGTCGATACGGCGCCGGCTGGCGGCGCACGGGCTCCTTGGGTCAGTGGGAATCAGGATTGGCTGCGGCGACGGAACAGCGGGCGCGGCTCGATGACCGAGCGGCCGTACTGCACGCTCATGCCGGCCAGGCCCTTGAGGGCGTCGTGCACGGACTTGTCCTCGCGCACGGCGAAGCTGTCGAAGCCGCACTGGCGCATGTGGCTGAGCTGGTCGCGCAGGACATCGCCGACTGCACGCAGCTCGCCACGCCAGCCCAGGCGGCTGCGCAGCAGGTAGGCCTGGCTGTAGCCGCGGCCGTCACGAAAACTCGGGAAGTCGATGGCGATCAGCGGCAGCACGCCAAGCCAGGGCTGCAGGTCCATGGGGTCGTCATCCGGGCCCAGCAACAGGCCGTCACGGCTGACGGCTGCGCCCTGCAGCACCGCCGGGGCCTGGCGTTCGAGCCAGGTGGCCAGGGGCAGAAGCACGCTGGCCGCGCCCGCTGCTTCGCCCTCGCCCGGCACCCGCCAGGGATCGTCACTGACGATGCGCGGCTCACCTTCGCGCAGGCTGATCAGGTTGTTCATGCCGGCGCCTCCAGCTTGGGGTACACCCGCGCCTTGAAGGGCTCGATGCCGACCCGCTGCACGGTGTCGATAAAGCGTTCATCGCCCTGGCGCTGCTCGACAAAGGTCTCGACCAGCCGCTCGATGACGTCCGGCACCTCGGCGGCGCTGAACGACGGGCCGATCACCTTGCCCAGCGCACTGGCCTTGCCCTGGGCGCCGCCGATGGTCACCTGGTACCACTCGCTGCCGTTCTTGTCGACGCCAAGGATGCCGATATTGCCGATGTGGTGATGGCCGCAGGCATTCATGCACCCGGAAATGTTCAGGCTGATATCGCCCAGGGCGTGCAGCGCCTCGGCATCCTCGAAACGTTGCTGGATGGCTTGAGCGATGGGAATCGACTTGGCATTGGCCAGGGCGCAGTAATCGCCGCCGGGGCAGGCGATCACATCGGTGAGCAGGCCGATGTTGGCGCTGCCCAGGCCGACGCCGACGGCCTGCTGCCAGAGTGCGTGCAGGTCGGCCTTGCGTACGTCGGGCAGCACCAGGTTCTGCTCGTGGGCCACGCGGATTTCGCCGAAGCCATAGCGCTCGGCCAGCTCGGCCACGGCGTCCATCTGCGCCGAGGTCACATCGCCCGGCGGCAGGCTGGCGCCCGGTTTGGTCGACAGCACCACGCTGGCGTAGCCCGGCACCTTGTGCGGCTGCACGTTGCGCGACACCCAACGGGCGAAGGCGGCATCGCCCGCCACGGCGGTACCGAAATCCAGGTCGGCATGGGGCAGCACGGCATAGGCTGGCGGCGCGAAGGCTGCGGCGACGCGTTGGTACTCGGCCTCGGTCAGCTCGGCAGGGCCATCCTTGATGTGCTGCCACTCGGCTTCGACTTCCCTGGCGAAGGCCTCGATACCGAGCGCCTTGATCAGGATCTTGATACGCGCCTTGTACTTGTTGTCGCGCCGGCCGTGGCGGTTGTAGACCCGCAGGATCGCCTCGACATAGGACAACAGGTGCTGCCACGGCAGACCGTCGCGAATCACCTGGCTGAGAATCGGCGTACGCCCCAACCCGCCGCCGACCATCACCCGCGCCAGCAGCTCGCCGGCGGCATCACGGTACAGGTACAGGCCGACGTCGTGCATCGGCACCGCGGCGCGGTCCTGCTCGGCGGCACACAGGGCGATCTTGAACTTACGCGGCAGGAACAGGAATTCCGGATTGACCGTCGACCACTGCCGGAGGATCTCGGCCAGCGGCCGCGGGTCGAGCAGCTCATCGGCCGCCACCCCGGCGAAGGCTTCGGTGGTGATGTTGCGCACGCAGTTGCCCGAGGTCTGGATGGCGTGCATCTCCACCTCCGCCAGGCGCTCGAGAATGTCCGGCACCTGCTCCAGTTCGATCCAGTTGAACTGGATGTTCTGCCGCGTGGTGAAGTGGCCGTAGTCGCGGTCGTAATCACGGGCGATGGACGCCAGGGTGCGCAGCTGGCGGGCCGACAGGGTGCCGTAGGGAATCGCCACGCGCAGCATGTAGGCGTGCTTCTGCAGGTACAGGCCGTTCTGCAGGCGCAGCGGCAGGAATTCCTCCTCGCTCAGCTCGCCGCTGAGGCGTCGCTGCACCTGGTCGCGAAACTGCGCGACCCGCTCGCGCACCAGCGCATGGTCGTATTCGTCGTAGTGATACATGACAGGCCCCTTGCGCCGTGGAGCGCGGCAGACAGGGCCGCCACTATGGGCAAGCGGGCAAAATCAAAACAGCCCCAGATAATTCGCAAAAAACCATATCAGATGGAGCTGTGCAGATCCTCTCCATCGCTATCGGCGCTTACTGGTTTTACGCAGCCCACAGGTTACAGACGCCCTCATCTGATATGCAAAAATCATGAATTCATATATCTGATATCTTCTGTAACATCCTTGTCCACCGCACCATCGCTGTAAGCCCCAACTTCCTGCCCATCGGATACGCCATGAAACGCTACGAAAAACTCGCCGACGAAATCGCCGCCCTGATTCGCTCCGGCCTGCTGGCGCCGGGTGAGAAGGTGCCCTCGGTGCGCCACGCCAGCCGCACCTACGGTGTCAGCGCCTCGACCGTGTTCCAGGCCTATTACCTGCTCGAGGATCGCGGCCTGATCCAGGCTCGCGCCCGCTCCGGGTACTTCGTACGCGAGCATGCCAAACGCCCGCTGCACGAACCGCAGCAGCGCAGCGGCGCCGTCCAGGCGACCGAGGTGGACGTCAGCGAACTGGTGTTCTCGGTGCTCGGCTCGCTGAAGGACCCGCACACCGTGCCGTTCGGCTCGGCCTTCCCCAGCCCGGAGCTGTTTCCGCTGCCGCGCCTGGCCCGCTCCATGGCGCAGAGCGTGCGCGACATGCCGAGCCACGCGGTGATCGCCGACATGACCGAGGGCAACCCCGACCTGCGCCGGCAGATCGCCCTGCGCTACATGCTCAGCGGCGTGCGCCTGCCACTCGAGGAACTGGTGATCACCAACGGTGCCATGGAAGCCCTCAACCTGTGCCTGCAGTCAGTGACCGAGCCGGGCGACCTGGTGGCCATCGAGAGCCCGGCGTTCTACGCCACGCTGCAGGTGCTGGAGCGGCTCAAGCTCAAGGCCGTGGAAATTCCCGTGCACCCGCGCGAAGGCATCGACCTGGACAGCCTGGCCGACAGCCTGCAGCGCCTGCCGATCAAGGCCTGCTGGTTCATGAGCAGCCTGCAGAACCCGCTCGGCGCGAGCATGAGCGATGACAAGAAGACGGCCCTCTACGCGCTGCTGCAGCGCCATCAGGTGCCGCTGATCGAGGACGACGTGTACGCCGAGCTGTATTACGGCGCCCAGCCGCCAAAGCCGGTAAAGAGCTCTGACCGCGAAGGCCTGGTGATGCATTGCGGCTCTTTTTCCAAATGCCTGGCGCCGGGTTACCGGGTGGGCTGGGTAGCCGGCGGCCGCTACGCCCAGCGCATCGCCCGACTGAAGCTGATGACCACCATCTCGCCCTCGGTGCCCGCCCAGGCGGCGCTGGCCGATTACCTGCAGCACGGGGGCTACGACCGCCATCTGCGCAAGCTGCGCCACCAGCTGGAAAGCCAGCAGGGCTCGATGCTCGCCTCGGCTGCGCGGCACTTTCCGGCGGATACCCGGGTGACGCGCCCCAGCGGCGGCTATTTTCTGTGGTTCGAGTTCGCCGAGCGGGTCGACGCCCTGCAGCTGTTTCGCCTGGCCCTGGCCCAGGGCATCAGCCTGGCACCAGGGCCGATCTTCTCGGCCACCCGCGGCTTCGGCCATTGCGCACGGCTCAATCACGGCCACCCGTGGAGCGCCGGGAGCGAACAGGCGATGGCGACCCTGGGGCGCATCATCGCCTCGTTCTGAGCAGGCAGATGTGCGGCACGCCCAGTCTGTTGTGCGCAGCAGCCAGCCGATAGGCAACAGCGCACGAACCTGCCCTAATAGCGGTTTTCATCGCGCAGGTTCAGCCATGCTCCGTAACACCCTCGCCCTGTTCGTAGCCCTGGCGGCGAGCAGCGCCAGCGCCGCCGAACAGGTGCCGCTGTACAGCAACCTCAAGGACTGGCTGGTGGCCTGCGACAACACCCGCCAGTGCACGGCGCTGTCCAACGCAGCCGAAGAAGACGTACAGGCCCTCCCCACCTGGAGCCTGAGCGTAAGCCGTGATGCCGGCCCGCAAGGCGCGCTGCATGTCGGCCTGTTCAGCTACAACAAGGCCAGCGGCCAGCCGCTGCTCGATGGCAAGCCGCTGCAGGTGAGGCTGCAACCGGGCCAGTTGACCGAAGGCTCGGTGCCGGAGGTGTACAGCGTCGAGGGCGCCGATGCCAGAGCGCTGATCGCCGAGCTGCGCAACGGTCGGCGCCTGGTGCTGCCCACCGAGGAAGGCGAGGCGGTGACCTCGCTCAGCGGCATGAGCGCCGCCCTGCTGCTGATGGATTCGGTACAGGGCCGCCTGGGCACCACCACGGCGCTGCTGCGCAAGGGCAGCAACCCGGCGGGCAGCGTACCGCCCGCTCCGGCCGCGCCCCTTGCCCCAACCTGGCAGGCCCCCAGGCCGCTGAGCGAAGCTGACGGCAAGCGCGTGCTGGACGCGGTGCGCGAGGCGACGCGCAGCGACTGGGAAAAGGACAGGGTCGAGGAAGGCCTGCCAGAAGGTCAGGCCTTCGCGCTCAGTGACCGCGAAGCGCTGGTCATCCTCAAGACCCAATGCGGCGCCTACAACTGCGCCTACAACCTGTACCAGGCGCCCCTCGATCAGCCGCAGCAGGCGCGCAGGGCGAGCATTCCCGAAATTCCCGTCTTCGAGGATTTGCCGCCCCATGGCAGCGTCGAGTTCGACCCGGCCAGCGGTGAGCTGAGCAGTTTCACCCTGGCCATGGGCATGGGCGGCTGCGGCTTCACCCAGCGCTGGCGTTACGACGGCAAGGGCTTCACGCCGATCCACGCCACCATGCTGGGCACCTGCCTCGGCCTGGATTCGACCTACTGGCCGGTGCTGTGGCGCACCGCCGAGAAACGCTGAATCTCTGGGAACAGCTTGCCCAGGGTACGCCGCGCCTGGGCGGCCTGCAGGTACGCATGGAGCAGGTCGGTCAGCGCCTCGATATCCAGACGGCGGCCGCCAAGCATCGGGTTGAACAGCCATAGCCGCAGACGCATGCCCGCGGCGACCAGGCGCGCGTCCGGCGCAGCCAGGGACTTGAAGCGCGGCGGCGTGAGCCCCTGCACACGCTGGCCAGCCATCACCGAGAACACCAGTGCCAGGCTCAGGTGCTGCTGCTCGAGCTCGAAGGCATCGAAGCATTCCCAGGGCGTGGCCTCGCGGGCGTTGGCGAACTGCACGCCGTCGGCGGTCAGCAGCATCACCCGGCGGCCATTACGGCGGCTGAACGCCTCGGCACAAGCGAGCAGTGCCAGACCCGCCGCCAGCAGCAAGGCGCCGGGCACCCAGCACAGCCATTGCGCCGAACGCATGTGGATGATGCTCGGAAGGCTGACCAGCCAGCCGCCGACGAACAGCAGTACCGCGGCCCCCAGGGCGCTGCCCAACGCCTGCCCGGAAGCACGCTCGTGGATTTCGTGACGCTGCTGCGGGCCGTCGGCCTGGGCCTGCAGCTCGCTGAGCAGCGCCGCGCGACCGGCATCATCCATGTTGTTTCAGGGCATCGAGCTGCTGCAGGGCCAGGGCAGCCTGCACGTAGGCGCTCAGCAGGGCGTGCAGGTCATCGATATCGAGCTTGCTGCCGCCAGTGGCCACGCCGGCGGAATTGATGCGCACATGGGGCTGAGGCTTTTTCAGCGCCATCGCCTGATTGCCGAACAGCACCGATACCGCGCGATGGGTCGGCAGCGAGGCGCTGTCGCTCAGGGTCAGTTTTTGCAGGGTCAGCAGGCCTTCGTCCTTGACGAATACGTCGACCACCTTGGTCAGGTCGACCGGCCCACTCAGCGCGGTGTGATGCAGCTCGCGGCGGGTCAGGCGCATGAACACCTCGCGGCCGGCGTTGCGGTGCTGCCAGGTGAGCAACATGAAAAACAGCGTCAGGAAGCCACCGCAAATGATCAGGCCGGTCTTGCCGAAACTGAAGCCGCTCCACAGGATACCCAGCGCGCCCAGGATCAGCACCGGGCCGAGCACCCAATAGCGTTTGGTATTGGTGAACGCCATCTGCTCGGGCACCCGCTCGATGACCTGGGTGAGTTCGGCGATCATGGCGTCGCGCTGGGCACCACGCGGGTACACGACACCGTCATCGGAGAAGCGCGGTGACTGGGGTTGGTTCATCGGGAAAATCCTCGCAGCGAATGATGCGCGGATTATCCGACCCGGCAGACGGGCTGGGCAGCGCGGCGGCTGGCGCTCACAACAATCAGCCGCCTGTTCAAAGCTCTGCCGCCCCGGTCGAGCGCCTTAGCGGGCCTGCAGGTAGTCGGTGAGAAACGCCTGGGCATTGCCCTGCTCCGACAGGCCGTTGTCGTAGCCGACCATCATCGGCTTGGCCTCTCCCGGCAGATACAGCTCGCCCCAGCCGTTGCGCACCAGCAGCACCACGAATTTCTTGCCGTCGACCTGGGTACTGTAGCGGGTGTCTTCGGCGTTCTTCTCCACGTCCATGCGCTGGATACGCAGGTCCCAGTCATGGTCAACGCCCTCGACCTGCACCAGCGCCTGGTTGTCGCTGCGCGCGCCGATGCGCAGCGTCCATACCTTCACGCCCTGCTCACCGGAGAACGCCACCACCTTGGGCGCCACCTCCGGACGCTCCTCGGCCTGCACCAGGCCACCGAAGAGCGCCAGCACCATTGCCAGCACGGCCACACCACCGCGGAAAATCGTCATGCTTCTACTCCCGTCGAAATCGGCCATTGAAATCAACGTGATGCAGCGTGCCTAGCAGCGCAGCCGCGGCCCACAACAATAAGGCGTTCGATCACAACGACTGACGGTCGCAGGTCGATAACGTTAAGATGTCAAAGTGTGTCGACCGCCACCCAAGGATGCACCCTCGCCGATGCAACGCTGGACGCCCTACCTGGATACCCAATTCTGCTTCGAGCAACCTGCCGCGCTGGCCAAGGCAGGCGTGTTCGACGCCAGCACGCCGCGGGTGATGGGCAGCGCCATCGGGCATTACCGTGCCCGTACCGTGCGGCCGCACCTGCAGTATTTCGATTGCGACCTGCAATTCCCCGAGCCGCTGCGTATCCACAAGGTGCTGCCCGGCAGCCTGTGCATCGTGCAGGTGCTCGACGGCAGGTGGGAGCACCGCGTCGACGGTCATCTGCACCGCTACACGCCCGGCACGCCGCATCTGCTGGGGGTGAGTGAAAGCATGGAGGCCATCGACCAACTGCCGGCAGGCAGCCACGCGCGCATGGCCGGCTTGCGCATCGCCGGCGACTACCTGCATGAACTGGCCGAAGAAGACCCCGACCTGCAACCACTGCTCGGCCTGCTCGATGACGGCATCCGTTTCACCGAACTGCAGCGCTGCAAGGCCCTGGGCGGACTGCTGCAGCGCCTGTACCAGTCGCCCTACCACGGCGCCCTGGAGCGCCTGCATCAGGAAAGCCTGAGCCTGGCCGTGCTGGTGGAACTGGCGGCGCACCTCAAGGGCCGTGCCACGGCCGCACCGCAGCCGGTGCGCGGCCAGCGCGACCTGGCCTTCGAGGCACGCCGCCTGCTCGACGCCCGCCTGGAGCAGCCCCCTGGCAGCCAGGCACTGGCGCAGCAACTGGGCGTCGGCGAGACCACCCTGCGCCGTGCGTTCGGCCAGGTGTTCGGGCAGTCCATGTTGCAGTACGTGCGCCAGCAGCGCATGGAGCTGGCCCGCACCCTGCTGCGCCAACGCAAGTGGCAGGTGGCGCAGATCGCCTATCGCCTGGGCTACACCAGCCCGGCCAATTTCAGCCATGCCTATCGGGCGCACTTCGGCCACCCGCCAGGGGCGGAGCGCTAGAGAGAGATGGCCCGCCCCGCCGTCGGCAGGGCGGGCCTGCCGATCAGAGCTGGTCGCCCTTGAGGCCGGCGTACAGGCGGGTCATTTCGTTGAGCTGGCGGAACATCGATTCGGCGTTCACCGCCACGATGGTTGGCACGAACTCCTTGGAGGCGAACGCCTTGGTCGCGAACTGCCAGCGTGCATCGGTCTTGCGCAGGGCGGCAGCGATTTCCGGGTTCGGCGCGCCAGCGGCCTGCAGCTCCTTCATGATGTGATCGAACTCGATCACCGATGCCTCGAAGTTGGCATCCAGGTTCGGCGCCTGCACGCCCCAGGCGCGGGCCATGTAGAACATCGCGGTGCGCTGGGTGAGCACGCGGTTCCAGCCACTGCGGTTGATCGAGTGGGAAGCCGCGTCGCCGTTGTGCTTCTCGAACAGGTCGGTGACGTGCTGAGTCTGCTTCACCAGCTCCTCGGCCTTGGCCAGCACGGCCGGCGCCTGAGCCTTGTCCGGCTTGGCGGTGACCATGGCGCGGTAGGCCGTCCAGATCACCTCGACCTGGGCGAGGCCGGCCTGCACTTCGCTGTTGGTCGGGTGCGCCTTGAGCTTGGCGTGATGATCCTCGAACAGCGCGACGCTGGTATTGAGCTGCTTGGTGGCATCATCGACCTTCACGTCGGAGCCGATCATCATGTAGTCCTTGGCCATGATCTGCCCCAGGCTGCGCTGCAGGCCGGCCATGTTCATCGCTTCCAGCGGCGCCATTTCCGCCCAACTGGCGAAACTGACCAGGCCAAGGCCCAGCACCAGGGCCTGCATGCAACGTTTGATCAACTCGTGCTCCTCACGCGCAGCGCGCTATCGGCTGAATAAGGGTACGTCGAGCAGCCTTGGCTGCCAGCTTTTCGACGCCAACAATAGAACGGATTCTAATCCATACGCCCGCACCTGGGCTGTCGCAGATGGCTAAATGACAGCTAGACGGTCGGTCAGATTGGAGATTGGTGACAGCGATCACATTACCCCCGTCTAACGCGCCGCAGAGGCACTGACCAGGCAACGGCCAAAGCTGCCGAAAAGATAGCGAGGGCGGCCAGGGCGATCGACCGTGGAGGGGAACGAACGGTGCTCCGTGCGCCTGCCGGAACAGGCGCACGGGGCCGGCATCACACCGGGGTCTTGCTCTGCGCGTTGGCCTTGCGCTTGGCCCGCCGGGACAGCATGTTGAGGCCCTCGATGACCGCCGAGAAGGCCATCGCCGCGTACAGGTAGCCCTTCGGCACATGGGCACCGAAGCCTTCGGCGATCAGCGTCATGCCGATCATGATCAAAAAGCCCAGGGCCAGCATCACCACGGTCGGGTTGTTGTTGATGAAGCGCGCCAGCGGATCGGCCGCCAGCAGCATCACGGTCACCGCGGCGACCACGGCGACCACCATGATCGGCACGTGGGGCGTCATGCCCACGGCGGTGATGATGCTGTCCACCGAGAACACCAGGTCGAGCAGCAGGATCTGCACGATCACCGCACCGAAGCCGACGGTGGCGGCGCGGCCGACGAACATGTCGCCCTCGGGCTCGGGGTCCACGGCGTGGTGGATTTCCTTGGTGGCCTTCCACAACAGGAACAGGCCACCGGCGATCAGGATGATGTCCTTCCAGGAAAACGCCTGGCCGAACAGCTCGATCACCGGGTCGACCAATTTGACGATCCACGCCACGGTGCCCAGCAGGGCCAGGCGCAACACCAGTGCGGCACCGATACCCAGGCGGCGAGCCTTGGCGCGCTGATGCTCGGGCAGCTTGTTGGTGAGGATGGAAATGAAGATCAGGTTGTCGATGCCCAGTACCACTTCCATGACCACCAGGGTGGCCAGTGCGACCCAGGCAGCGGGGTCGCTCGTCAATTGCAGGATATAGTCCACGATCACGCACTTTATGGCTGAACAGAAGGCGCATTCTGAGCGTTTGCCCTAGCGGCGAATATGACAATTTGCGACAAATTATTTCCCCTTGTTACACAGCTGAAACGCCCGCAGCATGGGCTTCTGCGCCTGCCCGGGCAGCCGACGAGCAGCACAGATAAAGCGTGAACCGATGGTGCGACGCCGCGATCCATTGCGATCGTGCGCGCCAATCCGGCGCCCCTTGTTCAACTCACCGGGCGGCCAGCAGGATCACCACCAGCAACGCCAGCCCCAGGCAGCTGCCCTGCCAGAACAGCAGCGGGTTGCGCTCCAACAGCGGCACCCGATCGCGACGCAGCAGTGCCTGGCCGGGGTGGCGCAGCGCATGGGCGAATTCGTCGGGATCCTCGTAGCGCTTCAGCGGGTCCGGGTGGCAGCCCTTGCGCAACACGTCGTCGAGCCAGGGCGGCAGTCCGCGCCCCTGCCCGATGGGCGCGTAACGCAGGCGTGCCTGGGCACTGCGGGTGCGTGCCCGCGCCATGCCGGCGCCGTAGGGCAGCCGCCCGGTGAGCATCTGGTAGGCGATCACCGCCAGGGAGAACAGGTCAGAGCGCCCCGAGCCGGGCTCGCCCAGCCAGTACTCGGGGGCGCTGTATTGGGCGGTGCCGAGGATCGGGTCGTGGGCCTGGGGGCTGTCGATTTCCTGCAACCCGGCCACCCGGGTGGCACCGAAGTCGATGATCTTCACCGTGCCGGTGGCATCGATCATCAGGTTGGCCGGGCGCAGGTCCTGATGCAACATTTCCAGGCGATGGAAGGCGCGCAGGCCGCGGGCGATCTGCTCGACGATGCCGCGCACGGTCTCCAGCTCCGGCGCGGGGTGGTCGATCATCCACTGCGCCAGGGTCTGGCCTTCGATGAACTCGCTGACCGCGTACAGGTAGTGGCGCCGCCGTGTCGGCGCACAGGCCTTGAGCACATGGGGGCTGTCGATGCGCCGGGCGATCCACTCCTCCATGAGGAAACGCTCGAGGTAGCCGGCATCGTGCTGTAGGTCCAGCGCCGGGGTCTTGAGCACCACGGTGGCGCCGCTGCTCTCGTCGGTGGCCAGGTACACGTGGCTGCGGGCGCTGGCATGCAGCGGGCGGACGATGCGGTAGCCATCGAACGACTGGCGCGCTTCCAGCACGGGCGGGCACGGCAGCTCGCCGAGCTTGTGCTGCAACTCGTCGGCCTCGGCGTGCGGCAGGCTGTCGATGCGCACCAGTTGCAGGGTCAGGTTGTCGTCGCTGCCATTGGCCAGGGCCTGCTCGACGATGGCCTGGGCGGCCTGTTGCAGGTCGCCCACATGCTCGTCGATGCAGCGCTGCATGGCACGCGCCTCGACGAATTCGTAGACGCCGTCGGTGGCCAGCAGAAACAGGTCGCCCGCCTCCAGAGCCAGCGCCTGGTAGTCGATTTCCAGCTGCGGCCCGATACCCAGAGCGCGGCTCAGGTAGCTCCTGCCCTCGCCGACCCAGAGGCGATGATCGCGGGTCAGCGGCTCCAGATCGCCGCCGCGCAGGCGGTAGATGCGCGTGTCGCCGACGTGGAACAGGTGCGCGGTGGTGGATTTCAGCACCAGCGCGCTGAAGGTGCATACATGGCCACGGTCCATGTCGTAGCGGTGCTGGCCGCGCCGGGTCTGGGCGTGCAGCCAGGCATTGGTGGCGCTGAGCACGCGGGTCACCGAGGTCTTCACCGACCAGGCGTCGCTGGTGCTGAAGTAATCGGAGAGAAACGCCGCCACCGCCGTTTCACTGGCGATATGGCTGACGTCGCTGCTGCTGATGCCATCGGCCAGGGCGACGGCGATGCCCTTGCTGCTCAGTTGCGGCTCAAAGGGCACGCACAGACCGTGGAAGTCCTGGTTGCGGGGCTTGCGACCCTTGTCCGAATACTGGCCGACGCTGACCTGCAGCTGGCTCTTCCTGCCCGTCCACAGGTGTTCGGCAGTGGCCATCTCAGTTGTAGGTGCGCCTGGCGCCGGTCTTCACGTGGGTGGTGTACAGCGTCAGGCCGGTAAAGGCCAGGCCGCCGACCAGGTTGCCCAGCGCGGTGGGGATCTCGTTCCAGATCATGTAGTCCATCACCGAGAAATCACCGCCCAGGATGATGCCCGAGGGGAACAGGAACATGTTCACCACCGAGTGCTCGAAGCCCATGAAGAAGAACAGCATGATGGGCATCCACATGGCGATGGTCTTGCCGCTGACGGTGGTGGAGATCATCGCGCCGACCACGCCCATCGACACCATCCAGTTGCACAGCACGCCGCGCAGGAAGATGGTCGCCCAGCCCGCCGCGCCGTATTCGGCATAGCCCAGGGTGCGGTCTTCGCCGATGTGCGAGATCTTCTCGCCGATCAGGCCGGGGTCCTTGGAAAAGCCGTAGGTGAACACGAAGGCCATCATGAAGGCCACGGTCAGGGCGCCGGCGAAGTTGCCGAGAAACACCAGGCCCCAGTTGCGCAGAATGCCGCCCACGGTGACGCCGGGACGTCGGTCGAGCAGCGCCAGCGGGGTGAGCATGAACACCCCGGTAAGCAGGTCGAAGCCCATCAGGTAGAGCATCACGAAACCGACCGGAAACAGCACCGCGCCGAGCAGCGGCGAGCCGGTGCCGACGCTCACGGCAATGGCGAAGACCGCCGCCAGGGACAGGATGGCGCCCGCCATGAAGGCGCGGATCAGGGTATCGCGGGTCGACATGAAGATCTTCGACTCACCGGCATCCACCATCTTGGTGACGAATTCGGCAGGAACCAGGTAGGACATGCTGACGCTCTCTCAAATGAACCAGACAGGTTGAAAACGGCGACTGCTGATCAGCCGCCAAATACGCTCAGGCCGCCAGGCCGATCTCCACGGTGTCGCCATTGAGGCGCACCGGCCACACGCGCAGGCGCTGCTCCGGGTACTCCAGGCAGGTGCCGTCACGCAGGCGAAAGTGCTGCTTGTAGAGCGGCGAGGCGATAACCAGGTCGCCCTTGATCTGGCCGATCAGGCCGCGGCCGATGACGTTGGCACCGGATTTCGGGTCGCGGTTCTCCACGGCGAACAGCTGCTCGCCGGCTTCGCTGTCCGGCAGGTGGAACAGGGCGATCTGCGCGCCGTCGAGCCAGGCCACCACCCCGGAGTTGGCGACCAGGTCCTGGCTGCGGCACAGCGGCTGCCATTCGGTGGCAGGAAGCGATTGGGCACGCACGGCATTGAACTGGCTCATCAGAGCACCTCCTCGGTAACGGGAATCAGGTGGAGTTCGCTGGCGGTGATGGGGCGGCGCTGACCGCGCTCCTTGACGAAATGGATGTCCGGGTCGGCGCGCTTGTCGTTGACGAAGGTGCGGAAGCGCTTGAGCTTCTCCGGATCCTTGAGGGCGCCCGCCCACTCGCATTCGTAGCGGTCGACCACCAGTTGCATCTGCGCTTCCAGCTCGGCGGCCAGGCCCAGGCTGTCGTCGAGGATCACCGCCTTGAGGTAATCCAGACCGCCCTCCAGCGACTCGCGCCACACCGAGGTGCGCTGCAGCTTGTCGGCGGTACGGATGTAGAACATCAGCACGCGATCGATGGTGCGGATCAGCGCCTCGTCGTCCAGATCGGTGGCAAACAGCTCGGCATGCCGCGGGCGCATGCCGCCGTTGCCGCACACGTAGAGGTTCCAGCCCTTGTCGGTGGCGATCACGCCGATGTCCTTGCTCTGCGCCTCGGCGCACTCGCGGGTGCAGCCGCTGACCGCGAACTTGATCTTGTGGGGCGCGCGCAGGCCCTTGTAGCGATCCTCCAGGCGCAGCGCCATGCCGACGCTGTCCTGTACGCCATAGCGGCACCAGGTGCTGCCCACGCAGGACTTCACGGTGCGCAGCGACTTGCCGTAGGCGTGGCCGGTCTCGAATCCGGCGGCGATCAATTCGCCCCAGATGTCCGGCAGCTCGTGCAACTGCGCGCCGAACAGGTCGATGCGCTGGCCGCCGGTGATCTTGGTGTAGAGGTCGTACTTCTTCGCCACGGCGCCGATGGCCAGCAGGCCGTCCGGGGTGATCTCGCCGCCGGGGATGCGCGGCACCACCGAGTAGGTGCCGTTCTTCTGCATGTTGGCCATGAAGGTGTCGTTGGTGTCCTGTAGCGGAATCAGCGCCGGATCGGTGATCGGCTGGTTCCAGCACGAGGCGAGGATCGAGCCCACCGCCGGTTTGCAGATGTCGCAGCCGGTGTGGCCGCGGCCATGCTTGGCCAGCAGTTCCTCGAAACTGAGCACGCCTTCCACGCGGACGATGGCGTACAGCTCCTGGCGGGTATGGGCGAAGTGCTCGCAGAGGCTCTTGTCGACCGCCACGCCACGGGCGCTCAGCTCGTGCTCGAAGACCTGCTTGAGCAGCGCGCTGCAGCCGCCGCAGCCGCTGCCGGCCTTGGTGATGGCCTTGAGCTCGCCGAGGTCGGTGATGCCGGCGTCGACCTGGCAGCACACCGCGCCCTTGCTGACGTTGTGGCAGGAGCAGATGGTAGCGGTATCCGGCAACGCATCGGCGCCCAGGGTCGGCGCACCGTCGGAGAGCGGCAGGATCAGGCTCGACGGATCGGCCGGCAGCTTGATGCCGTTCTGGGCGTACTGCAGCAGGGTGTCGTAGTAGCTGTTGTCGCCGACCAGCACGGCGCCGATGACCCGCTGGCCATCCGCCGAGACCACCAGGCGGCGGTAACTGGCACCCGCTTCGTCGATGTAGCGGTAGCTCTTGGCGCCCGGCGTGGCCCCGTGGGCATCGCCGATGGAGCCGACATCCACGCCGAGCAGCTTGAGCTTGGTCGACATGTCGGCACCGGTGAAGGGTTCATGGGGCTCACCGGCCAGTTGCGCGGCCACGGCGCGAGCCATGCTGTAGCCGGGCGCCACCAGGCCGAATACCGTGCCGTTCCAGGACGCGCATTCGCCGATGGCATAAATCAAAGGGTCACTGGTGCGGCAATCGTTGTCGACCACTACGCCGCCACGCGGGGCGATATCGAGGCCGGCGGCGCGGCCCAGGGCGTCCTGGGGGCGAATGCCGGCGGAGAACAGGATCAGGTCGGTCTCCAGATACTCACCGTCATTGAAATTCATACGGTAGGCGTATTCCTCACCGATGACGATTTCCTGGGTGGCGCGTGACAGATGCACGCCTACGCTCAGCGCCTCGATGCGCGCCCGCAGCGCGTCGCCGCCATCGGTGTCCAGCTGCACCGGCATCAGCCGCGGCGCGAACTCCACCACATGGGCTTCCAGGCCGAGGGACTTCAATGCATTGGCCGCTTCCAGGCCGAGCAAGCCGCCGCCGACCACCACGCCCCGGCGGGCGCCTGCGGCGGCGCTGCGGATGCCATCGAGATCGTCCAGGGTGCGGTAGACCAGGCGCGAATTGCCTTCGGCACCGGGGATCGGCGGCACGAACGGATAGGACCCGGTGGCCAGCACCAGACGGTCGTAGCCACGACGCCCCTGGCTGGTGACCACTTCGCGCGCCTCACGGTCGATCTCCAGCACCGGCTCACCCAGGTGCAGGTGCACGCCATTGCTGGCGTACAGATCGGCCTCGCCGAGGGCCAGGGCTTCGGCATCCTTGCCGGAGAAGTACTCGGACAGGTGCACGCGGTCATAGGCGCGCTGACGCTCTTCGCCATATACGTGCACCTGATAGCGGTGCAGCGCGCCACTGGCGATCAATTGCTCGATACAGTGGTGGCCGACCATGCCGTTGCCGATGACGATCAGGGTCTCGCGCTTGATCGATGTGACGATGGAGTTCATAGCCTGCCCTCTGTCTGCTGCGCTATCACGGTTTTGCAACGCCCCAAGGCTGGCCAGCAGAAACGGCAGGCCAAAAAAAAGACGCCTGGAGCTGTTGTCAGCTTCAGGCGTCTTTGCCTTGGATTCGGTTATGTGGGGTGAGCATGGCTGCCCACCGGCCCCATCGTTGATGGGTGCACAAGCTCGATAGCAGGTTGCATGCCAGGGCGTTGAAAATAGCGGAAAGGCCAGTGAATACGGGCCTGGCGGGCGACCGCATGCGGGAGTGGCCGGCGAAGGATACGAACCAAGATGAAGCAGCAAGCCCTGAAACTCACCATATCGGGGCAAGCAAAAAGGTGTCCGAGGCAAGCCCGGGAGGGGCGCAGATAACAGCGAAAGCCATCGCTGGCCAACGGGTTTCACCCACATCACACGTGGGAGGGCGCCATGCGCCCGAATGTCGCGGGCATGGCGCCCTCCCACATGGATATGCGACACCATCCTACGCTTGGCTAGCTCCCACGCGGCCTTGTGTCGCAGCAGCACAGTGCCGGGGCAGACGCCATACGCCAGGCGCAACCGCCACTTACAGCACGCCCCATGGCAGGGATCGCCGGCTCCGTTATCATGGTGCGATCAATGCCCCACGAGATGCCCATGCCACGTTTTATCTGCCTCTTGCTGTTGCTCGTCGTCCTGCCTGCCGGCGCCGGGATGTTCGACAGCCGTCCGAATGCCGCGCCCCTGGGCCAGGCGCTGAACAACAGCGCTGACTTCCTGCCGATACGCGAGGCCTTCACGCTCAGCCTGGTCGAGAGCTCGCCGACGTCGGCGAAGGTGCGCTTCGTGGCGGCCGAGGGCTATTACCTGTATCGCCACCAGTTCAAGTTCAAGGTCGAACCGGCCGCGCTGGCCGGCGCCCCCGTCGAGGTGCCGCAAGGCCTGCACAAGAACGATCAGTACTTCGGCGACGTGCAGGTGTTCTACGAAGTACTGGATGTCGACATCCCGTTGAACAACCCGGACAACAAGCCGCTCAACCTCGCCGTCACCTACCAGGGCTGCGCCGACAAGGGCCTGTGCTATCCGCCGGAAACCGAGACGCTGGCCATCAATGGCGGCATTGCCGGCCAGGCCGGCGATGCAGCTACGCCCGCCAGCGGCAAAGCCACCTGGCGCTGGACCGACCTGGCGCTGATGTTCGCCGCCGGCCTGACCCTGACCTTCACGCCTTGCGTGCTGCCCATGCTGCCGATCCTCTCCGGCGTGGTGCTGCGCGGGCGGCCGAGCAAGGGCCGCGGCCTGGTGCTGTCGCTGGCCTACGTGCTGCCCATGGCCGCCTGCTACGCCGCGCTCGGTGCGCTGATGGGTCTGTTCGGCGCCAAGCTCAACCTGCAGGCCATGCTGCAATCACCGTGGATTCTGGTGCCCTTCGCGCTGTTCTTCGCGCTGTTCGCGGTGGCCATGTTTGGCGTCTTCGAACTGCGCCTGCCGGCCTTTATCCGTGAGCGCCTGGACCGCAAGGCGGCGCAGACCAGGGGCGGCACCATCGCCGGCGCGGCGACCCTGGGCGTGTTGTCCAGCCTGATCGTCTCGCCGTGCATCACTGCGCCCTTCACCGCGCTGCTGCTGTATATCAGCAGCACCGGCGATGCAGCGGGCGGCGCCCTGCAGCTGTTCGCCCTGGGCCTGGGCATGGGCACGCCGCTGGTGATCTTCGCCGCAGGCGGTGGCGCCCTGCTGCCCAAGTCCGGCACCTGGATGGTCGCCGTGCGCAACGCCTTTGGCGTGATGCTGCTGGGCGTCTCGGTATGGCTGCTCGAGCGTGTACTGCCGGGACAGGTCGCCCTGGCGCTATGGGGGCTGCTGGCCGCCGGCGTCGCGCTGTTCCTCGGCGCCCTGGAATTCACCGCTAAAGATGCACGGGGCAAGCTCGCCCAGCTGTTCGGGCTGGCGCTGCTGGTCTATGCCCTGGCGGTCTGGACCGGCGCTCTCAAGGGCAACGACGATCCCCTGCAACCGCTGGCCGGCGGCATCGCCAGCACTCAAGCGAGCGCCGCCGGTAGTTGGCAGACGGTCAGCACCCCCACCGAGCTGGACGCCGCGCTGGCCCAGGCCAAGGGCAGCGGCCAGCCGCTGCTGCTCGACTGGTACGCCGACTGGTGCATCAGCTGCAAGAAGATCGAGCGCGACGTGTTCCATTCCCCGCAGATCGGTCCGCAACTGGCCGACTATCAGCTGCTGCGTTTCGACATGACCGACAGCACCGCCGCCCAACGCGCGCTGCTGGATCGCTATGGGCTGTTCGGCCCGCCGGCGATCCAGTTGTTCGCCGCCAACGGGCAGGAAATGCACGAGTTGCGAGTCGTCGGCGAAATCGATGCCGCAGGCTTTGCCGAGCGCCTGAGCAGCGCGCGAGAACGATTCTAGGCAATTCGGTCACATATTCGGCCAACCCTGCACGGATCGTGCTGACTACTCCCAAAAACTGGACAGCCCTACGGCACTTCTGGCAGAGTCCGCGCAGCTAAAAAGAAGGAAGCCCGGATCATGTCGACCCTGCTGGTTTTGCACGGCCCCAATTTGAACCTGCTCGGCACCCGAGAGCCCGGCACCTATGGCGCCACCACCCTGGAGCAGATCAACCTCGACCTGGAACGGCGCGCCCGCGAAGCCGGCCACCATCTGCTGCACCTGCAGAGCAACGCCGAGTACGAGCTGATCGAGCGCATCCACGCCGCCCGCGGCGAAGGCGTCGACTTCATCATCATCAACCCGGCGGCCTTCACCCACACCAGCGTCGCATTACGTGACGCATTGCTGGCAGTGAGCATCCCATTCATCGAAGTGCACCTGTCCAACGTGCACAAGCGTGAGCCTTTCCGGCACCACTCCTACTTCTCCGACGTGGCGGTAGGGGTGATCTGCGGGCTCGGCGCCACCGGCTACCGCCTGGCGCTCGAAGCGTCGCTGGAGCAACTGGCGAGCAAAAACACCTGAAACCGGCGCCTAGACAGATCATGTGAAAGCGTCGCGAGCGAAGGTCAGGCAAGGCAAAAAACGGCGAAAAAGCGCAGTTTACGAGTTGTAAATGAGCATTTTGAGCCGATTTTTAACGCAGCATGACCGAGCGCAGTAGCTTTCACACGATCTGTTCAAGCGGCGGTCATTCGCAAACTTGAACGACCCTGACCAGACTGGGAGTTGAACACCTATGGATATTCGCAAAGTCAAAAAACTGATCGAGCTGCTGGAAGAGTCCGGCATCGACGAGCTGGAAATCAAAGAGGGCGAAGAGTCCGTACGCATCAGCCGTCATGGCAAGCAACCGGCTTACGCCCAACCGACCTACGCCCCAGCGCCTGCTCCGGTCGCAGCAGCAGCCGCTCCGGTTGCGGCTGCCGCTGACGCTGCCCCGGCCGCTGCCAAACTGAACGGCACCGTGGTGCGCTCGCCAATGGTCGGTACCTTCTACCGCGCCGCTTCGCCGACCTCGGCCAACTTCGTTGAAGTCGGTTCGACCGTGAAGAAGGGCGACATCCTCTGCATCGTCGAAGCGATGAAGATGATGAACCACATCGAGGCCGAAACCAGCGGCACGATCGAATCCATCCTGGGCGAGAACGGCCAGCCGGTGGAATACGATCAACCGCTGTTCACCATCGTCTGATGCACGGGGAACCCGTAATGCAGAAGCTGGAAAAAGTTCTGATCGCCAACCGCGGCGAGATCGCCCTGCGCATCCTGCGTGCCTGCAAGGAGCTGGGCATCAAGACCGTGGCCGTGCACTCCACTGCCGACCGCGAGCTGATGCACCTGGCCCTGGCCGACGAGTCCGTGTGCATTGGCCCGGCGCCGGGCAACCTGTCGTACCTGAACATCCCGGCCATCATCAGCGCCGCGGAAGTCACCGGTGCCACCGCCATCCACCCCGGCTACGGCTTCCTCGCGGAAAACGCCGACTTCGCCGAGCAGGTGGAAAACTCCGGGTTCGCCTTCATCGGCCCGAAAGCCGACACCATCCGCCTGATGGGCGACAAGGTGTCGGCCAAGGACGCCATGATCAAGGCCGGCGTACCGGTGGTGCCGGGCTCCGACGGCCCGCTGCCGGAAGACGAAGCCCAAGCCCTGCGCATCGCCCGTGAAGTCGGCTACCCGGTGATCATCAAGGCCGCCGGCGGCGGCGGTGGTCGCGGCATGCGCGTGGTGTGGAAGGAAGAAGACCTGATCAAGTCGGCCAAGCTGACCCGCACCGAAGCCGGTGCCGCGTTCGGCAACCCGATGGTCTACCTTGAGAAGTTCCTCGGCAACCCGCGTCACGTGGAAGTCCAGGTGCTGTCCGACGGCCAGGGCAACGCCATCCACCTGTACGACCGCGACTGCTCGCTGCAGCGCCGTCACCAGAAGGTGCTGGAAGAAGCCCCGGCGCCGCTGATCGACGAGCAGGCCCGCGCCGAAGTGCTCAAGCGTTGCGTCGATGCCTGCATCGAGATCGGCTACCGCGGCGCCGGCACCTTCGAGTTCCTCTATGAAGACGGCCGTTTCTACTTCATCGAGATGAACACCCGCGTCCAGGTCGAGCACCCGGTTACCGAGATGGTCACCGGCATCGACATCGTCAAGGAGATGCTCAGCATCGCCGCGGGCAACAAGCTGTCGTACAAGCAGGAAGACATCAAGCTTCTGGGCCACGCCCTGGAGTGCCGCATCAACGCCGAAGACCCGGACAACTTCATGCCCTGCCCCGGCAAGGTGAAGCATTTCCACGCCCCGGGCGGCTTCGGTGTGCGCGTCGACTCGCACCTGTACAGCGGCTACTCGGTACCGCCGAACTACGACTCGCTGATCGGCAAGCTGATCACCTACGGGGTGACCCGCGACGAGGCTCTGGCCCGTATGCGCAACGCCCTGGACGAGATCGTTGTCGACGGCATCAAGACCAACGTGCCGCTGCACCGCGACCTGGTTCGCGACAAGGGTTTCTGCCAGGGTGGGATCAACATCCACTACCTGGAAAAGAAACTGGGCATGGACAAGCACTAAGCGCGTCCGGCACCACAAGAAGGGGAGCGGCCAAGGCCGCTCCCCTTTTGCATTTCAACGTCTAAAAGGATGGCGACATGAGCCGATCTTGCCAAACCAGCCTGACGCCCGAGGCGCGCAAGCAAGCCTCCATCGCCCGCCTCGAGGCAGCCGGCATTCCCTATATCGAGCACCTGCCGATGATCGAGGATGCCAGCGAGGTGCGCGTGCGCAGCGCCGAGGAAATTGCCCGTCGCGCCATCGCCTGCCTGATCGCCATCCAGGCCGCCTGCGACCGCCAGGCCGGTCAGTACACGCCAGATACCGCCCGGTGGTGCCAGGAGCTGCTGGAGCAGTACGGCATCGCCGAGCTGACGCACCAGGAAGCACGCATCCTCGGCAACGAGGGCGGCGATCAGGATGTGGTCAACATGGTGTGGAAGTACGAGGCCTACTGGGTACTGCTGTGGGCGCTGGGCGTGGTGGAGGAACTGGACTTCCCGGACCACGCCATCGATTGCGACTTCGCCATCCAGGCCGTGGCCCAGCACCCGGACTTCGCTACCTTCATGGCACAGACGAAACGGCGCGACATCGCCAGCATTCTCGACGAAGCCGATCTGATCTACCGCTACCACTGGGCCTGCGTGGATGCCCGCCTGAAGCAGGCGCCCATGCCGGCCGGCCTGAACCCCAGCGTAGTCATGGAACGCCACGCCGCCTTAAACTGGCTTATCGACAACGACGGCCAGGACGACTGGGACAACCCGGACGTCAGCACCTGAACCCGCCCGGCGCTTCGCCGCCTGGTCATCATCCTGCCGCCGCCTGCGCCATGCTAGCGGCCGCCCCAACCGGAGCTCTCCATGCCCTGGCTACAACTGCGCCTCGCCATCACCCCCGAGCAGGCGCCCACCTATGAAGACGCCCTGCTGGACGTCGGTGCGGTATCCGTGACCTTCATGGACGCCGAAGACCAGCCGATCTTCGAGCCCGATCTGGGTACCACGCCACTGTGGAGCCACACCCATCTGCTCGCCCTGTTCGAGGCCGATACCGACGCCGATGCGCTGGTTGCCCACCTGCAACTGCTGACCGACGGCGCGCTGCCCGAGCACCAGATCGAGCGCATCGAAGATCAGGACTGGGAGCGCAGCTGGATGGACGGCTTCGCGCCGATGCGTTTCGGCCAGCGCCTGTGGATCGTGCCGAGCTGGCACGAAGCGCCGCAGCCGGATGCCGTCAACCTGCTGCTCGATCCGGGCCTGGCGTTCGGCACCGGAACCCACCCGACCACCTCGCTGTGCCTGCAGTGGCTCGACGCCCAGCCGCTGGAAGGCTGCAGCGTGCTGGATTTCGGTTGCGGCTCGGGCATCCTGGCCATCGCCGCGCTGCTGCTCGGTGCGCCGCGCGCGGTGGGCACCGACATCGACCCACAGGCCCTGGAAGCGTCGCGCGACAACGCCGGGCGCAACGGCATCGCCGACGAGCGCTTTCCCGTCTACCTGCCGGCCGACCTGCCCCAGGAGCCGGCGGACGTGGTGGTCGCCAATATCCTTGCCGGCCCGCTGGTCAGCCTGGCGCCGCAGATCACCAGCCTGGTCAAGGGCGGCGGCCGCCTGGCGCTGTCGGGCATCCTCGCCGAACAGGCCGAGGAGGTGCGCGCCGCCTACGCCGCCGACTTCGAGCTCGACCCGACCGCCGTGCAGGACGGCTGGGTGCGCATCAGCGGCGTTCGCCGTTAGGCACGCGCCCGTGCCGTGCCCGCATTGGCGCGGCGCGGCACTTAATGCTGCTTTTGCAATCTGTTGGGTTAGACTATCGCCCCGTTTTTGCCGCCCCGCGGCCGTCGGATGACGCATGACCGAAAGCTTCGTGACCCAATGCCCGAACTGCAGCACCAGTTTCCGCGTGAACCTGGCCCAGCTCGCCGTCGCCCAGGGCTCGGTACGCTGCGGCGCCTGCCTGCAGGTGTTTAATGCCGCGCGTCAGTTGCGCGAACAGGGTCATCACATTCCGGACATGCGTGCCGCCGCACCGGCAGCGCCAAAGCCACCTGCACCTGCACCTGCACCTGCACCTGCACCTGCACCTGCACCTGCACCTGCACCGAGCATTGCAGCGGCTCCTCCGCTGCCCGCCAAGCCGGCCGGCAAGCCTGATGACGGCACGCTGTGGATTCACGACGACCTGGATCTCGATGATCTGGACCTCGACGAAGAACTGGCCAAGCTCGAAGCCCAGGAACAGCAGCTGTCGCGCCAGTTCCTCGAACTCGACCTGCCGACCCGGCAAACGCCGCGCTTCGACGACCAGGACGATGACGAACCTGGCGAAGACGAACGCTGGGCCGAAGCCCTGCTGCGTGACGACCCGCCGGTCAGCAAGCTGGAGCTCGAGCCGCTCGCCGAGCGCCAGACATCCAGTATCGATTTCGGCAAACCGCCGACCAGCACCCAGCCGCCGGAGCAGGTGCCGCCGCTACCCAAGACGCCCGGCCTGCGTGATGTACTCGCGCCCACCAAGCCCGTCGTCGCCAGCCGTGACGAGGACGAGCCGCTTTTCAGCCTCAACGCGCAGCGCGATGACGAGCCCGAACCCGATCCGGTTATTGACGCGCACGAAGACGATGAGCCGGAAACACCGCCACTCGCGCCGTCGAAAACCCAGAAAACCCGCCCACGCGCCGAGCCGAATCTGCGCGGCGAAGCCCTGTTCGAGCTCGAAGAGGAACCGCTGCAGCTCGACTGGCGGCCACCGCGCAAACCCTGGGGCCGCTGGATCGGCTGGGGCCTGCTCAACCTGCTGGCGGCCACCGCGCTGGCCGGGCAATACGTGATCTATCACTACGCCGAACTGGCCCGCCAGGATCAGTACCGCCCCTGGTTCGAGCAGGTCTGCCCGACCCTCGGCTGCACCCTGCCGTCCAAGGTCGACATCGACCAGATCAAGAGCAGCAACCTGGTGGTGCGCAGCCACCCGGAATTCAGCGGCGCCCTGGTCGTAGATGCGATCCTCTACAATCGTGCGTCGTTCTCGCAGCCATTTCCACTGCTGGAGATGCGTTTCGCCGATATCAACGGGCAGTTGATCGCCAGCCGCCGCTTCAAGCCTAGCGAGTACCTGGCGGGCGAGCTGGCCGGCCAGGCGGAAATGCCACCGCAGACGCCCATCCACATCGCCCTGGACATCCTCGACCCCGGTGCCCGGGCGGTGAACTACAGCCTCAACTTCCACTCGCCGGAGTAGAGCCGGGCAGCTGATAAACGGCACCATCCCCTAGGCCGTCTGCAATGCACCCGGTCGCCGATACGACCGGGCAGCGCAGCCCAGCTGTTCAGATTTTGTTCAAAACCACCTTTATCCGGTCATTCAGAGCGGGTATGATCTCCCCCCTTTTCGCACTCTCCTACTGGTCTCAACAGCACGTCTCTTGAGCAGGGAAGCCCTATGTCGGCGCTAAGCATCGGCCCCTATACATTGCCCAATCGACTGATCCTGGCCCCCATGGCCGGCGTCACCGATCAGCCATTCCGGCAACTGTGCCGGCGCCTCGGCGCCGGCATGGTCGTGTCCGAAATGGTCACCAGCGATGTGCGCCTGTGGAACACGCGCAAGTCGAGCCTGCGCATGATCCACAGCGGCGATCCGGAGCCACGCTCCGTGCAGATCGCCGGTGGCGACCCGCAGATGCTCGCCGAGGCGGCCCGCGCCAATGTGCAGCTGGGCGCCCAGATCATCGACATCAACATGGGCTGCCCGGCCAAGAAGGTGTGCAACAAGGCGGCGGGTTCCGCCCTGCTCAAGGACCAGCCGCTGGTGCAGGCGATCCTCGAAGCGGTGGTCGCCGCCGTCGACGTCCCGGTCACCCTGAAGATCCGCACAGGCTGGGACCGACAGAACAAGAACGGCGTCGAGGTCGCGCGCATCGCCGAGCAGAGCGGCATCGTCGCCCTGGCCGTGCACGGCCGCACCCGCGCCGACCTGTACACCGGCGAGGCGGAGTACGACACCATCGCCGCGATCAAGCAGGCCATATCGATTCCGGTACTGGCCAATGGCGACATCGACTCGCCGGAAAAGGCCGCCCAGGTGCTGGCCGCCACCGGTGCCGATGGCCTGCTGATCGGCCGGGCGGCCCAGGGCCGCCCATGGATTTTCAGAGAAATTGAGCATTACCTGCGCACCGGAGCCCATTGCCCGGCCCCTGCGCTGGCCGAGATCGAACGCATTCTGCTCGAGCACCTGGCCGCCCTGCACGCCTTCTACGGCGATGTCATGGGCGTACGCATCGCTCGCAAGCATGTGGGCTGGTACCTCGCGACGCTGCCCGGCGCCCGCGAATTCCGTGCCCAGTTCAATCGTCTGGACAGCCAGGAGGCGCAATGTGCAAGCGTTCGCCAGTTCTTCGGCGAACGCTACAACGACGAAAAAGAGGCTGCCGCATGACACTGATGAACGAGACTTTAGGAAGTGGGATTGCACCCGTGAGCGACAACACCAGTTTGAAACAGCACCTCAACACACCGAGCGAAGAAGGCCAGACCCTGCGCGGCAGCGTCGAGAAAGCCCTGCACAACTACTTCGCTCACCTTGAGGGCGCAGACGTCACCGACGTCTACAACCTGGTGCTCACCGAGGTGGAAGCGCCGCTCTTGGAGACCGTCATGAACTACGTGAAGGGCAACCAGACCAAGGCCTCCGAACTGTTGGGCCTGAACCGCGGCACCCTGCGCAAGAAGCTCAAGCAGTACGATCTGCTGTAATCACCGAAATCCTGAAGAAGGGCGGCCTCGATAAGCCGCCCTTTTTACTGATTCCCCTGCTGATGGATCCTGTAATGACCGACCAGACCACCCGCCTCCCCGTCCGCCGTGCGCTGATCAGCGTGTCCGACAAGACCGGCATCCTCGAATTCGCCCGCGAGCTCGTTGCCCTCAACGTGGAAATCCTCTCCACCGGCGGCACCTACAAGCTGCTCAAGGACAACGGCGTGGCAGCGGTGGAAGTGGCCGACTACACCGGTTTCCCGGAAATGATGGACGGCCGGGTAAAGACCCTGCACCCGAAGATCCATGGCGGCATCCTTGGCCGTCGCGCCATTGACGGCGCGGTGATGGACGAGCACGGCATCAAGCCGATCGACCTGGTGGCGGTCAACCTGTACCCCTTCGCCGCCACCGTCGCCAAGCCGGGCTGCGACCTGGCCGATGCCATCGAGAACATCGATATCGGCGGGCCGACCATGGTGCGTTCGGCAGCCAAGAACCACAAGGACGTGGCCATTGTGGTCAACGCCGGCGACTACGCCGCGGTCATCGACTCCCTGAAACTCGGCGGCCTGTGCTATGCCCAGCGCTTCGACCTGGCCCTCAAGGCCTTCGAGCACACCGCCGCCTACGACGGCATGATCGCCAACTACCTGGGCACCATCGACCAGGGCCGCGACACCCTGTCCACCGAAGACCGCAGCCTGTTCCCGCGCACCTTCACCACCCAGTTCGTCAAGGCGCAGGACATGCGCTACGGCGAGAACCCGCACCAGCAAGCGGCGTTCTACGTCGAGCACGCCGACGAAGCCTGCGTGGCCACCGCCGTGCAGCTGCAGGGCAAGGAACTGTCGTTCAACAACGTGGCCGATACCGATGCCGCGCTGGAATGCGTGAAGAGTTTCGTCAAGCCGGCCTGCGTGATCGTCAAGCACGCCAACCCCTGCGGCGTCGCCGTGGTGCCGGAAGACGAGGGCGGCATCCGCAAGGCTTACGACCTGGCCTACGCCACCGACACCGAGTCGGCATTCGGCGGCATCATCGCCTTCAACCGCGAACTGGACGGCGAAACCGCCAAGGCCATCGTCGAGCGCCAGTTCGTCGAAGTGATCATCGCCCCGAGAATCAGCGACGCCGCCCGTGAAGTGGTCGCCGCCAAGGCCAACGTGCGCCTGCTCGCGTGCGGCGAGTGGCCGACCGAACGTGCGCCGGGCTGGGACTACAAGCGGGTCAACGGCGGCCTGCTGGTGCAGAGCCGCGATATCGGCATGATCACCGCCGATGACCTGAAGATCGTCACCCGGCGCGCGCCAAGCGAGCAGGAAGTACATGACCTGATCTTCGCCTGGAAAGTGGCCAAGTTCGTCAAATCCAATGCCATCGTGTACGCCAAGAACCGCCAGACCGTGGGCGTCGGCGCCGGCCAGATGAGCCGCGTCAACTCCGCGCGCATCGCTGCCATCAAGGCCGAGCACGCCGGCCTGCCGGTACCGGGCGCGGTCATGGCCTCGGATGCCTTCTTCCCGTTCCGCGACGGCATCGACAACGCCGCCAAGGCCGGCATCACCGCAGTGATCCAGCCGGGCGGCTCGATGCGCGACAACGAAGTGATCGCCGCCGCCGACGAAGCGGGGATTGCCATGGTGTTCACCGGCATGCGCCACTTCAGGCACTAAATCGGCCGCACTCGGACAGGCATCTGCGGCGTTGCAGCTGGCTCCGATAATGCTCATTGCCAACAGGCAACTCCGCTTATCGAAACCAGCCGCGCCTTGCATCTACCAGCCCGATTGCGACCTCGGAATTTGTAGGGTGGATAACGCTTTGCCTATCCACCGTGCGGGCTCAAGGCCCGACTCCATTGGGAGAGAGACATGAACGTATTGATCATCGGCAGCGGCGGTCGTGAACACGCCCTGGCCTGGAAAGTGGCGCAGGACAAGCGCATCGCCAAGGTCTTCGTCGCCCCCGGCAACGCCGGCACCGCCTTTGAGCCCAAGTGCGAGAACGTCGCCATCGACGTGCTGGACATCCAGGCACTGGCCGACTTCGCCGAAAAGAACGTGCAGCTGACCATCGTCGGCCCCGAAGCGCCGCTGGTGAAGGGCGTGGTCGACCTGTTCCGCTCCCGCGACCTGGACATCTTCGGCCCCACCGCCGCCGCCGCCCAGCTGGAAGGCTCCAAGGCCTTCACCAAGGATTTCCTGGCCCGCCAGAACATCCCGACTGCCGACTACCAGAACTTTACCGAGGTCGAGCCGGCCCTGGCCTACCTGCGCGAGAAAGGCGCACCGATCGTCATCAAGGCCGACGGCCTGGCCGCGGGCAAGGGCGTGATCGTCGCCATGACCCTGGCCGAAGCCGAGGACGCCGTGCGCGACATGCTCGCCGGCAATGCTTTCGGTGACGCCGGCTCGCGCGTGGTGATCGAGGAATTCCTCGACGGCGAGGAAGCCAGCTTCATCGTCATGGTCGACGGCCAGAACGTGCTGCCGATGGCCACCAGCCAGGACCACAAGCGCGTCGGCGATGCCGACAGTGGTCCGAACACCGGCGGCATGGGCGCCTACTCGCCGGCACCGGTGGTGACCGCCGAGGTGCACAAGCGGGTGATGGACGAAGTGATCTACCCGACCGTGCGCGGCATGGCGGCCGAAGGCAACGTCTACACCGGTTTCCTGTACGCCGGCCTGATGATCGACAAGGCCGGCAAGCCGAAAGTCATCGAATTCAACTGCCGCTTCGGCGACCCGGAAACCCAGCCGATCATGGTGCGCCTGGAAAGCTCCCTGGTGCTGCTGGTCGAGGCCGCGCTGGCCAAGGCGCTGGACAAGGTCGAAGCGACCTGGGACCCGCGCCCGACCGTGGGCGTGGTGCTGGCTGCCGGTGGTTACCCGGGCGACTACGCCAAGGGCGACGTGATCGAAGGGCTGGATGACGCCGCGCAGCTCGAAGGCAAGGTATTCCATGCCGGTACCGCCCTGCAGGACGGCCAGGTGGTGACCGCGGGCGGTCGCGTGCTGTGCGCCACCGCCATCGGCGCCAGCGTGGCCGACGCCCAGCAGCAGGCCTATCGCCTGGCCGCCAAGATCCGCTGGAACGGCATGTTCCACCGCAACGACATCGGCTACCGGGCGATCGCCCGCGAGCGCGGCGACAACTGATGTAACACGATGGCGGCATCGCGCGATGCCGCCCATCGGCAATACCGCAGGCAGCCGCTCGATCGGGCGGCCTGGCTGTCAGGATAGGGTTTCAGTTTCATAGTCTGTGCCACCTCGGCTGGCTATAATTCAGCCGTATAACCTAAAAGGGATTGCCACGTGCGACGGCTCAGGATCGCCATAGGTCTACTCGTCAGCCTGCTGCTGGCCGGCGTCTGCCTGTCGAGCACGGCGGCGTCGCGTGTGGTCGCTCCCTATGCCACCGGCTGGTCGGTGTTCGTCGACGACAGCGCCCAGCTGGACCTGGACGACGTGCGCAGCCGGCGCAATCAATTCCTGCCCCTCGACGACCTCGCCTTCACCTACCCGCCCAGTGAGAAAGCCGTGTGGCTGCGCTTCGACGTGCCCGAGCACCAGGCGCCCTACTGGCTGTGGCTGTTCGCCCCCCGGGTACAGTTTCTCGACTATTACCTGCTCAACGGGTCGCTGGTCGAACAGACCGTGCACAGCGGCGAATCGATGCCCATGAGCTCCCGGCCGCTGCCCTCGCGGGCCTACCTGATGTCGCTGCCCAACGATGGGCAGGCCCGGGAAGTCTATGTGCGGATGACCTCCAACCACCCGCTGATGGCCTGGTTCAAGGTCATCGACGAGGCCGAGCTGGTCAGCCTGGAAAAGCCGGCCTACCTGTTCGGTGCCCTGCTCGGCGCGCTGTTGCTGGTGGTGGTCTACAACCTGATCCGCTTCGCCTACATCCGCTCGGTATGCAGCCTGTGGCTCGCCGGGCTGCATGCCGGGCTGGCGGTGTGCGCAGCAGCCAACCTCGGCCTGCTGGCGGCCTGGGTGCCGCGACTGGGCTACAACCAGTCGCTGATCGCCGACACCAGCGCGCTGCTCGCCGCGTTCTGCCTGTCGGCGTTCGTGCTCGGCTTCTTCCGCAACACGCCGATGCAGCGCAGCAAGCTCAATCTGGTCCTGCAGGGGCACGCCCTGGTGACGGCGCTGCTGGGCCTGACCATCCTGATCAGCGGGCTGCTCTGGTACAGCGCGGTGGTCTACCTGCTGGTGTTCCTGGGCACACTGGCGGTGCTGCTGGTCAGCGGTGTGCACTGGCACAACGGCTACCAGTCGGCGCGCCTGCTGGTCGTCGCCATGGTGGTGTTCAACGTCGGCTTCGGCCTGTTCATTCCCATCCTGTTCGGCTTCGAACAGCTCGACCCGGGCTGGCTGGTGATCGGCGTGTTCACCATCGCCACGCTGAGCGGCGTGGTGCTCAGCGCCGCCCTGGCCGAACACCAGCGCCAGCTGCAACGCGCCGCGTCGCGGGCGCGTACGGCCCTGGTCGCCAACGACGCCGAGCTCAAGGCCAAGGCCGAATTCCTGGCCAAGATCAGCCATGAGATCCGCACGCCCATGAACGGCGTGCTGGGCATGACCGAGCTGTTGCTCGGCACGCCGCTGTCGGCCAAGCAGCGCGACTACGTGCAGACCATCCACAGCTCCGGTAACGAGCTGCTCAACCTGATCAACGAGATTCTCGACATTTCCAAGCTGGAGTCCGGGCAGATCGAGCTGGACGACGTGCAGTTCGACCTCAACGCCCTGACCGAAGACTGCCTGGACATCTTCCGCGCCAAGGCCGAGCTGCAGAAGATCGAGCTGATCAGCTTCATCCAGCCCCAGGTGCCGCGCATCGTCAGTGGCGACCCGACGCGCCTGCGGCAGATCCTGCTCAGCCTGCTCGACAATGCCTTCAAGCAGACCAGCGAGGGCGAGATCCTCCTGGTGGTCGCCCTCGACACCAGCGGCGAGCAGCCGCGCCTGCGCTTCGCCGTGCAGGACAGCGGCCACCCGCTCAATGCCAGCGAACGCGACGCACTGCTCAACACCGAGCTGCAGAGCCGCGATTTCCTGTCGGCCACCCGCCTGGGCAGCCGCCTGGGGCTGATCATCGCCCGCCAGCTGATTCTGTTGATGGGCGGCGAGTTCGGTATCCAGAGCGGCGGCACCCAGGGCTCCACCCTGTGGCTGACCCTGCCCCTGGACGACGCCCGCCTGCAGCAGCCGAGCACCGATATCGACGGCACCCTGCAAGGCACCCGCCTCTTGGTGGTGGACGACAACGACACCTGCCGCAAGGTGCTCCTGCAGCAGTGCAACGCCTGGGGCATGAACGTCAGCAGCGTGCCGTCGGGCAAGGAGGCGCTGGCGCTGCTGCGCACCCGGGCGCACATGCGCGAATACTTCGACGTGGTGCTGCTCGACCAGGACATGCCGGGCATGAGCGGCATGCAACTGGCCGCCAAGATCAAGGAAGACCCGAGCCTCAACAACGACATCCTGATCATCATGCTCACCGGCATCAGCCATGCACCGAGCAAGATCATCGCGCGCAACGCCGGCATCAAGCGCATTCTCGCCAAGCCGGTGGCCGGCTACACCCTCAAGGCCACCCTGGCCGACGAGCTCGCCCAGCGCCAGCGCGGCCCGGACGCTCCCGCCCTGGCCAGCCCGGCGACCCTGGAGGTGCCCGAGGACTTCCGCATTCTGGTCGCCGAGGACAACAGCATCTCCACCAAGGTAATCCGCGGCATGCTCGGCAAGCTCAACCTGCAGCCCGATACCGCGAGCAATGGCGAGGAAGCCCTGAATGCCATGAAGGCCCAGCGCTACGACCTGGTGCTGATGGACTGCGAGATGCCGGTGATGGACGGCTTTTCCGCCACCGAACAGTTGCGTGCCTGGGAGATCGCCGAGCGCCGCCCGCGTACCCCGGTGGTCGCGCTGACCGCGCACATCCTCAGCGAGCACAAGGAGCGCGCCCGCCAGGCCGGCATGGACGGCCACATGGCCAAGCCGGTGGAGCTCTCGCAGCTGCGCGACCTGATCGAATACTGGGTGGGCGAGCGCCATACCCAGGCCGAGGACGATACCGTCGTCTCCTGATGCGCCTGCCAGGGCCCGTTGACGTTTCACCCGCGGCCACGCCCCGGTACCGCCCACTCCCCGGATAGAGCGCCCATGGATATCAAGCAGCTCAAGTTTCTGATCGCCCTCGACGAAACCCGCCATTTCGGCCAGGCCGCGGCGCGCTGCCACGTCACCCAGCCGACGCTGTCGATGCGCCTGCGCAACCTGGAAAACGAGCTGGGCCTGGAACTGGTACGCCGTGGCCAGCGCTTCGAGGGCTTCACCGCCGAAGGCGAGCGCGTGCTGGCCTGGGCACGCAGCCTGATGGCCGCCCACGACGGCCTGTATGCCGAGGCCGCCGCCTGCCGCGGCCAACTGGTCGGCACCCTGCGCCTGGGCGTGGTGCCGCTGTCCGGCTTCGACCCGATGGAGCTGGTGCGCCTGTTCGCCGAGCAGCATCCGGGGCTGCGTTTCCAGCTGTTCGCCCTGAGCAGCGACCAGATTCTCGAGCGCCTGGGCAGCAACCAGCTGGACCTGGGGCTGTCGTACCTGGATCGCCTCGACCGCGAGCACTTCGACAGCCTGGAACTGGCCGCCACGCGCATGGGCCTGCTGTACGACCGCCGGCATTTCCAGTTCACGGAAACCACCCTGCGCTGGGAAAGCCTGATCGACCTGCCCCTGGGCCTGCTGTCGGCCGGCATGCACTTTCGCCAGTCGATCGACCACAGCTTCCGCTCACGGGGTCTGACGCCCCTGCCCAAGCTGGAAACCGATGCCGTTCACCAACTGCTGCAGGCGGTCAGCGCCGGGCTGTGCTGTTCGATCATGCCGCTGCGCAACGGCCTGGCCGAGTTCACCAACGAGCTGATCCTCACCCCCATCGAGGACGCCCATACCCTGGCGCCGCTGGGCCTGATCATGCGCCGCGGCGCGCCTCGCTCCCCCCTGGCCGAGGCCTGCTTCAGCGAGGCGCGCACGCTGATCAGCGCCTGACCGCCGCCTCGCGCTCGGCCACCGGCATGCCGGTTTCGCCCCTATCCGCCCGGCCGCCCAGGTACCAGCCCAGTAGTCCCCAGAGCGCCGCGCAGATGGCGCCGACCAGCGCGATCAATGCCACCCCGTAGCCGAGCAGGTCGATCAGGCTCTTGGCCCAGCCGCTTAGCGCATCACCGCCGCGGTAGACCACGGTGTCGATGAAGTTCTTGGCCTTGTACTTGCTCTCGGCATCCAGCGGCGCAAAGAGCATCTCCCGGCCCGGCCTCACGAAGGCGTATTCGCCGATGCGCCGCACGATCATCAGGCCGGCCAGCACCGCGAAGGTCGGCGCCAGGGCCAGGGCCACAAAGCCCACGCCCATCAGCATCGGCACCGCGGCCAGCAGGCTGCGCACGCCGAGGCGCTGGGCGACGCGGCCGGTAATGAACAGCTGGGCCAGCAGCGCGCCGGCCTGCACGACGAAATCGATCAGCCCGAACACCCGCACCTGCTCGTCGCGATCCGGGAACAGCTCGGCCACCAGCCGCGCCTGCTCGAAATACAGAAAGGTGGTGACCGTGGCGAGCAGGATCACGAAGGCGCAGATGCCCAGCAGGTAGGACGAGGTGAACACCCGGGTCATGCCGCTGAACGGGTTGCCCGCCACCGGGCGTCGCGGACTCTCCGTCAGGCAGGCCCCCGGTCGCCCGGCACCGGCCCGCTCTCGCCAGCGCATCAGGTAATGCTTGAGCGCCAGGGCGGCGGCCAGCAACAGCGCCGCCAACAGCGCCAGGCCGCTGGCGCCGATGCTGCCGACCAGCAGCGCGCTCAGCGCCGGGCCGGTCAGCCCGCCGACGCTGGCGCCCGCGGCGATAAAGGCGAACAGCCGCTTGGCCTGGGGCGCGTCGAATACGTCGGCCATCAGGCTCCAGGCCACCGACACCACGAACAGGTTGTAGACCGAAATCCACACGTAGAACGTCCGCGCCAACCACAGGCTGTCGGCCATCAGGCTGAACGCCAGGGCGAAGCCCAGCAGGTTGAGGCAGAAGAAGCCGTAGACCCAGTCGATGAACTGGATGCGCGGCACCCGCGAATTGAGCCAGGCGAACAGCGGCACCGCCGCCAGCATGACCACGAAAGTGGCGGTGAACAGCCATTGCAGGTTGTCCACCCCGGCCTGGATGCCCATCGACTCGCGGATCGGCCGCAGCATGAAGTAGCCGCTGAACAGGCAGAAGAACAGCGCAAATCCGGCCAGGGCGGCAATCAGCTCGCCGGGCTGCGCATTGAGGGCGCGGGCCAGGCGCTGGGGCAGGGAAAGGGGCATGGCGTGGATTCCGGGGCTCGAAACGCTGCAGTATGGCCCACGGCGCCGCGCCCACCTCAGTCACAGCCCGTCAGGCGTCGGCCAGCCAGGCACGAATCTCGCCGTAGGGATAATCCTCCAGCGCAGCGAAACCCCTGATCTGCCGGGCCTTGAGGCGGGTGAACAGTGGCGCACTGAGGCCGCAGAGAAAGCGTGCCAGGCATTCGTTACCGGGCAATTCACCGCCTCGCGCGGCCTGGTGGGCGGCGATGAATGGCGCGCACAACGCATTGCGGTCGTGCTCCGCGAGGGGCGCCAGCACCGGCGGTTCGGGCAGCTGGGCAACCTGGCCGCGGCACACCGAGCAGTGCCCGCAATGCTCGGGGGCCTGCTCGTCACCAAAGTAGCGGGCCAGGCGATGACTCAGGCACTGCCCGCTGGCGAACAACGCGAGCATGGCCTGGATACGGCGGATCTCGCTGCCTTCCTGGGCGACGAAATAGGCATGCAGCTCGCCGGCCAGGGCCTGCACGTCGAAGTCCGCCTGCAGCACGGCATAGACATCGGTCATCTGCTTGCTTTCCAGCTCGATCCAGCCACGCTCCTGCAGGTAGTCCAGCGCCTTGACCACCCGTGCGCGTGGCGCCTGGTGCACGTTGTACAACGCGTCGAAATCCACCGTGCACCAGGTACGCGCCCGCGCCGAGGCATTGAAGATGGCCTCTAGAAACTGCCGCCGCTCACCCTCGAAGCGCGCCAGCAGGGTTTCTGGCTCGGCCAGGTATTTAAAGCGGTACTCGGCGAAATAGGCGTAGCGCGGCGCGATGATGCCGCGCAGCTCCAGTTGCACCAGCAGGGTCTTGAGCGGCAATTGGCGGATGTTGCTGTGATCGCTCAGCGCATTGACGGTCATTTCCCACTGGCCGCCCTGGCTGTTGCCGCGAATCTCCTCGAGCACGCGCACGATGCCGTCGTGCTCCGGCGTATCGCCGTACACGAAGTTCTCCAGCACGTTGAGACTGTCGCGATTGGCCAGCACCAGGCAATCGGAAGCCTCGCCGTCGCGGCCGGCACGGCCGATCTCCTGGCTGTAGTTCTCCACCGACTTGGGCAGGTCGAAATGCACCACGTTGCGGATGTCGCGCTTGTCGATGCCCATGCCGAAGGCGATGGTGGCGACGATGCAGCTCAGCTCACCGGCCATGAAGCGGCGTTGGATCGCCTCGCGCATCTCGTGGCCCATGCCGGCATGGTAGGCGCTGACGGACAGGCCCCGCTGGCTCAGCTGTTCGGCGACCTGCTCGGCGGTCTTCTGCTGGGTGACGTAGACGATGCTCGGCTCGCCCTGCTTGGCGCCCAGCCACTGCTCGAGGCGCCGCTGCTTGTCGCGGCCGGCCACCGGCTCGACCAGCAGATTGAGGTTGGGGCGGTAGAAGCCGGTGGTGACCACATCGCCGGCGGCGATGGCGAATTTCTTCTGCATGTCCTTGATCACCGGCGGCGTCGCCGTGGCGGTGAGCAGCAGCACCTGGGAGATGCCGAACTGGCGCTGATAGTCCGGCAGTTTCAGGTAATCCGGGCGGAAGTTATGACCCCACTCGGAGATGCAGTGGGCTTCGTCGACCACCAGCAGGGAAATCGGCACGTCACTGATGAAGTTGCGAAAGCGCTCGTTCTTCAGGCGCTCGACCGAGATCATCAGGATCTTCAGCTCGCCGGCCTTGGCCTTGGTCATGGTCTCGCTGACCTGCTCGCGGCTCTGCGCCGAATCGATGCTCGCCGCGCTGATGCCATGGCGGTGCAGGAAGGCCAGCTGATCCTGCATCAGCGCCAGGAGCGGCGACACCACCAGGGTCAGATGGGGCAGGTGCAGGGCCGGCAACTGATAGCACAGCGACTTGCCGGAGCCGGTGGGAAAGATCGCGGCCGCCGAGCGGCCGGCGAGCACGGCGCTGATCACCCGTTCCTGGCCGGGACGCAGCTGATCGAAACCGAAGACGCGTTTGAGGGTGGACATGGGCTGTCACTCCGTTGACCGCTGAATGGCCAGTAACCGTAACCTGTGTGGCAAGCGTTTCACAGCGCACAGCCACCCAGGACTGCGAGAAGTGTTGCACCATAAATGACAAAGCCGCCCGAAGGCGGCTTTGTCAGCGAGCGCGGGTCAACTTACAGTTGCGGGCCGGCTTGCTTGATGGCGTCGCTGACGTCGAACTTGGTGAAGTTGTCGATGAACAGCTTGGCCAGGCCCTTGGCGGCCTCGTCGTAGGCGTTCTGGTCAGCCCAGGTGTTGCGCGGGTTGAGCAGGTTGGTCTCGACGCCCGGCACCGACTTCGGCACATCCAGGTTGATGATCGGCAGGTGCTCGGTCTCGGCGCCGATCAGCGCACCGCTCTGGATCGCGGCGATCACGCCACGGGTGGTCGGAATGTTGAAGCGCTTGCCGACGCCGTAGCCACCACCGGTCCAGCCGGTGTTGACCAGGTAGACCTTGGAGCCGAAGGCCTGGATGCGCTTGATCAGCAGCTCGGCATAGACACCGGCCGGACGCGGGAAGAACGGCGCGCCGAAGCAGGTGGAGAAGGTTGACTTGATGCCGCTGCCCGAACCCATCTCGGTGGAACCGACCAGGGCGGTGTAGCCGGACAGGAAGTGGTAGGCAGCCTGCTCGTTGTTGAGGATCGACACCGGCGGCAGTACGCCAGTCAGGTCGCAGGTCAGGAAGATCACCGCGTTCGGCTCGCCACCGAGGTTCTTCTCGCTGCGTTTCTCGACGAACTCCAGCGGGTAGGCGGCGCGGCTGTTCTGGGTCAGGCTGTCGTCGGTGTAGTCCGGCTTGCGCTGCTCGTCGAGCACCACGTTTTCCAGCACGGTGCCGAACTTGATGGCTTTCCAGATCACCGGCTCGTTCTTCTCGGACAGGTCGATGCACTTGGCATAGCAACCGCCCTCGATGTTGAATACCACGCCCTCGCCCCAGCCGTGCTCGTCGTCACCGATCAGGTAACGGCTTTCGTCGGCGGACAGGGTGGTCTTGCCGGTGCCGGACAGGCCGAAGAACAGGGTCACGTCGCCTTCTTCGCCGATGTTGGCGGCGCAGTGCATCGGCAGCACGTCGGCGGCCGGCAGCAGGAAGTTCTGCACGCTGAACATGGCCTTCTTCATCTCACCGGCGTAACGCATGCCGGCGATCAGCACCTTCTTCTGGGCGAAGTTGATGATCACGCAGCCGTCGGAGTTGGTGCCGTCGCGCTCTGGCACGCACTCGAAGTTGGCGACGTTGAGAACCTGCCACTCCTGCTTGCCGGACGGGTTGTACTGGCTCGGCTCGATGAACAGCTGACGGCCGAAGAGGTTCTGCCAGGCGGTGGCAGTGGTCATCTTGACGGGCAGGTAGTGAGCTTCGGCGGAACCTACATGAACGTGGGAAACGAAGCTGTCCTGGGCGTTGGAGAACGCCTGGACGCGCTCCCACAGCGCATCGAACTTGTCGGCTGGAAACTTGCGGTTGATCGGGCCCCAGCCGATGTCGGCCGAAGTGCTCGGCTCGTCGACGATGAAGCGGTCGACCGGAGAACGCCCGGTACGGTGGCCGGTGCGTACAACCAGAGCACCGGTGGACGCCAGTTCGCCTTCACCGCGACGAAGGGCTTCTTCGACCAGTTGGGCAGTGCTGATGTCGGTGTACACAGCGTTGTTGGCTTGCGTCATGTGAGTCCCCGTCGGCCGAACGGCCGAGTCTTCCAAACGTTTGTAGCCATGCAAAGGGCAGGACTACAGCTAAAAAAGTGCGCGGATTATGCCAGAAAAGCGGGCCGCGGGTGCAGCCCCCAATCAGAACAGCCTGCGCGTTGCTGGCAGCCCTCAGTGACGGGTGTCGGAGGGCTGCTGACTGCCTCCGCCAGCGAACAGCTGAGCGATGTCGGCGGCATCGAAGCCGTAGCGTTCGTTGCAGAACTGACAGTCGATTTCCACGCGGCCATGATGCTCGCTGAGCAGCAGCTCGGCATCGGCCCGCCCTAAACTGACCAGCGCTTTGGCCGAGCGTTCACGCGAGCAGCTACAACGGAAGCGAATGCCCCGCGGCTCGAACAGGCGAACCGTCTCCTGGTGGTACAGGCGGTGCAGCAGGGTCTCGTTGTCCAGGCCCAGCAATTCCTCGTTCTGCAGGGTGTCGGCGAGGGTCACCAGATGCTCCCAGCTGGCGGCGCGCTCCTCGTCGTCGGTGAGCCGATCGGGCGGCAGCTGCTGGAGCAGCAGGCCACGGGCGCGCAGGCCGTCGGCGCACAGCCAGAACCGCGTGGCCAGCTGCTCGGAGGTGGCGAAATAGTTGGTCAGAGAGTCGGCCAGGGTGGCGCCGTCCAGCGACACGATGCCCTGGTAACGCTGGCCCTGCTTGGGATCGACGGTCATCGCCAGCACGCCCTCGGGCATCAACTGACGCAGGCCGTCACCCTCGGCGATGCGCTCGGCGTCGTAACGGGCGATGCCACGCACGTCACCGTCGCTGGAGCATTCCACCATCAACAGGGGCACCGGGCCTTCGGAGCGCACCTGCAGCACCAGCAGGCCATCGAACTTCAGGGTGCCGACCAGCAGCGAGGCAGCGGCCAGCAGCTCACCGAGCAGTTGCGCCACCGGGCGCGGATAATCGTGCTTGGCCAGCACCTGCTGATAGCTGCCGGACAGCCCCACCAGTTCACCGCGCACATCGGTGTCGTCGAAAATAAAGCGTTGGGTGAAGTCGGACATAACGGGTCGCCTGCTATGGGATGCTAGACAGGCCAGGGGCGCGCCCACTGGACTGGGGGCCGGCAATTTTAGGCGCAAACGCGGCGCCGACCAAGCCGCACGCGAAGAACGGCTGGCGCACAGCAGCTGAACGCCGGCTGAACAAAGCGCCGATAGCGGCCAGCCGGGCTCGCGGGCTGCCTAGAATCGGCGGTTTTCTCCGAGCCGCCGTCATGCCCCTCGCTCTCAATGCCCAATGGCGCCCACGCGCCCTGCTCATCAGCCACCTGCTCATCGGCCTGCTGTTCGCCAGCTGGCTGTGGCCGGTCACCCGCCTGTACTGGAATCAGTTCGACGTATGGCTGTTCCACCTGCTCAACGACCCGGTGCATGCCGGCGGCCTGTGGGCGCATATCTGGGCCATCGGCAGCATGCGCCCGGTGGACGCCGGGGTCGGCGTGGTGATGCTGGCGATCATGCTGCGCGCCGGTCTGATTTTCCCGGCCAACCAGGTGCGCGTCGGGCTGTACGCCTTTCTGGTCGCGCTGATCGTCATGCTGCTGATGCGCGTGGGCTTTTCCGACCTGGTCGAGTACATGGGCTGGCAGCATGCGAGCCCCTCGTTACAGATTGAAGGCAGTGCACGACTGACCGAGATGTTTCCGGCCTGGGAAGAGCGCTGGGACCTCAAGGACAGCGCCAGCCGCAGCTTCCCGGGCGACCACGCCTCGGTGCTGATGATCTGGGCGATGTTCTGCAGCTTCTTCGTCAGCGGCTGGCGCCGCCTGCTGGTGTGGACGGTGGCGGTGATCGGCATGCTGCCGCGCCTGGTCGCCGGCGCCCACTGGGGCGCGGACGCCTTCGTCGGCGGCGTGCTGCTCAGCGTGCTGGGCATCGCCTGGAGCTGCTACACGCCGTTGGCCTACCGCGCCAGCGCCGCCCTCGAACGGGCGACGGCACCCCTGATGCGCGCCCTGGCACGACTGCCGGTGATCGGCGCCTTCGCGGTGGTCAGCGGGCGCTGACCAACACCGGGCTGCTCCATGACGGGCAGCCTTATTCCACCCATTCCCCGGAGCCGCCACGCAGGTAAAACAGCTGCCGACGCTGTTTCTTGCTCGGCCGCCCCTCGGTCTGCACGCCCAGGGCACCGGCCTTGCGCTGCTCGGCAGCCTTCTCGCGGCGCACGATGCTCTCGCCGGTCTCGGCGTAAAGGGTCTGCGCCTCGGGCGCCCCGCGGCGCACCACCGACAGCGCCTGCACCACCACGGTCCGCTCGTCGAAGCCGGTGCGAATCACGTACTCCTCGCCAACCTTGGGCTCCTTGCCCGGCTTGCAGCGCTCACCCCGGCAATGCACCTTGCCACCCTCGATGGCCGCCTTGGCCAGCGCCCGCGTTTTATAGAAGCGTGCGGCCCACAGCCATTTATCCAAGCGAACCTTGTCATCGGCATCCTGCTTTGCCACCCTTACCTCACTCATTGCTGGCGTGGGTCTGTTCCCGTTTCAGCGCGAGCCGCGTTGCAGCGAGAAATGGCCTCCGGTTAGGCGCAGGACGCAGGGAATGGTTGTTCCCTTGCCAAGTCCTGCAACGACAGCGGAGGTCATTTCCCGCGCAACCCGGAGGGCCGGGCCAGTTTTTGCGCGATGCGGCGTTACTCGATGGCTCATTTGGCCCGCCAAACTTCGCATCTCGTGCCTTGCCTCGCGCAAAAACTGGCTCCGGCGCGGCCGTGCGTGAAACGGGAACAGACCCTATCACAATTCTTTCCACACTCCAGCCTGTGCGCATTGTCCGATGCATGCAAGCCCGAGCGATCCTCATTCTGGAGCAGCGGTGACCCACTTTCCCAGCGACCTCGTCCACCCCGAAAAATGCCGTGGCTGCCAGGGCAGTACCGAGCTGGATTTCGCCTTTCATTTCGCCTTCCAGCCGATCATCGACATCCGCACTCGCCAGGTGTTCGCCCACGAGGCACTGGTGCGCGGACCGGCGGGCGAAGGCGCACTCTCCGTACTCGAACGCGTCAACGACGACAACCGCTACCGCTTCGACCAGCGCTGCCGCACCCAGGCCATCGCCGAAGCCAAGCAACTGGGCATGGCCAGCTACCTGTCGATCAATTTCCTGCCCAACGCCGTGTACCGACCCGAGCTGTGCATCCGCAGCACCCTGGAAGCGGCGCGCCAGCACGACTTCCCACTCGACCGGCTGATTTTCGAGACCCTGGAAAGCGACCACATGGCCGACAGCAAGCACCTGACCAACATCCTGCGCCAGTACCGTGAGTTCGGCTTCAAGACCGCCATCGACGACTTCGGCGCCGGCCATTCCGGGCTTACCCTGCTGGCCGATTTCCAGCCCGACCTGATCAAGCTGGACATGGCGCTGATTCGCAACGTCGACAGGGACAACGCCCGCCAGGCCATCGTGCGCGGCATCCTCGGCATATGTAACGATCTGGGTGTAACGGTGATCGCCGAGGGCATCGAAACGCCGAGCGAGCGGGACTTCCTCGCCGCCAGTGGCATCGACCTGATGCAGGGTTACCTGTTCGCTAAGCCGCAGTTCAGGGGCCTGCCGGCGGTCGCCGACGCGGCGTGGGCATCCGCCACGATCACCCACTGAAAGGCGTGCGGCACGGCGGATTTTCAGTACCATGCGCGCCTGACGCCAGCCCTCTGTAGAAACGGAACGCGTTCTTGAAGACATTCGACCACCTCAACGTGATCGGCCTGCGCGAGTGGGTGAACCTGCCGGAGCTGGGCATCGTCGGCCTGCGCGCCAAGATCGACACCGGCGCCAGCACCTCGAGCCTGCACGCCAGCGACATCCAGCCGTTCGAGCGTGACGGCGAACGCTGGGTGCGCTTCACTGCCTACATCGGCACCCAGGTGCAGCGCCGCCACCGCTGCGAGGCGCGCCTGGTGGCGCTGAAGACCATCAAGAGCTCCAATGGCCAGGCCCAGAGCCGCTACGTGATCCGCACCAGCCTGATGCTGGGCGATCTGCAGTGGCCGGTGGAGTTCACCCTGGCCAGCCGCAAGACCATGCGCTACCGCATGTTGCTCGGTTCCAAAGCGCTGGTCGACGGCCAGTTGGTGGTCAACCCGGCGCTCACTTACGTACAAGACAAACCCGTGCTTCCCGACCCGACCGGTGCCCAATGAAAATCGCTGTGCTGTCGCGCAATCCGCGCCTGTATTCCACGCGTCGCCTGGTCGAAGCCGGGCAGCAGCGCGGCCATGAAATGGTGGTGATCGACACCCTGCGCGCCTACATGAACATCGCCAGCCACAAGCCGCAGATCCACTACCGCGGCAAACCGCTGGAAGGCTTCGACGCGGTGATTCCGCGCATCGGCGCCTCGGTGACCTTCTACGGCTGCGCGGTACTGCGCCAGTTCGAGATGATGGGCGTGGTGCCGCTCAACGAATCGGTGGCCATCGCCCGCTCGCGGGACAAGCTGCGCTCCCTGCAGTTGCTGTCGCGGCGCGGCATCGGCCTGCCGGTGACCGGCTTCGCCCACTCGCCGGACGACATTCCCGACCTGATCCAGATGGTCAACGGCGCGCCGCTGGTGATCAAGGTGCTCGAAGGCACCCAGGGTATCGGCGTGGTGCTCTGTGAAACCGAGAAGGCCGCCGAATCGGTGATCGAGGCCTTCATGGGCCTCAAGCAGAACATCATGGTGCAGGAATACATCAAGGAAGCCGGCGGCGCCGACATCCGCTGCTTCGTGGTCGGCGACAAGGTCATCGCCGCGATGAAGCGCCAGGCCAAGCCCGGCGAATTCCGCTCCAACCTGCACCGCGGCGGCACCGCCAGCCTGATCAAGATCACCCCGGAAGAACGCATGACCGCCATCCGCGCCGCCAAGGTGATGGGCCTGTCGGTGGCCGGCGTCGACATCCTGCGCTCCAACCACGGCCCGCTGGTGATGGAAGTGAATTCCTCGCCGGGCCTGGAAGGCATCGAAGTGACCACCGGCAAGGACGTCGCCGGGATGATCATCGGCTACCTGGAAAAGAACGGCGGTCCCAACCTGACACGCACCAAGGGCAAAGGATGAGCACCACCTTCACCGGCCGCGTGGCCCTGATCGCCCCCGCCTCGGCCATCGCCGACGAGATCTTCGACGCCACCCTGGCGCAGCTCGAGGTGCAGGGCATCGACTACCACCTGGGCCGCCATGTGCGCGCCCGTCATCGCTACCTGGCGGGCACCCCGGCGCAGCGCCTGGATGATCTGCATGAGGCCTTCGCCCTGCCGGACATCGACGCCGTCTGGTGCCTGCGCGGCGGCTATGGCAGTGCGCAACTGCTGCCGGGCATCGACTGGACGCTGCTGCAAAAGGCCAGCCCGCGCCCGCTGATCGGCTACTCCGACCTGTCGATCCTGCTCGATGCCTTCGCCCGCCATGACCTGCCCGGCATCCACGGCCCGGTGGCCACCGCCCTTGGCCTGCAGGCAATGGCCGCGCCGGCCGGCCAACGCGAGCGGCTGGCGTCGATGCGTTCGCTGTGGGATCTGCTGCAGGACCGCAGCCACTCGCTGCCGGTCCGCCATGTCAGCGGCCCGCAATCCACCGTCGAAGGGCCGCTGGTCGGCGGTAACCTCACGGCGCTGGCCAGCGGCTGCGGCACCGTGGCCGGTATGCAGCTGCCGAAGGCTGCCATCCTGATTCTCGAGGACGTCGGCGAGCCCTACTACCGCCTGGAGCGCAGCTTCTGGCAGCTGTTCGAAAGCTTCGGCGAATGCCGCCCGGCGGCGGTATGCCTGGGCAGCTTCACCGACTGCCCACGGCGCGGCGTGCAGCACAGTATCGAGGAAATCATCGGCGAGTACCTGGCGCCCTTCGATATTCCGCTCTACGGCGAGCTGCCCAGCGGCCACGGCGACGCCAACTGCGCCTGGCCTTATGGCCGCCTGGCGCGCCTGCAAGGCGATACGCTGAGCTGGTGACGCCTCAGCGGGGCCGAGCCAGGCGCTCGAGAAAGTCCGCCGCGATCATCGGCCTGCCGAGCAGGTAGCCCTGGCCGACCTCGCACCCCAGCGTTTTCAGGTGCGCGAGCTGCTCCGGCGTTTCGATGCCTTCGGCCACGCATTCCAGGCCCAGGTTGCGGGCGATCATCAGGATGGTTTCCACCAGCAGGACGTTGTTGCCATTGCCGCCGATGCCCAGGTCCTGGGTGAAGCTGCGGTCGATCTTCAGGCGATCCAGCGGCAGGCGCTTGAGGTAGGTCAGGGAGGAATAGCCGGTGCCGAAGTCGTCGATCGAGAAGCGCACGCCGAGGGCCTTGAGCGCCTGCATGTTGGCGATGCACTGCTCGACGTCCTCGAGTAGCACGCCTTCGGTAAGCTCCAGTTCCAGCGCCGTGGCGGGCACGCCGTAGCGCTCCAGGCAGCCGCGTACCCGCTCGACGCACTCGCGGCTGCGCAGCTCGCGCGGGCTGAGGTTCACCGCCAGCACCACGCCGGGGTAGTGCGGCAACCAGTCCTGCAGCGTGGCGCATGCCCGTTCCAGGACCCAACTGCCGATGTCCTGAATCAAACCGGTTTCCTCGGCCAGCGGGATGAACTGGCCCGGCAGGATTTCGCCCTTCTCCGGGTGCGCCCAGCGCACCAGTACCTCGGCGCCGATCAACTGGCCATCACCCAGTTGCAGCTGCGGCTGGAACACCAGGTACAGCTGGTCGCGGGCAATCGCCTGGCGCAGCTCGCCCTGCAGCTGCAGGCGCTGGTCAATGGCCGCCTGCATCTCCGGGGCGAAGAAGTGCAGCGCGTTGCGCCCGGCCTGCTTGGCACGGTACATGGCGGTATCCGCCTGCTTGAGGACGTCGGCAGCGTTCTGCTCGCCGAATGGATGCAGGGCGATGCCGATGCTGGCACTCATCGACAGCTCATGGCCGTCGACCACGCAGGGTCGCTCCAGGCTCTTGAGCAAGCGCTCGCCGACCAGCGCGGCCTGCTCGCCCGCCAGCTGGGCATTGGCGTCCAGCCCCTCGAGCAGCACCACGAACTCGTCGCCGCCCATGCGCGCCAGGGTGTCTTCGTTGCGCAGCTGTGCCTCCAGGCGCGCGGTGACTTCCCGCAGCAGGCTGTCGCCGACCAGATGGCCAAGGCTGTCGTTGACCGTCTTGAAATGGTCGAGGTCGATGAACAGCAGCGCGCCCAGACTGCCCTGGCGAATCTCGCGATCCATGGCGTGCTGCAGGCGATCGAGCATCAGCCGGCGATTGGGCAGGCCGGTCAGCTCGTCGCTGTAGGCCAGGCGCTCGATCTCGCGCTGGTAGCGCTGGCGCTCGGAAATGTCCGTCACGCTGCAGCGGATCAACGTCGGTTCGCCCGGCAAGCGCACCAGACGCACCTCGCAGGGGAACTGCCGGCCCTTGCTGTCGCAGTGCAGCCACTCGAACACCGGTACCTCGCCCGCCAGGGCAGCCTTGAGGTAATGTTTGGCGGCCTCGGACGACGGCCTGCCGTCGCTTTGCAACTGCGGACTCAGTTCGAAGGGCCGGCGGTTGAGCAACTCCTCGCGGCGATAGCCGAACAGGCGCAGGGCATTGGCGTTGAAATCGACCATGCCGCCCTCCTCGCTGTACAGCATGATCGCCTCCGGCGCATGCTCGACGACGGTGCGGTAGCGGGCCTCCGCCTCGAAGCGCGCACTGATGTCCTCCACCAGCACCAGGAACATGCTGACCCCGCCATCGTTGCGCCGCACCGCGCGCAGGTTGAGCCGTGTCGGCACTTGGCTGCCATCGGCGCGCAGGAAGTAGCGGTCACGCTCGAAGCCCTCGCGGCTGCCGGCCAGCACCTCGTCGAGCAGCGGCTGTTCGGCTTCCAGGTCATCCGCCCAACTGATGCCGGCCCAACTGGACTCGAACAACTGCTCACGACTCAGGCCGAGGATGCTGCACAGCTTGAGGTTGACCTCCGACCAGCCGAAGGTCGGGGTGATCAGCGCCATGCCGATCAGCGGCGCCTCGAAGAACAGGCGCAGGCGGTCGTCGCGCTCGCGCAGTTGCTGCTCGGTGCGCCGCCGGGCGGTGATGTCCTGGGCGGCGCCGTAGATGCGCACCAGCTCACCGCCGTCGCGCTCGGCGACCCCGAGCAGCCTCACCCAGCGCGTGCGGCCCCTGGCGGTGGTGGCACGCACCTCGATGTCGAACTGATCCTCGCCCTTGTACATCTTCTGCAGGGTGCGGCCGATCAGCTCGCGGCCAGCGGCATCGAACTGGCTCAGCGACTCCTCGAAGGACGGCGCGCCACTTTTCGGATCCAGTTCGTAGATGGCGAAGCAGCCGGCGCTCCAGTACATGCTCATGTCGCGCATGTTCAGCGACCAGCCGCCCAGGTCGGCGATGTTTTCCGTCTGGGTGAACAGGTGGCTCTGCTGCTGCAGGGTTTCGCGCTGACGCACCATGTCCTGGGCCAGTTGCTCACGGGCGCTGACATCCTGCTGCATGACGATGAAGTGGCTGACGCCCTGCTCGTCGCGCATCGGCGCCAGGATCACCTCGCCCCAGAAGGCTTTACCGTCATGACGTTGCAGGCGCAGGACGGCATTGCCGGGTACTTCACGGCGGATGGCGGTTTCCAGCACATGCAAGCCTTCGTGGCGTTTTTCGCCACGCAGCAGCTCGAGCAGGCTCAAGCCCAGCGTGGCGTCGGCTTCACGCCCGCTGATCTGCTCGAAGGCCGGGTTGCAGTAGACCAGCGGCAGCTGTGCCTGGCGCGCGTCGGCGATCAGCACGCCCAGCGGGCTGGCATCCAGCGCCGAATGCGCCAGGGTCAGCTGGCGTTGCACCGCAGCGCTATGCACCAGGGCCAGGCGCAGATCGGTGAGGCTGCGGCCGATCAGCAGCGCCGCCACCACGAACAGCAGGATGCCGACCTGCAGCTCGAGGCGCTGCGGTTCGATCCAGCTGCTGACCGTCAGCACCTGGCCCCACGGCAGCCCCAGGGTGGCCAGGGCGCTGACCGCCGCCCCGCATACCGCGCCGGAAAACCCCCAGACCAGTGCCAGCCCCAGCATGACCAGGCCGGCGGCCGGCATCTTCAGGGTTGCCGGCAGCAGCTCGAGCAACAGCGGCAGGCACACCAGCACCGGCAGCAACGCGTAGCGCGACGGCAAGGTGCGCAAGGCCGTCGGCACCTGCAGCAGGGGCGTCGCGATGCCCGCGGCCGGCAGCAGCCAACCGCGCCGGCGCAACCAGGGGCTCAGGTAGGTCAGCAGGGCGATGGCGATCACCAGCGAGCTCAGGCTGTCGACCAGCCACAGGGTCAGCACCAGCTGTGGCAACTGCGCCATCGTCAGCTCGCCAAGGAACACGCGGCAGCCGATCAACAGCAGGCTGGTCAACGCCACCGGCAGCAGGACGCCCAGCAGGATGAAGCGCAGCACGTGGCTGATGTCCGGCAGGGCCGCATCGAACGGGCGCCAGCGCAGCAGCAGGTAACAGCAGGCGACGCCGAGGGTTTCCGGGAGTGCATGCAGGGGCGCCTGGTGCCAGTCCAGGCCCCATAGCGGCGTGGAGAGCAGCGCGTTGGCATAGAGCGCCAGCAGCACACGTGGCCCCCACCAGAGCACCAGTACCAGGCCGAGGGCGAACGGCAGGTAGAGGACGCCCAACCCGCTCTCGACCTGGGTGGTCAGCGACAGCTGGGTGGCCAGCTGGAATACCGGCAGCGGTAACCACCAGGTCCAGAACGGCAAGCGCTCGGCAGTGCGGGGCATACGAACCTCATATCGTTATGCCAGCACAGCATGAAGCAGCCCGTCAGGGCTGTACAGGTGCCTGCATCGAGTTAACAGCCTAGTCGAGAATCAGGCCGCGTCGCGTGGCAACAGCAACCCCAGAGGCAGGCAGATACGGGCTTCCAGGCCGCCGCCGGTACGGTTGCGCAGCTCCACGCTGCCACCATGCAGCGAGGCGATGCGCTTGACGATGGCCAGGCCCAATCCGGCGCCCTTGCCACCGCGGGCGCTGTCGCCACGGATGAACGGGTTGACGATATTGCTCAGCTCGCTCGGGTCGATACCGGCGCCACGGTCCATCACGCTCAGCACCACGTAAGGCGCGCTATGGTCACCGGCCACCGACAGCACGATCTCCACCGGGCTGCCGCCATAGCGCAGGGCGTTTTCGATGAGGTTGACGATCAGCCGCTTGATCGACACCCGGCGCAGCGGAAAGGCCGGCACCGCCTCGAGGAACAGGCGCACCTGTTCGCTCTTCTGGTTGTAGGGGGCGACCACCTCGCGAATCAGCTCGGGCAGCACCAGTTCTTCGACCGGCTCGTCGCGACCGTCCCGGATGAAGGCCAGGAACTGGTCGAGAATGGCGTCCATGTCCTCGATATCGCGCACCATGTCGTCGGTCAGCTCCGAATCATGGTCGAGAAACTCCAGGGACAGCCGCAATCGGGTCAGCGGCGTACGCAAGTCATGGGACACCCCGGCCAGCATCAGCTCGCGCTCACGCCCGGCCTGCTCGACGTCCTCGGCCATCTGGTTGAAGGCGCGGTACACCTCGGCCATCTCGCTTGGCGTGTCGCTCACCGGCAACCGCACGCTGCGGCCCTGGCCGAACTGGCGGGCGGCGATCACCAGACGCTTGAGCGGCGCACTGAGCTGGCGCACGAAGATCCATGCCGCTGCCGTGGACAGCAGGCCGATGCCCAGGAACCAGCCCAGCACGCTCCAGATCCGCTGGCCACGCAGCGGATGCGGGTAGAGCGGCACGCGCACCCAGTCCTCACCGAGCGTCGGCGCGTGCACCCAGAGGGCCGGCGGGCTCTTGGCGCGCACCCGGGTTTCGGTATCCGGGCCCAGCTCGGACTGCATCTGCCGCTGGAAGATCTCGCTATAGGGCCAGTGCTCCTCGCTGGCCGGCACTTCCGCCCGGGTCACCCGCTTGAGGCCGGCGGCCTCGGCGATATTGGCGCGGTCGTCGGCATCCGCCGCCCAATAGGCGCGCAGGGTCAGTGCAGCGCCGTGGCTGTACTGACGGTCCACCAGCACGTCCTCGTTCATCATCAGGTAGACGAGGGTCAGCGCCTTGGAGAACAGCACGACGATCAGCACCAGCCAGAGGGTGCGCGAGAAGAAGCTTTGCGGAAACCAGAGTGGAGCTTTCATAGGAACAGGAGCCGGGGCAGAACGCTGAAGGCGGGGGCTGAACGAAAGAGGGCTGGTTTCGGTAGCCAGCCCTCATGCGTTTATCGGTCTACGGTCCGTTGAGAAACGTAGGCGACGACTGCACGGATGCAGGAGGTGAAGCGAAGCAGGAAGCCAGCGCAAGACGAAGATAGCCGATAAAGCGCAGTGTACGGGCAGTACATGAGCATTTTCGCTTACCTTCAACGCCGCGATGGCAACCCAGGCAGTTTCTCACCAGCCTGTTACTTGTTGCCGTCCGGCACGAACACATACCCCACGCCCCACACGGTCTGGATATAGCGCGGCTTGGACGGGTCCGGCTCGATCAGGCGGCGCAGGCGGGAAATCTGCACGTCGATGGAGCGCTCCAGGGCGTCCCACTCGCGGCCACGGGCCAGGTTCATCAGCTTGTCGCGGGTCAGCGGCTCGCGGGCGTGCTGCACCAGCGCCTTGAGTACCGCGAACTCACCGGTGGTGAGCATGTGCACCTCGTTGCCCTTCTTCAGCTCGCGGGTGGCCAGGGACAGCTCGTACTCACCAAAGGTGACACTCTCGTCCTCGCTGCCCGGGGCGCCCGGCACCACCGGCGCCTGGCGGCGCAGCACGGCCTTGATACGGGCCAGCAGTTCGCGGGGGTTGAACGGCTTGGCCAGGTAGTCGTCGGCGCCGATTTCCAGACCCTGGATGCGGCTGCCCTCGTCGCCCTTGGCGGTCAGCATGATGATCGGCACCTGGTTGTTGGCGGCGCGCAGGCGACGGCAGGCACTCATGCCATCCTCGCCTGGCAGCATCAGGTCGAGCACCACCAGGTTGAACAGTTCGCGCGACAGCAGGCGGTCCATCTGCTCGACGTTCTCCACCGCGCGTACGCGGTAGCCCTGCTCGTCGAAGAAGCGCTCGAGCAGACGACGCAGGCGGGCGTCGTCATCGACAATCAGGATCTTCTCGCCTTCGACCGGTTGTACTGCAGTGCTGCTCATAGAGGCTCCTTGAACGAGAGTCCGCGGCGCAATGCGCCGGGCTGAACGGTGGGCATTATGGCTCAAAGGCCGTATGGACCACGCCATGCCCATTGTTAGCAGATTTTTCGCCGCAATTGGCGCACTTGCGCCTGATTCGCGGTCTGACGGCGGGCAAAGGCGGATGGCCTGAGCGCAGCGTTGCGTGGCTATAATGCGCCGTTTTATCGTCCGGCCCATCATGAGCGAGGCCGGTTCCAGTCGTTTCAAGGTGGATTCTTCTTTCTATGCTCAGCATCAACAACCGTATCGCCGAAGAACTGGGCGTGCGCCCGCAACAGGTCGCCGCCGCCGTCGCCCTGCTCGACGAAGGCTCCACCGTGCCGTTCATCGCCCGTTACCGCAAGGAAGTCACCGGCAGCCTCGACGATACCCAGCTGCGCAACCTGGAAGAGCGCCTGCGCTACCTGCGCGAGCTCGATGATCGTCGCGCCAGCATCCTCGCCAGCATCGAGGAACAGGGCAAGTTGACCCCCGAGCTGACCCGCGAAATCAACCTCGCCGACACCAAGACGCGTCTCGAAGACCTCTACCTGCCCTACAAGCAGAAGCGCCGCACCAAGGGCCAGATCGCCCTGGAAGCCGGCCTCGGCGAACTGGCCGACGCGCTGTTCAATGATCCGAGCCTGACCCCGGAGAGCGAAGCGGCGCGCTTCATCGATGCCGAGAAAGGCTTCGCCGACACCAAGGCAGTGCTCGAAGGCGCCAAGTACATCCTCATGGAGCGCTTCGCCGAGGACGCCAGCCTGCTCAGCAGCCTGCGCAGCTTCCTCAAGGACAACGCCACCCTGAGCGCCCGGGTCATCGCCGGCAAGGAAAACGAAGGCGCCAAGTTCCGCGACTATTTCGAGCATGACGAAAAGCTCAAGGGCGCCCCGTCGCACCGCGCCCTGGCGATCTTCCGGGGTCGCAACGAGGGCATCCTCACGGCCAGCCTCAAGGTCGGTGAGGAGCTGCCCGGCACCCTGCATCCCTGCGAGGGCATGATCGCCGAGCGTTTCGGCATCGCCAACCAGGGCCGCGCCGCGGACAAATGGCTGGGCGAAGTGGTGCGCTGGACCTGGAAGGTCAAGCTCTACACCCACCTGGAAACCGACCTGCTCGGCGAGCTGCGCGAAGGCGCCGAAGACGAGGCGATCAGCGTGTTCGCCCGCAACCTGCACGACCTGCTGCTCGCCGCACCGGCGGGCCCGCGCGCGACCCTGGGCCTCGACCCGGGCCTGCGCACCGGCTGCAAGGTGGCAGTGGTCGACGCCACCGGCAAGCTGCTCGATACCGCCACCGTCTACCCGCACGCGCCGCGCAACGACTGGGACGGCACCCTCAACGTGCTGGCCAAGCTGTGCGCCAAGCACGGCGTCGACCTGATCGCCATCGGCAACGGCACCGCCAGCCGCGAGACCGACAAGCTGGCCATCGAGCTGATCAAGAAATACCCGGGCCTGAAGATGACCAAGATCATGGTCAGCGAAGCCGGCGCCTCGGTGTATTCCGCCTCGGAACTGGCGGCCAGGGAATTCCCGGACCTCGACGTGTCGCTGCGTGGCGCGGTAAGTATCGCCCGTCGCCTGCAGGATCCGCTGGCCGAGCTGGTGAAGATCGACCCGAAATCCATTGGCGTGGGCCAGTACCAGCACGATGTGTCCCAATTGAAATTGGCGCGTAGCCTGGACGCCGTGGTGGAAGACTGCGTGAACGCCGTGGGTGTGGACGTCAACACCGCCTCCAGCGCCCTGCTGGCGCGCATCTCCGGCCTCAACGCCACCCTGGCGCAGAACATCGTCGCCCACCGCGATGCCCACGGCGCCTTCAAGACCCGCGACGCCCTCAAGAAAGTCCCGCGCCTGGGCGACAAGACCTTCGAACAGGCCGCCGGCTTCCTGCGCGTGATGAATGGCGACAACCCGCTGGACGCCTCCGCGGTGCACCCGGAAACCTACCCCCTGGTACAGCGCATCGCCGCCGACACCGGCCGCGACATCCGCTCGCTGATCGGCGACGCGGGCTTCCTCAAGCGCCTGGACCCGAAGAAATTCACCGACGAGACCTTCGGCCAGGTGACCGTCAGCGACATTCTCAGCGAGCTGGAAAAGCCCGGCCGCGATCCGCGCCCCGAGTTCAAGACCGCCGAGTTCCAAGAAGGCGTGGAAACCCTGAAGGATCTCGAACTGGGGATGATCCTCGAGGGCGTGGTGACCAACGTGACCAACTTCGGTGCCTTCGTCGATATCGGCGTGCACCAGGACGGCCTGGTGCATATCTCGGCGCTGTCCGAGAAATTCATCAAGGACCCGCACGAGGCGGTCAAGGCCGGCGACGTGGTCAAGGTCAAGGTCATGGAAGTGGACATCCCGCGCAACCGCATCGCCCTGTCGATGCGCATGAGCGACACACCCGGCGAGAAGGTCGATGGCCCCCGTGGTGCTGGCCGTCAGGGCGGCGGCAAGGGTGGCCAGGCGCCGCGCAGCGAGCGTCACTCCGGCCAGGACAAACCGGCTCCGGCCAATGCCGCCATGGCCGCGTTGTTCGCCAATGCCAAGCAGCTGAGGAAGTAGAGAATGAGCCAACCCGTGGACGAGATCGGCAAGAGCAGCGCCTTCGGGCGCCTGCTCGGCCTCAAGATCGTCAAGGCCGAGGCCGGCGAGGCGATCATCGCCCTGAGCATGCACGATGGCCTGCGCAACCTGCATGGCAAGCTGCACGGCGGCGCGCTGTTCTCGCTGATCGACACCGCCATGGGCCAGGCCAGTCACAGCCTGACCGACGGCGAGCCGAGCAGCGTCACCCTGGAGTGCAAGGTCAACTACATCCGCGGCGTCACCGAGGGTGACCTGAGCTGCCGCGCCTGGGTCGTCCACGCCGGGCGCCGCACCCAGGTGATCGAGGCCGAAGTGCACCAGCACGACAAGCTGGTGGCCAAGGCCCAGGCGACCTTCGCCTGCCTCTAAGAACCTGTTTATGATCTTTCAGTAGTTCGTAGGGTGGACGACGCTTCATCCGTCCACCGCCCCGTGATCGCAACGGTGGATGAAAAGAGCGTCATCCACCCTACGGCCGCTTCTGCCTTGTAGCTGTCGCTTCATGCTCATAAAGATCGTGAACAGGCTCCGAGGCCCATGTCACGGGCAGCGGCGCCATGAAAGCCGTCTGCGCATGTCGCTAAAACGTACACGCCTTTCGCCAGACGACCAACGTCAGCAATTCGCCCCTTGTAGAGTCCAGCGTCCACCCCCATATTGGGGCGACCGCTGCGTGAAGGAATGCAATCTTGAGCGACCTGTTCTCCCGCCGTCTGGCCCTGCTCGGCGAGCATGCCAACCTGTCCCTGCTCTCCCAGTGCCTGCATGGCATCGAGCGCGAATGCCTGCGCGTCGATGAAAGCGGCCAACTGGCCCTGAGCGGGCACCCGGCCGCGCTGGGTTCGGCGCTCACCAATGGGCAGATCACCACGGACTACTCCGAATCCCTGCTCGAGTTCATCACCGCCACCGCGGTCGACCCGGGCGACACCCTGGCCGAGCTTGAGCGCATCCACCGCTTCGTGTACAGCAAGCTCGACGGCGAATACCTGTGGAGCCCGTCGATGCCCGGCCCGCTGCCGGATGAAGAGACCATCCCGATCGCCCGCTACGGCAGCTCGCACATCGGCCAGCTCAAGTACGTGTACCGCAAGGGCTTGGCCCTGCGCTACGGCAAGACCATGCAGTGCATTGCCGGCATCCACTACAACTTCTCCCTGCCCGAGCCCCTGTGGGCGGTACTGCAGGAGGCCGAAGGCGATGGGCGCAGCGCCCGCGACTATCAGTCGTCGCGCTACATCGCGCTGATCCGCAACTTTCGCCGCTACAGCTGGCTGCTGATGTACCTGTTCGGCGCCTCGCCGGCACTGGACAAGAACTTCATGCGTGGCCGCCCGCACCAGCTCCAGGAGCTGGACGTCGACACCCTGTACCTGCCCTACGCCACCAGCCTGCGCATGAGCGACCTGGGTTACCAGAGCGAAGCCCAGGCGGGCCTCACGCCCTGCTACAACGACCTGGTCAGCTACACCGACAGCCTGCGCCAGGCGGTTGGCACGCCCTACCCGCCCTATGTCGATATCGGCACCAAGAAAGACGGCGAGTGGCTGCAGCTCAACACCAACGTGCTGCAGATCGAGAACGAGTACTACTCCAATATCCGCCCGAAACGCGTGACCTACAGTGGCGAGCGGCCGATCCAGGCGCTGATGGCCCGGGGCGTGCAGTACGTCGAGGCGCGCTGCCTGGACATCAACCCGTTCCTGCCGATGGGCATCGACCTCGCCGAATCGCGTTTCCTCGACGCCTTCCTGCTCTACTGCGCCCTGCAGGACAGCCCGCAACTGAGCAACGGCGAATGCGGCGCCTGTTCGGACAACTTCCTCAAGGTGGTCAAGGACGGTCGTCGTCCCGGCCTGCACCTGCAACGCCATGGCGCGCCGGTGGTCCTGCAGACCTGGGCCCACGAGCTGCTCGACGGCATCGAGGCGATCACCCGACTGCTCGACCGCAGCAAGGGTACGGACGCCCACGGCGCGGCCCTGCAGGCCCAACGCGCGAAAATCGACGATGCCAGCCTGACGCCGTCGGCCCAGGTGCTCACCGAGTTGCAGAAAGGCGAAAGCTTTGCCGCGTTCTCGCTGCGCCAGAGCAAGCGCCACGCCGAGCACTTCCGCAGCCAGCCACTGAACGCCGAGCAGCAGGCCCAATTCGAACAGGCCGCCCGGCAGTCATTGCAGGAACAGGCCGAACTCGAAGCCCACGAGGAAGGCGACTTCGACAGTTTCGCCGCCGCCTACCAGGCCAGCATCCTCGCCCTGGCCGTGTGACAGCCGGGCTAGGCACGCCTGGCCCGCGACGACTGCGTCACAAAAAAAACCAATGGTCATAAATCCGGGACAGGTGGCCCGGCTTAGCCGAGCGGATTTGGCTAGGATGGTTGGCAAGCACTCTTTGCGAATCCCTCCCATGAGCCACCGCGACAACACGCAGCACTGGAGCCTGGAAAGCCTGACCAAGGCCTACCAGCAAGGCTATATGGCAGGGCTGGCCGGGCACCCCTCCGGCACCCTGCCCTTCGCTGACAGCATGCCCGCTGCCGCCTGGGAAGCCGGCTGGGTCGACGGCGAAGGCCAGCGTCGGCTCAGCGCGGAAAAGCTCAGCCGCGCGCCTGACACCAAGAAACGCGCCTGACACCGACACGCAGCTGAAATCTGTGCGCCCTCGCTCGACCATCCGGCAGCGCCACTGGCCAGTCAGCCCGGCAACGTGCAAAATGCTTAACTCGCTTAACTGAAGAAGCCCTCTCCATGAGCAACGCCTCCAGCCAGATGGACACCACGCCCCAGGCCACCCCCGGAGGCGCTGCCCTGCCCGACAGCTGGCTGGACACCCTGGTGGGCTATGCGTTGCGCCGTGCCCAGCTGAAAGTGTTCCAGCATCTGGTCGGCAACCTGGCCGAGCACGACCTGCGCCCGGCGCAGTTCACCGCCATGGTGATCATCGAGAACGAGCCGGGGCTGATGCAGGCCGACCTGGCGCGCCAGCTGGCCATCGAGCCCCCGCAACTGGTGCCGCTGCTCAACAAGCTGGAAAGCCGCGGCCTGGCCCAGCGCGTACGTGGCGTGCAGGACAAGCGCGCCTATGGCGTGTTTCTCACCAAGGCCGGGATCGCCCTGCTCGGCCAGCTCAAGGCCATTGCCGTGGCCAGCGATGAAGAAGCCACTGCAGGCCTCGACGAGGATGAGCGTGCGCAGTTGTTGCGGTTGCTGCACAAGGTCAACGGTTAAGCGCTATCGAATTAGTGGGCTAAAGCCCAGCCTACAGATCGGCCGCGCCTCGATTAACTGTGGGAGCGCGCCATGCGTGCGAAATCGCGGGCATGGCCCGCTCCCACAGGTATTGCACCAATTATTCACTATCGCTGTTTTCCCAACCTAAAATTCTGGGAATCTGCAGTCAGCAGGCTGCATTAGTTAAGAACCCCAACGGCGCCCGAGCGGCCTCGATCCGGGCGATGCGCAAATCGCTTTCCGGCATTAGATAGCTGAAGAAGAACGCCGCGCCATCGAGCTTCTCCTGATACCAGGGATCATCCGCCAGCAGCGCACTTGCCAGGCGCGCCGAACGCGCCCAGGCGTAGGCCAGCAGCGCCCAGCCGAGCAGGTGCAGAAAATCCCCGGCGATGCGGTACGGGTATTCAGCGTCGCCCTCGGTTCGCTTGAAGATGCCCTTCACCAAGACACGCAACTTCGTGCACAGCCCACTCAGCTGTTCGGCATACGTGCCACCCGCCGCCGCTTCCTGCTCGAACACCGCCAGCAACTCACCCAGAGCCACGCCGTTATCGCCAAGCACCTTGCGCAGCAACAGGTCGTTGGCCTGAATCTCGTTGCTGCCCTCGTAGATCATGGCGATACGGCTGTCGCGCAGGGTCTGCTCGATGGCGTACTCGCCGATATAGCCATAGCCGCCAAACACCTGCAGCGCCTCGCTGGCCAGCTGAAACCCCTGGTCGGTGAAGAACGCCTTGATCACCGGGGTCAGTAGCCCGGTCAGGCGACTGGCCTGCTGGCGCTCGACTTCGGATGCGGCATGCTCGGCCTGATCGAGCAGATGCGCCCCCCAATAACCGATGACCCGCAGCCCCTGGCTGACGGTGCGCAAACGCAGCAACGCCAGACGCATGGCCGGGTGGTAGTGGATCGGGTCGGCAGGCGCTGCAGTGGCGCCTTCTGGCCGGCTGGGCGCGCGCATCTGCCGGCGCTCGCGAGCATAGTCCGCGGCGTTCTGCCAGGCTGCCTCGGCATGCCCCAAACCCTGCAGACCCACATGCAAACGCGCCGAGTTCATCATCACGAACAGCGCCGCCAGGCCGCGATTCGCCTCGCCGATCAACCAGCCCTGGGCGCCGTCGAAACTCAACGAGCAGGTGGCGCTGCCCTTGATGCCCATCTTGTGCTCGATACCGTCGCAGCGCACGGCATTGCGGCGGCCATCGTCCAGCCGCTTGGGTACCAGAAACAGGGAAATGCCGCGGGTACCCGCCGGCGCATCCGCCAGGCGCGCGAGCACCAGGTGCAGAATGTCCTCGGTGAGGTCGTGCTCGCCGCCGGAAATGAACAGCTTGCTGCCGGTGAGCTGGTAACTGCCGTCGGCCTGAGGCTCTGCGCGGCAACGCAGCAGGCCGACGTCGCTGCCGGCCTGGGGCTCGGTGAGGCACATGGTCGGCAGGCTTTCGCCGCTGACGATGGCCGGCAGGTAGCGCTCCCTGAGTGGCAGCGGGGCATGGGCCTGCAGGCACAGGTAAGCGCCGTGGGCGATGCCGGTGTACATCGCCCAGGCGTGATTGCTGGCGTAGAGCATTTCCTGCAGCGCCGCGTCCAACAACTGCGGCAAGCCCTGACCGCCTTGGGCGGGATCGCAGGCCAGCGCTGGCCAGCCGCCCTCCACGTAGGCCCGGTAAGCTGCGGCGAAGCCATCGGGCGTGGTCACGTCGCCGTCCTGCCAGCGGCAGCCGCGCCGATCGCCGCTGGCGTTGAGCGGCGCCAATACGCCAGCGCTGAAACGTGCCGCTTCCTCCAACACCTGCACCGCCAGCGGCAGGTCGAGGTCAGTGAACGCCGGCAGCTCTACCCAGGCAGCAGGCGCCTGTAACCAGTGTTCGAGGACGAAACGCATATCGCGCAGCGGCGCCTTGTATTGCCACATGGTCAACCTCCCTGTAGAGCAAACCTCAGGCCTGGTAGCCCGGATTCTCGATCAGCAGCGCCATGCCCTGCCCGCCACCGATGCAGGCCGCGGCGACGCCATAACGCCGATTGGCGTCGCGCAGTTGCCGCGCCAGGGTCATCACCAGGCGCAGGCCGGTAGCTGCCAGTGGGTGGCCGAGGGCGATGGAGCCGCCGCGTTGATTCAGGCGTGCCGGATCCAGCGCCAACGCCTGGCTGACCGCCAGCACCTGGGCGCCCTGGGCCTCGTTGATTTCCAGCAGGCCGATCTCATCGAGCCCCAGGCCGCTGCGTTGCAGCAGCAGTTGAATAGCTGGGGCGGGGCCGATGCCCATGATCTCCGGCGCCACGCCGACCACACTGCAGGCGCGCAGCAGCGCCAGGGGCGAGCCGGTGCACTCGGACGCTCGCCCGAGCAGCGCTGCTGCCGCGCCATCGACCACTGCGCAGCTGTTGCCGGCGGTCTGCACGCCGTCTGGGTGAATGGCGTTCAGGCGCGCCAGCGCCTCGGCATCGGTGGGCCGCGGGTGGCTGTCCTGCGCTACCTCGGCAACCCGCCTGGGCAGCTCGATGCCGCGGGCCTGGTAGCCGTCCAGCTCGAAACGTTCATTGCCGACGGCAACGATCTCCCCGGCCAGCCAGCCGCTGTCGCGGGCCTGCAGGGCGCGCTGGTGGCTGCCAAGGGCATAGGCGTCCACCTGCTCGCGGCTAATCCCGTATTCACGGGCCAGGCGCTCGGCAGTGGCGATCATGTCCACCCCCGGCGCCGGATCCAGCAGCGCTTCCCAGAGAAAATCCCTGAAGCCGACCGGCGCACCGAGACGAAAGCCGCCGCGGTGCTCGTAGCTGGCAATCGGATTGCGCGACATCGATTCGCTGCCCACGCACAGCGCCAGCTGCCCGCCCGTCTGCAGATGCATGGCGCCCTGGCGCAGCAACTCCAGGCCGGTGCCGCAGATGCGCTGCACCGCCAGCGCCGGCACCTGCTGCGGCACGCCGCTGTACAGGCCGATATGCCGCGGCAGCAGGTAGGCGTCGAAACTGGCCTGGGCCATGGAGCCGGCCAGCACGCTGTCCACCGCCATCGGGTCGAGCCCGGCGCGGGCCAGCACGGCGCGGCCGACCTTGATGCCCAGGTCGATGGGCGAGACCTGGGCCAGCGGCCCGTTCAGATCACTCCAGGGCGTGCGCAGTGCCTCGATGATCGCCACATCCTCGAAGCGGCTGTACTGACCGCCCCTCACGGGTTTTTCTCGGCGCGCAGGATCGACTCGTCACGGCCGCGGTACAGCGCCTCGACCTGCTCGGCGCGCCACTGCAGCACCGCACGCTGGTTGATCGAACCCTTGTCGGTGATCTCGCCGCGGTCGATGGACGGCGCCTGACTCATCAGGGCGATCCATTCCAGCCGTGTGGCATTGCCGGTAGCTTCGCGATTGAGGCGCTGCAGCCAGTCGGCGAACCAGCCCCGTACCGGCGCGCTGGCCAGTACCTCGGCGTCGCTGGCGTCCGCCGCCAGGCCGGCCAGTTGCCGGCATTCGTAAAGACGCGGGAACACCAGCAAGCCCAGGCATTCACGATCCGGCGCGGCGACCACCACGTCCTGCACGTAGGGCGAGCCTTCGAGCACCGCGCGATTGCGCAGCGGGCCGACGCTGACGAACACCCCGGACGACAGCTTGAAGTCCTCGGCGATGCGCCCATCGAACATCAGGCCCAGCTGCGGATCGCTGGCATCGGCCAGCTTGAGCGCATCACCGGAGCAGTAGAAGCCGTCCTCGTCGAACACCTCGGCGGTCTGCTGCTCGGCACGCCAGTAGCCAGGCATGATGTGCGGCCCGCGAAAGCGCCCTTCCAGCTTGCCGTCGACCGGTACCAGGCGCACTTCGCAACCCGGCGCCGGCAGGCCGACGTAGCCGGCCATGGACAGCGGCCCGGTGGTGAAGGTGCAGGACGGCGATGCCTCGGTCATGCCCAGCCCGGCCATCATGCGGATGCGCTCGCCACAATGCTGCTCGGCGATGCGGTCGAGGCGATCCCAGATACTCTGCGACAGCCCGGCGGCGGCGAAGAAGAACAGCTTGATGCGCGCGAAGAAGCTTGCGCGCAGCGTCGCGTCCTGCTCCAGGGCGTTGACCAGTTCCTCCCAGCCCTTGGGCACGGTCAGGTAGGCGGTCGGCGAAATCTCGCGCAGGTTGCGCAGGGTCTCGGCCATGCCCTGGGGCGTCGGCTTGCCGTCGTCGAGGTAGAAGGTGCCACCGTTGTACAGCACGATGCCCAGGTTGTGGCTGCCGCCAAAGGTGTGGTTCCACGGCAGCCAGTCGACCAGCACCGGCGGCTCTTCGCCGAATACCGGGAAGGTCTGCAGCAGCATCTGCTGGTTGGCGCAGAGCATGCGCTGGGTGGTGATCACCGCCTTGGGCAGCTTGGTCGAGCCGGAGGTGAACAGGAACTTGGCGATGGTATCGGGGCCGGTGGCGGCGAAGGCGGCTTGCGCCTCGGCGCCACCGGGCTCTGCCAGCAGGCTGGCGAAATCGAGGTTGCGCCGGCCCGCCACTTCACCGTGCACGGTGATTACCGGCACCTCGGCGGCCATCACGGCGTCGATGGCGCGCTGGTAGGGCGCGGCGTTGTCGACGAACAGCAGGCCAGGCTGCAGCAAGTCGCAGACATGGCGCAGCTTGGCGTGATCCTGGGAGAGCAGCGAATAGGCCGGCGATACCGGGCAGTAGGGAATGCCTGCGTACAGGGCGCCAAGGGCCATCTGCAGGTGCGGCAGGCCGTTGCCGGAAAGAATCGCCAGGGGCCGCTCGGCGCTCAGGCCGAAGCCGAGCAGGCGTTGGGCGATGGCCCGCACCGCCTCGAGCATCTGAGCATAACTGGTGTGCTGCCACTCGCCGTTCTCGCCGCGCACGGCCAGGAAGGTCTGCTGCCCACGCACCTCGGCCCAGTGCACCAGGCGATCGAGCAAGCGCTCGGGCAATGGCGCCAGCGGTTCCAGCGAGCGCATGTGCAACACGCCCTGACGTTCGCTGACCTCAACGGCCGGGCGGCCGATGGACACCTGGCGATAACGCGGTCCGGTATCGGAGTTCACTTTGCTTCTCCACGCGGGCGACTCGGGTCGCCACTATTGTTCTTGTCGAGGCGCCGTGATCGCCCCTTGCAAGAGGCGACCGGCACACGCAGGAATGCAGCAATGGTTTGACTAGATCGGGTAGTGCCGCAGGCCGTTCTGCAGGGTCACCCAGCGCAACTGGGTGAACTGCTCGATGGCCGACTTGCCGCCGAAACTGCCGTAACCACTGGCCTTGACGCCGCCGAACGGCATCTGCGCCTCGTCGTGTACGGTCGGCCCGTTGATATGGCAGATGCCCGACTCGACCCGCTGGGCCAGGGCCAGCGCTCGCGTGGTATCGCGGCTGAAGATCGCCGCCGACAGGCCGAACTCGGAGTCGTTGGCCAGGCGCAGCAGTTCTTCGTCACCGCTACCGCGCAGCACCACGGCCACCGGCCCGAAGGACTCCTCGGCGTACAGGCGCATGGCCGGGGTGACGTTGTCGAGCAGGGTCGCCTGCATGATGCTGCCTTCGACCTGACCACCGGCGACCAGCCGCGCGCCCTTGCCGACGGCGTCGTCGACCAGGGCCCTGATGCGCTCGCCCGCCGAGGTGTCGACCAGCGAGCCGAGCACCGAGGCGCTGTCGGCCGGGTTGCCGGCGCGCAGGGTGGCGATCTTCGCCGCCAGCTTGGCGACGAAGGCATCGGCCACTTTGCTGTCGACCACCAGGCGCTCGGTGGACATGCAGATCTGCCCCTGGTTGAAGTAGGCACCGAAGGCCGCGGCTTCGACGGCGGCGTCCAGGTCGGCATCGTCGAGCACCAGCAGCGGCGCCTTGCCGCCAAGTTCCAGCAGCGCCGGCTTGAGATGGCGGGCCGACAGTTCGCCGACGATGCGCCCGACCTTGGTCGAGCCGGTGAAGTTGACCCGCCGTACCGCCGGGTTGGCGATCAGCCGCTCGACGATCGCCGCCGCGTCGGCCGGGGCGTTGCTGATCACGTTGACCACGCCGTCACCCAGGCCGGCATCCTGCAGCACCTGGCCGATCAGCCGGTGTACCGCGGGGCTCAGCTCGGACGCCTTGAGCACCACGGTGTTGCCACAGGCCAGCGGCATGGCGATGGCGCGGGTGGCGAGAATCACCGGGGCGTTCCATGGCGCGATGCCGAGCACCACGCCGCAGGGCTGACGCAGCGCCATGGCGAAGCTGCCGGGCACGTCGGAGGGAATCACCTCGCCATGGATCTGGGTGGTCAGCGAGGCCGCCTCGCGCAGCATGTTGGACGCCAGGTGCACGTTGAAGCCGTACCAGTTGGCCATCGCCCCGGTTTCCCCGGCAGCGGCAATGAATTCGTCGGCGCGTGCCTGCATCTCCCCGGCAGCCTTGAGCAGGCGCGTGCGCCGCTCGTTGGGCGCCAGCGCGGCCCAGGCGGGAAACGCGGCCTGGGCGGCGGCCACTGCGGCATCGGCATCCTCCAGGGTGGCCGCGGCGACCCGCGACACCACCTCGCCGGTCACCGGGTTACAACGTTCGAAGGTGCGTTCGTCCCGGGACGGGCACGAGCGGCCACCAATCAGCAGGGGCACGTCCAGCATGGTGATTCCTCATTGTTGTCGTTGTAGGAAACGCTCGCGACGCCCTGGCGGACGCCGCGCAATGCAAGGCCAGGCGATCAGCGCTTGTAGGCCTGCAGACCGGGCTTGATGGTCTTGTCGTCGAGGAACTGCTTCATGCCCTGCTCGCGACCGCCCTCTTCGTCGAGCAGGCGCGACTGGTCGAGCTTGGCGTACAGGTAATCCTCGTTCTGCTCCCAGGTCAGCTCGCGGCAACGCTTGAAGCCATGCTTGGCGGCACGCAGCACCACCGGGTTCTTTTCCAGCAGGTTGCGCGCCAGTTCCAGGGTGGTTTCGCGCAGCTGCGCCAGGGGCACGCTTTCGTTGACCAGGCCCATCTCGGCGGCTTTCTTACCGTCGAAGGTCTTGCCGGTCATGATGTAGTACAGCGACTGGCGGTGGCCCACGGTGTCGGCCATGGCCTTGCTGACCAGGTTGCCCGGCGGGATGCCCCAGTTGATTTCGGAGAGGCCGAAGGTGGCTTCGTCGGCGCAGATCGCCAGGTCGCAGGCCACCAGCGGGCTGAAGCCGCCGCCGAAGCACCAGCCGTTGACCATGGCGATGGTCGGCTTGGCGTACATGCGCAGCAGTTTCCACTGCCATTGCGAGGCTTCACGGCGGATCTTCTCCTGGAGAATCTCCGGGCCGGCATCCACCTCGCGGAAGTATTCCTTGAGGTCCATGCCCGCGGTCCACGACTCGCCAGCACCGGTCAGCACCAGTACGCGGGCCTCGGCGTCCTGCTCCAGCACCTCGAGGATCTCGACCATCTCGCGGTTGAGGGTCGGGCTCATGGCATTGCGTTTTTCCGGACGGTTGAGGGTGACCCAGGCGATGCCTTCTTCGACATCGACCTTGACGGTTTGCCAGCGGCCTTCGTACTTGCTCATGGGGTGTGCTCTTGTTTTGGTTGTCGATGAACAGAAGCTAATCCCGAAAAATAGTTATGTCAATTAATCATTAATCAAAATCACCATTCGTGCCGAATTCGGACATTCCGCCGCCAGCGCCATCGTTCGCGGGCGCGAAGAACCTCGAACAGTTCACGCCGCCGCTTCGCTATAGCCAAAGGCTTACACGACGGTGCGCTGGTTCGCTCTGGTGATGACCCCGGCCGCGCCGTAATCTAGCCCCATTCCTGCAGCACAGGACGTGCTCAGGGTCATGGATGACGTGACCATAGCTAGGATGGCAGCCGACAGGACGTTGGCATTGGTCAGTAAAAGCCCGCTTCGGCGGGTTTTTTATTGCCTGCGCAAAAGTGTGGCGGCGCACCGCCGGTTCAAGTTGCCGGCTGACACGCCCGCCGTTTGCCAGGCGCGCCAGCATGCTTACCGGCCCAGGGCCGCTAACGGGATGTGGTCGAGACTGGCGGTGCGTCGACGGCCCGGCGCCGGCTCATGCCGAGCACCACCAGCGCCGCGATCACCAGCCCTGGCGAAGCCGCCAGCAGCACGCCAGTGGCACCGGCCCCCGCAGCGAGAATCTGCCCGGCGGCCAGGGGCCCGGAGACCGAGCCCAGGCGCCCGACCGCCACCGCGGCCCCTACGCCGGTAGCACGAACCGAGGTGGGGTACGCTGGAGGCGCCAACGCGTAAAGCATCAGTTGCGCGGCCAACATGAACAGCCCTGCCGCGAAGCCAGCCGCCGCCATGGCCGCTAGACCGGACACCAGGCCCAAGGCGGCCAGTGCGCCGAGCAGACCGCCGTAACAGATCACCACCACGGCCGTTCGGTTGTAGCGATCCAGCAACACGCCGCCGAGCAGCGAACCAGCGGCCCCACCGATGTTGAAGAGCATCTGCACGGTGCCTGCCTGCGGCTTGCTGAACCCCTGCTCCAACAGCAGTGAAGGCAGCCAGTTGAGCAGCATGTACATTACGGTCAGGGTAAAGAAGTAACTGACCCACAACGCCAGGGTGGTCACCGAACGGCCTTCGCCAAATAACGCGTGCCCGGTGGAAACCCGTGTCGGGGCCGCGGATTGCTGCGCGCTGAAATCCCGCGACTCCGGCAGCATCACCATCAGCAAAGGTGCAATCAGCAATGGCGCCACGCCGCCGACGATGAACACCATTTGCCAGCTCTCACCACCGAGCATGCCCACTACCGCCGCGATGGCGCCGCCGAGCGGCACCCCGCAGTACATGATGCTGATGGCCGTGCCACGGCGCCGTTCCTCGACCGCCTCGGCGCACAGGGCGATCAGGTTCGGCAAGGCGGCGCCAAGGCCCAGGCCGGTCATGAAGCGCGCCAGCAGCAGGCCGTTGACGCTGGCGACAAAGGCGGTCCACAACGAGAAGATGCCGAACAGAATCACCGCGCCGATCAGCACGCGCTTGCGGCCGATGCGGTCGGCCAGCCAGCCGCCGAAGAATGCCCCGGGCAGCAGGCCGATGATGCTGGCGCTGAACATCCAGCCCATCATTTTCTGATCCAGTTCGAACGCCTGGCGAATGCCCGCCGCGGCAATGCCCGCCGATTGCAGATCCAGGCCTTCGATGAGCGCAACGATGAAACACAGCGTGACGGTCAGCGTCGAGCGACGCGATGACGTATCCATGGGGAGACCCTCGATTTTATTGTTGTTGTGATCGCCCGCGACAAACCGCCCTGCGAGCCCTGAAAAGATTAACAAAGATAATGAATAACGAAACTAATTCAGCCCTGAATACCATTTTGAGGATAATTGAAACGTATCAATCACTTAGCTAAAGAATTTTATTAACACTTAAAATAATTAATATTTTTAACGTTCGATTATCGAACACTGCACATTGACCGCTCGTCATTGCCTTTCCATTCTCGCCCCACTGCAACGCGAACAGCGCTGCATCACCGCCGCATCGGCGGGGCCAAGAACAACAATAAAAGGACAATGACATGCACACCCATAGGGCGCTCGACTCCGTTTTCTCTCACCGCCGTTCATTGGCCGGCCTGCTGCTGGCTCCCAGCCTGCTGGCCGGGCATGCCCTGGCCGACGGCTTCGTCGCAGACAGCAGCGCCAGGCTGACCACCCGTAGCTACTACCTGGATCGTGATTACCAGGACGATGGCGCCAAGTCGGCAGCCCGCGAATGGGCCCAGGGCTTCATTCTCAAGATGGAGTCGGGCTACACGCCGGGTGCCGTCGGTTTCGGCCTGGACCTCAGCGGCCTGCTGGGCGTCAAGCTGGACTCCTCACCCGGGCGCAGCGGCACCGAGCTGCTGCCGGTTTCCGCCAGCAGCGGGCGGGCGGCCGACGAGTATTCGCGCCTGGCGCCGACGGCGAAGCTGCGCCCCGGCAAGAGCGTACTGAAGGTCGGCGACGTATCGCCGTTTCTGCCCTCCATCGTCGCCAGCCCGTCACGACTGCTGCCCCAGAGTTTTCGCGGTGCCTATCTGCAGTCCGCCGATATCGACGACCTGACCCTGCATGCCGGCTACCTCGACCGCATCAACCGCCGCGATTCCAGCAACTACCAGGCGATGACCGTCGCCTCGCCGAACCGGCGCTTCAACCCGACGGCCGAAAGCTCCCACGCGGCCTTCTTCGGTGGCGACTATCAGCTCGGCAAGGGGCTGAAGCTGCGCGCCTATCACACCACCGTCGCCGAGCTTTACCGCCAGGAATACCTCGGCCTGCTCCACGAACTGCCGGTTGGCCCCGGCGTGCTGAGCAGCGACCTGCGCGCCTTCTTCAGCAACGAAGACGGCAGCGCCAAGGCCGGCAAGGTGGACAACCGCAACCTCGCCGCGCAGTTCGCCTATGCCCTGGACGGCCATCGCTTCACCCTGGGCTACATGCACCAGCGCGGCGACACGGCCAAGCCCTACATCTCCGGCACCGAATCCATGGTGATCAGCGAGATGGCGATGAGCTCGGACTTCCTCAACCCCAAGGAGCGCACCTGGCAGGCGATCTACGATTACGACTTCGCCGCTGCCGGTGTGCCCGGCCTGAAGACGCGCCTGCGTTACCTGCGCGGCGACAACATCGAACTGCCGACACTGGGCGGCGCCGGCCTCAAGGAGCGCGAGTTGCAGATGGAGATCGGCTACGTGATCCAGAGCGGCACCTTCAAGGGTGTCGGCCTGAAGGCGCGGCACTCGATCTATCGCAACGACTTCGCCGCGGGCGCCGCCTTTCGCGACGAAAACCAGACCCGCCTGCATATCGACTACACCCTGGCGCTCTGGTAACCGCCAGGGCGCGGGGCACCAGCCTCGCGCCCTGGCCGGTTCAGGCCCGGGCCGGCGTCATCGACTGCGGCTTCTGCGCCGGCAACAAGGTCAACAGCAGCACCGCTGCAGCGACGAACACCAGGGCGAACCAGGTATAAAGCTGCAGCGGCTGCCAGCCATCATCGAGCATGAAGCCCGCCACGGTCGGCGACAGGATCGCCCCGCCGCGACCGATACCGATCGCCCAACCCACCCCGGTGGCCCGCACCGAAGCGCCATAGATCAACGGCGACAGCGCATACAGACCGGCGACGCAGCCATTGGAAAACAGCCCGATCAGCAGGCCCATGCCCAGCGCCGCGGTGAACGACGAGCCGAGGCCGGTGAACACCACCAGCAGCACGGCGGTGATCAGCATGAAGCCGGCCAGTACCCGCGCCAGGGAAAAGCGCGCCGACAACAGCCCCAGCAGCGCTGCGCCAAAAATGCCGCCGATGCTCAGCAGCACGCCGCCGGTCACGCCCTGCTGCACCGAGAGACCGGATTGGGTCAGCAGCTTGGGCGTCCAGCTCATGATGAAGTAGAAGCCGAACATCACCAGGAAGAACAGCACCCAGATCAGCAGGGTGCTGCGCCGCTGCTCGGGGTCGAACAGCCGCGCGAAGGATCCGCTGCCGGCGCGCTCGCCCACCGGCAGCGCCGGTAGCACAGCCAGGCCCGGCTGCCCCAGCTTCGCAGCCAGGCGATTGACCCGCACCAGCGCCTTGGCCGGCTGCCTGGAGAGCAGGAAGTCCAGGGACTCGGGCAACCACAGCAGCACCGGCACGATGGCCACGAAGGTCATCAGGCCGCCGGCGAAGAACACCGAGCGCCAGCCCCAGTGCGACAGCAGCCACACCGCCAGCAAACCACCAAGCGTGGCGCCCAGGGCATAACCGGTGGATTGCAGGCTGACCGCCAGGCCGCGCCAGCGCTTGCAGGCGTACTCGCTGGCGATCACGTTGCTGCTGGCCAGGATGCCGCCGATGCCCAGCCCGGTCAGGCCGCGCAGCAGTGCCAATTGGGTGGGCGTCTGGCTGAGTGCCGAAAGCAGCATGCCGCTGCCGGAAATCACCAGGCACAGCAGGATCAGCGGGCGCCGGCCGAGGCGATCGGCCCAGGGCGCGATGAACAGCGAACCGGCCGCCATGCCGAGCAGGCCGGCACTGAGCAGCATGCCGATCTGCGCGCCGCCCAGCGACCAGTCGGCGGCGACTGACGAGGCCGTGAAGGCCATCACCAGCACATCGAAGCCATCGATCATGTTGAGCACGATACAGACGCCGATGGCCACCCACTGAAAGCCACGCATCGGCCCTTGGTCAACGACTTGGCGGAGATCGCTCATCGCGCACCTCCCACCGTAACGGACGATAAGTACAGAGGCAGGCTGCCATCGGCAGCTGACAGAGCTAAGCAAGGGTTCATCGGCGCAGATCCTGGATTGTTTTTATGGGAAAAGCCGCCGCCAACCTTGCAGAAGTGGATCCAATATTCAATCCAGGCAAGCGGGGCGGAAACGCCCCGTTTGCGCTTCGCCCCGGCCCAGGTCCCGCCCCACGCGGCCTGGCGCAATTAACGAGACCTCAAGAATGCGTTCGCTGATCGGACAGTTTGTCTTGTTAACTATTTTCCCGGACAAGCCTTGACATTAGCCTGATTAAAAACCAACCATTGGATCCAATAACACCAACAATAACCGAGGTCGTCATGTACCCGAAAAATGCCTGGTATGTAGCCTGCACCCCTGACGAAATTGCCGAGACGCCTCTGGGCCGGCAGATCTGCGGGGAAAAGATCGTGTTCTACCGCGGCGCCGAGGGCCAGGTGGTGGCCCTCGAGGATTTCTGCCCGCACCGTGGCGCACCGCTGTCGCTCGGCTACGTCGAGAATGGCAACCTGATCTGCGGCTACCACGGCCTGGAGATGGGCTGCGAGGGCAAGACCGTGTCGATGCCAGGCCAGCGCGTGCGCGGTTTCCCCGGCATTCGCGCCTTCGCCGCGGTGGAGCGCTATGGCTTCATCTGGGTATGGACCGGCGATCAGGCCCTGGCCGACCCGGCGACCATCCACCACCTGGAATGGGCGGAAAATCCCGGGTGGGCTTACGGCGGCGGGTTGTTTCACATCAACTGTGATTACCGGCTGATGATCGACAACCTGATGGACCTGACCCACGAAACCTACGTGCATGCCTCCAGCATCGGCCAGAAGGAGATCGACGAAGCGCCGCCGGTCACCAAGGTCGAAGGCGACGAGGTGGTCACCAGCCGCCATATGGAAAACATCATGGCCCCGCCCTTCTGGCGCATGGCGCTTCGCGGCAACGGCCTGGCGGACGACGTACCGGTGGACCGCTGGCAGATCTGCCGCTTCAACCCGCCCAGCCACGTGATGATCGAGGTCGGTGTGGCCCATGCGGGTCACGGCGGCTACGAGGCGCCGGCCAATGTGAAGGCGGCGAGCATCGTGGTCGACTTCATCACCCCGGAGACCGAAACCTCGATCTGGTACTTCTGGGGCATGGCGCGCAGCTTCAAGCCCGGGGATCAGGCGCTGACCGACAGCATTCGCGAAGGCCAGGGCAAGATCTTCAGCGAAGACCTGGAGATGCTCGAACGCCAGCAGCGCAACCTGCTCTGGCAGCCGGAGCGCGGGCTGCTCAAGCTCAATATCGATGCCGGTGGCGTGCAGTCGCGACGCATCATCGACCGCCTGCTGGCTGAAGAGCAGGCCCTCGCCGCCCGGAAAATCGACGTCCGCCAGGTCGGCTGACCCCTGCCCGTCGCGCGCCACAGGGTGGCGCGCGCAAGCCTTCAAGAGAGCGCCACCATGATCGACGTCATCGTCAAATCCATCGAGCAGCAGGCCCAGGACATTCTCGGCTTCGAGCTGGCCCGCGCCGATGGCGAACCGCTGCCCGCCTTCAGCGCCGGCGCCCATATCGACGTGCACCTGCCGGATGGCCTGATCCGCCAGTATTCGCTGTGCAACCACCCCGAGGAGCGGCACCGCTACCAGATCGCCGTGTTGCGCAGCGCCGATTCGCGCGGTGGCTCCAGCGCCATGCACGGCCTCGAGCAGGGCGTCCGGCTGAGCATCAGCGAGCCACGCAACCTGTTTCCCCTGCAGCACGACGCCGGGCGCCATCTGCTGATGGCCGGCGGCATCGGTATCACGCCGATCCTGTGCATGGCCGAACGCCTTAGCCACACCGGTGGCGATTTCACCCTGCACTATTTCGCCCGTTCGGCTCGCCAGGCGGCGTTCGTCGACCGCCTGCGCCAGTCGCCCTTCGCCGACCGCGTGCACCTGCACTTCGACGATGGCGAACCGGGCAAGCGCCCGGACACCGCCGCTCTGCTCGGCGCGGCGGACCCGCACACGCACCTGTACGTCTGCGGCCCGGGCGGCTTCATGGAGCATGTGCTGGACAGCGCCCGCGGGCTGGGCTGGGCGAACGACAACCTGCACCGCGAGTACTTCAGCGCCGCAGCCGACGAGCAGCCGAAAAGCGGTTTCGAGATTCAGCTGGCCAGCAGCGGCGACGTGCTGCAGGTGCCGGAAGGCGTCAGCGTGGTGGAGGTGTTGCGCGGCGTCGGCGTGGAGATCCCGGTGTCCTGCGAGCAGGGCATCTGCGGCACCTGCCTGACCCGGGTGCTCGACGGTGAGCCGGACCACCGCGACCTGTTTCTTACCGAGGATGAACAGGCCGCCAATGATCAATTCACGCCCTGCTGTTCACGGGCGAAAAGCGCGCGGTTGGTGCTGGATATCTGACCCCTGCCGGCAGCGATGGTGGGCTGAAGCCCACCCTACACCCTTGATGTCTGAGTAATAGGCGGAATGCACCTGACGAATGTGGGAGCGCGCCATGCGCGCGAAAAAATCGCGGATATGGCCCGCTCCCACAGGTTGCCACGAATAGATCAGCTAAGTTGGGTGGATGACGCTCTTTTCATCCACCACTGCCATTGCGATCGCAGAACGGTGGACGGGGCGTGCCGCGTAGGTGAAGCGTCGTCCACCCTACCAACTGCGCTTGAGAGATCGGCTCCGCCTTACAGCTCACGCGACATGACAAAGGTTCGCTCATCGCCGTCGACAACCTCGCGAATCACGGCGTAGCCAAGAGCTGTATAGAACGGCACCGCCGTCAGCGAGGCAGGCACCCGCAATTGCTGCGCGCCAGCCGCACGGGCCACACCTTCGACATGTTTCATCAGGGCCTTGCCCAGGCCACGGCCCTGCATCTCGGGCAGCACGAACACCGACCTGACCACATCCTCCGCCAAGCTCGCAGTGGCCACCAGGCACGCGCCATCGAGCGCCACGAACACCTCACGCGAGGCCATCAGCTTACGCACGCCAGCGGCGTCGAAATTGCCGGCCACCCGGTCGATTACCTCGGGTGAGTAATCCTGCGCATTGCTGAGTCGTAGGGTCTGCACGATAAGCCGGCTGATCGCCTCGGCATCGCTGTCGCGTGCGCGACGAATCTGCACGTCAGCCATGGCGCAGGATGGTCATCGCCGCCTCGCCTGCGTCACCCTGCATCGCCCGGGCGTAGCGCAGGGTGGCATTGGCGTGCTCGCGCATGATGTTTTCGGCGCGCGCGCCCTGGCCATTGACCAGGGCGTCGTAAACGGCGTGATGCTGCATATGGGCGAAACTGAAACGCCGGTACTCGCGGGGCATGTCGTTACCGTCCACGGCCAGGGAGCTGACCGAGGCGAACGGCAGGTGATCGTTACGTGCCAGGGCCACGGCGATGGCGCTGTTGCCGCTGGCCTCGATAATCGCCTGGTGGAAGCGCTTGTTGAGGTCGTGATAGCTCTCCAGCTCTTCCATCACCACGTGGCCCTTCTCGAACAGCCGATCGCCCTCCACCAGGCAAGCCTGCAGGCGCTGGCGAATGTCTTCACTGAGGCCGCGCTCGGCGGCCTGGCGGGCGGCCAGGCCTTCGAGCACGCCACGCACCTCCACGGCGCCGGCGATATCTTCGTCGGTCACCGCACGCACCGTGTAGCCACGGCCCGGCGCCTTGCACAGGAGGCCTTCCTGCTCGAGGGTGCGAAAGGCGATGCGAATCGGCGTGCGTGACACCTGCAACCGCTCGGCAGTAGGGATTTCGGCGATGCGCTCGCCAGCCGCCAGTTCGCCCGAGGCGATCATCTGCCGCAACGCCGCCAGTACCCGCTGTCCGGATTTGTACATCACGCCCTCGCCGCCTTTCTGAAGCGCCCCATCATACCGCCCGCCAGCGGCGCAGCGCCCAGCCGGCGAGCAGCGCGGACACAACCTCGAAGAGCATTGCCCACAGGTTGAAGGTCTGCTGCGCGCCGCCATCGAGCCACAGGCCGACAATGCGCCCCAGTGCCAGGCTGGTGTAGAGCACCAGCAACAGCGTCAGGGCCGGCCGGGTCAGCTCGTGCCGCGCTAACGCCAGCCCCAGAAACACCGCCAGCCCGATCTGCAGGGCCCCGTAATAGGCACGCACATCGGTGACCGCGGCGGACTCCATCAGCAGCATGCCGCTGACCGCGCCCATTTCCTGCGGCCATAGAAAATAGGCGGTGCCGAAGCCGGCGAGCAGCAGCACTTGCACGACGAGAAAGATACGGGCGTAGAGCATGGCGCAGTCCTCCTGGGCTCATGGGCAGAGCATAGGCCAGTCAGCGCTGCTGCCGAAAGGCACTGGGCGTCTGCCCGGTCAAACGCTTGAAGAATCGCGAGAAATACGCCGGTTCGGAAAACTGCAGCGCATCGGCGATCTGGCTAAGGGTCATCGACGAGTACACCAGCAGGCGCTTGGCCTCCAGCAACTGGCGCTGATGCACCAGGGCCTGGGCGCTCTGCCCGGCGTAGCGGCGGGTCATGCTGTTGAGGTGCGCGGTGGTGATGCCCAGGCGCCGGGCATATTCCTCGACCGACAACTGCTCGCGAAAATGCTGCTCGACCAGGCGATTGAACGCTGCCAGATGCTGCTCGCCGCGCACCGGGCGATCGGCCGCCTGGCGCCCCAGCACCTGACGGCCAAGCCACACGGCCAGCACGCCGACCAGCGACTGCAGCAGCAGGTTGCGGGCGGGGGCGCTCTGCGCGTATTCCCGGTCGATGGCATCGAACAGCCTGTCCAGATGGGCCTGGTCAGCCCCCACCGGGTACAGCGCCGGTGCGCTGAACACCGGATGCTGGGCGCCGAGGTGCGCTTCCAGCTGGGCCACCAGTGGCGCCGCCAGGGTCAGCACGTAGCCGTCAACGTCATCGGAAAACTGGAAGCCGTGCACGCATAGCGGCGGCAGCACCTGCAGCGCCGCGTCGTCGATGCGCGACTGCACGCCCTCCACCTCGATCAGCGCCCAACCGCTGCGCAGGTACAGGAGCTGCAGCAGATCCGGATGGCGATGGGGCTCGATCACCCAGTCGTGCAGGCGGCTGCGCTTGGGAATCGACTCGCAGTGCAGCAAGTCGGGCGTCGGCCACTCCAGGGCATCGCCATACAACTTGAACACCGGTACGCCGATCTGCAGCTGGCTCATGGACGCTCCCGAAAAGTGGCCGATAGGCGAACGGAGTTTATGAAAGTCCAAGTAAACGACGTGAATTTGCCTTATCCGCCGAATAACGCCAATCAAAAATACAAGCACAAAGGTCCACACAACAATATCGAGGACACCATGAAAACCTCCGTCGCCATCATCGGGGCCGGCCCGTCCGGCCTGCTGCTCGGCCAATTGCTACACAACGCCGGCATCGACACCGTCATTCTCGAACGCCAGAGCCCGGACTACGTACTCGGTCGCATTCGCGCCGGAGTGCTCGAACAGGGCATGGTCGACCTGCTGCGCGAAGCCGGCGTCGGCGCCCGCATGGACCGTGAAGGGCTGGTGCACGACGGCTTCGAGCTGGCCTTCGACGGCCGCCGCGAGCGTATCGACCTCAAGGGCCTGACCGGCGGCAAGACGGTGATGATCTACGGCCAGACCGAGGTCACCCGCGACCTGATGGAGGCCCGCGAGGCGAGCGGCGCCGTGACCCACTACGAGGTCTGCGACGTGCAGCTGCACGACCTGAAGGAGGGCGCGCCGTACGTCACCTACCAGAAGGATGGCCAGGCCTATCGCCTGGACTGCGACTACATCGCCGGTTGCGACGGCTACCACGGCGTGTCCAGGCAATCGATTCCCGCCGAAACCCTCAAGGTGTTCGAGCGGGTCTACCCGTTCGGCTGGCTCGGTGTGCTGGCCGACACACCGCCGGTGGCCGAAGAACTGATCTACGCCAGCCACCCACGCGGCTTCGCCCTGTGCAGCATGCGCTCGCCGACGCGCACCCGCTATTACGTGCAGGTCGGCCTTGACGAGCAGATGCAGGACTGGCCCGACGAACGTTTCTGGGAGGAACTGAAAGCGCGCCTGCCGGCCGACACGGCGGCCAAGCTGGTGACCGGGCCGTCCATCGAGAAAAGCATCGCGCCACTGCGCAGCTTCGTGGTCGAACCCATGCAGTACGGCAAGCTGTTCCTGCTTGGCGACGCCGCCCATATCGTGCCGCCGACCGGCGCCAAGGGCCTGAACCTGGCCGCCAGCGACGTCAGCACCCTGTACCGCATCCTGCTCAAGGTCTACCGCGAAGGCCGCACCGAGTTGCTCGAGCGCTACTCGGCGATCTGCCTGCGCCGGATCTGGAAGGCCGAGCGCTTTTCCTGGTGGATGACCGGTCTGCTGCACAACTTCCCGGATACCGACGCCTTCACCGCGCGCATGCGCCAGACCGAGCTGGACTACTTCGTCGGCTCCGAGGCCGGGCGCACCAGCATCGCCGAGAACTACGTGGGGCTGCCCTACGAACCTGTCGAATAGGTAAACCGCCGCTGGCGGCGCTATGCTCGCGAAATCTTTCAGGAGGATTTGCGTCATGCGCCCACTGCTTCTTGTCGCCGGCCTGTTCGCCGGTCTCGCCCAGGCCGCCGAGCCGCTGACTATCGACGTGCACCGAGACGCCAACTGCGGCTGCTGCAAGGGCTGGATCAGCCACCTGCAGGCCAACGGTTTTAACGTGAACGATCATGTCGAGACCGACATGCACGCGGTCAAGGAGCGCCTTGGCGTGCCCGAGCGCCTGAGCTCCTGTCACACCGGGGTGATCGACGGCAAATTCGTCGAAGGCCACGTGCCGGCCGCCGACATTCTCAAACTGCGCGAGCGCCGCGACCTGATCGGCATCGCCGCGCCCGGCATGCCCACCGGCTCGCCGGGCATGGAGCGCGGCAATATCCGCGATGCCTATCAGGTGGTTGGATTGGACGCACAAGGCGGCGAAAGCGTGGTCAGTAGTTATCCGAGTAACTGACTCGCTCTCTTGAAAGGACATCGCCATGCGCTGGAAACGAGCTCGCCGCAGTGACAACGTCGTGGACGCCCGCGGTGGCGGAGGTGGTGGCATGCGCTTTGGCGGCGGCCGCGGGCTGAGCCTGGGCGGCATCGCCATCGTCGTGGTGGTGGGTTTGCTGATGGGCCAGGACCCGCTGCAGATCCTCGGCCAGCTGGCCGGCCAGTCCGGCGGTTATTCGAGCAGCCAGGTGGATCGCCCGGCGGCCAACGACGAGCAGTCGGAGTTCGTGCGCGCCGTACTGGGCGATACCGAAGACACCTGGCGCACCATCTTCCAAGCCAACAGTCGCCAGTATCAGGATCCGAAACTGGTGTTGTTCGACGGCGGGGTGAATTCGGCCTGCGGCTTCGCCAGTTCGGCGGTCGGCCCCTTCTACTGCCCGGGCGACAGGCAGGTCTATCTGGACCTGAGATTCTTTCGCGACCTGGAACAGCGCTATGGCGCGGCCGGCGACTTCGCCCAGGCCTACGTGATCGCCCATGAGGTCGGCCACCATGTGCAGACTCTGCTGGGGGTTTCCGCCAAGGTCGATGCGGCGCGCCAGCGCGGCGAGAACCTGGAAGGCGCCAACGGCCTGCTGGTGCGCCAGGAACTGCAGGCCGACTGCCTGGCCGGCATCTGGGCACACCACGCCCAGCGCCGCCTCGACTGGCTCGAGCCCGGCGATCTGGAGGAGGCGCTGAACGCCGCCAACGCCATCGGTGACGATCGTCTGCAGCAACAGGCCCGGGGCCGGGTGGTGCCGGACTCCTTCACCCACGGCACCTCGGCGCAGCGCGTACAGTGGTTCACCGCCGGCTTCGAAAGCGGCAAGGTGGGCGCCTGCGATACCTTTTCCAGCGCTCGTCTATAAAGGGTCGAGCAGGCATACTTCACCTTTTCACTGGCTGGGCACCTTTCACATGCGCATTCTCGTCACCGGCGGTGCCGGCTTCATCGGCTCCGCGCTGATCCGCCACCTGATCAAGGACACCGATCACGAGGTGCTCAACCTCGACAAGCTGACCTACGCCGGCAACCTGGAATCCCTGCGCGAGGTCGAGAGCAACCCGCGCTATCGCTTCCTGCAAGCGGATATCGGCGATCAGCCTGCGGTAGCCGATGCGCTGCAAAGCTTCCAGCCCGACGCCATCATGCACCTGGCCGCCGAGTCCCACGTCGACCGCTCCATCGACGGCCCGGCAGCATTCATCCAGACCAATATCGTCGGCACCTATGCGCTGCTGGAGGCCACCCGCGCCTACTGGTCGAAGCTGGACGAGGCCCGTCGCCAGGCGTTTCGCTTCCACCATATTTCCACCGACGAGGTATACGGCGACCTGCACGGCGTCGACGACCTGTTCACCGAAACCACGCCCTACGCCCCCAGCTCGCCCTACTCGGCCAGCAAGGCGGCCTCGGACCACCTGGTGCGCGCCTGGCAGCGCACCTACGGCCTGCCGGTGCTGCTGACCAACTGCTCGAACAACTACGGCCCGTATCACTTCCCGGAGAAGCTGATTCCGCTGGTGATCCTCAACGCCCTGGATGGCAAGCCGCTGCCGGTGTATGGCAATGGCCAGCAGGTACGCGACTGGCTGTTCGTCGAGGACCACGCCCGCGCCCTGCTGCAGGTGGTGACCCGCGGCGCGGTCGGTGAGACCTACAATATCGGCGGCCACAACGAGCAGAAGAACCTCGATGTGGTGCACGCCATCTGCGACCTGCTCGACGAGCTGCAACCGCGTGCCGCGGGCTCCTACCGCGAGCAGATCACCTTTGTCACCGACCGCCCCGGCCATGACCTGCGCTACGCCATCGACGCCAGCAAGATCGAGCGCGAGCTTGGGTGGACCCCCGAAGAGACCTTTCCCAGCGGCCTGCGCAAGACCGTGCGCTGGTACCTGGACAACCTCGACTGGTGCCGCCGCGTGCAGGACGGCAGCTACCAGCGTGAGCGGCTCGGCGCCCCCAGGGAGCAACAACAGTGAAAGGCATCATTCTCGCCGGTGGCTCCGGCACCCGTTTGCACCCGATCACCCTGGGCCTGTCCAAGCAGCTGCTGCCGATCTACGACAAGCCGATGATCTACTACCCGCTTTCGGTGCTGATGCTCGCCGGCATCCGCGAGATTCTGGTCATCTCCACGCCCCACGACCTGCCGCAGTTCCAGAAGCTGCTCGGCGACGGCAGCCAGTTCGGCCTGCAACTGAGCTACGCCGAACAGCCGGAGCCGGACGGCCTGGCCCGCGCCTTCATCATTGGCGAGCAGTTTATCGGCGACGATCCGGTGTGCCTGATCCTTGGTGACAACATCTTCCACGGTCAGCACTTCACCGAAAAACTCCTGCGCGCGGCTGCCGCGGACAAGGGCGCCACCGTGTTCGGTTACTGGGTCAAGGATCCCGAGCGTTTTGGCGTGGTGGAGTTCGACGCCCAGGGCCAAGCGATTTCCATCGAGGAAAAGCCGGCCCAGCCGCGCTCCAGCTATGCCGTCACCGGCCTGTACTTCTACGACAACGACGTGATCGAGATCGCCAAGGCGGTCAAACCATCAAAGCGCGGCGAGCTGGAGATCACCGACGTCAACAACGCCTACCTGCAACGCGGCGACCTGCGCGTGGAGCGCTTCGGCCGCGGCTTCGCCTGGCTCGACACCGGCACCCACGACAGCCTCTTGGAAGCCTCGCAGTACGTGCAAACCATCGAGCACCGCCAGGGGCTGAAAGTCGCCTGCCTGGAAGAAATCGCCTACGGGCAGGGCTGGATCGACCGCGACTGCCTGCTGCGCCAGGCCAAGGCGTTCGGCAAGACCGGTTATGGCCAGTACCTGTTCAGCCTGGCCGAGGACAACTGATGCAGATCATTCAAACCGCCATCCCCGACGTGCTGATACTCGAACCCAAGGTGTTCGGCGATGAGCGCGGCTTCTTTTTCGAAAGCTTCAACGCCCGCGCCTTCAGCGAAGCCACGGGCCTGAATCCCACCTTCGTCCAGGACAACCACTCGCGCTCGCAACAGGGCGTGCTGCGTGGCCTGCACTATCAGGTGCAGCAGGCCCAGGGCAAGCTGGTGCGAGTCACCGCTGGCGAGGTGTATGACGTCGCCGTGGACCTGCGTCGCCAATCGCCGACCTTTGGCCAGTGGGTGGGCGCGCACCTGTCCGCCGACAACAAACGGCAGATGTGGGTCCCCGAAGGTTTTGCCCATGGCTTCGTGGTGCTCAGCGAATTCGCCGAATTCCTCTACAAGACCACCGACTACTACGCGCCTGCACACGAACGTTGCATTCGCTGGAACGACCCGAAGCTGGCTATCGACTGGCCGCTGCAGGGCGAGCCGAGGCTTTCCGCCAAGGATCAGCAGGGCAAGTTCTTCGACGACGCCGAGCTGTTTCCGTGAGGATTCTTCTGCTCGGCCAGCATGGTCAGGTGAGCCGTGAGTTGCAGTTGTTGCTCAGCAAGCAGCATGAGTTGATCGCGCTGGGCCGCGAGCAGCTCGACCTTGCCGACACTGCGCGTTTGCGTGAGGCCGTGCGCCATCTGCGCCCGGAGCTGATCATCAATGCCGCTGCGCACACCGCGGTCGATGCCGCCGAAAGCGAGCCGGAGGCCGCCTTTGCGATCAACGCCATCGCCCCCGGCGTACTGGCCGAAGAGGCCGCGGCGCTCGACGTACCCTTGATCCACTACTCCACCGACTACGTGTTCGATGGCAGCAAAGCCACTGCCTATGACGAGGACGACGTTGCCAACCCACTGGGCGTCTATGGCCACAGCAAGCTGGCTGGCGAGCAGGCCATTGCGGCGGCGGGTGGCAAGTACCTGATCCTGCGCACCAGCTGGGTGTACTCGCTGCATGGGCGCAACTTCCTGCTGACCATGCAGCGCCTGCTGCAGGAACGCGAACAGCTCAGCGTGGTGGCCGACCAGATCGGCGCACCGACCTGGGCCGGCAGCATCGCCGCCGCCACCGGGCAACTGATCGAGCGCTGGCAACAGCAGCAAACCGCAGCCTGGGGCGTTTATCACTTCACTGCCCGGGGCGAGACCTCCTGGTTCGGCTTTGCCGAAGCCATCGCCGCGCAGCTGCTGGCACAGGGCAAGTCCGTCGCCCAGCTCACCGCCATCGCCACCAGCGACTATCCAACGCCGGCCCAGCGCCCGCTCAACTCGCGGCTCGACTGCACGCGCCTGGAACGTGACTGGGGCGTGCGCCTGCCGGACTGGCACGACGGCCTGCTGCAGTGCCTGAGCAGCCCAGGCTGAGGCCATCGCCCAGCCTCGATTGAGCGCGGCGATACCTGGGTGCCCGCCCAGGTGTCGCTGCTCGACGCGGGCTATCTGGCTGAAAGCTTATGCGTTCATAATGCCACGGTCTTTCCGGCGCCGACTCCATGAACTCGATTCCCAGCACCATTCCCAAACGTCCTCGCTGGCGCAGCCTGGCCCTGCTGGCCCTGCTGCTGGCGCCGCTGCTGTGGCCCCTGCATTACGTCGCCGAGCGCTATTACCGCACCGAGCTGACCGAGCAGAATCGCCAGACCCTCGACCTCTACGTGGCCAACCTGCTGGGCACCCTGCGCCGCTACGAAGTGCTGCCGCCGATCCTCGGCGACCTGCCGGGCCTGCGCACCGTGCTGGCCACGCCCGGCGACGAAACGGCGCAGGCGGCGGCCAACCAGTTGCTCAAGCGGGTACGCCAGCAGACCGGCGCCGACGTGATTTACCTGATGAACCCCCGGGGCGAAACCCTGGCCGCCTCCAACTGGGATCAGCAGGACACCTTCGTACGTGGCAACTTCGCCTTTCGACCCTACTTCCAGGAAGCACTGGCCGGGCGCCTGGGCCGCTTCTTCGGCCTCGGCACCACCTCCGGCAAGCGGGGTTACTACTTCGCCTCGGCGGTCTACGACGGTAACCAGAAGATCGGCGTGATGGTCATCAAGGTGGATCTGGACCACACCGAAAGCCTGTGGGGCAGCACTCCGGAACAGCTGCTGGTGACCGACGGCAACGGCGTGGTGATCCTGACCTCGCGCCCCGACTGGCGGTTTCACGCCAGCCGCCCGCTGGACAAGGCGGAGCGCGCCTCCATCGCCGCCATCCAGCCCTACCCGACCCAGGCACCGCCGCCCCTGCAGCTCGATCCGGACGTCTGGCTGACCCAGAGCCGGGTGCTCGACGAAACCGGCTGGAGCGTCAGCATTCTCGCCCCGCGGGTGGTGCTCGACCGCTCGGTGCGCACGGTAATGGCCATCGGCGGCGGCGCCCTGCTGGTGCTGATCCTGCTGGTCGGCCTGATGATGCAGCGCCGCCGTCACTACCTTGATCGCATCGCCCTCAACACCCGCGCCCGCCAGGAGCTGGAGCAGCGCGTGCAGGAGCGCACCCAGGACCTGGAGCGCCTCAACAGCCGCCTCAAGCAGGAAGTGCTGGAGCGTGAACAAGCCCAGCAGGAACTGGTGCAGGCCCAGGACGAACTGGTCCAGGCCAGCAAGCTGACCGCCCTGGGCACCATGAGCGCGAGCATCAGCCATGAACTCAACCAGCCCCTGGCGGCCATCCGCAGCTACGCCGAGAACGCCGGCGTGCTGCTCGACCACGGGCGCACCGAGGACGCCCGCGGCAACCTCAAGCTGATCAGCCAGCTCACCGAGCGCATGGCCTCGATCATCGCCCACCTGCGCGCCTTCGCCCGCCGCGACCGCCATGCCCCGGAAAGCGTCGCCCTGCAGCCGGCCATCGACGATGCCCTGGCGCTGCTGGCCAAGCGCCGGCGGGCCATGGACGTCGAGCTGATCCGCGACCTGCCCGATGCCACGCTGTGGGTGCAGGCTGGCGAGACGCGCCTGCGCCAGGTGCTCAGCAACCTGCTGGCCAACGCCCTGGATGCCCTGGCCGAGCGCCCGCAGCCGCGGCGCATCTGGATCAGCACCGAGGAAAAGGACAACCTGCTCGAGCTGCACCTGCGCGACAATGGCCCCGGCTTCTCGGAAAGCGCCCTGGCCCACGCCCGCGAGCCGTTCTTCACCACCAAGACCAGCGCCCAGGGCCTCGGCCTGGGCCTGGCGATCTGTGACACCCTGATGCGCGCCCTGGGCGGCGAACTGCTGTTCGCCAACCACCCCAAGGGCGGCGCGCACCTGATCCTGCGCCTGCGCACCGCCGGCAACGGCGTGAACATCCAGCCGCCCGAGGACTTCACCGTATGAGCACCATCGACGCCCACACTCAGGTTCTGCTGATCGACGACGACCCGCACCTGCGCCAGGCCCTCAGCCAGACCCTGGACCTGGCCGGCCTCAAGGTCGCCACCCTGGCCGATGCCAAGGGCCTGGCCGAGCGTATCGAACGCGACTGGCCGGGCGTGGTGGTCAGCGACATCCGCATGCCCGGCGTCGATGGCCTGGAGCTGCTCAAGCAGCTGCACGAACAGGACCCGGACCTGCCGGTACTGCTGATCACCGGCCACGGCGACGTGCCCCTGGCCGTGCAGGCCATGCGCGCCGGCGCCTACGATTTCCTGGAGAAACCCTTCGCCAGCGAAGACCTGCTGGAAAGCGTGCGCCGTGCCCTGGCCCTGCGCCGCCTGGTGCTGGACAACCGCAGCCTGCGCCTGGCCCTGGCCGACCGTCAGCAGCTGTCCGGCCGCCTGGTCGGCCATTCACCGGCCATCCAGCGCCTGCGCGAGCAGATCGGCTCCCTGGCCGGGATCAGTACCGACGTGCTGATCCTCGGCGAGACCGGTGCCGGCAAGGAAGTCGTGGCCCGCGCCCTGCATGACCTGTCCAGCCGCCGCGACGGCCCCTTCGTGGCGATCAACGCTGGTGCCCTGGCCGAGTCCGTGGTGGAGAGCGAGCTGTTCGGCCACGAGCCCGGTGCCTTCACCGGCGCGCAGAAGCGCCGCATCGGCAAGTTCGAATTCGCCAACGGTGGCACCCTGTTTCTCGACGAGATCGAAAGCATGACCCTGGACGTGCAGGTCAAGCTGCTGCGCCTGCTGCAGGAGCGGGTGGTCGAGCGCCTCGGCGGCAACCAGCTGATTCCCCTGGATATCCGGGTGATCGCCGCCACCAAGGAAGACCTGCGCACCGCCGCCGACCAGGGGCGCTTTCGCGCCGACCTGTATTACCGCCTCAACGTCGCGCCGCTGCGCATTCCGCCCTTGCGTGAGCGTGGCGAGGACATCCTGGTGCTGTTCCAGCATTTCGCCAACACCGCCAGCGCCCGCCACGGCCTGCCGCAGCGCGAACTGCAACCTGGCCAGCGGGCCATGCTGCTGCGCCACGCCTGGCCGGGCAACGTGCGCGAATTGCAGAACGCCGGCGAGCGCTTCGCCCTCGGGCTGGACCTGGGCCTGGAGCTGAGTGTCGACAGCCAGCTGCACAACGCCCCGTTGTCCGGCAGCCTCAGCGAACAGGTCGAGGCCTTCGAACGCGCGCTGATCGCTGCCGAACTGACCCGCAACCACAACTCCCTGCGCAGCCTCGCCGAGGCCCTGGGCGTGCCGCGCAAGACCCTGCACGACAAGTTGCGCAAGCACGGCCTGAATTTCGCCGATGCTGGCGGAAGCTCGCCAGACGATATCGAGTAAATAAGCGGATTCTTGCCGACTCCTGCCGCCGCTTTCAGTACCTACCGCAATGCCGCCAGCCTCCAGCGCTGGCCGGCTCTTGTGGAAAGATCGTCCACCCCTTACACCATGGGGCTTTGCGCTGCACGCAAAGCTGCCGTGCCATTTCGTCACACAGCCTGGCACAACGCTTGCTCTACTGCTCATAAGCGAAAAACAAGTACAAGTCCAGGCCCAATCGCTGCCAACCGATCCTGCCGCTCAAGCGGCAATCCTCGACTTGCTCTTGTTCGCTCGTTTTGCGCCTCGGCGCCCAGCACGATATCCAACAACAAGAGGAAGCATCCCATGTTCAAATTCACTGCCAAGGCACTGGCTTGCGCCCTGTCGCTGAGCATCGCCGGCATGGCCCAGGCCGCCGATCCGATCACCATCAAATTCGCCCACGTGGTTGCCGAGCACACCCCAAAAGGTCAAGGCGCACTGCTGTTCAAGAAGCTCGTCGACGAGCGCATGGATGGCAAGGTGACCGTGCAGGTCTACCCGAACTCCTCGCTGTTCGGCGATGGCAAGGAAATGGAAGCGCTGCTGCTCGGTGACGTACAGATCATCGCGCCGTCGCTGGCCAAGTTCGAGCACTACACCAAGCAGATCCAGATCTTCGACCTGCCCTTCCTGTTCGATGACATCAATGCCGTCGACCGCTTCCAGCAAAGCCCTGAAGGCAAGGCCCTGCTGACCAGCATGGAAAGCAAAGGCATCACCGGCCTGGGTTACTGGCACAACGGCATGAAGCAGCTGTCGGCCAACAAGAAGCTGGTCGAGCCGAAAGATGCCCGCGGCCTGAAATTCCGCGTACAGGCTTCCGCCGTACTCGACGAGCAGTTCAAGGCCCTGCGCGCCGCGCCGCGCAAGATGAGCTTCGCCGAGGTCTATCAGGGCCTGCAGACCGGTGTGGTCAATGGTGCAGAGAACCCCTACTCGAACATCTACAGCCAGAAGATGCACGAGGTGCAGAAGTTCATCACCGAGACCGACCACGGCGTGCTGGACTACATGGTGATCACCAACACCAAGTTCTGGGAAGGCCTGCCGGAAGACATCCGCAGCGAACTGACCGCGATCCTTGCCGAAGTCACCGTCGAGGTGAACAAGCAGGCCGAGGCGCTGAACCAGAAGGACAAGCAGCGCATCCTCGATGCCGGCACCACCGAGATCGTCACCCTGACGCCCGAGCAGCGTGAAGAATGGCGCGAAGCCATGCGCCCGGTGTGGAAGAAGTTCGAAGGTGAGATCGGTGCCGACCTGATCAAGGCTGCCGAAGCCGCCAATCAGGCCAACTAAGGCCGCCGGCTCCATACGCTGGGGCCATCCGGCGGCGACTCCTGAAAGGGGTTGCCGCCCGCGTTACCGACATTGACACCTGCTGGCTGCAGCGCCGCTGCCGAGCCCCGGGTGCCGCTGTCTCTCATGTCGCCTCGCGACCGCTCTCATACACGGAGATAACCCATGCACGCTGTCGCTCGTGTCTGGAACCAAGCCGAAGAGGTGATGGTGGCATTCCTGCTTGCAGGCATGACCCTGGTCACCTTCTCGTACGTGGTGTTCAACAACCTCTACGGTGTTTTCTACGCCCTGGGTGATGCCCTGCCGTTCGGCAACGATGCGCTGTTCGCCATCGGTGACGGCATCCTCTATGTCGCCCAGGAAATGACCTGGAGCGTGGCCCTGACCAAGGCCATGTTCGGCTGGCTGATCTTCGTCGGCCTGGCTTGGGGTGTGCGCATCGGTGCGCACATCGGCGTCGACCTGCTGGTGCGCATGTTCCAGCCCGCCCTGCAGAAGGCCGTGGCCATCCTCGCGCTGGTGATCTGCCTGGGTTACTGCGCGCTGATGGCCTACTCCAGCGAGCAGTGGGTGGCGCTGCTGTTCACCCTCGGCACCGGTGCCGAGGACCTTGACCGCTTTGGCGTTCAGCAGTGGCACATCGTGATGATCGTGCCCATCGGCTTCACCCTGATGTTCCTGCGTTTCGCCCAGGTGCTGGTGCGGGTGATCCAGGACAAGCAGATTGGTTTCGGTGGTCACGGCGAAGTCGAAGACGCCATCAAACTCGCCGAAGAGACGGAGGCCAAACGATGACCATCGCATTTCTGTTCGTCGCCCTGTTCGCGCTGATGTTCATCGGCATTCCGGTGGCGATTTCCCTGGGTCTTTCCGGGGCCATGACCATCCTGTTCTTCAGCAACGACTCGGTGCGTTCGCTGGCGATCAAGCTGTTCGAGACCAGCGAGCACTACACGCTGCTGGCCATTCCGTTCTTCCTGCTCTCTGGCGCGTTCATGACCAGCGGCGGCGTGGCCCGCCGGCTGATCGACTTCGCCAACGCCTGCGTCGGCCACATCAAGGGCGGCCTGGCCATCGCCGCGATCCTGGCGTGCATGCTGTTCGCCGCGCTGAGCGGCTCGTCGCCGGCCACGGTGGCGGCGGTCGGCTCGATCGTCATCGCTGGCATGGTGCGCTCGGGCTACAAGAAGGAGTTCGCCGCCGGCATCGTCTGTAACGCCGGGACCCTGGGCATCCTGATTCCGCCGTCGATCGTCATGGTGGTCTACGCCACGGCGACCGAGACCTCGGTGGGCAAGCTGTTCATGGCCGGCGTGGTGCCGGGCCTGCTGCTGGGCGTGTTCCTGATGATCACCATCTACATCATCGCCCGGGTCAAGAACATGCCGTCGCTGCCGCGTGCCTCGCTGGCCGAGATCCTCACCGCCGGGCGCAAGGCCGGCTGGGGCCTGGCGCTGATCGTGATCATCCTCGGCGGCATCTACTCGGGCATGTTCACGCCGACCGAAGCGGCCGCAGTGGCAGCGGTGTACGCGGCGTTCGTGGCGATCTTCATCTACAAGGACATGACCGTTCGCGAGTGCCCGAAGGTGTTCATCGAGGCCGGCAAGCTCAGCGTGGTGCTGATGTTCATCATCGCCAACGCCATGCTGTTCGCCCACGTGCTGACCACCGAGCAGATCCCGCAGTCGATCACCGCCTGGGTGGTCGACCAGGGCTTTTCGCCCATCGAGTTCCTGATCGTGGTGAACATCGTGCTGTTGGTCGCCGGCACCTTCATGGAGCCGTCGGCGATCATCCTGATCCTGGCGCCGATCCTCTTTCCGATCGCCATGCAACTGGGCATCGACCCGATCCACCTGGGCATCATCATGGTGGTGAACATGGAGATCGGCCTGATCACGCCGCCGACCGGGCTCAACCTGTTCGTCACCTCGGCGGTCACCGGCATGCCGCTGACCCGCACGGTGCGCGCGGTGTCGCCATGGCTGCTGGTGATGCTGGCGTTCCTGATCCTGGTGACCTACGTGCCGTTCATTTCCCTGGGCCTGCCGAACTGGCTGGGGATGTAAGCGGAACTGTCCTGAGGTTCATCCCGTGACCCAGAAACCCGGCCCAGTGCCGGGTTTCTGCATTTTTGCCCTCGGGCTCACCGCCGATCTGCAGGCGGGTCGTGCCGCAAGCGTCGATAACGGGTAACCTTGTATCCAGTCGTGACTTGTGGGTCATGGATCGCGTCACCATAGGCACCCGATTAGCCATAATGGCGCCTTTCTGGTTAAGAAACGCGCGCCTCGCCTCGATCCGCTGACCCGGTATGCGCCCGTTCCGCATGCCGATCTAATTAGTTGAAGGAGTGTCCGCGTGAAGTCTCGTTTGCCTGTGATCGTCGGTTTCGGTGGCTACAATGCCGCCGGCCGCAGCTCCTTCCACCACGGTTTCCGCCGTACGGTGATCGAATCGCTGGACGAACAGGCACGTCAGGAAACCCTTACCGGTCTGGCGGTGATGACCAAGCTGGTGCGCGTGGTCGACGGCGCGTATCAGAGCCTGGACGGCGAAGCCCTGTCGCCCGCCGACATCGAGCGCCGCTACGGCGCGCAGATTCTCGCCTCGACCCTGGTGCGCCGTATCGAGAAACAGCACCTGGATCCCGATGCTGCCCACTGGCACAAGAGCATCGCCGTCGGTGGCGAAGCCGGCAGCGTGACCTTCGTCAGCAACCGCAAGCAGCTGCCCGAGCCGCTGCCGGCCAACTGGTCGGTCGAGGAACTGGATGGCAACGAGGTGCGCGTCACCCTGCACGACAGCTGTGAGTTCAAGGTCGACAGCTACCGTGCCCTGCCGGTGAAATCCGCCGGCCAGTTGCCCACCGGCTTCGAGCCCGGCGAGCTGTACAACTCGCGTTTCCACCCACGCGGCCTGCAGATGGCCGTGGTCGGCGTGACCGACGCGCTGCGCGCCACTGGCGTGCCATGGCAGACCATCGTCGATCACGTCGCCCCCGACGAGATCGCCGTGTTCGCCGGCAGCATCATGAGCCAGCTCGACGAAAACGGCTTCGGCGGCCTGATGCAGTCGCGCCTCAAGGGCCATCGCGTCAGCTCCAAGCAGCTGGCCCTGGGCCTGAACACCATGCCCGCCGATTTCATCAACGCCTATGTGCTGGGCAGCGTCGGCACCACCGGCAGCGTCACCGGCGCCTGTGCCACCTTCCTGTACAACCTGCAGAAGGGCATCGAGCAGATCAACGCCGGCAAGGCCCGCGTGGTGATCGTCGGCAACAGCGAAGCGCCGATCAACGCCGAATGCATCGAGGGCTACGGCGCCATGGGCGCCCTGGCCACCGAAGACGGCCTGCGCCTGATCGAAGGAAAAGACGACGTCGACTTCCGCCGCGCCAGCCGCCCGTTCGGCGAGAATTGTGGCTTCACCCTGTCCGAAGCCTGCCAGTTCATCGTGCTGATGGACGACGAGCTGGCCCTGCAACTGGGTGCCGACATCCACGGCGCCGCCACCGACGTGTTCATCAACGCCGACGGCTTCAAGAAATCCATCTCCGCGCCTGGCCCGGGCAACTACCTGACCGTCGCCAAGGCCGTCGCCGCGGCTGCCCAACTGGTCGGCATCGACGCCGTGCGCCAGCGCAGCTTCGTGCATGCCCACGGCTCCAGCACCCCGGCCAATCGGGTTACCGAATCCGAGCTGCTGGACCGCGTCGCCGCCGCCTTCGCCATCGACAGCTGGCCGGTGGCCGCGGTGAAGGCCTTTGTCGGTCACTCCCTGGCCACCGCCAGCGGCGACCAGGTGATCTCCGCGCTGGGCACCTTCAAGTACGGCATCATCCCCGGCATCAAGACCATCGATGCCGTGGCCGACGACGTGCACCAGCAGCACCTGAGCATCAGCAACGCCGACCGCCACGACCAGCGCATGGACGTGTGCTTCATCAACTCCAAGGGTTTTGGCGGCAACAATGCCAGCGCGGTGGTGCTCGCCCCCCACGTGGTCGAGCGCATGCTGCGCAAGCGCCATGGCGAGGCGGCGTTCAGCGCCTACCAGCAGCGCCGCGAACAGACCCGCGCCACCGCCCAGGCCTACGACGAGCAGGCGACCAAGGGCCAGCTGGAGATCATCTACAACTTCGGCAACGACCTGATCGACGATACCGAGATCGCCATCGACAGCGAGCAGATCAAGGTGCCGGGCTTCGCCCAGCCGCTGGTGTATAAACAGGATAGTCGCTACAGCGACATGCTGGACTGAAAGGCTTTTTAAAAACTACCTGCGTTGCTATCGCTGCGTTAAAAACAGGCTCGGAATGCTCATGTACAACAGTACAGTCGCTCGCGACCCCGGCCGCTTCCTCGCCTGTTTTTGTGGGGGCGCCTAGCCCTTGCGCTAGCTGCCTCGGCTACGCTTTTAAATAGCCTTTAGCTGCTTATCAACCCAGCGCCTTTGCCTCTTCCACGATCAGTTCACGCCACTTGGCCTGCGCCGGCAGCGCCAGGAAGAACGGATTGAGCAGCGACTCACGGGCCTCATAACGCAGCGGCTCGCCCTGCAGCGTCAGCACCGCACCGCCTGCGCCTTCCAGCACGCCCTGCGCAGCCGCGGTGTCCCACTGCGAGGTGGGCGCCAGGCGCGGGTAGAAGTCGGCGCCGCCCTCGGCCAGTTGGCAGAATTTCAGCGAGCTGCCGACGCTGACCCGCTCGATATCACCGAAACGGGCCACCAGCGCGGTCAGCAGCTGTTCCTGCAGGGCGCTGCCGTGGCGGCGGCTGGCGACCACGGTCAGGCCGCTGGCCGGCGTCTCGCGCACGTTGATCGCACGCGGCGGCTCACCCGGCGCGACCCGCCAGGCGCCGAACGCGCGGCCACCGTGGTAGATCACGCCCGTGGCGGGAATGCCGACCACACCGAACACCACTTCGCCGCGCTCGATCAACGCCACGTTGACGGTGAACTCCTCGCTGTCGGCGATAAATTCCTTGGTGCCATCCAGGGGGTCGACCAGCCACCAGCGCGACCAGCCCGCACGCTCGCTCTGGGCGATATCGGCATCTTCCTCGGACAGCACGGGAATGCTCGGCTCCAGCGCCAGCAGGCCCTCGGCCAGGATGCGATGCGCGGCCAGATCGGCGGCGGTAACCGGTGAGGCATCGGCCTTCTCGACCACCTCCACGCCCTGGCGCCAGAACGGCAGAATGGCTTCGCCGGCCTGCTGCACCAAAGCCAGCACGCCGGGCAATAACGGGTGGCTCATCGGCTCAGTTCCCCGCGCTGTTCCAGCAGGTCACGCACCAGGTACAGGGCGGCCAGGGCACGGCCCTCGCTGAACTGCGGGTGCTGGATGAGCGCGGACAGCTCGCGCAGGCTGACCTTGTCGACCCGAAGCGGCTCCGGCTCGTCGCCCGGCAGGGTCTGTGGATAAAGATCACGGGCCAGCACCACCTGGATCTTCTGGCTCATATAGCCGGGTGACAGGCTCAGCTCGGTCAGGTGCTCCAGCCGCCGGGCGCCGAAGCCGGCCTCCTCCTGCAGCTCGCGATTGGCGGCATCGAGCACGTCTTCGTCCGGCTCGATCAGGCCCTTGGGCAGCGACAGTTCGTACTCGCCGGTGCCGCCGCAGTATTCCTCGACGAGCAGCACGTGCTCGTCATCGGCCATCGCCACGATCATCACCGCGCCATGGCCGGTGCCGCGCCCGACCAGCCGCTCATAGGTGCGCTCGGCGCCGTTGCTGAAGCGCAACTGGATCTCCTCGACGCGGAACAGGCGGCTGCTGGCGACGATCTCGCGGGCAATGACGGTGGGCTTCTGACGCATGGGTGAGTCCTGCTGCTGGGCTGACCGGAACGGTTATCATACCGCGCCTGCCCCGAATGTCTGCGCCCTCGGCGTAGCATTTGACGACCTGCAGGCACCATTCGCCGCGTTTTCACCTCTAGAGAGTTACCTCGCCATGAACCTGCCCTGGTCCGACATCGATACCGTATTGCTGGACATGGACGGCACCCTGCTCGACCTGCACTTCGACAATCACTTCTGGCTCGAACACCTGCCGCAGCGCTACGCCGAGCACCATGGCGTGAGCCGCGCCCTGGCCGATGCCGAGTTGCAGCCGCTGTTCACCGAGCATGCCGGCCAGCTGAACTGGTACTGCACGGACTTCTGGAGCCGCGAGCTAGAGCTGTCGATCAAGGACCTCAAGCGCGAAGTCGCCGACCTGATCGCCCTGCGCCCGGATGCCGACACTTTTCTCGCCGCCATCCGCCAGGCCGGCAAACGGGTGGTGATGATCACCAATGCCCACCGCGACTCGCTGTCGCTGAAGCTGGAGCGCATCGAACTGGCGCCCTACTTCGACCGCATGATCAGCTCCCACGATTACGGCTTTCCCAAGGAAGACCAGCAATTCTGGTCGGCCCTGCAACAGGACCTGGCCTTCGACCCGGCGCGCAGCCTGTTTATCGACGACAACATCCCGATCCTGCGCAGCGCCAGGCGCTTTGGCGTCGCGCACCTGCTCGCGGTGTACGAGCCCGATAGCCGCAAGGGTGTGAAGGACACCGAGGAGTTCGAGGCGGTGGGCGATTACCGGGATTTGTTAGAGGGGTTGTGAGTCAGCACATCAGTCGGCTGGAGCAAGAATTGTGGGAGCGGCCATGCCCGCGAAGCGATCGCGGGCATTCCAATGCTATCGCTGGTTGCCTCTCGATTTCGCGGGCATGGACTGGGCGTCCCCGCCCGCTCCCACAGGTTCTGCACGCGTCCAAAAGAACTGCGCCAACTCGGGAGGGCTTCAGCCCAGCGCAACCAAGTTGCCCGCATCCCGCACCAAAACACTTCACCTCAGCGCCGACACGGTGCAAGAACAGCTCAAAAAATGCCTTAACCAAAATAAAATCCATAAAAATCAATAAGATAAAAACTGGCACCGCAATTGCTCTAGTGATTTCAACTTGGATACAAGATGGAATCTCAGCGCATGTCCCACGCCTCCTTCGCCTTTACCCTCGCCGACTGGCAACAGGCTTACCGTGACGCCGCGCAGCCTGCCGATTTGCTGCATGGTCTGCTCGCCGAGCTCGGCACTGCCGACAATGCCTGGATCAGCCTGGCCAGCGCCGCGCAGCTCGACGCCCAACTGAGCCACCTGCAGGCGCTGCTCGACAAGGCCGAAGGCCAGCAGAGCAGGCTGCCGCTGTACGGCGTGCCCTTCGCCATCAAGGACAATATCGACGCCGCCGGCTGGGCCACCACCGCCGCCTGTCCCGAGTTCGCCTATACAGCCGAAGCCGACGCCACGGTGGTCGCCCGCCTGCGCGCCGCCGGCGCCATCCTGATCGGCAAGACCAACCTCGATCAGTTCGCCACCGGCCTGGTCGGTACCCGCTCGCCCCATGGGGCGGTGGTCAACAGTTTCAACGCCGATTACGTCAGTGGCGGCTCCAGCTCCGGCTCGGCCAGCGTGGTCGCCCGCGGCCTGGTGCCCTTCTCGCTGGGCACCGACACCGCCGGCTCGGGCCGCGTGCCGGCAGGCTTCAACAATATCGTCGGGCTCAAGCCGACCAAGGGCTGGCTGCCGAACACCGGCCTGGTGCCGGCGTGCCGCACCGTGGACTGCATCTCCATCTTCGCCCTGACGGTGGGCGATGCCGAAACCGTGGCGGGCATCGCTGGTGGCTACGACGCTGCCGACGCCTACTCACGGCAAAACCCCAACAGCGCACCAGTGGGTATGCAGGCAGCACCGATCTTCGCCGTGCCGGACAGCCTGGAATTCTTTGGCGATACCCAGACCCAGGCCGTTTTCGAGCAGGCGCTGGAGCAGCTGAAAAGCCTGGGCGTGACGCTCAAGACCATCGACTTCAGCCCGTTCCGCCAACTGGCCGAGCAGCTCTATTACGGCCCCTGGGTCGCCGAGCGCACCGTTGCCGTGGAAGGCGTCGACCCGGCGCATATCGACCCGGTGGTGCGCGGCATCGTCGAAAGCGGCCACCAGTACAGCGCCTGCGATGCCTACAAGGCCGAGTACCTGCGCGCCGAACTGAGCCGCGCAATCAACGACGCGCTGGCCGGCTTCGACGCCCTGGTGGTGCCCACCTCGCCGACCATCCGCAGCCGCGCCGAAATGCAGCAGGAGCCGGTGCTGTTCAACAGCCAGTTCGGCACCTACACCAACTTCACCAACCTCGCCGACCTGTCCGCCCTGGCGGTGCCCGCCGGTTTGCGCGATGACGGTCTGCCCGCCGGCATCACCCTGCTCGCCCCGGCCTGGCACGACCGCGCCCTGGCGGCCTTCGGCAAGCGCTGGCAGGCCAGCCTGGAGCTGCCGCTGGGTGCCACCGGCCGCGCGCTGCCAACCCAAACGCCAGCCGCCGCGGTGCCGGCCGGCAGCGTGCGGGTCGCGGTGGTCGGTGCGCACCTGACCGGCATGCCGCTGAATTTCCAGCTGACCACCCGCGACGCGGTGCTGGTCGAGCAGACCCTGACCTCGCCGCACTACCGCCTCTACGCCCTGGCCGGCACCGTGCCGCCGAAACCGGGCCTGGCGCGCAGCGCCGACGGCACCTCGATCATCGTCGAGCTGTGGGACATCCCCCTGGCACGCTTTGGCGAGTTCGTCGCCGAGATTCCCGCACCGCTGGGCATCGGCAACCTGACCCTGGCCGACGGGCGCAGCGTGAAGGGCTTTATCTGCGAACCCTGGGCGCTCGGTGATGCCCGCGACATCACCAGCTTCGGCGGTTGGCGCGCCTTTATCGCCAGCCAGCAAGCCGCCAAGAACTGAAAAACCGTAGGGTGGATTGGCGCGCATCCTAGACGCCTTTCCCTCACCCATGAAACCGCATGGTGGATCGATAAAGCGTGATCCACCCTACGAAGAGGGATCGAACATGTTCCATACCGTACTGATCGCCAACCGTGGCGAGATCGCCGTCCGCGCCATCCGCACCCTCAAGCGCCTGGGCGTGAAGAGCGTGGCGGTGTATTCCGACGCCGACCGCAACGCCCAGCATGTGCGTGATGCCGACGTGGCCGTGGCCCTGGGCGGCGACAAGGCTACCGACAGCTACCTGCGCATCGACAAGATTCTCGCCGCTGCGAAGGAAACCGGTGCCCAGGCGATCTATCCCGGTTATGGCTTCCTGTCGGAAAGCGCCGAGTTCGCCGAGGCCTGCGAGAACGCCGGCATCGCCTTCGTCGGCCCGACGCCTGCGCAGATCCGCGAATTCGGTCTCAAGCACCGCGCCCGTGAGCTGGCCGCCGAGGCCCAGGTGCCGATGGCGCCCGGCACCGCGCTGCTGCACAGCCTGGACGAAGCCCTGGCCGCAGCGGAGACCATCGGCTACCCGATCATGCTCAAGACCACCGCCGGCGGCGGCGGTATCGGCCTGACCCGCTGCGCCGATGCCGTGGCCCTGGCCAGCGCCTATGACAGCGTCAAGCGCATGGGCGAGCAGTTCTTCAGCGATGCCGGCGTATTCATCGAGCGCTTCGTCGATCAGGCGCGGCACGTCGAAGTGCAGATCTTCGGTGACGGCAACGGCCGCGTGGCCGCCCTCGGCGAGCGCGACTGCTCGCTGCAGCGGCGCAACCAGAAGGTGGTCGAGGAAACCCCGGCGCCAAACCTGCCCCAGGCCACCCGTGAGCGCCTGCATGCTGCCGCCGTGCAACTCGGCGAGTCGGTGAATTACCGCAGCGCCGGCACCGTGGAGTTCATCTACGACGCCGCCCGCGACGACTTCTACTTTCTCGAAGTGAACACCCGCCTGCAGGTCGAGCACCCGGTGACCGAGATGGTCACCGGCCTCGACCTGATCGAATGCATGCTGCGCGTGGCGGCGGGCGACGAGCTGGACTGGGCCGCCCTGAACCGCGCCCCGCACGGCGCCGCCATCGAAGTGCGCATCTATGCCGAAGACCCGCTGAAGAACTTCCAGCCCAGCCCGGGTGTGCTGACCGACGTGTACTTTCCGGATGACGTACGCGTCGACGGCTGGGTAAGCACCGGCAGCGAAGTGTCGGCCTTCTATGACCCGATGATCGCCAAGCTGATCGTCCATGCGCCGAGCCGCGACGAGGCTATCGCCAAGTTGCAGAAAGCCCTGGGCGAAACCCGCCTGCATGGCATCGCCAGCAACCTCGATTACCTGCGCCAGGTGGTGGCCGAACCGCGCTTCCACAGTGCGCAGATCTGGACGCGCCTGCTCGATACCTTCAGCTACACAGCCCGGATGGTCGAAGTGCTGGAGCCCGGCACCTACAGCAGCGTGCAGGATTTCCCCGGCCGCCTCGGCTACTGGGACATCGGCGTGCCGCCGTCCGGGCCGATGGACGATTACGCCTTCCGCCTGGCCAACCGCATCGTCGGCAACCACGAGAGTGCCGCTGGCCTGGAATTCACCTTGCAAGGCCCGAGCCTGCGTTTTCACAGCGACGCGCTGATCGCCCTCGCCGGCGCCGACTGCCCGGCCGAACTGGACGGCGAAGCCGTGCCCTACTGGGCGCCAATCGCCATCAAGGCCGGTCAGGTGCTCAAGCTCGGCCGCGCGCAAAGTGGCTGCCGCACCTACCTGGCGGTGCGCGGCGGCTTCGATGTGCCGGTGTACCTGGGCAGCCGCTCGACCTTCGCCCTCGGCCAGTTCGGTGGCCATGCCGGGCGCACCCTGCGCACCGCCGACATGCTGGCCATCTCCCAGGATCTGCCGGCCTGCACCACGCCGGCGCCGGTCAGCGAGCCGCAGGCGCTGGATGCCAGCCTGATTCCCGCCTACGGCACCACCTGGAACATTGGCGTGCTCTACGGCCCCCACGGTGCGCCGGACTTCTTCACGCCTGAAGCCATCGAGCAGTTCTTCGCCGCCGACTGGCAGGTGCACTACAACTCCAACCGCCTGGGCGTGCGCCTTTCCGGGCCGAAGCCGAGCTGGACCCGCGCCGACGGCGGCGAGGCCGGGCTGCATCCGTCCAACGTGCATGACTGTGAATACGCCATCGGCGCCATCAACTTCACCGGCGACTTCCCGGTGATTCTCACCAAGGACGGCCCGAGCCTCGGCGGTTTCGTCTGCCCGGTGACCATCGCCAAGGCCGAGCTGTGGAAGGTCGGCCAGGTCAAGCCGGGCGATACCTTGCGTTTTCACCCGATCAGCTTCGAGCAGGCCCAGGCGCTGGAACAGGCGCAGCTGGCCAGCCTGCAGAGTCTCAGCGCGGTCAGCGCCGTGCAGTTACCGGCGCCGAGTCTGCAGCCGGGCGAAACGGTATCGGCCACCATCCTCGCCGAGCTGCCGGCCGATGGCAGCCGCCCGCGCGCGGTCTATCGCCAGGCGGGCGATGCCTACATCCTGCTCGAATACGGCGATAACGTGCTCGACCTGGCCCTGCGCCTGCGCGTGCACCTGCTGATGGAAGCGCTCAAGGCCCAGCCGCTCGCCGGCCTGGAAGAACTGGCGCCCGGCGTGCGCTCCCTGCAGCTGCGTTACGACAGCCGCGTGCTGCATCAACAGGCGCTGCTCGATCATCTGCTGCGCCTGGAAGCCGATCTGGGCGACGTGGCAGACCTCAAGGTGCCGACCCGTATCGTCCACCTGCCGATGGCCTTCGAGGACAGCGCCACCCTGGCCGCCGTCACCCGTTACAGCGAAACCGTGCGCAGCCAGGCGCCGTGGCTGCCGAACAACGTCGACTTCATCCAGCGCGCCAATGGCCTGGCCAGCCGCGAGGACGTACGCGACATCCTGTTCGACGCCAGCTACCTGATTCTCGGCCTCGGTGACGTCTACCTCGACGCGCCCTGCGCCGTGCCCCTCGACCCGCGCCACCGCCTGCTCAGCTCCAAGTACAACCCGGCGCGCACCTACACCGCCGAAGGCACCGTGGGCATCGGCGGCATGTACATGTGCATCTACGGCATGGATTCGCCCGGCGGCTATCAGCTGGTAGGCCGCACCCTGCCGATCTGGAACAAGTTCGTGAAGAACGCCCAGTTCGAGGGCGGCCAGCCGTGGCTGCTGCACTTCTTCGACCAGGTGCGTTTCTACCCGGTCAGCGAAGCCGAACTGGATGAGTTCCGCGAGGCGTTCCGTGAAGGCCGGGCGCAGATAACAATCGAGCAGAGCACCTTCGATTTCGCCGAGTACCGGGGCTTTCTGGCCGACAACGCGGCAAGCATCGACGCCTTCCAGCGCCAGCAGAAGCAGGCCTTCGACGCCGAAGTGCAGCTGTGGCGCGACGACGATGCCGACAGCCATACCGCGCCAGCGGCGGGCCTGGACGACGACGAAGCCATCGACGGCCACCTGGTCAGCGCCGACATGTGCGGCAGCGTCTGGAAGGTGCTGGTCGAGCCGGGCCAGTACGTCGAGGCCGGCGCCACGCTGCTGGTGGTCGAGGCGATGAAGATGGAGCTGGCAGTCACCGCCCCCCTGGCCGGCCTGGTCAAGGCCGTGCGCTGCCAGCCGGGCAAGGCGGTCAACCCGGGCGACGCGCTGCTGGTGCTCGAACCGGGCGAGGCGGCCTGAGATGCAACTGGTCGACCCGATCAAGCGCGGCCGGGAGCGCCCGGAGAACCTCGCCGAGCGCATCTACGGGCAGCTCAAGGACGACATCTTCGAGTTTCGCCTGCTGCCCGGTGACCGCTTCAGCGAAGGCGAAGTCGCCGAGCGCATGGCAGCCAGCCGTACGCCGGTGCGCCAGGCGCTGTATCGGCTGGAGCGCGAGGGTTACCTGGAGGTGTATTTCCGCAGCGGCTGGCAGGTCAAGCCGTTCGACTTCGCCCATTTCGAGGAGCTTTACGACGTGCGCATCGTCCTCGAACAGGCGGCGGTCAAGCGCCTGTGCGACCGCGAGGCGGAACAACCGCCCGCCCTGCTGGATGAGCTGAAAGGCATCTGGATGGTGGCGCCCGAACAGCGTCTGGAAGACGGCCGCGAAGTGTCACGGCTCGACGAGCGCTTCCACTGCCAGTTGGTGGAGGCCACCGGCAACCGCGAGATGGCCCGCCTGCACGGCGAGGTCAGCGAAAAGATCCGCATCATCCGCCGCCTGGATTTCACCCAGACGCCGCGGGTGGAAGCCACCTACGACGAACATGCACGGATTCTCGGCGCGATCCTGTCGCGCCGCTGCGAAGAGGCACAGCTGTTGCTGAAGACCCACATCGAGGTCAGCAAGGCGGAAGTGCGCAAGATCACCCTCCACATGCTGCACAGCGCCCGCCAGCGGGCCGTGCAGGCGCAGGGCTGAGCGATGTCCTTGACCAACTGCCAACAACACATAACTCGTTAGTGAATGGAGATCGAACCATGCAACGTCGCAGCCTGATCAAGGCCTTCACCCTTTCCGCATCCATCGCCGCCATGGGCCTGAGCTGGACCGTACAGGCCGCCGAGACCATCAAGGTCGGAATCCTGCACTCGCTGTCCGGCACCATGGCCATTTCGGAAACCTCGCTGAAAGACATGGCGCTGATGACCATCGACGAGATCAACGCCAAGGGCGGTGTGCTCGGCAAGAAGCTAGAGCCGGTGGTGGTCGACCCGGCGTCGAACTGGCCGCTGTTCGCCGAGCGCGGACGCCAGCTGCTGACCCAGGACAAGGTCGCGGTGACCTTCGGCTGCTGGACCAGCGTGTCGCGTAAATCGGTACTGCCGGTCTACGAGGAACTCAACGGCCTGCTGTTCTACCCCGTGCAGTACGAAGGCGAAGAGATGTCGCCGAACGTGTTCTACACCGGTGCCGCGCCGAACCAGCAGGCGATTCCGGCGGTGGAATACCTGCTCAGCGAAGACGGTGGCGGCGCCAAGCGCTTCTTCCTGCTCGGCACCGACTACGTCTACCCGCGCACCACCAACAAGATCCTGCGCGCCTTCCTGCACAGCAAGGGCGTGCAGGACAAGGACATCGAAGAGGTCTACACGCCGTTCGGTCATAGCGACTACCAGACCATCGTTGCCAACATCAAGAAGTTCTCCGCCGGCGGCAAGACCGCGGTGGTGTCCACCGTCAACGGCGACTCCAACGTGCCGTTCTACAAGGAGTTGGCCAACCAGGGCATCGAAGCCACCGACGTACCGGTGGTGGCCTTCTCGGTCGGCGAGGAAGAGCTGCGCGGTATCGACACCAAGCCGCTGGTCGGCCACCTGGCGGCCTGGAACTACTTCCAGTCCGTGGAGAACCCGGTCAACGAGAAATTCGTCGCCGACTGGAAGGCCTACGCCAAGGCCAAGAAGCTGCCGAACGCCGACACCGTGGTGACCAACGACCCGATGGAAGCCACGTACGTGGGCATCCACATGTGGGCCCAGGCCGTCGAGAAAGCCGGCACCACCGACGTCGACAAGGTGCGCGCCGCCATGGCCGGCCAGGAGTTCGCCGCACCGAGCGGCTTCACCCTGAAGATGGACGAGAAGAATCATCACTTGCACAAGCCGGTGATGATCGGCGAGGTCCAGGACGACGGTCAGTTCTCGGTGGTCTGGGAAACCGAAGGGCCGATCCGCGCCCAGCCGTGGAGCCCGTACATCGAAGGCAACGACAAGAAGGGCGATACCCCGGTGAAGTCGAACTGATCCGAGCCGCCGCGCAGGCGCCGGAGGACAAGTCGTCCTTCGGCTCCGCCGCTCCCGTCAGCGACGGGATACCAAGGACACGCCCATGCCTTATGCCTTTGCCCGAATTCTCCTGAGCCTGCTGCTCCTGCTGCCGTTTGCCGCCCAGGCCGGCGAAGCCGACGATTTCGTCGCCGCCAGCGCCACGCAGCAAGCCAAGCTGCTGGAAAGCTGGGCCGCCATGCCCGACCTGAAACGCCAGCCGCTGCTCGATGCTCTGCAGCAGGGCCGTGTGGCCGCCGACGGCGACAAGCGCGCCTTCGTCGAAACCGACGCCGGCTACCGCGCCGCCGAAGGCGATGCCGAGCCGCAAGGCACGCCGCGCAAACTGCGCCTGAACAATCGCCTGCGTGGGCTGATCGCCAACGCCCAGGCCAGCCATGGGCTGCTCGCCGAGGATGCAGCGGTGCGCCTGAGCGCCGCCCGGCAATTGCAGAAGAGCGCTCAGCCGGCGCAACTGCCGCTGCTTGCCCAGGCGCAGGCCAGGGAAGACGACGACGCCGTACGCGACGCCCTGACCCTTGCCCTGGCCAACCTGCAACTGGTCGACGCCAACCCGGCGGTGCGCCTGGCGGCCGTGCGCCTGCTCGGCGAAACCGGCGAGCCGCTGGCCCGCACCCGCCTGGAAAACCTGCTGGAACCCGGCGTGGAGAGCGACGCCGGGGTGCGTACCGCCGCGGAGACCAGCCTCGCCCAGGTCAAGCGCAAGCTGCTGATCGGCGAGCTGCTCGGCCAGGCATTCAGCGGCATGAGCCTGGGCTCGATCCTGCTGCTCGCCGCCCTCGGCCTGGCCATCACCTTCGGCCTGCTGGGGGTGATCAACATGGCCCACGGCGAGATGCTGATGCTCGGCGCCTATTCCACCTACATGGTGCAGATCCTCTTCCAGCGCTTCGCTCCCGAGGCCCTGGCGCTGTACCCGCTGGTGGCCCTGCCGGTGGCCTTCTGCGTGACCGCGGTGATCGGCATGGCCCTGGAGCGCACGGTGATTCGCCACCTCTACGGCCGCCCGCTGGAAACCCTGCTGGCCACCTGGGGCATCAGCCTGATCCTGATCCAGCTGGTGCGCGTGCTGTTCGGCGCGCAGAACGTCGAGGTGGCCAACCCCTACTGGCTGTCCGGGGGCATCCAGGTGCTGCCCAACCTGGTGCTGCCGTACAACCGCATCGTGATCATCGGCTTCGCCCTGGCGGTGGTGGTGCTGACCTGGCTGCTGCTCAACAAGACGCGCCTGGGCTTGAACGTCAGAGCGGTGACGCAGAACCGCAATATGGCCGCCTGCTGCGGCGTGCCCACCGGCCGCGTGGACATGCTGGCCTTCGGGCTCGGCTCGGGCATCGCCGGTCTCGGCGGCGTGGCGCTGAGCCAGATCGGCAACGTCGGCCCGGACCTCGGCCAGAGCTACATCATCGATTCCTTCCTGGTGGTGGTACTCGGCGGCGTCGGCCAGTTGGCCGGTAGCGTCATGGCAGCCTTCGGCTTAGGCATCGCCAACAAGATCCTCGAACCGCAGATCGGCGCCGTGCTCGGCAAGATCCTCATCCTCGCGCTGATCATTCTGTTCATCCAGAAACGTCCGCAGGGTCTGTTCGCCTTGAAAGGGAGGGTGATCGATTGAACACCATGATCTTCTGCACCGTGGGAGCTGGCCATGCCAGCGACTGCCTCCCCACCCTCCTTCGCGCGCATGGCGCGCTCCCACAGATTGGTTCATGGGGGATCGTGCAATGAACGCCGCCAACCAAACGCTATTGGCCCGCGCCAGCCACAAGCTCGGCCCGCAGATGTCCATGGCCGTCGGCCTGCTGGTACTCGCCGTGCTGCTCGCCATGCCCGTGCTGCACCTGCTGCCCGCCGACCACGCGCTGCACGTGTCGGCCTACAGCCTGACCCTGGTCGGCAAGATCCTCTGCTACTGCATCGTCGCCCTGGCCCTCGATCTGGTCTGGGGTTATGCCGGCCTGCTGTCCCTCGGCCACGGCCTGTTCTTCGCCCTCGGCGGCTATGCCATGGGCATGTACCTGATGCGCGAGGCCGCGGGCGACGGCCTGCCGGCGTTCATGGGCTTCCTGGCCTGGAGCGAGCTGCCCTGGTACTGGTACGGCACCGACAATTTCCTCTGGGCCCTGTGCCTGGTGGTGCTGGCGCCTGGCCTGCTGGCGCTGGTATTCGGTTTCTTCGCCTTCCGCTCGCGGATCAAGGGCGTGTATTTCTCGATCATGACCCAGGCGCTGACCTTCGCCGGCATGCTGCTGTTCTTTCGCAACGAGACCGGTTTCGGCGGCAACAACGGCTTCACCAACTTCCGCAGCATCCTCGGCTTCGAGATCACCGCGGCGAACACCCGCGCCACACTGTTCTCGCTCACCGTGCTGCTGCTGGTCGGCAGCCTGTACCTGGGCTGGCGCCTGGCGCGCAGCAAGTTCGGCCGGGTGCTCACCGCCCTGCGCGACGCCGAGAACCGCCTGATGTTCTGCGGCTACGATCCACGCGGCTACAAGCTGTTCATCTGGGTGCTGTCCGCCGTGCTGTGCGGCCTGGCCGGTGCGCTGTACGTGCCCCAGGTGGGCATCATCAACCCCAGCGAAATGGCCCCGACGCAATCCATCGAAGCCGCCGTGTGGGTGGCCCTCGGCGGGCGCGGCACGCTGATCGGCCCGCTGCTCGGCGCCGGCCTGGTCAATGGCATGAAGAGCTGGTTTACCGTGGTCTTTCCCGAGTACTGGCTGTTCGCCCTCGGCGCGCTGTTCATCGTGGTCACCCTGTTCCTGCCCAAGGGCGTCATCGGCCTGCTCAAACGAGGGGACAAGTCATGAGAAGCGCACCGATTCCCGAAATGCTCATTGATCCGGCAGGCAGCAGCCGCGATGCCATCGGCCTGGGCCAGAGTGCGGGCAGTGGCCTGAACACGCGCCACGGCACCATCCTGACCCTGGAAGATATCAACGTCGCCTTCGACGGCTTCAAGGCGCTGACCGACCTGACCCTGTACATCGGCGTCGGCGAGCTGCGCTGCATCATCGGCCCCAACGGTGCCGGCAAGACCACCCTGATGGACGTGATCACCGGCAAGACCCGGCCCAACAGCGGCGTCGCCTTCTTTGGCGAAACCTTCGACCTGACCCAGATGAGCGAGGTCGAGATCGCCCAGGCCGGCATCGGCCGCAAGTTCCAGAAGCCGACGGTGTTCGAGGCCCTGAGCGTGTTCGAGAACCTCGAACTGGCGCAGAAGACCGACAAATCGGTATGGGCCAGCCTGCGCGCCACACTCAGCGGCGAGCAGCGCGACCGTATCGACGAGGTGCTGGCCACCATTCGCCTCGATGCCTCGCGGCAGCGCCCGGCCGGTCTCTTGTCCCACGGCCAGAAGCAGTTCCTGGAGATCGGCATGCTGCTTATGCAGGACCCGCAGTTGCTGCTGCTCGATGAGCCGGTGGCGGGCATGACCGACGCGGAAACCGAATTCACCGCCGAGCTGTTCAAGTCCCTGGCGCGCAAGCACTCGCTGATGGTGGTCGAGCATGACATGGGCTTCGTTGGCAGCATCGCCGACCACGTCACCGTGCTGCACCAGGGTCGCGTACTGGCCGAAGGCTCGCTCGACGCCGTGCAGGCCAACGAGCGAGTGATCGAGGTTTATCTAGGCCGCTAGGAATTCGTGGGAGGGGCCGGGCGGCGATCCGATTAGCCCCGCTCTCAAAATCGATGGTGCCCACGCAGAGCGCGGGCACGAGAGGTACACCATGCTGCAAGTCCAACAGCTTCACCAGTACTACGGCGGCAGCCATATCCTGCGCGGCCTGTCGTTCGACGTGAAGGTCGGCGAAGTCACCTGCCTGCTCGGCCGCAACGGCGTCGGCAAGACTACCCTGCTCAAGTGCCTGATGGGCCTGCTACCGGCCAGGCAAGGCAGCGTGCAGTGGGAAGGCAAGGCCATCACCGGCTGCAAGCCGCACCAGCGGGTGCACGCCGGCATCGCCTATGTGCCCCAGGGCCGGGAAATCTTCGGCCGCCTGACGGTCGAGGAAAATCTGCTGATGGGCCTGTCGCGGTTTCCCGGCAGCCAGGCCAAGGAAGTGCCGGCCTTCATCTACGAGCTGTTCCCGGTGCTGCTGGAAATGAAACAGCGCCGTGGCGGCGACCTGTCCGGCGGCCAGCAGCAACAGCTGGCAATCGGCCGCGCCCTGGCCAGCCAGCCCCGCCTGCTGATCCTCGACGAGCCCACCGAAGGCATCCAGCCCTCGGTGATCAAGGAAATCGGCGCGGTGATCAGAAAGCTCGCCGCCCGCGGCGACATGGCCATCCTGCTGGTCGAGCAGTTCTACGACTTCGCCGCCGAGCTGGCCGATCAGTACCTGGTGATGAGCCGCGGCGAAATCGTCCAGCAGGGCCGCGGAGAAACCATGGAAGCCGATGGTGTGCGCGGGTTGGTGGCGATCTGACCGGTAAAAGACCGCCACTGTACCTACGCGGCAGCTGCCCAAGCCGGTTATTCTTGCCGCCCGTCCACCCCGCTTTCACCTGCCGGCCAACCCGCAGGCGCCAGGGTGGCGACGATCCGTGTCGACGAGCCCACTCCGGCAGTCGATCAGCACGAATCGCCCAGGCCACTGGCCGGGCGGTGTTCACTGACGACAGACAAGAGGCAGAACATGACCCAGGTAGTTTTCATCACCGGCGCCACTTCCGGCTTTGGCCGCGCCACCGCTCGCCGCTTCGCCGAGGCCGGCTGGGCGCTGGTGCTTTCGGGCCGCCGCCAGGAGCGTCTGGAGGAACTCCAGGCCGAGCTGCAAGGCAAGGTGCCGGTGCATATCGCCACCCTCGACGTGCGTGATGCCACTGCCGTGCAGGCCCTGGTCGATTCCCTCGCCGCGCCCTTCGACAAGATCCACGCGCTGATCAACAACGCCGGCCTGGCCCTGGCGCCGGAAGCAGCGCAGAAGGTGGCGCTGCAAGACTGGCACACCATGATCGACACCAACATCACCGGCCTGGTCAACGTCACCCACGCCGTGCTGCCCAAGCTGCTGGAAACCGGCAAGGGCGCCAGCATCATCAACATCGGTTCGGTAGCCGGCGAATGGCCATACCCGGGCGGCCACGTGTACGGCGCCAGCAAGGCGTTCGTCAAACAGTTCAGCTTCAACCTGCGCTGCGACCTGGTGTCCACCGGTGTACGGGTCACCGACATCGCCCCGGGCATGGCGGAAACCGAGTTCACCCTGGTGCGCACCAAGGGCAACCAGGCGGCCTCGGACGCGCTGTACAGCACCACCACGCCGCTGAGCGCGGAAGATATCGCCGAGCAGATCTTCTACGTCGCCACCCTGCCTGCCCATATCAACATCAACCGCCTGGAAATCATGCCCAGCCGTCAGGCCTGGGGCCCGTTCGCGGTCGACCGCGACAAGTGATCCGCTCCGGGGCCGACCTGCCGGCCCCATCCGCCAAGAGAAGCATCATGCCTGCCGTTATCCGCGACGCCATCAGCGAGGACCTCCCTGCCCTCCTCGCCATCTACAACGACGCCGTGCTCAACACCACGGCCATCTGGAACGAGCGCCCCGTGGACCTGGCCAACCGCCAGGCCTGGTTCGAGGCGCGGGCGACCCAGGGCTATCCGATTCTGGTGGCGGTCGACGAGGCGCAGCAGGTGCTCGGCTACGCCTCTTTCGGTGACTGGCGGCCCTTCGAGGGCTTTTGCAACACCGTCGAGCATTCGGTGTACGTACGCCACGACACCCGCGGCCAGGGCCTCGGCCCGCTGCTGATGCAGGCGTTGGTCGAACGGGCGCAGGAGGTTGGCAAGCATGTGATGGTCGCTGCCATCGAAAGCGGCAACGCCGCCTCGGTGCGCCTGCACGAGCGCCTGGGCTTCACCATCACCGGACAGATGCCCCAGGTCGGCTGCAAGTTCGGGCGCTGGCTGGACCTGACCTTTATGCAGCTGATCCTCACGCCACAGCGGAGCACGCCATGAGCCTGCGGATCCGCCAGCTCGACACCACTGATTTCGAAGCCTGCCGCCAGGGCTTGATCACCCTGCTGATCGACGCCGTGGCCAACGGCGCGTCCGTGGGCTTCCTGGCGGATATCGACAGCCAGCAGGCGAATGGATACTTCAACGAGGTGAAAAGCGCCCTGGCCAGCGGCGCGCTGGCGATCTGGGTCGCCGAAGAAGATGACAGGGTACTGGGCTCGGTGCAGCTCAGCCTGTGCCTGAAGCCCAATGGCCTGAATCGCGGCGAGGTGCAGAAGCTGCTGGTGCTGAGCAGCGCGCGGCGCCGCGGTATCGCCCGGCTGCTGATGCAGCGGCTCGAGGCCCATGCCGGGCACCTGAAGCGAGGATTGCTTTATCTGGACACCGAGGCCGGCAGCGAGGCCGAACACCTCTATCGCGCCCTGGGCTACACCAGCATCGGCGGCCTGCCCGATTACGCCTGCGGGCCGGACGGCCAGTACCGGGCCAACGCCATCTACTACAAGACCCTGTCACGCCCCTAACGCAGCTGGCTGTCCTTGCTGCCACGGCGGTTGAAGCCACCGGCCTTGGCCTGCTCCCTGTCGGCCTGGGCCTGGCAGTTCACGCACAGCCGCACGCCTGGAACGGCCTGGCGTCGCGCCTCGGGAATCGGTGCATCGCACTCTTCGCAATGGGTCAGGCTCTCGCCCTTGGGCAGCTGACTGCGCGCGCGCTGCACGGCGTCTTCGATGGTGCTGTCGATCTGTTCCTGCACGGCGCCGTCTTGCGCCCAACCGGTGGCCATAGCGTTCTCCCAATGAGCGGGCTGTTGAACTCCCCTGCAATGCCGCGAAAACAGACGAAACGCCTGATTCGCGCGTTACATGGGACCTATTGCTTGGACTCGTATCCGAGCCTGTTCAACGCAGCAGTTTTTCAACGACCTGATGGTGAGGCTGACTCGAAGATAAGAGCGTGAGGCGGGGCTTGGCAAGGGGCAGCCGACGGCGGACGAATCGGCTCGCATTGCGCGGCCGCTGTCCGGCGTGGCAGGTGAAGCGGGGTTATTCCTTGACGTTCATGAACTCGTCGGCCCAGGCCACGTAGTCCTCGGGCTGGGTGTACTTGTGCGCCAGCTCCGAGGCGCTCAGGTCACTGGCCACGGCGTTGCGCTGCTCGCGCAGGCAGTCGTAGGTGGCCTTGATGGCGGCGAAGTAGGCAGCATGGCCGTTGACCACGATGCGTACGCCCAGTTTGGCGAGGCGTTCGTTGTCGCGCAGCTTGGGGTTGCCGTAGGTCACCAGCATCAGCGGCACGCTGAGGTGCTCGGCGATCTTCTCCAGGTGCTCGAAGTCCTCGACACCGACCATGCAGATGGCATCGGCGCCGGCCTTCTGATAGGCCATGGTGCGTTTGATGACTTCCTCGACGCTGAGCACGCCGGCATTGGTACGGGCGATGATCGCCAGGTCCGGGTCGACCCGCGCCTCCAGGGCGGCACGCACCTTGCCGACGCCTTCGGCGATGCTGATCAGGTCTGTCGACTTGCGGTTGAATTGGGCCGGCAGCAGGGTGTCTTCGATGGTCAGCGCGGAGATGCCGGCGCGTTCCAGTTCGACCACGGTGCGCATCACGTTCAGGGCGTTGCCATAGCCGTGGTCGGCATCGGCGATCACCGGCAGGCGGGAAACGCGGTGGATGCGGGTAGCCTGCTCGACGAACTCGCTCAGGGTGATCAAGGCGAAATCCGGCGCGGCGAGTACCTGGAGGGAGGCCACCGAACCACCGAGAATGCCGACTTCGAAACCGAGATCGCCGGCGATACGCGCGGACATCGGATCGAAGACCGAGGCGGTGTGATAGCAGGCTCCCGAAGCCAGCAGGGTGCGGAAGGCGCGCCGCAATTCATGGTGGGAAGCACGTTGCATGTTGGTCATAGGCATTGTCCAAACGTCGGATGAATCGGTGGCTCGACGGCCTTGTCCCCAGCCGTCTGAAGCGAATTCTTGTGGCGTGCCGCGAGCGATGGGCCAGGTGCCGGCAACTGCGCTGGCTGCCGCGCGGATGCCTTGGCCCTCGGCTGATCCCCGCTTCGCAGCAAATTTCCCGCCAACTCAGCGCAGGGCGGTGGGTGGCTCTACATCGGGCAGCCACTGGCGGAAAATCGCCGAAAAACTGCCGTCCCGGCGCATTTCCGCCAGCGCCTCCTGCCAGGCCGCCACGATGGCCGGGTCGGTCTCGCGGGAAAACGCGATGTAATACGACGACTCCATGAACACCATCTGCGGCTGCACATCCGCCGGTTCCAGCCCTGCCGGGGCGAGCATGTCGCGCAGCAGGATGTCCTCGAGCAGGATCAGGTTGCCGCGCCCATGGGCGAACAGCGTGACCATGGTCTGCGGCGTCGGCACGCCGTACAGGTTCGCCAGCCCCTTGGCCTGCAACGCCTCGTAGCTGTACCACTGCTTGGGCACCGCCAGGGGGCCGCTGGCTGCGACATCATCGAGGCTGTCGACCTGCATACCGCTGGATTTCAGCGAATAGAAGCGCACCTTGCCATGCAGGATCGGCCCGACCCACTGAAAGCGCTGTTCACGCTCGGGTGTCCGCACCATGGCGAACAGGGCCACGTCCGGCCCGCGCTGCGCCAGGGTATAGGCGCGGGTCCAGGGCATCATCTCGATCTGCGCCTGGCTGCCGGTTCGCGCAATCAACTCGCGTACCACATCGACGCCAAAACCGCGTAGTTCGCCGTCCTGCATGAAGGCGGTTGGCGGGCCCGGCTCGGTGAGGATGCGCAGCTCGGCGTTCACGCGTGCGCACAGCAGCAACGCGACAAACAGCACACCATAGCAACGCAGCGGGCCCATCTGGCCATCCCCATCAACACGTGAACAAAAACGGCGGCCGGGCAACGGATCGACGCCGGCGGGTCGTCGACGCTCACGTTGCACCTAAAGCCGGCAATTTTACCCCAGTGACAGGCCAATTTCAGCAAGCAGCGGCGCCGGAGCACTACCGCTCGGCCAACTACCACCCCGAGCACGAAGGACTTTGTGGTGATTGCAGCGACAATCGGGCTGGCGCCAGCGCCTCAGGCAGGCGATCATCGGCGCTCGCCCCTCGACGCACATCGACATGACCGACACCACGCAGACGCCCGCCGCACCGCACAAACCCCGCCCGTTCATCGACCTGCTGATCAGCATCGTGATCCCGTCGCTGATCCTCATGAAGCTCAGCGGCGAAGCCCGCCTGGGCCCGGATGGCGCGCTGGTGCTGGCCCTGGCATTCCCGCTGGGCTGGGGCGCGTTCGAGCTGGTCAAGTACCGTAAATTCAACTTCGTCGCCCTGCTCGGCCTGGTCAGCGTGATCCTCACCGGCGGCATCGGCCTGCTGCACCTGGACAACCAGTGGCTGGCCATCAAGGAAGCGGCGATTCCCGGCTTGATCGGCATCGCCGTGCTGGTGTCGACGCGCACCCGCTACCCGCTGATCCGCACGCTGCTGTTCAACAAGACCGTGCTCAACGTCGACAAGATCCATGATCGCCTGGAACAGGGCGGCCACACCCGGCGCTTCGAAGCACGCCTGCTGCGCGCCACCTACCTGCTCAGCGGTACCTTCTTCTTTTCCTCGGTGATGAACTACGTGCTGGCCAAGTGGATCGTCACCAGTCCGGCCGGCAGCGAGGCCTTCAACGACGAGCTGGGCCGCATGACCCTGCTCAGCTACCCGATGATCGCCATTCCGTCGATGATCATGCTGATGGCCATCTTCTACTACCTGTGGCGCACCATCCATGACCTCACCGGCCTCAAGCTGGAAGAGATCATGGCCAACGCCGAAGCCGACAAGAAGTCCTGACAGCCCATCGCATTGCCGGACCTCTACGCCTACCTGGGGCTGTTCGCTGCCGCATTCGGTGCGGCGACGCTGCTGCCACTGCAGTCCGAGGCGCTTCTGGTGGCGCTGCTGCTCGGCGGCGCGCAGCCGGTGTGGACGCTGGTCCTGGTCGCCAGCCTGGGCAACGTGCTGGGCTCGCTGGTCAACTGGTGGCTGGGCCGTTACCTGGAGCGGTTTCGCGACCGGCGCTGGTTTCCGGTCAGCGATCGGCGTCTGCGGCAGGCGCAGCGCTGGTACGGGCGCTATGGACGCTGGTCGCTGCTGCTGAGCTGGCTGCCGGTGATCGGCGATCCACTGACCCTGGTCGCCGGCATCATGCGTGAGCCCTTGTGGCGCTTCGCGCTGATCGTCACCCTGGCGAAAACCCTGCGTTATGCCGTGCTGGCCGCGGCCACGCTGGGTTTGAGCCCGTAAAAAGACACACGCGGTAACGGCCTGCGAACCGGTGCCAGTTGAGCAACCGGCCCGCCTCCGGGATACTGCGCACCCTGTACACCCACAACCCACCGGGTCATACCCCAGGGAAAGGGTCTGAACGATGGGTGCGACTGCTCATCGAATGCACAATCGACTGCTCGCCAAGACGTGAAACAGGGGATCGCCGTTGCAAGGTACCAAGCCCACGATGAAACGCAGTGACCTGATCTGGACGCTGATCGGGTTGTGCGCCGTGGTCGCGTCCTGCTTCCTGCTCTACCGCGAAGTGCGCAACATTTCCCTCGACGAGATCGCCGGCAGCCTCAAGGCCATCCCGCACCTGAACTGGATGCTCGCTGCCATTGCCACCCTGGGCGCCTATTCGGCACTCGCCTGGTACGACCGCATCGCCATCGCCCACCTGGGCAAGAAGATTTCCTGGCGGTTCATCACCCTGTGCTCCTTCACCACCTACGCCCTGGCCCACAACATCGGCGCCTCGGTGTTCTCCGGTGCCGTGGTGCGTTACCGCGCCTACCGCACCAAGGGCCTGACGCCCCATGAAATCGGCATCCTGATCGTCTTCTGCTCCTTCACCTTTGCCCTTGGCACCCTGCTGGCCAGCGGCTGCGTGCTGGTGCTGCAGCCGGACCTGATCCACCGCGTGCTGGACGTCACCCCGCTGGTTTCGGTAGCCGTCGGCGGCCTCCTGTTGCTGCTGGTCGGCCTCTACGTGCTGGGCTCCTGGCTGCAGTTCAAACCCTGGAAATTCGGCAAGCTGCATGTCGAATACCCGCGTCTGCGCATCGTCGGTCGCCAGCTACTGGCCGGCCCACTGGAGCTGGCCTGCGCCGCGGCGATCATCTATTTCGCCCTGCCCGAGGCCTACAACCCCGGCTACATGGTGGTGCTCGGCGTATTCCTGGCGTCCTTCTCCCTGGCCCTGCTGTCCCACGCGCCCGGCGGCCTGGGCGTGCTGGAAGTCAGCTTCCTGGCCGCGCTGCCGGAGATCCCCGCTTCGGACTTGCTGGCAGCGCTGATCGTGTTCCGCGGCTTCTACCTGCTGCTGCCGTTCGCCCTGTCGCTGATCGTCGTGCTGGGCTTCGAGTGGGGCCAATGGCGCGAACGCCGCGGCGAAGTGCAAAATCCGCCACTGCCCTGACGAAGCGGCAGCACTGCCCGATCATTTGGCCTAGAATGCGCGGCCGTTTTTTCAGGAGCCGTGCGACATGCCACTTTCCACCCCTGCCCGCGCCTGCGGTATCGACTTCGGCACCTCCAACTCCACCGTCGGCTGGCTACGCCCGGGCGGCGACACGCTGATTCCGCTGGAAGACGGCAAGATCACCCTGCCCTCCGTGGTGTTCTTCAACCTCGAGGAGCGCCGTCCGGTCTATGGCCGCCTGGCCCTGCACGAATACCTGGAAGGCTACGAAGGCCGCCTGATGCGCTCGCTCAAGAGCCTGCTCGGCTCCAAGCTGCTGAAGAGCGAGACCGCGGTGATGGGTAGCGCCCTGCCGTTCAAGGATCTGCTCGGCTTCTTTATCGGCGAGCTGAAGAAACGCGCCGAAGCGGTGGCCGAACGCCCGTTCGAGGCCGTGGTGCTGGGGCGCCCGGTGTTCTTCGTGGATGACGACCCGCAGGCCGACCAGGAAGCCGAGAATACCCTGGTCGCCGTGGCGCAGAAGCTCGGTTTCAAGGACGTGTCCTTCCAGTACGAACCGATTGCCGCGGCCTTCGACTACGAATCCACCATCGAGCGCGAGGAACTGGTGCTGATCGTCGATATCGGCGGTGGTACCTCGGACTTTTCCCTGGTGCGCCTGGCACCGCAGCGCCGCCAGCTCGCCGAACGCCAGGGCGACATCCTGGCCACCGGCGGCGTGCATATCGGCGGTACCGACTTCGACAAGCAGCTTTCGCTGGCCGGCGTGATGCCGCTGTTCGGCTATGGCAGCCGGATGAAGAGCGATGCGCTGATGCCCACCAGCTTCCACCTCAACCTGGCGACCTGGCACACCATCAACGTGGTCTATTCGGCCGCCTCGCAGCGGGCGCTGCAGAACATGCGCTACGACATCGTCGACCCGACCGGCATCGACCGCCTGTTCAAGCTGATCGAGCAGCGCGCCGGCCACTGGCTGGCGATGCAGATCGAAGACAGCAAGATCGCCCTGACCGAGCAGCTGCAACACCCCATCGACCTGCAGCGTATCGAGGCGGGCCTGAACGCCGAGCTGACCCGCGGGCTGTTCGAGGACAGCATCGCGGCGCTGCTCGAACGCATCCGCGGCAGCGTGACCACCCTGCTCGGCGACGCAGGCGTGGGCCTGGAGCAGGTCGACACGGTGTTCTTCACCGGCGGCTCCAGCGGCGTACCGGCCCTGCGCCAGAGCGTGGCGGCGCTGCTGCCCAACGCCCGGCACGTGGAAGGCAATACCTTCGGCAGCATCGGCAGCGGCCTGGCCATCGAGGCAAAAAAACGTTACGGCTGACACAGGTCAGCAACGTACCGGCACCTGCAGCGTTACCCGTCCGCCAGCCGCTCACTGCAGGATCAGCTGTTGTCGCCATAGCCTGTGGCTAAGGCGGCAAGTTGCTGGCCGAACGGTAATCGGACAAACAAATCATCGGCGTGGATATCGATCCCGAGACGAACTCCCGCCGGGGCCACCTGCATTAGCGCGGCGCCAACGCGGAGGATTTCGCCAATGGCATCCGCTTCGACAGTAGCGTCAGCCTGGAGACCAACGAACACCTGCCCAGCACCGCTCGCAGGGCGTCGGCAAGGCGGTGCTGACGTATTTGCAGAAACCGTACGATTTTTCTCGATCGTGCGCCATGCACCGAGCAATCGCTATCTGACGTGCCGCTTTAGCGCGGAGCGAGGCAGCCGGTGGATGCCCTGGTCACTCGACACCGCACTACAGGCTTACTTGCTGGCGCCCTGAACCAGGGCTTGCTCACCCGCTCTGCATTAGGCTCAGCTGCCAGGTGGCATCTGGCCGGTTTGATACGCGCTCCTTACAACCGCCACTCACCACGCCGGCAGTCGATTCTTGACGATGCGCCCGCCCTGCAAGATCGCATCGAGCCGCTCCCCCTGACCCACCAAGCAATCGATGGACGAGAGCGGGTCGCCGTCGACGACCAACAGGTCCGCCAGAGCCCCCTCACTGACACAACCCAGCTCGCCCTCGCGCTCGAGGATACGGGCGGCGACCACCGTGGCACTGCGCAGCGCCTCCAGATTTCCCAAGACCTCGGCACGAATACGCAGTTCCTCACCCTGATGCTCGTGCATCTCCCCCAGCAGGTCAGAGCCATAGCCCATCGGTACACCCGCCTCGGCGAAATATTCCAACGCGCGCCGGCCGGCAACCCGTACATCCTCAACCTTGGCCACCGAGTCCGCCGGCAGGCCGTAGCGTTTTCCATGCAGGGCAAGCATTTCGTAGGTCACCTGGGTCGGCACCGCGAAGACCTCGTGCGCCTTCATCAAACGAGCCGTATCGAGGTCGACTAGATTGCCGTGCTCGATGGTGCGTACGCCGCACTCGACCGCACGGCGAATGGCCCGTGCCGTGTAGGCATGGGCCATGACGTAGGTGTTGGCGGCGTGGGCTTCATCGACGATCGCACGAATCTCCGCTTCGCTGTATTGCGTATTGGTGATCGGATCGGTCGGCGAGGATACCCCTCCGGAGGCCATGATCTTGATCTGATTGGCGCCCTGCTGCAGCTCCTCGCGCACCGCTTTGCGCACGTTGTCGACACCGTCGACCACCCGGGCAATAGCCCCTGCACGGAAACAGCAGGTACAGGGTTCATCCAGCAACAGGTCGCCGCGGGCACGCATGTCGCCGTGGCCACCGGTCTGCGACAGCGCCTTGCCCGAGGCGAAGATCCTTGGCCCCGGCACCAGGCCCATGGCGATGGAGCGGGCCAGCGCCCAGTCCGCGCCGCCGGCGTCACGCACCGTGGTGAAGCCCCGCTCGAGCATTGCGGCGAGAATCGGCAGCGCACGGTACATGATGATGGCGTTGGGCTGCAGGGCATTGAAGCCGAGGTTGGCGCTCGAGGCCAGCACATGCACGTGACAGTCGATCAAGCCCGGCATCAGCGTACGCCCCGCCAGGTCAAGCACGGTCATCCCTTGGCTGGCGGCCTCGGGCACATTGCCTACCGCCTGCGGCCGCACCTGGACGATGCGCTCGCCCTCGATGACGACCTCCTGGCCACTGATCAATCGGCCTCGCCCAAGATCGAGAATCTTGCCGTTACGCAGGTGGATTCGCTTGCTTTCAGTCACTGTCGGTCTCCAGTTTGACGGGGCGCGTCGTGAAACAGCGAGGCGCCGAAGGCGCTGACGGCGGCGGCGAACATGATGTAGAAGGCCGGCGCCAGGTTGCTGCCAGTGGCAGCGATCAACCAGGTCACGGTGAAGGTGGCGAAACCGCCGAAGATCGTCACCGCTAAGTTGTAGGCCACGGACAGCCCGGTGGACAGCACTCGAGTCGGCAGCAGTTCGCCGAATGCAGCCAGCAGCCCACCCAGATAGCCGGCGATGAGCAGCCCCATCAGCACTTCGAAGAGCAGCAGCGACAACAGCCCCGGCCACAGGTTGATCAGGGTAAACAGGGGCAGCGCGGCGATGAAGATGGCGATCGCCGAGCCGAGCAACCAGGGCCGCTTTCCATGCCTGTCAGCCATTAGCCCCACCAGCGGGGTCGCCACCAGCAAGATCAGCCCGCCCACGATGCCAGCCGTGAATCCCACCGTGCTGGACAACTGCAGCACACGCGTCGCATAGGACGGAATGTAGAAAAGCACGGCGTAGGTGCAGACCGTCCAAAGTACCACCATTGAGAAGCTGATTAGCGTCTGCCGAGGATAAATGCTCACGACCTCTGACAGCGGCGAGTGAGCACGCTCGGCCTGTTCGTAGACTGGCGTCTCGTCTATGCGGCTACGAATGTAGAAGCCGATCGGCCCTATCAAGGAACCAAGCAGAAACGGAATGCGCCAGCCCCAGCTCTCCAGCTGTTCGGGTGTCAGCAGCGCCGAGAGGGTAGCCCCGAAACCGGCGCCAATGGCCACGGCAAGACCGATGCTGGCCTGAATCCAGCTCGAGTAGTAGGCCTTGCGCCCGACAGGCGCATGCTCGGTGAGGAAGGCCGTGGCGCTGCCCATCTCACCGCCGGCAGAGAAGCCCTGCAGCAGCCTGGCGATGACGATCAACGCCGGTGCTGCCAGGCCGATCTGCGCATAGCCGGGCGTCAGGGCGATGATCAGCGTGCCTAGCGCCATGAGTAGAATGGTTAACGACAAGGCCGCTTTGCGCCCGTGCCGATCACCGTAGACGCCCAATACGATACCGCCCACCGGGCGCATGAAGAAGCCGACACCGAAGGTGGCGAGCGCCAGCAGATAGGACGTGAGCTCATTCTCGCTGGGAAAGAAGACCTTGGCGATGACCACGGAAAAGAAGCTGTAGACGGTAAAGTCGAACCATTCGAGGCCGTTGCCGATAACGGTGGCGACGACGGCCTTGTTGGCTTGCAGATTGCGGACGGGCGGCTTTCGGCCCAGGGTGGTTGATAGGCTCATTGTTGGCTCCTGCATGCGTGACGCGCAGGAAAAAACCTTTCCTGCTACGGATGGCAGTTTTCAGAATTTGAAACAGGAACGAGGATCTTCTGCCCTCTGGCACAAGAGAATAGAGCCAGGCGAACCTAGTGGGAAAACGTTGATTGAGAAGATTTGCATGCGCATGACGCATGCAACGGATTGTCAGCTCGGAAAACCCAGCACATCCAGCAGCCAGGACTCGAAACGCCGGGCGGCGCGGCTGGGCACTCGTCCGCCCGGCCATAGCAGGTGATACCCCCCCTGCCCCTCGACGCGCTCCCGGCAGGCCGGCACCAGCGCACCGGACGCCAGATGACCGTCGATCATCGGGCTCCAGCCCAGCACCACGCCGTGCCCGGCCACCGCCAGATCGACGAGAATCGGGTAATGACTGACGGTCAGTCGTTGGCGGATCGCGGCCGACTCACAGCCCAACCGGGCAAACCACTCCTGCCAGGACAGCCATTGCCGCTGACCGTCCTCTATCATCAGCAAGCGCTCCTCCAGAAGCGCCTCGGGGCTCAGTAGGCCTTGGCGCAGGTAAGCTGGCGAGCAGTACGCCCCCACCGACTCTTCAAACAACAGCCGCCCGTCCAGCCCGGTCGGCAGTGGGTTACGCAGGAAGTACACAGCCAGGTCGAACTCCGGCTTGAGCAGGGAGTCGAGGCTGTCGAGTACCCGCAAGCGCACTTCGACATTGGGGAATGCCTCGGCGAAGCGGCCCACCAAAGGGCCGAGCCAAAGCGCCGCGACGCCAGACGAGCACGCCAGTACCAGTTCCTGCTCACCGCTGTGAGCCATGACCTCGGCGGTCGAGTCGGCCAGCGCCGCGAGCAAGCGATGAATCTGTTCGGCATAATGCTGGCCAGCCACAGTGAGCAGGATGCGTTTGTGCTGACGACGGAACAACGCCCGCCCAAGGAAACTTTCCAGCCCGGCGACCTGCCGACTCACCGCACTTTGCGTGAGGTTCAACTCAACCGCCGCGCGGGTGAAGCTGCCATGGCGCACCGTGGTCTCGAAAGCGATCAGATTCTGCAGTGGAGGCAGGGGCTCGATACGCATCGCATTGACCTGTACGGAAGGGGGAGACCGACAGTCTAACGCAAGCAAATACCGTAGCCCTGCCGGGCAAAAAAGACGTGTGTTGGTGCAGCAGCGCTCATTCACCAATGGCGCAACCCGCTCGCACCTCTACAAGAACGCGCCCGCGCCCGGTAGGGTGAACCGGAAAGCGCAGTCAACGCTCTTTTTGCCCACCGTTCCCACAATCGCAAAGGTGGATGATAACGGCGTCAGCTGGCCCCGATCCACTCTGAGTCCACTTGTGTCTTGAACCCGCGCTTAACGTGGAACCACGGGCTTCTTCAGCGGTTTCCTGCCCTTGCCTCTACCAGCTCCTGCCCGCTCGCGGGCGGCCTGCTGGTTGCGTGCCTCGGCCGCCGCCTTGGCCTGTTCGCGCTTATCCCAGGGCTTGCTGCCGTCACTGCCACGCGGTGGCAGGCCGGTGTGCTGGGTAAGGATGCGGCCACCTGCAGGCTTGCCTGTCCCGCCGACCTTCTTGCTGCCCGCCGGCGTGGAGTTCTTGCGACGCGCGCTCTGGTACTCGTCGGCCTTGGGCTGGTAGGTCGGGATCAACTGGTGCTTGCCGTTGCCGATCAGGTCGGCACGGCCCATGCGTTCCAGGGCCTCGCGCAGCAGCGGCCAGCCTTTCGGGTCGTGGTAGCGCAGGAACGCCTTGTGCAGACGACGCTGCTGCTCGCTCTTGACGATCTCCACGCCATCGCTCTTGTAGGTGACCTTGCGCAGCGGGTTCTTGCCCGAGTGGTACATGGCCGTGGCGGTGGCCATCGGCGACGGGTAGAACGCCTGCACCTGGTCGGCGCGGAAGCCGTTGCGCTTGAGCCACAGGGCGAGGTTCATCATGTCCTCGTCGGTGGTGCCCGGGTGCGCGGCGATGAAGTAGGGGATCAGGTACTGCTCCTTGCCCGCCTCCTTCGAGTACTTCTCGAACATGCGCTTGAAGGTGTCGTAGCTGCCGATGCCCGGCTTCATCATCTTGTCCAGCGGGCCGCGCTCGGTGTGCTCCGGGGCGATCTTCAAGTAGCCGCCGACATGGTGGGTGACCAGTTCCTTGACGTACTCCGGGGACTCCACGGCCAGGTCGTAGCGCAGGCCCGAAGCGATCAGGATCTTTTTCACCCCCGGCAGCGCCCGTGCCTTGCGGTACAGCTCGATCAGCGACGAGTGATCGGTGTTGAGGTTCTCGCAGATGCCGGGGAACACGCAGGACGGCTTGCGGCAGTGCTTCTCGATCTCCGAGTCCTTGCAGGCGATGCGGTACATGTTGGCGGTCGGCCCGCCGAGGTCGGAGACCACGCCGGTGAAGCCCGGCACCTTGTCACGCATCTCCTCGATCTCGCGGATGATCGACTCGTGGGAGCGGTTCTGGATGATCCGGCCCTCGTGCTCGGTGATCGAGCAGAAGGTGCAGCCACCGAAGCAGCCACGCATGATGTTCACCGAGAAGCGGATCATGTCGTAGGCCGGGATCTTCTCCTTGCCATAGGCCGGGTGCGGCACGCGCGCATAGGGCATGCCGAACACGTAGTCCATTTCCTCGGTGGTCATGGGGATGGGTGGTGGGTTGAACCAGACGTCCACCTCACCATGCTTCTGCACCAGCGCGCGGGCGTTGCCCGGGTTGGTTTCCAGGTGCAGCACGCGGTTGGCATGGGCGTAGAGCACCGGGTCGTTGCGCACCTTCTCGAAGGACGGCAGGCGAATCACCGTCCTCTCGCGCTCCAGGCGCGGGTGCGAAAGCAGCTGGACGACCTTGGCCTCGTTGGGATCCTCGACGGCACCGGAGCCGGCCGCACCCTTCTCCTGCTCGATGGCGCAGGCTTCGGTGTCCTGGGTGTTCACGTAGGGGTTGATGATCTTGTCGACCCGGCCCGGACGGTCGATGCGCGTGGAATCCAGCTCGAACCAGTCCGCTGGCGTGTCGCGGCGGATGAACGCCGTGCCACGGATGTCGGAAATGTCCTCGATCTTCTGCCCGTAGGCCAGGCGCTGGGCGATCTCCACCACGGCACGCTCGGCGTTGCCATAGAGCAGGATGTCGGCGGTGGCGTCCATCAGGATGGAGCGGCGCACCTTGTCCTGCCAGTAATCGTAGTGGGCGATGCGGCGCAGCGACGCCTCGATGCCGCCAAGCACCACCGGCACATGGCTGTAGGCTTCCTTGCAGCGCTGGCTGTACACCAGGCTGGCGCGATCCGGACGCTTGCCGGCCAGGCCGCCAGGGGTGTAGGCGTCGTCGGAACGGATCTTCTTGTCCGCGGTGTAGCGGTTGATCATCGAATCCATGTTGCCGGCCGCCACGCCGAAGAACAGGTTCGGCTGGCCGAGCTTCATGAAGTCGTCTTTGGACTGCCAGTTCGGCTGGGCGATTATGCCCACGCGAAAGCCCTGGGCTTCCAGCAGACGGCCGATGATCGCCATGCCGAACGAGGGATGGTCGACGTAGGCATCACCGGTGACGATGATGATGTCGCACGAATCCCAGCCGAGCTGATCCATCTCCGACCGGCTCATCGGCAGGAACGGCGCCGGGCCGAAACACTCGGCCCAGTATTTGGGATAGTCGAACAGCGGCTTGGCGGCTTGCATGGCGGTAACCGTTTTTGATCAGGAATTTCACGGGGCGCGGAATATAGCACAAATTTTAACCAAACCCGACTGCTGCGCTAGGTTGTACCGGGCATCCGATAGCAGGTAACGCGCCTCGCTTTGCTCATCTAAAAGCACGCGTTCAGTGTAAGCTCAGGCTTACACAAAAAGACCCCGCCTGTCTCCAGGAGCCCCGCTTGCAGCGCCTAGCCATATTCCTGTCGCAGATACTGATCCTGGCGACCATGAGCCTGTCGGCCCACGCCGACGGCATCAGCCTGACGGCGACCAGCAGCGGGCAGAGTCTGAACGGGCACATCGAGCTGCTCGAAGACCCGGGCGCGAAGCTGAGCATCGAACAGCTGGGCGACCCCGCCGTGCAGCAGCGCTTCGTGCCAGCCCAGGGCAAGGCCAGCGTCGGCCAGAGCGCCAACCCCTGGTGGATCAAGGTGACCCTGAACGCCGCCGCGGATGCCCCACGCCAGTGGTGGCTGGAGATCGCTTCGGTCACCCTGCTCGACCTGCAGCTGTATCTGCCCGATGGCCAGGGGGGCTGGCACAAGCGCCAGTCCGGGGAAACGGTAGGTTTCGCCGAGGGCCGTGATCATCCGCACCGGCGCATGCTGCTGCGCCTTCCCGAGCTGGGCGAACAGCCGCTCACCTTCTACCTGCGCACCTACGACCCGGCCGGCAACTCCTTCCCGCTGAAGGTATGGCAACTTGCCGACCTGAAAACCCAGGTGGCGACCGAAAACCTCTGGCTTGGCCTGATCTACGGGGTGATCACCGCACTGCTGCTGTACAACCTGTTCCTGTTCCTGGCGCTGCGCGACAGCGCCTACTTCTGGTACGTGGTCACCACCACCGGCGCGCTGCTGATGATTCTCGGCATGACCGGTCACGGCTTCCAGTACCTGTGGCCCGACTCGGCGGTGCCCTTCTGGCTGGACCGTATCAGCGTGCCGGCACTGTGGGGGTTCGGTGCCTGCCGCTTCACCCAGAAGCTGCTGCAAACCCGCCGTCACACCCCCTGGGCCCACCACCTGCTGACCCTGAGCTGCGCGCTCTATCTGCTGGCGGTACTCGCCGATGCGTTCGGCCTGCGCGCGGTCGGCGCCTGGATTTTCGTCCTGCTGGCGATTACCACCATTCCCACCGCCCTGTGGGCCTCGCTGAAGCGCTGGCGCCAGGGCTACTTTCCGGCGTGCCTGTACTTCTGCGGGTACGGCACGATCCTGGCCAGCGTCAACCTGCTGCTGCTGCGCGCCACCGGCGTCATCCAGCCGGCGGCGTGGAACAGCTACGTGTTTCCGGTCGCCGTGGCGCTGGAGTCGATCCTGTTCTCGTTCGCCCTCGCCTACCGCATCCAGCTGCTGAAGAACCAGCGAGCCGAAGCGCTGCAGCGCGCCGATGAGGAAAAAGGCGCCCGCCTGGCCCAGGTGCAGGCCAGTGCCGATGAACTGCAGCTGGCCGTGGATCGGCGCACCGCCGAGTTGAAAAACGCCAACCTGCAGCTCTTCCAGCAGAAACAGGAGCTGCGCCATGCGGCCTTTCACGATGCCCTGACCGACCTGCCCAACCGCCGTCATCTGGTGGAACAGTGCGAGAGCGCCTTGCGCGGGGCGCGGCACAGCGATGAAAACCTGGCATTGCTGCTGATCGACCTGGATCACTTCAAGCCGATCAATGACCAGCATGGCCACGACGCCGGCGACCTGTTGCTGCAGCACATCGGCAAGCGCCTGCGCGAGCACGTACGCGGCAGCGATACGGTGGCACGCCTGGGTGGGGATGAATTCGCGGTACTGATTGGCGGTGCCGATGCCCGGCACTACGCCGGGGATGTCGCCGAGCGCCTGCTCGCCGAGCTGGCCCGGCCGGTGGACTACGCCGGCCACGCCCTGAACGTCAGCATCAGTATCGGCGCGGCGTTCTACCCCCAGCATGCCGAGCAGTTCGCCGGCCTCTACAAGGCCGCCGACCAGGCGCTCTATCAGGCCAAGGCCGCCGGCCGCTCGGGCTACGCGGTGTTCCAGCCGGCGGCAGGCTGAGGCGTCACTCGTCGTCGAACTGGTAGCTGCCGGGCGCCAGGTTCTCGAAACGCGAGTATTTGCCGAGGAAGGCCAGGCGCGCGGTACCCAGGGGGCCGTTACGCTGCTTGCCGATGATGATTTCGGCCACGCCCTTGTACTCGGTTTCCGGGTGGTAGACCTCGTCGCGGTAGACGAAAAGAATGATGTCGGCGTCCTGCTCGATCGCCCCGGATTCACGCAAGTCGGAGTTGATCGGGCGCTTGTTGGGCCGCTGCTCCAGACCCCGGTTGAGCTGCGACAGGGCGATCACCGGGCAGTTGAACTCCTTGGCCAGCGCCTTGAGCGAGCGGGAGATCTCGGAAATCTCGTTGACCCGGCTGTCGCCGCTGGAACCGGGAATCTGCATCAGCTGCAGGTAGTCGACCATGATCAGGCCGATTTCGCCGTGCTCACGGGCCAGGCGCCGGGTGCGCGCACGCATCTCGCTCGGCGAGATACCGGCGGTGTCGTCGATGAACAGCTTGCGGTCGTTGAGCAGGTTGACCGCCGAGGTCAGTCGCGGCCAGTCGTCATCATCCAGGCGACCGGCACGCACCTTGGTCTGGTCGATGCGGCCGAGGGAGGCCAGCATACGAATCACGATGGATTCGGAAGGCATCTCCAGGGAATACACCAGGATCGACTTGTCGCTGCGCATCAGCGCGTTTTCCACCAGGTTCATGGCGAAGGTGGTCTTACCCATGGACGGACGGCCGGCGACGATGATCATGTCGGCCGGCTGCAGGCCGCTGGTCAGGTTGTCCAGGTCGGTGAAGCCGGTGGACAGGCCGGTGATCGCGTCGCCGTTGTTGAACAGCTCGTCGATGCGGTCGATGGCCTTGACCAGGATATCGTTGATGCCCACCGGGCCGCCGGTCTTGGGCCGCGCCTCGGCGATCTGGAAGATCAGCCGCTCGGCCTCGTCGAGGATCTCCTCACCGGTACGGCCCTCGGGCGCATAGGCGCTATCGGCGATCTCGTTGCTGATGCCGATCAGTTTGCGCAGGGTGGCGCGCTCGCGAATGATGCCCGCGTAGGCCTTGATGTTGGCCACCGACGGGGTGTTCTTGGCCAGCTCGCCCAGGTACGCCAGGCCGCCGACCTGGGACAGCTGACCTTCCTTGTCCAGCTGTTCGGACAGGGTGACCACGTCGAACGGCTGGTTGCGCTCGGCGAGCTTGAAGATGGCGCGAAAGACCAGGCGATGGTCATGGCGATAGAAATCGCCGTCGGACACCTGATCCAGCACGCGCTCCCAGGCGTTGTTGTCGAGCATCAGACCACCGAGCACCGCCTGCTCGGCCTCGATCGAGTGCGGCGGCACTTTCAGGGCAGCGGTTTGCAGGTCGTACTGTTCGGGGATGCTGATGTCGTTCATGGGCGCCTGGAAAGAATGCTTGCGGAGAAAAACAAAGGGCACGGTATCGCTTTCGCAATACCGTGCCCGATGTTAGCGGGAAGGCACCTGAGTGCAAACCCGCTAAGCAGTTCGCTGAGACTTAAGCAGCTACTACAACAACCTTGACGGTCGCTTCGACATCGCTGTGCAGGTGCACGGCTACGTCGTATTCGCCAACCTGGCGAATGGTGCCGTTCGGCAGACGCACTTCGGCTTTGGCCACTTCAACGCCGGAGGCGGTCAGGGCGTCAGCGATGTCATGGGTGCCGATGGAACCGAACAGCTTGCCTTCATCGCCAGCGGTAGCGGTGATGGTGACTTCCAGCTCGGCCAGCTGAGCAGCGCGGGATTCAGCCGAAGCTTTCTTCTCGGCAGCGGCTTTTTCCAGGTCAGCGCGACGCGCTTCGAAAGCAGCGACGTTGGCTTCGGTGGCAGCGGTAGCTTTGCCTTGCGGCAGCAGGAAGTTACGGCCGTAACCGGCTTTAACGTTCACTTTATCGCCCAGGTTGCCCAGGTTGGCGATTTTTTCCAGCAGGATGACTTCCATTTGGGTGTTACCTCTTAACTTTTAACCTTCACCGTTGGCGGGACCCGAACCGGGCTTGTCCGCCAGACGACCACGAAAATCAAACAGACTGTCGACGATGGCTAACACCACCAGCAAGGGAAAGATCAGCTGCATGAACAGCAACAGCGTGATGTACAGTCCGACCAGCCAGAACTTCGACAGTCGGCCCTTGGCCACCAGCCCGTGCAACAGGGCGATGGCCGCGAATGCCAGCGGAACACTGCACAACGGCGTGAGCATGGCCATCTCGACACCCAGATTGGGCCCGAGCAGCATGCCGACCAGCAGCAACATCGCCAGCATCGGCGGAAATCTCAGCTCACGGAATTCCGCGCCGAAACCTCCCGGGTTGTACAACGCCGCCTGCCAGAATCGCCCAAGCATCAGGCTCAGCAAGCTGACCACCTGCAGCAACGCTGCCAACAATCCGGTCAGCACCGGTGCAATGAGACCCTGGAGACGCGCCTGATCGTCCACCGACATCTGTTGGTGAACGCCATCGAGCATCTGCGGCAACAGCTTGTTCAGCTCCTGCGCCATGGCTTCGATGGGCTCGCGGAACGTCGCCCCCAATACCAGTCCATACACCAGGCCCAGCGCGATGCTGAACAACAGCACCCGCCTCCAGGAAGGATTGGCGCGCAATACGCACGCCAGCCCCAGCGCGCCCAGCAGCACCAGCAAGGTGCGCGGTTCGCCGAAGTACCACCAGCCAATGGCCGGCAGCAACGCCCAGGCGAGGATGCCGATGGCATCACTCAGGCCACGCCGCAGAAGCACCAGGCATCCGGCGGCGGCACTCAACCAGAACAGCAGCGGCAAAGCTGCAGAACCGACCACCACGAGGGTGGCCTGCATACGGCCGCGCATGATGAATTCTGCCAAGGCGCGCATGCGATCTATCCCTTACTACTTGTCGAACGTCAGATCTTAACGGCCGTGGCTGTCGGTGTAGGGCAGCAGGGCCAGGAAGCGGGCGCGCTTGATAGCGGTAGCCAGCTGACGCTGATAACGAGCCTTGGTACCGGTGATACGGCTAGGAACGATTTTGCCGGTTTCCGAGATGTAGGCTTTCAAGGTGTTGAGATCCTTGAAATCGATCTCTTTCACGCCTTCAGCGGTGAAACGGCAGAATTTACGACGACGGAAGAAACGTGCCATGGGATTGGCTCCTCAATAGATCCGTGGATTACTCGTCAGCGTTGTCGCTGTCGTTGTTGTCGCTGTCATCGCCGTCGTTGGACTCGGCGTTTTCAGGACGTTCACGACGCTCACGGCGCTCACTGCGGTTTTCTTCGGCCTTGAGCATCTCGGACTGACCGGTAACGGCTTCGTCGCGACGGATGACCAGGTTACGGATCACGGCATCGTTGTAGCGGAAGTTGTCTTCCAGCTCGGCCAGGGCCTTGCCGCTGCACTCAACGTTCAGCATCACGTAGTGAGCCTTGTGAACGTTGTTGATGGCGTAGGCCAGTTGACGACGGCCCCAATCTTCCAGACGGTGGATTTTGCCGCCGTCTTCTTCGATCAGCTTGGTGTAACGCTCGACCATGCCGCCGACTTGCTCGCTCTGGTCCGGGTGAACCAGAAAGATGATTTCGTAATGACGCATGAATGCTCCTTACGGGTTGTAGCCTGCCACGAAGATGCGGTCAGGCAAGGAGTGAATGACTCTGTTGGCTTGCCGTGACGGGTGGGCGCGCAAACGCCTGCCATGACGGCAAGGGGCGACATTCTAGAGAAGCCCCCTGACGCACGCAAGGCGATTTGGCGATTTTTTGAACAGCAGCGATTTCAGGGGCAGCACGCCCAGCGCAGACGCCGGGCGATCAGGCGTGCGCTGCGGCTTTTACTTGCGGCCTGCTGCCGCAAGCCCGTGGCCGCGCCGCTGGCGCAGCGCCTCGAACAGGCAGATGCCGGTGGCGACCGACACATTGAGGCTGCTGACGCTGCCGGCCATGGGCAGCTTGACCAGGTAATCGCAGTGCTCGCGGGTCAGGCGGCGCATGCCCTTGCCTTCGGCGCCCATGATCAGCACCGTGGGGCCGGTCAGGTCCTGCTGGAACAACTCCTGCTCGGCTTCACCGGCCGTGCCGACGACCCACAGGCCGCGCTGCTGGAGTTTTTCCAGGCTGCGCGCCAGGTTGGTCACCGCCACAAGAGGAATCACCTCGGCAGCCCCACAGGCGACCTTGCGCACCACCGGGGTCAGCGTGGCCGACTTGTCCTTGGGCACGATCACCGCCAGGGCGCCCGCCGCATCGGCGGTGCGCAGGCAGGCGCCGAGGTTGTGCGGATCGGTCACGCCATCGAGCACCAGCAACAGCGGCGGGCCTTCGCAACGATCGAGCAACTCCTCGAGCATCGCCTCGCCCCACACCTGGCTCGGGCTGACTTCGGCGACCACACCCTGGTGCACGCCCTCGACCCAGGCGTCCATCTCGCGGCGCTCGCACTGGCCGACGGCGACCCGCGCCTGGCCGGCCAGCTCGAGCAGCGGCTGCACCCGTGGGTCGCTGCGGCCATCGGCCAGCCAGATCTGCTTCACCCGCTTGGGGTGATGACGCAGCAGCGCCTCGACGGCATGCACGCCGTAGATCTTTTCCAGCTGACTCATGACTTGGCCTTGCCTTTCGACGGGCCCTTGCGATGGCGACTCGGCTTGCCGCCCTTGTCGGTCGTCTTGGCGCCCTTCTTGCCGGAAGTCTTGGACTCGGCGAGCAGGGCCTTCTTCACGTCACGGCTCTTCTGGACGTCGGCGTTGCCGGCCGGCGCATTGCGCGAACCCCTGCCACCGCGGCTGTCGCTGCCGGTTTCACGGCGCTTGCGGGCGGTCGGCGCCTGCTCGACACCCTGGGCCATCTCGAAATCGATCTTGCGCTCGTCCAGGTCGACGCGCATCACCGTCACCGACACGCTGTCGCCCAGGCGATAGTTGCGGCCGCTGCGCTCACCGGCGAGGCGGTGGTGCACCGGGTCGAAGTGGTAGTAATCCGCCGGCAGCGCGGTGACATGCACCAGGCCCTCGACGTAGATGTCCTTGAGTTCGACGAACAGGCCGAAGCCGGTTACCGCCGTGATCACGCCGGGGAAGGTCTCGCCGACGCGATCCTTCATGAACTCGCACTTGAGCCAGTTGACCACGTCGCGGGTGGCTTCATCGGCACGCCGCTCGGACATCGAGCACTGCTCGCCGAGCTGCTCGAGCATCGGCTCGTCGTACGGGTAGATGCGCGCCTTGGGCATGCTGACGGCACCGGCACGCTCGACGTGCGGGGTGTCCTGCTTGGAACGGATCACACTGCGGATGGCGCGGTGGATCAGCAGGTCCGGGTAGCGGCGAATCGGCGAGGTGAAGTGCGCGTAGGCGTCGTAATTGAGGCCGAAGTGCCCCTGATTGTCGGCGCTGTAAACCGCCTGGCTGAGCGAGCGCAGCATCACGGTCTGGATCAGGTGGTAATCGTCACGCCCGCGGATGCTTTCCAGCAGTGCCTGGTAGTCCTTGGGCGACGGGCCGTCCTTGGACTTGCCACGGTGCAGGGACAGGCCCAGCTCGCCGAGGAAGGCCTTGAGTTTCTCCAGGCGCTCCGGCGGCGGGCCGTCGTGTACGCGGTACAGCGCCGGAATGCCGTGCTTCTGCATGAACGCCGCGGTGGCCACGTTGGCGGCCAGCATGCACTCCTCGATCAGCTTGTGGGCATCGTTGCGCTGGGTCGGGCGGATTTCCGCGATCTTGCGGCCCGAGCCGAAGATGATGCGGGTTTCCTGGGTTTCGAAGTCGATGGCGCCGCGCTCGTGGCGCGCGGTGAGCAGCACCTGATAGAGCGAATAGAGTTGCTTGAGGTGCGGCAGCACCTCCTTGTACTCGTTGCGCAGGGCCTTGCCTTCGCTGCTCTTGGGCTGCTCGAGCATGGCGCTGACCTTGTTGTAGGTCAGGCGCGCGTGGGAGTGGATCACCGCCTCGTAGAACTTGTAGTCGGTCATCTTGCCGGTCTTGGAGATCGAGATCTCGCAGACCATGGCCAGGCGGTCGACCTTGGGGTTCAGCGAGCACAGGCCGTTGGACAGCTCCTCCGGCAGCATGGGAATGACCCGCTCCGGGAAATACACCGAGTTGCCGCGCACCTGGGCCTCGGCATCCAGCGCCGAACCGACCTTCACGTAATGGGAAACGTCGGCGATGGCCACGTAGAGCTTCCAGCCACCGGAGAACAGCCGCCAGTTGCTGCCGTTCTTCTCGCAATACACCGCGTCGTCGAAGTCCCGGGCATCCTCACCGTCGATGGTGACGAAGGGGATATGGCGCATGTCGACGCGGTTCTCCTTGTCCTTTTCCTCGACCTCGGGCTTGAGCTTGCGGGCTTCCTTGAGCACCGCCTCGGGCCAGACGTGGGGGATGTCGTAGCTGCGCAGCGCCACGTCGATTTCCATGCCCGGCGCCATGTAGTTGCCGACCACTTCGGTCACGTCGCCCTGGGGCTGGAAGCGCGGCGTCGGCCAATGGGTGATCGTCACTTCGACGAACTGGCCCTGCTTGGCGCCGCCATTGCGGCCAGCGGTAACCAGCACTTCCTGCTGGATCTTCGGGTTGTCGGGAATCACGAAGCCGATGCCGCTCTCTTCGTAGTAACGACCGACGATGGTCTCGTGACCACGGGAGATCACCTCGACGATGGCGCCTTCGCGACGACCGCGCCGGTCGAAGCCGGATACCCGCGCCAGCGCGCGGTCGCCATCGAATACCAGGCGCATCTGCGCCGGGCTGAGGAACAGGTCGTCGCTGCCGTCATCGGGCACCAGGAAGCCGAAGCCGTCGCGGTGACCGCTGACCCGGCCGAGGATCAGGTCCAGCTTGTCCACCGGGGCATAGGTGCCGCGGCGGGTGTAGATCAGTTGACCGTCGCGCTCCATGGCGCGCAGCCGGCGGCGCAGGGCTTCGATCTGCTCGTCGGTGGTCAGCCCGAATTCGTCGAGCAGTTCCTCGCGACTGGCGGGCGAGCCGCGATCAGCCAGCTGCTGAAGAATCAGCTCGCGGCTGGGGATGGGGTTGTCATACTTTTCCGCTTCTCGAGCGGCCTCGGGATCGAGGGATTGCCAATCGGCCATTAGAAACTGTTCACCTTATCTATAGAGTCGGTTTTTGCCATGTGTGTATTGAAGCGCGAAAGCGCCCTCCGGGTCAGCTTTCGCCGAGAATAATTTTTCGACGTCAGGGGTTTACAAGGTAAAAGCACGACCGTATAGTTCGCGCCCACAGCGTCGAGCAGACGTTGTAACACGGAACAGATGAGCAATCATCAGTTTCAGTGCCCAGGTGGCGGAATTGGTAGACGCGCTGGTTTCAGGTATCAGTGATCGCAAGATCGTGGAAGTTCGAGTCTTCTCCTGGGCACCAAATTTCGTGAAGCAGCTTGATAACCTGCTTTGCAAATAACGGACGTAATGATCCGTACCGGCAACGGTGAACATTACTGCAGTGCCCAGGTGGCGGAATTGGTAGACGCGCTGGTTTCAGGTATCAGTGATCGCAAGATCGTGGAAGTTCGAGTCTTCTCCTGGGCACCAAATTCAAAAAACCGAGCCAATGGCTCGGTTTTTTATTGCCTGCGAAAAAGTACCGCAGAGCCTGGTGAACACCAGGCCCCACGCAGCCAGTCTCATACTTTGAACTGCCCCAGGCTGCCCTTGAGCTGACCCGCCAGGCCATCGAGCACCCGACCGCTATTGGCCGTTGCCGCCACCGCCTCGGCCGCACGCTGGGCTTCGGCATGGATCACCTCGACCCGCCCACGCACCGCATCGGCACCTTCGGCCTGGTGCGCCGCCGCCTGAGTCGCCGTATTGATGGCGCCATGTACGTCCTCCACGGAGCGCTGCACCGCCTGCTGGATTCGCGCACTCTCGCGCAGCGCCGCCAGGCCCTGATCGGCCTGTTGCCCAGCCTGGCCGACCGCCTCGACCGCTTCGCGCGCTCCCTGCTGCAGGGCGACGATATGCGACTGGATATCGCCGGTGGACTGCTGGGTCTTGCTGGCCAACGCCCGCACTTCGTCGGCCACCACGGCAAAACCGCGGCCGCTCTCGCCCGCCCGTGCCGCCTCGATGGCCGCGTTGAGGGCCAACAGGTTGGTCTGCTCGGCGATCGAACGGATCACCGTGAGCACCACCTCGATCTGTTCGCTCTGCTTGGCCAGCCGCTCGATGACCGCCGCCCCGGCATCGACCCGCTGCACCAGCTCTTCGATGGAGCTGCCGACCCGATTGGCGATCGCGGCATTTTCCTGGGTCGATTGGCGAATGGCTTCGACCCGCTGCAGCGCCTCCTGCATGGCGCGGCTCTCCGCCTGGGCCTCGTCGGCCATCGCCGCCAGTGCCTGCAAACTGGCCGCCACCTCGTCACGCTGGCGCTCGGCGGCCGCCTCCGCCGCGGCACTGCGGGTGCTCAGGGCACTGATCTCCTGCCCGGTGCGCACCGCCACTTCGCCCGCCTCACGAACGATGGGCTGCAGCTTGGCGACGAACCGATTGACCGCCGAAGCCATTTCGCCCACCTCGTCACGGCTGTCGATTTCGATTCGCCGGGTCAGATCCCCCTCGCCGGCGGCCAGATCGTCGAGCGCCGCGATCAGGGTACGCAGGCGCACCACCACGCGGCGCCCCAGCACGATGGCCAGCGCCAGCAGCACCCCCAAACCGACCACCGCAAGGCCCAACCCGATGCGCCAGCGCAAGTTGGCGGCAGCGGCATCCACCGCCACATTGGTATTGGTCGCCATGCCCTGGGCGGCCTGCTGTGCCGATGCCAGACGCTGCGACAGCGCCTTGGCACTGTCCGTGGAAGCACCGGCCAGGCTATCGGCGACCAATTGCCCACCGCTGGCCAGCAAGGCCTCGAACCGCTTGTCCACAGCCACCAGTTCGGCATCGATGGCGGCCGTGGAGACGCCCATCAGCACCTTGCCGATTTCCACATCGTTGGGACTGATGCTGGCTTCGACGAAATACACCTTGGGGTCGGTCTTGGCCGCATTGATCACCTTGTCCAGGGCACGCTCGCCCTCCCCCCTGTCGAGCAAGCTCTTGATCTGCTCGTTCTGGCGGTTGAGGTAACGGGTCAGATGGTTACCCTCGGCGTCGTCGTAGATCACGAATAGCACGTTGGGGTTACGCTGCGCACGGCGGGCGAATTCCGACAGTGCGGGAATATCGGAATCCCACATGGCCCGCGGCGCCACGGCGGCGAGCAGCTGCGCCAGATCATTGGCGGAATCACGCAGACTGCGCTCGAGACTGGCGCGGATCTGCACCCGCTCTTCGCCGAGACGGCTCGACAACCCGGCCGACAGGCTCTCGCGGGTACGCACCGAAAGCCCACCCAGGCTTGCCGAAACCTCCTGGTTGGCCTGTTCCAGCTCGCTTGCCAGGCGCTGGGAGTCACTGCCCAACTGGCGCTCCAGATCGGTCACCAGACCGTCCACGGTACTGCGAGTCAGGGCCAGCACCAGCAGCACCTGAACCAACAAGGCCACGCCCAGGGCAATGAACACGGGCAACAGCAGGCGACTACGCAACAGCGATAACACAGCGATCACGGGCAAATCCTCCGACCGCCAGGGGAGCGGCAACTTCAGGGGTAGGATCAAGACGAAGCAAGGCGCGTGCCGGGTAGCGGCACATCGCCAGATTGCGCCGCGCCCTGGCGCCCGTCAAACGAAAAACGGGCCGCCCAAGGGCGACCCGTTTCGTTTACCGACCCAAGGCTCGGAACGAGCCCTCGCCACTCAGGCGAACGGGTGACGCAGCACGATGGTCTCGTTGCGATCCGGGCCGGTGGAGATGATGTCGATCGGCGCGCCGACCAGCTCTTCCAGGCGCGAGATGTAGGCACGGGCATTGGCGGGCAGTTCGTCCAGGGTCTTGGCGCCCAGGGTCGACTCGCTCCAGCCCGGCATCTCTTCGTACACCGGCTCCAGGCCGATGTAGCTGTCGGCATCGGTCGGCGCATCGATGACCGCACCGTTGTCGTTCTTGTAACCCACGCAGATGCGGATGGTTTCCAGGCCGTCGAGCACGTCCAGCTTGGTCAGGCACAGGCCCGAGATGCTGTTGACGTCAATGGCGCGACGCAGGATCACCGCATCGAACCAGCCGCAGCGACGAGCACGGCCGGTGGTGGCACCGAACTCGTGGCCACGCTTGGCCAGGAAGGCGCCGATGTCATCGAACAGCTCGGTCGGGAACGGGCCGGAACCGACGCGGGTGGTGTAGGCCTTGGTGATACCGAGGATGTAGTCGATGTACATCGGGCCAACACCGGAACCGGTGGCGATACCGCCGGCGGTGGTGTTGGAGCTGGTGACGTACGGGTAGGTGCCGTGGTCGATGTCCAGCAGCGAGCCCTGGGCGCCTTCGAACATGATGTCCTTGCCGGCGCGACGCAGGTTGTGCAGCTCGGCGGTGACGTCGAGCATCATCGGCTTGAGCTGCTCGGCGTATGCCATGCACTGATCCAGGGTTTCCTGGAAGTCGATGGCCGGCTCCTTGTAGTAATTCACCAGCTGGAAGTTGTGGTAATCCAGCAGCTCGCCGAGCTTGGCGGCGAAGCGTTCGCGGTGGAACAGGTCACCGATGCGCAGGCCACGACGGGCGACCTTGTCCTCGTACGCCGGGCCGATGCCGCGGCCGGTGGTGCCGATCTTCAGCTCGCCACGGGCCTTCTCGCGCGCCTGGTCCAGGGCCACGTGATAGGACAGGATCAGCGGGCAGGACGGGCTGATGCGCAGGCGCTCGCGCACCGGTACGCCCTTCTCTTCCAGCTTGGTGATCTCGCGCAGCAGGGCGTCGGGGGCGACCACCACGCCGTTGCCGATCAGGCACTGCACGCCTTCGCGCAGCACACCCGACGGAATCAGGTGCAGTACGGTCTTCTCGCCGTCGATCACCAGGGTGTGACCGGCGTTGTGGCCGCCCTGGTAGCGCACGACGGCGGCGGCATGTTCGGTCAGCAGATCGACGATCTTGCCCTTGCCCTCATCACCCCACTGGGTGCCCAGGACGACGACATTCTTACCCATGATACTTGTCCTCTTCGCGCAAGCTTGAGCCGGTCACGGCCGGCGAAAGTAAATCAGAATAGACGACCCCGTGGGCCACTCAGTCCAGCGCCAGCACCTGCCAGCGACCGTCGTGCAATACCAGTTGGCGATCGCAGCGCGCCTGCGCCGCCTCACCCAGTTCCTGCCCCGGCAGCGCCTGCACCACGCGCTCACCATCGGCACGCAAGCGGCGAACCGCCTGCCACAGGTAGACGTCATGGCTGTCCGGTGCCCAGATACCCGCCGGCTCTTCGCCAAGGGGCATGTGGCCGAGCGTCACCAGCGTCTTCAGGTCGGTGGAGAAACCGGTAGCCGGCCGGGCACGGCCGAAGTCGGCGCCGATGTCGTCGTAACGCCCGCCCTGGGCGATGGCCTGCCCCACGGACGGTACGAACGCGGCGAACACCACGCCGGTGTGGTAGTGGTAACCGCGCAGCTCGCCCAGGTCGAAATACAGCGGCAGCTCCGGGTAGCGCAGCTCCAGCGCATCGGCGATGGCCACCAGCTCATCCAGGGCGGCATGCACGTCGTCCGGCGCATCGACCAGGCAGGCCTGGGCCAGATCCAGCACGTCGCGACTCCCGCACAGCTCGGCCAGGGCGCGCAGCATGCGGCGCAACGAGTCGGGCAGCGCCTCGGTGAGCGCATCGATCTCGTCCATGGCCTTGCGCTGCAGGGCGTCGAACAGCTGCTGCTCGGCTTCACCGGAGAGTTCGGCGGCACGCACCAGGCCGCGGTAGATACCGACGTGACCCAGGTCCATGTGCACGTCCGGCACGTCGGCCAGCTCCAGGGTGTCGACCAGCAGGCTGATCACTTCGACATCGCTGGCCGGGCTGGCGTCGCCGTACAGCTCGGCGCCCAGCTGGATCGGGCTGCGCGAGGTGGTCAGCGCCCGCGGCTGCGCATGCAGCACGCTGCCGGCGTAGCACAGACGGCTCGGGCCCTCACGGCGCAGGGTGTGCGCATCGATGCGCGCGACCTGCGGGGTGATGTCGGCACGAAAGCCCATCTGCCGGCCGGACAGCGGATCGGTCACCTTGAAGGTGCGCAGATCCAGGTCCTGGCCCGCGCCGGTGAGCAGCGATTCCAGGTACTCGATGTGGGGGGTAACCACGAATTCATAACCCCAGCGCTGGAACAGATCCAGCACCTGACGACGCGCGATTTCGATGCGCGCCGCTTCCGGGGGCAATACTTCTTCGATCCCATCTGGCAGCAGCCAGCGGTCTACCGTTGCCATTTCGCCATTTCCCTCTTGATTCGGGCGGCACAAGCCTTCAGTGAAGCGGATGGAAAGCCGAGCCCAGCAACAGGCCGGTCGACTCCAGGAACGGGCATCGAGACGATCAGAGATTTGATTGCACGAAGCCCCCACGCCAGCGGCGCGGAAAGGGGCAAGGTCAGGGACCTTGAAAGACAGAACGTAACGCTCAGTTCGTGCCGCATGATTCCCACAGGCGCAAAAAAGCCGGGATTTTCCCGGCTGCCGCATCATACCACGCCAAAAGCCTCAAGCCGCAAGCTTCACACGACAAGCGAACACTCGGCATCGCTTGCGGCGTTTGGCTTGCGGCTCAGGGGCCGCGTTATGGCTTGGACTTCTCCAGGTAACGGAAGAAATCGCTGCTCGGATCCAGCACCAGCACGTCACGCTTGTCGGCGAAGCTCTCGCGATAGGCGTTCAGGCTGCGATAGAAGGAGTAGAACTCCTGATCCTGGCCATAGGCCCTGGAGTAGATGGCAGCGGCCTGGGCATCACCCTCACCGCGCAATTCCTCGGCCTGGCGATAGGCCTCGGCGAGAATCACGCGCTGCTGACGATCGGCGTCGGCACGAATGCCTTCTGCCAGCTCCTTACCCTTGGCACGGTGCTCACGGGCCTCGCGCTCACGCTCCGAGCTCATCCGATCGAAAACGCTGCGATTGACTTCCTTGGGCAGGTCGATGGCCTTGACGCGAACGTCCACCACCTCGATACCCAGTTCACGCTGCGCCGCACGGTTCAGCGAAGCGGTCACGTCAGCCATCAGCGCGTCACGCTCGCCGGACACCGACTCGTGCAGGGTGCGCTTACCGAACTGGTCGCGCAGCGATGCCTCGAGACGACGGGACAGACGCTCGTCGGCGATCTGCTTCATGCCCGAGGTCGCGGTGTAATAACGCTCGGCATCCAGCACGCGCCACTTGGCGTAGGCATCGACCATCAGCGCCTTCTTCTCGAGGGTCAGGAAGCGCGAGTTGACGGTATCCAGGGTCAGCAGGCGGGCATCGAACTTGCGCACCTGGTTGACGTAAGGAATCTTCATGTGCAGACCCGGCTGCACGTCCGCCTCGACGATTCGCCCGAACTGCAGCAATACCGCCCGCTCGGTCTGCGCCACGATGTAGAAGCTGCTCCACGCCACCAGGGCCAGCACCACGCCTGCGATCAGGGTCACCAGTGATTTATTGCTCATCAACGGCTCTCCCTTGTACGCACGTCTGCCTGCCCGACGTTGTTGCCAACGCGTGCGCCGAGATCGGCAGCGCCGGCACCGGCCGCGCCGGACGACGGATTACTGCTGCCACCACGGCTGTCGATCATCTTGTCCAGCGGCAGATAGAGCAGGTTGTTCTGCCCCTTGTCGCCGGTTACCAGAACCTTGCTGGTGTTGCTCATCATCTGCTGCATGGTGTCCAGGTACAGACGCTCACGGGTGACTTCCGGAGCCTTGCGGTACTCGGCCACCAGCGCGGTGAAACGATCCGCCTCACCCTGGGCGCGGGAGATCACTTCGTCACGGTAACCGCTGGCATCCTCGATCAGACGCTGGGCCTGACCACGGGCTTCCGGCACCACGCCGTTGGCGTAGGTTTCCGCCTGGTTCTTCTCACGCTGCTCGTCTTCACGGGCGCGGATCACGTCATCGAAGGCTTCCTGCACTTCACGCGGCGCCGCCGCGCTCTGCAGGTTCACCTGGGTCACGGTGATACCGGTGCGGTAGGTGTCGAGGAAACGCTGCAGACGCTCACGCACATCGCCGGCCATCTGCTCACGACCTTCGGTCAGCACCTGGTCCATCTCGGTGGAACCCACGACGTGGCGCACGGCGCTGTCGGTGGCGTGCTGCAGGCTGGTTTCAGGCATGTCGACGTTGAGCACGAAATCCTGCAGGTTGCTGATCTTGTACTGAACGGTCAGAGGTACTTCGATGATGTTCTCGTCTTCGGTCAACATCTGCCCCTGCTTGCTGTAAGCACGCTCGCGGGTGACGTTTTCCTGGAACTTGCGATCGATCGGCGGGAAATAGATGTTCAGGCCCGGCCCGACCGTCTCGTGGTACTTGCCGAAACGCAGCACGACGGCCTGCTCCTGCTCATCGACCACATAGATAGCGTTGTACAGCCAAAAAGCGCCCACGACGGCCAGTGCAACGAACAGCAGGCCGAAACCGCCACCCTTGCCCCTGGAACCATTGTTGTCACTGCCGCGTTTGTTGCCGCCACCGAACACCCCATTGAGTTTGTCCTGCAGCTTGCGGAAGGCTTCGTCAAGATCCGGTGGTCCCTTGCGGTCGCCGCCACCACCGCCGCCGTTGCCACGACGGCCGCCGCCACCCCAGGGATCCTGATTGTTCGAGTTGCCACCCGGCTCATTCCAAGCCATAGCGCTCTCCATACTGATAAAGCAAAGACGCGCCAACGGCGCGCCCACCAATGCTACAGAATGCCTGCTTCCAGCGGCAAAATCACCGCTGCGGGCTTTATTGCAAAGTGTGTTGCTCGATGAACTCGAGTGGCTGCAGGCCCTCGCGGCTGACCAGACGGTTGAGTTCGACCCGCGGAATGCGCACCTGCAACAGGCTGCTGCCGTCCTGCGCATAGGACTCCTGCAGCACGGCGCCCAGTTCAAAGAATTGCGCCCGCAAGCGCGCCAGGCGCTGCGGCAACTGCAGCGTGGCGACAAACAGGTCGTCACCGAGCAGCTCGGCGACCGCCTGCTTGAGCAGGGGCAAGCCACGACCATCACGCGCCGACAGCCAGACCCGCTCAGGACGCCCATCGGCATTGCGCTGAATCTGCGGCTCGACGCCCTCGAGCAGGTCGAGCTTGTTGTACACCTCGAGCACCGGCAGGTCCTGGGCGCCGATTTCGCCAAGCACCGCGAGCACCTGCTCGATCTGCGCGTCGCGCTCCGGCTCGTGGGAATCGATCACGTGCAGCAGCAGATCGGAGTTGCTCGATTCTTCGAGGGTGGCGCGAAACGCCTCGACCAGCTTGTGCGGCAGGTGACGGATGAAGCCCACGGTATCGGCCAGCACCACCGGGCCCAGGTCGTCCAGTTGCAGACGGCGCAGGGTCGGATCGAGGGTGGCGAACAGCTGATCCGCCGCATAGACCTCGGATTCGGTCAGGGCGTTGAACAGCGTGGACTTGCCGGCGTTGGTGTAGCCGACCAGCGAGACGGAAGGAATGTCCGCCCGCTTGCGGCCACGGCGTGCCTGCTCGCGCTGGCTGCGCACCTTTTCCAGCTTCTGCTTGATCTGGCGAATGCGCACGCGCAACAGGCGGCGGTCGGTTTCCAGCTGGGTTTCACCCGGGCCGCGCAGACCGATACCACCTTTCTGCCGCTCGAGGTGAGTCCAGCCACGCACCAGGCGCGTGCTCATGTGATCGAGCTGGGCCAGCTCGACCTGCAACTTGCCTTCGTGGGTACGGGCGCGCTGGGCGAAGATATCGAGAATCAGCCCGGTACGATCCAGCACACGGCACTCGAACATGCGCTCGAGGTTACGTTCCTGGCTGGGCGTGAGGACATGATTGAAGATGACCAGGTCGGCCTCATGGGCCTTGACCTGGTCACGCAGCTCTTCCACCTTGCCGCTACCGATGAGGAACTTCGCCGTGGGCCGGCTGTTCGGCACACTGAAGAACGCCACGGTATCGGCACCGGCGGAAAGCGCCAGTTCGTGAAACTCCTGGGGATCCTCGCTCGCCTCGGTGTTCTGACTATCCAGATGAACCAGGATGGCCCGTTCACCCCCTTCATGGCGCTCGAAGAACAATGCGACCCCCTGGTTTAGACGTTGCCGGGCTCGGACTCAGCCTGATCGGACTCGGACGCGCTTGGCAGGCGAACCGGACGGCTCGGTACCACGGTGGAGATCGCGTGCTTGTAGACCATCTGGCTGACGGTGTTCTTCAGCAGGATGACGAACTGGTCGAAGGATTCGATCTGGCCCTGCAGCTTGATGCCGTTGACCAGGTAGATGGAAACCGGGACGCGCTCCTTCCGCAGGGTGTTGAGGTAAGGGTCTTGTAGCGAATGCCCTTTTGACATGTGCCGCACTCCTAAATGAATCGATAATTGAATAGTGTTTGAACGGTTGCTTAGCCTGTGAACGGCTTTGGCACGCCTTCCCCCAAGGATAGACGGCCCGCGGCAAGGTCTCAGCTCAATATGGAGACCGTTGCCATGTATTTCAAGGCACGTGGCAGATTGTCGCAAGAAAGACTGTCCAGCCAGTGCACATTTTCCCAACTGCGTAACCAGGTGAACTGCCGCTTGGCCAACTGGCGGGTGGCAATGATGCCGCGCTCGCGCATCTGAGCCGCAGTGAGTCGCCCTTCCAGATGATCCCACACCTGCCGGTAGCCCACCGCCCTGATAGACGGCATTTCGCCGTGCAGGTCACCTCGCCGCTGCAGGCGTTCGACCTCGGCGACGAAGCCCTGTTCCAGCATCAGATCAAATCGGTTGGCGATTCGTTCGTGGAGAATCTGCCGCTGCGCAGGCGCTATGGCCAGCTGCGCGACAGTATAAGGCAAGCCGCCGTCCTGCGCGGCCGCTTCGCTCTGTTGGGCACGCAGCTGGGTCATGGTCACGCCGCTGACCCGGAACACTTCCAGGGCGCGCACCAGACGCTGCGGATCGTTCGGATGAATGCGCGCCGCCGACTGCGGATCCACCGCCTGCAGCTCGGCGTGCAGCGCCGCCAACCCCTCACGCTCGGCACGCGCCTCGAGTTCGCCACGCACCTGTGCATCGGCGCCCGGCATATCGGCCAGGCCCTCGAGCAGCGCCTTGTAATACAGCATGGTGCCGCCCACCAGCAGGGGAATACGCCCCCGTGCGGTGATGTCGGCCATGGCCGCCAGGGCATCACGGCGGAAATCGGCCGCCGAGTAGGCTTCGGCCGGATCGCGAATATCCACCAGGTGATGGGGAAAGGCGTCGAGGGTGGCCCGGTCCGGCTTGGCCGTGCCGATGTCCATGCCGCGATAGACCAGCGCCGAGTCCACGCTGATCAGCTCGCAGGGCAGCACCCGCGCCAGGGCCAGGGCCAGATCGGTCTTGCCGGAAGCGGTCGGGCCCATCAGAAAGATGGCGGGAGGAAACGAAGACATCAGTACGACTCAAATGAACGGCGGCCCATTTTCCCGGCATGGCCCGCCTGCCGCAAGCGCGGCGCCCAAGTTATCAGGCCGTTGCAAAACCCAGGCTAGGCGGCAGGACAAGGCATGGCAAAAGCGGCCGATAGCGCGCAGTTCACCCGTTGTAAACGAACATCTTGGCGGGGCGCCTAGCTTGGCTGACACTCGGCGCCGTTCTCGACGCAGCATTGCCAGCTCAGGAGTTTTTTCAGCGGCCTGTTACTGGCCGCGCAGGAACAATTTGTCCAACTGGTCCAGGCTCATCTGCGTCCAGGTCGGCCGGCCGTGGTTGCACTGGCCGCTGCGTTCGGTCTGCTCCATGTCACGCAGCAGGCCGTTCATTTCCGGCAGGGTCAGGCGGCGGTTGGCGCGTACGGCGCCGTGACAGGCCATGGTCGCCAGCAACTCGTTGAGGTGCGCCTGGATGCGGTCGCTGGTGCCGTACTCGAGCAGATCGGCCAGCACGTCGCCCACCAGGCGCGTTGCCTCGGCCTGCTTGAGCAGCGCCGGAATCTGCCGGATCGCCAGGGTTTCCGGGCCCAGGCGCTGCAACTCGAAGCCCAGCTTCTGGAACCACTGGCCGTGCTCCTCGGCGCAATCCGCTTCGCGCTGGCTCACCGCGATGGATTCGGGCACCAGCAGCGGCTGGCCGCGCAGCCCCTCGCTGGCCATCGCTACCTTGAGGCGCTCGTACATGATGCGCTCGTGGGCCGCGTGCATGTCGACGACCACCAGGCCGTGGGCGCTTTCCGCAAGTATGTAGATGCCCTTGAGCTGGGCGATGGCGTAGCCGAGGGGCGGGATATCGCCCTGCTGCTCCGGCAAGGTGACAGGCGCCGCGCCCGCTGGCAGCGGCGCAAAGAACTCGCGGTAAACGCCCTGGGCCTCTGCCGCGGGAAGCGGCGACTCGCTGCGCGGGCCCTGATAGCCGGCGCCCGGCGAGCGCCAGACCGACTCCACGGGGCGCTCGAGCACGCTGGCGGACAAGCCTATTTCGCCCTGGGGGCCGAACTCGCCCGCCGCCTGGCCGGTTGGCCGCAACACGCTTTCCACGGCAGCCGGGGTGGCCAGCTGATCCTCGGGCCGCACCTCACCGAGCGCGCGGTGCAGGGTGCCATACAGGAAGTCGTGGACCATGCGCCCTTCGCGGAAGCGCACTTCGTGCTTGGTGGGGTGCACGTTGACGTCGACGGCCGTCGGGTCGATCTCCAGGAACAACACGAAGGTCGGGTGGCGGCCGTTGAACAACACGTCGCGATACGCCTGACGCACCGCGTGGGCGACCAGCTTGTCGCGCACCATGCGCCCGTTCACGTAGAAATACTGCAGATCCGCCTGGCTGCGCGAGAAGGTCGGCAACCCGACCCAGCCCCACAGATGCAGGCCGTTACGCTCGATATCGATGGGCAGCGCCTGTTCCAGAAACCCGGCGCTGCACACGGAGGCGACACGCCGGGCGCGGCTGACGTCATCGTTGGCTTCATGCAGGGTCAAGACGTTCTTGCCGTTGTGGCGCAGGTGGAAGGCCACGTCGAAGCGCGCCAGCGCCAGGCGCTTGATGACTTCCTGCAAGTGATCGAACTCGGTCTTCTCGGCCTTGAGGAACTTGCGCCGTGCCGGGGTATTGAAGAACAGGTCGCGCACTTCCACCGAGGTACCGACCGGGTGGGCCGCCGGCTGCACGCGCGGCTGCATGTCGCGGCCTTCGGTTTCAACCTGCCAGGCCTGGTCGGCATCGGCGGTGCGCGAGGTCAGGGTCAGCCGGGCCACCGAACTGATCGACGCCAGCGCCTCACCCCTGAAGCCCATGCTCATCACCTGCTCGAGATCCTCGAGCTCGCGAATCTTGCTGGTGGCATGCCGCGCCAGGGCCAGCGGCAGGTCATCGGCGGCGATGCCGCGACCATCGTCGCGCACGCGCAGCAGCTTCACGCCGCCCTGTTCGACATCCACTTCGATGCGCCTGGCGCCGGAGTCCAGGCTGTTCTCCAACAGCTCCTTGACCACCGATGCCGGGCGCTCGACCACCTCACCGGCGGCAATCTGGTTCGCCAGCCGCGGGCTGAGCAGCTGGATACGGGCCATTTCGCTCATGGCTGGGCAGCCAGCGAGGTCGCCGGGATATGCAGCGTCTGGCCGACCTTGATCACATCGGACTTCAACGAGTTGGCACTGCGCAGATTGGCCAGGCTGACCTGGTAGCGCTGGGCGATCAGCGCCAGGCTTTCGCCGGAGGCGACCACATGCTCACGGGGCCCCTGGGCAATCTTGCCGTTGTCGCGCAGCCAGGCGATATAGGTGCCGGGCGGCGGATTCTGTTCGAAGAACTGTTTCACACCAGTGACGATGGAGCGTGACAGGTTCTGCTGATGACTGGCCGAGTGCAGCTTGCGCGCTTCGCTGGGGTTAGAGATGAAGCCGGTCTCCACCAGGATCGACGGAATGTCCGGCGACTTCAGCACCATGAAGCCGGCCTGTTCGACGCGGCGCTTGTGCAGCGGCGTGACCTGGCCCATCTGGCCGAGCACCTTCTGCCCGACGTTGAGGCTGGACGACAGCGACGCGGTCATCGACAGGTCGAGCAGCACGCCGGCGAGCATGCGGTCCTTGTCTTCGAGGCTGACGTTGCCGGCACCACCGATCAGGTCGGACTGGTTTTCGGCATCGGCCAGCCAGCGCGCGGTTTCCGAGGTGGCGCCGCGGTCCGACAGCGCGTAAACCGAAGCGCCGAAGGCCGCCGCCCGTGGCGCCGCATCGGCGTGAATGGAAACGAACAGATCGGCGCCCTTCTTGCGGGCGATCTCGGTGCGCTTGCGCAGCGGAATGAAATAGTCGCCGGTGCGCACCAGCTCGCCCCGGAAACCCTTCTGGGCGTTGATCTGACGCTGCAGTTCCTTGGCGATGGACAGGGTCACGTTCTTCTCGAACTGGCCCTTGGTCGGGCCCAGTGCACCCGGGTCCTCGCCACCATGGCCGGCGTCGATGGCGATCACGATATCGCGCTTGCCGCCGGGCACCGGTGCCAGCTTGGGTGGTGCCTGGGTCGGCGTGACCGGCACCGGTGGCGCACTGGCGGTGGTGGTGGACGGCAGGCTGGGCGCCGCGTCCGAGGCCTGATCGAACAGGTCGACCACCAGGCGGTTGCCATACTGCTGATTGGGCGCCAGGGTGAAGCTCTTGGGCGTGACCTGGGCCGACAGGTCGATGACCACCCGCAGGTCGTCCGGCGTACGCTGCGCCGAGCGCACGGCGGTGATCGGCGTGTTGCTCAGGGCGAGCTTGTCCAGCGCGGTGACCAGCTTGGCACCGCTGATGTCGATGACGATGCGGTCCGGCGCCGTCAGGGTGAAGACGCTGTGCTGCACCGGGCCGGACAGGTCGAAGACCAGGCGCGTGTTGTCCGGTGCGCGCCACAGGCGAACACTGCGCACATCCGACGCGGCCCACACATCGGCAGCCATGGCCGCCAACATCAGCCCGACCGCGATCATTCGCGCGCCTATGCGCATACCCGCCCCCACTCTCTTGTTCATGCTCCGGGTGCCAAGACGGCACACCAGCGTTCACCCTTCGCGCTATGACTGCGAAGCAGCAGCGACCGGCCACCCGCTCGCGGGCTAATGGTAATGTCAAGGTCGGCCTTTGGCAAAACGCCGGCACCCCGCTGGGGCCACTCGATCAGGCACAGGGCGTCGCCCTCGAAGTAATCGCGAATGCCGAGAAACTCCAGCTCCTCGGGATCGACCAGGCGATAGAGATCGAAATGGAAGGCGCGAACCTCGCCGATCTCGTAGGGCTCGACCAGGGTGAACGTGGGGCTTTTCACCGCGCCACGGTGGCCGAGGCCTTGCAGGATGCCCCGTGACAGCGTGGTCTTGCCGGCGCCCAGATCGCCTTCCAGGTAAATCACGCCGCGCCCACCGGTGGCGACGGCAATGCGCGCGCCGAGCGCCAGCATGGCGTCTTCATCGGCGGCGAACAGTTCTATTTCCGACAAGCGGCTCGCTCCTGTAGCAAATGGCGGATAGCGTCGCACAGATCGCCCGCCGCCAGACCATTTCCTTTTTGTGCCAATGACTCACCCGCGCCAGCGTGTACCCACACCCCCAGACAGGCTGCCTGCCATGCGCTGCAGCCCTGGGCGATCAGGGCACCGATCAAGCCCGCCAGTACATCGCCCAGGCCGGCGCCGGCCATCACCGGGTCACCGCGATCACACACCAGCAGACGACCGGCCGGATCGGCGACCAGGGTGCCGGCGCCTTTGAGTACGCAGATCACCTCATGGCGCTGGGCCAGCGCCCTGGCCGCTGCAGGCCGATCGGCCTGCAGCGCTGCCGTCGAGATGCCCAGCAGGCGTGCCGCTTCGCCGGGGTGCGGAGTGATCACGCTGCCGGGCGCAATACGCGCTGCGCCCGCCGCCAGCAGATTGAGTGCATCGGCATCCCAGACCTGGGCGCCTCCAGCGGCGACCGCCGCCGACAACAGGCTGCGCCCCCAGGCGCCCTGGCCAAGGCCGGGCCCGACGACCCACACGGTGATCTTGTCAGCGAGCGCATGCAACTGATTGGCCGAGGCGACCGCCAGGCTCATCACCTCGGGCAGGCGCGTTTGCGCGGCGCCGATATGTTCCGCGCGGGTGGCCAGGGACACCATGCCGGCGCCGCTGCGCAGCGCGCTCTGCGCCGAGAGCAGCGCCGCGCCGCCAGTCCCCTGATCACCGCCGACCACCAGCAGGTGGCCGAGTTGGCCCTTGTGGGTGGTCGGCTGGCGGGCCGGCACCCGGGGCAGCAGGTCACCCGCCAGGCGCCGTGCAGCGGATTGCTGCTTGGCGACGATTTCGGCATCCGCCTGCAACGCATCGAACACCACACGGCCGACATGATCGAGCGCCGGGCCGACGTACAGGCCGAGCTTCAAGCCGATCAGGGTGACGGTGAGCTGCGCCTTTACCGCAGCGCCCAGCACCTGCCCGGTATCGGCGCAAATCCCCGAAGGAATATCCACGGCCACTACCGGGCAGCCACTGCGATTGACCCAGTCGATAGCCGCCCCGTAGGGCTCGCGCACCTCGCCGGCCAGGCCCGTGCCGAGTAGCGCATCGACCAGCACACCCTGCGGCTCGAAATCGGCCTGCCAGGCCAGCACCTCGACACCGGCCGCCAGGGCCTCGTCATAAGCCAGGGCGGCGTCGCCGTGCAACCGTCGCGGCTCGTCCACGGCCAGCACCCGTACCTGCCAGCCGGCGCGCTGGGCCAGCGCTGCCACCAGATAGCCGTCCCCAGCATTGTTGCCGTGCCCGGCCAGCACGGTCACCGCGCCAGCCTCCGGCCATTCGCGGCGCAGGGCCCGCCAGATGGCGTGGGCGGCGCGCTGCATCAGCTCGAAACCTGGCGTGCCGGCCGCGATCAGCGCGGCATCCAGCGCCCGCACCTGGGCGGCGCTGTAGAGCGTGAGGGGAAGATCGTCTGATGAATGCCGCATGCCTGAGCTCCGATGTCTGGCAGAATTATACGCCGCCTACTGCAGATTCCCGCCCAGCATGACCGACGCCACGCTCGACCTCGCCAGCCTCGCCCAGTCCATCAAGGACTGGGGCCGTGAGCTGGGCTTCCAGCAGGTGGGCATCAGCGGCCTGGAGCTGGGCGAGCACGAAGCCCACCTGCAGCGCTGGCTGGATGCCGGCTACGGGGGCGAGATGGACTATATGGCCGCGCATGGCCGCAAACGTTCACATCCCGACGAGCTGGTGCCCGGCACCCTGCGCGTGGTCTCGCTGCGCATGGACTACCTGCCCGGCGACACGCAGATGGCCCAGCGCCTGCAGGAGGCGGAAAAAGCCTATGTGTCGCGCTACGCCCTGGGCCGCGACTACCACAAGCTGATCCGCAAGCGCCTGCAACAGCTGGCCGAACGGATCCAGCAGGCCATCGGTCCCTTTGGCTACCGCGCCTTCGTCGACAGCGCACCGGTACTGGAGAAGGCCATCGCCGAGCAGGCTGGGCTCGGCTGGATCGGCAAGAACACCCTGGTGCTCAATCGCAAGGCCGGCAGCTACTTCTTTCTCGGCGAGCTGTTCGTCGACATCCCGTTGCCAGAGGACGCGCCCCACGCCAGCGAACATTGCGGGCGCTGCAGCGCCTGCCTGGACATCTGCCCGACCGCCGCCTTCGTCGGCCCCTATGTGCTCGATGCACGGCGCTGCATCTCCTACCTGACCATCGAGCTCAAGGGGCCGATCCCGGAAGAGCTGCGCGCGCCCATCGGCAACCGGGTGTTCGGCTGCGACGACTGCCAGATGGTCTGCCCCTGGAACCGCTTCGCCAAACCTACCGAGCAGAGTGATTTCCAGCCGCGGCACAGCCTGGACAATGCCGAGCTGGCCGAGCTGTTTCGCTGGAGCGAGGAGGAGTTTCTCAGCCGCACCGAAGGCTCACCGCTGCGCCGCGCCGGGTACGAGCGCTGGCTGCGCAACCTGGCCGTCGGCCTGGGCAACGCGCCGTCGAGCATTCCGGTACTGGAAGCGCTGCAGGCGCGTCGCGACTATCCGTCGGAGCTGGTGCGCGAGCATGTGCAGTGGGCGCTGGCGCAGCACGCCCAGCGCCAGGAGTGATCAGACCTTGAGCAGGTGCTGGCGGTAGTACCTGAGCTCGGCGATGGACTCGCGGATGTCGTCCAGCGCCTGGTGAGTACCGGTCTTCACGAAGCCTTCCTTGACGCCCGGCGCCCAGCGTTCAGCGAGGATCTTCAGGGTCGAGACATCCAGGTAGCGGTAGTGGAAGTAGGCTTCCAGCGCCGGCATGTACTTGTAGAGGAAGCGGCGATCCTGGCCGATGCTGTTGCCGCAGATCGGCGACTTGCCCTTAGGCACCCACCTTTCCAGAAAGGCGATGGTCTGCGCCTCGGCTTCGGCCTGGCTGATCTTGCTGTCGCGCACGCGCTGGGTCAGGCCGCTCTCGCCATGGGTGCGGGTGTTCCACTCGTCCATCGCCGCCAGGCGCTCGTCGCTCTGGTGCACGGCGATCACCGGGCCTTCGGCCAGCACGTTGAGTTCGCTGTCGGTGACGATGGTCGCCATCTCGATGATGACGTCCGTCTCGGGATCGAGGCCGGTCATTTCCAGGTCGATCCAGATCAGATTCTCTGGGTTCTGCATGCTGCGCTCCTCTTTGGGTTCGTCATTCTAGCCAATCTCCCAGAGCAGCAGGCGTGAATCGCGCCAGTCCCCGAGTTCCACCACACGCTGCGGCACCACGCCGGGAATCTCGAAGGTATTGCTGATCAGCCAGGCGCCCTGCGGCAGCTCGACACGGGCCTTGTCCCACAGCGCGGGCATGGGCGCGGGCGATAGAAAGCAGTAGGCCACGTCCATGGCGCCCAGCTCGGTGCGCCACAGGTTCTGGTAGCGAATCCGGCAATTGCCCTGGCCGAGGCAACGCAGCCAGGCGATGGCGAAGGAGAGCGGCGCGGTTTCCACCCCCGTGAACTGCGCCTGTGGAAAACGCCGCGCCAGCCAGAGCAAGGTGCCGGCCGGGCCGCAGCCCAGGTCGACGAAGCCGAAGCGCTCACCACGCCCCTCCAGCAGGCGCGCCAGTTCATGGCGCGTGCCGGCGCCGGTCAGGTAGAGCGGCACGCGCTCGCCGAAACTGTTCCAGTTGAGCAACAACAACAGCACAAACCCGAGCAGGAACAGCCACGAGGGCAAGGGCGCGCCGCTGGCCAGCAGCAGCCCCGGCACGAACAGCAGGTTCAGCCACCACCACCAGCGCGACAGGCCCAGCCAGCGCGCCAGGCTGGCGCAGAGCAGGCCGTGCAGCAAACCGGCGGCCAAAGGACTGGCACGCCACTCCAATAGCCGGGCAGCAGCAATGATCGCCACGCCCATGGCCAGGGTGACCACCAGCTGGATAAGCAAGGCCAATAAGGCAGGATAGCGTTCGCCCAGGCGGTGCAACGCGCGATAAGAAGCAGCCATGCCGACAGGGCTCGCTGGAAGACGGTTGGGCAGTCTAGCATCCGCAAATTGCCGCTTCTTCAGGCATGCTAGAATCGCTGCCATTTCAAGCGCAGCACGACTCGGAAGCCCCATGGCCAAACGCCAACTCAACCGCCGGCAAAACTGGCGCATCGAAAAGATCCAGGGTGAACGCGCCGCACGCGCCGCCAAGCGCGAATCGCGCATGGTGGAAACCCTGGAAGGGGGCGACCTGGGCCCGGAGCAGACCGGCCTGGTGATCGCCCACTTCGGCGTGCAGGTGGAAGTCGAGGCCACCGACGGCGAGCTCGACGGCCAGGTGTTCCGCTGTTACCTGCGCGCCAACCTGCCGACGCTGGTCACCGGCGACCGCGTGGTGTGGCGCCCGGGCAACCAGGGCAATGGCGTGATCGTCGCCCAGTTGCCCCGCGACACCGAGCTGTGCCGCCCGGATACCCGTGGCCAGCTGAAGCCGGTGGCGGCCAACGTCGATTTGATCGTCATCGTCTTTGCGCCACTGCCCGAGCCCCATGCCAACCTGATCGACCGCTACCTGGTCGCCGCCGAGCACGCCGGCATTCGCCCGCTGCTGCTGCTCAACAAGGCCGACCTGATCGACGCGCAGAACGAAACCGCCCTCAATGCCCTGCTCGGCGTCTATCGCCAGCTGGGTTACCCACTGCTGGAAGTCTCGGCACTGGAAGGCGACGGCATGGAGCAGCTCAAGAAGCAGCTCGACGGCAACATCAGCGTGTTCGTGGGCCAGTCGGGCGTCGGCAAGTCGTCGCTGGTCAACAGCCTGCTGCCGGGCGTCGACACCCGGGTCGGCGCGCTGTCGGAACTGACCGGCAAGGGCACCCACACCACCACCACCGCGCGCCTGTTCCATTTCCCCGGCGGCGGCCAGCTGATCGACTCACCGGGCATCCGCGAGTTCGGCCTCGGCCACGTCAGCCGTGACGATGTGGAGGCGGGTTTCATCGAGTTCGCCGACCTGCTCGGCCATTGCCGCTTCCGCGACTGCAAGCACGACCGCGAGCCCGGCTGCGCGCTACTTAAGGCGCTTGAAGAGGGGCGGATTCAACCGCAGCGGATGAACAGCTACCGGCACATCCTGGCCAGCCTGCCGGAACCGGAGTACTGATCGGCCGGCACGCCGGAGCGCTGGCCGATCACTCGGCCGGCTGATCCACCTTCAGCGCGCCATCCTCGAAGATATTCAGCCGTTCGCGCAACTGGTCATTGGACAGCGGCTCGCCGGCTGGCGCTGCCCCTGCGCCACCCGCCGGTGCGGGATCGGGCGCCAGCGCGCCGCCGCTCTGCTCGCCCTCGATGTCGCGCTGCGCCTTCTTGTTCAGCACCACGATATCGATACGCCGGTTGACCGGGTTGAACGGATCGTCACGGTCGAACAGTGCCGACGACGCATAGCCGACCACCCTCGCCACCTGGGCGTCGTCGTAGCCCGCCGCGATCAGCACGCGCCGCGCCGCGTTGGCGCGGTTGGCCGACAATTCCCAGTTGCCGAAGCCACCCGCCCCGGCAAAAGGCTTGGCATCGGTATGCCCGCTGATGCTGATCTTGTTGGGTACCGCCTTGATGGTGTCGGTCAGGGCGAACAGGATGTCCTCGAAATACGGCTGCAACTGCGCGCTGCCGAGGGCGAACATCGGCCGGTTCTCGGCGTCGACGATCTGGATGCGCAGGCCGTCCTGGGTGATCTCGAAGAGAATCTGATCCTTGAAGCGCTGCAACTGCGGGTCCAGTTCGACCTTGTTCTGCAACTCCTGCAACAGCAACTCCAGGCGCTCGCGCTCGACCTCCTCGGCCTTGGCTTCGGCCTGCTCGGCATCCAGCTCGGCGGGGTCCTTGGGATCGGTATCGGCCTGGTCGCCCGGTGATTCCTGGGGCTGCTCGTTGAGGGTGCGGTCCGGCGACGGCGTCGGCGAGCCACCCAGATCGATCACGTAGGGGCTGGCGCTCTCGGAAAAGCCGATGGGGTCCTTGAAGTAACCGGAAATCAGCTTTTTCTGCTCGGGGGTGGCCGAGGACATCAGCCACATCACCATGAAGAAGGCCATCATCGCCGTGGCGAAGTCGGCAAAGGCGATCTTCCAGGCGCCACCGTGGTGGCCGCCGGCAACCTTTTTGACCCGTTTGACGATAATCGGCTGGTTGTTTTCCATGGTACTTAGCTTCCGCGCATGGCCTGTTCAAGCTCGCTGAAGCTTGGGCGATGCGCCGGATACAGGGTCTTGCGCGAAAACTCCACGGCCAGCGTCGGCGGCATGCCGGAGGCGGATGCCACCAGGCCGGCCTTGATGGCCTCGTAGACGTTCAACTCTTCCTTGGCGTCGTGCTCGAGGGCACCGGCCAGCGGGCCGAAGAAGCCGTAGGAGGCGAGAATGCCGAGAAAGGTACCGACCAGCGCGGTGCCGACCTTTTCACCGATCTGGGCGTTATCCGCTTCGGCCAGGATCGACATGGTGATCACGATCCCCAGTACCGCGGCAACGATCCCCATCGCCGGCATGCCGTCGGCGACCTTCGCCACGGCGTGGGCAGGATGCTCCAGCTCCTCCTTGAGGCCCACCAGTTCCATGTCGAACAGGCCTTCCAGCTCATGGGGCGCCATGTTGCCCGAGGACATGATGCGCAGGTAATCGCAGATGAACGCGACCATTCGCTCGTCACCCAGCACCGCCGGATACTTGCTGAAGATCGGGCTCGCCGCCGGGTCTTCGAGGTCGGCCTCAATGGCCATCATGCCCTCGCGACGCGCCTTGTTGAGGATCTCGTAGAGCAGGCGCAGCACTTCCAGATAATAGTCGTGGGTGAAGCGCGACTTGAACATCTTCAAGGACTTCTTGAAGACGGTCATGAACATGCTGCCCGGGTTGGACTGCAGGAAGGCGCCCAGGGCAGCCCCGCCGATGATCAGCACCTCGAAGGGGTGGACCAGTGCCATGATCTTGCCCCCGGACGCGACGAAACCGCCGAGTACGCAAGCGAATACAACGATGATGCCGATGATTTTGGCCATAGAAGGAAAACTTGAGCAGGTGAAAAGAAAGGGCGACCGCGCGAATCCCCTTCTACTTATCGGAAGATATGCGCCAGACTATAGTCAGTTAAGTCTAAAAAAAGCCATTCTGGCACACCCCCATGGTCGCAAGCACGCCGTTACCGCGCACCCTCGAGGCCTGGCTCAAGCAGCTGGATGGGCAGCTATTGCCCATCGCGGCCGATCATCACCAGCAGGTTCGCCGCGCCCTGGGTGACAGCCGCCGCTCGCTGCGCGAAATCGCCGACCTGATGCAGGACAGCCCGGCACTGGTGCTCAGCGTGCTGCGCGAGGCCAACAGCAAGGGTAGCGCCCTGGGTGAAGCGGCAGAAAGCCTGGAAACGGCACTGACCCGCCTGGGCCTCAAGCGCGCCGAAGAGTTGCTGGCTCGCCTGCCCGCCCGGGCGCTCGCCGACATCCCCGTGCCGCTTCGGCAGATCCAGCTGATCAGCCAGCACGCCGCCTACCAGGCCAATGGCTTGTTCGCCGCACGCCTGGCGCGCCTGTGGCAGGAAATCCACTGGGGCAGCCTGCTGTTTCTGTCGCCGGTGTGGGCCCTGCTGGCCGCCCACCCCCATCTGTTCGAGGCCTGGGAACAGCGGGTGCTGATAGACGGCAAGCCGCCGGTCAAGGTCGAGCGCGACATGCTCGGCGTTTCGCTGTTCGACTTGTGCCTGGCGCTGGCCGAGCGCTGGCGGCTGCCGGCCTGGATCGTCCAGGGCTATCGCCTGCTTATCGATGACCGTCGGCTGCTGGGCAAGGCCCTGTACCTGGCGCGTCGCCATGATGAGCCGCTGCGCCAGCAGCAGGAGCTGGACGCCGACCCGGCCCTGCAGCGCTGGCTCACCCAGCCCGCCAACAGCATCCTGCTGGCCAACGTGATCGCCGTATCGGCCCACAACGCCTGGAGCGGCATCCACACCAGGCGCTGGCACGGGCTCAACAGCCTGTACCTGCAGTTGCCGCTGGCCGACCTGCAACAGCAGATCCACCAGAACGCGGCGCACAGCGCACGGCAGCTGGATACCGTCGGTCTCTGGCACCCCGCCGAAGCCCTGCTGTGGCCGTGGCATGCCCGCCACTTTCAACCGCGCAAGCCGGCGCCCGCGCCGCAGGTGGCTGACTGGCGGCAACTGTGCACCCAACTGCTCGCCCAGCCCTCGGCATTCAACAATGTGCAGCAACTCACCACCTGCGCCCGCCAGGCGGTGCAGGCCGCCGGCATGTCACGGGTGGTGATGCTGCTCGCCGACCGCACCCACACGCGCCTGCAGCTGCAGCAGCACGCCGGCGTGGCCGCCAGCGCCAGCGGCCTGACCCTCGACCCGGCGCAAAGCCAGGTGCTGCGTCGCCTGCTGCAGAAGCCCGCGCAACTGCGCCTGACACCGGCCAATATCGCGCAATTTTCCGCCCTGCTGCCCGGCGACCTGAAAGCCCTGCTGCCCAGCGAACACCTGCTGATTCGCTCCCTGGCCAGCAACGAACGGGTGGTGATGCTGCTGTTCGCCGACCAGGGTGGCCAGCCGATCGGCGACACCGTCGTGCAGGCTTTCACCAAGACCACGCAATGCATCGAGCGCGCGCTGGACACCTTCAGCAAACGTCAGCGTTGAGCACCGCCGTTTTCCGCCATTCTTCTGCGCTACAATCGCGCTCTCAATTCCGCCAACGAGGCCTGTATGACAGCCTTCGACGAACTGCCGCTGGTCATCGAGCCGGCGGATCTCGCCCCGCGACTGCAAGCGCCCGAGCTGATCCTGGTCGACCTGAGCAGCCACTCGCGTTATCTGGACGGCCACATTCCCGGTGCCCGCTTCGTCGACGGCAAACGCACCCAGTCCGGCAAGCCGCCGGCACTCGGCCTGCTGCCCGACCAGGCGCAGCTCGAGCAGCTGTTCAGCGAGCTGGGCCATCACCCACAAGCGACCTACGTGGTCTACGACGACGAGGGTGGTGGCTGGGCCGGTCGGTTCATCTGGCTGCTGGACGTGATCGGTCACTCGCGTTATCACTTCCTCAATGGCGGCCTGACGGCCTGGGAAGCCGAAGACCGGCCGCTGAGCCAGGACACGCCTGCGCCGCAACGCACGCCGGTCTCGCTGTCGCTCAGCGAGGAGCCGACGGCCAGCGCCAGCTACCTGCAGTCGCGCCTGGGCGCCGCCGACCTGGCCATCTGGGACGCACGCTCGGCCGAAGAGTACCGCGGCGAAAAGGTGCAGGCAGCTCGGGGTGGGCACATCCCCGGCGCGATCAACTTCGAGTGGACCGCCGGCATGGACCCCGCCCGCGGCCTGCGCATTCGCCAGAACATCGCCGAACTGCTCGCGCAGCGCGGGTTGAGCGCCGACAAGGAAATCATCACCCACTGCCAGAGCCATCGCCGCTCCGGCTTCACCTACCTGGTCGCCAAGGCCCTGGGCTACCCGCGGGTCAAGGCCTACGCCGGCTCCTGGGGCGAGTGGGGCAACCTGCCCGACACACCTGTCGAACGTTGAGCTCGACCTGACTGTCCATTCTCATATGCCCGGCATGCATCGCCGGGCAGCCAAGGAATAACGATGAAAGAACGCCTGTTTATCCTCAGCCAGCACCTGACCCCGCACCACCTGCTGTCGCGCCTGATCGGCTGCGCCGCGGAGTGCCGCGCTGCCTGGTTCAAGAATCGCCTGATCGGCTGGTTCGCCAGGCAGTACCAGGTCGACATGAGCGAGGCACAGGTCGAAGACCTCACCGCCTACGAGCACTTCAACGCCTTCTTCACCCGTGCCCTGAAAGAAGGCGCGCGGCCGCTGGACAACCAGCCCGGTGCCGTTCTGTGCCCCGCCGACGGTGCGATCAGCCAGCTGGGCCGCATCGAACATGGCCGGGTGTTCCAGGCCAAGGGCCACAGCTACAGCGTGACCGAACTGCTGGGCGGCGACAGCGCGCGCGCCGCCCCCTTCATGGGCGGCGACTTCGCCACCGTGTACCTGTCGCCCAAGGACTATCACCGCGTGCACATGCCGCTGGCCGGCACCCTGCGCGAGATGATCTACGTGCCGGGCCGGCTGTTCTCGGTGAACCAGACCACCGCGGAAAACGTACCCGAGCTGTTCGCCCGCAACGAGCGCGTGGTGTGCCTGTTCGACACCGAACGCGGGCCGATGGCCGTGGTGCTGGTCGGCGCGATGATCGTCGCCTCCATCGAAACCGTATGGGCCGGGCTGATCACGCCGCCCAAGCGCGAGTTGAAGACCGTGCGCTACGACGAAGCCGCGCGGGCACCGATCAGCCTGGAAAAAGGCGCCGAGCTGGGCCGCTTCAAACTGGGTTCCACGGCTATCGTGCTGTTCGGCCCCGAGCAGGTGAAATGGGCCGAGGAACTGGGTGCCAACAGCCCGGTGCGCATGGGCCAACTGCTCGGCCAGTGAACCGCGCCCCCGTCCCGCAGCCCCGGCCCGTGGCGCGGCAAAGGCTGCGATGATGGCCGGATGCTGCTAGAGTCGCTTCACCCCTAACGAATGAATCGCTCGAATGCTGGCGCTGGAGTAACGAAGCTAGATGGATAAACAGAGCCCCCACCTTTTGCTCCGCGTCCCGACGCCGACCAAGCAGGGCCTGACTTTCTGCGACGCCACGCCACGCGACCTGAAACGCTGGATCGCCGGCCTGCCCAAGGCCAATATCGGCGAAACCGCCCGGCAGCTGTACCAGGCGCTGATCGAGCTCAACCAGTTGCTGACCCCGTCTGACAACCGCATCCAGTTGCTCGAGCTGCTGCGCCCCGAGGTGTATTTCGTCTGCCAGCACCTGGAGCGCCACTTTCTCAACCAGGCCATCGTGCTCGATGAGCGCCCGCGCAAGGTCGCCAACCTCTGCCAGGCGCTGCAGAACCACCTGGCCATCGGCTACAAGTTGATCATCTCGCGCCTGGCCGCGCAGCCGAATCGCGAGCGCAACGCGCTGCTCGGCATGGCCCTGCAGCGGGCCGTGCACAGCCTCAACGGCCCGTTGATCCGTACCAGCCAGCTGTATTGCCCGGTGCCCGAAGGCCTCTGGCTGGAGCTGCACCAGCTCTACCTGATCGCCCGGCGCCACGAGCTGCACAAGGTGGTGATTCGCGACCCGCTGGCCCGCCATACCCAAGGGCTGAGCGTCGAACAGGGTTACATCGTCGCCCTGCTGATCGGTTGCTCGCGCTGCAACCAGATGCGCCAGAGCGCCATCGCCCGCCTCGCCGAAGCGCTGGAGGCCTGGAGCACGCTGGTCAACCTGCAGGCCGGCGGCCAGCCGAGCAGCATCTTTGCCGTGGCGCCGCAGCTGGATGGCCCGCCCCGCTACACTTCGCTGTTCCAGCCGAGCGAGCTGCAGGGCGCCCTGGGTATCGATCCGACCCCGCTGGTCAACGCCATCAAGGATCACCTGGCGCTGCTCCCCGAAGAGCGTCCCCGCTCGCGCCTGCCGGTGCCCGAAGGCTTCAGCGTGGACATGCTGCAGCACGCCGCCGCGGCCTGGGGCGATATTTCCGAGCGCACCTTCCAGCGCACCCAGGGTACCGGCAGCATGACCCTGTGCATCGGCATGAGCGCCCTGAACTATTACCTGGCCAATGGCCGCGCATTCAGCGAGATTCTCAAGCAGCAGGTCGACACCACCGCTTCGTTCAAGCCACTGAGCGGCGAGCCCGACGTCTGGGCCAGCGCCCACGACGCACGCCGGGTCAACGACTGGGACAATGGCTTGCCCTTCGAAGAAATCGAATACCCCAAGCCCGCGTCCGAGCAGGATGAACAAGCCAACGCAGGTGAAAACTACCCGACCTTCGTGCTGGCCATCGTCAACCACAGCCCCGGCGGCTACTGCCTGTCGTGGCCCAAGGAAGTGCCCAGCCAGCTGCAGGCCGGCGAGATTCTCGGCATCCGCGACAACCCCCAGCAGGGCTGGAGCGTCGCCGTGGTGCGCTGGATCCGCCAGGTACGCGGTGGCGGCACGCAGATGGGCATCGAGCTGATCGCCCCCCACGCGCAATCCTGTGGCCTGCAACTGGTGCGCAAGGCCGAGCAGAACAGCCAGTACCTGCGCGCCCTGCTGCTGCCGGAAATCGCCGCCATCTCCCGGCCGGCCACGCTGATCACCCCGCGCCTGCCGTTCCAGGAAGGCAGCAAGGTGCTGATCAACATCAATGGCAAGGAGCGCCGTGCGGTGCTCAGCCAGAAGCAGGTCAGCACCGGCAGTTTCAGCCAGTTCGAGTACCACGATCTGGAGCAGAAAACCACGGATCACGCGACCTCCGTCACAGCCTCCGGCACCCAGCGCCCAGCCGGGGAGGAAGACTTTGACTCACTCTGGAAGTCGCTGTAGATTGCCGGGAAACCCTTAATTTCCCGCCCTCTTCTGCTGTTCTATCGCAGATTCGACTTCGCTAATGGCCATCGAAAAGAAAACCATCCGCCTGCTGATTCTCGAAGACTCGCAGAACGAGGCCGAGCGTCTCGTCAGCCTGTTCCGCAATGCCGGTAATGCCACCCGCGTACACCGCGTGGTCTCCAGCGAAGACCTGCTCGACGCCCTCAAGCACGCCTGGGACCTGCTGATCTGCTCGCCGGCGAGTGACTGCCTGGATCCCCACGACGCGCTCGCCTGCATCCGCCACCAGGGCAAGGACATCCCGGTGATCCTGCTGCTGGCCGACAACGAACCGGACAGCGTCACCGAGGCGCTGATGCTCGGTGCCCAGGACGCCCTGCCGCAAGGCGAGGACGAGCGCCTGGTACTGGTCGCCCGCCGCGAACTGGTCAACCTTGAGGAACGCCGCGCCCGCCGCGCCGCCGAAGTGGCCCTGCGTGAAGCCGAGAAACGTTGCCAGCTGCTGCTCGACAGCTCGGTCGATGCCATCGCCTACGTACACGATGGCATGCATATCTATGCCAACCGCGCCTACCTGGAGCTGTTCGGCTTCGATGACGCCGAGGAGCTCGAAGGCCTGCCGATGATCGACCTGATCGGCGCCAGCGATCAGGCTGCCTTCAAGGACTTCCTGAAGAACCATCAGCAGATGGACAAGCATGAACTCGGCTGCGCCGGCGTGCGCACCGACGACAGCAGCTTTCCGGCGCGCATCACCCTGTCGCCGGCGGCCTACGATGGCGAGCCGTGCATTCAGGTGGTGATCCGTGCCGAGACCGCCAATGCCGAGCTGGAAGAAAAGCTGCGCGAGATCAGCAGCCTGGATCTGGTCACCGGCCTGTACAACCGCAGCCACTTCCTCGAGCTGATGGACAACGCCGCCCACCACGCCGTCCACGACGAGCAGCCGGCCAGTCTGGCCTACATACGCGTCGACCGCTACGCCGCGCTGCTCGCCGACATGGGCCTGGGCGCCATCGACCTGTTGCTCACCGACCTGGCCGCCCTGCTACGCGCCCACTTCCCCCAGGAGGCGCAACTGGCGCGCTTTGGCGACGACGTGTTCGCCGTCCTGCAGACCGGCCTGTCACCGCAGCAGCAACGCCCGCTGCTCGAAGCGCTGCTGAAGAAGGCCGAAGCGCACCTGTTCGATATCAACGGGCGCACCGCGCAGACCACGCTGTCGATCGGCGTCGCCGGCCTCAACGACACCACGCCCAAGGCCGGGGAAGTCATCGACCGGGCCCAGCGCTGCGCCGACCAGCTGGACGAGCCGGGCACCCTCAAGCTGTTCGACCCGGCCGCGGAGCTGGCGGCCGCCGCCAACCGTGGCAGCGTGGTGGCCATGGTGCAGCAGGCGCTGGAACAGAACAGCTTCCGCCTGCTGTTCCAGCCGGTCATCAGCCTGCGTGGCGACGAGCACGAACATTACGAGGTGCTGCTGCGCCTGCTCAGCCCGTCCGGCCAGGAAGTGCCGCCGGATGAATTCCTCGCCGTGGCCAGGGAGTCGGGCATGGGCGAGAAGATCGACCGCTGGGTGATCCTCAGCTCGATCAAGCTGCTCGCCGATCACCGCGCCAAGGGCCACGCGACACGCCTGTTCGTGCACCTGTCCAGCGCCAGCCTGCAGGACCCGACCTTGCTGCCGTGGCTGAGCGTGGCGCTGAAAGCCGCACGGTTGCCGTCCGACGCCTTGGTGTTCCAGTTCAGCGAGCCGGATGCGATCACCTACCTGAAGCAGGCCAAGGCCCTGGCCCAGGGCCTCAAGGACCTGCATTGCCACCTCGCGCTCAGCCAGTTCGGCTGCGCCCTGAACCCGTTCAACACCCTGCGTCACCTGCCGGTCGACTTCGTCAAGGTGGACGGCTCCTTCACCAAGGAGCTGAACGATCCGGCCAACCAGGAAACCCTGAAAACCATGCTGGCCAGCCTGCACAGCCAGGCCAAGCTGACCATCGTGCCGTTCGTGGAATCGGCCAGCGTGCTGGCCACCCTGTGGCAGGCGGGCACCAACTATATCCAGGGCTACTACCTGCAGGGCCCGAGCCAGTCGATGGACTACAACTTCTCGTCGGACGATTGATCGGCGGAGCAGCCCGGCTGCCCCGCTCCCGCCTCAAATACCTTAGAACCTGGTCATAATCTTTCAGCCCAAGTTCGTCGATTTTGGCAGCTAGGTGGCGCAAGTGGCCTTTCGTAGGGTGGACGACGCTTTACCCGTCCACCGCTCCGCGATCGCAATGGTGGACAAAAAGAGCGTTGTCCACCCTACGCTGGGAGCGGCCGCTTTTGCCTTGTAGTTGCCGCTTCATGCGCACAAAGATCGTGAACAGGCTCTTAGCGCTGCAAGTCGCGCTCGTGCACACCCAGCAGATACAGGACGCCATCCAGGCCCAGGGTCGAGATCGCCTGCCTGGCCGATTGCTTGACCAGCGGTTTGGCGCGGAATGCCACGCCCAGGCCGGCGATGGCCAGCATCGGCAGGTCATTGGCGCCGTCGCCCACGGCGATGGTCTGCTCCAGCTGCAAGCCTTCCTTGTGCGCCAGTTCGCGCAGCAGATCGGCCTTGCGCTGGGCATCGACGATCGGCTCGACGGCGACGCCGGTGACCTTGCCATCGACCACCGCGAGCTCGTTGGCGAACACGTAGTCGATGCCCAGCCTGGCCTGCAGCTGCTTGGCGAAATAGGTGAAGCCGCCGGACAGGATGGCGGTCTTGTAGCCCAGGCGCTTGAGTTCGGCGAACAGCTTCTCGGCGCCTTCGGTCAGGCGCAGCGAGGCACCGATCTCGTCCAGCACACCGACGTCCAGCCCCTTGAGCAGCGCCAGGCGCTCCTTGAAGCTGGCGCGGAAATCCAGCTCACCGCGCATCGCCCGCTCGGTGATCGCCGACACCTTGTCGCCGATACCCGCGGCCTTGGCCAGCTCGTCGATCACTTCGGCTTCGATCAGTGTCGAGTCCATGTCGAACACCGCCAGACGGCGGTGGCGGCGCTGCAGCGAATCGGCCTGGAAGGCGATGTCCACGTTCAGTTCGTCGGCCGCACGCAGGAACTCGGCGCGCAGCGCGGCGGCGTCGCCCGGCGACCCGCGCAGGGAGAACTCGATGCAGGCGTTGCCCGGCTGCCCATCCAGCGCCACCGGCAGGGACAATCGCTCGATACGTTCGATAGCCAGGCCCTGCTCGGCGCTCAGCGCGCTGACGCGCTGCACCTGCTCGGCGCTGACCTGACGGCTCAGCAAGGTGACGATATGGCGCTCGTTACCCTGCCCCTCGACCCAACGCCGGTAACCGGCTTCATCGACCTGGGTGAAACGCGCCTGCTGGCCCAGCGCCTGGGCGGCGCCCAGCAGGTCCTTGGAGAGAGCCGGCAGCGACGCGCCATCGGCCACGTCGATCAGGATGCCCAGCGACGAGGTGCCGTGCACCGCGGCCTGGGTGATGTCGAGGATGTTCACGCCAGCCTGGGCCAGCACGCCGGTAACGGCTGCCGTGAGGCCGGGCCGATCTTCACCGGTAACGTTGATCAGGACGATTTGGCGCAAGGCGTACTCCGGGGCTCGCAGGACTATGAACGGTCTGCCGAACGGCAATGTGCAGCAGGGCCGGTGAAAAAACGCACATTCTAACCATTTCGGCACCCCGCGGGCACGCGCGGCGCTTTGCCCTGTGCGGGCCGCTCGCTATACTGCGCGCCACCTCCAGTCAACGAGAGCCGAGCTCTGTGAACCGGCCCGCCCCCGTAAAGCCCGACAATTTCTTCCTCCTGCTCTTTCGTGCACTGCGCCAACGTCGCGTGCCGCTGGCATTGCGCATCGTCAGTCACAGCCTGTTGCTGGTGGCCATGGCGCTGGTGATCTATGCCTGGGTGATCGGCATGCAGTTCAAGCAGGCCATGCAGCAGCAGGCCGAAGCGCTGGGCAGCAGCCTGATCACCCAGACGGCCGCCTCGGCCACCGAGCTGTTGGTGTCCAACGACATCCTCAGCCTCAACGTGCTGCTCAACAACCTGGTGAAGAACCCGCTGGTGGCCCACGCGGCGATCTACAGCGTGGATAACCGCATTCTCGCCGAAGCCGGTACGCGCCCGAGCAAGAGCATGCTCGGCGAAACCGAAGGCCTGTATTCGACACCCATCACCTTTCAGGAGGTGATGGCCGGGCAGTTGCGCATCAGCCTGGACATGCAGCAGTTCGAACAGCCGATGACCATCAGCCTGCAGAGCATGGGCATTCTCAGCCTGATCCTGCTGGCCCTGACCCTGTCGCTGAGCCTGCGCCTGGGCCGGCAGATCTCCACGCCGCTGATGCAGATGCGCGTGTGGCTGCGCGACCCGGACGATTACGCCCCGGGCGGTAACCGCCAGGACGAGATCGGCGACCTGGCCCGCCAGCTCCAGGCACGCCTGGCCCCCGAGAAGCCGGAACCTGAACCCGAGCCGGAATTCGACGACCTCGATGACCTGGGCGAGGAGTTCCTCGACGACGACCGCGCGGATCACGATCAGCGTGACGAGCGCGCCGCCCCGACCTTCGCGATGCGCGACCTGCGCGACAGCCGCTTCGACAGCGAGGACGACTACGATCCGCCGAGCCGTCGCCGTGACGAGCATGACGACGATGCCTTCGCCGATCTGTACGACGACGAGGACAGCCCGGCCAAGCCTGCACCTGCAGCCCCGCTGGCGCCCCGCAAGAGCGCCGTGCTGGCCGTGCAACTGGGCGCCCAGGAACAGCTGCGTCGCCTGCCGCGCACGCGCCTGATGGAGTTGCTGGAAAGCTATCGCGGCTGCCTGGACAAGGCGGCGACGCTCTACAAGGCCGAGCTGCACACCCTCAACGACGGCAGCAGCCTGATGCTGTTCCACCACGACACCAGCGGCGACGACTACCTGACCCACGCCATCTGCTGTGGCGAATTGCTGCGCGCCCTCGGCCATGCCCTGCAGATCGAGGTGGCCGACAGCGGCATCACCCTGCACCTGCAGTTGGGCCTGACCCTCGGCGAAGGCCTGCAGGGGTTGAGTCAGGGTGACCTGCTGCTCAGCGAAACCGCCCAGGATGCCCTGGCCCTCTCCCAGCACAGCCGCAACCTGCTGCTGGTCGAGCGCCGCGTCGGCGAAGATGCCACCCTGCGCCAGCGTGCACGCATCCGCGCCATCGCCAGCCCCGAGGGCGCCAGCTGCGTCGAGCGCCTGCTCGACCCGTACCCGGCGCTGCTGGAGCGGCAGATGGCCAAGCTGCGCGAAGAGCGCTAGGGATTCAGCGGTAGGGATGAGAAAGGCCGGCGTATATGCCGGCTTTTCTATTTGGGGTTGTTCGACTGCAGGTCACCTATGGGCGGAAGGCGCCCCCGCGATTTTTCGCGGGCATGGCCTAGGCGACCCCGCCCGCTCCCACACAATGTTCCTGCAGGCGAAGAGTGCGATGTCAGCCTTTCTCACAGCGAGTTTGTGATCAAGCGAGAAGGGAAGCCAAGGCAACAGCCTGTGGGAGCGCGCCATGCGCGCGAATTTTCGCGGGCACGGCCCGCTCCCACAAACTGTTAACTGCAGCAATCAGAGCTTGGCGATCGACACTTCGGTGGACTTCACGAAGGCGATCACTTCGCTGCCCACCCCCAGTTCCAGCTCGCGTACGGAACGGGTGGTGATCACCGAGGTGACGATGCCGGCGGCGGTCTGCACGTCGATTTCCGACAGCACATCGCCTTCGACGATTTCCTTGATGGTGCCCTTGAACTGGTTGCGAACGTTGATGGCTTTGATGGTCATGGCTAGATCTCCAGGGGTCGTAAGGTGCCCACAACGGGCTTCGAGTCAGGGTTAGAGCGCCCAGCGCAGCTGGGTCGGCAGGGGTGAAACCGGGTCGGGCTGCGCCGGCAGCGCAGGGATTTGCAGCACACGGTTGAGCACATCGGCTTCCAGCTCGGCCAGGTAGGCGGAGCCGCGATGGCGGGGGCGCGGCAGGTTCACCTCTAGGTCGAGGCCGATCTCGCCGTCTTCGATAAGGATCACCCGGTCCGCCGTGGCCACCGCTTCGCTGACATCGTGGGTGACCAGCAGCACGGTGAAGCCATGCTTTTTCCACAGCCCTTCGATCAGTTGCTGCATCTCGATACGGGTCAGCGCATCCAGGGCACCCAGCGGTTCATCGAGCAGCAGCAGGCGTGGTTCGTGGATCAGTGCCCGGGCCAGGGCGACGCGTTGCTTCTGGCCGCCGGACAGCGCGGCCGGCCACTCGTTGGCGCGATCGGCCAGGCCCACGGCTTCCAGCACCTGCTGGGCCTTGGGCCGCCAGTCACCGGTGAGGCCCAGGCCGACATTGTCGATCACCCGCTTCCAGGGCAGCAGCCGCGCCTCCTGAAACATCAGCCGGGTATCGTCGCGGCTGGCGGCCAACGACCCGTTGCCGGCCAGCAGTTCACCGCCAGTCGGTTGATCGAGGCCGGCGAGCAGGCGCAGCAAGGTGCTCTTGCCGCAACCGCTGCGGCCGACCACGGCGACGAACTGGCCGGCCGGAATGGTCAGGTCGATACCCTTGAGCACCTCACGCTCACCGAAGGATTTACGGATGCCGCGAATGGTCAGCGGGGTGCCTCGTTTGATGTCATGCAAAACATTCAATGGCGCATTCATTTCGCAGCCGCTCCCTGATAAGCCGGGTGCCAGCGCAACCAGGCACGTTCGAGGCCACGCGCAGCCACGTCGGCCAGCTTGCCGAGCACGGCGTAGAGCAGAATGGCCAGTACCACCACGTCGGTCTGCAGGAATTCGCGGGCGTTCATCGCCAGGTAACCGATGCCGCTGCTGGCGGAAATGGTCTCGGCGACGATCAGAGTCAGCCACATCAGGCCGAGGGCGAAGCGCACGCCGACCAGAATCGACGGCAGCGCGCCGGGCAGGATCACCTGACGGAACAGGGCGAAGCCGGACAGGCCATAGCTGCGCGCCATTTCCACCAGCGCCGGGTCGACGTTGCGGATGCCGTGGTAGGTGTTCAGGTAAATCGGGAAAAGGGTGCCAAGGGCGACCAGAAAGATCTTCGCGCTCTCGTCGATGCCGAACCACAGGATCACAAGGGGAATCAGCGCCAGGTGCGGCACGTTGCGGATCATCTGCACCGAGCTGTCGATCAGCCGCTCACCCCACTTCGACAGGCCGGTGATAAAGCCCAGCGCCAGGCCGATGCCACCGCCGATGGCGAAGCCGACCGCCGCACGCCAGCCACTGATCGCCAGGTGCGTCCAGATTTCACCGCTGGACAGCAGCTGCCAGCCGGCCTCGAATACCGCGCTGGGCGCCGGCAGGATGCGCGTGGACAACAGCCCCAGCGCCACCGAGCCCTGCCAGGCGACCAGCAGCGCCACCGGCAGTGCCCAGGGCGCCAGGCGCAGGGCCAGGCTGTTGGAAAATGTCTTGCTCATCGCGTACCTCGACGATCATCGCGAAGGCCGGGCTCTGCCGCCCGGCCGTTGTTCAACTGGCCGAAGCCGCCTTGGGCAGAATGTCGTTGGCGACCATTTCACCGAACGGGCTCACGTAGTTAGCGCCTTCCGGCAGCGCCGGGCGGTTCACCTCCAGATGGGGGAACAGCAGCTCGGCGACGCGATAAGATTCTTCGAGGTGTGGATAACCGGAGAAGATAAAGGTATCGATCCCCAGCGCGGCGTATTCCTTGACCCGTTCGGCAACCGTCGGGCCATCGCCGACCAGCGCGGTCCCGGCACCACCGCGCACCAGGCCGACACCGGCCCAGAGGTTGGGTGACACCTCCAGGTTGTCCTTGCTGCCGCCGTGCAGGGCGGCCATGCGCTGCTGGCCGACCGAATCGAAGCGCGCCAGGGACGCCTGGGCGCGGGCGATGGTGTCGTCGTCGACATGGGCGATCAGCTTGTCGGCGGCCTTCCAGGCCTCTTCATTGGTTTCCCGCACGATCACGTGCAGGCGAATGCCGAAGCGCACTTCGCGGCCCTGAGCCGCAGCCTTTTCGCGCACCTGGGCAATCTTCTCGGCCACCGCGGCAGTCGGCTCGCCCCAAGTCAGGTACAGCTCGACCTGCTCGGCAGCGAGATCCTGGGCCGCTTCCGAGGAGCCGCCGAAGTACAGCGGCGGGCGGGGTTGCTGAACCGGCGGATAAAGCAGCTTGGCGCCCTTGACCTGAATGTGTTTGCCGTCGTAATCGACCACCTCGCCTTCCAGCACGCGGCGCCAGATGCGGGTGAACTCGACCGAGGCTTCGTAACGCTCGGCATGGGACAAATTAAGGCCATCGCCGGCCAGCTCGTCCGGGTCGCCACCGGTGACCAGATTGAACAGCGCGCGGCCGCCGGACAGGCGATCCAGGGTCGCCGCCTGACGCGCCGCCACGGTGGGCGAAATGATCCCTGGGCGCAGGGCAACGAGGAATTTCAGGCGCTGGGTCACCGGGATCAGCGAGGCGGCGACCAGCCAGGAATCCTCGCAGGAACGCCCGGTGGGAATCAGCACGCCACCGAAACCGAGGCGGTCGGCGGCCTGGGCGATCTGTTGCAGGTAGCCGTGGTCGACGGCGCGGGCCCCTTGGGAGGTACCGAGGTAATGGCCATCGCCGTGGGTGGGCAGGAACCAGAAGATGTTGAGGCTCATGGAGTGGTCTCCTTGGAAATCGCAATGCCCCGCCCGACAGGCGGGGTGGGAATTTATTGCTGGGCGACCTTGCTGGCCGGCGCGTGCCAGATCACCTCGCTGATGTTCAGCTGTTTGGGAATCAGCTTGAGCGCGGTGAAGGTGTCGGCGATCTTCTGCTGCGCCTCGACCACCTCCGGGGTGATGGGCTGGGCGCCGTAGCTCTGACGCTGCACCGCCAGGCGGGTGATGTCCGCGGACAGGCCGAGCAGCGGCGCGACCTGGGCAACGGTCTGCTCGTTATTGGCCTTGACCCACTCGCCGATGCCGCGGATTTCCTCGACCAGCGCTTCGATCACTTCCGGGTGCTGCTCGGCATAGGGACGGGTCGCCAGGTAGAACTGGTGGTTGCTGACCAGGCCCTTGCCGTCGACCAGGGTGCGCGCCTGCAGTTGCTGTTCGGCAGCGGCCTGGAAGGGATCCCAGATCACCCAGGCGTCGACGCTGCCACGCTCGAAGGCGGCGCGGGCATCGGCAGGTGGCAGGTAAACCGGCTGGATGTCGCTGTATTTCAGGCCGGCCTCTTCCAGGGCGCGCACCAGCAGGTAATGCACGTTGGAGCCCTTGTTGAGGGCGACCTTCTTGCCCTTGAGCTCGGCGACCGATTTGATCGGCGAATCCTTCGGTACCAGGATCGCTTCGCTGGTCGGTGCAGGTGGTTCGAAGGCCACGTAGAGCAGATCGGCACCGGCGGCCTGGGCGAATACCGGCGGCGTTTCGCCGGTGGTGCCGAAGTCCACCGAGCCGACGTTCAGGCCTTCGAGCAGTTGCGGCCCGCCGGGAAACTCGGTCCATTTGACGTCGATGCCCTTGGCAGCCAGGCGTTTTTCCAGCGCGCCGTTGGCCTTGAGCAGCACCAGGGTGCCGTACTTCTGATAACCGATACGCAAGACGCTCTTGTTATCAGGCGCTGCTTGAGCGTGAGTAATGGCGCCGAAGGAAATGGCCGCGGCAAACAAGGCGACCAGACTCCGACGCAGGGTGACAGTGCGCATGGCGCTCTCCTCTGCATTGAGTGTTTGGCCACCTGCTGCCTCGTTGACGGGCTAGTAAGGTGGGGCGGCAGCGAACTGCCGGACATGTGAGTGTGGGTACTTCAGGCGCTCCAGCGCCCGCTTAGCAATCGCTCGTTCAGCAGGCCCGGCGCGATGGGCTGGGGCCGACGATCGAGCGCCTGGATCAGCTGTTGCAAGGCATCTTCCAGCCGCTGTTCCAGGGCCGGCGACAGATCGCCGCCGTCCTCGGTGTAACTGATCTGACTGTCATCGGCGAATACGCCGTGCAGCACCTCCTGGGCCTTGAGCGCGGACAACACCGGCTTCAGGGCGTAATCCACCGCCAGCATGTGCGCGTTGCTGCCGCCGGTAGCCACCGGCAACACCACCTTGTGCTGCAACGCGCGCTCGGGCAGCACGTCGAGCAGGGTTTTCAGGGCGCCGGAGAACGACGCCTTGTACACCGGCGTCGCCACCACCAGCCCGTCGGCCGCCGCCACATGGGCTTGCAGGCCTTGAATACGGGGGCTGTCGAAGCGGGCGAACAGCAGATCCTCGGCTGCGAAGTCGCGCACCTGATAGGTCACCACTTCCACGCCACGGGCCTGCAGCCACTGCCTGGCCTTGCCCAGCAACACGTTGGAGCGGGACTTCAGGCTCGGGCTGCCGCCCAGAAAAACCACCAGCATGGGGCGTCCTTACTTGTTGGGCTGCGGGGTGAGACGCAGGTAGGGCTTCACGGCGCGATAGCCTTTGGGGAAGCGCTGCTTGATTTCGTCTTCGTCCTTGAGCGAGGGCACGATCACCACCTCGTCGCCGTCCTGCCAGTTGGCGGGCGTGGCCACCTTGTGGCTGTCGGTGAGCTGCAGCGAATCGATCACCCGCAGGATTTCATGGAAGTTGCGCCCGGTACTCGCCGGGTAGGTGATGGTCAGGCGCACCTTCTTGTTCGGGTCGATGACGAACAGCGAACGCACCGTCAAGGTGTCGTTGGCGTTCGGATGAATCAGGTCATAGAGCTCGGACACCTTGCGGTCGGCATCGGCCAGAATCGGGAAGTTGACCGCGGTGTTCTGGGTCTCGTTGATGTCGTCGATCCACTTGATATGCGAATCGACCGGGTCGACGGACAGGGCGATGGCCTTGACGTTGCGCTTGGCGAACTCATCCTTCAGCTTGGCGGTGAAACCCAGCTCGGTGGTGCACACCGGCGTGAAGTCGGCCGGATGGGAGAACAGGATGCCCCACTGATTGCCCAGCCACTCGTGGAAACGAATGGGGCCTTCACTGGAGTCCTGCTCGAAGTCGGGGGCGATGTCGCCCAGGCGGATGCTCATGGCTGTGCTCCTCAGGTGAGTCGTTGCGTGGCGCTCACTATGCTGAGGAACAGAAAATATTAAAAAGAATAAATAATGATTTATTTATAACCAAAAAGCTCGCCGCTTTTATTGCCGGCGAGCCCATGTTCATTCGCTCAGAGAACCCTTGCCGGATTGCCCACCACCGTGGCACCGGCTGGCACGTCGCGGGTCACCACGCTGCCGGCGCCGATCAGCGCATCGTCGCCAATCGTCACACCCGGCAGGATCAGCGCCCCGGCGCCAATCCACACGTTGCGACCGATACTCACCGGCCGACCGAACTCCAGGCCGGATTCGCGCTCGGCCGGGTCGCGTGGGTGGTCGGCGGTAAGGATCTGCACGCCCGGGCCGATCTGCGTCCTGTCGCCGATGCTTACCGCCACCACGTCGAGAATCACGCAGTTGAAGTTGATGAACACGCCGTCGCCCAGGCTGATATTGAAGCCGTAGTCGCAGTGAAACGGCGAGCGCACCACCACCCCCTTGCCGACCGCCGCCAGGCGCTCGCCCAGCACCTGGTTGCGCTCGGCCGGCGACAACCCCAGGTTGCCGTTGTAGCGCGCCAGCCAGGCCATGGTCGCCGCGCTGTCGGCCTGCAGTTCCGGGTCACTGGCCAGGTAGAGTTCGCCGGTGAGCATCTTGTGTTTTTCACTGAGCGCCATGGCGGGTCGCCTCCTTACGAATGTTCAGTAAGGAACTCACTGGGAGGGTGAGGTTCCGGCTAATCGGCCGACGGTCGCTCGGCGTCGACGATCAGGAAATGATGCAAGGCCAGGATCGGCAGGTCACCGATCAGCGCCTCGAAGCCATCGCTCAGCGCTTCGATGCGCGCATTCTCCGCTTCGCTGAGCCAGCTGCAGATGTCCCACAGCGCGATGTCCTCGGGCTCGTCCTGCAGGCGGGCGAACACCGCATACAGCTCGCGCAGCGCCTGGCAGGCAGCCGGCAGGCCGATCAGCGTCAGCGCCTGCTGCGCCAGTTCGAAGGTCGGCATGCCCCAGTTGGCGAAGAACTGCATCAGGCCGCCGTTGTAGTAATCGGCCTGCAGGCGCCACAGCACGACCAACCGACGATCACGCAGGCTGATGGCCTCCAGGTCCCAGCCGGCTGCGTGCAGACGCCTGAGGGCCTGGTCCTGCAGCTCGTCCCAGGCCAGGTCGATGCTGTCGCACTGCCCCGCGTCATGATGCCGCCAACTGGCGACGAAGCCGCCGTCCTCCAGCCTCGCGTCGTCACGCTGCGCGGCCGACAGGGGGTCGAGGCGCAGGTAGCCGTCAAGCCTGAGGGAAAACTGCTGGCCGGTGCGCAGGTGGATATGGGCGGCCTGGCTATCGACGGCGACACGTTCGATCTGCAGGCAGCCGAGTTCGGCATGCAGGGGATGGCTCATCGGGGCTCCAGCGGGTGGTGAGTGCGGTCACGACGATGCCAGAGCGACGGCCAGAGAGCCAGGCGCACCGCCATGCCCATTCAGAACAGCTCCAGCTGCCCACCGATCAGCGCCGTGAAATCGTCGTCCACGAACGGCAGGATGGCGTCGGCCACCGGCTGCAGCTGTTTGCCCAGGTAATGGCCGTAGTCGACCGGCGCGCGGCGCAGCTCCAGGGGTTCCGGGCCGGCGACACTGATCACGTAGCTGATCCAGCCGCCGCTCTGGTACTGGCGCGGTCGGCCCATCTCGTCGTTGTGGGCATCGGCCAGGCGCGCCGCCCGCACGTGGGGTGGCACGTTGCGCTGGTAGTCGTCGAGGCGCCGGCGCAGGCGCTTGCGGTACACCAGGCGCTCCTCGAACTCGCCGGCCAGGGTGCGCTGCACGTAGTCGCGCACGTAGTCCTGGTAGGGCTGGCCCTTGAAGATGCGCAGGTACAGCTCCTGCTGGAACTGCTGGGCCAGCGGCGACCAGTCGCTGCGCACCGTTTCCAGGCCCTTGAAGACCATGTCCTCGCGGCCGTCGGCACGACGGATCAGCCCGGCATAACGCTTCTTGCTGCCCTCCTCCATGCCGCGGATGGTGGGCATCAGAAAGCGCCTGAAGTGGGTTTCGAACTGCAGTTCCAGGGCGCTCTGCAAGCCGAACTCGGCCTGCAGGTGCTCGCGCCACCAGGCATTGACCCGCTGCACCAGGGCGCGGCCGATGCGCTCGGCGTCTTCCTCGCCGTGGGCGCGGCGCAGCCACACGAAGGTGGAGTCGGTGTCGCCGTAGATCACCGCATGGCCCTCGGCCTCGATCAGCTCGCGGGTACGGCGCATCACTTCATGGCCTCGCAGGGTGATCGACGACGCCAGCCGCGTATCGAAGAAGCGGCAGCCGCTGGAACCGAGCACGCCGTAGAAGGCGTTCATGATGATCTTCAGCGCCTGGGACAGCGGCGCGTTGCCGGCGCGTTTGGCCGCCTCGCGGCCCTGCCATACGCGCTCGACGATGGCCGGCAGGCAATGGCGGGTGCGCGAGAAGCGCGCGCCACGAAAGCCGGGAATCGAATGCGCATCGTCGGGCTGGCGCAGGCCTTCGATCAGCCCCACCGGGTCGATCAGAAAGGTGCGGATCAGCGACGGATACAGGCTCTTGTAATCGAGCACCAGCACCGACTCGTACAGCCCCGGCCGCGAATCCATGACGAAGCCACCGGGGCTGGCCTCGGGCGGGCGCTCGCCCTGGTTGGGCGCGACGAAGCCCTGGCGATGCATCAGCGGCATGTACAGGTGGCTGAACGCCGCCACCGAGCCACCGCTGCGATCCACCGGCAGGCCGGTGACCGTGGCGCGTTCGAGCAGGAAGGTGAGCAGCTCGGTCTTGGCGAAGATGCGCGTGACCAGCTCGCAGTCCTTGAGGTTGTAGCGAGCCAGGGCCGGCTTGTCCTCGGCGAACATGCGGTTGATTTCGTCCATGCGTTGGTAGGGGTTGTCGATCGCCTTGCCCTCGCCAAGCAGCTGCTGTGAGACGCTCTCCAGGCTGAAGGACGGGAAGCTCCAGGTCGCCGAACGCAGCGCCTCGATGCCATCGATGATCAACCGCCCCGGCGCACTGGCGAAGAAATGCTGCTTGGCGCCGTGTTCGCGCCAGCTCAGCAGCTCGCCGCCACGCCCCAGGCGCAGTGGCACCTGCAGGCGCTGGGCGTGTTCGTGCAGCACGCGCAGGTCGAACTGCACCACATTCCAGCCGATGATGGCGTCCGGGTCATGGCGCTCTAGCCAGTCATTCAGTGCCTCCAGCAGTGCCGCGCGACTGTCGAGGTAGGCAAGGTCGAAATCCACCTCAGCCTCGCGGTTCGGCGGCCCGAGCATGTACACCTGGCGCTGCCCGCAGCCTTCCAGGGCAATGGAATACAGCTCGCCACGGGCGGTAGTCTCGATATCCAAGGACACCAGCTTGAGCTGCGGGCGGTAGTCCGGCGCCGGCTTGAGCTGGGCGTCGACCAGCACGCCGTCCGCCGCCTCGGTGCCGCCGAACAGCACCGGCGCGGTGATGAAGCGCTCCATCAGGTAGCGTTCGGGCGGGCGGATATCGGCTTCGTAGACATCCACCCCGCCCTGGCGCAGGGTCTGTTCCAGCTGGATCAGCGGGCGCTGCTGCGGGCAGTAAAGGCCGAGCACCGGCCGCTGGCGGAAATCACGCAGCTGCAGCGGGCGCAGTTCGAACTGCCCGTCGCCGGCGATCAGTGCCTCGGCGCGGGCACGCTGTTCGGCGGGGATAAAGGCCACCGAGGTTTGCGGCGGCAGGCGCACCAGGCGCGGGCCGGCGTCGGTCGACAGCCAGAATTCCACCTGGCTGCCGGCCGGCGTGTCGCGCCAGTGCCGGGTCAGGACGAAGCCCTGCTGTAGATCCACCCTGCCACCTCGAATGCTGTTCAGGGTGCGATGGTAACCCGCCCGCGCAACCGCTGCAGAATGGGGTTAAATGGTCGCCAGGTTTTATACGGAGGCTCGCCATGCCCCTCGATCATCAACAGCTGCAACAGATCACCCGCCGCACCCTGGCCCATTACCAGGCCGGCGCCGAAGACTTTCGTGAGGGCACCCGCGACCACGACGTCAGCCAGAACATCTCGGCGCTGCTACGTCATGTGCACGGTAGCGCGCCACTGAGCATCCTCGACTTCGGCTGTGGCCCCGGCCGTGATCTGCGCGCCTTCAAGGCCCTGGGCCACCAGCCCGTCGGCCTCGACGGCTGCCCGGAGTTCGTCGCCATGGCCCGCGCCGACAGCGGCTGCGAGGTGTGGCAGCAGGACTTTCTCACGTTGGACCTACCGGCCGAGCGCTTCGACGGCATCTTCGCCAACGCCGTGCTGTTCCATATTCCCGGCCAGGAACTGCCGCGGGTGCTCAGGGAACTGCGCGCCAGCCTGAAGCCCGGCGGCGTACTGTTCAGCTCCAACCCCCGTGGTGACAACCAGGAAGGCTGGAGCGGCGAACGCTACGGCGCCTGGCACGACCTGGACAGCTGGCGCCACCTGCTCGGCTCCGCCGGCTTCGACGAACTGGAACACTACTACCGCCCCACCGGTTTGCCCCGCGAGCAGCAGCCGTGGCTGGCAAGTGTTTGGCGCAAGCGGGAGAAGGTTTGATTCGACGGGCGACGGTAGCGGTAGCGGTAGCGGTAGCGGTAGCGGCCACTGCCATATCCCTGTGGGAGCGGGCCATGCCCGCGATTTTCGCGCATGCCGCGCTCCCACAAAAGCTTGCTGCCAACCGCTCCTACCTCTAGATCTCCACCTGCGTCCCCAACTCGATCACCCGGTTCACCGGCAGGCGGAAGAAGCCCAGCGAACTACCGGCATTCTTCTGCAGCACGGCGAACAACCGCTCGCGCCACATGGCCATGCCGATACGTTCTGAAGGAATCACCGTTTCCCGGCTGAGGAAATAGGTGGTCTGCATAGGCGGGCAGTCGATGCCCCGTTCACCGAGTTGGGCCAGTGCCCGGGGTATGTCCGGCGCCTCGAGAAAGCCGAAGCGCAGGCGCACACGGTAGAAGCCCTGATCATGGGCCTCCAGGTCGAAACGCTCGGCCAGCGGTACCCGCGGGCGATCCTCGTAGAGCACGGTGAGGAGCATCACCCGCTCGTGCAGCACCTGGTTGTGCAGCAGGTTATGCAGCAGAGCATGGGGCACCACCTCGACCCGGCTGGTCAGAAACACCGCCGTGCCGGTAACCCGATGGGGCGGCTGCAGGGCGATGCTGGCGATGAAGTCGCGCAGTACCAGGGAGTGTTCGTCGAGCCGCTCGAGCACCAGTTGGCGGCCGCGCTTCCAGGTGGTCATCAGGCCGAACAGCAGGATGCCGACGACCATCGGCACCGCGCCGCCACCGATGATCTTCGGCACGTTGGCGGCGAAGAAGATGCCGTCGACCAGCAGGAACACCGCCAGCAGCGGCACCGCCAGCACCTTGGGCCAGCGCCACAGCAGCAGGATCACCGACGATACCAGCAGCGTGGTGCACAGCATGGTGCCGGTCACCGCCACGCCGTAGGCGCCAGCCAGGCCGCTGGACGACTGGAAGCCGAGCACCAGCAGCACCACCCCTACCAGCAGCAGGCTGTTGATCAGCGGAATGTAGATCTGCCCCTGCTCGGCGCTGGAGGTGTGCAGGATCTGCATGCGCGGCACGTAGCCGAGCTGGATGGCCTGGCGGGTGACCGAGAAGGCGCCGGTGATCACCGCCTGGGAGGCGATGATGGTGGCCACCGTCGACAGGCCGATCAGGGGGATCAAGGCCCAGCCCGGCGCCAGCAGGTAGAAGGGGTTGCGCACCGCTTCAGGGTCGATCAGCAGCAGCGCGCCCTGGCCGAAGTAGTTGAGGATCAGCCCGGGGAAGGCCAGGAACAGCCAGGCATGCACGATGGGCTTGCGGCCGAAATGGCCGAGGTCGGCGTACAGCGCCTCGGCACCGGTGATGGTCAGCACCACGGCGCCCATCACCGTCAGGCCGAGCAGCGGATTGGCGATGAAGAACTGCAAGGCCCAGTAGGGATTGAGCGACAGCAGCACTTCCGGGCGCTGCACGATGCCATGCACGCCCAGGGCGCCAAGCACCAGAAACCAGATCACCATCACCGGCCCGAACAGGTAGCCGATGCGCGCGGTGCCGTGGCGCTGCAGCAGGAACAGCGGAATCAGGATCAACAGGGCCAGCGGCACCACCCAGTGGTCGATGCCGTCGACCACCAGGCCGACGCCTTCCACCGCGGAGAGCACCGAGACCGCCGGCGTGAGCATGCTGTCGCCGTAGAACAGCGCGGCGCCGAACAGGCCGAGCATGATCAGTACGGTGCGCAGCCGCGGGTAGTCGGCGGCCGCCCGCTGCGCCAGGGCGGTGAGCGCCATGATGCCGCCCTCGCCGCCGTTGTCGGCACGCAGGATGAACATCACGTACTTGACCGTGACCACCAGGGTCAGCGACCAGAAGATCAGCGACAGGATGCCCAGCACGCTGGCCTGGGACAGGCCGACGCCGTAGTGCGGCGAGAAGATTTCCTTGAGGCTGTACAGCGGGCTGGTGCCGATGTCGCCATAGACGATGCCGACGGCGCCAACCAGCAGCGCAATGGGCGAAGTGCGGGAGGGGGTACTCACGTTGCAGGGTATCCTGATGGACTTGGTTACCCTTAGGTATACGCTGGCGTGGCGCACGCAGCAGCTTCAGGTCGCGCAGTTTTACGGCTTTTTTACGCGCAGGCGCGCTTCTTTACGCCAACCTTGCACGACGCCATGATCTGCCCACGCCCCGCACCGGAATTGCGCATGTCCATCGCCGCCGATCGCCCCACCCGCCGCCCGCCTGCCCCCATGCGCGACTACCTGCTGGCCGCCCTCGCCGCCGGGCTCGGTTGCCTGCTGGCCCTGGCCGTGTCGCGCTGGCTGGACCTGCCGAACATCTCCCTGGTGTTTCTCGCCGTGGTGCTGGTGGTGGCGGTGCGCAGCAGCGTCGGCCCGGCACTGCTGTGCGCCCTGCTGTCGTTCGCTGCCTACGGGTTCTGCTTCCTGCCGCCGACCTGGTCGGTGGTGGTGCACCGCGAGCAGGACGTGCTGACCCTGTTGTTCTTCCTGCTCATCGCCCTGCTGACCGGCAACCTCGCCGCCCGCCAGCGCCAGCAGTTCCGTGACCTGCAGGTGGCCCAGCGGCAGACCGAAAGCCTGCTGGGCTTCGCCGAACGGCTGTCCAGCGCCCAGGACCAGCGCGACCTGCTGGCCGCCATGCTCAGCCAGTTGGACCTGCCGGCCGAGCGCCTGTGCCTGCTCAGCCGCGACGCCCAGGGCAACTGGCAGCAGGCCGACGGCAGCCGGCTGGCGCTCAGCGAGCTGGAGCGCATCAGCGCCGAACACGCCTGGCAGAGCCGCCATCCACGCGGTTACGACAGCCATAGCCTGACCCATCCGCACTGGTGGTGGTGGCCATTGATGGACAACGACCAGCCGCTGGCGCTGCTGGGCATGCGCACCGCCCAGGGCGACCCGCCGGCCGGCGAACAGCGCCAGCTGATCGACGTGCTGCTGCCACTGTTGGCCCATGCCCTGGCCCGTGTGCAACTGGTCGAGACCCTCGGCCATACGCGCCTGCAACATGAAACCGAGCGCCTGCGCAGCGCCCTGCTCGCCTCGGTGTCCCACGACCTGCGCACGCCGCTGACCGCCATGCGCGGCAATATCGAAACCCTGCAGCTGTTCATCGACAGCCTGGACGCGGCGACCCGCGACGACCTGCTGCAAAGTACCGCCAGCGAAGCCTCGCGCCTGGACCGCTACATCCAGAACCTGCTGGACATGACCCGCCTGGGCCACGGCGGCCTGCACCTGGAGCGCGACTGGGTGGCCGCCAGCGACCTGCTCGCGGCCGCCCTGCAGCGCCTGCAGCCGGTGTTGCAGCACCTGCAGGTGCGCATGCAGGTGCCCGCCGACCTGCCGCTGCTGTGGGTGCAGGGCGCGCTGATCGAACAGGCGCTGGTCAACGTGCTGGACAACGCCGCGCGCTTCTCGCCGCCCGGCGGGGTGATCGATATCCGCCTCGGCCACGACGGCGAGACCATCAGCTTCGCCATCAGCGACCAGGGGCCGGGGATTCCCGCCGACGAACAGGCGCAGATCTTCGACCTCTTCTATACCGCGGCCCGCGGCGATCGCGGCGGCCAGGGCACCGGCCTGGGCCTGGCGATCTGCCTGGGCATGCTCAACGCCCACGGCGGCACGGCGCGGGTCGAGTCGGCACCCGGCCAGGGCACCACCCTGATCCTGCAACTGCCCCTGCAACAGCCTGACGAGAAGCCGGCATGACTGAAGCGCGCATCCTCCTGGTCGACGACGAAGCGGCGATCCGCAAGTTCCTGCGTATCGGCCTGCAGGCCCAGGGTTATCAGGTACTCGAGGCCGATTGCGGCGAAGCGGCGCTGCGCCTGGCGGCCCTGGAGCAACCCGACCTGGTGGTACTGGACCTCGGCCTGCCCGACCTGGATGGCCAGGAGGTGCTGACCCGCCTGCGCGAATGGTCGGCCGTGCCGGTGCTGGTGCTGTCGGTGCGCGCCGGCGAAAAGGACAAGGTGCAGGCCCTGGACAATGGCGCCAACGACTACGTCAGCAAGCCCTTCGGCGTCCAGGAGTTCCTCGCCCGGGTACGCGCCCTGCTGCGCAGCCGCCCGGCCAGCGAGAAGCCGGCGGCCGCCCTGGCCAGCGGCCCGCTGCGGGTCGACTTCGCCTTTCGCCGGGTGACCCTGGACGACCAGGAAATCAGCCTGACCCGCAAGGAATACGCGGTACTCGAAGCCCTTGCCCGCCACCCCGGCATGGTCGTCACCCAGCAGCAGCTGCTGCGCGACATCTGGGGCCCGACCCACATCGAGCACAGCCATTACCTGCGCATCGTCATCGCCCACCTGCGCCAGAAGCTCGGCGACGACCCGGCGGCGCCGCGGCTGATAATCACCGAAGCGGGTGTCGGCTACCGGCTGATCGCCTGAAGGTCTGTTCATGATCTTAGAGCCCAGACTCGTCGATTTTGGCAGTTGAGTGGCGGTAGCGGCCAGTCGTTCCGTAGGGTGGACAACGCTCTTTTTGTCCACCATTGGGATTGCAGAGCGGTGGATGGGTGAAGCGTCATCCACCCTACGCCGGGAACGTCCGCTTTTGCCTTTAGATGCCGCTTCATGCGCATAAAGCTCGTGAACAGGCGCTGAGAAACCTGAACGCGCCGACAACTGCGCGCGCTCTGTTAGACTCGGACGACACCCCTCGCCGGAGAACACGATGCCCAAGGTCGGAATGCAGCCGATCCGCCGCTCCCAGCTGATCGCAGCCACCCTGGAAGCCGTCGACCAGGTTGGCATGAGCGATGCCAGCATCGCCTATATCGCGCGGATCGCCGGCGTATCGAACGGCATCATCAGCCACTACTTCCAGGACAAGAACGGCCTGCTCGAAGCGACCATGCGCCACCTCATGCAGGCGCTGCGCGAGGCGGTGCACGCGCGCTACCGGCTGTTGCGCGAAGACACCCCACGGGCACGCCTGCGTGCCATCATCGACGGCAACTTCGACGAAACCCAGGTCAGCGGCCCGGCGATGAAGACCTGGCTGGCGTTCTGGGCCAGCAGCATGCACCAGCCGGCCCTGCGTCGCCTGCAGCGGGTCAATGACCAGCGCCTGTACTCCAACCTGTGCGGCCAGTTCCGCCGCGCGTTGCCGCCAGCACAAGCCCGCGCCGCCGCCCGTGGCCTGGCCGCACTGATCGACGGCCTGTGGCTGCGCGGTGCCCTGACCGGCGAGGACTTCGACACCCGCCAGGCCGCGCAGATCGCCTACGACTACCTCGATTTGCAGCTCGCCAAGGCGCAGTGAGCAGGCCGCCCTCGCACCTATCTGTGGACTGATATCCATGTGGGAGCGCGCCATGCGCGCGAAATCGCGGGCATGGCCTAGGCGTCCCCGCCCGCTCCCACAGTAAACTCTCCTAATCCGTCTTGAGACTCCCCAGCCAAACATCCTGAAAGCCAGCGCCCATGGCGCATCCGGCACGGTTCTGGTCGCCTCTGGATTTTTTATTGATTGATCGATCAATAAAAATAAACTAGGCTGTTTTTTAACCAAATCGGCTGATATCCCTCTCTACCTCGCTCAGCCGACCCATTTCGCCAAGGCGCCCGAAGCGCGTCTTGCCCCGCTCAGGAGGACGCCCCATGGCCCGATTCGCAGACCAGCAGCTCTACATAGGTGGCCAGTACGTCGATGCCAGCAGCGGCGCGACCTTTCAAAGCATCAACCCGGCCAATGGCGAGGTGCTGGCCAACGTGCAGCGCGCCAGCCAGGACGACGTCGAACGCGCCGTGGCCAGCGCCGAGCAAGGCCAGAAGGTGTGGGCGGCGATGACCGCCATGCAGCGCTCGCGCATCCTGCGCAAGGCGGTGGATATCCTCCGCGCACGCAACGATGAGCTGGCCGAGCTGGAAACCCTCGATACCGGCAAGCCGCTGTCGGAAACCCGCTACGTCGATATCGTCACCGGCGCCGACGTGCTGGAGTACTACGCCGGCCTGATTCCGGCCATCGAGGGCGAGCAGATCCCCCTGCGCGACACCAGCTTCGTCTACACCCGCCGCGAGCCGCTGGGCGTGGTTGCCGGTATCGGCGCCTGGAACTACCCGATCCAGATCGCTCTATGGAAATCCGCCCCGGCCCTGGCCGCCGGCAATGCGATGATCTTCAAGCCCAGCGAGGTCACCTCGCTGACCGCCCTGAAGCTGGCCGAGGTCTACACCGAGGCCGGGGTGCCGGACGGCGTGTTCAACGTGCTGACCGGCCTGGGCAGCGAAGTTGGCCAGTGGCTGACCGAGCACCCGCGCATCGAGAAGATTTCCTTCACCGGCGGCACCGTGACCGGCAAGAAGGTCATGGCCAGCGCCTCCAGCTCGTCGCTCAAGGAAGTGACCATGGAGCTGGGCGGCAAGTCGCCATTGATCATCTGCGAAGACGCCGATCTGGACCGTGCCGCGGACATCGCCATGATGGCCAACTTCTACAGCACCGGTCAGGTGTGCACCAATGGCACCCGGGTGTTCGTGCCCCGTGCCCTGCAGGCGCGTTTCGAGAGCAAGATCGTCGAGCGGGTCAAGCGCATCCGCCTGGGCAGCCCCCAGGACGACACCACCAATTTCGGCCCGCTGGTCAGCTTCGCCCACATGGAGCGGGTGCTCGGCTACATCGAGCAGGGCCGCCAGCAGGGCGCGCGCCTGCTGATCGGTGGCGAGCGCGTCACCGACGGCGACTACGCCAACGGCGCCTACGTGGCGCCGACCGTGTTCACCGACTGCCGGGACGACATGACCATTACCCGCGAAGAGATCTTCGGCCCGGTGATGAGCATCCTCGTCTACGACAGCGAGGAGGAAGTGATCCGCCGCGCCAACGACACCAGCTACGGCCTGGCTGCCGGCATCGTCACCCGCGACCTGAACCGCGCGCACCGGGTTATCCACAAGCTGGAAGCCGGTATCTGCTGGATCAACACCTGGGGCGAGTCGGCGGCCGAGATGCCGGTCGGCGGCTACAAGCAATCCGGTGTCGGCCGCGAGAACGGCCTGACCACCCTGGCCCATTACACGCGCATCAAGTCCGTGCAGGTCGAGCTGGGCGACTACGCCTCGGTGTTCTGACCGCCAGCACAGCGTGGGAGCGAGCGGGCGGCGCATCGCTTCAGCCGCGAAAAAGCATCGCGGATCAATCCGCTCCCACAAGAAAGTCGCCGCCCCGTAGCCCGGATGCCATCCGGCCACAGTCAGCGTGTTCTCCCGATCACACCCGGGCAACAGGAGGAGCCATGACCCAGGAATTCGATTACATCATCATTGGCGCCGGCTCGGCCGGTAACGTGCTGGCGACCCGCCTGAGCGAAAAGGCGGATGTCAGCGTACTGCTGCTCGAAGCCGGTGGCCCCGACTACCGCCTCGATTTCCGCACCCAGATGCCGGCCGCCCTGGCGTTTCCCCTGCAAGGCCGCCGCTACAACTGGGCCTATGAGACTGACCCGGAGCCGCACATGGGCAACCGCCGCATGGAGTGCGGGCGCGGCAAGGGCCTGGGTGGCTCGTCGCTGATCAACGGCATGTGCTACATCCGCGGCAACGCCCTGGACTTCGACAACTGGGCCAAGCAGCCCGGCCTGGAAGACTGGAGCTACCTGGATTGCCTGCCGTATTTCCGCAAGGCGGAAAGCCGCGACAGCGGCGCCAACGACTACCACGGCGACAGCGGCCCGGTCAGCGTGACCACCCCCAAGGCCGGCAACAACCCGCTGTTCCATGCCATGGTCGAGGCCGGCGTGCAGGCCGGCTACCCGCGTACCGATGACCTCAACGGTTACCAGCAGGAAGGCTTCGGCCCGATGGACCGCACCGTGACGCCCGAGGGCCGTCGTGCCAGCACCGCCCGCGGCTACCTGGACCAGGCCCGCGAGCGGCCGAACCTGACCATCGTCACCCATGCCACCACCGACCGCATCCTGTTCGCCGGCAAGCGCGCCAACGGTGTCGCCTACCTGGTCGGCAATGCGAACCAGGCAACCATCGCCCACGCGCGCCGCGAAGTACTGCTGTGCGCCGGTGCCATCGCCTCGCCACAGATCCTGCAGCGCTCCGGCGTCGGCCCGGGCAAGCTGCTGCGCAGCCTGGACATCGACCTGGTGCACGAGCTGCCGGGCGTCGGCGAGAACCTGCAGGATCACCTGGAAATGTACCTGCAGTACGCCTGCACCCAGCCGGTGTCGCTGTACCCGGCGCTCAAGCTGCTCAACCAGCCCGGCATCGGTGCCAAGTGGCTGTTCGCAGGCGATGGCATCGGCGCCAGCAACCAGTTCGAGGCCGGCGGCTTCATCCGCTCGCGCGCGGAATTCGAATGGCCGAACCTGCAGTTCCACTTCCTGCCGGTGGCGATCAACTACAACGGCAGCAACGCGGTGAACGAGCACGGCTTCCAGGCCCACGTCGGCTCCATGCGCTCGCCGAGTCGCGGTCGCATACAGCTGAAGTCCAGGGATCCGCGCCAGCACCCGAGCATCCTGTTCAACTACATGAGTCACGAGCAGGACTGGCAGGAATTCCGTGATGCCATCCGCCTGACCCGCGAGATCATGAACCAGCCGGCCCTCGACCCGTACCGCGGCCGCGAGATCAGCCCGGGCGCCCATGTGCAGACCGATGACGAGCTGGACGCCTTTATCCGCGAGCATGCGGAAACCGCCTTCCACCCCTCCTGCTCCTGCAAGATGGGCTCGGACGACATGGCGGTGGTCGACGGCCAGGGCCGCGTGCACGGCCTCGAAGGGCTGCGCGTGGTGGATGCGTCGATCATGCCGCAGATCATCACCGGCAACCTCAACGCCACCACCATCATGATCGCCGAGAAGATCGCCGACCGTATCCGCGGTCGCCAAGCACTGCCGCGCAGCACCGCGCCCTACCACGTGGCCAACGGCGCGCCGGTACGCGGCACCCCGCAACGGGTGGTCGAGGACATGCGCTCGGCGTCCTGAACCGGCGGGCGCATCCGCGCCTGATAGGGGCGCGGATGTATCGCTTTGTTGCGACATTCGTCGCCAAGGTGGGTCACACTGTTCCAACCACCGCTGATAACCGCTCGCCATGACCCTGCTTGACGCCCGCACCGCCCGCCTGCTGCCCTGGATCGTCGCCATCGCGTTCTTCATGCAGACGCTGGACGGCACCATCCTCAACACCGCCCTGCCGAGCATGGCGGCGGACCTGGCCGAAGACCCGCTGCGCATGCAGTCGGTGGTGATTGCCTACATGCTCACCGTGGCGCTGCTGATTCCCGCCTCCGGCTGGCTGGCCGACCGCTTCGGCACGCGGCACATCTTCTTTGGCGCCATTGCCCTGTTCAGCCTCGGCTCGCTGCTGTGCGCAGTGTCGCAGTCGCTGAACATGCTGGTGATGGCCCGGATCATCCAGGGCCTGGGCGGCGCGTTGATGATGCCGGTGGGTCGCCTGGTGGTGCTGCGTGCCTACCCGCGTACCGAGCTGGTACGGATCATGAGCTTCATCACCCTGCCCGGCCTGCTCGGCCCGCTGATCGGCCCGACCCTGGGCGGCTGGCTGGTGGAATTTGCCAGCTGGCACTGGATCTTCCTGCTCAACCTGCCGGTCGGCGCCCTGGGCTGCTGGGCCGCCTACCGTTTCATGCCGGAGCTGCGCGGCAGCGAGCGCACCCGTTTCGATCTGATCGGTTTCCTGCTGTTCGGCGCCAGCATGCTGCTGATCACCATGGCGCTGGAAGGCCTGGGCGAGCTGCACCTGCCGCACATGCGCGTGGTGCTCCTGCTGCTCGGCGGCCTGGCCTGCCTGGCCGCCTACTGGCTGCGCGCCGGGCGCACCGCCAACGCGCTGTTCCCGCCGCGGCTGTTCAACACCCGCAGCTTCGCGGTGGGCATTTTCGGCAACATCTTCGCGCGCCTGGGCACCGGCGCCCTGCCGTTCCTCACGCCGCTGCTGCTGCAACTGGGCATGGGCTATTCACCCGCCCAGGCCGGCATGAGCATGATCCCCCTGGCACTCGCCGCCATGGCCATGAAGCCCTTGGCCAAGCCGTTGATCGACCGCCTCGGCTACCGGCGCATCCTGACGTTCAATACCGTGCTGCTGGGCCTGCTGATCACCAGCATGGCGCTGGTCGACGGGCAGACCTCGCACCTGCAGCTGGCTATCCAGCTGAGCCTGATCGGCGCCTTCAACTCGCTGCAGTTCACCGCCATGAACACCGTGACCCTGATCGACCTGCCCGACAGCGAGGCGAGCAGCGGCAACGGCCTGCTGTCGGTGGTGGTGCAGTTGTCGATCAGCATGGGCATCGCCACCGGCGCCGCCCTGCTCAGCGGCTTCAGCCTGGACAATGCGGATGCGGCCGATGGCGTGCTCAGCGCCTTCCAGGCCACCTACCTGTGCATCGGCCTGCTGACGATCCTGGCGGCGGGCATCTTCCTGCAGCTGTCGGCGAAAGACGGGCGCAGCGCCAGACGGGTGAAGGTCGACGTCGACGAATGACGAGCAGTCGGCAGGCCGTGGCAGCGCGCCTGCTACACTAGCGCTCTTTTCGATGCTCTTCAGGCCCGCACCGTGACCGCCACCGCTTTTTCCTCCCTTGCCCTGTCGCCCGCCATGCTGGCGAACCTCGAGTCCCTCGGTTACGCGCAGATGACGCCGATCCAGGCACAAAGCCTGCCGGTGATGCTCAAGGGCCTGGACCTGATCGCCCAGGCCAAGACCGGCAGCGGCAAGACCGCGGCCTTCGGCATCGGCCTGCTGGCGCCGCTCAACCCGCGCTATTTCGGCTGCCAGGCGCTGGTGCTGTGCCCGACCCGCGAGCTGGCCGACCAGGTCGCCAAGGAGCTGCGCCGCCTGGCCCGCGGCGAAGACAACATCAAGATCCTCACCCTGTGCGGGGGCGTGCCCATGGGCCCGCAGATCGGCTCCCTGGAGCATGGTGCGCAGATCATCGTCGGCACCCCGGGGCGCGTGCAGCAGCACCTGGCCAAGGGCACGCTGAAGCTGGACGGCCTCAATACCCTGGTACTCGACGAAGCCGACCGCATGCTCGACATGGGCTTCTACGACAGCATCGCCGAGATCATCGGCCAGACCCCGGAGCGCCGCCAGACCCTGCTGTTCTCGGCCACCTACCCGGCGGGCATCAAGCAGCTGTCGGCGACCTTCATGCGCAACCCGCAGCAGGTCAAGGTCGAGGCGCTGCACGACGACAGCCAGATCGAGCAGCGTTTCTACGAAATCGCCCCCGAGCAGCGCCTGCAGGCGGTGGTCGACGTGCTGGCCTGCTTCCGCCCGCAATCGACGGTGGCGTTCTGCTTCACCAAGCAGCAGTGCCAGGAGGTGGTCGATCACCTGGCCGCCGCCGGCATCTCGGCCGCGGCCCTGCACGGCGACCTGGAGCAGCGCGACCGTGATCAGGTGCTGGCGATGTTCGCCAACCGCAGCCTGTCGGTGCTGGTGGCCACCGACGTGGCCGCCCGCGGCCTGGATATCGACGGCCTGGACATGGTGATCAACGTCGAGCTGGCCCGTGACGCGGAAATCCATATCCACCGTGTGGGCCGTACCGGCCGCGCCGGCGAGAAAGGCATGGCCGTCAGCCTGGTGGCGCCGCCCGAAGCCCACCGCGCCCAGGCCATCGAAACCCTGCAGAAAGCCCCGTTGACCTGGCACCCGCTGGGCAGCCTCAAGCCGCGCGCCGGCGAGCCACTGCGCCCGCCGATGATCACCCTGTGCATCGCCGCCGGCCGCAAGGACAAGCTGCGCCCCGGCGACATTCTCGGCGCCCTCACCGGCGAGGCGGGCATTCCCGGCGCCCAGGTCGGCAAGATCGCCATCTTCGACTTCCAGGCCTACGTGGCCGTGGAGCGCGGCGTCGCCAAGCAGGCACTCAAGCGCCTCGGCGAAGGCAAGATAAAAGGTCGCTCGCTGCGCGTGCGCACGCTTTAGACTGAAGCTATCGGCAGAGCGGGCATAGGGGGTTCCGTGCGCAATATCCTGGTCATCGAAGACAGCCCGCTGGTGCTCAAGATCCTCGAGCACCTGTTCCGTCATGAGCCGACCCTGCAGCCGGTGTTCTGCGCCTCCCTCGGCGAGGCCGAAGTGATGCTGGAAACCTCGGCGGACCTGTTCTTCGCCGCCATCGTCGACCTGCACCTGCCCGACGCGCCGGATGGCGAGAGCGTCGACCTGGTGATGCGCTACGCCCTGCCCTGCATCGTGCTCAGCGGCTCGTACAACGAGAAGCGCCGCGACGACCTGCTGCTCAAGGGCGTGGTCGACTACGTGCTCAAGGAAAGCCAGCACTCCTACGAGTACGCCTTCCGCCTGCTGCACCGCCTGGAGAGCAACAGCCAGGTGAAGATCCTGGTCGCCGAGGACTCCGAGGCCACCCGCAACTTCATTCGCCACGTCCTGGCGCCCCATCGCTACCAGATCATCGACGCCCGCGACGGCGAAGAAGCCCTGGGCATCCTCAAGGAACAGCCGGACATCGACCTGCTGGTGGTCGACCACAGCATGCCGGGCATCAGTGGTTTCGAGCTGGTCAAGCTGCTGCGCCAGAAGATGAAGCGCAACGACCTGGTGATCCTCGGTCTGTCCGCCGACACCAAGGGCTCGCTGAGCGCCATGTTCATCAAGCACGGCGCCGATGACTTTCTACGCAAGCCGTTCTGCCCCGAAGAGCTGACCTGCCGGGTGATGTTCACCCTGGAACGCCGTGACATGCTGCGTGCCCTGAAAAAGGCCGCGCAGTACGACGCCCTGACCGGCCTGAACAACCGCCGGGCCTTCTACGAGCAGGGGCTGAAGCAGTTCCAGCAGGCCCAGCGCGAAGGCCAGGCGCTGAGCGTGGCGATGCTCGACATGGACCTGTTCAAGCAGATCAACGACGAATACGGCCACGCCGCCGGCGACGCTGCGCTGATCGCCTTCAGTCAGGCCTTCAGCGCCGCCTTTCCGGACGCACTGCTCGGCCGCCTGGGCGGCGAGGAATTCGCCATGGTCAGCGCGCAACCCGCCGAGCAACTCGGCCAGGCCCTCGACCTGCTGCGCGCGCACTGCAGGCAGCTGAAATACGCCGTGGGCGCCCCGCCACTGTCATTCAGCGCGGGTATCCACCACGGCCCGCCGGAGGATCTGGAAAGCCTGCTGCACCTGGCTGATCAGCAGCTCTACCAGGCCAAGCACCAGGGCCGCGGCCGCACCCGTTGGCAGCAAGCGATCACTGCAGACCGTAGCGCGCCATGATCGCCCCGTAGCTGCCATCGGCCTGCATGGCGGCGATGGCGGCATCGAAACGGCGGGCGATCTCGGCGTGCTCGCCATGGGTGAGGCGGATGAGAATGTGCAGGCCATTCTCGCTCAACGGCATGGGCAGGAATTCCAGATCGTCGGCGATCGCCTTCAGGGAATTGCCGAACAGGAAGCGGGCGACGTACTCGTCTTCCAGCGCCAGGGTCACTCGACCGCGGTGCACCATGCGCGCGGCATTCTCGAAACTGCTGACCTCGACCGTCTGCAGCTGGTCGTCGGCCATGAAGGCCGGCGAATAGGCATAGCCGCGGCGTACCGCGATCTGGTGGGCATGCAGGTCGGCGAGCTGGTTGAAGACGATGCCCGCCCCCTTGCGCTGCACCACGCGTATGCGGTTGACCAGATAGGGCGCGGAAAAGTACCCGAACGCCTCCCGCTCCCGGCTGTACCAGGCGGTGATCAACACGTCGTAATCGCCGCGCTGCAGCCCCAGCACGGCGCGCTGCCAGGGCACCTCGCGGTAGTCGCTGGTATAGCCGGCACGGCTCAGGGCGGTGCCTACCAGTTCCGCCGCCACGCCGTTGCCCGCCAGGCGCTGATCGGTGAATGGCGGCCAGCTGTCGGCGACCAGACGCAGGTGCTCCGCGCACGCGGCCCAGGGCAACAGCAGCAGCGACAGCAACCAGATGCGCCAGGTTTTCAATGGTGGCAGCCCCTGCAGATGGACAAGAACCGGAACACGACAAGGCGTGCCCCTACGGCTGATAGACAAGATAGCGGCAAAACGCCAGTGCAGCTTGCTATTGGCAGTTATTCGCTAGACCTGAGCGACACATCCGGGGTTCGGGTTACCTGCAGGCGCCCACGGGTGGAGCGGACCCGCTGCCCCGCGTATGCCCACAGCCTTGCCATGCCTTCAGGTAAACTGCGCCGTTTCGCGCCGGCCCTGCCATGCCCGGCGCCCAGCGTATGAGGAACATGCCGTGCTTTCACCCCAGGTTGTCATCATCGGTGCCGGTGCCGCCGGGCTGATGTGCGCGATGACCGCCGCTGCCCGCGGGCGGCGCGTGCTGCTGCTCGACCACGCCAACAAGGCCGGCAAGAAGATTCTGATGTCCGGTGGCGGGCGCTGCAACTTCACCAACCTGTACTGCGAGCCTGGCAACTTCCTCTCGCACAACCCGCACTTCTGCAAGTCGGCGCTGGCGCGCTTCACCCAGTGGGATTTCATCGCCCTGGTCGCCAAGCACGGCGTGCCCTACCACGAGAAGAAGCTCGGCCAGCTGTTCTGCGACAACAAGTCCAGCGACATCCTCGCCATGCTGCTGGAGGAATGCGAGCAAGCCGGCGTCGACCTGCGTCTGGCTACCTCGGTGGGTGCCATCGAACGTGCAGGCGACGGTTATCGCCTGGCCACCAGCCTCGGTGCCGTCGCCTGTGAGTCCCTGGTGATCGCCACCGGTGGGCTGTCGATTCCGACCCTCGGCGCCAGCGGCTTCGGCTACCAGATCGCGCGCCAGTTCGGCCACGAGCTGCTGCCCGCCCGCGCCGGCCTGGTGCCCTTCACGGTGACCGACCCACAGCTGAAGACCCTGTGCACGGAGCTGTCGGGCACCTCGGTGGAGGATTGCCGGGTGAGCTGCAACGGCCAGAGCTTCGTGGAGAACATCCTGTTTACCCACCGCGGCCTCAGCGGCCCGGCGATCCTGCAGATTTCCTCGTATTGGCAGCCCGGTGACACGTTGAGCATCGACCTGCTGCCGCATATCGACCTGCCCGAGTGGCTGCAGACGCAACAACGCGAGCGGCCCAACAGCGAGCTGAAGACTCTGCTCGGCGAGCTGTTCACCAAGAAAATGGCCGGCCTGCTGGCCGAGCAGTGGTTCGCCTCCAAGCCGATGAAGCAATACACGCCGGCCGAGCTGAAGGCGATTGCCGAGCGCCTGGCCAACTGGCAGCTGGTACCCGCCGGCACCGAGGGCTACCGCACCGCCGAAGTCACCCTGGGCGGCGTCGACACCCGCCAGGTGTCGTCCAAGACCCTGGAGTCGCTGAAATCACCGGGGCTGTATTTCGTTGGCGAAGTGCTGGACGTCACCGGGCACCTGGGCGGCTTCAATTTCCAGTGGGCCTGGGCCTCCGGCTACGCGGCGGCGCAATACGTGTAGCCGGCGGCCGCCCATGAAAAAACGCGCCCGAGGGCGCGTTTTTTTTTAGCAGCTCAGGTCAGACATCGACCCGACCGGCCTGGGTCTCCCCCGCGTAGGACACCGCTGCGGTGAACACCACGTCGGTGTGGGAGTTGAGCGCCGTTTCGAAGGAATCCTGCACCACGCCGATGACGAAGCCGATGGCCACGACCTGCATGGCGATCTCGGTGTCGATGCCGAACAGGCTGGTGGCCATCGGAATCAGCAGCAGCGAACCGCCGGCCACGCCGGAGACGCCCGCCGCCGCCAGGGACGACACCACGCACAGCAGCAGCGCGGTGGGCAGGTCGACGCTGATACCCAGGGTGTGGGTGGTCGCCAGTGCCATCACGGAAATGGTGATCGCCGCGCCGGCCATGTTGATGGTCGCGCCCAGCGGAATGGTGATCGAGTAGGTGTCCTTGTCCAGCTTGAGCTTCTCGCACAGGCGCAGGTTGACCGGAATGTTGGCCGCCGAACTGCGGGTGAAGAAGGCGGTCACCGCGCTCTCGCGCAGCACGGTGAACAGCAGCGGATAGGGATTGCGGCGCATCTTCAGGTAGGCCAGCAACGGGTTGATGACCAGGGTCACGATCAGCATGCAGCCGATCATCACCATCAACAGGCGCGCATAGCCATACAGCGCCTCGAAACCGGACTGGGCCAGGGTGCTGGCCACCAGACCGAAGATACCGATCGGCGCCTGGTTGATGACGAAGCGCACTACCTGGGTGAAGGCGCCCGACAGGTCATGCAGCATGGTGCGCGTGCTTGGCGCGGCGTTGCGCAGGAACAGTCCCAGGGCGATTGCCCAGGCCAGGATGGCGATGTAGTTGGAGGTGTTGAGCGCCTGCACCGGGCCGACGAAGATGCTGGTCAGCAGGTTGTGCAGCACCTCGATGATGCTGCCGGGCGGGTTGCCTTCGGCCGAGCCGACATCCAGCGACAGCATGGTGGGGAACAGGAAGCTGGCGCACACCGCCAGGGCTGCGGCGCTGAAGGTGCTGATCAGGTACATCAGCAGCACCGGGCGGATATGGGTGGGCTGGCCACTCTGATGGGCCGCCAGGGACGAGATCACCAGCACCAGTACCAGCACCGGTGCGACGGCCTTCAGGGCGAGGACGAACAGTTCGCCGAGCAGGCCGACCTTGAGTGCGGCGTCGGGGGCGAAATAGGCGAGCAGAATGCCGAGCACCAGGCCGATGAAGATGCGGAGCACCAGGCTGCTGTTCGAGTAGGCGGAAGCAATGCGTTTAAGAGTATTCATGTTGTAGACGCTGTCCAGAATTCTAGGCTTGATGGCATTGGGGGACAGGTCAGCAAGGGTACGAACCACGCCAACCGGGCAGGTCACCCCAAGTCATCCGGCGATTATAAGGGACGCGGCCGGGATAGGCGCCACCCGGATCGCCCGGGCGGTCGGTTCAAGCCGCCGATACGAGCCGCAACGGCTCGCATCGGGGCACTAACGAACGGCTGGAATCAGCACTCGATGATGTTCACGGCCAGACCGCCGCGGGCGGTTTCCTTGTATTTGGTCAGCATGTCGGCGCCGGTTTCGCGCATGGTCTTGATCACCTTGTCCAGGCTCACGTAGTGCGCGCCGTCGCCGTACAGCGCCATGCGCGCCGCGTTGATGGCCTTCACCGAGGCGATGGCGTTGCGCTCGATGCAGGGGATCTGCACCAGGCCGCCGACCGGGTCGCAGGTCAGGCCCAGGTGGTGCTCCATGCCGATCTCGGCGGCATTCTCGACCTGTTCGGGGGTACCGCCCAGCACTGCGCACAAGGCGCCGGCGGCCATCGAGCAGGCCACGCCGACCTCGCCCTGGCAGCCCACCTCGGCACCGCTGATCGAGGCGTTTTCCTTGTACAGGATGCCGATGGCACCAGCGGTGAGCAAAAAATCGATGATGCCGCGCTCGTTGGCACCGGAAATGGCATTGGCGTAGTAATGCAGCACCGCCGGGATGATCCCGGCGGCGCCGTTGGTGGGCGCGGTGACCACCCGGCCACCGGCGGCGTTCTCTTCGTTCACCGCCAGCGCCCACAGGTTGACCCAGTCGAGCATGCGCAGCGGGTCTTCGGTGTAGCTGCGCTGGAAGCCGCCCAGCTTGCGTGCCAGGATCGCCGCGCGACGGCGCACCTTGAAGCCGCCGGGCAGAATGCCCTCGGTGCGGCAACCGCGCTCGACGCAGCCCTGCATCACCTTCCAGATCGCCAGCAGGCCCTTGTCGATCTCTTCGTCGGTGCGCCAGTGGCGCTCGTTGCGACGCATGATCTCGGCGATGCCCACGCCGTATTCGCGACTTAGGCGCAGGAGGTCGGCACCGGTGCGAAACGGCAATGGCAGCGCGGTCGCGTCCGGGGCGATCACCTTGTGCTTGGAACCATCGGCGAGCACCGCCTCGCTGACCACGAACCCGCCACCCACCGAGTAGTAGGTGGCCTCGTGCAGCTGGATGCCGGCAGCATCGAAAGCCGCGAAACGCAGGCCGTTGGCGTGCAGCGGCAGCGCCTTGCGGATCATCTTCAGGTCGGTCTTTTCGTTGAAAGGCACCGTGTGCCCGCCCGGCAGCAGGATACGCCTGTCGGTGCGAATGGCATCGATATAGCCGGCAACCTGCTCGACATCCACGGTATCCGGTTCATGGCCGCTGAGCCCCAGCAGCACCGCCTTGTCGCTGCCATGGCCCTTGCCGGTGGCGCCCAGGGAGCCGTACAGCTCGGCGACCACGCGCACCACGCTCGGCATGTGCCCCTGGTTCTCCAGGGCATGGGTGAACAGGGCGGCCGCACGCATCGGGCCAACGGTGTGTGAACTCGATGGGCCGATGCCCACTTTGAACAGGTCGAATACGCTGACGGCCATGGCGGTATTTTTCTTCTGTGAGGTTGGGACGGGATGCACGGTCAAGCACCGTCGGTGAGAAAAATCTAAAAGCCGAATTACGTTATGTATACTGATTTATTCTTACTGCATTGATTAGCAAATCTTACCTGTCGAGCTTTCAGCATGGATCTGATCCGCCTGCGTACCCTGCGCGAACTGGCCCGCTGCGGCACCATGGCGGCGACCGCCGAGTTCCTGCACCTAACTCCGTCCGCAGTATCCCAGCAGGTCGCGCAGCTGGAGCGCGAGGCCGACGTGGCACTGATCGAACGGCGTGGGCGTGGCGTGGTACTGACGCCGGCGGGGACCCGGCTGGTGGCGCACGTGGAACGGATTCTGGTGATTCTCGACGAGGCACGCTCGGAGCTGGCGCAGATGCGCAGCGAGATCGCCGGTGAGCTGCGCGTCGCGGCATTCCCGTCGATCGCCGTGGCGTTGGTCGCGCCCATCGTGCACAACCTGCGCCAGGCCTACCCGCGCCTGGAAGTGGTGGTCGCCGACCTGGAGCCCCAGGAAAGCCTCAGCGCGCTCAGCGCCTGGCAAATCGACGTGGCGGTGGTCGATGACCTGGCCGGTGCCGGCAAGGCGCGCCAGGAGCACTACGAACTGATTCCGCTGACCGAGGACCGCCTGCACGTGCTGCTGCCCGTCACCCATCCCCTGGCCTCGCGCGCCACGCTGACCATCGCCGATCTGCAGGACGAAGCCTGGGCACTGGATTCCACCAACAGCTCGTTCGGCGAATTCATCGCCAACCTGTGCCGTCGCTCGGGCTTCACCCCACGCATCAACGCCCACTGCGCGGGCTTCGAGATGGTCGCGGCGATGGTCGCCTCGGGCAATTCGATTTCGGTGGTCTCGGGCCTGCGCCTGCTGCGGCCGGTGGAGGGCGTCACCGCCGTGCGCCTGGCCCCGGCCATCCAGCGCAAGATCTTCCTCGCCTACCGCAAGGGCGAACGCAAGCACCCGGCCGTGACGGTGTTTCTCGACGAGGCGGTACGCACGGCAGGCGTGCTGGAGGGCTACCAGCGAGAAGAAGCCGAAAGCGGGTCAGGCCTGGCCTGACCCGCCGGCATCAGAAGCGGAAGACTTCGGCGTCGATGCGAATCGGCTCGGCCACCGGCATCTTCGGTGGCTCCTGCCGTGCGGCCGGCACCGGCGTCTTGCGCCGCGGTTCCTCGGCGGCGATCGGCGTGTTGGCATGGCTCTTCACCGCAGCGGCCAGTTGCTCGACCAACTGCTGCACCACGGCGCTCTGGGCGCGGACCTGATCGGCGACCGGCCCCTTGTGCTTCTCTTCCAGGTGCACCAGGCGGGTGTCGAGCAGTTGCCCGTCACGGCCGACCAGGCGCCACTGGCCTTCGAGCACCGCCGGCTGGCGCGGGCCGGAATCCAGGCGGGTGACCGACAGCAGCACCTGCACCTGGGCCTTGTAGTTGGGATTGTCCGAGGCCAGCACCAGGCGCTGGCTGTTGATCCGGTTGGACAGCTGGCGCAGCACCTGGCGATCCAGGTCGGTGGCCAGGCTGCCGGCCCAGCGCGAGGTCAGGGCCGGGCTCAGGCTGCCGTCGTCCTGGCGCTGCAGCAGGGTTTCGCGCTGCAGGTAATCGGCCACGGTGATCGGGCCCAACAATACGCTCATGCCATCCTTGTCCGCGGTCTTGCTGGCCGTCGGGCCACCGTCGAGCTGGTAGAGGGATACAGGCATCAGGTGCGAGCAACCGGTCAGCATCAGCAGACCGGTGAGAAGCAGGGTGAGAGGAAGCCGCTTAGCAATCATCAATGTCTTCCGGCTGGCGGCAAGGCCAGCGATCGTGGCTACAGGTGAAAAAAGCCGATAACAAAAAATAGATAAATCACCGCACCGGCCAACAGCCGGCGGGCACTGATAATCCCTGTGCATATGCAAGGCGCCTGCCACCCGACGCACGACCATAACGATGGCAAATGGCTCGCCATTCGGCGAGCCCATGAGGGGCGGTATCATCCGATAAACCGCCCGTTAACTCCAGCCCCAGGCCATTGGCCAGCCGCGCTACTCGACCAGCAGGGCATCCACGCGCTGGAAGCCACGCGGCAACTTATTGCCGCGCCGGCCGCGCTCGCCCTTGTAGTGTTCGAGGTCATCGGCCTTCAGGGACAGGGTACGCTTGCCAGCCTGCAACACAAGGGTGGCGCCTGCCGGCAGCACGGCCAGGTCGGTGAGGTACTCCTCGCGGCTGGCCACCCGATCGCCGGGAATGCCGATGATCTTGTTGCCCTTGCCCTTGCCCAGCTGCGGCAGGTCAGCGACCTTGAACAGCAGCAGGCGGCCTTCGGTGGTCACCGCGGCCAGCCAGTCCTCCTCGCGGTTGGCGAGGGGCCGCGGGGCCACCACGCGCGCGCCATTGGGCAGGCTGAGCAGCGCCTTGCCGGCCTTGTTCTTGGCCTGCAGGTCCTCGCCCTTGACCACGAAGCCGTAGCCGGCGTCGGAAGCGATCACGTACAGCGCCTCGTCATCGGGCAGCAGTACGCACTCGAAGGAGGCGCCCGGCGGTGGCGTCAGACGACCGGTCAGCGGCTCGCCCTGGCCACGGGCCGAGGGCAGGCTGTGGGCGGCCAGCGAATAGCTTCTGCCGGTCGAGTCGATGAATACCGCGTACTGGTTGGAGCGCCCGGGAGCGGCGGCCTTGAAGCCGTCACCGGCCTTGTAGGACAGGCCCGTGGCATCGATGTCGTGACCCTTGGCGCAGCGTACCCAACCTTTTTCGGAGATCACCACGGTCACCGGCTCGGTGGGCATCAGCTCGGTTTCCGACAGCGCGCGGGCTTCGGCACGGGCGACGATCGGCGAACGGCGGTCGTCGCCGTATTTTTCGGCGTCTTCGAGGATTTCCTTGCGCACCAGCTTCTTCAGCTTGGCCTCGCTGCCCAGCAGCGCCAGCAGCTTGTCGCGTTCCTTGAGCAGTTCGTCCTGCTCGCCCCGCAACTTCATCTCCTCCAGACGCGCCAGCTGACGCAGGCGGGTGTCGAGGATGTAGTCGGCCTGGATCTCGCTCAGCGCGAAGCGCTCGATCAGGCGCGCCTTGGGATGCTCCTCGGTGCGGATGATGTGGATCACTTCGTCGAGGTTGAGGAAGGCGACCAGCAGGCCTTCCAACAGGTGCAGGCGCTTCTCGACCTTGTCCAGGCGGAACTGCAGGCGGCGACGCACGGTGCCAAGGCGGTACTGCAGCCATTCGACGAGCATCTGCCGCAGGTTCTTGACCTGGGGCTTGCCGTCCAGGCCGATGACGTTGGTGTTGACCCGGTAGCTGGACTCCAGATCGGTGGTGGCGAACAGGTGGGTCATCAGCTCATCGGCATCGACGCGGTTGGAACGCGGGATGATGACGATGCGGCACGGGTTCTCGTGGTCCGACTCGTCGCGCAGGTCGGCGACCATCGGCAGCTTCTTGGCCTGCATCTGGCTGGCGATCTGTTCCAGCACCTTGGAGCCGGACACCTGATGGGGCAGCGCGGTGACCACGATGTCGCCGTCCTCGACGCCGTACACGGCGCGCATGCGCACCGAGCCGCGGCCGGTTTCGTAGATCTTCAGCAGGTCGGCGCGTGGGGTGATGACTTCCGCCTCGGTCGGGTAATCCGGGCCCTGCACGTGCTCGCACAGCTGCTCGACCGTGGCACTGGGCTCGTCGATCAGGCGCACGCAGGCGGCGGCCACTTCACGCAGGTTGTGCGGCGGCACGTCGGTGGCCATGCCCACGGCGATGCCGGTGGTGCCGTTCAACAAGAGGTTGGGAAGCCGCGCCGGCAGGGTCGCTGGCTCGTTCATCGTGCCGTCGAAGTTCGGCACCCAGTCCACGGTGCCCTGGCCCAGTTCGCTCAGCAGCACTTCGGAATAGCGCGACAGCCGCGCCTCGGTGTAGCGCATGGCGGCGAACGACTTGGGATCGTCCGGCGCACCCCAGTTGCCCTGGCCGTCGACCAGCGTATACCGGTAGCTGAACGGCTGGGCCATCAGCACCATGGCTTCGTAGCAGGCGCTGTCGCCGTGGGGATGGAACTTGCCGAGCACGTCACCGACGGTACGCGCCGACTTCTTGTGCTTGGCGTCGGCGTCCAGGCCCAGCTCGCTCATCGCATAGACGATGCGCCGCTGCACGGGCTTCAGGCCGTCGCCGATATGCGGCAGCGCGCGGTCCATGATCACGTACATGGAATAGTTGAGATAAGCCTGCTCGGTGAAGTCGGCAAGGGAACGGCGTTCGACGCCGTCCAGGCTCAGATCGAGGGTTTCGCTCATGCGTGCCTCATTGCAAGGTTGATTGGCGCAGCATCAGGGTGCCGTCGCGCTGACTGAATTCAAGGTGTTTCAAGGCGCTCATGCCCAGCAGGATTTCGTCGCCATCCATGCCCGGCGCGATCAGCGCCGACACGTCATGCAGGACGATATCGCCGAGCTGCAAGCGCTCCAGGCGCGTGCGGTGCGCCGTGGCGATGCCGTTGGCGGTGCGGATCTGCACCGGCGCGCCGGCCTGCAGACCGAGGTCGCGGGCGACCTGGCTGGGGATGGCGACCTGGGTGGCGCCGGTGTCGAGCAGAAAACTCACCGCCTCGCCGTTGATCTGCCCGTCGACCCGATAATGCCCGCCGGGGCTGCTGGCCAGGCGCACTTCGACATAATCATCACCATGTACCGATTCCGGCTGGCGATTGGGATGCTGCTTGGCATCCTCCCAATTACCGAACAAATGCGTGGCCAGCAGCAGGCCGGCGCCCCAGGCGAGCACCAGCATCACCCGGCCGGCACGACGGCCTGCGGGCTGCTCGCTCACGGGGTGGCACCCCAGCCGCCGCCTGGCGCGGCAAAGCGCCAGACCAGCGGGCGCTGCTCGCCGTCGCCGCGGGCATGGCCACCATTGTCGAGGCCGATCCAGGCGCCTTCGCCGTCCATCGACAGCGCCTCGGCAACGCCGTAGTGCATGGGATAGCGGCGCTCATCGGTCAGCGCTTCGGCGGCGAACGACCAGCACCGCTCCACTTCGCCGGTGGCCGGCGTGCGTCGACAGAGACGATGGGCCTGGCGCTCCAGGGTGTAGAGCTTCTCTTCGAAGAAGGCCAGGTCGGAGAAGTCCACCGGCGCAGGCCGGCCGCCGAGCGCTTCGGGCGAGGTCTCCTCACCGCCCTCGTTGAGCAGCACGCAACCGCCTTCGCAGCGCCAGGTAGAACGGCGGTTGTGCAGCACCACCAAGCCGCGCCGCTCCTTCTCCGCGGCCAGCCACAGGCGTTCGCCGGCCGGATCGACGGCGATGCCCTCGAACAGCGAATTGAAATGCAGCAGCATGCCGCTGGCCCGGGCCTGGCGCACCATGCCGTCAGGCAGGTTCAGCCATTGCGCATCGGCGGCCGGCGGCACCTGCAGCACCGCCGCGCGGGTTTCGCTGACCAGATAGCGATTGCCCTTGGCGTCACAGGAAATACCTTCGAAATCCAGGTGACCGCCGCGCACCAGGCCGACGATCCACGAGCGCATGCGCAGCCCCCAGGGCAACGGCATGTCCGGTGCCGGCGGCGCCACGAAACGTTCGGCCTCGGCCTGCCAGACGCTGGCCGACGAATCCAGGCGGTACAGGCGATCGTCCTCGCGGTCGGATACCGCCCACAGCGCATCGCCGCACCAGGCCAGGCCCGACAGGTTGCCAGCGTCCATGCCGTCCACCGGGTGTTCGCTGACCAGTCTGAGTTCCTCGAGTGGCGGTGTGTCGGCCAGCACCGGCGTCACGGCTGCGAACAGCAGGGCGCCGAACAGCTGGCGCATCAGAGCAGCACCTCGGCCAGGTTGCCCTTGGACTCCAGCCAGGATTTACGGTCGCCGGCGCGCTTCTTGGCCAGCAGCATGTCCATCACCTCGCGGGTACCCTCGAAATCCTCGAGGGTCAGCTGCACCAGGCGCCGGGTGTTGGGGTCCATGGTGGTTTCGCGCAGTTGCGGCGGGTTCATCTCGCCCAGGCCCTTGAAGCGGGTGACCTGGGGCTTGCCGCGCTTCTTCTCGGCGACCAGGCGATCGAGAATGCCGTCGCGTTCGGCTTCGTCGAGGGCGTAGTAGATGTCCTTGCCCAGGTCGATGCGGTACAGCGGCGGCATCGCCACGTAGACATGGCCGGCGTCGACCAGCGGCCGGAAGTGGCGCACGAACAGCGCGCAGAGCAGCGTGGCGATGTGCAGGCCGTCGGAGTCGGCGTCGGCGAGGATGCAGATCTTGCCGTAGCGCAGCCCGGAGAGATCGTTGGAGCCGGGGTCGATGCCGATGGCCACGGCGATGTCATGCACCTCCTGGCTGGCCAGCACCTCGCCACCGTCCACTTCCCAGGTGTTGAGGATCTTGCCGCGCAGCGGCATGATCGCCTGGAACTCCTTGTCCCGCGCCTGCTTGGCGCTGCCGCCGGCGGAGTCACCCTCGACCAGGAACAGCTCGCAGCGCAGCGGGTTCTGGCCCGCGCAGTCGGCCAGTTTGCCGGGCAGCGCCGGGCCCTGGGTGATCTTCTTGCGCTCGACCTTCTTGCCGGCCTTGAGGCGGCGGCTGGCATTGCTGATCGCCAGCTCGGCGAGCTGCTGGCCGAACTCCGGGTGGGCGTTGAGCCACAGGCTGAAGGCGTCCTTGACCACACCGGAGACGAAGGCCGAGGCCTCGCGGGACGACAGGCGCTCCTTGGTCTGCCCGGAGAACTGGGCGTCCTGCATCTTCATCGACAGCACGAAGGCGATGCGCTCCCAGACGTCCTCGGGCGCCAGCTTGACGCCGCGCGGCAGCAGGTTGCGGAACTCGCAGAACTCGCGCATGGCGTCCAGCAGGCCCTGGCGCAGGCCGTTGACGTGGGTGCCGCCCTGGGCGGTGGGAATCAGGTTGACGTAGCTTTCCTGCACCGCGTCGCCACCTTCGGGCAGCCACAGCAGTGCCCAGTCCACGGCTTCCTTGTTGCCGGCCAGGCTGCCGCAGAACGGTTCATTGGGCAGGCGCTCGAATTCGCTGACCGCATCGACCAGGTAGGAGCGCAGGCCGTCTTCGTACAGCCACTCGACCTTCTCGTTGCTGGCCTTGTCATGGAAGCTGACCGCCAGGCCCGGGCACAGCACGGCCTTGGCCTTGAGCACGTGCTTGAGGCGGCTGACCGAGAACTTGTGGGAATCGAAATACTTGGCGTCCGGCCAGAAGTGCACGCTGGTGCCGGTATTGCGCTTGCCGACGGAGCCGATCACCTCCAGGTCGCTGGCCTTGAAGCCATCGGCGAAGGCCATGGCGTACTCGCTGCCGTCGCGCTTGACGCGCACTTGCACACGGGTCGACAGGGCGTTGACCACCGAGATGCCAACGCCGTGCAGCCCGCCGGAGAACTGGTAGTTCTTGTTGCTGAACTTGCCGCCGGCGTGCAGCTTGGTAAGGATCAGCTCGACGCCCGGCACCCCCTCTTCGGGGTGGATGTCCACCGGCATGCCGCGGCCGTCGTCGATCACTTCCAGGGAATTGTCCTCGTGGAGGATCACCTGGATGGACTTGGCGTGACCGGCCAGGGCTTCGTCGACGCTGTTGTCGATGACTTCCTGGGCCAGGTGGTTGGGGCGCGTGGTATCGGTGTACATCCCCGGGCGCTTGCGCACCGGGTCAAGGCCGGAAAGCACTTCGATGGCATCGGCGTTGTAGGCGTTTTGCTGGGCCATGGGTCTCTGCAATGCTCTGATTGATCGGGGATTCGGGGCGCCCGCTCAGGCGGCGGCCGCAATGCCGGCAAAGGCGAACAACATCGGCAGGCGCTCGGCGAAGCCCTGGAAACCGTGGTCGCCGCCCGCTTCGATGCGCAGGGCGCAGTGCCGGTAGTAGGCCTGGGCACGCCGGTAATCGAGGGTCTCGTCGCCAGTCTGCAGCCACACCTGGTAACGCGCCGGGTCGGTCGGCGGCTCGACCGCGAGTTCGGCCAGGGCCGTCACATGGTCGGCGGTCAGTTCCCAGGTTTCGTTGCTGTAAAGGTTGGTCTGCGTGCCCAGGTAGCCGTCGAACAGCTCGTGGGGGCGCACCGCCGGGTTGATCAGCAGCGCCTTGAGTCCGTGCCGCTCGGCCAGGTGGGTCGCATAGTAGCCGCCCAGCGAGCTGCCGACCAGCGTGGGCCGTCCCAGCTCGGCGATCAGCGCCTCGAGCTGGGCAATGGCCTGACGAGGATGATGGTGCAGGGCCGGAACCCGCAGTTGGGCCTGCAGGCCGCGGGCGGTCATGGCGGCGGTCAGCTGGCTGGCCTTGGTGGACGCCGGCGAGCTGTTGAGGCCATGGATATAAAGAATGCTATTGGTCATAACGGGAGGCTACTAGCGCCAGCCGGCAGGCTGCAAGCGCTGCCGTCGCCGCCCTTGGTGTCGATGCGCCATTGGCGCAACGCGCCTCAGTAGCCGCCAATGCTGTAGTCGGGCTCGAACACGAAGCCCTCGACCCGTGAAACGCCGGTGTCCAGGCGACCGTCGTCGTGCAGGCGCAGCCAGCGGTAGCCCGGCGCCGCGCTGTCGGCCTGGAAATCCTCGCTGCCCGGGGTGAACTGCACGCAGGTAGAGGGTGAAGCCAGCAACCGCAGGTCACCATGCTGGGTATCGATGCTCTGGTGCACATGGCCCCAGAGCACGGCGCGCACCTGGGGAAAGCGCTGCAGCAGCGCGAACAGGGCATCAGGGTTGCGCAGGCCGATCGGCGCCATCCACTGGCAACCGATATCCACCGGGTGATGGTGCAGGCAGATCAGGTGATGGCGATCCGGCGCTTCACTCAGGGCCCGCTCGAGCAGCACCAGCTGGTCCTCCTGCAGATAGCCGGGCACGGCGCCGGGGATCGACGAATCGAGCAGCGTGATGCGCCAGTTGCCCAGGTCGACCACCGGCTCGAGCAGGTCGGTGCCGACGCAGGCGGCCTGCATGGTGGGTACGTCGTCGTGGTTGCCGGGAATCCAGCGGGCCGGCGCATCGATCGCCGCGCTCAATTCGACGAAGCGCGCGTAGGAGGCCGCGCTGCCGTCCTGGGACAGGTCGCCGGTGGCTAGGATCAGATCGATGGCCGGCTGCTCCTTGAGCACCTGCTCGACCACCCGCCCCAGGCTGTCGGCGGTGTCCATGCCCAGCAGCCTGCCGTCCGCATCGGCGAACAGATGGCTGTCGGTGAGCTGCACCAGCAGCACCGAAGAATCGGCTGAGGGGGAAACAAGCGCACGCGCCAAGGTGCTTCTCCTTGAATGAGCGCGAATTATGGAAGCGGCAAGCGAGCCGGTAAACCCGTAAACACGCACTGGTTCACAGAAATCCGACGCATTTTCATGGCCAATGGCCATCAATCATAGCAGCGGTTCGGTTTCGTGTCCGCAGGCCAGGCAGTGGCTCAGCCATTCGCCGAGAAACACGTTGAGCTGGGTTTTCTCGTCCGGCTGGTGCATGGCGGCGTTGGGATAGGGGTAGATGCCCCGGAAGCGCCGGGCACTCTGGGCGCCGGTGACCTCGGCCATGCGCGCGTCGTGGTAGACGCGCACTTCCAGCTGCGGCACCGGCAACCAGGGCAGGCTGTGCTCCTGGCGCACCTGCACGGTGGAGGTATAGGGGCAGCTCTCCACCACTTCCAGCGCCAGCACGCCAAGCTGCCGCTCGCCCTGGCTGAGGGCGACACGCCGCGCCCCCTGGGCCTCACGCATGCCGGGCAGCAAACGCATCAGCCGCGCATAATTGGCTTCGCAAGCCGCCTGCAGCTCGATCAGGTCGACCCGGTAGCGCTCGCGCAGCAGGTTCAACCCCATAGACCCCGGACCTCGGCGCGATTGAGCGCCAGCCACTGCAGGGCGATGATGCTCGCCGCATTGTTGATCTTGCCGTCCTTGACCGCCTGCAGGGCGTCCTCGAAGGGCCACACCTGCACGCGGATGTCTTCGCCCTCTTCTTCCAGGCCATGTACACCGCCCACGCCGGCACTGCTGCAGCGGCCGAGGAACAGATGGACGAACTCGTCGGAACCGCCTGGCGAGGGGAAATAGCGGGTGATCGGCCACAGCGAGGTGAGCGTCAGCCCGGCCTCTTCCTCGGCCTCGCGCAGTGCCACTTCGTCCGGTTCCTCGTTCTTGTCGATCAGCCCGGCCACCAGTTCCACCAACCAGGGGTTGCTGGCCTTGTGCATGGCACCGACGCGGAACTGCTCGATCAGCACCACCGTGTCGGTCACCGCGTCGTAGGGCAGCACGCACACGGCATCGTGGCGAATGAACAGCTCGCGACGCAGCACCGGGCCCATCTCGCCGGAGAACTGCCGGTGGCGCAGGTGAAAGCGATCCAGTCGGTAGAAGCCGCGGAAGCATTCCTCACGTTCGATGATTTCCACCGCATCCGGGCCGGGGTTGAAGGTTTCGCTCATCTGCTGGTCTCTCGTTCGTTCATCTGCACACATTGAGCCCATCCTAGGGGCTGTCAAGGCTCTCCCGCAAGCGACGCCGCGAAAGCCTGGCCGATCCGCACGCATTGGCGAATAATCGCGAACTCCCCTGCCGTCAGGCAGTCGAACGCCCGCCCTCTGCCAATGGCTTTTTCCTGCATGAAGATCTCCAGCGTTACCCGTCTCGGTGTCCTTTTCAGCCTCGCCCTGCTGCTTGGCGCCTGCCAGAGCCTGTCCCCTTCCGACGCGCCGGCAGGCGTGGCCACCACCCACGAAAAATGGGAGCACAAGCCGGCCGATTGCACCGCCCAGGATTGCCCGCTGGTCAACGTGGAACTGCAGCGCATAAGCGGCCAACCCGAGCTCAATGCACGCATCGAGGCCACCCTGCTCGACCTGGTGAAAGATGCCACCGGCACGCGACCCCAGTCGCTGGCCGCACACGAACGCGACTTTCTCGCCAATGGCCAGCCGGGCTGGGTCAGCTACCTGCAGGCCAAGGTGTTCAGCCAGCATGACCAACTGGTGGTGATCGAGCTGTCCAGCTACCACTTCATCGGTGGCGCCCATGGCGTGCCCGGGCGCACCTACCTCAACTACGATCGTGAGCAGAACAAGGTGCTGAGCCTGCAGGACATGCTGGTGCCGGGCGAGGAGGCGGCGTTCTGGCAGATCGCTCAGCGCGCCCACCAGGCTTGGCTGATCGCCCAGGGCCACGGCAACGATGTGGAGTACCGCAAGACCTGGCCGTTCGAGCGCACCGCCAACATCGCCCTGAATCCCGATGCGGTGATGCTCAAGTACGACGTCGCCCGCCTGGCGCCCTACTCCGACGGCCATCCGGAAATCCTCATCCCCTACAGCCAGTTGCAGGGCATCCTGCGCCCGGCCTATATGCCTGGCGCCGCACGCTAAAGAGGAGGTGGTCAGCCGCAAGCGCGATGCTCAATGCGCTTGCGGCTGAGGCTTGGAACCTGTCCACGATCTTTATGAAGCGGCTGCTACAAGGCAGAAGCGGCCGCTCCCAGCGTAGGGTGGACAACGCTCTTTTTATCCACCATTGCGATCGCAGAGCGGTGGACGGGTAAAGCGTCGTCCACCCTACGAAAGTCCACTTGCGCCACTTAGCTGGCAAAATCGGCGAACCTGGGCTGAAAGACTCTGAACAGGCTCTTAGACCTGCCGGTAAATCACCGAGCCCTCCTCCCTGAAGCGCTCGGCCTGCTCCTTGAAGCCCGCCTCCACCGCCTTGCTCTCGTCCGACAGACCGTTCTCCTTGGCGTACTCGCGCACTTCCTGGGTGATCTTCATCGAACAGAACTTCGGCCCGCACATGGAACAGAAGTGGGCGACCTTGGCCGAATCCTTCGGCAGCGTCTCGTCGTGGAAGCTGCGCGCGGTATCCGGGTCCAGGCCGAGGTTGAACTGGTCTTCCCAACGGAACTCGAACCGCGCCTTGCTGAGGGCGTTGTCGCGGATCTGCGCACCCGGGTGGCCCTTGGCGAGGTCCGCGGCATGGGCGGCGATCTTGTAGGTGATGATGCCGGTCTTGACGTCATCCTTGTTGGGTAGCCCCAGGTGCTCCTTGGGGGTGACGTAGCAGAGCATGGCGCAGCCGAACCAGCCGATCATCGCCGCGCCGATGCCCGAGGTGATGTGGTCGTAACCTGGGGCGATGTCGGTGGTCAGCGGGCCGAGGGTGTAGAACGGCGCCTCGTCGCAGCATTCCAGCTGCTTGTCCATGTTCTCCTTGATCAGCTGCATGGGTACGTGGCCGGGGCCTTCGATCATGCACTGCACGTCGTGCTTCCAGGCGATCTTGGTCAGCTCGCCGAGGGTTTCCAGCTCACCGAACTGGGCGGCGTCGTTGGCATCGGCGATGGAGCCCGGACGCAGGCCGTCGCCCAGCGAGAAGCTGACGTCGTAGGCCTTCATGATTTCGCAGATGTCGTCGAAGTGGGTGTAGAGGAAGTTTTCCTGGTGGTGTGCCAGGCACCACTTGGCCATGATCGAGCCGCCACGGCTGACGATGCCGGTGACCCGCTTGGCGGTCAGCGGCACGTAGCGCAGCAACACGCCGGCATGGATGGTGAAGTAGTCCACGCCCTGCTCGGCCTGTTCGATCAGGGTGTCGCGCAGCAGCTCCCAGGTCAGGTCTTCGGCCACGCCACCCACCTTTTCCAGCGCCTGGTAGATCGGCACCGTACCGATCGGCACCGGCGAGTTGCGGATGATCCACTCGCGGGTTTCGTGGATATGCTTGCCGGTGGACAGGTCCATCACCGTGTCCGAGCCCCAGCGGATGCCCCAGGTCAGCTTGGCGACTTCTTCTTCGATCGACGAGCCCAGCGCCGAGTTGCCGATATTGCCGTTGATCTTCACCAGGAAGTTGCGGCCGATGATCATCGGCTCCAGTTCGATGTGGTTGATGTTGGCCGGGATGATGGCGCGGCCACGGGCCACTTCGTCGCGCACGAACTCGGGGGTGATTTCCTTGGGGATGCTGGCGCCAAAGCTGTTGCCGCCATGCTGCTCGTTCAGCAAACCGGCTGCGCGGTGCTCGGCGAGCTTCATGTTCTCGCGGATGGCGACATATTCCATCTCCGGGGTGATGATGCCCTGACGCGCGTAGTGCATCTGGCTGACGTTCCTGCCCGGCTTGGCGCGGCGCGGATTGCGCACATGGGCGAAGCGCATCCTGGCCAGCTCTTCATCGGCCAGGCGGCGCTGGCCGAATTCGGAGGACAGGCCGCCCAGGCGCTCGGTGTCGCCACGGTCCTCGATCCAGGCGCTGCGCACATCGGCCAGGCCCTTGCGCACGTCGATGGTCACGCTGGGGTCGGTGTAGGGGCCAGAGGTGTCGTAGACGGTGACCGGCGCGTTGATTTCACCGCCGAAGTCGGTTGGCGTTACGTCCAGGCTGATTTCGCGCATCGGCACGCGGATGTCCGGGCGCGAGCCCTGCACGTAGATTTTCTGCGAACGAGGGAAAGGCTGGATCGACTGCTGGTCGACCTGGGCGGACTCACTGAGGTTCTGCTGTTGTTGTTTGACGCTCATCGGTTGGCTCCTCGGCTTGGTGTCGGGGAGAACCTGATGGGCACACGCGATGAAGCAACGCCGAGCCGCGACTGTTCGAGCATGCAGGAGTCATGAAGAGCGCCGGCATGATCAAACAGCCAGGGCGCGGGCACACCACGAGTGTGGTGTGGGGGAATCCACCATGCAGGTCGCTGAAAAACTATCTGCGTTGCCATCGTGGCGTTAAAAGTCGGCTCGGATGCGAGTCCAATCAAAATGCTCATGTACTACTCGTACACTCCGCTTTTTCGCCACTTTTTGCCTTGCGCTGGCTGCCTCGCCTACGTTTTTAAACGATCTGTAGAGGTGGATACCTCTTGTTCCCTACGCAGGCCTTAACCTGATCAGGTTCAACGGGATCCGGAACTCTCCGATCTCAGCCTCCGATTCGAGGCACCCCGACAAGAACCTGGCCAGTCTACTGGCAGCCGCCGGTGGCGGCAATGCAAAGCCGACCCGCCGGTCGCCCGCGCCGCGCCTTGACCACCCCGATGGCCGGGCTTAGTCTCGCCTGCTACTGCCCCTCTAGGATCCATCGACATGCTGCGCAGACTCTCCCTGGCCGTTGCCGTGACCGCCACTTCAACCGCCACGGCCTGGGCAGAACCCGCGCCGCTGTCGGTGCGTACCGACCTGATCTCGGTGTACCAGGAAGCCGCCGCCAACAATGCCGACCTGGCCGCCGCCCGGGCCGACTACCAGGCGCGCCGCGAGGGCGTGCCCCAGGCCCGCGCCGGCCTGCTGCCGAACCTCAGTGCCGGCGCCCGGGTCAACGACACCCGCACTGCCCTGCAGCAGCCTTCGGCCACCCAGTCGCGCAGCGCCACGGTCTACCAGGCCAACCTCAGCCAGCCATTGTTCCGTGCCGACCGCTGGTTCCAGCTGCAGGCCGCCGAGGCGGTCAGCGAGCAGGCGGCGCTGGAGCTGTCGGCCAACGAGCAGGACCTGATTCTGCAGAGCGCGGAAGCCTATTTCTCGGTACTGCGCGCCCAGGACAACCTGGCTTCGACCAAGGCCGAGGAGGCGGCCTTCAACCGCCAGCTCGACCAGGCCAACGAGCGCTTCGATGTCGGCCTGTCGGACAAGACCGACGTGCTCCAGGCCCAGGCCGGCTTCGACAGTGCACGGGCCAATCGCATCACCGCCCAGCGCCAGGTCGACGATGCCTTCGAGGCGCTGATCACCCTGACCAACCGCGAATACCGCAGCATCGAGGGCATTCAGCACAGCCTGCCGATTCTCACCCCGATGCCCAATGATGCCACCGCCTGGGTCAACACCGCGGCGGCCCAGAACCTCAACCTGCAGGCCAGCAACTTCGCGGTGAATGCCGCCGAGCAAACCCTGCGCCAGCGCAAGGCCGGCCACGCGCCGACCCTGGACGCGGTGGCCAGCTACCAGCGCGGCGACAACGATGCCTTCGGTCTGAGCAACCCCAACTATACCGGGCAGAACTACGGCAGCGACGTATCGCAACGCAGCATCGGCCTGGAGCTGAATATCCCGCTATACAGCGGCGGCCTGACCAGCTCTCAGGCCCGCGAGGCCTATCAGCGCCTCAGCCAGTCCGAGCAACGCCGTGAGGGCCTGCGCCGTGAAGTGGTGCAGAACACCCGCAACCTGTACCGGGCGGTGAATACCGATGTGGAAACCGTGCAGGCACGCCGCCAGTCGATCATCTCCAACCAGAGCGCGCTGGAAGCCACGGAAATCGGCTATCAGGTCGGCACCCGCAATATCGTCGACGTGCTCGATGCCCAGCGCCAGCTGTACAGCGCGGTGCGCAACTACAACGACGCGCGCTACGACTACATCCTCAACAACCTGCGCCTCAAGCAGACCGCCGGCACCCTCAGCCCCGGCGATCTGCAAGCACTGGGCGCCTACCTGAAACCGGACTACAACCCGGACCGCGACTTCCTGCCCACGGATCTGGCCAAGGCTGGGGAAGCGCGTTTGCAAGGCGACGAGTAAGCAGGCGAACAATAGGTTGCACACAGCAGCGGAGTGATACTTTCATCTGTGGGAACGGGCCATGCCCGTGATCTTTCGCGGGCATGGCCCGCTCCCACAAAGGCGCACCGACAACTACACCGCGGCTTCACCGACAAGCATCGAAACCAGTCGAGCAGCCCTTAAACGAGCAGCCTTCCCAACCCATCCAGCAGGCGCTTTAGCGCGCCCTGATTGGCCCTGAGGACCGCCAGCCCGGCCTCGCGCATGGCCGCCGCCCGTGCCGGCTCGCTCAACAGTACCGCTACCTGATCGGCCAGCGCCTGGGCATCCGTCACCTCGCATAGCGCGCCGTGTTCGAGCAACTGCGCGGTGATCTCCAGAAAATTGAAGCGGTGCGGTCCCATGATCACTGGCAGCCCCAGTGCGATTGGCTCCAGCGGGTTGTGACCGCCGGTCTCGACCAGGCTGCCGCCGACAAAGGCGATATCGGCCAGGGCATACAGAAACATCAATTCGCCCATGCTGTCGCCAAGCAGCACCTGCACCTCGGGGCCAACCGCCTCGCCTGACGAGCGTCGTACGAAGGCCAGCCCTGCTTCACGCAACTGCGCCGCGGCCGTGTCGAAGCGCTCCAGATGGCGCGGCACCAGAATCAGCAAGGCATCCGGCTGGCTGGCGAGCAGCTGCCGGTGCGCCTGGATTACCAGTGCGTCCTCGCCTTCACGGGTGCTGGCGGCGATCCACACCGGTCGCTGGCGCGCCTGCCATTGCTCACGCAGCGCAGTGGCGCGTGCCGACACCTCGGCATCCACCTGCTGGTCGAACTTGATCGAACCGGTCACTTCAACGGCCTCGGGGCGCGCACCAAGGCCGATAAAACGCTCGGCCTCCACCTCGGTCTGCACCGCGAGCAGGTTCAATTCAGCGAGCATCGGCGCGGTGAGCTTGGCGAAACGCCCATAACCCCTGGCCGAGCGCGCGGACAAGCGCCCATTGGCCAGCGCCACCGGAACCCCGCGACGGGCGCACTGGTGGATGTAGTTGGGCCACAGCTCGGTCTCCATGATCACCGCCAGCCTCGGCCGTACCTGCTTGAGGAAGCGCGCCGCGGCCCAGGGCAGGTCATAGGGCAGGTAGCAATGCTGCACCCGCCCGGCGAACTGCGCCTCGGGAAACAGCGCGCGGATACGTTCGGAGCCGGTGGGCGTCATGCAGGTCAGGGTGATCGGCAGATCCGGGTAGCGCGCCAGCAGCTCGCGCACCAGCGGCGCGGCGGCGATGCTTTCGCCCACCGACACGGCATGCACCCAGATACCGCCGGGACGCAGAGTCGGCAACAGGGCAAAACGCTCGCCAACGCGCTTGGTATAGGCCGGCGCCCGCCAGGCACGCCAGGCCAGGCGCAGGCCGATCAGCGGCAGGCACAGGTGAAACAGCAGGCTATAGAGATGTCGGTTCATGGCGGCGAAGCTTAGGGATGCGGGCGGGGCAGCACAAGTCGCGCTATGGGCCGGGGCTCATGCCTTGAGCACCTGCAGGCGCTCGGCCAGCGAGCCGGCCAACCATTGGGCCGCCGGCCCCAGCGCTTCATCGCGGCGAAACACCAGCTCCAGCGGCAGCGGCGGTGCGATCCAGTCGCTGCGCAGCTCCACCAGATGGCCCTGGTAGGTCGGGTACTGGGCCACGTGCCGCGGCAGGCAGGCCCAGCCCAGGTTGCGCATCAGCAGCTCGGCCATCGAGTAGAAGCTGTCCGCATGCCAGGCCGATGGGCTGATCCGTTCGTTACCGGGGTACTGGGTGTCCTGCAGGGTGATCAGCAGTTGCCGATGGCGCGCCAGCTCACGGCGCCCGACCGGGCCGGCCTGGGCCAACGGATGACCAGCGCCGCAAACCATGACCATCTCCACCATGCCCAGGCGCCGGCGCTCGAGCTCCGCCGGCATGCCTTCGTGGTGAAAAAGCAAACCAAGGTCGGCCCGCCGTTCGATAAGCTGGCGCGCGACCACGCCCTGCCCTCCGCTGGTCATCTGCACTTCCACGCCTGGAAAGGCCCGTGCCAGCGCCTCGAGGCTGTCGAGTACGGGGGGCAGCGGCAGGGCTTCGTCCTGGGCGAGCCGCAGGCAGGCTTCTTCGCCCTGGGCCAGACCCAGGGCCCGTCCCTCCAGCCGCTCGCACTGGCGCAGTAGCTCGCGGGCCTCTTCCAGTAATGCCAGACCGGCGTCCGTCAACCGCGGCTGGCGACCGCTGCTGCGCTCGAACAGACGCACGCCGAGGTCATCTTCCAGCGTTGCCACTGCAGTGCTGACCGCAGACTGCACGCGCCCGAGCCGCCGCGCCACGGCAGAAAACGAATTGCCCTCGGCTACCGCCACGAAGACCGCCAGCTGCTCAAGACTCCAGCGCATAACCTATCTCCCTTATAGATAGGTAATCAGTTTACCTAACAGTCGACGCCGGTAAAATTGACAGCCTGTTTAGAGGAGTGCTGCCGATGAATGGTTATCTCTATCTCGCGCTGGCGATTGCTGCCGAAGTTGTCGCCACCACCTCCATGAAGGCTGTCGACGGGCTTAACAAACCACTGCCGCTGTTGCTGGTGATCGCGGGGTACAGCATCGCGTTCTGGATGCTGATCCTGGTGGTACGCACCATTCCGGTGGGCATCGCCTATGCCATCTGGGCCGGGCTGGGCATCGTGCTGGTGAGCATCGCGGCGATGTTCGTCTACGACCAGAAGCCCGACCTGCCGGCCGTGCTGGGCATGGGCCTGATCGTCAGCGGCGTGGTGGTGATCCAGCTGTTCTCCCGCGTCACCGGCCACTGAGCGTTATACTGCGCACCTGTTTTTCTGCGAGGCGCCCGCATGTCCCAAACTCTGAGCACAGACGTCCTGATCGTCGGCGGCGGTGTCGCCGGCCTGTGGCTGAACGCGCGGCTGCGCGCCAAGGGCTACGCCACCTTGCTGGTGGAGCGCGAGAGCCTGGGCGGCGGTCAGAGCGTCAAGTCCCAGGGCATCATCCATGGCGGCGCCAAATATGCCCTGCATGGCGCCCTCAGCAGCGCCTCGGAAGCCATCGCCGATATGCCGCGGCGCTGGCGCGAGGCCCTGGATGGCAGCGGCGAGCTGGACCTGTCCGGCGTGCGCCTGCTCTCCGATGCCCATTACCTATGGTCGCCGGGCACCCTGGCCGGCAACCTGACCAGCTTCTTCGCCAGCAAGGCGGTGCGCGGCCGCGTCGATCAGGTAAAAGGCGAGCAACTACCGCCGGCCCTGCAAAACCCGAAATTCAAGGGCAAGGTCTACCGCCTGGCGGAGCTGGTGGTCGACGTACCCAGCCTGATTGCCCGCCTATCTGAGCTTGCCGGTAACAGCCTGCTGGCCGCCGATGACATCCAACCGCTGCACGACAACGGCCAACTGGTCGGTTTGCGCGTCGACGGTCGCGAGATCCGTGCCCAGCGCATCGTGCTCAGCGCCGGCCGTGGCAATGCCGACCTGCTCGCCAGCCTCGACGTTCCCCAGCCGGCCCAGCAGCTGCGCCCGCTGCATATGGTGATGGTCAAGGGCCCGAGCCTGAAACCGCTGTACGCCCACTGCCTGGGCGGCGGCCCCAAGCCGCGCATCACCGTGACCAGCCACCCGAGCGCCGACGGTGAATGGGTCTGGTACCTGGGTGGCGACCTGGCGGAAGCCGATGGCGTGGCGCGCGACCAAGCGGCGCAGATCGACGCGGCGCGCAAGGAACTCACCCAACTGCTGCCCTGGATCGACTTGTCCACAGCCCAGTGGGCGACCCTGCGCGTCGAGCGCGCGGAACCGGCGCAAAGCGGCCTGGTGCGCCCCGACAATGCCTTTCTCAGCGACCAGGGCGCCCTGCTGGTCGGCTGGCCGACCAAGCTGGCCCTGGCGCCGGACTTCGCCGATCGCGTGCTGAGCCATCTCGAACGCGACGGCATTCGTCCGGCGACTCACGGGGTTCTGCCCGAACTGCCACGCCCGGTCATCGGCCGTACCGCGTGGGAGGCGGCGTTCTGATGCGCGATCTGCACGAGCTGCATCGCCCGCTGGGCTCCACGGGCCTGAGCGTCTCGCCCCTGGGCCTGGGCACGGTCAAGCTGGGCCGCGACCAGGGCGTCAAATACCCCAGCGGCTTCACCATCCCCGATGACCAGCAGGCGCTGCAGCTGCTTGGCCTGTCTCGGGAGCTGGGCATCAACCTGCTCGATACCGCACCCGCCTACGGCAGCAGCGAACAGCGCCTCGGCCCGCTGCTGCGCGGCCAGCGTCACGACTGGGTGATCGTCAGCAAGGTCGGCGAGGAGTTCGACAACGGCCTGTCGCACTTCGACTTTTCCGCCGCCCATACCCGGCGCTCGGTGGAGCGCAGCCTGAAACGTCTGGAAACGGACTATATCGATCTGGTCCTGGTGCATTCCAACGGTGATGACCTGGCGATTCTGCGCGACGAAGGCGTCTACGACACCCTGGCCGAGCTCAAGCAGGCCGGGCTGATCCGCGGCTTCGGCTTCTCCGGCAAGACGGTCGAAGGCGGCCTGTTGGCCCTCGAGCGCGGCGACTGCGCCATGGTTACCTACAACCTGGGCGAGCAGCAGGAACGCCCGGTATTGGACTATGCTGCCAGTCACGCCAAAGGCGTGCTGATCAAGAAGGCCCTGGCCAGCGGCCACCTGTGCCTGGACAGCGGTGTCGACCCGGTACGCGCCAGCTTCGAGCTGATCTTCGCGCATCCCGGCGTAGGCAGCGCCATCGTCGGCACCATCAATCCCCTGCACCTGGCGCACAACGTGGCCGTGGCTGCCGAGGTTATTGCCGGCACTAAAAGTGGTAACACAGGATCAGCAGAGTGATGGACAGGCGTTGCGATTACGCCTTTTGACGCCGCCCAGGCGGCCGACCCCGACGCAAGAAGGAGCCGACATGCCGCGCATCATTTCCCGCAAGGACCCCGCCACCTTCAAGACCCTGCCGCTTTATGTCGAGGCAACGCCTGAGGGCATCGCCTACCAGAGCCTCGGTCGTCCGCTGAACTTCAGCGAGATGCTCGAACGGCGCAAGCCTGTCGAACTCCCCGACAGCCAGCGCTTCGCCGTAGAGCTGGCCAACCTGGGCGTCTCGGTACGCCTGACCCTGAACTGGCAAGGCCGCGAGTACTGGGTGCTGGTGCGCCAGCGTCGCCACGACCGCGGCGACGTGGTGCTCAAGCTGATCTCCGGCTACGTGCCGGCTCACGAGCTCAACCTGCCGCTGTTGACCGCCATCCAGGAGGTGGCCGAAGAGTGCCTGCTGGAAACCAGCGAGGGCTGGCTGTACGGCCGCTTCGGCGACACCTGGCTACCGGCGCCCTACGAGGGCGCGCTCAGGTACCGGGAGAACATCCATTTCCGACTCAGCCCGCGGTCCGGCGCAGCGCGCCCGGTGCAGTGTGGCAACCTGACCCTTCTGGAACGTCCGCGGGCCTACGTGCACGTGCCTACCGCCTCGCTGCAGCTGGTCTACGACCTGTGCCTGGACCTGCCCAAGGAAGCCAAGCTCCCCAGCCTGCTGCATGTCGACGAGTACCTGGAGAACGGCAAGCTGATCGCGCGCCTGGACCACAGCCGCCCGGATCTTTACCTGATCCCGCTCGACGGCGGCCGCCCCAGCGCCGAGTTGCTGACCCTGCGCCAGGGCCAGCTGGTATCGGCCAGCACCCGCGGCCTGTGGCTGGCGGAAAGCTTCGCCGCCCAGGACGGTTGGCTGGTACGCGATGAACGCATTCGCTGGAAGGACTGGCTGGCGCTGCAGAACCTGACGCCAAAAGCCGAAAAAGCCGAGGGTACCGTGTTCAGCAGCGCCCCCGCACCCGCGCCGCAGGTTCGCCTGGATACCGCGACAGCGGTCTGAACGCGGCGTGCGCCCAAAAGCACAACCCCGCCAAGTGGCGGGGTTGTGCATGTGCTGTCAGCGACTGCGAATCTTCTCGACGATGGCCGTGGTCGAGCTGTTCTCGACCAGCCCCAGCACCCGCACTTCGCCACCGTAGGCCAGCACGATGTCGGCGCCGACCACCTGGTCGATGCCGTAATCACCGCCCTTGACCAGCACGTCGGGCTGCACCTGCTTGAGCAGACGCTCGGGCGTGTCCTCGCTGAAGCTCACCACCCAATCCACGGCGCCGAGGCCGGCCAGCACCGCCATGCGGCGGTCCACGGCATTGATCGGCCGGCCCGGGCCCTTGAGGCGGCTGACCGAAGCGTCGTCATTGATCGCCACGATCAAGCGGTCGCCCTGTGCACGCGCCTGCTCGAGGTAGGTCACGTGGCCGGCATGCAGGATGTCGAAGCAGCCATTGGTGAAGACGATCTTCTCGCCATGGGCACGGGCATCCTCGGTGGCCAGCAGCAATTGCTCCAGGCTCAGCACGCCGCGCTCCGAACCCTCTTCGCGCTGCACGGCACGGCGCAGCTCCGGCGTGCTGATGGCTGCCGTCCCCAGCTTGCCCACCACGATCCCGGCCGCCAGGTTGGCCAGCGCCACGGCCTGGGGCAGGTCTTCACCCGCGGCGATGGAGGCGGCCAGCGTGGAGATCACCGTATCCCCTGCGCCGGTCACATCGAACACCTCGCGCGCCCGCGCCGGCAGATGCAGGGGGGCATGGTCCGGGCGCAGCAGCGTCATGCCGTGCTCGCCACGGGTGACCAGCAACGCGCCCAGGTCGAGCTCGCGCATCAGGCGAGCGCCGCGGCTGACCAGCTCGGCTTCATCCTCGCAACGGCCGACGATCAGCTCGAATTCGCTGAGGTTCGGGGTGATCAGGCTGGCGCCACGGTAGATGGAGAAATCCTTGCCTTTCGGGTCGGCCAGCACCGGAATGCCGCGGGCCCGGGCCGCCTTGATCAGCGCCTGATGGTTCTGCAGGGCCCCTTTGCCGTAATCGGACAGCACCAGCACCTTGACCTGATCGAGCAACTGCTCGACCTGCCGTGCCAGGGCCTCGGCGTCGGTGTGGAACGGCTCTTCGAAATCCATGCGCAGCAACTGCTGGTGGCGGCTCATGACCCGCAGCTTGACGATGGTCGGCTGGTCTTCGATACGCTGGAAATAGGTCTTCACGCCGATGGCTTCCAGACTCTGCTGCAGACTCTGCGCAGCCTCGTCTTCACCGGTAACGCCCACCAGCACCGCAGGCGCGCCCAGCGCCGCGATATTCAGCGCGACATTGGCCGCACCGCCGGGGCGATCCTCGATCTGCTCGACCTTGACCACCGGCACCGGAGCCTCGGGCGATATACGCGAGGTAGCGCCGTGCCAATACCGATCAAGCATGACATCACCCACCACCAAGACGGGTGCCTGATCGAAACGCGGCATGGATAACTTCATGCGGAAACTCCGGATTTGCAAAATCGCCGCGGAGAATAGCACATCAGCTATTGCGCACCGCCGCTGTGCGCTTCAGGGCTCTCGACCTTCGAAGGGGCGAACCCAGAACAACTCATGGCGGCGCACGGCCTTGCGGAAGAACTCATCTTCACCCGCCTGCGGCCAGCGGCGCGCGGCCAGGCACCACTGAATGAAACGCCGTAGGCGCTTCTTGAAGGGTAGCGGCGTTTGCAGATCGTGCTGCATCGCCAGCGCCTGACTCTTGTCCAGCAAAACGTTGTCATCAAGTTGCAGACACCACAGCTGGTCGGCCGGCAAGGGCTCGATGCATGGCGGCAATGCCACACCATTGCCTGCCGGTCCCATTGGCCAACGATCATTGTCAGCCAGATGGTTGGCGTAGAGCAGCTGTACATCGGGCTGCCAGCCACTTTGTTCGATGGCCTGGCGCAACGCGCGACCCGTCTGATTATGGTCGGGATGCGGGTCGAGTTCGGGGTGTGGAAGCACAACGACCTCAGGCTTGAAATGCATCAGCAGCGCGGCGAGATCGGCGGTCAGGTTGTTCCAGGTCGGCGCGCCATCCACGTCGCCCGGCAGTTCTAACGCATTGAAACGTCGAACACTGCGGATATCCGAGTCACCAGACTCACGCGAGGCAAACGCCACGGCCGGCTCGGCCTCCATCTGCCGCAGTTGCATGCAGTAATAGCCAAGCTGCACGCAACGGCTGGGCTCGACTCCACCCCACAGGGGTACCGTCTGGCTGCTCCAGCTGCGCAAGCGCCCCTTCAGGCGAGCGGCAGCGGCGTCGCTGAGGCCAAGTCGGCGATAGAAATCTGCCTCGATCTCGCCCTGGGTCAGGGTGACGATAGAGACCTCGCGGCTGCGGCTGTACAGGCCAAATGCGGCGAGTTCGGCATCGTCCGCATGCGGGGCAAGCACCATAACGCGCTTGCGCGAGTAGTCCGGATTGCTGAAGCAATACAGGGTTGCCTCGCGCCCGAGCTTGCAGAAGCGGCCCTTCAGCTTCAGTTGCCCACTGCGCAGCGATGGCAGCAATCCCGAGAGGTTGAGAAAGCGCACACCGTCAACGCCCCGTTCAAAATCCTGCCGATCGAGATCCTCGCCCTCGCCGATAAATACATGAGGATCGAGACAGCGACCCAGCCAGCTGCTGCGAACATGCACGGCCAGTACCAGCGTGTCGGCACTCTCGGGCCACGAGCCCGCGTGTGGGGTCATTCGCCCGCTACGGTCGAGCAGCACCGAGAGGCTGAGGCTCTCTGGCGCAAAGACGTGCCGATAATCGTCACGGGGTGAGTAGAAAAGGTGATCGGAAAACCAGGCTTCGTGGGCAATCCATGCCAGCACCAGGACGACCGGCGCCGTTCCCCACGAACCGAACCAGTCAAGCGCCACCAGAATCGGCAGTGCCACGACCATGAGAATGCGCTTGTTACGCCGATGCCGGCGTACCAACTGCTGCTTGCGTGCTTCCATTCACTTACACCCGAAAAACAGGCTGGCGATTACACCAACGATCCTTGTATTCAACATCCGCTCTGCCAAACGAGTAGCGCAACGGCTTTCCTCGCAGGCGCGCATCTTCCCATGCGGACTGGGTGTTGATAAAGCTGAGCACACTGCCGGGGCTGAAATCACGAGAGGCTGGATCGACTCCACCGTTGATGTATTCGATGCTGATCCAGTCTGGCGATTCGACCCTGTACAGAACCTGAACGGCTACGGGTTTGCCATCGAGCTGCAGGTATACCCCCCAAAGAAACTCCTTGAGCGCTTCGAACACTTCGACGAGATGCTGCTTGCCGGGGACGTCGAAACCCCAGCGCTTTTCGAACAGCTCCGTGTAGATGGCGGCCAGGGCCTGGGCTGACAGACTGGAAACCGGCAGGATCTCGCCACCGGCGTCTTCGAGCATGCGCAGTTCACGACGCTGGTTGTAGCGAAATTTCTTGCCGTACTCCTCCGGCTGCCGGGCCAGCGCCAGCTCATCTGGCTGCTTGCGCAGCGTCGATATTGCCCCTTCATTCAACGCGGACACATAGCGCACACGCTGCCGAACCGGCACCATCGCGCCCGATGCAATCGGCAGTATCACCTCGGCGTTGCCCAGATCGAAGAGGTCGCGCTGTCCCATACGCTTGAGCACGTCACGGGAAAGCGCCAGCGCATTACCCCAGACCGGAATTGCAGCCTGCAACTCTCCCTGTTGCGGCCAACCCAGGTAGCGCACGGGGACACGCGCCAGCGCCGATAGCCGTGAAACGACGTCAGGGTGGGTCATGACGCTCCCCCCGAAACGTGCCCATACCTGAGCATAAAGATCGGCGCTTATCGGTTGCCAGCCTCGCTCACGCCAGCGTTGTAACGGGTTGAACATCAGGCATTCGGCTCGGGCAAAAAGGTGGCCAAGCTTATCACGCGGTCGCTGCCGACTGCCGGACGATGCTTTAAGATACGCCCCTTTACCGATGCCTCTAGGATCTCTGGTGCAGCTACTCCCTTCTCGGCCCGACGCCATCCGCACGTGCCTTTACGACTTCATCGCCACACGCTGGCTGGTAGGCGGTTATCTGGTTCTGCTGACCGGCCTGTTCTGGGTCTCCGATGGCAGCCAGTACACCAAGCTCTATTACGCACTGATCGCAGCACCAGCTCTCGTGGGCGTGTTGCTCATGCCGCAGCAGATCAAACCGCTGCTGCGGGAACCGGTGGTACTGTGCTTTCTGGCACTGAGTGCCTGGCTGCTCATCAGCATGGGCTGGAGCCGTACGGACGATGGCTTTGGCAGCCTGGCCAAGCGCCCGCTGTATGTCCTCATGCTGTTCGTTGGTTGCGCACTGATCGCTCTGCGCAATGAAGACTTGCTCTTGAAAACTCTGCGCATCGGCGCAGCTATCGGCGCGCTGGCCGCCCTGCTCAACGTTTTCTGGTTCATCTACACTGCGGCGCCGGGTGCGCGAATGATCGGTGCCGGAGCCCTGCGCAACCCACTGCTCACCTCCCATGTTCTCGGATTCCTGTGCACCTACTGGATAGCGGCCTGGCTGTCGCGCAATGAACGTCGTGACTGGCTACCGATTCTGATGACACTTCCCTTGCTAGCGGCATTGCTGGCTACCGGTTCGCGGACACCGTTAATGGGGTTGGCACTGACCAGTGTCTGGATGCTGCTGATGAGTGGTAGACGCGCCGTGTATCTGGTCGCTTCGCTGCTGCTCGGTGCGTTGGCAGCCTATCTCATCGCGCCAGAGGTCATTCTGCAGCGCGGTATGTCTTATCGCCCCGAGTTGTGGAGCGATGCCTGGCGCCAGGCTGGCCTGCATCCTTGGCTAGGCGCCGGTTATGAAAGCAAGTTCGAATTCGATATTCCCGGCGTCGGCCATCTGCTGCACGACCCCCACAACGTCGAGTTGGCCGTGCTGCTCGAACTGGGCATGATCGGCCTTGGTGCTTGGGCCGCCATGTACGGCTTCGCCCTGGCTCGCTGCCTGCGCCTGCGCGCACTGCCGCAATTCCAGATCGCCTCGGCACTGCTGATCTACGGGGTATGCGCGGGGCTGACGGAGGGTGGCAACTATCTATCGCGCCCTAACGAAAGCTGGTTTCTGATCTGGATTCCCTTGGCCCTGCTAGGCGCCCTCTCCATCCGGTATCGACAGGACCACCCATGAAGCGTATCGATGCAGCGCAACTGGACGCCCTGTTGCAGGGTGCCAAAACCATCGAAGAAGATGGCCTGGGCGTCAAGGTGGCCCGGCTGGGCGATGGCGACTTCCTCAAGTTGTACCGCCGCAAGCGGTTGCTGTCTTCCGACCTCTGGGATTTGCCGGCGCAACGCTTCGCTGACAATGCCCGGGGCCTGCTCCGCCTGGGCATTACCGCGCCTACCGTGCTCGATGTGCTGATGATTGGTGAACGACGCCTGAGCGCAGTACGCTATCAGCCGCTGCCAGGCGACACCTTGCGCAACCAGCTGCGCCAGCTCGATGCAGAGCCGCGCGCGGCATTGGTGAGGCAGTTCGGGGCCTTTCTCGGCGAACTGCACCAGCTCGGGGTGTACTTCCGCTCGCTGCACCTGGGCAACGTGCTGCTACTGCCTGACGGCAGCTTCGGGCTGATCGATCTGTCGGACATGAAACTCGAGAGCCGTCCACTCGCTCCCTGGAAAAGGCGACGCAACCTGCAGCATATCCTGCGCTATGACGAAGATATCGACTGGTTGACACAGCAGCATCTGGAGAGCTGGCTGGAGGGCTACGCAGGCAGTGCCAGCCAGCGTGAGACGGAGCGTTTCAGGCGCGATCTGAAAAGGTGGCTGAAGACCCGGTAAGCGCCAACTGCGGGCGCCCCAGTAGTCCGCCATGCCCTGGTTGCTCAGGCCGGCATCCGCTAACGCCTGAACCAGTAGCGCCAAAGGCCCTTGAGCGTCTTCAGGTTGCGTGAACGCCATGGGATCTGCGCAAGCAGTTCGCCCGCCAGGGCCCGGTCCTCACTGGCCACCTTGGCAAACATGGCGTTCAGGTAACGCAAGCGCGTCGCCTCGTAACCCGGGTGGTCGCTGAAGCGCTGGTAAATCGCCAGCTCGGTCTCGATCATCAGCCGACGGTTCTTGTAGGTGTTGCTGCCGTGCACGCGGTAAAGGGCCAGCGGTTCCTCGAGTATGTCGATGAAATAGCCGGCCCGAGCGATGCGCAGCTCCACGAAGTAGTCCTCGATGCGGATGGTCGGATCGAAGCCCCCCACCTTCTCGAGCGCCTCGCGACGAAACAACAGGGTCGGTGCCGGCGGACCCGGTTTGCGATCCATGAACAGATCATCGAAATCGAGACGCCTGGCCGGGCGATGACGCTGCTTCTTGTCGGGCAACGGATTGCCATCGCCGTCGATGAGTACGATACCGCCCGCACAGATGCCGGTTTCCGGATGCTGCTCCATGAACGGGATCTGCAAGGAAAAACGCTCGGGCAACATCACGTCATCCGAGCCCAGCGGCGCTATGTAGCGACCTTTGCTTCGGACGATCATCTCGTTGAGTGTGGTGCACAACCCCTTGTTGGCCTGCGCCACGAAATCGAACCCAAGCTCCGCTTGCAGCTGTTGGATCAGTTCGACGCTACCATCGCGGGAACCATCATCGACCACCAGGAGCTCGATATTGGGGTAGCTCTGCGCGTATACGCTGCGAATGCTGGCCTCGATGAAGTCAGCGTGGTTATAGGAGGAGATCAGTACCGATACCAGAGGCAGCGGGGTGGCGCTATCGGTCATGAACACAATCCTGTCAGCGGCTGATCACCTTCGAGCAGCTCACGGTATTTACGGCGAAAATCCTCGATGTCGTGCTCGCGCCGCAGGTAGCGGTAAGCCCGCTCACCCTGCTCGACTCGCTCGGCTTCACTATCGATCAGGCTGGCACGCAGCTGCTCGGTCAGTGAACCCACATCGCCCGGGCGGAACAGCCGCCCGCCAGCACCCTGCAATAGAGGGCGCATGGCCGGAATATCCGAGCCCATCACCGGCAGGCGGCCGCACATGCCTTCGAGCAGGGCGAGCCCGAGGCCCTCCTGCAGCGACGGCATGGCGAAGATATCGAAAGCCCGCACATAGCGCATGGCGTCGGGCTGAGTGCCACACAGATGAACCCGCCCCTGCAGACCGGACTCGGCGATCAGCGCAGCGAGATTGTCCTGCTCACGCCCCCCTCCGATGATGGCCAGGTTCGCATGAGGGAATTCCTCGCTCACGGCAGCGAAGGCACGAATCAGATGGACGTGCCCCTTGATCGGAACCAGACGCCCGATGGCACCGATGATCACAGGCGTCATCGGCAGGCCCAGCGCCTGACGTGCTTCTTCTCGCAATAGCTGCAGGGACTCGGCCAGATCGATGTCCAACGCATTGGTGATCGCCACCGTGTTTGTCTTCGTGAAACCACAGCGCAGCGACACCAGGTAATCGACCACAGCCGGCGACACCCCGACAAAGCGCCAGCGTTCGTCGATCAGGCGCCTGGCCTGCCAGCGTCGATAGAAGCGGTCGTACTCGCCAAAGCCGTGGGATACGCCGATACAACGGGCGATGCGCAGCCGTTTGTTGAGGTGCATGAACAGATTGACGGCCTTGAAACGATGCAGCAATACCACATCGAAGCCCTCCTCACGGCAGAACGCCAGCAGGCGCGCCCGCACGCCACGGCGCAGACCGCTCATGTCCTTCTCGCTGAACTCGAAGAACACCTGGCGGCGACCAGGCGGGTCAACGGCATCGCCGGCAGGCCGGCCTTCAAGATAGGCATTGACCACCTCGAAGCGCTCCGCAGGCAGCCCCTGCAGGATCTGTTCACCCAGGTCTGAGTTGGTGTCCGCTGCGTTGTAACGGGTCTGCAGCTGCAGGACTTTCAGCGTTCTAGCCATCCAGGCGGCCCATCCACAGGCGGATCGCCTTGCGCAGATACGACAGTTTGAGCAGCACGCGCCAGTCGCTTTTTACCGCCTGGCAGTAGAACCGCTTGGCAGCAACCGGATCACCCGCCAGGCAGGCACTGCGAAACAGCGACAGGCAACGCTGCTGATAGAACGCGGAACGCAGCTGCTGCAACTCCGCGGGCAACCTTCCGAACACTTCATCGACCAGCTCAACCCCACCTGCCAGGCTCGAACCAAAATCATGACGCAGGCTGTCGCTGTGTTTGTGGATCATCGCCAGGGGTTCTGGCAGCAGCGTAACCGGGAAGGCAGCAAGGGTTTGTGCGAATACCGGAATGTCCTCGGCGTTGCGAAAACGCTCGGGATAGTTGCCGGCCTGGAAGATCGAACGGTGCATCACGCAGGCACCGTTGGAAATGCTCAACGTCTTGTCGAGCAAATAGGCTTTTACTCGTTGAAGCGCCGTTTGCGGCAGCTTGTCGGGCGAATGCTGGCGACGTCGGCCCGCCTGATCGACTGACCAGTGCCCACCGATGACCATTCGCGATTCAGCATTTGACGCCAGATGCGCGCGAATCAGGGCCAGGCTGCCTGGGGCCATTTCATCATCTGCATCGAGAAAGATCAGCCAGTCGTGGCGGGCCATTTCGATACCGAGATTGCGCACCGAGGCCAAGCCTCCGTTGTCCTTGCGCAAGGCTTTGAACCGACCGGGGAATTCGCCTTTCAGCGCCTCGATGACGTGCGGCGTGTGATCCTTCGAACCGTCATCAATGATCAGCAATTCGTCGTCATTAGCCAGTTGCGGTACGACAGAGCGCACGGTGCGCCCCAGTGTTTTGGCGTAGTTATACGCCGGAATGACGATCGTGATCGCGGTAGACCCACTCATTTATCGGTCCCCTCCGACCTTTAGACTCAATATTCGGAAGCCTCTGGCGACCCGATTGACACTCATGAACATTGCCCACTGATCGCGCATGAAGTTCAGCGAGAGGATCGGGCGCACGATTTCACCAGCGCCCCAACCCGGGCGCCAGCAGAACCCATCACGTCGCTTGCGATAGAGGGTTAAAACCGGCACGCCCAACGCCGAAGCAAGATGGCCGACCCCCGAGTCGTTGCCAATCACGTAACCGGACTCGTACAGGTGAGCGGCCAAGGCCTTGGCATCTGGAAATTCGGGAACCTCGAACTCGGACGCGAACACCTCGAGATGGTCGCAGCGCTCCTTGGGTGACAGCACGAACTGCGGCTGATAACCCGCTGCGCGCAGACGCCTGGCCAAGGCCAGATACTTGCGCGCTGGCCAGTTCTTCTTCACGTTGTAGGAAAGCGGGTGCAGCATCACCCGCTTTGCATGGCGGCGATGCTGGAGCGTGGAAGGCATCTGCAAGCCGATATCGCTGCTGGCCTCGGCCAGCCCCAAGCGAATGCGACAGAAGGCGACGGCCTGCTCGACCATGCTGACGCCATCGTCCGGCAGGCAGCGCAGCGGCCCCGCCGCTGCAGCCAGGGGCGCCAAAAGACGAGCCTTGTCTGCAGGCAGTCGCGCCAGGGTATCGGTCGCCGGCTCCTGCACGAATCGCGAGTCGACTTTGAGTGTGCCGACGAAAACATAGCGCCTAGCCAGCACCTCGGCTGCCTCGGCATGGCGAGTCAACATGCTGCCCAGATCGGAGATGACCAGATCGAAATCGTCGAGCACCGCAAAGGTTTCCGCCGGCGTCGGCAGCAATCGAGCCTCGAACAGCGGCAGCCAGTCATTGAGCGCCCCGAAATGATTGCTCAACACGGTGACCTGATAGCCAGCCCGCGCCAGATTGGCGGCCAGTACCAAATAGATGCATCCGTCCCCAAGGCCCATGGATGGCACCAATGCGATTCGACAGTCAGCCGGCACCACCGATAGATCGGTATCAGCGTGCATTAAAACCTCGGCCATCAGAACTCCCGCATAATCCGTAATCTTCCTTGATCAAATACTGCAAACCTTCATCGGGACGCATCCGCTCATTCGGAACGCCACAGAGCTACTATTTCAAGGCCCAGGCCGTACTCAGGACTCGGACTGTTGTCGCTCTTGCGACTCATCCTTGTCCTCGAGCCCCATGGCGTGCAGGCGGGCGTAGTAACCATTCTGCGCCATTAGCGACTCGTGAGAGCCGCGCTCGACGATGCGCCCCTGGTCCATGACCAGGATGAGATCGGCCTTCTCGATGGTCGACAGCCGATGCGCGATGACCAGCGTGGTGCGACCCTCCATGACCTTGTCCAGCGCTGCCTGAATATAGCGCTCGGATTCGGTATCGAGAGCCGAGGTCGCCTCATCGAGAATCAGTACGGGCGCACTCTTGAGCAACGCCCGGGCAATCGCCAGACGCTGACGCTGGCCGCCAGACAGCATGACGCCATCCTCGCCCACCTTGGTGTCGAAACCCTGCGGAAGCAGATCGATGAATTCGCGCGCATAGGCCGCCTCGGCTGCCTGCTCGACCGCCTCACGTGGCAGGTTACGAAGATCGCCATAGGCGATGTTGTTCATGACGGTGTCGTTGAACAGCGAAACCTGCTGCGTGACCAGCGCGATATGCTTTCTCAGATTCTCGACGCGATAGTCCTCGATCGGTGTGCCGTCGAGCAGGATCTGCCCCTGATCGTGCTGGTAGAAGCGCGGAATCAGGTTGGCCAGGGTCGATTTGCCGCTACCCGAGCGGCCCACCAGGGCCACCATCTGCCCTGGCTCGACGGTAAAGCTGATGTCCTGCAGGACGGTTTTCTCGGTGCCGGGGTAAACAAAACTCAGGTGTTTAACCTCCAGTGCGCCTGTTACCCGCTCTTTCTCGACCGTGCCGTTATCAGGCTCCGTCACTTCGTCCAACTGCTCGAAGATACTCTCGGCGCCGGCAAGCCCCTTCTGGATGGTCGAGCTGACTTCCGAAAGCTGGCGAATCGGCTTGGGCAAAAGCCCCGCCGCGGTGATGTAGGCCACCAAATCACCGACGCTGGCATCGCCGCGCAGGAACAGCACCAGGAACATCAGGAACGCCATGGCGGCGTAGTTCACCAGCTGCAGGCTGGGTGTGTAGATCGCACTGGTGCGGGTCATGCGCAGCTGCTTGCGGGTGCTGTCCTCGCTCGCTTCGTAGAAGCGCTCACGCTCGTAGCGCTCGCCGCCGAAACTGCGCACCACGCGGTAGTTCTGGATGGTTTCGGAAGACACATGGGTCAACTCGCCCATGGCGCTCTGGATCTTGCGGCTCTGGCTGCGGAATTTCTTGCTCGCACTCTTAACCATCAGTGCGATGAGCGGCAGGATCGCCACCATCACCATGGTCAGTTTCCAGTTCATCCACAGCAGATAGCCGAACAGGAAAACCACCGTCAGGCCTTCGCGCACCATGACCTTCAAGGCATCGGTCGCCGCGCCGGTAACCGAACCGACGTTGTAGGTGATGCGGGAAATCAGGTAGCCCGTGGAGTGGTTGTCGAAATAGCGGTTGGGCAGGGTCAGCAGGTTGTTGAAAAGCGCGATGCGCAAATCCTGCACCAGGCCCAGCGATACCCGGGCAAGGTAATAACCGCCGAGAAAGGAGCCCAACCCTTGCCAGATGGTGATCAGCAACAACGCCAGCGGCACGCCGTAGAGCAGCTGCATGCTGCCCAGCAGCGGCAGCTCGACCATGCCGGCTTCGGGGGAGGCAAGGCCGTCGACGAAATACTTGAGCAACCCGGCGAGCATTGGCTGGGTCGAGGCGAAGATGATGTAACCGATCATGCTGACGCCGAACATGAACCAGTAGCGCCTCATGTAGCTCAACAGCCGCATGTACAACTTGAAGCTGGAGATCGAAGGCGATTTGGCGCTTGAATCAGGCATAAGATGCTGGCTCTAGGATTAAGCCGGCGATTGTACCATCAGGCATCACGCAACCAAATGCGCCTGAAAGCCGGCGAGCCACGCAACGCAAAACGCCTGGCTGCCGGGCTCGCTGTTCAGAGTGAGCCTTGCAGCTGCTGCGGCGGCCGCCAACGTGTGGGTTTACGAACCACACTCAACCCTTGCAGCTCGGCCAGCATCGCCTGGGCATCGAGCACAGGCGAATCGCTTGCTGAGGCGTAGCGTGCGGCAAGCGCTTCGAGCACGCTGTCACTCAACCCCAGATCACGCAGGCGCAGCATGATCTTCTTGAAGTCGTCGATGCCAGCTTCACGACTGAAATCATCCGCCCGCTCGAAATCCAACAGGTAGGCCTGTTCGGCCACCAGAACGTTGTACGGATTACAGTCGCCGTGCGCGATCCCATGACCATGCAACTGGCCAAGCAGGCTCAGCGCCTGGTGCGCACCTCGCAGCAATGCCTCACCCGTCAGGGTAGCCAGTGGCACGCCTGGCAAGAAACGCGTGAGCAGCAGGCTTTCATGGCACCGCGGATGACGGGACTCGGTGTACAGCAGCGGCTCAGGCGCTGGAAAACCAAGGGTTTGCAGCCTGGCGAGCAACATCGCCTCATTGCGCAATGGAGACTGGTAGGGCCGGCGCAGGATCCGCTTCCACCAGGGTTTCATGGAGCGACGATAGCGTTTGACGAACAATGCCTCGCCTCCCTGGCCTATCCTGGCAACCGCACGCCCGGGTGCAAAATCCTCGAGGTCACCAAGAAGCGCCAATAACGCACGGATCTGTTTGCGCCCGATGCGCTCATTTTGAAAGACTAGGGTCTTGCCCACCTCAAGCCTCCTCGCGAGCATCAGCTGCTTGCAGTGCAGCATGCCGCTGCCCCATGGACCGGTTCATGTATAGCCTCTACGCCCAGACAAAAGAAAAGCTCAGGTTCGCCACCTACCGCGGCTACGACCTCTGCAACCCAACGGCAGCCGTGTTGGCGCACCTGCTGTTCGACAAACGCTCGACCCGTAAAAAGATCCGCAGCGCGCTCAAGCTGATCCGCCTGACCCCACGTTACCGCCACCATGATCAGCTGAAGGGTGACGCATACATCTGGCACTGCGATCGCGACGATCAGACCAGGCTGGCCCTGAGCATCGGCAACCGGCTCAGCGAAAAGCAACGCCGGGCCATCAGCTACATGCCCGCCATTAGGGAGGACGCCAGCAAATCGCTGGACTGGCGCGCCATGTATGCGGCCTGGAGGATAACACGGCGCTGTTCGTTGCCCCTGCTGCTGCAGCTCTACGTATTCAGCGCACTGTGCCATACCATCAAGCACTTCAGAGCCATCGACAGGTTGCAGATCCCCCAGCAGCTGACGTCACTGGTCAGCTTCAACAGCGCCAACATTCCCGAGTGTTTTCTGGTCACCGCCTGCCGGCGCCACGGCCTGCCGACCTACTCGCTGCAGCACGGGCTTTATCATCGTTATCGCGGCGAGCAACCGATCGACATCATCAACTATGAAAACGTCACGGCCAGCACCTTGCTGGTCTGGAGCGAATTCTGCCGCGCCGAAATTGCTGCATTCCACCGTGAAATCGGCCGCACGCCCGACTACCGCATGCAGATCGCCGGCTATATCGATCCACCCGAGCCTCGGCATGGGACGCGGCCGTCGGATCCGATGCTCAAACACCTTCTTTGCGTGCTGCCGGGCAAACGCTATGTAGGTGACAGCATCGAACTGCTCCACCTACTGGCCTCGCTGGCTCCGCGCTATAGGCTGACGGTGCGTCTGCATCCGCTGCTCGCCAAAGACGCGGCACTGATGGCTGCCTTGCCATCAGGCGCCTCCCTCGACGACAGCCCGACCCTTGCGCACGCACTGCGTGCCGAACATTACGACCTGGCAGTCGGGTTCAATACCACCAGCCTGTTTGAGGCAACGCTGTTCGGCGTACCTTGCGCCCTGTACCAAGCAAGCAGCCTGAACCTGCTAACCGATGGCATACCCAGCTTTTCCGATGCCGATGAGCTGGCGCAACTCGCCGATACCCCCCTCGACACGCGCCAGCTTGCCGACTACATCCTGGGGGCCTCCTGCTTTCGCTACGCCGAAATCATCAACGCAGCAGAAACTTGAGCGCCACGCGCCACAGAGTGGGGTAGCGCAGAATACCGGCAGCCCGGAGCCAGCGAACCCGCAACGCCCATGGCAGTTGCGCTCGCCTCAACAGGCGCAGCCAGTAACGCGCCGCCGCCGCCTCCTTGCGGCGCACTCGGCCTGGATTCAAGGCTGCGCCGCAAGAAAACGGCAGCGCCACGGGTGCCGCTGCGGCATAGGCGAGCGCCTGCCTGGCCCACGCCTCAGCAAAGCTGCCCAGAGAAAAGTGCAAAAGCTCGATATCGAAGACGACGGCGACCTTGCCCTGCTGGGCGACCCGCAGGCTGAAATCGACATCGTAGAAATGAAAGCCCCCTAACCGCTCATCGAAGCGCGTTGCAGCCCACGCCGAACGACGGGCGAACAACCAGACGCCATCCAGCGCCACGACCGGTACACAGGGGGGCGATCCACTGTCGGCAGGCTTGGCAAAAGCAGCGCTGGCACGCGCGCTCGACGCACCGTGCAGCACGTTGATGCACAGATCCTCATCATCACCGCTGTGCCAACCGGAGGGTGTTGCCGCCTTGTAGCGACTCCCCGCCAGGCCAATGAGGGCAAGGCCCCCGTCGTGCGAGAAATGAGCGAGCGCCCGCGCACCCCAATCCTGGCTCAGGAACTCCACGTCCTCATGCACGAAGCACAGGAAGGGGTAGCGTGCCCTGGAGGCGCCCTCGTTGTAGACCGCGCAGATGCCTCGGCCCTCGGTGCTGTTGTCCATGGCGATCAGCTCGTACTCGACACCGATCGTGGCCTCGATATTGCGGGCCACTGCCTGTAAGCGTGCGGGCTGAGCACTGCAGATGACGACGGAGATCAACTCCGGCAGCCCGAAAAACGGTCGTTCATTTAACTTGCTTCAGCCCCAGGTAATAGAGTGGAAACTTGAGGTAGAGCTTGAGTTTCTTGCGCATCAGGTAGCCCTTGCTGCGACCCAGCCATTTTTCCTCGAAGGTGTACTTGGCGCGCTTGGTCATCAACCACTGACGAGCCGAGGTGTGTGTACGCAGCGTGCGGCTGTCGAGATGGTCGACCACCGAAGAAGTGACCAACACATGCCGCAACCCCTTGGACTGGAGCGTCAACGCATAGTCATTGTCCGCGTACCAGAAGAAGAACCGCTCATCCAGAGCGCCGATCACCTCCAGAATGGAACGGCGAAAAACCAGGCACCACCCGGAAATTTCCTTCAGCACCCCGTAGCCTGGGTAGACGCCGCTGTTGAGCGCGAAACCATTACGCGGATGGTGCAGCGAGCAGGCCGGGCTGGCACTGCTGACGCTCGGGTCCTGCTCGAATACCCCCAGCAGCTCCGAAGCCCAGCCGGGATGGAAAGAGAGATCGTTGTTGCAGATGGCTACGAAGGGCGCCTGCCCCTCGCGAATGCCGATATTCATATAGGCATGGTAGTTGAAGGGCGCCTCGGGGTAGAGCGTTGCCACCCCCGGCTGCGTATAAGCCGGGGTCTGGGCATTGGACTCGAGCACCCAGATGCGTAGGCGAATCCGCTCCGGGTCTTCGGATGCCACCAGGGTATCGAGGCAATGCTCGGTGACCTGACGCAAAGCCGCGTCTTTGGCGAAGCTGAGTATTACCAAGTCCATGACAACAGTTTGATCTGATGGCGCTCGCACTTCACACATGCTCTTTTCTCTCTAGCCTGCCCTTTTTCAAAAGCAGGTGTCTCACTCGCTTGAGTAACTGCCGGTCCCACTGCGTGAGCGGAACCTGGCGCAACAACTGCCAGGCATATGCCTTGTCGTCGGTGACGGCCATGCGTAACGCCTTGGTAATCAGCCGCGCCTTGGCAGACGGGTAGCCTGGATGGTCCCGGTATGCCGCTATCACCTGCAGTCCATAGTCATATTCGGACTTGTATTGCTTCGACAGACTGTGGGGATGTTTACGGTAGAGCGTTACCACGTCGGGCAGTACATCCACGTAAAATCCCGCATGGGCGATCTTTAGCGTCATCTGGAAATCCTGCACCTTGATCGCCGGATCGTAGCCGCCAACCGCGTGCATGACGTCACGTCGATAGACGGCAATGTTGCCGCCTACGACAAGCGCGGCGGCTAGCGCCCCGTGGAAATCATAGCGACGAACCAACCGTTTCTTGTCCCTTTTAGGCAGGATCGCACCGTGCTCGTCGATCCTCACCGCCACGCCTCCCAGGCACCCTACTTCTGGATGCCCTGCGAGGTAGGCGGCCTGCAGCGCCAAGCGGCCAGCCGGCATCACATCGTCAGCATCGAAGGTCGCCACGAAGACCCCGCCGGCCAGGGCCAGGCCGGTATTCAGCGCGGCACTTACCCCCTGGTTTTCCTGCCTGACGAACTCGATCCGCCTCACCTTGCTGGACTGTCGATGAGCCTGCAAAACCTGCTCGATGATCTCGGCGCTCTCATCACGGGAACCGTCATCAACGACGATCAGCTCGAAGTTCTCATAATCCTGGGCCAATACGCTGCGCAGCGCAGCGGCGACATAGGCGGCATAGTTATAACAAGGCACGATTACCGAAACGAGCGGCCGATCCAAGACACTCACGCCCCTGCCTCCTGCTGCGGCCAGGCATGCCAACCCCGGGTATCGACCCGCCAGGAATTCGCAAGATGCAAGTTCGCTGGTCCTAGCAGTTCTTCCGGTAGCTGACCTTTCCAATCCACGTTCTTCCACACCATGAAATGCAGATACGGAAGAACCTGTTCGCCCTGCTCGCTATTGGTCAAACGTCCACCGCGATAGAACCAGCTATCTGCAACAACGCGACGGCCATCGGCGTGGAGCGTATAGGTGCTATGTGCCTCGATGAACTCACTACGTCTGCTCCAGGGATTGAGTCGAGATGCGAGCCGACGCAACGGCTCAGGCCAGTTCTTATGGCGGATGAACAGGCGGCTGAACGCGCCTTCGTCCAAGGCCTGGTGTTTCTCGTCCTCGTAACGTTTCTGCCAATCAGGTATCCGCCGAAAGGCGTTACGCATGAGCGGAGTATTTCGCAATAAACACAGGTGACCTGAAATACGTCGCGGGTGAGTTGCAAACAAGTCTTTGCCGCTCAAGCGTCGTGCCGTGAAATAGCTCCGCAGATCCCCGTAAACGACGTCGATATCGCCAAACGCCCAGAAGTCGTAGCCTTCCAACGCGTCCTGATGCACGGCACCCAAGGCAGGCTTTATGTCACACAATTTGTACGCATTGCTAGGGCGAAAATTGATGCCCAGCCGTTCGGAAACTTTCGCACAATAGTCTGAATAGGAGATCGGAACGAACTGCACGTTATCAGGTGCTTCTCCAGGCACTTCGCAATCGGTAAACAACAGCCAGTCGATGCTCGGATTACGTCGGCAGCTTTCCAAAAAAAACGCAAACCAGAATGGCCACCGCCCAAAATAAGGAATCAGAAAACGGATACGTGGCCATCCGTTTTCAGCGGTTTGCGACAATGTCATCGACAGGCTTCCAAATCAGTCAGGATAAATGGGCGAGGAAGGGCAGGGCCCAGAAGCGGGACTCGACCGCCTGATCCGAAAAGTGGTCGTTCAAGCGGGCGACCATTGATGATCGGCAGCTCTTGAGTTCGCCATCGGCTGAAGCGCAGACCGCGGCAACTTTTTGCGAAAGCGCATCGATCTGGCCTTGAGGGAACAGGATGCCGACGCTATCGACCACCTCACGCCCGCCCCCACAATCAGAACAGATAAGCGGCACCCCCGCTACCATTGCCTCCAGGAGCACCATGCCGAAGGGCTCATGATCCGAGGTCAAGGCGAATACGTCGAATGCCTTGAAATAGTATTTGGCGTTGGGGACCTGCCCGAGCAAACGTACGGCATGCCCGACCCCCAATTCTTCAGCCAGCGCTTTCAATCTGGCTTCGAGGCGACCGCGACCGGCGATCACCAGCAGGCTACCCGCAGGCAGTTCCGGCAGAGCTTTGGCGAAGCCGCGAATCAGCGTTTCCTGATCCTTGTCTGGATGCAAACGCCCGACGTTACCGACGACCCAGACATCCTGAGGCAGGCCGAGATGCTGCCTGGCGTCCTCGCGCGTTAGCTGCTGCGCCTTCAAGGCTTCGATATCGATGCGGTTGTACAAGGTTTCGATACGCGAGTCAGGCCATGCAGGCAGGCTCGCACGCAGATCGTCGCGCACTGCATTGGACACGCCAAGCAGCATCAAACGCTTGCTGAACGCATTGGCGAACCATTGACGGAATCGCCTGCGATAGACACCGAAGGCATGGTTCACACCGATGACAGGTAGCCGCGTGGCCAGGCAAGCGATATAGGTTGGCTTGAAGCGATGGGCAATGCACAGCGCGAAGTTGCGTTCAGAAACGATCCGACGAATCGCGTGGATCGCGCCGAGCTTCAGCCCTCTGAGCGCCTTGCTGCTGTATTCGAGAAAGATCACCTCATCGGAGGCAGACTCGGCCTCTACCTGAGCATCATATTTACCACTCAGGTAGACGGTCATGACTTTGTAGGGTGTGTCGGCAAAGAGCACGGCATATTGTCGAGCACAATCGAGAAACGGCCCGTCATAGCCATGGCAGATCTGCAGCACCCATGCCTGGCTCATATTATTAGTATTCATTGATCCAACTCTTATCACGGCAACGATTCAGGTGCAGATGAGCACCCATGAAAGTCGCGTCGGCTAACGTTGGAAATCCGGCACCCCAGCCTGAAATCCGCGCAGCCGAAAACCTCGACTATGGAGGTCGGAGATACGTGGATCAGCAAGGTTCAATGTATTTGATGGCCGGCTTACAGGCCGATTTTCTGACCGATCGGTCACATGCAGGAACACCTGCAACTATTGCTGCAGCGCTATCGTGCAGCGCGCTGATCGCGGCCTATCTGGGCCATCGCGGCAAACATTGCGTCGGCCTGACAGCGAGCCTCGTGCAGGAAGCTTGCGATGCCCACCTGCTCCGCTTCGCTGAACGCAATGCGCTGCGCGTCACCAACAGCTTCCTCGTACGAGGAGCGCAGGCGCTCGCCTAGCCCGACCTGCCCCAGCAGGGCTTCGATCTTGTGGGTATTCGAAGCGATGGCATAGAACGGGGTACCGGTGACCAGGCACAGGGTCACTAGATGGAAACGTCCGGTGATCACGCCTTCTGAACGGCGCAAAAGGGCAAGGAAGCGGCGCGGCGCGAGCACGGCGTAACGCCAGCGCAGCTTGTCGATCCGTGACGTGGGCAACTCGGCCGGATAACGGTGCAGATAACTCGCAGCGATACGCCGGCAGGCTTTCAGCCGCTTGCGCAAATTCTTGCGCAGATAGACATCGAACCCCTTACCCAGCTGCAAGGGCGCAAGGGTACGGATACTGACATAACGCAGATGTGGATTGGCACAGCTGATGCGCCATGCCTCGCGCAACCGCTCCATGAGCACACTGCCGTTAATCAGCAGGCCCTCCCGAGCGGGCGCATCACCTTGGTATCGATATGACAGCGTCAGATCCGGAACCACCTCGGCCGACACACCGATCTCACCCAGTGCAGCCTGACTCAGCACGTCACGCACGAATATGCGCGTGAACAATGGTGCATCGGCATTGAGCCGATCATTATTCTGCCAAACGGAGTTGATCAGAAAACAGGGCACGCCGTGTTCCCGGCAATACCGCGCCAGTGCTCCGTAACGCAGGGCCAGCGGCGCATCGTCGTGCATGGTGCCTTCGCCATTGACCAGGCAGATATCAGCCGCGCGGATGTCACTTTGCAGTTGATCGTCTGTCTGCCAGTCATGGTGCATCGGACAGGCGCGCAGAATCTCCATGCCAGCCTGATCGGCCAGCGTGTAGATCTGCTGCATCACCAAATGACAGCCGTGGTGCCCCTCCGAAGACGTGTCGTTGAACAGCAGCGTCTTCAACCTTGTCTGGCTGCCAGCCAACCCTAGGACTCCACGCTGCCGGACAGATCACTGTTCGGAGCAACAACGCTGTCCTTGACCACCAGAATGTCCTCCATGATCAGGTATTGCAGGTCCGAGCCGAAGAACATGTTCAGGGCGTCGGTCGGCGAGCAGATCATCGGTTCACCACGGCGGTTAAGCGAGGTGTTCAGGGAGACGCCGTTGCCGGTGAGCTTTTCCAGCTCCAGCATCAGGTCGTACCAGCGCGGGTTGTATTCGCGCTTGAGCACCTGGGCGCGGGAGGTGCCGTCCTCGTGGACGACCTCGCTGACCCGCTCCTTCCATTCGTCGTTGACCTCGAAGGTGAAGGTCATGAACGGGCTCGGGTGATCGACCTTGAGCATCTGCTCGGCAACGGTGTCGAGCATCGACGGGCAGAAGGGTCTCCAGCGCTCGCGGAACTTGATCTGTTCGTTGATGCGGTCGGCCACGCCGGGTATGCTCGGGCAGCCGATGATCGAACGACCGCCCAGGGCGCGCGGACCGAATTCCATGCGGCCCTGGAACCAGGCCACCGGGTTGCCATCGACCATGATCTGCGCGATACGCTGCGGCATGTCGTCGATCTTCTGCCATTTCGGCGCATTCGGGTGGCGGGCGCAGGCGGCGATGACGTCTTCGTTGGAGTAGGCCGGACCGAGGTAGACGTGCTCCATCTTCTCCACCGGCACGCCGCGCTTGTGGGAAACGTACGCCGCGGCACCAACGGAAGTGCCGGCGTCACCGGAGGCCGGCTGCACGAACAGCTCCTTGACCTCCGGGCGGGCGATGATCTTCTGGTTGAGCTTGACGTTCAGCGCACAGCCGCCAGCGAAGGCGATCTTGCCGGTTTCGCGGATGATGTCGCCCAGGTAGTAATCCATCATTTCCAGCGCCAGTTTCTCGAACAGCGCCTGCATGCTGGCGGCATAGTGGATGTAGGGATCGTCGGCGATGTCGCCTTCACGCTTGGGCCCCAGCCACTCGATCAGCTTGGGCGAGAAGTAGAAGCCCTTGCCCTTTTCCTTGTGGCGGCGCAGGCCGATGACGTTGGCGTAGTCGGTATTGATCACCAGCTCGCCGTTCTCGAACTTGGCCAGGCGGGAAAAATCGTACTTGCTGGCATCGCCGTAGGGCGCCATGCCCATGACCTTGAACTCGCCGTCGAGCATCTCGAAACCGAGGAACTCGGTGACCGCGCCATACAGGCCACCCAGGGAGTCCGGGTCGAAGAATTCCTTGATCTTGTGGATACGGCCGTTTTCGCCATAGCCGAAGAAGGTGGTGGCGTACTCACCCTTGCCGTCGATACCGAGGATGGCGGTCTTCTCGGTGAAGCCCGAGCAGTGATAGGCACTGGCGGCGTGGGCCAGGTGATGTTCGACCGGCTCGATCTTGACCTTCTTGGCGTCGAAACCCAGTTGCTCCAGGCACCAGACGATCTTCTTGCGATAGCGCTTGTAACGGCGGTTACCCATGAGGATGGCGTCGAGGGCGCGATCCGGCGCGTACCAGTAGCGCTTGGCATAGTGCCAGCGCGCCTTGCCGAACAGGCTGATGGGCGCGAAGGGAATCGCCACCACGTCGACATCGGAGGGCTTGATACCGGCCTGCTCCAGGCAGAACTTGGCGGACTCGTAGGGCATGCGATTCTTCGCGTGCTTGTCACGCACGAAGCGCTCTTCTTCCGCCGCTGCAATCAACTTGCCGTCGATGTACAACGCCGCGGAAGGATCATGACTGAGGGCGCCGGACAGGCCAAGAATCGTCAATGCCACGGATAAAGCCTCTTAACGCGGCTGTCTGACTCGACAACCGATACGGTTTGATTTCGCTGAGCCCTCGTTCGCAGGGCTCAAATAAGTGTTGGCAGGCGCCGATCGAGCTCACGGTACAGGGCGCTGTCGGCTGACCAGTTGCGCAGCAGGCGCGCACGGTCACGTGCGTAGGCGGCCTTGAAGCTGCCGGCCTGACCATGGTACTGCATGGCATCCAGATCGATCAGCGCCCAGCGGCCGTCCTGCCAGAGGATATTGTTGCCCTTGCAGTCGCCATGGCTGATGCGCTCGCGCAGCAGGGCGGCGAACAAGGCCTCCAGCGCCTGCAAATCCGCCTCGGGCGGCAGCCCGTCCGCCCCGCAGGGCGCGAAACGGGCGATTATATCCATACCCGGCGTGTGTTCGGTAATCAGATAGGCCTGGCGGCGCAACCACAGGGTACGTCGCTCGAGCACGGCCAGCGGCGTGGGCGTGGCGATCCCGAGGAATTCCAGGCGATTACCCTCGCACCAGCTGTGCCAGGCCCGGCTCGGCCGCCAGAAGCGCCGTAGCCAATGCCCGAAGCCCTTGATGTTGTAGCGTTTGATGACCAGTTGCCGGCCGCCCTGCTCGATGCGCGCAACGGTCGAGGAGCCGCCCAGCTTGAGCGGCTCGCCGGCGGCAATCGCCGCGTCGGGATCGGCCAGGACGGGCGCCAGCGCCGCATCTTCTTCGCGCCTCACCACCTGCAGGCGCGACGGCCCGCGCCAGACGCGAAAGGCCGTGCACTCACGCTCGATCTTGGCCATGTACGCCTGCATGCGCGTTGCTCGCGCCCTGGCCACTGCCTTGAGCAGGGCCTCCAGCGGCAGCGCATGCTCGCCATTGACCAGCAGGTAATGCACCAGCAGTTCCTCGACAAAGCTGTCGATGTTCCCGGGAAACTGGGCGAAGAACAGCCCCAGGTTGGCCAGCACCCTGTCACGCGACAGCGGCTGACCGGGCGTCTCGGCACGAATGCCACCGCCATCGATCAGGTGCAGACGACCCTCGTGGCGCAGCAGGTTGTCCAGGTGCAGGTCTTCCTGCCACAGCCCACGACGATGCAACTGGCCGATAACGCCGAGCGCCTCGCCCAGTACCTGCTGCTGCGCATCGCTCAGCCAGGCTTCGTCGGCGATGGCCTGCCAGTCATCGGCCAGGCTGCGCGCGCCCTCCAGGAACTCGAACAGCAGCCAGCCGCCCTCGCGGGCCGCCACGCCCTGCTCGAGCAGCAACGGCGTGCACAACCCCTGGGCCGCCAGCAGCTGGGCGCCTTGCAGCTCCCGCGCATGATGCCGCTCGGCCTTGCCACCGACCAGCAGCTTGGCCAGCACCGTACGCCCCTGCCATTGCGCCTGGCCGACATAACGCTGGCCGGGCAATACCCGCAGCAGGCTGCACAGCTCGAGCGGCTGGCCTGTCGGCATCTCGATCAGCAGCGGCAATTCGGGGCTACGCCCCACCTGGGTCAGAGAAGCCAGTTTCATGGGCGTTGGGCCTTGTCCTTCAAGCGCGCCGTAAGACGCTGCGACCAGTGATCCACCTGCCGTCCGCTGCCCAGATAGGCAGTCAGGAAACCCAGGTGATCCGCATCATTCCAGGGATTGGTACGGCGCAGCAACGGCTCGAGATCCTTGACCCTGTCACGCTCGCCGAGAAACAGCGGCCGGGTCTTTTCCAGATCGATCAGTTGTGCGGCGAAACCCTCGTCTCGTGGTTGCAGAAAGATATGCTTGGGGTAGAAACAGCCATGCACCTGGCCCTGTTCATGGACCCGGCGCGCCAGACGACCGCAGGCACTGACGATCGCCTGGCGCTGCTCGGCGGCGAGCTGGCGCCACTCGGGCAGCCAGCTGTCGAGGTCGCGCCAGCCATCCAGGGCGTGGGTCAGCAGCACGGCACGGCGCTCACCATCGACGCGCCGCTCGGCGTAGAACGCCGCGCTCATGGCCGGAATACCCAGGCGCTGATAGCGGCGAATGTTGCGAAACTCCCGTGCCAGGGTCGGCTCGCCCCAGGGCCGCTCCAGGCTGTGGGTCAGGTAATTGCTCTGGCGCTTGAGGTAATAGCCATGGCCTTCGAGGTCGAGCCGATAGACCGTGCTCCAGCCGCCGCGCGGCGCCTTGTTGGGCTCGTCGACCGCATGCAGTTCGAGCGCCCAGAGCGCCTCGAAACTGGCCAATCCATGACGTTCGAGCAGCGCTTGGTCATCGCTGTCGATGAAGTCCTTCATTCTCTTCCCTCGAAAAAGCGGACGATCTGGCCGATGCGCTGCTTGTCATTGTCGTTGAGCCGCTCGCGGCGCCGGTACTGCAGATAGAAACGCAGGCGTTGGGTACGTGACAGATGGTATTTGGCCACCTTGTCCAGGCAGGCGAGGTCCTTGACGATGCGCCGACGCAGAAACGGCCCGCGCCAGAAGGCGCCGGTCGGGCAGTCGATGAAGTACAGACGGCGGTGCTCGTCGACCAGCAGATTGCGCCACTTCAGGTCGTTGTGGGCGAAGTGATGGTCATGAAGAATGCGCGTGGCGCGGGCCAGCTGACAGCTGACGTCCTCGACCCAGGCCCGATCACGCAGGCGCCCATCACCCGAGGAGGCGAGTCGCCACATGTCCGTGGTATCGACCAACTCCTGGGTAATCAGCGCGCCCCGGTGAAAGGCCGCGCCCTTGCGCTCCAGCCCGTAGGCGGCGATGGGCGCGGTGGGGATGCCCCAGGTCGCGAAATGCTTGAGGTTCTGCCACTCGGCCTTGACCCGCGGCCGGCCGACGAAGCGCCGTGCGCCCTTGCCCGCACCGTGGTAGCGCTTGACGTAGTAGCGCAGCCCACCGAACTCCACGCGAATCACATCCGACAACGGGTCGTGGGTAATGGGCTCGCCCTGCAAGGCAAAGACCGCATCCAGGGACGCGAATGCCCGGGCCGCCTCGGGCGTGGCCAAGGCGGTGACACGCCACTGACTCATGCTGCACCTCCCGTTTCGTACTTGCGCGTATAGCGCACGCGCAGCCGGTCAGCCTTGCCCTGCAGCCAGCGCAGCAACGCCGCCTCGTCCTGCAGGATCTGGCGCAGCGGGCGGCTGTCGACGACGCCGAAATACGCCTTGAGAAAGCGCAGCAGATCGCGCCGGGTCAGGCCAATGCCCAATGCCGAGAAATACAGCCCGGCCAGGTCCTTGTCGCGCCAGCGCTTCGGCACCACATGGCGCACCTGGGCGCGATGCAGATCGATTACCGACAAGCGGAAATCCCTGGCGTCGAAAGGCGCGTCGGTGTGCAGCAGAAAGTGGCAGATATAGCAGTCCCGATGGTTCACGCCGGCGGCATGCATGGCCCCGGTCATCTGCGCGACCCGGCGAATCAGCGCCCACTTCACGGCCGGCGCCGGCGGCTGGTCGGCCCAGCCCATCGTCAGTTGCTCGAGATCGGTGGTCGGCGCCAGCTCCTCGGTGACGATGAACGAATGCTGCTGCGCCGGGTTGCCACCGCGCTCACCGTAGGCCACTGCGGTCATGGTCGACACACCCGCCTCGTGCAGACGCTGGATGGCCTTCCACTCCTGCCCTGCGCCCAGCACCGGCAGGCGCGCCGTGACCAGGTTCTTGACGATTTCGCCCCAGCCGACGCCGCGATGAATCTTCACGAAATAGCCCTTGCCGGCCACCTCGGTGCGCAGCGTGCGCCGCGCCTCGAGTTCGCGGTAGACCTGCCCCTGCAGGCCCTCGACTTCTCTGAAGGCATCCTTGCCGGCCCATAGGGACTTGAATGGTTCAGCAAGAATCAGCTGCATAGCGCCTCTCGCAGAAGCCGGCATGCCGGCAGATCGTAGTCATTCAGCGCATTGCCCGCTGCGGCGCAATGCGCTGCCACACAGCGGCATGGGTCCTGCCCCGTGCCACCGGAGCGAGCCAGGCCCTGATGAGCGAGCATCAGGCCTGCGCCGCCAGAATCACATCCGCAGCCCGTTGCGGCATGCTGTACAGATCGGCCGTGTCGGCGTAGGCCAGAGCGTTGCGCTGCCAAGCTTCACGCGCGGCCTCGTCGGCCAGCATCTCGGCCAGCATGTGGTTCAGGGTGGATTGCTCGAACGGGCTGGGCACTACGCGACCAGCGTCGGCATCGCTGATGTAATGGGCGTAGCCACAGACGTCGGTGACCAGCACCGGCAAGCCGGCGACCAGCGCCTCGAGCAGTACGGTGCCGGTATTTTCGTTGTAGGCCGGGTGAATCAGCAGGTCGGCGCCGAGCAGGAAGCGTGGAATGTCGCTGCGTCCCTTGAGAATCTGCACCTGGTCACTCAGGCCGAGCGCCTTGACCTGCAGTAGAAAGGGTTTGGGATCGTCCTGGCCGATCACCATCAGCCGGGTGCGTTTCTTCAACGCTGGCGGCAGGGCGGCCAGGGCCTTGAGGCTGCGATCCAGCCCCTTGGTCTTGAAGCCCGAGCCGATCTGCACCAGCAGCAGGTCGCTGTCGGTCAGGGCGAACTCGCGACGGAACTCGGCGCGGACCTCGGCGGCGTTGGCCGGCGCGCGGCGGTCCAGGGCGATGCCCGGCGGCAGCAGGTGGAAGCGCTCGGCCGGCGTGCCGTAATGCTTGACGAACAATGGCTGCTGCACCTCGGAGATCATCAGGATCTCGGTGTTCGACTCCGGCGCGAACACCGCCCGCTCGTATTCGGCAAAATGCTTGTAGCGGCCCCAGCGACGGTACAGCGGGTTGCGCAGGGTCTGCGCCTTGTCTTCGAAGCAGCCGTCGGCGGCGTAGTACACGTCCAGCCCCGGCATCTTGTTGAAGCCGATCACCCGGTCGACCGGGCGCTCGCGCAGGTCGGCCTGCACCCAGGCGGTGAGCTTCTCGTTGCGATGATGGTTGAACAGCGCCTTGACCGGTACCACCACCACCTCGAAGCCCTCCGGCACCTCGCCCTCCCAGATCGGCGTGTAGACGCGAATGCTGTGGCCGCGCTGCTGGCACTCCAGGGCGATGCGCATGAAATCGCGCTGCAGCCCGCCGTAGGGGAAGTATTTGTAGAGGATAAAAGCCAGGCGCATCGGCCCTCCGCTCGCTTGCATCAGTCCAGCCCCAGATCCAGCAGCAGGGCATGTAATTCGGTGAACACCCGCTGCGGCTTCAGATCATCGAAACAGGGCTTGTCGCGGTCACCCTTGCCGGCATCCGGACCGCTGGCGCACAGGTGCACCTGGGAGCGCCCGTAGGCGCCGACCCGGCCGGGCAGGGTCGGGCCGTACAGCGACACGGTCGGCACGTCCAGCGCCGCCGCCAGGTGGCCCAGCCCGGTATCCACGGCCACGCAGGCCTGGGCACCGGCGAGCACCTTGGCCACGCCCGCCAGGTTGAGCTTGGGCAGCACGGCGGCGTTTTCGATGCCCTCGGCGATGCGTTCGGCACGCGCCTTCTCGGTTTCGTTGCCCCAGGGCAGGCGGATCGCCCAACCCTGTTCAGCAGCCAGCTCGGCCAGCTCGCGCCAGTAGGCCTCGGGCCAGTGCTTGCTGGCCCAGGTGGTGCCGTGCAGGAACACTAGATAAGGGCTCGCGGCCGGATCTGCAAGCTGGGCACGGTTCAACCCGTAGTCGCCCAGACCGGCGGGCACGCTGTAGCCCAGCGCCTGGCCGAACAACTGGCGGGTGCGCTCCAGCGCGTGCTGGGCCCGCGGCACGCTGTACGGGCGATCATAGAAGCGCGCGGCAATCGGCTCGCGGGCGGATTTGCGGTCCAGCCCGGCCACCGGCGCCTTGACGTAGCGGCTCAGCCAGGCGCTCTTGAACAACCCCTGGGCGTCGATCACCAGGTCGTAGTGGCTTTCGCGCAGGCGCTGCTTGAAACGCGACCACTCGCCACTGCGCAGGGTTTTCAGCGGATGCTTGCGCCAGCGGCGGATGGCCACCGCAATCACCTGGGACACCGCAGGATGCCAGGCCGGAATTTCGGCGAAGCCTTCTTCCACCACCCAGTCGAAACGGATGCCGGGAATCGCCCGAGCCGCGTCGGTCAGGGCTGGCAGGGTATGAATGACGTCGCCCAGCGATGAGGTCTTGATCACCAGCACGCGCATTCAGGGCATGACCTCGACCGGCTCACCCGCCAGCCGCTGCAGCGCATCGACGGCGACCCCTGGCTGGAGCTGCACCAGGCAATTGTAATGACCGAAGCGACAGGTGCGCTCGAAACAGGGGCTGCACTCGATGCCCAGGCGGATGATTTCCACCTGATCGGCCAGCGGCGGCGTGAACTGCGGCGAGGTCGAACCGTACACCGCCACCAGCGGGCGATTGAGCGCCGCGGCCACGTGCATCAGCCCGGAATCGTTGGACACCACCGAGGCGGCGCAGGACAGCAGGTCGATGGCCTGGGCCAGGCTGGTCTCGCCGGACAGGTTGACCGCCTCCTCACGCAGGCCGGGAATCAGCCGCGAACGGATGTCCTCGCCCACCGGATGATCCTTTTTCGAGCCGAACAGCCAGACCTGCCAGCCTTCGCGGATCTTCGCCTCGGCGACCTTGGCGTAATGCTCGCTGGGCCAGCGTTTGGCCTCGCCGAACTCGGCACCAGGGCACAGGGCAAGCACCGGGCGATCCAGGGCCAGGCCGAAATGCGCCAGGGCAGCGTCACGGGTGGCGGGGTCGATCTGCAGGGAGGGTCGCGGGTAGGGCTGCGGCAACTCGGCACCGGCCGGATAGGCCAGGGCCATGAAGCGCTCGATCATCAGCGGGTAGCGATCCTTGTCCAGCTTGCGCACGTCATTGAGCAGGCCGTAGCGCATCTCGCCCTTCCAGCCGGTACGCAGCGGGATACCGGCGAAGAACGGCACCAGCGCCGACTTCATGGAATTGGGCAACAGGATCGCCTGATCGTAACGGCCGGCCAGGGACTTGCCGATGCGCCGCCGCGTGGCCAGCTCCAACACACCATGGCCGAGGGGAAAGCTCAGCGCCTGACGCACTTCGGGCATGCGCTCGAGGATCGGCCGGCTCCAGTCCGGGGCCAGCACGTCGATGGCGCAATCGGGATGACGCATTTTCAGACACTGGAACAATGTCTGCGCCATCACCATGTCGCCTACCCACGAAGGGCCGATGATCAGAATATTCATAAGCTCAGTTTCGGTAGAGAAGCCCGATGGCGAACGACAGCCATCAACTCAGGCCCAGTTCACGCCAGATGCGCATCACATTGCGCCGGTGCTCGTGAAACTGGTCGCCGCCCACGACCCCGGGCTGCTTCTGCAAGGCCTGCCGATGGGCCGCCGAGCGATAGGCCTTGTAGGCGTCCTGCAGCAGGGCCGCCTCGCCATCACGGAGCAGACCGAGCCGATCCAGGCCTTCCAGAATGCGGATGTTATCGGTGAATTCGAGCAACGCCGGGTGCTGCTTCGACCACGCCAGGGCCGCGTATTGCACCATAAATTCGATATCGACGATACCTCCGGCGTCCTGCTTGAGGTCGAAGGGCGAGGCCGCGTCGAAGGCATTTTCCGCCGTACCGGCCGCGGTCACGCGGCTGCCCAGGTTGTCGCGCATCTTGGCGCGCATCTCGCTGACCTCGGCCCGCAGCTTGGCCTGGTCGCGCTCGCGGCCCAGCACGGCGCTGCGCACTTCGGCGAATGCGCCGGCCACCCGTTCGCAGCCGACCAGCACCCGGGCACGCACCAGCGCCTGATGCTCCCAGGTCCAGGCCTCGCCCTCCTGGTAGCGGCGGAAGGCGCCCAGGGAGCTGACCAGCAGACCAGCAGCGCCTGATGGGCGCAGGCGCATGTCGACGTCGTAGAGCTGGCCGGAGTTGGTCTGGGCGGTCAGCAGGTGAATGATCCGCTGCCCCAGGCGGGTGAAGAACTGCGCGCCGTCGATGGGCTTGGCACCATCGGTCTCGGCCTGGGGGTCGCCGTCGTGGATGAACACCAGGTCCAGATCCGAGCCATGGCCCAGCTCGATACCCCCGACCTTGCCATAGCCGACGATGATGAAATCCGGCGCACAGGGGCTGCCATCGGCACGCAGTGGCGTACCGTGGCGGCTGACCATCTGCCGCCAGGCCAGGGCCAGCACCTGGTCGAGAATGGCCTCGGCCAGCCAGGTCAGGTAGTCGCTGACCTTCATCAGCGGCAGGCTGCCGGCGATTTCCGAGGCGGCCACGCGCAGGCCGTGGGCCAGCTTGAAGTGGCGCAGTGCCTCCATCTGCTGCTCCAGATCCTCCTCGGGGATGCGCGTCAGCCGCTCCTGCAGCTCGGCGGCCAATTCCGGTGCCTGGGGCGGGCTGAACAGGCGCCCTTCGTTGAGCAATTCGTCGAGCAGCAGCGGGAAGCGGCTGATCTGCTCGGCGATCCACGGGCTGGCGGCGCACAGCGTCAGCAGGCGCTGCAGGGCTCCGGGATTTTCGGTCAGCAGCACCAGATAGGCGGAACGGCGCGCGACCGCCTCGATCAGCGGCAGCACCCGTTCCAGCACCAGGTCCGGCTTTTCCTGCTCGACGGTGGCGGCCAGCAGCCGCGGAATGAACGCATCCAGGCGCTCACGGCCGATACGTTGCATGGCCCGAACCTGGTTGCCGTTGCGCAGCCCCACCAGCCGCTGCCAGGCGGCCTTGGCATCGATGAAACCGGCCTCGGCCAGTTGCCGACAGGCCGCCTCTTCATCCTGGTCGTCGTTCCACAGCGGCAACCATTCGGCGCCAACCATGGCCTCCTCGTCGCCGTCCTGATCCTCGTCGGGGTCGGCGATGACCTGGCGGAAATGCCAGTCGACCCGGCCGCGCCAGTGCATCAGCCGTTCATGGAAGGTATCCCAGCTATCGAAGCCGAGCATGAAGGCCACCCGCGCGCGGTCCCGATCGTTATCCGGCAGCATCTGCGTCTGGCGGTCGTCGATCGCCTGCAGGGCATGCTCGGTGTAACGCAGGAAGGCATAGCCGGCGAGCAGCTCGTCGACCGCCTGAGCCGGCAGGTAACCCTGGTCCTTGAGGGTGTGGAGTACCTTGAGCAACGAGCGCTGCTGCAGGCTGAGGTCACGCCCGCCGTGAATCAGCTGAAAGGCCTGGGCGATGAACTCCACCTCACGGATGCCGCCGGAACCGAGCTTGATGTTCTCGGCCATGCCCTTGCGGCGTACTTCCTGCTGGATCAGCTGCTTCATGGTGCGCAGCGCGTCGATGGCGGAAAAATCCAGGTAACGCCGGTAGACGAACGGGCGCAGCATCTCAAGCAGCTGCGCGCCGGCCTGCTGGTCACCGCCGACCACCCGCGCCTTGATCATCGCGTAGCGCTCCCAGTCACGGCCCTGATCCTGGTAGTACTGCTCCAGCGCGTTGAAGCTGAACACCAGCGCGCCGGACGAGCCGTACGGGCGCAGGCGCATGTCGGTGCGAAACACGAAACCGTCGACGGTGATGGCGTCCAGCGCCTTGATCAGCTTCTGACCCAGGCGAATGAAGAACTCCTGGTTATCCAGCGGCCTTTTGACGCCTTGGGTTTCCCCGCCTTCCGGGTAACCGAAGATCAGGTCGATGTCCGACGACAGGTTGAGCTCGAAGGCGCCGAGCTTGCCCATGCCGAGAATGACCATGTGCTGCGGCTCGCCGCTGCGTCGCCCGACCGGCGTGCCGAACTGCTCGCAATGCCGGGGGTAGAGCCAGTGATAAGCCAGGTCGATGCAGGCGTCGGCCAGATCGGAAAGGTCGCGACAGGTTTCCACCAGATCCGCCTGGCGGCTGACGTCCCGCCAGATGATGCGCAGCTGCTGGCGGTTGCGAAAGCGCCGCAGGCAACGCGCCAGGGCATTTTCGTCCAGGCACTCGCCCAACTGTTCGGCAAGCTGCCCACGCAGCCCGCCTGCCCCCAGGGGCCGCTCCAGCTCGCCACTGGCGGCCAGTTCGAGGAGCATCTGCGGATCGCGCAGGCCCTGCTGCGTCACGAAGTCACTGGCGGCCGTGACCCGCTGCAGGTGCTCCTTGCGTTGCGCCGGCCAGGCGGCAAAATCGGCGGCAGCCTCGTCCGACAAGGCGCTGAACGCCTGGGCGAGCGACTGCTCGGCACGCTGGGCGATGGGGCGAAGCGCGGCAGGCAAAGAGACGAGCGCGGGCAAGCTCATGGTCTATCCTTTTCGGCGGGCTGCGAGCCTGGTGGAAAACCGGCGCAGCCCCTGCGAAGGCTCGCCGCTTCTGGCTCTCGCCTGATTTGATTGTAGTTTCGCTACGACTGAATCGATCGAGAGAGCTGAAATCGCCGACGAAATGTAGTAAAACTACAGGAAGCCGGATCTACCCAACCGGTACATCCAAGAATTAATGTGCCCGCTCAAAAAGCCGGCCACGCATCTGGTTTCCGATTCTGGAAGCCTTTCCGCTCTGGAGCAAGCCATGCAAGACCTCGATCCAATCGAAACCCAGGAATGGCTGGACGCACTGGAATCCGTCCTCGACAAGGAAGGCGAAGACCGTGCCCACTATCTGATGACGCGCCTGGGTGAGTTGGCCACTCGTAGCGGCACACAGTTGCCCTATTCGATCACCACTCCCTACCGCAACACCATTCCGGTCACGCGTGAAGCACGCATGCCGGGCGACCTGTTCATGGAACGCCGCATCCGCTCGATCGTTCGCTGGAACGCCCTGGCCATGGTGATGCGCGCCAACATGCAGGACCCGGATCTGGGTGGTCACATCTCCACCTTCGCCTCCAGCGCGACCCTCTACGACATCGGCTTCAACTACTTCTTCAAGGCGCCGACCGAAGAACACGGCGGCGACCTGATCTACTATCAGGGCCACGCCTCGCCCGGTATCTACGCCCGCGCCTTCCTGGAAGGCCGTCTGAGCGAAGAGCAGATGCTCAAGTTCCGCCAGGAAGTGGACGGTGGCGGCCTGTCTTCGTACCCGCACCCGCACCTGATGCCGGACTTCTGGCAGTTCCCGACCGTTTCCATGGGCCTGGGCCCGATCACCGCGATCTACCAGGCACGCTTCATGAAGTACCTGGAAAACCGTGGTTTCATCCCGGCTGGCAAACAGAAGGTCTGGTGCTTCATCGGCGACGGCGAGACCGACGAGCCGGAAACCCTGGGCGCCATTTCCCTGGCCGGCCGCGAGAACCTCGACAACCTGATCTTCGTCATCAACTGCAACCTGCAGCGCCTCGACGGCCCGGTTCGCGGCAACAGCAAGATCATCCAGGAACTCGAAGGCGTGTTCCGCGGCGCCAACTGGAACGTCAACAAGGTCATCTGGGGCCGCATGTGGGACCCACTGTTCGCCCAGGACGAAGACGGCCGCATGCAGCGCCGCATGGACCAGGCGATCGACGGCGAGTACCAGAACTACAAGGCCAAGGACGGCGCCTACGTGCGCAAGCACTTCTTCGGCCACGACCCGGAGCTGCTCAAGCGCGTCGAGAAGCTGTCGGACGAGGAGATCTTCAACCTCAACCGCGGCGGCCACGACCCGTACAAGGTCTATGCGGCCTACCACCAGGCGGTCAACCACAAGGGCCAGCCCACCGTCATCCTGGCCAAGACCATCAAGGGTTATGGCACCGGTGCCGGCGAAGCCAAGAACACCGCGCACAACACCAAGAAGGTCGATATCGAGTCGCTGAAGAAATTCCGCGATCGCTTCGACATTCCGCTGAACGATTCGCAGCTCGAAGAACTGCCGTTCTACCGCCCGGCCGAAGACAGCGCCGAGATGAAGTACCTGCGCAAGTGCCGCGAGAAGCTCGGCGGCCACCTGCCGCAGCGTAACCGCGGCAGCATCAGCATCCCGACGCCGCCGCTGGAAACCCTCAAGGCCGTTCTGGACGGCTCGGGCGACCGCGAAATCTCCACCACCATGGCGTTCGGCCGCATCCTCGCCTCGCTGGTCAAGGACAAGGAACTGGGCAAGCGCATCGTGCCGATCCTCGCTGACGAGGCCCGTACCTTCGGTATGGAAGGCATGTTCCGCCAGCTGGGTATCTACTCCCCTGTCGGCCAGCTGTACGAGCCGGTCGACCGCGACCAGGTGATGTACTACCGCGAAGAGAAGGACGGCCAGATCCTCCAGGAGGGTCTCAACGAGGCCGGAGCGTTCTCCTCCTTCATCGCGGCCGGTACCGCCTACAGCAACTACAACACGCCGATGCTGCCGGTCTACATCTTCTATTCGATGTTCGGCTTCCAGCGTATCGGTGACCTGGCCTGGGCTGCCGGCGACGGCCAGACCCGCGGTTTCCTGCTGGGCGGCACCTCCGGCCGCACCACCCTGAACGGCGAAGGCCTGCAGCACGAGGACGGCCACAGCCACATCCTCGCCAGCACCATCCCCAACGTGCGCAGCTATGACCCTACCTACGCTTACGAGCTGGCGGTGATCATGCGCGAAGGCACGCACCGGATGATGACCCTGCAGGAAAACGTTTATTACTACATCACCGTGATGAACGAGAACTACCAGCAGCCGGCCATGCCCGAAGGTGTCGAAGACGGCATCATCAAGGGTATGTACCTGCTCGAAGAGGACAAGAAGGAAGCCGCCCACCACGTGCAACTGCTGGGCTGCGGCACCATCCTCAACGAAGTTCGCGAAGCGGCGAAGATCCTGCGCAACGACTACAACGTCGCGGCCGACGTGTGGAGCGTCACCAGCTTCAACGAACTGCGTCGCAACGGCCTGGCCGTGGAGCGCAGCAACCGCCTGCACCCGGGCGACGAGCCCAAGCAGAGCTACGTCGAGCAGTGCCTGAGCGGTCGCCAGGGCCCGGTCGTGGCCAGCACCGACTACATGAAGCTGTTCGCCGAGCAGATTCGTCAGTGGGTACCGGTCAAGGAATACAAGGTCCTGGGCACCGACGGCTACGGCCGCAGCGACAGCCGTCGCAAGCTGCGCGACTTCTTCGAAGTGGACCGTCGCTGGGTCGCCCTGGCTGCCCTCGAAGCGCTGGCCGATCGCGGTGAAATCGAGCGCAAGGTGGTGGCCGAGGCCATCGTCAAATTCGGTATCGACCCCGAAAAACGCAACCCACTGGACTGCTGAGGAGACGCATTGTGAGTGAATTGATTCGCGTACCCGACATCGGCGGCGGTGAGGGTGAGATCATCGAGCTGTTCGTCAAGGTCGGCGACCGCATCGAGGCCGACCAGAGCCTGCTGACCCTGGAGTCGGACAAGGCCAGCATGGAAATCCCGGCCCCCAAGGCCGGCGTGGTCAAGAGCCTGAAGGTCAAGCTCGGCGATACCCTCAAAGAGGGTGACGAGCTGCTCGAACTGGACGTGGAAGGCGATGCTGAAGCCGCCCCGGCCGAGCAGAAACAGGAGCAGGCACCCGAGCAGGCAGCACCTGCTGCCGAGCAGCCGGCCGCCGAGCCCAAGGCCCAGTCGAGCGGCAGCGCCGAGCCCCAGGAGGTCAAGGTGCCGGACATCGGTTCCAGCGCCAAGGCCAGCATCATCGAAGTGGCGGTCAAGCCGGGCGATACCATCGAGGTCGATCAGTCGCTGATCACCCTCGAGTCCGACAAGGCCAGCATGGAGATCCCGTCGCCGGCAGCCGGCGTGGTGGAAAGCGTATCGGTCAAGGTCGGTGACGAAGTCGGCACCGGCGACCTGATCCTGGTGCTCAAAGGTGCCGCTGGTGCCCAGAAGCAGGCCGCCAGCGCGCCAGCTCCTGCGGCCGCCCCGGCCCCGGCTGAAGCGCCAGCGCCTGCCGCAGCCGAAGAGCCGGCCGGTGAGAGCACTGAAGAAGTGCGCATCCCGGACATCGGCGCCGACGCCGCCAGCGTCATCGAGATGCTGGTCAAGGAAGGCGACAGCGTGACAGCCGAGCAATCGCTGATCACCCTGGAATCGGCCAAGGCCAGCATGGAGATCCCGGCACCGAAAGCCGGCGTGATCGAAAGCATCGCCATCAAGGTCGGCGACCAGGCCAAGACCGGCGACCTGATCCTGACCCTCAAGGTCCAGGGTGCAGCTGCCAAACCGGCCGCCGCCGCCCAGGCTCCCGCCGCCACCCCTGAGCAGGCCAAGCCGGCCAACGTGCAGGGCAGCGCACCGGCCAAGGCCGCACCCCAGGCCGCTCCGGCCGCCGCGCCGAGCCGCGATGGCAGCAAGGTGCACGCCGGCCCGGCGGTGCGTCAGCTGGCCCGCGAGTTCGGTGTCGAGCTGAGCGCGGTACCCGGTAGCGGCCCGAAAGGCCGCATCCTCAAGGAAGACGTGCAGGCGTACGTCAAATCCGAGCTGCAGAAGGCCAAGTCGGCCCCTGCTGCCGCCGCGGGCGCAACCGGCGGCGCCGGCATCCCGCCGATCCCGACCGTCGACTTCAGCAAGTTCGGTGAAGTCGAAGAAGTGCCGATGACCCGCCTGATGCAGGTCGGCGCCGCCAACCTGCACCGCAGCTGGCTGAACGTGCCGCACGTGACCCAGTTCGACTCGGCCGACATCACCGAGCTGGAAGCCTTCCGCGTCGCCCAGAAAGCCGTCGCCGAGAAAGCCGGCGTCAAGCTGACCGTGCTGCCGCTGCTGCTCAAGGCCTGTGCCTACCTGCTCAAGGAGCTGCCGGACTTCAACAGTTCGCTGGCGCCGAGCGGCAAGGCGGTGATCCGCAAGAAGTATGTGCACATCGGCTTCGCCGTCGATACCCCGGACGGCCTGCTGGTGCCGGTGATCAAGAACGTCGACCAGAAGAGCCTGCTGCAACTGGCCGCCGAAGCCGCTGCACTGGCCGAGAAGGCGCGCAACAAGAAGCTCTCGGCTGACGACATGCAGGGCGCCTGCTTCACTATCTCCAGCCTCGGCCACATTGGCGGCACCGGCTTCACGCCGATCGTCAACGCGCCGGAAGTGGCGATCCTCGGGGTCAGCAAGGCGACCATCCAGCCGGTGTGGGACGGCAAGGCCTTCCAGCCCAAGCTGATGCTGCCGCTGTCGCTGTCCTACGATCACCGCGTGATCAATGGGGCGGCTGCCGCTCGCTTCACCAAGCGCCTGGGCGATGTGCTGACCGACATCCGCACCATGCTGCTGTAAGCACCTATTTCGAGCGCCACGCTCGTATCCTCGACCCCGCCCGTTCCGGCGGGGTTTTTTTTACCCGTTCAAGACGCCAAACGGGCAGTTCATCCGCCTTTTACTGCGTGCAATATCCGTTTCAAATCAGGCAGTTAAAATAAAGACATCACAATGCCATTAGACTTCTTGTCAGCCGTCACACCATGGTGCAACCTAGGCCGACCACTATCGCCCCATGGTGGCGGGAGCAGATACGGTAATCCCCTTGTTAGCGCTATAGTGATGTGGCCGGTCAGTAAGCTGTGCCAGCCGATGGATAAAGCCATTCGATGAAGAGCCATCCCGATACCGCAGGCCGTGCCATGGCCGAGGTCGTGACGCAATTGCCCGTGCCCTCGCGGCTCGGCATGATGCGTTTCGAGCGGATGAACGAGGCGAACTGGCTGCTGCTGTTTATCGACGCGAGCTGCGAGAAGCAGTTCGGCATCCCACCCCGGGATCTCTGCAACCTCGTGGAAACGCCCTACGCCAGCCTGATGGAACCGGAGGCGCGCTACCAACTGCACGACGCCATCCAGCAGCAACTCGCGGAAAACTCGCGTTACCTGGTGCGCTATACCCTGCACACGCCGCACGGCCCATTGCAGCTGATGGAGCTGGGCGAGCCCTTCAAGCAGCGCGGGCGCGCCCTGCTGCGCGGCTACCTGCTGATCACCAGCGACGAAGCCGCGGACTCGCCGCCCCACCAGCAGGAGGCGCTGGAGGACCTGCAACGCAGCCAGGCCGAGCTGCAACAGCACCAGACGCGCGCCTTCGCCCAGCAGCAGCTCATCGTGCGCCTGGCCAGCCAGCGCTATCAGGGCAATGACCCCTGCCGTGAGGCCGCCGAACTGATCACCCGCAGCGCCTGCGAGATCTATGGCGTGGCGCGCGCCGGTATCTGGCACCTCAACGGCGATACCCTAGAACCTGTGGCGCTCTACCTGCAGGAGCAGGGGCAACACCAGATGCCGCAGCCGATCGACGGCCGGCGCTACCCGAACTACCTGCGCGCCCTCAAGGAGGGCCGTGCGCTCGACGCTCACGACGCCGAGAACGATTCGCGCACCCGTGAGTTGCTCGACGACTACCTGCGGCCCAAGGCGGTATCGGCCATGCTTGACGCCAGCATTCGTGTCGGCGGCGAGTTGGTCGCCGTGCTCTGCCTGGAACACACCGGCGGCCCGCGCGCCTGGCAGGCGGACGAAGTCGCCTTTGCCGGCGAGCTGGCCGACCAGTACGCCAACGTGCTGAGCAATCAGGAGCGGCGCAATGCGACCAGCGCCCTGTATCTGTTCCAACGCGCCGTCGAACAGAGCGCCAGCGCCTTCATCCTGCTCAACCGTGACGGCATGGTGGAGTACGTGAACCCCAGTTTCACGGCCATCACCCAGTACAGCGCCGACGAGGTGCAGGGCCGTCAGCTCGCCGAGCTGCCGGCCCTGGAAAATCTCAGCGAACTGCTGTTCGACAGTGAATCCGGGCTCGCCGAGCAGAACAGCTGGCAGGGCGAGTTCAAGAGCCGGCGCAAGAACCTGGAACCCTACTGGAGCCAGTTCTCGATCTCCAAGGTACATGCCGACGACGGCACCCTGACCCACTACATCGGCATCTACGAAGACATCACCGAGACCAAGCAGTCCCAGCAGCGCATCGAACGCCTGGCCTACAGCGACAACCTCACCGGCCTGGGCAACCGCTACGCCTTCATCCGTGCGCTGGAAAAGCGCTTCAGCAGCGGTACCGCACCGGTCAGCCTGCTGCTGGTGGACATCGACAATTTCAAGCGCATCAACGACACCCTCGGCCACCAGACCGGCGACAAGCTGCTGGTCAGCCTGGCCAAACGCCTGCGCAACAGCTTCAGCGGCGAAGGCACCCTGGCGCGCTTCGCCAGCAACGAATTCGCCATCCTGCTCGACAACTGCGAGAGCCAGCGCGGCCAACTGATCGCCCAGCAGGTGCTGGAAACCCTCGACAAGCCGCTGTTCGTCGACAACCAGCTGATCATCATCAGCGGCTCCGTGGGCCTGGCCTGCTCGCCCGAACATGGCGCCGACCCGCAGACCCTGATGAAGCATGCCGGCCTGGCACTGCACAAGGCCAAGGCCAACGGCAAGCACCAGATGCAGGTGTTCACCGATGTGCTGAACGAGGAAGCCAACTACAAGCTGTTCGTCGAGAACAACCTGCGCCGCGCCCTGACGCAGAACGAGCTCGAGGTGTTCTACCAGCCCAAACTGTGCCTGAAGACCGGCCAGCTGCTGGGCATGGAGGCGCTGCTGCGCTGGCAGCACCCGGAAAAAGGCATGATCCGCCCGGACCAGTTCATCAGCGTGGCCGAGGAAACCGGGCTCATCGTGCCGATCGGCAAATGGGTGGTGCGCCAGGCCTGCCGCATGAGCAAGCAACTCACCGCCGTCGGGCTGGGCAACCTGCAGGTGGCCATCAACCTGTCGCCCAAGCAGTTCAGCGACCCGGACCTGGTCGGCTCGATCGCCGCGATTCTGGAAGAAGAACAGCTGCCGCCGAACCTGCTCGAGCTGGAACTGACCGAAGGGCTGCTGCTGGAGGCCACCGACGGCACCCGCAGCCAGCTCAACGCCCTCAAGCAACTGGGCCTGACCCTGGCCATGGACGACTTCGGCACCGGCTACTCGTCGCTCAGCTACCTGAAGAAATTCCCCATCGACGTGATCAAGATCGATCGCAGTTTCATCAAGGACATCCCCGAGAGCGAGGACGACATGGAGATCACCTCCGCGGTGATCGCCATGGCCCACAACCTCAAGCTCAAGGTCGTCGCCGAAGGCGTCGAGACCCACGCGCAGCTGGCGTTCCTGCGCCGTCAGCATTGCGATATCGGTCAGGGCTATCTATTTGATCGCCCCATACCGGGCCGCGATCTGGTAGAAAGTCTCAAGCGCTACTCGCGACGCCCGACCGCCAGACGGTAACCAACCTCCGTCAGCCAGCGCGGTCTACCCCAGCACAACGATTCGGAGAACAGTCACCATGGCCCTACGCTCGGAAATTCTCGCCCACAAACTCGAACTGCCCAGCGCCGAGCAGACCTTGCCGGGCCGTGAAACGCCGATCTCGGTACCCGAAGCCCACTTCGTCAATGGCAACCCGCTGCAGGGCCCCTTCCCCGCCGGCCTGCAGACCGCGCTGTTCGGCCTCGGCTGCTTCTGGGGCGCCGAGCGACGTTTCTGGCAGCAGCCGGGCGTCTGGACCACGGCGGTGGGGTATGCCGGTGGCCATACGCCGAACCCGACCTACGAGGAGACCTGCTCCGGCCTGACCGGCCACGCCGAGGTCGTGCTGGTGGTGTTCGATCCCAAGCTGACCCGCTACGAGGACTTGCTCAAGGTCTTCTGGGAAGTGCACAACCCGACCCAGGGCATGCGCCAGGGCAACGACATCGGCAGCCAGTATCGCTCGGCCATCTACTGCCTTGACGAGCAGCAACTCGCTGCCGCCAGGCACAGCCAGGAGCAGTTCCAGGAGGAGTTGCGCAAGGCCGGCCTCGGCGAGATCACCACCGAGATCGCGCCCGCGCCGACCTTCTACTATGCTGAGGCCTACCATCAGCAGTACCTGGCCAAGAACCCGGAAGGGTATTGCGGCCTGGGCGGCACCGGCGTATGCCTGCCGCCTCAATCCTGAACAGGAGCGCACGGACGTGGAGCTGAGCAGCATCGCCAGCCAGGTATCGAGTCAGGCATCGGCGCAGATTTCCGCGCAGATGTCGCTCCTGCTGCTGCGCAAGACGCTTGAGCTACAGAGCGCCAGCATCAGCGGCCTGGTACAGGCCGCTGCCCCGGTCAGCGCTCCCGCCAATCCGCCAAACCTGGGCAACAGCATCGATGTGATGGCCTGAAGAACTGCTGCCATCACGGCAACAGCCGGCTAAACTGTGGGCAATCAGCCTGCAAACGACGAGCACGGCATGCCTGCCAACCTGCCTTACATCGCCCCCAATCAACTCTGTATCGGCCTCTATGTTCACCTGGACCTGAGCTGGTGGGAGCACTCGTTCGCGTTCAACAACTTCAAGATCAAGGACGAAGGCCAGCTCAAGCAGCTACGTACGCTGGGCCTCAAGCGCCTGCGCTATGACCCGGCGCGTAGCGACTGCGAGCCCTTGACCCTGGCCGAAACGCCGGTGCCGGCGCCCGCCGCCCCGCCACCGCCGCCCGATCCCCAGGAGCAGGCACGGCAGACGCGGGTCAAGCAGCTCAGCGTGCTGCGCAAGCGCCTGTCCGAAGTCGATCGCGCCTTCATCCAGGCCAGCCAGCGGGTCAAGACCCTCAACCAGAGCCTGCGCAACCAGCCGGAAGAATCGGTCAAGCAGGCGGGCGCACTGGTCAATGAACTGGTCACCACCATGCTCGGCGAGGACGGCGTCGCCCTGCACAGCATCACCGGCAAGGCCGCCGAAGATGCCTATGTGCATTCGCTGAACGTCACCGTGCTGTCGATGATGCTCGGCCGCCAGCTGGGCCTGGATGCCGAGGCCAGCCATATGCTCGGCATGGGCGCCCTGCTGCACGACATCGGCAAGCTGGAGGTGCCCAGCAAGGTACTGCTCAAGCCGCCACCGCTGACCCGTCCCGAGCAACAGCTGCTGGAAATGCACACGCTGTACGGCAAGCGCATGGGCGAGAAGCTGATGCTCGACGACGATGTGCTGCGCATCATCCACGAACACCATGAGCACTGTGACGGCAGCGGTTATCCACAGCAGTTGCGCGAGGCGTCCATCGGCCGTCTGAGCCGGATCGTGTGCATCGCCAACCACTTCGACAACCTGTGCAACCCGCTCGACCCGCGGGTAGCGCTAAGCCCCCACGAAGCGTTGGCGCGGATGTTCCTGCCGCAGTATCGGGTGCGCTTCGACGATGTCGCCCTGAAAGCCTTTATCCGCTGCATGGGCGTTTACCCGCCCGGCAGCCTGGTGCAGCTCGAGGACGAGCGCTACGCACTGGTGCTGGGCATGCACCCGACGCTGCCCCTGAAGCCGACCCTGATCATCTACGATCCGGCAGTGCCCAAGGAGGAGGCGTTGATCGTCAACCTCGAGGCCGAGCCGAAGCTGGCCATCGCCGCCAGCATTCGCCCCTCGCAGCTACCGCCCGAGGCCCTCGAATACCTCAACCCGCGCCAGCAGCTGACCTATTACGTCGATCCACGACGTCGCTAGGCAGCCGTTAGCTTGAACGCTCGTGGCAGCCCTAGAGCCCGTTCATGACCCTTATGAGCATGAAAGGCGGAAGTGGCCGGTGGAATGTAGGAGGGGCTTTAGCCCCGAGCTTTATGAGGGCGTAAAGAGCTCGGGGCTGAAGCCCCCTCCTACAAAAAGCACGCACTCACGAGCCACACCCGCCACTCAGCTGCCAAAATCGATGTAAGATCGTGAACAGCTTTTTAGGGCTGCTGCTCGGCGATCAGCCAGTCGAGCCGCCAGCTGCCCTGACTCTGCGCCAGGCGCTCGGCCAACCAGGGCAGCAGTTCGCGCAGTTCCTCTTCCAAGCCCCATGGCGGATTGCTGATCAGCAGCCCTGAACCGTTGAGGCGTCCGGCGTCGTCGGCCGGATGGACGAACAGCTCGGCGCGCAGCAGTTTCGGCGCCGCGCTCTTTTCCATGTCCCGGTAGAACCGCTTGAGCTGGCGTTCGTCCTTGATCGGGTACCAGACTGCCACGATGGTCTGACGCATGCGCCCGATGGCTTCGTTGAGCGCGGTGACGCAGCGTTCCAGCTCATCGGCCTTCTCGAACGGCGGGTCGATCAGCAGCACCACGCGCTTCTCGCGGGTCGGCAACAGGGCGCGCGGCAGGTGCCAGCCCTCGCCCAGGTGTACGGCCACGCGGCGGTCGCCGGCCATGTTCTCCTTCAGTGCCTGGCCGTCGTCCGGGTGTTTCTCGTTCAGGTGCAGGCGGTCCTGCTCGCGGGTCTGCAGGCGGGCCAGCTCGGGCGAACCCGGGTAATGGCGCAACACGCCATCGGGGTTCATGGCGCGAATCACTTCCAGATAATCGAGCAACGGCTCGGGCGCATCAGCGGCCTCCCACAGCCGGCCGATGCCCTCGCGCCACTCACCGGTACGGCTGGCCTGGTCGCCCGCCAGGTCGTACAGGCCGACGCCGGCATGGCTGTCCAGGTAGGCGTAGGGCGCGTCCTTGCGCGCCAACAGCGCGAACAGGCGGCACAGCACCAGGTGTTTGAGCACATCGGCGTGGTTGCCGGCATGGAAGGCGTGGCGGTAATTCATCATCGGCTCCTGAGCAGGAGGCGAATTGTAGCCGGCCTGGGCGCCTGGCGCAGCGACTGCCCGACGCCGTTCGACTTCTCCCCGGGTATCACCGGCTTCGATGATGCTGGCGAGACGTGGTGAGGCCCCTAGACTGGCCTCATTCCAGCGGAGAACCACCATGCCCGATACCCTGCTCAGCGCCCGCAACCTGGCGTTCGAACTCTACGAAGTGCTCGACGCCGAAGCACTCAGCCGGCGCCCGCGCTTCAGCGAACACAACCGGGAAACCTTCGACGCCGCGCTGGGCACGGCGCGCAGCATCGCCGAAAATCTGTTCGCCCCGCACAACCGCAAGAACGACGAGCACGAGCCGCAGTACGTCGACGGCGGCGCCAGGCTGATCGCCGAGGTCAGACCGGCGTTGCAGGCCTTCAACGAGGCCGGCTTCCTGAACGCCACGCGGGACTTCGAGCTGGGCGGCATGCAGCTGCCCAACCTCTTGTCCCAGGCCTGCTTCGCGCATTTCCAGGCGGCCAACATCGCCACGGCGTCCTACCCGCTGCTGAGCATGGCTGCCGCCAACCTGATCGAGGCCTTTGGCGATGAGGAGCAGAAGCGCCGCTTTCTGCAGCCGATCATCGACGGGCGCTTCTTCGGCACCATGGCGCTGACCGAGCCCCACGCCGGCTCCTCGCTGGCCGATATCCGCACCCGCGCCGAACCGGCAGGCGACGGCAGCTACCGCATCAAAGGCAACAAGATCTTCATCTCCGGTGGTGATCACGACCTCAGCGAGAACATCGTCCACCTGGTACTGGCTCGCCTGCCCGATGCGCCGGCCGGGGTGAAAGGCATTTCGCTGTTTATCGTGCCGAAACTCATGGTCGAAGAAGACGGCGGCCTCGGCGCTCGCAACGACGTGGCCCTGGCCGGCCTGTTCCACAAGATGGGCTGGCGGGGCACCACCTCCACGGCGCTGAATTTCGGTGATCAGGGCAATTGCGTAGGCTATCTGGTCGGCAAACCCCATGCTGGCCTGGCCTATATGTTCCAGATGATGAATGAGGCGCGCATCGGCGTCGGCATGGGCGCGGTGATGCTCGGCTATGCCGGCTACCTGTATTCCCTCGACTACGCCCGCCAGCGCCCCCAAGGGCGCCTGCCCGATGCCAAGCAGGCCGGCGGCCAGGTGGCGATCATCGAGCACGCCGACGTGCGGCGCATGCTGCTGACCCAGAAAGCCTACGTGGAGGGCGGCTTCGACCTGGTGCTGTATTGCGCGCGCCTGGTCGACGACAGTCAGACCCTGGAAGACGCCGAGCAACGCGAGCAGGCCGCGCGGCTGCTCGACCTGCTGACCCCCATCGCCAAGTCCTGGCCGTCCGAATACTGCCTGCAGGCCAACGCCCTGGCGATCCAGATCCTTGGCGGCCACGGCTACACCCGTGATCATCCGGTGGAGCAGTATTACCGCGACAACCGCCTCAACCCGATCCACGAGGGCACCCACGGCATCCAGTCCCTCGACCTGCTCGGTCGCAAGGTCGGCCAGCACGGCGGCGCGGCGCTGCAGGCGCTGCGTCAGCGGATCATCGATACCTGCGAGCGGGCCGAGCGGTTCAGCGAACTGGACGCCCTGCGCCAGCCGTTGCTGGCCCTGCTGGCGCGCCTGTCGGAAATCACCCTTGGCCTGCTCGGCGACCTGCAGCAGGGCCGGGTCAACACGGCACTCGCCGACTCGGCGCTGTACCTCAAGGTGTTCGGCCACCTGGTACTCGGCTGGCGCTGGCTGGAACAGGCGGTGCGCGCCGAGCAGGGGCGCCTGGCCGGCAACGGCGCCGACAACGACTTCTACGATGGCAAGCTGCAGGCCGCGCGCTACTTCCTGCTCAGGGAAGTGCCCGGCTGCCACCATGACCTGGACATTCTGGCCCGCCGCGACGATACCTGCCTGGCGATGCAGGACACCTGGTTCTAGGCCCTGCGCGAAAAACTCACGACAAAAAACGGGCCCAAAGGGCCCGTTTTCCAATCCAGCCGATCAGCGCGCGGTGATCACCGGTGCGCTGAGCTTCTCCAGCAGGCTGGCTTGCGCGCTGCGCGAGTTCTGGTTGCCGGTGGGCGACAGCCGCACGTAGCGGCCATCGGGCTGCAGCACCCAGGCGTGGGTGTTGTCGGTGAGGTAGGCCTCCAGCTCCTTCTTGACCCGGGTGATGAGCTTCTTGCCTTCCACCGGGAAGCAGGTCTCCACCCGCTTGTCGAGGTTGCGCTCCATCCAGTCGGCACTGGACAGGTAGATCAGCTCGTCACCGCCGTTGAGGAAGTAATAGACCCGGGTGTGCTCCAGGAAGCGGCCGATGATCGAGCGCACCTGGATGTTGTGCGACACCCCGGGAATGCCCGGGCGCAGGCAGCACATGCCGCGCACCACCAGGTCGATCTTCACGCCGGTCTGGCTGGCCTTGTACAGCGCACGGATGATCTTGGCATCGGTCAGCGAGTTGAACTTGGCGATGATGTGCGCCGGCTTGCCTTCGGCGGCGCTCGCCGTCTCCTTGGCGATCAGGTCGAGCAGGGTCTTCTTCAGGGTGAAGGGCGCGTGCAGCAACTTCTTCATGCGCAGGGTCTTGCCCATGCCGATCAGCTGGCTGAACAGCTTGGAGACGTCCTCGCCCAGGGCCACGTCGGCGGTCAGCAGGCTATAGTCGGTGTACAGCCGCGCGTTGCCGGCGTGGTAGTTACCGGTACCCAGGTGCGCGTAACGGCGGATCTCGCCGTTCTCGCGGCGCAAGATCAGCATCATCTTGGAGTGGGTCTTGAAGCCGACCACGCCATAGATCACCACCGCACCGGCAGCCTGCAGGCGGCTGGCCAGGGCCAGGTTGGATTCCTCGTCGAACCGCGCGCGCAATTCGATCACCGCGGTGACTTCCTTGCCGTTGCGCGCGGCTTCCACCAGCGCATCGACGATTTCCGAGTTGGCGCCCGAGCGGTACAGGGTCTGCTTGATCGCCAGCACGTGGGGATCCTTGGCCGCCTGGCGCAGCAGATCCACCACCGGGGTGAAGGATTCGAAAGGGTGCAGCAGCAGGATGTCCTGCTTGCTGATCACGTTGAACAGGTTGTCGCTGTTCTGCAAAAGCTTGGGGATCACCGGGGTGAACGGCGCGTGCTGCAGTTCCGGGTGGCTGTCCAGGCCGGTGATGCTGAACAGGCGGGTCAGGTTGACCGGCCCGTTGACCTGATACAGCTCGCTTTCCGACAGGCCGAACTGCTTGAGCAGCTGGTCGGTCAGGTGTTTCGGGCAGCTGTCGACCACTTCCAGGCGCACCGCGTCACCGTAGCGGCGGCTGAACAGCTCGCCACGCAGGGCGCGGGCAAGGTCTTCGACGTCCTCGGTGTCCACCGACAGGTCGGCGTTACGGGTCAGGCGGAACTGGTAGCAGCCCTTGACCTTCATGCCGGGGAACAGGTCGTCGGCGTGGGCGTGGATCATCGACGACAGGAACACGTAGTTGGCACCCGGGCCACCCACCTCTTCCGGCACCTTGATGATGCGCGGCAACAGGCGCGGCGCCGGAATCACCGCCAGACCGGAGTCGCGGCCGAAGGCGTCGACGCCCTCCAGCTCGACGATGAAGTTCAGGCTCTTGTTGACCAGCAGCGGGAAGGGGTGGGTCGGGTCGAGGCCGATCGGGGTGATGATCGGCGCGATCTCGTCGCGGAAATAGCGGCGCACCCAGGCCTTGTGCTTGGTCGTCCAGTAGCGGCGACGGATGAAATTGATGCCGTGCTTGGCCAGTGCCGGGAACAGCACATCGTTGAGGATGGCGTACTGGCGGCCGACCTGCTCGTGCACCAGCTCGGAAATGCGCGACAGCGCCTGGTGCGGTTGCAGGCCGTCGGCGCCGGCCTGTTCGCGGGCGAAGTTGATCTGCTTCTTCAGGCCGGCGACGCGGATCTCGAAGAACTCGTCGAGGTTGCTGGAGAAGATCAGCAGGAACTTCAGGCGTTCCAGCAACGGGTAGGACTCGTCCAGCGCCTGTTCCAGCACGCGGATGTTGAACTGCAGCTGCGACAGCTCGCGATGGATGTACAGGCTGCTGTCATCCAGGCTGGGCACGACCACGGGCGCTGCCGCGGTTTCGACTAGGGGTGTTTCCACGACTGTTTCCACCGGCGCTTCGTCGATCACCGGCAGGCTGAGGGCCGGCACATCGAGCTGTTCGTTCTCACTGAGTCCTTCGTTGCTCATTGAAATACCCTGGAGGGGCTACTGCCCCTGTCGTATGAGTTCGGCCGCACGCACGGCGAAGTAGGTGAGGATGCCGTCGGCACCCGCTCGTTTGCAGGCGGTCAGCGACTCGAGAATCACCGCCTCGCTCAGCCAGCCATTCTGGATGGCGGCCATGTGCATCGCGTATTCACCGCTGACCTGATAGACAAAGGTCGGCACCTTGAATTCGCTTTTGACCCGGGAAACGATGTCCAGGTAGGGCATGCCCGGCTTGACCATGACCATGTCGGCGCCTTCGGCCAGGTCGCTGGCCACTTCGTGCAGCGCTTCGTCACTGTTGGCCGGGTCCATCTGGTAGGAGGCCTTGTTGGCCTTGCCCAGGTTCAGCGAGGAGCCCACCGCGTCGCGGAACGGGCCGTAGTAGGCGCTGGCGTATTTGGCCGAGTAGGCCATGATCCGCACGTTGACGTGATCGGCCAGTTCCAGGGCCTCGCGAATTGCCTGGATGCGCCCATCCATCATGTCCGAGGGGGCGACGACCTGGGCGCCCGCCTCGGCATGGGAGAGTGCCTGCTTGACCAGCGCATCGACGGTGATGTCGTTCTGCACGTAGCCGTTTTCGTCGAGGATGCCGTCCTGGCCGTGGGTGGTGAACGGGTCCAGCGCCACGTCGGTGATCACCCCCAGCTCGGGGAAACGCTCACGCAGCGCGCGGGTGGCGCGCTGGGCGATACCGTCCGGGTTCCAGGCTTCGCTGCCGTCGAGGGTCTTCTTTTCCGCGGGGGTGACCGGAAACAGCGCTAGGGCCGGGATGCCCAGCGCCACCCAGTTTTCCGCTTCCTGCAGCAGCAGGTCGATGGACAGCCGCTCGACGCCCGGCATGGACGTTACCGCCTCGCGCTGATTCTCGCCGTCGAGCACGAACACTGGCAGGATCAGGTCATTGGTGGTCAGCACGTTCTCGCGCACCAGGCGCCGGGAGAAGTCGTCGCGGCGATTGCGACGCAGGCGGGTGGCAGGGAACAGGCGGTTGGCGGGGGTAAAGCTCACGGCAGACTCCTGGGCCCGCTCGAGCGGGCGAAGTGTGACAGTTATAAGCCGCCATTATGACCAAATGATGACGACCACAACGAATACTGCGACGGTGCGTCGCAGCCCATAAGGCACATCCCACGCGGTAAAAAGCTCGCGACGCCGCGGCGGCCGGGAACGAGCCGGGCGCGTGGACATTTCACAGGTTTTCGACAAATGCTGTTTTAGCATGTCGAACGGCGTAGCCTTGCCACCCCCTTTTTCGACGGTCATCTCTACATGCTGGAAAATCTGCTGCAGCACTTCGGTTACCCGGCGTTGGCGCTGGGCACCTTTCTCGAGGGCGAAATGTCACTGCTGCTGGCGGCCTACCTGGCATTGCGCGGCATCCTGCAGATCGAGCTGGTGATCCTGTTCGCCTTTCTCGGCACCTATGCCAGCGACCAGCTGTGGTTCCATCTGGGCCGTCGGCATGGCCGCCGCATTCTCGAGCGCAAGCCCAAGTGGCAGGCCCTGAGCGACAAGGCCCTGGTGTACCTGCGCCGCCACCCGGACCTGTGGGTGCTGGGCTTTCGCTTCTTCTATGGCATGCGCACGGTGATGCCGCTGGCCATCGGTATTTCCGGCTACCCGCGGCGCCGCTACGTGATTCTCGACGCCATCGGCGCGGCGATCTGGGCCATCGCGCTCGGCACCCTGGCCTACAAGCTCGGGCGCGCTCTGGAGGGCCTGCTCGGCGAGCTGCACCAGGTGCAGTTCTATTTGTTCGGCGCCCTGCTGGTAATCGGCCTCGGCGTCTGGTTGTACCGGCGTAGACAGCGCCAAGGCTGAAGCGCGATGCTTGACTGGAGCCGGGCCCAGGTTCAAAAGGCTGTAACAATTGGCTGACTTGCCAGTCATAACATCAAGCAGGTTTTCCCGGCGAACGCTCCGCTCACACGTGCCACGTGGGGCTCGCCCTTCATCAGGAGTTGGTCGATGAACAAGAAAGTTGCAGTGATCCTTTCCGGTTGTGGCGTCTACGACGGCTCGGAGATCCACGAAAGCGTCATCACCCTGCTGCGCCTCGATCAGCGCGGCGTCCAGGTGCAGTGCTTCGCCCCCGATATCGACCAGGCCCACGTGATCAACCACCTCAATGGCGAGGAAATGCAGCCCGCCCGGAACGTGCTGGTTGAGTCGGCGCGCATCGCCCGCGGCAACATCAGGGACGTGCGCGAACTGCGTGCCGAGGACTTCGATGCGCTGATCGTGCCGGGCGGCTTCGGCGCCGCCAAGAACCTCTGCGACTTCGCAGGCAAGGGCGCCGATTGCACCGTGCAGGCTGACGTGCTGGCCGCTGCGCAATCCTTCGTCAGCGGCGCCAAGCCGGTCGGCCTGATCTGCATCGCCCCGGCCATGGCCGCGCGCCTCTTCGGCGCCGGCGTGACCTGCACCATCGGCACCGACGCCGAGACCGCCGCCGCCCTGACGCAAATGGGCGCCGAGCACGTGGACTGCCATGTCGAGGACATCGTCGAAGACACCGAGCGCAAGCTGGTGACCACCCCGGCCTACATGCTCGCCAAGTCCATCGCCGAAGCGGCCTCGGGCATCAACAAGCTGGTCGATCGCGTGCTGGAAATGACCCACGAGTGACGACCAGCTGCGCGTCGACTCTGCAAGCTCGTCAGCGAAACCTCAACCGCGCGACAGACGCGTCAGCAAGCGATCCAGGGAGTTGGCGAACGCCTGGCGATCCTTGTCGCCATAGGTCGCCTGTCCACCGCCGACCTGCCCTTGCTCACGCAGGTCGGTGAACAGGTTACGTACCGCCAGGCGCTCACCCATATTGCGCTCGTCGAACTCCCGGCCGCGGGGATCCAGCGCCAACACGCCCTTCTTCACCAGGCGATCGGCGAGCGGCACGTCGCTGCAGATCACCAGCTCGCCCGGTACGGTATGCTCCACCAGGTAATCGTCGGCCGCATCGGGGCCGCTGGGCACCACGATCAGCTTCACGCAGGCGAAGTTGGGGCGCGCCACCGCCTGACCGGCGACCAGCACCACCTCGAAGTGACGCTTGAGGGCGAACTTGACCACCTGATCGCGAGCCAGCCGGGGGCAGGCGTCGGCATCGATCCAGACACGCATGCTCAAACGGGAGCGCGGCGCACGGTGGCCAGCAGCGCTGCTGCCCCCACGAACAGCGCACCAAAGCTGCGGTTCATGATGCGCTGCTGACGCGGCGTGCGCAGCAGGCGCAGCACGCGCACCGCCAGGCCGGTGTAGCCGGCCATGACGATCAGGTCGACGGTCACCATGGTCACGCCGATGACCAGGTACTGCTCGGTCAGCGGCGCATGGGGATTGATGAACTGCGGCAGCACCGCGAGCATGAAGACGATGGCCTTGGGGTTGCCGAAGTTGACCAGAAAGCCGCGCAGCACCAGGCTCAGCGGCCGGCCGATGGGGCGCTCGCCCGTGACGGTCATGTCGGCGGGCACGGCGCACCACTGGCGCCAGCCCAGGTACACCAGGTAGGCCACGCCGAACCACTTGATCAGGCTGAAGGCCAGGGCCGAGGTGGCCAGCACCGCGCCGACACCCGCGGCGACGATGGCGATCTGCAACGCCAGGCCCAGCTGCAGGCCCAGGGCGTTCCAGTAGCCGCGCCAGAAGCCGTATTGCAAGCCCGCCGACATCGAGGCGATGGCCCCGGCGCCCGGCGACAGGCTGATCAGCCAACAGGCGACGAAGAAAGCGAGCCAGGTTTCCAGAGCCATGGTGGCGACCTCGGTGAGGGGTTATCGAAACGTCGAAACTACCTGAATTGCCGTCATGGCGTCAGGGGTCGCGAAAGCTATTCCATAGTGGCGCACAGGGCTTTCGAGAAAGCCGCGGCGCCTCGGATCAGGATTCGATCTTGCGCGCCGTCGGCAGCTCGCCGTTGCGCCAGCGGCGTACCGCTTTCTGGAAGAACAGGCTGTTGGGAATCTGCAGCCAGGTGCCCGGCGCATCGCCGGTCAGGTCTTCCAGGGTGGTGTAGAACAGGTTGATGGCCAGCACCCGGCCGCGCACGCCCGGCTTGTCGGCGCTTTCCAGCACCTCCACGCAGTCGCCGATGCGAAATGGCCCGAGGGCGAAGATCAGCAGCGTGCAGAACATGTTGGACAGCACGCTCCAGATCGCGAAGAAGGCGATCGCCGCCACCGCCACGAAACCGGTCAGCGCGCCCCACAGTACCTGGGCGGAGACGCCGAGGCGCTCGAGCACCAGCATGATGGCGCTACCGAGGATCAGCCAGCGGGTCAGGCCACGCAACGGCATCAGCAGCTCCGGCGGCAATTGTGGGTAGCGCTGGCCCAGGCGGGTGATGCCGCGGGTGAGAATGCGCTGGGCGACCCACGCCAGGATGAGGATCAGCAGCACCTGGCCGGCGCGCATCAGCGGCTGGCTCCAGGATACCAGCCAGGCCCAATCGATCAGCTCCAGGTTCAAACCACGGCCTCCAGTTCACGTTGCAATGCTTCGAGGGTTTCCAGGGCTTCGAGCCAGCCCTCTTCCAGTTCGGCCTCGCGCGCCTTGAGCTGCGCCTGCTCGGCCAGGGCCTGGCGCAGCTCGTCCTTGCGCGCGGCCTCGTAGATGCCACTGTCACCCAGGCGCTCTTCCAGCGCCGCGAGCTTGGCCTGCACCTGGCCCAGTTCGGCCTCGAGCTTGTCCGCCGCCTTCTTGTGCGGCGCCAGTTGCTGGCGCAACGCCGCAGCCGCCTGGCGCTGGCCACGCTTGTCGTTGCCGGCGCCTGCAGCGGGCGCGGCGGCGACCGGCGCAATCTGGCGCTGGCGATAATCGACCAGCCAGCGGGCGTAATCCTCGAGGTCACCGTCGAACGGCGCCACGCGACCATCGGCGACCAGCAGGAACTCGTCGGTGGTGCTCTTGAGCAGGTGACGGTCGTGGGAGACCACCACCACGGCACCGGCGAACTCCTGCAGGGCCATGGTCAGCGCCAGGCGCATTTCCAGGTCGAGGTGGTTGGTCGGCTCGTCGAGCAGCAGCAGGTTGGGCTTGCCCCAGGCGATCAGCGCCAGGGCCAGGCGCGCCTTCTCGCCGCCGGAGAAGTTCACCACCGGCTCGTCGCAGCGCGGGCCGCGGAAGTCGAAGCCGCCGAGGAAGTCGCGCAGGGTCTGCTCACGCTCGGCTGGCGCGATACGTTGCAGGTGCAGCAGCGGGCTGGCCTTGTCGTCGAGGGCGTCGAGCTGGTGCTGGGCGAAGTAGCCGATCACCAGGTTCTCGCCGCGGGTCAGGCTGCCACCCAGCGGCTGCAGCTCGGCGGAGAGGTTCTTGATCAGCGTCGACTTGCCCGCGCCGTTGGGACCGAGCAGGCCGATACGCGCGCCGGGCACCAGGCTCAGCTTGACCTGCTGCAGGATGGTCTTGTCGCCATAGCCCAGGCGGCCTTCGCTGAGGCTGAGCAGCGGCGTGGAAATCTTGTCGGCCTCGCGGAACACGAAGTCGAAGGGTGAATCGACGTGGGCCGCGCTCAGCTCCTCCATGCGTTCCAGGGCCTTGATGCGGCTCTGCGCCTGGCGGGCCTTGGTGGCCTGGGCCTTGAAGCGGGCGATGTACTTTTCCATGTGCGCACGCTGCGCCTGCTGCTTCTCGTAGGCCTGCTGCTGCTGGGCCAAACGTTCGGCGCGGGTGCGCTCGAAGGCCGAGTAGCCGCCGCGATAGAGGGTCAGCTTGCGCTGCTCGACATGGGCGACGTGATCCACCACGGCGTCGAGGAAATCGCGGTCGTGGGAAATCAGCAGCAAGGTGCCGGGGTAACTCTGCAGCCAGCCTTCGAGCCACAGGATCGCATCGAGATCCAGGTGGTTGGTCGGCTCGTCGAGCAGCAGCAGATCGGACGGGCACATCAGCGCCTGGGCCAGGTTCAGGCGCATCCGCCAGCCACCGGAGAAGTCGCCGACCCTTTGACCCATCTGCGCGTTGTCGAAACCCAGGCCGGCCAGCAGCTTGCGCGCCCGGGCATCGGCGGTATAGCCGTCGGCGCTGTCCAGCTCGCTGTGCAGGCGGGCGATGGCCGCGCCGTCATGGCCCTGCTCGGCAGCGGCCAGCTCGGCCTGCACGCGCCGCAGGTGGTGGTCGCCGTCGAGCACGTAGTCCACCGCCAGGCGGTCGAGGGTATCGACCTCCTGGCGCATATGGGCGATGCGCCAGTCACCGGGCAGCAGGCAGTCACCGGAATCGGGGGTCAATTCGCCGCGCAACAGGGCGAACAGGCTGGACTTGCCGGCGCCATTGGCACCGATCAGGCCGGCCTTGTGGCCAGCGTGCAGGGTCAGCTCGGCGTTCTCGAGCAAACGCTGAGGGCCACGCTGTAGGGTAAGATTCTGGAGTCGGATCATAATGGCGGCGGATTCTACCAGAGTCCCTCGCCACATACTCGGAGCACGCATGAGCGCTGACCTGTGGACCTTCGCCACCACCCTCTACGCCCGTCCAGGCGTGGAAGCCGCCTGCCTGGAACTGCAGGCCGCCGGCGCCGATGTCTGCCTGGTGCTGTGCGGGCTGTGGCTGGACAGCCGTGGCGTGGCCCAGAGCGATGAACGCGAAGCCCAGCTGCGAGCCCTGGCCACCACCTGGCAGCATGGGGTGGTGGCGCCGCTGAGGGCCCTGCGCCAGGGCTGGCGCGACGCGGCAGCCGACGATGCGGAACTGGCCGCCCTGCGCCAACGGCTCAAGCAGCTCGAATTGGATGCCGAGCGCACCCAGCTCGAGCGCCTGCAAGGGCTGAGCAGCGCCTGGCCGGCGGATGGGCCGGCGCGGTGGACCTGGCTGGATGCGCTGGCCGTGGCCGGTGGTGCCCGCGAACGACTGCGGAGCGCGGCCAACGCCGGGTAGCCCGACTGCCGCGGACCAAGTGCAGTGAGCGGCAACGCCGACGGGCTTTCGACGGCCTGCTAGGATGGCGGCCAGGACGATGGAGATCCCATGCCGCGCACCACCCGCCACCTCACTCTCGCCAATGGCCTGCAGCTGAACCTGCGCCACGCGCCGCACCTCAAGCGCAGCGCCGCGGCCCTGCGCATCCATGCCGGCAGCCACGATGCGCCGGCGCGTTGGCCGGGGCTGGCGCATTTTCTGGAGCACCTGCTGTTCCTCGGCACCGCACGCTTCCCGCTGGAGGACGGCCTGATGCGCCACGTCCAGCGCCTGGGTGGCGAGGTCAACGCCAGTACCGCGGAGCGCCACACCGACTTCTTTTTCGAAGTGCCACCCGCTGGCCTGGATGGCGCGCTGTTGCGCCTTTGCGACATGCTCGCCGAGCCGCAGCTTGACCTGCAGCGCCAGCGCCGCGAGCGTGACGTGATCCATGCCGAGTTCATCGCCTGGTCACGGGACCACCAGGCGCAACGGCACTTCGCCCTGCTGCAGGCGGTCTCGCCGCGCCATCCGCTGAGCGGCTTCCATGCCGGCAACCGCTACAGCCTGCCGCTGCAGGCCGCTACGTTCCAGCAGGCCCTGCAGGCTTACCACCAGCGTTTCTACCAGGCCGGGCAGATCACCTTGAGCCTCGCCGGGCCACAATCGCTGGCCGAACTGGAGCAACTGGGGCGCCGCCACGCGACGTTTTTCGCCCCCGGCAGCCGCCAGCAACGCGGTGCCCCTTTGCCCCTGCTCGACGGCCCGTTGCGCCTGCGCCAGGCACGCGCGCCCCACTGCGACCTGCTGTTCGCCCACGAGGCCCTGCCGGCGGGTGCACCGCAGGCGCTGGAGCTGCTGCTCGGCCTGCTGCGTGACAACCGCCCGGGCGGCTGGCTGGCCGAGCTGCGGCGGCGCGGCTGGCTGCAGGCCTGCTCGGCCCAGCCGCTGTATGCCCATGCCGGCCAGTTGCTCTGGCACATCGAGCTGCAATTGACCGACACGGCCTGCCCGAGCCAGATACAGACGCTGCTGCATGGCTGGCTGGGTTTCATCCGCCAACAGGATCTTCAGCGCCTCAACGCCGGCTTCGGCCGCCGGCAAGGACGCCGTGAACTGGCCGCCAGCGCCCTGGAACTGGCGCGCCGCGACAGCGCCGGGCAACCGTTCCGAGAGCTCGACCGCCACGGCCTGGAGGCCCTGGGCGCGCTGCTCGATGACCTGCCACGGTGCGATCAGGGCGACTGGCGACTGCCCGCGGAGGAGCCCCTGCTGGCAGCGCCGCCCGCACGACGTGCGCCGCTGCCGGCCAGCCTGCTAATCGACCACAGCCTGCCGGCCTCCCAGCAGTTCGCCGCCATTTACCTGCGCTGGCGTATTGACTCGGCCCTGCGCCGGCGCTTCCAGATGATTGTCGAACGCGCTCTGGGCACGCTGCGCGAACGTGCAGAACAGGCTGCGCTGCACCTGGCGTTCACCGCCAGTGGCGCCTATTGGCAGTTGCAGATCAGCGGCCACCCCGACGCCGTGATCCACGCCATCGGCGAAGCCCTCGAGCATCTGCGTGGCCCCGCCCGCGAACACTGGCACGGGGCGAGTGGCGAAACGCCTGCGCCCATTCCGATCCGCGCCCTGCTGATGGCGCTGCCGGAAGCCCTGCACGCCGACGCAGGCACGCCCGAACCTGCCTGCATTCTCGACCAGGCTCTGCTCGATGGGCTCTGGCAGCACGCCCGCTGGCACGGCCTGGCGCTGGGTTTCGACGCTACCCGGTACGGTGCGCTCGGGGCTTCGCTGCGCGGCATCATGGGCCAGGCGGACTCCCTGCGGGCACCGAGCAGCCAGGCCGGTCGCCGCTGGCGACAGGTGGGCACAGCAGGCAGCGAAGCCGCGCTGCTGCTGTTCTGCCCGCTGCCACCCGAGCTGCAGGCCGCTGGCCGCCTGCTCGGGCACCTGCTGCAGGGGCCGGTGTACCAGCGGCTGCGGGTCGAGCTGCAGCTCGGCTATGCGGTGTTCAGCGGCTTCCGCCAGGTCGCGGGATACGGCGGGCTGCTGTTCGGCATGCAATCCCCGCACACCGGCCATGGCGAACTGCTGGGCCATCTGCTGACGCTGCTCGGCGAGGGCGTACGCCTCGACCCGCTGGCCCGCCAGCAACTGGCCGAGCAGTTCGACGAACCGGCCATGGGCAATGCCGCGGTGGCCGACTGGGCCTGGCAGACCCGGCTGGCCGGCGAGGAACCGGCATTGCCCCGGCTGCGTGCTGCCATCCTCGAGGTCGGCCAGAAGCACCTCGACGCCTTGCTGCATCAGGTGATCGATGCCCGTCACGGCTGGCTGTGCCTGGCCAACCAGGCCACGCCACCCGACCGCTGGCCGTGGGTGCAGGCCTCCTGAGCCGCCAGCTGCTGCGGCCACACCCGTCTGCAAGATCCTGCAACCTTCGTCAGGTGGAACCTCCCGGGGCGGATGGCGCCCAATAAGAAGCCGGAGCCCGCCAACCCGATCCACAAGGAACAAGGCCAGGCGGCGCCAGCCTGCATACCCTGATCCATTTCTCGGCACTCAACCGGAAGGAGCAACGCCATGTGGACCAAGCCTGCTTACACTGACCTGCGCATCGGTTTCGAAGTCACCATGTACTTCGCCAACCGCTGAGCACTCCAGTGATGCGACGCCCCGGCCAGCCGGGGCGTCATCGTTTTCAGGACATGGAGAGACCATGTACATCCAGATTCTCGGTTCCGCGGCCGGTGGCGGCTTTCCCCAGTGGAACTGCAACTGCGCGAACTGCAAGGGCTATCGTGATGGCAGCCTGCGCGCCTTTGCGCGTACCCAGTCGTCGATCGCCCTGTCCGATGATGGCGAGCACTGGATCCTGTGCAACGCCTCGCCGGATATCCGCGCCCAGCTGCAGGCCTTCGCGCCGCTGCAGCCGGCCCGTGCGCTACGCGATACCGGCATCGATGCCATCGTGCTGCTCGACAGCCAGATCGACCACACCACCGGCCTGCTCAGCCTGCGCGAAGGCTGCCCGCACCAGGTGTGGTGCACCGACATGGTCCACCAGGACCTGAGCACCGGCTTCCCGCTGTTCCCCATGCTCAGCCACTGGAACGGCGGCCTGCAGTGGCAGCGCATTGCCCTCGACGGCAGCTTCGTGATCGACGCCTGCCCCAACCTCAGCTTCACCCCCTTTGCCCTGCGCAGCGCCGCGCCACCCTACTCGCCGCACCGCTTCGACCCGCACCCGGGCGACAACCTGGGCCTGCTGGTCAAGGACACCCGCACCGGCGGCACGCTGTTCTACGCCCCCGGCCTGGGCCAGGTCGACGACGAGCTGCTGCGCATGATGCACAGTGCCGACTGCCTGCTGGTCGACGGCACGCTGTGGGATGACGACGAAATGCAGCGCCGCGGCGTCGGCACCCGCACAGGCCGGGAGATGGGCCACCTGGCGCAGAACGGGCCGGGCGGCATGCTCGAAGTGCTCGACGGCTTTCCGCGCCAGCGCAAGGTACTTATCCACATCAACAACACCAATCCGATTCTCGACGAGCAATCGCCGGAACGGGCCGAGGTCCGGCGCCGCGGCGTGGAAGTCGCCTATGACGGCATGAGCATCGAGCTGTAAGGAGCCCCATGAGCGACGCAACGCCAATGTCCCCCAGCGAATTCGAACAGGCCCTGCGCGCCAAGGGCGCCTATTACCACATCCACCACCCCTACCACGTGGCGATGTACGAAGGCCGCGCGAGCCGCGAACAGATCCAGGGCTGGGTGGCCAACCGCTTCTACTACCAGGTCAACATTCCGCTGAAGGATGCCGCGATCCTGGCCAACTGCCCGGATCGCGAAGTGCGCCGCGAGTGGATCCAGCGCCTGCTCGATCATGACGGCGCCCCCGGCGAGGACGGCGGCATCGAAGCCTGGCTGCGCCTCGGCCAGGCAGTGGGCCTCGACCCGGATCAGCTGCGCTCCCAGGAGCTGGTATTGCCCGGCGTGCGCTTCGCCGTGGACGCCTACGTCAACTTCGCCCGCCGCGCCAGCTGGCAGGAAGCCGCCAGCAGCTCGCTGACCGAGCTGTTCGCCCCGCAGATCCACCAGTCGCGCCTGGACAGTTGGCCGCAGCACTATCCGTGGATCGACCCGGCCGGCTACCAGTACTTCCGCACCCGCCTCGGCCAGGCCCGCCGCGACGTCGAGCATGGCCTGGACATCACCTTGCGCTACTACACCACCTACGCCAGCCAGCAGCGCATGCTGGAAATCCTGCAGTTCAAGCTGGATATCCTGTGGAGCATGCTCGATGCCATGAGCATGGCCTACGAGCTGAACCGCCCGCCCTATCACACCGTGACCCCGGAGCGGGTCTGGCACAAGGGGATCGCCCCATGAGTTTCGACCGCAACCGCGTGCCCAGCTGGCGCCCGGGCTACCGCTTCCAGTACGAGCCGGCCCAGCAGGGCCATGTGCTGCTGTACCCGGAAGGCATGATCAAGCTCAACGACAGCGCCGGCCTGATCGGCGGGCTGATCGACGGCCAGCGCAGCGTGGCGGCCATCATCGAGCAGCTGCAACAGCAGTTCCCCGACGCGGCCGAAGTCGGCGACGACATCGAGCAGTTCATGGAGGTGGCCCGTGCCGAGCACTGGATCAGCCTCGCCTGAGGTGCCGGTCGGCCTGCCCCTGTGGCTGCTGGCCGAACTCACCTACCGCTGCCCGCTGCAGTGCCCCTACTGTTCCAACCCCCTGGACTTCGCCAAGCAGGGCGAGGAACTGAGCACCGCGCAGTGGTTCAAGGTGATGGCCGAGGCGCGGCAAATGGGCGCCGCGCAGATCGGCTTCTCCGGTGGCGAGCCCTTGGTGCGCCAGGACCTCGCCGAGCTGATCGGTGAAGCGCGCCGGCTGGGCTATTACACCAACCTGATCACCTCCGGCGTCGGCCTGACCGAGCAGAAGATCGCCGCCTTCAAACAGGCCGGCCTGGATCATATCCAGATCAGCTTCCAGGCCAGCGACGAGCAGGTCAACAACCTGCTGGCCGGTTCGAAGAAGGCCTTCACCCAGAAGCTGGAGATGGCCCGCGCGGTCAAGGCCCACGGCTATCCGATGGTGCTGAACTTCGTCACCCACCGCCACAACATCGACCGCACCGACCGCATCATCGAGCTGTGCCTCGCCCTCGAAGCGGACTTCGTGGAATTGGCCACCTGCCAGTTCTACGGCTGGGCACAGTTCAACCGCGCCGGCCTGCTGCCCACCCGCGAGCAGCTGCAGCGCGCTGAACGCGTCACCAACGATTACCGTGAACGCCTCAAGGCCGCAGGCAACCCGTGCAAGCTGATCTTCGTCACCCCGGACTACTATGAGGAGCGCCCCAAGGCCTGCATGAACGGCTGGGGCAGTATCTTCCTGACCGTTACCCCGGACGGCACCGCCCTGCCCTGCCATGGCGCGCGGCAGTTGCCCATCGCCTTTCCCAACGTGCGCGAGCACAGCCTGCAGCACATCTGGTACGACTCGTTCGGCTTCAACCGCTTTCGTGGCTTCGAGTGGATGCCCGAGCCGTGCCGCTCCTGCGATGAAAAGGAGAAGGACTTCGGCGGCTGCCGCTGCCAGGCCTTCATGCTCACCGGCGATGCCAGCAACGCCGACCCGGTATGCAGCAAGTCCGACCGTCACGGCGTGATCCTCGCGGCCCGTGCGGAAGCCGAGCACGCCACCCAATCCATCACCGACCTGGCCTTTCGCAATGAACGAAACTCGCACCTCATCGCCAAGAGCTGAGCCCCTCAGCGCCGCCGAGGCGGTGGCCGCCGCCGGCGACTTCGCCGAATTGCGGGTCGGCCCCGCCGGCCTGGTATGGAACGCCTTCGACCCCGCGGACGGCAGCTGCCGCCTGTGGTTGTGGCGCGAGGAAGCCGCGCAATGCCTGACCCCGGACGGCTTCAGCGTGCGCAGCCGGGTCTACGAATACGGCGGCGGGTCCTTCTGCCTGGGCGGCGACAGCCTGGTATTCGTCAATGACGCCGACCAGCAGCTCTACCTGCAGCCCCTGGCCGGCGGCGCGCCCCGGGCGGTGACCAGCGGGCAGCGCCGCTACGGCGATCTGCTGCAGGCCGGCGAGCAGGTGCTGGCGGTCGAGGAAAGCCACACCGACGAGCGGGTCGAGCATCGCCTGGTGGCCATCGGCCTAGGCGACGGCAGCCGCAGCGTGCTCGCCGAAGGCGCCGACTTCTATGCCGCGCCAGTGCTCAGCGAGGATGGCCGGCAGCTGGCCTGGATCCAGTGGCAGCGGCCGGCCCAGCCCTGGACCGCCACGCATCTCTATCACGCCCGCCTGCAGGCCGACGGCAGCTGGGGCGAAGTCCGTTGCGTGGCGGGCGACAGCGGCGAGGCGCAAGCCCTGCAGCAACCTGCCTTCGACGTCAGTGGCCGCCTGTACTGCCTGTCCGACCGCAACGGTTTCTGGCAACCCTGGGGCGAGCGCGAAGGCGCCTGGCAGGCACTGCCTGCCGCCGCGGCCGATCACGCCGGAGCCCCCTGGCAGCTCGGCGCCTGCAGCTGGATACCCCTTGGCCCGGAAAGCTACCTGGCCAGTTGGTTCGAGGACGGCTACAGCCGCCTGGGTATCCGCAGGGAGAATGGTGGCGTACAGCACTACGCCAGCGCCTACAGCCGCTTTCGCAGCCTGGCCGTGGATAGGGAGCACCTCTACGTCATCGCCGCCAACCCGCTGGCGCCGTCCGCCGTGCTGGCGATCCGCCGTGACGACGGCCAGGTCAGGGTGCTCGCCGGCGGGCGCTCGCCGCTGCCGCCCGAGCGGATCAGCCAGCCACAGCCGCTGCACTACGCCAGCGGCGACGGCCAGGCCCATGGCTTCTTCTACCCCGCACAGCAGGGCGAAAGCCGGCCGCCCCTGCTGGTGTTCATCCACGGCGGGCCGACTTCGGCCTGTCACCCGGTGTTCGACCCGCGCATCCAGTACTGGACCCAGCGCGGCTTCGCCGTCGCCGACCTCAATTACCGCGGCAGCACCGGCTACGGCCGGGAATATCGCCAGGCGCTAGAGCGCAATTGGGGCGTGGTAGACGTCGAGGACGCCTGCGCGGTGGTCGCGCACCTGGCCGAGCGGGAGTTGATCGACCCGGCCAGGGCCTTTATCCGCGGCGGCAGCGCCGGCGGCTACACCACCCTCTGCGCGCTGATGCGCGGCGGCGTGTTCCGCGCCGGGGCCAGCCTGTATGGGGTCAGCGATCCACTGGCCCTGGCCCACGCCACCCACAAGTTCGAAGGGGACTACCTCGACTGGCTGATCGGCGACACGCAGCGCGACGCCGAACGCTATCGCCAGCGCACCCCGCTGCTGCACGCCGAGCGTATCGAGGTACCGGTGATCTTCTTCCAGGGCGAACTCGATACCGTGGTGGTTCCCGAGCAAACCCGCGCCATGCTCACCGCCCTGACGGCCAATGGCATCGAGGCCGAGGAGCATTTCTATCCCGGGGAACGCCACGGTTTCCGCCAGGCCAGCAACTTGGCCCATGCCCTGGACGCGGAATGGCGCTTCTATTGTCGGGTGCTGGAGCGACAATAAGGCCATGTGGGGGATGGAGGAGTTGCCACAGCCTGCAGGAGCCTACTGACGGCTCCTGAGCCAGCCAGGTTCAGGTCAACGCGCGAGCTGTCACGCGCCAGGCCGGGGCTCAGACAGAACAGGTCAGAAACACCAAGGGGCCTGATTCCGGCAAACTCTGAGGGTCATGCGCCGAGTTCCCTATCCAGCACTTCCTCGATCTCGCTCTTGATCTTCCCGCTCATCACCGACAGCAGCAGGCCGAGGTTGAGTTGCAGGTGGACGCGGTCTTCGCTGACTTCGATGCGCCCGTCGGCGCCGCTGCGCTTGAATTCCAGGATGTCGCCCTTCCACTGGTAGCGCACGTCGTACTCGCGGGCCAGGCGTTCGGCGAGCTTTTCAGCCTTGCCACGGGCGGCCTCGATGCCCAGATTGTGGGGGCGGTCGACGGTGATTTTGGCCATAGGGCTCTCCTGACTGAAAACGCGGGCGGGGCAATATACAAGAAGCGCCGTGCGAGCCACTACCGCGCATGCAGCCGGCACCGGGCTTTTGGGTTTAGAATGCCGCCACTCGGCGCTGTAAAAGCAGTTGAACAGGCCGTGAACCCGCCTGCCTAGCACAGACTCGATGGAAACGCTTATTTACCTCGGTAAACTCGCCTTTTCGCTTGTCTGACTCACTGGCACTGCGATGAGACGCGCCCGGCGCTGTCCCATGATCACGGTCACGCCACGCGGGGCTTCAAGCCCGCACACTGAGCAGACGCCAACGCCTCCCGGACTTCAGGAAAAGGGCCACATGAACGATCCGCGCAAGAACGACAACAGCGAACCCACCACCCACTTCGGCTTCCAGGACGTTCCGGAAAGCCGCAAGGCGGAAAAGGTCGCCGAGGTGTTCCATTCGGTGGCCGCCAAGTACGACCTGATGAACGACCTGCTTTCCGGCGGCATGCACCGCCTGTGGAAGCGTTTCACCATCGAGCTGTCCGGGGTGCGCAGTGGCAACCGCGTGCTCGACATCGCTGGCGGCACGGGCGATCTGGCCCGCCAGTTCTCGCGTATCGTTGGCGAGACCGGCGAGGTGGTGCTGGCCGATATCAACGCTTCGATGCTCAAGGTCGGTCGCGATCGCCTGCTCGACCGTGGCGTGTCCGGCAACATTTCCTTCGTGCAGGCCGATGCCGAGAAGCTGCCCTTCCCGGACAACCATTTCGACTGCGTGACCATCGCCTTCGGCCTGCGCAACGTCACCCACAAGGACGCGGCCATCGCCTCCATGCTGCGCGTGCTCAAGCCGGGCGGCCGCCTGCTGGTGCTGGAGTTCTCCAAGCCCAAGAGCAGCCTGCTGTCCAAGGTCTACGACACTTATTCGTTCAACTTCATGCCGCTGGTGGGCAAGCTGGTCACCAACGACGCCGACAGCTACCGCTACCTGGCCGAGTCGATCCGCATGCACCCGGATCAGGACACCCTTAAGGCGATGATGCTGGACGCCGGTTTCGACCGCGTGACCTACCACAACATGACCGGCGGCATCGTCGCCCTGCACCGCGGTATCAAGCCCTGATGCTCACCCAGGCCCTGCTGGCGGCCGTGGAGCGCGGCCTCAACCGCGTGCTCGCGCTGGACAGTACCGCCCTGCCGCGCCTGGCCAGGCTCAATGGCCGGGTGATCGCGGTCGAGTGCCATGCGCCGGCCGTGCAACTGTTCATCCTCGCCGACGGCCAGGGCTTGCGCCTGGCCAGCCAGTGGGCCGGCGCGGTCGATTGCACCCTGCGTGCGCCGGCCGGGGCGTTGCTGCGCCTGGCCCTGGCCAAGGACAAACAGGCCGTGCTGCACGAGCCCGAAGTCGACCTCGATGGCGACAGCGGCGCGCTGATGGACTTGGCCGGTGTGCTGCAGGACCTCGATCTGGACTGGGAATACGAGCTGTCGCGCTGGCTCGGCCCGGTGCCCACGGCGCTGCTGGCCGGCCACCTGCGCAGCCGCGCTGGCTGGACGCGGGAGAACCTGCACAGCCTGCAACTGAGCCTGGCCGATTACCTCAGCGAAGAATCGCGCACCCTGGTCGGCCGCCGCGAGGCCGACGCCCGCTTCGCCGAGCTCGATGACCTGAAACTTTCCCTCGACCGTCTCGACGCGCGCATCGAGCGCCTCGCCCAACGCCATAAGCCCATCGCATGAAGCTGCTTGCCGTTCGTCGTCTGTTGCGCATCCTCTACGTGGTCATCCGCTACCGCCTGGATGACCTGCTGTTCGCCCTGCCGCTGCCCTTCTGGCTGCGCGCGCCGCGCTTCCTGCTGCCGTGGCGCTGGGTGCCGCGCGGCAAGTCGTCACGCAGCCGTGGCGAAAGCCTGCGCCTGGCGCTGGAGGAGCTGGGGCCGATCTTCATCAAGTTCGGCCAGTTGCTGTCCACCCGCCGCGACCTCTTGCCGCCGGATATCGCCGACGAACTGGCGCACCTGCAGGATCGCGTACCGCCGTTCGACCCGGCCAAGTCCCTGGCACTGATCGAAGAGCAGCTCGGCGTGCCGGTGGGCGTGGCCTTCGCCCGCTTCGACACCACGCCACTGGCCTCGGCCTCGGTGGCCCAGGTACACGCCGCGCAGCTGAAAAGCGGCGAGGAGGTGGTGGTCAAGGTGGTGCGCCCCGGCCTCAAGCCGGTGATCAAGGCCGACATGGCCTGGCTGTTCCTGCTCGCCAAGCTGGCCGAGCGCGCCTCGGCCGAAGCCCGCCGCCTGCACCCGGTGGACGTGGTCAGCGACTACGAAAAAACCATCTACGACGAACTCGACCTGCTGCGCGAGGCCGCCAACGCCAGCCAGCTGCGACGCAACTTCGAGGACTCCGGCCTGCTCTACGTGCCCCAGGTGTACTGGGACTGGTGCCGCCCCAAGGTGCTGGTGATGGAGCGCATCTACGGCATTCCGGTCAACGACATGGCCACCCTGGCCGACCAGCGCACCGACATGAAGCTGTTGGCCGAGCGCGGCGTGGAGATCTTCTTCACCCAGGTGTTCACCCACAGCTTCTTTCACGCCGACATGCACCCGGGCAACATCTTCGTCAGCACCCGCACGCCGTGGAACCCGCAATACATCGCCATCGACTGCGGCATCATCGGCAGCCTGACCCCCGAGGATCAGGACTACCTGGCGCGCAACCTGGTGGCTTTCTTCAAGCGCGACTACCGCAAGGTGGCACAGTTGCACATCGACTCGGGCTGGGTGCCCCAGGAAACCCAGGTCAACGACTTCGAGGCGGCGATCCGTACCGTCTGCGAGCCGATCTTCGAGCGGCCGCTGAAGGACATCTCCTTCGGCCTGCTGCTGATGCGCCTCTTCCAGACCGCGCGGCGCTTCAACATGGAAATCCAGCCACAGCTGGTGCTGCTGCAGAAAACCCTGCTGAACATCGAGGGCCTGGGCCGCCAGCTGTACCCCGACCTGGACCTGTGGACCACCGCCCAGCCATTTCTGGAGCGCTGGATGCGCGAGCGCATCAGCCCGCGCAACGTCATGCACAACCTGCAAAGCCAGGTCGAGCAATTGCCGCACCTGGCCAACATGACCCGCAGCCTGCTCGAACGCATGGCCCAGCCCCACGCCAACGATCCACCACCACCCTGGCGCGAACGCGATGGCTGGACGGTGCGGCTGATCGGCGCAGCGCTGATCGGCGGCGGCGTGGTGACGGCACTCGGCCTGGGCAGCCTGAGCGAGCCCGCCACCGCCTGGCCGGCCTGGCTGATGGGCGCCAGCGGCCTGTACCTGGTTCTGCGCCGATAGCCAGCCCGCGCCCCGGCTGGCACACTTGGCATCGATATAGAGATGGAAATGCAATGAACGACTGGCTAGATGCAATCAAGTGGGACGACAACGGCCTGATACCGGCGATCGCCCAGGATCACCAGACCGGGCGCATCCTGATGATGGCCTGGATGAACCGCGAAGCCCTGGCGCTCACCGCCAGCGAGGGGCGCGCCATCTATTGGTCACGTTCGCGTGGCAAGCTGTGGCGCAAGGGCGAGGAGTCCGGCCATGTGCAGAAACTCCACGAACTGCGCCTGGATTGCGACGCCGACGTGATCGTGCTGATGGTCGAACAACTGGGTGGTATCGCCTGCCACACCGGTCGCGAGAGCTGCTTCTACCGCGTGTTCGAGAACGGTGCCTGGAAAACCGTCGATGCGGTGCTGAAAGATCCGCACACCATCTATTCGCCGGAGCACCGCCATGACTGATACCCTCAAGCGCCTGGCCGAGGTGCTGGAGTCGCGCAAGGGCGCGGCCCCGGACAGCTCGTACGTGGCCAGCCTGTACCACAAGGGCCTGAACAAGATCCTGGAAAAGGTCGGCGAGGAATCGGTGGAAACCATCCTGGCTGCCAAGGACGCAGCCGCCAGCGGCGACTGCAGCGACCTGATCTACGAAACCGCCGACCTGTGGTTCCACAGCCTGGTCATGCTGGCCGCGCTGGATCAGCACCCGCAGGCGGTGCTCGATGAACTGGATCGCCGTTTCGGCCTGTCGGGGCACGCGGAAAAAGCCGCGCGCAGCGACGGCGACACTCAATAAAGACGCTGACGAGGACTACGAAACATGGGCATTTTCGACTGGAAACACTGGGTCGTCATTCTGATCGTCGTGGTGCTGGTGTTCGGCACCAAGAAACTCAAGAACCTGGGCTCCGACCTCGGTGAAACCATCAAGGGTTTCCGCAAGGCGATGAACGAGGAAGACGGCAAGCCGGCCGATCCGCACGTGCAACAGCCGCAGCAGCCACAACAGCCCTACCAGCAGCAGGCGCCGCTGAACCAGCCGCACACCGTTGAAGGCCAGGCCAGCAAGGTCGAAGAACCGCTGCGCAAAGACTGAGGCAAAGCATGTTCGGTATCAGTTTCAGCGAGCTGCTGCTGGTCGGGCTGATTGCCCTGCTGGTGCTCGGTCCCGAGCGCCTGCCAGGCGCAGCGCGCACGGCGGGCCTGTGGATCGGGCGCATCAAGCGCAGCTTCAATTCGATCAAGGAAGAGGTCGAGCGCGAGATCGGCGCCGACGAAATTCGTCGGCAACTGCATAACGAACGCATCCTCGAGCTGGAGCGCGAGATGCAGGCGGTCAAGAACGACATCCTGCCGCCCGCGCCCCAGGCCAGCGTGCCGCCACCCGCCATGCAGACACCCGCCGCCACCGAGCCCGCGGCGCAAGCCCCGCTGGAGCCCGCTCCAGCACCTGCCACAGCGCCCGCCCCGGCGCCCGCCGCCAGCCAGGACAAGACGCCGCAACCATGAGTCGACTGCCCGACAACGACCAGGAAATGCCGCTGGTTTCCCATCTCGCCGAGCTGCGTACGCGCCTGCTGCGCTGTGTGGCGGCGATCTTCCTGATCTTCGCCGGCCTGTTCTACTTCGCGCAGAAGATCTACACCCTGGTCTCGGCACCGCTGCGCCAGTACCTGCCCGAAGGCGCGACGATGATCGCCACCGACGTGGCTTCGCCGTTCCTCACGCCCTTCAAGCTGACCATGATCGTCGCGGTGTTCCTGGCCATGCCGGTGATCCTGCACCAGGTCTGGGGGTTCATCGCGCCAGGGCTGTACAAGCACGAGAAGCGCATCGCCATTCCGCTGCTGATCTCCAGCATCATCCTGTTCTACGCCGGCATGGCCTTCGCCTACTTCCTGGTGTTCCCGATCATCTTCCACTTCTTCGCCAGCGTGACGCCCGAAGGCGTGTCGATGATGACCGACATCGCCAGCTATCTCGACTTCGTGATGACGCTGTTCTTCGCCTTTGGCGTGGCGTTCGAGATTCCGGTGGCCGTGGTGCTGTTGATCTGGATCGGCATCGTCGACGTCGAATACCTGCGCAAGATCCGCCCCTACGTGATCATCGGCTGCTTCGTGGTCGGCATGATCCTCACCCCGCCGGACATCTTCTCCCAGACCCTGCTGGCCGTGCCGATGTGGCTGTTGTTCGAGCTGGGCATCCTGGCCGGCAGCCTGATCCGCACGCGCCGCGGTCAGCCCGATGAAGAAGACGAAAACGCGCCGACCGACCAGCCGCCCAGCGTCCAGCCATGAACCTGCTGCTGCTCGAGGACGGCGACTTCATCGCCGCCGACCGGGTGCGCCTGAGCGGCCGCCGCCTCACCCATCTCAATGAGGTGCACCGCGCCGAGAACGGCGACACCCTGCGTGTCGGCCGCCTTGGCGGCCAGATGGGCCGCGGCCAGTTGCTGCAGCTGGATACGACGAGCGCGGAGCTGCAGGTCGCCTTCGACCAGCCGCCACCCGCCAAGCTGCCGATCACCCTGCTGCTGGCCCTGCCGCGCCCGAAGATGCTCAAGCGCGTGCTGCAGAGCGTCAGCGCCATGGGCGTGCCGCGGCTGATCCTGCTCAACAGCTACAGGGTGGAAAAGAGCTTCTGGCAGACGCCCTTTCTCGAGCCGGACGCGATTCGCGAGCAGCTGATCCTCGGCCTGGAACAGGCCCGCGATACGCTGCTGCCCGAGGTGATCATCGAGAAGCGCTTCAAGCCCTTCGTCGAGGATCGCCTGCCGCAGCTGGCGGCCGGCACCCTCGGCCTGACCGGCCACCCCGGCGATTACCCGGCCTGCCCGCGCGCCGTAGTGCAGCCGGTAACCCTGGCCATCGGCCCGGAAGGCGGCTGGATTCCCTATGAAGTCGACAAGCTGGCCGAAGCCGGTTTGCAGCCGGTGCAGCTGGGCGAACGGATTCTGCGGGTGGAAACGGCGGTCACGGCGCTGCTTGCCCGGTTGTTCTGAGCGACACGTTTAGGCAGGTGTGTTGTGGGAGCAGCCACTGCACATTTCCTGTGGGAGCGGGCGGGGACGCCTGGTCCATGCCCGCGAAAGACCCCGGGCATGGCCCGCTCCCACATAAGAAGATCATCGTCCGTTCAACGACATCGGCTAGCACCTTGCTCAGCACACCGATATTGCGCCAGCCTGCAGTCTGCCTATGATGAACACCTCGTGCCCCCAAGGAGCTGTCATGCGCCGTCTGCTCACCGGCATCACCGTCATCCTTCTGCTGCTGCTCAACACCCTGATCCTGATCGGGCCGATGATGCTCATTGCCCTGGGCAAGTTCGTGCTGCCCGGCAAGGCGCCGAAAGCCGCTTGCTCGCGCCAGGTGATGCATATCGCCGAGGCCTGGGCCGAGAACTGCAAGCGCATCTTCGCCGCGCTCACCCCCACCCGGTGGGATATCCGCGGCAACGCCGAGCTGCGCCAGGACACCTCCTACCTGGTCATCAGCAACCACCAGTCGTGGGTCGACATTCCCGCCCTGGTGCAGGCCTTCAACCGCAGGACGCCCTACTTCAAGTTCTTTCTCAAGCAACAATTGATCTGGGTGCCGTTTCTCGGCCTGGCCTTCTGGGCGCTGGATTACCCGTTCATGAAGCGCTACAGCAAGGCCAAGCTGGAGAAGTACCCGCACCTCAAGGGCCAGGACCTGGAGATCACCCGCCGTGCCTGCGAGAAATTCCGGGATCTGCCGGTCACCGTGGTCAACTACCTGGAAGGCACGCGCTTCACCCCCGCCAAGCAGGCTCAGCAGGGCTCGCCCTACCAGCACCTGCTCAAGCCCAAGGCCGGCGGCGTGGCCTTCGTGCTCGCTGCCCTGGGCGAGCAGCTGGACGCGATTCTCGACGTCACCATCGTCTATGCCGAGGACACCCCGCCGGGGTTCTGGAAGCTGATCAGCGGCCAGGTACCAAAGGTCATCATGGATATCCGCACGCGGCCGCTGGACCCTGCGTTGTGGCAGGGCGACTACCAGAACGACCCGGAATTCCGCCTGTACGTGCAGGACTGGGTCAGCGGCCTGTGGGAAGAGAAGGACGCGCTGATCGCCCGGCTGAAGCAGGACGCCAGGCAGTGAGCCCAGCGTGCCGCCTCAGTCCGGGAGGATCATATGGCCGGCCTCATCGAGCGGCGCGAAGGGGTTGTGCGCCAGCTCCCAGAGATGGCCATCGGGGTCGGCGAAATAGCCGGAATAGCCACCCCAGAACACCTTCTCGGGCGCCTTGACCTGCAGCCCGCCGGCGGCCACTGCCAGGGCCATGGCGGCATCCACGGCCTGCGGGCTGTCCAGGTTGTGCGCCAGGGTGACGCCGGAAAAGCCTGCCGGCCCGGCTTCGGGCAGGTTGGCGTCCCTGGCCAGCTCATCACGGGCGAACAGCCCCAGGGCGAGGCCCTTGAGTTTGATGAAGACGATCTGCTCCTGGGAAGCGGACGAGCGCGTCCAGCCCAGGCGCTCGTAGAAGGCGGCACTGGCCTGTACATCGGCGACGCCGAGGGTGATCAGGGAAATCCGTCGGTCGAAACTCATGGGCTGCTCCTGCAAGTGAGTTGAGCCTGCTGCGCTGGCCCACAGGCCGTCAATAATGCGCCATCCAATCAGAATCGGTAGAGCCAGGTGACACCCGGATAGTCGGCGAAGGCACTGGGAAACAGCACGTCACCGCGGTACAGGGGGTTGTCGAGCCGTGTCCAGGCCGGCTCGAAGCCGGGATCCTGGGCCTTGATGGCATCGGCGAGCAGGGTGGTGCAATAGCGGTGCGGCTCGCTACGGACATCCAGCACGAAGGGCGCCCCGATCGCCTCGACCAGCATCTGGGCGGCCGCCTGTTTCTGCCGTGCGTTCAGAAAACCGGGCCGCGCAACCGCGAAGTGGCGTGCCAGCACGGGCTGCAGAAAGTCCTCGAGCGTACTGACCAGCACCTGGTTCAGGCGCTGCGGGTCATCATCGGTGGTGGCATGCACCACCAGCACCCGCGGCTCGGTGGCAACCACCATGCCGATATGCGAATAGTCGCCGCCGCCCATTTGATGCACCAGACGGCTGTCGGCCGAATGGCCGAGACGAAACAGCCAGTCCCCCGTCTGCAGTGCCGGTAGCCGGCTCAGGTCAGGCCCGGTGATGACGGGCTCGGGCCTGGACAACCAGCAGAACAGAACCAGCCCCGCCAGCAGGGAGATGAGCGCCAGCAGAACCCGGGAGCGACGCCTCAGATGCGAACCTTCCACCGATCGTCGACCTTGGTCAGGCGAACCGACTCGGTCTGGGCCGGCACATCGGCGTTCTTGAAGGTGATGGTGACCTTGCTGGTGGCCTGAGTCTTGTCATCGTTGTAGGTGGCTTCGCCAGCCTTGACCTCATCGACGCCGCCCAGCTTGGCCGCCTGTTCGGAGCGCTTGGCCACGGCCATTTTCAACTTGCCGCGAACCATTTCCTCGGCACCGTCATCGGCGTCGGCCGGTACGGCGATCAGCTTGTACATGCCATCCGCATCGTTGGAAAACGAAGCCTCGATAAAGGACTTCGCGACCGCCTCGGGCGAGTCATTCGAGGAGCAGGCAGCGAGCAGTACAGCGGCGAGGGCAACGAGGAAGAAACGTGATAGAGCGGCCATGAACGATCCTTGCAGGCAATGAGACGCGGCATGCGCCCCGAAATAGGGCACCCAGTCTAACGCCGTGGTCGATCATGTCAAAGTGTGTCAGGGAGACGGCGAGGCCTACGCGGGCCTCGCCTGGGGAGCCTCAGGCGGCGCTGAAGGTCTTGTGGGGGTCGATGACGAATTTCTTCGGCACGCCGGCATCGAACTCGCCGTAACCGCGCGGCGCGTCGTCCAGGCTGATGACCTGCACACCCACCACTTCGGCGATGTTGATGCGGTCCCACATGATCGCCTGCATCAATGCGCGGTTGTACTTCATTACCGGGGTCTGGCCGGTGTGGAAGCTGTGCGACTTGGCCCAGCCGAGGCCGAAGCGGATGCTCAGGCTGCCGATCTTCGCGGCGGCGTCCACCGCGCCCGGGTCTTCGGTGACGTAGAGGCCGGGAATACCGATCTTGCCGGCGACCCGTACCACGCCCATCAGCGAGTTGAGCACCGTGGCCGGCGCCTCCTGCTGGGCACCGGAGTGACCATGGCCGCGGGCTTCGAAACCTACGGCGTCGACCGCACAATCCACTTCCGGCTCACCGAGCAGGTCGGCGATCTGTTCGTGCAGCGGGGTGTCCTTGGACAGGTCGGCGATCTCGAAGCCCTGGGCCTTGGCGTGGGCCAGGCGTACCGGGTTGACGTCACCGACGATCACCACCGCCGCGCCGAGCAGGCGCGCCGAGGCTGCAGCGGCCAGGCCGACCGGGCCGGCACCGGCGATATACACCGTGCTGCCCGGGCCGACCCCTGCGGTGACGGCGCCGTGGTAGCCGGTCGGCAGGATGTCGGACAGGCAGGTCAGGTCGCGGATCTTCTCCATCGCCTTGTCGCGGTTCGGCAACTTCAGCAGGTTGAAGTCGGCATACGGCACCAGCACGTACTCGGCCTGGCCACCGGTCCAGTCGCCCATGTCGACGTAGCCGTAGGCGCCGCCGGCACGCGCCGGGTTGACGGTCAGGCACACGCCGGTGTGTTGTTCCTTGCAGGAGCGGCAGCGGCCGCAGGCGACGTTGAAGGGCACGGACACAAGATCACCGATCTTCAGGTTCTCGACATCGCTGCCCTTCTCGATCACCTCGCCGGTGATCTCGTGGCCGAGCACCAGGCCGACCTGGGCAGTGGTACGGCCGCGCACCATATGCTGATCGGAGCCGCAGATGTTGGTGGAAACGACCTTGAGGATGACCCCGTGCTCGATCTTGCGACCGCGCGGATCCTGCATCTTCGGATAGTCGATCTTCTGGACTTCGACCTTGCCTGTGCCGAGATAGACGACACCGCGATTACCAGACATATGAATCTCCTTTCTTCTTGTGGATGCAAGGCGCGTAGGTCTTGCAATGGAGTATTGAAGCGCCTGTCTCGGCACCCGCCGGTAAGGGCAGGACGGCTACCGAGTGCTCGCGCTGACGACACCGGCAGCACGAATGGGTCCAGCCAGACTAGCTAGCGTATGGCGCGGCCGCGGATGCAAAACCGACAGCCGCCGTTCTCTGTGCGGCACGTCTCTGGTTAAAGGACTACGGTGCGGTTGGCGTTGAGAAACACCCGGCGCTCGAGGAAACAAGCGACTGCACGGGCCAGGGTCAGGCATTCGATATCGCGGCCTTTGGCGACCAGGTCCTCGGGGTAATGCGCATGATCGACGCTTTCCACCCCCTGGGTGATGATCGGGCCTTCGTCCAGGTCGTTATTGATGAAGTGCGCCGTGGCACCGACCAGCTTGACGCCCTTCTGGTACGCCTGGTGATAGGGCTTGGCGCCCTTGAAGCCGGGCAGCAGCGAGTGATGGATGTTGATCGCCCGGCCATCGAGCTTGCGGCACAGGTCGGCGGACAGCACCTGCATGTAGCGGGCGAGCACCACCAGCTCGGCGCCGGTGTCCTCGACCACCTGCATCACCCGCCGCTCCTGGGCAGGCTTGTCGTTGGGGTCGAGGGGGAAATGGTGGTAGGGAATGCCGTGCCAGTCGGCGAGCGGCTTGAGGTCCGGATGGTTGGAAACGATGGCGGTGATGTCCATCGGCAACTGGCCGGTGCGCTGGCGGTAGAGCAGGTCGTTGAGGCAGTGGTCGGCCTTGGAGACCATGATCACCACCTTGGCGCGGTAGCCCGGCGGGGTCAGCTCGGTGCGCATGTCGAACGGCGCGGTACGTTCGTTCAGGCCGGCGAGGAAGGTCGCCTCGTCGAAATCGGCCTGGGTGCGGAATTCCACGCGAATGAAGAAGCGGCTGGCCAGGCGGTCATCGAAGCTGTGGTGCTCGGTGACGTAGCAGCCCTGCTCGAACAGGTAGCGGGTCACCACGTCCACGGTGCCCAGCACGCTGGGGCAGTGGGCGGTGAGAATCCAGGTATCGGGAGTACGGCTCATGCAAGCGATTCCTTATGGTGATCGCGCCCATGCGCCGGCCGGCAGTGCACGATTTGGAGCGTCATTGGCTGCGTCCATACGCAGCCTTGGGCAGTGGTGAAGCAAAGCAGGAGCGGTGGTCTGTGGGAACGGGCAGGGACGCCTAGTCACGTAGGGTGGATGACGCTTCATCCATCCACCGTTGCGATCCCAAGGTGGACGAAAAAAGCGTCGTCCACCCTACGGTTCCAATGTCCTCAAGCCTCCACGGCCAGCCCGTACTCGGCGCTGGCATCCTGCAGCCACAGCCAGAAGTAGTCGGAGAAGCTGCGGCGGATCAGCAGTTCCCAGGTATCCTCGCCGGTGTGGCGAATCACCAGTTGGGACTTGGCGAACACCGTGCCCACCGCCTTGCCCACCGGGAAGTTGTTGGGGTGCACGTCGTAGCTGCTGGATTTCATCAGCAACTCACGCACCTTCGGCCCGGAGAGCTCCAGCAGGGTCTGCCCGCCGCTGACGTTGACCACCGAGATGTGCTGGCCATCCAGGGCCTCGCGCAGTTTGCCCTCGACCTCGAACTCGCTGCCGCCGGGGACGATCAGCAGCCATTCATCCGGGCCCAGCCACTGCAGCGAAGTGTCCCCGCTCGCCACCAGCATCAGCGCGCCCGGCAGCTCCAGGCCCAGGGCCTTGTGCACACCGCCGGCGAAGTTGGCATCGTCGGCATCGCCGCGCAGCACCAGGTGGCCCAGCAGCTTCTTCTCGCGCAGCGTCACCCCGGCGCCGGCGCGGCCCTTGCCGGCCAGTTCGTGCAGGCCGGCGTGGTGCAGCGGCGATTGCCCGGCGATGTCGTCGGGGCGTTGCTTGTAGACATTGACGTTAGACATTCTGGCGGTCCCCTTTCGGGTCATAGAACACGGGGCTGACGATTTCGGCTTCGATCACGCTGCCATCGACCAGCGGCGCGTACACACGCTCGCCGATGCGCTTGAGGCCGCCACGAACCAGGGCCATGGCGAAGGAGTGACCCATCGCGGCGCTCATGTAGCTGGAGGTGACGTGGCCGACCATGGTCATCGGAATCGGCTGCTTGGGATCGAACACCAGTTGCGCACCTTCGGGCAGCACCTTGTTCGGGTCCACCGGCTTGAGGCCGATCAGCTGCTTGCGGTTTTCCTTGAGGCAGTCCTCGCGGTTCATGCCGCGCCAGCCAATCCAGGAGAACGGCTTGGTGCGACCGACGCACCAGCCCATGCCCAGATCGTCCGGGGTGACCGAGCCATCGGTGTCCTGGCCGACGATGATGAAGCCCTTCTCGGCACGCAGCACGTGCATGGTCTCGGTGCCGTAAGGGGTCAGGCCATATTTCTTGCCGGCATCGGCGATCTGCTCGAGCACGCCCAGGGCGTAGTCGGCCTGCACGTTGACTTCGTAGCTCAGCTCACCGGTGAAGGAGATGCGGAACACCCGGGCCGGTACGCCGCCGACCTTGCCCTCCTTCCAGGTCATGAACGGGAAGGCGTCCTTGTCCAGGTCGATGTCGGTGACTTCGGCCAGCAGCTTGCGGCTGTTGGGGCCGGACAGGGTCATGGTCGCCCAGTGGTCGGTGACCGAGGTGAAGTACACCTTCAGCTCCGGCCATTCGGTCTGGTGGTAGATCTCCAGCCACTCCAGCACGCGCCCGGCACCGCCGGTGGTGGTGGTCATGACGAAATGGTTGTCGGCCAGGCAGGCGGTGACGCCGTCGTCGAAGACCATGCCGTCTTCCTTGCACATCAGGCCGTAGCGGGCCTTGCCGACGTCCAGCTTGGTCCAGGCGTTGGTGTACACGCGGTTGAGGAACTCGCGGGCATCCGGGCCCTGGATATCGATCTTGCCTAGGGTCGAGGCGTCGAGAATGCCCACCGCGTTGCGCACGGCCTTGCACTCGCGGGCCACGGCGGCGTGCAGGTCCTCACCGTTCTTCGGGAAGTACCAGGGGCGTTTCCACTGGCCGACGTCCTCGAACTCGGCGCCCTGCTGCAGGTGCCATTTGTGCAGAGCGGTGTAGCGCTTGGGCTCGAACAGCTCGCCGCAGTGACGGCCGGCGATGGCGCCAAACGTAACGGGCGTGTAGTTCGGGCGGAACATGGTGGTGCCCATTTCACTGATGCTGATGCCCAGCGAACGGGCGGCGATGGCCAGGCCGTTGATGTTGCCCAGCTTGCCCTGGTCGGTGCCGAAGCCCAGCGCGGTATAGCGCTTGACGTGCTCGACCGACTCGAAGCCCTCGCGAGTGGCCAGTTCGATGCCGGCAGCGGTGACGTCGTTCTGCTGGTCGACGAACTGCTTCGGCGCACGGGCGGTGTTCTTGTCGTGGGGCACCTGGAACAGCGCGATGGTGGCTTCCTCGATGCGCTTCTCGGCCTTCGGCAGGGTGCCGGTGACGGGCTGGAAGCCCACCTCGGCAGCGGCCTTGGCACCCGCTTCGAAACCGTCGGCGAGGCTGTCGCCCATGCCGAACACGCCGTTCACGGCACCGGCGCAGTGCCGTTTCTGGAAGCCCTCACCGGGTACGAAGGCGAGGATGTCTTCTCGCCATACCGGACGACCGCCGAGGTGCGACGCCAGGTGCACCACCGGGCTGTAGCCGCCGGAGCTGGCGATCAGGTCGCAGTCCACTGTCTCGCCGGGGCTGGTGACCTTGTGTTTGGCGGCGTCGATGGCGCAGATACGTGCACCGGTCACCCGCTTGCTGCCACGGGCCTCGACCACCGCGCTGCCGGTGAGCACGCGCACGCCACGCCGGCGCGCTTCTTCGACCCAGCTGCCGCGCGGGTTGCTGCGGGCGTCGGCCACGGCCACCACCTGGCGACCGGCGTCGAGCCAGTCGAGCACCACGCGGTAGGCGTAATCGTTGTTGGTCGACAGCACCAGCTTCTGGCCGGGCGCCACGCCATAGCGGCGCACGTAGGTCGACACGGCATCGGCCAGCATGTTGCCGGGCACGTCGTTGTTGCCATACACCAGCGGGCGCTCGTGGGCGCCGGTGGCCAGCACCACACGACCGGCACGTACACGGTGCAGGCGCTGGCGCGGCTGGCACGCTCCGTTAACCAAGGGCGGCGCGACCTCGCCGAGGTGATCGGTGAGGCGCTGGTGGATGGTGAGGAAGTTGTGGTCGTGGTAACCGTTGACCGTGGCGCGCGGCAGCAGGGTCACTTCCGGCATCGCTTCCAGCTCGGCGATGGCCTTGGCGGCCCACTCGGCGGCCGGCTTGTCGTCGAGCATCTCGCGGGTGGACAGCAGGCTGCCACCGAACTCTTCCTGTTCATCGGCGAGGATCACCCGGGCGCCACTGCGCCCGGCAGCCAGGGCTGCAGCCAGACCGGCAGGGCCGGCGCCGACCACCAGCACGTCGCAGTGCTGGTTCAGGTAGTCGTAGATGTCCGGGTCGTTTTCCTTCGGCGAGCGGCCGAGACCGGCGGCCTTGCGGATGTACTTCTCGTAGGTCAGCCACAGGTTCTGCGGGTACATGAAGGTCTTGTAGTAGAAACCGGGCGGCATCATGCCGCCGCCGACCTTGCCGAGGATGCCCATCAGGTCGGTGTTGACGCTCGGCCAGCCGTTGGTGCTGGTGGCGGTCAGGTTCTGGTACAGCGCCTGCTGGGTGGCGCGCACGTTGGGGATCTGCGCCGCCTCGGTGGAGCCGATCTGCAGCACCGCATTGGGCTCTTCGGCGCCGGCGGCGACGATTCCGCGCGGGCGCGAGTATTTGAAGCTGCGGCCGATCACGTCGACGCCGTTGGCCAGCAGCGCGGCGGCCAGGGTGTCGCCGGCGTAACCCTGGTAGGTCTGGCCGTTGAAGTTGAAGGTCAGCGGCTGGCTGCGGTCGATGCGGCCACCCTGGGCAAGACGATTGACCTGGCTCATGCCGTTACTCCTTGGTCGACGGCCTTCTTATCGGCGAGCGAAGCGTCAGTGACGCTGGGGCGCTCGCCGATCTTGTAGGTTTCGAGAATCTCGTAGCTCACCGTGTGACGGGTGACGTTGAAGTACTGGCGGCAGCCGGCGGCGTGGATCCACAGCTCGTGGTGGATGCCGCGCGGGTTGTCGCGGAAGAACAGGTACTCGCCCCACTCCTCGTCGGTGCAGGCGTTCGGGTCCAGTGGACGGGCGATGTGTGCCTGGCCGCCGGCGTGGAATTCTTCTTCGGAACGCAGTTCGCCACAGTGAGGGCAGAAGATGTGCAACATGCTCAGTACCTCCAGAAAACCATCGTCCCCCTCTCGCCGAGAGAGGGCGCCAAAATCAGTGGGCCACGCCGGCTGCGCCGTGTTCGTCGATCAGCGCGCCGTTGTGGAAGCGCTCGATGGAGAAGGCCTTGGCCAGCGGATGCATCTCGCCCTTGGCCAGGCTGGCCGCGAACACGTTGCCCGAGCCGGGCGTGGCCTTGAAGCCACCGGTGCCCCAGCCGCAGTTGAAGTAGAGGTTCTTGACCGGCGTCTTGGCGATGATCGGGCAGGCGTCCGGCGTGGTGTCGACGATGCCGCCCCACTGGCGGTTCATGCGCACCCGCGAGAGCACCGGGAACATCTCGACGATGGCCTGCAGGGTGTGCTCGATGGTCGGGTAGGAACCGCGCTGGCCGTAGCCGTTGTAGCTGTCGATGCCGGCGCCGATGACCAGGTCGCCCTTGTCCGACTGGCTGATGTAGCCGTGCACGGCGTTGGACATGATCACCGTATCGATGATCGGCTTGATCGGCTCGGAGACCAGGGCCTGCAGCGGGTGCGATTCCAGCGGCAGGCGGAAGCCGGCGAGCTTGGCCAGGTGCCCGGAGTTACCGGCGGCGACCACGCCGACGCGCTTGGCGCCGATGAAGCCCTTGCTGGTTTCCACACCGATCACCGCGCCGTCCTGCTTGCGGAAGCCGATCACTTCGGTCTGCTGGATCAGGTCGACGCCCAGGGCGTCGGCGGCGCGGGCGAAGCCCCAGGCCACGGCGTCGTGACGGGCCACGCCGCCACGGCGCTGCAGCGAAGCGCCGAGCACCGGGTAACGGGTGTTCTTCGAGCAATCCAGGTAGGGAATCATCTCCGCCACCTGCCTGGCGTCGACCACTTCGCCGTCGATACCGTTGAGGCGGTTGGCGCTGACCCGGCGCTCGATGTCGCGCATGTCCTGCAGGGTATGGCCGAGGTTGAACACGCCGCGCTGGGAGAACATGACGTTGTAGTTCAGATCCTGGGACAAGCCTTCCCACAGCTTCATGGCGTGCTCGTAGAGGTGCGCGGACTCGTCCCACAGGTAGTTGGAACGCACGATGGTGGTGTTGCGTGCGGTGTTGCCGCCGCCCAGCCAGCCCTTCTCGACCACGGCGACGTTCTTCACGCCGAATTCCTTGGCCAGGTAATAGGCCGTGGCCAGGCCGTGGCCGCCACCGCCGACGATGATCACGTCATAGACCGGCTTGGGCGTCGGGTTGCGCCACATGCGCTGCCAGTTCTCATGGTGGCTGAACGAGTGCTTGAACAGGCCGAAGCCGGAATAGCGCTGCATAAGGGACTCCTGAATTCTGCTTGCCGTAGGCGCGCACCCGGACCGCAGGACGGATGAAACCCATCGATCGGCGATGGGTTCCTGCGTCCTAGGGCATCAAAGCGGCAGCTCCGACGTGACGACGATGCGTTAGCGATAGACCGGGTAATCGGCGCACAGACCGGCCGCCAGGCCAGCCACCTGGGCCTCGACGTCGGCGTCGCCGAGGTGCTCGAGGATGTCGGCGATCCAGCCCGCCAGCTCACGGCACTGCGCTTCCTTGAAGCCGCGGGTGGTGACCGCCGGCGTGCCGATGCGCAGGCCCGAGGTCACGAACGGCGACTGCGGGTCGTTGGGCACGGCGTTCTTGTTGACGGTGATGCCGGCGCGGCCGAGGGCGGCGTCGGCGTCCTTGCCGGTGATGCCCTGCTTGATCAGCGAGAGCAGGAACAGATGATTGTCGGTGCCGCCGGAGACCACGTCGAAGCCGCGCTCGATGAATACCTGGGCCATGGCCTGGGCGTTCTTGATCACCTGGGCCTGGTAGTCCTTGAAGCCGGGCTCCAGGGCTTCCTTGAAGCACACCGCCTTGGCGGCGATCACGTGCATCAGCGGGCCGCCCTGGGCGCCCGGGAATACCGCGGCGTTGAGCTTCTTCTCGATCTCTTCGTTGGCCTTGGCGAGGATCAGCCCGCCACGTGGGCCACGCAGGGTTTTGTGGGTGGTGGTGGTGACCACATCGGCCAGCGGCACCGGGTTCGGGTACAGACCGGCGGCGACCAGCCCCGCCACGTGGGCCATGTCGACGAACAGGTACGCCCCGACCTTGTCGGCAATGGCGCGGAAGCGCGGGAAATCCAGGGTCTTGGAGTAGGCCGAGAAGCCGGCGACGATCATCTTCGGCTTGTGCTCCACGGCCAGGCGCTCGACTTCGTCGTAGTCGATCAGCCCGGTATCGGTGTTGATGCCGTACTGCACGGCGTTGTACAGCTTGCCCGAGGACGACACCTTGGCGCCGTGGGTCAGGTGGCCGCCGTGGGCCAGGCTCATGCCCAGGATGGTGTCGCCCGGTTGCAGCAGCGCCAGGTAGACGGCGGAGTTGGCGGAAGAGCCGGAGTGTGGCTGCACGTTGGCGTAGTCGGCGCCGAACAGCTGCTTGGCGCGCTCGATGGCCAGCGCCTCGACCTTGTCCACATGCTCGCAGCCACCGTAGTAGCGCTTGCCCGGGTAGCCTTCGGCATACTTGTTGGTCAGGCCGCTGCCCTGGGCTTCCATCACCCGCTTGCTGGTGTAGTTTTCCGAGGCGATCAGCTCGATGTGATGTTCCTGGCGACGCTCCTCGGCCTGCATGGCACTGAGCAGGGCGTCATCGTAGCCTTGAATCTGATCTTGCTTGCTGAACATCACGTTTCTCCCCGAGGCGCCTCGCAGCGCCGCATCTGGCTCGGTTGCTCGATATGAGTCTTGTTGCAGCGATGGTATGACTGGCCCTGGCGAGCCAGATGCCTATGTACGCCACGGGAGATTGCGTTTGCGACATGCCTGAGCGTCGCAATTGTGCATGCTCAGAGGCTGCGCAGCGCCACCAGAACAAGAAAGTGCGCGGGGTAGAACACATAAGCCCAGCGCCGCACCGGCGGCACCGCAAATGGCGGTTGTTGGCGCACCAGCAGCAGGCCCAGCAATGGCGCGAACAGACACGTGGCCAGCACGCTCCAGGCGAAGGGATCGCCACGGGCCGCATCGGCATAGAACGGCGCCCAGTAGTTGGCCGCCAGGCAACAGACCATCGGCAACAGCCATACGCCACGGAACCCACGCAGCGCCAGCAGGAAGGCCGCCGGCAGCAGCGCGCCGAACACGCCGAACATCAGCCACCCATGGGCCAGCACGGCAGTCGCCAGCGCGCCGGCGCCCAACCAGCGCGCCTGGATGTCAGTTCGCTGCACGGCATTGGCGATCAGCAGGCCGAGCACCAGGGTCGGCATCACGTTGAGCGATTCGGCGGTGGGCACCAGCAGCCGGTACGGCCATTCGGAGATCAGCGCGAACAGCAGCAGCCAGCCCAGGTAGCGCAGGGACAAGCCAGCGGCGTCCCCTACCCTGGGCCGCGCGACATTGGCGGCGATGGCCAGGCAGAACAAGGGGAAGGCCAGGCGCCCAGGCACATAAAGAAAGTACAGCGACGGCCAGGCATGGCGCAGGTGATCGATCAGCATGGTCAGCAGCGCCAGCCATTTGATCAGGTCCAGGGCGGCATCACGGCCAAGTCGTGGAGGTGAGAATGGGGGCATGCGCACGCATCACGCTGAGAAATAGAGTTTCACGGTAGAGACTGCCAGTGACTCAGCGCAAATAAAGAAGGCGGCGCAGAACTGCGCCGCCCTTCAGGCACTTATTGCAGTTTCGCGTTGCAGCTGCTCGAGGCCGTGACCAGACGCTTCTGCAGGGCGGCATCCGGCGGAACCTGCTTGCTCATCTCGGCCATTTCCGCCTCGCTGAACTCCTGGCTGACCTTGGTCGCTGCGCAATCACAGAAGGCAGTCAGCTTTTCCTGCGAATGGCCGGACTGAGCGCCCTTCACGCACTCCTGAACGAAGGTCGACTTGGCTTCCGGCGACCATTGCTCGGCGGCCACGGCTGGCAGGGCGAAGGCAAGCGGTGCGAACAGTGCGATCAGATGACGGTAGCTCATGGTGGGCTCCTGTAGCTGGGGATCGGCGAGTCCTTGAGTGAACTCTCAGTTTTGTGAGCCCATCGGCGCCCGCGAGTTCAGAATTAATGGGCTGGCCCAGCGCTGACTTGCCAGCGGAACAATATGTCGCCCCGGCGAGTTCTATGCACCGGTGCGGCGGGATAAAGTACCGGCATACGCCCGGACGAGGGCGACGCAGACAAGGACCTTCCAATGCCCGACAACGCCCAGCAATTCGCCAGCGACAACTACTCGGGCATCTGCCCCGAAGCCTGGCAAGCCATGGCCGAGGCCAACCAGGGCCACCAGCGCGCCTACGGAGATGACGAATGGACGGCCCGCGCGGCCGACCATTTCCGCCGCCTGTTCGAGACCGACTGCGACGTGTTCTTCGCCTTCAACGGTACCGCCGCCAACTCCCTGGCCCTGGCTTCCTTGTGCCAGAGCTACCACAGCGTGATCTGCTCGGAGACCGCCCACGTCGAGACCGACGAATGCGGCGCGCCGGAGTTCTTCTCCAACGGCTCCAAGCTGCTGACCGCGCGCACCGAGCAGGGCAAGCTGACGCCCGCCTCGATCCGCGAGATCGCCCTCAAGCGCAAGGACATCCACTTCCCCAAGCCGCGGGTGGTCACTCTGACCCAGGCCACCGAAGTCGGCACCGTCTACCGCCCCGAGGAGATCCAGGCGATCAGCCGGACCTGTGACGAACTGGGCCTCAACCTGCACATGGACGGCGCGCGCTTTTCCAACGCCTGTGCCTTTCTCGGCTGCAGCCCGGCGGAGCTGACCTGGAAGGCCGGTGTCGACGTGCTGTGCTTTGGCGGCACCAAGAACGGCATGGCCGTCGGCGAGGCGATCCTGTTCTTCAACCGCGACCTGGCCGAAGACTTCGACTACCGCTGCAAGCAGGCCGGCCAGCTGGCTTCGAAGATGCGCTACCTGTCGGCGCCCTGGGTGGGCATCCTGCAGGACGATGCCTGGCTGCGTTACGCCAACCATGCCAACGCCTGCGCCCAACTGCTCGCCAGGCTGGTGGAAGACGTACCGGGCGTGAGCCTGATGTTCCCGGTGGAAGCCAACGGCGTGTTCCTGCAGATGTCCGAGCCGGCCATCGCCGCCCTCACCGCCCGCGGCTGGCGCTTCTATACCTTTATCGGCGCCGGCGGCGCACGCTTCATGTGCTCGTGGGACACCGACGAAGCGCGGGTGCGTCAGCTGGCTGCGGATATCCGCCAGGTAATGTCCTGACGGCAGCCTGCAACGCCGCTACCGAGCGACGGTGGATCAGGTCGCGTCCTGATCCACGCCTTGCCACGCCCCTCGACTCCCTCCTCCGCCTTGATTACTCGCTATCTGTGGATAACAGGCCTGCAAGTCGGTCGCATGCCGCGTATCCGCCTGCTTTTCAGCCTCCCCTGCTGCGGGCCCTCAAGACAGCCGATGCCTCGCCTGGGGATAGCGATTCGAGCAATCCCCAGATGAGGTGGACGAGCTTGTGCACAAGCTGTCGGCATATGGCTGTAGCACACGGCCTGCAAAGGCTCCAGGGCTTCGTACGAAAAACGTTCAATTTCGCGGGTTACCGGTAGGCTTACACACAACTGCTGTGCAGGAGCGCGCTCACAAGCTGTGCATATGTCGCTCCAGGCCCTATACACAAAGGCCTCCAGCGCACCGATCATTTCTTGATCAGCGACTTGAAGGGCTGCTCCATCCACAGCAGGACCAAACGGTGAGTGGAGGCCTGTGGAAATTCGTCCCCACGATGCGGGGATGATGCCGTGGATAACTTGTCAGTACATCGCTGCAGGCCCCGCCGTAAGGGCCCTCTGGCGAAGCGCCTAAAAAATGAGCGGTATCAATCGGTTAGCAACTTATCTACACACAAAAGTTGTGCGCTTAGCTGTGCATAACATGTTCAGCCACCGCTGTAGGCCAGCTCCCACGGGGCCTGCAGGCTAGCGGACAATTAGTGATCAGCACTCCACAGAGCGATGTTCCGAGTATAAATCGACGAGCGCTCGAAGGCGCTGTTGAACAACGCTGCGCAGACTTTCCCCAAACGCCGTGGACCAAGCTGTGCAAAAGCTGTCGCCATAACGCTGAAGCCCAGCAAATGCGGAGCCTTCAGCCTATCGATCATAAATCGTACAGCACTTATATGAGCCAGCCGACATCGCAGTGCCGATTATGTACGACGGGCTGTGCATAGAACTGTGGATAGTCTGTATAACTCTGGACTAATCGGCTGGAAATGCGTCCGCTGGTGGTAGGCTGCCTGGCCCCTTGGCAGCGGAGCGGCAGGAAAGTTGGTGGCGCCATGCAGACGCCGGCGTTGCACACAATTATCGTGCGCCGAGCTGTGGATAAGCTGTTGGGCATCTGCCACAGCGCCCGTGGGGCGGGCGCTGTGGCGCACTGATCGAATTTCGATCAGTGCCTGCTTGCATCAGTAATCGATGCTCACGTCGTTACGCGGCACGCTGCAGCACGACAGGATGTAGCCTTCGGCCACGTCTTCGTCGGTGATCCCGCCGTTGTGCTCCATGTCCACGTCGCCTGCGGTCTTGAGCACCTTGCAGGTACCGCAGATGCCCATGCCGCACGCCTTGGGGATATGCAGGCCCAGCTTGGCCGCTGCAGCGTGCACGGTTTCGCCCGGGCCGACCTGGATGCTCTTGCCGGTGCTGGTGAAGGCCACCTGGTTGCGCTCGGCCGCCGGTACCTCGGGCGCATCGGCGGCCAGCTCGGCGAGTTCCTTGACATCCTCGCGCACGTCGGCCGGCACCGGGCCGAAGGCCTCCTCGTGGTAGCGGCTCATGTCGAAGCCCTTGGCTTCGAGCAGGCGCTTGACCGCGCTCATGTACGGCGTGGGCCCGCAGCAGAAGATTTCCCGCTCCAGGTAGTCCGGCGCCATCAATTCCAGCATCGGCTGGTTGAGGTAGCCCCGGTAGCCCGACCAGGACTCGCCCAGGCCGTGCTTCTCGCAGATCACGTGCAGATTGAAGTTGTTGATCCGCGCGGCCATGTGCTCCAGCTCGCGCTGATAGATGATGTCCTTTGGCGAACGGGCGCTGTGCACGAACACCATGTCGACGTTGGCGTTGGTGTCGTAGAACCAGCGCGCCATCGACATCACCGGGGTGATGCCCACCCCGCCGCTGAGAAACAGCACCTTGTCGGCCGGGAAATCGATGGCGTTGAACAGCCCCACCGGGCCGTGTACCGCCAGCTCCTGGCCTTCGCTCAGGTTGTCGTGCAGCCAGTTGGAAACCTTGCCGCCCGGTACCCGCTTGATGGTGATGGAAAAGCTGTAGGGCACCGACGGCGAACTGGAGATGGTGTAGGAGCGCATCACCGGCAGGCCATCGATCTCCAGCTCGAGGGTGACGAACTGCCCCGGCTTGAAGAAGAACAGCACCGGCTGGTCGGCCATGAAGCAGAAGGTGCGGACGTCCCATGTTTCCTGGATGACCTTGACGCAACGCACCACGTGACGGCCGTTGCTCCAGGTCTGGGTGGTGACGGGATAGAGGAAGTCGTTCGACATGTCGGTTCTCTCGCGCACGCAGGCCGCTCACCGGCCCATTCTTTGCCGCGATTGTGCGCAACGCCTCTGGCGCTCATTTACCTGCCAGCGACATCGGCATGCTCACCGCGACCTGCCCCGTAGACACTGGCGTACCCAGTCGGGAAATGATTCGGCCATGTCGCCCATGGATAAGGTTCGCCCCGCGCCGGGCTCCACACTCGCCCCCAAGCCGAACAGGATAAGAGCGTCCGCCGCAGCCCCTGAGCAATGCGCCACTCGGCAGGCGATCCGGGCCAGGCGACGCCACCTAGCGTCAACCGCACCAGCCTAATTCATAGCGGCCGCACCGCGCCCGCCACGAGGAGTTTCCCGATGACCGTCACCTCTACGCTGAGCCTTGGCGACCCGCTGGAACCGGCCCGCGCCGCCGCCGCCGAGATGCTGCAGAACCGCGAGCGCACCTTCTCCCTGCCGCAGCCGTTCTACAACGACGAACGGGTGTTCCAGCTCGACATGCAGGAGATCTTCCACAAGGAATGGCTGATCGCCGGCATGACCTGCGAGATCCCGGCCAAGGGCAACTACCTGACCCTGCAGATCGGCAACAACCCGATCATCGTCATCCGCGGCGCCGAGGGCGTCGTGCACGCCTTCCACAACGTCTGTCGCCACCGCGGCTCGCGCCTGTGCACCAGCGAAAAGGGCAAGGTCGCCAAGCTGGTCTGCCCCTACCACCAGTGGACCTACGAAGTGGATGGCCGCCTGCTGTTCGCCGGCACCGAGATGGGCGCCGACTTCAACCTCGCCGACTACAACCTCAAGCCGGTGAACTGCAAGACCGCCGGCGGCTACATCTTCATCTCCCTGGCCGAGAACCCACCGGCCATCGACGAGTTCCTCGCCACCCTGGCGCACTACATGGAACCCTACGACATGGAGAACGCCAAGGTGGCCGTGCAGACCACCCTGATGGAAAAGGCCAACTGGAAGCTGGTGCTGGAGAACAACCGCGAGTGCTACCACTGCAACGGTTCGCACCCGGAACTGCTCAACACCCTGCTGGAGTGGGACGACACCAACGATCCCCGCGCGACCCAGTCGTTCAAGGACCATGTGGCCGAATCCGCCGCCAAGTGGGAGGCCGAGAAGATCCCCTACCTGCACGCCGGCTTCGGCCTGCGCAACCGTATCGTGCGCATGCCGCTGCTCAAGGGCACCGTGTCCATGACCATGGACGGCAAGCAGGGCTGCAAGAAACTGATGGGCCGCATCCAGAACCCGGACCTGGGCTCGATGCGCATCCTGCACCTGCCCCATTCCTGGAACCACTGCATGGGCGATCACCTGATCGTGTTCACCGTGTGGCCGATCAGCGCCCAGGAAACCATGGTCACCACCAAGTGGCTGGTGCGCAAGGACGCCGTGGAAGGCGAGGATTACGATGTCGCCCGCCTGCGCGAAGTCTGGGACGCCACCAACGACCAGGACCGTCGCCTGGCCGAGGAAAACCAGCGCGGTATCAACTCCACCGCCTATCAGCCCGGCCCTTACTCGAAAACCTACGAGTTCGGTGTGGTCAACTTCATCGACTGGTACAGCGAGCGCATGCTCAGCAACCTGGGCGCGGCGCCGGCACCCTATCTGCGCGATGTGAAGACCCAGTGAGTGGCATGCAACGGCGCGGGTAGCCCTCGCCGTTGCTGACAACCCCGGCACCTCTCGAAGCCCCGCAGGCCCTGGCCTGTGGGGCTTTTTTATGCCGTTCGCCATGTGAACGGAATGTTTCACAGCATTTCACGCCGGCAAGCGGAACAATCGAACGGTCCCGGCCCACAGACGCACACGCGGTATTGTCAGCGACGCGAGTAGGCCACCCGTCCACTTGGCGAGGAATCTGCCGTGAGCGTGAAACCCCTGAGCAAAGGCCCCAACGAACAGAGCGGCGCCGACAGCCTGCGTTTCGACAACATCATGCGCCTTAGCCAGAAGGCCAAGAGCAATACCAAGCCCAAGCAGGATCGCAGCGCCACCGACAACGAGCAGTGGCCACCGATGGACAAGACCCGGGTCGATGCGCCCAGGGATGGCAAGATCCGTTACGAGCTCGAGGGCCAGGGCGTGGTGGTCGAGCGCTCGGTGAATCCCGAGCTGTACAAGTTCCTGGTCAACCTGCATGCCCTCAACCAGGCTCCCGAGCAGAAGGCCCAGGTGGTCGCGGCGATGGACGACGAGCACGCCATCGCCGACCGCAACACCGAGGTGCAGGACTGGGGCGACTACACCCAGTTCAAGTGGCAGGGCAACCTGGAAGAGGCCGAGGTGATCACCTACGTCACCGCGGACGGCGAGACGGTCACCGTGTCCAAGGCCCTCACCCCGGAGCTGTTCCTCGAGGTGCAGCAGATCGGCCTGTCGCGCTATACCCTCGAACAGCGCGTCGCCGATGGGCGGGAGGTCGCCGGCCCCGACACCTATGTGGCCGAACATGATATTGCCCTCTGGGGTGGCCCGGAGGAATTCGGCAATGGCGTCATCCAGTTCGAAACCAAGGATGGCAAGAAGTACGTGGTGTCCGAGCATGAAAACAAGGCGATGTACGACCGTGTTGCTGGGATGTGGAGCGACCACGTCAAAGGCGGCGACTCGATCCAGAAACTGCGTGAGAAATATGACCTGCCCGACCTCGACAAGCTGGATCTGCTCGGCCAGAGCAGCGGCGAGAAGGCCAACAAGGACGACAAGGAAGAGATGACGGTGGTCGAGCTGGCCACCAAGAACCTGCTCGACAAGTACAAGAAGCTCATCGACGACGGCAAGGTCGGCAAGGACAGCGACATCTACAAGCTGGTCAAGGCCATCGAGGGCAAGGCGTCGATGGAGAGCGGCCACCGCATCACCCCCTACATCGAGGATCCGCGCGGCGGCAACACCACCTGGCGCAAGTTCGACAGCGATGGCGAAACCCTCAGCACCGAGGACATGCAGGACATCCTCAACGGCAACTCGGTGGATGAGCTGCTCAGCGAGATGTTCACCAACGGCAACGGCGAGAAGGACAAGATCGGCAAGGAATACCAGGCCGAACTGGACAGCGCCATCGAGAAGATCAGCGGCGAGGACAAGACCAGGCTGGCCGATGAACTCTACGACACCCTGACCAGCCTGGATTTCGTCAGGTACCTGGCGGAAATGAAAGAGCAGGGCCTGGGCAGCGAGGGCCAGGCAGAGGTCGCCCGGCTCGCCTCCAGCCTGGAGCTGCTCGACCCCGAACGCGCCCGCCAGGCCGAATCGGCGCTCAAGCAGAACGGCATCCTGGTCGAGATCGATACCCTGGTCGGCGACCCCGGTGCGATTCCCGACGAGTACAAGGAACTGGCCTACAAGGACATGGGCGCGCTGATCAAGACCGTGCTCAAGTCCGCCGACATTCCGCGCCGGGTGCAGGACAGCATCGAGAAGTTCTACAACGAGCTGCTCAATGACAAGACCAAGATGGCCGACTTTGCCAAGCTCTCCGAGCAGCTCAACAACGGCACCATCACCCAGGCCGACTTCAATAAGCAGTTGGAAACCAAGTACATCCCGGCTGAAGTCAGCAAGGACGACTTCACCCGGGCCATCGGCACGCTGAACCAGTACGGCGTGCTCGGCACCATTTCCGCCTTCGGCTCCCTGGGCGGGGCGATCTACATGCTTTCGGCCAAGAACGGCCAGCTGTCCGACGAGCCCCTGGAACGCCTGGCCATCGCCAAGGATTTCATCACCTTCCTCAGTGGCGGTGCGCAATTCGAGAAGACCGGCATCTTCGACCTCTTCACCAAGACCAACACCGCCGAACTGCTGGGCCTGAGCAAGACCCTGCCGGAAATCTGGGGCAAGGAAAACGGCACCCTTGGCAAGAAGGTCGAAGGCTTCCTGCGTGATCGCGGCATCAAGGGCGTGCCCGAAGCAGTGGAGAGCCGCGCCAACAGCGTGATCGAGCTGGGCTCGCTGAATGGCGGTGGTGGCGGCAGCGTGCTCGATCAGGTCCGGCTTTCCGCCGAGGCCGCCGGTATCGGCCCGCTCGACGATGCCGCGACTCGCGCCCTGCTCGATGACATCGTGCAACGGGCCGGCGGCAACCCACCCGACGACTACTCACGCTACAACAGCCTCAATCAGCTCGCCGACGAGCAGAACCTGGTCATCACCGAAGACACCATCAACCAGAGCATCGCCGAACGCCAGGCCGGGGCCGGGCTGGGGCAGGTACCAGACGATGCCTCGGTTCGCGAGTTCGCCGACTTGCTCGATGACGCGGCCAACCGCCCGCTGCCACCCTCGGTCACCTCCTCGGGGTACTCCACCTACACCGACGCGGTGTCGACCATCTATGAAGATGCGGTGGAGTACTTCGAAGAACGCAATATCACGCCGCCGAGTCGCGAATCGGTCGAGCGCGTGGTCAGCGAGCGCATCGAGGAGTCGGGCCGCAGCGTGCCGGCGGCCAACGATCCGTTCGACGGCGATCTGCGCCTGGATGGCGACGCGATCAACCAGATGTTCGAGCACGACAACCGCACGCCACCGGCCGCCGAGGTGATCGACGATGCCGTCGACCGCCTCAATGACACGGTGCGCAATGGCTCGGTGCAGGGCATCGTCGACACCGACACCATCAACAACGCCCTGGGCGGGGCCGACACCCCGTCGATAAAGCCTGGCCTGGCGGCGAAGATCGGCGGCACCCTGACCAAGGTGCTGGGCGTGGCGCCGGATATCCTCAGCGTCGCCGATATCGTCATGGGCGGCTTTACCATCAAGGATGCCATCGCCAACAACAGCGATCTGGGCAAGGCCGCTGGTGCCCTGCAGATCATCAGCGGCGTGGCAGGCACCACCGCCGGCGTCATCGGCACCGTCGGGCTGTTCGCCAGCATCGGCGCCCTGGCCGGTGCCACCGGCCCGCTGTTCCTGATCACCGCGGGGCTCGGGCTGATCGGCGGCATCATCGGCATTTTCGTCGACCACGAGAAGAAGCAGAAAGCCACCGACAAGGAAGGCCAGTGGTTCAAGGATCTGGCTGAACTCGGCCTGACCCAGGAAGACTGGGGCGACAAGCTCGAGTATGCCCGCTACAGCTTCTACGAATACGACGGCCGCGATGCCCCGGCCGGCCAGAGCATCTACGACTACCAGAAAGACGAATGGGAGCATTTCAAGGAAACGCCCCAGGAAGGCGGCTCGTCCATCAACCGCCTGGACGACGACAAGCACATGGCCAAGTACGACAAGGCGTTCTACGAAGAGAACCGCGAGGTCATCCACACCATCCGCGAGCGCTGGGACGATTGGAACGGCAAGGACGCCATCGTCAGCAAGGACGATCTGGATAAAATTTCCAAGGGCAACGGCAGCGAAGAAGAGAAAGCAGCCGCGAAGTTCCTGCTCAACAACAGCGAATTCTGGGAGCAACTCGATACCCAATGGGGCAAGGGTGGCCAGGACAACAAGGTCAGCACCAACGACCTCAACACCTGGCTGAAGATGGTCGGCGCTCACCAGGAGGATTACGGGCGCGCCTATTACGATGAACACAAGGACATCATCGAAACCATTCGCGAGCGCTGGGACGCCTGGAACGGCAAGGACGACATCGTCAGCAGGGACGATCTGGATAAAATTTCCAAGGGCGACGGCAGCGAAGAGGAGAAAGCAGCGGCGAATTTCCTGCTCAACAACCCGGGCTTCTTCGAGCAACTCGACAACCTGGCCAAGAACGACAGGCGCGATGGCAAGATCAGCACCGGCGATCTCGACACCTGGCTCAAGGCCATCGGCCTGGAGAAGACCGACAAGAGCGAGCTGACCTACAACCCCAACGACGACACGCCGGCCTGGCGCCAGATGCGTTTCTGATGAACCGGCGGGCACCTTCCCCTGTAGGTGCCCGCCTTAGAACCTGTTCACAGTCTTTTAGGCGACATTAAAGAGACTGCAAAAAGGCAGAAGCGGACATCGGGCGCTGTCGCTTTTGTAGGGTGGACGACGCTTCACCTACGCGGCCCGACCCGTCCACCGCTTCGAAACCGAATGGTGGATGAAAAAAGCGTCATCCACCCTACGTCCGCTTTCGCCACATTGCAGTCAAAACGCTGAAGTGGGACTGATAGATCGTGAACAGGCTATTAGGTCGCCGGCAAACCGATGACGCGCCCGACATTGACGGATTGCGGTGCGTGCAACTGCGCCATAGCCAGTAGCTGCACCTGCTGCGCGACCTGCTCATCGAACGGTGCCGAGCGGCCGCTGGCCGTGTCGATATTCATCAGCATCTGCTCGCTTTCGGCCACGATCTGTCCATCGTCACAGCGCTCGATCAGGTGATGGATATGCAGGCGCTTGCGATCATGGCCGAGCAGTTGGGTGCGCACCTGAACCTCGACGCCAAGCTTTACCTCGGCGAGAAAGTTCAGGTGACACTCCAGGGTGTAGAGCGTGTGCCCCGTGCGCGCCCTGCCCGCCTCGTCGAGGCCGATGAGGTCCATCAGCCCATCGGTGGCGAAGCTGCAGATCAGCAGGTAATAGGCATCGCGCAGGTGGCCGTTGTAGTCGACCCAGTCGGGCTGCACGGCGGTCTGGTAGGTGACGGGCAGCATGCTCAGTCCTCGAAGGCGAAGCCGTGGCGGGCCTTGGTTTCGCGGATGGCGCCGAGTACCGCCAGCAGGCAGTCGTCGCGGTAGCGCTCCAGGTCGGCGAGGCTGCGCTGGCCCTGCTGCACGCTCGTGCCGGCGACCACGTCGTCGATCAGCTGCTCGGTCAGCTCGGGGGCCTGCAGGTAGGTCCAGGGCAGCTTCAGCGCCGGGCCGAACTGGGCCATGAAGTGGCGCATGCCGGCGTCGCCGCCGGCCAGGGTGTAGGTCAGGAAGGTGCCCATAAATGACCAGCGCAGGCCGGCGCCGAAACGGATCGCGTCGTCGATCTCGCCGGTGGTGGCCACGCCATCGTTGACCAGATGCAGCGCCTCGCGCCACAGCGCTTCGAGCAGGCGGTCGGCGATAAAGCCCGGCACCTCCTTGCGCACCTGCAGCGGGCGCATGCCCAACGCGCTGTAGACGGCGATGGCCGCTTGTACCGCCTCCGGCACGGTGCGCTCGCCGCCGACCACCTCGACCAGCGGCAGCAGGTACACCGGGTTGAACGGGTGGCCGACCACGCAGCGCTCCGGGTGCTGCGCCTCGGCATAGAACTCGCTGGGCAGCAGACCCGAGGTGCTGGAGCCGATGATCACCTCGGGGCGCGCCGCCTTGCTGATCCGCCCGTGCAAGTCGAGCTTGAGGTCGAGCCGCTCGGGGGCGCTCTCCTGGATGAAGTCGGCATCGCGCACGCAGGCATCGAGGTCGGCGAAAAAACGCAGGCGGTCCTGCGACGCACCCGGCGCCAGCCCCTGCTTCTCCAGCGCCGGCCAGGCGTTGGCGATACGGGTGCGCAGGGCCGCTTCGGCGCCGGGCGCCGGATCCCAGGCGTGCACGTCCAGGCCATGGGCCAGGGCGCGGGCGATCCAGCCAGCGCCAATCACGCCGGTGCCCAGGGCAGCGAAAATCTTGATATCGGTAACGTAGGACATGGCAGGCTCCAGGCGACGGCTCAGCGTTTTTTCAGGTTCATCTTTGCCCGACCTTCGGCCGGGCTGAGCACACGGCCGCCAAGGCGCTCGATGATCTCCACCGCCCGCCCGACCAGCGAGCCGTTGCTGGCCGGCACGCCCTTGTCCAGCCAGATGTTGTCTTCCAGGCCCACGCGCACGTTGCCGCCCAAGAGCATGGCCTGGGCGAGCATCGGCATCTGCATGCGGCCGATGCCGAAGCCGGCCCAGGTCAGGCCTGGCGGCAGGTTGTCGACCATCGCCTTCATGGTCGCGGTATCCGCCGGCGCGCCCCAGGGGATGCCCAGGCACAGCTGGATCAGCGGGTCGTCGAGCAGGCCTTCCTTGAGCATCTGCTTGGCGAACCACAGGTGGCCGGTGTCGAAGATCTCCAGCTCGGCCTTCACGCCCAGCTCGGTGATGCGCTTGGCGCCGGCGCGCAGCTGCGCCGGGGTGGACACGTAGATGAAGTCGCCATCGCCGAAATTCAGGGTGCCGCAGTCCAGGGTGCAGATTTCCGGGCGCAGCGCTTCGATATGGGCCAGGCGGGTCAGCGGACCGACCAGGTCGGTGCCGGTGCCGAACTCCAGCGGCTGCTCGCCCTTGCCGATCTCCAGGTCGCCGCCCATACCGGCGGTGAGGTTGATGATCACGTCGGTGTCGCTTTCGCGAATGCGTTCTACCAGCTCGCGGTACAGCGCCACGTCGCGGCTCGGCTTGCCGGTGTGCGGATCACGCACATGGCAGTGGGCGACGGTGGCACCGGCCTTGGCCGCCTCGATGGCGGCCTCGGCGATCTGTTTCGGCGTGACGGGAATGGCCGGATGGCGGCCGACGGTGTCGCCGGCGCCGGTGACCGCGCAAGTGATGATTACGTCATGATTCACGGTCGATCTCCTCATTATTCGGGGCGAACGCCGCCCCCGCACGTGGCACGGTGATGAAAGGGCGGTGTGATTACTGAGTGAGTTTCAGGGCCTGGGCAGCGGGTTTGCCATCGCGCGTGGTAACGCCGTCGAGCCAGCCGCTGACGACCTGGGGATTGGCGGCGATCCACTCGCGCGCCACCTTGCCCGGCGCCTGGCGATCCATGATCGGCTGCATCAGTTCGGCCTCCTGCTCACTGTTGAAACGCAGGCTGGTAAGCAGGCGATTGGCGTTGGGGCAACGCTGGGCGTAATCCGGCGAAGTCACGGTGGACACCGTGGCGGCGCCATCGTTGGGACCGAACACGTCCTCGGTACCGGTCAGGTAGGTGATCGGCATCTGCAGGTTCATCGGGTGCGGCTTCCAGCCAAAGAACACCACCGGCTTGCCGTTGCGCACCGCGCGGCCGACGGCGGCGAGCATGCCCGCCTCGCTGGACTCCACCAGCTTGAATTCGCCGAGGCCGAACCGGTTGCCGTCGATCATCTTCTGGATCGCCGTATTGGCGCCCGAGCCGGCATCGATGCCGTAGATCTTGCCGTCGAGCTGGTCCTTGAAGCGGGCGATATCGGCCAGGGTCCTGATGCCCTGCTCGGCGGCATAGGTCGGTACGGCAAGCACCGCCACGGCGTCGTTCAGCGACGGCTGCTCGGCCACTTTCACGGCACCGGCGTCGAGAAAGGGTTTGATGTTGTCATCCATGATCGGCTTCCAGTAGCCGAGAAAGGCGTCGACCTGACCCTTCTGGATGCCGGCGAAGATGATCTGCTGGGAGGCCTGGGCCTGTTTGGTTTCATAGCCGAGCCCCTGCAGCAGCTCGCTGGCCACGGCGGTGGTGGCGACCACATCGGTCCAGCCGACGGCGCCGAGGCGCACGGTCTTGCAACTGGCGTCTTCGGCGGCCAGCAGGGGTGAACTGAACAGGGTGAAGGTGCAGCATGCTGCGAAGGCGGTGAGCGCTTTCATGATGGGGCTCCTCAACGGTTTAGTCTGGTTCTTAGTACCGTGTGACCGGAACGGCTGAATTCCGATGAGCCCACCTTACGCAGTTGCCTGGCCTACGATTCGCACTATATCGACATAAAACCAGAACATACCGACTTGATTAGCCGTCAGCCGTGCCGTTAGATGACGGCTTCTCGCACCGGAGCGCCGCCATGGCCCACCCCTTCTGCTTTCTGCTGCTGCCCGGCTTTTCGATGATGGGGCTGATGTCGGCCATCGAACCGCTGCGAGTCGCCAATCGCTTTCACGCGCCCCATTACCAGTGGCGCCTGCTCAGCGAAGACGGCGAGGCGGTGCCGGCCAGCAATGGCATGTCGCTCAATGTCGATGGCCCCCTGGAGCACGATGTGGCGGGCAGCACGCTGTTCGTGGTCGCCGGTTTCGAGCCGCTGGCCAGCTTCGGTCCGCAACTGGCCAGCCGCCTGCGCCGTGCCGACCGTGAGTGCCTGGTGCTCGGCGCCATCGATACCGGCAGCTTCGTGCTGGCCGAGGCCGGGCTGCTGGACGCCCGGCAGCGCTTCACCCTGCACTGGGAGGCGCTGGACGCCTTTCGGGAACGTTATCCACAGCTGCAGCCGACCCAGGAGCTGTTCGAGATCGACGGCCGGCGCATCACCAGCGCTGGCGGCACCAGCAGCCTGGACCTGATGCTCGGGCTGATCGGCCGCGACCATGGCGAGGCGCTGTCGATCCAGGTGTCCGAGCAGTTCGTGCTGGGCCGCATCCGCACCCGGCTGGATCACCAGCGCATGCAGATCAGCAGCCGCTATGGCATCCATGACAAGAAGCTGGCCCTGGTGATCGGCGAAATGGAGCGCTGCACCGAGGCGCCACGAAGTCCGCAGCAACTGGCCGACACGGCAGGCATCGGCACCCGCCAGCTGGAGCGGCTGTTTCGCCAGCATCTGAACACCACGCCGGTCACCTTCTACCTCGCCCTGCGCCTGGACAAGGGCCGTCAGCTGCTGCGCCAGAGCGACCTCAGCGTGCTGGAGGTAGCCCTGGCCTGCGGCTTCGAGTCGGCCTCTTACTTCGCCCGCCGCTACCGCGCGCGCTTTGCGGTCAGCCCGCGGCAGGATCGGCGCGAGGCCGCGCCGAGGTCAGGCCTGGCGCCGCATGCCTAGTAGCCCGAGCGGCGCTGTCGACCTCAGCTCACCTGCTCCAGCCACTTGTCGACGTCCTTGCGGCTGATCTTGCCGTCTGCCTTGGTGTTGTTGGGGTGGAAGCGGATGGTGTCGAGGAACTCGAAGAACTCCTTGTTCTCCATCAGGAAGCGCACCGCATCGATGTCTTCCTTGGAGTTGTCGAAGCGGTCGTCGCCCTTGAGCAGCTTGTTGAAATCCTTGTCGCTGATGATGTCGTCGCTGCCCTGCCACTGCTCCCAGTTGTCGACGATCCGGTCGATCTTGTCCTTGTTGTCGCGGTAGAAATCGGCGTCGAACTTGTCGTTGTAGGTGACCAGGTCCTGCATATTGTCGGTGAACCAGTCATCGTCGATCTTGCCGTCCTTCTCGACCTTCTCGGTGAATTCCTTGTAGTGCTCGGGCTGCGCTTCCCAGACCGGAATGTCCTCGGGGTACCAGGCGTCGAAGCGGTCCTCGTACTTTCCTTCGTAGTAGTTGTACTCGTAGCTCATGTGCACCAGGTAGTTGAGCTTGTCGCCCCACTCTTTCTCCAGCACACCGTCCTTGTCCAGTTCGCGGAAATAGTCGCGCACCTTCTCGACGGTCTCCTCGCTCTTCTTCAGGGCCACCACGCCACCGATGATGGCGCCGATGAAACCGAGCACCGCGCCCACGCCGCCGGCAGCGGCGCCCACCACCCCGGCCACCGCCGACGAGCCCACGCCGATGGCCGCAGCCAGGCCGGCACCGCCCATCACCAGCCCTGCGGTGCCGCCAACCAGCTGCAGGCTCTTGGCCGCGAACTGCTCCGGCGTGCCGCCTTCCTTGCGCAGTTTGTCGATGCCCATACCGCCAAGCACCAGATCCAGCACCCCGCCCACCACGTCGGCGGCGCCGCCGATGGTCGACAGCGCGCCGCCCACCCAGCGCAGCCGGTCGGCCTCGGGCACCTTGCTCAACTCAGGGTTCCTGTCGGTGACGCTGAGGAAGCTGCTGCGCGCCGCGTCCTGCTGCTCCGGCGGCAGTTGTTCGATCAGGTCCTCGACTCTCGGCCGTGATTTACGGGTGGTGTCATCGAACTCCTGCCAGAAACTGTCGGCGGTGAACTTGTCACCCATATCGAGCTGGGGCAGCTCCTTGAGGTTATCGAGCTTCTGCTGCCGTTCCTTGAGTTCGATGGCGTCGGTTTCCGACACGTCCTTGGGCTTGAAGTGCTTGTCCCAGACGGTTTCCTTGAGGCTCTTGCCTAGCCCCAGCGAGTCCGCAACGCCTGGCTTGCGGAACAGTTCTTCGTAGGCACCCGTAACCATGACGGCCATCGGTGAGATCATGCTGATGGTAGTCACGAAGTTCTTGGCCGCCTCGATACGCTCGGCCGGCGTGTCGCCGAAGTTCAGCCCGCCATCGGAGAGCTTGTAGATCCCGGCGACCATCGAGATCAACCCGGCACCGGAACTCAGTACCCCGGTCTTGCCAAGCTTGCCCAGTACCCCGGCGACACCGTCGCGCTCGGCCAGGGGGACCTTCTGCACGGCTTTTTCAATCTTCTCGGCGGTGATGGCGCCGCCATTCCCCGAGGGATCCTTGATGCTCTCGGTGGCGCTGTCCTTGAGCAGCTGGGTCAGCGGCTCCCGGGAATTTTCCGCCGCGGTGACCAGCTTCTGTTCCTCGGCATTCAGCTCGGGCTTGGCCTGGCCCTTCTCCTTGCCGCCGCCAAAGAAGTAGTTGTAGATGTCGGTGCCGCGTTTGGTACCCAGCACCGAGGTCATCATGGTGGTGAGCAGCGTGGAGACCATGTCGGTGGTGGCCTTGTCGATGTTCTCCTCGCCCACGCCGTCGATGCCATCCTTGTACAGCTCGTTGAGCTGCTCGATGGGAATGCCGAACTTGAACTCGGTGTCGATCTGCGCCGCCAGTTCGGAATCAAGAAGGCTCAGTGACTGCATGTCGGCGGCGTAGCGCGCCGCTGCGCCTTCAGGATTGTCCTTCTCCAACGCCTCGAGCGCCTCCTTGTACTCGGGGTCGCGCAGGGTCTCGGCCAACTTGTCCTTGAAGCCGTCCTTGTCCTCGACCTTGTCGATCGCCTCCTTGAGGAAGCGCTCGTTGTCGGCGGCGATGTCCTCGTCGGTCATCAGCGCCAGCAGCTCCTCACCGAGCTTGCCCTCGTCCACCAGCCCGCGCATTTCGGACGGACTCATTTCCTTGGGGTCTTTGCCGTAGCTGGTATTGGTGGTGCCGCTGAACGCGCCGTTGGTGGTGGTGTAGGGCAGGAACTGGAAGCCGCCATTGAGCATCGCCCGGGCCTCGAGCAGGCGCAGGTACTTGGCCTCCTTGGAGTCGGCGGGCTTGTCCTTGTAGGCCTCCTTGAGATTGTCGTAGTAGAGCTCGCCGACGGTCTTGGCCTTGCCGTCCTTCTTCTCGCTGGTTTCGGCGAGCATCAGGTCGGTTTCCTTGGCGGGCGGCAGGTCGCGGTCCTCGAACGCCTTGTCGACGGCGCCCTGCTGCTTCTCGGCCTGCACCCCGCTGAGGTTGGCGAAATGCTCGGGGGTGACGCTCTCGATCACGATGAACTTGCCCTTCCGGGGCGTTTCCACGGCCAGCACACCAGGCGCCAGGGTTTCCACCTTGGTGTCGTCGGTAACCACCGGAATATCATCCCGGCCGCTCATCACCTTGTAGCCGTCATCGTCGATCTTGTTCTCGATCTTGTCGCGGGTCTCGGCCAGCTCCTTGACCTTCTTGTAGGCTTCCGGCGAGACCTCCTTGGACACCGCGTACTTCTTGCCATCGGCCGTGGTGAACAGCGCCGTGTCGTTCGCCCCATAGGCACCGTTGTCGTCGACGGTCAGCTGAAAGCCGTTGCCGGGGTGATAAACCGCCGCGCTCATGTCCATGTAGCCGTCTTCGATGAAGCGCAGATCCCCCAGCTCGGGTATCTCGTCGGCGGAGGTGACCACCTCGAAACCACCGGCCTCGCGCTGGCCAAGCCAGTTTTCATGCTCCTCGGACAGCTCCTTCTCGGTCCAGGCCGGTGGCCCGGGGACGTCACCGGCATCCAGTTTTTCCTTGGCCACCTCATGCAGCCGCGGGTTGACGCCGGCGTGCACCAGAACCTGATCACCGTTTTTCATGGTCACCAGCAGCAGGTCGTCCCAGAGCATGAGACGGTGGCCGCTGGACGACAGCCACTCGGTCTCGACGTTGGCGATGTCCTCCTCCTTCCACTGGTGATTGCTCTCGGCCAGTGGCGGCTTGCCGTCCAGATAGGGGCCGCGGTACTCCTTGTAGGCCTCGATGCCTTCCTTGTCGAGCTGCCCGCCCTTGCTCTGCGCTTCACGCAGCTTGTCGTCGAAATCGGTATCGCCGGTTTGTCCGGTCACGCGTTCTGGTCTTGTTGTATCGATGGTGCTCATCGGCTTTGCGCTCCGGCTCGATAAGTGGACAAGGTCGCAAAACGGCGCTGCGCTCCTTGTGCGAAAGAAGGTGGCTATGGCACTTGTTGAACGGCGCAGGCCAATGCGTGATGCACCGTCGGTTGACGGAAACGAGAACGGTGCACGCAAAAAGCGCGGTCTGCTGCCCTCTCATTCAAGCAATCGTCACATTGATGTAACAACCTGATCGCGAAGGATTTCGCAGCTTTTCACGGCGACATATGGCCCTTAACAGGACAGGAGGGCGGCGCTGAACAGACTGTCAGGAGCAACGCGACATGCCACCGACCACGCTCGCCGCACTTGCCTCGGGTCGGATTCCCGAACAGCTTTTGCGGCGCTATCCGAAGTTCCGAACGGGCTCGGCCGGCCAGACTGCCGCTGCCATTGACAATCAATCAGTTAGCAATCGCCGAGAAGGCTTCCAGCGCGGCACGTTAATTGCGAAGTACACCCCGCCTCTGATCGACACCGCTTTGCAGCACTGCGGTGATATACAAAAACAAGTACGTTCTGGAGGGATCTTCTTGCCTATTCAAACTGCCGCACCGGCACGTTCCGCCAGCGACCGCCGCGTCGGGCCTCCATGCGAACCGAACCCGAGCATGACCTGGTGCGCCTGTGCGCAACCGTCACCAGTGCGTACAACAACCATAATCCTCGAGGGACTATAGGCATGTATTCGACCACTCTCGGCACCACCACGCCGACCGAGACGCCTTACGACCATGCACCATTCAGCAGCGAAGGCGCCGTGCGGTTCGGCGCCTTCATCCTCTACCCACGCCAGCACCTGCTGCTCAAGCACGGTGAACCGGTCAGCCTGGGCAGCCGTGCGCTGGATTTGCTGATCGCCATGGCAGCGCGGCCGGGAGAGCTGCTGGAGAAATCCGAGCTGATCGCCTGCGCCTGGCCGAAGGTCATCGTCGAAGAGTGCAACCTGCGTGCGCAGATCGTCGCCCTGCGCCGGGTGCTCAGCGAGGACGAAACCGGCTTCGAATACATCGTGACCGTGCCGGGCCGGGGCTACCGCTTCGTGGCGCATACCGAGCCCTATGCGGCCGGTAGCGAGCCCGCCATGACGGAACGTCTGCAGTCGCTGCCCAGCCTGATCACCCGGCCACTGGGCCGTGATACGGTGCTGCAGCGCCTGGCCGAGCAGCTGCAGCACACGCGCCTGGTATCCCTGGTGGGCCCTGGCGGCATCGGCAAGAGCACCGTGGCATTGGCGCTCGGCAATCAGCTCGCCGGCGACATGCCCCATGGCACCTGCTTCGTCGACCTCAGCGAAATCGACGACAACAACCGCATCCCTCACGCCCTGGCCGCAGCCCTGGGCCTGCCGGCCAGCAGCGATCCCCTGCGTGAAGTGGTGCAGCACCTGCAGCAACGACGCCAACTGCTGATTCTCGACAATTGCGAGCAGGCCCTGGACGGCACGGCGCTGGTGGTGGAAACCCTGCTCAAGTGGACCCCCGATTGCGCCATCCTGACCACCAGCCGCGAGCCGCTGCGCGCAGCCGGTGAGCAGATCGAGCGCCTGCTGCCCCTGCAGCTGCCCGCCGCCTGCGAGCACCCCAATGCCGAACAGGCGCTGGGGTATCCGGCCATCGAGCTGTTCGTGGAACGGGTGCAGGCCAGCGACACGGCCTTCACCCTCAATGACGGCAACGTGGCGGACGTGATCAACATCTGCCGCAAGCTCGACGGCATTCCCCTGGATATCGAAATCGCCGCGACCCGGGTCAGCGCCTTTGGCCTGGAGCCCCTGGCCGAGCTGCTCGATGGTGAGTTCCGCCTGCAGATGGAAGGCCGCCGTACCGCACCGCCCCGTCATCGCTCGCTGCGTGCCACCCTGGACTGGTCCTACCAGACCCTGGCACCAGCCGAGCAGGCCATGCTGCGGCTGGTGGCGATCTTCAACGGCACCTTCACCCTGAACGCCGTGCGCGCGCTGGTCGAAGGCGACGCGGTGCTGTCGGGCGACCCCCTGCCGCTGATCGAAAGCCTGGTGGACAAGTCCCTGCTGATCGCCCACCGCGATGACACCCTCAAGTACTACCAGATGCCCAAGAGCGAGCGCCTCTATGCCCTGGAGAAGCTCGACCAGACCGGCAGCACCCAGCGCCTCGTCGCCCGCCATGCGGCCTACGCCCTGGGGGTGGTGAAGAAGGCGGCCAGCCAGCTCGACGCCGTGGTGCCGGAAGCCTGGAAGAACCTCTACGGTGCGGAGAGCGACACCATCCGCTCGGCGCTCACCTGGGCCTGTTCCACCGATGGCAACCAGTCCCTGGGCCTGGAACTCACCCTGGCCGCCCTCGGCCTCGGCCCCTACCGTGATCGCTCGTCGCGCCCCCGGGTGGAGGAGCCGGCAGCCCAGGAGCCGTTGCGCTACCAGGTTCGCTGAGCACAGCCCCTAGGGCATCGTGGCCGGACGGCGGCCCCCACGACAGCCCTAGATCAGCCGTGCGGCAACCAGCGCATCGGCCACCGGCTGGAAGGTATTGGCCGGAATCGGCTCGCCCTTCACCGCCCGCTTGGCGATCTCGGCCGCCAGCCTGGCGTCCGGGCTACGGGGCACCCCCAGGCTCGCCGACTGCGCCAGCAGCGCTTTGGCGTCCTCGCCCGAGGCCATGCACACCAGCACCGGCACCGGGGTTTCGCCACGCACGTAGCGCACGCCGACCAGCCAGCCGTCTTCGCTGCCGATCATCAGGGTGGCATGGGCGATGCCGACCTTGCGGCTGCTCAGGGCCTGCATCTCGCGGCGCTGGCGCTGGCGTTCGCGCTTGATCAGCGGATCGCCGTCCATGTCCTTGCGCTCGCGCTTCTGCTCGCTGCGGGTCATGCGCATCTCGCGCTGGAACAGCCAGCGCTGCAGCAGTACGTCGACGCCGCCGATAAGCAGGTAGGTGAGCAGCACCGTGGCGAGCAACGGCTTGAGCAGCACGAAGAACACCGACTCGATGCAGCCGGCACCGCAACGCGACGACTCCATCAGCGCCTGCAAGGCGATGCGCCCCACCACGTAGAAGGCCACCGACAGCACCACCACCTTGATCAGGCTTTTGAGGAACTCGATGAAATTGCGCATGGAAAAGATGCGCTTGGCCCCTTCGACCGGATTGATGCGCGAGATTTCCGGCTTGATCGGTTCGCCGGAAAACAGCACGCCACGCATGGTCACGATGTTGGTAAGAATCACGCAGACCACCGTCACCCCGAGGATTGGAAACGCGGTACGCAGCAGCACCTGCTGGGCACTTTCCAGCAGGCGCGGCCACACCGTGGCGAAGGGCTCCACGTAGATGGTCGCCGCCAGGTCGAGCAGGCCGCGCACCCGTGACTCGGCGACGCCGGCGAGAAAGGCGATGCACACCGAGCAGCCGAGCAGCACCACCGCCGAGACCATGTCCTGGCTTTTCGAGACCTGGCCTTTCTGCCGCGCCTCGCGCAGCTTCTTGTCGGAGGCCGGCTGGGATTTCTCCTCGCTGCCGCTGTTGCCGGCCATCAGGGCTCACCCGCGCCGGACAGCGTCTTGAGTACCTCGACGGTGCCGCGAAATTCCGCCAGCTGCTCGAGCATCAGCGGGATCAGGAAGCCGCAGTAGAGCACCATCAGAAAGGTGAAGATCAGGTTCTTGATCGATAGCGAGAGGTCGAAGATATTCATCTGCGGCGCCATGCGCGACAGGTAGGCGAGCATCATGTCCGCCACCAGCAGGGCGATGATCAGCGGCGCCACCATCAGCACGCCGATGCGCATCACCTGGTCGAGAATCGCCAGCACCGCCTCCAGCGCCGCGCTGGCGATCACCGGGGTGAAGGCGGTAACCGGCCAGAGCTGGTAGCTGTGGTAGAAGCCGTCGACCATCAGGATGAAGCCGCCGGACATGAAGAACAGGGTGATCAGGGTGACGCTGAGCAGGGTTGCGGTGACCCCGGACTCACCCGCACCGGAGGGGTCGACCAGTTGCGCCATGGTCGAGCCGCGCTGCAGGTCGACCAGCTCGCCGGCCACCTCGGCGGCCCAGAACGGTATGCCGAACAGCAGGCCCACGGTCACCCCGATGAGGAACTCCTTGACCATCAAACCGGCGAGAAAAAAGCTGCCGTAGTCCTCCAGGGCGGTCAGCGCCGAGAACGCCGGCAGAAACATCGGCGCGGAGATCGCCACGGCCACGCAGCTGCGGATCATGCCGGTCAGCCCCAGGCGATTGAAGGCCGGGGTGATGAACACCAGGCCGAGCGCCCGACAGACCGCCAGGGCCGCCGCCGAAATCACCGGATAAGCGATCTCGGCGATGCCCAGACCGATATCGGCATCCATGCCCTAGCGCGTCCAGGCGGGGAAATTGTCCAGCACGTGGCTGGCCAGCGCCGCCACCTGGGTGGCCAGCAGCGGGCCGATCAGCACCAGCACCAGCAGCACCGCCACCAGCTTGACCGCCTGTGGCAGGGTCTGGTCCTGGATCTGGGTGAGCGCCTGCAACAGGCCGACCCCCAGGCCGATGAGGATGGCTACCCCGAGCGCCGGGGCGCTGAGCAGCAGCACGGTCATCAGCGCCTGTTTCATCAACGACAGAAATACGTCCTGGCCCATGCGTTACCCTCCTCCGTAGCTGAGGATCAGGCCGTGCATCAGCCGTGACCAGCCGCTGACGGCGACGAACAGAAAGATCTTCAGGGGGATCGAGATCAGCGTCGGCGACACCATCATCATGCCCATGGCCATCAGCACGTTGGCCACCAGCAGGTCGATCACCAGAAAGGGGATGTAGAGCAGAAAGCCGATCTCGAAGGCCCGGGTCAGCTCGGAGCTGACGAACGCCGGAATCAGCACCACCAGGTCGTCGTCGCGCAGGTCGGCGCGGGCCTCCTCGGACCACACGGTCTCGGTGGCCTGCACGAAGAAGGCGCGCTCGGACGGGTTGGCGAAACGTGACAGGTGGGTCTGCAAGGGCGCATGCAGGGCGTCGCCCAGCTCGCGCAACTCCTCGGCGTTCTGCAAGCTGATCGAGCGGCCCTCCACCTCGCGGTACATCTCGCCGATCAGCGGCGTGGTCACGTACACCGCGAGGATCAGGGCGATGCCGTAGAGCACCAGGTTCGGCGGCGTCTGCTGCACGCCCAGGGCGTTACGGATCAGGAACAGCACCACGGAGATCTTCAGAAAGCCGGTCAGGGTCACCACCGCCAGGGGAATCAAACCGATCGTGGTGACGACCAGAATGATTTCCAGCAGATTCGGTTGGTAATCCGTCATAGGCTGGCGAACCGGGTCAGGCGCACCCCAAGCCCATCGCCGATGGCAACCAGCTCGCCGCGCCCTACGCAGCGGCCATTGACCAGCAGCTCGACCTGCTGAACATCAGCGTCGGGCAATGCCAGCACGCTGCCCTCGCCCAGCTCGCGCAGCTGTCCCAGGGGCATCTCCAGGCTGCCGATCTGGCAGACCAGGGTCAGCGGCACATCGTCCAGTTGCGCATCATCGGCGTCTTGCCCCATGGCGTTCTCCATCGTCGGGTTGATCGGTTGCAGGGCTTCGAGCAGGTGCAAGCCGGACTGCTGGCGTTTGAAACGGGCCTGCCGGTGGCCACCGGCGAGCACCAGCAGGCCGTCGGCATCCGCCGGGCAGTCGAGCATCAGCACGTCGCCCGGCCGCAGGCTGCGCAGTTCGCCCAGGCTCAGGGGCTGCCAGCCGCGCTGCAGAGCCAGGCGCAGCTGCAAGGTCGGCAGCGGATGACGCGCCACCGGCAGGTAGCGTTCCAGCAGATCGGCGACGCCTTGCGCGGCGGCGTGGCTAAGTTCCAGGGTGAGCATGCCCAGCGGGGTACCGTCTGCGCTGAGTTGCAGAGTGAGCATGAGGTCGTCGGGTTGCGAGGCGGCGTCCAGGCTCACCGGTTGGCCCAGGGCAACTTCGAGCGGCTCGATCCAGGGCAGCAGCGCCTTTTCCAGCAGCACGCTCTGCAACGCCGCCGGCAGGCCCTCGAAGTCGCGCTGCAGCGCCAGCGATGCCAGCAATCGCTCGAGCAAGGCGGCATCCAGATGCAGGTGCAGCGCAGCCGTGCCCAAGCGCCCTGGTACGACGCACGCGGCGTCCTGCAGGGGCGCGCCGCCGACGGCGGCTTCGAGGCGCACACCGGCGATCTGGCCCTGCCAGGGCTGACGCCGGCGCAGCAGCCGATTGAGCAGCGCCTGCCTGGCGACATCCAGTTGCGGCAGCAGGGGCAATACCGGCACGGGCAGCGTTTGGCGACAGTTCATCGGCGCAGGGCTCCATGGGGACGGTCTTCGGCCAGGCTTTCCTCGCGGGCCTCGGCGGCGCGCTGCTGGCGGCGGGCATGGTGCTGCAGCAAGGGCTCCAGCGCCTCGCACTGCAACTGCCGACGCAGCCAGTGCTGCTGGGCCTGGTCACGGCTGGCCTGCACCTCTTCAAGCTGACGGGAGGCCTGGTCGGCCTGCTCCGCCAGGTGGCCCCGTTGTGCCTCGAGCGCGTCGAGCAGCTCCAGCGCGCTGCGGTACTGGCCCACCGGTAGCGCCCCTGCGGTGAGCAGGGCCTGCAGCTGCCCGGCCTCGCCTTCGAGCAGCGCCAGTGCCTCGCTGACCCGCGCCTGGGCGCACTGCAGTTCGGCGGCAGCCTGCTGGCAACGCGCCTGCCAATTGGCCAGTTGCGCTTCGGCACGGCGTACGCGCAGGCGGCGCAGCGCGTCCAGCTGCCCAACGGCGCTCATCCGAGCACCTTGCGCAGCGCGCGCAGGGTGTCGTCGAAGCCACTGGGCTCGGCGGCGTCCTGACGCAGGAACTGTTCGATGGCGCCCTGGCGGGCGATCGCCTCGTCAGCCAGCGGATCGCTGCCAGCCACGTAGTCGCCGGTGCGCAGCAACAACTCGATATCGGCGTGCCGCGCCATCAGGGCACGCAGGTGGCCGGCCAGCTGCCGCTGCTCCGGCTCGACCACGCGATCCATCAGGCGGCTGCGGCTCTGCAGCACGTCGATGGCCGGGAAATGGTTGCGCTGGGCCAGCTCGGCGCTGAGCACCAGGTGGCCGTCGAGGATCGAGCGCACCTCCTCGGCCACCGGATCGAGGGATGCATCGCCCTCGGTGAGCACCGTGTACAGCGCCGTGATGCTGCCGGTGGCCGCCGGGCCCGAGCGCTCCAGCAGGCGCGGCAAGGCGGAGAACAGCGAAGGCGGATAACCGCGACGGGTCGGCGGCTCGCCGATGGCCAGGCCGATCTCGCGCTGGGCACGGGCGAAGCGGGTCAGGCTGTCGAGCAGCAACAGCACATGGCGGCCCTGGTCGCGGTGGTATTCGGCATGGGAGGTGGCCACCAGCGCCGCCTTGACCCGTTCGGTGGCCGGGCGATCCGAGGTGGCGACCACGGCGACGGTGCGCGCCCGCGCCTCTGCGCCCAGGTGCACGTCGAGCAGCTCGCGCACCTCGCGGCCGCGCTCGCCGATCAGGCCGATGACGATCACCTGGGCTTCGCTGCGCCGCACGATGCTGGCCAGCAATGACGACTTGCCGACCCCGGGCTCGCCGAAGATGCCCATGCGCTGCCCACGGGCCACGGTGAGCAGACCGTCGATGGCGCGGATGCCCAGTGGCATCGGCTGGGCGACGATCTGCCGGGAAAAGGGTGCAGGCGGCTCGGCCTGCAGCGGATAGCGATGCAGACCGCTGACCGGCGCACCGCCATCGAGCACATCACCCAGGGGGCCGATCACCCGCCCCAGCAAGGCATCGCCCACCAGCACGCTCTGGCTCTCGCCAGTGGCGACGATTTCGGTACGGGTCGACAGTCCCTCCAGGGAACCGACGGGCGAGAGAATCGCCTCATCGCCATCGAACCCCACCACCTCGGCGGTGAGCACCCGCCCGCTGGCCGGGTCGCTGAGCCGACACAGCTCGCCAATGCCCACATTCGGCACGCTGGCCTGGATCAGCGTGCCGCGGATGCTGCGGATGCGCCCGCGTAACGGCCGTGGCTGGGCATCGACCAGGCGCGCGCTGAGGGTCGGCAGCAGGTCACGCAGAGGCGCGTTCATCGCCGCCCTCCAGGCTGCCGGGCAACAACGCCTGGCGCAGGCCTTGCAGCTGGGTGTGCAGGTCCAGCTCGACGCTGGCCTGGGGGCTGCTCAACCGCGCATGGCCGGCAGCGAGGCTGTCATCGGCCTCCACCTCGAGGCGCTCGCCAAGGTCGCGCAGTTGCTCACGCACGGTGGCGAGCTGATCCGGCGGCACCTGCAGGCGCAGCCGCTGGGCGTGGCGAAAGGCGCCAAGTGCCTGGCGCGTGCACCGTGCCAGGCGGGTGGCGTCGTCCAGCTCACCGATCACCTGCCGGGCGATGCCCAGCGCCAGGTCGGCCATCTGCGCTTCCAGGCCGGCCAGGTAATCATCGACCTGCTGCGTCGTGCGCGCCAGCAACAGCGCCGCTTCGCGTTGCCCCTCGGCGAGGCCGGCCGCCAGGCCCTCGTCTCGCGCCTGGTCACGCAGTTGCTGCAAGGCTGCCTGGGTTCGCTCGGCCTCCTCGCGGGCCGCCTGCATGAAGGCGTAGCCGTCGAGCCACTGCGCCGCCTCCTCGGCACGCAGGATGCGCTGGCCCGGCTTGCCTGGCAGCGTGCTCATGCAGCGCCTCGCTCGGCAGGATCATTGATGGCAAGGGCGACCTGACGCACCAGCTGGACGTCATCGGCACTGCCGCTCGACAGCGGTGCAGCCAAGCCGAAGCGCAGGCGCAACCAGCCTTGCAGGGCTGTCGGCTGGGCCGCCATCCAGGCCTCCACGCAGCGCTGGCCATCCGCCTCGATGGCGGCCAGCAAGGCATCGCCGCTCATCAGCGTGGGCGTACCGGCCGGTGTTTCGCGCCAACCAATGGCCAGGTCGTAGGTGGCATCACCCAGCCGCTCGCGCAGCTGCTGCACCATCGGCCCGCGAATTTCCCGGGCCAGGGCCACGGCATGTCGGCAGGCGCCACAGGCGCTGGCCAGTTGGCTGAAGGCTGGCGGCGGCAGGAGCAGCACCGGCAGGTCGTCGTCCACCACCTCGCCGGCGCCGCCCAACGGTTGCAACCCGTAGTAGGAAACCAGCAGCTCGCCGAGACGTGCTTCGAAGCGGCGTTGCTCGATCAGTTCGAGCACCCGCTCACGGGGCACCGCACCGAGCAGCGCAGCCTCCAGGCAATCCCGGGCGACGAATGCCATCGGCCGGGTCAGCAACATGCGCCAGGCATCGCGCAACACCTGGCTCACTCGCTTTCCCTCAGCACGTAGGTGCCCTGCCCCTGGCGCTCGCGCCACAGCAGCCAGCCCAGGGCGCCGGCCATGCCGAGCAACAGCAACAGGGCGCCGAAAAACAGGGTACGTGCCCGCGACACGCTCTCGTCGAGCATCCACACGCCGAGAAAGGAGCTGAGCGGCGGCCGCGCATCGTCACGCAGGTTGCGGATCGCCGCCTTGATCGCGGTGACCGACACGCCGTCGTAGTTGAGCCCGGAAATGCTGTTGGCAACCAGGGTCTTGATCTGCGGAATCAGCTGGTCGATGTCGGTATCGGCCTCGTAACGGATCAGCACCGAGGCCGACGATGGCGAGATCACCCGCTTGAGCAGGTCGTTGTCGGGCAGCACCACGTGGACCCGAGCCGACAGCACGCCATCGATCTGCGACACGGTGTGCGACAGCTCTTCGCTGAGCGCATAGACCATCTGCGCCCGCTCCTGCACCGGTGAGGACACCAGGCCGTTGTTCTTGAACACCTCGCCCATGTTGGAAAACTGCTGCTGCGGCAGGCCGGCTTCGTCGAGCAGGGCCACGGCGTCGGACAGGCGCTCCTGGGGCACGCTGACGGTGATCCGGCCGTCCTCCTGTACCTGGCGCTGGGCGGCGATGCCCTCGCGCAGCAAGGCGGCAACCATGCTGTTGGCCTCACGCTCGCTGAGGTTGCTGTACAGCACCATGCCGTCACAGGCCTGCAGCAACAGCGTCAGCAGCAACAGCGCGAACAGCCGCAAAGGATGCCCACCCATGGTCACTGGCCCCTTAACAGGGTGTTGGCAGAGCCGGAAATCTGCGTGGCACCGCGCACCACCATCTGGGTCTCGATGGAGTAGTCGAAGACCCGGCTGAGCGAGCCGACCAGGCGGTCGATCTGCTGTTCGTTGACCTTGCCCGGCTCGACCCCGGCGCCTTTATCCACCGGTGCACTGCTGATGTAGGGCGTGCGCTCCACCGCGGCACTGTCGGAAAAACCCTTGGAGCGGTCGATGAAACCGTTGAGCCGCTCCATGAGGTTTTCGCCGATCTGATTCGGGCTGGCGCCCTGGGGCATGCCCTTGGCCTGGCTGGCCATATGCTCGAACAGGTTCTGCGATACCTGGGCGACGTCCTGGCCGGCGGCCGTAGGCGCCGCCGTGGCAACTGCTGCACTGACTGTCATGGCCGATCCCCGTGGTTATTCTTCGTCGTCCGCGGTGGCTTCCTTGAGAATCTCCTGGGCCCGCGGCATGACGATGAACTGGCCACCGAGGATGATCGCCTGGGTGATCATGTCGTCGGTCATCGTGTCCCCTTGGGCGTTTTCCAGCGCCTGGTCGAATTCGGCTTCGGGGGTGTTCTGGGGACTGGTGTTGCCATCTACCGAGCTGACTGCCATGGGATCTCTCCTTTCGTCTGAGGTTTATTCGTCCGCATCCTTCACTACCTGGATGCCGGCGCTGCCACGGAACACCCGCACGCCCCGCTCGCGAACCACCTCGGGTTCGGCGACTAGCGGGCTCTGCAGCTGATCGATACGTTGCTGGACCAGCGCCATGTAGGGCGGCGGCCCGGAAATCAGCATGCCGTCACCGTGAAAGCTGCTGCGCAGCGACAGGTGCTTGCCTGCTACACCCAGCTCGTCCAACGCGGTCTGCAACTCGTCGAGCTGAAAACCGCTGGGTTCGAACTGGCGAATCTCGATTTCTTCCTCACTGTTCACATGCAGCATGTTGCCGTCGAAAAACCAAGTCAGGCCGCCGTTGCCGCACAGGGCGTCGAGAAACTCGCCGGCACTGGCCGCGCGCAGGTTGCTCTGGGCACGGCCCTTGACCCGGTTGGAAATCGCCATCGGCAGCCCGAGGTTGCGCCCGAAGGCTTCCAGGGTGCTGCGCAGATCCTGGTTGATCACCACATAGTCGTAGGGTTGATCGAACCAGGGTGGCGTGACTTCGGCGCGGGCCGTGCCCACACCGCCAGCCAGCAACAGCAGGGTCAGCGCCAGGCAGCGCCCGATGGAGCCACTATCGGCGCAGGCAGGTCGATGAAACAACCGCCGCCCGGCAACAATCACAAGATTTCGCAGCCGCTTCACAGATGCCGCCGAAGCTGGCTCTATAGAATGCCGTGCACGTGCCGAACCAACCCAGGAGCACCGCCCTTGCCGTCGATTTCCACCCGCTGCATCCTGCTTGCCAGCCTCGCCCTGCTGGGCGCCTGCAGTAACCACACGCCGAGCACGCCCGCAGCAGACGGCGATGAGGCCTATCAGCGCCTGATGAAACTGGCCGGCGATGTCGAATCGCGCGGTGACCGCGGTACCGCCGCGACGCTCTACCAGAGGGCTGCCGAACAACCGGGGGCGGGCTTCGACGCCTGGCAGCGGCTGGGCCATGCGCGGCTGGAGAGCGGCAACACCCAGGGCGCCGAGGCGGCCTACCAGAAAGCCGTCGCGCTGCAGCCGGACAACCCGGTGGGCCTGCTCGGCCTGGGCACCGCGCAGCTGCGCCTGGGCTACCCGGAGCGCGCCCAGCCGCTGCTGGAAAGCGCCGCCCGGCAGTTGCCCAACGATGCCCAGGCCTTTGCCCGCCTGGGCGCCGCCGAGGCGCAACTGGGCAATGTCACGGCCATGCAGAAGGCCTTCGCCACGGCACGCCGGCTGGCCCCCGACGACCTCGACGCGCGCAGCAACCTGGCCCTGGCCTATGCGCTCAACGGCGACACCGGCAATGCCCTGCGCGAGATCGCCGGCATCGACCGTGCCCCCACCGCGCAGCGGCGCCATCAGCGCAATGTGCTGCTGGTTCAGGTACTGGCGGGCGCCCAGGGCAAACCGGCCAGCGTGCAGCTCGACGACACCAGCGCCAGCCAGCGCCAGGCGCTGATCGCCGAGGCGCAACGTATCGCGGCCATCCGTGACCCCGGCGAACGCGCCCGGGCCCTGGGGCTGAGCACCGGGCAGTAGAACCTGCTGGCGGGTGATGGCGAGGCTCATTGCCCACCTCCGGTATCGCTCTGCGTGGCCTGCTCCTGGCGACGGCGGCGCTTCTCGTCGGTCTCGAAACCTTCCAGATACGACTGCGCCGCACGGCCCACCGGCGCGGCCAGGGTCGGCCCGGTCGGCCGGCCACGCAGCAGGTCGCCACGGCGCTCGACCATCTGCAGCAGATTGGCGTTGTTGGCGCAGCCTGGCGGCAACGGCAACAGCTCACGTTCGTCGACCGGCTGGCCCTCGTTGCTGACGCGCCGGCAGGCATCCGGCACCAGCAGGGTCTGGCCGTTAGCGTCGACGATGGTCTGGTAACCGGGGGAATAGTCCGGCGCCTGCAGTTCGGTCTGGCAGGCACCCAGCAGCAGGCAGGTGGACAACAGGCTCAGACGGCTCATCACGGCACTCCCGTTCATTGCAGGTGGAACCCGAAGGAGCTGCTGCGCGCCGGGGCATCGGCACGGGCGCCCAGCGTTTTGTCGAGCGGCGTGAGCATGGCCTGGGTCTGCACCGGCTCGACCAGATAGGGGGTGATGAGGATCACCAGCTCGGTCTCGTTCTGCTGAAAGCGTTTGGAGCGGAACAGGTTGCCGAGCACCGGCATGTCGCCCAGCAACGGGACCTTTTCCAGATCCCGTGAATTTTCCCGCTGGAACAGGCCGGCAATGGCGAAGGTCTGCCCACTGCCGACCTCGACGCGGGTGTCGGCGCGGCGCACGCGGAACGACGGGACGCGGAACCCGGAAACTTCCAGGGTGCTGCCGCCCATCAGGCTGCTGACTTCCGGGCGCACCTGCAGGCCGATGCGGTCACCCGGCAGCAGGGTGGGGCTGAACAGCAGCGAGACTCCGTAGGATTTGTACTCGACGCCCACCAGGTCGCTGTTCACCGGCACCGGCACTGGCACTTCACCGCCCGCCAGGAAGCTTGCCGTTTCACCGGTCATGGCGGTGATGTTCGGCTCGGCGAGGATCTCCAGCACGCCATTGCTCTGCAGCGCCTCGAGCACGCTGTCGATATTGAAGTTGCCGCTGTCCAGGCCCACGCCGATCAGGTTGGAGCCGCCGGCAGCGGCCTCGGCCGCCAGGTTGCCGCCGGTGAGCAGGCCGAACGAGAAGGTGCCGTTGTTGAACAGCGCATTCCAGCTCACGCCGTAGCGCAGCAGCTCTTCGCGCGACACCTCGGCGAAGCGCACGCGAATGTTCACCTGGGCAGAGCCCGCGTAAGTCGCGGTGTTCACCGCCCCCTGCCAGTCCTGCCCGGTGGGGTCGAGCAGGGCATTGAGGTCCAGGGCCTCGGCGACGTTGCTGACCTGGCCACGGGCCGCCAGGCGGTTGCCGACGCCCTGAACGTCAGCGCCGCTCTGCGGATGACGGTTGCGCAGCGCACTGCTGATCGGCCGGCCGTTGCTGCCGACGCTGATCTGCAGCGAGGCGACTTCCCGCTCGTCACTGCCCAGGGCCACCAGGGTGGTGTGGCCCGGGCGCTTGCCGAACAGGTAGATGACCCCGGGCGACACCACCTGCAGGTCGGCCACGCCCGGTTCGGCGATCATCACCGCCTCCACCGGGTCGCTGAAGCGCATGATCCGCCCCTCGCCGGTGCCCAGGCTGATATCGCCCCCCAGCGGGGACTGGGCTATGGCCAGCAGTGGCAGGCAGCACAGCGTCAGCAGCAAAAGGCGCATCATGTCGCACCCGCCAGCGCGGCTGCAGGTTGGCTTTTTTCCGCCCGCGCGGTGCTCGGCGTGCCGAGCACCTTGATCGCCTGCAGGCTGTATTCCGGGGCCAGCTCGGTAAAGGACAGCACGGCCATCTCCAGTTCGTCACGAATGCACAGGCGCAGGATCCGGCGGCGCAGCTCCGGGTGCACCACCAGGGTCGGTTTGACCAATTCGGGCAATTGCGCGCACTCCTGGCGCAGCGCCTTGAGCAGGCCGCGGGTGGCTTCCCGGGCACGGACCTCGCCGCGTCCGGTGTCCTGCTGGCGCGCTGCCTCGAGCAGCTGCGCCTCCAGGGCCGAACCCAGCACGAAGGCGGCGATCACCCGCTGTTCATCGGCATGCTGGTGGCTGATCTGCCGCGCCAGGGCGGTACGCAGGTGGTCGCTGAAGCGCCCCACATCACCTTCGCGGCCGCCCCACTCGACCATCGCTTCGAGCAGCGCCCGCCGGTTGCGGATCGACACGCCCTCGGCGACCAGGCGCCGCAGGGCGTCGGCGATGCGCTGCAGGGGCACGGCCCGCAGTGCTTCCTTGACCAGTTCGCCATGGCTCTCCTCCAGGTGCGCCAGCAATTGGCGGGTTTCCTGGATACCGAGAAAGTCCCCGGCATAACGACGCAGCACACGCGCCAGCACATCACGCAGGATCTCATCGGGACGCAGGTAGACGATCCCCGCGTCGCTCAGCTCGGCCTGGTGTTCGCTGGCGATCCACAGGCCGACGCGGCTGCCCAGGGGCGATGCGCGTTCCTCGCCGGTAATATCGAGCAGTTGCAGATGCACGGGGTCGTCCTTGAGCAGCACCTGGGCCGGGTTCAGTTCGCCCTGGTCGACCGGCACGCCTTCCAGCTCGACCCGGTAGCTACCGGTCGAACCGGCCATGTCGACGACCACCGACGGCATCGGGAACTCGATGCCCAGCTCGTTGTGCAGGTCGTGGCACAGCACCTCGAGGCGTTGCTTGAAGGGTTGCAGCGGTACCACTTCGGCCAGCCCCGGGCCGATCGACAGCAGCACCCGGGTGTCCGCTGCGGCGACCGGGGCATCCGCCTGCTGCTCGGGTTCGGGGGCGACGGCCGCCTCCTCGACCACCTCGGCAGCCACGACCTCGGCTTGCTCCTCGCGCTGCTGGCGGCGCCGCAGCAGCCAGGCGCACAGCCCCAGCACGGCCGACAGGCCGAGAAACACCGGCGCGGGGAAACCGGGGATGAACGCCACGGCGGCGAGAATCAGCGCGGTCAGCGTCAGGGCACGCTGGCTGTTGCCCATCTGGCGGATGATCTCGGTACCCAGGTCGGCCTGCTCGGCCTCGTTGTTGACCCGGGTCACCACGGTGCCGGCGGCCACGGCGATCAACAGCGCCGGAATCTGCGCGATCAACCCGTCACCCACGGTGAGCAGCGAGTAGGTGTGCCCGGCATCGGCGAAGGACATGCCGCGCGACAGCATGCCGATCAGCAGGCCGCCGATCAGGTTGACGAAGAGGATCACCAAACCGGCGATGGCATCGCCCTTGACGAATTTCATCGAGCCGTCCATCGCGCCGAACAGCTGGCTCTCGCGCTGCAGGTCGGAACGCCTGCGGCGCGCCTCGTTGGCATCGATGTCGCCGTTGCGCAGGTCGTTGTCGATGCTCATCTGCTTGCCGGGCATGGCGTCCAGGCTGAAACGCGCTGCCACCTCGGCGACCCGCTCGGCACCCTTGGTGATGACCACGAACTGCGCCACGGTGATGATCAGGAAGATCACCAGACCGACCACCACTTCGCCGGCGATGACGAACTTGCCGAAGGCCTCGATGATATGCCCGGCATCGCCGTGCAGCAGGATCAGCCGCGTGGTGCTGATCGACAGGGCCAGGCGGAACAGCGTGCTGAGCAGAATCAGCGCCGGCAGCGCGGACAGCTCCAGGGGCTTGCGAATGTAGAAGGCGACGATCAGCACCAGGATGCTCAGGGCGATGCTGATGCCGATCAGGGTGTCGACCAGGTAGGTCGGCAGCGGGATGATCATCATCACGATGGCCATCATCATGAAGGCGACGATCACCACCTCGGTACGTTGCGCCGCCATGCCCGCCAGGGCACTCAGACGCGCCATCATGCTGCATCCTCCAGGCGCAGCGCCCGGTAGCGGGCAAAGCTGGCGCGTGCCTCGGCGTGCTGACCGGCGCTCCACAGCGCCCGGCTGCGCAGCAGCAGCCAGGCCGCCGATTCACCCTGCAGCCCATGCAGACGGTCCAGGGTGTGCAAGGCCCGCTGCCCATCGCCATTGGCGGTGAAGGCCGCCGCCAGGCGCGCCAGCAACACCGGGTCATCGGGATTGAGCTGCACGGCCAACAGCAGCAGCACCAGGGCGCGCGGTCCCTGACCGACCCGCAGGTAGAGATCGCCGAGGCCCTGGAGCAGCCTGGCGGCATCGTGGTCGTCGCGCAGCATCATGGCTCCACCTCGGTTTCGACGCGCTGGCGATCCAGGGCCTGGCGGGTGTCGAGTTCCTCGCGCACCAGGCTCATGGCCAGGGCCCGGGTTTCACCGTCGAGGGGCAGCGACGGCAGGATGCGTTCGAGGATGTCTTCGAGAATTTCCGCCGGCCGCGAGCCCGCGAACAACCCGGGCTCGACGCCTGCGGCCAGCTCCAGGGCGTGCAGATCGTCCTGCACGGTCGGCAGTGGCAGCGTGCGCGGCAGGCTGGGCTGGCGAACGGCGGGTGGCGCGATGGGTGATGCAGGGAGCAGCTCACTCGGGCGAGTGCGAACGTCGGAGGCGGCATCCGATGGCGCCAGCGGGGCGCGTGAATCGATCTTCATGCTAGCCCTCAGGCACTGGCTCAGGCGCTGGCGAAGGCCCGAGCGTCAGGGCGAAGCGCTCCTCGCCCAGAGCCAGCACCACCTGACCGTCCTCGATACGCTCGAGCTTCCACCCGCCTTCCAGGGGGGCACCAGGGTACAGGCGGGCACCCGCTGCATTGATCACGTAGGGGTTGTCGCCAAACCACACGGCCTGGAAGTTGACCCGCGGCCGGGCGGCGCTTTCACGCACGCTGACATCGCCACGCAGCACGTACTGGCGCCCATAGCGGCCATCGAAATACTGCTGCAGGGCAAGCCAGTCCTGCTCCTGGCCAGGTTCTACGGTTCCGCTGACGCGCAGCTGCCCGGCACTGGTATCGAGCTTGAGATCGTTCAGCCCGGCGGCCTTGGCCTGGCCGGCCAGATCGGCGCGGGCCAGCTGCAGCGACGCCGCCCGGGGCGCTTCCGCCGGCTGCTCCTCGGCGAGAGTCAGGCGCTGCAGGGACTCGGGCTCGGCGCTCTGCATCGGCCCATCGCGCAGCACCGCCAGGGCGCCCGCGCAGATGAACATGAACAAGGCGGCAGTCGCCCATTGCGCCTTGCCGTACCACACCGGGTTGGCCGCCGGCCCGCCGGCCTGGGGCATGGCCAGGCGCAGGGTCGCCGTGCCGATACGGATATCCACGGGCAGTCGGCCGCGGTAGCCGTGCCCGCGCGCGATCGGGGTTTCACGCCCATTGTGGATGACCTGCACATCACCACCGGTAGCCTCGACACCGACGTGGCGTGCACCCAGGCGCAGGGTCAGGTGACGTTCCGCCACCCCGGCGTCACGCAGCATCAGGTTGGCTGCCGCGCCACTGCCAATGCAGTACACCGCTTCATCCAGCGGTAGCGACACGCCACGGTGAATGCCGGCGGTCACATCCAGCCGCGGCAGGTCGCCGCCGTTCAGCGAGGAGGTACTCGAGGCTATCGCAGTCATAGGACTCACCGGGGCTCAGGGACGACGCTATCGAGCAACGCATGGGACCAGAACGGTCGGATCACGCACTCGATGGAAAAGGTGCCGATAACGGCGCAGACACAGGTTGCAGGCGACGCCGAGCGCCGCCTGCAGCCCGGGTCAGTTCTGCGGACGCTGCTTGGTGGCGTCGAGTTCGGCTTTTTTGGCCGTGGTGATTTCGGTGATCTTGGCGGATTTCTCGATCGCCATATCGAACACTGCGGACATCTTCTCGATCGCTGCGTCCGAATTGCCTGGGTTTACGCTAGGAGTCTCAGCCATGGGATATCTCCGAAAATATCTAAGTGGTAATGAGCGGCATCACCCACGGTGATAACCGGTTTCAGGAAAGCCACCTCGTCGAGCGGGCTTTCCTGCAACGACTCGAAGACTAGAGAGCGATCGCCAGACGATGTTGTTAAAGGTTGTTAAAGCTTGTTGAGCGTCGATTAACGCACCCTGCGTACGCACCTGGCGCCCCAAGCACGCCCGCACCAACCCCGGGCACGGATTGCCCGGGCCGGGGCCTGGGTAGGCCGTCGCCAATGCCGCAGGCGAAGGTGCCGCCTTATCCGATCACGACCTCGGCTTGACGCTTTCGGCAATACCCCCGTCGTTTTTGCATCGGGTCGCCGGGGCGTCCAGGCATATGCTGCCCACAAAGCGCCAGCAGCGAATCTGGTGCATTCATTCAAGGGGAGCCGCCTGATGAGCCCAGCCGAATTGCACGCCGACAGCATCGTCATCGACGGTCTGATCATCGCCAAGTGGAACCGTGAACTCTTCGAGGACATGCGCAAGGGCGGCCTTACCGCGGCCAACTGCACGGTGTCGGTCTGGGAAGGGTTTCAGGCCACCGTCAACAGCATTGCCGCCAGCAGCAAGCTGATCCGCGAGAACAGCGACCTGGTGATGCCGGTACGCAGCACCGCCGACATCCGCAAGGCCAAGGAGCTGGGCAAGACCGGCATCATCTATGGCTTCCAGAACGCCCATGCGTTCGAGGACCAGCTCGGCTACGTCGAGGTGTTCAAGCAGCTCGGCGTGGGCATCGTGCAGATGTGCTACAACACCCAGAACCTGGTCGGCACCGGCTGCTACGAGCGCGACGGCGGCCTGTCCGGCTTCGGTCGCGAGATCGTCGCCGAAATGAACCGCGTGGGCATCATGTGCGACCTGTCCCACGTCGGCAGCAAGACGTCCGAGGAAGTGATCCTCGAATCGAAGAAGCCGGTCACTTACTCCCACTGCCTGCCTTCGGGCCTCAAAGAGCACCCGCGCAACAAGTCCGACGCAGAGCTGAAATTCATCGCCGACCACGGTGGCTTCGTTGGCGTGACCATGTTCGCGCCCTTCCTGGCCAAGGGCATCGACTCGACCATCGACGACTACGCCGAAGCCATCGAGTACGTGATGAACATCGTCGGCGAGGACGCCATCGGCATCGGCACCGACTTCACCCAGGGTCACGGCCAGGACTTCTTCGAGTACCTGACCCACGACAAGGGCTACGCCCGCCGCCTGACCAACTTCGGCAAGATCATCAACCCGCTGGGTATCCGTACCGTCGGCGAGTTCCCCAACCTGACCGAGACCCTGCTCAAACGCGGCCACTCCGAGCGCGTGGTGCGCAAGATCATGGGCGAGAACTGGGTACGTGTCCTGGCCGACGTCTGGGGCGAATAAGCCCGACGCGATGCCAAACCGTAGGGTGGATGACGCTTTTTTCATCCACCACCCCACTGCGCGGTGACTCACCTTTCCGGTGGATGGATAAAGCGCCATCCACCCTACAAACGACTTGACTACGGAGTTATCCACATGGCCACCCACGCCCCCGAAATGCCCATCCAGGTCGACGACGAAACCGGCGTATGGACCACCGACGCCCTGCCGATGCTGTATGTGCCACGGCATTTCTTCGTCAACAATCACCGCGGCATCGAGGAGGTGCTCGGTGCCGACAAGTACGCCGAGATTCTCTACAAGGCCGGCTACAAATCCGCCTGGCACTGGTGCGAGAAGGAAGCCGAATGCCACGGCCTGCAAGGCGCTGCGGTGTTCGAGCACTACATGAAGCGCCTGTCGCAACGCGGCTGGGGGCTGTTCGAGATCCAGAAGCTGGACATCGACGCCGGCTACGCGGAAGTGAAGCTCAAGCACTCGGCCTTCGTGTACGTGTACGGCAAGGTCGGCCGCAAGGTGGACTACATGTTCACCGGCTGGTTCTCCGGCGCCATCGACCAGATCCTGTCCGCCAAGGGCAGCAGCCTGCGCACCGTCACCGTGCAGGAATATGGCGGCTCCGAAGAAGGCCACGACGATGGCCTGTTCGTTACCCGTCCCCTGTAGCGGTTTACAGCGTGGCAGCGCGCCTTGCCGCTGCCACTCATAAAAACAGAACCGTGAACGCTTAGCCGCCGAATCGAGGAGAAGGTCATGGCCTTCGAAGCAATGTTCCAGCCGATCCAGATCGGCAAACTGACCATCCGCAACCGCGTGCTCTCCACCGCGCACGCCGAGGTCTACGCCACCGACGGCGGCATGACCACCGAGCGCTACGTCAAATACTACGAAGAGAAGGCCAAGGGCGGCATCGGCCTGGCGATCTGCGGCGGCTCCTCGGTGGTGGCCATCGACAGCCCGCAGCAATGGTGGGCCTCGGTGAACCTGTCCACCGACCGCATCATCCCGCACTTCCAGAATCTCGCCGACGCCATGCACAAGCACGGCGCCAAGATCATGATCCAGATTACCCACATGGGCCGCCGCTCGCGCTGGGACGGCTACCACTGGCCGACCCTGATGTCGCCCTCTGGAATCCGTGAACCGGTGCACCGCGCCACCTGCAAGACCATCGAGGTCGAGGAGATCTGGCGCATCATCGGCAACTACGCCCAGGCCGCGCGCCGCGCCAAGGAAGGCGGCCTGGACGGCGTCGAGCTGTCCGCCGTGCACCAGCACCTGATCGACCAGTTCTGGTCGCCACGCGTCAACAAGCGTACCGACGAATGGGGCGGCAGCTTCGAAGGCCGCATGAAGTTCGGCCTGGAAGTGCTCAAGGCCGTGCGCGCCGAGGTCGGCGACGATTTCTGCGTGGGCATGCGTATCACCGGCGACGAGTTCCACCCCGACGGCCTGTCCCACGAGGACATGAAACAGATCGCCGCCTACTACGACGCTACCGGCATGCTCGACTTCATCGGCGTGGTGGGCTCGGGCTGCGACACCCACAACACCCTGGCCAACGTGATCCCCAACATGAGCTTCCCGCCGGAGCCGTTCCTGCACCTGGCGGCCGGCATCAAGGAAGTGGTCAAGGTGCCGGTGCTGCACGCGCAGAACATCAAGGACCCGAACCAGGCCACGCGCATTCTCGAAGGCGGCTATGTGGACATGGTCGGCATGACCCGCGCGCACATGGCCGACCCGCACCTGATCGCCAAGATCAAGATGGGCCAGATCGACCAGATCAAGCAGTGCGTCGGTGCCAACTACTGCATCGACCGCCAGTACCAGGGCCTGGACGTGCTGTGCATCCAGAACGCGGCGACCAGCCGCGAATACATGGGCGTGCCGCATATCATCGAGAAAACCACCGGCGCCAAGCGCAAGGTGGTGATCGTCGGCGGCGGCCCGGCCGGGATGGAGGCCGCTCGCGTCGCTGCCGAGCGTGGCCATGACGTGACCCTGTTCGAGAAGCAGGACAGCCTCGGCGGGCAGATCAGCATCGCCGCCCGCGCCCCGCAACGCGACCAGATCGCCGGTATCACCCGCTGGTATCAGCTGGAAATCGCCCGCCTGGGCGTGGACCTGCGCCTGGGCACGGCGGCCGATGAGGCGACCATCCTCGACCTGCGCCCGGACATCGTGGTGCTGGCCAACGGTGGCCATGCCTTCCTCGAGCAGAACGAGCACTGGGGCGCGGCCGAAGGCCTGGTGGTCAGCGCCTGGGACATCCTCAGCGGCAAGGTGGAGCCCGGCAAGAACGTGCTGGTGTACGACACCATCTGCGAATTCACCGGCATGTCGGCGGCCGACTACCTGGCCGACAAGGGCAGCCAGGTGGAGATCGTCACCGACGACATCAAGCCCGGCGTGGCCATGGGCGGCACCACCTTCCCGACCTACTACCGCAGCATGTACCCCAAGGAAGTGGTGATGACCGGCGACATGATGCTGGAGAAGGTCTACGCCGAGGGCGACAAGAAGGTCGCGGTGCTGGAGAACGAATACACCGGCGCGCGGGAAGAGCGGGTGGTCGACCAGATCGTCATCGAGAACGGCGTGCGCCCGGACGAGGGCCTGTACTACGGGCTCAAGGACGGCTCGCGCAACAAGGGCCAGATCGATGTCGAGGCGCTGTTCGCGATCAAGCCGCAGCCGTGCCTTTGCGAAGCGGGCGACGGCTACCTGCTGTTCCGTATCGGCGACTGCGTGGCCCAGCGCAACGTGCACGCGGCGATCTACGACGCCCTGCGCCTGTGCAAAGACTTCTGATCTAAACGACGCCCTTGTGGGAGCGGGCCGGGACGCCTAGTCCATGCCCGCGATTGATTTGTGCCAAGGCTATGCCCGGTTGCGGGCCGGCCCGCTCCCACGACATCTCGTCCGGTGAGGACAGACCGATGCTGAACACCCTTCTACCCATCCTGCTCTTCGCCGCCCTGGCCCTCGCGGTCCTTGGCGCGGCCAAGCGCTTCTTCATGTGGCGCCGCGGTCGGCCGGCCCAGGTCGACTGGGTCAAAGGCCTGCTGCAGATGCCGCGCCGCTACCTGGTGGACCTGCACCACGTGGTCGAGCGCGACAAATACATGTCCAGGACCCACGTGGCCACCGCCGGCGGCTTCGTACTGGCAGCGGTATTGGCCGTCGCGGTGCATGGTTTCGGCCTGCACAACCGCATCCTCGGCTTCGCCCTGCTGGCCGCCACGGTGCTGATGTTCACCGGCGCCCTGTTCGTTGCCAGGCGCCGCCTGAATCCGCCGGCGCGGCTGTCGAAAGGCCCGTGGATGCGCCTGCCGAAAAGCCTGCTGATGTTCGCCGCCAGCTTCTTTATCGCCACCCTGCCGGTGGCCGGGGTTCTGCCCGCTGACTTTTCATGGCAGAGCAGCGGCGGCTGGGTCCTGGCGGCCATTCTCACCGTTGGCGTGGCCTGGGGCGTGTCCGAGCTGTTCTTCGGCATGACCTGGGGCGGGCCGATGAAGCACGCCTTCGCAGGTGCCCTGCACCTGGCCTGGCACCGCCGCGCCGAGCGTTTCGGTGGCGGTCGCTCGACCGGCCTGAAAGCGCTGGACCTGAACGACCCGAAAGCCCCCCTGGGGGTGGAAAAGCCCACCGACTTCACCTGGAACCAGCTGCTCGGCTTCGACGCCTGCGTACAGTGCGGCAAGTGCGAAGCCATGTGCCCGGCCTTCGCCGCCGGCCAGCCGCTGAACCCCAAGAAGCTGATTCAGGACATGGTCATCGGCCTGGCCGGCGGCAATGACGCCAACTTCGCTGGCAGCCCCTACCCCGGCAAGCCGTTGGGTGAGCACAGCGGAGGCCCGCACCAGCCAATCGTGGCCCGGCCGATCGTCTCCCTGCAAGGCAAGGCCCTGGTCGATGCCGACACACTGTGGTCATGCACCACCTGCCGCGCCTGCGTCGAGGAATGCCCAATGATGATCGAGCACGTCGATGCCATCGTCGACATGCGCCGCCACCTGACCCTGGAAAAAGGCTCGACGCCGAACAAGGGCGCCGAAGTACTGGAAAACCTCATCGCCACCGACAACCCGGGCGGCTTCGCACCCGGTGGCCGGCTGAACTGGGCCGCGGACCTGAATCTGCCGCTGATGGCCGACAAGGGCAGCGCCGAAGTGCTGTTCTGGGTCGGCGATGGCGCCTTCGACATGCGCAACCAGCGCACCCTGCGTGCCTTCGTGAAGATCCTCAAGGCTTCGGGTGTGGACTTCGCGGTGCTCGGCCTGGAAGAACGCGACAGCGGTGACGTCGCCCGCCGCCTGGGCGACGAAGCGACCTTCCAGCAACTGGCCAAACGCAATATCGCCACTCTCAACAAGTATCAGTTCAAGACCATCGTCTCCTGCGACCCGCACAGCTTCCACGTGCTGAAGAACGAGTACGGCGCCCTGGGCGGCCACTACCAGGTCATGCACCACAGCACCTTTATCGAGAACCTGCTGCAGCGCGGCACCCTGAATCTTGGCAAGCACAAGGGCGGCTCCGTCACCTACCACGACCCCTGCTACCTGGGCCGCTACAACGGTGAGTACGAGGCGCCGCGCGCGGTGCTCAAGGCCATCGGCATCGAGGTGAGGGAGATGGAGCGCTCCGGCTTTCGCTCGCGCTGCTGTGGCGGTGGCGGCGGCGCGCCGATCACCGATATCCCCGGCAAGCAGCGGATTCCCGACATGCGCATGGAAGACATCAAGGAAACCGGCGCCGAACTGGTCGCCGTCGGCTGCCCACAGTGCACCGTGATGCTCGAAGGCGTGGTCGAGCCGCGCCCGCAGATCAAGGATATTGCCGAGCTGGTGGCCGAGGTGTTGATCGAAAGCGAGGTGCCCCAGAAGAAACCCCTCGCGCAACCCACTGCCGTGGAGGTGGCCTGAATGAGTGACATCATCCGCCGTGACCCGCGCGCCGAGCGCATCGCCCGCAACCGCCTGCACCCGCTGCACGCGGCCCTGCAGCCCCAGCAGATTCAGTGGATGGGCCCCAACGGTATCGTCCGCAAGAACCCCCATGCGGCAGCGGCCGGTTTCATCGGCCCGGCCGGCCTCAAGCGTATCGACCGCAGCGGCGCTCAGCAGGGCGGCGGCTCCAAGCGCCAGAGCAGCGGCGCGGCCGTGCAACTGCCGCTGCATGTGGTCGAGCAGCCGGCGTTCGTCATCGCCGTGGTACCGGATATGGTCGGTGGCCGCCTGAGCAGCCACGACAAGGACCTGCTCGGCCTCGCCCATCAGCTGGCCGGCCAGGAAGGCGCCGTGCTGGCCGTGGTATTCGGTGAGCACAAGGAATCCGCGTTCGACAGCGCCGGCGTCGACCGCCTGCTGCAGCTGGCAGGCGACGAATACAGCGGCTACTCGCCCGAACAGCGGGTGCTGGCCCTGCGCGCCGTCGACAGCCAGTTCGCCCCGCGCCATTGGCTGCTCCCGGATAGCCGCACCGGCGGTGGCGAACTGGGCCGGCGGCTGGCCTCCAGCCTGGGCGAGCGCCCGGCCACCCGCGTCTGGCAGGTCAAGGATGGGCAAAGCACCGGCCGCGCCGGTGCGGGCCGCGAGGACATCGTGCGGACGGCGCCGCGGCTGATCCTGGCCGCCGCCGAGTGCGCCGAGCCGGTCAGCGAAACCCGCCACGAGGCACGCCAGGTCGAGCTGTCGACACAGGTGGCGCGCAACCTGCCACGCATCGAGGACCTGGGCTCGGTCGCCGTCGACCCGGCGCAGATCCCCATGGCCGAATCCGAATTCATCCTGTCCGGTGGCAACGGCGTGAAGGACTGGGCGCTGTTCCACCGCGCTGCCGTCGCCCTGGGCGCCACAGAAGGTGCGTCGCGGGTGGCGGTGGACGACGGTCATATGCCGCGGGCCCGTCAGGTCGGCGCCACCGGCACCTGGGTCACCGCACGGGTCTACGTGGCAGTCGGTATCTCCGGGGCCATCCAGCACCTGCAGGGCATCGGTGCCTGCGACAAGGTGGTGGCGGTCAACCAGGACCCGGGCTGCGACATGATCAAGCGTGCCGACCTGGCGGTGATCGGCGACGCCGCCGCCATCCTCCAGGCCTTGATCGAGCGCGTGGAAGCCCACCGTAGCGGAGCCAAACGTAATGCGGCCTGAAGTCCTTATCGCGGGCATGGCCCGCTCCCACACCCGCGAACTCGTGGGAGCGGGCCATGCCCGCGAAAAACAATACAGGGGGTCGCAGCATGGCTGATCTGAATGTCGTCACCCTGGTGTCCATCGGCTCCCACCCTGCCTCGGGCCGGCCCCGACGCGCCGAACAGGATGCCCGCGCCGTCGAGTTGGGCCTCAAGCTGGCCGGTGAAAAACTCAACGTGGTGCATGCCGGCGACCCGCAGGAAGACACCCTGCGCGCCTACCTGGGCATGGGCCTGCCCGGCCTCACCGTACTCGAGCAGAGCCGCGAGGCCGACGCCCTGCCGGCCCTGGCCGAGCACCTGCAACTGGCCAAGGCGCAACTGGTGCTGACCGGCAGCCAGGCAGAAACCGGCGAAGGTTCGGGTATGCTGCCCTACCTGCTGGCCGAGCGCCTGGGCTGGCCACTGATCGTCGGCCTGGCGGAAGTGGAAAACATCGAGGGCGGCAGCGCCCAGGTGCTGCAGGCCCTGCCCCGCGGTCAGCGGCGGCGTCTCAAGGTACGCCTGCCCTTTGTCGCCAGCGTCGATGCGGCCGCACCGGCGGCGCGCCAGAGCGCCTTCGGCCCGGCCCGACGCGGTGCGCTGGAGCGGGAAGCAGTGGAACTGGTCGATGATCCGTTGTATGCCGATGCGCAGTGGCAGCCAGCTCGACCACGGCCCAAGCGCCTGAAGGTGATCAAGGCCAAGACCGGCGCCGAGCGCATGAAGGCGGCGACCGCGAAGGCCGCTGGCGGTGGTGGCCAGGTGATCACGGGCGTCTCGCCACAGGAAGGTGCAGAGGCTATCTTCAAGCTACTGCTGGATGAGGGCGTGCTGCGCTGACGGTACGCCGAATTCGAATTTGTCACGAGGACAATCACGATGATGCATGCCGACTTGATCGACCAGGAAGATCTGCGCGAACGCCTGATTGCCCTGGGTTTCAGCATCCCCAGTGGTGCCAGCGCCGAGCAGGCCTGCGAATACGCGGTGACCGGCCTGTGCCCGGAACGTGCCCTCGCCCTGCGCCATATGGTCGAAGAGATTCTTGCCGGCAGCGCCACCGTGCTGCCAACCGTACGCGAAGCCATCTCCCGCAAACTGCTGCCGGCTCTGGTGCCTAAGCCACGCTGAGCTCCAACTGAAGCACACTTGCGAGGGCTGCCATTATTGTTTCAGCTCGCCCTCCTTTTTAAAAAGTGCAACTGCTTACCTTGCTAGCCGTAGCCGATGACTTGAGTTTGGAGGCATACGGCTCTCCAGCACTTCACACAGCCATCAGAACTCTGCGCGTGTATTGAAAAACGCCACATTCCTGTATCTGTCGCACTCCCCCTCCCAGCCGCAACATCCCTCCTGTAGCGCTAGTCGGCGCACTTAAATGCCAACTCTAAACGATATAAGCACCATCATTTCTAAGGATGGAAAGCGAATTTACAAATAGCCGCAGAGCAGGCAAGTACGCCGCTGGTAGTTACTTCTCCGAGACCCTCTATTTCCAAGCCAACCGGCACTGCGGCCTCAGGGCCCATTTCGTTCGGGAAGCCTTAACAAGGATGTGCTAATGATTAAGCAATTGATAAATGAAGACAATTACATCCAGATTGATCAGTTGTGCAGCGCCAAAGTGCAACTCAAGATCGAAGGACTTAACCCGGCAGGCTCAATCAAGCTCAAAACTGCTTACGCCATCATTTCGGATCTTGAAAGCCGTGGGCTGATCCCCCCCAGAACGCGGCTGATCGAATCATCCTTGGGCAACCTCGGCGTGGCCTTGGCGATGGTCTGCGCGGCCAAGGGCTACCAGTTCGTCTGCGTCATCGACCCGAACACTTCGGCGCCCAACCGAAAGCTGATTCAGGCCCTGGGTGCACAGGTAATCGTGGTCGACCAGCGCGACGAGAACGGTGGTTTCCTCTACTCGCGCATCCGCCTGATCGAACAGATGGTCGCGCAGAACCCAGACTACATCTGGCTCAATCAGTACCAGAACCCGAACAACCCGCTGGCCCACTACAACGCCACCGCGCGGGCCATCGCCGAGAAGTTCGGGCATGTCGACTACCTGTTCGTCGGCGCCGGCACCACCGGCACCCTGATGGGCTGCAAGCGCTACTTCGCCGACCACCACCCGCGCACCAAGGTGATCGCGGTGGACTCGGTCGGTTCGGTGACCTTCGGCCTGCCCGGCGGCACCCGCCATATCCCTGGGCTCGGCACCAGCCGCCGCCCCGAGATCTACGAGCCCAGCGATATCCACGCCTTCCTCACCGTGCCCGAGGTGCACACGGTCCAGGTGTGCCGCTGGCTGGCGCAGCGCTACGGCCTGCTGTTCGGTGGTTCCACCGGCACGGTGCTGGCCGGCGTGCAGCAGTGGGCAGCGCAGATCCGCCCGGACGATGTGATGGTGGCGATCTCCCCGGACATGGGCGAGCGCTACCTGGAAACCCTCTATTCAGACGACTGGGTCAGCCAACGCTTGGGCCCGGGCGCGCTGCAACCCTTGTTCCCCGAATTCCCTCTCTCCCTTACGGCGTAACCAGTCATGACCGCACAAGCTTCGATTCCCCCGTTCCACGTGATCCCCGGTTCCACCGTCAAGGACATCCTTGCTGGCATGCGCCAGGAGGCCATCAAGGTGGTCGCGCAGACCTACCTCACCCACGAGCGCGGCGAAACCGTCAACCCGGACAGCTACTTCCTGCGTTTCCCCGAAGAGCCGGCCAATCGCATCATTGCCCTGCCGGCGGCGATCGTCTACAAACAGGGCGAACAGTCGGTATCAGGCATCAAGTGGATCGCCAGCTACCCGGACAACATCCACGCGGGCATCCCACGCGCCTCGGCGGTACTGATCCTCAACAACCCACAAACCGGCTACCCCTACGCGCTGCTCGAAGGCGCGCTAATCAGCGCCGTGCGCACCGCCGCCTCGGCCGTGCTGGGCGCCTGGCTGCTCAATGACAAACAAAAGCGTGCCGGTAGCCTGTCGATCATTGGCGGCGGCGTGATCGCCCGCAACATCCTCGACACCTTCATCGGCGACGACTGGTCGTTCGGCCAGGTCGGCGTGCATGATCTCAACCGCGAGTCGGCCGAGGCACTGGCCGGTTTCGGTGAGCAAATGGGCCTGCCACAGGTGCAACTGTGGTCGCTGAAAGAAGCGCTCAAGGCCGATATCGTGGTGTTCGCCACCAGCGCCGGCACCCCGTACGTCAGCGGCGACGACACCTTCCGCCCAGGCCAGATCGTGCTGAACATCTCGCTGCGCGACATCGATGCCGGCATCGTCGCCGCCAGCTACAACTACTTCGACGACGTCAGCCACTGCCTCAAGGCCAACACCTCGCCGCACCTGGCCGAGCAGCGCTTCGGCCACCGTGATTTCGTCACCGGCACCGTGGCACAGATCCTGCGCGGCGAACTGCAGGTTAACCGTGACAAAACGCTGATTTATTCGCCGTTCGGCATGGGCATCCTTGACCTGGCCCTGGGCCGGCGTATCCATGACGTGGCCCTCGAGCAAGGCTCGGCTGTCGCCGTGCCGTCGTTCTTCGGGGAGGAGCGCAGATGGTGAGCAAGCCCCTGCACGTCGGCCTGGTGGGCTGCGGCTCGCGCGGGCTGTCGATCTTCGAGCGCCTGCTGAGCATCGCCGAAACCCGCCCGCAACAGCCGCTGCTGATCGACATCTTCGACCCCAACGTGTTCGGCACCGGTGCCCACTGGCCCAACCAACCGGACTACCTGCTGCTCAACACCGTGGCCGGGCAACTCGGGGTGTACCCCGACGCGGCGGCCTTCGGCACCCTGCACGATGCCCGCGAACGCTCGGGCCCGGACTTCCTGGACTGGTGCCGGGCCAAGGGAGTCAAGGTCGACCCGAAGACCGGCCTGGTGACCGACGACGGGCGCGCGGTGGAGCCGGAGGACTTCCTCCCGCGCCGGCTGCTCGGCGCCTACCTGGCCGACGCCTTCTCGCGCATCCTGAGAAGCGCGCCAGCCTGGGTGGCGGTACGCCTGCACCCGCACCCGGTGGTCGGCCTGCGCACCGATGCGCAGCAGGCCTACCAGCTCAAGCTGCCGTCGGGCGACTTTGTGACCGTGAACCGTTTGATCCTGACTGTCGGCCATACCGGGCGGGTGCGGGCAGACGAGGAAGGCCGGGTGGGTGATATCTACCCGCTGCCGGGCAGCCTCGACAGCATCGCCGCCGGCGAAGCCGTGCTGCTCGAGGGGCTGGGCCTGGGGGCAATGGATACCCTGGCGGCGCTGACCGCTGGCCGCGGTGGCGCCTACCACCGCATGGCCGACGCCAGCCATGTGTACTTCTCATCCGGCAAGGAGCCGGTGATCTATATCCAGTCGCGTGACGGCCTGCCGTTCCGCGCGCGCCCCAATGGCTTGACCCGGGCGCCACGGCACAAGCCGATCTTCCTCACCAGTACCCACATCGATGCACTGCGCCAGCAGGCGCCGAACGGCCAGCTGGACTTCGAGCGTGACGTGCTGCCGCGCATGCTCCTGGAAATGCGCGCGGCCGGCATGGCGGTGCTGCATGCCAAGACCGACCCGGCGCGCCACCGTGAAGTGCTGGAGCAACTGCGCACAGTCAGCCTGCAAACGCCCATCGATACCCGCGAGAGCGAAAGCCTGCTGCGTCACTACGAGGCGCTGTCCGGCACCATCGACCCGCAGGCGCTGATCCTGCACAGCCTGCCGGCACAGGTGAACGCGCACAACTACCATGCGTGGATCTACGACGCCATCGAGGCCGACCTGCACGAGGCCCGCATCGGCCGCGCCGAATCGCCGGTCAAGGCAGCCATCGAGGTGTGGCGCGATCTGCGTGACCGGCTGCGCGAGGCAGTCGACTTCGACGGCCTCACCGAGGCTTCGCACCGGCAGTTCTACGGCCGCTGGCACAAGGCGATCAACCGGCTGGTGGCCGGGCCGCAGAAGGAGCGCCACGCCGACCTGCTGGCCCTCAGCGACGCCGGGCTGCTGACCTTCCTGCCGCCGGGCGGCGTGCCAGCCGCCAAGCCTTACCGGCGCGTGGCCGGTTACGTGCAGGGCAGCGGCGTGCACGACAGCGACTGCGCCCCGGTACGCGACCTGGCGCGGCTTGGCCTGATCCGCCCGCGCACCGACGTGCCGGGCCTGGATGGCATCGATGTCGACGCGGCCTGCCACCCTCGCGCCAGCAGCGGCGAACCGGTGCGCAACCTCTGGGTGCTCGGGCCGCTGGCCGAGGGCTCCTGCTACTACAACCACTACGTCACCTCGGCCGGCGCGCCGTCGCGGCTGTTCATCGACGCCCACAAGGCCGCCTCGGCCATCCTCGACACAAGGACCACCCCATGAAGCTCTACTACCAGACCCACTCGCCCTACGCCCGCAAGGTGCTGGTGATGGCCCATGAGCTCGGGCTCGCCGAGCGCCTGGAGGTGATCCACCACGAGACCAGCCCCACGACCCGCAACGAGACCATCTACCAGGCCAACCCGCTGGGCAAGGTGCCGGTGCTGATGCTGCCCGAGGGCGAGGCGCTGTTCGACTCGATCGTGATCTGCGACTACCTCGATACCTTGCACCAGGGGCCGAAGCTGATCCCGCTGCAACGCCCCGAGCGCTACCAGGCCCTGCGCCTGCAGGCGCTGGCCCAGGGCCTGTGCGATGTCGGCATCAAGCTGCGCTGGGAAGTCGAGCGCCGCCCGGCGCACCTGCGCTACCCGGCCTATGGCGAGGGCCAGAAGTACAAGCTCGAAGAGTCGTACCGCTACCTCGAACAACAAGTCGAACTCGACGGCCCGCTGAACGTTGGCCACGTGGCCCTGGGCACCGCCCTGGACTGGATCGCGTTCCGCGAGCTTTGCGACTTCGCCCAGCACCCGCGCCTGAACGCCTGGTACCAGCGTTTCTGCGACCGCCCCTCGATGCGCGTCACCGAGTACAGCGGTCAGACCCACGATTAAGGAACACAGCACATGGCTGCTCTCTTGTTGCAAATGTCGCCCATCGGCCTGGTGATCGCCCTGATCCTGCTGGTGCGTCGCCCGCCGGTGCAGGCAGCGCTGGCCGGCGTCGCGGTGGTCTTCCTGCTGTGGGGCATGGGCGCCGCGGCACCGCTGTCGGCCGCCGCCAGCTCGGCGATCATCAAGGACACGATGATCCTGTTCCTCAGCACCGCCTGCGTGATCGTGCCGGGGCTGGCCTTCGTCATTCTGGTGGAGCGCGGCGGCGCGCCGCAGGCCATTGGTGCCTGGGTGCGTGAGCTGGGCTGGAAGCCACCGGCGCAGGTGATCTTCATCGTGCTGGGGTTGGCGCCGCTGCTGGAAGCGATGACCGGCTTCGGCGTCTCGCTGATTGCCACCGTGCCGCTGCTGATGGGGCTGTTTTCGCGCCAGGCCGGGATGAAGATCGCCCTGGCCGGCATGGTCATCATGCCGTGGGGCACCCTGGGCCTGGCCACGGTGATCGGCGGCTTGCTCACCCACCTGCCGGCCAACGAGCTGGGCAGCCATTCGGCGCTGATCAGCGCGCCGGTGTTCCTGATGCTGGCGGGCATCGCCCTGTGGCAGGCCGGCATTCGCAGCGCCCTGCCATGGCTGGGCTTGTGTGCGGTATCGGTGCTGTTCAGCGCGGTGCTGTACGGTATCAACCGCTTTGTCGGGCCTGAGGTATCGGGGGTGCTGGCGGGGCTGACCGTGGCCGCCGTGGGCCTGGTGATTTCGTACCTGCAACGCAAGCGCCTGGTGCGCTGGCCGGCGGCAGCCTGGCCGTACCTGGCGCTGCTGGGGGTGATCGTCGCCTCGCGCGCACTGTTCGTACTGTCGGGCTGGGATGGCGTGTGGGTGATCAAAGGCGAGCATGTATCGTGGAAGCCGCTGGCCTCGCCGGGGCTGGCGCTGCTGATCGTCACCGTGCTGATGACCCAGCGCCAGCGCGCCGAAGACAGCTTCCCGTGGGCTTCGCTGCTCAAGCGCGCCAAGTTCCCGGTGGCGACCATCTTCCTGTTCCTGCTGCTGTCGCAGGTGATGGTCAACGCGGGCTTTCTGGTCGAGGCGCAGCGCGCCCTGCAATCGCTGTCGGGGATTTCGCTGGCGCCGACCGTGGCGCTGCTGGCGGGTATCGCTGGCTACGTCACCGGTTCCAACGTGGGCGGCAACACCCTGGTGATGCCGTCGATCGCCGCCCTGGGCAGCGACTACGGGCCGTGGCTGGCGGCGATGGTCAACAGCGCCGCCGGGCATGGTGCGCTGGGCTCGCTGTCGATCCTGTCGCTGATCACCGGGCTGGCGGCCGCCAACCGCGATGAAGAGCACGGGCTGATCCGCTTCGCCTTCGGCTTGGTGGCGCTGAACATCGCCATCGTTGCTGCAACCGGGGTGGTTTTACTTTATGTTCTAGGAGGTCATTCCTGAGCTTACAAGAGACACCATGGATCGGTTCGAAGCACCTGATAAACGCTGGCGGAGAGTCAAGGACTGGATCATCCGTCAGATCGACAGCGGTGAATGGCCTGCACAAACCAAGCTGCCGTCGATCCGCACCCTGGCCCGCCTGTTCGACACCAGCATCACCACCGTACAGCGGGCCCTGGCCGACCTCGAGGCCAACGCCTATGTGCTGACCGAGCCCAGGGTCGGCTACTTCGTCTCGACGGCGGGGCGTGCCAACCCGGCCAGCCGCTTCGACTTCTCCAGCGTCACGGTCAACGTCAACCACGCGGTGGTCGCCATGCTTTCCCAGGCGGCCAGCCGCACCACCCTGTCGCTGAGCTCGGCCGTGCTACACGGCGACCTCACCCCCCACGTGCTGCTCAACAAGTGTATTGCTACACTGGCCAGCAAGGCCGACCCGACAATCGCCGGGCTGGTGACGCCACCCGGGCATACGGCGCTACGTCGGCGCATTGCCGGGCTGATGCTGGCCCGGGGCGTGGTCTGTGGTCCGGACGAAGTGCTGGTGACCTCCGGCGATACCGTCGCCCTGGAACTGGCTCTGGAGGCTGTGGCCCAGCGCGGTGCCACGGTGGCCATCGAAACTCCCACCTACTATGGCATCCTGCAGACCATAGAGCGTTTGGGAATGCGCGCACTGCCCATAAGCACCCATGCCGAAAGCGGAATCGATATAGATCACTTGAAGGAGGCACTGGCGCAGAAAAAGGTCGATGTGATCTTTCTCAACCCTACACTGCAGAATCCACGCGGCTTCATCATGTCCGAAAATGACCGCGCAAAGCTTTCGCAGCTAGCCCATGAAGCCGATATACCGATCATCGAGGACGATATTTTTTTTGATCTGGTGCCGGAGGGCGAACGGCCAAAAGCAATCAAGAGCTATGACCGAACCGGGCAAACCATCTACTGCTCATCGTTCTCCAAAACCGTCGCACCGGGTTATCGAGTGGGTTGGTGCGTCGCTGGCAAGTACCGCGATGCGATCCTCGCACAGATGTTTTCGCGCAACCTGGCGGTGTCGAGTCTCGCGCAATGCACACTCAATGAGTTCATTGGGCGTGGCTATCTGGAAGAACACTGCGCTCAACTGCGCAAACAACTGACGGCCATAAACAATATGGTACAGGCACTGGTGCACTCAGCATTCCCGCCGGGGACGACATACGTGCCACCGCGTGGGGGATTCATTCACTGGCTGGAATTGCCGGAGAAGACAGATATGGCCCGCTTGCAGCAGCTTGCCCAAGTGCGGGACTACCACATCGCCGACAGTGGAATCTTCTTCGCAGATGGCCAAGCCACCAAGGGACTTAGACTATGCATGGGCAGGCCACTTTCTGCAGAGCTGGTTGTGGGCCTGACAGTATTAGGTGAGTGCGCCTTGCAAGCCCAGCAGGCTCAGCTTACAACTCCCTAATACAGGACAGAAAGTCGACTCCCCCTGAGCGCGACTAAGCGTCGCCATTGCCGATGGCAACTCGTGCGATAGATCATGAAGTGCCTACATATTGGCGCCGCTGCCGACTCGATCACGCAATGGTATGTCACAGTACTCGCGGTAGCACTTGGCGAATACGACATGGACACCAAAACAGTATCTCGACGCCACTTAATGATCGGCGTCTACTTACCCGACAGACGCCGCGCGCCTGCAACCGCAGGAGTTGCCCCCAAATGCTGTGCGCAGGCCTGTGGATAAACTGTTGGATAACCGCGCAACGCTCCCATTCACGGGGCGCTTGGCCGGCTGGTCACTTTTCGCTCGACGCCAGCATCACGCCTGCCACGAAAGGCCCGGTACAACGCACTTTCAGCCCTGAATCAATTATTGGCCTGAGGGCATTCTGCCCGCTGATGTTTTGCGCACAAATACTCTGTGCATAACTGTGGATAATCTGTGAAAGACAGCGCAGACGCCACGGCTCTAGGGCGTCTGCGGGAATTGAGCATTTTCTGCGCAGCGCAGGAAAAAAGGGTGGTGATCAGACCACCCGCACGCTGGCGAACGTCGACTCGCCCTGGGCACGACTCAATGCCGCCATGGCCGTGGACGACTCGTGCAGCAGCTCATCGTGCACGGGCAGCAGGGCCACCACGTTGGCGCTGCTACCGGCACGCTCATCACGGGGCGGAATGCCAAAGTACTCGCGGTAGCACTTGGAGAAGTGCGGCGTGGACACGAAGCCGCACACCGACGCCACCTCGATGATCGACATGGACGTCTGCTTGAGCAACTGGCGAGCACGGATCAGGCGCAGCTTCAGGTAGTAGCGCGACGGTGAGCAGTGCAGGTATTTCTGGAACAGCCGCTCCAGCTGGCGACGCGATACATCGACGTAGAGCGCCAGTTGGTCGAGGTCGATCGGCTCCTCCAGATTGGCCTCCATCAGCGCGACGATTTCCTGCAGTTTCGGCTGGTTGGTGCCGAGCATGTGCTTGAGTGGCACGCGCTGGTGATCCTGCTCGTTGCGGATGCGCTCGTAGATGAACATCTCGGAGATCGCCGCCGCCAGTTCGCGGCCATGCTCGCGGCCGATCAGGTGCAACATCATGTCCATCGGCGCAGTGCCGCCGGACGAGGTATTGCGGTTGCGGTCGATGGAGAACAGCCGCGTGGTAATGGCGGCGCGGGGGAACGCCTCCTGCATGGCGGCGAGAAATTCCCAGTGCACGCTGCAATCGTAGCCATCGAGCAACCCGGCCTTGGCCAGCGCCCAGCTGCCGGTACACACCGCGCCCATCTGCCGGCCCTGGCGGGCCTGGGCCTGCAGCCACTGCACGTGGTCGCGGGTGACGCTGCGCTGAATGTCCACGCCGCCGCAGACTATCACCGCACTGAGCGCCGGGGCGCTGGCGGTACTGGCATCGGGGGTGATCTTCAGGCCGTCGCTGGCGCACACCGGCTGGCCGTCGAGGGTCAGGGTGTACCAGCGATACAGCTCCTTGCCGGAGAGCTGGTTGGCCATGCGCAGGGGCTCGACGGCCGATGCCAGGGAAATCAGGGTGAAGTTGTCCAGCAGGAGAAAGCCGATGGACTGGGGAACACGACTATGGAGCTGCGCTCCCTGATTGAACTGGGACATCGATGAACCCTCACGCTAACCAGGTTATGAGCCTTCATGGCGAGGCTCTGTTTTCTTGTAATTACGCCCGACTGGCAGTCAAGCAGATGGCCTGTATAACGCAAAGGCCATGCCGACATTGAACGCCCGTTCAAACAAGAGTTGGCGGTAGCTGGAAAGGTTGGTTGGCGGGGCCTTGGAGGCCCCTGAAACGGCAAGGGGAAAAGGGCGCAATGTGCCATGCCACAAGGGCTTGAGCATTTTGGTAGCAGTGGCTGGCGTAACAGTGTTTCCGCACAGTCTGCAGGGGGTAACCGAGCAGTACGACAAGAAAATGACTGAACGGTCACTTAGGTGACATATCGCCAAAGCACCCATGCACCACAAGCTGGCGAAAGCCCGCCGCGCTGAGCAAAAAATGCTCACTGCCATGGGGCATCCACGCATTTCCATCGGCTGGCCGATCGCTCCCCGGTTACAGGCGATGGCGAGTGCGATGACTGCCGGAAAAGCACCGGCGGCTAGATGAAAACCACCGCCAATTATTTGCCCTTCGACGCTGGAAGACGCCATTGAACGGCTCGAAAACGACCGAAACTGATACGCTTTCTGCTCCCTACCAACAGCTTTACATACGTTTTTTTTAAATTTGCTGTAGCCCGCATGGCTCCTGGCCTTCACTCGTCCTGAAGGCTGAAAACCACGCCATGCGCGGCCTGCAGCCTTGGCCAAGAGCGGAAAGAATCTGTTATGGTTTTTTAGGTGACGGCTTCGTGTCGTCGCCCAACACGTCAGGGTCGTAATTCGATAATTGCCACGACCGCAAGACTATATCGTTGAGTCAGCCGATTTCGTCGCTGCCGCTCTTGACCAGGGAGGCAGACTGGGGCCCTCCGCTCCGGACCGAAGAACAGATAAGTGCTGGCTACCGCAACAGGGCGCCAGCCCAACAAGAAATTTCGGATGTACGCGCATCTCGGATGAGGTGTGAATACCCAAAGGATTGGGCTTCGTAACACTGCCAGAGGGTTTGGAAAGCAGTTTGCAGCACGGCAACGCATTACATCATTCGTCCCGTCCACCTATGGCGTTTGCCTCGGCAACCGCTCTGGGGCGCGCTCGAGTGCCTGCAGAACGCCATGTGACAGAACGCTGTCCAAACCCAGGAACCGTGTATATACCCACAAGCAAGAACAGTCTGCACTGCATGACGGGTGCCCGGTGGGCGCTCGGCAAGTTGCCTGTGACTGCTCTGATGTCTACTGAAGGGGAACCATCCCATGCAGTCTGGAAAAATCGTCGTCGAAAACCTCTACAAGGTATTCGGCGACAAGCCGCAAGATGCCATCGACCTGCTCAAGCAAGGCTGGAGCAAGGACAGGATCCTCGCTGAAAAGGGCGCCGTGATCGGCGTCAGTGACGTGTCGTTCAGCGTCGAAGAGGGCGAGATCTTCGTCCTGATGGGCCTCTCCGGCTCGGGTAAATCCACCCTGATCCGCCTGATCAACCGGCTGGTCGAACCCACCGCCGGCAATGTCTACATCGACGGCCAGAACGTCGCCAAACTCCCCAAGGACCAGCTCATCGATCTGCGTCGTCGCGACATGAGCATGGTCTTCCAGTCCTTCGCCCTGATGCCCTCGCGCACCGTTCTCGAAAATGCGGCCTTTGGTCTCGAAGTGGCCGGAAAGGGCCGCAAGGAACGTGAAGAACGCGCCATGCAGGTGCTCAAGCAGGTCGGCCTGGACACCTTCGCCGGCAAATTTCCCCATGAGCTCTCGGGCGGCATGCAGCAGCGGGTCGGCCTGGCCCGTGCCCTGGCGGTCGACCCGTCGATGATCATCATGGACGAGGCCTTTTCCGCCCTCGATCCACTCAAGCGCCGGGAAATGCAGGACATCCTGCTGGAACTGCAGAAGACCCACCGCCGCACCATCATCTTCGTGTCCCACGATATCGAGGAAGCGATGCGCATCGGCAACCGCATCGGCATCATGGAGGGCGGCAAGCTCGTTCAGGTCGGTACGCCGCAGGAGCTCATCGACAATCCCGCCAACGACTATGTGCGCAACTTCTTCGATACTGTCGACACCAGCCGCTATCTCACTGCAGGCCAGTTGAAGGCCAACAGCGTGCCGGTGTACGTGCACAACGGCAAGGCGCCCGACGCGCAGACCGTGTGCCGTGAGCTGCAGGCGCAGGACAAGCACTACGCCTTCATCGTCGACGAAGACAACAAGTTCCGCGGCTCCATCAGCCTGGAGAAGATCGCCCTGCTGGTCGAAGGCGGCGACTCCCCGGCGCTCGATGGCGACGTGCTGAAAGCCATCAGCCCGGTTCCCGAAGACCTGCCACTGGATCAGGTGATCAACCGCCTGGTGGACAACGAGGGTCCAATTCCGGTGGTCGACCAGGATGGCCATTACAGCGGTGCCATCAGCAAGGGCCGCCTCCTGACCCGCCTGCAGGGAGAATGACATGAGCGAGAAACTGGATCTGGGCAGCTGGGTGAACGACGCGGTTCAGCACATGCTGGACAACTACAGCGGCGTGTTCGACAGCATGGGCAGCGTGGTCAGCGGCTTCTCCGAAGCGATCGAGAACGTGCTGATGCTGCCGCCGGCATGGCTGCTGATCGCCATCTTCGTGGCCCTGGGCCTGTGGCGTATCGGCTTTCGCTTCGCGCTGTTCACCACCGTGGCCTTCGTGCTGATCGTGATGACCGGCTTCTGGGAGCAGACCGTGGTGACCCTCGGCCTGACCTTCTCGGCGACCCTGATCAGCCTGCTGATCGGCATTCCGCTGGGCATCTGGGCGGCCAAGAGCGAGCGCGTGTCGACCATCATCCGGCCGATCCTCGACTTCATGCAGACCATGCCGGCATTCGTCTACCTGATTCCGGCGGCCATGCTGTTCGGCCTCGGCCGGGTGCCCGGCATCATCGCCACGGTGATCTTCGCCATGCCGCCGGCGGTGCGCCTCACCAGCCTGGGCATCCGCCAGGTCAACAAGGAAATCGTCGAGGCCGGCCAGTCGTTCGGCTGCAACAGTCGCCAACTGCTGTTCAAGGTGCAGCTGCCCAACGCCATGCCGTCGATCATGGCGGGCGTCAACCAGACCATCATGATGGCCCTGTCGATGGTGATCATCGCCTCGATGGTCGGTGCCGGCGGCCTCGGTAACGACGTGCTGGCGAGCATCCAGCGCCTGGACATCGGCCTGGGCTTCGAAAGCGGCATGGCCGTGGTGCTGCTGGCGATCATCCTCGACCGCATCACCGAAAGCTTCGGTACACCGCAGACCGCCGCAAACCGCGCGGGTTGGCTGAGCTGGCTGAGTGCGCGACTGCAGCGCCAGTAAAAGGCCATACTCAGCATCCTCTAAATCACACAAGGATTCGCGGATGAACATATTCCACAAAGCAGCGGGTGTCGGCCTGCTGTCCTGCGCTCTGGCCCAGGGCGCCTGGGCCCAGGAGCCGGCGAGCTGCAAGCAGGTGCGTTTCGCCGAAATCGGCTGGGCGGATATCGCCGCCACCACCGGCGTGGCCATGACCCTGACCGAAGGCCTGGGCTACACGCCACGCAAGACCATGGCCTCGGTGCCGATCGCCTTTACCGGTGTGAAGAACAAGCAGATCGACGTGTTCCTCGGCTACTGGGCACCCTCGATGGATTCGGTGATCGAGCCGTTCACCAAGGACAACAGCGTCAAGGTGCTGGCCAAGCCCAACCTGGAAGGCGCCAAGTACACCCTGGCGGTGCCGACCTACGCCGCCGAAGCGGGCCTGAAGAGCTTCCAGGACATCGCCAAGTTCAAGGATCAGCTGGGTGGCAAGATCTACGGCATCGAGCCGGGCAACGACGGCAACCTGCTGATCGACGGCATGATCAAGGGCGACAAGTTCGGCCTGGGCGACTTCAAGATGGTCGAGTCCAGCGAAGCCGGCATGCTCGTCCAGGTACAGCGCGCGATCCGCAAGAAGGAGCCGGTGGTGTTCCTCGGCTGGGCGCCGCACCCGATGAACACCCAGTACGACATGACCTACCTGTCCGGTGGCGATGACGTGTTCGGCCCGGACTACGGTGCCGCCAAGGTCTACACCGTGGTGCCCACCGACTACGAGGAGCGCTGCGCCAACGTCGGCAAGCTGCTGAACAACCTGCAGTTCAACGTCGAGATGGAAAGCCAGCTGATGGAGAAGGTCCTCGACAAGCAGGACCCCGCCGACGTCGCCAAGCAATGGATCAAGGCCAACCCGCAGGTGCTCGACGCCTGGCTGCAAGGCGTGACCACCTTCGACGGCCAGGACGGTGCGGCCGCCGTGAAGAAATTCGTCGGGCTCTGAGCCCGCACTCACCGCGACCCGCCTGCGCCTGGGCGGGTCAGGTACGGCAGGCGACGCGGCACGCATCGCCTGTCAGCCGGGGGCCCGAGCCCCCAGCGCCGGTGCCAACAGGGCGATGCCCTGCTCTGCACAGCTGGTGCCGCAAGGCCCGCGATCAGAACGAGCCAGTAAACCACCTGAACTGCCACTCACTGACGGAGCAAGACCTATGCACAATTTCAAACGCCTCTGCCTGCAGAGCCTCGGTGCCGCCGCCCTGGCCCTGGGCATGTCCGGTGCCATGGCCGCCGACAAGCCGGCCCTCAAGATCGGCTACGTGAACGGCTGGGACGACAGCGTCGCAGTCACCCATGTCGCGGGTGAAATCCTCAAGACCAAGCTCGGTTACGACGTGACCCTGCAGCCGGTGGAACCGGCGATCATGTGGCAGGGCATCGCCCGCGGCGACCTGGACGCCACCCTGTCCGCCTGGCTGCCGGCCACCCACGGCGAGTACTACGAGAAGCTCAAGGACAAGGTCACCGTGCTGGGCACCAACTACGACGGCGCCAAGATCGGCCTGATCGTGCCTGAGTACGTGGAAGCCAAGACCATCGCCGACCTGGAGAAGTACGCCAAGGACTTCGATGGCAAGATCACCGGTATCGATGCCGGCGCCGGCGTGATGCGCCGCACCGAAGAAGCGATCAAGGAATACGACCTTAAGAGCATCAAGCTGATGCCAAGCTCGGGGCCGGCCATGACCACCGCCCTGACCCGCGCGGAACGATCCCAGAAGCCGATCGTGGTGACGGGCTGGATTCCGCACTGGATGTTCGCGCAATGGAAGCTGCGCTTCCTGGAAGACCCGAAGAACGTCTTTGGTGAAGCCGAGCACGTCGACACCGTCGCCAACCCAAGCCTGAAAACCAAGGCACCGGAAGCCGCCGCCTTCCTGGAGAAGCTCTCCTGGAGCGCCGAGGAAGTCGGCGCGGTGATGCTGTCCATCCGCGACGGCGTGAAGCCGGACGAAGCGGCCAAGCAGTGGATCGAGAAGAACCCGGATCGCGTGGCCGAGTGGCTGAAATAAGCTGACGCCCGCTCCCCGTCGCTTCGACAAATGCCAGTCAGTGCGCTGACTGGCATTCTTGTTTCTGCCCTTTCGACACCCCTGTCGCTCGATACCTGACGGTTTGGCTTCCCTACCGCCGTATATTTTTGTATATAGCGGTATCGCCAGTGGCCGCCTCTCGCGGCCCTTCGCTCAGGAGCCCCCATGCGCCACCGCCTCGTTCGTTCGCTTCTCACCCTTTGCGCCAGCTTCGCCATGGCGGGCAATGCCCTTGCCGATCAGGTTCAGGTCGCTGTGGCGGCCAACTTCACCGCGCCCATGCAGGCCATCGCCAGCGCCTTCGAGCAGGACACCGGGCACAGCGTGCAGGCGTCCTACGGCGCCACCGGGCAGTTCTATGCGCAGATCAGCCATGGCGCCCCCTTCGAGGTGTTCCTGTCCGCCGATGACAGCACCCCCGCCAAGCTCGAGCAGGAAGGCCAGAGCCTGGAGGGCTCGCGCTTCACCTACGCCATCGGCAGCCTGGTGCTGTGGTCGCCGAAGGAAGGCTTCGTCGATGGCCAGGGTGCGGTGCTCGGCAAAGGCGATTTCAAGCACCTGGCCATCGCCAACCCGAAGGCGGCGCCCTACGGCCTGGCCGCCACCCAGACCCTCGACAAGCTGGGCCTGAGCGAGGCAGTCAAGGGCAAGATCGTCGAAGGCCAGAACATCACCCAGGCGCTGCAGTTCGTGTCTACCGGCAACGCCGAGCTGGGCTTCGTGGCCCTGTCCCAGGTCTACAAGGACGGCCAGATCAGCAGCGGTTCGGCCTGGGTGGTACCCGAAGCGATGTACCAGCCGATCCGCCAGGATGCGCTGATCCTCAAGAAGGGCGAAGCCAACCCAGCCGCCAAGGCGCTGGTCGAGTACCTGAAAGGGCCGAAAGCCGCGGAAATCATCAAGGCCTACGGTTACCAGCTCTAGAGAGCATGTCGGAATCTCCTGCGGGTCGATGCAGCAAGGGGCTGCTATGTGGCGCAAGTGGCCTTTCGTAGGGTGGACGACGCTTTACCTACGCGGCCCGACCCGTCCACCGCTCTGCGATCGCAATGGTGGACAAAAAGAGCGTTGTCCACCCTACGCTGGGAGCGGCCGCTTCTGCCTTTTTACAGCCCTCCATTTGCAATGCCGGAACCTGCGTTGGAAGATCGGCTGCCGACTCTGGCCCCCGTCTCACCACCAACTCTTGAAAGGCCACCGAATGCCCCTGGGCCCCAATGACTTCGCCGCCATTCTCCTCACCCTGGAGCTGGCGACCCTGACCACCGTGCTGTTGCTGCTGGTCGGCACGCCCATCGCCTGGTGGCTGGCGCGCACCGGGTCCTGGCTGAAGCGGCCGATTGGCGCCATTGTCGCCCTGCCCCTGGTACTGCCGCCGACGGTGATCGGCTTCTACCTGCTGATCAGCATGGGGCCCAATGGCTTTTTCGGCCAACTGACCCAGGCCCTTGGCCTGGGCACCCTGACCTTCACCTTCACGGGGCTGCTGATCGGCTCGGTGTTCTATTCCCTGCCGTTCGTGGTGCAGCCCCTGCAGAACACCTTCGAAGCCATCGGCCGCGCGCCGCTGGAGGCGGCCGCCACCCTGCGCGCCCGGCCCTGGGATACCTTCTTCAGCGTGGTGCTACCGTTGGCCAGGCCGGGCTTTCTCACCGCGGCGATCCTAGGCTTCGCCCACACCGTCGGCGAATTCGGCGTGGTGCTGATGATCGGTGGCAATATTCCCGGCAAGACCCAGGTGGCCTCGGTGCAGATCTACAACCACGTGGAAACCATGGAGTACGCCCAGGCCCACTGGCTGGCCGGCGGCATGGTGGCGTTCTCCTTCCTGGTGCTGCTGGCGCTCTACTCCAGTAACCGGCGCGGGCAGAAGGCCTGGATATGAGCGACAAGCAGATACAGGCACGCTTCACACTGGCTCACCCGGGCTTCACCCTGGAGGTCGACCTGCACCTGCCCGGTCGCGGAGTCAGCGCCCTGTTCGGTCATTCCGGCTCCGGCAAGACCACCCTGCTGCGCTGCGTCGCCGGCCTGGAACGCGCGGGCAGCGGTTACCTGCGAATCAATGGCGACACCTGGCAGGACAGCGCCAGCGGCATCTGGCGACCGGCCCACCAGCGCCCGGTCGGCTACGTGTTTCAGGATGCCAACCTGTTCCCTCACCTGTCGGTGCGGCGCAACCTCGAGTTCGGTTTCAAGCGCATCGCCAGGGCCGAACGCCGCGTGCCCTTCGAGCAGGCAGTCGAGCTGCTCGGCATCGAGCACCTGCTCGAGCGCCTGCCGCAGCGGCTGTCCGGTGGCGAGCGCCAGCGCGTCGGCATGGCCCGCGCCCTGCTCACCAGCCCGCGCCTGCTGCTGATGGACGAACCCCTGGCGGCGCTGGATCTCAAGCGCAAGCGCGAGGTGCTGCCCTACCTGGAACGCCTGCACGACGAGCTCGACATTCCGATTCTCTACGTCAGCCACGCCCCGGACGAGGTGGCGCGCCTGGCCGATCACCTGGTGCTGCTCGACGAAGGCCGGGTGACGGCCAGCGGGCCGCTCAAGGAAACCCTGATCCGCAGCGACCTGCCGTTCATCTTCGAGGACGATGCCGAAACGGTGATCGACGGCCAGGTCGAGCGCCACGACGCCCAGTACGACCTGCTCGACATCCGTCTTCCGGGCAGCACCGCCTGCCTGCGCCTGGCCCACGCGCCATTGCCGGCGGGCCGTCGGGTGCGCATCAAGATCAAGGCGCGGGACATCAGCCTGAGCCTGCAGCAGGCCCGCGACAGCAGCGTGCTCAACCTGCTGCCGGCAACGGTCGAACGCTGGTTCGACCTGCCCAATGCGGCGCACCGCCTGGTGGAACTGCAGCTGGGCGACCAGCGCATCATCGCGCGCATCACCCGCTACTCCTTCGATGGACTGGCTATCCGCGCCGGACAGCCGCTGTGGGTGCAGGTCAAGTCGGTGTCGCTGCTGGCGTCCTAGGCGTATCGCGTAGAGAAACCTGGGTATCGCTGCGCTCAACCCAGGCTACGAACGCAGACGTGCGAGGGAGCGGGCGGCGCCACCTAGTCCATGCCAGCGAAGCGTTCGCGCGCATGGCGCGCTCCCACAGGATCACCACACGGCTCCATCCGTAGGGTGGGTGGAGCGGCGCCAAGCCAGGTATTGGAATAGCCGCGATCCCGACGCGCCGCGTAGCCCGCCAGCCGATATCACGTGTTGCACCATTGGTGGGTTACGGCGCGCCCATCAAACTGCAATTCGCTGCTCGGCACGTCGTAGCAACTCACGCAACGCGGCCAACTGCCCGGCATCGCCTTCATCGAGCAATTGCTGGAGAGCATGCTCGACCCGTTGCAAAGGCGGCGCGGCCGGCAGGTTGAGGTGGCGTGCGTCGAGTTCCTCGCCGCTGCAGACCAGCAGGGCAAAATGCACCACGTTCTCCAACTCGCGGGTATTGCCTGGCCAGTCATGCCGCTCCAGCACCCGCTGGGCAGCCAGCGTGATGCTCGGCAGGGGCAGGCGCAAACGCTGGGTGTAGATGCCGAGAAAGTACTCGGCCAGTGGCAGTACATCACCGACCCGCTCGCGCAACGGCGGCAACGCCAGGTGGCCATCACTGAGGTAATGGGCCAGGCGCTCGTCGAACTTGCCGACCTCGACTGCCCGCCACAGGTCGATGCTGGTGGCCGCAACCAGCCGCACATCCACCGGCGTCGGCGCCGATGCCCCGACACGCCAGGCTTCGCCGGTTTCCAGCACGCCCAGCAACTGCGTCTGCAAGGGCAACGGCAGGTCGGCGATCTCGTCCAGATACAGGGTGCCGCCATTGGCCGAACCCAGCCAGCCGGCGCGGCTGCTCGGCGCACCTTGATGGGCACCCGCGGTGTAGCCGAACAACTCGGCCTCGCCATGGTTGGGGCTCAGGCCGCTGCAACTCAGGGCCACGAACAGGCCGGGGCGCTCACTGGAGCGATGAATATGGCGGGCCAACAGCTCCTTGCCCGTACCGGTTTCACCCTCGATCAGGATCGGCACTGGCAAGCCGGCGAGGCGCTCGACCTCCTCACGCAGCTTCCGGGTACGCGGGTCGATGAATACCAGCGCCTTGGCACGAATGCTCAGCGGGCTCTTGTCGGCGTCGGGAAAAATCAGCAGCGACGGGTCAGCTGCCGTAGACGGGCTCATACATGACTCTCCATGACGGTGAGGCCGCAAAAGGCCAGGCAGCGGCTACCGATCAGGCACGCAGGCGCAACTGCTGTTCGATGCGGCTCTGTAGGCGGAACAGGTAAGCGAAACCCTGATCCCAACGCTGGTGACCGGATTTCACGTTGATGTGCCCGGCACCGCTGAGAATGGCGACTTCGCTGCCCCAATCTCGGGCCAATTCGATGGCACGTGCGGCGCTGGCGGCCGAGTCGTTGTCGGAGCCCACCAACTGACTGGGAAATGGCAGCGCCTGGCGTGCGATCGGCGCGAAGTTGCGCAGGGCCTCCGGGCAGTTGGGGCGCTCCACGTCGGCCGGCGCCACCAGCAGCGCGCCGCGCACGCGGCGTATGGATTCCGTCGACGCTTGAGCAGCCCAGCGGGCGACGGTGACGCAACCCAGGCTGTGGGCGATCAGGATCGCCGGGCGCGGATCGGCAGCGATCTGCCGTTCCAGCGCAGCGATCCAGTCCTGTTGGCGTGGCGCCAGCCAGTCCAGCTGCTCGACCCGCGCACTATTGGGCAGGCTGCGTTGCCAGTGGCTCTGCCAATGGTCATCACCCGAGCCCTGCCAGCCAGGGACGATCAGGTAGCGAACCGCTTCACCGCGCATAGAGCGTTCACCGCGCATAGAGCGCCCTCCGTATCTACATGGCTTGCAGTGTACGAGGGCAAAATCCGATGTAAAAAGAATAAGAACTTATTTTCTTATTCCCTAATACGGTTCGTCGACTGGTAGAAGCAAAACACTCGCATATGCTTAAAAGATATATAAATGTTCTTAAACAGTATTTTTAAGAATATTTCTGTCTGCTTAGTATCCGCTCCACGCCCCGCCACCGACAGCCGTCGCACCACGATTCGAGGGCAAGGAGCCAAAACCATGACCGCCACGCTTCGCAATCTGGAAGGCCAGGATGACGCCACCATCTTGCGCGAGATCCAAAGCGCCCTGAACGGCCTCAAGTTCGGTTCGGTGGAAATCACCGTGCACAACGGCCAGGTGGTACAGATCGAGCGCAAGGAGAAATTCCGTCTCCAGCAGCCTGGCAGCAAGAACGCCTGAGCGCCTTTCGCCACCCGACCACGGGCCGCCCGCATGAGCCGTTACCCGTGCTGCCGATGTAACCCGCGAATGCCGGCCTAGAGAGCAGACATCGCACCGCCAGACACGTATTCAGCATTTAGGAGCTTCAACATGTCCATCCGCCGTTTCGCACTCGCTGCACTTGCCAGCGCCCTGGTTGCCGGCCCGGTCGCCGCCCAGACCCTGCTCAACGTGTCCTACGACCCGACCCGTGAGCTGTACGTGGAGTACAACAAGGCCTTCAACAAGCACTGGCAGGAACTGGGCAACGAGCCGCTGACCATCCAGCAGTCCCACGGCGGCTCCGGCAAGCAGGCCCGCGCGGTGATCGACGGCCTGCAGGCCGACGTGGTGACCCTGGCGCTGTCCGGCGACATCGACGCGCTGAACCTCAACCAGCCGCTGATCGACAAGGACTGGCAGAAACGCCTGGCCGACAACAGCACGCCGTACACCTCGACCATCGTGTTCCTGGTGCGCAAGGGCAACCCGAAAGGCATCAAGGACTGGGATGACCTGGTCAAGGATGGCGTGGAAATCATCACCCCGAACCCGAAAACCTCAGGCGGCGCGCGCTGGAACTTCCTGGCCGCCTGGGCGTACGCCAAGAAGAAATACGGCAGCGACGAAAAGGCCTTGGAATACGTGACCGAGCTGTACCGCCACGCGCCGGTGCTCGACACCGGTGCCCGTGGCGCGACCATCAGCTTCGTGCAGCGTGGCCTGGGCGATGTGCTGCTGGCCTGGGAGAACGAAGCCTACCTGTCGCTGGCCGAAGAAGGCGGCGATCAGCTGGAAATCGTCACCCCGTCGCTGTCGATCCTCGCCGAGCCGCCGGTGGCCGTGGTCGACAGGAACGTCGACCGCAAGGGCACCCGCAAGGCCGCCGAAGCCTACCTGCAGTTCCTGTACAGCGAGGAAGGTCAGCGCATCGCCGCGAAGAACTTCTACCGCCCCCGTGACGCCAAGGTGGCGGCCGAATTCAAGGACCAGTTCAAGGAGCTGGAGCTGGTCACCATCGACAAGGACTTCGGTGGCTGGGCCAAGGCGCAACCGAAGTACTTCGATGACGGCGGCGTGTTCGACAACATCTTCCAGAAGATCAACCAGTAAGTTCAGCTGATCGATCGCGCCCGTCACTCCCCGTGGAGCGACGGGCTTTGCCGTGGACCTGAGCAAAAGGACTCACCATGTCTCGTCGAACTTCCTCGGTCATACCCGGCTTCGGGCTGACTCTGGGCTACACGCTTACCTACCTGGCGCTGATCGTGCTGATCCCCCTGGGCGCCATGTTCCTGTTCTCCATGCAGCTGTCCGCCGAACAGTGGTGGAGCCTGCTCAATAATCGCCAGCTGCAGTTCTCCCTGAAGCTGTCGTTCGGCACCGCCCTGGCCGCGGCCCTGCTCAACGGCATTCTCGGCACCATCATCGCCTGGGTCCTGGTGCGCTACACCTTTCCCGGCCGGCGCCTGATCGACGCCATGGTCGACATGCCGTTCGCCCTGCCCACCGCCGTGGCCGGCATCGCCCTGACCGCGCTCTACGCGCCCAATGGCCTGATCGGCTCGCTGTTCCCGTTCAAGATCGCCTACACGCCCCTGGGCATCACCCTGGCCCTGGTGTTCGTGACCCTGCCGTTCGTGGTGCGCACCCTGCAGCCGGTCCTGGCCGATATTCCCAAGGAAGTCGAAGAGGCCGCTGCCTGCCTGGGCGCCAAGCCGTTCCAGGTATTTCGCCATGTGCTGCTGCCCAGCCTGTTGCCGGCCTGGTTGACCGGTTTCGCCCTGGCCTTCGCCCGTGGCGTGGGTGAGTACGGCTCGGTGGTGTTCATCGCCGGCAACATACCGCTGAAGACCGAGATCCTGCCGCTGCTGATCGTCTCCAAGCTGGACCAGTACGACTATCCGGGCGCCACCGCCATCGGCGTGATCATGCTGGTGGTCTCGTTCATCCTGCTGCTGCTGATCAACATCCTGCAGCGCCGCATCCAGCCGCAACTCTGAGGAGCCCGTCATGAGCCTTGCAACCCTTGGCAAGAACGCGGCGCGCCCAGCGAGCCGCTCCCCCGGCGCCATCGCCCTGATCGTCGTGGCCTGGGCGGTATTCGCAGTGATCCTGCTGCTGCCGCTGTACATCGTGCTGAGCCAGGGCCTGAGCCGTGGCCTGGCATTCTTCTGGGAAGCCATCAGCGAGCCGGACGCCATTTCCGCACTCAAGCTGACCCTGCTGGCCACCGCCATCTCGGTGCCGCTCAACCTGGTGTTCGGCGTGGCCGCCGCCTGGGCGGTGACCAAGTTCGAGTTCCGCGGCAAGAGCCTGCTGATCACCCTGATCGACATGCCCTTCTCGGTATCGCCGGTGGTCGCCGGCCTGATCTACGTGCTGCTGTTCGGTTCGCAGAGTTTTCTCGCGCCCTACCTGCAGGACCACAACCTGCAGATCGTCTACGCCGTGCCGGGCATCGTGCTGGCGACCATCTTCGTGACCTTTCCCTTCGTCGCCCGCGAGCTTATCCCGCTGATGGAGGAACAGGGCACCACCGAGGAGGAGGCCGCGCGCCTGCTCGGCGCCAACGGTTGGCAGATGTTCTGGCATGTCACGCTGCCTAACGTAAAATGGGCGCTGATTTACGGCGTGGTGCTGTGTACGGCCCGGGCAATGGGCGAGTTCGGGGCGGTATCGGTGGTTTCCGGGCACATCCGCGGCTACACCAACACCCTGCCGCTGCATATCGAGATTCTCTACAACGAATACAACATGGTCGCCGCGTTCAGCGTGGCCATCCTGCTGCTGGTGATGGCCCTGATCGTGCTGCTGCTGCGCCAGTGGAGCGAAGCGCGCCTGAGCCGCCAGCTCAAGGCGAACGACGATTGAACCCCTTTTGCCGGCGCCGCGCCCCCTGCGCGAACCGGCCAGACAGACACAGGTAGACACCATGAGTATCGAAGTCAGCGGCATCAACAAGCACTTTGGCCAGTTCAACGCGCTCAACAACATCAACCTGAACATCCAGAGCGGCGAGCTGGTCGCCCTGCTCGGCCCGTCCGGTTGCGGCAAGACCACCCTGCTGCGCATCATCGCCGGCCTGGAAACCCCGGACAGCGGCAACATCGTGTTCCACGGCGAAGACGTCTCCGAGCACGACGTGCGTGATCGCAAGGTCGGTTTCGTGTTCCAGCACTACGCCCTGTTCCGCCACATGACGGTGTTCGACAACGTCGCCTTCGGCCTGCGCATGAAGCCCAAGGGCGAGCGCCCCAACGAGAGCACCATCAAGAAGAAGGTCCATGACCTGCTCGGCTTGGTGCAGCTCGACTGGCTGGCCGACCGTTACCCGGAGCAGCTCTCCGGTGGCCAGCGCCAGCGCATCGCCCTGGCCCGCGCCCTGGCGGTGGAACCGAAGGTGCTGCTGCTCGACGAGCCCTTCGGCGCCCTCGACGCCAAGGTGCGCAAGGAGCTGCGCCGCTGGCTGGCGCGCCTGCACGAGGAAGTGCACCTGACCAGCGTGTTCGTCACCCACGACCAGGAAGAAGCCATGGAAGTGGCCGACCGCATCGTGGTGATGAACAAGGGCGTGGTCGAGCAGATCGGCTCGCCGGCCGAGGTGTACGAGAAGCCGGCCAGCGACTTCGTCTACCACTTCCTCGGTGATGCCAACCGCCTGTACGTCGGCGACGATCATCATGTGCTGTTCCGCCCCCACGAAGTGAGCCTGTCCAGCGAGGCGCTGGACGGTCACCAGGCCGGCGAGGTACGGGACATCCGCCTGCTTGGCGCCATCACCCGCATCACCCTGAAGGTCGAGGGCCAGGACGAGCTGATCGAAGCCGAAGTCGCCAAGGATCACCTCAGCCTCGACAACCTCGCCCGCGGCACCACCCTGTACTTCAAGCCCAAGGGCGGCAAGCCGGTGAGCACCGGCGTGTAACAAGAGCCGCAGGCGAGAACGCCCTGGCCACGCAGCCAGGGCGTTTTCATTTACGCCTTCGCCATCAGGGACCATGGGACGATTCAAGGAGAACGCGGAAGATCCCTGGCTTGGCGAACTGCCCAACTTTGTGGGAGCGGGCCATGCCCGCGAAATCACGGCCATGGGCCGTTCCCACAGGAGTTGCGGGAACCTCTGACTCGGCGTAATTGCCCAGTTCCTGTTGACGCGACTTGCGGGCAAAGACCAAGCGCCCGCCACCACAATATCCCACAAACGCTGCTTTCTCTTGGAGCCTGTTCAAAATCTCGCGAGCTAGAGCAATGCAAGGCCTAGGCGGCCCCACAAAAACAGGCGAGGACCGGTCGGAGTCGCGCCCGACTTTACGAGCTGTAAATGAGCAGTCCGACTGGGCTGGCAATCCAGCCTGTTTTTTAACGCAGCAGTGCCGACGCGCAGCAGACTTTGAACAGGTTCTCAGGCCACCTTGCGCTCACGTATGCAGGTCGGCCCGGCACGTTCGACCACTTCATGCTCGACCTCCTGGCGCAGGCCGAGGAGAAAGGCCGCTTCGGCGACCACGAACAGCGGCCCGATGATCAGCCCGGTGAGGTCGTCGACGAACGCCGGCTTGCGGCCTTCGTAGAAATGGCCGATGAACTGGATGATCCAGCCGACCACGAACAGCCCCAGCCCCATGCTCAGCCACAGCGCCGTACCGGCCATCGCCAGCCCGGCGCTGAACCACAGGCACAAGCCCAGCAAGGCGCCCATCACCGCCCCGAAACGAAGGTCCAGGCGCAGATAGAACAGCGTGCTCAGCAGCGCAGCCAGGGTCGCCGGCGACAGCCACAGGCCGCCCACAACAATTCCCGGGCGCGACAGCAGCACGGTGACGGCCAGCACGATCATCGGGATACCGACGAAGTGGGTGACGATATTGCGCCGGTCGCGGTGGTAGGCCGCGTATTGGGCGAGGTGATCCACCAGGGTTTTCATTGTTGTTATCCTCTCGGGGTGCGTACCGCCTCATCATGGCGCGGCACGCACGCCAGCACTGTCAGCTAGCCGACAAAGCGGAATTCCCATGACCGATCTGCGCGACACCCTGCTTCAGGGCCAATGGTTCGCCGCGTTGCCGGCGCCCTTGCAGCAGGCGCTGCTGAGCCAGGGCCGGCGGCTGAACCTGGAGGCCGGGCAACGCCTGTTCAGCCGCGGCGACGCACCCAGCGGGCTGTATGCCGTGCTCAACGGCGCCATGCGCGTCGGCAGTGTGGATGCCGACGGCAAGGAGGCGCTGCTGGTGCTGGTGGAAGCGCCGCATTGGTTCGGTGAGATCGCCCTGTTCGACGGCCAGCCGCGTACCCACGACGCCGTTGCCGAAGGCGCCGGCAGCCTGCTGCATGTGCCCCAGGCGGGCCTGCTGAGCCTGCTCGATACGCACCCCGCCTATTGGCGCGACCTCGCCCTGCTGATGGCCCACAAGGTGCGCCTGGCCTTTATCGCGCTCGAGGAGATCAGCCTGCTGCCCGCCGCACAACGCCTGGCGCGGCGCCTGCTGCTGATCGCCGAGGACTATGGCGAAAGCCAGGGCCCGCGGCGCATCATCCACCTGTCCCAGGAGCAATTGGCGGCCATGCTGGCGATCTCCCGGCAGACCGCCAATGGCGTGCTCAAGGAGTTGCAGGCACGGGGCATCGTCAAACTGACCTACGGCGAGATCGAGATTCTCGATCTGCACGCACTGCGCGAGGCCGCGCACTGAAGCATGAAGCTTTTGTGACAGCCGAACCAATGGCCAAGCGCCATGTCCTTATTGATTCTCTGAACCACAGGCCGGCTGGCTGAGCCGGCGGCCGCCAACCACCCGGGATGCCGTTGCCAGACTCTGCCCCCATCGACCTGCCCAGCGTACTCGCCGGCCCGCTCCTGCGCCGGCTGGAGCCCGATCGCCTGGTGCTCTGGCTGGTCGCCAGCCGCCCGCTGCAGCTGACCTTGCGCCTGGCGCCGGGCGACCGGGCCGAACGCGATCACCCGCTGGACGACGACGCCTGCCAGCGCCTGGTGGTCGGCGAACGTGCGGTCATCCACCTGATCGACCTGCACCTCGACACGCCGCTGCCGCAGGACGAGCTGATCGCTTACGACCTGCTGGTCGACGGCCAGCAGGGTATCGCCGACTGGGCCGCGCACCTGCTGTATGACGGCGCGACGCGGCCCAACTTCGTGCTGCGCTCGCGCATCGACCACCTGCTGCACGGCTCCTGCCGCAAGCCACACCATGCCGCCAACGATGGCCTGCTGTGCGCCGATCGGCTGCTGGCGGCGCCCCATGCGCCGGGCGAACGGCCAGCCCTGCTGATGCACAGCGGTGATCAGGTGTACGTCGACGATGTCGCCGGGCCGATGCTGCGCGCCATCCACCAGCTGATCGAGCGCCTGGGCCTGTACCACGAGAAACTCGAAGGCGCGGTCGTCGATAACAGCGCCGATCTCTATGGCCACCCGGCCAGCTATTACCACCGTGCCGACCTGCTGCCCGCGCTGAAGAGCAACGAGACCCTGCGCGAACGCTTCTTCGGCGGCAGCGAAAAGCCCATCTTCACCAGCGCCAATGCCGACAACCACCTGGTCACCCTGGCCGAAGTGCTGGCCATGTACCTGCTGGTGTGGTCGCCCACGCCCTGGTTGCTGCTCGACCGCGAAGCGCCCGAGCTGAGCACCAAGGATGCCCAGCGCTACGACCGCGAGCGCGCCTGCATCGCCGCCTTCGTCGCCAGCCTCGGTGACGTGGCGCGGGTGCTGGCGCACCTGCCGAACCTGATGATCTTCGATGACCACGACATCACCGATGACTGGAACCTGTCGGCCCAGTGGGAGGAGACCGCCTACGGCCATCCCTTCTCCAAGCGCATCATCGGCAACGCGCTGATCGGCTACCTGCTGTGCCAGGGCTGGGGCAACGATCCCGACGCCTTCAGCGAGCCCCTGGCCAATGCCCGGGCACTGTGCGAACGGGCCACAGGCGTCGGCCTGGACAGCCCGGCCCAGGATCGCCTGATCGACCAGCTGATGGGCTTCCAGCACTGGCACTACGTGCTGCCCAGCAGCCCGGCGCTGCTGGTACTCGACACGCGCACCCGGCGCTGGCGCAGCGAGCGCAACCTCAGGCGGCCGTCGGGCCTGCTCGACTGGGAAGCGCTCAGCGAACTGCAGCAGAACCTGCTCGACCACCCGAGCGCCATCATCGTTTCGCCGGCGCCGATGTTCGGGGTCAAGCTGATCGAGGCCGTGCAGCGGGTATTCAGCTGGGCCGGCCATCCGCTGATGGTCGATGCGGAAAACTGGATGGCCCATCGCGGCGCCGCCAGCGTGATGATGAACATCTTCCGCCACTCGCGCACGCCCCGGGACTACGTGGTGCTGTCCGGCGATGTGCACTACTCGTTCTTCTACGAGGTCAAGGTGCGGCACCGGTCGCGCGGCCCGACCATCTGGCAGATCACCAGCAGCGGCGTGAAGAACGAATTCCCACGCCGCCTGCTGGACGTCTTCGATCGCCTCAACCGCTGGCTCTACGCGCCTTGGTCGCCGCTCAACTGGCTGACCAAGCGCCGGCGCATGCAGGTCTTCCCGCATATCCCCAAGCACAGCAAGTCAGGCGAGCGCCTGTGGAATTCTGCCGGCCTCGGCCAGGTGCTGTTCAATGCCGAAGGCCAGCCCAGCCGCGTGTTCCAGCTCAACGCTGACGGCTCGCCGCGCACCGAATTCATCGATGACCGTGATCAGGTGGCCGAGCCCAGCGAAGCGGCGAAACGCGTTTAACCCCAGGGCGATAGCGGGTTAAAGACGTGCCCAGGTCTCGAAGCTGTGCGCAGGCGCCGACTCGGTGGCCGGCTGCTCGTCGCGCTCGATACGCTGCCACTGCGCCTCGTCGAACGCCGGGAACCAGGCATCCCCTTGCGGCTGCAGCGCCACGCGGGTCAGGTACAGGCGGTCGGCAACCGGCAGCGCCTGCTCGTATAGCTGCGCGCCGCCGATCAGCATCACCTCGTCGGCGCCCTGCTCGCGGGCCCAGGCCTCGGCGCGCTGGTGTGCGGCCTCGACCGTGGCGAATACTTCGGCGCCTTCGAGCGTCAGGCCGGCCTGGCGGCTGACCACCAGATTGAGGCGGCCCGGCAACGGCCGGCCCAGCGAATCCCAGGTCTTGCGACCCATGATGATCGGCTTGCCGAGGGTCTTGGCCTTGAAGTGCTTGAGGTCCGCCGGCAGGTGCCAGGGCAATTGGTTATCGCGGCCGATCACGCGGTTTTCGGCGAGGGCGGCGATCAGGCAGAGGGGGAGTCGAGTGGTCATGGCGGCGAGCATAGCAGAGCCCGCCATGGGCCCGCATGACTTGCCGCATTGTCATCGTCACGCCATGGTTGTCGGTGCAGGCTGTTGGCAACCCATCAGCCAACATCGCTCAGGAGAGATGCCCGATGCCCCTACGCCAGCCCCGCATGCTACTGCTCAGCGCCTTGCTCGCCCTGCCCTTCACGGCGAATGCCGACACCCGGGAAGCGCCCGCCGGCAAGCGCGCCGACGATGGCAAGCCGCTGATCATCGCCCACCGTGGCGCCAGCGGTTACCTGCCCGAGCACACCCTCGCCGCCTATGCGGTCGCGGTGCTGCAGGGCGCCGACTATGTCGAGCCGGACCTGGTGATGAGCAAGGACGGCCAGTTGTTCGCCCGCCACGACAACGAGCTGGGCCTGACCACCGACGTGGCCCAGCACCCGGAATTCGCAGACCGCAAACGCAAGGCCAGCATCGATGGCGTGGAGCTCGACGGCTGGTTCAGCGAGGACTTCACCGCGGCCGAACTGAAACGCCTGCGCGCCATCGAGCGGATTCCCGATATTCGCCCGGGCAACACCCGCCTGGATGGCCAGTTCGAGATTCCGACCCTGCAGGAAATCATCGACCTGGTGAAGGCGCTGCAGGTCAGCCAGGGCCGCGAGATCGGCCTGTATATCGAGACCAAGCACCCCGCGCACTTCCAGAAGCTCGGCCTGGCCATGGAAAAACCGCTGGTCGAGGCACTGGCCCGCAACGGCTATCGTGATGCAGAGGCGCCGGTGTTTATCCAGTCCTTCGAAGTCAGCAACCTGAAGGCGCTGCGCCAGCTCGGCTCGCTGCGCCTGGTGCAGCTGTACGGCAAAGGCCAGCCCCAGGATCAGGTGGAGCAGGGCAACCCGCTGTCCTACGAGCAGATGGCCACGCCGGCCGGGTTGAAGGCGGTCGCCGGGTACGCCAATGGCGTCGGCCCGGACAAAGGCTACGTGATCCCACGCAAACAGGACGGCAGCCTGGGTGAGCCGACGCGCTTCGTCGCCGACGCCCACGCCGCCGGCCTGGTGGTGCATCCCTATACCTTCCGCGCCGAAAACCAGTTCCTGCCCACCGACCTGCAACGGGGCAGCGACCCGGCCACCCGCGGCGACATCGACGCCGAGCTGCGCGCCTTCCTGGCCACCGGCATCGATGGGCTGTTCATCGATCAGCCGGATATCGCCGTGCGCCTGCGCGAGGCCGCCGGCCGTTAACTGCGAGCTGTTGTCATTCACCACGCAGCGGGTATGCTCCCGGAGACCGACACTCACCGGGAGATCGCGTGTCCCTACCCAAGCTGCAACGTCTCTGGCTCTGCGAGGCCGTGCGCCTGCGCGAAGAACATGCCGGCCTGCTCGAAGACGGCGAAGCCAATCGTCGCGCCCAGGTGGCCGGCGGTGACCTGGCCACCCGCATCGAAACCCGGGCCCTGCTGCTGGCTGAACGTGATGGCCAGCAACAGGCGCAACGCCATTGGCTGCAAGGCGCGCGCCTGGCCCTGCTGCTGCTCGGCCTGCTGGCCCTGGCCAGTGGCGCTGGCCTGGCGGTAGCTGCGCTGGGCGACGGGCAAACGCCGGTCAACGTGTTCTGGGCCCTGGGCAGCCTGCTCGGCCTGCATGTTCTGATGTTGCTCGGCTGGCTGCTCGGCCTGCTGTTTGGCGGCGGCCACGGCGCGGTGCTCGGCCGCCTGTGGCTGTGGCTCAGCGAGAAACTGGCCCGTGACGCCAGCGCGCTGCACACCGGCCCCGCCCTGGTCCTGCTGCTGCGTCGCCAGCGCCTCAATCGCTGGCTGGTCGGCATGGCCGTCCATGGGCTATGGCTGGTGGCGCTGACCACCGCCCTGGTGATGCTCCTGGCATTGCTCTCCACCCGCCGCTACGGCTTCGTCTGGGAAACCACCCTGCTGGGCGGCGACACCTTCGTCGCCCTCACCCAGGCCCTCGGCGCACTGCCTGGCCTGCTCGGTTTTCCGGTACCCGATGCCGCCACCATCCGCGCCAGCGGCGACAGCCCACTGCCCCTGGAGGCCGCTCGCCATGCCTGGGCCGGCTGGCTGATCGGCGTGCTGGTGATCTATGGCGTACTGCCACGCCTGCTGCTGGGGCTGCTGTGCCTGTGGCGCTGGCGTAGCGGCGTGGCACAGTTGCAACTGGACGTCGACCTGCCCGGTTACGACCTGCTGCGCGAGCGCCTGCAACCCAACAGCGAGCGCCTGGGCGTCTGCGATGCCGAGCCGGCGCAGCTTTATCAGGTGCGGGCCGCGGCTGGCGTCGACACCAGCAGCGGTGCGTTGCTGGTGGCCATAGAGCTGGATGACCGGCGCCCCTGGCCGCCGCTGCTGCCCAAGTCGGTGGCCGACGCCGGCATCATCGACAGCCGCGAACAACGCCGCCAATTGCTCGACCAGCTCACCCGCTTTCCGCCGGCGCGCCTGGCCATCGCCTGCGACCCGCGGCGCTCGCCGGACCGCGGCAGCCTGGCGCTGCTCGCCGAGCTGGCCCGTTGCGCCGGCGCCACCCGTATCTGGCTGCTGCAGCCGCCCCAGGGCGAAACCCTCGACAGCGAGCGCCTTGGCGACTGGCACAAGGCACTGGACGACCTGCAACTGGCCCATCGGGACAGCTCGCCCCTGACCTGGCTGGAGACTGGCCATGACTGACTTGCTGCGCACTGTTCGCCCCGCGCCTGAGTCCGCCCTGCGACTCGCCGTGGTCGGCCACACCAACGTCGGCAAGACCTCGTTGCTGCGCACCCTGACCCGTGATGTCGGCTTCGGCGAGGTGTCCCATCGCCCCAGTACCACCCGCCATGTCGAAGGTGCACGCCTGTCGGTGGACGGCGAGGCGCTGCTGGAGCTCTACGACACACCGGGCCTGGAAGATGCCATCGCCCTGCTCGACTACCTCGACCAGTTGGACCGCCCCGGCGAGCGCCTCGACGGCCCGGCGCGCTTGGCGCGCTTTATGGAAGGCAGCGAGGCGCGCCAGCGCTTCGAGCAGGAAGCCAAGGTGCTGCGCCAGCTGCAGGCCTCGGACGCCGGGCTGTATGTGATCGACGCCCGGGAGCCGGTGCTGGCCAAATACCGCGACGAGCTGAACGTGCTGGCCATGTGTGGCCGGCCGCTGCTGCCGGTGCTGAACTTCGTGGCGGGCGCCAACCACCGTGAAGACGACTGGCGTGAGGCCCTGGCGCGCCTGGGGTTGCATGCCCTGGTGCGCTTCGACAGCGTGGCGCCGCCGCTCGATGGTGAGCGCCGCCTGTACGAAAGCCTGGCGCTGATGCACGAGAAGTCGCGCCCGCAATTGCAGCGCTTGATCGACGATCACGAAGCCCAGCGCGTGGCCCGCCACCGCAGCGCCAAGCGCCTGATCGCCGAATTGCTGGTCGACTGCGCCGCCTGCCGGCGCAGCGTCGCCAACCAGCCGGAGCTGGCCAAGAGCGCCATCGAGGAGCTGCGCGCTCAGGTGCGCCAGCGTGAACAGCGCTGCGTGGAAGCCCTGCTGCGCCTGTACGCCTTTCGCCGCGAGGACGCCCGCGCCGATGACCTGCCCTTGCTGGACGGCCGCTGGGGCGAGGATCTGTTCAACCCGGAAACCATCAGGCAGCTGGGCATCCGCCTGGGTGGCGGCGCCGCGGCGGGTGCAGCGGCCGGCGCTGGTGTCGATCTGCTGGTCGGCGGCCTGACCCTGGGCACCGCTGCCCTGGCCGGCGCGCTGCTTGGCGGTGGCGCGCAGACCCTGCGCAACTACGGCTCGCGCCTCAAGGGCAAGCTCCAGGGCCAACGCGAGCTGACCGTCGACGACGCCGTGCTGCGCCTGCTCGCCCTGCGCCAGGAGCACCTGCTGGCCGCGCTGGATCAACGCGGCCACGCGGCCGTCGAAGCGGTACGCCTCGGTGCCCTGCAGGACAGCCAGTGGCGCGAAGGCAAGCTGCCGGGCGCCCTGCGCGTCGCCCGGGCACGGCCGGAGTGGTCGTCGCTGAACCCCGGCGCGCGCCTCGATCAGGTCGAGCGACTGGAACAGGTCGAGCGCCTGGCCCGGGAAATCGGCTCGGCACCGAGCGGGTCATGACCTTCTGCGCAGAGCTGGCCGCCGTGCTGGCCCGCGAATTGAGCAGCGGCAACCGCCTCGGCCAGGCGCCGCATCGCGCCGGCTGGCCGCAGCCGGACTCGCTGTTCGCCGCCCTGAGCGAGGATTTCAAGAGCGACCTCAAGCACCTGCCGGCCTGCCTGCAACATGGCCATTGCAACGACCCGCATTACGGCTGGTACGAGGAACTCTACTGCCGTGATCACCACCACCTGCTGGTTGCCGGGGTGCCCAGACCCGGCCGCCGCTGAACCCGAGCCCAGACCGATGCCCATCGCCAATCTGTTCCATGACAGCGCGCCGCCTGCCCAGGGCGAGCGCTTCGACACCCTGCTCAGCCATCGCAACCTGGTGATCGAGCGCATCCTCAGTTCGTCACGTATCGAATCGGTGGACTACGTGCAGGAGCAGGATGAATGGGTGCTGCTGGCCCGCGGCGAAGCGCGCATGACGGTAGCGGGAGAAGCTGTCGAGCTGACTGCCGGCGATCACCTGTTCCTGGCAGCCGGCACGCCCCACCGCGTAGAGCGCACCAGCGACGGCGCACTGTGGCTGGCCATCCATCTGCATCCTGGCAATGGCGTTTGACTGTGGGAGCGCGCCATGCGTGCGACCGGGTATCGCCCCGTAGGGTGGAAGACGCCTCACCTACGCGGCCCGCCCCTTCCACCACGAACAATCACCTCAACTCAGCGCCTGAGCAGGCTGGTCCACAGCGTGGCCGCGACGATCAGCAAGCCACCGATCCATGCCTGCACGCTCAATTGCTCGCTGAGCCACAACACCGCGAACAGCGCACCGAACAGCGGCTCGCTGCCCATCAACAACGACACCCGGGTCGGGCTGCTACGGCGCAGCGCGTAGTTCTGCACGAAGAACGCGAACAGCGTGGCGAACAGCACCAGATACAGGGTGCCGATCCAGAACGCCGGCGCTGTCGGCAGTGCCGGCAAACCGCCCGGCAGGACGATCACGCCGAGCAGCAGGCAGCCAACACCGATCACCCCGGTCTGCACCGCGGTCAGCGCCAGTGCGGGCACCTGCGTATGGGCGGTCAGCCGCCCGGTCAGGCACACCAGCACGGCGCGCAGCAGCGCCGCCATCAGCATCAGGCCGTCGCCGAGGTTGAATTGCAGGTCGACGCCGCCGCTGAGCAGCCAGGTGCCGAACAGCGACAGCGCCACCGCTGGCAGCAGGCGCGAGTCGGGGCGGCGGTCGAACATCAGCCACTCGACGAAGGGGGTGATGACCACGCACAGGCTGATCAGAAACGCCGCATTGCTGGCCGAGGTGTGCAACACGCCATAGGTTTCGCACAGGAAGATCGCCAGCATCACGCCGCCGAGTGGAATCCCCGGTGCCCAGGCCTGGCGCCCTTCGCCACGCAACTGCGGCAGCAGAATCACAAAGGTCAGGCAGAAGCGCACGGCGAGAAAACCCAGCACCGGATAAAACACCAGCGCCTCCTTGGCCACGCCATAGCTGGTGCCCCAGACCATGGCGACCAGCAGCAAGAGCACATCGCTGGCCTGCAGCAGGCGCGAAGGGGAACGGCTAACCAGGGTGGACATGGGGATACTTCCTGCAATCGGTGAGGCGCGCATTGTCCATTGCGTCCCTGAGCGTGATAATCCGTCAACTCCGAACAAGACCTGTTCCCCATGCGCACGAATCTGACACCGCAACTGCTTCCCTATCTGGCCATCTTCGTGCGCGTGGTCGAGGCCGGCAGCTTCTCTGCTGCCGCTCGCCAGCAGGGCAGCACGGCGTCGGCGGTGAGCCGGCAGATCGCCCACCTCGAGCAGACTCTCGGCGTGCGGCTGCTGGAGCGCACCACACGGCGTCTGCGCCTGAGCGAAGCCGGCAGCGAGGTGTTCGAGCGCTGCAAGGACATGCTCGACGCCGCCCAGGCCGCCCTGGATGTGGGCGAGCGGCTGATGAGCCAACCGCGTGGCCGGGTGCGCCTGAGCGTGCCCAAGGCTTTCGGTCGTTTTCTGGTGATGCCGCTGATCGAGGATTTTCTGCAGCGCTACCCGGAAGTGGATGTCAGCCTCAACCTCAGTGACCGCAGCCCGGATTTGATCAGCGAGCAGTTCGACCTGCTGGTGAGCATCACCGACCAGCCGCCGCCGACCCTGGCCGGTCGGCCGCTGTGCAATGTCCAGCAGCTGCTGTGTGCCAGCCCCACCTACCTGCAGCGCCATGGCACACCCCAGCACCCGGGCGAGCTGGTGCGCCATGCCTGCCTGTATCTGGACGAAACCCCGGACGACCACCGCTGGCATTTCAGCAACGGGCCGGAGCAGTGCGTGGTGGCGGTGAGCGGCCGTTTCGCCAGCAACCACAGCGAAGTACGCCTGAACGCGGTGCTCGGCCACCTGGGCATCACCTGCTTGCCGCACTTCACCGCCGCGGCGGCGCTGGCCAGCGGCGAGCTGGTGCGGGTGTTGCCGCAATGGCGCTACACCGGCTCCTACCAGGGCACCGCATGGATTCTCTACCACCCGACCCGCCACCTGCCGCCCAAGCTGCGGGTGCTGATCGACCACCTGGCCGAGGGACTGGGCAAGGGACCAACACCATGAGTGGGCGGCTAGATAGACTTCGCCAATGGCTGGAACGCCGTCGCCTGGAGCGGCAGCCGGTGGATACGGCCGATCACGTGACCCTGGAAGCTATCGACACCGAGGTCGGCAACCGGATCCTGGAGAGCCTCAAGGCCGACGGCTGGCGCCAGGTCGCGCAATACAGCCCGCTGGCGTTCGACAAGGGCATCGATTACGACAGCTACCGCCTGCGCCGTGGCCTGGAAGAGCTGCGGCTGGAGTGGGACAACTGGGTCGAGTGGACACTCAGCGGGCCGGGCGAACGCATCGAGGAAATCGCCGAGCGATTTTCATTGCGCCCCTGACAGACTCCATCCCGTAGGGTGGGCTTCAGCCCACCAAGCCCGACCAAGCTGCCGTACGAAAACCAACCTTCATTCGCCAAAGTTTCCAGCATCATCGTAACCGCCCCAACCCATCGGAAGAACGCCTCGCTCAACGTACCGATGGAAACTGGAAAACGGCCAATCCGCGACGCAATTGACCAAACCATGCTTGACGGGGTTGAAGTGGATGTAATCGACATGTCGGGCAAGATCATTCTCATCACGTATCTGATGCTCCCAGAAACGCCTCTGCCATATCCCCTTCTCGCGCTTTCTGTACTTGCTGGCGCTTAAGGATGTGGCTTTGGGAAGCGCGTGGGAAAAGCGACTCTTGATCAACGCCCAACGTTGCGAGTAGTCACTATCGCCATTCGGCAATGTCCAGATCGCATGCAAGTGATCAGGTAGCACGCAAATAGCGACGGTCTCGAAGGGCAGTCGATCGCAAGCCTCGGCGTAGGCTCGACGCAATAAGGGAATTTTTTCGACCAGCAAACCAGACTGCCGATCCGCAAGCGTGACGGTGAAGAAGTAGGTTCCGCCAGGAACCGATTGGCGGCGGTAGTTCGACATGGCAATCCTTTGCCTCGCTTGCGACATTGATAAGGTGGTGGGCTGAAGCGGACCGCCGCCCGGCCCACCCTACATCGTAAGAGCCGGGCTCAGACCGCTACCGGCGCCTTGATATGCGGGTGCGCTTCGTAGCCGACCAGCTCGAAGTCCTCGAACCTGAATGCGAACAGGTCTTTCACTTCCGGGTTGAGCTTCATGGTCGGCAGCGGCAGCGGCTCGCGGGTCAGTTGCAGGTCGGCCTGTTCCAGGTGATTGGCGTACAGGTGGCAGTCGCCGCCGGTCCAGATGAACTCGCCCGGCTGCAGGTCGCAGACCTGGGCGACCATCAGGGTCAGCAGCGCATAGCTGGCGATATTGAACGGCACGCCGAGGAAGATATCGGCCGAGCGCTGGTACAGCTGGCAGCTCAGCTTGCCGTCCGCCACGTAGAACTGGAACAGCGCGTGGCACGGCGGCAGGGCCATCTGTTCGACCAGTGCCGGGTTCCAGGCCGAGACGATCAGGCGACGCGAGTCCGGGTTCTTCCTGATCATCTCGATCAGCTTGCTGATCTGGTCGACCGACTCGCCGTTGGGCGCCGGCCAGTTGCGCCACTGGTAGCCGTACACCGGGCCGAGGTCGCCGTTCTCGTCGGCCCACTCGTCCCAGATGCGTACGCCGTTGTCCTTCAGGTACTTGATGTTGGTATCGCCCTGCAGGAACCACAGCAACTCGTGGATGATCGACTTGAGGTGGCACTTCTTGGTGGTGACGATGGGAAAGCCGTCCGCCAGGTCGAAGCGCATCTGGTGGGCGAACACGCTGTAGGTGCCGGTACCGGTGCGGTCTTGCTTGAAGGTGCCGTTGTCGCGCACATGGCGCATCAGGTCGAGATACTGTTTCATCGCACCACCTCCACAGTGGCCTGGCGCTTGTAGGCATAGACCATCAGGCCCAGGCCGGCGAGCACCATCGGCACGCAAAGCACCTGGCCCATGGTCAGCCAGCCCCACGCCAGATAGCCGAGTTGGGCGTCCGGCACGCGGACGAACTCGACGATGAAGCGGAAGATGCCGTAGCACACCGCGAACAGGCCGGAGACCGCCATGGTCGGGCGCGGTTTGCGCGAGTAGATCCACAGGATGACGAACAGCGCCACGCCTTCCAGGGCGAACTGATAGAGCTGCGACGGATGGCGCGGCTCCGGCCCGCCGGTCGGGAACACCATAGCCCAGGGCACGTCGGTGACCTTGCCCCACAGCTCGGCATTGATGAAGTTGCCGATACGCCCGGCGCCCAGGCCGATCGGCACCAGCGGGGCGATGAAGTCCATCAGTTCGAAGAAGCTCTTGCCGTTGCGCCGGGCGAACCACAGGGTGGCCAGCATCACGCCGATCAGGCCGCCGTGGAACGACATGCCACCCTTCCACACTTCGAGGATCAGCAGCGGGTTGGCGATATAGGCCGGCAGGTCGTAGAACAGCACGTAACCCAGGCGCCCACCGACGATCACCCCCATCGCCACCCAGAACACCAGGTCGGAGAGTTTCTCCTTGCTCCAGGTCGGGTCGAAGGCGTGCAGGCGCCGCGAGGCGAGGAACCAGGCGCCACCGATGCCGACCAGATACATCAGGCCGTACCAGTGAATCTGCAGGAAGCCCAAGTCGAGGGCGACCGGGTCAATATTCGGGTAAGGCAGCATCAGGATTCCTCACAACAGAAAATTCAGGCCGACGATAAACAGCAACAGGGCAAACAAACGCTTGAGCACCCGCGGCGACAGGCGATGGGCCAGGCGCGCGCCGGTACGGGCGAAGAACACGCTGGTCAGGGCGATGCCGAGCAGCGCCGGCAGGTACACGTAACCAAAGCTCCAGTGAGGCAGACGCGCGTCGCCCCAACCCAGCCACAAGTAACTCAGGGCGCCGGCCGCGGCGATCGGCCAGCCACAGGCCGAGGAGGTCGCCACCGCCTGCTGCACGGACACCCCGCGCCAGGTCAGGAAGGGTACGGTCAACGAGCCACCACCAATGCCGATGATCGCCGAAGCCCAGCCGATCACGCCACCGGCAGTGCCCAGACCGACCTTGCCCGGCACCTCGCGGCTGGCCTTGGGCTTGAGGTCCAGCGCCAGCTGCAAGGCCACGCACAGGGCGAACACACCAATGATCTTCTGCAGCACCAGGCCATCGATGGATTCCGCCGTCAGCGCCCCCAGCGCCGAGCCCAGCACGATCCCCACGGTCAGCCAGACGAACAGCCCCCAGCGCACCGCGCCGCGGCTGTGGTGCTCGCGCACCGCATTGACCGAGGTGAACAGGATGGTCGCCAGCGAGGTGCCTACCGCCATATGGGTCAGCACCGCGGCATCGAAACCCTGGGCGGTAAAGGCGAAGATCAGTACCGGCACGATGATCATGCCGCCACCCACGCCGAACAGCCCGGCCAGCAGGCCGGCGGCGGCACCGAGCAGGATGTAGAGAAGGAAGATCATGGTGTGCTCTGCGAAGCGATGCGGCATGGTAACGGAAGCCGGCCATGCACTCTACTTCACGACGATTGATGGCTTTGCGTACAGTGGCACTTTCCATGGACGAGAAACCGCTGTGTTCAACACCCTCTATTTGCGTATCGCCTGCGATCAGTTGCACATCATCCACTTGGAAAGCGGCAATGAGCTGCAATTGCGCGCCGACCCGCCATTCAGCAACGTGCGCCTGCTAGTGGCCGACTTCGGCGTCGCGGATCGGCTGATCAAAAAGGCGGTCGCAGCGGTAATCCGCAAACGTTTCATGCGTCTAAGCCTACCGCCGCGCCTGGTCGTGCATCCGCTGGAACGGCTGGAAGGCGGCCTCTCGCAGGTCGAAGAGCGCATATTGCTGGAGCTGGGCAAAGGCAGTGGCGCCAGCAAGGTCGCGGTACATGTCGGCGCACCACTCGACGCAGCAGGCGTACACGCCTGCCTCAAAAAGCCATGTGCCTGATCGTCCTCGCCTGGCGTCCAGGCCACAGCCTTCCCTTGCTGGTCGCTGCCAACCGCGATGAATTCCATGCCCGCCCGACCGCAGCCATGGCCGAGTGGCCGCAGACGCCCGGCCTGATCGCCGGGCGCGACCTGCAGGCCGGCGGCACCTGGCTGGGCATCGGCCCCGATGGCCGCTTTGCCGCTCTCACCAATATCCGAGACCCGCAGGCTGAGCAGGGCTCCCGCTCACGCGGCGAACTGCCGCTGCGCTTTCTGCAGGGAAACCAGGGGCCAGAGGCTTTTCTGAACCAGCTGCGCCACGAGGCGGATGAATACAGCGGCTTCAACCTGCTGGTCGGCGACCGCCAGGCACTGTGGCACTTCAATTCGCACGGCGGACAGGCCCAGGCACTGCCGCCCGGCATCCATGGCGTTTCCAATGCCGGCCTGGATACGCCGTGGCCAAAGCTGCAGCAGGCCAAGGCAGCACTCGCCGATGCACTCGACGCAGCCGATGAGGAGCCGCTATTCGCGCTGCTGGCTGACCCCAATAGACCTGACGATACGGCGCTGCCGGATACTGGCGTGGGCCTGGATCTGGAGCGCCTGCTCGGCAGCGTGTTCATCACCAGCCCGAGCTACGGCACCCGCGCCAGCACGTTGCTATTCACCTATGCCGATGGAGGACGGCGGATTATCGAACGCAGTTTCGGCCCTGAAGGTACGCCGATTGGCGAGGTGCGCTTCGAGCGCTAGAGGGGCAAGAGCTGTCGCTGACCTGTTTTGCGTGAACGGGTGAGGACGTCTAGTCCATGCCCGTGATGCTTTCGCGGGCATGGCCCGCTCCCACAGATAAACCGACAATTTCCGCCGTCAAGCCTGAATACCCGACGCCGGATTGAGCATCCGGCCCAGGCCCAGGTTGCGCAGGGCCAGTTGCAGGGTACTGTGGATAACCTGCGGGTTGTCGATGCGCATGGCCTGGCCAAGCAGGTCCTTGGCCTTGCTCAGGCTGATCTGGCGCAGCAGCCATTTCACCTTGGGCAGGTTGGTGGCGTTCATCGACAGGCTGTCGAAGCCCATGGCCATCAGCAGCACGGCGGCGCTCGGATCGCCGGCCATCTCGCCGCAGATGCTCACCGGTTTGCCTTCGGCATGGGCGTCCTCGACCACCTTGGTCAGCGCCTGCAGCACGGCCGGGTGGAGGAAATCGTAGAGGTCGGCGACCCGCGGGTTGTTGCGGTCCACCGCCAGCAGGTACTGGGTCAGGTCATTGGAGCCGACCGACAGGAAGTCCACCTGGCGAGCCAGGTCGCGGGTCTGGTAGACCGCGGCAGGAATCTCGATCATCACCCCGATCGGCGGCAGCGGCACGTCGGTGCCTTCGTCGCGCACCTCGCCCCAGGCGCGGTGAATCAGGTGCAGGGATTCCTCCAGCTCCTGGATGCCGGAAATCATCGGCAGCAGGATGCGCAGGTTGTTCAGGCCCTCGCTGGCCTTGAGCATGGCGCGCACCTGCACCAGGAAGATTTCCGGGTGGTCGAGGGTCACGCGGATGCCGCGCCAGCCCAGGAAGGGGTTCTCTTCCTTGATCGGGAAGTAGCTCAGCCCCTTGTCGCCGCCGACGTCCAGGGTACGCATGGTCACCGGCAGCGGATGGAAGGCGGTCAGCTGTTCGCGGTAGATGGCCAGCTGTTCCTTCTCGCTGGGAAAGCGATCCTTGATCATGAACGGCACTTCGGTGCGGTACAGGCCAACGCCCTCGGCACCGCGCTCCTGGGCGCGCACCACATCGGCGAGCAGGCCGGTGTTGACCCACAGCGGCATCTGATGGCCGTCGAGCGTCTCGCAAGGCAGCGCGCGCAGGGCGTCGAGGCCCTTGGTGAGCTGGCGATCCTCCTCGACCACATCGGCGTACTGCTTGCGCAGGATCTCGCTGGGGTTGGTGAACACCTCGCCGTGGTAGCCGTCGACGATCAGCTGGATGCCGTCGATCTTCGAGTACGGCAGCTCAACCGCGCCCATGACCGTGGGAATCCCCATGGCCCGGGCGAAGATCGCCACGTGGGAGTTGCCCGAGCCCTGCACCGACACCAGGCCGACCAGCTTGCCTTCCGGCACTTCACCGAGCATGGCCGGCGACAGTTCCTCGGCGACCAGGATGCAGTTGTCCGGGTACACCAGGGTCTGCTGGCGGGCCTGCTGCAGGTAGGCGAGCAGGCGACGGCCCAGGTCGCGGACGTCCGAGGCGCGCTCGCGCAGGTAGGCGTCGTCCATCAGTTCGAAACGGTTGATGTGCTCGCTGACCACGTGGCGTAGGGCGCCCTGGGCCCACTGGCCGGTCTTGATGACGTTGACCACCTCGTTACCGAGGGCCGCGTCTTCGAGCATCATCTGGTAGACGTCGAACAGCGCGCGCTCTTCCGGGCGCAGCTGGGTGGCCATGCGCTCGGAGAGGTTGCGCATGTCGGCACGCACGCCCTCCAGGGCGTTCTGGAACAGTTTCAGCTCGGCATCGATGTCGTCGATGCTCTTGTCCGGCACCACTTCCAGGTCGGCCGGCGGCAGCACCACCACAGCGGTACCGACCGCCGCACCGGGCGAGCCCGGCACGCCGACGAACTTGGCCTCCTGAATGCCCTTGCCCTGCTTGCCCAGGCCACGGATCGAACCGGTAGCCTCGGCGTGGGCGATCACCCCGGCGAGCTGGGCGCTCATGGTGACCAGGAAGGCTTCTTCGCCTTCGTCGAACTGGCGGCGCTCCTTCTGCTGCACCACGAGCACGCCCATCACCCGCCGGTGGTGGATGATCGGTGAACCGAGGAAGGAGGCGTAGCGTTCTTCGCCGGTCTCGGCGAAGTAGCGGTAACGGGGATGTTCGGAGGCGTTTTCAAGGTTCAGCGGCTCTTCGCGGGTGCCGACCAGGCCGACCAGGCCCTCGTTCGGCGCCATGCTGACCTTGCCGATCGAGCGCTTGTTGAGGCCGTCGGTGGCCATCAGCACGAAGCGGTTGGTCTCCGGGTCGAGCAGGTAGACCGAGCACACCTGGGTGCCCATGGTCTCCTTGACGCGCTGCACGATGATGCCCAGCGCCGCCTTGAGATCCTTGGCGGCATTCACTTCCTGGACGATCTTGCGCAGCGTGTTGAGCATGCTGACCTGCCTAATCCCGTGCCAACAGGCGCGGTGCGAGTTCCTTGAGTGCGCGACGGTAGACTTCGCGCTTGAATGTAACCACCTGCCCCAACGGGTACCAGTAACTGACCCAGCGCCAGCCGTCGAACTCCGGCTTGCCGGTCAGGTCCATACGCACCCGTTGCTCGTCGGAGGTCAGGCGCAGCAGGAACCACTTCTGTTTCTGGCCGATGCACAGCGGCTGGCTGTGCGTGCGCACCAGGCGCTGCGGCAGACGATACCTCAACCAGCCCCGGGTGCAGGCGAGAATTTTCACGTCCTGCTCTTCCAGGCCCACTTCTTCGTTCAGTTCGCGGTACAACGCTTCTTCCGGCGACTCGCGGTCATTGATACCGCCTTGCGGGAACTGCCAGGCATCCTGGTTAATTCGACGCGCCCAAAGCACCTGGCCGACATCATTGGTGAGAATGATGCCGACGTTGGGGCGAAAACCATCAGGATCGATCACGGCACACAACCTCGTAAACGCATGTCTCCGCATTGTTCCACAAAGCTCGCGACAGCGGCAACGCGCTCGGGCGGGACTGCACGGCGGCCCGTCGCGCGGTTTTCCCCGGGCCGGCAAAGCCGCTATTCTGGCCGCCTCCATGGCCCTGTATGAAGAGGTGATGCTGTGCGTTTGGCTTTATTCGATCTCGACAATACCCTGCTTGGCGGCGACAGCGACCATGCCTGGGGCGACTGGCTGTGCGAGCGGGGGATTCTCGATGGCGCCACCTACAAGGCGCGCAACGATGCCTTCTATCAGGACTACCTGGCCGGGCGCCTGAACATCACCGACTACCTGAACTTCACCCTGGCCATCTTCGGTCGCACCGAGATGGCCCAACTCGATGCCTGGCACCGCGAGTTCATGGCCGAATGCATCGAGCCGATCATCCTGCCCAAGGCCCTGGCGCTGCTCGACAGGCACCGCGCCGCTGGCGACAAGCTGGTGATCATCACCGCCACCAACCGCTTCGTCACCGCCCCCATCGCCGCACGCCTGGGCGTCGACACCCTGCTGGCCACCGAATGCGAGATGGTCGACGGCCGCTACACCGGGCGCACCACCGACGTGCCGTGCTTCAAGGAAGGCAAGGTCACCCGCCTCAACCGCTGGATGCAGGAGAACGGCTTCGACCTGGACGGCTCGACCTTCTACAGCGACTCGATGAACGACCTGCCGCTGCTCGAGCAGGTCAGCTATCCGGTGGCCGTCGACCCGGATCCCAAGCTGATGGCCGAGGCGGAGGATCGCAACTGGCCGATCATGTCGCTGCGCTGAGATTTATCGCGCAAAAAAGAAGCCGGCGCACAGGGCGCCGGCTTTTTTTTGCATCCGCACCATGCATTTACAGGTGCTTGGCCTTGCTGGCCACCGAGGTCGGCACCACCTCGGGCATGGCCGAAGAGTGGTGGTTGAGGATCTTCCACTGTCCGTCCACCAGGGTGTAGACGAAGGTGTAGCGCGCCTGCACGTCGGACTTCTCGCCGGCGGCATCGGTCAGGTGGAAGGTATAGACGCCGCTGTCCAGGGCGGTGGTCGGGCTCAGGCGACGGATTTCCCGGTAGTTGATCTCGCCGACCGGCTTGAGCGCCAGGAAGTGCTCGAAGTAGTCGCGGATTTCCGCCGAGTTGGCGCGCACCCGGTTGGACACCGTCGGCTGCAGCACGGCATCGGCGCTGTACAGGCTCACCACCTTGGCCACGTCACCGCTCTGCAGCGCCTGGTTCCACTGATCGAACAACCCGGCCACTTCACGATCGGCCGCTTCGGCCGGCGCCGTCGCCAGGCTGTCGTAGCGATAGGGTTTTTGCTCGGGAGCGGCCAGCAGCGGGGTACTGGCGCAGAACAGCAGGGCGGCGGCGATGGCGTGCATTTTCATGATCGTTTCCTGTTTTTGGTTGACGAGGCCACTGTGCCCGGCGCTGTCAGCGCCGCCATCGGCTGGTTGGCGACATCGGCGTATGCCGATCGGCAGATGGGCGAGCAGCGGGCAGAGTCGATTTAATGGGATCATTGCCACCTGATCCGCGCCGCTTGCGCTGGAGAGCCCCATGCACAATGACGACAGCAGTGCCCTGGCCTTGCGCAGCCAGTATCGACAGTGGGAAAGCCGGGCGGCGCGCCTGAGCCTGCTGGTCGATACCGGCCGCCAACTGGGCGCGCTGCCACCCAGGGAGATGGGCCTGCGCGTGCTGCAACGCGCCTGCGCGTTCTGCGCCCTGGACAGCGGCATGGTGGTCTGCGAACTGGCCGGCGAGCACCAGGTGCTGGCCAGCCACGGCGCCCTTTCCAGCGAGCAGCAGGTGGCGCTGCTGGCGCTGAGCGACAGCGCCACGCCCCAGGCCCAGTGCCTGCCCATCGACCAGGGCGGGCTGCAGCTGGTCATTCGCCTGCCCCTGGCCACGGCCCAGGGCCACAGCTTTGGCAGCGTGCTGCTGGCCAGCGCGGTGCGGATCAACCCGCCGGACGACGAAGACCTCGAGTCCCTGCAACTGCTCGCCACTCTGTTCGCCGCGCACCTGGAAACCCAGCGCCTGCATGGCGATCTGCTCGCCCGCGAGCGCACCATGTCGGAACTGGTGCACCGCCTGCTCAATGCCCAGGAAGACGAGCGCCGGCGCGTGGCCTACGACCTGCATGACGGCCTCGCCCAGACCCTGGCCGGGTTGCACCAGCGCCTGCAGGGTTTCGCCAGCCAGTGCAGCGTGCTGCCCGATGCCCAGCAGCGGGAGCTGGGCACCATTCTCGACCTGGCCCAGCGCTGCGTGCGCGAGGGCCGCCAGGCCATCAACGGCCTGCGCCCCCAGCTGCTCGATGACTTCGGCCTGCTCCACGCCCTCGACAAGGAAGCCGACCGCCTGCGTGACGCGGGCCACCGGGTGCAGTGGCTGCAACGCAGCGATGCACGGCTGCCGGCCCACGTGGAAATCACCCTGTTTCGCATCGCCCAGGAAGGCATCAACAATATCCTCAAGCATGCCGGCCCCTGCAGCGTGCGCATCGGCCTGAGCAGCAGCGAAGCGGGCGCGATACTGCACATCGAGGATGACGGCCAGGGTTTCGAGGCACCGAGCCACAGGCCGATCACCGGCAACAGCGGCCTGGGCCTGGCCGCCATGGGCGAACGCGCCAGCCTGCTGGGCGGCCGCCTGCAGTGCCAGAGCGCGCCAGGGCGCGGCACCCGGTTGCTGGCCCAGGTGCCCCACGCCGAGGAGATCGCCCCATGACGACGCCCCTGCGCCTGGTACTGGCCGATGACCACGAGGTGACCCGCGCCGGCTTCGTGGCCATGCTCGGCGGCTGCGACGAATTCGCGGTGGTCGGCCAGGCCGCCGACGGCGACAGCGCGCTGCAGCTGTGCGAGCGCCTGCAGCCGGATATCGCCATCCTCGACATTCGCATGCCCGGCCTCAACGGCCTGGGCGCCGCGCGCCTGCTGCAACAGCGCATGCCGCAGCTGAAGGTGGTGATGTTCACCATGTACGACAGCCCCGAACACCTGGAGGCTGCCATCGGCGCGGGCGCCGTGGGCTACCTGCTCAAGGATGCCACCCGTGACGAGGTGATCGCCGCGCTGCGCCGGGTTGCCGCCGGGGAGGAGGCGCTGAACAGCGCCGTCAGCGCACGCCTGCTCAGGCGCATCGCCGACCGCAGCAACGCCGGCACGCCGCCCACCGACACCCTCACCAACCGCGAGCGGCAGGTACTGGGCCTGGTGGCGGGCGGCTTCAGCAATCGCGAGATCGGCGAGAAGCTGGGCATCAGCGCCGGCACCGTGAAGACCCATGTGGAGCGAGTGATCGCCAAGCTCGGCGTGGCCGACCGCACCCAGGCGGCGGTGCGCGGCATCGCCCTGGGCCTGGTCGCCCAGCCGGCGGCCGACTGGCCGGGCGCCGCGCCATGATGCGGCGTATCGACAACGCCTGGGCGGACCTGCCGCTGCGCGGCAAGGCCTTGGTCGGCATCTCGCTGCCGCTGGTGATCCTGCTGATCTCCCTGGTGCTGATCTACATCACCGAGCGGCAGACCGCCGAAGCCGAAGAGGACGTGCGCCGGGTGCTGCAGGTCCAGGGCGATATCCAGGCCGTGCAGACCCTGCTGGCCGAGGGCGCGGCCAGCGTGCGCGGCTACCTGCTGACGCGCAGCGACGACTTTCTGCCCGCTTACCAGCAGACCGAGCCGCGCATCGAGGCGGCCCTGGCGCGCCTGGACGCCAATATCCGTGATGCCGAGGTGCGCCAGCGCCTGGAACGCATCCGCCCGCTGATCAGCAACCAGCTCCACGGCCTGGATGTGCTGCGCAACGTCGACCTGCGCCAGGATCAGGAGCAGATCGCCGCCGTGCTCGACGAAAGCAAGCGCATGCTCGATACCCTGCGCAACCAGATCGACGCCATGCGCGTGCGCGAAGACGCCCTGCTCGCCGACCGCACCGCCAATGCCGCGGACAACCGCCAGCGCATGCTGCTGGCCACCCTGCTGGCCGCCGGCTGCGGCCTGTTCGGCGCGATCGTCGCGGTGCTGCTGCTCTCCAGCGGTATCGTCAGCCGCGTGCAGCGGGTGCAGCGCAGCGCCCGCCACCTGGCGCTCGGCAACCCGCTGGAGCCGCGGCACCACGAGCGCGACGAGATCGGCCGCCTGGGCGCCAGCCTGGAGGAGGCCAGCCAGCTGCTGGCCCAGCGCGAACGTGCCCTGCGCGACAACGAGGAGCGCCTGCGCCTGATCATCGAGGGCGTGCGCGACTACGGCATCTTCGCCCTCGACCCGCAAGGCCACGTCACCACCTGGAACGCCGGGGCCGAGCGGATCAAGGGCTACAGCGAAACCGAGATCATCGGCCGCCACTTCTCGCTGTTCTACCCACCCGAGCAGCGCCCGCACCACCCGCTGTATGCGCTGCAGGTCGCCGCCGAAAAGGGCCGCTACGAGGAAGAAGCCTGGCGCCAGCGCCGCGACGGCTCGCGTTTCTGGGCCAGCGTGGTGATCACCGCCCAGCACGATGCCAGCGGCACGCTGCGCGGCTTTTCCAAGGTCACCCGCGACATCACCGACCGCCGCGCTGCCGATATCGCCCTGCGCGCCGCCCGCGAGGAAGCCGAGAACGCCAGCCAGGCCAAGAGCGAGTTCCTGTCGCGCATGAGCCACGAGCTGCGCACCCCGCTCAACTCGATCCTCGGCTTCGCCCAGCTGCTCGACCTGGAATCGCCCAGGCCCCAGGTCACCCATATCCTACGCGCCGGCCAGCACCTGCTCACGCTGATCAACGAAGTGCTCGACATCGCCCGTATCGAGGCCGGCCGGCTGCCCATGAGCCCGGAAGCCATCGACCTGCACGGCGTGGTGCACGAGGCCATGACGCTGATCTCGCCGCTGGCCGACGAGGCCGGCATCCGCCTGTGCCCCCTGCCGCCGAGCACCGCGGCGGTTGGCGTGATGGCCGACCGGCAGCGGCTGATCCAGGTGCTGCTCAACCTGCTGTCCAACGCGGTGAAGTACAACCGCCCCGGCGGCGAGGTGCACCTGGACATCGAGGTGCAGGGCGAGCGCCTGGCCCTGGCGGTCAATGACAGCGGCGCGGGCATCGCCCCGGCGGACCTGCAGCGGTTGTTCCGCCCCTTCGAGCGCCTCGGCGCCGACCAGCACAGCGAAGGTACCGGCCTCGGTCTGGCCCTGAGCCGCAACCTGCTGCAGGCCATGGACGGCACACTGGAGGTGATCAGCGTGGTCGGCAGCGGCAGCCGTTTCGTGCTGACGCTGCCGACGGCGCAGGTCGAGCCCCAGGCCAGCCACGACGACCCCTGGCGCCCTGCGCCCTTGCCGGCACCGCTGAACACGCTGGAAAGCGGCAGCCTGAAACGCGTGCTGTGCATCGAGGACAACCTGTCCAGCCAGGCATTGATCGAAACCCTGTTGCAGCGCCGGCCGGGCGTGCAGTTGCTGTCGAGCATGCAGGGCCAGCTCGGCCTCGACCTGGCGCGCCAGCACCTGCCACGGGTGATCCTGCTGGACATCAACCTGCCGGATATGACCGGCATCGACGTGCTCAAGCGCCTGCGCGCCGACCCGCTGACCGCCGCCATCGCCGTGCTGATGATCACCGCCGACGCCAGCACCGCGGCCAGGCGCGCCATGCAGCAGGCCGGCGCCACGGCGATCCTCACCAAGCCCATTCACGTGCCGACCTTTCTGGCCTTTCTCGACCAGCACCTGCCGGAGCCCCCATGAGCGACGACTACCGCATCCTGATCATCGACGACCAGCGTCCCAACCTGGACTTGATGGAGCAGCTGCTGGCCCGCGAAGGCCTGCACAACGTGCTCAGCAGCACCCAGCCGACCCGGGCGCTGGAGCTGTACAACAGCTTCGAGCCGGACCTGGTGATTCTCGACCTGCACATGCCGGACTTCGACGGCTTCGCGCTGATGGAGCAGCTCAATCGGCGCATCCCGCAGAACGACTACGTGCCGCTGCTGGTGCTGACCGCCGACGTGACCCGCGCCACGCGCCTGCGCGCCCTGGCCTTGGGTGCACGGGATTTCATCAGCAAGCCGCTGGATGCCCTGGAAACCATGCTGCGGATCTGGAACCTGCTGGAAACCCGTGCGCTGTACAAGGCGCTGCGGGCGCGGCTGAGCGAGCCGCAACTCGAAGCGCTGCTGCAACCGTTGGTGGCGCAGCGCCAGGGCCGGCGTTAGCGCTGAGTTAAATGGGCTTGGCGCCCATCACCGCCATGATCGCCACCAGCAGCACCATGATCAGCGCGGTATAGACCAGCACCAGGCGCAGCGACTTGGCGGGCACCGGGCCCTCGGCCTGGGCCTGCCAGGCGCCCAGGCGGCCGAGCAGCAACAGGCCGACGATCATCAGCACTGCGAAGAGGCCGCTGCCCAGCAGCAGCCATAGCTGGCTCAACGGCCAGCCGGCCAGGTTGACCATCCACCAGCCGGTTACCGGCAGGCTCAGCGCCAGCACGGCGAACACCGGCAGGCTGATGGTGCGGGTGCGCCGCAGCTTGCGTTGCAGCACCGCCCGGTCGCCGCCGCGCCAGGCTTTCCAGAGCATCAAGGCATGGGCCAGCACGCCCGCCAGCAACAGGATGCCGGGCAGCGCATGGAGGACTCTGATCAGCAGATAATGCTCCATCACGGTTTCCTTCGATTTCTTATGGAGAATGGCCCCGGGTATCGCCTCGCTCGACCCGGGCCACCGGTAGCACCTTGGTAGCCCGGGTGAAGCGGCGCGTCAGGGGAAGCGACTAGCCAAGAAACAGCTTGTAGGCCGGGTTGTCGCTCTCGTCCCAGTACGGATAGCCGATCTCGTCCAGCGCCGGTGCCAGCAGGTGGCGCTCGTCTTCCGGCACCTGCAGGGCCGCCAGCACCCGGCCATCGGCGGCGCCATGGTTGCGGTAATGGAACAGGGTGATGTTCCAGCGCCCGCCCAGCTTGTTGAGGAAGTTGAACAGCGCGCCCGGCCGCTCGGGAAACTCGAAGCGGAACACGCACTCGTCCGGCACCGCCGCGGCATGGCCGCCCACGGTGTGGCGGATATGCAGCTTGGCCAGTTCGTTGTCGGTCAGGTCGAGTACCGGGAAGCCCTGGCCACGCAGGTTTTCCACCAGGGCCGCCCGAGGGTCGTTCTCCGGGTGGGTCTGCACGCCGACGAAGATGTGCGCCTCGCCATCCTGGTGGTAGCGGTAGTTGAATTCGGTGATCTGCCGCTTGCCGATGGCCTCGCAGAACGCCTTGAAGCTGCCCGGGCGCTCCGGGATGGTGACGGCGATGATCGCCTCGCGCTTTTCCCCCAGCTCGGCACGCTCGGCCACGTGGCGCAGGCGGTCGAAGTTGACGTTGGCGCCGGAGTCGATGCCGACCAGCACCTGGCCACTGATCCCTTCCCGTTCGACGTAACGCTTGATTCCGGCCACGGCCAATGCGCCGGCCGGTTCGGTGATCGAGCGGGTATCGTCGTAGATGTCCTTGATCGCCGCGCAGATCTCGTCGGTGCTGACGGTGATCACCTCGTCGACATGATCCTTGCAGATCGCGAAGGTGTGCTGGCCGATCTGCGCCACCGCCACGCCATCGGCGAACAGCCCGACCTGGGGCAGCACCACGCGCTCCCCTGCGGCCAGGGCCTGCTGCAGGCAATTGGAGTCGTCCGGCTCCACGCCAATGACCTTCACCTCGGGACGCAGGTACTTGATGTAGGCGGCGATACCGGCGATCAGGCCGCCGCCGCCGACCGGCACGAATACCGCATCGAGGCGCCCCTGGTGCTGACGGAGGATTTCCATCGCCACGGTGCCCTGGCCGGCGATCACCAGGGGGTCGTCGTAGGGATGGATATAGGTGTAGCCCTTTTCCTCGACCAGCTTCAGCGAGTGGGCCAGGGCCTCGGGGAAGGCATCGCCATGCAGCACCACCTTGCCGCCCCGCGAACGCACACCCTGCACCTTGAGCTCGGGGGTGGTGCGCGGCATGACGATGGTCGCCTTCACGCCCATGTGCTTGGCGGCCAGGGCCAGGCCCTGGGCGTGGTTGCCGGCCGAGGCGGTCACCACGCCGCGGGCCAGTTCTTCGGGCGAGAGCTGCGCCAGCTTGTTGTAGGCGCCACGAATCTTGAACGAGTACACCGGCTGCAGATCCTCGCGCTTGAGCAGAATCTGATTGCCCAGGCGTTCGGAAAGCTGGCGAGCGGGTTGCAGCGGGGTTTCCACGGCAACGTCATAGACACGGGAGGTCAGGGTCTTCTTGACGTACTGTTCGAGCATGGCAGGCATCGCAGGCGGCTTCGAGGGGAATCGACGAGTCTAACATCAGGGGCTGCCATCGTTTCAGCACCAGCCGCGTTGCGGCGGAAAATTTCACCGGGCTGCAGAGGGCCACAACAGCAGCGATTTCCAAGATCTGCGGCGAGGCACAGTGAAATCTCCCCCCACAACCCAAGGGCAGGGCCGGCGCGGTCGCGCTGAAGCGACAGCAGCCCCTACCATCCGCCGAGCGACCATACGAATTCCGGGGTTTTGCCGGCTATAATCGCGACCTCGTTTCCTTCCTTCTCGTGGAACCCGCATGACCCAGGATCAGCTCAAACAAGCCGTGGCCCAGGCCGCCGTCGACTTCATCCTTCCCAAGCTCGACGCCAAGAGCGTGATCGGGGTCGGCACCGGCTCCACGGCCAACTGCTTCATCGACGCCCTGGCCAAGCACAAGCTGGAGTTCGACGGCGCCGTGGCCAGCTCCGAAGCTACCGCCGCGCGGCTCAAGGGCCACGGCATCCCGGTGTATGAACTCAATACCGTCAGCGACCTGGAGTTCTACGTCGATGGCGCCGACGAAAGCGACGAGCGCCTGAACCTGATCAAGGGCGGCGGCGCGGCCCTGACCCGCGAGAAGATCGTCGCGGCGGTAGCACGCACCTTTATCTGCATCGCCGATGGCAGCAAGCTGGTACCGGTGCTCGGCGCCTTCCCGCTGCCGGTGGAAGTGATCCCCATGGCGCGCAGCCACGTGGCTCGCGAGCTGGTCAAACTGGGCGGCGACCCGGTGTATCGCGAAGGCGTGCTGACCGACAACGGCAACGTGATCCTCGATGTGCACAACATGAGCATCAGCGACCCGGTGAAGCTGGAAGCGGACATCAACGCCATCGTCGGCGTGGTCACCAACGGCCTGTTCGCCGCGCGCCCGGCCGACCTGCTGCTGCTCGGTACCGCCGAAGGCGTGAAGACGCTGCAGCGCTAAGCGCTCGGGCTGGACAGGAGGAGGCCGAGTGAGCGATCACCCGGCCTTTTTTTCGAAGGTGTAGAACAGGTTGGGTTCGCTGATCATGTAGATCACGCCCTGCTCGTCCATGGCGATACCTTCGGCCTGGGGCACGGACGCCTCGAGCCCCTGCTGGCCGCCGACCAGCGACAGACTACTGACCGGTTCGCCCTTGGTATCCATTTCCACCAGCAGCCGCGAATCATCGGACAGCGCCAGCAGGTGACCGGTACGGGCATCGTATTGCAGGCTGGACAGATCACGGACGAACAGGCCGGCATCGCGCTCACGGTCATCGATGATGCGGATCGCCGAGGGGCTGTGCGGATCGAGATGCGGGAAGCCGTGCACCTCGTAGATACGCAGCGGATCACGCTCCTTGGCAATGAACAGGCGCTTGCCCGCCAGGTCATAGGCCAGGCCCTCGAAGCCCTTGTTCTTGGCCTCCATTTCCAGGCCCAGCGACAGCTGCTGGCCGTCGGCAGCATCGACCTGGGTGGTGGCGTCGTCGATGCGAACCTCCACCAGGCGCTGCGGGCGTTCATCGGCGATCACCAGGACGCCAGGGGCGACGTACTCCACGGCTTCCGGATCGCCGAAGCCGACCAGACGGATCTCGCGCAGCACCTTGCCGTCGAGCGACAGCTCGATCAACCGGGTATTCTGGTTGGTGACGGTAAACAGCGTTTTGCGCACCGGATCGTAGGCCAGCGCCGACACATCGTCGACAAGCCCTTCGATCACCTTGGCCTCACGGCTCACCCGATAGCCATCGAGCCACAGCGTGTTGGCCGGCGCCTCGGCGGGCTGTCGCACATTGAACCAGGCCCGCTCGAATACCCGGAACTCCTGGCCCCAGATGGCCAGCAGCAATGCCGCGACCAGTATCAGCAGCAGCACCAGGGCCTTGAGGGAAATCAGACGACGCATACCCGCTCACTCATGGAGAAATAAACAGGGTCGCTCAGCCTGGAGCGCCCACCCGACCGCGACGCTAACAGCCCTCGCCTCGCTTCACCAGCGCGGCAGCCGACTAATCGGCCTTGCTGAACACATAGAAGAGGTTGGGCTCGCTGGTCATGTACAGCACGCCCTGATCATCCATGGTGATGCCCTCGGCCTGCGGCACCGATTTCTTCAGGCCCTGCTGCCCTTGCAGCAGCGACAGGCTGCTGAGCGGCTTGCCGGCTTCATCCAGTTCGACGACCAGGCGCGACTCATCCGACAGTGCCAGCAGGTGGCCGGTCAGGCTGTCGTAGTGGAGGCTGGAGAGATCACGGACGAAGATGCCGGCGTCGCGCTTGCGGTCGTCGCGAATCTGCACGGGGTTCGGCGCTGCCGGATCGAGGTTGGGGAAACCCTGCACCTCGTAGATGCGCATGGGGTCGCGCTCCTTGGCCACGAACAGCCGCTGGCCCTTCAGGTCATAGGCCAGACCCTCGAAGCCCTTGTTCTTGGTGCCCATCTCCAGGCCCAGCGACATCTGCTGCCCCTCGGCGGCATCGATGGCGGTGGTGTCATCATCGATGCGCACCTTGACCAGCCGCTGCGCGCGCTCGTCGGCGATGACGAAACGCCCGGGCGCCACATACTCGACAGCCTCCGGGTCGCCGAAGCCGACCAGCTCGATCTGCCGCAGCACCTTGCCATCCAGCGACAGCTCGATCAGCTTGGGATGCTGGTTGGTGACGGTGAACAGGCTTTTACGGTCCGGATCGTAGGTCAGCGCCGACACGTCGTCTTCCAGTCCTTCGATGCGCTGCGCCTCGATCACCACCCGGTAGTCGCTCAGCCACAGCGAATGCGCGGGCGCTTCGGCCGGCTGGCTGACGTTGAACCAGGCCCGTTCGAACAGGCGGAATTGCACACCAACGGCGATCAGCGCAGCCAACAGGGCAAGCCCCAACAACAGCAGTAATCCCTTGATCGAAATCAGACGGCCCATGACGACTCACATATGCAACGACAGAAATGACGACGCCGCCCCTCGATAGGTCGAGAGGCGGCCATTCAGTGCGGTGACGGGAAGCTAACAGCCCAGGGCCTGTTAACATTTCCGCACGACCGCGCCGGAGCCCGTTTTGCCGCGAGGCAAGGCACGAGCCGCGAAGTTTAGCGGGCTAAATGAGCCGGCGAGAAACGCAGCATCGCAGCAAAACGGGCCCGGCCCTTCGGGTTGCGCGAAAAATCTCGCCATGCGTTGTTGGAGGACTTGGCAAGGGAACAACCATTCCCTGCGTCCTCCGCCTAGCCTGGCGAGACTTTACGCGGCAACGCGGCTTGCGCGGAAGTGCTAACAGGCCCTAGGGCTTATTTCACCAGTTCGACGATATCGACGTCGATCTCACGGCTGGTCAGGTCCTTGTCGACTTCACCGGTCAGCTTGACGGTGGCTTTCTCGGAGATGGCTTGCGGCGGCCAGTCTTCGTCGTCGATCTCGACATGGATGGTGCCGGTGGCGTCCTTGAACTCGTAGAGCTCGTCCTGCAGGCGCTTGACGATCTGGCCTTGCAGCACCACCGGGGTATCGTCGCCGGCCTTCAGCGCCTGTTCGACCGTGGTGACCTGGGCGACCTGACCCGGGCCGGTATAGCCGGCAGCCAGGGCGGCGGTGGAGAACAGCGGAGCGAGCAGCAGTGCGAGTACGGGAGCTTTCATGGGGATGACCCTCTATCTGTAGATGACGGGGTCAGGTTAAGGCGCCTAGCTGAACCGAGGCTTAAAGCGGGCTTAAGCGAAGCTTAATTGGCAGGAGGCCGGTTTCAGGGCCGATGACCGCCGTGTGGCGCAAGCGGCCGATCGTAGGGTGGACGACGCTTCACCCGTCCACCGCTCTGCGATTGCAATGGTGGATGAAAAGAGCGTCATCCACCCTACGTAGCGAACGGCCGCTTCTGCCTTTCAGCAGCCCATGGATTGGGCACTACGCCTGTCAGATTACCCGGCTGGCAAAGCTCGAGTGTCCGACCAGATCCAGCACCAGCTCGTCGCCCTTGTTCAGCGGGCCGACGCCAGCGGGCGTGCCGGTAAGGATCACGTCGCCGGGTTGCAGGTTGAAGTGGCCGGCCATTTCCTGAATCACCGGCACGATCGGGAAGATCATGTCGGCGCTGCTGCCGTCCTGGCGCACTTCGCCGTTGATGGTCAGGCGGATGCCGATGTCGGTCAGGTCGCTGATCGCGTCACCCGGTACGAAAGGCGCCAGCACGCAGGCGCCGTCGAACGACTTGGCCGGCTCCCACGGGTGGCCCTTGTCCTTAAGCTTGCTCTGCAGGTCACGCAGGGTCAGGTCCAGGGCCGGGGCGAAGCCGGAGATGGCATCGAGCACTTCCTCCTCGCCCGGCTTGCGCGACAGCGGCTTGCCGATCAGCACGGCGATTTCCACTTCGTAGTGCACCGAGCCCCGGTCTTGCGGGATGCTGAAGCCGCCTTCGAGGGGCACCACGCAACTGCCGGGCTTGATGAACAGCATCGGCTCGGTCGGTAGCGGGTTGTTGAGTTCCTTGGCGTGTTCGGCGTAGTTACGGCCGACGCACACCACCTTGCCCAGCGGGAAATGGATACGGGTGCCATCGATGTACTGGTGCTGGTAGCTCATGGTCGCTCCTGTTGTTATGCACGTTCAGGCGAAGATCTTGCCCGGGTTCATGATGCCGTTGGGGTCGAATACCGCCTTGACCGCCTGCATGTAGGCGATTTCCGCCGGCGAGCGGCTGTATTCCAGGTAATCGCGCTTGACCATGCCCACGCCGTGCTCGGCGGAGATCGAGCCGTTGTAGCGCTGGACGGTCTCGAATACCCATTTGTTGACCCGCGCGCACGAGGCGAAGAAGGCCTCCTTGTCCATGTGCTCGGGCTTGAGGATGTTCAGGTGCAGGTTACCGTCGCCGATATGCCCGTACCAGACCACTTCGTAATCGGGATAGTGCTCGGTGACGATGGCGTCGATATCGCGCAGGAATGCCGGCACCTGCGAGACGGTGACGGAAATGTCGTTCTTGTAGGGCGTGTGGTGGGATATGGTTTCGGACAGGTACTCGCGCAGCTTCCAGAGGTTCTTCAGCTGGGTCTGGCTCTGGCTCATCACCCCGTCCAGCACCCAGCCCTGCTCGATGCAGTGCTCGAAGGTGCTCAGGGCCTCGCTGGCCACGTCCTCGCTGCTGGCCTCGAACTCCAGCAGGGCATAGAACGGGCAACGAGTATCGAATGGCGACGGCACGTCACCACGGGCCATGATGCGCGCCAGGCCCTTGTCGGAAAAGAACTCGAAGGCGGTGAGGTCGAGCTTGCCCTGGAAGGCGTGCAGCACCGGCATGATCGAGTCGAAATCAGGGGTACCCAGCACCATGGCGGTGAGGTTGCGCGGCGCACGGTCCAGGCGCATGGTCGCCTCGACCACGAAGCCCAGGGTGCCCTCGGCGCCGATGAACAGCTGGCGCAGGTCGTAGCCGGTGGCGTTCTTGATCAGGTCCTTGTTCAGCTCGAGCAATTCGCCGGTGCCGGTGACCACCTTCAGCCCCGCCACCCAGTTACGGGTCAGGCCGTAGCGGATCACCTTGATGCCGCCGGCATTGGTGCCGATGTTGCCGCCGATCTGGCTGGAGCCGCTGGAGGCGAAATCCACCGGGTAGTACAGGCCCTTGTCCTCGGCGAACTGCTGCAGCACGCCGGTGACCACGCCCGGCTGGCAGACCACGGTGCGGTTGGCGGCGTCGAACTCGAGGATCTGGTTCATGTAGTCGAACGACACCACCACCTCGCCATGGGTGGCGACTGCCGCCGCCGACAGCCCGGTACGGCCGCCCGAGGGCACCAGGGCGATCCTGTGGGCGTTGGCCCAGCGCACGATGGCCTGCACCTGCTCGATCGTCTTGGGAAACACGATAGCGCTGGGCGCAGGCGCGTATTGCCGGGTCCAGTCCTTGCCGTAGGTTTCCAGGGACGCGGCGTCGGTGAGCACCTTGCCGGGCTCGACCAGCGTTCTGAGTTCGTCAATCGGCATGGGATCGGTCATAGCAACTCTCGAAACTTTCATGGTCGCCCTGAGAACCGTTCAGGTCGCAACCGAGCAAGGAAAAGGGAAGCCATGCTAGCATATGCCCCCCGCAAATCGCGCTGCACAGCGACTTGCCGGCCCGATTGGCGAGCGCGCCGATCCTTCTCCTGACACTTAAATTAGTGGGGCAACAGGTACTCCGATGAGCACGACCTCTCTCGACAAGAGCAAGATCAAGTTCCTTCTTCTCGAAGGCGTCCACCAAAATGCCGTGGACACCCTGAAGGCGTCCGGCTACACCAACATCGAGTACCTCAAGACCGCGCTCTCCGGCGAGGAGCTGAAGGCCAAGATCGCCGACGCGCACTTCATCGGCATCCGTTCGCGCACCCAACTGACCGAAGAGATCTTCGACTGCGCCAAGAAGCTGGTCGCCGTCGGCTGCTTCTGCATCGGCACCAACCAGGTCGACCTGGACGCCGCTCGCGAGCGCGGTATCGCCGTGTTCAACGCGCCGTATTCCAACACCCGCTCGGTGGCCGAGCTGGTGCTCGCCCAGGCCATCCTGTTGCTGCGCGGCATTCCCGAGAAGAACGCTTCCTGCCACCGCGGCGGCTGGATCAAGTCGGCGGCCAACTCTTTCGAAATCCGCGGCAAGAAGCTGGGCATCGTCGGCTACGGCTCGATCGGCACCCAGCTGTCGGTACTCGCCGAAGCCCTCGGCATGCAGGTCTTCTTCTACGACACCGTGACCAAGCTGCCGCTGGGCAACGCCCAGCAGATCGGCAAGCTGCATGACCTGCTCGGCCTGTGCGACATCGTTTCCCTGCACGTACCGGAGCTGCCGTCCACCCAGTGGATGATCGGCGAAGCGGAAATCCGCGCCATGAAGAAGGGCGGCATCCTGATCAACGCCGCACGCGGCACCGTGGTCGAGCTCGACCACCTGGCCCAGGCGATCAAGGACGAGCACCTGATCGGCGCGGCCATCGACGTGTTCCCGGTCGAGCCCAAATCCAACGACGACGTCTTCGAAAGCCCGCTGCGCGGCCTGGATCGCGTGATCCTGACCCCGCACATCGGCGGCTCCACCGCCGAGGCCCAGGCCAACATCGGCCTGGAAGTGGCCGAGAAGCTTGTCAAGTACAGCGACAACGGTACCTCGGTGTCCTCGGTCAACTTCCCGGAAGTGGCCCTGCCGGCGCACCCGGGCAAGCACCGTCTGCTGCACATCCACGCCAACGTGCCGGGCGTGATGAGCGAGATCAACAAGGTGTTCGCCGACAACGGCATCAACATCTCCGGCCAGTACCTGCAGACCAACGACAAGGTCGGCTACGTGGTCATCGACGTCGATGCCGACTACTCGGACCTGGCGCTGGAGAAGCTGCAGCAGGTCAACGGCACCATCCGCAGCCGCGTGCTGTTCTAAGCACAGCGCAGTGACGACAAAGGGAGGCTTCGGCCTTCCTTTTTCATGCCTGCGAGCTGGCGTCAGAACCCCCCGTCGCCGCGGCGGCGGAACCAGCCGGTCAGCGACAGGCGATCGCGGGTGGCCGGCAGCACTTCGTGCGGCACGTCGGCAGACAGGAACACCACCAGCGTGCCGGCCTCGGGCAGCACGTCACGCACCTGGCCGTCCGCCAGGTACAGGCGCAGCTGGCCGCCCTCCTCGGCCTGCCAGCAGTCATTGAGGTAGAGCACGGCCGACACCGCCCGACGGTCATCGTCGCGGAAGCGATCCAGGTGCTTGAGGTAGAAGCCGCCCGGCGGATAGAACGCGAAGTGGCTTTCGTAGTCCACCAGCCCCAGGTAGAGGCTCTGGTTGATGGCCACGCGCAGCTCGTCGAGCAGTTGCAGGTAACCGTCGCAGGCCGGCGACTGCCCGGCCTCGAGCCACTGGATATGGTCGCTGCGGGTGCCTTCGTGCACCGCCACCGCGTGGCCACGGCCGGTACCGGCCGGCGCCAGGGTGCCCTGGGCGATGCGCTGGCGGCACTCATCCGCCAGTTCCCGGGTCAGAGAAGCAGGGGCGAATTGGGTTTGCAACGACCATCCGAATTCGGCAAGGTCATCGATGATGCGGCTCAGCAGCGAATCGGAAATGTCTGTGGTCATGGCGCGATTCTACCCTGTGTCGCGTACACCTCGACAAGCTCCACTTGGCTGCCGAAAATAGCCGCCCCAGACAGGAGTTCGTATGCGCGCGTTGTGTTGTTTCTTGCTGTTGCTCCTGAGCCTGCCGGCCATGGCCGACACCCATGCCGAGCTGTATGAAAAAGCCGGCTGGCCGCAGCAGCGTGCGCATTTCAGCGATGCACTGAGCGCCGCCCAGGCGCGTTACAGCAAGAGCCTGCCGCCAGCGGTGTACCAGGCGCTGGTCGACAACAGCAACCGACGCTTCGCCGCCCGCGCCATGGACGAGCGCGCCGAGAGCAGCCTGCGCGCAGGCCTCCCCGACCCGGCGCCGGCCCTGCGCTTCTTCGAATCGCCCCTGGGCCGCAAGATCGTCAGCGCCGAACTGCTCGCCACCCGCCCGGACCAATTGGCCAAGTACGCCGACGGCCTGCCGGTCAGCGAAGCCGATGCCACTCGCCGCCTGCTGATCCGCCACCTGGCCCAGGCCCTGCCGGCCAGTGAAGCGGGCGCGGAGATCAGCCTGGCCCTGGCCGGCGTGGCGGCCGACAGCCTCAGCCAGATGATTCCCGGCCTGCTCGGCGGCGGCACTGCACAAGGGCTGCTCGACGGCCAGCGCCAACGGCTGATGGCGCAGATCGACAAGGACCTGGACAACACCCTGCTGCACGTCTACCGCAACCTGTCCGATCCGGAGCTGGAAGAGTTCGTCACCTTCGCCCAGTCCAGCGAAGGCGCGGCCTACTACAAGGCGGCCCTGGCGGCAATCCGCGCCGGCCTGGCGGTGGGTCAGTAGGCGCGGCCCAGCTGCTCGCCCAGATAATCGAAATAGCGCTGGCGCAGCGGCGCCACCTCGTTGGCCAGGTGGTGGCGCGCCTCGGGTAGCCGCAGGATACGCGGCGCGCTGAACTTGTTCTCGAGCACCGCCAGGTTGTGCCGCCAGTCCACCGTCATGTCCGCCTCGCCCTGCACGATGAGCGGGCTGCGTGTGCTGCGCGGTGCCTGTTCGATACGCGGCACCCACTGGCTCAGCGCGCCGACCCAGACGGTCGGCACCACCCTGGGCTGCAAGGGATCGCGGTTGCGCAGGAAATCGAGAAACTCCGGATCGCTGGAGTTCTCGCTGAAGCGTCGCGGAATCTCCTGCACGAAACGGTGCAACAGGCGGTAGCTGAGCTGCGACCAGTTCCAGCGCCGTGGCCGCACCAGGGGGGCCAGCAGAATGGTTTCGCCGACCTCGGCCAACGGCTGGTCGTTGAGCAGGTAGTCGATCAGGATCGCCCCGCCGGTACTCTGCCCGCACAGGTGCCAGGGCGCCGGCAGGCCCAGCACGTCAGCCTGCTGCAAGGCGGCGCGCAGCACGGCCTGGTATTCGGCGAAATCCTTGATGCTGGCCCGCGGGCCGCTGGACAGGCCGTGGCCCGGCAAGTCCACGGCGAGCACCGCGAATCCGGCCTCCAGCGCCCAGTCGATCACATGCCGGTACAGACCGCTGTGGTCGTAATAGCCGTGCAGCAGCAACAGGGTGGCGCGGGGCGCAACGGGTTTCCACAACTGGGCGGCGATGCGGTAGTCGTCCACCTCGAACCAGCCGAGCCGGCTCTCGACCGCCTCGCGCGGCAGGAAGCCATAGAACTGCCGATAGGCCAGCTCCGCCGCCGACAGCGGCGCAGCGCTGGCCAGCGGACGCAGGCTGGCGACCAGCGGTTCGGGTTGGAAGATCTCGGGCATCGGCAGCATCGACTCTGATTGATTCACGGCAGCATCACCGGGGTGGGCAGCCGGTACAGTGACGATCTTCTGCTGCCAGGCTCGCCATGGCAAGCCACCGAATCGCCTACGGAAGCTTCAGGCATGGCCCGTTCCCGCCGCATCACGCCCCTCGCCTGCCTTGTCGCCATCACCTGGCTGGCCGCCATGATCGCCGCCTTCTGGTGGTTCGAGGCGCGTTATCTGCGCCCCCTCGATGAACGTAGCGCGCTGTTTGCCGGCAGCCAACTGCGCCTGCCGGCTCAGCTCGCTGGGCCGGGTGAGGTTCGCCTGGTGCACTTCTGGGACCCGGCCTGCCCCTGCAACGTCGGCAACCAGCAGCACCTCGGCGAATTGCTGGCGCGCTACGGCGGGCGGGGCGTGCAGTTCTATGCCGTGCAGAAGCCCGGCAGCCGGGGGCGACTGCCGGATACCTTGCGGGCACTGCGCTCACTCGCCGGGCTGGCCGGCAGTGAGCGGCTACCCGCCAGCCCGGCCGTGGCGATCTGGGATCAGCACGGCCGGCTGGCCTATTTCGGCCCCTACGGCAGCGGCATGACCTGCACCTCCGGCAACAGCTTCGTCGAGCCCGTGCTCGATGCGCTGCTCGACGGACGCAAGGTGCTGGCGGACAACAACCTGGCGAGCGGTTGTTTCTGCGCTTGGGCAGATGAACACGACGACCGTAACCGGCCTTACTAGCCGGGTCACGCACCGGCCGCTGCAGGTCAGCGGCCACGTCACGTCCTGAGCCGGTCGCCTTGCAGTCGGCGCGGATTGCCCGCAGCATGGCGGCCCGCGTGAGACAAGGACGGCAGCATGAAACGCTTCCTCATCATCCTGGCGGCCGTGCTGCTGACGGCCGCTGGCGGTGGCGCCTGGTACCTGCATGGCAAGCAACCGGTGCGCGACGGCGAGCTGGCCCTGCAACGCCTCGACGCGCCGGTGCAGGTGCGCTACGACGAACGCGGCGTGCCGCATATCGAGGCGCAGAGCGAAGCCGACCTGTACCGCGCCCTGGGCTTCGTGCAGGCCCAGGATCGCCTGTTCCAGATGGAGATGCTGCGCCGCCTGGCCCGCGGAGAGCTGGCCGAAGTGCTTGGCGCCAGGCTGCTACCCACCGACCGCCTGTTTCGCACCCTGCAGATCCGCGACCGGGCCGACCAGCAGGCCCGCGAACTGGACCCCGACAGCCCCCACGGCAAGGCGCTGGCCGCCTACCTCGATGGCATCAACCAGTATCAGGACAGCCGACCGGCACCCCTGGAATTCGACCTGCTGGGCATCGAGAAACGCCCGTTCAGCGCCGCGGATACCCTGTCCATCGCCGGCTACCTGGCCTACAGCTTCGCCGCGGCGCTGCGCAGCGAGCCCCTGCTGACGCGCATTCGCGATGAACTGGGCAGCGACTACCTGGCGATCTTCGATATCGACTGGCACCCCGACGGCGTGCTCGGCACAGCACTCGGCAACGACGACTGGCGGCTGCTCGACCGGATCGCCGCCCTGAGCGATCAGGCCCTGGCCGACAGCGGGCTGCCGCAGTTCGAGGGCAGCAATGCCTGGGCGGTGGCCGGTGCCCGCACCGCCAGCGGCAAGCCACTGCTGGCCGGCGATCCGCACATCCGCTTCTCGGCGCCCTCGGTGTGGTACGAGGCGCACCTCAAGTCGCCGGGCTTCGAACTCTACGGCCATCACCAGCCAGCGACCCCGGTGGCCTTTCTCGGTCACAACCGGGATTTCGCCTGGACCCTGACCATGTTCCAGAACGACGACATGGACCTGATCGCCGAACGCAGCAACCCGGACAACCCCGAGCAGGTCTGGTATCAGGGCGGCTGGGTCGATCTGCAGCAGCGCGAGGAGGTCATCCGGGTCAAGGACGGCGCACCGGTGACCCTGCAGCTGCGCCGCTCGCCCCACGGTCCGATCATCAACGATGCCCTGGGTGACAGCGCCGGCACCACGCCCATCGCCATGTGGTGGACCTTTCTGGAAAGCGAGAACCCGCTGCTCGAGGCCTTTTACCGCCTGAACCGTGCCGACACCCTGGAAAAGGGCCGCGCCGCCGCCGAGCGCATCCATGCACCGGGCCTCAACCTGGTGTGGGCCAACGCCCGCGGCGACATCGCCTGGTGGGCCGCGGCCAGGCTGCCGATACGCCCGGTCGGGGTGAATCCCGCGTTTATCCTCGATGGCGGCACGAGCGCTGCCGACAAACCGGGCTTCCATCCCTTCAGCGCCAACCCGCAGGAAGAGAACCCAACCCGCGGCTACATCGTCTCGGCCAACTTCCAGCCGCTGCCGGCCAGCGGCATCGAGATTCCCGGCTACTACAACCCGCCGGAGCGCGGCCAACGCCTCAATCAGCACCTGGCTGACCCGGACGTGCGCTGGGACCTGCACAACAGTCAGGCCCTGCAGCTGGAAACCGCCACCGCCTACGGCCCCAAGCTGCTGGCGCCGATTCTCGATGATCTGCGTGCCGCAGCAGCAGACGAGCAGGAGCGGCAACTGGTCGAATCGCTGGCGACCTGGAGCGGCGATCACCCGCTGCAATCGCTGCCGGCGACCCTGTTCAACCAGCTCACCTATGAACTGGGCCGCGCCACCCTGGCGCCACGCCTGGGCGCCGAGGCCTTCGAGCAATTGCTGTCGACCCGGATGATCGACAGCGCACTGCCGCGCCTGAGCGCCGATGCGAACTCGCCCTGGTGGGCGCGCGCCGATGGCAGGCCACTCAGCCGCGCCGAAGCGGTGGCCGAGGCCTGGCGCGCCACCCTGCAGCACCTGCGCGCTACCCTGGGCGACGACCCGGCGCAATGGCGCTGGGGCCAGGCCCACACCCTCACCCACCAGCACCCGTTGGGCGTGCAGCGGCCCCTGGATGCGCTGCTCAACGTCGGCCCGCTGCCAGCGCCGGGTGGCCACGAGACGCCCAACAACCTGTCGCACCGCATTGGCGCCGCGCCCTGGTCGGTGGGCTACGGGCCCTCGACGCGCCGGCTGATCGACCTGGCCGATGCCGACCACAGCCTGGGCATCAACCCGCTGGGCCAGAGCGGCGTGCCGTTCGACCGCCACTACAGCGACCAGGCCCAGCGCTTCATAAACGGCGAGTACGTGCCGCAACACCTGAGTGCCGACGACGTAACTGCCAACACGCGCAGCACGCTGACACTGCGACCGGCGCCCTGAACGATCAGCGGCGCCGCAAATCGCGGGCATGAAAAAGCCCGCCATGGGGCGGGCTTTTCGAGTCAGCCGATCAATTACTTGATCTTGGCTTCCTTGTACGCAACGTGCTTGCGGACGACCGGATCGTATTTCTTGATCTCGATCTTGTCCGGAGTGGTGCGCTTGTTCTTGTCGGTGGTGTAGAAGTGGCCGGTACCGGCGCTGGACACCAAACGGATCAGTTCACGCATGACAGTCTCCTTAAACCTTTTCGCCGCGAGCACGAAGCTCGGCCAGCACTACGTCAATACCACGCTTGTCGATGATGCGCATGCCTTTGGTGGACAGACGCAGACGGACGAAGCGGTTTTCAGACTCGACCCAGAAGCGGTGATGCTGCAGGTTCGGCAGGAAACGACGACGGGTTTTGTTGTTCGCGTGGGAAATGTTATTCCCGGTTACCGGACCCTTACCGGTAACTTGACAGACTCTCGACATACCTCAGCCCTCTAAAACCACATGCCCAACCCGGCATGGGTTGGCCGCTTAATCTCTGTTTTTCGGCGCTGGGCGCCGCGTTTCTTCAGGGTCTTACCGGTGATAGATCGCGATCAAGCAACCGGGCCCCTAGAAAAGAGCGCTGCTTTATACCAGAAAGCCCCCACAGCAACAAGCGCGAACGCACTTAAAAATACCGGCCGTTCGGGCGCTGAGCCCCAGGCGGCGGGCATGGGCGCGAACGACCGCTCGTCGCCGTATTGCGTTGTTAGCCTGCATCTTATCGTTTAGGGTCTGTCCACGCGTTAACGCGACCCTCTCTCCCCCTCAGCCTTGTCACCAGCGGCCCGCCGGATGCGCGCCGTTTCGTTCAGGAGATCACCATGCGCCTTGCCCTGTTGCCGCTGCTCGTCGCCCCGCTGTTCGCCCAGGCCGCGACCCTGAGCGTCTGTACCGAAGCCAGCCCCGATGGTTTCGATGTGGTGCAGTACAACTCCCTGACCACCACCAACGCCTCGGCCGACGTGCTGATGAACCGCCTGGTCGAATTCGACGCCGCCAACGGCAAGCTGGTGCCCAGCCTGGCCAGCAGCTGGACGATCTCCGACGACGGCCTGACCTATACCTTCACCCTGCGCCCTGACGTCTTGTTCCACCGCACCGACTACTTCAAGCCCAGCCGCCCGACGCTGGAAGCCGATGACGTGCTGTTCAGCTTCCAGCGCATGCTCGATGCCAACCACCCCTGGCACAAGACGGCCACCAGTGGCTATCCCCATGCCCAGTCCATGCAGTGGCCCGCGCTGATCAAGGCGGTGGAGAAGGTCGACGCCCATACCGTGCGTGTCACCCTGAACAAACCGGACGCGACCTTTCTCGCCACCCTGAGCATGGGCTTCGCCTCCATCTATTCCGCCGAGTACGCCGACCAGCTGCTCAAGGCCGGCACGCCGGAAAAGCTCAACAGCCAGCCGATCGGTACCGGCCCCTTCGTGTTCCGGCGCTTCCAGAAGGATGCCGCGGTGCGCTACACGGCCAACGCCGACTACTTCGCTGGCAAGCCAGAGGTCGACAACCTGGTCTTCGCCATCACCCCGGATGCCAATGTGCGCCTGCAGCGCCTGCGCCGCGGCGAATGCCAGATCGCCCTGTCGCCCAAACCGGTCGACGTCGAAGCGGCGAGCCAGGATGCGGGCCTCGGCACCGTGAAGACCGCCGCCTTCATGACCGCCTTCGTGGCCCTCAACAGCCAGCACCCGCCGCTGGACAAACCCGCCGTGCGCCAGGCGATCAACCTGGCGTTCGACAAGCGCAGCTACCTCAAGGCCGTGTTCGAAAACAGCGCCGAGCCGGCCGACGGCCCCTATCCGCCCAACACCTGGAGCTACGCCAGCGACCTGCCGGGCTACGCCCATGACCCGCAGAAGGCCCGCGAGCTGCTCAAGGAGGCCGGGCTGGCCGATGGTTTCAGCACCACCATCTGGACGCGCCCCTCGGGCAGCCTGCTCAACCCCAACCCCAGCCTCGGTGCACAGCTGCTGCAGGCCGACCTGGCCGAGGTCGGCATCAAGGCGCAGATCCGGGTGATCGAGTGGGGCGAGCTGATCCGCCGCGCCAAGGCCGGTGAGCATGACCTGCTGTTCATGGGCTGGGCCGGCGACAACGGCGACCCGGACAACTTCCTGACCCCACAATTTTCCTGCGCCTCGGTGGAGTCCGGGCTGAACTTCGCGCGTTTCTGCGATGCCAAGCTCGACAAGCTGATCGCCGACGGCAAGGCCGTCAGCGACCAGGCCAAGCGCAGCGCGCTGTATCAGGACGCCCAGGCGATCATCCAGCAACAGGCGCTGTGGCTGCCGCTGGCCCACCCGACCGCCTACGCACTGACCCGCAAGGGCGTCGAGGGCTACAGCGTGAGCCCCTTCGGCCGGCAGGATTTCTCCCGGGTCAGCGTGCCGTGACCGCTGCGGGCTGCCCCTCCCTGGCGCAGGGCAGTCCGCTGTCGATAAAGCATGCCGGTGGCTGTCACCGGCATGACATACGGCTGCCGCACCCTGTTGGCTTTTCAACCGCAGGGAATCATCCGGCATGCGTCGCACTCTTCGTCTTCACACCCTTCTCGCCGGTACGGCCTGCTGGGCCTCGTTCGCCATCGCCCAGGACAGCGTCACCGCCTATCCCGCCACACTGGCCGGCCATGCAGTGATGCCGGCGGCGAGCTTCATTCAGCCGCCCGCCGATGCGCCGGCGGATTTTGCCATCAGCGGCAAATTCTCCAACGGCCAGCGCAACGAGCAGGTCGGCAGCGTGCAAGGCCTGTCGGCCAACCGTCCTACCGGTATGTCGCTGCCTTTCCACGGCCAGCCGCTGCAGGGCCACTCCGGCATCAAGCACATGCCGGACGGCAGTTTCTGGGTGCTCACCGACAACGGCTTCGGCACCCAGGCCAACTCCGCCGATGCCATGCTCCACCTCAGCCATTACGCCATCGACTTCAAGCGCGGCGAGTTCAAACGCTTGGCCACGGTGTTTCTCAGCGACCCCGACAAGAAGGTGCCGTTTCGCATCGTTCACGAGGGCACGCCGGCGCGCTACCTGAGCGGCGCGGATTTCGACCCGGAAAGCTTCCAGCTGATCGGCGACTCCATCTGGATCGGCGACGAATTCGGCCCCTACCTGATCAAGACCGATCTGCAGGGCCGCGTGCAGGCGGTGTTCGACGTCGAGGCCGACGGCAAGCCGGTGCGCTCGCCCGACAATCCCGCCGTCACCACCCCAGCCTGGCCAGCCGACGCGATGAACTTCCAGGTGCGCCGCTCCAAGGGCCTGGAAGGCATGGCCGCCGCCAAGGACGGCAGCAAGCTCTATGCGCTACTGGAAGGCCCGCTGTGGGAGGCGGCCAGCCAGGGTGCCGAGCAGCGCGACGGCAAGAACGTGCTGCGGGTGCTCGAGTTCGACGTTGCCAGCGAAGCCTGGACGGGGCGCCACTGGTTCTACCCGCTGGAGCAACCCGGCCACGCCATCGGCGACTTCAACATGATCGATGTGGCGAGCGGCCTGGTGATCGAGCGCGACAACGGCGAAGGCACGGCGGACAAGGCCTGCCCGCCGGGCGAAAAGGGCACCACCTGCTTCTCGGATATCGCCCGCTTCAAGCGCGTCTACAAGGTCGCCTTCGACGACAGCAACGTCGGCCAGGCCGTGCGCAAGGTCGGTTACATCGATCTGCTCGCCATCCAGGACCCGCACGGTATCGCCCGCAAGCCGCTGAACGGTGGCGTGCTGACCTTTCCGTTCTTCACCATCGAGAACGTCGACATCGTCGATGAGCGCCATATCGTGGTCGGCAACGACAACAACCTGCCGTTCTCCAGCAGCCGCGAACCGAACAGGGCTGACGACAACGAACTGGTGCTGCTGGAAGTCGGCGAATTGCTGCAAGCCCGCTGACGGCTTCCGAGCTGCCGTCTACATCCAGCCATGCTCGACCATCGACAGCGGCTCGCCGTCACCGACGATGAAATGATCGAGGATGCGCACTTCGACCAGCGCCAGCGCCTCCTTCAGGCGCTGGGTCAGCACCTTGTCGGCCTGGCTCGGCTCGGCGACGCCCGATGGATGGTTGTGGGTGAGAATCAGCGCCGCAGCGTTATGGGCCAGGGCGCGCTTGACCACCTGCCGCGGGTAGACGCTGGCGCTGTCGATGGAGCCGTGGAACAGCGCCTCGAAGGCCAGCACGCGGTGCTTGGCATCGAGAAACAGGCAAGCGAACACCTCGTGGGGCTCGTGGCGCAGTTGTGCCTTGAGGTAGTCACGCACCGCCTGGGGGCTTTCCAGGGCCGAGTCGCGGCGCAGTTGCTCGGCCAGGTGGCGACGGCCCATTTCCAGTACCGCCTGCAGCTGGGCGAACTTGGCCGGGCCGAGCCCCAGGTGTTGGCTGAAGGACGGCAGGTCGGCCTGCAACAGGGCGCGCAGGCTGCCGAAATCGGCGAGCAGGTGGCGCGCCAGGTCCACCGCACTCTGCCCGGCCACGCCGGTACGCAGGAAGATCGCCAGCAGCTCGGCGTCGGTCAGGCTGGCCGCCCCCTGGGCCAGCAGCTTTTCCCGCGGGCGCTCTGCCGCGGGCCACTCACGAATGCTCATCAGACATGCCCTGCCCAGCCAATTCCCACCGCCGTTGCGCTCGCCCGGCGTGCCGCTGCTCCCCTGCTGCCGCTGTGCTATCGTAGCCCGGTTTTTCGCAGAGCGCCGGGCCTGGGGAGGTCTCGGGCATCTGCGTCTGTAACTACACACGACAAAGGCGGAGTTATGCAGCGGCTGTATCGCAAACGCATCATCCTCGGCGTGGGTGGCGGCATCGCGGCGTACAAGAGCGCCGAGCTGGTCCGCCGCCTCAAGGATCAGGGTGCCGAAGTGCGCGTGGTCATGACCCAGGGTGGTCGCGAATTCATCACCCCGCTGACCCTGCAGGCGCTGTCCGGCCACCCGGTGCATCTGGACCTGCTCGACCCGGCGGCCGAAGCCGCCATGGGCCATATCGAGCTGGCACGCTGGGCCGACCTGGTGCTGATCGCCCCGGCCACCGCCGACCTGATGGCGCGCCTGGCCCAGGGCGTGGCCGATGACCTGCTGACCACCCTGGTGCTGGCCACCGATGCCCCGGTGGCCCTGGCGCCGGCGATGAACCAGGCGATGTGGCGCGACCCGGCGACCCTGGCCAACGTCGAGCTGCTGCGCAGCCGCGGCCTGAAACTGTTCGGCCCGGCCTCCGGCAGCCAGGCCTGTGGCGACGTCGGCCTGGGCCGCATGCTCGAAGCCGATGACCTGGCGCAGCTGGCCGCCGACTGCTTCGAACACCGGGCACTGAGCGGCAAGCACGTGCTGATCACCGCCGGCCCGACCCAGGAAAACATCGACCCGGTGCGTTACATCACCAACCACAGCTCCGGCAAGATGGGCTTCGCCCTCGCCGAAGCGGCCGTGGAAGCCGGCGCCAAGGTCACCCTGATCAGCGGCCCGGTGCACCTGGCCACACCGGATCGGGTCAATCGCATCGACGTGGTCAGCGCCCGCGACATGCTCGCCGCCTGCGAAGCGGCGATGCCCTGCGACATCCTCATCGCCGCCGCCGCCGTGGCCGACTACCGCCCGGAAGTTGTCGCCCAGCACAAATTGAAGAAAGACCCCAACAGCGGTGATGGTCTGCTGTTGCAGATGGTGCGCAACCCGGACATCCTCGCCACCCTGGCGCACCGTGACGACCGGCCGTTCAGCGTCGGCTTCGCCGCCGAGACCGAGAATTTGCTCGAATACGCCTCGCGCAAGCTCAAGGACAAGAACCTCGACCTGATCGTCGCCAACGACGTGGCCAACCCGAGCATCGGTTTCAACAGCGAGGACAACGCGATCACCATCATCGATCGCGGGCTGCAGCAGACCAGCTTCGCGCAGACCAGCAAGGGCAAGATCGCCCGCCAGCTGGTGAGCTTCATCGCCGCGCAGCAACCCAAACACTGACCTTCATTCCCACGGAAGCCCTGATCGCCCCATGCACGCCCTACAAGCCAAGATCCTCGACCCCCGCCTCGGCAGCGAATTCCCCATGCCCGCCTACGCCACGCCCGGTTCGGCCGGCCTGGACCTGCGCGCCATGCTCAAGGAAGACCTGACCCTGGAGCCGGGCCAGACCGTGCTGATCCCCACCGGCCTGGCCATCCACGTCGCCGACCCGGGCCTGGCCGCACTGATCCTGCCGCGCTCGGGCCTGGGCCACAAACACGGCATCGTGCTCGGCAACCTGGTCGGCCTGATCGATTCGGATTACCAGGGCGAGCTGATGGTGTCGTGCTGGAACCGCGGCAATACCGTGTTCAAGATGGCCATCGGCGAGCGCATCGCCCAACTGGTGCTGGTGCCGGTCATCCAGGCACGCTTCGAGGTGGTCGAGGAATTCGGCGACAGCGAACGCGGTGCCGGCGGATTCGGCCACTCGGGTACCAAGTGATCCCCTTCTAGTTCGCCAGGAGACGTCGGATGAAAGGCTTCAAACGCGCGCCCAAGGAAGAACGCCCCGGCGATTCGCACTCCAGCACCCGCGGCCGGTCCATGGCTGCTGCCGACCTGCTGCCCGGCGCACTAGTCGCCACCCTTGGCGTGGCCCTGGCCGGCGCCATCCTCTGGTTCGCCGCGGTGAGCCCGGCGCAGCAGCTGCAGCAGCAACAGCTCAGCCAGGCCTGGGGCAGCAGCCAGGCGGCCAGCCTGCAGCAGGCCCTCAGGCAACTCAGCGCCGACACCCTGGCCGCCGCGGGTAACCCGGTGCTCTCGCAAGCGCTGCAGAGTGGCGACGACGCCCAGGTGCGCAATGCCGAGAACGGCCTGCGCTACTGGAACGGCGTGGTCGATGCCCAGCTCAACCTGCCCGGCCAGGCGGTACCGGACAGCTCACGCAGCGCGCCGATGAACTTCGCCGCGCTGGACCTGCTGCGCCGCCTGGAGGCCGGTCAGGCGCCAGCCGTGGAAGCCTATCGGGTCGGTGAGCGCTGGCTGGCCTACAGCGTGGCGCCGGTGCGCCAGGACGACAAGCAGCCCATGGTCGGCACCCTGCTGCTGGCCGTCGACCTCAACCGCCTGCTCGGCAACCTGCCGCCGCTGCCGGCCGATGTCGGGCAGATCCAGCTGGTGCAGCGCTTCGATGCCGGCGCCGCCCAGGTGCTGGCCCAGCGCGGCCAGGCCGACGGCACCGCCCAGCCGTTCGCCACCGGCAATCCGCACTGGACGCTGAACTTCACGCCGGCTGCCGGGCTTGGCGCCACGAGCCTGTCACCCGCACTGCTGGGGCTTGCCCTGCTGGTCGCACTGATCGGCGCACTGGCCGGGCTCTATCTGGCCAACCGCCGCCTGCAGCAGCGCCTGGCAGGTGATGTCGCGCAACTGACCGAATTGGTAAAAGAACTCTCCGCGGGCAAAGCCGTCAAAGCCTTCAGCTTGAGCCTGCCCGCCCTTAACGACCTGGCGCAGAACCTGAGCCGACTGCCCCGTCGCGCCCAGGAACCCGTGGCGACCCGCCCGGATCTCGTGGCCAGTGAAACACCCAGTAGTCGCGTCGCAGCCAAGCCGGCGGATTTCGTGAATCCGCTGTTTCAAGACACCGATATTCTCGATATCGACATCCTCGACGACGACCAGGATCTCCTGGGACTGGAGCAGACACCGATCATGACCGCGCCGCAAGCCCCGAAACTCCCAGCAGACATCTTCCGAGCCTATGACATCCGCGGTGTGGTGGGCGCCGGCCTGACCCCGGAAACCGCCTACTGGATCGGCCGCGCCATCGGCTCCCAGAGCCTGGCCGAGGGCGAGCCCAACGTTGCCGTGGGCCGCGACGGCCGGCTGTCCGGCCCGAGCCTGGTCGAGCAGCTGATTCAGGGCGTGGCCGACAGCGGCTGCCAGGTCAGCGACGTCGGCATGGTGCCGACCCCGGTGGTCTACTTCGCTGCCCACGTGCTGGCCGGCAAGACCGCGGTGATGCTCACCGGCAGCCACAACCCGCCGGACTACAACGGCTTCAAGATCGTCATCGCCGGTGACACCCTGGCCAACGAGCAGATTCAGGCGCTGAAAACCCGCATCGACACCAACGACCTGAGCAGCGGTGAAGGCAGCGTCGAACGCGTCGACCTGCTGCCGCGCTACCTGGAGCAGATCCGCAGCGACATCGCCATGGCCAAGCCGCTGCGCGTGGTGGTCGATTGCGGCAACGGCGCCGCCGGGGTGATTGCCCCGCAGCTGATCGAAGCCCTGGGCTGCAAGGTGATTCCGTTGTACTGCGAGGTCGACGGCAACTTCCCCAACCACCACCCGGATCCGGGCAAGCCCGAGAACCTGGTCGACCTGATCGCCAAGGTCAAGGAAGAGAACGCCGACGTCGGCCTGGCCTTCGACGGCGATGGCGACCGCGTGGGCGTGGTCACCAACACCGGCACCATCGTCTACCCGGACCGCCTGCTGATGCTGTTCGCCAAGGACGTGGTTTCCCGCAACCCGGGCGCCGACATCATCTTCGACGTCAAATGCACCCGTCGCCTGACCCCGCTGATCAGCGGCTACGGCGGCCGCCCGGTGATGTGGAAGACCGGTCACTCGCTGATCAAGAAGAAGATGAAGGAAACCGGCGCGCTGCTGGCCGGCGAGATGAGCGGCCACGTGTTCTTCAAGGAACGCTGGTTCGGCTTCGACGACGGCATCTACGCCGCCGCACGCCTGCTGGAGATTCTCAGCCAGGACAAGCGCACCGCCGAGCAGGTGTTCGCCGCCTTCCCCAACGACGTGTCGACCCCGGAAATCAACGTGCAGGTCACCGAGCAGACCAAGTTCCCGATCATCGAGCGCCTGCAGCGTGAAGGTCAGTGGGGCGAAGGCAGTGTGACCAACCTCGACGGTGTGCGCGTCGATTACCCGAAAGGCTGGGGCCTGGTGCGCGCCTCCAACACCACGCCGGTGCTGGTGCTGCGCTTCGAAGCGGAAAGCCAGGCCGAGCTGGAGCGGATCCAGGAACTGTTCCGCTCGCAGATGCACCGCGTCGCCCCTGACGTCCAACTACCGTTCTGACCCGTCCAGCACTGGAGCCCCGCATGACCCTAGAGCGTGAAGCCGCCACCAACGTCGCCAAGGTGCTGTCCGAAGCACTGCCGTACATCCGTCGCTTCGTTGGCAAGACCCTGGTGATCAAGTACGGCGGCAACGCCATGGAAAGTGATGACCTGAAGGAAGGCTTCGCCCGCGACATCGTGTTGATGAAGGCGGTGGGCATCAACCCGGTGGTGGTTCACGGCGGCGGCCCGCAGATCGGTGATCTGCTCAAGCGCCTCTCCATCGAAAGCCACTTCATTGATGGCATGCGGGTGACCGACGCGGCGACCATGGATGTGGTGGAAATGGTGCTCGGCGGCCAGGTCAACAAGGACATCGTCAACCTGATCAACCGTCATGGCGGCAGCGCCATCGGCCTGACCGGCAAGGATGCCGAGCTGATCCGTGCGCGCAAGCTCACCGTCAGCCGGCAGACGCCGGAAATGACCCAGCCGGAAATCATCGACATCGGCCATGTCGGCGAGGTCACCGGGGTCAATACCGACCTGCTGAACATGCTGGCCAAGGGCGACTTCATCCCGGTGATCGCGCCGATCGGCGTGGGCCCGAAAGGTGAGTCCTACAACATCAACGCCGACCTGGTGGCTGGCAAGGTCGCCGAAGCGCTGAAAGCCGAGAAGCTGATGCTGCTGACCAACATCGCCGGCCTGATGGACAAGCAGGGCGAAGTACTCACCGGCCTGAGCACCGAACAGGTCAACGAACTGATCGCCGACGGCACCATCTACGGCGGCATGCTGCCGAAGATCAAGTGCGCCCTGGAAGCGGTACAGGGTGGCGTGACCAGCTCGCACATCATCGACGGCCGCGTGCCGAACGCGGTGCTGCTGGAGATCTTCACCGACGTGGGTAACGGCACCATGATCAGCAACCGCAAGCGTGCTTAAAAAAGCGACCAGCTGAGCGTCGGCCCTGCTGCGTTAAAAACAGACTCGAAATGCTCATGTACAAAAGTACACTCCGCTTTCTCGGCTGTTTTTGCCTTGCATGGCTCTAGCTCGCTTGGTCTGGATCTGCTGAAAACAACAACGCCGGCTATCGCCGGCGTTGTTGTTTTTGCAGCATCAGCTTCGCAGCGGTTTTATTGACTCTGACTGCTAGGTGGCGCAAGTGGCCTTTCGTAGGGTGGACGACGCTTTACCCGTCCACCGCTCTGCGATCGCAATGGTGGACAAAAAGAGCGTTGTCCACCCTACGCTGGGAGCGGCCGCTTCCGCCTTCAATCAGCCCCATCAACGAATCGCGTAGATATCCTTCTCGTTCGCTTCGGCGTACTCGTACAGCCGCGCCAGGTAGGCCTTCTGCTGCTCCCAGACCTTCTGTGCGGCCGGGTCGGCGGCGGCGGTAGCGTCGACCACCTCGGCCGAGACTTCCTTGAGCCTGGCGAGCACGTCGTCCGGCAGGCGGCGTACGTCCACACCGTCCTTTTTCAGCTGTTCCATGGCTTCCATGTTCTTGGCGTTGTAGTCGTCGAGCATGTCGCCGTTGACATCGCGGGCCGCGGCGCGAACGATGGCCTGCAGGTCGGCCGGCAGGGTTTCCCAGGCCTTGAGGTTGACGTCCAGCTCGAAGGTGACGTTCGGCTCCTGCCAGCCCGGCGTGTAGTAGTACTTGGCCGCCTTGTGCAGACCCAGCGCCTGGTCGTTGTAGGGGCCGATCCATTCGGTGGCGTCGATGGCGCCGGTCTGCAGGGCGGTGAAGATCTCCCCGGCAGGCATGTTCACCACGGTGCCGCCGACCTTGCTCAGCACTTCACCGCCCAGGCCCGGGGTGCGCATCTTCAGGCCCTTGAGGTCGTCGACCGAATTGATTTCCTTGTTGAACCAGCCGGCGGTCTGCACGCCGGTGGCGCCGCAGGCCATCGGCAATACGCCATAGGGCTTGTAAACCTCTTCCCAGAGCTGGATGCCGCCGCCGTAGTGCAACCAGGCGTTCATTTCCTGGGCGTTGGGGCCGAACGGCAGGGCGCAGAAGAACTGTGCGGCGGGCACCTTGCCCTTCCAGTAGTAGGGCGCACCGTGGCCCATTTCCGCGGTGCCGCGCGATACCGCATCGAACACTTCCAGGGCCGGCACCAGCTCACCGGCGGCATAGACCTTGATCTTCAGGCGACCGTTGCTCATCTGCTCGACCAGCTTGGCGAAGCGCTCGGCACCGACGCCGACTCCGGGGAAGTTCTTAGGCCAGGAGGTGACCATTTTCCAGTTGAAGGTCCTGGCTTCGGCTGCCGGCTTGGAAGCATCGGCGGCGCCGGCTTCCTCCTTGCATCCGACCAATGCGCCTGCGGCGATGCCGACGCCTGCAGCAGCCAGTATTTGGCGACGTTTCATAGGGAGCTCCTTGTTATTGTAATAATGACCTCTGGGCCGTATCGGCCTCGGTGCAACAATGGCGATCCGCCACTGCCCCAGCGCCTTATCCTATTCCCCACCGCCGAGCGACCAGGATCGGCAAATGTTTCAGCCCATGTCTGGCCCATGGCCAGCACCCCCATGCCACCGCTCAAGACAGCGGCTTTCAGGGCTTCTGCCGCACCCCACCCGGCCGCGCAGCCAGGTGCTGGCGCCATTGCCGGATGCGCGAAGCGCCGCCTAAAATCCCTCGCTTTTCGCTCTTTTCCGATAACTATAAGAAGGACGCATCATGTCCAACATGCCTTCACTTCCCCTGGGGATCGCACGGGTCATCGACGCCGTGAACTTCCGCTTCGGCCAGGCCTGCTCCTGGTTGACCCTGTTTCTGGTACTCGGCACGGCCCTGGTGGTGATCCTGCGCTATGGCATGAACCTGGGCGCCACCGCGCTGCAGGAAGCCGTGCTCTACGCCCACGCGCTGGTGTTCATGGGCGCCTCGGCCTGGGCGCTGCAGCGCAACGCCCACGTGCGGGTGGATATCTTCTATCAGCAGTTCAGTGGCCGCCGTCAGGCACTGGTCGAGGTGCTCGGCACCCTGTTCCTGCTGCTGCCGGTCTGCCTGTTTCTCGGTTGGGCGAGCTGGGACTACGTGGCCAACTCCTGGTCGACCCGCGAAGGCTCCAGCGAGTCGGGCGGTCTGAAGTTCGTCTACCTGCAGAAGAGCATCATCCTGGTGCTGGTGGTCAGCCTGACCCTGCAAGGCATCTCCAACCTGATCAAGGCGATCTACCTGCTGTGCGGCGTGCTGCCGGAGCAGGAGGTGAAACATGGCTGAAGTCATGTCGATCCTGCTGTTCGTCAGCATCTGCCTGGTGCTGATGGGCGGCTACCCGGTGGCCTTCACCCTGGCTGGGGTTTCGCTGCTGTTCGCCGGTATCGGCGTGCTCACCGGCACCTTCGACGCCGGGTACCTGAACGCCCTGCCCAACCGCCTGTTCGGCATCATGAACAACCAGACCATGCTGGCGGTGCCGCTGTTCGTGTTCATGGGCGTGATGCTGGAGAAGTCCAAGGTCGCCGAGGACCTGCTCGAGTCGATGTCACGCCTGTTCGGCGGCATTCGTGGCGGCCTGGCGATCTCGGTGTGCCTGGTGGGGGCGCTACTCGCGGCCAGCACCGGCATCGTCGGCGCCACGGTGGTGACCATGGGCCTGCTGGCCCTGCCGACCCTGCTCAAGCGCGGCTTCGACCCGGCGGTGGCGACCGGCACCCTGGCCGCCACCGGCACCCTGGGTCAGATCATCCCGCCGTCGATCGTGCTGGTGCTGCTCGGGGATGTGATGTCCAGCGCCTACCAGCAGGCGCAGCTGCGCATGGGCATCTTCTCGCCGAAGACCGTTTCCGTTGGCGACCTGTTCATGGGCGCTCTGGTGCCCGGTCTGCTGCTGGTGGTGCTGTACGTCGTCTACCTGATCCTGGTGGCGATCTTCCAGCCGAAGAAGATGCCGGTGGTGCCCAAGGAAGAACTCGGCGAGGTGCAATGGGGCAAGCTGCTCGGCTCCCTGGTACCGCCACTGGCGCTGATCGTCGCGGTACTCGGCTCGATTCTCGCCGGCTACGCGACGCCCACCGAGGCCGCCGCCATCGGCGCCGTGGGCGCCACCCTGCTGGCACTGTTCAAGGGCCAGCTCAGCCTGCCGCAGCTGCGCAGCGTGGCCCAGGGCACCACGGAAATTTCCAGCATGGTGTTTCTGATCCTCATCGGCGCCTCGCTGTTTTCCCTGGTGTTCCGCGGCTTCGGCGGTGAAGCGCTGATCGAGGACGTGTTCAAGCAGTTGCCCGGCGGCGTGCTCGGCGCCTTCTTCCTGGTCATGCTGGTGATCTTCCTGCTCGGCTTCATCCTCGACTTCATCGAGATCATCTTCGTGGTGGTGCCGATCGTCGGCCCCGTGCTGCTGGCCATGGGCCTGGACCCGGTGTGGCTGGGGGTGATGATCGCCCTCAACCTGCAGACCTCGTTCCTCACCCCGCCACTGGGCTTCTCGCTGTTCTACCTGCGCGGCGTGACGCCGCGCTCGGTGAGTACCGCGACCATGTACCGCGGGGTGATTCCGTTCATCATCATCCAGTTGATGATGCTGGTCATCGCCTACCAGTTCCCGGCGCTGATCACCTGGCTTCCGAATCAGGTCTACGGTTCGTAAACTCAACGGCAAAGCAAAACGCCCGCCCCGACGGGCGTTTTTCATGGCACTGGCGAACCACGTCGCCGCGTCGTGGCCCAACAGCCAATCTCTCCAGGAGCAGTACATCCATGAGCACCACCAACGAACGCATCCAGCTGGGCGACCTGGTCTGCTGGCGCATCCAGCATGCCGGCGCCGAGCTGCTGGTCAGCGAACAGGGCGCGCAGATCCTGCGCTACCAGCCGGCCAAGGGCGAGCCGCTGATCTGGCTCAGCGACGAGGCGGCCTATGAAAGCGCAAAGAGCGTGCGCGGCGGCGTGCCGGTGTGCTGGCCCTGGTTCGGTGACCTGCAGCGCAACCCCGAGGCCATCCGCGACGCGTATTCCCGCCCGACCGATGCGCCGGCCCACGGCCTGGTGCGTGACCGCGACTGGCAACTGATCGGCCTGAACACCGAAGAAGATGGCGTGACCCTGTCGTTCGCCTTCGACACCGCCGCCCAACCGATTGCCGAGTGGCCGCACGCCGCCGAGCTGCAGCTCGATATCCACCTCGGCGAGCGCCTGAAACTGAGCCTGACCACCCGCAACCTGGGCGACAGCGAACTGCCGATCAGCCAGGCGCTGCACACCTATTTCGCGGTCAGCGACATTCGCAAGGTACAGATCGAAGGCCTGGACGCCTGCCGCTACGTCGACACCCTGCAGGACTGGAAGAAAGTCCGCCAGAAAGGCGCGGTGACCTTCGCCGGCGAAACCGACCGCATCTACCTCGACACGCCGCCACAATTGAGCATCGTCGACCCGCTCTGGAAGCGCCGTATCTTCATGCGCAGCGAAGGCTCGGCCTCGGCGGTGGTGTGGAACCCGTGGATCGACAAGGCCAAACGCCTGTCGCAATTCGCCGATGACGCCTGGCAGGGCATGCTCTGCATCGAGCACGCCAACGTGCTGGACGACTCGCTGATTCTCGCCCCGGGCGCCGAATACCGCCTCGACGTGACGCTGTGGGCACAGCCACTTTGAGATGACCGTTTCACGCGCGGCCGCGCCGGAGACCGTTTTGCAGCGAGGCAAGGGCCGCGCCCTCCCCCTGCGGACCTGCGGCATTTCCCACATCCGTGTGGGACACACAGCCGCGAAGTTTAGTGAGCTAAATGAGCCGGCGAGAAACGCAGCATCGCGGTAAAACGGGCCCGGCCATGCGGGCGGCGCGGGTCAGCGCGTCGCCAGCCTGATAGACTGCCGCGATGCAGCCCCTTCACCGGAAACTCCGATGCACGCAAAGAACCCCGCAATCGGCTTGTGTCAGCAAGCCACCTTTCTGATCAGTGCCGCCAAGGTCGACCAGTGCCCGGACGACCAGGGCTACGAAGTCGCCTTCGCCGGGCGTTCCAACGCCGGCAAGTCCAGCGCGTTGAACACCCTGACCCACGCCAGCCTGGCGCGTACCTCGAAGACGCCGGGACGTACCCAGTTGCTGAACTTCTTCCGCCTGGACGACGAGCGCCGCCTGGTCGACCTGCCTGGCTACGGCTACGCCAAGGTGCCGATTCCGCTCAAGCAGCACTGGCAGAAGCACCTCGAGGCATACCTGGGCAGTCGCGAAAGCCTGCGCGGGCTGATCCTGATGATGGACATCCGTCACCCGCTGACCGAGTTCGACCGCATGATGCTCGACTGGTCCGGTGCCAGCGGCATGCCCATGCACATCCTGCTGACCAAGGCCGACAAGCTGGCCTTCGGCGCGGCCAAGAACGCGCTGCTCAAGGTGCAGCAGGAGATCCGCAAGACCTGGGGCGATCACGTCAGCATCCAGCTGTTTTCGGCGCCCAAGCGCATCGGCGTGGAAGAAGCACAGGCCGTGCTGGGCCACTGGCTGGGCCTGATCGGCGGGGAACAGGAAGACGACGTGGCCGAGTGATCTCGCGCTCAACGCCAGGTTGCCGAACGAAACGCCCCGCCCATGCGGGGCGTTTTTGCATCCGCTGGCGTTGCGCTGGGCGCTGAGGGGCTAGCCTGCTGGTAGGTAGGGTGCGGGAGGTGGCCCGGCACTTTCCTGCGGGCAAAAAAAACCCCGAACTTCGTATGGGGAGGGAGAAGATCGGGGTTTAAGGGTCTGAACCGCTAGGGCGGGGCTCAGATGTCTGCCAACACTTAACACAACAAAGGAGCATCGAAGGGCTTTATGGGCCATTCACAAACTCTGACCGGGTGGACAGAAGTAAAGTTCAGCGGTGCTTAGATCCCTTTGTTTGGTCGTCATTCCTATTAAGACCGCACGGTACTAACTGATAACGGGACGCAGCTGCGTCCCATTTCGTGGTCGGTCAGTGGGCTTCATCCCAGTTGTTGCCGACGCCGACCTCGACCAGCAGCGGTACGTCGAGCTTCACGGTTTCGCCCATCAAGGGGCGAATCTGCGCGCTGACCTGCTCGACCAGATCCTCGCGCACCTCCAGCACCAGTTCATCGTGCACCTGCAGGATCACCCGGGCATCGAGGCCGGACTCGGTCAGCCACTCATCCACCGCCACCATGGCCTTCTTGATGATGTCCGCTGCAGTGCCCTGCATTGGCGCGTTGATCGCCGTGCGTTCGGCACCGGCGCGCTCCTGCGGGCGACTGGACTTGATCGCCGGCAGGTACAGGCGCCGGCCGAACAGGGTTTCCACGTAGCCTTGCTCGGCGGCCTGGCGGCGGGTGCGATCCATGTACTCGCGCACGCCCGGGTAGCGGGTGAAGTAGGTCTCGATATAGGCCTTGGCGGTCTTGCCGTCGACGCCGATGTCCTTGGCCAGCTTCTGCGCGCCCATGCCGTAGATCAGCCCGAAGTTGATCGCCTTGGCGCTGCGCCGCTGGTCGTTGCTGACCTGATCGAGTTCGACCTTGAAGACTTCCGCGGCCGTGGCGGTGTGCACGTCGAGGTTGTCGCGAAAGGCGTTCATCAGTCCCTCGTCGCGGGACAGGTGCGCCATGATGCGCAGCTCGATCTGCGAGTAGTCCGCCGACACCAGCTTGTAGCCCGCCGGCGCCACGAAGGCCTGGCGAATGCGCCGGCCCTCGGCGCTGCGCACCGGGATGTTCTGCAGGTTGGGGTCGCTGGACGATAACCGTCCGGTGGACGCCACCGCCTGTTGATAACTGGTGTGGATGCGCCCGGTGCGCGGGTTGATCTGCTCCGGCAGGCGGTCGGTGTAGGTACTCTTGAGCTTGCTCAGGCTGCGGTACTGCATCAATACCTTGGGCAGTTCGTAGTCCTGCTCGGCCAGCTCGGCGAGCACCGCTTCGGCGGTGGAGGCCTGGCCCTTGGCGGTCTTGCTGAGGATCGGCAAGCCGAGCTTTTCGTACAGGATGGCGCCGAGCTGCTTGGGCGAGCCGAGGTTGAACTCCTCGCCGGCGACCTCGAAGGCCTGGCGTTCCAGCGCCACCAGCTTTTCGCCCAGCTCCTGGCTGTGCTCGCCGAGCAGCTTGGCGTCGACCAGCGCACCGTTGCGCTCGATGCGCGCCAGCACCGGCACCAGGGGGATCTCGATATCGCGCAGCACGCTCGCCACGCTCGGCACCTGCTCCAGGCGGCCCCACAGGTTCTGGTGCAGGCGCAGGGTCACGTCGGCGTCTTCGGCGGCGTAGGGGCCGGCCTGCTCGAGGGCGATCTGGTCGAAGGTCAGCTGCTTGGCGCCCTTGCCGGCGATGTCCTCGAAACGGATGGTGCTGTGGCCCAGGTACTTGAGCGACAGGCTGTCCATGTCGTGGCGGGTGGCGGTGGAGTCCAGCACGTAGGACTCGAGCATGGTGTCGAAGGCCACGCCCTGCACGTTGATCGGCGTGCTGGCATTGGCCAGTACGTTGATGTCGTACTTGGCGTGCTGGCCGACCTTGGCTTTGTTGACGTCTTCGAGAATCGGCTTGAGCGCACGCAGCACAGCGTCGCGATCCAGCTGCTGCGGCACGCCCATGTAGCTGTGCGCCACCGGCACGTACACCGCCTCGCCAGCCTTGACCGCGAAGGACAGGCCGACCAGTTGCGCCTGCTGGGCGTCGATGCTGGTGGTTTCGGTGTCGAAGGCGATCAGCTCGGCCTGTTGGAGTTCTTCCAGCAGGGTGTCGAACTCGCCCTGGTCGAGAATGGTGCGGTACTCGCCCGCCACCACCGACGGCTGGTCTTCGGCAACCGCAGGCGTTGCGGCGGCCTGAACCGCCGGCACCTCGCCCGCCGCCGCACTGGCCGCCGCACTGAACAGGTCATCCGAGGGCGGCGTCAGTTCGGAGCGGGCCGCCTTGGCCTTGGGCGGCGCGCCCTTGTTCTGGCGCAGCAATTCGTCCAGCCAGCCCTTGAACTCCAGCTGCTCGTAGAGGGCGGAGAGGGTGTCGACATCCGGCTCGCCGGGGTGCAGCCTGGCGTAATCCAGATCCAGGGGCACATCCAGCTTGATGGTCGCCAACTGGTAGGAGAGGTAGGCCATCTCGCGATGCTCCTCGAGCTTGGCCGGCAGGCTCTTGGCGCCGCGGATCGGCAGGCCCGGCACCTTGTCGAGGTTGGCGTAGATCACGTCGAGGCCGCCGCCGACGCCGACCAGCAGGCCCAGGGCGGTTTTCTCGCCGACGCCCGGCACGCCGGGGATGTTGTCGATCTTGTCGCCCATCAGCGCCAGGTAATCGATGATCAGCTCGGGGCCGACGCCGAACTTCTCCCTTACGCCTTCGATGTCGTAGACGCTGCCGGTCATGGTGTTGACCAGGGTGACGTGCTTGCACACCAACTGCGCCATGTCCTTGTCGCCGGTGGAGATCACCACGTCGCAGCCTTCGGCGGCGGCCTGCCGGGCCAGGGTGCCGATCACGTCGTCGGCCTCCACGCCCTCCACACACAGCAGCGGCAAGCCCAGCGCCCGCACACTGGCATGCAGCGGCTCGACCTGCAGACGCAGCTCGTCGGGCATGGGCGGGCGGTTGGCCTTGTAGTCGGCGAACAGCTCATCACGGAAGGTGCCGCCCTTGGCATCGAAGACCACCGCGAAGGGGCTGTCCGGGTACTGCCGGCGCAGGCTGCGCAGCATGTTCAGCACCCCCTTCACGGCGCCGGTGGGCAGGCCTTTGGAGTTGGTCAGGGGCGGCAGGGCATGGAAGGCGCGGTACAGATAAGAAGAACCGTCGACCAGGACGAGGGGAGCTTGGCTCATGAGGGCAATCAACCTTTTCGGCGGGCGTGGCGCTAGAATACAAGCACCGTTGATATCAAAGGGACAAGGTTACCATGGGACCATTCAATCGCCTGATCCTGCTTGCCGTGCTGGCAGCAGTGCCGTTCGCCGCGCAGGCCAGCGATGCGCCCTCGGCCGAGCCCGACGTAACCATTCGCCAGGACGGCGACCGCACCGTGGAGGAATACCGGGTCAACGGCTTTCTCTACGCCATCAAGGTCACCCCTAAGGGTGGCAAACCCTATTTCCTGGTACGGGCCGACGGCAGCGACGGCAATTTCGTGCGTTCCGATTCGCCGGATATGTTGATCCCGGCCTGGGAAATCTTCAGCTGGTAAGGCAGTCAATTCATGTCGGTGTTCACCCCGCTGCAACGTCCGCAACTGGAAACCTTTCTCGCGCCCTACGGGCTCGGCCGCCTGCTCGATTTCCAGGGCATCGAGGCCGGTAGCGAGAACAGCAATTTCTTCGTCAGCCTGGAACAGGGCGAGTTCGTGCTGACGCTGGTCGAGCGCGGGCCCAGCGAGGATCTGCCGTTCTTTATCGAGCTGCTCGACATTCTCCATGACGCCGGGCTGCCGGTGCCCTACGCGCTGCGTACCGACAACGACGAAGCACTGCGCACCCTGGCCGGCAAACCGGCGCTGCTGCAACCGCGGCTCAGCGGCAAGCACGTGCGCGACGTCAATGCCCAGCATTGCCACGAGGTGGGCGAGCTGCTGGCGCGCATTCACCTGGCGACCCGCGACCACCCGCTGCAGCGCAAGAGCGACCGTGGCCTGGAGTGGATGCTGCGTGAGGGCAAGGTGCTGGCCACCCATCAGGCGCCGGACGCGACGACGCTGCTCAATGACGCCCTGGCCGAAATCGCTGCCCGGCAGGATCAGGTGCGCGAGCTGCCACGCGCCAATCTGCATGCCGACCTGTTTCGCGACAACTGCATGTTCGAAGGCAGCCACCTGAGCGGGGTTATCGACTTCTACAACGCCTGCTCGGGGCCGATGCTCTATGACCTGGCAATCACCGTGAACGACTGGTGCTCGGACGAGCAGGGCCGCCTGGATGAAGGGCGCGCCCGCGCCCTGCTGGGCGCCTATGCCGCCCTGCGCCCGTTCACCGCCGCGGAAGCCGAGATCTGGCCAGCCATGTTGCGTATCGCCTGCGTGCGTTTCTGGCTGTCACGGCTGATCGCTGCCGAGGCTTTCGCCGGCCAGGACGTGCTGATCCACGATCCGGGTGAGTTCCAGCGCCGCCTGGCGGCACGCCAGCAGGTCAGCCTGGCCCTGCCGTTCGCGCTGTAGACGCAGGATGTGACGAAATGGTGGCGCCTTGCTCGGCGTCACCCTTGTCCCCTTCGAACCCTTGCCCCTATGCTGCGGCTCTCAATCGCCCCTCGCAGGGGCGTGCATCGCGCCTGCGAGAGGCCGTCATCATCGGCTCGTCCAGAGGTCGGGTCAGTTGCACGACAAGGGCCGCCATGCCATCACCCTCGCCCAAGCACACTCGGCGCTCGACGCCCGCCACCTGGGCACGACGCGCACTGGGCGCGGTCACCTTGCTGGTGCTCGCCGTGCTGATCTGGAATGCCTGGGATTACCAGGCATTCATCGCCTGGCGCGAAGAGGCCGGGGTGGTGCCCTTCTTTCTGGCCATGGCGCTGCTGCCTGCCCTGGGCGTGCCGATCACCCCGTTCTTCATCGTTGCCGGGGCGACCTTCGGCACCTACGTGGGCCTTGCCGGCAGCGCCGTCGCCCTGTCCACCAACCTGGTGCTCTGCTACTGGATCGCCCGCAGCGGCCTGCGCCCCTGGCTCGCCCGGCTGCTGGCGCGCACGCGCTACGACATTCCGGATTTCGAAAAGGAGCAGGGCGCGCTGCGTTTCGCGCTGCTGGTCAAGCTGGCCCCAGGGGTGCCGATCTTCATCAAGCACTACCTGCTGGGCATGGCCGGCGTACCCTTCTGGATCTACTTCGGGGTCTCGGGGCTGATCACCGGGATCTACGCCGTGGCCTTCGTGGTGCTCGGCGAATCGCTGCTCGATCATGACCTGGGCAGTGGCGCCGTAGCCCTCGCCGTGCTGGCCGCGGCCGGCGTGGCGATCTACCTGTGGCGCCGACGCATGGCGGGCCGGCAAGCGGCTCGATGAGCACCGCGACCCGGCAATGGGCAAGGCCGTTGACCCGGGCCTGGCTGATCGATTCGCTCAGGGGCAGGCCCTAGAGCTTGCCAAGGCAGCCGCTGAAACCATCGGCCAGGGTCTGCAGCATGGTCGGGTAACCCTCGGCATCGACCGGCGCGGTGCTGCCCATGGCATCCAGCTCGGCCAGCGTCGCCGGAAGCCCCGCGGTCAGCGTTTCGGCCAGCCGCGGGCGCAGCGGCGGCTCGCTGAACACGCAACTCGGGCCGACTTCCTGCAAGCGCTCGCGCATGGCCGCCACGTGACGGGCGCCCGGCTGCACTTCGCTGGCGACGCTGAACACGCCGACATGCTTGAGGCCGTACGCGGCTTCGAAATAATCGAAGCCTTCGTGGAACACGAAGTACGGCTTGCCCCTCAGCGGCGCGAGCTGCGCCTGCAGGCGCGGCTCCAGGGCATCCAGGCGCTTGCCGAAGGATGCCAGGTTGGCCTGGTAACGCGCCGCGTTGGCCGGGTCGGCCTTGGCGAGATCCGCCGCCATGCGCGCGGCGATCACCCGGGCATTGGCCGACGACAGCCACAGGTGGGCGTCCAGGCTGCCGGGGCGATGGTCATGGTCGTGTTCGTCAGGCGCTGCCTGTGTCTGCCCAGCCCCATGGTCGTGGTGGTCGTGGTCGTGGTCGTCGTGGTCGTCGTGGTCGTGGTCGTGGTCGTGGTCGTGGTCGTGGTCGTGGTCGTGAACATGCTCCTCGCCGAAGTGCCGTAGCGTCATGTCCGGCAGGCTCTGCACGGCCACGCTGGGCTTCTCGCGGGTCGCCAGCACGCGGGGCATGAAGCTCTCCATGTCCGGGCCGATCCAGTACAGCAGGTCCACCTCCTGCACCCGACGCATGTCGGAGGGGCGCAGCGCGTAGTGGTGCGGCGACGCACCCGGCGGCAGCAGCACTTGCGGCTCACCCACACCGTCCTGCACCGCGGCGGCGATCAGTTGCAGGGGCTTGATGCTGGTCAGCACGCGCACCTCGGCCTGGGCGGCGCCCGCAGCGAACAGCAGGAAGGACAGCAGCAACGAAAACGGGGAAAGCAGGCGCGGCAACATAGGCGGGAAGATCGATCACGAGCGAATGGAAGTAATACAATAACATCTCTTTCCGCCTCCCGTCGAAGCGCGCTGATGGCAGGCGGGCCGATGCGTGGCGCCGGGCGGTCAATGCGTAATAGAATAACGTCCTACGTTTCGAGGCCCACGCCATGTACAAACCCGCCAGCGTCGTGCCGCCACTGGCATCGCGTCCCCATGATCACTCCCATTGCGTCAGCCAGGCGCTGGCCGAAGCCGAGGCCATCTGCGCACGCCAGGGCCTGCGCCTGACCGCCCTGCGCAAGCGCGTGCTGGAGTTGGTCTGGGCCAGCCACAAGCCGCTGGGTGCCTACGACATCCTTGGCGTGCTCAGCGAAGAAGACGGCCGCCGCGCCGCGCCGCCCACGGTCTACCGGGCCCTGGATTTCCTGCTGGAAAACGGCCTGGTGCACCGCATCGCCTCGCTCAATGCCTTCGTCGGCTGCAGCCACCCGGCCCACGCGCACCACAGCCAGTTCCTGATCTGCCGCAGTTGCAACGCCGCCGTCGAACTGGAGCAGACCGCCATCAGTGACGCCATCGTGCGCGGCGCCAAGGGCGTCGGCTTCGCGGTGGAAAGCCAGACCGTGGAAGTCGTCGGCCTGTGCGCTGGCTGCCAAGGCAAGCAATGAGCGACGCGCTGATACGCCTCGATGGCGTGACCGTCGGCTTCACCGGACAGACCGTGCTCGACAAGGTCGAGCTGACCATCCAGCCCGGCGAGATCGTTACCCTGATCGGCCCCAACGGCGCCGGCAAGACCACCCTGGTACGCGCCGTGCTCGGCCTGCTCACCCCGGACAGCGGCACGGTGTGGCGCAAGCCGAAGCTGCGCATCGGCTATATGCCGCAGAAGCTGCACGTCGACCCGACCCTGCCGCTCAGCGTGCTGCGTTTCCTGCGTCTGGTGCCGGGTGTCGATCGCGCTCGTGCCCAGGCCGCGCTGGCCGAAGTGGGCGCCAGCCAGGTGCTCGACAGCCCGCTGCAGGGCATTTCCGGCGGGGAGATGCAGCGTGTGCTGCTGGCCCGTGCGCTGCTGCGTGAGCCCCAGTTGCTGGTGCTCGACGAGCCGGTGCAGGGCGTCGACGTGGCCGGCCAGGCCGAGCTGTACCGGCTGATCACCCGCCTGCGCGACCGCCATGGCTGCGGCGTGCTGATGGTGTCCCACGACCTGCACCTGGTGATGAGCACCACCGACCAGGTGGTCTGCCTGAACCGCCACGTATGCTGCTCGGGCCATCCGGAGCAGGTCAGCTTCGACCCGGCCTTCGTCGAGCTGTTCGGGCGCGACGCCCAGAGCCTGGCCGTCTATCACCACCACCATGACCACGAACATGACCTGCACGGCAGCGTGGTCAGCGACAGACCGGGCCTGACCATTCATGGCCCGGTCCGCCCTCACATCCATGGAGACGGCTGCAAGCATGGCTGATTTTCTGCTCAACGCCCTGCTCGCCGGCCTCGCCCTGGCCCTGGTCGCCGGCCCTCTGGGTTCCTTCGTGGTCTGGCGGCGCATGGCCTACTTCGGCGACACCCTGTCCCATGCCGCCCTGCTCGGCGTGGCGCTGGGCCTGATGCTGGACGTCAACCCGACCTTCGCGGTGACCGTCGGCTGCGTGCTGCTGGCGATCCTGCTGGTCACCCTGCAGACCCGCCAGCCCCTGGCCAGCGATACCCTGCTCGGCATCCTCGCCCACAGCACCCTGTCCCTGGGCCTGGTGGTGCTGAGTTTCATGCGTGACGTGCGCATCGACCTGATGGGTTACCTGTTCGGCGACCTGCTGGCGGTGAGCCCCACGGATCTGGCCTGGATCCTTGCCGGCAGCGCCCTGGTGCTGGTGCTGCTGGTGCTGATGTGGCGCCCGCTGCTGGCGATCACCGTGCACGAGGAACTGGCGCGCGTGGAAGGCCTGCCGGTGGCGACGATCCGCCTGGGCCTGATGCTGCTGATCGCCATCGTCATCGCCGTGGCCATGAAGATCGTCGGCGTGCTGCTGATCACCTCGTTGCTGATCATTCCCGCCGCCGCGGCCCAGCGGCACGCCCGCACGCCCGAGCAGATGGCCTTTGGCGCCAGCCTGCTGGGCACCGTGGCGGTGTGTTGTGGTCTGAGCCTGTCGTGGTTCAAGGACACGCCGGCCGGCCCGTCGATCGTGGTGTCGGCCGCCAGCCTGTTCCTGCTGAGCTTCCTGCTGCCGCGCCGCAAGGCCTGACACCCGCCGTGATGGCACATTTGGTGGCCCGCCGGCCGCCGTGTAGAATTGCGTATTTTTTGCACAAACCGAGACCCGCAGTCATGACATCGTTCCCTTTACGCTGCGCTGCCCTGGCCGCGTTGGCCCTGCTGATCGTGGGCTGCCAGAGCCAGCAGGCAGCCGAGCCAGCGCCGGCTGTCGTCGCAGTGGCGCCGGGCGCCCAGGAGCAGTTCGACGCGCACCTGGCCGCCGGCCAATTGGCTGAAGCCGAAGCCCAGCTTCAGGTTCTGCACGCGGACGGCGAGCCCGCTGCCTTGCTGCAGGCCCAGCGGCAACTCTCCGAAGCCTACCTGCAGGCAGGCCAGAAGGCCCTGGAAGCCGGCGACCTGGACCAGGCCGCCAAATCCCTGGCCCACGCGCGCACCCTGATGCCCAAGGCACCAGCCCTGACCACCGGGCTGGATGGCGCCATCGGCAAGGCCCGCCAAGCCGAACTGAGCGCCGTCGAACAGGCCCGCCAGGCCGGTGAGCAGGCCCAGGCGGCGCGCCAGGAGCAACTGCGCCTGCTGCGCCAGGCCGCCGAAGCGCAAGCTGCCGCCAGCCGTGCAGCCGACGGCGCGACGGCGCAGGTGCCGGCGCAACTGATCGACCCTGCAGCCAAGCGCAGCGAAATCAGCCTGGCGATGCTCGACAGCCGTGACGAGGCGGCGCTGTTCGAGCGCCTCGATGCCGTGGCCGCGGATGTGGTGGCCTTCGACCGCAGCGTGCATGTCCAGGTGCGCAGCGTCGAGGACCTGCGCCGCGTGACGGCCCTGCTCGAAGCGCGGGTGATGAAACTCGACCCGACCTTCAAACTTGCGCTCAGCCACGCCGTCAAACCGGTTCAGGTGCCGCGCCTGATCTTGCGCGCCCGGGGCCAGTGAGGTTTCGAGCCAGGCTGAAATTCAGCATTTTAGATATAAACATAGGCCTACAAAGATTTTTGAGGTCTAAGCAGCGCCGGGTAAACTGGCAAGCCCTTTATGCTCATGCCTACCCGGCAAAACGAAGAACCCAAAAGGTTTAACGCGTGATCGACTTTCATCAGGTTCACAAGGCGTACCGCGTCAGTGGCCGCGATATTCCCGCCCTGCAACCCTGCGACCTGCATATCGAACGTGGCGAAGTGTTCGGCATCATCGGCCACTCCGGCGCGGGCAAGAGCACCCTGCTGCGCCTGATCAACCGCCTCGAAGAACCCTCTGGCGGACGCATCGATATCGATGGCGTGGACGTTACCGCCCTGGGCGCCGACGGCCTGCGCAAATTCCGCCAGCAAGCGGGCATGATCTTCCAGCACTTCAATCTGCTGTCCTCCAAGACCGTTGCCGCCAACGTCGGTATGCCCCTGAAACTGGCGGGTGTACCGGCCCGGGAAATCGACCAGCGCGTCACCGCCTTGCTCGAGCGCGTAGGCCTTCAGGACCATGCCAACAAGTACCCGGCGCAGCTCTCCGGCGGCCAGAAGCAGCGCGTCGGCATTGCCCGCGCCCTGGCCACCCGGCCGAAGATTCTCCTGTGCGACGAGGCCACCAGTGCCCTCGACCCGCAAACCACCGCCGCGGTGCTGCAACTGCTGGCCGAGATCAATCGCGAGCTGGGCCTGACCATCGTGCTGATCACCCACGAGATGGACGTGATCCGCCGGGTCTGCGACCGCGTGGCGGTCATGGATGCCGGGGTGATCGTCGAACAGGGCCCGGTCGCCGAGGTGTTTCTGCATCCGCAACATGCCACCACCAAGCGTTTCGTGCAGGAAGCCGAGCATGTCGACGAGAACGACCAGCGCGACGACTTCGCTCATGTGCAGGGGCGCATCCTGCGCCTGACCTTTATCGGCGAGTCCACCTACTCGCCCGTTCTCGGCCAGGTCGCCCGGGAAACCGGCATTGACTACAGCATCCTTGCCGGGCGCATCGACCGCATCAAGGACACGCCCTACGGCCAGTTGACCCTGGCGCTGACCGGCGGCGACATCGACGCCGCCCTCGCCCGCTTCGAAGCGGCTGACGTGCACCTGGAGGTCCTGCGCTGATGGAAGCCTTATTGCCCAACGTCGACTGGCTGGAAATCTGGCAGGCCAGCCTCGATACCCTGAACATGCTCGGCGGCTCCATGCTGTTCACCGTGCTGTTCGGCCTGCCCCTCGGTGTGCTGCTGTTTCTCACCGGCCCGCGGCAGATGTTCGAACAGAAAGGCCTCTACGCGGTGATCTCGCTGGTGGTCAACGTGTTGCGCTCGGTGCCGTTCGTGATCCTGTTGATCCTGCTGATCCCGGTCACGGTGGTGATTACCGGCACCTCACTGGGCGTCGCCGGAGCCATCCCGCCGCTGGTGGTCGGTGCCACGCCGTTCTTCGCGCGCCTGGTGGAAACCGCCCTGCGCGAGGTCGATCGCGGCATCATCGAGGCGACCCAGGCGATGGGTGCCAGCACCCGGCAGATCATCTTCAACGCCCTGCTGCCCGAGGCCCTGCCGGGTATCCTGGCGGCCATCACCGTCACCGCCATCACTCTGGTGTCCTACACCGCGATGAGCGGCCTGATCGGCGGCGGCGGCCTGGGCGACCTGGCGGTGCGTTACGGCTACCAGCGTTATCAGCCGGACGTGATGTTCGTGACCGTAGCGCTGCTGGTGGTGCTCGTACAGATTCTGCAAACCATCGGCGACCGTCTGGTGGTGCATTTTTCCCGTAAATAAAACAGCTGGAAGGGCCAGCGGCAGTTAGCCGCCACGCCACCTCACTTCAAGGAGTCAACGATGAAAAAACTGCTCACTGCCCTGGCTGTCGTCGCAGCCTTCTCCAGCGCCGCCCAGGCTGAAACCCTGCGCGTCGCCGCCTCGGCCGTCCCGCACGCCGAGATCCTGAATTTCGTCAAACCGGCCCTGGCCAAGGAAGGCGTGGAGCTGGACGTCAAGGTCTTCACCGACTACGTGCAACCCAACGTACAGGTCGCCGAGAAGCGCCTGGACGCCAACTTCTTCCAGCACCAGCCGTACCTGGACGAGTTCAACAAGAGCCGTGGCACCAGCCTGGTCAGCGTCGGTGGCGTGCACGTCGAGCCGTTCGGCGCCTACTCCAGCAAGATCAAGGACCTCAAAGAGCTGCCGCAAGGCGCCAACGTGGTCATCCCCAACGACGCCACCAACGGCGGCCGCGCCCTGCTGCTGCTGCAGAAGGCTGGCGTGATCACCTTGAAGGATCCGAGCAACATCCTCTCCACGCCGAAGGACATCGCCGAGAATCCGAAAGGTATCAAGGTGCGTGAGCTGGAAGCCGCGACCCTGCCGCGCGTGCTGACCCAGGTCGACCTGGCGCTGATCAACACCAACTACGCCTTGGAAGCCAAGCTGAACCCGACCGAGGACGCCCTGGCCATCGAAGGCAGCGACTCGCCGTACGTCAACATCCTGGTGACCCGCGAAGACAACAAGGACAGCCCGGCCGTGCAGAAGCTGGTCAAGGCCCTGCACAGCGATGAGGTGAAAGCCTTCATCCTGGAGAAATACAAAGGCGCGGTGGTTCCGGCGTTCTGATTGCCGCTACCGCTGCTGCAGCCGATGCCGCGTAGCCCTCAAGCTACGCGGCATTTTCATTTCTGCGGCCGGGGTTTCTCACTCAGCGCGGATAAACCGCAGCACGCCGGCCAGCCTGGAACCCGGGCCGCCGGGATTGTCCTTGGGATGGGCGATGCCGTCGCTGACCGGCACCTCGGCGAAATCGAACGGGCTGATGCCTTCGAGGCAGGCGGCGTTGACGCCGTACTGGTCCGGGTTGGAACGGCGCTGATGGTGGGTGTAGATACCGCAGCGCGAGCAGAAGAAGTGCTGGGCGCTCATGGTATTGAAGCGATAGACCGTCAGCAGGTCTTCACCCTGCAGGATACGCAAGTCGGCCAGCTCGGCCGAAACCGCCACCGCACCTCGCATGCGGCAATAAGAGCAGTTGCAGCGCCGTGCGCTGTGCAGGCCATCGCTGAGCATCACCTGAAAGCGCACCCCGCCGCAGTGGCAGGCACCTTTGATCTCGCCGATATCCTTGTTCATCGCCAGGCCCTCGTTCGCACAAGCGCACAGCATAGGCTAAATACCGAACAAGTAGCCTGGCGTTGGGCGTCGCGATACCCAGGAACAGTTGCCCCAACTACTTCCGATCTACCCCGGGTATCGCTGCGCTCAACCACGGGCTACGAGACGTGATGGTCTTTGCGGGGGCGCTCTGGCCGTGACCAGATCCACAGTGCGCCGCAACTCATGCCCAGCCCAGCGAAGATCACTGACGGTGTATGCGCCACCGTCACAATCATGATGGCGAACGCCACCAGCATGCTCAGGCTGGCCGCCAGCTTGGTACGCCGGGTGATCACACCACCGTCTCGCCAGTTGCGCAGCAGCGGGCCGAACAGCCGGTGGTTCTCCAGCCAGGCGCTGAGCCGCGGCGAACTGCGCGACGCGGCCCAGGCGGCCAGCAGCACGAACTCGGTGGTCGGCAGGCCAGGCACCAGTAAACCGACTGCCGCCATGCCAATGCTCAGGTAGGCGAGCGCCAGCCACAGCCAGCGCGTCCAGCCGCTGGCCAGCTCCCCAGGCGTATCAGGCAAAGCAGCGCTCCAGGTGCTCGGTGAAACGCTCGAAGGCGGCGATGGCGGCAGCTTCGGCCTCGCGTTCCTGGTGCTCGTCCAGCTCGACGCCGTCGAGGGTTGCCACGAAGCTTTTCCAGCCTTGCGCCCGGCCGCCCTCGGGCTCGCCCAGATGCCGCGCCCCGAACGTTTCGCTCAAGCCCAGAGCGGGCATGCGCTTGAGCAGGAAGGCCGCGCCCAGCTTGGAGCCTTCGGACACGAACAACCAGGCCAGGGCGGCACCGAGCCCGAGCGAACGACTGCGGATGGCCTCGTCACCCTCGGGAATCGGCAAGCCGAGATCAGCCAGATCCAGACGCGCCTGCTGGAGACGGCAACGAGCGGGCAGGTCCGGTATTAGCGCGACCAGCGCAGGATCGTTGTAGAGCGTCTCCAGGTCGTACTGGAACAGGTACTGCGCGGCGACGAAACGCGCGAAACGCTCCGGGTTGGCAAAGGGATCATGGCTTTTCACCAGCGCATCGAGCCGGCTGTGCGGCTGGTGGGTCAACTGGTTGAGGCGTTGCGAACGCAGGGGGTGGGCAAGCTGTGCCGGTTGGGCGGTCATTGGTCTCTCCTTGGACGGGACTTGCCGAGCACTGCTCGGCATCATCTAGATAACTGACGAACCAGCGAGGAAAAGTCGGTAACCGAGGGCGGACTGAGTGTCACGCGCGGCCGGGGAAATAACGGCTCAAGTGGCGCAGATCCGCTTCCCCCAGCACCCCTGCCAGGTAGCGCAATTGCAACCAGGCGCGCAGGTAGCCATAACGTGCCTCGGCCAAATCCCGCCGAGCGCTGTAGAGCTGCTGTTCGGCATCGAGCACGTCGCGGTTGACCCGTTCGCCACCGGTCACGCTCTTGCGGGTCGCGTCGATCAGCGCACTTGCCGACTCCACCGCCAGCTCATAGGCGCGCACCTTGGCCGTGCTGCTGGTGCACAGGTTGAACTGCCGGCGCAGGTCGACGAGCACTTCGTCGCGCCGGGCATCGAGTTCATAGCGAGCCTGCTCGTAGGACGCCGAAGCCTGACGCCTGGCCGCCGATACACCGCCGCCAGCGAACAGCGGCATGCTGAGCTGGATACCGATGCTGTCGGTGTCGTATTTCTGGTTGTAGGTGCTTTCCGAATCGGAGCGGGTCTTGCGCGAGGTGGCGTACAAGCCGAGGGTTGGCAGGTGTCCGGCGCGCTGACGCTCGACCTCCTGCTCAGCCACGGTCAGGCCGTGGCGCTGGCCGGCGAGGTCGGCATTGTGCACCAGGGCCATATCGCGCCAACCGTCGAAGCGCGCGGGCGCCAAGGGCTCGGCGCTGAACGTGCCGCTCAGTGGTGCCAATTGCTGCAGCTCCACCGGCTCGCCGATGATCGCCTGCAGCTCGCGCAGCGCGGCGTCCAGCGCATCCTGCGCCTCGATCTCCTGCGCGCGAGACAGATCATGGCGGGCGCGGGTTTCCAGCAGATCGGTATGGGTACCCTCGCCGGCTTTGAAGGTGCGCTGGTTGAGCTCGAGCTGCTCGGCATAAGCGCGCCGCTGGGCCGCCGCCAGCTCGATCTGCTCGCCGGCCAACAAGGCCTGGCTGTAGGCCGCGAACACGCGCACCACCAGTTCCTGACCACGGCCGCGCAAGCGCTCGTCGGCCAATGCCGCTTTGGCGACGCCCTGGCGGTATTCGGCCCAGGCAGCGTAGTCGAACAAGGGCTGCTGCAAGGTCAGCGCCGAGGAGTAACTGTCGTAGTCGCGGTCGAGGGTTACCTCGCCAGAGGTCACCTCTGATTCGTTACGAGCCTTGCGATAGTTGTAGGAAAGGCTCGGCAAAAGCCCGGCACGACCGATGGCCAGGTTTTCCGCACCGGCATCCCGCTCGTGGGTGGCGGCGCGGAAGGTCGGGTCGTTGCGCAGGGCCAGGGCGTAGACGTCCATCACACCGAATGCGAAGCTCGGCGCAGTCAGCAACGCACCAATCAGCAAAACCAAGAGCCTGACGGCGACGTTCGAAGGCTTCATTCTTCCACCAGCGCCATGTGGGTACGATCGGTCAGCGGCTTGAACAGGTAGTTGAGCAACGAGCGCTCACCCGTGCGCACGAAGGCCTGCACCGGCATGCCGGGACGAATCGTCTGGCCCTGCAACTGCCGCAAGCCATCGTCATCCACCTGCACACGCAGCCGGTAGTAGGGCTGATCGGTCTTCTCGTCGAGCAGGCGATCGGCGGAAACCAGCGTCACCTTGCCGTTGACCCGTGGCGTGCGGCTCTGGTTGAAGGCGACGAACAGCAGCTCCACGTCCAGGCCGGGCTGCAGCTTGTCGACCAGCTCCACCGGCGCCCGGGCGTCGACCAGCAAGGGCGCGTCCTGGGGGACAATTTCCATCAGCACCTGCCCCGGTGCGATCACCCCGCCTTCGGTGAACACATCGAGCCCGACCACCGTACCGCCAGCGGGGGCACGGACCTCGGTATGGGCCAGTTCGAAGTCGGCGGCGCTCAGGCGACTGCCCAGTTCCTCGACCTTGAGGCGGGCGTCGGCGAGTTGCTGACGCACGTCCTGCTGGTACTCCTCCTTACGCTGGGCGGCACGCAGGCGCAGCTCGAGAATCTGCCGCTGGGTGCGGCCGATGGTGCCGAGATCCTCGGAGATATCACCATTGAGCTGGGCATACAGTCGCTCGTTCTCGAGCAGACGATTGCGCGCCACGTAGCCATCACGCGCCAGCTCGCGCAGCCCCTGCAACTGGGTCTGCATGCTGAGGCGTTGCTCGTCCTTGTGCGCCCTGGCGGCCTGCAAGCCTTGGAGCACGGCCTGGCTGCCGGCAATGCTCTCCTGCAAGCCTTCGAGTTCCAGGCGCAGTGCGGCCCGGCGGCTGGCGAGCAACTGGCGCTGCAGGGCGACGGTCGCCTCGACGCGCGGATCCGCCATGGCACTGACGCCAGCAGGCAGGGCGATTTCCGGCAGGCCATCACGCTCGGCTTCCAGCCGGGCGGTGCTGATCAGCGCGCCGAGGTGCTGGACGAATAGAGCCTCGCGCTGAGCGCGGATCTGCGTGGCATCCATGCGCAGCAGTACCTGGCCGGCCTTGACCTGATCACCATCACGGACCAGCAGGCGCTGCACCACGCCGCCGGAAGGGTGCTGCACCGCCTGGCGATTGCCGGCGACCACCACATTGCCGCTGATCGCCACACCCTTGTCGAGCGGAGCCAGGCCGGCCCAGAGCAGAAAGCCGCCAAACCCGAGGGCCAGCAGCCAGCTGCCCATGCGCGAATAACGCCGCTCGTCGAGGGGCAGTACATCGGCCAACTGGCCTTCCTTGCGAAGCGATTCGCCCATCACGAGGCTACTCCCTGGCTGCCGTAGCTCATGCTGAACGTTGACGTGCTACGCACCGCAGCCGCGACTGGCGGCGCCTTGGGCTGCAGTTCCTGGAGCACTCGCTCGGCGGGCCCGAATGCCTGCATCTGCCCGGCGCGCAGCACCAGCAGCTTGTCGGTACTGGCCAGTAACGACGGCTTGTGGGCAATCAGCACCAGGGTGCGGCCTTGCCGCTTGGCCTCGGCGATGGCAGCCAGCAAGGCCTGTTCCCCTGGCTCGTCGAGATTCGAATTCGGCTCGTCGAGCACGATCAGCGCCGGCAACCCATACAGCGCCCGGGCCAGGCCGATACGCTGCCGCTGCCCGCCGGACAACCCGGCTCCACCCTCGCCGAGAAGCGTGTCGTAGCCGTCGGCCAGTTGCAGGATCAGGTCATGCACCCCGGCCATGCGTGCCGCGGCGACCACCTTGTCCGGGTCCACCTCGGTAAAACGAGCGATATTCTCGGCCACGCTGCCGGCGAACAGCTGCACGTCCTGCGGCAGGTAGCCGATATGGGCACCGAGGGCGGTGCGGTCCCACTGTTGCAGGTCTGCGCCGTCCAGCCGAACCTTGCCGGTCTGTGCTGTGCCTACGCCTACCAGCAGGCGCGCCAGGGACGACTTGCCCGAGCCCGAAGGGCCGATCACACCGAGTACTTCCCCGGCCTCCAGCGCGAAGCCGAGATTCACCAGGCATGGCGTGCGGGTTCCCGGGGCGAAGGCACTGAGTTGCTCGACACGCAGCGCGCCACGCGGCGTCGGCAGTGGCATCCCCGCCTGACGTCGCGGGTTGGCCGCAAGCAACGCCGACAGCCGCTCGTAGGCCAGCCGTGCATTGCTCCATTGCCGCCAGACACCGAGCACCTGGTCGATGGGTGCCAGCACCCGCCCCATGAGGATGGAGCCGGCGATCATCATGCCGGGCGTGATCAGCCCATCCAGCGCCAGCCAGGCACCCAGGCCCAGCACCAGTGACTGAAGTGCCAGGCGCACGTACTTGGACCAGGCACTGAAGGCGGCGGTCTTCTCGCTGGCCAGGTTCTGCTGGCCCAGAAAAACGGCATGCAGGGCGAACCAGCGCTGGCGCAGGGCAGTGAGCATGCCCATCGACTCGATGGCTTCGGCCTGGCGCAGGTGGCCGGCAGCCTGCTGATTCGACGCGATGGACAGGCGCGCCGCCTCGCCGAGCGGCACCCGGGTCACGCTCTGGTTGAGCCAGGCCAACGTCACCAACACCAGCGCACCAACCAGGGCCAGCAGGCCGAGCCACGGGCTGAACAGAAAGATCACGCCCAGATACACCGGAAACCAGGGGGCATCGAAGAACGCGAACAGCGCATTGCCGGTCGCGAACTGGCGCAGGCTGGTGAGATCGCTCAGCGCTTGGGTCGAGGTCTGCCGGGTGTTACCCAGGTTGGCGTCGAAGGTGGCATCGAACACCCGCGCATTGAGGTGCATGTCCAACTGTGTACCGAGGCGGATCACCAACAGGCTGCGAACCCACTCCAACGCGCCGGCGAACGCGAACAGGCCAACCACGATGAGGGTCAGCATCAGCAGGGTCATGGCGTTGCCCGAGGCGAGCACGCGGTCGTAGACCTGCAGCATGTACAGCGCAGGTGCCAGCATCAACATATTGATCGCCGCCGAGAACAGGCCAACGTGCAGCAGCCCCGAGCGGCAGGCACGCAGGGCCTGAAGTATCTCGTTGCCAGCCGTGGGGACGGGCGCGCGCATGCAGGAACTCCTTGGCGCAGTGCCAGGCGCAGCACGCCTGGCGGTATCCCCCGGAGCCATTGACGGGCGCCCGGGCGACACCCAGAATTGATGACCGTCACAGCCTGGGCCTTGGAAAACACGGGCCGTGACGGCGTTACCAGAGCGAACGGGATGACACATCCGTTCGCTTTTTCATTGCCCGGTGATTAGGCAGCCAGCAGCAGCTCGGACTCGCTGAGCGAAGAACCCGCTGCGGTGATGATGTCGTCGGTCAGCCCGGCTGCTTCCAGCACGGCCAGCAGGCCGCCGTCGTTCGGGGTGCCGGCGCTGTCGGAAGCGCCTTCGACCGAACCGTTCATCAGCCCCCAGATCACATCGTGCACGGCATTGTCACGACCTTCCGCGGCGGTTGCGGTGAGCGGCGTGTTGCCGAAGTCGAAGGTGATCAGCGGGCTGGAAACGGTACCGTTGGCGTTCAGGCCGCCACCCAGGGTCACCTGCTGCAGGGTGCCGTACAGCGAGTGGCTGCTGAAGTTGTAGGACAGGTTGCCAACCGCCGAGAACGCGAACGAGCCGTTGTTGAGCGACATCGCGTAGGTATCACCGGACAAGCCAGACGCGACGCCATTGGTGTAGAAGCCGCCGGTGTTGGCCGGGTGCTGACCGGCAACGCCATTGGTTTCGTAAGCGCCCAACAATTCTGCAAGCGTGCCACCCGAAGTGAAGCTGGTCGGGAAGTGGTCGGCATCGTAGCTATAGGAAATTGCCATCTTTGTTTCTCCTTGCTTGGCGATCGTTCGCCGGTTGATTGGCACCTCGCGGTACCGATTCGCACACCGTCACCGGTGTGCATCGAACAGGGCGGGCCATCACGGGCGACGACCCTACTCAGAACTGCAGTTCGAAGCCCCCCATCACGGTACGGCCGGGCCCGTAGGATTTGACGAAAATGTCCGAGTAGCCCATGACGTAGCTGCGGTCGCGGAGGTTCTCCACGGTGGCGCGCAGCTGCAGGTTGCGGTTGATGCGATAGCTGGCGAACAGGTCCCAGGTGGTGTAGCTCGGCCACAGGTCGGTGCTCCAGCCCTTGGGCCGGCCGGCAGCGCTGTAGTTGAGGCGGGTGCCCAATTCCAGGCTTTCATTCAGCCAGCGGGTACCGAACACCCAACTGCCGCGATCCATCGGAGAGTTACGGGCGCTGTTCATGCCGAACACGTCTCCCCCGCAATAGGTCTGCGCGTCCAGAAAGGCCTGATAGGAGGGATATCCGGCGGCCAGGGCCTGGTTGCGAAGATCCGAATAGCTGCCGTCTTCCCGGGGCATGTCTTCGCGGATGTAGTCGCTGCCGAGCGGGAAGGTCTTCTGGCAGATATCGTTGTGGCCACCGATGACATGGGTGTAATTGACGCCGCTGTACCAACGCCGGGCGTCGTAGTCCAGTTCCAGCTCGACCCCGCGAAACTGCATGCGGGCCTGGTTATTGACGAACATGGTGTTGCCCAAGCCGCCGGTCCTACCCGGCAGGGTATTGTTCATCGAGGTGATCAGGTAATTGTCGACGCGCGTGTCGTAGTAGGTGACCTTGGCGTTGAACTGGTCGCCCAGCGTGACCAGGTCCAGCTTGCTGACGTTGAAGCCCAGGTCCCAACTGCGTGATGTCTCGGGTTCGGCGTAAGGGTTGGGGTACATGGTGGCGAAGGGATCGCCGGGATGGGAGCCCTCCATCAGCGACTCGGTCAGCGCCGGCGGTCGCCAGGACTTGCCCCAACTGGCGAAGACTTCCAGCCAGTCCGTAGGGCGGTAGGCGGCGGCGAGGGTGGGCAGGAATTTGTCCAGGCTCTCATCGACCTTGTACTCGCGCATGCCGGTGTTGGATGACCAGCTACCATCGTAGAGTCTCGCGTAGTAGCTGGGATCGGAAGTGGGATTGGCCAGTCTGGCCTGCAGCCCCGGGATGGTGGCGCAGGCACTCGCTCTGGTACGTGCCTGACGGGCCAGGCGTGCCTCTTCGCTCTGGCCGCGGATTACAGGCGCCACGTAGCTGGTGCAGCGTAGCTCGCTGCTAGCGATGGATTGCGTGAGCAAACGGTTGTAAACCTGGGCACGGTCTTCGTAGCTCCAGTCCGTAACGGGCACGCGAGTCTTGCCCTTGAGCCTGTAATAGTCATAACGCAGCCCACCCGCCAGCGTGACCTGCTCGGTTTCGAAGGTGAGGCTGCCAAAGGCGCTGGTGATGCTGCGCTTGCCGTTGGGGTTGAGGGTATTGGTGTCGCTACCCACTTCACGGCCCTGGCGGTTGTAGACGGTGTCCGAGGCGCCACGATCCTGGAAGTACTCCAGGCCATGGTTGAAGCGGAAACCCTCGACGCCAGCCAAGGCGAAGCGCGCGGTGTTGTCCAGGGTGAAGCCGATGGTGTCGATCTTGGTACGCGCATCGTTACCCAGCCCCGCCTCGCAGGCACTGGTCCAGGAGCCGGGCACCGGGCTCTGGTCGCAGAGACCCAGTCGCCAGGCGGTCTCGGTCATGTCCACGCCGTCAGTGACGACCGGTCGCCCGGCGGCGGTGTCGCGCTGGTTTCGGGTGGTGACGTAGTAGAGCTTGGTCTTGAGATCAATCAACGACGAGTCGGGATTGAAGCTGTAGTCCAGCCCGAACGATTGCGAGCGGGCACTGGCATCGCCGTATTTCTGCCAGGCCTCCTCACCGTCCCGTGCGGCGCCGTCGACCGGGTTGATCACCCGGCGGTCGGACACGTTGGCATAGCTGAGGTCGGTATTGAGGTAGGTGAACTGCAGCGCCTGCTCAGGGTTGAGGGCAAAGCGCGCCTTGAACAGCTCCGAATCCTGCTCCTGACCGGAGAACTTGATGCGATCGACGACCTGCGTGATCGGGCGGTCGGAATCCTGAACGCCACCGAGCAGGAAATCGAAGTTCTCGCGGCGCGAACCCGGCGCGTAATCGCCAAAGCTGCGTCGGCTACGGGCAGCGAGCAGTTCCCAGCGATCACCGAAACGCCCGGCCACCGCTGCACTGCCGATGAAATTGACGCCATTGCCGTGGCCGCCCAGGCCGGTCATGCCGCGCAGGCGCGCTCCCTGGTCCTGGCCCGGCAGAATGATGTCGTCGACATTCAGGGTGCCGAAATTGGCGCTGCCGGCAATCGACGCGGCACCGGTGACGTCGGAGCGCGGGCCCTTCTCGATCACTACGCTGCTGATCAGCTCGGAATCCACGTAGAGCTGGCCATTGCGCTGCTGGTGGCCGTTCTCGTTGAAGTTCTGGCGCATGCCATCAATCATCGTGTTGACCCGGCCAAAGTCCTGCATGCCGCGGATGTTCACCGACAGGCCGGGATCCTGAGCGCTCACCGCGCTGTACACGCCTGGCGTTTCGACCAGCATGTCGGCGGCATGCCGTGGCGGATTGCGGTCGAGCTGCTCGCGGGTGATCACGCTCACCGAGCGGGGCGTCTGGTAGATCCACTCGTTGCTGACGTCGCGGGTCGACTCGATCAGGGTCGTGTCGATCTGCAGGGTGCCGGCGACTTCGGCCAGGCGCTCCAGACTGACTCGCCGTTCACCGGTGAAACTGTAGCTTACCGGCGACCCGCCAAGCAGTATGCGCAAGCCCTGCTCTGGCGCGTAAGGCCCTTTCAGCTCGTGGCTTTGCAGGCCAGACAACTTACCGCTGTCGAAGAACACCTGGATCCCCGCCTGCTCGGCGAAGGCGATCACGGCACTGCGCAGTGGCTGCGCCGGAATGTCGAACTCGACCTGCTTGGCTGCTGAACCGCTGCCCACATCGACTTCGGCAGCCGCAGGCTGTTGAGCCCAGACGCTGCCGCCAGACGCCAGCACCATGCTGACCAGCAGGCTACCAGCCAACCCTCGCCAGCGCTGTATGCCGGGCGCTATGCGGCTTGAATGACACGTTCCCTTGATGCCCATCGACCCTGCTCTTTTCTTGTGTTGATGTGTAATGAAAATCACTATCAACAAGCAAGACGATGCAGCCGGGCAAACTCAGTAAGCGTTTTTGAAAATTATTCGATCAGAGCCAAGTGCCAAGGCGCCTGTTCAGTAGATCAGGCTCAGGCCGGGCAGATCGGCATGGCGGGCCTTCAGCTCGCCAGTGAGGGTAGCGACTGCGCCGCCCAGCGAATCGAGGCGAAACACGCCACTGACCCGGCGCTGCGCCAGCCCGTCGCCAGCGACGAAGATGTGCCCGTCCCGGTACCGGTTGAGCTGAGTCACCACCTGCTGCAACGGCACCTGATCGAAAATCAGCAGGCCGCGCTGCCAACTGCTGGCCCGCGATAGCTCCAGACTCAGGCGTTCGAGGCGCCCGTCAGCCTCGACCCGCGCACTCTGCCCCTGCTCGAGAACCAGGCTCTGGCCGTGTTTGCTGACTGCGACCCGGTGCTGCATGACGCCGACGAGCATCTGCCCGCCCTCCTCGCGACTGACCAGAAAGCGTGTGCCCAGCGCCTGGGCCTTGCCCCCGTTACTGTCGACGATGAAGGGTCGCGTTTCCTGTGGCCCAACGGGCGCCGTCTGGAATACCGCCGAGCCGGCGAGCAACTCGATACGCCGGGCCTGGGGTGTGTAGTCGAGGCGTATGGCGCTGCGTGCATCGAGTGTCGCCAGGCTGCCGTCAGGCAATTCGACGGTGCGCACCTCACCGGTAGCGGTTCGGTGATCGGCGACCAACGGCAGGTACACCGCAGGCGCCTGGTTCCAGCCGATCAGGGTGACGACCACAGCCAGCGAGGCGCTGCTCAACCAGCGCAGCACACGGCGAGAGCGGCGCTTGGGCGCCGCTCCCGGTCGGGCCGGCGAGCGACGCGGCACCTCGGCAAGCGGCTCTTGCAGGCTGGCCAGGTCGCCCCAGGTATGCCGGGCGAACTGCAGGGCGGCGCCGTGGCGCGGATCAAGGGCGAGCCACGCCTGCAGCGCCTGCTGCTCGTGCTCGTCGAGCGGCGAGTCGCTCATGCGCACCGCCCATTCGGCAGCAGCCTGGCGAATCCCGCGATCCTGCAGGTCTGGGCTATTCACGTGTGCTCTCGGCTTTCTCTTGTAAGACTGAAGACGCTCAGGCGGCTCTTTTACCGTAAAAGTTTCCGGCCATGCCGGTATTTTTGCCATCACGAGCCTTCGCCGAGGCGTTCCATGACATGGGCCAACGCCTTGGACAGGTGCTTTTGCACCGAGCTGTCGCTGATTTCCAGGCGCCTGGCGACCTCGGCATGGGTCAGCCCTTCTATGCGATTGAGGTGAAAGATTTCGCGGGTTCGCGGTGGCAGCTCGGCCACCGCACGCTGCAACAGCTCCATACGTTGCTGCCTCTCGGTGGTGTCTTCCAGGCTATCGACGTCATCCTCGACAGCATTGAGCACATCGTCGCCGACCAGGTCGGTCTTGCGCCGTTCCTGCTGGCGGCGGTGGTCGATCAGCAGATTGCGCGCGGTGCGATAGAGATAGGCTGGCGTATTGTCGATATGGTCGTGCCGCGCCTGCTCGCTAAGGCGCAGGAAGCTCTCCTGGAGCAGATCGGCAGCCAGGTGCGGGTCACGGCTCTTGCGCAGCAGGAAGCTCTGCAAGGCACGGGCGTGCTGCTGAAAGAGGCCTTTGATATCCAGATCCGACACTCGTCATACCTGACCTGAGCGGAAAGAGGCGGCATATTACCGACAGATGAGAATAGTTTTCAATTGTCATTTTTAGCCAGGCATTGCCCTCGCCCGTGCTGCTCGTGAAAGAGCGCCAGGCATCGTTCGCAAAAAAGGGGGCCAGAATTTCAGCCCGGCTGATGCCGAGCAGTGAAAATGAAAATGGGACCCGATGGGTCCCATTGCTTATTCGCTGCCAACCAGCCCCGGCAACTGCGCCGCCAGCTTGTCGATGTTGATCGGCGCGCGGATAAAGCCGCGCTGGGTGCCGTCCGGGCCGATGACGGCCAGGTTGCCGCTGTGGTCGACGGTGTAGTTTTCCTTGCTGGTATCGGCCGGAATGTAGGGAATGCTCACCGCGCTGGAGAGTTTCTGGATGGTGTCCGGCTCGCCGGTCAGGCCCATGAAGCCGGCATCGAAGTAGCCCAGGTACTTCTTCATCTGTTCCGGCGTGTCACGGGCCGGGTCGACGCTCACCAGCACGATGCGCAGGTTGTTCCATGCGTCTTCCGGAATCTGCGTACGCAGTTGGCGCAGCTGCGCCAGGGTCGCCGGGCAGATGTCCGGGCAGAAGGTGTAGCCGAAGAACAACAGACTCCACTGGTCCCTGAGCTGGCCGGTGGAAAAGGTCTGGCCATCCTGGTCGAGGAAATCCAGGGCGGGGACCTGACGCTGCTGGGGCAGCATGACGATGCCGGCGTCGAGCAGCGCCGCGGCGTCGTTGGACTTGCCGCGCAGCGCCTGGCTGGCGATCAGGCCGAGCGCCAGGGCCACGGCGGCGATGAGGACGAATACGATGAGGTGCTTGCGAGTCATGGCGGCCACGCTGGTCAGGGTGAAGGGTATCGCCCTGTATGACCCGACTCCCCGACTTGGCGGGAGAGCTGTGCCTGGGCGGCACGGGAATCGGCCATCTGGCGATGCGCAGCGGGAAAAGGTACCAGATACGCAGCGCCAGGTGGGCCGTTAACGCCTGCGGCGGGCTGTCACGCCGACAGCCGCCGCAGGCCTGCCTCAAGCCGCCGCGCGGCGCATGCTCAGCGCCCGGCCCTCGAGGCGACGGGTCAGGCCGTGGCGTTCGATCAACAGCGCCCCACCCTGCTGCTCGGCGGCGCGGCCCCAGTCGTCGAGCAGTTCCATGCAGGCATGGTCGACGTAGCTGAGGTTGTCGAGGGGCACGTGCAGGCGGGTGGTCGGCGCGATGCCCTCCAGCACGCTGGCCAGGTGCGGCACCTTGAGGAAGGTGGCCGAGCCGGTCAGGCGCAGCTCCGCTTCGTCGGGGCCGATCTCGCTGAGGCTGACCTTCAGGCGCGAGGCCTTGCCGGCCAGCTTGACCAGGGTCAGGGCGAAACCGATCAGCACGCCGGTCAGCAGGTCGACGGCGACGATGCCCAGGGCGGTGGCCGCATAGATGAATACCGGGGCCCGACCATAACGGCCCAGGCTGCGGATGGCCTTGATGTCGACCAGTTTGAAGCCGGTGTACACCAGCACGCCGCCCAGGCAGGCGACCGGAATGCTCTGCAGCACCGCCGGCAGCAGCATGACGAAGGCCAGCAGCCAGGCGCCATGGAAGATGGTCGACAGGCGGGTGCGGGCGCCGGCCTGCACGTTGGCCGAGCTGCGCACGATCACCCCGGTCATCGGCAGCGCGCCGAGCACGCCGCAAAGCATGTTGCCGATGCCCTGGGCGGACAGCTCACGGTCCAGGTTGGACCGCGGGCCGTTGTGCATGCGGTCCACCGCCGCGGCCGACAGCAGGGTTTCGGCACTGGCGATAAAGGCCACCACCACCGCGGCCAGGATGATCTGCGGGTTGGCCAGGTTGAACAGGTCAGCCGGCTGTATCCAGTCGATGGCATCGCTCAGGTTCGCCGGCACCTCGACCCGCGCCACACCCAGGCCCAGCCACAGGCTGATGCCGGTCATCAACGTCACGCCGATCAGCGCGCCAGGCAGAAAGCGCAGGCCCTGGGGGCGCAGCTTGTCCCACAGGAACATGCAGCTGATGGTGCCGAAGCCCAGCAACGCCGCCGCCAGGGCACTGCCGCTACCGAGGCCGGGAATGGCCTGACGCAGGGTGTCGGGGAATGCCAGCAGGTTGTCCAGCCCGGACGCCTGGGGCTTGACGTCGAACATTACGTGGAACTGGGAAAGCACGATAAGGATGCCGATACCGGCGAGCATGCCGTATACCACCGCCGGTGCGGTGACGCGAAACCAGCAGCCCAGGCGCAGGCGCCCGGCAACCAGTTGCAGCAGGCCGGCGAGCAGCAGGATCGGCCCGAGCATGGCGATGCCGTGGGTGCGTACCAGTTCGAACACCAGTACGGCCAGGCCGGCCGCCGGGCCGCTGACCTGCAGCGGCGAGCCGGCCAGCCAGCCGACCACCAGGCCACCGATGATGCCGGTGATCAGGCCCTTGGCCGGCGGCATGCCGGAGGCGATGGCGATGCCCATGCACAGCGGCAGGGCGACGAGAAAGACCACGATGGATGCCAGGGCATCGCGTGGCAGAGCGGATTTGAATGAAGCGAGGGTCATGGTGCGGTCTCCTGCAGATCCAGCGCACGTAAGGTCATGACGATGAGCCACGGCTCACCATCAGCAGGTGTAAGGCAGTCAGAACCCAAGAAGCCGTTGCCCTGACGAGTCAGGGCAGCAGGCCCGAAAACGGCTGTCGATTGTGGGCGGTTAATCCGCGGGTCGATTCATGGCCACCGGGTGACGTCCTGTCGTAAGTGTTTTACGAGGCCAGGTAACGGGCTCGTGGGCTGGCACTGGGGGTGGTTTCGCCATCGAGCGGCAGGAACTCGCCACGCTCGGCGTCGTACGCCTTGATGGTGCAGTTCTCGATGTCGTAGACCCAGCCATGAATGAACAGCTGGCCGCTGGCCAGGCGTGCAGCGACGGAGGGGTGGGTGCGCAGGTGATCGAGCTGGGCGACTACGTTCTCTTCGGTCAACACCCCGAGTTCCTGGTGCTCGGCGCAGCCGCAGCTCTGCTGGGTAACGGTCTTGGCGACCTCGGCGTGACGCAGCCAGGCCTTGACCGTCGGCATGCGTTCGATGCTCTGCGGGTTGAGGACCGCCTTCATGGCGCCGCAGTCGGAATGACCGCAGATGATGATGTGCTGTACGCCCAGACCCATCACCGCATATTCGATGGCGGTGGAGACGCCGCCGTTCATCTGGCCATAAGGCGGCACCACGTTGCCGACGTTACGGGTCACGAACAGCGAGCCGGGGTCGCTCTGGGTGATCAGCTCGGGGACGATGCGCGAATCCGCGCAGGTGATGAACATGGCCCGGGGGCTTTGCTGGCGGGCCAGTTTGCTGAACAGCTCGCGCTGCTCGGGGAAGACATCGTTGCGAAAACGCTGGAAGCCATCAAGCAGGGTCTGCAGCGCCTCGTCTGCGCTCTGCTTGCCGGCTGCGGTGGGTGTGGCGGATCGGATGGAACGAATGCGCTCGCTCATGGTGCCTCCTGGTCTTCGGTCGTGATATTGACTTGCCATCTAGTGGCAGTTTGCTTCGTGACCATTCGGTCACTTCGCAGACGAACTTACCCATAAAGGCTTAAACCAACCTTAATCGCAAGAAATGCGGTTGCCGTCGGAAGCGCATTTGTAACCGCATGCCACGCCGGCCAGATTCGGCCACGCAGCACGCAACTGCTCTAGACTGGGCTCGATGACGGCCCATCTAAAAACGCGCAGATGTCCCGCGTGTTACAGCGCCGTGCCGTCCATCAGGAATCAGACACGAGGTGAAGGTCACCGAAGGGAGGATCGATAGCCCGCACAGGCCGGTGCGAGCTATCCAGGGGCCTTGCAGCGCTCAGCCGCGGTGGCGTCCGCGGAAGAAGTCGATCAGGCCCTGGGTGGAGCCGTCCTCGGCCGGCGGCTCGTCACTGCCGACCATGCGCGAGTAGACGCCCTTGCCCAGTTCCTTGCCGAGTTCCACGCCCCACTGGTCGAAGGCATTGTTGCCCCAGATGACGCTCTGCACGAACACCTTGTGCTCGTACATGGCGATCAGCGCACCCAGGCGACGGGGGCTGACGCGCTCCATCACCAGGGTGTTGCTCGGCCGGTTGCCGGGGATCACCTTGTGCGGCGCCAGGCGCTGCACGTCGTCTTCGCCCATGCCCTTGGCACGCAGTTCGGCTTCCGCCTCCTCGCGGGACTTGCCGAGCATCAATGCCTGGCTCTGCGACAGGCAGTTGGCGTACAGCCACTGGTGGTGGTCGGCCACCGGGTTGTAGCTGCTCACCGGTACGATGAAGTCCGCCGGGATCAGCTGGGTGCCCTGGTGCAGCAACTGGTGGTAGGCGTGCTGGCCGTTGCAACCCACGCCACCCCAGATCACCGGGCCGGTGGCCACGCTGACCGGCTGGCCATCGCCACGCACGCTCTTGCCGTTGGACTCCATGTCCAGCTGCTGCAGGTGCTTGGTGATGTTGCGCAGGTAGTGGTCGTACGGCAGGATGGCGTGGCTCTGGGCGTTCCAGAAGTTGCCGTACCACACGCCCAGCAGGGCCAGCAGCACCGGCATGTTCTCCTCGAACGGCGCGGTCTTGAAGTGCTCGTCCATGCGGTAGGCACCGGACAGCAGCTCCTTGAAGTTGGACATGCCGATGGACAGCGCAATCGGCAGGCCGATGGCCGACCACAGCGAATAACGGCCGCCGACCCAATCCCACATCGGGAAGATGTTTTCCTCGCGGATGCCGAAGCTCACCGCCGCCTCGCGGTTGCTCGACACGGCGATGAAGTGGCGATACAGCTCGGACTCCGAACCACCCTGGGCCAGGTACCAGCCGCGTGCGGCCTGGGCGTTCTTCAGGGTCTCCAGGGTGCCGAAGGATTTCGACGAGACGATGAACAGGGTGGTCTCGGCGCGCAGCTTGGCGGCCAGTTCGTGGAACTCGCTGCCGTCGATATTGGCCAGGTAGTGGCAACGCACGCCACGCTGGGCGAACGGCAGCAGCGCTTCGGAGACCAGCTGCGGGCCGAGGAAGGAGCCGCCGATGCCGATGTTCACCACGTCGGTGATCGGCTTCTCGGTATAGCCGCGCCACAGGCCGTTGTGGATGCGCCCGACCAGCTCGGTCATCTGCTGCAGCACGCGCTGCACCTCGGGGATGATATCCACGCCATCGACTTCCACCTTGTCGCCCAGCGGGCGGCGCAGGGCGGTGTGCAGGGCCGGTCGTTTCTCGGTGTTGTTGAGCAGCTCGCCATCGAACAGCGCGCGGATGCCCTTCTCCAGCCCCACTTCACGGGCCAGGTTGACCAGCAGCTCGCGGGTCTCGGTGTTGATCAGGTTCTTCGAGTAATCCAGGAACAGCCCGCAGCCGCTCAGGCTGAAGGTCTCGAAGCGCTTGGGGTCGGCGGCGAAGGCCTGGCGCATGCTGAAGCTGGCGAGGCGCTCGCGGTGCGCGACCAGGGCCTGCCAGCTTGGCAGTTGGGTGACATCCAGCGATGAAGAAAGATACGGCATGAAGACTCCTTGGTTCGGGCCAGCCTCCTGGCCTCGCGAATTCGATTGCATGCCGTGGGACGCGTGCGTTGGCAAGTACGGCGTTGAAAATTGCCTACTACGCCTCGCGCCCCTGAACGGCCTTTACTGCCCCAGCTCATGCCGATACGGCAGTTGCGGGCCAACCCGTGAACAGGTAAGCGCCGCCGCCTGCACGGCGAAATCGAGCATCGCAACGAGCGCCTCACGCGACAATGCCGCCAGGCCAGCCGGGCTGTCCAGCCCGTGCTGCACCAGGTAGGCGATGATCGCCGCCTGGAAGGTATCGCCAGCGCCCACGGTGTCACGGGTGACCACCTGGCGGGCCGGCACCGACCAGTGCCCATGCTGCCGGCTGAACACGCTCGCGCCGGCGCTGCCGCGGGTCAGAAACACCACCTGGCAGCGCTGGGCCAGCCAGCGCTCGATGCTCGTCGACGGGGGAACGCCGGGATACAGCAACTCCAGGTCCTCCTCGCTGACCTTGATCAGATGCGCGTGGGCGGCAAAAGATTCAATTCGCTGCCGCCAGCGCTCGATATCGGGTGCCGGATTGAGGCGCACGTTGGGGTCCAGGCTGATCAGCCGCCGCTCGCTTTCACGCTCCACCAGCGCCAGCAGGCTGTCGCCAACCGGCGCCACCACCAGGGAATAGGAGCCGACGTGCAGGCCGCTGACGGTCTCGTCGAGCACCGGTAAATGCTCGGCCAGCACCTGACGATCGGCGCAGCCCTCGCCGCGGAACATGTACTGCGGCGAACCCTGGGCATCCAGGGCGACCATGGCCATGGTGGTCGGCGCGTCGCTGGCGACCAGGTAGCGATCGCTGACGCCCTCCTCGGCCAGCACCTGGCGCAGGCGCTGGCCAAGGTAATCGCTGGAGATACCGCCCAGCAGCGCCGAGTCGACGCCGAGGCGGCGCAGGCCGACCGCCACGTTGAACGGCGAGCCACCGGCGAGGGCCTTGAAATTCAGCTCGCTGCTGCGCTCGCCGGGGTTGCAGAAGAAATCGAACAGGGCTTCGCCGCATACCAGGTACATGGGATCTCCGCGTCACGAAACAGGCGTATTCGCCCAGGGAAAAGGCCGGCGGCAGCGCCACCGGCGTGGATTATTGCAGCGCGCGCACCTGTTCGCGGTAACGCTGGTAAACGCCTTCGTAGGCGCGGCTGCGCAGCTCGTCGGGCTCGGCGCTGCGAGCGTCATCGAGGCTCACGCAGCGCTCGCAAAGGCTTTGCAGGCTCAACGCCTCGCCGTGCTGACGGCTCACGCACCAGGCCGCCTGGATCGCCGCGCCGAGCGCCGCCGCCTCGGTGTGCTGGGGGCAGACCACCGGCGCGCCCATGATGTCGGCGACGATCTGCCGCCAGGTCGCGCTCTTCGCGCCGCCACCGATCAGGCGGATGCCGTCGCTACGAATGCCGCTGTCGCGCAGCAGGTCGAGACCGTAGCGCAGGCCGAAGGTGGTGCCCTCCACCACAGCGCGGCAGAGGTTGGCGCGGGTCAGGTTGTCCGCCGTCAGCCCATGCAGGCTGGCGGTCGCCAGCGGCAGCGCCGGTACCCGCTCGCCATTGAGGAACGGCAGCATCAGCACGCCTGCGGCGCCGATGGGCGCCTCGCCGACCAGGGCGCCGAAGGTGTCGACATCCAGCCCCAGCAGGTCGCGGATCGCGCCGCTGGCGTTGGTCAGGTTCATGGTGCAGATCAGCGGCAGCCAGCCGCCGGACGACGAACAGAAGGTCGCCACCTGCGGGTGCGGGCTGACGCGCGGCTGCTCGGCGTAGGCGTACACCGTGCCCGAGGTGCCAAGGCTCATGGTGATCGCGCCCGGGGCGATGTTGCCGGTGCCGATGGCGCCCATCATGTTGTCGCCACCGCCGCTGGCAACCAGCGCCCAGGGGCTCAGGCCCAGACGCTCGGCGATCTGCGGGCGAATCGATCCGACGCACCGGTCGGATTCGATCAGCTCCGGCAGGGCGCGCACCAGGCCGCCTTCCGGGTCGATCAGCTCCAGCAGCTCGGTGTCCCAGGTGCGCCTACGCACGTTGAAATAACCGCTGCCGGAGGCATCACCGTACTCGGCGCAGGCGCGCCCGGTCAGCCAGTAGTTGAGGTAGTCGTGGGGCAGCAGGATGTGGGCGATACGGGCGAACACCTCGGGATGATGATCGCGGGTCCACAGCAGTTTCGACACCGTGTAGCCCGGCGCGATGGCCACGCCCAGGCGTTCCAGGGAGCCGCTGTCGCCACCGAGAAAATCCAGCAGGTGGGCGTTCTCGGCGGTCGATTCGGTGTCGCACCACAGCTTGGCCGGGCGCAGCACCTCGCCCTGGGCATCGAGCAGCACCAGGCCGTGCTGCTGGCCGGACACGCCGATACCGAGAATCTCGCTGCCCGCCACCCCGGCGTTCTGTAGAGCCTGGGCGGTGGCCTGCTCGAAGGCCAGCAGCCAGTCGGCCGGGTCCTGTTCGCGGCGGCCATTGGGGCCGCTGATCAGCTGGTGCGCCGCGCTGCCCTCGCCGAGCACCTTGCCGCTGTGGATATCGAGGATCAGCGCCTTGGTGCCCTGGGTGCCGCAATCGATGCCGAGGTACATGGCTCACTCACCCAGCAGGGTCTGCAGGGTGCGCGTCACGCCCAGCTTGCGCAGGCTGTCGTAGCACAGCTCGAAGGCGGTGACGAAGGCCGCCGATTGCGGGATGGCGGTGCCGAAGATCACCTCGACGCCGAGCACCCGCTCGCGCACCTTGTCGTCATCGGTCACCAGCGCCTGGCAGAACGCGGCGCGCGGATCGGGGATGCGGTAGGTGGTGCCGGTCTCGTCGACGCCCTTGAGGTACAGCGCCCAGGCTGCGACCACTAACGCTGCGCGCTCCAGCGGGCGGCCGTCTTCGATCAACCGGTTGAGGGTCGGCACGATGAACTTGGGAAATTTCGACGAGCCGTCCGAGCAGACGCGCTCGAGCTGGTCGGCGATGGCCTGGTTGGAGAAGCGCTCGATCAGGGTGTCCTTGTAGTCGTCCAGGTCGATGCCCGGCACCGGCGCCAGCTGCGGGGTCACGTCCTGGTCCATGAAGGTGCGCACGTAGCGGCGCAGCAGCGGGTCGTTCATGGCTTCGTGAACGGTGCGGTAGCCCTTGAGAAAGCCCAGGTAGGTCAGCGCCAGGTGGCTGCCGTTGAGCAGCTTGATCTTCATCTCTTCGTAGGGCGTGACGTCGTCGGTGAACTGCACGCCGACCTTTTCCCAGGCTGGCCGGCCGTTGACGAACTTGTCTTCCAGCACCCACTGCAAAAATGGCTCGCAGACCACCGGCCAGGCGTCCTCGACGCCATGGCGCTCGGCCAGCTGGGCGCGGTGGGCATCGCTGGTCATCGGCGTGATGCGGTCGACCATGGCATTGGGAAAGCTCACATGGCTGTCGATCCAGCCAGCCAGCTCATGGTCGGCCAGGTGGGCGAAGGCCAGCAGCGCCTTGCGGGTCACCGCGCCGTTGTGAGGCAGGTTATCGCAGGACATCAGGGTGAATGCCGGGATACCGGCGGCGCGGCGTTTGGCCAGGGCCGCGCAGAGGAAGCCGAATACGCTGCGCGGCGCCTCCGGGTGCGCCAGGTCGTGCTGGATGTCCGGCAGGTGGGCCATGAAATCGCCCGTGCTGTCGTCGATGCAGTAGCCACCTTCGGTGATGGTCAGCGAGACGATGCGGATCGCCGGGTCGGCCAGCTTGTCGATCAGCGCGGCGGGCGAATCCTCGGCCAGTAGCATGCCGTTGATGGCACCGACCACGCGCACTTCGAGGCCCGGCTGGTCGCCCAGCACCAGCATGGTGTAGAGGTGATCCTGCGCGGCCAGGGCCTGCTGCATGGCGCGGTCTTCGCGGCGCAGGCCGACGCCGCAGATGCCCCACTCGCGGGCTTCGCCGCGGTTGAGCAGGGCTTCGGTGTAGATCGCCTGGTGGGCGCGGTGGAAGCCGCCGACGCCGATATGGGCGATGCCCTGTCGCACGGTCGAGGGATCGTAAACCGGCACTTCGACTTCCGGGGCCAGTGCAGCGAGGTTCTTGCGATTCAGTTTCATGGGGCGATTCCTGCGCGTCAGGCGGCCTGGCCGGCCTGGATGCGTTTGTCGATGGCCAGGCCATCGGCGTTGAAGACGTGGCAGTGGGCCGGGTCGAAATCCAGCGCCAGGGCTTCGCCGTAGGCCGGCGAGAAGTCGCCGCGCACCCGCACGGTGAGGTCCTCCTCGCCAACCCGCACATGGCAGAAGGTGTCGCTGCCCAAACGTTCGCTGACATCGGCGGTGGCCTGCAGACGGCCCTGCCCGGCCGGCACCACGTTGAGGTGCTCGGGGCGGATGCCGAGGGTGATCTGGTCGCCGTTGCGCAGGCCGGTGGCGGCCAGCGGCAGGTCCAGTGCGGCGCCGCAGCTCAGGCGCAACTGGCAGCGGCCGCCGTCGACGCCTTCCACCTGGCCACGCAGGAAGCCCATCTTTGGCGTGCCGAGAAAGCCGGCGACGAACAGGTTGACCGGGTGGTTGTAGAGCTCCAGCGGCGAGCCGACCTGCTCGACGCGGCCACCATTGAGCACCACCACCTTGTCGGCCAGGGTCATGGCCTCGACCTGGTCGTGGGTCACGTAGATCATCGTCGCCTTGAGCTCCTTGTGCAGGCGCGCCAGTTCCAGGCGGGTCTGCACGCGCAGGGCGGCGTCGAGGTTGGACAGCGGCTCGTCGAACAGAAAGATCTTCGGGTTGCGCACGATGGCGCGGCCGATGGCCACGCGCTGGCGCTGGCCGCCGGAGAGCTGCTTGGGCTTGCGCTCCAGCAAGGCCCCCAGCTCGAGGATGCGTGCGGCATTGGCGACCTTCTCCTCGACCTCCGCCTTGCCGACCCGAGCCAGATCGAGGGCGAAGGACAGGTTCTTGCGCACCGTCATGTGCGGGTACAGGGCGTAGGTCTGGAACACCATCGCCAGGTCGCGCTTGGCCGGCGCGGTGTCGGTGATGTCGGTGCCATCGAGGGTGATGGTGCCGCTGGAGACCTCCTCCAGCCCGGCGATCAGGCGCAGCAGCGTGGACTTGCCACAGCCGGACGGGCCGACGAACACCACGAACTCACGGTTCTCGATATCCAGGTCGATGCCCTTGATGATCGCCGTGCCGTCGAAGCCTTTCTTCAGGTTGCGGATTTTCAAATCAGCCATGGCTCTTGATCCTTCTTGTTATTTCACAGCGCCGAACGACAGACCACGCACCAGCTGCTTCTGGCTGATCCAGCCGAAGATCAGGATGGGCGCGCAGGCCAGGGTCGAAACGGCGGAAAGCTTGGCCCAGAACAGGCCTTCGGGACTGGAGTAGGACGCCACCAGGGCGGTCAGCGGCGCGGCGGCGGAGCTGGTCAGGTTGAGCGACCAGAACGCCTCGTTCCAGCACAGGATCAGCGACAGCAGCATGGTCGAGGCCAGGCCACCACGGGCGATGGGCAGCAGCACGCGAGCGATCTCCTGCCAGGTGGTGGCGCCATCCAGGCGCGCCGCCTCGAGGATCTCGCCGGGGATGTCCTTGAAGTAGGTGTACACCATCCACACCACGATCGGCAGGTTGATCAGGGTGTAGATGACGATCAGCGCGATGCGCGAGTCGAGCAGGCCGAACTGCTTGGCCAGCAGGTAGATCGGCACCAGCACGCCCACCGGCGGCAGCATCTTGGTGGACAGCATCCACAGCAGCGTGCCCTTTGTGCGTTTGGTCTCGAAGAACGCCATCGAATAGGCCGCCGGCACCGCGATAAGCATGCACAGCAGGGTGGCGGCAAAGGAGATCAGCACCGAGTTCCAGGCGTAGGCGAAGTAGTCGCTGCGCTCGTTGATGTGCAGGTAGTTCTCCAGGGTCGGCGTGAAGATGAACTGCGGCGGCGTGGCGAAGGCATCCAGCTCGGTCTTCAGGCTGGTCAGCACCATCCAGAAGATCGGGAAGAAGATCAGCGCGGCCACGGCCCAGGCCAGCGTGCCGACCAGCACGCTCTGCAGGCGACGGGATTGCTTCAGGGTCAGCATCTCGGAGCCCTCACTGTTTGTCGGTCAGGTTCTTGCCGATCATGCGGATCAGCACGATGGCGGCGATGTTGGCGATCACCACGGCGATCAGCCCGCCGGCGGAGGCCATGCCCACGTCGAACTGCAAGAGCGCCTGGGTGTAGATCAGGTAGGCCAGGTTGGTCGACTCGTAACCCGGGCCGCCGCTGGTGGTGGTGTAGATCTCGGCGAACACCGAGAGCAGGAAGATGGTTTCGATCATCACCACCACGGCGATCGGCCGCGCCAGGTGCGGCAGGGTCAGGTGCCAGAAGATGGCCAGCGGGCCGGCACCGTCGAGGCGCGCGGCCTCCTTCTGCTCCTGGTCCAGGGACTGCATGGCGGTCATCAGGATGAGGATGGCGAACGGCAGCCACTGCCACGACACGATGAGAATGATCGAGAACAGCGGGTGGTGCGCCAGCCAGTCCACCGGCTGGGCGCCGAAGAACTGCCAGACGGCGGCGAGAATCCCCGAGACCGGATGGAAGATCAGGTTCTTCCACAACAGCGCGCTGACCGTCGGCATGATGAAGAACGGCGAGATCAGCAGCACCCGCACGATGCCGCGGCCAAAGAACTCGCTGGCCTCCAGCAACGCGGAGATCAGCACGCCGAACACCACGCTGATCAACAGCACGCTGCCGACCAGCAGCAGGGTGTTGCCGGCGCCGGACAGGAAGGCGGCGTCGGTGACGAAGTATTCGAAGTTTTCCAGGCCGACGAAATCGTTCTCGCCGGGATACAGCAGGTTGTAGCGGATCAGCGAGAAGTAGATGGTCATGCCCAGGGGCACGATCATCCAGATCAGCAGCAGAACCACCGAAGGGCTGACCAGGAACCAGCCGGGCGCCAGGCGCTTGCGCCGCGTAGCGACGGCTTCGCCTGCCGCTGGCGAGCGGGAGTCGAGGGTTGTGTTATCCATGGGGGCTCCGCAATGAGCGGTTGGGTATGACGGATCGGGCCGAGTGACCCAGGCGTTGTCTGATCACCCGCGGTGGGCCGCTGCACGGCGGCCCACCGCGAGGTGCTTACTTCGGATACCCGGCGCGTTTCATTTCCCGCTCGGTGCTCTGCTGCGCGGCCTGCAGCGCCTGCTCGGGCTGCATCTGCCCGGTCAGCGCGGCGGCGAACAGCTTGCCGACGGCGGTGCCGATGGCCTGGAACTCGGGAATGGTCACCAGCTGGATGCCCACGTACGGCACCGGCTTGGCGCTCGGGTCGGCCGGGTTGGCCTTCTTCAGCGAGTCGAGGGTCACCTTGGCGAACGGCGCAGCCTTCATGTAGGCATCGCTGTAGGTCGAGGCGCGGGTGCCTGGCGGCACGTTGGCGACGCCATCCTTCTCGGCGACCAGCTCGGCGTAGGCCTTGGACGTGGCCCAGGCGCTGAAGGTCTTGGCGGCATCCTTGGATTTGGAGCTGGTGGGGATCGCCAGCGCCCAGGAGTACAGCCACGAAGCGCCCTTGTCGGTGACCTGGGTCGGCGCGAAGGTGAAGCCCACCGAGTCGGCCACCTTGCTCTGGGACTTGTCGGTGACGAACGAGCCGGCCACGCTGGCATCGACCCACATGGCGCACTTGCCGCTGTTGAACAGCGCCAGGTTCTCGTTGAAGCCGTTGCTCGAGGCGCCCGGCGGCCCATATTTCTTCATGGTGTCGACGTAGAAGTTCAGCGCGTTCTTCCACTCGTTGCCGGTGAATTCCGGCTTCCACTGCTCATCGAACCAGCGTGCGCCGTAGGCGTTGGCCACGGTGGTGATCAGCGCCATGTTCTCGCCCCAGCCGGCCTTGCCGCGCAGGCAGATGCCGTACTGGCCCTTGTCGGGCTGGTGCAGCTTGCCGGCGAACTCGGCCATCTGCTCCCAGGTCGGCTGCTCGGGCATCTCCAACCCGGCCTGCTCGAACAGGTCCTTGCGGTAGTAGGTGATCGAGGCTTCGGCGTAGAACGGCAGCGCATAGAGCTGGCCCTTGGCCGACAGACCTTCACGCACGGAGGGGAACACGTCATCGAGGGCGTAATCGGCGGGCAGGTCCTTCATCGGCTCCAGCCAGCCCTTCTCGCCCCACAGCGCCGCCTCGTACATGCCGATGGTCAGCACGTCGAACTGGCCGCCCTGGGTGGCGATATCGGTGGTCAGGCGCTGGCGCAGCACGTTCTCTTCGAGCACCACCCACTTGAGCTTGATGTCCGGGTGCTGTTCTTCGAAGGTCTTGGCCAGGCGCTGCATGCGAATCATGTCGCTGTTGTTGACCGTGGCGATGGTCACGGTCTCGGCAGCCTGGGCGCCGACGGTGAGGGAAAGGCATGAAGCGGCTACGAATACTTTGAGCGTATGGTTCATGGTCTTGAACTCCTCTCCCTCGGTGGACCTCGGGAGACATTATTGTTTTTGTGGGCCGACCCGGATTACACCCCTAGCGCCGAACGCGAACAACGCCTCGACTGCACTGCAACCGATACTTTTTTGCACTGATCGGCCAAGGCACTGCCGCTTCAGCGGAAGCACTCGACGCGTCAAGCACGCCGTTTTCGGCTATTTCCCGACGGATCGAGGTGGCGGAATCAGTACAGATTTTGCGCGGTGATGCGCTGGGTAACCAGCCGTCGGTAGCCGCTGGGCGTCATGCCCTTGAGCTGCTGGAAGCGCCGGTTGAAGTTGGAAATGTTGTTGAAGCCGGACTCGAAACACACCTCGGTCACCGGCTTGTCGCTCTGGGTCAGCAGCTCGCAGGATTTGCTCACCCGCAGGCGATTGACGAACTCGACGAAGCCGCGCCCGGTGGCCTGCTTGAAGAAGCGCGAGAAATAGGTGGGCGTCATGCCCAGGTATTCGGCCACCTCTTCCTGGCTCAGCTCTTGGGCGTAGCGCTGGAAGATGTAGTCCACGGCGCGGTTGATGCGGTCGACGTGGTGCTCGTCGGCCAGCTGCGCAGCGGTACGGTCCGAGAGCAGCTGGTACGCCTCGCAGCCGGCCAGCAGCTCCATGAGGATGAAGAAATGCCCCAGGCGGGTCATGCCCTGGGAATGGGCGATGCGCTGCAGCAGCTGGCGTGCCTCGGCGATGGTGTGCGGGCAGCGGAACTCGATGCCGTACTGGGCGCGGGCCAGCAGCGGCTGCAGGTCCTTGAGTTCGGCGAACACCGCGGTGCCGCTTTCCAGCACCTCGTCGGTGAAGTTGACCAGCATGTCGCGCTCGGCCACCGCCTCGCCCGGCGCCATCTGGCTGATCCAATTGTGCGGCAGGTTGGGGCCGGTGAGAAACAGGGTATCGGGGGAGAAATTGCCGATGTAGTCGCCGATGAAGACCTTGCCGGCACTGGCGACGATCAGGTGCAGCTCGTATTCCTTGTGGAAATGCCAGCGCACCAGCGGGCTGGGAAAGCCGTGCTGGCGATAGATCAGCGAATGACCCTCGTGGTCATCCATCAGCTCATAGGACGGGTCGAGCGTTCTCTGCGATCGGGACATGGCGGGCCGGCATCGTCTTGTTCTTGTCGGTGATTGCCGGTGGGCCGCGCCTGTTGCGCAAACCCACCGACCGACTAAAGACCCTAGCACAACCCGTCGGGTTCGCTGTTTTGACTCGGATTGTAAGATGGGTCGGGCCGCGTAGGTGAAACCCATCTTACGGATCTACATTCTGTGGGAGCGCGCCATGCGCGCGATTCGCGGGCATGGCCCGCTCCCACAGGCGTGGGGTGGACGACGCCTCACCTACGCGGCTCGCACTATCCTACGAGCCCTCAGCCCTGCGGATAACGCGGGCGTGGCGTCGCCATCGGCAGCGGGCCGTCGCCGATCTGGCGGAACTCGCCGGTTTCGGCATCGTAGGCCTTGATCTCGCTGCTTTCGATGTCATACACCCAGCCGTGGATGAACAGCTGACCAGCGGCCAGGCGCGACGCCACCGAAGGATGGGTGCGCAGGTGGTCGAGCTGGGCCACCACGTTTTCCTCGGTGAGCACGCCCAGGGTGGTGTGGTCGGCGCAGCCGCAGTTGTCGGCGACCACCGTCTTGGCCACTTCGGCATGGCGCAGCCAGGCCTTGACCGTCGGCATGCGCTCCAGGGTTTCCGGGTCGAGCACGGCCTTCATCGCGCCGCAGTCGGAGTGGCCGCACACGATGATGTGCTGCACGCCCAGGGCGGCGACCGCGTACTCGATAGCGGTGGACACGCCGCCGTTCATCTGGCCGTACGGCGGCACCACGTTGCCGACGTTGCGGGTCACGAACAGGTCGCCAGGCTCGCTCTGGGTGATCAGCTCGGGCACGATGCGCGAGTCGGCGCAGGTGATGAACATGGCACGTGGCGACTGGGCATGGGCCAGCTTCTTGAACAGCGCCTGCTGCTGCGGGAACACATCCTGACGAAAGCGCAGAAAGCCTTCGACCAGATGATCAAGCGCCTCGGCGGCCGAAGCGGCGTTCTTGGGGGTGCTCTCGGCAGGACGACGATTACCAGGCATTAGCGTTACCTCGCTTACGGATGGGAGACGAAGCGTGCGACAGCGCACAGCTTTCCAGCCGGCGGGGTTACCGGCAAGGGGTCGAAGGCTTGGACTGTGGTAATGCCCTTCAAGGCACGTCGGGGAGAAAAATCCATTCTTTCACTTGCGAAGCCGGCAGTTGACTACTCTCAGCGAGAGACCTGTTGCCACCCACAGCTCAAAGCCAACTGCGCAAGAAGTTGCGCACTAAATTGTGAATAAGTCTGTGGATACTTCCTTAAAGACCACGTCCATAAAGCGCTACAAGTGAATGCGCAATAAGTTGCACACCGCTGCACAACCTCTTGCGCACTTTTTTGCTATTTTGTTTGCCTTTCCGAGTCAGGCTGCCAATTAATTCCGTTAAGCGGCTGATTTATCTAGCTTTTTATAAGGCTGGCACGTCAATTGATTGCTAAGTCGGCACCCATCGGCGATTTCGCCTCGGGATTTCTGTTTTCGACAAGGAGAGCACTCTCATGGCAACACCCGCATACATGTCCATCACTGGCGAGAAACAAGGCCTGATCACCGCCGGCGCATTCACCGCCGACTCGGTTGGCAATACCTACCAGGAAGGTCACGAAGACCAAGTCATGGTTCAGGGCTTCAGCCACGAAGTGATCATCCCGCGTGATCCGCAGTCGGGCCAGCCGACTGGCCAGCGCGTGCACAAGCCTGTCGTGATCACCAAGGTATTCGACAAGGCGTCCCCGCTGCTGCTGGCTGCTCTGACCTCCGGCGAGCGCATGACCAGCATCGAAATCCAGTGGTTCCGCACCTCGGCTCAAGGCACCCAAGAGCACTACTACACCACCAAACTTGAAGACGCGATCATCGTCGACATCAAGGACTACATGCACAACTGCCAGGACCCGTCCAACGCACATTTCACTCACCTGGAAGACGTGCACTTCACCTACCGCAAAATCACCTGGACCCACGAAGTATCCGGCACTTCGGGCTCCGATGATTGGCGCTCCCCAGTCGCTGGCTAAGCCAACCGACTGTTCAGCACCGGCCAGCCCAGCTGGCCGGTGCTGTTTACGCTTATCCAGAATGCCAGTGGCCGTTTCCCGCCGGATCGGCGGTGGCCGCAGCACTGCACGAGGAACATCGGATGTTCGCGCCAGCCAACCAGACGCACTTCAGCCTGACCGTAGAGGGTCTGTCGACCGACCTGCAGGTGTTCACGCTCACCGGGCGTGAAGCCATCAGCGAACCGTTCGCCTTCGAAGTGGAACTGGTCAGCGAGCAGTCTGCCCTGGACCTTGAAACCCTGCTGCACAAACCGGCGTTCTTGCAGCTCTCCCCAGATGGCAGCGGCATTCATGGCCTGCTCTATAGGGTCGCCCAAGGCGACTCCGGCAAGCGCCTGACTCGCTATGCAGTCAGCCTGCGCCCTCAACTGGCCTACCTGGCCCATCGCATCAACCAACGCATCTTCCAGAACCTCAGCGTGCCGGCCATCATCGGCCAAGTGCTCGAAGAGCATGGCATCCAGAGCGACGCCTACGAATTCAAAGTCGGGTCGGTTTATCCCGAGCGCGTTTATTGCGTTCAGTACGATGAATCGGACCTGCACTTCATCCAGCGCCTGTGCGAGGAAGAAGGGATCCACTACCACTTTCAGCACAGCGCTAGCGCCCACAAACTGGTGTTCGGCGACGATCAGACGGTGTTTCCGAAACTGGCGCCCGTGGCCTACCAGCAAGACTCCGGCATGGTCGCCAATGACCCGGTCATCAAGCGTTTCGACCTGCGCCTGGAAACCCGCACCAGCCGCACGACCCGCCGCGATTACGACTTCGAAAAGCCGCGGTTGAAGCTGGAAAGCGAGAACCGCGGCGATGCCCTGCCCGACCTCGAAGACTATGACTACCCCGGCCGTTTCGTGGACCGAGAGCGCGGCAAGCACCTGGCCAAGCGCGCCCTGGAGCGCCACCGCAGCGACTACCAACTGGCTGAAGGTAAAAGCGATCAGCCACTCTTGGTCAGCGGCCATTTCCTCGCCCTGACCCAACATCCCAAAGCCAAATGGAACGACCTGTGGCTGCTGACCGAAGTCCTCCATGAGGGCAAGCAACCCCAGGTGCTGGAAGAGTCGATCACCAGCGATACCACCGACCTGAAAGACGACTTCCACCAGGGTTACCGCAATCGTTTCAAGGCCACCCCCTGGGACGTACCTAACCGCCCTGCCCTACAACACCCCAAGCCGCGCTTGCTCGGTAGCCAGAGCGCCATGGTCACCGGGCCGAAAGGCGAAGAGATTCACTGCGACGAGTACGGCCGCGTCAAGGTGCAATTCCACTGGGACCGTGAGGGCCAGGCCGACGACAAGACCAGCTGCTGGCTGCGTGTGTCCAGCGCGTGGGCTGGTGCTCAGTACGGCGGCATCGCCATCCCGCGCATCGGCATGGAGGTGCTGGTCACCTTTCTCGAAGGCGACCCCGACCAGCCGCTGATCACCGGCTGCCTGTACCACAAGGAAAACGCCGTTCCCTACGCGCTGCCCGCCAACAAGACCCGCAGCACCTTCAAGACCCTGAGCTCACCCGGTGGCAGCGGCTACAACGAGCTGCGCATCGAAGACAAGAAAGGCCAGGAGCAGATCTACCTGCATGCCCAGCGCGACTGGGGCGAGAACGTCCAGAACAACCAGAAGATCCGCGTCGGTAACGAGCGCCACGACACCGTCGAGCAAAACAGCTACAGCGAATTCAAGGCCGAAGAGCACCACACCGTGCATGCCGACCGCAAGGTCGAAGCACGGGCCGACGACCACCTCACCGTGGGCGTGAACCAGCACGTGAAGATCGGCACCGGCCAGTTCATCGAAGCCGGCCAGGAAATCCACCTCTCCAGCGGCCTGAAAGTGGTGCTCGAAGCCGGCAGCGAACTGACCCTCAAGGCCGGCGGCAGCTTTATCAAGATCGACGGCGGTGGTGTGACGCTGAGCGGAGCGGTGGTCAATATCAACTCGGGAGGCAGTGCGGGCAGTGGCACCGGCGCGGCACCGTTGTTGCCGGGGTTGCTGAAGCAGGCGGATGCCGACAAGGCAGGGAAACTGTTGCAAAGAGCCCAACCGCAGCCAAGGCTCGCACCACCTAAAGGAATCTGCCTTGAATGCCTGCGCAAAGCCATGCGTGAAGGCAGCGCGACGCTCGCGGGAGCCATGGCATGAATGAGCAGATTTCGGCACGCACCGATTGGGAAACAGCGGTTGCAGCAGGTCATACCTTGGCAATGGTGGTGGAGCTTGGAATGCTTCCTTCCGAGATACGCCCGGCACTTTCGACAGAGCATGCGTTTTTTCCTTTGCTGGTGCAGCCAGAAGTGTCACATCTGAACACCGAAGGCCCCGCCCTTATCGAGCTCAGTAGCCAGCCGTACAACAAGTACACCCAGCTTATCGAGCACCTCGGCAATGAAGCGCAGCATGGCTGGCTTAGCTGCCGGCTGGACATCCTCGAACTGCAAAAGCACCTGGCCGATGCGCTTGCCTGCCGCAATATCGATGGTGAAACCCTGCTGATCCGCAGTTATGCCCACAACGTATTGCCGATCTTGCATAGGCGTCAGGAGCAGCCGTGGCACACATGGCTATTCGGCCCAGTCGCCAATTGGTGGCTGCCCACCTCACAAGGTTGGCAGCGCGTCGAAGGGCTGGGGCTGAACGACCTGCCGCCGTACCACCCTATCGAACTCGACCAACCGCTGGTGGATGCACTGGGTGTCGATCCCCACGCCCAGGCCCTGGTTGCCGAGTTACAGGCCAACGCCCCCGAGGTGTTCAACAGCGAGTGCCACGGTGAGCGGCTGAACCAGGCCAGCCAGGCGTTGGCCCAGGCGCGCAAGGCAGGCCTGTCGCGCTCCTCGGATCAATACTTTTATGCCCTTTACAGCCTGTTGGGCGGCAAAGCCATCGATCAGAACCCGCACTGGCCCGCCATGTTGCAACAAGTAGAGACCGACGGGCAGGCCCTGGCCGACGTTCAGCTCGAACAGGATGAGCGCATGGAGAGCCTGGGATGAGTGGGCACAGGCTTATGCGGAGCAGAGGCACCTCAAACGCAGTACTGATAGTCGCTTGCGCACTTGCCTATATCGCCTGGGCCTATATGCAAACCCCAGGCGCCATGCTCTATGTGCATAACCATACTGATCGGCCCATCTTCAGCTATTCCGTCAACGATGCATGGGGCGGCAATGCGTCCGCTTATGGCGGAAGCGGTGCTAGTTGCTGCTCGCGCATTGAAGGCGATGTGCTGAAGGTGGAGTGGATCAAGGGACGTACAGGGGAACAAGCCCGTCAAAGTATTAAGGAAGAGACCGTTACGCTGGAGATACTCAATCCGCAACGCACTCGGCAGGACAAATACCTACATGTGCACTTTTTCCCTGGTGATCAGGTGCGTTTATTCTGGAGCCCTAACTTGGACAGCCCTTTTGAAAACCTTAAGGAAGCACCGGATAAAGAGGTCTAACAGTGAAGCAAGTCAACGAATTACTTAAACGCTGGAAATCGCTATCTGCAGCCGCTAAATCTCTATTTAGCCTAGCATTTTTTGGGCTGTTAATACTTGGCTATTTGGCCTGGGCCTACACCCGTATGCCAGGAGCCATGCTTTATGTACATAACCATACCGATCGCCCTATATCTGGTTATGCCGTAAACGAGGCTTGGGGCGGAAATGCTTTTGCTTATGGTGGCGGAAAGGTTACTTGCTGCTCACGCATTGAGGGTGATGTACTGACGATTGAGTGGATTAAGGGACGTACCGGCGAACAACTTCACCAAGGCGTGCAGAAAGAAACCGTAACGCTAGAAGTACCCAACCCGCCACGCACCCGTCAAGACAAATATCTGCATGTGCACTTTTTTCCAGGTGACCAAGTGCGTTTGTTCTGGAGCCATAATCTGGACAGCCCTTTTGAAAACCTTAAGGAAGCACCGGATAACGAGGTTTAACAGTGAAGCAAGTCAACGAATTATTCAAACGCTGGAAATCGCTACCCGCAGTAGCTAAATCCCTGTTTAAGTTTGCACTTCTTGGACTTTTGGTAATTGTCTATGTAGCTTGGTCTTATGCCCAGATGCCAGGTGCCATTCTCTATGTACATAACCATACAGACCGCCCCATTTTCAGCTATGCGGTCAACGAAGCCTGGGGCGGCAATGCGTCCGCTTATGGCGGAGGCGGTGCTAGTTGCTGCTCGCGCATTGAAGGCGATGTCCTGACGGTAGAGTGGGTAAAAAGTATTACCCAACCGCAGTACGAGGCGGGCATGCGTGAAGAAACTCATACGCTTGCGGTCCCCAACCCGCCGCGCACCCGACAAGACAAGTACCTGCACGTACACTTTTTTCCGGGCGACCAAGTACGTTTGTTTTGGAGCCCTAACTTGGATAGTCCCTTCGAAGACCTCAAGGAAGCGCCCGATAGCAAGGAGCAAACACCATGAGCAACCGCATTACCGAACAGGCAGCAGCTATGGCGGCTCGCTGTCGTGCCTCGCCAGACAATCCTCATATCAATACCTGCGGACATAGTCTGCGTATCGGTTTTTTCTTTGATGGGTTTGGTCGTCATCGCATTAAGGACATACAAACTGGACGTGTCAGCAATGTCGGCAAACTTTACATGGCTCACTCCGATCATCTTGGAGATAACAAATCTTTCAGCTACCGAAAATTTTATGCATCCGGCCTAGGACAAGACTTTTCTGCAGATCTGAATGTTACTGCAAATAGTGCCGTGACCAGCTTTGGAAAAACGGCTAGCGAAGTGCCTACCGATATGGCGGAGGAGCAGGCCATAGAGGCCGCCAAGGATGCACTCGACTCCAAACGCAGCTGGTGGGAGCGCATAAGTCGCAACCTGAAAGCACTGTGGCATACCCCGCACAAGATGGCCGGAGTGCTTAAAGGTGCGGTTATCGACGCCACCGTCGAAGCGATAGCCCCAGTGCGGGATAACCGATTTGCCGCTGAGTTGCTCAAGACCGGCGCGGACACCCGAATTCAGGGCGCAATTGATTTTCTCAACGAAACCCTTCGCAAAGTCGAAGCTCAAGGCGATCAGCCCCCACTTAAATACATCGAGCTGACCGTGTATGGCTTCGACTACGGCGCCACGCTGGCGCGTGCATTCCTCCATGAACTGCTAAGCCGTGGGCCACAAGCGGCCGAAGGCTCATATCGCTACCAGGGCAAGGAGCTGAGCATTCTCTTTGCTGGTTTGTTCGATGGTGTTGACCGCAGCCATGTCGACTTCCCCTACTTGCCCCTACCGCTGCGTACGGCACTGGACGATGGCGGCCCTCTGCCCACTCGGGTGAAGCAGGCACTGCATCTGGTGGCCGCCCACGAACGGCGCTTTTACCGGCGCGCCCGCTTGCTGGGCGCCGCTCAACCGAATTGGCGAGAAAAGTGGGTACCTGGGGTGAGCGAGGATGTGGGCGGCAGTCTGCTGCCGGGCGAACAGAAACCCAGCTCAGAACTGGCCTTGGTAAGCTTGCACGAGATGTACCACGCAGCGCGACGCGCGGGCGCGCCATTTCCTTCTCTTGACGATCTTCCACTGACGGACAGAAAAGTTGCCGAGCTCTTCGTTTTCAACGACCACTTCGAGCAAAGCAGCGCGAGAGGGCTAAGCCGCCATTACGAACGTGAAGTGAAAGCCGGCCTTGCCGAAGTCAAGGCGTTCAAGCCTGGGTTCGCTGGTGCTCCCCTGCGCATAGAGCAGCAGCTATTCGCCGCGCATATGCGCGTATACATCCGTTGGATGGCCGCGCTCTGGCGGCCTTACCACGCGCGCCTCCAGCAGCTCAACGACGATGAAGATCGGCTACGTGCCAGCGCAACGGGCAATATGGCTGGCATGCTCGGTATTCCACGGGAGAGCGCCGCGCAGCGGCAAACCCGCGAACAGCGCCTGCAGGCCATCAACCAGGAACGGGCACAATTACGCACCGACCTGAGCTGGCTGGAAGAGGTCAACGAAGAAGCTGTGCGCATGCGCTCGGCACTGAACAACCCGGTTCGCGGCTGGCGCGCCGCCGGTACGCGGGAGCAAGCCGACTTATGGGCGGTGCTGCTATCGGCCTGGTTCGAAGAACCCGCTAAAGGTGTTAGCGAGCCCGTCCACCGGCTTTTCGGTCACTTCGTTCATGATCGCCTCGCCGTGGATACCGCCCAACGCTCGTTAACGCAGCTGACCGGGCAAAACTTCTTCGCCATTCGAGGGTTTGATTTGCCAAGCTGACGATTTTGGCCTGAGCAGCCAATTGAATATTTACGAATGAATCAGCGCTAGTTGCCTTCATTAAGAATCATCCAACCCATGGCTCCGGTGCGGGCCCAATCCACCTCACTGCTGCTTGCCTGGCAAAGCCCAGCGGCCTCTACTGACAGGCTCAGAACAGCCCCATCTGCTGCCCCGGCGGCGCGAACTGCGAGCAGTCCAGCACCGCCCGCTTGCTGCCGTCGTAGCCGTAGCGGCGCCGGGCCAGGCGAAAGCGTTGGGCCAGCAGCTCGGCGAAGTGGCCCTCGCCTTTCATCCGTGCGCCAAAGCGGCTGTCGTAGTTCTGCCCGCCGCGGGACTGGCGGATCAGGCTCATCACGTGCTCGGCGCGGTCGGGAAAGTGCGTTTGCAGCCATTCCTCGAATAGCCCGGCGATTTCCAGCGGCAGGCGCAGCAGCACGTAGCCGGCCGAACTGGCGCCGGCATCGCGCCCCGCTTCGAGCAGGCGCTCGAGCTCCATGTCGTTGATCATCGGGATCATCGGGGCGGCCATCAACCCCACCGGTACGCCGTGCTCGTGCAGGGTCTTCATCGCCCGCAAACGGGCCTTGGGCGCGGCGGTGCGCGGCTCCATGATGCGTTTTAGTTCGTCATCCAGGGTGGTGATGCTGAACGCCACGCTGACCAGGTTGCGGCTGGCCAGCTCTTCGAGCAGATCCAGGTCGCGCAGAATCAGCGCGCTCTTGGTGATGATGCTCACCGGGTGGCGGTAGCGCAGCAGGATCTCCAGGGCCTGGCGGGTCAGCTGGTGCTCGCGCTCGATGGGCTGGTAGCCGTCGGTGTTGATGCCCAGGGCGATGGGCGCCGGCACGTAGCCCGGCTTGCTGAGCTGTTCCTCGAGACGCTCGGCCAGGTTGGTCTTGGCGATCAGCTTGGTTTCGAAATCGATGCCCGGCGACAGGTCCCAGTAGGCGTGGCTTGGTCGGGCGAAGCAGTAGATGCAGCCATGCTCGCAGCCGCGATACGGGTTTACCGAGCGATCGAAGCCCACGTCCGGCGACGTGTTGCGGCTGATCACCGTCTTCGCTCGCTCGTGACGCACCTCGGTGACGAAGGTCGCCGGCGTCTGTTCCTGATACCAGCCGTCGTCCTCGGCCTCGCTGCTGGTGGGCGCGAAGCGGTTGTGCGGTTTGCTGGCGGTGCCGCGCCCGCGCGGCGCTGATGTCGGATTCATGATGCAGGCTCGGTAACTGTATATAAATACAGTATTGAGATTGCGCCCGCCGCACAAGCCTCGCTCGTCGCACGAGTAGCCTGAACCGTTCGTCGCCTGGCGAGGTCGCATCTGCACACACATTCGCGTCCTGCCGTGCCGGAGCCTCCATGCCGCCCGTACCGACCTCTGCGTTGCCTCGCCTTGTCGCGGCCCTGCTGGCTTTCGCGCTGCTGGCCGGCTGCGCCGACGAGCCGCCGCCCGCGCCGAAGAACCCGCGAGTGAAGGTGGCCACGGTCAGTCAGGTCGATTACGCGGCGGATGCCACCATCACCGGCGATATCCAGGCGCGGGTGCAGACCGACCTGTCGTTTCGCGTGGGCGGCAAGATCACCGAGCGCCTGGTGGATGTCGGCGATAGGGTAAAGGCCGACCAGGTGCTGGCGCGTCTCGACCCGCAGGACCAGCGCAACGCGGTGCGCTCCGCCGAAGCGGCCGCCGAAGCCGCCCGCGCCCAGGTGAAACTCAGCGCCGCCAACCTGTGGCGCCAACAGCAGCTGCTGCCCAAGGGCTACACCAGCCGCAGCGAATACGACAGTGCCCTGGCCAGTGACCGCAGCGCGCGCAACAGCCTGGCCGCCGCCCAGGCGCAGCTGGCCGATGCCCGCGAACAGGCCGGCTATACCGAACTGCGCGCCGAAAGCGACGGGGTGATCACCGCCCGCCAGGCCGAGGTCGGTCAGGTGGTGCAGGCCGCCACGCCGATCTTCGGCCTGGCCCGCGAGGGCGAGCGCGATGCGGTGTTCAACGTCTTCGAAGCGCTGCTGGTCGAGCCCGGCCAGCAGTTGCGCGTCAGCCTGCTGGACGACCCCGAGGTAAGCGCCAGCGGCACGGTGCGCGAGGTCAACCCGCAGGTGTCGGCGCAGAGTGGCACCGTGCAGGTGAAGGTCGGCCTGGAGCAGGTGCCGGCGGCAATGACCCTGGGTTCCACCGTCAGCGCCCATGTCAGCAACCCGGCGGTGCGCAGTGTCGAGCTGCCCTGGTCGGCGCTCACCAAGGCCGAGCGCGAGCCGGCGGTGTGGCGCCTGGGCGGCGATGACATCGTGCAGCTGCACCCGGTGCAGGTCGGCCGCTACCTGACCGACAAGGTCATCATCCGCGCCGGCCTGGACGATGGCGACCGCGTGGTGGTGGCCGGCGGGCAGTTGCTGCACCCGGGCCAGAAGGTGGAAGTCGCCGAGGCCCGCGAGCAGGAGCAGCAACAGGAGCAGCAGCCATGAACCGTGCTATCCCGTTCGCGCTGATCGCCGCGCTGCTCGCAGGCTGCGCCGAGGACGACAAACCCGAGCCGATCCGCCCGGTGCTGTATACCGAGGTGCAGCAGCAGGATCAGCAGGTGCTCGGCCGCTTCGCCGGCACCATCGAGGCGCGGGTGCAGAGCACCCTGGGCTTTCGCGTTGGTGGGCGGGTCGCCCAGCGCCTGGTGGATGCCGGTGCCGAAGTGAAGGCTGGAACCACCCTGGCCACCCTCGACCCCACCGACCAGCAGAACGCCCTGCGTGCCAGCGAAGGCGATCAGGCGCGCAGCGAAGCGCAGTGGATCAACGCCCAGGCCAATGCCCGGCGCCAGCAGGAACTGTTCGACCGTGGCGTCGGTGCCAAGGCCACCCTGGAGCAGGCCCAGACCGAGCTGAGCAACGCCCGCAGCAACCGCGAGCAGGCCGAGGCCGCCACCCGCCAGGCCCGCGACCGGCTCGCCTACGGCACCCTGAGCAGCGACTTCGATGCGGTGGTCACCGCCTGGCACGTCGAGGCCGGCCAGGTGGTCGGCGCCGGCCAGGAGGTGGTTACCCTGGCCCGCCCGGACGTGCGCGAAGCGGTGTTCGACCTGCCCGTGGAGCTGGCTGACGGGCTCGACGATCAGGTGCAGTTCAACGTCGCCTCGCAGCTCGACCCGAGCATCGCCACCCGTGGTCGGCTGCGCGAGCTGGAGCCGCGCGCCGACGCCGCCACCCGCACCCGCCGCGCCCGCCTGACCCTGGAAGACACGCCGCCCGGCCTGCGCCTGGGCACCGCCGTGGCCATCAGCCTGACCCGCGCGCAGACGCCACGCAGCCTGCTGCCGGCCGCCGCCGTGCAGGAAATCGACGGCCAGAGCCGCGTCTGGGTGATCGACACCGGGGCCAAGACCGTGCACCCGCGCAACGTGCGGGTGGTCGGCCGCGAAGGCGCACAGATCAGCGTCGAAGGCCTTGCGGCCGGCGACAAGGTAGTCAGCGCCGGCCTGAGCGAGCTCAGGGACGGCCAGCAGATCCGCATCGATGAGGGCGTCGCACCATGACCCAGCAGGCGCCGCGCAAGGACGGCTTCAACCTTTCAGACTGGGCGCTGCGCCACCAGTCGTTCGTCTGGTACCTGATGTTTGTGTCGCTGCTGATGGGCGTGATCTCTTACATGAACCTGGGCCGCGAGGAAGACCCGGCGTTCACCATCAAGACCATGGTCATCCAGACCCGCTGGCCCGGCGCCACGGTCGACGAAACCCTCAGCCAGGTCACCGACCGCATCGAGAAGAAGCTCGAGGAACTGGACTCGCTGGATTACGTGAAGAGTTACACACGCCCCGGCGAATCGACGGTGATGGTGTTCCTGCGCGACACCACCAAGGCCGACGCTATCGACGGCATCTGGTACCAGGTCCGCAAGAAGATCGACGACATTCGTGGCGAGTTTCCCCAGGGGCTGCAAGGGCCGTCGTTCAACGACGAATTCGGCGACGTGTTCGGCTCCATCTACGCCTTCACCGGCGATGGCCTGAGCATGCGCCAGCTGCGCGACTACGTGGAGCGGGTGCGCGCCGAGATCCGCAGCGTGCCGGACCTGGGCAAGGTGCAGATGGTCGGCCAGCAGAACGAAGTGTTCTACCTCAATTTCTCGACCCGCAAGCTGGCCGCCCTGGGCATCGATCAGCGCCAGGTGATCCAGAGCCTGCAGGCGCAGAACGCGGTGACCCCCTCCGGGGTGATCGAGGCCGGCCCGGAGCGGATTTCCGTGCGCACCAGTGGCCAGTTCGCCTCGGAAGCCGACCTGCGCAACGTCAACCTGCGCCTCGACGATCGCTTCTACCGCCTGACCGATATCGCCGAGATCAGCCGCGGCTACGTCGACCCGCCCCAGGCGCTGTTCCGCTACAACGGCAAGCCGGCCATCGGCCTGGCCATCGCCATGCGCGACGGCGGCAATATCCAGACCTTCGGAGAGGCCCTGCACGGGCGCATGGACCAGTTGACTGCCGAGCTGCCGGTGGGCGTTGGGGTGCACGTGGTCTCCGACCAGGCCGAAGTGGTCGAGGAAGCGGTCAGCGGCTTTACCCGCGCACTGTTCGAGGCGGTGCTGATCGTCATGCTGGTGAGCTTCGTCAGCCTCGGCATTCGCGCCGGCCTGGTGGTCGCCTGCTCGATTCCGCTGGTGCTGGCCATGGTGTTCATGTTCATGGAATACAGCGGCATCACCATGCAGCGCATCTCCCTGGGCGCGCTGATCATCGCCCTCGGGCTGATGGTCGACGACGCGATGATCACCGTCGAGGTGATGGTCACGCGCCTGGAAAAAGGCGACTCACTGCACGACGCCGGCACCTTCGCCTACACGTCCACAGCCTTTCCGATGCTTACCGGCACCTTGGTGACGGTAGCCGGCTTCGTGCCCATCGGCCTCAATGCCAGCTCGGCGGGCGAGTACACCTTCACCCTGTTCGCGGTGATCGCCGTGGCGCTGTCGCTGTCCTGGCTGGTGGCCGTGGTGTTCGCCCCGGTGATCGCCGTGCATATCCTGCCCAAGCGCATGAAGGAAAAGCAAAGCGGCCCGGGCCGCATCGCCCGCGCCTTCGACAAGGGCCTGCTGCTGGCCATGCGGCACCGCTGGTGGACCATCGGCCTGACCATCGCTCTGTTCGTCGCCTCCCTGGCCGGCATGACGATGGTCCAAAGCCAGTTCTTCCCGGCCTCGGATCGCCCGGAAATTCTCGTCGACCTCAACCTGCCGCAGAACGCCTCGATCAACGAGACCCGCGCCCAGGTCGACCGCCTCGAAGCCAGCCTGCAGGGCGACGAGGACATCGCCCGCTGGAGCACCTACATCGGCCAGGGCGCCCTGCGCTTCTACCTGCCACTCGACCAGCAGTTGCAGAACCCCTTCTATGCCCAGCTGGTGATCGTCGCCCAGGACATCGATGCCCGCGACCGCCTGGTGGCCAAGCTCAACAAGCGCCTGCGCGAGGACTTCGTCGGCATCGGCAGCTTCGTGCAGCCCCTGGAAATGGGCCCGCCGGTGGGCCGGCCGATCCAGTATCGGATCAGCGGCGCGGACGTCGACCAGGTGCGCAAGCACGCCCTGGAACTGGCCACCCTGCTGGACAAGAACCCGGACATCGGCGAGATGGTTTACGACTGGAACGAGCCCGGCAAGGTGCTGCGCATCGACGTCGCCCAGGACAAGGCGCGGCAGTTCGGGCTGTCCTCCGAGGACGTCGCCAACCTGCTCAATGGCATCGTCAGCGGCACCACGGTCACCCAGGTGAAGGACGACATCTACCTGATCGACGTGATCGGCCGCGCCGAAGACAGCGAACGCAGCTCGCCGCAGACCCTGGAAAACCTGCAGATCGTCAACCCGAACGGCGTGGCCATCCCGCTGCGCGCCTTCGCCACCGTCGGCTACGAGCTGGAGCAGCCGCTGGTATGGCGCCGTGATCGCAAGCCGACCATCACCCTAAAGGCCGCGGTGGTCAGCGATATCCAGCCCACCGACCTGGTAGCGGACCTTGCACCGGAGATTCAGAAATTCTCGGACGCGCTACCCAACGGCTATAGCGTCGCCACCGGCGGCACCGTGGAAGAAAGCGGCAAGGCCCAGGGGCCGATCGCCAGCGTGCTGCCGCTGATGCTGTTCCTGATGGCCACCTTCCTGATGATCCAGTTGCACAGCGTGGCCAAGACCTTCCTGGTGTTCAGCGTGGCGCCCCTGGGCCTGATCGGCGTGGTGCTGGCCCTGGTGCCGACCGGCACGCCGCTGGGCTTCGTGGCGATTCTCGGCGTGCTGGCGCTGATCGGCATCATCATCCGCAACTCGGTGATTCTGGTGACCCAGATCGACGAGTTCGAACGCGGCGGCGACTCACCCTGGCAGGCGGTGATCGACGCCACCCACCACCGCCGCCGGCCGATCCTGCTGACCGCCGCCGCCGCCAGCCTGGGCATGATACCCATCGCCCGCGAAGTGTTCTGGGGGCCGATGGCCTACGCGATGATCGGCGGCATCTTCAGCGCCACCCTGCTGACCCTGCTGTTCCTGCCGGCGCTGTATGTGGCGTGGTATCGGATCGAGGAGCCTTCTGAAAAGGAGCGGGAGGAGGCGCCGGCTTGAGGTGAATGGCCTATCGCGTGCTGTCAGTGAGATTGACGGTGCTCGATAGGCCGTCCGCGGGCATGGCCCGCTCCCACAAGTTTGGCGGTGCGCTCAGATCCCGTGGGAGCTGGCCATGCCCGCGAAAAAATCCAGCAGTCACCTCCCCCTAAAGCCAGACCGCATTCCAGAACGGATAGTCACCCAGCCGCCTGACCAACCCAGCCCTCAGCGGATTGGCCACGATATAGCGCGCCACACCGAGCAAATCCTCCTCGGCTCGCAAGCCATGATCATGGAAGCCCGCCACTCAGATACCCCGCTCGGTGCCCGCGCACTTTCCCGCCATCCGACTGCTCGACGACTTCAGCCGATTCACCAAAGCAGCCAGGCTGTCCACCTCGCCCAGCTGAATCAGCCAATGGGCATGATCCGGCATCAACACCCAGGCGAGCATATGGCTGTCACGAAGGAGCCTTGGCGTTTCGAAACAGCGGGCAGCCGCACAGCCAGCGGGAAAGTGGCTGAATACCGGCTGGCGGTCACGGGTGATGGTAGTGATCAGATAGGCCGTTCCGGGGCAGGAAGCGCGGCCTCTGCGCAGGGCGCGATAGCCCGGTTTCGAGGGCACCGGCATGAATCGACCTCCGTGTTGATTCAGTGGTGCCAGTGTAGTGCTCGCTATCCTTTCGCGCGCATGGCGCGCTCCCACAAAATGTGTGGGAGCCATCCGAAGCATGGGAGCGGGCGGGGACACACCTAGTCCATGCCCGCGACACGAGCAACAGCGATCTCAACTTAGAGCCAGGCCTCCACGCGCATAGCTCGCTCTCCAGAGGATCCAAGGGCCCCGCCCAGCTGTGGGAGCGGGCCATGCCCGCGAAAAAATCTCAGCCACCCCGCCCCCGCTTCAGCCGATACGCGAACTGCGCCCGGCTCAGCCCCAGCATACGGGCCGCCGCAGCCAGGTTGCCGGCGCTGCGTTGCAAGGCTTGCTCCAGCAACTGGTTCTCGACAGCCTCCAGCGACAGGCTGGCATCAGGCAGATCCGGGCAACCGAGCCGCGTCAGCAGGTCCACTTCGCCGGGCTGCTCCTGATGCTGAACCAGGCGCCCCTGCTGCAGCAGCGAATAGAACTCGGCCGGCAGCTCCTCGTCGCGAAACAGGTGATTGAGGTCGATGGGTGCGCCGTCGTTGCTGGCGATCACCCCGCGCTCGATCAGGTTCTGCAGCTCGCGGATATTGCCGGGGAAGCTGTAATTGAGCAGCGCCTTGAGGCCGCGCATGGTCAGGCCGACCGGCGTACGCCCGTAGCGCTCGCAGTAGCGGCGCATGAAGAAATCCACCAGCAGCGGGATGTCGTCACGCCGTTCGCGCAGCGGCGGGATAAGGATCGGGTAGACGTTGAGCCGGTAGTACAGGTCTTCACGGAATTCGCCACGGCGCACCGCCGCACGCAGGTCGACGTTGGTGGCGGCGATCACCCGCACGTCGATGCTGATCACCGAGGTGCCGCCGACCCGCTCGATCTCGCGTTCCTGCAGGGCACGCAGCAGCTTGCCCTGTCCTGGCAGGCTCAGGCAGGCCACTTCGTCGAGAAACAGCGTGCCACCCTGGGCGCGTTCGAAGCGCCCGGGCCGTGAATGGCTGGCGCCGGTGTAGGCACCGCGCTCGACGCCGAACAGCTCGGCCTCGATCAGGCTTTCGGCGATGGCCGCGCAGTTGAGGGCCACGAACGGACCATCGCGGCGCTCGCTCATGCGGTGCAAATTGCTGGCGAACAGTTCCTTGCCCACCCCGGACTCACCGCCGAACAGCACCGTGGCCGGGGTGCGGGCCACCCGCTGCAGCGACTGGAAGGCGGCGTTGAAGGCCGCCGAGGCGCGGATCATGCGGCCCTCGTCGGCTTCCCCCGCGCTGGCCGGCAACGGCCGATAGGGCGCGCGCTCTACGCCGCTGCGCTCGCCCTCTTCGGCGGAGGCATTAAGGTAACGCAAGTCCTCGTCCACGTCACCCCACAGTTCGGCGGTCTTGCCCAGCACGCGGCACACCTGGTGGCCCATGGCGCGGCACTCGACTTCGCGAAACACCACCAGGCGGCCGAACAGGCCACTTACGTAACCGGTGGCGTAGCCCAGTTCCATCCAGCAGGCCGGGTCGTTGCCGATGCCGTAGGCGGCGATGTGCTCGTCGTCTTCGTGGGCGTGATGCCAGAGAAACTCGCCGTCGTAATGGCCGCGGTCGACATCGAATTCGAAGTGCAGCGGCTCCACCTTGACCATGCCTTCCAGGCCGTGCAGACGGATGCCGGCGGCGAAGATCGACGCTGGCTCGGCGTCCGCCCAGCGCTGCTGCACCAGCCGCGCATCGCGGGCGCCGGACAGATACCCCGCACGGGTCAGCAGGCCGCGGGCGCGCTCCAGGCCGAGGCTGTCGATCAGCTCACGGCGCAGCGCGCCGAGCGCCTCGCAATGCAGCAACACCATGCGCTGGTCGTTGAGCCAGATACGCCCGTCGCCCGGCGAGAAGAACAGGCATTCGGTGAGGTCGCGCAGGGTCGGCGCACTCCGCCAGTCCAGGGCATCGCTGGCGCCGCGGTAATGGGGCGTCTCGATGGCCTGCAGGGCATCCAGGGAAATGCGGCGCGGCTCGACCATGGGCGGCTCCTATGCTGCGCAATTCATCACATGGCACGGCGAAAACACCTGGCGACTCGATCATTTGCTCAATCGAGAGCGCCTGAAATGACCGCCTGGGCAACTACCTCAGCCTGATGAATGCACCCAACTCGTTGAAATTTTTATGGATTCTCCCAAGCGCGCGGTCTTGCCGCTGCGCTGGGCACGCTCCTTGCGATCGGTGCTGATGCCACCGGCACATCACTGAAAACAACAATACTCCAAGGAGCCACCATGTCTCGACTGCCAGGATCACAATCGACCACTGCGTTGCTGGATGAAGGGCTCTGGGCGGCCAAGGTATTTTCCGGCACCTGGCGCCCCCCGCTCGCCGGCGGCCGCAACGCCGTCACCGAGCCGGCCACCGGCGAATGCCTGACCACCCCCGGCCTGGCCCGCGCCGAGGATGTCGCCCTGGCCACCGCCACGGCCGCCGCCCGGCAGCCGGCCTGGGAAGCGGTGGCGCCGCGCCAACGCGCCGATATCTTCCTGCGCGCCGCCGGGCTGCTGCAGGCCCAGGCCGACGAATGCGCGCTGTTCATCGCCCGCGAGACCGGCGGCATCCTGCTCAAGGCCCAGCATGAGGTGCGCGAAGCGGTGCTGTTCCTGCAGCTCGCCGCCGGCCAGGTGATGCAGCCCCACGGCCTGGTGCTGCCGAGCAACACCGGCACCCTGTCCTACGCGCGGCGCCTGCCCCATGGCGTGGTCGGGGTGATCTCGCCGTTCAATTTCCCGCTGATCCTGTCGATCCGCGCGGTGGCCCCGGCCCTGGCGACGGGCAACGCGGTGGTGCTCAAGCCCGACCCGCAGACGCCGATCGCCGGCGGCTTGCTGATCGCCCGGCTGTTCGAGCTGGCCGGCCTGCCCGAGGGCGTGCTGCACGTACTGCCTGGCGGTGCCGATGCCGGCGCGGCGCTGTGCAGCGACCCACACGTGCGGATGATTTCATTCACCGGCTCCACCGCTGCCGGCCGCAAGGTGGCGGAAACCGCCGGCCGCCACCTCAAGAAAGTGGCCTTGGAACTGGGCGGCAAGAACCCGCTGATCGTCCTCGACGACGCCGATCTGGAACGCGCCCTGAGCTGCGCCAGTTGGGGCGCCTTCCTGCACCAGGGGCAGATCTGCATGGCCAGCGGGCTGATTCTGGTGCACGAGTCACTGCACGAGCGCTTCGTCGAAGGGCTGGTCGAGCGCACCCGGCGCCTGCGCGTCGGCGACCCGGCCGGCGGCGACGTACAGCTCGGCCCGATGATCAACGAGAACCAACTGGTGCGTACCCATCAGCTGGTGCTCGACAGCGTGGTGGCCGGCGCCCACCTGCACACCGGCGGCCAGTACGACGGCCTGTTCTACCAGCCCACCGTGCTCAGCCACCTCGCGCCGGGCATGCCGGCCTTCGACACCGAGCTGTTCGGCCCGGTGGCCTGCGTGGCCAGCTTCACCAGCGACGCGCAAGCCGTCGAGCTGGCCAACCGCAGCGAGTACGGCCTCGCCGCGGCGGTGATCTCCCGCTCCGTGGGCCGTGCCATGGCGATTGGCGCCCAGCTGCGCGCCGGCATGCTGCACATCAACGACCAGACGGTGAACGACGACGGCGTCAACCCGTTCGGCGGCCGTGGCAATTCCGGCAACGGCGGCAGCATGAGCGGCCCGGCCAACTGGGACGAATTCACCCAGTGGCAATGGGTGACGGTCAAGGACACGCCGCCGCTGTACCCCTTCTGACTCATCACCGACTCGCCCACAAAAACAACAAGAGGACTCACCATGAAACTGCACGACAAGACCCTGATCGTGACCGGCGCCGCCTCGGGTATCGGCGCCGAAGTGGCCCGCCTGGCCCGCTGCGCCGGTGCCCGGGTGATCGCCCTGGATCGCCATGAGCCGCAGATCAGCGTACACGCCTACCACCCGGTGGATCTCCGCGACCCGGCGAGCATCGACCAGGTCATCGCCCGCCTGCCCGAGCGCATCGACGGCCTGTGCAACATCGCCGGCTTGCCCGGCACGGCGCCTGCCGAGCTGGTCGGCCGGGTCAACTACCTGGGCCTGCGCCACCTCAGCGAGGGCCTGCTGCCGCGTCTGGCCGGCGGCTGCATCGTCAACGCCGCGTCGATCCTTGGCGCCGAGTGGGCAAAGCGCCTCGAGGCGCACAAGGCCCTGGCCGCCACATCGGGTTTCGAGGCCGGCAGCACCTGGCTGGACGCCAACCCGGTCGAGCAGGCCACCTGTTACCAGTACTTCAAGGAGGCGCTGATCGTCTGGGCGTACCAGAACGCCTCGCCCTGGTTCCGCGAGCACGACGTGCGCATCAACTGCGTGGCGCCCGGCCCGGTGTTCACGCCGATTCTCGGCGACTTCGTGCAGATGCTCAGCGACGAGCGCCTGGAACGCGACGGCCGCCATATGAAGCGCCCGGCCCTGGCCGACGAAGTGGCCGCCGTGGTGCTGTTTCTCTGCTCGGATGCGGCGCGCTGGGTATGCGGCGCCAACATCCCGGTCGATGGCGGGCTGGCCGCCAGCTACGTGTGAGTCGCGCCCAGGCGGCGCAGCGATCTATGAAAACAACAAGAAGGATCACCACCATGCACGCATCACGTCTCCCGCTTCTGACCCTCGGCCTGGCGGCCCTGGCAGGCACCGCCCAGGCCTACGACCTGCCCACGGTCAACCTCGGCTCCACCAGTTTCTACGACGGCGCGCCCCTGCCCGGCGGGCCCGGCAGCTACCTGGTCGAGTACCTGGTGTACGGCAAGGCTTCGCGCTTCAACGACGAGCGCGGCGACAAGCTGCCGCTGCCCAGGCAGGAGATCGAGACCTTCGCGCCGGTCACCCAGTACATTCACCTGGGCCAGCCGATGTCAGGCGGCTGGATGCCCGGCGCCACGGTGATCGTGCCCTGGCTGGCCCATGCCGAGGTGGACGACGGCCTCGACAACGCCGTGCTCAGTTCACGCGAAGGCGTGGGCGACATGGTGCTGGGGGCGTTCCTGCAATCGCCGCTGACCACCCGCGCCGATGGCTCCCCGCTGTTCGCCCAGCGCATCGAGGCCGAGGTGATCCTGCCCACCGGCGCCTACGACCGCAACAAGTCGGTCAACCCGGGCAGCAACTTCTGGTCGTTCAACCCCTACTACGCGGCCACCTACTGGTTCACGCCGCAGTGGTCGGTCAGCGGGCGCTTCTGGTACCTGTGGAATGCCAAGAACCGCGACCCCTCGACGGCCTTCGGCGATGTGTCCAGCACCCAGGCGGGCCAGGCGCTGCATGCCAACCTGGCCACCCAGTACGCGCTCAACGACAAACTGAGCATCGGCCTGGCCGGCTACTGGCTCAAGCAGATCAGCGATACCGAGGTCGATGGCCGCGACGTCAGCGGCCGCCGCGAGCAGGTCTGGGCCATCGGCCCGGGGCTGACCTACAGCTTCTCGAAAGAGAACATCCTCACCGCCAACAGTTACTTCGAGCAGGGCGCCGAGAACCGCACGGAGGGCAACAAGTTGGTGCTCAGCTTCGTGCACAAACTGTTTTAGCGCCCCCCGGCGCGATACTCGTCACGGCGCCTTGGCGACGGGCACAGGCTGCGCGGCCTGCGCTTCGACGGCAGCTTCCGGACGGCGCGCATAGCGCTGGGCGAGCACCGCGCAGACCATCAGCTGGATCTGGTGGAAGATCATCATCGGCAGGATCATCAGGCCGATGCTACTGCCGGCGAACAGCACCTGGGCCATCGGCACGCCGGTGGCCAGGCTCTTTTTCGAGCCGCAGAACAGGATGGTGATGCGGTCTTCCTGGTTGAACCCGCACACCTTGCCGAGCAGCGCGGTGATGCCCAGCGCCAGGGCCAGCAACAGGCAGCAGGAGAAGATCAGCAGGCCGAGCGTGGTCCATGACACCTGATTCCACAGGCCCTCTACCACCGCCGCGCTGAACGCGGTGTAGACCACCAAGAGGATCGAACTCTGGTCGACGTACTTGAGCCAGTTCTTGTTGCGGCCGACCCAGGCGCCGATCCAGCGCCGGGCGATCTGGCCGAGAATGAACGGCACCAGCAGTTGCAGGGTGATCTTGCCGATGGCGTCGAGCAGCGAGCCGCCGCTGCCGTGCACGTCCATCAGCAGCGCCACCAGCAGCGGAGTGAGGAAGATGCCGAACAGGCTGGACGCCGCCGCGCTGCAGATCGCGGCGGGGATGTTGCCGCGCGCCAGCGAGGTGAAAGCGATGGCCGACTGCACCGTGGCCGGCAGGGCGCACAGGTAGAGCATGCCCAGGTACAGCTCGGTGCCGATCAACGGCGACAGGAGCGGCTTGAGAGCCAGCCCCAGCAGCGGAAAGAGGATGAAGGTGCAGCTGAACACCAGCAGGTGCAGGCGCCAGTGGCCGGCACCGGCGAGGATCGCCTCGCGGGACAGCTTGGCGCCGTGCAGGAAGAACAACAGGGCGATGGCCAGGTTGGTGATCCAGCCGAACGCCACGGCTGCCTGGCCGCTGACGGGCAGAAAGGTGGCGGTGAGCACGACGGCGATCAGCGTCAGGGTGAAGTTGTCGGGCAGTAAACGGGAACGGGCCATGGGCAGGACTCCGGGCAGGCGATGGCAGACAGTTGCCACAGAAAGGCGGCCACTCTACCCTGAGCGGCAATTGCCGACTAACGCCATAAAGCCAGATCATGTCGCTTAACGGACAAACCTTTGCCGAGCGCAGCATTCCCCAGCTGGCACGCCTGCCCCGGCCGCTCTATGCACGCAACGAATCGCTGCCACACCAGACCGGTACGCCGCGCCACAGCCATGCCTGGGTGCAACTGACCTATGCGATCCAGGGTGTGCTGCACGTGCGCACCGCAGCCGGCAGTTTCGTCGCGCCGCCGCAGCGGGCGATCTGGATTCCCGCCGGCCTGGAGCACGAGGTACTGAGTTCGCCGAACACCGAGATGCGCAGCCTCTACCTGCAGGACCAACCCCCCGAGAACGGAGCGCAGAGCTGCCGGGTGCTGGGCGTGGATGCCCTGACCCGCGAGTTGATTCGCAGCTTCTGCGAACTGCCGGTGGAGTACGACGAAAGCGGGCCGGACGGTCGTCTCGCCCAGGTGCTGCTCGACCGCCTGCGGATGGCGCCGGAAGTGCGCCTGTCGCTACCGCTGCCAAGCGACGCGCGCCTGAAAGAACTGTGCAGCCGGCTGCAGAAGAAACCGGACGACGACCGTACCCTGGCCGCCTGGGGCGAAGGCCTCGGCGTGTCGGAAAAGACCCTCAGCCGCCTGTTCCTGCGCGATACCGGCCTGACCTTTCGCGCCTGGCGGCAACGCCTGCGCCTGCTCGGCGCGCTGACGCCGCTGGAGCGCGGCGAACGGGTCACCGACGTCGCCCTGCTCTGTGGCTACGACTCCACCTCGGCCTTCATCGCCGCGTTTCGCCAGCAGTTCGGCGCCACGCCGGGCGAGTTCTTCAGCAGCTGAATCAGCTGCAGCGGCGCACCTGCAGGCCCGAGTAACCGTGCTCGCCCGGCTCGCCCGCGAGCACCAGTTGCCCGCCTGCTGCCAGTTCGCGGGCACGCCAGAACAGAAAGTAATCGGTGGCGAAGAAGCCGTCGCAGCGCGCCATCACCTCGGCCATTACCCGTGCCAAGGGTTGCGGCTCGGCGCGGGCGTGGCGCAGCAGCGCCGCGTCGATGGCCTGGTAATCCTCGGCGCTGAATGCACCCGCCTGCCAGCGATGAATCAGCCCGCCATCGGCAACCGCGGCACGCCACTGCGCTGCCAGCACAGCGAGGCGTTCGGGCCCGACCGGCTGCGGGTTGGCCAGTTCCAGCAATGCCCGAGGGGCATGCATGGCTACCGCCTTGCGGCTCTGCACCCAGCTGTTGCCGGTGCCGCAAGCCACCTCGATCAGGGCCACGCCGCTGCCCTCGAGGGCATGGGCGGCCCGTGCCATCAGCAGTTGCTCGCTGGCGCTGTCGCCATGCCAGACGGTTACCGGCCGCGCCTGGCGGGCCAGATCGGCGAGCCACCGCGCATCGGCGGGCAGGTCCACCTCAAAATCCGGTACCGGCGTCACGCCCGCCGGCCATACCCCACGCCAGAACGCCGCGCGGGCCGCACAGGGCGGCGCGTCGACATCGCCCAGCGGGCCGACGGCCAGGTCGTCGCGCAGCACACGCAAGCCTGCTTCAGCGGCCTCCTGGCCGATCACATGAGTGACGCCGGCGACGGCATTGTCGCCACAGACCAGATGCCACATAAGTCCTCCTCATCGAGCGTTACGGGGTGAGTTTCACCGTCAGCGGCGGTTTCTCGCCTTGCTGCCAGGTGCCGGTCAGACTGCCATCGGCCTGGCGTTTGAGCATGAAGTGGGCCGGTGGTTCGCCGCCTTCCAGAAGGGTGAGTGAATCCTGCTGAAGTTCGCCGCCCAGCCGGATCAGGCTGGCGTGTTTGTCGTAGAAGTAGCCGGCCGACAGGCTGTGATCGGCATATTGCTGCTCGATCACCAGGGTGACCGGGTAGCGTCCGAGGTTGCCGCGGTACGCGCCTTGCAACGTGCTATTGGCGGGCAAGGTGCAGTCGCTGCGCTTTTCCAGCAGCAGGCAGCGGCCGTAGGGGCTCAGATCGTCACTCAGGGCTGGGTAGCTGAAGCTGCTGGTAAATTCGCCCAGGTCGTCCAGTGCGCGCAGGGCATGGCTGGCGCAGCTCTCGCCGACCAGCGTCAGGCCGTCGCTGCCCAGCTGCAGACGGTCGTAGTCCAGGCCCGCATCGCGCCGCGTGCTGAGGCATTCGGTGTACATGGCGCGCTGATCTTCCACCTGCTGGTCGTCATCGCTCAGCTTACCGGCGTTCGCCGGTGTGCTTGGTGGCAGGGCCTTGAGAACGTCTTCCAGGCGCTTGACCCGCTGCGCCTGCAGCTCGCCCTGCAGACGCTGCCGGCTATCGGCGCTGAGCAGCTGTGGCAAGCCGATGGGCCGGCCGCTCGCCAGGTCGAAGTTGTAGGTGCGCGTGCCCTGGCTGGTGTAGGCGCCGGTGTATTCGCCGTCGATGGCCAGAGACAGGAATCCCGGGCCTTGGCCGAGAACCCGGTAATCGAGGTTGGTCACGCCGATGGTCTGGCCCTTCTGGGGCTGCACCTTCTCGAACGGTGATTTGGCGAAGCGCCCCGGCAGCGCCTCCAGTTCGCCTGCATGCAGGAAGGTGTTGATCCGGGCGATGGCCGGGCTGTCGCCGACCAGCAGCGGGAAGCGGTAGGTTTCCCAATCGCTGCGCTTGTCGGTGAGATCGTCGATACGCACATCGGCCAGCGCCGGCAGGGCGATGGCAAGCAGGGGCAAGAGCAGCAGGCGCACGAAAAACGTCCTTATTCCTGTCACGGGAGGCCGGCAGTATCCGCCACGCCCAGCGTGAACTCCAGGCGCCGAATCAGAGCAGCTTGCCGGGGTTCATCAGCCCGCTCGGATCGAGCGCGCTCTTGAAGCTACGCATCAGCTCCAGTTCCAGCGGGTCCTTGTAGCGCCGCGCCGCCTCGCGCTTGGCCTGGCCGAGGCCATGCTCGGCGCTGATGCTGCCGGCGAAGGCCGCGGTCACGTCGTAGATCAGGTGCATGATCGCCTCGGCCTGGGCCTTGAACGGGGCATCCTCGCTGCCCAGCGGCTTGCTGATGTTGTAGTGCAGGTTGCCATCGCCAACGTGGCCATAGCAGACGATGCGCACGCCGGGAAATGCCTGCTGCAAGCGCTCGTCCGCCTGGGCGATGAAGGCGGCAATGGAGCTGACCGGCACGCTGATGTCGTGCTTGAGGCTCGGCCCCTCGTGGTTCTGCGCTTCGGAAATGCCCTCACGCAACTTCCACAACGCCGCGACCTGCGCCTCGCTGCCCGCCACCACGGCGTCCAGCGCCTCGCCCTGCTCGAAGGCGGTAACGAGGCCGGTTTCCAGCATGCCGTTGAGTGGCGCCTCGGGCAGCGTGTCACTGAGTTCGATCAGCACGTACCAGGGATGCTCCTCGGCGAAGGGATCGCTGCAACCCGGTACGTGGCGCAGCACGAACGCCACGCTCTGCCGCGACATCAGCTCGAAGCCGGTGAGGCGATCACCACACAACGCGCGCATACGACCGATCAGCGCCACCGCCGCCTGCGGGCTGGGCAGAGCGACCCAGGCGGTGGTGCGGCTGCGCACCGCCGGGTAGAGCTTGAGCACCGCCGCGGTGATGACGCCCAGGGTGCCTTCGCTGCCGATGAACAGCTGCTTGAGGTCATAGCCGGTGTTGTCCTTGCGCAGGCCGCGCAAGCCATTCCAGAGGCGCCCATCGGGCAGCACCACTTCCAGGCCCAGGGTCAGGTCGCGCATGTTGCCGTAGCGCAGCACGGCGGTGCCGCCGGCGTTGGTCGCCAGGTTGCCGCCGATGGTGCAACTGCCTTCGGCGCCCAGCGACAGGGGAAACTGGCGCCCCACCGCAGCGGCGGCTTCCTGCACCTGCTGGAGCACCACGCCGGCCTCGACGGTGATGGTTTCGTTGCCCGCATCGACGTCACGAATCCGAGTCAGGCGGGTCAACGACAGCACCACCTGGTGCCCCGAGTCGTCGGGGATCGACCCGCCACACAGGCCGGTGTTGCCGCCCTGAGGCACCAGCGCCACGCCGGCCTGGTGGCAGGCGCGAACCACTGCGGCCACTTCGTCGCTGGAGGCCGGGCGCACCACCAACGCGGCGCGGCCGCGGTAGGCGTTACGCCAGTCGCTGAGGTAGGCCTGCATGGCGGCCTGGTCATCGATCAGGCCGGCCGGGCCGACGATCTCGCCCAGGGTCCTTAGCAGTTCGGCTGGCAGGTGGCTCATGCAAGGGTACTCCGCAGGAATGGTCAGAATGGCCGCTGACTCGACAATGCGAACTCGACAGCCGGGGAGAGAGACCGCTTTACGCAGGCCTCGGCAGATGAACTCAGCGCTGGAGGCAATACATGGCAAGACTTATCGAGCCGCCAGAGAAAGTTCCGCCGAGCAAGTTACTGGTACCAATAAATCATAAGTCATCGTATAACGAAATTTAAATCGGCAATAATCCGCCCATTAACGGCTTACCAATAGGCAAGAATCCGCCTACTTAAAGATCAATATCTAAATCCATATAGTAGGAAAGATAATGAAACATTTAATAAACCAGCTATTAATCAGCAGTTTATGGAAATGAAACATTATGAATCGGCTTGTCGAAAGATGCTTTGTTGACAGGCTGGACAGCGCAGACAATCATCCTCTCGTCGTCATATGACAACGTACGACACAAACTAATAATAATCATAGGATCCGCTCTCGCCATGAGTAACCGCAGCAGTCCAGACCGGCACTAACGCCGCCTCGCCATCCCCAATCGCCATATGACTTACCTGCCGATCAATTATCGGGCGGGTTGGGCTTCCTATTAAGTGCGCGCTGAAAACAAGCCATCGAGTTGTTCAGGCGTGGCGTTATCGGAGAACTTCCAATGAATAAAATTCTGTCCGCGACCTTGCTGTCCGCTGCCCTATTGACCACTTCCGCCACCAGCTTCGCCCAGGAGTCGAACTGGCCGACCCGTGCGGTGCAGGTGGTGGTACCGGCCAACGCTGGCGGCGACACCGACTTCAATGCCCGCATGATGGCCAAGTACTTCACCCAGATCACCGGCAAGCCGATGGTGATCACCAATATGGGCGGCGGTGGCGGCACGGTGGCGGCTTCCCACGTAAAAGAATCATCGGCTGACGGCCACACCATCCTGTTCACCCACACCGGCCAGTTGATCGTCAACGAAGTCGCCGGCCTCAGCGAGGACAGCTATGACGCCTTCGACATTTCCTGCATCGCCGGCGTCGACAAGGCATCGATCTTCGTGGCCTCCAAGCAGTCGGGCATCGACAGCGTCGAGAAGCTGATCGCCCAAGCCAAGGAGAAACCCAAGAGCGTCACCTACGGCACCGAGATGGGCAACTTCTCCCACCTGCAGGGCCTGATGTTCGAGAAGCGCACCGGTACCGAGCTGCGCTACATCGACACCGGCACCGTGGCCGAGCGGATCGTCGCGCTGCTGGGCGGGCGCATCGACATGGGCGCGATCAGCTACGGCGCGCTGCAGGACTATATCCAGAGCGGCGCGATGAACGCCCTGGCGCAGCCCAACGAGGAGCGCAACCCGCTGGTCGGCGACATCCCCACCTTCCGCGAGAAGGACGTCGACCTGATCGTCGAGAAGCCTTACGTGGTGGCCTTTCCCAAGGGCACCGACGCCGCCATCGTGGCCAAGATGGCCGAGGTCATGAAACAGATCACCGAGATCCCCAACTACGCCGAGGAACTGGCCAAGACCTACAAGCAGCCGGTGGCCTACTACGGCACGGACGACGCCATCGCCATGCTCAAGGAGCACCGCGAGGAATTCATGCAGTTCAAGGACGCCCTGCGGCAATCGAACTGACCCCGGCAGCCGCAAGCCCACGCTTGCGGCTTTTCCATTCCCCGATCCATAGGAGTTCGCTGTGGATGCTTTCAAGCGAAAAGAGCTGATCACCGGCGGCTTCATGCTGGCCGCCGGCATCGCTTACCTGCTGGCCACCATGAGCCTGCCGCGCAAGTCGTTCATCGACGCCGCGTTCGTGCCCTACGTACTGGCGATCTTCATGTGCGGGCTGGGCGTGCTGCAGCTGGTGTTCGGCTTTCGCAACCCGCCGGCCGCAGATAGCCCGGCCAACGGCAAGAAGGACGAGGTCTCCGAATACGGTACGGTGATCAAGACCCTGGCGCTGATCGCCGCCTACATCGCCACCCTGGAGCCCATCGGCTTTCCCATCGTCACGGCGATCTACCTGTACCTGCAGTTCATCGTGCTGACGCCCCACGGCCAGAAGATCGGCCACCTGACCTACGCGATCACGGCGATCATCTCGGCCATCGTCATCTACCTCATCTTCCGCCAGGGCTTCGATCTGATGCTGCCCTCAGGCGTGCTGAACATCTAGGAGACGCGCGATGCTCGACCTGATGACACACGGCTTCGCCGCCGTCTTCTCGCTGCAGATCTTCATCCTCATCACCATCGGCGTGGTGGTCGGTATCATCTTCGGCGCCGTACCGGGCCTGTCTGCAACCATGGCCGTGGCGCTGTGCCTGCCGCTGACCTTCACCATGGGTCCGGCCGCCGGCCTGTCGCTGCTGGTGGCGCTTTACGTGGGGGCGATTTCCGGCAGCCTGATCCCGTCGATCCTGCTGAAGATTCCCGGTACGCCCTCATCGATCGCCACGGTGTTCGATGGCGGGCCGATGATGGAAAAGGGCGAAGGCTTCAAGGCCCTCGGCATCGGTATCGTGTTCTCGTTCCTGGGCACCTTCTTCGGGATCGGCGCGCTGATGTTCATCGCCCCGATGCTGGCCAAGGTGGCGCTCAGTTTCGGCCCCCACGAATACTTCGCCATCGCCATCTTCTCGCTGACCCTGATCGCCACGCTGTCCACCGGTTCGCTGACCAAGGGCGTGTTCTCCGGCGCCCTGGGCTTCGCCTTCTCCACCGTCGGCATCGCCCCGGTGGATGCGATCCGCCGCTTCACCTTCGACCAGTCGAACCTCAATGGCGGCTTCGCCATGCTGGCGGTGATGATCGGCATGTTCGCCGTGGCCGAGGTGATCCGCCTGGCAGAGACCGGGCGCCACGCCGGCATGACCAAGGTCAAACCGCTGGACATGTCCAAGGTGCGCGGCTTCGGCTTCTCGCTGAAGGAATTCGTCGGCCAGCTGCGCAACGCCTTCCGCTCGGCGATGATCGGCCTGGGCATCGGCGTGCTGCCGGGCGTGGGGTCGGGCACCTCGAACATCATCTCCTACATCGTGGCGAAGAAGCGCGCCAAGGACCCGGACTCCTACGGCAAGGGCAACCCTGGCGGCGTCGTGGCCAGCGAAACCTGCAACAGCGCGGCCATCGGTGGCGCCATGGTGCCGCTGCTGACCCTCGGCATTCCGGGCGACACGGTGACCGCCATGCTGCTCGGCGGCTTCCTGATCCACGGCATACAGCCCGGCCCGCTGCTGTTCATCACCCAGGGGCCGCTGGTGTACACCATCTTCGCTGCGCTGATCCTGGCCACGGTGATCATGCTGGTGCTGGAGTTCTACGGCCTGCGCATCTTCATCAAGCTGCTGTCGGTGCCCAAGCACATCCTGCTACCGATCATCCTGGTGCTCTGCGTGGTCGGTGCCTTCGGCCTCAACAGCCGCCTGTTCGATGCCTGGAGTATCCTGCTGTTCGGCATCCTCGGCTACGGCTTCATCAAGGCCGGCATGCCGGCGCCGCCGTTCATCATCGGTTTCATCCTCGGACCGATGGCCGAGACCAACCTGCGCCGTGGGCTGATGCTCTCGGACGGCAGCTTCACCGCCTTCCTGACCAGCCCGATCTCGGCGCTGTTCCTCGGCTTGGCGGCGCTGTCGGTGCTCTGGCACGCCTACAGCCTGCTGCGCGCCAGGAAGGACAAGAAACCTGCCGAGGCGTTATCCACAAGCTAAAAAGCTGGGCCTGAAAACCAGACAAGCGCCCTGGAGCGCTTGTCTGGTTTCTGCGAGGTGAAACCTATTCGGGCTTCTTCAGCTTCGGATTGGGAAAGAACTGCACGGCCTTGACCTTGGGGTCGGCCGGCTTCTTCGGCGTCAGGCCGCTGACGTTGACGCGGGTCGGCAGCTCCCTGGCGACCGAGTTGCCGCGCTCGTCCAGGGTATCGGCATAACCGCACTGCACGCATTCGCGGTGCGGCACGCCATCGACGTTCCACATCTTGATGCTGTCCATCTCGCTGCACGCCGGGCACACGGCGCCAGCGATGAAACGCTTGGGTGTGACTTCAGGGGCGTCGCTCATGCCGCCTCCGCACTCAGGCCCAGATGACGCAACAGCGCGTCGATGCTCGGCTCGCGGCCGCGGAAATCGACGAACAGCACCATCGGCGCCTGGGAACCACCGCGGGCCAGGATCGCCTCGCGGAACGCGCGACCGGTCTGCGGGTTGAGCACGCCCTCTTCCTCGAACTTCGAGAAGGCATCGGCGCTCAGCACCTCGGCCCACTTGTAGCTGTAGTAACCGGCCGCGTAACCGCCGGCGAAGATGTGCGCGAAGCTGTTGGGGAAGCGGTTGTAGGCCGGCGGACGCAGCACCGAGACCTCGTCGCGAATGCCTTCGAGCACCTCCAGCACGCTGCGACCATCACCGTGAGTGACGTGCAGCTCGAAGTCGAACAGCGAGAACTCCAGCTGGCGCACCATCATCAGGCCGGACTGGAAGTTCTTGGCAGCGAGCATCTTGTCGAGCAGGTCCTGGGGCAACGGCTCGCCGGTCTGGTAATGGCCGGAGATCAGCGCCAGGCCCTCGGGCTCCCAGCACCAGTTCTCCATGAACTGGCTGGGCAGCTCGACGGCGTCCCAGGCCACACCATTGATGCCGGACACGCCGACATGCTCGACGCGGGTCAGCAGGTGATGCAGGCCATGGCCGAATTCGTGGAACAGCGTGGTGACTTCATCATGGGTCAGCAGCGCCGGCTTGCCGGCCGAAGCCGGAGTGAAGTTGCACACCAGGTTGGCCACCGGGCTGACCAGCTCGCCACTCAACGCACGGCGCTTGTCGCGGGCGCCGTCCATCCAGGCACCGCCACGCTTGTTGGCGCGGGCGTAGAGGTCGAAGAAGAAACGCCCGACGTGCTGGCCATTCTCCTCGATCTCGAACAGGCGCACGTCCGGGTGCCAGGTGTCGAAGTCACGCAGCTCCTTGATCTGGATGCCGTAGAGCTTCTCGACGATGGCGAACAGGCCGCTCAGCACCTTGTCGATCGGGAAGTAGGCGCGCAGGATTTCCTGGGAAATGCTGTAGCGCTGCTCGCGCAGCTTCTCGCTGTAGTAGCCCACGTCCCAGCTCTGCAGGTCGTTGCAGCCCTGCTCGGCGGCGAAGGCGCGCAGTTCGGTCAGGTCCTGCTCGGCGAACGGCTTGCTGCGCACCGCCAGGTCACGCAGGAAGCTCAGCACCTGCTCGCTGGACTCGGCCATCTTGCTGGCCAGGCTCAGTTCGGCGTAGTTGCCGAAGCCCAGCAGGCGCGCCAGCTCCTGGCGCAGCTCGAGAATCTCGGCCATCACCGGGCCGTTGTCGTTCTGCCCGGCGTTCGGGCCCTGGTCCGAGGCACGGGTGCAATAGGCGGCGTACAGCTCTTCGCGCAGGGCGCGGTTGTCAGCGTAGGTCATCACCGCGTAGTAGCTGGGGAATTCCAGGGTGATCAGCCAGCCCGAGAGGTTCTTAGCTTCGGCGGCCTGCTGCATCTGCGCCTTGGCCGACTCGGTGATGCCGGCCAGCAGGCTTTCGTCCCCGATGTGCTTGGTCCAGGCCTGGGTGGCGTCCAGCAGCTGATTGGAGAAGCGGCTGCCCAGCTCGGACAGGCGCATCTGGATCTCGCCATAACGCTTCTGCTGCTCGGGCGGCAGGTCGATACCGGACAGGCGAAAATCACGCAGGGCCTGTTCGAGAATGGTCTTTTGCGCCACATCGAAATTGGCCGCTTCGGGGCTGGCGGCCAGCGCCTCGTAGGCCTGGAACAGCGCGCGGTTCTGGCCCATTTCCGTCCAGTATTCCGACAGTTTCGGCAGGCAGGCCTCGTAGGCGGCGCGCAGCTCGGGGTTGTTGCGCACGGCATTGAGGTGGCTGACCGGGCTCCAGGCGCGGCCCAGCTTGGCGCCCTGCTCGTCGAGCGCATCGATCAGGCTTTCCCAGCGCGGTGCATCGCCCTGGCTGGCCAGCACCTTGGCGACCACGCTGCGGCTCTCGGCGAGAATGGCATCCACCGCCGGCTCTACATGCTCGGGCAGGATGGACGAATACGGCGGCAGGTCGAAATCTTGCAGCAGGGGATTGTTCGCACTCACGTCGGGTACCTGTGGTGGAATGAATAAGATGTCTGATTGAACAGATATGGCGGTCATCTTAATTACAATCAACCCCCGACGCAGCTTAAGAGGTTCTATCGTGGCGATTCGTATGTATCAGGGCACCAAGCCGACGCTCGGTGATCGGGTATTCGTCGACAGCTCGGCGGTGGTCATCGGCGACGTGCAGATCGGCGAGGACAGTTCGGTGTGGCCGCTGACCGTGATCCGCGGCGACATGCACCGCATCCGCATCGGCAAACGCACCAGCGTGCAGGACGGCAGCGTGCTGCACATCACCCACGCCGGCCCGTTCAACCCGGACGGCTTCCCGCTGATCATCGGCGACGAAGTGACCATCGGCCACAAGGTGATGCTGCACGGCTGCACCCTGGGCAGCCGCATCCTGGTCGGCATGGGCAGCACGGTGATGGACGGCGCGGTGGTCGAGGATGACGTGATCATCGGCGCCGGCAGCCTGGTGCCGCCGGGCAAGGTGCTGGAGAGCGGCTACCTGTACGTCGGCAGCCCGGTGAAGCAGGCCCGCCCGTTGACCGACAAGGAACGCAACTTCTTCAGTTACACCGCCGGCAACTACGTGAAGCTCAAGGATCAGCACATCGCCGAAGGCTACGGCCACTAGCTGCCATCCGCCAGTTGGACGTGCAAGCGCGGGCAGAAAGTAGTAGCCTTCATTTGACGTTTATTTTTATTCAAATGAAGGAGGCAGCATGACCGTTACCGCAATGCGTCAGGCCAAAGAGGGCAAGGACGACCACTCGCCCGTGGTCGCTGCCTTCTGGGCGTTCAGTGCCGGCCGGGAAAAGCTCAGTGAAGCCGAACGTCTGCAGCAGATCCGTGACGGCTTTGCCGCCGACCTGGTGCAAGCCGTGAAGGCGACCTTTGCCCTGCCCGAACGCAGCCTGGAGATCCTCCTCAACGCCTCGATCTCGACCCTCGAGCGCCGCCGCCGTGAGCGCAAGGTGCTCGACCCGGTGGCCTCCGAGCGCCTGGACCGCATCGCCATGGTCTGCCAGCTGGCTGAAGACGTATTTGAAAGCCGCCAGGCCGCCGCCGAGTGGATGTCGCGCAGCAATCGCTCCCTTGGCGGGCAGGCGCCGATCATGCTCTGCGAGACGGAAATCGGCGCCAAGCAGGTACGCCGGGTGCTCAACGCCCTCGACTGGGGTGGCGCGGCCTGATGCGCGCCTGGCGCGTGGCCAAGGCCAAGCGAGCCACCGACCTGTCCGGGCGTGGCGCCGCCATCGAGGGCGGGCGCTGGAACGAGCAGGACATCGCCGCCGTGTACATGGGCCTCAGCCCCGGCATCTGCTGCCTGGAAACCTTCGTGCACGCCGAAGGCCCGCCGGCGATGCCGATGAAGATCACCTGCTTCGAGCTGCCGGACGACCCGGAGTTGTATTGGGAGCCTGCTGCCCGCGAACTGCCGAAAGGCTGGAACGCCCTGCCGGTGGATCGCCCGAGCATGGCGTTCGGCAGCGCCTGGCTACGCGCCGTCAGCCACCTCGGCCTGATCGTGCCATCGGCGGTGCTGCCGCTGGAGCGCAACCTGGTGATCAACCCGCTGCACCCCGCCATGAGCCGTATCCGCATCGTCGACACCTACGATTTCACCTACGACCCCCGCATGTTCAAAGCGTGATCAATCAGGAAACCCCGTGAATATTCGCCTCATCAACGAAACCGATTTCGATCAGGTCTGGCCTATCATCCGCGATATCGTCCAGGGCCAGGAAACCTACGCCTATGACCCGGCCATGGACCGCGAGACGGCCTGGAAAACCTGGGTCGAGCTGCCCCGCGCCACCTTCGTGGCCGAAGAAGACGGGCAGATCCTCGGCACCTATTACATCAAGGCCAACGCCGCAGGGCCGGGCGACCACGTGTGCAACTGCGGCTACATGACCTCGCCGGCCGCCCGCGGCAAGGGCGTGGCAGGCGCGCTGTGCCAGCACTCGCTGCAGGTCGCCCGTGAGCTGGGCTTTCAGGCCATGCAGTTCAACTCCGTGGTGGCCAGCAACACGGTCGCCGTGGCCCTCTGGCAGAAGCACGGCTTCACCATCGTCGGCACCCTGCCAAAGGCCTACCGCCACCGCACCCTGGGCCTGGTGGATTGCCATGTGATGTATCGCTGGCTGGATGACAATGATTTTTAGCCGCTGGGTGCCTACGATGGCCGCAACGTGGCACAAACGGCAATTTGCAGTGGTGGGCTAAAGCCCACCCTACAGATCATGCCAGCCTCGTAGGGTGGGCTTCAGCCCACCAATATGAGCAGGTTTGAAATCGCAGCGTGACCGTCCGCTTCTGCCTTGCTGCAGTCGATAAACCAATAGCTCCCGGGCAGGCTACGACCTGAATCGCGCCAGCGAAAACGCCGACAGGTCGGCCGCGCCGGGCTCGCTGCAGTGACGCATGGCCAACGCCTCGCCGATGCCGGCGGAATGCTTGAAACCATGCCCCGAGCACGCCGACACCAGGGTCACGTTGGCCATCTGCGGATGGGCGTCGACGATGAAGTTGAAGTCCGGGGTGATGGTGTAGGTGCACACCTTGGCCTTCAGCACCCGTCGGGAAACGCCCAGCAGCCGGCCAGCCACGTGGGTGTCGTACAAGGCATCGATATCCGCCTGGCTGACGCTGCGATCCACGGTATCCGGGTCGCAGCCCTCGAGGTATTGTTCGGTGGCGATCTTGATCGCGTTCTCGCCCGGCAGCGGCGGGAAGCCGTAGCAGCTGTCGGTATCCGCCGCGCCGTGCAGCAGGATGTACACCGGCGAGTCGGCGGCAAAGCGTTCGGGTTCGTCGAGTTCGAACCACACCAACTGCTGGCGACAGACCTTGAGCAGGCCTTCTACCGACGCACCGAGCAGCTTGCCCGTCCACATGCCGGCACAGACGATGGCCTTGTCCGCCGTCAGCGTGCCCGCGCTGGTTTCCACGCGAACGCCTTCAGCGTCTGACTCGATGGCCTCGACCGGCGTATTGGTGTGCAAGACCGCGCCCAATGCCGCGGCCAGCCTCAGCTGTACCTCGATGGCCCGCTCGGGGCGCACGTAACCGGCACCCGGCTCGTAATAGCCGGTGGCCTGGTCGCCAAAGCCGCCGAACTGCGGGAAGCGCTCACGAATACCGGCGGCGTCCAGCAGGCTGTGCTCGATACCGAAGTGCGCCGCCAGCGCCGCCGTCTCGCCGCCGAAGTCCGCCGTGCCGTGGCCGCGGGTCGGCTCCTGGCTGCTGCTCAGCATCAGCATGCCGCAGGCTTCGAACAACGCCCCGCCGCTCTGCGCCTCCAGCTCGCGCCAGATACGCTGGGAATTGAGCGCCAGCGGCACGTAGGCCGCGCCCTCGCCCACCGCCTGGCGGGTGATGCGCGTGTCGCCATGGCTGGAGCCCTGGTCATGGGGCGGCGCATGGCGGTCGACGCCGGCCACGCGCACACCGCGCTTGGCCAGCTGATAGAGGGTGGCGGCGCCCATGGCGCCCAGGCCGATCACGATTACGTCGTAGTGCATGGGGTTCTCTACTGCTCGAAGGGCTGGGTTTCGTCGCGAAAGGCCTCGAGGAAGGCGACCATCCGCCCATGCCGCTGCTGCGCCAAACGCGCGCCAGCCGCAGTCTGAAAGCCGGAGGCCAGGCCCAGCAGTTTGGTATGGAAATGATCCAGGGCAAAGCGCTGATCATCCAGCGGGCGATGCCGGGCATCGATATCCTCGGCATCGTAGAGCGCGCTACCCAGTCGCCCGGACACATGGAAGCAACGCGCCACGCCGATCAGGCCAATGGCATCGAGGCGATCGGCGTCCTGCAGGATGCGCGCTTCCAGGCTGGTCGGCGTGATGGCGGCGGAAAAACTGTGCGCCTCGATGGCGTGGCACACGGCAGCGACGCGCTCGCTCGGCCAATCAAGTTCAGCGAGCAATTCACCGGCACGCGCAGCGGACAGCCGTGAAGCCCTGGAGCGCAGGGGCGAATTCTTTTCCACCGCCACGCAGTCGTGCAGCAGCACGGCCGCCAGCAACAGTTCGAGCTCGCCGCCCTCTTCGCGCTGCAGCTGCCGAGCGTTGGCCCATACCCGCCGCAGGTGCGAAAGATCATGGGCGCCGTCGTCGCTCGACGGTGCGCAACGCGAGAGCAGCTGACCGGCCAGCTCGGCATAGGGGGCAAAGCAGTCCAGATTCATCGACAGGGCGCCAGGTGCGAAAGGCGCACCTTAGGGCCAGGCGCCAGCGCTCGCAAGCGGCGCGATGAGGCATGGCGCCTTGCCATTACTGGACAACCTCATAGGGCTTGCGCCACCTTTGGCAGCTTCGCCGAGCAGCCTAGTAGCCCATAACCATGGTTGAAGGGCCGTGCAAGGAAGACATCAAGAAAGAGAAAGATGCCTGTAAGGACTTTTCACCTCACAAGCCAGATGGCCCTAGTCCGTGCCCTCCCGATGGAAAACCGGAAACCCAACAGGCGGCAAACACTTACGCCGACAAGGTTGGTGCAGACAAATGCCTGAGCGCCAGGCGATGCCAGCTCACTCCCTACAAACCAACCGCAGGACAAGCCGGCTGCTGCCCTGGGCAAACAGGCCACCACCTGATTGAAGCGGGCTCTTTCTTCAACAAAGGCCGCGGTGGCAAGGAATCCAAGGCCATCAAGGGGACGAGCCCTTACAACGGCGACAAGGCTCCCTGCATCTGTGTGGAAGGCTGCAACCAGTACCACGGCACCCATGGGTTGATGCACACCTATCAGAGCAACGCAGCACTCAATAGCGGCGCGCAGTCGAAACGAATCACCTTCGAAGACGACAGTTCGGCTCGCTTGGTCAGCGTTACCTATGGCCAGGCCAAAGGCTTCGGTGTGGATGCGGTAGGCAAGACCTTTCCCGAGTCGGGCTGCGACCCCGAGTGCACCAAAGCGCAACTGGACGCCTATCACAACCAGTGCGGCATCGATGATCAGACGGATTGTCGGATGATTGCGACCGGGTACAAAGGTGACGACGCCCAGAAGGCAGCGGACGCGGCAGTCAAAGCCCGATCGAAGAAATTGCGCGCTATAAGCACTAAATCAAGCCGATAGTCATAGGTGCAACCGATGTCAGATAGAAAGAGCCGGACAGATACCTTCATTACGGGGGCTGTTCGGTACAGCGATCTCGCTTATATCGTTACCCAAGACGACAGCCTCGAGGCACGAATTGAGCACTCTCACCTGTACAGCTGGGATGCCGGAGAATGGGGTTACGATGATATGCAAGAATGGCCCACTGTCAGCGTAACCATTACTCGGGAACCTATAGAACAAGCTTTATTTTTGTCGCCCTATGGTGATGTCCGTCTATTCGGAAGTGGTCAGGAGAGCGATGAAAAGATTCGGATGCCTGATGGCGATCCCATTGATCGCGGCCATTTGAGACAAGCACGAACTATTGGTCGGAAAACTTTTGCTGTTGGAATGGGCCGTCAAGTCTATCGACGTGATGGCGTTGATCACTGGACCTGCATTGATCAAGGCATCCGCCCTGCAATCGGCGAAACGAAAGGTTTCGAGTCCATCGATGGCTTTGACGAAAACGACCTGTACGCCGTTGGCTGGGATGGTGAGATCTGGCACTGCAACGGCCAACAATGGAGCCAGAAGCAAAGCCCGACCAACCTCGTACTGACCCGCGTGCTCTGCGCCGGAGATGGTCAGGTCTATGCCTCAGGCCGTCGCGGACTTCTGATCGTAGGTCGCGGTGACTCCTGGCAGCCAATGGAGCAGGAGGACATCACCAGCGACATAAGGGATCTGGCCTGGTATGACGGCAGGCTCTACCTGTCAACGATGCGCGGCTTGTATACGCTTCAGGGTGGCAGCCTGGTCGAGGTGGATTTCGGGGACGACACACCGGCGACCTGTTACCACTTGAGCGTGGCCGATGGCGTGATGTGGTCATTCGGCGCCAAGGACATCATGGCCTTCGACGGCAGTACCTGGACCCGCATCGACTGATGATCACCACCCTCCTCGACCAGCATGCAGAAGAAGCCGCCTTTCTCGCCGGCCTGCGCAGCTACGCCGTCGGCGCGCCGCATTATGATCTGGCCCATCTCGGCGACCTGGACGAACGAATCGAGGCCCACCTCGATGGCCTGCAGATCGCCGGCCTCAAGGGGCTTCATCTGTCGCTGGAGCAACTCACCCCACACGCCCAGGGCGAGGTGTTCGCCACGGCAGCGCTGGCACTGCGGCTGAGCAACGAGAGCGCCTTGGAGACGCTTTGCCAGCATCTGCATATCAACCCCGAGGACGAGCCGTTTCTTGTCGCCGCACTGGGTTGGCTGGAGTGGCACGAGGGTCTACGCACTGATCGAAGGCGACCTGCATGCCAGTGAAGCACAGCGCCGCCTTTCCCGACGTCTGCTTCACCCCGCCGCAGACGCCGCCCATGCCCCTGGGCATCCCGATTCCGCACCCCAACACCGGGCTGTCCAAGGACACCACCAAGGGCACCTGCACCATCCGCATCACCCGCAAGGAAGTGATGCTCAAGAACAAGAGCTACTACAAGACCAGCTACGGCGACGAACCCGGCCGCGCCCCGAAGAAAGGCATCATCACCACTAAGATCAAGGGCAAGGTGTACTTCACCTCGTGGTCGATGGACGTCAAGTTCGAAGGCAAGAACGTGGTGCGGCATATGGATCTGACGACTCATAACCATGGGTCGTTTCCAGGGAATACACCGACCTGGCCGTATCTGGATCAGATGGCGGTAAGCAAGGGTGAAGGGCCGTGCAAGGAAGACATCAAGAAAGAGAAAGATGCGTGCAAGGATTTCTCACCTCACAAGGCTGATGGCCCCAGCCCCTGCCCTCCCGATGGAAAACCAGAGACCAGTACGGCGGCAGACGCTTACGCTGACAAAGTTGGCGCAGACAAATGCCTAAGCGCCAGGCGATGCCAGCTCACTCCCTACAAACCAACCGCAGGACAAGCCGGCTGCTGCCCTGGGCAAACAGGCCACCACCTGATTGAAGCGGGCTCTTTCTTCAACAAAGGCCGCGGTGGCAAGGAATCCAAGGCCATCAAGGGGACGAGCCCTTACAACGGCGACAAAGCTCCCTGCATCTGTGTGGAAGGCTGCAACCAGTACCACGGCACACATGGGTTGATGCATACCTATCAGAGCAACGCAGCACTCAATAGCGGCGCTCAGTCAAAGCGAATCACCTTCGAAGACGATAGTTCGGCTCGCTTGGTCAGCGTTACTTATGGCCAGGCCAAAGGCTTCGGCGTGGACGCGGTAGGCAAGACCTTTCCCGAGTCGGGCTGCGACCCCGAGTGCACCAAAGCGCAACTGGACACCTATCACAACCAGTGCGGCATCGATGATCAGACGGATTGCCGAATGATTGCGACCGGGTACAAAGGAGACGCGGCCCAGAAGGCAGCTAACACCGCAGTTGCGAATCGTAGCAAGCACATACAGGCGGCACGTGCCAAAGGCTCTCGTGGTCGCTAAATTGCGTAGAGAAATCCCATGACTTTGAATCTCAAACAAACCAATACAGTCATATCTGGTGCAGTCAGATATCACGATCTCGCTTACATTGCGGATCAGGACGATTCCATTGGGGCGGATGTGCCCCATACGCATTTTCATGAGGTTGATGAAGGACAACTGGCCTTTATCGACACCATGCATTGGCACACAGCCAGTATCGCTGTGAGCCAACACCCTGTTTCCCAGATGATCGCTATTTCTCCAAATGGTGAAGCCTTTTTGTTCGGCAGCCAACAGCAAAGTCAGGAGCGAATTAGCACTGCGCATGGTGATCCCATAGATCGAGGCCACCTGCGCCAAGTTCGGACCATTGGCCAGCGAACATTCGCGGTAGGCATGGGCCGCCAGGTCTATCGTCGCGACGGTGCAGACCACTGGACCTGCCTTGATCAAGCCATCCGCCCTGCAATCGGCGAAACAAAAGGTTTCGAGTCCATCGATGGCTTTGACGAAAACGATTTGTACGCAGTTGGATGGGATGGCGAAATCTGGCACTACAACGGCCAACAATGGAACCAGCAGGAAAGCCCGACCAATCTCGTGCTGACCCGCGTGCTCTGCGCCGGAGATGGTCAGGTCTATGCCTCGGGCCGTCGCGGACTTCTGATCGTAGGTCGAGGTGATGCCTGGCAGCCAATCGAGCAGGAGGACATCACCAGCGACATATGGGATCTGGCCTGGTATGACGGCAAGCTCTACCTGTCGACGATGCGCGGCTTGTATACGCTTCAGGGTGGCAGCCTGGTCGAGGTGGAGTTCGGGGATGACACACCGGCGACCTGTTACCACTTGAGCGTGGCCGATGGCGTGATGTGGTCATTCGGCGCCAAGGACATCATGGCCTTCGACGGCAATACCTGGACTCGCATCGACTGATGATCACCACCATCCTCGACCAGCACGCCGAAGAAGCCGCCTTTCTAGCCGGCCTGCGCTGCTACGCCGTCGGCGCGCCGCATTATGACCTGGCCCATCTCGGCGACCTGGACGAGCGGATCGAGGCCCATCTTGATGGTCTGCAGATCGCCGGCCTAAAGGGGCTTCATCTGTTGCTGGAGCAACTCACCCCACACGCCCAGGGCGAGGTATTCGCCACGGCAGCGCTGGCACTGCGGCTGAGCAACGAGAGCGCCCTGGAAACCCTGTACCAACATCTGCACGCCAAACCCGAGGGCGAGCCATTTCTTGTCGCCGCACTGGGTTGGCTGGAGTGGCACGAAGTGTCCGCGCTTATCGAACGCGACCTGCATGCCAATGACGCCCAGCGCCGACGAATCGCCCTGGCTGCCCTTGCCCTGCACGGCAAGGATCCGGGCCCGGCGCTGCTGTCGGCCCTGGCCCACGGTGATGCCGGCGTACTGGCTGCCGCGGCTCGGCTGGCTGGCACCCTGCGGCGTCGCGATTTGCTGCAGCCGCTGCGTCAGCACCGCCTGCACGGCGATGATGAAGTCCGTTTCTGGAGCAACTGGGCCAGCGCCCAGATGGGTGATCAGGAGGCCCTCGGCAATCTGCGCTTGTTCGCCGAACAGCCGGGCGAACGGCGCCGGCCCGCACTCGAAGTGCTGCTTGCCTGGCAACCCCGGGAGGCCAGTATCGCCTGGCTGCGCGGCCTGATGCAGAGCGAGGCGCACCGCCATATGGCGATCCAGGCCATCGGCCTGCTCGGTGATCCGCAGACCGTTCCCTGGCTGATCCGGCAGATGCACGAACTGCCCACGGCCCGTGCCGCGGGTGAAGCCTTCAGCCTGATCACCGGCGCCGACCTCGCGGAACTCGACCTGGAATTGGACGTCTATCCCGACTACGACGAAGGCCCTACCGATGATCCGTCCGACGCCAACGTCGCCATGGACCCGGACATCGACCTGCCCTGGCCCGATCCGCAGCACGTCGAGCAATGGTGGCAAGGCCAGCAGCAGAGCTTGCAGCCAGGCATCGGCTATTTGCTGGGCCAGCCGTTCAGCGAAAGACAGTGCATGGCCGTGTTGCGCAGCGGTACACAGCGGCAGAGACGTGCAGCGGCCAGTTTGCTCGCGCGCTACCAGCCGACCAGCACGCTATTTGCAACGGATGCGCCGGCACGCCGGCAAAAGCGATTACTGGGCTGCTGAGCCCAGGCGATCAACGACACAAGGAGAGTGCGAACATGCTCAACAAATCCCAGCTGGCCCCGTCGCTATACTGCAGCGCCAGCCATGGGCAGAAATCCCGCTCGAAAAACCAACCTGCTGACAGGCACGACTACCCCGTCAGTCTGCGCATAGCGCCGCTGATTTCGCCCCGCCGCAGCAATCGACCCGCGGCACGCCCCGAAACGCTCAGCCATTCGGCGAGGGAACGACCTTGAACCGCAAAATACTTTCCTGCTGCGCACTGCTGCTTATCGGACTACTCACACAGGGTTACGCCATGGCTTTTTCCAAGACGCTTTATCTGTTCTCCGAGGTAGAGGGCACCGTGTTGCTCGACGGCAAACCTGTTCAGGATGTGGAGATAGAACAGGAATATCACTGGCACTGGAAGAACGAGCACCGCAAGAACAAGGTGCAAAGCGATGCACAAGGTCGCTTCCATTTTCCGGCCGTGACGGCGAAATCACTGACAGCCGGATTCATGCCCCATGAACCGGTGATTGGCCAGCGTCTGACGCTTCGTTACCAAGGCAAGGACCACAAAGGCTGGGTCTTCACCAAGCACAACTACGACAACCTGGGCGAAGTAAAGAATCGGCCATTGAAGTTCATCTGTGAGCTCAATAGCGAGCCCGTCGCGCACCCTGAAACAGAGACCTTTGGTATCTGCGTTATCCAATAGCGCCCTCTCTCACCAGACCAGAAGGATTCGGCTGTGACCCCCTGAGCCCCAAACAATCCGCGCAAATCGCCACTCACGTCTACACGGTCAAAGACGCCGCCGTGTCACCCATGGGAGGCATAGCGGATGAAGCCGCCCGTCTCGGGCTGAGCAACTCGTTCGACTTTTCCAATCTGCAAATGGCCAGTGGAACCAGCGGCGCGATTTTCCGTACGCGTACCGGATTCGCCTACGCCGTGCAGGGCGTGGGCGGCCGCCAAGGGGAAATGCTGCTGGCATTTCGCGGCACCGACAGCATTGCCGACGCCCTGACCGATGCGAACGCCGGCCTGCAACGTGGGCCGAGCACCTGGCCGGTTCACGCGGGCTTCAACGAAACGTTCAAATCGCTGCGTGGCGATATCGATACCTTCATGCGCGGCCGCAACCCCAGCACCGTGCATTGCGTCGGTCACAGCCTGGGCGGCGCCCTCGCCACGCTGGCGGCCGATCACCTGAGCGAACTCGGCGTGGCCGGCATCAAGCTCTATACCTTTGGTTCACCACGCACCGGGGTGGCTGGCTTCGCACGCCACCTGAGCGGCAAGCTCGGCGCCGACAACATCCACCGGGTCTACCACAGCGCCGACCCGGTGAGCATGGTACCGATCTTCCCGTTCAGCCATGTGCCGGTTACCGGCAATGTCTGCATGATCCCCTGGAAGGGCGCGCAGATCAGCCCTGATGCTCACCGCATGACGTCCTACCTGCCATCGATTGGCGATGCCAGCTGGCGGGGGCTCTATCGCAATCCGGAGCCGCCTCTGGATCGGGAAATCGATATCTGGCTGGAAAGCGCCAGCTACGGTCCGACCCTGTTTTCCGCGGCAACGTTGTGGATGATCTCCAAGGCCATGCAGTACCTGCTCAAGAAGGCCGCCAATATCGTCATCGGCAGTGCGATCACCATCGGCGTCACGGTGCTGGATCAGATTGCCGGGATCCTGGTGCAGGGTGCGCAGATCTGCAAGGACATCAGCGATTCCGTCCGCGCCCTGATCGTGAAAATCTTCAAGTTCCTGGGCCGTGCCGTGCCCGCGACCATCGAAGTGACCACGTTCTTCCTGCGCTGGGTACTCGACCTGCTCGCTAGAGCGGTCGTCGATATGGCCCGTCAGGCCATGCACCTGGTCATACGTTCCTGAGCCAAAAGAAAAACGGCGCCCTCAAGGCGCCGTTTTCACATCACAGGTCGCTTTCCTCGACCATCCTCGCGCTGCTGGCATCCAGCGCATAGGCGGCGTCGGCCAGGTCATTGCTGACCGCTTCGATCTTCAGCGTGCCATTGACCCATAGCGGCTCGTAGATATCGTCCAGGGCGATGCCCTTGGGGTAGCGCACCAGCACCAGTTGGTTGGGCGGCGGTGGCGGGACGTGGATGCAGGCGCCTGGGTAGGGCACCAGAAAGAACAGCGTGCTGCGCCCGGCGTTGTCGGTTTCCAGCGGCACCGGATAGCCGCCGAGGCGAATCTTCTTGCCGTTCATGCCTGGCACGGTCTTGGCCGAATACATGACGGCGGGCAGGCCTTTTTCCTGCTGCTTCAAACCGCCCTTGCTGTCGAAGGTGCCCGCCCCTTCCGGGCCGTTGTGAACGATTTCCGGCATCTGCTCCAGGGCGCGCTGATCCTCTTCGGGCATCAGCTCCAGCCAGTCGGTTTCGGGGAGTTCGGCGCGGGCAAAGCCGCTGAGCAACAGCAGGACCAACAGCAGGTAACGCATCGACGGGACTCGCGGTGGTAATGGCCGACAGGGAGTAGCCAGGCGTCGATGCGTCAGGCTACCGGTTTAGCGCTTCTTGGTGATCATGCCGTAGATCACCAGCAGGATGATCGCACCAACCACCGCGCCGATGAAACCAGCGCCTTCACCTGCCTGGTAGATGCCCAGCGCCTGGCCACCATAGGTCGCGGCAATGGAGCCACCGATACCCAGCAGGATGGTCATGATCCAGCCCATGCTGTCGTCGCCAGGCTTGAGGAAACGGGCAATCAAACCCACGATCAGGCCGATTAAGATAGTGCCGATAATACCCATGATGCCCTCCAGAATTGAAAAAGGCGCCGCACTGCTGCGGCGCCTTTCATCTGACGAGAGCGGCGGCGCAGAGGTTCAACCTGCCTCGCCGGGGCCCGGCTAGCCTGCGTCGATCAGCGCCTGCACCTGGGCGATGCGGCTGTCCAGGGTCGCCCGGTCCGCACAGCGCAGGGTGGCATGGCCGACCTTGCGACCGGCCTTGAAGGCCTTGCCGTAGTGATGCAGGTGGCAATCGTCGATGGCGGTGACCTTATCCACAGCCGGTACGCTGCCGATGAAGTTGAGCATGGCGCTCTCGCCGACCTTGGCGGTCGAGCCCAGCGGCAGGCCGGCGACGGCACGCAGGTGGTTCTCGAACTGGCTGCACTCGGCGCCTTCGATGGTCCAGTGCCCGGAGTTGTGCACCCGCGGGGCGATTTCGTTGGCCTTCAGGCCGCCGTCGACCTCGAAGAATTCGAAGGCCAGCACGCCCACGTAATCGAGCTGCTTCAGCACCCGGCCGACGTAATCTTCGGCCAGCGCCTGCAGCGGGTGCGCGGTGCTGGCGATCGATAGGCTGAGAATGCCGCTGTCGTGGGTGTTGTGCACCAGCGGGTAGAAACGCGTTTCGCCATCACGGCCACGCACGGCGACCAGCGACACTTCGCCGCTGAACGGCACGAAGCCTTCGAGGATGCACGGCACGCTGCCCAGCTCGGCAAAGGCACCGGTGACGTCTTCGGGTTTGCGCAGCACCTTCTGGCCCTTGCCGTCGTAGCCCAGGGTGCGGGTCTTCATCACCGCCGGCAGGCCGATGCTGGCCACCGCGGCATCCAGGTCGGCCTGGGACTGGATATCGGCGAACTCGGGCGTGGGGATGCCCAGGTCCTTGAACATCGACTTCTCGAACCAGCGGTCGCGGGCGATGCGCAGCGACTCGGCACTCGGGTAGACCGGCACGAACTGCGACAGGAAGGCCACGGTTTCCGCCGGCACGCTCTCGAACTCGAAGGTCACCAGATCGACTTCGTCGGCCAGCTGGCGCAGGTGATCCTGATCGCCGTAATCGGCACGGATATGCTCGCCCAGGGCTTGCGCACAGGCGTCCGGCGCCGGGTCGAGGAACGCGAAATTCATGCCCAGCGGCGTACCCGCCAGGGCCAACATGCGGCCGAGCTGGCCGCCACCGATCACGCCGATCTTCATTACTGCGCCCTCGGGTCCGGGTTTTCCAGCACGGTATTGGTCTGCTCGTCGCGGAACTGCTTGAGCGCCGCGTGGAACTGCGGGTGCTGGTGACCGAGGATGCTCGCCGCCAGCAACGCGGCGTTGATGGCGCCGGCCTTGCCGATGGCCAGGGTGGCGACCGGGATACCGGCCGGCATCTGCACGATGGACAGCAGCGAGTCGACACCCGAGAGCATGGACGACTGCACCGGCACGCCGAGCACCGGCAGGTGGGTCTTGGCAGCACACATGCCCGGCAGGTGGGCGGCGCCACCGGCACCGGCGATGATCACCTGGATGCCACGGCCCTCGGCTTCTTCGGCGTACTGGAACAGCAGATCCGGCGTGCGGTGGGCGGAGACCACCTTCACCTCGTTGGGAATGCCCAGCTTGTCGAGCATCTCGACGGTATGGCTCAGGGTGCTCCAGTCGGATTTGGAACCCATGATCACGCCAACCAGTGCGCTCATCGTCGTGCCTCTCTACGTCTCGGGCGCAGGGCGCCATGTCGATTGATCGGGCGCTTGGCGCCGCGGCAGAAACAACAAACCACGCGGGAGGCGTGGTTTGCGCAAATCGGCAATTATACTGCAGTCGCGCATAAATCGATAACCAACCGCCTGTCGGCCGGTGGCGCAGTGCGCACCGGAACTTGTCCTGGCGCAATGTCCGCCCCGCGGAGCCTTCCATACTGGGGACTCCTATCGAGGAGGATCGCGCCATGCAGCAGACCATGAAAGCCGCCGTCGTCCATGCCTTCGGCGAGCCCCTGCGGCTCGAGGAGGTGAAAGTGCCCCTGCCCGGCCCCGGGCAGATACTGGTGAAGATCGAGGCGGCGGGCGTTTGCCACACCGACCTGCACGCCGCCGACGGCGACTGGCCGGTAAAGCCCAGCCTGCCGTTCATTCCCGGCCATGAGGGCGTTGGCTACGTTGCCGCGGTAGGCGCCGGCGTCACCCGTGTGCGCGAAGGCGACCGGGTCGGCGTGCCCTGGCTGTACACCGCCTGCGGCTGCTGCGAGCACTGCCTGACGGGCTGGGAAACCCTCTGCGCCGACCAGCAGAACACCGGTTACTCGGTCAACGGCAGCTACGCCGAGTACGTGCTGGCCGACCCCGATTACGTGGGTATCCTGCCGAAGAACGTCGAATTCGCCGAGATCGCGCCGATCCTTTGCGCCGGCGTCACCGTCTATAAAGGCCTGAAGGTAACCGGCACCCGCCCCGGCCAGTGGGTGGCGATTTCCGGCATCGGCGGCCTCGGCCACGTGGCCGTGCAGTACGCCCGCGCCATGGGCCTGCACGTCGCGGCCATCGATGTGGACGACGCCAAGCTGGCGCTGGCCAGAAAGCTCGGCGCCAGCCTGACCATCAATGCCCGCCAGGAAAACCCGGCCGAGGTCATTCAGCGTGACATCGGTGGCGCCCACGGCGTGCTGGTCACCGCGGTATCGAACAGCGCCTTCGGTCAGGCCATCGGCATGGCCCGGCGCGGCGGCACGGTCGCCCTCGTGGGGCTGCCGCCCGGCGATTTCCCGACACCGATCTTCGACGTGGTACTCAAGGCCATCAGCATCACCGGCTCCATCGTCGGCACCCGCGCGGACCTGCAGGAGGCCCTGGACTTCGCCGGCGAGGGATTGGTGAAGGCGACCATCCACCGTGACCGGCTGGACAACGTCAACGGCGTGCTCGAGCAGATGCGTGCCGGGCAGATCGAAGGCCGGGTGGTGATGCAGTTCTGAGCAGCGCGTTTGCCAGCGGGAACGGGCTCACAGTGCCCGCTGTCAGACGCCGTTAGACTCAGTCTCATCACCCACCAAAGGACTCCGCCATGACACGGCTGTCGCTGCTTATCGCCTCAACCTTCCTGACCTTCAACGCCAGCGCCCTGGAACTGGCGAAATATCCCAAGGCGTTCGTCGCCGACAAGGGCATCAGCGTCGTCGTTGCCCCCAGCAGCGACGAGAAGCAGGCCCTGGTACAGATCAGCGGTATCAACCACCCGCTGGACGAAGTGGTGCTGCTGACCCAGGTCGAGCCGCGCAGCCAGGACGAAAGCGACTACGCCACCACCCTCGATGGCAGCAGCTACGTGCTGCTCGGCCAGCGCCAGGAATGGGGCGGCGAGTCCTATCAGCTGTACCTGCCGGGCAACCGCGACCCGCTGTACCTGAGCTTCGACGACAAGGCCAGCAAGGCGGTCAAGCCGGCCGAACTGCTCGCCCTCTATGAAAAGCAGCACAAGGACGGCGTACAGGAGAAGCTCGCCCGTTTCGATCGCGAGAAGCGCCAGCAATACCACGTCGAGCGCCTGCAACAGATGGATGCCGAGGCCTCGACCAGCTGCGGCACCACCCTGAAGACCGTCATCGACTGGCAGGCCATGGACGAGCAACTGCTCAAGGAGCTGAGCGTGTCCGGCTATTGCGGCGAGGTGGTCAACCAGATGAACAACCTGTGCAGCAGCTCGCCTGAATTCAAGGAGCAGGCTGCCAAGCTGAACACCGTCGAGTGCGGCTTCGGCAAGGACATGAAGATTCGCGAACAGGGCAATCGCATCCTGTTCACCACCGAGCGTGACGCCGCCAACCAGGGCGAATTCATCAACGCCTTCCTGCGTAATCGTTAAGCGCCCCCTTACCGGGCGGCCTTCCAGGCCGCCCAACTCTCATTCGGAAAACCGAACGCCAGGCGGTCGAAAAACCGAACATCCGACCATCACGCCTTTTATCTGCGTCTGAATAAAAAATAAATTGCTTTAAAATTCAAACACTTGATATCCGAAAACAGGCCTATCGAGGCCTGGCACACATCCTGCTCCCTACAAGGCAGGAAAGCGATAGCCCTTCCACATGGAGGCACGTACCCGCCGTACGTCCCCAATAACAACAACACCGAGGAATCGACCCATGCGTATCGTCCCCCGCGTACTGGCTGCAGCCGTTGCCGCTACCCTGATGTCCAGCCCGGTCTTCGCCGCCGAACTGACCGGCACCCTGAAGAAGATCAAGGACTCGGGCACCATCACCCTGGGCCACCGCGACTCGTCCATCCCCTTCTCCTACTATGGCGACACCTCCAAGCAGCCGGTTGGCTACTCCCATGACCTGCAACTGAAGGTCGTCGAGGAGCTGAAAAAGGAACTGGAGCTGCCTGACCTGAAGGTGCGCTACAACCTGGTCACCTCCCAGACCCGCATCCCGCTGGTACAGAACGGCACCGTGGACCTGGAGTGCGGCTCCACCACCAACAACGTCGAGCGCCAGCGCCAGGTCGACTTCTCCGTCGGCATCTTCGAAGTGGGCACCCGCCTGCTGACCAAGAAGAGCAGCGGCGTGAACGATTTCGAGGACCTCAAGGGCAAGAACGTGGTGACCACCGCCGGCACCACCTCCGAGCGCCTGCTCAAGTCGATGAATGCCGAGAAGAAGATGGGCATGAACGTGATTTCCGCCAAGGATCACGGCGAGTCCTTCCTGATGCTCGAGTCCAACCGCGCCGTGGCTTTCATGATGGATGACGCCCTGCTGGCCGGCGAAATGGCCAAGGCCAAGAAGCCGGATGACTGGCACGTGGTCGGCACCCCGCAGTCCTTCGAAATCTACGGCTGCATGGTGCGCAAGGGCGACGAAGGCTTCAAGAAGGTGGTCGACAAGGCCATCACCGACACCTTCGCCTCGGGCGAGATCAACGACATCTACAACAAGTGGTTCCAGAAGCCTGTTCCGCCAAAGGGCCTGAACCTCAACTTCCCCATGAGCGACGAGCTGAAGAAGCTGATCGCCGAGCCGACCGACAAGTCTGTAGAGCAGATCTGACGGCGTGATGCCGCGCCCCTTTCACGAGAAGGGGCGTAGCGGGGACCCGGAGGGGCCGCCGGCCTCTCCATCCATTTCCTGACGAAGCCGAAACCGTTCGCTCACGCGGATACGGGCGACTGTTGCCCGCCACCTGGCCTCGCCGCGTCAACTCACCTGAGGGGAAACCCGATGAATTACAACTGGGACTGGGGCATCTTCTTCAAGTCCACCGGCATTGGCGATGAAATCTACCTGGAGTGGTTCATCACCGGCCTGGGCTGGACCATCGCCATCGCCCTGGTCGGCTGGCTGATCGCCCTGTCGCTCGGCTCGCTGCTCGGCGTGATGCGTACCGTGCCGAACCGCCTGATCTCCGGGATCGCCACCGCCTACGTGGAGATCTTCCGCAACGTGCCGCTGCTGGTGCAGCTGTTCCTCTGGTACTTCCTGATGCCGGACCTGCTGCCCGAACCACTGGAGCTGTGGTTCAAGCAGGACCTCAACCCGGCCACCTCGGCCTACCTGTCGGTCGTCATCTGCCTGGGCCTGTTCACCGCCGCCCGCGTCTGCGAGCAGGTGCGCACCGGTATCGAAGCGCTGCCCAAGGGCCAGACCGCCGCGGCCTACGCCATGGGCTTCCGCCTGCCGCAGATCTACCGCAACGTGCTGCTGCCCCAGGCCTACCGGATCATCATTCCGCCATTAACCAGTGAGTTTCTGAACATCTTCAAGAACTCCTCGGTGGCTTCGCTGATCGGCCTCATGGAGCTGCTCGCGCAGACCAAACAGACCGCCGAGTTCAGCGCCAACCTGTTCGAAGCCTTTACCCTGGCGACGCTGATCTACTTCACCCTGAACATGAGCCTGATGATGATCATGCGCATGGTCGAGCGTAAGGTCGCCGTGCCGGGCCTGATCTCCGTGGGAGGCAAATGATGGACTTCAGTCAGATCATTCCCGCCCTGCCAGGCCTCTGGGAAGGCATGGCCATGACCCTGCAGCTGATGGTCATGGGCGTTATCGGTGGCGTGATTCTCGGCACCCTGCTGGCGCTGATGCGCCTGTCGAGCAACGTGCTGCTGTCCAAGCTGGCGGCCACCTACGTCAACTACTTCCGCTCGATCCCGCTGCTGTTGGTGATCACCTGGTTCTACTTCGCGGTGCCGTTCATCCTGCGCTGGATCACCGGTGAGGACACGCCGGTGGGCGCGTTCGCGTCCTGCCTGGTGGCCTTCATCATGTTCGAGGCGGCGTACTTCTGCGAAATCGTCCGTGCCGGCATCCAGTCCATTCCCAAGGGCCAGATGGGCGCTGCCCAGGCGCTGGGCATGAGCTACGGCCAGACCATGCGCCTGATCATCCTGCCCCAGGCGTTTCGCAAGATGACCCCGCTGCTGCTGCAGCAGAGCATCATCCTGTTCCAGGACACCTCGCTGGTCTACACCGTCGGCCTGATGGACTTCCTCAATGCTGCCCGCTCGCGCGGCGACATCCTGGGCCAGCCCCATGAATTCCTGATCTTCGCCGGCCTGGTCTACTTCACCATCAGCTTCGCTGCCTCGCAGCTGGTCAAGCTCCTGCAAAAAAGGTTAGCCGTATGATTTCCATCAAGAACGTCAACAAGTGGTATGGGGACTTCCAGGTGCTGACCGACTGCACCACGGACGTCAAGAAAGGCGAAGTGGTCGTGGTCTGCGGGCCGTCCGGCTCGGGCAAATCGACCCTGATCAAGTGCGTCAACGCCCTGGAGCCCTTCCAGAAGGGCGACATCGTGGTCGACGGCACCTCGATTGCCGACAAGAAGACCAACCTGCCGAAACTGCGCTCGCGCGTTGGCATGGTGTTCCAGCACTTCGAGCTGTTCCCGCACCTGACCATCACCGAAAACCTCACCATCGCGCAGATCAAGGTGCTCGGCCGCAGCAAGGAAGAAGCCACCAAGAAAGGCCTGCAGTTGCTCGACCGCGTCGGCCTCTCGGAGCACGCCCACAAGCACCCGGGCCAGCTCTCCGGTGGCCAGCAGCAGCGCGTGGCGATTGCCCGCGCCCTGGCCATGGACCCGATCGTCATGCTGTTCGACGAACCGACCTCGGCGCTCGACCCGGAAATGGTCAACGAAGTGCTCGACGTGATGGTGCAGCTGGCCCACGAAGGCATGACCATGATGTGCGTGACCCACGAGATGGGCTTCGCCCGCAAGGTCGCCGACCGGGTGATCTTCATGGACGCCGGCAAGATCGTCGAAGACTGCCCCAAGGAAGAGTTCTTCGGCGATATCAGCGCCCGCTCCGACCGCGCCCAGCAGTTCCTCGCCAAGATCCTCCAGCACTGATGCACCCGGCCCGCCATCGCCGCGATGGTGGGCCTAGACTCGACAAGTACCACAACGATCGAGACCCATCATGCGCCTACTGCACTTCAAGACCCTGACCCTCAGCGTTGCCATCGCCGCCTGCAGCCATGCGGTACTGGCGGCCCCTCTCGACGGCGGTGCGGTCGCCGCCCCTGACGGCTACGCCGCCAAGGTGGCCGCCGCGGTACTCAAGAACGGCGGCAACGCGGTGGATGCCGCCGTCGCCACCGCCTTCACCCTGGCCATCACCTACCCCGAAGCGGGCAACATCGGCGGCGGCGGCTTCATGACCCTGTTCATGGATGGCAAACCCTACTTCCTCGACTACCGGGAAACCGCGCCCAAGGCCGCGACCAAGACCATGTACCTGGACGACAAGGGCGAGGTGATCGAGAACCTCAGCCTGGTTGGCGCCAAGGCCGCCGGCGTGCCCGGCACGGTGCTGGGCCTGTGGGAAGCCCACAAGCGCTTCGGCAAGCTGCCCTGGAGCGAGCTGCTGACGCCCGCCATCGGTTACGCCAACAACGGCTTCAAGGTCGCCGACCAGCAGTTCCAGTACCGCGAAGACGCCATCGGCCTGTTCAACGGCAAGACCAACTTCACCGCGCACTTCGGCAGCATGCGCCCGGGCGAAACCTTCAAGCAGCCGCTGATGGCAGAGACCCTGGAGCGCATCGCGGCCAATGGCCCGGACGAGTTCTACAAGGGCAAGACCGCCGACCTGCTGGTCGCTCAGATGCAGCGCGACGGCGGCTTGATCAGCAAACAGGACCTGGCCGACTACCGGGTCAAATGGCGCGAGCCGATGCGCGTAGACTGGCAGGGCAACAGCCTGTACACCGCGCCGCTGCCCAGCTCCGGCGGCATCGCCCTGGCCCAGCTGATCGGCATCAAGGAGCAGCGCGCCGCCGACTTCAAGGGCGTCGAGCTGAACTCGGCGCGCTATATCCACCTCTTGGCCGAGATCGAAAAACGGGTGTTCGCCGACCGCGCCGACTACCTGGGCGACCCGGACTTTTCCCAGGTGCCGGTCGCCAGGCTGATCGACGCCGACTACCTCAAGCGCCGCGCCGCCGAGGTCAACCCGAGCGCCATTTCGCCGACCGAGAAGGTTCGCCCGGGCCTGGAGCCACACCAGACCACGCACTTCTCGATCGTCGATGCCGACGGCAACGCGGTCAGCAACACCTACACCCTGAACTGGGATTTCGGCAGTGGTGTGGTGGTCGAGGGTGCCGGCTTCCTGCTCAACGACGAGATGGACGACTTCAGTTCCAAGCCCGGCGTCGCCAACGCCTTCGGTGTGGTGGGCAGCGATGCCAATGCCATCGCGCCGGGCAAGCGCATGCTGTCGTCGATGAGCCCGAGCATCGTCACCCGCGACGGCAAGGTCAGCCTGGTGCTGGGCACGCCCGGCGGCTCGCGGATCTTCACCTCGATCTTCCAGGTGCTCAACAACGTCTACGACTTCAAGCTGCCCCTGGAAAAGGCCGTGGCTGCCCAGCGCGTCCATCACCAGCTGCTGCCCAAGGACACCCTCTACTACGACGCCTACGCGCCGCTCACCGGCAAGGTCGCCGACGAGCTGAAAGCCATGGGCTACGTGCTCGAGGACCAGGGCTGGAACATGGGAGACATCCAGGCCATCCGCGTCGACGGGCGCCGCCTGGAAACCGCCTCCGATCCGCGCGGGCGCGGCGTCGGCCTGGTGGTGGAACCCTGAGCCCCGTGTCATGACCCGCCCGCCACGGCGCCGCGGCACCTGCGGCGTTGAGCCGCCACCCGCGCCGCGGCGCGGGCTGGCTCGGTCACGGTGACTGTGATGCAATGCGCGTCCGTCAGTCTCCCTGGGGTGCCGCCCGCCTTGGCCGCCAAACCGCGCTACGTCCGCCACCTGTCGCTGACCCTGCTGATGCTGGCACTGGTGGCCGCCTGTGGCTACGCCGGCTACTACCTCAGCGAGAAATCGGGTATCCGCAGCCTGGTCGAAAGCGGTGAGCGCCAACTCGAGCTCAATGCCCGGGCGGTGGAAAGCGAGATCAACAAGTACACCTACCTGCCCAGCCTGCTGGAGCTCGAAGCCAACGTCAGCCGCCTGCTGCTGACCCCCGACGCCTACCGGCGCCAGCGCGTCAACGACTACCTCGAAGGCCTCAACCAGCGCAGCGGCAGCCTGGCCATCTACGTGATGGACACCGACGGCCGCGTGCTGGCCACCAGCAACTGGCGCCAGGCGGACAGCTACCTGGGCGAGGATCTCTCGTTCCGCGCCTATTTCCAGGACGCCCTGGAAGGCGAACAGGGCCGCTTCTACGGGATCGGCAGCACCACCGGCGAGCCGGGCTATTACCTGTCCCATGGGCTCAAGGCCAACGGCCGGATCATCGGCGTGGCGGTGGTCAAGGTGCGCCTCGACCCGCTCGAGCAGCGTTGGCAACGGGCGCGCCTGGAAGCCTACGTCAGCGACGAGAACGGCATCATCATCCTCTCCAGCGATCCGATGCGACGCCTCAAGGCGGTACGCCCGCTCAACGCCGACACCAAGGAGCGCCTGGCGCGCAGCCTGCAGTATCACTGGTCGTCGCTCGACGAGCTGATCCCCCTGGCGCGCAAGCCTCTGGCTACCGGGGTCGAGCAGGTCAGCTTCGCCGGCCATAACGGGCAGGATGCCAGCGAGGTCACCCACTATCTCGCCCAGAGCCGCCCCCTGGAAGACACGCCCTGGCACCTGACCCTGCTCAGCCCGCTGCAGGACCTGCGCCGCGAGGCCGTCAGCCATGGCATGCTGGCCGCCGCCGGCTTCGCCCTGCTGGCCTTTCTGCTGATCGCCTGGAACGAGCGCCGCAAGGTGATCGCCACCCGCCTCGCCGCCCGCGAAGCCCTGCAACTGGCCAACAGCGAGCTGGAGCGCAAGATCGCCGAGCGCACCGCCGACCTGCGCGCCAGCAACGACCGCCTCAAGGCGCAGATTCGCGAGCGCCGCCAGGCCGAGGAAACCCTGCGCCTGGCCCAGGACGAACTGGTGCAGGCCGGCAAGCTGGCGGTCATCGGGCAGATGTCCACCAGCATCGCCCACGAACTCAACCAGCCACTGGCGGCGCTGCGCACGCTGTCCGGCAACACCGTGCGCTTCCTGTCCCGCGGTGCCTACGACGTGGCCACCACCAACCTGCAGACCATCAACGAACTGGTCGACCGCATGGGCAAGATCACCGGCAGCCTGCGCGCCTTCGCCCGCCGCTCCAACGACGGTGGCGAAGCCAGCCTGAGCAAGGCCGTGGACGCCGCCCTGCAGGTGGTGCAGCCGCGCCTGGAGCGCACGCCACTGAACATCCATCATCAGTTCGAAGACGCCCGGCTGGCGATCAACCAGACCCGCCTGGAGCAGATCCTGGTCAACCTGATCGCCAATGCCGCCGACGCGATGAGCGCCCAGGCCGATCGCCACCTGTGGCTGCGGGGCAGCGCCGAGGGCGAGCGCTACCGCCTGCGCGTGGTGGACAACGGCCCCGGCATCGCCCCCGAGGACCGTACCCACCTGTTCGAACCCTTCTTCACCACCAAGCCCGGCGAGCAGGGCCTGGGACTCGGCCTGACGCTATCGGCCAGCCTCGCCGCAGCCGCCGGCGGCAGCCTCAGCGCCGACCATCCGCCCCAGGGCGGCACCGCCTTCGAACTCAACCTGCCCCAGGTTGCCGCTGTCATGGAGACACCCGATGAATGATGACCTCACCGTGCTGATCGTCGAGGACGACCCCCACGTGCTGCTCGGCTGCCAGCAGGCCCTGGCACTGGAGGACATCCCCTGCGAAGGCGTGGGCAGCGCCGAAGAGGCCCTGCGGCGCATCGATGCCGATTTCGCCGGCATCGTCATCAGCGACATTCGCCTGCCCGGCATGGACGGCCTGCACCTGCTCGGCGAACTCAAGCGCCGCGACCCCAGCCTGCCAGTGGTGCTGATCACCGGTCACGGTGACATCAGCATGGCGGTCGGCGCCATGCGCGACGGCGCCTACGACTTCATGGAGAAACCGTTTTCCCCGGAGCGCCTGGTGGACGTCGCCCGCCGCGCCCTGGAACAACGCAGCCTGGCCCGCGAGGTGTCGTCGCTGCGCCGCCAGCTGGCTGGCAGGCAGGCCCTGGAGCAGCGCCTGATCGGCCGCTCGCCGGCCATGCAGCAGCTGCGCGAACTGATCGCCAACGTCGCCGATACCTCGGCCAACGTGCTGATCGAAGGCGAAACCGGCACCGGCAAGGAGCTGGTCGCCCGCTGCCTGCACGACTTCAGCCGGCGGCAGAGCAAGGCCTTCGTGGCGCTGAACTGCGGCGGCCTGCCGGAGAACCTGTTCGAAAGCGAGATCTTCGGCCACGAGGCCCATGCCTTTACCGGCGCCGGCAAGCGGCGCATCGGCAAGATCGAGCACGCCAACGGCGGCAGCCTGTTTCTCGACGAGATCGAAAGCATGCCGCTCAACCTGCAGATCAAGTTGCTGCGCGTGCTGCAGGAACACAGCCTGGAGCGCCTGGGCTCGAACCAGCCGATCGACGTCGATTGCCGGGTGATCGCCGCCACCAAGGCCGACCTGGACGAGGCCGGCAAGAGCGGGCTGTTTCGCAGCGACCTCTACTACCGCCTCAACGTGGTGACCCTGGAGTTGCCGCCGCTGCGCGAGCGCCGCGAGGACATCGCCCTGCTGTTCGAGCACTTCCTGCAGCTCTCGGCCCTGCGCTTCGACCGCGCCGCGCCCGAGCTGGATCGCCACACCCTGGCCGCCCTGCTGGCCCATGACTGGCCCGGCAACGTGCGCGAGCTGCGCAACGTCGCCGAACGCTTTGCCCTCGGCCTGCCGGCCTTCAAGAAAAGCGGCGCCAACGAAGGCAACCCCGCCACCTTTGCCGAGGCCGTGGAAGCCTTCGAACGCAACCTGCTGGTCGACGCCCTCGAACAGCACGCCGGCAACCTCAGCCAGGCCGCCCAGGCCCTGGGCATGGCCAAGACCACGCTGTTCGACAAGGTGAAGAAGTACGGGCTGGGGTGAGGATTGGCGACTCAACGGGTCATGATGGTGTAGCCAAAGACTGTGGGAGCGGGCATGGACTGGGCGTCCCCGCCCGCCCCCACAGATGGATATCCATCACGGCGACCACCAGGGCACACCCTAACCCTCCTCCCGTCCCACGCCACCTTCCAGCTTGCGCCACAACAGGCGCACCGCCGCCTTGCGCGACATGCTCCAGCGGTACAGGCGGATTTCCAGCGGGATATGCCAGTGCTCCTTGCCGCAGATCACCAGTTCGCCCCGCGCCAGCTCGGCGTTCATCGACAGCCGTGGCACCCAGGCCACGCCCAGGCCTTGCAGGGCCATGGCCTTGAGGCTGTCGGCCATGGCCGTTTCATGCACGGTGGTGGAACGCAGCGCGCGCTGACGCAGCAGCAGGTTCACCGAACGGCCCAGGTAGGTGCCGGCGCTGTAGGCCAGCAGCGGCACGCTCTGCCCAGAGTCCAGGTCGAAGAGCGGCGCGCCCTGCTCGTCGACGGCGCACACCGGCAGCATCTCGCTGACGCCCAGGGGCAGCGAGGGAAACAGATCGGGGGCCAGCTGCACGGCGGCGTCCTGGTCGTGGTAGGCAAGGATCAGGTCGCAGGTGCCTTCGCGCAGCGAATGCACCGCCTCACCGACGTTGGTCGCCACCAGCCGGGTGGTCAGCGGCAGGCCGTCACGACGCAGGCGGGCGATCCACTCCGGGAAGAAGCCGAACACCAGGGAGTGGGCGGCGGCGATCTGCAGGGCCTCGCCCTGCTGCCCCTCGAGATGATGCAGGTGGCGCACCACCTCCCCCAGCTGCTCGACCATGCTGCGCGCGGTGAGCAGGAACAGCTGGCCGGACTCGGTCAGCTCGACCGGTGTGCGCGAGCGGTTGACCAGGGTCAGGCCAAGCGCCGCCTCGAGACTCTGGATGCGGCGGCTGAACGCCGGCTGGGTCACGAAACGCTTTTGCGCCGCGGCCGAAAAGCTGCGGGTGGCGGCCAGGGTGACGAAGTCTTCCAGCCATTTGGTTTCCAGGTTCATGGGCGTCCTCGACTCGCACAGCGCGATGCACACGCTTGGTGCAAAGGATTGGTCACGACCACATTATGCCGATTATGCATAGGCCAGCAAACAACAGCATTGGCCGCCACAGTCCTCCAGCCCTTACCATTTGGCCCATCGCGGCATCTTCCGCGCCTTTACGAGAATCCAGACATCATGTCCGCTGCTGCATCGTTCCGCGTCGAAAAAGACCTGCTCGGCACCCTCGAAGTCCCGGCAGAAGCCTATTACGGCATCCAGACACTGCGTGCGCTGAACAACTTCCGCCTCTCCGGCGTGCCCCTGGCCCACTACCCGAAACTGGTGGTGGCCCTGGCCATGGTCAAGCAGGCCGCCGCCGACGCCAACCGTGAGCTGGGCCACCTGCCCGCTGCAAAACACGCGGCGATCAGCGAAGCCTGTGCGCGCATCATCCGCGGCGATTTCCACGAGCAGTTCGTGGTGGACATGATTCAGGGTGGTGCCGGCACCTCGACCAACATGAACGCCAACGAGGTGATCGCCAACATCGCCCTGGAAGCCATGGGCCATGCCAAGGGTGAATACAAGCATCTGCATCCGAACAACGACGTGAACATGGCGCAGTCGACCAACGACGCCTACCCGACCGCCATTCGCCTGGGCCTGCTGCTCGGCCACGACACCCTGCTGGCCAGCCTCGACAGCCTGATCCAGTCGTTCGCGGCCAAGGGCGAAGAATTCGCCCACGTCCTGAAGATGGGCCGCACCCAGCTGCAGGACGCCGTGCCGATGACCCTCGGCCAGGAATTCCGCGCCTTCGCCACCACCCTCGGTGAAGACCTGGCACGCCTGCGCAGCCTGGCGCCGGAACTGCTCACCGAAGTGAACCTGGGCGGTACCGCCATCGGTACCGGCATCAACGCCGACCCCGGCTACCAGCACCTGGCCGTGCAGCGCCTGGCCCTGATCAGCGGCCAGCCGCTGGTGCCGGCTGCCGACCTGATCGAAGCCACCTCCGACATGGGCGCCTTCGTGCTGTTCTCCGGCATGCTCAAGCGCACCGCGGTCAAGCTGTCGAAGATCTGCAACGACCTGCGTCTGCTGTCCAGCGGCCCGCGCACCGGCATCAACGAGATCAACCTGCCGGCGCGTCAGCCGGGCAGCTCGATCATGCCCGGCAAGGTCAACCCGGTGATCCCGGAAGCGGTCAACCAGGTGGCCTTCGAGATCATCGGCAACGACCTGGCGCTGACCATGGCAGCCGAAGGCGGCCAGCTGCAGCTCAACGTGATGGAGCCGCTGATCGCCTACAAGATCTTCGACTCGATCCGCCTGCTGCAGCGCGCCATGGACATGCTGCGCGAGCATTGCATCAACGGCATCACCGCCAACGAAGCCCACTGCCGCGCGTTGATGGAAAACTCCATCGGCCTGATCACCGCGCTGAACCCCTACATCGGCTACGAGAACTCCACCCGTATCGCCAAGGACGCCCTGGTCAGCGGCCGCGGCGTGCTGGAACTGGTACGTGAAGAGCAGCTGCTGGACGACAGCACCCTGGCCGAGATCCTGCGCCCGGAAAACATGATCGCCCCCCACCAGCTCAAGCCCCTCACCCCACCGGTCAAAGAGGCCGTCGAGCAGCAGCGCTAAGCGCCTACAGACCCGAAGCCCCGTACCGCTCAGCGCTACGGGGCTTGGCTTTATCCAAGGACCGATTGCCGTTTGCCTGCGCGCAGGCTAAAAGGGCAGCAGTCCTAATAAAGAGAAGTCGCCCCATGACCGTCAAAACCGCATGGCTGCTGTGCTTGCTGTCCCTTACAGGTGCCGTCGCACTCCCCGCCCAGGCCGAATTGCCGGCCGGCTACCAGGTTGTGTTACAAACGGAAAACTTTCCGCCGTTCAACATGGCCGACAACGACAAGAACTTCGCCCGTGACGCCAACATCCAGGGCGTCAGCACCACCATCGTGCGCGAGATGTTCAAGCGCGCCGGCATCGACTACACCCTGACCCTGCGTTTCCCCTGGAGCCGGGTCTACGATGCCACCCTGGCCAACGCCAACCATGGCCTGTTCTCCACCTCGATGAACGAGGCGCGGCGCCCGCTGTTCAAGTGGGTCGGCCCGATCGCCAAGGTCGAGCGCGTGCTGCTCGCTGCGCCCGGCTCCGCCATTCCCAACCTGACGAGCCTCGAGCAGGCGCGCCAGTACCGCATCGGCAGCTACAAGGACAGCGCCGCCGCCCAGGCCCTGGAAAAGGCCGGGCTGCAGCCGAACAACGCCCTGCGCGACCAGGAGAACATCGCCAAGCTCACCGGTGGCAAGATCGACCTGTGGGGCACCACCGACCCGGTGTGGCGCTACCAGGCTCGCCAGGCAGGCGTCACCGGCCTGCGCAACGTGTTGACCTTCGACCGCGCCGACCTCTACCTGGCGCTCAACCTCGATACCCCGGACGAAGTCGTCTCGCGCCTGCAACAGGCGCTGGACCAGATGAAGACCGAGGGCTACGGCACCTGCAACAAGCATCCGGAACTGTGCTGAGCCGCGAACGCCTCGGCCCGCACTCTGGAACGGCCGCGGCCTGCAAAAGCCCCAGACCGGTTCACAGTCTGGGGCTCTGCTCATCACGACTCATTGCCGTTTACGCGGCGGCACGCTAAAAGGGCAGCGGCCTAACAAGGAGTCGTTCCAATGAGTGTCAACGCCGCATGGTTTGCCGGCCTGCTTGCCGTTTCCAGCCTGTTCGCCCTGCCTGCCCAGGCCGAGTTGCCGCCTGACTACAAGGTGGTGCTGCAGACCGAAAACTTCCCGCCCTTCAACATGGCCGAGCAGAACAAGAATTTCGCCCGCGATGCCAATATCCAGGGCGTCAGCACCACCATCGTGCGCGAGATGTTCAAGCGCGCCGGCATCGACTACACCATGACCCTGCGCTTCCCGTGGAGCCGCGTGTACGACGACACCCTGGCCCATGCCAACTACGGCCTGTTCTCCACGTCCATGAGCGAGGCGCGCCGGCCACTGTTCAAGTGGGTGGGCCCGATCGCCAAGGTCGAGGGCGTGCTGGTGGCGGCCGACCCGAAGATCGGCAACCTGGCGAGCCTCGATCAGGCGCGCCAGTACCGCATCGGCAGCTACAAGGACGGCGCGGTCAGCCAGGCCCTGGAGCGGGCGGGTCTGCAACCGAGCAATGCCCTGCGTGACCAGGAGAATATCGCCAAGCTCACCGGCGGCAAGATCGACCTGTGGGCCACCACCGACCCGGTGTGGCGCTATCACGCCAACCAGGCCGGCGTCAGCGGGCTGCGCACGGTGCTGATCGTCGATCGCTCGGACATGTACCTGGCGCTCAACCTCGAGACCCCGGACGAAGTGGTCAGCCGCCTGCAACAGGCGCTGGAGCAGATGAAGAACGAAGGCTACGGCACCTGCGGCAAACACCCGGAGCTGTGCTGATAGCGGCAGCACGGCCATGCCTTTACAGATGAAGGCTATGAGCAGCCGTTCGCCGATCCACTGTGGGAGCGCGCCGTGCGCGCGAAAATTCGCGGGCATGGCCTGGGCGTCCCCGCCCGCTCCCACAGGTAATGCACCAACGACCGCTCTTGCCTTGAAGCAGCCGTCCATTAGGTCGTCACACTCTACTCACTCCACCTCGAACAACCCCTCACGAACCGGCGCCTGGGCCAGGCGCTGGCGGATGTCCTCGTCGATGCGCGGGTCGTCCGGCTGGTAGAGCATCACCTGGCGGTAGGTGCTGATGCGGTTGATCTCGGTACCGAGAAACTCCCATACCACCCGGGTGCAGGCCGGCGTACGGCGGTCGCCGCTGGACACCCCGGTCTTCAGGCCGTTGAGACGGGTGATGCGGCTCTTGAAGCTGGGAATCAGGATGGTCTGGCTCATCTCGTTGACGGTCAGCGACTCGTAGTCGATGAGAAACAAGCGGTCCTGCAACTGGAAGGCGGCGCCCAGGTAGCGACAGCGCGCCGAGTCCTCGGCCAGCCCGCCGGTGGACAGCACCTGACGCTCCTGGCGCTCGAACAGGAAATTGCCACCCTCCTCGCGCACATGCACCAGCGACAGCAGGATGGTGCCCGGCACCGACATGCAGTTGGCGTACTCGAAGTAATACCCGCAATAACGCGACAGGTCACCGGAGTTTTCACGCAGTGGCTGTAACAATGCGTGTAACGGATCCTGCTCGGCAGGCGCGCCGATCTGCGTGCCACGGGCGCCGATCAGCCGGGCGAACTGATCGCCCGGCAGGCCCAGTTCGTAACCCTCGACGCCGAAGAAATCCCCGATCCGCTTGAGGTTATAGGCCGTGGGCTGGCTCTCTCCCGCCAGATACTTGTTGAACTGGGCGCGATTGATGCCGACCTTGCGGCACACCTCCGCAATCGAGCGGTAGTGGCTGCACAGCAGCCGGAGATTCTCACCGAGGTGACTGGACATGAGCGGCTCAGATGATGCGAGTGACGCCAGTATAGCATCAGGTCGCGTCACCTAGGATCGACCCGCGAAATTGTTCCGGTGGCCACCTTGCTCAAACATTAGCCACCGCATCTCGCGTCAGCGTTCGCCTGCGAACAATCACAATAAGAATCGAGGATTCTCATCATGCTCGAAGTATTGAACGACTTCCTTTCCGGGAAAGTGTTGATCGTGCTTATCGTCGGCCTGGGTAGTTACTTCACCCTGCGCTCGCGCTTCGTCCAGTTCCGCCATTTCATCCACATGTTCAGCGTATTCAAGGAATCGCTGCGCAGCAGTGGTGGCCAGCTCAGCTCGTTCCAGGCCCTGATGCTCAGCCTCGCCGGCCGGGTTGGCGCGGGTAACATCGCCGGTGTCGGCATCGCCGTGACCCTCGGCGGCCCGGGCGCCGTGTTCTGGATGTGGGTGACGGCCCTGTTCGGCATGTCCAGCAGCTTCTTCGAATGTACCCTGGCCCAGGTCTACAAGCGCAGCGACGGCGACGGCCTGTACCGCGGCGGCCCGGCCTACTACATCCAGCATGGCCTGAAGCTGCGCTGGATGGCGATGACCTTCGCCGTGCTGCTGCTGGTCACCTACGGCTTCGCCTTCAACGGCCTGCAGTCGTTCACCGTGACTCACTCGCTGCAAAACGCCTTCGACATCCCGGTGCAATACAGCGGCATCGCCCTGGCCGTGCTGCTGGGCCTGGTGTTCATCGGTGGCATCAAGCGCATCGCCTCGGTGTCCGACCTGCTGGTACCGGTCAAGACCCTGGCCTACATCGCCGTCACCGTGTACGTGATCATCAGCCAGATCGAGCTGGTGCCGGACATGCTGGCGACCATCGTCAAGAGCGCCTTCGGCCTCGAGCCCGCGTTCGCCGGCCTGCTGGGCAGCGCCATCGTGATGGGCGTGAAGCGTGGCGTGTTCGCCAACGAAGCCGGCCTGGGCAGCGCACCGAACGTGGCCGCCGTGGCCTCGGTCAGGCACCCGGCCGCCCAGGGCGTGGTGCAGGCGTTCAGCGTGTTCCTCGACACCTTCGTGATCTGCACCTGCACCGCGCTGCTGATTCTGCTGTCGGGCTTCTACACCCCGGGCTTCGAGGGTGACGGCATCGTCCTGACCCAGAACTCCCTGGCCGCCGTGGTCGGTGACTGGGGTCGCACCTTCATCAGCGTCGCCCTGAGCCTGTTCGTGTTCACCTGCATCCTCTACAACTACTACCTTGGCGAGAACGCCCTGCAGTTCCTGGTCGGCCGCAGCAAGGTCGCCCTGCTGACCTACCGTGGCCTGGTGCTGGCGCTGATCTGCTGGGGCTCGATGCAGAACCTGGGCACCGTGTTCGCCTTCGCCGACATCACCATGACCTGCCTGGCGTTCGTCAACCTGACGGCCCTGGCCATGCTGATCAAGGTCGGCCTGCGGGTCATGAAGGACTACGACGAACAGCGCAAGGCCGGCATCGCTCAGCCGGTGTTCGACGGCTCCAAGTTCGCTGACCTGGATCTCGATCGCGCCTCCTGGCCGACCGCCAAGGCGACCGCTGACGCTCAACCGCAGAGCGCGCCGGACCTGCTGCCGACTCAGCGCTGAGTCGTCCTGCCTGATCGGGTGACGCGCCTGGCGTCACCCGATCCCGCCGCCCGCTGGCGGCTCCCCTTTGCTGCCGCTGCCCTTGCCCGATGACGAGCGAGCCGGGATCGGCTTGGCCTGGGGATTGCTTCGCAGTCTTCATGAGCGGCGATCGGATGTATCCTGCCCCCTTTCCATACCCATTCTTTCAATAAGGAAAAAGGCATGCCTGCCGTACAAAAACTCCTCGTGCTGTATACCGGCGGCACCATCGGTATGCAGGCCAGCGCCAGCGGCCTGGCCCCTGCCTCCGGTTTCGAGGCACGCCTGCGTGCGCAGCAGACCGAGCAGCGCGAACAGGTGCCGACCTGGGTATTCCGCGAGCTGCTGCCGCCCATCGACAGCGCCAACATGAGCCAGGCCAACTGGCTGGCGATGGTCGCGGCGATCCGCCAGGGCATTCAGGACGGCTGCGACGGCGTGCTGGTGCTGCACGGCACCGACACCCTGGCCTACAGCGCCGCCGCCCTGAGCTTCCTGTTGCTGGGTCTGCCGGCGCCGGTGGTGCTGACCGGCTCGATGCTGCCGGCAGGCGCCGAGAACAGCGACGCCTGGCCCAACCTGTTCGGTGCCATGCAGGCCCTGCACGACGGCGTGGTGGCGGGCGTACACCTGTACTTCAACGGTGCCCTGATGCATGGCGCCCGGGTCAGCAAGCTGAGCAGCGACGCCTTCGATGCCTTCCAGGTGGTGCCCCGCCTGCGTCAGGGCGAGCGCCTGGCCGAACTGCCCGCGCACATCGACTTCCGCCAGAGCCGCCAGGCGGTCAACCTGCTCGCCCTGCCGCTGGTGCCGGGCCTGCGCGCCAGCCACCTGCGCGCCCTGCTGGACAGCGGCGTGCAGGGCCTGGTGCTGGAATGCTACGGCAGCGGCACCGGGCCGTCGGACAACGCCGAACTGCTCGACGTGCTGCGCGAGGCCCACGGCCGCGGCGTGGTGCTGGCGGCGATCAGCCAGTGCGCACGCGGGCACGTGGAGTTCGGCGTCTACGCCGCCGGCAGCCAGCTGGCTTCGGCAGGGCTGATCTCGGCGGGCGGCATGACCCGCGAGGCAGCCCTGGGCAAGCTGTTCGCCCTGCTCGGGGCCGGCCTGGCGCAGGACGAGGTGGAGCGTCTGTTCAGCCTCGACCTGTGTGGTGAGCGTGTGGAGTAATACCCGCCGGGATCGAAGTGTGCTTCGATCCCGCTCGCTCAGAACACCGACCAGCCGATCCGCTCGCTGAGCACTTCCAGGGCCGCCATTCCCGCCAGGGAATTGCCCGCCTTGTTGAGCTCCGGCGACCACACGCAGATGGTGTACTGCCCCGGCACGATGGCGACGATGCCGCCACCGACGCCGCTCTTGCCCGGCAGGCCGACGCGGTAGGCGAAGTTGCCGGCCTCGTCGTACAGCCCGCTGGTGGCCATGATCGAGTTGACCTGCTGGGTCTGCCGGGCGCTGAGGATCTGCTCGCCGCTGTGCTTGCAGAATCCGTCGCGAGCCAGGAAGCAGAACGCCTTGACCAGGTCCACGCAACTCATGCTCAGGGCGCAGTAGCTGAAGTAATTGCGCAGCACCATCTCGACATCGTTGTGAAAGTTGCCGAACGACTGCATCAGGTAGGCCATGGCCGCGTTGCGCGCGCGGTGCTGGTATTCGGAGTCGGCGATATGCCGGTCGATCAGCACGTGGGGGTTGCCCGACAAACGCCGCACGAAGTCGCGCATCGACAGCGCCGGGGCGGCGAAGCGCGACTGGTTGATGTCACTGATCACCAGCGCGCCGGCATTGATGAACGGGTTGCGTGGCCGGCCGTTTTCCAGCTCCAGCTGCAACAGGGAATTGAACGGTTGGCCCGACGGCTCGTGGCCCAGGCGCTCCCAGATGCTCTCGCCGGAATGCTGGATGGCCTGCACCAGGCTGAACACCTTGGAGATGCTCTGGATCGAGAACGGCGTATGCGCATCACCGGCGGTGAACAGCTCACCGTCGTTACCGTAGACGGCGATACCCAGCTGGTTCGCCGAGACCTCGGCCAGGGCCGGGATATAGCTGGCGACCTTGCCCTGACCAATCAGCGGGCGAACCTGGTCGAGGATTTCATTCAACAACGCTTGCATGGACACGCTCGCAATCCGGCCCGGCGGCTGCCGGGCTCAATCAGCCATAGACGCCACGACTGACCCGCAAAGCACAGCGACGTTCAGAGGCGCTGTGCCAGGATCGCGATATGCTCCGGGCCGATGCCGCAGCAACCGCCCAGGTGGCTGGCCCCGCGCGCGCGCCAGTCGGCGACCCAGCGCAGATAGCCGGGCGGGTCGAGGTCCTCGCGCAGCGGGTCGAGGCCATCGTTGGCGGTGGCTTCCTGCGGTTGCGGCGGGAAGGCGTTGGCGTAGGCGCCGATGGCCACATTCACACCCAGGCTGGCGAAGGTGTCGCGGGCCGCGTCGATGGCCGCGCCGATCACCTCCGGCTGGCTGCAGTTGAACAGCAGCACCTCGACGCCCAGCTCGGCGGCCGCGCGGGCCGCCTCGGCCACCGGCTCGCCGGAGCGCAGCCGTGGCACCTCGTCGACATCCTCGTCGCGCAGGGTGAAGGACAGCCAGAACGGCTTGCCGTCCTTTGGCAGGTGGGCGTGAATGGCCCGCGCCTCGGCGATGGCGCTCTGGGTTTCCGCCAGCCACAGGTCGACGTGGGGCGCCAGGCCATCGAGCAGCGGGGTCAGCACTTCGGCCACGCGCGCGGGCTGGAACAGGTCCGGTCGGTAGGAGCCGAACAGCGGCGGCAGCGAGCCGGCGACCCGGGCTCCACCGCCGGCCTTGTTCGCCGCACTGCGGGCCAATTGCCCGGCGCGTTCGGCCAGGGCGCGGCCTTCGGCGGCGAAGCGCTGTTCACCGATATGAAAGGGCACCACGGCGTAGCTGTTGCTGGTGATCACCTGGCTGCCGCTGGCGATATAGGCGGCGTGCACGGCTTCCACCTGCTCCGGCGCCTCGGTCAAGGCCAGGGCCGACCACTCCGGCTGGCGAAACGGCGCGCCGCGGCGCTGCAGCTCCCGGCCCATGCCGCCGTCCAGCAGAATCAGAGATCGCTCGCTCATATAAGCTCCAGTCATATCTATATGCATTCAATTCATTTGGATGCCGATGTTTATAACTATTTAATACGCCCGAATTGCCGCTCACAACCTTTTTCGCGCCCAAGGATTTCCGTGAAAGCCACCCTGCTCGCCGCCCTCGGCCTGACCCTCGCCGCCGTCTGCAACCTGGCCCTGGCCGGCCCCACCCTCGATCGCATCGAGAAGAATGGCGAGCTGGTCAACGTGCTGATGGAGAACTACCCGCCGTTCTCCTTTCTCAATGACCAGAACCAGCTCGACGGCTTCGACGTCGATGTCGCCAAGGCCGTGGCCGACAAGCTGGGCGTCAGGCTGCGCCTGGAAACGCCGTCCTGGGACGTGATCGCCGCCGGCCGCTGGAACGGCCGCTACGACATCTGCATCTGCTCGATGACGCCCAGCCAGGCGCGCGCCCAGGTGTTCGACTTCCCGGTGACCTATTACGCCTCCCCGGCGGTGATCGTGGTCAACGCCAGCGACGAGCGCATCCACTCGGCCAAGGACCTGTCCGGCCTCAAGGTCGGCGTCACCAGCGCCTCCTCCTACGAGGGCTACCTGAACAAGGACCTGGTCATCGAAGGCGCCGAAGACAAGCCGCTGGTCTACCCCTTCGACGCCGTACAGGTCGCGCCCTACGACAACGACACCGTGGCCTTCCATGACCTGGCCCTGGGTGCCGGCGTGCGCCTGGACGCGATCCTCACCAACCTGGTGACCGCCCAGCCGCGCATCGACCAGGACAAGCGCTTCAAGCTGGCCGGCGACGCGCTGTACGCCGAGCCGAACGCCGTGGCCATCGAGAAAGATGACGCCGAGTGGCGCGCCAAGGTCGAGCGCGTGTTCGCCGAGCTGCGCCAGGACGGTACCCTGGCGGCCATCTCCAAGAAGTGGATCGGTTCCGATATCAGCCAATGACGCCGCCACCTGAACCCCCTCGCCCGCCGCCCCAGGCGGGCGAGTCGTTGCTGCAGCGCCTGTTCGGCTTTCGCACTCGCCTGTACCTTACCTGGGCGACCCTGTTCGCCCTGTGCGTGGCGTTCTTCCTGAGCTTCGACCTGAAGTTCTCGATCATCCTCGACAAGCTGCCCAACCTGCTCGGCACCAGCCTGGCGCCCAATGGCTTCCTGCAGGGCGCGGCGCTGACCCTGTTCCTGTGCTTCTGCTCGATCTGGGCGTCCCTGGCGCTGGGCTTCGTCACCGCCCTGGCACGCCTGTCGAAAAGCGCCGTGGCCTTTGGCATCGCCAGCTTCTACGCCTCGTTCTTTCGCGGCACGCCGCTGCTGATCCAGATCCTGCTGATCTACCTGGGCCTGCCGCAGCTGGGCCTGGTACCCGGTGCGATCACCGCCGGGATCATCGCCCTGTCGCTGAACTACGGCGCCTACCTGAGCGAGATCTTCCGCGCCGGCCTGCTCGGCGTGCCGCCCGGCCAGCGCGAGGCGTCCCTGGCCCTGGGCCTCAAGCCGGTGGTGATCTTCTGGCGGGTGACCCTGCCCCAGGCGATGCGCACCATCATCCCACCGACCACCAGCCAGTTCATCTCGATGCTCAAGGACTCGTCGCTGATCTCGGTGATGGGCGTCTGGGAGGTGATGTTCCTGGCCCAGTCCTACGGCCGCTCGTCGTACCGCTACATCGAGATGCTGACCACCGCGGCGGTGATCTACTGGCTGCTGTCGATCGGCCTGGAGCTGATCCAGGCGCGCCTGGAGCGGCACTATGGCAAGGCCTACCTGAACGGACGATGAGCATGCAGATACCCGCCGCCGCCATCGAGCGCCTGCTGCGCATCGACTGGTTCGCCAACATCGGCAAAGCCTCATCGCTGCCTGGCGTGCGCCAGATCGACCGAGGCGAGCTGGGCTCGTCGCTGGCCAGCGACGCCTGGGAAGCCACCACGCTGGAGGCGCGCAACGCCATCACCGGGCGCCTGGCGCGGCTGCATCCGGGCCAGTATCAGCGCTGGAACGAACTGGCCGGCCAGGCCAAGGCGGCGCTGCAACCACTGTGGCAGAAATTGCCGGTCACCCTCGCCGATAACGCCACCCTCGCCGACCTGCAGTGGATCCTGCACGCCTACCTGATGGAGGCCGCCTACCGCGACGCGCTGCTGCAGCCGCTGTTCTTCGACAGCCTGGTCCAGGTCTACGAGGCCGGGCATGTCCCCTGCGGCTGGGACGGCGAATGGCCGAACGGGCAGTTGGTCATCTGCTGAGCCACGCGCTTGCGGTGAGCGGCGCCACCACGCAGGATGACCCTCGACCGACTTTCAGGAGACCTGCCGATGACCGTTCGCATTCCCGTGGACATCCGCGCTGTCAGCGCCGCCGACCATGCCGCCTGGCTGCCGCTCTGGCAGGGCTACCAGCGCTTCTACATGACCGAGATCGATACCGCGACCAGCGACCTGACCTGGCAGCGCTTTCTCGAACCAAGCGAGCCGATGTTCGCCGCCCTGGCCTGGCGCGACGGCGAGGCCATCGGCCTGGTGCACTGGATCTACCATCGCTCCTGCTGGACCACCGGCGACTACTGCTACCTGCAGGACCTGTTCATCGGCAAGGACGTGCGCGGCAACGGAATCGGCCGCCAGCTGATCGAACACGTCTACGCCGAGGCCGCACAAGCCGGCTGCTCACGGGTGCACTGGCTGACCCACGAAACCAACGCCAAGGCCAAGCTGCTCTACGAGCGCATCGGCGAACGCTCGGGCTTCGAGCAGTACCGCAAGCTGCTCTGAGCGACGGCTGGCACACAATCCGCATCTCTGTCGGCTCAACCACCGACAGAGTGAGCCATGAACAAACTCGACAATGCGCTGCTGAATATCCTGATCAAGGATTCACGCACCTCCTTCGCCGATATCGCCCGCCAGTTGAACATTTCCCGCGCCCACGCCCGTAGCCGGGTACAGGCGCTGGTGGAGACCGGGGTGATCGAGAAATTCACCGCGGTGGTCAACCCGGAGAAACTCGGCAAGGGCATCTCCACCTTCGTCGACCTGACCGTGGCCCCCCACGCCATCGAGGCGGTCGCCGAACGGCTCTCGGCCACCCGCGAAGTGGTCAGCCTGTACATCATGAGCGACCTGAAAAGCCTGCATATCCACACCCTGACCGACAGTTACGAGACCTTCGACGCCTTCGTGCGCCAGCACATCTTCAACCACCCGGAGATCCTCACGGTGGATTGCAAGGCGCTGATGACCCGGGTCAAGCATCGCCGTGGCGGTGCCCGGCTGTAAGCCGGAAACCGTCGTTCATCGAACCCTGTGGGAGCGGGCAGGTACGCCTAGCCCGAGCCCGTGATTTCACGCGCATCGCGCGCTCCCCCAAGAGCGGCTCGCTGCCGTTACGGCAGCGACGGTGGCTACCGTCAGCGGCTAAGGCTGCGTTAAAAGCGTGCCGGCGACGCGTTTTGGTGCACAACTGACATTCGGCCGCTCACCGCGCCCCGGCTTACCGCTATGAACCTGAGCAACCGCCGCGACCTGTCAAATGTTCAGTAATCAGGGTTCTGGTTGCCGTTTCGTCAGCGCTGCGCCTGCAGTCACGCTTGTTTTTTGTGCGCCGAGCCATCCCGGCGAAAACCTCAAGCTTGAATAAATATCTTCAAGATCAACGAGTTAAAAATAATTTCTCCTGGCATGGCAGTTGCTCAAGGCATCTGGCAGCGACTTTACATCCGGCAGGCGCAGGCCCGCCGCCATGGCCAGAGCGACAGGAGAATCCCATGAGCCTCAATCGACGCAATTTCATTGGCGCCGGCGCCCTTGCAGCCGGCGCGGGCCTGGCACTGGGTGCCAGCGGCGTGGCCAGTGCCGCGGTGAGCAGCAAGACCTTCAACTGGAAGATGACCAACGCCTACGCGCCGGGCTCGCCCTTCTACGTGCAGGGCCCGGGCAGCCCCACCGACTTCTGCAAACGTGTCGAGGACATGTCCGGCGGGCGCCTGAAGATCCAGCACTTCGCGGCTGGCGAGCTGATCCCGGCACTGGAGGGCTTCGACGCGGTGGCCAGCGGCATGGTGGAAATGAACGCCGCCAACGCCTTCTTCTGGGCCGGAAAGATTCCCGCCGCACAGTTCTTCACCGCCGTGCCGTTCGGCATGAACACCCAGGGCATGAACGCCTGGCTGTACAACGGTGGCGGCCTGAAGCTCTGGGAAGAACTCTACGAGCCCCATGGCCTGGTGCCGATGCCCATGGGCAACACCGGTACGCAGATGACCGGCTGGTTCCGCCAGCCCCTGGAGAACGCCGACAGCCTCAAGGGCCTGAAGATGCGTATCGCCGGCCTGGCCGGCAAGGTCTACAGCGAACTGGGCGTGGCCGTGCGCCTGCTGCCGGGCGGCGAGATCTTTCCGGCGCTGGAGCGTGGGGTGATCGACGCCGCCGAGTTCGTCGGCCCCTATCAGGATCGCCGCATGGGCCTGCACAAGGCGGCCAAGAACTACTACACCACCGGCTGGCACGAGCCGACCAACGTCACCGAGCTGATCATCAACAAGCAGGCCTGGGACAGCCTGCCCGCCGACCTGCAGGCCATCGTGAGGGTCTGCGCCCAGGCCTGCAACACCGACAGCTGGTCCTGGTGCGACGCGGTCAACGCCGAGGCCCTGCAGGATCTGGTGGGCAACCAGGGGGTGATCGCCCGGCCACTGCCAGGCGACATCATCAAGCGCCTGCATGAGGTCACCCGCGACACCCTGTCGAGCATGGCGGCGGGCGATCCAGCGACCAGGAAGATCTACGAGCATTTCTTCGTCTTCCGCAAGCAGTACATCTCCTGGGCCTCGGTCGGCGAGAAGGCGTTCATGGACATCGGGATGGACGCGTCATGATGGCCCTCGTCACTCGCATCGAAGGGCTGGTCGAGGCACTGGGCTCCCTTGCCCGGGCCTGCGTACTGCTGCTGGTGCTGCTGGTGTCGTTCGACGTGCTGATGCGCTACCTGTTCGACTTCAGCCCCGTCGCCTTGCAGGAACTGGAGTGGTACCTGATCTCGCCCATCGCCCTGCTCGGCATCGCCTACACCCTCAAGCACCGCCAGGACGTGCGCGTGGATTTTCTCTACGAGAAATTCAGCGTGAAGACCAAGGCTGCCGTCGACCTGTTCAGCGGCATCGCCACCGCGGCCATCGGTTTCTACATCGCCCACCTGGCGTTCAAGTACACCCTGCAGTCCTACCACATGGGTGAAGGCTCGCCTGACCCGGGCGGCCTGCCCTATCGCTTTCTGGTCAAGGCTTTCCTGCCCCTGGGTTTCGGCCTGTTCGGTTTGCAGGGGGTGGCCGATAGCCTGCGCGCGTTGTGCGTGCTGCTGCAGCCCGCCTCCGCTCGGGAGGTGCGCGCATGAGCCCCAACGAATGGCTGGCCATCGCCATGGTGTTCGGTTTCTTCGCCATGATGATGGCGGGGGTGCCGGTGGCCATTTCCCTGGCCGTGTCCGGCTTCGTCGCCGGCATGGTCGGCTTCGGCCCGATGCTCTTCGCTCTGCTGCCGGCGCGCATGTTCGGGGTGGTCAGCAACTACACGCTGCTGGCGATACCGCTGTTCACCTTCATGGGGGTGATGCTGGAGAAATCCCGGGTCGCCGAGGACATGCTCGACACCATCGGCCGCGCCATGGGCGGTCTGAACGGCGGCATGGGCCTGGCGATCATTCTGGTCGGCGTACTGCTGGGCGCCTCCACCGGTATCGTCGGCGCCACGGTGGTGACCATCGGTTTGCTGACCCTGCCCACGCTGCTGCGCCGTGGCTACAACAAGACCGTGGCCTGCGGCACCATCTGCGCCTCCGGCACCCTGGGGCAGATCATTCCGCCGAGCCTGGTGCTGATCCTGCTGGCCGACATCCTCGGCCAGTCGGTGGGTTCGATCTTCGCCGCGGCCTTCATTCCCAGCCTGGTGCTGGCGCTGATCTACGTCGCCTACATGCTGCTGCTCGGCTGGCTGCGCCCGGATTGGGTGCCGGCGATTCCCGCCGAGGAACGCGCCCTGACCAGCCGCAAGCAATTGCTCAAGGACATGGCACGCAGCGTGCTGCCACCGCTGCTGCTGGTGATGGCGGTGCTCGGCTCGATCATCGGCGGCGTCGCCGCGCCCACCGAGGCGGCCTCCATGGGTGCCCTCGGCGCCCTGCTGATCGCCGCGCTTTCAGGCCGGCTGAGCTGGTCGACGCTCAAGGCCACGCTGCACGGCACCCTGACCATCAGCGCGATGATCTTCCTGATCCTGCTCTGCTCGCAGCCCTTCTCCCTGGCCTTCCGTGGCCTGGGTGGCGAAGCCCTGGTACACGAGCTGTTCACCCTGCTGCCGGGTGGCGAGCTGGGGGCGATCCTGTTCCTGATGGCGGTGCTGTTCGTGCTCGGCTTCTTCCTCGAGTGGATCGAGATTTCCTATATCGCCCTGCCGATGTTCCTGCCGGTGTTCATCGCCTACGACACCGACCTGGTGTGGCTGGGCATTCTGGTCGCCCTGAACCTGCAGATGTCCTTCCTCACTCCACCCTTCGGCTGGGCGCTGTTCTTTCTCAAGGGCGTGGCGCCGCCGGGGATCACCACCAAGGACATCTACATCGGCGCGCTGCCTTACGTGTTCCTGCAGATGCTCGCCGTGGCGGTGGTGTTCTGCTTCCCGCAACTGGCCACCTGGCTGCCGGAGGCCATCGGTTGGTAGTACATCGAACCCGGGCCGCGCCGGCTATGATCGCGGCCTGACAACAACAAGGAATTCGCACCCATGCTCAAGAGCACCCACGCCACCGGCGGCCTGTTCGTCGCTCCCCACCATCTTGCCGCCCAGGCCGGGCGCGACGTGCTCAAGGCCGGCGGCAGCGCCGTGGAAGCGATGGTCGCCGCGGCGGCCACCATCGCCGTGGTCTACCCGCACATGAACGCCATTGGTAGCGACGGCTTCTGGCTGATCCACGAGCCGGGCAAGCGGCCCATCGCCATCGATGCCTGCGGCAGCAGTGCGGCGCTGGCCAACCGCGATTTCTACGCCGGCCATACGCAGATTCCCAGCCGCGGCCCCCTGGCCGCGCTGACCGTGGCCGGTACCGTCGGTGGCTGGGCCGAGGCGCTGACGCAGACCGCTCACTGGCAGCCGCAAAAGGCCCTGCCCGAGCTGCTCGCCGATGCCATTAGCCATGCCCGCCGCGGCATGGTGGTCAGCCGCAGCCAGGCGCAACTGACCCGGGGCAAACTGGCGGAACTGCAGGATGTGCCGGGCTTCGCCGAGGTTTATCTGCCCGGTGGCCAGCCGCCACGCGAAGGCGATCTGCTGCGCCAGCCGGCCCTGGCCGACACCCTGCAGCGCCTGGCCGACGCCGGCCTGGATGACTTCTACCGCGGTGAGCTGGCCGAACGCATGGCCGCCGATCTCGAACGCCTGGGCAGCCCGCTGCGCCTGGCCGACCTGCAGGGCTACCGGGCCCGCGCCGTCGCACCGCTGAGCGTGCGCCTGCACGACGCCACCCTCTACAACATGCCGCCGCCGACCCAGGGCCTGGCCTCGCTGCTGATCCTCGGCATCTTCGACAAGCTCGACGTCCAGCAGGCCGAAGGCTTCGCCCATGTGCACGGGCTGGTGGAGTCGACCAAGCAGGCCTTTCTGATTCGCGACCGCGTGGTGACCGACCCCGGCCGCGTGCCGGAGGACCCACAGGGCCTGCTGGCCGACGCCAACCTGCAGCGCCTGGCCGCCGCCATCGACCCGCAGCAGGCACTGGCCTGGCCGCGACCGGCGCAGCCGGGCGATACCATCTGGATGGGCTGCATCGACGATCAGGGCCGCGCCGTCAGCTTTATCCAGAGCGTCTACTGGGAGTTCGGCTCCGGCGTGGTGCTGCCGTCCACTGGCGTGGCCTGGCAGAACCGCGGGATCAGTTTCTCTCTGGACCCGACCGCGCTGCAGGCCCTGGAGCCGGGGCGCAAACCGTTCCACACCCTCAACCCGGCCCTGGCCCTGTTCGACGACGGTCGCACCCTGAGCTACGGCACCATGGGTGGCGAAGGCCAGCCGCAGACCCAGGCGGCGATTCTCAGCCGCTATCGCCTGGGCAGCGACCTGCAGGCCGCCGTCAGCGCGCCGCGCTGGCTGCTCGGCCGCACCTGGGGCGACGTGAGCACCACGCTCAAGCTGGAAAGCCGCTTCCCCAGCGAACTGGTCGAAGAGCTGCGTAAAGCGGGGCATATCGTCGAGCAACTGGACGAAGCCTTCAGCGACACCATGGGCCATGCCGGCGCGCTGCTGCGGCATCCCAACGGCGTGCTGGAAGGCGCCGCCGACCCGCGCAGCGACGGCAGCGTTTGCGGCTTGTAAACCTGAGCCGCAGAATGAAAACGCCCCGCTAGTGCGGGGCGTTTTCATTGGCGAGCGAGGTATCAGGTCTTGCAGCCTCGTAGGGTGGACGTCGCTTTTCACGTCCACCGCAACGGTGGATCGATGAAGCGTGATCCACCCTGCAGTCTGTGGGCGCGCGCCCGCACTGAATCGCGGAAGGCCGGCAGCGGCAGCTGATCAGTCCTCGGTCTTCCAGTTCTTGCGGCTCATGTAGTCGCGGGTTTCCTTGACCACGATACCGGAGAGCAGCAACAGGCCGATCAGGTTGGGCAGCGCCATCAGGCCGTTGGCGATATCGGAAAAGGTCCATACCACCTCCAGCGAGGTGACCGCACCGACAAACACCACCACCGAGAAGATCAGCCGGTACGGCATCACCGCCACCCGGCCCATCAGCCGCTCCATGCAGCGCTCGCCGTAGTACGACCAGCCGAGGATGGTGGTGAAGGCATACACCAGCACGCCGATGGTCACCGTATAGATGCCCCAGCCGCCGCCCAGGCCCTGCTCCAGCGCCCAGGCGGTCATGGGCGCGCCCTTCAGGCCTTCCTGGGTCCAGGCGCCGGTGACGATGATCGCCAGCGCGGTGAAGGTGACCATCACCAGGGTGTCGAGAAAGGTCTGGGTCATCGACACCATGGCCTGGCGCACCGGCTTGTCGGTCTTCGCCGCGGCCGCCGCGATCGCGCCGGTACCCAGGCCCGACTCGTTGGAGAAGATGCCGCGGGCCACGCCCATCTGCACCGCCAGGATGATGCTCGAACCGAGGAAACCACCGGCTGCCGCGCTGCCGCTGAAGGCATCGGTGAAGATCAGGGTGATGGCGTCCGGCAGGCGGTCGGCGAACACCACCAGCACCGCGACGTTGCTGATGATGTACAGCACGATCATCACCGGCACCACGCCAGCGGCGAAACGGCCGATGCTTTTGATGCCGCCGATGATCACCACCGCCGTGCCGACCGCCAGCACCAGGCCGCTGAGCGTTGGCGAGATGCCCCAGGTGTCCTGCAACTGATGGGCGGCGGTGTTGGCCTGCACCATGTTGCCGATGCCGAAGGAGGCCACCGCGCCGAAGATCGCGAAGGCGATGCCCAGGGTCTTGCCCAAGGTGCCGCCGACGCCGTTGGTGAGGTAGTACATCGGCCCGCCGCTCTGCTCGCCTTTGGCGTCGGTGACCCGGTACTTCACGCCCAGCAGCGCTTCGGAATACTTGGTGGCCATGCCCACCAGGCCGGTCATCCACATCCAGAACAGCGCACCGGGCCCGCCGATGCCGATGGCGGTGGCCACCCCGGCGATATTGCCGACGCCGATGGTCGCCGCCAGCGCGGTGGCCAGGGCCTGGTAGTGGGAGACGTCACCGGGCACATCGCCCTTTTCCGAACGCTTGATAAAGGCGAGCCAGAAGGCATGGCCAAGTACGCGAAACTGGATGCCACGCAGGCGGATGGTCAGGTACAGGCCGGTCAGCAACAGCAGGGGTATCAGCAGAAACGGCCCCCAGATAAAGCTGCTGATGGCCGTGAGCAAAGCGAGAAATTGGTCCATGGCGGTATCCTTGTCTTGCTGTCCAGTGCGGCTCGTGGCCGGCAGGAACGGCGCCCAGGCCGGTAGAGCCGAAGTGCCGAGCGAGTGAACGCAAACGCGTCCGTGCAAACATCGGAGGTCTGTCGCAGGCCCCAAGGGCGTAACAAAATGTCAGGCGAATCAATCGATTGCAACGCGGGCGATTGGTGCCAGGAGGGCAAGGCTATAACAACTTGGCCGTCAATGGCCGGAAAAAACGTGCCATTCAGTTGCCTGGATGAATCGAGTCAGGTGTTCGGCGCGCCAGGGCGCCAGCCAGCGGGGCGATCAGTTACCGCACTGAAGCGGCCGAGACTGCCAGTGTGCCCATGCCTGCCCCCAGCCTGCGTGGTGCGATACCTGCGGCAGCTGGACCACCTGCACGCAGCGCGCTTCGCCGAGGCCGCCCAGGTAGTGATGCAACACCGCGACCGGCACCACGCCATCCCCGTCGCCGGCCAGGTGACGCTGGGTAACGCTCCGCAGCCGCTCGCGGTAATCCAGCGGCTCCAGTGAGCCCTCGAGCGGGCTCAGTTGCAGCAGGCCCGCCCAGTAACGGGGGCTGAGATTGCCGGCGAGGGTCTGCACGCTGGTGACGTCATCGCGCCGCGCGGCCAGCAACAACGCCAGTGCGGCGCCGCCGGAATAGCCAACCAGTTCGAACGTCTGGTTGCCATAGCGCGCCTTGATCAGGTCGAGGGCCCCGTCGAGGCTGGCCAGCACTTCGCTGCCGAAGCGCCGACTTGTCCACAGGCTGTTGGTACAACCAGGGGCCGTGACGAACTGACAGGGCCGCGCCAGGTACAGGCTGGGTGTCGGGTCGCCGAACGCCAGGCGCGCCACCAGCAGATCACGCGGGGACGGGTCCAGGCTGGGCTGCAAGGGTGTCGCCCAGGCATGGCCGTCGCCTTCCAGATAAACGCGCAGGTGCGCCGCGGCCGGTGCATGGGCCGGTGCACCGAGCAGCAACGGGAAAGGCGTGCTGTCGAGAATCTGCAGTCGCTGGTCGTGCTGGCCAGCCAGTTCGCCGAGCCGCTGTTGCGGTGACTGGCAGCCGCCCAGTGCAAGGGTCAGCAGCGCGCCGAGAAGCAGCGCTGCCGGCCTTGCACGGCGGGCGATCAGCATCCGCTCAGCTTCGCCTCGCGGCGTTCACCAGGGAAAAAGAACGGCCGCAGGCGCACGCCCACACCGTTACCGACGAATGCAGCGACCAGCCACAACCAGCCGTGCAGGCTGCCGGAGGCGATACCGCTGAAGTAGGCGCCGATGTTGCAACCGTAGGCCAGGCGCGAGCCGTAGCCGAGCAGCAGGCCACCGATCACCGCGGCCACCAGCGAACGCAGCGGGATGTTCAGGTTTGGCGCAAAGCGCCCGGCCAGGCCAGCGGCCAGCAGCGCGCCGATGACGATGCCGATGTCCATCACCGTGGTGATGTCTTCCCACAGCGGCGCAGCGAGCGCCTGGGCATTGCCCGGCTGCTGCCAGAACGCCCAGCTGGAAACGTCGACACCGGTGCCCTGCAGCACCTTGGCGCCCCACAGCGCGAACGCCGAGGTGATGCCCCAGGGACGACCGGCCAGGGCCAGGGTGGCGAAGTTGAGCAGCGCCAGCAGCACTGCACCCCAGATCAGCGGCCAGGGGCCACGCAGAAACCGCTGCCAGCCCTGGTGTTCACTGGGCGCCGCGCGTTCCAGGCTGCCATGGCGGCGCAGCTCCAGGCGCGCGCTGATGGCCGCGATGGCGGCGAACAGCGCCAGGCTGACGATCAGTGCCGGCACCAGGCCCAGGCTGCTGACGATGGAGGTCGGCGGCAGGCTCGGCAACGCCGACCACCATTGCAGATGGTGAGTGGCGATCACCCCGCCGATGATGAAGAACAGCAACGTCACCAGCATCCGTGCGTTGCCGCCACCCACGGTGAACAGCGTGCCGGAAGCACAACCACCGCCCAGCTGCATGCCGATGCCGAAGATGAACGCGCCGACGATCACCGAGGTGCCCGCCGGCGCCACCAGGCCCCTGACCGGCTCACCGAACAGCGTGCCGGCCGACAACGCCGGGAAGAACAGCAGCACGGCGATGGCCAGCATCACCATCTGTGCCCGCAGGCCGGCGCCGCGGCGCTCGTTGAGCAGCACGCGCCAGGCCGACGTGAAGCCGAATGCCGCGTGATAGAGCACCAGGCCCAGCGCGCCACCGACGATGAATAACAGTGCCTGACGACCACTCACCGCAAAGGTCAGCGCCAGGGCGCCAGCCAGCAGCAGCGCCACGGCCATCAGCGGCGTACCCGAGCGATTGGCCGGCGCCGCAGCAGGGATGGAAAGATTCATATAGACCTTCGAATAACCAATTGAAACGGTCGGCTATTCTAGCCCGTCCCAGCTGTCCGGGTATGCCGCTGCTTAGAACGATTACTGAAAAGGTTATGCCATCAGGCGGCAGTGATCAGGACACGCAATCAGGCAATGGGCGGCGTGAGCATACCGGCCGAGATACGCTGAATGCATTGTGGGAGGGGGCCATGCGCCCGAAAAGATTCGCGGGCATAACTGGGCGCCCCCGCCCGCACCCACAGGGGAGCCTGGTCGGCGGGGCCGGGTTGTAGTGAGTCGTGAGCTGAGCCGGCCTTAAGCAACGCCAGGCAAAAAAAGGGGCCTTGCGGCCCCCAGAGGTTAATCGGTAACCGTCAGGCTTCGACTTCGATCAGCACTTCGCCCGGGTTGACCCGGTCGCCCTTGGCCACGTGCACGGCCTTGACGGTGCCGGCGATCGGCGCCTGCACTTCGGTTTCCATCTTCATGGCTTCGGTGATCAGCACCGCCTGGCCGGCCTTGACGGTGTCGCCCTCCTTGACCAGCACGTCGACGATATTGCCCGGCATGCTGGTGCTCACGTCACCCGGTGCGCTGGCGCTGCGACGCTTGCTGCCGCTGCCGCCGGCCACGTAATCGTTGAGCGCCTCGAACACCACTTCTTCGGGCATGCCGTCGATGGACAGGTAGAAGTGCCGCTTGCCCTCGCCCTTGACGCCGACGCCGGTGATGTCCACGCGGTAGCTCTCGCCGTGCACGTCGATGATGAACTCGGTCGGCACGCCCGCGCCGCCGACGGCTGCCACGCCAGTCCCATCCGGGATCGGCAGCAGCACTTCCGGTTGCAGGGTGCCGGCTTCGCGCTCTTCGAGGAACTTGCGGCCGATGTCCGGGAACATGGCGAAGGTCAGCACGTCCTCTTCGGACTTGGCCAGCTCGCCGATCTGCCCGCGCAGCTTGTCCATCTCCGGCTTGAGCAGGTCGGCCGGGCGCACGTCGATCGCATCGATGTTGCCGATGGCCTGCTTGCGCAGCTGCTCGTTGACCCTGCCCGGCGCCTGGCCGTAGCCACCCTGCAGGTAGAGCTTCACCTCGTTGGTGATGGTCTTGTAACGCTCACCGGCCAGCACGTTGAAGAACGCCTGGGTACCGACGATCTGCGAGGTCGGCGTGACCAGCGGCGGGAAGCCGAGGTCTTCGCGCACCCGCGGAATCTCCGCCAGCACTTCGTTCATGCGGTTCAGCGCGCCCTGCTCCTTGAGCTGGTTGGCCAGGTTGGAAATCATCCCGCCCGGCACCTGGTTGACCTGCACCCGGGTGTCGACGGCGGTGAATTCGCTTTCGAACTGGTGGTACTTCTTGCGCACCGCGTGGAAGTACATGCCGATCTCCTGGATCAGCGACAGATCCAGGCCGGTGTCGTATTCGCTGCCCTTGAGCGCGGCGACCATCGACTCGGTGCCCGGGTGGCTGGTACCCCAGGCGAAGCTGGAGATGGCCGTGTCGATATGGTCAGCGCCCGCCTCGACGGCCTTGAGCTGGCACATGGCGCCCAGGCCGGCGGTGTCGTGGCTGTGGATGAATACCGGCAGGTCGATCTCGGCCTTCAGCGCCTTGACCAGCTCGAAGGTGGCGTAGGGCGTGAGCAGGCCGGCCATGTCCTTGATGGCGATGGAGTCGATGCCCATGGCCTGCATGGCCTTGCCCTGGGCGACGAAGGCTTTGACGGTGTGCACCGGGCTGGTGGTGTAGGCGATGGTGCCCTGGGCATGCTTGCCGCTGGCCTTCACTGCCTCGATGGCCACCTGCAGGTTACGCACGTCGTTCATGGCGTCGAAGATGCGGAACACGTCGATGCCGTTTTCCGCCGCCTTGGCGACGAAGGCGCTGACCACGTCGTCGCTGTAGTGGCGGTAGCCGAGCAGGTTCTGGCCGCGCAGGAGCATCTGCAGGCGGGTGTTGGGCAGCGCCGCGCGCAGCTGGCGCAGGCGCTCCCACGGGTCCTCCTTGAGAAAGCGCACGCAGGCGTCGAAGGTCGCGCCGCCCCAGACTTCCAGCGACCAGTAGCCGACCTTGTCGAGCTTGTCGCAGATCGGCAGCATGTCCTCGGTGCGCATGCGCGTGGCCAGCAGGGACTGGTGGGCGTCGCGCAGGATGGTGTCGGTAACCGTGATCTTTCTTGTCATGGTGCGTTCCTCACAGGCCGGCATGGGCGGCGATGGCGGCGGCGATGGCCAGGGCCAGTTCGCCCGGCTTGCGTTTGATCGAGTAGTTCAACAGCTCGGGGTGGTTGTCGACGAAGCTGGTGTTGAAGCGCCCGCTGCGAAATTCGTCGTTGGCGAGAATCTGCTGGTAGTAGGTGGCCGTGGTCTTCACGCCCTGCACGCGCATGTCGTCCAGGGCGCGGGAGCCGCGGGCCAGGGCTTCTTCCCAGGTCAGCGCCCAGACGATCAGCTTCAGGCACATGGAGTCGTAGTACGGCGGAATGGTGTAGCCGGTGTAGATCGCCGTGTCGGTGCGCACCCCAGGGCCGCCGGGGGCGTAGTAGCGGGTGATCTTGCCGAACGAGGGCAGGAAGTTGTTGCGCGGGTCCTCGGCGTTGATGCGGAACTGCAGGGCGAAGCCGCGGTACTGGATGTCTTCCTGCTTGATCGACAGCGCCAGACCGGAGGCGATGCGGATCTGCTCGCGGACGATGTCGATACCGGTGATTTCCTCGGTGATGGTGTGCTCCACCTGCACCCGGGTGTTCATCTCCATGAAGTACACCTCGCCCTCGGCGAGCAGGAACTCCACGGTGCCGGCGTTCTCGTAGCCCACGGCCTGGGCGGCGCGCACCGCCAGGTCACCGATGTAGGCGCGCTGCTCGGGGGTGAGCTGCGGGCTCGGGGCGATCTCGATCAGCTTCTGGTTGCGGCGCTGGATCGAGCAGTCACGCTCGTACAGGTGCACGGTGTTGCCGAAGCTGTCGGCGAGAATCTGCGCCTCGATGTGCTTGGGGTTGACGATGCATTTTTCCAGGAACACTTCCGCACTGCCGAAGGCCTTGGTGGCTTCGGAGATCACCCGCGGGAACGCCTGCTCCAGCTCGGAGCGCGAGTTGCAGCGGCGAATGCCGCGGCCGCCACCACCGGAGGTGGCCTTGAGCATCACCGGGTAGCCGATGCGGTCGCCTTCGCGCAGCGCCTCGGCGATGTCCGCGACGTTGCCCTCGGTGCCCGGCGTCACCGGTACACCGGCCTTGATCATGCTGCGCCGGGCTTCGGTCTTGTCGCCCATGCGACGGATGACCTCGGCGCTCGGGCCGATGAACTTGATGCCGCGCTCGGCACAGATGTCCGCCAGCTCGGCATTCTCGGAGAGAAAGCCATAGCCGGGGTGCAGGGCGTCGCAACCGGTTTCCACGGCCAGGTTCACCAGCTTGCGCGGATTGAGATAGCCGGCCAGGGGGTCGTCACCGATGCCGTAGGCTTCATCGGCACGCTTGACGTGCAGCGCCTGGCGGTCGGCATCCGAATAGATGGCCACTGAACGGATGTTCATTTCGGCACAGGCCCGCACGATGCGCACCGCAATCTCGCCACGGTTGGCGATCAGGATTTTCTTGATCACGAGCCAGCATCCTCGATCACGTGAACAGGCAACCCTTGGAGGGTCGAGATATGACCGGATATGTCCGCCCGGCCTTATGAGCAACCCTACGCCGCTGTAACAATTAACCAAAATCAATATTTGTTGGGTTCTGCATAAGTAAAAACTTATGCTTCGCGAACAAGAAACCACCAGAGTGGTGAATGAAATTCGCAAGTCATTGTTACGCATGACCTTTCGGCAACTGCAGGTGTTTCGCTCGGTGTGCGACCAGCGCTCCTACAGCCGCGCCGCCGAGGAAATGGCCCTGACCCAGCCGGCGGTGAGCCTGCAGATCCGCCAGCTCGAGGAGCTGCTCGGCCAGCCGCTGTTCGACTACGTGGGCAAGAAGCTCTACCTGACCGAGGCCGCCGAAGCGCTGCAGGTGGCCAGCGAGGATATCTTCGGGCGCCTGGAGAGCCTCGACATGCAGCTCGCCGACCTCAAGGGCGCGCTGCAGGGGCAGTTGAGCCTGGCCATCGAATCCAGCGCCAAGTACTTCGTTCCCCACCTGTTCGCCGCCTTCCGCCGCGAACACCCGGAAGTCAGCCTGCAACTCACGGTGGTCAACCACACCCAGGCGGTCAGGCGGCTGAGCGCCAACCGCGACGACCTGTTGATCATGTCCCAGGTGCCATCGGACATGGCCCTGGAATTTCTGCCCTTTCTGAACAACCCGATCATCGCCGTGGCGCCCCCGGACCACCCACTTAGCCGGGCCGAGACCCTGCAATTGCAGGACCTGTGCGACTGGCCGCTGCTGGTGCGCGAGCCGGGCTCGGGTACGCGGCGCGCCTGCGAGGAGTACTGCCACCAGAAGCGCGCGCACTTCGCGCAGATCCAGGAAGTCGGCTCCATGGAGGGCCAGCGCGAGGGCGTGCTGGCCGGCCTGGGCCTGGCGCTGATCCCGCGCCACGCGGTGCGCCGCGAGCTGCAACTGGGCCTGCTGCGCGAGCTGCCGGTGGCCGAGCTGCCGCTGCTGCGCAGCTGGTGCGTGATGCACCCGCGCGGCAAATACCTGTCGCCCGTGGCCCAGGCGTTCTTCAACTTCGTGCGCGACCAGCGCAAGCAGATCGGTGCGCTGGCCGAGCAGTTCAGTGGCGTGGGCAATTCGCTGTAGGGCTTTCGTATATGATGGCCAGAGCTATTGTTTGGCAGGTGCCAATTGCCCTTATCCCCTGAAAATGCGCCCAATCTGGGTATCGTGCCGTCCACGTCGGAGGTGATCACCCGGCACCTGCGCGACGCCATCGTCGCCGGGCGTTTCGCCGAGGACGAGCCGATCCGCCAGGACGAGATCGCCCGGCTGTTCAACGTCAGCAAGATTCCCGTGCGCGAGGCGCTCAAGCGCCTGGAAGCCGAGGGCCTGGTGGTGTTCCAGCGCAACCGCGGGGCGATGGTCACGCGTATCGCCGAGGCCGAGCTGGCGCAGATGTTCGAGGTGCGCATCCTGCTCGAGGACAAGGCGCTGCGCCTGGCGATCCCCAATATGACCGACGTGACCTTCGCCGAAGCCGAGCGCATCTGCACGGCGTTCATCGGCGAGCACGACGTCGGCCGCTGGGCTGCACTCAACTGGGCGCTGCACGCCTGCCTTTACGAGCCGGCGCAGCGGCCCTATCTGGTCAACCTGATCCGCTCGATCCACGACAAGCTGGAGCGCTACCTGCGCCTGCAGATGAGCCTGTCCGAGGGCAAGGATCGCGCCGATCTCGAACACCGCGAGATCATCGCCGCCTGCCAGGCCGGGAACGTGGAACGCGCCGCGGCGCTACTGGAGCAGCACATTACCGGCGTGTGCCGGAGCTTGTTCGAGCATTTGCCTGGGCGGCGGTGAGTCGGCAGCCCGTAAGGCAGAGCCATATTTTGTGGGAGCGGGCCATGCCCGCGAAAGAATCGCGGGCATGGCCTGGGCGTCCCCGCCCGCTCCCACAGGATCATTCGCTAAATCCGATTCGACGCCTCCAGCGCCTTGAGCAAGCGCGCGTCGTGCCCGTAGATGTCCGGGCGGAACTGCACCGTCCCGTCAGCGCCGACCTGGGCCGTCCAGTAGGCCATCAGGATCGGCACCGGCTGCGGCAGGTCGGCGCGCAGGGTGCGGCCGCTGTCCCACTGCTTGGTAATCCGCGCCCGCTCGCCGGGCGAGGCGCTGGCGAGCAGTTGGTCGACCAGCTCGGTGACCCGCTCGACCCGCACGCAACCCGAGCTGAACAAGCGCGGCAGGTTGTCGAACAGGCGCTGGCTCGGGGTGTCGTGCAGGTACACCGAGAACGGGTTGGGGAAGCGGATCGCCACCTTGCCCAGCGGGCTGTGGGCGCCTGCCGACTGACGCACCATCACCCGCCCGGGGCGCTCCCAGTCGACGCCCCGCGGGTCCACCGGATTGCCTTCGTAGTCGATCACCTGCATATGGTTGGCGGCCAGGTAGCCGGCGGCGTCACGGCGCAGCTCGGGCAGCTTGTCCTCCTTCAGGATGGTCGGCGGAATGGTCCAGGTCGGGTTGAGCGTCAGGTGGGTGATGCGCGAGCGCAGCAGCGGCGTCGGCCGGGCCGGGCGACCGACCTGGGTGCGCGCCTGCCAGGTGACGGCGTGGTCACGCAGGAACATCACCTCGGCACCCGCCACGTCGATCAGCACGCTGGTTGGCTCGATCTCGTGGGACAGCCAGCGCAGGCGCTCCAGGTTGATGCGGATCTGGTCCATGCGCTCGCTGGCCGACCGGTTCAGCTCGGCCAGGGTCCCGGGGCCGACCACGCCGTCGGGCTTGAGCAGGTGGTTGCGCTGGAAGGCCTTGACCGCCTCCACCAACGCCGTGGAATACACCGAGGTTTCCTCGACGACCAGCGCCGGCGCGCCCTGGGACAGATCACCATGCAGTTGCAGGCGCTGCTCCAGCAAGGGCACCCGGCCATCCACGGCGCCAGGCTTGAGCAGCGTACCGCCGGGAATCGCCAGCCACTGCGGCAGCTCCTGGCGGCGTAGTTCGGCGTAGCGCTGGCGCAATTGCTGGTAGGGACCGAAGTCCGGCCGCGCCTGGGCAAAGGCCTGCGCCGGATCACCCAGCCCCGCCTGGGCGACGGCCAGCAGCGGCGCCTGGCTCTGCTGGACGGCCATGCTCTCGGGCTCCCACAGCGGCTCGACCTTGGCCTGCTCCAGGCGCCCGTAGGCCAGGTCCCGCAGGGCCTGCAGATACGCCGTGGTGGCGAGCACCTCGACACAGGCCGCGAGGCGTGGCGACGGGTCGCCGACCGCCGCCAGCTCGCGCAGCGGCTCCAGGTGATAGGCACGGGGCTCCAGGCCATCGTCGGCCAATGCCTCCAGCTGGATGAACAACAGGGGCAGATTGTCCCTGTTCCACACCGGCTGGGCGCCACGTAGCAGGTAGAACGGCTCCAGCCACTCGCGATCCTTGGCGGACAGCTGGAGCATGGGCGTCACACAGCTCAGCCCAGGCTCGGCAAGCTGCTCCTGAAGCGGGCTGGGCGGCGGCGCATCGGCCAGCGCCAGGGGTGCCGTCAGGGCCAGGGCCCAGGCAGCGGTTACAGAGGGAGAAAACAAGGCGCCGCTCCAATTTACGACAGAGTGAATGACAGCCCGTCGGAACGGCCCACGGGACAAGGGAACTCGGCTGCTAGAATCGCGGGCTTTGTTGTGCCCGCATCGCCTGGCGAAGGCGCGTCCCCTCGATGGCCGAAGCGTCCATCGAGGGCTGAAGCTCTGAGACTTGAAATGATGACCACGATTCAGCGAATTTGCTTAGCCTTTCTTTGCCTGGCGTTGCCCGTTCCATCGGTGATCGCCGCTACCCTGGCGCCGGATCCCCTGCTCGAGGGGCTGTCGGCTCAGGCCCCGGCGCTCGACCGTAAGGTCCTCAATCACGCCCTCGATGCGATGCGCTGCGCCATCAACAATGGTGCCGTGCCGGCCCAGCGTCTGGCCGTGATCGACTTCTCCAAACCCTCCAGCGACCGCCGCCTGTGGATCTTCGACCTGTCTAGCAAGCGCGTGCTGCTCCACGACTTGGTCGCCCACGGCCAGCAGTCCGGCGACAACTTCGCCACGCGTTTCTCCAACCGCGAAGGCAGCCATCAGTCCAGCATCGGCCTGTTCCGCACCAGCGAAAGCTACACCGGCAAACACGGCTACTCGCTGCGCATGGATGGCCTGGAGCCCGGCTTCAACGACCTGGCCCGTCAACGCGCCATCGTCATCCACCCCGCCGACTACGTGAACCCCGCCTGGATCAAGACCCAGGGCCGCATCGGCCGCAGCCAGGGCTGCCCGGCGGTACGCCCGGAAGTGGCGCGCATGGTGGTAGACAGCCTCAAGGGTGGGCAATTCATGTTTTCGTATTACCCGGACAAGCGTTGGCTAAAGGGCTCGGCGTTCATCAACTGCAAGCCGGCCCTGGTCGCCGGGATCGTCAGCGCCAAAGAGGGCTGAAATTCGATAGCGCGACCGAATTGGTGGGCTAGAGCCCACCTTACGGGGCGCAATAGATGTTTCCACCCAAGCGTGACGAAAGGCCTGGATCACTATGCCGATTTCGTCATCGCACCCGCGCAAATCCTTCAAGCCGGATGGCCCGCCTCGCGTCACCCTGTAGCCATTCAATCGGCATACAGGCGCAGCGCCCATGAAACGCATCGAAGTGATCGACTCCCACACCGGCGGCGAGCCGACGCGGCTGGTGATAAACGGCTTTCCTGACCTGGGCTCCGGCAGCATGGCCGAGCGCAAACAGCTGCTGGCCAGCGAGCATGATCACTGGCGCGCCGCGGCGGTGCTCGAGCCGCGGGGCAGCGACGTGCTGGTCGGCGCCCTGCTCTGCGAGCCGGTGGACCCTGCCGCCTGTGCCGGGGTGATCTTCTTCAACAACACCGGCTACCTCGGCATGTGCGGCCACGGCACCATCGGCCTGGTGGTGTCGCTGGCCCATATGGGCCGCATCGGGCCCGGTGTGCACCGGATCGAAACGCCGGTGGGCACCGTGGAGGCGACCCTGCATGGGGACCGCTCGGTGAGCGTGCGCAACGTGCCGTCCTACCGCTATCGCCAGGCCGTCGAGCTGCAGGTGCCGGGCTACGGCCTGGTGCGCGGCGATATCGCCTGGGGCGGCAATTGGTTCTTCCTGATCGCCGACCACGGCCAACGCATCGCCGGCGACAACGTCGAAGCGCTGACCGCCTACACCCACGCGGTGCAGAAAGCGCTGCAAGACCAGGGCATTGGCGGTGAAGACGGCGGCCTGATCGACCATATCGAGCTGTTTGCCGAAAATGAACAGCCGGAAGGCTCGCAGCCAAGCGTCGCGAGCGAAGAGGAGGCAAGGCGGGAGCTGGCGAAAAAGCGCAGTTTACTGGCCGTAAATGAGCATTTTTCGCCAGTTCCCAACGCCGCATCATCGAGCGCAGCAGCTTCGCTGCGAGCCCACAGCAGGAATTTCGTGCTGTGTCCGGGCAAGGCTTACGACCGTTCTCCGTGTGGCACCGGCACCAGTGCCAAGCTGGCCTGCCTGGCCGCCGATGGCAAGCTGCAGCCCGGCGAAATCTGGCGCCAGGCCAGCGTGATCGGCAGCCTGTTCGAAGGCTCGTACCAGTGGCTGGGCGACAAGGTGATTCCGACCATCCGCGGTCGCGCCCATATCAGCGCCGAGGCCACCCTGCTGCTCGAACAGGACGACCCGTTCGCCTGGGGCATCCGCCCGTGACGCCGACGCGGGTCGCCGATGTGATCGTCATCGGCGCCGGCATCATCGGCGCCGCCTGCGCCCGCGAACTGGCCTGCCGCGGCCAGCAGGTGCTGGTGATCGACGCCGGCCTGCACGGCGCCACCGCCGCCGGCATGGGCCACCTGCTGGTGCTCGACGACAACCAGGCCGAACTGGACATCAGCCGCTACTCGGTGCGCCGCTGGCGCGAGCTGGGCCCGCAACTGCCCGACGACTGCGCGTATCGCAACAACGGCACGCTGTGGCTGGCCGCCAACGAAGAAGAACTGGCGAGCGCGCAAGCCAAGTGCATCAACCTGCGCGGTGAAGGTATCCGCTGCGAGATGGTGCCCGGCCACGCGCTGCAGGCGCTGGAGCCGATCCTGCGCGAAGGCCTGCATGGCGCCCTGCGCCTGCCGGACGACGGCATTCTCTACGCGCCGAATACCGCGCGCTGGCTGCTCGACGAGCCGCGCATACGCCAGCGCCGCGCACGGGTGGTCGAGCTGGCCGGCAACCGCGTGCGCCTGGAAGACGGCCACTGGCTGGGCGCCGATGCCGTGCTGCTGGCCAACGGCATCCAGGCCGTGGAGCTATGCCCGGCGCTGCCCATCACGGCGAAGAAAGGCCACCTGCTGATCACCGACCGCTACCCGCACCCGGTCACCCACACCATTACCGAGCTGAGCTACCTGACCAGTGTGCACAACAGCAGTGGCGCCTCGGTGGCCTGCAATATCCAGCCTCGGCCGACCGGCCAGCTGTTCATCGGCACCTCACGGCAGTTCGACAACCAGGACCCCGAGGTGGATGGCTGGCTGCTGGCGCGCATGCTCAAGCACGCCGCGAGCTACGCGCCGGGGCTGGCACGACTCAATGGCATCCGCGCCTGGGCGGGCTTTCGCGCCGCCACGCCCGACGGCATGCCGCTGATCGGCGAGCACCCGGCGCAGCCTGGCCTGTGGCTGGCGGTCGGCCACGAAGGGCTGGGTGTTACCGCTGCGCCGGGTACTGCCGATCTGCTCGCCGCCCTGCTGTTCAACGAGGCCACGCCGATACCCGCGGCCGCCTATTCACCGCTGCGTTACCTCGGAGCACCCGCCCATGCCTGACCTGCATCTCGACGGCCGACCGCTCAGGGTGGCGCCCGGTACCACGGTGGCCGCCGCCCTGGCGCTGGGCGGCGATGGCAGTGCGCGCACCTCGGTGAGCGGCGGGCGGCGGGCGCCGCTGTGCGGCATGGGCGTGTGCCAGGAATGCCGGGTGACCATCGACGGCCTGCGTCGCCTGGCCTGCCAGACCCTGTGCCGCGACGGCATGCAAGTGGAGACCCGGCCATGAACCGCAGCACCGAGGTGCTGATCATCGGTGCGGGCCCGGCCGGCCTGTCCGCCGCCCTGGCCGCGGCCAGGGATGGCGCCCGGGTGGTGCTGATCGACGACAACCCACTGCCCGGCGGGCAGATCTGGCGTCAGGGCGCTGGGGCCAGGGTGCCCGCCCAGGCGCACCGGCTGCGCGACGCTGTGGATAACCACGCCACCATCGAGCGCCATGCCGCCACGCGCGTGGTGGCCAGAGCCGGCAGCGCCGCCTTGCTGGTCGAGGATGCCGGGCGCGGCTGGGTGATCGGCTACCAGCGGTTGATCCTGTGCACCGGCGCGCGGGAGTTGTTACTGCCCTTTCCCGGCTGGACGCTGCCCGGTGTTACCGGCGCCGGCGGCTTGCAGGCGCTGATCAAGGGCGGGTTGCCGGTGGCAGGCGAGCGCACCGTGATCGCCGGTAGCGGCCCGCTGCTGCTGGCCAGCGCAAGCAGCGCAAAACAGGCTGGCGGCCGCGTGCTGCGCATTGCCGAGCAGGCGCCCGCCGCTGCCGTCGCTGCCTTCGCCCTGCAACTGCCGCGCTGGCCGCACAAATGGCTGCAGTCCTTCGGCCTGTTCGATCGCGGCTATCGCCCCGGCACGCGAGTCATCGCTGCGCTGGGCACGGAGCGCCTGGAAGGCGTGCGCCTGCAGCGTGGCAGCCAGGTCGAGGAGTTGGCATGCGAGCGGCTGGCCTGCGGCTTCGGCCTGATCGCCAACACCGAGCTGGGACAGGCCCTTGGCTGTGCACTGGGTAACAACGCCATTGCCGTGGATACCTGGCAGGCGACCAGCGTGGCGGGCATCCATGCAGCCGGCGAATGCACCGGCTTCGGTGGCAGCGAGCTGGCGCTGGTCGAGGGGCGCATCGCCGGGCATGTCGCGGCCGGCAACCGCGAGGCCGCGCGGCGGCTGTGGCCGGCCCGCGCCCGCTGGCAGCGTTTTGCCGCTGCGTTGCTGCGCTACTTCGCCCTCGATCCGGCCATCAAGCGCCTGGCCGAACCGAACACCCTGCTCTGTCGCTGCGAAGACGTGCCCTATGGTGCCGTGCACACGCATGGCAGCTGGCGCGAGGCGAAACTGGCAACCCGCTGCGGCATGGGCGCCTGCCAGGGCCGGGTATGCGGTGCCGCTGCCCAACATCTGTTCGGCTGGCAGCCAACGGCGCCCCGGCCGCCCTACAGCCCGGCACGCATCGACACCCTCATCAGGCTGGAAGAAGCGTCCCAGAGCGGCTGAGATGGGAATGAATCCTGTTTTCTCCCCTTCCGCCCGGGCAGCACACATCAAACGGTAACAAAACGGGTAGTGCGGTAACGCTTTTGTGCTCCGAAGCCCATTCTGAAAAACGCAGAAAACACTAAGTGATTGATAAATATAGATATTCTAAAACTGGCACAGGTTATGCTCTATGTCTCGCACAACAAAAATAACAAGACACATCTGATAACAAGAACAAGACAACGGCTCTAGCATAAGAAAGACAAGAACGCAGAGACGCAGCTAACTGATTTCTTTGGAGAGGACCGCCCTCGGGCTTGTACCGCAACCGGGTCGAGAACAATAAAACTGCTTTGCAAGGCAGCGACAGACGGGTTGGATCTCAGGATCACGGCAACATCAGCGTCCAAACAAATCCGTTCGCTCTTGGCCTCCTTTGGAGGCCTCGGCTAAAACAAGAACAACAGGCCGGTAGCACTAATAAGAACGATGATTCGAACAAGATTTGGGGGAGCTTCGGCTCCCCCTTCTGCTATCTGGCGTTCAGCCTTTCTTCCCGTTGCCCTTCATCCCATTTCGCCTCGAATCATCCACAGGATGCTGCTCTCCGGCACCCGGCTGGCGGTGACGCGCAGCTGCTGGTCAACCTGCATCGCAGCGCGTGCCTGGCAATCGCTGATCTGACGCGATCCTGCAGAAGCCGCGACCTTGCGGCAAATGGCCCGCGCCGAGGTTTTGCCGGGTAACCACCGTCGCTTCGCCCGGGATCAGGGCTCCCGCCGGGTGTGGATAACCCGATTGCCTGTGCTTAGGGGCAGAGCACCCGACCTTACCCGCCCATGAAGCGCCGACATGAAAAAGGCCGCATCCCGTCAGGGATGCGGCCTCTGTTAACACGCCGGCGAACTTACGGCAGCGCGTAGGCGATCACGTAGTCGCCGCGGTCCGGCGACTGGCGGGCGCCGCCGGCGGTCACCACGATGAACTGCTTGCCGGTCCTGGGTGAGACATAGGTCATCGGCGTGCCCTGGCTGCCCACCGGCAGGCGCTGTTTCCAGACTTCCTTGCCGGTGCCGCTATCGAAGGCGCGCAGGTAGTAATCCTGGGTGCCGGCGAAGAACACCAGGCCCGACTGGGTGGCCAGGGAGCCGCCCAGGGTCGGCATGCCGACCGGCATGGGCAGGCGCATCTTGATGCCCAGCGGACCGGTGTCCTCGACGGTGCCGACCGGTACCTGCCAGGCGATCTTGCGGGTCTTCATGTCGATGGCGGTCAGGGTGCCGAACGGCGGCGCCTGGCAGGGAATACCGGCCAGCGACAGGAAGCGGTTCTTGTTGACTGCATAGGGCGTGCCCTTGAGCGGTACCGCGCCCATACCGGTGTTCACCGCCTCGCCGCCGGACGAGGCCGGGCCACGGTTCTCTGCCGGGATCATCTGCACCCAAAGGCCCAGGCGCATGTCGTTGACGAAGATGTAGTCATTGACCGGGTCGGTGGACAGGCTGCCCCAGTTCATTCCGCCCAGGGAGCCGGGGAAGCTCAGCGACACGTCGGTACCCGGCGCGGTGTACAGGCCCTCGTAACGCATCTGCTTGAAGCTGATGCGGCAGAGCATCAGGTCGAAGGGCGTGGCGCCCCACATGTCCGATTCGGTCAGGGTCTGCGCGCCGATCTGCGGCATGCCCACCGACAGCGGCTGCTCCAGCGCGTACTGCTCGCCCTTGATGTCCGCCGCCTTGACGGGCACGTTGCGCACCTCGGTCAGCGGCTGGCCAGTGGCGCGGTCGAGCACGTAGATCTGCCCGGCCTTGGTGCCGATCACCACGGCCGGCACCTTGCTGCCGTCGGCCTGGGGGAAGTCGATCAGGCTGGGCTGCATCGGCAGGTCGAAGTCCCAGAGGTCGTTGTGCACGGTCTGGTAGACCCACTTCTCCGCGCCGGTGGTGGCGTCCAGCGCGAGGATGGACGCGCCGTACCTGTGGTTCAGCTCGGTACGCTCGGCGCCATAGAGGTCGGTCGAGGAACTGCCCATGGGCAGGAATACGGTGTTCATCGCCGGATCGTAGGACATCGGCGCCCAGGCGTTCGGCGTGCTGCGCACGTAGCTCTGGCCGTCGGCCGGTGCCTGGCGATCCTCGGGATTGCCAGGGTCGAATGCCCAGCGCATGGCGCCGGTCACCACGTCGAAACCGCGGATCACGCCGCCCGGCATGTCGGTCTGCACGTTGTCGGCCACGCGGCCACCCACCACCACGGTGGTACCGGCCAGCAGCGGTGGCGAGGTGAGCTGGTAATGCGGATCCGGCGCAGCGCCCAGGCCGGCCTTGAGGTCGACCTGGCCGTTGTCGCCAAAGCCTTCGCACAGCGCGCCGGTGTCGGCATCCACTGCGATCAGGCGGGCATCGATGGTATTGGTCAGCAGACGACGGCGGCAGTTGGCACCCTCCGCGATAGCCACGCTCGGCACCGCGGCGGCACCGGCAGCGCTGGGCTGCTGCAGCGGCGCGTCGGCATCGAAGTAGGCCAGGCCACGGCAACGCTGCCACACCGAGGACTGGGCGTTGATATCGTTGCGCCACAACTCGCGACCACTGTCGGCATCCAGGGCGATGAGGTTGTTGTGCGGGGTGCAGATGAACACCTTGTCGCCGACCTGCAGCGGGGTCAGCTGGTCCTCGGCACCATTGCCGTTGCTCTCGGCCACGTCACCGGTATGGTAGGTCCAGGCGACCTGCAGATCCTTCACGTTGGCTCGGGTGATCTGGTCGAGCGCGGCGAAACGGCTGCCACCCGCGGTATTGCCGTAGTGCTCCCAGTTCTTCTGCGCCTGGTCCGGGTCGACCGGCTGCACGGCCGGGCCGTCACCACTGGCCGCCACGCTGGGATGAGGCACGAAGGTCGCACCGAACCCGGCGACCAGCGCCACCGCCAGCACGGCTGCCAGGGCATAGGCGCCACGGCCGCCGTGATCGCCGGCGGCCTTTTTCAGCGTCGGGTAGATCAGCGCGACGACCAGGGCGATCACCCCAAAGGTGAACAGGCGCGAGAACAACGGCCAGAACACCAGGCCGACATCCACCAGCGCCCACACGACAGTGGCGAGCATGGCCAGCGCGACCACCCAGGCGCCTATCGGTTTGCGCACGGCGATCAGCGCACCGCCGGCTGCCAGGGCCACGCCCATGAATAGAAAGTACGGGCTGCCACCCAGGCTGGCCAGATACCCGCCGCCGCCAAGCAGGACGACGCCGACCAGCGCGATCAAAACGCCGATGATCAGCAACAGCGCCCGTGTGCCGCCTGCGGCACCCTTACCCTTCTCCATCGTTGAATCCCATTTCACAAAAGCACGAAGACACAACATCGGCGCGGTTATCAGACGATAGCCGACGATGCTGACGGTAATATTTTGTATGGTTTTTAGTGTGCACCGAAAAGAGCCACATGGCACGCAAAAATTAACCAAACGGTACATTTTTCCATGCCGGTAGGACGCGCTAGGCTCAGCGCCTTCCGGTCAATCCGCAGACGCCATGCAAAGCCCGCTGCCCACCGCCCTTCACGACGATTTGCCCGCATTGCTGGGTAGCCTGCGGCAGATCGAACCGCTGCTCGATGTGATGCCCGACCTGGTGTTCTTCATCAAGGACACCGCGACCCGCTATGCGCTGGTCAACCAGACCCTGGTGCAACGCCTGGGCGCCAGGAGCAAGCAAGGCCTGCTGGGCCGGACCGCCGAACAGGTGTTTCCGGCGAGCTTCGGCCCCTCCTACACGGCGCAGGACCGGCGGGTGCTGGAGGATGGCAGCCAGCTCGACGACCAGTTGGAACTGCACCTCTATTACGGCAACCAGCCGGTCTGGTGCCTGACCCACAAGCTGGCCCTGCGCAACCCGGCAGGCGCGATCATCGGCCTGGCCGGTATCTCCCGCGACGTGCAGCTGCCGCAGTCTAGCCACCCGGCATACCCGAAACTGGCGGCGGTGGACGCCCATATCCGCGAACACTTCGCCCGGCCGATCAGCCTGGCCGAGCTCACTGCATTGGCGGGGCTTTCGGTGGCGCAGCTGGAGCGGCACTGCAAGCGCATCTTCCAGCTTACCCCGCGGCAGATGATCCACAAGGCGCGCCTGGGCGAGGCCAGCCGCCTGCTGCTGCAGGACCTGCCGATCACCGAGATCGCCCTGCGCTGCGGGTACACGGATCACAGCGCGTTCAGCCGCCAGTTCCGCGCGCTCACCGGGCTGACACCAAGCCAGTTTCGCCTTTCCCACCCACGCTAGCGCACCACCTGGGCGCAACACCGTGGCAACCGCTCCCTTGCGTAACAGGCTCACGGCAGCCAGCCGCACCGGTCGAGATGACAAAGGCTCAAGCACCTGGCTTGCAGCGGACCACGCGGGCCGGCACGGGCATTGCTTCATAAATCGTATACGAAATACTCACCATTGCCCCATCAGCCGTCCATTCCTGGAGCCAAGCATGAGCAGAGCAGTCAACTGGAGCGGTGTTTTCCCCGCCGTTACCACCCAATTCAACGACGATTTCTCCCTCAACCTGGAAGAAACCCACAAGGTCATCTCCAACGTGATTCGCGATGGCGTATCGGGCTTGGTGGTATGTGGCTCGGTGGGCGAGAACACCTCGCTCAGCGCCGAGGAAAAGATCGCCGTTACCGAGGTCGCGGTGGACGCCGCCAAAGGCCGCGTGCCGGTGATCTGCGGGGTCGCCGAATTCACCAGCGTCAGCGCCGCGAAGACCGCCAACCTGGTGCGCCAGGCCGGCGTCGACGGGGTGATGCTGATGCCCGCCCTGGTCTACGGCGCCAAGCCCCATGAGACCGCCGAGCACTTTCGCTACGTGGCCCGGCATGCCGACGTGCCGCTGATGGTTTACAACAATCCGCCCATCTACAAGAACGACGTGACGCCGGACATCCTCATCTCCCTGGCCGACTGCGACAACGTGGTGTGCTTCAAGGACAGCTCCGGCGATACCCGTCGCTTCATCGACGTGCGCAACGAGGTCGGCGACCGCTTCGTGCTGTTCGCCGGCCTCGACGACGTGGTGCTGGAAAGCCTGGCCGTCGGTGCCGAAGGCTGGGTGTCGGGGATGAGCAACGTGTTCCCCAGGGAAGGCGAAACCATCTTTCGCCTGTGCAAGGCCGGCCGCTTCGCCGAAGCCATGCCGATCTACGAGTGGCTGATGCCGATCCTGCACCTCGATGCACGGGCCGATCTGGTGCAGTGCATCAAGCTCTGCGAGGCCATCGCCGGCCGTGGCCGCGAACTCACCCGCCCACCGCGCCTGCCGCTGCGCGGCGAGGATCGCGCCCATGTCGAAGCCATCATGGCCAAGGCACTGGCCAACCGGCCGCCGTTGCCGGACGTAGGCCTGTAAAGGCGGCAAACGCGGTTGCCGGCATTGCCGGTAACCGGATCCTGGGCAGATGCGAGTGCACCGCTAGGCGAACGTCGAGTGCGCATCCGTTGCGCATCGAGGGTCAAGTTGCGCGCCACACTTGCGCAACTGATCAGACATCGTACAATCAAAGCCTTTCGCACGTGTTCATACGTCCTCAACAGGAGCTAACAATGCCCGCTACCATCGGCCACAACATCATCGGCGGCGCGTTCAGCGCAGCCGGCTCCGTCGTTCACAAGAGTCATGACGCTACCACCGGTGAAGCCCTGCCCTACGACTTCATCCAGGCCACACCTGAAGAAGTCGACGGCGCCGCCAAGGCAGCCGCTGCTGCCTACCCGACTTACCGCAGCCTGTCGGCCGAGAAGCGCGCCGCGTTCCTCGACGCCATCGCCGACGAGCTGGACGCCCTGGGTGACGAATTCGTCGCCACCGTAACCCGCGAGACCGCCCTGCCGACCGCCCGTATCCAGGGCGAGCGCGGCCGTACCAGCGGCCAGATGCGCCTGTTCGCCAAGGTGCTGCGCCGCGGTGACTTCTACGGCGCGCGTATCGATCGCGCCCTGCCGGATCGCCAGCCGCTGCCGCGCCCGGATCTGCGCCAGTACCGCATCGGCCTGGGCCCGGTCGCCGTGTTCGGCGCCAGCAACTTCCCCCTGGCCTTCTCCACCGCCGGTGGTGACACCGCCGCCGCCCTGGCCGCCGGTTGCCCGGTGGTGTTCAAGGCCCACAGCGGCCACATGACCACCGCCGCCCACGTGGGTGAAGCCATTCTGCGCGCCGCCGAGAAAACCGGCATGCCCAAAGGCGTGTTCAACATGATCTACGGCTCGGGCGTTGGCGAGGCGCTGGTCAAGCACCCGGCCATCCAGGCGGTCGGCTTCACCGGCTCGCTGAAAGGCGGTCGCGCCCTCTGCGACATGGCCGCGGCACGCCCGCAGCCGATCCCGGTGTTCGCCGAGATGAGCAGCATCAACCCGGTCATCCTGCTGCCCGAAGCCGCCAAGGCCCGTGGCGAGAAGATCGCCGGCGAGCTGGCCGGTTCCGTGGTGATGGGCTGTGGCCAGTTCTGCACCAATCCGGGCCTGGTGATCGGTATCCGTTCGCCGGAATTCAGCGCCTTCCTGGAAAGCTTCACCGCCAAGATGGCCGAGCAGCAGCCGCAGACCATGCTCAACGCCGGCACCCTGAAGAGCTACGTGAAAGGCCTGGAAGCGCTGAATGCGCATTCCGGCATCACCCACCTGACCGGCGCCAAGCAGGAAGGCAACCAGGCGCGCCCGCAGCTGTTCAAGGCTGACGTCAGCCTGCTGCTGAACGGCGACGAACTGCTGCAGGAAGAAGTCTTCGGCCCGACCACCATCGTCGTCGAAGTGGCCGACAAGGCCGAGCTGCTGAAAGCCATCGACGGCCTGCACGGTCAACTGACCGCGACCCTGCTCACCGAGCCGGGCGACCTGGCCGGCAGCGAAGAGTTGTTCGCGCTGCTCGAGCAGAAAGTCGGCCGCGTGCTGTTCAACGGCTACCCGACCGGCGTGGAAGTCTGCGACTCCATGGTCCACGGCGGCCCGTACCCGGCGACCTCCGATGCTCGCGGCACCTCCGTCGGCACCCTGGCCATCGACCGCTTCCTGCGCCCGGTGTGCTACCAGAACTGCCCGGACGCCCTGCTGCCGGACGCCTTGAAGAACGCCAACCCGCTGCAGATCGCCCGCCTGGTCGATGGCGCCAGCAGCCGCGACGCGCTGTAAGCTTCACGGCAATGCAAAAGAGCCGACTTTAGGGTCGGCTTTTTTGTGGGTGATGTCCCGGGTGTCGCTGCGCTCGACCCGAACTCCGGCAGAGGAATTGCGCCGTTCTTTTGTGGGAGCGGGCCATGCCCGCGATGCGCGGGCATGGCCCGCTCCCACAAGATGGCGGTGCCAGCTCGTAGGGTGGATAACGCGAAGCTTATCCACCAGCGATCACGCCGCGAGATCGGTGATTCGGCAGCCCTAAAGCGCTTACGCACAAACCCTGTCGCTCACGACTACTCCCAGGTCGCACTCGAATCCCGCCGTGCCCGGCGAGCCACGTAGGTTATCCACAGATGGACGCCAAGGTCCGAGCCAGGCGCGTCCGCACGTTGGAGTAATCGCGCGGAGGCCGCCATGAGCGTCACGACTTATCCACAGCCGGCCAAGCCGGTCGATCTCGGCACCTTGCGCAAGGTGATCGCCGCCTCGGCCATCGGCAACTTCGTCGAATGGTTCGACTTCGCGGTCTATGGCTTTCTCGCCGTGACCATCGCCTCGCTGTTCTTCCCGCCGGGCAACCCGACCCTGGCGCTGCTGCAGACCTTTGCGGTGTTCGCCGTGTCCTTCGCCCTGCGCCCCCTGGGCGGCATCGTGTTCGGCATTCTTGGCGACCGTATCGGCCGCAAACGCGTGCTGTCGATCACCGTACTGCTGATGGCCGGCGCCACCACCCTGATCGGCCTGCTGCCCACCTACGCCAGCATCGGCCTGGTCGCGCCGCTGCTGCTGGCCCTGGCGCGCTGCCTGCAGGGCTTCTCAGCGGGCGGCGAATACGCCGGCGCCTGCGCCTTCGTGATGGAGCATGCGCCCACCGAGCAGAAGGCCCGCTACGGCAGCTTCGTGCCGGTCTCCACCTTCGCCGCCTTCGCCTGCGCGGCCGGGCTGGTGTTCGGCATGGGCATCTGGCTGGACGAGGCGCAGATGCAAGCCTGGGGCTGGCGCGTGCCGTTCCTGATCGCCGCGCCCCTGGGCCTGGTCGGCCTGTACATGCGCCTGCGCCTGGACGAGTCGCCGGCCTTCCAGGCCCTGGCGGCGCAACCTCATCCCGAGCATTCGCCGCTGCGCGAAACCCTGCGCGAGCACGGCGCCACCGTGCTGTGCCTGTCGGCGTTCATCTCCGCCACGGCGCTGTCGTTCTACATGTTCACCACCTACCTGACCACCTACATGCAGGTGGTCGGTGGCGCGGCGCGGCCGACGGCACTGCTCGCCAGCCTGATGGCGCTGTTCTTCGCCGCGTTGCTGTGCCCATTCGTGGGCCGCTACTCGGATCGCGTCGGCCGTCGACGTACCATCCTCACCGCCGGTATCGCGCTGATCGTCGCGGTGTACCCTGCCTTCACCCTGGCCGCCTCCGGCGCCCTGTGGGCATCGGCCATTGGCGCCATGCTGCTGGCCGTCGGCGCGGTAATCTGCGGTGTGGTCACTGCGGTGCTGCTTTCCGAACAATTTCCCACCCGGGTGCGCTACACCGCCTCGGCCTTCACCTACAACCTGGCCTATACGGTGTTCGGTGGCACTGCGCCGCTGGTAGCCACCTGGCTGATCGAGGCGACCGGCAACCGCATGTCGCCGGCCTTCTACCTGATCGCCATCGCCCTGCTTGCCCTGGCCGGCGGCCTGGCGCTGCCGGAGTCGTCGAAGCGTTCGCTGGATGAGCCGATGACGTAACGGCCACGCTATGATGCAAGCCACTCAATCTCGGTGGGCCTGCCATGCGACTCGAACTCGATCCCCAAGCCGACGACAGCCTGCTCGGCCAGTGCTACCGGGCTCACGGCCCGCCAGGCTGAACTGCTCAGGGCGTACGACGAGGCGCCAGCCGGCCATCAGCACCTGTTTACCCTGGAAGATCTCGGCCAGGCGCTCTACACCTCGATGCACGCCAGCCACTACCACGACCTCGACAGCGGCGACTGGCTGGAGTCCGCCGGTATCGAGCCGGGCTGGCTGGAAGACGGCTATCCGCGGGAAGACCTGACCGTGGCGCAACGTCTGCATATTCGCCGCCTGGGCTTTCTGCGCCTGCTTCCGCAAACCTCGTTCGACAGCATCTTCGCCAAGGATCTGCGCCTGAACGAAGAGAGCCTGTCAGAACTGCAGGCCGCCAATAAGGATCTGGCCTCGCAACTCGACAGCGAATGTTACCTGCTGCGTATTCCGGCGCAGCGCGCTTGCGAGTCGCTCTATGGGTTTGCCAACGGCTACTTCTCCTGTGACCTGTCGCCGATGGAAAACTTCCGCCTGGCCGAGCACCTGGAAGATAACTACGGCTACCGGCTGTTCGGCCTTGGCGCCAGCCTGATCGCCTTCCGACGCACGCACGCGCTTGACGCGCAGCAGGGCTCGACCCTGCTCGACCTGCTGGTACGCCTGTATGCCGGCGAGGAAAACATCTCTCAGGTTCGCGAGCTGTTCAAAGACAGCCTCGGCCGCGAATTACTGGTGCTGCGCTATACCGAGTAACTCAAGCTTGGTGTCCGTGCAGATCTGCCAGCGCCCCATCAATCTCGACGAAGTCTGGGCGGGCGCCGACCTCCGGTTGCTGGCAGCGCCGAATCAGCTTGGCCAACTGCGCCCCATGCTCAACCGGCACGTCGCAGCGCTGCAGCAGTTCCTCGAGCAGAATGCCGAACGCCCGCACCTCGATGCGCTGCAGCAACGCCTGTTTTGCCGACGCCGCGGCAGGCAGCAAAGACGCCGCGCCAAAATCACCGAGCAGCGCGTTACCGGCCTCATCGATCAGGATGTTATGGCCATAGAGATCGCCATGGGTGACGCCCCGCTCGTGTAGGTGTCGCAGCGCCGAGGCGATGCCGCAGGCCACCCGCAGCGCCTTCATGAATGGCACGCGCCAGTCGCTCGGATAAACATCGCGGCTGCAGCTTTCCAGGCTCGGCGGCCCGGCGAGGATGCGGAAACGCGGCTCGACCAGGCTCAGCAACAAGCCCTGCTCGCCCTGTGGGTGCTGGACGACGCGGCCGATCGCGCCGATCAGATTGGCATGCTGGCCGACCGTGAGGCACGCGGCCATTTCGCTCTGCGGCGTGCCATCGCTGGTCATCTGCCCCTTGAACAGCTTCAGGGCCACGGCCTGGCGCTGGCCATCGGCCCGCTGCCAGTCGGCGCGGTGGATGATGCCCGACGCGCCCTGGCCCAGTACCTCGCCCAGCTGCAAGTCGGCCCAGCGCACATCGGGCGTGTGGGATTCGGCTGCGCCCGCGCCATCGAAGGGGTTTCCGGCATGGGCCAGCCAGGCCAGGCTGGGCAGTTGCAGCAGGAAATCCGGCAACGCGGGCAGCTGGTTGGCAGCGATGCGCAACAGCTCCAGCTTGCGCAGCCGCGCCAGGCTCGCCGGTAATTCACGCAGGCGATTACCAGCCAGCATCAGCTTCTGCAGCTCGCTGCAGTCGCCCAGCTCGGCGGGCAGGGTTTCCAGGCAGTTGTCGGTCAGGATCAACCAGCGCAGGCGCGACGGCAGCGCCCTGGCGGACAGCTCGCGGATACGGTTGGACTTGAAGCCGACCATGCGCAGCGACGGGCAGCGCCCCACCGACTCGGGCACATGCTCGAAGCGGTTGTTCGAGCAGAACAGCACCTGCAGGCGATGCAACCGGTGCAGATCCTCGGGCAGGTCACTGAGCTGGTTATCGCTCAGGTTAAGCACTTCCAGGCTGTCGGCCAGGGTGAAGATTTCCTCGGGAAACTGCGTGAGCGCCGCGGACAGATCCAGGCGGCAAATGCCCTTGAGCTGGCCGGAACGCAATTGGTCGAGGGTGTGCATCGAGGAAAGGCCCTGTCGCTGAATTAGCGCGCCAGTCTACGTCAACGCCGTGCCGGCCAGGAACGCTCAGAACCGTGATAGCTGGGGCAGCCCTTCGATATGCAGGTAGTCCGCCCCCAGCTCACCCGCCAGTTGCACGGCTCGCCCCAGGCGGATCGGCGCGCATTCGATATCCACCAGGGTGGCGGGACAAGGGCTGATGGACAGCGCCGGCCACTCACGCAGGCGCCCATCGGTAATCACCAGCAGGCGTTGCTGCTCGCCGGGCTTGAGGCGTTGCCGGCGCTGCAGCCAGTCGTGGGCCTGCTGCAGGGCCGGGATCAGCGGGCTGCCGCCGCCGGCACCGAGCTCGCTCAACCACTGCTGCAGAGCACTAGAGGCTTTCTGACCCTGCCAGTGCCACTGCGGCTGGGCGCCATGGGCGTCGAGTACGGCAATTCGCGCGCGCTCCCGGTAAGCACGCTCGAACAGTTCGGCCAGCAAGCCCTTGGCCTTGCTCAGAGCGCCGTGGCGCCGGGTCGAGGCCGAGGCATCGACGACGATCAGCCATAGCTGCGTAGGGGCGGCGCTGCGCGGTCGGCGCTGCAGATCGGCACGACGCCTGGGCTTGCCTTGCAGCAATGTGGCGAGCCAGTCGATAGGGCCGCTATCACCGCGCCGTTTGGCACCGCTGCGCCCGCCTGCCTGCTTGCCCGGTGTCGGTCTGGCATCCGTCCCCGCCCTGGCACGCGGGGGAATGCCTAGGGCTTTTTTGCCCAGCGCGGCGGCTCACGGCGCTCGCCGGTACGTTGCGCCTGCGCCGGCAGCTCGCCCCAATTGCCCTCGCCGGCTGCTGGCTGTTCGCTCGACGCCTGGGTTGGCGGGCTGGCCGGTGGCTGAGCCTGCTGCTGGGGCGGCGTGTGGCGCCGACGATGACGCAGCACGAAATCGGCCACGGCCTCGATATCTTCCTCGCTGATGGCATCGGCGCCGCGCCAGGCCGCATGGGCACGGGCGGCGCGCAGCCAGACCAGATCGGCACGCATACCGTCGACGCCGTCGGCGAAACAGCGTTCGGTGATGGCGTCGAGCGCCCTGTCATCGAGGGGAATACCCGCCACGTGCCGGCGCGCCCGCTCACAACGCTCGACCAGCGCCTGCTGTTGCTCGGCCCACCTGGCGATAAAGGCCTGGGGGTCGGCATCGAAAGCCAGGCGACGGCGGACGATCTCGGCCCGCGCAGCCGGCTGCGGCTGGCCATCCAGGGCCAGGTTGAGGCCGAAGCGGTCGAGCAGTTGCGGGCGCAGCTCGCCCTCTTCGGCGTTCATGGTGCCGATCAGGACGAAGCGCGCGCTATGCCGGTGAGAGATGCCGTCGCGCTCGACATGGTTGACGCCGCTGGCCGCCGCATCGAGCAGCAGGTCGACCAGATGATCGGGCAGCAGGTTGACCTCATCGACGTACAGCACGCCGCCATCGGCCTTGCTCAGCAGCCCCGGCGAGAACTGCGCGCGGCCTTCGCCCAGGGCCGCGTCCAGGTCGAGGGTACCGACGATGCGCTCTTCGCTGGCGCCCAGCGGTAGGGTGACGAACACGCCGCTTTCCAGAAGCGCGGCCAGGCCACGGGCCAGGGTCGACTTGGCCATGCCCCGCGGCCCTTCGATCAGCACGCCGCCAATCGCCGGGTCGACCGCCACCAGGCACAGCGCCAGCTTCAGGGAGTCGGCACCGACCACGGCGGCGAGGGGGAAATGGACGGTGTCGGTCATGGGGCAGTCCGGCTGGGCAAAGGCGCCATTGTAACAGCGGGTGGTCGAAGGACACGCGGCTGATCTGCTATGGTCGGCGGCTTCGTTCGCGCTTTATTCAGGGAGATACAGATGCGCCTGTGCATTTTCTGCGGTTCCAATGCGGGCACCAATCCCGTCTATCTCCAGGCGGCCACCCACCTCGGCCAGACCCTCGCCAAAGCCGGCATCGGCCTGGTGTACGGCGGCGCCTCGGTCGGCCTGATGGGCGCGGTGGCCAACGCGGCGCTCGAAGCCGGCGGCGAAGTGATCGGTGTGATCCCCCGTTCGCTGTGGGAAAAGGAGGTGGCCCATACCGGCCTCGATGACCTGCGCATCGTCGACTCCATGCACCAGCGCAAGGCGCTGATGGCCGAACTGTCGGACGGCTTCATCGCCCTGCCCGGCGGCGTCGGTACGCTGGAAGAGCTTTTCGAGGTGTGGACCTGGGCACAACTGGGCCACCACCAGAAACCTTGCGCACTGCTCAATATCAACGGTTACTACGACCGCCTCGCCGGGTTTCTCGATCATATGGTCGACGAGGCCTTCGTCAAGGCACCGCACCGCGAGATGCTGATCGTCGAGCAGGACATCGAGGCGCTGTTGGCGGCGATCGATAGCTACCAGGCACCCACCGTGGGCAAGTGGATCGGCAGGCAGGAAACCTGATACTCGCTCGATCAGCAGGCTTTATGTGGGAGCGGGTGGGGGCGCCTAGTCCATGCCCGCGATTTCGCGCGCATGGCGCGCTCCCACAAGAACCTTCTCCACCCGAATAACAGCGGCCAAGCGCTTCCAGCACTTGCATTCCCCCCGCTCCCTGGATTACTTTCGAGCCCATTCAACGGAGCCGCACATGTCCACAGCCCTGATCCTGAACGCCACCCGCCTCGATGCAGCCTGCATCGTGATCGCGCGTGCCCAGGCATCCGTGGTCGCTGCAGCCTCGTATTTTTATGGGTATTGGTTTAGCCACAGGCGCGCCTGATACCCCACAGGCGCCCTAGCAACTCAGGGTCGCCACCAGACAGTTTCTCGAAACCCCCGGTCGGCCTCCCGACCGGGGGTTTTGTTTTTTCCGGCACATCGATTGTTCACAGAGGATTTCACCATGACCACATACGCCACCTACCAGACCTATTACCGCTACAGCTGGCGATTTACCGGCGCTCACGCCGCTCAACCACTCAATCGAACATCCCATCGAGCCCGATAGTGCGCCGCGCGCGGTAACGCCCGCGCCGGCCGAGGAAATCACCATGTCCGTAGCCGTCAATTCCCGCTCCACCGCCAAAGCCGCCGACCTGCACCTGGTCGCCCAGCCGTCCCGCCGCCACACCTCGCCGCTGCCCAGCGCCACCCAGTTGCGCGAAGAACTGCCGCTCGCCGCGGCCCTCGCCCGCCAGGTACAGCAACAGCGCCAGTCGATCCGCGCGATTCTCGATGGTCACGACCCGCGTCTGTTGGTAGTGGTCGGCCCCTGCTCCCTGCACGACGATGCCGCCGTACTCGAATACGCCGAGCGCCTGGCCGCCCTCAGCCAGCGGGTGGGTGATCGCCTGCTGCTGGTGATGCGCGCCTACGTCGAGAAGCCGCGCACCACGGTGGGCTGGAAGGGCCTGGTCTACGATCCGGCGCTGGATGGCAGTGGCGACATGGCCGAAGGCCTGCGCCGCTCGCGCAAATTGATGCTCAAGCTGCTGGAGCTGGGCCTGCCGTTGGCCAGCGAGATCCTCCAGCCGCTGGTGGCCGGCTACTTCGACGACCTGCTCGGCTGGGCGGCGATTGGCGCGCGCACCAGTGAATCCCAGGTGCATCGCGAGCTGGTCAGCGGTTTGGAGATGCCGGTGGGCTTCAAGAACGGCACCGACGGCAGCCTCGGCATCGCCTGCGACGCCATGCGCTCGGCGGCCCATACCCACCAGCACTTCGGCATCGATGGCCACGGTCGCCCGGCGCTGGTGCACACCCACGGCAACCCGGACACCCACCTGGTACTGCGCGGCGGTCACGGCGGGCCGAACCACGATGCCGCCAGCGTCGCCACCGCGCGCGCCGAGCTGGAGCGCCAGGGCATCGCGCCGCGCATCATGGTCGACTGCAGCCACGCCAACAGCGGCAAGAACCCGCTGCGCCAGCCCGAGGTGCTGAGCAGCGTGCTCGACCAGCGCATGGCCGGCGACGGCGCCCTGCGAGCGGTGATGATCGAAAGCCATCTATTCGACGGCGCCCAGAGCCTCGGCGGCGAGCTACGCTACGGCGTGTCGATCACCGACGGCTGCCTCGGCTGGGCTGGCACCGAACGCATGCTGGTGGACGCCGCCATCCGCATGCGTCATCTGGTCTGACGCCGTAGCCTGGGTCGAGCGTAGCGATACCGGGGGCACCCCTCCCGGGTGTCGCTGCGCTCGACCTCGGGCTACAAAAGCCGCTGGTACTGCCAATCCTGCGCCGTCCACTGCAAGCGATCGGTAATCGCCAATGCCTCGATAAACGCGGCGTCGTGAGACACCAGAATCAGCGCCCCGCAACCGAAGGGGCTCGTAAAACTCCAAAAGCGCTGGAGGCCGCTTCAAGGCAAAAGCGGCCGGTCGTGCTGCGATTTCAAACCTGCTCATAGTGGTGGGCTGAAGCCCACCCTACGAGGCTGGCACGATCTGTAGGGTGGGCTTTAGCCCACCACTGCAAATGGCTGCTTGCGCCACCTTGCGGCCAACGCACCAACAGAACTCAGCTTTCTTCGCTGTCGAGCAACAGGTTTTCCAGCGCCTCGCGATACTCGCCCGGCTCCTGCCAGAGACCGCGTTGCTGGGCTTCGAGCAGACGCTCGATGATATCCTGCAGGGCGCCGGGGTTGTGTTGCTGGATGAAATCGCGGGTGCCCTTGTCCATCAGGTAGGCGTCGGTGAGCAGCGCGTACTGATGGTCGTCGACCAGCTCGCTGGTGGCGTCGAAGGCGAACAGGTAATCGATGGTCGCGGCCAGTTCGAAGGCGCCCTTGTAGCCGTGGCGCTTCATGCCCTCGATCCACTTCGGGTTGGCCGCACGAGCGCGCACCACGCGCCCCAGCTCCTGCTTGAGGGTGCGGATGCGCGGGGTGTCGGGCTGGCTGTTGTCACCGAAGTAGCTGGCCACCCTGGCGCCGCACAGGGTTTCCACCGCCGCCAGCATGCCGCCCTGGAATTGGTAGTAATCGTTGGAATCGAGGATGTCGTGTTCGCGGTTGTCCTGGTTATGCAGCACCGCCTGCATGCGCTCCAGGCGCTCGGCGAACTGCTCGCGGGCCGGCGCGCCCTCGACGCCCTTGCCATAGGCGTAGCCGCCCCAGTTCAGGTACACCTCGGCCAGATCCGCGCGGTTTTCCCACAGGCGCTCTTCGATGGCGTTCTGCACGCCCGCGCCATAGGCGCCCGGCTTGGAGCCGAAGATTCTCCAGCCGGCCTGACGCCGTGCCTCGAGTTCGTCCAGCCCGCCGTCCTGCAGCGCCAGGGCTTCCTGCCAGACCCGGGCAGACAGCGGGTTCATGTCCGGCGCCTCGTCCAGATCGGCGACCGCCTGCACGGCGTCGTCGAACAGGCGGATCAGGTTGGCGAAGGCATCACGGAAGAAGCCGGACACCCGCAGGGTCACGTCGACCCGCGGGCGGCCGAGCTGCTCCAGGGGCAGCACCTCGAAACGCTCGACCCGCCCACTGCCGGCCTGCCACACCGGGCGTACGCCCATCAGGGCCATGGCCTGGGCGATATCGTCGCCGCCGGTGCGCATGGTCGCGGTGCCCCACACCGACAGGCCGAGCTGGCGCAGGTGGTCGCCTTCATCCTGCAGGTGACGTTCGAGCAGGCGATCCGCCGCCTGCACGCCAAGGCGCCAGGCGGTCGGCGTGGGCAGGTTGCGTACGTCCACGGAATAGAAATTGCGCCCGGTCGGCAGTACGTCGAGGCGCCCACGACTCGGTGCACCACTCGGGCCGGAGGGCACGAAGCGGCCATCCAGGGCATCGAGCAGGCCGCGCATTTCGGCATCACCACAGGCGTCCAGCAGCGGGGCGATATGGCTGCGCAGGTTGTGCAATACGGCTGCGCTGAGCGGGCCGACTGATTCGCCACCGTCGATCAGCTGCAGGCCCAGCAGCTCAAGGCGCTCGCGGGTGTCACCGAAACTGCGCCAGGGCTCGTCGCTCAGCCCAGTCAGAACGTCAGGACGCGGGCCGCTCCACGGCGCCGCCATCTCGCAATCGAGGGGATCGAAATCGAGTGCCAAGTCGCTGGCCAAGGCACGCAGCAGGCTGGCATTGCCGCCCTGCCCGTCGCCACGTGGAATGCGCAGCAGCGCCAGCAGGGTGTCACGGCGCAGTTGCCCGGCTGGCGACTCGCCAAACACATGCAGGCCATCGCGAATCTGCGATTCCTTGAGGTCGCACAGGTAAGCGTCGAGCTGCGGCAGCCAGCTGGCAGGGTCGTCGTTGAGCTGCAGGCCCAGCTCACGGTCGAGGCTGGCCTCGCGCACCTTCTGCAGGATCTCGCCGCGCAGCTCGGCGGCGCGGCGCAGGTCGAGCTGGCTGGCGTCGTAGTATTCGTCGGCCAGGCGCTCCAGATCGCGCAGCGGGCCGTAGCTCTCGGCGCGGGTCAGCGGCGGCATCAGGTGGTCGATGATCACCGCCTGGGTGCGGCGCTTGGCCTGGGCACCTTCGCCGGGGTCGTTGACGATAAAGGGGTAGATATTCGGCAGCGCACCGAGGATCGCAGTCGGCCAGCAGCGTTCGGACAGCCCGACGCTCTTGCCCGGCAGCCATTCCAGGTTGCCGTGCTTGCCGACGTGGATCACCGCGTTGGCCCCGTATACGTGGCGCATCCAGCAATAGAAGGCCAGGTAGCCGTGGGGCGGCACCAGATCCGGGTCGTGGTAGACCGCTGCGGCATCGACCTGATAACCCCGTGCCGGCTGGATGCCGACGAAGGTCAGGCCGAAACGCAGGCCGGCGATCATCAGCCGGCCTGCGCGGAACATCGGGTCGTTCTCCGGCGCGCCCCAGCGTTCCAGCACCGCCTGGCGATTGGCCTCGGGCAGGGCGGCAAAGAAGCGCTGGTAGTCGTCCAGCGCCAGGCTCTGCGCACAGGCCCGCAGGTCGAGGTTGTCGAGGTCGTTGGTCACGCCACCGAGCAGCCCATGAATCAGCGCGGTGCCGCTGGCCGGCAGGCCCTCGACCGGGTAGCCCCGGGCTTGCAGGGCCCGGAGGATATTCAGCGCCGCCGCTGGCGTATCCAGACCGACGCCGTTGCCGATACGGCCATCACGGGTCGGATAGTTGGCCAGTACCAGGGCGATGCGTTTATCCACAGCCGGCAGGCGCTGCAGGTCAGCCTGACGGCGCGCCAGTTCGGCGACGAAATCCATGCCCGGCAGGTGCGCGCGGTAACAAACCACATCGCTCTGGCTGCGTTCGCTGCGCCAGGCCAGGCCCTTGAAGCTGATGGGCCGGGTGATCAGGCGGCCATCCAGCTCCGGCAGCGCGATATGCATGGCCAGGTCACGGGGGCCGAGGCCCTGGGCGTTGCCCTGCCATTGTTCTTCGCTGTCCAGCGCGCAGAGCGCCTGCAGCACTGGCACGTCACGGCGGAATGGCCGCGCCTGGGGCGACTCCGGGTTGGACTGGGCGAAGCCGGTGGTGTTGATGATCAGACTGGCGCCCGCGTCGTCGAGCCAGTCCTCGACCTGGGCCAGGCAGGCCGCCTCCTTGAGGCTGGCCACCGCGATGGGCAGCGGGTTGAGGCCCTGGGCCTGCAGGCGCTGGCAGAAGGTATCGACGAAGGCGGTGTTGGCCGCCTGCACATGGGTGCGATAGAACAGCAAGGCGGCAACCGGTGCATCCGCTCGCCAGTCGCCGCGCCAGTCCTGCAGCGAGGCATTGCCGATACGCGGGTGATAGAGGCCAACCCGCGGCAGCGGGTGCGGCGGCTGCCAGCCGTAGTCCCGGCCCAGGTAACGGTCGGCGATGCAGTTGAAGAACTGCCGCGCGTTATCCACACCGCCCTGGCGCAGGTACTGCCACAGGCGTTCGGCATCGTCGGCGGTCACGTTGCCCAGCGCCGTGAGCTCGGGGTCGGGGTTATCGCAACCCGGCACCAGGATCAGCGTCTTGCCCTGCCCTGCCAGCTCCACCAGCCGCTCGATGCCGTAGCGCCAGTAGCTGACGCCGCCGTGCACGGAAATCATGATCACCTTGGCGTGCCGGAGCACCTGCTCGACATAGAAGTCCACCGAGGCGTTGTTGCCCAGCTGCGCCGGGCTGGCCAGGCGCAGGCTGGGGTAATCCTCGGGCAGATGGCGGGCGACTTCGGCCAGCAACGACAGGTGCGAATCACCGGTGCACAGCACCACCAGCTCGGCGGGGGTCTGGCCGAGGTCGGCGATGCTGTCGGCCGGCAGCGACTGGCCGGGCTGGGTACGCAGCAGGTGCATGACGGGCGCCGGTTACGCCAGCGCCGCTTTCAGCTCGGCCGTGATGGCCGTGTGATCGAGTTCCTGGCCGATCACGATCAGGCGGGTCACCCGCGCTTCATCGGGCTTCCAGGCGCGGTCGAAGTGCTTGTCGAAGCGTTGACCAACGCCCTGCAGCAGCAATCGCATGGGCTTGTTCGGCACGGCGACGAAGCCTTTCACGCGCAGAATGCCGTGTTTGCCGACGACCTCTTTCAGGGCGTTCAACAGGCGCGCCTCGTGTGCTTCCGGTAGTTCCACGTGGAACGAGTCGAATTCGTCGTGATCGTGATCGTCGTCTTCATCGTCGTGGTGGGTGCGACGGCCCTCGATATGCAGCTCGGTCTCGCTGTTCAGGCCCAGCAGCACATCGAGCGGCAGCGAGCCGCCATGGGCCTCGACCACCTTGACCGCCGGCGGCAGCTCCTCGGCCACTTCGGCGCGCACCGCGGCCAGCGCCTCGGCATCGAGCAGGTCGGCCTTGTTGAGGATCACCAGGTCGGCGCTGGCCAGTTGGTCGGCGAACAGCTCGTGCAGCGGCGATTCGTGATCGAGGTTGGGGTCGAGCTTGCGCTGGGCATCGACCTGATCGGGGAAGGCGGCGAAGGTGCCGGTTGCCACGGCCGGGCTGTCGACCACGGTGATCACCGCATCGACGGTGCAGGCGTTGCGGATTTCCGGCCAGTTGAAGGCCTGCACCAGAGGCTTGGGCAGGGCCAGGCCGCTGGTTTCGATGAGGATATGGTCGAGATCGCCGCGGCGCTCCACCAGCTCGCGCATCACCGGGAAGAACTCTTCCTGCACGGTGCAGCACAGGCAGCCGTTGGCCAGTTCATAAACCCGGCCGTTGGCTTCTTCCTCGCTGCAGCCGATGGAGCACTGCTTGAGAATCTCACCGTCGATGCCCAGCTCGCCGAATTCGTTGACGATCACCGCGATGCGCCGGCCCTCGGCGTTTTCCAGCATGTGGCGCAGCAAGGTGGTCTTACCGGCACCGAGAAAGCCGGTGACGATGGTGACGGGAAGTTTGGCGAGCGTTTTCATGGTGGCCCCTGGCGTCTGCAGAAACGGCGAGCGGGCAATAGGATGGCAGGCACGAGCAGGGCTCACGCGAAGGCATCACCGGATCACCCCGCCCGGTTGTCGAAAGCGTTATCGAGGCAGGTCTCCTGGCTGGCAGGTCATGGCACGCGGCCGGCCTTCCCGGTCTCCCAGTGGCGATTGGCGACGCACTCGCTGCTTACAGTTGCGGGGGCAGCCACGGCGATCCGTGTTCCCTCTTGAACCTGTTAGAAGCCTTCTGAACAGGTTTCCTCTCCATGGCGACCCATGGAGAACCTCGAAGACCGCAAGGCTACGCAGAGCCTGGGTAACGGTCAATCGCGGCGCGACCTGCAGCATATTGACGCTCTGGCCGCTTCGTGGTGTTCTTGCCCGGTTGTTTCAGGTGTCTCACGCCGCCGCGCGTGAGGTGAAACGGGAAGCCGGTTAGAGTCCGGCGCTGCCCCCGCAACGGTAAGCGAATGCCAGGATCGTTTTGGCCACTGTGCACACGCATGGGAAGGCCGATCCCTATCGCCGCAAGGCGATCGTCGTGAGCCCGGAGACCGGCCTGAATCCTCTGTTTGGCAACCCGCGGTGGGCGGGCACGCGCCGATCGCTGCCTGCTCGTGCGGGCTGTCTCGCCGTGTCCTGCTGTGCCGTTTACCCCTGAGGTCTACGATCATGTCCAGCAGTGTCCTTTCTGATTCCAGCGCCTCTGCGCTCCCCCTGTCGCAACGTATCCTGCTCGCCGTTGGCAGCTGCGTGCTGGGCGCCGTGCTGATCTTCTTCGCCGGCTTCTCCGAGGTCGAAGCCCTGCACAACGCCGCTCACGATACCCGGCATAGCGCCGCGTTCCCCTGCCACTGAGGGCACCAGAATGATCAAGCGTATCGCCCGGACCGCCGGGTTCGCCGGCCTGCTCGCCGCCATCGTGCTGACCCTGCTGCAGAGCCTGTGGGTAACCCCTTTGATCCTGCAGGCGGAAGGCTTTGAGATCGCTGAGCCGGCAGTTATCGAACAGAGCCATGACGCCACCGCAGCCCACGACCATGGCGCGAGCGGCCATAGCCACGACGGCGAAGCCTGGGCCCCGGAAGACGGCTGGCAGCGCCTGTTATCCACAGGCCTGAGCAACCTGGTCGTCGCCGTCGGCTTCGCGCTGATGCTCGCCGGTCTGTTCACTCTGCGTGCCCCCGAGAAAACCTGGCATGGCCTGCTCTGGGGCCTGGCGGGTTTCGCCACCTTCGTACTGGCACCCTCCAGCGGCCTGCCGCCGGAACTGCCAGGCACTGCCGCGGCGGACCTGCTGCTGCGCCAGTACTGGTGGATCGGCACCGCGGCCTCGACCGCCGCCGGCCTGGCGCTGCTGGCATTCGGCGGCAACGGGATGCTGCGCATTCTCGGTGTGGCGATTCTCGCCCTGCCCCACCTGCTCGGCGCGCCGCAGCCTGAAGCCCATGAAAGCCTGGCGCCCGAAGCGCTGGAGCATCAGTTCATCCTCGCCTCGCTGCTGACCAACGCGGTTTTCTGGGCCGCCCTGGGCCTGACTGCCGCCTGGTTCCATGGCCCTGGGCGCCAGCCGCAGTGAATGAACGGCCCATCCTCGTCGCCGGCCTGGGTTGCCGGCGCGAGTGCTCGCGCGATGAGCTGCTGGCCTTGCTCGACAGCACCCTGGCCGAGCAGGGCTCGAGCACGGCCGAGCTGACGGCCCTGGCCAGCAGCGCCCACAAGGCGGCTGAACCTGGCCTGCAGCTGCTGGCCGCGCACCTGAACCTGCCGATCCACTTCCTGCCCGCCGAGGTGCTGGCGGGTTACCATGGGCGCCTGACCGAGACCTCGGCCAAGGCGTTGCAGCTGACCGGCACGCCAGGCGTCGCCGAAGCCAGCGCCCTGGCCCTGGCCGAGCAGCTGAGCGGCCGACCCGCTCGCCTGTGGATAACCAAGCGCAAGAGCGCTGCCGCCACCCTGGCCGTAGCCCGAGTCGATGGGTAGGGATCACGCCCTGTCGAGCCACCGGGATTTTCATCGGTCGATACAAGACGCCGCCACCCATATTCAGGAACCCCATGACCGTCTACTTCATTGGCGCCGGCCCCGGCGACCCCGAGCTGATCACCGTCAAGGGTCAGCGCCTGATCCGCAGCTGCCCGGTGATTCTCTACGCCGGCTCGCTGGTGCCCGGGGCGGTGCTCGACGGCCACCAGGCCCATCAGGTGATCAATACCGCCGAATTGTACCTGGATGAAATCGTCGCCCTGCTGCACGCCGCCCACGCCCGTGGCGAGGACGTGGCGCGGGTGCATTCCGGCGACCCGTCGCTGTATGGCGCCATCGGCGAGCAGATTCGTCACCTGCGCGCGCTGGGCATCCCCTTCGAGATCATTCCCGGCGTGACGGCCACGGCCGCCTGCGCGGCGCTGCTGGAAAGCGAGCTGACGCTGCCCGAGGTGTCACAGACGGTGATCCTCACCCGCTACGCCAGTAAGTCGCCGATGCCGGCCGGCGAGCAGCTGCAAGATCTCGCCCGCCACGGCGCGACCATGGCCATCCACCTGGGCGTTCAGCACCTGGCAAAGATCGTCACCGAGCTGCTGCCGCACTACGGCGCCAACTGCCCCATCGCGGTGGTGCACCGCGCCAGCTGGCCGGATCAGGACTGGGCGATCGGCACCCTGGCGGATATCGAGGCGAAGGTCAGCGCCAGGGGCTTCAAACGTACCGCGCTGATTCTCGTCGGCCAGGTACTGGGCGCGGAGGACTTCGCCGACTCGGCGCTCTACCGCGAAGGCCACCGCCACCTGTTCAGGACAGGCGCTGCAGACGATACAGGCTCTCGCTGACCTGGCCGCGGTTGTCGGCAATGGCGATCTGCGCGCCCTGACGGGCAAGGCGCTCATTAAGGTCGCTGGCGTACAGCTGCTTGAGGAAGGTCGGGTAATCGAGCGCCCCATGCTGGCCGAACAACCAGGCATGCAGTGCGGGCAGATGAAAGCTCCACGCCCCTTCATGGCAATCGAAACCGGCCTCGCGCAGCCGTACGATCAGTTGCTGATCACCCTGCAGCACAGCCGCGCAATAGGCATACAGCGTATCCAGCCATTTGCTCATATCAGTTGGCGACCACCGGCAGTTCGATACGGAAACAGGCCCCGCCTTGCTGATTGCTCACGCTCAGCTTGCCGCCCATCTGGTTGACCAGGCCGTAGCTGACCGACAGCCCCAGGCCGGTGCCCTTGCCCACCGGTTTGGTGGTGAAGAAGGGGTCGAATACCCGATCCAGCAACAGCGGGTCGATGCCGCCGGCGTTGTCCTGAACCTGCACGATCACCTTGTCGTCCTCGCGGTCACTGCGCAGCAGGATACGGGGCTCCAGTTCCGGATGCTTGTCCCGGGCGCTGAGCAGCGCGTCCTTGGCATTGACCAGCAGGTTGATGATCACCTGCTCGAGCTGGTCGGCATGCCCGCGCACCGGGGGCGTACCGCACAGCTCCAGGGTCAGGTCGATGTCACGGACCAGTTCGCCCTCGCGGATCAGGGTCACGGCGCCCTCGATGGCATCGTCCGGGCTGAACAGGTCGTCCTCAACCTCGGAGCGCCGCCCGAAAATGCGCATATGGTTGATGATCTTCGCGGCACGGGTGATCTGCTGCTCGATACGCCCCAGCTTGTTCTTCAGGTACTCGGGGTTGGCCGAGCCGTTTTCCACGCCCTTGAGGGTGTTGGTCAGGGCGATGCGCATGACGTTGAGCGGCTGGTTGATCTCGTGGGCCAGCCCCGTGGCCATCTCGCCCAGCACCGCCATCTTGGCGCTCTGGTTGAGCATCTGCCGGGCCTTCTGCAGCTCGGTATCGTCGCGGCCGACGGCCTGCACCTCGAGCAACTTGCCCTGCTCGTCGAACACCCCGCGCTCGGACAGCACCCACCAGATGTGCTCGCGGCCGGGCAGGTCCATGCGCACCAGCGCCGTGCCGACCGGCTCGTCAGGTGTCAGTTGGCGGTGGCGCTCGCGAAACTGGGTCAGCTCCTGGGCCGACAGGTAGCTGGCCAGGCTGGTGCCCGGCAGGTTTTCCTGGCGGATGCCCAGGTACTGGGCCAGCGGCCGGTTGGCGTAGACCAGGGTGAGGTCGGGGCGATAGCGACAGATGATCGCCGGCGAGTCCTCGACCAGGATGCGGTAGCGCTCCTCGCTCTCGCGCACCCGTTCGGCGGCCAGGGCGGCATCGGTCACGTCCAGGCACAGGCCGACTGCCTCGATGGGGATGCCCCGCTCGTCACGCAGCAGCTTGGCCTCGTCCTGCAGCCAGTGGTAACGGCCATCGCGGTCGAGCAGCCGGTAACGGCAGCTGGCCACGCCCTGGCTGAGCAGGCTGCGGGTGTGGGCGAAGTAGATGTCGCGGTCATCGGGGTGGATGAAGTCGGCCACGCTGCGCTGCACGAAGTCGTCCAGCGTCCAGCCCAGCAACGCACTGCAGCTGTCGCTGCAGAACACCGGCACGAAGGCGCCGTCGTCGTAGCGATTCACATAGATCACCGCCGGCGCACTGGCGACCAGGCTCTTCAAGCGCGTGGTGGCGGCGTCGGCCTCGACCTCCTTGAGCTTCATGTCGTTGATGTCCAGCACCGCGCCGACGATACGCCGCTGGCCATTGGCGTTGAGGATGCGCGTGTGGATGCGGAACCAGCACAGGGCGTCCTCGGCATCGCGCAGGCGCACCACCTGTTCGAAGGCACGGCCGCTCAGTTCGGCATCGCCCAGGCGGATGCGAAACTCGTCGCGATCGGCCGCGTTGAGCAGCTCCAGCCAGTCGGCCAGGGTGACTGCCGCACCCTGGGTGAAACCGAAGCGCTGCATCAGGCAGGGCGCCAGCAGAAAGGCGCCACTGCGCGGCACGTATTCCCACCAGCCGGTACCCAGCAGGTTCTGCAGGATGTCCACCCGCTCGCCATGCACCTTGCGATTCTGCTCGTCGAGGCGTTGCAGCAGCGGAGCGGCGACATGGGCGAACAGATCCAGCCAGTCCCGGGTATTGAGCTCGGGCATGCTCTGGTGGGCGACGTACGGCGAGCACAACAGCCAGGCGCGGATGCCCTGGTGATCGGCATACGGCACCAGCCACACCGAGTCGGCGGCGTGCCACTCGGTCATCCCGGCATCACCGCGCAGCCACTGCACCGGCTGGTCGCCGGCATAGTGCTGCAGCTCGCGCGGCAGGTGCTGGCCGTCGTCCCAGAACACCGGCGTCAGGGCGTCCCGGTAATGACCGACGACCTGCCAGCCGCCACGCAGGGTATCCGGCAATGCCAGGGCCACGCAGGCCATGCGCAGGGCCTGGGCCATGGCGCCCAGCCAGTCGTGGATATGGCGCGGAAACTCGACGCGTTCGGTGCCGCGCACGGTCTGCGCCACGGCGCTGATCTGCGAGAACACCTGCAGGCGCTGCTCGCAGGCATGCAGGCGGGCCAGGAAGTCGCCCACCTCGAAGGCCTGCAGCGACCAGCCCTGCACTTCGGCCTTGAGCCAGCCACGGGTGTGCAGGATGCCACCATCACGGGTGACGAAGGACAGGTCGAGCATCTGCTGGGCGAAAGCCGCCAGGTCGGTGACCAGATAGCGGCTCTGGCCATGCAGCAGCTGCTCCAGCGGCAGCACCTGGGAAATCGCGATGGGCAGACGATCGGACAGGCTGCCGGAGACTTCGAACACGCGCCCCAGGGCGTCGATGGACAGGTTCAGGCAGGGGCTGTTGGCCGATAGGGTGAGCGGCGGCGAGACGATGCCTGTCTCGAGGGGCACCTGGGTGTCCTCGCCGCGTTTGAACCAATCCTTGAACACTTGCATTGTCCGGCCCACCTACCATGATTAGCGCCGCGGGCGGATGAAACTCCGCCAACCTGAACCGGGCCGCCACGCCCTTCTTCCCTGGATACCCGTTGTCGCCATGGCCTACTTCGTACTGCTCGGCTGGCTGGCTGCCTGTGCATGGCAAGATGCGCAGCAGCGGCGCATCAGCAACCTGCTGACCCTGGGTGCCCTCGCCGCCGCCCTGCTCCACCTGCTGGCCCTGGGCAGCAGCTTCACCGGTGCCAGCGTCCAGGCCGCCGCCCTGGCGATGGGCGCGGCGTGCCTGCTGTCTCTGCCCGGCTACCTGACCCGCCAGATGGGCGCCGCCGACGTGAAGATGCTGCTCGCCCTGGGCGCCGCCAGCGACGGTGGCCATCTGTTGTTCAGCGTGATCGGCGCGGCGCTGGCACAAGTCGGCTGGCTGATGCTGCTGCGCGCCAAGCCGACCATCGGCCTGGCCCTTCCCGAAAAATGGCTGTTCCTGAGAACCGTCACAGCGAAGAAGATGCCTTACGCACCCTTTCTGTTTACCGGCTTTGCATTGGCGGGCATCTGGTTATAGATAACAGGCAAGTTGTTGACCGAGGATAACCAAGGGATCGAACTTCTCCTATAACACTAAAGTGATAAACCGGCTTGAACGGAGCCAAAACCTATACCGACAACCTCTTTTGACACTATATGGGCCGCTGACTATTCTGCGATTGATACCTTTTAAATAGGCAGATGCTTCGCATGGACCGCATTAACACCCTGCGAATAATGATCGTCGACGACGAACCCATCATTGTCGAGGAACTCGCCGAGTTTCTCGAACAACTGGGCCATGACGTGACGTCATGCAATAACACCCACGACGCGCTGCAGGCCTTCCAGGCGGATGAGCGCATCGCCATCGTGCTCAGCGACATGCACATGCCAGGGCTCACCGGCGTGCAGCTGGTGGGTGAGCTGGCCAGGCTGGCACGGCCGGGGCGCCTCTACGAGACGGCCATCTTCACGGGGAGCACCGACAAGCAGGATGTCATCCTCGCCTTGCGCGCTGGGGTGAGCGACTACTACCAGAAGCCGGTGAACCTGCAGGAACTGGAAGCGGGTGTGAAGCGCCTGCAGGAACGTGTCGAGCAGAAGATCAAGGAACAGCAGATTCGCCAGCAGATCCAGGATCTCGCCGCTTCGCTGCATGAAATGCACAGCGAGCTGATACCGACCATGGCGATCAAGAACGTCGCACAAATGAGTGCAACGGCCGATACCATTCCCGAGCCCTTCGACAAGTTGTCACGCCGGCAACTGGCCGTTGCGCAACTTATCGCCAAAGGGATGACCAACTATCAGATATCCTGCGAACTGGGCATTACGGAAAATACCGTCAAACTTTATGTCTCGCAGATATTGCGCTTGACCCGCGTGCACAATCGAACGCAACTGGCCTTGTCCTACCCGTCCCATGGGTAAAATTTGTAAACGCCTGGATAATCGGGGCCATCCATTCGCATTAAGAAGTTGTTCAAGTCATCTGGCTGTACAACTTCAATAACGCGTTCGACGGCCAGTTCGGCTACTCGCCCAATTCACCGCCAACATCCTGTTCGAAGAACTCCGGAATCGGATGCTTGTGGCTGTCGAGCCAACGCTGAAGCGCCAGCTCGCGCTCGGCGGGGGTGGACACCTGCGGGTGCGGCGACGCCAGTTGGCCCTCACGCTGCAGGCGCAGCCAGTGGGCCGTCTGGGTTTGCACCTCGTCACCCACCAAGCCGCGCCCGTGGCCCTCGTCGGCGGCCAGGCAGCAGGCCGGCAGGGCTGCCAGCAATGCACAGCCGATGATCATGCCTTTCATGGTGCTCTCCTCCTGGCAGCCGGCGCTGGCCGGGTTCAATTGACGCTGGCAGACGTTTCCTCGATCGGCAGCACGCGCACGAAGCCACCATCGTCCGGCACGATCAGGCGGCCCGCACGCATCTCGATACCGGCGCGCACGGGCACCGTGGCGGCAGGCGCTGGAGCGCTTGCAACGGCAGGTGCACTGGCGACCACCGACGCAGCCGGGGCCGGCGCCGCGGCGGGGGTGGCCACCTTGGGCGCTGCGGCCACTTCACGGGGTGCTGGAACGGCCGCAGGCGCCGGCCGAGGTGCGGTAGCAGCGGGTGTGGCAGCAGGCGACGAGGCGCGAGCGATAACCGGCGCCGGCGTTGCGGCGGCGACAGGCGCGCGCTGAGCAGCAGGTACCGGTGGCGTGGCCGCGCCCGCAGCCGGTTCTGCCTTGGCCACCATGGCGGGCACCGCGGCGGTCGGCCTGGCCGAGGCGCCGGCCAGGGACAATGGCACCACGGGTGCTGGCCGGAAGTTGGACAGCCGCGGTGCCGGAACGGCAGGCGCCGCCGCGACGGCGGGCTGCACCGCAGGCACCACGGGTCTGCTGACTGGCGGCGCCTTTGCCGGCGCCGCGGCAGCCGGAACAACTGGCGCCTTGGTAGCCGGCGCGGGAGCCTCCTGCGGGATCACCGGCACCTTGGCTGCAGGTGCCGCGGCGGGTGGCGTCGGCAGGCTGGCGTTGTTGCTGCGCATCGCCTGGGCGCGTTCCTCGGCGGCGCGCAGCTGGCTGGCCGAGAACCCCATGCGCTCGGCCAGGGCATTGGCCTGGGGACGCATGCCTTGATAGATCAGCAGGGTCAGCAGGTTGAGCGCTGGCTGCTGCTCGGTCTCGTTGAGCTCGAGGGCGGTGAGCAGCTCGAAGCGTGCCTCGTCCAGACGCCCGAGGTTCATGTACACCACACCGAGGTCGTTGCGAATCGACGCGCTGGTCGGGTCCAGGCCGGCCGCCAGGCGCAGATGCTCGAGCGCTTCGGGGTAGCGCCCTGCCGCGCTGGCCAGCTGGCCGAGGCCCTGCTCGCCCTGGGCCTTGAGGCAGGTGCGGGTCAGGCTGGCGTAGAGCTCGCCGGCATCCGGGCGATTCAACGAACGGAGGATGCGCGCCTTGGCCAGGCGCGCCTGGGGCAGGCTGGCGGGCAGGCGCTCCAGGTTGGCCAGCGCTGCATGCAAACGTCCTTCCTCGGCCGTCTTCTGCGCCAGGTTCAGCGCCAGTTCCTGATCCTGGGACAGGGGCGCACAGGCCATCGCAATGGCGTCGGCCTTGCCTGTCAGCCAGGGCGACTGGGCCGGGCCACTCGCGCAGCCGGCCAACAGCCCCATCACCCCCACCACGGTCACAACAGCTTTCATCTCAACTCCCCCAGGGCACCGACGATTGCAATGAAGCCGGGCCCCGCCAATACGATCAACAACGCCGGAAACAGAAACACCATCATGATGACGGACATCTTGCCGGACAGTTTGGAAACCCTTTCCTCGAGCGCCGTGTGATGGCGGTCATCGATCAGCTCCTTGAGCCGCAACAACGAGGCCATGGCACCGCCGCCCTGGACGATAAGCTGTTCGAGGATCACCACGCAATCGGTCACCTCGTAGACTTCCAGCGTGGCCGCCATGTCACGTAATTCACGGCCCAACTCGAGCCCGGCATCGACCCGCGCCAGCACCTGGCGCAGTTCGGCGCTGAGGTTGGGCAGGATGCCTTCGGCCTCCTTGGCGAGCACCCGCAACCCCTGTTCGACGGTCATGCCGACATCGAAGAGGATGCGCAGCAGCGGGATGAAGGTGGTCACCTCCTCGGCGAGCGCTTCCTGGCGATGCTTGGCCGCCCAGGCCAGCCAGCGCTTGGGCAGCAGGTAGCCGATGCCCAGGGCGAACACCGGCGCCAGCCAGACCGGCTGCGGCGGCCGGCTCATCAGCAACTGGACAATGAGCACCAGGGCCAGCAGGACGATCGGCAGGCCCAGCTGGATGGCCGAGAACATCGACTGCTGGCTGCGCTTGCGCCAGCCCAGGCGGTTGAGCAGCTGCAGGGTTTCGCTGTCCATGCTCAGGGTGCGGCGGCCCAGGGAGCTGCCGCCGATACCGCGCATCACGCCGCCACCGGACACCCGCGACAGCGTGCCCATGCGCTGGCTGAACTGGCGCCGCGCGCGCAGATCGGCATAGGCCAGGTACAGGAACAGCAGCGCCAGCGCCAGTTGCAGCAGGGCACTGAGCAGCAGCAAGGCGCTCATCACAGGCTCCTCAGCATGCGCCACAGCGCCAGGCTGCCGAGGGCCTGCAGGACGAACGCCAGGAACAGCACCATGCGCCCCGAGGAGACCTGCCACATGCCCAGCATGAACTGCGGGTTGGTGATGAAGATGTACAGGGCCAGGGCCAGCGGCAGGCCGCCCATCACGTAGGCGCTGATGCGCGTTTCGCCGGTCAGCGCGCGCAGCCGGCGAGCACTGTGCTCGCGCTCGCGAATCAGCCGGATCAGGTTGTTGAGCAGTTCGCTGCTGTTGCCGCCGTAGCGCTGGTTGACCCGCACGCCCAGGGCCAGCACCTGAAACTCGTCGCGCTCGTAGAGATCGGCGAAATCCTGCAGGGCATCGCCCAGGCTCATGCCGCGCTGCACGTTGCGGCGGGTACGGGCCATGGCGCCGCGCAGCGGTTGCGGCGCGGTTTCCATGGCCAGCATCAGGGCGTCGCCCAGGGGCCGACCGGACTTGAGGCTGCGGATCACATGATCGAGAAACACCGGCAGCTGCTCGATCATGCGCAGCACCCGGCGCCGGTAACGCAGCGCGATGAACAGCCGGCCGGCGAGCAATGGCCCCAGCAGCATGATCAGCAGGCCCAGCCAGTGGCCGACGATCAGGCCCAGCACGGCGCCCAGCAACCAGATGAACAGCCACAGGCCCAGCCCCTGGCGCGGCTTGCTGAAGCCGGCGCGCAGAAACAGTCTGTCCAGGTGGCTGATGGCGGCCGCCTGCAACGGCTCCGGCTGGTCGGCCAGAAGGCGCTGGAGCACCTGCTCGGAGGCGGCCTGCTCGCGGCTCCGGCGCAGCATCAACAAGCCCAGGCCCAGCAGCGTCAGGCAGATCATTCCCAGCAACATCGATGCAGTCATCGCGGCTCCCTCGCCCACCCGGTCTCAGTCACGGCGCAGCTTGTGCCCGGCCGGGTTCGGCGCATCGCGGCAGAAGGTGCCGCTGCCCGCACGGTCGAGGCGGAACAGGGTATTGGTGACGTACTGGTCTTCGCGCAGGCCCAGCACCTCCACCACTTCGCTGATGCAGCGCCGGCCATCGGGCAGGCGGGTCAGCTGGATCACCACGTCCAGCGCCGCGCAGATGGTCTGCCGCAAGGTGCGCTCGCCCACCTTGGCGCCGGAGAAGCCGACCAGGGTTTCCAGGCGCAGCAGGGCATCCTGAGCATTGTTGGCGTGCACCGTGCTCATCGAACCGTCGTGGCCGGTGTTCATCGCGGTCAGCACGTCGAGCACCTCGGCGCCCCGGATCTCGCCCAGCACGATGCGATCCGGGCGCATGCGCAGGGCATTGCGCACCAGTTCGCGGGCGGCGATCTGGCCGAAGCCCTCGGCGTTGGGCGGCCGGGTTTCCAGGCGCACCACGTGGTCGTGGAGCAGCTCCAGCTCGGCGGTATCCTCGATGGTGACGATGCGCTCGCGGGGGTCGATCATCTGGCTGAGCATGTTCAACAGCGTGGTCTTGCCGGTACCGGTGCCGCCGCTGACCATGATGTTGCAGCGCCGCCTGACCATCAGCTCCAGGCAGCTGAGAATGGCCTGGTCCAGCGAGTTGCTGGCCAGCAGGTCGGCGCTGCGCAGCATGTCCTTGCGAAACTTGCGCACCGAGATGCAGGGGCCGTCCAGCGCCACCGGCGGAATGATCGCGTTGATGCGGCTGCCGTCGGGCATGCGCGCGTCGACCATCGGCGAGGACTCGTCGAGGCGCCGCCCCACGGGTGCGAGGATGCGCTGGATGACCCGCAGCACATGCTGGTCATCGATGAAACGCAGGTCGCTGGGCTGCAGCACGCCGCCACGCTCGACGAACACCCGGTGCGGGCCGTTGACCAGGATTTCACTGACCCCTTCATCCTTGAGCAGGATTTCCAGCGGGCCGAAGCCGGTCAGCTCGTCGACCAGCTCCTCGGCCAGGCGATCCACCTCGTAACGGGAAATGGCGATCTGCCGGCGGCTGACGTATTCGCTGACCTGCTCGGCGACGAAAATCGCCAGCGAGGTACGCGTGCCCTCCAGCAGGTTTTCGCCCTTCTCCTCCAGCGCATCGATCAGGTAGCGGTGCAGCACCGGTTTGAGATCGTGCACGCCGAGTCGCGCGTTGGTACCGCCAAATGGACCTATGGGCATTAGTTGCTCCTCAACAGGCGTCGCCACCACTGCCCGGCTCCGCCGCGGCGCGGCTCGAACAGGCCGTTGGCCAGTGTCAGCAGGCCCTGGGTCAGGCCGTCACGGGGGGCGAACTCGAACAGCGGCGCGCCCTGATTCTTGGCCTTGAGCCGGGTGACCGGGCTGAGCGGCAGACCGGCCTCGAGCGGCAGCGCGAAAGTCTTGCTCAGCTCCGGCAGACCGGGCGCCACCGCCGGTTGGTAACGGTCGACCAGCAGCCGCGCGTGATCGAGCTTGATGCCCTTGCTGCGCCACAGGCTCAGCAGCGCCAGGTTGCGCCGGCAATTGGGCACGCTCTGGTCGACGCACCAGAACAGCCGCTGGGCATGGTTGACGAAGGAGCGCAGGCCGTCGCAGTCCGGCTGGCCGCACAGGTTCACCAGCACATGCTGGAAATGCTGACGCAGGCTGCCCAGCAGCAGGAACAGCTCGCCCAGGCTGAAGCGCTCCAGGGCGTCGTCATCCGGGCCATGGGGCAGCACGCGCAGGCCATCGGGATGACGGGCGAAGGCGCTTTCGATCAGGTTCGAATCCAGACGGCGTATATGCCGCAGCGCATCGCCAAAGCAGAACGACGACTCCATGCCGAACAGCTCCAGGCTTTCGCCACGGGGGATGCCCAGGTCGACGTACAGCGTGCGCTGGCCGCGGGCCTGGACCTGCAACGCCAGGTGCACGGCCAGCAGCGCGGCATCGGCATCGGGCTGCACCCCGTAGAGCAGGGTCAGCTCGCCCTGCTCGCGGGACGGTGGCAGCTGCGGCAGGCGCTGGGTCAGGCGGCGCACCAGCCCCAGCACCTCGCTGCTGCGCGAGCCGTAGGCGATGAAGTCCCGCGCGCCGGCGCGCATGGCGTTGAGCACCAGCTGGTTGTCCAGGCCGTCGCCGAGGGCCACCACCACCACCATCGGGCGCATGTCGAGCAGCGCTTCGATCAGCGCGCACTGGCCGGTCTGCCCCTCGCGGCTGAGGCCGACGAACACCAGGCAGCTGCCGGTCATGTCCATCAGGCCCAGCACCTCGTCGAGGGTTTCACCCACGTTGAGCACCTGGCCCTGACCGGCCAGCGCCGCCTGCAGCCATTCCAGGTCCTGCTTGCGGCGGGTCTGTGCGAGGAAAATCTGCTCCATGGCCACTCCCTAGCGCGACAGGCCGTCAGCGCGATGAAAATCGCCGTTCTCGAGAAACAGCTGGCGGAACACGCCCGGGTCGTAATGGCGCAACTGCTCGCCCGGCAGGTCCGGCAGTTGCACGTTGGCAGCCAGCGGCTGCACCAGGTGCGGGGTGACCACCATCAACAGCTCGCGCTCCTCGCGCTCGATGCGCGAAGAACGAAAGAACGCGCCGAGCACCGGCACGTCGCCGAGAAAGGGCAACTTATCCACAGCCGAGGAACTGTTGGTGGAGATCAGCCCGCTGATCACGAAGCTTTCGCCATCGGCCAGGGACACGCTGGTGTCGGTACGCCGCACGTTGAGGGCCGGCACCTGGGTGCCGGCGATGGTGATGCCGGCGGTGAAATCCAGCTCGCTGACCTCGGGGGCCACCTTCAGGCTGATGCGATTGCGCCCTACCACGGTGGGGGTGATGGTCAGGCGCACGCCGAACTCCTTGTATTCGATGGACAGCGAATCGCTGCCGCTGCTGGGCACCGGAATCGGAAATTCGCCACCGGCCAGGAAGCTAGCGCTCTGACCATTGAGCGCCACCAGGCTGGGCTGCGCCAGGGTATAGGCGAAGCCGCTGTTTTCCAGCGCGTCGAGGCCGAGCAGGAACTTGCTGCTGCCACCGCCCCAGAGGATGTTGAAGCCATCCCTGACCAGCGGAAACGGCGCGCCGGAGCCCACGCCACCGACCCCGCCGACCGGTACCGTCGTCGGCCCGGTGCCGGGCGCGCCGATCAGAAAGTTGTTGGAGCCGGTGCCGAAGATGCGCATGCCCACCTCGCGCAACTTGCTGCGCCGCACTTCGACGAAGCGGATATCGGTCTGCACCTGGCTCGGCACGGCCTCCTCGTCGAAACGCAGCATCGGCTCGGCCATCGCAGCGGTGGCGGCACCCTGCACCAGTACCTGGCTCTGCCGGGGTTCGCGGTCACAGGCGGTCCACACCATCAGGCTGGTGCTACCGCCGCGCTTGCCGACCAGCAGGAAGCTGTCCTTGCCGTTGAGGCTGACGTCCGCCACGTCCGGGTCGCCGATCGCCAGCCGGGTGATGGCCACCGGAAAACGCAGCTCGCGCTGCATGCCCTGGGTCACGTCGAATACGGCGGGTACCGGCTCCAGGCCGGCACAGGAGGCTGACGCCGCACCGGGTAGTGCGAGCACGACCGTCACCAGGCCGGTCAGCAGACGAGAAATGCACGGACCATCGTTCATCGTGTTGCATCCTTGCCATTCAGGGGGTTTGCCGGGTGGCGTCATTGCCGCGGTACACCGGTATGCCGGCTGGCACCTGCCGGGCCGGTTCGGGTTGCGCCTGAGGCGCGGGCGCCGCGCCACGCAAGGCCAGTTGCTCGAACTGGAACAGTTGCCGCTGTGCCTCGCCGACATCGGCCACGGGCTCCTTTCCAGCGTAGTAATCGGCCAGGCGTTTTTCATCCGCACTGCGTACCGCCAGGCGCAGGCTGCCGACCTGGGTAGCCAGCATGAAACGGGTGAGCAGGGCTTCGGGCACGGCCAGCACGGCGGTGGTCGGTGCATTGCGCCGACGCCGGCGTTCCTCATCGGCATCGGCCGGCAACCGGGCGGCTTCTCCTGCGTTGGTGATACCCAGGGTGTCGCCCACGCTCAGCAGGCGCAGGGCAGGAATCACCACCTGGGCGGTCTGCTCGGCATTGCCGTCGCCCTGGCGCAGGTAGAGCAGCACATCGACGTAGTCGCCCGGGCTCAGGTGGCCGCCACCGCCGATCACTTCGTCGACCGCCACGGCCACGGCCCGCTCATGGGGGCGAATCATCCGTGCCAGGGGCCCGGCCATCTCGAACGCGGCCTGATTCAGCACGCTGCCGGCCGGCATGGGTTGCCACAGGGTGCGGCCGATCAACTCCTCGGGGCTGGCGAAGCTGCCTGGCGGCGCGATACGCAGGCGCTCCACGGCAAGATCCTCGCGGCTGATGGCCACCAGGGGCGGTACCGCCCTGGCCAGCACCACCACGTTGACGCGCTGCTGCTCATCCACCTGGGTCTGCAGCTGACTGCCGACGGCGGCCGTCGGCGCCATGGCAGGCGCCGCTGGCCTGGCAGCCGCCTGCTCGGGCTGACGACCGAGGGTGATGCCCCAATACCCGGTGATGACGGCACCCACCAGCAGCACGCCGGCCAGCACCAGCGTCAATCGGCTATTCATGACAGCACGCTCCTTGTTGCCATACACCGGCAAGCACCCGGGACAACCCGCTTCATGCTGACCAATCAGAAGAACAGGGTGGAAAACCCGCCTGAGCTATCGGCTCGAATTCATTTTGGTTTAACAATTATTTATTGGGAAACTTATAGCGGATTTGAACATCAAGATAGAACATACCGTTCGTCGCTGTTACAGTGCTGCAGCATCCCGCCATTACCTTGGCAGTTCGAAAGATAGTGCCTTACCTGTTGAATTTATTAGAAGTAATACTTGTGACTAATACCTTGGATGTAATACCAAGGTAAGTTTGCGAACGCCCCATTGTGATTTCACACTTTCCCTGCAAGTCCCACACAGGCGTCCCTGCCTGCCCTGGCTACAGAGGAAGTACCCCATGTTCAAACTCATCATCCTCCGCGAAAAAGTTCGCCAGTTCTTCGCCAGCGAAGAAGGTGCGTCGGCGATTGAATATTCGATTATCGCTGCGCTGATTGCAGTGGTTATCGTCACCGCTGCGAGCGGCGTCGGCGATCAGATCAACTCAGTATTTGGAGATATAAGTGACGCATTAAAGGGCACGCAGGCCCCAGCTACTCCTGCCAATCCTTGATACTTTGAAGAAAGCGGGCTGTTCAACTGAGCAAGGCCTCTACTTATGCGCCAACATATCCTGCTGGTAGACGACGAAGCCGACGCCCTCGAAGAACTCGGCGAGTTGCTCGAGGGTGAAGGCTTTCAGTGCCACTGCGCCACCAACGTCGCGTCCGCCATGGCCTGCCTGGCCACCTGGCCGGATATCGCGCTGCTGATCACCGACCTGCGCATGCCGGACGAAAGCGGCCTGCGCCTGATCCAGAACCTGCGCGCCACGCCCCGTTACGCCACGTTGCCAATCATCGTCATGTCGGGGCATGCCGACATGAACGACGTGATCGGCCTGCTGCCCCTGCAGGTCGTGGACTTCCTGCCCAAGCCCATCTACCAGGAACGTCTGATCGAGGTGCTCAATCAGCGCTTTCCGGTACCCCAGGTTGCCAACTCCTAGGGTCTGTTGCTGACACGCCACTGCACCCGCGGTGACAGCGATGCCTGAGCAGCGGTAGAGTCGCCGCCTTACCCAGGCCGCCACGGACCCATGATGCAGGAACACCACGCACGGATCGCCCGGTTGCTGGCTTTCTACCGCAGCGCCTACCTGGCCGACAGCCGCGACCTGAACCTCGACAACCTGACTGCGCTGACCGCCGGGCGCCTGGCCTGGCTCGATGGCCGCGAAGAGCTGGCCAGCGGCGCCCTGCCGCTGCTGGCGCTGGCACCGAGCGTCGGCGCCGAGCTGGAGCGCCAGCAGCGCCTTTACCAACGTGAACTGCAGCTGGTCTACGGCGTGCTGCCGGTGTGCGGCCGTCTGAGCAATCGCGAAGGCCCGGCGACCGCGTTCTGTGCACCGCTGGTGTACTACGAGGCCAGCCTGAGTAGCGGCAGCGAAGGCGATGCGCACCTGCTGGCCATCGATACCCATCAGCCACTGGTGAACTGGCGCCTGCTGCGACAGCTATTGGTAGAGGGTGACAACACCACGCTCGATGATCTGCCGCTGACCGATGCGCCCATCGACGCCCATGTGCTCGGTGATCTGCTGAACTGGGTCAAACAGCGCACCCAGGTGGCCGACGTGCTCGCCGCCAGCGGCTTCCCGGCCCTGGAAAGCCAGGACGCGCTAGACAAGGCGTTGCGCCGCCGCAGCCTGTCGCTGCGGGCCGCTGCCCTGGTGGCACTGGTACCGCGAGGCAGTGGTAGCCGTGGCATCGTCCATGAGTTGCAGCAGTTGCAGGCTACGTGCGACTGGTCGGCGCCCTTGCGCCAACTGCTCGGCGAGCCCCTGCCGGCCTCGCCCCAGGGCGCCAGCACGCCCCACGCCCTGCCGGCCCAGCTCAGCGCTGCACAGAGCCGGGCACTGGCCAACGCCGCGCGCTACCCGCTCAGCCAGATATCCGGCCCGCCCGGCACCGGCAAGAGCTACACCCTGGCGGCGCTGGCCCTGGATCGCTACCTGCATGGCGAGTCGGTGCTGCTGGTCAGCCGCAGCGAACAGGCGGTGCGGGTCATCGGCCAGAAACTGCGCGAGGATTTCGGCCTGCGTGATGCGGTACTCGAGAGCGGTAGCGGCAGCCTCCAGCAAACGCTGCGTGACCGTCTTGCCAGTCTGCTGCAGGGGGAATCGACGAGCGTCGAGGCGCCTGCCGAACAGCAGCAGGAACAGGCACTGCGCGAGCTGATCGACGAAGAGCGGCGCCTGGCCGAAGCCCTTGGCAAGCGCAACCGACAGGCCCTGCGCTGGAGCCGGCTGATCCTGCGGGCCGACCGCGGTGCCTTGGGTTTCTGGCAGCGCCATCTGCTGCTGCCCTGGGTGCGCCGGCGCGTACGCGGCAGCGTGCGGCCCTGGGTGCTGCTCGATGAATTGCGCGAATGCCAGCAGCGCCGCGAGCAGTTGAGCCGCGATTATCTCAACACCCGACGCGCTTCGCGGCTGCAGCGCCTGCTGGCCGCCGACCGGCAGCTGTTCGTGCAGTACAACCAGGCGATTCGTGCACGTCAGTCGCAACGCCAGCTGGCGCTGTTCGAAGACATCGACCCGCAGCGCCTGCTGGCTGCCTTCCCGATCTGGGTGGTGACCCTGGAGGAACTTCACAAGCTGCTGCCACTGCGCGCCGGTCTGTTCGACGTGATGGTCATGGACGAAGCCACCCAGTGCGATATCGCCTCGGCGCTGCCGGCCTTCCAGCGCTGCCGCCGCGCGGTGATCACGGGCGATGCACGTCAGTTGCGCCACCTCTCGTTTCTGTCGCGCAGCCGCGAAGTGCAGCTGCTGCAGCGCAGCGGTCTGCCGGCCGATGAGCGCGAGCGCTGGAGCTACCGCGACAACAGCGTGCTGGATCTGGTCGGCCTGCACCTGCCGGAGCAAAACGCCCTGACCTTTCTCGACGAGCACTTTCGCAGCCGCCCGGCGTTGATTCGCTTCAGTAACCAGCGCTTCTACGACAACCGCCTGCGGGTGATGAAGGAGCGCCCGGGCCTGACCCACTGCGACAGCCTGCAGCTGCAGCGCCTGGCAGGTGAGCGGGCGCGCAATGGCGTCAACCAGGTGGAGCTCGAGCAGGTGCTGCAGCTGATCGACGCGCACATCGGCCGCTTCGCCGACAGCCCGGTCAAGCCGAGCATCGGCGTGGTGTCGCCGTTTCGCGATCAGGTCGAGGCCATCCGCCAGCGCATCGCCGGCCTCGACCTGCAGCGCCTGCGCGATTTTCGTGTGCTGGTGGATACGCCCTATGGCTTTCAGGGCGAGGAGCGCGACCTGATGATCATCAGCTTCGCCCTCGACGCCAGCGCCAGCCAGGCCGCGGTGTACCTGAACCGCCCGGACATGTTCAACGTCGCCATCACCCGTGCCCGCGAGCGCCAGGTGGCGCTGTTCAGCGGCGATGAGCGGCAGTTGGCGGAAGATCATCTCCTGCGTCGCTATCTGGAAAGCTTCGCCGAGCAGACGACGAGCGTGGCCGATCAAGCGGATCAGGACGAGTTCGAGCGCGCGCTGTGCAACGCACTGCAGGCCCAGGGTGTGGCCACCTGGACGCGCTATCCACTGGCCGGGCTGCTGCTGGACCTGTTCTGCCAGCGCGGTGACAAATGCCTGGCCATCGACCTGATCGGCTTTCCCGGCGAAGGCGAAGGCTTCCTCGAACTGGAGCGCTATCGGGTGCTGGCCCGCGCCGGCCTGGAAATCGTGCCGTTGAGCTACGCCCTGTGGAGCCAGGAGCCGGAGATGGCCCTGCAGGCCTTACTCAAGCGGCTCTAGTGCCCATCAGGGCCTGTCGGCAGCGAACCGTTCGGCACCGACAGGCAGCACTCAGAAGCTATGGCCGAGGTTCAGGTACAGCGCCTTTTCGTTCTCGTCATTGAGGCCATAGCTGAAATTCAGTGGTCCCAGCGGCGTCTCGTAACCCAGGAACACGCTCGCCGCGTTGATGTAGCCGCTGTCGAAGGCGTTGTCGTTGTTCCATACCCGGCCGCGTTCCAGGGAGGCGCCGAGGTAGAGCGGGAAATCCAGCGGCAGGAACGAGCGCGGCGTCATGCGCCGGTAGTACACCATCCGCCCGAGGCTGACGTTCTGCCCGGCCAGGGCATCCTGGCGGAAGCCCGACAGCTGCTGCGCGCCGCCCAGCTGGAAGCTGGAGGTGACGATTTCCGCGTCGTCCAGGGTGCGCCCGTAGCGGCCGCCGATCACAAGGCTGTGCGGTCCCTGGCTGAACGCCTTGTCGAGCTTGATCTGCCATTGCCGGTAGCGATCGTCGGCACCCAGGCTGGCGTCGTACTGGCGCAGGTTCAGGCTGATCTCCTCGCCCTCGTGGGGAAAGTCGACGTTGTCCAGGGTGTCGAAGGCGTACTGCAGCTCGTAATAGCCCTCGGTAAAGCTGAATTCCGGCTGATCGCGTTCACCGATGCGCACCTCGGCATCGCCCCAGGCCTGGCCGATACCGAAACGCAGCTCGCCGTTGTTGGCGATCTGCCGGCCGAGGTCGACCCCGTAGCCGTAGCGCTGCACCCGGTATTCGGCGATCGGGTCGTTGTTCAGCACAGACTCCAGGTTCCAGGCCTCGGCATGCAGATTGGGCGCCACGAACCAGCGCGAACCGACGTCCAGTGGCTGGTAGAACTCGCTGAACAGCTCCTGGCGGTCGCCCAGCTGCACCCGGGTGAGCCACTCGGCACCGAGCCGGTTGATGCCGTTCTTGCGAAAGCTCGCCCCCAGGTTGAAGACGCTGTCGCCGTTGAAATCGTCGGAGAGGTTGAGCCCCAGGCGCAGGTAGTCGGTGCCGGTGCGCTTTTCCCGGGCATCGATCACCAGGGTGTTGCGCTCATCACGGTTGACCACCCGGTACTGCACGCGCTCGAAGTAATCGAGGCCGTACAGGGTGCCCATGTCGCGCTGCAGCTTGGCCATGTCCAGCGGCTCGCCGATGGGCTGGCGGATGTAGTTGCGGATCACCTCGTCGCCGACCTTGGAATCGTTGTCCACCTGGATGGCGTGGATCACCGGCGCCCGCTGCTGGGCACTGCGCGCCAGGGTCAGCGCGGGGTTACCGCCGCCGCGCCGCACCAGGTCCGCGAAGCGCGGCTGCAGCACCTTGGCGGCCTGGTAGCCCGCCTCGATCATTTCCTCGCCGCGGCCGAAATCGGTGACGGCGAAGCGCGCCATGTCCGGCTGCACCAGCACGTCGCCGTCGCGCAGGGTGGCCAGCTGCTCCTCGGAATTGCGCCGGGTCATCATGGTGATCGACTGGTTGAGCACGTCGACCACGGTGAGCAGTTCCTTGCGCGGTTTCAGCGGCGTGCCGATGTCGACGACGATGACCCGGTCGACGCCCATGTCGCGTGCCACGTCGACGGGAATGTTGTCGACCATGCCGCCATCGACCAGCAGGCGACCGTCCAGCTCGACCGGCGCGAACACCGCCGGGATCGACATGCTGGCGCGGATCACCTGGGGCAGGTGGCCGCTGCGGAACACCACTTTCTGATCGTTGGCGATATCGGTGGCCACGGCGCGGAAGGGAATCGGCAGGCGGTCGAAATCACGCACGTCGCTGCTGCGTACCAGCAGGCGCTCGAGCAGCAGCGCCAGGTTCTGACCCTGGATCACCCCCAGCGGCAGGCCAAGGCTGCCGTCGTCACGAAAGCTCAGGCGCTGCTTGATCAGGAAATCGCGGTCATCCTGCTTGCGCCGGAACGGCACGTCGGTGCGCGGCGGATCGTCGGAGAGCACCTGCCGCCAATCCATGGTCAGCGCCACCTCCTCGAGCTCGGCGATGCTGTAGCCCGAGGCATACAGGCCACCGATCACCGCGCCCATGCTGGTGCCGGCAATGGCGTCGATACGCACGCCCTGCTCCTCCAGCGCCTTGAGCACGCCGATATGGGCCAGGCCCCGCGCAGCGCCGCCGGACAGCACCAGGCCGACCTTGGGCTGGGCCTCTTGGGCAACACCGAGGAGGGGAAACAACAGGAGCAGGAGAACGAGCAGACGACGCATGGCACATCCCTGGCGTTGGGCGAAAAGGCGCCATTATAGGAGCCTCCTCGCCCGGGATGCGCGCCGTGCAAATACTCGGTTGCAATCAGTGCAGGCGGCGCGGCTCGCCAACCAGCGGGTCGTGGAAACTGGCGATTTCCGATTGCAGGCGACGATTCTCGCCATAGGCCTCGATGGCCCGACGGTAACGCATGCGCTGCTCGTCGAGCAGCTTGCGGCGGGCTTTCACCACGCTCTGGTCCGGGTGCAACGCTTCATCCACATGGCGAGCCATGGCAGGTCTCCAGGTTGAATTACGGGAGACCAGCTTCAGCGACCGTCATGACAGTTTGAGGAAACACCCGTGACGCCTGGGTGACGACCGCGCTCAGGCACCTTCTTCGTGGGCTTTCACCGACTTGGCCGACAAGCGCAGGCTGCGCAAGCTGCGTTTGACGCTCTTGAGGTGGTTGACCAGGCTCGGCCCACGGGCCATGGCCACGCCCATGGCGAGCACGTCGATGACCACCAGGTGGGCGATACGCGAGGCCAGCGGCGTGTAGATCTCGGTGTCTTCCTGCACGTCGATGGCCAGGTTCACCGTGGCCAGCTCGGCCAGCGGCGTCTGCCCGGGGCACAGGGCGATCAGCGAGGCACCGGCTTCACGCACCACGTTGGCGGTGATCAGCAGGTCCTTGGAGCGCCCGGACTGGGAGATGCACACGGCGACATCGGACGGCTTGAGGGTAATGGCCGACATCGCCTGCATGTGCGGGTCGGAATAGGCCGCGGCATTGAGCAGCAGGCGGAAGAACTTGTGCTGGGCATCAGCGGCGACCGCGCCAGACGCCCCGAAACCATAGAACTCGATACGCTGTGCCTGGGAGCAAAGGCCAATGGCCTTTTCCAGTGCTACCGGGTCGAGCTTCTCGCGCACCTCGATCAGGGTATGCAGGGTGGTGTCGAAGATCTTCATGCTGAAGTCGGCGACCGAGTCGTCCTCGTGGATCGCGAACTGGCCGAAGCTCGCGCCGGCGGCCAGGCTCTGCGCCAGCTTGAGCTTGAGATCCTGAAAGCCGCTGCAGCCGATGGCGCGACAGAAGCGCACGATGGTCGGCTCGCTGATGCCCACCAGGTGCGCCAGCTCGGCCATGGAGCTGTGCATGACCGCCGCAGGATCGAGGAGCACATGATCGGCCACCTTGAGTTCCGACTTACGCAGGAGGTGGCGTGACTGGGCGATGTGCTGCAACAAATTCACGGGCAGGGACTCGACTGGCAAAGGATGGTTACGCCGGCTGGCTATTCGAGCGTCACGACTCGGTTATGATCAAGGGACGCCGCCGGGCTGTAGTGATCTTGTAGTTATACTACAAGCCTGGCGACCTCGCACGGACTAACCGAATCGGAGTTCCCATGCAGAGCAATTGCGACATGCTGGTATTCGGCGGCACGGGCGACCTCGCCCTGCACAAGCTGCTACCGGCCCTCTATTACCTGCATCGCGGCGGCCGCCTGCACCGCGGTACGCGCATCCTCGCCCTGGCCCGTAGTTCCCACAGCCGGGCTGCCTACCAGGCCCTTGCCGAGCGCCATTGCCGCGCCCAGGTGGCCCGCGCCGATTTCGACGATGACACCTGGCGCAGCTTCGCCGAGCGCCTGGACTACTTCCCCATGGACGCCTCGCAAAGCGCCGACTTCGGCCGCCTGGGCAAGACCCTGGGCAGCGACCGGGATCGGGTCAGGGTCTATTACCTGGCCACCGCACCGGATCTGTTCGAAGCCATCGCCACGCACCTCAAGGTCGCCGGCCTGGCCGGCGCGGGTGCGCGCATCGTGCTGGAAAAACCCATCGGCCATTCGCTGCAGTCCGCCCGGGCGATCAACGCCGGCATCGGCGCGGTGTTCGATGAATCCCAGGTGTTTCGCATCGACCATTACCTGGGCAAGGAAACCGTGCAGAACCTGATGGCGCTGCGCTTCGCCAATGCGCTGTTCGAGCCGGTGTGGCGGGCCGGGCACATCGACCACGTGCAGATCAGCGTGTGCGAGACCCTGGGTGTGGAAAACCGCGGCGCCTACTACGACAACGCCGGCGCCATGCGCGACATGATCCAGAACCACCTGCTGCAGCTGCTCTGCCTGGTGGCCATGGAGGCGCCGGTGCGCTTCGATGCCGAATCGGTGCGCAACGAGAAGGTGAAGATTCTCGAAGCCCTCAAACCCATCACCGGCCAGGATGTGCGCGACAAGACCGTGCGCGGCCAGTACACCGCCGGCAAGATCGGCGGCCAGGAAGTACCGGCCTACTATTTCGAGAAGCATGTCGACAACGACAGCGATACCGAAACCTTCGTCGCCGTGCAGGCCGAGATCAACAACTGGCGTTGGGCCGGCGTGCCCTTCTACCTGCGCACCGGCAAGCGCCTGGCCCGCAAGACCTCCGAAATCCTCATCCAGTTCAAGCCGGTGCCCCACCAGCTGTTCGGCAACGGCCAGGCCAACCAGTTGCTGATCCGCCTGCAGCCCGAGGAACGCATCAGCCTGCAGCTGATGGCCAAGAACCCCGGCAAGGGCATGCGCCTGCAACCGGTCGAGCTGGACCTGAACCTGGCCGATGCCTTCAACAAGCAACGCCGCTGGGACGCCTACGAGCGGTTGCTGCTGGACGTGATCGAGGGTGACTCGACGCTGTTCATGCGCCGCGATGAAGTCGAAGCGGCCTGGCAGTGGGTCGACCCGATCATCAAGGGCTGGCAACAGCACTACCAGAGTCCGCGCCCCTATGCGGCAGGCAGCAATGGCCCGGAGCAGCTCCAGCACCTGCTGGAACGTCATGGTCGCCAATGGATCGATGAGTCCGAGTAACAGGACAAGCGGGCTGACAATGACAGCCCGCTTGATTGTCATGCGTCATTAATCCTTTTGCATGTAAGCATTCGCCTATCAATAACGCGCTATAAAACCGTGAGCCGATTAATAGCGTTGAATTTAATTTCAACCGGGTGGTTACTGTTCAGGGTTCAATAAATTTATTTACCTGACACTTATCGGAAATATTAAAAATCTATCAGGCAATTTATCCATTTAATATAAAATCTATAAACTTGAAAAACAGACAGTTGCGAATTTTTCGCTAATTCATGATAACTAATTATTTGGGTTTAAATTCCTTAAATTTATAAAATAGAGGTTATTAATTTCGAAAGGTTATTAAGCGTTTCTTTTCATTTGCATCTCAGCCGCTAACTTAAAACCTTGCCGAGTTGGATCCAGTGCAATGTCGCAATGAACTTGCCGGTGAACCACACACAGCTCGCCAATGTTCGGTAGTTAGTAATCAGGAGATGCATCATGGCAGTACAGGCGAAAGTCGCGCCGATTGGCCAACAGGTCACGCAAGCCACCGAACGTACTGTCAGCAATACCCTACCCCTTTCAGAAAGCAGCCATGTGGCGCTCAATATCTCGCCCGATGCAGTCACCAGCTATACCCGCGAAGGGTCGGATCTGATCGTGCAGATGCAGAACGGCGAGGTTCTGCGCATCAGCAATTTCTACGCCCCGGCCGCACAACCCAGCCAGCTGTATCTGGTGGGTGAAGAAGAACAGCTGCTTGCGGTGGACCTTTCCCAGACGGCAGCTTCGGACGGCATCCTGGCCGCTTCCTATGCATCGGAAGGTACGCTTTCCGGCTTTACCTCTCTGACCTCGGTGGCAGGCGCTGCCGGGGGCACCCTTGGCCTGGGTACGGCTGCCGTTATCGGCGGCGTGGCCGTCGCGGGCGGCGTGGCGGTGGCGGATCAGGTGGACCGTCGTAGCGATAGCGGCAATAACGACGATGGCAGCACGACGCCGCCCGTCGACCCGGTGGATCCCGTAGACCCGGTAGATCCCGTAGATCCTGGGGATAATGAGCCGCCCGCCGCTGCCGGCAATCTCCTGCTGAGCCAGGACAGTCGCTTTCTGACGGGGACCGCAGAGCCCGGAGCCCTGGTCAGGGTCGAGGTCGATGGCAGCCTGTATACCGTCACCGCCGATGCCGACGGCAATTTCGTGGTGACATTCCCGGCGGCGCTGACGGGCGGCCAGGCCATTAACGTCGTGGTGGTGGATGCGGCAGGCAATGTCAGCCCCCCGGCGTCCCTCAACGCTCCCTTGGTAACCCAGCCTTCGACGGTAGAGCCGAGCAACGGCGATGAGTTGAGCGGCTCGGCGATAGCCAACGCCACCATCATCCTGATGCGCCCCGATGGCGAAGTGCTCACCCAGACCACCGCCGATGCCAATGGTGACTGGTCATGGATTCCGTCGCCCGCCTGGCCCGATGGCACGCTGATCGATGTGCACACGGTTGCGCCTGGCGGCTTTCGTCCTCCGGTGATCCGCATCGTTATCGACAAGACGCCTCCTGCAGCGCCCACCGTCGAGGCCAGCAATGGCACTCATTTGGTCGGTACCGCCGAGCCCAACAGCACGGTAACGCTGACCATCAATGGCAGTACAACGCTTACCGTAACGGCGGCTGCAGACGGCACCTGGTCTTATCAACCCACCCCCGCATTGACCAACACTACATCCGTCACCATCACCGCCACTGATCGGGCCGGCAATATCAGCCAGCCAACCAGCCTGACCATCGACGCTCAGGCTCCAGATCGGCCGACCATCAGCAATAGCAACGGCACGGTTTTCAGCGGTACCGCGGAAGCGGGTAGCACCGTCATCCTCAGCAACTCCAACGGCGTGATTGGTCAGGCACTGGTCGACGCCAACGGCAACTGGCATTTCACTGCCAGCCCGGCGATCACCAATGGCAGCCAGGTCAGCGTGGTGGCCCGCGACGCGGCAGGAAACGTCGGGCAACCGGAAACCGTGGTGGTGAATAACGCACTGCCCAATGCACCGGTGATCGCGACAAGCAACGGTACGGTGGTTTCGGGCACTGCGGATGCTGGCAGCCTGGTCACTGTCAGTGTCAATGGCGTGCAGATAGGTAGCGTGACGGCAGGACCCAATGGCGCCTGGTCGATTACACCATCGCCTTCCCTTGCCGATGGCACGGTCATCAGCGCCGTCGCCAGCACGTCGGCGGGCACCAGCGCCAGCACTACCCTGATCATCGATGCCGCACAACCGCTGCCGCCTGTGGTTCAGCCGAGTAACGGTAGCGAGCTGAGCGGCACCGCCGAGCCCGGCGGCAAGATCATTTTGATCTACAACAATGGCGAGCTGATCGGGCAGACCGTCGCCGACAGCAACGGCAACTGGAATTTCATCCCTACCCTGCCACTGGCCGATGGCGCCAACATCGAGGTCGTGGTTCGCGATGCCGCCGGCAATACCAGCGATCCCGCCCCGCTACAGATCGACCAGACACCGCCTGCCGCCCCGCAGGCCGAATCCAGCAATGGCAGCACCCTGAGCGGTAGCGCCGAGGCTGGCAGCACCGTAGTGATCACCGGCCCGGGTGGCATCATCATTGGTGAAGCGGTAGCCGACGGCAATGGCGACTGGAGCTTCACACCTGCGACGCCGATCAACAACGGCACGCCGCTGACCATCACCGCCCGCGACCCGGCCGGCAACGTCAGCCCACCCAGCACCGTGGTGATCGACTCCGAGGCACCTGCAGCGCCGACACTCAACCCCACCAACGGCGCACTCCTAAGCGGTACAGCGGAACCTGGCAGTACGGTGATCATCCGTATCGGCACTTCGCCAGTGACCGAGATCGAGGTGCTCGCGGACAGCAACGGAAACTGGAGCTACACACCTGGCGGGCCGATTGGCAATGGCACCTCCATCGACGTCAGCACCCGAGACGCCAGCGGCAATGAAAGCGCCTCCACGACCGGCAGCATCGATAGCAACGCGCCGGCTACGCCAGTGATCCACCCCAGCAACGGTGGCTTGCTGAGCGGCACCGCCGAACCGGGCAGCACCATCACCATCAACATTCCCGGCGCCGCCGAGCAGACCACCACCACCAATGCCAATGGCGTTTGGACCTTCACCCCCGCGACACCGCTTGCCAGCGGCACCACCGTATCGGTCACCGCGACCGACGCGGCCGGCAACCAGAGCCTGGCCGCCGGCCAGACCGTCGATACCACGCTACCGGCGAGCCCGACCATCGATCCAAGCAACGGCAGCCAGTTCACCGGTACGGCCACGGCAGGCGCGCTGGTGGTGCTGAGCGGCCCGAACGGCGCCACCCTGGGCCAGGCCACTGCCGACGGCAACGGCAACTGGACGATCACGCCGCCCACCCCACAGCCCAACGGCACCAGTGTCAGCGCGACGGTGGTGGCCAACGGCCTCAGCAGCGCGCCGGCCATCACCGTGACCGACAACGTCGCGCCGCCGATCCCCACCCTGCAACCCAGCAACGGCAGCCTGCTCAGCGGAACGGCCGAAGCCGGCAGCACGGTGCTGCTGACCGGGCCGGGTGGCGCCGTCATCGGCCAGGCCACTGCCGATAGCCAGGGCAACTGGAGCTTCCAGCCCGGCACGCCGCTGGCCAACGCAACGGTCGTCAACGCCGTGGCCCGCGACGCGGCGGGTAACCAAAGCACGGCGGTCAGCACCACGGTCGACAGCGTTGCGCCGCAAGCGCCGGTCGTCGCCCCGAGCAACGGCACGCGCCTGGCAGGGACGGCCGAAGCCGGCAGCACGGTGATCATCAGCGACAGCAGCGGACGGGTAATTGGCCAGGCGAATGCTGACGCCAATGGCAACTGGTCGCTGAGCCCATCGCCAGCCTTGGCCGACAATGCCACCATCACCGTGGTGGCGCACGACGCCGCCGGCAACACCAGCGCGCCCGCCAGCCTGAGCATCGATGCCGCTGCGCCCGCCACGCCGATCATCGAACCGAGCAACGGCATCATCCTGCGCGGTTTCGCCGAGCCAGGCAGCACCGTCATCCTGCGCGACGCTGCCGGCAACCTGATCGCCGAAGCCACGGCAGGCGCCAACGGCGCCTGGAGCGCGACGCTGACTGCGCAGTTGCCCGATGGCAGCCGTGTCACGGCGGTGGCCACGGACGCGACGGGCAACACCGGCCCTGCCGCCTCCTTGACCATCGATGGCGTGCCACCCGGGGCTCCCACGCTGAACGTCAGCAACGGTACGCAGCTCAGCGGCAGCGCCGAAGCCGGCAGCACGGTGATTCTCACCGGCGCCAACGGTGCAGTGATCGGCCAGGTGATCGCCGACGCGGGCGGCAACTGGTCGTTCACGCCAGCAAACGCCTTGCCCAACGGCACGCCAGTCAACGCGGTGGCCCGTGATGCCGCCGGCAACACCAGCGCCGCCAGTAGCGTGGTCACCGACAGCGTCGCCCCTGCAGCACCCACCGTGGTGCCCAGCAACGGCCAGCAACTCAGTGGCACCGGCGAGGCGGGTAGCCTGCTGGTGATCAGCGTCGGCGGCACGGTAGTCGGCCAGGTAAGGGTCGATGCCCAGGGTAACTGGAGCTTCACGCCTCAAGCTCCGCTGGCCAACGGCGCCGCGGTGAGCATCGTGGCCCGCGACGAGACCGGCAATCAGAGCGCCCCCGTGGGTATCACGGTGGACGCCGTCGCGCCCAACACGCCCACCATCCAACCGAGCAATGGCACCTCGCTCAGCGGCACCGCCGAGGCCGGCAGCACCGTCATTCTGACCGGCCCGGGCGGCGTCGCCATTGGCCAGACAACGGCCGATGGCAATGGCAACTGGTCGTTCACGCCACAGAACCCGCTGCTCGACGGTACCCAGGTCAACGTGGTGGCCCGCGATGCCGCCGGCAATAGCAGCCAGGCAGGCGCCACCGTGGTGGATGCTCAGCCGCCCGCCACCCCGACGATCGCGCCAAGCAATGGCTCGACCCAGCTGAGCGGCACCGCCGAGCCCGGCAGCATCCTGGCGCTGACCATCGGCAATGCCGCACCGGTGACGGTTCAGGTCAATCCGGATGGCACCTGGACCTATCCCCTCAGCAGCCCGCTGGCCAACAACACCCAGGTCTCCGTGGTCGCCCGCGATGCCGTCGGCAACACCAGCCCGCCGGCCACTATCACTGTCGACGCCCAGGCCCCCGCCGCGCCGCTGCTCGACCCCAGCAACGGCACGCAGGTCACCGGTAGCGCCGAAGCCGGCAGCCTGATCACCGTCACCGGCCCCAATGGCTTCAGCCAGACCACCACCGCCGATGCCGATGGCAACTGGTCGATCACCCCGGCCAGCGCCCTGGCGAACGGCACCCAATTGACGGTTACCGCCACCGATGCGGTGGGCAATCAGAGCCTGCCATCCAGCGTGACCGTGGATGCGACCCTGCCGTCGCGCCCGACCATCGAGCACAGCAACGGTACCGAGCTCAGCGGCACCGCCGTGCCGGGGGCCACCGTACAGCTGACCGACGGGGCGGGCACGCCCATTGGCCAGGCGGTCGCCGACGCCCAGGGCAACTGGACCTTCACCCCGCAGACACCGCTGGCCAATGGCACCACCGTCGAGGCCACGGTCACCATCGCCGGCCTGAGCAGTGCAGCGGCCTCCACGGTGATCGACAACGTGGCGCCCAATGCCCCGACCATCGCCGCCAGCAATGGCACGCAACTCAGCGGTACGGCCGAAGCGGGCGCCACACTGATTCTCACCGGTTCGGGTGGTATCAGCATTGGCCAGGCGACTGCCGATGCCAATGGCAACTGGACCTTCACGCCTACGCCTGCCCTGGCCGATGGCCTGGTGGTCACCGCCGTGGCACGGGACGCCGCCGGCAATACCAGTGGCCCGGTCACCACCACGGTCGACGCCCAGGCGCCAGCCACACCGACGATCGACGCCAGCAATGGCCTGCAGCTCGGCGGCACCGCCGAAGCGGGCATCAGCGTAGTGATCACCGATGCTGGCGGCCGCGTCATCGGCCAGACCACTGCCGCCGCCGACGGTACCTGGACCCTGACGCCCTCACCGGCGCTCGCCAACGGCACCGTGGTCAGCGCCGCCGCCCGGGACGCGCTCGGCAACACCAGCGCGACGGTCAGCACCACCATCGATACCGTCGCACCGGTTACCCCGACCATTTCGCCCAGCAATGGCGTGGAACTCAGTGGTACGGCAGAGGCCGGCAGCACGGTACTGATCACAGGTCCAGGCGGTACGGTGATCGGCCAGGCGACCGCCGATACGGCTGGCAGCTGGAGTTTCATCCCCGACACTGCCCTGATCGACGGCACTCAGGTGACCGTGGTGTCACGCGACGCGGCCGGCAATGCCAGCCCATCCGCCAGCACCGTGATCGACGCCCAGGTGCCGGATCATCCCACCCTCAATCCGAGCAATGGCGTGCAGCTCAGCGGTACGGCCGAGGCCGGTAGCACGGTGATCATCAGCGCAGCCGGTGGTGCCCAGATCGGTACCGCGGCTGTCGACGCCAACGGTAACTGGAGCACCACCCTCAGCCCGGCCCTGGCCAATGGCAGCCTGGTCACCGTGGTGGCCCGCGATGCGCTGGGCAATGAAAGCGCGCCCGCCAGCATCCTGGTCGACGCCATCGCACCCGCAGCGCCGGTGATCGCCCCGAGCAACGGTCAGCTCATCAGCGGCACCGCCGAAGCCGGCAGCACGGTGACGATTCGGGTGGCGGGCAACAGCATCGGTACTGCCGTGGCGGACGCCAACGGCAAATGGACCCTGACCCCGAGCACGGCCGTGGGCAACGGCCTCGCCATCACCGCCACGGCAACCGATGCAGCCGGCAACGTCAGTGCGCCAGCGGCAGCCGTCACGGTCGATAACCAGGCGCCAGCACAACCCACCATTCAGCCAAGCAATGGCGTTACCTTGAGCGGTACCGCCGAAGCCGGTAGCACGGTCATCATCACCGGCGCGGGCGGCGTGGCCATCGGCCAGGCAATGGCCGACGGCGCAGGCAACTGGTCGTTCGTGCCGCCGCTGGCGCTCGGCAACAATACTCCGGTTCAGGTGGTGGCCCAGGATGCCGCCGGCAACACCAGCGCACCGGCCAACCTGGTGATCGACGCCGCCCCGCCCGCCGCCCCAGTGGTCCAGCCGAGTAACGGCGTGCAGCTCAGCGGTACTGCAGAAGCAGGCGCCACGGTGATACTCACCGGCCTGGGCGGGGTGATCATCGGCCAGACCACCGCAGGCCCCGGCGGCGCCTGGAGTTTTACCCCAACGACGCCGTTGCAGCATGGCACCCTGGTCAGCGTCAGTGTCCGGGATGCCGCAGGCAATAGCGGAGCGCCCTCTGCCGTTACCGTCGATGCCATCGCGCCCGCCATACCCACCATCGAGGCCAGCAACGGCTTCTCACTGCGCGGTACCGCCGAAGCGGGCAGCACGGTAACCCTCACCGCCAACGGCAATACCATCGCCACCCTGACGGCCGATGGCAGCGGCAACTGGACCTTCACCCCAGGCACCGCCCTGGCCAATGGCGTGGTGGTCACGGTCAGGGCCGAGGACGCCACCGGCAACCAGAGCCCCGTGGCCAGTACCACGGTCGACAGCATCGCGCCGCTCGCACCTGTCATCGCCGCGAGCAATGGCGTGTCGCTCAGCGGTACCGCCGAGGCGGGCACCACCGTACGCTTGAGCGTGGCCGGCGTGCAGATCGACGAGGTAGTCGTCGACGCCAACGGCCACTGGCAGACCACCCTGACACCCGCGCTGGCCGATGATACCGAGGTCACTGCCATCGCCGTGGACGCCGCCGGCAACCAGAGCGGCACTGCCCGCGTGACCGTCGACGTTTCGGTCCCCGACCTGCCCGAGGTATTGCCCAGCAACGGCAGCGTGCTCAGCGGCACGGCGGAGCCAGGCAGCACCATCACCATCCGCGTCGCGGGGCAGGCAGACGTGCAGGTCAGCACCGATCCCGTCATCGGTGCCTGGTCACAAACCTTTTCACCCGCCATCCCCGACGGCACTTCGGTCAGCATCACCGCCACCGACGCCACCAACAACGTCAGCGCGCCGGCCATCGTGGTGATCGACAGCGTGGCCCCTGCACTGCCCACCATCGCGCCCAGTAACGGCAACCTGCTGACCGGCACCGCCGAAGCCGGCAGCACGGTGATCCTCACCGGCCCGGGCAATATCCAGATCGGCACCACCACCGCCAATCCCGACGGCACCTGGAGCTTCACACCGCAGACGCCGCTGACCAACGGCACCCTGGTGACGGTGGTGGCACGTGATGCCGCCAACAACACCAGCCCATCGGCCAGCACCACGGTCGACAACGTGGCGCCTGGACTGCCCAGCATCCAGGCCAGCAACGGCACAGTGCTCGCCGGCACGGCCGAAGCCGGCAGCACGGTGGTGCTTACCGGCCCGGGGGGTGTACGCATCGGCACGGCCACCGCCGACGGCAACGGCGCCTGGACCTTTACCCCGAGCCCGGCGCTCGCCAATGGCGTGGTGGTAACGGCAGTCGCCAGGGATGCGGCCGGCAACAGCAGTGCAGCGGTCACCACCACGGTCGATGCCCTGGCACCCAATGCGCCAACCATTCAACCGAGCAATGGCGTCTCGCTCAGCGGTACCGCCGAGGCGGGTAGCACCGTCATTCTCACCGGCCCGGGTGGCGCATCCATTGGCCAGGCAACCGCCAACGCCAGTGGCAACTGGAGCTTTTCGCCGGGCACTGCCCTGGCCAATGGCACCGCCGTCACTGCCGTGGCCCGCGACGCCGCGGGCAATACCAGCGGTTCGAGCAGCACCACCATCGATAGCATCGCGCCTGCTAACCCGACCATTCAGCCCAGCCGAGGCGTCGTGCTTACCGGCACGGCCGAGGCCGGCAGCACCGTCGTGCTCACCGGCAGCAATGGCATACCCATCGGCACCACGACCGCTGCCGCCAACGGCGCCTGGAGCTTCACACCGCAGGCACCGCTGGCCAATGGCACCGTGGTCAATGCCGTGGCACGTGATGCGGCTGGCAATACCAGCGGCTCGGCCAGCACCACGATCGACAGCCAGGCACCCACTGCGCCGAGCAACCTGTTCGTCAGCGCCGACGGCACCCTGCTTACCGGTACCGCCGAAGCCAATACCCAGGTGCGTATCGTGGTGAACGGCAATGTCGCCAACCCGATCACGGTGACGGCCAGCGCCGCAGGCACCTTCGCCGCCGTACTGATCCCGGCGCTGGTGGCAGGCCAGGCGATCGCCGTGACCGCGACCGATGCAGCGGGCAATGTCAGCGCCTCGGCGGGCACCAATGCACCCAACCTGTCGGCACCGATCATCAGCGTGGCGGAAGCCCTCGACACCTACATCAACGCTGCCGAAGCGGCCGACGGCATTCAGGTACGCGTCGGCCTGGCCACCGGTGTGCGCGCCGGCGACACCGTCACCCTCACCTACAGCGGTAGCGGTGGCTATACCTTCAACCAGAGCCATACCATTACCGCTGCCGAAGCGCTGGCGGGCAACGCCGTGGTTTCGGTGGTGCCGCCAACGGGCAGCTTCCCGCAAGGCGCGGCGTCGGTCACGGCGCATATCAACAACGGCGCCAACTCCCAGGCGGCGAACTTCACCGTCGACACCATCGCGCCTTCGTCACCGGTGCTGAACCTGGTCGGCAACCTGCTGACCATTTCCGCCGAGCCGAACAGCGAGCTGACCGTGCGCATCGACCTGGGCGGCACCGTCGCCACTGCCACGGTCACCGCCAACAATGCCGGGCTGGCTTCGGTGAACCTGCTGAGCGGGCTGAACATCGGCCTGACCTGGGACCAGCTGCTCAGCGCCCAGGTGTCCGTCTCGGCCAAGGACCAGGCAGGCAACCAGAGCAATGTGGTCGCCCTGGGCCTGGGCGCCAACTTGCAACAGCAGCCGATCACCCTGGGTAACCTGGCGGTGGACGCCAACCTCAGCCTGCTGAACCTGCCAGCCGCCCGGCTCGGCGTCAGCGGCAAGACGGTGGCGGGTGCGGCCCTGGCGGTGGAGGTGTTGACGCCGGCGGGTTATATCGCCCTGGCACCGCTGGCCGCCGATGCCAACGGCAACTTCTCCATCAACCTGCTCAGCCCCAGCGTGCTCAGCCAGCTCGGCCTGTCGCTGACCAACATCCTCAACCTGGGGCCGGACCTGGCGCTGCGTATCACTGCCACGTCTGCGGGCAAGACCAGCGGCGTCTACACCCTGGATCTCGATCCGCTCGGCCTGCTCGGCCTGACCATCGGCACCGTGCGCGTCGACGGTACGGCGGCCGACGACATCCTGTCCGGCAGCGCCACCATCGCCAACGAGCGGATCTTCGCCGGAGCCGGCAACGATCTGATCCTCAACGTTGCCGCGGGTGATCGGGTGGACGCCGGTGCCGGCAACGACACCATCCAGATCCGCGCCACCAACTTCGGCAGCGTCGACGGTGGCGCCGGTTTCGACACCGTGGTGTTCGATGGCGGCATCGACATCAACTACGGCGCCGCCGGCATCGGCACCTTCAGCAACATCGAGCGCATCGACCTGGGCACCGGTGATTCGGGCAGCACCCTGACCCTCACCGCCGCCGCGGTGGATGCCATGACCGACTCGCGCAACGTCCTGCAGATCACCGGTGAGAGCAACGACACCCTGATGGTCAGCAGCAGTGCCGTGAAAGGCGGGACGCAGTTGCTGGAAGGCATCGTCTATGACGTCTATACCTACGGAAACACCACGCTCCTGGTGGAAGAGAACACGGTACAGGTTGTGGTCAGTTGATAGGGAAGTCGTCGTACCGTATGCACACACCTCATTGTCGATGGGCCGCGCGCCTGGCCTTCACCCTGTGGCTGCCGGCCTCGGCCATGGCCATGCCGCTGGACCAGGCCGTGCGCAGCGGCCTGGCGATCCACCCCCAGGTACGCGCCGCCGTGGCCGAAGCCGCGCGCGCCGAAACCGAGGTGAAGATCGCCAAGGGGGGTTACTACCCCTCGCTGTCGTTGTCCGGGGGGCCGCAGGAGTTCGATATCGGCGAGACCGTCTACGACGTCACCGTCTCGCAGATGCTCTACGACTGGGGCCGCATCGACAGCCAGGTGGACAGCGCCAAGGCGACCCAGCGCCAGCTCTCGGCCAGCGCCGAGGTGACCCGCGAAGACGCCGCCCTGGATATCGTCGAAACCTACCTGGACGTGCTGGTCGCCCAGCGCCGTATCGACGCGGTGCGCCGGCATGTCCGCCTGCTCGACGACATTCGCGCGATGACCCAGGCACGCGGCGCCGACGGCTACTCCGATCGCAGCGAGCAGGACCGCGCTGGCCTGGAAATCGCCCGTGCCCAGGAGCAGCTGGCCCTGGAAAAAGGTGCCCTGCTGGATGCCGGCAACCAGTTCGCGCTGCTGGTTGGGGCGCCGCCGGAGGGCCTGGCCGAACCGCGCCCACAATCCATGCAGCGCTACCTGGCGACCCGCGACATGCTGCGGCTGATCACCGGCTCGCCGCTCTACCAACGGGCCCTGGAAGACACCAACCTGGCCCAGGCCGAGCTGCGTGGCACCAAGGCGGCCTTGCTGCCACAACTGAACCTCGAGGCCTCGGCCACGCGGCGGGAGATCGGTGGGCGCCTGCAGAACGATTCGATGGTCAACCTGCGCCTGCGCATGGATACCCTCCAGGGCCTCTCCAACTTCCAGCGCCCCACCGCGGCCGCGCAGCGCCTGGAGTCCGCCAGCTGGGGCCAGGACGCCATCCAGCGCGACATCCGCCGGCAGTTGCAGAGCCTGTTCGATATCGGCGATTCGCTGCTCTGGCGCGAGCACGCCCTGGCCGTGCAGGTGCGCGATTCCGAGCAGGTCGGCGGCCTGTATCGCGAGCAGTTCGAAGTGGGCCGCCGCGACGTGATCGACCTGCTCACCGTGCAGCGCGAGCGCTTCGAAGCCGAGCGCCAGCTGATCGTGCTGCAGGTCGAGCGCCTGCGCCTGGAATACCGCGCCGCCGCGCAGATCGGCCTGCTCGGCCCCTTGCTGGAGAACGGCCTGAATGGATCCTGACACGCTGACCACCCCGGGCAAGAGCCAGGACCCGCTCCGCCAGGGCCTGGTGCTGCTGTGTCGGCAACTCGGCCGCCCGGTGACCGACGCCGAACTGGCCGACGGCATCGCCCTGGAACAGGGCCGCCTGCCGCTGCGCATGGTGCCCCGCGCCCTGCGCCGTGCCGATATCGTCGCCCAGGTCAGCGAGGAACGACTGCAACGTATCGACGGCTACCTGCTGCCCGCCCTGCTGCTGCTCAACGATGGCCGCTGCGTGGTGCTGGTCGGCCAGCAGGGCGAGCAGGCCGAGATCCTCGTGCCGCACAGTGATGGCGGCGTGCAGCAGTTGCCGGTGGCCGATCTGCAGCCGCTGTACAGCGGCATGGCGGTATTCGCCAAATGCCGCTATCGCCCGGACGGGCGCGCCGAGGAGTTCGCCAGCCCGAGCCGCGAGCACTGGTTCTACGGCGCGCTCAAGCGCCTGCGGCGTTCCTATGTGGAAGTGGCGGTGGCGGCCTTTATCGCCAACCTGCTGGCCATCGCCGCCGCGCTGTTCGCCATGCAGGTCTACGACCGCGTGGTGCCCAACGCGGCCTTCGACACCCTGTGGGTGCTGGCCAGCGGCGTGGCCCTGGCCATCGTCCTGGAAAGCCTGTTGCGCGGGCTGCGCGCGCACCTGCTCACCACCCTGGGCAAGCGCCTGGATCTGCAGCTGTCGTCGTTGTTGTTCGAGCGCGTGCTCAACACCCGCCTGGGTGCCAAGCCGGCGTCGGTGGGTGCCTTCAGTACGCAGATCCGCGAGTTCGAGTCGGTGCGCGAGTTCTTCACTTCGTCGAGCGCGGCGGTGATCAGCGACCTGCCCTTCGTGTTCATCTTCCTGCTGATCATCGCCCTGATCGGCGGCCATGTGGTCTGGGTGCCGGTGGTCGCCGCCGTGCTGATGATCCTCCCCGGCCTGCTCGCCCAGGGTCGCCTGGCGCGGCTGTCACGGCAGAACCTGCGCGAGGGCTCGGTGAAAAACGGCATCCTGCTCGAAGCCATCGAGCATCTGGAAACGGTCAAGGCCAGCCGCGCCGAAGGCCGCTGCATGCACCTGTGGGAAACCCTCACCGCACAGCTCGCCGGCAGCGCGATGAAGACCCAGACCCTGACGTCGGCGCTCAGCTACGGGGTCAGCACCGTGCAGCAGCTGTGCTACGTCGGCGTGGTGGTGTTCGGCGTGTACCGCATCAGCGACGGTTACCTGAGCATGGGCGCCCTGGTGGCCTGTTCGATCCTGGCGGCGCGCACCATTGCGCCGCTATCGCAGATCGCCGGCATTCTCGGCCGCTGGCAACATACCAAGGTCGCCCTCGAAGGCCTGGACCAATTGATGACCGGCCCGGTCGAGCGCCCGGCCGGCCAACGCTTCGTGCGCAAGGAACAGCTGGCCGGTGACTACCGCCTGGAGCAGCTGCGCCTCGCCCATGATGACGCGCCGCCCATCGTCGACATCAACGCCCTGAGCATCCGCGCTGGCGAGCGGGTCGCGCTGCTGGGCGGCAACGGCGCCGGCAAATCCACCCTGCTGCGCCTGCTCGCCGGGCTGCTCGACCCGAGCGCCGGGCGGGTGATGGTCGACGACATCAGCCTGACCCAGATCGACCCGGCCGACCGCCGCCGGCATATCGGCTACCTGCCCCAGGACATCGCGTTGTTCTACGGCACCCTGCGCGACAACCTCAACCTGGAAGGCGCGGCAGTCAGCGACGAGGAGCTGTTCGAGGCTCTCGACGGCGTCGGCCTCGGTGCCTGGGTGCGCGCCCATCCGCTGGGCCTGGACCTGCCCATCCAGGGCAACGCCAGCCTGTCCGGCGGCCAGCGCCAGGCGGTCGGGCTGGTGCGCGTGCTGGTGCAGGACCCACCCATCGTGCTGCTCGACGAGCCCACCTCGTCCTTCGACCAGACCAGCGAGAAAAACGTGGTCGAGTACCTGCAACACTGGGTCAGCGGTCGCACCCTGATCCTGGTGACCCACAAGAAGGTCATGCTCTCGCTGGTCGAGCGCGCGGTGGTAATGCGCCAGGGCCGGGTGATCATGGATGGCGCCCTGGATCAGGTGGTGCAGGACAACCTGGTGAACGCGCCGCAGGAGCCGCGAGGAGGCACTCATGCCGTCCAATGACCGGCTGCGCCGGCAGCTCGACGATCCCCTGCTGAGCGCCACCCATCCGCTGTTCCGGCCCCTGCTGTGGACGGTACTGGCCACCGTGCTGCTGTTCATCGCCTGGGCGGCCTGGGCCGAACTCGATGAAGTGACCCGCGGCGACGGCCGGGTGGTGCCCTTCACCCGCATCCAGAAGATCCAGAGCCTGGAAGGCGGCATTCTCGACCGCCTGCTGGTCGGCGAAGGCGATCTGGTCGAGGTCGGCCAGCCCCTGGTGCGCCTCGACGAAACACGCTTTCGCACCTCCTTCCAGGAGTCGGCCAACCAGTCGGCGGCGTTGCGCGCCACCATCGCCCGCCTGGATGCCGAAGTGCTGGGCAAGGAGCGCATCGACTTCCCCGAGGACATCGATCCCGCCAGCGCCCTCGCCCGCTCCGAGCAGGAGCTGTTCAAGTCGCGGCGCGACAAGCTGCAGGACGGCATCAGCGCCATCAACCGCCAGGTGCGCCTGGCGCAGCAGCAGCTCAACCTGGTCGAGCCGCTGGTGGCCAAGCGCGCCGTGAGCCAGATGGAAGCGCTCAAGCTCAGCCAGGAAATCGCCACCCTCAACGGCAAGCTCAGCGAGCTGCGCAGCAGCTATTTCCAGGACGCCTACACCGAGCGGCAGAGCAAGCAGAGTGAGCTCAGCGCCCTGGAACCCATCGTCCAGCAGCGCCAGGATCAGCTGCGCCGTACCGAGATCCTCTCGCCGGTGCGTGGCCGGGTGAATACCGTGCTGATCAACACCCGCGGCGGGGTGATCCAGCCCGGCGAGCCGATCATGGAAGTGATTCCGGTCGAGGACCGGTTGCTGATCGAAGCGCGCATCAAACCCCGCGACGTCGCCTTTCTGGTGCCGGGCATGCCCACCAAGGTGAAGATCACCGCCTACGACTACAGCATCTACGGCTACCTGACCGGCACCCTGGAGCAAATCAGCGCCGACACCATTTTCGAGGAAACCGCCCAGGGCAAGGAGTTCTACTACGAGGTACTGATCAAGACCGACGGCAGCCAGCTCAAGCGCCGCGACGAAATCCTGCCGATCATCCCCGGCATGGTCGCCGAAGTGGACATTCTCAGTGGCAAGCGCACGGTGCTGAACTACCTGCTCAGGCCACTGCTCAAGGCCCAGCTTTATTAGACCCTGCTCACGATCTTTCTGGGCAGGCGTACGGGCAACTACAAGGCGGAAGCGGCCGCTCCCAGCGTAGGGTGGATAACGCTCTTTTTGTCCACCATTGCGATCGCAGAGCGGTGGACGGGTCGGGCCGCGTAGGTAAAGCGTCGTCCACCCTACGAAAGGCCACTTGCGCCACATAGCAGTCGACCCGGATAAAGCGGGTATGAAGACCGTAAGCGGGTTCTCAGGCTCAAAGAACCGAAAAACACCTCGTCCGATTAATCACAAAGTGCGATGGAGAGCCGCCCGGGCGCGTGCTATTACAAAACCAATGGCGCGTGCATCACGCTCTGGGCGTCGGCTCCAGGCCGATTTATCCACAGCGCATCACGCCGCCGGAACGCGTGAATCCAACCGCTTTCGGGGATCAGGGAAGTGCCTCACTCAGCTGGGACTGGCTCGGCTTACCGGCAGCGAGGCGCTGCCGCCGTCGAGTTCTCGATCGCCTTCATCATCTTCTTCCTGATCCTCTACGGGCTGGTCGGCTACAGCATCCCGTTCCTGCTCGGCGCCACCTACCAGGAGCTGGCGACCGAAGCCCTGCGTGACGCCATCCGCTCCCCCGATACCCGCGCGCCTACCCCCGAACAGATCACCCTGCATCAACAACGGGTGCAGCAGAGCGTGCGCAACTCGTGGCTGCCATCAGCCTGGGCGCAACCCTGCGAGGGCTATGACGGCTTCCTGAAAACCGGCGCGGTGTGGAGCGTGTGCGTGCGCCATGGGGATCCACAAAGCATCCTGCCGCCCTTCTCGATCTTTGGCTGGAAGGTGCCGCAACTACCGGACGAAATCCGCGGCGAGGCGAAGATCCGCCTGTACGGCGATGGGGCGGGAGGCTGAGCATGCCCAGCTATCGACCTGGACGTGAGCGCCAGCGCGGCGCTTTCAGCATGCTGAGCGCGGCGACCCTGGTCGTGGCCATCCTGTTTCTGGCCCTGGTGATCGACAGCGGCCGCCTGTACCTCGAACAACGCAACCTGCAGAAACTGGCCGACACCGCGGCCCTGGAATCCATCTCGCGGCTGGCTTCCGGCAACTGCGCGCTGGATACCGCCCTCGCCCAGGTCTACGCCGTTGAAAATGCCGCCTCCTATGGCTTCGTCGCAGGTGCCGGGCGCTCGCTCAGCTCATCCTGCGTAAGCGTTTCGATCATCGACGGCCTGCGCGTACCGGTCGCCGATGCCGCCAGTGGCAGGGCGGTTCGCGTGGTGACCAGCAGCCAGGTACCGGCCAGCATCGTGGTGCGCACCGGCAGCCTGTTCGGCCTGACCGGCGCTGACAGCGTACGCCTGCAAGCCGTCGCCGTGGCCGAGAAGGACAGCGGCCCGCTGACGGTCTTCAGTGTCGGCGCGCAGTTGCTGGATCTCAATGCCAACGGGCTGGTTCCCAAGCTACTCACCGCTGCCGGCGCGAACGTCAGCGGGCTGACGGTGCTCGATTCGCAGGGCCTGGCCAACGCGCAAGTCACGCCGGCCGGCTTGCTGCAGGCGCTGGGTGTGGATATCGGCATCAATCAGTTGAAAGCGCTCACGCCTGAAGGCCTGGCGAACCTGGTGGACACCCGGGTCGGCGCGGTAGGCATCCAGCGGCTGGTCGAGGTTTCTGCCACCCTCGCCAATCACGATCAGGCGCTGGCCGCCGATATCCGGGCACTGGCCGCCACCCTGGCGAACTCGCAGGTGAACAACGCCACGGTGAACCTGTTGGCGACCGAGCAACGCCCCGGCCTGTTGAAGCTGGTAACCGGATCCGACCAGGCACTGGGGTCGGCACTGGATGCCCGGCTGGCGCTCGGCGATCTGTTATCCACAGGCCTGATGACGGCCGTCCAGGGACGCGGCTTGCTGGTGGATCAGCTGAATCTTCTCGGCCTGGTGAAGATCGAGCTTGGCATCGTCGAACCGCCGGCCATCGGCATCGGCCCGGTGGGCACCACCGCCTTCAACGCGCAAACCCGCCTGCATATCGATATCGACAGCAGCGGCGTGCCCCTGGCCAACTCCCTGCTCGATATGCTCGGCACCGCGATCAAGCTGCCGATCGTTCTCGATCTGGCAAGTGCCAGGGGTGAAGTGGCCGCTATCGACTGTTCCCGGGCAGAGCCCGAAGCGACCATCGAAATCGAATCCACCGTCGGCAACATCTGCATCGGCACCATGCCCAGTGGTTCACGCTGGTCGACCCGCGCCAGTTGTACCGAGTCGAACCTGCAGGACGCCAGCATTCTCAGGTTGCTGAATCTCGACCTGATCAAGGGCAAGGCCGCCGTACCGCTGATCGCTACCGGCAACAATCCGGTTCGGGACGAGCTGACCCTCGCCGAGGACGAGTCCGATATCACCCAGGTCAACAACCTGAAAATCGGCGACTCGATCGCCAACCTGCTCTCCCAGGTCAGCCGGATGATCGGCGTCGGCGCGCCGAAGGGCGCCGATGGATACCCCGGCTTCACGCCTACCCAGGCGGCGCAGATCGCCGACAGGTACCTGGCGACCTACCCCAACAAGGAGGCCATCCGCGCGGCCATGAAAGCGGACGGGCTGACCTGGCCCCGCCCGGTGGCGCTCCTGCTGGATACCACGATGCCCGATGAGTGGTACAACAAGCTGCCACTGACCACCTGCACCACCAACAAGGCCCAATGCCGCACCGAGCTGATCACCTCGTTGCAGAGCAAACCCCAGGGCGGGCTGCTCAGCAACGTCCTCACGGGGCTGGCCTCCTCCCTTGGCCTGAGCAGCAACTCCCAACCCCTCTTGCTCACCATCCTGAATCCGGTTCTCGATGCGCTCAAGCCCGTGCTCAACGCGGTTGGCGGCGCCGTCAGCAGCCTGCTCAGCAACCTCGGCCTGGATCTCGGCAAAAGCGAAATCAAGGTCCACAGCATCAGCTGCGGCATCCCGCAGCTGATCCGTTGAGGTGGGCGATGAAAAGGCCGCCGAGAAAAACCCAGCAGGGCGCCGTGGCCATCGAGTTCGCCATGCTGTTCGCGGTGTTCTTCGTGGTGGTGTACGGGATCATCGCCTACAGCATTCCCATGCTGCTGCTGCTGACCTTCAAGCAGGTCAGCGCCGACGCGGCCCGGGCGACCCTGCAGGTCGACCCGGGCAATGCCGCCTATACCCAGCTGCTCAGCCGGGAGATCACGGCGGTGGTGCAACGCAGCTGGCTACCGCAAAGCTGGCGCGGTGGTGATTGCCCGGCGCCCGAGCAGGACGCCGCCGGCCTGGACTGGAGCCCGTTGCCAGGCCATGACGGCCAGCCATCCTATGGCAATATCGCCCTCGACGACCGCGACCCGGCCGCGCCACGCTACGTGTTGCACGTGTGCCTGCAGCGCCGTTACAACCACGACGGTCCCAGCGACCAGCGGGCCATCGTGCCCACCCTGCGGCTGCTGGGGATAACCATCCCCAGCCTGCCCGACGAAAACGGCGAGGTGGTGATCCGCGGCGCCACCACCGTCACCCTCTGAGCAGGCCCCGGGTCAGGCGCCGATCACCCCGCCGTCGTCGCGGCTGATCACCACTACCGTCGAGCGCGGATGCACGCCGGCCTGGTGATCCGGGAAGCTCGAGCCGCCCTCCTCGCCCGGGTGCTGGATGCCCACGAACATGCTCCTGTAGTCCGGCGAGAAGGCCAGCCCGGTCACCTCGCAGCCCACCGGGCCGACCATGAAACGGCGGATCTCGCCGGTGTGCGGATCGGCGCAGAGCATCTGGTTGTTGCCCATGCCGGCGTAGTCGCCCTGGTTGCTGTACTTGCCGTCGGTCTGGATCCACAGGCGGCCGCCGCCGTCGAAGCCGACGCCGTCCGGGCTGTTGAACATGTTGTCGGCATTGATCGCATGGCTGCCGGCCTGGGGCGTGCCGGCGTGCACCACCGGGTTGCCGGCGACCACGAACAGGTCCCATTGGAAATCCATGGCGGCGGCATCGTCACCCTGTTCGCGCCAGCGCTGGATCTGCCCGTACAGGTTGTTGGCCCGCGGGTTCGGGCCGCCGACCGGCTGCCCCGGCTCGCCGCGCTTGCTGTTGTTGGTGAGGGTGCAATAGACCTGGCCGTCCTTGGGGCTGACGGTGATCCACTCGGGGCGGTCCATGCGCGTAGCGCCGACATGGGTGCCGGCCTGCCGCGCGCGAATCACCACCTCGGCCTGGTTGGCAAAACCGTGCTCGGCGGTCAGGCCATGCTTGCCGGCGGTAAGCTCGATCCAGCGGCCGCGGCCTTTCGGGTGATCGGCATCACCGTTGCCCTCTTCGAAACGCGCCACGTAAAGCGTGCCTTGGTCGAGGATATGGCGGTTGGCCTTGGCGTTGTTGCGATCCAGGCGATCGCGGGTGATGAACTTGTAGATGAATTCACCGCGCTCGTCATCGCCCATGTACACCACCACGCGGCCATCGCGGCTGGTGGTCAGCGCCGCATTCTCATGCTTGAAGCGACCCAGGGCGGTGCGCTTGATCGGCTTGGCCTGCGGATCGAAGGGATCGATCTCGACGATCCAGCCATGGCGGTTCAGCTCGTTGGGGTTCCTGGCGATATCGAAGCGCGGGTCGAAGCGGTGCCACTCGTTCTCGGCACTGGCATGCAACACGCTGAAGCGCTTCTGGTCGGGGGTGAACTGCAGGTTGGCATCGCTGCTGCCAAAGCAGTCGCTGAAGTTCTCTTCGCAGGTCAGGTAGGTGCCCCAGGGCGTCTGCCCGCTGGAGCAGTTCTGGAAGGTGCCCAGCACCTCGATACCGAGCGGATCGGCCTCGGTCTTGAGCAGCTCATGACCCCGGGCCGGGCCGCTCACGTCGATCGGCAGGTTGCCATGCACCCGGCGGTTGTAGGGCGAGCCCTGCACGAAGGCCCAGCCGTCAGCACCGCGACGCACCTCGATCACCGTCACGCCCTCGGCGTTCTGCGCCTTGCGCACGTCCTCGGCGGATTTCGGCAGGCCGCCATGGGCCAGCAGATAGCGGTAATTCACGTATTCGTTGTTGATGGCCATCAGCGCGCGATCGGGGTCGCCAGGCCAGGGGAAGAAACTCATGCCATCGGTGTTGTCACCGAACTGCAGCAGCTGTTCGGCCGCGCTGTTGCTGCCATCGCCCTTGAATGCCGGGCCGCCCTTCTGCAACGGCTGGCCCCAGCTGATCAGCGGGCGGAACGAATAGCCGGGCGGCAGGGTGATGGTATCGGTCGTGGAGGCCGCCAGGTTGGCGAAACCCAGCAGCGGGCTGGGGACCGTGGCACTGATCGAATCGGCCAGTACGCTACGGCTCAGCAAACCGCCGCCAAGAAACAGCGCCGCGCCGGTCAACGCCCCGGCACCGATGAAGCGGCGGCGGGAAAGGGTCAGGCGTTCGAGGTCGGTCAATTGATCATCATGCATCACGGCGCTCCTGCTCTCTTCTGATGCGCAGGGACGCTATGTCACTGATGTGACGCTTGCATGACAGCTGATGGTGCGCGTCTCCGTCACCAGGTTATCGACAGGCAGGCGATGTTCACAAATACGGTGATCCAATCTGTGGATAACCTGGTAATTCCCCGCCACAGGCCTTACGGAGAGGGCTTCTTGGAAAACTGTACAGAATCTGACCAGCAATCAACCTTTATTCACAGGAGCCTTGGATAAGATTCGTGAACAGCTGTGGATAAACCTTCAGATGCCTTGTATTCCGGGCCCTGAAGAATTGCGGATAGTTTTTGTACACGGGCATCCACGGCGATCCGCCCTGTTCCGAATCAGAAGCGTCGTGTACCGATCAGCTCGTCGAGTACCCGGGACGTTACCCGGAACATCACCGACATGTGGTCTTCGCCGGACTCGATCTGGAAATCACTGCGCAGCCCGTACTGCGAAAGAGCCTGCAAGCGCAGCTGCAGAGCACGGGCGTCCTGGATGCTCTGGGGTGCCTCGCGGTCACCGATCAACAAGGTGAGGCTGCTGTGGATAAGATTCAGCTGACCTGCGTGGGCCCGCTCGAAGAACGCCCGTTCAGGCGCCAGCAGGTAGCGATCACGCCACCACAGAGTCGGGCTGACCGCCACTACGTGCTGGAACAGCTCGGGCCGGGTGAACAGGGTGTAGATGCCGAACATCCCGCCAAAGGAGTGCCCGACCAGGCTGCGCTGATCCGGGTCGACCTTGAAGCGCTTGCCGACCTCGGGCATCAGCCGCTCCTCGATGAAGTCGAGGAACAGGTCCTGGCCACCCTGGGGCGGTGTGTTGCGCTCGACGGGCGGCGGCGGCGAGAGGTCGAATGCACGACGCCCGACGTCCAGCGGCGTGTCGCCTGGATAGCCGATGGCCACCAGAATCGATCCGCGCAGCCGCTTCTGGGCACGTTTGGCCGCGTGGAAAGCCGGAAAATAGGCATTGCCGTCGAGCAGGTAGATTACCGGGTAGCCGCCGGTGTAGGGCACGTCCCCCTCCGGCAGGCTGATCATGATGCGGTACTCGCGCCCCTCGGCGCTTTTCAGCATCCATTGCTCGGTGCCGTCCAGCACCACCGGCTCGGCCTGGGCGACCGCCAGGCTGCCCAGCAACAGCGCGCTGAGCACCGCAACCCGTACGCCGATCGCGATCACCAGCTATAGCTCAGGCTGGTGACCACGCTGCGCGCTTCGCCGCGGTAGCAATTGCTGTCCTGGCAATTGATATAGCGCTTGTCGGTCAGGTTGCGTGCATTGAGCGCCAGGCGCACACCATCCAGGCCACCGCCAAAGTCGTAGTGCACCCCGGCATCGATCAGGGTGTAGGCCTCGTTCTTCAGGGTGTTGTCACCGTTGCCATAGGTGCTGCCGGTATAACGGGCACCGCCCGAGACACCGAGCCCGAACGGCAGGCGGTAATCCAGCCACAGCGACGCCAGGTGGCGCGGTACGTTCTTCGGTGCCTTACCCTGGTAGTCGCTGTCCTTGCTGACCTCGGCGTCGTTGAAGCTGTAGCCGGCGGTCATGCGCAGGCTGTCGCTCAAGTCGGAGACCGCTTCGAGCTCGAGGCCGCGAGACACCTGCTCGCCGGTCTGCACCTGAAAGCTGCTGTTTGCCGGATCCCGGGTCACCACGTTGGTCTGGGTCAAGTGATACAACGAGGCCGTAAGCAGGGTGCTGGTGCCCGGCGGCTGGTACTTGAGGCCAACCTCGTACTGCTCGCCCTCGCTTGGGGAAAAGGGTTTGCCGGCGGAGTCGGAACCGCTCTGCGGCAGGAACGACGTCGCATAGCTGGCGTAGGGCGCCAGGCCGTTATCGAACAGGTAGAGCGCGCCGACCGAGCCGGTAGTGGCCGAATTGGTGATCTTGCTGTTGATGTCGCTACCGAACTGGTCGCCATTGGAGCGGGCATGCACCCAGTCGCGCCGCAGCCCGGCGGACAGGCGCCAGCGATCGAGCTCGATCTGATCCTGCAGATAGACACCGGCGCGGTGCTCCAGGCCATCCCTGTCGACCAGCACGGTGTCGGGACGAGCGATCGGTTGATGATAGTCGGGGGCATCGAGGTCGAGCGACGGTGCGCTGCCCGTGGCATACAACAGCTCGGTATCGAGCCAGGCATAGTCCACGCCACTGACCAGCGTGTGTTGCAGAGTGCCGGTGTCGAAACGACTTGTCAGCCGGGTATCGGTGGACAGCGTGGCCATGTCCTCGTAGCTGCCGGCGGTGCTGCGAGGGAGCATGTTGTCGGCGCCGACCGGCCCGACATCCAGGTATTGATTGGTGGTGTCCAGCTGACCGTATCGCAGGTTCTGCTGCAGGCTGAAGGTGTCGTTGAAGGCATGCTCGAACTCGTAGCCGACCGTCCACTTGCGCTGTTCGAGCTTGTCGAAATACTCGTCGCCCTGCCAGATGTCGGTGAGGTGATCGCCATCCTGATAGAGCATCGGCGACGCCGCCGTCTGCCGCTCCTGGTACTGGGCCAGCAGCGTCAGGCTGGTATCCGGGTCGATCTGCCAGCTCAGCGAAGGCGCCAGCAGGCGCGCGTTGTTGTCCATCTGCTCGATGGAATACTCGGCATCCCGATAGATGCCCACGGTGCGGAACAGCACATCGCCCGCTTCATCCAGCTTGCCGCCCACATCGAACTGGCCCTGCCGATGAGCGTAGTTGCCAACCTGCACTTCCACTTCATTGTTCGCCAGCAGGCTTGGCCGCTTGCTGACCCGGTTCACCATGCCACCGGGGCTGATCTGCCCATACAAGACGGAGGCCGGCCCCTTGAGTACTTCGATGCGCTCCAGGCTGTACGCCTCGAGGGAAGGCAAGGCCAACCAGCCACTGCCAGCCTGGCGCAGGCCATCCAGAAAATCGGCGGACTGGGTGGTCTCGAAGCCACGCACGTTGATGGTGTCGAAGCGCGGATCCAGGCCCGACCCGCCGACTCGCACACCCGCCGTGTAAGCGACCGCGTCCTCGACCCGGTTGACCTTGCGATCGGCGATCTGCTCGGCCGTCACCACACTGATGCTTTGCGCGGTTTCCAGGATCGGCCTGTCGCTCTTGGTGGCACTGCTGGCGTTACTGGAGAAGTAACCACCCGCCGGTTCGAAGGCGCTCTGCGTCGCTGCCGCCTCGATGCTCGTGGCCTCGAGCTGCATACTGGCCTCGGCCTTGCCCGGCAGCACCACGTAGCCCGACGTGGTCTTGTGGGCGACCAGGCCGCTACCATCGAGCAGCTTCGCCAGCCCGTCCTCCAGCGGGCCGCCACCCGAAAGGCCCGGGCTGTTCAGGCCACGCACCGTATCCGGCGAGTAGGACAAGGTGATTCCGGTGCGCTCGGCAAAGGTGCTCAGCGCTTGCTCCAGCGGCCCGGCCGCGATACGCGGGGCGACGACTGCAGCGACTGGCTGGGCAGCCTGCACCGTCACGCTCGCCGTTGCGCCAAGCAAGGCCAGCGCCAGGCAGACGGCACCTGACAACGTACGGGGCTGAAGCTGAAATGGCAGGGGGCTGGCAGCACGCATGAAGGTATCCATTGAGGGAGTGATTCCCTCTAACCGGACGAGCCGGAAAAGTCCGACATTGGATTTGCAAATCCGGTTTTCATCGGCGGTTATGTGGCGGGAGCGGTCGGTGAGCAGAACACTTTTGTAGGAGCGGCTTTAGCCGCGAGCTCTTTGTTTGCCTTGATAAAAAGCTCGGGGCTAAAGCGGAGCGCCGCCCGGCCCCTCCTACGCGTTACGCGAACGGCCGCTTCTTCCTTCAAACCGGCACCCGCGGTCGGCCTCAGGCCACCGGCACCACCCGTACCCACCAACGCGTACGCTCGACGATCCTCACCGGCAACAGGTGAGCAATGTTGTCCAGCATCGCGTCGGGCTCGTCCAGGCGAAAAACCCCGGAAAGGTGCAGTTCGGCAACGGCGCCATCGCAGATCAGCCAACCCTTTCGATAACGGCCTGCTTCGGCCAGGAAGTCAGCCAGGCGAATATCGCTGACCACCAGCAGGCCACGCGCCCAGGAAAAGGGATCGACAGGCCCCGTGCCGAGGGGAGTCATGGCGGCTGCAGACACCCCGACCCCCTCGCCATCGCGTAGCCGCACCTGGCCGACCGCGGTGGACACCAGCGCCTCGCCACGCTGCACACGGATCTCGCTGTAACCGTCATGTTCGCGCAGCAGCACGCTGGCGTTGCGACCCAGGCAGGTGGCGAAACGGCAGCGAGCCTGCCAGTGCACGCCTTCCACCAATGCTTCGCCAGCGCGCAGGATCAACGCCTGCCCCTCCACGTCCAGGGCGCTGCCCGTGTTCAGCATCACCTCGGCAGCGGCGCCCAGCCTGATGCGGCGACGCTCACCCGTCGCCGTGGCGAAATCGGCCCGCCAGGTAGGCGAGGTCTGCGCCACCAGCACCGTCGCACCGCCCGCCACCAGTCCAGCACCGAGCAACTTCAGCGCGCGTCGCCGGCTCAGGTCCGCTTCGGCGCGGCGCAACAAGGGAATGGTTTGCGCGGCATCCGGCAACCGGCTGGCTTGGAACAGCCCGCCCATTTCCTGCAGGCGCTGCCAGGCCAGTCGATGGCGGGCATCGCGCTGCAACCAGTTCTGCAGCTGCTCCTGCACATCGGCGCCGGCACCCTGGTCACGCAAACGCATCTGCCACTCGATGGCTGCGCAGACGATGGCCTCCGGCAAACGCTCCGTCGTACTCACCGCATGGTCTCGAAGCAACCGCGATAACAGTGCAACAACGCACTCGCTACATGGCGCTCCACGGTACGGCTGGAAATACCCAGTTGCTCGGCAATCTGCCGGTGGGTCAGGCCACCGAGCTGATAGAGCAGGAAGGCCTCGCGTATGGCGGGCTTGAGGCCGTCGAGCAGGCCGGCGATTCGCTCCAGGCATTCCAGCGCCTCGTGACGCACTTCCGGCGACGGGTAACTGGCTTCGGGCAACTGGGCCAATGCGTCGAGGTAGGCACGTTCCAGCGCGTCACGGCGCCAGTGATCGATCACCAGGCCGCGGGCGACACGAACCAGCAAGGCACGCGGTGCATGATCGCTGATCGGCTTGCCACGCATCAGCAACCGCACGAAGGTGTCCTGAGCCAGATCCGCCGCTTGCTGCGAACAGCCGAGCGAACGCCGCAACCAGCCATTCAGCCAGCGGTGGTGCGTGCCGTAAAGCACATCGAGCGGAACGATGGAATCCGTTTCAGGTAGCGACATGGACGCCCTCCGAGGCCGACAAGCGCGAAGAACAGCGTGGACAAGCTGGCGACCGCGCACATTATTCGCGAATCATTCTTATTACAACCTCTGCCGTGGATCAATCGACGGGCAGGCGCCACCAATGCCGTCATTCGCACCCCGAGGTGACAGAAACGAGCGGACGGCTATATGATGCATATATATTTCATATATCAGGAGCGACCATGGGTATCGTCAATATCGAAGACGAGCTGCACGACCAGATCCGCCGGGCAAGCAGCGTGTCGCACCGGTCCATCAATGCCCAGGCCGGGTTCTGGATTCGCATCGGCATGCTCTGTGAGATGAATCCGACCCTGAGCTTCAACGAGGTGATGGCCGCCGAGCTGCGTGCTGCCGGCGTATCGGCGCCCGGCCTGGCGAACGCGTCATGATCAAGACGCCGGAAGAAGTCACCTTGATGGCCGAGGCCGGCCGGCTATTGGCCTCGGTCTTCACTCACCTCGATCAGCTGGATCTATGCGGGATGTCGACCCTGCAGGTCGACGGCATTGTGGATAACTTCATTGTCCACAACCTCAAGGCGCGCCCGGCCAGTAAAGGTCAATACGGCTTCGCCTACTCGCTCAACGCCTCCATCAACCGCGTGGTGTGCCACGGGGTACCGAGTGCCAGCGACATACTGCAGAACGGTGACCTGGTGAACTTCGATATCACCCTGGAAAAGAACGGTTATATCGCCGACTCCAGCAAGACCTACCTGATCGGCAGCGCTTCGCCTGAAGCGCAGCGCCTGACCCGCGTGACCTACGAGGCGCTGTGGAAGGGTATCGCTGCGGTACGCCCGGGCGGCCGGCTGGGCGACATTGGCCATGCCATCGAACGCCATGCCCGCGCCAACGGCTATTCGGTGGTACGCGAGTACTGCGGCCACGGCATCGGCAAGCAAATGCACGAAGCACCGGAAGTGTTGCACTGGGGCAAGGCCGGAACCGGCCTGACCCTGCGCGAGGGCATGACCTTCACCATCGAGCCGATGATCAACCAGGGCAAACCCGCCACCCGAACCCTGCGCGATGGCTGGACGGTGGTGACCACCGACGGCCTGCTATCCGCACAGTTCGAGCACACCGTAGCGGTCACGGCCGAAGGTGTGCGGGTGCTGACCCTGCGACCGGACGAAACGCCGCTGCACGGGTAGGCATCAGGCGTTTCGGCGCAGCCGAAAGGTGCGAGCGGCTGCAGGTGGCGTCGACCGCCAATCGCCAGCCTGCGTGTGGCCAGCTAGGTATCCAACCTCACCAGCACCCACGGCAGCATCAGCTGGGTCAGCGGGCCGATGCCGAAGGCGAACAGCAGGGTGCCGAGGCCCAGCACCTTGTAGCCGGCAAGCAGGGTGCCGACCAACAACACGCTCAACTCGATGGCGGTGCGCATGGAGCGCAGCGAGTAACCGGTCACCCGATGCAGGCCGGTCATCAGACCGTCACGGGGACCGCGGCCCAGCTGGGCGCCGATGTACAGCGCCGAGCCGAAACCGCAGAGCAGCACGCCGCCCAGGGTCAGCAACAAGCGCCAGATGAAACCCTCCGGCGCCACCAGCAGTTGCAGGCTGAGGTCCGCCACCAGGCCGATCACCACGGCATTGGCGAGGGTGCCGAGGCCGGGGATTTCCCGCAGCGGAATCCACAGCAACAGCACCGTGAAGGATACGCCCACCACGACCCAGCCGAAGCTCAGCGGCAACAACTTGGCCAGGCCGATATGCAGCGCATCCCAGGGCGAAAGCCCCAGATTGCCGCGAATCATCATCGCCGTGGAGATACCGAAGAAGGCCAGGCCAACGAACAACTGCAGCAGACGCAGCGGCAGCTTGCCGGCACGCAGTTGAGCGACTGGTCCGAGCTGGGCCAGCGCGACCTTGTTGCCCATCACTCCACCGTGACCGACTTGGCCAGGTTGCGCGGCTGATCCACATCGGTGCCGCGCAGCACCGCCACGTGGTAGGACAGCAGCTGCAGCGGCAGGGTGTAGAGGATGGGCGCCAGGGCATCGTGGATATGCGGCATGTTCACCACGTGGGTGCCCTCGCCGTTGCTCATGGCAGCGCTGGCATCGGCGAACACGATCAGCTCGCCGCCCCGGGCACGCACCACCTGCAGGTTGGACTTGAGCTTGTCGAGCAGGTCGTTGTTGGGCGCCACGGTGACCACCGGCATATCGGCATCGACCAGGGCCAGCGGGCCGTGCTTGAGCTCGCCAGCCGGGTAGGCCTCGGCGTGGATATAGGAGATTTCCTTGAGCTTGAGCGCGCCTTCCATCGCCACCGGGTATTGGGCGCCACGGCCGAGGAACAGGGTGTGGTGCTTCTCGGCGAACAGTTCGGAGACCTTCTCGACGATCTTGTCCATGGCCAGGGCTTCGTCCAGGCGCGCCGGCAGGCGGCGCAGCTCGTCGACCAGCTCGGCAGCGACACCCGCTTGCAGCGTGCCCTTGACCTGGCCGAGGGCCAGGGTCAGCAGCATCAGGCCGACCAGCTGGGTGGTGAAGGCCTTGGTGGAAGCGACGCCAATCTCGGGGCCGGCATGAGTCAGCAGGGTCAGGTCGGACTCGCGCACCAGCGAGCTGATGCCGACGTTGCAGATCGCCAGGCTGGCCAGGTAGCCGCCATCGGCCTTGGCATTGCGCAGCGCGGCCAGGGTATCGGCGGTTTCACCGGACTGGGAGATACTGACGAACAGGGTGTCCGGCTGCACCGCGACACGGCGATAGCGAAACTCGCTGGCCACTTCGACCTGGCAGGGAATCCCGGCCAGTTCTTCCAGCCAGTAACGGGCGACCATGCCGGCGTGGTAGCTGGTGCCGCAGGCGACGATCTGCACGTTGCGCACCTTGGCGAACAGCTCGGCGGCTTGCGGGCCAAAGGCCTGCACCAGCACGTGGTCAGTGCCCAGACGGCCTTCCAGGGTGCGCTGCACGACGGTGGGCTGCTCGTGGATTTCCTTGAGCATGAAGTGGCGGAACGCGCCCTTGTCGGCGGCATCGGCGCCTTCGTGGTACTGCACCGCTTCACGCTGCACCGGGTTGCCGTGGGTGTCCCAGATCTGCACGCTGTCGCGGCGGATCTCGGCGATATCGCCCTCCTCCAGGTACATGAAACGGTCGGTGACCTGGCGCAGTGCCAACTGGTCGGAGGCGAGGAAGTTCTCACCCAGGCCCAGGCCGATCACCAGCGGGCTGCCACTGCGCGCGGCCAGCAGACGATCCGGATTGGCCGCGCTGATTACCGCCAGGCCGTAGGCGCCGCGCAGCTGCTTGACCACCGCCTTGAGGGCGTCGGCCAGGTCGCTGTGGCTCTTCAGGGTGTGAGCGAGCAGGTGGACGATGACTTCGGTGTCGGTATCCGAACTGAAGGTATAACCCAGGCCCTGCAGCTGCTCACGCAGCGGGCCATGGTTCTCGATGATGCCGTTGTGCACCACCGCCAGTTGGTCGCCGGAAAAGTGTGGGTGGGCATTGTTTTCGGTCGGCACGCCGTGGGTGGCCCAGCGGGTATGGGCGATGCCCAGGCGGCCCGGCAGCGGCTCGCTGTCCAGCGCCGCCTCCAGCTCGCTGACCTTGCCGACGCGGCGGCGGCGCTGCAGGGTGCCCAGGTCATCGATCAGCGCCACACCGGCACTGTCATAGCCACGGTACTCGAGGCGCTTGAGGCCCTCGACCAGCACGGCGGTGATGTTGCGTTCGGCAATGGCGCCTACGATGCCACACATAGCGTTCTCCTCAGGATGCGTCGCTGGCCGCGCAGATCAGCTGGATCCCGCGGGCCAAGAGTTGTTCGCGCGCCTCGCTGTCGAGGCGCTCGTCGGTAATCAGGGTGTGCACGCTGCCCCAGGGCAGCTCGAGATTGGGAATGCGCCGGCCGATCTTGTCGCTCTCGACCATCACGATCACTTCGCGGGCCACCTCGGCCATCACGCGCGACAGGCCCAGCAGTTCGTTGAAGGTAGTGGTACCGCGCTGCAGGTCGATGCCGTCGGCACCGATGAACAGCTGGTCGAAATCATAGGAGCGCAGCACCTGCTCGGCGACCTGGCCCTGAAAGGATTCCGAATGCGGGTCCCAGGTGCCGCCGGTCATCAGCAGCACCGGCTCGTGCTCGATGTCTCGAAGCGCGTTGGCCACGTTCAGGGAATTGGTCATCACCACCAGCCCGGGCTTGTGGCCCAGTTCGGGGATCATCGCCGCGGTGGTGGTACCGCTGTCGATGATGATCCGTGCATGCTCGCGGATGCGCGCTACGCCGGCCCGGGCGATGGCCTGCTTGTAGCGGGACACCGGCTGGCTGCTTTCGACCATCATTTCCTGGGGCAGCGGTACCGCACCGCCATAGCGGCGCAACAGCAGGCCGTTGGCTTCCAGTGCGGCGAGATCCTTGCGGATGGTCACTTCGGAGGTGGCGAAACGCTTGGCCAGGGCGTCGACGCTCACCTCGCCCTGCTCGGCGAGCAGGGCAAGAATGGTATGGCGACGTTGCGGCGTGTTGCGTTTGGACATGCTTAAGTTTCGATTCGAAAGATAATGGCGCGAATCAAAACCTAACGAAGCTTTGCTGTCAAGCCGCTCCGGGCTGTGGATAACCCCGGCAGCTACCGCATTGCGCCGATAGCAGGTTATCCACAGCGCGCGGTCAAGGCTTGTTCTTGGTCGGCCGCTGCCAGCCTTCGATATTGCGCTGGCGGCCACGGGCAACGGCCAGGTTGTTGGCCGGCACGTCCGCGGTGACCACCGAACCGGCGGCGGTGGTAACGCCATCACCCAGTGTTACGGGCGCAACCAGCGCGCTGTTGGAACCGACGAAGACGTCCTCACCCATGACGGTGCGGTGCTTGTTGGCGCCATCGTAATTGCAGGTGATGGTGCCGGCGCCGATATTGGTGCGCGCGCCGATCTCGGCATCGCCCAGATAGCTCAGGTGACCGGCCTTGGCGCCCTCGCCCAGCACGGCATTCTTCAGCTCCACGAAGTTACCCACATGGGCCTTGGCGCCCAGCACGCTGCCGGGACGCAGACGGGCGAACGGACCGCAATCGGCACCCTCACCCACCTCGGCGCCTTCCAGATGGCTGTTGGCCTTGACGATGGCGCCCTTGCGCAGGGTGCTGTCCTTGATCACGCAGTTGGGGCCGATCTGTACATCGTCCTCGATCACCACGCGGCCTTCGAGGATCACGTTGATATCGATGGTCACGTCGCGGCCGACGGTCACTTCACCGCGCACGTCGAAACGATGGGGATCGCGCAGGGTCACGCCCTGGGCCATCAGGCGGCGCGCCATGCGCTGCTGGTAGTGGCACTCGAGCTGCGACAGCTGGATGCGGTCGTTGGCACCCAGCACTTCCATCTCGTCAGCGGCGGTGGCGGTGGCCACCACCAAACCATCGGCCACCGCCATGGCGATCACGTCGGTCAGGTAGTACTCGCCCTGGGCGTTGCTGTTCGAGAGGCGCCCCAGCCAGTCGCCCAGGCGCTTGCCGGGCACGGCAAGAATGCCGGTGTTGCCTTCGCGGATCTGCCGCTGCGCCTCGCTGGCGTCCTTGTGCTCGACGATGGCCTGCACGGCGCCCTGCCCGTTACGCAGGATGCGGCCGTAGCCGGTCGGGTCAGCCAGCTCGACGGTCAGCAGGCCCAGCTGGTTGTCGTCGACCAGCTCCAGCAGGCGCTGCAGGGTCGCCGGCTCGATCAGCGGCACGTCGCCATAGAGGATCAATACGGTATCGGCACCCAGCGCCGGCTGCGCCTGGGCCACCGCATGGCCGGTACCCAGCTGCTCGGCCTGGATGACGAAATTCAGGTCGGCGGCCGCCAGGCGCTCGCGTACCTTCTCGGCGCCATGACCGATCACCACCTGGATGCTCTGCGGCTGCAGGCTGCGAGCGGTATCGATGACGTGGCCGAGCATCGGTTTGTCGGCGACCGGGTGCAGCACCTTGGGCAGGGCCGAACGCATGCGGGTGCCCTGGCCGGCGGCGAGAATGACGATATCGAGGGACATGGCAGATCCAGATAAACGAGAGCGGAAAGAAAGAGGGTTCACAGCAATCCGTTGCGTGACTGTCGATCAGAAAAGGGGTCATCGCGGCTGAAGCCGCTCCCACATGATTGGGTTATCCACAACCTGGGTTAAATCGCAGGCAAGAAAAAGGGTAGCCAAGGCTACCCTTTTTCCAAGCAACGATGAAGAGCGTCGGTATCAGCTACCGCCGAACTTCTTGCGCATTTGCTGAACGGTGCGCAGCTGGGCTGCGGCCTCGGCCAGACGAGCAGCGGCGGAACCGTAGTCGAACTCGGCTCCCTGCTCGCTCAGCGCTTTCTCGGCAGCCTTGACGGCTTCCTGAGCGGAGGCTTCATCCAGGTCGGCAGCACGCTGCACGGTGTCGGCAAGAACCTTGACCATGCTTGGCTGCACTTCCAGGAAGCCACCGGAGATGTAGAACACCTCGGTATCGCCACCCTGCTTGACCAGACGAATCGGGCCCGGCTTGAGGTCGGTGATCAACGGTGCGTGGCCTGGGGAAATCCCCAGATCACCCAGGTTGCCGTGGGCGATCACCATTTCGACCAGACCGGAGAAGATCTCGCCTTCTGCGCTGACGATGTCGCAATGGACTGTCATAGCCATATCTAGCCTCACGTAAGCGCCCGTTGCCGGGCGCACGGGTGATTACAGTTTCTTCGCTTTCTCGATGGCTTCTTCGATGCCACCGACCATGTAGAACGCCTGCTCCGGCAGGTGATCGTACTCACCTTTGAGGATGCCGCTGAAACCAGCGATGGTGTCCTTCAGGGAAACGTACTTGCCTGGCGAACCGGTGAACACTTCAGCAACGAAGAACGGCTGGGACAGGAAGCGCTGGATCTTACGAGCACGGGATACCAGCTGCTTGTCTTCTTCCGACAGTTCGTCCATGCCGAGGATCGCGATGATGTCCTTCAGCTCCTTGTAGCGCTGCAGCACGTACTGAACGCCGCGAGCGGTGTCGTAGTGCTCCTGGCCGATCACGTTCGGGTCCAGCTGACGCGAAGTCGAGTCCAGTGGATCGACCGCCGGGTAGATACCCAGGGAAGCGATGTCACGGGACAGTACGACGGTGGCGTCCAGGTGGGCGAAGGTGGTCGCCGGGCTCGGGTCGGTCAGGTCGTCCGCAGGTACGTATACGGCCTGGATCGAGGTGATCGAACCGGTCTTGGTGGAGGTGATGCGCTCTTGCAGAACACCCATCTCTTCAGCCAGGGTCGGCTGGTAACCTACTGCCGACGGCATACGGCCGAGCAGTGCGGATACTTCGGTACCGGCCAGGGTGTAGCGGTAGATGTTGTCCACGAAGAACAGTACGTCACGGCCTTCGTCACGGAACTTCTCGGCCATGGTCAGGCCGGTCAGGGCGACGCGCAGACGGTTGCCTGGTGGCTCGTTCATCTGACCGTAGACCAGGGCTACCTTGTCGAGAACGTTGGAGTCCTTCATCTCGTGGTAGAAGTCGTTACCCTCACGGGTACGCTCACCCACACCGGCGAACACGGAATAACCGCTGTGCTCGATGGCGATGTTACGGATCAGTTCCATCATGTTGACGGTCTTGCCGACACCGGCGCCACCGAACAGACCGACTTTACCGCCCTTGGCGAACGGGCAGACCAGGTCGATGACCTTGATGCCGGTTTCCAGCAGCTCGTTGGAGCCGGATTGCTCGGCGTAGGTCGGTGCGGCACGGTGGATGCCCCAGCGCTCTTCTTCGCCGATCGGACCGGCTTCGTCGATCGGGTTGCCCAGCACGTCCATGATACGGCCCAGGGTCTTGACCCCGACCGGTACCTGGATGCCAGCGCCGGTGCTGTCGACGTTCAGGCCACGCTTGAGGCCTTCGGTCGAACCCATCGCAATGGTACGCACCACGCCGTCGCCCAGCTGCTGCTGAACTTCCAGCGTGGTTTCGGCGCCGACCACTTTCAGCGCTTCATAAACACTCGGCACCTTGTCACGCGGGAATTCCACGTCGATGACGGCGCCGATGATTTGAACGATACGTCCGCTACTCATCTTTGGTTCCTCTGAATATTTGAACCGTTAAACCGCGGCAGCGCCGCCGACGATTTCCGAAATTTCCTGGGTGATCGCTGCCTGACGTGCCTTGTTGTAGATCAACTGCAGGTCTTTGATGAGGTCGCCCGCGTTATCGGTGGCGTTCTTCATCGCGATCATCCGTGCGGCCTGTTCGGCTGCATTGTTCTCGACCACTGCCTGGTACACCTGCGACTCCACGTAGCGCACCATCAGCCCGTCAAGCAGCTGCTTGGCGTCGGGTTCGTACAGGTAATCCCAGTGGTGTTTCAGTTCCTGATCCGGATCGGCCACCAGTGGAATCAACTGCTCCACGGTCGGCTTCTGGGTCATGGTATTGATGAACTTGTTGGAAACCACGGACAAACGGTCGATGCGCCCTTCCAGGTAAGCATCGAGCATCACCTTAACGCTGCCGATCAGATCGTTGATCGACGGCTCTTCGCCGAGGTGGCTGATCGCAGCGACCACGTTGCCACCAAAGTTGCGGAAGAATGCCGCACCCTTGCTGCCAACTACGCAGAGATCGATCTCCACGCCGCGCTCGCGGTTTGCCGACATGTCCTTGACCAGGGCCTTGAACAGGTTGGTATTCAAGCCACCGCACAGACCACGGTCCGAACTCACCACCACGTAACCGACGCGCTTGACTTCGCGTTCGATCATGAAGGGATGACGGTACTCGGGGTTGGCGTTGGCCAGGTGACCAATTACCTGGCGGATACGCTCCGCGTAGGGACGGCTAGCTGCCATGCGCTGTTGTGCCTTGCGCATCTTGCTGACCGCCACCTTTTCCATGGCGCTGGTGATCTTCTGCGTGCTTTTGATGCTCGCAATCTTGCTGCGAATCTCTTTTGCGCCTGCCATTTCACACCTATCGGGTTAGCAGGCGGGCGTCTCGCGACGCCCGCTGCGGCTTACCAGGTTTGGGTGGCTTTGAACTTCTCGATACCGGCTTTGAGCTGGCCATCGATATCGTCGTTGAAGTCACCCTTCTCGTTGATCTTCGCCATCAGATCGGCGTGATCACGGTTGAAGAAGGCGATCAGAGCCTGCTCGAAGCTGATGATCTTGGCGACTTCGATGTCGGTCAGGAAACCACGCTCGGCGGCATACAGCGACAGCGCCATGTCCGCGATGGACATCGGAGCGTATTGCTTCTGCTTCATCAGCTCGGTAACGCGCTGACCATGCTCGAGCTGCTTGCGGGTGGCTTCGTCCAGGTCGGACGCGAACTGGGCGAATGCCGCCAGTTCACGGTACTGAGCCAGAGCGGTACGGATACCACCGGAGAGCTTCTTGATGATCTTGGTCTGCGCAGCACCACCCACACGGGATACCGAGATACCGGCGTTGACGGCCGGACGGATACCCGAGTTGAACATGGCCGATTCCAGGAAGATCTGACCGTCGGTGATGGAAATCACGTTGGTCGGAACGAACGCGGAAACGTCGCCAGCCTGGGTTTCGATGATCGGCAGAGCGGTCAGGGAACCGGTCTTGCCCGTCACGGCGCCATTGGTGAACTTCTCGACGTACTCTTCGGAAACGCGCGATGCACGCTCCAGCAGACGGCTGTGGAGATAGAACACGTCGCCCGGGTAGGCTTCACGGCCTGGCGGACGGCGCAGCAGCAGGGAAATCTGGCGGTAAGCCACTGCTTGCTTGGACAGATCGTCATAAACGATCAGCGCGTCTTCACCGCGGTCGCGGAAGTATTCGCCCATGGTGCAGCCGGCGTAAGGAGCCAGGAACTGCAGTGCAGCGGATTCGGAAGCCGAAGCAGCCACGACGATGGTGTTGGCCAGGGCACCGGACTCTTCCAGCTTGCGCACCACGTTGGCGATGGTCGATTGCTTCTGACCAACGGCTACGTAGACGCAGAAGATGCCGCTGTTCTTCTGGTTGATGATGGCGTCGACGGCCAGAGCGGTCTTGCCGATCTGACGGTCACCGATGATCAGCTCGCGCTGGCCACGGCCTACCGGGATCATGGCATCGACCGACTTGTAGCCGGTCTGTACCGGCTGGTCGACCGACTTACGCCAGATCACACCTGGCGCCACTTTCTCGACGGCGTCGGTAGCGGCGGTGTTGATCGGGCCCTTGCCATCGATCGGGTTGCCCAGTGCGTCGACGACGCGGCCCAGCAGTTCCGGACCAACCGGAACTTCCAGGATGCGACCGGTGCACTTGGCGCTCATGCCTTCGGCCAGGGTGGTGTACGCACCCAGGACAACGGCACCGACGGAGTCCTGCTCCAGGTTCAGTGCCATACCGTAGACGCTGCCCGGGAACTCGATCATTTCGCCGTACATGACGTCGGCGAGACCGTGAATACGCACGATACCGTCGGATACGCTGACGATGGTGCCTTCGTTACGGGCTTGGGAAGAGACGTCGAGTTTCTCGATACGCCCCTTGATGATTTCACTAATTTCGGAAGGATTGAGTTGCTGCATAGCTCTGCTGCCCCTTCAAACTCAAGATTTCAATGCTTCGGCCAGCTTCGCGATCTTGCCGCGAACTGAGCCATCGATAACCAGGTCGCCGGCGCGGATCACGACACCACCAATCAAGGTGGCATCCTCCGCAGCGTGCAGGCGCACTTCCCGGCCGAGCCGTGCACTGAGAACCTTGGCGAGTTTGTCTTGCTGTTCATCGCTCAATGCGAAGGCACTGGTAACGTCCACGTCGATCGACTTCTCCTGCTCGGCCTTGTACAGCTCGAACAGTGCGAAGATTTCCGGCAACAGGGCCAGACGATCGTTCTCTGCGACAACGTGGATGAAATTGCGTACCTGGGCGTCGAACTTGTCACCACACACCTCGACGAAGGTGGTGGCCTTGTCTGTACTCGTCAAACGCGGGGCCTTGAACACGCTCTGCAGGGTGGCGTCTTGCGACACCGCCGCTGCCAGGCCGAGCATGGCTGACCAAGAGGCCAGCTGCTGGTGGGCCTGGGCGTATTCGAAAGCCGCCTTGGCATAAGGTCGGGCCAACGTGGTCAGTTCTGCCATGATCGCGCCCTCGCTTAAATTTCGGCGGCCAGTTTGGAAACCAGCTCCGCATGCGCGTTTTGGTCGATGGATGCGCCCAGGATCTTCTCGGCACCGCCGACGGCCAGGGCACCCACTTGGGCACGCAGGGCGTCTTTGACGCTGTTGATTTCCTGTTCGATCTCGGCCTGAGCCTGAGCCTTCACGCGATCCGCCTCGACGCGAGCCTGATCACGGGCTTCATCGACGATCTGGTTCGCGCGTTTCTTGGCTTGCTCGATGATTTCAGCAGCCTGTGTCTTGGCTTCGCGCAGTTGCTGACCCACTTTCTCTTGGGCCAACTCCAGGTCACGAGCCGCACGACTGGCAGCGTCCAGACCTTCAGCAATCTTCTTCTGACGCTCTTGCAAAGCCGCAATGACCGGAGGCCACACGAACTTCATGCAGAACAGCACGAAGATGAAGAAGGCAACGGACTGGCCAATCAGGGTTGCATTAATGTTCACGCCAACACCTCGCTCGTTCGTTGTCCATCACACCAATCAACTCGAAAAAATCGAGTGATTAGCCAGCGATTTGACCAACGAAGGGGTTCGCGAAGGTGAAGAACAGTGCGATACCAACACCGATCATGGTCACGGCGTCCAGCAGGCCGGCGACGATGAACATCTTGACTTGCAGCATCGGAACCATTTCCGGCTGACGCGCAGCGCCTTCCAGGAACTTGCCGCCCAGCAGGCCGAAGCCAATGGCGGTACCCAGAGCGCCCAGGCCAATCAGCAGAGCAACAGCGATCGCGGTCAGACCAACTACAGTTTCCATCTTTCCTCCCGACTTTTTACGTCGTATTGGTTAAGGTTTTTCTAAGGGTAAAGCGGTAAAGCAAAACCGTTACTTCCAGTGCCCTCGCGGGCGTTCCAGCCGAGGCCGGATCCATCGTGAACGCCGCGCATCGTCGACGCGCGACACGCCCATCAATGGCTGTCTTCGTGCGCCATCGACAGGTAGACGATGGTCAGCATCATGAAGATGAAGGCCTGCAGCGTGATGATGATCAGGTGGAAGACTGCCCAGGCCCACTGCAGGACGCCTGCCAGTGCTGCCAACAGAATGCCGCCGCCGAACATGACCGCGATGAGGATGAAGATCAGCTCGCCGGCATACAGGTTGCCGAACAGTCGCAGGGCCAGGGACACCGGCTTGGCGATCAGGGTCACGAACTCCAGCAGGAAGTTGACCGGGATCAGCAGGATCTTGACGAAGATGTTCTTGGCGCTGAACGGGTGCAGGGTCAGCTCGCCGAGGAAGCCACCGATGCCCTTGACCTTGATGCTGTAGAAGATGATCAGCGCGAATACCGACAGGGCCATGCCCAGGGTGGCGTTCGGGTCGGTGGTCGGCACGGCGCGGAAGAACAGGTGGTCGTCGCCCGCGATCTTGGCGGCAGCCATCGGGATCCAGTCCACCGGCACCAGGTCCATCAGGTTCATCAGGAAGATCCAGACGAAGATGGTCAGGGCCAGCGGGGCGATCAGCGCGTTACGGCCGTGGAAGGTGTCCTTCACGCTGCCGTCGACGAACTCGACCAGCACTTCGACGAAGTTCTGCAGGCCGCCGGGCTGGCCGGAGGTGGCGCGCTTGGCAGCTGCCTTGAACAGAAAGATGAAGATCAGACCCAGCACCACGGAGATACCCAGGGTATCCAGGTGGAAAGCCCAGAACCCCATCTCCTTGGCTTCCTGGGCCGTGTGGGCGAACCCCCAGCCATTGACCGGGTGCTGACCGAAGGTCAGGTTCTGCAAGTGATGCTGGATATAACCCGAAGCGGTTTCTGCAGCTGCCATAAATCCCTCAAACGCTCTAAGGCTTTAAAAATCATCTCTTCATCAGCAAGGGTGCGAACCAGTTGACCAATTGGGTCAGCAGGAATACGCCGAACAAGGCCGCCGCATCCAAAGGCTTCACACCTGCGAACACCAGTGCGAAAAGCACCGCTGTCAAAACCAGTTTCCCTGCTTCGCCGGCGTAGAACGACCGGACGATGGCCTGGGCAGCCCGCGCTCCGGAAAACCGGAATGCCTTGTGGGCAAAGTACAGATTCGGCAGCCAGGCAATCAGCCCGCCGCACAAGCCGGAATAACCGGCGACACCACCTCGCCATTGCCAGAACACAGCGGCGAACAGAACCAACGCGATCAACTGGGCCAGGAGCACCGGAAAAACCGGCAGGCGATGGAAGGGCAAGCGTTTTGGCGTGCGGATATCCATCGAATTACCTGGAATGGCCCTCATGGTATCGGCGCCAGGAGAATCAATGCCTTGGCATAGTTTGTGCCGCCGAAATGCGCGCAGAGTATAGGGGCGGTTCCCACCCCGTTCAACTGCCCGAAAGTCTTTTCGCCGTAGTGCTCCAGGAGCAATTGTTTCAGCGAATGTGGGCTAGGACGCCCTGAAGTTCGTCGAGGGAATTGTAGCGAATGACCAGTTGGCCTTTGCCCTTCTGCCCGTGCTTGATCTGCACCGGAGAGCCCAGCCGCTCAGCCAGGCGCTGTTCGAGCCGGCTGATATCCGGATCGACCTTGGTGGTGGCAGTTGGCCGCTCCTGGGTATTCAGCCACTGGCGCACCAGTGCCTCGGTCTGACGCACGGTCAGGCCCCGTGCGACAACGTGTCGCGCACCTTCGGTCTGCTGCTCGACCGGCAGGCCGAGCAACGCGCGGGCATGGCCCATTTCCAGGTCGCCATGGGAGAGCAGGGTTTTCACTTCCTCGGGCAGGGCGATCAGGCGCAGCAGGTTGGTAATGGTCACCCGCGACTTGCCGACGGCTTCGGCGACCTGTTGCTGGGTCAGCTGGAATTCCTGCTGCAGGCGCTGCAGGGCCATGGCTTCCTCGATGGGGTTGAGGTCTTCGCGCTGGATGTTCTCGATCAGCGCCATGGCGATGGCGGCTTCGTCCGGCAGCTCGCGCACCAGCGCGGGGATGCGATCCAGGCCGGCCTGCTGGGTGGCCCGCCAGCGGCGTTCGCCGGCGACGATCTCGAAGCGCCCTTCGCCCACCGGGCGCACCACGATCGGCTGCATCACGCCGTGGGTCTTGATCGACTGGCTCAGCTCCTCGAGGGCGGTGACGTCCATATCGCGACGCGGCTGGTACTTGCCGCGCTGAATCAGATCCAGAGGCAGGTGCTGCAGCTCACGGGTATCGGCCTTGACCGCTTCCTGCTCGAGCGTATCGACGCTGGTGCCTCCCAGCAGGGCGTCCAGGCCTCGACCGAGCCCACGTTTCTTGGCAGCCATGCACAGTTTCCTTATACGGTTGCGGTGTGGGCGTTCGCGCGCTGGCGGCGAACCAGCTCGCCAGCCAGCGCCAGGTAGGCGATCGCACCACGGGATTGCTTGTCATAGACCAGCGCCGGCATGCCGAAGCTGGGGGCTTCGGCCAGTCGCACGTTGCGCGGGATCACGGTTTGATAGAGCGTGTCGGGGAAATGTTCCTTGAGCTGGGCGGACACGTCGCTGGTCAGGCTGATGCGCGGATCGTACATGGTGCGCAGCAGCCCTTCGATCTTCAGCGCCGGGTTGAGCAGCTTGCCGATGCGCTGGATGCTGTTGACCAGATCGCTCAGCCCCTCGAGGGCGTAGTACTCGCACTGCATGGGGATGATCACCCCATCGGCGGCGACCAGGGCGTTGATCGTCAGCATCGACAGCGCCGGCGGGCAGTCGATGAGGATGTAGTCGTAGTTCTCGCGGATCGGCGCCAGTGCGTAACGCAGACGGCTCTCCTTCATCTTCATTTCCAGCAGGGACACTTCCGCGGCGGTCAGGTCGCGGTTGGCCGGCAGCAGCTGGTAGCCGCCGTGCTCGGAGAACTGCATGGCCTCGACCAGGTTGCAGTCGCCGACCAGCACGTCGTAGATGGAGTGCTCCAGGGTCTGCTTGTCGATGCCGCTGCCCGTGGTGGCGTTGCCCTGCGGATCGAGGTCGATGAGCAGCACACGGCGTTTGGTCGCAACCAGAGACGCCGCCAGGTTGATGCAGGTCGTGGTCTTGCCCACGCCGCCTTTCTGGTTGGCGATTGCGAATACTTTAGCCATGTTGCCGTTCCCCCTAAACCGAGCGACGCAGTATCAACAGATGGCGCTGGCCTTGGCAACCGGGAACCTTGAGCACCTGGGTGGCGGTGAGACGGAAGTCCGCCGGCAGCGCCTGCAGCTCGTCATCCGGGTGCACGCCCTTCATGGCCAGCCACCGGGTATGGCCATCGCCCAGGTGGCGCGTCCAGTTGGCAAAATCCTCCAGGGAGCTGAACGCCCGCGAGCAGATGCCGTTGAACGGCCGCTCGGGCGTGAACGCTTCCACCCGACTGTGGATAACTTCCAGGTTGGTCAGCTTCAGCTCGAGCTTCACCTGGGTGAGAAAGCGGGTCTTCTTGCCGTTGGAGTCGAGCAGGGTGAAACGTCGCTCGGGAAACAGGATGGCCAGCGGAATGCCCGGCATACCGCCGCCGCTGCCGACGTCCAGCCAGTTATCCCCAGCCTCGGCCACGAAGGGCACCACGCTGAGGCTGTCGAGCAGATGCCGCGACACCATCTCGTCCGGGTCGCGCACGGCGGTCAGGTTGTAGGCCTTGTTCCACTTGATCAGCAGCGCCAGGTAACCCAGCAGCTGGGTCTGCTGCTGTTCGGTCAACTCGACGCCCAGATCATGGGCGCCCTGCTGCAGTTCTTCGGCATGGCGAGCGGTAACGGACATCAGGCGCTCTGCTCCAGCTGGCGGCCGGCGCCGCGCTTTTTCAGGTGGATCAGCAGCAGGGAAATGGCCGCCGGCGTGACACCCGGAATGCGCGACGCCTGACCGAGGGTCTGCGGCCGAGCGTTGCCGAGCTTGTGCTGGATCTCCTTGGACAGTCCGGAAATCGTCGCGTAGTCGATATCCACAGGCAGCCCGGTTTCCTCACTGGCGCGCAGGCGAGCGATCTCGTCCTGCTGACGCTCGATGTAGCCGGCGTACTTGGTCTTGATCTCGACCTGCTCGGCAACCTGCGGATCTTCGGCGCCTTCGCCGGTCACCTCGACCAGGCCGGCGTAATCGATTTCCGGGCGCGACAGCAGGTTGAGCAGGTTGTACTCATGGGTCAGCGGCGTGCCGAAGCGCGCGACGATGGCCTCGCCCTGGGGCGTGTTCGGGCGCACCCAGGTGCTTTTCAGGCGCTGTTCTTCCTTGGCGATGCCTTCGCGCTTGGCCTCGAAGGCAGCCCAGCGCTGGTCGTCGACCAGGCCCAGCTCGCGGCCCTTCTCGGTCAGGCGCAGGTCGGCGTTGTCCTCACGCAGGATCAGCCGGTACTCGGCCCGCGAGGTGAACATGCGGTACGGCTCCTGGGTACCCAGGGTGATCAGGTCGTCGACCAGCACGCCGATGTAGGCCTCGTCGCGACGCGGGCACCAGGCCTCCCTGCCCTGGGCGCGCAGCGCGGCGTTGGCACCGGCGAGCAGGCCCTGGGCACCGGCTTCTTCGTAACCGGTGGTGCCGTTGATCTGGCCGGCGAAGAACAACCCGCCGATGACCTTGGTCTCGAGGCTGTACTTGAGGTCACGCGGGTCGAAGTAGTCGTACTCGATGGCGTAGCCCGGGCGCACGATGTGGGCGCTCTCCATGCCGCGGATGCTCTGCACGATCTGCAGCTGCACGTCGAACGGCAACGACGTGGAAATCCCGTTGGGGTACAGCTCATGGGTGGTCAGGCCTTCCGGCTCGATGAACACCTGGTGGCTGTCTTTCTCGGCGAAGCGGTGGATCTTGTCCTCGATGGACGGACAGTACCGCGGACCCACGCCTTCGATCACCCCGGAATACATCGGCGAACGGTCGAGGTTCGCGGCGATGATCTCGTGGGTGCGGGCATTGGTGTGGGTGATCCAGCAGCTCACCTGGCGGGGGTGCTGCTGCTTGTTGCCCATGAAGGACATCACCGGGATCGGCGTATCGCCAGGCTGCTCGGTCATCTGGGTGAAGTCCACCGAACGGCCGTCGATGCGTGGCGGCGTGCCGGTCTTCAGACGACCGACGCGCAGCGGCAATTCGCGCAGGCGTTTGGCCAGGGCGATAGAGGGCGGGTCCCCTGCGCGGCCACCGGAGTAGTTCTGCAGACCGATGTGGATAAGTCCGCCAAGGAAGGTGCCGGTGGTCAGTACCACGGAGTCGGCGAAGAAGCGCAGACCCATCTGGGTGACCACGCCTTTGACCTCGTCCTGCTCGACGATCAGATCGTCGGCGGCCTGCTGGAATATCCACAGGTTGGGCTGGTTTTCCAGGATCTCGCGCACCGCTGCCTTGTACAGAATGCGGTCAGCCTGGGCTCGGGTCGCACGCACTGCCGGACCCTTGCGGCTATTGAGTACGCGGAACTGAATGCCACCCAGATCGGTAGCGGTGGCCATGGCACCGCCCAGGGCATCGATTTCCTTGACCAGGTGGCTCTTGCCGATGCCGCCGATGGCCGGGTTGCAGCTCATCTGCCCGAGGGTTTCCACGTTGTGGGTCAGCAACAGGGTTTTCACCCCCATGCGCGCCGCTGCAAGCGCAGCCTCGGTACCGGCATGACCGCCGCCGATGACGATCACTTGAAAACGGGAAGGGAAATCCACCACGCACCTCGTGCCTGTTGAGAAGGGAGCTTTTGGGAAAGGGCGGCAAGTATAGGGATTTAGCCCGGCTGAAAGAAGCCTTTTGCACAAAAAATAGCCAACGGGTCGTGCCTCCGAGAAAGGAGCGTTTACTTGCGGACTGTTTTCCACCGGGACGTTGTGCAGAGCTCGGAAGTAAATAGAAGAAAAGAATGATTTTTTTAAAAGGCTTGTTTTTATGTTTATAAATGGTGTCCACGATATCTGTGGATAGATCGCTACAAGCCTTTATTAATCGAATGTACAGCGATGTATGAAAGCGGGACTATCTTGAGTGGCACATGTGCGGCAGCAGTGATCACCCTGTGCATAAAAACCATGGTTATTCACAGCGCGGTTTATCCCTCCCTTAGTCACCGGGTTATCGCCAGGGCTCATGGACGCTTTTCCACAGGGCTTATTTTCCCTGTGAATGCTTATGAGGATCGATAAATTTGCTCAGGACGTCGCACGAACCCCTCGACTCTGCGGCAAAGGGGTGTGGATAAAAGGGAGGGAGTTATTGGGAAGCGCGGGCGCCCTGCTCGACCATCTTCTTCATGAGCGTGTCGGAATTGACGTCGTAGCGAAACAGCAGGGGCTTACCGTCCGCATTTTCCAGGTAGAAGGATTCGGTACCCTCCCCCTCGTCAAAGCGGGTGTTGTACAGCAGGAGGGTAAGCGGCTGTCCGGTATCCGCCTTCACGGAAGCCTGGCTCACCAGCCGTGTTTCCTGCGCTTCTCCCAAACCGCGATTGACCACGGTCAGCAGGTCGATGAATTCCTGCTCGCTGGCATTGGCCTTCAGTCCCTGCGACGAAGCCTGGTAGATGGCCGTGTAGCGACCTTGCTGCATATCCTGATGGAATCGTTCCACATAGTCGTTGCCGGCGCTGAGGAAGTCATCGTCGCCTGCCGAGCAGCCGATCAAGAGCACACAGCCCAGTGCCGCAAGGGCCTTGCCGATCCGGTACATATCAATCCCTCAAGCAAATCTGTTTTTGTTCACAGGCCATCACCCCGCCTGAAGCACCACCTCCGATGCTTGCGCCGCCACTTACCGTGACGTTGCTGGGTTTGCCTATTTCGGACATCACACTGCCGCCAAATTTTCCCAGGAATCCACCGCCGCCAAACACGCCGACGCTCTTTGTCGTGCCACTGGTTGGAGGCGCGTTGCTTGCCGAAACGTTGCCGCCGACGCCGAAGGACGCACCGGGGCCAAGTGTTCCACAGGTCGTGTAATACACGCAGAGGTTGAACCACTGGTCCTTCTTCTTCTTTCCTGTGGCTATGCCGAAGGCACCAGAGCCACCGCCACCGGCGTTACCCGCCATGCTGACATCGGCCGAAATGGAACCCTCGAAGCCTCGGGTGGGATACAGCGCCTCGCTGACCTGTTCCGGCGTCGCGCCGTTCTGGTACATGTACTGAGCCAGCGAAGCCTGTTGCTGTATAGCGGGGCTATTGGTGATGAAATCCCACAGCCCGAGGGGATCCACGCCCAGTGTAGGCAGCTCCGTGTAGCGATAGGTGTTCGCGCCGGCCAGCAGGCCCAGTGGATCCTGGGTCAGATAGCGCCCGGCCTGTGGGTCGTAGTAGCGGAAGCGGTTGTAATGCAGGCCGCTTTCCACATCCAGGTACTGACCCTGGAAGCGAATCGGCTGATCCGTGCTGCCCTGTTCGTTGCCGATGGCATGCCAATCGCTCGATTCGCCGCTCCACAGCAGGTTGCCGTGTGTGTCGGTCAGGCGCAGCGGCGTACCCAGGTGATCGGTATGGAAGAACGCCAGACGCAGATCGTCGACGGCAGGGCGCATGGCATCTGGTAGAGCCTGTCCTTCATGACCCAACTGCCGGCGGATCTCCAGGACCTCGGCACTTTCCTGCTGGCGTAGCTGTTCCATACGCAATAAAGGGACGAAGCTGTCTGGCTGGTGCACAGTGGTGCGCAACTGATCTGCCTGGGCTTCTGCGCACTGACGATGATTGTCCCAGCCGTAATAATTGCGCTGTTGCTGGCCATCGCGCCAGACGTCCTTGGCAATGCGCCGCGACAGGCCGTCATAGTGATAGCGGGCCTGCAGCGTCCGTCCATCGGACTCGACACGTTGCAGATGAACCAGGCGGTTGGCGCCATCGTAGCCCAATAGCATACGGGCTCCATTGGGCTCGATGCGTTCGATCAGGTTGCCGACCCTGTCATAGTGAAACTGGTGGCCATCCAGGTGAGCGATGCGGTTATCCGCGCAGTGCTGGCCAGAGTTATCCACACGGTTACCGGCCGGATCGAAGTGGTAGTAACGGAAAAGATCACCCTGCGCGCTTGCGATCAGACGGCCAGCCTGGTCGTAGCGGTACTCGATAGCCGACGCGGTAGTATCGTGGATGGCAACGAGGTCGCCCTGGGCGCCGTACTGATAGCGCCGCTGCCACTGTGTTCCGGCTAAGGTTTTCAGTGCACCGGCAATCAGTCGGTTGGCCTGATCGTGTTGCCGGGACTCGCTGAATAGTACACTGCCATCGGTTCGGCGGCGGGCATCGCGATGGATCTCCCGGTGGCCGGCATCGCGTTCGAAGGCCAGCTCGACCGCGTCGACCACCACGCCGTGCAGATGCCCCGATCCATAGAGCAGCCAGTTGACCCGCGGGGCATCACCGTAGCGGCTGCTTTCCCTATTGCCCAGTGGGTCGAGCTGATGCTCGACGGCGTATACCCAGTCTGCGCCGAAGGTTTGCAGCTCATGGACGATCCGACCTGCCGCGTCATAGCTGAAGCGCACATCGCTGTCCTGGGATTTCACGCCCAGCAGCTGACCTCCGGGGCTCCAGGTATAACTTTCGCTGAAGGCTTCGGCATGCTCGGTGGCGGGCAGGTGCCGACGCAGCAGCCGGCCCTGCGCGTCATATTCGAAACGAATCAGGCGGCCTTCGTCGTCGCGTTCTTCCAACAGGTTGCCGGCTGCGTCGTAACGGTACTGGCGAACGCGGCCGTCGAGATCCTGCTGCTGAATCAGGCGATCCACTTCATCGTAGGCAAAGCGAATCTGTGCGCCATTCTCGTTCTGCACACTGATCAGGCGCCCTGCCGGGTCATAGGCGTAGTGCTGCGTACCACCGTTCGGGTTGGTCAGGCTGGTCAGCCTGTTGAAGCGGTCCCACGTAAAGCTCGCCTGCCTGACCTGGCTGGCAGCCCCAACCATGCGGCCAAGGTGATCGTAGGTGAAGTCGATCTGGGTGCCATCGGGCTCGACTCGTCTGAGCGTACGGCCCATGGCGTCGCGTTGATAGCGAACGCATTGTCCAAGTGGTCCCTTTTGCGAAATCAGCCAGCCATTACTGTCGTATTCGCAGGTTGTGGTGTGCCCGGAACAGTCGGTGTAGCGCTCCAGGGCGCCAAAGCGATTCCAGGCCAGGTGCCGCGTGCCGCCTTTGCCATCAGTGATCGTCGTCGGCCGATCAGGCAGGCATGGATCCTGATACGCCCGTTGTGTCTGCGCGCCCTGCGGGTCGATGAAGTTGACCAGGTTGCCGCGCTCGTCGCGCAGCATCTGCCATTCATGGCCATCGGCGTTGCGTATGCCGGTGACCAAGCCGTTGTCGTCATCGAGAAAGTAGCGCGTACCGGTCTTGCCGGGTTCCTCGAGCTCTGCTCGCATGCCCTCGCCATTGAAGCGCGCCTGCATCACTCGCTGCAGCGGATCCTTGATGGTCGCCAGGCGGCCGTAGGCGTCGTAGGTGAATTCGATGCGACTGCCGTCGGCCCGTTCGTGGGCGACCCACTGACGCTCGGCGCCCTGGCCTTCGAACAGATAGCGCTCGCGCCGGCCAAGGTTGTCGACCACCTCGGTATGGTTTGGCTCGTAGTGATAGGCGCGGCTCAGGCCATCCCGTTCGATCTGTCGGATGACCTTGCCGGCGGGCTCATGCAGGTCCCACTCATAACGGACTTCGAGGCCTTCTGGCTGTGCATGAGCCACCAGCATATGGTTCTGCCACTCGAAGCGACGCGTCACCTGCCCCATGCGGTTACGCACTTCGAGGAGATCACCGCTGTCGTTGAAGCTGTAGGTCACCAGCCAGTCGAGCCCCGGCTGGGTTGGGTCGAGGCCGGCAGGCAGTGGGCCGTTCGGGTTGCCGAGAATGACCCCGTACAGACGCAGCCCCGAGTCACCTGGAATTGGCTCGCCCACCTGTTGATAGATGAAGGCGTAGCTGCGACCCGCACTGTCCCTTACGCACGCCAGGCTGCCCGAGGCGTTCCAACTGAACTCGGTGCGGTAGCCATTGCGATCGAAGCTGGCGTGCAGCAGCCAGCGTCCCTCGCCGCTACGCAGAAAGTGCAGGAATACCCGCTCGCGCAGCACCACGACCGAGCCTTCGTGCTGCTGCACGGAGAGCGGTACGCCAGTCCACTTGCTGTCCCAGGGCTCAAACGACTGATAGGGATCATTGCCACCGCGGCGAATCCACAGCAGTTCGCTACCGGAATAGAACGCAGCGCCTGGCGCCAATGCCGGGAAGCCAATGCGCCGACCCTGGGAGTCGACCAACACCGTATGCTCGCCGCTTACCTCCAGCCCCAGCCCTTCGGCGGGCAACGCCCAGCCCTGGCCAAGGCTGCCGATGCGCTCATTGCTGGAGACATACATGCGCATGAAGGCGAAAGGGATGGGCGCCGGCAGCGAGAAATCCAATTCGCCCGGAAGAATCTTCACGCCAAGCATCGGGTTGACCGGCTGCCCAGTTGCCGGGCCGCACGCCGAAGGACGATCCGCCTTGCCGACAGCGGTACTGCCCACGAATACGTTGGGCGAGCCGGAAACGATCACGGAACCGGCCACCTTGTGACCGATATGGGAAACCGGAAGGCCACTCATTCTGTAGTCCTTTACTGAGGCTATCTGAAGGCGCCGATTGTAGCTGCCCCACGATCGGACTATCTCGTCAAGCCAGCGTTCACGACACCGTGAGGTTTCACGGACTTATCCACAGCGCTTTCCAAGATTTTTACTTGCCGATGCAGAAGCTGGAGAAGATCCGCCCCAGCAGGTCGTCGGAGCTGAATGCACCGGTGATCTCGCCAAGGGCCTGCTGGGCCTGGCGCAGGTCTTCGGCGAGCAACTCACCGGCGCCGGCGAGGGTCAGCTGGGCGTGGCCGTGATCGAGGTGACGTTGCGCCTGGTGCAGGGCGTCGAGGTGGCGGCGGCGGGCGCTGAAACCGCTTTCCGCGGTCTGCTGGAAGCCCATGCAGGCCTTCAGGTGCTCACGCAGCAGCTCCAGGCCTTCGCTGGATCTGGCGGAAAGCGCCAGGGTGGCCTGCCCGTCGTTGGCGTTGTGCAGAGCCACCGGCTCGCCGGACAGATCGGCCTTGTTGCGAATCAGCGTAACCCGGGCCATGTCCGGCCGTTGCTGCAGGAATTCGGGCCACAAGGCGAAGGGGTCGGCCGCTTCCGGTGCCGTCGAATCGACGACCAGCAGCACGCGGTCCGCCTCGCCGATCGCTTTCAGTGCACGCTCCACGCCAATCCGCTCGACCTGATCATCGGTATCACGCAGCCCGGCGGTATCGACCACGTGCAGCGGCATGCCATCGATGTGGATATGTTCGCGCAACACATCGCGGGTAGTGCCGGCGATATCGGTGACGATGGCCGCCTCGCGACCCGCCAGCGCATTGAGCAGGCTGGACTTGCCGGCATTCGGCCGGCCGGCGATCACCACGGTCATGCCGTCGCGCAGCAGGGCGCCCTGCCCGGCTTCGCGCAGCACTGTGGATAACTGCTCGCGCACGCCTTCGAGCAAACTCAGCACGTGGCCATCGGCGAGAAAGTCGATTTCCTCTTCCGGGAAGTCGATGGCCGCCTCGACATAGATGCGCAGGGCGATCAGGCGCTCGGTGAGCTCGTGCACGCGTCGCGAGAACTCGCCCTGCAGCGAGCGCACGGCATTGCGCGCCGCCTCGGCCGAGCTGGCCTCGATCAGGTCGGCGATCGCTTCGGCCTGCGCCAGGTCGAGCTTGTCGTTGAGAAATGCCCGCTCGCTGAATTCCCCCGGGCGCGCCTGCCGGGCGCCGAGTTCCAGGCAGCGTTGCAGGAGCATGTCCAGCACCACGGGGCCGCCATGGCCCTGCAGCTCGAGCACGTCCTCACCGGTGAACGAATGGGGGCCAGGGAAGAACAGCAGCAGGCCCTCGTCGATCACCTCGCCAGCATCGTCATGCCAGGCACCATGGTGGGCATGGCGTGGCTTGGGTTCGATGCCGCTCAGGGTAATGGCGATCATCCGGGCACGGGGGCCGGAGACGCGGACGATGCCGACCCCGCCACGACCCTGGGCGGTGGCGACGGCGGCGATGGTTTCACGGGGAGTGGACATAACGTTCTCCAGACGCTGGATAGCAGAACGCCCCACGAGGGGGCGTCTGTCATGTAGCGGGTGAAGCGCGAAGGCTCAGGCCTCGGAAGGCTTGCTCGCGGCTTCGATCTTGCGGGTAATGTACCACTGCTGGGCGATGGACAGGACGTTGTTGACCACCCAGTACAGCACCAGACCTGCCGGGAACCACAGGAAGAAGAAGGTGAAGATGATCGGCATCATCTTCATCACGCGGGCCTGCATGGGGTCCGGCGGCGTCGGGTTGAGCTGCTGCTGGATGAACATGGTGGCGCCCATGATGATCGGCAGGATGAAGTACGGATCCTTGATCGACAGGTCGGTGATCCACAGGATCCACGGCGCCTGACGCATCTCGACGGATTCCAGCAGCACCCAGTACAGGGCCAGGAATACCGGCATCTGCACCAGGATCGGCAGGCAGCCGCCGAGCGGGTTGATCTTCTCTTTCTTGTACAGCTCCATCATCGCCTGGGACATCTTCTGGCGATCGTCGCCGAACTGTTCCTTCAGCGCCTGCAGGCGTGGCGACACGGCACGCATGCGCGCCATGGAGCGGTAGCTGGCAGCCGACAGCGGGAAGAAGGCCAGCTTGATGATCAGCGTCAGTACGATGATCGAGAAGCCCCAGTTACCCAGCAGGTTGTGGATATGTTCCAGCAGCCAGAAGATCGGTTCGGCAAGGAACCACAGGATGCCGTAGTCGACGGTCTTGTCCAGGCCAGGCGAAAGCGCGGCCAGATCCTTCTGGATCTTCGGGCCGGCGTACAGCGTAGTGCTGGTCTGGCCTTCGGTACCTGCCGGCACGTTCAGCGCAGGGCCGGTGTAACCGATGATGTAATTGCCCTGGCTGTCCTTGCGGGTCTGCACCAGGTTGGTGTCGTCCTTGGCCGGAATCCAGGCGGTCACGAAGTAATGCTGCAGCCAGGCGACCCAGCCGCCCTGCACGGTTTCCTTGAGGCCCTGCTTGTCGATGTCTTTCATCGACACCTTGGTGTAGGGCTTTTCCGGGGTCCACAGGGCGGCGCCCAGGTAGGTGGCGGTGCCGGTGGCGGTGCTGGAGGACGGGTCACCGCTGTTGTCGCGCTTGAGCTGGGCGAACAGGTTACCGGTCCAGGCATTGGCGCTCTGGTTGTCGATCAGGTAGGTGACACCGATCTGGTAACCGTTGCCGGTGATGCAGCCGGTCTTCTTCTGCTCCACTTCCTTGGCCGAGCAGCTGGTGTCCAGGCCGCGGTTGAAGGTGAAGCGCTTGGTGTAGTTGACGCCGGCGTCGCTGAAGCTCAGGTCGACCACCAGCTGATCCTGGCCATCGACCAGCTGATAGACGCGCTGCTCGCTGTTGTACAGCGGGCGGCCATTGGCGCGGGCGTCCGGCCCGTTGGCGCCGGTCAGGCCACTCTGGGCCAGGTACAGGTGCTCATTGCCGTTGTCGAACAGCTGGAAGGGAACGTCCGGGCGGTCCTGGCGGCGCGGGTAGTGCGGCAGGCTCAGGCGAACCACGTCACCACCACGGGGATCGATGGCCAGATCCAGTACGTCGGTCTTGACCTGAATCAGCTCGTCGCTGACCGCAACGGTTTCCACCGGGCTTGGCTCGGTGCCGCCGGCATTGGCCGTCGGGACATCGTCATTGCTGGCCACCGAAGCGGTTTCCGGCAGACTCGGTGCGGGTTTGCTGGTCGAAGCGGCCTGATTCGGCAGAGCGGCCTGGCCGTAGTCCTGGTTCCATTGAAGAACCATCATGTAGGACACGACTGCCAGGGCGACGATCAGGATCGAACGTTTGATATCCATGATTATTCGGCCATCGAAGAGGAACGGGAGTGTTTCGCGAGGGGCACCGGATCGTAGCCTCCGGGATGCCAGGGGTGGCAGCGTCCCAGACGACGAACGGTCAGCCAGCCACCACGCAGGACGCCATGGGTTTCGATGGCTTCAAGCGCGTAGCAGGAACAAGAGGGGTAGAAACGACAATGACTGGCCATCATCGGACTGATGGCGTACTGGTAAAACCGGATTGGAGCTTGAACCAGTTTACGCATGGGGATTGTCGTTCACCCCGGTCTGGGCATTGGCCTGTTGGGTAGGTTTGCTGCGCGCCAGGCGCTTCCACAGCTTGCCGAACTGTTGAGCCAGCTCGGCGTTCTGCAGATCACCCAGGCCCTTACGCGCAACCACCACGATGTCCCAGCCCACCAGGTTGTCCTGGTTGAGGCGGAACGATTCGCGGATTTGGCGTTTCAGGCGGTTGCGCTCAACGGAGAGCTTGACGCTCTTCTTGCCGATCACCAGACCGAGGCGTGAATGATCAAGCTCATTGTTGCGCGCAAGCAGCAGGACACTCTTGCCCGGCGCTTTGCCGCTTGGAGAGTCGAAGACTGCCTTGAATTGCCGGGGAGTGAGCAGGCGCTTCTCCCGGCCGAAGCCTCGACTCACCACAAGACTGGAAAAATCAGACAGTCAGGCGAGCACGGCCCTTGGCGCGGCGACGCGACAGGACGGCACGGCCGTTCTTGGTAGCCATGCGAGCACGGAAGCCGTGGGTACGAGCGCGTTTGATGGTGCTGGGTTGGAAAGTGCGTTTCATGATGCGGTTACCTGGTTGTCGACAACGGACCGGAATGGTCCCCGTTTTAAGAGACCGGCGATTCTAGAGAAAGCCGCGGGCCAGGTCAATTTCCAACCAGTTGTTTTGCGGATAGAGAAATATAAAGGAAAGAATCTTTTTAGAAAGGCTTGTTTTAATGTTTATAGCTTAGCTCGACCGTTTCTGTGGATAAGTTCCTGCAGCCTAGACAGCCCAAGGTTTACGGCAATTCAAAAGTCTGTCAGAAAGCGGTGCTGCGCATGTTCGCGTGCTGGGTATCGCCTGGGGATGGAATGGACTTTTACCCACAGGACGGATATCCAGAGCGTTTTCCGCCCGCTTTTCAACGGTGCTCATGGGGCGTTATCCACAGAGTACAGTCAGGCCCTTTTCGACGTGTGGCAAATTGCCTAACACCTTGATTTGACGTGTACTGATTGGCCTTCCTATGTGGATAACTCCATCTCTTGAAGCTACAATAGGCGCTGTTTTTGCCTCAGCGCTTTCAATCAGGGGATGTCCGTGTCCGTGGAACTTTGGCAGCAGTGCGTGGAACTCCTGCGCGATGAACTGCCTGCCCAGCAATTCAACACCTGGATCCGTCCATTACAGGTAGAAGCCGAAGGCGATGAGCTGCGTGTCTACGCACCGAATCGTTTCGTTCTCGACTGGGTCAACGAGAAGTACATGGGCCGCATGCTCGAGTTGCTTGGTGAGCGGGCGACCGGCCTGGTACCGGCTATCTCGCTGCTGATCGGCAGCCGTCGCAGTTCGGCGCCGCGTGCGGTACTGACGCCTTCGCCATCGGCTTCCAGCTATAACAGCCCGGCGCCCTCCGCGCCTGCCCCTGCCGCCCCCACGCCTCCGGTCAGCGCGCCGCCGCCCAAGCTGCCGGTGCAGACCGAGCCTTCGCGTGCCAGCTTCGATTCCATGGCGGGTGCATCGTCCAGCGTGGCGCCGGCGCGCAGCGAGCGCAACGTGCAGGTAGAAGGCGGCCTCAAGCACACCAGCTACCTGAACCGTACCTTCACCTTCGACAACTTCGTCGAGGGCAAGTCGAACCAGTTGGCTCGCGCCGCCGCCTGGCAGGTGGCGGACAATCCCAAGCACGGTTACAACCCGCTGTTCCTTTATGGGGGCGTCGGCCTCGGCAAGACCCACCTGATGCATGCGGTGGGCAACCACCTGCTGGCCAAGAACCCGAATGCCAAGGTCGTGTACCTGCACTCGGAGCGTTTCGTGGCCGATATGGTCAAGGCCCTGCAGCTCAATGCCATCAACGAATTCAAGCGCTTCTACCGCTCGGTGGATGCGCTGCTGATCGATGACATCCAGTTCTTCGCCAAGAAGGAGCGCTCCCAGGAGGAGTTCTTCCACACCTTCAACGCCCTGCTCGAGGGCGGCCAGCAGGTGATTCTCACCAGCGACCGCTATCCGAAGGAAATCGAAGGCCTGGAAGAGCGTCTGAAGTCGCGCTTCGGCTGGGGCCTGACCGTGGCGGTCGAGCCGCCCGAGCTGGAAACCCGCGTGGCGATCCTGATGAAGAAGGCCGATCAGGCCAAGGTCGACCTGCCCCACGATGCGGCGTTCTTCATCGCCCAGCGCATTCGCTCCAACGTACGTGAACTGGAAGGCGCGCTGAAGCGGGTCATCGCCCACTCGCACTTCATGGGCCGCGACATCACCATCGAGCTGATCCGCGAGTCGCTGAAGGATCTGCTGGCCCTGCAGGACAAGCTGGTCAGCATCGACAATATCCAGCGCACTACGGCCGAGTACTACAAGATCAAGATCACCGATCTGTTGTCCAAACGTCGTTCGCGTTCCATCGCCAGACCCCGTCAGGTGGCCATGGCATTGTCCAAGGAATTGACCAACCACAGCCTGCCGGAAATCGGCGTGGCGTTCGGCGGTCGTGATCACACCACGGTGTTGCACGCCTGTCGTAAGATTGCTGAACTTAGGGGATCCGATGCGGACATCCGCGAGGATTACAAGAACCTGCTGCGTACACTGACCACTTGATACGCAACTCCATGCACGAGGCAAGGGACTAGACCATGCACTTCACCATTCAACGCGAAGCCCTGTTGAAACCCCTGCAACTGGTCGCCGGCGTCGTGGAACGCCGCCAGACCTTGCCGGTTCTGTCCAACGTTCTGCTGGTCGTCGAAGGCCAGCAACTGTCGCTGACCGGCACCGACCTGGAGGTCGAGCTGGTCGGTCGCGTGGCCCTGGAAGATGCCGCCGAGCCGGGCGAGATTACCGTACCGGCCCGCAAGCTGATGGATATCTGCAAGAGCCTGCCGGCCGATGCGCTGATCGACATCCGCGTCGACGAGCAGAAGCTGCTGGTCAAGGCCGGTCGTAGCCGTTTCACCCTGTCCACGCTGCCGGCCAATGACTTCCCCACCGTCGAGGAAGGCCCGGGTTCGCTGACCTTCAATCTGGTGCAGAGCAAACTGCGTCGCCTGATCGAGCGTACCAGCTTCGCCATGGCCCAGCAGGACGTGCGCTATTACCTCAACGGCATGCTGCTGGAAGTGCAGACCGGCATTCTGCGGGCTGTGGCCACCGACGGTCACCGCCTGGCCATGTGCTCCATGGAAGCGACCATCCAGCAGGACGGCAAGCACCAGGTCATCGTGCCGCGCAAAGGTATCCTCGAACTGGCTCGCCTGCTGACCGAGCAGGATGGTGAAGTGTCCATCGTGCTGGGCCAGCACCACATTCGCGCCACTACCGGCGAGTTCACCTTTACCTCCAAGCTGGTCGACGGCAAGTTCCCGGATTACGAGCGCGTGCTGCCCCGCGGCGGCGACAAGCTGGTGGTTGCCGATCGTCAGGGCCTGCGCGAAGCCTTCAGCCGTACGGCCATCCTGTCCAATGAGAAGTATCGCGGTATTCGCCTGCAGCTGGCTGCCGGCCTGCTGAAAATCCAGGCCAACAACCCGGAGCAGGAAGAAGCCGAAGAAGAGATCGCCGTCGACTACAACGGCAGCGCGCTGGAGATCGGTTTCAACGTCAGCTACCTGCTCGACGTGCTCGGCGTGATGACCACCGAGCAGGTGCGTCTGATCCTCTCCGACTCCAACAGCAGTGCCCTGGTGCAGGAAGCCGACAATGACGATTCCGCTTATGTCGTCATGCCGATGCGCCTGTAATTTCAGCTGCTGAGCAAGGCAGCTATACCCAGCGTCAGATAATCAGCCTTGGTATGTTCGGATGCAGTTCTAATCCGTAACATCCAAGGCTGATTTCGTTTCAGGCGGTGTGATCGCTGCCCTTCTCTTCCGGTCTGTTCATGTCCCTGACCCGCATCAACTTCACCGCCGTTCGTAATCTCGAGCCGTCGACTCTGCTGCCCTCGCCGCGCATCAACATCCTGTATGGCGACAATGGCAGCGGCAAGACCAGCGTGCTGGAAGGCATTCATCTACTCGGTCTGGCGCGATCCTTTCGCAGCGCCCGCCTGCTTCCGGTAATCCAGTACGAGCAACAGGTCTGCACCCTGTTCGGTCAGGTGCAACTGAGCGATGGCCGGCTGAGCAATCTGGGGGTCTCGCGGGATCGCCAGGGCGAGTTCCAGATTCGCATCGACGGACAGAATGCACGCAGCGCAGCGCAACTTGCCGAGACATTGCCGTTGCAACTGATCAACCCGGACAGCTTCCGCCTGCTGGAAGGCTCGCCGAAGATCCGTAGGCAGTTCCTCGATTGGGGTGTGTTCCACGTGGAACACCGATTCCTGCCCGCCTGGCAGCGCCTGCAGAAGGCCCTCAAGCAGCGTAATTCCTGGCTTCGCCGTGGTACACTTGACCCCGTTTCTCAAGCGGCCTGGGATCGCGAGTTGTGCCTGGCCAGCGATGAGATCGACAGTTATCGGCGATCCTACATACAGCAATTGAAACCCGTCTTCGAGCGTACCCTCAGCGAGCTGGTCGAGCTGCAGGGGCTCACGTTGAGCTATTACCGGGGATGGGATAAAGAGCGGCCCCTGAGCGAAGTGCTGACGTCGTCGCTATTGCGTGACCAACAGATTGGGCATACCCAATCCGGACCGCAGCGCGCCGACCTGAGGTTGCGACTGGGTGCGCACAATGCGGCAGATATCCTCTCCCGTGGCCAGCAGAAGCTGGTGGTGTGCGCCTTGCGAATCGCCCAGGGACATTTGGTTGACCAGGCCAAGCGCGGCCAATGCATCTATCTGGTGGATGACCTGCCGTCAGAACTGGATGAGCAGCATCGCCGCGCCTTGTGTCGGTTGTTGGAAGATTTGAACTGCCAGGTATTCATCACCTGTGTAGACCATGAATTGTTGAGCGATGGCTGGCAAACGGATACGCCGGTATCCATGTTCCACGTGGAACATGGGCGTATCACCCAGACCCACGACCACCGGGAGTAAGGCATGAGCGAAAACCAAACGTACGACTCCAACAGTATCAAGGTACTGAAAGGCCTGGATGCCGTACGCAAGCGGCCAGGCATGTACATCGGTGATACCGACGATGGCAGCGGCCTGCACCACATGGTCTTCGAGGTGGTCGACAACTCCATCGACGAAGCCCTGGCTGGTTATTGCAGCGAGATCACCATCACCATCCACCCGGATGAGTCGATCAGCGTGCGCGACAACGGCCGTGGTATTCCGGTCGACATGCACAAGGAAGAAGGTGTCTCGGCAGCCGAGGTCATCATGACCGTACTGCACGCCGGCGGTAAGTTCGACGACAACAGCTACAAGGTCTCCGGTGGTCTGCACGGCGTGGGCGTATCGGTGGTGAACGCCCTCTCCAAGGAGCTGGTGCTGACCATTCGCCGTAGCGGCAAGATCTGGGAGCAGACCTACGTCCACGGCGTACCCCAGGCACCTCTGGCGGCCGTTGGTGACACCGATGGCACGGGCACGCAGATCCACTTCAAGCCGTCCGAAGAGACCTTCGCCAACATTCATTTCAGCTGGGACATCCTCGCCAAGCGCCTGCGTGAGCTATCGTTCCTGAACTCCGGCGTTGGCATCCTGCTCAAGGATGAACGCACCGCCAAGGAGGAGCTGTTCAAGTACGAGGGCGGCCTGCGCGCATTCGTCGAGTACCTGAACGTCAACAAGACCGCGGTCAACCAGGTGTTCCACTTCAACGTCCAGCGTGACGACGGCGTGGGCGTGGAAGTCGCCCTGCAGTGGAACGACAGCTTCAACGAGAACCTGCTGTGCTTCACCAACAACATTCCGCAGCGTGACGGTGGTACCCACCTGGCCGGCTTCCGCTCGGCGCTGACCCGCAACCTGAACAACTACATCGAGCAGGAAGGCCTGGCCAAGAAGCACAAGGTCTCGACCACCGGTGACGATGCTCGCGAAGGCCTGACCGCGATCATTTCGGTGAAGGTGCCGGATCCCAAGTTCAGCTCCCAGACCAAGGACAAACTGGTTTCCTCCGAGGTGAAAACCGCGGTGGAACAGGAGATGGGCAAGTACTTCGCCGACTTCCTGCTCGAGCACCCGAACGAAGCCAAGGCCGTGGTCGGCAAGATGATCGACGCCGCCCGTGCCCGTGAAGCGGCGCGCAAGGCTCGCGAGATGACCCGCCGTAAAGGCGCGCTGGATATCGCCGGCCTGCCCGGCAAATTGGCCGACTGCCAGGAAAAGGACCCTGCCCTTTCCGAACTGTACATCGTGGAGGGTGACTCCGCGGGCGGTTCTGCCAAGCAGGGCCGTAACCGCAAGACCCAGGCTATCCTGCCGCTCAAGGGCAAGATCCTCAACGTCGAGAAGGCACGCTTCGACAAGATGATTTCCTCCCAGGAGGTCGGCACGCTGATCACCGCCCTGGGCTGTGGCATCGGCCGCGAGGAATACAACATCGACAAGCTGCGTTACCACAACATCATCATCATGACCGATGCTGACGTCGACGGTTCGCACATCCGTACCCTGCTGCTGACCTTCTTCTTCCGTCAGCTGCCGGAGCTGGTCGAGCGCGGCTACATCTACATCGCCCAGCCGCCGCTGTACAAGGTCAAGAAGGGCAAGCAGGAGCAGTACATCAAGGACGACGAGGCCATGGAGGAGTACATGACCCAGTCGGCCCTGGAGGACGCCAGCCTGCACGTCAACGAAGCGGCGCCTGGCCTCTCCGGCGAGTCCCTGCAACGCCTGGTCGGTGACTACCGTACCGTGATGAAGACCCTCAAGCGCCTGTCGCGCCTGTACCCGGAAGAGATCACCGAACACTTCGTCTACCTGCAGGGCGTGACCCAGGAGATGCTCGCCGACCAGGACGTCATGGAAGCCTGGCGCCTGAAGTTCGATGCCCGTCTGAAGGCCATGGAGCGTTCCGGCCTGGCCTACAAGACCAGCCTGCGCGAAGACACCGAGCGCCACCTGTGGCTGCCCGAGGTCGAGCTGATTTCCCACGGTAATTCCAGCTACATCACCTTCAACCGTGACTTCTTCACCAGCAACGACTACAAGACTGTCACCAGCCTGGGCGACCAGCTGAACAGTCTGCTGGAAGAAGGTGCCTACGTGCAGCGTGGCGAGCGCAAGAAGCCGGTCTCCACCTTCAAGGAAGCCCTGAGCTGGCTGATGGCCGAGAGCACCAAGCGCCACAGCATCCAGCGCTACAAGGGGCTTGGCGAGATGAACCCGGACCAGCTGTGGGAAACCACCATGGACCCGGAAGTACGCCGCATGCTCAAGGTGCGCATCGAAGACGCCATCGCCGCGGACCAGATCTTCAACACCCTGATGGGCGACGAAGTGGAACCGCGCCGCGACTTCATCGAGAGCAATGCCCTGGCGGTAGCCAACCTCGACGTCTGATCGCCGTTCACGGTGCATAAAAAACCCGGCCTGGCGCCGGGTTTTTTCTTGCCTGTCGATCGCTTAGCAGCTCAGCCCCACCAGTAGCGCACCATATGGAAGAACACCGGGGCGGCGAAGCACACCGAGTCGAGGCGGTCGAGCATGCCGCCGTGGCCTTCGATCATGTGGCCCCAGTCCTTCACCCCGCGGTCGCGCTTGATCGCCGACATCACTAGGCCGCCGGCGAAGCCGAGCAGGCACACCAGCAGGGCGAACAGGCCGGCCTGCCAGAAGGCGAAGGGGGTGATCCAGTACAGCGAGGCGCCGATCAGGGTCGCCAGGGCCACGCCACCGAAGAAGCCTTCCACGGTCTTGGAGGGCGACAGGTTGGGGGCGATCTTGCGCTTGCCGGCCAGCTTGCCGCACACGTACTGGAGCACGTCGGAGATCTGCACCACGATCACCAGCCAGGCGATCAGCAGCAGGTTGCGGCCCTCGAAGCCGGCAATCTCCAGGGTCAGCAGCGCCGGTACGGTGGAGATGCAGTACACCGCGATCATCAGGCCCCACTGCACCTTGGAGGTACGTTCGAGAAAGCGTGTGGTATCGCCGCCCAGGGACGACAGAATCGGCAGCAGCAGGAACACGTAGACCGGAATGAAGATGGCGAACAGGCCGTACCAGCCGATGCCGATCAGCAGGTATTGCATCGGCAGCGCGAAGTAGAAGGCGGCGACCAGTGCCGGGTAGTCGCTGCGCCGGGTGGGCGTGAGCGTCATGAACTCGCGCAGCGCATAGAACGACACGCAGTAGAACAGCACCACCACGCCGGTATTGCCGAACAGGAAGGCGAAACCGATCACCGCCACCATCACCCACCAGGCGTTGATGCGCGCATTGAGGTTGTCGATGACCGAATGCGGGCCAGGGCCGGCACGCAGTTTCAGCAGCCAGCCGATCAGGCTGGCGAGCAACAGCAGGCCACCGATACCGGCGAACAACAGCAAGGTATTGCGATCCATCTCAAACCTCCTCGGGGGCCAGGGCCAGCAGGGTGCTGCGGGCGCGTTCGAGGAAGGCCTCTTTGCCCTCCTCCTCGCCCATGCCCAGCGGCGCGCCGAAATTCAGGGTGCACAGCAGCGGCAGAGGCAAGGCTCGACCCTTGGGCATCACCCGGTTGAGGTTGGCGATCCACACCGGGATCACCTCCACATCCGGCCGTGCCTTGGCCAGGTGATAGAGGCCTGCCTTGAACGGCAGCAGACCGTCTTCCAGATTACGGGTGCCCTCGGGGAAGACGATCAGCGAATCACCCTCGGCCAGCGCATCGAGCATTGCCTGCAGCGGGTTGGCGCTGGGGTCGCTGCGCTGGCGGTCGACCAGCACACCGTTGAACACCTTCTGGATCAGGAAGCTGCGCAGCGAGCCCTTCATCCAGTAATCGGAGCCGGCTACCGGGCGGGTGCGTTTGCGCAGCTCCGCCGGTAGCGATGCCCAGAGCAGCACGAAGTCGCCGTGGCTGCTGTGGTTGGCGTAATAGATGCGCTGTACCGGCTGTGCGGTGCTACCGAGCCACAGGGCGCGGGCACCGGTGAGCAGCCGCGCACCGGAGGTGATGAAAAAGGCGACCAGCGAGGCGAGCATGTCAGCGTCCTTATCCGAATCGAATGTGTGAAAGCCACGGCATCAGCACGATGGCCGCCAGGGCGACCAACACCTGCAGGGCCAGCCAGAGCGCCTGCAGACGCAGCAGGCGCAGGGCGCCCTGGCTGCGTTGTTGCCAGGAACGGCTCGGCGCGTTCTGGCGACCCAGCCATGCCAATGCCTGATCGAGCTCCGTGGTACGCCGACCGAGCTGCTCGGGCGCCGCGGCCAGGCTGGCGAACAGCTCGGCATCGAGGGCGACCCGCAGCGCGTAGTATTTCTGCACCAGGCCACACATCAGCAAGGCAATGCACACGGCCGCCCCCGTGCTGAGTGCCATGAAACCGAGCAGCGGCCCCAGGCCGATGACCAAGGCGAGCAAGGTCAGTGCGCCCGACAGATGATCCAGGGATCGGCCGCGGCGCAGCAAACCGGCGACCAGGCGTAGCTGCATTTCACTGGCCATGTAATCTGCCTCCCACGGTGGATAGCGAAGGGTTTGAAACGCCTTCCAGGGCCTGTAAATGCGCGTAACCGAGCACGACCTGGGGGCGAGCCTGGCGCAGCTGCGAAACCGCCTCTGCGACGCTCCTGCAGCGACCGCTGTGCAGCAGCCAGGCGGCGATGGCGGTGGCGCTGCGCGAATAGCCCAGGGCGCAGCACACCAGCACCGGCCCGTGGCGCCGCAGGTCTTCGATGGCCACGGCCGCCTGCAGGCAGTGTTCGCTGCTGGGGACGATCAGATCGAGGCACGCCAGTTCGCGATAGACCTGGCCTTCCACCCGGCACGGCAGCTCGGCACAGAGGTCGGCGATGGCAGCGAACGCCTGCCCTTCTCCCTTGCCGGGAATGCGCCCGAGCCAGACGCCGTCGGCCACTTCATCGGGCTGCGGATGCTTGCAGGTCCAGGCCCGGGAATTGATCCAGGCACCCAGCAGATAGGGGGCCAGCAACCAGCTGCTGGCAGCGCTGAGACGGCCGTCCGCGGGCTTCTGAAAACCCTTGGCGCCGAACAGTGCATAGTTCAACGCCACCATCAGCAGCGACAGGGCCGGCCACAGCAGCCACAAGGCGAAGCCGCCGAAATGAATCGCCACGGCGCTGCACAGAGCTGCGCCAAAGGCGTAGCGCAGGGCCAACCGCCAGCGTCGCGGGTCGCGGGCCAGGCACCAGGCAAACAACGGGCTGCGCCCTTCGCTGGGCCACAGCCACAGGCACAGGAAACCGGCGAGCATGCCGGTCGGTACGTCGATGAAATGGTGCTGCCAGGTGGTCAGCACCGACAGACCGATCAAGAAGAACCAGAGGTGCAAGGCGACTTTCCACAGCCCGCTTGCGTAATGGGCGAAGCATGCCCATAGCACCACCAGCAGCGTGATATGCAGCGATGGCGCCTGGTTGAAGGGTTTGTCGAAACCCATCAGCACGTCGAACATCATCCCGAACAGCCCATCCAGTGCCGGCCGGTCGAAGGTGAAACGCAGCGGCCAGAGCAGGAAGCAGCTGATGCAGATTACCTGGGCGGTGAGCAGTCGCAGGCCGAGGCGATCCACCGCGGCACGGGTGGCCGGCAGCAGGAAGGCCAGGCCGTAGAGCAGGTCGATGGACCAGTAGGGAATGATCGTCCACGGCCATAGGGGTATCTGCCGTTCCCAGCCGAACACCAGGCTGCCGACGTCGTCGCGTTGGGCGGTATAACCGTTGGCGAAGCCATAGGTGCCAAAGAACAGCGGCGCGAGCAGCAGCAACCAGAGTACGCCGCGCTTCCATAATCCGCTTTCGCGAACGACCGCGGCGGGCGTCATCAGGACACCCGCTGCGCCAGGGATACGCTGAAGATGCCCCACTCGTCGATGCGCTGGGTGATCTTGCGAAAGCCCGCGGCTTCGACCAACTGATCCATCTCCGCCTGGCTGCGCCGACGCATCACCCAGGCCTCGCCACCGCGGTGGCTGGTCAGGGCACGGGCGATCAGCTCCAGCTGCGGGTGCCAGGGCTGGCCGGTGTAGATCAGGTACCCGCCCTCTTCCACGGCTTGCGCCAGGCCTGCCAGGGAGTCGCCGACCATGGCGTTGCTGGCGAACAGCTCATAGAGGCCGGAGACCACCGCCAGGGTCGGTTTCGGCTCCAGCGCTGCCAGGTCGGCCTTGTCGAAGGCGTCGCCCTTGACGAAGCGGGCGATGCTGCCCAGGCCCTTCTGCTCGATCAGCGCTGCACCGTCACGCACGTTGATGTCGCTGTAGTCACGCAGCAGGATCGAATCCGGCTTGTCGCTGCCCTGCTCCAACGCTTCGAGAATGTAGCGGCCGTGACCGGCGGCGATATCGACGATGCGCACCGGGCGGCTCAGCTCGCGCAACCTTGCCATGGCCAGGCGCAGCAGTTCCTCGGCGTGCACCTTGCGCTGGCGGATGCCCCGCCAACCGATGGAATTCAGGTAGTTGCGGTCGATCAGCCGGCCAATCGGCGAACTGCCGGTGGGGGTGTTGCGGTACACGTAATCCAGGGTGCTGCCCGAGTCGAAACCGGTCTCGAAACCCAGTTGCACGCCCGCCGAAACACTGCTGCCGAGGCGCATGCTGGCCCGCGTGGCACGCCAGTAGAGATCACGCGGCGAGTTTTTCGGCAGCGGCGCCGCCAGTTCCTCGGCTTCGGCACAACTCCAGCCGAGGCGGTCGGCGTCCAAGAGTGATGGGCGCTGCAGCGGTTGCTCGAAGGCTTTCAGCACGAAGCGGCGAATGCGGGTCAGTGCGTGGGCCCGGTCGCGCTCGCCCAGGGTGTCGTGAAAGAACCCGGGCAGCACGTGCATTTCCTTGTCCAGGCTGCCCAGGCGCTGGAAGAACTGCTCCTGGGGCTTGCGGTGTACCACGAAATCGCTGCCGGAGATCAGCAACTGGGTGGGAATCTGAATCGCCTGGGCATCGGCGACCACGCGCTCGGCGGCGTCGTACAAGCCCAGCAGCATGTTCACCGAAATGGCGCGGGTAATCAGCGGGTCATTGTCGAACGAGGCGATGCGCTGCGGGTCGTGGCTGAGAAACCTGGCCTTCACGTAGCTGTTGACGAAGAAGTTGCCGCGCCAGGCGCGCATCGCCTTCAGGCCCGGGCGGGCGAACGGCACATACAGCTTGACCTTGAAGGCCGGCGAGGCGAGCACCAGGGCGCGGATCTTCGGTGCGTAGTCGTGGGCCCAGGTGGAAACCACCACGGCGCCGACGCTTTGCGCCAGCACCACCATGTCCCCGGTCTCGATGCCGTACCTAGCGGCGATATGGTCGATAAAGGTCTGCACGTCGCGCACGCTGGTGGCGAAGCTCGGGCTGTCGCCCCGCTCCCCCGGCGACTCGCCGTGGCCGCGGGCATCCCAGGCGAAGAAATCGAAACCCTGCAGGCCCAGCTCGTCGACCAGATGGGCCATGCGCCCGCCGTGCTCATGGCCGCGGTGGAACATGACGATGGCGCGGCGGGCGGCATCGGGCCGCACATCGGCAGCCGGCCAGTGACGGTAGAACAGACTGACGCCGTCGTGGGTCGTGAAGGTACTGGCGCGAACTTCGGTCATCAGGGCTTTCCTATTGCGCAGAAGAAGACGCTTGCGCCAAACCGTGGCGTACGCGGTTGAACAGCGTGTACAGCAGCAGCGCGGTGATCACCGCGAGAATCGGATCGATCCAGCTCAGCGGCAGCAGCGCGCTGGCCACCCCGGCACCGAGCACGCCAAAGCAGAAGGCGCGGTCGCTCTTGCCCATCGGCCCGTCGTAGCGACGCGAGGCGCCGACCATGGGGCCCATCACCCCGGCGTATTCGCTGATCAGCGCGAACAGCACCAGCACCACCACCAGGGTCGGTGATACGCCTGGCAACAAGGCGAACGGCAGGAACAGCGCGGCATCGGCGATCACGTCGCAGAGTTCGTTGAGGTAGGCGCCCAGTGTCGATTGCTGGCCGAACTCGCGGGCCAGCATGCCATCGACGGCGTTGAGCGCCATGCGCAGGATCATCCACAGCGGGATCAGCGCGAACAGCCAGAGGCGCTCGGGAAAGAGGGCCAGCAGCAGGCCGATGAGCACCGATACGACGGCGGCGCTCAGAGTCACCTGATTGGCGGTCACGCCAGCGTCGAAGAGGCGCCGTACCAGGGGACGCAAGAGGTTCTGAAAGCGCGGTTTCAGCTGATAAATCGAAAGCATGTCACGAACTCCGTTTCGCCATGTTTCTGTGTCTGGCAGAGCGCCAGCTTAGCCGGTTGAGCCCCTACTAAGCGATACGTCAACGTGAACATCGTCAAGTTGCCGGGTAAAACTTATGCCCAATTTATCGACAGCTTGGGTACCAATAAAAATCCAGTTAAATCAGTACATTGAGCGGGAAAACTCAATTAAAAAGGAATTCGCTCAACAGGTTATCCACAGATTGGCCGGGTCAGGCGAGGTCATTGGCGGTTTCCACCGGAGCGGCCTGGGGGCTGAGTGCACCGATTTCGCATTGCGCCTGGCTGACCCACTGGAATGCGCGCTCGTTGAGGTTGGCGATCGCCCGTGGGCCTTCGCCTTCTGCATACATGGCCGGGCCGATCACCACCTGCACCACGCCCGGTTTCTTGCTCCAGCCGTCCTTCGGCCAGAACTGCCCGGCGTTATGGGCGATCGGCAGTACCGGCAGGTTGCTGTTCACCGCCAGGGCGGTACCGCCGCGGGAGAACTTGCCGATCTGGCCGTCCGGGATACGCGTGCCCTCCGGGAACACCAGCACCCAGGCGCCCTGCTCCAGGCGCGTGCGGCCCTGCTGGGCCAGTTGCTTGAGCGCGGCCTTGGGATTGCTGCGGTCGATGGCGATGGGCTTGAGCATGGCCAGCGCCCAGCCGAAGAACGGCACGTACATCAGCTCACGCTTGATGACCTGGCTCAGCGGCTCGAAGTAGGCGCACAGGAAGAAGGTCTCCCAGGTGCTCTGGTGCTTGGCGAGAATCACACAGGGGCGCTCGGGAATGTTTTCGGCGCCCTTGACCTCGTACTTGATGCCGGCAACCACCTTGGCCAGCCAGACCGCGCTGCGGCACCAGGCCTGCACCACGAAGCGGTAGCGGGCACGGAACGGCAGGAAGGGCGCGACGAATACGCTGATGATGCACCAGACGAACGAGCTGGAAGACAGCAGCAGGTAGAAGAGTACGGTTCTGAGGGACTGCACTGGCGACATGGGAGCGATTACCGTGGCAGGGCGTGCCTGCGCTATCAAGTGAGAAGCCGGGCAGCCACGGCCGCCAGGTCGTCGAATATCAGGGTGCCGGTTGGCAGAGCGGCTTTGGCCAGGGTGCGTTCGCCCTTGCCGGTTTTCACCAGCACGGGCTGACAGTCGACGGCGAGCGCCGTTTCCAGGTCACTGGCGCTGTCACCCACGAACCACACGCCGGCGAGCGGCAAATCATAGTGCGCGCCGATCTGGCGCAGCATGCCGGGCTTGGGCTTGCGGCAGTCGCAGCCGTCGTCCGGGCCGTGTGGGCATTGCACGATCAGGCCGACTTCACCGCCCTGCTCCGCCACCAGCTCACGCAACCGCGCGTGCATGCCTTCCAGCACGCTCAGCGGGTAATAGCCGCGGGCGATGCCGGACTGGTTGGTGGCCACGGCCACGGTCCAGCCCGCCTTGCTCAGCGCGGCGATGGCCTCGATGGAGCCGGGGATCGGAATCCACTCCTCGAGGCTTTTGATATAGGCGTCGGAGTCCTGATTGATGACCCCGTCGCGGTCCAGAATGATCAGTTTCACGCGTGTTCCTTCGCAGGTTTTTGAAAAACGTAGGTGAGGCAGCTAGCGCAAGGCAAAAGCAGGCGAGAAAGCGGAGTGTACGAATAGTACATGAGCATTTGGAGCCTGCTTTTAACGCCGCGATAGCAACGCAAGTAGTTTTTCAGCAACCTGTTAGTGCCCGGCCCTGCGTGGGCCGGGCAAAGTGGTCAGCCCAGTACCGAGATATCGGCGACGCCCAGGAACAGGCCACGCAGACGCGCCAGCAGCGCATAGCGGTTGGCGCGTACCTTGGGGTCTTCGGCGTTGACCAGCACCGCTTCGAAGAAGGCGTCCACCGGGGTGCGCAGCGAGGCCAGCTGGGCCAGCGCCTCGCGGTACTGACGCGACTGCGCCAGCGGTTGCACGGCGTTGTCGGCCTTCTGGATCGCGGCGTTGAGGGTGAACTCGGCCGGCGTATCGAAATAATGGGCTTCGATGCTGCTCGCCACTTGCCCATCGGCCTTGCTCAGCAGGTTGGACACGCGCTTGTTGGCGGCGGCCAGGGCTTCGGCTTCGGGCAGCTTGCGGAAGGCCTGCACGGCCTGCACGCGCTGGTCGAAGTCCAGCGGCGACAGCGGGTTCACGGCACGCACGGCCTGGTACACGGAAACGTCCACGCCTTCGTCTTCGTAGCGCGCCCGCAGGCGGTCGAAGATGAATTCCAGCACCTGCGGGGCCAGGCCGGCGGCCTTGACCTTGCTGGCGTACTGGCGCACGGCGAACTCGACGGTGGCGCCCAGGTCCAGGTCCAGGCCCTTCTCGATGAGGATGCGCAGCACGCCCAGGGCGGCACGGCGCAGGGCGTACGGGTCCTTGCTGCCGGTGGGCAGCATGCCGATGCCGAAGATACCGACCAGGGTGTCGAGCTTGTCGGCCAGGGCCACCGCTGCACCGGTCAGGGTACTCGGCAGCTCGGCGCCGGCACCGCGCGGCATGTACTGCTCGTTCAGGGCCAGGGCGACGTCCTGTGGCTCGCCGTCGTTCAGCGCGTAGTAATAGCCGGCGATGCCCTGCATTTCCGGGAACTCGCCGACCATCTCGCTGGCCAGGTCGCACTTGCTCAGCAGGCCGGCGCGGGCGCCACGCTTGGCGTCGCCGCCGATGCGCCCGGCGATGAAGCCGGCCAGGGCCGAGACGCGCTGGGCCTTGTCGTAGACGGTGCCGAGCTGGGCCTGGAACACCACGTTGGTCAGGCGCTGATTGAAGGCTTCCAGCGGCTGCTTCTTGTCCTGCTTGAAGAAGAACTCGGCGTCGGTGAGGCGCGGGCGCACCACCTTCTCATTGCCGGAGATGATCTGCGCCGGGTCCTTGCTCTCGACGTTGGCCACGGTGATGAAGCGCGGCAGCAGCTTGCCGTCCGCATCGAGCAGGCAGAAGTACTTCTGGTTGTCCTGCATGGTGGTGATCAGCGCTTCCTGGGGCACTTCCAGGAAACGTTCCTCGAAGGAGCAGACCAGCGGCACCGGCCATTCGACCAGGGCGCTGACTTCGTCGAGCAGCGCCGGCGGCACGATGGCGGTGCCCTGCTGCTCGGCTGCCAACTGGTCGACGCGCTTGGCGATCTGCTCGCGGCGCTCGGCGACGTCGGCGATCACGTAGGCGGCGCGCAGCTCCTGGGCATACATGGCGGGCGCAGAGATGCGCACTTCATGGTTGGCGTGGAAGCGGTGGCCGCGGGAGAAACGGTTGGCCTTCTGAGCGAGGATCTCGCAGTCGACGATCTGATCACCGAACAGCATCACCAGCCACTGGCTCGGGCGGACGAATTCGGTCTTGCGGGCACCCCAGCGCATGCGCTTGGGAATCGGCAGCTCGTTCAGGGAGTTTTCCACGATACCGGGCAGCAGCGTATAGGCGCGCTGGCCAGGAATGTGCTGGCTGAATTTCAGCTTCGGCCCGCTCTGGTCGATGGCCGACAGCTCCACGCCACACTTCTTGGCGAAGCCCAGGGCGGCCTGGGTCGGGTTACCCTCGGCATCGAAGGCCGCCTGCACGGGCGGGCCGTCGAGGTTGACGGTGCGATCCGGCTGTTCGGTGGCCAGTTGCTCGACCAGCACGGCCAGGCGGCGTGGCGCGGCGTAGTAACGTGCACCGCGGTAGCTCAGGCCGGCGGCCTTGAGGCCTTTCTCGACACCGGCGAGAAAGGATTCGCCGAGGGTCTTCAGGGCTTTGGGCGGCAGCTCTTCGGTGCCCAGTTCAACCAGAAAATCGAGCGCACTCATTCTGCAGCCTCCAGCTTGGCCAGTACTTCATCACGCAGATCGGCGGTGGCGAGCGGGAAGCCCAGGCGGCGCCGGGCCTGCAGATAACTCTGCGCCACGGCGCGGGCCAGGGTGCGCACGCGCAGGATGTACTGCTGGCGCGCGGTCACCGAAATGGCGCGACGGGCATCCAGCAGGTTGAAGGTGTGGGAAGCCTTGAGCACCATCTCGTAGGTCGGCAGCGGCAGCTCCAGCTCGATCAGGCGGTTGGCTTCGCTCTCGTAGAAATCGAACAGCTCGAACAGCTTGTCGACGTTGGCGTGCTCGAAGTTGTAGGTCGACTGCTCCACTTCGTTCTGGTGGAACACGTCGCCGTAGGTGACCTTGCCGAACTGGCCATCGGCCCATACCAGGTCGTAGACCGAGTCGACGCCCTGCAGGTACATGGCCAGGCGCTCGAGACCGTAGGTGATCTCGCCGGTGACCGGGTAGCACTCGATACCACCGACCTGCTGGAAGTAGGTGAACTGGGTGACTTCCATGCCGTTGAGCCAGATTTCCCAACCCAGACCCCAGGCGCCGAGGGTCGGCGATTCCCAGTTGTCCTCGACGAAGCGGATGTCGTGCACTTCAGGGTCGAGGCCGATGGCCTTCAGCGAGCCCAGGTACAGCTCCTGGAAGTTTTCCGGATTCGGCTTGAGCACCACCTGGAACTGGTAGTAGTGCTGCAGGCGGTTGGGGTTCTCGCCGTAACGGCCGTCGGTCGGCCGGCGCGATGGCTGCACGTAGGCGGCGTTCCAGGTTTCCGGGCCGATGGCACGCAGGAAAGTGGCGGTGTGGAAGGTACCGGCGCCCACTTCCATGTCATAGGGTTGCAGTACCACACAGCCCTGCTCGGCCCAGTATTGTTGCAGGGCGAGGATCAGGTCCTGGAAGGTGCGCACGGCAGGCGTTGTCTGGCTCACGAAAAATTCACCTGTTGGGGCTGCGACAGAAAGCCGGGGAGTATACCCGATGCAAGACGCAGCCCGCATGCTGCGCCGTCTCGCCTGATAAAACGACCGCGGCGCAGCGCACGCCCTGTGGATATCGTTGCGGCCTCGGTGGAATTCGAGGCTAGCGAGAGATGAGCCCTCTGGCGGCGACTCGCCCTGGCCGTTGTGGGCGCGCACCATGGGCGCGAAATCGTCATCAGCCCTTCGGCGGGAAACCTGGCGGTCGGGCCGCTATCGCTTCCCGGGTTGCACCCAGGCTGCAGGCGCCGATGGTCCGCGGTTATAGTCTGCCCTCGCCCCTCACCGAGCCGACTGCCATGCCCCGCTGTTTCTGGTGTAACGACGACCCGCTGTACCAGGCCTATCACGATGAGGAATGGGGCGTGCCGTCGCGCGATCCCCGCCACCTGTTCGAGATGCTGCTGCTCGAAGGAGCCCAGGCCGGGCTGTCGTGGATCACCGTGCTGAGGAAACGCGAGCGCTATCGTGACGTGCTGTTCGGTTTCGATGCCGAGCGCCTGGCAGCGATGAGCGATGCCTATATCGACACCCTGATGCAGGACCCCGGCATCATCCGCAATCGTCTCAAGCTGCAGGCCGCGCGCCGGAACGCCCAGGCCTGGCTGCGCCTCGAGGATCCGGTGGCGCTGCTCTGGTCGTTCGTGGGCGGCCAGCCGAAGATCAACCATTTCAGTGGCCGCGGCGACGTGCCGGCGGTCACCCCTGAAGCCGAGGCCATGAGCAAGGCGCTGAAGAAGGCCGGCTTCACCTTTGTCGGCCCGACCATCTGCTACGCCTTCATGCAGGCCACCGGCATGGTCATGGACCACACCCGCGACTGCGATCGCTACCCACAACTGCAAACGGAGAAGCAGCCATGAGCACCACCATCGCTACCCTCGAACAACTGGAGGCGCTTTACGGCGTGCCCCACGAGCGCTCCCTGCGCAAGGAGCTGGGCTACCTGAGCGCGCCCTACCAGGCGCTGGTGGCGGCTTCGCCGTTCGTGGTGCTGGGCACCCATGGGCCGGATGGGCTGGACTGTTCGCCACGGGGTGATGCGCCGGGTTTCGTGCGGATCCTCGACGAGCGCACCCTGTTGCTGCCGGACCGCCCCGGCAACAACCGCATCGACAGCCTGCGCAACATCCTCCACGACCCCCACGTGGCGCTGCTGTTTCTGATTCCCGGGGTGGGCGAAAGCTTCCGGGTCAACGGCCGCGCGAGCATCTCGCTGGAGCCCGAGCTGCTGGCGCTGTGCGAGGCGCAAGGCAAGCTGCCGCGCAGCGTGCTGCGCATCAGCGTCGACACCTGCTACTTCCAGTGCTCCAAGGCGGCGGTGCGCTCCGGGTTGTGGGCGGTCGAACGGCAGGTCGAGCGGGCCAGCCTGCCGTCGGCCGGCGACCTGCTGAAGGCGGTGATGGACCCGCAGTTCGACGTCCAGGCCTACGAGCAGCAGCTGCAGGAACGTCTCAAAACCCAGCTTTATTGAACGTTTCGTCGTTTCTGATCGTGTATGTAACAGTCAGGCCGGCCCCGGACGGTTACAATACGCGCCCTTTTTTATCGGGAGCTGCTTGTGGAAAAGCTCAAAGGCGCGCTGGTGGTCGGATCCCTGCGCTTGTTCGCCCTCCTGCCCTGGCGTGCGGTGCAATCGCTCGGCGCGATGATTGGCTGGCTGATGTGGAAGTTGCCGAACGGCTCCCGCGAAGTCGTGCGCATCAACCTCGCCAAGTGCTTTCCGGAACTGACCGCCGCCGAGCACGACAAGCTGGTCGGCCGCAGCCTGATGGACATCGGCCGCACCCTGACCGAGAGCGCCTGCGCCTGGGTCTGGCCGGCCCACAAGTCACTGGCCCGCGTGCGCGAGGTCGAGGGCCTGGAAGTGCTCGAAGCCGCGCTTGCCTCCGGCAAGGGCGTGGTCGGCATCACCAGCCACCTGGGCAACTGGGAAGTGCTCAACCACTTCTACTGCTCGCAGTGCAAACCGATCATTTTCTACCGCCCACCGAAGCTCAAGGCAGTCGATGACCTGCTGCGCGAGCAACGGGTGCAACTCGGCAACCGGGTGGCACCGTCGACCAAGGAAGGCATCCTCAGCGTCATCAAGGAAGTGCGCAAGGGCGGTGCCGTGGGCATTCCCGCCGACCCGGAGCCGAGCCTGTCGGCTGGTATCTTCGTGCCCTTCTGCGGCACCGTTGCGCTGACCAGCAAGTTCGTGCCGGGCATGCTCGCCGGCGGCAAGGCGGTCGGCGTGTTCCTGCATGCGCTGCGCCTGGAGGACGGCTCGGGTTACAAGGTGATCCTCGAGGCCGCGCCCGAGGGCATGTACAGCGAAGACACCTACACCGCCGTGGCGGCCATGAGTGGCGTGGTCGAGAAGTACGTACGCGCCTACCCCAGCCAGTACATGTGGAGCATGAAGCGCTTCAAGAAACGCCCCGAGGGCGAAGAGCGCTGGTACTGAAACCGGCGGCGCCTCGCAACCTCGTGCCGCTTCGCTAGGCTTGCCCGGCAATTTGAGTTATTAACGGGGCACATCTTTCCCGAGGCTGTCAGGACATGTCCGCCAACCAGCGTCAGCATCCCCGTACACCGATGAAATGTCGGATCAAGATCTGCCACCCGAGCTTTGGTGAGCTGGTCGCCCAGACCCGCGATCTTTCCGACGGCGGCGTGTACGTCAAGCACGAGAGTCTGGCCGACCTGGAGCCCGGCACTCGGGTGACCGGCCAGGTGCAGGACCTGCCCATCGAGGCGCCAATCCTGGAGATGGAAGTCATGCGCGTCACTCCCGAGGGTGTGGGGCTGCGCTTTATCCGCGACTGAATCCAACGGGCCGGCGCCCTGCTCCGCCGGCCTCGTTCGTTGTGCCTACAGCTTGGCCTTCACCGCCGCCAGGCCGTCACCGCCATCACGGGTTTTCACGCCCTCCAGCCAGCCTTCCAGCACCTGCGGGTTGGCCTTGATCCAGTTCTTGATCGCCGTGGTATTGGCCACCTTGCGGTTGAGCACGTCGTCCATGATGGTGTTCTCCATCTCCTGGGTGAACTTCAGGTTGGTCAGCAGCTTGCCCACGTTCGGGCATTCGGCAACAAAGCCCTTGCGTGCCAGGGTGTTGACCGAACCGGTGCTGCCGAAGAACTTCTCGCCGCCCTTGAGGTACCTCATGTCGAACTGCACGTTCATCGGGTGCGGCGTCCAGCCGAGGAACACCACGAACGCGTCGCGCTTCACCGCGCGGCCGACCTGCACCAGCATGGCCTGCTCGCTGGACTCCACCAACTGCCAGTCACCCAGGCCGAATTCGTCGCCGGCGATCATCTGGCGGATGTAGTCATTGGCGGGCGAGCCCGAGCCGATGCCGTAGATCTTCTTGCCGAACCTGTCGGCGAATTTGGCGAGGTCGTTGAAATCCTTCACGCCGGCTTCATAAGCGTAGGTCGGCACGGCCAGGGTGTATTCGGTGCCGCCGAGGTTCTCCACCACCTTGTCGATCTGCCCGGTGGCCACGTAGCGCTCGTAGTCATGCTGGCCGGCGGGCATCCAGTTGCCGAGAAACACGTCGACCTGGCCTTTCTGCAGGCCGGCGAAGATGATCGGCACGGCCAGGGTGCGGGTCTGCGGTTTGTAGCCCAGGCCGTCGAGCAGCAGGCTGGCGATGCCGTTGGTGACCGCGATGTCGCTCCAGCCTGGGTCGGCCAGGCTGACGCTGGCGCATTTGGCGTCTTCCGCCTGGGCGTACAGGCTGGCGCTCAGGGCCAGCAGGCTGGCGGTGATCACGGTCTTGAGTGGCTTCATCGGCATTGTCCTGATGCGTGAGGGAGCTGTAACCCTAGCAGATACAGGGGCGATTCCTGCCCTGTGTCAGGCGGCTTCTGACCTTTACCGTTCGTCGCCGAAAAGGGGAAAAAATGAACCCAGGGCAATTTTCAACTGTCCGTCCACGGGACGTGCGGAGCACTCTTTTAGTTCATTATTTAGGTTGCAAGTGGCTGATCAAGGAAGGGATTCGCGGCGGCTTGAGTCTTCTTTCAAGGTCATCGAATTGAATAAACTGATCCTTTCTCTGTTTTTGGGCGGCACCCTCTTATGTGCTGCAGCTGGCAATGCCTCGGCCAGCTTCCGGGTTCACCTGCAGGACGGCAGCAGCCGTGTCGTCGCCCCCGCCAAGGCCGACCCCAATTCTTCCCAGGCTGTCGTCAACCGGGCGCTGAGCGCACTGGGCACCCCGTACCGCTGGGGCGGCACCAGCCTCGAGCACGGCTTCGACTGCAGCGGCCTGGTCAACTATGCGTTCAAGAAGGTCGATGACCTCGACCTGCCCCGCACCTCCCGCGCGCTCTCCCGCGTCGATGGTCCCAAGGTGGCCAAGGGCGATCTGGAGCCGGGTGACCTGCTGTTCTTCCGTATCCGTGGGCGCAGTGTCGACCACGTGGCCATCTACCTGGGCAACGACCGCTTCATTCACGCGCCGCGGCGTGGCACCAACGTGCGCATCGACAAGCTCAGCGACGGCTACTGGAAAAAGCACTTCCAGCTGGCCCGGCGGGTGATGCCCGAGGGTGCGCAACTGGCCAGCAACGGCTGACAGGGTCGGCGAAACGACTGTTGTGTGGCGAAGGCGGCCAGCGGTGCAGTACCTGTGGGAGCGGGCCATGCCCGCGATTCGCGCGTATGGCGCGCTCCCACAATGGATCGCCGAGCAGCCGCTAGCATCCCACGCAGAGCGTGGGGAGCGACCGGTTGAGTGGGCCGCTTCTGCCTTCGAGGCGTCGCCAAGCAAAGAGGTTGGTCATCCGCCGGGCGGGCTGTTACCAGGGCAGCCCAGGCAGTACACTGCGCGCCGCTTGCAGCCATGTCGGCTGCGGCAATGGGTTCCCTAACCCCATTTCACGAAAAAGGACATCCCATGACCCTGCTTCCCGCCTCGGTCAGCCGCGCCGTATTGGCTGCGCTGATCGCGTTCCACATCCTCATCATCATCGCCAGCAACTACCTGGTGCAGTTGCCGATCACCCTGTTCGGCTGGCACACCACCTGGGGCGCATTCAGCTTCCCGTTCATCTTCCTGGCCACCGACCTCACCGTCCGCCTGATCGGCAAACATGCCGCGCGCGTGGTGATCGCCCGGGTGATGGTGCCCGCGTTGATCGCCTCCTACATCGTCTCGGTGCTGTTCCATGAAGGCGCCTTCGGCGGCGTGGCGGCCCTGGGCGAATTCAACCTGTTCGTGTTCCGCATCGCCCTGGCCAGCTTTCTGGCCTACGTGCTCGGCCAGCTGCTCGACATCCAGGTGTTCGACCGCCTGCGCCAGCTCAGGCACTGGTGGGTGGCGCCAGCGGCCTCCAGCGTGTTCGGCCAGGCCATGGACACCCTGGCGTTCTTCTCCATCGCCTTCTGGCAGAGCAGCGACCCGTTCATGGCCGCCAACTGGGTGGAGATCGCCGTGGTCGACTACGTGATCAAGCTGGCGGTCAGCCTGGCGCTGTTCGTACCGCTGTACGGCATGCTGCTCGGGGCCATCGTGCGGCGCTTGCCGCAGCGCACCGCGCTGAACTGACACGGCCGCAAAGCAAGAACGCCGGATCCCCTCACGGACATCCGGCGTTTTTCATGGCGTGACTGGCTGGCTCAGCGCGATGCGACAGCCATTGGCAACGCCTGCAGGCGCGACAGGTGCAGGGCCACGGCCAGGGAGATCAGCAGCAGCGAGCCGATGAACAGGCCCAGGCCGTCCCAGCCACCGGCCTGCCAGAACACCCCGCCCAGGGTGCCGGCGACGCTGGAGCCCAGGTAGTAGCAGAACAGGTACAGCGACGATGCCTGGCCCTTGGCCTGGGTGGCGCGACGGCCGATCCAGCTGCTCGACACCGAGTGGGCACCGAAGAAGCCGAAGGTGAACAGCAGCATGCCGACCAGGATCACCGGCAGCACGTCGAACAGGGTCAGCACCAGGCCGGCGAGCATCAGGCCGATCACCGCCCAGAGCACCTTGCGACGGCCCAGCTTGTCGGCCAGGGCGCCGACCTGCGCGGAGCTGTAGATACCCGACAGGTAGACGATCGACAGCAGGCCGATACTGGTCTGGTCGAGCTTGAAGGGGGCTTCGATCAGTCGGTAGCCGATGTAGTTGAACAGCGTCACGAAGGCGCCCATCAGCAGGAAACCCTGCAAGAACAGCCATGGCAGGCCAGCATCGCGGAACTGCAGGGTGTAGCCCTGCAGCAAGCTGCGCGGGCGCAGCGAGCGGGGGCGGAAGTTGCGCGACTCGGGCAGCAGGCGCCAGAACGCCGTGCCGGCCAGCAGGCCGAGGCCACCGAGGGTACCGAGCACCGCGTGCCAGGACATGAAGTCCACCAGTACGCCGCTGAGCAGGCGCCCGCTCATGCCGCCGATGGCGTTGCCGCCGATGTATACGCCCATGGCCAGGCCCAGGTGCAGCGGGTCGATTTCCTCGCTCAGGTAGCTCATGGCCACGGCGGCCAGGCCGCTCAGTGCCAGGCCGACCAGCGCGCGCATCACCAGCACGCCTTCCCAGGTCGGCATCAGCGCGCTGCCCACGGTGAACAGGGCGGCGGCGAGCAGCGACACCACCATCACCGGTTTGCGGCCGAGCGCATCGGACAACGGTCCGGTTATCAACAGGCCCACGGCCAGGGTGATGGTGGACACGGAAAGGATCAGGCTGCTCTGTGCGGCGCTGAGCGCGAACTGCTGCGCCAGCATCGGCATCATCGGCTGCACGCAATAGAGCAGTGCGAAGGTGGCGAAACCGCCGCTGCACATGGCGAGAATGGTGCGCAGAAAGGCGCGGGTGCCCTTCTGGATATAAACGGGCTCCAGTGGGGCGCTGCGGGGGGCAGGTTCCTCGTTTGCGGGGCTGAAACACTCGTGCGGTGCGTGTGGAACGGGCTGACTCATTACGACCTCTTGAACACTCGATTCCCAGGCGAAGCGCCGCCGCATGCACTGACGAATGTCGGCATGGGTGGTTGTTGTTATTGGGAATGAAGTCAGGATAAATAGGCGTGCAAGTTCTTTCCAATATAATATTCGACCTGATCGATACGTTATTCGACCTATTGGGAGTGAGCGGTGGAGTTGCGCCATTTACGTTATTTCGTGGCCGTTGCCGAAGAGCTGCACTTCGGTCGCGCCGCCGACCTGCTGGGCATTTCCCAGCCGCCGCTGAGCCAGCAGATCCAGGCGCTGGAGCAGGAGCTGGGGGTGCGTCTGTTCGAGCGCAGCAACCGCCACGTAGCGCTCACCGATGCCGGGCGGCTGTTTCTCGAGGAGACGCGGCAGACCCTGGCCCAGGTCAGCAAGTCAGTGGACGTGGTGCGCCGCGCCGAGCAGGGCGAGATCGGCGAGCTGCAGATCGGCTTCACCGCCTCGGCGCCGTTCGTGTCGATCATTCCCCGGGCGGTGTTCGCCTTTCGCCAGGCGTTTCCGGCCGTGCACCTGGATCTGCAGGAAATGACCAGCAGCCAGGTCTGCCAGGCGCTGATGGACAAGAAGCTGCAGATCGGCATGATCCGCCCGCTGGACCTGCCCGCCGAGCTGGATGCCGTGGAACTGCTCAGCGAGCCCCTGGTGGCGCTGCTGCATGCCGGGCATCCGCTGGCCGGTGAACAGGACGGCGGGCTGGCGCTGGCCGAGTTGGCGGACCAGCCATTCGTGTTCTTTCCGCGCAGCTACGGCACCGGCCTGTACGGCCAACTGTTCAGCCTGGCCCGTCAGGCCGGCTTCACCCCGCGCATCACCCAGGAGGCCCACGAGGCACTGACCATCATCGGCCTGGTGGCCGCCGGGCTTGGGGTTTCGGTGCTGCCGGCATCGTTTCGGCGCATTCGCATCGATGGCGTGGTGTTCCGTACCCTGACCGATGCCGACGCCACCACCGCGGTGTGGCTGGTCAAACGCCGCCAGGAACGCTCGCCCCTGGCCCAGGCCTTTATCGACCTGCTGACCCGCGAGGTGCAGGCGCTCAAGTAAAGGCACACGCACTTTCCAGTACAGCTGACAAAAGATTCCGTATCTCCGTGCCCAACGAGCTACGAGGCTGGCGCATATTTCTGATCTGGGGCTGCCAATTTCGTAGCAAAACGCCTTGAGGCAAACATTCATTTACGGCTGTCACGATGTCTGTTCCTGATTGTGCAATTTCTTGCGCAATCAGAGCTTTTCGACGTTTTTGTCACATAAAAAGATCTTTTCTATTGCGCCTATCTGCTTCTGCGCAGCATAGTTTTGAGACCTTGCCGACCGATAGGGAGATTGGAATGTCTGGTAAACCTGCTGCCCGCCTGGGCGATCCCACCGCCTGCCCATTGCCTGGCCATGGTAATAATCCGATTGCCGAGGGCTCACCCGACGTCTTTTTCGACGGCTTTCCTGCCGCCCGTCAAGGCGATGCCACTGTCTGCGGCGGGACTCTAAGTACTCATGTCATACCTAATGTACTGATCAACGGATTGCCTGCCTGCGTGGTCGGGACATTGGGTAGCCACGGCAATGTGATCGTCGGTGGCTCGGGCACCGTGCTGATCGGCAATACCAGTGGCTCGCCCGCCCCTGCGATCCAGGCCGCCAGGGCGCCGAAACTGTGTTTGCAGTGCCTGTTGCTGGCGGCGCAGCGCAACCAGACTTTCGTGCCACTGGAAAGCCTTGGAGCGCGCCGATGACGAACGCTGGTGCTGTAGCATCACTGTGCCGACGCCTGCCCCTGGATTCGCTGAATAATGCGAACAGGCTCTATGCCCTGGTGGACGGTGCCCGCTACCTGACCTTGGACAAGCGCCTTGCAGATGCCGCCGGGAGTATCCAATTCCAATGGCTACTGGCAGGCAGCGAACTGGACGAGATCAGCCATGCCGGGCCTGCCCTGGTCGAGTTCTCGAGCATGCACGCTTCGGCCAATGGGTTTCTGGATTGGCTGATCGCCCGCGACAAGCAATCGCCCCTGGTCTCCTGGTTGTGGAGCGGGCACCCCTTCACGGTCATGGCCGAACACCACCGGTGCCTGCTGTTCACCCAGATGCCCGATGGCCGGCGTTCCCTGTTCCGCTACTACAACCCCCAGGTCAGGCGCGCCCTGGAGCAGGTCGTGACACCCGGTCAACGCCAGCAACTGATGCGCCACGTCAGCCAGTGGCAGATCTGGCAGCCCTTGCAGAGCGGCTACCTCAGCTATGAGGGGCAGGATGTGGAGGCGGGCGATGTTTGACCTGACAGGCGACCAGTTGCTGCAGCTTGAGCAAATCCGCCAGGACGAAATGATCGAGCGCTTGATACTCGAACTGCGCCAGGAGAACCCGGCCTGGCTCGAGCGTACGGGCCTACGGCCGACAATCCGGCTATTGCATGAGATGCGTGAAGAAGCCTGGGCTTTCGGTATCCACGAACCTGCCATGGTCGAGCGTTTCCTGCGCCATGGCCTGACGTTCACCGACTTCCACAAACAGGCCGCTTTCATCGAATTCATGAATCGCCCGGTGGCCGATACACCGGAGCAACGCTTCCGGGATTACCAGAGCGTCGTGGAATTCAAGGTACTGATGCAGCAATGGCGTGAGCACGAACGCGCAAGGAGTGCAAAATGAGCGGCATTCTATCCACGGGCCCCATGGCCTTGCGACTCACCCCACGGATGGGCCCGCGTACGCCCTTCGACATGCCGATGCCTCCTGCAGCCCCACGCTTTCCCATGCCGCCGCCTCGGCCCGCCCCCATGCCAGCACCGGCTCCAGGCACGCTGCCCAGGCCAACCGCACAGCCCGCGCCCAGGCCGCAGCCGATACCTGCGCCACAGGTCGAGCCACATGCGCCGTCACGCACCGATGCGCCGCCGATCACCGGCGAACGTACGCGGGAGGCCGAGCGCGACTGCGAGGCGGATAGCGGCCGGGACTGCGTGGAATGCCCGCCCGAACAAGGAGAGATGGCTATCGCCAACAACGGCAAAGGCCATAGCATGTCCGACCTTTCCGCCCGTTATCAGCAGTGGGTGACCAATTTCCCCTTTCCCTACGAATGGTTCTGGAATGGCACCTGGTGGGACGGCTTCGACGAGCCTCGCTGCACCCTGCTGGAAGCCAAGGCGAATTATGCGTTTATGTTTATACCGATTGTCCGTCGACCTCATATTTGGGCTCGAGAAAAGATACGAACCGATTTGATAAAGAAAGCGGAAATTCATAGTTATAAGGCTGTTCCTACACCACCTGTCTATGTGGAATGGCATTTTCTACAAAAAATTGTATTCGAATATTGCTCAGGTCAGTACGAGAGAATGGGTATGAGCAATCTTAAATCTTTTTGGAACCCGATGCCTGGTACAGAAGAACATGAAGATTACGAAGATATTAAAAAAGAAGAAAAACGGCAGTGGGATGAGTACTACAGAGATAATCCAGATATGCGTGCTTGAACTGAGGTGATTCTGTGAAGGACTTCAAAAACTTTTATCTAATGTTGCGTTTCGAAAAGTCTAGGATCGTAACGGTGCCTCGTGAGATCCAGTTGGCCCGCTCGCTCGAATTTTTCAAGCGTATTGGTCAGCTGAGTCCTTTACTGAAGAACTGGTATCGGTGTGGCGATTCAGCAGAGGATGGGCTGCGCTTCAACGTAATGGAGAATACGCAGTTTTTGCGGAATGCTGTTGAACATTGGGAGGAAAACGATAGGCAGCAGACCGAATATGTACTTTGGAATGGCCAGCCGGATATCACCAAAGGAGGATTGTCGATAACCTACTACGCCCATGACAAACCGCTGATGTCTAGTATCGAGATTGAGGATGCTGGGGCTCTTGTCATGGTGGAGTCTGATCCTCGCCGGATTTTCATTGGAATTCTCAACGCGGCGGTAGATATCTGGCCGGAAATCGACTGGGGATTGGTCGTTCCTGACGATTACTACCTGTACCGCCGTGTTTTTCAGGATCGGCAGACCATCGGCTGGATCGGTTTCTGCCCACGCGCGCTGAAAGCGTCCGATTTCCCGGACGCCGATGAACTGATCGATGTGCCAGGGCGAGGCACCATCGTGGTGAGCTGTCCGCAGGTAATGGATCAGGATAATTTGGAGCATGTTCAGCGAGTCGGCAATATTGATATCAAGCTGATGGAGCTAGGTTATCTGCCCATATTTCCCGGTTGAGATGCCAGAAAACCGCATGCCCCGCCACGTACCGACGTGAAACGGCTGCGACTGAGAGGCAGACGGGCCGTTGACTGCGTTGAATGCCCACCCGAGCAAGGGGAGATGGCTGTCGCCAACAATGGCAAAGGCCATAGCATGTCGGATCTTTCCGCCCGCTATCAGCAGTGGGTGACCAACTTCCCCGTTCCCTACGAATGGTTCTGGAATGGCACCTGGTGGGACGGCTTCGACGAGCCTCGCTGCACCCTGCTGGAAGCCAAGGCGAACTATGCGTTTATGTTTATACCAATCATTGGGCTGCCACGGCCTTGGGCTAATGTTGATAGTGAATTAATTATTCCTGCAGAAAAGCACTCATTAAAAGCTCGACCCACACCCCCAGTTTGTATTGAGTGGCACTTTCTCCAGAAAATTGTCTATGAGTATTGTTCAGAGCAATATTTAGAAAAAGGCCTTAACAATTTAAGAGCGTTCTGGAATCCCATGCCAGGAAGTGATGAATATGATAAATATATCAAGCATCAAGAGGAAGAGAAGCAGCTTTGGGATGAGTACATTCGTAATAATCCCGGATATATTGCTTAAATTTAAATGACGGAGACTGCTTTGTTTATTAAATTTTCATTTATGTTGCGTTTTGATAAACCTAGGATTGCGGCCATATCTCGCCAAGTACAATTGGAAAGAACTTATAAATTTTTGCTTGGCCTAGCCGAAATTCATCCCATCCTGGGAGATTGGTTTCTTCAAGGAAGTTCCAAAAATGATGCGCTCAGTAGGCAGGTAATCAACAACCCACAGCATTTGCACGATGAGGCTCAACGTAATTTTGATGCGGATTTTCCAAGATGGCTCAGGTTTTCCCTATGGAATGGGCAGGATGACCCGCTAAAGGGGGGGCTTGCCTTCAGTTACAGTGCCCATGATTTGGACTCTATGGCCTGTATGCGTTTCGAAGACGGTGGCGCAATCATCTCGTTCATACCCGATGTACGACGCGCTTCTGTAAAAATCATTCAACTAGCGCTTAGTCTATGGCCGGAAATCGACTGGGCCGTATTGGCGCCCCGAGACCATTATCTGCGTAACAAGACTTTCAAGGATCGTCAGACCATCGGCTGGATCGGTTTCTGCCCACAGGCGCTGAAAGCGTCCGATTTCCCGGATGCCGATGAATTGATCGATGTGCCAGGGCGAGGCACCATCGTGGTGAGCTGTCCGCAGGTAATGGATCAGGATAATTTGGAGCATGTTCAGCGAGTCGGCAATATTGATATCAAGCTGATGGAGCTGGGTTATCTGCCCATGTTTTCCGGTTGAGGCCGTCTGATCTGAGGTCAATAGCGGAGCGAAAGGCCAGCTGTCCGTAGCTCTTGGCGATTCGCTTACACCAAAGATTCTGGCGGCGTTTGGCTTCGCTTATCCAGCTTGCGCAGAAACACGGTCATTTCCTTTTCCGCCTGCTTGTCGCCCTTGGCCTGCGCGGCCTGCAGACCGCTCTGCCAGGCGCTGCGGGCGGCATCCGGGTTGCCGGCGGTTTGTTGGGCCTTGCCGAGCAGCTTCCACGCCGCCGAATACTGCGGGTCGTGCTCGACGCAGCGCTGCAGGTGTTCGGCAGCCCTGGTGGCATCGCTGGCATCCAGGTAACCCTTGCCCAGGCCGAAGCGCAGCAGCGCGTTATCCACACCCTTGGCGAGCATCTTTTCCAGTGCGTCGGTGCTCATGAAAGGCTCCCCTAGAAGAAGGTCAGGCCGACCTGGAACAGCCGTTCCACGTCGCGGATATGCTTCTTGTCCATCAGGAACAGGATCACGTGGTCGCCGGACTCGATCACCGTCACGTCGTGGGCGATCAGCACCTCCTCGTCGCGGATGATCGCGCCGATGGTGGTGCCCGGCGGCAGCGAGATGTCCTTGATCGCCTTGCCGACCACCTTGCTCGAACGCGCGTCGCCGTGGGCGATGGCTTCGATGGCTTCGGCAGCGCCACGGCGCAGCGAGTGCACGCTCTCGATATCGCCGCGGCGCACGTGGGTCAGCAGGCTGCCGATGGTGGCCAGCTGCGGGCTGATGGCGATGTCGATCTCGCCGCCCTGGATCAGGTCGACGTAGGCCGGGTTGTTGATCAGCGTCATCACCTTGCGCGCGCCCAGGCGCTTGGCCAGCAGCGACGACATGATGTTGGCCTCGTCGTCGTTGGTCAGGGCCAGGAAGATGTCGGCGTCCTTGATGTTCTCTTCCACCAGCAGGTCGCGGTCCGACGAGCTGCCCTGCAGCACGATGGCGCTTTCCAGGTTCTCCGAGAGGTAGCGGCAGCGCGCCGGGTTCATCTCGATGATCTTCACCTGGTAGCGGCTCTCGATGGCCTCGGCCAGGCGCTCGCCGATATGCCCGCCGCCGGCGATCACTACCCGCTTGTACTCGTTCTCGACCCGGCGCATCTCGCTCATCACCGCACGGATATCGGCCTTGGCGGCGATGAAGAACACCTCGTCGTCGGCTTCGATCACCGTATCGCCCTGGGGCATGATCGCCCGGTCACGGCGGAAGATCGCCGCCACCCGGGTGTCGACCTTGGGCATGTGCTGGCGGATCTGCTTGAGCTGCTGGCCGACCAGCGGGCCGCCGTAGTAGGCCTTGACCGCCACCAGCTGGGCCTTGCCATCGGCGAAGTCGATCACCTGCAGGGCGCCCGGGTATTCGATCAGGCGCTTGATGTAGTTGGTCACCACCTGCTCGGGGCTGATCAGCACGTCGACCGGGATGGCCTCGTTGTCGAACAGCGCCTCGCGGGTCAGGTAGGCCGCTTCGCGCACCCGGGCGATGCGCGTCGGCGTATGGAACAGGGTGTAGGCGACCTGGCAGGCGATCATGTTGACTTCGTCGCTGTTGGTCACCGCCACCAGCATGTCGGCATCGTCGGCGCCGGCCTGGCGCAGCACGGTGGGGAACGAGCCCTTGCCCTGCACGGTGCGGATGTCCAGGCGATCGCCGAGGGCGCGCAGGCGATCTCCGTCGGTGTCCACCACGGTGATGTCGTTGGCCTCGCTGGCCAGGTGCTCGGCCAGGGTGCCGCCGACCTGGCCGGCGCCGAGGATGATGATCTTCATCGGGTTGCTCCAGCGGCTGCGATCTTGATCAGCTTGGCATAGTAGAAACCATCATGGCCGTCCTGCTGGGCGAGCAGTTGCCGACCATGGGGCTGCTTGAGGCCGAACGGGCCGGCGATATCCAGCTCGCGGGCGCCCGGCGTGCGTTCGAGAAACGCGCCGATGACCTCGGTATTTTCCGGCGGCAGGGCCGAGCAGGTGGCGTAGAGCAGGATGCCGCCGACTTCGAGGGCCGACCACATGGCGTCGAGCAGCTCACCTTGCAGGGTGGCCAGCGCCGGAATGTCATCGGCCTTGCGGGTCAGCTTGATGTCCGGGTGGCGGCGGATTACGCCGGTGGCCGAGCAGGGTGCATCGAGGAGGATGCGCTGGAACGGCTTGCCGTCCCACCAGGCAGCGGTATCGCGGCCATCGGCGGCGATCAGTGTGGCGTCGAGGCCCAGACGATCGAGATTCTCGCGCACCCGCGCCATGCGCTTGGCCTCCAGGTCCACGGCGACCACTTCGCGCAAACCCGGTTCGGCTTCGAGCAGGTGGCAGGTCTTGCCGCCGGGTGCTGCGCAGGCGTCCAGCACCCGTTGGCCGGGGGCCAGTTGCAGCAGGTCGGCGGCCAGTTGCGCGGCCTCGTCCTGCACGCTGACGTGGCCCTCGGCGAAGCCCGGCAGCAGGGTGACGTCGCAGGCTTGCAAGAGGCGGATGCCGTCGCGGCTGAAGGTGCAGGGCTCGGCGTCGAAACCGACCTGGCGCAGCCGCGCCAGGTAGTCATCACGGCTGCCATGGCGACGGTTGACCCGCAGGATCAGCGGCGGGTGGGCGTTGTTGGCGGCGCAGATGGCCTGCCAGTGCTCGGGCCAGAAGGCCTTGAGCTGCTTCTGCAGCCAGCGCGGGTGGGCGGTGTGCAGCACCGGGTCGCGATCCAGTTCGGCAAGCAGACTCTCGCTGTCGCGCTGGGCATTGCGCAGCACGGCGTTGAGCAGGCCCTTGGCCGAGGTCTTCTTCAGCTTGTCGACGCAGCCGACGGTTTCGCCGATCGCCGCGTGGGCCGGGATACGGGTGTAGAACAGCTGGTAGAGACCGACCAGCAGCAGCGCTTCGAGGTCGCGGTCGCCATCCTTGAAGGGTTTGCGCAGCAGCTTGTCGGCGATCAGCGCCAGGCGTGGTTGCCAGCGGGCGGCGCCGAAAGCCAGGTCCTGGGCGAGGCCACGGTCGCGGGCTTCGACCCGGTCGAGCAGCGGCGGCAGGCTGGTGCCCAGCGACGCCTTGCCTTCGAGCACCGCGGCCAGGGCACGGGCCGCTGCCAGCCTGGGGTTCATGCCAGCACCGTGCCGACGGCGAACTGCTCGCGGCGGCTGTTGTACAGGTCACTGAAGTTCAGCGCCTTGCCGCCGGGCAGTTGCAGGCGGGTGAGCAACAGGGCGCCAGTGCCACTGGCGACGGTCAGGCCGTCCTTGCTGGCGGCGAGAATCTCGCCGGGCTGGCCCTGGCCTTCGCCGATACGAGCGGCCAGTACCTTGAGTGGCGCCTCGTTCAGGGTGCTGTGGCAGATCGGCCAGGGATTGAACGCGCGGATCAGCCGTTCCAGCTCGTCGGCCGGGCGGCTCCAGTCGATGCGCGCCTCATCCTTGTTCAGCTTGTGGGCGTAGTTGGCCTGGGCGTCGTCCTGCACTTCGCCCATCAGGGTGCCGCCTGCCAGACCCGCGATGGCCTCGATCACCGCCGGCGGGCCCAGCTCGGCCAGGCGGTCGTGCAGGCTGCCGCCGGTATCTTCGGCGGTGATCGGTGTACGCACCTTGAGCAGCATCGGCCCGGTGTCCAGCCCGGCTTCCATCTGCATCACGGTGACGCCGCTCTCGGCATCACCGGCCTGCACGGCGCGCTGGATCGGCGCCGCACCGCGCCAGCGCGGCAGCAGCGAGGCGTGGCTGTTGATGCAGCCGAAGCGCGGGATATCCAGCACCGCCTGGGGCAGGATCAGCCCATAGGCGACCACCACCAGCAGGTCCGGTTTCAAAGCCTCCAGCTCGGCCTGGGCGGCCGCGTCCTTGAGGCTTGGCGGCTGCAGCACCGGGATAGCGTGCTCCATGGCGAGCTGCTTGACCGGGCTGGGCATCAGCTTCTGGCCACGGCCCGCCGGGCGATCCGGCTGGGTGTACACCGCGACGATCTGGTGCGGCGTGTCGAGCAGGGCCTTGAGGTGGGCGGCGGCGAATTCCGGGGTGCCGGCGAATACGATACGCAGAGCTTCGGTCATGGGGTCTCGCTGTAACGGGCAGATTGAGAGCGCTGAAAAACAAAAGGCTTGCCGCGGCAAGCCTTTGCTGTGGGCCGATCAGGCCTGTTGGCGGTGCTGCTTTTCCAGCTTCTTCTTGATGCGGTCGCGCTTGAGCGTGGACAGGTAGTCGACGAACAGCTTGCCGTTGAGGTGATCGCACTCGTGCTGGATGCACACGGCAAGCAGGCCCTCGGCGATCATCTCGAACGGCTTGCCGTCGCGATCCAGAGCGTTGATCTTCACCTTCTGCGGGCGATCCACGTTTTCGTAGAAGCCGGGCACCGACAGGCAGCCTTCCTGGTACTGGTCCATCTCCTCGGTCAGCGACTCGAAGGTGGGGTTGATGAAGACCAGCGGCTCGCTCTTGTCTTCGGACAGGTCCATCACCACAACGCGCTTGTGCACATTCACCTGGGTGGCGGCGAGGCCGATCCCGGGGGCGTCGTACATGGTTTCGAACATGTCGTCGATCAGTTGACGCAGGGCGTCATCGACCACGTCCACCGGCTTGGCGATGGTGCGCAGGCGCGGATCGGGAAATTCGAGAATGTTTAAAATCGCCATAATACGTTTGTGATGCACTTGTGGAATAAATTCAAAATCCGCTGCTAAGATGACGCAAGCATTCAAAAAACGGCGTCAAGCCGCGGATTTACTGGGCTCTGTCGCAGCGCTAGGGCGCTTCACGCGAAGGCACATCATAAAGGGATTCACCGCATGAGGAAATCACTACTCGCCCTGCTGCTGGTCGGCGCGAGCAGCCTGGCGCAGACCGGGATGGCCCTGGCCGAGGTGCAGCTCAAGGAAGGCCACCCCGACCGCTACACGGTCGTGCAGGGCGACACCCTCTGGGATATCTCTGGCAAGTTCCTGCGTCAGCCCTGGAAGTGGCCGGAAATCTGGCACGCCAATCCCCAGGTCCAAAACCCTCATCTGATCTATCCCGGCGATGTGCTGAGCCTGGTCTATATCGATGGTAAGCCCCGGCTGATGCTGGGCCGCGGTGATTCGCGCGGCACCATCAAGCTGTCGCCGAAGGTGCGCAGCACGCCGATGGCCGAGGCCATCCCGACCATTCCGCTGGAGGCGATCAACAGCTTCCTGCTGAAGAACCGCATCGTCGATTCCCCCGAGCAGTTCCAGGGTGCGCCCTATATCGTCGCCGGCAACGCCGAGCGCGTGGTCAGTGGCGCTGGCGACCGTGTGTACGCCCGCGGCAGCTTCGACCCGGCCGCACCGGTGTACGGCATCTTCCGCCAGGGCAAGACCTACACCGATCCGGTGACCAAGGAATTTCTCGGTATCAACGCCGATGACATCGGCGGTGGCGAAATCATCGCCGAGGAAGAGGGCGTCGGTACCCTCAACCTGACCCGCACCACCCAGGAAGTGCGCAACGGCGACCGCCTGTTCCCCACCGAGGAGCGCGCGATCAATTCGACCTTCATGCCCAGCGAGCCGAAGAGCGAGATCAAGGGCCTGATCCTCGACGTGCCCCGTGGCGTCAGCCAGATCGGTCAGTTCGACGTGGTCACCCTCAACAAGGGCGCCCGTGACGGCCTGGAGATCGGCAACGTGCTGGCGGTCTACAAGACCGGCGAAACCGTACGCGACCGGGTTACCGGCGAGTCGGTGAAGATCCCGGACGAGCGCGCCGGCCTGCTGATGGTGTTCCGCACCTACGAGAAGCTCAGCTACGGCATGATCCTCAATGCCTCCCGGCAGCTGGCGGTGATGGACAAGGTACGCAATCCGTAACACCTGCAAGCCCCGCCGATGCGGGGCTTGTGCTATTCGATAAGGCCCACGATCAAGGATGATCCGCCATGTCGACCTGCCATTCCCCCGCCGAACTCGAAGCCCGCCTGCGCCTGCATTGCCTGCCGGAACTGGGGCCCAGGCGTTTCCGGAAATTGCTCAGCGCCTTCGACAGCGCTTCGGCTGCCTTGAGTGCGCCCGCCAGCGCCTGGCGTTCGCTCGGTTTGCCGCTGGCCTGTAGCGAGGCACGCCGTAGCCCCGAGATTCGTGAGCGGGCGCGCCTGGCCCTCGAATGGCTGCAAGTGCCTGGTCAGCAGTTGGTGATGTGGGACGAGCCGGGGTATCCCGCCTTGCTGGCAGAACTCTGCGATGCGCCGCCGCTGCTGTTCGTGGCCGGCGACCCTACGCTGCTGGAGCGCCCGCAGCTGGCCATGGTCGGCAGTCGACGCGCCTCCAGGCCGGGCCTGGATACCGCGCACAGCTTCGCCCGCAGCCTGGCGCGTGGCGGTTTCGTGGTCACCAGCGGGCTGGCCCTGGGCATCGACGGCGCCGCCCATCAGGGCGCCCTGGATGGCGGCGGGCACACCGTGGCCGTACTCGGCACCGGCCTGCAGTGCCTGTACCCGGCGCGCCACACGCGCCTGGCCCGGGATATTGTCGAGCGCGGCGGGGCGCTGGTGTCCGAGCTGCCGCTGGACAGCCCGCCCCAGGCGGCCAACTTCCCCCGCCGCAACCGCATCATTTCCGGCCTGTCGCTGGGCGTGCTGGTGGTCGAGGCCAGCCCGTCCAGCGGCTCGCTGATCACCGCGCGTCTGGCCGCCGAGCAAGGCCGTGAGGTGTACGCGATCCCTGGCTCCATCCACCATCCGGGCGCCAAGGGCTGCCACCAGCTGATCCGCGATGGCGCAACGCTGGTGGAAAGCATCGAGCATATTCTCGAAGCGCTGCGCGGTTGGCAGCAGGTACCGGCGGCGGAACAGGCCGACGTCGAGTCGCCTACTGTCGCGCACCCCTTGCTGGCCTTGTTGTATGCCGCCCCCCATAGCAGCGAAGCCCTGGCCCATGCCGCCGGCTGGCCGTTGCCGGAGGTGCTGGCGGCGCTGACCGAGCTGGAACTCGATGGGCGGGTCGCCTGCGAAGCCGGGCTTTGGGTGGGCCGCAAGCCGTAATACACTGCGCCCAGTGTTTTTCGGCGGAGGTATGCATGGTCACCAGTTGGCAGGTTCAGCAGGCAGCGCGCGTGGTGCGTGCCGGTGGTGTGATCGCCTACCCGACCGAGGCGGTCTGGGGGCTGGGGTGCGACCCCTGGGACGAGATGGCCGTGGATCGGCTATTGGCCCTGAAGGAACGGCCCGTGCACAAGGGGCTGATCCTGGTGGCCGATACCATTCGCCAGTTCGACTTTCTGCTCGACGACCTGCCCGAGGTCTGGCAGGACCGCCTGGCCAGCACCTGGCCAGGCCCGAATACCTGGCTGGTGCCGCATCAGGATCGCCTGCCGCAGTGGATCACCGGCCAGCACGATACCGTGGCCCTGCGGGTCAGCGACCACCCACGGGTGCGTGAACTCTGTGCGCTGACCGGCCCGCTGGTGTCGACCTCGGCCAACCCTGCCGGTCGACCGGCGGCGCGCTCGCGGTTGCGGGTCGAGCAGTATTTCCCGAGGCAATTGGATGCGGTGCTGGGTGGCGCCCTGGGCGGACGGCGCAATCCGAGCGTGATTAGGGATCTGGTGACCGGCGACGTGCGCCGGCCTGCCTGACGCTTGAAGGCAAAAGCGGTCGGTCGTGCTGCGATTTCAAACCTGCTCATATTGGTGGGCTGAAGCGGATCGCCGCCCGGCCCACCCTACGAGGCTGGCACGATCTGTAGGGTGGGCTTTAGCCCACCACTGCAAATGGCCGCTCCCGCCACTTTCCGGCCATAGAGACAGACCTCCAAAACGAAGGCAGCCGATCAGAGTGTTGATCGTTCCCACGCAGAGCGTGGGCATCATCGGTAAAAGCTTACGGCAACAGAATCGTCGAGCCCGTGGTCTTGCGCTCGCTGAGCATCGTCTGGGCGGTGGCGGCTTCGCTCAGCGGATAACGCCCGGCGATTTCCGCACTGAGCTTGCCTTTGGCGATCATGCCGAACAGTTCGTCGGCCATCTTCTGCAGGTTTTCCGCCGTGTTGGCATAGCTGGCCAGGGTTGGGCGGGTGACGTACAGCGAGCCCTTTTGCGCCAGGATACCGAGGTTGACGCCGGTGACCGCGCCCGAGGCGTTGCCGAAGCTGACCAGCAGGCCGCGCGGCGCTACGCAGTCGAGCGAGGTTTCCCAGGTGTCCTTGCCGACGCCGTCATAGACCACCGGGCACTTCTTGCCGTCGGTCAGTTCCAGCACGCGCTGGGCGACGTTCTCGTGGCTGTAGTCGATGGTTGCCCAGGCACCCTGCTGCAGGGCGCGCTCGGCCTTTTTCGCCGAACTCACCGTACCGATCAGCTTGACGCCCAGGGCCTTGGCCCACTGGCAGGCGAAGGAACCGACGCCGCCGGCAGCGGCATGGAACAGGATGATGTCGCCGCTTTTCAGCTCGGCGGTCTGGCGCAGCAGGTACTGCACGGTCAGGCCCTTGAGCATCACCGCGGCGGCCTGCTCGAAGCTGATGGCATCGGGCAGCTTGACCAGCTTCTCCGCCGGCAGCACGTGCAGCTCGCTGTAGCCGCCCAGGGGGCCGGTGGCATAGGCGACGCGGTCACCGACCTGCAGACCCTTGACTTCCGAACCGATGGCGTCGACGAAACCGGCGCCTTCGGTGCCCAGGCTCGACGGTAGCGAGGGCGGGGCGTATAGGCCGCTGCGGAAGTAGGTGTCGATGAAGTTGAGGCCGATGGCCTGGTTGTGCACACGCACCTCGTGGGGGCCGGGGGCGGCGGGCTGGTAGTCGATGTATTCGAGTACCTCGGGGCCACCGTGGCGGCTGAACTGGATGCGTTTGGCCATCGTCTTGCTCCTGCATGGGGATGAATGCAATTGACCCCGAATCCACCGGGGCGTTGGATGCGTTTTCCGTGAGCGGCTGAACGTCGCACCTCCGGTTGACCCGCGTCAACTGCGGAGCCTGGATGCCCGGTGCTATGCTAGCCGCCGATTTCGCCGCAACCAGGGTAAGCCCGTGAGTGACCAGACCGAGGCCGTGAAGGCCTACCTGCTCGACCTGCAAGACCGTATCTGCGCCGCGCTGCAACGCGAGGATGGCCAGGCCAGCTTCGCCGAAGACGCCTGGCAGCGTCCCGGTGGTGGCGGCGGACGCACGCGGGTGATCGGTGATGGTGCGGTGATCGAGAAGGGCGGCGTCAACTTCTCCCACGTGTTTGGCGAGAACCTGCCGCCGTCGGCCAGTGCCCATCGTCCCGAGTTGGCCGGGCGCGGCTTCCAGGCCCTTGGCGTGTCGCTGGTCATTCACCCGCATAACCCGCATGTGCCGACCTCCCACGCCAACGTGCGCTTCTTCAGCGCTGAGAAGGAGGGCGAGGAGCCGGTCTGGTGGTTCGGTGGCGGCTTCGACCTGACGCCTTACTACGGCAACGAAGAGGACTGCGTGCACTGGCACCGTGTCGCCGAGCAGGCCTGCGCGCCGTTCGGGGCGGACGTCTACCCGCGCTACAAGGCCTGGTGCGATCGCTACTTCCACCTCAAGCATCGCGGTGAGCCGCGCGGCATTGGTGGCCTGTTCTTCGACGACCTCAACGAATGGGGATTCGACACCTGCTTCGCCTTCATCCGCGCCATCGGCGATGCCTACATCGACGCCTACCTGCCCATCGTGCAGCGCCGCAAGGCCACGCCCTACACGCCGGCGCAGCGTGAGTTCCAGGAGTACCGCCGCGGCCGCTACGTGGAATTCAACCTGGTGTTCGACCGCGGCACGTTGTTTGGCCTGCAGTCGGGCGGACGTACCGAGTCGATTCTCATGTCGCTGCCGCCCCAGGTGCGCTGGGGCTACGACTGGAAGCCGGCGCCGGGCAGTGAGGAAGCGCGCCTGACCGAGTACTACCTTACCGACCGCGACTGGCTCGGCCTGCAGCAGGCTTGAAGCGCGGCGGCAAAAGCTTCAGTCTTGCCGCCTTTGGCTTCTACGCGCGGAAATGTTCATGGATCGCTACGGTGTATTCGGCAACCCCATCGGCCACAGCAAGTCGCCGCTGATCCACCGGCTGTTCGCCGAGCAGACCGGTCAGCAGCTCAGCTACGAGGCGCTGCTGGCGCCGCTGGAGGATTTCGAGGGCTATGCCCGCGCTTTCTTCGCCCAGGGCCGTGGCGGCAACGTCACCGTGCCGTTCAAGGAACAGGCCTTCACCCTGGCCGACAGCCTGACCGAGCGCGCCCGCCGCGCCGGTGCGGTGAATACCCTGAAGAAACTCGACGACGGCAGCCTGCTTGGTGACAACACCGATGGCGCCGGCCTGGTGCGCGATCTGACCGTGAATGCCGGCATCGCGCTGCGTGGCAAACGCATCCTGCTGCTCGGCGCCGGTGGCGCGGTACGTGGTATTCTCGAGCCCTTCCTGGCCGAGCAGCCGCAGAGCCTGGTGATCGCCAACCGCACGGTCGACAAGGCCGAGCAGCTGGCCCGCCAGTTCGCCGACCTCGGCCCGGTGGTGGCCAGCGGCTTCGACTGGATCGACGCGCCGGTGGACCTGATCGTCAATGGCACCTCGGCCAGTCTGGCCGGCGAGCTGCCGCCGATCTCCGCCAGCCTGATCCAGCCCGGCCACACCTGCTGCTACGACATGATGTACGGCGCCGGCCCCACGGCGTTCAATCGCTGGGCCGCGGAGCAGGGCGCTGCACGTACCCTCGATGGCCTCGGCATGCTGGTCGAGCAGGCCGTGGAGGCCTTCCACCTGTGGCGCGGCGTGCGCCCGGACAGCGCCCCGGTGCTCGCCGAGTTGCGTCGGCAGCTGGCGGCCGGCTGATCCTGGCCCCAGGGCTGTGCCGAATTCGTCAGCGCCGTGGGGCAAAGCGATCAAGCCAGTGGGCGCTGGCAGCGCCAGTGTGTAAGGTCGGTAGATGCCACCGACCTTATCATCGCCACAGGAGCCCACGATGATTCGACTGACCCTGGACGAAGCCCGCAGCTTGTCCCTGTCCATCCTGCGCCATGCCGGTTTCAGCGAGGCCCAGGCCCAGGCGGTGACCGCCACCGTGGTGGCCGGCGAGCGCGACGGCTGCGCCTCCCATGGTCTGTACCGCGTGCTGGGCTGCGTCAGCTCGCTGAAGGCCGGCAAGGTGGTCGCCGATGCCGAGCCGGAAGTGATCGACCAGGCGCCGGCCATCGTGCGTGTGGATGCCCGCGGCGGTTTCTCGCAACTGGCCTTCCAGGCCGGGTTGCCGGTGCTGGCCGAGAAGGCCAAAGGCAATGGCATCGCCGCCCTGGCGATCAACCGCTGTGTGCATTTCTCCGCCCTGTGGGTGGAAATCGAGCAGCTCACCGAGCTCGGCCTCGTCGCCCTGGCCTGCAATCCCAGCCACGCATGGGTGGCGCCGGCTGGCGGCAGCAAACCGATCTTCGGCACCAACCCCATCGCCTTCGGCTGGCCGCGTGCCGGCAAGCAGCCGTTCATCTTCGACTTCGCCACCAGCGCCATCGCCCGCGGCGATATCGAGCTGCACCGCCGTGCCGGCAAGGCCATTCCCGAAGGCTGGGGTATCGATGCCGACGGCCAGCCGAGCACCAGTGCCGAGGCGGTGATGAACGGCGCCATGCTGACCTTTGGCGGCCACAAGGGTTCGGCGCTGGCGGCCATGGTGGAGTTGATCGCCGGGCCGCTGATCGGCGACCTGACCAGCGCCGAGTCGCTGGCCTACGACGCCGGCAGCAAGTCCTCGCCGTATCACGGCGAGCTGATCATCGCCCTGGACCCGCAGCGCTTTCTCGGCGCCGCGACCGACCAGCACCTGGCCCGGGCCGAGGCGCTGTTCGACGGCATCGAAGGGCAGGGCGCGCGGCTGCCCTCCCAGCGTCGCTACGATGCCCGGGAACGCAGCCTGGCCGACGGCGTGCAGATTCCCCAGGCGCTCTACGACGACCTTAAGGCGCTGCTCAGTTGATGCTGTAGCCGCGCCCGCTGAGGCAGGCGCCTAGGGCGCGGCGGTAGGTGTCGGTGGCGCTGGCGGCCGGCGCACTGACTGCAGTAGCCGGATCGAAACCGCTCTGGCTGACCGCCCAGCTGTGGCATTCGTAGCGGTCGCGGGCCTGCAGGTCGGCGTTCTGGCCGCGGGCCGGATAGGCGATCACGTTGTAGTTGGCCGCAGGGGCCGCCACGGCTAGCGGCGGCGCCTCGACCACCACGTACTGCCGGCGGTCGGCGTTCCACATGTAGTAGGTGCCGGCCACCACGAAGTACAGCGCGCTGCCGATCCACAGTTCACGGGCATGGTCCGGCAGGCCATGGCCGTGCCGTGGTCCCGGCCCGCCCCAGCCCGGCCCGGGACCCCCGTGCCCGGGATAGCCACCAGGCCCCCCAGGGCCGCCACCTGGCCCGCCGGGCCCCGCCAGCGCATTCAGGGAAAGCGTTGCGAGCAACAGCGCGGCGATGGCGGAACGGGGAAGGCTTGCGTTCATCATGGGGCTCCAGAGAAGACGATGACCCCGTCCGGATGGCGGGGCAGCGTCGATTATCGGGATGCCTGTGCAAGGTGCCGTCAGCTCGATGTAAAGGCGGTGTAAAGCCCTGAGCCACGTTCTTTACGGCTGTGGATAACTGCGCGGCGTATACACCCACTCGCCGTCGTCGCCACGGGGGAAGCGCCGGGTCTGGCTGGAGCCGATGATCACCAGGGTGCGCATGTCGACCATCTCCGCCGTCAGCTCGCCGAGGCTGAGTACCCGCAGCGCCTCGGCCGGGCGGCCGATATCGCGGCCGAGCACCACCACGGTATCGGGCGTGCGATGCATGCGGACGATTTCCAGGGCGCGGCCAAGCTGCCAGGGGCGGGCCTTGGAAATCGGGTTGTAGAAGGCCATGGCCAGATCGGCGGCACCCGCGTGGTCGAGGCGGTTTTCGATCACCGACCAGGGCTTGAGGTTGTCCGACAGGGAGATCAGGCAGAAGTCATGGCCCAGCGGCGCGCCGGCCTTGGCGGCAGTGGCCAGGGCCGCGGAGACGCCGGGCAGAATCTGCAGCTCGACGGCATGCCAGTCGGCGGGCGCCTCGGCCTCTTGCAGGGCTTCCAGCACCGCCGCCGCCATGGCGAACACGCCGGGGTCGCCGGAGGAGATCACCACCACGCGGCGACCGCCGGCGGCCAGCTCGAAGGCGTGGCGGGCGCGTTGCAGCTCCTCGCGGTTGTCGCTGCTATGGCGAACCTGTTCCGGGCGTAGCGGCTCGGCCATCTTCACGTAGGTTTCGTAGCCGAGCAGGTCTTCGGCTTCATCCAGGGCGCGGCGTACCGCGGGGGTCATATGTTCGGCCGCGCCGGGGCCCAGGCCGATCACGCTCAGCCGCCCCCGTGGACGGCCGATGGCTCGGGCGGCTTCAGGCGACGCGGCCTGCAGCAGTTGCAGGTTTTCGCTGCGCTGCAGTTGCGGCGGCAGAGCATCCTCAGCGCCGATAAAACGGAGCGGCACGGCAAGATCGCTGGCGACCTGGGCCAGGTGCTTGTCGGTCATCAGCGTTGGCGGCGCGAGCAGGGCAGCGAGGGATTTCTGCGCCAGGCCGGCCTGTTCGAACGCCTGGCCGATTCGCGCGGCGAGATCGTCCGCGCTGTCGACCAGGGCCAGCAGCGTACGTGGATGAATCAGCAGTTCGTCCGGCCGCGCTGGGCGTTGCAAGGGGGTGATATGCAGGGTGCGCCCGGCATTCTCGGCCATCGGCAGCTTGCTCCGATCCAGCCAGGGTGCGTCACCCTCGATGCCCAGGCGCTCACCGCCGAGCAGGTCGGAGACGAAGCGTTTGCCCTGTTCGATATCGGCCAGCACGTAGCCGCTCGGCGGGTCGAGCAGGCAGGTGCCGAAGCGCAGTTCGCCGCTGGTGGTGATCGCCGCGCTGACCTGCAGCGCAGTGGCCATCTCCCGGGCCATGCGGTTGACCCCAGCGAGGCCGCCGAGCAGCGGCACCACCGCGCTGCCGTCCTCGGCCACCGCCAGCACCGGCGGCTCGGCGCCCTTGCTGGCGAGCAGCGGCGCCAGGCTGCGGATGACGATGCCGGCGGCGCACAGGGCGATGATCGGCGCGTTGCTGCGGTACAGGCTGCGCAGGGTGTCGCCGAAGTCGTCATAGGCCTGATCGGCTTCGACCCGTCCACTCAGGCCGTGGATCACTGCCTGTGGATAAAGCGCCTGGATGCGCCGGGCGGTGGCCAGCGCGGAGGGGCCGAGAATGACGATGGCAGGGGAAACAGTCATGGCGATTCCAGATTCAACGTGCAGGAGAGGGCGCGGCTCAGCCACGCCACTGTTCGCCCGGCACCACGATCATCGAAAAATACGGCGAGGCCATCGGCTCGACTTCGTCGAGCGGCACGATGCGCTGGTTGGCCATGGTCGCGCGCTCCACGTAATGGGCGCGGTCGTGCAGGCCGAGGTCCTGCAGCACGCGGCGCACCTTCTCGAAGTTGCGGCCGAGCTTCATCACCACGGCAGCTTCGGCGCCCTGCAGGCGCTCGCGCAGCTCGTCCTCGGGCAGCACGCCGGAGAGCACCGACAGGCTCTGGTTGCGGTACACCAGTGGCACGCCGAGCACCGCGGCGCTGCCGAGCATCGAGCAGACGCCGGGAATCACCTCGGCCTCGTAGCGCTCGGCCAGGCGGTCGTGCAGGTACATGTAGGAGCCGTAGAAGAACGGGTCGCCCTCGCAGATCACCGCCACGTCGCGGCCGGCGTCCAGGTGCTCGGCGATCTGCACCGCGCAGGTGTCGTAGAAGTCGCTGATCACGCCTTCGTAGGTCAGCGGCGGCTCGAGCTTCTCGGTGGTCACCGGGTAGACCAGCGGCAGGCGCTGCTGGGCTTCATCCAGATGGGCCTCGATGATGCCGAAGGCATTGCCGCCCTGGCCGACGTTGGCCTTGGCCTTGGCCACGAAATAGCCGACCACGGGCGCCGCTTTCAGCAAGCGCAGGGCCTTGAGGGTGATCAGCTCCGGGTCGCCCGGGCCTACGCCCAGGCCGAGCAGGCGACCTTTGCCGGGGCGGCCCATGCCGGGGCGGTCCATACCGGTCATCACTCGACCTCCGTGGCCAGGGCGTTGATCGCTGCCGCGGCCATGGCACTGCCGCCGCGGCGGCCCTGGACGATCACGTAGGGCACGGCATGCTCGGCGTAGGTGGCGGCGAGCAGGTCCTTGGATTCGGCGGCGCCGACGAAACCGACCGGGAAGCCGAGGATCAGCGCCGGCTTGGGCGCACCTGCGGCGAGCATGTCGAGCAGGTAGAACAGCGCCGTCGGCGCATTGCCGATCACCACCACCGAGCCTTGCAGGTGCTCGCGCCAGTGTTCCAGGGCCACCGCCGAGCGGGTGTTGCCGAGCTGCTTGGCCAGCTCCGGTACGCCGGCATCGTTGAGGGTACAGATCACCGGGTTGGCGGCCTGCAGCCGTGCACGGGTCACGCCTTCGGCGACCATGCGTGCGTCGCAGAGAATCGCCGCGCCCCTGGCCAGCGCTTCACGCCCGGCCGCGCCGGCACCCGGTGAGAAGCGCAGATCCTGCACCACATCGACCATGCCGCAGGCGTGGATGACCCGCACCGCGAGCTTCTCCAGGTCAGCCGGAATGCCGCTCAGGTCGGCCTCGGCGCGGATGATGGCGAAGGAATTGCGATAGATCTCCTGACCATCGCGGATGTAATCGGTCATCGGGTGAAACTCCGGGTAGCGGTGAGCGAGGCCAGCAATTCGGCGGCCTCGTCAGGTGTCAGGTGGTGGCCCAGCAAGTGGCCGAAGCCGCTGCCGGGGGGCTGGCGGGCGAACAGGTCGTAACGACCCTCGGCCACCGCCAGCAAGGTGAAGGGCGCGCGATGGGCGGCGGCGCAGGAGCGGCTGCAGCCGGTGAGGTGAATGCCCGGCTGCTCGTTGCCAGCAGGGAGCAGTTCGGCCAGGCGCAGGGCATCGGCCTTGGTGTCGGCCAGGCCCTTGGCGCAACCGCTGGCGCCGGTGCAGGCGATGATGCGGGCCAACGGCGTGCTGGCATCGGCCAGCAGGCCCAGCCCATGCAGGCTGTGGATAACCCCATCGGCAGCCGCCTCGGCAACATTGGGCAGCAGCACGCTCTGCCAGGGCGTCAGGCGCAGGGCGCCATCGCCATGACGGCGGGCGAGATCCGCCAGGCCGAGCAGTTGCTCGGCCTCCAGCCGACCGAGCACGGTGGCGGCGCCGATATGCACGAGCCCCGGCTGGCGCTGCTTGTGGATACCGAGATGGGCATTGGCTTGCGCCGGGTTGCGGCGCCAGTCGCCTGCCGGCAGCAGTGCGTCTCCCAGCCGAGCCTGCAGACGCTGCAGCAGCTCGGCAGGCGAATGGATTTCCAGCAAATGGCGCATGCGTGTCTGCTCGGGCGCAGCCAGCTCCAGAAACAGGTCGAGCAGGGCGATCACCAGCTTATGAGCCAGGGCTTGGGGCACCACCGCCAGTGCGGGTGCATCTTCTGCCGTGACCGGCGGGCAACCGGCCAGGCCGAAGGCATAGCCGATGCCGTCATCGAGGGGCAGGGCGCTGAGCCAGATATCGTGGGGGTGTTCGAGCATCGCCAGGCGTTCGCCGCCGTCGAGCAGCAGAGCGAACTTCGGCGACAGGGCATGCAGGCGCGGCGTGTTTTCCAGGGTGGCCAGCAGCTCGGCGGCCAGCGGCGAGATATCCACAGGCGCCAGCGGATCGACGCCGGCGGCCGGGCTGACCATCAGGTTGCGCACGTCATCGGCGCCGGGCGTGCTGGGGCCGAGGCCTGCATCCAGCAGCTCGCCGATCAGTGCATCTTCATTGCCCGCGCAAATCCCGCGAATCTGCAGATTGCCGCGGTTGGTGGCTTCGATCACCCCGCCAGCATGTTGCTGCGCGGCCCTGGCAATGCGCTCGGCCTGCTCGGCTTCGAGGCGCCCACCGGGCAGCTTGATGCGGCAGATACCGCCATCCTTCGCCTGCACGATACGCAGCAACCCCGGACAGGCCGAGGGGCGAACAGCAGGGGTTGGAATGCGAAAAGCCTGTTTCAACGGATCACCGGAGTCGGGTCACATGGGCATCCGTTCGAGGATAGGCCAGGGAAGGGTCAGCTTCTCTCACCGGGACACCCCGCCCGGTGTGGGCACATGCGACTGAATCGGTCGGCAGGTCTCCTGGCTCGCAGGTCATGGCGCGTGGCCGGCCTTCCCGGTTTCCCAGTGGCGATTGGCGCAGGCGCTCGCTGCAACAGTTGCGGGGGCAGCCACGGCGGAAAACCTGCCCAATATCTGCTGCGCGTCGGCCCTGCCGCGTTAGAAACCGTCTCGGAATGCTCATGTACAGAAGTACACTCCGCTTCCTCGCCAATTTCTGCCTTGCAGGGCTCTAGCTCGCTAGATATTGAACAGGTTTTCTCGTGTTCCCTCTTAGGCCGCATTGGCTCACATGTAGCCGCTGGGCACCGACAGAAGCGCTATTATGCCCGCTTTGCCCGCCGGGATGAAAAGCCGCGTCGTCGGATCGCACAGTGGCATGGCCGCGATGTGGTGATATCGATCGCCGTAAAGATGGCTTTCTTAGGAGGGGTCGGTGGCGATCCGCTTTAGAATCTGTTCGCGATCTTTCACCCCAGGCTCGCTGATTTTGGCGGCTAAGTGGCGGAAGCGGCCGCTCTCCTATCCATTGTGGGAGCGCGCCATGCGCGCGAAAAATCGCGGGCATGGACTGGGCGTCCCCGCCCGCTCCCACAAATACTGCGCCGATGGCTGCCATTGCCTTTGAACACCCAATCACTGTTGGCTGCCAATGATGAGGACTAAGAAATGACCCCCTGGCTGACCGTCGTGGGCATCGGTGAAGACGGCTACCCCGGCCTCGGCAAGGCGGCGCGGCATGCGTTGCTGGCGGCCGAGCGAGTGGTCGGCAGCGAGCGCCAGCTGGCGCTGTTGCCCCCTTGCATCCGGGCCACGCGCCTCCAGTGGCCGAAGCCGTTCTCCCTGGCGGCGGTGCTCGAAGAGCGCGGCACGCCGGTGTGCGTGCTGGCCAGCGGCGACCCGATGTTGTTTGGCGTCGGCGCCAGCCTGGCCCGCGAGCTGGCGCCAGGCGAGCTGCGCATTCTGCCGGCGCCGTCGTCCGCTTCCCTGGCGGCGGCGCGCCTGGGCTGGCCGCTGCAGGGAACCACGCTGGTGTCCCTGGTTGCCAGGCCGCTGGCGGCGTTGCAGGCGCAGATCCACCCCGGCATGCGTCTGCTGGTGCTGAGCAACGATGGCGACAGCCCCGCCGCCATCGCCGAACTGCTCCGTGAGCGTGGCTTCGGCCCCAGCCGGCTGAGCGTCTTCGAGCACCTGGGTGGCGAGCGCGAGCGGCGTATCGATGGCCTGGCCGAAGGCTGGTCGCTGGAGCGCGCAGCGGATCTCAACCTGGTGGCCATCGAGTGCCTCGCTGGCGCTGACGCCAAGCGCCTGCCGCTGACGCCCGGCCTGCCGGATGACGCCTACCGCCACGATGGCCAACTGACCAAGCGCGACGTACGGGCGATTACCCTGTCGCGCCTGGCGCCATCGCCCGGCGAGCTGCTCTGGGACGTCGGCGCCGGTTGCGGCTCCATCGGCATCGAGTGGATGCGCGCGAATGCCAGCTGCCGCGCCATCGCCATCGAGGCCGACGAAGGGCGCCAGGCCCATATCGCCCATAACCGTGATGCCCTGGGCGTACCGGGCCTGCAACTGGTGGCCGGACGGGCGCCCGAGGCGCTGGAAGGGTTGGCGGCGCCGGATGCGGTCTTTATCGGCGGCGGCGTCACCCTGCCGGGCGTGCTGCAAGGTTGCTGGCAGGCGCTCAAGCCCGGCGGCCGCCTGGTGGCCAATGCGGTGACCCTGCAGAGCGAGGCGGCGCTGATCGCCTTTCGCGGCGAACGGGGCGGCGAGCTGACCCGCATCGAGGTCGCCCAGGCCAAACCGCTCGGCGGCTTCGATACCTGGCGCGGCGCCCTGCCGATCACCTTGCTAGAAGTCCACAAGCCGCGATGAAGCGCATCCTCTTGCTCGGCGGCATCGGCGAAGCGCTGGCTCTCGCCCGCCGCCTCGGCGCCGAACATATCTACAGCCTGGCCGGGCTGGGCAAGGTGCCGGAGGATCTGACCTGCCAGATGCGCGTTGGCGGCTTCGGCGGCGCCGAGGGGTTGGCCGACTTTATCCACAGGGAGGGCATCGAGTTGCTGGTCGACGCCACCCATCCCTACGCGGCGCAGATCAGCCGCAACGCGGCACGCGCCGCCGCACAGGCCGGCATCCCCTGCTGGGCGCTGCGGCGGCCGGGCTGGATGGCATCGGCCGGCGATGACTGGCGCGAGGTGTTCGACTGGCCGTCATTGATCGCCGCCTTGGCTCCATTCCAGCGGCCGCTGTTCACCCTGGGCCGCGAGCCGCTTGAGCACTTGCACGAGATTCCTGCCCATCAGCACTGGACGGTACGTTGCCTGCAAGGCCAGCCGGCGGGCGAGCGCGCCGAAGTGATCGGTGCCCGCGGGCCGTTCAGCCTCGAGGACGAACGTGCGCTGTTCGCGCGGCTGAATTGCGATGTGCTGGTCAGCAAGAACAGCGGCAGCGCCGCTACCGAGCACAAGCTGCAGATCGCCCGCGAGCGGGGTGTGCCGGTGCTGGTGTTGCAGCGGCCTTCATTGCCCGCAGTGGATCGCGAGTTCAGCGAGGCCGAAGCGCTCTGGCAGGCGTTGCAGGTAGCCAACCCGTAGCCCCGCGGTAGAGCGCAGCGCAATCCGGGGAGTGCTCTCGAGGCGTGCACCAATCCAAAGGTCAACCTGGGTATCGCTGCGCTCGACCCAGGCTACGAACTGACCACGCTGTTAAACTGCCGCACTTTTTGCGGAGCCCGACCATGACTGCCACGTCTTACGCCCAGGTATTGTTCGCCGGCCCTGATCTGCGCGTTGGTTCCTTCGCCGAGCTGTTTCGTGCCCGCCTGGTCGAACTGCGCGGCGCGGCGGCGTTGGTCGATATCGTCGACACCGGCGCCGGCTACGACAGCCTCTGGCAGCGCGTAGGCGAGGGCAGCGGTACGCTGCTGGTGATCGACCTGGAGCCGCAAAGCAGCAGCCAGCATGTCGACTGGTTGCGCAGCGAGCTGGCCGGCAAGACCGACCCCGAGCGGGTATTCGTCACCAGCCTGTTTGGCCAGCTGGATGCCAATGCGGGTGGCGCCGCCTGCGCGCTGATCGAGCGGCCTGAGTTGCACCTGGGCTGCGTCGAGGTGCCGGCGCTACCCGGCAGCCACGCCTGGTCGAAGATTCCTGCCCACCAGTACCGCGTGCTGCTGTGCAATGGCCCGCGCTGTACCCGCCGTGGTGCACTGCCGCTGTGGAAAAAGCTGCGTGAGCAGGTCAAGGCGGCCGGCAAACTGGAGTGCGAGGGCGGCGTGCATATCACCCGCACGCAGTGCCAGTTCCCCTGTGATCAGGGGCCGACCCTGACGGTTTATCCACAGGGCCATTGGTATCAGGTGCGCAGCGAAGAAGACGTGATCCGCCTGGTCGACGAGCAACTGGTCGCCGGCCGTGCGGTGCCCGAGTTGATGATGTCGCGGCCCTGAGCGGTATTGCCCGGAGCCTGGGTTGAGCGCAGCGATACCCGGGTCGCCCATCCTGAACCTGTTGCCCCGGGTTACGCCTGCGGCTAACCCGGGCCATGGCCGCTGGCATTGGCTACTCGCCCTGCGCGCATTTCGGGCTAACATGCGGGCATCATAAGAATTCGAGTCATGCATGACCGCCCTGTTTCTGCGCTATCGCACCGTCGCCATCGTGCTGCTGGTCATCTTTGGCCTGGCCGTCAGCCTGTGGCTGGCCAGCCGCTACGCCGAGCGGCGTGCCTGGGAGGATCGCAGCAACGAAGCCCATGGCCAGCTGCAGCTCTACGCGCAGTCCATCCAGACCCTGGTCGACCGCTTCCGCTCGGTGCCGCAGCTGTTGTCGATGGACGGCGACATCCAGGCCTTGCTGCACGCGCCGGATGACCCGCAGCTGCGCGACAAGCTCAATCGCCGTTTCGAACTGCTCAACACCGCCGCGGGCGCCAGTGTTCTTTACCTGATCGACCGTAATGGCCAGACCCTGGCGGCCAGCAACTGGAACGAGTGGAGCAGCTTCGTCGGCAGCAACTACGGGTTCCGCCCCTATTTCCAGGATGCTCTGCACCGCACCGCCGGCCGCTACTTCGCGGTGGGGGTGACCACCGGCGTGCCTGGCTACTTTCTCTCCCACGCGGTGTATGACGACAACGGCGCGGTGATCGGCGTACTGGTGGTCAAGCTCGAGCTGGAGGAGCTGCAGCGCGAGTGGGTCGGCCAGCCCGGCGTGCTGCTGGTCGCCGACAGCTACGGGGTGGTGATTCTCAGCAGTCGCCCGGCCTGGCGTTTCCTGGCCCTGGAAGAACTCGACGAACTCGATCACGCCGAGCTGGTGGAGGTGCGCAAGTACGCCGAGCGCCCGCTGGAGGTGCTCTCCAAGGCGCCGGGCCCGTACTTCGAAGGCAACGCCGACTGGATGAATATCGACGGCCCGGATGGCCCGCAAAGCTATCTCTGGCAGCGCCAGGAACTGGCCAGCGAAGCCTGGACGCTGCACCTGTTGATCGAGGAAAGCAGCCTTGGTGACACCGCGCGCAGCTACCGCCTGGCCGCCGCCGGCGTGTGGCTGACACTGGTGTTCCTGGTGCTGTTTCTGCTGCAGCGGCGCAAGAACCAGCGTCTGCAGGCGAGCATCCGCGAGAACCTCGAGCGCGAGGTGACGCTGCGTACCGCCGAGCTCCGTGAGGCCCAGGAGGGCCTGGTGCATGCGGCGAAGATGGCCGCCCTGGGGCAGATGTCGGCGGCCATGGCCCATGAGATCAACCAGCCGCTGACCGCCATCCAGATGCACCTGGGCAGCCTCGGCCTGCTGCTCGACAACGGCCGCGAAGCCGACGTGCGCGCCGGCCTGACGCGTATCGACGGCCTGCTGCAGCGTATGGCCAGCCTTACTGGGCACCTGAAAACCTTTGCTCGCAAGAGCCCCGCCGGGCTCAACGAGCGGCTGCTGCTCAGCGAGGTGCTGGAACAGGCGCTGCTGCTGCTGGCGCCGCGGCTGCGCAGCGAGCAGGTCGAACTGCACCGTGACGTGCGCAAAGAGGCGCGGGTCTCCGGCGATGCCATCCGTCTCGAACAGGTGATACTCAACCTGCTCAACAACGCCCTGGATGCCATGGTCGACCGCCCGCAGCGAAGCCTGGGCGTGCTGATCGAGCTGCAGGGTGACAGCTGTGTGCTGCAGGTCAGCGATACCGGTGGCGGCATTGCCGAAGAGCACCTGGGCAACGTCTTCGAACCGTTCTTCACCACCAAACCGGTGGGCGAGGGGTTGGGCCTGGGCCTGGCGATTTCCTACGGCATCGTGCGCGATCTGGGCGGCAGCCTGGAGGCACGCAATGGCCCGGAGGGGGCGATTTTCGCGATGCGGCTGCCGCGTGCCGGCTGAGCTGGCGGGCTTGGCATTTCGTGTAACGACCCGGCAGGTACCGCTGGAGTAGCCGGCGCTACACTGCGCGATCTAATAATAAGGAGGTTTTCATGGGCGCTCAGGTAATCGTCGTCGACGATGAAGAGGCAATCCGCGAGGCGGCGCAGCAATGGCTGGAGCTGTCCGGCTTCAGTGTGCAGACCTGCGCCAATGCCGGCCAGGCGCTGGCCCTGGTCAACGCCGACTTTCCCGGCGTGCTGATCAGCGATGTGCGCATGCCCGGTACCGATGGCCTGCAACTGCTCGACAAGGTGGTTGCCTGCGACCGTGACCTGCCGGTGATCATGATCACCGGCCATGGCGACGTGCCGATGGCCGTGCAGGCGCTCAAGCAGGGCGCCTATGACTTCATCGAAAAACCCTTCACCCCGGATCGTCTGCTCGACATCGTGCGCCGGGCCTTGGAAAAGCGCCGTCTGATCTGCGAGAACCGCGCCCTGCGCCAGCAGTTCGCCCTCAAGGATGGCATCGCCGCGCAGCTGCTCGGCGTGTCGCGGCCCATGGAGCGGCTGCGCCGGCAGATTCTCGACCTCGCTGGCACCTCGGTGAACGTGCTGATCCGCGGCGAGACCGGTTCCGGCAAGGAGCGCGTGGCGCGCTGCCTGCACGACTTCAGCGAGCGCGCCGACAAGCCCTTCGTGGCGCTCAACTGTGCGGCGATTCCCGAGCACCTGTTCGAGAGCGAGCTGTTCGGCCATGAGAGTGGCGCCTTTACCGGCGCCCAGAGCAAGCGTATCGGCCGCATCGAACACGCCGACGGCGGCACGCTGTTTCTCGACGAGGTGGAAAGCCTGCCACTGGCGCAGCAGGTCAAGCTGCTGCGCGTGCTGCAGGAAAAGACCCTGGAACGGCTGGGTTCCAACCGCAGCATCCGGGTGGACCTGCGGGTGATCAGTGCGGTGAAGCCGGACCTGCTCGACGAAGTGAAGGCCGGGCGCTTCCGCGAGGATCTGCTCTATCGGCTGAATGTCGCCACCCTGCAGATTCCGCCGCTGCGCGAGCGCCGCGAAGACATTTCCCTGCTGTTCGAGCACTTCGCCGAAGAGGCCGCCCAGCGCCACGGCCGCACCCTGGAGCCGCTGACGCCTGCCGAGCTGGCCAGGCTGCTCGGCCATGAATGGCCGGGCAACGTGCGCGAGCTGATCAACGCCGCCGAGCGCCATGCCCTGGGCCTCGGTGATACCGCCGCCGAGGAGGGCAGCCAGTCCCTGGCCGGACAGATGGAAGCTTTCGAGGCGCAGTGCCTGCACAACGCGTTGCTGCACTGCCGTGGCAGCATTCTGCAGACCATGGAGCTGCTGCAGCTGCCGCGCCGCACCCTCAACGAAAAGATGCAGCGCCATGGGCTGCAGCGCAGCACCTATCGGCCTGCGGGTAGCAGTGACGAGGATTGAGCCGCGACTAAGGGCGGTCTGCTTGGCTGGTGGGCTGAAGCCCACCCTACGGTTTGACGGCGGCCTTTTTAGGTCATTCAAACGATTACTCGGCAGCTGCCATTGGCCTGTTTTTGTGGGAGCCGGTGGGGACGCCTAGTCCATGCCCGCGATTCGCGCGCATGGCGCGCTCCCACAGGTAGTGCGTGCACATCATCTCCGCTCCACTCGCATAAGCGGAATACTGCCGATTGCCGCTCGCGCAATAGGCGACCTTTCGCTGCTTTCTCTCTGGTCATCAACCCGCAACGGCTCTGGCTCGCGGCTTTTTATCGCTGGCACGGCGCCTGCTAAGGCTGCTGGTACCCGGACATCCAGAACCGGCTCTCTGACAAGAATAATCACGGAGATACACCATGCGACTGACCAAGCGCGTCACCCTGTTCGCCGCGGCGGCGGCCTTCACTGCCAGCACCGCGGTACTTGCCGCACCGACCTTTATCAACGTGCTTACCGGCGGCACCAGCGGGGTGTATTACCCGATTGGCGTGGCCATGTCGCAGCTGTATGGCAGCGGCATCGAGGGTGCGAAAACCTCGGTACAGGCCACCAAGGCCTCGGTGGAGAACCTCAACCTGCTGCAGTCCGGCCGTGGCGAGATCGCCTTTGCCCTGGGCGACTCGGTCGAGGACGCCTGGAACGGTGTCGAAGATGCCGGCTTCAAGGCGCCACTGACGCGCATTCGCGCCATCGCCGCCACCTACCCGAACTACATCCAGATCGTCGCGAGCAAAGAGTCCGGGATCAAGACCCTGGAAGACCTCAAGGGCAAGCGCATCTCCGTGGGCGCGCCGAAATCCGGCACCGAGCTGAATGCTCGCGCCATCTTCAAGGCCGCTGGTCTGAGCTACAAGGACATGGGCCGCGTCGAGTTCATGCCGTACGCCGAGTCGGTCGAGCTGATCAAGAACCGCCAGCTGGACGCCACCCTGCAGTCGTCCGGCCTGGGCATGGCGGCCATCCGCGACCTGGCGTCGATGGTGCCGATCACCTTCGTCGCCATCCCCGAAGAGGTCGTGGCGAAGATCGACAGCCAGGCCTACCAGGCCAGGGTCATCCCGGCCGGCACCTACGACGGCCAGGACCAGGACGTACCGACCGCTGCCATCGTCAACCTGCTGGTCAGCCACGAGAAGGTCTCCGATGAGGTGGCCTATCAGATGACCAAGCTGCTCTACGACAACCTTCCCCGTCTGCGTACCGCGCACTCCGCGGCCAATGACATCAAGCTGGAAACCGCCACCGAAGGCCTGCCGATTCCGCTGCACCCGGGGGCCGAGCGCTTCTACAAGGAAGCCGGCGTACTCAAGTAACACGCAGGCACAGCGGGCAGCGGTACGCGCTGTCCGCGCCCTGTCGGGTCGGCGCTTGGCCATGCACCTAGGCAGTGGCGCGCCGTTATTGCAGCTGCATCGAGAATCTATCCATGAGCGATCATCCAGGTCTGACCGGCAACCCCAGTCAGTGGCCCAAGGCCGTGTTCTACGTCGCGATCCTGTTTTCGGTCTACCAGATCATCGGGGCCGCCTTCCATCCGTTCTCCAGCCAGGTGCTGCGCGCCGGGCACGTCGGTTTCGTGTTGCTGATGGTCTATCTGTGCTTCCCCATGCGTGGCCAGGGCCGGCCATGGATGCCGCTGGCCTGGGTGCTGGGCCTGGCGGGATTGGGCACGGCGCTTTACCAGTGGTACTTCGAGGCGGACCTGGTCCAGCGTTCGGGCGACCTCACCTCCTCTGACATGGTGGTGGGCGTGGCCTTGCTGGTGCTGGTATTCGAGGCGTCGCGCCGGGTCATGGGCCTGGCCCTGCCGGTCATCTGCGGCTGCTTCCTGGCCTATGGTCTGTTCGGCGAGCACCTGCCGGGCGACCTGGCGCACCGTGGTTATGACTTCGACCAGATCATCAACCAGCTGTCGTTCGGCACCGAAGGGTTCTACGGCACGCCGACCTATGTGTCGGGCACCTATATCTTCCTGTTCATCCTGTTTGGCGCCTTTCTCGAACAGGCGGGGATGATCAGGCTGTTCACCGATTTCGCCATGGGCATGTTCGGTCACAAGACCGGTGGCCCGGCCAAGGTCTCGGTGGTGACCTCGGCGCTGATGGGTACCATCACCGGTTCGGGCGTGGCCAACGTGGTCACCACCGGCCAGTTCACCATCCCGCTGATGAAGCGCTTCGGCTACAAGGGCACCTTCGCCGCGGCGGTGGAAGCCTCGGCCAGCATGGGCAGCCAGATCATGCCGCCGATCATGGGCGCCGTGGCGTTCATCATGGCCGAGACCATCAACGTGCCGTACGTGGAGATCGCCAAGGCGGCGCTGATCCCGGCCCTGCTGTGGTTCGGCTCGATCTTCTGGACCGTGCACCTGGAGGCCCAGCGCCTGAAGCTGACCGGCCTGCCGAAAGAGGAATGCCCGGACCCGTTCGCGGCCATCAAGCAGCGCTGGTACCTGCTGATCCCGCTGGGCGTGCTGGTGTACCTGCTGTTCGCCGGCTTCACCCCGATGTTCTCCGGCACCGTGGGTCTGGCCCTGACCGCCATCGTGATTCTCGGCACGGCGATCGTCATGCGTGCCAGCAACCTGTGGTTGAAGATCGCCTTCTGGATCGCCCTGGGGCTGGTCAGCTCCGCCTTCCTCAAGTTCGGCATCGGCGTTGTGTTCGGGGTGATCGCGGTGCTGGTCGCCGGCTGCTTCTACGTCAAGGGCGGGCGGGAAACCCTGCGCGCCTGCGTGTGGGCCCTGGCCGACGGCGCGCGCCATGCGATCCCGGTGGCGGTGGCATGCATCCTGGTGGGGGTGATCATCGGTGTGGTGTCGCTGACCGGCATCGCCACCACCTTCGCCGGTTACATCATGGCCATCGGCAAGGACAACCTGTTCCTGTCGCTGGTACTGACCATGCTCACCTGCCTGGTCCTCGGCATGGGTATTCCGACCATTCCCAACTACATCATCACCAGCGCCATCGCCGCGCCGGCGTTGCTGGAACTGGGCGTGCCGCTGATCGTCTCGCACATGTTCGTCTTCTACTTCGGCCTGATGGCCGACCTGACGCCGCCGGTGGCGCTGGCCTGCTTCGCAGCGGGGTCGATCGCCAAGGAGAACGGTTTGAAGATCAGCCTGTGGTCGGTGCGCATCGCCGCGTGCGGCTTCGTGGTGCCGTTCATGGCGGTGTACGACCCGGCGCTGCTGATGCAGGGCGACGACTGGGGCGCGATCCTCTACATGCTGATCAAGTCGGTGTTTGCCGTCGGCTTGTGGGGCATGGCGGTGGTCGGCTATTTCTCGGCGCCGATGCGTGCGTGGGAGCGGCTGCTGGTGTTCGCTGCCGGTGCTTCGCTGGTGATTCCGGCCTCGGTGTTCAGCTACGACCTGCTCGGGCTGTACAGCGTGACCACTGACGAAATCGGCTTCCTGATCGCCGCCGTGGTGATCGCCCTGCATGTGCTGCGCGCCCGTCGCCAGCCGGCCATGGCGGCCGCTTGATCGGCCTTTGCCTGGGCCTGGCGGGGACGGTATGGGCGACGCTACCCGTGCCGTCCTTCACCCTGGCCTGGAACCACAGCATCGAGAAGATCCGCTGGGAGGAGGACTACCGCGTCACCCCGGCCGGGCTGCTGCTCGGCGAGGCGCGGGTACGCGGCAGCGGCGCCGGCATGGAGATTCCGGATGACGCCGAACGGCGTGATGGCGCCTGGCATTACCAGCGCCAGCTGCCGCCCCTGCAGCCGCTACGTCTCGGGCGCACGCCCGAGGCGGGTGACTATCAGCTGTGCGATGCCGAGGGTTGCAAGCCTTTCAGCGAGTGGCTCGGGCCACCGAAGGCGAGTCAGCCGGTGGTGGAGTTGTGGAGCTGTGAGCTGACTGATCCTTGATCCTGCTGAAAAATGCAGCCATGACCTAATCCTGTGGGAGCGGGCCATGCCTGCGATTTTCGCGGGCATGAACTAGGCGTCCCCGCCCGCTCCCACAGACTGACTACTTGAACTGCCGCACTGCTCACTGCCCCCGGCGCATCTCGCTCAACTCCGCCCGCAAGGCCTTCAACTCCTCAAGGATCATCTCCTCGCGCCGTACCCGCGCCTCGGCTTCAGGGTCAGGCCCCTGGGCATCCTCCATGGCGTTGACCAGCACCGCGATAAACAGGTTGAGCATCATGAAGGTGGCGATCAGCACATAGGGGATGAAGAACAGCCAGGCCAGCGGGTAGACCTCCATGATCGGCCGCACCGTGCCGCTCGACCAGCTGTCCAGGGTCATCATCTGGAACAGCGAATACAGGCTGGCGGTCAGGCTGCCGAACCACTCGGGAAAGCGCTCGCCGAACAGCTGGGTGGCCATCACCGCCGACACGTAGAAGATCAGCCCCATCAGCATGATGATGCTGCCCATGCCCGGCAGCGAAGCCAGCAGCGCCTGCACCACCTTGCGCATGTTCGGGTTGATCGACACCAGGCGCAGCACCCGCAATACGCGCAAGGCGCGCAGCACGCTGAACGGCCCGCTGGCCGGCACCAGGGCGATGCCCACCACGATGCAATCGAACACCGCCCACGGGTCGCGCAGCAGGCCAATGCCCCGGGCCGCGAAACGCAGCGCCAACTCGACCACGAACACCGCCAGGATGAACCTATCCACAGGCAACAGCAGCCAGCCCCACTCGGCGACGATCTCTTTGGAGGTCAGCATGCCGAGGATCGCCGCGTTGATCAGGATCAGCACGGTGATCAGGCGCTGCACGGGCTTGCCATCCATGACCTCGGCCAGTTTCAGGCGCCAGGGGGTGCTCGAAGAGGGTAGGGGGGCGTTCATGGTGGGCGTCAGTCGATGTCCGGTTGGGTAGGAGGCTGACGATTCTAAGGTGTCCGGCTGACGGTGATCAGGCGGCAGAGGGGCTGCAGCGGGAGTTTCGGGTTACCCATTGTTTCAGCCGGCCAACCCTGGGCCGGTGTCGTCGGGAAGATCCGTGGGCACCCGCCAGGCTCCTGGGTGCGAAGCGTCAGGCCGGACGGCTGGTGAACACCTTGAACAGATCGACCTCGCCGCGTACCGGCGGGGCCAGGCGCAAACGCTGTTCGATATTCAGCAGGTGGTCCTCCATGCACCGCGTCGCCTGTTGAACATCGCCGTCGAGCAGCGCTGCAGCCAGGGCCTCGTGCTCGTTGTGCGAGCACTGCACGCCGTCGTGCCGCTCGTACAGGGCGATGATCAGCGAGCTACGGGCAATCAGGCCTTCGAGCATTTCGCCCAGCGTGCTGTTGCCGGCGATACGCGCCAGCAAGCGATGAAAGTCGCCCGACAGGCGGATGAACTCGGGTTTGGCCGGCTCATGACCGAGAGCCAGTTCAGCCTGCAGGTGCGCTTCGATGGCGCGCCGGTCAGCGGCCTGCATGCGCCTGCAGGCTTCCTCGATCAGCGCCTTTTCGATCACCCGGCGAGCGGCGAACACTTCGCGGGCCTGTTGCGGCGTGGGTTCTTCGACGAAGGCGCCGCGGTTCATCTCCAGGCGCACCAGCTTGAGGTGGGCCAGGTCGCGCAACGCACTGCGGATGTGATTGCGGTTGGCCTGGAACACCTCGACGAGGTTGAGTTCGGTCAGGCGGGTGCCAGGCGGCAGACGCTGCTCGACGATGGCATCGTAGATCGCGTCATAGATGCGTTGCACTTCACGGATGACGTGACTGGCCATGGACGATGCTCGTTTGCGTGGGAAGCCGGGGGTGGCTGGAAATTGCTGGCAGTGTAATTGTTAACAATGCTATCGCAAAGTAGCTGCTTATCGGCGTCTGGTGCACAACCTTGTCGCACTGTTCCAAGGCTGTGCACCAGGAACGCATTCTTCAGGCTGTTTGCGGACATCCGGCGTATACCTGGGCGGGCCGTGGAAAGCTGCGGGTTATCAGTGGTTTACCCCCTTGTACCTAAGGGCTGACCGCATCGATGACCGTCAAGCGGATGCCTGGCACAGTGATTGCTAACAATAAAAATAAAATGTTTAGCAATTTAGGCGGCAGCCATGTCTGGAAAAGGTCAGGTCGAATTGGTGGCGGTGCACAAGGCCTACGGTGCGCGTGTGGCTGTCACCGATCTGCATCTGAGGATTCCCAGTGGCAGCTATTGCTGCCTGCTCGGCCCCAGCGGCTGCGGCAAGAGCACCACCTTGCGCATGCTGGCCGGCCACGAAGCGGTGAGCGACGGCGACATCCTCATGGATAACCGCAACGTCACCGATTTTTCGCCGGCCCAGCGCGGTACGGCGATGATGTTCCAGAACTACGCGCTGTTCCCGCACATGAGCTGCCTGGATAACGTCGCCTTCGGCCTGCGCATCGCCGGCATGCCCAGGGCCGAGCGCCACGCCAGAGCCCGCGAGCTGCTGGCGCTGGTCAATATGCAGGACTATGCCGACAGCTACCCCGAGCAGCTTTCCGGCGGCCAGCAGCAGCGCGTGGCACTGGCCCGGGCCTTGATTACCCAGCCGGACGTGGTGCTGCTCGACGAGCCACTGTCGGCCCTCGACCCGTTCTTGCGGATTCGCATGCGCAAGGAACTCAAGGCGATCCAGAAGCAGCTGGGGCTGACCTTCATCCACGTCACCCATTCCCAGGAAGAAGCCTTCGCCCTGGCCGACCTGGCGGTGGTGATGGACGGCGGCAGGATCCAGCAGGTCGCCCCGCCGCGGCAATTGTTCGAGCACCCGGCCACGTCCTTCGTCGCCCAGTTCATCGGTGGCCACAGCCTGATGCGCGGTGAGCTGGGTGGCCGCGAGGGTGATCGCGTGATGCTCAGCGTCGAGGGCACGGGGCAGGGCAGCCTGAGCCTGGCGCAACTGGGCGCCCAGCATGCTGCCGCCGCCGCGGGTACGCCACTGGCCTTCTCGGTACGCTGCGACCACCTGGACATCCTGCCGCCCGGCAGCGCGCCGCCGGCCGGGCAGTTTGCCCTGCCGGCGCGGGTCTGCGATGTCGAGTTCCAGGGCGCCTTCATCTATGTCGAATGCCTGACCGCCAGCGCTACGCCGCTGATGGTTTATCTGGCCGACCGCCAGCGTCAGGTGCCTGAAATAGGTGCCGAGGTCACCCTGACCTGGGACGCCGCGCACCTCAACCTGTTCTCCCCGCAACACGCCAACCCCACCGAGGAGGTTCACCGATGAGCGAGCACGACGACAGCACCCCGCAATGCCCCGCCGAAGCCCCGCAGGTGGAGTCCGCCAAGGGATTGTCCAGGCGCAGCCTGATCAAGGGCCTGGGGGTGGCCTCGGCGGTGGCCGTGGGTTCCGGCGCGATCAGCGGTTTTCCGATGATCTGGGCGCAGAACATCAAGAACGTCACCCTGCGCCAGTTCGGCACCGGGGTCTCCAACCTCAACGACATCGCCATGAAGGCCAAGGAAGACCTGGGCATCACCCTGCAGCTCACCGCCCTGGATTCCGACGCGGTGGCGCAGCGGGCGGTGACCCAGCCGCGCTCCTTCGACATTGCCGACATCGAGTACTGGATCGGCAAGAAGGTCTATCCATCCGGCACCATGCAGGCCATGGATACCAGGCGGCTGAAGAACTTCGACAAGATTTCCCGGCTGTTCATCGACGGCAAGCTGACCCCGGAATCGACCATCGCCCAGGGCACCGCGCCGCATACCGTGGGCTTCGTCGAAAGCGCCGATTCGCTGAAATTCGCCAGCGAACCGACCCGCTGGATGACCCTGGTGCCGACCATCTACAACGCCGACACCCTGGGCATACGCCCGGACCTGGTGGGCCGGCCGATCACCCATTGGCGCGACATCCTGGACCCGGCCTTCAAGGGCAAGACCTCGATCCTCAACATCCCGTCCATCGGCATCATGGATGCGGCGATGATCTGCGAGTCCATGGGCGAGATCCGTTACGGCGACAAGGGCAACATGACCCGCGCGGAGATCGACAAGACCATCGCCATCCTCATGCAGGCCAAGAAGGACGGCCAGTTCCGTGCCTTCTGGAAGAGCTTCGACGAGTCGGTGAACCTGATGGCCTCCGGTGAGGTGGTGATCCAGTCCATGTGGTCGCCGGCCGTGGCCGCGGTGCGCAGCCGCGGGGTGCCCTGCACCTACCAGCCGCTCGAAGAGGGTTACCGCGCCTGGGGCGGCGGTATCGGCCTGGCCAAGCACCTCAGCGGGCTGGAACTGGATGCCGCCTATGAATACATCGACTGGTACCTGTCGGGCTGGGTCGGGGCCTATCTGAACCGCCAGGGCTACTACAGCGCCGCGCCGGAGACCTCCAGGCAGTACATGAGCGCCGATGAGTGGGGCTTCTGGATGGAGGGCAAGGCTGCCCAGAGCGACATTCTCAGCCCCGACGGCAAGGTCATGGAGAAGGCCGGTGCGGTGCGTGATGGCGGCTCCTATGAGCAGCGCATGGGCAGCGTGGCCTGCTGGAACTCGGTGATGGACGAGAACCGCCACATGATCCGCAAGTGGAACGAATTCATCGTTTCCTGAACCGGCCGTAGCGGTGGATGACCTCGTTTCCTCCACCGCTGCGCCTGCGACACCCTACTTTTCCGCAGCCTGGATTCGATATGCGCACCGGACTCGCCAACCTCAGCCACCTGCAGGCCATGCCGCTGGCGCTGACCCTGCTGCTGTTCCTGGTCTTTCCCATCACGGTGATCGTGGTGGTGAGCTTCTGGGACTACGACTCCTACCAGCTGATCCCGGACTTCATCTTTGATAACTACCGCTACCTGCTGTCCTCGCCGACCACCCTGCAGGCCTACCTGAATACCTTCAAGTACGCCCTGCTGACCTGGCTGATCACCCTGCTGCTGGGCTTTACCGTGGCCTATTACCTGGCCTTCCACATCCGCAGCAACAAGGTGCAGACCTTGCTGTTCCTGCTGTGCACCATCCCGTTCTTCACCTCCAACATCATCCGCATGATTTCCTGGATTCCGCTGCTGGGGCGCAATGGCCTGGTCAACGGCAGCCTGCTCGGCGCCGGGCTGATCGACCAGCCGCTGGAGTTTCTGCTGTACAGCGACTTTTCCATCGTGCTGGCCTACGTGCACCTGTACACCCTGTTCATGGTGGTACCGATCTTCAACACCATGATGCGCATCGACCGCCGCCTGCTCGAGGCGGCGCGGGATGCCGGGGCGCAGACCTGGCAGATCCTCGCGCTGGTGATCGTGCCGCTGTGCAAGTCGGGCATCCTCATCGGCAGCATCTTCGTGCTGACCCTGGTGATGGGCGATTTCGTCACCGTGCGCATCATGGGCGGCGGCCTACATGCCTCGGTCGGCGTGCTGATCCACAACGAGATCAGCCTGCTGCAGTACCCGGCGGCAGCGGCCAGTGCCGTGGTGCTGCTGGCCACGGTGCTGCTGATGCTGGTGGTGATGTTCCGCCTGGTGGATATCCGCAAGGAGCTATGACCATGAAAATCACGGCACGGCCGTTGAGCTTCTATTGCCTGAGCCTGTTCTTCGCCCTGTTCGTGCTGTTTCTCTACGGCCCGACCCTGACCATCGGCATCCTCTCGTTCCAGGGGCCCGGCGGTGGGCTGACCTTTCCCATGAACGGCATCTCCCTGCACTGGTTTCACAACCTGTTCCAGGCCCAGCAGGTGGGCGATTTCGCCGGCGCCTTCAGCCGCTCGATTCTGCTCGGCATCGCGGTCATGGCCTGCACCCTGGTGTTCTCGGTGCTGGCCGGCTTCGCCTACCGGCGCCCGTTCGCCGGCAGCCAGGCCCTGTTCTACCTGACGTTGGCGAGCCTGATCATTCCCTCGATCCTGGTCAGCCTGGGCATCGGCCTGATGTTCGATCGCCTCGGCTGGGAGCCGATCTGGTACAGCTCGGCCTTTGGCGCGCACCTGACCTGGACCCTGCCGTTCGGCCTGCTGATCATGTTCGCGGTGTTCAACCGCTTCAACCGGGCCTACGAGATGGCGGCCCGCGACCTGGGCGCCAGTGCCTGGCAAACGGTGCGCCTGATCGTCCTGCCGCTGATTGCCCCGAGCCTGTTCGGCGTGGCGCTGTTCGGCTTCACCCTGTCCTACGACGAGTTCGCCCGCACCCTGATGGTCTCCGGCAGCTTCAATACCTTGCCGCTGGAAATCTTCGGCATGACCACCAACGTCACCACCCCGGTGCTCTACGCCCTGGGCACCCTGACCACGCTGTTCTCCCTGGCACTGATCGCGCTGGTGCTGCTGCTGATGAGCCTCAGCCAACGGATGAGAAAAAACCCATGAAGATTCGCGTGATCAATCCCAACGGCTCGGCAGGTATGGCCCGGCTGCTGGACACCACCTGCCAGGGCATCAAGGCGCCGGCTACGCAGTTGAGCGTGATCCATCTGCCGGGCTCCGTGGCGAGTATCGAAGGCGCTGCCGATGGCGTGTACGCGGCGTATCACCTGCTGGGCGCGATGCGCCAGGCGCAGGACGAGGGTGTGCAAGGCGTGGTGATCGCCTGTTTCGATGACACCGGCCTGGATGCCGCCCGCGAACTGGCCAGCGGCCCGGTGCTGGGTATCGGCGAAGCGGCCATGCACGCGGCGAGCATGCTCAGTGTGCGTTACTCGATCCTGACCAGCCTGCCGCGCTCGATCCATATCATCGAGCGCAACATGCACGGTTACGGCCTGCAGCGGCGCTGCGCGAATATCCATGCGGCGGATATCCCGGTGCTGGAGCTGGAGCGCGACCCGGCCCATTACCTACGCTTGCGCGACCTGGGCCAGCGGATCCTGCGCGATGACCGCAGCGAATGCCTGGTGATGGGCTGCGCGGGCATGAGCCAGTGGGCGCAGCGCCTGCAGGAAGATCTCGGCGTGCCGGTGGTCGACGGCGTGCAGGTGGCGCTGAAATGGGTGGAGGCGCTGGTGCAGCTGGGCCTGGGCAGCAGCAAGAGCCTGAGCTATGCCTGGCCGCGCAACAAGGCGCTGTAAGCGCCAGGCCGACTTGAGTAACGACGGCTCCGGTGGCTGCAGCATGCTGCCGATTCCCCCCGGGCCTGTCATGGCTACAGCCGCGTAAGGAAGAAAACCATCCATGATCCAGTCCCATCCACACTATCCCCGGGATCTGCGCGGTTACGCAGGCCACCCGCCGCAGCCAAAATGGCCGGGAAATGCGCGAATCGCCGTACAGTTCGTGCTCAACATCGAGGAAGGCAGCGAGAGCTGCGTGTTGCACGGGGACCCGCAGAGCGAAACCTTTCTTTCCGAAATCGTCGGTGCGCAGAGCTTCGCCGATCGCCACATGAGCATGGAGTCGATGTACGAATACGGCTCCCGCGCGGGGGTGTGGCGCATCCTCGATGAGTTCCAGCGCCGCGACCTGCCGCTGACCGCCTTTGCCGTCGCCATGGCCCTGGAGCGCTGCCCGGAAATCACCCAGGCGCTGGTCGCACGCAACCACGAGATCGCCAGTCACGGCTGGCGCTGGCTGCATTATCAGAATGTGCCGGCCGACCTCGAGCGCGAGCACCTCCAGCGCGCGGTGCAGCTGATCACCCGCCTTACCGGCGCTGCACCGCTCGGCTGGTACACCGGCCGCGACAGCCCCAACACGCGGCGCCTGGTGGTCGAGCAGGGCGGCTTTCTCTACGACAGCGATTATTACGGCGACGACTTGCCGCTATGGAGCACCGTAGAGACCCGCGACGGTACCCGCCAGCCCCACCTGATCGTGCCCTATACCCTCGACGCCAATGACATGCGCTTCTCCAGCCCGGGCGGATTCAACAGCGGCGACCAGTTCTTCGCCTACCTGAGGGACACCTTCGACGTGCTCTACGCCGAGGGCGAAACGGCGCCGAAAATGATGTCGGTTGGTCTGCACGCGCGCCTGATCGGTCGCCCCGGGCGCTTCCGTGCGCTGCAGCGTTTCCTCGATCACATCGAAAGCCATGATCGCGTCTGGGTGGCGCGCCGGGCCGATATCGCCCGCCACTGGGTCGAGCACCACCCTTACCAGCCGTAGCAACGCATTACCTCGGCGGATCATGAGGTCGGCGTACGGGATTGCACGGCGCGGATTGCCGAATTCATCGCGGGTCATTAGCCTGCGCTCTTTGCCTGGGCCAGGTGGCCCTGACCAACACGACGGATCACGGCATGAGCGAGCAGGGCAGCACCACCACCTTCTACCTGGAAATGCACGGCCCCGAGCAGGTGCGCGGCAAACCCCTGCCCGATGACCTGCAGGTGGTCGAGTGCCGGATCAAGCAGTTCCAGCTCAACCGCTTCCTCTACCAGCTGGTCGGCGAGCCCTGGGCGTGGACGGACAAGCTGGCCTGGTCGGACGCGCAGTGGCGCGAAGCGATCGAAAGCGACGATCACCGCACCTGGGTGGCCTACCACGAGGGCGCCATCGCCGGTTACTACGAACTGCAGCGCGATGCCGAGGGCGCGGTGGAGATTCTCTATTTCGGCCTGGCCGCCGCCTTCTTCGGCCGCGGCTTCGGTGGCCCGCTGCTGACCCACGCGCTGCAGTCCGCCTGGGCCTGGCCTGGCACCCGGCGGGTGTGGGTGCACACCTGCAGCCTCGACCACCCCAGTGCGCTGGCCAATTATCAGGCGCGAGGCCTCAGGCTTTACCATCAGGAACCTGCGGGCTGAAGCGGATTGCGTCGAGACATCCCGGTGGCGGCGCTGTCGGATATCGAGCGAGCCGCATCGCGGTCACTGAATGGAGTTTCCTATGCCAAAGCTTAGTGTGAAGTTACTGCCTCTCTGCCTGCTGGCGCTGCCCTTCGTGGCATCTGCCGAGCAGCAGATCCAGCCCGGTCTCTGGGAGATCACCTCGAACAACATGCAGCTCGGCGGCAAGACCCTGCCCAGCAGCGACGTGATGCTGCAGCAGTTCAAGAGCCTGCCCCAGGCCCAGCGTGAAATGATGGAGCGGGCCATGGCCAAGCAGGGCATCCAGCTCGGCGAAAAGGGCGTGCAGTATTGCATCAGCCAGGCCCAGGTCGATGCCCAGAACATCCCCCTGCAGGACCCCAACTGCAGCCAGCAGATCACCTCCCGTGACAACGACCGCTGGGTGTTCAACTTCACCTGCCCGCAAGGCCGCGGCCAGGGCGAGGCGCATTTCCTCGACGACAAGAACTTCACCACCCAGGTCAACGGCGAGTTCGACAGCGGCGCCGGCCGCCAGCAGGGCAGCATGGAATCCGAGGCCCGCTGGGTGTCGGCAGACTGCGGCGCGTTGCGGCCGCGTCAGTGACAAGCCGCTAGAGAATCGGCGAGATCAGCCGCGCCACGCGCATGCCCAGTTGCTGCAGGCGATGCACTTCGCGGCGGTCGGCGCCGATCAGTTCGCGGGACTGGCTGAAGTCGTTCTCCAGCATCGCTTCGACCTGGCGGGCGAACTCCGGGTCGACCGTCACCAGGGTGATTTCGAAGTTCAGGCGGAACGAGCGGTTGTCCAGGTTGGCGCTGCCGACCACGCCGATATCCCCGTCGATCAGCGCGACCTTCTGGTGCAGGAAGCCCGGCAGGTAGCGGAAGATCCGCACGCCGGCGCGCAACGCTTCCAGGGCGAACAGGTTGGAGGCGGCGTAGACGATGCGGTGGTCCGGCCGTGAAGGCAGCAGGATGCGCACGTCCACGCCGCGCAGCACGGCCAGGCGCAGGGCGGCGAACAGCGCCTCGTCGGGGATGAAGTAGGGGCTGGTCAGCCAGATGCGCTCGCGGGCGGCGTTGAGCATTTCCACGAACAGCAGCGAGCAGGTTTCCTGGGCATCGGCCGGGCCGCTGCTGATCACCTGGCAGAGCATGCCTTCGTCCGGGTAGCGCTCGGGCAGCAGCAGCGGCGGCAGCTTGCGGGTCGCCCAGAACCAGTCTTCGGCGAAGGACTCCTGCAGGCAGGCCACCGCCGGGCCGTGCACGGCGACATGGGTGTCGCGCCACGGCGACAGGCGCGGTTTCTCGCCCAGGTATTCGTCGCCGACGTTGTGGCCGCCGAGAAAGCCACGCTCGCCATCGACCACCACGATCTTGCGGTGGTTGCGGAAATTCAGCTGGAAGCGGTTGAGCACGCCGCCCCCGGTGGGGAAGGCATGCACGTGCACGCCGCCTTCGCGCAGGCGCTTGATATAGCGGCGCGGCAGGGCATGGCTGCCGACCGCATCGTAGAGGAAGTACACCTGCACGCCAGCCGCTGCGCGCTCCAGCAAGGCTTGCTGCAGGCGGCGCCCGAGCTTGTCGTCATGCACGATGAAGAACTGGATGAGGATCACCTGGTGCGCTTCGGCAATCGCCTGGAAGATCGCCTCGAAGGTGGCCTTGCCGTCGACCAGCAGGTTGACCTGGTTGCCGGCCAGGCAAGGCATGCGCCCCAGGCGCGGCAGCGCGCGCAGCTGGCCATAGGCTTCGGACTCGCCGGCGGCGATGGCCTCCTGCACCCAGGGTCGCCAGTCCAGCGAGGCCATGGCCTTGTGCATCTGCCTGTCGACCATCCGGCGCGCCTCGATATAGGCGTAGAAGCGGCTGCGCCCGAAGATCACGTAGGGCAGCAGGGTCAGGTAGGGCATGAAGAACAGCGACAGCGCCCAGGCAATGGCACCCTGGGCGGTGCGCACGGTGAGGATCGCGTGCACGGCAGCGAGCGTACCCAGTACATGGATCGCTGCGATCAGGTAACCGAAGAAATGCTGGATGCCGAATTCCATTGCCGTTCGCTTGATGACTGCCGTGCCAGCATAGACCACGCTATCGATGGGTCGTCACCGATAGAAATCAGCGTTCCACGTGAAACGCTCTCAGCCGGCCCGATAGCCAGCGCTGCGCGAGATTTGCGCCGCGCAGCTCAGCAGGGCTTCATGCAGTGCCTGTCGGGTGGCATCGTCATTCATTATCGCGTCCGGGCCGGACAGGTTGATGGCCGCGATGATCTGTCCACTGTGGTCACGCACCGGGGCGGCGATGGCCGTGGAATAGTCCGAGCGATGCAGAACGAACCCGCGCGCGCGATCATCGCCGCTCATGCGCAGCAGCTCTGGCAGCGTCTTGGGGGCCGGCGTCGGGTAGCCATCCAGGCGTACATGGGTATACAGCGCGGCCAGGGCGCCTTCCTCCAGTTCGCTCAGCAGCACGCGGCCCAGTGCGGTGACGTGACATGGCAAGCGTGTGCCGATCGGCACGTTGACCGACAGCCGCTGGGCGGCGAAGGCGCGGTACAGGTAGATCACCTCGGTGTGCTCGCGGATGCCCAGGTGACAGGACATCGAGGTGCGGTCGCGCAGGGCGTTGAGGTGGGGCATGGCGATATACACCAGGTCACGGCTGGCCAGGTAGGCGAAACCGTCGCAGAGCACCTGGGGGCCGAGTTCGTAATTGTTGGTGCCCAGTTTGCTCAGGTAGCCCATATCCGTGAGCGTCACCAGAATCCGGTAGATGGCCGAGACGCTGACGCCCAAACGCTCGGCGATCAGGTTACTGCTCAGGGTGCGCTGGCTGGCAGTGAACATCTGCAGAATGGCGAGCCCGCGTTGCAGCGCGGGGACGCGGTAGTCGGTCAGCTCATCTTTGTCGGCGGCCATGGGCGAATCTCGGTTATTGATGGCTCTGACATGGGGACGATTACCGCCGCTCAACGCAGCGCCTCGATGCCGGCGGTTTTGCCGCCGAATTCGTCCATGGCGTCCAGCAGGGCGCCCCACAGGTAATGCGCGGATGCGCGATCACACAGCAGATGGAAGACCGGCAGCGCCGCGGTGCCGGCATTGACCACGATGGCGTTCAGGCGCGCCACCGAGGTCTGCACCACCGCGCCGAGCGGGAAGGCTTCTGCGCGCAGGTCGACGCCGCAGAGCTTGGCGAACAGCTCCGGCAGGTGCGCGCCGGTCAGGGCCAGCCAGGCGTGGCTGTCCTGGCGGGGCAGCAGGTAACTGGCCTGGTGCCCGTCGTAATGCCAGCCCGCCTCGTCAGCGGCGATGCGGGCGCCGCCGTCGGCCAGGCTGCCGAGCAGGAAGTACTCGGTCTGCGACAGGCGCAGCACCTGCTCGCCACTGCCTTGCAGGTAGGCCTGGTTGGGCCTGTCCGGCAGTTGATAGCCCTGGCTTTGCAGATAAGCCGCGCTGTCGGTACCACGGAAGCCGACCCGCGGCAGGTTGCTCAGGTCGATCAGCGCGCAGCGTTGCAATTGCTCGCCTTCGCCGGCGGAGCCGGCGACGAACAGCCGCTCGCCCAGCAGGGTCAGCGGCGCCGCGCGGTGCAGGTCATAAATGGGGCTGCGTTCAGCGTGGTCGCGAATGGTCAGGCTCATGATCACAGCTCCTGGCGTTGGCTTTCGGGGTCGAAGAAGGGCAGTTGCACCACGGTGGCCTGGACGATTTCACCGCCCTCCACACGAATCGGAATCTGCATCCCCGGCGTGGCCTGGTCGGCGCCGGCGTAGGCCATGCCGATGATCGCGCCGACCGTCTCGGAGTATTCGCACGAGGTGACGTTGCCGGTGATGTCCGGGCCGTTGAGGACAAGGTGGCCTTCCAGGGGTTTGCTTTTGCCTTTGGGCAGGGTGAAACCCACCAGCTTGCGCTTGAGGGGCTGCGCCTCGAGGATCTCGATGGTGCGCTTGCCGACGAAGAAGGGCTTCTTGCGGCCGATGGCCCAGCCCATGTCGATCTCGGCGGGGTGCGTCATGCCGTCGGTGTCCTGGCTGATGATCACGTGGCCTTTTTCAAGGCGCAGCAGGCGCTGGGTTTCCACCCCGAACGGGCGGATGTCGAAGGCTGCACCGGCTTCCATCAGCGCATCCCAGAGGTGTTCGCCGAAGCGTGCCGGCACGTGGATCTCGTAACCCAGTTCACCGACGAAACCAACGCGCAGCAACCGCGCCGGAACCCCGGCGACCTTGCCTTCGCGCACGCCGAGGTAAGGGAAACCTTCGGGCGACAAATCGACGTCGCTGCAGACCTTTTCCAGCACCTGGCGCGACAGCGGGCCGGCCAGGTTGACTGCGGCGAAGGCGGCGCTGACGTTGGCGATGTCGACGTTCAGGCGCCACTGCGCGTTCCATTTGAGCATGCTGCGGTACACGCGATCCACGCCGCTGGTGGTCGCCGATACGTAGAAGTGCTGTTCGCTCAGGCGGCAGGCCACGCCGTCGTCGATCACCACGCCGTCCTCGGCGGTCATCAGCGCGTAGCGGGTACGGCCGATGGCGAGCTTCTTGAAGCCGAAGGTGTACAGGCGCTCCAGCAGCTCGGCGGCATCCGGGCCGCGCACATCGAGGCCGCCCAGGGTGGAGACATCGATCAGGCCGACCTTTTCGCGCACATGGCGGGCTTCTGCCTGCATGCAGGCTTCACGGTCTTCGGCCTTGCCGTAGAAGGCCGGGCGCTGCCACACGCCTGCGGGCATCAGCTTGGCACCGAGCTCGACGTGGCGCTGGTGCATGGCGGTCTGCCGATAGGGGTCGAAGCCGCGCCCGGCGATGTGCGCCAGTTTTTCCGCCGAGAACGGTGGGCGGGCCGTGGTCACCCCGGTTTCGCTGACGCTGCGGCCAGTGGCATCGGCCACCAGGCGCGCTGTGGGCAGCGCCGAGTGGCGGCCTTGGGACGGCCCCATGCCGACGGTGGAGAAGCGCTTGACCAGTTGCACGTCGCGATAGCCGTGACGGGTGGCGTTGACGATGTCCTTGATCTGCAGGTCTTCGTCGAAGTCGACGAATTCCTTGCCTTGCGGATGGGCGAAGATCGGCCAGGGAAAGTTGACCCGGCTGTCGTCCTTGTCCGCGCCGGTTACCGCCGTGACCTGCAGACCGAGGTCGGCGAGGGCTTCGTTGGCGGCCCGCTGGCCATCGGCCAGGACGCGCTGCAGATCGTGCCGACCATTCACCGAACCGGCCACGCGCAGAATCTTCGGTAGGTTGTGAATCGAGAATGCCGCGTGTTCGTCGGCGTAGCGCAGGCTGCCGCCGGCCTGGCAAAGCAGCTGATACACCGGCATATAACCGGCGGACATGCACAGCAGGTCGCAGTCGATTCGCATGCTGGCCTCGGCCACCTTGCCTTGCCCATTGATACGCCTGACCTCGACGGCGCTGAGGTGGCGGGTGTTCTTGCCGGCGAACGCTTCATAGACGGTGTGGCCGGCGTGGCAGGCAATGCCATTGGCTTGCACGGCGCTGATCAGGCTTGAGGTGTCGCTGCGCGCGCGCATGTCGACCACCGCGGCGACCTCCACCCCGGCCTCGAACAGGTCGAGCGCGGCCAGGTAGCCGTCGTCGTTGCCGGTCAGTACCACCGCGCGTTTGCCCGGTTTGACCGCGTACAGTCGCATCAGCCGCTGGGCGGCGCTGGTCAGCATCACGCCGGGCAGGTCGTTGTTGCGGAAGATCACCGGCTGGTCGAAGGAGCCGCTGGCGACGATGCACTGCCTGGCGCGTACCTTGTACAGCCGGTTGCCCTGGATCACCGGCAGGTAGTTGTCGGCGAACCAGGCGTTGCAGATCGCCGACTCGAGCACGCGGATATTGGCATGGCCCTGCACCGCACTGACCAGCTCTTCACGCAAGCCCATGGCGGCATTGGCATCGAGGCCGAAACGGGCGTAAGTCAGCGAGCCGCCGAGCACCGGGTTCTGTTCGATCAGTAGCACCTTGGCACCGCCGTTGGCGGCGTGCAGGGCCGCGGCCAGGCCGGCGGGGCCGGAACCGACCACCGCCAGGTCGCAGAACAGGTAGGCCTTGTCGTGGTAGGTCGGCTCGAACTTCAGGTCGAGCACGCCGAGGCCTGCTTTCTTGCGGATCAGCGGTTCCCAGCGTTTCCACATGCCCTTGGGTTTGTAGAAGGCGCGGTAGTAGAAGCCTACCGGCATGAACTTGGAGAACGCGCCGAGAATTGCGTCGCGATCCTTTTCCAGGCTGCCGTTGACATTCTGCGGCGTCACGGTCATGCCCGCCGCCAGCGGGTATTCGTCCGCCAGCACGTTGGGTTCGTGCGGCAGTTGCACCAGGGTATTGGCGTCTTGGCCGGCCATGGTCAGCGGGCCACGCGGGCGGTGGTATTTGAACGAGCGCGACAGCAGCCAGCGGCCGTCGGCGGCCAGGGCGCTGGCGATGGTATCGCCGGCAAAGCCCTGGCAGGTGTTGCCGTCGAAGCTGAAGGTCAGCGGCTTGTTGCGGTCGATCAACAACCCCATGGGAGCGGGCAGGCGATTCATTGGGCAGCCTCCGGGGCGGCGAAGTCGACACGCCGATTGAACAGTTCACGAGGGTCGAAGGTGCGCAGGATTTCGTCGCTGCCGGTGTGGCGCTCGACCAGAAACCAGTAGCTGGACGCCGTGTGCATCCACCATTCGGTGACCACGCCGAGCAGGTTCTCGCTGTTGAACACGTAGTCGGCCCATTCGGCGACGCTGCAGGTCGTCGGGTCGGGCATGTGCTTGAGTTCGCCGCCGTAGGTGAATTCGCTGATGTTGCGCGGCCCGTTGAGCGGGCAAGTCATGATCTTCATTGGCTATAACCCGTCAGTGGCTGGCCGCCGTGGCGCCCATTTCGTTGACCTGCTGGAAGCGACTGAAGCGATCCAGGCCGAACGGCGCGATCAGCTCCGGCACTTTGCCGCCGCTGGCGACCAGCTCGGCCATGGTCTTGCCGCATATCGGTGTGGCCTTGAAGCCCCAGGTGCCCCAGCCGGCATCGAGGTAGTAACCGTCGATCGGCGACAAGCCCATGATCGGGCTGTAGTCGGGCGTCATGTCGGTGATGCCGGCCCACTGACGCATCAGCTTGGCGCCCGCCATGAACGGGAACATCTCGACGGCCGAGGCCAGCAGGCTTTCCTTGAGGTCCAGGGTCGAGCGAGTGTTGTACAGCGGGTAGGGGTCGGAACCGCCGCCGAAAACGATCTCGCCACGGCTGGTCTGCTGCACGTAGCAATGCAGGGCCGAGGAGCTCACCAGCGGATCGAGGAACGGCTTGAACGGCTGGGTGACCATCGCCTGCAGCGGGTAGGTATGGATCGGCGCCTTGATCTTCAGTTTGTTCATTAGCAGCGAGCTGGTACCGGCCACCGCCTGCACCACACAACCACAGGCGATGGTGCCGCGATTGGTCTGCACCGCGCGAATGCGTCCGCCTTCGACGACGAAGTCCTGCACCTCGGTGAGCTGGTGGATTTCCACCCCGCGTTTGGCCGCGCCCTTGGCGTAGCCCCAGGCCACGGCATCGTGGCGAGCGGTGCCGCCGTCGATGTGCCAGAGGCCTGCCAGCACCGGGATATGGCCGGGGTCGAGGTTGAGGCTCGGCACCAGTTCGCGGATCTGCTGGCGGTCGATCATCTCGGTGCGTCCGCCAAAGTGCTTGTTCACCTCCGCGCGCTGGCGGAAAGCGCGCACGGTGGCGTCGGTATGGGCCAGGGTGAGCTGGCCACGGTGCGAATACATGATGTTGAAGTCGAACTCGTTGGAGAGGTTCTCGAACATCCGCACCGATTCGATATAGAACTTCACACCTTCGCTGGTCAGGTAGTTGGAGCGGATCACTGCGGTGTTGCGCGCGGTGTTGCCGCCTCCCAGATAACCCTTCTCCAGCACCGCGATGTTGCTGATGCCGTGGTATTTGGACAGGTAGTAGGCGGTGGCCAGGCCATGCCCGCCGGCGCCAATGATCACCACGTCATAGGAGGCTTTCAGCTCCTTGGAGGCGGGCAGGTCGACCTCGACGGGATACTCCGACGACAGGCCGTATTTGAGCAGCGAGAAAGGCATCAGCGAGCCTCCTGAATGGCCTGCCCGGTCTGCTGACGGGCGGCGAGTACGGTGTTGTGCATCAGCAGGGCGATGGTCATCGGGCCGACGCCACCGGGTACCGGGGTGATGGCCGCGGCCACCGGTTGCACGGCGGCGAAATCCACATCCCCGACCAGGCGACTTCTGCCGTCCTCGTCGATACGGTTGATGCCGACGTCGATCACCACGGCACCGGGTTTTATCCAGCCTGCATCGATCATTCTCGGGCGGCCGACGGCGGCGATCACGATGTCGGCCTGGCGGCACAGCGTCTGCGGCTCGAGGCTGCGCGAGTGCAGTACGCTGACGCTGCAATTGGCCGCCAGCAGCAACGCGGCCATCGGCTTGCCGACGATGTTCGAACGGCCGACCACCACGGCGTGCTTGCCGGACAGATCGCCCAGGGTGTCACGCAGCAGGCGCATGCAGCCGGCTGGCGTGCAGGGCGTCAACACCGGGCGGCCCTGGCTGAGGCCGCCGACGTTCTCGCTGTGGAAACCGTCGACGTCCTTGGCCGGGTCGATGGCCTGCAGCACGCGCACTTCGTCGATATGTTCGGGCAGCGGCAACTGCACCAGAATGCCGTGCACGGCCGGGTCGGCGTTCAGCGTGGCGACCACCGCCAGCACCTCATCGGCACTGGCTGCGGCCGACAGGCGATATTCGAGCGAACGGATACCCACTTCCCCGGCACGCAGCACCTTGTTGCGCACGTACACGTGGCTGGCCGGATCGTCACCCACCAGCACCACGGCCAGTGCCGGTTCGAGGCCCTGGGCATGCAGTTGCGCGACTTCTGCCTTCACCTCGGCGAGCACCCGGGCGGCCGCGGCCTTGCCGTCGATCAACGTGCTCATCGGAAGATCACCGTGCGGTCGCCGTTGAGGAATACGCGGTGTTCGGTGTGGTACTTGACCGCCCGCGACAGCGCCACGGTTTCGGTATCGCGGCCGATGGCGACCAGGTCGTCAGGCTTCAGAGCGTGATCCACGCGCTGCACTGCCTGCTCGATGATCGGCCCCTCGTCGAGGTCCGACGTGACGTAGTGGGCGGTGGCGCCGATCAGCTTCACGCCGCGCTCGAAGGCCTGGTGATAGGGCTTGGCTCCCTTGAAGCCGGGCAGGAAGGAGTGATGGATATTGATCGCCCGGCCCGCCAGCTGCTTGCACAGGTTGTTGGAAAGAATCTGCATGTAGCGCGCCAAGACCACCAGCTCGGTGCCGGTTTCATCGACGATCTTCATCAGCTCGGCTTCCTGAGCGGTCTTGCTCTCCTTGGTCACCGGCAGATAGACGAAACGGATGCCCTCGCGCTCGGCCATGGGCCGCAGGTCGAGGTGGTTGGACACGATGGCGGTGATCTCCATGTTCAGCTCGCCCTTCTGGTGGCGGTAGAGCAGGTCGGCCAGGCAATGGTCGAACTTGCTGACCATCAGCAGGACGCGCATCGGCTTGCTGGTGCTGAACAAGCCCCAGGTCATGTCGAAGGCGCCGGCTACGGCGGCAAAGCCTTCCTCGATCTTCGCCAGGTCATCGGTCACGCCCGTATTGAAGCGGAACACCGCACGCATGAAGAAGGTGCTGCTGACCTCGTCATCGAACTGCGACATCTCGCTGATGTAGCACTGATGCTCGGCAAGAAACGACGCCACCGCGGCGACGATGCCCGATGTGGCCGGGCAACTGATCTTGATCACGTACTGGTTCTGGGCGTGCTGCATGTCGGATCCTCGGAACGGTCAGCGGCAGGATTTTTATGGGTGAATGCATTGTTCGCCTATGAATATATTTTCGTGTGGCGAATCTAATTTTCTTGATGGTGATTTTTATAAGCGGATGACGTATGCGTGTCTATGCCTTTTGGGAATTTATTTATCCTCACAGGAATTTATGGGGTATGTCGCGAGGATGATGGCGATGACGTCATCAGTGTTGGCGTCAGGTCGCGGGTTATCTTGGGGGCGAGAAAAAAGAAGGTGGCATGGCGCCCTCAGCTATCCCAGCTCTGTTCGATCTGGAGGGCGCGCGCTGCAAGAGAAGAAGGGTATTGAGAGCGATGTGGGCTGTCGAAAGGCAGAAGCAGACGTAGGGTGGATGACGCTCTTTTCATCCACAATTGCGATCGCACAGTGGTGGACGGGTGAAGCGTCGTCCACCCTACGAGAGGCCGCTCTGGCCTTACAGCCGCTGAATGAATATGGCCTTCACTCTTTGCCGTAATTCATGATCGACAGCAGGCGGATCGGTACCTGGATCAGCTGTTCCGGGCCGTGGGGGACTTCGGCGTCGAAAGTCAGGCTGTCGCCGGCCTGCATGGCATAGAGCTGGTTGCCGTGGCGGTAGACCAGTTCGCCTTCGAGCAGGTGCAGGAATTCGGTGCCCGGGTGGGAGAAGGTCGGAAACTCCTCGCTGGCATCGTCCATGCTGACCATATAGGCCTCAAAGCTCTTCTTCGGCCCGCGGGTATGGTTCAGCAGGTGATAGGTGTGGCCTTTCTCGGTCCCGCGGCGCACCACCTCCAGGCCTTCATCGGCTTTCACCAGCAGCGCCCCGCTGCCTTGCTGGTCGTATTGGCTGAACAGCTTGGACATCGGCATGCCCAGCACGTCGCACAGGCGGCTGAGTGTTTCGAGGCTGGTGGATACTTGGGCATTCTCGATCTTGCTGAGCATGCCCTGGCTGATGCCGGCGATGCGGGCGACCTCGGCGATCTTCAATTCTTGGGCCAGACGTTGACGGCGAATCTGCATGCCCAGGTACTGTTCCAGTTTCAAACGAGGGGGGGCGTCTTTAATTTCACTCATACGGACCGTTTTCTAAATATGAATATTAATTTCGCACCAGGAATTGGCTCGGTTGCGTCGTAATGGTGCAGGCTGCAGCCAAAAGTTCCTGCTATGAAAGCATTTTTATTCTTTATAGAGGACAAAACCTGGGTTTTGTGGGCTGTCAGTGGCGGGTTTTGCGAGTTGGCAAGCTGATTGCATTCTTATTGGGAAAGTTAATTTCCTAATTGGAATAATTGGCGGTCAACAGGAGACACGTGATGTTGCCAAGCGAAACCCAGCGGGTCATCGAAAAGCACGCGATCAAGTATGTACTGGCCCAGTTCGTGGATATACATGGCTCGGCCAAGACCAAGTCGGTACCGGTTTCGGGCCTGGAAGCGGTAGCGGAGACCGGCGCCGGGTTCGCGGGTTTCGCCATCTGTGGCATGGGCATGGAGCCCCACGGGCCCGACTTCATGGCCAAGGGCGATCTCTCGACCCTGGTTCCGGTGCCATGGCAGCCGGGTTACGGCCGCGTGGTGTGCATCGGTCATGTCGACGGCCAGCCTTGGCCCTACGACAGCCGCTATGTATTGCAGCAACAGGTGGAGCGCCTGCAGGCGCGCGGCTGGACGCTCAACACCGGCCTGGAGCCGGAGTTCAACCTGATGCGCCGTGATGAAAGCGGCACCCTGCAGCTGGTGGATGCCAGCGACAACCTCGACAAGCCGTGCTACGACTACAAGGGCCTGTCGCGCTCTCGCGAGTTTCTGGAAAAACTGACCGAAGCGCTGCAGCCGGTGGGTTTCGACATCTATCAGATCGATCACGAAGACGCCAACGGTCAGTTCGAGATCAACTACACCTACAGCGATGCCATGGAGTCGGCAGACCGCTTCACCTTCTTCCGCATGGCCGCCGGGGAGATTGCTAACGACCTGGGCATGATCTGCTCGTTCATGCCCAAGCCCGATCCGAAACGTGCCGGCAACGGCATGCACTTCCACCTGTCCCTCGCCAGCGCCGAGAGCAAGAACCTGTTCTTCGATGCCAGCGACAAGAACGGCATGGGCCTGTCGAAGCTCGCCTACCACTTCGCCGCCGGCCTGCTGGCCCACGGTCCTGCGCTGTGCGCCTTTGCGGCGCCGACGGTGAATTCCTACAAGCGGCTGGTAGTCGGCAACTCGCTGTCGGGGGCCACCTGGGCGCCGGCGTTCATCGCCTTTGGCGCCAACAACCGCTCGGCGATGGTGCGCGTGCCCTATGGCCGCCTGGAGTTCCGCCTGCCGGATGCCGGCTGTAATCCGTACCTGGTCAGCGCCGCGATCATCGCCGCCGGCCTGGATGGCATCGACCGCCAGCTGATGCCCGAGCAGATCTGCAACGAGAACCTCTATTCCCTCGGACTCGAAGCCATCGCCGCGCGAGGCATCAAGACCCTGCCGCAGTCGCTCAAGGAAGCCTGCGACGCGCTGGAAGCCGACTCGCTGTTTGCCGAAGTGATGGGCAAGGAGATCGTTGGCGAGTTCATCAAGCTCAAGCGCATGGAATGGGTGGAGTACAGCCGTCACGTCTCCGACTGGGAGATCAAGCGCTACACCGAATTCTTCTGATCCGACCCGTCCGTTCAACCGTTTTCCGGCGCCCGCCCGTGGGTAGGGCGCCTTCTGCCCAGGAGTTTTAGCTATGTGTGGAATCGTGGGGCTTTACCTGAAAAATCCGCAGCTGGAATCACAGCTCGGCAAGCTTTTCGAACCGATGCTTGAAGCCATGACCGACCGCGGCCCGGACAGCGCCGGCTTCGCCGTCTATGGCGATGAGGTTGCCGATGGCTGGATCAAGCTGACCCTGCAGGCCGCCACGGAGGGCTACGATTTCGCCGCCCTGGTGGGCGCCGTCAAGGAAAAGCTCGGTGCCGAGCTGGACTGGTTCCAGAACGCCAGCGCCATCGTGCTCAAGATCAAGGCCGAAGAAGCCTCCATACGCGCTGTGTTGACCGAGCTGGCGCCGAGCGTGCGCATCATGAGTGCCGGGCAGAGCATCGAGATCCTCAAGGGCATGGGCTTGCCGCGGGAGATTTCCGAGCGCTTCGGCCTGGCCTCGATGAAGGGCAGCCACATCATCGGCCACACCCGCATGGCCACCGAAAGTGCGGTGACCATGGAAGGCAGCCACCCGTTCTCCACCGGCGCCGACCTGTGCCTGGTGCACAACGGCTCGCTGTCCAACCACTTCCGCCTGCGTCAGCAATTGCGCCGCGAAGGCATCCACTTCGAGACCGAGAACGACACCGAGGTCGCTGCCGGTTACCTGGCCTGGCGTCTGCAGCAGGGCGACTCGCTGAAGCAGGCGCTGGATAGCTCGCTGGAAACGCTGGACGGTTTCTTCACTTTTGCCATCGGCACCCGCAACGGTTTCGCGGTGATCCGCGACCCGATCGCCTGCAAGCCGGCAATCCTCGCCGAGACCGATGACTACGTCGCGATGGCCTCCGAGTATCAGGCGCTGTCGAGCCTGCCGGGCATCGACAAGGCCAAGGTATGGGAACCGGTTCCCGCCACTCTGTACATCTGGGAACGCAAGCAGGAGCACGCCGCATGAAAACCATCGATCTTTCCAGCGCCAGTGTGCGTGACCTCAACCAGGCCCTGCACGACCAGGCCAAAGCTGTCGAAGAGCGCGAGTGGCTGGTGGCTCACCCTAATGGCGCCCACAACCTGGCGGTCGGCGTCAACGAAGCCATCTCCATCGATATCCAGGGGCATGCCGGCTACTACTGCGCGGGCATGAACCAGAAAGCTTCGATCACCGTGCATGGCAACGTCGGCGTGGGCTGCGCCGAGAACATGATGAGTGGGTATGTACGCGTCAAGGGCAGCGCCTCCCAGGCCGCCGGTGCGACCGCCCATGGCGGCCTGCTGGTCATCGAGGGTGATGCCGGTGCCCGTTGCGGCATTTCCATGAAGGGCATCGACATCGTGGTCGGCGGCAGCATCGGCCACATGAGCTGCTTTATGGGCCAGGCGGGGCGCTTGGTTGTATGTGGTGATGCGGGCGATGCGTTGGGCGATTCACTGTACGAAACCAAGATATTCGTCAAAGGCAGCGTCGAGTCACTGGGGTCGGACTGCATCGAGAAAGAGATGCGCCCCGAGCACATCGAAGAGCTACAAGCGCTGCTCAATCGCGCCGGCTTCAAGGAGAACGCCGCCGATTTCAAACGCTACGGCTCGGCCCGTCAGCTGTACAACTTCAAAGTCGATAACGCCAGCGCGTACTGATCAGGAGCCTCATCATGAGCGACAAACAATCCCCCGTGCTGCGCGAATCGGCCACCTTCGACCGCCTGGCCATCCAGGAAATCCAGCGCGCCGCCGAAACCGGTATCTATGACATCCGTGGCGGCGGCACCAAGCGCAAGCTGCCGCACTTCGATGACCTGCTGCTGCTCGGCGCCAGCGTGTCGCGCTACCCGCTGGAGGGCTACCGCGAGAAGTGCGGCACCGACGTGATCCTCGGCAACCGCTTCGCCAAGAAGCCGCTGCACCTGAAGATTCCTGTGACCATCGCCGGCATGAGCTTCGGCGCGCTGTCGGCCAACGCCAAGGAAGCCCTGGGGCGTGGCGCCAGCATCGCCGGCACCAGCACCACCACCGGCGACGGCGGCATGACCCCGGAAGAACGCGGCCAGTCCCAGCATCTGGTCTATCAGTACCTGCCCTCGCGCTACGGCATGAACCCCGACGACCTGCGCAAGGCCGATGCCATCGAAATCGTCCTTGGCCAGGGCGCCAAGCCGGGCGGTGGCGGCATGCTGCTGGGCATGAAAGTCACCGAGCGTGTGGCCGGTATGCGTACCTTGCCGATTGGCGTCGACCAGCGCAGCGCCTGTCGTCACCCGGACTGGACAGGCCCGGACGACCTGGCGATCAAGATCGCCGAGATTCGCGAAATCACCGACTGGGAAAAACCCATCTACGTGAAGATCGGCGCCAGCCGGCCATACTACGACGTGAAGCTGGCGGTTAAGGCCGGCGCCGACGTGATCGTCCTCGACGGCATGCAGGGCGGCACGGCGGCGACTCAGGAAGTGTTCATCGAACACGTCGGTATCCCGATTCTGCCGGCCATTCCGCAAGCCGTGCAGGCGCTGCAGGAAATGGGCATGCACCGCACGGTTCAGTTGATCGTCTCAGGCGGCATCCGCAACGGCGCCGATGTGGCCAAGGCCATGGCACTGGGCGCCGATGCGGTGGCTATCGGCACGGCGGCGCTGATCGCCCTGGGCGACAACCACCCGCGTCTGGACGACGAGCTGAAGAAGATCGGCTCGGCTGCCGGCTTCTACGATGACTGGCAGAACGGCCGCGACCCGGCCGGCATCACCACACAGGATCCGGAGCTGTCCAAACGCCTCGATCCGGTCGAGGGTGGCCGCCGCCTGGCAAACTACTTGCGTGTGCTGGTGCTCGAAGCGCAGACCATGGCCCGTGCCTGCGGCAAGAGCCACCTGCACAACCTCGATCCTGAGGATCTGGTGGCGCTAACCGTCGAGTCCGCCGCCATGGCCCGCGTGCCGTTGGCCGGCACCAATTGGGTGCCTGGTCAGCAGTATTGAGCACCTTCTAACCACGCCCGGCGGACTTTCCCCGGGCGTTTTCGTTTGTCCGACACGCGCCAGCAGAGCCGCGGTCGCCGCCGTCTTTTTCTACTGCCGATCCTTCCAACTTCAACTGCAAGGAATCGACATGATGGGTGAACGAACAACGAAAGCTGTCTTGCTGGCGCTGGCATCGCTACCAGGCCTGGCCAGTGCGCAAGAGGCCACGCTCGACAGCGGCGACACGGCCTGGATGATGGTTTCCACCGTGCTGGTGCTGATGATGCTGGTGCCGGGCCTGGCCCTTTTCTATGGCGGCATGGTGCGGGCCAAGAACCTGCTATCGGTATTCACCCAGTGCTTCGCCGTGGCTGGGGTGATCGGCATGCTCTGGGTGATCTATGGCTACACCCTGTTCGCAGATACCACGGGCATGGAAGAAGGTGTGATCAACCTGCGCAGCCTGATTGGCGGTTTCGAGCATTTCCTGCTGATCGATCTGAGCCGCGAGAGCCTGACCGCAGCCATTCCGGAGAGCGTGTTCGCCACCTTCCAGATGACCTTCGCCCTGATCACGCCGATGATCATCGCCGGCGCCTTCGCCGAGCGCATGAAGTTCTCGGCTGTCGTGCTGTTCGCCGCATTGTGGTTCACCTTCTGCTATATCCCGCTGGCGCACATGGCCTGGAGCGGGCCGGGCGGCCTGTTGTGGGACTGGGGCATTCTCGAGTTCGCCGGCGGCACCGTGGTACACATCAACTCCGGTGTGGCCGGGCTGGTCGCCTGCTTGGTGCTGGGCAAGCGCAAGGGCTATCCCACCACGGCGATGCCGCCGCACAACATGGGCTTCGCCCTGACCGGCGCTGCCTTGCTGTGGGTCGGCTGGTTTGGTTTCAACGTCGGCTCGGCAGTGGCAGCCAGTGCCAATGCCGGCATGGCCATGCTCACCACTCAGGTCGCGGCCTGCTCAGGCATCGTCGGCTGGTTGGCGGTGGAAGTGTGGAAAACCGGTAAGCCCAGCGCCCTTGGTGCGGCATCCGGCGCCCTGGCCGGGCTGATTACCATCACGCCGGCCTGTGGTTTCGTCGGGCCGGGTGGGGCGCTGGTCATGGGCTTCATCACCGGGGTGATCTGCTTCTTCGCGGTTGCCGGGCTCAAGCGTTCGCTGGGCTATGACGACTCGCTCGACGCCTTCGGCCTGCATGGCGTGGGCGGTATCGTCGGTTCGATTCTGACCGGCGTGTTCGCCTCGACGTCTCTGGGCGGTTTTCAGGAAATCGACATTGGTCCGCAGGTACTGATCCAGGCCAAGAGCGTGCTGTTCACCATCGTCTACTGCGCCGCGGTGACCTTCATCCTGCTCAAGTTAACCAGCCTGCTGACTCGCGGCCTGCGGGTCAGCGAGGAGGTCGAGCAACAGGGGCTGGACATCAGCCAGCACGGGGAGCGAGCTTATACCTGAACGAACAGGGCGTCGCTGGCGCCATGGCGTGAAAACACAAAGCCCCCGCCGGTGTGCACCAGCGGGGGCTTTTTCATGCGGTGAATCTGTCAGCCGGCGGCGTTGGCCAAGGTGGAGATCTGCTGACGGCGGTAGGCCGTGTCGCGACGCGACAGCAGCAGGTACAGCGGCAGGGTAACGATGATCGCCACCAGCCACGACAGGTCGACGCCGTCGAGCTTGCTGGCGATGGGGCCGGTATAGATCGGCGTGACCGCGAACGGCAGCTGGACCAGGATGCCGATGGCGTAGGCGCTGACCGCGTTGGGGTTGAAGCGCCCGTAGATGCCACCCGTGGCGTCGAACAGCGAGGGAATGTGATAGCGCTGCTTCTGTACCAGGTAGAAGTCGGCGAGGTTGATCACCGCCCAGGGCACCAGCACGATCATCATCGCCAGGATCAGCTGCATGAAGCGCGCGATGAAGTCCGCCGGCGCGGTTACCGCAACCACGCAGCAGGCCACCAGCAGGATCGCCGAAAGGGCCACCCGGGCCTGGCGGCTGGGTGCCCAGTCGGCGGCGAAGGTCTGCACCGAGGTGATCAGCGCCAATACCGCGCCATACAGGTTCAGGGCGTTGTGGCTGATGATGCTGAGGATGAACAGCACCATGAGCACCGGGCCGAACACGCCGGTGCTCTGCTTCACCGCATCCATGGTGTCGGTCTCGGCGCTCACCGACAGCGCCACCAGGGTGCCGAAGATGAAGCACAGCGCGGTACCCAGTACGGCGCCGCAGTAGGTGGCGACAAACGGCTTCCAGATGCCCACGTTGCGCGGCAGGTAGCGCGAATAGTCCGAGGTGTAGGGCGCGAAGGAGATCTGCCAGATGGCGCCCAGCGAGGCCATCGCCAGCCAGCCGGCCAGGTTGAAGCCGCCGCGGCTGGCGAAGTCCGCCGGCAGGCCGTTGGCGAACAGGGCGATGAAGCCGGCGAGCAGGCCGATGCCCATCACCCAGGTGCCGATACGGTTGAGGGTGTGGATGAAGTTGTAGCCCAGAATGCCGATCAGCGTCGCGGCGCAGGCGCCGATCAGCACGGCGGCGGGCAGGGGCAGGTCCGGCGCCACGCTGTGGATGGATTTGCCGGCCAGCACGCAGTTGGAAATGAAGAAGCCGATGTACAGCACCGCGGCGATCACCACCACCAGCAGCGCGCCGTAGCGGCCGAACTGACCACGGCTCTGCAGCATCTGCGGCAGGCCCATCTGCGGCCCCTGGGCCGAAGCCAGGCCAAGCACGATGCCACCAAGCAGGTGGCCAACCAGGATGGCGCAGATCGCCCAGCCGATGCTCAGGTGGAACACCTGCACGGCCATGGCACCGGTGACGATGGGCAGCGGCGCGATGTTGGTGCTGAACCAGAGGGTGAACAGGTCACGGACGCGGCCGTGACGATCGGCATCGGCCACCTGGCCGACGCTGTTGCTTTCGACGAGTTCTTGCGGAGCAGTGGAGTGGGACATGTCGGGTTCTCCTGCGCAAAGCGGTAGCGGCACGGTGCGCACAGGGCGGGCAGCGCCGGGTGGATGCGTGGGGTGTCGTGGCTGGGGTCAGCCGCGCTCGCGGCGGGCAAGGCCGCCGGCAATGGAGAACGGGCAGGGGTAAGGCATTGGAAAGGCACGCAACAACATGGGAAAAACCTACTTCTTGTCTTTATTGGGATAGCAGCGTTTTCGATCGTTGCAGCAGCCCGGCGCGGCGCCGGGCTGTGCGGGGTGAGGCTCAGCGGAAGGCTGGCACCACGTGCTGGATGAACAGCTCCAGGGACTTTTTCTTCTCGGCGTAGGGCAGGCTGTTGTCGGCCCAGAAGCTGAATTCGTCGACGCCCAGCTCCTGGTAGTGACGGATGCGCGCGATGATCTCTTCGGGGGTACCGATCATGGTGTTCTTGCGGATGTTCTCCAGCTCGAACGCCGGCACTTCGGCGAACTTGGACTCCGGGCTCGGCTCCAGGAAGCCGTTCACCGGGGCGGTCTTGTTGCCGAACCAGGCATCGAAGGTGCGGTAGAAGCGCGAGATGGCGGCGGCGCCGACCTTCCAGCCTTCCGGATCATCGGCCAGGTGCACGTGGGTGTGGCGCAGCACCATCAGTTGCGGGCGCGGCACGTCCGGGTTGTTGGCCAGGGCGGCGTTGAACTTGTCGTTCAGGTCGACCACTTCCTCGTCGCCTTTCATCAGCGGCGTGACCATCACGTTGCAGCCATTGGCCACGGCGAAGTTGTGGGAGTCCGGGTCGCGGGCAGCGATCCACATCGGCGGCTGGGCGTTGAACGGCTTGGGTACGCTGGTGGAGGTAGGGAATTTGTAGACCTCGCCGTCATGGGCGTAGTCGCCTTCCCACAGCTTGCGCACCACCGGGACCATCTCGCGCAGCGCCTTGCCGCCGTCGGTGGCCGGCATGCCGCCGGCCATGCGGTCGAATTCGAACTGGTAGGCGCCACGGGCCAGGCCCACCTCCATACGACCGTTGCTGATCACGTCGAGCAGGGCGCATTCGCCGGCCACGCGGATCGGGTTCCAGAACGGCGCGATGATGGTGCCGGCGCCCAGGCGGATGGTGTCGGTGCGTGCGGCCAGGTAGGCCAGGATCGGCATCGGGCTCGGCGAGATGGTGTATTCCATGGCGTGGTGTTCGCCGATCCACACGGTGCTGAAGCCGCCGGCCTCGGCCAGCAGGGTGAGCTCGGTGAGCTGTTCGAACAGCTCACGGTGGCCGACTTCCTGGTCGTAGCGTTCCATGTGGACGAACAAAGAGAATTTCATGTCGCGTTCCTCGATTCTTGTAAGGCCCCAGGCGCAAGGCGCCGTCGGGAGTGGCCACCTGCAGGATCAGGTGACTCATGGTCTATGGTATACCATAATATAAAATACTTTGGCGAGTACCCGAGACCCCTCCTGTCGAAAAGCGTCAGTCGCTGGCGGCCTGCCAGGCGTACCAGCGTTCGGCGATGCGCTCGCCGTTGAGGCTCCAGTATTTGAAATCGAGGGTGATCTGCCCGGCTTTGTGGGCGCCCGGCTGGTTCTCGGCGAGCTTGGGATCGACCAACGCCGAGGCCCCGAGGTTGACGGGCGCGTAGCCGGTCAGCGAGGAAAAGTCCGCCTGCGCCTTGGGGCTGTTGGCATGGGCGATAAAGGCCCGCGCCGCCTCGACGTTGGGCGAGCCGCGGGGGATGACCAGGAAGTCGCCGGTCACCAGGTTCTGCTGCCAGTTGATGGCCACCGGTGCGCCCTGATCGCGCAGGGCATTGACCCGGCCGTTCCAGAACATGCCCAGGCTGGCCGTCCCGGACGAAAGCAATTGCTGTGACTCGTCGCCACTGCCCCACCAGGCGATATTGTCCTTGATGCTGTCGAGCTTGTTGAACGCGCGATCCAGGTCCAGCGGGTACAGCTCGTCGGCGCTCACCCCGTCGGCGAGCAGGGCAATCTCCAGCACACCGGGGCTCGACCATTTGTACAGCGCACGCTTGCCGGGAAAGGCACGGGTATCGAACAGCGCTGCCCAATCCTGGGGCGCTTCATTCAATACACTGGTGTTGTAGCCGAGGATAAACGAGAAGTAGAACGAGCCGGTGCCGTAGATGGTGACGAAGCGCGGGTCGATGGTGCGCTTGGCGATCTGCTTGAAGTCCAGTGGCTCGAGCAGGCCTTCACGGCCGGCACGCAGGGCGAAGTCCGCCTCCACGTCGACCACGTCCCAGGTGACCTTGCCGCTTTCCACCATGGCCTTGAAGGCCGCGTAGTCGGTGGGCCCGGCCTGGTCGACGCGAATGCCGGTCTGCTCGGTGAAGGGTTCGCTCCAGGCGCGGGTCTGCGCGGCCTGGGTGCTGCCGCCCCAACTGACGAAGGTGAGGCTCTGCTCGGCGTGAGCGGTGGATAACAGCTGCAGTCCCAGCAGCATGGCCAGCAATGTGCGCATGGAAATCCCTCCCGAACAATTGAAGATGCCCTTGGCTGCCGACTTGGCGAAGACGCCGCGGTCACGCGCCGTACTGGCACATTGCAAGATGCGCTCCAGATTGCCCGAAGCGCTGCGGCGGGCAGCGGCAGTGTCGGCCGCCGGGCGCGCTGGCGTGGCGTGGGAAAAGCAGTACCACTTGCCAGGGGCAGATGTAACGCTCGAGGGGGCTTTCAGTGATCCAGTGTGGGAGCGGTGCACGATGCGCTTCTCCCACAGGATCGTGAGAGATCACTCAAACCCGTAGGAGCCCCGCCCCGGGGCGAAGCGATCATGGCCATCCTGAAAAAGCGGCGTCGTGACTGCCATTCGCCGCGAGGTCACAGCTCCCCAGGATCGCGCGAGATCCTCACACCTGCATTGGGCAGCGGCTCAATGCGCCCCGGCACCCTTGTTCAGATCACTCTCGTTCCAGCTGTCATACAGGCAGGCCTCGCTGGCCGCCCAGCGCACCTTGGCCTGGGCACCGGGTTGCAGCGGTTGCAGGCCGCTGCCCATGGCTTTCAGGGTCAGGTGGCAGCCGCCCGGCGTGACCACGTGGCAGGTCAGGCTCTCGCCCAGGAACACCACTTCGGCGACCTGCACGGCGATCTCGTTCCAGCCGGCCGGTAGCGGGGTTTGCGCGGCGACGTCCAGGGGCAGCACCTGGGCCTTTTCCGGGCGCAGCATCAGCAGCACCTCCTGATCGTTGTTCAGGTTGGCCGTTGGGGTGATGGCCAGGCTCTGCTGCTCGAACTGCACGGCGGCCTGGCTACTGACTTTCGCGCGCAAGAAGTTGGAGTTGCCCAGGAACGAGGCGACGAAGGCGTTCGGCGGATTCTGGTAGAGGTCATAGCCGGTGCCCAGGCCGACGATCCTGCCGTGGCTGAAGATGGCGATGCGCTGGGACAGGCGCATGGCTTCTTCCTGGTCGTGGGTCACGTAGACGATGGTGATGCCCAGGCGGCGGTGCAGGTGGCGCAGCTCGTCCTGCAGGTCCTCGCGCAGCTTCTTGTCCAGGGCGCCGAGGGGTTCGTCCATCAGCAGGATGCGCGGCTCGTAGACCAGCGCCCGGGCGATGGCCACGCGCTGCTGCTGGCCGCCGGACATCTGCGACGGGCGGCGGTGGGCGAAGGCTTCCAGCTGCACCAGCTTGAGCATGGCGTCGACCTTGCGCTTCTGCTCGTCGGCGCTGAGCTTGCGGATGCCCAGGGGGAAGGCGATATTGTCACGCACGTTGAGGTGCGGGAACAGTGAATAGCGCTGGAACACCATGCCGATATCGCGCTTGTGCGGTGGCACGTTGACCAGGGATTTGCCCTCCACGAGGATTTCCCCCGAGCTGGGCGTTTCGAAGCCGGCCAGCATCGACAGCGTGGTGCTCTTGCCCGAGCCGCTGGAACCGAGGAAGGTCAGGAACTCGCCGTCCTGGATATCCAGGGAAATGTTGTCCACAGCGGTGAAGTCGCCGTAGTGCTTGTTCAGGTTGCGCAGGCTGACCAGGGTCTGGGGGGCCTGTTGTTCTTTGATGACGGCACTCATGGGGTTCTCCTCGGCGCTCAGCCCTTGGCTTCGGCGCGCCGGCGTGCAATGGCGGCAATGAACATGACCAGCAGGGAAAGGGCGATCAGCAGCGTCGAGGCGACGGCAATCACCGGGGTGAGATCCTGGCGCAGCGTCGTCCACATCTTCACCGGCAGCGTCTGCAGGCCGGGGCTGGCCATCATCACGCTGAGCACCACCTCGTCCCAGGACACCAGGAAGGCGAACAGGCCGCCGGCTACCAGGCCCGGGCGAATCGCCGGGAAGGTCACCTTGACGATGGCCTGCAGGCGCGTGGCGCCGCAGATCACCGCGGCATCTTCGATGGACTGGTCGAACAGCTTCAGCGAGTTGATGATCGAAATGATGGTGAACGGCAGCGCGACGATCACGTGGCTGACCACGAAAGCGAACAGCGTGCCGGTGTAGCCGAGCTTGAGAAACAGCGCGTACACCGCCACGGCGATGATCACCAGTGGCACGATCATCGGCAGGGTGAACAGCGCATAGAGCAGTTCACGGCCGGGAAACTTGCCGCGCACCAGGGCGAAGGCGCTGGGCAGGCCGATGGCCAGGGCGCACACGGTGGTGAGCAGCGCCACCTTGAGGCTGACCAGGGCCGAGTCCATCCACTGGGCGTTGGAAAAGAACTGCCCGTACCACTTGAAGGTCCAGCCCGGTGGCGGAAACACCAGCCACTGTGAAGAGCCGAACGACAGCAGCACGATGAACAGAATCGGCAGCAGCAGGAACACGGCGATCAGCGCAGTGGTCGCGCCCAGGCCGTAGCGCAGGCCACGACCCATGGCATTGGGTGACAGCAGCATGACGACTTACCTCGCAGTGCTGGATGCGACCGGCGATTCCGGTTGCAGCTTCAGGTAGACGTAGAACAGCACCAGGGTGATGAGGATCAGCAAGGCTGCTGCCGCACTGGCGATGCCCCAGTTGAGGAACGATTGCACCTGCTGGATGATGAATTCGGGCAGCATCATGTTCTGCGCGCCGCCTAGCAGCGCCGGGGTCACGTAGTAGCCGAGGGACATCACGAAGACCATCAGAGCGCCGCTGAAAATGCCCGGCCGGCACAGCGGAATGAACACCTTGAAGAAGTTGCGCCATGGGCTGGCACCGCAGATCGAGCCGGCCTGCAGCACCATCGGATCGATGGCGCTCATGGTCGCCTGCAACGGCAGCACGATGAACGGAATCATGATGTAGCTCATGCCGATCACCACACCGGTCAGGTTGTGCACCATCGCCAGGGGTTGATCGATGATGCCCAGGCCCATCAGGAATTTGTTGACCACCCCCGAGGACTGCAGCAGCACCAGCCACGAATAGGTACGCGCCAGCAGGCTGGTCCACATCGACAGCAGCACGATGTTCAGCAGCCAGCGACCCCAGCCGCGTGGCATCAGGGTGATCGCCCAGGCCAGGGGAAAACCCAGCAGCAGGCTGATCAGGGTGACCAGCCCGGCCACCGCGAAGGTGTTGAACAGCACCTTGGAGTAGGCCGAGTTGGCGAACAGCTGGGCATAGTTGCCCAGGCCTGGCTCCGGCTCCAGCACGCCGCGCAGCAGCAGGCTGACCAGCGGCGCCAGGAAGAACAAGCCGAGAAACAGCAGGGCCGGCAGCAGGTACGGGGCACCGCGCCAGCGCGCTGCCCGTTCCGGGTTGCCGTCAGCGTTGCCACGCTGACGGTCTGCTGCACCGACCTCGGGGGTACGGAGCGCGGTCATCTCATTTCACCAGCCATTCGTTCCAGCGGGTGGCGATCTGCGCGCCGTTCTTGGCCCAGTAGGCGTAGTCCAGGGTAATCTGGTCAGCCTCGTGGGCGGTCGGCAGGTTTTCCGCCAGCACCGAGTCCAGGCGCGCCACGCTGTCCAGGTTGACCGGGGCGTAGGCGGTCAGGTTGGAGAAGTCGGCCTGGCTCTTGGCGCTGCTGGCGTTGGCCAGAAACTTCATGGCCGCCTCCTTGTTCTTGGCGCCCTTGGGAATGACCAGCATGTCGGCCATGACCAGGTTCTGCTTCCAGCTCGCCGCCACCGGCGCACCGTCTTCCTGCAGGGCGTGGATACGGCCGTTCCAGAACTGGCCCATGCTCGCCTCGCCGGAGGCCAGCAATTGCTGCGACTGCGCGCCACCGCCCCACCAGACGATGTCCTTCTTGATGGTGTCGAGTTTCTTGAAGGCGCGGTCCAGATCCAGCGGGTACAGCTTGTCCTTTTCCACACCGTCGGCCAACAGGGCCAGTTCCAGCACCCCGGGGCTCGGCCATTTGTACAGGGCACGTTTGCCGGGGTAGGTGGCGGTGTCGAACAGCGCGCTCCAGTCCTCAGGCTTCTGGCCGCCGACCTTGCCTTCGTTGTAGCCGAGCACGAAGGAGAAGAAGAACGAGCCGACGCCGTGGTCGTTGACGAAGCGCGGATCGATGCGATCACGCTCGATGACGTTGAAGTCCAGCGGTTCGAGCAGGCCTTCGGCCGCGGCGCGCAGGGCGAAGTCGGCTTCCACGTCGACCACGTCCCACTGCACGTTGCCGCTCTCCACCATGGCCTTGAGCTTACCGTAATCGGTCGGGCCATCCTGGACGACGGTGATCTTGGTGTCGCGGGTGAAGGGGTCGGCCCAGGCGGCCTTCTGCGCATCCTGGGTGGTACCGCCCCAACTGACGAAATTGACGGTTTCCGCCGAGGCGCTGGTCGTGATTGCAGCACTCAGGAGGCTCGCGGCGAGCACCGAGGTAACACCTTTGATAAACACCATCTTTCTTGCCCTCTTTGTTGTGTTTGTGCGCAAGCGGGCGTTTGCCCGCTTAACCGGAGCAGTGGATCCAAGGGATCTTTAATGGCGGCCTGTATCGAGTGCTGTGTTTGTCGTTGTCCCTTGCGGGGCACAGGATAAACTGACTGGCCTTAGGGATATCATATTATGGTATTCCAAACTATGCGCAAGCGATTTGCCATACAAGGTGTTGCGTTCGTACAACGGGTCGTCCATCACTCGAACGGCACTGTTTCCACCACCTCCAGCTCGTAACCGGCGAGTCCCGCGTACTTGAGCGGCGGGCCGAGGTGGCGCAGCTTGCCGACGCCCAGGTCCTGCAAGATCTGCGCCCCGGTACCGACCTCCGAATACACCCGGCTCTGCCCACGGTTGAATGGCCGCTGCGGCTGGGTCAGCTGCGGAACCCGGTCGAGCAGGGCCTGCGACGACTCATGGTTGGCCAGCACCACGACCACGCCCTTGCCGTCTGCGGCGATGCGCTCCAGGGCGGCCCACAGCGTCCAGCTGCGCGGGCCGGTGTACTCGGCGCCGACCAGATCGCGCAGCGGGTCGATGGCGTGAACCCGCGCCAGGGTCGGCTCGTCATGGCGGATGTCGCCCATCACCATGGCCATGTGCACGCCGCCGGCGATGCGGTCTTCATAGGTGATCAGGCGGAATTCGCCATGCACCGTGGGCAGCTCGCGCTCGCCGATGCGGGTGATGGTGTGTTCGGTGCTCAGGCGGTACTGGATCAGGTCGGCGATGGTGCCGATCCTGATGCCATGGGCGTGGGCAAAGGCTTCCAGCTCGGGGCGACGGGCCATGCTGCCGTCCTCGTTCATCACCTCGACGATCACTGCGGCGGGCGTCAGGCCGGCCAGCCGCGCCAGGTCGCAGCCGGCCTCGGTATGCCCGGCGCGGGTCAGCACACCGCCTTCCTTGGCGCGCAGCGGGAAGATATGCCCAGGCTGCACCAGATCGGCTGCGGTCGCGCCCGGCGCCACGGCGGTCAGCACCGTGTGGGCACGGTCGGCAGCGGAAATGCCGGTGCTGATGCCGCTGGCGGCCTCGATGGACACGGTGAAGGCGGTGGAAAATACGCTACCGTTGCTGGGCACCATCTGTTCCAGGCCGAGGCGCTGGCAGTGCTCGTCGGTAAGGGTCAGGCAGATCAGGCCGCGGGCTTCGCGGGCCATGAAATTGATCGCCTGGGGGGTGCAGAATTCGGCGGCGAGCAGCAGGTCGCCCTCGTTCTCGCGGTCTTCGTCGTCCACCAGCAGGACCATCTTGCCCTGGCGGAAGTCATCGATGAGATCACGGATGGGATGGAAGGGCATGGCGGTTCTCGCAGGTCTGGTTATTTTGAATTATGGTATACCGTAATACGAAATCAAGTTAAAGGAGGTCGACCATGAAGGGTTACTGGATCGCGCACGTGGACGTTACCGACCCCGAGCGCTACGTCGAATACACCCGGCGCGCCCCGGCGGCGTTCGCCGCATTCGGCGGCAGGTTTCTCGCCCGCGGTGGGCGTTCGGAAGCGCAGGAAGGCCGTGACACGCCTCAGCGCAGCGTGGTGATCGAGTTTGAATCGTACGAGCAGGCGCTCGCCTGCTACCGCTCCGAGGCCTATCAGGAGGCGAGCAGCCACCGGGCCGGTGCGGCGCGGTCGGAAGTGATCATTGTCGAGGGGATGGCGCCCTGATCGGGTAGGCCCCTGGGGTACAGCCCTCGATCAACCTGGAGTCGCTCGCGGGCCATCGAGGGCGACGCCTTCAGCAGGCTGAACGGCCTGCCCGTGTCAGCCCACGGCCTGTTCGGCCAGAAAGGCATCGAGTTCGCCCGCCGTCGGACAGGTCGCCGGGCCATGCCGGGTGACCGCAATGGCCGCTGCGGCGTTGGCGCGCGCGGCGGCGGCTGGCTCGGGTAGCCCGGCCGCCAGGCTGGCCAGCAATACGCCGATATGCGCATCACCGGCGCCATTGGTATCCAGTGCAGTCACGGCAAAGCCCGGTACCTGCAGGCGCCAGTCGTCCCGGGCCAGCCAGCAGCCCTGGGGGCCGTCGCGCAGGATCACCAGCGCGCCCTGAGGCAGGCGCGCCGTGAGCCGTTGCAGCGCCTGCTCCAGGTTTTCAGCGGCGGTGAATTGCAGGGCTTCTTCACGGTTGCTGCTCCAGATCGCCAGCCGCGCCAGCAACTGCTCGGCGCCAGGGATATCCGGGTTACAGGCCAGCGGGCCGGGGTCGAACACCAGGGCACCTGCAACGCCGCCCTGCTGCAGCCAATTCAGCAGCGGGCCCGCCTTGTCGGCGTGCAGCAGGCTGTAGCCGCTGACCATCACCCAGTCATCGGCCGTGGCGGTTTCGCTGTCGAGATCCTCGGCCTGCAACACGCCTTCGGCGCCGACGCGGGTGATGAACGAGCGCTCGGCGCTGGCATCGGTCAGCGCCACGCACAGGCCGGTGTCGCCGTCATCGCTTGGCGCCAGCCGACAGTCGATGCCCTCGGCCTGCATGGCCTGGCGCGCCATGTCGCCGAAGCGGCCGATCCCGTGCCGGCCCAGGTAGCAGGTGCTCAGGCCATGGCGTGCGGCGGCGGCCATCACGTTGAAGCCGCCACCCACTTCGAAGGCCGCGCTGCTGGCCAGCACATCCTGGCCCGTCGCTGGCAGGGCGCTGACGCTCATCACCAGGTCGACGACCACCTGGCCGGTGTACAGCAACCTAGCGGCCATGGGCGGCCTCGTGGGTCACCGCGGCACGGCGGTCACGGCAGCCACCGAGCAACCCATAGAGGCCACCGGCGACGACGAAGGTGACGATCCAGCCCAGGCCATTCTGGCCAAACCAGGAATCGGCCAGCCAGCCGTGGAACAGCACGTTGTCGGCGCCGATCTTCACCGTGGTGAAGCTGAAGCCCAGCACGATCGCCAGCGCCCAGGCACCCAGGGCGCGCCATTCCACGCCACCGGCGTACCAATAGGCGCTGCTCGGGCTGACGTTCATCAGGTCGGCTGGCTCATAGCGCTGGCGGTGGCGCAGGTCGACCAGGAAGATGCCCACCCAGGCGGTGATCGGCACCGCGAGCATGGAGATGAAGGTGATGAACGGGCCGTAGAAGCTCTCGGCGATCAGCATGAAGTAGATCGAGCCGATGAAGATCACCACGATATCCACCACCACGGCGTAGACCCGCTTGACCTTGAGGCCGAGGGTCAGGGTGGTGAGGCCCGCGGAATACACCGACAGGTTGTTGGACAACAGCAGGCCGCCGAACGCGGTGATCAGGTAGGGCACGGCCATCCAGGTCGGCAGCAGTTCGCGAATCGCCACGATGGGGTCGGTCGCCGAGGCCAGGTGGTCGTTGCCCACCGAGATCAGGCCGCCCAGGGTGATCAGCAGCACCAGCGGGATCCCTGCGCCAAAGGCCGCGGAGGCCACCAGCCCGGCCGCGCGAACGCTCTTGTGCTGGTAGCGCGACATGTCGGCGCCGGCATTGGCCCAGCCGATACCCGTACCGGCCGCCATGGTGCCGACGCCGATCAGCACGGCGGACAGCGGCGCCGGGGTGGCCGCCCATACCAGTGCCCAGTCGATGTGCAGGGCGAGAAAGCCGCCGACCACCAGGTTCAGCGCGCCGAACACCCAGGTGGCCCACTTCTGGATCACCAGCAGGGTGGCATGGCCGAGGCCGGAGACGCACAGGGTCAGCAGCACGAACAGGCCGATGAACAGCAGGGTGAGAAAGGGCGCGGACTTGGCCTCCACCGGCGTGCCCTGGATGATCGACACCAGAGACAGCAGCACGAAGGCCGCCGTGGTGGTGTTGACCGTCTCCCAGCCCAGGCGCGAGCCGAGCGACACCAGGGTCGGGCCGATATTGCCGCGCATGCCGAAGATCGCCCGGGACAGCGTCAGGCTTGGCGCGCGACCTCGGCGACCGGCGATCGACAGCAGCCCGACGATGGCGAAGGAGCCGCCGGCACCGAGAATGGCGACGACCAGCGCCTGCCCGATCGACAGGCCCTGGAAAGCGATCAGGGTGGCGCCCAGCGGCAAGCCGAGGATGCTGATATTGGCCGCGAACCAGACCCAGAACAGCTGCAACGGGTGGCCGTTGCATTCATGTTCGGGCACCGGCTCGATGCCGCGGGTTTCCAGCTGGCCCACCTGTTCGGATGCGCGCATGGCGTGACTCCTGCAATAGTTGTTGTTGGCAGGGCTGGGTGGCCGCATGGGCGGCCACCCATGGGGTTCAGGTGGTTCGCAAGGCCAGCAGCCGGTCGGTCAAGGGCGCCAGGTCGATCTGGCTCACCGCGCAGACCTGCGCCAGCGCCTCTCTCGGCCACGCCTCCAAGCCAAAGGCGGCGCCGAGCATGGCGCCGAGCACGGCGGCGATGGTGTCGGTGTCGCCGCCCAGGCTGGCGGCCATGCACAGGGCCTCGTAGGGCGCCAGCTGGCCGTCGGCGACGGCGCGCGCCAGGGCGAACGCCGCGACCACCGATTCCTGGGACGCCACCGAGGTGCCGATCACCTCGTAGATCAAGTCGGGCAGTGCTTCGGGGGCGGCGTCGGCGCAGAGTCGCGCTGTCCACTCGATGCGTGCGGCGATATCGCCGCCGGCCACCCAGTGGCCGAGCTGCTGGCCTTGGCGAGCGGCCGCGACGCCGCTATCCAGGGCACTGGCCAGGTTGTCGCCATTGATACCCGCCGATACCACCGCCGCCACGGCAGCGGCGCTGGCGATGCCCGGGCCGGTGTTGTGGGTTACCTGGCAGGCCTGCAGCACCTGCTGCATGAAGCGCTCGGGGTCACGCACGTCGGCGGCGATGCCCACCGGTGCAATGCGCATCGCCGCGCCATTGGTGGTGCCGAAGCGCCCGGCCTGTTCCGGGCTGGCGCCGGCAAGAATCATCTCGATGGCACGCTTGGTCGACGGGCCGAGCAGGTCCTGGGAGCCCTTGGCGCGCATGGCCGCCTCCCAGTCGATCAGGCTTCGTGCGAGCATGGCGGGTTCGATGCGGCCCTGGCCGGCAACCAGCAGCTCGCCAACCAGGATCGCCTGCTCGGTATCGTCGGTGATCGCGCCGGCCGGCATGTTCGGGGCGATGGGTTGGTCGGCATCGGCATCGATCAGGCCGTCGATACGGCCGTAGCGTGCGCGAATCTGTTCGCGTGACAGCGACTGGGTCGGCATGCCGAGCGCATCGCCCAGAGCCAAGCCGTGGAAGGCGCCGAGAGCGCGGTCGCGCGCAGCGGAAAAATGGCTCACTGGGCGTCCCCGAAGTCGAGATGAAGTTGAAAGTGCAGCGGGTCCAGGTAGCTCTCGACGCGCTCCATGAAACGCCCGCGGCTGTCGAAGGTTTCCCGGATCACCCGGAGGAACACACTGCCCGGCGTGCGTTGCAGCTGGCTGGCCGCCTCGATGTCGAGCGGCGCGGCACCGATCCACTGCTTGCCCTGCCCGGCGCGATAGCCATGGGCGGCCAGGGTGGCGGTCAGCGAGTCCTCGAGCAGGCCCTCTTCAGCGAGGTATTCCAGGCCATCGCAGGCTGGAATCAGTGCGCGCTCGAGCGACACCAGGCTGCCATCGGCGGCCCGCCGGCGGCGCTCGACGAGCATGAAGCGGGCACGGCCGAAGCGTTCGGCGAATTCCTCGCGCTCCACGCTGCTGATGCCCAGCAGCTCGGTCTGCACCTGCACGCCACCGGCGGCCAGGGCCTGTGCCCAGCCGCCACCCTGGTGCAGGGGCACGCCGTCATAGGTGACCACCGAGCCGACGCCCGGCTGGGTGCCGATGTAATTGCGTCGCTTGAGTTCGGAAAGCGCCTCGCGCAGGGTGCCGCGGCTGACATCGAAGGCCGCCGCCAGCTCGTGCTCACCGGGCAGCCGTTCACCGGCGCCGAGCACGCCCTGTTCGATGCGTTCGGCCAGGGCGCGAACCACACGGGTTTTCTTGTCGAATCGAACCTGTCTAATCATGTACAAATTAGTACGCTCAGAACGCTCCGTTCGCAAGCGCTTTTTGGCGAATGGTCCGTTCCGGATGGCCATGCAGGGGGCTGCAGGGCTGGCACGCGGCCTTTCAGCCCGGGTGAACAACGCCGGAAAGGTGGCTCACCAACTGGCGGGCATGGGAGGGCAGGCTCTGCCAGTCGCGGATGCACAGGCGCAATTCCCGGCTGGCCCAGCTGTCGGCGATGTCGACCAGGGTCAGCGGCAGCTCCTGGGCCAGCCGTGAGGCTGCGGCCTCGGGCAGCATGGCGATGCCGGCGCCCTGGGCGACCAGCTGGGCGATGGCGTCGAAGCTCGGCGCCCGCACCCGCACGCGCAGGGCGATGCCGGCGGCGATCGCCTTGTCCTCGATGAAGCGCTGCATCGCCCGTTCGCCGGGCAGGCCGATATAGGGAAAGCTCAGCGCTTCCACCAGTTTGGCCTGTCGCCGACCAGCCAGGGCATGGCCTTGAGGCACCAGCAGCACCAGGCGATCATGGCGAAACGGCAGGGACAGCAGCCCGCCGGTTGGCTGGTTGCCGTCGTAGACGCCCAGGTCGATTTCCCCCACCTGGACGCTGCGCAGGATGGCGCGGCTGGTGCCTTCGGTGAGCTGCAGGTCCACCTCCGGGTAGTCGGCCAGGAAGGGACCGAGCGCCGCCGGCAGAAAGGTACTGTTGGCCACGGTGGAGGCGCACAGCTTGAGCACCACCCGTTGCTGGCCGGACAGATCCTGCAGGTGGTCCTTCAGGCGCTGGGTTTCGTTGAGGATGCGCTGGCAGGCTTCGAGCACCAGGCGCCCGGCAGGGGTCGGGGCCATGCCGTTGGCGCTGCGAACGAACAGGGTGACCTGGCAGCGTTCCTCGAACTGCCGCAGCCGGGTGCTGGCCGCCGACACCGCCACCGGAAAGCTGGCCGCCGCCTTGCTGAGGCTGCCGCTCGACGCGATGGCGACCAGCAGGCGTACGTCCACGAGATCGAAATGCACGGGGGTTCTCCAGAACAGAAGGCAGCCTTAGGGAAATACCGATTCTTGGCGGGCGCCTTTCGGATCAGAATAACCGTTCCCTGCCCCTGATCCAGACCGCCATGAACCCACCCGCCTTTTTCCAGCGCTGCGCCAGCAACGGCAGCCTGTTCGCCATCCTTGCCGCCGCCGGCTTCAGCATGAAGGCGATCTTCGTCAAGCTGGCCTATGCCGCCGCCCCCGTGGAAGCGATCACCCTGCTGGCGATGCGCATGACCCTCGCGCTGCCGCTGTTCCTGTGGCTGGTGTGGCTGAGCCGCAGCGGCACCGGTGGGCGCTTCTCGCTAGGCGACGGCGGCCGCGTCGTGGTGCTGGCGCTGTTCGGCTATTACCTGTCGAGCCTGTTCGACTTCTACGGTCTGCAGTACATCAGCGCGGGCCTGGAGCGGTTGATCCTGTTCACCTACCCGACCCTGGTGCTGGTGTTCCAGATGATCGCCTTTCGCGAACGCCCCAGCCGCCGCACGCTGCTGGCGATGGCGGTCTGTTACCTGGGCCTTGGCGTGGCGCTGATCCACGACATCGCCGCCACCGACATGGGCAGCCAGGTGATCATCGGCTCGCTCTGGGTGTTCGCCAGCGCCGTGACCTATGCCCTCTACTACCTGGGCACCGGGGTGATGGTGAAGCGCCTGGGCTCGATGCGCCTGGCCGGGCTGGCCGGCAGCGCGTCTTCGCTGATGGTGCTGGGGCATTTCGCGGTCACCGAACCGATTGGCAGCATGCTCGCGCAACCGGCCCAGGTATGGCTGTGCGCCGCGCTGATGGCGATGATTTCCACGGTGTTGCCGGTGTACTGGATGGCCCTGGCGATCCAGCGCATCGGCACCACCCATACCGCCGCCGTTGGCAATCTCGGCCCGGTGCTGACCATCTTCGCCGCCTGGGCGCTGCTCGGCGAAGCCATCTCGCCGTACCAGATGGCCGGGCTGGCGCTGGTGATGTTCGGCATCTGGCAGCTCAAGCCGCGTGCGGCCAAGAAGGCCGTGGTTGCCGAGGTGGCGGGGGGCAAGCCGAGTTCGGTGGGTTGATCGGTGCAATGGGTGAGGCCGCTACAAGACAGAAGCGGCCGCTCCCAGCGTAGGGTGGACAACGCTCTTTTTGTCCACCATTGCGATCGCAGAGCGGTGGACGGGTAAAGCGTCGTCCACCCTACGAAAGGCCACTTGCGCCATTTGGCGCTACAACGCGCTAGCGAATGAAATGCACCTTGCCGGTGTCGTCGCTGCCCATGTAGATGCCGTAGCTGCCGGTCTCGCGCTCGGCGATGTAGCGTTCCAGGATCTGCCGGATGGCCGGGTAGTAGATCTGCTCCCAGGGAATGTCCTCGGGGGCGAAGAAGCGGCGGGCCGAGGTTTCGCTGCCGAAGTAGCCGGTGTCGTGCAGCAGCCTGGCGCGGAAGATCAGGTACACCTCGCTGATCGACGGCACGCTGAAGATCGAGTAGGGGCAGGTGATTTCCGCCACCACGCCGGCTTCCTCGCGCACTTCGCGCAGGGCCGCTTCCTCGGTGGTCTCGCCGTTTTCCATAAAGCCGGCGGGCAGCGTCCAGGTACCGATGCGCGGGGCGATGGCGCGCTGGCAGAGCAGGTAGCGACCGTCCTGCTCGATGATGCAGCCGGTGATGATCTTCGGGTTTTCGTAGTGGATGTGCCCGCAACCGCTGCACACCAGGCGGTGGTGGTCATCGCCGGCCGGGCGGCGGCGCTCCAGGGTCGCGCTGCCGCATTGGGTACAGAAGCGCGGGCTGGGCATGGCGGTCAGCGCCCGATGCGCGGGTCTTTGAGGCCGATGGGCGCGACGATGTCGCGGGCCTTGGCGCCTTCCTGCTTGGCTTCCAGGTACTCCAGGGCGACCTTGGCCGCGGCGCGCACATGATCCACCGAGGCCTGGTGGGCGGCGATCGGGTCGCCGCTCTTGATCGCCTCGACCATGCGCTCCATTTCCTGGTTGCTGGTGCTGCGGCGGTTGCTCTGCGACACCGAGGTGGCGCGCAGGTAGCTGATACGTGCCTGCAGCTGGCGCAGCTGGGTAGCCGCCGCTTCGTTGCCACAGCCTTCGAGCAGCACGTTGTAGAACTCCTGCACCGACTCCAGCACGTCCGGCAGCTCGCCTTCTTCGAGGGTCTGGCGGTTGTTCTCCAGGGCGCGTTCCAGGGCGCGGATGTCCTTGGCGCGGGCGCGCAGGGTGAACAGCTGGACGATCATGCCTTCCAGGGCGCAGCGCAGCTCGTAGAGGTCGCAGGCATCTTCCAGGGTGATGATCGCCACCCGTGGGCCCTTGGCGTCGGCGAATTCCACCAGGCCTTCGGACTCCAGGTGACGCAGCGCCTCGCGCACCGAGGTGCGGCTCACGCCCAGGCGATCACAGAGGTCGCGTTCCACCAGACGGTCGCCGGGCAGCAGCTGGAAATTCATGATGGCGCTGCGCAGCTTGTCCAGAACGATTTCCCGCAGGGTCACGGGATTGCGGTTGACCTTGAAGCTGTCGTCGATCGGCTGGCGTTTCATGGTTAGTGCTCGCGTTATAGGTATGGGCGCACTCATCGCATTGCCTTGGCCGGTTATGCCTCGGGTTACTGCTGCTCGGCATCCGCTTCGGCAAAGGCTTCACGGGCGATACGGAAGCTGTCGACCGCGGCAGGCACGCCACAGTAGATGCCGACCTGCAGCAGAATCTCGCGGATCTGCTCACGGCTGAGGCCGTTACGCAGGGCGCCGCGAATGTGCAGCTTCAGTTCGTGCGGGCGATTGAGCGCGGAAATCATGGCCAAGTTTATCATGCTGCGTTCCTGCATCGATAAGCCTTCCCGGCCCCACACGTGGCCCCAGCAGTATTCGGTGACCAGCTCCTGCAGCGGGCGGTTGAAGTCGTCGGCGTTCTCCACCGAGCGCTTCACGTAGGCCTCGCCCAGCACCTGGGTGCGAATCTTCAGGCCCTTTTCGTACTTGTCGTTGCTCATGTCGGTTCTCCCGGGTGACTGGCGATGGGGCTGTTGGAAGGCAGAAGCGGACATCGTGCTTTACCTGTGGGAACGGGCGGGGACGCCTAGGCCATGCCCGTGATTGTTTTCGCGGGCATGGCCCGCTCCCACAGATAATCACCAGTCCATTCTGCAGGAGCGAACGGCCGCGCCCGCCACATAGTCGCCTGCTTACAAGCCGCCCATCAGGGTGTATTTGATTTCCAGGTAATCGTCGATGCCGTAGTGCGAGCCCTCGCGGCCCAGGCCCGACGACTTGATGCCGCCGAAGGGCGCCACTTCCGTGGAGATCAGCCCCTCGTTGATGCCGACCATGCCATATTCCAGCGCCTCGCTCATTCGCCAGGCGCGGCCCAGGTCGCGGGTGTAGCAGTAGGCGGCCAGGCCGAACTCGGTATCGTTGGCCATGCGGATCGCCTGGGCCTCGTCGCTGAAGCGAAACACCGCCGCCAGCGGGCCGAAGGTTTCGTCGCGGGCGACCTTCATATCGGTCGTCACCTCGCTCAGCACGGTGGGCTGGTAGAAACCGTGGCCGAGGGCGTGGCGCTCACCGCCGCACACCAGCCGTGCGCCCTTTTCCAGGGCATCAGCGACGTGATCGGCGACCTTGTCCACAGCCCGGCTGTTGATCAGCGGGCCTTGTTGAGCGCCCTCGGTAAAACCATCGGCGACCTTCAGCCCGGCCACGCGCTCGGCCAGGCGGGCGACGAAGGCATCGTGGATACCGTCCTGCACCAGAAAACGGTTCACGCACACGCAGGTCTGCCCGGCATTGCGGTACTTGGCGAGCATGGCACCGTCGACGGCGCGCTCCAGGTCGGCGTCATCGAAGACGATGAACGGCGCGTTGCCGCCCAGTTCCAGCGAGACTTTCTTCAGGGTGCTGGCGCACTGCTGCATCAGCAGCTTGCCGATCGGCGTGGAGCCGGTGAACGACAGCTTGCGCACCTCGGCGCTGGCGCACAGCGCGTTGCCGATGGCCACCGCATCGCCGGTGATCACGTTGAGCAGGCCGGCGGGCAGCCCGGCCTCTTCCGCCAGCGCAGCCAGGGCCAGGGCGGAGAACGGCGTTTCCGGCGCCGGCTTGACGATGCACGGGCAGCCGGCGGCCAGGGCCGGGCCGACCTTGCGGGTGATCATCGCCGCCGGGAAATTCCACGGCGTGATCGCGGCGACCACGCCAATCGGCTCCTTGGTCACCACGATGCGCGCATCGGGCTTGTGGCTGGGAATGGTGTCGCCGTAGATGCGCTTGGCCTCCTCGGCGAACCATTCGATAAAGCTGGCGGCGTAGAGGATTTCACCCTTGGCTTCGGCCAGCGGCTTGCCCTGCTCGAGGGTGAGGATCTCGGCCAGCGCGTCGGCGTTTTCCAGCATCAGCGCGTGCCAGCGCTTGAGGATGGCGCTGCGCTCCTTGGCGGTACGTGCCCGCCAGGCCGGCCAGGCGGCATTGGCGGCGACGATGGCGCGTTGCGCTTCGGCGCTGCCCATCTCGGGCACCCGGCCGATTTCCTCGCCAGTGGCGGGGTTGAAGATGGCTTGGGTGCCGCCTTCATCGGCGGCCAGCCACTGCCCGTCGAGGTAGGCGTGCTGGCGAAACAGGCGCGAGGCTTCAGGTGTCATGGCAACTCCGAAATAAAACAGGCCGCGCTCGAGGGTGAGTGAACGCGGCCAAAAAGCTGGCGATTTGCGGCGTTGTCGGGCCAGATCGTAGGGTGGACAACGCTTTTTTTGTCCACCATTGCGATTGCAGAGCGGTGGACGGATGAGGCGTCGGCTACGCGCCCCGGTCCACCCTACAAAGGTGGTTTAGGTTCTCGCCGAAGTCACGTCGATCAGGCCAGTGCCGGCAGGGCGCCGAGCTTGCCGCGGTGATAGATCATCGGCACCGGGGCAACTTCCGGCAGGATCAGGTTCTTCACCGCGCCGACCATGATGGCGTGGTCGCCACCTTCGTATTCGCGCCATAGCTCGCACTCGATGATCGCCGCGGCGTTATCGAGCAGCGGGTTGCCCAGCTCGCTGAGCGTCCACTCGATACCGGCGGCCTTGTCCTTGCCCTTGCCGGCGAAGGCGTAGGCTTCCTTCTGCTGCTCGGCGGACAGCAGGTGGATGGCGAAGCGCTTGCTGTCGCGCAGCACCGGGTAGGAATCGGAGCTGTAGTTGGGGCAGAACAGCACCAGCGCCGGGTCGATGGACAGCGCGCTGAAGGCGCTGGCGGTGATGCCGACGATGCCGCCATCGGGGCCCAGGGTGGTGACGATGGTCACCCCGGAAGGGAAGGCGGCCATGACGGATTTGTAGAGTCCGGGTTCGATCATTTTGCTTTTCCTCGATGCGCTCAGCGCATCACGAACGGGTCGGGCATGGGCGCTTGCGACAGGTTGATCCACACCGTTTTCAGCTCGGTGTAGGCCAGCACCGAATCGATGCCGCTTTCACGGCCGTAGCCGCTGTTCTTGAAACCGCCGATCGGCGCCATGGCCGATACGGCGCGGTAGGTGTTGACCCAGATGATGCCCGAGCGCACGCCTTTGGCCATGCGGTGGGCGCGACCCAGGTCGCGGGTCCAGATGCCGGCGGCGAGGCCGAACTGCGAGTCGTTGGCCATGGCCAGGGCGTCGGCTTCATCCTTGAAACGAATCACCGAGGCGACCGGGCCGAAGACCTCTTCCTGCATGATGGTCATCGAGTGGCTGTCGCATTCGAACAGCGTCGGCTCGTAGTACCAGCCTTCGCCGTCGATCTGCGGCCGTTTGCCACCCAGGCGCAGTTTCGCACCTTCGGCCACGGCTGTGGCGACCAGGCCTTCGACCACTGCCAGTTGCTGGGCAGTGGCCATGGGGCCCATCTCGCTGGCGTCGTCCTGGGGGTTGCCGATGCGGATGCGCTTGGCACGCTCGACCAGGCGCTCGACGAACTCGTCGTAGATGCTGTCCTGCACCAGCAGGCGCGAGCCGGCCACGCAGCTCTGCCCGGAGGCGGCGTAGATGCCGGCGACCACGCCGTTGATGGCGCTGTCCAGGTCGGCATCGGCGAAGATGATGTTCGGCGACTTGCCGCCCAGCTCCAGCGACAGCTTGGCGAAGTTCTCGGCGCTGGCGCGCACCACGTGGCGGGCAGTGGCCGCGCCGCCGGTGAAGGCGATCTTGCGTACCAGGGGGTGGCTGGTCAGCGCCGCGCCGGTGGTCGGGCCGTAGCCGGTGACCACGTTGACCACGCCGGCCGGGAAACCGGCTTCGAGGGCCAGGCGGGCCAGTTCGAGAATGGTCGCCGAGGCGTGTTCCGACGGCTTGAGCACGATGGTGTTGCCGGCGGCCAGGGCCGGGGCGAGCTTGATCGCGGTCAGGTACAGCGGGCTGTTCCAGGGGATGATCCCGGCCACCACGCCAATCGGCTCGTGGGTGGTGTAGGCGAACATGTCCGGCTTGTCGAGGGGCAGGGTGCCGCCTTCGAGCTTGTCGGCCAGCCCCGCGGTGTAGTGGAAGAACTCCGGCAGATAGCCGACCTGGCCGCGGGTCTCGCGGATCAGCTTGCCGTTGTCGCGGCTCTCGAGCTGGGCCAGGGCTTCCTTGTTATCGGCGATCAGGTCACCCAGGCGGCGCAGCAGCTTGCCCCGCGCAGTGGCGCTGAGGCCGCGCCAGGCCGGGTTGTCGAAGGCCGCCTGGGCGGCCTGCACGGCGCGCTCGACATCCTCGGCGCCGGCATCCGGGAGCACGGCCCAGGCTTGCGCGCGAGCCGGGTCGAGGCTCTCGAAAGTGTTGCCCGATTGTGCGTCGACCCACTGGCCGTCAATGCACATCTGATAGCGTGCGAGTGTCATGCAACGATCCCCTTGGCGGTGTCTTGCAGCGGGCAGGCTTGCTCGAGAAACTCCAGCAGCATCTGGTTGACCAGGCGCGGCGATTCTACCGGCATCATATGCCGTTGCTCGGCCAGCACCACGGCGCGTGCGCCCGGAATGCACTGCGCCAGCTGTTTGGCCATCTGCGGCGTCGAGCCCGGGTCGAGTTCGCCGGTGGCGATCAGCGTCGGCACCTGGATCTCTGCCAGGTCGTCGGCGCGGTACATGTCCTGGGTGGCGAACAGCGTATAGGTGGTCAGGTAACCCTGGGCATCGTTGCCGGCCAGGGTCTGGCGAATGGCGGCGATCTGCGCCGGGTTGGCGGCCTGGTACTCACGGCTGAACCAGCGCGACAGCGCTGCTTCGGCGTTGGCGTCCGGGCCATGTTCGGCGGCCTGGGCAGTACGCTCGATGACCCCGGCGCGCTGCTCGGGGCTGCGGTTGAACACGCTGTTGAGCACCACCAGGGCGGCGATGCGCTGCGGGTAATGCAGCGCGAAGGCACGGGCCACCAGGCCGCCCATGGAGAAACCGATCACCATGGCCTGCGCCAGGCCGAGGTGGTCGAGCAGTTCGCGCAGCTGGTCGGCGTAACCGGCCAGGTTGGTGTCCACGGCCGGGCGCGGGCTGTCGCCATGGCCGAGCATGTCGTAGACGATGACCTGGAAATGCTGGGCCAGGCCGACGACCTGGCCGCCCCACATGTCTTTGTTCAGGCCCACGCCGTGGATCAATACCACGGGTTGGCCCTGGCCGATCACCCGGTAACTGGTGCCGGCGGGGGTACGTTCAGCGAGGTGCCGAATCATGGCCTGCTCCCGATTACTGCGCCTTCTCGGCCGCCAGTTCTTCCAGATCGATGTAACGGTTGCCGATACGCGGGTGCAGACGGCCACCGTTGGCAGCGCCCAGGACCACGACGATTTCGTCGGCGCGCGGGGCGTCTTCGATCTGCATCTCCAGGGTGATGTAGTGCGAACGCAGGCCTTCGTCGTCCTTGTGCATCATCGGGATCTGGATCGAGGTGCCCGGGCCGCCACGCTTGTTGGTGAACGACAGGTAGCTCTTGGCCTGTACCGCCTCGCGGTAGTGGTTGCCGAAACGCAGGGTGTGGATGACGGCCGACGCGTGCTCGATTTCGCCGTCGGCACCGACCACGGCAGCCTTGCCATAGGCTTCGATCTTGTCGGCGCCGCCGATGGCGGCGGTCAGGCGCGCGACCATCAGCTCACCGAGGGCGGAGCAGTTGGCCTTGATCTGCGGCTTGAGGTCTTCGACGAAGCCGTTGCCGACCCACGGGTTCTTGATCACCACGGCCAGGCCGACCATGGTGACCGGCTTGTCGGTCGCCTTGCCGCCTTCGATCAGGGTTTCTTCTATGTAGCTGACGATCTTGCGAATCTCGAAACTCATGGCAGCTCCTCGGCTGGTTGGTGTTGGGTATTATGGTATACCAGAATACAGAATATGCAAACCTTGCCGAATCCCAGGCACGACGGTGCCTTGACCGCCTGCCTGGAGGGTTGAGCAGCCTGAAAAGTGGGCAACTGGAGAGGGCTTTACAGGCCGGTGACGGGGCCGAGTGACGCCCGAAGCCGACGGCAACGGCGGCTATCGATGCCGCCAGGGTGACGCACCGCCCCGTTTATCCCGTGGGCGCCGACGGTCTCAGCACCAGCCGTGGCTGGCACAAGCCACCGCATCGTGGGCGTGCAGGCTTTCGGCGTGGGTCACCTGGATATGGAAGGCAGCGATCTCCGGCATCGCCCGCAACGTCTGGTGCAGGCGGCGGGCAGCGTCCTCGCAGAACATCAGGTTCTGGCCGTTGGCCAGGGCGAAGGCCTGTTCGTCCGCGCGTTTGACGGCAGTCTGGACGGCGGTGCCCAGGGCGGCTTCGGCACCATCGAGCAGCGCCAGGAAGGGCAGGGTGCTGGTGTCCGCGGGCAGGCGCACGCGAATGTGCGCGTCGCTGCGCTGGCTGTGGGGCGTGGCGACGATGCCCGGGCCGCCCAGCCAGGCATGCAGGGCGTCGAAATCCAGCGGGCGATCCGCGAAGTCAGCGGCGAAGCGCTGCTGGATCAACTGCCGGGCCAGGGCGGCCGAGCAGGGGCAGGTCGATGAATAGCCCAGGTGCAGGCCCAGTTGCAGATGAAAACCGGCCGGGTCGAGGCGAGCGCTGAGGGTCAGCGGGTAGGCCTTGTAACCGGCAAGCGGGCTGACCAGCGCCGGGCGCTCGATCAGCCAGTCGCCGCGCAGCTCCAGGTAGGCGCAGTACGAGAGGCCGTGGTGGCTGTGCAGGAAATCCTCCAGCACCTGGCGCAACAGGGCGGGCGACAGCGGCTCGCGCTGCAACGCGGCCAGGGCCAGGTAAAGACGCGACATGTGGATGCCGCGGGTCTGCCCGTCGTCGAGGCTGACCCCGGCATCCACCTGCGCATCCAGCGACTGCTCGCCCAGCCGCACCGGCAGGGCGATGCCGCGCATGCCCACCCAGTCGAGCGGTGCGGTTGAGTGAGCGCTGCGTTGTGCGGCGATATCGGGCAGCGTGGTCTGGCGGTTCATCGGCGTCCTCTGTGTGATCGGCATGACAAGGGGTGATTTAATGTTATGTTATAACAATTGAATCAACCGTGAGCCCACCATGACGTCCGATGAATTGCTGGCCCAGCCAGCCGAGGCCTACATGAACGATGCCCAGCAGGCGTTCTTTCGCGACCTGCTGACCCGCCAGCGCGAGGCGCTGCAGCAGCGCATCGACGAGGAGTTCGGCGAATTGCGCGAGCAGGAGCGACCCGCCGACGAGGCCGACATCGCCAGCCGTGAAGAGCAGCGCCAGTGGCAACTGCGCCTGCTGGAGCGGGAAAAGAAGCTGCTCGACAAGATCGACCAGGCCCTCGAACGCCTGGCCCGCGGCGAGTACGGCTGGTGCCGGGAAACCGGCGAGCCGATCGGCCTGCGGCGTCTGCTGCTGCGGCCCACCGCCACCCTGTGTATCGAAGCCAAAGAGCGCGAAGAACAGCGCGAACGCCACCAACGTGACCTGTGAATCCTGTTACCCGATGAGGACCCCGCCATGCCCGACCGTCTTCCCGTTACCGTGCTTTCCGGCTTTCTCGGTGCCGGCAAGAGCACCCTGCTCAACCATGTGCTGAAGAACCGCAACGGCCTGCGCGTCGCGGTGATCGTCAACGACATGAGCGAAATCAACATCGACGGCAGCGAGGTGCAGAAGGGCGTCAGCCTCAACCGCGCCGAAGAGAAGCTGGTCGAGATGAGCAACGGCTGCATCTGCTGCACCCTGCGCGAAGACCTGCTCGAGGAAGTCAGCAAGCTGGCCCGCGACGGCCGCTTCGACTACCTGCTGATCGAGTCCACGGGTATTTCCGAGCCGCTGCCGGTGGCCGAGACCTTTACCTTTCGCGACGAGCAGGGCCAGAGCCTGGCCGACCTGGCGCGCCTGGATACCCTGGTCACGGTGGTCGACGGAGTGAATTTCCTGCCCGACTTCCAGGCTGCGCAGAGCCTGGCCAGCCGCGGTGAAACCCTCGGCGAAGAGGACGAGCGCTCGATCACCGACCTGCTGATCGAACAGGTCGAGTTCGCCGACGTGCTGCTGATCAGCAAGATCGACCTGATCAGCAGCGCCGAGCGCGAGGAGCTGACCGCCATCCTGCGCCGCCTCAACACCCGCGCCCGGATCGTGCCGATGAGCATGGGCGCGGTACCGCTGGAGGCCATTCTCGACACCGGCCTGTTCGACTTCGAGCGCGCCGCCGAGTCGCCCGGCTGGCTCAAGGAGCTGCGCGGCGAGCACGTGCCGGAAACCGAGGCGTACGGCATCGCCTCCAGCGCCTACCGGGCGCGGCGGCCGTTCCACCCGCAGCGTTTCTTCGATTTTCTCAGCCGCGAATGGACCAATGGCCGGCTGCTGCGCTCCAAGGGCTTCTTCTGGCTGGCCAGCAAGTACCAGGAGGCGGGCAGTTGGTCCCAGGCCGGCGGCCTGATGCGCCATGGCCTGGCCGGGCGCTGGTGGCGCTTCGTGCCGAAGAGCCAGTGGCCCCAGGACGAGGACGCGCTCAAGGGCATCGTTCGCCAGTGGGACAAGGCCAGCGGTGATTGCCGCCAGGAGCTGGTGTTCATCGGCCAGCACATCGACTTCGCCCGGCTGCATGCCGAACTGGACGCCTGCCTGCTCAGCGATGCGGAAATGGCCGCCGGTACCGAGAACTGGCTGCGCCTGCCCGACCCGTTCGGCCCCTGGCAGGAGGCCGCCTGATGCTGGCGTTCAAGGTAGAACCGGTGCCGCAGCAGGTCAGCAGCGCGCGCGTCGAGATACTCGGCGAGGCCTTGCGCGATGAGGTCAACCTGGCGGTCTGGCAGCGCAGCCTGCCCGAGCACCTGGCAACTTTCGCCAGCACCTTGCTGGCCCAGGGCGAGCCCCTGGCCGAATCCCTGAGCATCGAGCTGGCCGATCCGGAAGCCGAGCCCAATCTGCACGGGCTGCTCAGCGGCTACAGCGACCTGCCCGGCCAGGCGGCGTTCCTCGCCGACGTCGCCTGGCTGGTACGCGCCTATGCCTGCCTGCTCGATGCGCGGCGTATCGGCCTGCGCCTGCGGGCGCTGGATGGCGCCATGTGCCCGCGCTTTCACGTCGATCATGTGCCGCTACGGCTGATCACCAGCTACGCCGGCCCCGGCAGCCAGTGGCTGGCCGAAGGCGAACTGCCGCGCCAGCTGCTGGGTGGCGCGCAGGCGGTGCCCCGGGATGGCGCGCTGGTCGAACAGATCGGCTGTGGCCATGTGGCCTTGGTCAAGGGCGAACGCTGGGTGGGCAACGAAGGACGCGGCTTGATCCACCGCTCGCCGGCCCTGCCTGCCGGTGAGCGCCGCCTGCTGCTGACCCTGGACTGGCTGGCCTGAACGGCAGGCAAAAAAAATGCTGCGCCTGAGCGCAGCAACATCGCCACCGGGCCTGTCCGGCAGCCAAGAGAGACTGTATTAACGCTAATGGAGATGACGATTGGATGACGGCCTGGACCTGCTCGCGATCTGTACGTGCATGAAGGGGCAGCTGCAAGGCTATAGCAGCCGTTCGCCGCTCCCACAGGTAATGCACCAACGACCGCTCTTGCCACCTAGCTGCCAAAATCGGCGAACCTGGACTTAAAGGTTGCGAACAGGCGTTTAGTAGGCCATCCACACGCCCTTGCTCTGGCTTTCGCAGAAGGGCTTGAGGTAGGCGGCGTCTTCGGCGACGCCGTAGTAGTGAATGTCCTGCTGGTAGGGCGTGCCGCCGATCCGGGCGTTACGGCACACGCCGAAGGCACCGACCGGGCACTGCTCGACGAAGCTGACGTCGACCTTCTGGCCCTTGAGCTGGGGCTGGCAGAAACCGCTGCGGAACAGATTCGGCGGAATGCTGCGGTTCTGCTGGCAGACCTTCACGTCCAGTCGCTCGGCCTGGCTATGCACCACGCAGGCTTCGCCCCAGGCCAGGCCGGACAAACCGCACAACAGCAGGGGCAGCAAACGGCGCATGGTTACGACTCCACTCAAGATGCGGCAGACTTTAGGTCTGCCGCTCGATCAGCGCAAGCCGGGCTTTTCCCCACGTCGCCGAGCCTTCACCATAGCGCCATGCTCGAACAGATACCCACCCACCTGATCGCCGGCCCGCTGGGCGCCGGCAAGACCAGCCTGATCCATCAGCTGCTGGCGCAGCGCCCTGCCCACGAGCGCTGGGCGGTGCTGATCAACGAGTTCGGCCAGATCGGCCTGGACGCCGCCCTGCTGGCCCGCGATGAAGCGGGGCTGAGCTTCAGCGAGGTGGCCGGTGGCTGCCTGTGCTGCGTCAACGGCGCGCCCTTCCAGGTCGGCCTGGGCCGGTTGCTACGCAAGGCCAAACCGCATCGGCTGTTTATCGAACCGTCCGGTTTGGGCCATCCCGGCGCGCTGCTGGAGCAACTGGGCCGGGCGCCCTGGGACGGCGTGCTTGCCGTGCAGCCGCTGCTGATGGTGCTCGACGCTGCAGCCCTGGCGGCCGGTCAGCCGCTCGCCGACACCCAGCATGACGCCCTGGCTCACGCCGGGCTGCTGGTGCTGAACAAGAGCGAGGGGCTGGATCAGGCGACTCGCTCGCGGCTCGAGTCGGGCTTCCAGCAAGCCTGCTTCTGGACGAGCCAGGGCGCATTGCCGTTCAGCCGATTACCGAAGGCACCCGCGACAGCCGATGTGGCGGCCGGCGGCCTCCTGCCGGACGGCCCACCGCCGCCTGCGCTGGTGTGGCGCAGTGCCGATGAGCCGATCTGCCTGATTCAGGATCAGCCTGAAGGCTGGAGCATCGGCTGGCGCTGGCACCCCAGCCAGCGCTTCGACCTGATGGCGGTCCAGCAATGGCTGGCGACCCTGCCCTGGCGACGCGCCAAGCTGGTGCTGCAAACCAACGCCGGCTGGCTGTCGGCCAATGCCCTGGAGGGCCAGGTGCTGCACTGGCAGAACAGTGAGTGGCGCAAGGATTCACGGCTGGAATTGATCTTCGCCGGCGCCCAGGACGAGGCGGCGTTGCAGGCGGGCATGGCGGCCTGTCGACTGTAGGAGCCCGTTTACGATCTTTTTAGGCGATGTAAAGAGGCTGCTACAAGGCAAAAGCGGCCGCTCCCAGCGTAGGGTGGACAACGCTCTTTTTGTCCACCATTGCGATCGCAGAGCGGTGGACGGGTAAAGCGTCGTCCACCCTACGAAAGGCCACTTGCGCCACTTTGCAGTCAGAGCGCTGAAGTCGAGCCGAAAGGTCGTGAACAGGCTCTAAGAGGGGCGCCGCTTAGGGCGCCCGATCATTTCAGTCCGTGGTGATCCGCGAGTGGGTGCGGGTGTCCTTCATGGTGATGTACACCAGCAGCGAGCAGGCGATGCAGCCGGTCACGTACCAGTAGAAGCCGCTCTCCATGCCCACGCTCTTGAACCACAGCGCCACGTACTCGGCGGTGCCGCCGAAGATCGACACGGTCAGCGCGTACGGCAGGCCGACGCCCAGGGCGCGGATTTCGGTGGGGAACAGTTCGGCCTTCACCACCGCGTTGATCGAGGTGTAGCCGCTGACGATGATCAGCGCCGCCATGATCAGGAAGAACGCCCCCCACCAGCTCTGCACGGTGTGCAGGGTGGTCAGGATCGGGTAGGTGAACAGCGTGCCCAGTACCCCGAAGGCGATCAGGATCGGACGCCGGCCGATCTTGTCGGACAGCGCGCCGACCAGCGGCTGCAGCAGCATGAACAGGAACAGCGTGGCGGCCGAGATCATGGTCGAGTCGTTCTTGCTCATGCCCACGGTGTTGACCAGGTACTTCTGCATGTAGGTGGTGTAGGTGTAGAAGGCCAGGGTGCCGCCCATGGTCAGGCCGACCACGGTGAGCAGCTCCTTGGGGTGGCGCAGCAGGGTGCGCATGATGTTTTCCTTCGGCGCCTCGGTCTTCTTGAACGAGTCGGTTTCTTCCATGCCGCGACGCAGGTACATGGCCACTACCGCGCACAGTGCACCGATCACGAAGGGTACGCGCCAGCCCCAGGTTTCCAGCTGTTCGACGGTCAGGGTCTGCTGCAGGATGATCAGCACCGCCAGGGCGATGAGCTGGCCGGAGATCAGCGTCACGTACTGGAAGCTGGAGAAGAAGCCGCGGCGTTCCTTGGAGGCCATCTCCGACAGATAGGTGGCCGAGGTGCCGTATTCGCCGCCGACCGACAGGCCCTGCAGCAGGCGCGCGACCACCAGCAACACCGGCGCGGCGACGCCGATGGTTTCGTAGCTGGGGGTCAGGGCGATGATCAGCGAGCCGAAGCACATCAGCAGCACCGAGGCCAGCAGCGCCGCCTTGCGGCCCTTGCGGTCGGCATAGATACCCATCAGCCAGCCGCCGATCGGGCGCATCAGGAAGCCCACGGCGAAGATCGCGGCGGTATTGAGCAGTTGGGCGGTCAGGTCGCCTTGCGGGAAGAAGGCCTTGGCGAAGTACAGGGAGAAGGCGGCGTAGACGTACCAGTCGTACCACTCGACCAGATTGCCGACGGAGCCGCTGAAAATCGATTTGATGCGCTGGGACGTGGTGCGCGTAGGCGCAGAGGCAGACAGCGTGCTGGTGCTTTCCATCAGGGGGACCTCGATATCGTCATTATTCTTGTACGCCGGAGATGGCGCTGGCAGGGCCCATTGCAGGGGCTGTGCCAGGAGACAAAACCCCCGTGCCATGGGGCTTTCGGCGAGATCGGGTGGTGCCGGGCTGGCAAGAATCCGCTAGGGCGCTCAGGGTGCTAGCGGAAACTTGCCAGGCGCGCCTCAGCTGGCAGGTTGCTGCTCGCTGTCGAGAAAGTCGGTACGCAGCAGGCCATGGCGCTGCATCTTTTCGTTCAAGGTCCGGCGCGGCAGCTGCAGCAGTTCCGTCACCCGCTTCATGTCGCCGTGGCAACTGGCCAGGGCCTCGCGCAGGCACTGCGCCTCGAAGGCCTCCATGCGTGCGCTGAGGGAGTTATCCACAGTAACCGATTGGCTGGCCGAGGCGGGCAGTGCCAGTACGTGGCGTTCGGCAGCGTTGACCAGCTCGCGCACGTTGCCCGGCCAATCATGGGCCAGCAGCTGGGCCAGCAGCGCTGGAGTGATTGGCGGCAGCGGCCGCTCGAAGCGCTCGGCGATCTGCCGGGCGTGGTGCTCGAACAGCAGCGGCACGTCCTCACGGTGTTCGCGCAACGCCGGCAACTGCAGCTCGGCGACGTTGAGGCGGTAGAGCAGATCCTGGCGGAAGCTGCCCTCGCGCACCCGTTCGTGCAGGTCCGGCTTGGTGGCGGTGACCACCCGCAAATCGAGGCTGATCACCTGGTTGGAACCGAGCCGTTCCAGCTGGCGCTCCTGCAGCACGCGCAAGAGTTTGACCTGCTGGCCCAGGGGCATGCTTTCGATCTCGTCGAGAAACAGGGTGCCGCCGTCGGCGTGTTCGATCTTGCCGATGCGTTTGCCCTGGGCCCCGGTAAAGGCGCCGCTTTCGTGGCCGAACAGCTCGCTCTCGAACAGGTTCTCCGGGATCGCCGCGCAGTTCAGCGCCACGAAGGGGCCCTTGGCGCGCGGGCCGAAGTCGTGCAGGCAGCGGGCGACCAGCTCCTTGCCGCTGCCGGTCTCGCCGCGCATCAGTACGTTGGCCGGCGTGTGCGCCAGTTCCAGCACCTGGCGGCGCAACTGCACCATGGTGGCGGACGAGCCGAGCAGGCGCCCGGCGAGTTCGTCCTTGTGCTCGACCTGCTGGCGCAGCTGGCGGTTCTCCCGGGTCAGCTGGCGCTTCTCCAGGGCGCGGCGCAGGCTGCCGAGCAGGCGCTCGGGGGTGAAGGGTTTCTCGATGAAGTCGTAGGCGCCCAGGCGCATGGCCTCCACCGCCTGGGGCACGTCGCCGTGGGCCGAGACCAGCATGAACGGCAGCTCGGGGTCGCGGGCCTGCACCTGTTCGAGCAGCGCCATGCCGTCCATGCCCGGCATGCGCAGGTCGCTGATCACCACGCCGGGGTAATCCTCGGGCAGGCGCTCCAGGCATTCGCGGCCGCTGGCGCACAGGTGTACCTCGAAGCCTGAGCGCTCCAGCCACTGCTGTACGGCGTCGCGGATCGGCGCCTCGTCGTCGACGAATATCACGCTGGGTTTCATGGCAGCTCCTGGGGGGCGGTGGCGGCCGGCAGGCGCAGGGTGAAGCGTGCGCCGCCTCCTGGGCGGTTGGCAGCCTGCAGGTCGCCGTCCAGCTCGCGGACGATGGCGTAGGACACCGCGAGACCAAGGCCAAGGCCGTCGCCCACCGGTTTGGTGGTGAAGAAGGGGTCGAACAGATGGGGCAGGGCCTCGGCGGCGATACCGCTGCCGATGTCGTCGATATGCAGCAGCCAGTGCCCGTCAACCAGCAGCAACTCGATGATCAGGTGCGGCGCAGGCTGATTGTGCATGGCATCCAGTGCATTGCGGATCAGATTGACCAGCACCTGCTCCAGGCGGATTGCATCACCAGCCACCCAGGCCGGTTGCTCGGGCGTACGCTGAATCGTTACCTCGACATCGCGCAGGCGCGGCTCCAGCAACTGCAGGGCCTTGTCGAGCACGGCGCCCAGCTCCAGGGTTTCGCGCAGGCCGCCGGGGCTCTTGCGGGCGTAGGTCTTGAGGTGGCCGGCCAGCGCCGCCATGCGCTGCAGCAGTTCCTCGTGGCGCACCAGCGACTGGCGCGCCTCCTCCAGTTCACCATCGGCGAGGATCATCCGCAGGGTGCCGAGATGCACCTGCAGGGCGGTGAGCGGCTGGTTGATCTCGTGGGCCAGCGCCGCCGACATCTGCCCCAGGGCCGCCAGCTTGGCGGCTTGTACCAGGCCATCCTGGGCGGTGCGCAAGGCGGCGGTACGCTGTTCGACAAGGGCCTGCAGTTCGTCGGCGGTGCGTTGGCGCAGACGGGCGATGCGCCAGCGCTGGTGCAGCACCAGGCCCAGCAGAAACAGCGCCAGCCAGGCGCCGCCCGCGGCCAGGGCCGCGGTGTAGCTGCTGCCGGCCAGGCTGCGGGTATCGAGCAGCAGGTGCAGGGTCCAGCCCTCGCTGGCCAGCTCGCGGGTTTCCCACAGGTAATCACCGGCCAGCTCGCGGTCGGTGACACGCACCAGGCGGCCATCATCGGCCAGGGCCTGGCGCTGTCGATAATGCAGGGGCGCCAGCGGCTTCTTGTCATACTGGCGGGTGGCGGCCAGGGTTTCACGCGTGGCCGCGGAAATCGGGCGCAGCTCGCGGTAGCGCCAGGCCGGGCGGTTGGCGATGAAGGTGATGCCCTGGTGGTCGCTGACCAGCAGCACGTGGGGGCTCTGGCTCCAGGCCTGCTCGATGCCGGGAAATTCCAGCTTGACCACCACGGTGCCGAGAAACCGCCCGCTGCCGTCGCGCACCGCGTGGGACAGGAAATAGCCGGAAATGCCGCTGGTCACGCCCACGGCATAGAAGCGCCCGGTGTCGTGTTCGCGGGCTTCGCTGAAGTAGGGGCGGAAGCTGTAGTCGTGGCCCACATAGCTGGTCGGCAGGCGCCAGTTGCTGGCCGCCACGCCCAGGCCATCGGCGTTCATCACCTGCAGCGTGGAGGAGTGGGCCGCGGTGTTGATGGCTTCGAGCTTGATGTTCAGGCGGTGTTGCAGCCTCGGGGTGAGCGGGCTCTGCAGCGCCTCGGTGAGCTCCGGGTCGAGCGCCAGCACGGCAGGCAGGGCGCGGTAGCGGTCGATCAGGGTCTGCAGCGTGCCGGCGTAGGCCGCCAGTTGCTCCTGCGCCTGGCTGCCGGCTTCGGCGAGGCGCTGGCGCTCGGCCTGGCGTTCGGCCAGGTAGGCGGACAGGCACAGGCCGGCCAGCAACAGGGCAGTCAGCAGGGCGATGCGCAGGGAGCGGGATGACTTCAACGCGGGTCAGCCAGGGCAGGTGGGGCGGCCGACGATAGCACAGACCCTGGGCCGATCAGTCCCGTGAAGCGGGGTGGTCGCGACGCCATTGCTGCAGCTCGATCACCTGGCCGGTCTTGCGGGGCGCCGCTGGCACGGCGGCTTCGACTACCGGTGGCAGGGCCTCTGGCGGCTCGCGAAAGGGGTAGGGATCGAGCTCGATGGTGCCCACGTGAGCACCGAACATGACGATGCGCCCGGCATGACGCTGCTCGCCGGTCACCGTGAATTCGAACCCGTAGATCCGCGCGAAACGGCGGTTGCCCCGGCCATCGCGCACCAGGCCGAAGCGCTGGAAGGCCACGTTGCCGTCGAGCAGCTCGATATCCAGCTTGGCGCAGTGCTGCTTGACCCGCGTCAGCGCCCGCTCGCGGATGCCGTGGCCGTGCCACAGCCAGGCCGCGCCGGCGGCGAGCAGCATCAGGATGAACAGGTTGCCGAGGGTCAGCATGGCAGGCGAACTCGTGACGAAGAGCGCCCAGCTTACCCGATCCACGGTGACAGTTGCCGCCGTGAGTCGGTGTCAGGTCCGCTCTCCGTTGCCGGTGCGTCAGCTGGCCAGGCCATGGGGGCTGATCGGCAGCGGCGTGACCGGCGCGGGCGCCTGCAGGCCGAGACGCTCGAACATCACCCGGGCGATTTCCCGCTCGCCCATCACCACCAGGTCGGCTTCGTGGGTCTGCAGATAGTCGACCTCATCATCGAAGTGGGCACGGGCGATGATGTCCAGATCGGCATTGGCCTGGCGGCCGTGAATGGCGATCTGCCCGGCTTCCAGGCTGTTGGGAATGGCGATCATCAGCCAGCGCGCCGAGGTGACGTTGGCCAGCTCCAGCACGTGGGTGCTGGCGGCATTGCCGAGTACCACGCTGAAACCTTCCTCGCGCAGTTCCTGGGCGCGGGTGCGGTTGTCGTCGATGATCACCAGCGGCACGCCTTCCTCGCGCAGGCGGCGGCTGATACGGCTGCCCACCCGGCCATGGCCGATGAGAATGGCGTGGCCGGTCTCGGTGATCGGGTGCAGGTCGTGGTCTTCGTCCGGCTCCACGGTGACCTGGTCGGCCGGCGTGGTGTTCTCGCGGCGGTCCAGCCAGGGCTGCAGGCGGTCGATGACCAGAAACAGCAGCGGGTTGCAGAGGATCGACAGGATCGCGCCGGCCAGCACCAGGTCGCGCGCCGCTTCCGGTACCAGGTCGAGGCCGATGCCCAGGCCAATGAGGATGAACGAGAACTCACCGATCTGCGCCAGGCTCACCGAAATGGTCAGGGCGGTGCTCAGCGGCTTGCGGAAGGCCAGCACGATGAGCATCGCCGCCAGCGACTTGCCGAGCACGATGACCAGGAAGGTGCCGAGCACCAGCAGCGGCTGCTCGAGCAGGATCGCCGGGTTGAACAGCATGCCCACCGATACGAAGAACAGCACCGCGAAGGCGTCGCGCAGCGGCAGCGAATCCTCGGCGGCCTTGTGGCTGTACTCCGACTCGTTGAGGATCATCCCGGCGAAGAAGGCGCCGAGGGCGAAGGACACGCCGAACAGCTGCGCCGAGCCGTAGGCGATGCCCATGGCGATGGCCAGCACGGCAAGGGTGAACAGCTCCCGCGAACCGGTGCCGGCGCTGCGCTCCAGCAGCCAGGGAATGACCCGGCGGCCGACCACGACCATCAGCACCACGAAGGCGCTGACCTTGCCAAGGGTGATCAGCAACTGCATGCCGATGCTGTTGGAACCGTCGCCCTGGGGAATGCCGCCGAGCACACCGGACAGCGCCGGCAGGAGCACCAGGGCCAGGACCATCACCAGGTCCTCGACGATCAGCCAGCCGACGGCGATCTTGCCGCGCCGGGTGTCGATCAACTGGCGTTCTTCCAGGGCGCGCAGCAGCACCACGGTGCTGGCCACCGACAGCGCCAGGCCGAATACCAGGCCGGCGCCCCAACCCCAGCCCATCGCCCAGGCCAGGCCCATGCCCATCAGCGTGGCCACGGCGATCTGCACCACGGCGCCGGGGATGGCGATGTGTTTGACCGACATCAGGTCTTTGAGGGAGAAGTGCAGGCCCACGCCGAACATCAGCAGGATCACGCCGATCTCGGAGATTTCGTGGGACAGCTCCTTGTCGGCAACGAAACCGGGGGTGAAGGGGCCGACGATCACTCCGGCCAGCAGGTAGCCTACCAGTGGCGACAGGCGCAGGCGGTTGGCCAGGCTGCCAAACAGGTAGGCCAGCACGAAGCCGGCAGCGATCGTCGCAATCAGGGGGGTGTGATGCGGCATGCGGTCTCCTTGGTGAAGAGGGCCTGGCATGCCTGCGCGGCAGCGGATACCGCGCAGAACAGCGTAACGGCCAGGGTCGGATTGCCCGACCATAAAGACCAATATTTTATATTAAAATACTACTTATAACTAAAAGGTCTTTATACAAGATGTGTCGATTACCATGGCCGGTGCTGTGAGCCGCGTCACGCCTCGCCTTTGAGGGCACGGTAACGGTTCTCCAGCTCCTGGCGGATCTCCCGGCGTTGACGGCCCTGCTCGAAACGCCGCCGCTCCTCGGCGCTCTGCGGTTGACGAGGCGGCACTTCGGTGGATTTGCCGTGCTCGTCGACCGCCACCATGGTGAAGAAGCAGCTGTTGGTATGACGCACCGATCGTTCGCGGATGTTCTCGGTGATCACCTTGATGCCGACTTCCATGGAGGTGCGACCGGTGTAGTTGACCGAGGCCAGGAAGGTGACCAGCTCACCGACGTGTACCGGCTCGCGGAAGGTCACCTGGTCCACCGACAGGGTGACCACGTAGCGACCGGCGTAACGGCTGGCGCAGGCGTAAGCCACTTCGTCGAGGTACTTGAGCAGGGTGCCGCCGTGTACATTGCCGGAAAAGTTGGCCATGTCCGGGGTCATCAGGACGGTCATCGTCAGTTGTGCGTTGCCGGGTTCCATAGGGTCTCGCTCATCGGGTGGCTGGGGCGTGATTGTCGGCCGTCTGCGCGGCCCTGGCTGGTCGATTGTGTCTATGCGGTCGATTGCTGCAACGTATGTACCGGCATTTCACTCCTAGAGCCATAGTCTCTCACTCAATCAGGACGATCCCATGACGCGCTCCGTTATCTGCATGGCCCTGCTGCCACTGTTCGCCGGCGTTGCCCAGGCCGCTCCCCAGCCTTGCGACAGCGTCAGCCTGTGCAACGCAGCCGGCACCGCGGCCTATCAGGCAGGCCGTTACGACGATGCCGCCGAAGCCTTCGAGCGGCAGCTGCGGCGTGCCGAGCAGCAGGATTCGGACAGCCTCGCAGCCCGTGAGCTGGCATTGAACAACCTGGTGGTGACCAGCCTGCGTCTGGGACAGCCAGGCCAGGCCCGCGCCTGGTTGAGCCTCGCCCTGGCCGATGGCATGCAGGGCGCCGCCACCCGCAACAATCTGCGTTCGGTGGCGGCGGTTGTGGACTACCCGAAACTGGCGGCCAGCCTCGAGGGCCGTTACCTGCGTTACGCCGGCGCGGCGGTGTGGAGCAGCCTGGACATCAGCCGTCAGGCGGACGGCAGCTATCGAGCGAGTTTTTCGCCGCTGCGCGCCGGCGGCAAGGTCGAGGAATACGGCCCGGCGGCCATCGGTAACCTGCAAGGCACGTTGCAGGGCGACAAGGCCTATTTCCAGCTGACCGCAGCGCAGTTGCCAAAGGGCTGCTCGGTGGCGCTGCTCCACGAAGGGCTGGATATCCAGGTGCTGGAAGTGATCGATCCGAGCTGCCAGGCCTACGGCGGCTCTGGCATCAGCGTGGCGGGAGGCTACCTGAAGGTCAGTGCCGAGCCGCAGCAGCAGATGCCCTGATCGGTGCCTGGGATCGCAAAGGCGGTTTTGCCATCAGGTGACTTCGAAGAGGTGCCCGGCGTCTTTCCCAGGCACCGCTGACACGCGCCATCTCGCGGTTTTCGGCAAATATTTCTGAATATTTCCACACCGCGACGGCCTAGGCGCGAATGTTAACCTGCGGTCAATGTGGCCCAGCAACGGGCCGATCTTCCCGCCTTCCAGCAGGCTCCGACGAGCCATCGAGCAGCCGCCCGCGCGCGTTCGTGCCTGCCCAAAACAAGGAGTAGTTCCGTCATGCATGCCATCAGCTTCATCCAGGATCTAGCGGTGATCATGCTGGTAGCCGGCGTGGTCACCGTGCTGTTCCACCGTTTCAAGCAGCCGGTGGTGCTCGGCTACATCCTTGCCGGTTTCCTGATCGGCCCGCACACGCCGCCGTTCGGCCTGATCCACGATGAAGAGACCATCCGCACCCTGGCCGAGCTGGGGGTGATCTTCCTGATGTTCTGCCTGGGGCTGGAGTTCAGCCTGCGCAAGCTGTTCAACGTCGGTGCCACGGCGTTCATCGCGGCGTTCCTGGAAATCATCCTGATGATCTGGATCGGTTTCGAGATCGGCCGCTACTTCGGCTGGAGCACCATGGACTCGCTGTTCCTCGGCGCGATCCTGGCGATTTCCTCGACCACCATCATCATCAAGGCGCTCGGCGACCTGAAGATGAAGAACGAGCGCTTCGCCCAGCTGATCTTCGGTGTGCTGATCGTCGAGGATATCCTCGGTATCGGCATCATCGCGCTGCTCTCCGGTATCGCCCTGAGCGGCACGGTAGAGACCGGCGAGGTGTTCGCCACGGTCGGCAAGCTGTCGCTGTTCATGATCGTCGCCCTGGTCATCGGCATCATCCTGGTGCCGCGCATCCTCGCCTACGTGGCCAGGTTCGAAAGCAACGAGATGCTGCTGGTGGCCGTGCTGGGCATGTGCTTCGGCTTCTGCCTGCTGGTGGTCAAGCTGGAATACAGCATGGTGCTGGGCGCCTTCCTGATCGGCGCGATCATGGCCGAGTCGCGCCAGCTGGTGCAGATCGAGCGGCTGATCGAGCCGGTGCGCGACATGTTCAGCGCGATCTTCTTCGTCGCCATCGGCTTGCTGCTCGACCCCAACGTGCTGGTCGAGTACGCCTGGCCGATCGCGGTGATCACCGTGGCGGTGATCGTCGGCAAGGTGCTGTCGTGCAGCGTCGGTTCGTTCATCGCCGGCAACGACGGGCGCACCTCACTGCGCGTCGGCATGGGCCTGTCGCAGATCGGAGAGTTCTCCTTCATCATCGCCACCCTGGGCATGACCCTGCAGGTGACCAGCGACTTCCTCTACCCGGTGGCGGTGGCCGTCTCGGTGATCACCACCCTGACCACGCCGTATCTGATCCGCGCCGCCGACCCGCTGGCGGTAAGCCTCGGCAACGTGATGCCGCAGCGCGTATCGCGGGTGTTCTCGCTGTACGGCGAATGGCTGCGCAGTATCCAGCCGCAAGGCCAGGGCGCGATTCTGGCGGGCATGATCCGCAAGATCGTCCTGCAGGTGCTGGTCAACCTGGCCTTCGTGGTGGCGATCTTCCTTGGCATCGCCTTCTTCGCCGCGCAGATCGGCGCCTGGCTGGCCGAGTGGATTGACCAGGAAAACCTGCGCAAGGCGGTGATCTGGGGCGCCGCGCTGATCCTCTCGCTGCCATGCCTGATCGCCGCGTACCGCAAGATCAAGGCGCTCTCCATGCTGCTCGCCGAGATGGGCGTGCGCCAGGAGAAGGCCGGCCGCCATACGGCGCGCGTGCGCAAGGTGATTTCCGAGGTGATCCCGCTGCTCTCGCTGGTCGGCATCATGGTGCTGCTCACCGCGCTGTCGTCGAGCATCCTGCCGTCCAACGACATGCTGCTGCTGGTCGGTGTGGTCGCGGCCGGCGTGGTGGCGGTGCTGTGGCGCTGGTTCATCCGCGTGCACACGCGCCTGCAGATCGCCCTGTTCGAGACCCTCGACAAGCCCGAAACACCCGGGCATCACTGAAAAGACAAGGGCGCCTAGAAGGCGCCCTTTTTGTATTTCATCGCTCAATTCTTTCCGGGTATCGCTGAACGGCTGCGGATCACTCCTCCAGCCAGACTTCCCGCACCCAGTGCCAGACCGAGTCCCAGCTGTCGTCGGTAAGGTCTTCTTCTTCGCCGTCCCAGAGCAGCACGGTGCCGTCCTGTTCGACGCAGTAGTAGTTGCCCTGGTCTTCGCAGATCGGCACCAGCTCGCGTGGCACACCCAGGGACCAGGCCACCGAGGCCACTTCCGGCAGGTAGGTGTGCGATTGCGGGTCGGTGACGGTGACCGGCTCGAGGCGGCCGTACACCACGTCGCTGACCTTGAGCAGGAATTCACGCAGCTCGAACGGCAGGTTGATGAGGATCTGTTCCTCGATCTCCACCAGCAACTCCTCGTCGGGCAGTTCCAGCGGCACCGGCACCGGCTCGTTCAATTCACGCAGTTGTTCGATGACTTCTTCCACGGCGGCTCCACCTGAGTTCGACGATTCTGGTCAGATTCGGGAAGGCGAGGGGCAACGGGTGCTGCCTGCTTTGCCGTTCCTGTGATAACGCAGCTTTTTACGCTGAATGGAAAATAGCCACAAGCCGACAATAGGCAAAACGCCATGTCGGCCTGCGACGGATTCCGCCCGCCGTTGTTGCACTGCGCGCCCGCAGGCTGCGAAAAAGTGGATGGCGGAAAAAACGAAACCCGGGCAAGCCCGGGTTTCGTCAACGCATATGGGATCAGCCGTTCTGGCGGATACCGGCAACCAGCCAGGGCTGGTTGTCGCCAACCGCACGCTCCAGGCGCCAGCTTTCGCTGAAGGCTTCGCCCTGGTCGAAGCGCGAGGTCTTCGAGATGCCACTGAAGGTCAGGGTGGCGATGGTCTTGTCGGCATGGTCGTCGACGCCATCGAGCTGCACGTCAAGGTTGTCGATGTAGGTGGACTGGAAGCCATCACCCAGATCGGCGCGCTCGCGCTTGAGGAACTCCAGCAGTTGCGGGGTCACGAACTCGGCGATCTTGTCCATCTCGTTCGCGTCCCAGTGCTGCTGCAGGCTCAGGAAGTGCTCACGACCGGCATTGATGAAGCTCTGCTCGTTGAACCAGGCCGGCGCGTTGATCACCGGCTTGATTGCGGCCGCGCTGCTGCCACCGAAGATCGACGGCTGGGCCGGCTGTGGCTGGCCATGGGCTTCCCGCTGGAACGGCGCGCCACCGGCGGCCGCCACGTTCGGCTGCTGCTTCTGGCGGCGAGCGGCCAGGAAGCGGAACAGCAGGAAGGCGATCAGGCCGAAGATCAGCATGTCCATGATCTGCAGGCCTTCGAAGCCGTCACCCATGAACATCGAGGCCAGCAGGCCACCGGCGGCCAGGCCGGCCAGCGGGCCGAGCCAGCGCGAGGCACCGCTGGCGGCAGCCGGGGTACGGCCTGGCGCTGCGGCGTTGGCATTAGGCTGGGACGGTGGCGTGGCCTGGCGAGTCTGGTGGCTTGGCGCGGCGCCAAAGGATTTACCGCCGCCCATACGCTTGGCGTCGGCAGTGAAACTGAAGGACAGGCCCAGGCAAAGTACCAGGGCGATGCTGAGGAAACGCTGCATTATCGGTTTTCTCTTGGTTATTGAAACACTGAAAGGCATCTTGCCCGCGGCGGGTCGGCATGACCAGCAACAGAATGTTTCGAGCTTTTGCCCAGCGAGGCGGCGTGCGCTGCGCAAGGTCGATGGAGGTGGGAGGTGAAACGGAACCAAGAGGTTCCGTTTCGGTGCTCGGCGGCTGGTGCCCTAGCGCCAGTCGTAGAGTTCCTTCTCGGTCACGGCGCCCATCGGCGCAGCTTCGTCCTGGAAGGTCTTCATGGATTTCCAGATGCGCCCGTTGAGGTCGTTCTGGCCGGCCAGGTCTTCGAGCACGCTCTGCGACTCGTGTTTCATCGCCGCCAGCACGTCATCGGGGAAGCGCTTGATCGTCACGCCCTGTTCCTTCAGCTGGGCCAGGGACCTGGCGTTGTGATAGACGTAGTCGTCCATCATGTCCAGGGTCGCGGCACGGGCGGCTTCGACGACGATGGCTTGCAGATCCGCCGGCAGGCTGTCGAAGGCCTTCTGGTTGACCATCGACTCGACCACCGCCTGCGGCTCCTGCCAGCCCGGAAAGTAGTAGTACCTGGCCGCCTTGTGCAGACCGAAGGCCAGGTCGTTGTAGGGGCTGACCCAGTCGGTGGCATCGATCACGTGGGTCTGCAGGGCGGTGAAGATCTCGCCGCCGGGCAGGTTGACGGTGATGGCGCCGAGCCTGGTCCATACCTCGCCGCCCAGGCCCGGCATGCGGATCTTCAGGCCCTTGATGTCGTCCAGGGAGTTGATTTCCTTGTTGTACCAGCCGCCCATCTGCATGGTGGTGTTACCCGCCGACAGCGGCTTCACGCCATAGGGTGCGTAGGTCTCGTCCCACAGGGCCTGACCGCCGCCCTTGCTGAGCCAGGCATTCATCTCCAGGGTCGACAGGCCGAACGGCACCGAGGAAAAGAACTGCGCCGCCGGCACCTTGCCTTTCCAGTAGTACGGCGTGCCATGGCCCATCTCGGCGGTGCCGCGGGACACGGCGTCGAAGACTTCCAGGGCCGGTACCAGCTCACCGGCGGCGTAGACCTTGACGGTCAGGCGCCCGGCGCTCATGGCGTTGATGCGTTCGGCCAGGCGTTCTGCGCCAGTACCCAGGCCCGGGTAGTTCTTCGGCCAGGAGGTGACCATCTTCCAATGGAAGGTCTCGGCTTTCGCAGCGCTGGCGTCTTGCCCGGCAGCGGGTGTTTCTTCCTTGCAGCCGGCCAGACCGATGGCAGCGAGCAGCGCCATCGCGGCGCCGAACAGATTGCGGCGGTTCATGGTGTTCTCCCTTGAGTGTCGAGCAGCGTGCCCTGATTGTTTTTGTTATTGGCAGCCGTCCGTAATGGCGGCCGCCATGGTTGTAATCGTCGAGCTGACTTAGCGCCTGTTCACGATCTTCGTGTCAGGCTTCATCTAGTTTGACTGCAAAAAGTCAGAAGCAGACGTAGGGTGGATGACGCTCTTTTCATCCACCATTGCTATCGCAGAGCGGTGGACGGATGGAGCGTCGTCCACCCTACCAAAGGTAGCTGTCGCCACCTAGTTGCCCGTACGCATGTTCAGCAGATCGCGAACAGGCTCTTAGATAGCCTCGAGCTTGGCGTAGGCCAGCATCAGCCACTTGCTGCCTTCACTCTCGAAGTTTACCTGCACCCGTGCCTGGGGGCCCGAACCCTCGAAGTTGAGGATGGTGCCTTCGCCGAACAGCGAGTGCTGCACGCGCTGGCCGAGGTTGAATGGCGTGTCCGGCACGGCGCTGCCGGCGAACAGGCTGCTGCCGCTCATGCTGCGGCTGCCACTGCCATACGGGCGGCTGACGCTGTTGGACAGGCGCACTTCCTGAACCAGGTGCGGCGGCACTTCGCGTACGAAGCGCGAGACCTTGTTATAGGTCTCGTTGCCGTACAGGCGGCGGGTTTCCGCGTAGCTGATCACCAGGTGGCGCATGGCCCGGGTGATGCCCACGTAGGCCAGGCGGCGTTCCTCTTCCAGGCGGCCGGGTTCTTCCAGGCTCATCTTGTGGGGAAACAGACCTTCCTCCATGCCGACCAGGAACACCCGGGGGAACTCCAGGCCCTTGGCGCTGTGCAGGGTCATCATCTGCACGCTGTCTTCATGCTCGGCGGCCTGGGTATCGCCGGCCTCCAGGGAGGCGTGGTCGAGGAAGGCGGCCAGCGGCGTTTGCGCGTCGTCGCCTTCCTCGCCCTCATAGGAGTCGAAGGCACGGGCGGCGGACACCAGTTCCTCGAGGTTTTCCACCCGGGCCTGGGCCTTCTCGCCCTTCTCGTCGCGGTGGTAGGCGAGCAGGCCGGACTGTTCGATGACCAGCTGCGCGGTGCTGTGCAGCTGCAGGCCCTCGACCTTCAGCGCCAGGGTGTCGATCAGCTCGACGAAGGCGTTCAGCGCACTGGCGGCGCGGCCGGCGATCACCTTGGTGCCGACCGCTTCGTGCAGCGCGGCCCACATCGACAGGTCATTGGCGCGGGCGAACTGGCGCAGGGTTTCCACCGTTTTCTCGCCGATGCCGCGGGCCGGCACGTTGATCACCCGCTCCAGCGCCGCGTCGTTGCCGCGCTGGTGGATCAGGCGCAGGTAGGCCATGGCGTTCTTGATTTCCGCACGCTCGAAGAAGCGCTGGCCGCCGTAGATGCGGTAGGGAATCTTCTCGCGCAGCAGGGCCTCTTCCAGCACTCGCGACTGGGCGTTGGAGCGGTAGAGGATGGCGATATCGCTGCGCCTGAGGCCGTCCTTGCGCAGGGCGTCCTCGATGGTCTCGACCACGTAGCGCGCTTCGTCGTGTTCGTTGAAGGCGGCGTACAGGCTGATCAGGTCGCCGTCACCGACATCGGTGCGCAATTCCTTGCCCAGGCGGCCCTGGTTGTTGGCGATCAGCGCGTTGGCGGCGTTGAGGATGTTCGCCGTGGAGCGGTAGTTCTGCTCCAGGCGGATGATCTCGGCGTCGGCGAAATCGCTGTCGAACTGCTGAATGTTCTCGATCTTCGCACCGCGCCAGCCGTAGATCGACTGGTCGTCGTCGCCCACCACCATCAGGCTTTCGCCGCCCATGGCGAGAAAGCGCAGCCAGGCGTACTGCACGGCGTTGGTGTCCTGGAACTCGTCGACCAGGGTGTGCCGGAAGCGCTTCTGGTAGTGCGCCAGCAGTCCGGCGTTGTTGCGCCACAGGTCGAGGGCGCGCAGCAGCAACTCGGCGAAGTCGATCACCCCGGCACGGGCACAGGCGGCCTCGTAGGCCTCGTAGATGCTGCGCATGGTGGCCAGGAACAGGTCGCCGCTGGCCTGGATGCCGGCCGGGCGGATGCCTTCGTCCTTCTGGCCATTGATGAACCACTGCGCCTGCTTGGCCGGCCAGCGCTGCTCATCCAGGCCCAGTTCACGGATCACCCGCTTGATCAGCCGCTGCTGGTCGTCGGAGTCGAGAATCTGGAAGTTCTCGACCAGCCCCGCTTCCTGCCAGTGGGCGCGCAGCAGGCGGTGCGCCAGGCCGTGGAAGGTGCCGACCCACATGCCGGCCGGGCTCTGGCCGAGCACGTCCTCGATGCGGTGGCGCATCTCGGCCGCGGCCTTGTTGGTGAAGGTCACCGACAGGATGCTGTGTGGCGAGACGTCCAGGCGCTGGATCAGAAAGGCGATGCGATGCACCAGCACGCGGGTCTTGCCGGAGCCGGCACCGGCCAGCACCAGTTGATGACCAGGCGGGGTGGTGACCGCGTGGTGCTGGGCTGGGTTTAGAGAACTGAGTCGCTGATCGAGGTCATTTTGCATCGCGGCATTCTAGGGGCGCGGCGCAGGTAGGGCAAACGCTGCTGACCGCGGACATGACGGGCTGCCGATGGGCGCCGCCGGGCGGCCGCGATCAGTGTTCCGGCAGGTTGGCGAAAATGCTCGCCAGCACCTGGTTGAGCTTGCGCAGCTGGGCTTCGGTGAGGCCTTCGAAGCTCTTGTGGAACAGCTTCGGCGGCACCGAGGCCTTCGGCCTGGCCGTGAGTTCGGCTTGGCATTCATTGGGGATGCACCGAGCTGAAACCGGTGGCGATTGGTTGTTGGGAGTCATGGCCTGCGCTATCGCGCCATTAACAACGGGCATAACTGTGTTCCGTTTCAAGGCCCACAGTTATGCCCTCTGGTGCTATCCAACGTCCCTCTCACTTCACCGAAAACTTGAACACCGTGTTCTGCGTATAGGTCTGCCCCGGATCCAGGCGGGTGGAGGCGAATTTCGGCTGGTTCGGTGCGTCCGGGAAGTGTTGGGTTTCCAGGGTGAAGGCGCTCCAGTGGGCGTAGGTCTTGCCGGCTTTGCCTTTTACCGAGCCGTCCAGAAAGTTGCTGGTGTAGAACTGCACCCCCGGCTCGGTGGTGTAGAGCTGCAGGAGACGGCCGGAGGCAGGGTCGTGTACTTCGGCGGCGAGTTGCTTGATGTCGCCTTTGCTGTCCAGCGCCCAGTTGAAGTCGAAGCCGCCCTGTTTGGCTTCGGCGAATTTAAGCTGCTCGTGATCGTCCTTGATGTGCTGGCCGATGGGCGTCGGTTTACTGAAGTCCATCGGCGTGCCTTTGACCGGCGCCAGTTCGCCGGTGGGGATCAGCGTCTTGTTGACCGGCGTGTAGTGGCTGGCGTGCAGGGTGGCGACCTGCTTGAGCATGTCGCCGTTGCCGGCCCCGGCGAGGTTGAAGTAGCTGTGGTTGGTGAGGTTGACCACGGTGGGCTTGTCGGTGGTGGCCTTGTAGTCGATGTGCAGTTCGTTATTGTCGGTGAGGCGGTAGGTGACTTCGGTTTTCAGGTTGCCGGGGAAGCCCATCTCGCCGTCCTTGGACAGGTAGGTGAGGATCACGCCGACCGAATCCTTGTCCTTCACCGGCTTGGCTTCCCAGACCTTCTTGTCGAAGCCCTCGGCGCCACCGTGCAGGGCGTTCGGCCCGTCGTTGAGCGGCACCTGGTAGCGCTTGCCATCAAGCTCGAAGGCGCCGCCAGCCAGGCGATTGCCGAAGCGGCCGATGGTGGCGCCGAAGAAGGCGGTACCGGCTTCATAGCCCTGCACGTCATCGAAGCCCAAGACCACGTCTTCGACCTTGCCGTTCTTGTCCGGCACTGCCAGGGCCTGCAGCACGCCGCCGTAGGTGATGATGGTGGCCTGCATGCCATGGCTGTTGCGCAACTGGTACTGCTCGACCGGCGTGCCGTCGCGGGTCTTGCCGAAGGGCTTGTGTTCGCTGGTCAGCCCGGCAGCATTGGCACCTGTGGCAATCGCCAAGGAGAGGGCCAGGCCGGACAGCAAGTGGTGGGGGTGGGTCATGGTCGAACTTCCTTTTATTGTTGTGGAGGGCGTTCTGACGAGCAGCGGCTCAGGGCAGCGAATGCCAGGCCGGAATGATCTTGATACGAAAAACAGCTTAGCTGTTATCTGACAACCAGCTAGGCAGTTCGTCATGGCGCCGGTGTGCGGCTAAGGGGGCGTTCGGAACCCTCGCTATTCACTTGCTGCCTTAAAACGACCGGTGACGGCGGCGCGCAGGCATCCCCAGGCGATGGCGCCGATGATCAGCACTTCGGCATAGCCAACCAGCAAATTGAACGAGAACACCAGGGGTTGCTCGCTCCAGTAGAAGCTGTGCGCCCCCGTTCGAAAGCCGCTGACCCGCAAGCGGCCGGTGAACAGCGCTGGCATCAATGTGGTGAGGTGGCTCAGTTCGAATACCGCCAGGAAGGCGCCCAGTAGCGCGCAGAACGCCCGGGCAGGCGTGCTGACGGTGGTGCTTTTCCCATGAGAAGGGGCTGGCGCCTCGGCTTGCGACGGCGCTGCAGCTTTCGCGGCACGGCTGCTGACGGGCTTGTAGGGCGTCGGCGCTTTGACTGTCGTGGAATCGATGATGGTCGTCGGCACGTCCAGCTGCAGGTATTCGGCCAGTTCTCGCAGCCATCGGTCGGTGCGTTCGCTGCCCGGTATGACCGGCACGCTGTCGGTGGTCAGCCGGTGCTCGCTGCCGTCGCGCATCACCAGCCACAGTTGGGTGCGGGCGTGCTCGGCGCCTTGGCGACGGCGCAGCTCGAGGCGCTGGGTCCTGTCGAGTCGAAACACCTCGGTGATCCGCTCGCGACGACCAAAGAAGTTTCGTGTGCGGCGTTTGCCCTCGCCGTCGAGGCGTGACAGCAGCAAGGTCTCGCGCATGCCGGTATAGATCATTATCACCAGGCCAAGGGCTGGAAACAGCAGCAGCCCGAGCACGATCAGCAACAAGGTCAGTGGGTCCAGGCTGGCCGAGGGCGAGGAGTCACTGGCAACCGCAATGGCCACGAATGCAACCGGGGCGGCAAAGGCGATCACGCCCATCAGCGGGGCAACGATGTTCATCACCCCGTTGTGCGAGTGAATGTGCAGATCGCCCCGTGGGGTGCGTTCGAAGCGATGGCCAATCAGCATGCAGGCTTCCTTTAGCGCCACGGGCGGGCGCGCCTCTGTCATTCGCGCAGCATAACCCGAGGGCAGGCTGACGAGCTGCGGCCAGCGCGTCGCCAAGGGGCGTGCGACAGGTGCCGCAACGTCGGTCCGGGAGGGAGGTGAGCTAGGCGACATGGCATTGGTCAGTGGATTCGGCCGCTGCCTGTCCACCGCGCTGACGATGCGTCAATCCTGCCTGGCGGCACCGCCGGGTGGAGCCTGCGCCTGCCACTGGCGGATCGCCTGCAGCACCTGCTCTTCGTAGCCGCGCAGCTTGCGCGCCTTGTAGGGCGAGTTGCTGATCGCCAGGATCGGCGCGCTGTAGTGGATGGCCTCGGCCAGGCGATTCAGATAGGCGTGGCCGTCGCGCCGGTACTGGGCCAGCTCTTCATCATTCAGACGGATCAGCACGCTGCAGCTGACGGCGCCGTGATGGCACTCCACGTCGATCAGCAGGCCGCTGTCGTCTTCCAGCAGCAACCAGGCGTGGGGTTGATGATCGATCACCTGCATGATTCGTCCTCTGCCGGGCTGCGCGCGATCAGCCCTGGCCGATCTTCTGCTCGGAGAACAGCGTGCGAATCGCCTCGCGGTACTCGCGGCTGCCGGTGCGCATGCTGTTGTTGTGGTTGCCGCCGTCGATCAGCAGCAGGCGCTTGGGCTGGTTGGCCGCCTGGTACAGGCTTTCGCTGAAGCGCGCCGGTACGTAGCGGTCACCGGTGCCGTGGGCGATCAGCACCGGCACCTTGATGTCGCCGATCTTGCTCAGGGAGTCGAACTTCTGCGACAGCAGCCAGCGCACGGGCAGCGAAGTGTACTCGGAAGCCACGGCGGTAGCGGCATCGGCCAGGTTGGTGAAGGTCGATTCGATGATCAGCCCGGCCAGCGGCGGCGTATGGCGATCACGGCCCAGGGCGTCGGCCAGGTTGACCGCCACGGCACCACCCAGGGAGTGCCCGTAGATAAAGCGCTTGGCCGGGTCGGGCTGCAGCTCGGTCAGGCGTTGCCAGGCGATCTCGGCGTCCTCGTAGAGGGTGCGCTCGGAAGGCAGCTCGCCGCGGCTCTCGCCGAAGCCGCGGTAGTCGATGGCCAGCACAGAGAAGCCCATGGCGTGCAGCTGTTCGATGCGAAACAGCTGGCCGGTCAGGTTCCAGCGCGAGCCGTGCAGGTACAGCAGGGTCGGCGCGTCGGCCTTGCGGGCCGGCCACCACCAGGCGTGGATGCTCTGGCTGTCACCGAACTCGGGCACGCTGAGGGTCATGTCTTTCACACCGGCAGGCAGGCCGTGGAACCAGCTGGCGGTGCCTGGCTCGATGCGAAATACCAGCTCGCGCTCCTTTTCTTCCAGCTTGGCGCAGCCGACCGGCAGGCCGACGGCCAGGCACAGCAGCAGGCCGATGCTCAGCCAGCGGCGGCGCAGGATGTGGATAAGTGAAGTGGCCATGGCTCTCCGCGGAGGGTTGCGAACGGGACACGCGCCGCGCTTCGCTCACGGGCGGCGCAGGGGCGGGGGGAGGGTGACAGGCGAATAGACCGAAACGCCGCGACGGCGTTCGGCGGTTTCGGGTATCGAGTTGTTACCGCAGCATGACAGGGCTGCTGGCGCTTTCAAGCCTGCGCTATGCTGCGCCGCTGAACTCCTGCGGACGCCACCATGTCGCCCACTCCTGCCGATTTGCGCCGCCCGGCCGGCGCCACCCTGGTGCTGCTGGCCTCACTGTATTGCGCCCAGGGTTTGCCGTCCGGGCTGATCGCCCATGCGTTGCCGGTGCTGCTGCGCCAGCATGGCGTGGACCTGGCGGTGATCGGCTTGCTCAAGCTGCTGGCGCTGCCCTGGCTGCTCAAGGTGCTGTGGGCGCCGTGGGTGGACCGCCTTTCATCGCGGCGCCTGGGCCATCACCGCGGCTGGATTCTGCCGTTGCAGGGCGCGGTGGTGGTGATCCTGCTGGCCCTGGCGCTGCTCTCACCGGGCTCGCTATTTGCTGCGCAGTTGCCGCTGCTGCTCGGCCTGCTGGTGCTGATCAACCTGGCGGCGGCGACCCAGGACATCGCCACCGATGGCCTGACCGTGCGCCTGTTGCCCGAGCGCTGGCGCGGGCTGGGCAACAGCCTGCAGGTGGGCGGCTACAAGGTCGGGATGATCGTCAGCGGCAGTGGGCTGCTGCTGGTGATCGACCGCTTCGGCTGGAACCTTTCGCTGCTGGCCCTGACCCTGCTGGTCGCCCTAATGCTGCTGCCGGTGTGGCGCTTTGCCGAAACCCAACAATTGCCGCCTGTCGCCGCGCCGGCCGAGCCGATGGGCGTGGGCCTGTTGTGGCGCCATTACCGCGGCCTGCTGGCGCTGCCGGGAATGGGCCTGTGGCTGGCCGTGGTGCTGACCTTCAAGTTGGGCGACGCCCTGGGCTCGCCGATGATCAAGCCGATGCTGGTGGATCAGGGCTGGAGCAATGCCGAGCTGGGCCAACTGACGTTGATCAGCAGCCTGGTCGGTATTGGCGGCGCGCTATTGGGCGGCCTGCTGTATGCGCGCCTCGGTGTGCTGCGTGCGCTGCTGGCCTTCGGTGCGTTGCAGGCGCTGAGCCTTGCTGCATTGGCGCTGCTGGTCAGCCGTGGCGGTGACGCATCGTGGGTGTATGCCTTGACCCTGAGCGAGCAGGCCGCCGATGGCTTATCCACAGTCGCCTTGTTCGCCGCGATGATGCGCCAGTGCCGCCCCGGCCACGAAGGCGCGGACTTTACCCTGCAGGCCTCCACGCAGATTCTGCTCGGCGGTTTCGTCGGCGCGGCCAGCGGCGTGCTGGCCAAGGCGCTGGGTTATGACGGGTTGTTCGTGTGCGCCGGCGTTCTGGGGCTGGCGGCATTGCTGCTGGTGGGGCGTTACTTTCGTCGGCACGGCTGGCGGTAGCCTGGCGGTTCAGTCCTCGAACTGCACCGGGCAGGTGGCACCTTCGAGTTTCTGGATTTCCTCGACCACGTGGGGGCGGGCGTGGCGCAGCACCAACTGGCGGTTTTGCGCCTGCAGGCGGCGCGCCTCCAGATGAAGCATCTCCACCCCGGCGTAATCGATGAAGTTGATATGCCGGGCATCGACCACCACCCGCTCGCCGTGGCTGAGTTGCAGGATCTGCTGCACGTAATGGCAGGCGCCAAAGAAGATCGAGCCTTCCAGGCGCAGCAGCTCGTCGTCGCCGTCGCGGGTGTATTTGAAGCGCGGCTGCGAGGTGCGCTTGAGGTAGAAGAACAGCGAGGCCAGCACGCCGGCGTAGATCGCCGTTTGCAGCTCCAGCACCAGGGTGGCGAGCAGGGTCAGCAGCATCACCACGAACTCCGCACGGCTGACGCGCAGCAGTGCGCGCACGCCGGCGACATCCACCAGCCCCCAGCAGATCAGCAGGATCGCCGCGCCCATGCTGGGCAGCGCGATATGGGCGATCAGCCCTGCGCAGAGCAGCGCAAAGGCCGCCACCAGCAGCGCCGAAAATACCCCGGCCAACGGCGAGGTGGCGCCGGCCTGCAGGTTGAGCGCCGAGCGGGTGAAGGAGCCGGCCGACAGCGAGCCGGAGAACCACGGGCCGATCAGGTTGGACAGGCCCTGGGCGCGCACCTCCTGGTTGGCGTCCAGCAATTGCTGGGAGCGGGAGGCCAGGGAGCGGGCGATGGACAGGCTGGTGACCAGCCCGAGCATGCCGCAGGCAATCGCCGCGGGCAGCAGTTCGAGCAGGCTGTTGACCTCGAAATGCAGCAGGGTGAATGGCGGCAAGGTGCCCTCGAAGGCATCGACCAGGCGAATGCCGGCGAACAAGCCGGGCAGGGCAGCGACCAGCAGGCTGCCGGCCACCACCCCGATCAGCAGCGCCGGCAAGCGCGGCCACAGGCGCCGGCAGAGCAGGCTGACCGCCAGGGTGAATAGCGCTACCACCATGGCGTGCCAGTCGGCCTGGCCAAGATGCTGGCCGAGTTCGAGCAGGGTGGCCACGGCAGTGCGTTGGCTATCGACTTCAAGCCCCAGCAAATTCGGTAGCTGGCCAAGGGCGATCACCAGCGCCGCGCCGAGGGTGAAACCGAGGATCACCGAGGGCGAGACGAAGTTGACCAGGTTGCCGAAGCGCAGCAACCCGAGCAGCCACTGGAACAGCCCGGCGAGAAAGGTCAGCACCAGCACCAGGGCGACGAACTCGTCGCTACCCGGCCGGGCCATGGGGCTGACGCTGGTGAACAGCACGATGGAAATCGCCGCCGTCGGCCCGCCGATCAGGTGCCACGACGAGCCCCACAGGCAGGCGATGATCACCGGCACGATCGCCGCATACAGCCCGTACTCGGCCGGCAGCCCGGCGATCAGCGCGTAGGCGATCGATTGCGGCAAGGCGAGGATGGCGCCGCTCAGCCCGACCAGCAGATCCGTGCCCAGCGTGCGCCGGGTGACGGTCGGCCACCAGAGCAGGAAGGGCAACAGGCTGTATCGGCTGGGTAGACGCATGGGGCTTTTTCGTTGTGGGCTGGGTGGTGGGCAGGGTAGCAGAGGTGTTGGTGATTATTTCTCGAGGCCTCGAGGCTCTCGGGTGCATCGTCGATTTGGTGGGCTGAAGCCCACCCTACGCGTGTGGTAGCAGGGCGTGCCTACGATTTCGCGGGCATCGATTGTGTCTGTGGGAACGGGCGGGGACGCCCAGTCCATGCCCGTGATTTCGCGCGCATGGCGCGCTCCCAAAGTGGTTGCCCGCCCCACAATCCGATCGCTGCAGCCAGGCTTACAACTTGGCCTTCACCGCCGCCACCGCATCGCCGCCGTCGCGGGTGGTCACACCCTCGAGCCAGCCGTCCAGCACCTCCGGGTTGGCCTTGATCCAGTCTTTCACGGCGCCGTCGTTGCTGGCCTGTTTGCTCAGTACCTTGTCCATGATGGCGTTCTCCATGTCCTGGGTGAACTTCAGGTTGCTCAGCAGTTTGCCGACGTTCGGGCACTGCGCCGCGTAGCCCTTGCGGGCCAGGGTATTGACGCTGCCGCTGTCGCCAAAGTACTTCTCGCCGCCCTTGAGGTACTTCATGTCGTACTGCACGTTCATCGGGTGCGGCGTCCAGCCGAGGAACACCACGAACTCATCGCGCTTCACCGCCCGGCCCACCTGCACGAGCATGGCCTGCTCGCTGGACTCGATCAGTTTCCAGTTCTTCAAACCGAACTCGTTGGCGGCGATGATTTCCTTGATCGACTCGTTGGCCGGCGCGCCGGAGGCGATGCCGTAGATCTTGCGACCGAACTTGTCGGCGTGCTTTTCCAGATCGGCGAAGGTCTTCACGCCGGCGTCATAGGCGTAGGTCGGCACGGCCAGGGTGTATTCGGTGCCGCTGAGGTTTTCCGCGACCTTGTCGACCACGCCGGTGGCGACGAACTTGTCGTAGTTGGCCTGCTGCGCAGGCATCCAGTTGCCGAGGAACACGTCGACCTGGCCCTTCTGCAGGCCGGCGAAGATGATCGGCACACCCAGAGTCTGGGTCTTCACCTGGTAGCCCAGGCCATCGAGCACCAGGCTGGCGATGCCGTTGGTCACGGCGATATCGCTCCAGCCCGGATCGCCGAGGGTGACCGTAGCGCAGCTGGCGTCTTCGGCGTGGGCCTGGCTGGCCAGGGTGGCGGCCAGGAGCAGGCTGCCCGCGACGGCTTTCTTGAATGTGTTCATGCCTATTCCTTGTGTTGGTTTTCTGTTGGGCAGGCTATGCGACGCAAGGGAGCGCGCCAGGTTCCCGCTTTTTGGCCCCGGCGTGCGACGTCACGGTTGGGGGAAGCGGGCGCGGCGCTCCAGGTCGTCGAGGTCGATGTGGTTGCGCATGTATTGCTCGCTGGCATCGACCAGCGGCTGGTGATCCCAGCTCTTCAGTTTGCCCTGGGTCAGCGCCTCGGCGACCAGGCGGCGCCGGCGTTGGCTGGCCAGGGTGGCGCCGTGGATGGCGGCCATGTCCCAGCGGCCGCGGGCCTCGGCAAGAAACGCCTCGAGCTGCTGGCGATGATCGGCTGAGGCGGCGAGGTTTTCGCGTTCCTGGGGGTCGTTCGCCACGTTGAACAGCAGCAGCGGGTCTTCTTCGCTGTAGACGAATTTCCACTCGCCACGGCGGATCATCATCAGCGGGCTGGTGGTGCCTTCGGCCATGTATTCGCCGAGCACCTCATCGTGGCCGCCGTCGCCCTGCAGGTGCGGCAGCAGCGAGCGGCCATCGAGCGCCAGGCCCGGCTCGACCTGGCCGCCGGCCAGTTCCACCAGGGTCGGCAGGAGGTCGACGGTGGACACCGACTGGCTGACCCGGTGCGCCGCGAAACGTGCTGGCGCATGGACCAGCAGCGGTACGCGGGCGGCCATCTCGAACCAGTGCATCTTGTACCAGAGGCCACGCTCACCCAGCATGTCGCCGTGGTCGCCGGAGAACACGATGATGGTGTCGTCGGCCAGTTTGCAGTCCTTCAGCGTCTTGAGCAGCTTGCCGATGTTGTCGTCGATGTAGCTGCAGGCGCCGAAATAGGCGCGCCGCGCATCGCGGATCTTGTGCTCGGGCAGCGGCTTGTCCCACAGGTCGATGACCTTGAGCAGGCGCTGGGAGTGCGGGTCCTGCTCGGCCTGGTCGATCACCTGGCGCGGCAGCGGAATGTCCTCGTCGCGGTAGCGATTCCAGTATTCCTCCGGGATGGTGTAGGGGTCGTGGGGGTGAGTCATCGACACGGTCAGGCAGAACGGCTGGTCGGGCGTCACCCGCACGTGGTCGTAGAGGTATTGCTGGGCCTTGAACACCACCTCCTCGTCGAAGTCCAGCTGGTTGGTGCGCACGCAAGGACCGGCCTGCAGCACCGAGGACATGTTGTGGTACCAGCTGGCGCGCACGTCGGGCTCGTCCCAGTTCACCGCCCAGCCGTAGTCGGCGGGGTAGATGTCGCTGGTCAGGCGCTCCTCGTAGCCGTGCAGCTGGTCCGGGCCGCAGAAGTGCATCTTGCCGGACAGCGCGGTGCGATAGCCGAGGCGGCGCAGGTAGTGGGCGTAGGTGGGCACGTCGGCAGGGAAGTCGGCGGCGTTGTCGTAGGCGCCGATCTGGCTGGGCAGCTGGCCGCTGACCAGGGTGAAGCGCGACGGCGCACAGAGCGGGCTGTTGCAATAGGCAGAGTCGAACAGCACGCCCTCGGCGGCCAGGCGCTGCAGGTTCGGCACCTTGATCGGCGACTTCGCGTCGTGCAGCGGCAGCAGCGGTGCGGCCATCTGGTCGGCCATGATGAAAAGGATGTTGGGGCGTTTCATGGCGGCGTATTCCATATCGTTGTTTTATGCGAAATTGATCAACCGATGATCAAGGCTCGATGAACAGGGGTAAACCCGTATGCAGCACATGGCTCGGATAAGCGACGCTTATGTTTGATGCGCTTGCCGGCATCTCCCTCGATACCTTGCGGGTATTCGAGTCGGCGGCGCGCCATCTGAGCTTCACCGCCGCGGCGGCCGAGCTTGGCAGCACCCAGCCGGCGGTCAGCCAGCAGATCAAGCGGCTGGAAGCACAGTTGGCAACCCGCCTGTTCGACCGCGTGTACCGCGGTATCGTGCTGACCGATGCCGGCGAAGCCTTGCTGGTACCGGTGCAGGAGGGCCTGGCGGCCATGGATGCCGGGCTGGCGACGGTCGCCGGCCACCAGCAGCACGAGGTGCTGCAGGTAGCGACCGACTTCGCCTTCGCCGCCTACTGGCTGATGCCGCGCCTGCAGCGGTTTCACCAGCAGTACCCGGACGTCGACGTGAGCCTGATCACCAGCGAGCGCGACCTGGCCAGCCTGCCGGCGGAAATCGACGTGGCCATCTCCTTCGGTGACGGGCGCTTCAAACACGGCGAGCAGCACCTGCTGTTCAGCGAGGAAGTGTTCGCGGTCTGCAGCCCGCTGCTGCTCAACCGCGTCGATACCTCGCCCGGCGAGTTGCTGGCGCAGCTGCCCCTGCTGCACCTGCGCCCGGAAAGCCGCTCGCGCTGGTTCGACTGGAGCGGCTTGTTCCGCGCCCTGGGCATCGCCGAACTGCCCAGCCCCGGCAGCCTACGTTTCGACAACTACACGCTGCTGATCCAGGCCGCCATCGCCGGGCGCGGCGTGGCCATCGGCTGGCGGCATCTGGTCGACGAGCTGATCGAGCAGGGCCTGCTGGTGCGCGTCGACGCGCGCTCGGCCACCTCGCGCTTCGGCTATTACGTGGTGCTGCCCGCGCGCAAGCGGCGCATTGGCCTGGTGGAGCATTTCGTCGCCTGGCTGCAGGACGAGCTGCAGCGCGAACCCCGACCCGACTGGCCGGGCGGCATCGACCCCAAGGGGCTTGCCCTGTGAGCGAACCCGGTAGCCGCAGTCCCGGCTACCGCCTGATCGAGCACCGCGCAGCCGCTGGTTCTGTCGGTGCCGGCAGGTGGGCCGCTCACCTTCGGGCGGTAGGCAGGGTATGATCCGCGGCTGATTTTTCGAGAGCCCGTGCCATGCCTTACCTGCTCGCCGTCACCGTCCTCTGGGCGTTTTCCTTCAGCCTGATCGGCGAATACCTGGCGGGCCGGGTGGACAGCGACTTCGCCGTGCTGGCGCGGGTGGCCGTCGCGGCGCTGGTGTTCCTGCCCTTCACCCTGTGGCGCGGCCTGCCGCGGCGGTTGCTGGCCGGTTTCTGGCTGGCCGGGGCGCTGCAGTTCGGGGTCACTTACCTGTGCCTGTACCGCAGCTTCCAGGTGCTGACGGTGCCCGAGGTGCTGCTGTTCACCGTGCTTACGCCGATCTACGTGACCCTGCTCGACGATGCCCTGGCGCGGCGCTTCAGCCCCTGGGCCTTGGTCGCCGCGCTGGTGGCGGTGGGCGGCGGCGTGGTGATCCGCTTCGAGCGCCTGGAGGGCGAGTACCTGGTCGGCTTCCTGTTGCTGCAGCTGGCCAACCTGACCTTCGCGGCAGGCCAGGTGCTATGCCGTCAGCTGCTGATGCGCTACCCGACCGAGCAGCCGCTGCACCGTTTCTTCGGGCACTTCTTCCTGGGGGCAATGGTGCTGGTGCTGCCCTCGTTCCTGCTGTTCGGCAACCCGGACAAGCTGCCGAGTACCGCGCTGCAGTGGGGCATCCTGCTGTGGATGGGCCTGTTCGCCACGGCGCTGGGGCTGTTCTGGTGGGTCAAGGGCAGCGTCAAGGTGGATGCCGGCACCCTGGCGGTGATGAACGAGCTGCACGTGCCGGCCGGCCTGGTGGTGAACCTGCTGATCTGGAACCGCGACGCCGACCTGCCACGCCTGGCCCTGGGCGGCGCGATCATCCTCGCCTCGCTGTGGCTCAACCGCCTCGGCCGACGGCGCCTGGCAGCGGCCTGACCCATTTATCGGAGAATAGGAACCTGCCTTGACGGGTGCTAACATCGCACCTTCAATTGCGAATGCAATTAGCTGTTTTTAAAACCCTATTTCTTAGGGCCACGGATGAAGTCTCTTCACCGGCACGGAGCGCCTTTTCAGCCATCTCTTGCCCAGTGAATGCCATCGTGAATATTCGTCGCCCCTTCGCCAGCCTCGCCCTGGCCTGCCTGTTTCTCGCCGCGCCCCTGGCCTCCGAAGCCGCCGCTCCCGCCAAGCAGGAGCTGGCCTCCGGCAGCGCCCTGCTGGTCGATCTGAACACCGACAAGGTGCTGTATTCCAGCAACCCCAACATGGTGGTGCCAATCGCCTCGGTCACCAAGCTGATGACCGCCATGGTCGCCCTGGACGCCAAGCTGCCGCTCAACGAGCAGTTGCCGGTGATCATCCGTGACGTGCACGACATGCGCGGCGTGTATTCCCGCGTGCGTATCGGCAGCGAGATCAGCCGCCGGGAAATGCTCCTGCTGACTCTCATGTCGTCGGAGAACCGCGCCGCGTCCAGCCTGGCCCATCACTATCCGGGTGGCGTCACCGCCTTCGTTGCGGCCATGAACGCCAAGGCCCGTGCCCTGGGCATGACCCAGACCCGCTACGTGGAGCCGACCGGCCTGTCCGAACACAACGTCTCCACCGCCAATGACCTGGTGAAGCTGCTCAAGGCGACCCGCAGCTACCCGCTGATCGGCGAGCTGAGCGCCACCGGCGAGAAGACCGTGGCCTTCCGCAAACCCAACTACACCCTGGGTTTCCGCAATACCAATGCGCTGACCCGCAAGCCCGGTTGGGACGTACAGCTGACCAAGACCGGCTTCACCAACAGCGCCGGCCACTGCCTGGTGATGCGCACCACCATGGCCGGCAAGCCGGTGGCCTTCGTGGTACTGGACGCCTTCGGCAAGTACACCCACATGGCCGACGCCAGCCGCCTGCGCAAATGGGTGGAAACCGGCCAGGTCACCCCGGTGGCGCCCGCCGCCCTGGCCTACAAGCAGCAGCGCGCCTCGCAGCGCCAGTTGCAGGCGGCGCAGTAAGCGCTAACGCGTTTGCCAGCGTGGATCGGCCGCCAGGCGTTCGGCGATGAAGTCGAGCAGGGTGCGCAGCGCCGGCAGCATCTGTCGGCGTGAGGCGTAGATGGCGTGGATGCCCAGGGACTGCGGCTGCCAGTCCGGCAGCAGGCGTACCAGGCGACCGTCCTCCAGCAACGGCGCGGCCGCGTAGAGCGGCTGCATGCAGATGCCGCCACCGGCCACCGTCGCTTCCAGCAACACGGCGGTGTCGTTGCTGCTCAGGTTGCCAGCTACCGGCACCTGCACTGGCCCCTGCCGGCCCGTGAAGTGCCACAGGCTGCGGCCGAAGTAGCTGTAGGTCAGGCAGTTGTGCGCGCTCAGCGCCTCGGGCTGGCTCGGGGTGCCGGCGCGGGCCAGGTAGGCGGGCGCGGCGCATACCACCGAATGGCAATCGCCCAGGTGACGCGCCACCTGGTTGGGCTCGAGCTGGTTGGTGATGCGCAGCGCCAGGTCGATACGCTCCTCGACCAGGTTCACGGCGTGGCTGCCGACCAGCACATCCACCGAGGTTTTCGGGTAGCGCGCCAGGTATTCCACCAGCACCGGGCTTAGCCAGGTTTGCGCGAAGGACTGGCTGGTGGTGATGCGCAGGTTGCCGCTCGGCCCGTCGGTGGCCTTCAGGCCCGTGGCCTGCATCATCTCGGCGGTGTGCAGCATTTCCCGGCAATGCGGCAGCAGTTCGTTGCCCACCTGGGTCAGGCTCAACTTGCGCGTGGTGCGGTGCAACAGCCGTGCGCCCACCCAGCCCTCCAGCTCGGCCAGGTAGCGCGAGACCATGGCCCGGGACAGATCCAGATGCTCGGCGGCCGCGGTCTGGCTGCCGCGATCCACCACTTCGACGAAAACGCGGGTTGCCGTGAGTCTGTCCATGATTCGCTCGATTCATGCAACTGTGTTGCGGTGATTATGCAGCTTTTTAAGGCGTTACACGCGGGTAAGCTCATCACTCGTCCATCGGCGACCCAGGCGGTGATAGCCGCGGCGGCCGGTGGTTTTCCTGCATGTCACAGTGGAGCCTCACATGAAAGTCGTCATTCTTGGTATCAGCGGGCGTGTGGGTGCACGTCTGCGTCATGAACTGCTGCAGCGTGGCCATCAGGTCACCGGTGTCGCCCGCGATGTGAGCGCGGTGCCGGCCCAGGACGGGCTGACCCTGGTCAGCGCGGATGTGAGCGACGCCGAGCGTCTGGTGCCGCTGCTGCAGGGCCATGAGGCGGTGATCAGCACCACGCGCTTCGTCGGCAGCGATGCCGCCCGCCTGATCGGCGCGGTGAAGGCGGCGGGCGTGCCGCGTCTGCTGGTGGTCGGTGGGGCCGGTAGCCTGGAAGTGGCGCCGGGCGTCGCGCTGATCGACACGCCGGCGTTTCCGGCGGCCTACAAGGATGAGGCCGGAGCGGGGCGTGATTTCCTCAACGTGCTGCGAGGCGAGCAGGCCCTGGACTGGACCTTCCTGTCGCCCTCGGCGTTGTTCGAGCCGGGTCAGCGCACCGGGCGCTTCCGCCTCGGCACCGACAGCCTGCTGGTCGATGCCGACGGCAACAGCGCGATCTCCATGGAGGACTACGCCATTGCCCTGGTCGACGAACTGGAGCAGCCCCGGCATTCGCGCCAGCGTTTCACCGTGGGTTACTGATCGCTTCACCAATGCAAAAAAACGCGGCTCAAGCACTCCCCCGCTCGGCAATGCGGGGGAAAGGCCTGGCCGCGTGCAGGGCCTCGAGTCACTCAAGGCAAGTTGCGAGGGGCTTTTGGAGGTCAGGCCAGCATCTGCATGCCGAGCTGGATGGCGACCCAGACCGCCAGGATGGTCGCGGCGCCCAGTGCCAGGTTCTCGAACCAGTTGTTGCAGTACTGGCCGAGCAGCTTCTTCTGGTTGGACATGATCAGCAGGCCGAGGGAAATGATCGGCAGGCCGACGATGTTCAGCGCGTTGACCGCGATGGTCAGCGTCACGAAGTCCGGCATGCCCGGCAGCGACCAGATCAGCGGGGTGACCAGCACGAACAGCAGGAACCATTTGTGCAACGGGTCTTTCTGCAGCGCTTCGCCATGTTGCTGGCGGCGCTTCGGTTGGATGTGGTGCAGGGCATCGGTGATCAGCATCGGGAAGGCGGTGGTCTTGCCCACTACGCTGGCGAACAGGGTGGCGAACACGCCGATGAAGAAGATGTACCAGCCGCCTGGGCCGAAGAACATCTGCAGGGCGGCGCCCAGGTCATTGAGGGTTTCCACCTTCAGGCCATTGGGTCGCAGGATTTCCGCACCCACTACCCAGATCGCCAGGTTGATGACGATACCGACGAACACCGCGAACAGCAGGTCGTTGCGCTGGATGCGCTTGTGCTCGGGGCCGGTCCAGCCTTTCTGCTTCATCACGTAGGGGTGCACGAAGTTGGCGATCGAGCCGGCGACGGCGCCGATGACCGACACGGCGACCAGCAGGGCGCCATGCACGCCTTCGTCTTTGGGGATGCTGAAGCCGAAGGTACCGGAGACGATACCGCCCAGGTCCGGCCCGGACATCACCGCCAGGGACAGGAACGCCAGGGTCATGATCGCCAGCAACACCTTCATCACGCCTTCGATGAGGCTGTAGATGCTGCGACCGACCAGCAGCCAGACACCGAGCACCACCGCGAAGGAGCACAGCAGCGGCTGATTCAGGTGCAGCAGCGTGGACAACGCCTCGCCAGCGCCCTTGATCATGTAGGCGTTCATCAGGTGGCCCATGAACAGCGCATAACCGAACAGGAACCAGGCGAAGCTGGGGTGCAGTTGTGCATAACCGCCAAGGATCGACATGCCCTGGTTATTGCACAGCTGGAAGCGGGCGATGATGTTGACGATCAGAAAACGCAGCAGCAGCGAGACCGCCAGCACCCACATCATCGCGTAGCCGTAGTTGGCGCCGGCAACGGACGAGGTGATCAGGTCACCTGCACCCAGCCAGGACAGCACCGCGATGATGCCGGGGCCGAGCAGCTTGGCCATTTTGCTTAGGGGGTTGCCTGACGAGCTTGCGGACACGCCTTTATCGGCAACGTCGGTACGAGCCATGGGAGGAGCCTCTGTGTTGTTTTTGTTGGGAGTAGCACGCTTTGAGATACGACATCATACAAATTAATTTGTTGCAAAGTAGCAGTGAGCATTTAAAGCGTTTGACCGATAAGCGGCTCAGATGCCTGTAGTCCCTGGTCAAGCGCGGTTTTACTGGGTTTTTGCCACGTCGCTGAGCTGTTTCCAGATGTTGCGGATGTACGATGTCTTTATGGTAGTTTCCAGGAGGCCTGCTGCCCTTTGCAGCATCTTGCTCTGTATCGCCTTCAGGAGAGCCCATGACATCACCCGCCCCCATTGCCCAGTTGCTGATGATCGGCCCCTTGTCGCCAGCACTTGTGGAACGCATCGAACAGACCTACCGCGTGCATCGTTTCTGGGAAATCGATGACCAGCCCGGCTGGTTGCGCACCCATGCCGACAGCATCGACGCCATCGCCACCAGCGGCGTATTCGGCGCCAGGGCGGAGCTGATCGAGGCGTTGCCGAATCTTAAGGCGATCATCAGCTTCGGCGTGGGCTACGACGCGATCGCCGTCGATACCGCGAAGAAGCGTGGGATTACCGTGACCAATACGCCGGGGGTGCTGGACAACTGCGTTGCCGATACGGCCGTGGCGATTCTGCTCGACCTGGGCCGCCGGATCAGCGAGGCGGACCGCTTCGTACGGGCGGGTGAGTGGCAGAACGCGCGTTTCCCACTGGCCGGCAGCATCGGCGGCAAGGTGTGCGGCATCGTCGGCATGGGCAATATCGGCCGGGCCATCGCCAAGCGCGTCGAGGCCTTCGGCATGACCGTCATCTATCACAACCGCCGCCGCCGGGACGATGTCGCCTATACCTATCACGAAACCCTGGAGGGCCTGCTCGAAGCGGCCGACTACGCCGTGCTGGTGGTGCCCGGCGGCAGCGCCACGGACAAGTTGATTGGCGCCGAGCAACTGCGCGCCCTCGGCCCGAAAGGCTACCTGGTGAATATCGCCCGCGGCTCGGTGGTGGATGAGCAGGCCCTGGTCACGGCGCTGCAGCGTGGCACCATCGCCGGCGCGGCCCTCGATGTATTCGCCGACGAGCCCCAGGTGCCGGCCGCACTGCTGGCACTGGATAACGTGGTGCTCACCCCGCATATCGGCAGCGGCACCCACGAGACCCGCCAGGCCATGGCCGACCTGTTCTTCGCCAACCTCGACGGCTTCTTCAGGCAGGGCAAGGCGGTGACGCCGGTTTAGGGTCCGCTGCCGTTTCAAGGCGACCACAGGGCCGGGCCCGTGGGTGAAACGGCAACAGGCCCTCGTGATCGGCAATAAAAAACCGCTGTCCCGTAACCGGAGCAGCGGTTTTTTGTGTCGCGGCTCAGCGACGGGCGCTGCGCACGCCCTCGGCCAGCTGGCTGCACAGCGCGAGCACGCCATCGATGGCCTGCCCGTCGTTGTCGGCCTTGGCGATATGGTCGATCAGTGCCGAACCCACCACCACGCCGTCGGCCAGGCGGGCGATGGTCGCCGCGTGCTCCGGGGTGCGGATGCCGAAGCCGATGCTGATCGGCAGGTCGGTGTGGCGGCGCAGGCGGGTGACCGCTTCTTGCACGTGTTCCACGGTCGCCGAACCCGCCCCGGTAACGCCGGCCACCGACACGTAGTAGACGAAGCCCGAGCTGCCGGCGAGCACGGTGGGCAGGCGCTTGTCGTCGGTGGTCGGGGTGGTAAGGCGGATGAAGTCGATACCGGCGGCCTGGGCCGGGTCGCACAGGTCGCGGTTATGCTCCGGCGGCAGGTCGACCACGATCAGGCCATCCACGCCGGCTTGCTGGGCATCGGCGATGAAGCGCTCGACGCCATACTTGTGGATCGGGTTGAAGTAGCCCATCAGTACCAGTGGCGTGGTGCTGTCGTCCTGGCGGAATTCACGGACCATCTGCAGCGTCCGGGCCAGGTTCTGCTTGCCGGCCAGGGCGCGGATGTTGGCCAGCTGGATCGCCGGGCCATCGGCCATCGGGTCGGTGAACGGCATGCCCAGCTCGATCACGTCGGCGCCGGCTTTCGGCAGGCCCTTGAGGATCTTCAGGGAGGCGTCGTAGTTCGGGTCGCCCGCGGTGACGAAGGTCACCAGGGCGGCGCGGTTCTGGTCCTTCAGCTCGGCGAAGCGCGTCTGCAGGCGGGAGTTTACCGAGCTCATATGTGTTCTTCCTGTTCGTCGAAGTGGTGCATGACGGTCTGCATGTCCTTGTCGCCGCGGCCCGAGAGGTTGACCACCATCAGGTGATCCCCGGGCAGGGTCGGTGCGCGCTTGAAGACTTCAGCCAGGGCGTGGGACGACTCCAGCGCCGGGATGATGCCTTCCAGGCGGCAGCACTGGTGGAAGGCGGCGAGCGCTTCCTGGTCGGTGATCGAGGTGTACTCGACGCGGCCGATGTCGAACAACCAGGCGTGCTCCGGGCCGATGCCCGGGTAATCGAGGCCGGCGGAAATCGAGTGGGCGTCGATGATCTGGCCGTCGTCGTCCTGCAGCAGGAAGGTGCGGTTGCCGTGCAGCACGCCCGGCACGCCACCGTTCAGGCTGGCGGCATGCTTGCCGGTTTCCACGCCATGGCCGGCCGCTTCGACGCCGATGATCTGTACCGACTGGTCATCGAGGAACGGGTGGAACAGGCCCATGGCATTGGAGCCGCCGCCGATGCAGGCGACCAGCGAATCCGGCAGGCGACCTTCCTGCTCCTGCAACTGGTCGCGGGTTTCCTTGCCGATAACGGCCTGGAAGTCGCGCACCATCGCCGGATAGGGGTGCGGGCCGGCCACGGTGCCGATGATGTAGAAGGTGCTGTCGACGTTGGTCACCCAGTCGCGCAGGGCTTCGTTCATCGCATCCTTCAGGGTGCCGGTGCCGGCGGTGACCGGAATCACCTCGGCGCCGAGCAGCTTCATGCGGAAGACGTTGGCCTGCTGGCGGTCGATGTCGGTGGTGCCCATGTAGATCACGCACTGCAGGCCGAAACGCGCCGCCACGGTGGCGGTGGCCACGCCGTGCATGCCGGCACCGGTCTCGGCGATGATGCGCTGCTTGCCCATGCGCTTGGCCAGCAGGATCTGGCCGATGCAGTTGTTGATCTTGTGCGCGCCGGTGTGATTGAGCTCCTCGCGCTTGAGGTAGATCTTCGCGCCGCCGCAATGCTCGGTCAGGCGCTCGGCGAAATACAGCGGGCTCGGGCGGCCCACGTAGTCGCGCTGGAAGTAGGCCAGCTCCTTGGCGAACGCGGGATCGGCCTTGGCCTTTTCGTACTCGGCGGCCAGGTCGTGGATCAGCGGCATCAGCGTTTCGGCGACGTACTGCCCACCGAAACTACCGAACAGGCCGGTGGCGTCTGGGCCGTTGCGTAATGAAGTCATGGGGTTCTCCTGTGAACTCAGGGGCCTTGGTCGGCCCGCCAGCCAGATGGCGTTGGCGTCGATGGTGGCCAGACTAACGCCGCCACGTCAGGCAGAAAAGCGATTAGTTTTAACCGATAGGTGAGTAAATATCACATGTTTACGATGCGGCTGCGCCAGTGAAGGGGGGCCGCGTCACGGCGGTGCACGTCCAAATAATGCGGCATGAGTGCCTGGCAGTTGGTGTTTTCACAGGCTTGATCAATAATCGCAGCGCTAGCAAATTTACGCACAGGTAGGTGGCGTCATGAAAACAGGATGGTTGTGGCTGTTCCCAGGTATCGGCGCGCTGCTGCTGGCCCTTGCCATCGGCATTCAGGTCTCGCGTATCAGTGGCGAGGCGCAGATGACGCGCACCGAGGGCTCCATCGTGGATATCGAGGGTGGCTGCCCGACGGTGTCGTTCACCACCCTGGATGGCACCCTGGGCGAGCATCACAGCAGCACCTGCAGCACGCCGCCGTCGTTCGCTATCGGTGAGCGCGTGGCGGTGTATTACGACCCGCAGGACCCCGAGCGCGCCCACCTCGACAGTTTCGAGCAGAACTGGATAGGCAGCCTGATCGCCGGCGGTATCGGCGCGGTCTTTCTGGCGATCGGCCTGCTGTTCGTGTTGCCGCCGCTGCTGGCCAAGCGCCGCGCTATCCGGTTGCTGGCGACCGGCACGCCGGTTCAGGCCGAGCTGGTGGACGTCGAGCTCAATGGCACGCTGAGCATCAACGGCCGCAACCCCTACCGCATCGTCGCCCAGTGGTTGAACCCGCAGACCAACAAGCTGCACGTGTTTCGCAGTGACAACCTGTGGTTCGATCCGGGCCCCTACATCAGCGAGTCGCTGGTCACGGTGATGATCGACCCGGCCAACCCCAAGCGCTACAGCATGGATACCCGCTTCCTGCCCGAGCTGGCGGACTGAGATGGCCCAGCAGCTGCCGTCGCTCAATGCCCTGCATGCCTTCGAGGCGGCCGCAAGACTGGGCAGCGTCAGCCGTGCGGCCGTCGAGCTGCACGTCACCCACGGCGCGGTGAGCCGGCAGATCCGCACCCTGGAGGAGCAGTTGGGCGTGGCGCTGTTCAGCAAGGACGGGCGTGGCCTGAAGCTGACCGACGCCGGTATGCGCCTGCGAGACGTGAGTGGTGAAAGCTTCGCCCGGCTGCGCCAGGTGTGCGGCGAGCTGCGCCAGCGCGAGGTCGATACGCCGTTCGTGCTCGGCTGCCCGGGCAGCCTGCTGGCGCGCTGGTTCATTCCGCGCCTGGATCGGCTCAACGGGGCCTTGCCGGATCTGCGCCTGCAGTTGTCCACCAGCCAGGGCGAACTGGACCCGCGCAGCCCCCAGGTGGATGCCACGCTGCTGTATGCCGAGCCGCCCTGGCCGGCCGACATGCAGGTCTTCGAACTGGCGCACGAATCCATCGGCCCAGTGATCAGCCCGCAGCATCCACGCTTTGCCGAGCTGAGCGCCGCCGCGCCGGCCGCGTTGCTGCACGAAGCGCTGTTGCACACCACTTCACGGCCCCAGGCCTGGCCGCAATGGCTGGCAGCGATGGGCCTCGATCCGTCCGCCATGGGTCTGGGCCAGGGCTTCGAGCACCTCTACTACCTGCTCGAAGCGGCGGGGGCCGGCCTCGGCGTGGCCATCGCGCCGCTGCAACTGGTGGCCGATGACCTGAAGGCGGGGCGGCTGGTCGCGCCCTGGGGTTTCGTCGAGACCGAAGCACGCCTGGCCCTGTGGGTACCGCAGCGGCGCAGCGGCGGGCGCGCCGAGCGGTTGGCCGGCTGGTTGCGAAGTGAGTTGCAAATCGTGCAGTGAACCGCCGGCAGGCGAGAACCATCGCCGGCGGGCGTCGGTCATAGCATCGGCCCCGCGATCTGCCCGGGGCCGTCACCAAGAGAGGGATTTGCCGATGAACAGGATGCAAAAGCTGGGCGGCCTGTTGGCCGCTATGGCGCTGGCGAGCCTGGCGCACGCCGAGTCGCTGAATATCGAGGGGATTGGCCTGTCGCGCGACGTATCGTGCAAGGGCCAGGACGTGAATATTTCCGGCAACGCCAACGTGATTCACCTCAAGGGTGATTGTGGCGCGGTGGAGATTGCCGGCTCGGAACACAAGGTGACGTTGGATACGGCCAAGTCGTTGAGCGTTGCCGGGGCCGAGCACGAGGTGGCCGCCGAGCGCGTCAATGCGCTGAGTGTCGACACCACGGACAATCAGGTGCGTACGACCGTTGCGGGCGGCGAGCAGCCGGCGCTGGTCGAGGTCACGGGCGCCGATCAGGTGCTGGACCTGCAGTTCGAGGGGCTGGTCAAGCTGGATGTCAGCGGTTCGGATCAGCAGGTGCGCTGGCGCGGCGACGAGCCTGAGGTGCAGATGAGCGGCATCGACAACAAGGTCGAGCGCCGATAGAAATGGGCGCCCCGGGCTGGGGCGCCGTATTCATCAGTCCACGTCGGTGAACTGGATGATTTCCACCCAGTAGCCATCCGGGTCCTTGATAAAGGCGATGTTGCGCATGCGCCCGTCGGTCAGGCGCTTCTGGAACTCCACGCCGAGGTCTTCGAAGCGCTGGCAGGCGGCCTTGATGTCCGGTACCGCGACGCACAGGTGACCGAAGCCGCGCGGGTCGCTGTTGCCGCTGTGGTACGAGAATTCGGGGTCCTTCTCGGTGCCATGGTTGTAGGTCAGTTCCAGCACGCCGGGAATGGATTTGCGCCATTGGTGACGCGCGTCCGGGTCAGCCGGGATCTGCGATTTGTCAGCGATCAGCGCCAGGAAGTACAGGCTGAATTCGGCATCCGGGAAATCCTTCTTTTCCAGCAGGGTGAAGCCCAGCACGCGGGTGTAGAAGTCCAGGGACTTCTCGAGATCCTTCACGCGGATCATGGTGTGGTTGTAGACGAAGTCCGCCGTGGCGACGTCAGGCTTGCCGGTCACGCCGGGCAGGGTATTGAGTTCATCGAGGGTCATGGGGCGTCTCCATCAGGTGAGTGGACGATTCGAACAGTCATGGGGCCAGTAGATGGCCTCGTGGGGTGGGTTTTTCAAGGTGGTCGCTGGCGCGATGTCTGAATGGTGGGAGTAGGCGCCCGGTCTACATCCTGTGGAGCGGGCGGGGACGCCTAGTCCATGCCCGCGATTTTTCGCGCGCATGGCGCGCTCCCACAGGTATTGCATGCAATCACCATCAAACCTCCAACCCAATCATCTCCGCCCGCACCCCATCCCCATCGATATGCAGAATGGCCACCCCAATCGGCAACTTGAACCGCCGCGGGCCGGCGCTGCCGGGGTTGAGATAAAGCACGCCATCGCGTTCTTCATGCAGCGGTTTGTGCGAATGCCCGGCGATCACCACGTCGAGGCCCGCGGCCCTGGGGTCGATATCCAGCCCTTTGAGGTCATGCAGCACGTACAGGCTGACCGCACCGAAGCGCAGCGTCAGGCGCTCGGGGATGGCATCGGCCCAGGCGTCGCCATCGTTGTTGCCGCGCACCACCGACAGGGGCGCGATGCGTTCGAGCTCGGCTAGGATCTGCGGCCCGCCGATATCGCCGGCGTGGATCAGATGATCGACACCCTGCAGCGCCGCCAGCGCCTGGGGCCGCAACAGGCCGTGGGTATCGGCGATCAGGCCAATCTTCATGGGTTCTCCTGCATGGTCTTTCTAGGAGCAGGCTCGCCCGCGATGCGTTCCGTAAACCGTGGGCCCGGTCGAGCGAAGCGACACCCGGGGCGTTGCCAAAAACAGAAAACCCGGCACAAGGCCGGGTTTCCGTTACAGCGTGACGGGATCAACCGTCCAGCAGCGCCTTGTTGCGCACGGCGCCCTTGTCGGCGCTGGTGGCGAGCAGGGCGTAGGCCTTGAGGGCGGTGGTCACCTTGCGGGGGCGTTGCTCGGCCGGTTTCCAGCCCTTCTTGTCCTGCTCGTGGCGGCGATGGGCGATTTCCTCGTCGCTGACCAGCAGGTTGATCGAGCGGTTGGGGATGTCGATCAGCACCTTGTCGCCATCCTTGACCAGGCCGATGGCGCCGCCAGCAGCGGCCTCCGGCGAGGCGTGGCCGATGGACAGGCCCGAGGTGCCGCCGGAGAAGCGGCCGTCGGTGAGCAGGGCGCAGGCTTTGCCCAGGCCCTTGGATTTCAGGTAGGAGGTCGGGTAGAGCATTTCCTGCATGCCCGGGCCGCCTTTCGGGCCTTCGTAGCGGATGATGACGATGTCGCCTTCCTTCACCTCGTCATTGAGGATGCCGCGCACCGCGCTGTCCTGGCTTTCGAAGATCTTGGCGTTACCCTCGAACACGTGGATCGACTCGTCGACGCCGGCGGTCTTCACCACGCAGCCATCGAGGGCGATGTTGCCGTACAGCACGGCCAGGCCGCCTTCTTTCGAGTAGGCGTGCTCGACGCTGCGGATGCAGCCGTTCTCGCGGTCGTCGTCCAGGGTTTCCCAACGGGTCGACTGGCTGAACGCGGTCTGGGTGGGGATGCCCGCCGGGCCGGCCTTGAAGAAGTGGTGCACGGCTTCGTCATCGGTCTGGGTGATGTCCCACTTGGCGATGGCTTCGGCCATGGATTTGCTGTGTACGGTCGGCAGGTCGGTGTGCAGCAGGCCGCCGCGGGCCAGGGAGCCGAGGATGGAGAAGATGCCGCCGGCACGGTGCACGTCTTCCATGTGGTACTTCTGGATGTTCGGCGCCACCTTGCACAGCTGCGGCACCAGGCGCGACAGGCGATCGATGTCGCGCAGGTCGAAGTCCACCTCGGCTTCCTGGGCGGCCGCCAGCAGGTGCAGGATGGTGTTGGTCGAGCCGCCCATGGCGATGTCCAGCATCATGGCGTTCTCGAACGCCTTGAAGTTGGCGATGTTGCGCGGCAGCACCGAGTCGTCGCCTTCGCCGTAGTAGCGCTTGCACAGCTCGACGATGGTGCGCCCGGCCTTGAGGAACAGCTGCTCGCGGTCGCTGTGGGTGGCCAGGGTCGAGCCGTTGCCCGGCAGGGCCAGGCCCAGGGCTTCGGTCAGGCAGTTCATCGAGTTGGCGGTGAACATGCCGGAGCAGCTGCCGCAGGTCGGGCAGGCGCTGCGCTCGTATTCGGCGACTTTCTCGTCCGAGGCGGTCGAGTCGGCGGCGATCACCATGGCGTCGACCAGGTCCAGGCCGTGGCTGGCCAGCTTGGTCTTGCCGGCTTCCATCGGCCCGCCGGAAACGAAGATCACTGGGATGTTCAGGCGCAGGGCGGCCATCAGCATGCCGGGGGTGATCTTGTCGCAGTTGGAGATGCAGACGATGGCGTCGGCGCAGTGGGCGTTGACCATGTACTCCACGGAGTCGGCGATGATCTCGCGGCTCGGCAGCGAATAGAGCATGCCGTCGTGGCCCATGGCGATGCCGTCGTCGACGGCGATGGTGTTGAATTCCTTGGCCACGCCACCGGCCTTCTCGATCTCGCGGGCGACCAGCTGGCCCAGGTCCTTGAGGTGGACGTGGCCGGGCACGAACTGGGTGAAGGAGTTGGCGATGGCGATGATCGGTTTCTTGAAGTCTTCGTCCTTCATCCCGGTGGCGCGCCACAGGGCACGGGCGCCGGCCATGTTGCGGCCGTGGGTGGAGGTCTTCGAGCGGTAATCAGGCATGACGGATTCCTGCGGCTAATCAGGTAGGCATTGATAGAGGGGTGAGCGGATCAGCGGCAGATGACCGCGAAGCAAGGTGGCATGGCGCACGACGGGATCTCCGTCTGCCTGCCCGGGCTCACAGGCCCGCCGAAGGGTGGCTGGCGGGAAATGCCCCGATTCTACGCCGCACCGGGCGGGGGAGGAAAGGCTGGCGGCTGCCAGCCGTCCCGCAGTTGCGAGCGCGCTAACCGCGCAGAATGGCGGCCGGGATCTGCTCCAGGGGGATTTCCCGGCTGACCGCGCCAAGCTTCATGGCTTCCTTGGGCATGCCGTAGACCACGCAGCTGGCCTCGTCCTGGCCGAGGGTCAGGGCGCCGGCCTCGAACATTTCGCGCAGGCCACGGGCGCCGTCGTCACCCATGCCGGTCATGATGATGCCGGTGGCGTTGGCCCCGGCGGCGCGGGCGGTGGAGCGAAACAGCACGTCCACCGAGGGCCTGTGGCGGCTGACCGGCGGGCCGTCGACCACATCGACCACGTACTGGGCGCCGCTGCGCTTGAGCAGCAGGTGGCGGCCGCCCGGGGCGATCAGGGCGCGACCGGGCACCACGCGGTCACCATGGCGCGCCTCCAGCACCTCCAGTTCGCACAGGCCGTTGAGGCGCTCGGCGAAGGCGGCGGTGAAGCGCTCGGGCATGTGCTGGACGATCACCAGCGCCGGGCACACCCGTGGCAGGCGGGTGAGGATGTATTCCAGCGCCTGGGTGCCGCCGGTGGAGGTGCCGATGGCGACGATGCGCTCGGTGGTGCGCGCCATGGCACCACTGGCGGGCGGCAGGATGGCGTCGGCGCTGAGCTTGGCCTGGGGCGCGGCGGGCACCGCCTTGTTGGCCAGGCGTCGCACGTTGGCGCGGGCCGCCGCCTTGACCGCATTGACCAGGTCATCGCTGGCGTCGACCAGGAATTTGCTGAGGCTGGCCTGGGGTTTGGTGACGATGCTCACCGCCCCTGCCGACAGCGCCTGCATGGTGGTGGTGGCGCCCTTTTCGGTGAGCGTCGAGCAGATCACCACGGGGGTGGGGTGTTCGGCCATCAGTTTGCGCAGAAAGGTGATGCCGTCCATGCGCGGCATCTCGACGTCGAGCACGATCACGTCGGGCCATTGACGTTGCATCTTGTCGAGGGCGAACAACGGGTCGGCGGCGGTGCCGATGACTTCGATCGCCGGGTCGGCCGCCAGCACCTGGGAGAGCACCTGGCGCACCACGGCCGAGTCGTCGACGATCATGACTTTTATGCTTTTCATTTCCAATGCTGTCCAGCGCGGAGCCCGGGGGCGTTGAGTGGCAGGCTTTGCTTCAGGGCGACCTGGCCGCTCCAGATATCAAAGATGAGATTGCGGTGGCGGGTACCGCCGACATGCTCGCCGTAACAGGCGAGGTTGCGCTCGGCCAGCAGGCGGCGGGCCATGGCGACGTTGTGCTGGCCCACATGCTGGCGCCGGGAGTGGGCCAGCTCGGCGAACATGTGGGCGCCACCGAAGATCCGCGCCTGGTAGTCGCCCAGCGCTGTGCCGCTCTGGCTGATCGCATCGCACAAAAGGCTCATCACCTCGTCGCCATAACGCCCGTCGCTCTGGGCGCTGGGGCGGCCACGGGTGGGCAGGATGAAATGGCACATGCCGCCCAGGCGTGCCTGGGGATGCCAGAGCACGATCGACACGCAGGAGCCGAGCAAGGTGCGCACGCGGGTGTAGAGCCCGCCGAAGTGGTAACCGCCGGGTTGCAGATAAACCTCGGTGATAGCAGGGCGTTTAGGCATTTGGCTTCTGGTAGATCGAGGGTTTTATGACCTTGAGGGTGTCGTTGACGCCGTTCAGGCTCTCCGAGTGGCTGATGATGAAATGGCCGCCCGGGCGCAGGTGGCTGAGCAGCCGTGCGACCACCTGGCGCTTGGTCTCGGCGTCGAAGTAGATCATCACGTTGCGCAGGAAGATCACGTCGAACAGCCCTACATCCGGCAGCGCGTTGTTGAGGTTGATCTGGGCGAAGCGCACCCGCTGGCGCAGGGACGGGGCGATCATCATCCGCCCCTGGTTGTCGTCGACGCCGCGCAGGCAGTGCTTGACCAGCAGATGGCGGGGGATGTTCTGGCCGTCCTCGAGGTCGTACACGCCGTTGCGCGCCTGGGTGAGGATGCGCTGGCTGATGTCCGAGGCGAGGATCTCCCAGGGGCGCTCGCCCAGGCGTTCGGCCAGCAGCAGGGCCAGGGTGTAGGGCTCTTCGCCGCTGGAGCAGGCGCCGCTCCAGATGCGCAGGGGGCGGCCGCTGGGAATCGCGCCGGGCCTCTGCAGCAGCTCGCGCAGGAAGTCGAAGTGCTTGGGCTCGCGGAAGAAGTAGGTTTCGTTGGTGGTGAGCAGGTCCACGCAGGTCTGCAGCTCCGCCTTGTCCTTGCCGACCAGGCGGAAGTATTCGCCATAGGTGGCCATGGCCAGTGCGCGCAGGCGCTTGTTGAGGCGGCCGGCCACCAGGGTCTTCTTGGTATCGGACAGGTGAATGCCGGCGATATCGTGGATCAACTGGCGGAACTGGCTGAACTCGGTATCCGAGAGCGTGGCTTGGTTCGACATGTCAGTGACCGGCACCCTGTTGCTGCGCCTGATTCAGCGCGACGTATTCCTCGGCGGAGATCACCCGGCCGATATCCAGCATCACCACCAGGCGGTCATCGAGCTTGCCCATGCCACGAATGAAGTCGGCGCGAATGCTGCCGCCAAAGGCAGGCGTCGGCTCGATATGCTCGGCGCCCAGCTCGCGCACTTCATTGACCGCATCGACGACGATGCCGATCACCTGGGTATGGCCTGGCCCGGCGATCTCCAAGATCACGATGCAGGTGCGTGGGCCGATGGCGGTTGCTTGCCCGCCGAAGCGTTGGCCAAGGTCCACCACCGGCACCACGGCGCCGCGCAGGTTGATCACGCCGAGAATGCTCGGCGGCATCATCGGCACCGTGGTCAGCCGGCCGTAGCCGATGATTTCGCGCACGGCGCGGATCTCCACCGCGAACAGCTCGTGGGCCAGGGTGAAGGTCAGGTACTGGCCCGACTCCGCCGTGGCGTTGTCGAGCAGCCGTGGTTCACTCATGGGCTACTCCTGGAAGCGCACGTAGCCGGCGGGCAGGCCGCCGGGATGACCGTCATCGTCACGCGGCTGGCGCATCGGGCCATTGCCGCGCGGGGGCTGCGGGCGATTGCGCGGCGGGTTGGCGACGGTGATGCGCTCGCCCGCAGCCGTGAGGCGGAAGAAGTCCATCAGCTGTTGCAGCTGCTCGGCCTGGCCGCTCATTTCTTCGGCGGTGGCGGCCAGCTCCTCGGACGCCGAGGCGTTCTGCTGGGTCAGCTCGCTGAGCTGGTTCATGGCCGTGCTGATCTGGCCGACGCCACTGCTCTGCTCGTCGGAGGCGGCGGCGATTTCCTGTACTAGGTCGGAGGTCTTGGCGATGGACGGCACGATCTCGTCGAGCAGGGTGCCGGCGCGTTCGGCCAGGGCCACGCTGCTCTTCGCCACTTCGCCGATCTCCTGGGCGGCCACCTGGCTGCGTTCGGCCAGCTTGCGCACTTCCGCCGCGACCACGGCGAACCCCTTGCCGTGCTCGCCGGCACGGGCCGCTTCGATGGCGGCGTTGAGGGCCAGCAGGTTGGTCTGGTAGGCGATGTCGTCGACGATGCCGATCTTGTCGGCGATGGTCTTCATCGCGCGCACGGTGTCTTTCACCGCCTGGCCGCCTTCACCGGCCTCGTTGGCGGCCTTGCTGGCCATGCCGTCGGTGACCCGGGCGTTCTCGGTGTTCTGCGCGATGGAAGCGGACATCTCTTCCATCGAGGCGCTGGTCTCCTCGACCGAAGCGGCCTGCTCGGAGGCGGCCTGGCTCATGCTCTGGGCGGTGGAGGAAATTTCCTCGGAGGCGCTGGACAGCGAATCGGCGGAGCTGCGTACCTCGGCGATGATCTGCGCCAGCTTGGCGCTCATGTTGCTCATGGCATTGAGCAACTGGCCGGTTTCGTCGCGCGCCTTGCTCTCCAGGTTGACGCGCAGGTCACCTTCGGCCAGCAGGTTCGCCGCGTCGACGGCGCGGCCCAGCGGGCGGGTGATGCTGCGGCTGATCAGGAAGCCGAGAAGCACGCCGAACAGCACACCGCCGATGATCACGGCGATCATGATGGTGCGGCTGGAGCTGTACAGCTCGGTGGTCTGGTCGTTGGCCTCGCTTGCGTTGGCCTCCTTGATCTTCGACAGCTCGGCGAAGATTTCCCCGATCTTGTCGCCATGGGCGCGGGTCTCGGTCAGCTGACGCTGCAGTTCCGGATCCGCGGCATACAGATCCTGAGCCGCCGCGCTTCGCAGCGTTTGCGTCAGGCTGTCCTGATAGTCCTTCCATACCGCATCGGACTCGCGGAACAGCTCCATGGCGCGATCGCTGGAAAACAGCTTGCGGGCTTCGTCGATGAGCGTGCGCGCGGTTTCGCTGTAGTTGGTGATTTCGTTGCGAATCCGCTCACGGTCCTGCTGGGTGGTCGCCAGCAGGTAGTTGGCACGCGCCCGACCGATGTAGATCAGGTTGAGGTTGGCGTCCTTGATCTTCGACAGCCCGATCAGCTCCCGGGCATACATCTTGTCGGCCAGGTCGTTCATGGTCGAGGTGTTGGACAGGCCGACCAGGCCGACGATGGCGCTGATTCCGGCGACCAGGATGAAGGCGACGATGAGCCGGGTACCGATCTTGAAGTTACTGAGCATGGTGCAAATCCTTTCGAGTGGAGGTCGCTAATGAGGTCAAGCCCGTCGGCTCAGTCGCTTTCTGTATTCGGCGGGCTGCCGAGTGCTTCTAGATCGAGTACCTGGGCGAGAGCCAGCAAGGTGACGAAGCGTTCCTCCAGACGCACGACACCGGCGATGAAATCGCTACGCAAATGACTGCCGAAGGACGGCGCCGGCTGAATCTGCGCCGGGTGGATCTCCCGCACCGCGCTGACGGCATCCACCAGCACGCCGATGGGCTGCGGGCGTTGCTCGTCCGGCATGTCGAGAATCACGATGCAGGTGCGCTTGCCCAACGGCGTCAGCTGGCCGTTGAAGCGCGCCTGCAGGTCGATCACCGGCACCACGGAGCCGCGCAGATTGGTCGCACCGCGGACCGCTGCCGGCATGCGTGGTACCGGGGTGAAGCGGGTGCATTCGAGAATTTCCCGCACGTGCAGGGTATCGACGGCGTAGTGCTCGTCGCCCAGCACGAAGGTCAGGTACTGCTGGGCCGGTTCACGGCTGGCGTTGGCGAGCGTGTTCATGCTTCAAGTCTCTCGGCACGTGCCGTTTCCGAGGCGCTGGTCAGCTGGGTCAGCAGGCTGGGGATGTCGAGGATCAGGGCCACATTGCCGTCACCCAGAATGGTGAAGCCGCCGAGCCCCTGGCAGGCTTCGAATACCTTGCCCAAGGGCTTGATCACCGTCTGGAATTCGCCGGCCAGGTGATCGACCACCAGCCCGGCGCGCAGCCCGGCATGGCGTACCACCACCACGCTTTCACGGCGCGGCGGCTGGCTTGCTTCCTCGAACAGGTCACGCAGGCGCACGATGGGCAGCATCTGCCCACGCAGTTCCAGGTGGCCGCGCCTGAACGCGGTGCCGGCGGGCAGCTCGATGCATTCTTCCACCAGTTCCAGGGGAATCACGTAACCGGCCTGGCCGACACTGACCAGGAAGCCATCGATGATCGCCAGGGTCAGCGGCAGGCGAATGCGGATGCGCGTGCCCTGGCCCAGGGTGCTGTCCAGTTCGATGGTGCCGCGCAGGGCGGTGATGTTGCGCTTGACCACGTCCATGCCGACGCCACGGCCGGACAGGTTGCTGACCTGCTCGGCGGTGGAGAAACCGGGCTCGAAGATCAGCGCGAAGATGTCTTTCTCCGCCAGCGTCTGCCCGTCACCGACCAGGCCGCGCTCGCGGGCCTTGGCGAGAATCCGCTGGGCATCGAGGCCACCGCCGTCGTCGCTGACTTCCAGCACGATGCTGCCGGCATCGTGATAGGCGTTGAGCGACACCTTGCCCTGGGCGGGCTTGCCGCGGGCCAGGCGGGTTTCCACCGACTCGATGCCATGATCCATGGCGTTGCGCACCAGGTGGGTAAGCGGGTCGGTGATGCGTTCGACGACCGTCTTGTCCAGTTCGGTGTCGGCCCCGCTGATGGACAGGGCGATATCCTTGCCCAGCTCGCCGGAGACGTCACGCACGACGCGCTGGAAGCGGTTGAAGGTGCTGCCGATCTGCACCATGCGCAGCGGCAGGGCCGAATCGCGAACCTCTTCGACCAGCCGGGAGAGCAGCTCGGTGGCTTCGAGCATTTCCGGGTGGCCACAGGTCTGGGCGGTCATCCGCGCCCCGGCCCCGGCGATGATCAGTTCGCCGACGAGGTCGATCAGCTTGTCCAGCTTGCCGGCATCGACGCGGATCAGGCTGTTCTCGTTGCTGCGGTTCTCCTTGATCTGCTGTTGCTTCTGCAGGGCGGCGGCGATCACCGGCGGCTGCACCAGGCTTTCCTCGACCAGCACCCGGCCGATCGGCCGCGCCTCGTCGCGCTCCTGGCCCTGCACCTGGGCATGCAGGACCTCCTGCAGTTCGTTGGCGGTCAGGGTGCCGCAGCGCATGAGGATCTCGCCCAGGCGCATGTCCTCTTCGGGCAGGGCGCGGATCAGCTCCAGGTATTCGTCCGACTTGCTGTTGGGCGGCAGGATGCGGATCAGGCTGTCTTCGCGCACGAACTCGAAGGCCCCCTCGATGGTGGCCTTGTCGGCCTCGCTGGCGAAGGCCACCTCGAAACCCAGGTAGCAGGTTTCCGGATCCATTTCGGCGGCGCCTGGAATGCGGTCCAGCAGCGGAACGATGCTGATGATGTGGCCGAAGGTATTCAGGTAGCGGAACAGGCCGAGGGGGTCCATGCCGTTGCGCAGGGTGTCCGGGCCGAAGCGCAGGGACAGGTGCCAGTGGTCGGCGCCGACACCGTTTTCCTGGGTGCGCTCGACGCGCGGGGCTGCCGCGGGTACCGGCTCGCTGCGCGGCGCAGGTTCCAGGTAGTGGGACAGCTGTTCACCGAGCTGCTGGTGGGCGATCTGCGTATCGGCCTCGAGATCTTTCAGGTCGGCGCCGCTGTCGACCAGCGCCACCAGTCGTGCCAGGTGGTCGCCGACCTGCAGGAACAGTGCGGTCATGGCCTTGTCGAAGCGCAGCTCGCCATTGCGCACCCGGTCCAGCACGCTCTCGGCGATATGGGTGAAGGCGACGATCACATCGAGGCCGAACAGCCCGGCCGAGCCCTTGATGGTATGGGCGGCGCGAAAGATGGCGTTGATGGTGTCGGCGTCGTCGGGATCGTTCTCCAGCTGCAGCAGGGCTTCTTCCATCTGCTGCAGCAGTTCCTGGCTCTCGGCGATGAACACCTGCAGCACTTCGTCCATGTTCATGGTGATTACTCGCTGGCCGGCTTGATCAGGATAGGGTCGCCAAAGAAGGTGCCCAGCCCGCTCAACTCGAAGGCCTCGATCACGGCGGGGCTGTGGTTGGTCAGGCGCAGGGCGCAGTTCATGCGCGCCGCCTCCTGCTTGGTGAGGATCAGCAGTTGCAGGCCGGCGCAGTCCAGCTCGTCGACGGCGCCGAGGTCGAGCTCCACTTCCACGTCGCAGGCCAGCGCCTGCATCAGCAGTTGCAGGTGCTCGGTGGCGCTGTAGATGGTCAGGCCACCTTCCAGCGGCAGGATGCGGTAGAGGCTCTCGGCCGGCGTGTCGGTCATGGCAGGATCAGCTTGGAAACGGCAGTGAGCATCTGCGCCGGCTGGAAGGGCTTGACCACCCACGCCTTGGCGCCCGCTGCGCGGCCTTCTTCCTTGCGCGCTTCGCCGGCCTCGGTGGTGAGCATGATCACCGGGGTGAACTTGTAGGCGGGCAGCTGCTTGACGTTCTTCACGAAGGTGATGCCGTCCATGTTCGGCATGTTCACGTCACTGATGATCAGGTGCACCTTGCGGCCGTCGAGCTTGCTCAGCGCGTCCTTGCCGTCGCAACCCTCGATGACCTGATAGCCGGCCCCTTTGAGCGTGATGCTGACGACCTGACGGATGGAAGCGGAGTCGTCGACGATGAGTACGGTCTTGCTCATGGGGAACCTCAGAAAAACGTGATGTCGGAGTCGGTGCGTTTGCTGCTGCTGTCGCCGCGGTGGATACCGTGCTGCTCGGGCGTGGTGTAGGTCTGGGCCAGCTCGCTGAGCCAGCGGTCGGCGTCCAGGGGTTCCGGCGCCAGGCTCTGCTGGCGCTGCGCCGTGCGATGCTGGATATGGGCATGCAGCTTGTCCTGGTCGGCGGCGATATGGCCGAGGGTCTGGCTGATGCGATCCTGGAATTGCAGCGATACCAGCACCTCGGCGATGTCCTGGGCGACGGATTCGCTCTGGGTGCGCATGGCATCGTTGTGGTGGACGATGTCGCTGGCGTTCTGCTTGAAGCGGCTGATCACCCCGGCGATCACGTCGCTGGCCTTGTTCAGGGTGACGGTGTCGGTCTTGGTGTATTCCTGGGAGATGTCCAGGGTCTTGTGGATGGCGTCGTTGACGATCACCACGGTTTCGCCGATGCGCTGGCCGGTATCACCCGACATCGACGACAGCTTGCGCACCTCGTCGGCGACCACCGCGAAACCGCGGCCGCTCTCGCCGGCGCGGGCGGCTTCGATGGCCGCGTTGAGCGCCAGCAGGTTGGTCTGCTTGGCGATATTGGCGACGTCCTGAGCCATGTCCTGCAACTGATCGGTGAAGCTGGACAGCTGGGTGATCTCCTTGAGCAGCGATTCCTTGCTGGCCAGGGCGTCGCGCAGGGCGACGATGATCATGTCCAGTTCGTATTCGCAGCTCGACAACAGTGCCACCAGGCGCTTGCCCGCTTCACGTTCGGTGCTGCCGCCCAGGCTGCTCTGGATGCGCGTGGCGAGCTGGGCAAAGCGCTCGCTCAGGGCGCTGATGGATTCCTCGGTGTGGCTGCGAGCGGTCTCGATGTGCTGCGACCACAGCGGCAGCACCTGGCCGCAGAGCTGCTCGACGCTGTCGTCCGTGTCAGCCGGCGTGGCCCCCTGGGCATGTGCCTGTGCGAGGGTGCCGGGTTCGTCGCTCCTGTGGCGTAAGCCGACGGTGGCCAGCGCGCCAACCACGATCAGCCCGACCAGGGCGGGCAGTAGGCTCACCAACTGCTGGTCGATGAGCACCACGGCGACAATGCCGAAGGCCAGGACCAGCAGGGGCGCAAGCAGGGAAACTGGGGTTTGGCGCATTTACGGCTCCGTGGCGAACTGGTTCGGGCTCTTGCGGAATGGGTTTCAGGCGGGCAGAGCTCCGGCACGATAACCATGCATTGCTTTGGGCTGTACTCAGGATGCATGAAGCATCATCGATGGGTGCATCGGATTTAACCGACATTTATCCGGGTTTAGTGGCCGCAAACATCTAGGGATTTCCTTATGCGATGTCAGAATTCAGCAGGCTGGAGGCGAAGCGGATAAGGTCCGCGTTGGTGGCGAAATTCATCTTCTCCATCAGATTTATCTTGTGGGTACTGACGGTCTTGTTGCTGATGGCCAATTGATTGGCGATCTGGTTGACGCTCAGCCCGGCGGCGAGCAGGCGCATGATCTGGAATTCCCGATTGGTCAGGCTGTCGAGCCCGCTTCTACTGGCGGGCTTGAGGCTGCTGAGGGCAATCGGCTCCATCAGCGACGGATCGATATAGCGGTTGCCGCCAGCGACCGTTCGCACCGCCTCGACGAGAATTTCCGGCGACTGGCATTTAGTGATGTAGCCCCGGGCGCCCCCGCGCATCAGCCGCATGGCCACGTGCGGGTCGTTGTGCATGCTGAGCACCAGAATGGGCAGCGCAGGGTTCTGGTCGGCGATACGTGCGATCAGGGCTTCGCCGCTCAGGCCGGGCATGCTGATATCGAGCAGCAGCAGGTCGACCGAAACACTGTGCAGTTTTTCCAGAGCCTGGGTGCCATCGGCGGCTTCGGCGACAACCTGCACATCCTCGTACAGCTCGAACAGGCGTTTGAGCCCTTCGCGCATGAGCCTGTGGTCGTCGGCGATCAGTAGCTGGATCATCGGTGCATCCTTGAACAGGGCGGGCCTCGGGAAAATTCGCCTGGACGATATGGCCCTGGTACGACGCCCGGTCGGCATCGCGGTCGATCGGCCTGGCTTTCGATTAACGCTAGCTGGTTTGTGCAGGATGTGGGGCAAGCCGATGCCCGGTGCCTGGGCTGCGGCGATCAGCCGCTACGCTGTCGCGCACCTGGGTGCGGTAATGCTGCGGTCCTGGAGCGGTGAGGATTGCCGGGCGGCGGCTGGCAGTGACGAGCGCGGGCGATCAGGACGCGGGTGGCTTGGGAGGGCGAATCAGCGGCGCGGCGCCGCGCGGCGGGGGCTGCCCGTTCAGGCCGTTGAACGGTGGCAGCGCAACCCGGGCCGCGGGCCACGAGGGGCCCTGGGGCGAGTGGCATCCGCCCCTGCGGGGCGGTGCGCATAGCGTGTCGTCAGCTGTTGGGCAGCAGGCGGCAGGTCAGGCTCTTGATGTAGCGGGTCTCATTGATGGCCGGGTGCACCGGATGATCCGGCCCCTGGGCGCCGCGCTCGAGCAGCTGGATATTGCGGTCCAGATGGCGGGCGCTGGTCAGCAGGATGTTCTGCAGGTTGTCCTCTTCCAGGTGCATGGAGCAGCTGGCGCTGACCAGAATGCCGTCCTTGTTGAGCAGGCGCATGGCGGTTTCGTTGAGGCGACGATAGGCCGCTTCGCCGTTCTTGATGTCCTTCTTGCGCTTGATGAAGGCGGGTGGGTCGGCGATCACTACGTCGAAGCGTTCTTCGGCCGCTTTCAGCTCACGCAGGGCGGCGAACACATCGCCTTCCACGCAGGTGACCTTCTCGGCGAAGCCGTTGAGCGTGGCGTTGCGCTCCACGCCGTCGAGGGCGAAGGCCGAGGCATCCACGCAGAACACTTCGCTGGCGCCGAACGCCGCCGCCTGCACGCCCCAGCCACCGATATAGCTGAACAGGTCGAGTACGCGCTTGCCCTTGACGTAGGGCGCCAGGCGCGCGCGGTTCATGCGGTGGTCATAGAACCAGCCGGTCTTCTGGCCTTCGATCACCGGTGCTTCGAACTTCACGCCGTTCTCTTCCAGGGCGACCCATTCCGGCACCACGCCGAAGGCGGTGTCCACGTAGCGCTCCAGGCCTTCGGCATCACGGGCGGCGGAATCGTTCTTGAGCAGGATGCCGCTGGGCTTGAGCACCTGGATCAGCGCCGCCAGCACGTCCTCCTTGTGGCGTTCCATGGTCGCCGAGGCCAGCTGCACCACGAGGATGTCGAAGAAACGGTCGACCACCAGGCCCGGCAACAGGTCGGAGTCGCCGTACACCAGGCGGTAGCAGGGCTGGTCGAACAGGCGCTCACGCAGGCTCAGCGCCACGTTGAGGCGATGCACCAGCAGGGATTTGTCCAGCACGTGCTTGACGTCACGCGACAGCAGACGCGCGCAGATCAGGTTGTTGGGGCTCAGGGCGACGATGCCCAGAGGCTTGCCCCCGGCGGCTTCGAGAATCGCCTGGTCACCGGCCTCGAAGGCATTGAGCGGCGTGACCGCGACATCGATCTCGTTGCTGTAGACCCACAGGTGACCGGCGCGCAGGCGTCGGTCGGCATTGGCTTTCAGGCGCAGGCTAGGCAGGGACATGGTGGGCTCCGTCGCAAAAAACGCGCATTCTAAACGAGGAGCCCGGCAGCTGCTTGCCGCAGTTGCAACGGCGCGGACGCACTGCCGTGGTTCACGGCGGCGTCCACGGCCGCGGCTCAGGCGGCGAGCGCGGCGATCAGCTTCTCGTTGAAGGCCGGCAGGTCATCCGGGGTGCGGCTGCTGATCAGCTTGCCGTCGACCACCACTTCCTTGTCCACCCAGGTGGCGCCGGCGTTCTTCAGGTCGTCGGTCAGCGACGGGTAGCTGGTCAGGGTCTTGCCCTTGAGCAGGTCGGCCGTGGCGAGAATCCAGGCGCCATGACAGATCACGGCGATCGGCTTGTTGGCCTTGGCGGCGTCCTTGACCAGCTCCACGGCCATCTCGTCGAGGCGAATGGTGTCGGCATTGACCACCCCGCCGGGCAGCACGATGGCGTCGTAATCGTCGATCCTGGCGGTATCGAAGGTCTTGTCGACCGCGAAGCTGTCGGCCGGGGTGGTGTGGTTCCAGCCGGTGACCTCCCCGGATTGGCTGGACAGGATCTCAGCGGTGGCGCCGAGTTCTTCGAGTGCCTGTTTGGGGCCGGTCAGTTCGACCTGCTCGAAACCGTCGGTAACCAGCAGAGCGATACGCTTGCCTGTGAGGGACTTGCTCATCGAAAACACCTCTCTGAATAGGCTGAGTGAGTAGTATTCGGGGGCATTGCGAGCCGCTAAGTTCAGTCCAGGCGACGACCTGCAGATTTGTTCTGTAACCGTTCGATCCAAAGTCATCGCGCTCAGGGTAGACTGCGCGCTCCATCACATTCTTACCTTGCCGCCTCCATGGAAAAAGAACTCTCGGCCGAGCAGATACAGGCGTTTCTGCAAGGCATCAGCGTGCCGCCGCAACCGCAGATCATGGTGGATCTGCAGTTCGAGCAGTACATGCCGAACCCGGATCTGAAGGCCATCGCGCGGCTGATCAGCCAGGACCCGGGGCTGTCCGGCGCCTTGCTGAAAATCGTCAACTCGCCGTATTTCGGCCTGGCCAACCGCATCGGCTCGATCCAGCGGGCGGTCAACCTGCTGGGCAGTCGCTCGGTGATCAACATGGTCAACGCCCTGTCGATCCGCGGCGAGATGAGCGACGAGACCATCGTGACCCTCAACCGCTTCTGGGACACCGCCCAGGACGTGGCCATGACCAGCCTGACCCTGGCCAAGCGCATCGGCTACGAGTCCGTGGACGAGGCCTACACCCTGGGCCTGTTCCACAATTGCGGCATTCCGCTGATGCTCAAGCGCTTCCCCGACTACATGAGCGTGCTCGAGGAGTCCTACGCCAGCGCCAATGCCGAACGGCGCATCGTCGACACCGAGAACCGCCTGCTCAACACCAACCACGCGGTGGTCGGCTACTACACCGCCAAGTCGTGGAACCTGCCGCTGCACCTGTGCCAGGCCATCGCCAATCACCATAACGTGCTGGCCATCTTCGCCGAGGAAAACGACAACGACGCCCAGCTCAAGAACCTGTTGGCGATCCTCAAGATGGCCGAGCACATCTGCCGCAGCTACCAGGTGCTGGGCAACCAGAGCGAGGATCACGAATGGCAGGCCATCGAGCCGCTGATTCTCGATTACGTGGGGCTTTCCGGGTACGACTTCGAGAGCCTGCGCGAGAGCATCCGCGACCTGGGCGCCGCCTGAGGCGCCGTCCCTGAATCCGTTGCGAGTCCCTCATGCCTGAACTGCCAGAAGTCGAAACCACCCGTCGTGGTATCGCCCCCCACCTGATCGGCCAGCGCGTCAGCCGGGTGCTCGTCCGTGAGCGGCGCCTGCGCTGGCCGATTCCCGAAGACCTCGATGTGCGCCTGTCCGGCCAGCGCATCGAAGCCGTGGAGCGACGCGCCAAGTACCTGCTGATCAAGGCCGAGACCGGCACGCTGATCAGCCACCTGGGCATGTCGGGCAATCTGCGCCTGGTCGAGGCGGGGCTGCCGGCAGCCAAGCACGAACACGTCGACATCGAACTGGAGTCCGGGCTGTCGCTGCGTTACACCGACCCGCGGCGCTTCGGGGCGCTGCTGTGGAGCGAGTTGCCGCTGGAGCACGAGCTGCTCGCGCGCCTCGGCCCCGAGCCGCTGACCGAGCTGTTCGACGGCGAGCGCCTGTACCAGCTGTCGCGCGGCAAGGCGGTGGCGGTCAAGCCGTTCATCATGGACAACGCGGTAGTGGTTGGCGTGGGCAATATCTATGCGACCGAAGCGCTGTTCGCCGCTGGCATCGATCCGCGCCGCGCTGCCGGTACGGTGTCGCGGGCGCGTTACCTGCGCCTGGCCCAGGAGATCAAGCGCGTGCTGGCCCACGCCATCGAGCGCGGCGGCACCACCCTGCGCGATTTCATCGGCGGCGATGGCCAGCCCGGCTACTTCCAGCAGGAGCTGTTCGCCTATGGTCGCGGCGGCCAGTTCTGCAAGCTCTGTGGCAGCACCCTGCGCGAAGTCAAGCTGGGCCAGCGGGCCAGCGTTTACTGCCCGAAATGCCAGCGCTGAGCCGTTTCATCCGATAACGTGAGCAGTTGTTCAGCGATTGACGGCCATCACGCGACAATTGCTGGCGCGCTGTTATAGTTACCGGCATCGTCCCGTATACCTCTGAAGGATCGCCCCATGAAACTGTTTCGCTCTTGCGCTGCTGTTCTGGCGCTGACTGCTGCCTCGCTGGCGCTGACCGCCAATGCGCAAGAGGTGCAGCAGAACGCCAGCGGTGACCCGCTCTACACCGTTCAGGCCCCGGATGGCTTCGCCATGCTCGGCGACCTGCTGATCGCCCGCCCGCTGCTGATCGGCGCCACCGCCATCGGCGCCGCGGCGTTCGTCGTCGCCCTGCCGTTCTCGGCGCTGGGCGGTGGCATCGGCGCCACCGGCCGTGCGCTGGTGGTCGAGCCGGGCAAGGCAGCCTTCGTGCGTTGCCTGGGCTGCACCGGTGACGGCTACAACCAGCGTCAGTGATCACGCCTGGCGCCCAATAAAAAGCCCCTCGTCGAGGGGCTTTTTATTGCCTGCGGGTTTTAGAGCCTGTTCACGATCTTTATGTGCATGAAGCGGCAGCTACAAGGCAGAAGCGGCTGTCACTGATCCCTTGTGGGAGCGGGCCATGCCCGCGAAAAATCACGGGCATGGACTAGGCGTCCCCGCCCGTTTCCACTGGATAGGTGAACGGCCACTGCCGCGAATCAACTGCCAAAATCGATGAACCTGAGCTGAAAAATCATGAACAGGTTCTTAGCGAATGGCTTGCACCGCGCTGTTGCCGATGCCCCGCGGATCGCTGGCCGCCTCGACCTGGCCGCTGGTCTTGTTCCAGCGCAGCACCTGCCCGTTGCCGTATTCGCGCTGCACATCCTTGAGCCGGTAGCCACGTGCCTGCAACTCGGCGGCCTGGGCAGCGCTGAAGGTCTGCGGCTCGTGCTCGATGACGTCCGGCAGGTACTGGTGGTGGTAGCGCGGCGCCGCTGGCCAACTGGCGATGGGCTGGCCATCCAGGTACTGCAGGATCGACAGCAGCACCATGCTCGGGATGCGGCTGCCGCCCGGGGTGCCGAAACTGGTGAACTCGCCCGGGCTGTCGATGAAGGTCGGGCTCATGCTCGACAGCGGGCGCTTGCCGGCGGCGATCGCGTTGGCCTGGCTGCCGGCGAGTGCATAGGCGTTGGCGCCACCCAGGTCGGCGGCGAAATCGTCCATTTCATCGTTGAGCAGCACGCCGGTGCCGGGCACCGTGAAGGCGGCACCGAACGGCAGGTTGATCGACAGGGTGGCGCTCACCGCGTTGCCGTCGGCATCTAGCACGGTGAAGTGGGTGGTGTGATCGCCTTCCTTCCAGGGCTTGGCCGGCGGCAGCTGGCTGCTCGGGGTGGCCTTGTACGGATCGATACCGCGGCTCAGGCCCTGCAGGTAATCCGGGTTGAGCAGGCGCGCAGCAGGATTGCCGACGAAGTCCGGGTCACCCAGCTGGCCGCGGTCGCGGTAGGCCCGGCGCAGGGTTTCCACCACCAGGTGGGTGCGCTGCACCGGGTCGGCCGTCCGCCAAGGCAGGTGCTGCAGCATGAGCAGGCTCTGGGCCAGGGCCACGCCACCGGCCGAGGGTGGCGGGGCGCTGATCAGTTCGCGACCTTCGGCCAGCGGTACGCGAATCGGCTGGCGCGTCGCGGTGCGATAGTCGGCCAGATCCTGCAGCGTCCAGATACCGCCCGCGGCGCGCACGCCGGCCACCAGGCGCTCGGCCGCGGGACCGGCATAGAAACCGTCACGCCCCTGATGGGCCAGCTTCAGCAGGGTATCGGCCAGCTCCGGTTGGCGCAGCAGAGCGCCTTCTGGGGGGACTTCGCCGCCGCTCAGAAATAGCCGCGCGGTTTCCGCGTCGTCGCGCATCGCCGCCAGGCGCATGGTGGCGCGATCGCGGTACACGCGGTCGACCGGGAAACCCTCCCGGGCCAGGCGGATGGCCGGCGCCAGGCTGTCGCGCAGAGGCAGTTTGCCGTGCCGCTCGGCCAGTTCGACCAGCGCGGCGGGCAAGCCCGGAATCGCGGCGGCCAGCGCGCCATCACGGGACAGTGCCGGCTGCACCTGGCCGTCACGGCGATAGAGATCGGCGTGGGCGGCGCCGGGGGCGCGCTCGCGGGCATCGAGAAAATCGTAGCGGGCGTCGGCGCTGCGCAGCAGGAAGAAACCACCGCCTCCCAGGCCCGAGCCGTAGGGCTCGACCACGGCAAGCGCAGCGCTGATGGCGACGGCGGCGTCGAAAGCGTTGCCGCCCAGCGCCAGGGTTTCCTTGCCGGCGACCGTGGCGGCAGGGTGGGCAGTGGCGATGGCGCTGCTGCCGGGGCGCTCGGCGGCCTGCAGGCCGAGGCTGAGCAGCAGAAGCAGCGCGCCGGACAGGGCGCGCAGGGAGGAGAGGCCGCGAAGGGGACGGCGCACTCAGGCCTTGCCGGTGAGCGCTTGGTACTTGGCCATCAACTGCTCCTTGCTCTCGACGTTGTTCTCGTCGAGGGGGATGCAGTCCACCGGGCAGACCTGCTGGCACTGCGGCTCGTCGTAGTGGCCCACGCATTCGGTGCACAGGTTGGGATCGATCACGTAGATCTCCTCGCCCTGGGAAATCGCCGCGTTCGGGCACTCAGGTTCGCAGACGTCGCAGTTGATGCAATCGTCGGTAATGATCAGGGACATGAAAGGCAAGCTCCCGCCGGGCCAGCGGCCGCGACACAATCGAACGGATAGCAGGCCGTTGAAAAACTATCTAGGTTGCCATCGCGGCGTAAAAAACAGGCTCGGATGCGAGTCCAATCAAAATGCTCATGTACTGCTCGTACACTCCGCTTTTTCACCTGTTTTTGCCTTGCGCTGGACTGCCTCGATCACGTTTTTCAACGGCCCGCTAGTCGCGATTGTGCCGCATTGTGGACGCCAGCGCACCCCTGCGCGCCGTATGGCGCTCAGGCGTACAGGCAGTGTCGGGTCAGCGGTTCTTGAAGCGTTCGGTCAGCGCCTCGGCCACGGCCGGGTGCACGAACTTGCTGATGTCGCCGCCCAGGTTGGCGATCTCGCGCACCAGGGTGGAAGAGATGAAGGAATACTTTTCCGATGGCGTGAGGAACAGGCTTTCCAGGTCCGGCGCCAGTTGCCGGTTCATGTTGGCCAGCTGGAATTCGTATTCGAAATCCGACACCGCGCGCAGGCCGCGCAGCAGCACGTTGGCACCCTGTTCCTTGGCGAACGAGGCGAGCAACGTGGAGAAGCCGATCACCTCGACGTTGGGCAGGTGCTTGGTGACTTCCCGGGCCAGCTCCACGCGCTGTTCGAGGGAGAACAACGGGTTCTTCTTCGGGCTGGCAGCGACCGCGATGACCACGCTGTCGAACAGCCGCGCGGCGCGCTCGACCAGATCGCCATGCCCCTTGGTAATGGGGTCGAAGGTGCCTGGGTATAACACTCGATTCATCGTGACGTCCTGGCAGGCGCGTTAGGGAGTCGGATGGTAGCGCAGCACGCCGGGGCGGGCCAAGTCGGCGACCCGTTCATGGCCCCGGATATGGGCGTTTATCGCGCCGAACCCAGGGGGGGAACGCCCTATTTCGAGGCGATTTCCTCACCCCAGCCTGACGCTTTGCAGCCAGTCTGGAATGCGCCTTTCCAGGTAGTAGCCGGGCCGGCGTGGCGAGCCGTCGACGAAGCCGACGTGGCCGCCCCTGACATGCAGTTCGAAGCGGACGCAGTCGGCCAGCTCACTGGCTTCGGGCAGGCTGTGGGGATAGACGAAGGGATCGTCGGTGGCCTGGATCATCAGCGTCGGCGTCTGGATGCGGCCCAGGTAGTAGCGGCTCGAGGAGCGTCGGTAATAGTCGTCGGCATCTTCGAAACCGTGCAGCGGCGCGGTGATGCGGCCGTCGAAGTCCCAGAAGGTGCGCATGCCGTCCAGTGGGCCGAGCCTTTCCAGGGTCGACAGGCGATCGGCCTGGCCCTGGTGGGCGAACAGGCGCTGCTTGTCCTTCACGTAGGCGACCATGGCGCGCATGAAGTGCGCCTGATAGACCCGCGAGAAACCGATGCCGATGCGGTCGGCACACTGATCCAGACGAAAGGGCACCGATACTGCGGCAGCCCCCTGCAGGCCACTGTGCGCACCACTTTCGCCCAGGTACTTGAGCAGCACGTTGCCGCCCAGCGAATAGCCCACTGCATACAGCGGGGCCATGGGCCGCTTGGCGTGCAGGTGGCGAAGGGTTTCGGCCAGGTCTTCGCTGGCGCCGGAGTGGTAACCCCGTGGCAGCAGGTTGGGCTCACCCGAGCAGCCACGCCAGTTCAGCGCCACGCTGGCCCAGCCCCGGGCGGCCAACTGGCGTTGCAGGCCGAGCACGTAGTGGGAGCTGGAAGAGCCGGTCAGGCCGTGCAGCACCAGCACCAGGGGCGCGTGGGCCTCATGGGGGCCATGCCAGTCGAGGTCGAGAAAGTCGCCGTCCTCCAGCCACAGGCGTTCGCGCTGGCGTTCGAGTGCGGGTAGGCGGCGACACAGCGAGCCCCAGAGGGTCTGCAGATGAGGCCCCGGCAGCCACCAGGCCGGCCGGAAGCCGTGGTTCATCTCTGCTCCCACGCCCATCTGCAGGCCACCGGCGGCCCTCAAGCCGCGCGGCGCTCCCACAGCGCGTAATGCACCTGCCCGGCCTTCTGCTCGCGGTGCAGGCGCCAGTTGCCGGGCATACCTAGGCTGGAGGGCACCTGCTCGCTTTCGGTATAGACCCAGGCATCGTCGGCCAGCCAACCGCGCTCCTCCAGCAACGTGCAGGCGGGCAGCAACAGGTCCTGGCTGAATGGCGGATCGAGAAACACCAGGTCGAACGGTGTAGCCGGCTGGTTCTGCAGGTAGGCGAGGGCGTCGCTCTGCAGCACCTGGCCGTTGTCGCAACGCAAGGTGGCCAGGTGGCCGCGCAGGCTGGTCACCGCTGCCGGGTTGAGGTCCAGCGCCAGGGCACTGCCGGCGCCACGCGACAGCGCTTCGAGAAACAGCGCGCCACTGCCGGCGAAGGGGTCGAGCACCCGGGCGGCTTCCACGTAGGGCGCCAGCCAGTTGAACAGCGTCTCGCGCACGCGGTTGGGCGTGGGGCGCAGGCCGTGGGCCATGGGGAAGGCGAACTGGCGACTGCGCCATTGCCCGGCAATGATGCGCAGCTGGCCGTCGCCACCGTGGGCGACGGGGGCCTTGCCGGTGGTCGGTCGTCTGGCCATCAGTGCTCCGGTACGGCAGCGGGCATCTCTGCCGGCTGGTCGGTGGGCGGCGGCAGCTCTTTCTGCTCGACCTTCGGCCCGGCTGTGACGATCACCAGGGCCTCGGGGTCGAGATGCTTTGCCATGGCGGCTTTCACCTGCTCGACGCTGAGCGCCTGCACCTGGGCCATGAAGTCTTCCAAGTAGGTGAGCGGCAGGTCGTAGAAGCCGATGGCGCCGAGCTGGCCGACGATGGCCGCGTTGCTGGCCGTGGACAGCGGGAAGCTGCCGGCCATTTCGCGTTTGGCGGCGTCCAGCTCCTGCTGGGTCGGGCCGTTGGCGACGAACTCACCCAGCAGATCCTTGACCAGTTGCAGGGTGCCTTCGCTGAGTTCGGCGCGGGTCTGCAGGTTGATCATGAACGGGCCGCGGGCCTGCATGGCGGTAAAACCGGAGTACACGCCGTAGGTCAGGCCACGTTTTTCACGTACTTCGGTCATCAGCCGGGTGCCGAAACCACCACCGCCGAATACCTGGTTGCCCAGGTACAGCGCTGCGTAGTCCGGGTCCTGCCGGGTAATGCCGAGTTGGGCGATCAGCAGGTGGGTCTGGTTGGACGGAAAGTCGATATGGGTCAGGCCGGGCTGCGGCGCCTGCGGTTCGACGGTCTTCGCCAGCGCCGGACCCTTGGGCAGCGCGGCGGAGACCTCGGCGGCCATGGCTTGGGCTTCCTCGCGGGACAGGTCGCCGACCAGGGCGATGACCGCGTTGCCGGCAGCGTAGGCCTTGGCATGGAAGGCCTGCAGCTGTTCGCGGCTGATACCGGGCACCGACTGCGCGTTGCCTTCGCTGGGGTGACCGTAGGGGTGCTCGCCGTACAGGCGCTCGAACAGTTCGAGGCTGGCCAGCTTGCCCGGGTTCTGCTTCTGGAATTCGAAGCCGGCGAGTATCTGGTTCTTGATGCGCGCCAGGGAGTCGGCGGGGAAGGTCGGCTGGCCGATCACCTGTTCGAACAGCTTCAGGGCCGGTTCGCGCTGCTCGGCGGCACTGAGGCTGCGCAGGCTGGTCACCGCCATGTCGCGGTAGGCGCCATTGCCGAACTCGGCGCCCAGGCTCTCGAAGCCGGCGGCGATGGCGCCGACGTCCTTGCCGGGCACGCCTTCGTTGAGCATGGCGTTGGTCAGCAGCGCCAGGCCGGGCACGTCGCCGTCCTGGCTGCTGCCGCCGGCGAAGGTCAGGCGCAGGTCGAACATCGGCAGCTCGCGGGCCTCGACGAACAGCACCTTGGCGCCCTCGGCGGTCTGCCAGCTCTGGATGTCCAGTTTGCGGCGGGCCGGTTCCTTGCCGTCCAGTTCGGCCAGTGATTGCAGCTGGCTGTCGTCGGCCTGTGCGACTTGTGCGGCCTGGCCAGCAGGCTCGGCGGCATCGGGTGTGCGTTTGACGGTAAAGGCCAGGGCCGCCAGCAGGGCGATCAGGAACAAACCCAGCAGGGCATAGCGCGGGCCGTTGCGCTTACTCATCGCGCTTCTCCTCGGGCAGAACATGGGCGACGCTGAGGCGATCGCGGGTGAAGTAGGTCTTGGCGGCTTTCTGGATGTCGGCCGGGGTCACGGCCTCCAGCTCGGCCAGTTCCTGGTCGATCAGCGTCCAGGACAGACCAACGGTTTCCAGCTGGCCGATGGCGGTGGCCTGGCTGCTGATCGAGTCACGGTCATAGACCAGTTCGGCGATCAGTTGGGCGCGTACACGGGCCAGCTCCTCGGCCGAGGGTGCGGTGTTCTGCAGGTCCTGCAGTTCGCGCCAGATGCCCGCTTCGGTCTGTTCCAGGGTCTTGCCGGTCTGCACGTTGGGGGTGGCGGAAAGGGTGAACAGGCTGTCGCCGCGGGTGTAGCCGTTGTACCAGGCACCGGCGCCAGAGACCAGTTCCTCGCCGCGCTCCAGGCGGGTGGCCAGGCGAGCGCTGTAGCCGCCGTCGAGCAGAGCGGCGATCAGGCGCAGGGCATGCACGTCACGCGGGTTCTCGGCGGTGGCCAGGCCCGGCACGTTGAAACCCATCATCAGGCTCGGCAGCTGGGTCTTCAGGTGCAGGGTGATCTGCCGCTCGCCCGGCGCGGGCAACTCCAACGGGATCTTCGCGGCCGGCACGTCACCTTTGGGGATCGCGCCGAAATAGCGCTGGGCCAGGGCCTTCACGGCGTCCGCGGTGACGTCGCCGACCACCACCAGGGTGGCGTTGTTGGGCACGTACCAGGTTTCGTACCAGTGACGCAGCTCCTGCACGCTCATGCGGTCCAGGTCGGCCATCCAGCCGATGGTCGGGATGCTGTAGCCGCTGGCCGGGTAGGCCATGGCCTTGAAGCGCTCGTAGGCGAGGCCCGAGGGTTTGTCGTCGGTACGCAGGCGGCGTTCTTCCTTGATCACCTCGATCTCGCGCGCGAATTCTTCCGGTGGCAGGCGCAGGCTGGCCAGGCGGTCGGCTTCCAACTCGAAGGCGACGCCCAGGCGGTCGGCGGCCAGCACCTGGTAGTAGGCGGTGTAGTCGTCGCTGGTGAAGGCGTTCTCTTCGGCGCCCAGGTCGCGCAGCACCCGCGAGGCCTCGCCGGGGCCGAGCTTGCGGCTGCCCTTGAACATCATGTGTTCCAAGGCGTGGGACAGGCCGGTCTGGCCGGCGGTCTCGTAGCTGGAGCCGACCTTGTACCAGATCTGCGAGACCACCACGGGGGCGCGGTGGTCTTCGCGGACGATGACCTTGAGGCCGTTGTCGAGGGTGAATTCGTGGGTGGGTTGCGGTGCCGCGGCCTGCGCCCCGAAGGGCAGGGCACAGACGGCCAGTAGCAGGCCGGCGAGATGGCGGGCAAGTGAACTGGACAAACCTCTCTCCTCGTTGAACCACGCCGGGCGTGGGATTGCGGTCGGGTATGAGCGCGGTGCAGCGTCGCCGGAGCAGGCCGTCAGGACGGTCGCGTGGCTTAGCCGTGGCAGCTGCGGAGGTGCTAGGATACGCATCCGTTTTAACGGCGACCACGTCTATGCGGTGGCAGTCTGCGATTAGCCATCTGCAAGCCCCTCAGCCCATCCGTGCAAGGGCGCCATGGCGTTCGCCCCAGTGAGATAGCCGTCCTCCATGTTTGGTTCAAAAGACGACAACAAGACTCCGGCCCCTGAGCCGGTTGCCGAGAAAGCCGAAAAACGCGGCCTGTTTGGCTGGCTGCGCAAGAAGCCGACCGAGCCGGCACCAGCCGCCTCCGAGCCCCAGGCCGAGGTGCCCGAGGCACTGCCGCCCGCATCGCCCGAGCCAGGGGCCCAGGAGCCGTTGGCCGAAGCCCCTTCTGTCGTGGAGAGCGACCCGGTCGAGCGTGACCCGGTCAGTCGCGACTCGATCGAAACAGCGGTTTCCAGCGAGCCGGCCGTAGCCGCAGCGCACGTGGCCGATGACGCGACCCGCCATGGTCCCGAAGCGCTGCCTGAAGCCGTTGCCGAGCAGCCGGCCGCGCAGCCGGAGCATCCCGCCGCGCTGGCCACCGGCAGCGATGTACTTCATGCCGTGCCTGCTACACCTGCTGCGGTACTCGCCGCGCCGGTCGAGGCGGTCAGTGAGGCGGTGGTCGAGCAGAACAAACCCTCGGACAACAAGGGCGGCTGGTTCGCCCGTCTGCGCCAGGGCCTGTCGAAGACCAGCGCCAGCATCGGCGAAGGCATGGCCAGCCTGTTCCTCGGCAAGAAGACCATCGACGATGACCTGCTCGACGAGATCGAGACCCGTTTGCTCACCGCCGACGTTGGCGTGGAGGCCACCACGGCGATCATCGGCAGCCTGACCCAGAAGGTCGCGCGCAAGCAGCTGACCGACAGCGATGCACTGTTCAAGGCGTTGCAGGAAGAGCTGGCCGCCATGCTGCGCCCGGTCGAGCAGCCGCTGCAGATCGACGGCGCCAAGCGTCCCTACGTGATCCTGGTGGTCGGCGTGAACGGCGCCGGCAAGACCACCACCATCGGCAAGCTGGCATCGAGGCTGCAGGGCGAGGGCAAGAAGGTCATGCTCGCCGCCGGCGATACCTTCCGCGCCGCCGCCGTCGAGCAGCTGCAGGTGTGGGGCGAGCGCAACAAGATCCCGGTGATCGCCCAGCACACCGGCGCCGATTCGGCCTCGGTGATCTTCGACGCCGTGCAGGCCGCCAAGGCCCGTGGCATGGACGTGCTGATCGCCGATACCGCCGGCCGTCTGCACACCAAGGACAACCTGATGGAGGAGCTGAAGAAGGTCCGTCGGGTGATCGGCAAGCTCGACGACAGCGCCCCCCATGAAGTGCTGCTGGTGCTCGATGCCGGCACCGGCCAGAACGCCATCAACCAGGCCAAACAATTCAACCAGACGGTGAACTTGACCGGCCTGGCCCTGACCAAGCTGGATGGCACGGCCAAGGGCGGGGTGATCTTCGCCCTGGCCAAGCAGTTCGGCCTGCCGATTCGCTACATCGGTGTTGGCGAAGGTATCGACGATCTGCGCACCTTCGAGGCCGAACCCTTCGTTCAGGCGCTTTTCCAGCAGCGGGAGCAGTGATGATCCGATTCGAGCAGGTCGGCAAGCGTTACCCCAACGGACATGTCGGGTTGCATGAGTTGAGTTTCCGCGTGCGGCGCGGCGAGTTCCTGTTCGTCACCGGGCACTCCGGCGCCGGCAAGAGCACGTTGCTGCGCCTGCTGTTGGCCATGGAGCGCCCGACCTCCGGCAAGCTGCTGCTGGCTGGCCAGGACCTGGGCCAGATCAGCAATGCGCAGATTCCCTTCCTGCGCCGGCAGATCGGCGTGGTGTTCCAGAACCACCAGCTGCTGTTCGACCGCAGCGTGTTCGACAACGTGGCCCTGCCCCTGCAGATCCTCGGGCTGTCCAAGAGCGATATCGGTCGCCGTGTCGGCTCGGCCCTGGAGCGGGTGTCGCTGAGCGACAAGGCCGAGCTGTTTCCCGGCGACCTGTCCACCGGGCAGCAACAGCGTGTCGGCATCGCCCGCGCCATCGTCCATCGTCCGGCCCTGCTGCTGGCCGACGAACCCACCGGTAACCTCGACCCGCGTCTGGCGGCGGAAATCATGGGCGTATTCGAAGACATCAACCGCCTCGGCACCAGCGTGCTGATCGCCAGTCACGACCTGGCACTGATCGCGCGCATGCGTCACCGCATGCTGACCCTGCAACGTGGCCGCCTGATCGGCGATGGGGAGGCCGGCGAATGAGTGCGTCGCGCATCCCACCACCGCAGCCCTCCCAGCGCGTCGGCGCGGCGCCGAAGAACGCCGAGCCCCAGGGGCCGGACAACGAACCGGATTTTCGCACCCTGACCCGCGCCTGGCTGGAAAGCCACCGCGCCAGCCTGGTCGACAGCCTGCGCCGCCTCGGCAAGCAACCGATCGGCAGCTTCTTCACCTGTCTGGTGATGGCCGTGGCCCTGAGCCTGCCCATGGGCCTGTCGCTGCTGCTCGGCAACGTCGAACGCCTGGGCGGCTCCTGGCAGCGCGCCGCGCAGATTTCCGTGTTCCTCAAGATCGATGCCAGCGACAGCCAGGGTCAGGCCCTGCGCGAAGAGATCGCCGGCATGGACGATGTGGCCGAGGCCGAGTGGGTCAGCCGCGAGCAGGCGCTGGAGGAATTCCAGCAGCAGTCCGGTCTCGGCCAGGCGCTCAAGGAGCTGCCGGACAACCCGCTGCCCGGCGCGGTGCTGGTCACCCCCCGGGAAGTCGACAAGGCCACGCTGGAAGCCCTGCGCCTGCGGCTGTCCGAATTGCCCCATGTGGAGCAGGCCCAGCTTGACCTGCTGTGGGTCGAGCGCCTGGGCGCCATCCTCTCGCTGGGCGATCGCTTCGTCTTTGGCCTGACCGTGCTGCTGGTCATGGCGTTGCTGCTGGTGATCGGCAATACCATTCGCCTGCACATCGAGAACCGGCGCACCGAGATCGAAGTGATCAAGCTGGTCGGCGGCACCGATAGCTATGTGCGCCGCCCGTTCCTTTATATGGGCGCGCTGTATGGCCTGGGCGCGGGTGTGCTGGCGTGGCTGGTGCTGGCCTTTGGGCTGAACTGGTTGAACGATGCCGTGGTGCGCCTGTCCGGATTGTATGGCAGCGATTTCGCGCTGGCCGGCGTGCCCGCAGGCGACGGCTTCTCCCTATTGCTGGGAGCGGTGCTGTTGGGGTATATCGGTGCGTGGCTGGCGGTGGCGCGACATCTGAGAGAGCTTGCACCCCGCTGAGGCGCTAGTTTGACGCTTCGCTAACACATTGATTTGGTTGATATTGACTATTGACCGGGGAACCAGGATGGTGGCTTCCGGTCATAGTGCGCAGTGCTACACTGCGTATGTTTCGTGAATCGGAGGATTCGAATGTCCACTTCTTTGCAACCTGTTCATGCTCTGGTTCCAGGCGCCAACCTGGAAGCTTACGTGCATGCCGTTAACAGCATTCCGCTGCTGACGCCCGAGCAGGAGCGTGAACTGGCCGGTAATCTCTTCTACAAGCAGGACCTCGATGCAGCCCGCCAGATGGTATTGGCTCACCTGCGTTTCGTGGTGCATATCGCGCGCAGTTACTCCGGCTACGGTCTGGCCCAAGCCGACCTGATCCAGGAAGGCAACGTCGGCCTGATGAAGGCGGTCAAGCGTTTCAACCCGGAGATGGGTGTGCGCCTGGTATCGTTCGCCGTGCACTGGATCCGTGCGGAAATCCACGAGTTCATTCTCAAGAACTGGCGGATCGTCAAGGTCGCGACCACCAAGGCCCAGCGCAAGCTGTTCTTCAACCTGCGTAGCCAGAAGAAGCGCCTGGCCTGGCTGAATAACGACGAAGTCAACGCCGTGGCCGAAAGCCTGGGCGTCGAGGCCCGTGAAGTGCGCGAGATGGAAAGCCGCCTGACCGGTCAGGACATGGCCTTCGACCCGGCTGCCGATGCCGACGACGACAGCGCCTTCCAGTCCCCGGCCCAGTACCTGGAAGACCACCGCTACGATCCCGCTCGGCAGATGGAAGACGAGGACTGGAGCGACACCTCCAGTGCCAACCTGCACGAGGCGCTCGAAGCCCTCGACGAGCGCAGCCGCGATATTCTGCAACAGCGCTGGTTGGCCGAAGAGAAGGCCACGCTGCACGAGCTGGCGGCCAAGTACAACGTTTCGGCGGAGCGTATCCGTCAGCTGGAGAAGAATGCGATGAACAAGCTCAAGGGCTCCATCGCCGCCTGACCCGGCCTGCAACACCAAACGCCCCGACTCTGTTCGGGGCGTTTTTGTTTGTGTGGCCCAGAGCTGCCGGATTTAGCTGTCGTGGGAGCGGGCGGGGACGCCTAGTTCATGCCCGCGAAACGGGTTTCCCTGGAGGTGAAGTTCGCGGGCATGGCCCGCTCCCACCTTCAAATCGCGTTGTTTCCGAAGCCTATTTCGCCCACCACGCCGGCCGTGGCGCCTGCAGCTGGTCCAGGTAATGGCTACCACCTAGCTGGCGCATCTGCCGGCGAATCCAGTTGGCCCGCTGGTTGACGTAGCCACTGGGACGGCCCGCATCGAACTGCCGCGGGTTGGGCAGCACCGCCGCGAGCAGGCTGGCCTGGCGCGCCGACAGGTAGGCGGCGCCGATGTTGAAGTGGTGTTGAGCCGCGGCCTCGGCGCCGAACACGCCGTCGGCCCATTCCGCGCTGTTGAGGTAGACCTCGAGGATGCGCTCCTTGGGCCACAACAGCTCGATCAGCGCCGTGAACCACACCTCGATACCCTTGCGCAGCCAGCTACGGCCGGACCACAGGAACAGGTTCTTGGCCACCTGCTGGCTGAGGGTGCTGGCGCCGCGTACCGAGCCTCCCTGCTGGTTATGCGACAGCGCCGCCTTGATCGCCTCGACGTCGAAGCCCCAGTGCTGGGCGAACTTCTGGTCTTCGCTGGCGATGACCGCGATCTTCAGGTCATCCGGCAGTTGATCCCAGGAGCGCCAGGTGCGCTGCAGGTCGATGGGGTTGCCGTCGACCCAGGACTCGATCTTGCGCTCGACCATCAGCGCCGTGCCCGGTGGCGGCACCCAGCGCAGGGCGAGCACCAGCAGGAAGGAGCCGGCGATGAACCAGAGCAGCAACTTCAGCAGGAGGCGGCGAAGGGATCGGAGCATGCGCAGGTAGCCAGGCTTGATTGGCCGATTAGTATACGGCGCCTGATGAGGTTGCGGACAACGCTGCGGCAATCCGGGGCGCGCGGTGGGGCGGGTGTGGGCGTAAACTGCACGCTCATTTTTCGCATCAATGAGAGCGTTATGGTCCGCCTGTGGTTGTTGCTGTCGGCCTTTGCCGGCTTTACCGGAGTTGCACTGGGTGCCTTCGCCGCCCATGGCCTGAAGAGCAGGCTGAGCGCCGAGTACCTGGCGGTGTTCCAGACCGGCACCCATTATCAGTTGATCCATGCCCTGGCCCTGCTGGGCGTGGCCATCCTGGCGCTGGTCGCGCCAGGGCGCCTGGTCAACCTGGCAGGCGCCTGCTTTGCCGTCGGTATCCTGCTGTTCTCGGGCAGCCTCTACCTGTTGACCCTTAGCGGAATCGGCAAGCTGGGTATCATCACGCCCATTGGCGGCCTGGCCTTTCTGGCCGGCTGGGCGTGCCTGGGGCTGCTTGCCTGGCGCATGGCCTGAGAGCCTGCTCACGATCTGCTGCGCGTCGGCGCTCCCGCGTTAAAAACAAGCTGGATTGCCAGTCCAGTCGGATAGCCGCTTGCGGCTAACGCGCTTAAGCGCGGCCCGAAGGGCGAGCGAAGCGAGTAATACTCATTTACCACTCGTAAACTCGAGTGCGAGCCCAGTCCGTTCCTCGCTTGTTTTTGCGGGGGCGCCTAGCCCTTGGATCGCTCTAGCTCGCGATATCGTGAACAGGCTCTGAGGCTGCGCGAGACCAATGGCAGGCCTGCGCCTTGGTCATCGCCGGGGATCGGGCTAGAATGCCGGCCCTTTCTCCTGTTGTGACGGGTCGCCATGCATATCCAGTTGAACGGTGAAACCCTCGAGCTGCCCGAAGGTGCCAGCGTCGCCGACCTGATCGAGCGCCTGGAACTGAGCGGGCGTCGCGTGGCGGTCGAGCGTAACCTCGATATCGTGCCGCGTAGCCAGTACGCCAGCACGGCGCTGGCCGACGGTGACCGCCTCGAAGTGGTCCATGCCATCGGCGGCGGTTGAGCCCCGCGCCACGCCCTTCCCACTTTCTGCAGAGGAATCTCCATGAGCCACGCTGTCAGTGACAAGCCGTTTACCCTGGCCGGCCGCACCTACCAGTCGCGTCTGCTGGTCGGCACCGGTAAATACAAGGATCTCGACGAAACCCGCGACGCCATCGAGGCCTCGGGCGCGGAGATCGTCACCGTGGCGGTGCGCCGTACCAATATCGGCCAGAACCCGGGCGAGCCGAACCTGCTCGACGTGATCTCGCCGGATCGCTACACCATCCTGCCCAACACCGCCGGTTGCTACGACGCCATCGAGGCCGTGCGTACCTGCCGCCTGGCCCGCGAGCTGCTCGACGGCCACAAGCTGGTCAAGCTGGAGGTGCTGGCCGACCAGAAGACCCTGTTCCCCAACGTGATCGAAACCCTCAAGGCCGCCGAGGTGCTGGTCAAGGAAGGTTTCGACGTAATGGTCTACACCAGCGATGACCCGATCATCGCGCGCCAGCTCGCCGAGATGGGCTGCATCGCCGTGATGCCCCTGGCCGGCCTGATCGGCACCGGGCTGGGCATCTGCAACCCCTACAACCTGCGCATCATCCTCGAGGAAGCCAAGGTGCCGGTGCTGGTCGATGCCGGCGTCGGCACGGCGTCCGACGCGACCATCGCCATGGAGCTGGGTTGCGAGGCGGTGCTGATGAACAGCGCCATCGCCCATGCCCAGCATCCGGTGCTGATGGCGCAGGCCATGAAATACGCCATCGAGGCCGGCCGCCTGGCCTACCTGGCCGGGCGTATGCCGAAGAAACTCTATGCCAGCGCGTCTTCCCCCTTGGAAGGATTGATCCGCTGAGTCGCCTTTGCCTAGGCGCCTGACGGGGACATGAGTCCCCGTTTCTCATTTCACTTAGTGTCCCGAGTACCCCATGAGCGATATCGAACAAACCCCAGCCGAAGAAACCCCACGGCACATGCGCGCCATCAAGAGTTTCGTGATGCGTGCCGGGCGCATGACCGAAGGCCAGCAGCGTGGCTTCGACCAGGGGCTGCCGAAATTCGGCCTGGAGTTGAGCGATGGCATGCAGGATTTCGACGCGGTATTCGGACGTCAGGCGCCGCGCACCTTCGAAATCGGCTTCGGCATGGGCCACTCCACCCTGGAAATGGCTGCCGCCGCGCCTGAACAGGACTTCATCGGCGTGGAAGTGCACCGGCCGGGCGTGGGCGCCTTGCTCAACGGCGTGATGACGCAGAACCTGACCAACCTGCGTGTTTACAGTTGCGATGCCCTGGAAGTGCTGCGTCAGTGCGTGCCCGACGCCAGCCTCGACCGCGTGCTGCTGTTCTTTCCGGATCCCTGGCACAAGGCGCGTCATAACAAGCGCCGCATCGTCCAGCCGGCCTTTGCCGAACTGGTACGCCAGAAGCTCAAGGTGGGCGGCGTGCTGCACATGGCCACCGACTGGGAGCCCTACGCCGAATACATGCTGGAGGTGATGAACGTGGCGCCGGGGTATCGCAATCTCGCCACCGATGGCCGTTGCGTCGAACGCCCGGCCGAGCGCCCGGTGACCAAGTTCGAGCGTCGCGGCGAGCGCCTCGGGCACGGCGTATGGGACCTCAAGTTCGAGCGCATCGCCTGAGCTTATGACTCGCCTGTCGAGGCGCCAGGCCCGCCGCGCCGGCCATGCACGCCATCGTCCGCAATGGCAGATGCCCCAGCCCAGCGCTCGCGCGGCCTGGGCAGCGCGCCTGCTGTTGCCGGTGACGGCGCTGGTCATGGCGGTCTGCGCTGCGGCGCTGCTGTTCACGGTGGGGCAGGCGCTGCACAGCGGCGTGGCCATCTCACCGTCCAGAATCGGTCCGGCGACCTTTTACCCGCTTGTCACCCACCCACTGGGCTATTGCCTGACGTTGCTGCTGCACAGCTTGATCGCCTTTGCCATGGCCGGGGCGGGCTGGTTCTGCTGGCGCATGTCGCGGCAGGGCTGATCAGGCCGTCGCGCCACGCAGTTGTTGCAGCAGGCGCGGGCCGAACACGTTGATCAGCAAGCCGAGCATGACGATGGCCGCGCCGAGCCACTGCACGGTGCTCAGTGCCTCGCCGAGAAACAGCCATGCCGAGCTGAGGCCGACCACCGGCACCAGCAGGGAGAACGGCGCCACCTGGCTGGCCGGGTAGCGCGACAGCAGGCGGCTCCACAGCCCGTAACCGAGCAGGGTGGCGATAAAGGCCAGGTAGGCGATGGCCAGCACCGAGCTGAGGGAAATGCTGCGCAACGCCGTCTCGATCTGCGCCGGGCCTTCCATTATCAGCGACAGGGCCAGGAACGGCAGTGGCGGAATCAGGCTGCCCCAGGCCACCAGGCTGACCAGGTTGACCTTGCCGATGCGCTTGGTGACCACATTGCCCAGCCCCCACATCGCCGCCGCGCACAGGGTCAGCACGAAGCCGGCCAGGGTGAAGGCGCGCCCGCTCTCGCTGCCGATCAGCAGCAGGCCCGCCGCCGCTACTACCAGGCCGATCAGGCTGCTGCGGCGCACGGTCTCGCCGATGAACAGCGCGGCGAAACCCAGGGTGAAGAACGCCTGCGCCTGCAGCACCAGCGACGCCAGCCCGGCGGGCATGCCGACGTACATGGCCGAGAACAGAAAGGCGAACTGCCCCAGGGAGATGGTCAGGCCGTAGGCCAGCAGCCAGCGCAGCGGCATGGCCGGGCGGCGAATGAAGAGGATCGCCGGAAAGGCGGCGAGCATGAAGCGCAGGGCGCCGAGCAGCATGGGCGGCACACCCTCGAGGCCGACCTTGATGATCACGAAGTTGACGCCCCAGGCGACGATCACCACGGCGGCCAGCAGGATGTCCTTGGGTGTCATGGGCGCGGCCTCGGGTGGTGGTATGCGGACCGGCAGGCTAACGCGTATGGGCTCGGGTGACACGCCACAGTTGGCGGCGTTTTTCCCCATACAGAGCACCGCCGAAACTCGCCAACCTTTTTAGAGGCGCTCTACAGCGCGGCGCAAATGAAAACGCCCCGTACAGGTCGGGGCGTTTTGGTCCGCATGGCATAGATCAGACGGTCAGCGTCCAGTCGTAGTCGACGATCAGCGGCGCATGCTGCGAGAAGCGCGGCTGACGTGGCAGACGGGCGCTGCGCACGCTGCGGCGCATGCCGGGGGTGAGCAGCTGGTAGTCGAAGCGATAGCCCAGGTTGAGCATCTCCGCCTGCTCGTTGTCCGGCCACCAGCTGAACTGGTCGGCCTCGCGGTTGACCTCGCGCACGGCATCGACATAACCCATGGTGCCGGTCACCTCGTCCATCCAGGCGCGCTCGGGCGCCATGAAGCCAGGTGACTGCTGGCAGTCGCGCCAGTTCTTCACGTCCAGCTTCTGGTGGGCGACGTACAGCGAGCCGCAATAGATGTAATCGCGGCGCTTGCGGCGTTGCTTGTCCAGGTACTTGGAGAAATCGTCCATGAACTTGAATTTCTGATTCAGGTTCTCGTCACCGCCCATGCCCGATGGCAGCAGCAGCGAGGCGATACTCACCTTGTCGAAATCGGCCTGCAGGTAGCGCCCGTAGCGATCGGCCGTTTCAAAACCGAGCCCGCTGATTACCGCCTTGGGTTGCAACCGCGAATACAGCGCCACGCCACCCTGGCTTGGTACTTCTGCATCGCAGGCATAGAGGAAATAGCCATCCAGTTGGAGGGCTTGGTCGTCCAGTTCAAAGGCGGAGGCACGGGTATCCTGCAGGCAGATCACGTCGGCATTCTGTGCTTGCAGCCAACTGAGCAAACCGCGCTCGACTGCAGCATGAATACCATTCACGTTCACACTGATGATCCGCATAAATGGCCCCCAAAAACACGTGCGTGTATGATACCTGAGCTAGACGTCGTTTAGTAATTCAAAGCCACATCCTGTGCTGCCTCAAGGTCTTTCATGCAAACGTATCAGCGCGATTTCATTCGATTTGCCATCGAGCGAGGCGTTCTGCGCTTCGGCCAGTTCACTCTCAAGTCCGGTCGCGTCAGCCCGTACTTCTTCAATGCCGGGCTGTTCGACAGCGGCCTGGCGCTGGCCAAGCTGGGGCGTTTCTATGCAGCGGCAGTGGTGAACAGCGGCATTTCCTTCGACGTGCTGTTCGGCCCGGCCTACAAGGGCATCCCGCTGGCCGCCAGCACCGGTGTGGCCCTGGCCGAGCACCACGACGTCGATACGCCCTGGTGCTTCAATCGCAAGGAAGCCAAGGATCACGGCGAGGGCGGCACCCTGGTCGGTGCGCCGCTGAGTGGCCGCGTGCTGATCATCGATGACGTGATCACCGCCGGCACGGCGATCCGCGAAGTGATGCAGATCATCCAGGCCCAGGGTGCCCAGGCCGCTGGCGTACTGATCGCCCTGGATCGCCAGGAGCGTGGCCGCGGCGAGCTGTCGGCGATCCAGGAAGTCGAGCGCGACTTCAACATTCCGGTGGTCAGCATCGTTTCCCTGCAGCAGGTGCTGGAATATCTGGCCGATGATGCTGAACTGAAACAACACCTGCCCGCCGTGGAAGCCTACCGGGCCGAATTCGGCATCTGACCGGCGGCTCGCCGAGAGAACGTGCCTATGTCCACCTTGCCCCTGATGCGCCGCACCCTCTGGCTTGGTCTGTTGCTGCCGTTGTGGGCGAATGCGGCGGAGATGTACCGCTACACCAATGCCCAGGGCATCACGGTGATCGACCGCCAGGGCGTACCCAGCGAGTTCATCGCCAAGGGCTACGAGGTGCTCAACGAGCAGGGCCGTGTGGTGCGCGTGGTGCCGCCGGCGCCGACCGCCGAAGAGATGCAGAAGATTCTCGCCGATCGCGAACGAGCGAAATCCGACGCCCAGCTGCTGCGTCTGTACAGCAGTCTCGAGGACGTCGATCGCGCCCAGGCGCGCAAGCTCGCCGAACTGGACGGCCTGATCGGCGTGGCCAAGGGCAATCTGCAGTCGGTGCGCCAGCAACAGGCCAACCTGCAGAAGCAGGCGGCGGATCAGGAGCGTGCAGGGCGCGAAGTGCCCAAGCCATTGCTCGACCAGATCACCAGCCAGCGTGACGAGCAGGTACGCATCAAGAAGGACATAGACCGCTACCAGGCAGCGCGTGCACAGGCGCAAAAAACCTTTGCAGCGGATCGTCTGCGGGTCACCGAGCTGCTAGGGCAGGGTCGCTAGCTCATTACACGGCGCCGCGCACCAGGCGCGGCGCGAACTCAGCGGCGCGATACGGCGCGGGTGCGGCCGCTGCTGTCGATGGCGACGAACACGAATACCGCTTCGGTCACCTTGCGCCACTCGCTGGACAGCGGGTCGTCACTCCACACTTCCACCAGCATCTGGATCGAGCTGCGGCCGACTTCCAGCGTCTGGGTATAGAAGGACAATTGCGCGCCGACCGGCACCGGTACCAGGAAGGCCATGCGATCGATCGCCACGGTCGCCACGCGGCCTGCTGCCACCTTGGTGGCCATGGCCGTGCCGGCCAGGTCCATCTGCGAAACCAGCCAACCGCCATAAATGTCGCCGAAGCCATTGGTTTCGCGCGGCAGGGCGGTGATCTGCAGGGCCAGGTCGCCTTGCGGTATCGGGTCTTCCTGTTCGAGGTCTTTCATCTGTTCACGGCTCGCGGCGCAGTGGTGGGCCCTGCAGGCAGGGGCCGGGAAAGTATACCGGCTGGGCGGTCACACCGCGACCATAGCGCGTTGCAGACGCCTGCGCGCGCCGATTCACGAATCCGCCATGCCCGTCCGCGCCGTCATCCGACTGTCATATTTGTTACATAGAGTGGTCACATGGGCTGACGATACTGAGCAGCGTTCCAACCAACACGACCCAATCGTGACAAGGCGGCGGATCGGGCGCTACGACCACGGCAGCCAGCCTTTCAATGATTACCACTCTGCTAGGAGCAAGGCATGAAACTGAAGCGTTTGATGGCCGCCATGACATTCGTCGCCGCTGGCGTCGCCACTGCCAACGCGGTTGCCGCTGTCGATCCGGCTCTGCCGAGCTACGAGAAGACCTCGGGTGTATCGGGCAACCTGTCCAGCGTCGGCTCCGACTCTCTGGCCAACCTGATGACCCTGTGGGCTGAAAGCTACAAGCAGTCCTACCCGAACGTGAACATCCAGATCCAGGCTGCCGGTTCCTCCACCGCGCCACCTGCGCTGACCGAAGGCACCGCCAACCTCGGCCCGATGTCGCGCCCGATGAAGGACAGCGAAATCCAGGCCTTCGAGCAGAAGTTCGGTTACAAGCCGACTGCCGTGCCGGTCGCCATCGATGCCCTGGCCGTATTCGTGCACAAGGACAACCCGATCAAGCAGCTGACCATGCAGCAGGTCGACGCCATCTTCTCCAGCACCCGCCTGTGCGGTGAAGCCAAGGACGTGAAAACCTGGGGCGAGCTGGGCCTGAGCGGTGAGTGGGCGGCCAAGCCGATCCAGCTGTTCGGTCGTAACTCGGTATCCGGCACGTACGGCTACTTCAAGGAAGAAGCACTGTGCAAAGGCGACTTCAAGTCCAATGTCAACGAGCAGCCGGGTTCGGCCTCCGTGGTGCAGTCGATCTCCAGCACCGTCAACGCCATCGGTTACTCGGGCATCGGTTACCGCACCGCCAGCGTGCGCGCCGTTCCCCTGGTCAACAAGAAGGGCGAAGTCGAGGAAGCCAACGAAACCAACGCGCTGTCGGGCAAATACCCGCTGGCTCGCTTCTTCTACATCTACGTGAACAAGGCGCCCAACAAGCCGCTGAGCCCGCTGGATGCCGAGTTCCTCAAGCTGATCCTGTCCAAGCAGGGCCAGGACGTGGTGGTCAAGGACGGCTATATTCCGCTGCCGCTCAAGGTCGTCGAGAAGACCCGCAAGGAACTGGGTCTGTAATCAGGCCCTAAGCAGCGACACCGAAGCCCGCCTCTCCTCGAGAGGTGGGCTTCGCTACGTCACCGTGCTGTAACTTTTCTGTCACATGAGCCGGCTAGATTGTCCGGCTCGTGAAACAGACGAAAAATACGGCGCGCTCATGGCCGTGCAGAGACGCTCTCCATTATGAATGACTTGGCAAGTGAACCCATGACCGCCTCCCCCAATTCCCTCGGGCTGGACTTCAACACGCCGGCCCTGAAGCGCAAGCGGCGCATGCGCGCCTTCAAGGATCGCCTGGCCCGCTGGTGCGTATCCATTGGCGGGCTGGCCGTGCTCGGCGCCATCACCCTGATCTTCTTCTATCTCGCCTATGTCGTGCTGCCGATGTTCCAGGGCGCCGATCTCGAGAAGCGTGATGCCATACAGCCAGCCTGGCTGGCCGATGCCGGCAAGCCGCTGCTGATGACGCTGGAGGAGCAGAACCAGGTCGGCATGCGCCTGGCCAGCAACGGCAAGATCCAGTTCTTCGATGCCAAGAGCATGGCCGCCCTGACCACGGTCGACCTGCCCCTGCCGGCCGGCAGCGAAGTGGTTTCCGTCGGTGAGGATCAGCCGGGCAGCCACCGTGTCGCCCTCGGCCTGTCCAACGGCCAGGCGCTGGTGTTCGAACACACCTATCGCATCACCTATCCGAACGACGTGAAGACCATCACGCCGTCCATCGTCTATCCGTTTGGCGAAACGCCGCTGACCATCGACCCGCAGGGCCGCCCGCTGGAGCACATGGGCATCAGCGTCAACAGCGGCACGCTGCTGATCGCCGGCTCGGTGGGCAGCGAGCTGCAGGTGCTGAGCCTGAGCCGCGATGAAAACATGATGACCGGCGAGGTCGAGGTCAGCGAGGAGCGCCTGGCGCTGCCGCAGATCGCCGAGCCGATCAAGGAACTGATCATCGAGCCACGCCAGCACTGGCTGTTCGTGATCAACGGCCGCGCCACCGCCGACGTATTCGACCTGCGCGCCAAGGCCCTCAATGGCCGCTACAAGCTGCTCAACGACGGCGTTCGCGAAGTGACCCACGCCACCTCGCTGCTGGGCGGCATCTCGCTGCTCATCGGCGACAGTACCGGCGGTATCGGCCAGTGGTTCATGGTGCGCGACCAAGACGGCAATTCCGCGCTCAAGCAGGTGCGCGAGTTCAAGATGGCCGGCAGCCCGGTCAGCCAGATCCTCTCCGAGGAGCGTCGCAAGGGCTTCATCGCCCTGGACGAGAAGGGCAACCTGGGGATCTTCCACAGTACCGCGCACCGTACCCTGCTGGTCGAGCCGGTGGCCGAAGGCCACAGCATCGCCGCGCTGTCGCCCCGCGCCAACCGTGCGCTGGTAGAAGCCAATGGCAAGATCGAGCGTATCCTGATCGACAACCCCCACCCGGAGATTTCCTGGAGCTCGCTGTGGGGTAAGGTCTGGTACGAGAACTACGAAAAGCCCGAGTACGTCTGGCAGTCGACCTCCGCCAGTACCGATGCCGAGCCCAAGCTGAGCCTGGCACCGCTGGCCTTCGGTACCCTGAAAGCCGCGTTCTACGCCATGTTGCTGGCCGCGCCACTGGCCATCGCCGCGGCGATCTATACCGCCTACTTCATGGCCCCGGCCATGCGCGGCAAGGTCAAGCCGGTCATCGAGCTGATGGAAGCGTTGCCGACGGTGATCCTCGGCTTCTTCGCCGGCCTGTTCCTGGCGCCCTATGTCGAGGGACACCTGCCCGGGATATTCAGCCTGCTGATCTTCACCCCGATCGGCATCCTGCTGGCGGGCTTCCTCTGGAGCCGCCTGCCGGAGTCCATTCGCCTGCGCGTGCCGGATGGCTGGGAAGCCGCCCTGCTGATTCCGGTGATCCTGCTGGTCGGCTCGTTCTCCCTGAGCATGAGCGGGCACCTGGAAAACTGGCTGTTCGACGGCAACATGCGCGCCTGGCTGACCAATGACCTGGGCATTCCCTTCGACCAGCGCAACGCCCTGGTGGTCGGCCTGGCCATGGGCTTCGCGGTGATCCCGAACATCTACTCGATCGCCGAGGACGCGGTGTTCAGCGTGCCCAAGAGCCTGACCTTCGGGTCCCTGGCGCTGGGGGCCACCCCCTGGCAGACCCTCACCCGCGTGGTGATCCTGACCGCCAGCCCGGGCATCTTCTCGGCACTGATGATCGGCATGGGCCGTGCTGTCGGCGAGACCATGATCGTACTGATGGCCACCGGCAACACGCCGATCATGGACATGAACATCTTCCAGGGCCTGCGCACCCTGGCGGCCAACGTGGCAGTGGAAATGCCCGAGTCGGAGGTCGGCGGTACCCACTATCGCGTGCTGTTCCTCTCCGCGCTGGTGCTGCTGACCTTCACCTTCGTCATGAACACCCTGGCCGAGCTGGTGCGTCAGCGCCTGCGCGTCAAATACGCATCGCTCTGAGGACTGCAAGACCATGTCCGTGAAACAGAACAACCTCAAATCCTGGTTCAAGAGCGGCTCGCCGTGGATCTGGATGAATGCCGGTGCGGTATCCATCGCCATCGTCATGGTCATTGGCCTGCTGGCGGTGATCGCCGTACGCGGCCTGGCGCATTTCTGGCCGGCCGATATCGTCGAGGGCAACTACCTGATACCCGGCCAGGCCGCCACGGTGATGGCCGGTGAAGTGGTGCAGAAGGAAGAGATTCCACGCGCCCGGCTGGCCTCCGCCGGCCTGCCGGTGAACGTCGACGGTGGCGAGTTCATGACCCGTGAACTGCTCAAGGTGGGTAACCGTGACTTCTATGGCGCGGACTTCTCCTGGGTGGTCGGCGAATGGCTGACCGATCTGCGCAAGCCCAGGGACATGACCGCCTTCGAGCGGCGCGAGTGGGGCAACTTCTACGGCTATGTGGTCAACGTCAAGGAAGAGGGTCGCCTGGTCGCCGAAGGCGAGGCCGCCTGGCCGGAGCTGCAGAAGCGTCTGGAGCGTGTCGAAAAGCTGCACGGCGAAATCGTCAAGCTGGAGAAGCGCGACATCGGCCGCATCAACGCCGGTCTCGAGCGGGTCCGCCTGCAGACCCGCCGGCTGGAACTCGACGGTAACCTGACCGAGGCCGCGCAAGCCGATCTGGCCGCCGAGCGCGCCCGCTGGGATGCCGAATACAAGGTGCTGGAGCAGGAACTCAACGCCCGCCACCAGCAGTTCAACCGCGACAGCGTGACCGTGCGCTCGGCCGAAGGTCGCGAGCAGGAAATCAGCCTCGGCAAGGTTGTGCGGGCCTATCGCCCCAACGCCATGACCACGCTGGACAAGCTCGGCTTCTACGGCAGCAAGCTGTGGGAGTTCGTCAGCGACGACCCGCGCGAGGCGAACACCGAGGGCGGGATCTTCCCGGCGATCTTCGGCACCATCATGATGACCCTGATCATGGCGGTGATCGTCACGCCGTTCGGGGTGGTTGCCGCCATCTACCTGCGTGAATACGCCAAGCAGGGTCCGTTGACCCGGGTGATCCGCATCGCGGTGAACAACCTGGCCGGTGTGCCGGCGATCGTCTACGGCGTATTCGGCCTGGGCTTCTTCGTCTATGTACTGGGTGGCTCGATCGACCGCCTGTTCTTCCCGGAAGCCGCGCCGGCGCCGACCTTCGGCACCCCCGGCCTGCTGTGGGCCTCGCTGACCCTGGCGCTGCTCGCGGTGCCGGTGGTGATCGTCGCCACCGAGGAAGGTCTGTCGCGTATCCCACGGGCTTTGCGTGAGGGCTCCCTGGCCCTGGGCGCGACCAAGGTGGAAACCTTGTGGCGCGTGGTGTTGCCGATGGCCAGCCCGGCGATGATGACCGGCCTGATCCTCGCCGTGGCCCGGGCCGCCGGTGAAGTCGCGCCGCTGATGCTGGTGGGCGTGGTCAAGCTGGCGCCGAGCCTGCCGGTGGATGGCAACTACCCTTATCTGCACCTCGACCAGAAGATCATGCACCTGGGCTTCCATATTTTCGACGTCGGCTTCCAGAGTCCCAACGTCGAAGCGGCGCGCCCGCTGGTCTACGCTACAGCGTTGCTGCTGGTCCTGGTCATCGCGATTCTCAACCTGACGGCCATCTACCTGCGCAACCGCCTGCGCGAGAAATACAAGGCCCTGGATCATTAAATCCGAGCCGCAAGCCTCGAGCCGCAAGCTTCCTGCAGAAGCGTGGCGAACGGGCTTGCAGCTTGTAGCTTGCAGCTTGCCGCTGCGAACGGAGTGAGCACTATGCAACACGAAACCGCTACCCACGGCATCGATCTCGCGGCACTGGGCCGAGACAAGCAGAGCCTGGACCTGACCAAGGAAACCACGGCCATCGAAGTGCCGGGCCTGAACCTGTTCTATGGCGACAAGCAGGCGCTGTACGACGTCAAGATGAACATTCCCAAGCAGCGCGTGACCGCCTTCATCGGACCAAGCGGTTGCGGCAAGTCGACCCTGCTGCGCACCTTCAACCGGATGAACGACCTGGTCGACGGTTGCCGCGTGGAAGGCGAGATCAACATCGACGGCCGCAACATCTACCGCAAGGGCGAGGACGTCGCCGAGCTGCGTCGCCGCGTCGGCATGGTGTTCCAGAAACCCAACCCGTTCCCCAAGAGCATCTACGAGAACGTGGTGTACGGCCTGCGCATCCAGGGCATCAACCAGAAGCGCGTCCTCGACGAGGCCGTCGAATGGGGCCTGAAGAGCGCCGCCCTGTGGGACGAAGTGAAGGACCGTCTGCATGACTCGGCCCTCGGGCTGTCCGGCGGTCAGCAACAGCGTCTGGTGATCGCCCGTACCGTGGCGGTGCAGCCCGAAGTGCTGCTGCTCGACGAACCGTGCTCGGCCCTCGACCCGATCTCCACGCTGAAGGTCGAAGAGCTGATCTACGAATTGAAATCCAAGTACACCATCGTCATCGTCACCCACAATATGCAGCAGGCCGCGCGGGTGTCCGATTACACGGCGTTCATGTACATGGGCAAACTGATCGAGTTCGGTGACACCGACGCGCTGTTCACCAACCCGGCCAAGAAGCAGACCGAAGACTACATCACCGGCCGCTACGGCTAACGGCAGCCGCAATGCTCAAGCGGCACCCTAACGGCAGCCTAGTATGATGACTCACTGGCTTGAAGCTTATGGCTTGAGGCATGCAGCTTTCGCGGAGCGAACCCGATGATCAACAAAGACAGCCTGACCCACCACATTTCCCAGCAGTTCAACGCCGAACTGGAGGAAGTACGCAGCCACCTTCTGGCCATGGGCGGCCTGGTCGAGAAGCAGGTCAACGACGCGGTCACCTCGCTGATCGAAGCCGACTCCGGCCTGGCCCAGCAGGTGCGCGAGATTGATGACCAGATCAACCAGATGGAGCGCAACATCGACGAAGAATGCGTGCGCATTCTCGCCCGTCGCCAGCCGGCCGCCTCGGACCTGCGCTTGATCATCAGCATCTCCAAGTCGGTGATCGACCTGGAGCGCATCGGTGACGAAGCCACCAAGATCGCCAAGCGCGCCATTCTGCTCACCGAAGAAGGTGAGTCGCCACGCGGTTACGTCGAGGTTCGCCACATTGGCGACCAGGTGCGCAGGATGGTCCAGGAAGCCCTGGACGCCTTCGCCCGGTTCGACGCCGACCTGGCGCTGTCGGTCGCCCAGTACGACAAGACCGTCGACCGCGAGTACAAGACCGCCCTGCGCGAGCTGGTCACCTACATGATGGAAGACCCGCGCTCGATCTCCCGCGTGCTCAACGTGATCTGGGCGCTGCGCTCCCTGGAGCGGATCGGCGACCACGCGCGCAACATCGCCGAACTGGTGATCTACCTGGTGCGCGGTACCGACGTCAAACACATCGGCCTGACCCGCATGCAGGAAGAAGTGCAGGGCGGCGCCAAGCAGTGAAGGGCGGCCCGGCGGGTGCATCCCTGCGCAGCGATTGCGCTGGCTGTGTGCGCTCGCCCAGGGATGTGCTTTAGTGTTGGCAATGAGCCAGTGCACACGTCTATGCTAATGGCCATTCGAGGGAGTGGTCGATGAGCAAAGTCAGTGTACTGGTGGTGGACGACGCCACCTTTATCCGCGATCTGGTGAAGAAGGGGCTGCGTGACAACCTGCCCGGTATCCAGATCGAGGAAGCGGTCAACGGGCGCAAGGCCCAGCAGATTCTCGGCCGCAATCCGATCGATCTGATTCTCTGTGACTGGGAAATGCCGGAAATGTCCGGCCTCGAGCTGCTGCAATGGTGCCGCGAGCAGGAATCGCTGAAAGGCGTGCCCTTCATCATGGTCACCAGCCGCGGCGACAAGGAAAACGTGGTGCAGGCCATCCAGGCCGGCGTCTCCGATTTCATCGGCAAGCCGTTTTCCAACGAGCAACTGATCACCAAGGTCAAGAAAGCCCTGCAGCGCGCCGGCAAGCTGGCCGCGCTGATGTCGGCCGCACCGCCGAAGATGCTCAGCACCGGTGCCTTTGCCAACGACTCGCTGGCCGCGCTGACGGGTGGCAAGAGCGAGGTGGTGCGGCCTGCTGCGCCCACGCCGGCGGCAGCCTTTGCGCCGAGTCCTGCAGCTGCGCCTGCCAAGGCTGCCGCAGTGCCGGCCGGGCGCGGCCAGGGGCAATTGCGTCTGCCGGGCGGCATGATGGCCTGCGTGGTCAAGGCGCTGAGCCTCAAGGAGGCGCTGCTGGTGGTCAAGCGTGGCGAGTTGTTGCCGCAGGTGCTGGAGAGTGCGGTGCTCGACCTCGAGCAGGGCGAAGCCTCGGAGGTGGCGCGGCTCAATGGCTACCTGCACAGCGTTGCCGCCTTCGAGCCCAAGCCGGACAGCGAATGGCTGCAGGTGGTGTTTCGCTTCGTCGACCGCGACCCGCAGAAGATGGACTACCTGTCCCGCCTGATTGCCCGTGGTACCGCCCAGAAACACTTCTCGCCGGGCGCCTGATCAGGCCGCCAGCCAACCGCCGAGCGGCCATCGGGCACGCTCGGCTCTCGCTCAGGCCACTTCGTTGAGGTGGCGTTGCCAGGCATCCGGGATTCGCTCCAGCCGTGGATAGTTGATGGCGTCGAGCTGCTGTGCCTGCAGCAGGAACGGCGTGTGGCGCTGGTGCTTCGGCAGCTGGCGCAGTTCCGGTAGCCACAAGCTCACGTATTCGCCCTTGGGATCGTACTGGCGCGCCTGCTTGAGGGCATTGAAGGTGCGTTTGAGGCGTGGGTCGCTACCGACCCCGGCCAGGTACGCCCAGTTGCCCCAGTTGCTCGCCGGGTCGTAGTCGATCAGGTGCTCCTCGAACCAGGCCGCGCCGTGGCGCCAGTCCTGCTGCAGATCGCTGACCAGGTAGCTGGCCACCACCTGACGGCCGCGGTTGGACATATAGCCGGTGGCGATCAGCTCGCGCATGTTGGCATCCACCAGCGGCATGCCGGTACGGCCCTGGGTCCAGTGCTCGAAACGCTCGTCGATCTGCTGCGGCGCCCGCTCGGTGGCCTTCAGCCCCCCGGCCTCGAACAGCGCCTGGCCATAACGCTGCAGGGTGCAGCGGAAGAACTCACGCCACAGCAGCTCCAGCCACAGCCAATAGGTCGATTCGTTGGCGCCGTACAGCGACTCATGGCGCCGCAACTCGGCCGCGGTGCGGCGTGGCGACAGCGAGCCATTAGCCAGCCAGGGCGAGAACTTGGAGGAGTACTCGCTGCCGATCATGCCATTGCGGGTGTCCTTGTAGGTACGCACGTTCTGGCTGTCCCACAGGTAATCGCGCAGGCGCGCCAGGGCGGCGGTTTCGCCACCGGAGAAGGGGAAGGCACTGGGCACCACGCTCAGGGCATCGCCCAGGCCCAGTTGCGACTGGGTGGGCAGGGCGTAGGCGTGGGTGTCCAGGCCTTCCGGCAATGGGGGTAGCTGGTCGGGGGCCGCTTGCGGCTGGAACACGTACTGGCGCGCGTCGATCAGTGCGCGGAACTGGCTGTAGACCTGGGGCAACTGATCGAGCGGGCAGGGCAGCTCCGCTTCGCTGAACAGGCCATTGCCCTGGGCGGTGCGCAGCGGCACGCTGCCCAGGCTGTCACGCACGCGGGCGAGAACCGCACGTTCCTGCGGAGCGATTTCATCGAGGGTCAGCACCTGCCGGATGTCGAACTGACCGACCAGTTGGGTGATCACCTCTTCCGGCTTGCCGGTGGCCACCAGCAGCTTGGAGCCACGCTGGCGCAGCGCGCTATCGAGGGCGGTCAGACTTTCCAGCAGGAAGCGTGCGCGATGCACGCCGATGCGCCGGCTGCCGAATTGGTCGAATTGCAGCAATGCCGGGTCGAGCACATAGAGCGGCAGCAGACAATTGGACGCGAGTGCGGCCTGCAGGGCGGGGTGATCATCGAGGCGAAGATCCTGTTTGAACCAGAGCAGCGCGCGCATGGCATGTTCCCTCATGGTGGACTGCCTGTAGATCGTGCAGAGGTATGACAAGTTCAGCGCCGTCCGGCGGTGACCGATGGCTTTCAAGGACGGGGCGAGGGCGCATTGCTGACTGACGCGAAAGGCTGCAGCCACTAGACTACGCGGCTGTTTTCAGGAGCCCCTTGCAATGGATATCTTCAGCATCGCCGTGTTGCTGTTTCTGGTCACCGACCCGTTCGGCAACATCGCCATCTTTATCGCCGCCTTGAAGAACGTGGCGCCGGAGCGCCGCCTGTGGGTGGCCGCGCGCGAACTGCTGTTCGCCCTGGCGTTGCTGCTGCTGTTCCTTACCTTTGGTGACAAAGTGCTCAGCGCACTGGGCCTGTCGCGGGAGGCAACGGCGATTGCCGGCGGTATCATCCTGTTCGTCATCGCCATGCGCTTGATCTTCCCCAGTCCCCAGGGCGTACTGGGCGACGTGCCGGACGGCGAGCCGATGCTGGTGCCGCTGGCCACCCCGGCGGTTGCCGGCCCCTCGGCCCTGGCGGTACTGATGACCTTGCGCAATACCCACGAGGGCGCGCTCTGGGAGCTTTACCTGGCACTGATCATGGCCTGGGCCGCGACCGCATTCATCCTGTTGCAGGCGTCTTTCCTGCAGCGGTTCCTCGGCCCTCGCGGGCTGACCGCAGTGGAGCGACTGATGGGCATGCTGTTGATCATGCTCAGCGTCGACATGCTGCTGGACAACATTCAGAGCGTATTGCATATCCAGCCATGAAAGTTCTCAGCCTTGCCTTGTTCGTCCTCCTGCTCGCCGGCTGCAGCAGCGGCCCGCGCATCGACCACAGCTACACCGCCAGCGGGCAGAGCAGCCGCGTGCAGTACATCGTGTTGCACTACACCTCGACCGATCTGCCGCATTCGCTCGAGTTGCTGACCAAGGAAGAAGTCAGCGCCCACTACCTGATCAACGCCGTGCCGCCGACCATCTACCAGTTGGTCGACGAGAACCGCCGGGCCTGGCATGCCGGGGTCAGCGAATGGCAGGGGCGCACCTGGCTCAACGGTACGACCATCGGCATCGAGCTGATCAACCAGGGCTACTTCGACACGCCCAAGGGCCGTTACTGGCAGCCCTACGCCCAGGCGCAGATCGACGCACTGATCGTGCTGCTCAAGGACATCATGCAGCGCCATCAGCTGCCACCCGGCAGCATCATCGGCCACAGCGATATCGCGCCGCAGCGCAAGGTCGATCCGGGCCCGCTGTTTCCCTGGAAGCAACTGGCCGATGCAGGGCTGATGCCCTGGCCGAACGCCGAGGTGGTGGCTCGCCAGCAGGCGGTGTTCAGCAGCAGCCTGCCGAGCGTGGCCTGGTTCCAGCAGCAGTTGGCGGAACAGGGCTATGAGGTGCCGAGCACTGGCGTGCTGGATGAAGCTACCCGCAACGTGATTCGCGCCTTCCAGATGAAGTACCGCCAGGCGCTGTACGACGGGCAGCCAGATGCCGAAACCGCAGCCCTGCTGCTGGAAGTCAATCGCCTGGCCAAGGGGTGAGGCTCTTGGAACCTGTTCATGATCTGTCAGACCAGATTCGTCGATTTTGGCAGCTAAGCGGTGGGAACGGACGTAAGACCTCTATTTGTGCGAGCGGGCCATGCCCGCGAAAAGCCGATTCCCATGATGGGTTCGCCAGCATTACCGAGTTGCCTATGTGCTCGGTTCCGCTCTGACGAGCGGGTTACTTTTGGCATTGCCCCAAAAGTAACCAAAAGGTCTAGCCCCGACATCCGGCCCCAGCTGCGCTGGGGTTCCCTCGTTGCATCGTCGTTCCGGGGGCCGGCCTGGAAGGGCCATCCCTGGCCCATCAGGCCTCTCGCCGCATCCATGCGGCTCGTCCCCCTACACAACGATTCCACTCGGCCTCCTGAAGGGGCGATTGGTGTCGTCTGTTATTGCTATGCAGGAGAAGCATCAAAGAGCCAAAGCGGCGAACGGCCGCTTCTGCCTTGTAGTTGCCGCTTCATGTGCATAAAGATTGTGAACAACCCTACAGGGGCAGGGCGAGGTGGAAGCGCGCGCCCTGGCCCGGCTGGGATTCGGCGCCGATGCGCCCGCCGTGCAGCTGGACGATTTCCTTGCACAGCGCCAGGCCGAGGCCGGCGCCGCCTTTCTTGTGGCCGATCTGCACGAACGGCTCGAACAGGCGGGCCTGCTGGCCGTAGGCGATACCTTCGCCTTGATCCTCGACGCTGATCAGCAGGCGTTCGTCCTGGCGCTGGGCGGACAGCCGCAGGGTGCCACCTTCCGGGCTGTGGCGCAGGGCATTGTCGATCAGGTGATCGAGCACCCGCTCGATCTGCGCCCGATCCAGGTGGGTTCGCGGCAAGGCATCACCGACGTCCAGTTGCATGTGGATCTTGCGGGCCTGGGCCTTGCCGCGGTGGCGCCTGGCTGCGTTCTCGAGCAGCTCCGGGATGTCGCAGGGCGCCCGCTCGAGTTTCTGCACGCCGCTCTGGTAGCGCGAGAAATTCAGCAGGTCCTCGATCAGGTGCACCAGCCGTTCCATCTCCTCCTCGACGATGCGCACCAGGTCGGCCTCGCGGGATTTCTCGGCGAACTTGCTGCGTTCACGCAGTAAACCAAAGGCCATGTGCATGCCGGTCACCGGCGTGCGCAGTTCATGGGAGGCGCGCAGCACGAACTCGTTGCGCGCCCGCTCGAAGGCGCGCTGCTCGGTCACGTCATGCAGCACCATCACCGCGCCCAGGATATGCCCCTGGCTGTGGCTCACCGGCGTCAGGCTGTAGTTGAGCAGGCGCGTCTCGCCATTGGCCTCGACCTGCAAGTCCGCCAGGCGCTGCTCCAGGTTGTGCCCCTGCAGTACGTGCTGCAGTTGCTCGTCCAGCTCGGGGCGGCCCAGGGCCTGGCTGGGACGCTGGCCGAGCGGCTGATCGTCCCAGCCCAGCTGGCGCTGGGCCACCGGGTTGAAATGCTCGAGCAGGCCGTCACGGCCGAAGATCAGCAGGCCGTCGTCGATGCTGTCGAGCACCGCCTGCAGGCGCCGTTGCTCGGACATCAGTGCTTCGACGTTGCTGCTCTTGAGCTGGCGCAGGCTCTCGGCCATCAGGCCGAAGCGGCGGCTCAGCGCCGACAGTTCGGCAACCGGGGTGATCGGCAGAGTGACCTGGAAGTCGCCACGGCCGATCTGGTCGGCGGCCCGGGCCAGGGCGTCGATCGGCTGGCCGACCCGGCGGGCAATGGTGTGCGCGGTGATGAAGCCGATCACCAGCACCGCCAGACCGACCAGGCCCAGCAGCCCGGCGATCAGCCAGGCACGTTCGTGGGACTGCGCCTCCGCCTCCTTGACGGTGGACACGTAGTGAACCTGCAGGGAGTTGAGGCGGTCACGGACGGTTTCGATGGTCTTGGCGAAGTCGTCGTTGGTGAGCAACTCGTGACGGACCGTCATCGGGTCTTCGAGCAGGGTGCTGAACTTCTGGTAGGCCGTCTGGATCTCCACGATCGCCCGGCGGTCACTCTCGGTCATGCTGCCTTTCAGGCTGTCATCGAGCCAGCGGCGGATGCGCTGGTCGGAGTCCTGCAGGCTCTGCACGGTGCGCTCGTCGAAGTCTTCGCTGAGCATCAGGAACAACTGCCGGCCCAGCTCCTGGCGCAGATCCAGGCTGGTGCTGATGACCTCCAGGTTGTGGGCCAGCGAGCGACTCTGCGACTGGGTCAGCTGCAGCACGCTGAAGATGCCCAGGCTCAGCCCCAGCAAGGCCACGGTAAGCAGCGCACTGGTGCTGAGAAACAGCTTGCTGCGCAGCTTCATAGGCCGAGCTGCTTGCGTTTGCGATACAGGGTCGAGGCATCGATGCCCAGGGTCTTGGCCGCCTGGTCCAGGGTGTCGCTGTTGGCCAGCACGGCGGCGATATGGGCTTTTTCCAGCTCCTCGAGGCTCAGGTCGGCACCCACCCGTGGCGCGCTGTTGGCGGCTGGCGCGCTCATGCCCAGGTGGGCGACTTCCACCCACTCGCCCGGGCAGATGATGCTGGCGCGCTCGATCACGTTACGCAGCTCGCGGATGTTGCCGGGCCACTGGTAGGCGAGCAACGCCTTGACGGCGTCTTCGCTGAAGCCCCGCGCCGGGCGGGCATAGTCCTTGACGAAGCGGGCCAGAAAGCGGTCGGCGAGGGTCAGGATGTCGTCGGCTCGTTCGCGCAGCGGCGGCAGGGTCAGGGTGATGACATTGAGGCGGTACAGCAGGTCCTCGCGGAAGTGACCTTCCTTGACCATCTCGTTGAGGTCACGGTTGGTGGCGGCGAGGATGCGCACGTCGGCGTGGCGGGTCACCGGGTCACCGACCCGTTCGTATTCCTTGTCCTGAATGAAGCGCAGCAGCTTGGGCTGCAGGGTCAGCGGGAAGTCGCCGATCTCGTCGAGGAACAGGGTGCCGCCGTCGGCCTGGTTGACGCGGCCCAGGGTGCTTTCGCTGGCGCCGGTGAACGCGCCGCGGCTGTGGCCGAACAGCTCGCTTTCCATCAGCTCGGCGGTCAGCGACGGGCAGTTGATGGTTACGCAGGACTTCTTGGCGCGGCGGCTCCAGCCGTGGATGGCGCGCGCCAACTCGCCCTTGCCGGTGCCCGACTCGCCAAGGATGAGGATATTGGCGTCGGTGGCGGCCACCTGCCGGGCGGTCTCCAGAATCGCCATCATCGCCGGGCTGTGCGAGTCGATGCCATCGCTGGGCTTGCGCACTTCGCCTTCCAGCGCTTCGAGGCGTGCGGACAGCTGGCGCACTTCCAGTTGCTTGGCCGCGGCCAGGCGCAACTGATCGGGGCTGCACGGTTTGACCAGGTAATCGGCGGCGCCGGCCTGCATGGCGTCCACCGCACTGTCGATGGCCGAGTGTGCGGTGACGATCACCACCCGCATCCAGGGCGCCTGGATACGCATCTGGGCGAGCACGTCCAGGCCATTTTCATCCCCCAGGCGCAAATCGAGAAAGCACATGTCGAATACCTGGCGCTGCAGCAGCGATTCGGTTTGCGCGGCGCTGTTGGCGGTAGTGACCTGGTAGCCCTCGTCCTCCAGGCAATAGCGGAAGGTACGCAGGATAGCCGCTTCGTCGTCGACCAATAGGATGCGTCCGCTCTGACCTGTTGCTTCCATTTACGTGCTCCATGGGGTGAATGGCAGAGATTATCTGGAAATCTTCGTGCAAGTTGCACGGCTAGTATGACGCGATCTTGCATCGTGCAAGCGGTCATTAGCCAGGCATTGGATTTAACCAGCTGATTTTAGTTGGTTTTTATTTTTACAGGTGGCTGGCATAGCCCTTGCGACTTTCCTCGGTCCGCTTGCGAGCGGCTTTTTTGGCAAAGAAGGAGGCGTTACATGCTGTTGAGACAAACCACGTTGGCCATGGCCGTTACCGGTCTGATCACCCTGGCTCCGCTGGTGCAGGCAGCCGAAGGCGATCTCTCGCGGCAATTGAGCGATGCCCGCCAGCAGGGGGCCATCGACACCGCATTCGCGCTTAATCGGCATCTCGACCCGTTCGATATCGAGGTGGCCGTGGAGGATGGCATCGCCACCTTGACGGGAGTCGTGGAGAACACCGCCGAGCAGGAACTGGCCAGTGAGCTGGCAGGCAGCATCGAAGGTGTTCGCGAGGTCGACAACCAGTTGCAGATCGATCCCGACCTGGCCCCGCCGGTGCTCGAAGAACAGGCCCGGATCGTCACCGAAAAGACCCTGGCCCAACGCTTCGACGATGCGACCCTGGCCGCGACGGTGAAGTCCAAGCTGCTGTGGAACAGCAACACCGAAGGGCTCGACATCCAGGTGCGCGCGGAAAATGGCGTGGTCAGCCTCGGTGGCAATGCCGGTACGCCAGCCGCCAAGGAGCTGGCCGGGGAGCTGGTCACCAACACCGAAGGCGTGCGCGAGGTACACAACCACCTGAGCATCAACACGGCCGACAGCGCCACCGCCGAAGCGCAGAACGCCGCCAACGATGCAGCGGCCTCGATCAGTGATACCTGGATCACCAACAAGGTGAAGGCCAGCTTCCTCTATAGCCGCAACCTCGACGCCCTGAACATCAAGGTCGATACCCGCGAGGGCTTCGTCAGTCTCAGCGGCACGGTGCTCAGCAATGCCGAGAAGCGCCTGGCGGTGGAGACCGCACGCAGTATCCGTGGCGTGCGTGGCGTCGATGCCGACGCCCTGCGGATCGCCAGCTAATTCCGTTACAGCCAGGCAGGCCGTCCGGCCTGCCGCTTCCGGCAGCGTCGCTGGCGCTGCCAACCTCTTCAGGAGACCTGCCATGAGCTACAAGACCGAGCAACTGAACGAACTGATCGCCATCATCCGCGACGGCCAGCGCTTCTACGAGCACGCCCATGACGAGATCAAGGACCAACGGCTGCAGGCCCTGTTCCGCGACATGGCCCAGGCCAAGCATCAGGTGATCCAGGCGCTTGCGGTCAAGGTTGCGGCCAACCATGAAGAGCCCACCAGCAGCGCAACCCTGGTGGGCAAGCTGCGTCAGGCTTATGCCGATGCCCGTGCCACGCTCTCGAGTGACGAGGAGGCGGCTTACGTCGCGCAACTGGAAGAGGCCGAAGACCGCATCCTCGAGGCCTTCGAAGACGCCATGGAAACCGCGCAGCCCGACGTTCGCGCGCTACTTGCCGTGGAAATGCCCAAGGTACGGGCCTGTCACCAACGTATGCGCGAACTCAAGAACGCCTGACAGCGCTGTCTGCGGCGTCGTGCAGAACGCCCGAGCCGCAGGCGGTCATCGTGCAGGATGCCAATGATGGCATTTCTTTTACATATTATAAGTTATTGATTTAAAAGGATTTTATTTTTTCAGAAAGCTGGCACGCAGGCTGCAATTATCTCCTCATGAACTGAACGCCAAGCCGTTCGACAACGATCTTGAGGAGCCCAGCATGAACCTTCACCGCGCCCACACCGAGATCCTGATTCTGGCCGTCGCCGCCGTGATGGTCCTGCTGGTAAGCGTGGCGACCAAGGCGCCCGTGCAGAAGGTGCTGGCGCCGCAGGTGTCGAGCCAGGCGGTCATGCCGGTTTCGATCGAAGTGCCGACCGATGCGCGCCCAGCCGCGGTTCATGCCGTGCCGGCTACCTTGCAGACCATCAGCACGCCAGCGGCGCACAGCGACAGCGACTGGGTGCGCGCCGATTCTGTCGAAGCGCCTGCCAAGCAAACCCGTTGGGTGTTCTGAAACGCCCTTACCGATTTTCCAGTGTTACACCCGTAAGACCTCAAAAAACCAAGGAGAAACGCCATGCTGAGTTGGGCCATTACCTTTCTGATCATCGCCATTGTTGCCGCTGTACTGGGTTTCGGTGGTATCGCGGGCACTGCCACAGGTATCGCGAAAATCCTTTTCGTGGTGTTCCTGGTCATGTTCATCGTTTCCTTCATCATGGGTCGTCGCCCACGGGGCTAGGCGAGGCATGACGATGAATCGATTCAAGACGCTCGCTGCCGCCCTCATGCTGGGTGGCAGTGCGGCGGCCTTGGCCGCCAATACGGACGGTGCGTTCCGCCTCAACGAGCTGCTCGGGAGCAACCCGGACTATCGTGAAGCCTGGCAGGATCTGATTCAGGACGAGGAGCGTCTGCCCGAATGGGTGATCAACCTCAGTGGCGTCGCCACACCGATGAAAACCCTGGAAGAAGACGGTGACCAATACCTGGTCGGGCAATTGTGCGAAACCTCGAACTGTTTCAATCAACGCCTCTATGTCGCCTTCACGCCGGACAAGGACGATGCTTACGCCCTCTGGGTCCAGGTACCCGAAGGTCTGCCGAAGGACAAGGCGCCCAGTAAGCATGCTGACCTGCGCTGGCTCGGTGAGCCGGATGACGGCGTCAAGCAACTGCTACAGGAACAGTTGAAGAAAGATCCCGACTGGTACTGATGCTGATAACGGCGCCTTCTGGCGCCGTTGCTCCCTCTGTAGTCCCCAATCCGCATGCCGTTGCCTGCTTCTTCTCGAGCCGAGGCGCGCTATCATCAGCCGCTACGTTCAAGGGGGGTGACCTATGCTCAACGGCCTGTGGCTGAGCTTTTTCGTGGTGGCGGCGGTAGCGGGGCTCAGCCGTTGGTTGCTGGCGGACGACCCAGCGGTATTCGGCGCGATGGTGGAAAGCCTGTTCGCCATGGCCAAGCTTTCGGTCGAGGTGATGGTGCTCCTGTTCGGCACCCTGACCCTGTGGCTCGGGCTGCTGCGTATCGCCGAAAAGGCCGGCTTGGTCGATGCCCTGGCGCGGGTGCTCGGCCCGCTGTTCGCCCGTCTGATGCCTGAAGTGCCGCGTGGCCATCCGGCCCTCGGCCTGATCACCATGAACTTCGCCGCCAATGGCCTGGGCCTGGACAACGCTGCCACGCCCATCGGTCTCAAGGCGATGCGCGCCCTGCAGGATCTCAACCCCAGCAGTACCACGGCGAGCAACGCGCAGATCCTGTTTCTGGTGCTTAATGCCTCGTCGCTGACCCTGCTGCCGGTCACCATCTTCATGTACCGCGCCCAGCAGGGCGCGCCCGATCCGACCCTGGTGTTCCTGCCCATCCTGCTGGCCACCAGCGTGTCGACCCTGGTCGGTCTGTTCTCCGTGGCCATCATGCAGCGCCTGCGCCTGTGGGACCCGGTGGTGCTGGCCTACATGATTCCCGGTGCGCTGTTGCTGGGCAGCTTCATGGCCATGCTGGCCGGCATGTCGGCCACGGCCCTGGCGGCGCTGTCCTCGCTGCTTGGCAACCTGACCCTGTTCGGGGTGATCGTCGCCTTCGTGGTCATAGGCGCGTTGCGCAAGGTGCAGGTCTACGAGCAGTTCATCGAGGGCGCCAAGGAAGGCTTCGACGTGGCCAAGAGCCTGTTGCCCTACCTGGTGGCGATGCTCTGTGCCATCGGTGTGCTGCGCGCCTCCGGAGCGCTGGAGCTGGCACTGGACGGCATCCGCTGGGTCGTCGCCTGGGGCGGCTGGGATACCCGCTTCGTCGATGCGCTGCCCACGGCGATGGTCAAGCCCTTCTCCGGCAGCGCCGCGCGGGCCATGCTGATCGAAACCATGCAGAGCCAGGGGGTGGACAGCTTCCCGGCCCTGGCGGCGGCGATCATTCAGGGCAGTACGGAAACCACCTTCTACGTGCTGGCCGTGTACTTCGGTGCGGTCGGCATCCAGCGCGCCCGGCATGCGGTGGGCTGCGCCTTGCTGGCCGAGCTGGCCGGGGTGATCGCGGCCATCGCCGTATGCTACTGGTTCTTTGGTTGAGCGGCCGGTTCGCCATCCGCCGCGCTTGAGGGTTGCTCCGCCGGCTGGGGCGCTGGCTCGGCAGGTTCGGGCGTGGACTCGTCGGGCGCCTCAGGCTCGGCCTCCGGCGTAGCCGCTGGTTCGACAGACGCCGGTGCTGGCGCCTCCCGAGGCGTTGACGGGCTGGCCGGCGCACCGCCATCGGCCGTGACCTCGAAACGCAGTACGCCGATCATCTGCCCGGCGTCGGTCACTACCTGAATCTGCCAGTCACCCTCCACGTCCTGGGGGAAGTTCTTCTTGTGCGTCCAGGCGCGGTAGCCTTTCTCGCGGCCGCCGTGGATATCCAGGGCGATGCGCTCCAGCTCCTCGCCGTTATGTTCCCAGACATGGTAGATGCGCTCGTCCAGGCCGCGTGGGGCGTTGATCGCCGTGTAGGCATAGAGGCCGGTGCTGCGCAGCTGGCTGGCGGTCAGCTGGTCGATGCCTTCGCCGGGCGAGCGGTTCTGGTTGTCGAACTCGGTGGTGATCGCCACCTCGGTCAGCCACAGCGTGGCCGGCGGCACCCAGGTACGGGTCACCCAGCCGAAGGCGCCGATGGCCAGGGTCAGGCCGACCAGCAGCAGGCCGCGCCACCATTTGCGCACGGTGATGATGCTGAACAGGCTCGGAAATGACAGCACCACCGCGGCGGCGAGCGAATACTGATAGCTCTGGGTGGTGTTGAGCTTGAAGATGATCGGCAGCGCCGTGAGCATCACCGCGAACAGAGCCAGGGTGTGGTAGGCGAGAAAGATCCAGCGCCTGGGTGCCAGCCACTTGTAGTACAGCGGGTCGGTGATCGACACCAGTGCCGCCGCGGCCAGCAGCCCGCTGAACAGGGCCTGGCTGCTGTTCCAGGTGGTGGTGATGAAGAAGAACGGCAGAACGAAGAACAGGCTTTCCTGGTGAATCATCTGCGTGGCGTAGCGCAGCAGCGGTCGCGGCAACTCGAACCCGAAACGCGCGGCGATGCGTTCGCGCAGCACGTTTTCCAGAATCAGCCACAGCCAACTGACCAGCAGGACCAGGGCCAGCACCTTGGCCAGCCCGGCCTGGCGGTCGACCAGCACAAAACTGGCGACACCGGAGAGAAACCCGAAAATGGCGATCACGCCCGGATGGCGCTGCATCAACGCGATGATCCGGAACACGAGGGTCTTGCTGGAGGCGATTAGGGACAAGGCAGTTCTGGCAGTCATCTAGATCGATGCGCAGGATACTGCATTTGTCCAAATTTTAGGCTTCCGCCGATCAGGCCCTGCGCGCCCATGTGGGAGCGCGCCATGCGCGCGAAAAATCACGAACATAGCTTGTCTCATAGACCGCTACGCGGTCCTGCAGCCTGTGAGACCAATCAGCTTATTACCCGATACTGCTTCGCCTCTCCCAGCAACCAATCCCGAAAGGCCTGCAACGCCGCCGACTCGACCTTGCGCTCCGGTACCGTCAGGTAATAGGCGCGGCCGCCATCGGGTACCGGGCGGTCGAGGGCGACCACCAGGCTGCCATCGGCCAGTTCCCGCTGGATCAGAAACGGCGGGATCAATGCCACGCCCATTTCATGGCGGGCCGCCTGGGCGAGCATCGAGAACAGCTCCAGGCGTGGCCCGGTCATGTCGCGGCTGACGTTCAGGCCCTGGGCCGCGAACCACTGGCGCCAGGCATAGGGGCGGGTGCTCTGCTGCAGCAACGGCCATTCGGCGATGCGTTCGGCACTGGCCGGCTGGCCGCCGAGCAACGCCGGGCTGCACACCGGCATCAGGTGCTCGTGCATCAGGAAATGCGCTTCGGTACCCGACCAGTCGCCGTCGCCAAAGTAGATCGCCGCGTCGAAACCGGTGTCGGCGAACAGGAACGGGCGGGTGCGATTGGTCAGGTGCACGGTGACTTCCGGGTGCAGGCGCTGGAAGTCCTTCAGGCGCGGCAGCAGCCACTGCGTCGCGAAGGTGGGTACCACGGCCAGCTCCAGGCCCATGGCGCCCTGGGTACCCATCAGTGCCAGGGTGTCGCGCTCCACCGCGTCGAGTTGCGCCGCGACCTTGGCGGCGTAGGCGGTGCCTGCTTCGGTAAGCAGTACGCCACGGCGCGAGCGGCGAAACAGCTCCACGCCGAGAAAGGCCTCCAGGCCGGCGATCTGCCGGCACACCGCGCCCTGGGTCAGCGCCAGTTCGTCGGCGGCGCGGGTAAAACTCTGGTGGCGGGCCGAGGCCTCGAAGGCGACCAGCGCCGCCGTGCTGGGAATCTTGCGCCGCATCTATGCAAACGCCTCACTTGTGAATAGTTATACGGGGTCCTCAGGCTATCTCGGAGTGAGCTTTTTGCACAGTGACGTGCGCAATAGTCGTTTGCGGCCAGCCGACTAGGCTCTTAGGCTGAGCCCACTAGGTTACTGCCCGAGGATTTCGTGATGGCCGCCAAGGCAAGCTTCAACTGGATCGACCCGCTGCTGCTCGACCAGCAGCTCAGCGAAGAAGAGCGCATGGTGCGCGACAGCGCCGAGCAGTTCGCCGCCGACAAGCTGGCACCGCGGGTGCTCGAAGCCTTCCGTCATGAGAAGACCGACCCGGCGATCTTCCGCGAGATGGGCGAAACCGGTCTGCTCGGTGCGACCATTCCCGAAGCCTACGGCGGCAGCGGCCTCAACTACGTGTGCTACGGGCTGATCGCCCGCGAAGTGGAGCGCATCGATTCCGGCTACCGCTCGATGATGAGCGTGCAGTCGTCACTGGTGATGGTACCGATCAATGAATTCGGCAACGAAGCCACCAAGCAGAAATACCTGCCCAAGCTGGCTACCGGCGAATACATCGGCTGCTTCGGCCTCACAGAGCCCAACTACGGCTCCGACCCCGGCTCGATGATCTCCCGCGCCAGGAAGGTCGACGGCGGCTACCGTCTGAGCGGCAGCAAGATGTGGATCACCAATTCGCCCATCGCCGATGTCTTCGTGGTCTGGGCCAAGGATGACGCCGGCGAGATCCGTGGCTTCGTGCTGGAGAAGGGCTGGGAAGGCCTCTCGGCGCCGGCCATTCATGGCAAGGTCGGCCTGCGCGCGTCGATCACCGGCGAGATCGTCATGGACAACGTGTTCTGCCCCGAAGAGAACGCCTTTCCGGACGTACGTGGCCTGCGCGGCCCGTTCACCTGCCTGAACTCGGCTCGCTACGGCATCAGCTGGGGCGCGCTGGGCGCTGCCGAAGCCTGCTGGCACACGGCGCGCCAGTACACCCTGGACCGTCAGCAGTTCGGCCGCCCATTGGCTGCCAACCAGCTGATCCAGAAAAAGCTGGCCGACATGCAGACCGAAATCACCCTGGCCCTGCAGGGCTGCCTGCGCCTGGGGCGCATGAAGGACGACGGCACCGCAGCGGTGGAGATCACCTCGATCATGAAGCGCAACAGCTGCGGCAAGGCGCTGGATATCGCCCGGATGGCCCGCGACATGCTGGGTGGCAACGGCATCAGCGACGAGTTTGGTGTGGCCCGTCACCTGGTCAACCTCGAGGTGGTCAACACCTATGAAGGTACTCACGATGTGCACGCGCTGATTCTGGGGCGGGCGCAGACGGGCATCCAGGCCTTCTTCTAAGCCGTTCCAGGTTGTGGATCGTTCCCGCGCCTGGCGTGGGAGCGCCTGCGTCATCTCCGTACGAGGCCTCTGCGATGTCCGGTGCCCTGTCTCATCTGCGTGTGCTCGACCTGTCCCGCGTGCTCGCCGGCCCCTGGTGTGGGCAGAACCTGGCCGATCTCGGCGCCGAGGTCATCAAGGTCGAGCGCCCCAGGGTCGGTGATGACACCCGCCATTGGGGGCCGCCCTACCTGCGTGATGGCGAGGGGCGCGATACCAGCGAGGCGGCCTATTTCCTTGCGGCCAACCGCAACAAGCAGTCGCTGACCCTGGACTTCACCCAGGCCGAAGGCCAGCGCCTGGTGCGCGAGCTGGCGGCCAAGTCGGACATCCTTATCGAGAACTTCAAGGTCGGCGGGCTGGCGGCCTACGGGCTGGACTACACCAGCCTCAAGGCGATCAATCCGCGGCTGATCTATTGCTCCATCACCGGCTTCGGCCAGAGCGGCCCCTATGCCAAGCGGGCCGGTTACGACTTCATGATCCAGGGCCTGGGCGGCCTGATGAGCCTGACCGGCCAGCCCGATGGCGGCGAGGGCGGCGGCCCGGTCAAGGTCGGCGTCGCGCTGACCGATATCCTCACCGGGCTGTACGCCACGGTCGCCGTGCTCGCCGCGTTGGCGCATCGGGAGAAGACCGGGGAGGGCCAGCACATCGACATGGCGCTGCTCGACGTGCAGGTGGCGTGCCTGGCCAATCAGGCGATGAATTACCTCACCACCGGCGTTTCGCCGAAGCGCCTGGGCAATGCCCATCCGAATATCGTGCCCTACCAGGCCTTCCCGACGGCCGATGGCGACCTAATCCTTACCGTCGGCAACGACAGCCAGTTCCGCAAATTCTGCGAAGTGGCCGGCCATCCCGAGTGGGGCGCGGACCCGCGCTTTGCCAGCAACGGCCAGCGTGTCGCCCACCGGGCCGAACTGATTCCGCTGATCCGCCAGGCCACGGTGTTTCGCACCACGGCCGAGTGGGTGACGGTGCTCGAGGCCGCGGGCGTGCCGTGCGGCCCGGTGAACGATCTGCACCAGGTCTTCGCCGATCCCCAGGTGATTGCCCGAGGCCTGCGGCTCGACCTGGCGCATCCCCTGGCGGGCAGTACGCCCCAGGTAGCCAGCCCGCTACGCCTGTCGGCCAGCCCCGTCGAGTACCGTCAGGCGCCGCCGCTGCTGGGTGAGCATACCGAGCGGGTGCTGGGCGAGGTGCTGGGGCTGGATGCCGGGCAGATCGAGGCGCTGCGCAGTCAGGGCGTGATCTGACCTATCTCCAGCGCCCCAAGGGACATCGGGTCAGGCGTCGAGCTGGGAGGCCGGGCCGAAGAACTCGTAGCGGCACTGTTCAGCGGGTACGCCCAGATCGTCCAGATGCCGTTTCACCTGGGCCATAAAGGGCTTCGGCCCCAGGAAGTAGGCATCCAGATCACGGTCCTCGGGCAGCCACTCGGCCAGTTGCTCGCGGCTCACCACGCCCTGGGCGTGGGGCTGGTCACCGTCGCGCGGGTCGCTGTAGCAGAAGCGATAGCTGATCTGCGGGTAGTCGCGGCTCTGCGCCTCGATCCACTGCTTGAACGCGTGCACACCGCCATGGCGGGCATAGTGGATGAAGTGAATGGGCCGGCCGCTCTCGCGGGCCGCCTCCACCATCGCCAGCGCCGGGGTGATGCCTACGCCTGCGGTGATCAACGCCAGGGGCTTGCTTGAGGGGCGTAGCACGAAGTCGCCCGCTGGCGGGAACAGCTCCAGGGTATCGCCGACCTGGATATGGTCATGCAGGTAGTTGGAGACCTTGCCCTCGGTTTCGCGCTTGACGCTGATCCGATACTGGCGACCATTGCCCTGGGCGGACAGCGAGTAGTTGCGGCGTTGCTCCTGACCGTCGATGAGCATGCGCAGGCCGATGTATTGCCCCGGCTGTTGAAGCAGCACCGTACCGCCGTCCACTGGCGCCAGAAGGAACGAGGTGATCTCCTCGCTCTCGGGCGTCTTGGCCACTACCCTGAAGTCCCGCGAGCCGCGCCATCCCCCTGGCGCCTGTTCGTGCTCCTGGTAAGCGCTCTCCTCCGCACCGATCAGAATGTCTGCCAGTTGCCCGTAAGCCACGCCCCAGGCCTGGATCACTTCATCGGTGGCGATCTCCTCGCCCAGCACCTCGCGAATGGCACGCAGCAGGCAGCTGCCGACGATCGGGTAATGTTCCGGGAGGATCTGCAGCGCCACGTGCTTGTTGACGATCTGGCTCACCAGCGGGCCGAGCGCTTCGAGGCGATCGATGTGGCGGGCATACATCAGGACCGCATTGGCCAGCGCACGTTGCTGGGCACCGCTGGCCTGGTGGGCCTGGTTGAACAGCGGACGTACCTCGGGATACTCCTCCAGCATCATCGCGTAGAAGTGCCGGGTCAGGGCTTCGCCCCCGGTTTCCAGCAACGGGACGGTGGCTTTGATGATGGCGCGTTGTGGGTGGCTCAGCATGATGATGGTTCCTGTCGCAAGGCATGAAGGGGATCTGCCAGGGCCATTACAGATCCCGTGCCAACTGGCAAACCCGCTGGATTACTGGGCCTGCGCATGTTATGAGTCATTTTGACCGCATGCGTTGTGTGTCTTTATGACTCTTCAGGTGTCTTTATGACTTCCAATCCTCTGCTGGTTGCCCTGCTTCCGCTGGTCGATGACCTCTCCCGGGATCTGCCTGAAAGCGAGCGTTACCGGCGCCTGCTCGCGGCGCTACGGCAGTTGTTTCCCTGCGATGCCGTGGCACTGCTCAGGCTCGATGGCGAGGTGCTGGTGCCGCTGTCCATAGAGGGGCTGAGTGCCGACACCATGGGGCGCCGCTTCAAGGTAAGCGAGCATCCCCGGCTGCATGAACTGCTGCAGCACCGCGGGCCTACTCGATTCGCCGCTGACTGCGAGCTGCCCGATCCCTACGATGGCCTGCTGGAGGGCCAAAACGGGCACCTGGAGGTACACGACTGCCTGGGGTGCCCGCTTTACGTGAAGGAGCAGTTGTGGGGGTTGTTGACCCTGGACTCACTGCAGTCGAGCAGCTTCGGTCGTGTCGATCTGGGCATGCTGGAAGCTTTCGCCAGTCTCGCGTCGGCGACCGTGGCGGCCAGTGAGCGCATTTCCCTGCTCATGGGGCGCGTGGAAGATGAGCAGCGCCGCGCCGACCTTTATAAGCAAGCAGCTGCCGCCGTGCGGCCAAGGGAGATGATCGGCCAGAGCCCCAGGCACAAGGCGCTGCTGCAGGAAATAGAGCTGGTCGGCAGCAGTGACCTGACGGTGCTGATCAGCGGCGAGACGGGCGTCGGCAAGGAACTGGTGGCCGAGGCGCTGCATGGGGCGTCTTCCCGTGCTTCACGGCCCATGGTCAGCATCAACTGTGCGGCCTTGCCGGACACCCTGGTGGAGAGCGAGCTGTTCGGTCATGTACGGGGCGCCTTTTCCGGGGCTGTCAGCGAGCGGCGTGGCAAGTTCGAGCTGGCTGACGGCGCCACCCTGTTTCTCGATGAGGTGGGCGAACTGCCCCTGGCGGTGCAATCCAAGCTGCTACGGGTACTGCAGAGCGGGCAGCTGCAACGCGTGGGGTCGGATCGCGAGCACCGGGTAGACGTCCGCGTGCTGGCGGCTACCAACCGCGACCTGGCCGAAGAGGTGCGTGCCGGGCGTTTTCGCGCCGACCTCTATCACCGCTTGAGCGTTTATCCGCTCAAGGTGCCGGCCCTGCGTGAGCGGGGGCGTGACGTGCTGCTGCTGGCCGGTTACTTCCTTGAAGACAACCGGGCGCGCCTTGGGCTGCGCAGCCTGCGTCTTGCGCCGGATGCGCAGAAGACGCTGCTGCAGCATGACTGGCCCGGCAACGTACGTGAGCTCGAGCACCTGATCGGCCGTGCGGCGATCAAGGCACTGTCGGCCTGCGCCGAGCGCCCGCAGATATTGACCATCGACAGTCGCGCACTGGATCTTCACCCCGCACATCGCACCTATATAGAAGAAGAGGTGAGTGGGGCGACCGAGTCCGAGGTGCCGTCGGTGGGGCAGCCGCTTCGCGGCTCGGTGGATGACTACCAGCGACGTCTTATAGAAGCAGCGCTCGAACGTCATGCCGGGCGCTGGGCAGACGTGGCGCGCGAGCTGGCAGTCGATCGGGCCAACCTGCAGCGATTGGCCCGGCGGCTGGGCCTGAAATAGGTCTATTTGGTTGCTGCTTATATAGAAGAGAGCCCGTCCGGCAGCTTTATTTCAATTAGATGAAATAAACGGTTGACCTGAGTTTCAGGGGGCCTATAATGCGCACCACTTCCGGCGCAGCCTGATCTGAAAACTCTTTTTAGATCAACGAGTTAGACGAAAATAAGGGTTGCACGGGCGGCGAATTCGAGTAGAATGCGCCGGCATCGACAGGGCGGTTTGAATGGTCTTGTTGGTGGTTCGATCAGGTTTGATCGAAGGCGGTAAAAGAGGGTGTTGACAGCGGTTTGTAACGCTGTAGAATGCGCCTCCCGCTGGAGAGAAGATGATCTGGTCGGGCGCTGCAAGGTGTTGAGAAGAAAGAAAAAATTCTTCAAAAACAACTTGACAGCAAGTGAGGGTGCTGTAAGATGCGCGCCTCGGTTGAGACGAAAGCCTCAGCCAACCGTTCTTTAACAACTGAATCAAGCAATTCGTGTGGGTGCTTGTGAGTTAAGACTGATAGATCGCAAGATTATCAGCATCACAAGTAACACTCGTGAATTCGAGAGTTTTTTGCGATTGCTGAGCCAAGTTTAGGGTTTTCTCAAAACCCAAGCAGTATTGAACTGAAGAGTTTGATCATGGCTCAGATTGAACGCTGGCGGCAGGCCTAACACATGCAAGTCGAGCGGTTGAAGGGAGCTTGCTCCCTGATTCAGCGGCGGACGGGTGAGTAATGCCTAGGAATCTGCCTATTAGTGGGGGACAACGTTTCGAAAGGAACGCTAATACCGCATACGTCCTACGGGAGAAAGCAGGGGACCTTCGGGCCTTGCGCTAATAGATGAGCCTAGGTCGGATTAGCTAGTTGGTGGGGTAAAGGCTCACCAAGGCGACGATCCGTAACTGGTCTGAGAGGATGATCAGTCACACTGGAACTGAGACACGGTCCAGACTCCTACGGGAGGCAGCAGTGGGGAATATTGGACAATGGGCGAAAGCCTGATCCAGCCATGCCGCGTGTGTGAAGAAGGTCTTCGGATTGTAAAGCACTTTAAGTTGGGAGGAAGGGTTGTAGATTAATACTCTGCAATTTTGACGTTACCGACAGAATAAGCACCGGCTAACTCTGTGCCAGCAGCCGCGGTAATACAGAGGGTGCAAGCGTTAATCGGAATTACTGGGCGTAAAGCGCGCGTAGGTGGTTTGTTAAGTTGGATGTGAAAGCCCCGGGCTCAACCTGGGAACTGCATCCAAAACTGGCAAGCTAGAGTACGGTAGAGGGTGGTGGAATTTCCTGTGTAGCGGTGAAATGCGTAGATATAGGAAGGAACACCAGTGGCGAAGGCGACCACCTGGACTGATACTGACACTGAGGTGCGAAAGCGTGGGGAGCAAACAGGATTAGATACCCTGGTAGTCCACGCCGTAAACGATGTCAACTAGCCGTTGGAATCCTTGAGATTTTAGTGGCGCAGCTAACGCATTAAGTTGACCGCCTGGGGAGTACGGCCGCAAGGTTAAAACTCAAATGAATTGACGGGGGCCCGCACAAGCGGTGGAGCATGTGGTTTAATTCGAAGCAACGCGAAGAACCTTACCTGGCCTTGACATGCTGAGAACTTTCCAGAGATGGATTGGTGCCTTCGGGAACTCAGACACAGGTGCTGCATGGCTGTCGTCAGCTCGTGTCGTGAGATGTTGGGTTAAGTCCCGTAACGAGCGCAACCCTTGTCCTTAGTTACCAGCACCTCGGGTGGGAACTCTAAGGAGACTGCCGGTGACAAACCGGAGGAAGGTGGGGATGACGTCAAGTCATCATGGCCCTTACGGCCAGGGCTACACACGTGCTACAATGGTCGGTACAAAGGGTTGCCAAGCCGCGAGGTGGAGCTAATCCCATAAAACCGATCGTAGTCCGGATCGCAGTCTGCAACTCGACTGCGTGAAGTCGGAATCGCTAGTAATCGTGAATCAGAATGTCACGGTGAATACGTTCCCGGGCCTTGTACACACCGCCCGTCACACCATGGGAGTGGGTTGCACCAGAAGTAGCTAGTCTAACCTTCGGGAGGACGGTTACCACGGTGTGATTCATGACTGGGGTGAAGTCGTAACAAGGTAGCCGTAGGGGAACCTGCGGCTGGATCACCTCCTTAATCGAAGATCGCAGCTTATTCATAAGCTCCCACACGAATTGCTTGATTCATTGTAGAAGACGATGCTGTAACGCCTAGGCTAGGCCGGTGCTCAGTTGGTTGGAGCGCACCCCACGCTGTTGTAGAGAGTAGGGTGAGGTCGGCTTGGTGCCGCCCTGTTATAGGTCTGTAGCTCAGTTGGTTAGAGCGCACCCCTGATAAGGGTGAGGTCGGCAGTTCAAATCTGCCCAGACCTACCAATTCAGGTGCAGATGATACGGGGCCATAGCTCAGCTGGGAGAGCGCCTGCCTTGCACGCAGGAGGTCAGCGGTTCGATCCCGCTTGGCTCCACCACTATCTGGTTGCAGTCGTTGCGTTGAGAGCTCAGAAATGAGCATTCCTGTTTAGGCAGTGTGAATGTTGATTTCTGGTCTTTGACCAGTCGAAACATCGTTCTTTAAAAATTTGGGTATGTGATAGAAGTGACTGATTGATTACTTTCACTGGTAGTCAATCTGGTCAAGGTAAAATTTGCGTTGTTCTCAAGTGCAAATTTTCGGCGAATGTCGTCTTCACGTTATAGACAGTAACCAGATTGCTTGGGGTTATATGGTCAAGTGAAGAAGCGCATACGGTGGATGCCTTGGCAGTCAGAGGCGATGAAAGACGTTGTAGCCTGCGATAAGCTTTGGGGAGTCGGCAAACAGACTGTGATCCAGAGATCTCTGAATGGGGGAACCCACCTAGCATAAGCTGGGTATCATGCACTGAATACATAGGTGCATGAGGCGAACCAGGGGAACTGAAACATCTAAGTACCCTGAGGAAAAGAAATCAACCGAGATTCCCTTAGTAGTGGCGAGCGAACGGGGACTAGCCCTTAAGTTGATTAGAGTGTAGTGGAAGGCTCTGGAAAGTGCCGCCGTAGTGGGTGATAGCCCCGTACACGAAATGCTCTTATCAATGAAATCGAGTAGGACGGAGCACGAGAAACTTTGTCTGAATATGGGGGGACCATCCTCCAAGGCTAAATACTACTGACTGACCGATAGTGAACCAGTACCGTGAGGGAAAGGCGAAAAGAACCCCGGAGAGGGGAGTGAAATAGAACCTGAAACCGTATGCGTACAAGCAGTGGGAGCCTACTTTGTTGGGTGACTGCGTACCTTTTGTATAATGGGTCAGCGACTTATATTCAGTGGCGAGCTTAACCGAATAGGGGAGGCGTAGCGAAAGCGAGTCTTAATAGGGCGTTTAGTCGCTGGGTATAGACCCGAAACCGGGCGATCTATCCATGGGCAGGTTGAAGGTTAGGTAACACTGACTGGAGGACCGAACCGACTACCGTTGAAAAGTTAGCGGATGACCTGTGGATCGGAGTGAAAGGCTAATCAAGCTCGGAGATAGCTGGTTCTCCTCGAAAGCTATTTAGGTAGCGCCTCGTGTATCACTGCTGGGGGTAGAGCACTGTTTCGGCTAGGGGGTCATCCCGACTTACCAAACCGATGCAAACTCCGAATACCAGCAAGTGTCAGCACGGGAGACACACGGCGGGTGCTAACGTCCGTCGTGAAAAGGGAAACAACCCAGACCGTCAGCTAAGGTCCCAAAGTTATGGTTAAGTGGGAAACGATGTGGGAAGGCTTAGACAGCTAGGAGGTTGGCTTAGAAGCAGCCACCCTTTAAAGAAAGCGTAATAGCTCACTAGTCGAGTCGGCCTGCGCGGAAGATGTAACGGGGCTCAAACCATACACCGAAGCTACGGGTTCAACGTAAGTTGAGCGGTAGAGGAGCGTTCTGTAAGCCTGTGAAGGTGAGTTGAGAAGCTTGCTGGAGGTATCAGAAGTGCGAATGCTGACATGAGTAACGACAATGCGAGTGAAAAACTCGCACGCCGAAAGACCAAGGTTTCCTGCGCAACGTTAATCGACGCAGGGTGAGTCGGCCCCTAAGGCGAGGCAGAAATGCGTAGTCGATGGGAAACGGGTTAATATTCCCGTACTTCTAATTACTGCGATGGAGGGACGGAGAAGGCTAGGCCAGCACGGCGTTGGTTGTCCGTGTTTAAGGTGGTAGGCTGGTTTCTTAGGTAAATCCGGGAGATCAAGGCCGAGAGCTGATGACGAGTTGTCCTTTAGGACGATGAAGTGGTTGATGCCATGCTTCCAGGAAAAGCTTCTAAGCTTCAGGTAATTAGGAACCGTACCCCAAACCGACACAGGTGGTTAGGTAGAGAATACCAAGGCGCTTGAGAGAACTCGGGTGAAGGAACTAGGCAAAATGGCACCGTAACTTCGGGAGAAGGTGCGCCGGTGAGTGTGAAGGGTTTACCCCGTAAGCACATGCCGGTCGAAGATACCAGGCCGCTGCGACTGTTTATTAAAAACACAGCACTCTGCAAACACGAAAGTGGACGTATAGGGTGTGACGCCTGCCCGGTGCCGGAAGGTTAATTGATGGGGTTAGCTAACGCGAAGCTCTTGATCGAAGCCCCGGTAAACGGCGGCCGTAACTATAACGGTCCTAAGGTAGCGAAATTCCTTGTCGGGTAAGTTCCGACCTGCACGAATGGCGTAACGATGGCGGCGCTGTCTCCACCCGAGACTCAGTGAAATTGAAATCGCTGTGAAGATGCAGTGTATCCGCGGCTAGACGGAAAGACCCCGTGAACCTTTACTATAGCTTTGCACTGGACTTTGAGCTTGCTTGTGTAGGATAGGTGGGAGGCTTTGAAGTGGGGACGCCAGTTCTCATGGAGCCATCCTTGAAATACCACCCTGGCAACCTTGAGGTTCTAACTCTGGTCCGTTATCCGGATCGAGGACAGTGTATGGTGGGTAGTTTGACTGGGGCGGTCTCCTCCTAAAGAGTAACGGAGGAGTACGAAGGTGCGCTCAGACCGGTCGGAAATCGGTCGCAGAGTATAAAGGCAAAAGCGCGCTTGACTGCGAGACAGACACGTCGAGCAGGTACGAAAGTAGGTCTTAGTGATCCGGTGGTTCTGTATGGAAGGGCCATCGCTCAACGGATAAAAGGTACTCCGGGGATAACAGGCTGATACCGCCCAAGAGTTCATATCGACGGCGGTGTTTGGCACCTCGATGTCGGCTCATCACATCCTGGGGCTGAAGCCGGTCCCAAGGGTATGGCTGTTCGCCATTTAAAGTGGTACGCGAGCTGGGTTTAGAACGTCGTGAGACAGTTCGGTCCCTATCTGCCGTGGACGTTTGAGATTTGAGAGGGGCTGCTCCTAGTACGAGAGGACCGGAGTGGACGAACCTCTGGTGTTCCGGTTGTCACGCCAGTGGCATTGCCGGGTAGCTATGTTCGGGAAAGATAACCGCTGAAAGCATCTAAGCGGGAAACTTGCCTCAAGATGAGATCTCACTGGAACCTTGAGTTCCCTAAAGGGCCGTCGAAGACTACGACGTTGATAGGCTGGGTGTGTAAGCGTTGTGAGGCGTTGAGCTAACCAGTACTAATTGCCCGTGAGGCTTGACCATATAACACCCAAACAATTTGGCTGTTAGACGGTTGAAGTCGACAGTAATGCCGAAGATTTGCGAGAACACGTAATACCAACCGATATCACATACCCAATTCGCTGCAGCGGCTAAACCCCGAAGCAGCAACCCGTTTGCTTGACGACCATAGAGCGTTGGAACCACCTGATCCCATCCCGAACTCAGTAGTGAAACGACGCATCGCCGATGGTAGTGTGGAGCTTCTCCATGTGAGAGTAGGTCATCGTCAAGCTTCTACCCGAAAGCCCTGGTCAGTTTACTGATCAGGGCTTTCTCTTTTTCGCTCGAATGATGGTGTGGCTGTGAGAGTCCCGGAGTGCCGGCCAGATCATCGTCAAGCTTCTATAAGAAACCCCAGGTCTCGACAGAGATCTGGGGTTTCGTCTTTTCGGCTCACAAAAACCGAAAGATGCAGGGCAGGCAGGTGGTAGGAAGCAAGCTGCCCCGGGTATCGCTGCGCTCAACCGCAGGCTACGGAAGAAATAGACGTAAAGGCTCCACGGTCGCAGAGTTGCTGGTGGAAGGGTGGAGCGTCTTCCACCCTACGGTGCATATAGAACTCTCGTGACCCAGTGAGCTGGTCGGAGCACGGCGCCGTTCGACTATCTCCTGCTTACGCACAGCGCATGTGGCGTCGTAGCCTGACTGCAGACTCTCCAGCTCGGCTCTTCGGTAGCGGGCTCCTCAGGCCCAGTCTGCAGAAACGAAAAAGCCCGCATAGCGCGGGCTTCGTGGGTTGGGGGTTATCTGGTTACTGCAGCTGTTCCCTCACCGCAGCGATGCTGCGTCCCGCCTGGTTGAGCCAGGACAGGTCACTGCCCATCAGCAGCATGTCACTGCCCATGTCGCGCAGTCGCCTGGCGGTCTCGCCGTCGGCCGGGAAGCAGGGCACCATGACCTGGATACCGCGGGCATGGCATTTCTCGATCAGCAGTTCCAGGCGTTGCAGCACTTCGGGGTTACCCAGGCGGTAGTCGACCGGTAACTGGCGCGACAACGAATAGTCGGCCGGGCCGAAGTGCACGGCGTCGATGCCCTCGACGTCGAGGATCGCGTCGATGTTGTCGAAGAACTCGTAGCTCTCCGCCATCGGCACGATCACCGTGCGCTCGTTCTCCGCCTGGGTATAAGTGCCCCAGTCGAAGTTCGGCCCGGCGTAGCCTGCCGAACGCACCGAGCTGTCACCGCCACGGCGGCCCATGGGTGGGAACTTGCTGCTGCGGATGATGCTGCGCATCTGCTCGGCGTTGTGCACCTGCGGAATGATCACGCCGCTGGCACCCATTTCCAGGGCCTTGCGGATATCCCAGTCAAGGGTGCCACGCACCCGTACCAGGCTATGGATATTCGAACACTTGGCCGCCAGGATCAGCTTCTCCATGTCGCGGTCGACGCCGAGCGAAGTGTGCTCGGCATCGATGAACACGAAGTCCAGGCCCCAGTTGCCGGCCACTTCGATGGGCATCGAAGCGGTACTGTAGATGTTCATGCCATAGGTGGTGCCGCGTGCCATCAGCTGTTTCAGTGTGCTGGTCATCGGGGTGCCCTCAGATGCGGTAGGTGTCGGGCAGGCGATCCCGGAAGGGATGCACTTCGAACACGCCGGGTTCGCGGATCAGCGACTTGTTGCGGGCCTTCTCCACGTCGATCTCTACGGTGAACACGCCATCTTCCGCGCCGGCACGTACCAGCGTCTTGCCGGACGGCTCGATGATGTGGCTCATGCCGATGAACTGCATGCCGCCGTCCATATCGTTACGGTTCGGCGCCACGAAGTAGACGATATTCTCCGCCGCTCGCACGGTGCTGAAGATGTCCGGCAGCATACGTGCCTGCTCTGGCCAGGCGGCCGGCAGCACGACGATGTCGGCGCCTTCCAGGGCCAGGGTGCGGACCACTTCCGGGAAGCGGATCTCGTAACAGATGGCCATACCGATGCGACCGATCTCGGTATCGAAAACCGGTGGCGTCCATTCATCCGGGGTGTCGGTGAAGCGGTCGCCAATCATGAACGGCAGGTGACGCTTGCGGTGCAGGCCGACGATGCCTGCGGGGCCGATCAGCGCAGCGGTATTGAAGATGGCATCCGGCAGTCGTTCGTAGAAGCCGGCGATGATATAGATGCCGGTCTCTGCGCTTACCGCCAGCAACGGGGCCAGCGCCTCGATCCCGATGGCGCCACGCTCCAGCTCTTCACGGCTGTCGAAGGAGCCGCCGGTAAGCAGGCATTCGGGGAAAGCGATCAGGCGTGAGCCTTCACGCGCCGTCTGACGCGAGAGCTCGGCGACCTTCTCGATGGTCTGGGTCGGGTTGCCCGGAACGGGGTGGATCTGCGCGACCGAAATTTTCATGGGTTTCCTCTATGGCTGGCAGAGCGCGCCCAGGGGATCGGGCGCGCTTGTTCGTGCAGCGACGCTGCGGTGCTTAGGTTTTTTCATGATCGTCGTGTGCATGAGGTGGCCGCTCCAAGGCAAAAGCGGCCATTCGAAGCGGCTGCTTTTGTGGGAGGGGCTTTAGCCCCGATGTGCCTGACTAGGCGCAAAGAACTCGAGGCTAAAGCCTCTCCCACAACCTTCTCACCGGCTGCTTGCGCCCCTTAGCTGCCAAAATCGACGAACCTGGGTTGGAAGATCATGAACAGGTGTTCAGGGCTGGGTGACGTCCATGGCCTCGTACACCTTCTTCACGAGCTGCGGATCGATCTTGGCGGCGTACTTGTCGACGACCGGGCGAATCCTCTCCTGGATGCGCGCGACTTCCTCGTCCGGCAGCTCGTTGACCTGCATGCCGGAGGCCTCCAGCTCGGCGATGGCCTTGCTGTCCGCCTCGCGGGAGATCTGCCGCTGCTCGAGGCGCACCTCCATGGCCACCTCGCTGATCAGCTTCTTCTCGTCGTCGTTGAGCGTGTCCCAAAAGCCTTTGCCGATCAGCACGATCTGCGGGTTGTAGTTGTGATGGGTGAGGCTCAGGTACTTCTGCACCTCGTTGAACTTGGAGGCGAGGATCAGCGCGGCCGGGTTTTCCTGGCCGTCGACGGTGCCGGTCTCCAGCGCCGTGTGCACTTCGGTGAACGGCAGCGGTGTCGGGTTGGCACCGAGGGCCGACCACACGTCGAGGAACAGCGGCGATTGCTGGGCGCGGATCTTCAGCCCGGCGATGTCTTCCAGCTTGGCCACCGGGCGCTTGTTGTTGGTCAGGTTGCGTACGCCCAGCTCCCAGAACGCCAGGCCGACCAGATTCTGTTCGGGTAGCTGGTCGGTGAGCATCTTGCCGACCTCGCCATCGAGCATGGCGTCGACCTTGGCGGTGTCGGTGTACAGGAACGGGAAATCGAGGATGCCGAAGTCGGTGACGTGGTTGAGCATCAGCCCGGCGTTCCAGGTCATCATCTCTATCACTCCACCCTGCAGCGACGACAGCACCTGTACGTCACCACCAAGCACGCCGTTGGGGAAGGTGCGTACCTTGATCTTGCCCCCGCTGCGCTCGCTGACTTTCTCGGCGAACAGCTCCATGCCGATGGCCGGCGGCGTGCCCTTGGGGCTGGTGGCGGCGAACTTGATGGTGTGCGAGTTGTACTCGGCGGCAAAGCTCAGGCTGCTGGCCAGCAGCAAGCCGGCCAGTGCGGTCAGTTTCATCTTCATGGTGAAATCCTTGTTGTGGTTGTTGTTATTTGGCGAACCATTCGGCCGGCACGGTGACCAGCTGCGGAAAGGCGACGAGCAGGAACAGCACGACGATTTCGGCGATCAGGAACGGGAAGGTGCCCTTGAGCAGCGCCTCATAGCGCATTCGGCCGATGCCACAGACCACGTTGAGCACCGTGCCTACGGGTGGGGTGATCAGGCCGATGGAGCAATTGATCATGAACAGCACGCCGAAATAGATCGGGTCGATGTCCGCCGCCGTCACCACCGGCACCAGGATCGGCGCGAGCAGCAGCACGGTGGGGGTGAGGTCCATGACCATGGAAATCACCAGGATCAGCAGCATCAGCACCAGGATCAGCAACTTCGGGTTGTCCATCACCGGTTCGATCAGGTCGATGATCTGCCCGGGTATATCGGCGATGGTGATCATCCACGCCGGGATCGAGGCGGCGGCGACCAGGAACATCACCGCTGCGGTGGTCTTGCCGGCACGCAGCAGCAGCGCGTTGAGGTCCTTGAGGTTCAGCTCGCGGTACACCAGGGCGGATACCAGCAGCGCATAGACGCTGGCCACGGCGCCCGCTTCGGTCGGCGTGACCACCCCGAAGCGCAGGCCGACGACGATGATCACCGGCAGCATCAGCGCCCAGATGCTGTCGACGAACGCCTTGGCGCGTTCCTTACCGCTGGCTTTGGGGCTCAGTTGCACATCGGTGTCGCGGCGCGACACCAGCCACCAGGCCACGCACAGCGCCACGGCGATCATCAGCCCCGGGGCGATGCCGGCGAGGAACAGCTTGGTGATCGACAGGCCGGACGCCACGCCGAGCACCACGAAGCCAATGCTCGGCGGGATGATCGAGCCGAGTACCGAGACCGAGGCGATCAGGCCACCGGAGCGGTTCTTGTTGTAGCCGGCGATGACCATCATCGGCAGCAGCAGCGCGGTCAGTGAGGCGGCATCGGCCAGTGCCGAGCCGGACAGGCTGGACAGCAGCACGCCGGCGAAGATGGTCACGTAGCCTAAGCCACCACGCAGGTGGCCGACCATGGCGATGGCCAGGTTGATGATGCGCTTGGACAACCCACCGCTGTTCATCACCTCACCGGCGATGATGAACAGCGGAATGGCCAGCAGGGGGAAGCTGCCGGCGGAGTTGATGATGTTCTGCGCGATGATCTGCCCATCGAATAGGCCCAGCAGCCACATCAGCGCTACGCCGCAGAGGATCAGGGCGTAGGCGATGGGAGCGCCGATAAGGATGGCGGCCATCAGCACGCCAACGAAGACGGTAAGGGCCATTACTTCAGTACCCCAGGTTGGGTGGTCGGTGCGACATGGCTGTCGGGCTCGGCGGTGGGCGGGATGTAGCTGCCCGCCGGCCTTCTCAGGTTGCCGATCATCTGCACGGCGATCAGCACAGCGCTGAGCACCGAGAACACCAGGCCGGCGCCGTAGAACAGCGCCATGGACACACCGGTCGAGGGGGCGCCGACGTGCAGGTTGATCAGCGTCTGCTTCCAGCTGCCCTGCAGGAACAGCCAGGTGACGTAGAGCATCAGCACCTGGGTGAGCAGCAACAGGTATTTGCCGACCGTGGGCGATACGCGGCTGGTCACGATATCGACGCCGATATGGCCGTTCTCGTGGAGCATCAGCTGAGCCCCGGCGAACACCAGCCAGACGAAGGCCAGCCGCGAGATCTCCTCACTGAAGAACAGCCCGGAGTTGAAACCGTAGCGCAGAACCACGTTGGAGAAGATCAACAGGGTGATGCATACCAGGCTGGAAACGATCAGCACTTTCAGCGTGGCGAAGTAGATAGTCAGAATGCTTTTCATGATGCGCTCTCCGGCGAATGGGCAGATGAGCGAAGCAGGAAAGTTGCCTGGTTTTCGGCGCGCACGAAGGCGTCCGATACGGCAGCGCTGGCCGTGTCGTCGGGGGCGGGCATTGATCACCTTTTTATTATTGGTTGGATGTTTATATGCGGTAGTTGATTCTTTTCTGAATGCCGATAAGTGTCAACGCAACTGCCCGAAGAGTCGGATTCAATGTTTTTATTAGGCTGATAAATATGACTGCGCAAGATGCACGTCTACCTACAACGGTGCAAACCATGCACTGTTGCTTGCAGCTAGTTGCGTGAGTAATCAGGCAGGCAGCCGAGCGCCGCCGGCCTTGCAGGCATACGGGATGTGATAGGGAAAAGTAAGCGCCGTGCACCTACATGCAAATCCTTTTGCAGAAGTTGTCGAGTAATTAGAGCGCTTGATTAGCTCCAGGCAGGTTTATAGATATCAAGTTTTATAAGATGTTCAGGCGAACTGTGGCAGCCACAGGGCCAACTGCGGGAATACAATTAATAACGCGATAAGTAACAACAGCACGAAGCAGAAGGGTAATGCACCGTAAATCACATCCATGAAGTTGCCCTTGTTACGAATACTCTGCACCACGAACAGGTTCATGCCGAACGGTGGGGTTATCTGACCCATCTCGCAAAGCACGATCAGGATCACCCCGAACCACAACGGGTCGAAACCCAGCGCGACGATTACCGGCACCACCAGCGGCGCGGTGGTGATCAGCATCGCCAGGGTGTCCATGAAGCAGCCGAGCACGATGTAGAACAGGATGATCGCCAATAGCGTGGCCATTGGCGACATGTCCAGGTCGGTGACGAAGCTGACCAGTGTGGGCGTCAGGCCGATGGCCGACAGCACGAAGTTGAGAAAGAACGCCGACAGGGTGATGAAAATGATCATCCCGCTGGTGCGCATGGTCGATTCGAACGCCTGCCCCAGGTTCTGCCAGGTGAAGGTGCGGCGCCACAGGCCCAGGCCGAACGCCGCCAGCACACCGAGTGCCGCCGACTCGCTGGCGGTGGCGAAACCACTGTAGATGGCGCCGACCACCAGCACGAAGATCGCCAGCGGCGGTAGCAGGTCGGGAATGCTCGCCAGGCGTGCGGCCCAGTTGACGTGTTGCCGGGTGCCGCCGAGCCTCGGCCAGATCATGCAGGTGATCACGATCATCGCCACGAACATCACGCACAGCAGCACGCCGGGAATGGTCGCTGCCAGGTAGAGCTTGGGCACCGAGATGTTGGCGATCAGCGCGAACAGGATCATGTTGATCGACGGCGGAATCAGAATGCCCAGGGTGCCGCCCGCCGCGATGGAACCGAGGAACAGCGGCGCCGGATAGCCCTTGCGCACCTGCTCCGGCAGGGCGATGGTCGAGATGGTCGCCGCCGTGGCCACGCTGGAACCGCTGGTGGCGGAGAACAACGCCGAGGCGCCGATGTTGGAGTTCATCAGGCCGCCCGGCAGCCACGACAGCCACTTGTCCGCCGCGCTGTACATGCGTCCGGCCACACCCGAGCAGACCAGCAGCTCGCCCATCAGCACATACAGCGGAATGGCCACCAGCAGGAATTCGGCGCCGGTACTCCAGGCGATCTCGCCCATGGCATTGCTCAGCGGCAACGTCGAGAACAGCTCGGCCAGCGACATGCCCAGCAGGCCCACGCTGACTGCCGCGGCCACGCTGAGGCCGAGCAGGCCCAGCAATACGATCAGGGTGAATGCCAGCATCTCAGCGACCCTCCCGGGTGGTTGCACCACGGCTGGAGCGAGACTCTTCCTCGATCTCCTCCTCGACCGAATTGATGCCGATCAGTGCGTTGGCGGCGGCCCAGCGTTGCTGACGCAGCTGCATCAGGCTGTTGTAGCCCAGTACCAGAATGGTCGAGGCGAAGAACAGGTAGCCGGCGAACCACAGCGACTGGGGAATCCACTGCGGCACCTGCAACGGGGTGGTGGAAATCGAGCGATAGGCGATGGAATCCCACAGCACCCCACCGACATGCAGCAGCAGCGTGCCGACGAACAGCGCCATGCCGGCCAGGGCCAGCAGATCCAGGCCGACCCTGGGCTTGAGCGACAGGCGCGAGTAAAGGATATCCACGCGCAGGTGGGAGCGCCTGAGCAGCGCGATGGGAAAGGCCCAGGCGCTGACGATGGCCAGCACGTAACCGGCGATCTCGTCGGCACCGCCCATGGAAAAGCCCAGCAGGCGGCGCAGCAGCAGGTCGATGCTGATCATCAGGGCCGAGCCCATCAGCGCGATGCCGCCCATCCAGGCGCTGGCCCGGGCGATGCGATTGATGAGCCGGAGGCTCGGGGTGTCGTCAGGTTGCATGAGCAGGTTTCTCCGCGAACGGGTGGAGTTCAGCGCGGCAAGCGCCGCTTCGGGCGAGGCTTTCGCTGTGCTCAGGGATCTTTCAGCGCTACGCCGATCGCCTTGCCCGCCGTGGCGTTCCATTGCTGCACGCAGTCGGCGCCACAACGCTTGCCCCAGTCATTGGCGATGCGCAGCACGACCTCGCGCAGCCTGGCGCGCTCCTCGTCGCTCGGCGCACTGGCCTGCATCGCGGCGGGGTGATGAATCTGGCAGTCGGCGGCGCCGGTGTTGCAGGCCAGCGCATAGCGGTTCTCCCGGGCGGTTTCCGTCCACAGGGCATCCTCCAGCACCTGCGCCTGGGCCAGCAGCAGGCGCTGCACATCGGGGGCAAGTTGCTGCCAGCGTTGCAGGCCCATGGCGTAGAAGCCGATCGACCAGTCCACCGGCAGGTCATAGACGTGGCCCGCCACGTCGTACCACTTGGCGGCATTGCCCGAACCCATGCCGGTTACCGCGCAGTCGATGACACCGGTCTGCATGGCCGTGACCACCTCGGCGAAGGGCAGGGTGACCGGCGATCCGCCGAGCGCGCCGACCATGTCGGCCATGTTGCGACCGCGCACCCGCACCTTGCGGCCCTTGAGGTCGGCGAGCCCATTCACGGCATCGCGGCAGAAGAACACCTGGGCGGTATAGGGCACCGTGGCCAGCAGCTTGACGCCGTGGCGCTCGGCCATGCGGGCCTCGAGCACCGGTTTGTAGGCATCGGCGATCTGCCGTGCAGTGGCGATGTCGGCGGCCATGCCGGGCAGGTCGATGCCCTCGAAGGCCGCATCGTCGCCGGCCACGAAGGCGAACACGCCCATGCCGATCTCGACGGCGCCTGCGCGCAGCACGCGCACCATCTCCGGGCCCTTGAGACCACTTTCAGAGAGGCCCATCAGGCGTGCGGTGATCGTGCCACCCGAGTTGGCCGGCAGGGTTTCGGTCCAGAACGGGCGCTCGACGGCGCGAAAGGTGTAGTTGTGGCTACCGCCACCGACCACGTTGAAATGGACGGACGACGTATCGTCCGCAAGTGCGCTGGCGCCAATCGCGCAGCCCAGCGCAGCCAGGATCATCCTGGGGAGCGAATGCAGTTTCATGGTAGTCCTGTTGTTTTTCTGGGGGAGCTACGGGGCAGAAACCTGATGAAAAGTGCAGCGGGTCAGTATTTGAATTGTCATCGCGCCTGACCTGGCGCGGTGCGGCCGAGGTCAGCGTGCCCTGTCGATGGCCGCGTCGATCAGCGGGCGCGAGCCCACCACGTCGGGAAATTTCTCGCCCTGGGCCAGGCGCGCGAGTGTGTGCTTCTCGTTCTCCTGGAATTCGATGGCGCGGTGGGCCAATGCCAGGGCCTGGGCGGGCGGCAGGATGACGATGCCGTTCTCGTCGGCGATCACCGCATCACCGGGCCGAACGACGACCCCGCCGCACTGCACCGCGGTACAGAATTCGCCTTCCTCACCCTTCACCCGCGTGGTGATGGCGCTGGCGCCCCAGGACCACACCGGCACGCCGTGCTGGCGCAGCTCGCCCAGGTCGGTGACGTAGCCGTCGATGATGATCCCGGCAATGCCCGCCTGCTTGGCGGCATAGGCCATGGCACCACCCATGGCCGCGGTCACGCTTTCGCCGCAACGGTCGACCACCAGAAAGTCGCCCGGCCTGGCGCAACCCATCGCGTAATGCAGGATGCCGCCGTCGGCACCGGGCATCTTCACCGTCACCGCGGTGCCCACGCTGCGCACATTTTCGAAGTGTGCGCGTATTTGCGGGCGCACTATGCCGGTGGTGATGAAATGACCGATGGTGGCGGGCTCGGCGCGCAAGAGAACGGAAAGTTCTTCTGGATTAATCGCCTCGGGAAGTGCTTCGATAATATACATGCGCTGTTTAATTATTCGTTTTGGGCAAGAAGTGGGCCCGATCCTAACAAGCATGTTTTTGTGGCGATAATAAAAATCAGCGGACGGAAGTAGGGACGATTTTTATCATGCGAATTACCCTGATGCAGATCGAGGCCTTCTACTGGACGGCCCGATTGGGCGGTGTACACGCTGCATCTCGCCACCTTCACCTGACCCAGCCGGCCATTTCCTCACGCATCCGGGAGATGGAATCGCTGCTCAGCGTCAAGCTGTTCGACCGCAGCAAGCAGCGCATGACCCTCACCGCCGATGGCCATATCGCCTTGCGCCACGCCGAACTGGCGCTCAACAACAGCGTGAAACTGGAGCAGTTCGCCGCCAAGCAGAAGCAGCACCGCCGATTGCGCCTGGGCGCCGACGAATGCTCGGCGATGGTCGGGCTGACCGCGGTGATCGCCGAGATCAAGGCGCACTTTCCCGAGATCACCCTGGAAATCACCATCGACGTCGGCGCGGTGCTCAACCGCAAGCTCAATGATCACGAACTGGACCTGGCACTGCTCACCAACCCGGCGACCCGCGAGGACGTCACCGACATCTTCATCGGCTGGATGACTTTCCAGTGGGTCGCCGCACCGCAACTGGCCATCGACGCCGATCCCTTTTTACCGGAGCACGCCGCGGGTCACCCCATCGTCAGCCACTCGGCGCCCTCGACCCTGTACTCGGTAGTGGAGAGCTGGCTCAAGGGCGGCAACGCACCGTCGGAAGCCTTCCACTCCAGCAACTCCCTGAGCTTCATGGCCAAGCTGGTTTCCGCCGGCCATGCCATCGGCATCCTGCCGGTGCCGCTGATCCGCGAAATGCTCGCCCTCAACCTGCTGAAAACCCTGCCCTGCGAGCCACCCATCCCGCCAGCGCGCTTCTGCCTCTCCTACATGACGGAAATGCCCGACATGCAGATCGATGCGCTGGTGGCGATTACCCGGGAAACCCTGTTGCGGCAGAAGTTTCTGGTCGGGGCGGAGGTGATGGAAGGCGACTGACTGGGTGCCTGGAGCCTGGGTCAGTCGAAGACCGCCGCCGTGTCGATGCGCCGCCAGATCGCTTCGGCAAAACTGTAGAGCGCGAAGGCGATCAGGCCCGCGCCAATCAGGCCCAGCCAGAAGGCGCCGAAGGGCAAGGATTGCAAGGCGTGCAGCGCGTCCTCCAGGCCTGGTGGGGAGGTGGGTTCATAACGGGTACCGCCGCTGAACAGCATGCCGGCCACCACCAGAAAGGAAACGCCGCGGGCGATGAGGCCGACCTTGGAGATGGGCGTTACCCAGCGCATGACGTCATCCGAGGCCGAGAAGTACTTTTCGAACTTGGCTTTCCAGCCCTTGATGATATGGGCGATACCGACGCCCAAAGGCACCAGCGCCACCAGGTAAACCAGATAGTTCGAATACTTCCAGCCCAGCATGCCGGAGAGAAAGTCTTCGCCGCCACCGCCACCCCCGGAGGACTCGCCCAGCGAGCTGCCCAGCAGGCCCAGCGTGAACAGGGTCAGCAGGCTGTAGCTGATGGCGCCGCCGACGAGGCCGGCACGCGCGGCGAGCCCCTTGGCGTCGGTGCCATGGTCTTCCGGGTCGGTGATCGCCTGGGTCAGCCGCCAGGCGGCATAGGCGACGAGCCCGACCACCATGATCCACAGCAGCGTTTCACCGAATGGCTGCCCCAGCAACTGCGAGATGGCGCCTTTGGTGCCGACCGTGTCACTGCTCCCCCAGGCCGCGAGCAGCGCGAAGGTGCCGATGATCAGGTACACCACGCCACGCGCCGCATAGCCGGTTCGAGCGAGCCAGACGATGCCTCGGGAGAGTTCGCCTTTGGCGTGAATGGCCGGGTTGTACATGGTAGGCATCCTGAGTGGGTGAGGGAGATAGCGATGCAGTTGACACCCACGGGCGGATTGCGGTTTCGATTGATTGGCCAGCGGTTTCGGAAAGGCGCGGTGGCGGCGCCGAAAGACCTGCCTGGCGCCAGAAACGACAAAGCCCGCACAGGGCGGGCTTCGTGTTGTGTTTCCTGGTCACCTGTCGGGTGGAGGAAACAGCGATATGGCGCACTCGGCGGGATTCGAACCCACGACCCCTGCCTTCGGAGGGCAGTACTCTATCCAGCTGAGCTACGAGTGCGTTGCGGGGCGCAATCATACCCATGTCGCTGGCGTGCGTCCATGCTGGTCGTAGCGCTCGTTCGGCGGCTGGCTTGGGCTATAAAGAAAACCGTCGGGGATCCCCGCCCATCTGCGGGCTGTTAATTTTCTCGAACATCCTATTGCCCTTTGGGTGAGCTGATCTTAGGATCTGTTTGATATTTCAAACGTCGGTGTTTGCCAGGCTGAGCGCCCGGTTACACGCCGTTCGAACTGCCAGGCAGTGGCTGATCTGTCGCTCTATCCCTACCTGGGTTCGCTCCCAGCTTCTTTTCGTCATCTCCTGGCGCCATGGTGCCGGGACAGAGGAGACCGCCATGCAACTGAAAGACGCGCAACTGTTCCGCCAGCAGGCTTTCGTCAACGGCGCCTGGGCTGATGCCGACAGCGGCCAGACCATCAAGGTGACCAACCCGGCCACCGGTGAAGTGATCGGCAGCGTACCGAAGATGGGCGCCGCCGAAACCCGCCGCGCCATCGAAGCGGCCGACAAGGCACTGCCGGCCTGGCGTGCACTGACCGCCAAGGAGCGTTCCGCCAAGCTGCGTCGCTGGTACGAGCTGATGCTGGAGAACCAGGACGACCTGGCGCGCCTGATGACCATCGAGCAGGGCAAGCCACTGGCCGAAGCCAAGGGCGAGATCGCCTACGCCGCCTCGTTCATCGAATGGTTCGCCGAAGAAGCCAAGCGCGTGTATGGCGACACCATTCCGGGCCACCAGGCCGACAAGCGCCTGATCGTCATCAAGCAACCGATCGGCGTCACCGCCGCCATCACCCCGTGGAACTTCCCGGCCGCGATGATCACCCGTAAGGCCGGCCCGGCCCTGGCCGCTGGTTGCACCATGGTGCTCAAGCCCGCTTCGCAGACCCCATACTCCGCCCTGGCCCTGGCCGAGCTGGCGACCCGTGCCGGCATCCCGGCTGGCGTGTTCAGCGTGGTGACCGGCAGCGCCGGTGAAGTGGGCGGCGAGCTGACCGGCAACCCGATCGTGCGCAAGCTGTCGTTCACCGGCTCCACCGAGATCGGTCGCCAGCTGATGGCCGAATGTGCCCAGGACATCAAGAAGGTCTCCCTGGAGCTGGGCGGCAACGCGCCCTTCATCGTGTTCGACGATGCCGACCTGGACAAGGCCATCGAAGGCGCGATCATCTCCAAGTACCGCAACAACGGCCAGACCTGCGTGTGCGCCAACCGCATCTACGTGCAGGACGGCGTCTACGAGGCCTTCGCCGAGAAACTCAAGGTCGCGGTCGAGAAGCTGAAGATCGGCAACGGCCTGGAAGACGGCACCACCACCGGCCCGCTGATCGACGAGAAGGCCGTGGCCAAGGTCAAGGAGCACATCGAGGACGCCGTTGCCAAAGGCGCCAAGATCCTCTCCGGCGGCAAGACCCACGCCCTGGGCGGCACCTTCTTCGAGCCGACCATTCTGGCCGACGTGCCGAAGAGCGCGCTGGTCTCCAAGGACGAAACCTTCGGCCCGCTGGCGCCGCTGTTCCGTTTCAAGGACGAAGCCGAAGTGATCGCCATGGCCAACGACACCGAGTTCGGCCTGGCCTCCTACTTCTACGCCCGTGACCTCTCCCGCGTATTCCGCGTGGCCGAGGCACTGGAATACGGTATGGTCGGCATCAACACCGGTCTGATCTCCAACGAAGTGGCGCCGTTCGGCGGCATCAAGGCCTCGGGCCTGGGCCGTGAAGGCTCCAAGTACGGCATCGAGGATTACCTGGAAATCAAGTACCTCTGCTTGAGCATTTAAGCTGATCGACCTGCGCCGCTGCGGCGGCGCAACACACGTTTCTCCCTGTATCCCGCAAGGCCCGGCAGTCGATCATCGCATGCTGTCGTGGCTGCAGCGGGATGCGTCATCCTTGAACCACACCGACGATGAGCGGTGAATGAGGAAGCCATGAGCAAGACCAACGAATCCCTGCTGCAACGCCGCCAGGCCGCCGTACCGCGCGGTGTCGGCCAGATCCACCCGATCGTCGCCGAGCGCGCCGAGAACGCCACCGTGTGGGACGTCGAAGGCCGCGAGTACATCGACTTCGCCGGCGGTATCGCCGTACTGAACACCGGCCACCTGCACCCGAAAGTGGTCGCCGCCGTTCAGGAGCAGCTGACCAAGCTGACCCATACCTGCTTCCAGGTGCTCGCCTACGAGCCCTACATCGAGCTGTGCGAAGAAATCGCCAAGCGCGTACCGGGTGACTTCGCCAAGAAGACCCTGCTGGTCACCTCCGGCTCCGAAGCGGTCGAGAACGCCGTGAAGATCGCCCGTGCCGCCACCGGCCGTGCCGGCGTGATCGCCTTCACCGGCGCCTACCACGGCCGCACCATGATGACCCTGTCGCTGACCGGCAAGGTGGTGCCGTACTCCGCCGGCATGGGCCTGATGCCTGCTGGCGTGTACCGCGCCGTTGCGCCGTGCGAGCTGCATGGCGTCAGCGAAGACGAATCCATCGCCAGCATCGAGCGCATCTTCAAGAACGATGCCCAGCCCCAGGACATCGCCGCGATCATCATCGAGCCGGTACAGGGCGAAGGCGGTTTCTACGTCAACTCGCCAGCCTTCATGCAGCGCCTGCGCGCCCTGTGCGACCAGCACGGCATCCTGCTGATCGCCGATGAAGTGCAGACCGGCGCTGGCCGTACCGGCACCTTCTTCGCCACCGAGCAACTGGGCGTGGTGCCGGACCTGACCACCTTCGCCAAGTCCGTCGGCGGCGGCTTCCCGATCTCCGGCGTCAGCGGCAAGGCCGAGATCATGGACAAGATCGCCCCCGGTGGCCTGGGCGGCACCTATGCCGGCAGCCCCATCGCCTGCGCCGCGGCCCTGGCCGTGCTCAAGGTGTTCGACGAAGAGAAGCTGCTGGATCGCTCCAACGCCGTTGGCGAGAAGCTCAAGGCTGGCCTGCGTGACATCGCCGCCAAGCACAAGGTGATCGGCGACGTGCGCGGCCTGGGTTCGATGGTCGCCATCGAGCTGTTCGAAGGCGGCGACCACAGCAAGCCGGCTGCCGAGCTGACCGGCAAGATCGTCGCCAAGGCGCGCGAGAAAGGCCTGATCCTGCTGTCGTGCGGCACCTACTACAACGTGGTGCGCTTCCTGATGCCGGTGACCATCCCGGACGCCCAGCTGGAAAAAGGCATCGCCATCGTGGCCGAGTGCTTCGACGAACTGGCGTAAGCCACAGCGTTGCAAAGGACCCGCTTCGGCGGGTCTTTTTTTGCCTGCGTTTTAAACCGCCGTACAGAGTCCGGGGGTTGCAGCGCCTGAGTGATAACCGCAGGACAAATGTGTCGAAAACCCGCCGCAAGCGTCTCTTCACTTGCTCGAAACGGCCTGTTGCCGCCATGCTCCATCGACCCGTCGCGGGAGGGATCATTGCGCGCCTGTTTCGGTCAAAGCTCGCGGTGCCTGCCCAAGGTGCAGCACGTCGCTCCCAGGCTCTCAAGGATATCGGTGTAGATGATTGACCACGATCTGTTGCTGGTAGGCGCAGGCCCGGCCCATCTTGGGGTTCTGCGGCGCTGGGCGCTGATCGAGCGACCGGCGGGGCGTATCGCCCTGGTGGCGGGTGCCGAGCACACCTGGCACGCCGGCATGCTGCCCGGGCTGGTGGGTGGTCGTTATTCGCCCCAGGATTGCCAGATCGGCCTGAGCGCACTGTGCCAGGCGGCGCAGGTCGAGCTGATCGTCGCGCCCGTTGCTGCGCTGGACGCCGCCACCCGCCAGCTGACCCTGGCCGATGACCGCGTGCTGCAGGGCAACTGGCTGTCGCTCAACGTCGGCGACCGGGTTGCCTGCCCGCCCCGTGAAGGCGAGGGCATGGACGTGCTGGCGGTGAAACCGGTCGATCAGTTCATCAGCGGCTGGCAGGCCTGGCAGCGCGACCCGCAACCCCTGGCCATTCTCGGTGGTGGTGTGGCGGGTGTGGAAATGGCTCTGGCGCTCGCCGATCAGGTGCCGCAGCTGGCGCTGTTCTGCGGTGAGCCGCTGCTGGCCGGGCACTGCGCCGGTTTGCGCATGCGCGCCTGGGGGCACCTGCGCATGCGCCGCGTGCAGGTGCGCGAGCACTGCCCGATCAGCCGTATCGACGGCAACTGCCTGATCAGCGGTGAGGCCTCCGTGTGGCACGGTGGCCGCCTGCTGCTGGCCAGCGGGGCCCAGGCGCTGCCGTGGATCGCCACCAGCGGCCTGAGCTGCGACGGCGACGGCTTCGTGCACACCGCCCCCACGCTGCAAAGCCATTCCCACCCCCAGGTGTTCGCTGTCGGCGACTGCGCCAGCCTGCCCGGCGTGCGCAAGAGTGGCCTGTATTCGATGCGCCAGGTGCCGGTGCTCGCCGCCAACCTGTCTGCGGCCCTGCGCGGCGGCGTGCTACGAGACTACAAGGCGCGCGGCCAACGCCCCCTGCTGCTGGCCAGCGGCGATGGCGGTGCCCTGCTGGGGTGGCACCAGTGGAGCGCAGGCGGGCAGCTCTATGGGCGCTGCAAGGACTACTTCGACCGCGCCTTCGTCAAACGCCATCGCCTCGAACGCTAATCGGCGTTTGCACTCTGCGACCAAAGTGCCATAGCCCGACACGCCGTCCAGTGATCAACTGATTCGCTTGGCCTTGCTGCTACAGATTTAGCCCGCACGGTCGATGAGCTAGGGATAGACGCGGCACTCTGCCGAGCGGCCAGGTTGGCTGCCAGCGCCGCACCATAAGAACAACGAGGTGCACCATGGACGTAGGGTTTACTCGTGATCGGCTCGCTTTGGCCTTGCATGTGCTCGGCCTGGTGACGTTGCTGGTGGTCTGGCAGCAGCTGCAGATGCCGCCTTACCTCGCCGCCGTCGCGCTGCTCTTGCTGGCGCTGTGGCCGTGGCTCGGCCCCTGGCGACGCCCGGCTGCTATGGCGTCTACAGCCGCCCCCGCGGCGTCGCTGGACACGCTGAGCCAGAGCCTGTCGCAGCACACCTGCCATAACGCCTTGTCCGCCGCTCAGGTGGCCTTCACCGTGCAGCAACTGGCCGGCCGGTTGCAGTCGCAGCTGGCCGCGGTCGAGCAGATCAGCGAAGGCGCCCACGCCGTGACCCATACCGAGCAGAGCAATGCCGAGCGTGCCGGTCAGACCCTTGGCGCCGCGCAGACCGTGCGCGCCAGCAGCGCCAGCGGCCAGACCGAGCTGCAGCAGGCCATCGCGCGGATGCAGCAGCTCAGCGCCCAGGCGGCGGCCAGCCGCGAGTTGATCGATGGCCTCGGCGCGCGGACCGAGCAGATCGAGCAGGTCACCCAGGTGATCCAGTCCATCGCCAGCCAGACCAACCTGCTGGCGCTCAACGCCGCCATCGAGGCCGCCCGCGCCGGTGAGCAGGGCCGCGGTTTCGCGGTGGTCGCCGACGAAGTGCGCAGCCTGGCCGGGCGTACCGCCAGCGCCACCGGCGAGGTGGGGCAGATGGTCGCCGATATCCGCCAGCAAAGCGCGGCGGTGGTCAGCCATATCCAGCGCCAGGCCGAAGAACTCGAAGCGGCCGCCCGGCAGGTCGAGTTCACTGGCGAGCAACTGCGCGGCATCGCCGACCTGGCCGCCGATGTCGATGCCCAGGTGGCGCAGATCAGCGCCGGCACGGCGAGCAATCACGGGCATCTGGCCGAGTTGCTGGTGGCGGTGGAGCAACTGCGGAGCGACGTGCGCAGCAGCGAGGATCAGACCCGCCAGCTGGGCAAGGCCGCCGAGCAACTGGTCGGCCAGGCGGAAAGCGTCAGCGAGCAGCTGGCCAGCGTCGGGCTCGACGACTACCACCAGCGCATCTACGAGCTCGCCCTGGAGGGCGCCGCTGCGATTGCCAGGCAGTTCGAGGCCGATGTCCAGGCCGGGCGCATCAGCCTCGCGGACCTGTTCGACCGTCAGTACCAGCCGATCCCAGACAGCTTCCCGGCCAAGTTCCGCACCCGCTTCGACAGCTACGCCGATGGCGTGCTGCCGGCCATCCAGGAGCCGCTGCTCAAGCGTCACGAAGGCCTGGTGTTCGCCATCGCCACCACGCCGGAAGGCTACGTGCCGACCCACAATCAGGCCTTCAACCATCCGCCCACCGGTGACCGCGCCGTGGACACCGTGAAGAGTCGCAGCAAGCGGCTGTTCAACGACCGCACCGGCATCCGCTGCGGCAGCCACCAGCAGCGCGTGCTGCTGCAGACCTACATGCGCGATACCGGTGAGCTGATGCACGACCTGTCGGTACCGATCCATGTGCAGGGCAAGCATTGGGGTGGTTTGCGCCTGGGCTACCGGCCGGAGCCGTGAGCGTGATTGTTTAGCCAGTGGCGATCTGAAGGTACGGCAATAACGATTTAACCTGACTGTCGCGGCGTGCGAGCCTCGGGGCATGTCTATCCCGGTCTGCCGTCCTGCCCACGCTCTTGCCCTGCCAGCCTTGCGCGCGCGGGGCCGGGCGCCCGAACCCACGGCATTGCCGCAGATCCTCGCCTTCTGGGCGCTCTGGCATTGCCGCCACGCCCGCCCGCCTGACGTCCTTTCCGCCCGCTGACTCCGATGGCTGCGCCATGTCCGCAGCCGCTGATGCCTATTTGTCTGCCTGCGCCACCTGTTCGCCAAGCGAGCCGGCCGTGCGGACACCGAGCGCCCGACTGGCGCAAGCGAGTGCGATATGACGAGTTTCGCCGCTGTGCAGCAAGCCCAGGATTTCCTGGCCGCTAATCCCGATATCGAATTGATCGAGCTGTTCATCCTCGACGCCAATGGCGTGCCGCGCGGCAAGCTGCTGCACCGCGAGGAACTGCTGGCGCTGTACCAGAGTGGCCGGCCGCTGCCGAGTACGATGCTTGGTCTGTCCATCCAGGGCGAAGATGTCGAGGACACCGGGCTGGTCTGGGAGGTGGGCGATATCGACTGCCGCGCCTACCCGCTGGCCGGCAGCCTGGTGCGTTTGCCCTGGCGGCAGATTCCCACCGCCGCCGTGCAGGTGTCGATGCACCCGACTGAGGGAATGCCAGCTACGCCGGCCGACCCACGGCATTTGCTGCAGCGGGTGATCGAGCAGCTCGAAGCCGACGGTTACCACCCGGTGATGGCCTGCGAGCTGGAATTCTTCCTGCTCGACCAGAAACGCGACGCCCACGGCCGCCCGCAGCCGGCGCTGGACGGCGACGGCGGTCGGCCGCGGCAGACCCAGGTCTACGGCCTGCGCGAGCTGGAACAGATCGAGCCGTTTCTCAAGGACCTCTATGGGGCCTGCAAGGCCCAGGGCATCCCGGCGCGCACGGCGATTTCCGAATACGCCCCCGGCCAGGTGGAGATCACCCTGGAGCACGGCCCGGCGCTCGCGGCCATGGACCAGGCGGTGCGCTACAAGCGCCTGGTCAAGGGTGTCGCCCATGCCCACGGCATGCAGGCGTGCTTCATGGCCAAGCCTTTCGATCACCTGGCCGGCACGGGTATGCATATGCACGTGAGCCTGGCCGATGGGCAGGGCGACAACCTGTTCGCCAGTGAAAGCCCAGCAGGCACGCCGCTGCTGCGCCAGGCGGTGGGTGGCATGCTCGCCAGCCTGCTCGACTCGCTGCTGCTGTTCTGCCCCAACGCCAACTCCTACCGGCGCTTCCAGGCCAACAGCTATGCGCCGCTGGCGCCCACCTGGGGTGTGGATAACCGCACCGTCAGCCTGCGCGTACCCGGTGGCCCGGCCAATACCCGGCACGTGGAGCACCGCATCTGCGGCGCAGATGCCAACCCCTATCTCGCCGCCGCGGCGATCCTGGCCGGGATTCACCGGGGCATCCGCCAGGCGCTGGACCCTGGTGCGCCGGTCGAGGGCAACGGCTATGCCCAGGCTACCGAGCATCTGCCTACCCAGTGGTCGGCGGCAATCCAGGCACTGGAGCAATCCGAGTGGGCGCACGAGACCTTCGGCGCCGATTTCCTCAGGGTCTTTCTCGCGGTCAAGCGCGCCGAATACCGCCAGTTCATGGGCGAGGTCGGCGAGCAGGACTGGCGCTGGTACCTGAGCAATGCCTGATGGCTCCTGTTTGCAAGGCTCGGGGCTGAAGCGGATCGCCGCCCGGCCCCTCCTACACAAGCGCTCTGTGGGCGGGGCTTTAGCCCCGATGGCTGATTTATCGGTGCCAGCGCACCCCAAGGACATGCAATGAACGCAAGCAACCACCCCGTCAAACCCGCCGCCGAGCGTGCGCCGTCCTACTACGCGGCCTCGCTCAACTTCGAGAGCGACTACCCGACGCTGCAGGGCAGCATGACCGTCGACGTGGCCATCATCGGCGGCGGCTTCACCGGCATCGCCACGGCGGTGGAGCTGGCCGAGCGCGGCCTCAAGGTCGCCGTGGTGGAAACCCACAAGGTCGGCTGGGGCGCCAGTGGGCGCAACGGCGGCCAGGTCACCGGCAGCCTGTCCGGCGACGAAGCCATGGGCAAGCAGATGCGCAACACCCTGGGCAAGGAGGTGGACGACTTCATCTGGCACCTGCGCTGGCGCGGCCACGAAATCATCAGCAACCGCGTGGCCAGGTACGGCATCGCCTGCGACCTCAAGCACGGCCACCTGCATACGGCGATGAAGGCCAGCCACCTGGACGAGCTCAAGGCCACCTACGACGAAGCGCTGCGCCGCGGCATGGCGGGCGATGTCAGCCTGCTCGACGCCGCCGGCGTGCGGGCGCAACTGGGCAGCGACCTGTACTGCGGCGCGCTGAAGAACACCCGCAACATGCACCTGCACCCGCTCAACCTGTGTCTCGGCGAGGCCAGGGCTGCCGAAAGCCTGGGCGCGCTGATCTTCGAGCATTCCGAGGTGCTGGCGATCGTCCACGGCCCGCGTCCGGCGGTGGTTACTACGGGCGGGCGGATCGAGGCCAAGCAGGTGCTGCTGGCCGGCGACGTCTACCACAAGCTGGAGCGCCGCCAGCTCAAGGGCCTGATCTTCCCGGCCATGGGCGGCATCGTCACCACCGCGCCGCTGGGCGAGCTGGCCGGCGAGATCAACCCACAGGACCTGGCGGTGTACGACTGCCGCTTCGTGCTCGACTACTACCGCCTGACCGGCGATGGCCGGCTGCTGTTCGGCGGTGGCGCCAACTACTCGGGGCGCGATTCACGGGATATCGCCGGCGAGCTGCGCCCCTGCATCGAGCGCACCTTCCCGCAGCTCAAGGGCGTGCCGATCGACTTCCAGTGGAGCTGCGCCATGGGCATCGTGATGAACCGCATCCCGCAACTGGGCAAGCTGTCGGGCAACGTCTGGTACTGCCAGGGCTACTCCGGCCATGGCGTGGCGACCAGTCACATCATGGGCGAGATCATGGCCAAGGCGATCACCGGCGACCTGGAGCAGTTCGACACCTTCGCCGCCTGCAAGCACATCAAGGTGCCCCTGGGCGACCAGCTCGGCAACCCGATGCTGGCAGCGGGCATGTGGTATTACCAGATGCTCGAGAAGTTGCGCTGACGGCAGTTCGCCAGGGTTGCCTGCACCCTGGCGGTAACGGGCCACAGATTCTTAGTCGTGGCGTTCGGCCTTGGCCGCGCTCTCCGGCAGGAACCAGTTGAGCACCAGCGCGCAGATGCCGCCGGTGGCCACGCCGGACTCCAGCACGTTGCGCAGGGCCGCCGGCATATGGGCGAGGAACTCCGGCACCTGGGAAACGCCGAGGCCGAGGGCCAGGGACACGGCGATGATCAGCAGCGCGCGACGGTCCAGTTCGATGCCGGCGAGGATGTTGATGCCCGAGGCCGCCACGGCGCCGAACATGACCATCGCCGCGCCACCGAGCACCGGCTCCGGCACCGCCTGGATCACACCGGCTACGGCCGGGAACAGGCCGAGAATCACCAGCACCAGGGCGATCCACACACCGATATGGCGGCTGGCGATGCCGGTCAGCTGAATCACCCCGTTGTTCTGGGCGAAAATCGAGCTGGGAAAGGTATTGAACACGCCGGCCAGCAGCGAATTGACGCCGTTGACCAGCACGCCGCCCTTGATGCGTTGCATCCACAGCGGGCCTTCCACCGGCTGGCGCGACACCTTGCTGGTGGCGGTCACATCGCCGATGGCTTCCAGGGACGTCACCAGGTAGATCACCAGCATCGGGATGAACAGGCTCCACGAGAAGCCCAGGCCGAAGTGCAGCGGCGTCGGCACCTGGAACAGCTCGGCCTGGTGCATGCCGGTGAAGTCCAGGCGGCCCAGGTAGCCGGCCAGCGCGTAGCCGACCAGCAGGGCGATGACGATGGCGCAACTGCGCAGCCACACCACCGGGATGCGATTGAGCACCACGATCACCGCCAGCACCACGCCGGACAGCAGCAGGTTCTCGCCGTTGGCGAAGGTGCCATTGGCCATCGCGCCATAGCCGCCGCCCATGCTGATCAGGCCGACCTTGATCAGCGTCAGGCCGATCATCAGCACCACGATGCCGGTCACCAGCGGGGTGATCAGCTTCTTCACGAACGGCAAAATGCGCGAGATGCCGATCTCCACGAACGAGCCGGCGATCACCACGCCGAAGATCGCCGCCATCACGCCTTCCACCGGCGTGCCCTGCTTGACCATCAGCGCGCCGCCGGCGATCAGCGGGCCGACGAAGTTGAAGCTGGTGCCCTGCACCACCAGCAGGCCCGCGCCCAGCGGCCCGAAGCGACGGCATTGCACGTAGGTGGCGATGCCGGAAATCACCAGGCTCATGGACACGATCAGGTTGGTGTCGCGGGCCGACACGCCCAGTGCCTGGCAGATCAGCAGGCCTGGCGTGACGATCGGCACGATGATCGCCAGCAGGTGTTGCAGGGCGGCGAGGATCGCCACCAGCGGGCGCGGGCGGTCTTCGAGGCCGTAGATCAGTTCGCCGTTACGCGGGGAGTCACCTGGTTGCATGGTCGTGATCGCCTGGAAAAGCGGCGGATTCTACTGCCTGGGCCGGGCAATCCCAAGAGGCGGTCGTCAGGGCAGCGGGGTACGAGCGGCACGTCGGCGGTGGCGCCTTGCGAGTCGACAGAAGCTCAGCCGGGCAAGCGCTGCGGCTCTGGCTCGCGGCTGTCATCGACGGCTCTAAGCTAATCGTAAAATGTTATTGGAGAGATATTTCTTATAACCATAAATTTCTCGAACAGCGCCACCGAGGCGTATGGCAGCCGGGACAGCCTGGTGCCCTTTGCGAGGAGTTGCCCATGAAACACGCCATCAAGACCCTGCTGCTCGCCGTCGTGGCTGCCACCAGCCTGCAGGCCCAGGCGGCCGATATCGTGATTGGCTACCAGACCGGCGTCGACCCATCCAAGGTCGCCCAGGCCGACGGTGCCTACGAGAAGGCCATCGGCGAAAAGCTCGACTGGCGACGCTTCAATTCCGGGCCCGAAGTGGTGACCGCCCTGGCCTCCGGTGACGTGCAGATCGGCAACCTCGGCTCCAGCCCGCTGGCCGCGGCCACCTCGCGCAAATTGCCGCTGGTGACCTTCCTGGTCGCGGCGCAGATCAACGCCGCCGAGGCCCTGGTGGTGCGCGACGGCAGCGGTATCGACACCCCCGAGCAACTGGTCGGCAAGACCATCGCCACGCCGTTCGTGTCCACCTCCCACTACAGCCTGCTCGGTGCCCTCAAGCACTGGAACATCGACCCGAGCAAGGTGAAGATCGTCAACCTCAACCCCGCCGAGATCAACGCGGCCTGGAAGCGCGGTGACATCGACGGTGCCTTCGTCTGGTCGCCGGCCCTGGGCGAGATCAAGCGCAGCGGCAAGGTGCTGACCGATGCCGCCGAAGTCGGCAAGTGGGGCGCGCCCACCTTCGAGGTGTGGGTCGCTCGCAAGGATTTCGCCGAGCAGCACCCCGAGGTGCTGGCCAAGTTCGCTGGCGTGACCCTGGACGCCTTTGCCGACTACCAGGCCAACGCCGCCAAGTGGACAGCCGATTCCGAGCAGGCCAGGAAGATCGCCAAGCTGATCGGCGCCAATGCCGCCGACGTTCCCGAGCTGCTGGCCGGCTCGACCTACCCCGACGCGCAGCAGCAGGTGAGCGCCGAGCTGCTGGGCGGCGGCACCGCCAAGGCCACTGCGCGCACCGCCGAGTTCCTCAAGGAACAGAAGCGCATTCCCACCGTACTGCCGGACTATTCGCCCTATGTGAGCGCCGAGTACGTGCGCAAGGCGTTGTAACACCGAATCACCTTCACGACAGGTTTGCCCCTCCTCGGAGGGGCTTTTTTTAATCGAGGAGTCGACCATGAGCCGACTGAACGCCGAGCGGGTCAGCCTGAGCTTCACGCGCCGTGGTGATGCACAGGTGATCCTGGATAGCTTCGACCTGCAGATCGACAAGGGCGAGTCCGTGGTCGTGCTCGGCCCATCGGGCTGCGGCAAGTCCAGCCTGCTCAACGTGCTGGCCGGTTTCCAGCCGGTGGATGGCGGCCGGGTGCATATCGACGGCAAAACCCTGCAAGGCCCGGGCGGCGAGCGCGGCGTGGTGTTCCAGGACGACGCGCTGATGCCCTGGCTCGATGCTCTCGACAACGTCGCCCTGGGCCTGCGCCTGCGTGGCCTGGGCAAGGCCGAGCGCCATGCGCGGGCGCGGCAGGTGCTGGAGCTGGTGGGCCTGGGCAGCCATGCCCACCACCAGGTCGGCGAGTTGTCCGGCGGGCAGCGCCAGCGCCTGGGATTGGCGCGCGCCCTGGCAGTCGACCCGGATTTCCTGCTGCTCGACGAACCCTTCGGCGCCCTCGATGCACTGACCCGCGAACGTATGCAGGTGCTGCTGCTCGACGTCTGGAAGCGCACCGGCAAGGGCCTGTTCCTGATCACCCACAGCGTCGACGAGGCGCTGTTCCTGGCCACCGAGCTGATCGTGCTGGATGGTCCGCCCGCCCGTGCGGTGCTGCGTCGCCAGCTGCCTTTCGCGCGCCGTTACCTCGCTGGCGAGCCGGTGCGTTCGATCAAGGGTGACCCTGCCTTTGCCGAGCTGCGCCAGGAGCTGCTCGATGTCTTTCTTCAGGAGCCCGCCGACCATGCCTTCTGACGCCTTGCAAACGGATTTGAATAACCGTACCCGCCGTTCGGTGATCCGCCTCGACCGTCGCCAGGTGGCTGCCTTGGCTACCCTGGCAGCGTTGGTGGGCCTGTGGTGGCTGGCCACCCACCTGGGCTGGATCGACACCATCTTCCTGCCGGCGCCCGAGCAACTGCTGGTGGCCCTCGAGGGCTTGCTGCACGACGGCTACCTGGACGCCACCCTGTGGCAGCACCTGAGCACCAGCCTGTGGCGCGTGCTGGTGGCCTTGCTGGCGGCGGTGGTCACGGCGGTGCCGCTGGGCATCGCCATGGGCCTCAATCCGACCTTGAACGCTGCGCTCGACCCGCTGGTGGAGTTCTACCGGCCGATTCCGCCGCTGGCCTACCTGCCGTTGATGGTGATCTGGTTCGGTATCGGCGAGCTGTCCAAGGTGCTGCTCATCTACCTGGCGTTGTTCGCGCCGCTGCTGATCGCCACCGTGGGCGGCGTGCGCCGCGTCGACAAGGCGCGTATCCAGGCGGTGCGCTGCCTGGGCGCCAGCCGTCTGCAGGTGGTGCGCCACGTGATTCTGCCCAGCGCGTTGCCGGACATCCTCACTGGGCTGCGCATCGCTCTCGGGGTGGGCTGGTCGACGCTGGTGGCTGCCGAGCTGATCGCCGCCAACCAGGGCCTGGGTTTCATGGTGCAGTCCGCCGCGCAGTTCCTCGCCACCGATGTGGTGGTGGTCGGCATCCTGCTGATCGCCGGTATCGCCCTGACCATCGAGCTGGGTTTGCGGGCCTTGCAGAAACGTTTCGCGTCCTGGAGCTGACGATCATGAGCATCCAGTTCGAACGTCTCGGCCAGGCCCTCGGTGCTCGCGTCACCGGTATCGACCTGGCGCAGCCGCTGACGCCCGCCGCCCATCGGACGCTGCACCAGGGCCTGCTCGAGCACCAGGTACTGTTCTTTCGCGACCAGTTGCTGACGCCCGCCCAGCAGCGCAATGCCGCCGCGTTGTTCGGTGATCTGCATATCCATCCGCTCTACCCGAAGATCGAGGCGCAGCCGGAAATCCTCGTGCTGGATACCGACCTCAACGACCTGCGCGACAACGCCCTGTGGCATTCGGACGTGTCATTCATCCCGTCGCCGCCGCTGGGCTCGCTGCTCAGCGCCCGGCACGTGCCGCGCCATGGCGGCGATACACTGTGGGCCAGCTGCTCGGCGGCCTACGAGGCGCTGTCCGCGCCGATCCGCGGGCTGCTCGACGGCCTGACGGCGGTGCACGACCTGACCCTGTCGTTTCCGCTGGAGCGCTTCGGCAACACCCCGGATGCCCTGGAAAAATGGAACGCCGCCCGCGCCGCCAACCCGCCGGTGACTCATCCGGTGGTTCGCGTGCACCCGGAAACCGGGCGCAAGGGCCTGTTCGTCAGTGAGGCGTTCACCAGCCGTATCGTCGAGCTGGAGCCGGACGAAAGCACCGCGCTGCTGCAGCTGCTGTGCAAGCAGATCGCCCGGCCGGAATTCGCCGTGCGCTGGCAATGGCGCCAGGGCGATCTGGCCTTCTGGGACAATCGCCTGACCCAGCACTACGCCTGCGACGACTACCGTCCGCAGCGGCGCATCATGCACCGGGCGACGATTCTGGGGGATCGGCCTTATGGGCCTGGCGCGCAACGCCAGGCTGCACGATAAGATAGGCGGATCTCAAATGCGCAATCAGCGTGCTGATGGGGCAGCCATACCGGACCGGCCGGCCGCCTCGAGTCCGTGTGAGTGAACCGCTTTCAGGCCGCCGCTCTGATCGATTTCGTGCGGGTTCTCTGGTCGTGGCGCGCATTCGTAACTGCCGCCGCCCGCAATGAATGGAAGACCGTGGCTGGTCCGGCTGACGAAGGTGCAGGGCCCGTGCAGCTCGTTTGCCACCATCGCAAGCCTTGCGGTCATCGGCAAAGCGGTGTCATCGCGCGATGAAGACCGTGGTGCTCTCCTCGTGCCGATACGACCGGCCATGAATGAAAACGCAAACGGCGCGCCACGCAGGCACGCCGTCTGGCTCGAACGAGCTGTAGGGTTGGCCTCGACGCTTGGTCAGAAGTCGTAGCGCAGCGTCAGGTTGGCGTTACGCGACGCACCGTAATGGCCATAGCTCCCAGCCATCCCGGAGTAGTACTTCTCGTCGAAGACGTTCTCCAGATTTACCGTGGCGGCCAGGTGCTCGTCGATCTGGTAGCGGGCCATCAGGCTGGTGATGGCGTAGTCGTCCTGAGTGACGCGTGTGGCGACCTGCACGTTGCGAACCCGAGGGAAGAACACCGACGATTTGGAATTCCAGTTGACGCCACCGCCGACCGTCAACCTTTCCCACTCACCCGGTAGCCGGTAGGTGGTCCAGAAGCGGAACGTGTCCATCGGCAATTGCGTGGTAATGCGCGTGCCTTCGGCGTTCTCGGTGCGGGTGTGGCTATAGCCGGTCTGCACGTTCCAGCCTGGCGTTATTTCGCCTGCTACCTCCAGGTCGATGCCCTTGGTCTCGGCGCCCTGCTCGGCGCGGTACGCCGCAACCTCGGTGTTGCCCACGGTGCCGTCGGCCACCGCCACGTTGTCGCGCTTGACCCAGTACACCGCCGTATTGGCATTCAAACGGCCGCCGAAGAATTCGCCCTTCCAGCCCAGCTCGTAGTTCTTGCCGACCTCGGGGTCGAGCCCCGTGCCGTTGCGATCGATCGCCGACTGCGGCTTGAAGATGTCGGTGTAGCTGAGGTACACCGATTGCTCGGGGGTGAGGTCGTAGATCAAGCCGGCGTAGGGCGTGAGCACATCGGTTTCGGTGCGCTGGTCGGTGCGCAGGTAATCGAACGGCCCGTCCAGGTCGTAGGAGTGGATGTAGTAGTCGTAGTGATAGTCCGACACCCGCGCGCCTAGGATCAGGTGCCATTGATCGGTGAAGTTGAAGCGGCTGGCGACGAAGTAACCCTGCTGGCGAATCTTGATATCGAAGTCCATCGCGCCGGTGATGGGCGCCTCGGCGATCTGGTTGTCCCAGGTGTAGTAGTTGAACGAATCGATATCGCCCGAGAAGGCCTGGTGACCGTTGTGGTAGTCGGCGTAGTTGTAGCCGACCGCCAGGTCATGGGTGCGCCCCAGCAGCTCGAACGGGCCTTTCACGTTGATGTCCAGCCCACGCTGCACCTGCTTGACCGCGACGTCGGCACGTCCGGCCGAGGCATTGCCGGTGGCCTGGTCGATGAAGGTGTTGCTGGTCTGGCTGTCGTAGGTGGTGTTGGCCACGTCGCGCTTGATCTTCATGTGGTTGGCCACCACGCGCAGATCCCAGTCGTTGGCCAGGGCCTGTTCCAGGGTCGCGGTGTAGTTGGTGGTGTCGAATTTCTCGTACCCCCAGCGCGCGCCCGAGCTGCGGCTTCTGGAAAAATCGGTGGGCTGGCCATTGGTGTACAGCAGCGGCACGCCGGGCGAGCCGGTCGCCTTGTATTTCTGGTTGTCGACCCCCAAACGCAGCAGCGTGCTGTCGGTCAGGTCGCCTTCGATCACGCCGTAGAGAATTTCCCGGTCCTGGGTGTACCAGTCCATGTAGGTGTCGCTATCCTGCTTGGCGGCCACCAGCCGACCGCGTACGGTTTTCTCTGCGTTCAGCGGGCCGGACACGTCGGCTTCGCCGCGGTAGTTGTCCCAGGTTCCGGCGCTGCCCTGGATGTACGACTTGAACTCGGCGGTGGGTTTCTTGCGAATCAGGTTGACCACGCCGCTGGGGTCGCCGGCGCCGGTCATCAAACCGGTGGCGCCGCGCACGATCTCGATGTGGTCGTACAGCGCCATGTCCAACAGGGTGTTGGGCATGCTGCGGGTTTCGTTTTCCTGGATCGTGGTGACGCCGTCGAACTGGTAGGTGTTGATGGCGCTGCCACGGGCATAGATGTTGTAGCGCTCGCCGCCGTCCTGGGTCATGGTGATGCCGGGCGTACTTTTCAGCACATCGGTCATGCTCGCCAGATGCTGATCGTCCATGCGCTGACGCGTCACCACGGTGATGGTCTGCGGCGTTTCGCGGATCGACAGGTTCATCTTGGTGGCGGTGCTGGTCTGCGCGGTGGTGTACGAGTTCGTATCCTCGGTGGTCGCCCCCAGGCCATTGGATTGGATGGTGGTGGCGCCCAGTTCGAGCGCATTCGCGCTGTCCACCACCCTTTCCAATGCATAGTTGCCGCCGGTATCGAGAGCACGCAGGCCACTGCCTGCGAGCAGTTGCGCCAGGCCGTCGGCCACCGAGTAGCTACCATTGAGCCCCGGGCTGCGCTTGCCTGCGGTGAGCTGGGCATCGGTGGAAAGCAGGATGCCAGCCTCGCTGGCGAAGCGGTTCAGCGCCTGGTCCAGGTTGCCGGCAGCAATGGCGTAGTGGCGGGCCTGCTCGCTGGCGAACGCGGCGCTTGCCGGGACGGTGAGCAGCAGTGGGCCGCTGATGAGCAGGCCGGTGAACAGCGCGTGGCGAACCGCGAGGTGCAAGGGGGAGCGGGTCAAGGTGGGCAGATGCGGCATTCTGGATGATCCTCTTGAGAATGCTTCTTGGTCGAGTTCAAGAGGTATCCCGAACGGCGCCGCAGAACCGACAAGGCGTTGTGCAATTTTTTGTGGTGCCCAGTTCGAACACCCTCAACCCGCGCAGCGGTGTAACGGTGCAAGCGCTAAGTGGCAGGGCCGACCGTGACCCAGTAACGGGTCAGGCGATGAACCTTCACTGGCAGCGATTGCTGCAGCGCGGTCAACACGCGGTCGGTGTCGGCCAGGGGGAATACGCCTGTGAGCGCCAGGTTGGCGACGGCCGGGTCGCAGCGCAGAACGCCGGGGCGGTGGCGTGACAGCTCGGCGAGGAACTGAATCAGCGGCATGCGTTCGGCAATCAGACGGCCGTCGTGCCAGGCGATTGCATTGCTGTCGACCGCGGCTACCTCGCCCAGCTGCCAAGCCGAGAACCAGCGGCTCTGCCCGGCCTGCAGGCGTGCCGGAGAGAGATGACGCGGACGCAGCTCCAACTCGCCCTCGAACAGGGCGACCTGGCTGCCGCCGCGCTGCTGGTAGACGGAAAAACGCGTGCCCAGCGCCTGGATCTCGCCGGCTGCAGTTTCCACGATCAAGGGTCGCTGCGCCGGGTCATGGGCGCTGTCGAGCAGCAGCTCGCCGTCCAGCAGGCGGATACGCCGCTCGCTGGCGCTGAACAGGATATCCACCGCGCTGCCGCTGTTGAGGCTCAAACGACTGCCATCGGCCAGGGTGCGCTTCAGGCGTTCGCCAGTGCCGCTGCGCAGGTCAGCCATGGCCTCGCGCCAGGGCAGTTGCGTGTGGGCGAGATAACCGCTGCCGCCGGCCACCAACAGCACCCCCAGCAGCTTGAGCGCCTGCCGGCGACGCGCATCGGGCAGCTCGCGCAGCACGGCGCGGGCCGTGTCGCTCGGTACGCCGTTCAGGGTGCTCTGCAGATGTTCCAAGCGCTGCCAGGCGCGGCCGTGCTCCGGGTCGGCGGCACGCCATTCGCTGAATTGGCGTTTCTGTTCGTCATCCAGCTCGCCGCCCCACTGCAGCATCAGCCAGTGGCTCGCCTGCTCGACGATGGCGGGGGCAATGGGCGCTTCGCTGGCGCGGTTCATTCGGCGTAGAACACCTGATAGCAGGCGGCGATGGCGCGCAGCATGTATTTTTGCACCGAGCTGACGCTGACGTTCAGGCGCTCGGCAATCTGCGGGTAAGTCAGCCCTTCGAACTGCGACAGCACAAAGGCCTCGCGTACCCTGGCTGGCATTTCGTCGAGCATGGCATCGATCTGCAGCAGGGTTTCGATGACCATGGCGCGGGTCTCCAGCGACGGGGTTTGCGGCTCCGGTAGGGCGGCCAGGCTTTCCAGGAACGCCTGTTCGATGCGCTGGCGGCGCCATTGGTCGATGACCAGATTACGAGCGATCTGAGCCAGAAAGCGGCGACCTTCACCCTGCTGTGGCAAGCGTCGTGTCACCAGCAGCCGGAGGAAGGTGTCCTGGGCGATATCGGCGGCCCGCTCGCGGTCGCCCAGGCGACGACGCAGCCAGCCGCGCAACCAGCCATGGTGGTTGTGATAGAGCCTGTGTACGTCATCGTGTAGCGATGACGGCGGCAGAACGCTCGACACCCTGAACTCCCTGGCGCGCCAATGCAGATAAGAATTGATCGCGATTGTAGGGTAGCGGCCGATCTTTGCAAACGGGTAACGATGGAAAACCGTCCGTGCGTGGCATATACCGCCATCGCCCGCGGTAATGTGGCTCGGACTGCAAGAACACTCAAAAACCTGAACTTAGCAGTGCCCTCCAGTGACTGATTGATTAAGGGCAATCAGCCCATTCGTGTTTACCAGCCCTGGAGGCGGATATGTCGGATCATCACACTTACAAGAAGGTCGAGCTGGTTGGCTCGTCCACCTCGAGTATCGAAGATGCCATCAACAATGCCTTGGCCGAGGCCAGCAAGAGCATCCGGCATCTGGAGTGGTTCGAAATCACCGAAACCCGTGGTCATATCGCCGATGGTGCGGTGGCTCACTATCAGGTCACCTTGAAAGTCGGGTTCCGCATCGCCAACAGCTGATGGTGGCGAGCCAGGTTAGCTGCAGTCGCTCGCCATAACGGTGATCTGCGGCTTTATCGAGCCGGGCCATTTTCAGGCGCCCGGTGTTGTTCACTGTTACGAGGGAGCGTTTGTGATGAAGAAAGTGTTGTTTGCAGCAGGCCTGATGGCGCTCGCCGGTTCCGCTTTCGCGGCCAAAGACTGCGAGGAGCTCAAAGGCGAGATCGATGCGAAGATCCAGGCCAATGGCGTTTCGTCCTATACCCTGGAAATCGTCGACAAAGGCAGCGTGACCGATCGCCAAGTGGTCGGCACCTGCGGTGGCGACACCAAGGAAATCGTCTACCAGCGCAACTGATGACGATGGTCGAAAGCCGGCTCGCAGCTTCTGCGAAGCCGGCTTTTTACTGCCTGCGATTTGCCATGGAGTTGGCCTGAGTCGATTGGGAGGCGTAGGATAAGACCTACTGTTTTACTCGGGTAAGGCTCTGGCGTTATCCACCAGCAAGGGTTCTCTCATGTCCGCACTCGCGAAACTTCCTTTCTCCGTTCTCGACCTAGCGCCGATCCGCGACACCGGCAGCGCACAGCAGGCGCTGCACAACTCGCTGGCGCTGGCCCAGCATGTCGAGTCGCTGGAATTCAACCGTTTCTGGGTCGCCGAGCACCACAACATGGATGGCATCGCCAGCTCGGCGACCGCCGTGCTGCTCGGCTACCTGGCGGCCGGCACCTCGCGCATTCGCCTGGGGTCGGGCGGGGTGATGCTGCCCAACCACGCGCCACTGGTGGTCGCCGAGCAGTTCGGCACCCTGGCGACCCTGTATCCGGGCCGTATCGAGCTGGGTCTGGGGCGCGCGCCCGGGGCGGATCAATTCACCGCCCATGCGTTGCGCCGCGAGCGCTCCGGCAGCGCTGACGACTTTCCCCAGGATGTCGCCGAGCTGCAGCGTTACCTCGGCCCGCGCACACCCGATCAACGGGTCATCGCCGTGCCCGGCACCGGCACCAGCGTGCCGATCTGGCTGCTCGGCTCCAGCCTGTTCAGCGCCCAGTTGGCTGGTGAGCGCGGTTTGCCCTATGCCTTTGCCTCGCACTTCGCGCCGCGTTACGTGCACGAGGCGATTCGGGTTTACCGCAACGCCTTCCAGCCCTCCGAGGTGCTCGACAAGCCCTACGTGATGCTCGGTGTACCGTTGCTGGCCGCCGATACCGACGAGCAGGCGCAATACCTGGCCACCTCTGCCTACCAGCGCATTCTCTCGCTGATTCGCGGCCAGAGCCTGGTGCAGCGCCCGCCGGTGGAGTCGATGGAAGGCCTGTGGCTGCCCCACGAGCGCGATGCCGTAGGCAGCTTCCTGGGCATGGCGGTGATCGGCGGGCCGCAGAAGATTCGCGCGCGGCTGGAGGTGTTGCTGGAGCAGACCGAGGCCGACGAGCTGATCTTCACCTGCGACCACTATGATTTCGCCGACCGCCTGCACGCCTTCGACATCCTCGCCAGCCTGCGTTGATCGAGGCGGCACAGGACCAAAAAACTCGAACTTGCCTGGCCGCTGTCTCTCTGAATTCTGTACCCCTCATCAACAGGAGCAGCGAGATGAAGAAGACAGCATCGGCCCACTGGCAGGGCGGCATCAAAGACGGCAAGGGCACCATTTCCACCCAGAGCGGGGTGCTTTCCGAGCAGCCCTACGGCTTCAATACCCGCTTCGAAGACAAGCCCGGCACCAACCCGGAAGAGCTGATCGGTGCGGCCCATGCCGGCTGTTTCTCCATGGCGCTGTCCAAGGAGCTTGGCGAAGCAGGCATGACTGCCGACAGCATCGATACCAAGGCCGAAGTGACCCTGGACAAGCAGGACGGCGGCTTCGCCATCACTGCCGTGCACCTGTCGCTCAAGGCGAGGATTCCGGGTGCTGATCGCGCCGCTTTCGAAAAAGCGGTGGAAACCGCCAAGACCGGTTGCCCGGTATCCAAGGTGCTGAACGCCGAAATCACCCTGGAAGTGGTGCTGGAAGCCTGATCGGCCTCCCTTATTCCAGCCGCTGAGCCGCCCCGCGTGGCTCAGCGGCTGTTCCACATCACTCAGAAACTGCCGCAGCGCAGATTCTTGCCCTGGGCCAACACGTTGCGCTCGGCATCGTAGAGCACCGCCTGACCGCGCATCACCACCGAGCGGGCTTCGACGCGATAGCGCTGGCCGGCCTTGAAGTCGTCATAGCGAATGCGGATGTCACAGGTCAGTTGCTGGGGCTCGGACATCATCGAGGCGCCACCGCCGCCGGCCACTTCGAAGCGATAGCGCATTTCCAGCTCATGGGCCCCAGGGGTCACCTGAAAGTAGCGACCGTCATTGACCCGCTCGCGGTCCAGGCGCTCGGCCATCAGCAGGTCGATGCCTTCGCCCTTGAGGTCGATCCAGGCCATGTTCGGGTCGGCGGGTGGCAGCGGCGACGCGCAGGCACCGAGGAGCAACAGGCTGGCAAGCAGTAGGGGCTGGCGCATCGAAGTGTCTCCGGTAGGCGATTGTGCAGATGCAGCAGTATCGCGCAAAGCAGGCGCGACTTCGCGGTAGGATGAGGCGCCTACCCTTACATGACGACGGCCATGCTCGAGCAGTGCACCTCTCTTCTTGTCGACCTGCCGCGCCGCGCTGCGGTTCCCCTGCTGGCGCTGCTGCTGACCGGCTGCAGCACGGTCGATTACTACGGGCAACTGGCGCGCGGGCAACTGCAACTGCTCAATGCCCGGCAACCGGTGCAGGCCGTGATCGATGACCCGGCGACCGATGCACAGGTGCGTCAGCGCCTGGTTCTATCCCAGCAGGCCCGCCGGTTCGCCAGTGCGCATCTGGCCCTGCCGGATAACCGCAGCTACCGGCTGTATGCCGATCTGCAGCGGCCGTTCGTGGTATGGAATCTGTTTGCAACGCCCGAGTTTTCGTTGCAGCCGCAACTGCACTGTTTTCCGATTGCCGGCTGCGTGGCCTACCGCGGGTTCTATGAGCAAAACCGTGCGCGGGGTGCGGCGGCCTTGCTCGAGGCGCAGGGCCTGGACACCTACCTGGGCGGCGTGGAAGCCTATTCGACCCTGGGCTGGTTCGATGACCCGATCCTCAACACCATGCTGCGCTGGAGCGACGAGCGATTGGTCGCCGTGATCTTCCATGAGCTGGCGCACCAACGGTATTACCTGGCCGGCGATACGGCGTTCAACGAGTCCTATGCCACCTTCGTCGAGCAGGAGGGGCTGCGGCAATGGCGCGCCGCACGTGGCCTGCCGGCCGCCAAGACGCTCGACGTGCAGCCGCGCGAGCAGTTCAGCGAGCTGGTACTGGCCAGCCGCGCACGGCTGGAGAAACTCTACGCCAGCGGCCTGGAAGCCGACGCCATGCGTGCCGGCAAACAGGCGGAATTCGAGCGCCTGCGCGCCGAGTATCGGCAACTGCGCACTCGCCAGTGGAACGGTGTGGGCTACTACGACGGCTGGATCAACGGCCCCATGAACAACGCCAAGCTGCTGCCGTTCGGGCTGTACGACCAGTGGGTCGCGGCGTTCGCCAGGCTGTTCGCCGAGGTGAACGGCGACTGGCCGACCTTCTACCGACGGGTCGCCGACCTGGGGTCGTTGCCGCCAACGCAACGGCTTATACAACTGCAGGCGCTGGACGCTGTCCGAGAGTAGGGTCAGAACCAACTAGACGCAGAGGAAGGTCGTGATGAGAGGATGGACGGCAGTGATGCTGGTGCTGGGCGTGACGAGCGGCAGCGCCTGGGCGGCGCCCAAGTCGTGCGAGGAGCTCAAGCAGGAAATCGAAGTGAAGATCCAGGCCGCGGGCGTGGCCAGCTATACCCTGGAAATCGTGCCAAACGAAGAGGTCGAGGACGACGCCATGGTGATCGGCACCTGCGACGGCGGCAGCCGCAAGGTGATCTATCAGCGCAACGACCTGACCGGCTCGCGGATGATGTAGCGGCCTGCGCCGCCACCCCTTCAGCCGGCGAAGGCCTGGCGCAGCTGCGCCAGGGTCTGCACATGGTGAGCCGGGCGCTCGCTGCTCAGCTCTTCCAGGCTACCGAACCCGTAACCGACCGCCACCGCCCGCACGCCGTTGCTATGGGCGCCGATCAGGTCATGCTTGCGATCGCCGATCATCAGCGTATCGGCCGGGTCGAGGCCTTCCTGTTCGAGCAGGTGGGCGATCAGCTCCACCTTGTTGGTGCGCGTGCCGCCCAGTTCGCTGCCGTAGATGGCCTTGAAGTAACGGGCGAAATCGAAGTGCCGGGCGATCTCGCTGGCGAACACCGTGGGTTTGCTGGTGGCGATGTACAGGGTGCGGCCCTGATCCTGCAGCAATTGCAGCAACTCGATCACGCCGTCGAATACCTGGTTCTCGTACAGCCCGACCTCGCGGAAGCGGTCACGGTAGTGATTCACCGCCTCCCAGGCGCGCGCCTCGCTGAGGCTGTAGGTGTGCATGAAGCACTGCAGCAGCGGCGGGCCGATGAAATGCTCCAGGGCCACCAGGTCGGGCTCGTGGATATCCAGTTTCGACAGCGCGTATTGCACCGAGCGGGTGATGCCCTCACGGGGGTCGGTAAGGGTGCCGTCGAGGTCGAAGAGAACGGTGCGCTGCTGCATGGTGGGGTATCCGCTGGCCTGAATCGGCGCGGATTGTCCCGCACCCCGAGGCGCCGCGGCAACTCAGGCCGCGAGCGGCCGGTAGAGCCAGCGCAGGCTCAGGTGGGTCAGCGGCCATAGCAGCGCCAGCAGCAGGACGCCGAACAGCACCATCAGCACCAGTACCAGAAATTCCGAGCCGGCATACAGGGCCACCAGCAACACGAAACCCAGCACGCCGGCCACCAGCAGCCAGATCGCCATGCACGCCAGGACGCTCACCAGCAGACGGCCGATGGCCAGCCGTGGCAACTGCGCCGGCAGGGAGCGGTGGGCGGCGATCAGCGCCACCAGGCCGTACACCACCCCGACAGCACTGCTGAGCCCCAGCATCCACTCCATGCCGTAGGGGCTGATGGCGGTGGAGGGCAGCAGCGTCAGCAGCTTGGTGTAGAACACGATGAACAGCAGGCCGAAGGCCAGCGCGGTTTCACCACGGCTTGTCCGGGTGAGGCCGCTCTGGAACTGGCCCGTGCGGCGCATCAGGTGCAGGCTCAGCCACAGCGGCAGCAGGGTCGCCAGCATGTAGGACACCAGGTTCAGTGGCAGCATGAGCAGGGTGGGCGAGAAGCCGCTGGCGTTCTCGTACAGCCAGGGCCCTATCTGCGCCCACAGCAGGTTGTAGAGCAGGCCGACCACGAAAATGGCCACCAGGTAGAGGCCCACGAACAGGGCGACAAGCCGCGCCGGGCGGCTGACATCCACCAGCGCGTATCGCTGCAGGTAGTAGCGGGCGAGCAGCAGCGCACTGCAGCCGTCGACCGCCAGGGCGCTGAGCCAATAGGCACCCAGCTGCCACAGGTTGTTCAGGTAAGCCTGGAAATGCTCCGGTTCCAGGGTCAGCCACATGATGACCCAGTGGATCACCAGGCTCGCCGTGCAACATGCCAGCGCCGTGAACAGCAGGCGCATGGGCAGTGGCGACGGCTGGCGAGCTTCATGGGAAGAGACCGGCTCGGCCGGATTGATCGCGTAGGGGTTGACCATGAAGGTTCCTGATCAGCCTGCAAGGGCTGGATTGTAGAGGTGGGTTTCACGTCGGTGTCCGGGCTTCAGCGCGACGGCGGCGGCAGCCATTGCGAACGGCCGAAGCGGCCGAGCAGCCAGGTGAGCGGCCACATGAAGGCCGACAGGATCAGCAGGTACTCCAGGAACCGAAAGGGCACCACCACCCAACTGCTCAGTTCATCCACCCGCTGGCCGCTGGCATCGACGAAGTGGAAATCGTAATTCACCCCGGTGCTGCCACCACCGTGGGTAACGATCTCCCGGGTCTGCAACTGCGCGCCAGCCGGGGCGAACAACCACTCCAGCGGCTTGTTGTAGGCCGGGTTTCCACGGGCATCGAGGAACATCCCTACATAGGCGGTGATGGCAATCAATACCGCCGCCGCCACTGGCTTCGCCCAGGTGATGCGGGCCTTGCAGGCAATCGCGGCGAACACCAGCAGGATCGCCGCGCTGGCCACGCCATCGATAAAGATCGCGCCCGTGAAGAACAGGTACAAGGCCAAACCGATCAGGCAGAAACCACCGATCACGGCGGCGGCGATGGCGAAGATGGAGAGAACCGTCAGGAAATTGGAACGTGGTTTTTTCATGGGGGGCAATTCTAGCCTAGGCCCTGGCAGAGCCTACACAGTGGCTCAGATTCGGTCGATGCGAGTTCACTTTAACGACTGGGCGTCACGTTATGGAGGCTTCAATCATGTGGCCAAGTATCCTTAATGCCCTTTGATTTCCGATATCGATACAGCCCCGCTCGCGCGCCCACCAATACGATGACAAATAGGCCGACAACCAGCCAGCTGTCGCCCAGGTAATGCTCCGGAACGCTGTATAGAGCCCAATATCTTCCCGACGCCGGCAAGCATTTCCTGTTCCTCATTGTCTTGCTGTCTGCAGGACGAATCTGCACGGGGGATTGATGCCGATCATTATCGGGCCTGCGGCGCTGAGCAATCATGGCGGGTGCCGAGTGGGTAACCAGGCTGTTAGGGTGCAGGGCAGGGGGTGTGCCGAGCGGCGCGTTATCCCCGGGCCATGCCGCCCCAAGGTTCGTGCAGAAACGCGCGCGGCTTGAGTCTTTTCGCACTGCCGTGCATGACAGGGCGGGCGGAACGCCCCGGTTCATAACACTTCTCTTAGCCGTTTGGATGAGCTGATGAACAAGACAATAGTGAGTCTGCTGCTGGCGCTGGGCCTGGCCGGGGCGGCCCAGGCGGCGGGTGATCCGGCCGCGGGACAGGCCAAGGCCGTGGTATGCGGGGCCTGTCACGGAGTCGATGGCAACAGCGCACTGGCCAATTTCCCCAAGCTGGCCGGCCAGGGTGAGCGCTACCTGCTCAAGCAGATGCAGGACATCAAGTCCGGCGCCCGTCCGGTGCTGGAAATGACCGGCATGCTCGAGCCGCTGAGCGAGCAGGACATGGCCGATGTCGCCGCCTACTTCGCCAGCCAGAAGATCAGCGTGGGCGCGGCCGACGCGGCGCTGGTCGAGCGTGGCCAGGCTCTGTTTCGCGGCGGCAAGCTGGCCGAGGGCATGCCGGCCTGTAGCGGTTGCCACTCGCCCGATGGCAGCGGTATCGCCACGGCGGGCTACCCGCACCTGGGTGGCCAGCACGCCGATTACATCGCCAAGCAGCTGACCGCCTTCCGTGAAGGCGAGCGCAGCAACGACGGCGACGCCATGATCATGCGCGACATCGCCGCCAAGCTCAGCAACAAGGATATCGAGGCGCTGTCGAGCTATGTTCAGGGCCTGCACTGAGGCGCTGATCGGCTTTTGCCTGGTGGTGAACAAAAAGGGTGGCGATGGCCACCCTTTTTCGCTGTCGAGCCCGCTACAATGAGAGGAACCTGCCGGGTGGCGACCAGTCGAACCAGAGCTGTCCGCAGCACCTTCATCGTTAGGAGTCATGCATGCGTAATCTGATCCTTTCCGCGGTCCTGGCCACTGCCAGCCTGTTCGGCGTTAGCGCCCACGCCGCCGATATCGAGGCCGGCAAGCAGTACGTCGAGCTGAGCAATCCGGTACCGATTTCCAAGCCCGGCAAGATCGAGGTCGTCGAGCTGTTCTGGTACGGCTGCCCGCACTGCTACCAGTTCGAACCGACCCTCAACCCCTGGGTCGAGAAGCTGCCGGCCGACGTCAACTTCGTGCGCATTCCCGCCCTGTTCGGTGGCCTGTGGAACGCCCATGGGCAGATGTTCATCACCCTGGAAAGCATGAAGGTCGAGCACAAGGTGCACGACGCCGTGTTCCGCGCCATCCACAAGGAAGGCCGCAAGCTGGCTACCCCGGAAGAAATGGCGGATTTCCTGGTCACCCAGGACATCGACCGTGACGCCTTCCTCAAGGCCTACAATTCCTTTGGCGTGAAAAGCCAGATGGAAAAGGCCAAGAAACTGGCCATGGCCTACCAGATCAATGGCGTACCGGTGATGATCGTCAACGGCAAGTACCGCTTCGACATCTCCAGCTCGGGTGGCCCGGAGCAGACCCTGGAGGTCGCCGATCACCTGATCGCCAAAGAGCGCGCCGCCAAGTAATCGATCTATCGGAGCGCCTGCCATGCTGCGTCGCCGCTCGATGCCCCGTCAGGCTGGCCTGTGCGATCCACAGGTCAACCCCGACTGCACCCCGGACAGCGAGTGGCCGCAGGATGGACGCTTGCGGCTGCTCAGCTTCAACATTCAGGTCGGTATCAGTACCGAGCGCTATCACCATTACCTGACCCGCGGCTGGCAGCACCTGCTGCCGCATCAGGGCCGTGCCGGCAACCTGCAGCGCATCGGCGACCTGCTCGGCGATTACGACATCGTCGCCCTGCAGGAGGCCGACGGTGGCAGCGTGCGCTCCGGCTTCATCAACCAGGTCGAGCACCTGGCGCGCATGGGGGCCTTCCCCTACTGGTACCAGCAGCTCAACCGCAACCTGGGGCGTTTCGCCCAGCACAGCAACGGGCTGCTCAGCCGCCTGCGGCCGACCCTGCTGGAGGATCACCCGCTGCCCGGCCCGGCCGGCCGCGGCGCGATCCTGCTGCGCATCGGCGAGGGTGACGACGCCGTCGCCGTGGTGATGATGCACCTGGCGCTGGGGGCGCGTACCCGCACCCGGCAGCTGGCCTATATCCGTGAGCTGATCGGCGGCTATCGCCACCAGATTCTCATGGGCGACATGAACACCCACGCCATCGACCTGCTGGAGCATTCGCCGCTGCGCGATCTCGGCTTGCTCGCCCCGCAGGTCGAGGCGACCTTTCCGAGCTGGCGCCCGCAGCGCTGTCTCGACCATATTCTGCTCAGCCCCGGTCTGGAGCTCGAGCGCTTTCAGGTACTGGCGCAGCCGATCTCCGACCACCTGCCGGTGGCCGTGGAAATCCGCCTGCCCAATGCCCTGACGCCACCGTTGACGCCCCGTGTACAGGAGCCCTGAGCATGGCCGACGACGCCAAACGCTGGCGCGAGAAGTACCTTGCCAATATCGAGCAGCAGGAAAAGCTCGAACGCCGCTGGGACATGCGCATCGACCTGCTGCGTCGCGGGCTGGTGCGCAGCAGCCTGGCCGCCGAGGGTGCTGACAAGGCGGTTGACCAGTGCATGCAGGATCTGCGCGAGATCCTGCGCCGCGACGACATGGACGCCGGCCTCAGTGCCCTGATCCCGCGCCTGGAAAAGACCGTCCTGGATTCCGAGCAGCGCCGCCAGCAGCGTATCGAGCAGGTGGCCACGGGCCTGGCGAGCCTGGTCGCGCAGTTGCTGAAGATGGATCTGCCGGGTGACGTGCGCAAGCCGCTCAAGCGCTATGCCAAGCAGGTCGAGGAGCGGGCCCGCCAGTCCCGGGAAATGCCCGCCCTGCTGGCCGAACTGAGCCAGTTGCAGCAGCAGGCGCTACAGGCGCTGGGTGGCGAGCAGGTCGAGCGGCCGGGGTTTATCGAGCGGCTGTTCGGTAGCCGCGATAGCGCCAGCCCGGCAGCCAATGCTGAGTCTGCTGCTTCGCCTGCGCCGCTTGAGCCGAGCCAACACACCGCGACCACCTACGACGAGGACGAATCGGTCGAGCAGCCGGTCGCCGAGCGAGCGGCGGCTGAGCCGCAAGCGCAAACCCTAACGACTCCAGTAGAGGTAGCACCGGCGGTTATCGCCGAAGCGTCGCCATCGCCATCGTCATCGCTGGAAGCTCCCCCGCAGCCCGCCCCCGTCGCGGCCAGCGCGCCTGCTGCCGTCAGCCGCGTGATGCTGGACAGCCTGCCGCTGTCGTCCGCTTTGCTGATGCCGTCGCCCGTGGCCAAGGCGGCTGCCGAGCCGGCCAACGAGAGCGTCGCCATAGCGGAGCCCGCTGAGCAAGCAGCGCTCGAGGCTGTCGTCGTTAACGCGGCAGTTCCGGCCGATCCCGACTATGCGCTGCCGCCGGCACCCGAACCGGGCTACAGCGCCATCGCCAGTCATGTGGAAGGCAGCCTGCTGAAGCTGCTGGAAGAGTTGCCGCTGCCCGAGCGGCACCAGGGCCAGGCCGAGGCGCTGCGCCAGCGCATCACCGCCGGGCTGAACATGTACGAGTTGGTGCCGGTACTCGATGACCTGGCGGTGCTGATGCTGGCCATCGCCGATGTCGGCCAGCGCGAATTCGAGGGCTACCTCAAGCAGCTCAACGAGCGCCTCGCCGCCTTTCAGGGCAGCCTGCAGGACGTGCACACCGACTACACCGATTCCGCCGAAGCGGCGCGCAGCCTGGACAGTGAGCTGCGCCAGCAGGTCGACGGCCTGCACAGCAGCGTGCAGGAGGCCACCGACCTAGACAACCTCAAGGAACTGGTGGAAAACCGCCTCAGCGGGCTGCTCGGCACCATGAGCCAGTACCAGCAGCAACGCGACGCCCGCGAGCTGCAGGTCGGCGAGCGCCTGCAGATCCTGGTCGACCGGGTGGCCAGCATGGAGCTGGAGGCCAAGGGGTTTCGCGATCATCTCGAAGAACAGCGCCAGAAGGCCCTGCTCGACCCGCTCACCGGGCTGCCCAACCGGGCGGCCTGGACCGAGCGCCTGGATCTCGAACTGGCGCGCCTGCAGCGTTATGGCGGCGACCTGCTGCTGGCGGTGCTGGATATCGATCACTTCAAACGCATCAACGACGACTACGGCCACCTGGCCGGCGACAAGGTGTTGAAGATCATCGCCGGCGAACTGTTCAAGCGGCTGCGCAAGACCGATTTCATCGCCCGCTTCGGCGGCGAAGAGTTCGTGCTGCTGGTTCCTTCCACGCCCATGGAGGGCGGATTGAAGCTGCTCGACACGCTGCGCTCGGCGATCGAGAACTGCCCGTTCCATTTCAAGGGCGAGCGGGTGACCATCACCCTGTCTGGTGGCATCAGTTCGTTCAGCAGCGCCGAGCGCAGCGAGCAGGTGTTCGAGCGCGCGGACCAGGCCCTGTACCGCGCCAAGCGCGGCGGGCGCAACCGGATCGAGGTGGGCTGAGGGCGGCTGCCGGCAGCGCGCGGCGGCATCGTGTGGGTTCTGTGCGCCAGGCACACCAGGCCTGTGCCGGTTGTCGCAAAGCGCAGCGCCGGCAGTCGCCCGGCCATCGAGACGCTGCTAGTCTTGCCCTGCCGAACACTTGATAACCAGATCGACTCTTATGCTAGGTACGCTAGGGCGCCTCTCACTGCTGCTGGGACTCGCTGCGCTCGCTTCTCAGGCGAATGCGCTGACCGTCTACAAGTACACCGATGCCAATGGCGTGGTCACCTACAGTGACCAGGCGGCGCCCGGTGCGAAGGTGTTCGTGTTCAGCGACCGCATGGTCGAGAAGCTCGACAACCAGGTGAAGCTGGAAACCCGCAAGCACGCCGCCGGCGAGACCCTGCTGGTGCGCAACGATCTGTATGCGCCGGTGCAGGTGGAGCTCAGGCTGGAGCAGCTGAGCAACGTCAGTGGTGCGCCGGGCAAACCGATCAACTGGGTCTTGCCGCCGCGCAGCGAGATCCGCCTGGCCACCCTGGCGCCGCTGGATCCTGCCAAGCCGCTGCGCTATACGCCGAAGCTCAATTACGCCCTCGGTGACCCGCGGCTGTTGCCGATCAGGCAGGCCTATCCGCTGCCGTGGCGCGGCGGGCCGTTTCGTCTGACCCAGGGTGCCAATGGCCAGTACAGCCACTTCACCCCCAAGGGCCGTTACGCCCTGGATATCGCCATGCCGGAAGGCACGCCGATCGTCGCGGCGCGCGCCGGCATGGTGGTCAAGACCGAGAACGACCAGAGTGGGCGTGGCACCAATCCCTCGGGCAACTTCGTGCGCATCCTGCATGACGACGGCACCATGGGTGTGTACCTGCACCTCATGCAGGGTTCGGTGAGCGTGCGCGAGGGGCAGCGTGTTGCGGTCGGCGCGCCGATCGGCCGCTCCGGCAATACCGGCAACAGCACCGGTCCGCACCTGCACTTCGTGGTACAGCGCAACGTGGGCATGGCGCTGGAGTCGATCCCCTTCGAGTTCGCCCAGCCGGTGGACAGCCTGCCCAATTTCGCCGTGGGTGGCGACTGAAACCTTCTGCCTCGGCTAGCTGGCCGTGCTCAGGCGGCAACTCACCGCGCAGTGGTCGGATACGCCGGTGGTCAGCCTGGCGTCATCCAGGCGGTAGTTCGGCGTATGGAACAGCCCGTCGACCATGAACGGAATGTCGCCGGCGCGGTGCAGCGAGCCGTCGATGCTGCTGGTGTAATGCGCCGGTATCCCGTCGATGAAGTGTTCGGCGATCAGGTCGAAGGTGGCGCGCCCGCGCGGTGCGTTGAAGTCGCCGGTCAGCAGCAGCCCGCCTGCTGCTGTGGCTTGCGCCTGGGCCAGGGCGATCAGCTTGCCGGCGCTCTCGCGCTGGTACGGCGTGGAGCTGCCGAACGGGGTGACGTTGAGATGGGTGACGGCGACGCGGAAACCATCGACCGTGGCGCTGAGCATCACTTCGGCGATGCTCAGCGGGTCGGCCATGCGCTTGCCCTCGAGGGTGACGAAGGCCATCTCCTGAATGCGCTCGGGGCTGCCCGAGTAGTACTCGGCCTTCAGGTTCGCCAGGGCGCCACCGCGGGCCAGCATGCCGACGCCCACCACGTTGGCGGGGCCTTCCTCGGGGTAGCGGGCCATGGGGGCGAAGGCCATGGCGCCGCCCATCAGGGCTTCGAAGAAGGGGATGTCGCGCTCGCAGAGTTCCTGCAGGCAGAGCAGCTCCGGGCGCTCACGCTCGATAAAGGCGGCGACCCGCGACAGGTGTCTGGAACGTTCGATATTGATGGAGGCGATGCTGAGCGACATGGGATCAGGGGGAGGCTGTGAGAGAGGCGTTGAAGGATTTCGTGGGCGCTGAAACGATGGCGCAGTATACCCGACGCCTGGCACCCAGGGCCGGTCTGCCCGGTGCTGAATGCAAATCGCCCGGCAAGCCGGGCGATTCGATTACGGCGGCGTGATCAGAACGCCAGGCCGACCTTCAGGCCAACCTGTTCCTGCTTGAGCTTGCTGTTTTCCGCCAGCACGCTGTCACTGTCGATCTTGTAGTTGGTGCGGGTGTAGTAGAGGCTGGTGCTGATCGGCAGGTTGTTGATGCCCTTGTTCCACAGCACGGTCAGCTCGGCGTACGGGTTGGCCTTGTCCTTCAGGTCGACGGTGTCGCTGCCTTCGCCGCTGACTTTCAGCTCGGCTTCGGCGTCGAGCGAGTAGCGTGCGCCGGCCTCCAGGCGCACGGTGTAGTCCGGGGTCAGGTAGTTGTAGCCGACGCCCGCCTTGGCGAACGGTGCCTTGCTGGTCAGCTTGACGTTGGTGTCGAACGGGCCGACGTCGTCCTGCTCGATACGGCCCCAGTCGTAGCCACCGCCGACGACGAAGTCGATGTAGTTGTTGGTGCTCAGCGCAGCGCGCAGGCCCAGGTCGATGTCGGCGCGGGCCGCCTTGTACTCGTCGTCGTCCTTCTCGCGGTACTGGCCTTCGATACCGGCCTGGTAGATGAAGCCCTCGTGACCCGTCAGTTTGTTGCCGAAGTTGTAGAACAGACCGCCCTGATTCAGACGCTCCTTGTCGCTTTCACCAAAGGTGCTCAATTTGTACTGGTTGTGCGAGCCGATCACACCGATGGTCGAAATCGGATCGGTGATCGAGTCGGCGTAGGCATGGGAAGCGCCGGCGAGGCACAGGGCGAGTAGGGTTTTCGAGGTGATTCCATTGATTTGCATGGCTGAATCCTTGGCAGTCTGTTTAGGTGACGGCGTGCACCGATCCCATCGATGCCCGCGGTGGACTGCCCGGCGCCAGGCGCCATTCGAGCAAGCCGACGAACGGTCGTAAGTGCTTGTCAGGCAAGGTGAGGGTGAGGCTGATCACCCGCAATAGATGACCGATCGGTCAGGTTGCCAGCGCGGCACGATCGGCGGCTGGGCGGGTGCCCTCGCCGCCGCCCGCGCATTGGCCTCAGTCGAGCTTGATGACCTTGGCCAGGAGGATCTTCGGCCCTTTCATCTTCTTGACGATCAACCGCAGGCCGGCGACTTCCAGGGACTCCTCCTCCTCGGGCACCCGCTTGAGGGTTTCATAGATCAGGCCGGCAAGGGTCTCGGCCTCGATATGGTCGAGGTCGATGCCCAGCAGCCGCTCGAGCTTGAACAGCGGGGTGTCGCCACGCACCAGCAGCTTGCCGGGCTGGTAGGCGAGGATGCCGCGTTCGGTCTTGCGGTGTTCGTCCTGGATGTCGCCGACCAGGGCTTCGAGCACGTCCTCCATGGTCAGGTAGCCGATCACCTTGCCGTCGGCCTCTTCGACCAGGGCGAAATGCGCGCTGCCCTTGCGGAACTGCTCCAGCAGGTCGGACAGCGGCAGGTTGCGGCTGACCTTCTCGATCGGCCGCATCAGCTCGCCCAGGCGCAGGGTCGAGGGCAGCATTTCCAGCAATGACAGGTGCAGCAGCAGGTCCTTGATGTGCAGCACGCCGACGAACTCGCCCGCGGCTTCGTCGTAGATCGGGAAACGGCTGTACTTGTGGCGGCGGAACAGGCTGAACACCTCGTCCAGCGTGGCGTTGAGTTCCAGGTAGACGAGGTCTTCGCGGGAGTTCGCCCAGTCGACCACCTCCAGTTCGCCGAGCTCCACGGCAGAGGCGAGCACGCGCATGTCCTGGTCGCTCGGGTCGCTGGCACGGCTGGAATGCAGGATCAGCTTGAGCTCGTCGCGGCTGTAATGATGCTCGTGGTGGCCGGCTGGCTGATCCTGACCGGCAATGCGCAGGATGGCGTTGGCGCTGGCGTTGAGCAGGAAGATCGCCGGGTACATGGCCCAGTAGAACAGGTACAGCGGCGCCGCCGTCCACAGCGACAGCAGCTCCGGCTTGCGAATGGCCCAGGATTTGGGGGCCAGTTCGCCGATCACGATGTGCAGGTAGGAAATGATGAAGAACGCGGTGAAGAAGGCGATGCCGTGGATCAGCTTCTGCGATTCGATGCCGACCGAGGTCAGCAGCGGCTCGAGCAGGTGCGCGAAGGCCGGTTCACCCACCCAGCCCAGGCCCAGGGAGGCCAGGGTGATACCCAGCTGGCAGGCGGACAGGTAGGCATCGAGCTGGTTGTGCACGGTACGCAGGATGTGCCCGCGCCAGCCGTTCTTCTGGGCCAGGGCTTCGACCTTGGTGGCGCGCAGCTTGACCATGGCGAACTCGGCGGCCACGAAGAAGCCATTGAGCAGCACCAGAAACAGGGCGAACAGCACCAGGCCCATGTCCGCGAAATAACTGGAGAAGGAGACGCTCGTAGAGGGATCCATAAGGGGTTCGTGTGACCGGATGTTGCTAAAGGGTGGGGCCTGGGCGAGCGCTTTGCAATAGGCTCTAGGGTCTGTTGACGTTTCAGCGCGAGCCGCGTTGCTGCAAGAAATCTCGCCAGGCCGGGCGGCGATCCGCTAGGCGGAGGACGCAGGGAATGGTGTTCCCTTGCCAAGTCCTCCAACAACGCATGGCGAGATTTCTCGTGCAACCCGTAGGGCCGGGCCCGTTTTGTCGCGATGCGGCGTTTCTCGCCGGCTCATTTAGCTAGCTAAACTTCGCGGCTCGTGCCTTGCCTCGCGACAAAACGGGCTCCGGCGCGGCCGTGCATGAAACGTCAACAGGCCCTATTCAGCGGGTTGGCGCGGCGATCTGCGCCGGCTGGAAATGGCAGGTGAACAGGCTGCCCTTGCCGATCACGCTGGTGATCTCCAGCCCACCGCGGTGGCGCAGCAGCACGTGTTTGACGATGGCCAGGCCCAGGCCCGTGCCGCCGGTGTGGCTGGCGCGGCTGGAGTCGACCCGGTAGAAACGCTCGGTCAGGCGCGGCAGGTGCTTGGCCTCGATACCGGGGCCGGTGTCCTGCACCGACAGGTGCGCGCCCTGTGCGTCCTGCCACCAGCGAATGCGGATCTCGCCGTCGGGCTGGGTGTACTTCACGGCGTTGAACACCAGGTTGGAAAACGCGCTGCGCAGCTCCGACTCGCTGCCCTTGAGCCTGAGGCCGGCGTCGGCTTCCAGGCTGATGCGGTGGTTGCGTTCGGCAGACAGCGCCAGGGCATCGTTGCGGATGGTCTGCAGCAGCAGGTCGACCGCCACCGGGTGGTTGTCGGAGGGGTAATCGGTGGCTTCCAGCTTGGCCAGCAGCAGCAGGTCGTTGAGCAGGCCCTGCATGCGCGCGCCTTGCTGCTGCATCTGCTGCAGGGCGCGGCGCCAGCGCGGGTTGATCTCGTCGACGTTGTCCTGCAGGGTTTCCAGGTAGCCGGAAATCACCGTCAGCGGCGTGCGCAGTTCGTGGGAAACGTTGGCGACGAAGTCCTTGCGCATCTGCTCCAGCTGGTGGAGGCGGGTGACGTCGCGCACCAGCATCAGGTGCTCCTGATTACCGTAGCGGGTGATGTTGAGCTGCAGCTGCTTGCGCGGGTTGACCGGCGAGGGCAGGTCGAGGGGCTCGAGGAAATTGCCGCGCTCGAAGTAATCCTTGAAGCGTGGGTCGCGCACCAGGTTGGTAATCGACTGGCCGCTGTCCTGGGGCGTCTTCAGGCCCAGCAGGGTTTCCGACGCCTTGTTCCACCACTCCAGGTTGCCGTGACTGTCGAGCATGATCACCGCGTCACGCAGTGCCGCGGTGGACTCCTGCACGCGGTCGATCACCGCCTGCAGGCGGCCGCGGGCGCGCTGGTTGCGGCGCTGCAGGTGGTAGATGCTGTCGAACACCTCGCCCCACAGGCCGTAGCCGTCGGGTGGTGGTTCGTCGGGCTGGTGATCCTTGAGCCAGGCATGCAGGCGCAGCAACTGGCTGAGGTTCCACAGCAGGTGGGCGGCCAGGCCAATGGCGATGGCCCAGGCATATTCGCCGGTGATCACGCCAGCGGCCAGGCAGGCCGCGATCAGCAGTACAAGGCGGCGGGTTATGGCGCCACGCCAGTTGCTCGTCACGTTTCGCTCATCCGCCAGCCAATCCCTGTCGTGGTGAAATCAGGCTATCGCTCAGCCCTTGGTGGAGAAACGATAACCGGTGCCGCGTACCGTCTGCACCAGATTTTCATAGGCCTCGCCCAACGCCTTGCGCAGGCGACGGATATGCACGTCGACGGTACGCTCCTCGACATAGACGTTGCCGCCCCAGACCTGGTCGAGCAGCTGGCCGCGGGTGTAGGCGCGTTCCTGGTGGGTCATGAAGAACTGCAACAGGCGGTATTCGGTGGGGCCCATTTCGGCCGGCTTGCCGTCGATGGTCACGCGGTGGCTGATCGGGTCGAGCAGCAGGCCGCCCACTTCGATCGGGCCTTCGCTGTCGCTCGGGCCGGCGCGGCGCAGCACGGCCTTGAGGCGGGCGACCAGCTCGCGTGGCGAGAACGGCTTGGTGATGTAGTCGTCGGCGCCGACTTCCAGGCCCTGGATCTTGTTGTCCTCTTCGCCCTTGGCGGTGAGCATGATGATCGGAATGTCGCCGGTCAGCTCGTCGCGCTTCAGGCGCCGGGCCAGCTCGATACCGGAGGTGCCGGGCAACATCCAGTCGAGCAGGATCAGGTCGGGCTTGCGGTCGACGATGATGGCGTGGGCCTGCCCGGTGTTTTCCGCTTCCAGGCACTCGTACCCGGCCATTTCCAGCGCCACCACGATCATCTCGCGGATCGGCGCTTCGTCGTCGACGATCAGGATGTTCTTGCCAACCATGGGTTGAGCCTCGGTTCATTCAACTGTCATGCGGCGCATTAGATAACGGAATTATTGCAGCGATATGACAGCCGTGCGGCAGGCGCCTCGCGCGGCCACTCTCAGCGCATGGCGTAATCCAGCACGATGCCGAGGAAGATCGCCAGGCCCGCCCAGTGGTTGTGCAGAAAGGCCCGGAAGCAGATCAGCGGCTCGCGCTGGCGGGTAGTGCGAAATTCCCAGGCGAAGCAGCCGGCGGCCACCAGCAGGCCTAGATGGAAGTAAAGGCCCAGCTCGAAGCGCGCGCCAGCCAGCAGCAGGCACAGCAGGGCCAGGCCCTGCAGGCCGAGAATGATCACCCGGTCGGCATCGCCGAACAGGATCGCGGTGGATTTCACGCCGATCTTCAGGTCGTCCTCGCGGTCGGCCATGGCGTAGTAGGTGTCGTAGGCCACGGTCCATATCACGTTGGCCAGCAGCAGCAGCCAGGCCGCCGCCGGCAGCTCGCCGGTCTCGGCGGTGAAGGCCATCGGCATGCCCCAGGAGAACGCGGTGCCGAGCACCACCTGGGGGTAATAGGTGTAGCGCTTCATGAACGGATACAGCGCCGCCACGGCCAGGGCGCCGAACGACAGCCATACGGTGGTGGCGTTGGTCAGCAGCACCAGGGCGAAACTGAGGGCCACCAGCACGGCGAAGAGGATCAGCGCTTCGCGCGCGGTGACCTTGCCGCTGGCCAGCGGGCGGGCCTTGGTGCGGCTGACGTGGCCGTCGAAATGGCGATCGGCGTAATCGTTGATCACGCAGCCGGCGGCGCGCATCAGCACCACGCCGGTCACGAAGATCAGCAGATTCTTGATGCTTGGCACGCCTTCGGCGGCGATCCACAGCGCCCACAGCGTCGGCCACAGCAGCAGGTAGATGCCGATGGGTTTGTCCATGCGCGTCAACTGCAGGAAATCCCAGGTGCGTGGGTGCAGGCGATTGAGCGATTGCAGCAGACGGATGTACATCGGGCGGTTCTCCTGGCGCGGTGCGCGGATTATACGGCGCCGCGCCGGTGGGGGGTCAGCGGCTCGCCGCGGGCCAGAAGTCGGGCAGGAAGACCTCGGCGACCAGCACGGCCAGCGGGCCGCGACGAAAGCACGAGCGGCGGGCCCACAAACCGTCCTGCCGGGCTTCTGCCGGCAGCCAGGCACCAGGGTAGCGGCAGACCTGCAGTTCGCCGCGGGCGAAGGCCTGGTCACTGAACAACAGCTCACCCAGGGAGCGGCTGCCCAGTTGCTGAAGATCCAGGCCCGAGCCGTCCAGCGCCTGGCGGGCGGCCACACTGCGGGCGAACACCCAGGGCTGGCCATTGCCGCGCAGGTAGACCTCGCGCACCCAGCCAAGGCTGCCCGGCGGCACGCCCAGCGCCGCGCACTCGTCGTCACGCAGCAGCAGCCAACCTTCGCGCAGCGGCGTGACGCTGAAACCGCCCGCCGACAGTTCGGTCAACCGCCGGGTGAGGGATTGTTCGTTGAACAGCCAGTCGCAAACGTTGGCCGAGGGCACGCTGGGTAGCAGGTCGCGGGTGAGCCAGGTGGGTGTCTGGAAGGCAGGACGGGGCACGGTGCAGGTTCGCGATGGGGCGGAGCGCGGAGTCTACCATGGGCGTTGCGGGCCCTCGGCATTCGTCGCGCCCGCTTGGCGATAGCGCGGCATTTGCGGTAGCGTGCCCGCGCAATAACCGTGAGTAGCGCCGGAGAGCCTGTATGAAGAAGTGGCAATGTGTGGTCTGCGGACTGATCTATGACGAGCGCGAGGGCTGGCCGGATGACGGCATCGTGCCGGGCACCCGCTGGGAAGATGTGCCCGAGGATTGGCTGTGCCCCGACTGTGGCGTGGGCAAGATGGACTTCGAGATGATCGAAATCAACTGAGAAATCGCTCGAAGCTCGCTGCGCGTCGGCCCTGCTGCGTTGGCACGGCGCTGGCTCGCGAAGCGTTGAACATTCTTGAGGAAAGGAACGAGCAATGAGTGATCCCGTCGTCATCATCGGCACTGGCCTGGCCGGCTACAACCTGGCCCGCGAGTTTCGCAAGCTGGACAGCGAAACGCCGTTGCTGCTGATTACCGCCGACGACGGACGCTCGTATTCCAAGCCGATGCTGTCCACCGGCTTCGGCAAGAACAAGGATGCCGATGGGCTGTGCATGGCCGAGCCGGGCGCCATGGCCGAGCAGCTGAATGCGCAGGTGTGGACCCACACCCGGGTCACCGGTATCGATGCCGGTCACCGCCGCCTGTGGATCGGCGAGGAGGCGGTGGCCTATCGCGACCTGGTGCTGGCCTGGGGCGCCGAGGTGCTTGCCGTGCCCATCGAGGGCGACGCCGCTGACCAGTTGTTCACGGTCAACGATCTGCAGGGCTACGGGCGGTTTCGCCAGGCCGTCGAGGGCAAGCGCAAGGTGCTGATTCTCGGTGCCGGGCTGATTGGCTGCGAGTTCGCCAACGATCTGTCCCTGGGCGGCTATGAAGTCGATCTGGTGGCGCCCTGCGAACAACTGATGCCGGCCTTGCTGCCGGCCGAAGCCGCCGCAGCGGTACAAGGCGGTCTCGAAGCGCTGGGCGTGCGCTTTCACCTCGGCCCGGTGGTCAGTCGCCTGCAGCACGCGGCCAGTGGGCTCGAGGCGCATTTGTCCGATGGCCGCACGATTGCCTGCGATGCGGTGATCTCCGCCGTCGGCCTGCGCCCGCGTACCGACCTTGCCGCCGCCGCGGGCCTGGCGGTGAACCGTGGCGTGGTGGTCGACCGTCTGCTGCGTACCTCCCACGAACATATCCACGCCCTGGGCGATTGCGCCGAGGTCGACGGCCTCAACCTGCTCTACGTGATGCCGCTGATGGCCTGCGCCCGGGCGCTGGCCAGGACCCTGGCCGGCACGCCGAGCGAGGTGGCCTACGGCGCCATGCCGGTTACCGTGAAGACCCCGGCCTGCCCACTGGTGGTGTCACCGCCGCCGCGGGGCAGCGCAGGGCGCTGGACGGTCGAAGGCAGCGGCGCCGATATCCGCGCCCTGTGCCACGACGCCTCGGGTGCGCTGCTGGGCTACGCACTGACCGGCACCGCCGTGCAGGAGCGCCTGGCGCTGAATCGCCAACTGCCGGCCCTGCTGGCGTAGGCGATCTGTCGCCTGCTCGACAAAAAGGGCGGATTTAGCCCGGCCCGGGGCTGGCGAAGGCCCCCAGAGCGTGCCATTCTCCCCAGGCCTGGCCGCAGCGTAGAGCTGTCGGCGCGCGTTGGCGCCAGGGCGCGGAACACAACAACAACAAACCGTAAATGAGGCAATCATGCGTAAACCGGAACTCGCCGCTGCAATCGCGGAAAAAGCTGATCTGACCAAGGATCAGGCCAATCGTGTACTCAACGCCGTTCTCGAAGAAATCACCGGGGCACTGAACCGCAAGGACAGCGTCACGCTGGTCGGCTTCGGCACCTTCGTGCAGCGCCACCGCGGCGCCCGTACCGGCAAGAACCCGCAGACCGGGCAGCCAGTGAAGATCAAGGCCAGCAATACCGTCGCCTTCAAGCCGGGCAAGGCCCTCAAGGACTCGATCAACTGAGCTTGGGGTCTGTTGAGATTTGCGCCCAGGCAGCCACTGTATTGCGGCGCTGAAATCTCAGCAGACCTTCACCACCCGCCAGCACGTCCACCACCCCCGGCTGTCAGGCTTGGGGCAGGTCGCTACAATGCACGGCTCTCTCACTTGCGCGAACAGGCCATGCCATGAAATTTCGTTTTCTTCTGTGGATGCTGGGCCGGCTGATGGCCAAGGCCAGCCGTGACAACCCGGCGTTCCGCCAGCAGCTCGAAGGCCGTGATCTGGTATTCCAGCTGCACACTCTGGACGGCAAGATCGCCCGGCATTTCATCGTCGACAACCAGCGCATCACCAGCAAGCGCGGCGCCGCCAGCGCGCCGGCCTTTGCCATCGGTTTCAAGGATGCTGCCTACGGCTATGCCACGCTGACCGCCCAGAACAAGCAGCTGGCGTTCATGCAGGGTATCCAGAACAAGGACATCCAGATTCAGGGCAACCCGGCCCTGGTCATCTGGTTCCAGGGCCTGACCAAGTACCTGCGGCCCAGGAAGCGCTCGGCCGACCGGAAGGCGGCCTGAGGCGATTGCCGCGGCGCGCGTCCAAGGACGGGCCGCCGCTGCGGGTCAGTGCGGTGAGCCGAACTGGGTGGCCAGGTCGCGCAAGGCGACTTCGGCAGCCAGCACCTTGTTGAGTGCTTCCTCGGCCTTCTCCCGGGTGATGCCCAGGTTGTCCAGCAGGCTGGCCGGAATCTCGCGCGCGGGGCCGTTACCGATACCGCGGTTGTGCAGCAGGCTGACTGCCAGGTAGACGAGGTTCGGGTAGGTGGCATGGTTGCCGGCGTAGGTGGGGTCATGCTGGAAGCGCAGGCCGACTGCCAGTTCCTCGGGCATGTCCCAGTAGCGCATCAACCAGGAGCCGATCTGCTCGCGGCTGATGCCCAGCAGGTGCTGCTCGATGTAGCTGTGCGGCAGGTGCGGGTTGACCTCCAGGTGCCGGCAGATCAGCGAGAAGTGCGGCGGGAAGACGTGGGCCAGCACCAGGTTGCCGAAATTGTGCAGCAGGCCGGCCAGGTAGGTCAGGCCGACTTCCGGGCGTTGCGCCCGGGGCATGGCACGGGTCAGCCCTTCGATGACGGCGGCGGTGTAGATTGCCTGCTGCCAATAGGGCGTGGCTTGCTGCGGCTGGTCCTTGGGCAGGCTGAGGGTCTTGCCCAGGGCCAGGCCCAGTGCCAGGTTGACCACCAGATCGAAGCCCAGCACACGCACGATGGCATCTTCGACCGAGCGGATCTTGCCCGGCGCCGCGTAGTAGGGCGAAGCCGCCCAGCTGACCACCTGGGCGGCCAGCGCCGGATCGGTCTCCACCACGCCGGTGATGTCGTCGACCGTGGCATTGGGGTCGACCCGCAGCTTGATGATCTTCTGCGCCGTCTCGGCCAGCGGTGGAATCTCGATGGTTTCTTCCAGGCGCTGCTGGATGCGGCGTGCAGTGAACGCCTGCACCGCCTGGCTAATCTCCTGGCGATCGTCTTCGGGGCGGCTGAAGTTGGGGCGCACCTTGCTCGCCGGCTCGCCGAAACGCGCCGCGCTGGCCTTGCCGAGCAGGCCCTTGAAGGCTTCGGTGCCGATCTCCAGGAGCACGCCCTGCTGGCCGGACTGGATGTACAGGCTCGGCACCTCGAGCAGGCGCTCGTCGTACAGGCAGGGCGAGCTGGTCAGGGCCGGAATGCCCGGCAACACAGCCAGGTCATGCTTGCCCAGCATGCGGGCCAGGCGCTCGGGCTTGACGGCCGTCAGCTTGCGGCCGGTCAGCTCGGCCAGCCGGTTGAGATCGAGCAGCTGATTCTGCGCAAACAGCACCAGCAGGGCGCCCACGGCGTCCTCGAGCAGCACGGTCTGCACGCGCTGGGCAGCCGGGATGCCGGGTTGGTCGTGGCGAGCCTGATAAGTCACACCGAGTTTCTCCAGCAGCTGACGGATTACATGAGGCGGTTGGGGGGAGGTGTCGGCGATGGCTAGTTCAGTCATGACGTATTCCGTCTTCAAAGGGAGCGCAACGTCCCAAGTATAACCAGCAAGCTGACGACGCAACCGTTCGAGTCAACCATCGTCCCGTGTCTTGCTCACACTTGCCCATATTGTTGCCCGTGGCGCAGCCAGCGCTCCAGCAGCGGGCTGACATGCTGCGGCCATTGCTCCTGCAGCGCCTGGGCGGCATCGCGTACCGCCGGCAGCAGGTCGGCGTCACGCATCAGATCGGCTACCTTGAACTGCAACAGGCCGGTTTGTCGAGTGCCGAGCATTTCTCCGGGCCCGCGCAGCTCCAGATCCTTCTCCGCGATGATGAAGCCGTCACAGGTTTCGCGCATGATGCCCAGTCGCTCGCGGCCGATCTGCGACAGTGGCGGGTGGTAGAGCAGCACGCAGTGGCTGGCCGCGCTGCCACGGCCGACCCGGCCTCGCAGCTGGTGCAACTGGGCCAGGCCGAGGCGTTCGGGGTTCTCGATGATCATCAGGCTGGCATTGGGCACGTCGACGCCCACTTCGATCACCGTGGTGGCCACCAGCAGCTGCAGGTGGCCCTGTTTGAACTGATCCATCACCGCAGCCTTTTCGGCCGGCTTCATGCGCCCGTGGATCAGCCCGACCCGCTGGCCGACCAGCGCGGCCGACAGGTCCTCGTAGGTGGTTTGCGCCGCCTGGCAGGTCAGTTCCTCGGATTCCTCGATCAGCGTGCACACCCAGTAGGCCTGGCGGCCCTCGTTGCAGGCCGAGCGCACCCGCTCGACCACCTCGAAGCGGCGGCTGTCGGCGACCAGCACGGTGTTCACCGGCGTACGGCCAGGGGGCAGTTCGTCGAGGATCGAGGTGTCCAGGTCGGCGTAGGCGCTCATCGCCAGGGTGCGCGGGATGGGCGTGGCGGTCATGATCAGCTGGTGCGGGCTGAGCCGGCCGCCCACGCCTTTCTGGCGCAGGGCCAGGCGCTGTTGCACGCCAAAGCGATGCTGCTCGTCGATGATCGCCAGGGCCAGGTTGCGAAAGCGCACCTCGTCCTGGAACAGCGCGTGGGTGCCGACCACCATCGGCGCGCCGGCGGCGATCTGTTCCAGGGCCGCCACCCGCGCCTTGCCCTTGAGCTTGCCGGCCAGCCAGGCGGTCTCCAGGCCCAGGGGCTGCAGCCAGCGGGTGAAGTTGATGAAGTGCTGCTCGGCGAGAATCTCGGTAGGCGCCATCAGCGCCACCTGGTAGCCGGCCTCGATGGCCTGCAGCGCCGCGAAGGCGGCCACCACCGTCTTGCCGGCGCCGACGTCGCCCTGCACCAGGCGCAGCATCGGCTCGTGCTGGCTGAGGTCGTAGGCGATCTCCGCGCCGACCCGCTGCTGGGCGCCGGTGGGCTTGAAGCCGAGGTTATCGAGAAACTGCTGCGGCAGGCGCTTGGCGACCGGCAGCGAGGGCGCCTGCTGGGCGCGGGCGCTTTCGCGCAGGCGCTGCATCGACAGCTGATGGGTCAGCAGTTCCTCGAAGGCCAGCCGGTGCTGGGCCCAGTGGCGGCCTTCGGCGAGCTCTTCCAGGTCGGCGTCCGGAGGCGGGCGATGCAGGTAGCGAATCGCCTGATCCAGCGGTGCCAGGGCGTATTCCTTGGCCAGCTCCCGAGGCAGCCAGTCCGGCAGACTGTGCGGGCCGAGGCGCGCCAGCGCCTGTTCGCTGAGCTGGCGCAGGCGCTGCTGGGTCAGGCCTTCGGTGGTCGGGTAGATCGGTGTCAGCGTCTGTTCCACCGCCGGCGGTTCGTCGCCGGTCAGCGCGCGGTATTCGGGATGATAGATTTCCAGGCCCGACGAGCCGGGGCGGATCTCCCCATAGCAGCGCACCTGGGTGCCGCGCTTGAGGCCTTCTTTCTGGGCGTTGCTGAAATGGTAGAAGCGCAGGCTCAGGGTGCCGCTGCCGTCGCTCAGGCGCACCAGCAGGCTGCGGCGCTTGCCCATCACCACGTCGGCGCCGGAAACCGTGCCCTCGACCACGGCATCCTGGCCGGGGCGCAGGGCGCCGATGGGCACTATGCGGGTGCGGTCCTGGTAGCGCAGCGGCAGGTGGAAGAGGATGTCCTGCAGGGTCTCCAGGCCGACCTTGGCGAGCTTTTCCGCCAGGGCCGCGCCAACGCCCTTGAGGTCGGTAACGGAAACCGTCGACAGCTCGCTCATCGCCGTGCTCAGGCGTTACGCGGCAGTGGCTTGGCGACCGAGCACAGGCGGATGGAGTCGGCCAGCACCTCGATGGCCTTGGGGCGCGGGAAACTGGCGCGCCAGGCGATGGCCACGGTGCGGAACGGCGCCGGTGGGCTGAGCGGGCGGACTTCGATCACGCCGGGCGCGTAGTGATGACTGTCGACCGCCGAGAACGGCAGGATCGATACACCCAGCCCCGAGGCGACCATATGGCGAATGGTTTCCAGGGAACTGGATTCCACCGTGGTGTGCTTGGCGTTTTCTTCGCCCTTGCGCAGCGTCGGGCAGGCCTCCAGCACCTGGTCACGGAAGCAGTGACCCTCGCCGAGCAGCAGCAGGCTCTTGTCGTTGAGCAGCTTGGTGTCGATGGTCTGCATGGCCGTCCACGGGTGGTCCGCCGGCAGCAGCGCATAGAAAGGCTCGTCGTACAGCGGCAGGGTCAGCACGTCGGCTTCCTGGAACGGCAGGGCGACGATGATCGCGTCCAGCTCGCCGGTGCGCAGCTTGTCGCGCAGCACGTGGGTGAAGTTTTCCTCGATGTACAGCGGCATCTGGGTGGCCACACGATGCAGCTGCGGGATCAGATGAGGGAACAGGTACGGGCCTACGGTGTAGATGGCACCGATCTTCAACGGTGCCGCTAGCTGGTTCTTGCCAGCCTGGGCCAGTTCGCGAATGCCCTGGGCCTGTTCCAGCACCTTCTGCGCCTGGGTGACAATGCCTTCGCCGACGGGGGTCAGGCGCACGGCGCTCTTGCTGCGCTCGAAGATCAGCACGCCGAGCTCGTCCTCGAGCTTCTTCACGCCAACCGACAGCGTGGGCTGGCTGACGTGACAACGCTCCGCGGCACGGCCGAAGTGCTGTTCCTGGGCGAGCGTCACGATATAGCGCAGTTCGGTGAGGGTCATAGTCTTAATCCATTGAGATGGCGCCAAGCATAGCCGCTGTCTTCAAGGGAACCAACTGTTCAGGGCGCTCAAATAATGTCAGCCAGCGCGATGGCTGTCAGGAGGGGATGACAGCTGCCCCGGCGTTTGCCGGGGTAGCTGCAGGGCTGGAGTCAGCGGCCGCGGCCGCGCTCCAGCGAGTAGATGAAGGGTGCGACGATCTCGATGCTGCCGTTGTTGAGCACTTCCGCCGGTGGCTTGGGCAGCGGCTGGGCGCGACGAATCATCTGCAGCGTGGCGCGATCCAGCGACGCGCTGCTGGACTTGCCGACCAGCGTGTAGGACAGCACCTTACCGTCGGCATCGACTACGAAGCGCAGGCGATTGACCCCCTCGAGGCCGCGGCGGCGCGCGTCTTCGGGGTAACGCTTGTATTTGGCCAGGTGAGCCAGCAGCTCGCTCTGCCAGGTTCTTTCCGCCTTGCTCGGCGAACTGACCGGCGCCTGCTGCGGCGCTGCCGGCTTGGCTTCGGCCGGGGCGGGCGGTGCCGGCGGCGCTTCTGCTGGCGGCTGCTCCTGGGGCTCCGGTGGTTTGGGCTCGGGCGGCTTGGGTTTCGGCGGCTTCGGCTTGGGCTTCGGCTTGGGCGGCGTGACCGCCAGCGTGGGCTTCGGCGCTTCGGCGATTTTCGGCTGCGGCTCTGGCTCCTCCGGCACCACTTCCGGTGGCGGCGGCGGTGCAGGCTTGGGCGCGGCTGGCGGCAAGGGCTCCAGCTCGACGATCATCGCCGCCGGTGGCGGCAGCTCGATGGGCGTCGCCTGGGGCTGCCAGTACATGGCCCAGAGGAACAGGCCGACGTGCAGCCCAATCACGATGACCAGGCTGGCGACCCAGGAGAACGTGCGGCTGGATTTCTTCATTGCGCGCCGACCGTCTCCAGGCCCACCAGGCCGATCTTCAGGTAACCGGTACCGCGCAGGGTGTCCATGACTTCCATCAGGTCGCCATATTCGACGCCCTTGTCACCCCGTACGAAGATGGTCTTTTCCTTGTCGTTCTGGGTCAGCTTGTCGAGCGCGGCGCCGAGCATGGCCGGCTGTACCTCGTCGTTGTCCAGAAACAGCTTCTTGTCTTCCTTGATGCTCAGGTAGATCGGCTTTTCCGGTCGCGGCGCCGGTTTGGCGCTGGAGGCGGGCAGGTCGATCTTAACGTCGACGGTGGCCAGTGGCGCGGCGACCATGAAGATGATCAGCAGCACCAGCATGACGTCGATGAAGGGCGTGACGTTGATCTCGTGGTTTTCCTGGAGATCGTCGCCGCCGTTTTCGTTGAGATGAAGCCCCATGGCCTTAACCCACCTTGACCACGTGAGGCGGCTGGGCGCGATCATGGCCCGGCTGCATGTCCAGGTCGCGGCTCACCAGCAGCAGCACCTGGGCCGAGGCATCGGCGACCTGGGCCTTGTAGGCACTGATCGAGCGCGAGAAGGCGTTGTAGATGATCACCGCCGGAATCGCCGCGACCAGGCCCAGTGCGGTGGCCAGCAAGGCTTCGGCGATGCCGGGGGCGACCACCGCGAGGTTGGTGGTCTGGGTTTTGGCGATGCCGATGAAACTGTTCATGATGCCCCATACGGTACCGAACAGGCCGACGAAGGGCGCGGTGGAGCCGATGGTGGCGAGCACCCCGGTGCCCTTGCTCATGTCGCGGCCGCAGGCGCCGACCAGGCGCTCGAGGCGGAAGCTGACGCGTTCCTTGATGCCTTCCTTCTCGCGGCTGCTGGCCGAGAGCTTCAGCTCTTCGCGGGCGTCCTCGATGAGGATTTCGCTGAAGCTGTGCTTGGCGCGGGCCTGGTCGCTGGCCTGGGCCAGGCTGCGCGCACCCTTGAGCTCGACGATCTCGCGGCGCAGGCGGCGGCGCGCTGTCACCAGCTCGATGGTCTTGGCGATCCAGATGGTCCAGGTGAGGATCGAGGCCAGCACCAGGCCGATCATCACGCTTTTGACCACCACGTCGGCGCCCTGGTACATGCCCCACGGCGACAGGTCGTGGAACACCTGCTCGGCTTCGGCGGCGGGATCGCTGTTCAACGCCTGGGCGTCAGCGCTCTGCTGGGCGGCCAGCGCCTGGTTGAGCTTGTCCGCATCCTGGGGAGCGATGTTGTTCTCGCTGAAGAACTGCTGACGCGCTGCATTCAGCTGCTCGGGCGTCGCCTGCGGGCCGAGCGCTTCGAGCTTGTCGCCCAGCGCGTCGACCTGTGCTGCCGCCTCTGGCGACAGCGGCTGTACTTGCTGCCCGGCTGCGGCAGGTTGTGCGGCTGTCGGTTGCTCGGCGGCGGGTTGAGCGGGCGCCGGGGCGGTCTGATCAGCGAAGCTTGCTGCCGGCGCCAGCATCAGACTGAGCAGCAGGGCGAGAGAGGCGCCGAGGCGTTGCGGCCGAGCGGCGACGGTGAGTGGCTTGGCGCTATGGGCGATAGAGTTCATGCTTGCCTGACCTAAATGTGGGGGCGGTAACCTGCGCGGCCATGGGGGGCGCGCGGAAAAAAAGGCTAAGCATTATTGCAAGTAATTCTTGTTCATGAAAGTGTTGGTGTAACCTTATTACCTTTGTGTGGCGCTTTTCAGCGCTCGCCAGGTCGAGAGGGAAGCGGATGAGTAAAGTTGCAGAGGCGCTGATCGCCGGTTGTGGCGATGTGGGTAGCCGGCTGGCTATGCGGCTGCGTAACGCGGGTTGGCAGGTCCACGGCATGCGTCGCAGCGTGTCGGAACTGCCCGCAGGCATCGTGCCGGTGGCCGGCGATCTGCACCAGGCGGATTGTCCCGGCCAGTGGCCCCGCGGTGCGCTGGATTACCTGGTGTACAGCGCAGCTGCCACCGAGCATGACGAGGCGGGCTATCGGCAGGCCTACGTCGATGGGCTGCGCCATGTGCTGGGCTGGCTGCAGGCCCGTGGGCAGCGGCCCAGGCGACTGATTTTCGTCTCCAGCAGCGGCGTATATGGCCAGATAGGGGGCGAATGGGTCGACGAGACGTCGCCCGCCGAGGCGCAGAGCTATTCCGGGCGGATCATGCGCGAGGCCGAGCAGGTGGCCTGGAGCAGCGGGGTGCCGGCCACCGTGCTGCGCCTGACGGGCATCTACGGACCCGGCCGTGAATGGCTGCTCAGGCAGGTACGCATGGGCTATCGGGTGGCGGTGGAGCCGCCGCTGTTCGGTAACCGTATCCATGTCGACGATGCGGCCGGGTTGCTGGCCTTTCTGTTGCAGGCCGATCTGGCGGGCAAGGCGCTGGACGATTGCTATATCGGCGTGGACGACGAGCCGGCGCCACTGCATGAAGTGGTCTGCTGGCTGCGCGAGCAACTCGGGGTCCAGCACTGGGCCGAGGATTCGGCGGTGCGCCGTTCCGGCAGCAAGCGCTGCAGCAATGCCCGGGCCCGGGCGCTGGGTTGGGCGCCGCAGCATCCCAGTTATCGCGAGGGCTATGCCGCGGTGCTGCAGGGCAGCTGACGGGGAAAGCCCGGAGACCTTGCTCCGGGCATGGGGCCGGTCAGTCGATGACCAGGATGCCGTCCATTTCCACCTGGGCGCCTTTCGGCAGGGCGGCCACGCCAATGGCGGCGCGCGCCGGGTAGGGCTGCTGGAAGTAGCGGCCCATCACTTCGTTGACGGTGGCGAAGTGGGCGAGGTCGGTGAGGAAGATATTCAGCTTGACCACATCCTTGAACGAGCCGCCGGCGGCTTCGATCACCGACTTGAGGTTTTCGAAGACCTGTACGGTCTGCGCTTCGAAGCCTTCCACCAGCTCCATGGTCTTGGGGTCCAGCGGGATCTGCCCGGACAGGTAGACGGTGTTGCCGGCCTTGATGGCCTGGGAGTAGGTGCCGATGGCGGCCGGGGCCTTGTCGCTGTTGATGACGCTCTTGCTCATGGAGAACTCCTCGATAGGGGCAGCCTCAGGCTGCAAGACGGACGCAGGCAGGCTACAGGCTGGCGTTCGCCGCCTCAAGCCAAGACCCGCGTCGTTGCGCCTTTTGGATAGGCAATGACGCTGCCAGGCAGCGGGGCTGAAAGTGCGGGAGGGTGTGCTTTCAGGCAGGGGCGCGACGGGTCACGCCTTCGTGCGGGTGATACGCATGACCCCGGGCAGGGTGCGCAGCTTCTTGATCACCCGGGCCAGGTGCACCCGGTCGTGTACGCTGACCACCAGCTGCACCACGCTGACGCGCCCGTCGCGCTCGTCCATGCTGATCTTCTCGATGTTGCCGTCGGCAGCGTTGACGCTGCCGGCCAGCAGGGCGATCAGGCCGCGCTGGTGCTCCAGCTCGACACGCAGTTCGACGTTGAATTCGCCCGTGACATCCTTGGCCCAGGCCAGCTGGATGCATTTTTCCGGGTTGTGGCGCACTTCGCTGATGTTCCGGCAGGTGTCCAGGTGCACCACCATGCCCTTGCCGGCCGAGAGATGGCCGACGATCGGGTCGCCCGGAATCGGCGTGCAGCACTTGGCGTAGCTGAGCACCAGGCCCTCGGTGCCACGAATGGCCAGGGGGCCTTCGGCATTGGGCAGTTCCTCGCCGTCGCTGGCCAGCAGGCGGCGCGCCACCACGTAAGCCATGCGATTACCCAGGCCGATGTCTTCGAGCAGGTCGTCGAAGGTTTCCAGGCGGTATTCGTTGAGTACCGCCAGTTGGCGTTCGGCGGGTACCTTGTCGAGATGGCTCTCGAAGCTGGCCAGCACCTTGTTGAGCAGGCGCTCGCCGAGGTTCACCGATTCCGAGCGGCGCTGCAGCTTGAGTGCATGGCGGATATGGGTGCGCGCCTTGCCGGTGACCACGAAATTCAGCCAGGCCGGGTTGGGGCGTGCCCCCGGGGCGCTGACGATTTCCACCGTGGAGCCGCTTTCCAGGGCCTGGGAGAGGGGGGCCAGGCGACGGTTGATACGGCAGGCGATGCAGGTGTTGCCGACGTCGGTGTGCACCGCGTAGGCGAAGTCCACGGCCGTGGAGCCCTTGGGCAGCTCCATGATGCGACCCTTGGGCGTGAACACGTAGACTTCGTCCGGGAACAGGTCGATCTTCACGCTCTCGATGAATTCCAGCGAGTTGCCGGCGCGTTGCTGCAGCTCCAGCACGCCCTTGACCCATTGGCGCGCGCGGGCGTGGTTGCCCTTGGGCAGCTCGTCCTCGTTGGACTTGTACAGCCAGTGCGCGGCGATACCGTTGTTGGCCATCTCTTCCATCTCGCGGGTACGGATCTGGATTTCGATGGGCACGCCGTGCATGCCGAACAGCGTGGTATGCAGTGACTGATAGCCGTTGGCCTTGGGAATCGCGATGTAATCCTTGAAACGGCCCGGCAGCGGCTTGTACAGATTGTGCACGGCGCCGAGCACGCGGTAGCAGGTGTCGACCTTGTCGACCACGATGCGGAAGGCGTACACATCCATGATCTCGTTGAACGACTTACGCTTGCCGCGCATCTTCTGGTAGATGCTGTACAGGTGCTTCTCGCGGCCCACCACTTCGCCGCTCAGGCCTTCGCGTTCGAGGCAGTGCAGCAGCGACTCCTCGATGCGCGTGACGATTTCCTTGCGGTTGCCCCGGGCGCGGCGCACGGCGGCGCGAATGCGCTCGGAGCGCATCGGGTGCATGGCCTTGAAGCCCAGGTCTTCGAACTCCACGCGCATGCTGTGCATGCCCAGCCGGTTGGCGATGGGCGCGTAGATCTCCAGGGTTTCCTTGGCGATGCGCCGGCGTTTCTCGCCGGACAGCACTTCCAGGGTGCGCATGTTGTGCAGGCGGTCGGCCAGCTTGACCAGGATCACGCGGATGTCCCGCGCCATGGCCATGGCCATCTTCTGGAAGTTCTCGGCCTGGGCCTCGGCCTTGGTCTCGAAATTCATCTGGGTCAGCTTGCTGACCCCATCCACCAGCTCCGCCACGGATTCGCCGAACTGCGCGTGCAGGGCTTCCTTGGCGATGCCGGTGTCTTCGATCACGTCGTGCAGCATGGCGGCCATCAGGCTCTGATGGTCCATGTGCATGTCGGCGAGGATGCTGGCCACGGCCAGCGGGTGGGTCACGTAGGCTTCACCGCTGCGGCGGCGTTGCCCGTCGTGCGCCTGTTCGGCGTAGAAGTAGGCGCGACGGACGAGGTTGACCTGCTCGTCGCCCAGGTAGCCCGAAAGCCTGTCGGCGAGGGCGTCTATGCTCGCCATGGGAGACTCCCATGGCGAGCATTGTGCACCTGCGACGTACGCTTTCGACCCGGCATAGGCTTACAGAGGCTCGTTCGCCTCTTCCTCGAAGGCTGCGAACAGCGGTTCTTCTTCGATGATGTCTTCCTGGGCGACGATTTCGGCGTCTACCAGGCCGCTGGCGATTTCGCGCAGGGCGACCACGGTCGGCTTGTCGTTTTCCCACGCCACTTTCGGCTCCTTGCCGCCGGTGGCGATTTGACGAGCGCGCTTGGTGGCGAGCATGACCAGCTCGAAGCGGTTATCGACGTTGTCCAGGCAGTCTTCAACGGTAACGCGGGCCATGGTGTTCCTCGTAGCGAATGCAAAATTAGCTGGGCCCGAATGGGCGAGCGGACTGAATAGTCTAGAAAAATGCCGGCATTAAGGGAAGCGAAAGTCGCTGAGAGGCACGAGTTCGCCACACCGTACGGATTTTCGCTGCCTCAATGGCAGCGTCCACCCGCTTTTGTCTCAGGCCAGCAACTCGCTCAGCAGGCCGGCATGGCGCTGCTGTTGGGATGTCTGCAGCAATTGGTTGGCGCGAAACACCGCCTTCAGGTCGCTGAGCGCGTGGCTGAAATCGTCGTTGATCACCAGGTAGTCGTATTCGACGTAGTGGCTCATCTCGCTGACGGCCTCGCGCATGCGCCGCTCGATGATCTCGCCACTGTCCTGGCCGCGATTGGTCAGGCGGTGGCGCAGCGCTTCGCGGGTCGGCGGCAGGATGAAAATCGACTTGGCCTGGGGCATCAGCCGGCGCACCTGCTGGGCGCCCTGCCAGTCGATCTCCAGGATCAGGTCGATACCTTGGGCCAGGGTCTTTTCCAGCGCGCGCTGTGAGGTGCCGTAGAAATTGTCGAACACCTGAGCGTGCTCGAGGAATTCGCCCTGCTCGAGCATGGCGGTGAACTGCCCGTGATCCACGAAGTGGTAGTGCACGCCGTCGACTTCACCGGGGCGCATGGCGCGAGTGGTGTGCGATACCGACACGCGAATGTGCGGCTCGCTGTCGATCAGCGCGGTCACCAAGCTACTTTTACCCGCTCCCGAGGGGGCGGAAATGATGTACAGCGTGCCGCTGGTGATGCTCATGGATCTGTCCTGAAAGATTTAATCCGGAAGACGCGCAGCCAATGCCAGGCGTGAATTATTCGATGTTCTGCACCTGCTCGCGCATTTGCTCGATCAGCACCTTGAGGTTGACGGCCGCCTGGGTGCTGCGCGGGTCGAACGCCTTGGAACCGAGGGTGTTGGCTTCGCGGTTGAGTTCCTGCATCAGGAAGTCCAGGCGGCGCCCGGCCGCGCCGCCGGCCTTGAGCACGCGGCGTACTTCGGTGACATGGGTACTCAGGCGATCCAGCTCCTCGGCCACGTCGCTCTTCTGGGCGAGCATCACCAGTTCCTGTTCCAGGCGCTGCGGGTCGAGCTCGGCCTGCATCTCGCGGCAGCGTTCGATGATCTTCTGGCGCTGGGCTTCGAGCATCTGCGGCACCAGCTCGCGCAGGGCGGCGACTTCCTCGAGCATGCTGTCGAGGCGCTCGTTGAGCAGCTTGGCCAGCTCGGCGCCTTCGCGGCTGCGGCCGCTCTTGAGTTCCGCCAGGGCACCGGCGAACAGCTCCAGGGCCGCTTTGTTGAGAGCCTGAGGGTCGCTGCTGTCGGCCACCAGCACGCCGGGCCAGGCGAGCACTTCCAGCGGGTTCAGCGGCGCGGGCTGCTTGATCAGGGCGGCGACGCTCTCGGCGGCGGTGATCAGCTGGGTGGCCTTGTCGCGGTCGACCTGCAGCGGTTTGCCGGCACTGTCTTCGATAAGGCGCAGGGTACATTCCACCTTGCCGCGCGACAGGCCCTGGCGCAGGGCTTCGCGCACCGCGCCTTCGAGGTCGCGGAAGGCTTCCGGCAGGCGCAGGTGAGGCTCGAGGTAGCGATGGTTGACCGAGCGCAGCTCCCAGCTCAGGGTGCCGTTGGCACCTGCCTGCTCGGTGCGGGCGAAGGCTGTCATGCTGTGGATCATGGGGCGTACCTCGGTTTGCGGTGGGGCAAAGGCGGCGATTGTAGCGCAGTGCGGCGGTGGCTCCCAATCGCCTGGCAGGGCCATCGGGCGGGCGCGGTCGCGGCCCGGCGGCAACAGCCCCTATAATGGGCGGCAGATTCTACTCGAGAGCAGGTATTTTGATGAAACGTCCCAGTGGCCGCGCCGCCGATCAGTTGCGTTCGATCCGCATCACCCGCAACTACACCAAGCATGCCGAAGGTTCGGTACTGGTGGAGTTCGGCGACACCAAGGTGATTTGCACCGTCAGCGTCGAGCAGGGCGTACCGCGCTTTCTGAAAGGCCAGGGCCAGGGCTGGGTGACTGCCGAGTACGGCATGCTGCCGCGCGCCACCGGCGACCGCAACCAGCGCGAAGCCAGCAAGGGCAAGCAGGGCGGCCGCACCCTGGAAATCCAGCGTTTGATCGGCCGCTCGCTGCGCGCCGCGCTGGACATGAGCAAGCTGGGCGAGAACACCCTGTACGTCGATTGCGATGTGATCCAGGCCGACGGCGGCACCCGCACCGCATCGATCACCGGCGCCATGGTCGCCCTGGTCGATGCCCTGAAGGTGATGAAGAAACGTGGCGGCCTGAAAGGCGGCGACCCGCTCAAGCAGATGATCGCGGCGGTATCCGTGGGTATCTACCAGGGCGAACCGGTGCTGGATCTGGATTACCTGGAAGATTCCGCCGCCGAGACCGACCTCAACGTGGTGATGACCAGCACCGGTGGCTTCATCGAAGTGCAGGGCACCGCCGAAGGCGCGCCGTTCCAGCCGGCCGAACTGAATGCCATGCTGGCCCTGGCGCAACAGGGCATGGGCGAGCTGTTCGCCGTGCAGCAGGCTGCGCTGGCCGAGTGATTTTTTCGCTGACCGAGGAGAGCCGTGATGGATGAGCATAACGCTGTAACGCCTGCTGCCGAGCCCGATCGGGATGCGCGCCAGTGGGCGATGATCTGCCACTTCGCGGCCGCCCTCGGCTTCGTGTTTCCCTTCGGCAACCTGATCGGCCCGCTGGTGGTCTGGCAGGTGAAGAAGGACTCGCACGCCTTTATCGACGAACAGGGCAAGGAAGCGCTCAACTTCCAGCTGACGGTGGCCATCGCCGGCATCGTCTGCCTGTTGCTGATGCTGGTGCTGATCGGCTTTCTGCTGATGGGCCTGCTGTGCATCGGCACCGTGGTGCTGACCATCATCGGCGGCATCAAGGCCGGTGAGGGCAAGCACTATCGTTATCCATTCTGCTTGCGATTGATCAAATGATCAGCGCCTAATCGAAGAAAAAGCCAGCAGATTGCTGGCTTTTTTATTGAAGTGTAACCAGGTGTTGATTCGCTTGGGGGTGACTTTTAAGCTCTGCCACGAAAATAGCCCCTCGAGCTTACCAAGGACATCCATGATCCCCATCAACCCATTGGCCATGATGCTCGGATCGTTGTTCCTGCTGGTCTCCCTGATTTGCGTCGCGGCGCTGGCGGCGCTGCTGATTGCCTGCCTGAATGCCCGCTCCCGACGCTTTATCCGGGCGCACCCCTGGTGGTTTGGGCTGCTTGCCATATTCCTGGTCGCCGGCAGCCTGCCCACCGTCGGATTTCTGCGCTGGCAGGCACAGCACTGGCTCGCCCAGCGCGCGCTCAGCCCTCGTCTGGAGAGTCAACAGGTGCTGGGCGAACTGGTGTTGCCGGCCGGTACCCGGGTATGGCTGGAGCGCCTGGAACCCGGCAAGCACCTCAGTGGCGAGCCATTACCCCATGGTCTGCAGAGCCTGCAGCGCGCCGAGTTCGATGGCCAGCCCGGCCTGGTGCAGGGCGCCGCCGTGCGGCGCCTGGACCTGGGCGACACGCTTGCCGAGGTCAGTCTGGTCGACGATGCCGGGCTGGGTGGTTGGCAGTGCTCGGCGCAGGCCCCGGTTACCTTCGGCTATCCCGCCGGCGCACGGTTTGCGCCCCAGCAATGGCGGCTGGAGGGCTGCACGCTGGCTGCCGGCAGCCAGGTCGCCGGCATCCTCTGGCCGGGGCCGATGACCGTGCACGCGGTGGAGAAGGGCCGTTGGCAGCTGGAAACCGACAATACGCCGGTGCGTTTCCAGGGGCTCGAGGTACGGCTATGGAACCTGTGGCTCGACGGGCCCTATGGCGCGTTGCTGGACTGGCAGGCCGAGTTGACCGAGCCGGTCGAGTTCGGCCCCATGCAGTAGCCCGCGGCCACGCGAGTGCGCGCCTTTCACGGTAACCTGCTGTTCAGCCCGCTGGTCGAGGCGCCCGCGGTCGATCGCCGTAGTGGCAAGCCCATCGAGCCCGACCTGTCGGTCGAGCAGGATGCTGGCGGTGAGGTGCTGGGCACCCACCGCAATGGCGACGTGGGTGTGATCGACTGGATCAGAATCGTGCCTTGAAGCGGCTCAACTGCGATCGGCCAGCACGCCGATCAGGAACATCACCACCAGCAATACCGGCGCCAGGGTGTAGTTGTTGAAGTGGCCCAGCAGCTGGGTGAGCAGGGGCGTCAGGTAGACCAGCGCCAGGCCGTAGCCGACCACGCAGACCGCGACGAATATCAGGGTGCGCAGCACGAAGTTGAGGCTGCCGATGCGGCCCTGTATCCAGGCGTTGATGGCCGGGCCGAACAGCACCAGCAGGGTGGCCATCAGGCCCAGGGAAATCTCGCCGAGGTGGCCACGGCTCCAGCGTGACACGGTGGCGATCAGGTCCAGCACATAATCCATGGTTGCTCCTCTGGCATGACGGGTTGAATCCTGCTGCCTGGGATCATCCGGCGTGCCGTTGGTTCGCGGGCACCGGTGATTCAGGGCAGAAAGTACTGCAGCAGATCATTGAGAAACAGCTGACCTTCACGGGTCGCCGCCAGGCGTGTCGGGTCCTTGTGCAGCATGCCGCGTTGCTCGACCTGGGCGCGGGCCTCTGCCAGGTGCTCGAGGGGCAGGCCGGTGCGCTGGCTGAACAGTTCGGCGGCGCAGCCATCGGTCAGGCGCAGCACGTTGATCAGGAACTCGAACGGCAGCTCGTCGACGCTGAGGGCGCGCTCGCCCGCGCTGTATCGCTTGGCGGGGTCGAGGTAATCCTTGGGCAGGCGGGTTTTCCAGGTGCGGCTGATGCGCCCTTCCGGTGTGCTCAGCTTGCCGTGGGCGCCGGCGCCGATGCCGAGAAAATCACCAAAGGTCCAGTAATTCAGGTTATGCCGCGCCATGCGGCCGGGCTGCGCGTAGGCCGAGACTTCGTACTGGGCGTAGCCATGTTCGGCGAGCAGCGTCTGGCCGGCTTCCTGGATGTCCCACAGGGTGTCGTCTTCGGGCAGCACCGGTGGCTGGTTCCAGAACACCGTGTTCGGCTCCACCGTCAGCTGATACCAGGACAGATGGGTCGGCGCCTGGGCGATGGCGATGCGCAGGTCGCCCAGGGCGTCATCCAGGGACTGATCCGGCAGGCCGTGCATCAGATCCAGGTTGAAGTTGTCGAAGCCGGCGGCCCGGGCCATGTCGGCAGCGCGCACGGCTTCGTCACCATCGTGGATGCGCCCCAAAGCCTTGAGCTTGTCGGCCTGGAAGCTCTGCACACCGATCGACAGCCGGTTGATGCCCAGGCGCCGGTACGCGGCGAATTTCTCCTGCTCGAAGGTGCCGGGGTTGGCCTCCAGGGTGATTTCGATATCGGCCACGAACGGGATGCGCCGCTCCACGCCGTCCAGCAAGCGGCCAAGGGCCTTGGCGGAAAACAGGCTGGGCGTGCCGCCGCCAAAGAAGATCGAGGTCAGCGCGCGGCCATGGGCCTGGGCCAGGTCAGCGTCGAGATCGGCGAGCAGCGCATCGACATAGGCCTCTTCCGGCAGGTTGGGGCCGGCGGCGTGGGAGTTGAAATCGCAGTAGGGGCACTTGCGCACGCACCAGGGAATATGGACGTACAGGGCCAGGGGCGGCAGCTGGAACACGGGCTTCTGGATCACGGCAGGGTGGTTGCGGGGCGCTATCGTGGCACGAGTTGGGCAAACTGCCAAAGTGCGTGGACGAAACGCCCCATTTGAAACCGCTTGGAGCCTGTTCAAAGGCTCGCGAGCTAGAGCAATGCAAGGCCTAGGCGGCCCCACAAAAACAGGCGAGGACGCGGAGTTTACGAGCTGTAAATGAGCAGTCCGAGGCTGTTTTTAACGCCGCAGTGCCGACGCGCAGCAGACTTTGAACAGGTTCTTACAAACCCAGGCGCTGCTTGAGCAACTTCATGGCGATGGCGCGGTGGCTGAGCTGATTCTTGTCGGCCGCAGGCAGCTCGGCGCTGGAGCACTGGCGCTCCTCGACCCAGAACAGCGGGTCGTAGCCAAAGCCGTGCTCGCCGCGGGCTTCGTGGAGGATGCGGCCGTGCCACAGGCCTTCGCAGAGGATCGGCAGCGGATCGTCGGCATGCCGTACCAGGGCCAGGCAGCAGACGAACTGGGCGCCGCGCGCGGCATCCGGCACATCCTTGAGGGCCGCCAGCAGCTTGGCGTTGTTGGCGGCATCGCCCTGGCCATCGGCGTAGCGGGCCGAATAGATGCCCGGTGCGCCGCCGAGGAAGTCCACCGCCAGGCCGGAGTCGTCGGCCAGTGCCGGCAAACCGGACAGGCGCGAGGCGTTGCGGGCCTTGAGAATGGCATTCTCGACGAACGACAGGCCGGTTTCCTCCGGCTCCACCTGGCTGAATTCACCGACCGAGCGCAGGCGCACGCGGTCGCCGAGCATGGCTTGCAGTTCCTTGAGTTTGCCGGCGTTGTGGCTGGCGAGGACGAGTTCTGGGAAAGGCATCATGGCTCCGGAAAGAGTTCCTGGTTGAAGTCCAGGCGCTGGCCGTTCACCTGCAGGTTGAACAGCAGCACCTCACGGGATTGGAGGGGAAACTGCGCCAGGTAGGAAACGAATTCGCCCTCGCGCTGTTCGACGAAGGTCAGCGTCTGGCCGTGGCCAAGCACGTTCTTCACCTCGCCGCTGATCTCTGCTGTCGTCGGCTTGCCGCCGCGCAGCACGCTGATGTTCAGCACCCCCAGCGTGGCGCTGCGCACCAGGCCACTGGCCTGGGCGATCTGCGGCTGCAGGTAGTTGGCGTTGAAGGCGCTGTAATGCACCTGCAGGTCACCGAGGCGCTGCATGCGGTTGTCGGCCAGTGCCGGCAGGCCCAGGCTCAGAACGATCAACATGGCGAGCAGGCGCATGGGGCGGCCTAGTTGGCGATGCGCACGTCGTGCGCATTGTGGCCGCTGATGCGGTAGATGCCGATCTCGCCCAGCAGATTCGGCCAGGCGCGGCTGGCCCAGCCATGCCGGTGCTCGCGGTCCACGGCCAGGCGATCGAGTACCCGGGCGCTCTGCTGGTGGCACAGGCGCTCGAAGTCCTCGAAGGTGCAGAAGTGGATGTTCGGCGTGTTGTACCAGGTGTACGGCAGGAAGTCGGAGACCGGCATGCGGCCCTTGCTGGCCAGGTACCAGCGGCAGCGCCAGTGGCCGAAGTTAGGAAAGGTGATGATGCAGGTCTTGCCGACGCGCAGCATCTCGGCCAGCACCTTGTCGGGAAAGTGCAGCGCCTGCAGCGATTGGGTCATGACCACCACGTCGAAGCTGTCGCTGGCGAAGTTGCCCAGGCCTTCGTCGAGGTTCTGTTCGATGACGTTGACGCCCTTGCCGATGCATTGGGCGATCTTGTCCGGGTCGATCTCCAGGCCGTAGCCGCTGACCTGCTTGTTGGCGCCCAGCCAGGCGAGCAGTTCACCGTCGCCGCAGCCCAGGTCGAGGACGCGGCTGCCGGCGGGAATCCATTCCTGGATGATCTCTAGGTCGGCGCGCATGCTTATACCTCGATCCGTTTCATGTAGCTGGCAAAACCCTGCAGGTAGCGGGGGATCGGCATCAGGAAGGCGTCGTGGCCCTGGGGCGCATCGATCTCCAGGTAGCAGACGTTCTTGCGGGCGGCGAGCAGGGCGTCGACGATCTCCCGCGAGCGCGCTGGCGAGAAGCGCCAGTCGGTGGTGAACGACATCACGCAGAAGTCCGCCTTGGCCTTGGCCAGGGTCTTGGCCAGGTCGCCGTCGTGCTCGGCAGCCGGGTCGAAGTAGTCCAGCGCTTTGGTCATCAGCAGGTAGGTGTTGGCGTCGAAGCGCCCGGAAAACTCCTCGCCCTGGTAACGCAGGTAGCTCTCGACCTGAAATTCCACGCTGTGGAAGTCGTAGTTGAGCTTTTCGTTCTTCAGGCCGCGACCGAATTTCTCGCCCATGGCGTCATCGGACAGGTAGGTGATGTGGCCGACCATACGCGCCAGCATCAGGCCGCGCTTTGGGATCACGCCCTGGTCCTGGAAGTGCCCGCCATGGAATTCCGGGTCGGTGAGAATCGCCTGGCGCGCCACTTCGTTGAAGGCGATGTTCTGCGCCGAGAGCTTCGGTGCCGAGGCGATGGCCAGGCAATGACGCACGCGCTCCGGGTAGCTGATGGTCCACTGCATGGCCTGCATGCCGCCCAGGCTGCCACCGACTACGGCAGCCCACTGATGGACGCCCAGCAGGTCGGCCAGGCGCGCCTGGCTGTTGACCCAGTCTTCCACGGTCATTACCGGGAAGTCGGCACCGAACGGCTTGCCGGTGGCCGGGTTGATGTCCGACGGACCGGTCGAGCCGTTGCAGCCGCCCAGGTTGTTGAGGCTGACGACGAAGAACTTGTTGGTATCGATCGGCTTGCCGGGGCCGATGCAGCTGTCCCACCAGCCCGGCTTGCGGTCGTCGACGCTGTGGTAACCGGCGGCATGATGATGGCCGGACAGCGCGTGGCAGATCAGCACCGCGTTGCTGGCGCTGGCGTTGAGCTCGCCGTAGGTTTCATAGGTCAGCTGGTAGTCGGCCAGGCTGCGCCCGCAGGCCAGCGCCAGCGGCTCGGCGAAGCGGGCGATCTGCGGCGTTACCAGGCCAACGGAGTCTTGAGGAAAAACAGTCGACATCGACTCTGCTCGGCTAAGAAAAGGGATGTGGGAAAGTGCAGCAGTCTAAAGAGCGCGCCTGTCAGCGGCAAGGAAACTGCTGGCCGCGCTAGCCTAGCCCACTAGCGCGGCGGCATCCGGGGCTATTCGGCACTGCCGATCGGACGCGGTATGCCCTTGAGGGTGACCACCTTGGCCTGGCGCTGGATGGGCGCCGGGCGGCGCATCACGCGCAGCATGTCGCCGGCCTGGCCCAGTTGCCCCTTGAGCTCCTCGGCATACTGGGCCAGCTGCTGGTGGCGCTGGCGCCCGTGCTGGGTGTCCTGGGCCAGGGCCTTGAGGCGCAGCATGTGGCCTTCCAGCAACTGCTTGTGCTCCAGGGTGTGCTGCATCAGCGGCATCAGCGCCTCGTCGGCCCAGCGCTCGGCATCACGGCGCAGCCGGCGGTGCAGGCCGATGACTTCCTGCACCAGGGTGGCGAAGAAGCGGCGGCCGAGGCTGCGCTGCTCGGTCAGCAGCGCCTTCAGCCCCAGGCGGAAACGGTCGCCCTTCTTCTGCAGGTGGCGCAGTTCGCGCACGTAGTCGGTCAGCTCGAAGCGCGGCGCATCGGTCGCCTGCAGCGGGTTTTCCTCGTTGTGCCGGCGGTAGATGGCCTCGACCATGCGGTTGGCCATGTCGGCATCGTGGGACAGGCTGTGCAGGTCGTCCTCGACGGCTGTGAAGAAATTCAGGATCGACTGGTTGATGCCCAGGGTCGTCCAGGCGCCGTTGAGCTGGCGCCGCAGCAGGGCGAGGTGGGCTTCGAGCTTTTCCGCCTGGGCGGAGGTCTTCAGGCGTTCGCCCTGGTTGCGCAGCAAACGCTGGTTGGTACGCAGCGCCACCAGGCGCTTGTGGTGCAGGGTGTGGTCGTCCTTGGTACGGCTGGTCAGCTCCATCAGCATCTGGCCGTTGTCCTGGCGGCGCTCGTCGAGCAGCTCCAGCTGTTCGTTGACCTTGGCCAGGCGCAGACCGAGCACGTGCTGGCTGTTGTTGAGCATGGCCAGCACCTGGCGCACCACCCGTTCCTCGAGCAGCTGTTCCTTTTGCGCCACGATGCGTTCGCAGAGCAGCGTCTCCAGCTCGGCCATCTGGCTGCGGGCCAGCAGCGCCGGGTCCTGGCGCACCTTGGCGAGCAATGCCTGTTTGGCCGACAGCGGCAGAACGTCCCGGCCGGCGATGCCCAGGTGGCGGGCGGCCTGCATGCGTACCCGCTCGATGGCGTTGGCCACGAAGGCCTCGCCGGCCAGGTCGTCCCACAGCACGTCGATCTTGTTCAGCACCGCGTACAGGCAGCCCTGGCGATCCTCGTCGAGCGGTTGCACGTGTTGCTGCCAGATATCCAGGTCGCTGGCCGTCACGCCCGTGTCGGCGGACAGCAGGAAGATCACCGCCTGGGCGCTGGGCAGCATCGACAGGGTCAACTCCGGCTCGCAGCCCAGGGCGTTGAGGCCCGGTGTGTCGAGAATGCGCAGGCCCTGGCGCAGCAGCGGGTGATCGAAGTTGACGATGGCGTGGCGCCAGGCCGGTACCAGCACCTGGCCGGCTTGCTCGGTGCTTTCCAGGTTATCCGGGTGAAAGCCCAGGGCGATGGCCTTCTCCACCGGCATGCGCTTGCTGGCGGCGACCTGGGCGAAGGCCTTGGCCATGCCGTCCGGGTCGCTGGTGTCCAGGGCGACGTTCACCCAGTGGCGCGGCGTGCGCTTGAACTGCGCCACGCTGGCTTCGGCGATGCGCGTCTCGATCGGCAGCAGGCGGATATAGGGCTGCGCGGCGCCCGGATCGAAGAGAATCTCGGTCGGGCACATGGTGGTGCGCCCGGCCTGGGAGGGCAGCAGGCGCTGGCCGTATTCGGAAAAGAACAGGCTGTTGATCAGCTCGGTCTTGCCGCGGGAGAACTCGCCGACGAAGGCCAGGGTGATATGGTCGGTGCGCAGCAGGCGCAACGCCCGCTCCAGGCGCGCCTCGACACCCTCGCTGCTCAGCCGGTTATGGGCCAGCCAGCTGCGGTAGCGGGTGATCTCGCGGACCAGTTCGCGCTTCCAGGCGACGTAGGCATCGACCTGTTCACTGAGACGTTCCATGCTCATCGGTGGGTTCCCTGGCTGGGCATCGGCGTTGATGCGGGCTGCCGAGCATTATGGGAGGGCACGCGGCGGCGTCAATGGCGGCTGCTCGCAATGGCACCTGATGGTCGTTCAGGTCGGGCGAGCGGTCAGGCCGAGTTCGGCGGGCAATGTGGCGGGTGCCTGGATGCGCACGCGCTTCTGGCGGCTCTGCTGGCCGCTCAGCAGGCTGACCTGGCTCTTGGCGACGCCAAAGGCGCCGGCCAGAAAGGCCAGCAGCTGTGCATTGGCCTTGCCGTCCACCGGCGGGGCGGTGAGGCGAATCTTCAGGCGCTCGCCGTGCAGCCCGGCGAAAGCGTCATTGCTCGCCTTGGGCTGCAGGTGGCAGTCGAGGATCAGCGCGTCGCCGTCCCAGCGGTAGAAACTCATTGATTTCTAGAACCTGTTCATGATCTCGCGAGCTAGAGCCCTACAAGGCAAAAACAGGCGAGGACGCGGAGTTTACGAGTTGTAAATGAGCAGTCCGAGCCTGTTTTTAACGCAGTAGGGCCGACGCGCAGCAGATCATGAGAGCTCAGATCGCCAGGCTCAGGCCGCTGAACATACCGGTACTGATCGCCAGGTTGCGGATCACCAGCATGTCGATCAGGTTGAGGATCAGGAACGCCACGATCGGCGACAGGTCCAGGCCACCCAGGTTGGGCAGGATGCGGCGGATCGGTGCCAGCAGCGGTTCGCAGATCTGGTTGACCAGCAGGGCGGCCGGGTTGTGGGTGCCCTGGGCGACCCAGGAGAGGATCACGCTGATGATCAGGGCGAAGAAGAACACCTTGAGCAGCAGGGCGGTGACGCCAATGATTGACCACACCAGGATCAGCAGCGGATCGCCGACGCCGACGCCCATCAGCATCAGGGTCAGGGCCATCAGCACGAACTGCACGATCAGCGCCAGCACCAGGGAGGCCAGGTCGAGGCCGCCGATGCTCGGGATGATCCGGCGCAGCGGCTTGAGCAGCGGGTGGGTGGCGCGCACGATGAACTGGCTGAGCGGGTTGTAGAAGTCCGCGCGGACCAGTTGCAGGATGAAGCGCAGCAGCACGATCAGCAGGTAGAAGCTGCCGATGGTCTGCAGGATGTAAACGGCTGCGGTGTTCAGACCGATCATTGATTGTCTCCTTATTGACCCAGTTGTTCGGCCAGCTCGGCCGAGCGCCCGTCGGCGGCCGCGACGGCCTGCTCGACCAGGGCCTCGAAGCCGCCAGCCTGGAATGTCTTGATCGCCGCCTCAGTGGTGCCGGCCGGCGAGGTGACACGGCGGCGCAGCTCGGCGGCGTCGACGTCGCTGTTCAATGCCATCTGCGCGGCGCCCAGGGCGGTCTGCATCGTCAGCCTGGCGGCGACGTCGCGGGGCAGGCCGAGCTTCTCGCCGCTGGCGGTCATCGCCTCGATCAGCAGGAAGAAGTAGGCCGGGCCGCTGCCGGACACGGCGGTGACCGCGTCGATCAGTTTTTCCTCGTCCAGCCATACCGCCATGCCGACGGCACCGAGCAACTGCTCGGCTTGCTGGCGCTGTTCGCCGCTGACCTGGGCATTGGCGTACAGGCCGCTGGCGCCCAGGCGCAGCAGCGACGGGGTGTTGGGCATGCAGCGCACGATGGCGCGCGGGCCGAGCCAGTTTTCCAGGCTGGCGCTGCTGATGCCGGCGGCGATGGAGACGATCAGCTGGCCGGCCTGCACATGGGGCGCCAGGTCCAGGCACACGTCCTTCATGACCTGGGGCTTGACCGCCAGGACGATCACGTCGGCGTCACGGCAGGCCTCGGCATTGCTCGCCACCACGTCGATACCGTGCTCGGCGGTGATCTTCTCGCGTTGCTCGGCGCCACGGTCGCTGGCGCGGATGGCGCCCGCCGGCAGGCCCTGGGCGAGCAGTCCGCCGATCAGGCTGGCAGCCATGTTGCCGGCGCCGATAAAGGCGATGCGGGGAGTGGTCATGGTGAGGTTCCTGTCTAGAGGGTCGATATCGGTGATTCAGGCCTTGCCGTAGTCGCGTTCGCCAAACAGCGCCGTGCCGATGCGCACCCAGCTCGCGCCCTCGGCGATGGCCGCTTCGAGGTCGTGGCTCATGCCCATGGACAGGGTGTCGAGATCGAGGTTCAGCGCGTCCCGCAGTGCGCGCAGGCGGGCGAACGCCGCACGTTGCTCGGCCGCGTCATCGGTGGGCGCGGGGATTGTCATCAATCCGCGCAAACGCAGGTTGGGCAGTTGTGTAACCGCCTGTGCCAAGGCCGCGAGTTCCTCGGGCACGCAGCCGGACTTGCTCGCTTCGCCGCTGACGTTGACCTGCAGGCAGATGTTCAGGGGCGGTAGCTCGGCGGGGCGCTGGGCGCTCAGGCGTTCGGCGACTTTCAGGCGATCCACCGAGTGCACCCAGGCGAAGTGCTCGGCGATGGGGCGGGTCTTGTTGGACTGGATGGGGCCGATGAAATGCCAGGTCAGCGTCAGGTCTCCGAGCAGCGCCTGTTTGTCGAGCGCCTCCTGCAGGTAGTTCTCACCGAAATCCCGCAGGCCGGCCGCATGGGCTTCACGAATCGCCTCGGCGGGCTTGGTCTTGCTCACCGCCAGCAGCCCGACGGAGGAAAAATCCCGCTGCGAGGCTTGCGCCGCCTCACGGATCCGCACACCGACCTTTGCAATATTCTCTGCTATCGTGGACATTACCTGCGCCTGCCGCCTGAGCGTTTCTGCGGGCCCCACGGTGTTCTGCCAAGGGCGTGCTCGCGCAGCCGCCTGGTGATCCCCCAAGGCCCCAATCCTTAAGTTACGCGGCATTCTACCGTCATTAGGGAGTCCCATGGATATCACCGAGCTGCTCGCCTTCAGCGCCAAGCAAGGCGCGTCGGACCTGCACCTTTCCGCAGGCTTGCCGCCGATGATCCGTGTCGACGGCGATGTCCGCCGGATCAACCTGCCTGCCCTGGATCACAAGCAGGTGCACGCGCTGATCTACGACATCATGAACGACAAGCAGCGCAAGGATTTCGAAGAGTTCCTGGAGACCGACTTCTCCTTCGAAGTGCCGGGCGTTGCGCGCTTTCGGGTCAACGCCTTCAACCAGAACCGCGGCAGCGGTGCGGTGTTCCGGACCATTCCCTCGAAAGTGCTGAGCATGGAAGACCTCGGCATGGGCGAGATCTTCAAGAAGATCTCCGACGTGCCGCGCGGCCTGGTGCTGGTGACCGGGCCGACCGGTTCGGGCAAGTCCACCACCCTGGCGGCGATGCTCGACTACATCAACAGCAACAAGTACCACCACATTCTCACCGTCGAAGACCCGATCGAATTCGTTCACGAATCGAAGAAGTGCCTGATCAACCAGCGTGAAGTGCATCGCGATACCCACGGCTTCTCCGAAGCCCTGCGCTCGGCACTGCGTGAAGACCCGGACATCATTCTGGTCGGCGAGATGCGCGACCTGGAAACCATCCGCCTGGCGTTGACCGCCGCGGAAACCGGTCACCTGGTGTTCGGCACCCTGCACACCACTTCCGCCGCCAAGACCATCGACCGGGTGGTCGACGTGTTCCCGGCCGAGGAGAAGTCCATGGTCCGTTCCATGCTCTCCGAGTCGCTGCAGGCGGTGATCTCCCAGACCCTGTTGAAGAAGATCGGCGGCGGTCGGGTAGCGGCCCACGAAATCATGATCGGCACCCCGGCGATCCGTAACCTGATCCGCGAAGACAAGGTGGCGCAGATGTACTCGGCCATCCAGACCGGCGGTGCGCTGGGCATGGAAACCCTGGATGCGTGCCTGAAGAGGCTGGTTTCCAAAGGCCTGGTCAGCCGCGAAAGTGCCCGAGAAAAAGCCAAGACCCCGGAAAATTTCTAAGCCCTGCCGGCGGACTCGCTCCGCCGGCAATTGAACATCGCGCCAGCGCATTTAGGTAAGCATCCATGGAATTCGAGAAACTGTTGCGCCTGATGGTCGAGAAGGGCGGCTCCGACCTGTTCATCACCGCTGGCGTGCCGCCGTCGATGAAGGTCAACGGCAAGATCATGCCGGTGACCAAGACCCCGCTGTCGCCGGAAATGACCCGTGAGACCGTGCACGGGGTGATGAACGAGCAGCAGCGCCGGGATTTTGCCGAGAACCATGAGTGCAACTTCGCGATCAGCGCCCGTGGCATCGGTCGTTTCCGGGTCAGTGCCTTCTACCAGCGCAACCTGGCCGGCATGGTGCTGCGCCGTATCGAGACCAACATCCCGACGCTGGACGACCTCAAGCTGCCGGAGATTCTCAAGAAGCTGGCGCTGACCAAGCGCGGCCTGGTGCTGTTCGTCGGCGCCACCGGTACCGGCAAGTCCACTTCCCTGGCGGCGATGATCGGTTACCGCAACAAGAACAGCAGCGGCCACATCATCTCCATCGAAGACCCGATCGAGTACATCCACCAGCACCAGAACTGCATCGTCACCCAGCGCGAAGTGGGCATCGACACCGACTCCTTCGAAGTGGCGCTGAAAAACACCCTGCGCCAGGCGCCGGATGTGATTCTGATCGGTGAGGTGCGTACTCGCGAGACCATGGACCATGCCGTGGCCTTCGCCGAGACCGGCCACCTGTGCCTGGCCACTCTGCACGCCAACAACGCCAACCAGGCGCTGGACCGGATCATCAACTTCTTCCCGGCGGATCGGCAGAATCAGGTATGGATGGACCTGTCCCTGAACCTCAAGGCCATCGTCGCCCAGCAGCTGATCCCCACGCCCGATGGCAAGGGCCGCCGTGCGGTGATCGAGGTGCTGATCAACACCCCGCTGGCCGCCGACCTGATCCGCAAGGGCGAGGTGCACGAGCTCAAGGCGCTGATGAAGCGTTCCACCGAGCACGGCATGCAGACCTTCGACCAGGCGCTCTACAACCTCTACAGCCAGGGCGAGATCACCTACGAAGACGCCCTGCTGTACGCCGACTCGGCCAACGACCTGCGCCTGATGATCAAGCTCGGATCGGAAACCGATGGTGAGCACCTGACCAGCGTTTCCCAGGGGCTGTCACTGGAAATCAGCGACGAGGATCAGGGCCGGCGCTTCCGCTAAGCCTTGTTTGTTTCGGTCGTACGGAGCAAAACCCGCTCCGGCGGGTTTTTCGTTGGTCACTCGGGACTGCCTGTGCGGCAGTGGAGTTTCACCTCGGCAGGCTGGGCGGTGGCGGATATTTCTGAGCTGCCGATCAGGTAGCTCAGAAATATTGCTTTGCGCTTTTATGTTCTTTCGACTGCTGAGCAAGCAGCCTCATGTAAAGAAATCGCTGTGTTCTTTATGCGTTGAGCGAACCAGTAAAGAAAACGGCGTTTCTTTTACACGTTGTCTATTGCAGCCGAGCGGCCTGCTCTGCCACTAATGCCCGAATCGCCCGCAGGCAACGCATCTCGCCGGCAAAGGTGGCGCGCAGTTCCGGGCGTTGGGCTGCCAGTTCGGTATTTTCCTGCTGGGTCTGTGTCAGCAATTCATCGGTGTGCGCGACGATGCGTTCCTGCATGCGCTGCAACTGTGCGTTGGCCGGGGAACGTTTCAGGCCCAACGCTTCGGCGGCGTCGAGCAGATGCTGGCGGTCGATACGTGCGAGGTGCGACTCGCCAAGAATAGGCCAGGCCAGCGTGGTCGCATGGGGCCAGCGATCCTGGTCGAAGACACGGGTTTCGTAGACGGCTGTGCTCAGCAGGTCATAGAACGGCGATAACTGCTGGCCGCGTGAGCCGACCAGAAAGCTGATGTTCTTCAGGTGGGCATCGGTATTGCCGATCAGCACGTTGAACAGCAGCCAGTTGAACAGGCGAGTACGGGAGACTGCCGGGGCAGTGGTCAGCCCCAGTAGCTGAACCAGGCGCTCAATGCTGCCGGCCTGGTATTTGAAGTGGCGATCCAGGCCGAGCATCTGGCAAGCGTCGATGCTGTGCAGACGTTGCCAGGTGTCGCCCTGTACCTGGCGGTCGAAGCGTTCGATCAGGTAGATCGGCTGGGGCACGTAATGACGACTGACGTTGGGCACGGTCAGGCCGACGCGAGCGGCCAGGCGCATGCAGAACCACTCGTTGATCACCGAATGGGCGAAGGCGCGCTCGGGGTGATCCGGTTTGAGGATGTGCGTCGAGGGGGCGGCACCGACTGGCTCATATAGCTCGCCGTCTTTGAGCACCACAGCCAGCTTGTGCTGAGCGCCGGCCAGGGACATGCGCTTGTGGGCTTCGTGGGTCAGTGGCAGGCGCGGCATGGCGGCGATGCGTCTGGCCAATGCTTCGTCCGTCAGGGCGCGCAGTTCGCCTCTCGGCAGCGCCTCGCCCGGCGGCAGCAGGGTCAGTGAGCCGGCAGATTCGGCGCCGTAGTACGCCAGCAGGGTAAAGGCATCGCTGGCATCCAGGCGGGCGTCGGCGGCCAGTAACTGGCGCTGGCCTTCCTCGGGCAGCAGGTTGTCGAAGTACCACTGCACCGGGCGCTGGCTGCTGTTGTCGACGATGCTGCCCTGTGCCCGTGGCAGGCTTGGGCAGAGGTCGAAGGCGGCCCAGTCGTCGGCGTAGCGGAAGCTCCATACGCCATTGTCGTCGTACAGATGCCCGACTAGGCGATCACCGATCCAGGCCAGCAGCTCGCGCTTCATGCGTCAGTCTCACTGGAGGGAGCTTGCACCTCATCCGGCAGATCGACGATCAAGCGCAGGCCGAGGCCGTCAAGCACCTGAAACAGCTTGCCCCACTGCACGCTCTCGCTACCGCGTTCGACCTTGCCGAGGAAGTTCTCGCTGACGCCGATACTGCCGGCGGCGTCATCCTGGCGGATGTTCTGTGCCTTGCGTGTCCGACGTATCAATTCGCCAAGCTCAGTGGCGCTTTTGAGTGTGGTTTGCATGTTGAATCCTCACGGTTGTGAGGAATCTGGCACGTAATACCCGGTTAAGCAAGGAAATCCTCACAGTCGTGAGGATTGGTGGGCTTTTCACGGCATGGCGCGCGTTAATCCTTACGATCATGTGGATTAACGCTCACGAGTGAAGCCTAGGGCCTCATGCCACCGCCAGGAAAGGTCGGTCAGGGTGCCGCTGTAGTTGCGCTGGCAGTCGAGGCTGATCGGCCCGTAGCGCATGGCGCAGGTATGCAGGCTCAGGCCCTTGCGTTCGGCCAGGGCGGTCAGCTCGGCTTCATAGCCGTTGTGCCCCCAGCTGTGGATGCGTGGCCCGTAGTGCAGCGACAGATTGGTCAGCAGGTTTTTGTCCAAGTGTCGCCAGGTGCTGTCCTCTTCGTCGCGCTGGAAGAATTCGTCGTCACGCTCTGGCAGCAAGGCGTAGTTGAGCTGCGGGCGGCCTTTGCGAAAGCGCTGTTGGTGTTCACTGCCGTATGGGCAGCTCAGAATCCAACGCCGGCTCCCGGCACGAGGAACTGACCGTTCACTGCCGTATAGGCAGCTCAGAAAATGCAGCCGGCCTGCCTAGACCTGCCCGTAACGTTCACTGCCGTATAGGCAGTTCAGAAATCACAGCGTAGACGACGCCATGGCTGACCTGGGTTCACTGCCGTACCGGCAGCACTTTCTCGGCATCTGCATGGATGCGTTTGCCGGGCTGCGCGGCCACGGCCTGGGCCTGGCCATCGGCCTGAGCGCCGGCGCGAGCCTGGCTCATCAGGCGGGGGATAAGCGGGCCTTCCGGCAGGTTGCGCCAGAAGCGCACCGGCATATTGGTTTCCAGCACACTGCGATTGAGCCGCGCCGGGTTGAAGGTGCTGCCGTAGTAGGCCAGCCACATCGCTTCGTTGCGATCATCGGTACCTTGGGCCAGTTGCTGCCATTGCGGTGGGCAGGGGTTGGCGTGGCGCAGCTTCTCACCGTCCCAGTACACACCGTCGTCCGGCGTGGCGATCAGCCAGGTCTGCCGGCCAAGGCGCTCGGCGAAGTGCCCCGAGGCGCTGGCGAGAATGTCGTGGGCCGGTTCGTGCCAGGCCACCAGCTCCGGCCCGCCGGCGCTGGCGTCCCGTGGCTTGAAGCGCAGGAAGGCGTGCAGGTGGTGCGCCTCGCGACGGACCGCCTTGAGGCGGGCGTGCAGTTCGCTGCCATCGATATCGCCGGCCAGCATGGCGGCCTGGTCGCCGTTGGCGACGCGCCAGAGGATGCGGTACAGCAGCGCCCAACGCTGGGCGCAGCGAAAGCGGGCGGCGCTTTCCAGCTGATCGATCAAGGTGCGCGGGACGCGCACCGGGCGATCAGCCGCCACGGCCGGTGGCGGCTCGTCCAGCTGGCCGAACAGGTCGTGATTTTCCTGGCTGTCCTGCACCCAGCTCAGTTGATGCGGGGCCATGCCGCGGCGCAGCTGCGTTCTGGCCGCTTCGCGCCAGCCATCGAAGCTGCCGTCGAAACACACCGAATACATCACCACAGCCCCATCTGCTGCGGCGCTTCGCTCAATTGCTGACGCAGTACCAGGGATTCGCGGGTCGCCTGAGCCGGGCGGTAGTCCTGGGTGACGATGAATGGCTTGGCCTTTTCCAGCACGCAGCGCAGGCGGCCGACGTCTTCGAAGCGGATGCGTTTCTGGCGGCGCAGGGCCACCAGACGCTGGGCGCTGAGCACACCGATGCCGGGGATGCGGGCGATCAGGGTCACGTCGGCGCGGTTGAGGTCGACGGGAAAGTGCTGGCGATTGTTCAGCGCCCAGGCCAGCTTGGGGTCGATATCCAGGGCCAGGTTGCCGGGGCCGTCGAGCAGTTCGGTGGCCTTGAAGCCGTAGCCGCGCATCAGGAAGTCCGCCTGGTACAGGCGGTGTTCGCGCAGCAGGGGCGGCGCTTCGAAGGGCACGCTCTTGGGGCTTTGCGGGATCGGACTGAAGGCCGAGTAATAGACACGCTTGAGGCGAAAATCGCCATACAGCGACTGTGCGGTGTGCAGGATGGTGCTGTCGTCGGTGGCATCGGCGCCGACGATCATCTGCGTGCTCTGCCCGGCTGGTGCGAAGGCCGGCGCGCGCTTCTCGCTGTCGGCCTCCTCGACGCCATTGCGAATGGTGCCCATGGCCTGCTTGATCGGCGCCACGCTCTTTTCCGGTGCCAGGCGGATCAGGCTGGTTTCGGTGGGCAGCTCGATGTTGACGCTGAGGCGATCGGCGTAGCGGCCCGCCTCGGCGATCAGTTCCGGTGAGGCGTCGGGGATGGTCTTGAGGTGGATATAACCGCGAAACTCGTGTTCTTCGCGCAGCAGCTTGGCGACCCGGTTGAGCTGCTCCATGGTGTAGTCTGCCGAGCGAATGATGCCGGAACTGAGAAACAGCCCGCTGATGCAGTTGCGGCGGTAGAAATCCAGGGTCAGGGTGACCACTTCCTCGGGTGTGAAGCGTGCGCGGGGCACGTCGCTGGAGCGGCGGTTGACGCAGTACTGGCAATCGTACAGGCAGAAATTGGTCAGCAGGATTTTCAACAGCGCGACACAGCGCCCGTCCGGTGTGAAACTGTGGCAGATGCCCATGCCGTCGGTGGCGCCCATGCCGCTCTGGCCTTTCGAGCTGCGTTTGGGCGCGCCGCTGCTGGCGCAGGAAACATCGTATTTGGCGGCGTCGGCGAGTACCGTGAGCTTTTCGATCAATTCCATGGGTAACGATTCGATAGCTGTATTTATGTACAGTATTCGGTAAGCCTACGGTTCCCGCAAGGCCGTCTCGTCGGTGAAAGGCGAAACCTGCGCCGTCGCCCTGGATCGAAGCGAATCAACCTATATGACTGGAGAATCTGATGCAGCGTCCTGATACCCACAGCAAGATCATCGGCTACCTGCTGTGGATCTTCGGCTTTCTCGGTGCGCACCGCTTCTATTACGGCAAGCCGGTGACCGGCACCATCTGGTTTTTCACCCTGGGCCTGCTGTTCATTGGCTGGATCATCGACCTGTTCCTGATCCCGGCGATGGATCGGGAAGCGGACCTGCGTTTCACGTCCGGGCGGATCGACTACAACGTCGCCTGGATCCTGCTGACCTTTCTGGGCATCTTCGGCGCGCACCGCATGTACCAGGGCAAGTGGATCACCGGGATCCTCTATCTGCTGACCGGCGGGCTGTTTCTGGTCGGCGTGCTCTACGACCTGTGGACGCTGAACAACCAGGTGTCGATCGAGAATGCGCGCAATGGATAGGGTTGCTGTAAGGTGAAGCCAGGCATCGCTGCCGGCCCTTGGGGCGACATGGATGCCTGGTTGATGCGGATTATTTCGCGGGCATGGCCCGCTCCCACATGAGCCGGTGGCGGATCAGCCTTGGAAGCTGATATGCCCGTCCACCAGGGTGTAGCGCACCTGGCCGGGCAGGCAATGGCCAAGGAACGGGCTGTTGCGGCCCTTGGAGTACCAGCTTTCGCCGGCCACGGTGGAGGCTTGCGGATCGAACAGCAGGATATCCGCCGCCTGACCTGCCTTCAGCTGACCGACCGGCAGGCGCAATGCCTGGGCCGGGCCGCTGCTCAGGCGGGCGAGCAGGGTCGGCAGGTCCAGCAGGCCGTCCTGTACCAGGGTCATGGCCAGCGGCAGCAGCAACTGCACACCGCTGATGCCTGGCTCGGTTTCGCCGAACGGCGCCAGCTTGGCGTCCAGCTCGTGGGGTTGGTGATGGCTGGAAATGGCGCTGATCACGCCGCTCTTCACCGCCTCGCGCAGGCCGTCGCGATCCGCGCGGGTGCGCAGCGGCGGTTGCACATGATAGAGGCTGGAGAAGTCGATCAGCGCTTCGTCGGTGAGGATCAACTGGTACAGCGCCACGTCGGCGGTCACCGGCAGGCCGCGGGCCTGGGCATCGGCGATCAGCTGGGCGCCACGGGCGCTGGTCAGCTGGCTGAAATGGGCGCGCACGCCGCTTTGCTCGACCAGCAGCAGGTCGCGCGCCAGGGCCACGGTCTCGGCGGTTTCCGGGATGCCCGACAGGCCGAGGAAGCTGGCCGTGGCGCCTTCGTGGGCCAGGCCGCCTTCGGCGAGGTCGTGATCCTGGGAGTGGAAGATCACCGTGAGGTCGAAGGTGGCCGCGTATTCCAGGGCGCGGCGCAGGGTGCGTGCGTTGCGGAAATTGTTCAGGCCATTGCCGAACGCCACGCAGCCGGCATCGCGCAGGGCGACCAGCTCGGCGAGTTGCTCGCCATCGAGCCCCTTGCTCAGGGCGCCGATGGGAAACACCTTGGCGTGGCCGGCTTCGCGGGCGCGGTCGAGGATCAGCTCGGCCACCGCCGAGGTGTCCAGCACCGGCTTGGTGATCGGCGGGCAGCACAGGCTGGTGACGCCGCCGGCAGCGGCGGCCAGGGTTTCGCTGGCGATGCTGCCCTTGCGGCTGTAGCCGGGCTCGCGCAGGGCCACCGACAGGTCGACCAGGCCGGGCGCTGCGACTAGGCCGCCGGCGTCCAGGGTCTGGTCGGCTTCGAAGCCGTCCGGCGCCTGGCCGATGGCGCTCAGCTTGCCACCTTCTATATACAGGTCGGCGACCTGATTGAGGCCGCTGCTCGGGTCGATGACGCGGGCGCCGAGGATACGGGTACGCATCAGTTGTGCTCCTCAGCGTTGAGTTGGCGTTGTGCGTTCTGGCCGCTCATGGCCATGGACAGCACGGCCATGCGGATGGCGATGCCGTAGGTGACCTGGTTGAGGATCACCGATTGCGGGCCGTCGGCCACCGCCGACTCGATCTCCACGCCGCGGTTGATCGGCCCCGGGTGCATGACCAGGGCATCGGGCTTGGCCAGCGCGAGGCGCTGTTCGGTCAGGCCGAACAGGCGGTAGAACTCGCCCTCGCTGGGTAGCAGGCCGCCGGTCATGCGCTCGCGCTGCAGGCGCAGCATGATCACCACGTCGACATCCTTGAGGCCTTCGTTGGCGTCGCTGAACACCCGCACGCCGTAGCTTTCTTCCAGGCCGATGGGCAGCAGGGTCTTCGGCGCGATCACGCGGATGTCCGGGCAGCCCAGGGTCTTGAGCGCCAGCATGTTGGAGCGCGCCACCCGCGAATGCAGGATGTCGCCGACGATGGCCACCGAGAGGTTCTCGAAGCTGCCCTTGTGGCGACGGATGGTAAGCATGTCGAGCATGCCCTGGGTCGGGTGCGCGTGGCGGCCGTCGCCACCGTTGATGATCGCCAGGTTCGGGCACACGTGCTCGGCGATGAAGTGCGCGGCACCGGAGCCGGCATGGCGCACCACGAAAATGTCGGCGGCCATGGCTTCCAGGTTGCGCAGGGTGTCGAACAGCGTCTCGCCCTTGCTGGTCGAGCTGGTCGACACGTTAAGGCTGATCACGTCGGCGGACAGGCGCTGGGCGGCCAGTTCGAAGGTGGTACGGGTGCGCGTGGAGTTCTCGAAGAACACGTTGCATACCGTCTTGCCGCGCAGCAGCGGGACCTTCTTCACGGCGCGGGCACCGACTTCCAGGAAGGAGTCGGCGGTGTCGAGGATTTCCGTCAGCAGCTCGCGGGGCAGACCGTCGAGGGACAGGAAGTGGCGCAACTGGCCCTGGTCGTTCAGTTGCAGCGGGCGCTTGGCATCGAGTGCGGTCATTGCGGACGGCCTTGGTCGGAAAGCGTCTGGAGTTCGAGGGTGAAGGGCGCGGGGCCGGACAATTTTACCCGCTGATCGGCCGCCAGCGACAGCGTCGCGCCGACCACGTCGGGGCGGATCGGCAGCTCGCGGGCGTCCAGGTCGAGCAGGCTGACCAGGGTCACGCTGGCGGGGCGGCCGTAGTCGAACAACTCGTTCAATGCGGCGCGGATGGTGCGCCCGCTCATCAGCACGTCGTCGATCAGCACCAGGTGCTGGCCTTCGATCTCGAACGGCAGCTCGGACGGCTGCACCTGCGGATGCAGGCCGTTCTGGGTGAAGTCGTCGCGGTAGAAGGACACGTCGAGCACGCCGAGCGGCTCGTCGCGGCCCAGCTGTTCGAGCAGCGCCTGGGCCACCCACACGCCGCCGGTGCGGATGCCGATGAAGCGAGGCGTGGCGATCTGCCGGCGGTTCAGGTGGCTGCTCAGCGAGGTGGCCATCTGCGGCAGCAGGTCGGCGGGGTTGGGTAGGCTCATCTAAAGCTCCTTGTGGCCGGGTCAGCCCAGGCAGTTTTCTTCCAGCCAGCCCTGCAACAGCAGGGCGGCGGCCAGGGCGTCGACCGGGCGCTGGCGGTAGCCGCCGGTCTGCCCCTGTTGCAGGCGCTCGCCCTTGGCGGCGTAGGTGGTCAGGCGTTCGTCGTGGGTGAAGACCGGCAGGTTGAAACGGCCATTGAGGCGGCGGGCGAACTTCTCGGCGCGCTCGCTCATGTCGCTTGGCGTGCCATCCATGTTCAGCGGCAGGCCGACGACGATGGCATCGGGTTGCCACTCCTTGATCAGCGCCTCGACCTTCTGCCAGTCCGGCACACCGTTCTGGGCCTTGAGGATGCACAGCTCGCGGGCCGAGCCGGTGATCGGCTGGCCGACGGCGACGCCGATCTGCTTGGTGCCGTAGTCGAAGCCGAGCAACAGGCGCAGCGATTGTTTATCGACCTCGGCCATCAGGCGTGGCCCGCCTGGGCGGTGAGCAGGTTGAGGTCGATGCCGAGCAGCGCGGCCGCCGCGCCCAGGCGCTGGTCGTAGGGGGTTTCGAAGAGGATCGCCGGGCTTGCCGGGCAGGTCAGCCAGGCATTGTCGGCCAACTCGGCCTCCAGCTGGCCGGCGCCCCAGCCGGCATAGCCGAGGGCGATCAGATGATTGGCCGGGCCGTGGCCTTCGGCGATGGCGAACAGCACATCCTGGGAGGTCGACAGGCCCAGCTCGCCCAGGTTGACCGTGGCCTGGAACTGCGGGCCCTCGGGGTGCAGGACGAAGCCGCGATCGGTCTGCACCGGGCCGCCGCTGAAGATCGGCAGGCTCTGGCACAGACCCGCGGGCTGGCTATCGGGGCGCAGCTGCTCAAGCACGTCGGCCAGGTTCAGGCCGTTGGGGCGGTTGATCACCAGGCCCATGGCACCCTGGTCGTTGTGATCAATCAGGTAGATCACGGTATGCGCGAAATTCGGATCGTCCATGTGCGGCATGGCGATCAGAAAGTGGTGTTTGAGAATGCTTGGGCTGGCGTCTTTCATGGCCGCTAGTTTGAAGCTGCGCGACGCAAGCTACAAGCTGCACGTAAGGCCGAAAACCCTGGGGCCTCGTCAGTTGCTCGACAGGCGGTCGCCACGCTCGAAACGCCAGGTGCGGATGATCTCCAGGCGGTCGATGTCGGCCAGGTCGCCGGTGAACGGCGCGTAGGGCGCGGCCAGGCGCACGATGCGCATGGCGGCCTGATCGAGTACCTGCTCGCCGGAAGACTCCAGCACCATCACTTCGTACAGGCTGCCGTCGCGGTTGATCGACACCAGCAGGCGCAGGCTGCCGTGGATCTGCCGGCGGCGCGCGTCGTCCGGGTAGTTGAGGTTACCGATGCGCTCGACCTTCTTGCGCCATTCGTCCTTGTACCAGGCGCCCTTGTCGCGCATGGTCGAGGCGGCGTTGAGGCGGTGGATCTTCGGCCGCTTGGCGTACTGCTGCACCTGGTCAGACAGCTCGGCTTCCAGGCTGGCGATCTCGGCGGACAGTTGCGCGCTGTCGAATGAAGGCGCCTGCGGGCTCGGCGGCGTCGGCTTGGTTTCCTCGCGCTTGGCCGGGGCCTTCTGCTGCTGCGGGGCGCGGGTGGTCACCGCGGCTTTCGGCGCTTCGGGCTTGACGGCTGGCGGTGGCGGTGCGGCGGCGGGCGTCACCTTGCGCACTTCGGTGTCCTGGAAGGGCGCCTGTTCGGTGGTGGTCGGCGCGGCCTTCTTGTCCAGGGTGCCGCTGCCCTGCTGGTTGTCCTGGGCGAGGAACTCCGCCTCCTTGGGCTGTTCATCGCTCTTGAAGGTGGACAGGGTGATTTCCAGGGTCTTGCTGATCTGCCCGGGCTCGGCGAAGGTGAAGCCGACGCCGAGAATCAGTGCGGCGTGCAGCACCGCCGCCAGGAACAGGGTGAACCCCAGCCGATCCGCCGGACGAACGCCGGAAGAGTTGAGATCGGGAGGGGTGGCTGTGGCGTTCATCACTGTCTGTCGTCGGAGCTGTCAACGGTTCGGCACGGTCGTGCTGAAACGTCAGCAGACCCTGGGTTGCCGCGCAGTCTGCCGAGGCGATGGGCAAAAGTCTATGAAGCACTCCGCGCATTGAGCTTTTCGGCAATCTTGTCCATCAGCTGTTCGCCGATGCGCGTGTCGAAGGCCGCATCGATCTCGCGAATGCAGGTCGGGCTGGTGACGTTGATCTCGGTGAGGCGGTCGCCGATCACGTCCAGGCCGACGAACAGCAGGCCGCGTTCGCGCAGGCTCGGGCCGACGGCAGCGGCGATTTCGCGGTCGCGCTCGGTGAGCGGGCGGGCTTCGCCGCGACCGCCGGCGGCCAGGTTGCCACGGGTTTCGCCGCTGGCCGGTATGCGCGCCAGGCAGTAGGGCACCGGTTCACCGTCTATCATCAGAATACGCTTGTCGCCGTCGACGATGGCCGGCAGGTAACGCTGTGCCATGATCTGCTGGCTGCCGTGGGCGGTGAGGGCCTCGAGGATCACCGACAGGTTCGGGTCGCCCTCGCGGTGACGAAAAATCATCGATCCGCCCATTCCATCGAGGGGTTTGAGAATGATGTCACGGTGCTGTCGCGCAAAATCACGCAGAATGTCGGGTCTACGGCTGACGATGGTTTCCGGCGTGTACTGCGCAAAGCGTGTGGCGAAGAACTTCTCGTTGCAGTCGCGCAGGCTCTGGGGGCGGTTGACCACCAGGGTGCCGGCTTCCTCGGCCTGTTCGAGCAGGTAGGTTGAATAGACGAATTCGTTATCGAAGGGCGGGTCCTTGCGCATCAGGATCACGTCGAGGTCGGCCAGGGGCAGGTCCTGCTCGTCACCGAACTCGAACCAGCGCTGGGGATCGGCGAACACCTTGAGCGGGCGGGTACGGCCGCGGGCGACACCGGCGGCCTGGTAGAGGTCCTTCTGCTCCATATAGAAGAGGCTCCAGCCGCGCGCCTGGGCAGCCAGCAGCATGGCCAGCGAGCTGTCCTTCTTGTAGGCGATCTGTGCGATGGGATCCATGACGATGCCGAGCCGAACGCTCATTGAGGTATCTCCGTAGAGGGCGGTGCGAAGCAGCCGCGAAGGTAGCAGGGATGGGCGCCAAGGGTGGCGCTGACGGGGCTGGTGGTCAAGGGCGACCAGGCCGATGGCTTGCATGTGGAGAGTGTGCTAAAAAGGCCCAGCGATGGGCCGGGCCCATTGGTTTCAGGGCCTCCGGCGCACTGGATATGGCGTAATACAACGACTCACCGAAGTGGTGGCAGGGCAGACATGGAACAGCATTCGGAAGGCTTGAGGGTGATGGTGATCGACGACTCGAAGACGATTCGTCGTACAGCGGAAACCCTGCTGAAAAAGGTGGGCTGTGACGTGATCACCGCTGTGGATGGTTTCGATGCCCTGGCGAAGATCGCCGACACCCATCCGAACATCATCTTCGTCGACATCATGATGCCGCGTCTCGACGGCTATCAGACCTGTGCGTTGATCAAGAACAACAGTGCCTTCAAGTCCACCCCCGTTATCATGCTGTCGTCCAAGGACGGCCTGTTCGACAAGGCCAAGGGGCGTATCGTCGGTTCTGATCAATACCTGACCAAGCCATTCAGCAAGGAAGAGCTGCTCGGCGCGATCAAGACCCACGTGCCGGAGTTCTCTCCGGTCGAGCAGGCGTCCTGACGCCCGGCTGTCGCTACAACCGCCTCTCTTCATGTATTGGGAAACATCATGGCTCGAATTCTGATTGTTGATGACTCGCCGACCGAAATGTACAAGCTGACCGCCATGCTGGAAAAGCACGGCCACCAGGTACTCAAGGCCGAAAACGGCGCCGACGGCGTCGCCCTGGCACGCCAGGAAAAACCCGATGTGGTGCTGATGGACATCGTCATGCCCGGGCTCAATGGCTTCCAGGCCACCCGGCAGCTGACCAAGGATGCCGAGACCAGCCACATCCCGGTGATCATCGTCACCACCAAGGATCAGGAAACCGACAAGGTCTGGGGCAAGCGCCAGGGCGCCAAGGACTACCTGACCAAGCCGGTGGACGAAGCTACGCTGCTGAAGACACTGAACGCGGTGCTCGCCGGCTGAGGCCGCGCAGCGCGACACGACAAAAGAAGAAGGTCACGACAGGCATGTCAGAGACACGCAGCCCCTTTCAGCTCCTTCTCGGCATCGAGCAGCGCTGCCGCGCATTGGCAGCGGGCCTGCCGTCGCAGCAGGTGGCGGTGCAGACCTGGAGTGGCATTGGCTTTCGCATGGGCGAGCGGTTTTTCGTCGCACCGATGGGTGAGGTCGGTGAAGTGTTGCACGAGCCACGGCATACCTTGCTGCCCGGCGTGAAAAGCTGGGTCAAGGGCGTGGCCAACGTGCGTGGACGATTGCTGCCGGTGATGGACCTGTGCGGCTTTTTCGGCGGCGAGCTGTCGCCCCTGCGCAAGCAGCGGCGGGTGCTGGTGGTCGATCACCAGGACGTCTTCGCCGGCCTGACGGTCGACGAGGTGTTCGGCATGCAGCATTTTGCGGTGGATACCTTTTCCGAGCAGTTGCCAGCGCTCGAGGCGTCCATCGCACCATTCATTCACGGTGTGTTCCAGCGCGAGCAGCCCTGGTTGGTGTTCAGCCCTCATGCGCTGGCCCAGGCCCCAGAGTTTGGCGACGTGGCATACAGATAGCTTTTCGGTGGGGGCGGCGCAGCCAGCCTTCTGACGTTAGATGGAATTCGAAGTGCGGTAGGGTCCAGGCGGGGGCCAGATAATGAAAAAAGTAATCTCCAACAACGTACTGGCGGGGACACGGGTCGGTGCACTCGTGGCGGGGCTGTTCGTCGTCCTGATCGTTTCGATCGTGATGCTGTTCGCCAACTTCGCGTACATGAACACGCAGAGCAACTACGACACCGAGTACCTCGGCCATGCGGGCGAGCTGCGCGTACTGTCCCAGCGTATCGCCAAGGACGCCACCGAATCCGCCGCGGGCAAGGCCGAAGCCTTCGCCCTGTTGCGCGATGCGCGCAACGACTTCCAGACCCGCTGGGCCTACCTGACCGATGGCAACGCGCAGACCGGCCTGCCCGCCGCGCCGGCCTCGGTGCAGGCGCAGATGGCCGCCGTGCAGCAGGACTGGGATGCCCTGCGGCAGAACGCCGACGCCATTCTGGCCAGTGAACAGACCGTTCTGTCGCTGCACCAGGTGGCCGCCACCCTGGCCGAAACCATTCCGCAGCTGCAGGTCGAGTACGAGGAAGTGGTCGACATCCTGCTGGAAAGCGGCGCGCCCGCTGCCCAGGTATCGGTTGCCCAGCGTCAGTCGCTGCTCGCCGAACGTATTCTCGGCTCGGTGAACAAGGTGCTGGCCGGTGACCAGGATTCGGTCCAGGCCGCCGACATGTTCGGTCGCGACGCCAGCCTGTTCGGTCGCGTGCTCAACGCCATGCAGGAAGGCAACGCGGCCATGGAGATCACCAAGGTCAGCGACCAGGAAGCCCTGGAACGTCTGGCGGAGATTTCCGAGCTGTTCGAATTCATTTCCGGTTCCGTGGACGAGATTCTCGAAACCTCGCCGGAGCTGTTCCAGGTTCGTGAATCGGCCAACACCATCTTCACCGTTTCGCAGACCCTGCTCGACAAGGCCTCGACCCTGTCCGAGGGCTTCGAAGGGCTGGCCTCCGGCCGCTCCCTGAACACCATCGCCGGTTACGTGCTGGGCGCCCTGGCACTGGGTTCGATTCTGATCATCGGCCTGTTGATGGTGCAGGAGACCAACCGTCGACTGGCCGAAACCGCCGAGAAGAACGAACGTAACCAGACCGCGATTCTGCGTCTGCTCGATGAGATCGCCGACCTCGCCGACGGTGACCTGACGGTGGCGGCGACGGTAACCGAAGACTTCACCGGCGCCATCGCCGACTCCATCAACTATTCCATCGACCAGCTGCGCGAACTGGTCGCGACGATCAACATGACCGCCGTGCAGGTGGCTGGCGCCGCCCAGGAAACCCAGGCTACCGCCATGCACCTGGCCGAGGCTTCCGAGCACCAGGCCCAGGAAATCGCCGGGGCGTCGGCGGCGATCAACGAAATGGCCGTGTCGATTGACCAGGTATCGGCGAACGCCTCGGAATCCTCCGCGGTAGCGGAACGCTCCGTAGCCATCGCCAACAAGGGCAACGAAGTCGTACACAACACCATCACCGGCATGGACAACATCCGTGAGCAGATCCAGGACACCTCGAAGCGAATCAAGCGTCTCGGTGAATCGTCCCAGGAGATCGGTGACATCGTGAGCCTGATCAACGACATCGCCGACCAGACCAACATCCTCGCCCTGAACGCCGCGATCCAGGCCTCCATGGCCGGTGACGCCGGCCGCGGCTTCGCCGTGGTAGCGGACGAGGTACAACGCCTCGCCGAACGTTCCTCCGGCGCGACCAAGCAGATCGAGGCGCTGGTAAAGACCATTCAGACCGACACCAACGAAGCGGTCATCTCTATGGAGCAGACCACTTCCGAAGTGGTACGCGGTGCACGCCTGGCGCAGGACGCGGGTGTGGCCCTGGAAGAGATCGAGAAGGTATCCAAGACCCTCGCCGCACTCATCCAGAACATTTCCAACGCGGCGCGTCAGCAGGCATCGTCTGCCGGCCACATCTCCAACACCATGAACGTGATTCAGGAGATCACCTCGCAGACCTCGTCCGGTACCACCGCGACCGCCAAGAGCATTGGTAACCTGGCCAAGATGGCCAGTGAAATGCGCAACTCGGTGTCCGGTTTCAACCTGCCAAACGACGGCGAGCAGGCGTGATCCTCTGCCGTCTGGCGCATTGAACGATGCACCAGGCGGCGGTCGCGTGCTCGAGCGAGGGTTTCATCATGCAGTCAGGCGTCTGGGCCTTGCAGCCAGTAGCGGACATGTCCGCCACGGAGTTCCGCGACTGGCAGCAGTTGCTGGAAGCGCGCCTGGGCATGGTGGTCAACGAGCAGCGCCGGGTGTTTCTGCAGACCAACCTGAGCACGCGCATGCGCGAACTGGGCATCGCCGACTACGCCAGCTACTACCGGCAGGTCACCGATGGCCCGCGCGGCGCCGTGGAATGGGCGAACCTGCTGGATCGGCTGACCGTACAGGAAACCCGTTTCTACCGGCATCCGGCTTCGTTCGAGGTGTACCAGGCCTACGTCGCCCGGCGCGGCGAGCAGGGCCTGGACAAGCCCCTGGCGATCTGGAGCGTGGGCTGCTCGAGCGGTGAGGAAGCCTACTCGCTGGCCATCGGTGCCAGCGAAGCGCTGGGGCCGCAGGGGCGATTCGGGGTCACCGGCACCGACATCAGCCGCAGCGCCCTGGCCAAGGCCCGGGAAGGCCTGTACGACGGACGCCGGCTGCAACCGCTGGATGAAGACCTGCGCGCGCGCTATTTCACGCGCCAGGGTGATGAACGCTTCAAGGTTTTGCCGGAACTGGCCGCACGGGTGTGCTGCGCCAGGCTCAACGTGCTGGAGTTGGACAAGGCGCCAATGACCGGCATGGACGTTATTTTTTGTCAGAACTTGCTGATCTATTTTCGCCGCTGGCGACGCCGCGAGATCCTCAACCGCCTGGCCGAGTGCCTGGCGCCGGGTGGCTTGCTGGTGATCGGGGTCGGTGAAGTGGTCGGCTGGCAGCACCCGGACATGCTTCCGGTGGCCGATGAGCGAGTGCTGGCGTATACCCGCAAGGGCTAAGAGACGGAGTGTGTATGGGTGATCGGCACGACTATGTCGCCCTGGAGTGGGTCAAGGGCGAAATCGCGGAAACCCTGAAGCAGGCGCGACAGGCACTGGAGGCGTTCGTCGAGAATCCGCAGGATTCGACGCGCATGCGCTTCTGCCAGACCTACGTGCATCAGGTTCACGGCACCCTGCAGATGGTCGAGTTCTTCGGCGCGGCCTTGCTCGCCGAGGAGATGGAGCACCTGGCTCAGGCGCTGATCGACGGTCGCGTGGCCAACCAGGGCGAAGCGCTGGAAGTGCTGATGCAGGCCATCCTGCAGCTGCCGGTGTACCTGGACCGCATCCAGACCGCGCGCCGCGACCTGCCCATGGTGGTGCTGCCGCTGCTCAACGACCTGCGCGCGGCGCGGGGCGAGAAGCTGCTGTCGGAAACCAGCCTGTTCTCCCCGGATCTGTCCAGCCGTGCCGCGGCCTTGTCGCCCGAGTCGCTGACCCAATTGCGCACCGCCGAACTGCCGGCCCTGCTGCGCAAGCTACGGCAGATGCTGCAGGTGGCGCTGGTGGGGGTCATCCGCCAGCAGGACATGGGCACCAACCTCGGTTACATGGCGCGGGTGTTCGCGCGCCTGGAAACCCTGTGCAAGCACTCGCCGCTGGAGTCGCTGTGGCAGATCGCCTCCGGTGTGGTCGAGGGCCTGTCCAACGGCAGCATCGCCAACGGCACCTCGGTGCGCACGCTGCTGCGCCAGGTCGACAAGGAGCTCAAGCGCCTGACCGAGCAGGGCGCCGACGGCATCAACCAGAGCGCGCCGGACGAACTCACCAAGAACCTGCTGTTCTACGTCGCCAAGGCCTCGTCGCAGTCGCCGCGCAACCGGGTGCTGCGCGAGCGCTACAACCTCGACGAAGCGCTGCCCGGCGAGGGCGTGGTCGACGAGGAGCGGGCCCGTCTGGCCGGCCCCGACCGCGATGCCATGCGCTCGGTGGTGGCCGCGCTCTGTGAGGAGCTGGTGCGGGTCAAGGACAGCCTCGACCTGTTCGTGCGCAGCGACCGCGCCCAGGTCAACGAGCTACAGGCGCTGCTGGTGCCGCTCAAGCAGATCGCCGACACCCTGGCGGTGCTCGGCTTCGCCCAGCCGCGCAAGGTCATCGTCGACCAGCTCGACGTGGTACGCGCCCTCACCGAAGGCACCCAGTCGCCAAGCGACGCGGTGCTGATGGACGTCGCCGGTGCGCTGCTCTACGTCGAAGCGACGCTGACCGGCATGGTCGGCCAGAACGAGGGCAACAAGCGCGAAGAAAGCCACCTGCCTACCACCGATGTCGGGCAGATCCACCAGCTGGTGATCAAGGAAGCGCGCAACGGCCTGGAGCAGGCCAAGGACGCGATCATCGAGTTCATCGCCTCGCAGTGGAATCACGATCATCTGGCCCGTGTGCCGGAACTGCTGACCCAGGTGCGTGGCGGGCTGGCGATGATTCCGCTGGAGCGTGCCGCGGCGCTGCTCAATGCCTGCAACCGCTACATCCAGGAACAGCTGCTGGCCCGCAAGGCGGTGCCGAACTGGCAGAACCTCGACACCCTGGCCGATGCCATCACCAGCGTCGAGTATTACCTGGAGCGCCTGTCCGAAGACCACGCCACCCAGGGCGACCTGATTCTCGACGTTGCCGAGGAAAGCCTCGGCGCGCTGGGCTATCCACTGCAGGAAAAGCCCTCGATCCTCGACGCCCCCGTCGAAGACGAGCCGGCCCCGCTGGACGATCCGCTGCACGATATCGACGTGCTGGCTGCTCCCGCTGCCGACGGCGCCGAGGCGGATGCAGCGGCCGAGCCGGTTGCCGGTGAGCTGCCCCTGCTGGACGAGCCGGCTTTCGAACAGCCGCAGCTGTCCAGTGAGGCGGTCGACCTGGCTGGCGATGTGGCCGATACGCACTGGCCGCAGGATGAACAAGCCGCCGAGCCCCAGGCTTCTGCGCCGGCCGAGCTGCCTGAGCTGCATGCCGAGGTGATCGAGCCCGGCGAGCAGGCGACCGAGACCTTGAGCGAGACAGCGCAGGCCACCAGCTGGTCGCTGGTCGACGAGCAGCCCCAGGCGCTGACGCCTGAGCCCGCCGACGCCGCGACCGACCCCTACGCACTCGACCTGAGCGAACTGGGCGACGACCCCTACGCCGATGCCAAGGCCGCGGTAGCCGATGATGCCTGGTCGCTGGATGACGGCGAGCTGCTGGACGAAGCGCCGGGCACCGCGAAGCAGGATGACGACTTCCTGCTCTCAGCCGAGCCGCTGGAGCTTGGCGAGCTGGAGATGCTGCCGGTTGCCGAACAACCGGCATCCGTCGCCGACGAGACCTGGTCCTTCGATCTCGACGATAAGCCGGCCGCCGCGCCCGAGTCGCACAGCCGTGCCGAAGACGAGCTGTGGTCGCTCGACGAACTGCAGAGCGGCCTCGAGCCGAGTGCTGCCGAGCCGACTGCCGCCGAGCTGCCGCTACTCGACCTGCCCGCCCAGGGCTTCGAAGAACAGCCGCTGGAACTCGAGTCGCTGGACCTGGATGGGAGCGGCGAACCGCAGTGGAACGAAGTCGACCTGGCCGACCTGCAGTTGCCGGAAGTCGAGCTGCCCGGTTTGCCCGAGGCGCCCGTGGTCGAGGAGCCGGAGGGCGAAAAGCCCCTGTCGATGGCCGATGTGATGGCCGCACCGGTGCAGGCGATCAACCCGCCGGCGGCGGATGTGCCGCCCAGCCTGCTGCCGCCGCCTGCCGATGAGGAACCCATCGACGAGGAGCTGCGCGAGGTATTCATCGAGGAAGCCGGCGAGGTGCTGGAAACCATCGCCGAGTTCCTGCCGCGCTGGTGCGCCGACACCGACGACCGCGAGGCGTTGACCGAGATCCGCCGCGCCTTCCACACCCTCAAGGGCAGTGGCCGCATGGTGCGCGCCCTGGTCATCGGCGAGCTGGCGTGGTCGATCGAGAACCTGCTCAACCGGGTGCTCGACCGCAGCATCCAGCCGGGTGACGAGGTCAAGCAGGTGATCAACCAGGTCGTCGCGCTGACGCCCGAGCTGGTCGAAGAGTTCGCCGCCCAGGCCCAGCGCCAGCGTGATGACGTCGACCGCCTGGCGGCCGACGCCCATGCCCTGGCCAAGGGGCTGAACCTCCCAAAGCATGACGCCCCGGCTGCTGCGGTAGCCGAGCCCGCGGGCGAGATCGAGGCTGCCGCACCGGCCCATGACGAACCGGCCGGGCTGGACCCGCAGTTGCTGGAGATCTTCCGCAACGAGGCGGAAAACCACCTCGACACCCTGGCCGCCTTTCTCGACGACTGCGCCCGGGAAATGCCGCAGCCGGTGACCGATGACCTGCAGCGTGCCCTGCACACCCTCAAGGGCAGTGCCTACATGGCCGGCATCCTGCCGATGGCGGAAGTGGCCGCGCCGTTGGAGAAGATGGTCAAGGAGTTCAAGGTCAACCTGGTGCCCCTGGACCTGACCGAAGCCGAGGTGCTGGTCGAGGCCCAGGCGCTGTTCCGTCAGGGTCTGGCCCAGCTGGAAAGCGACCCGCTGCGGCCGATTCCGGGTACCGAAGACTTTCTGCAGCGCGTGCAGCAACTGCACCAGCAGCGCCTCGAACACGCCCAGAGCCAGCGCCAGGACGAGCACGGCGAGAGCCGCGATCCGCAACTGATCAGCATCTTCCTGGCCGAGGGCATGGACATCCTGCTCGATGCCGAAGACCTGCTGCGCCGCTGGCGCACGCAGCCGTCCGAGCGCCAGGAGCTCAATACCCTGCTCGAAGAGCTGACCACCCTCGGTCGCGGCGCGGAAATGGCCGAGCTGCCGCAGATCGACGAGCTGTGCGAAGCGCTGCTGGACGTCTATGGCGCCGTGGAAGACGGCAGCCTGGCGGTCAGCGAGCGCTTCTTCGACGAAGCCGAGCAGGCCCACGAAGCGCTGGTCAGCATGATGGACCAGGTGGCCGCCGGCCTCGAAGTCAGCGCCTGCCCCGAGCGCGTAGCCGCCTTGCGCGCGCTGTTCGACGAGGCGCTGGACCCGGCCAAGCTGGCCCTGCTGTCCGGCGAGGTGCCGGGCCTGCAGGTGGTCGAGCTGGAGGAGGCGACCCGCGAACTGCAAGCCGCTGAAGTTGCCGAACAGCCGCTCGGCGAGTCTGGCGACGACGCCGAGTCGGACGACCACGAGCTGGAGTCGATCTTCCTCGAAGAGGCGGCCGATATCCTCGACAGTGCCGCCGGCAACCTGCAGCGCTGGCTGGCAGAGCCGGACAACCGCACGCTGCTGTCGTCGCTGCAACGCGACATGCACACCCTCAAGGGTGGTGCCAACATGGCCGGCGTGACGCCGATCAGCGAACTGGCCCACGAACTGGAAGCCCTCTACGAAGGGCTGGTGGATCGCCGCTACGGCGTTTCCCCCTTCGCCACCGACAGCGTGCAGCAGGGCCATGGGCTGCTCGGCGCCATGCTCGCCAACCTGCAGGCCCGCCAGCCGGCGCAGCCGGCCGACGAGCTGGTCGCCGCCATTCGCCAGTTCCGCCAGCGTGGTGGCCAGGACGAGCAATACGCCGAGCCCTACGCCGCGATGGCGCCCGAGGCGATCGACCCCGCGGATGCCTGGCCCGAGCCGGAGCCCGAAGCGCCCATCGCCGAGCCCATCGTGGCGCCGGCCGAGCCGCCGGTGATGCATGCCGAACCGGCGCCGCAGGGGGCTGTGCACAGCGAGCGCGATCCCGAGCTGGTCGAGATCTTTCTCGAGGAAGGCTTCGACATCATCGACAGCGCCGGCGCGGCCCTGAGCCACTGGATGGACGATGTCGACAACAGCCTCGATCTGGAATCCCTGCAACGTGACCTGCACACCCTCAAGGGTGGTGCGCGGATGGCCGAGATCCGCGAAATCGGCGATCTGGCCCACGAGCTGGAGTTCCTCTATGAGGACCTCGGCAACGGCCGCCTGCGCCCCAGCCCGATGCTGTTCGAACTGCTCCACGCCTGTCACGACCGCCTCGCGGAAATGCTCGACGCCGTGCGTTCGCAGCGCCAGGTGCCGAACGGCGACGAGCTGATCGAGACCATTCGTCGCCTGCGCGCCAACCCGGACGAGCAGCTCAGCATGCCGCGCGCCGTGCCCCTGAGCGCCGCGCCGCAAGAATCCTTCGATGCCGACGGCGACGAAATCCTCGACATCTTCCTCGAGGAAGCCGACGACCTACTCGAGGCCATGGAGGCCGGCATCGGTCGCTGGGAAGAGCGGCGTGACGATGCCAGTTGCATCGACGACCTGCTGCGCATCCTGCACACCTTGAAGGGGGGCGCGCGCCTGGCCGGGCAGAAGCAGCTGGGTGACCAGAGTCACGACCTCGAGCAGCACCTGACCGAAGCCCAGACCCAGGGTGCGCCCTGGCCGGACAGCCTGTTCCTCGACGTGCAGTCCGGCTTCGAGGGCCTGCAGAAGAGTCTCGACGAGCTGCGTACGCGCCTGCTGCAACAACCCCAGGACGAACGCCCGGCGGCCGAGCCGGAGCAGCCGCTGGCACGGGCGGTGACGTCCATCGTCGCCGCCAGCGAACTGCCGGTGGCCGCGGTGGAGAATCGCGTGCTGCCGTTCGTGCAGCGCGCCGAAGTGGCTGCCGAGGAGGCCGCCGCGCGGCGTGCCCCGCAGGAGCTGGTCAAGGTGCCCGCCGATCTGCTCGAGGGCCTGGTCAACCTGGCCGGTGAAACCTCGATCTTCCGCGGTCGCGTCGAGCAGCAGGTCAGCGACTTCGGCTTCACCCTGAGCGAGATGGAAGCCACCATCGACCGCGTGCGCGATCAGTTGCGCCGCCTGGATACCGAAACCCAGGCGCAGATCCTCAGCCGCTACCAGGCCGAGGCCGAGCGCGCCGGTTACGAGGAGTTCGACCCGCTGGAGATGGACCGCCACTCCCAGCTGCAGCAGCTGTCGCGAGCCCTGTTCGAGTCGGCCTCCGACCTCCTGGACCTCAAGGAAACCCTGGCTTCGCGTAACCGTGACGCGGAAACCCTGCTGCTGCAACAGGCGCGGGTCAACACCGAGCTGCAGGAAGGCCTGATGCGCACGCGCATGGTGCCCTTCGATCGCCTGGTGCCGCGCCTGCGCCGTATCGTGCGCCAGGTCGCCAGCGAACTCGGCAAGCAGGTCGAGTTCACCGTCGGCAACGCCGATGGCGAGATGGACCGCACGGTGCTCGAGCGTATCGTCGCGCCGCTGGAACACATGCTGCGCAACGCCGTCGACCACGGTATCGAGGGTGCTGCGGTGCGCAGCAAGGCCGGCAAGCCGGAGCAGGGCAGCATTCGCCTGGAGCTGGGCCGTGAAGGCGGCGACATCGTGCTGACGCTCAGCGACGACGGTGCCGGCATCAACCTCGATGCGGTGCGCCGCAAGGCCATCGAGCGCGGTCTGATGGACGCGGGCGCCGACCTCAGCGAGCACGAGATCCTGCAGTTCATTCTCGAGGCCGGGTTCTCCACCGCCGAGAAGGTCACGCAGATTTCCGGCCGCGGTGTGGGCATGGACGTGGTCAACGCCGAGGTCAAGCAGCTCGGTGGTTCGATGAGCATCGACTCGGTCAGCGGCGAAGGCACCACCTTCCGTATTCGCCTGCCGTTCACCGTTTCGGTCAACCGGGCGCTGATGGTGCTGTCCGGCGAAGACCTCTACGCCATCCCGCTGAACACCATCGAAGGCATCGTGCGCGTGTCGCCCTACGAGCTGGAAAGCTACTACGGCCCCGATGCGCCGCGCTTCGAATACGCCGGCCAAGCCTACGAACTGCGTTACCTGGGCGACCTGCTGAACAACGGCCAGCATCCCAAGCTGGTCGGTCAGAGCCTGCCGCTGCCGGTGATCCTGGTGCGTTCCAGCGAACACGCCGTGGCCGTGCAGGTGGACTCTCTGGCCGGTTCGCGGGAGATCGTGGTGAAGAGCCTCGGCCCGCAGTTCGCCACGGTCCCGGGTATTTCCGGCGCGACCATCCTCGGCGACGGTCGCGTGGTGGTGATTCTCGACCTGCTGGCGACCATCCGCGAGCTGCACGCCCACCTGCAGTACCAGGTCCGGCCGCGTCTGGCGGCCGATGCCGGCAGCGTGCCGGACGTCGAGGTCGAGCGCCCGACCCTGGTCATGGTGGTGGACGACTCGGTCACCGTGCGCAAGGTCACCAGCCGCCTGCTGGAGCGCAACGGCATGAACGTGCTGACCGCCAAGGACGGGGTCGATGCCATCGCCCAGCTGCAGGAGCATCGCCCCGACATCATGCTGCTGGACATCGAAATGCCGCGCATGGACGGCTTCGAGGTCGCCAACCTGATTCGCCACGACGAAGGCCTCAAGGACCTGCCGATCATCATGATCACCTCGCGTACCGGTGAGAAACACCGTGAGCGGGCGATGAGCATCGGCGTCAACGAGTACCTCGGCAAGCCGTACCAGGAGTCGCTGTTGCTCGGCTCCATCGAGAAATGGACCAAGCGCTCATGAGCCAATCCAGTGCAGCACGTATCGCCGTGATCGCCGACACGTCGCTGCAGCGCCATGTGCTGCAGCAGGCCCTGAGCAGCAACGGCTATCAGGTGGTGCTCAACAGCGATCCGGGGCGCCTCGATGATGCGGCGTTGCAGGCTTGTGAAGCGGACCTGTGGCTGGTCGACCTGATGCAGTCCGATGACCTGCCGCTGATCGACACCCTGATGGCCGACGCCGAGGTGCCCGTGCTGTTCGGCGAGGGCCACGCGCCGGAGCGCAGTTCCGAACACTACCCGCGCTGGGAGCGCCGCCTGGTCGGCAAACTGAAGAAGCTGGTCGGCGATCCCGCCCTGGCCGCCGCGGATGGCGGCCTGGATGGCGTGCTGGCCGAAGCCCAGCGCCCCGGTCGCATCGAATTGCCGGCGCTGCTGGCCAACACACCGCTGCAGGCGGGTGAACCCGCCCGGCAGGTGTGGCTGCTGGCGGCCTCGCTGGGCGGGCCGGCGGCGGTCAAGGCGTTTCTCGACGCGCTGCCGGGCGGCCTGCCGGTGGCCTTCCTGTATGCCCAGCATATCGATCCCAGTTTCGAGGCCACTCTGCCCCAGGCCGTTGGCCGCCACAGCCAGTGGCGGGTCGGCACCGTACGTGATGGCGACGCCCTGCGCTGCGGCGAAGTGGTGGTGGTGCCGATCAGCAACGAGCTGACCTTTGCCGATGACGGCGCCATGCGTGTCGCCAGTCGTTCCTGGCCGGAACCCTACAGCCCGTCGATCGACCAGATGATGCTCAACCTGGCCCAGCGCTACGCCGCAGGCAGTGGCGTGATCGCCTTCAGTGGCATGGGCAGCGACGGCAGCGCCGCGGCCGCCTATGTGAAACGCCAGGGCGGCATCATCTGGACGCAGCGGGCCGAGAGTTGCGCCTGCTCGAGCATGCCCGACAGCCTGCGCGAGGGCGGCTACAGCAGTTTCACCGCCGATCCGCGGGAGCTGGCGGCGGCGCTGGTCGAGCACCTCGCCGAGCAATGCGTCGGTGATCGGCACTCTTCTCCTACCTCGTTCGCTGTCTGACAGGATGTTTTCATGAGCCAAGCCGTCGTTACCCAGAACAGCGTCAGCAGCCTGACCGGTCTGGTCGTGCCGCTGGCCGATCGCGCGCTGCTACTGCCCAACGTGGCGGTGGCCGAGCTGATTCCCTATCGTGCGCCACCGGCCATGGCCGGCATGCCGGACTGGTTCCTCGGCCAGGTGGCCTGGCGCGACCTGAGTCTGCCGCTGCTCAGTTTCGAGGCCGCCAGTGGCGGTCAGCCGGTGGTGGGCAGCGGTGCCCGCATCGCCATCCTCAATGCCCTTGGCGGCCGTGCCAACGTCAAGTTCATCGCCCTGCTGGTCCAGGGCATTCCCCGATCCCTGCGGGTGACCGAGGACCTGCCGCGGGCTGACGTGGCACTGGCGCCCCTGGAGCTGGCTGCCGTGAAGATGGAGGATGCGGTGCTGCGCATTCCCGATCTGCAAGGGCTGGAGCAGTTGCTCGCCGATGCCGAGCTGATCTGACCGGCATCTGGTCAATACGCCGCGATCGATAGCAGCCGCTGGCATCTGCGTTGCGCGGGGAATCTCAGCTACGCCGCGGCAGCATCGCCCCCAGCACACCGTCGCGCAGCCGGTAGTGGTGCCAGAGCGCCATGCAGGCGTGGCCCAGAATCAGCGCGAACAGCAGGTACTTGGCCGTCAGATGAAACTGGCGTGCCAGGGCGCGGGTGCTGTCGGAGACCGGCAACGGATCGATGGTCAGCAGCCAGAACAGCTCCAGCTGGCGTTTGCCGAACAGCAGGCCACTCAGCGGCATCGCCAGCAGCAACAGGTACAGGGTGCCATGGGCCAGCTTGGCCGCCGAGCGCTGCCAGCGGGCGCTGTCCGCCAGCAACCGGGGGGCACCGTGCCGAGCACGCACCAGCAGGCGCAGCACGGTCAGCAGCAGAATGGTCAGGCCCAGGGATTTGTGCAGGGTGAACACCCCGCCGGTGCCGCCGAGCAGGTCGGCGACCAGATCCTGGGCATAAGGTAGCGACAGGGTGCAGATGACCAGCACGGCGCTGAGCCAGTGCAGCGCGATCTGGGTGCCCGAATAGCGGTCAGTCATGGTTCGCTTCTCATCATGCCCGCCAGGCGCGGGGCCACCTGCTGATGATAGCCAATTGCTCATGGATTTCTTGTGGCTTTGCGCGACTCACCGACAGGCTTAGCGGCGATGGGTCAGAAATCGCCCCACAGGTGCTGGGCCACGGCAAGGCCCGCAACCGGCGCGGTTTCCGTGCGCAGCACGCGTGGCCCCAGGCGGGCGGCGTGGAAGCCGGCGCCCTTGGCGTGTTCAACCTCGGCATCGGCCAGGCCGCCTTCGGGACCGATCAGGAAGGCCAGCGAAGCGGGTCTGGCATGGCTGCTCAGCGGCTCGGCAACGGGGTGCAGCACCAGCTTGAGATCCGCCTGGGTTTGCTGAAGCCAGTCATCCAGCGCGATGGGCGGATGAATCACGGGAACCACCGAGCGGCCACATTGTTCGCAGGCACTGATCGCCACCTGGCGCCAGTGGGCCATGCGTTTGTCGGTGCGTTCATCCTTTAGGCGCACCTCGCAGCGTGCGCTGACGATCGGGCTGATCTCCTGGGCGCCGAGCTCGGTGGCCTTCTGGATCGCCCAGTCCATGCGTTCACCGCGCGACAGGCCCTGGCCCAGGTGGACGTGCAGCGGCGACTCGGGCTGCCCGGCGACCTGTTCGCGCAGCTCGACACGCACGGTTTTCTTGCCCACCTCGACCAGCTCGCCAAGAAACTCCTGGCCACTGCCATCGAACAGCTGCACCGCATCGCCCGCGGCATGACGCAGCACCCGGCCGATGTAATGGGCCTGGGCTTCGGGCAGTTCGTGCTGGCCAAGGGAAAGCGGGGCGTCGATATAGAAACGGGACAGGCGCATAAGGGCTTCGGCTACGGCGGCGGGCTTTAGGCGTGCAGTCTACCGCTTGCAGCCGGCCGCCTGAAGCCCGCCGCCGTTTCAGCCCGGATCACGAAAGCCCGGGTAGCGGGTGTCGGCAACCGGCACGCTGACCGAGGTGCGGGTGGCCAGGTCGATGCCTTCGCTGGCCACCTCGGCGAGAAAGTCGATCTGCTCTTCGCTGATCACGTAGGGCGGCAGGAAGTACACCACGCTGCCCAGGGGGCGCAGCAAGGCGCCGCGGGTCAGGGCGTGCTGGTACACCCTGAGGCCGCGGCGCTCCTGCCACGGGTAGGCGACCTTGCCGGCCTTGTCCTGGACCATCTCGATGGCCAGGGCCATGCCGGTCTGGCGCACCTCGGCCACATGCGGGTGATCGACCAAGTGTGCGGTGGCGCTGGCCATGCGCGTGGCGAGCCGCTTGTTGGCGTCGATCACGCCGTCTTCCTCGAAGATATCCAGGGTCGCCAGGGCCGCGGCGCAGGCCAGCGGGTTGCCGGTGTAGGTGTGCGAATGCAGGAAGGCGCGCAGGGTCGCGTACTCGTCATAGAACGCGGCGTAGACCTCGTCGGTGGTCAGCACCGCGGCCATCGGCAGATAGCCGCCGGTCAGCGCCTTGGACAACACCAGGAAGTCCGGGGTGATCCCGGCCTGCTCGCAGGCGAACAGCGTACCGGTACGCCCGAAGCCGACGGCGATCTCGTCGTGGATCAGGTGCACGCCGTAGCGGTCGCAGGCCTCGCGCAGCAGCGTCAGGTAGATCGGGTGGTACATGCGCATGCCGCCCGCGCCCTGGATCAGCGGCTCGACGATCACCGCCGCCACCTCGTGGTGGTGCTCGGCCAGGGTCTGCTCCATGGCGGCGAACATCGTCCGCGAGTGCTCCTCCCAGCTCACCCCCTCCGGGCGCAGGTAGCAGTCCGGGCTCGGCACCTTGAGGGTGTCGAGCAGCAATGCCTTGTAGGTGTCGGTGAACAGCGCGACATCGCCCACCGACATCGCCGCCACGGTTTCGCCGTGGTAGCTGTTGGTCAGGGTCACGAAGCGTTTCTTCGCAGGCGCGCCGCTGTTGAGCCAGTAGTGAAAGCTCATCTTCAGCGCCACCTCGATGCCCGAGGAGCCGTTGTCGGCATAGAACACCCGGTTCAGGCCTTGCGGGGTGATCTTCACCAGACGTTCGGACAGCTCCACCACCGGCTGGTGGCTGAAACCGGCGAGCATCACGTGTTCGAGCTGATCGACCTGCCGCTTGATGCGCTCACCGATCCGCGGGTTGGCATGGCCGAACACGTTGACCCACCACGAGCTGACGGCATCCAGGTAACGCTTGCCCTCGAAATCTTCGAGCCACACGCCTTCGCCACGGCGAATCGGAATCAGCGGCAGGCGCTCGTGGTCCTTCATCTGTGTACAGGGGTGCCAGAGGACGTCCAGGTCACGCTGCATCCAGTGTTGGTTACTCATCGAGTCGCTCTCCCAATTGTCAGCGGGCAAGCCTATCAGATGCGCGTGCCCGGGGTTTTTCGCGGTCCATCACCGCCGATCCGCTGGAAGCGACCGTTCAGGTATGGCGCATTGAACGGCATGAGGAAATCAGGGACCAAGCTCATTGGTCTCGGGAGGTGGCGCACAGCTATCGTCTTTCTCGATATTTCACAGCAATAATTTCTGCTATTAGTCGATAGGTTTGTTGCTAATCTCTGTCCAACTCAACTCTGGAAGCAGGCCATGCAGTGGCGTAACTCTACGTTCCGATACGGTCTCATCAGCGTTTCCCTGCATTGGCTGGTGGCCGTTGCGGTATTCGGTTTGTTCGCCCTCGGCTTCTGGATGGTCGGGCTGAGCTACTACAGCAGCTGGTATCAGACGGCGCCGAACATCCACAAGAGCATCGGCATCCTGCTGTTCATGGTCATGCTGGCGCGCCTGCTGTGGCGCCTGGCCAGCCCGCCACCGCCAGCCCTGGCCGAGCACGGCCGGCTGACGCGGGTGGCCAGCAAGCTGGGGCATGGCTTCCTCTACCTGGGGCTGTTCGTGCTGATGACCTCCGGCTACCTGATCTCCACCGCCGATGGCCGTGGCATCAGCGTGTTCGGCTGGTTCGAAGTGCCGGCGAGCGTGACCAGCATCCCCAATCAGGGTGATGTTGCCGGCCTGATCCATGAATACCTGGCCTGGGCTATCGTGATCTTTGCGGTCCTGCATGGCCTGGCTGCGTTGAAGCACCACTTCATCGACCGTGATCGCACCCTGTTGCGTATCTTCGGGCGCTGATCTTCCTGCGGTTGCGGCGTTGCCCTGCAATGCCGTTCATTTCATCTCACAAGGAGTTCCCATGTTGAAGAAGACTTTCGCTGCACTGGCGCTGGGTACCGCACTGCTGGGCGCCGGCCACGCAATGGCTGCCGATTACGCCATCGACAAGAAAGGCCAGCACGCCTTCGTCAATTTCAAGATCAGCCACCTGGGCTATAGCTGGCTGTACGGCACGTTCAAGGATTTCGACGGCTCCTTCACCTTCGACGAGAAGAACCCGGAAGCCAGCAAGGTCGAGGTAACCCTGAAGACCGAGAGCGTCGACACCAACCACGCCGAGCGCGACAAGCACATCCGCAGCGCCGACTTCCTCAACGTCAGCAAGAACCCGACCGCGACCTTCAAGTCCACCTCGGTCAAGTCGACCGGCGAGGGCACTGCCGACATCACCGGTGACCTGACCCTCAACGGCGTGACCAAGCCGGTGGTGATCGCCGCCAAATTCATCGGCCAGGGCGACGACCCGTGGGGCGGCTACCGTGCCGGCTTCGAGGGCAGCACCAAGCTGAAGCTGAAAGACTTCAACATCGAGAAGGACCTGGGCCCGGCTTCGCAGGAAGTCGAGCTGATCATCTCCGTGGAAGGCGTACGCAAGTAAGCCCATAAAACAAAAAACGCCGGCTCTGAGCCGGCGTTTTCGTTTGTGTACCTGCTAAATACCCAGACCGCAGCCTGGGTATTCAGCCGGCCGTTACTCGCTGTCGCGGTTACGGGTCAGCAGCGCGGGCTTTTCGCCGCGAGGGCGGCTGCTGGGCAACTGATCGAGCTGTTCGGCGGTCGGCAGACGGTCGCTGCGCGAAGCCTTGTGCATGATGATCGGCTGCTTCTCGGGCGCGTCACGACGCGGGCCTTCACGACGGGGCAGCTCATCGCGATTCAGCGAAGTGGTGACGGTGTCACGCGCGCCACGGCCACGGTTGTCGCCGCCGCGGTTGCGACCGCCACCTTGACCCTGGCTCTGACGTTTGCCGCCGCCATTGGCCCCACCACCACCGGTACGCGGGCCTTTGCCCTGACCACGTGGAGCCTGCCCAGCGCCGCCGCCGGCATTCTGTCCGTTGCCCTGGCGACGGCCACGGCCTTGCGGCTTGTTCTGGGTCGGCACGTAGTCGACACGGTTGCCGAAGTTGTCGATATCGTCATCGCGAAATTCATCCGGCGCGCGATCCGGTGGCAGGGCGGGAGCGCCTGCAGCCGGCGCAGGGCGTGCCTGGCTGCGTGGCTGCTGGCCGCGCGCCGGCTTGGCTTTGGCCTGGGGCTGGCTCTTCGCCTTGCCGCCATCCTTGCCCTTGTCGCGACGGCCGCCGTTCTGGCGCTCGCCTTCGGCCTTGGCACCACGCGGCTGACGTGGTTTCTGCGGCTCACGCACTTCCGGGCGCTCGGCCTCGACCTTGCTGGCATCGAAGCCCATCAGATCGCCATCCGGGATCTTCTGCTTGGTCATCCGCTCGATGCTCTTGAGCAGCTTCTCTTCGTCCGGCGCGACCAGCGAGATCGCTTCGCCGCTACGGCCGGCACGACCGGTACGGCCGATGCGGTGCACGTAGTCTTCCTCGACGTTGGGCAGTTCGAAGTTGACCACGTGAGGCAACTGATCGATGTCCAGGCCGCGGGCGGCAATATCGGTGGCCACCAGGATGCGCACCTTGTTGGCCTTGAAGTCGGCCAGGGCCTTGGTGCGCGCGTTCTGGCTCTTGTTGCCGTGAATCGCCGCGGCGGTCAGGCCATGCTTTTCCAGATACTCGGCCAGGCGGTTGGCGCCGTGCTTGGTTCGGGTGAAGACCAGCACCTGTTCCCAGGCGCCGGCGGTGACCAGGTGAGCGAGCAGGGCACGCTTGTGGCTGGCCGGCAGGCGGAACACGCGCTGCTCGATGCGCTCGACCGTGGTGTTCGGCGGCGTGACCTCGATGCGCTCGGGGTCATGCAGCAGCTTGCTGGCCAGGTCGGTGATGTCCTTGGAGAAGGTTGCCGAGAACAGCAGGTTCTGACGCTTGGCCGGCAGGCGGGCAAGAACCTTCTTCACGTCATGGATGAAGCCCATGTCGAGCATGCGGTCGGCTTCGTCCAGCACGAGGATTTCCACGTGGGACAGGTCGACGCTGCCTTGCCCGGCCAGGTCGAGCAGGCGGCCAGGGCAGGCGACCAGTACGTCGACGCCCTTGGCCAGGGCCTGCACTTGGGGGTTCATGCCAACGCCGCCGAAAATGCAGGCGCTGACGAATTTCAAATCGCGGGCATACAGCTTGAAGCTGTCATGCACCTGGGCAGCCAGTTCGCGCGTGGGGGTGAGCACCAGCACGCGGGGCTGCTTCGGGCCGTGGCGCTGTTCGCGATCCGGATGGCCGTTGGGGAACAGCCGCTCGAGGATCGGCAGGGCGAAGCCGCCGGTCTTACCTGTACCCGTCTGGGCCGCCACCATCAGGTCGCGACCTTGCAACGCGGCGGGGATGGCCCGCTGTTGCACCGGAGTGGGCTGGGTGTAGCCGGCGGCTTCGACCGCGCGGACCAAAGCCTCGGAGAGACCGAGGGAGGCAAAGGACATGTGCAATCCTGTCTGGTGAGGGCGTGGCCCTATAGGTGTAGTGCCTGGCTTGAATCGCACGTGGGGCGTGCAATCCCGTCCGGTACTGCTGGCCACTGGGGGCAGCATCCGGGCGCAAGCCTGGCGGGAAGGCCCGAGTGTAACAGGATTGGCGGCATTGGGCACAACTTGCCGCCAATCGGTGTCGCGCTATCCCTTGTCACTCGGGGGTTGCAGCGATTGGCCGGTGGCCTTGGCGATCACTCGCCCTGCGCCTCGGCGTCCTCGCGTTTTACGGTTTTATGTTGATCTTCGCTGCTGCCCAGCTTCCAGTAACTGGAGATATACAGGTCCTTGCGGTCGACCTGGCGCTCCTCACGAAAGTGCTGGCGCAACGCGCGCATGCCGCTGAACTCACAGGCCGCCCAGATGCTCGGGCGCCCCGGCAGCCATTCCAGCTGACGCACCTGATCGACCAGCAATCGGCTGTTTTCGCCGGGACGGGGGTTGACCAGCCAGTGCAGCTCGACGCCTGCGGGGTGGCGCAGCGGCTGGATATCCTCGGCATCGATCACCTCGATGACGGCATGGCCGCGGGCGCCGGCCGGCAATTGCTCGAGGTTCACGCTGATCGCCGGCAGGGCGGTCATGTCGCCGATCACCAGAAACCAGTCGGCGCTATTGTCGACCAGCTTCTTCGGCCCTGGCCCGCCAATGACGATACGGTCGCCGGGCTTGGCGTCCCTGGCCCACTGCGAGGCCGGGCCGGCGTCCTCGTGCAGCACGAAATCGACGTCGAACTGGTCGGCGCGTTGCTGGCGCACGGTATAGGTGCGCACCAGGTCCTTGTCGCTGCCGGGGGCCGAGAACATCAACTTGATATAGGCGCTTTGCTGATCATCGGGGAAGCTGTCGATCTCGCCGCCACCCAAGGTCACGCGCAGCATATGCGGGGTGACAAAGCGCGACGATATGACCTGCAGCGTGCGGGGAGCGGGACGTGCCATGGTGGTCTCCAGAGCAGGTAAGTGGTAGTGCAGCGAGGGCTCGGCGCCCTCGCGCGGGGCGCTGCCTAGCTGACTACCCGGTAGCACGGCACGTAGGCCGAGCCGCCCGGCAGCTTCATGCGGTGCTGCTCGACGAAGGCCTGCAGCAGGCGATCCAGGGGCTGCATGATGCTCTTGTCACCGCGCAGCTCGTAAGGGCCGTGCTCTTCGATCAGCTGGATACCGTGGGCCTTGACGTTGCCGGCGACGATGCCGGAGAAGGCGCGGCGCAGGTTGGCAGCCAGTTCGTGGGTCGGCTGCTCGCGGGTCAGGTTGAGGCCCGCCATGGCGTCGTGGGTCGGCTCGAACGGGTGCTGGAAGCTCTCGTCGATCTTCAGCAGCCAGTTGAAGTGGAAGGCGTCGTTGCGCTCGCGGCGGAACTGCTTGACCGCCTTGATGCCGGCCGCCATATGGCGGGCCACGGCAGCCGGGTCGTTGGGGATCAGCACGTAGCGGTTCTGCGCTTCGCGGCCCAGGGTGGCGCCGATGAAGTCGTGCAGCTGCTGCAGATAGGGCTCGGCGCTCTTCGGGCCGGTGAGCACCAGCGGGAAGGGCAGCTCGGCGTTGTCCGGGTGCATGAGGATGCCCAGCAGATACAGGAATTCCTCCGCCGTGCCGGCGCCACCGGGGAAGATGATGATGCCGTGGCCGAGGCGCACGAAGGCTTCCAGGCGCTTTTCGATGTCCGGCAGGATCACCAGTTCGTTGACGATGGGGTTCGGCGCTTCGGCGGCGATGATGCCCGGCTCGGTCAGGCCCAGGTAGCGGGCGCCGAGGATGCGCTGCTTGGCGTGGGAAATGGTGGCGCCCTTCATCGGCCCCTTCATCACGCCCGGGCCGCAGCCGGTGCACACGTCCAGGGCTCGCAGGCCCAGTTCGTGGCCGACCCTCTTGGTGTACTTGTATTCCTCGGTGCTGATCGAGTGGCCGCCCCAGCACACCACCATCTTCGGCTCGGCGCCGGCGCGCAGGGTGCGGGCGTTGCGCAGCAGGTGGAACACGTAATCGGTGAGGCCGCTGGAGCTGTCCACATCGACCCGCTTGTTCTCCAGCTCGCTCTGGGTGTAGACGATGTCGCGCAGGGCGCTGAACAGCATCTCGCGGGTGCTGGCGATCATCTCGCCATCGACGAAGGCATCGGCCGGCGCGTTGATCAGCTCCAGGCGGATACCGCGGTCCTGCTGGTGGATCTTCACTTCGAAGTCCGGGTAGGCCTCGAGGATGGTCTTGGCGTTGTCGCTGTGCGAGCCGGTGTTGAGGATCGCCAGGGCGCACTGGCGAAACAGCGCGTAGACGCTGCCCGAACCGGTTTCGCGCAGCTGCTGGACTTCACGCTGGGAGAGGGTTTCCAGGCTGCCTTTCGGCGACACCGAGGCGTTGATTTTCTGGCGAGTGAGCATGCAGGCTTCCCGTGGTAGCGCGACAACTCGAGCCGATCCTGGCTGATCGCGCATTGATGAATTCGCACCCGGCGGTCATGCCCCCTGTCGGGGTATCCGGGCGGCTGTACTGTCGACCAGCAAAGGGCTTCGGGTCAACGGGTACAGGGCTGACAGGTCGATCCAACTTGCCAATGCAGTGGATTTCGTCGCCTGGTAGGAAAGAAAAAGGCCGCGAAAGTTCGCTCTTTCGCGGCCTTGGCGTATCAGCCCTGCAGGTTCTTCCACACCGCCAGGCTGGGGGCGGCCTGGTTGAGGGTATAGAAGTGCAGGCCGGGTGCGCCACCAGCGATCAGGCGTTCGCACAGGCCGGTGATCATCTCTTCGCCGAAGCGCTGGATGCTCGGGGTGTCGTCGCCATAGGCTTCCAGCTGCTTGCGCACCCAGCGTGGCAGCTCGGCGCCGCAGGCATCGGAGAAGCGCGCCAGCTTGCTGTAGTTGGTGATCGGCATGATGCCCGGGATTACCGGGATATCCACGCCCAGCTTGCGCACGCGCTCGACGAAGTAGAAGTAGCAGTCGGCGTTGAAGAAGTACTGGGTGATCGCGCTGTCTGCGCCGGCCTTGGCCTTGCGCACGAAGTTGGCGATATCGTCCTCGAAATTGCGAGCCTGGGGGTGCATCTCCGGGTAGGCCGCCACTTCGATATGGAAGTGATCGCCGGTTTCGCTGCGAATCAGCTCGACCAGGTCGTTGGCGTGGCGCAGCTCGCCGCTGGACATGCCCATGCCTGACGGCAGGTCGCCGCGCAGGGCGACGATACGGTTGATGCCCTTGCTCTTGTACAGGTTGAGCAGCTCGACCAACTCGGCCTTGCTGTCGCCAACGCAGGACAGGTGCGGCGCGGTCGGCACCTTCACTTCACTGTCGAGCTGCAGCACGGTATTGAGGGTGCGGTCGCGGGTGGAACCACCGGCGCCGTAGGTGCAGGAGAAGAAGTCCGGGCTGTAGCCGGCCAGCTCTCGCGCGGTGTTCAGCAGTTTCTCGTGTCCGGCATCGGTCTTCGTCGGGAAGAACTCGAAGCTGACGTTGGGGCGTTTCTGAGACATGACGATTCCTTCGGGCTACGCCGCGCAGGTCTTGGCCCTGCGCGGCGTACCGCCTATCAGTAGCGGTAGCTGTCCGGCTTGAACGGACCTTCGACGGTCACGCCGATGTAGTCGGCCTGCTGCTGGGTCAGCTGGGTGACCACGCCACCGAAGCCCTTGACCATTTCCAGGGCGACTTCTTCGTCCAGCTTCTTGGGCAGCACTTCGACGGTCAGGCGCTCGGCTTTCTTCTCGGCGCTGAGATCGGCGAACTTCTGTTCGAACAGGAAGATCTGCGCCAGCACCTGGTTGGCGAACGAGCCGTCCATGATGCGGCTCGGGTGGCCGGTGGCGTTGCCCAGGTTCACCAGGCGGCCTTCGGCCAGCAGGATCAGGTAGTCGTCGTTGGCGGCGTCGAAGCTGCCGGCACCGGTGCGGTGGATCTTGTGCACCTGCGGCTTGACCTCTTCCCATGCCCAGTTCTTGCGCATGAAGGCGGTGTCGATCTCGTTGTCGAAGTGACCGATGTTGCAGACCACGGCGCGCTTCTTCAGGGCCTTGAGCATGCCAGCGTCGCAGACATTGGCGTTGCCAGTGGTGGTGACGATCAGGTCGATCTTGCCCAGCAGCGCCTTGTCGATGCAGGCGTCGGTGCCGTCGTTACGGCCGTCGATATACGGCGAAACCAGTTCGTAGCCGTCCATACAGGCCTGCATGGCGCAGATCGGGTCGATCTCGGAGACCTTGACGATCATGCCTTCCTGACGCAGCGAAGCGGCCGAGCCCTTGCCCACGTCGCCGTAGCCGATGACCAGCGCCTGCTTGCCCGACAGCAGGTGGTCGGTGCCGCGCTTGATGGCGTCGTTGAGGCTGTGACGGCAGCCGTACTTGTTGTCGTTCTTGCTCTTGGTGACCGCGTCGTTGACGTTGATCGCCGGGACCTTCAGGGTGCCGGCCTTGAGCATGTCGAGCAGACGGTGCACGCCGGTGGTGGTCTCCTCGGTCACGCCGTGGATGCGCTCGAGCATCTGCGGGTATTTCTTGTGCAGGATCTCGGTCAGGTCACCGCCGTCGTCGAGCACCATGTTGGCGTCCCACGGCTGGCCGTCCTTGAGGATGGTCTGCTCGATGCACCACTCGTACTCCTGCTCGGTCTCGCCCTTCCAGGCGAATACCGGGATGCCGGCGGCGGCGATGGCGGCAGCGGCCTGATCCTGGGTGGAGAAGATGTTGCAGCTCGACCAGCGCACTTCGGCGCCCAGGGCGGTCAGCGTTTCGATCAGCACGCCGGTCTGGATGGTCATGTGGATGCAGCCGAGGATCTTGGCGCCCTTGAGCGGCTGGCTGGCGGCGTACTTGCGGCGCAGGCCCATCAATGCCGGCATCTCGGATTCGGCGATGATCAGCTCGCGGCGGCCCCAGTCGGCCAGGGAAATGTCGGCGACCTTGTAGTCGTTGAAAGCAGCGCTCATGCAGTAACTCTCCGTTAGGTTGTCTGCTGTCGACAGTGCAACCTTGCCAGCGTCGGATGACGCGCAGGTGTCGCACGATTGTCGAGTGGGCGCCGTTGATGCGTTTGCTAAACGCCCCATCCGAGCCTGACAGCCTGAAAGGTTGATTCGAATCTGCCGCCAAGCATTGTGGGAATACAGGGCTTGGGGATTCGAAACAAATCTTTCAGGTTGCTGCAGCGCCCCTCGGACAGGTGGCGGGAACGCCCGGTGGCGGGCGTGTGTAACTGGGCGATTATAGCCGCGCCGGCGCGCGAGCCCAAGGCTTTCCATCGCGGTGATGGTCGATTTGCAGCGGATGCTGACGGACGTAGCGGGCGTTGGTCGTGCGGCCTGCCCCCAGGCCTGCTGAACCCCACCTGATAGCTTGTGTCGATAACCATTATCGATAACGCGGCAATGATCCGCTCGCCGATCTTTGCGATCATCACTGCCGAACAGAACACGGAAAGGAGGGCGCATGAACTTTCATACACGCAAGTGGGTAAAGCCTGAAGACCTCAACCCCAATGGTACGCTGTTCGGTGGCAGCCTGCTGAAGTGGATCGACGAGGAGGCGGCGATCTACGCCATCATCCAGCTGGGCAGCCAGCGCGTGGTGACCAAGTTGATTTCCGAGATCAACTTCGTCTCCTCGGCGCGGCAGAGCGACATCATCGAGCTGGGCATCACCGCCACCGAGTTCGGCCGCACCTCGATCACCCTGCGCTGCGAAGTGCGCAACAAGATCACCCGCAAGAGCATCCTGACCATCGACAAGATGGTCTTCGTCAACCTTGGCGAGGATGGCCAGCCGGCGCCCCACGGCAAGACCGAAATCACCTATATCAAGGACCAGTTCAAGGATTGAGTGCGTGCGCATCCGACGGTGATGGTCGGCGCATGGCAAGGCCACGCAGGTCCAGTTGCCGGATAGAGCCAGCCGCAGGTTGCGCCGGCCTGGTCCGGACGACCGACCTGCTGCTTCGTGCTTACCGGGTCTGAAAACCCGCAACGCCCGCCTCACCCAACTGATCGGCAAGCGCCACGATGTCCTCGTGCTGAAAGAACGCGTGCAGCTGAGCCGCGCGGGTCGGGCCGATAGCGGGCAATGCCCGCCAGTCTGCAAGGCTGCGCTGATGCAGCTGCCTCCAGTTGTCCGCCGCCAGGCGGTCTGGGTTCACTGGCGCGCCCAGTGCCCGCAACCAATCCCGGAACGGTCGCTGCCGCGCTTCGGCGAAGCGTTGGTTCAGCGCCGTGGCACCCTGGGCACCGATGCCGGGTATCGCCAGCAGTTGTTGCTCGTCCAGATGCAACCAGTCGAGCAGGCCATCGAGGTGCTTTGCTTCAAGCAGTTTCTGCCAGGTGCCGGCGCCGACGCCGTGCAGGTTCAGCGCCTGCTTGCCGCTGAGCCAGGTGAGGCGGGCATGGAATTGCCTGGTGCAACCGGGTGAGGCGCGCAGGCAGCTCAGGGCGTGGTACTCGTCACTGTTCGGGATATCCAGCGGTGAGCGGGTGGTGGTCTGCAACACCACGCCTTCCAGCTGTGGAATGGCTTGCCCGGCCAGGCGGATGGCGACGTGGTCACCGGGCCGAATATCCAGCTGGCGCCAGCGTTGCAGCGAACCGACGCTGACCACGCGGATGGTGCGGTCGTCGAGTTTCACCGGTTGCAGGCGCAGCAGCGGTGTTATGCGTCCGGTGCGGCCGATGCTGAAGTCGACTGCCTCGACCAGCGCCAGGGCCTCTCTGGCCGGGTACTTCCAGGCCGCTGCCCAGTGCGGCGGTTCGGCACGCCAGCGCTCGCCGCCGGGGCGCTGGCCCTGGCGCAGTACCACACCATCGGTGGCGAAGGGCAGCGGGCTGCGGTACCACCGTTCTCGCCAGCGCCGGGCGTCGCCTGGCTTATCGACCGGCTGGCTGTAAGTGCGGCTGTCCTGGAAACCCAGTTGCACCAGCCCATCCAGGCGCTGCTGCATGTCGGCCGGGCCATTGGGCCAATCCCAGACGAACAGCCCGATGCTGGCCGCCTGCTCCGGTAGCAGTTCCTGGCGCGCCATCAGGCCCGCCACCGCGCTACGTGCCGCGGCGCCGCCCTCGCTGGCCTGCACATGACCCGGGCGCTTCAGGTAGAGCTCGCCTTGCAGGATCAGCGTGCCGCGTTCGTGCAGCTGCTTGGGAATGGCGGCGATCTGTGTGGCTTGGGGCGTCCAGTTCTGGCCGCTGTTGCCGTCGCCACGGCTGATCACCTGCCGCAGGGTGCCGTCTCTGTAGCGCAGGGTTACCGCCACACCGTCGACCTTAGGCTGGATCCACAGGTCGTCGCGGCTGGCCATCCAATTTGCGACGGCACGCTCGTGGGCCAGTTTGCGCAACCCGGTTTGCGCCACGGGATGCTCAATTGGACCTTGTGTGCCGTTCAGGGGGTTGGCAGTGGGCGACTCGCTGCAGCGCTGCCAGTGCTCGAGGTGGGCGCGGGCCTGGTCATAGAGTTCATCGCTGATCAGCGACTGCCCCTGACGGTGGTAGGCATCGTCCCAGTGGGCAACCTGGGCCGCCAGTTCGGCGGCTTGCCGAGCATGGGCGGGCGTCTGCGTCGGGCAGTCGTCGGCCAGGGTGGTGGTGGACAGTGACAGGACGGTACAGGCTGCGATCCAGGCTTTCATGGGCGGAGCATCCTTGCTCGGGCGATGAATAGGCAGGCTAGTCGCTGCGCCAGCAGGTCGCAAACGTCGAGGTCCGGGGAAAATGGGCGCTGGCCGACATTTCCGGCGCTGGCTGTTTGTTGCGGAAAATGTCCGGTGCTAAAGTCCGCGCCCCCGCACACCAAATGGATTTGCCCGGCGGCGGGGTGTATTGCCGGGCCTCATCTCTGGAGGTCTAGAGTCCCATGCGTACTTCCGTTCTGTTGTGCTCGGCTGCCCTGGTCGCTGCCAACTCCTTCGCTCAGGCGGCTGAAGACACTCAGCTCAAGTGTCAGCAGAAGATGTCGGCCAACGCCGAGAAAATTGCCCAGGTCAAACAGCTGGCCGGCCTGCTCGGCAACCAGCAGGCCAACGACGCCATTGCCCAGGTCGAAGGCGGTTGTGACCAGCTCGGCGCCAGTGCCGAAGGAACTGCTGCCCCGGTCGCGCAGAGCCAGGGCAACGGCAAGGCCGAGAACATTGCGGCTGCCGCCGAGACCCTGAAAAGCCTGGGCTCGCTGTTCGGCAAGTGATTGGCCTGCCCGCCTGGCGGGTATGAAAAAGCCTCCGTGGGCGTCGTGCCCCCGGAGGCTTTTTCGTAGCGACTGAGGTCGCTGCGCCAGGCGCGGCGACCTGCCGAGGCTTACAGGCCGGCGGCGGCGCGCAGCTCGGCGGCCTTGTCGGTCTTCTCCCAGGTGAAGCTGGTGAAGCTGTCGTCGCCGACGGTCAGTTGCTGCGGCTCGCGGCCGAAGTGGCCATAGGCGGCGGTCGGCTGGTACATCGGGTGCAGCAGGTCGAGCATCTTGGTGATGGCGTACGGACGCAGGTCGAACACGTCGCGAACCAGCCTGATGATGGTCTCTTCCGCCACCTTGTTGGTGCCGAAGGTGTTGATCGCGATGGAGGTCGGCTGGGCCACGCCGATGGCATAGGAGACCTGGATCTCGCAGCGCTCGGCCAGGCCGGCGGCGACGATGTTCTTGGCCACATAGCGGCCAGCGTAGGCAGCGGAGCGGTCGACCTTGGACGGATCCTTGCCGGAGAAGGCGCCGCCACCGTGGCGGGCCATGCCGCCGTAGCTGTCGACGATGATCTTGCGGCCGGTCAGGCCGCAGTCGCCCACCGGGCCGCCGATCACGAAGTTGCCGGTCGGGTTGATGTGGAACTGGGTGTCCTTGTGCAGCAGTTCGGCGGGCAGGGTGTGCTTGATCACCAGCTCCATCACCGCTTCGCGCAGGTCGCTCAGCGAGACGTCCGGGTTGTGCTGGGTGGACAGCACCACGGCGTCGATGCCGACCACCTTGCCGTTCTCGTAGCGGCAGGTGACCTGGGATTTGGCGTCCGGGCGCAGCCACGGCAGCAGGCCGGACTTGCGCGCTTCGGCCTGGCGCTCGACCAGGGCGTGGGAGAAACGGATCGGCGCCGGCATCAGCACGTCGGTTTCGTTGCTGGCGTAGCCGAACATCAGGCCCTGGTCGCCGGCACCCTGGTCTTCCGGCTTGGCACGGTCGACGCCCTGGTTGATGTCCGGGGACTGCTTGCCGATGATGTTCATCACGCCGCAGGTGGCGCCGTCGAAGCCGACGTCCGAGCTGGTGTAGCCGATGTTGCAGATCACGTCGCGGACGATCTGTTCCAGATCGACCCAGGCGCTGGTGGTCACTTCACCGGCGATGATCGCCACGCCGGTCTTGACCAGAGTTTCCACGGCCACGCGGGCGTGCTTGTCCTGGGTGATGATGGCGTCGAGCACGGCATCGGAAATCTGGTCGGCGATCTTGTCCGGGTGCCCTTCGGACACGGACTCGGAGGTAAACAGGGAGTATTCGCTCATCTATCGGTTGTCCTGGCGAGTGGGGGCCTCTCGGCCGCGTGCGTGAGTGGAAGGGTGCGCTGAAAATGCCGCACCTGAATTTGAAAACCATTGCGCAGGCCGACATACAGGCTTTCACCCGGGGTCAGGCCGGCGGCGATTGCCCAGTGGGCGAGATCGTCCTGTTCGAAGCCTAGCCAGAGATCGCCGCAGGTGTCGCGGGCCCAGCTCTGGTCATGGCTGCACAGTTCAGTGATCAGCAGGCTGCCGCCCGGGTTCACTTGTTCGGCCAGCTTGCGCAGGGCCTGGGCCGGTGCGGCGAAGTGATGCAGCACCATGTTCAGCACCACGCAGTCGGCGCCCGGGTAGGCGTCCTGCAGGGCATCGGCCAGCCGCAGCTGCACATTGCCCAGGCCGTCCTGCTGGCAGCGCTGGCGGGCGAGGTCGAGCATCGCCTCGCTGTTGTCCAGAGCGGTCACGCTGGCGAAGCGGCGCGCCAGCTCCGGCAGGAAGCCACCGTCGCCAGGGCCGATTTCCAGCGCGCTGGCATGGGCCGGCAAATCCAGCGAGTCGAGCAGGGCCACCACGCTGTCACGGTACTGCGGCAGGCCGGCGATCAGGTCCTGCTGGGCCTGGAAACGTTCGGCGCTGCGGGCGAAGAAGTCGCGGCTGGCAGCGGCCCTTTGCTGGTGCACCTGGGCGATACGCTGGCGCACCTCGGCGGGCAGCAGCAGGCTGTCGACCTCCTGCAGCAGCGCGGCATGCAGGGTGCCGCCCACGCTCTCGGCCTGGGCCAGGGCGCGGCGGTAGAAGATCGCGTTGCCTTCCCGGCGTGTCGCCACCAGGCCGGCCTGGGCCAGTACCTTGAGGTGATGGCTCATGCCCGACTGGCCGATGGCGAAGATCTGCGCCAGTTCCAGCACGCCGAACGAGTCGTTGCTCAGGGCGCGCAGAACGTTCAGCCGCAACCCGTCGCCCGCGGCCTTGCACAGGGCGGACAGCTGGTCGGTGGGCTCGAAAGCGAGGGCGGGCGCGCGTTGGGTCATGGGCGCAGTCTAGTCGGTCATTTTTCAGCCAGCAACCGCAATATCAAAAAGTTTTGATATTGCGGTTGCCGTGTTCCCGGCGGCTTTTTGCTTGGCGCAGGCGCCGCTATGGATAAAAAGCGCTGCAATATTGTCGCGGACAGACCATCTGTCATTGCCCCGGTGGTGCTCGCTGGGCGAAAATGGGCGCCTTTTTTCGTCCCAGCTGCTTCGGCAGCCACCCGCAGGAGATTAGCGATGCCCAGCCGTCGTGAGCGTGCCAATGCCATTCGTGCCCTCAGCATGGATGCTGTGCAAAAAGCCAACAGCGGCCACCCCGGTGCCCCCATGGGCATGGCGGATATCGCCGAGGTGCTGTGGCGCGACTACCTGAAGCACAACCCGGCCAACCCGAAGTTCGCCGACCGTGACCGCTTCGTGCTGTCCAACGGCCACGGCTCGATGCTGATCTATTCGCTGCTGCACCTGACCGGCTACGACCTGTCCATCGACGACCTGAAGAATTTCCGCCAGCTGCACAGCAAGACCCCGGGCCACCCGGAATACGGTTACGCACCGGGCGTGGAGACCACCACCGGCCCGCTTGGCCAGGGTATCGCCAACGCCGTGGGTTTCGCCCTCGCCGAGAAGATCATGGCGGCGCAGTTCAACCGCGACGGCCACGACATCGTCGACCACTACACCTACGCTTTCCTGGGCGACGGTTGCATGATGGAAGGCATCAGCCATGAAGTCTGCTCCCTGGCCGGCACCCTGGGCCTGGGCAAGCTGATCGCCTTCTACGACGACAACGGCATTTCCATCGACGGCGAAGTGCACGGCTGGTTCACCGATGACACCCCGGCGCGCTTCGAAGCCTACGGCTGGCAGGTGATCCGCAATGTCGACGGCCACGATGCCGAAGAAATCAAGATGGCCATCGACACCGCACGCAAGTCCAGCGACCGTCCGACGCTGATCTGCTGCAAGACCATCATCGGTTTCGGCTCGCCGAACAAGCAGGGCAAGGAAGAGTCCCACGGCGCCGCCCTGGGCCATGACGAAATCGCCCTCACCCGTGCGGCGTTGAACTGGAACCACGCGCCGTTCGAGGTTCCGGCCGACATCTATGCCGAGTGGGATGCCAAGGAAGCCGGCCTGGCGGCCGAAGCCGAGTGGGATCAGCGCTTCGCCGCCTACTCCGCCGCCCATCCCGAGCTGGCCAACGAGTTCATCCGCCGCATGGCGGGCGAGCTGCCGGCCGACTTCTCCGCCAAGGCCAGCGAGTTCATCCGTGCCGTCGCCGAGAAAGGCGAAACCATCGCCAGCCGCAAGGCCAGCCAGAACTGCCTGAATGCCTTTGGCCCACTGCTGCCGGAACTGCTCGGCGGCTCCGCCGACCTGGCCGGTTCCAACCTGACCCTGTGGAAGGGCTGCAAGCCGGTCGTCGCCGAAGATGCCTCGGGCAACTACATGTACTACGGTGTGCGCGAATTCGGCATGAGCGCGATCATGAACGGTATCGCCCTGCACGGCGGCCTGATTCCCTACGGTGCGACCTTCCTGATGTTCATGGAGTACGCCCGCAACGCGGTGCGCATGTCGGCGCTGATGAAGCTGCGCGTGCTCTACGTGTTCACCCACGACTCCATCGGTCTCGGTGAAGACGGCCCGACCCACCAGCCGGTCGAGCAGCTGACCAGCCTACGCACCACGCCGAACCTGGACACCTGGCGCCCGGCGGACACCGTCGAAGCCGCGGTGGCCTGGAAGCACTCGGTCGAGCGCAAGGACGGCCCGAGCGCGCTGATCTTCTCCCGCCAGAACCTGCCGCATAACCTGCGCGACCACGAAACCGAAGCGGCCATCAGCCGTGGCGGCTACGTGCTGAAGGACTGTGCCGGCGAGCCGGAGCTGATCCTGATCGCCACCGGTTCGGAGGTCGGCCTGGCCATCCAGGCGGCTGACAAGCTGAGCGAGCAGGGCCGCAAGGTCCGCGTGGTGTCGATGCCGTCGACCAACGTCTTCGACCAGCAGGACGCTGCCTACAAGCAGTCCGTGCTGCCGCTGCAGGTCACCGCGCGGATCGCCATCGAAGCCGCCCATGCCGACTTTTGGTACAAGTACGTCGGCCTCGAAGGCCGTGTCATCGGCATGGAAACCTACGGTGAATCGGCGCCAGCCGGCCAGCTGTTCGAGCACTTCGGCTTCACCGTCGAGAACATCATCGGCACCGCCGAAGAACTGCTCGACGCCTGACCCCGTCAGCCGGGGCGAACCTGCGCGGTTCGCCCCGGCTCATGCTCGACTCTTTTAGAGATCGCCATGTCCCATCGCTCTTACCGCGTTGCCCTGAACGGCTATGGCCGCATCGGTCGTTGCGTTTTGCGTGCGCTGCACGAGCGGGCCGGCGAAGCGCGACTGGATATCGTCGCGCTCAATGATCTGGCCGATCAGGCCAGCATCGAATACCTGACCCGTTTCGACTCCACCCACGGGCGTTTTCCCGGCGAGGTGAAGGTGGCGGGCGACCATCTGCATATCAACGGCAAGCCGCTCAAGGTGTTGCGTCAGCGCGAACCCCAGGGCGTCGACTGGCGCGCGCTGGATATCGACCTGTTGCTCGAATGCTCCGGCCAGTACACCACCCGCGAGCAGGCCGAACGTTTCCTGAGGGCGGGGGCGCCGCGGGTGCTGCTGTCGCAACCGATGGCCAGCGAGGGCGATGTCGACGCCACGGTGGTGTACGGCGTCAATCAGCACGGCCTGACGGGCCGCGAGCGCCTGGTTTCCAACGCCTCCTGCACCACCAACTGCGGCGTACCGCTGCTCAAGCTGCTGAACGAGACGGTGGGGCTGGAGTACATCTCCATCACCACCATCCACTCGGCGATGAACGACCAGCCGGTAATCGACGCCTATCACGACGAAGACCTGCGCCGTACCCGCTCGGCCTTCCAGTCGGTGATTCCGGTGTCCACCGGGTTGGCGCGCGGTATCGAGCGGCTGCTGCCGGAACTTGCCGGGCGAATCCAGGCCAAAGCCATTCGGGTGCCGACGGTCAACGTGTCCTGCCTGGATATCACCTTGCAGACCGCCCGCGACACCAGTGCCGAGGAGATCAACCGGATCCTGCGCCGGGCCGCCGAACAGGGGCCGCTGCAGGGCCTGCTGGCGTACACCGAGTTGCCCCACGCCAGTTGCGACTTCAACCATGATCCCCATTCGGCCATCGTCGACGGCAGTCAGACGCGGGTTTCCGGGCCACGCCTGGTCAACCTGCTGGCCTGGTTCGACAACGAATGGGGTTTCGCCAACCGTATGCTCGACATGGCCGTGCATTATCTCGATGCCGCCGCTCACTTATCACCAGCCCCTGTTAAGGACTGATTCAATGACCCTGAACATCGCGAAAATGGCCGACCTTGATCTGCAAGGCAAGCGCGTGCTGATCCGTGAAGACCTCAACGTGCCGGTCAAGGACGGCGTTGTGAAGAGTGATGCGCGCATTCTCGCCGCGCTGCCGACCATCAAGCTGGCCCTGGAAAAAGGCGCCGCGGTAATGGTCTGCTCGCACCTGGGGCGCCCGACCGAAGGCGAATTCAGCGAAGAGAACAGCCTGGCGCCGGTAGCCGCCTACCTGAGCAAGGCCCTGGGCCGCGAGGTGCCGCTGGTCAAGGACTACCTGAACGGTGTCGAGCTGCAGGCCGGTGAGCTGGTGCTGTTCGAGAACGTACGCTTCAACAAGGGCGAGAAGAAGAATGCCGACGAGCTGGCCCAGCAATACGCCGCCCTGTGCGATGTGTTCGTGATGGACGCGTTCGGCACCGCTCACCGCGCCGAAGGTTCGACCCACGGCGTGGCCAAGTTCGCCAAGGTCGCCGCCGCCGGCCCGCTGCTGGCTGCCGAACTGGATGCCCTGGGCAAGGCCCTGGGCGCGCCGGCCAAGCCGATGGCGGCAATCGTCGCCGGCTCCAAGGTGTCGACCAAGCTGGACGTGCTGAACAGCCTGAGCGGCATCTGCGACCAGCTGATCGTCGGGGGCGGCATCGCCAACACCTTCCTGGCCGCTGCCGGTTATCCGGTCGGCAAGTCCCTTTACGAAGCCGACCTGGTCGACACCGCCAAGGCCATCGCCGCCAAGGTCAGCGTGCCGCTGCCGGTCGATGTGGTGGTCGGCAAGGAGTTTTCCGAGTCCGCCGCCGCGACCGTCAAGGCCGTCGCCGATGTGGCCGAGGATGACATGATCCTCGACATCGGCCCGCAGACCGCCAAGCAGTTCGCCGAGCTGCTCAAGGCCTCCAAGACCATCCTGTGGAACGGCCCGGTCGGGGTGTTCGAGTTCGACCAGTTCGGTGAAGGCACCAAGGCCCTGGCCCTGGCCATCGCCGAAAGCCCGGCGTTCTCCATCGCCGGTGGTGGCGACACCCTGGCGGCCATCGACAAGTACGACGTGGCGCAGCGCATTTCCTATATCTCCACCGGCGGCGGCGCCTTCCTCGAATTCGTCGAGGGCAAGGTACTGCCTGCGGTGGAAATCCTGCAGAAGCGTGCAGCCGAGTAACTGAGTCGAGACGGTTGGGGTCGGTACGGGCGGTTTCGTACAGACCCTAAACCTTGGCGGGCGGCGGTGGTCATTACCCTTGTATGGAAATCAGCCAGCAAGGAGTGATCGATGCGTAACCTGACCATGGTATTGAGCTTTTGTGTCGTCCTGGGCGGTTGTGCCTGGGGCGGATCGCCACGCGATGAAGCCTGCAACGTGTTGAGTCCGGCGGAAATTGATCTGCCGACCACCCGCGAGGATCAGCGCATCGAAGGGCAGAGTACCGGTGACTCGACGCCGCCCATGGGCGAGCAGAACTGCTAGAGCAAGGAGAGTGCAATGAACCGATATCAATACGCTGCCGCGTTGCTTGGGCTGGCCATGCTTGCCGGCTGCGCCGGCAAGGATTACGCCGATAGCCAGCAATGGAATCGCTGGGTGTGTGACAGCCAGGCGGAGGTGTTCTGGCGCTACGCCGACCCGGCCCATGAAAAAGTCGATGTGCGCATGGGGGGCAGCGATGTCGTCCATCGCTTGAGCCTGGAGCCGTCCGGTTCCGGCGAACTGTACAGCGACGGCACGCTGTCCTTCCATGCCAAGGGTGAGGAAGGCCTGGTCTATCGCACCGCCAATGACGATTTGCTCGGGCGCGGCTGCAAGGCGCCCTGAGCGACCGGCGAGCGGGCCTGCCCGCTCGCGCAAACTTGAATAGCGCCTGCCACTGCGGCAGGCTTGCACGATCAACGAGCCCTATCGGGAGATAGCAAAACATGGCACTTATCAGCATGCGCCAGATGCTCGACCACGCCGCCGAATTCGGCTACGGCGTGCCGGCCTTCAACGTCAACAACCTCGAGCAGATGCGCGCCATCATGGAAGCCGCCGACAAGACCGATTCGCCGGTCATCGTCCAGGCCTCTGCAGGTGCCCGCAAGTACGCTGGCGCGCCGTTCCTGCGCCACCTGATCCTCGCCGCGATCGAAGAATTCCCGCACATCCCGGTGTGCATGCACCAGGACCACGGCACCAGCCCTGACGTCTGCCAGCGCTCCATCCAGCTGGGCTTCAGCTCGGTGATGATGGACGGCTCGCTGAAGGAAGACGGCAAGACCCCGGCCGACTACGAGTACAACGTGCGCGTGACCCAGCAGACCGTGGCCTTCGCCCACGCCTGCGGCGTTTCGGTCGAGGGTGAGCTGGGCTGCCTGGGTAGCCTGGAAACCGGCATGGCCGGTGAAGAAGACGGTGTCGGCGCCGAAGGCGTGCTCGATCACAGCCAGTTGCTGACCGACCCGGAAGAAGCCGCTGACTTCGTCAAGAAGACCCAGGTCGACGCCCTGGCCATCGCCATCGGCACCAGCCACGGTGCCTACAAGTTCACCAAGCCGCCAACCGGCGATGTGCTGTCCATCGAGCGCATCAAGGAAATCCACAAGCGCATCCCCAATACCCACCTGGTGATGCACGGCTCCAGCTCGGTACCCCAGGACTGGCTGGCGATCATCAACGAGTACGGTGGCGACATCAAGGAAACCTACGGCGTGCCGGTCGAGGAGATCGTCGAAGGCATCAAGTACGGCGTACGCAAGGTCAACATCGATACCGATCTGCGTCTGGCCTCCACCGGTGCGATCCGCCGTTTCATGGCGCAGAACCCGGCCGAGTTCGACCCGCGCAAATACTTCGCCAAGACCGTGGAAGCCATGCGTGACGTGTGCATCGCCCGCTACGAGGCCTTCGGCACCGCCGGCAACGCCTCGAAGATCAAGCCGATCTCCCTGGAAGGCATGTTCCAGCGTTACGCCAAGGGTGAGCTGACCGCCAAGGTCAACTGATCGCAGCGTCAATGGCCTGGCCTGAAAGCCGCCTGCCCCTGATGGGCAGGCGGCTTTCATGCATCTGGCCCCGGCGTTTCCAGCCGGACGTGCATGCCGCCACTGCGGCTACTGCCGGCATCTGCCGATTCACGAAAAACCATGTAAAACTCCTCTTCCGACTCCGCGCAGGCGCTGCGCCATACTGCCGCCACGCGTTTCAGGATGTCGGCTCCCATGCCTCAAAACTCTCGCCTCTGGCTGCCATTCGGCTTGGCCGTGCTCGTTGCTACCGTGCTCGGCAGCGTCGTTCAGACCCAGTTCAATCTCGCCGCCCTGCAGCAGCTCGGTGCCAGCATCTCCCCAGGCATCCGCCTGCAGGCCACCGCCCATGATCTGCTGGGTTTCAGCCCCACGTTCGCCGCACTGGTGATCGCCGCCTTCATCGTCGCCTTGCCGCTGACCGCCCGGTTGGCGCCCGCCCAGGGCGGGCTGCGCGGGCTGGCATTTCTGCTCGCCGGTGCCCTGGCGGTGTGGCTGGCCTTGGCCGTGGCCAATGCCCTGGCGCCGATGCCCACCCTGATCGGCGCCAATCGCACGCTGGCCGGCACCCTGGCGCTGATGCTCTGCGGCAGCCTGGGTAGCCTGGTGTTCGCACGTTTCAGCGGCGCCGCACGCTGATGGTCTCAATCAAGGATGGCGTAGTGAGAATTGTCTGGCTGGCAGCGGGGCTTTGCGCGGCCGCGCTGGCCCATGCCGATTACCGTATCGAAACCGTCACCGGCGGGCTGGCCCACCCCTGGTCCATGGCGTTTTTGCCCGATGGCCGCATGCTGGTGACCGAGCGAACCGGCCAGCTGCGCCTGATCGATGCCGGCGGCAAGCTGCAGGCCGAGCCGGTCCGCGGACTGCCGACGCCCTTCGTGGCCACCCAGGCCGGGCTGATGGAAGTGGCGCTGGATCCGCACTTCGCCAGCGATCCCTGGATCTACCTGAGCTACGCCCATGGCGAGCTCGACGCCAACAACACGCGGCTGGCCCGCGCCCGCCTGGTCGACGGCGAGCTGCGTGATTTCCAGGTGCTGTTCACTGCCCAGCCGGCCAAGGCAGGCGCCTCCCACTACGGTGGGCGCATCGCCTTCTTGCCTGACGACACCCTGGTGCTGACCCTGGGTGATGGCTTCGACGGGCGCGAGCAGGCGCAGAACCCGGGCAATCACCTGGGCAAGACGGTGCGCCTGAACCGCGATGGCAGCATCCCGCCGGACAACCCGCTGCGCGGCCAGGCGGGCGTCGCCGAGGAAATCTACAGCCTGGGGCACCGCAACGTGCAGGGCATCGTCTACGACCGCCAGCGCAAGCGCCTGTACAGCCACGAGCACGGCCCCAAGGGCGGCGACGAGCTGAATCTGCTGCAGCCCGGTGGCAACTACGGCTGGCCGCTGACGTCCTTCGGCGTCGACTACACCGGGGCGATGGTCACGCCCTTCACCGAGTTGCCCGGCTACCTGGCGCCGGAGCTGCACTGGACGCCGTCGGTGGCGCCCTCCGGGCTGGCGCTGTATACCGGCGATCGCTTCCCGCACTGGAAGGGTGACCTGTTCGTCTCCACCCTGGCGGAGAAGAGCGTGCGCCGGGTACGCCTCGACAAGGGCCGGCTGGCCGGAGAGGACATTCTTTTCCAGGAGCTGGAGGAGCGCATTCGCGGCGTCTACGACGGGCCGGACGGCGCGCTGTATCTGCTGACCGACAGCGAGGATGGCAGGCTGCTGCGGGTCGTGCCGCTGTAGAGGCATAATCTGCCGCCAGCTTTTCGCCGTGAACGCCCCATGACACCGCTCAAATACCTCCAGGGTTACCCCGCTTCGCTCCAGGACCAGGTGCGCCAGATGATCGCGGGCGAGCGCCTGGGTGATTACCTAGCGCAGCGCTATGGCGGCCGTCATGGGATCCAGAGTGACAAGGCGCTGTATGCCTATGTCATGGCGCTCAAGCAGGAACACCTGAAGAACGCGCCGGCCATCGACAAGGTGCTGTTCGACAATCGCCTCGACCTGACCCACCGCGCCCTCGGCCTGCACACCAGCATCTCCCGGGTGCAGGGCGGCAAGCTCAAGGCCAAGAAGGAGATTCGCGTCGCTTCGCTGTTTCGCGAGGCGGCGCCACAGTTCCTGCAGATGATCGTGGTGCACGAGCTGGCGCACCTCAAGGAGAGCGATCACAACAAGGCGTTCTACAAGCTCTGCGAGTACATGCTGCCGGACTATCAGCAACTGGAGTTCGACCTGCGCCTGTACCTGACCTGGCGGGATCTGCAGGCCGGCGCGCCTCAATAGGCTTCGATGATCTCGTGGTGCTGCGCGCGGCCGGCGACGCTCAGCTCGATCTCGTCACCGATGCGCCGCCCGAGCAGGCGCTGGCCTAGCGGCGCATCGGGGCTCAGCACCAGAATCGTGCGCTGCTCGACCTGCACCTTGATCGCCGCCCCCTCCGGGCCGAGAAACAGCCATTGCTGCTGGTCGTTCTCGTCGGCCAGCAGCACCAGGCTGGTCAGCCGAATGCCTTGGGTAGCGTCATAGGCGCGCACCAGCAACTGGCGCCAGACGCGCAGGCGCAGGCCGATCTCTTCCACGCGGCGAGCCTGTCCGGCTGCCAAGTAGGCAGCTTCCAGCCCGAGGGTGTCGTACTTGTTCTCGGCGATGTTCTCTTCATGGGTGGCCGTCTCGTGGGCCGCCCGCGCCGCCTGTTCGGCGGCCTGCAACTCGAGGCCGAGGCGCTCGATGACCTGCTGCACGATGGCGTGCTTGTCCATGGTGATCAGGCCTCGTACGCCGGCTTTTCGCGGTTCTTGAGCAGGTGCGCCGCCAGGGTGCGCAGCGGGCCGAGCTGCCGGGCGATCAGCGACAGCTGGGTCTGCACCAGGCGCTGGGCATCGTCCAGATCATCGGGCATCTGCTCCAGGCAACTGGCGAGATGCTCTTCGTGGTCGCTCTGGATGGCCACTGGCGTCTGTTCGCTGAGGCCGCGGGCGATCTCGTCGAGGCTGTCGGCCAGGCGCAGGGCGCTGGCCGGCAACTCGTTCTGCTCGTCGGCCAGCAGGGCTTCGCCGCGGTGTGCGCCCAGGCCCGACAGGTAGCTGAGCAGGGTGTGGGAGAGCACCAGGAAGCGAAAGCCGATATCCGCCTCCTTACGAAAGTGCCCGGGCTCCATCAGCATGTTGCCCAGGGTGGTCGACAGTGCCGCGTCGGCGTTGTGGGCGTTGCGCCGGGCCAGGCGATAGGCGAGGTCGTCGCGCTTGCCTTCGGCGTACTGGCGCATGATCTGCCGCAGGTAGGTGCTGTTGCAGCTCAGGGTATTGGCCACCACGCGATTGAGCCGGCGACCCTGCCAGTCCGGCAGGATCAGGAACACCGCCAGGCCGGCGATCAGGCTGCCGAGCAGGGTATCGAACAGGCGCGGCAGGATCAGCCCGTAGCCATCACCCACCTGGTTGAAGCAGAACAGCACCAGCAGGGTGATCGCCGCCGTGGCCACGGTGTAGCGGCTGGAGCGGGTGGCGAAGAACACCACGCCGGCGGCGACGGCGAAGAAGGCCTGGATCAACTGGGCCGGGAACAGGTCGATCAGCGCCCAGCCCAGCAGCAGCCCGAGCACGGTGCCGATGATGCGCTGCACCAGCTTCATGCGCGTGGCGCCGTAGTTGGGCTGGCAGACGAACAGGGTGGTGAGCAGGATCCAGTAGCCCTGGGTCGGGTGAATCCAGTGCAGCACGCCATAACCGGCAGCCAGGGCGATGGACAGGCGCAGGGCATGGCGAAACAGCAGCGAGGTCGGGGTGAGCTGCAGGCGGATGCGCTCCCATACATCGCGCAGCGACTGTGGTTCGCGATCGAGCAGCGAGCTGTCCTGCTCCTCGGCCAGGGCGTCGGGGTTGCTGGCGCTGCTCAGCAGGCGGTCGAGGGTGCCGAGGTTGCCGGCCAGGGCGCCGAGCGAGCGCAGCAGGTGTTTCCAGGCCGGGTTGCTCTGGATGCGCAGGTGCTCCAGGGATGCCTGCAGGTCGGCCTGGGCCTGGCTGTAGTGCTCGCCGTACTCGAACGGCTGGCGCAGCTCGATGGCCTGGGCCAGGGCATGGCAGGCCTTGCCGTGCAGGCGCAGCAGGCGCTGGCAGCGGAACATCACGTCGCTGTGGAAGAAGGCTTCGGCCAGGGCGTTGTAAGGGTAGTGCGAGGAACTGGCGCGCTCGTGGATATCCTGGGCGAGAAAATACAGCTTCAGGTAGCGGCTGACCTTAGGGCCTGGGCGGCCATTGCCGACCCGGTGCAGGATGATTTCCTTGGTGGCATTGAGCGCCGCCACCACCCGACCATTCTGCTTGGCCAGATCCAGGCGCCGTGCCTCCACGTCCAACTGGCGCAGCGGCTCGAACAGCGCGGCCTTGAGCTTGAGGTACAGCCCCAGCTCACGAAACAGCCGGGCCAGGCTCTGTTGTACCGGCTGGTGGGCGAACAAGGCATGCCAGAGCACCGAGAGCACGCCGTACCAGGCGGCGCCCGCCACCAGCAGCAGCGGCTCGAGCCATAGCCCGGCGACGCCGCCGCGCTGCTCCACGCCGATCATGCTGTACACCGCCAGAATCAGGGTGGCCGAACCGAGCGTGGCGAAACGCTCGCCCAGGGCGCCGAGCATGGTCAGGGCAAAGGCCGACAGCGCCAGGGCACTGACGAACAGCCAGGGATAGGGAAACAGGAATTCGACCGTATAGGCCGCGGCGCTGAAGCACCCCAGGGTCACCAGCAATGCGGTAAGGCGGCCCTGCCAACTGTCGTCGGTTTCGGCCAGGGCGCTGGCGATCACCCCGAGAAACAACGGGATCAGGCCGTGCATCCAGCCCTGATGCCAGCACAGCGCCAGGCTGCCGCCCAGGGCAATGAATACCCGCAGGCTGTAGCTGAACTTGTCCAGTGCCCAGAGGCGACGCAGCGAGTGGCGCAAGGAGGGGGACGGCATCCGGATGGCGACCTTTAGGGAAAATGACTGACACGCTGTTCAACGCGGCGTTTCGATTGTGCCTTGCCCGCATCGTTCAGTGCGAGAGGCAGCTCGCGGTTGGCTACCCGTGTCCCACTGTCGATGCTGGACGCCGGCCCCGCCCGGTAGGTCACCGCGCCTGAACTCTGCGCGCGGCGCCCGGCTCCAAGATCTTACCCATTGCCCACTGGTGCCGGCAGGCGGCCGCCACCATTCGACAGGAGCGCCTCCATGATCGACCTCCATTACTGGACGACCCCCAATGGCCACAAGATCAGCATCTTTCTCGAAGAGAGCGGGCTGGATTACGACGTGCACCCCGTCAATATCGGCGAGGGCCAGCAGTTCGAACCGGCATTTCTGAAGATCTCGCCGAACAACCGGATCCCGGCCATCGTCGACAACAATCCCGGCGACGGCGGCGAGCCGATCTCGGTGTTCGAGTCCGGGGCGATTCTCGAGTACCTGGCCGACAAGATCGGCCGCTTCATGCCGCTGCAGCCGCGCTTGCGCGTGCAGGTTCAGCAATGGCTGCATTGGCAGATGGGCGGGCTGGGGCCAATGGCCGGGCAGAACCATCACTTCGTGCGCTTCGCGCCGGAGCAGATTCCCTATGCCATCGACCGCTACGTGAAAGAGACGGCGCGCCTGTACGGCGTACTGGACCGGCAGCTCGAGGGGCGCGAGTACGTGGCCGGTGACTATTCGATCGCCGACATGGCCATCTACCCCTGGGCCAAGGGCTGGGAGCTGCAGCGCCAGCGCCTCGAGGATTTCCCCAACATGGCCGCCTGGCTGGCGCGCATGGGCAAGCGGCCTGCGGTGCAGCGGGCCTATCAGGTTGCCGAGGCCATCGGCCAGCGCCCCGACGAGGTGCTCACCAGCGACGCGCGCAAGGCGTTGTTCTGAGGTGCGCTGCTGGCGCGACGTTGGTCACGCCAGCGGCAGGTTCTGCGCGGGCACCGGGCGACCGATGAAGTAGCCCTGAACGTAGTCGCAGCCCAGCTGGCGCAGACGCTCTAGCTGCTCGACGCGCTCCACGCCTTCGGCAAGGACCTTCATCTCCATGCTGTGCGCCAGGGCGATCACCGCGCGGGTGATCGCCAGGTCGTCCTGGTCGTCGGGCAGGCCCGCTACGAAGCTCTGGTCGAGCTTGAGCTTGTGTACCGGCAAGCGCTTCAGGCGCGCCAGCGAACTGTAACCGGTGCCGAAGTCGTCGATGGCCAGGCGCACGCCCAGGCTGCGCAGGCGTTCGAGCAGGGCCTGGGCCTGATCCGGGGCGTCCATCACCGCGCTTTCCGTCACTTCCAGCTCCAAACAGCTCGCCGGCAGGCCAGTGCTCTGCAAGACCTGGGCGACGCGCTGATCCAGTTCGCCGCGGCTGAACAGGCGGCTGGAGATGTTCACGGCGACGAATTGCAGACCGTGCCCGGCGTTGCGCCAGGCGACCATCTGCCGGCATGCCTGCTCGAGCACCCAGGCGTCGATGGCGCTGATCATGCCGCTGTCTTCGGCAATCGGAATGAACTCGCCAGGCGGCACCAGCCCACGCTGCGGATGCTGCCAGCGTACCAGTGCCTCGACACCTATCATCTGGTTGTCAGTCAGGCTGTGCAGCGGTTGGTAATGTACCCGCAGCTCGCCATTTTCGATGGCGTGCCGCATGCCGGCGATCAGTTCCACACGCTGGCGTGCGTACTCGGTCTGCTCCTGATCGTAGAACGCGAAGCCTTCACGGCCGCTGTTCTTGGCCTTGAACAGCGCCGAGTCGACGTTGCGCAGCACCTCATCGACGGTCTTCGCATCTTCGGGATACAGGCAGATGCCCACACTGGCCGAGATGAACAGCTCCTGACCGTCGAGCAGGAACGGTGCGTTCAGGCAGTCGATCAGTGCCTGCGCCAGATGCGCCGCCTGCTCGGCCTGTGTGCAGTCTTCGCTGAGCACGGCGAACTCGTCACCGCCCAGACGCGCCAGGGTACTGCCGGGGCCGAGCCTGCTGGCGAGCCGCTCCCCGGTGGCCTTGAGCAACAGGTCGCCAACATTGTGGCCGAGACTCTCGTTGATGTGCTTGAAGTGATCCAGGTCCACGACCAGCACGGCGCCGCGATCGTCGTCGCGCTGGGCGCGCTGCAGGGCATGTTCGACGCGCTCGCTGAACAGCAGGCGGTTGGGCAGGTTGCTCAGCGGATCGTGGTGGGCGAGGTGGTCGAGTTCCTGCTGGGAATGCTTGAGCACGCTGATGTCGGAAAACACGGCCACATAGTGGCTGAGCAGGCCGTGGTCGCCGCGGATGGCGCGGATGCATTGCCACTGCGGATAGATTTCGCCGTCCTTGCGCCGGTTCCACACCTCGCCGCTCCAGCTGCCCTGGGTTTGCAATGTGTGCCAGAGCTGCTGGTAGAACGCGGCGTCATGGCGGCCGGACTTGAGCAGGGTGGGGTGCTTGCCGAGGATTTCCGCTTCGCTGTAGCCGGTGATCCGGCTGAACGCCGGATTGATGTGCACGATGGTCTGCTGCGCATCGGTGACCAGCACGCCTTCCTGGGTCGATTCGAATACCGCGGCCGCCTGGCGCAGGCTGTCGGCGTCGGCGCGGCGTTGGGTGACGTCCTTGACGGTGCCGATGAAACGCTCCGGCCGCCCCTGGGCATCGAGCTGCAGGCGACCGCGCGACAGTACCCAGCGGTAGCTGCCGTCGCGGTGGCGCAGGCGGTAGCTGTTTTCGTAGGAAGTGTCCGCGGTCGCCTGCATCACTTCGTCGAGGACGCGCTGGTAGGCAGGGCGGTCCTCGGGGTGCAGCAATTGTTGCCACTGGTCGCGGTCAGCGCTCAGTTCGCCATCCTTCATGCCCAGCAGGGTGTGGTAACCCGGCGAATAGTAAACGCGCTGGCGGCGCAGGTCCCAGTCCCAGAGACCGTCCTCGGTGGCCGACAGGGCCAGGCTGAGGCGTTCCTCGCTGGCGCGCAGCGCCGTGCCGATTCGCGCCTGGCGGCCCAGGTGGCGGCTGATCGTCAGGTACAGCAGGCCGCTGGTCAGCAGCACGAATACCAGGCCCTTCCAGACCTGGGCCTGCTCCGTCTGTCGGGCCGTCAGGTCGAGGGAGGCCAGCAGCAGGTCGCTGAACACGATCCACAGGCCGGCGGCTATCAGGTAGTTCAAAGTCAGGCGTAATGCGCCTTGGCGAGTGCTCATGGGCGGATAACGGCTTCCCTGTCGCTGGAAAAGATCATCGCTGGGGGCATTCTTGTAACATCCTTAGCCAAAAGACCAAGTGGTTTTCCAGCAGTTGATGTTGATAATGGAAGCGCGGCACTTTGTCCGCATCGCTTTCTCTCTGCAAGAGGTACCCCTGCCCATGTGGTACAACGGTTTTCTCGACTTGCCGGTCTGGCAGCTCATCATCGTTACCCTGCTGCTGACCCACGTCACCATCGTGGCCGTCACGGTCTATCTGCACCGTTACTCGGCCCATCGCTCCCTGGAGCTGAACCCTGCACTCAAGCACTTCTTCCGTTTCTGGCTGTGGATGACCACAGGCATGAATACCCGCGAGTGGACGGCCATCCACCGCAAGCACCACGCCAAATGCGAAACCGCCGACGATCCCCATAGCCCGGTGGTGAAAGGGCTTGGCACGGTGATGCGCAAAGGCGCCGAATTGTATGCCGAAGAGGCGAAGAACGAGGACACCCTGCGCATCTACGGCAAGAATTGCCCCGATGACTGGCTCGAGCGCAACGTCTATTCGCGCTTCCCGCTTGGTGGTGTGTCGCTGATGCTGATCATCGATGTGCTGCTGTTCGGCGCACTCGGTCTGACCGTATGGGCCGTGCAGATGATCTGGATTCCCTTCTGGGCGGCCGGCGTCATCAACGGGCTGGGCCATGCCGTCGGCTATCGCAACTTCGAATGCCGCGACGCGGCCACCAATCTGGTGCCCTGGGGCATCATCATTGGCGGCGAGGAGCTGCACAACAACCACCACACCTACCCCAACTCCGCCAAGCTGTCGGTCAAGCCCTGGGAGTTCGACATGGGCTGGGCGTGGATAAAACTGTTCAGCTTCCTGGGGCTCGCCAAGGTTCAGCGTGTCGCGCCGATCGCCCACCGAGTACCAGGCAAAGGGATTCTGGACATGGACACCGCCATGGCCATCCTCAACAACCGTTTCCAGATCATGGCCCAGTACCGCAAGCTGGTGATCGGGCCGCTGGTCAAGCAGGAGCTCGCCAAGGCCGACGAGTCGGTTCGCCACCAGTTCCGCCGCGCCAAGCGATTGCTCTCCCGTGAGCCGAGCCTGCTGCACGACAAGCAGCAGGTGCATATCGATGCGATGCTGGCGCACAGCCAGGCGCTCAAGGTGATCTACGAGAAGCGTCTGGCCCTGCAGCTGATCTGGGCGCGTACCAGTGCCAACGGCCATGACATGCTCGAGGCCATCAAGCACTGGGTGCAGGATGCCGAGGCCAGTGGCATTCAATCCCTGCGCGACTTCGCCGAGCAGCTGAAGACCTACTCCCTGCGACCCGTCGCCGCGTGACGTAGCGCACAAAGCTGAGCGGGCGGTGAACCGCCCACTGCGGCCATGGTCATAGCTGTGACCCGGTCGCCCTACAAAAGCCCGCCATTCGGCGGGCTTTTTCGATTCCCCGTGGCGACCTTCACCGCAATCAAAAGGCCAATGTTCTGGATCGGTATATGGATGAACTCGCAGCTATCGACCTGGAGGAGCTGACCCTGGCGTTGCTGCACAGCCGTGCCGAGGGCACTCGGCTGCGCGAGCGCGAGCAGCTGTTCAGTACCCTGCTGGGCAGTGTGAACGCCGTACTCTGGGCGTTCGACTGGGAGGCCCAGCAGATCATCTACGTCAGCCCGGCCTACGAGCTGGTTTTCGGCCGTTCGGCCGGCTTGCTGCTGGCCGACTACGGTGAATGGCGCAACAGTATCTATCCGGATGATCTGGAGTACGCTGCCGAGAGCATGGCCAAGGTACTGGAGACCGGCGCCGTGGAGGCCCGGGAGTATCGGATCATCCGCGCCGATGGCGAAATCCGCTGGCTCAGTGACAAGTGCTTTATCGGCCGGCAGAGCGAGACCCATGCCTCGCCGATCATCTTCGGTATCGCCGAGGACATTACCGAGAAGAAGCAGCTAGAAGGCGAGCTGCATCGCTTGGCGACCACCGACGTGCTGACCCAGAGCAGCAACCGGCGGCACTTCTTCGAATGCGCCCAGAGTGAGTTCGAGCTGGCGCGCACCCATGGGCAGCCGCTGGCTTTTCTGCTCCTGGACCTGGACGATTTCAAGCACATCAATGACACCTACGGCCATCAGGTGGGCGACCAGGTGCTGCAGCAACTGGCCAATTGCGCCAGCTCGGTGCTGCGCCGAGGTGATCTGTTCGGGCGAATCGGTGGTGAGGAATTCGCGGCGCTGTTCCCGGGATGCGAGCCGGAACTGGCCTCGCAGATCGCCCAGCGCCTGCAACGGGAAATTCAACGCCTGTCGTTCAGCCATGAAGGCACGGCTTTCGGTATCACCGTCAGCCAGGGCCTGACGTCCCTGCGCAGCGGCGACCCTGGGCTCGATGTGCTCTACGCACGTGCCGATGCGGCCATGTATCAGGCCAAGCGCCAGGGCAAGAATCAGATCGTCACCAGCTGACTTGGCGGAAAATCGCCTTGTTCCCCCTGCTGTTCGGCGGATAATCGCTCATTTTAGTCGATGAGCGACTGCCACTTCCTGTCATTTTGCCAGTAACATATTGAAATGTTGGCTGTTATGCGACTTTGGTCGCCCATGGCACGTAATCTGCTGTGCTAAATTCACAGCAACGGCCTTGGGCCGACAATAATAATGCCGAGAATCTGACGATGCCCTTTGCCTGTCGCTGCAGCAGCCAGACCAACCTGTTTCATCTTTACCCTTGAGTTTTCGTAGTGCCGTGCCCGTAGCTGTGGCGCCTTCCGGCTGCCTGCTGCCCCACGGCGCTACCCGAATTCGGCTGGCTGCACGCCTAGAACGCGGCACCTTCCAGACCGATGTGCACCACCAATAAAAGAACAGAACACTGGAGAGATCACGATGAAAAAAGCTTCCCTGGCGCTGGCCGTAGCCGCCGGCACTCTGGGTCTGACCCTGGGCAACGTTGCCAACGCTGCCTTTATCGAAGACAGCACGGCCAAGCTGGATCTGCGTAACTTCTATTTCGACAACGACAACCGTGAAAGCCAGGGTGATGTGGGTGTTGCCAACGCTCACAATGGCCAGGTGCGTGAGTGGGGCCAGGCGTTCCAGCTGAACCTGCAGTCGGGCTTTACCGAAGGCACCGTGGGCGTGGGCGTCGATGCCCTCGGCCTGCTGGGCGTGCGTCTGGACGGTGGCGGCCGCGCGGGCAAAGTCGGGCAAGATCGTAATCCGAGTGCTCTGTTCCCCCTGGAAAGCGATGGCAGCGCTCGTGACGAGTTCAGCAGCCTGGGCCTGACCGGCAAGATCCGTTTCTCCAAGACCGTTGCCCATGTTGGTACCCTGCAGCCGAAACTGCCGGTGGTGACCTTCAACGATGGTCGTCTGATCCCGCAGACCTTCGAAGGCGCGCAGATCACCTCCAACGAGATCGACAACCTGACCCTGATTGCCGGTCAGCTGGAGCACGCCAAGGGCCGTACCTCCAGTAACGCCGACTCGCTGGCTATCGCTGGCGCCGGTGCAGGTGCCGACAGCAACAAGTTCTACTACGGCGGCGCTGACTACAAGATCAACAAGGATCTGCTGGTTCAGTACTACTACGGCAACCTGGATGACTTCTACAAGCAGCACTTCCTGGGTCTGACCCATACCCTGGCGCTGGGCGCTGGCTCGCTGAAATCCGACCTGCGCTATTTCGACACCAACTCCGACGGCAAGAATGGCAGTGCCGCTGGTCGTGCTGAGGGCTACCTGGGTTCGGGTTACTACGGCCGCAATGCCGCTGGTACCGGCATCACTACCGGTGAAGTCGACAACCGTACCTGGAGCGCGTTCTTCACCTACAGCCTGGAAGGTCACGCGCTGAGCGCCGGTTACCAGCAGGTTTCCGGTGACAGCAACTTCATCCAGCTGAACCAGGGCTCGATCCCAGGCCAGGGTGGCTCTACCACCTACCTGATCACCGACCGTCAGATCAGCAACTTCGGCCGTGCCGGCGAGCGTACCTGGATCACCCAGTACGGCTACGACTTCGGCAAGATCGGCGTGCCGGGCCTGACCGCCAACGTGTTGTACATGAAAGGTGACAACATCAAGTCGGCAAGGGGCGATCTGAAAGAGTGGGAACGCGACCTGACCATCAGCTACGTGGTACAGGAAGGCGCTGCCAAGGGGCTGGGCTTCGCTTGGCGTAACGCTTCGCTGCGTTCGGAAGTTGCCAACGCCGACGCCGACCAGAACCGCCTGATCGTCAGCTACAGCATCCCCCTGCTCTAAGCTGTCCTGATGGGCCGCGCCACGCGGCGGCCCGTTCAAATGCAAAAGCCCGGACTGGTTCCGGGCTTTTGTTTTTCTGCAGGTCTGCAGGGCGCTGCGGTCAGCGGGCGGTGGCCACCGGCTGCTGCTGGGTGATGCAGTGAATATTGCCGCCGCCGAGCAGGATTTCCCGGCCCGGCACCATCACCACGCGATGCTCCGGGAACAGGCGATCGAGAATGGCCTTGGCCTCCTGGTCCTTGGGATCGTCGAAGCTGGGCGCGACGATGCCGCCGTTGACGATCAGGAAGTTCACGTAGGAGCCGGCCAGCCGTACCTGCGGGCTACGCTCCTGGCTGCCGAGCACGCGGTCGACACCGGCGCATTCTTCCTCGGTGGCATGCAGCGGGCCCGGAATCGGCATCTTGTGTACGGTCAGCTTGCGGCCCTTGGCGTCGCGGGCTTTTTCCAGTACGCCCATGGCGTCCTGGCATCGGCTGTAGTTGGGGTCTTGCGGATCGTCGGTCCAGGCCAGCAGCACTTCACCCGGGCGCACGTAGCAGCAGAAGTTGTCGACGTGGCCGTCGGTCTCGTCGTTGTACAGGCCATGGGGCAGCCAGATCACGGTGTCGATGGCCAGGTGATCGGCCAGCACGGCTTCGATCTGCTCGCGGCTCAGGTGCGGGTTGCGGTTGTGATTGAGCAGGCACTCTTCGGTGGTGATCAGGGTGCCTTCGCCGTCGACGTGGATCGAGCCGCCCTCGAGCACGAAACCCTCGGTGCGATAACGGTCGCAGCTTTCGATGTTGAGGATCTTGCTGGCCACCTGATCGTCGCGCAGCCACGGGAAGTACAGGCCACCTTCGAAACCGCCCCAGGCGTTGAAGCCCCAGTCCACGCCGCGCAGTTCGCCCTGGGCATTGGTCACGAAGGTCGGGCCGGTGTCGCGCACCCAGGCATCGTCGGTGGTCATTTCGACGACCCGGATGCGCTCGTGCTGCAGGTGCGCACAGGCATTCTCGTACTGGGCGGCCGAGGCGCAGACGGTCACGGTTTCGAACTCGGCGATCGCCCTGGCAACCGCCGTGAAGGCGTGCTGCGCAGGCTTGCCGCCCAGGCGCCAGTTGTCCGGGCGCTCCGGCCATACCATCCAGGTCTGGCTGTGGGGCTCCCATTCGGCCGGCATGCGAAAGCCGTCGGCGCGAGGGGTCGAGGTCAGCGTGGTCATGGCGTGCTCCGTTGGTCTGTGGGTTCAGGAGGCAGGTGTGCCATCCAGGGTTGTCAGTGGCGTATACAGGTCGGGGCGGCGATCCCGGAATGTGCCCCAGGCGCTGCGCACCTGCTCCAGCTTGGCGAGATCGAAACTGTGCACCCGTACGCCGGCCTCGCTCTCGCCGAGTTCTTCGACCTTCTCGCCGAACTGGTTGGCGATGAAGGATGAGCCATGGAAGCTGATGGCGTAGCCGTCCTGCTGTTCCACGCCGATGCGGTTGCTGGCAACCAGCGGTACCAGGTTGGCGCCCGCGTGGCCCTGTTGCACCCGTTGCCAATGGTCGCGCGCAAGGATGCTGGCGTCATCGAGCTCGCTGCCGATGGCGGTCGGGTAGAGCAGCACCTCGGCACCCTGCAGGACCATGGTACGGGCACATTCGGGAAACCACTGATCCCAGCAGATACCGACACCGATTCGGGCGTAGCGGGTATCCCATACCTTGAAGCCGGTATCGCCCGGTTCGAAGCAGTACCGCTCGTGGTAGCCGGGGCCATCAGGAGTATGGCTCTGGCGATAGCTGCCAAGGTTGCTGCCGTCGGCATCGATCACCGCCACGCTGTTGAAGCGCGCCGGCCCGGCCAGTTCGTAGAAGCTGATCGGCAGAACCACCTGCAGTTCCCTGGCCAGTGCCTGGAAATGCCTGATGGCTGGGTTGTCAGCCACCCGCGTGGCCAGTTGCAGGGAGTCCGGGTTGGGTTTCTGACAGAAATACGGCGTCTCGAACAATGCTTGCAGCAGGATGATCTGCGCACCCATGGCGGCCGCTTCGCGCACGTGCTTTTCGGCATTGGCGATGTTCGTTGCGGTATCCGTGACGCAAGCCATTTGCGTGGCCGCCACGGTGACGGTACGAGACATGAGCAGCCTCCAGGCAATGGATCAGAGCGCCAATATCGGCAGCGCTATCGATTCAAGCGGGCGAGGACAAGAATGTCCACTTCAGGGTGATCTTATAGTCGATATATATCGATTTTAAAATCGATTTGATCGTCGTAAGACCCGTTAAATAGCGAAATTTACCGATAAATATTTGTAATAGATGGATCTTTTCGGCGTGATGACTCCAATAGCCGTGTCACCGCTACGACGCCCGTCATGGTGCCGCGCGTTTGCGCAGGAAGGGTGGCAGGTACAGTCCCAGATAGGCTTCGAACACCCGCAAGCCTTCCTCGGCGTAGCGTGGCGTGATTTCACCGTGCTGCTGAATCGAGCGGGCGTAGACGCGGTCACCCAGCTCCATGGCCAGGGCAAATACATCGATGTCGTCCGGCAGGGCCGGCAGCTCGAAATAGTGGTCGAACAGCGCGCGGTTCTGCTGGCTGAGTTCGATATCGTGCTGGCGGTCGGCCTGGGCCACCTCGGCGAGGCCATGCTGGGCGAGGATCAATTGCCGGGCTGCGGCATCACCGGCATAGATGCTCAGCATGCGCTGTTCGATGAGGCGGGCAAGGTCGCGCCAGCTGTGCAGCCCCTCGGCATCGATGGGCTCCTGCAGGCAGGCGCGAAAGGCGCGGTGTACATCGGCGGTAAGCGCCTGCAGCAGCGCGGGCACGCTGGAAAAGAAGTGGTAGATCGACGAGGGTGCGATAGCTGCGCGTTCGGCCACGGTGTAGATCGACAGTGCCGCCACGCCCTGCTCGGCGAGGAGGGTGCGGGCTGCACCGAGAATCTGTTCGATACGGGCCTGGCTGCTGGCCCGGGGTTTTCGGTTGGTCAATCAGGCGCCCTCACGAAAGCGCTGCCAGGCCGCTTCGCGAACCTCGGCCTGTTTGGCGGGCAGGGTTTCCAGCATATGCAGGCGGCGTTTCAGTTCGGCGTCGGGATAGAGGGCGGGTTCGCTGCTCAGGCTGTCGTCGAGAAACTGTCTGGCGTCGGCATTGCCACTGGGGTACAGCGTCTCGCTGGTGATCTGGGCCGCCACCTCGGGTTGCATCAGGTAGTCGATGAAGCGATGGGCCAGGTCCGCGCGGGCTGCGCTGCTGGGAATCACCAGGTTGTCGATGAACAGCGCCGAGCCCTCGTCGGGGATCACGAACGCCACCGGCTGGCCCTTTCTGGCGGCGCTCAGGGCGTCACCCACCCAGGCGAGCGCCATGCACAGGCGGCCATTGTCGAGGTCGTCGATATAGCGCTCGCTGTCCACATAGCGCAGGTTCGGTCGCACCTGCAACAGCAACTCGCCCGCGCGCTTGATCCGCGCCGGGGCGGCGCGTGCCAGGCTGCGCCCCTGGTAGTTGAACAGCACCGACAGCACCTCCGCCGGCGCATCCAGGGAGCTGATGCCGCAACTCGCCAGGCGTGCGCTCTGGGCCGGGTCGAAGAACAGGCTCCAGCTGTGCGGCAGTGGCCCGCCGTAGGCCGCTTCCGCCTTGGGCCGGTTGATCGCCAGACCGACCGCACCCCACAGGTACGGAATGGCGTGACGGTTACCGGCATCGACGGCGGCGAGCTTTTTCAGCAGGTCCTGATCCAGGTGCGCGCGATTGCTCAGTTGCGGCAAGTTTAGGGGTTGCAGTTTGCCGTCGCTGATCAGCTGCGGCAGCGTATTGTGCGAGACCACCGCGATGTCGATGGGCTCGCCGGTAGCCATCACCGCGTCGAGCTCTTCGGCCGTGCTGAAGGTGTGGTAGTCGACCCTGATCCCGGTTTTCTTCTGGAAGCGCTCCAGCACCTCGGGGGCGATGTAGTCATTCCAGTTGTAGACCCGGATGCTGTCGCTGGCTGCAGTCATTGCAGATGCCGGGGCGAGGGCTAGCAGAAGGGCGAGACGTCGGATCATGGCGGTCATCCTGATAGCAATGGTGACGATGGGGGCACGCCAGGCACAGCGTGCCGGGTCAGGCAGCCTCGCCTGTGAAAACGCCGGCTGGTGCCGGCGTTTCAGGGGGTTACACGGTGTGCAGGTACCAGTTGTACTCGAGGTCGGAGATGGTCGTCTCGAACTCCTGCAGTTCGGCTTCCTTGCAGGCGACGAAGATGTCGATGTAGTCCGGGCTGATGTACTTGTTGAGTACCTCGCTGTCGTCCAGCTCGCGCAGGGCATCGCGCAGGTTGTTCGGCAGGCTCTGCTCGAGCTGCTCGTAGGAGTTGCCCTCGATTGGCTCGCCCGGATCCAGCTTGTTGGTCAGGCCGTGGTGAATGCCGGCGAGGATAGCCGCCATCATCAGGTACGGGTTGGCATCGGCACCGGCCACCCGGTGCTCGATGCGGATCGCGTCGCTGCTGCCGGTCGGCACGCGTACCGCCACGGTGCGGTTGTCCAGGCCCCAGCTCGGCGCGTTCGGCACGTAGAACTGCGCCCCGAAACGCCGGTAGGAGTTGACGTTGGGGCACAGGAAGGCCATCGACGCCGGCATGGTGTCGAGGATCCCGGCGATGGCATGGCGCAGCGGTGCGTGCTGCTCCGGATCGTCGGTGGCGAAGATGTTCTGCCCGGTCTTCTTGTCGAGCAGCGAGATGTGCACGTGCAGACCGTTGCCCGCCTGGCCCGGATAGGGCTTGGCCATGAAGGTGGAATCCATCTCGTGGTCGTAGGCGATGTTCTTGATCAGGCGCTTGAGCAGCAGCGCGTGGTCGCAGGCCTTGAGCGCATCCTTGGTGTGGTGCAGGTTGACCTCGAACTGCGCCGGCGCACTTTCCTTGACGATGGCGTCGGCCGGCAGCGCCTGTTCCTTGGCGGCTTCGAGCATGTCCTGCAGGCAGTCGACGTACTCGTCGAGGTCGTCGATCAGGTAGACCTGGGTGGAGTGCGGGCGCTTGCCGGAAATCGGCGAGCGCGGCGGTTGCGGACGGCCATTCACGTTCTCCTGGTCGATCAGGTAGAACTCCAGTTCGAAAGCCGCACAGATGGTCAGGCCGAGTTCGTCGAACTTCTGTACCACCTGACGCAATACCTCTCGTGGGTCGGCAAAGAAGGGGCTGCCGTCCAGTTCGTGCATGGTCATCAGCAATTGCGCGGTGGGGCGCTTCTGCCAGGGTTCCTTGCACAGGGTATCGGGGATGGGGAAGCAGATACGGTCGGCGTCGCCGATGTCCAGGCCCAGGCCTGTGCTCTCGACGGTGGCGCCATTGATGTCCAGGGCGAATAGCGAAGCCGGCAGGTTGATGCCTTTTTCGTACACCTTGTGGAGGCTGGCACGTTCGATGCGCTTGCCGCGCACGACGCCATTCATATCTGCAATCAGAAGGTCGACGAACTGAACCTCAGGATGTTCCTTGAGGAACGCGTTCGCTTCATTGAGCTGAACGGCACGCGGGGGTACCGACATGATGCAACACCTATGTTGTTAAAAATATCAATCAATTGCTGACACACCGCGAGTCAATCCCAAACGCCAGATGCTGTCAAGGCAGCCTGATGCTGCCCCAAACGGGGGCGTGATGGCCATTTTTAGGGCGTTTCAGGGCATTTCTGCGAAAAAGCGCTGCACCGTTTTAGGCTTCTATTGCCAGCTTTCGTGAGTCGACATGAACCGGTTGTGTAAAAAAACGAACAAGATTAAGCTCGGTGAAACCCCAGATAATCCAACAATACGGGTGTTGCATGAGCTGCGTGTCGCTGTCCGGCGTCATTGCCAGTCCCACAGGGTTCGCGGCGTTGCCGGCTATGGCGGAGGCCGGACCCGCTTTGCGCGCGGTGACCCCGCATCGCTTCCCTCGGCGTTTCGTCGCTGCCACGCCAGTGGGCCGATTCGCTCGAAAATCTGCACACTCCGTCAGTATCCTCCTGTCCTGCGTGTCTATGCTGTGCTGTCGAGCGGGGCGGCTTCGTGTATCTGTTCCCTACCCGCGTGCCGACGCGATTGACCGCGGTTGGCGATGCCCGGCAGGGACGGCGCGCGCTTTGCAATGGCATCTGCCGCTGTCGAGCGCAACAAAGGTCGGTTACAGTCGTGGGCGATGTGGTGAGACGCCGCTTCGTGCGGGCAGGCGCCGGCTCTTGCGCCTGGAGGAACGGTCAGACGGCTGTCCGCCATGACGTCAACACCCTGGATTATCCCGTGCGCTGGCGGCTGCATCCAGGCCCGCCGCCAGATTCGGGGCATGTCGAGCCGGCCGAGGATGCCGGTTTCAAAAAACCTGAGGTCTCTATGAGCACCAAACTGGACCAGCTCTCCAGCTGGTTGAAAGAACGCAAGATCACCGAAGTCGAATGTCTGGTCAGCGACCTGACGGGGATTGCCCGGGGCAAGATCTCGCCGACCAACAAATTCCTCGACGAAAAGGGTATGCGCCTGCCCGAGAGCGTATTGCTGCAGACCGTCACCGGCGACTACGTCGAAGACGATGTGTATTACGACCTGCTCGACCCGGCCGATATCGACATGTTCTGCCGGCCGGACGAGAACGCCGTGTTCATCGTGCCCTGGGCCATCGAGCCGACCGCCCAGGTGATCCACGACACCTACGACAAGCAGGGCAATCCCATCGAGCTGTCGCCGCGCAACATCCTCAAGAAAGTGCTGCGCCTCTATACCGACAAGGGTTGGCAGCCGATCGTGGCGCCGGAGATGGAGTTCTACCTGACTAAGCGCAACAGCGACCCTGACTTCCCGCTGGTGGCGCCGATGGGCCGCTCGGGGCGCCCGGAAACCGGCCGGCAGAGCTTCTCGATCGACGCGGCCAACGAATTCGATCCGTTGTTCGAAGACATGTACGACTGGTGCGAGCTGCAGGGCCTGGATCTGGACACCCTGATCCACGAGGAAGGCCCGGCGCAGATGGAGATCAACTTCCGGCACGGCGAGGCCCTGCACCTGGCCGACCAGATCCTGGTGTTCAAGCGCACCATGCGCGAAGCGGCGCTCAAGCACGACGTGGCGGCGACCTTCATGGCCAAGCCGATCACCGATGAGCCGGGCAGCGCCATGCACCTGCACCAGAGCATCATCGACCTGAAGACCGGCAAGAACATCTTCTCCAACGAAGACGGTTCGATGAGCCAGCTGTTCATGCACCACATCGGCGGCCTGCAGAAATACATCCCCGAAGTGCTGCCGCTGTTCGCCCCCAACGTCAACTCGTTCCGCCGCTTCCTGCCCGATACCTCGGCGCCGGTGAACGTCGAATGGGGCGAGGAGAACCGTACCGTCGGCCTGCGCGTGCCGGATGCCACGCCGCAGAACCGTCGGGTGGAAAACCGCCTGGCCGGCGCCGACGCCAACCCCTACCTGGCCCTGGCGGCCAGCCTGCTGTGCGGCTACATCGGCATGGTCGAAGGAATCGAGCCGAGCGCACCGGTGGTGGGCCGTGGCTACGAGCGCCGCAACCTGCGCCTGCCGCTGACCCTGGAGGCGGCGCTGGAGCGCATGGAAACCTGCCAGGTCGTCGAACAGTACCTGGGCCACAAGTTCGTCAGCGGCTATGTGGCGGTCAAACGTGCCGAGCACGAGAACTTCAAGCGGGTGATCAGTTCCTGGGAACGCGAGTTCCTGCTGCTCTCGGTCTGATCCAGCCGGGGCTGGCGCGCGATCCGCACGGCCCTGCATTCATAAAGAGGTGAACATGACGGCAAACAATGCGAAGACCCAGCAGTGGCAGGCCATGAGCCGTGATCACCACCTGGCGCCCTTCAGTGACTTCAAGCAACTGGCCGAAAAAGGCCCGCGCATCATCACCCGCGGTGAGGGTGTGCACCTGTGGGACAGCGAAGGCAACAAGATTCTCGATGGCATGGCCGGGCTCTGGTGCCTGGCCGTAGGCTACGGTCGTGAGGAACTGGTCGAGGCGGCCAGCAAGCAGATGCGCGAGCTGCCCTTCTACAACACCTTCTTCCAGACCGCGCACCCGCCGGTGCTGGAGCTGGCCAAGGCGCTCGCCGAGGTGACGCCGGCCGGTATGAACCACGTGTTCTTCACCGGCTCGGGCTCGGAAGGCAACGACACCATGCTGCGCATGGTCCGCCACTACTGGGCGCTCAAGGGCAAACCGGCGAAGAAGGTGGTGATCGCCCGCGAGAACGGCTATCACGGCTCCACCGTCGCTGGCGCCAGCCTGGGCGGCATGAAGGGCATGCACGAGCAGGGCGACCTGCCGATTCCGGGCATCGTGCACATCGCCCAGCCGTACTGGTTCGGCGAGGGCGGCGACATGAGCCCGGAAGCCTTCGGTATCTGGGCCGCCGACGAGCTGGAGAAGAAGATTCTCGAGGTCGGCGAAGACAACGTCGCGGCCTTCCTGGCCGAGCCCATCCAGGGCGCCGGTGGGGTGATCATCCCTCCGGACAGCTATTGGCCGCGGGTGCGCGAGATTCTCGCCAAGTACGACATCCTCTTCGTCGCCGACGAGGTGATCTGCGGTTTCGGCCGTACCGGTGAGTGGTTTGGCAGCGATTACTACGGCAACACGCCGGACATGATGACCATCGCCAAGGGCCTGACCTCCGGCTACGTGCCGATGGGTGGCCTGGTGGTGCGTGACGAGATCGTCCAGGTGCTCAACGAGGGTGGCGATTTCAACCACGGCTTCACCTATTCCGGGCATCCGGTGGCGGCGGCGGTGGCGCTGGAGAACATTCGAATTCTGCGCGAAGAAAAGATCATCGAGCGGGTCAGAGAAGAAACGGCACCGTATTTGCAGAAGCGACTGCGCGAGCTGGCCGATCATCCATTGGTCGGCGAGGTGCGCGGCGTGGGCATGCTGGGCGCCATCGAACTGGTGAAGGACAAGGCGACCCGCGGGCGTTATCCGAGCGACAAGGCGGTGGGCATGATCTGCCGCGGGCACTGTTTCGAGAACGGTCTGATCATGCGCGCCGTGGGCGACACCATGATCATTTCGCCGCCGCTGGTGATCAGCAAGAGCGAGATCGACGAGCTGGTGGAAAAGGCCCGTAAATGCCTGGATCTCACCGCCCGTGCTTTACTGGCCTGACGGCCGTCGTGCGCTTTCGCACGCAGCGACAGTCGGGTGTAATCAATTGCCTGTGAGGGCTTGAGCGATGGGGCTGTTATCGCCAGACTTGCCGGCCAAAAAAACGGGCCCAGCCGCGAAGAACGGCGGCCCGGTTAATCGACATCACATAAGGGAGCTGAACCGCATGATCAAGACTTTCGGCAAGACTCTGCTGGCGGTGACGCTGGCCGGCGCCGTGGCCGGTATGGCGCAGGCAGATGGCAAGGTATTGAACGTCTACAACTGGTCGGACTACATCGCCGCGGATACCGTGGCCAAGTTCACCAAGGAGACCGGTATCAAGGTCACCTACGACGTCTTCGACTCCAACGAAACCCTGGAAGCCAAGTTGTTCGCTGGCAAGTCCGGCTACGACATCGTGGTGCCGTCCAACAACTTCCTGGCCAAGCATATCAAGGCCAAGGTCTATCAGCCGCTGGACAAGTCCAAGCTGCCGAACTGGGAGAACCTGGACAAGAACCTGCTGAAAACCGTCGAGGTCAGCGACCCGGGCAACCAGTACGCCTTCCCGTACATGTGGGGCTCGATCGGCATCGGCTTCAACCCGGAGAAGGTCAAGGCCGCGCTTGGCGACAACGCGCCGGTGGATTCCTGGGACCTGCTGTTCAAGCCCGAGAACATCGAGAAGCTGAAGGCCTGTGGCGTGTCGTTCCTCGACTCGCCGACCGAGATCCTGCCGATCGCCCTGCAGTATCTGGGTTACGACCCAACCAGCACCGATCCGAAGCAGCTCAAGGAAGCCGAGGCGCTGTTCCTGAAGATCCGCCCGTCGGTCACCTACTTCCACTCGTCCAAGTACATCTCCGATCTGGCCAACGGCAACCTCTGCGTGGCCGTGGGTTACTCGGGTGACGTCTACCAGGCCAAGGCCCGTGCCGAAGAGGCCGGTGGCAAGGTCAAGGTGTCCTACAACATTCCGAAGGAAGGCGCCGGTACCTTCTTCGACATGGTGGCCATCCCCGCCGATGCGGAAAACGTCGAGTCGGCCTATGCCTTCATGAACTTCCTGATGAAGCCGGAAATCATGGCCGAGATCACCAACGAAGTGCACTTCCCCAACGGCAACGCGAAAGCCACGCCGCTGGTCGACGAAGCCATTCGCAACGACCCGGGCGTGTACCCGACCCAGGAAACCATGGGCAAGCTGTACGCCTTCCCGGATCTGCCGCCGGCCGCCCAGCGCGCCATGACCCGCAGCTGGACGAAGATCAAGTCCGGCCGCTGATGCCGATAACCGCGGTGCCTGGCGCCGCGGTCTGCGCTCATGGGCAAGGGGCGGATCGCCGCCCGTCGAGTGCCGCGCCGCTGTCGTGGCGCTCCCCCGAATCGCGATACGTCACCTGCGGGTGATGAGCCACAAGAAGAGGACGACCTGTGCATTTTCCCCTGGGCAAGATCCTGACAACGACCGCGCTTTCGGTTGGCCTGGCAACCCTGGCACATGCCGACGGTACCGTGCATATCTACAACTGGAGCGACTATATCGGCGAGGACACCCTGGCCGCGTTCCAGAAAGACACGGGCATCAAACCGGTCTACGACGTCTTCGACTCCAACGAAACCCTGGAAGGCAAACTGCTCGCTGGCCGTAGCGGCTACGACGTGGTGGTGCCGTCCAATCATTTTCTCGGCAAGCAGATCAAGGCGGGCGCATTCCAGAAGCTCGACCGGAGCAAACTGCCGAACTGGAACAACCTCGACCCGGCGCTGCTCAAGCAGCTGGAAACCAACGACCCGGGCAATCAGTACGCCGTACCGTACCTCTGGGGTACCAACGGCATCGGCTACAACGTCGCCAAGGTCAAGGAAGTGCTGGGTGTCGACAAGATCGACTCCTGGGCTGTGCTGTTCGAAGCGCAGAACATGAAGAAGCTCGCCAGTTGCGGCGTGTCCTTCATGGATTCGGCGGACGAGATGATCCCCTCGGTGCTCAACTACCTGGGCCTGGATCCCAACAGCCAGAGCGCCGATGACTACGCCAAGGCCGAAGCCAAGCTGATGGAAGTGCGCCCCTACGTGAGCTACTTCCACTCCTCGAAATACATCTCGGACCTGGCCAACGGCAACATCTGCGTGGCGTTCGGCTACTCCGGCGATGTCCTGCAGGCATCCGACCGTGCCGCGGAGGCTGGAAAGGGCGTCGAAATCGCCTATGCGATTCCCAAGGAAGGCGCCAACCTGTGGTTCGACATGCTCGCCATCCCCAAGGATGCCAGCAACGTCGAGCAGGCCCATGCCTTCATAAACTACCTTCTCGATCCACAGGTGATCGCCGGGGTCAGTGACTATGTCGGCTATGCCAACCCCAACCTCAAGGCGGGCGAGCTGATGGACCAGGACATTCGCCAGGACGAGTCGGTGTACCCACCCCAGGCCGTGCTGGACAAGTTGTACGTGATGGCCGAACTGCCGCCCAAGGCGCAGCGCCTGATGACGCGAAGCTGGACGAAGATCAAGTCCGGAAGATGATGAACCCTTTAGCGCCCGGCCCTCGCCGGGCGCCATTTTTACTGCGGGAGTTTGGTAATGGCAGTTGCTTCCAGTACCTATAAGAAGGTCATCGAGGGCAGCCAGCAACCCAAAGAGGTGCTGGTCAAGATCGAGCGCGTAACCAAGAAGTTCGACGAAACCGTCGCGGTCGACGATGTCTCGCTGACCATCAACAAGGGCGAGATCTTCGCCCTGCTCGGGGGCTCCGGCTCGGGCAAGTCGACCCTGCTGCGCATGCTCGCCGGGTTCGAACGACCCACCGAGGGGCGTATCTACCTCGACGGCCAGGACATTACCGAACTGCCGCCCTACGATCGACCGATCAACATGATGTTCCAGTCCTACGCGCTGTTCCCGCACATGAGCGTGGCGGACAATATCGCCTTCGGCCTCAAGCAGGACAGGATGTCCAAGGCCGAGATCGACGAGCGCGTGGCCGAGATGCTCAAGCTGGTGCACATGACCCAGTACGCCAAGCGCAAGCCGCACCAGCTCTCCGGCGGCCAGCGCCAGCGCGTGGCCCTGGCCCGCTCCCTGGCCAAGCGGCCCAAGCTGCTGCTGCTCGACGAACCCATGGGCGCCCTGGACAAGAAGCTGCGTTCGCAGATGCAGCTCGAATTGGTGGAGATCATCGAGCGCGTGGGCGTGACCTGCGTGATGGTCACCCACGACCAGGAAGAGGCCATGACCATGGCCCAGCGCATCGCCATCATGCACCTGGGCTGGATCGCCCAGATCGGCAGCCCGATCGACGTCTACGAGACGCCGGCTAGCCGCCTGGTCTGCGAGTTCATCGGCAACGTCAACCTGTTCGACGGGCAGATCGTCCACGACGATACCGACCACGCGGTGATCGACTGCCCGCAGCTGGACAAGCCCATCTACATCGGTCACGGCATCAGCACCCGCGCCCAGGAGACCCAGGTCACCTACGCCCTGCGCCCGGAAAAGCTGTTGATGGCCACCCAGTTGCCGGCCGATCACGAGCACCCGGACTACAACTGGAGCCACGGCATCGTGCACGACATCGCCTACCTGGGCGGCCACTCGGTGTACTACGTCAAGCTGACTTCCGGGCAGATCGTCCAGTGTTTCATCGCCAACGCCGAGCGTCGTGGCAAGCGGCCGACCTGGGATGAGCCCGTGGTGGTGTTCTGGGAAGACGACAGCGGCGTGGTATTGCAATCATGAAGATGAGCAGCCTGACCAAGCGTATGCCTAACGGCCGACACCTGGTGATCGGCATTCCGTTCATCTGGCTGTTCCTGTTCTTCCTGCTGCCCTTCGTGATCGTGCTGAAGATCAGCTTCGCCGAAGCCGACGTGGCTATCCCGCCGTACACGCAAATCTACACCTGGGTGGACAATACCCTGCAGGTGGTACTGAACCTGGGCAACTACATCTTCCTTACCGAAGACGAGTTGTACCTGGCTGCCTACCTGGGTTCGCTGAAGATCGCCTTTTTCAGCACCCTGGCCTGTCTGCTGATCGGCTACCCGATGGCCTATGCCATCGCCCGGGCCAGGAAGGAAACCCAGACGGTCCTGCTGCTGCTGGTGATGATGCCGACCTGGACCGCGATCCTGATCCGCGTCTACGCCTGGATGGGCATTCTCAGCAACAACGGCCTGCTCAACGGCTTCCTGCAGAGCATCGGCCTGATCGACGCACCGCTGCAGATCCTCAACACCAACACCGCGGTGTACATCGGTATCGTCTACTCGTACCTGCCCTTCATGATCCTGCCGCTGTTCGCCAACCTGGTGAAGCACGACCAGAGCCTGCTCGAAGCGGCCTCGGACCTGGGATCGAGCAACTTCAACAGCTTCTGGAAGATCACCGTGCCGCTGTCCAGGAACGGCATCATCGCCGGCTGCATGCTGGTGTTCATCCCGGTGGTCGGCGAGTTCGTGATCCCCGAGCTGCTCGGCGGACCGGAAACCCTGATGATCGGCAAGGTGCTGTGGCAGGAGTTCTTCAACAACCGCGACTGGCCGGTGGCTTCCGCGCTGGCGGTGGTGATGCTGGCGATCCTGTTGGTGCCGATCATTCTGTTCAACCGTAACCAAGCTAAAGAGCTGGAGGGACGCGTATGACTCTGCATAGCACGCGTCAAGGATCATTCTGTTCAACCGGCTCTTCACCCACAGGCCGGGCCAAAGAGCTGGAGGGCCGGGTATGAAGCATTTCCGTTTCTCCACGCTGATGCTGTGGGTCGGCCTGTTGTTCATCTACCTGCCGATGGTCATTCTGGTGATCTACTCGTTCAACGAGTCGCGCCTGGTAACGGTGTGGGGCGGCTGGTCGACCAAGTGGTACTGGAGCCTGCTCGACGACCGCCAGTTGATGGGCGCCGTATGGCGCTCTCTGGAGATTGCCCTCTATACGGCGATTGCCGCGGTGGCGCTGGGTACGCTGGCGGCCTTCGTGCTGACCCGCATCAGCCGCTTCAAGGGCCGCACCCTGTTCGGCGGCCTGGTCACTGCGCCGCTGGTGATGCCGGAGGTGATCACCGGTCTGTCGCTGCTGCTGCTGTTCGTAGCCATGGCGCAACTGATTGGCTGGCCGGCAGAGCGTGGCATGATGACCATCTGGATCGCCCACACCACCTTCTGTTCGGCCTATGTGGCCGTGGTGGTGTCGGCACGCCTGCGCGAGCTGGATCTGTCCATCGAGGAAGCCGCCATGGACCTCGGCGCGCGGCCGTGGAAGGTGTTCTTCCTGATCACCATCCCGATGATCGCGCCCTCGTTGATGGCGGGCGGCATGATGTCCTTCGCGCTGTCGCTCGATGACCTGGTGCTGGCCAGTTTCGTGTCCGGCCCTGGCGCCACCACGCTGCCCATGGAGGTGTTCTCCAAGGTGCGCCTGGGCGTGACGCCGGCAATCAACGCCATCGCCAGCCTGATCCTGCTGGCGGTGTCGCTGGCCACCTTCCTGGTGTGGTTCTTCACCCACCGCGCCGAGGAACGCCGTCGCAAGGCGATCCAGCAGGTCATGGAAGAAAGCCAGAACGCCATCGGTAGCCGCCCGGAGGCCAAGCCGGCGCACTGAATCAGCTGAGCTGCAAGACGATGCCCGCCACTGCGCAAGCAGGGCGGGCATTTTCATTTCCGGCAGTGGCTGGCGATGATTGCACCATCCGCCAGAGTCTGTTCACCAGCGTTTTGGGCGACATTAGAAAGACTGCAACAAGGCAAGAGCAGCCGTTCGCTGGTCCATTGTGGGAGCGGGCCATGCGCGCGAAAAATCGCGGGCATGGACTGGGCGTCCCCGCCCGCTCCCACAGCTACTGCGCCGATGACTACTTCCGTCTTTTTGCAGGCACAACGCTGAAAGTCGGGCCGAAAGGTCATGAGCAGGCCATCAGGGAGGCTGGTGACGCGGGCTGGAAGCGCTTGCCACGCAGTCATCAAGCTGCACCCGGCAATCAGTCAGCGCGGGTTGCCCTGCCGAGGCAAGGAGAAGGTAGAAATGAAAACGCCCGGGCTATCACGGCCCGGGCGTTCTGGTTACTGCAGAGGCTTAGCGCGTCAGGTGCAGGAAGTGCATATGGCGCTCGTACTGGTCGAGGATGTCGCCGATCACCTCCTCACGGTTCCAGCCCATCACGTCGTAATCCTGGCCGCCTTCGTTGAGGTGCACCTCGGCGCGGAAGTACTTGCGCTCCTCGTTGGAGTCATCGCGGGTGTCACGCAGGGCGAAGCTTGGCTGGATCAGGGCGCGGGGGCGTACCTGATACTGGAAGTCCGCTTCGGCGCCATGGCTGACCGACAGCGTGACACGACCGTCGTCGCCGCTTTCGACCTGGGCTTCACGGCCCTGCTTGCGCATTTCCTCGGCCACCTGCTGGCAGGCAGGCAGCACCGTTTCGGCGATGAAGCGGTTGACGTGGGAGCGGCGCGGCAGCATCACCATGCTGCGCAGGCGGCGTTGCCAGCCGCCAGGGCTCGAGGCGCCACGGGGGCTGAGGGCAACCTGATCGCGCAGGTTGCGTTTGGCCGCATCGATCTGCAGGGCGCGCAGCAGGCCCCACATCGAGGCCATCAGGGCGATCACGAAGGGCAGGGCGCTGGCGATGGTGGCCGTCTGCAGCGCCTTGAGGCCGTCGGCCAGCAGCAGCGAAGCGGCCACCACGGCCATCAGCGCGGCCCAGAAGATACGCTGCCACACCGGTGTCTGGTCGTGGCCGCCGGAGGCCAGCATGTCCACCACCATGGCCCCGGAGTCCGCCGAGGTGACGAAGAACACCACGATCATCAGCACCGCGATCTGCGAGAGGATCATCGACAGTGGGAAGTGTTCGAGGAACGCGAACAGCGCCAGGGAGCTGTCCTGGTTCACCGCTTCGGCCAGGTCGGTAATCCCGTCGACGAGAATCATGTGAATCGCGGTGTCGCCGAACACCGTCATCCACAGCAGGGTGAAGCCGGCCGGCACCACCAGCACGCCGCTGATGAACTGGCGGATGGTGCGGCCACGGGAAATCCGTGCGATGAACAGGCCCACGAACGGCGACCAGGACAGCCACCAGCCCCAGTAGAACAGGGTCCAGCCACCGATCCAGTCAGTCGGCTCGTAGGCATACAGGTTGAAGGTCTTGCTGACGATCTCCGACAGGTAGCCGCCGGTGTTCTGCACGAAGGTCTGCATGATGAACACGGTCGGGCCGAGTACCAGCACGATCAGCAGCAGGCCCACGGCGAGCAGCATGTTCAGCTCGGACAGGCGGCGGATGCCCTTGTCCAGGCCGCTGACCACGGAGATGGTCGCCAGCAGCATGGTGAAGATCAGCAGGCCGATCTGCACCGTGGTGGTGGTGGGCAGGCCGTACAGATGGTTCAGGCCGGTGTTGATCTGCAGCACGCCGTAGCCCAGCGAGGTGGCCACGCCGAGCACGGTGCCGATGACCGCGAAGATGTCCACCGCATGGCCGATGGGGCCGTAGATGCGGTCGCCGATCAGCGGGTACAGCGCCGAGCGCAGGGTCAGCGGCAGGTTATGCCGGAACGCGAAATAGGCGAGGATCAAGGCGACGATGGCGTAGATCGCCCAGGCGTGCAGGCCCCAGTGGAAGAAGGTCAGCTTCATCGCTTCCTTCGCCGCGGTGACGGTCTGCGGGTCGCCCACTGGCGGGTCGATGAAGTGCATGACCGGCTCGGCCACGCCAAAGAACATCAGGCCGATGCCCATGCCTGCGCAGAACAGCATGGAGAACCAGGTGGTGTTGTTGTATTCGGGCTCGCTGTGATCCGGGCCGAGCTTGATGTCGCCGAAGCGGCTCATGGCCAGGAACACCACGAACAGCAGGATCAATGCGACGGCAAGGATATAGACCCAGCTGGCATTTTCGATGATCCAGGCCTGGGTGGCGCCGAACACGCTCTGGGCGTTGTCCTTGAATGCCGTGCTGTAGATCACCAGGCAGGCGATCAGGAAGGTCGAGCCGAAGAAAACCGGCGGGTTGAGGGTGGAGCGGGAAGACAGATTTGCCCCCATTGAGCTAGCTCTCCTTGGTCGGAGTCAGTCCATGACGTGCGCATCCTCCACCTCAGCTTAGGCTGGATCGGATGGATGGCAGGATGGAGAAACGACTCGGGTTTTCGGATGGCCGCCAAAAGCGGAAGGCCCGCGATTGTAGCATTACCGATAGTCGGATTCTTGGCCACGCCTGCTATCGATAGGCCATTAGCCGTTTCGTTCAGCTTATTTGCGCAGGCTTACAGGCTGGTGCGGTACTGCAGCGCTTCGGCCAGATGCTGGCGACTGATGCGCTCCTCGGCCTGCAGGTCGGCCAGGGTTCGCGCCACCTTCAGCACGCGGTGCGCCGAGCGCAGTGACAGGGTGAGGCGCTCGCAGGCGTGCTCCAGCCACTGGCGATCGGCGTCGGCCAGGTGACAGTGGGTCCGCAGCCCGGGCAGGTCGAGAAAGGCATTGGCAATGCCCTGGCGCTGCAGCTGGATGTCCCGTGCGGCGGCGACGCGGCTGGCGGCGGCCGCGCTGGTCTCGCCGTTGTCTGGCGGCGCATCGAGCTGGGTGCTCTCGCGGGCCACGGTGATGTGCAGGTCGATGCGGTCGAGCAACGGCCCGGACAGCTTGCCGCGATAGCGCTGGATCTGCTCCGGGCTGCAGCGACAGCGGCCGCTGGGATCGCCGAGAAACCCGCAAGGGCAGGGGTTCATGGCCGCCACCAGCTGGAAGCGGGCAGGGAAGGCGACCTTGTCACGGGCGCGGGCGATCACGATATGGCCACTTTCCAGGGGCTCGCGAAGCACCTCGAGCACGCGGCGGTCGAACTCGGGTAATTCGTCCAGAAACAGGACGCCGTGGTGGGCCAGGGTGATTTCTCCCGGCTGCGGGCGGCTGCCACCGCCCACCAGGGCCGGGCCGGATGCGCTGTGGTGCGGGTGCCTGAAAGGGCGCTGTGGCCAACTCTGCAGCGGCGTGTGGCTGGCCACCGAGCGTATCGCGGCGACCTGCAGGGCCTCCTCTTCGGTGAGCGGCGGCAGCAGGCCGGGCAGGCGGCTGGCCAGGAGCGTCTTGCCGGTTCCCGGCGGCCCGCTCAGCAACAGATTGTGGCCGCCGGCAGCGGCCACCAGCAGGGCACGCTTGGCGGCGATCTGGCCCTGCACTTCGGCAAGGTCCGGGTAGGGCTGGGTATGGCGCAACAGGCCCTCGGCCTGGTAGGGCGCCAGCGGCGTCTGGCCGTTGAGGTGCGCGACCAACTCCAGCAGGTGATCGACCGCCAGAACGCTGAGACCGGTAGCCAGGCTGGCCTCCTCGGCGTTTTCCCTGGGTACCACCAGGGTGCGACCGGCTTGCCGGGCAGCCAGTGCGGCGGGCAGTACGCCCTGAACCGGGCGAATCGCACCGGACAGGGCGAGCTCGCCGAGGCATTCGAGGCTGGTCAGGGATTCGCCGGGTAGCTGGCCGCTGGCGGCAAGGATGCCCAGGGCGATGGCCAGGTCGAAGCGACCGCCGTCCTTGGGCAGATCCGCTGGGGCGAGATTCAGGGTGATACGGCGCGGTGGGAAATCCAGGGCACAGTTGAGGATGGCGCTGCGTACGCGGTCCTTGGATTCCTTGACCGCGGTTTCCGGCAGCCCGACCAGGGCCAGGGAGGGCAGGCCGTTGGCCAGGTGCGCCTCGACGGTCACTGCGGGTGCATCGACGCCGACCTGGGCGCGGCTATGGACGATGGCCAATGACATTGATCACTCCTTGATCGCGTGCCGGCCGAGCCGTTACTCGGCCGGTGCGTGCGGCGTCGTTGCGGTGCGTGCTTCGAGCTCGGCGACCTTGGCTTCCAGGGCTTCGAGGCGCGCGCGGGTGCGGGCCAGTACGACCATCTGGCTGTCGAATTCCTCGCGACTCACCAGATCCAGCTTGCTGAAGCTGCTCTGCAGCAGGGCCTTGAGCTGGCTTTCGATTTCACTGCGGGGCAGCGGGTTGTCACCGCTGAGCAGGCGACTGGCCTGGCTGCTGAGGGCATCGAGCAACGCTTTGGGTGGCAGCATGGGAACCTTCCAGAATGAGTTGGCGGCAGTGTAGCACGGTGGTTTTTCGCCGCCGCTGCGCCGGTGGCGCACCAATGGTGTGCATGGTGTGGTGCGGTTTGGCGCACTTCTGGTGCGAAGGCTTGGGCGTGACACCGATCACAATTGCCTACAGCCCTGTAAGTTCATGAAAAGCGGCGCTTTGCCGGTATTGGCAAGAATTCTGCTTAGAGGCTCATGACCCATGCACTGATGCGGTTCGGTTGTCACGAACGGGCGGGAGGGGTTCGCCGCGAGCAGTTGGTCAGCCCGTCTTGGCAGCCGATGCATACAAAAGCCGGACACTGAGCTTAGACTGGCGCCGGGGTAACAATTCCTGGGGCAAGTCCACCTTACACGGGAGAGAGTTTCATGAAACTAGTCACTGCCATCATCAAGCCGTTCAAGCTGGACGACGTCCGCGAATCGCTGTCGGAAATCGGTGTGCAAGGCATCACCGTCACCGAAGTGAAAGGCTTCGGCCGCCAGAAGGGCCATACCGAGCTGTACCGCGGCGCTGAATATGTCGTCGACTTCCTGCCCAAGGTAAAGATCGACGTCGCCATTGCTGACGATCAGCTGGACCGCGTCATCGAAGCCATCACCAAGGCTGCCAACACCGGCAAGATCGGTGATGGCAAGATTTTCGTCGTAAACCTGGAACAGGCGATCCGCATCCGTACCGGCGAAACCGATACCGACGCGATCTAAAGCTCCGCCCCCACCCCCAAATCGTCCCAGGAGTTAAATCATGACTCTGCGAAAAATCGCAGGGCTTGGAGCCCTTTCGTCCCTGTTTTTCCCAAGCCTGGTCATGGCTCAGGAAAAAACGCTGAATTCCGGTGATACGGCCTGGATGCTGACCGCCACCGCCCTGGTGCTGTTCATGACCATTCCAGGCCTGGCGCTGTTCTACGCCGGCATGGTGCGTTCCAAGAACGTCCTGTCGGTGATGATGCAGTGCTTCGCCATCACCGCGCTGATGAGCCTGCTGTGGTTCGCCTACGGTTACAGCCTGGCGTTCGACACCACCGGGATGGAAGCCGGTGTCACCAACTTCAGCTCCTTCGTGGGCGGCCTGGGCAACATGTTCCTCGGCAACCTGACCAAGGAATCGCTCACCGCGGCCTTCCCGGAAAGCGTATTCATCACCTTCCAGATGACCTTCGCCATCATCACTCCGGCGCTGATCGTCGGTGCCTTCGCCGAGCGCATGAAGTTCTCTGCGATGCTGGTGTTCATGACCGTCTGGTTCACCCTTGTCTACGCGCCGATCGCGCACATGGTCTGGGGCGGCGACGGTGCCCTGATGTGGGACTGGGGCGTGCTCGACTTCGCTGGCGGCACCGTGGTGCACATCAACGCCGGTATCGCTGGCCTGGTGGCGTGCATCGTGCTCGGCAAGCGCAAGGGTTACCCGAGCGTGGCCATGGCGCCGCACAACCTGGGCTACACCCTGATCGGCGCAGCGATGCTGTGGGTCGGCTGGTTCGGCTTCAACGCCGGCTCCGCTGCCGCCGCCGACCAGACCGCTGGCATGGCCATGCTGGTCACCCAGATCGCCACCGCCGCCGCTGCGCTGGGCTGGATGTTCGCCGAGTGGATCACCCACGGCAAACCCAGCGCACTGGGCATCGCCTCGGGCGTGGTCGCCGGCCTGATCGGCATCACCCCGGCGGCCGGTACCGTCGGCCCGATGGGCGCGATGATCATCGGCCTGTCGGCCGGCGTGATCTGCTTCTTCTGCGCCACCAGCCTCAAGCGCAAGCTGGGCTACGACGACTCCCTGGACGTGTTCGGCGTGCACGGCGTGGGCGGCATCGTCGGCGCGCTGCTGACCGGTATCTTCGCTGCACCGGCCCTGGGCGGCTTCGGTGAGGTCGAGAACATCGGCCTGCAACTGTGGATCCAGTTCAAGGGCGTGGCCGTCACCGTGATCTACACCGGTATCGTCACCTTCGTGATCCTCAAGGTCATCGATGCCGTGATGGGCCTGCGGGTCAGCGACGAGGACGAGTCGGTCGGCCTCGACCTGGCTCAGCACAACGAGCGCGGCTACATCCTGTAAGTACCAGCGGCCCGCTTTCTGTGGCGGGCCGACAGCACACGGAGTGCGCCCGGAGCCAACCCGGGCGCCTCGACCGCACAGCGCACGCCCGTGCGCAACGGCCAGAGGTGATAAAAAATGGACAACACAGCACTGACTGCTCTGCAGTATGGTTTCGATACCTTCTACTTCCTGATCTGTGGCGCCCTCGTCATGTGGATGGCCGCCGGCTTCGCCATGCTCGAAGCAGGCCTGGTACGAGCCAAGAACACCACCGAGATCCTCACCAAGAACGTAGCGCTGTTCGCCATCGCCTGCATCATGTACCTGCTGATCGGCTACTACATCATGTACTCCAGCCCCGAGGGCGGCATCCTGCCGAGCTTCGGTTTTCTGATCGGTGACGAGAACAGCGTCGAGTCGGTACTGGCCGGTGGCGAAGATGCCCCGTACTACGCCGCCCGCTCGGACTTCTTCTTCCAGATCGTGTTCGCCGCCACCTGCATGTCGATCGTTTCCGGCGCGGTGGCCGAGCGCATGAAACTCTGGTCGTTCATCGCCTTCGCGGTGGTGATGACCGCGGTGATCTACCCGGTGCAGGGCTTCTGGAAATGGGGCGGCGGTTTCCTCGACGCTGCCGGTTTCCTCGATTTCGCCGGCTCCAGTGTGGTGCACATGGCTGGCGCCGCTGCAGCCTTGGCCGGGGTGATCCTGCTCGGTGCGCGCAAGGGCAAGTACGGCGCCAATGGCCAGGTGAACGCCATTCCGGGCGCCAACCTGCCGCTGGCGACCCTGGGCATGTTCATCCTGTGGATGGGCTGGTTCGGCTTCAACGGTGGCTCGCAGCTGAAGATGAGCACCATCGAAGACGCCAACGCCGTGGCCCAGGTGTTCGTCAACACCAACATGGCCGCCGCTGGCGGTCTGATCGCCGCGCTGATCGTCGCGCGCATCCTGTTCGGCAAGGCCGACCTGACCATGGCCATCAACGGTGCGCTGGCGGGTCTGGTGTCGATCACCGCCGAGCCGCTGACCCCGACCGCGCTGCAGGCCACCCTGATCGGCGGCGTGGGCGGCGTGCTGGTGGTGTTCGCCATCCTCGGCTTCGACAAGATCAAGGTCGACGACCCGGTGGGTGCCATCTCCGTGCATGGTGCGGCGGGCATCTGGGGCACCCTGGCGGTCTGCCTGACCAACCCGGAATCCAGCCTGGGCGCTCAGCTGCTGGGCATCGCCTGCATCTTCGCCTGGGTGTTCATCGCCAGCTTGATCGTCTGGAGCATCATCAAGGCGGTCGTCGGCCTGCGGGTGTCCGAGGAAGAAGAGTACGACGGCGTCGACCTGGTCGAGTGCGGGATGGAAGCCTACCCCGAGTTCACCGGCAAGAAATGATGGGTGAGGCGCATGGCGCCGACCATCATCAGTAAAAATGATGGTCCACACCGGCAAAAGGGCGCTCAGGCGCCCTTTGCTTTTTTGTCGGGCACGCTAGAATGCGCGCGTTGAAAAACGAGGCGACGAGCATGTGGCAGCAACGGCTGATCACCTTGCGCCCACGGGCGCGAGGCTTTCATCTGGTGACCGATGAATTGCTGGATGCATTACCGGAACTGCCGAGCTACAGGGTGGGTCTGTTACACCTGTGGCTGCAGCACACATCGGCGTCGCTGACCGTCAACGAGAATGCCGACCCTGCGGTGCGCCGCGACTTCGAGCGCTTCTTCCGCCGTCTCGTCCCCGAGGACGCGACCGGCTACGAGCACTGCGACGAAGGCCCGGACGATCTGCCGGCGCACTTCAAGGCGAGCCTGCTCGGTGTCCAGCTGCAGTTGCCCGTGAGTAACGGACGCCTGGCGCTGGGTACCTGGCAAGGGATTTACCTGGGCGAACACCGCGAACACGGTGGCCCCCGACGTGTGCTTGCAACCTTGCAAGGTACGGCAAATTGAATTTTTTCCAGCCGTTCGGCAACGTTGGACGACTGGGCTATAACTAACCTGCTTTTCGCAAGTCATGAGGCTGAACATGAGCGACGAAGAACTGGAACAAGACGAGCTGGAAGGCGCAGACGAGGACGACGGCGAGGAGCTGGCGGCCGCTGATGGTGATGTCGCCGATGATGACAGCGAGTCCGATAGCGCGGCGCCTGCCAAGGGCAAAGCCAAGAAGGCCGTTGAAGTCGAGGAGCTGCCGAGCGTAGAAGCCAAGCAGAAGGAACGCGATGCGCTGGCGCGCGCCATGGAGGAATTCCTCTCCCGCGGTGGCAAGGTTCAGGAAGTGGAGCCCAACGTCGTCTCCGACCCGCCCAAGAAGCCCGACAGCAAGTACGGCAGTCGCCCCATCTGACGCGAACGCTGGATTTGAATGCAAAAGCCCGCCGTTATGGCGGGCTTTTGCATGTTGGCTCTGTGGTAGAAATTTGATTTGGTGGGCTGAAGCCACCCTACGACCAATCACCTGTAGGGTGGGCTTCAGCCCACCAACGCTATGCCCAACGCTGCAGCAGCGCCGGCAGCTCGCCCAGGCTACGGATCTGCGCGTCGGCTTCTTGCTCTCCGGCCCAGGCCTTGCCCTCGGGATTGAACCACACCGCGCGCCAGCCGGCGGCCTGTGCGCCGGCGATATCGTCGCCGGGGTGGTCGCCGATATGCACCGCCTGCCCGGCCTGCATCCCGGAGCGAGCGAGGGCTTCCTCGAATGGCCTGCGGTCAGGTTTGCCAACGCCCAGCTCCTCGGCGCAGAGAATGAAACTGAAGTAGTCCGCCAGGCCGAGGCGGCGCACGTCGGCGTTGCCGTTGGTGATCACGCCCAGGCTGTACTGATTGGCCAATAGCTCCAGCGTGGTGACGGTGTCGCTGAAGAAGGTGATGGCGTGGCGCGCCTCGAGCATCGCCTGGAAGGCGCCTTCGGCCAGTTCCGCAGCTTCCTCGGGGCCGTGGCCGACGCCTTGCAGCGCGTGGCGCAGGGTGCGTCGGCGCAGCTCGCTGAGGCGGTATTTCAGGCCGGGCTCGGCCTCCAGCAGGCGGCCACGAACCTGGCCCAGGTGATCTACCGGCTGGCTGGCCAGGCGTGGTGCATGCTGGCTGATCCAGTCGCGCATGGCGGTTTCTGCACCGAGGATCACCGGGCGGTTGTCCCACAGGGTGTCGTCGAGGTCGAAGGTGATCAGGCGAATGCTCATGAATCCTGTCTCTTGCGGCGTTTGGCCCGTGGATGGGCGCTGTCGTAGACCTTGCTCAGGTGCTGGAAATCCAGGTGGGTGTACACCTGGGTGGTGGCGATGTCGGCATGGCCGAGCAGCTCCTGCACGGCGCGCAGATCCTGGGATGACTCGAGCATATGGCTGGCGAAGGAATGGCGCAGCATATGGGGATGGATGTGCTGGCCGAGTTCGCTGACGCCGGCCTGACGTACCCGCAGCTGCACGGCGCGGGCGCCGATGCGACGGCCCTGGCGGCTGACGAATACCGCGCCATCGACCGGGTTGGCCAGCGCTCGCAGTGGCAGCCACTCTTGCAGTGCTTCGCGTGCCTTGCTGCCTACCGGCAGCTCGCGCACCTTGCTGCCCTTGCCGGTGACGCGCACCAGGCCGGCCGGCAGATCGAGCCAGTCGAGGTTCAGGGCGACCAGCTCCGACAGGCGCAGGCCGGACGAATAGAACAGCTCGAGCATGGCGTGATCGCGGCGGGCGATGAAGTCGTCTTCCTGGGCGCCGTCGAGTAGCTGGGTGGCACGATCCACGTCCAGCACCCGCGGCAATTTGCGCTCGCCCTTGGGCGGCGTCAGGCCGGTTGCCGGGTCGTGCCGGCAGTGGCCTTCGCGGATCAGGTAGCGGTACAGGCCGCGGGTGGCCGACAGCAGGCGTGCGAGGCTGCGCGCCGACTGGCCTTGCTTGTGCAGGCGCGCGACCTGGCGACGCAGGCGGGTGATGTCGAGTTGCGCCCAGTCCGCCAGGCCTTCCTGCTCGCAATAGGCGAGCAGCTTGGCGAGGTCGCGGCGATAGCCATCCAGGGTATGGGCCGACACCTGCCGTTCGCTGCGCAGGTGTTCGAGGTAGGCATCCAGGTCAGCTGCAAGCTTCAAGCTTCGAGCTCCAAGTCAAAGGCCGCTTCTGCTTCCGCTTTTCTTGCTGCTTGAAGCTCGTGGCTTGCCGCTATGTTCAGCGTACCGAGCGCAGCGGCGCGGAAAAGCGCGGCAGCACCCGCGACAGCACTTCGGCGATATAACCGAGGAACAGCGTGCCCAGCGAGCTCTTGTAGTGCTGCGCATCGGCGCTGCCGATCGCCAGCACACCGTGCAGGCCCTGATGGTTCAGGCCGACCACGGCTGCCGAACCGACATCGCTGCCGGCTTCGCCGAACAGGAACTTCAGCTCATGTTCGCGCAGCACGCCGCAGATGGTCTTGCCACCGGCCAGCAGGCCGCCGATGGCCTGGTGCGCCTCGGCGCTGCTGACGCTACGGCCGACCGGCAGCGGCGTATCGCTGAACAGGATCAGGCCCACGAACGGCACCTGGAATTCCCGGCGCAGGCTGTCTTCCACGCAGCTGACCACTTCCTCGAGGCTGCTGGCGTCCATCAGGTCGAGCACCAGGCGGCGGGTCTTGTCGAACAGCCGGTCGTTGTCGCGGGCCACGTCCATCAGGTGCGACAGGCGCTGGCGCATCTCGATGTTGCGCTCGCGCAGCAGTTTGACCTGACGCTCGACCAGCGACACGGTATCGCCGCGCTGGTGCGGAATGCGCAGCTCGGGAATCAGCTCGTCGTGGTCGATGAAGAACTCGGGGTGCAGGCGCAGGTAGGCGGCGACCGTTTCCGAGTCCAGGGGCTTGGGCGAATCCTGCTGGTCAGTCATAGGCGAACCTGTCCTTCGTACACGCGCACGGCGGGGCCGGTCATCATAACGGGCTGGCCGGGACCTGCCCACTCGATGTGCAGCTTGCCGCCGGGCAGCTCCAGCTGTACGGGCGAGTCCATCCAGCCCTGGCGGATCGCCGCGACGGCGGCCGCGCAGGCGCCGGTGCCGCAGGCCTGGGTTTCCCCGGCGCCGCGTTCCCAGACGCGCAGACGACCACGCTGACGGTCGACGACCTGCAGGAAGCCGACGTTGACCCGCTGTGGAAAGCGCGGATGGTGTTCCAGCTTCGCGCCCAGTTCATGTACCGGCGCGCTGTCGACATCATCGACGCGCAGTACCGCATGGGGATTGCCCATGGATACCGCGGCCAGCTCGTGGCGTTGTCCGTCGACGTCTACGGTGTAGCTCAGCGCTTCGGCATCGGCCTGGAAGGGGATCTGCTCGGGCACCAGCCGCGGTGCGCCCATGTCCACGGTGATCAGCCCGTCGGCACGCACGTTGAGCTCGATGATGCCGCCCTTGGTTTCCACGCGGATGTGCTTCTTCACCGTCAGGCGCTTGTCCAGCACGAAGCGGGCGAAGCAGCGCGCGCCATTGCCGCACTGTTCCACTTCGCTGCCGTCGGCGTTGAAGATGCGGTAGCGGAAATCCACGTCCGGGTGCTGCGGCGGCTCGACCAGCAGCAGCTGGTCGAAGCCGATGCCGGTGTGCCGGTCGCCCCACTGCTTGGCATGCTTGGGCTGGATATGGGCATGCTGGCTGACCAGGTCGAGAACCATGAAGTCGTTGCCCAGGCCATGCATCTTGGTAAAGCGCAATAACATGGGCATTACTCCGGCAGGCGGCTTTCGCCCGCGAAGAGCTCGTCCAGGGTTTCGCGGCGACGTACTTCGTAGGCCTGCTCGCCGTCCACCATCACCTCGGCGGCGCGGCCGCGGGTGTTGTAGTTGGAACTCATCACGAAGCCATAGGCACCGGCCGACCGCACGGCCAGCAGGTCGCCTTCTTCGAGCACCAGTTGGCGATCCTTGGCCAGGAAATCGCCGGTCTCGCAGATCGGCCCGACCAAGTCGTAGCTGCGCGCCTCGCCGTTACGGGGCTGCACCGGCGAGACCTCCATCCAGGCCTGGTACAGGGCCGGACGGATCAGGTCGTTCATCGCCGCATCGATAATGGCGAAGTCCTTGTGTTCGGTGTGCTTGAGGTATTCCACCTGGGTCAGCAGCACGCCGCCATTGGCGACGATGAAGCGGCCCGGCTCGAACACCAGGGCCAGGTCACGACCCGCCAGGCGTTTGCGCACGGCGGCGATGTAGTCACCGGCCAGCGGTGGCTGCTCGTCGCGGTACTGCACGCCGAGGCCGCCGCCCAGATCCAGGTGCTTGATGACGATGCCGCGCGCGGCCAGCTTGTCGATCAGCAGCAGCAGGCGATCCAGGGCATCGAGGAAGGGCTCCAGGGTGGTCAGCTGCGAACCGATATGGCAGTCGACGCCAACCACCTCGATGTTCGGCAGCTCGGCAGCGCGGGCGTAGACCGCCTCGGCCTGCTCGATGTCGATGCCGAACTTGTTTTCCTTGAGGCCGGTGGAGATGTACGGGTGGGTGCCGGCGTCCACGTCCGGGTTGACGCGCAGGGAGACGGGCGCCTTGACGTCCATCTCGGCGGCCACCTTCTGCAGGCGCTCCAGCTCCACGCCCGACTCGACGTTGAAACAGTGCACGCCGACTTCCAGGGCACGGCGCATGTCGTCGCGGCTCTTGCCGACGCCGGAGAAGACGATGCGGCTCGGCTCGCCACCGGCGGCCAGCACGCGCTCCAGTTCACCGCTGGATACGATGTCGAAGCCGGCGCCGAGGCGCGCCAGCACGTTCAGCACGCCGATATTGGAGTTGGCCTTGACCGCGAAACACACCAGGTGCGGCATACCGGCCAGGGCATCGGCGTAGGCGCGGTACTGCGCCTCGATATGGGCGCGCGAGTAGACGTAGGTGGGCGTGCCGAAGCGCTGGGCGACGGCGGACAACGCCACACCTTCCGCGAACAGCGAGCCGTCGCGGTATTCGAAGGTGTTCATGGGCGGCCCTTATCTGTCTTGCGAAGAGGCGGACTGGTTATCATCCGGCAGGTACAGCGGGCCTTTCTGGCCACAGCCGCCGAGCAAGGTGGTAACGGCGACGAGCGCGATGAGGGCAGTGAACAGCCGCTTCATGGTCAAATCCTTGTAATAAAGCATAATTGCCCCCGAGTATACCGACCCCCCGGCATGTTGCCTATGCGCCGGGATTCCCGTCCGGCGGGGCTTTGCCCTGGCCTGCTGGCGCGTGCTGGCCAGGGCGTGCCCGCGTTTTGCGGCGCTGCGACGCAGCTGAATTTTTCATGAGGTAAGTGCAATGAGTTTGAGCGAAGCCCGTTTCCACGATCTGGTCGACGCGCTGCAGCAGGCGCTGGAAGACATCTTCGACGACAGCGACCTGGACATCGACCTGGAGAACTCCGCGGGCGTGCTGACGGTGCGCTTCGACAATGGCTCGCAACTGATCTTCAGCCGCCAGCCGGCCCTGCGCCAGCTGTGGCTGGCGGCCCGCTCGGGAGGCTTTCACTTCGACTACGACGAGGACAACCAGCGCTGGATCTGCGACAGCAGCGACGAACTCCTCAGCGAGATGCTCGAGCGCATCGTCGCCGAGCAGGCCGGTGTCGAGCTCGAGTTCGATGAAATCTGAAGACGCCGGCGAGCCTGCGCCTGGCGATGCTCCGGTGGCATCGCCCTGTCGCCGCCGTTGTTGCCTGAACGAGGCCGAGCGCTGCCTCGGTTGCGGGCGCCTGCTGGCGGAAATCCTCGAATGGGGCCATGCCAGCGACGCCCGCCGTCGCGTCATTCGCGCCCTGGCCGAGCAGCGGCTGGCACTTGGCTGACCTGGCTCTTGTTTATTTGGGTGGCTGTGGTACGGTCAATCCAACTTCTGCAAAAACCCCGTCGTCTCGATGGGGTTTTGCTTTTTTGGCGTCCAGCAAAGGAGATATGCCCGCACCATGGCCAGCACACCGTCCATCACCATTACCCGTCTCGATCTGCAGCGCCTCGAGCAGTTGCTCGACGGCCTCGATGATTTCGGCCCGACAGCCGAGGCCCTGCAGGCCGAGCTGGATCGCGCCGAGGTGGTCGGCCACGAGCAGATTCCGGCCGGGGTGGTGACCATGAATTCACGTGTGCATTGTCGCGAGGAAGGAAGTGGCAAGGACTACCACCTGACCCTGGTCTACCCCCAGGACGCCGGCGGTGAAGGCAAGGTCTCGATCCTTGCACCGGTGGGTGCGGCCCTGCTGGGCCTGAGCGTCGGCCAGCATATCGACTGGCCGGCACCGGGCGGCAAGCAGCTCAAACTGACCCTGCTGGAGGTCGAATACCAGCCCGAAGCGGCCGGCGAATACGATCGCTGAGCTGTGCCCGGCGCGCGCTGATCCTGCTGCCGAGTCGCTTCTCCTTTTCCCGGGGCGCGCACGGCGCGGCCCGGCCATCCGCTCAAGCCGTGACCGGCGACCGTGCCACCGGGCTGCATGCCGGCCCACATTCCTGCAGATCGATGCTGCGTTCGAACAGGCGCTGCACCGCCGGCTGATGGCTGACGCCGACCAGCGTGCAGTCCGGCAGGCGTTCGCGCAGGCGCATGAAGAGTTCGCAGGCGGCCCGTTCGTCGAGCTGGTTGGTGGCCTCGTCGAGGTACAGGGTATCGGGCCGATAGAGCAGAGCACGGGCCAGGGCCAGGCGCTGCTGCTCGCCGCCCGAGAGTTCGCGGCCCCATTCGGCTTCCCGCTCCAGGTCTGCCGCCAGGTGGCCGAGGCCGACATCCTGCAGCGCGCCGATCAATTCCAGGGTGGCCGGTACCTGCGCCGCGGGGTAGGCCAGCGCTTCGTCGAGCCGGCCGCTGGCCAGGTAGGGCTTCTGGGGCAGCAGCAGGCTGCGCCCGCCGGGTAGTTGCCAGCTGCCGCGGTGGTGCGGCCAGAGGCCCATCAGGGTGCGCAGCAGGGTGGTCTTGCCCAGGCCACTGGCGCCGGCCAGGCGCAACCATTCACCGGGCCGCGCGTGCAGCGCCAGGCCGCACAGCAGCGCCTCGCCATTGGGCCGCAGCACATCCAGGCCGCCGGTGCTGAGGCTCTCGCCACGTTCGAGTACGACCGGCTGCAGGCGTTCCATGGCCTGCTGGAACTGACCCAGGCGCTGCACCGTGGCGCTCCATTCGGCCAGGTCGCGGTAGGAGAAGATGAACCAGCTCAGTGACTCCTGGACGGCTTTGAAGGCGCCGCGAATCTGCATCAAGCCGCCCAGGGTAATCGCCTTGGACAGGTAGAGTGGCAATGCGATGAACACCGGCACGATAAGACTGATGCGACTGTAGCCTGCGGTGAAAATGCCTAGCTTCAGCTCGCATTGCATCAGGTTTCGCCAGTTCGCGGCGATGGCAGAGAAACGCAGATCCAGACCTTTGCGTTCGGCCGCTTCTCCGCCATAAAGGGCGATCTGCTCGGCATGCTCGCGTTTGCGCAGCAGGTCGGCGCGGTAGGCGGCTTCGCTGCGCTGGCGCTCATAGTTCAGGCCGTGCAGCGGATGGCCGAGCCAATGGGTGAGGGCGGTGGCGACCAGGGTATAGATGATTGCTGCCCAGACCAGATAGCCATCGATGGTCAGGTTGTAGCCGCCAATGTCGTAAGTTTGGGTGCCTGACAATTGCCAGAGGATGCTGAAGAAGGCACCGATCTGCAGGCTGTTGATAAACAGCGAGACGACGATGCCGACGGTCTTGTCTGCCAGCAGGTAGACATCTTCGGCGATACGTTGATCCGGATAGTCCGTTTCACCGCTCAGGCCCAGGCGATAGTAACGGCGCTCGCCCAGCCAGCGCTCCAGCAGATGGTCGTTGAGGTGCTGGCGCCAGCGCAGCATCAGCGCCTTGTTGAACCAGTCCTTGGCGACTATTGCGGCGACCACTAGGCCGACGGCAATAGCGTACTGGCCCATCAGACCGAGCAGGGCCTTGCCGTCGAAGGTCGCCAGGGTGTCGTAGAAGGTCTTGCTCCACTCGCTGATATAGACGTTGACCTGTACCAGGCCGGCGCCCATGGCCAAAGCCAGCGCCAGCAGGGCCCAGCCCGGCCAGCCGGCGCGGCTGCCCCAGAACGGCCTGGCGAGCCTGAAGAACAGACGCAAGGTGTTCACGAACCGGCGCCTTCTGCAGGCAGCACCTGCATGCGCACCTCATTGGCCAGCGGGAAGATCTGCCGGGCCAGGCGCTTCATCGCCGCCGTTTCCAGCGCGGCGGGCAGCTTGTCCTGCTCGCTCAGGTAGCGCGGGTCGCCCCAGGCGCGCTCGCTGAGCATCAGCCGGTGCAACTGGGTGGCGGGGTCTTCACGGCGCTGGTTTTCCTTGCGCTGCAGCTCATTGCGCAGGGCCGCCACGCGCGGCTCGGTGACTGCCACGGGTAGCGCCGCCAGGGTTTCCTGGGCCAGTTGCCAGAGTTCGTCGGCGCGCTGCGGCGCGCTGCTGAAGTGCAGCTCGCTGTCGATGCGCTGGTGCGCGTGGCTCAGTTCGCTGTCGAAGCGCAGGCGGTAGATGCCGGTGGCATCGCCACGCAGGCGCTGCTTGAGTTCGGCGTTGGCAATTTCCCGCAGGGCGGCGATGCGCGCGGCGTCGGCCGGGTTCCAGGCGTGCGGCTGGAAGCTGCTGGCATACAAGCTGGCGCGTGGCTCCAGGGCGATGGCCAGTGTCGCCAGGCGACGACCGGGCTGGCGTGCCACGGGCGCAGCCTGCAAGGGCTCACCGCGGGGGATGGCCGCCAGGTAGCGGCTGACCAGCGCCTGCAGCTCGGCTTCGGGCAGGTCGGCCATCAGGTAGTAGGTGACAGGGGCGGCAGCCTGGCGCAGCCAGTCGGCTTCCAGCTGGCTGCGGCTCAAGGCGTTCAGCGCCTCGGCAGTGGGCGCCTGCCAGTCGTCCTGGCCCTGCTTGAGGCGTCGCCAGGTGGCGTCCTGTTCGCTGCGCACGTGGTCGCGCTGGCGCTGCAGCTGATCGTGGAGCTGCCCGACGCTGTCGCGGTAGGCCTGTTCGTCCAGGGTAGTGCGTGTCTGCCGGGCCTGGTAGAAGGCCAGCAGGCTGGCCAGTTGCTGCGGCGCGGCGCTGCCCTGGGCTTCCAGGCGGCTGGCCTGTTGCTCGAAGGACAGCTGCACGCCTTCGAGCTTCTTCCAGGCGTTCAGCTGTTCTTCGCTCCAGCCGGTTGGCGGGGTCTGCAAGGCCAGCTGGCTGGCGATCTGCGCGCGCCACGGCAGGGCGCCCCGATACCGGAAGCCGGCGCTGGAGTCGACTCGCAGCTGTACCTTGCCGTCGGCACCGGGGCGGCGCAGCCATACCAGGCGGTCACCGTTGCTCAGTTGCCAGTGCTCGACCTGTTCGGCTGCGAAGCGGCGCCGCTCGACAATGCGCCCCGCCGGCAAGGCGCTGCTCAGCGTGGGGACCACGACCTCCGCCTGGGCAGCGGGTGGCAGCGGCGCGGCCAGCTCGGTATCGGCCAGGATCTGCCACTGCCGCAGCACGCTGGCGGCCGTGGGCAGCTCCAGTTCCATGCCCCCCGGCGCGCTGAGCTGCAGCACCCGATCCGGGCTGGCCAGCCAGCTGCGGAGGCGCTGCTGCAGATCGTCCGCGTCGATGGCGTCCAGATTGGCCAGGGTAATGCGGGCGATGGCTGCCGGTTCCTGCAGCACCCGCTCGGCAAGGGTCGCGTCGTTGAGCTGGCGTACCCAGCCATCGAAATCCCGCTGCGCCGGATCGCTCAGCATGCGTTCGGCGATCCGGCGGATATCGTCCTTCACGGCCTGCACGTCGTCCTCGTGCAGCGGATGGCGGTCGATGCGCTGCAGCTCGCGCAGCAGGGCTTGCAGCGACTGCTCGTGATGCTGACCCTTGACCGCGGCGGCCACGGCCAATACGCCGCTGCGCCGGCCGATCTGGGTCTTCACAGCAGTAAGGCTGCTGGTCTGGGTTTCATCCAGCGGCTGGCGGCGCAACTGACGCGACAGCACGCTGAGGGCCAAGCGGTCGATCAGCCGGTCGCGGCTGGCGGCGCGGGTCTGTTCGCGGCTGTCGAGCTGGCTGAAGCGAAACAGCAGGGCGACCTGGTTGCTGCCGCTCTGGCTGTCCTGTACGCGAAACACCTTCAGCCTGTCGTCCAGTGGCAGTTCCAGGTGCTCGCGACTCGGCACGTTGCCGCGCCGAGGCTTGGCGAACGCCTGCTCGATCTGCCCGATCAGCCGGTGCGGCTCGAAGTCGCCGACGACGTTCAGCACCATGTTGTTAGGCAGGTACCAACGCTGCTGAAAGGCCTGCAATGCGCCCAGCTGCGCCTCTTCGATGGCCTGGCGGTTGCCGATGGTGCGGTGCGCGGGGTACCGCGAGCCGGTGCGCTGGGCGGCGGTGCGCTTGGCGTTCATGCGCTGGGCCACACCCAGGCCGCCGCGCCATTCCTCGATGACGATGGGACGCTCGCGGTTCAGGTCCTCTGCGGTGAAGTCGGCGGCGAAGGCCATGTTGGCCAGGGTCTGTAGCGCCAGCGCGGCGCTCTTGACGCCATCGGGCGGGCTGAGCAGGTACTGGGTGCGGTCGTAGCTGGTCACCGCATTGAAATGCCGGCCCTGTTGCCAGCCGGCCTTTTGCAGGCGCTGGCGCACGTCGAGCGGCTCACCGCCGTGGCTGTAGAAGGCCAGGTGCTCGAGCATATGGGCGACACCGATCTGGTCGTCGGCCTCGTCCACCGAGCCGGCGTGCACCGTCAGGCGCATATCCAGACGGCCCTTTTGCTCATCGGTGCGGATCAGGTTGTAACGCAAGCCGTTGGGCAGCTCGCCACGGGTGACGATGGGGTGCCACTGCAACTGCGCGTCGCCGGCGGGCAGGGAGGTGCAGGCACCGAGCAGCAACGCTGCCAGTGCCGTGAGGAGGGCTTTCACGGGATGCATGGGCGCGCGCCTTCTTAGAATTGGTAGCCGACTTCGAGCCAGTACTGGCGGCCCATTTCGTACTTGTAACCAGAGCTGCTGTAGATTTCGGCCACTTCATCCAGGACGTTCTTCACGTCCACGGCAACGAAGGCGGACTGGTCGCGCACCACCGGAATCTGCCATTTGGCGCGTAGATCCCAGGTAAAGGCGGCGTTGACCTCGCCGAAGTTGTAGTTGTCGTAGGTGGTTCCCCCCACCTCGATGGTCCCGTCGGCCACGATCTGCTCATACCCGGCGCGATAGCGAAGGAAGTTGCTGAGCGTCATGTTCGCCTGGGGAACGTGGGTGATGGTGGTCACGCGCGCTGTCCACGGGCGGTTGAAGTTGGCTGCAGGCAATTGGCTGTAGCGCATGAGCTGGCCGTCGTACATCACCAGTTCGTCGTTCAGCTCGTCGCGCGAGAACGAAACGTCGTAATTGGAGTTGAATGTGCTCTGCGTGCGTGTCCAGTCGGCAGCAAACTGCACGTTGGAGCGAGTACCGAGCAGGCGAAACTCCGCGTCGGGCGTGATCGTCAGCGAAACCGCATCGGTCTCGCTGCTACCCGCGTTGGTATAAACGGTGTAAGTAGTGCTTTCGTTCAGGCCATCGCCGCTTGGCAGGCCGAGGTTCACGCCCTGAGTCCTGACCACCTGATCGCGTCCTTCACGGCGCACGTACTTGAGTTCGAAGGTCGTGTTCAACCAGCGTTGCGCAATGCCAACCATCCATTCGTCGTTGTAGGGAATATCGATCTTGCGGAACGAGCTGCTATCGGCAACCCCTCTGGTGATCGGACCGAACTCGCTGAGTGTATTGCCTGTCGCGACCGGTCGCGACTGCCTGTATTCCAGGGATTCACGGCCATCTGCCAGGCGATACTTGAACATGGTCCGCCCGTAGTAGCGGTTGAACCCTGTCGTCAGTACCGTGCTTGAGTCGCCGAACAGGTCGTAGTCGGCGGAGAAGCGCGGAGCGATGGTTTTCTTTTCCATGTAGTCATCGCCATCGAAGCGGACGCCGGGGCGCAACTGCAAGCGGCCCCACTGCATACGATCCTGCAGGAACAGGGCGTAGCGCTTTTCGTCCATGGCTATTTCCCCGGCGTTGTAGTGCGTCAGGCTGCGAAAATACTGGCGGGTAAGAGCGCCCGATACGTTGGTGCCGATGGAGCAATACTCGCTATCGAGTTCTCCGCTCGAGTAATTGCAGGTGTTGGTGCCGGCTGGGGTCGCGGTCAAGGCGGCGGCAGTCGTTGCGCTTTCAGGGCGTTTGTAATTGGCCTGTTGATAGGCCAGCTCCAGGCCCGCCTGGAAATTGTGCTCGATCCCCAGCGCGTGAATGGGCTCCCAATCGGATTTGAAGGTGTAGGTCATGCTTTTCTGGCGTTGCTCGATATCGCCGAAGCTACCCTCGCGACTCAGGCTCGTGTTACTGAGCGGATTGCCCCAGTTCTTTTCACTCGACCATCGCCATTGCTTGCTGACGTTGCTGTCGCTGTCACGTGAGCTTTGCAGGTCGGTGTATGCAAGATTGTGGGTGTAGGTTGCGTTATCGCCGAACCAGGTGGCTTTGACAGATGCCTGTTGGCCGCCCTGAATCAGGACGAAGTCGGAGTTCTTGGCGTTCTCGCGGAAGTACTCGCTTTCCTGGGGGGCGTGGGTGAGTGACACGTCGAGTTGCAGGCGGTCGTTGACCTGCCAGTAGGTCTTGAGAAGGAAGTTGTCGATTTGCCGCGTCTGGTCTTTCTTGCTGGTGTCGCCTGAACTGTTGAAGTCATTGGCGTAGGCATTCAGCGGAATGGTGGAATGCTTACGCGAAAAATTGAAAAGAGCGCCGAAGTTTTCGGTGAGATGACCTTCCAGGGTGCCCCTCAAGGTCCATTTCTCGAACTCGGGCTGTTCCTGGGTCGTGGTGGAATTTTCGAATCCCTCACGGTCTTCCTCGTTGATGTGATAGTTGGCCCAGGCTGAGCGGCTCATGCTGGCCGACAGCTTGCCGTGCAGCTCCTGTGTCGGGCGCCGGGTAATCGCGTTGATGACCCCGCCATTGAACCCACCGTATTCGGCCGGTACGTTGCTGTCGTAGACCCTCACTTCTTCGAGCAGGTCGGCATCCAGGGCAATGCCGTGGCTACGGCTGGGTGTACCCCTGGCATCGGCGATGGTGTTCCAGTCATGGCGGCCAGGGTCGATGTCATTGTTGATCCCCACGCCGTCGATCATGAAGCTGTTCTGATAGAACTCGGCGCCGTTGATGCTGATATCGGCGGGATCGATTTCGCCGGGTGTGCTCGAGCTTTGCTGGGTGTTGCTGAACTGCACGCTGGGGTGCATCTGCAGCAGTGTGGTGATATCGCCGTTGGCGCCGGGAAAGGCTTCGATGGCCCGTCGATCCACCACCGTTTCGCCCATGAAGCTCTGGCTGGCCGCAGCGAGCACCACGGTATTACCCAGCTCCAGCGCTTCCTGTTGGCTGGCCACCGGGAAGAAGGTCAGCAGCTGCTGCTGATAGTTCCAGCCGATGTTGCTGCCTTCCAGCAAACGCGACAGCGCCTGTTCGCTGCTTATCTGCCCGGTGATCGCCTTGCTGCGCAGGTGACCGACCAGCTGTTGATCGGCGCTGACCTGCAGGCCGCTCTGCTGGGCGAAGGCGATCAGGGCGTCGGCCAGGGGTTGGGCAGGAATGTCGAAGGCATGGTGTTGCTGCAGCAGTGCGCTGGAGGCGTCCTGCGCCATGGCCGTACCGACGCTGACCGGCAGGGCGCCGCACAGGCCGAGCAGGCCCAGGCTGATGACTCTGCCCAGGGCCCTGGCAGGGATGAGGGGATTTGCGGGCAACCGCGACTGCTTGTTCATACCTTCCCCGAACGGGCCAGCGGCCCAATTGAAAGCTAATGCGAATCTGTATCGATTCGTGTTCGAGGCAATGACGTGTCGGCGCTGAAAATTTTCAGAGAAAGTCGAATTATTTTTTTGAGATCAGAAAAAGCCGCTCGAAAGCGGCTCAGGGTTCGCGGTCGACGACTCGCAGCCAGGCTGTCCAAGTGCTGACTCGCCCCTGATAGGGTTGGATGACGGCGCGCAGGGCGGCATCCGGGTTGCGCAGGTCGTAGACGCCGGTGATGCGCCTGTCGCCCAGTTCATCGTCGCGTAACGCCAGCTTGCCCGGCAGATAGGGGCGCAATTCGTCGAGCACATCGGCAATGCGGGCGTCGCGCACCACCAGACGGCCTTGCTGCCAAGCGGCTATCTGGCTGACCGGGAGCGTGTCGCGAGTAACCTGGTCGCTGCCGCGCCACTGCAGCCGGTCGCCTGTGCGCAGCGCTTCGGCCAAGGTCTGGTTGCCCTCGGCCACCCGCACCGAGCCATGCTGCACCGCGACGGTCAGTTGGCTGGGGCGCACGCTCACGTTGAACGCTGTGCCGGTCACGGTGATCTGCAGGTTGTGCGCATCGACCCTGAAGGGCCGGCTCTGGTCCGGGGTTACCTCGAAGAACGCCTGGCCGCTGAGCAGGCGTACCTCACGGCGGTTGCCGTCGAACTCGACGCTGATCGCCGACTGGCTGTCGAGCTGCACGCGGCTGCCGTCGTCCAGTTCGATGCTGCGCTGCTGACCCAGGCCCGTACGGTAGTCGCTCTGGTAGCGGAGATAGGCGTCAGGGGCCATCCACAGCATGAAACAGGCGGCCAGCGAACCCGCCAGCAGGGCTGGCCAGCGCCGCCTGCGTGGGCGCTGCGAGCCTGGAGCTGAAACCGCCGCTGTAGCGATGCCGGCGGCCGGTATGCGGGGGCGTTCGGTGGGAGGCGGGGCTGCCGCTGCCGCGGTCGAGCCGGTCAGTTGCCAGACCCGCTCGGCCTTGCGATAGGCCTCGACATGACGGGGGTCGATGGCCAGCCAGGCGGCCAGCTCGGTCCGCAGCGCGGCATCCTCGGGGCGCTGCTGGATGCGCAGCAGCCAGTCCAGTGCGGTGTGGGTGAGGTTGCCGGTCATGGTCGTTGCGGATCGTCCTTAAAGGTGGGCAAGGGTCGCACACACGCGCCCCTGCGAGCAAAGGACGGCTCAGCGCCGCGGATTTTCAGCTCAGCCATTGGCCTGCTCCAGGCGATCGGCGCAATGACACAGCGCCTGGTGCACCAGTTGGTGCGCCAGGCCGACGGAAATATTCAGGGTGACGGCGATCTGCTGCAGGGTATGGCCTTCCAGGCGGTGCATGGCGAAGGCGCGCTGCACGCGAGGCGGCAGTTCAGCCAGGGCCGCGTTGACGAGGCGCAGCTCGGCGCTGGTGCTGGCCTGTTGCTCGGGCCCCGGCTTGTCGTCGGAGAGGGTTTCGAGCAGCTCGTCGCCATCGGGTTGGCGGCGCTCGGTCGCGTCCCGGCGGCTCAGGTCGAATGCCAGGTTGCGGACGATTCGGTAGAGATAGCCCACTGGCTGCTCGATCACCGCGTCGACGCTGTCGCGGCTGCTGAAGCGCAGCCAGGCTTCCTGCACCACGTCTTCGGCCTGGGCGCGGCAACTGAGCAGCGAGGCGGCGTAGTCCACCAGGGCGAGGCGGTGGAGGAGGTACAGGTCGAGTTTGGGATTGGTTGCTGGGGACACGATTGGCACTGCCGCAAGCCGTGCACAGCGGGCGTGCCACAGCGAGCGAGCATGTTAGCTTATCGTGAGAATTGTTATCAATAAGGTCTGGGCGCGGCCAGCGCACCGTTCAGTGCCTCTTCGAGGCTGGCCTTGTAGCGCAGGTAATGCACTGCCGAGGGTTGCCTGTCGCCGAGCAACGCGGAAAGGTCCAGGTCGGTGATGTAGCAGGGGTAAGGCTGCTCCTCGCTGCGCTGGGCGAGGATATGCCGGGCCACGGTGGCGAACAGTTGCTCGCCGTGTTCGAGCTCGGAAAATTCCCGATGATTGCAGAACAGGCTGATGTAGGCGCGCGGGCCGGTGCCCGGCTCGACGATGGCCTGCACGTCATAGAACGGCAGGCTGACTTCGCTCTGCGGCGCCGGCCTGGGTTCCAGGCGTTGCGCGCGCAGCGGGGCGGCGGGCAGCAGTTGGTGGTAGAGAATTTCCAAGGGCTGTGGCGGCCCTTCCAGGGCCTGGGCGGCGTCGCGTCGATACAGCAGCGATTGCAGGAAGCGGTGCAGCGGCGTCAGCAGGCTGGTTTCGTTATGGAACGGCGCCTGGCTGCGCCACAGCGCGCCGCATTCGTCCAGCACGCTGATCTGGGCCAGACCGTCCGCTTCGTGCAGGCGGTAGAACACCTGGATGCACCCAGGGCGCCCGGCCTCGAGGATCAGCGCCAGGTCGTCGCCTGTCAGCGCGTTGCGGTCCAGGCGCAGCGCGCTGTACTCGGCGCGGTCCTGGGCCAGGTGCTCGAGCAGCGCCGGCCGATCCTCCAGCGTGCTGTGCCGGACGTTGCCGGGTGACAGGTCGAGCAAGTGATAGCGGCGAGCGATCTGCAGCAGGTAGCGCGGCCGCTCGCCGCTGTCGAGGCAGTCGATCAACTCGCCGAGCAGGCCCTCGACCCTCTCGACGATGGTCGCGGCACGGTTGCGGCAATAGCAGAGCACCCGCAGGTTGGCACGCTCATCGCCGGCGGGCAGGGCATTGAGTACGTCGCTCAGGCAGTCGAGCAGGGCGGTGGAACCCTCGTAACGTTCGACCAGCAGCTCGTTCCAGCTGTTGAGGGTGATCCGGTCGAGGGTCAGCACCAGGTTGTCGCGCACGCCCGAGTAGCCCAGGGGGTCGGTGCGCTCACTGGTCATGTGCACATTCATCTGGCTGTGCTGCCTGAGCGGGTCGCGGCCGACGTTGATCAGCAACAGCTCCTCGGCCGGCCGACGCGGTCGCGCCAGGGCGGCCTCGGTCGCGGCTGGCAACGGCATGGGCAGGTTCTGGGCCAGGCAGCCGAGCAACTGGCTGAGTTCGAACTCGGTGAGGTCGCTGTCGCCCGGATGCAGTGACAGGTGGGTGCCGCTGTCGATCACGCCGTTGCGGTGACTCCAGGCGAGCAGCTCGATCAGGCTGCGGGCCTGGCGCAGGGGCGCGAAATCCTGCCATTCCTGAGCGCCCAGGCTGCCGTTGTACAGCGCCCAGCGCTCGCCCTTGGGCGTCGGGTTATGCACCAGGGTCAGGGTATCTTCGCCCAGGTCCGGGGCGATGCCCGGGTTGATGAATTCCACCTTGCCGGCGCGACGTTCGAAGGCGGCATACAGGCGGCGGCCCAGCACGGCCAGGTCGCGGCTATCGGCCGCCACGCCATCGGCGCGATGGCGGGCGAACAGCGACAGGAAGCGGTAGCTGTAGTTGAGTTCGTTGACCAGTGCCTGGCGCTCGGCGACGACCTGGCGGACCTTCCACTGGCTGCGGCTGTCGAGCAGGATCAACTGGCGCTCGCCCCAGCCCCACTCCCCCGTCAGCCGCTCGAGCAGCAGGCGTTGCCAGCTCTTTTCGCGGTGGCGCGGCGGTTTGCTGATCTTCTTGTTGACCTTCAGGTACAGGCAGCGCCTGACCAGCTCCAGGCGCTCGGTTTCGCCACGCGCCTGCAGGTATTCCTCCAGACGGCGGTAGATCAGCACATAGGGATCCAGTTCGTCGAGGTCGAGCAGGCCGTTGTAGACCGCCTGCTTGAAACGCAGCGACAGGCAACGTACCTGGGGATGCTCGCTGGCATAGACCTCGGTGAGCAGCAACTTGAGCGCCGACTTGTAGGGCGATTCGATTCCCTTGAACAGCTGCCACATGCCGGCACCGAGAAACTCACCAGCCGGCACCTGGGCCAGGTGGCCGAAATCGAGCACGTCTTCGGCGCGGACGAAGCGCTTGCTCAGCAGGGTCTCGGTCACCTGGGCGTAGCGATGCTCGTCGCCGGCCGGCACCAGCCACCACAGCGGCATGCGCCCGCCTAGCCAGATCGCCGTGCGGTAGAACTCGTCGAGGAGCAGGAAATGCTGGGTGGTGCCGCAGTCGTCCGAGGTCAGCTGCGCTTCGCGGGCGCCGCTGCGAAAGCGCTCGGGGTCGATCAGGAAGAAGTGCGCCTCGGCGCCCTGGCCGGCCGCCCAGCTCTGCAGCAGGTCGCATTTGCGGCGCAGGGCTTCGCGGCTGCCCTCGTCGAGATCGCTGGCGTGGCAGACCCACAGGTCCATGTCGCTCTGCTCGGCCTGGGCCACGGTGCCCAGGCTGCCCATCAGAAACAGGCCATGGATGGGCGTCGGCGCTTGGGCGCGAGCCGGCTTGTAGGCGAACGAGCGGGTCAGGCGCTGGGCTTCGGCCAGGAGCTCGGGCGAAGGTTCGAAGTGGGCCAGCCCGGCCGGCGTCTGCGCCGATACATAGCCGGGCAGCAGCGGATGATTGACGTGGAACAGCAGTGGCAGCAACGTCAGCACGCGTTGCTGGCGGGGCGACAGGGCCTGCATGGCGCGCTGCTGACGACCGTGGTTGATGCGCATGAAGCGCGCACGCAGCTGGGTCAGCACCTTGCGGTCGATGCCGTCATCGATGTCGGGGCGCAGGGGAAGGTGGCGCGTCATGCTCGGGCTCTGCCGGGTGATGAGCAAGCCTACAGGCGCGGCGTGCCTGCTCGCAATGACCGCCGGGAAGGGCCTGCCGCATCGGGCGGCAGGCAGCATCAGGCGTCAGCGTGCCTGGGCAGTGGTGAGGATGGTTTTCAGGCTTTGCGCATGCTCGGCGGCTTCGTGGCCCAGGCGGGTCAGGTAGCCGCCATCAGGGAGGGTGATCAGGCCCTTGTCATGCAGGCGCCCGGCAGCGGCGACGGCCGACGAGGCGGCATCGTGGTGGATTTTCAGACCCTCCTGACCATTGTCGAGGTTGAACAGCAAAAGAATTTCCAGTTCGGCGACCAGATCGGCATTAAAGACCATGGTGACTCCTGCCTGTTGTTGTGGTGCACGGCACGGGCCGTGAGTCGCGGGTTTGCCCCGCAGGCAGAGTGTAGTCAAGGCGGCGGCAGTTCGCCGGGGCGTGCTGCCAGCGGTCGAGAATCTTCTGGTAGCGGCCATCCTGGCGCAGGGCGCGCATGCCTTGCTCGAAGCGCTGCAGCAGCGCCACCGCATCGGGGTTGCTGCGCGAGAAGCTCAGATAGAGCGTGGGGCTGTCGAGCGTCTCCAGGGCCACGAACTGCCCGGCCAGTTGCGGATTCTCCCTGAACAGTGCCTGGGCGGTGCCGCGATAGGCGGCCACGAAGTCCACGCGGCCGTGCTGCAGCATGAGAAAGCCACTGAGGTCGCGGCGCACCGGGACGCGGATCACCTGGTTCGCGTTGTCCAGGCGCGCGCCGTATTCGTAGCCGATGGTTACGGCCACCCTGCGCCCGGCCAAGTCCTGCGGCGTGCCCTCGAGCGGCACCGCATCGCGGCGTGCCCAGAGCAGGATATCGTCGCTGAACAGCGGCTCGTCGGGGATCAGGTAATCGGCGTCGATGCGCGCATCCGGCGCAGTATTGAAACAGGCCGCCAGCGAGCCCTCCCGGGTCATCTGCATGCAGCGAGAATAGGGGTAGGGCACCAGTTCCACGGGCGTTTCACTGGCGGCGAAGGCCGCCTCGACGATATCCACCGACATGCCCTGAATCCTGCCGTCGCGGTAGGCGGTATAGGGGTACCAGTCGTCCTCGGCACCAATGCGCAGCACGTGCTCGGCCTGCGCCATGGCGCTGAGGGCGAGCAGCAGGAGCAGGCACGGGCTGAGGAATGTGGAAGGGCGCATCCGAGCTGGTCCACAGGGGCTTGGGGCAACGCTAGCAGCGCCCCGGGTGGTAAAGGAGGCGGTTGGCCGTGGCGGTGCTCAGGCTTCGTCGGGCAGGGTCGGCAGGGCGCGCAGCAGTCGCTCGTAGTTCTCGGCATCGAAGGGGCGGTCTTCGCGCAGCATGGCATCCACTTCGTGGGCCAGCACCATGGCCATCATCTGCACGCTTTCCTCACGCTCGTGGCCGACCAAGGTCAGTTTGTTCAGCACCGCCTGCGCGAAGGCCGGCTCGCCGGATTCCAGCTGATTCTCGATGGCCTGCACCAGGGTGTTCTCGGTAAAGGTGTCGTCGTCGTGCTCGTCGGCGGTGCTCATGGGGCGCGGCTCCGTGGTGGCTGAATAGATCGCAGTGTGACAGCTGCGCCTGGAAAATGGCCATGGCAAAAATTACTCCTACAATATGGGAGCTTGTTTCGCATGTTGAGAATTGCCAGGAAGCCGATTAGAGTCCATTGCCAGGAGAGACCCCATGTCCGACAAAAACACCAATCAGGCACCCACCGGTGCCCAGGCGCTGTTCCGCGGCCTGGCCGTTATCGACGCCGTTGCCCAGGGTGCCAGCAGCCTGGTGGATATCGGCGCGGCCATTGGCTGCACGCGCAGCACCACCCATCGGCTGATCGCCGCACTGGTGCAGGCCGGTTATCTGCGCGCCATCGGCGGCAGCGCGGGTGGTTATCAGCTGGGCCCCAGGCTCATCGAGCTCGGCTACAAGGCGCGTGCGCAGATGCCGCTGGCCAATGTCGCGCGGCCGCATCTGGAAGCGCTGGCACGCCTGACTCAGGACACCGTGCACCTGGGCGTGCGGGAGGACGGCGATGTGCTCTACATCGAGAAGCTGCCCAGTAGCCGTGGCCTGGAAATGCGCTCGCGAATCGGCCTGCGCATGCCGCTGGCGCTGACCGGCATCGGTAAGTCACTGATGCTCGACCTGCCCGAGGCCCAGTGGCAGGCGCTCTACCAGCAGGGCCTGCAACGCCGAGCCGGGCAGTCGGGCCTGCGCGAGGAATTCACCCCCTGGGACGATTTTCGCGCGCTGATGAACGGCTATGCCGACGGCGGTTTCAGCTTCGACCTGGAAGAGAACGAGCTGGGCGTGCGTTGTGTCGCCGCCCCGGTGCGTGACGCCAGCGGGCAGATCGTCGCTGCACTGAGCGTCGCCAGCGCCATCCCCTACATGCCGGAGACACGCCTGCAGGAGCTGCGCCCAGAGGTGATCGCCTGCGCCGTGGCCATTTCCCGAGAACTGGGCTGGAGCGCCTCATGACCGAACGCCCCACGCCGACGCTGATCGCCCTCGACTGGGGAACCTCATCGCTACGTGCCTACCTGCTCGGCGACGGCGGTCGGGTGCTGGCCATGCAGAGTCGGCCATGGGGCGTGCAGCACACGCCAGATGGCGACTTCGCCCGCGCTTATGCAGAGTTGGTCGGAGACTGGTACCGTCAATGGCCGGGGTTGCCGGCGCTGGCGTGCGGCATGATCGGCAGCCGCCAGGGCTGGCGCGAAGTGCCGTATGCACGCTGCCCGGCGACGGTGAACGACCTGGTCGACGGGCTGCTGGCCCTGGATACGCCCGGCGGCACGCTGCATCTGCTGCCGGGGGTGCTCGATGCCAGCGCCTTGCCCAACGTGATTCGCGGCGAGGAAACCCAGGTGTTCGGCGCCCTGCAACTGGCCCCCGAACTGTGCGAGAGCGCGCTGCTGGTGCTGCCCGGTACCCACAGCAAATGGGTCACGGTGCGCGAGGGGGCGATCAGCCACTTCACCACCTATATGACCGGCGAGCTGTTCGCGGTCCTGCGCGATCATTCGATTCTCGGCCGCCCGGCCCGCGAGGCGGGCAGTGAACGCAGTGATGAGGCCTTTCAGCGCGGCCTCGACGTGGCCCGTAGCAGCGCTGCCGAGGGGGTGTCCGGCCGTTTGTTCAGTACCCGCAGCCTGTTGCTTACCGAGCGCCTGACGGCCGGCGAAAGCCTGGATTATCTGTCTGGCTTGCTGATCGGCGAGGAGCTGCGCAGCGTGCTTGCCAGCCTTGAAGGTGCCGCCTGCCCGCCACTGGTGCTGATTGGCGACGCCCACCTGTGCGACCGCTATCGCCTGGCCCTGGCGCGCTTTGGCGTGGCGTCCGTACGGACACTGGAGCATGCCGGTGTCGCTGGTCTCTGGCACCTGGCCTGCGCGGCCAGGTTGATCACCGCAACGCCCATCCCCGTTCCGAGGAGTGCCCCGCATGTCTGATAGCTATCTGCAGCAATTGCCACTGATCGCCATTCTGCGTGGCGTCACGCCCCAGGAGATCGTGCCGGTCGGCCTGGCGCTTTATGACGCCGGCTTTCGGCTTATCGAGATTCCGCTGAACTCGCCCCAGCCGTTGCAGAGCATCAGCCTGCTGGCGGCCGAGTTGGGCGACAGCGCGCTGATCGGCGCCGGCACCGTGCTGAGGACCGAGCAGGTCGAAGAGGTGGCGCAAGCCGGTGGGCGGCTGATCGTGTCGCCCAACTGCAACCCCGAGGTGATTCGTGCCACGCGTCGTGCCGGGCTGTTCAGCTCGCCGGGCGTGGCGACGCCGAGTGAGGGGTTTGCGGCGCTGGATGCCGGCGCCCAGGTGCTCAAATTGTTTCCCGCCGAGCAATTCAACCCGTCGATCGTCAAGGCGTGGCGCGCGGTGTTCTCGCGGGATATCGCCCTGCTGCCGGTGGGGGGCATCACCCCTGACGCAATGGCGGCCTATGTCGCCGCGGGCGCCAGCGGCTTTGGTCTCGGTTCGGCACTGTACAAACCGGGCATGAGTGCTGCCGAAGTGGGCGAGAACGGCAAGGCCTTCGTGGCCGCCTGGAGGGCCACGCAACACTGAGATTCGCTGCACCCGACCACCATGACAGCCGTACTCGACAATAATAAAAGGAGAGCTCGTTATGCTCGTTAACCACGCACCTCGCACGTCCTTGCTTGGCAAGCTACTGAGCCGCACCGGCTGCAAGCTGGCCGCACTGAGCCTCGCCCTGGGCCTGGCCATGCCGGCAATGGCCGCCGAATGGCCGAGCCGTCCCGTCAGCATCATCGTCCCGGCTGGTGCGGGCGGTGGCTCGGACGGCACCGCGCGCATCCTGTCCAAGTACCTCAAGCAGGAGCTGGGGCAGCAGTTCAACGTCATCAACCTGGGGCAGGGCGGCGGCGTGGTCGGCATCCAGCGGATCATCAGCGCGAAGGCTGATGGCTACACCCTGGGCATCCTGTTCAACTACGCGCACTACAAGGAAATGGGCCAGGCCGACTTCAAGGCCAGCGACTTCACGCCCATTGGCCAGTACAATTTCGACCTCGCCGGTTTCCAGGTCAATACCGACTCGCCCTTCACCAGCCTGCGGCAGGCGCTCGATGCGCTGAAGGCCGACCCTGGCAAATACACCATCGCCTGTGCCGGTGGTTGCGGCGGTTCCTGGCCGATGGCCGTGGCCGGCCTGCTGGATGCCTGGCAGGTCGACCTGCAGAAGGTGCGCATGATTCCCGGCCAGGGCGCCGCTGCGGCGATGCAGGACCTGGCTGCCGGTGGTGTCGACTTCGTGCCGTGCTCGCTGCCCGAGGCCGATGCGCTGCTGCGCTCGAACAAGGTTCGCAGCCTGGCGGTATTCGGTTCCGAGCGTCAGGCCGCCTACCCGGACGTGCCGACCCTCAAGGAGCAAACCGGTCTGGATCTGGAGCTGGGCTCGTTCCGTGCGCTGGTGGCGCCCGCCGGCCTGCCGGATGACATCAAGGTCAAGCTCGAAGCGACCCTGGAGAAGATCTACAACGACCCCGAGTGGCGCAAGGAAATGGAAGGCCGCGGCTTCCGTCCGCAATGGCGCAACGCCGAGGCCTTCGGAGAGTACCTGGAGCAGCACACCCGTGACGTCCAGGCACTGATCAGCAAGCTCAACCCGTAAATCGTTGCGGTGCCACGCCTGCCTGTCCGGCGGGTGCGGCACCCGGCTGCTCGCCAGGAGCGCACACCATGAAATTCAGCGACATCGCCCTCGGGGTGCTCTTCACCCTGCTCGGGCTGGGTGTTCTGCTGCACGGCCAGCAGATGAAAACTTCGCCGTTCTTCCAATACGGTGCCGGCTTCTTTCCGTCGATCATCGGCAGCCTGCTGGCGGTTTGCGGGGTGATTCTGCTGATCAGGGGCGTGCGTCTGGCGCTGGTTCGGCAGGACGGCGGTTTCTGGCTGGTGCAGGCCGGCCCCTGGCTGCGCGATCACGAGCGGCTGATCAATATCCTGCTGGTGCCGCTGCTGGTGGTGGTGTTCATCGCCACCATCGAACGCGTCGGCTTCCTGCTTTGCTGCGTGGTGCTGGTCGGCGTGTTGGGCCAGCGCTTCAGCGGCCGGCCGTTGTTGTCCTGGATGACGGCGGTATGGGTCACCCTGTTCCTCTACCTGTTCTTCCAGCAGGTGATGAGCGTGCAACTGCCCATGGGCTTTCTCACCGATTACCTGGGGGGTTGAGTGTGGACACGATAATCAACGCTTTCGGCATGGTGATGACCTTCGAAGTATTGGCCGTGATGGTGATCGCAGCCCTCTACGGGCTGTTCGTCGGCGCCATTCCCGGCCTCACCGCGACCATGGCGGTCGCGCTGATGGTGCCAGTGACGTTCTTCATGGACCCGGTGCCGGCCATCTCCGCAATCGTCACCATGGCCGCGATGGCGATCTTTGCCGGTGACCTGCCCGCGGTGTACATGCGCATGCCCGGTACGCCCGCTTCGGCGGCCTACACCGAACCGTGCTATGGCCTGGCGCAACGCGGCCTGGGTGAATACGCGCTGAGCATGAGCGCGGTCAGCTCAGCCATCGGCGGCAGCATCGGCGTACTGGCGCTGATTCTGTTCGCGCCATTCTTGGCCGAGTTCGCCCTCAACTTCAGTTCGTTCGAGTATTTCTGGCTGGCCTGCATGGGCCTGACCGCCGCCATCGCGGTCGCCGACAGCTCGCCAGTCAAGGGCGCCATTTCGCTGCTGCTCGGTTTGCTGGTGGCCAGCGTGGGGCTGGATCCGGTGTCGGGCGAGGCGCGCTTCACGTTTGGCAATGCCGACCTGCTCGGCGGTCTGGGCTTCATCCCGGTGATCATCGGCCTGTTTGCCGTGGCGGAAATTCTGCGTTTCTGCACCCGCAACAGCCGTGCCGGTAACTCCCGGCAGGCCGCGCTGGTGGCGCAGAAGCCCATGTTGCTGCAAGCGCTGCGCGACATCTTCAAGTACAAGGCGGGTGTCGGTCAGGGCTCGTTCGTCGGTGTGCTGGTCGGCATCCTGCCGGGGGCGGGCGCCGATGTGGCGGCGTACATTTCCTACGCCATGTCCAAGCGCGCCGCCGCCAGGCGCACCACGCCGGACGAGGTCAACATGGCCAAGATCGTTCCGGCTACCGCCGCCAACAATGCGGCAGTGGGTGGCAGCTTCATCCCCGCCACGGTGTTCGGCATTCCCGGTGATTCGCTGACCGCCATCGTCATCGGCGTGCTGTTCATGAAGGGGCTGAATCCGGGGCCGACGATCTTTACCGAGAACGCCGACATGATCAATGCGGTGTTTCTAGCCTTCTTGCTCGCCAACATCCTGCTGATCCCTTTCGGCTTTCTCGCCATCAAGCTGTTCAAGCGCGTGCTGCAGGTGCCCCAGAGCATCCTCATGCCGGTGATTCTGGCGTTCTCGATCGTCGGCGCCTTCGCGGTGGAAAACACCCTGTTCGCCATCGTCACCATTCTCGCCTTCGGCATCGTCGGCTTTGTGATGGAAGAGAACGGCTTTCCGCTGGCACCGATGATTCTCGGCATCGTCCTCGGGCCGATGCTCGAGGAAACCTTCATCACCTCGATGATGCGCGCCCAGGGTGACCTGATGGTGTTCTTCGAGCGCCCGGTTTCCCTGGCGCTGGCCATCATCACCCTGTCGCTGTGGATGCTGCCGCTGCTACTGCGTGTGCTCAAGCGCCGTGCCAGCAGCTCTGTGCCACCTCCTGCCCACCCTAAAGAGGAATGTTCCTAATGACCTTCAATGACCTGCGCGGCAAGCGTGTGCTGATCACTGGCTCCACCCTGGGTATTGGCCTGGCAACTGCCCGTGCCTTCGCCAGGCTTGGTGCCAACGTCGGCATTACCGCGCGCAACACGCCGGCCAATCTCGATGCGCTGCTCAAGGAACTGTCGGCCGATGGTGGCCAGGCGGCGTTCTTCGCCGGCGATCTCGGCAAGACCGAGGCCTGCGTGGCCACCGTCGCTGCCTTCGTCGAGCGTTTCGGCGGTATCGACGTGCTGATCAACAACGCCGGTGCGCTCCTGGAGCGCCGTGGCCTGGAGAGCATCGACGATGCCTTCTTCGACGCCATGACCGACGTCAACCTGCGCTCGGCGCTGATGGTCACCCGGGAGGCTATTCCTCATCTGCGCGCCTCGGCCAAGGCCAGCGGGCAGAGTGCAGCGGTGATCACCACCGGCTCGATCGCCGCACATGGTGGCGGTGGCCCAGGCGCCAGCCTGTATGCAGCGGCCAAGGCCTGGCTGCACAACATCCAGCGTAACTGGGTGCGTGAATTCACCCCGGCCAATATCCGCTTCAACATCGTCTCCCCGGGTACCGTCGACACCGCCTTTCATGCCGACAAGGACGACGCGGCGCGTGCTGCGGTCAGCACCACCATTCCCATGGGCCGTTTCGGCACGCCGGAAGAGATGGCGCCGTCGTACCTGTTTCTCGCCTCGCACGCCTGCAGTGGTTACATCACCGGCCAGGTGCTCGACGTCAACGGCGGCCAGGCAATGCCATGAGTACGCCTACCCAGTTCGCGTCTGGCGTGCTGAGCTACGGTGCACCTATCGGGTTGCAGCTGGCGCGCCATATCGCCGCGGCGGCCGAGCGGGAGGCGCTGGCCCATGGCTGGCCGATGGTGATCGCCGTGGCCGACAGCGGCGGCAATCTGGTGCTGCTGCACAAGCTCGACGAGGCGGCGCTGGGCAGTGTCGAGGTGGCGATCAGGAAAGCCTGCACCGCGGCGCAGTTCAAGCGCTCCACCAAGGGGTTCGAAGAAACCCTTGCCACCGGCGGCGCAGCATTGCGGCTGCTGTCGATGCACAACGCCATTCTGCTGGAAGGCGGCGTGCCGCTGGTGCACGACGGCAAGGTCATCGGTGCTATCGGGGTGTCGGGCATGCACCCGACGCAGGACGGACAGGTGGCGTTGGCAGGAGCCGCTGCGCTGGCGTGAGTGCAGCGCCCGCGCACCCAGGTGCGCGGGTACTTGCGTCTCAGGGGCGGTTGGCGATCTTCTGCAGGTTCTCGTGAATCTTGAACAGCACGATCATCAGCTCGCAGCCGATACGTGCGCCGATGACGCCGCCGATCAGGGTGCCCAGGCCGCCGAGGAAACTGCCGTAGGCGCCGAACATCATCGTCAGGCTGCTCACCGCCACGCTGAGCAGCATCAGCCAGTAGACGAAGGTAATGATTTTCGGGGTGAGCATCGCGTCGAAGAAGAACAGGTTCTTCATGGGGGGATCTCCAGTCCATGGGTTGGCGAATGCCCGGTCGTTCGCGCCTGTCAGCTGCAAGCCGAGATACCGGGCGGGGCGCAGGGTAGCAGCCGTCACGGGCGGCGGCCAGTTGTCCGAAATGCCACTGGCGGGGCCTGGCGAATGCCGCTAGCGTGTTGTCCTGACCGAGCCCGGTCTGCCTACCAGAGGAAACGTATCCATGCTCAGGCTCCATGGTTTCGCTGTCAGCAACTACTACAACATGGTCAAGCTCGCCCTCCTGGAAAAGGGCCTGCCGTTCGAGGAAGTGCAGGTCTTCGCCTCCCGTGACGCGGCCTTCCTGGCGATCAGCCCGCGCGGCAAGGTGCCGGTGCTGCAATGCGAGCACGGTTACATCAGCGAGACCTCCGCCATCCTCGAATACCTCGAGGCGCTGGACCAGGGCCCGTCGCTGCTGCCCAGGAATGCCTACGAGCAGGCGCGGGTGCGCGAGTTGGCCAAGCACATCGAGCTGTACATCGAGCTGCCCGCCCGTGCCTGCTACGCCCAGGCGTTCTTTGGCCTGCCGGTCGACCCGGCGATCCAGGCCAAGAGCCGCGAAGAACTGCTGGCCGGTATCGACGCGCTCAAGCGCCTCGCCAGGTTCTCACCCTACGTGGCGGGCGACAGCCTGAGCCTGGCCGACCTGTATTTCCTGTACAGCCTCGACCTGGCCGCGGCCGTGGCCCACAAGCTGTTCGCCATCGACCTGCTGGGCGATTTCCCCAAGGCCCGGGCACTGCTCGAGCGCTTCGCCGAGAACCCCAACGTGCAGCGCATCGCGGCGGACAAGGACGCGCTGATGGGACCGTTCCTGGCTCACATGAAGGCGCGCTTCGGCGGCTGATCAGCCGGCGGCGAAGCTCGTCAGGGCTTCGCCGGTCAGGCGATAGCCGATCCACTCGTTCTGCGGCTTGGCACCGATGGAGTCGTAGAACTCGATGGCCGGCGTGTTCCAGTCCAGCACCGACCATTCGAAGCGCCCGCAACCACGGGCCACCGCCAGCTTGGCCAGGTGGCGCAGCAGCGCTTTACCCGCGCCGACGCCGCGTTGCTCCGGGGTGACGTAGAGGTCTTCCAGGTACAGGCCGTGCTTGCCCAGCCAGGTCGAGTAGTTGAAGAAATACACGGCGTAGCCGATCGGCTCGCCGTTCAGTTCACAGATCAGGCCGTGGGCGGTGCTGCCCTCGCCGAACAGGCTGGTTTCGATGCCGGCGACATCGGTCTTCACCTCGTGCTCGGCCTTCTCGTAGATGGCCAGGTCGGTGATGAAGCGCAGGATCAGGGCGGCGTCTTCGCGTACGGCGGGGCGAATGGTGAGGGCCATGGGATCTCTCATTGAGGTTTCAGCTATAGGTGATGGTCAGCCAGGCCAATGGCAAACCCACGAGGCAAAAGAAGCCGAATGCGGCGACCCAGGACGTACGTGAGCCCATCGGATCGTCCACGCACAGTGGCAGGGCCGGGTAGCGGCCCAGTGTCAGCAGGCGCAGGGCTAGCCAGCCGGTGATGTACAGGATGTAGCCGACGACGACCTCCAGTACCCACTCGGCGAGCAGTGCCAGGCCGCGCAGCAACAATTCAGGCAAGGGAACTCCTTTTCCCGTTTCTCGCCAAGGCGCGCTTAGCGGCTCGCCAGCAGCTCCCGGCCGCGCGCCACCGCCGCACGCACCTGAGCCGGTGCGGTGCCGCCGATATGGTTGCGGGCATTCACCGAGCCTTCCAGGGTCAGCACGGCGAACACGTCCTGCTCGATCTGGTCGCTGAACTGGCGCAGCTCGTCCAGGCTCATCTCGGCCAGGTCCTTGCCGCTGTCCACGCCATATTTCACCGCATGGCCGACGATCTCGTGGCAGTCGCGGAACGGCAGGCCCTTGCGCACCAGGTAATCGGCCAGGTCGGTGGCGGTGGAGAAACCGCGTAGCGCCGCCTCACGCATGATGGCGTGCTTGGGCTTGATGGCCGGGATCATGTCGGCGAAGGCACGCAGCGAATCACGCAGCGTATCGGCGGCGTCGAACAGCGGTTCCTTGTCTTCCTGGTTGTCCTTGTTGTAGGCCAGCGGCTGGCCTTTCATCAGGGTCAGCAGGCCGGTCAGGGCGCCGAACACGCGACCGGTCTTGCCGCGCACCAACTCGGGTACGTCCGGGTTCTTCTTCTGCGGCATGATCGAGCTGCCGGTGCAGAAACGATCCGGCAGGTCGATGAACTGGAACTGGGCGCTGGTCCAGAGCACCAGTTCTTCGGAGAAGCGCGACAGGTGCATCATCGCCAGGGAGGCGGCAGCGCAGAATTCGATGGCGAAGTCGCGATCCGACACGCCGTCCAGGGAATTGCCGCCCACGGCGTCGAAGCCCAGCAGCTCGGCGGTGATCTCACGCTGGATCGGGTAGGTGGTGCCGGCCAGCGCGGCGCTGCCCAGGGGCATGCGGTTGGTGCGCTTGCGGCAGTCGACCAGGCGCTCGTGGTCGCGGCTGAGCATTTCGAACCAGGCCAGCAGGTGGTGGCCGAAGGTCACCGGCTGGGCGGTCTGCAGGTGAGTGAAGCCGGGCATGATGGTGTCCGCTTCACGCTCGGCCTGGTCCAGCAGACCCTGCTGCAGGCGGGTGATCTCGGCGAGGATCAGGTCGATCTCGTCGCGCAGCCACAGGCGGATGTCGGTGGCCACCTGGTCGTTGCGCGAGCGGCCGGTGTGCAGCTTCTTGCCGGTCACGCCGATGCGGTCGGTTAGGCGCGCCTCGATGTTCATGTGCACGTCTTCCAGGTCGACGCGCCAGTCGAACTGGCCGGCTTCGATCTCGCCCTGGATCTGCGTGAGGCCATCGATGATCGCGTCGCGCTCGGCATCGCTGAGCACGCCGACCTTGGCCAGCATGCTGGCGTGGGCGATGGAGCCCATGATGTCGTGGCGATAAAGGCGCTTGTCGAATTCCACCGAGGCAGTGAAGCGGGCGACGAAGGCGTCGACGGGCTCGCTGAAGCGGCCGCCCCAGGACTGGTTGGTTTTCTCTTGGCTCATGAATATGACTCGGCTGTAGGCGTATTCGGACGGATCGAGGCGGCCCGTCGTGGCGGAAAAGTGTGCCGATGATAACAGACCCTGAACCCGGCGCAGCGGCCGGTACGAGTGTCGCCTGGGTCACAGTTTGATCCCTTCGCCATGGGTTTGCGTGGCTTATTTCGCTCGCCTGCGGTGGCCTCTCTTGCCCGTCGCGCAGCGCCCGCCGAAACTGCAGCGATGAACGATAAACGCAAGACCTCGACCCCCCAGGCGCCGAACGATTTCTTCGTGCCCGAACTGTGCCAGCCCGAAGCGCTGCTCAGCACCGTGCTGCTCGCCGAGTTGCTGGTGCTGGTGCTGGTGCTCGCCGAGCCGATGCTGCCCGGTTTCGACTGGGTGCGCCTGGCGCTGACCTCGTTGTTCGTGCAGTGGATCGTGTTGTTGTCCTCGGCACTGCTGTGCCGCCTCAGGCCGCTGCTCGCGCGGCTGCCGGCGATGTGGGCGGGGGCGGCCTGCTGCGCCCTGGTGGTGGGGCTGACGCTGGGCTGTACGGCAGTGGCCGACTACTACGACCTGGGCGGCCCGCTGCCCCATGAGGGTGAGGTCAACCTGTACCTGCGCCATGCGCTGATCAGCCTGATCATGTCGGCGCTGCTGCTGCGTTATTTCTATCTGCAGAGCCAGTGGCGGCGTCAGGAGCAGGCCGAGCTGCGCGCACGCATCGAATCGCTGCAGGCGCGCATCCGCCCGCACTTCCTGTTCAACAGTTTGAACAGCATCGCGAGCCTGGTTGTCACAGATTCTGCCAGGGCGGAACAGGCGGTGCTGGATCTCTCCGACCTGTTCCGGGCAAGCCTGGCCAAGCCCGGTAGCCTCGTCAGTTGGAACGAGGAACTGGAACTGGCACGGCGGTACCTGTCGATCGAGCAATACCGGCTTGGCGAACGGCTACAGTTGCAGTGGGACGTCGACGATGTACCCGCTGACCTGCCGATTCCCCAGCTGACCCTGCAGCCGTTGCTGGAGAACGCTCTGATCTACGGTATCCAGCCACGTATCGAAGGGGGACTGGTGCAGATATCAGCCACATACAACGATGGAATCTTCCATCTCAGCGTCAGCAATCCCTATGAGGAGGGCGGCGCGCCCATGGCTTCGCGCGGCACGCACCAGGCGCTGGCCAATATCGATGCGCGGCTTGCGGCACTTTTCGGTTCGCAGGCCAATCTCAGTGTGGAGCGCCGCGATGGCCTTCACTACACCCGTCTACGCTACCCATGTGCAAGACCCATGCAGGAAGCCAGATCATTATGAATGTCTTGATCGTTGATGACGAACCCCTTGCCCGCGAGCGCCTGAGCCGAATGGTGGCCGCGCTGGACGGCTATCGTGTGGTCGAGCCCTCTGCGAGCAATGGCGAGGAGGCGCTGGCGCTCGTCGAGAGCCTCAAGCCCGATGTCGTGCTGCTCGACATCCGCATGCCGGGCCTCGATGGTCTGCAGGCCGCTGCCAAGCTTTGCGAACGCGAGGCACCGCCCGCGGTGATCTTCTGCACGGCCCATGATGAATTCGCGGTGGAGGCGTTCCAGGTCAGCGCGGTGGGCTATCTGGTCAAGCCCGTGCGCCCCGAGCACCTCGAGGATGCGCTGAAGAAAGCCGAGCGCCTCAATCGCGTACAACTGGCGGCGCTGACCCGCCCGGCAGCGGAAAGTGGCGTTGGCCCGCGCAGCCATATCAGCGCGCGGACTCGCAAGGGCATCGAGCTGATCCCCCTGGATGACGTCATCTATTTCATCGCCGATCACAAATACGTCACCTTGCGCCATGAGGGAGGCGAGGTGCTGCTCGACGAGCCGCTCAAGGCCCTCGAAGACGAATTCGGTGATCGCTTCGTGCGCATCCACCGCAACGCCCTGGTGGCGCGCGAGCGCATCGAGCGCCTGCAGCGCACCCCGTTGGGCCACTTCCAGCTTTACCTCAAGGGCCTCAATGGTGATGCGCTGGTGGTCAGCCGTCGCCATGTCGCGGGTGTACGCAAATTGATGAGCCAGATCTAGCAGCGGCGTCGCGGGCAGTAGGGCGAAGGGTCGCAGCCGGGTTCGGGCCGGCGCCCCGTGAGCCTGTTATCATCCGCGGCAACTGGTTTTCTGGAACGTGCAAATGCCCCGCGAAATTCGCATCGCCACCCGCAAGAGTGCCCTGGCCCTGTGGCAGGCCGAACACGTCAAGGCCCGTCTCGAGGCGGCCCACCCGGGTCTGCAGGTGAGCCTGGTGCCAATGGTCAGCAAGGGCGACAAGCTGCTCGATGCACCCTTGGCCAAGATCGGCGGCAAGGGTTTGTTCGTCAAGGAGCTGGAAACCGCCCTGCTGGAAGACCAGGCCGACATCGCCGTGCATTCGATGAAGGACGTGCCGATGGATTTTCCCGCAGGTCTCGGCCTGTTCTGCATCTGTGAGCGTGAAGACCCACGTGACGCCTTCGTCTCCAATACCTACGAAAGCCTCGACGCGTTGCCCGCCGGCAGCGTGGTCGGCACCTCCAGCCTGCGTCGCCAGGCCCAGCTGCTGGCCCGACGCCCGGACCTGAACATCCATTTCCTGCGTGGCAACGTCAACACCCGCCTGGCCAAGCTGGATGCCGGTGAGTACGACGCCATCATCCTCGCTGCCGCGGGTCTGATTCGCCTGGGTTTCGAGGAGCGCATCCGCGCCTCCATCACCGTCGAGCACAGCCTGCCGGCGGGCGGGCAGGGCGCGGTGGGCATCGAATGCCGGGTTGCCGACAGCGAGTTGCAGCAACTGCTGGCGCCGCTCAACCACACCGAGACGGCCTTGCGCGTGACCGCCGAGCGCGCCATGAACAAGCGCCTCAACGGCGGCTGTCAGGTGCCCATCGCCTGCTATGCGATTCTCGAAGGCGAGCAACTGTGGCTGCGCGGCCTGGTCGGTGAGCCCGATGGCAGCCGCCTGCTGCGCGCCGAACAGCGCGGCTCGGCCGAAGATGCCGAGCGCCTTGGCATCGAGGTCGCCGAAGCGCTGCTGGCCCAGGGCGCCGGCGAGATCCTCAACGCCATCTACGGCGAGGCGGCTGCCGAGTGAGCCCCTGGCGCCTGCTGCTGACGCGCCCCGAGCAGGAGTGCCAGGCGCTGGCCCGATCGCTCGCCGGCGAAGGCATCCATGGCGCCTGCCTGCCCCTGCTGGGCATCGAGCCACTGCCGGAAACGCCCCAGCAAAGCGCCACCATCTGCGACCTGCACCGCTACACGGCGGTGATCGTGGTGAGCAAGCCGGCCGCCCGCTTCGGGCTCGAGCTGCTGGATCGCTACTGGCCGCAGCCGCTTGCCGATCAGCCCTGGTTCAGCGTCGGTGCCGGCACCGGGCAGATCCTTGTCGACTATGGCCTGACGGTGTTCTGGCCCAAACACGGCGACGACAGCGAAGCCCTGCTGGACCTGCCCGAGTTGCAGGCGGCGCTCGAGGAGGCGATGTTTCCCCGGGTGCTGATCATCCGCGGCGAGGATGGCCGCACCCTGCTGGCCGAGCGCTTGCAGGCGCAAGGCGTCGAGGTGGACTATCTGCCGGTCTACCGCCGTGTGCTGCCAGCCTACCCCGCCGGTACCCTGCAGCAGCTGATACAGGTGGAACGCTTGAATGCCCTGGTGGTCAGCAGTGGGCAGGGCCTGATGCATCTGAGGCAACTGGCGGCGGATGACTGGCCCACGCTGGCGCAGCTACCCTTGTTCGTGCCCAGCCCGCGCGTTGCCGAAATGGCGCGTGCGCTCGGTGCGGTTGATGTTGTGGATTGCCGCGGTGCCGACACCGCGGCGTTGTTGGCGGCCTTGCGTGCGCAGGCTTCGCCCGACTCTTGAAGCAAAGGATGGATACGTGAGCGAAGCGACTCCCCCCAACGAGCAGGATCAGCCTGTGCAGACCGCCCCCGAATCGTCCCCAGCCGCTGCCGAGGCCAAGCCGGCGGCGCGCGGCTCGGCGATGGCCGCCGCGGCCCTGTTGGTCGGTGCCATCGGTGTCGGCGTCGGCGGCTGGAGTGCCTGGCAATTGCACAGCCTGCAAGGCGAGGCACGGCAACAGGCCGGCCAGCTCGAGCAGGCCCGCAGCCAGACCCAGGCATTGGCGCAGCGCACCGAGGGCCTCAGTGGCCGCTTCGAGCAGTTGCCCAGTGTCGAGGAGCTCGAGGAGCGTCGCCAACTGGTGGCGCAGCTGCAGGGTGACCAGCAATTGCTCAATCGCCGCCTGGAGACCGTGCTGGGTGCCAGCCGCCAGGACTGGCGCCTGGCCGAGGCCGAGCACCTGCTGCGCCTGGCCAGCCTGCGCCTGTCGGCGTTGCAGGACATCAACAGCGCCACGGCGCTGGTCCAGGCGGCCGACGAGATCCTCCGCGACCAGGATGACCCGGCGGCCTTCGCTGCCCGCGAGCAACTGGCCAAGAGCCTGGAGGCCTTGCGCGCCACCGCCAACCCTGATCGCACCGGGCTGTTCCTGCAGCTCGGCGCACTGCGCGAGCAGGCGTCGCAACTCAACTCGCTGAATCCCAAATTCGTCGCTGACGGTGGCGTGCTCGGCGAACTGGCGGCCGAAAGCGAGCCCGGCACCTGGTGGGGCCAGGGTCTGCACAAGCTCTCGCAGTATTTCCGCCTCGATTTCAATGCCGATCAGAACGTGCGCCCGCTGCTGGCCGGGCAGAGCCTGACGCAGGTCCGTCTGGCCCTGAGCCTGGCGCTCGAGCAGGCCCAGTGGGCTGCGCTGCATGGCCAGACCCAGGTCTATCGGCAGGCCCTGCAGCAGGCCGCCGAGGTGCTGGACGCCAACTTCAACCGTGACAACCCGGACAGCCGCGCCCTGCGCGCCCGCGTTGGCGAGCTGGTCGACCAGCCCATCGAGGTCAAGGCGCCCGAACTCAGCGAATCGCTCAACGCCGTGCAGGCTTATATCGAGCACAAGCAGTCGGCGCGTGAGCGCCTCAAGGATGCCCCCGGCGAGGATGGCGGGGAGGAGCGCCCATGAAGCGCGTGTACCTGCTGTTGCTCAGCGTGTTGGTGATCGGCGGGCTGGCGCTGCTGGGCCTGGCCATCTCCGAACATCAGGGCTACGTGCTGTTCGCCTACAAGGGGTTCCGCTACGAATCGACCCTGTGGGCCTTCGTGCTGCTGATCGTCGCGGTCGTCCTGGCGCTGTGGCTGCTGCGGGTTTTGCTTCGAGCAGTGCTGGTGTCGGTCGGGCTGATCAACCCCTGGTCGCGACTGCACCGCGAGCGCCGGGTGCGCAGCGCGTCCGAGCACGGTTTTCAGGAGTTGATCGAAGGCCGCTGGAGCAAGGCGCAGACGCACCTGAGCCGCATCGCGCGCAACGAGCCGCGACCTCTGATCCACTACCTGGGCGCTGCCCGGGCCGCCCACAACCTCGAGCACTACGAACAAAGCGACGCCCTGCTCGAGGAGGCACTGCAGCGCCAGCCCAACGCCGAGCTGGCGATCGCCCTGACCCACGCCGAGCTGCAACTGGCGCGTGGTGACGTCGACAATGCCCAGGAAACCCTGCAGGTGATGCACGAGCGCCATCCGCACAACCCGCAGGTGCTGCGCCAGCTGCAGCAGCTCTACACGACGCGGGGCGACTGGCAGGCCGTGCTCAAGCTGCTGCCGGTATTGCGCAAGGAAAAGGCCATGGCGCCTGCCGAGCTGATGGCGCTGGAGCGCCGCGCCTGGCGTGAATACCTGCTCGGCCTGGATTTCAACGAGGCGGGCGACGGCGCGCTGCCGTCATTGGCCCAGGCCTGGGAACGCCTGTCGCCCAGCTTGCGTGGCGATCCCGAATTGCTGGCGGTGTACGCCGATCGCCTGCGTGCCCTCGGCGCCGAGCCGGGTGCCGAGGAGCTGCTCAACAAGGCCTTGAACCGCGAGTACGACAGCCGCCTGGCACGCCTATACGGATTGCTGCGTGGCCGTGATTCGGCCAGGCAACTGCAGGCTGCCGAAGGCTGGCTCAAACAGCATCCCGATGATGCCGGCTTGCTGCTCACCCTGGGTCGGCTGAGCCTGCATAACCAGCTGTGGGGCAAGGCCCGTGATTACTTCGAGGCCAGCCTGACGCTCGAGCGGCACCCCGAGACCTGTGCCGAACTGGCGCGCCTGCTGGCGCAACTGGGCGAAGTGGAACGCAGTAACCGTTTGTTTCAGGAAGGCCTGGGGCTGCTCGACCGCCGCCTGAGTGGTCAGGCCGTGAGCGTGGCGCCCGTATCCAGCGTCGCCCAGGCCCAGGGTACGCCGCTTCAGGGCTGACCCAGGTCCGTGCGCGTCGGCCGGGCCGGCGCCGCTTCAATCGCCCTTGAAGGGCGATTGAAGCGGGCATAACCTGAGACGAAATGAGAGGTCGGACTACGCCCAGAATCATGCTAGTGTCCGGACTCGGCTGCACGTTCAAGGATCGACTCGTGGTGCGTTGCCGTCGCTGCCTGCCATGGCCCGCAGTGACTTTCGGCCAGTGGGATGCTGCCAGGTGACCAGCCAACTTCCGATTCGTGGCGAAGACAGGTCGAACGACGGTCTGCGCCGCGATGCCTACAGGACTTACTCATAAGGGAGCGGATCACCATGCTCGAAAGTTGCCAGAATGCGCAGGAGCGATGGGGCGGCGTACACCTGATGATCGATCGCTGGCTGCAGGAACGTGCCGAACTGATCAAGGCCTACGTGGCCATCGACGACGTCAGCGACAAGGCGGTGATGCAGCGATTCTGCGAATACCTCGTCGACTACGTTTCCGCCGGCCATTTCGAGATCTACCAGCAGCTCACCGAAGAAGCCCGGGCGTTTGGTGATCAGCGCGGCCTGGAGCTGGCCAAGCAGATCTACCCGCGTATCGAGGTGATCACCGAAGCGGCGTTGGCCTTCAACGACCGCTGCGATGAAGGCGATTGTGGCGATGTCGACTCGGTGAGCGGTGAGCTCAAGCGCCTGGGCAACATGCTCCACGAGCGCTTCGAGCTCGAGGACTGCCTGATCGAAGTCCTGCACACCGCCCACAAGCAGCAGGCCACCGCCGCCGCCGTATGAGCCACGACGCCGCGATCATCCGCGGCGTCGTCGTTTCAGGCCCTCGCGAAGCATTCGCCGGTGCTTGCAAAGCGCCTCTGGCGGGCGCAAATTTCACCCACCCATGTATGGCTTTATCCCATCCGCCTGGAGGCGCGTCATGCCGGCCACAAAGAACGTGAAGAAGAAATCGGTCACCACCCCTTTGCATCTGCTGCAGCAGCTTTCCGGAAGCTTGCTCGAGCACCTCGAGAACGCCTGCTCGCAAGCGCTGGTAGATGCCGAGAAGATTCTCGCCAAACTGGAAAAGCAGCGCGGTAGCGCCCAGGAAAAACTGCACAAGGCGCGCGGCAAACTGCAGTCGGCGGTGGCCGACGGCAAGGCCAAGGCACAGTCCAAGGCCAAGGCTGCGGTGGATGAGCTGGAAGGCGTGCTCGATGCGCTGCAGGCTCGCCAGACCGAAACCCGCCTGTACATCGTGCAGCTCAAGCGCGACGCCCAGGAAAGCCTGAAACTGGCCCAGGGTGTTGGCAAGGTGCGTGAGGCGGCCGGCAAGGCCCTCATCAGCCGCGATAAGGCCGAGGCCAAGCCGGCCGCCGCCAAGGCGGCAGTCAAGCCTGCGGCTGCCAAACCAGTTGCCAGGGCGGCTGCAAAACCTGCCGCGAGCAAACCTGCGGTTAAAGCTGCGGTGAAACCAGCGGCTCGAGCAGCTGCCAAGCCGGCGGCCAAGGCTGCAGCCAACCCCGCTGCCAAGCCGGCTACCAAGGCAGCCGCGAAGCCTGCTGCCAAACCAACCGCTCAAGCCGCCGCGAAATCGGCTAGCGCCAAGCCAGCCGCCAAACCTGCCACTGCCAAAGCCACGGCCAAGCCAGCTGCCAAAGCGACTGCGAAAGCCGCCACCGCCAAGCCAGCAGCCAAGGCTGCGGTGAAGCCCGCTGCCCAGCCGGCCGCTCAGGCAACTGCCAAACCGGCCAGCGCCAAACCCGCGGTCAAGCCCGCAGCTAAACCGGCCGCCAAGCCAGCCGCCAAAGCTGCCGCGAAGCCTGCCACTCAGGCTGCGGTGAAACCGGCTGCCGCCAAGCCGGCGACCAAGGCTGCCGCCAAGCCTGCTGCTGGCAAACCCGCGGCCAAGCCTGCTGGCAAAGCCACTGCTGCAAAGCCGGTGGCCAAGCCTGAGGCCAGCAAGCCTGCCGTTGCACCGGCGAGCGAGTCGGCTGCTGCGCCCGCGCCTGCCGCCAATGCTGCCAACGGCGCAACGCCGCCAGCCAGCAACTGATCGGCATCTGAGCCTGCGAGCCTTGTGCTCGCAGGCTCAGCCCGCCTCCTCGATCATCGGCATGCACTCGCGCGATCCCCGCGCCAATTAGTATGCGTTTTCTAGTTTTGCCCTTTACGGTGCCTGGTAAGCCTGTGTCCTGCAGGCCATCTCCCAAGCTACCGTGAGGTGCCCCATGTCGCGCGTTACCATCAGCAAGAAGCCGTTTGTCCCTGCCCGCCGCCCTGTCGCTGGCGATCGACCGTCGCGGGTCAGGAAATTGTGGCTCGCCGGTCTGGGTGCTTATGCCAGGGTTGGCCAGGAGGGCCTGGAGTATTTCCAGACGCTGGTGCACCTGGGGGAGCAAGCGGAACAGCGCGGCAGGAAACAGGTCAATGAACAAGTCGAGGCGGCCAATGGCCAGCTCGACGAAGCCAGAAGCAGAGTGTCCGTTGTGAAGAACCAGGTCGCCGCGCGCATCGAAAAGATCGAGCAGGCCTTCGATTCACGCGTGGCTGGCGCACTGAACCGCCTTGGCATCCCCGCCCGACAGGATATCCAAGCCCTGTCTGCTAAGCTGGATGAGCTGAGCGCGTTGCTCGAGCGTGTCGCGCGTACCCAATGAGGAGAGCAGGATGGCTGTCAAAAAGAAAACCGAGAAACAGACCAGCTCATGGATCGGCGAGGTTGAAAAGTACTCGCGGCAGATCTGGTTGGCAGGCCTGGGCGCTTACTCCAAGGTCAGCAAGGACGGCACCAAGCTGTTCGATACCCTGGTCAAGGATGGCGAAAAGGCCGAGAAGGCCGCCAAGGGCAATGTCGACAAGCAGGCCGATGCGATGAAAGCGTCGGTCGATTCGTCCGTCACCAGCGCCCGTTCGCGGGTCGACGAGGTCAAGGGCAAGGCGATCGGCAAGTGGAGTGAACTCGAGGAGGCGTTCGACAAGCGTCTCAACAATGCCATCTCCCGTCTGGGCGTGCCGAGCCGTAACGAGGTCAAGGCGCTCAACGACAAGGTCGACCTGCTGACCCGTCAGTTGGAGACACTGACCGGCGTGTCCAGCAAGGCGACCGCCAAACCGGCGATGAGCAAGGCCGCGGCCAAGCCGGCTAGCAAAACGGCGACCACGCGCAAGGCAGCTGCCAGCAGCAAGGCGGCCAGCACGGCAGCGGCGAAACCAGCTGCCACGTCCGCCGCTGCCAAATCCGCACCTGCCCGGAAAGCACCGGTGAGCAAGACGGCAGCAGGCAAGCCGGCCGCCGCTACCAAGACTCCGCTCAAACCGACGGCTAAAACGGCTGCCAAGCCCGTGGCCAAATCGGCGGGCAAAGCCGCCATCAAGCCGGCAGCGAAGAAGCCAGCGGCGAGTAAGGCCGCCACGGCGCCAGCCGCGCCGATCACCACGCCTGGGACAGCGACTACCAACGCTTCGGACACTCAGTCCTAAGGCGGTCGCTCGTCTGTCAAACGCCCGATTCTGTATCGGGCGTGTCTGTTTGCAACTGGCGTTTTCGACCAGGCGGAAGTCAGGCCAGTTCTACCGACCGGCGGATGTCAGAGCATCAGGCGTACGACCGACTCGTTCGGGTCGCGGGATTGGCCGGCAGCGGCCAGGGCATCCAGGTAGTCACGCCACAGTTCGTCCTGGCGCAGAGCCAGTTGGTGCAGGTAGTCCCAGCTGAACAGCCCGCTGTCATGGCCGTCATCGAAGGTCAGCTTGAGGGCGTAGTTGCCGGCGGGCTCGATGCCGACCAGTGCGACGTTCATCTTGCCGGTCTGCAGGATGGGCTTGCCGTGGCCCTGCACCTCGGCGGAGGGGGAATGCACGCGCAGGAATTCGGCGGGCAGCCGGTAGCTGTCGCTGCCGTAGTGCAGCTCCAGGACGCGCGAGGCCTTGTGCAGCTTGATCGAGGTGGGGATGAGCACGTTGGGCTCCAGGCGGGCTGAAAGACTGCACGGCGCCGCCTGGCGCCGTGCAGGGTCAGGCTATCAGAGAATGTAGCGCGACAGGTCTTCGTCCTGCGCCAGCTCGCCCAGGTGGCTGTTCACGTAGGCGGCGTCGATGCGGATGGTTTCACCGCCCTGCTGGCCCGCCAGGTCACCGGCGCTGAACGACACCTCTTCGAGCAGACGCTCGAGCAGGGTGTGCAGGCGACGGGCACCGATGTTCTCGGTCTTCTCGTTGACCTGCCAGGCGATCTCGGCGATGCGCTTGATGCCCTCGTCGACGAATTCGACGCCCAGGCCTTCGGTCTGCAGCAGCGCCACGTACTGCTCGGTGAGCGAGGCGTGGGGTTCGCTGAGGATGCGCTCGAAATCTTCCGGGCTCAGGGCCTTGAGCTCGACGCGGATCGGCAGGCGGCCCTGCAGCTCCGGCACCAGGTCGCTCGGCTTGCTGAGGTGGAAGGCACCCGAGGCGATGAACAGGATATGGTCGGTCTTGACCATGCCCAGCTTGGTGTTCACGGTGCAGCCCTCGATCAGCGGCAGCAGGTCGCGCTGCACGCCTTCGCGGGACACGTCGGCGCCGCCGGCGTTGGCGCGCTTGGCCACCTTGTCGATCTCGTCGATGAACACGATGCCGTGCTGCTCGACGGCTTCCAGGGCCTTGGCCTTGAGTTCTTCCTCGTTGACCAGGCGACCGGCTTCCTCGTCACGCACCAGTTTCAGCGCGTCCTTGACCTTGAGCTTGCGGCTCTTCTTCTTGCCCTTGCCCATGTTGGAGAACAGGTTCTGCAACTGGCTGGTCATTTCTTCCATGCCGGGCGGGGTCATGATCTCGATGCCGGCCGGGCTGTCGGCCACTTCGATGTCGATTTCCTTGTCGTCCAGCTGGCCTTCGCGCAGGCGCTTGCGGAACAGCTGGCGGGTGTTCGAGTCGCTGCTCGACGCTGCTTCCTCGGCAAAGCCGCTGCGTGCCGGTGGCAGCAGGGCATCGAGGATGCGGTCCTCGGCGGCGTCTTCGGCACGGTGGCGTACGCGGATGATTTCCTGCTCGCGCAGCATCTTCAGGGCGGCATCGGCGAGGTCGCGGATGATCGACTCGACGTCACGGCCGACATAGCCGACCTCGGTGAACTTGGTGGCTTCGACCTTGAGGAACGGCGCGTTGGCCAGCTTGGCCAGGCGGCGGGCGATTTCGGTCTTGCCGACGCCGGTGGGGCCGATCATCAGGATGTTTTTCGGCGTGACCTCGGCGCGCAGCTCGGCCGGCAGCTGCATGCGCCGCCAGCGGTTGCGCAGGGCGATGGCCACGGCGCGCTTGGCGTCGTCCTGGCCGATGATGTGGCGGTTGAGTTCGTGAACGATCTCGCGGGGTGTCATGGACATGGGCGGGCTCCGATCCGGACTGGCTTCAAACGGCCGAGTCCAGTTCCTCGATGGTCAGGTTCTGGTTGGTGAACACGCAGATCGAGCCGGCGATGTTCAGCGCGGTTTCGGCGATCTCGCGGGCGCCCAGGTCGTCGCCGCCTTTTTGCAGAAGCGCCAGGGCCGCGGCCTGGGCGAAGCCACCACCGGAGCCCATGGCGATCAGGCCATGCTCGGGTTCGACCACGTCACCATTGCCGGTGATGATCAGCGAGGCGTCCTTGTTGGCCACCGCGAGCATGGCTTCCAGGCGGCTCAGGGAACGATCGGTACGCCAGTCCTTGGCCAGTTCGACGGCGGCGCGTACCAGGTGGCCCTGGTGCCTTTCGAGCTGGGCTTCGAAGCGCTCGAACAGGGTGAAGGCATCGGCAGTGGCACCGGCGAAGCCGGCGATCACCTGGCCGTGGTAGAGGCGACGAACCTTCTTGGCGTTGCCTTTCATCACGGTGTTGCCGAGCGAAACCTGGCCGTCGCCACCCATGACGACTTTGCCATGGCGGCGGACTGAAACGATGGTGGTCAAGGGGAGAGTCTCCACGCTGCGGGGCGAAATGGCCCTGATGACTCTCAGATGGGGGCCCGTCGCGGTTTTTCAACCGGCGGCGGGTTAGCAGGCCATTGAAAAGCGTAGGCGAGGCCGCCGATGCGAGGCAAAACAGGCTAAAAAGCGCAGTTTACGTGTTGTAAATGAGCATTTTTAGCCTGTTTTAACGAAGCAGCGGCAACGCAGGTAGCTTTTCAATCGCCTGTTAAAGGGGATCAGCGCAGCTGGCGCTGCTGCAACAGCAGGTTGCCGAAACCGCCAGCCGCCAGGGTCTTCTGGGCGCTGGCCAGTTGCTCGCGGTTGGCGAAGGGGCCGACCAGCACGCGGTGCCAGGTCTTGTCCTGCACGGTGCCGGATTCCACCCGCACGTTCTGGCCGAGCAGGATGATCTGCGCACGCATGCTTTCGGCCTTGTCCTTGCTCGGGAACGAGCCGGCCTGCAGGAAGAATTGCGTGGTCAGCGGTGCCTGGCTGGTCTCTGCCGGTTTGGCCACCGGCGGCGCCGGCGGGGGTGTTTCGCCATTCAGCGCGGCCTGGGCGCGGGCAGCGTCGATCTTGGCGGCCTCTTCAGGGGTTACCGGCTTCGGCTCAGGCGTGGGTGTGGTGGGGGGCGGCACGGCATCCGGCGGCACGATCACCTCGGACTCCGGCAGCAGGGTGTAGAAGTCGTACTTGGGCTTGCCCGGCTCCTGGCTGGTGGCCGAGGGCGTCGGCTTGGGCGTGGTGCTGGCGCGCTCCGGCTGTGGCTTGTCGCGCTTGACCGCCTCGTCGCCCGGCTTGAGGTTGAGCAGCAGGGTGACGAACACGCCCACGGCCAGGCCGCAGGCGAGCCAGATCCAGCCGGGTACCGGGCGTTTGCTCGGGGCCTTGTAGCGGCTGGCGCCGCGTTTGGGTGCTGGCTTCTTGCGAGCTGCCACTTACATGCGCTCCAGGGTTTCCAGGCCCAGCAATTGCAGGCCTTGCTTGAGGGTACGGCGGGTCAGGGCGGCAAGACGCAGGCGGCTCTGGCGGGTGCCTTCGTCTTCGGCGCCGAGCACCGGGCAATGCTCGTAGAAGCTGGAAAACAGCCCGGCCACGTCGTAGAGGTAGGCGCACAGCAGGTGCGGCGTGCCCTTGTCGGCGACGCTGCCCAGCACTTCGCCGAACTGCGCGAGCTTGCCGGCCAGTTCGATTTCCTGGGGCGCATGAAGTTCGATATGGCCGCCGATCTCCTCGATGCCCTTGCCCAGCTTGCGGAAGATGCTCGCGGTACGGGTATAGGCGTACAGCAGGTAGGGCGCGGTATTGCCTTCGAAGCTGAGCATCAGCTCGAAGTTGAAGCTGTAGTCGCTGGTGCGGTGCTTGGACAGGTCGGCGTACTTGACCGCACCGATGCCCACCGCACGGGCGATCTGCCGCAGTTCGGCGTCATCCAGTTCCGGGTTCTTAGCCTTGACCAGCTCGTAGGCGCGCGATTCGGCCTCGTCGAGCAGGTCGATCAGCTTCACGGTGCCGCCATCGCGGGTCTTGAACGGGCGGCCATCGGCGCCGTTCATGGTGCCGAAGCCCATGTGCTCCAGTTCCATGCCCTCGTGCACGAAGCCGGCGCGGCGGGCGACTTCGAAAGCCATCTGGAAGTGCAGGGCCTGGCGCTGGTCGACGAAGTACAGGGCGCGGTCGGCCTTGAGCACCTGGCTACGATAGCGCATGGCCGCCAGGTCGGTGGTCGAGTACAGGTAGCCACCGCCGGCCTTCTGCACGATCACCGGCAGCGGGTTGCCCTCGGCATTCTTGTACTCTTCGAGGAAGACGCACTGGGCGCCGTTGTCCTCGGTGAGCAGGCCCTTGCTGCGCAGGTCGGCGACCACATTGGCCAGGTCGGCATTGTAGGCGCTTTCGCCCTTGACGTCGGCGGGGGTCAGCTTGACGCCCAGGCGGTCATAGGCCTTCTGGCAGTGGCTCAGGGAGATGGCATTGAAGCGGTTCCACAGACGCATGCACTCCGGCTCGCCGGCCTGCAGTTCGACGACAAGGGCGCGGGCGCGTTCGGCGAATTCCGGTGAATCGTCGAAACGCTTCTTGGCGGCGCGGTAGAAGCCTTCCAGGTCGGCCAGCTCGCTTTCCGCGGCGGCCGGGTTCTCTTCCATGAAGGCCAGCAGCATGCCGAACTGGGTGCCCCAGTCGCCCACGTGGTTCTGGCGGATCACCTCGTCGCCGAGAAATTCCAGCACCCGCGCCACGGCGTCGCCGATGATGGTCGAGCGCAGGTGGCCAACGTGCATTTCCTTGGCCAGGTTTGGCGACGACAGGTCGACGACCACGCGCTGCGTCGGGCCGTTCTTGCGCACGCCCAGGTGCTCGTCGGCCAGGGCCGCTTCCAGGCGCTCGGCCAGGGCGTCGCTGTTCTGGAAGAAGTTGAGAAAGCCGGGCCCGGCGATCTCGACCTTGCTGATCTGCGCATCGGCAGGCAGCGCGTCGATCAGCTTCTGGGCCAGGTCGCGGGGCTTCATGCCGGCCGGTTTGGCCAGCATCATGGCGATGTTGCTGGCGAAGTCGCCGTGGGTCTTGTCGCGGGTGTTCTCCACCTGGATCGTCGGGCTCAGGCCGTCGGGCAGCACGCCTTCGGCGGTCAGGCGGGTCAGGGCTTGCTGGATCAGGTGGCGAATGCTGTCTTTCATGGTCTGCTCGTTCGGCCGCGAGGTGCGGCGCCGCTCGAAAGCGTGGGTGGAAAACTGCGCATTATAAAAGCAGCCGCGGGCCGCAAGCCACCGGCGGCGCGGAAAAGCGCGCCGCAGTTGTCTCCGGATGCGAGCCGGGGTGTTCAGAACAGGTCGATCGGGTCGACATCCAGCGACCAGCGTACCGCGCGGCCGCTGGGTAGGCTTTCCAGGACCAGCAGCCAATGGGCCAGCAGCTTGTGCAGCGGCGCCCGGGCGTTGCCCTGCAGCAGCAATTGCGCACGGTAGCGCCCGGCACGCCGCTCCATGGGCGCAGGCACCGGGCCCAGCAGTTCGATGCCGCTCAGCGCCAGCTCACCCAGCAACTGCTCGGCTACGCTGCAGGCTTCGTCGAGGAAGCCTTCGGCCTGACCGGGCTTGTGCGCCTCGGCGCGCAACAGTGCCAGGTGGCAGAACGGCGGCAGGCCGGCGGCGCGGCGTTCGCTCAGCGCCTGGTCGGCAAAGGCGAAGTAACCCTGTTCGGTCAGTTGCACCAGCAGCGGGTGGTCGGCCAGGTGGCTCTGGATGATCACCTTGCCCGGCTCCTCGGCGCGTCCTGCGCGGCCGGCGACCTGGACGATCAACTGGGCCATGCGTTCGCTGGCGCGGAAGTCGGCGGAGAACAGGCCGCCGTCGGCATCGAGGATCGCCACCAGGGTGACGCGCGGAAAGTGGTGCCCCTTGGCGAGCATCTGGGTGCCGACCAGGATGCAGGGTTCGCCGCGCTGCACGGTGTTGAACAGGCTGTTCATCGCCTCCTTGCGCGAGGTGCTGTCGCGATCGACACGCAGTACCGGTATCTCCGGAAACAGAATCTCCAAACGCTCTTCGGCGCGCTCGGTGCCGGCGCCGACCGGGCGCAGGTCGACGTTGTTGCAACTGGGGCAGTTGCTGGGCTGGCGCTCGGCGTGGCCGCAATGGTGGCAGCGCAGCTCGCGGCTGCGCTGGTGCACGGTCATGCGCGCATCGCAGCGCGGGCATTCGGACAGCCAGCCGCATTCGTGGCACAGCAGCGTGGGTGCGAAGCCGCGGCGATTGAGGAACACCAGCACCTGCTGGCCGGCTGCCAGGGTCTGGGTGATGGCCTGCTGCAGCGGCGGCGACATGCCGGCATCCAGCGGGCGGCTCTTGATGTCCAGGCGCAGGAAGCGTGGTGGCTGGGCGCCGCCGGCGCGCTGGTTCATGCGCAGCAGGGCGTAGCGGCCGCTGTGGGCGTTGTGCAGGCTCTCCAGCGAGGGCGTGGCCGAGCCGAGCACGATCGGCACGTTTTCCTGGTGGGCGCGCACCACCGCCAGGTCGCGGGCGTGGTAGCGCAGGCCTTCCTGCTGTTTATAGGAGGCGTCGTGCTCCTCGTCGATGATGATCAGCCCCGGCCGCTTCATCGGCGTGAACAGCGCCGAGCGGGTGCCGATGATGATGTCGGCCTCGCCGTCGCGCGCCGCCAGCCAGGCATCCAGACGTTCGCGGTCGTTGACCGCCGAGTGCAGCAGGGCGATGCGCGCGTTGAAGCGGCGCTCGAAGCGCGCCAGGGTCTGCGGGCCGAGGTTGATCTCGGGGATCAGTACCAGCGCCTGCTTGCCGGCCTCCAGGGTCTCGCGGATCAACTGCAGGTACACCTCGGTCTTGCCGCTGCCGGTCACCCCGGCCAGCAGAAAGGCGTTGAAGCCATCGAAGCCGGCGCGCACCGCCTCCGCCGCCGCGCGCTGTTCGGCATTGAGTGGTAGCTCGGGTTGGGCCAGCCAGTTGGCGTGGCGCTCCGGGCTGCTCAGGCGGCGCACTTCGACGCGCACCAGGCCCTTTTCCTGCAGCAACTGCAGGCTGTCGCGGTTGATCTGCAACTGGCTGAGCAACTGGTGGGCGACGCCGTGAGGGTGCTGGGCGATGGTCTTCAGGGCGTCGCGCTGGCGCGGCGCGCGGGCCAGGCGGGGATCGTCCAAGCGAGCGTCCTTGGCGATCAGCCAGAAGCGTTCCTGGCGAGCTTCGGCGGGCTCGCCCTGGCGCAACAGTACCGGCAGCGCCCAGCTCAGGGTGTCGCCCAGGCTGTGCTGGTAATACTGGGCGGTCCACTGGCACAGGCGCATCAGCGCCGGCGGCACCGGGGCTTGCAGGTCGAGCAGTTGCAAGGCGGGCTTGAGTTTGTCGGCCGGCACCTCGCTGTGGCCTGTGACCTCGATCAGTACACCGATCATCTCGCGGCGGCCGAAGGGCACGCGCAGCCGTGCACCGGGCTGCAGGTCGCGGGCCGACACGCCGGGCGGGGCGAGGTAGTCGAACAGCCGGCGCAGTGGCGAGGGCAGGGCGAGTCGCAGGATGACGTCGGGCACGCAGAGGCTCCAGGCAGGCGAGGCGCAATAGTAACAGGCCATGTGCGACGGCCGGTAACAGCGGGTTAGTTGCATCAACGGCCGGCTCTGGTATGATCCGCGGCCAACCTAAGTGCGGTACCTGACAATAGTGTCGGGTGGCGGCACAAAACCTGAGGAAGAATCATGAAAGCCGATATCCATCCGGAATACGTCGCCATCGACGCCACCTGCAGCTGCGGTAACGTCATCAAGACCCGCTCCACTCTGGGCAAGCCCCTGAGCCTGGACGTCTGCTCCGAGTGCCACCCGTTCTACACCGGCAAGCAGAAGGTGCTGGACACCGGCGGCCGTATCGATCGCTTCAAGCAGCGTTTCGGTGTGTTCGGCGCCAAGTAAGCGACCGAGCAGCGAAAGAGGCCCACATGGCTGTTTTCGCATCATTGAAAAAGGCGTCCCTGGTGGGCGCCTTTTTCGTTTCTGTCTTTTGCCTGCCGGCCCATGCGCTCTGCCCGACGCCGGGCAAGTTGCCACAGGCCAAGGTACAGCGTGTGGTGGATGGCGACACCCTGCGCCTGGTCGATGGCCGCAACGTTCGCCTGATCGGCCTCAACGCCCCCGAGTTGGCACGTAAGGGCCGGCCTGCCGAGCCGTTCGCCGAGGCCGCCCGTGAACGCCTCGCCAAGCTGGTGGCCGCCAATGACGGTCGAGTTGGCGTGCAGGCTGGCGAGCAGAAACAGGATCGCTACGGGCGCACCCTGGCCCACCTGTACGACAGGCAGGGTCGCAATCTGGAAGCGCAACTGCTCGCCGAAGGGTTCGGCCAGATGGTGGCGATCATGCCCAATGTGGCGCTGGTCGCCTGCCACCGCGAAGCCGAGCGCCAGGCGCGTAGCGCCCGGGCCGGGCTCTGGGCGCAACTGCGGCCGCTGCCGGCTGGCGCGGTGCGCGCGGGTGGTTTCGTGTTGCTCGAGGGGCAGGTGCAGCGTGTCGAGCGCAATCGCGGCGGTGTGTGGATCGAGCTGGGCAACTCGGTGGTGCTGCGCATTGCGCCGCAGGTGCTGGACACCTTTGCCGCGGCTGCCCTGCATGATCTGCAAGGCAAGCGGATCGAGGCGCGGGGCTGGATGATCGATCGCTCCCGCGGTGGCGGCCTCAAGGCCGGCCAGGCACGCTGGATGTTGCCCCTGACCCACGGCGCCATGCTGGAGGTGCTGCGATGAGGTTGTGTTTGCTGCTTCTGTTGCTGGCGACCCTGACGGGCTGCGCGGTGAATCCGGCCACCGGCCGTACCGACTTCGTGATGATGAGCGAGGCCCAGGAGCTGTCCCTCGGCCGCGATGCCCATCAGCAGATACTCAAGCAATACCCGCGTTACCCCGATGAAGCCCTGCAGGCCTATGTGCAGCAAGTTGGTGAGCGCGTGGCGCGGCATAGCCACCGTGGGCAGCTGGACTATCACTTCACGGTGATCGACAGCCCGGACATCAATGCCTTCGCCCTGCCGGGCGGCTACATCTATATCCACCGCGGGCTGATGGCCTACCTGGGCTCGGAGGCCGAGCTGGCGGCCGTGCTCGGCCACGAGGTCGGGCACGTGACCGCCCGTCATGGGGTGCGCCAGCAAAGCCAGTCGACCGCCTGGGGCCTGCTTGGCCAGGCGGTGGCCATGGGCACCGGCGTTGGTGCCGCCGCGGACGTCACCGGTGTGCTGGGCAATGCCGTGGTGCGTGGCTATGGCCGTGACATGGAGCTGGAGGCCGAGGGCCTCGGCGCCCAGTACCTGGCCCGCGGCGGTTATGACCCGCAGGCGATGATCGAAGTGGTCAAGGTGCTCAAGCTGCAGGAAGACTTCGCCCGCGACCAGGCTGCGGCACGCGGCGAGCAGCAGCCGGTTGGCAGCTACCATGGTCTGTTCGACACCCACCCGGACAACGACCGCCGCCTGCAGCAGGTGATGGGCCCGGCCCGTGCGCTGGTCGCCGGGCAGCAGGAGGTCAATCGCGAGGCCTTCCTGAAACGGCTGCAGGGCTTGCCGTTCGGTGATTCGGCCGAGAGCGGCATCCGTCGCGGCGAGCGCTTCTATCACCGTGATCTTGACTTCACCCTGGCGTTCGCCAAGGGCTGGAGCCTGATCAACGAGCCGCAGCAGCTGATCGGCCAGTCGCCAGACAAGCAGCTGCTCGTCGCCATGATGCTGGAAGACAATCCGCGCCGGCTGGACGCCGCGACCCTGCTCAAGCAACGCATCGGTGGCCGGCGCCTGCTCGGTGGCGAGCCGCTGCAGCAGGGCGGGCTGCAGGGCTACACCGGCCTGGTCGAGGGCAGCGCGCCGCGCCGGGTGGCGGTGATCCTCAAGGACGACAAGGCCTACCTGTTCGTCGGTGCGGCCAAGGGTCGCGCCGCGAGCGCGGCGCAAGACGCCCAGATGCTGGCGGCGATCAGCAGTTTTCGGCCGTTGCAGCCAGCCGAGCGCAAGCTGGCCGAGCCGCTGAGGTTGCACGTGCTGCGCGTCAGCCCAGGGCAAACCATCAAGGCCCTGGCGGCTGGCAGCGGTCTGCCCGGTGATGCCGAGGCGACCTTGCGGCTGCTCAACAATCTTTATCCACAGGGTGAGCCTCGCCCGGGTGATTGGTTCAAGACGGTTCGCTGAGGCACGTTTGCAGGCTGACTGCATAGTCTTGTGCAGGCCCCTGAACTTTGCGTATCCTCGGCCGCCTGCCAGTCCATAGCCCAAAAAAGCGGAAATGCCACTATGTCTGATCTGAAAACTGCCGCTCTCGAATACCATGAGAAGCCCCGTCCGGGTAAGTTGAGCGTCGAGCTCACCAAACCCACCGCCACTGCCCGTGACCTGTCGCTGGCCTACAGCCCGGGTGTCGCCGAGCCAGTGCGCGAGATCGCTCGCGATCCGGAGCTCGCCTACCGTTACACCGGTAAAGGCAACCTGGTGGCAGTCATTTCCGACGGCACCGCAATCCTTGGCCTGGGCGACCTCGGCCCACTGGCTTCCAAGCCGGTCATGGAAGGCAAGGGCGTGCTGTTCAAGCGTTTCGCCGGTGTCGACGTGTTCGACATCGAGGTCGACGCCGAAAGCCCGCAGGCCTTCATCGACACCGTCAAGCGCATCTCCATCACCTTCGGCGGCATCAACCTGGAAGACATCAAGGCGCCCGAGTGCTTCGAGATCGAGCGCGCGCTGATCGAGCAGTGCGACATCCCGGTGTTCCACGATGACCAGCACGGCACCGCGATCGTCACCGCGGCCGGTATGCTCAACGCCCTGGAAATCGCCGGCAAGACCCTGCCGGAAGCCAAGATCGTCTGCCTCGGCGCCGGCGCTGCAGCCATCTCCTGCATGAAGCTGCTGGTGAGCATGGGTGCCAAGGTCGAGAACATCTTCATGATCGACCGTAAAGGCGTGATCCACGCCGGCCGTGACGATCTGAACCAGTACAAGGCGGTATTCGCCACCGAAACCACCAAGCGCACCTTGGACGACGCCCTCACTGGCGCTGACGTATTCGTCGGCCTGTCCGGCCCGGACCTGCTGAGCGCCGAAGGCCTCAAGCTGATGGCGCCGAACCCGATCGTGTTCGCCTGCTCGAACCCGGACCCGGAAATCAAGCCGGAGCTGGCCCACGCCACCCGCGACGACGTGATCATGGCCACCGGTCGTTCCGACTACCCGAATCAGGTCAACAACGTGCTGGGCTTCCCGTTCATCTTCCGTGGTGCGCTGGACGTTCGCGCGACCCGCATCAACGAAGAGATGAAGATCGCTGCCGCCAATGCCCTGCGCGAGCTGGCCAAGCTGCCGGTGCCCCAGGAAGTCTGTGATGCCTACGGCGGCATCAAGCTGGAATTCGGCCGCGAGTACATCATTCCGAAGCCGATGGACGCTCGCCTGATCAACGTGGTCTGCGACGCCGTGGCCAAGGCCGCTATCGAAAGCGGCGTGGCGACCCTGCCGTATCCGAAGCACTACCCGCTGCAGTCGGTCGACGACGTGTTCAAGGGCTGAGTCGTTCAGCTGATACAGAAAACCCGCTTCGGCGGGTTTTTTATTGTGTTCGTTTCGAGCTGGGAAGATTTGCCACGAGGTCCTGCCAGCGGCTGGGCCGCTGGCCTTGCCCTCAGAACAGGTCGATCGGCGCGCTTTCATCCGCGGGCAGCGGGCTGTTCGGCGCGCCCATGCCCGGGTCGAGCTCGTTCATCGGCGGTGGTGAATCTTCGCTCTTGAACAGCTCGAAGTAGGCATCCGGCGTGCCCGGCGCGGCGGCGCGGCCGCTGTGCGGATCGACGCGTAGGGTCAGTATGCCTTCGGGCTCGGCAGGCGCGTGGTTGGGCTTGTCCTTGAGGGCGGCGCCCATGTAGTTCATCCAGATCGGCAGCGCCACGGTTCCGCCGTATTCATGGCGGCCCAGGCTCTCCGGCTGGTCGAAGCCGGCCCATACGGTGGTCACGAAATCGGCGTTGTAGCCGGAAAACCAGCTGTCCTTGGATTCGTTGGTGGTGCCGGTCTTGCCCGCCAGATCGGTACGGCCCAGGGCCATGGCCCGGCGCCCGGTCCCGCGCTTGATCACGTCCTGCAGCATGCTGGTCATGATGTAGGCGGTGCGCTCGTCGAGGATACGCTCGGCGGTCGCCGGCTGCGGGGCGTCCGGCAGTTGCTCGGGGGCCGCCTCGGCGGTGCTCATCACGCCTTCCTCGTTGACCGGTGGCGGCACTTCGGGCTTGGCTGCATTGGGCACGGTCGGCGGGTTGGCGATGAACAGCGGGTCACCATGGCGGTTGTCGATGCGCTGGATCAGGTACGGCTGCACCTTGTGCCCGCCGTTGGCGAACGCCGTCCAGCCGGTGGCGATTTCCATGGGCGTCAGGTTGGCGGTGCCCAGGGCCAGGGACAGGTTGCGCGGCAGATCCTGGCGGTTGAAGCCGAAGCGCTCGATGTAGCGCAGGGTGTTCTCGATACCCATGGCCTGCAGCAGGCGGATCGATACCAGGTTGCGCGACTTGTACAGCGCTTCACGCAGGCGGATGGGGCCAAGGAAGGTGTTGGTGTCGTTCTTCGGTCGCCAGACCTGGTCCATATAGTCGTCGACGAACACGATCGGCGCGTCGTTGACCAGGCTGGAGGCGGTGTAGCCGTTATCGAGCGCTGCGCTATAGATGAAGGGTTTGAAGCTCGAGCCGGGCTGGCGCTTGGCCTGCACGGCGCGGTTGTAGTTGCTCTGCTCGAAGGAGAAGCCGCCGACCAGGGCGCGGATGGCGCCGTTCTGCGGGTCGAGCGAGACCAGGGCGCTTTGCGCGCTGGGCAGTTGCGCGAAGCGCAGGCTGCCGTCGTCCTGGCGCTGCACGCGGATCAGGTCGCCGATCTGCGCCACATCCGCCGGTTGCTGCGGGCGTGGCCCCAGGCTGTTGGTGTTGAGGAACGGGCGTGCCCATTTCATGCTGTCCCACGACACGGCTTCCTCGTCGCCGCGACGGGTCAGCACCAGGATGCCGCTCTTCTCGACCTGGGTAACGATGGCCGGCTCCAAGCCGCCGCGCAGGCCCTGCTTGCTTAGCTCGGCCTGCCAGGTTTCTCGGGTCATGCCGGGCAGACGACTTTCCGGGCCGCGATACCCGTGGCGCTGGTCGTAGTCGATCAGGCCGTCGCGCAGGGCCTTGTTGGCCATGACCTGCAGGTCGCTGGGCACCGTGGTGGTGACGTTGAAGCCCTGGGTGTAGGCGTCGCTGCCATAGCGGCCGACCATTTCTGCACGGGCCATCTCGGCCACGTAGGGCGCCGGCACCTCGGGGGTGGGCACGTGGTAGCTGGCGTCCACCGGTTCGGCGAGCGCGGCTTCGTAGCGCGCCTGGTCGATGCGCCCCAGGCGATGCATGCGGCCGAGAATCCAGTCGCGGCGCTCCTTGGCCCGGGTCGGATTGGTCAACGGGTTGAACGCCGAAGGTGCCTTGGGAAGACCGGCTATCGTCGCAAGCTGCGAGAGGCTCAAGTCTCGGATGGATTTGCCGTAATAGACTTGGGCGGCGGCTTCGATGCCGTAGGCGCGGTGACCCAGGTAGATCTTGTTGACGTACAGCTCGAGGATCTCGTTCTTGCTCAGCTCGCGCTCGATCTGCAGGGCGAGCAGGATCTCGGTGATCTTGCGCGAAAAGCTGCGCTCGCTGGTGAGGAAGAAGTTCTTCGCCACCTGCATGGTGATGGTGCTGCCGCCGGACTGAATTTGACCTGTTTTCAATAATTGCGTGGCAGCGCGCATCAGGCTCGTAAGATCAACGCCATAATGGTTTGCGAAGTTATCGTCTTCGGCCGCCAGCAGGGCGCTGGTGAAATCGGCCGGTATGTCGGCGAAGGCGATGGGCGAGCGGCGCATCTCGCCGAATTCGGCGATGAGTTTTCCGTCGCTGCTGTACACGCGAAGGGGTATCTGCAGCTCTATACTGCGCAAGGCATCGACAGAGGGCAGGGTCGGGCTCAGGTAGAGGAAGGCACCACTGACGGCGAGTACCAGCGCACAAAAAACGGCGATGACGGACCAGCAGAAAAACTTCAGCAAACGCATCAAGATTTTTGGATTTCCAGATAAAAGAATGAGTTAAGCGGAAGGCAAAATGAAAAGGCAAAAGCTGATCACATTATAAGCGTTTTTTTTGCCGGGGAGCCATTTGCGCTTCTGTCAAGTCTGCTATTTAATGTGGAAAAACATAAATCATCCGTAAGTTATGGATGTGAATAGGAAATCGGTCGTGCTAGGGCTCTTCAGTAAAAAAGCGAATACGCTTTTGGGGATCGATATAAGTTCGACCTCCGTCAAGCTCCTCGAATTGAGTCGCTCAGGTAGCCGCTACAAGGTAGAGGCCTACGCTGTCGAGCCGCTCCCTGCCAACGCTGTGGTCGAAAAGAACATCGCCGAGCTCGAAGGGGTCGGCCAGGCCTTGTCCCGTGTCCTGGCCAAGGCCAAGACCAGCGTGCGCTCGGTCTCCGTGGCCGTTGCCGGCTCCGCGGTGATCACCAAGACCGTCGAGATGGAAGCGGGCCTGTCGGACGACGAGCTGGAGAACCAGCTCAAGCTCGAGGCCGACCAGTACATTCCGTACCCGCTTGAAGAGGTGGCGATCGACTTCGAAGTTCAGGGCATTTCGCCGCGCAACCCCGAGCGGGTCGAAGTGCTGCTTGCCGCCTGCCGCAAGGAAAACGTCGAAGTCCGCGAGGCCGCCCTGGCCCTCGCCGGGCTGACCGCCAAGGTCGTCGATGTCGAAGCCTATGCCCTCGAGCGTGCCTACGACCTGCTGGCCGAGCAGCTCGGCGGCGCACACGACGAGTTGACCGTGGCCGTCGTCGACATCGGCGCGACCATGACCACGCTCAGCGTGCTGCACAATGGCCGCACCATCTACACCCGCGAGCAGCTGTTCGGTGGCCGCCAGCTGACCGAGGAAATTCAGCGTCGCTATGGCCTGTCCGTCGATGAGGCCGGGCTTGCCAAGAAGCAGGGCGGCCTGCCCGACGACTACGAAAGCGAAGTGCTGCAGCCGTTCAAGGATGCATTGGTACAGCAGGTGTCGCGCTCGCTGCAGTTCTTCTTCGCCGCCGGCCAGTACAACGATGTGGATTACATCCTGCTGGCCGGTGGCACCGCTTCCATCCCCGATCTCGACCGCCTTATCCAGCAGAAGATCGGTACCCAGACGCTGGTCGCCAACCCCTTCGCGGACATGGCCCTGAGCGGCAAGGTGAATGCGGGAGCGCTGGCCAGTGATGCACCGGCATTGATGATTGCCTGCGGCCTGGCGATGAGGAGTTTCGACTGATGGCGCGGATTAACCTCCTTCCCTGGCGCGAGCAGCTTCGCGAAGAGCGCAAGCAGCGCTTTCTGGTGTCGCTGGGTGGCCTGCTGGTCGCCGCGGCAGCGCTGATCTTTCTGGGCGACCAGTACCTCAACGGCGAGATCGAGAATCAGCAGGCTCGTAACGACTTCGTGCGCAAGGAAATTGCCGTGCTCGACACCCGCATCGCGGAAATCAGCGAGCTGCGCACCCGCCGCCAGCAGTTGCTGGAGCGGATGAAGATCATTCAGGACCTGCAGGGCAATCGCCCGGTCATTGGCCATGTGTTCGACCAGTTGGTGCGAACGCTGCCCGATGGCGTGTATTTCACCGGGGTAAAAATGACCGACAAGACCATCGCCATCGTCGGCGCGGCCGAGTCGAACAGCCGAGTGTCCAAACTGATGCGTGACATGGATGCCTCCGACTGGCTGACCGCGCCCAATCTGACCGAGGTCAAGGCCGTCACCGCTGGCGCAGTGGACCAGGCCAACACCTTCCAGCTGACCGTGCAGCAATCCAAGCCCGTCAAGGAAGAAGCGGAGGTCAAGCCATGAGCCTGAATGATTCTCTGGCCAGCCTGCGCAAGGTCGATATCAACGATCTCGATCTGAACAACATCGGCTCCTGGCCCGCCGCGGTCAAGGTGATCGCCGGCATTCTGGCCGTCGTGCTGGTTCTGGTACTGGGCTACAACTTCCACCTGAAAGACCTGCAGGCCACCTTGGATCAGCAGCGTCTGGATGAAGAAACCCTCAAGGAGCAGTTTTCCACCAAGGCGTTCCAGGCGGCCAACCTGGAGGCTTACCGCGAGCAGATGAAGGAGGCCGAGACGTCGTTCGGTGCTCTGCTCAAGCAGTTGCCCAGCGACACCGAAGTGCCGGGTCTGCTCGAAGACATCACCCGTATCGGCCTGGACAGCGGTCTGGAGTTCGAGGAGATCAAGTTGCTACCGGAAGTCACGCAGCCGTTCTACATCGAACTGCCTATCCAGATTCAGGTGGTCGGTGGCTACCATGACCTGGCGACCTTCGTCAGTGGCGTCGCCAGTCAGCCGCGCATCGTTACGCTGCATGATTTCGAACTGGTTCCGGCCGAGGACGGCAGTACCTCCAAGCTGCGCATGAAGGTTCTGGCCAAGACCTATCGTTACAACGACAAGGGGGCACACCAATGAAACGTGCCCTTGTACCTGGCCTGTTGCTGCTGACCCTGAGCGGCTGCGGCGGCGGTGACTTCAGTGACCTGCAAGCCTACATGGATGAGGTGCGGGCGCGGCCAAAGGGCCAGATCGAGCCGCTGCCGCAACCTGAACCTTACGAAAGCTTCACCTACAGTGCTGCCGCCTTGCGCAGCCCATTCCAGCCGCCGGTGAAGATCGATATGGTCGCTCGGGCGAAAGGCAGCAAGGAAATCAAACCCGACGAAACGCGCGTGAAGCAGTTTCTCGAAGGGTTCAATATCGAGCTGTTCGAAATGGTCGGCACGCTGGCCAATGACAATGGTTCGTTCGCTCTGGTGAGCGGTGCGGGCGGAGTCCATCGCGTCAAGGTCGGGGATTACCTGGGACGCAATGAAGGCCGCATCGTCGCCATCGACAGCGCCAAGATCGATGTGGTCGAGATCGTCCCGGATGGTGACGGCGGCTGGCTCGAGCGTCCTCGTACCCTCACTCTGAAGGAACGCTCCTGAGGAGCGAGGTGAACCATGAATAGAAATAACCGGTCTGCCAAACGGAATCCAAGCATGAACAGCTCTCTCTCTCGCCTAAGCATCTCGCTGCTGGTGGCACTGCTCTCTCCTGCCGCTCTGGCCGCCAACCTGCAGGCGCTGGACGTGGCGGCTCTGCCGGGCGACCGTGTCGAGCTGAAACTGTCCTTCGACGAGCCGGTAGCGGCGCCGCGCGGCTACACCATCGAGCAGCCGGCGCGCATCGCCCTGGATCTGCCCGGCGTTTCCAACAAGCTGGGCGTGAAGAACCGGGAGCTGGGCATGGGCAATGCGCGCAGCGTCACCGTGGTCGAGGCCAAGGATCGTACGCGGTTGATCATCAACCTGACCAACCTGTCGCCCTACAATACCCGCACCGAAGGCAACAACCTGTTCGTGCAGGTCGGTACCGGCGTGGCCACGTCGGCAACCACCACGGCGGCAGCGCCAGTGAGCGCGCCTGCGCCAGCAACGGCCCGTCCTGCCCAGGCGGCGACGCCGGTTGCGGCACCGGCAGCGCCGAAGGTGTTCGGCGCCGTCAACAAGTCGATCAGCAATATCGACTTTCAACGTGGCGAGCAGGGTGAGGGCAACGTCGTCATCAACCTGTCCGATGCGTCCGTCAGCCCTGATATCCAGGAGCGTGGCGGCAAGATCATTCTCAATTTCAACCGCACCCAGCTGCCTGAAGCCCTGCGTGTGCGCCTGGACGTCAAGGACTTCGCCACCCCGGTGCAGTTCGTCAGTGCCAGCGGCACGGGTGATGATGCAAGCATCGTGATCGAGCCTGTTGGCGCTTTCGATTATCTGGCCTACCAGACCGAGAACAAGCTGACCCTCAGCGTCAAGCCGCTGACCCAGGAAGATGCCGACAAGCGTCAGGCCGAGCGCTTCGCCTATACCGGCGAGAAGCTGTCGCTGAACTTCCAGGATATCGACGTGCGTTCGGTGCTGCAGCTGATCGCCGATTTCACCGATTTGAACCTGGTCGCCAGTGATACGGTGGCGGGCAATATCACCCTGCGTCTGCAGAACGTTCCATGGGATCAGGCACTGGACCTGGTGCTCAAGACCAAAGGCCTCGACAAGCGCCAGGTCGGCAACGTGCTGTTGGTAGCGCCGGCGGAAGAAATTGCCGCCCGTGAGCGTCAAGAGCTGGAGTCGCAGAAGCAGATCGCCGAACTGGCCCCGCTGCGCCGTGAGCTGATTCAGGTCAACTACGCCAAGGCTGCCGATATGGCCAAGCTGTTCCAGTCGGTGACCAGTGCCAATGGTGGCGTGGCGGATGATCGTGGCTCGATTACCGTCGATGAGCGCACCAATAGCATCATCGCTTATCAGACTCAGGAGCGGCTGGATGAGCTGCGCCGTATCGTCGCTCAGCTGGATGTGGCGGTGCGTCAGGTGATGATCGAGGCGCGTATCGTTGAGGCCAATGTCAATTATGATAAGGCGCTGGGCGTGCGTTGGGGAGGGAGTGCAAGGAGAGGCGGCTGGGATGTAAGTGGTAAGGATGGTGTTCAGGCTTTTGATGAAGATACTGGTGCACGAGCTCCATTCGTAGGAACGGATACAATCGGTAGTACGACTTTGGATGATGGTCTTGCTCGCTTGCCTTTCGTTGATATGGGGGTAGCTAATAGTACTTCTGGTATCGGTATAGGCTTCTTGAGTAACAATGTGGTACTTGATCTTCAGCTTTCTGCCATGGAAAGCTCGGGTAACGGCGAAATTGTCTCTCAGCCCAAGGTGGTGACCTCAGATAAGGAAACCGCGAAGATTTTGAAGGGCCAAGAGGTTCCCTATCAGGAAGCTAGCTCCAGTGGAGCAACGTCTACATCGTTTAAAGAAGCTGCCTTGTCTCTTGAAGTAACCCCGCAAATCACGCCGGACAACCGCATTATCATGGAAGTAAAGGTGACCAAGGATGCACCGGACTTCCAGCGAGCAGTTAACGGAGTTCCGCCGATTAACAAAAATGAAGTCAATGCCAAGGTGCTCGTTTCTGATGGCGAGACGATCGTAATTGGTGGGGTGTTCGAGAATACTCAGAGCAAATCTGTCGAAAAGGTTCCGTTTCTTGGGGATGTGCCGTATCTGGGCCGCCTGTTCCGCCGCGATATCGTGCAGGACAACAAGACCGAGTTGCTGGTTTTCATCACTCCGCGCATCATGAACACCTCTGCGGTGGCCGTGAGTCGGTAATTTGTGCGTAATCTGATCCTTGTCGGCCCGATGGGTGCTGGAAAAAGCACCATCGGGCGTTTGCTGGCCAAAGAGCTGCGGTTGCCATTCAAGGACTCCGACAAGGAGATCGAACAGCGTACCGGTGCCGATATACCCTGGATTTTCGATGTCGAGGGCGAGCAGGGTTTCCGTGAGCGCGAGCAAGCGGTCATCTGTTCGCTGTGCGAATCCGATGGTCTGGTGCTGGCTACGGGCGGCGGTGCGGTATTGCGACCGCAGAATCGCCAGGCGCTGCGCGACAGTGGGCGGGTTGTGTATCTGCATGCGTCCGTGGAGCAGCAGATCGACCGCACGGCCCGTGATCGCAATCGCCCCTTGTTGCGTGCGCCCAATCCCGGGCAGGTGCTGGCTGACCTGCTGGCCATTCGTGATCCGCTGTATCGGGAAATCGCGGATGTGATCATCGAGACCGATGAGCGTCCGCCGCGAATGGTGGTTCAGGAAATTCTCGAGCGGCTGGAAGCGCTGGCGCCCCGTTAATGACAGGGCAGAACTGCGCTATCCTAGAGCCCTTTTTCAATCGGGGGCTCCATGCAAACACTTCATGTTGATCTCGCTGAGCGCAGCTACCCCATTCATATCGGGGCAGGCCTGCTGGGCCGCGCCGATCTGCTGGCGCCGCATATCGTCGGCCGTCAGGTGGCCATCGTCACCAACGAGACCATCGCGCCGCTGTATCTGCAAGCCCTGCAGGATACGCTCGCCGACTACCGCGTCACCCCGATCGTGCTGCCCGATGGCGAGGCGTTCAAGAACTGGGAAACCCTGCAGAGCATCTTCGATGGCCTGCTCGGCGCGCGCCATGATCGACGCACTACCGTCCTGGCCTTGGGTGGTGGGGTGATCGGCGATATGGCCGGCTTCGCCGCGGCCTGCTACCAGCGTGGCGTGAACTTCATCCAGTTGCCGACCACCCTGCTGTCTCAGGTCGACTCGTCGGTAGGGGGCAAGACCGGCATCAACCACCCGCTGGGCAAGAACATGGTCGGTGCGTTCTACCAGCCCCAGGCCGTGCTGATCGATACGCGCAGCCTGGACACCCTGCCGCCCCGTGAGCTGTCGGCGGGTCTGGCTGAGGTGATCAAGTACGGGCTGATCTGCGACGCGCCGTTTCTCGGCTGGCTCGAGGAGAACATGGCCGCCCTGCGTAGCCTGGATCAGGCCGCGTTGACCGAGGCCATCGAGCGCTCCTGTGCGGCCAAGGCGCGGGTGGTCGGTGCCGACGAGAAGGAAACCGGCGTGCGCGCCACGCTGAACCTGGGCCATACCTTCGGGCATGCCATCGAGACACAGATGGGCTATGGCGTCTGGCTGCACGGTGAAGCCGTGGCGGCAGGAACGGTGATGGCCCTGGAGATGTCTCATCGCCTGGGCTGGATCACTGCCGACGAGCGTGATCGTGGTATTCGTCTGTTCCAGGCCGCCGGCCTGCCTGTGGTGCCGCCACAGACGATGACGCCCGGGCAGTTCCTCGAGCACATGGCCGTGGACAAGAAGGTGCTGGATGGTCAATTGCGCCTGGTGCTGCTGCGTTCGCTGGGCGAGGCGGTGGTGACCAGCGATTACCCGGCAGACATATTGAGTGCCACCCTGGCTGCCGATTACCCGGCGCTGGTGGCCCGGCTTAACAATCAGTGAGTATTCAATGACCAGTTTGCACGCCGACGAAGCATTTCTCGACCACTACCAGTTCACCCACGATCCCTTCGCGGCGCGGGTGCCTGGCTTCAAGTTCTTCCCGGCGCAGCGCAAGCCGGTGCTCGGGCAGCTGCATCACCTGGCGCGCTACAGCCAGTTGCTGCTGGTGGTCACCGGCCCCGAGGGCAGTGGCAAGACCCTGCTGCGCCAGGCGCTGGTCGCCAGCACCAACAAACAGGCGGTGCACAACGTGGTGGTTTCGGCCCAGGGAGCGGCGGATCCGGCGACCCTGATGCGCCATGTCGCCCAGGGTTTGAATACCCAGCAGACCGATCGCGCCTCGCTGCTCGGGCAGGTTGGCCAGCTGTCTTTGACCGGGCAGGAGGTCTACCTGCTGATCGACGATGCCGAGGAGCTCAGCGATGCGGCGATCGACGAACTGCTGATCCTGGCGCAAGGCAACAGCGAAGGTCGTCCCCACGTCTTCCTGTTCGCCGATAGCGACCTGATCGCCCGCCTGGATGCCCTGAGCAATGGCGAAGAATCCTTCCATGTGATCGAGCTGCAGCCCTACAGCGAAGACGAGACCCGTGAATACCTGGCCGTCCGCCTGGAAGGCGCGGCCCAGGGCATCGACCTGCTGTCCGAAGAGCAGATCGAGCTGATTCACGAGCGCTCCGGTGGTTGGCCGGGTGAAATCAACCGGGTGGCGCGCGATGTGCTGATCGACGCCATGGCCGCGCGTCGTGGCGCGGTAAAGGGCGGTGGTTTCGCACTCAAGCTGCCCAGGAAGCACCTGCTCGCGCTGGGTGTGGTCGCTGTCGGTGTGGCTGCCGCCCTGCTCATGCAGGGCCGCTCCGAGCCTACCGATGCGCAAGCTCCGGCCCAGGCCCAGCTGCCCATGGGTGCAGCGCCGCAGCCTGAAGCTGCACAGAGTGCGCCAGCTGGCGCCGAGCAGGGCGCCGATGGGCGGCCGCCGATCGAGTTCGCGGGCAGCAACCAGCCGCTGCCGTTGCCGCTGGTAGGTCAGTCGCAGCCGGTGATCCGCCAGCCTCTGGCCCAGGCAGCGGGTGAAACCGACGGTGAAGCGAACGTCGAGTTGCCGGAGTCCACGCCGGCCGCGCCGGTGAACATTCCCCCGACAGCCGCGCAGAACGTGCCCGCGCCAACGCCTGCTCCGGCCCCGCAAATGGCCGCGCCCCCTGTACCTCAGCCGAAACCGGCTGAGCAGCCGAAGCCGGTGCAGCAGCCCAAACCGGTCGAGCAGCCCAAACCCGCTACGCCGCCTGCCACGGCAGCCCGGCCTGCGCCGGCGACGCCAGCACCCGCCACGGCGGGTGGCGCGCAAGCCAATAGCTGGTATGCGGCGCAGAGCAAGAGCCACTACACCCTGCAGGTGCTGGGTACCAGCACGGAGGCCGCGGCGCGTTCCTTCGTCAGTCAGAACGGCTCGCAGTACCGCTACTTCAAGAAGATGCACCAGGGTAAGCCACTTTTCGTCATCACTTATGGTAGCTTTGCCAGCCGCGACGCCGCCCAGGCTGCCGTAAAGACCCTGCCCGCCAAGGTTCAGGCCGGCAAGCCGTGGCCGAAGACCTTCGCCAGCGTCACCCAGGAAATGACCAACTGATCGAAAGAGCCCGTTACGTACAAAATCGCGTAACGGGCTCTTTCGTTTTTGCGACATTTTATTCCTGTTTTTCGTCACATTGTTCTTTGTGGCGCCTATCTCGCTATGTACAATGCCCTCCGTTTGCCTGCGCAACGCGGCGTCTAGACCTGCGCGCGGATTAGAGAAAACGCCTGAGAAAGGCTGTCTGGTGAGAGTCCCCTATGAAAGCAGGTTTGTACCGTCCTGATGAGTTCAAGGATAACTGCGGCTTCGGCCTGATCGCCCACATGCAGGGTGAGGCCAGCCATCACCTGTTGCAGACCGCGATCGAAGCCCTGACCTGCATGACCCACCGTGGTGGCATCAATGCCGACGGCAAGACGGGTGACGGCTGCGGTTTGCTGATTCAAAAGCCCGATCTGTTCCTGCGCGCCGTGGCCCAGGACACCTTCGGCGTCGACCTGCCCAAGCAATATGCCGTCGGCATGGTCTTCCTCAACCAGGATGACGCCAGGGCCAGTGCTGCTCGCGACAACATGAACCGCGAGATCCAGGCGGCTGGCCTGAGCCTGGTCGGCTGGCGCAAGGTGCCGATCGATACCAGCGTGCTTGGCCAGCTGGCGCTGGAGCGTTTGCCGCAGATCGAGCAGGTGTTCGTCGGCGGTGAAGGCCTGAGCGATCAGGAGTTCGCCATCAAGCTGTTCTGCGCCCGTCGCCGCTCATCGGTGGCCAACGCCGCGGACACCGAGCACTACATCTGCAGCTTCTCGCACAAGACCATCATCTACAAAGGCCTGATGATGCCGGCCGACCTGCAGCAGTTCTACCCGGACCTGGGTGACGAGCGCCTGCAGACCGCCATCTGCGTCTTCCACCAGCGCTTCTCCACCAACACCCTGCCGAAGTGGCCGCTGGCTCAGCCGTTCCGTTTCCTCGCCCACAACGGCGAAATCAACACCATCACCGGCAACCGCAACTGGGCCCAGGCACGCCGCACCAAGTTCGAGAACGGCCAGATCCCGGCCCTTGACGAGCTCGGCCCGCTGGTCAACCGCGTGGGTTCCGACTCCTCGAGCATGGACAACATGCTCGAACTGATGGTCACCGGCGGCATCGACCTGTTCCGCGGCGTGCGCATGATCATTCCGCCGGCCTGGCAGAACGTCGAAACCATGGACGCCGACCTGCGCGCGTTCTACGAATACAACTCCATGCACATGGAGCCCTGGGATGGCCCGGCCGGCGTGGTGCTGACCGATGGCCGCCATGCCGTGTGCCTGCTCGACCGCAACGGCCTGCGCCCGGCGCGCTGGGTGACCACCACCAATGGCTACATCACCCTGGCTTCGGAAATCGGCGTGTGGAATTACCAGCCCGAGGACGTGGTCGCCAAAGGCCGTGTCGGCCCGGGCCAGATCCTTGCCGTGGATACCGAAACCGGCCAGGTGCTGACCACCGACGACATCGACAACCGCCTCAAGTCGCGCCACCCCTACAAGCAGTGGCTGCGCAAGAGCGCGCTGCGCGTGCGCGCGACCATGGAAGACAACGACCATGGCTCGGCCTTCTACGAGGCCGACCAGCTCAAGCAATACATGAAGATGTTCCAGGTCACCTTCGAGGAGCGTGACCAGGTGCTGCGCCCGCTCGCCGAGCAGGGCCAGGAAGCGGTCGGTTCCATGGGTGACGACACGCCGATGGCCGTGCTGAGCCAGCGCGTGCGCTCGCCGTACGATTATTTCCGCCAGCAGTTCGCCCAGGTCACCAACCCGCCGATCGACCCGCTGCGCGAAGCCATCGTCATGTCGCTGGAGATCTGCCTCGGGGCCGAGCGCAATATCTTCGAGGAGTCGCCCGAGCACGCCATTCGCGTGATCCTCAGCTCGCCGGTGATCTCCCCGGCCAAGTGGCGCACCCTGATGAACCTGGACCGCCCGGGTTTCGAGCGGCAGATCATCGACCTCAACTACGACGAGTCGATCGGCCTGGAAGCGGCCGTGCGCAACATGGCCGACCAGGCCGAAGAAGCCGTGCGCGCCGGCAAGGTATTGCTGGTACTCAGCGACCGCCATATCGCCCCAGGCAAGCTGCCGGCCCACGCCGCACTGGTCACTGGCGCCGTGCACCACCGCCTGACCGAGACCGGCCTGCGTTGCGACTGCAACATCCTGGTGGAAACCGCCACTGCCCGTGACCCGCACCATTACGCGGTGCTGATCGGCTTCGGCGCCTCGGCGGTCTATCCGTTCCTGGCCTACGAAGTGCTGGGCGACCTGATCCGCACCGGCGAAGTGCTGGGCGACCTGTACGAAGTCTTCAAGTACTACCGCAAGGGCATCTCCAAGGGCCTCTTGAAGATCCTCTCGAAGATGGGCATCTCCACCGTCGGTTCCTACCGCGGCGCCCAGCTGTTCGAAGCCGTCGGCCTGGCCGACGAGGTCACCGACCTGTGCTTCCGTGGCGTGCCGAGCCGCCTCAAGGGCGCGCGTTTCGTCGACCTGGAAGCCGAGCAGAAAGCCCTGGCCGCCGAAGCCTGGAACAACCGCAAGGCCATTCAGCAGGGCGGTTTGCTCAAGTTCGTCTATGGCGGCGAATACCACGCCTACAACCCGGACGTGGTCAACACCCTGCAGGCCGCGGTCAAGCAGGGCAGCTACGAGAAATTCAAGGAATACACCGCGCTGGTGGATACCCGCCCGGTGTCGATGCTGCGCGATCTGCTGCAGGTCAAGCTGGCTGACCAGCCGCTGAGCCTGGACGAAGTCGAGCCACTGGAGGCGATCTTCAAGCGCTTCGATGCGGCCGGCATCTCCCTGGGCGCTCTGTCGCCCGAAGCCCACGAGGCCCTGGCCGAGGCGATGAACCGCCTGGGCGCGCGCTCCAACTCCGGCGAGGGCGGTGAGGACCCGGCGCGCTACGGCACCATCAAGAGTTCGAAGATCAAGCAGATCGCCACTGGCCGTTTCGGCGTGACCCCGGAATACCTGGTCAACGCCGAAGTGCTGCAGATCAAGGTCGCCCAGGGTGCCAAGCCGGGCGAGGGCGGTCAGCTGCCAGGCGGCAAGGTCAACGGCTTGATCGCCAAGCTGCGCTATGCGGTGCCGGGCGTGACGCTGATCTCGCCGCCGCCGCACCACGACATCTACTCCATCGAAGACCTGGCGCAGCTGATCTATGACCTCAAACAGGTCAACCCCAGCGCCCTGGTCTCGGTGAAGCTGGTCTCCGAGGCTGGTGTCGGCACCATCGCCGCAGGTGTGGCCAAGGCCTACGCCGACCTGATCACCATCTCCGGCTATGACGGCGGTACCGGCGCCTCGCCGCTGACCTCCATCAAGTACGCGGGCGCGCCGTGGGAACTGGGCCTGGCGGAAACCCACCAGACCCTGCGCGGCAACGACCTGCGCGGCAAGGTACGGGTACAGACCGACGGCGGCCTGAAAACCGGCCTGGACGTGATCAAGGCCGCCATCCTCGGCGCCGAGAGCTTCGGCTTTGGCACCGCGCCGATGGTCGCGCTGGGCTGCAAGTACCTGCGCATCTGCCACCTGAACAACTGCGCCACCGGCGTGGCCACCCAGAACGACAAGCTGCGCAAGGACCACTTCATCGGCACCGTCGACATGGTGGTGAATTTCTTCACCTATGTGGCCGAAGAAACCCGCGAATGGCTGGCCAGGCTGGGCGTGCGCAGCCTCGGCGAGCTGATCGGTCGTACCGACCTGCTCGACGTGCTGCCGGGCGAAAGCGCCAAGCAGAACCACCTGGATCTGACCCCGCTGCTGGGCAGCGACCATATCCCGGCGAACAAGCCGCAGTTCTGCGAAGTCGACCGCAACCCGCCGTTCGACCAGGGCCTGCTGGCCGAGGAAATGCTGTCCATGGCCAAGTCGGCCATCGATGGCGCCACCGGCGGCGAGTTCGAACTCGACATCTGCAACTGCGACCGTTCCATCGGTGCCCGCGTCTCCGGCGAAATCGCCCGGGTGCATGGCAACCAGGGCATGGTCAAGGCGCCGATCACCTTCCGCTTCAAGGGTACTGCCGGGCAGAGCTTCGGGGTGTGGAACGCCGGCGGCCTGAACCTGTACCTCGAAGGCGACGCCAACGACTACGTCGGCAAGGGCATGACTGCCGGCAAGCTGGTGATCGTGCCGCCGAAGGGCAGCCCGTTCGCCACCCAGGACAGCGCGATCATCGGCAACACCTGCCTGTACGGCGCCACGGGCGGCAAGCTGTTCGCCGCCGGCACCGCGGGTGAGCGTTTCGCGGTGCGTAACTCCGGCGCCCATGCGGTGGTCGAGGGTGTGGGCGACCACTGTTGCGAGTACATGACCGGCGGCTTCGTCTGCGTACTGGGCAAGACCGGCTACAACTTCGGTTCCGGCATGACCGGCGGCTTCGCCTACGTGCTCGACCTGGACAACAGCTTCTACGACCGTGTGAACCATGAACTGGTGGAGATCCAGCGCATCAACAGCGAGTCCATGGAAGCCTACCGTAGCCACCTGGAGCGCGTGCTGGTCGAATACGTCGAAGAGACGTCGAGCGAGTGGGGCCGCAACCTGCTGGAAAACCTGGACGACTACCTGCGCAAGTTCTGGCTGGTCAAGCCCAAGGCCGCGAACCTCAAGTCGCTGCTCTCCAGCATCCGCGCCAACCCGCAATAAGCAGCTTCAAGCGGCGTGCCCGACCAAAGGGCCGCCGCTCAACGTGATTGTCTCGCAGCTCTGGGCGCATCGCCCGGCGCCGCTGTTAAGAGGTTTATGACATGGCTGAACGTCTGAATAACGACTTCCAGTTCATCGAAGTCGGGCGTAAAGACCCGAAGAAGAAGCTGCTGCGTCAGCGCAAGAAAGAATTCGTCGAGATCTACGACACCTTCAAGCCGGCCCAGGCCAGCGACCAGGCGCACCGCTGCCTGGGTTGCGGCAACCCGTATTGCGAGTGGAAGTGCCCGGTGCACAACTTCATCCCCAGCTGGTTGAAGCTGGTCTCCGAGGGCAACATCCTGGCCGCCGCCGAGCTGAGCCACCAGACCAACACCCTGCCGGAAGTCTGCGGCCGCGTGTGCCCGCAGGACCGTCTCTGCGAGGGCGCCTGTACCCTCAACGACGGCTTCGGCGCGGTGACCATCGGCTCGGTGGAGAAGTACATCACCGACACCGCCTTCGCCATGGGCTGGCGCCCGGACATGTCCAAGGTCAAGCCGACCGGCAAGCGGGTCGCGGTGATCGGCGCCGGTCCGGCCGGCCTGGGCTGTGCCGACGTGCTGGTGCGCAACGGCGTGACCCCGGTGGTGTTCGACAAGAACCCGGAGATCGGCGGCCTGCTGACCTTCGGCATCCCCGAGTTCAAGCTGGAAAAGACCGTGCTCAGCAACCGCCGCGAAGTCTTCACCGGCATGGGCATCGAGTTCCGCCTGAACACCGAAGTGGGCAAGGACATCACCCTGCAGCAGCTGCTGGATGAATACGATGCCGTGTTCATGGGCATGGGCACCTACACCTACATGAAGGGCGGCTTCCCTGGTGAAGACCTGCCGGGCGTCCACGATGCGCTGGATTTCCTGATCGCCAACGTCAACCGCAACCTCGGTTTCGAGAAGGTGCCGGAAGACTTCGTCGACATGAAGGGCAAGCGCGTCGTGGTGCTCGGCGGTGGTGACACCGCCATGGACTGCAACCGCACCTCGATCCGCCAGGGTGCCAAGGCCGTGACCTGCGCCTACCGCCGCGACGAAGCGAACATGCCGGGCTCGCGCAAGGAAGTGAAGAACGCCAAGGAGGAGGGCGTGAAGTTCCTGTTCAACCGCCAGCCCATCGCCATCGTCGGCGAAGACCGGGTCGAAGGCGTCAAGGTGGTCGAGACCCGCCTCGGCGAGCCGGATGCCCGTGGCCGTCGCAGCCCCGAGCCGATCCCGGGCTCCGAGGAAATCATCCCGGCCGAAGCCGTGCTGATCGCCTTCGGCTTCCGCCCGAGCCCGGCACCGTGGTTCGAGGAGTTCGATATCCGTATCGACACCCAGGGCCGTGTGGTCGCGCCAGAAAAGGCCACCTTCAAGCACCAGACCAGCAACCCGAAGGTGTTTGCTGGCGGTGACATGGTGCGCGGCTCCGACCTGGTGGTTACCGCCATCTACGAAGGGCGCAACGCCGCGGAAGGGATTCTCGACTACCTCGGCGTCTAAGCTACTGCGCTCGGCGAGCCGTCAGGCATTTGCCCGCGACAAATTGACCCGATAGAGAAAAGGCACGGCCCTCGCCGTGCCTTTTGTTTTGGGGTCTGCGAAAATGCCCGCACTTTTTTCTAGGACTCTGCCATGACCGCCCTGAAGAACGACCGTTTCCTGCGTGCCCTGCTTAAGCAGCCCGTCGACGTCACGCCGGTGTGGATGATGCGCCAGGCCGGTCGTTACCTGCCCGAGTACCGCGCCAGCCGCGCCAAGGCCGGGGACTTCATGAGCCTGATGATGAACCCCGAGTTCGCCTGCGAAGTCACCCTGCAGCCGCTGGATCGCTACCCGCAGCTCGACGCCGCGATCCTGTTCTCGGACATCCTCACCATTCCCCATGCCATGGGTCAGGGTCTGTACTTCGAAACCGGCGAAGGCCCGCGTTTCAGGAAGGTGATCAGCAGCGCCGCGGATATCGAGGCACTGCCGATTCCCGATCCGGAACAGGACCTGGGCTACGTGATGGACGCGGTGCGCACCATCAAGTCGGCGCTGAATGGCCGTGTTCCGCTGATCGGCTTTTCCGGCAGCCCATGGACGCTGGCGACCTATATGGTCGAAGGCGGCTCGTCGAAGGACTTCCGCAAGATCAAGGCGATGCTCTACGACCAGCCCGAGGCCATGCACGCGCTGCTCGACAAGCTGGCGCAGTCGGTGACCGCCTACCTCAACGGGCAGATTCGCGCCGGCGCCCAGGCCGTGCAAATCTTCGATACCTGGGGCGGCAACCTGTCGTCGGCCGCCTATCAGACCTTTTCCCTGGCCTACATGCAGAAGATCGTCGACGGCCTGATCCGCGAGCAGGACGGTCGCAAGATCCCAGTGATCCTGTTCACCAAGAATGGCGGCCTGTGGTTGGAGTCGATAGCAGCCACCGGTGCCGACGCCCTGGGCCTGGACTGGAGCTGCGACATCGGCGAAGCGCGCCGCCGCGTCGGTCATCAGGTGGCCCTGCAGGGCAACATGGATCCCACCGTGCTGTACGCCAAGCCAGCGGCGATTCGCGCCGAAGTCGCGCGCATCCTCGACAGCTACGGCAATGGCACTGGGCATGTCTTCAACCTGGGCCATGGCATCACCCCGGAAGTCGATCCGGCCCACGCCGGCGCCTTCCTCGAAGCCGTCCACGAGCTGTCGGCTGCCTACCACCGTTGATTGCGGTTAGTCCGTCTGCGCTTTGCCGCGAGGCTGGTGCAGGCGGATATCGATCAGCGTGTCCTCGTCGCCATGCTCGAATTGTGCCGCCCTGGGTGTCGGCTTGCCCTTGAGCAAGGTCGGATTGGCGGAGAAGCCGACGGGCTCCTGGGGAATGCCGCGGGGGCTGAGGTCGAGGCGGCCGTTGCCGTTACTGTCCTGATAGAGCTGCAGGGCGAAGCGCCCCGGCGGCACGTCCTTGACGATCACCTGCTCGCCGCTGCCCTGCTGCGCGTGCAACAGCGGCTCCCAGGTCTTCTGATCTGCGCTGACCAGCCCCAGGTAGAGCGGGGCGGTACTCTGATTGCCCTGCACGCGCACCAAAAGATCGCCCGCCTGGGCCGACAAGGTGCCAGACAGGAGAACCACTGCGCAGGCCACGCAGCGTTTGGTTACGATTTGAAGAAGTCTCTGTGGCATAATCCGCCCATTTTGCAGGGATTCGCTTAAAAAATGCGTCAGGTTCTCGTCGTTCACTTTTCACAGACTGGCCAATTGAACCGCCTGGTGCAATCGGTCTGTGCGCCCATGCAGGCGAGTGACGGCGTGCAGGTCGATTTCCTGGCCCTGCAGCCGGCCCAGCCGTTTCCCTTTCCCTGGCCCTTTCTCGGCTTCTTCCGGATCTTCCCGGAAACCGTGCTGATGAAGCCGCAGCCGCTGCTGCCCCTCGCCGTCGACCCCGACAAGCGCTACGACCTGATCATTCTCGCCTACCAGGTATGGTTCCTGTCGCCCTCGCTGCCCTGCAGCAGTTTTCTGGCCTCGCCCGAGGCTGCTCAGCTGCTCAAGGGCACGCCGGTGGTGACCCTGATCGGCTGTCGCAACATGTGGCTGATGGCTCAGGAAAAAGTCAAGGCGCGCCTGCAGGCGCTGGGCGCGCGGCTGGTCGACAACGTGGTGCTGACCGATGCCTGTGGCGCTGCAGCGAGCTTTCTGGCCACGCCGTTGTGGATGTTCACCGGCCGGCAGAAGCCCTACAGCTGGGTGCCGCGTGCCGGTATCGACGAGGGCGAACTGGCTGCCGCCAGCCGCTTTGGCGAGGCCATGGTGCGCCGCCTGGTGGCTGACGAGCAGCCCATCGAGCAGCCGATGCTCATCGGCCTGGGCGCGGTGAAGGTGGATGAAAAACTGATTGCCAGCGAAAAGGTCGGCAACCGCAGCTTTACCCTGTGGAGTCGCCTGCTCTCCGCGCTAGGCCCGCAGCAGAGCATGCGTCGCGGCATCGGGCTGGTGGTCTATATCGCTTTCCTGATCTGCCTGATTCTCACCGTGGTGCCGATCAGCGCCCTGTTGAAAAAGTTGTTGGCGCCGTTGTTCAAGGCGCGAATCCAGCGTCAGAAGGCCTACTTCGCCGGTCCGTCCGGCGAGTGAAGTGACCGAGGTAATCCTGTGGTAGCACCCGTATTCATCAACCGTATCAGTGCCAGCCTGCCCCATGAACCGGTCGATAACGAGCAAATGGAGGCGCGGCTCGGCATGGTCGGCGAAAAGCCCTCGCGGGCGCGCAAGCTGATCCTGCGCCGCAACGGCATCCAGCAGCGCCACTACGTCATTGACCCGCGTACCGGCGAGCCCAGCCTGAGCAACGCCCAGCTCAGCGCCGAGGCGATTCGCGGCCTGGCCGGCGACGGCTTCGACCTGAATGAACTCGAGTGCCTGGTGGCCAGTACCTCGTCGCCCGACCAGGTGATGCCCGGCCACGCGGTGATGGTGCACGGCGAGCTGGGCAGCCCGCCCTGCGAAGTGGTGACCACCGCCGGTATCTGCGTATGCGGGATGACCGCTCTGAAATACGCGTGGATGAACGTGGCCAGCGGGCAGAGCCGCAACGCCGTGGCCTGTGGCTCTGAAGTGGCCTCGGCGATGATGCAGGCGCGCAACTTCAACGCCGAATACGAGAGCCGCGTCGACGAACTGGAAAAACACCCGGAAATCGCCTTCGAGAAGGATTTCCTGCGCTGGATGCTCTCCGACGGCGCTGGTGCCGTACTGTTGCAGGATCGCCCCAACGCCCAGGGCCTGAGCCTGCGCATCGACTGGCTGGACATCCTGTCCTTCGCCGATCGGATGCCGGCCTGCATGTATGCCGGTGCCGAGATGGAAGACGGCGCGCTACGTGGCTGGGCCCGCTATGACGCCGAGCAGCGCGCGCAGCGCTCGGTGATGGCGGTCAAGCAGGACGTCAAGCTGCTCAACGACAATATCGTCCGCCTCACCGTGGTCGAGGCGTTGCGCCGCATCATGGCGCGCCGCGAGCTGCGCGTGGCGGACATCGACTGGTTCCTGCCGCATTACTCGTCCGAATTCTTCCGCGAGCGCCTGGCGGCTGGCCTGGCCGAGGTCGACCTGGCGATCCCCATGGCGCGCTGGTTCACCAACCTGACGAGCAAGGGCAACACCGGCGCGGCGTCGATCTTCATCATCCTCGACGAGCTGTTCAATGGCGGGCACCTGCGCCGCGGCCAGAAGCTGCTCTGCTACGTACCGGAAAGCGGGCGTTTCTCCAGTGCATTCATGCACCTGACGGTGGTCGGCGATGAAGCTTGACGAGGTTCCCCAGGATCCGGATTCCGCCTACGGCGGGCACAGCAAGCTGCTCTATGCCGTCGATGACCAGGGCCGCTACCAGGGCGCGCCAAGCGCCGGTTGGGAGCCGGAGTCCTATTCCACCCAGCTGGCGGTCGCCGAGCTGCAGGCCCAGGAAGCCGAGGCCCACGCCGCCTGGCAGCGCGGCGAGGCGTCGCCGCTCGAGTGCCTGATGTACCGCTACCGCATGGACCTGCCGGCCCTGGCGCAGATTGCCGGGATTTGGCAATGGCGCATACGCCGGCACTTTCGACCTGAAATCTACCAGCGCCTGAGCGATTCGCTGCTGGCCCGCTACGCCGAGGCCTTCGGTTTGACCGTCGACGAGCTGCGTCGCTATCAGAAGGAGCTGCCATGAGCGCGTTCGAGCACCGCCAGAGCGCCCACTGCGAAAGCGGTGTGATGGCCAGCCTGCTCAGCCAGGCCGGCCTGCCGATGAGCGAGCCGATGGCCTTCGGCCTGGCCTCGGGCCTGGCATTCGCCTACCTGCCGATCGTCAAGCTCGGCGGTATGCCGCTGATCGCCTACCGCATGCCGCCGCGCCACCTGATCAAGACCCTCAGCAAGCGCCTGGGTGTGAGGCTGACCAGCCGCACCTTCAGCAATCCCCAGCAGGGGCGCCAGGCCCTCGACGAGGCGCTGAACAGCGGCCGTCTGGTCGGGCTGCAGAGCTCGGTGTTCTGGCTGCCGTACTTCCCGCCGGAGATGCGCTTTCACTTCAACGCCCACAACCTCCTGGCCTATGGGCGTGAGGGCGACGACTATCTGCTCAGCGACCCGGTGTTCGAGGCGCCGGTGCGCTGCGCCACTGCGGACCTGCAGAAGGCCCGCTTTGCCAAGGGCGTCCTGGCGGCCAAGGGTTTGATGTATTACCTGGATGACGTGTCGCCCGAGCAGGACTGGGCGCAGCTGATTCGCCAGAGCGTGCTGTCCACCACGCGCATTCTCGATGGCCTGCCACTGCCGTGGATCGGCATTCGCGGCATTCGCCACTTGGCCAACTGCGTGGAGAGGCTCGACCCGGCCCAGGCCAAGTACAACCGCCTGTATCTGACCCATATCGTGCGCATGCAGGAAGAGATCGGCACCGGCGGCGCCGGCTTTCGTTTCATGTATGCCAGCTTCCTGCAGGAGGCCGGCGAGAAGATCGGCGACGCCACCCTGCGCGAGGCCTCGACGCGCATGACCGCGGTGGGCGACGACTGGCGCCAGTTCGCCTCGGCCTGCGTGCGCGCCAGCCGTAGCAAGGGCGGGGCCCCGGACTTCCGGCCGATTGCCGAGATGTTGCGGGGAATTGCTGGGCAGGAGCGGGTGTTGATGAAAGAGCTGGGGGCTTGGGCCAAGCGTAAGGGCTGAGGCTCAGCTGTCTGAGTTCTGTGGGAGCGGGCCACTCCGAAGATTTTTCGCGGGCATGTAGGGTGGATGACGCTTTTTCATCCACCTTTGTGATCGCGGGGCGGTGGACGGGAGAAGCATCGTCCCCCCTACCAACGGCCGTTCCCGCCCCGCTCGCTGCGTTATAGCTGCAACTCCAGCACATCGATCCCCGCCGTCAGCCCGGCAAAATCCGCCGCCTGGCTGGGCCCTGCGATCAGCACCGCCTGGGCCTCGAAGGCCTGGTCTTCATCGATCACCACCAGCAGCGCCTGGCCGACCAGGTCGTCGGCCAGATCCAGGGCCGCCATGGCCTGCAGATGCTTCCATACATTCGGGCCGGCACCGATAAAGAGGTTCGGCCCTTCCAGCCCCAGTTGGGCGGCGACGTGAAAGCCGGCGGCATTGCTGACGCTGTTGACGAACTCGAAGGGCTTGGGCTGCAGTTGGTGCACGCACACGCTGTCGAGCAGCGAGCCCATGGTGGCCCGGGCCGGGTGGCGCGAGGCCAGGTACAGCCCGCAGTCACGACGGGTCATGGCCTTGAGCGGCGCGGTGCACAGCAGGGCCTGCAGAATCAGCCGATCGATGCGGCGTGGCGTGGTCGGCAGCCAGCTGATCAGCGCGGTCTTGAGGTCCTTGTCGGTGTTTTCCGAGTTCCCGCGTACGCTGCAGGCCGCGATGACATGGCTCATGGTGCGTCTCCCGCGCCGCGTTGCAGCACCAGGCTGGCGTTGTTGCCGCCAAAGCCGAAGTAGTTGGCCAGCAGCAGGCTGCCCTCGGTAACCGCCAGGGGCTCGCCCGACAGCGGCAGCAGGGCGTCCCGGGCGTAGTCGCAGGCGGGCAGGTGGGCGAGGTTTTCCACCAGCAGCAGGGTCTCGGTCAGGCCGCAGGCGCCCAGGGTGTGGCCGAGCCAGGGCTTGAGCACGCACAGCGGCGGCAGCGCCTCACCGAACAGCCGGCGCACGCCGTTGCTCTCGGCGCTGTCATTGGCGCCAGTGGCCGTACCGTGGGGTTTGACCAGGCCGATCTGCTCGGCAGTCACGCCAGCACCGCGCAGGGCTTCGCGCATCACCCACTCGATATGGCTGCCGTCTTCGCGGGTATTGGTCAAGCTGCTGGTGTCGCAGGCGCTGAAGCCGCCCAGCAGGCGGGCCAGCGGTGCCGGGCCCGGCTCCAGGGCCAGCAGGGTGGCCGCGTAGGCCTCGCCCAGCACCAGGCCATCGCGTTGCGGGTGGAAGGGGCGATAATCGCCGCTGGGCGATACCAGGCCCAAGGCGCCAAAGCCTTGCTGGGCGATGGCGCTGGGGGGTTCGAAGGCCAGCACCAGGACCCGGCGATACAGGTGGGCGCCCAACATGCGGGCACCATATAGCAAGCCATTGGCGGCGCTCGTGCAAGCGGTGTTGAGGGTGAAGGCGTCGACGAAACCGAAGCGCTCGCGCAGCCGCTCGGCGATCAGGTCGAGGGAGGTCGAGTGATCCGGGTGAAAGCCGCCGTGGCGAGCCGCGCGTGCCTCCAGCTCGTTGATATCCAGGCTGGTGCTGGCGACGATCAGCAGGCAGTCGTCCAGCGCGCCGGGCTCGTCGCCCAGGGTTTCGCGAATCAGCCGGTCGCAATGCTCGCCCGGTGTTTCGCCGCCGGCCACGGCCAGGTACGGACGTGGCGCCTGCAGCTCGTGCAGCAGCACGGTGTTGGCGGTTGGCCGCAGGCCGCTGCGCAGGGCGGCGTTGGCGACGCGCAGGTCGGCGCCGAGGGCACTGTGCAGGGCGCCTCGCTGCAGGTAGACGGGCGTCACTGCTGTTGCCTGATAAAGGCCGCGATACTGGCGATGCTGTTGAGAATACGCCGGCCGTCCTTGGCGCCTTCGATGCGTACGCCGTAGTGCTGCTGCAGCGCCAGGGAGACTTGCAGGGCGTCCAGGCTATCCATCTGGATACGGCTCTGCTGGCCGAACAGCGGTTCGTCGTCTCCGATGCTTTGCCAGTCGATGTCGTCTTCCTTGTCGCACTCGCGAATCAGCAACTGCTTGAGCTTTTCTTCTAGTAGTGTGTGGTCCATTGCGTTTGCTGTACTCGTTTGTGGAACAGGAACAAGCCGCTGGCGCCGGCCACCGCTGCGAACAGCAGCAGGCGCGCGCACCAGGGGGCTACGTCGTTCAGTGAGCCGTGGCCCACCAGCAGGGTAAGGAAGGCGTCCAGTGCCCAGCTCATCGGTGATAGCTCCGCGAGCTGACGCATGGCCTCGGGCATCACGCTCTTGGGCACCATGATGCCGCCGATGGCTGCGAGGATGATATTGATCCCGCCGCCAAGCAATAGGGCTTGTTCACTACTGCGCGCCATGGCGGCCAGCAACAGGCCCAGGCTGGTGGTGGTCAGGGCGATGCTGATGGCCAACACGGCGTAGGCGAGCAGGCTGCCGTTGAGCTCCAGCGCCGGCAGGCCCGCCAGCGGCAGGCCGTGCACGCCGATCGTCAGCAGCACCACAAACTGCACCAGGTTGATGGCCAGGTACGGCAGCACCTTGCTCGCCGCCAGGGGGCCGAGGCCCAGGCCCAGGCAGCGGAAGCGCAGCAGCGCGCCGCTCTGCTGCTCGCGCTGGAAGCTGCCGGCCATCGGCAGCATCACGAAGAACATGCCGAAGATCAGCCAGGCCGGCACGCTCATCTGCGTGGCGTTGGCCTGGGCGCTGAGGTCGCCGCTGGCCAGGCGCGCCTGCTCGTCGATGCGGCTTTCGGTGCGCTGCTGGATCAACTCGAGCTTCTCGGCATGGCTGAGTCCTTCTTCCAGCGCGCCGCTGTCCTGCAGGTAGGCGAGCAGCCGGGTCTGCGCCAGGGCGATGGTTACCGCAGCGTGCAGGCGCTGGCGCGAGAGGCGGTCGAACTGGGCGGGGAAACTCAGGGTCGGGCCCTGATGGGGCGTATCCAGCAGCTTCTCTTCGAAGTCCGCCGGCAGGCTGATGCGCGCCATCTGCGCCGGCCCATCGGCCAGCAGCTGGCTGTCGGGCAACTGCGCCTGCAGGGCATCGTGAAAGAAACGGCTCGACTCGCTGGGCTGCGGGGTTTGCAGCACCAGCTGCAGCGGCGGCAGGCGATCCTGCAGGTAGCTGGACATGGCGCCGGCCATGATCACCAGAAACAGCGTCGGCATGAGGAACAGCACGGCCAGGGCGTGAGGGTCGCGCAGCAGCAGGAGGATTTCCTTGCGAACCAGGGCGCGCAGCCTCATAGCCGGCCTCCGTTGAGGCGCAGGTACAGCTGCTCCAGGGACGGCCGACCGAAGCGCAGCAGGCTGGGGGCTTGGGGCTGTGCGGCGATGAAACGGGTGATCGCCAGCAGCTGTTCGACGTCCAGCGCGGCGATGCGCACGCCGTTGGGCGTGTGTTCGGCGTTGATGCCAAGCTCGGTGAGCAATGATGGCAGCGCATCGGGGGCGTGCTCGGGCCACTCCAGAAACAGGCCGGGCTGGTCGCCGAGCAATTGATGCTTGTCGACGTCCAGCTGCACACGGCCTTCGTGCAGCAGCAGGATGCGGTCGGCGACCTTTTCCACTTCATCCAGATAATGGCTGGTGTAGATCACCGCCTTGCCGTCGGCGGTCAGCTGCTGCACGGCGTCGAGCAGCAACTGCCGGCTGGCGGCATCGACGCCCACGGTGGCCTCGTCGAACAGATACAGCTCGGCCGGTTGCAGCAGGCCGATGGCGAAGTTCAGACGTCGCTGCTCGCCACCAGACAGGCGCTCTGCGCGGCGTTCGAGCTTGTCCGCCAGGGACGTGCCGGCGATGCAGTGCTCCAGGCGCTGGTGACGCTCGGCACCGCGCAGCCCGTAGAGATCGGCGAACAGCGCGAGATTTTCCCTCACCTTCAGCCCGGCGTAGAAGGCCAGTTGCTGGGGCACCAGGCCCAGGCGTCGCTCGCCCCGCCAGAGAATCCGCCCATCCAGGGGCTGCAGTACGCCGCTGAGCAGCGACAGCAGGGTGGTCTTGCCGGCGCCATTGCTGCCCAAGAGCCCCAGGCATTGGCCGGCCTGAAGCTGCAGGTCGATGCCGTGCAGCGCCGGTTGCGCTGCACCAGGGTAGCGATAGGCGATGCGGCTGAGTTCAAGCACGGACGAGCACCAGCAGCAGTTTGCCGTCCAGCAGCAGGCGCTCGCCTTCCTGCACGTTGAAGCCGTAAAGGGCGCCGGCCGGGCTCAGGGCTTCCTGGGTCGCGCTGACCAGCAGGACGCCTTCGCGCTGCGTGGGGTGATAGTGCAGCTGCAGCTGGGAGAGTTTGCCGACCAGGGCCATTTCGATGGCGCTGTCGTTGCCGTATAAGGCACCATGCGCAGCGCACAATTGGGCAGCGGCCTCGAACAACAGGCACGGCGAGGCGTTCTCGCCCAGGTTCTGCAGATGCCGCCAGTCGCTCAGGCCGCGGATGCCGGTGGCATCGTGGTCGAGCAGGGCATCCAGCCAGAGGGCCTGGCCCTGGTGCGGCAGCAGTGAGTGCAGTTGGGTGCGATCCATGGCGGGCGTCTGGCGTGCGAGCGCAGCAGTGTAACAGAGGGTCTCAGGGAGCAAGCGAGTGGGCGGTTGGCAATTGGTGGTTTTCGTGGGGCTGAGCATCGCCCTGACCCTGGTCTCCTGGCGCTCGCTGGGCAACCCGCGCAGCCACGGCTTCTACCGCTACTTCGCCTGGGAAGTGATGCTGGTGATGCTGGTGCTCAACGCGCCGTTCTGGTTCGAGGACCGCGCCGCCGTGCATCAGCAGATTTCCTGGGTGTTGCTGACCGCCTCGCTGGCGGTGCTGTTCGCCGGCATCTACCAGATGCGCCGCTTCGGGCGTGCCGACGAGCGCCGCCAGGACGACGAACTGTTCGCTTTCGAGCGCACCTCGCAACTGGTCACCAGTGGCATCTTCGCCCACATCCGTCACCCGATGTACTGCTCGCTGCTGCTGCTCGCCTGGGGTATCGCCTGGAAGCAGCCGGGTGTTCTGGTCATGCTGCTGGCCGTGGCCGCCAGCGTGCTGCTCTGGCTCGCCGCGCGCGTCGAGGAGCGTGAGTCGCTGGCCTATTTCGGCGACGCCTATCGCGACTACATGGCGCGCAGCCGGATGTTCGTGCCCTTCATTTTCTGAATTCAGCGAACGTCGGATGAGGGCTGGTCTTCCAGCATCAGCTGGCGGTAGGCGCGCTGATAAGATTAGTAGTCCAGATTCTGTTGCTGCAGCTGCTTGAGACGCTCCTGCTTGCTCAGCTTGCCGCTCTCGCTGGTAGCTGGAGGCGTTACGACAGGCGCGGCGATTGGCTGGGTATTGTTCAGCAGCTGATCGATCACCGGATCCATCTTGCTTTTAGTGCCCTGCCACTTCATCAGCGACAGGCCGCCCTTGCCGCGCAGGTGATAGGCCGCCGTGGCCAATGTTTCCCGCCGCGGGCCGAGAACGGTCAGCTCGGCGCTGGAAAGATAAGGTGCCATGTCCCACGAGCGCCGCGCCGTATACCTCACCACGTACGGGCACTGATCCCACGGAATCGTTGCGTAGGGCTGGGTGGTGATGCCGTGTCGGGCGAAGCCCTGCTGCAGCACCGGTACGAAGTCGCTGACCATGACCTTGGGGTTTTCTTCGATACACATGGTGGTCGGCGCGCTTTGCAGTGGCGTGATGCGAACCGAGGTGCAGGCGGTAAGGCCGAGCGCCAGGGCCGAGAGGGATAGCGCAGATAGAACCTTGGACATGCTGATCAACTTCCTTGTGATGAAAAAGCCGCCCACAGGCGGCTTGTTTGGCAAGGTGGCAGCGGGCGCTTACTTGACGCTCGCGTACTTACCCTTCAGCGCGACGCCCGCCATGATGGCGCCGGCGTGGCATTCGTACTTGCTGCTGTCGCGGTATTCCTTGTTCTTGTAGTTGCTGGCCAGGTCGACCACGGCATTGGCGCCGGCGGCCTTGGCCGAGTTCTGCAGCTTGATCAGGGCCGATTGCAGCACCCAGCGGCAGGCCTCCTCGTCGCTCTTGTTGAAGGCGTTGGTCTTCTGGCTGGTGGTCACGTTGGCGTTGATGATCTTGGCGCCGGCCGGGGTCTTGTTCAGGTAGAACTTCACCGAGCCGTCCAGGCGGCCGGCCTGGATGGCCTCGTTGACCACCGACTGGAAGTCCAGGAAGTGGGCGGTGTCACGGGCCTGGCTGACGGCGGGCAGCAGGGCGGCGGTCAGCAGCAGGGCAGCGGTCAAGCGTTTCGCGTTCATCGGGTTTCTCCTGGGATGTCACTGGGCGTGGGAAGGGAAGGGCGGCGCAATTCCTGCTGGATGGTGCGGTCGAGCTTGCGCACCCACTTGTTGTAGGCGCGGTGAATGGTGCCGTCGTGATAATCGAGGTTCTGGCTGTCGCGGTATTGGATCGAGTAGGTCGCGGCGCTGTAGGGGATGGTGATGTCGGCCTGGTGCCCGCGGCGGGTGTACTGCGCCATGATCTGCCCACCATCGGCACGTTCCACCGTCCATTGCCGGCGCTGCAGGGCAGTGAGGATTGCCCGACGCATGTCGTCCTCGCCTTTCACCACGGCAGGCGGTGCACTGCTGTTGATGTTCATCACGGGTTTCGAGCCGCAGGCGGCAATGCCCAGCAGCAGAACGGCAAGCAGGGCGAAGCGGTTGAAGCGAGACATCATCCTTGGTCCTTGTCTTGGGGGTCAGCGCCAGCGGCGGAAGATCAGCGAGGTGTTGACCCCGCCAAAGGCGAAATTGTTGTTCATCACGTAGTCGTTGCTCATTTCGCGGAATTCGCCGCGCAGGTAGTCCAGTTCGCCGCAGGCCGGGTCGATGTCATCCAGGTTGAGGGTGTGCACGTAGCTGTCGCGGTTGAGCATCTCGATGCTGAACCAGGATTCCAGCGCGCCGCAGGCGCCCAGGGTGTGACCGAAGTAGCTCTTCTGCGAGCTGATCGGCATGCGCGGGCCGAACAGGCTGCTGGTGGCCTGGGTTTCGGCGACGTCGCCCTGTTCGGTGGCGGTGCCGTGGCCGTTGACGTAGCCGATGGCCCCGGGGGCCAACGCGGCATCTTCCAGGGCCAGCTCCATGGCGCGGCGCATGGTGGCCTGCACGGGCTTGGTGGCGTGCTGGCCGTCGGCGTTGCAGCCGAAGCCGACGATCTCGGCATGGATGGTGGCGCCGCGGGCCAGGGCGTGTTCGAGCTCTTCGAGTACCAGCATGCCGGCGCCTTCGCCGATCACCAGGCCGTCGCGGCCGCTGTCGTAGGGGCGCGGGCTGGTGTGCGGTGCGTCGTTCTTCAGGCTGGTGGCGTACAGTGCGTCGAACACCATGGCTTCGGTCGGGCACAGCTCTTCGGCGCCGCCGGCGAGCATCAAGGGCAGGCGGCCGAACTTGATCGCCTCGTAGGCGTAGCCGATGCCCTGGCTGCCGCTGGTGCAGGCGCTGGACGTCGGGATCAGCCGGCCGGTGAGGCCGAAGAAGATGCTGATATTGGCCGCCGTGGTGTGCGGCATCATGCGGATGTAGGAGTTGGCGTTCAGGCCGTCGGCCACCGAGTTGAGCAGCATGTTGCCGAACGCCTTGATCTCCTCGGTGCTGCCGGTGGACGAGCCACAGGCCACGCCCATGCGCCCGTCCCTGATGCTTTCGTCATCGAGCAGGCCGGCATCGGCCAGGGCACGCTCGGCGGCGTACACCGACAGGCGCGACACGCGGCCCATGCTGCGCAGCTGCTTGCGGGTCCAGCGGGCGGGCACGACGAAGTCGTCGACCGGGCCGCCCAGGCGGGTGTTCAGCTCGCTGAAGCGATCCCACTCGTGCATCACGCGGATGCCGCTGCGGTTGGCGCGGAAGTTCGCCGCGATGCTGTCCCAGCTGTCGCCCAGGGAGGTGATGCCGGCCATGCCGGTTACGACTACGCGTTTCATGCCACTTCGCTCTCTTTCAACACAGACCGCCATTGACGGCGATCACCTGGCGGGTGATGTAGGCCGCCTCGTCGGACATCAGGAAATTCACCGTGCCGGCCACTTCTTCCGGGGTGCCCATGCGCGCGGCCGGCACCATCTTGAGAATCTCCTCGAGCGGTACATGCTCGTCGAGAATCTCGGTGTCGATCAGCCCCGGGGCCACGCAGTTGACGGTGATCTTGCGTTTGCCCAGCTCGATCGCCAGGGCCTTGGCAGCGCCGATGATGCCGGCCTTCGAGGCGCTGTAGTTGACCTGGCCGCGGTTGCCGATCAGCCCGGAAACCGAGGTGATGCAGACGATACGCCCTGGCTTGCGGCGACGCACCATCGGCATCGTCAGCGGGTGCAGCACGTTGTAGAAACCATCCAGATTTGTGCGCAGCACCACATCCCAGTCCTCCTCGCCGAGCGCCGGGAAGGCGCCGTCGCGGGTCAGCCCGGCGTTGCACACCACGCCGTAGTAGGCACCGTGGCTTTCCACGTCGGCTTCCAGGGCGTTGCGGCAGGTTTGCCGGTCGGCCACGTCGAACTGCAGGATGCGCGCGCGCCGGCCCAGGGCCTCGATCTCGCGCTGTACCGCCTCGGCCTCGTCACGGCGCGAGCGGCAATGCAGCACCAGGTCGAAACCGGCGCGTGCCAGGCGCAGGGCAATGGCGCGGCCGATACCGCGGCTCGATCCGGTGACCAGAATGGTCTCGCTCATTAAGTCGGCTCCTGAAGTGGGGGTTCTTGAACATAGGTGGACACGTCGCGGGGCTGAAACACGTTGAGCCGCGCCTCGACCAGAATGCCCGGGCCTTCGAGGCGGCATTCGAATACGCACATGCCGTTGTCGTCCTGCAGCGAGCGATTGGCGTGGATCAGCAGCGTGCTGCCAGCCGGAAAGCGGTCCACGTTGCAGGTAAAGTTGCGGGTGCCGAGCAGAAAGCCCAGCTCCACCGGCAGGCCTTGTTCACGGGCATGGCAACCGCCGAAGGCGGCCACGCTCTGGGCCATCAGCTCGATGCCCACGGCGGCCGGCAGGCTGCCGTCGGTCTGGCTGAACAGGCCACCCGGGCGCACTACCAGGCGGGTGTCGATATGGTCGGCGCCGAACGCCAGCACCTCGTCGATCAGAATCATGTCGCCAGCGTGGGGCACCAGCTCGGCGACGGGCCAGACACTCACGGCAGGTCTCCTAGAATCAAGGAAATATTGTTGCCACCAAAGGCGAACGAGTTGCTCATCAGGTAGCGGCGGCCAGCCGCTGGCAGCGTACCGGGCGCGTCGACGAGCGCCAGGCGTGGCAGTTGCGTATCGGCCACGCCGTCCCAGACGTGAGGGGGCAGGCGGTCGGCGGTGTTGTAATGGCTCAGGGTCAGCCAGCAGAACGCGGCTTCCAGTGCCCCGGCGGCGCCCAGGGTATGGCCGGTCAGCGCCTTGCTCGACGAACAGGCCACGCCGGCCGGGAACAGCGCCTGTACGGCCAGGCTTTCCATGGCATCGTTATGGGGGGTGGCAGTGCCGTGCAGGTTGAGGTAGCCGATCTGCTCGGCGGTCAGGCCCGCCGCGCTCAGCGCTTTGCGCATCGCCTGCTGGGCGCCAAGGCCTTCGGGGTGCGGCGCGGAGATATGGTGGGCGTCGGAGGTGGCGCCGCCGCCGAGCAGGCCGATGCCGGGGCCCTCGGCGCGGGTCATCAGAAACAGTGCGGCGGCCTCGCCGATATTGATGCCGTGGCGGTTGGCCGAGAACGGGTTGCAGCGCTCGTCGGACACCGCCTCCAGGCTGGCGAAGCCGTTCAGGGTCAGCTTGCAGAGGCTGTCCACGCCGCCACATAGCACCGCATCGCACAGGCCCATGCGCAGCAGGCGCTGGGCGGCGAGCAGGGCGCGGCCGCTGGAGGTGCAGGCCGTGGACTGGCAATAGGCCGGGCCGCTCAGGCCCAGCCAGTCGGCGAGAAAACTCGCGGGTGCGGCGATTTCCTGGCGACTGTAGCGGTAAGCATCCGGCAGCTCGCCGTTGTGCACATACTCGGCGATATGCTCGCCGGCTTCGGCGATGCCCGAGGTGCTGGTGCCGAGCACCACGGCGATGCGGCTGGGGCCGTATTGGGTGATGGCCGCCTGGATGTCGTCCTCGATCTCCAAGGCGGCGGCCAGCAGCAGACGGTTGTTGCGACTGGCGAGGTGCTCGAAGCCGGCGGGCATCGCGGGCAGCGGCGCATCCACCGCACCGACGGTCACGCTGCGCTCGGGGATCCAGCCGGCCTGGCGGCGCATGCCGCTGGTGTCGCCGGCGAACAGGGCGTCGGCCACCGCCTGCTTGCCCTGACCCAGGGCGCAGACCACGCCGAGGGCGTCGAGTCGAGCGATCATGGTTGCGTCTCCAGCGGGCGCACGCGGTACTGCTGCGTGGCGTTACTCAGTTCGATGGCCCGCCCGGCACCGTAACGGATGCGCCAGTCCGGGGCCAGCTGGCGGCCCTCGGCGCCCAGGCGCCACTGCTTGCCGGCGTAGCTGGCGGCCAGCTGATCATCCGGGGTGAGGGCGAACAGCAGGGCGGCGAACAGCTCGCGGGCGGGGGCGTTGGGCGGCAGCAGGCCGTCATTGTGCCAGGCGCCATTGGCCAGGGATTGCCGGGCCAACGGTACGCCGAGCGGGTCGAACAGCGACCAGCGCAACGCGCTGCCCTCGGCCTGGATCACCAGCAGCCAGTCCTGGCCGTCGGCGGTACTGACATGCAGCGACAGCGGCAGCGGCTGCGCCAGTTGCGGCGCGGCAGCGGGCAGCGGTGTGCGCGCAGCACAGGCGCTCAGCAACAGCAAGCAGGCGAGGGTCAGCAGGCGTTTCATGCAGGCTCCAGCGGTTTGCGCACCGCGGCGTTGACCAGGGTTTCGTTGCGTTGGCCGAACGGCTTGGGCTTGCGGATGCCCCAGCGTTCCAGCAGGCCGAAATCCTCCGAGCGGCTCCACCACAGGTAGGGGTAGGAGACGTTGCGCGCGTTGAATTCGAAGCCTTGCCGGCGCAGCATACCGAGGTATTGGTCGGCGCTCTTCTGCACCTCCATCGGGTGGCGGAACAGCCAGCGGATCACCCAGGTGTCGATGTAGTACTTGGTCGACTCGGCGAACAGCAGCAGGCCGCCGGGCTTGAGCACGCGCCAGAACTCGGCCAGCGCCTGCTCCTGTTCGACCAGGTGATGGAAGGTCTGGTGGCAGAACAGCATGTCCACGCTGGCGTCGGGCAAGCCGATGGCCGCGCAGTCGCTGGCGATCAGCTGCACGTCGAGACCCAGGCGCTTGGCCTCGGCGGCCGAGCACTCGAGGCTGTGTGGGTCGGCGTCCAGGCCGATGATGCGCGCCGGCGCGAAGGCGCGCTGCAGCAGGCCGAACGACTTGCCCTGGCCGCAGCCGGCATCCAGCAGCACCGGTGCGGCCGGCAGCGGGCCGTCGATCAGCCCGCGCAGATCATCGATGGCCACGCGCAGCACATGGTGCTGCCACACGTGGCTGCGCAGGAACCAGAAACCGAAACCGGTTTCCTCGACGTAGGTCGATGCGGCGCGATCCATCGCAATCTCCTCAGGCACTGGCACACAGCTCGGCGAGCACCCGCAGGCGGCGCTTGGGCTCGGCGACATAGGGGTTGCGCTGGTCCCAGGCGTAGCCGGCGAGGATCGAGCTGATCATGGCGCGGATATCCGGCGAGGCCTTGGGATAGTAGATGACGTCCTGGAAGCTGCCGTCGTACCAGCCTTCGACGTACACACGGAAGGTGTCGACGCCGCGCTTGAGCGGGATGGCGAAGTCCTGCTCCCAGTCCACGGTCTCGCCGCTCAGCTGGCGGTGCAGCAGGTTGGCGGCCATGCTCGCCGAGCGCATGGCGATGGTCACGCCGGAGCTGAACACCGGGTCGAGGAATTCGGCAGCGTTGCCCAGCAGGGCGAAGCCCTTGCCATGCAGCGCCTTGACGTTGGCCGAGTAGCCCTTGATCTCGCGCACCGGGGTGTCCCACACGGCATTGCCGAGTACCTTGGCCAGGCTCGGGGTTTCGGCGACGAACTGCTTGAGGGCGGCGTCCATGTTCTCGGGGTAGCCGTCGAAGCGCTCGGCCAGGCCGACCACGCCCAGCGAGCAGCGGCCGTTGCTGAACGGAATGGTCCAGAACCACAGGTCGCGCAGGGTCGGGTGGGTGGTGATGAGGATCTTCTCGCGATCGAAGCCCGGATGGTCGATGCGGTCTTCGATATGGGTGAACAGCGCCTTGCGCATCGGCAGGTTGGACGGCAGCTCCAGGTCCAGCAGGCGCGGCAGCAGGCGGCCGTAGCCGCTGGCGTCGAGCACGAAGGTGCAGCGCACCTGGTACTCGTGGCCGTCGGTGAGGCGGCGTACCGACAGCAGCGGCTGCTCACCGCTGAAGTCCACGGCGACGATTTCCTCTTCGTAGCGGATGGTCACCCCCTGGCGCTCGGCTTCATCGGCCAGCACCTTGTCGAAGTCGGCGCGCTGCACCTGGTAGGTCGAGCCGAAGCTCTCTGTGAAGGTCTCGCGAAAATCGAAGTCGGTGTAGCGGTCACCCCAGGCGAAGGCCGCGCCATGCTTGGTCTGGAAGCCCGCGGCACGCACCGCGTCGATCATCCCGGCTTCCTCGACGAAGTCCAGGCAGTGCGACAGCAGGCTCTCGCCGATGGAAAAGCGCGGGAAGCGCTGGCGCTCGAGGATCAGCACCTCGTGGCCCTTGCGCTTGAGGATGGCGGCGGCAATGGCGCCGGCCGGGCCGGCACCGGCTACGACGATCTGATGCTGTTGGACTTCAGGAGATTTCATAACGGCTTTTTGCCTCGCTCGGGTAAGCGCGCCGACCCATCACGGCGGGCAGCAGGGTGGAGAACAGGCTCATCAGCAGCAGGCCGAAGTACAGCATGGCGTCGATCAACTGCAGGTGCAGGAGCAAATTGAGAAACACGATTTCGGTCAGCCCGCGGATGTTCAGCAGCAGGCTTTCCTGCCACTTGATCCGCGCCGGCGCCTGCGGCTCGGCCCAGTGCAGGCCCAGCCAGCTGCCGAGCACCTTGCTGAGCACCGGCACCACCAGCAGCACGCCGACGGCGAACCAGGAGTCGGCCGCGCCAATGCCATGGAAATCCACGCGCAGCACGCCGCAGGTGAGGATCAGCGGCACCGCCAGGCCGTTCATCAACAGCTTCCACTGGCGCTGCGGCAAAGGCAGCTGGAACGGCACGCGAATCGCCGCCAGGCACAGCATGTAGGCGATGCCGAACACCAGGGCGTTGAGGGCGAGGCTGTGCAGCAGCACCATCAGGGCGAAGAACGGCAGGCTGTAGAACAGCGGGTGGCGCAGCCTGAGCAGGTTGAACATCAGCGGCAGGGTGGCGGCCAGCAGCGGCCACAGCAGGCTGGCCGGATGGCTGCTGCCCTGGGCCAGGCCGAACAGGCTCCAGCACATGAAGTCCATCAGAATCGCGGCGTGCAGCAGGCGTTTGGTGGCCGCCGGCGGGTAGCCGATGCTCTGCAGGAACAGGTAGAGCACCGGAATCGCGGTGATCGAGAACAGCAGGCCGATGCCCACCGCGCTCAGCCAGCCGTAGTCGCCGGGCAGCACCCACAGGGCGCAGGCCAGGCCGGCCAGCAGCGGGATCAGGAAGCTCGGCAGTGCGATCTTCAGGCACGCCGGGCTGAGCTGCAGGTCGATCACGTCGCTGAGGATGTAACCGAGCAGCAGGGCGAAGCTCAGCCCATAGGCCAGCTCGACCCAGGCCGGTGCCAGCAGGTCAGCGGCCGTGAGCTGCAGGTACGGCTCCGCCCAGCCGAGCAGCAGGGCGGGAATCGCCAGGCTGGCGACCAGCAACTGGCCGACGATGGGAATCAGCCGGCGGCCACCGAGGATGCCGACCAGGGCATAGAGCGCCAGCGCCAGCAGCCAGAAGCCGAGCACGCTCATGGCTGGACCTGCGCAGTGTGGCGCGGCGCCGCCCAGGGCGAGAGCAGGAAGCAGAACATCAGGCCCAGGCTGATGGCCAGGCCGAAGTTGGCGATGGCCGGCGTCTGGCTGATCAGCAGCAGGCCGAACGACAGCCAGCTGGACACCGCCGACAGCAGCGTGCCGAGCAGGCTGACCGCCGGCCCGCCGATGTTCTCGCGCATCAGGATGGCGTAATCGACGCCGATGGCGGTGATCAGCAGCAGGCCGAACAGGCTGAACAGGGTCAGCGGCTGGCCCAGCCAACCCAGGCAGGCCAGGGAAGCGAGGGCCGCCAGCAGCGGCAGGCAGACCACCCGCAGTGCACCACCCAGGCCGAACGGGATGCACAGCAGCAGCACGATGGCCAGGCAGGAAATCAGCTTGAGTTCGGCGGCGCTGACCTGGGTGGCGGCGAACAGCCGGTTCAGCTCGCCGAGGCGGTCGACCAGCTGCACGCCGTCCAGGCCATCGGCGGCGCCTTGCAGCACGGCGCTGTCGGTCTGCCCCTGCAGGCTGACGATGGCAGCCACGCCCTGCTCGTCGCGGCCCAGCCACAGCGCCCGCCAGGGCTCGGCCAGTGGGCTGGCGAGGGCCTGTTCCAGGTTGGCCTGCGGCTGCTCCAGCAGTTGCTGCAGCTCGGCCTGCAAGGCGTTGGCGGGAATGCCCAGATCCAGCAGCGGCTGCCAGTGCTCCGGCAGCGCGCGCAGCGCTGCGCGGGTGGCCTGCAATTGCTCGGTTGGGGCGAGCAACTGATTGAGCGACAGGTAGCTGCGCAGCTGGCTGTTGCCGACCAGGCCGTCGAGCCGTGCGCCGAGCGCCTGCTGGCGCTGCAGCAGCTGCGCTTCGTCGCTGGCGCGCACCAGGAAGAACTGGCTGGTGGGCTGCTGGCCGGTGAGTTCGACGATGCGCTGGGATTGGGCGAACAGCGCCGGGTCCTTGCCCAGCCACTGGCGCAGGTCGTTCTGGCTGTGCAGCTGCCAGATGCCGCCGGCGCAGAACGCCAGAAACAGCGCCAGCAGCCAGTAGGTGCCACGGCCCTGGCGCAGGCGGCCGTGCCAACTGATCGTGCGCGTGGCCAGGGCCAGCAGGCGCGGTGCCGGGCGCAGCTGCATGCCGTTGAGCCAGGCGGGCAGCAGGCACACCGAACACAGGTAGGCGCCGATCAGCCCGGCGGCGGAGAACGCGGCGATCTGGGTCAGCGCCGGAAATGGCGTCAAGGCCAGCGCCAGGTAGCCGATCAGGTTGGTGCCCAGGCTCAGGCTCAGGCCCGGCAGGGTGCTGCGCAGGGCGCTCCAGCTGCGCCACTCTGCATGCCCCCAGCTCTTGCTCAGGTAGTGCAGCGGGTAGTCGGCGGCCACCCCGATCAGGCTGGCGCCGAGCACCAGGGTCAGGGCATTGATCTGCCCGAAGATCAGCACGCAGGCGGCGCAACCGGCCACCAGCGCCACGCCGATGGGCAGCAGGCTGAGCAGTACCCGCGGACGCCGGAAGCCGATCAGCAACAGCAGCAGGGTGCCCAGGCTGGCCGCGCCGCCGATCAGGCTCATCTCGCTCATTGCCTTGTGCTGGCCGGCGGCGGCGTACAGCGCGCCACCGGTGGCGAGCAGCTGGCCGCCCTCGGCCTCGACGCCCTGGCGAGCCGCTGCGATGCCCTGGGCGATGACCAGCGGCGACTGCATGTCGAAGGTATCGCCGCGGCTGCGCAGGTGCAGCACGGCCCAGGTCATGCCGGGCTCGCCCACCAGCAGCACGCCGCTGGCCAGGTCCGGCTGCACCCGGCCGCCGAAATTCAGGGCCTGCTGGGCGCGGGCGCCAAGGCCGAACCAGTCCTGCTCCGGCGGCAGCAGGCTGAACGAGGCGAAGGGGTCGAACAGCGCGGTGGCGCGTTGCTCGATAAAGGCCTCCGGCTGCTCGATCAGCAGCTGGCGGTCGGCGGCCGGCAACAGGTTCAGGCGGCTTTCGCGCAGGTGCCGGCGCAGGGCGTCGAGATCGCTGTCGAGCTGCCAGCGCACCTGGCCGAAATGCCCGCTTTCCTGCCATTGCCGACCCAGCTCGCCGGCCAGAGCGATCGCCCGTTCGCGCTGCGGATGGCCGACCAGCACCAGCAGGTCGTGCTGAATGGGCTCCTGCATGCGTGCCTCGGCCTGCTGCAGGCGTGCGTCACCGGCGCCGCTGGGCAACAGGGCGAGGATGCTCGCCGCCACTGGCGGGCCGTTGCGCCACTGCCAGGCGGTCAGCGCCAGCAGTGCCAACAACAGCACGGCGAACAGTCGCGGCAGGCGGCGTTCGATCAGACCGGTCCGTTCAGCGCGCAAAATCGCTGCGCTCCTGCTCGTTCAGGGCGTCGCCGGCGACGCTGGCGGGCATGCGCAGCAGCGTGCGGTCGCCCTGGACTTCGTGCAGCTCGATGCGCTCGACCAGTTCGCCACCGCCGATGTCGATGCGGCTGAACACCTGCTTGAGCAGCATCGAAGTGGGCGTCAGGGTCAGGGTCCAGGCCTTGGCGTCGCCGCTCAGCTGCAGTTCGAAATTACGCGCCAGGCCGCTGTGGTTGCCCTTGAGCACGTCGAGAAACAGCTTGCTTTGCTGGGCCGCCACATCACGCCCGGGTTGCATCTGCCAGCCGTCGGCGGTGCGTTTGGCGATGCCGTTGGCGTTGATGCGGTAATCCTGCTTGAGCGGTTTTTCCAGTTTCCACAACAGGCCGGCGTCGGCCGCCAGGACGAAGGTGCCACTGCTGGTCAGCGGTTGCGGCAGGGCGCGCAGGTGTTTTTCCTGCACGAACGGGCCGCGCACCACCGGGTGCTGCGACAGCTGTCGGCTCAGTGTGTCGAGAGTGAGGGTGTCGGCCTGGCTGCTCAAAGCGCTGAGCAGCAGGCCGATCAGCAGGGAGAAACGCGCCAGGGCTTTCATCCGATCACCCGCTGCACGGCATCGATGAATACCTTGGGCGAGGCCAGCTGCATTTCGCGGCTGTCGATTTCCACGGCGACCTGCACGCTGCTGCCGCGGGTCATGCGTTCGCCGGTGGCGGTATCTGTGATCAGGTAGTGGATCTTCAGGCGGTTTTCCCATTCCACCAGGTCGGCGCACACGGTGATGCGCTGGCCGAAGGTGGCGCCACGGATGTAGCGCAGCTGCAGGTCGATCACCGGCCAGGCGTAGCCGCTGTCGCGCATTTGCGGATAGCCGTGGTCGAGCTTGTCGAGCAGGGCGCAGCGGGCCTGCTCGAAGTATTTGACGTAGTGGCCATGCCAGACGATTTCCATCATGTCCACGTCGAAGAACGGCACGAGGATCTCCACCTCGGCCTGCAGAACGCCTTTAGCGCGCATGGATAGCGTCCTCGAGAGCGATGGCTATCTCTGTGGGAGCGGGCCATGCCCGCGAATCGTGGGCATGGCCCACTCCCACACCAATCTGATCAGGCATACAGGCTCCAGTGCTGGGCGCGGATGCGTTGCAGGCACAGGCGCAGTTCGCCTTCCAGGGCGCGGTCCTCGAGCAGTGGCGGGAAGTCTTCGCCCAGTTGCCCGTGCATCTCGGCGAGGGCGGCCGGCAGCACGGTGGCTTCGGCGCGCCGGCGCAGCCACACGCCCTGGTTGGCGGCCAGCAGCGTGGCGGCCGCGACCTGCTCGGCCAGCTCCAGGCTGCGCAGGGCGTCGCGGGCGGCGATGGTGCCCATGCTCACCTTGTCCTGGTTGTGGCACTCGGTGGAGCGCGAGAACACGCTGGCCGGCAGGGTGTTCTTCAGGGCTTCGGCGGTCCAGGCGCTGGCGCCGATCTGCACGGCCTTGAAGCCGTGGTTGATCATCGCGGTTTCCACTGGCGCGCCGGACAGGTTGCTCGGCAGGCCGTGGTTGTAGCGGGTGTCGACCAGCAGGGCGAGCTGGCGGTCGAGCAGGTCGGCGAGGTTGCCGATCAGGTTCTTCAGGCTGTCCATGGCGAAGGCGATATGCCCGCCGTAGAAGTGCCCGCCGTGCAGCACACGCTCTTCGTCCGGGTCGATCAGCGGGTTGTCGTTGGCGCTGTTCAGCTCGTTCTCGATGAACTGGCGCAGCAGGCCCAGGCTGTCGGCCAGCACGCCGAGCACGTGGGGTGCGCAGCGGATCGAGTAGCGGTCCTGCAGGCGGTGCAGCGGCGCGGTCGGGGCGTCGATGGCCAGGTCCTGGCGGATCCATGCGGCCACCTGGTTCTGGCCCGGGTGCGGCTTGGCGGCGAACAGGCGCTCGTCGAAGTGCTCCGGGTTGCCCTGCAGGGCGACGACGTTGAGCGCGGTGATGCGCGTGGCCAGCTTGAGCAGATAGTCGGCACGGGAATAGGCCTGGCAGGCCAGGGCGGTCATCACCGCAGTGCCGTTCATCAGCGCCAGGGCTTCCTTGGGGCGCAGCACCAGGGGTGTCCAGCCCAGCTCGGCGTGCACCTCGGCAGCGCTGCGGCGCTTGCCGCGATACATCACCTCACGCTCGCCACACAGGGTTGCGGCGATGTAGGACAGCGGCGTCAGGTCGCCGCTGGCGCCCACCGAGCCTTCTTCCGGGATCAGCGGCAGCACGTCGTGGTCGAGAAACGCCTGCAGGCGTTCGAGCAGCTCCAGGCGCACGCCGGACATGCCCTGGCACAGCGACTGCAAACGCGCGGCCAGCACGGCGCGGGTGGCCTGCTCGTCGAGCAGCTTGCCCAGGCCGCAGCCGTGGAAGGTGTACAGGTGACGCGGCAGCGCCTCGACCTGATGCAGCGGCACGGCCACCACGCAGGAGTCGCCATAGCCGGTGGTGATGCCGTAGATCATGCCTTCGCGGTCCAGCAGGCTGTCGACGAAGCGCGCACCGCGGGCGATGCGCTCGCGCCATGCAGGGCTCTCGTCCAGCGCGCCGCGCACGGTGCGCTGGGCCAGGCTGACGATCTGCTCGAGACGCAGCGGCTGCGCGCCGAAGGTCACGGTTTCAGGCTGCTGTGTTGTCATGGTCGTTCCAGAACGGATAGAAGTTGAACCACTGCTGCGGGGCTTGCAGGCAGCGTCCGGCGAGGTGATCGGCATAGCGTTGCGCCCAACCCTGGATCACCGCATCGCGCTCGCTGCGCTTCCAGCGCACGGCGTCGGTGAAGGGTTGCAGCATGACCCGATAGCGGCCGTCGATCTTCAGGCAGTCGATCAGGTTGACCGGGCACTGCAGCAGCCCGGCCAGTAGCCAGGGGCCTTGCGGCAGGGGCGCCGAGTGGCCGAGGAAATTCACCTCGACGGTGCGCTCGCCATGCAGCGGCACACGGTCGCCGGCGATCGCCAGCCACTCGCCGCGCTCCAGGTGCTCGGCCAGGCGCATCATCACCGCAGGGTCTAGCTCGCTGACCTGGATCAGCCGCAGGTTGCTCGCACCGCTTTCCTTGAGCAGGCGGTTGAACTGCTCGGCGTGGCGGGTGTGCACCAGCACGTTCATGCGCACTTCGGCGCTCAGCTCGGCCAGGGCGCGGCACACCTCGAGGTTGCCCAGGTGGGCGCCGACCAGCAGCTGCCCGCGGTTGCCACTCATCTGGTCATGCAGGCCATGGGGGTCGACCAGCTCGACGTCGCTCAGCTTGAGGCGTGCGCTCCACACGTCGAGCTTGTCGAGCAGGCTGTCGGCGAAGGCCATGAACTGGGCGAATACCGAGCGACGGGTCGGGCGCAGCTCGGCGCGCGCGCTCCAGCTCGCCAGGTTGTGCTGGTATTGATGGATGCTGCGCCGAGCCTTGGCGCCGAACAGGAAGAAGTAGGCAACGATCAGGTACAGCAGCGGACTCAGCGCCCGGCGGCCCAGGTGACGGGCGGCCAGGGCGGTGAGCTTCATCAGGGCGAAGCTGCCACGCTCGCGCTGGCCGGCCCAGTGGCGGGAGCGATCCATCAGCGCCACCGCCGGTACAAGAGCCACGGCGCGCGGCAGAGCATGCCGAAGAACAGCCGGGCGTGCATTTTCGAGATCAGCACGTTGTCCTGCCAGAGGCGAAAGTGCGAGACGCCGTCTTCGGGGTAGTGCACGCGGGTCGGCAGCCAGCGCATCGGCTGCCCGCGCCAGGAAAGACGCACGAGGATTTCCGAGTCGAAGTCCATGCGTTTGCCGAGACTCGCCGAGTCGATCAACGCCACGCTGGCGGCCAGCGGGTAGACCCGGAAGCCGCACATGGAGTCGCGGATCTCGAGCGACAGGCTGTTGATCCACACCCATACATGGGTCAGGTAGCGCGCGTACAGGCGACCCTTGGGCACGCTGGCGTCGTACTGCGGATAGCCGCAGACGATGGCCTCGGGATGGACGCGGGATTCGTCGAGAAAGCCGCGCACCGCCTGCAGGTCGTGCTGGCCGTCGGCGTCCACCTGCAGGGCGTGGGTGAAACCCAGGCGCTGGGCTTCACGCAGGCCGGCCATCACCGCGCCGCCCTTGCCCTGGTTCTCGGCCAGGCGCAGCAGGTGGGTGTCGGCCTCGCCAGCCAGGCTGTCTATCACCGCGGCGCATGCCGGGCTGGAGGCGTCGTCGACCAGCAGGCACGGCAGGCCCAGGGCCTGCAGGCTGGCGACCACGCCGGGTAGCGGCCCTTCGTGGTTGTACACCGGGATCAGCGCGCAGGGGCGGTGCTGCAAGCCGCTCATGGCGCCGCCTTGAGCAGAATGCGCCCGGACGAGCAGTTGGCTTCGCCGCTGCGAAAGGTGAAGTACAGCTTGCTGCGCTCGGCGTCGAAACGCAGGGTCAGCTGCAGGCGGTCGCCAGGGCGCACCAGCTGCTGGAACTTGAGCACTTCCATGCCGCCGAACAGCGGCGGCAGGTCGTTGATCAGCTCGCGAGCCAGTTGCTGGGCCCAGTCGATCTGCACCACGCCCGGCAGCACCGGGGTGCCGGGAAAGTGGCCGCTGAAGTGCGCCAGATCCAGGGGCACGTCCAGTTCCAGGTACCATTCGCCGCCTTCTTCCCGGGCGCTGGCCGGCTCGACCCGGGTCGGGCGGGCGGCGGCCAGCAGCTCGTTCACCTGGGCCTGGCCCAGCTTGCCCTGGCTGCTGTACGGCAGGTGCGGCAGCAGGCGCCAGCGGCGCGGCAGGGCGATGGCCTCGCAGTGGCCGGCCAGGTGCTGGCGCAGGCCTTCGGTCAGGTGCCGACGACCCTGGTTACGTAGCGTGTGCAGGCCTTCCGGGGACAATGCGACCAGCGCGCCAAGAAAGGCGCGGCCCTGTTGCAGCACGCCCAGGCGCGCCTCGTTGACCCAGGCGTGCTGGGCCAGGGCCTGTTCGAGCAGGGGCAGGGAAATACGTTTTTCTTCCAGTTTGACGATGCGATCCAGGCGCGCGCCGAGGGTGAAGCGGCCGTCGGCGTCGATCTGCACGGCGTCGGCCATCTGTTCCCAGTGCCCAGCCGGCAGGTAGGACGAGCTCAGGCGCAGGGCACCTTCTTCGTTGACCGCGAGCTGCACACCGGCGAACGGCTGCCAGTGCTGACCGCCCTGGCGCCAGCCGATGCCGCCGGTTTCCGAGCTGCCGTAGATTTCCGTCGGCCACTGGCCCAGGCGCTCGTGCACCGAGGCGGCGGCGTCGGCCGGCAGGGCGCCGCCGGAGGAGAACACCTGACGCACGCGGCTCAGGGCCACCCAGTCGAGGTTGTCGCCCATGCGCTTGAGCAGCGCCGGGCTGGTGATCCAGGCAAAGCTCGGGTGCGGCAGGCTGGCCAGCTGCAGGTCTTCGGGAAACGGCTGGGCCTTGGGCAGGAACACGCGGCCGGCGCACAACGGCCAGAGCACGCGGAACAGCAGGCCGTAGATGTGTTGCGCGGCCACGCTGCCGATGATCAGCGCATCGCCGAGGCGCTCGCCCCACAGCGCTTCCAGCGCCTGTACTTCGTTGGCCAACTGGCCGAGGCGCTTGTCGATCAGCTTGGGCTCGCCGCTGGAGCCCGAGGTGCACAGGGTCAGGCGGCAGCGCTCGCGGTCCAGCCGCTTGGCGGTCAGTGGTGGGGTGGTGATCGAATCGTCGAGCTGCTCGACCCACAGGTCGACCTGGGCGCCCAGGCGCTGGCGGGTCTGCGGCTGGGCATCGGCGGGCAGCAGCACCTGGATGTCCGCCTGCCAGGCGGCGAGCAGGGCGATGGCCAGCTCGGCGGCGTCCTGCAGGTGCAGGGCGACGCGCTGCACACCGGCTGCCTGCCAGTGGGCGGCCAGGCTCAGGGCTCGTTGGCAGAACTCGGCATGGTCGAGCTCGGGCGTCACCTGGCGGCTGGCATCAGGGGCCAGCAGCAGGTCTTCGAGGTTCAGCCAGCTCATGCGGTTCTCCTTACACGTTGACGTACCAACCATTCGCCGGCGAATAGCAGGCCCATCAGGAGGTAGGAAATCAGCCCGGTGTACAGCGCCCACCAGGACAGCGGCGCCCACAGGTTCAGGGCCACCACCAGCAGACCGTTGGTGAGCATGAAGATGGCCCACACTTCGGTGACCCGGCGGGTGTAGCGCACCGCCACCGGGGGCAGCTCGGGCTCGCGCAGGCGGGCCAGGCGTTCGGCCATCGGCATGCCAATCTTCAGGCTGCTGGCGAACAGCAGGCCCAGCAGCAGACTGACCAGCACCGGGTACCAGCGCAGCAGCGCCGGCTCGTCGGCCAGTGCCAGCAGCAGGCAGAACACCAGTACGGCGCCGGTCATGCGCCGGCTGTTGCGATCACCCGGGTTGCTGAGCAACCGTGCCAGCCAAAGGCCGCCGAGCAGGGCGGCGAACAGCGTCGGTGACAGGTGGCCGGCGCCGAAGTACACGGCGAATGGGTAGGCCACACTGACCAGGGCGACCAGCAGGCCGAACAGACGGCTCATGCCGGGTCCGCGTTGACCATCTGGTACACCGCCTCGACCACGTCGCCCACGGTGCGCACCGTCTTGAACGCTTCGGCAGCAATCTTCTTGCCGGTCTGGCGCTTGATGTGGTCGATCAGGTCGACGGCGTCGATGCTGTCGATTTCCAGGTCTTCGTAGAGGTTGGCGTCCAGGCTGATGCGCTCGGGGCTCAGTTCGAACAGCTCAACCAGGGCGTCGCGCAAGGTGGCGAAGATTTCCTCACGGGTTTGCATGGTCATCGTCCTCAGGCTGCCTGGCGGCTGGCAACGAAGGCAGCGAGGCTGGCGACGTTGGCGAAATGGGTGCGGGTGTCCTTGGCTTCGGCGTCGATCTTGATGCCGAACCGTTTCTGGATCGCCAGGCCGAGCTCCAGGGCATCGACCGAGTCCAGGCCCAGGCCCTCGCCGAACAGGGTCAGGTCGTCGTCGATGTCCTGAGCGGTGACGTCCTCGAGGCCCAGGGAGTCGATGATCAGGTTCTTGATCTCAAGCTGTAGAGCGCTCATCTTTGGCGAGCTCCTGTATGAAATGCTGATGCAGATGATCGTTGAGTTTGCGCGACGCGACCGGCGCCGCGCCCATGGCGGCGAAGCGAGCCGGGTCGATGTCGTCGCCGACGCGCAGGCGGATATGGAAGCGCCGCGCGGGAATGCGGTACCAGGGCTCGGCCTTGGTCAGGGTGGTGGGCGACACGCTGATCACCACGGGGGTGATCAGCCGCGCGCCGCGCAGGGCAATGGCCGCCGCGCCGCGGTGAAATTCCGGCGCCTGGCCGGGCGTGGTGCGCGTGCCTTCCGGGAAGATCACCAGGGTCTGGCCCTGCTGCAGCGCGCCGGCGGCCTCGTCGAGCATGTCCATGCTGCCGCTGTTGCTGATGTAGCCCGCCGAACGGATCGGCCCGCGCATGCAGGGGTTGTTCCACAGGCTCTGTTTGACCACGCAGTTGGTATCGCGGGTGAAGGCGATGGTCACCACCACGTCGATCAGCGAGGGGTGGTTGGCTATGATCATCTGCCCAGGGCGACCGAGGCGCTCGGCGCCTTCCACTTCGTAGGTGAGCACCCCGCTGCGGTACATGAATTCGACGAAGGTGCGAAAGGTCAGGCTGACCACGCGCCGGGCGCGGCGCTGGTGGGCGGCGGCGTCGCCGGGCAACAGCGACAGCACCGGGAACACCAGGATGCGCAGCAGCACGCCGCCGATACCGAACAGCGTGAAGCTGGCCGCCGTGGCGATCAGCCGCCACCAGTAGGGCGGGCTGTAGCGTTTCACAGGCTTTTGCGTGACCAGGTCCATTGACGCTCTTTCCAGGTATGTTGGAGGGCGGCGCTGTGCAGGCACAGGCTCTGGATCAGGTTCAGCGGGTGCGGCCATGCCGCTCGCGGGCCTTGCCCGTGGTGCAGGGCCAGGCTCCAGTCATCGCCGGGCGTCAGCAGCAGGGCCAGCGCATAGGGGAACGGCACATCGTCGATGAACGGCGCATAGGGCAGCGGCTGGGCGTCCTCACCGATCACCAGCAGCACGGCTGGCGCGCCCTCGGCGAGAAAGGTCAGGGCTTCGAGCATGGCCATTTCCAGGCCGTCGGCTTCGCCGGCCAGGGCGGTCATCTCGCTGGTATCGCCACGCATGATCGACCATTGGCCGATAATCGCATTGTGCACAGAAAGGCTGAACTGTGTCGGCGACAGCGGTTCTCTTACTGCAAGTTCCTTGAGGATGGCCAGGTTGCGTGGGGTCTCGCCATGCCGCGAAACGAACACCAGAGGCAGTGCCGAATGCCCTTCGGCCAATGGCCAGGCGACCTGGAACACCATGCGCGCCAGGCGGCTCAGGCGGCGGCGCTGCAGGGCGGGGAGAAAACCGACATCCGGCTGCTCACCGCCATCGAGCAGGCGTTCGGGTGCCTTGCTCCAGGCGAGCCAGTCATCCGTACTGTCCAGGCCGGGAGCCCAGGCACGCCATTGATCGATCCTGAAATGCATCTGTAGATGAAACTCTGCTTGGCCCGCCGGGCATTTCCTTGTCTGTACGACTGTCCTGTGCGACAAGAGCCTTGTCGATGGGGAGCGATGCTGCGCCCGGCATTATCCGGGTGATGGCAAGGGGCCGCAAACATTAAGTAGCGATTTTCTGATGGATGACCCGTTTCGCTTGCCACTCGCGACTGTCATCGAGTTTTGCCTAGTATCAATGTACTAGTGGAGAGTGGAGGTTCGAATGAGGCGCGTGGTTTTCAATCAGAAAGGCGGGGTGGGCAAGTCGAGCATTGCCTGCAATCTGGCTGCGGTCAGTGCGTCGCAAGGGTACCGAACGCTGCTGGTCGATCTCGATGCCCAGGGCAACTCGTCTCACTACCTGACCGGGCTGACCGGCGACGACATCCCCATGGGTATCGCCGACTTCTTCAAGCAGACGCTGTCCAGCGGGCCGTTTGCCAAGAAGGGCAAGGTGGATATCTACGAAACGCCCTTCGACAACCTGCACGTGATCACCGCCACCGCCGAGTTGGCCGAACTGCAGCCCAAGCTGGAGCAGAAACACAAGATCAACAAGCTGCGCAAACTGCTCGAGGAGTTGGCCGAAGACTACGAACAGATCTACCTGGATACCCCGCCGGCGCTGAATTTCTACACGGTTTCCGCATTGATCGCCGCCGATCGCGTGCTGATTCCCTTCGACTGCGACACCTTCTCGCGCAATGCCCTGTACGGCCTGCTGCGCGAGATCGAGGAGCTGAAGGAAGACCACAACGAGGACCTGCAGGTCGAGGGTATCGTGGTCAACCAGTTCCAACCCCGCGCCTCGCTGCCTCAGCAGTTGCTCGACGAGCTGGTGGCCGAGGGCCTGCCGGTGCTGCCGGTCAACCTGATGAGTTCGGTGAAGATGCGCGAATCCCACCAGGCCTGCATGCCGCTGATCTACCTCGACCCGCGGCACAAGCTGACCCAGCAGTACATCGAACTGCACGATCTGTTGCAGCGCGGCTGACCGCGGGCGGTCCCTAGCGCACCACGAACACGTCGCACGGCGCCTTGTGCAGGAAGTGCTGGGCCAGGATGCCGAGCAGCGCCTGGCTCAGGGCGCCACGACCGTGGCTGCCGAGCACCAGCAGATCACTGCCGCGGGCCCTGAGCTGCTCCTGCAGGCAGCGCAGGATGCCGCCTTGGTGCACGGCGTGGCTGATGCTGTTGTCCAGCACCTGCCGCGCCTGGTCGTGGGCCTGCTCGCTTCCGGCCGGGTCGAGCACGTGCAGCACGCTCAGGCGCGCGCCGTGCTGCTGCGCCAATTGCGTCGCCCGGTGCAGCGCCAGGTCGGCGGTGCCGCGCAGGTTGTGGGCGATCAGAATGTGCTTGAGCATGGCGCCTCCCGCCTTGCTGCCATCGGGCTTTGCGCCGCGATGATCCTTCCATGGATTAGTTGGCTTGCTGATCGCTGGCAAGGCCAGATGTCGCTGGCGTGGCGCGTGGCCTTCAGACGCCCTGGGCGTTCAGCCAGGCGAGCAGCTGTGGCAGCGGCAGCGCGCCGCTTTGGCGGGCGACTTCCCGACCGCCCTGAAACAGGATCAGGCTGGGGATCGAGCGGATGCCCAGTTGCGCGGCCAGTTGCTGGTTGGCCTCGCTGTCCAGCTTGCCCAGCCGGCAGCGGGTACGCAGTTCGTCCGCCGCCTGGGCGAAGGTCGGCGCGAAGCTGCGGCACGGGCCGCACCAGGCGGCCCATACATCGACCAGCAACGGCAGGTCGCCCTTGAGCTGGCGGGCGTAGTTGCCCTGGTCGAGCTCGAACGGCGTACCCGGCAGCACCTCGGCCTTGCAATGGCCACAGCGCGGCGCCTCGCCCAGGCGTGCACGGGGAAGGCGATTGAGGCTGCTGCAACGGGGGCAGGGGATGATCGCTGAGTCGCTCATGACGGGCTCCGAACCGAACAATATCGACCCGAAGCCTATGGGCTGTGGCGCGCCATCGCAAGGCGCGCGCAATAGCGCAAGGTTCAGCATCGCGGACGGCACCAGCGCTTTTGCCGGGCGAAACGTTATGATGAGTCGTTTGCGATGGTCGCGGAGGGGCGAGCATGAAGGCGGTGAAAAAAGCGATTCGCCTGGGCGGCCTGGTGATGGCGGTGATCGCGCTGACCTTTTTCGCCCTGCGCATCTACGACGCCCATAACAAGCCGGATCTCGGCCCCTGGCACACCTTCGTGCCCCGGGAACTGAGCGCCGACGAACTCGACGCCGCCAGTTGGCAGGACTACCTGCTGGCCGAACAGGCGCTGTTCGCGGCGCTGCCCGGCAAGGTCTACCAACGCCTGGACGATGCCGAGCGGGTGCCGGACAACCGCTATTTCGCCGACAGCCCGCTCAACGCCTCGCGCTTCGAATGGGACTGGAACCGCTCCTACGTGCTGGAGCCCGAGGGCAAGCCGAAGGGCGCCGCGGTGATGCTGCACGGCCTGACCGATTCGCCCTACAGCCTGCGGCATATCACCAGGCTGTATCGCGATGCCGGCTTCGTGGTGGTCGGCCTGCGCCTGCCTGGGCATGGCACCACGCCTGGCGCGCTGACCAGCGTGACCTGGCAGCAGTGGCTGGCCGCTACCCGTATGGCGGTGCGCGAGGCTCAGCGGCTGATCGAGCCGGGTGAGGAGCTGCAATTGGTCGGCTATTCCGCTGGTGGCGGCCTGGCGCTCAAGTACGCCCTCGATGCCCTGGGCAACGGGGAGATGGCGCGCCCCACGCGCCTGACCCTGATTTCGCCGATGATCGGTGTGGCCGGCTACGCCCGTTTCGCCGGATTGGCCGGGTTGCCGGCGGTGTTCCCGGCGTTCGCCAAGGCCGCCTGGCTGGACGTGCTGCCCGAGTACAACCCGTTCAAGTACAACTCCTTCGCCCTCAATGCGGCGCGCCAGTCCTACCTGTTCACCAGCGCCCTGCAGGAGCAGATCGCCGTGCTGGCTGGGCGCAATGCCCTGGGGGAGCTGGCCCCGGTGCTGACCTTCCAGTCGTTGGTCGATTACACGGTGAGCACCCCGGCCGTGGTCGAGGGCCTGTACCGCCACCTGCCGGCCAACGGCAGCGAGCTGGTGCTGTTCGACCTCAACCGTTTCGTCGACTTCGGGCCTCTGCTTGGTGCCCACGCCAAGTCGCCGCATGACCTGCTACCCGCCGCGCCGCGCCGTTACCGCACCACGCTGATCGGCAACCTATCACCCGCAACCCTGGACGCCGCCGCGCGCTCTACCGAAGCCGGCGCCACCGAGGAGCAGCTCATGCCCATCGGGCTGGCCTTCCCCCGGGAAGTCTTCTCGCTGTCCCACGTCGCCCTGCCATTTCCGCTGAGCGATTCGCTGTACGGGCTGCAGCCTGATGAACCGGAGGATTACGGCGTGCACCTCGGCGCGCTGTCGGTGCGTGGCGAGCGCGGTGTGCTGCTGGTGAGCATGGAGGCGCTGCAGCGGGTGACCTCGAACCCGTTCTATCCCTACATGATCGAGCGGATGCGTGAGCATGGGCGATTGCGGGCGTATTAGCTGATTTATGGAGAAATGCGATCTCCCTGTGGGAGCGGGCGGGGACGCCTAGGCCATGCCCGCGAATTCGTGCGCATGGCGCGCTCCCACTATTACGGCGTTAACCTCGACTCCCGCGTTCAGCCATTTATCTGTGCCCTGGAGCAGGGTATCAAGCGTTCGGCTGCCTCTCGGCTGCCTCGCCCTTGTCCTTCTTCTCCTTGACCACGAAGTAGAACTCTTCGCCGTGCTTCACCGCGCCGTAGAGCACCGCCTTCTCGATCAGCTCGCTGCCGCGCAGGTCGCGCAGCATCATCGGGTCCTTGCGCAGGTCGCGGTACAGGGCGATGCACAGCAGGGCCATCACCACCACGAAGGGCAGCGCCACCACGATGGTCAGGTTCTGCAGGCCGGTCAATGCCGCACCTGGATCGCGTGGATCGCCGATGGCCAGCATGATCGCGGCCACCGCGCCGGTCAGCGCGCCCCAGAAGATCATGGTGCCGCGCGATGGCTCGGTGGTGCCGTGTTCGGACAGCGTGCCCATCACCAGTGACGCCGCGTCGGCACCGGAGACGAAGAAGATGCCCACCAGGACCATCACCAGTACCGAGGTGACCGAGATGAAGGGGTAGCTTTCCAGCAGTTCATAGAGGGCGACATTGCTGTCCACCGCGCCATTGGTCAGGGTGAACACACCTTCGCGCAACGCGTCGATACCGGCGCCGCCGAAGATCACGAACCACACCAGGCTGACCAGGCTCGGCACCAGCAGCACACCGGTGACGAACTGGCGAATGGTGCGGCCGCGGCTGATGCGGGCAATGAACATGCCCACGAAGGGCGTCCAGGAAATCCACCAGGCCCAGTAGAACACCGTCCAGCTGGACAGCCAGCTGTCCATGCTGTCGCCGCCGCTGGCATTGGTGCGCGCCATCATTTCCGGCAGCAGGTTGATGTAGTCGCCCAGGGAGGTCGGCAGCAGGTTGAGCATCAGCAGGGTCGGCCCGGCGATGAACACGAAGGCGGCCAGCAGCAGGGCCAGCGCCATGTTGGTGTTGGACAGCCACTGGATACCCTTGTCGATGCCGGACACCGCCGAGGCCACGAAGGCCACGGTCAGCAGGGTGATCAGGCCGATATAGAACAGCTTGCCGGGCTGCTCGACCCAGCCGTTGTACTCCAGCCCGCCGGCGATCTGCAGCGCGCCGAGGCCCAGCGAGGCGGCCGAGCCGAACAGCGTGGCGAAGATCGCCATCATGTCGATGGCGCGGCCGATGGGGCCGTTGGCGTGCTCGCCCATCAGCGGCCGAAAGGCGGCGGATATCAGCTGCGAGCGGCCGCGGCGAAAGGTGCCGTAGGCGATCGCCAGGCCGACGATGGCATACATCGCCCAGGGATGCAGGCTCCAGTGAAACAGCGTGGTGGCCATGGCCACCTGCATGGCGGCATTGGTCTGCGCCTCGGCGGTGCCCGGCGGCGGGCTCACGTAATGGGACAGCGGCTCGGCCACGCCAAAGAACATCAGGCCGATGCCCATGCCGGCGCTGAACATCATGGCGATCCATGACGTGGTGCGAAATTCCGGCCCCTCGCCGTCCTTGCCGAGGGGAATCTTGCCGTAGCGACTGGCCGCCAGCCACAGCACGAAGACCACGAAGATCGTCGAGGTGAGCACGAAGAACCAGCCGAAATTGACGATGACCCAGGACTGCGCCGTGGCGGCGTTCTTCGCCAGGCTGGCCTGGTTGAGAAAGCCCCAGGCCACGAAGGCCAGGGCCAGCAGGCTGGTGAAGCCGAACACGATCCAGTCCAGCTTGCCTTCCAGATAACGGTCGCGCCTGGCCTCCTCCGTCTGCGACGGGTCGGTGATACCAAGCTCCGGTGTTTCAATATTGCCTTGCATTGCCATGGCTGCTGGGTGCCCTCTATGGGTTCTTGTTGGTCTCGTCACGCAAGTTGAGGCATGCCCTGGCCTGTCGCGCTTGCACGGTGCGCGCGAGTTCGCGTGAACGATGATGCGTACCCACCATCCGCTGGCCCTGTCTGTTAACGCCCCGCGCCGTTCTCGTAGCGACCTTTGGGGGGCGCGAAAACGCAGAAAGCACCCGAAGGTGCTTTCTCGTTGGCGCGTTCGGCTGGCCTATTGGTTGGCAAGGCCTGCCGCTCTGGCGCGCGCCGCGTGCAGTTTCCTGTAGCTGTCGATCAGGCGCTGGTGCTTGTCCAGGCCCTCCAGTTTCATGCTGGTGGGCGTCAGGCCGGAGAAACGCACGCTGCCGTGCACCGAGCCGATCGCGGCATCGATGCGTTCGCTGCCGAACATGCGCCGCAGGTTGTGCTCGAAGTTGGCCAGCTCCAGCTCGTCGTCCAGCTGGATCTCCAGTACCGCGTTGACCGCCTGGTAGAACAGGCCGCGTTCGACGGTGTTGTCGTTGTACTGCAGGAAGGCCTCGACCAGTTCCTTGGTGTCGTCGTACTTGTTCAGCGCCAGGTTGATCAGCAGCTTCAGCTCGAGAATGGTCAGCTGGCCCCACACCGTGTTGTCGTCGAACTCGATGCCGATCAGCGTGCTGATGTCGGTGTAGTCGTCGACCTCGATATTGTTGAGGTTGCGCAGCAGCGACTTGAGCTCGCGGTCGCTCAGGGTGTGCAGGTTGAGGATGTCCTTGCGAAACAGCAGGGCCTTGTTGGTGTTGTCCCAGACCAGGTCCTCGACCGGATAGATCTCCGAGTAGCCGGGCACGAGGATGCGGCAGGCGTTGGCGCCGAGGTCGTCATAGGTGGCTACGTAGACCTCCTTGCCCATGTCCTCGAGGATACCGAACAGGGTCGCGGCTTCCTGCTCGTTGGAGTCGGCGCCCTCGCCGGAGAAATCCCACTCGACGAAGTCGAAGTCGGCCTTGGCGCCGAAGAAGCGCCAGGACACCACACCGCTGGAGTCGATGAAGTGCTCGACGAAGTTGTTCGGCTCGGTCAGCGCCAGACTGTCGAAGGTCGGTTGCGGCAGGTCGTTGAGGCCCTCGAAGCTGCGCCCCTGCAGCAGCTCGGTGAGGCTGCGCTCCAGGGCCACTTCCAGGCTCGGGTGGGCGCCGAAGGAGGCGAACACGCCGCCGGTACGCGGATTCATCAAAGTCACGCACATCACCGGGAATTCACCGCCCAGGGAGGCGTCCTTGACCAGCACCGGGAAGCCTTGTTCTTCCAGGCCCTGGATGCCGGCGACGATGCCCGGGTACTTGGCCAGCACCTCCTGCGGCACATCCGGCAGGCACAGCTCGCCTTCGAGGATCTCGCGCTTCACCGCCCGCTCGAAGATCTCCGACAGGCACTGCACCTGGGCCTCGGCCAGGGTATTGCCGGCGCTCATGCCGTTGGACAGGTACAGGTTCTCGATCAGGTTGGAAGGGAAATACACCGTCTGGCCATCGCTCCTGCGCACGAAGGGCAGCGAACAGATGCCGCGCAGGGTGTTGCCCGAGTTGGTGTCGTACAGGTGCGAGCCACGCAGTTCGCCATCCGGGTTGTAGATGGCCAGGCAATGCGCGTCGAGGATCTCCTCGGGTAGTGCGTCCTTCGGGCCCGGCTTGAACCAGCGCTCGTTCGGGTAGTGGACGAACTCGGCAGCGGCGACGTCCTCGCCCCAGAACTGGTCGTTGTAGAAGAAGTTGCAGTTCAGCCGCTCGATGAACTCGCCCAGGGCCGAGGCCAGGGCGCTTTCCTTGGTCGAACCCTTGCCGTTGGTGAAGCACAGGTTCGACTGCGCATCACGGATATGCAGCGACCAGACGTTGGGCACGATATTGCGCCAGGAGGCGATCTCGATCTTCATCCCCAGATCCGCGAGGATGCCCGACATGTTGGCGATGGTCTGCTCCAGCGGCAGATCCTTGCCCGGGATATAGGTGGTGGTATCGGACACCGGCATCAGCAGCGCCTGGGCATCAGCGTCGAGGTTGTCGACTTCCTCGATGATGAACTCGGGGCCTTGCTGCACCACCTTCTTCACCGTGCAGCGGTCGATGGAGCGCAGAATGCCCAGGCGATCCTTCTCGGAGATATCGGCGGGCAGCTCCACCTGGATCTTGAAGATCTGCGCGTAGCGGTTCTCCGGGTCGACGATATTGTTCTGCGACAGGCGGATATTCTCGGTGGGAATGTCCCGCGTCTGGCAGTAAAGCTTGACGAAGTACGCCGCGCACAGCGCCGAGGAAGCCAGGAAATAGTCGAACGGCCCCGGCGCCGAGCCATCGCCCTTGTAGCGAATCGGCTGATCGGCGATCACCGTGAAGTCGTCGAACTTGGCTTCGAGGCGAAGGTTGTCGAGAAAGTTGACCTTGATTTCCATGGAGCGGCACCGGCAAGCAAACGAATGGCCGGCATTATCCGGGTTTTCGCGGGGAAGTCTCGTGCGGGGTCTGGATGGCAGCTGAGTGGTGGCCCCTTGGTCGAATACCTCGAAAAGCCGCTTTACTGAGAATTCCTGTGCGCATAAATTGTGCGCGTTATTCGGCAAGGAAATGCTCATGTTGCCTTCATACGATCTCAATGCCCCGAAACGAGCGGCCAACCTTCGCGTCAATGAGGATCTGCTCAATAAGGTCAAGGCTCTCGACATCAACCTCTCTGCCACCCTGGAAAAGGCATTGGCCCAGGCGTTGAAGGAAAAGCAGCGTGAGCAATGGTTGACAGACAACCGTCAGGCCATCGCTGCTTACAATGAGCATGTAGAGGCCAATGGCGTGTTCGGCGACGAATTGCGCAGCTTCTGATGCCGCAGTTTGCCGTTTATAGAAACATCAATCCTGCCACCAGGGCCGCCGTGCCCTTGCTGCTCGATGTACAGAGCGACCTGCTTGCGGAACTCGGTACGCGGGTTGTGGTGCCGCTCTATCCGGCGAGCATCCTGCAGGGAGAGATGTTGAAAAGCCTCACGCCACGGTTTGAAATCGAAGGTGAGCCGTACGTGATGATGACGCCGCAAATGGCGGGTATCGCCAACAAACAGTTGGGGCTCATGGTGGCGGATTTAACTGCGCGGCGTGATGAAATCATCGCGGCGCTCGATCTGCTGATAACCGGCATTTGAGCAAAGTGCGTGTGTGGGCAGGGTGGGTGACTCCGCAGCGCGGACAGGTGCTCGCCGTACGATCTGCGCGGGCTCAGCGCTGGCGATCGTCGCCCGGTGCTTTCTCCAGCGCCGACAGATCCTGTACCCAGGGCAGCGCCGCTTCGCACCACTTCTGCCAGGTCGGCCGCAATTGCTGCGACTCGGCCAGCACGCCGACGCGCAGACCGTAAGCGGTCGGGTTGTCGGCGTCATAGGTAAACAACTGCGAACCACAGTCGCCACAGAACGCCTGGGCACGCCGCGAACCGCTCTCCGCCACCTTCACATACACCTTGGGCGTACCCCGCAGCAGCGAAAATGTGCCAGGAAGCGCCGGCGTGGAGACCCGGAACGCCGTGCCAGTGAGCTTCTGGCAATCGTGGCAATGGCACACGCTGGTGAGTTGTGGGTCCGTTTCTGCGACGAAGGCGATGGCGTCGCAGTGGCAGCTACCGTGGACTTTCATGAGGGTCACCTGGGCTAGGCAAGAGAGTTGATTGTGCTGTGACGCGGGATCGGTGGGAAGACGAAGGTTTTTTATTTTGTGGAGGTTCGAGGCGAGCCTGCGCTGTGCCGCGAGCTGCCCGCTGTATATCTATACGTTGAGGCGTTAGGGTCGGCAGGATCAATCAATGTCAGGGAGATGACTCATGCGACGTATTGGCATTCTGGGCGGCATGAGCTGGGAATCCACCGCGGTCTATTACCGCCAGCTCAATGAGGGCGTCCGTGACCGGCTGGGCGGTTTGCACTCGGCTTCACTGTTGCTTGATTCAGTCGACTTCGCCGAGATCGCTGAACTGCAGCGCCGGGCCGAATGGCAGCAGGCTGGCGAGCGCCTTGCTCGCGCAGCACATGGCCTGCAGCAAGCTGGCGCGGGAGCCATTCTGTTGGCCACCAATACCATGCACAAGATCGCTCCGGCCATTGAGGCGCAGATCGATATCCCATTGCTGCATATTGGCGATGCGGTTGGTCAGGCGCTGCACGCCCGTGGCGTGGGCCGGGCCGCGTTGCTTGGTACACGCTTCACCATGCAGGAGGATTTTTATCAGCAGCGTCTGGCTGAGCGATACGGCATTGAGGTGCTGCTGCCGACTGCCGAGCAGATAGCCGAAGTCGACCGGGTGATTTTTGCTGAGTTGTGTCGCGGCGAATTCAATGACAAATCGCGGACTTTCTATCTTGATTGCCTCAGCCAGCTGTCCGAGCAGGGTGCCGAGGCGGTGATTCTCGGTTGTACCGAAATTGGGCTATTGTTGGCGAGCGAGCAGGCGAGCATTCCAATGTTCGACAGCGCCGAGTTGCATGTGCAGATGGCATTGGAGTGGATGCTGGCTGGGCCGTGAGCACCAGCCAGTCATAGCTCATGACGAAAGAGAAATGTTTATTTTGGACTAATAGCGCTGTGCCATAAATAAATCCGTCCCCTTTTCCCATAAATAAATCCGTCCCCTTTTCCCAAAAGGCAGTCCGCTGGAACGAGGGTTAGGCATTGCAGCGGATTTATCTGCGAGTTGGGTCATAGAGCGTTTGCAAGCGACCATTGACAACGCTGTATCCGATATTTTTGGGCGCTGGCTGTCCAAAATTATTCACTACAAACTTAGGCGGAATGGTCTGCCGAGAAAACACAAAACGCCTCGCTGCACCTAGGATGATGCGGTTCTGACGCGCAACGCCTTGGTTCGTCACCTCGCCGATCATCGCCACGGTTAGATCATCAACGAAGTGGAGGGGCACAGGTAGAACTTGCAGTGCGATATCGGGGGTTAGTGGCGCGTGAATATCAAAGGGGATATTGAAAGTAGTACGCCATGGCTCTTCAACGACCAGCCCTCCGTCAGTATAGAGATACTCCGCATCGCCAACACGACGTGTGATAAGGAAGACTGATCTCGCAATCACTTCAACATACTTTTTGTAAAGGTGAAGCATGTTGTCCAGCGCGCGGTCCTTGACGCTCATACTTGGTTCTGCCTGCTTCTCATGAAACGCAACCAGCCGGGCTAGATACTGAGGATGCCTCACCAAGAGCGCGGCGACGTACTGCGAAATTGCTTGGCGGATCTCGGGTGGAGTCGTGATCATCTCTACGTAGGGATTCACGCGAAAGCCCAGCTGTCTGGCTGTGCTAGCTTTCTCAGGATCGCCGCGAAACGACTGTCGGCTGACATTGGAAGGTTCGATTAGGTGTTCGATCATTCTCGTAGCCGGGCCGTCAATGGCTTCGGCAAACCACTCCTCAATCCCTGTATCCTTAGTGTCATCATCACGGAAGCGCGTGTACAACTCCGATTCGACTCCAATGTTCAGAGGGTTGGTGCGGAATGTCGATCCATCTGCTCGAGTCACCGTCACGAACCCCTGTGCGTCGGTCCAGTATCGAGACTGCGCCATTGGCCACCAGTGATGTCTCTTGGGCTTGTTCATAGTGTGTTTGCTCGCACGACGACTCCGCCATGCCTAACGTTTGATTAAGGGGCGGGCTTTAGCCCATCCCAGTGAGCGAATCGAACGGTTTGAACCATTTGTTAGAGTTTTTATCGGCGCTTTCTTTCATCCCACGTCTCTAAGACAAATAACGCAATCGTGTGAGCGGAGTGGATTGCGAGCCTCGCATGCCTTGGCTTAAGTTTGTAGACTTTCCGACCTTCTCCGTGCGCTGAGCTTGCATGAGTTCTGAAGGCGCCAATTCCATCAACAACTGATAGCACACCAGAGAGAATCCTTTTCAGGTCGTCATCCTGTAGCAGTCCCGGTTCAAAGCCGAGATCAGAGCGCACTACCTTCCAAACATTCTGCAGATCCTGCTTTTGAGGCATCTCCAGGTTTTCATCAGTAATGTAAGTCTTGAATATAGATTCCAATATATTGCAAGCAGCAGAGACTGCTTCCCTTGGCTCTGAGTTTACATTGGCAAGGGCCCTTGTAAATTCAGCATCTATTGAGGGAATATCTCGGCCTTTAATCAACTCGGCTAATGATCGGCTAGGTGTTGAACTGCCATCTGAAATTATGCCGCCCGCAATATATGTAAGATTACAGCGAGACAATATTGCCTCAATTTTTCTTTTAAATTCCTTTTTAGTGTCTGCAACATGGATGCTATACGTTGAGCGCGAGTTTTCCTCTATATCAGGAAACTCCATGTAATACTCAATTATGCGGCCTAAAACCACTAAGGGTCTTTCTGTTTCTTTATTGACGCGCCGCAGCCATGCTTGGACTTTTACTTGTTTTGAGCCCTCGGGTGGCTCTCCCGGTGCCTCTGCATAAGAGAAAAGATTGTCTAAGCTCGCATGACTCTCCAAGTCGGGCATATTCTCTGAGAGTACGGCTATCACCGGAGCCGGAATTTCTTTTCTCATAGGTCAACTCAAAAAATATTCAAAACTCTAACGTTTAGGCGTAATCGGCGCCGGAGCATAGCGGAGGGAACCCAAAAGCCCAGCTTTTGGGCGTCCGGTTGACGGACTTGTTAGCCGCCATCACTCAACCCTGCGCTGCTTCAATAGCTTGTTGATTTCGTTAACCGCATTCTGTTCTTCGATTTGGAATGCATTAGGTTCGATCGTGGCTTTCAGCGATTGAAAGCCAAGAAAGAGCGAGGCTACTCCAAGGATTAAGGTGGCCAAATCAGCTTTCCCTTTGAAAGTTGCCCAACCTGCCGCAGCGCAAAAAAATGCGACGCTGAGAGAATAAAGCGGTTTGAGCCTTTTGACCTTGCGGGCTTGTTCAAGACGAATGTTTTCCTGCCGGAATGGCCTCTCCTGCAGTAACTCATCGCTTGAACAATGGATCAGCAACTTGTGCTCATTTTGAGAGTGGTCCGTAACATTGAAGTCACCCTGAACATTGATCTGTCCATCGTTGTTGAAGTCTCGCAATCGTCGCCTCCTCGGGGGTAAGTAGTAAGTATTAGGGTTTTTGCTAGCGGCTAACAGTGATTAAATAGAAATTCTTTATCAATACGCTATTGCGGAATTCCGTATAACGTCGCTGCCTTATTGGCTGTGCAGGCTGAATTCTCAGAAAAAAACAATAGTTTGCCGCGTGGGCATACAGAACTCTCGCGTATTCGCGTGATTTGTGTCAGCACAGCACTTCTGCCCGGCGATGTAGGCGGCGAGGTCGTGGCGCAGCTGCGAAGTAGGGCGAAGTGCACTGCAAATTCCTTTTGGCAATGGTTTACGCGTGCGGGTATCCAGCCGCAGAGGGTTTCGACGATAAGAGGTTGCCCTGTAAACGGCAAGTGCCTGCCGGGCAATATGCTGCACAGGGCAGAGTTATGCGTGCAGACGTATTGGCGGATTACACCTTTGGCTAATACGCTCTACGTTGCTCAGCGGGTGTCCCACGCGGCTTTCTCTTTACCGAACTTCAGGCTCACTTGTTCCCCATGCCGATAAGACATAACGAAAGAAGACCAGCCCTCGTCGCGTCGCCGCGCGTTCGCCTGCAGCTGCCTGACCAGTTCGTTCAGCACTGCGTGATTCATCTCATGACGAGCTTGGGCGTTCTGTACATCACCCAGTTCAGTCGTCAGTTGAGTATCTATATAACCCTTGCCAACGATGCAGCTAAATGTAAAAGCGTCGTACTCCTCGAGAATCCCGTCGTCGATAAGAGTGAAAAGCTGCTGTGCTAGAGGAAAGTCATCAGTGACCATCGCGATGTAGCTCCCTTGGTCTCAATATGGCATTCACGAAGAACAACTGATCGACAGATGCTTACCCCAGTCCGGTGGCCGCTGCGCGTAATGCTCCTTGCCCGGCTGCTCGTCGAATGGGCGGGTCAGGACCTTATGCAGTTCACGCACCGGCTCGTAATCGCCGGCTTCGGCAGCGGCGATGGCTTCCTGGGCGAGGTAGTTGCGTAGCACGAAGAGCGGGTTGACCGCGTGCATACGCGCCTGGCGCTCGCTCTGTTCGAAGCCTTCGCGGTCCAGGCGGGCCAGGTAGTCGGCGCCCCAGGCATCGAAGCCCTGGAGGTCGACGAAGTCGTTGCGCACCACTTTTAGCGCCTCGGCTGGCGCCTGGTCACCCAGGTGGCGGAAGAACAGCGAGTAGTCCGTGGCCTTGCCGGCTTGCATCAGGGTCAGCAGGCGCTGGATCAGTTCTTCGTCGCCTTCTTCGGCGCTGGTGAAGCCCAGCCGTTTGCGCATCAGGTCGTGGTAGTGGGCCTGGTAGATCGGCAGGAACAGGTCGAGGGTTTCGCGCAGGCTGTCGACTTCCACCAGGGGCGTCAGCGCCTGGGCGAGGGCCGAGAGGTTCCAGTGGGCGATGGGCACCTGGTTGCTGAAGCTGTAGCGGCCGGTGTCATCGGAGTGGTTGCAGATGTGCTTGGCATCGAAGTCGTCAAGAAAGGCGTAGGGGCCGAAGTCGAAGGTGATGCCGAGGATCGACATGTTGTCGGTGTTCATCACCCCGTGACAGAAGCCGTAGGCCTGCCACCAGGCGACCATCTCCGCAGTGCGTTCCAGCACCGCCTTGAGCAGCGCGGCATAGGGCTGCGGTTGCTCGCGGCAGGCCGGGTAATGATGCGTGATGACGTAATCGGCGAGTTGCTTGAGCTGCTCGTGCTGGCGCGTGTAGTAGAAGTACTCGAAGTGGCCGAAGCGGATATGGCTGGGCGCCAGGCGCACCAGCATGGCGGCGGTTTCCTGCTTCTCGCGCCATACCGGGGTGCTCGAACCGGTCACGCACAACGCCCGCGAGCTGGGGATGCCCAGGGCGTGCAGCGCTTCGCTGGCCAGGAACTCGCGGATCGATGAGCGCAGCACGGCGCGGCCGTCGCCCATGCGCGAGTAGGGCGTCATGCCGGCGCCCTTGAGGTGCAGGTCCCAGTGTTCGCCGGCATCGTTGAGCACTTCGCCGAGCAGCAGGCCGCGGCCATCGCCCAGGCGTGGCGAGTAGCCGCCGAACTGATGACCGGAATAGACCATGGCGCGCGGCTCGGCGTCGCTCCACAGCTGGTTGCCGGAGAACAGCTCGGCGAATACCTCGCGCTGCGCTTCGCGCGGGTCGAGATCGAGCAGGGCCAGGGCACTGTCGCTGACCACCACCAGACGCGGCTCGGCGATGGGCTCGGGCAATATATGCGTGGAAAACCCGTCACCCAGGCCGGCGAAACGATTGTCGAAGGTCAGGGTGTCGAGGGTTTTCATGGTTTGGCCTCGTGTTTTTTCTCGGCTTGCTCGGCGCTCGCCAGTTGCTCGTCATCCAGCTTGAGCGTGTCGTGGGGCGCCGCTGCGCGGCTGAGCACGATGTCCATCTTCGGCGTGCTGGACAGGTTGATGTCGTTGTCGGCGAACAGCTGGTCGATACGGCGGTTGAGCTCATCGGTCGCGGTACCGCGGTCGCCCAGTTCCTTGACGTAGAACTTCAGCTCGTGGGTCAGGCCATCCGGCGCGTACAGGCTGAGCTGGGCGGTCGGTGCCGGGTCGCGCATCACCCGCGAATTCTCCTGGGCGGCCTGCAGCAGCAGGGTACGGACCTTCTCCAGGTCGGCGCCGCGGTTGACCTTGAAGGTCAGCACGATGCGGGTCACCGTATCGGTCAGGGTCCAGTTGATCAACTGGCTGGTGACGAACGTCTTGTTCGGCACTATCACTTCCTTGCGATCACTGTCGATGATGTGGGTGGCGCGGATGTGGATGCGCTTCACCGTGCCGGTCACGCCGCCGATGGTGACCAGGTCGCCGATGCGCACCGGGCGCTCGAAGAGGATGATCAGGCCGGAGATGAAGTTGGCGAAGATCTCCTGCATGCCGAAACCGATACCCACCGACAGCGCGGCGACCAGCCATTGCAGCTTGTTCCAGCTGACCCCCAGGGTCGACAGGGTGACCACGATACCGGTGCCGAAGATCACGTACGACAGCAGGGTGGTGGTGGCATAGGCGCTGCCCTGGGCCAGGCGCAGGCGCGACAGCACCAGCACTTCCAGAAGGCCCGGCAGGTTGCGGCCCAGGGCCAGGGTGATGGCGGCGATGATCAGCGCGTACAGGGCATCGAGCAGGCTGATCGGCACCAGCGAGGCGGCGCTGCCGACCACGGTACTGCTGTTGTATTCGTAGAGGGTGATGTTGTCGAGGTAGGCGAATACCGAGATCAGGTCGGCCCACACCCAGTACATGGCGGCGATGAAGCTGCCCAGCAGGGTCAGGCGGATCAGGCGCAGGGACTGCTGGTTGACCTGTTCGATGTCCAGGCGCGGGGTTTCCAGCTGGATTTCGGTGCCCTCGCTGTCCTCGGTGGTCTGCGCTTCGCGTTTCGCGGTGGCGCGCTGATAGGCCAGGCGCCGCGCGGCGACCGCCAGGCCGCGCACGAACACCGCCTCGACCACCAGCCAGATCAACAGCAGGTAGAGGGTGTCGATCAACCGGTCGCTGAGCTTCAGGGCGGTGTAGTAGTAACCGAAGCACACCGCCAGGAACAGGCCCAGCGGCAGCATGCTGAACAGCACGCCGATGAACATGCGGAAGGTCGAGGCGTTCTCCCGGGCCGGGCCACGCAGCAGCAGTTTCTGCAGCAGCCAGATCATCAGGCCGTAGCAGGTCAGTACCACGGCGATGCCGATGACGTCGTCGGACAGGCTCGACGGCTGGTGCTCGGCGACGGTGACCACCGCCACCAGCGCCATCACCACCACGCCCAGCCAGCGGATCTGCCGGTGCAGGTAGGCCACATGGGCACGGGCCCAGTGGAAGTGCAGCTCGGCCACGCCGCCCGGGGTGAAGATGCGGTACACGGTGTAGAACACCAGCCAGGCCTGGGCCATGCCGAGGAAGGCCGATCCCAGGTTGACGTTCAGGCCGCGGGCGTCCATCTGCAGGGCGAAGCCGCACAGCGCCAGGAGCAGGGTGCCGGGCAGGGCCAGCAACACGTTGAGGAGGATCGCCACCGGCGTGTGCAGCTGGCTGTCACGCTTGAAGTGGCCGATGTCCTTGTGCAGGTCGGTGAGTTTCTGGCTCAGGTAGCGACGCTTGAACAGCAGCAGGCCCATCACCAGCAGCAACGGCAGGAACAGCAGCGGCCGCTCGATCAGGCCGGCGCCGAGCTGGCTGATGTTGTCGAGCCAGGGCAGGTCGGAAATCTGCCGCTGCAGCTGGGCTGGGGCGCTCTTGAACCAGTCGAGGTTGAGCGGGTTGTTGCTGGGGATCCAGAACATCTGCTCGTCGAGGGTGGCGCGCAGGGCCGTGGCGGTGTCCTGCAGCTGTTTCTGGTTGAGCTGCAGGGTGATCGATTCGTTGAGCAGCGCATTGAGCTCGCGATTGAGTTGGTCATGCAGCACGCGGCGGGTGTCGATCAGGTCCAGCAGGGATTCGCGCAGTTCCGGCGTCACGCTTTCCGGCGGCTGGGCGGCCAGCTGCTTGTCGACGTAGGCGCCGGGGTTGGAAATCTGCTCGCGCTGCTGGTTGAGCTCGAACTGGTAGAGGCGGATGTCGGCGATTTCGTCGGCCAGACCGCTATCGAGCTTGAGCTTGGGCAGTGCCTGCTTCTGCTTGTAGAGGATCTTGGACAGCAGCAGGCTGCCCTGCAGCACGCTGATCTGCTCGTCGAGGGCCTGGTCGGTCTGGTTCAGGGTGTCGAGCTGCTGCTGGGTGCGCAGGTTGAGCTGGGTCAGCTCGTTGAGACGGTCGGTGCCGCGCAGCAGGTAGTCGGACAGCTTGAGGTTCAGCGCGCTCTCGCGTGACAGCAGGGTATCGGAGCCGCCGACCTTCTGCGCCTCCATGGACTGCTCGGCGACGGTGCGTTCGGACTGGTCGCGGCGCTTTTCGTTGATCAGGTTCTGCAGGTCCTGCAGCTCCACGTCCAGGCGCTTGATGCGCTCGTCGAGCAGGTCGCGCTGGGCGCTGCCCAGGTCCTGCAGCACGCTGTTGCCGGCCATCTCCTGGCGGCGCAGCTGGGTCAGGGCGCCCAGTTGGGCCAGCTCGGCCTTGAGCTGGGCGACGCGCTCGGCGCTCAGCGCCTTGCCGTCCTCGCGGCCGTTCTTGAGCAGGGTGTTGATCTGCTGGGCACGGGTCTGGTTGCCGCTGATCTCGGCCTGGGCACGCTCGGGGCGTGTCTGTGCGGTGATGATCAGGGTGTTGGCATCGTTGAGCTGCTTCTGCCAGTCGCTGAGCTGGGCGCTGCGCTCGCTGAGAATCTGCTCCAATTGGGCGACGCTGGTGGTGGCGTAGCGCTGGGCCACGGGCACCACCTTGGTGGCCTTGAGCTTCTCCAGTTCGCGGTGGGCGTCCTGGGTCTGGCGGGGCGCCTGGGCCAGCTGCTTCTCCAGCGCGGCCAGCTTCTGCTGGCTATCGGCCTGGGCCTTGAGCGCATCCAGGGTCCTTTCCAGCGTCTGGCGCACCAGGCTCTGCTCGGGCTCGACCAGCTTGCGGTCGGCCAGGGTGTCCAGGCTGCGCTGCACGTCGGCAGCGGTCGGGTTGGCGTCGGCCCAGGCGGGCGAATTGGCCAGGCACAGGCCCAGCAGGAAAACGGCAAGCAAACGACGGAAAGAGTGCATGGTCATGATCGCGGGGGTGGAGTCCTGCTGAGTCTACAGACTGGTGAGAAGTCCCGCGCGGCGATCTGTCACACGCTGCCGCGCATCGGCCCCGCCGGCTCGGCAGGGCGCTGACGGGCGGGCTGGTGGGCGGTTGTCAGAACGACAGACCAGGGCCCGGGCGGACGCCTTCGGGGAATCTGACGCCGACCTTGCGGATCTTGTTCCCGTCCATCTCGGCGACCGTCCAGGTCAGGCCCTGCCACTCGACCTGATCGCCGACCACCGGCCCGCCGCCGATCTGCTGGTTGATGAAGCGGCCCAGGGTCAGCGAGGGGTCGAGGTCGGTGGTGGCCAGGCCGTAGAGCGCGGCGATGGCGCCGAGCTGGGCGTCGCCTTCGAGCACGAAGTCGCCGAAGAAGCGCAGGTCCATGCCGCGCTGCGGTGCCTGGCTGAACAGCTTGCCGAGGGCTGGCAGGTCGTGTTCATGGCCGATCACGCAGAGCATGTCGCCGGCCTCCAGCACCGTGCTGCCGGACGGGTGCAGCAGCTGGTGGTGGCGAAACAGCGCGGCGACGCGGGTGGAGTCCGGCATCTTCAGGTCGCGCAGCGGCGCGCCGATGCACCACTTTTCCGCGCCCAGGCGATAGACGAACAGCTCCCACTGGCTGGTCGGGTGCACTTCCAGGCCGGCCCGGGAGATCGGTGCCGGGTCGGGCGGCACCGTCACCTTCAGGGCCTTGGCCACCCACGGCAGGCTGGCGCCCTGCAGCAGCAGCGATACCAGCACGATGAAGAACGCCAGGTTGAAATACAGCTGGGCATGGGGCAGCCCGGCCATCATCGGGAACACGGCGAGAATGATCGGCACCGCACCGCGCAGGCCGACCCAGGCGATGAACACCTTCTCCTTGGTATGGAAGGCGCGGAACGGGCTGAGCCCGACCAGCACCGACAGCGGCCGCGCGATGAGAATCATCCACAGCGCCAGGCCCAGGGCCGGCAGGGCGATGGGCAGCAGGTCGTGGGGCGTGACCAGCAGGCCGAGCACCAGGAACATGCCGATCTGCGCCAGCCAGGCCATGCCGTCGAGCATGTGCAGGATGCCGTGGCGCGAGCGGATCGGCCGGTTGCCCAGCACCAGGCCGCACAGGTACACGGCCAGGAAACCGCTGCCGTGCAGGGCGTTGGTCAGGGCGAACACCAGCAGGCCGCCACTGACCACCAGCAACGGGTACAGGCCGTGGGCCAGGTGCAGGCGATTGATGATCTTCAGCAACAGCCAGCCGCCGCCCAGGCCGAGCACCGCTCCGATGCCGAACTCCTGCAGCAGGTGGCCGAGGAAACTCAGGTGGAATTCGCCCTGGCCCTTGGCGAGCATGTCGATCAGCGTGACGGTGAGAAACACCGCCATCGGGTCGTTGCTGCCGGATTCGATTTCCAGGGTCGCGCTGACCCGCTCGTTGAGGCCCTTGCCGCCAAGCAGCGAGAACACCGCCGCGGCGTCCGTGGAACCGACGATGGCGCCGATCAGCAGGCCCTGCATCAGGCTCAGGTCGAACAGCCAGGCCGCGACCATCCCGGTCAGCACCGTGGTGATCAGTACGCCGACCGTGGCCAGCGACAGGGCGGGCCACAAGGCCACCCGGAAGCTGCCGACCCGGGTGCGCACGCCGCCGTCGAGCAGGATCACCGCCAGCGCCAGGTTGCCCACCAGATAGGCGGTCGGGTAGTTGTTGAAGATGATGCCGCCACCGTCGACGCCGGCGACCATGCCGACAGCGAGGATGATGACCAGAATCGGGATGCCAAGGCGCGAGGACAGCGAGCTGACCATGATGCTCGCACCGACCATGAGGGCGCCGACGAGCAGGAGGCTGTTGATGGTGCTGGCATCCAAGGCGACATGACTCCACGGGCGGAAAAGCGAGCCCGATTCTAGCCTGCAGGTCTGCGCCGCTGTCAAAAATAGTTACAAACCTCGGCAGGGCCGCGCGATGCGGCCCCGAGCGGCTGGCGCTGTTGCCCGAGGCGCTGGAACGCGGCCGTTCTAGAGCTTGCTGCGCACCTGCCTGGGCGTCAGGCCGAACTGGCGTTTGAACGCCGTGGCGAAGTTGGCCGCACTGCCATAGCCCGCCCGCCAGGCTGCCTCGGTCACGCTGATACCGTCGCGTTCGAGGGCTTCGCGAGCCTGTTTGAGCTTGCGCACGCGCTGGTACTCGAACAGCGTCATGCCCTGGCTGGCCTGGAACTGGCGTTGCAGGCTGTTGATGTTGATGCCGGCCTCGCGGGCGATGGCCTCGGTGTTCCAGTGATCGGCCTGGCCACTGTCGAGCAGTTCCAGCACGCGGCGGATGCGCTGGTGTTCGTGGGGGCGCAGGCCCTGCGGCGGCTGGGTGCCTTGCTGGCTGATCATCGCCAGGGCCTCGCCGGCGATTTCCAGGCTGCGGCTTTCCAGGTAGAGGTTCTCCAGCAGCGGGTTGTAGCCCGGCGGGTTGAGAATCTGCTCGGCCAGGGTGCGCAGCCGCGCCGAGGGTTGCCAGCGCAGCATGGCCAGGTGCTGGCGGCTGAAGCGTTCGATCGCCGCACACTGGTTCTGCCCGTCCAGGCCGCCGGCGTCCAGCCACTGCGGCGACAGGCTGATCACCAGCTTGCGGATATGGCTGCCGCGCCGCGCCTGGCGGGAGAACAGCACCGGTTCGGCCAGCGACACCGCGATGCCTTCACCACGCCCGTGCGCGGCGCCGAAGCGTACCGCGCGGTCGTCGTAGCGCACGTCGCTGTGGCCGTCGAGAAACAGCACGAAGTTCAGGCGCGGCTCGATCTGCAGTTGCGTGCTGAAGGTGCTCAGCTCATGGCAGTCGCTGCAATGCAGCGACAGGCCCGAGCGCAGGTGCAGCCAGCGCAGCTTGCCGCGAAACAGGTTGGCTTGTGAGGATTCACTGTCGATCAGGCGCAGTTGCGGGCCCAGTTCAGGGCCGATCTGGCGGATCAGCTCCTGGGGATGAAGGACGGTGTTCATGATCGAGGCCTCGCGGCTGGTGTGACGGCTGCCGTGGGCGCTCATTCGGCGCGTGCTCGCAGCGGGATGAAGGAAGGCTGGCGCGAGTCCGAGTACCCGCTTGTGGCGGGCCAGGTACCGGCCGCGAACCATGGATGGATTCGTCTGCACCCTGATCGGAAACGCCCGGGAAGCCTAACGTTGGCAGATACCTAAATGCAAATGATTCCTAAGCGTAAATGCCTGGTGGGTTGATCTGGCGCAAACATCATCGTTGTTTGCGCAAACCTTTTGGCCGTTTTGCCGTGGGAAAATCTCCTCATGCAAATACGAATCGATTGCGTATTTATCTGGGGAAGGAAGCAGTTCATGAATACAGGTCACGGGGTTTGGGCACTCAATCGGCTGGCACTGGCGATGCTGCTGGCGGGCGGATCGGTCGCGCTGGCTCAGGAACCGGTCGATCGGGCCGTCGAGCTGGAGGAGACCCGGGTCATGGCCACGGCCCAGGAAGAGCTCAAGCAGGCGCCGGGCGTTTCGCTGATCAGTGCCGAGGACATCCGCAAGGCGCCGCCGGCCAACGACCTGGCCGATATCATCCGCAAGCAGCCCGGCGTCAACCTGACCGGCAACAGCGGCTCCGGTGCGCGTGGCAACAACCGGCAGATCGATATCCGCGGCATGGGGCCGGAGAACACCCTGATCCTGGTCGACGGCAAACCGATCAGTTCGCGCAATGCGGTGCGCTATGGCTGGCGCGGTGACCGTGACACCCGCGGCGACACCAACTGGGTGCCGGCCGAGCAGGTCGAGCGCATCGAGGTGCTGCGCGGCCCGGCCGCGGCGCGCTATGGCAGCGGCGCGGCAGGCGGGGTGATCAACATCATCACCAAAAAGGCCGATCTGGAGCACCATGGCAACCTCAGCCTGTACGCCAACGCGCCGCAGCACAGCGAGGAGGGCGCCACGCGGCGCTTCAACTTCGGCCTCAGCGGGCCGCTGGCGGAGAACCTGTCGTACCGCCTGTATGGCAACCTGAACAAGACCGATGCCGACGACGAGGACATCAACAGCGGCCATACCATCGACCCGACCGCGCGTTCCACGGCGGGCCGCGAAGGCGTGCGCAACAAGGACATCAACAGCCTCTTGTCCTGGCGCCTGAACGACGAGCAGAGCCTCGATCTCGAGGCCGGTTTCAGCCGCCAGGGCAACATCTACGCCGGCGACAGCATGAACAACAGCGCCTCGGCGACGCTCGCCGGCTTCCGTTCGCCCTGGTTGGGCCGGGCAACCAACGTGGTCTACCGCGAGAACTACGCCATCACCCACCACGGTGACTGGGCGTTCGGCACCACCCTGAACTACCTGCAGTACGAGAAGACCCGCAACCGCCGCTTGCAGGAAGGCCTGGCCGGTGGGCCGGAAGGCAACATCAATGGCAGCCTGTTCGGCACCATCGAGCTGCAGAGCACCACCGCCCACAGCGAGGTCAACCTGCCGCTTTCCGGTGCGCTGGAGCAGGTGCTGACGCTCGGCGCGGAGTGGAGCGAGCAACGCATGGATGACCCGTTCTCCAACACCCAGACCACCAGCGAGGCGGGCTCGGTACCGGGCATCAGTGGCAGTTCGCGGCCCACCGATTCGTCGGCGCGCATCGCCTCGGTGTTCATCGAGGACAACATCGAACTGCGGCCGGGCACCACCCTGACGCCAGGCCTGCGTTTCGACCGGCACAGCGTGGTGGGCGGCAACTGGAGCCCGTCGCTCAACCTGTCCCACGAGCTTAGCGACGAACTGGTGGTCAAGGCCGGTATCGCCCGCGCCTACAAGGCACCCAACCTGTTCCAGCTCAACCCCAATTACCTGCTCTACAGCCGTGGGCAGGGCTGTTGGGGCGCCGGCGGCAGCTGCTACCTGCAGGGCAACGACGGCCTGGACGCCGAAACCAGCATCAACAAGGAACTGGGCATCGAGTTCAAGCGTGACGGCTGGGTGGCCGGCATCACCTGGTTCCGCAACGACTACCGCAACAAGATCGAGGCCGGCAGAACGGCGGTCGGCAGCGCCACCGGTGGCAGCAATGCCGGCTACGCCAACGCCGACATCTTCCGCTGGGAGAACGTGCCCCGGGCGGTCGTCGAGGGCCTGGAAGGCACCCTCAAGGTGCCGCTCAGCCCGGCGCTGGACTGGAGCACCAACTTCACCTACATGCTGCAGTCGACCAACAAGCAAACCGGCGAACCGCTGTCGATCATTCCCGAGTTCACCGTCAACTCGACGCTCGACTGGCAGGTCAGCGAGCCCCTGGCCCTGCAGGCGACGGTGACCTGGTACGGCCGGCAGACCCCCGGCAAGTACGACTACCAGGGCAACCTGCTGAGCGGCGAGGCGCGCCGGGAGGTATCACCCTATGCCCTGGCCGGACTGAGCGGCACTTATCGGCTGGGCGACGGCTGGAGCGTCGGGGCGGGTGTCAACAATCTCTTCGACAAGCGCCTGTACCGCGAAGGCAATGCCGTGCAGGCCGGCGCCTACACCTACAACGAGCCGGGGCGCACCTTCTACACCAGCCTGAGCTACGACTTCTGAGCCGCACGGCGCGGGCCATGCGTCGCCCGCGCCGTTACCGCGACACCCATAAGAAATAAACCGTGAGAGCCCTGCATGATCCGTTTCCAAGGCGCCGTGGCCACCGCGTCGGCCACGCTGTACATGACCAAGCTGTGCAAACATTTTCGCCACAAGATCGCTGTCGAGTTCGATGAGCGGCAGGCGAGAGCCGATTTTCCGTTCGGGCTGTGCTGGATGTACGCCGATGCGCAGGGGCTGCGTTTCGCCTGCGAGGCGCCGGATGAAGGCGCTGCGGCGCGCATCCGCGCGGTGCTCGACGATCACCTGCCGCGGTTCGCCCGCCAGGAAGGCCTGATTATCGCGTGGCAGCCCTCGGGCACCTGATCCAGGCGCCGCGGTCAGCTGACGGTCAGGGTCATGTCGATGCGCTTGAGCCACTCGGCTTCGCTTTCGAAATCCGCCTGGGTCAGCGGGTTGGCGGCCAGCCAGCCCTGGGGAAATTCGATGGCCAGGCTGGACGGGCCGACCTTCAGGCGCACCGTGGGCATGTTCTGGCTGCCACGAATGTGGTGGAACAGGATGGCGAAGCGCAGCAGTACGCACAGGCGCACCAGCTTGACCCCCTCGGCACCGAACTCGGTGAGCTTTTCCCGGGGGATGTTGCGGCGGTGGCCACGCACCAGCAGGGCGAGCATCTGCTGATCCTGGCGCGAGAAGCCGGCCAGGTCGGAGTGCTCGATCAGGTAGGCGCCGTGCTTGTGGTACTGGTAGTGGGCGATGTCCAGGCCGACTTCGTGCACCTTGGCAGCCCAGCTGAGCAGTTCGCGGTGCCAGTCGTCGGTCAGCTCCCAATCCTTGGCGACCTTGTCCAGCGCCGACAGCGCCTTGGCTTCCACCCGCGCCGCCTGTTCCTGGTCGACGTGGTAGCGCTCCATGAATGCCGACAGGGTGCGCTCGCGCACGTCCTCATGCTGATGACGGCCGAGCAGGTCGTAGAGCACGCCCTCGCGCAGCGCGCCTTCGGAGTGGCTCATGCGGTTCAGCTCGCAGGCGTCGAAGATGGCTTCGAGGATGGCCAGACCGGCCGGGAAGATCGGTCGGCGGTCGGGTTTCAGACCGTCGAGGTCAAGGCGCTCGACATCGCCGCACTTGAACACCTTGCGCTTGAGCCAGGCCAGGCCTTCGGCGGTGACTTCGCCGTTGTTGCTCAGCCCCGCGGACTGGATCGCCAGGCCGATGGCCTTGATGGTACCCGAGGCGCCCACCGCATCCTGCCAGCCGAGGCGGGTCAGGCCGTGCTCGATGCCCATGATCTCCAGGCGCGCCGCCGTATAGGCCTGGGCATAGCGAGCCGGGGTGATCTTGCCATCCTTGAAATAGCGCTGGGTGTAGCTGACGCAGCCCATCTGCAGGCTTTCGCGCAGCAACGGCTCGAAGCGCTGGCCGATGATGAATTCGGTACTGCCGCCGCCGATATCGGCGACCAGGCGCTTGCCCGGGGTATCGGCGATCGAATGGGACACGCCCAGATAGATGAGGCGCGCTTCCTCGCGCCCCGAGATCACTTCCACCTGATGGCCCAGCAGCGCCTCGGCCCGGCGGATGAATTCGGCGCGGTTGCGCGCCTCGCGCAGGGCGTTGGTGCCGACGATGCGCACCGCGCCCTGGGGCAGGCTGTTGGTCAGTTGGGCGAAGCGGCTCAGGCAGTCGAGGCCGCGTTGCATGGCCTCTTCGCTGAGCTGGCGGTGTTCGTCGATGCCCGCCGCCAGCTGTACCTTGTCACCGAGCCGTTCAAGAATACGGATCTCGCCATGGTCGGCCTTGGCCAGCACCATGTGAAAGCTGTTGGAGCCCAGGTCGATGGCGGCGACCAGGGGAAAGGACTCGGAATGGGTTTGCGGCATGATCAGTCAATCTCGATGCAGAACCCCGCCATCGTGCCACGATAGGCCGCGCACGCCAACGGATACGCACGGTGCAGGCATTGCGCCAGCTGCCTGCGGGCCGTCTCCATTGCGCGTCATCGGCGGCGGCGTCCATTGGCCGTATCGATAGCCTCTATGGCTACGCTCAATGGCGGGCGCCTTCCTGTGTCACGCGAGCCGGGCTATCATGGCCGCCACTTTTATCGTTATTGCGTGCCAACACGGAGACTTCCCATGAGTGAATTCATCACCAATGTAAGCGATGCCAGCTTCGACCAGGACGTCATCCAGGCAGACGGGCCGGTACTGGTCGACTACTGGGCCGAGTGGTGCGGCCCGTGCAAGATGATCGCTCCGGTGCTGGACGAGATCTCCAAGGAGTACCAGGGCAAGCTGAAGGTCTGCAAACTGAACATCGACGAAAACCAGGACACGCCACCCAAGTATGGCGTGCGTGGCATCCCGACCCTGATGCTGTTCAAGAACGGCAGCGTCGAAGCCACCAAGGTCGGCGCCCTGTCCAAGTCGCAGCTGGCCGCCTTCATCGACGCCAACCTGTAAAGCGTCGCCGAAAAGCCCCGTAGACAACGGGGCTTTTTTCTGCCTGAAGGCTAGACGCCTTCGCAAAGCCGATGTTACATTCGGGGCCGTCGCTTTTCCTAAGCGACCCCCTGCACGCCGCTGCCGACGCATTCCTAATCGAACATTCGACAATAAAGCGGGCGCCTGTCGCCTCCTCGCGGTGCGGCCTCTCAAGCTCAATGCTTACCATTCCCTCCTCTATAAATACGTCATTCCTATATGAATCTGACTGAACTCAAGCAAAAGCCGATTACCGAACTGCTGGAAATGGCCGAGCAGATGGGCATCGAGAACATGGCCCGCTCGCGCAAGCAGGACGTGATCTTCTCGCTGTTGAAGAAACACGCCAAAGGCGGTGAAGAAATTTCCGGTGACGGCGTGCTGGAGATCCTCCAGGACGGCTTCGGCTTCTTGCGCAGCGCAGACGCTTCCTATCTCGCCGGCCCCGATGACATCTACGTCTCGCCGAGCCAGATCCGCCGCTTCAACCTGCGTACCGGTGACACCATCGTCGGCAAGATCCGCCCGCCGAAAGAAGGCGAGCGTTACTTCGCCCTGCTCAAGGTCGACAGCATCAACTTCGACCGCCCGGAAAACGCCAAGAACAAGATCCTGTTCGAGAACCTGACGCCGCTGTTCCCGAACCAGCGCCTGACCATGGAAGCCGGCAATGGCTCCACCGAGGACATCACCGGCCGCGTGATCGACCTCTGCGCGCCGATTGGCAAGGGCCAGCGCGGCCTGATCGTCGCCCCGCCGAAAGCGGGCAAGACCATCATGCTGCAGAACATCGCCTCGAACATCACCCGTAACAACCCCGAATGCCACCTGATCGTTCTGCTGATCGACGAGCGTCCGGAAGAAGTGACCGAGATGCAGCGCACCGTGCGCGGCGAAGTGGTCGCTTCCACCTTCGACGAGCCGCCGACCCGCCACGTGCAGGTGGCCGAGATGGTCATCGAGAAGGCCAAGCGCCTGGTCGAGCACAAGAAGGATGTGGTCATCCTGCTCGACTCCATCACCCGTCTGGCCCGTGCCTACAACACCGTGATCCCAAGCTCCGGCAAGGTGCTGACCGGTGGTGTCGACGCCCACGCCCTGGAGAAGCCGAAACGTTTCTTCGGCGCCGCGCGTAACATCGAGGAAGGCGGCTCGCTGACCATCATCGCCACCGCGCTGGTGGAAACCGGCTCGAAGATGGACGAAGTGATCTACGAAGAATTCAAGGGTACCGGCAACATGGAGCTGCCCCTGGATCGCCGTATCGCCGAGAAGCGCGTATTCCCGGCCATCAACATCAACCGCGCCGGTACCCGCCGCGAAGAGCTGCTGACCGCCGAAGACGAACTGCAGCGCATGTGGATCCTGCGCAAGCTGCTGCACCCGATGGACGAAATCGCCGCCATCGAGTTCCTGATCGACAAGCTCAAGGCGACCAAAACTAACGACGAGTTCTTCATGTCCATGAAGCGCAAGTAAGCGGATCTACTGCGCGAATGCCATGCTTCGTTGAAAACCGGCTCAAAAAGCCGCTTGCGGCTAACGCACTTTAGTGCGGCCCCGAAGGGGCGAGCGGAGCGAGTCATGCTAATGTACAAAAGTACACTCCGCTTTTTCGCCGGTTTTCGTGGGGGCGCCTAGTCCTCGCCTGACCTTCGCTCGCTACGATCCAGCATTTACTGGTGGCACAAAAAAGCCGGGGAAACCCGGCTTTTGTCTGTCTGTAATATCGACTGTTCTGCAAGTCCGACTTCGGCGCTAAACTTTGCGCCCCGATTCGAGTGAGGTTCCAGCATGCAGTATCGCGATCTGCGCGACTTTATCCGCGGCCTGGAAGCGCGCGGCGAGCTCAAGCGCATCAAGGCGCCGGTATCGCCGATCCTGGAAATGACCGAAGTGTGCGACCGTACCCTGCGCAAGGGCGGCCCGGCACTGCTGTTCGAGAACCCCACCGGCCACAGCGTTCCGGTGCTCGGCAACCTGTTCGGCACACCCAAGCGCGTGGCGCTGGGCATGGGCGCCGAGGACGTTTCCGAGCTGCGCGAAATCGGCAAGCTGCTGGCCTTTCTCAAGGAGCCCGAGCCGCCGAAGGGCCTCAAGGATGCCTGGAGCAAGCTGCCGATCTTCAAGAAGGTCATCAGCATGGCGCCCAAGGTGCTCAAGGATGCGCCGTGCCACGAAGTGGTCGAGGAGGGCGACGACGTCGACCTGGCCAAGCTGCCGATCCAGCATTGCTGGCCCGGCGACGTGGCGCCGCTGATCACCTGGGGCCTGACCATCACCAAGGGGCCGAACAAGGAACGCCAGAACCTCGGCATCTACCGCCAGCAGGTGATCGGCCGCAACAAGGTGATCATGCGCTGGCTCAGCCACCGCGGCGGCGCGCTGGATTATCGCGAGTGGTGCCAGAAGCATCCGGGCAAACCCTATCCGGTGTGCGTGGCCCTGGGCGCGGACCCGGCGACCATCCTCGGTGCCGTGACGCCGGTGCCCGACACGCTCTCCGAATACGCCTTCGCGGGTCTGTTGCGTGGCCATCGCACCGAACTGGTCAAGGCCATCGGCAGCGATCTGCAGGTGCCTGCCAGTGCCGAGATCGTTCTCGAGGGCGTGATCCATCCGGGCGAGACCGCGCCGGAAGGCCCCTATGGCGACCACACCGGTTACTACAACGAGGTCGACACCTTCCCGGTGTTCACGGTCGAGCGCATCACCCGGCGCCGCGACCCGATCTATCACAGCACCTACACCGGCCGGCCGCCAGATGAGCCGGCGATTCTCGGCGTGGCGCTGAACGAGGTGTTCGTGCCGATCCTGCAGAAGCAGTTCCCGGAGATCACCGACTTCTACCTGCCGCCGGAAGGCTGTTCCTACCGCATGGCGGTGGTGACCATGAAGAAGCAATACCCAGGGCACGCCAAACGCGTGATGCTCGGCGTGTGGTCGTTCCTGCGCCAGTTCATGTACACCAAGTTCGTGATCGTTACCGACGACGACATCGATGCCCGCGACTGGAACGACGTGATCTGGGCCATCACCACGCGCATGGATCCCAAGCGCGACACGGTGATGATCGAGAACACGCCGATCGACTACCTGGATTTCGCCTCACCGATCTCCGGCCTGGGTTCGAAGATGGGCCTGGATGCCACTCACAAGTGGCCGGGAGAAACCAATCGTGAGTGGGGCCGCGCCATCGTCAAGGACGAGGCGGTCACCAGGCGGGTCGATGAAATGTGGAGCGAGTTGGGAATCGATTGATGAAGGTCACCCTGCAACCCTCCGGCGCGGTGCTCGATGTCGACGCCGGTGAAGCCATCCTCGATGCCGCGCGGCGTTTGGGCTACAGCTGCCCGCAAAGCTGTCGCAACGGCAACTGCCATGTCTGCGCTGCGCTGCTGGTGGAGGGCCGCGTGCGCCAGAACGGCGCCGAGCTGGATCATGGCGAGCTGTACACCTGTATCGCCGAGCCGCTGGAAGACTGCGTGCTGCATTGGGACGGCGTACTGCTGCCCGGCGAATTGCCGGTGCGCAGCCTGGGTTGCCAGGTGGTGGATTGCATCGAGGCCGGTGGCGACGTGTGGCGCGTGCTGCTGCGGGCGCCGGCCGGCAAACCGCCGCGCTACCACGCCGGCCAGTACCTGTTGATCGAGCGTCAGGATGGCGAGAAGTCGGCCTTTTCCCTGGCCTCGGCGCCGCAGCAGGGCCGTGATCTGGAGCTGCACATCCTCGGCCGCGAAACGAGTGCCCTGAACCTGCTGCAGCAGTTGCGCGAGCAGGGCACGGCGCGGGTGCAGCTGCCGTTCGGCGATGCCCACCTGGCCGAATTGCCGGACGGGCCCTTGGTGCTGATCGCCGCGGGCACCGGCATGGCGCAGATGCACAGCCTGATCGAGGAATGCCGCTCGCGGGGTTTCCAGCACCCGGTGCATCTGTATTGGGGGGCGCGGCGTCCCGAAGACTTCTACCAACTGCCCCATTGGGACGAGTGGCAGGCACTGCCCAACCTGTCTCTGCATCGGGTGGTCAGCGACCAGTGCGGTTGGCAGGGCCGCTGCGGCCTGTTGCACGAGGCCGTTCGAGAAGACTTCGCCGATCTGCGTGCGCTGCACGTCTATGCCAGCGGTTCGCCGAGCATGGTCTACGCCACCCTGGATGCGCTGGTGGAGTCCGGCATGGACGCTCACCAGATGCGCGCCGACGTGTTCGCCTACGCGCCGCGGGGCTGACCGAAAAAGCCGCCCTCGGGCGGCTTGCTGTTTTCAGGAGCTGGCGCGCGTCCGTCAGCGAACGGTCACCACCAGCTTGCCGACGGCCTTGCGCTGGCCGAGGGCAGCGATCGCCTCGCCACCGCGTTCCAACGGGAAGGTCTGCGATACCAGCGGCTTGAGCTTGCCCTCGGCATGCCAGGCGAACAACTGGCGGAAGTTGTCGGCGTTGTCCGCCGGCTGGCGCCCGGCGAACGAACCCCAGAACACGCCAACCAGGGATGCACCCTTGAGCAGCGGCAGGTTGGCCGGCAGCGCCGGGATGCCGCCGCCTGCGGCGAAGCCCACCACCAGGAAGCGGCCGTTCCAGGCCATGCAGCGAAACGCTTCCTCGAACAGCGGGCCGCCGACCGGGTCGTAGATCACGTCCACGCCATTGCCAGCTGTGAGCCTTTTCACCTCGTCCTTGAGGCTCTGCTCGCTGTAGTTGATCAGCTCGTCGGCGCCGGCGTTGCGCGCTACCTCAAGCTTCTCGGCGCTGCTGGCCGCGGCGATCACCCGGGCGCCCATGGCCTTGCCGATCTCTACCGCTGCCAGGCCGACGCCGCCCGCTGCGCCGAGCACCAGCAAGGTTTCGCCGGGCTGCAGGTTGGCGCGCTGGCGCAGTGCATGCATCGAGGTGCCGTAGGTCATGCCGAATGCGGCGGCGATGTTCAGCTCCATGCTCTCGGGCACCGGCAGCACGTTGTAGGCCGGCGCGGCGACCTGCTCGGCGAAGCCGCCCCAGCCTGTCAGGGCCATCACCCGGTCGCCCGTCTTCAGGTGGGCGACCTTGTCGCCCACGGCGCTGACCAGGCCGGCGACTTCGCCGCCGGGCGAGAACGGGAAGGGCGGTTTGAACTGGTACTTGCCTTCGATGATCAGCGTGTCCGGGAAATTCACCCCGGCGGCCTGCACCTCGATCAGCACCTCGTTGCCTTTCGGGCGGGGGCTGTCGACATCCTCCAGTACCAGCGTTGCGGCCGGGCCGAAGGCTTTGCAGAGCAGTGCTTTCATCGCGGTATACCTCGAACGGAACAGGTCTGCAGTTTAGGTGGGCCGGATGGCCGGTCAACGAGCATGGCCCCGTCTGATAACCCGCCATAAGCATTGGGGTCTGCGCCGCGCGTTGCTATGCTTGCCGGCAACTCAATGGAGATTGCCCCCGTGAAAACCCTCATCACGCTTCTGCTTGCCTGCGCACTGTCGATCCCGGCGTTCGCCAACGAAGAAAAGAAGGAAGGCGAAGGTGAGGGCGCCGTGCCCCAGGTGATCTACCACAGCCTGACGCCCGCCCTGGTCGGCAACTTTGGTGCCGGGCCCAAGCTCAAGTACTACAAGGCCGATGTGGCACTGCGCGTTACCGGTGCCGACGCCGAGGCCAAGGTCACTCATCACGAGCCGCTGATCCGCAATCAGCTGGTGATGCTGTTTTCCCAGCAGACCGAAGAGAACCTGGCCACCCCGGATGCCAAGGAAAAACTGCGCCAGGAAGCCCTCAAGCAGGTGCAGCAGGTGCTGACCGACGAGGAAGGCCAGCCGCTGGTCGAGGACCTGCTGTTCAACAACCTGATCCTGCAGGGCTGATCACTTCAGCAGCAGGATCGCCGTCCACTGCGCTTCGGTAACCGGCATCACCGACAGGCGACTGCCTTTGTGCACCAAGGCCAGCTCTGCCAGCGCCGTTTGCGCCTTCAGTTCGGCTAGGGGAATGACCTGCCTGAACGCCTCCACGAAGCTTACGTCGATGGCCGTCCATGGGTTCTTGTCGGCGCTGGCCTTGGCATCGAAGTAATGGCTCTGTGGGTCCAGCGCGGCGGGATCCGGGTAGGGCTTGCCTTCTATCCGGGCGATGCCGGCCACGCCAGGCTGCGGGCAGCTGGAGTGATAGAACAGGACCTGATCGCCGGCCTGCATGCTGCGGATGAAGTTGCGCGCCTGGTAATTGCGCACGCCATCCCAGCGGGTCTTGCCCAGGCGCTGCAGGTCATGGATGGACAGTTCGTCGGGTTCGGATTTCATCAGCCAAAAGGGCATGAACTTTGCTCTCGGAGTCGGTGCGCTGCAGGGGCTGCGTAACGGGTTTTTCGGTTGGAGGTGGTGGTATGCGGCGCAAGCCTGATTTGTTGTGGATGCTGGTGCTGGTATTCAGCCTTGGCATGGTGACCACGGGCTATACGCAAAGCCAGTGGCAGCAGGGTAAACCGCCTACCGAGGCGGTGCGAGCCCGGCTCTGACCCTAGTACCAGCCGCCATCGGTCACGGTGGCATCCAGGGGTACGTCCCAGCTGGCCATGGCCAGTCTGTCCACCTGCTGGCAGCGGTGGGCCAGCCCGAGCAGTGTCGGTTTGTGCCAATTTTTGCGCAGCGCCCGATAGGCCAGGCTGCGATCGTAGAAGCCGCCGCCCATACCGAGCCGACCGCCATGCTGATCGAAGCCCACCAGGGGCAATAGCATCAGGTCCAGCGTCCATATCTTGCGCTGACGCTTGCCGTTGCGGCGCGGTTCGGGAATCCCGAAACGGTTGGCCGCCAGTTTTTCGTGCGCATCGAGACGCTGGAACACCATGCTGGTGCGCGGCCAGGATTTCAGTACCGGCAGGTACACCTGCTTGCCGCGGGCATGGGCGGCTTTGACCAGCAGGTGCGGGTCGATCTCACCATCATTGGCCAGGTACAGGGCGACGCTGCGCGCGCGGCGAAAGAGCGGGTGCTGGGCCACTTGGCGATACAGCGCTGCGGCCGCCTGGCGTTGCGCGGCCCTGGGCAGTTCGCGGCGGGTCTTGCGTAGCGTGCGGCGCAGCTGGGCGCGGGTCAGGTTGCTGGCTTCGATCATGGGCCGATCCCCTTGTGGTTCCGACTGCGCCGTGCATCCCTGGGCGCCCGCCACCAACAAAAAGCCCGCTGCTGGCCTGGGCCAGCAGCGGGCTGTAAATTTGTGACTCCCCAGCATGCCGCTGTCGGTTTAGCCCTTGAACCCGAAAGTTCAAGGTGGAGGTTGCAGGAAACCTTAAGGCTTTCCGTCAAGCGGACATGCACACCGGCCTCAACTGACAACCCCCGGGGTTGTGCGTATCGGCTCAGGGACATCAACCAACTGGCGCACACTCCAGGGAGCTGCGGCCAGTATAACGCAAAAGGACGACCGTTGGTCAGACGCCACGGCCATCGGTTTCGTCGAGTGCGTTGTCTACCCGGCCGAGCAGGTCGCGCACGTGATCGCGGGTGACGGTGGCCTGCTTGTCGAGGTTCTGCTGCTTGTGCAGCAGATCGTGGGTGATGTTCAGGGCAGCCATCACCGCGACCCGGTCGGCGCCGATGACCTTGCCGCCGCTGCGGATCTCCCGCATCTTGCCGTCCAGGTAGCGGGCGGCGTTCTGCAGGTTGCTACGCTCATCGGCGGGGCAGGCGATGCAATATTCTTTGTCCAGAATCTGAACGGTAACGGTATTCGATTGGGTCATGAGTCCTGCTCCAGGGCTTTGAGGCGCGAAATCATCGATTCGACCTTGTGCCGAGCCATTTCGTTCTTTTCGATCAGATGAGCGCGTTCTTCGCGCCACGCCTGCTCGCTTTCCAGCAAGAGACGGTTTTGTGCCTTGAGTCGCTCGACGCGCTGGATCAGCAATTCCAGCTTCGCCGTCAGGGCGTGTAGGTCGGCGTCTTCCATTGGCTCTCGCTTTGGCAGAGTGTGCGCAGTGTATAGATCCAGCGGCTCGCCAGTGCAAACCGGCCGATGGTCTTGGCGCGCCTGCCGATGCTAGGATAGAAAGCCTCCATTCTAGTGATTGCGCCCCTTGGCGCCTAGTGATCGATGCCGACTTCCAGTTCTCCCTACGCTGCATTCGCTGCCCTGCTCGCCAGTGGTGGTTCCTCCGTTTCGCCTGCCGAGCTGCATGGCCTGTTGCTGGGCCGTAGCTGTGCCGGCGCGGGCTTCGAAACCGGCCCCTGGCTGGTCGACGCCACCGAACTACTTGGCGTCGAGCCACCGGAAAACGTGCGCCAGGCGCTGATCGGCCTGCAGGAAATGGTGCGCGGCGAGCTGACCGGTGACGACGTCACCGTGGTTCTGCTGTTGCCTTCGGACGAGGCGCCGCTGGCCGAGCGTGCCGCGGCGCTGGGCCAGTGGTGCCAGGGCTTTCTCGGCGGCTTCGGGCTGACCGTCGGCGATGCCGCGCTGAGCGCCGAAGCCATGGAAGTGCTGCAGGATTTGTCCGCCATCGCCCAGGTGCAGAACGCGCTGGACGAATCCGAGGACGGCGAGAACGATTACATGGAGGTCATGGAGTACCTGCGCGTCGCGCCGCTGCTGCTGTTCAGCGAGTGCGCCAAGCCGGCTGCTCCGGCGCCCAAGCCTTCGCTGCACTGATCGCGCCCTTCACCGACCGGAATCGAGCCTGCCCATGACCAGCATCTCCAAAGCGGAATACGCCCGCCGTCGCAAGGCGCTGATGGCGCAGATGGAACCCAACAGCATCGCCATCCTGCCGGCGGCGCCGGTGTTCATCCGCAACCGCGACGTCGAGCATATCTACCGTCAGGACAGCGACTTCCAGTACCTGTCCGGCTTTCCCGAGCCCGAGGCGGTGATCGCCCTGATCCCCGGCCGCGAGCATGGCGAGTACGTGCTGTTCTGTCGCGAGCGTGATCCCGAGCGCGAACTGTGGGACGGCCTGCGCGCCGGCCAGGAGGGGGCGATCAGCCAGTACGGCGCGGACGATGCCTTTCCCATCGGCGATATCGACGACATCCTGCCGGGTCTGATCGAAGGCCGTGAGCGCGTCTACTACGCCGTGGGCACCAACCCCGAGTTCGACCGGCACCTGATGGAGTGGGTCAACGTGATCCGCTCCAAGGCGCGCCAGGGTGCGTCGCCGCCCAAGGAGTTCGTCGCCCTCAACCATTTCCTGCACGACCTGCGCCTGTACAAGTCGGCCGGTGAAGTGAAGGTGATGCGCGAAGCGGCGCAGATTTCCGCCCGCGCCCATATCAAGGCCATGCAGGCCAGCCGCGCCGGGCTCTACGAATATCACCTGGAAGCCGAGCTGGATTACGAATTCCGCAAGGGCGGCGCGAAGATGCCGGCCTACGGCTCCATCGTCGCCGCCGGCAGGAACGCCTGCATCCTGCATTACCGCGAGAACGACGCGCTGCTCAAGGATGGCGACCTGGTGCTGATCGACGCCGGCTGCGAGATCGACTGCTACGCCAGCGACATCACCCGCACCTTCCCGGTCAGCGGCACATTCTCGCCCGAGCAGAAGGCCATCTACGAGATCGTGCTGGCGGCCAATATGGAAGCCTTCAAGTTCATCGCCCCGGGCCGCCACTGGAACGAGGCCCACGAGGCCACGGTGCGGGTCATTACCAGGGGGCTGGTGGAATTGGGCCTGCTGCAGGGCGACGTCGACGAGCTGATCGCCGCCGAGGCCTACAAGCCCTTCTACATGCACCGCGCCGGCCACTGGCTGGGCATGGACGTGCACGATGTCGGCGAATACAAGGTCGGCGGCGAATGGCGCGTGCTCGAAGTGGGCATGGCGATGACCGTCGAGCCGGGTATCTACATCGCGGTGGATAACCAGAACGTCGCCAAGAAATGGCGCGGCATCGGTGTGCGCATCGAGGATGACGTGGTGGTGACCAAGAGCGGCTGCGAGATCCTCACCAACGATGTGCCCAAGACCGTCGACGAGATCCAGGCCCTGATGGCCGCCGCCCGCGCTCAGGTAGCCTGAGGCCATGCTGCGCGTGGATGTGGCGATCATCGGTGGCGGCCTGGTCGGCGCCAGCCTGGCGCTGGCCCTGCAGGGCGAGGCGCGCAGGCGCGGTTGGCGCATCGCGCTGATCGAACCCTTCGCCCCCGGCGACGGCTACCAGCCCAGTTACGACGCCCGCTCGACGGCGCTGTCCTACGGCTCGCGGCTGATCTACGAGGGCCTCGGCCTGTGGCCGGCGATTGCCGAACAGGCCACCGCCATCGAGCGCATTCACGTCTCCGACAGCGGGCGTTTCGCGGCAGCCCGGCTCAGCGCCGATCAGGAAAACGTGCCGGCCCTGGGTTACGTGGTGGAAAACGCCTGGCTCGGCCACTGCCTGTGGCAGGCACTGGACGCCGAGGTGATCCAGTGGCGCTGCCCGGCCCAGGTCGAGCGCATGGAGCCCACCGCCGAGGGTTATCGCCTGACCCTGGACGATGAAACCCTGATCGACTGCTCGCTGGCCATCCTCGCCGACGGCGGGCGTTCGTCGCTGCGTGAACAACTGGGCATCGCCGTCAATCAGCGGCCGTATGAGCAGACCGCCCTGATCGCCAATGTCACCCCGGAGCGGACCCATGGCGGCGAGGCATTCGAGCGTTTCACCGAGTCCGGCCCGCTGGCGCTGCTGCCGCTTTCCGACAACCGCTGCGCGCTGGTGTGGACGCACCCGAGCCGCCAGATCGAGCGGCTGCTCAAACTCGACGAGCGTACCTTTTTGGCCGAGTTGCAGCAGGCCTTCGGCTACCGCCTTGGCGCGCTCAAGCAGGTCGGTGCACGGGTGCCGTATCCGCTGGTGCTGATCGAGGCCGCCGAGCAGGTGCGTGCCAACCTGGTGGTGCTCGGCAATGCCGCCCACAGCCTGCACCCGATTGCCGGCCAGGGCTTCAACCTGTCGCTGCGTGACGTGCGGGCGCTCGCCGATAACCTGCTGGCGAGCAGTGCACCGCTCGGCGATCTGGCTACCCTGCAGCGCTACGCCGATACTCAGGCTGGTGATCAGGCGCGCACCGTGGCGTTTTCCGACCAGGTCACCCGGCTGTTCAGCACCGATCAGCCGCTGCTCGCCGCCGGCCGCAACCTGGGCCTGCTGGGGCTCGAGCTGCTGCCGCCGGCCAAGCGCTGGTTCGCCCGCCAGGCCATGGGCATGGGTACCCGCGGTAACCCGCAATGACTGCGCGCCAGCTGGCGCGCAAGGCCCGTGTGCTGCGCTGGATCATGAACCTCTATCCGCCCTACCTGGGCGCCGGGGTATGGATTCGCCGCATCGCCCCGGACTTTCGCCAGGTCGATATACGGATGGCGCTGCGCTGGTACAACCGCAATTACGTGGGTACCCAGTTCGGCGGCAGCCTGTATTCGATGACTGATCCCTTCTACATGTTGATGCTGATGGAGAACCTGGGCCGCGATTACGTGGTCTGGGACAAGGCCGCCAGCATCGATTTCATCGCGCCCGGCCGCGGCCCGGTGTTCGCCTCCTTCGCCATCGATCAGGCCTTCATCGACCAGGTGCGCGAGCGCACCGCTGGCGGCGACAAGTACCTGCCCGAATTGCCGGTCGAGGTGCGCGATGGCAGCGGCGCCCTGGTGGCGCGGGTCAACAAGACGCTTTACGTGCGGCTCAAGCCGCGTGTGCGACAGGCAGCCTGAGGATATGAACGAGATGCGTGCAGACCTGATCATCGTCGGTGCCGGAATGGTGGGCAGCGCCCTGGCGCTGGCCTTGCGCGAGCAGGGCCTGGAGTGCCTGGTGCTCGACGGCGGGCCGATGCGCGTCGAGCCTTTCGACGCCAGCGCCGGCTATGAGCCGCGGGTCAGCGCCCTGTCGATGGCCAGCCAGCGCATTCTCGAGCGCCTCGGCGCCTGGCCCGGCGTGCTGGCGCGGCGCAGCTGCCCCTATAGCGAGATGCACGTGTGGGACGGCAGCGGCACCGGCCATATCCATTTCAGCGCCGCCAGCGTGCATGCACTGACCCTCGGCCATATCGTCGAGAACCGTGTGGTACAGGACGCCCTTGTCGAGCGCCTGCATGACAGCGACGTCGGCCTGTTGGCCGATGCGCGCCTGGAGCGCATGCGCCACTCCGGCGATGACTGGTTGCTGACCCTGGCCGACGGCCGCGAATTGCGCACGCCGCTGGTGATTGCCGCCGATGGCGCCAACTCGGCGGTGCGCCGCCTGGCGGGCTGCGAAACCCGCGAATGGGATTACCTGCACCATGCCATCGTCACCAGCGTGCGCTGCGCCGAGGCTCATCAGGCGACGGCCTGGCAACGCTTCACCGACGAGGGGCCGCTGGCCTTCCTGCCGCTGGGCGAGCGCGACGGCGAGCACTGGTGCTCGATCGTCTGGTCGACCACGCCGGAGCAGGCGACCGGGCTGATGGCGCTGGATGACCAGGCTTTTTCCACCGCCCTCGGCCAGGCATTCGAATACCGCCTGGGCCAGGTGCTGCAGGTGGATCGTCGGCTGTGCATTCCGCTGCGCCAGCGCCATGCCAAGCGTTACGTGGAGCCGGGCCTGGCGCTGATCGGTGATGCCGCCCACACCATCCACCCGCTGGCCGGGCAGGGCGTCAACCTCGGCTTCCTGGATGCCGCGGTATTGGCCGAGGTGTTGGCACAAGCCGCTGCCCGGGGGGAGCGGCTGGCCGATGAGCGCGTGCTGAGCCGCTACGAACGCCGGCGCATGCCCCACAACCTGACGATGATGGCAGCCATGGAAGGCTTCCAGCGCCTGTTCCAGAGCGATTCACTGACGCTGCGCCTGGCGCGCAACGCCGGTCTGGATCTGGTCAATGGCCTGGAAGACGCCAAGGCATTGTTCGTGCGCCAGGCCCTGGGTCTGAGCGGCGACCTGCCGGCGCTGGCCAGGGCATGATGGCGCTGTAATATCTGGCAATGACCTCCCGGTGTGCGGTGCAGATGCGAGTCACTATCATCCTCGCTCCCTTATCGCTCACAAGGACCCTGCCATGTCGGTACGTCGCGCGCTTCTCGCCGTTTTCACCCTCAGCACCCTGGCCAGTGCCGTGCAGGCCGCTGATGAGGTCGTGGTCTATTCCTCGCGTATCGACGAGCTGATCAAGCCGGTGTTCGACGCCTACACCGCCAAGAGCGGTGTGGCGGTGAAGTTCATCACCGACAAGGAAGCGCCGTTGATGGCGCGCATCAAGGCCGAAGGCGAGAACACCCCGGCGGATCTGCTGATCACCGTCGACGCCGGCAACCTCTGGCAGGCCGAGCAGATGGGCATTCTGCAACCGATGAAATCCACCGTCGTCGACGCCAACATTCCCGCCCAATATCGCGCCGCCAGTGGTGCCTGGACCGGCCTGTCGCTGCGCGCCCGTACCCTCGTCTACTCGCCGGAGCGGGTGAAGGACGGCGAGCTGACCACCTATGAAGCCCTGGCCGACAAGAACTGGGAAGGCCGCCTGTGCCTGCGCACCAGCAAGAAGGTCTACAACCAGTCGCTCACCGCCACCCTGATCGAGACCCACGGCGATGCCAAGGCCGAAGCGATCATCAAGGGCTGGGTCAATAACCTGGCCACCGACCCGTTCCCGGACGACAACTCGGTGATCAACGCCGTGGCCGCCGGCCAGTGCGACGTGGGTATCGTCAACACCTACTATTTCGGTCGCCTGCACGAGCAGAACCCGGACCTGAAGGCCAAGCTGTTCTGGCCGAACCAGCAAGACCGCGGCGTGCACGTCAACCTGTCCGGCGTTGGTCTGACCAAGCACGCACCGAACCCCGAGGCTGCCCAGAAGCTGGTCGAGTGGATGACCAGCGCCGAGGCGCAGAACATCTTTGCCGACGCCAACAAGGAGTTTCCGGCCAACCCACAGGTGAAGCCCTCGGCGGAAGTCGCCTCCTGGGGTGAGTTCAGGGCCGACAGCATCGCCGTGGAAGTGGCCGGCAAGCGCCAGGCCGAGGCCATTCGCCTGATGGATCGCGCTGGCTGGAACTGATTACTGACCGCTGTGCCTGAACGTGCCGTCAGCGGCTAGTCAGGCGCTTGCAGGCGACGCCCCGGCATTGTCCGGGGCGTCGTGCTTTATACGTTTTGGAGTGTGTGTGGCCCATCAGACCCGCTGGTACCCCATCGCCTTTGCCGTGGCCCTGCTGGTGCTTATGCCATTGCTTGTGCTGCTGGCGAGCTGGCACGAGGTCGATCGGCAGATCTGGTCGCACCTGTGGCAGACCCAGCTGCCGCGGCTGATCGGCAACACGGTGACGCTGGTGCTCGGCGTCGGAGTCGGAGTGACGCTGCTCGGCGTGAGCCTGGCCTGGCTGACCAGCCTCTGCGAATTTCCCGGCCGGCGCTGGCTGGACTGGGCGCTGATGCTGCCCTTCGCGATTCCCGCCTACGTGCTGGCCTTCGTGTTCGTCGGCCTGCTGGATTTCGCCGGGCCTGTGCAGAGCGCAATGCGCGAATGGCTGGGCAGCGGGGTGCGTTTTCCCAGGGTGCGTTCCACCGCCGGGGTGATCATCGTCCTGGTGCTGGTGTTCTACCCCTACGTCTACTTGCTGGCGCGCAATGCCTTCCTGGCCCAGGGCAAGGGGCTGCTGGAGGCGGCGCGCACGCTCGGCCACACGCCCTGGCAGGCATTCTGGCGAGTGGCCTTGCCGGTGGCCTGGCCGGCGATCGGCGCTGGCCTGGCCCTGGCACTGATGGAGACCCTGGCCGATTTCGGCGCGGTCTCGGTATTCAACTTCGACACCTTCACCACCGCCATCTACAAGACCTGGTACGGCTTCTACAGCCTGGGCAGCGCGGCGCAACTGGCCTGCCTGCTGCTGTTCGCGGTGATGCTGGTGCTCTACGGCGAGCGGCGTGCCCGTGGCGCCGTACGGCCCGCCGTCGAGCGGCCGCGCAGCGGCGCGCTGTATCGCCTGAGCGGCCTGCGGGCGCTGGCGGCCAGCGCCTGGTGCCTGCTGGTGTTCGCCTGCGCTTTCGTGATCCCGATGCTGCAGTTGCTGGTGTGGTTCTGGCAACGCGGGCGCTTCGACCTCGATGAGCGCTACCTGGCGCTGATCCTCCATACCCTGTACCTGGGCGCCCTGGCGGCGCTGATCACCGTGGCGGTGGCCCTGCTGCTGGCCTTCGCCCGGCGCCAGGCACCAACCCGCTTGATGGGCGCCACCATCGGCCTGGCCAACCTCGGCTACGCGCTGCCCGGCTCGATGCTGGCGGTGGCGATCATGCTGGCCTTCAGCACCCTGGACAACGGCCTGGTCATTCCCTTGTCGAGGTGGCTCGGGGGCGCCGGCAAGGCGCTGTTGCTGGGCAGCCTGGGCGCGCTACTGCTGGCCTACCTGATCCGCTTTCTGGCGGTGGCCCATGGGCCCCTGGAAACCAGCCTGGCGCGCATTCGCCCATCGCTGGCCCAGGCGTCGCGCAGTCTGGGGGTCGGCGGCGTGGCATTGTTCGGGCGCCTGTACCTGCCGCTGCTGATGCCCGGCGTGCTGTCGGCGGCCCTGCTGGTCTTCGTCGACGTGCTCAAGGAAATGCCGGCCACGCTGCTGATGCGTCCCTTCGGCTGGGACACCCTGGCGGTGCGCATCTTCGAGATGACCAGCGAAGGCGAGTGGGCGCGCGCCGCGCTGCCGGCGCTGACCCTGGTGCTGGTGGGGCTGCTGCCGGTCATCGTGCTGATCCGCCGTTCCGCCCAGCGAATCGGATAAGCGGTCATCTGGCGATCCCAGGGCCCCTCGCCAGAGCCCGCCGGGCGCTTTGTTACACGGCCTGCCAATGTGCGAGATGACCGGCCCCGACCATGCGGCTACAATGCGCGCCATTCGCTGTGGCCCGCCATGCAGCCAGCTCCAAATTCACCTGGAATGGCCCATTTCACGCACGCCCCAGCCTTGCAACGCCCGGAAGGAGATCCCATGGGACAGCGCACACCTCTTTACGACCTGCACCTGGCGCTCGGCGCCAAGATGGTCGATTTCGGCGGCTGGGACATGCCGCTGCACTACGGCTCCCAGGTCGAGGAGCATCATCAGGTCCGCCGCGACTGCGGGGTGTTCGACGTCTCCCACATGACCGTGGTCGACGTGCAGGGCGCCGATGCCAGGCCGTATCTGCAGCGCCTGCTGGCCAACGACGTGGCGCGTCTGCAAAACCCGGGCAAGGCCCTCTACAGCGCCATGCTCAACGAACAGGGTGGGGTGATCGACGACCTGATCGTCTACCTGCTCGATACCGTCGAAGTACCGGCCTACCGGCTGGTGGTCAATGCCGCCACCCGCGACAAGGACCTGGCCTGGATGCGCGCCCACAGCAGCGAGTTCGCCGTCGAGTTGCGCGAGCGCAGCGACTTCGCGATGTTCGCCGTGCAAGGCCCCAAGGCCCGCGCCCGCACTGCCGAGCTGGTCAGCCAGGCACGTGCCGGCCTGATCCACGAGCTCAAGCCCTTCCAGGGCCTGCCCGATGGCGACTGGTTCATCGCCCGCACCGGCTACACCGGCGAGGACGGTCTGGAAATCATGCTACCGGCCGGCGAAGCCGTGGCGTTCTTCAACGACCTGGTCGGCGCCGGCATTTCCCCCATCGGCCTTGGTGCGCGCGACACCCTGCGCCTGGAGGCGGGCCTGAATCTCTATGGCCAGGACATGGACGAGCAGGCCTCGCCGCTGGCCTGCAACCTGGCCTGGACGGTTGCCTGGGAGCCGGCCGGGCGTGCCTTCATCGGTCGCGAGGCCCTGCAGCGCCAGCACGCGGCTGGCGAACACCCGCGTCTGGTCGGTGTGGTGCTCGAGGAGCGTGGCGTGTTGCGTGCGCACCAGGTGGTGCGCGTCGACGGCGTCGGCGAAGGCGAGATCACCAGCGGCAGCTTCTCGCCGACCCTGGGCAAATCCATCGCGTTGGCCCGCGTACCGGCGAAGACCGGTGACCGCGCGGAAGTGGAAATTCGCGGCAAGTGGTATCCGCTGCGCGTGGTGCAGCCGAGTTTCGTGCGCCATGGCAAGGTGTTGATCTAACGTCTACGCTGACGCGTCCGTGCGCGCCTGCTAAATTCCCCGGACGGCGCGGTCGCCGTCCTGTCTGATGAGGAACGACAACATGAGCTCTATCCCCGCCGATCTGCGTTACGCCACCAGCCACGAATGGGCACGCCTGGAAGCCGACGGCAGCGTGACCGTGGGCATCTCCGACCATGCACAGGAAGCGCTGGGTGATGTGGTGTTCATCGAGCTGCCGGAAATCGGCAAGGTGCTCGATGCGGGCCAGGAAGCCGGTGTGGTCGAGTCGGTGAAGGCCGCTTCCGACATCTACGCGCCAGTCGGTGGCGAAGTGATCGCCATCAACGAAGCCTTGGCCGACAGCCCGGAAAGCGTCAACAACGACCCATACGGCAGCTGGTTCTTCAAGTTGCAGCCCAGCGATGCCTCGCAACTGCAGAAGCTGCTGGACAGCGCGGGCTACCAAGCAAGTATCGACGGCTGAATCCCAGACGAGAAAGCCGGCCCCTGGGCCGGCTTTCTTGTCACTGCTGGGCAGTGGAGCGCTTCTTTACTGCTGGGCAGTGAGAATCGCGGTGGCCAGCTCCATGTCGCTGGCTTGCAGATCCGGGTTGTCGGTGCGGATCTTCTGCAGCGCCGCCTCCAGATAAGGGCCGCGGATTTCGCCGTTGCTGGCGATATAGCTGCTGGCGTCATCCTGGGCGGGGACGATCATCTTGTTGTCCTTGAAGGTCAGGTAGGTCGACGCGGTGGTCGCCCCCGACGACAGGACGTCGCGCAGGTTGACGGCATGGACCTGGGTGGCAGCGGCCAGAAACAGGCCGGCGAGCAGCAACGAACTTGAACGGCGCATGGCAATGACTCCTTGTGGGTTTTCCTCTCCTTGAGAGTCGGGCCACGGGCTACTGGTTCCACCGGCTTGCGGGGCAACAGCCAGGGTTGCCGCCACCTGCACGCTAGAGCTCGAAGCGCCTGACCGAGGCCTGCATGGCCTGGGCGGAGTTGTCCATCTGCACCAGCATCTGCGCCAGTTCCTGCATGGCCCGGTTGTTGCGCTGGGCCACCTCGCTGATCATTTCCACCCGCTCGGCGACTTCGTTGCTGGCCTTGGACTGCTCGGTGATGGTGTGGGCGATCTCGTCGACCATCTGCGCCGAGCGCTGCACGCCCTGGCGAATCTCGGTGATCGAGGCATTGGCCTGGCGAGCCATGCCGACGCCCTCGCCGACCCGGTTGACCCCGGCGTCCATGCTCTTCACCGCCTGGGCGGTGGATTCGCGGATGCGCTGGATCATCGCGGTGATTTCCTCGGTCGACTGCGCGGTACGGGCCGCCAGGCCGCGGACTTCATCGGCCACCACGGCGAAACCGCGGCCGGCTTCCCCGGCACGCGCCGCCTCGATGGCGGCGTTGAGCGCCAGCAGGTTGGTCTGTTCGGCAATGCCGCGGATCACCTGGATGATCGAGTCGATTTCCTCGGATGACTGGCCCAGCACGGTGACGGTCTGCGACGACTGATTGACCGCATCGGCAATGTGGTTCATGCCATCGACCACGCCGACGATCACCTGCCCGCCGCTGGTGGTCAGCTGTTCGGACTGCTCGGCAATGTCCCGGGCGCTGCGGGTGTGTTCGGCGATCTGGGCGATATTGCCGATCATCTGTTCCATGGCGGCGGCCATGCTGGTGGCACCTTCGGCCTGTTCGCTGGCGCCGCGTGCCACTTCGCTGGAGGTCTGGCTCAGGTGCTGGGAGGCGCGGCGCAATTCCTCGCTCTCGGTGCGGATGGTTTCGATCATCTGCCGCAGGCTGGCCTGCATGTCGGCCAGGCTCTGCTGCAATTGGCCGGCTTCGTCGCGGCTGTCGACGCTGATGGGCGCGCGCAGATTGCCCTGAGCCATGGCGCGCGCGGCCTGGATGATCTTGGCCAGGGGCTGCAGCACCGAGCGCAGCAACTGCCGGGTGATCGCCAGGATCAACAGGCAGGCGACGCCCAGGCTGCCCCATTGCCACCAGGAGGCCTGCTGCACCACGGCTTCGGTTTGTGCGCGGGTCTGGGCGACGCTGGCTTCGATCTGCTCGCTGATCGCTTCGTTGCGCACTTCCAGTTCGGCGAAGCTGCGCGAGAAGTCGGCCATCAGCGCGCGCGCCGCCACCGGGTCGACGAGGGCCTGTTCGACGATGCGGGTGGCCGACTGAATGTAGGCCTCCAGCACCGGACCAACCTCGTCGATGGCCTGTCGAATGTCCGGGGCCAGCGGCAATGCCGCATTCTTGGCCATGGCCTGGCGAAAGCGCGCACTGTGTTCCTCGAGATCGTCGCGGGCCTGGGCGGCGGCTGCGGCATCGCCGGGAGCGGTGAGAAAGGCGCCGAGCACGTCGGCGCGCAGGGCGTCGTGCATCATGTCGCCATCCATGTGGTGGCGCAGGGCATTGGCATTGATTTCGTTGGCCGCCAGGGCCTCACCCAACTGCGCCTGGCCCCACAGGCCGATGCCTCCGACCAGAAGCGTGGCAACGATACTGACGGCCCCACAGGCGAGCATCTTCTGGCGGATATTCATGGCGCCGCTCCTGGCGTAGGCGGGCTTCCCTGGGCCCGCGTTCGCGCAGATTAGCGCTGCTCGCTTTGCGGTGTCACGCGCAATACCTCTTCGAGTGTGGTCTGCCCGGCGGCGATCTTTTGCGCACCGGAAAGGCGCAGGCTGCGCATGCCATCCTTGAAGGCCTGGCGGCGTAGCGGCGTGAGGTCGGTATCGGCGCTGATCAAGGGTTTCAGGCTGTCGTTCAGCAGCATGATCTCGTACACCCCGGCGCGTCCGCGGTAGCCGGTTTCCCGGCATTCGACACAGCCCACGGCGCGGTGTGCGCCGGTTGGCAGCGGGGCGTTCCAGGGGCGGGTCAGTTCCTGCCAGTCGGCCTCGTCGAACTCCACCGGCGCCTTGCAGTGCGGGCACAGGGTGCGCACCAGGCGCTGGGCCATGACACCCAGCAAGGTCGCCTTGAGCAGGTAGTGCGGCACGCCCAGTTCGAGCAGACGGGTAATGGCGCTCGGCGCGTCGTTGGTGTGCAGGGTGGAGAGCACCAGGTGACCGGTCAATGCCGCCTGGATGGCCATCTCGGCGGTTTCCAGGTCGCGGATCTCGCCGACCATGATGATGTCCGGGTCCTGGCGCATCAGCGCGCGTACGCCGCTGGCGAAGGTCAGGTCGATGTTGTGCTGCACCTGCATCTGGTTGAAGGCGCCCTCGATCATCTCGATGGGGTCTTCGATGGTGCACACGTTCACTTCCTCGGTGGCCAGCTGCTTGAGGGTGGTGTACAGCGTGGTGGTCTTGCCCGAGCCAGTGGGGCCGGTGACCAGGATGATGCCGTTGGGCTGGCGGGTCATGCTTTCCCAGCGCTTGAGGTCATCGGGGCTGAAGCCCAGTTGGTCGAAACCGCGCAGCAGCACGTCGGGGTCGAAGATGCGCATCACCATCTTCTCGCCGAAGGCGGTAGGCAGGGTCGACAGGCGCAGTTCCACCTCGTTGCCGGCCGGCGTCTTGGTCTTCACCCGGCCGTCCTGGGGTTTGCGCTTTTCGGCGACGTTCATCCGGCCCAGGGTCTTCAGGCGGCTGACGATGGCCATGGTGACCTGGGCGGGGAACTGGTAGACGGTGTGCAGCACGCCGTCGATACGAAAGCGTACGCTGCCCTGTTCGCGGCGCGGCTCGATATGGATGTCGCTGGCGCGTTGCTGGAAGGCGTACTGGAACAGCCAGTCGACGATGTTCACCACGTGGGCATCGTTGGCGTCCGGCTCCTGATCCTGGGCGCCGAGGTTGAGCAGTTGCTCGAAGTTGCCGACGTTGCTGATCTTCGCATCGCTGTTGGTGGCGCCGCTGACCGAGCGGGCCAGGCGGTAGAACTCCACGGTGAAGCGCTGGATGTCCGCCGGGTTGGCCACCACGCGCTTGATCGGCCGCTTGAGCACGTGGACGAGGTTGGCCTCCCAGCTGTGCATGAACGGCTGGGCGCTGGCAATGGTCACCGCCTCGGCACTCACCGCCACGGCAAGGATCCTGTGGCGCTGGGCGAAGGCGTAGGACATCAGCGGGGTGACCGCCGCGGCGTCGATCTTCAGCGGGTCGATGCGCATGTAGGGCTGCCCGGCCAGCTGGGCCAGCCAGAGGGTCAGGCTTTCCAGGTCGAGAACGCGGCCCGGGCGCGACTGATCCTCGAGTTGCTGGGCAGCCAGGAACTCCAGCGGGTGCAGGTCGGTATTGGCGCCACTGCGGCGGATCGCCAGGCACTGCTCGGCGCTTTCCTGGGCGATGCGTCCCTGGCCGACCAGCTCGCGCAACAGTTCGTTGAGGTCCAGCAGGCGGTCGGCGGCGGCAGGCGAAAGGCTGGACATGCGGGCTCCTGATGGCGACGTATTCTAATAACGCTAGCAGCATGCCTGATTGAACCGGCGCCGACTAAGCGCCGGTTCAAGGTTCAGCTATCAGGCCTGCGGCCTGGGTGGTTGCTCGTCAGCCGGCGGCAACTGCTGCGGCGTGGCTGGCGCCTCGCTGTCGCGGCCATCTTCCAGGCTCTGCGCCGGCAGGGAGGGCGGCGGCGTGAGGCCCATGGACACATAGATGCTGGTCAGCGCGTCGACGCCCATGTTGGCCGGCTTCACCCATTCGGCCGGCACGTAGAGCAGGCCGCCGCCAACCGGAATCGGCGCCGTCGGCACCAGGATCGCCAGGTGCGGGCGGCCTTCCAGCTCCACCGTCTCGGAGGTCGGCTGCAGGGCCAGCACCGCCACCCCATCGCCGCCGCCGAAGAAGCACCACACCGGGCGCATGCTGGTGATGTCGGTGTTCTTCTTGTCGAGCAGGCCGACGAAGCGGTCGGCCAGGTTGTAGAAGTTGCCGATCAGCGGGGTACGCCGCAGGGTCACGTCGATCAGCCAGCCGAGCGGGCGGCGCAGGCCCAGTTTCACCGCCAGGCCGAGGGGATAGAGGCTGATCAGCAGCACCAGGGTACCGAGCAGGTAGGCCAGGTAGGGGTTGCTGGCGAACGGCGTGCCGAGCGCAGCGAACAGCCGGCCGATGGCCGTGGACGGGCCGATCAGGTTATTGAGCAGGCTGACCAGCCAGGCCAGCACCACCATGGTCAGGGCCAGGGGCAGCAGCGCCAGCAGGCCGGTGAGCCAGGTGGCGGCGATGGATTTCAGGCTGAGTTTGAACATCGAGGGGCATCCTGTCGTCGAGCGGGGCAGGTGGGGGGCCACCTGCCGTGTGCATCAGCCGTTCTTCAGCAGCGCTTTCCAGGGCTTGAGGCTCATGATGATCTGCGCCTGGGTCATGCGCGCCTCCAGTTCCTCTGGACTCAGCGGGCGCTTGGCCAGTTCAGCCAGTTTGTTGAGCTCGCCGAACAGCCGGTCGGTCTCGGCAACGTCGAGCGTGCCGCGGGCCAGGTGCAGCCAGAGCAGCAGGCGCTCCAGGCGCGGCAGTTGCTCGGCCAGGTCCTCGGGCTGCTGCTGGTAGCGCTTGAGTTGCAGGTCGCGGCCTTCTTCGGCGAAGAAGGTCGGCAGCCAGCTTTGCAGCGCCGCGGCGCCCTGGCGATCGCCACGCTTGTTGCGCGCGCTGGTCCAGCTGCGGGCCAGCAGCCAGCGCGAGGTGTTCAGCGAGAACCGGCCCCAGCGGGTCTGCGCCAGTTCGGCGGCGAACTGGGCCGGCGCCTCCTGGCGCGCGGCGTCGTCCTGCTGACCGGCCTGTACCCGGGGGCGCCAGTCTTCCAGCAGGGCATCGAGTACCTGGCGCAGTTCGCTGGTGCTGGCCCGCGGGGCGGCCTGGCCGAGGCTGCCGAACAGGGCGCGCAGCTCCACCAGGCAGTCCAGCCAGTCGACCAGCAGGCGCCAGTGGCCGTTGTGGCGGTACTGTTCGGCCAGGCGCTGGCTGCTGCCGAGCAGGAACCAGCCGATGGCGGCCACGGCGTCGTCCAGGCTCTGCTCGGCATCCAGTTGCGGGGTGGGGAGTTGCAGGCCGTAGCTGGCCTCGTCGAACAGGCGGTAGCCGCGCTCGGCCTTGCTGATGTCGCAGGGCATCAAGGGCAGGTCGGCGGCCAGCTCGGCGGCCAGTTCCAGCAGCGCCTCGGGCTCGCCCTGGCGCAGCTCCAGTTCCAGTTCGCAGATTTCTTCCTGTTGCTTGCCGGCGATCACCTTGCCCAGGTCCAGCGCCGCCTCGATGACCACCCGAGCCTTGCCGCGGCCCCAGGCGATCTCGGCGCGCTGGCGCACGAAGTCGGTGGTGAAGATCGGCTTGAGCTGCTTCTTGTCCAGCTCGGCCAGGGCGGCCGGCCAGCAGCTGTCATCGAGTTTCTTGAGATCCAGCTTGGCCTTGCTCAGGTACCAGTCCCACTCGTTGCGCTCCGACAGTCCGGCCACGCTCTGGCCGCGGCTCTTGAGGGTCTGGATGATCTGCTCGCCATCCTTGCGCAGGCGCAGGGCTACCCGGGCGGCTGCGAGGTCGCGGGCCTCGGTGTCGAAATACTGGTTGAACAGCTCGCTCGTCTCCCAGCCGGCCTTGCTGCGTTTCTTCAGCAGCGGGTGGGATTGCAGGGCGGCCAGGGTTTCGCGACTGGCGCGCAGTTTGATTTCGGTTTCTTTATTCATTGCGAGGGCTCGGTGAAGCGGCGACGGCGGCGGGGGTTGCACGGTGCGAGGCGTTGCCTCGCACGTTAGGCCGTACAGGGTAGAGGAAAAGCGCGGCGGATGCAGGTCGGCGAGTGCCACCGACGCCTGGGAGTGAGGTGCCTGAAATATTCATGTGGCTAGTTTCCCCGAAGTTAATCTGTTTTTCGTGGGAAATAAGTGACGAAATACGACTTTATTACCATCAGATGACACGTGCTGGCCTGCTCAGGATGTCATCCGTATACTTGCCGCCTCTTTGACAGACAGGGGTCACCCCCATGCCAAGCAATCCGTTCATCAGCAGCCTGTTCGGCCGCTCACCGATCGGGCCGATGCAACAGCATATCGCCAAGGCTCACGAATGCGCCGCCAACCTGGTGCCATTCTTCGAGGCGGTGATGGCCGAAGACTGGACGCGGGTCGAGCAGGTGCAACAGGCGATGGTGCGCCTGGAGAACGAGGCGGACAAGCTCAAGAAGAACGTGCGCATGCACCTGCCCAAGAGCCTGTTCCTGCCGGTGCCACGTTCCGACCTGCTGGAGTTGCTGAGCACCCAGGACAAGGTCGCCAACCGGGCCAAGGATATCGCCGGGTTGATGCTGGGCCGTTCCATGACCATTCCTACCGATCTGCAGCCGCTGATGCTGGCGTACGTGCAGCGGTGCGTGGACGCCAGTGCCCAGGCACTCAAGGCGATGAAGGAGCTGGATTCGCTGCTCGAGGCCGGTTTCGCCGGTCGTGAGGCCACCCTGGTCGAGCGCATGGTCGAGGAACTCGAGGAAATCGAGCGCGAAACCGACCGCCAGCAGATCGAGGTGCGCCGCACCTTGTTCAAACTGGAAAAGGATCTTCCCGCAGTCGATGTGATGTTCCTCTACCGGATCATCGACTGGGTCGGAGACATTGCCGATCGCGCCGAGCGCGTGGGCAACCGACTGGAACAACTGCTGGCGCGCTGAGCCGCCAGCATCCTTTCTGGGTTTACAGGTAAATCTCTATGTCTCTTGTCGCGGACTACGGTTTCGTACTCCTCGTGATGGCCTGCTGCTTTGGTTTGTTCATGGCGTGGGGCGTTGGTGCCAATGATGTGTCCAATGCCATGGGTACTTCGGTGGGTGCCAAGGCGCTGACCATCAAGCAGGCGATCCTGATCGCCATGGTCTTCGAATTCTGCGGTGCCTATCTGGCCGGTGGTCAGGTCACCGAAACCATCAAGAACGGCATCGTCGATGCCTCGGTGATCCCCGCCGACATGTTCGTGCTGGGCATGATGGCCTCGCTGTTGTCGGCCGGTACCTGGCTGCTGATCGCCTCGATCCGCGGCTGGCCGGTGTCCACCACCCACTCGATCGTCGGCGCGATCATCGGCTTCGCCTCGGTCAGCGTGTCGGTCGATGCGGTGAACTGGGGCGGCCTGGTGCCCATCGTTTCCAGCTGGGTGGTCACCCCGTTCATCTCCGGCCTGCTGGCCTTCGGCCTGTTCATGAGCGTGCAGTGGCTGATCTTCGACACCGAGGATCCGTTTCGCAACGCCAAGCGCTGGGTGCCGGTGTACATGTTCCTGACCGGCTTCATGCTGGCGCTGATGACCTTCACCAAGGGCCTCAAGCACGTCGGCCTGAACTTCACCACCGGCCAGAGCATTCTGCTGTCCGCCGGCGTCGGCCTGCTGGTGGCCGGCCTGGGCATCCTGCTGCTGCGCCGCATCAAGCTGGACGAGGAAGCCGACAAGGACTTCCACTTCGCCAGCGTCGAGAAGGTCTTCGCGGTGCTGATGATCTTCACCGCCTGCTCCATGGCCTTCGCCCACGGCGCCAGTGACGTTTCCAACGCCGTCGGCCCGCTGGCCGCGGTGGTCGGGGTAATCGAGGCGGGTGGCGACATGGCCATCGGCGGCCAGTCCTCGGTACCCGGCTGGGTGCTGCTGATGGGCGCCGTGGGTATCGTCATCGGCCTGGCCACCTATGGCTGGAAGGTGATCGCCACCATCGGCAAGAAGATCACCCAGCTGACCCCGAGCCGCGGTTTCGCCGCCGAGCTGGCCACCGCCGCCACCGTGGTCGCCGCTTCGGGCATCGGCCTGCCGATCTCCACCACCCATACGCTGGTCGGCGCGGTACTGGGCATCGGCATGGCGCGGGGCATCGGCGCGCTCAACCTGGCGGTGGTCGGGCGCATCTTCACCTCCTGGGTGGTGACCCTGCCGATTGGTGCAGCGCTGGCGATCATTTATCTCGAAATCTTCATGCTGATCTTCCTGTGATCCTTTGACGGTCTGCTGCACGGCCGTCAATGAGCAGAGTCCTTGGGTAGGAGGGGCCGGGCGGCGATCCGCTTTAGCCCCGAGCGCTTTGTAACCCGATGAAAAGCTCGTGGCTAAAGCCACTCCTACCCGATTGCCGGCCCTGAAAAACAGCGATTCTCCATTGGCGGTTCTCGCCGGCAACGCTTCACTCTATGATGAGGCGACCGACCCGAGAGAGCCGCCATGTCATTTCTCCCCCTCAAGGATCGCTTCGCGGCGCTGATCGCCGTGCCATCGGTCAGTTGCACCCAGCCCGCCCTGGATCAATCCAACCAGCCGGTCATCGACCTCCTGGCCAACTGGCTCAGCGAGCTGGGGTTCGCCTGCGAAAAGCAGCAGGTCGAGCCGGGCAAGTTCAACCTGATCGCCACCTACGGCAGCGGCCCCGGCGGCCTGGTGCTGGCCGGGCACAGCGACACCGTACCGTTCGATGAAGCCCTGTGGCAGAGCGACCCGCTCAAGCTCACCGACACCGGTGATCGCTGGGTCGGCCTCGGCGTGTGTGACATGAAGGGCTTTTTCGCGCTGATCATCGAGGCGGTGCAGACGCTGCTCGACCAACCCTTCAAGCAGCCACTGATCATCCTCGCCACCTGCGACGAGGAGTGTTCGATGTCCGGCGCCCGGGCGCTGGCCGAAGCCGGCCGGCCGCTGGGCCGTGCCGCGGTGATCGGCGAGCCCACCGGGCTCAAGCCGATCCGCCTGCACAAGGGCGTGATGATGGAGCGCATCGATATCCTCGGGCAGAGCGGCCACTCCTCCAACCCGGCCCTGGGGCGCAGTGCCCTGGATGCCATGCACGAGGTGATGGGCGAACTGATGCAGCTGCGTCGGCAGTGGCAGCAGGAGTACCGCAACCCGCAGTTCAGCGTGCCGCAGCCGACCCTGAATTTCGGCTGCATCCATGGCGGCGACAACCCCAATCGCATCTGCGGTCAGTGCTCCCTGGAATTCGACCTTCGGCCATTGCCGGGCATGCAGCCCGAAGCGCTGCGTGCGGCGATCCGCCAGAAGCTGCAGCCTTTGGCCGAGCGCCATGAGGTGAGCATCGATTTCGCGCCGCTGTTTCCCGCCGTGCCGCCCTACGAGCAATCGGCCGATGCCGAGCTGGTGCGCGTCGCCGAGCGGCTGACCGGGCACACCGCTGCCGCGGTGGCCTTCGGCACCGAAGCGCCGTATTTCCAGCAATTGGGCTGTGAAACCCTGGTGCTCGGCCCCGGCGATATCGACTGCGCCCACCAGCCGGGCGAGTACCTGGATACCGACCGCCTGATTCCCACGGTGCAGCTGCTGCGCCAACTGATTCAGCACTACTGCCTGAGCCCGCGCTGAGATGAGGAGCATTTCGCTGATGGCATTGCGACGACGATAACGCACCGCGCCTGCCTGCGAGGCCAGCTGCCTCGCACCCCTCGATGCTTCTTTCGTTCTCCCAAGGGTTTCGCCGCACATGTACGACTACGTCAACTGGCTCCGTCACGCTTCGCCCTACATCAACGCCCACCGCGACTGCACTTTCGTGGTCATGCTGCCGGGCGAGGGCGTGGCCCATCCGAATTTCGGCAATATCGTCCATGACCTGGTGCTGCTGCACAGCCTGGGCGTGCGCCTGGTGCTGGTGCATGGCTCGCGCCCGCAGATCGAGGCGCGCCTGGCCGCCCGTGGCCTGCAGCCGCGCTATCACCGCGACCTGCGGGTAACCGACAGCGCCACCCTGGAATGTGTGATCGATGCCGTCGGCCAGCTGCGCATCGCCATCGAGGCGCGGCTGTCGATGGACATCGCCGCCTCGCCCATGCAGGGCTCGCGGCTGCGGGTGAGCAGCGGTAACTACGTCACCGCGCGGCCCATCGGCGTGCTCGATGGCGTCGACTACCACCACACCGGCGAAGTGCGGCGTATCGACCGCAAGGGCATCAACCGCCAGCTCGACGAGCGCAATATCGTGCTGCTGTCGCCGCTCGGTTATTCGCCCACTGGCGAGATCTTCAACCTGGCCTGCGAAGACGTGGCCATGCGCGCGGCCACCGACCTGGCCGCCGACAAGCTGATCCTGTTCAGCAGCCAGCAGGGTCTGCTCGACGAGGACGGCAAGCTGATTCGCGAGTTGCGCCCGCAGCAGGTGCCGGCCCACGTGCAGCGCCTGGGCAGCGACTACCAGGGCGAGCTGCTGGATGCCGCCGCCCAGGCGTGCCGAGGCGGTGTGAAGCGCAGCCATATCGTCAGCTACACCGGCGACGGCTCACTGCTCACCGAGCTGTTCACCCGCGACGGTGGCGGCACCATGGTCGACCCCGAGCAGTTCGAGTCGCTGCGTGAGGCCGACATCAACGACGTCGGTGGGCTGATCGACCTGATCACGCCGCTGGAGGAGCAGGGCATTCTGGTGCGCCGTTCGCGGGAAGTGCTGGAGCGCGAGATCGGCCACTTCAGCATCGTCGAGCGTGACGGCATGATCATCGCCTGCGCGGCGCTCTACCCGATCGCCGACTCGACCTGTGGCGAGCTGGCCTGCCTGGCGGTCAACCCGGAATATCGCCATGGCGGCCGTGGTGACGAGTTGCTCGAACGCATCGAGGAGCGCGCCCGGGCCAAGGGCATCAACACCCTGTTCGTGCTCACCACCCGCACCGCCCACTGGTTCCGCGAGCGTGGCTTCGAGCCCAGCAGCGTCGACCGCCTGCCGGCCGCCCGTGCCTCGCTGTACAACTTCCAGCGCAATTCGAAGATCTTCGAAAAGAGCATCTGATCCGTAGCCTGCCTTGAACACGATCAGGCCCGGGATGAACGCCATCCCGGGCCTGATCGCGCTTGGCAATTCAGCGGCGCAGTGACCTTAATCGATGCCATCGGCTGGCGAGGCGGCCCATCTTGGTCAAGGCTGCAAGGACACCCTATCGAGAAAGGACCGCGCATGCCCATTCGACGCTCACCGATTACCGCCGCCCTCGCGCTCTCATTCCTGTCGTTTTCCGTGCTCGCCGCCGACCTGGCGCCTGACGCGTTACTCGAGAGAGCCGCAGCCGAACAGAAGCCGTACCTCGCCACCGTCGAGCAACTGGTCAACGTCGATACCGGCACCGGTCAGGAGCCGGGCCTGAAGACCGTCAGCGCCCTGTTGGTCGAACGGCTCAAGGCGCTGGGCGCCAAGGTCGAAACGAGCCCGGCCAGCCCGTCGGCGGGCGACAATATCGTCGGCACCTTCAAGGGCGCCGGCAGTAAATCCTTCTTGCTGATGGTTCACTACGACACGGTGTTCCTGCCGGGCACCGCCGCCAAGCGGCCGTTCAAGGTCGAGGGCGAGCGCGCTTATGGCCCCGGCGTGGCCGATGCCAAAGGTGGCGTGGCGATGATCCTGCATTCGCTGAAGCTGCTGCAGGACGACAAGTTCGATGGCTTCGGCACCCTGACCGTGCTGTTCAACCCCGATGAGGAAACCGGCTCAGCCGGCTCGAAGACGATCATCGGCGAACTGGCACGCCAGCATGACTACGTGTTCTCGTACGAGCCGCCAGACAAGGATGCGGTAACCGTCGCCACCAACGGCATCAACGGCGTGATGCTCGAGGTCAAGGGCAAGTCCTCCCACGCGGGCTCGGCCCCGGAGGCCGGGCGTAACGCGGCCATGGAGCTGGCGCACCAGATGCTGCAGCTCAAGGACCTGGGCGATCCGGCCAAGGGCACCACGGTCAACTGGACCATGGTCAAGGCCGGCGACAAACGCAATATCATTCCCGCCAGCGCCTCGGCCGAGGCGGACATGCGCTACTCGAACCTGAGCGAAAGCGACCGGGTGCTGGCCGACGCGCAACGCCTGGTGGAGAAAAAGCTGATCGACGGCACCGAGGTCACGGTGCGTCTGGAGAAGGGGCGCCCGCCGCTGGCCAGGAACGCGGGCTCCGAGCAGTTGGCCAAGCAGGCCCAGGCGCTCTATGCCAGGATCGATCGCAGCATCGAACCGATCGCCATGCGCTTCGGCACCGATGCCGGCTACGCCTACGTACCGGGCAGCGACAAGCCGGCGGTGCTGGAAACCATGGGGGTGGTGGGCGCCGGTCTGCATGCCGACGACGAGTACATCGAGCTGTCGAGCATCGCCCCGCGCCTGTACCTGACGGTGGCGTTGATTCGCCAGCTATCGGCGCAATAGTGCGATGGCAGCGCGAGCCTGGCTCGCGCTGTACTCCATCCGTTAGCGGCGCACCAGTAGCACGCCTGATTCCATGTGATGTGTATAGGGGAACTGGTCGAACAGCGCGCAGCGCTCGATGCGGTGGGTGTCGTGCAGCTGGGCGATGTTCTGCGCCAGGGTCTCCGGGTTGCAGGAGATATACAGGATGCGCTCGAAGCGGCGGGTCAGTTCGCAGGTATCGGGATCCATGCCGGCGCGGGGTGGGTCGACGAACACGCTGCCGAAGTCGTAGCTCTTCAGGTCGACATCGGCCAGGCGGCGGAACGGGCGCACTTCATTGAGCGCCTCGGTCAACTCCTCGGCGGACAGGCGCACCAGGGTGACGTTGTCGATGCCGTTGTCGGCCAGGTTGGCCAGGGCGGCGTTGACCGAGGTCTTGCTGATCTCGGTGGCCAGCACCTGGCGCACCCGGGTGGCCAGGGGCAGGGTGAAGTTGCCGTTGCCGCAGTACAGCTCCAGCAGGTCGTCATCGCGCTGGCCCAGTACATCGTAGGCCCAGCCGAGCATCTTCTGGCACACCTCGCCATTGGGCTGGGTGAAGGCGCCTTCCGGCTGGCGATAGCGGAAGGTGCGGCCGGCGACCTGCAGCTCCTCTTCCACGTAGGGACGGCCAACGACGATGCGCTTGCCCTTCGAGCGGCCGACCACACTGACCTGCAGCTCTTCCGCCAGCAGGGCGGCAGCGGCTTCCCAGGCGTCGTCGAGCGGGCGGTGGTAGCACAGGGTGATCAGCGCATCGCCGGTCAGGGTCGTCAGGAACTCGACCTGGAACAGCTTGAAGCCCAGCGCCGGGCTGGCCTGCCAGGCGGCCTTCAGGCGCGGCATCAGCGCGTTGATGCGCAGGCTGGCGACGGGGAAGTCTTCGAAGAAGATCGGGCTGTACTTGTCGCCGGCCTCGAACATCGCATAATGACGGCTTTCGCTGCCGGCCTCGCGCCACAGGCGGAATTCGGTACGCAGGCGGTAATACTCGCGCGGCGACTCGAACACCTCGGGCTCAGGGGCAGCGAAGGGCGCCAGCAGCTCGACCAGGCGGGCCTTCTTCTCGGCGAGTTGGGCGTCGTAGGCGGCGGGGTCGAATGCAGGACGGCTCATCGGTCACTCGTGCGGCAGGAAAACGGGGCGCCATTGTAGCGATTCCGCTGCCAGCGTGCCGGTGTCGTCGATTATTGGTGGGGGCAGGACGCGGAGCGTGGGAGCGATCAATGCATTTCCTGTGGGAGCGTAATGGCCGATCAGCGCGTAGGGCGTACTCGCGAAGCAGTACGCCGTTGCGGTTGGTCAGGATTGGCGCGGTTTGGCGGACTGTTCGCTTCGCTCCTGAGTGCGCGCTACGGGCTTGAAGGCTCGCGAGCTAGAGCCATGCAAGGCCTCGGCGGCCCCGCAAAAACAGGCGAGGAAGTGGAGTGTACTTTTGTACATGAGCATTACTCGCTTCGCTCGCCCTCCGGGCCGCGCTTAAGCGCGTTAGCCGCAAGCGGCTATCCGAGCCTGTTTTTAACGCCGCAGGGCCGACGCGCAGCAGCCTTCTACCTAGAACAACGCCAGCTTGATCACGCAGAAGATCGCCAGGGCGACGAGCATGCCATTGAGCTCGCGGAACCGCCCGGCCAGGGTCTTGGCGGCAACCCAGGTGATGAAGCCGAAGGCGATACCGGTGGCGATGGAGTAGGTCAGCGGCATGGCCAGCGCAGTGACCACCACCGGCGCGGCGACGGTGATATCGCTCCACTCGATCTCGGCCATGCCCGAGGCCATCAGCACGGCCACGAACAGCAGCGCCGGGGCGGTGGCGAAGGCCGGTACGCTGCCGGCCAGCGGCGCGAAGAACAGGGCGAACAGGAACAACACGGCAACCACGATGGCGGTCAGGCCGGTGCGCCCGCCGGCGCTGACGCCAGCGGCGGATTCGATGTAGCTGGTGGTGGTCGAGGTGCCCAGCAGCGAGCCGCCCAGGGCCGCGGTGCTGTCGGCGATCAGCGCACGGCCCATCTTCGGCAGGTGGCCGTCCTTGCGCATCAGGCCGGCCTTCTTGGCCACGGCGATCAGGGTGCCGGAGTTGTCGAACAGGTCGACGAACAGGAAGGCGAAGATCACGCTGATCAGGCCGACATCCAGCGCGCCGGCGATGTCCAGTTGCATGAAGGTCGGCGCCAGGGACGGCGGCATCGATACCACGCCGCCGAACTCGCTGACCCCGAGCAGTATGCTCAGGCCGGTGACCACCAGGATGCTGATCAGCACCGCACCGGTCACCCGCAGCGCTTCCAGGCCGATGATCAGGAAGAAACCGAGGATCGCCAGCAGCGCGGCGGGCGAGCCCAGGTCGCCGAGGCCGACCATGGTCGCCGGGTTGGCGGCGACGATGCCGGCGTTCTGCAGGGCGATCAGCGCCAGGAACAGGCCGATGCCCGCGGCGATGGCCGAGCGCAGCTCCAGCGGAATGCTGTTGATGATCCACTCGCGGATCTTGAAGATCGACAGCAGGAAGAACAGGCACGCCGACAGGAATACCGCGCCGAGGGCGACCTGCCAGGTGTGGCCCATGCCCATCACCACGGTGTAGGTGAAGAAGGCATTGAGGCCCATGCCCGGCGCCAGGGCGATCGGGTAGTTGGCGATCAGGCCCATCACCGCCGAGCCGAAGGCCGCCGCCAGGCAGGTGGCGACGAACACCGCGCCCTTGTCCATGCCGGTTTCGCCGAGGATGCTCGGGTTGACGAACAGGATGTAGGCCATGGTGAGGAAGGTGGTGACACCGGCGAGTATTTCGGTGCGCACGTTGGTGTTGTGTGCGTTGAGTTGGAACAGTCTTTCCAGCATGCGGAGCTCCGATGGCAGCGAACGCGCGTTGAAGTATGCAGAGCGCAAGCAAAGCACTTCACGTGCCATATCGCGTTGCCGATCCACGAAAGCGCGGCATCATAGCAGCCCGCTCCAGGCCCCGGCAGCGGTCTCTGTCGGCAAGTTGGCAAACCGCGGCAAACCTCCTTTACCCAGCCTTGTCAGAGCGCTCTAATACCGCCCCGCCCGGCGCCTGACGCGCCGTTGGCCGGCACGCACAGGGAGGCTGCAACGCACATGATCATCGGAATCGACCTCGGCACCACCAACAGCCTGGTCTCGGTCTGGGACGGCGAGGCGGCGCGGCTGGTGCCCAATGCCCTGGGCCGCTTGCTGACGCCCAGCGTGGTCGGCCTCGACGACCACGACCAACTGGTGGTCGGCGATATCGCCCGCGAGCGCCTGCAAACCCACCCGCACCTCACCGCGGCGCTGTTCAAGCGGCACATGGGCAGCGCCCGGAGCACCCGCCTGGGGTCGCGCGCGTTCCGCCCGGAAGAATTGTCCGCGCTGGTGCTGCGCAGCCTCAAGGAGGACGTCGAGCGCGCCTATGGGCAGCCGGTCAGCGAAGCGGTGATCAGCGTGCCGGCGTACTTCAGCGATGCCCAACGCAAAGCCACGCGCATCGCTGGCGAGCTGGCCGGGCTGAAGGTCGAGAAGCTGATCAACGAACCCACCGCTGCGGCCCTGGCCTATGGCCTGCACCAGAAGGGCGAGGCGACCTTTCTGGTCTTCGACCTGGGCGGCGGCACCTTCGACGTGTCGGTGCTGGAGCTGTTCGAGGGCGTAATGGAAGTGCGCGCCAGTGCCGGCGACAACTTCCTCGGCGGCGAGGACTTCGACGATGCCCTGGTCGCCCACTTCCTCAGTGCCATGAACGGCCAGGGCCTGCCCGACCACCAGCAGCCGGCGATCCATCAGCGCCTGCGCCGCGAAGCCCAGCGCGTGCGCCATGCCCTGGGGCAACAGCCCGAGGCGGTGTTCCAGCTGCGCGAGGATGGTCGCGAGTGGACGCTGCCGCTGAGCCAGGACAGGCTGCTGAGCATCTGCGAACCGCTGCTCGAACGCCTGCGCGCGCCCATCGAGCGGGCCCTGCGCGATGCGCGCATCAAGGTCGCCGACCTCGACGAAGTGCTGCTGGTCGGCGGCACCACGCGCATGCCGCTGGTGCGCAAGCTGGTGGCCAGCCTGTTCGGGCGCTTCCCGGCCATGCACCTCAACCCCGACGAGGTGATCGCTCAGGGCGCCGCTATCCAGGCCGCGCTCAAGGCCCGCGATGCCACGCTGGAGGAGGTGGTGCTCACCGACGTCTGCCCCTTCAGCCTGGGCGTGGAAATCAGCAAGCAGGTGGGCACCCAGCAGCAGAGCGGCCATTACCTGCCGATCATCGAGCGCAACTGCGTGGTGCCGGTCAGCCGGGTGCAGAGCGTGTACACCCTGCATGACAACCAGAAGCAGGTCAGCGTACGCATCTACCAGGGCGAAAGCCGGCTGGTGGCCAACAACATCTTTCTCGGCGAGCTGGACGTGGCCGTGCCGCCGCGGCCCGCTGGCGAAGTGTCCCTGGATATCCGCTTCACCTACGACATCAACGGCCTGCTCGAGGCCCAGGTGGACACACCGCTGACCGGTGAAAGCCATCGCCTGGTGATCGAGAACAACCCCGGCGTGCTCAGCCCCGCGGAAATCGCCGAGCGTTTCGCGGCGCTGGAGGCGCTCAAGGTCCACCCGCGCGACCAGCAGGTCAACAGCGCTCTGATGGCGCGCCTGGAACGCCTGTATCAGGAGTGCCTGGGCGATTTGCGCGAACACGTCGGCCAGCTGGCCGCGCATTTCGCCAGCATTCTGGAGCGCCAGGACGAGCGGGAAATTCGCGAGGCCCGTGGCGAAGTGGCCGCGCGCCTGGATGCCATCGAGCAGGGGTACTGATCGCTTATGAACCCCTGGACGCTGCTTGGCCTGGACGCCGACGCCGATACCCGCAGCATCAAGCGCCGCTATGCGCAGCTGCTCAAACAGCACCGCCCGGACGAGGACACCGAGGCCTTCCAGCGCCTGCGCGAAGCCTACGAGCAGGCATTGGCGCATGCTGCCGCCGAGGATCGATCGCGGAATGCCGGCTCCGAGCAACGGCAGGTGCCTGCTGTGGCGTCGACGTTAGTGGTGGAGGACGAGCCTGTTGTCGCAGCGGCCACTGAAGCGCCAGCGCATGCGCGCCTCGAGCAGTTGCTGGAGGCCAACGACTCGCTGGACGCGGCCCTGCAGCAGGCCCGCGAACAGGGGCTGGAAACCGATCTGCAGCGTTATCTGCTGGCCCGCTGCGCCACCCTTGACGAAGAGGGGCTGAACATCCTGCGCTGGGGCATGCAGCGCTTGCAATGGCTGTCGCCCTGGCAGGCCGAATACCTGCCCCGCGCACATTCGGAGGCCCTGGCCGCGCGCCTGTTGGCTGTGGAACTGGAAACTCTGCAGCAGCGCTTGCAGGCCGGCGAGGAGCGCGCCGTCGTGGATGCCGCCACCGCCCTGCTGGCCAGCGACTGGCTGCAGTCCTTCGACCGCCGCCGGCAGTTGCAGGACGGCATGGTGTGGATGCTCGAAGTCACCGATCATTGGACGGGCGGGCTGTTTGATCGCCTGTGCCGGCTGTTCGGCTGGAACGAGGACACCGGTGAGCTGCCGTGCTCCGTCGAGCGCTGGAACTGGCTGTGCTGGCGCTGCGAGCGTCACGCCGTGGGCCAGCGCGTGCAGCAACATCTGCAACTGGATTGGCCGCTGCGCGCCGAGGAACGCGCGGCCTGGCTACTGCTAAAAAGTCTGAATGAGCGTGACACGCGCCAGTTGGTCGACCGTTTCGACGCTGAGGACTGGCAGGCCTGTGACGCGCTGGAGCACATGCTCACCGAGCGTTACCCCGAGTTGCCGGAGCTGCTCGACCTGCAGATCGACGAGGATTGGTGGCGCTGGCAGCCACGCCAATGGACGGTGCCGGCCACGGTCTACGCCTGGCTCATGCTGTTCACCGCGATGTTCGCCACCTCGCTGCAGGATGCGCAGATGTCGGTGTACCTGGAACGTTCGGGCGGCTATCTCGGCCTGGGGCTCAAGGACCTGCTGATCAGCGTCGGGATGGTCGCCTGGATGGTGATGCTCGCCCGCGGCTGGAGCCGGCTGGCCCGGTACCTGACCCGCCTCGACGTACCGCTGAGCCGGTTGCTGCTGCCCGCCGTCTGGCGCGACCGTGGCGCCGGCATGCTGGTGCTGCGCCATGGCTTGCCGGCCGCTCTTTTCGCGATGATCGTCACCTCATTCGCGCCAAGCCTGGTTCCTGGCGGAGTCGTATTCGGCGCTGCCTTGCTGCTCGAAGTGCTGTTTCTCGGCCTGGTTGGCGGCCGCCGTATGCCCTGGCCGCGCTGGTCGCTGTGGCGCACCGGCGCCTTCAAGGTCGACTACAGCAAGAAGGCCGAGTGGTGAACCCCTGGGAACTGCTGGGCCTGGACGCCGAGGCTGAACCGCGCACCATCAAGCGTCGTCACGCGCGGTCGTTCAACCAGACTCATCCCCCACCAACGGATCCCGAATCCGGTCCCGACTCGACAGCGCCGGGAACAGCTTGATCCACAGCAGGCTGATGCCGATTGCGCCGAAGCCGCCGATCAGCACGGCCGGCACGGTGCCGAACCAGGCGGCGCTGACCCCGGCGCGGAAGTCGCCGAGCTGGTTGGAGGCGCCGATAAACAGGCTGTTCACCGCGCCCACCCGGCCGCGCATGTCATCGGGCGTCTGCAGTTGCACGAAGGCGCCGCGGATCACCATGCTGACCATGTCGGCGGCGCCGAGCAGCACCAGGGTCGCCAGGCTGAACCACAGCGAGGTGGACAGGCCGAAGCCGATGGTCGCCACGCCGAAGATCGCCACCGAGCCGAGAATCACCGGGCCGACCCGCCGCTCGATGGGGTGGCGCGCCAGGTAGATGGACATCAGCAGGGCGCCCACCGCCGGCGCCGAGCGCAACAGGCCCAGGCCCCAGGGGCCGGTGAGCAGAATGTCCTTGGCGAATACCGGCAGCAGGGCGGTGGCGCCGCCGAGCAGCACGGCGAACATGTCCATGGAAATGGCGCCGAACACTTCCGGGCGGCTGCGGATGAAGCGGAAGCCGGCCAGCAGCGATTCCACGGAAATCTTCTGCTTCAGCGGTTTCTGTTGCGACGGCAGGCTGAGCATCATGCCCACTGCGATCAGGTAGAGCACCAGCGCCGGGCCGTACACCCAGACCGGCGCCACGGCGTAGAGCACGCCGCCCAGGGCCGGGGAGACGATGGTCGCGGTCTGCATCGCTGAGCTGGAGGCGGCCACGGCGGCGGGGAACAGGCCCGGCGGCACGATATTGGGCAGCAGCGCCTGGGTAGTGGGCATTTCGAATGCCCGGGCGGTGCCCATCATGAAGGCGATGACGAAGATCATCTCGCGGGTCAGGCTACCCGTGCTGCTGCCGAGCAACAGGGTGATGGCGACGATGGCCTGGCCACACTGGCACAGGGCGGCGACCTTGCGGCGGTCGAAGCGGTCGGCGACATGGCCGGTCAACAGGATGAAGAGGATCTTGGGCAGGAATTCGACCAGGCCGACCAGACCCAGGTCGAGCACGTTGCCGGTGAGGCTGTACATCTGCCAGCCAATGGCCACGGTGAGCATCTGGAAGCCGCTGGCGGTGAAGACCCGGGCCAGCCAGAAGCGGATGAAAGGCGTGTGGTGACGCAGTAGCAACTGACCATGGACGGACATTGGAGTACTTGGGCGGCTGACGACGGCCGTTCAGCCTAGCACGTCCGCTGTAACACTTGGATGCAAGATGTCTGATGACTTCAGACAACAGCGCTGCATGTGCCGTGGTGCTCAGAATCTGTTCATGATCTTTCAGCCCGGTTCGTCGACTTTGGCGGTTAAGTGGCGCAAGCGGCCGATCGTAGGGTGGACGACGCTTCACCTACGCGGCCCGACCCGTCCACCGCTCTGCGATTGCAATGGTGGATGAAAAGAGCGTCAGCTACGCGCCCCGATCCACCCTACGTAGCGAACGGCCGCTTCTACCTTGTAGTTGCCGCTTCAGGCGTATGAAGATTTTGAGCAGGCGCTTAGTGGATCAGCCCGCTAAGCAGCCACAGGCCCAGCAATAGCCAGATCAGGCCACCGATCACCGAGCCGCGCATGAACGAGCGCACCGCGCTGTAGAGCAGGATCAGCCCCAGCAGCAATACGGCGATGCTGAGCAGCGAGGGGGTGACGCCCAGGGCGCCGGACAGGCCGTCGATAAAGCTGGCGACTGCGCCGGCGAGCATGCCGAACACGCCGCTCAGGGCATCGACGATAAAGCGGATGAACGAGCCGAACGCCTCGCCCAGGGATTCGAAAAAGCCTTCTACGCGCATGCAGGGATTCCTGGAAAAAGGACAGGGCGACAAGCGCCGGGGTGCCGACTATTGAGCCGCTGCCTCGTTGCGGAGTTCCCCGATTCTGCGCCTGGCATCAGGCTGTTGCCGATCAGTCGCCGAGCATGGCCTTGAGCTTGCCGGCCAGGGCCTCGAAGGAGAACGGCTTGGCGATCATGTCCATGTCCTTGCCCAGGTAGCCGTCGCGCATTTGCGCGCCCTCGGCGTAGCCGGTGGCGAACAGCACCTTGAGGTTCGGCTGGCGCTGGCGGGCGGCGTCGGCGAGCTGCCGGCCGTTCATGCCGGGCAGGCCGACATCGGTGAGCAGCAGGTCGAGCGGCGCGTGCTGCTCCATGAGCCCCAGGGCGCTCTGTGCATCACTGGCCTGGATAAGGTTGTAGCCCAGTTCTTCGAGCACCTCGACCATCAGCATGCGCACCACCTTGTCGTCTTCCACCACCAGGATGCATTCGCCGGTGCCGCGCGGCGCCTCAGGCGTCGTGCTGTGCGGCAGCTCGGCCGGTGCCACGGCCAGGCGTGGCAGGTAAAGGTTCAGGGTGGTGCCGCGGCCGACCTGGCTTTCCAGGTGCAGGTAGCCGCCGGTCTGCTTGACGAAGCCGTAGACCATCGACAGGCCCAGGCCGGTGCCCTGGCCGATGGGTTTGGTGGTGAAGAACGGCTCGAAGGCGTGGCGAATGATTTCCTCGGGCATGCCACAACCGGTATCGCTGACCGACAGCAGCAGGTAGTCGCCGGCCGGTACCTGGTGATTCTGTGCCTCGCGCTCACCGAGCTGGGTGTTGCGGGTCTCGATGCGCAGCCTGCCGCCGTCGGGCATGGCGTCCCGGGCATTGATGGCCAGGTTGATCAGCGCGTTTTCCAGTTGGTGGCCGTCGCTGCGGGTTGGCCACAGGTCGTCGGCCAGCTGGGTTTCCAGGCTGATCTGCTCGCCCAGGGTACGCACCAGCAGGTCCTCGAGGGCCCGCACCAGCACGTTGACCTCGACCGGGCGCATGTCCAGCGACTGGCGCCGGGCAAAGGCCAGCAGGCGGTGGGTCAGCGAGGCGCCGCGGTTGGCCGAGGCAATGGCGGCGTCGACGAAGCGCGCCAATTGTGGGTGTTCGTTGCCCGGCAGCTTGCGCTGGATCAGCTCCAGGCTGCCGAGAATGCCGGCCAGCAGGTTGTTGAAGTCGTGGGCGATGCCGCCGGTCAACTGGCCGATGGCTTCCATCTTCTGCGCCTGGCGCAGCTGTTCCTCGGCCTGGGTGCGCTGCAGCACGGCCTCGCTGACTCGTTCCTCGAGGGTCTGGGTCAGCTGGCGCAGCGCCAGCTCGGTGCGCTTGCGCTCGTCGATGTCCATCAATACGCCGGGAAAGCGCAGCGGCGTGCCATCGGGGGCCCGCTCGCAGCGGCCGTTGGCCTCGATCCACCGATAGCTCCCGTCGGCCTGCAGGACGCGGTACTCGGCACGGTAGCTGCCGCCGGTGGCGATGGTGTGCTCGATCATCGCGCGTACCCGCGGTCGGTCCTGCGGGTGGATGGCCAGGGTGACGCGATCCAGCGCCATGCCGCTGGCCGCCTGCTGGGGGTCGGCGGCGAAGGCGCGGGCGAAGCGTTCGTCGCCGGTCACCCGATCGTTGGGAATGTCCCACACCCAGGTGCCGAGCACGGCACCGGCGTTGAGCGCCAGTTCGATGCGCTCGTTGGCGCTGCGCAATTCGGCTTCGGCCTGGGTGCGCTGTTCGATGGCGACGATCTGGTTGGTGGTCTCCACCACGATGCACATCATGCCGTGGGAGCGGCCGGTGTTGTCGAGCAGCGGGTTGTAGTAGAGGTTCATCCACGCATCGTCCTGCAGACCGGGGCGGCGCAGGGGCAGGTAGAGGTTTTCCTGGCACATGGAACGACCGGTCAGGCCCATGCTGATCACGTGGCGGTTCCACTCGGCGATCTCCGGCCAGGCATCCTCTGCAGGCAGGCCGAAGATGTCCGGGTGGCGCTGGCCGGCGAAGGCCGCGTAAGCATCGTTGTAGATCAGCACGCCGCGCTCGCCGCACAGCAACACGATCGGCGTCGGTGAGGAGAGGATCAGGCGCGTGGTGCTGATCAGCACCTCCGGCCATTGCCCGATGGGGCCGAGCGCGGTGGCTGCCCAGTCGAAACGGCGGATGAGTTCGACCGTGTCGCCGGACTGACCGGCGAACAGACAGGATTGGAGGGGCGTATTCTCTGTCGCGGACATCGATCGGGGAGCTTATCCTGGCGGTCTGGCCACTAGCGCAGCCTGCTGGTTGGCCGCAGCGCTGGCGGGTTCAGGTGGACTTGCCGCTGGCGAAGGCGAGCTGCAGCTTCTCCGCCAGTTCGTCGCTGCGATAGGGCTTTTGCACGATGAAGGCCTCATCGGCGTCGAGCCCGCCCAGTTCCGCGTAGCCGGTGACGAATACCACCGGCAGTTGCGGGTAGCGGCGGCGTACCGCCTGGGCCAGTTCGGCGCCGTTCATGCCCGGCATGGCGAAGTCGGCGAGCAGCAGGTCGATGTCATCGTCGAGTTTGCTCAGGGCGTCCAGGCCGCTGTGGGCTTCGCGCACCTGATAGCCGAGGGCGTCCAGCGTCAGGGCGGTGACCTCGCGCACCCGAGGGTCATCGTCGACCAGCAGGATGGTGCGCTGGTCGCCCGGCTCGGCGATCGGCAGCGGCTGGCTGGATACCTGTTCCTCGGCCGGCACCACGTTGCGCAGGCCCGGCAGGTAGACCTTGACCGTGGTGCCGACGCCCATCTTGGTGAGAATGCGCGCGCCGCCACCGGACTGCTTGGCGAAGCCGAACACCTGGGCCAGGCCGAGGCCCGAGCCCTTGCCGATTTCCTTGGTGGTGAAGAACGGTTCGAAGGCCTTGGCCAGCACCGCCTCGCTCATGCCGCTGCCGGAATCCTGCACCGACAGCACCACGTAGTCGCCGGGCTCCGGGTCTTCCGGGCGGCGCGGGGCTTCGCTGATCACCTCGTTGCTGGTGCTCAGGTGCAGGGTGCCGCCCACACCCATGGCATCGCGGGCGTTGATCGCCAGGTTGAGGATGATCAGTTCGATCTGCGTCGGGTCGACCCGGGCATGCCACAGGTCGGGCTCGGTGGTGGTCTCGATCAATACGCTGCCGCCCAGGGTGCTCTTCAGCAGTTCGAGCATGCCCAGCACGGTTTCGCCGAGGTTGACCGCTTCCGGCACCAGGCGCTGGCGCCGCGAGAAGGCCAGCAGCTGACCGGTCAGCTTGGCGCCGCGCTCGCCGGCATCGGTGATGTTCTGCAGGCGGCCACGGGCCTTGTCCAGGTTGCCCTTTTCCAGGTCGCGGATCAGGAAGCTGGTGCTGGTCAGCACCACCGTCAGCAGGTTGTTGAAGTCATGGGCGACGCCTGCGGTGAGCTGGCCGACCGCTTCCAGGCGCTGCATCTGCTGCAGGGTCGCCTCGACGCGCTCGCGCTCGGCGATCTGCTCGCGCAGCTGCTGGTTGGTGGCGGCCAGTTCCTCGACCACGGCGCGCTCGTGGGTGATGTCGCGTACCGTGGTGTACAGCAGGTCGTCGTCGCGCACCACGATCCACGACAGCCAGTGGTACTCGCCGCCGGCATGGCGCATGCGGTTGACGAAGCGCACCGAGGCGTTGTCCGAGGTCACCCGCTCGATGTGCGCGCGGGTATCGTTCTGGTCGTCGGCATGCACCAGTTCCCACAGTGGGCCCTGGGTAAGCTGCTGGCGCGTCCAGCCGAGGGTCTGTTCCCAGGCGGGGTTGAGGGCGCTGGGGCGCATGTCGAAACGCAGCACGGCAAGCAGGTCGCGGGACAGTTCCCAGTTGCGGTCGCGCTCACGGGTACGTTTCTCGACGCGCTCGCCGAGTACGTCGTTGAGGCGCAACAGGGCTTCGTTGGCCTGCTTCTGTTCGGTGATGTCGTGCAGCACGCCGAGAAAGCGGGTGCACTGGCCGTCGTCGAAGAACGCCTGGCCGCGGGCGGAAATCCAGCGCTTGCTGCCATTGCTCAGGGGCAGGCGGAATTCGGCCTGGAATTCGTTGCCGCTGTCGGTGGCCAGCGCCTCGTTGACCCGCTGGCGCAGTTGCGCGCGGTCATCGGGGTGGCAGCGGCCGAGAAACAGGGCCATGTCGACCTCGGTGTCCGGCTCCAGCTCATACAGGGCGCGGCAACGTTCGTCCCAGATCAGCGTATCGGTGGCCGGCATGTAATCCCACATGCCCATGCGCGCTGCGCCGATGGCCAGCCGGGCGCGGGCCTCGACGGCCTGCAGGGTGTCTTCCACGCGGCGCCGCTCTTCGCGCTCGTTGACCTCGGCCATGGCGCGGTCGATGGCCTTGGGCAGGAACGGCAGGTTCTGCTTGAGCACGTAGTCGACGGCGCCCAGGCGCATCATTTCCACCGCGTGCTCTTCGCCGAACATGCCGGACAGGAAGATGAACGGCGTCTGCGGGGCCAGGCGGCGCGCCACTTCCAGCGCCTGGGCCCCTGACGAGCCGGGCAGCAGGTAGTCGGAGACGATCAGGTCGAAGCGCTCGTTCTTCAGTGCGCGTTCGGCGGCCTCGTGGTCGTAGACCAGGGTGCTGTCGACCGTCAGACCGTTGCGTTCCAGTGCGAGCAGGGCCAGTTCCGCATCATGCGGGCTGTCTTCGATGAACAGTAATTTGATGGGCACAAGCGGCATGGAAAGGTCGTCGATCACGGTCTGTGGTTAGGCCTGGAAATCACGCAAGGATCGCGGGCGATCAGTTTTCGTCGGCTGGCGTCTCGTCGTCCTTGGAGCGACGTTGCAGGCGCATGGAGCCTGGAGGCGGCTCGTTGAGCACTGCCCAGAACACACCGAGGTCGGAAATGGCCGAGACGAACGCCTTGAATTCGACCGGTTTGACCACGTAGGCGTTCACGTTCAATTCGTAGGCGCGTTGCAGGTCCGGACCCTCGCGCGACGAGGTGAGCATGACGATCGGCATGCTGCGCAGTTCCGGGGAGTCGCGCACCACCTTGAGCACTTCCAGACCGTCGACCTTCGGCAGCTTGAGGTCGAGCATCATGATCGCCGGGTTGCCGGGCAGACGATCGGCATGGTCACCACGGCGGAACAGGTAGTCCAGCGCCTCGGCACCATCGCGCATGACGATCACGTCATTGGCCAGCTGGCTGCGCTCCAGCGCGATCAGGGTCAATTCCAGATCGTGTGGATTGTCTTCGACCAGCAGAATAGGTTTGAGCATTAAAGTCCTCGACCCGTCATGACATGGCGGGGTGGTGGCGTTTGGGTAACGCGAAATAGAAAGTGGCGCCCTGATTGATCTTGCCCTCGGCCCAGACCCGCCCGTCGTGACGCTCGATTATACGTCGTACGCTGGCCAGGCCGATGCCGGTGCCTTCGAATTCCTCCATACGGTGCAAGCGCTGGAATACGCCGAACAGCTTGTCCACGTACTCCATATTGAAGCCCACGCCATTGTCGCGCACAAAGACGACCACTTCTTCATCGCTTTCCTGGGCGCCGACGACGATGATCGCCGGGTCACGCTCGCGGCTGTACTTGATGGCGTTGGCCAGCAGGTTGCGCAGCGCCAGATGCAGGAAGGCGGCGTCGGCGACCACCCGCGGCAGCGGCTGGATGTGCCATTCCAGGTGGCGACTCTGGTAGTCGGGTTTCATTTCCTCGCGGATCGATTCGACCAGCGCCTGCAGGTTGACGTCCGTGAAGCGCAGTGCCGAGCGGCCCATCTGCGAGAAGCTCAGCAGGTTGTCCACCAGGGTGCCGGCGAAGCGTGCCGATTCGGTGATGTGCTCGAGAAAGCGTATCCCGCGCTCGGACAGCTTGGCGCCTTCGAAATCGCCCAGCAGCTCGGCATAGCCGGCAATATGCCGCAGCGGAGCGCGCAGGTCGTGGGATACGCTGTAGGAAAAGGCTTCCAGCTCCTTGTTGGTTTTCTTCAGGTCGTTGGCCAGCTGGGCCATTTCCTCGGCCTTGCGCAGCACGATACCGAGCACCGCGTTGCGCAGCTCCAGGGCGCTTTCCGGCTCCTGCTCGTGCCAGGGCGTGGAGAAACCGCTGATTTCCTCCTGCCAGCGCGCGAAGCTGTTGCGGGGGTTGAGCGCGCCGCTGGCGCTGACCGCTTTCTCGGGCTTGCCGGCCCATTGCACGACGCGCTTCTGCTCCGGCTTGAACCAGATCAGGTAGTGCGAGTGCAGCTCGGAGATGGCCACCGCCAGCAGGCCGCCGACGTGCTTGGCCAGCTCGGGCAGCTGCGGGATGTCACGGCCGACGTTGTCGGTCTGGAACAGGTCCTCGCTCTGGCGGGCACCCAGCCATTGCACCAGGGCATTGACCTGGTCGCGTGGTGGCGTCTGGCCGATCAGGTCGCAATGCGAGGCCGAGATGATCGCCGCGCCGCTGGCCTGGGCGAAGTCGAGCAAGGTATCGGGCAGCGACAGCAAGCCTTCGCTGACGCTGTCGCGGTCGGCCATCGCCGAGAGCATCTGCACGATGTGGCGGCGCAACTGCAGCAGGTGCTGGGTGCGCGAGTGGGCGATCTTCGCCTCGATCTGCAGCGACAGCATGCGGCCCAGCAGCTCGCAGGCGGTGCGCGTCTGGAAACCGACCGAGCGGGCGCTGGCGTGGTGGCAGGAAATCAGCCCCCACAGCTGGCCTTCGACCACGATGGAGATCGACATCGAGGCGATGGTCTGCATGTTGCGCATGTACTGCAGGTGCACCGGCGAAACGCTGCGCAGCGTCGCGAAGCTGAGGTCCAGGGGCTTGCCGGTCAGCGGGTTGCAGGCCGGGCGCAGCGGCGAGGGCTGGTAGTTGGCGTCTTCGATCACCCGGATCCGGTTGGCCACGTACAGCTGGCGGGCCTGGGGCGGGATGTCCGAGGCCGGGAAGCTCAGGCCCAGGTAGCTGGGATAGTCCTCGTCGAGGCACTCGGCGAGCACCAGGCCATTGCCTTCGGGATCGAAGCTGTAGATCTTCACGCGGCCGAAACCGGTGACGCGCTTGACCTCGGCCACCGACAGCCGGCACAGCTCGTCGATGTCCTCGGCGCCCTGCAGGTGGCCGATGAAGGTGCGCACCATCGGGTACAGGGTGTTGTAGGCGGTGACCACGTTGCTGGTGGTCTCGAATTCGGCGATCAGCACCTGATCGAAGCGGTGGGCGACCATCGCGGTCATCTCGCCGCGACGGCTGCCTTCGCGAAAGCGCACGTCACCGATGTGAAAGGGCGTGGTGTCGTCGTCGGACAGCTGCGCCAGGCGCTCGGCCAGCACGGCGCTGTCTTCGAGCAACTCGTCCAGGTGCCGCCCCAGCAGCCAGTCGGGCTCGAGGCCGAGCCAGTCGGCGACGTTCTCGCTGACCTGCAGTACCGTCAACGCCTGCTCGTCGAACACCATCAGGAAACCCTGGGGCTGGATGCTGCCCGGGATATGGATGGGTTCCTTGGCGCAGTTGGCGATCGCGGTACTCAAGGAGGTGCTGGTTTCACTGGACGCCAAGATGATCTCCTTCAGTTCCAGGCCGATCGGCATGCGGGGGCGCGGGCGAGCAGGGCTGGCCATCGTCGCCGGCGCGCTGCGCACTTTCTTGCGGCAGTCTGCACGCTCTTTCGAGCCGGGTAAACCATCATCCGCAGTAGCCGCCGGGCTGCAGCGCGCAGAATCCGGTTACAGGGCGCTGAGGAACTTTGCCCGCAGGCGCCTCTCTCAATGCGGTCCCGGGTGCCGCGCAATTGCAACATTGCTCAGGCACCCTGCCCGCACATCCCCCGTCGAGAGTCATCATGCTATCTGCCGCCAAACGGGCTTTTTCCCGCCTGCCTGTCCTGCGCCCATGGATGGGGCTGCTGTTCGCCGTGCTGCTCGCCGCCGTTTACCAGATGCGTGCGCTGCACCTGGATGATCGCTTTTATTACTGGCTGACCACGCCGGCTGTGTCGCAGTGGACGCCGGGCAGCCTGCTGGGCCGTGAATACAAGGTGCAGGTGGATGCCAAGGCCGTCGGCAATGTGAAGAACAACCTCTCCGGCATCAGCTACGACGAGCAGCGTGACCAGCTGTGGGCAGTGCTCAACAACCCCGAAGAGCTGCTGGCCATGAGCAAGGACGGTGAGGTGCTGGCGCGCTACCCGCTGAGCGGTTTCAGCGATGTCGAGGGCGTCACCTACCTGGGCGGTGGCTTGCTGCTGCTGGCTGAGGAGCGTCAGCACGGCCTGGTGGTGGTGCCGGTGCCCGAGCGCGCCGGGGCGTTGTTCCGCGAGGACTATCGGGCCCTGACCCTGGGCATCCAGCGCGACGGCAACCAGGGCTTCGAGGGGGTGGGCTACGACCGCGCCCGCGACCGGCTGTTCGTCGCCAAGGAACACTCGCCGATGAAGCTTTACGAGATTCGTGGCCTGAAGCGCAGCATGCAGGGTGATTTCGGTTTGGAGATCCTCGATCACGAGGACTGGATTCGCGATTCGGTGTTCGCTACCGACCTGTCATCGGTGCATTTCGACGAGCGCACCGGCCACCTGGCACTCCTCAGTGACGAGTCGAAGCGGATCATGGAACTCGATGGCGACAGCGGCAAGCTGATCGGATTCCGCACCCTCGATGGCGGTTTCGCCGGCCTTGGCAAAGCCGTTCCCCAGGGTGAAGGCATGACCTTCGACGACCAGGGCAACCTGTATATCGTCAGCGAGCCGAACCTGTTCTATCGCTTCGGTCGCGGCTGAGGCTTCGGTCGGGCCCCGCCGCCAAAGGACGTCGCGCCGTCAGCGTGGTGGATACTGGCTGAGCACCCGAGCGACGGTTTCGCGGATCTGCGCCTCGCGCTCGGCCGGATTGCCGGCGGCGTCGCGCACGATGCGCTCGTCGCTGCCACGCCAGACCAGCTTGCCATCGTCGCCGTCGAACAGGTCGACCTGCACGGTCGCCACCTTGTAGTCGAGGGTGCGGGTTTCGTTATAGGCCGGGCCGCCCCAGTAAGGGCCCCAGTAGCCGCCGAAACCACCGCCAAAACCGCTGCTGACCTGCTGCTGGCGATCATCGACGACCAGCCACACCTGAACCTTCAGGTCACCCTTGGCGCCACCAGCTGCCGGACGCAGGCCGCGCTGGTCGAGCTGGTCCGCCACGGCACTGCGCAGGCGCTGTTCGGTGAGGTCGCTGCGGATGCGCGGGTCGTCGGGCTTGTACTGCACCGCCGGCTCCTGCCAGCTCCAGCTGCGGTAAGCGCCGAAATCGCGGCTGGCATCGAAATCGCGGTTGATCTGCTGGCTCTGGCAGGCGCCGAGCAACAGCAGCAGGGGAATCAGTAGCAGAGGCAGGCGGCGCATAAGCGTTCTCCCAATTCATCGATAGGGTGGTTCATGCCGGCGGGTACTCGCCGAGAGCGTCACTGACGGCCTTGCGCAGGGCATCGGCACGCTCGGCCTGGCTGCCGCTGCTGCGCATCTCGGCCTGGCCGCTCCACACCTGTTCGCCGCTGCGGCCGTCGAAGAAATCGATGCGTACCACCACGACCTCCTCATCGTAGGTGCGGGTCAGCGGTACACGGGCACCCACGCCGACGCCGTTGCCGTAGTAACCGCGGTTGCCGAAGCTGCCATAACCGCCACCGTAGTACGGGTCGTAACTGTCGGCCACCTGGCGCACGCGGCGTTCCAGGCGGGTGTCGGTGCGCACCTTGAGGTCGGCGGCGGCATTACCCTGGACGGGGCGCAGGCCGCGCTGGTCGAGGGCGTTGTTGAGCGCGTCCTGCACCAGGTCGGCGCTGGCCCAGGCGCTGCCGGCCGGGCGCTGTTGCCAGGTCCAGCTGCGGTAGGCGCCATAGTCGCGGGGGGCGGCCGGGTAGGCGCTGCGGTCGAAATGGTTGGCGGCACCCGGCGGCGCTGGCGGCAAGGGCACGGAGTCGGAGGAGTACGGATTGTGGCTCTGGCAGGCGGCCAGGGCGGTGGTGAGCAGCAACAGGGCGATGCGTTTCATGGCGTCTCTCCTGGCAAGGCAGGCGTCAGCGTGGCCGACAGATCCAGTGCAGGTAGCGTCCCAGGCCGGCGAAGGCCGGGTGGCGGCGGTGCGCCAGCTCCATTTCCAGCAGGTCGGCAAGCTGTGCCTTGGCCTGGAAGTCCCGTGGCATGTAGTCGTGGAAAACCCGTACGCCGCTCCTGTGTTCGACCTGCCAACTGGCGGCAAGTTGCGATTCGAGTTGCCGCGGGTCGAGGGGGCGCTGGGGCGTCAGGCTCTGCTTCTCACCGGCGAATTCGTCCTTGCGCAGCTTGCGCAGGTGGCCCTTGAGCAGGTTGCGGTAGATCAGCGCGTCCTTGTTGTAGAACGCCAGGGACAGCCAGCCATCGGTAGCGGTCAGCCCATGCAGGGCCGGGAGGATGGCGGCCGGCTCGGCCAGCCATTCGAGCACCGCGTGGCAGATGACCAGGTCGAAGGGCGCTTCGAAGTGCCCCGGCAGCTCCTGCCAGGGCGCCTGGATGAAGGTGGCCGCCACGCCGGCTTGGGCGAAGCGCTCGCGGGCGCCGGCGAGCATGGGTTCGGCGGGCTCGGCCAGGGTGACCTGGTGGCCGCGCTCGGCCAGCCACAGCGCCATATGGCCCAGGCCGGCGCCGACATCGAGCACCCGCAACGGGCGATCGGGCAGGGCTTCGGCGAGGTCGGCCTGCAGCACGGCCAGGCGGATCGCGCCCTTGGCGCCGCCATAGATCTTCTCGGCGAAGCGGGTCGCCAGTTCATCGAAGTGCCGGTCGCTCATCAGGCGAACCGCCGTTCGCTGTCGGCCAGCTTGGCGCGCACCACCTGGTCCATGTCCAGGCCCAGCTCGCTGCACAGGAGCAGCAGGTAGAGCACCACGTCACCGATTTCCTGGCCGGCATGTTCGAGCTGGTCTGCCGGCAGCTGGCGCGACTGGTCTTCGCTGAGCCACTGGAAGATTTCCACCAGCTCGGCCATTTCCACGCTGGCGGCCATGGCCAGGTTCTTTGGGGCGTGGAACTGGCGCCAGTCGTTGCGATCACGAATGGCGTGCAGGCGGGCGGTGAGTTCGGCGATGTTCATGGGGCGTCCCTTGGGCGGAGGCCGCACATTCTTTCATGGGTGACGAGCGCCGTCCAAAGGCTGGCGAGCTGGACGTCTGCAGGGCGGAAATTGCCGGGGGCCGGGCTCGCACGCGCGCTGAGGGCTGCAGTTGAGCCTCCGACTGCGCTGGCGATCCAGCCAATTTCCAACGTGGCAGGGGCGGCGCGCAGCAGCCTTCTACGCGCGCACTAGATGACCTGCCAGTAGCCGGCCATATGCGGCACATCGTCCTTGCCGCGCAGGTCGAACTGGCCCTCCGCCGCCGGCAGGCTGGCACGCATGTGCAGCGTGCTCGGCAGCAATACCGGCTTCTGGAAGCGCGCCTCGACGCTGTAGCCCGAGGCCGGCAGGTGGGCCTGCAGCGCCGCCAGTGCGCGCGCCTTGTTCCACAGCCCATGGGCGATGGCGCGGGGGAAACCGAACGGCTTGGCGCTCAGGGGCGACAGGTGGATGGGGTTGTAGTCCCCGGACACCCGCGCATAACGGCGGCCGATGTTGGACGGTGCCTGCCAGCTGTCCAGCTCGTCCATCGGCAGGCTGGGCGATTCGCTGCGGCCGATGGCCGGGCCGTCGAGCTTGACGCCGCGGCAGAGCAGGCGGCTGTCCCCCTCCCAAAGCAGGCCGAGTTGATCCTCGAGACGGGTGATCACGCTGAACACCGCCCCCTTGTCATGGGGCGCCAGGTTGCTCGCCTCTATGCTCAGGGTGAAGGGCCCCAGGCCGGCCAGCTGGCGTACCACGCGGATGCGGTTTTCCAGGTGCACCAGGCCCAGCAGCGGGAAGGGAAAGTCAGGCTCGGTGAGCAGCTTCATCTGCAGGGTGAAGGCCAGCACGTGGGGGTAGGTGGCTGGGAGGCGGGCATCGTCGCGGAAGCCACACAGCTCGCGATAGCGTGCCAGGTGACTGGCATCGACGCTCACCGGGCAGCGTAGCCCAGAGTGCGGCAGCACCTTGCCGGTGATTCCCCGCCGGGTCGCCGCGCGCAGGAGCAGGCCGGGCAGGGCCGGTGGGGTGTGCAAATCGAGCCATTCGGTTGCCATCGTGCGCTCCGCTGCAAGGTGAGGGTGTGGGTACTCTCGTCGAGATCTAGGACATTGGCCAGCGGCCATTGGTGCCCGCTGCGCAAACGATTGCCCACTGGCCGAGCGCAGATGGCAAAAGCTGCCTACGCTTGGGTGGGTAAAATCGACCCGGCCATCACAGACGCAAGGAATGCAGCATGCCCGACCTGGACAAGCACAGACCCGTCACGCCTGCGCCCGCGCTGATGCCGAGGTTCCTGTGCCTGCGCAATTCGATTCCCCCGAGCGCCGGGTATGTGCGTCCCGAACTGGTCGGTGAGGTGAACCGGCTGATCGATGAACTGCTGGTCGAGGGGGCGACCCTGGAACAGGTTGCCGCTCGCCTCGACATGCCGGCACGGCGGCTGCGCGAGCGCTTGGCCCAGGCCGGCGTGCGCTTCAACGAGTTGCTCAGCGCTTGTCGCTGCAACCTGGCCAAACGCCTGCTGGTGGACACCGAAGAACGTATCGAACGGATCGCCGAACGCACCGGCTTCTCCGAGCCCAGTACCTTCTGCCGCGCGTTCAAGCGCTGGGTCGGCCAGACGCCGGTGGAGTTCCGCCGTCGCGGCCGCAGCGCTGCGTCGTGATCAGGCGCCCAGCAGGCTCTGCCCGCAGACCCGCAACACCTGACCGCTGACCGCTCCCGAGCCGGGTTGCGCGAACCAGGCTACCGCTTCGGCGACATCCCGGGGCAGGCCGCCTTGGTTCATCGAGTTCATGCGCCGGCCGGCCTCGCGAATGGTGAAGGGAATGGCGGCGGTCATGCCCGTTTCGATAAAGCCCGGCGCCACCGCGTTGATGCTGATGCCGCGTTGCGCCAGGGTCGGCGCCCAGCTCTGGGCAAGGCCGATCAGCCCGGCCTTGCTGGTTGCATAGTTGGTCTGCCCGACGTTGCCGGCGATGCCGCTGAGCGAGGCGATCAGTACCACGCGACCATTGTCGCGCAGGGTGCCGGCTTCCAGCAGCGCGGCGGTGAGTTGCTGCGGGGCACGCAGGTTGACCTCGATTACCGAGTCCCACAGGCCCTCGCTCATTTTCGCCAGGGTCTTGTCGCGGGTGATACCGGCGTTGTGGACGACGATATCCATGCCGCCGGGCAGCGCCTCGACCAGTTTGCGCGGAGCGTCTTCGGCGCAGATGTCCAGGGCCAGGCTGCGGCCGCCGAGGCGCGCCGCCAGGGCGTCGAGGGCGTCCTTGGCCGCTGGCACGTCCAGCAGCAGCACCTCGGCACCGTCACGGGCCAGGGTTTCGGCGATGGCGGCGCCAATGCCGCGGCTGGCGCCGGTGACCAGCGCGGTCTTGCCGGCCAGCGGGCGCGTCCAGTCGCTGACCTGCTCGGCGCAGGGTTGCAGGCGCAGCACCTGGGCCGAGATGTAGGCGCTCTTGGGCGACAGCAGAAAGCGCAACGCGCCTTCGAGCTGGCGCTCCGCCCCCGGGTCGACGTGCAGCAGCTGCACGGTGCCGCCGCGGCGGATCTCCTTGGCCAGCGAGCGGGTGAAGCCTTCCAGTGCGCGCTGCACGCTCGAGGCCTGCGGATCGTCGAGCGTCTGCGGCGCACGACCGAGCACCACCACATGGGGGCAGCGATCGAGGTTCTTCAGCGCTGGCTGGAAGAACTGGCGCAGGGCGTCGAGTTCCTCGAAGCGGCGCAGGCCGCTGGCATCGAAAACCAGGCCCTTGAGTCTTGGGCCGTGTTCGGCCGTCCAGCGCGGTAGGCCGAACTGCTCGTCACGGGGCGCGAACAGCTCATCGGTCAGGCGCTTGGCGAAGCCCGCCACCGCGGCGCCCAGGTCGCCCTCACCGCCGATCAGCAGGGCGCCTTCCAGTGGCCGATTGCGACCGGCTACCCAACGCTCCAGGGGCAGTGGCGCGGGCAGGCCGAGCGCACCGACCAGGCGACGGCCAGCCGGCGTATTGGCGAAGTTGAGGTAGCGGTCGGACATGGAACAGACTCCAGGGCTGAAACTCAAAGTGGTTGACCACTGTACGCGATCACTCGTTTCATGCATCGACAGCAGCCCAATGACCGGCCCTCGAGTCGGTGAATTGCCGCAAAATATTACCTGCAAGGAGCCGTTCATGAGCCTGCCGCGCCGGGTCGCCATCGTTGGTGGCAACCGCATTCCCTTCGCCCGCTCCAACAGCGCCTACGCCACGGCCAGCAACCAGGCCATGCTCACCAGTGCGCTGGAAGGCCTGGTCGAGCGCTACAACCTGCATGGCGAGCGCCTCGGCGAGGTGGTGGCCGGCGCGGTGCTCAAGCACTCGCGGGACTTCAACCTGACCCGCGAATGCGTGCTCGGCTCGCGCCTGGCCCCGCAAACCCCGGCCTATGACCTGCAGCAGGCCTGCGGCACCGGCCTGGAGGCGGCGTTGCTGGTCGCCAACAAGATTGCCCTGGGGCAGATCGAGTGCGGTATCGCCGGCGGCGTGGACACCACCTCGGATGCGCCGATCGGCGTCAACGAGGGCTTGCGCAAGATCCTGTTACAAGCCAACCGGGCCAGGAGCACCGGCGACAAGCTCAAGACTCTGTTGCAGATCCGCCCCCGGCATCTGGCACCCTCATTGCCACGCAATGGCGAGCCACGTACCGGCCTGTCCATGGGGCAGCATTGCGAACTGATGGCGCAACACTGGGCCATCCCCCGTGACGAGCAGGATCAGCTGGCCGTGGCCAGCCATCGCCAGCTGGCTGCGGCCTATGCCGAGGGCTGGCAGGACGATCTGATGACGCCGTTCCTCGGCCTGACCCGTGACCAGAACCTGCGCCCCGATATCGACCTGGCCAAGCTGGCAACCCTCAAACCGGTGTTCGAGAAGGGCCTGCGCGGCACCCTGACCGCCGCCAATTCCACGCCCCTGACCGACGGTGCGTCGCTGGTGCTGCTCGCCAGCGAGGAATGGGCCAAGGCCCGTGGCCTGCCGATTCTCGCCTACTGGCGCGACGGTGAGGCGGCGGCGGTGGATTTCGTCAAAGGCCACGAAGGGCTGCTGATGGCACCGGTGTACGCCGTGCCGCGGCTACTGGCGCGCAACGGCCTGAGCCTGCAGGATTTCGACTACTACGAGATCCACGAGGCCTTCGCCGCCCAGGTGCTGTGCACCCTCAAGGCCTGGGAAGACGCCGACTACTGCCGGGAACGACTGGGCCTGGAGCAGCCGCTGGGCAGCATCGACCGCGCCAGGCTCAACGTCAAAGGCAGCTCCCTGGCTGCCGGCCACCCGTTTGCCGCCACCGGCGGGCGGATCGTCGCCAACCTGGCCAAGCTGCTGGCGGTCGCCGGTGAGGGCCGCGGTCTGATTTCCATCTGCGCCGCGGGTGGGCAGGGCGTGACGGCGATTCTGGAGCGCTGAGGCGAGCGAGCCGTAGTCCGCTTCCCGCGTAGCAGCCCCCTTGCAATCGCTTCGCTCGACGTCCCGTCAGGGGGCGTCCTTTTCGCGCCTTTCCGCTTCGGCCGCCAGCAACGCCGCCTTGCGCGCCACGCCCCAGCGGTAGCCACCCAGGCTGCCATCGGCCGCCGTCACCCGGTGGCAGGGCACCAGCAGGCCCAGGGGGTTGCTGGCACAGGCGCGGGCGATGGCCCGCGGGTGACTGTCCAGCGCGGTGGCGAGCTGCCCGTAGGTGCGCGTCTGGCCGACGGGAATGGCGCGCAGGGCCTGCCAGACGCGTTGCTGGAAAGCCGTGCCGCGCAGGTCCAGCGGCAGCCTGGCGGCGCGCGCGGGCTCGCCCAGTTGCTGCAGTACCTCGCTCAGCCACGCCTGCAGCTGCCCTTGATCGGCCTGCAGGCTGGCCGCCGGGAAGCGTTGGCGCAGCTCGGTTTCCAAGGCGTCGGCCGTATCGCCGAACAGCAGGGCGCACAGCCCGTTTTCACTGCTGGCCATGAGCAGATGGCCGAGCGGGCAGGGCACCACCGCCACGCGCAACGTCTCGCCCGGCGATCCCAGGCGCCGCCGCGCCAGGGCCACACCATCGCGTTGTGCATAGAGGCTGCGGGTATTGCTGTAGCCGTTGTCCAGCGCTGCGTCGAGTACCGACCTGGCGCCCGGCAGGCTGGCAGCCAGGCGCTCGCGTTGGCGGGCGCTGGTCCAGGCCTTGGGCGTCAGGCCGGTGCGCGCCTTGAAGGCCCGGGCTAGGTGCGAGGCGGACAGGCCGATGCGCGCCGCCAGCGCGTCGAGGGTTGGCGGTTTGTCGGCCTCGTCGAGCAGGCGGCAGGCGGCACTCACCAACGCGTCGAGTTGTTCGGCGGGGCTTGCGCCCTGGGGCGTGCAGCGCTTGCAGGGGCGGTACCCCGCCGCTTCGGCCTGCACCGGGCCGTCATGGAAACTGACGTTCTCGCGGCGTGGGCGGCGCGCCGGACAACTGGGCCGGCAATAGATACCGGTCGAGCGCACGGCGAAGACGAATTGCCCATCCTGGGCGGCATCGCGCTCGCACACGGCCTGCCAGCGACGTTCTTCGGACATGTTCATCTCCTGTAACGATGTCCTGAATTGTCGGTATCCGGCTGCCTGCGCGCCAGTGCCAATCGCGCTTTCGAACTGCCTGGACTGGCCCATTCTTTTCATGGGCTGGGCGCTGCCTCTGGTTTGCCGTATAAAAGGGCCGCATAGCCCACCGAGGACCCCGATAAAAGCTGATGAAGACGCCAAAACGCATTGAGCCCCTGGTCGAGGACGGCCTGGTGGACGAGGTGATTCGCCCTTTGATGAGCGGCAAGGAAGCAGCGGTCTACGTGGTGCGTTGCGGTTCCGAGTTGCGTTGCGCCAAGGTTTACAAGGAGGCCAACAAGCGCGGGTTCCGCCAGGCCGCCGAGTATCAGGAGGGCCGCAAGGTGCGCAACAGCCGTGATGCGCGGGCCATGGCGAAGGGTTCCAAGTACGGGCGCAAGAACCAGGAGGAGAACTGGCAGAATGCCGAAGTCGCCGCGCTGTTTCGCCTGGCCAGTGCCGGCGTGCGGGTGCCCAAGCCCTATGACTTCCTGGACGGCGTGCTGCTGATGGAACTGGTCACCGATGGCGAAGGCGATGTGGCGCCGCGCCTCAACGACGTCGACCTGCACCCCGAGGACGCCCGCGAGTTCCATGCCTTCATGATCGAGGAGATCGTGAAGATGCTGTGTGCCGGCCTGGTGCACGGCGACCTGTCGGAGTTCAACGTGCTGCTCGGCCCGGACGGCCCGGTGATCATCGACCTGCCCCAGGCGGTGGACGCCGCCGGCAACAACCACGCCTTCAAGATGCTCGAGCGTGATGTCGGCAACATGGCGGCCTACTTCGGCCAGTTCGCTCCGGAACTCAGGTACAGCAAGTACGCCAAGGAAATGTGGGCGCTCTATGAAGAGGGCAAGCTGACCCCGGATAGCGTGCTGACCGGCGAATTCAAGGACCCGGAAGACGAAGCCGACGTCGACGCGGTGATGCGCGAGATCAAGGCCGCCCTGGCCGAAGAGGCACGCCGCCAGGCCGCGCTCAATGCCGACGAGGAGCCCAAGGACCGCGAGCCGCCTCCGCCCTGGGAGCGCTGAGCCGCGCACGGCGCCACCCGGTGAGAGCGGGCGTGGGCGCCCAGTTCACGCCCGCGATTTCGCGCGCATGACGCGCTCCCACAGTGGTAATCCGGTCGCTCAGGTCATTTTGGGTTGCGTCGCTGCGGCCCGGCCGATCCCCTGGCGCGATGCTGTCGGCCTATCTATCTGGATCGCCGCTCCTGTCAAACCCGAAACGCCTGCACGGCCTGGTCCAGCTGGCCGCTCAGCACCTGCAGCTCGACGCTCTGCGCGCGGCCCTGGCCGATGCGCTGCAGGTTGTCGCCGCCGAGTTGGTGAATGCGCTCGCTGTGATCGCGGATCTCGCTGACCGCGCCGCCCTGGTATGCCGTGGTCTCGGCGATGCGCGCCGCCATGCTGGTGATGGTACCGATGGCGCCGACGATCTCGTCCAGCGCACCGTCGGCGGTGCGCGCCTGTTCGGCGGTGGCTTCGGCGTGCTCGACCTGGCTGCGCATAGCCTGTACCGAGCTGTTGGCCGCCTGCTGCAGGCGGCCGATGACTTCCTGAATCTGCGCGGTGGCCGAGCTGGTTCGCAGGGATAGCGAGCGCACCTCATCGGCCACCACCGCGAAACCACGGCCCGCGTCGCCGGCCCGTGCCGCCTCGATGGCCGCATTGAGGGCCAGCAGGTTGGTCTGCTCGGCGACGCTGCGGATCACCGTCAGTACGCTGCCGATGGTGGCGGTTTCCGTGGCCAGGTGCTCGATCGCCTGGGCATTGCCCTGCACCTCGTCGACCAGTGCATGCAGGCCGGAAAGGCTGTTGCCGATGACCTTCTGGCCCTGGGCGAGGGCGCGGTCGGCGTTGCGGCTGGCGGTGGCGGTCTGGCTGGCGTCGTCGGCCACCTGCAGGATGGTCGCCTCCAGCTCGCTCAGGGCGTCGCGGATCTGCGCGGTATCGCTGGCCTGGCGTTCGGCGCCGTCGTGCAGGCCGCCGCTCAGCTCCGCCAGGGTATGGCTGGAGGCCGAAACCTGGGCAGCGTGCTGGTGAATGGTGCCCACCAGCTCGACCAGGTAGCGGCGCAGGCGATTGAGCGACTCCTCGATGTCGCGCAGTTCACGGGTGTTGGTGGCCAGGTGGACCTCGCCCGCGAAGTCGCCCGCGGCCCAGGCCGAGAGTGCCGGAACCAGGCGCTCGAGCAGGCGGCTGAGGCGCCGCTGCAGGGTGTCGATGAGCAGCGCGACGAGCAGGATCAGCCCCACCATGACGCCGAGTATCAGCCGCGTTTCGCCCTGGATGCGACCATGCTCGGCGCGCACCCGGGGCTCCAGGGCGGTAAAGGATTGCTGCACCGCATCCAGGCGCGCGCGGGTGCTGGCGGCCAGCTGCGCACGTTGCTCGATCAGTGCCTGGGTGCGGGCCAGCTCGCCAGGGTAACGGCCGAGCAGGCCGTCGAATTCGCGCTTGAGGCTGATACCGCGGTCCTGCGCTTCGCTCTCCTGGCTGTCGTTGTCCAGACCCAGCAGGGAGGCGAAAGCATTGCCGCCTGAGGCCGCTTGCTCCGTGACGCCGAGCAGCGGCAGCTCGTTGATCCTCTTGGCCTGTACCTGCAGGGCCTGTACTTCACGCTCCACATCGGTGGCCAGTTCGGCACGCCCGCTGCTGACCAGCTTGGTGCGGGCCAGCGCCAGGCGGGCCAGGTGTTGCGAGGCATCGAAGAGCGCGGGGCGGTAGGCGTCGGCGGCATCGCTACGGGCCTCGTCGGCGTAGCGCGCGAGCCCCGTCAGCGCATCGGCCATTTCCCGTTCGGCCTGGATCAGCAGCCCCTGTGGATCGCCGGACAGCTTGCCGGCCGCCAGCAGTTGTTCGGCGGCGAAGGCTTTCAGCTCGCCCAGGCTGTTGCCCAGATCGCCGGCGAGGTCGCTTGGCAGTTCGTCGACATTGGCCTGCAGTGCGTCCAGGTTCTGGAGGGCGGCGCTATGGCGCAAGGCATCGCCGCTTTCCAGGTAGCCAAGAATGTTGCCGGCCGCCTCGCGTTGGAATTGCTGGGCGAGTTCCAGGTACTGCTCCATCAGCACATAGGGGCGCTCCAGTGCCCGCTGCGACCACCACAAGGTGCAGGCCAGGGCAATGCCGATGCCGACCAGCAGGAGGGTGTTGAGATTGGTGAGGGATTTGAGGCGCATGGGCTCGCTTGACGTCCGATCGGTGATGGCACTGCGCCATGCAGTGCGGTCTGATCGGTACGTTATGGCGGCTTTGTGACAAGGTGGTTACGCCCGGGGGCGCGTCGCCCTGTGAGGCCCGGCGACCGACATGCGGTCGCCGGGCACTAGCCGAATTCACCCATAGATTTCGACGCGGTTGCGGCCACCGTTCTTGGCGCGGTACAGGGCCTCGTCGGCACGCTGCGACAGGAGCTTGCTGTCGGCGTCATCGACCATTTCGGCAATGCCGCAGCTAAAGGTGCAGCTCAGGTCGTGGGGGTGGGCCGGGTAGTGGATCTCGGCGAACCGCGCGCGGACTTCGTCCAGTACCCTGGTTGCCGTCTGCGCATCGGTGTTGGGCATCACCACGGCGAATTCCTCGCCGCCATAACGGCCGATGCAGTCGCTCTTGCGCAGGCGCTGCTTGAGGAACAACGCCAGGCTCTTGATCACCCGGTCGCCCATGGGATGGCCGTAGTTGTCGTTGACCTTCTTGAAGTAATCGATATCAATCATCGCGAAGCTCAGCGGCTGCTCGTCGCGCTGGGCGCGAAAGCGCGCATCCTCGAGCAGCTGCAGGGTGTGGGTATGGTTGAACAGCCCGGTCAGGCTGTCGCGTACCATGCGTGCCTTGAGGCTGCGTGCGCGGTCGGCGCGGTTGCGTACGGTGGCGATCAGGTGGCGGGGCTTGATCGGCTTGGTGAGAAAGTCGTCGCCGCCCTCGCTCATCGCATCGAGCTGCTTGTCCAGATCGTCCTCGGCGGACAGGTAGATGATCGGCACGCTGACGTAGCGGTCGTTATGGCGGATCACCTGGGCCAGCTCGGTGCCGTTGCAGGCCGGCATGTACATGTCGAGGATGATCAGGTCCGGCTGGAACTCGGCCAGCTCGTCCATCGCCTGGATCGGCTCGGTGAGCGTGCGGGTGACGATGCCGGCGCTGTTGAGCACCCGCTCGGTGTGGGTGGCCTGGGCGCGGGAATCGTCGACGATCAGCACGCGGTAGGGCTCGTACTGGGCCACGTGGGTCAGCACCTCGATGCGTTCGAGCAGGCTCGAGGCGTCCATGGAGCCGGTAAAGAACTCGCGCCCGCCGGCACGCACCGCCGCCAGGCGGGTTGGGGTGTCGGTGTCTTCGTGGCTGTAGAACAGCACCGGGATCTTTTCCTGCAGGCCTTCCTGAACCGCCTGGGCCAGTTGCAGACCGTTGCCGGCGCCGGCGAAATCGATCTCCATGACGATGGCCGCCGGATGGCGCTCGAGCATGGCGGCGCGAAAGGCGTTGGCGGTATCCAGCGGCTTGGCGTTCATGCCGAAGAACTCGAGTTGCTGAGCCAGGCGTTCGGCGCGCTCCAGGTGCTGCAGGGCCAGGTACACGGGTTTGCGCAACGGCGGCAGGGTGGTGTGCTCGAAACGGTCGCCGTGGCGCAGGCCGGTGCGCGACAGGCGCTGCATCAACTGGTTGAGTTCGCTGATCACTTCGCTGTTGAGGCGGCCCCGGTTGGCGCCCACCACGCCCAGGCAGGCGACGATGCGCGTACCCAGCTCACGGTGCTCGACCTGCTCGAAACGCTCGGCATACCGTTGCAGCAGCTGCGCGGCCTCCTGCAGTTCCTGCATGCCGGCGTCGTTCCATTCGCCCCGTTGCAGGCGCAGCCACACTTCCAGAACCTGGCGGGCCTGGTGGATCACCCGCTGGGCGAAATGCTGTTTGAGCCGGTCGCGGCTGGGGTCTTCTTGCTCGGTCATGGCCTGTCGATCTGCATGTGGCGGCGTGGGGCTGATTGTGATGGCCTCATGCTATCACTGGGGGGTTATTTTGCCATTCCTTTGACGCCAGTGTTGTGAATCGCCCCGCACCCTTGGCCATGCTATCGGTAGATGCTGCGCCCAGGCCGATGACTCCGGCCGGTCACGTCGTGAATAGCTTGCTGCGCTGCGCAGCGAGGCAGCCTTCCCTTATAGTGGCAGCGTAGCTTCGATGCAGGCCATGGGGCGGCCAAGTATTAGCGCAACCCTCCCATGGCCCTGTGGTCGAAGCCCTGTACGTCGTTGATCAAAGGATAATCGCCATGCTCGATTGGAAGAACCGCACCACCGGCACCGCCCATGCCGATGACGGTGCCAGCACGGGGACTCGCCGTCGTCTTGGCGGCGGGCTCGGCCGTGTCATCGTCGGCTTGCTGGGTATCTATCTGCTGGTGGCGCTGGTCGTCGGCTGGTGGTGGAGCCAGGAGCCGGACCTGTTCCCGGTACAGCAGCGCGTGCAGGCTGCGGCGGAAAGCAGCCAGCGTCAGGTGGTCAACGGCTACACCACGGTGGAAACCCTCAAGCAGGTCGCCCAGACCCTGCTCGACAAGCCGGGTGGCTACCTGGCCAACGACCTGGCCCCGCCGGGCCTGTGGCTCGACAACATGCCGAGCTGGGAATACGGCGTGCTGGTGCAGGTGCGTGATTTCTCCCGCGCGCTGCGCAAGGATTTCGCCCGCTCGCAATCGCAATCCACCGAGGATGGCGACCTGGCCCGCGCCGAGCCGCGCTTCAACTTCGACCATCGCAGCTGGGCGCTGCCGGCCGCCGAGTCCGAGTACCGCGAAGGCATCAACTCGCTGGATCGCTACCTCGCTCGCCTGTCCGAGCCGGGCCAGGGCGGCGCACGTTTCTATACCCGTGCCGACAACCTGAACAACTGGTTCGGTGATGTCGCCACCCGCCTGGGCTCGCTGTCCCAGCGCCTGTCGGCCAGCGTCGGCCAGGTGCGCCTGAACACCGAGGTGACCGAGACCACCGAGCTGGCCGAAGGCCAGGTGCCGGAGGTGACCGAGCGCACCTACGAAACCCCGTGGCTGCAGATCGACAACGTGTTCTACGAAGCACGCGGTCAGGCCTGGGCGCTGTCCCACCTGCTGCGCGCCATCGAAGTCGATTTCGCCGACGTGCTGGCCAAGAAGAACGCCACCGTCAGTGTGCGGCAGATCATCCGCGAACTGGAGGCCGCCCAGGCCACGCTGTGGAGCCCCATGGTGCTCAACGGCAGCGGCTACGGCATCCTCGCCAACCACTCGCTGGTGATGGCCAACTACATCTCGCGGGCCAACGCCGCGGTGATCGACCTGCGTCAGCTGCTGTCCCAGGGCTGATTGATGGCCGTTGCCAGCGCCGAGGTGGCGCATCGCGCTGCCTCGGATGCCGAGCTGATCGCCTGGGTCGATGAACAGGACCGTGTGCTTGGCGCCCTGCCACGCGCCGAACTGCGTAGCCGCGGCCTGATCGGCCGCGGCACCTTCATTCTTCTATTCAACGCTGCCGGTGAGCTGTGTGTGCACCGCCGCACCCTGAGCAAGGCAGTGTATCCCGGTTATTGGGATATTGCCGCCGGTGGCATGGTGGCGGCCGGTGAAAGCTACGCACTGTCGGCCGAGCGCGAGCTGGCCGAAGAGCTGGGTATCCGCGATGCGGTGCTGCGTGACCATGGGCGTTTCTTCTTCGATCAGCCGGAGAACCGTATCTGGTGCGGGGTGTTTTCAGCGGTTTCCGATGCGCCGCTGGTGCTGCAGCCCGAAGAGGTTCTGGAGGCGCGCTTCATGAGTCTCGAAGCCGCGCAGCGCGATATCGAGCTTAAGCCCTACTGTCCCGACTCGCTCGTGGCGCTGCAGCACTATCTCGCCAATCGCTGATCACTCCGCGGGGTCGCCAATCCATCAGGGGTTGGCGCATTTCGCTTCTTAGCATTGCCGGCCTTTGTCGTTACACTGCGCCGCTCCCATCCACTGAGGAAAAAACGCGGTGGCCAAGAAAACCTCTTCATTCGCCGGCCTCGGTGGCCTGGTGTTCTCCACGGACGCAGGCCGGCATTGCCCGGATTGCTCGCAGCCGGTGGACGCCTGCACCTGTTCGCGCACGACGATTCCCGAGGGCGATGGCATTGCCCGGGTGCGCCGCGAGACCAAGGGCCGCGGCGGCAAGACGGTGACCACCATCGGCGGCGTGCCGCTGGGCGAAGAACCGCTCAAGGAGCTGGCCTCGGCCTTGAAGAAACGCTGCGGCTGCGGTGGCTCGCTCAAGGATGGCGTGATCGAGATCCAGGGCGACCATGTCGAACTGCTGCTCGCCGAACTGCTCAAGCGCGGGTTCAAGGCCAAGAAATCCGGTGGCTGAACGTCGCCGCCCAGTGACGCTTTAAACTTACTCGCTGCTCGGCCAGTCCATTGCCGAGCAACCGTCATTTCCAGGCTCTATGCTCGCCCGACCTTTTCGACAGCATCAGCCTATCTGCAACAGGGGAACCTCGATGGCCGCACGACGCACACGCAAGGACGATGGAAGCCAATGGACCGTAGGCGACAGCCGCAGTGTCTATGGCATCCGCCACTGGGGCGCCGGCTACTTCTCGATCAACGATGCGGGCCGCGTCGAAGTGCGCCCCAACGGGCCTGACAGCACGCCCATCGACCTCCATGAGCAGGTCGAGGAGCTGCGCCAGAGCGGCCTGTCGCTGCCACTGCTGGTGCGCTTCCCGGACATCCTGCAGGACCGCGTGCGCAAGCTGACCGGCGCCTTCGATGCCAGCATCGCGCGCCTGGAATACGGCAATCGCTACACCGCGCTGTACCCCATCAAGGTCAACCAGCAGGAAGCGGTGGTGGAGAACATCATCGCCACCGAAAACGTTTCCATTGGCCTGGAAGCCGGCTCCAAGCCCGAGCTGCTGGCCGTGCTGGCACTGGCGCCGAAGGGCGGCACCATCGTCTGCAACGGCTACAAGGACCGCGAATTCATCCGCCTGGCGCTGATGGGCCAGAAACTCGGCCACAACGTGTTCATCGTCATCGAGAAGGAGTCGGAAGTCGCCCTGGTGATCGACGAGGCCGCCGAACTCAAGGTGGCGCCGCAGATCGGCCTGCGCGTGCGACTGTCGTCCCTGGCATCGAGCAAGTGGGCGGACACCGGCGGCGAGAAGTCCAAGTTCGGCCTGTCCGCCGCGCAGCTGCTGTCGGTGGTCGAGCGCTTCCGCAAGGCCGGCCTGGATCAGGGCATCCGCCTGCTGCACTTCCATATGGGCTCGCAGATCGCCAATATCGCTGATTACCGCAAGGGTTTCCGCGAAGCCATCCGCTATTACGGCGAGCTGCGTGCCCTCGGCCTGCCGGTCGACCATATCGACGTCGGCGGCGGCCTGGGCGTCGACTACGACGGCACCCACTCGCGCAACGCCAGCTCGATCAACTACGACATGGAAGACTACGCCGACGCGGTGGTCGACATGCTCAAGGAATTCTGCGACCGCCAGGAGATCCCCCACCCGCACATCTTCTCGGAAAGCGGCCGGGCGATGACCGCGCACCACGCCGTGCTGCTGGTGCAGGTGACCGACGTGGAGCGCCACAACGACGACGTGCCGGCAATCGACCGCAGCATCGAGCAGCCCGAAGTGCTGCAGGTGCTGATCGACCTGCTCGACGACAGCGACCCGGAAATGGTCGCCGAAACCTACTGGCGCGCCACCCACTACGTCAGCGAGGCGGCCGGACAATACTCCGCCGGCAAGCTCGACCTGCCCCAGAAGGCCCTGGCCGAGCAGTGCTACTTCTCCATCTGCCGTCGCCTGTACAACCAGCTCAAGGCGCGCCAGCGTTCCCACCGCCAGGTGCTCGACGAGCTCAACGACAAGCTGGCCGACAAGTACATCTGCAACTTCTCGGTATTCCAGAGCCTGCCGGACACCTGGGCCATCGGGCAGATCCTGCCGATCCTGCCGCTCAACCGCCTGGACGAGGAGCCGCTGCGCCGCGCCGTGCTGCAGGACCTGACCTGTGACTCGGACGGCAAGATCAACCAGTACGTCGACGAGCAGTCCATCGAGACCAGCCTGCCGGTGCACGAGCTGCGTGATGGCGAGGACTACGTGCTAGGGATCTTCCTGGTCGGTGCCTACCAGGAAATTCTCGGCGATATGCACAACCTGTTCGGTGACACCGACTCGGTGAACATCTACCAGAACGCCGACGGCAGCATCTACCACGCCGGTATCGAGACCCATGACACCATCGAGGACATGCTGCGCTATGTGCACCTGTCGCCCGAGGAGCTGATGACCCACTACCGCGACAAGGTGGCCAGTGCGCGCATCAGCGCCCGCGAGCGTACCCAGTTCCTCGACGCCCTGCGCCTGGGGCTGACGCGCTCTTCGTACCTGTCGTACTGAGGGCATCCGCATCGCTGAGCGGCGGGCGCGATCCCGCCCGGAGGAGAGGCCATGAAGCGTTTCGCGACTCTGCTGCTCTCGGCCCTGCCGTTGCTGGCCCAGGCCAGCGAGGATCCGCTGCAGGCCGAGCGCTGGAAGACCCGCCCGTTGATCGTGTTGGCGGCCAGCGCCGATGACCCGTTGCTGGCGCGGGTGCAGGCCGCGCTGCGCGAGCCGGCCAACCGCGAGGCGTTCGTCGAGCGCGACATGGTGCTCTACACGGTGGTCGGCCAGCAGGGCCGGCGCAATGAGCAGCCCCTGGAGGCCATCGCCACCAAGCGCCTGCTGCTGGCGCTGGACGCCGGCAATGCCCGGCCCCAGGTGATTCTGGTCGGCAAGGACGGCGGCAAGAAGATCCAGCAGGGCGCCGATGCGGACTTGCAGGCGATCTTCCGGACCATCGACCGCATGCCCATGCGGCAGAACGAATAGCCCGAACGCTCACAACATGGACCAATGAGGTTGTAGCGTCTTGGCTCTATTGAGCAGGCCGGGTGGTGAGTAATCTGGCGTCCATTCGATGGCGAGGACGCCAGCATGGCTGACTCCGTTACCCTGCGCGGCGTGCAGGATCCGGCCCCGTGCCTGGCCGGCTGGCGCATCAGCAGCCATTTCGATGAAGCCGAACGTGCCGCGCTGGCCTGGGCGGAATCGCTGACCGACATCGCCCACAGCCATGCGCCGGATGAGGTGTTCGAGCCGCTCAAGGCGCACTTCACCGATTCGCAGATCAGCGACCTGACCTTCGCCATATCGCTGATGAATGCCTTCAATCGGTTGGCGATCGGCATGCGGCAGTAGGAATAGTTGATCGGCAGCCCATGGCTGACGAATGGGGAGCGGCCATGCCCGCGAAATCTCGGGCATGAGCGAGGAACTCCTGCCTGTTTCCAATAGATCAATTCAGGTGCTGGTTTGATTCGCCAGGCTAGGGGCTCTGTCCGCAATTCGCCGGCATGAACCAGGCGTCCCCGCCCGCTTCCACAGGTACGGATCCGGATCAGCTGCTCGCCCGATCCGCCAACAGACTTCGGTCGAATACGAACACGCCCTCGGCTTGCTCGGTCAGCGCCCACAACTGCTGGGGGCGGCCCATCTTCGGGAAGTTCTTCTCGCCGGTATCGCGAATCCAGCCGGCGTCCTTCATCTTTTCCAGGCGCTTGCGCAGCGAGGTGTTGTTGATCGTCGTGCCCAGGCACGCCTGGGCGGCGTTCAGGGCGTCGAGTACGGTGAAACGCGGCGGCGCCAGGTACAGTGGCAGGCTGGTGTAGACGGATTTGCCGGCCAGGCGCTCGACGCTCAGGCGCACCAGCTGCCCGTGGTCGAAGGGCAGGGCGAGGCGGCCGTTCAGCACTTCGTCGAGCGGTGCGAAACGCAGGCCGTCGTCGGCGGTTTCGGTATCCGGTGCCAGCAGGGCCAGGTAGTAGGTGCTCATCGACCAGCCACGGGGGTCACGCTCGGCACTGCCTTCGGTGCCGACCTGTTCGAGGTGGCGCGGCAGCACCTGGGCCTTGTCGCGCAACACGCGATGGGCAGCGGCTTCCAGGTTGGCGTCGCGGGTGCTGCCATTGACGATCACCCCCGGCAGCGCCCACTGGCCCAGAAACGGTTCGCGCTCGCGGCGGTGCAGCAGCACATGCAGCCCGCGGCTCTCGGCATCCATGCGCAGGGCGATCAGATCCACGCTTGCCAGTACCTCAACAGAACTCAAACGGACCTCCTGTAAATCGTCATCTCGCTGTGGATTTCCGGCAATTGCCAGGCCTCGGGGATCGCTTGCCCGGCGGCGATCATCGCCCGAATCGCGCTGCTGTGCACGGTCATCTCCTCGCCCGCCACCAGCAGGCCGAAGCGCTGGCGCAGCTCGGCGGCGCGGTGAAATGTCTGCAGCCGGGTGAGGTTGTCTTCACCGATCACCAGCGCCAGGCGCTCGGTCGGCAGCCCGTATCGTTCGGCCAGCCGGCTGAGCAGGTCGTAGCTGTAGATCACCCGGCCATCGGCGCCGAGCTCGCGCTCCAGGTTGCAGCAGCGTACCCGATCGCCGAAGCGCGCGGCCAGGCGCTCGACCCAGGCGCAGCGCAGGTCGAAGTCGGCCATGCGTTTGCCGTCGGCGTGCCGGTAACTGGGCACCACCAACACCTGCTCGCAGGTTTCCAGCACACGCTGGATCACGCTGGCATGGCCGGCATGGGGTGGGTCGAAGGCGCCGCCGTAGATGGCCAGCGCGAAACGTCGCGGCGCCGGTTCGGCATGGCCTGCCGCGAAACACTGCAGAGCTGTCGGCAGCATCGTGATTCTCCTTGCAGATGGGAGTTGACATACATAATACACCTGGTGGAATATGTGTCCATCCCGCAGTGATGCGGCTCCATGAGCAGGAGGTGTCAGATGAAGATCGCCACGTTCGATGTCGATGCGCAAAAAGGCTTCACCAGCCTGTGCCCCGATGAATTGCCGGTGGCCGGCGGCCATGAGATCGCCGCGCCGCTCAACGACATGGCGCGTCGTGGCACCCTGCGCCTGGGCAGCAAGGACGCCCACGCCGCCAATGCCCTGTGGGTGGTCGACAGCCACGCCAGGATGCTGCAGCCCCTGGGCCACCCCAACGCCGACCTGACCTGGGTCAGCCACTGCGTGCCGGGCACCCCGGGCTTCGAGCTGCTCGACGCGCTGCCCGCGCCAATCGACTATGACTTCTTCGTGTGGAAAGGTGTCGAACCTGATCTGCACCCCTACGGCGCCTGCTACCACGACCTGGCTGGCCAGCGCAGTACGGGCGTCATCGAATACCTGAAGGTGGCCGGTGCCGGGGCCGTGGTGGTCGGCGGCCTGGCTCTGGACTTCTGCGTGAAGAACACCGCGCTGCAACTGCGTAGCGCCGGCCTCGAGGTGTTGCTGTATCTTCCGGCGTGCCGGGCCATTTCCGAAGCCGGCGCGACGCAAGCCATCGACCAGATGCGCGCGCAGGGCATCATCATCTGCGCCGATGGCGGAGCGCTCGACAACGAGCTGGCCCGCCTCGAGGAGAGTGACCATGAGTGAGAGCGTATTCGCCCCCAGCATCATCCAGAACCTGCTGGACACCGATTTCTACAAGCTGACCATGATGCAGGCGGTGCTGCACAACTACCCCAACGCCGAGGTGGAGTGGGAGTTTCGCTGCCGCAGCAACGAGGACCTGACGCCTTACCTGGCCGAGATCCGCTACCAGATCGAACAGCTGGTCAACACCTCGATCACCCCGGACCAACTGGCCTACCTGGAGAAGATCCCGTTCATCAAGCCGGACTTCATCCGCTTCCTCAGCCTGTTCCGCTTCAACATGCGCTACGTGCACGTCGGCACCGACGATGCCGGCCAGCTGGCGATCCGCGTACGCGGGCCCTGGCTGCACGTGATCCTCTACGAGATTCCGCTGCTGGCGATCATCTCCGAGGTGCGCAACCGCTATCGCTACCGCGAGGTGGTGATCGAGCAGGTGCGCGAGCAGCTGTACCGTAAGCTCGACTGGCTCAAGGGCGAAGCCACCGCCGATGAGCTGGCGGGCTTCCAGGTGGCCGATTTCGGCACCCGCCGGCGCTTTTCCTACCGCGTACAGGAAGAGGTGGTGAACATCCTCAAGCACGATTTTCCGGGGCGTTTCGTCGGCACCAGCAACGTGCACCTGGCCCGCGAGCTGGAACTGCGGCCCCTGGGCACCATGGCCCACGAATGGTTCATGGCCCACCAGCAACTCGGTCCGCGGCTGATCGACAGCCAGAAGGCGGCGCTGGAGTGCTGGGTCAAGGAATACCGCGGCCTGCTGGGCATCGCCCTGACCGACACCGTCGGCATGGACAGTTTCCTCGGCGACTTCGATCTGTACTTCGCCAAGCTGTTCGATGGCCTGCGCCACGACTCCGGCGACCCGCTGGCCTGGGCCGAGAAGGCCATCGCCCACTACGAGAAGCTGGGCATCGACCCGATGAGCAAGACCCTGGTCTTTTCCGACGGTCTGACCCTGCCCAAGGCACTTGAACTGTACCGCGCGCTGCATGATCGCATTCATGTGAGCTTCGGTATCGGCACCAACCTGACCTGCGACATCCCGGGTGTGGAGCCGATGAACATCGTCATCAAGATGATCGACTGCAACGGCCAGCCGGTGGCGAAGATTTCCGACACGCCGGGCAAGACCCAGTGCCGGGACCCGAACTTCGTGACCTACCTGAAACATGTTTTTCGCCTCGAAGCCAACTGACGCGAACCAAGGGAGACACCATGAGCAATCGACAAGCTGAAATCGCCAACGCCCTGGGCGTCATCGCCCCGTTCACCTCGGATGCCGACGTGGACGCCGAGATCGCCAAGCGCATCGCCTTCATCAAGAACACCCTGACCGCCTCGCGCACCAAGGTGCTGGTGCTCGGCATCAGCGGCGGCGTCGACTCCACGGCAGCCGGCCGCCTGGCCCAGCTGGCGGTGGAGCAGCTGCGCGGCGAGACGCAGGATCAGGACTACCGTTTCATCGCCATCCGCCTGCCGCACAACGTGCAGCACGACGAGTCCGACGCCCAGGCCGCGCTGGCCTTTATCGCCGCGGATGAAGTGCAGACCATCGACATCGCCCCAGCCGTTTCCGGCCTGGCCAGGCAGATCGGCGAGCTGGGTGGGTTGACCTCGGCACGTCGCGACTTCGTGCTCGGCAACACCAAGGCGCGCATGCGCATGCTGGCCCAGTACACCGTGGCCAACGCCCGCAACGGGCTGGTGATCGGCACCGACCATGCCGCCGAAGCGGTGATGGGCTTCTTCACCAAATTCGGTGACGGCGCCTGCGACCTCGCCCCGCTCAGCGGCCTGGTCAAGGGCCAGGTGCGGCGCATCGCCGAGCGCCTCGGCGCCCCGGCCGCGGTATTCTCCAAGGTGCCGACCGCCGACCTGGAGGACGAGCGCCCGGGCATCCCGGACGAGCAGGTGCACGGCGTCAGTTACGAGGACATCGACGCCTTCCTGCAGGGCAAGCCGGTCAGCGACACCGCCTATCAGGCCATCGTACAGACCTATGACAAGACCCAGCACAAGCGCGAGTTGCCGCTGGTGCCCTGATCGCCAGCGCGACGAAAAAGCCCGCGATTCAGCGGGCTTTTTCATGTCTGGAGAGTGGCAAACGCTCGATCAATTGCCCGGTGCCGCAATCCACTGACCACGCCGCGCCAGGCGCCAGGCCAGTACACCCAGGGTCAGGCTGCGCAGCGCCATGAAGGCCAGAAAGGCGATCCACAGACCGTGGTTGCCGAAACCCTGCAGCGCCACGGCGACCGGCAGGCCGATGGCCAGGGCGACGAGCATGGCATTGCGCATCTCGCGGGCCCGGGTGGCGCCGATAAACAGGCCGTCGAGCAGGTAGCTCCACACTGCGAACAGCGGCAGCAGGGCGAGATAGGGCAGGTAGAGATCGGCGGTTTCGCGCACCGCGGCGATATCGGTCTGCAGGTTGACGAACAGGTGGCCGCCAGAGGCGAATGCCGCGGCAAACACCAGGCTGGCCAGCAGCGACCAGATACCGGCGACGATCAGGCTGCGCCTGAGGGCCAGGCGATCCCGCGCGCCGATGGCGTGGCCGCACAGCGCCTCGACCGCATGGGCCAAGCCATCCAGGGCATAGGCGGTGATCAGCAGGCCATTGAGCAGCAGGGCGTTGGCCGCCACCGTGGCGTCGCCGAGGCGCGCGCCCTGGATGGTGATCAGCAGGAACACCGCCTGCAGCGCCAGGGAGCGCAGGAAGATGTCGCGGTTGACCGCCAGCAGCGCGCGCCAGCTCTGCCACCGGGCCATCGCCGCCCAGCGGGTGGTGCCCGGATAGCGACGCAGGGCGCGCCGTGCCAGCGCCAGGCCGACCAGCAGGCCGCCCCATTCGGCCAGCACCGCGGCGCGGGCAGCGCCGACCACTTCCCAGTGCAGGCCGAGCACGAACCACAGCGACAGCAGGATATTCAGCAGGTTGGTGGCCAGCAGCATCACCAGCGGCGCCCGCGCATTCTGGGCGCCGAGCAGCCAGCCGATCAGCGCGTAGTTGGCCAGCGCTGCGGGCAAACCCAGTAAGCGGGTGTGCAGAAAATCCCGGGTCAGGCCGTCGAGTTCGGCCGAGGGGTTCATCTGCCCCAGTGCCAGCCCACTGAAGGGTACGGCCAGCGCGCCAAGCACCAGCGCCAGCAGGGCGGCGAGCAGCAACCCCTGCACCAGCACCTGGCGCAGCGCACCACCGTCACCACGTCCACAGGCCTGGGCGGCGAAGCCGGTGGTACCCATGCGCAGGAAACCCAGCACCCCGACGATCAGGATGTACAGGCTGCTGCCCACCGCCACGGCGCCCAGCTGGTGGGCGTGGGGCAGGTGGCCGACCACCGCGGTGTCGACCAGCGCCACCAAGGGTACGGACAGGTTGGACAGGATCATCGGCGCGGCCAGCGCCCAGACCTTGCGGTGGGTCGGCGCGTGGCGCCAGGCATCACGAAACATGGGCAACTCCCTGCAGGCTGCGCAGTATAAGGGTGTTGCCGTTGCGCGGGCATGGCAGGCGGTAGCGAGTTGGTCGTCGCATCGCATTGAAAATTGTTCGCAGCGGATATATGTTCGCAACCCTTTCCCGGCACGAGATTTCCGAGTGCGCCCGCCCCGCGACACCGACGCCCAACACGGCCAGTTCCAGCGCCATGCCGGCGAGCTGCTGCGTTTCCTGACGCGCCAGGTCAAGTGCAGCGAGCTGGCGGCGGATCTGCGCCAGGAAACCTGGCTGCGCTTCCAGCGCCGTGGCAACGACGAGGTGGGCAACCTGCGGGCCTTCCTGTATCGCATCGCCCGCAATCTGGTGATCGATCACCTGCGCCAGCAGCAGGCACGGCCGGCGCCGGAGGACGTCTCGGTGGAGCTGGCTTCGGAGCAGCCCGGTCCCGAGCAGATCGTGGCGGACGTGCAGCAGCTCGGCCGTCTGCAGGGTATCCTTGCGGACTTGCCGCCCCACCTGCGCCAGGCGCTGCTGTGGAATCGCCTGGATGGCCTGACGCAAAAGGAGATCGGCCAGCGCCTCGGGGTGTCCGAAAGCATGGCCGGGCGCTATATCCTCAAGGCCCTCGAACACTGCCAGCAGAAAATGGATTGGATGCCGTGACCGTTGACGCTTCGCTTCTCGCCCAGGCCAGGGAATGGCAGGTGCTGCTGCATTCGGGGCGCGCCACGGCGGCCGATCACCTGGCGGCCAAAGCCTGGCGCGAGCGTTCGCCGGCCCATGAACAGGCTGCCCGCGAGGTGGATCGCCTGTGGGCGTTGCTAGGTCAGGTGCAGCCGGCGGCTGTGCCGCCCGCCGTCGCGCAAACCCTGCAGCCATCCCGCCGACGCCGCTCCGTGCGCTGGGGTGTGTCGCTGGCCAGTGCCGCGGCATTGCTGCTGGCCCTGTGGCTGCCCCAGGGCACCTGGCTGGGCTGGTACGCCGACGTGGCGACGGCGCCGGGTGAAGTGCGCAGCCTCGAACTGGACGACGGTTCGATCCTCACCCTCAATGGCGCCACCGCACTGGACTGGACGCTCGGCGAAGGGCGCCGGGAAGTGCGCCTGTACCGCGGCGAGGTGGATTTGCAGGTCGCCAAGGACGCCAGTCGGCCGTTCATCGTCGAGGCGGGGCCGGCGCGCATCCGGGTCACCGGCACGCGTTTCGATGTCGACTACGATGGCCGCGACGTGGTGCTGGCGGTGACCGAAGGGCAGGTGCAGGCCAGCGATGCCTCGAACCGGCCACTGCCGGTGGGCGCCAACCAGCAGGTGCGCTGGAGCGGCGACCAGCTGCAGGCGGTGCAGCCGCTGGATGCCCGCCAGCAACTGGCCTGGCAGCGCGGCAAACTGGTGTTCCGCGCCCAGCCGCTGGGCCAGGTGTTCGCCGCGCTGGAGCGCAGCCAGGGCCAGCGGGTGATCTTTCTCGACGCCAGCGTGCGTGAGCTGAAGGTTACCGGCGTGTTCGCCCATGACGATCCCCAGGCCGTACTGCGCGCCATCGAAAGCGCCCTGCCGGTACGCCTGGTGCGCCTGCCCGGTTTATTGCTGGTCGGCCGGGCCTGATCCGCTGCCCCGTGGTTCGCGGCATTGGTTGGTGCTGGAAAATAATTGCCAGTGCAGTTCAGAAACGTGCGGGTGCTTCGTCTTCCTCTCTGCAAATGCGACTTCTTCGCATGACCTTATGCAGAACACAGGAAATCCAGCATGCGCCTGACGCGTACCTCTCTCTGGCAAGCCATCGCCACCGCCCACCTGCTGCTCGCCGCCACCAGCGCCTCGGCCCTGGAGTTCGACCTTCCGGCACAGCCGCTCGACGCGGCGCTGACCGACTTCGCCGAGCAGGCCAACGTGCGCCTGCTCTACGATGCCAGCCTGACCCCCGGCGAGCGTCAGGCGCCGGCCCTCAAGGGCGACTACTCGGTGGACGAGGGCCTGCAGCGGCTGTTGCAGGGCAGCGGCCTGAGCTATCTGATCGGCGCCGACGGCACGGTCAGCCTGGTGCCGCTGAGCAATGACGCTGGCTCGCTGCAACTCGACGCCACCACCGTCAGCGGCCAGGCCGATGGGCGCCTGGATCTGCCGGTCGAGTACGCCGGCGGCCAGGTCGCCCGTGGCGCGCGGATCGGCATGCTGGGCAATCAGGATATGCAGGATGTGCCGTTCAGTGCATCCAGTTACACCAACGAGCTGATCGAGAGTCGTCAGGCGCGCAGCCTGGGCGAGGTGCTGGCCAGCGACCCGGCGATTCGACAATCCAACGGTTTCGGCAATTTTTCCCAGGTTTTCGTCGTGCGTGGCTTCCAGCTGTACACCGACGAGATCGCCTTCAACGGTTTGTACGGCATCCTGCCGCGCCAGATCATTTCCACCGAAGCGGTCGAGCGCGTCGAAGTGTTCAAGGGCGCCAACGCCTTTCTCAACGGTGTGGCGCCGGGAGGCAGCGGCGTAGGCGGCTCGATCAACGTCATCTCCAAGCGCGCCGAAGACAAGCCCAACCGCAGCATCACCCTGGATTACGCCAGTGACAGCCGCGTGGGCGGGCATGTCGACCTCGGCCAGCGTTTCGGTGAAGACAATCGCTTCGGCGTGCGCGTCAACCTGGCCAAGCGTGACGGCGAAGCAGCGGTGGACGGTGAGCATTCGCACTTCAGCCTAGCGACGGTCGGACTCGATTATCGCGGTGACAGGCTGCGTGTCTCGACCGATTTTGGCTACCAGAAGCAGCGCATCGACGAAGGACGTGCGGTGATCAACCTGGCAACCGATACCAGCGGCCTGGGCGGCAAGCTACCCAAGGCGCCGGACTCGGACGCCAACTACGCGCAGCCGTGGAGCTGGTCGCAGCTGGAGGATACCTACGGCATGTTCAATGCCGAGTACGATCTCAGCGAAAACTGGACGGCGTACCTGGCCGGTGGTGGCAAGTACACCCGCGAGAATGGCGTGTATTCCTCGCTGTTCCTGGCATCGTCGAATGGCGATGGTCAGGTTGGCCGTCTGTATTCGCCTCTGGATCAGGAAACCCTCAGTTCGGTGGGCGGCCTGCGTGGGCGGGTGCAGACCGGTGCAGTCAGTCATCAGCTGAATTTCGCGGTCAACGGTTTGTGGCAAGAGAAGCGCAATGCCTTCGAGTCGACCTCGACTTTTCCAGTCAACAACCGCCTGCCGGGCAACCTCTACGATCCCTTTCCGAGCCCCGAGCCAATCGCGAGTGTCAGCGGCGATCTGCATGACCCACGCAAGACCGCCAAGATCGTCAACCGCAGTGCCGCTATTTCCGACACTCTCGGTTTCATGGATGACCGCCTGCTGCTGACCCTGGGCTTGCGCCGGCAGTCCATTGGTTCGGATGCGTGGAGTGCTGCTAACGGTTCACGTACGGCGAATTATCAGGACAGCATTACCACGCCGGCATACGGCTTGGTGTTCAAGGCTACGGATTACCTGTCCTTTTATGCCAACCGTATCGAGTCTCTGCAGCAGGGCGCTACGGCCCCCAACGCTGCCGCCAACCGGGGCACCATGTTCGCGCCCTATCGCTCCAAGCAGATCGAGACCGGTGTCAAACTGGATTGGGGCACCTTTGGCGGTAGCCTCGGTGTCTATCGCATCGAGCAGCCCCAAGGGGTAACCGGTAGCGACAACGTTTATCGGGTGGATGCCGAGCAGCGTAACCGGGGTGTCGAGTTGAATATGTTTGGCGAGCCGCTTTCCGGTTTGCGTGTGCTGGCCGGCGCCACCTGGGTGGACACCGAATTGCGCGGTACGGCCAATGGCGCTAACGATGGCAATCGTGCCGTTGGCGTACCGGAGTTCCAGTTCAATGTCGGCGCCGACTGGGACGTGCCGGGCGTGCCGGGCTTGAGCCTCAACGGCTTGTTGCTGCGCACCGGTGGCCAGTACATCGACTCGGGCAACAACCTGAGCATTCCGTCCTGGACGCGCGTCGATCTGGGCGCTCGCTATGGGATGAAGCTCGATGAGGAGCGCCAGCTGACCTTGCGCGCCGGCCTGGAGAACGTGGCGGACAAATCCTATTGGGCATCCACCAATGGCGGTTATCTGACCCAGGGTGAGCCACGTACCCTGAAGGTCTCGGCCACGTTGGACTTCTGACCCGCCAACCACCGTTCCCCATAGCCCGTCACTGAGCGCAGCGATGTGCGGGGAGCGGTGTTTACGCAACGGGGTGTGGCGTGGCTGAAATCGCTCCCCGGGTTTCGCTGCGCTCTACGCCAGGCTACGGCGAGTTCGGTCGGCAGTGCGTAGGGTGGACGACGCTTCATCCGTCCACCCTGCAACGACCGCCATGGCGGAAAAAACGTCCCGGCTCACTCAGCTAACGGAAGCCCGCGTCCGTCAATTGAAGCTGTACGACACGCCGACATAGGCGCCGAAGCCTTCGCCCGGTGTCGAGCGGGCGCCGTCCTGGCCGGCGGCGTTGTACACCGGTGTCACGGTGGCGGCGTAGCGCTTGTCGGTCAGGTTGCGCAGATCCAGCCAGGTTTGCCAGTCATCCTTCGGCGAGGCGTAGCCCAGGGTCGCGCCAAAGATCGCGTAGGCATCGGCGTAATAGGAATTGGCGTAATCCACCGCCACCTTGGAGGCGTACAGGGTGTTGAGCCCGGCGTAGAAGCCGCTCGGGTGGTCGTAGCGCAGCTCGGCCTGGTAGTAGTGGCGGGGCAGGCCGGGCAGGCGATTGTCGCCAAAGGCGCCGTCGTCGCGGTAGTGGAAGTCGCTGAAGGTGTAGGCCTGGCGCAAGGCCAGGACGCCAGTTGCGCCACCGTTCCACAGCGGGCTATCGAGGCCCAGCTCGATGCCCTGGTGGACGGTGGGGCTGGCGTTCGATTCAGAAGGAGGAGCGCTGGCAGTGATTTCCACCGTCAGCAGTTCATTGCGCACCAGCGAGTAGTAATAGGCCGCATTCCATTGGCCCAGCATGGAGTCGCCACGGCCGCCGATTTCGACGCTGCTGGCGGTCTGGTTATCCAGCGAGATCGGCGCGCGCTGGCGGGCACTGTACGGCTGGTTGCTGTTGGGGAAACGCAGCGGCGAACTCCAGAGCATCGACCAGGCGTGGGGCGGCTCGACCGAGCGGCTGACATTGCCGTATAGCTGCACGTCCGGGTTGAGCTGGTAGCGCAGGCCGATACGCGGCGCGTAATCCCAGGTGTGCTCGCTGAGCTTGTCGTCGGTGGCTGGCCAGGTCACTTCTACTTCACGGCGGGTATAGATCAGCGCCAGACCGCTGGTCAGCCACAGGTCGGGGGCCAGTTCGGTTTCGTTGCCGATATGCAGCACGTTGTCCGAACCCAGGTGCTCGTAGGCGCGCATCAGGGTGCCGGCGGGGTAGGTGGCTGTTGGGCCGCCGTTCGCGCTGACGGTGATCGGCAGCGCGGCATTTTCTTTGGACTTGCTGCTCGGCAGGTTGGTGGTGCTACGGAAACCCACGGTGGTGGTGCTGTCGAGCCCGAACAGCCTATGGCGACGGCTGTAGTTCAGCGTGCCGCTGACATCGCTGTAGTCCACGCGCACCCGGTAGGTGTTGCCGTTGGGCGAGCTGTTCTCGACGATATCCATCGGGTAGTGGTGATAGGCCAGGCCGGCCACCAGGGTGGAATCGTCATCGATCTGCCAGGTGGTCTTGTTGGCCAGCCAGGTGCTGCCGGGTTGGTCGCGGTGGGCATCGATACGCAGGTTATTGGCGGCGGCCGCCCGTGGGTCGTGCTCGATCTGCGCCTTGGTCAGCCGGCCCGGCACTTCATGCTCGGTCTCCCGATAGCGCAGGTAAAAGCGCGTTTCCAGACTGTCGTTGATGCGCCAGCCGAGGTTCGCCGCGACCCCTTTGCCCTTGCCTGAGGAGTGATCCTGATAGCCGTCGTACTCGCTGTCGGTCAGGTTGATGTAGTAATCGAAATCCCCCAGCACCTGGCCGGAGCTGATACTGCGCTTCTGGTAGCCATGGCTGCCGGCTTCGTAGCGTAGCTGCAGCTTGTCGGCATCGCGGCCGGTGCGGGTGATGTAGTCGATGGCGCCGCCCAGGGCCAGCGAGCCCTTGTCGAACCCATTGGCGCCGCGCAGCACTTCGGCGCGGCTTATCCACAGCGGCTCCAGTAGCTCATAGGGCGTGCCACCCGAGCCGGTCAGCGGCAGGCCATCGAGCATGATGTGGTTGCCGGAAGCGTGGGAGCCGGTGCCGCGGTTGATGCCCGAGCCGCGGATGGCGATCTTGATGCCCTCGTTACCCGGCGACTGCGCATACACGCCCGGCTGGTAGGCCAGCACATCGGCATTGCCGGCGACGCGGCCCTGCTCGACACGCTGCATATCCACCAGATTGGTGCCGCCTGGCACCTGATTGAGTTGCTCTTCAGCCGCCTGCTGCTCGGTCAACGCCTGCTCGGTGACCTGCACGCCGTCGAGCTGCAGGCTGCCCGGCGTGGTATCGGCATGGGCGGCGGGCAGCGCCGTGCCCAGCAGGCTGGCAGCCAGCAGATGACGTGGGCGCAGGGCGAATGGGGGCAGGCAGGGCATTGCGGGGCTCTCCGTGAGGCGGTGTGTTGGATGGCGGGGGTAGGACGGCGGCCGGCAAGAATAAGCCACCTCTGCCTCACGAGAATCACCAGGCGGCGGCAAGGCTTTTAACATCGCGACGTATTAACTTACCCATTTGGCATATTAGGTTATGCCTAAATTGAATTTCCCTGTGGATCGTCAAATCGATACCGTCTAAGGCTTTCCCAGTGACGCCGGCTGCAAATGCCCCTGGAGCGTCCTGCCGACCTTATCCGCACGCTACCCGACCACGCGGCGCATGCACGACTCTCTTATGGAGGCGCCATGCCCATCTCCGTGCTCAACCGCCGTCAGCTGCTTGCCCTGGCGGGTACCGCCACCGCGGCGGCATTCGCCAGCCGCTTCACCTGGGCCGACGTCCATGCTGGCCACGGCGCCCATGCCGGGCACGCTGGCCATGGCACGCAGCCGGTTGGTAGCGGCCTGGATCTGAACAGCGATCGCTGGGTTTTGCCCGAGCCGCGCAAGATCAAGCTGGCCACCAACCTCAATGCCGTTTGCCTGGCGCCTGTGGCGGTCGCCGACAGCCAGGGCATCTTCAAGCGCCATAACCTGGAGGTCGAGTTCGTCAACTTCGGCAACTCCACCGAGGTGCTGCTCGAATCCATGGCCACCGGCAAGGCCGACGCCGCCACCGGCATGGCGCTGCGCTGGCTGAAGGCGCTGGAGCAGGGCTTCGACGTCAAGCTGACCGCCGGCACCCATGGCGGCTGCCTGCGCCTGCTGACCCTGGACGAAGGCCCGAAAAGCTTCGAGGCGCTGAAGGGCACCACCATCGGCGTGACCGACATGGCCGCGGCGGACAAGAACTTCTTCTCGTTGATGCTCAAGCGCCATGGCGTCGACCCGGTGCGCGACGTGACCTGGCGGGTGTACCCCATCGACCTGCTCAGCGTCGCCCTGGAGAAGGGCGAGATCCAGGCCGCCAGCGGCTCCGATCCACTGATGTACCGGGTCAAGCAGCAGCCGGGCTTCGCCGAGCTGGCGACCAACATGATCGAGGAGTACGCCAACATGAGCTGCTGCGTGGTCGGGGTCAGCGGCGAGCTGGCGCGCAACGACACGCCGGTGGCGGCGGCCATCACCCACTCGATCCTGCAGGCCCATGCCTGGGCGTCGCGCAACCCCGATGCGGTGGCCGAGGAGTTTCTCAAGTTCGCCATCAATACCTCCAGGGAAGAGGTGCACGCCATCCTCACCGAGCACACCCACGGCTATTACTCGGTGGGAAACACCTTCGTGAAGGAGATCGCGGTGTACGCCCGCGACCTGAAGAACGTCGAGGTGCTGCGCCCGCGTACCGATCCCCTGGAATTCGCGGAGAGCATCCATGCCGACGTATTCGCTTGAGCAAAGCCAGGCGCAACCGCGCGTGGCCACGCCACGCTGGCGCGCTGGCCTGCTGGCCGCACTGGCGTGGATAGCCTTCGCCCTGTTCACCGCGTTCTACCCCGATGGCGGCAAGCCTTGGCCCTTTACCCGGGAGCTGGCGTACGTCGGCGCTGGTATCGGCGTGCTGTTGGCGCTGCTCGGCATCCTGCCGGGGCCGTGCGGCCGGCTGGTGGCACGCCTGCGCCCGGCGGGCGCCTGGCTGGCGGCGCTGCCCGTGCTGCTTGGCATATGGCTGCTGGTCACCGCCAAGGTGGTGCTGTTGCCGGTGCCGTTCTTCGCGCCGCCCCAGGCGCTGATCGAAGTGTTCGTCGATGACTGGTTCCGCCTTGGCGAAAGCCTCCTGCATTCGTTGTGGCTGCTGGTCAACGGCGTGGTGGTGGGCGGCATCGCCGGGTTCATCGCCGGGGTGGCGATTGGCTGGTCGCACCGCATCGGCTACTGGGTGCATCCGGTGCTGCGCATCCTCGGGCCGGTTCCGTCCACCGCGCTGCTGCCGATCTGCTTCTTTTTCTTCCCCACCAGCTGGAGCGCCAGCGTTTTCCTGATCGCTCTGGCGACCTGGTTCCCGGTCACGGTGCTGACCTGGTCGGGTGTGGCCAGCGTCGACAAGGCGTACTACGAGGTGGCCCGCACCCTGGGTGCCAATGCGCGCTTTCTGGTCTGGCGAGTGGCGATCCCGGCCGCATTGCCCCACGTGTTCGTCGGCCTGTTCATGGGCCTGGGCGCTTCGTTCTCGGTGCTGGTGGTGGCCGAGATGATGGGCGTCAAAGCCGGCCTCGGCTGGTACCTGCAGTGGGCCCAGGGCTGGGCCGCCTACGCCAACATGTACGCGGCGCTGCTGGTGATGGCGCTGCTTTGCTCGGGGCTGATCACTCTGCTGTTCATCGTACGTGATCGGGTGTTGTCCTGGCAGAAGGGGGCGGTGAAATGGTGAGTATCGCAACCCCTGTCCCACCCCAGGCTGCCGGTATGAGCCTGGATATCCGTGGCCTTAGCCATGCCTTCGACCTGGGCGACAGCCGCCTGCCGGTGCTCGACAAGGTGGACCTGCACCTGGCGCCCGGCGAGAGCGTCGGCCTGCTCGGGCCGTCCGGCTGTGGTAAGTCGACCCTGCTGCGCCTGGTCGCCGGGCTGGAGAACCTGCAGAGCGGCAGCCTGCTGGCCGACGGCGCAGCGCTTCCCGGGCCGCATCACTCGCGGGTACTGGTGTTCCAGGACCCGACGCTCTACCCCTGGCGCACTGTGTGGGACAACGTCGCCCTCGGCCTGCAGGCCCGTGGCCAGCTCAGGGAGCAGAAGCACCGCGTCGACGAGACGCTGCGCAAGGTCGGCCTGCTGGAATTTCGCGAGGCTTACCCGCGCCAACTCTCCGGCGGCATGGCGCAGCGGGTGGCGCTGGCCCGTGCACTGATCAACGAGCCGCGCCTGCTGTTGCTCGACGAGCCCCTGGGCAAGCTCGACTCGCTGACCCGCATCGCCATGCAGAGCGAGCTGATTCGCCTCTGGCAGCAGCAGGCCTACAGCTCGCTGCTGGTCACCCACGACGTCGAGGAGGCGCTGCTGCTCTGCGACCGCGTGCTGGTGTTCTCGGCGCGCCCGGCGCGGGTGCTGGCCGAGCTCGAGGTCGAGCGCCCCTATCCGCGTCGCCGCGACGATCCGCGTCTGCTCGAGTTGCGTCACCACGCCCTGCAGTTGCTGGGGCAGGGCAGCGACTGGTGAGCATCCCCTTATTTCCTGTTGGAGCCGTTCAATGAAGATCCGCACCGGCCTGTCGGCCCTGTTGCTGTCCACCCTGTCGCTGGCAGTCTCTGCCGCTGAGCTGACCATCGGCGACCAGCGAGGCAATGCGCGCGCCGTCATGGAGGCGGCCGGCGTACTCGATGGCCTGGATTATCAGATCCAGTGGCGCGAGTTTCCCAACGCCGCCCCGCTACTCGAAGCCTTGCGCGCCGGCCACCTCGATGGTGGCCTGGTCGGCGAAGCGCCGCTGACCTTCGCCGCAGCGGCCGGGCTGGAGGCCAAGGCGATTCAGGCGGCGAGCTACCTGGGCAACGCGCTGATCATCGGCGGTAATGCCGGCATCGTCTCGGTCGCCGACCTAAAGGGCAAGAAGATCGCCGCGGTCAAAGGTTCATCGGGCCAGGCGCTGGCGCTCAATGCCCTGGCGCGTGTCGGGCTGAAACCAGGCGACGTGACCTTCGTCAACACCACGCCCTCGGAGGCGACCCTGGCCTTGAGCAACGGCAGCGTCGATGCCGTCGCCACCTGGGAGCCCTACGTTTCCTTCGCCGTACAGCAGAGCGGCGCAAAGATTCTCGCCGACGGCAAGGACTACCCGAGCCTGAATTACCTGGTGGCCGCCAATACGGCGTTGCAAAGCAAAAGCGCCGAACTCGAGGATTTCTCCGCACGGCTGGCCCAGGCGCGGATCTGGGGCGCGGCACATCCCGAGCCCTACGCCAAGGCCATTGCCAGCCTGCTCAAGCTGCCTCAGGCGGTGGCGCTGGGCAAGGTGCAGCGTGAGGTCAACACGCCGCAGACCGACCTCGCCGCCGTGCGCGCGCTACAGCAGGCGACCATCGACCTGTATCAGCGTGAAGGCTTGATCCCGCGAAGCTTCCCGGCGGACAGCGTGATCGAGGCGAGCTTCTTCGCGGAGCGAGCGCCATGATGCACCTGGCGCTGTACCTGGAGGCCGGTACCCACCAGGGTGGCTGGCGGCACCCGCATTCGGCCTCCACCGGCTCGGTCGACTGGCCGTTGTACAAGACCATCGCCCGACGCGCCGAAGCGGCCTGCCTGGACATGCTGTTCGTGGCCGACAAACTGTCGATCGACGACAACTATGGCGGTCACTTCGCCGAAACGGTGCGCTACCGCCCGGTGGTGCGGCCCGAGCCGCTGACCCTGCTGTCCGCTCTGGCAGCGGTGACCGATCGCATCGGCGTGGGCGGCACGGTGTCGTCGTCCTATGCGCTGCCTTACAGCGCGGCGCGCATGCTGGCCAATATCGACCACATCAGCGGCGGCCGTGCGGCCTGGAATCTGGTGACCTCGGTCAGCGATGGCGAGGCGCGCAACTTCGGCCGTCAACAGCACTACGGCCATGCCGAGCGGTATGCCCGTGCCGGCGAGTTCATCGATGTGGTGCAGAAGCTCTGGGACAGCTGGGGCGACGACGCGCTGCTGCTCGACGCACAGCGGGGTGTGTTCGCCGACCCGGATGCCTTTCATTACCTGCATCACCGCGGCGAGTTCTTCGATATCAAGGGGCCGATCAATATTCCGCGTCCACCCCAGGGCCAGCCTGTGCTGATCCAGGCCGGGGTGTCCGAGGCGTTTCTCGACCTGGCGGCGAAGAACGCCGAAGTGGTGTTCGTGGTGCATCCGCAACTGGAACGCGCCAAGGCGTTCTATCGCCTGCTCAAGGACAAGGCACGCAGCCATGGCCGCGACCCGGACACGCTGAAGATCCTGCCCGGCATCGTGCCGGTGGTGGGCGAAACCCATGCCGCGGCTTTGGCCAAGGATCGTCTGCTCAAGGAGCTGATTCGCCCCGAGGCGGGGTTGAGCTTCATGTCCGCCAGCATGAACCACGACCTGGCGCAGTACCCCCAGGAGGGGCCATTTCCGGATATCCGCGAGGCCATCACCGGCAGCAAGGGGCGTTTTCAGTACGTGATCGAACAGGCCATCGAGCTGGGCCTGACGGTCGGGCAAACGGGCAAGCGCTACGCCGAGAGCCTCAGCTTCTTCTCACCGGTCGGCTCGCCCGAAGGCGTCGCCGAACAGCTCGCCGAGTGGTACCGCGCGGGTGCCTGTGACGGCTTCGTGATCCTGCCGCCCTACTTGGAAGCGCAGGGCGATCTGTTTCTCGAAGGTGTGGTGCCGGCTTTGCAGGCCTCGGGGTTATTCCGTACCGAATATCCTGGCCAGACGCTGCGCGACACCCTCGGCCTGGCCCGGCCGGCGAGTCGGTTCGCCTGAGCGGGCCGATAGCCTTGGCCATTTCCCGGCGGTGGCGACTCGTCGCCGCGCTCGTCTTCTTTCGCGGCGCTGTTACTCCCTGACGCAGCGAGTGCCTGCATAGCCCTTCATCCGATAACGCGCACGTTGTGCCACGCCCGCGGAACTAAGTCAGAACGCCGCAGCGACAGCCTGTCGCGCGGCATCCAGCCACGCTGGTAAGTGGCGTGGCGAGGCGTAATCTGAAGGCGATCCATTGATCCAGATCAAGGCGCCTTTCGCCTTGGCTGTCTGCGGTACACGCATAACAAGGCGCCTCTAAAAACGTAGGCGAGGTAGTCAGCGCAAGGCAAAAACAAGCGAGAAAGCGGAGTTTACGAGTTGTAAATGAGCATTTTGAGCTTGTTTTTAACGTGTGCAGGCTTGAGAAAGAGAATACCCAAAAAGCGCGATAAAGATGGGATATAGGGGAATGGGCGGGAATATATCGGGATGGGAAGTGTAAAGGCGTTGCCGTAGTGGTAACGGTGAATGACGGCCTAGAGCAGGCCGTCACCGAGGTCGAGTTTATGCTGGTCGCGGTCGAACTTCCTATCCTGTACCCGCTTCAGCAGCTTATAGATCGCGTTCTCTGTCAGGCCGTATTGCTGGGCTAGCGCGTGGTGGTTGTTGCCTCTGAATTTTGAGAGGATCTCCACGTCGCGCTTGCTCAGGTTGAACCGGTGATCCTTCGGAATGCAGATGGTCGCGCCGGCCCAGGTCTGTGCCAGATGGTCGGCGATCGCGTTGCCGAGCTGCTCGGCAACAGCGGCATCCATGCCGTGCTCCCGTGCGACAACCGCGGCGTGCGCAGCGACTCCGCTCAGCAGTTCGTGGCGCTTGTCAGCCATTGCAGACGACATCATTCCCCCCTTAGCGCCCTGATCTGGCGCTCGCCTTCGTCAGCAGATACCAGGCCCAGCACCATATCGGCCTGGATTCGGCCGATACGCTCCTGGATGTCCTGCTGCGGTGTGGTGGCCTTGCGTGCCGGCTTGGCCGGTGCGGCCGCTTGCGCCTGGGCAGGATCTGCAGCAATCCCGTAGACGACCGAACGCAGGTAGTTGTGGCTGGTCAGCGGCAGCGACAGGCGCTCGCGTTGCGCGATCATCTGCTCGATGCCTGCAGTCCATAGGCGCGGCGGTGCCGGCTTCGCGTCGTTGGTGCGTGCGTCCCGCTGCACCTGGCCAGACTCGACCAGGCCAACCAGCTCCTCAACCAGCTTGATGGCTTTCGTCGTACGCAGGCCCCGGCTGGCCGGGCTGAACAGGCGCAGGTAGTTCAGCACGGCACGCCCCAGCTTCGGCTCGACGCCGGCGAGCAGCGCCGCCAGCCTCTTGCCGTCCTCATCGGCGAAACCCGCTTCGTGCGGGAACTGCTCGCCGCAGCATGGGCATTGGAGCTGCATCAGACCAGCCCCCGTGCGGCAGCCGCGGCCTGAAGCGTTTCCACCAGGCTCTTGAGGATTGGACGCTGCCGCTGCCAGCCCTTCGGTAGGCTTTCCAAATCAGTACGCCAGTTTGGATCATGCTCGCCGAGCAGCTTGAGCAGCTCTTCCACATTGCTCATCAGAGCCCGCTTCTCCTGCTCAACGTGCAATGCAGCGATCAGGTCAGCGAGCTGCTTTGGCGTCTTGAGCCAGGCGACCCGCTGCACCTTGAACATCCGCCAGACGATCGCGTCTGCATATGCCCAGGACAGCCCCATATCAGCCAGCAACGCCTCGACCTTCTCGATCTCGGCCGGCAGCACCTTGAAGTTATGAGGCTTGCCCTTCGACTTGGCGGACGGCTTCGGCTTCCAGCCCAGGCGCTCGAACTCCTCGATCACTTTGGCTGCCTGCCGGACATTCAGCTCCTTGGCGCTTCGCACGCCAGCCACGCGAGCCAGCAGCCCTCTATATATGTCATCCGCCATGTTCAACTGGGACTTGGCGATATGGATCTTGCTCAAGGTTGCGCGTGCAAGGCTCATCGACGTGCCCCCGTGTCGATTGATGCCAGGCGACGTTTCAACGTCGCCATCTGCTTGCGCATTGCCCGCATTTCCTTCGCCGCGTCGACTGCCTGCGACTTCGGTACCGAGACTGTCGCAATGACCTTTTCAGGCTGTGGTTCAGGAGCTGCCGTCTCAGGCTTGGGCTTTACCACCTGAGCTTCGGCCTGGAGGTTGTCCGGCCGCTTAGCAGGATTGATCGAGAAGTTGCCCCATGGGGTCGACTCGGTCGGGCGTGCCAGGTTGTCGAAGGCTTCAATCTTGCCGCCCTTGGCCAGGAAGGCCTCGATCTGAGCGTCCAGCTCGCGCTGGCGCTCCTGGGCAGCGGTCATGTCGCGGGATGGTGCTTCGGAGAAAAGTGGATGCGCCATGTCACACCCCCTGCGTCAGTCGAGCGACTGGCTTATGGCCGAGGCCCTGGTGCAGCTGGGCGCTCTTGCCTGCCTGGTAGCCGGCATCGCTGGCCACTTCGTCGCGCGCTTTCAGCTTGCGGCGTTTGATTTCCGCCTTGTCCAGGTTCGGGTAGTTCTTAGCCATGTAGGCCTGGATGGCTTCGGCAATGTTGTCCTCGACGCCGGCGAATTCCTGCACCTTCATATAAACCGCGTCGATCCAGCCGTGAGCGAAGGCGTCGCCGCGGGCGACCTTGGTGGAGCGCTTGCAGCGTTTCTGCGACGACAGGAACTCCTTGCGAGCCTTTTGCAACTGGCGCTCCAGTACCTGGTAGGCGTAGCCAGATAGTTCCGGCGCTGCGCCACACCCGATGAACTTGAAAGATGCCGCCGAATGCCAGCTGGTGGCGATGATCAGGTGGGTACCGAACGCCTCACCACACACCATGGCTAGGCGAGTACGCCATGCCGGTGGTGTGCCATCCGAACCTGCAGGCACCTTTGACTCGCCAGCCATGCTGGCCAGCACGTCGCCCATCTCCAGGTTGTAGGATTCCATCAGCTTGTGCGCCTGGCGCAGCGCGATCTCGGCTTCGTTGGGGTTGGAGCCCTTGCCCTTGGCCATCTCCAGGCACTTTTTGATCTTTTCGAGAATGCGATCCTGATCCATCACACCACCGCCATGTTCAGGTTGATCGGTTCATAGCGGTCGGTGGCACCAACACGCTGGTAGAAGCGCACGTAAATAGCCGTGCCGTTGACCTGGATGGAGTCTTTCAACGCCTCCATGGCCTGCTTCCAGTCCGGGTCGTCGATCTCCACGCGCAGGAGACTGAGGACGTCGCCGGTTTTGATCTGGCCTTGGCGGTTGGCCCGAAAAGCTCGATCTACCAGAACGCGAAGGTGCTGGTCTGCACCCTCGCTCCACTTGCGGATACAGCCGTCGATCAGCTCCTTGGCCGCGAGGATCTCCTCGGTGAACGTGATGCGCTCAGCAATCGCACGCTCGATTTTGAATTGGCCGTTGTAGGTGATGATCGAGACGTTGCCCTTCTTGCCGCCGAGCTTCACGCCGTAGCGCTCAGCGGAAATGGTGATCAAGTCTTCGATATCGCCCAGGGCCTTGTGCTTGAGCTCGGCCAGTTGCTTGTTGATGGTCAGCGCCATGGCCGCCAGTTCCCCGGCAACCTGGTCGCGCAATTTGTCGTGCTCGCGCACCTGATGCTCTGGCACCAGGTGGCCAGCGGCGTTCTGGACGAAGCCGGCTGGGATAGTGAAGGGATTGCTCATGAGCGCGGCCCCTCGAACTTGGCGAACCACACCACGTCCACGCCATCGATGGTCACTGTGTGTCGGCGGTGATGGACGTAGTCCCGGTGGCGGATGCCGCGCAGTCGCTTCTCGAAGGCCATGCACAGTGCGGGCGCACTTTCCGGGCGGATGAAGATCTTGTTGTCCGGGAACTCCATGCCGGCGATATCGACGCCGGCCAGGCGCAGGTCACGCACCAGGGCGTTGTAGGTGCGCAGGCGGCTGGCGAACTCCGGGGTCAGGTAGATCGGCGCGGTGCGCTCTTCCAGGGACTGATCCGTGGTGTTTGCGGCATAGGTCACGCGGGCGTCGATCAGTACGGACGCCTTTTTGAATGGCACGACAGTGCTATGCATGGTCAAACCTCCGCGAAGATGTCCGGCGTCAGCCGGTTAGTGCCGACAGATGCGGCCATGTTGAGGGCGGCGGTCAGCATGTTGTGCACCGCCAAGGGGTACAGCACCGAGTTCTCGGTCTTGGTCTTGCTGCCGCTGATGGTGAGCTTGCTACGCAGCGCCTCGACCGCGGCGTCGTCCATGATGTCGACGAGGTGCTTGTCGATCAGCTTGAAGCGGTGCTGCAGGTAAGGGCCGAGCTGCTCGCCCAAGGCGTTCAGGCGGATGACCTCGCAGCGCTGCACCACCTCGCGCACGTCGGCGCGGTTTTCGCTGAGCTTGTTGCCCAGCTCGGTCTGGCCGATGAGCACGATGCTGAGCAGCTTGTCGAACCCATCCTCCAGCTCGAAGAAGCGCTTGAGGTGCTTGAGGGTCGGGATCGGCAGCGCGTGTGCCTCCTCGATGATCAGCACATGCTTGTTGCCGGTACGGTGGGATTCACGCAGCGCGTTGTGTACCGCGCGAAAGCGCTGTTCCTGGCCGCGCGGCATCTTGCTGCCGGGGCTGACGGTGGCCAGGATGGCCTCGCAGATGTGGATGGCCTTCAGGGTCTTGCCCTTGAAGTCGTCGTCTTCCATGCCGAGGATGTAGGGCTCGATGATGATCACCGGCTTGTCCTCTGCCTGCAGGCGAGCGTGCAGATCCTTGCGGATCGTGCTCTTGCCCGAGCCCGACTCGCCGACGATGGCCATGAAGATGCCGTAGCGCGATACCTGGTAGAGGTTCTCGCGCACAAAGCGGATATCCGGCGAGACGAACAGCTCGGCGCTGCTGCGTGGCTCCGCGAACGGATCACGATGCAGGCCGAATGTCATTCGTGCTTGCTGTGTCAGGGTTTGCTTGCGTAGTAGCATGGTGTCGGGCTCCTCGATGCTTTTCTTAGGGTTGCGGTGCTCAGGCTGTTGGGCGTTGCAGCGCCCAGCAGCCACCTTCGTGTTGTTCTCCCCGGTGTCCTCCTCCTCGAAAATGCCCACCAGCTGCATGCCGGTGATGCCAAACGACTCCAGCCAGGTGACGATGCGGGCCTTCAGGTCGGCCTGGTCGATGGTCTTGGGCCACATGCTGTGGTTGATCAGCTGTGAAATGGTTGGCCGCGACAGCTCCAGCTCGCGGGCCAAATCGGCCTGGCCGAGGTTGTGGTAGCGCAGTAGCGCTTTGAGCTTGAGCATCAGGCACCTCCTACAACGGCCAGCGTTGGCCGGCGTGTGAATGCGCTGCGCAGTTGCGAGGCAACGGCAGCGAGGTCGTCTTCCTTAACCCCGTTCGGGTAGTGCTGGCTGAGCCAGGCGTAGTGGTCGGCATTCCAGCCGGCGATATCGGCCTGCAGGCGCTTGGCAACCGCGAAGACGCTGAGCGGCGGCGTCTCGATGGTCGGAATGACCAGGTCATGCTGAGTACCGCGGCGCGGCATGAAGGCCGGCAGGTCGGCCTCGGTCATTTCCTTGTAGGGTTGCAGCTGGCCGCCGAACGGAATCGCCTTGGCCTTGCGGGCGGCATCCACTTCGTCCTGGGTGTTGGCGCCCATGGCCAGCTTCTCGGCCTCTTTGCGGGCGGTCTGTGCTGGGGTGTCTGCCTTGCGGGTGAACTTCTCGCCGATGATGGTCGATGCCACGTCGAAGCCCAGGTCGTTAGTCACGATGGCGGGCACCACGTAGAACACCTCATGCCCATCAGCTGCGGTAGCCACCACTTGGGCGGCGTCGTTGCGCCAGGGGTTGCGGGTCACCAGCACGCGGTCGTTGACCATCACGCCCGGCACCACTGAAACGTCGTATTCGCGGCCCTGGAAGGACACGCGCAGTTTGCTGTTGACCTTGCGCAGCTCGGGCTCGGCCACCGCCAGGCGGCGGCACTCGTCCACGCTCGGCACCTTGATCAGCTGGTGCTCACGAATGGTCATCCACACGGCCGAGCGGGTTTTCTTGTGGCGCGAATGCACGGCCTTGGCGTTGTAGTAGCCGCGCCAGATGACGGCCAGGCGGTTGAGTTCGTCCAGGTCGGCAACCGGCTGGAAGCGCAGGCCTGCCTCGAACTTGCGCTCGATGATGTTCCGGGCGTTCTCCACCTGGCCGGTCACCCGTGCAGCACCTGGTGCGTGAACGATGGTCTCGATACCCAGCGAGCGGCACAGGTTGCGGGCCATGGCCGAGGTGTTCGCAGAGCCGGGGTCCATCATCAGGATGCTGGGCCGGCCGTGCAAAATGTCGGCGCCGCCGCGCTCCTGCATGGCGTTGATCAGCACGCTGCAGAGGTTCTCGCCCGACTCGGCGCCCATCACGTACTCAAGGTAGATCCAGCCGCTGGCGTGGTCGGTGATCTCGTAAGACCACACGCGATCAGCAGAGATGCGCGCCAGGTTGCGCGGCTTGTTCTTGTAGAACTCTGCGTGATCCATCACACGCAGGCCGTTCTCCTCGGCTTTGGCGCCGGGCTTGAGGTAGTACAGCACGCATAGCGAGGCGTCGATCTGCCAGACGTGGTTCGGGTACAAGCTGGCCAGCTCGGTGACTGGTGCCGGTGCGAGCAGCTGGTCCGGGTGCAGTTTGTAGGTGCGCAGCGCGCGCCCGATGGCGCTGAGCGACATGGGGCGGATCTCGCCGGACTTCGTGTCGACCGTCTCGGCGCGGATCATTCCGCTGGTGCGCAGCGCGTCGACGGCATCACCCAGCGAGTACAAGCGCTTTTCGTTGCGCCGTGCGGACTCCATCAACGTGGTGCTGATGGTCAGCGCCTCGTCACGGCTCAGCGCGCTCTGGCCAGCGTCGGTGCGGCGTTTGCGGGGGGCGGTGGCCACATTGACCTCCTCCAGTTTGCGGTAGATGGTGGCTTGGCTGAGGCCGAGTTCGCGCGCCGCGGCCTTGCACAGCGCCGTGCGCTGACCCCGGCCCGCGCTTTCCAGGGCGCGGGAGAGGTCAACAAGGCGTTGAGTAATAACGGCGCTCATGCTCAGGCGTCCTGCTGGTGCTGGGCTTCTTTGATCCAGCCGAAGTCTTCGGCGCCGTCCAGGGCGGTCGGCAACTCGAACTCGGCGCGCATGTTGGCCAGCAGGTTTTCCAGGTGGGTGATCAGGCTGGCCTGGAACTGGCGGTGGTCGGTACCGGTTTCCTCTGCGTGCTTGCCCAGGGTGTTGAACGCCTCACGCAGCTTGCCGGTGATGTCCGCCTCGGCCTCGAAGGCGATGCCGACCACTTCCTGGCGCAGCTCCTTGGCGGTGTCGTCGGCGCTGAGCGTCAGGATGCGGCGCTTGGCCTTCTCCAGCTCCTGGCGTGTGCGATCCAGCTCGGCGTTCTTCTTGGTCAGCACGCCGCCCTGGGCGTCATAGTCGGCCTGGGTGTCTTCGAGCTTTTTCTGCAGGTCGGCCTTTTCCTTGGAGTGGGTGTGGATCAGCTCCTCGGCCAGGTACTGCACCGCTTCGAGGTTGCCCTGCTTGGAAGCCTCGATCAGGGCGCTGCGGGCGTCATCCGGCAGGCGGCGCCATTGGCGCATTTCGCGGTAGCCGATACCCATGCGGGTCATGGATTCCAGCGCTTCCTCGCCGAAGGCGCGAAGGTTGGAGATGTCCAGATCGGCCTTGTCCACCGAAACGCCGAGTAGCTCGCAGAACTCTCCCCAAGTCCCTTTCAGTTCCGAACCGTTCGGACTTTTCTTGCCCGCGATGGCCTTGTAAAGCTTGTTTTCTTTGACGTAGGCGAGCTTCGAAGTCCGAACCGTTCGGGAAAACTCCTCGAATGCCCCAGCCATCTGCGCCTGGCCCAGCAGTTGGTTTACCAGGTCGCGTTCCTCTTGCAGGCCCTGGGCGACCGCGCCCATGTTCTGGACGAGAGCCAGGGCGCCCTCATCAACCTGGGCGTCAGGGACGAGTTCCGCTGCTGCGGATGCCTTGCGAGCCATCAGGCAACCCTCCGACCATCAGCGAAGGTGCGCAGGCGCTCGACGGCCTTGTCGTGGTTGCCGCGCACTTCCTTGAGCAGGTTGCAGAACTCGTTATGCCCGCGCATGCGGCCCGCGAAGAAGGCGTCATCGTCGGTGGTGCCCTGCGCGTAAGGGCTGGTGACCGGCGTCAGGTCGACGCGGTTCTGCAGAACGGCGGCGAGGCCCTGGTGGAATGGCTCGCTACGCTTCTGCTCGCCGTCCAAGATCAGTGCTGCAATTTTCGAGTAGTTCATGGGTTGCTCCTGGTTGTGATCAGTGCCGGGATCCGGCCAGCACGCGTTGGTTGATTTCAGCGAGGCGGCCCTGCATGCGATCCATCTCGTTGGCGTGGGCCTGGGCGATTTGCAGCAGTGCGATCGAGGGGGCGAAGCGGCCGTTGTCCAGCTTCATGGCCAGGCCCTCGGCGATCAGGGTGTTCATGGCGCGGTTGATGTTGGCAGGGCTCTCGCTGAGGTTCTTGGCCAGGTCGCTGTTGCTCACGCCTTCCAAGGTTTTGCCCTTCAAGGCCTTGAGCACGCGCAGGGCGCGCGCCGCGCTGTCGCTGGTGCGTGGGTTACTCATCGTTACCTCCAAGTTCGAGCTGGGGTTGGGCGTGCTGGGCGACGTTGCCGTGGTGCCAGCCGAGGCCCTCCATGGCGGTGCGCACGGCGGCCAGGGTCGACTCGGCGTCCTGCTTGCCATCGTGGAAGGCGAGCAGCGCCGTCATGGCGCCGGTCAGCTCGCCCTGCAGGGAATTCAATTCATGGGTATTGGCTTTGCGGCCGGTGGGCACGTCGATCAGCAGCTTGCCGGCTGCCGCGCCCATCCACTGGGTCACGTAGCTGATGCCGCAGGCCGCCTCATAGGCCGGGATCATCACGGCGGGCATGCGGCCCGAGCTGATCCACTTGTAGAGCGTCCAGTGGTCAGCCACGCCCATGCGCTCTGCAATGCGCTCCACCGAGAGGTTGCGCATCTCGCGTGCGTACTCCTTGCAGAGCTCCAGGGCATGGCGCAACGAGTTCGGCTGCTGGCGTTTCCAGCGGCGGCGGCTCATTGGAAAGCCCGCTTTTGCAGCATCGCCAAACAAATAGGCTTTATGCCCATGGGCAACGCCGTTACAAAACTGCGAGCCTTTTGCTGTAAATTGACAAACCGGGACATGGCTATGACCGACCAGATTCAGAGGCTTGAGGCACAGGTGAATGCGCTTGCTCAATTGGCGCTTCGCCTGGCAGCTGTTGCCGAGATAGAGAGTGGCTTTCAGCCTGAGCAGCTACGGGATCTGCGCTGGCCTGGGGCTCCGTTTGAGGCCGAGGCTGTGCAGACGATGGGCTGGCTGTGTGATCAGCTGGCTCTGGCGCGGCAGCACCGTGCAGCTGCGCAGCAGCCAGGATCAGCAGCTGCTTGAGCGCACGGCTGGAGTGCACGCTGATGACGGGCTTGCTGCGCTGGCCGCGGGTGGCGTCCTGGAGGTGCAGGCATACATCTGCCGGTGTGCCTGGGGCGATCGCGATCAGTTGATCGAGCGCCAGGCGCCAGTGGTCGAGCGGGTGCGGCATCAGTGTGATCTCTTCAAGGCGGAGCTGTGGGCGCATAGCGGAGTCCCTCGCTTTGCTGGGTAGGTAGATCAGGCGGCGGCCAGCTCGGGCAGCTTCAAGCCCAGCGCGACGGCAATGTCGTGGGCCTTGCCGTAGTTGGCTTTGTCGAAGCCGTTGAGCACGCGGTACACAGCGTTGCGCTTGTAGCCGTGCTGGTCGGCCCATTGGGTGATGGTGATTCCGCGTTGGCGGAAGCGCTGTTTGACCTGGTCAGGGGTCAGTGCCTTCGGGGCAGCCATGGCGGTGGCTCCTTGCTGGTTGCTGAATGATGTTTGTGTTTTGTTGGGCTGATATTGGTGCACGTACGTGCACCTGTCAACTAAAAGGTGTCCGTTTGAGCACAATTGGTGAGCGGCTTCGTGAAGAGCGTGATCGGCTTGATTTGAGCCAGACAGCGTTCGCAGAGCTTGGCGGCGTGCAGAAGCGCGCCCAGATCAATTACGAAAAGGATGACAGGCACCCTGATGCGGGTTACTTGGCGGCTATAGCTGCTGCCAATGTCGATGTGCTGTATGTGCTGACCGGGGAGCGATTGGTGAGGCCCGAATCGATTGAGCCGGCCGTTGCGGGTCCCACGACGATTGGGGTGATAGATACTCAGAGGCTGGAGCGTATCGTCGAGCTGCTTGAGGCTTCTGCCTCAAAGGTCGGTAAGCAATGGCCTGCTAGGCGCCTAGTTTCTATGGCCGCCGAGGTCTACAACGTGCTCGCAGATGAGGTAACCCTAGACGAACCCAAGGTCGATCGAATCTTGAAGCTGGTGGTAAACCGGTAAGGGAGAGCCCTGCAGTGCAGAGCGCTGAGGGTCTTTGCAGTTGATAGCGCAGTGCGCAGCAAGGAGCGGTAATGAAGGATGATGATCTGATTGCGCTCGCCGAAAAGCTCGGTAAGGAAATTGATTCTTTGCCAAAGGACGGTAAGGAGCGCGAGATCTCAATCACGGTAGGTGGCAGCAACAGAGGAAACATCTCTGTGGGAGGTACTCAGATCGTAGTGAACTCTGCGGCCCGAGAACCTCAGTGGTCTGATCTTGAGCCGGCCGATCTAAGACGACATTTGAATCATTGGAAAGCTCAGTTATGGAGTGGGCATCGCGCGTACTGGCTCAATATTCCGTGCGTTCTCATCCTTGCTATTGGTATCGGTATCGCTTGGGGAGTTTTCTCAGGAACTTTGCCAATGCTCACCATCGCCGGTACCTACCCGATGCTTCCATTCATCGCTCTTGGTGTCATGGTGCCCCTGATGTTGTGGCTTTTGATCATTCGTAGAGTCGAGGGAAGGCACATTCAAGATTGCCAAGCAATTGTCGATGACATTCAGGCAGAGCTTCGTAAGCGCAGGCGTTGAATCAGATACTGATAAAGGAACTATCACGATGGCTAAGTGTGTTAGCAAAACCCAGTTCGCAGGAGTCGGTGCACTCGTCCAGTTGGTGGGGGGCGTGGCAGTAGCTGCTGGCGCGATTTACTACGGTGATACCGGTCTTTTAGTGGGTGGGGTTATTGGCGTTGCACTATTGGTAATCGGCAGCAATTTATCCAAGATTTTCCGCTGCTCCGACTGCGGCAACCGCCTGGACGGACGCCACGTTAAGTTGTGCCCTACCTGCAAGGCAGTAGTTGAATGAACGCAGTTTGGTCGTTTCTAGAAACGCATTATCAATGGTTTTTTTCTGGGATTGGCGTAGTCATAGCCACCGCGATCGTTGGCTTGATTTGGCGTCGAAGGAGTCCCCCGCAACAGCAACAAACTGTAATCGGCGGTGACGGTCATCAGGCTGGGCGGGACCTGACAGTGAATGTGAAAAAGGAAGAGAAATAATGCTTGGGAAGCAGCAGCAAGACGCGAAGGATGTTGCGGTAGCCGCTCAGGCTGGGCGGGACGTTACCGTCAATTACGGATTGAAAATGTCAGACGTCAAGGAGCTCACACAGATTTTTCTGGAGAAAAATTTGCCTGCTCTAAGAGACGAGGCGGCAAATATAGCCAGAGCGAATGCAGCCAGCTTCTTGAATGAGTTTGCTGAAAAACTGGCATCGTCTGGCAAGGTAAGTCAGGAGGCGTTTGCTCAGCCCGATGCGCAGGCGTGCTTTAGTCGTGCTTTGAATGACGGAGCCCTCAAGGGCAAGAAAATAGATCTCGGTATCTTGGCTGAGATGGTTGTCAAAAGGCTGGAAGCCTCGGATGACGATCTCATGTCCCTTGTTTATGAGGGTGCACTAGAGGCACTTCCTCGGCTCAGTGCTGCACAAGTGAGCTTTTTGGCCTGGGTTCACTACATGAAAAGTGTCAGGCACAACGCCATTTATAGCCTGGAAGCGTTAGACAACATCGCAGCGAAACTGATGCCTGTATTCGCGGCAGGGTTTGACCTGTCTGATGCCAATAAGCACTACATGTCCAGCTTGGGTTTATTAACGATTAATCTCATAGCAGATGCCGACCAGCTCTTTGAGAACCTATGTAAGAACTATGATTTCTTACCAAAGAATCGGGAAGAGATAATCGCCCAAGCGCCGTCTCTCGGCTTGCTAATCACGAAATATGGTGAATGCCGTATCCCTACAATTTTCCTATCTGCGACAGGCCAATTGATCGGGGTGATTGCGATAAAGAAAGTTATTCTGGGCGCCGATCCCAAGATTTGGATCTACTGAGCGACCCAAACTCGCGTTCCAACTGATAGTTTTTGCCCCGTCCAAATTACTCCGCGCGCGCGTGAGTCGATGATCGTCCTGCCTGCTTTGCAGGACTGACCATCGACCGGCCAGGGATGGCCACCCACGCGGAGAGTCCCATGTCTCGCTCTGTTCCCTCCCGGCGCGTGCCTCGCATGACGCTGGTGACCACTGTCGCTGTCTGCCTGCTGTTCATGCTCGCGTTCATTCGCCCTGAGCAGTTGCAGGTTGTGCTCTACAAGGTTCTCCTGGTCGTGCTCGGCGCGGTGATCGCGTTCTGGCTTGACCGCGCCATGTTCCCCAACTCCCGCCCTGAGCAGTGCGCCAACCATGTGCTGATGGCCGCCGCATTCATGCGCCGATCGCTCATCGTGCTGGCCGCCGTGCTCGGCCTGACGATGGGCCTGTGATGCGCGGCCTCATTGCGCTGGTCTGCGCCGCCGCGCTGATCGCCTGCCAGCTGGCCCAGGCGGACGCGATCCCGCGCGACGCCGAGCAGTACCGCCGCATCCTGGTGCGCGCGGCTCATGCCGAGTGGGGGCTGGACGCGCCGGTGGCCACCTTCGCGGCCCAGGTGCACCAGGAGTCCGCCTGGCGCGCCAATGCCAAGAGCCATGCCGGCGCCCAGGGCCTGGCGCAGTTCATGCCCGGTACCAGCGCCTGGATGGCTGAGTTGTACCCGGCAACGCTGGGTGCCAATCAACCCTACAACCCGGGCTGGGCCCTGCGAGCCATGGTCACCTACGATCGTTGGCTCTACGCACGAAACCAGACCGCTGCCAGCGAGTGTGATCGCTGGGCCTTCGCCCTGGCCGGCTACAACGGTGGCCAAGGGTGGGTGAATCGTGACCGTCAACTCGCCTCGGCCAAGGGTGCCGATCAGCGCGTCTGGTTCGATTCGGTCGAGCGCTTCAATGCGGGGCGCTCGGCAGCCAACTTTCGCGAGAACCGCGGCTACCCCCGCGCCATCCTGCTGCGCTGGGAGCGGGTCTACGTCAACGCCGGCTGGGGCAGCGGCGTGTGTGCTGAGAGGTATCAGCTGTGAAGCGCATTCTGATCGTATCGCTTGCCCTGGGCATGTTTGCGGCGACGGCGCCCGTCGTTGCTGCGACCCGTAACTGGCTGACCGAGCCAGAGCTGTATTGCTCACCGGTACCGCGCCCTCGCCATGGCAAATGCACAGCGCCGAAGGTGCTCCGCCCAGCGCGCAAGTACCGCCGGAGGTTCCATGCTCGCCGTCGTTGATGGGCTGCGCAAAGCCTGGCCGATTGGCCTGATGCTGCTGTGGTGGCTGAGCCTGGGCGCCGCCCAATGCTCGGGCGATCGCATCGGCTACGACCGAGCCAAGGCCATAGGCGACAAGGCGTTGAGCGATCTGCGTGAGGAGCACGCGAATCAACGTGCCCAGGTAGCCGAAGAGAACCTGGTGCTGTACCGCCAGCAAGTCACCCGCGCCAACGAGGCCGAGGCGCTGATGCTGCACGCCCAGGACGAACTGGCCAAAGCCCGCAAGCAACTGCAGGAGCGAATCCCCAATGTCACGACCGTCTACAAGCCGGCCCGCGATGCGGCGCCTGTTGCTATCCCTCGCGCTGTGTTCACTTGCGGCTGGCTGCGCGACTACAACGCCGCCCTCGGAGCCACTGTGCCGGCCCCAGCCGAATGCGCCGCTGCCGCCGGCGCTGCAGCGGGCACCTGGCCCGCCCCCGGCTCTGACGCCGAACTACTGGAAAGCCGCGTTACCCCGGCTGACATCCTGGCCCACATCACCGACTACGGCCTCTGGGCCCAGAACAACCTGGCGCAGCTGACGCAGCTGCTCGAACTGCACACACGCAAGGAAGCCCCTTGATGGAATGGGAAAACGTTGTACGCATCGGCCAAGGGGTCATCACCGTGGCCGTGCTGGTGTTCTCGGTGATCACCAACCGCCAGAAGGCCTCGGCCGCCAAGGCCCAGGAGCTGGAGACGCGCCTGGTGACGCTCGAGCAGCAGCTGCTGCACATGCCCGATGCTCGCCAGTTCGCCGAGCTGGCCGGCGACGTGAAGGCCATGAAGGCCGAGATGCAGGGGGTTGCCAGAGAGCTTGGCCCTTTGCGCGTATCGCTTGACCGAATGAATGACTACCTCCTGAACAGCAAGGTGCAGTGATGAGCAACCAATACGCCGACTTTCTCCGCCAGGATCAACGCCTGGTGATGCTGCGCATCCTCTCCGAGCTGCCGCAGTACTGCTCCAACTCTTCGGTCATTTCCAACCTGCTGTCTCAGTTCGGTCACAACCCGAGCCGCGACCAGGTGAAGAGCGACCTGGTATGGCTCAGCGAACAAGGTCTCGTGTCGGTGAACGATATTGGCTCTGTCATGGTGGCAACACTGACGGAGCGCGGTGGCGATGTAGCGGCTGGCCGCTCCTCGGTACCTGGCGTCAGCAAGCCGAGACCCTGACCATGGCGCGCAAGAGCAGCGTCGAAAAGGCGCGTGATGAGGTTCGTGACCTGATCAACCGCATGCTGCGCGAGAACCGCCTGACTCTCGATGAGATGAAGGATGTTCTGGCCGAGCAGTTCCCCGACGAGCCAACGCCGAGCCGCACCGCGCTGCACCGCTATCGCCAGGGCTTCGCCGAGATCATGCGCAGCCACCGCGAGATCGAGGTCGCCAGCCAGGCTCTGGTCGCTGAGCTGGGCGAGAACTTCGACGACAAGTCCGGGGCATTGCTGGCGCAGGCGGTGACCACGCTCGCTACCCGAGCGGCGCATGACGCCCTTGGCCAGGATGAAACCGATATCGGCGACGTGCTCGATCTCACCCGTGCAGCGAAATATGCCCAGGAGACCCGTGCGCTCAGCCGTAAAGAGCGCCTGGCCGTAGCAAAAGAGGCACGCGAGCAGCAGCTCAAGGAACAAGAGCAACGTCTGGAAGAAATGCGCGGTACCGACGGCATGAGCGAGCAGCTCGAAGATCGCATCCGCCGCGTGCTGATGGGTAAAGCCTGACCATGGCCACTGACAGCAACGCCAAAAGCCTCAAGGCCACCAGCCTGCCGCGCAAGATCGATCTCGCTGCCGAGATGGAGCTGCACGGCGTCGTCGTGCCCCAGGACATGGCCGACGCGAAGCCCGCCGCCGAAGGCGTGTTTCTGCCGTACCAGCAGCGCTGGTTCGACGACACCAGCCAGATCATGATCGCCGAGAAGAGCCGCCGTACCGGTCTCACCTGGGCCGAGGCTGGCCGTAACGTGATCAATGGAGCCAAGCCTCGCCGCCGTGGCGGCTGCAATACCTTCTACGTCGGCAGCAAGCAGGAGATGGCCCTGGAGTACATCGCCGCCTGCGCGCTGTTCGCCAAGGCGTTCAACGACCTGGCCCAGGCCGACGTTTACGAGCAGACCTTCTGGGACGAAGGCAAGAAGGAAGAGATCCTGGCGTACATGATCCGCTTCCCGAAAAGCGGCTTCAAAATCCAGGCGCTAAGCTCACGCCCCAGCAACCTGCGCGGCCTGCAGGGCGACGTGGTGATCGACGAGGCCGCCTTCCATGAATCTCTGGAGGAGCTGCTGAAGGCAGCGCTGGCCCTGACCATGTGGGGCAACAAGGTGCGCCTGATCAGCACCCACAACGGTGTCGACAACGCGTTCAACACCTACATCCAGGACGCCCGCGAAGGCCGCAAGGACTACAGCATCCACCGCATCACCCTGGACGATGCGATCGCCCAGGGCCTGTACCGCCGGATCTGCTACGTCACCAACCAGGAATGGTCGCCCGAGGCCGAGAAGGCTTGGCGGGACAAACTCTACAAGAACGCCCCCAACATCGAGTCGGCCGAGGAAGAGTACGGCTGCGTACCGAAGAAAAGCGGCGGCGCCTACCTGAGCCGCGTGCTGATCGAGCAGGCGATGGTCGATGACCACTCGGTCCGTATCTATCGCTATGAGGCACCAGAAGGCTTCGAGCAGTGGACGCCCGCCATGCGCGAGGCTGATATCCAGGCGTGGTGCGAGGAGAACCTGGCACCTGAGCTGGCCCGCCTGCGCGACCGCAACCGCCACACCTTTGGTGAAGACTTCGCACGCCGCGGCGACCTGACTGTGTTCACTCCGCTGCAGATCGATCCGATGCTGCGCAAGCGCGTGCCCTTCGAGGTCGAGCTGCGCAACCTCACCTACGAGGCGCAGCGCCAGATCATGTTCTTCATCTGTGATCGCCTGCCGCGTCTTTCCGGCTTGGCGTTCGATGCCACGGGTAACGGTGGGTACCTGGCTGAACAGGCAGCGCTGCGCTACGGCGCCGGCCTGGTCGACCAGGTGCAACTGAACCTCGCCTGGTATGCGCTGTGGATGCCCAAGCTCAAAGGCGAGCTGGAGGCGTTCAACCTGGAGATCGCCCGGCATCAGACACGCCTGGATGACCTGCTGTCGATCAAGGTCGAGAAAGGCGTGCCTGTCATCGACAAAGGCCGCACCAAGGATCTGCAGTCCACCGACAGCAAGGCCAAGCGTCACGGCGATAGCGCCGTGTCACTGGTCATGGCCGTGCGGGCCAGCTTCATGGAAGGCGGCACCATCGAATTCACAGCATTGCCGCGCCACAGCCGCGGCTTCGACAACGTCGACGATATCGACTCAGACCTGAGCCTGCCGGAGTCATCAGCATGGTAACCAACACCCGGATCGTCGACCTCGACGGCAACCCGTTCCAGGTCAGCGAACTGCGCGAGCCGCAGACAGCGCACCTCACCAGCCTGCACCACGAGTTCCAGGGGCACCCATCCCGTGGGCTCACACCGTCGCGCCTGGCGCAGATCATGGATGCTGCCGAGCAAGGCGACCTGGTAGGCCAGTGCGAGCTGTTCGAGGACATGGAAGAGAAAGACGGCCACATCATGTCCGAGATGGGCAAGCGCCGCCGCGCGGTGCTTGGCCTGAATTGGGACATCGTGCCGCCGAGCAACCCGACCGCAGCCGAGAAGAAGGCGACCAGCGAACTGTACGAACTGATGCAAGGGCTCGATGATTTCGAGGACGTGCTGTTCGATACCACCGATGCGATCGGCAAAGGCTTTGCCTGCCAGGAGATCGAGTGGCAGCGCGTCGAAGGCAGCTGGCTTCCCAAGTCCATCACCCACCGGCCGCAGAGCTGGTTCCAGATCGCCAAGGGTTACCGCCAGGAGATCCGCCTGCGCGGCGCCGCTGGCGGTGAGCCGTTGCAGCCTTTCGGCTGGCTGACCCATGTGCACAAGGCCAAGAGCGGCACCCTGGAGCGCTCTGCGCTGTTCCGCGTGCTGGCGTGGCCGTACCTGTTCAAGAACTACAGCGTGGGCGACCTGGCCGAGTTCCTGGAGATCTACGGTATCCCGATGCGCGTGGGCAAGTACCCAGGCGGCGCCACCGAGAAAGAGAAACTGACCCTGCTGCGCGCTCTGGCCAGCTTGGGCCACAACGCCGCCGGCATCATCCCGTTGGGCATGGAACTGGAGTTCCTCAACGCAGCTCAGGGCGACCCGGCCGCGTTCAAGCTGATGATCGAGTGGTGTGAGAAGACGCAGAGCAAGGCGATCCTGGGCGGCACGCTGACCAGCCAGGCAGATGGCGCATCGAGCACCAATGCCCTGGGCAACGTGCACAACGAGGTGCGCATGGATTTGCGCGACTCGGACGCCCTGCAGGTGGCCAAGACGCTGAGCCGTGACCTGGTCTACCCGATCGCCGTACTCAACGGCCTCGCCAGCACTTGGGCGCGCTGCCCGCGGCTGAAGTTCGACATCCAAGAAGCCGAGGATCTGCAAGCCTACGCGCAGGCTCTGCCGGGCTTGGTTGGGCTCGGCTTCAAGATCCCTCGTCAGTGGGCCCAGGAGCGCCTTGCCATTCCTGAGCCTGACGAGGGCGAGGAGATCCTGCAGGCAGCTGCAGCTGCTGCGCCAAAGAGTGAAGCCCCCACGGCCGAGGTGCTCCCGCGCGCGGTGGCCACCGCACAGAAACCCGCAACCACTGCAGCCGATCGTCTGGACGACAGCCTGCAGCCGATCACTGGCGAATGGATCGAGCATATCCGGGCCATGGTCGAGCAGGCGCAAAGCCTGGAGCAGATCCGCGATGGCCTGGCCGCGCTGCTACCCGACATGAGTGTGGAGCAATACGCCGAGGCCATGGCGCAGGCGCTGGCCAGCGCCGCCTTGCAGGGCCGTTACGAGATCCTGCAGGAGGCCGCCAGTGGCCGTTAGCGCAACGTCGTTACCATTCCGGGAGCAGAACGAGTTCCTGCGCCGCAAGCTGAACCTGCCGACGCAGACCTGGACGGACATCTACACCCGCGAGCACGACTATGCGTTCGTGGTCGCCGGTGCCAACCGCGATGGCCTGGTGCAGGACTTCCGCCTGGCGGTCGAGCGTGCGATCGAGGGCGGCACCACCCTGGAAGATTTCCGCCGCGACTTCGACCGCATCGTTGCCAAGCATGGCTGGAGCTACAACGGCGGCCGCAACTGGCGCTCGCGGGTGATCTACGAGACCAACCTGCGCAGCAGCTACATGGCCGGCCGCTATCAGCAGCTCATGGCGGTACGCGAGGAGCGGCCTTACTGGCAGTACCTGCACAGCGATGCCGTCGAGTTTCCCCGGGAAGAGCACGAAGCCTGGAACGGCATGGTGCTGCGCTGGGACGATCCCTGGTGGCAGTACCATTTCCCGATCAACGCCTGGGGCTGCCAGTGCAGCGTGCGGGCCCTGAGCCAGGCCGACCTGGAGCGCATGAGCAAAAACGGCCCGGACACCGCCCCTACGATCGTTTGGGAACAACGCACCATCGGCCAGCGCAGCCCGCAAGGCCCACGCACCGTCGAGGTGCCACAGGGCATCGATCCAGGGTTCGAGCATGTGCCAGGTCGCTCACGCCTGGAAAGTCACGTGCCATTACCGCGTGAGAGTGAAGAGCTAATCCCGGCTAGTGCCCCAGGTTTGCCCAATCGCATCGCCACCGATCCGCTGCCGGCGCCGCAACCTTTTGCAGCCGAGCGTCTGCTACCAACTAATCTAACTGAAGCAGACTATGTACGGCGCTATCTCGCTGAGTTTGGTGCAACGCTGGATTCACCTGCCGTGTTTCAGGATGTACTCGGTGAACGTTTGGTGATCGGCCAGGAGTTGTTTCTGCAACGCAAGAGTGGTGAGCTCAAAGCCAACAAGCGCGGCCGTGGTAAGTGGCTGCCGCTGCTAGCACAGGCGCTGAAGGTGCCTGATGAAATTTGGGTGCGCCTAGAGTGGCTCGGTGCAATAGGCAAGGCTGTGGTGCGTCGTCGTTATGTGGCGCGCTTCAAGATAGAGGGTGAGGTTACGCCGGCATTAGCAGTATTTGAGCTGGGCACCGACGGTTGGACTGGCGTAACCACATTTCCGCCTGAGGACGACGGGTATGTCGAACAGCTACGCCAGGGCGTACGGCTATTTAGGCGCTCTCACTCGTCGAACGATAACGAGCCGACGAACTGAGCCAGACGTTGAGCTTCCGATCTCGTCAAATCAGCAGGTAGCTCGACGGAGATAGTCAGATCGGGCCGGAGAACATATGTGTGTTCAATTGCCTCATCCGTTATTTCCTCTACCGCTGTATCAGTCTCGACAGCCTCTTTGCTTTCTAACCCTTGAGCAGCATCTGCGACGAGCTTGCTTTGTACAGCCCAGACAAATCGAGATTTCCATCCATGGCGCCCCTCTACGTAACGACCACACTCAGCTTGCTCAAGACTTCTGAATGCGGCAATCACTTCAGATCTTTTGAAGTCATAACCGTCAGATGCGAGCCAATACTCGATACGCTGCCTGCCGGTCTCATATTGATTCTTGGCGCGAAGCGCCATGTGATCACATATAGCTCTAACGACGTCGTTATTCCTATATACCTGCTTCAAAGTCTCAATGTGCATCCCGATATCCCTATGGTCCGTTCAAGAAAAAACCCGGCGCTGCCACACCGGGTTCACCGCAAACGTAGGATTGGAGGCCCTGGCAGGGGCTGCTCGCTTGATCGGGTAAATCCAGTATAGGAGCAGACAATGGCCGGAGCCACTATCGAGTTTGAGACCAAAGCTGTACTGGCTGCTATCAGCGATGCGACCGAAGCTCTAGGCAGCCCGGAGCGGATGCTGCGCGATATGGGCGAGTACCTGATGATTGCCCATGACCAACGCTTCGCCAGCCAGACCGCGCCGGATGGCACGCCGTGGCAAGCGCTGAGCCCGGCCTACCAGCGGCGCAAGAAAAAGAACGCCGACAAGGTGCTGGTGCTCGATGGTTACTTGAAGAACACGCTGCGCTACCAGGTAGCGGGTAACGAGATGGTATTCGGCACCAACCGGGTCTACGCAGCCATCCACCAGTTTGGCGGTGAGATCCAGATGCCAGCTCGCAGCCAGCAGGCCTACTTCCGGCAGGACAAGTCCGGCGATATCGGCAAGCAGTTCGTGAGCAAGCGGCGCAGCAACTTCTCCCAATGGGTCACCATGGGGCCCCATGTGATCAAGATCCCGGCGCGCCCCTTTCTGGGTACCAGCGCAGCGGACGATATCGAGTTGACCAACATCGCTATGGGGTACCTGAGCCGCGCAATGGGCACTCCCTCCTGAGAGCCTCCAGAACGCACGCACGGGCGAAATGCCCGGCGGATGTACCCGTAAATTCAGCTATCGCCCCAAAGCGGCCAATTTCGCGTTTATAAACACGGTCGGCGGGGTTGCCAGAAGTCGCCACGGCGTGTTGATGTAGAAAAGAGCCCTCACGGCACCGCTGCAAAGTTTTTGCCCCGTCCAAAAGACCTTCTCCAGGTCGACCGCCATCCTCGGCGGTATGAACAGAAAACGCCTCAAACTCGCCGTCGCACTCGCAGCCTGCAGTTACTCGCTGGGCGAGATTGCTGCCGACAACAGCATCACCATTCAGGTGACACCCGCTGGCCACTTCAAGCCATCTGACGGTCGCGAGATCAAGGTGCCATCCTGGTACATCGATCGGGCCGTTGCCAGCAAAGTCATCGAGCGCTTCGACGCCCGCCGCACGCCCCCGGTGCTGGATTACGAACACCAGACGCTGCACAAGGAAGAGAACGGCCAGCCAGCCCCGGCAGCCGGCTTCTTCAAGGCGCTGGAATGGCGTGAAGGTGAAGGCCTGTTTGCCCGCGTCGACCTGACTACCAAAGCCCGCCAGTACATCGCCGATGGCGAGTACCAGTTCTTCTCCCCCGTATTCGTCTACCACCCCACGACTGGTCATGTGCTCGACGTGCAGATGGGCGCGCTTACCAACAACCCGGCTATCGACGGTATGGAGGCCCTGGGCCTGCGTGCTGCCGCCACGTTCGGGCTCACCCTTGAAGAGGAAACACCCGTGAACCCACTTCTGCTGGCGGTTCTGACCGCGCTCGGCCTGGCCGAGGACACCACCGAAGAGCAGGCCATCGTTGCGCTGACTGCTCACACCGATCAACAGGCGGCTCTGCGCAAGGCGCTGGACATCGATGGCAAAGCCACTGGCGACATACTCATTGCGGCCTGCACTGGCCTGAAGGCCAAGGCTGCAAATGTGGATCCGGCCAAGTTCGTTCCGGTCGATGTGGTCACTGGCCTGCAGGGTGAAGTGGCCGCACTGACTGCTCGCCTCGGTGAGCGCGACCAGAAGGAGCTGGATGCCGAGATCACCGCTGCCCTGGAAGACGGCCGCCTGCACACCACCATGGAAGGCTGGGCCCGGGACCTGGGCAAATCCAACCGTGCGGCGCTGACCTCCTACCTCAGCACCGTCAGCCCGATCGCCGCGCTCACCGCTACCCAGACCGGGGGCAAGCCGCCGATCGCTGACAAAGGAACCGGGTTGACCCAGGAAGAGCTGGCGGTATGCAGCGCGATGGGCGTCACCCCTGAGCAATTCAAAGCCGCGAAGGAAGCCTGATCATGGCCCTGACTACCGATCGCAACACCCCGCGCCGTGACGGCGTGCAGTACAACGACCCAGTGGCCGGTGCCACGCGCATCTACGCCGGCTCCATCGTCTGCCTGAACGCTGCCGGTTTCGCTGTTCCGGGCAGTACCTCGGCCAACCTGAAGGTTCGTGGCCGCGCTGAGGAGCACGTCGACAACCGGGACGGCACGGCCGGCGCGAAGCGCATCGAGGCCCGCCGCGGTGTGTTCGCGTTTGCCAACAGCACCGCGGCTGACGAAATCACCCGCGCCAACATCGGCGCCCCGGCCTACATCGTCGACGACCAGACGGTCGCCCTGACGTCCGCAACCAACACCCGTTCCGTAGCTGGCGTTATCCGCGATGTGGATAGCGCCGGTGTCTGGATCGAGATCTAAGGAGCACGACCCAGATGATCATCAATCAGCAGAACCTGCGCGCACTGTTCACTGGCTACAAGTCCAGTTTCCAGAGTGCATTCGCGGGCGTCACCCCCGACTTCGACCAGTTCACCCTGAGCGTGCCGTCGACCAATTCGGTCGAGCAGTACGGCTGGCTGGGCAATAGCACCGCCTTCCGCGAGTGGCTGGGCGACCGCGTCATCCAGAACCTCGGCCTGCATGACTACAGCATCAAGAACAAGTCCTTCGAGAACACCGTGGGCGTTCCCCGCGAGTCGATCGAGGATGACAGCTACGGGCTGTTCAACCCGCTGATGGGGCAGCTGGGCCAGGATTCGGCCGAGCACCCCGGCACCTTGGTCTATTCGCTGCTTGCCGGCGGTTTCAGCGGCCTGGGCTATGACGGCCAGAATTTCTTCGACACTGACCACCCGGTGACCAACGCCGCTGGCGTGGAAGGCAGCGTGAGCAACTTCCAGGGCGGCACCGGTACAGCCTGGTACCTGCTGGACACCACCCGCGTGCTGAAGCCGCTGATCCTGCAGAAGCGCAAGCCGTACAACTTCGTCACCCTCGACAAAGAGACCGACGAAAACGTGTTCATGCGCAAGGAGTTCATCTACGGCGTGGATGCCCGCCTGAACGTCGGCTACGGCCTCTGGCAGTTGGCGTATGCCAGCCGCGAAACGCTGGATGCGTCGAGCTTCAATGACGCCTTCGCCGCCATGCAGAGCCTGACGGGCGATCGCGGCAAGAAGCTGGGCATTCGTCCGAAGCTGCTGGTAGTACCGCCGAGCATGCGCGCTCAGGCCCTGGAAGTGGTCAAGGCCGAGCGCAATGCCGCCGGCGCCACCAACATCAACCGCGATGTCGTGGACGTGCTCGTCACGCCGTGGCTGTAAGGGGGCGCTAATGGCACGTTCTCAATCGAACAAGCCGGCCAATAAGCCGGCTACCGAGAAAGCAGGAGCCGCTCAGGCCGCTTCTGCAGCCGCCGAAAAGCTGGATAACCAGCCGGCGGCAACTTCCAGCGCTGCAGCCCAGGATGGCCAAGTGGTCGTCATCTGGGATGGCAAAGGTGTTGCCGAGTACCTCGTCGCGCTAAAGGCTGGTGAGGCGGGCGTAATCCCGCTGCAGGATCTCGCCGAGCCGCTGCTGCGCCAGGTCGGCCAACACCTCGACATCGAGGGCGCGGACGCTCTGCAGATCGAGCAGCTCATTCCTCTGATCGAGGCCAAAGCCGAGATCAATGATGGTGAGCAAAGCGGCTTTACACCGCCTGCCGCAGGGTCGGAGCTCGCTGCCGTTGTTCAGGCAGCACCTGGTGCAACCAGTAATAGTGTCGATGATCCTGCGGCGGGTCTGAACGGCGATGACATCCAGGCGCTGTTCATCCGCTCGGTCAGCCCGCGTGGCTTCCGCCGCTGTGGTCACCGCTTCACGCCAGAGGGGCATGGCATCGCCCTGAGCGCTTTGACCGAGGAACAGATCGAGGCGCTGGCCAGCGATCCGAACCTGCGTGTCGAGGTGGGCACGTTCTCGGGCAAGGCGGAGTAACCCATGTACATCTCCCATGCCGAACTGCATGAGCGTCCGGGTGCGCGTGAGCTGGCCGAGGTGGCCACCGCGCAGCATGAACGCATGGTGCCCTACGAGCTGATGGAAGCGGCCTTGACTGGCGCAGATCGCAGCTCCTGGTCGGCTGAGGAGAACGCACGGGCTGACGACGCCCTGCAGCGTATCGATGACGCCCGGCGCGATGCCGGGGCGGTCGTCGATGGCTACCTGTCGAAGCGCGGCTACCTGCCGCTGGATCCGGTACCAGGCATAGTTACCGCCTGGTGCCGGGCCATCACCCGATATTTTCTGCATCAGCACCTCATCAGCGCTGATGACAAGAGCCCGATCGTCCGTGACTACCGGGACGCCCTGAAGTTTCTGCAGCTGACCGCCGAGGGCAAGTTCAGCCTCGGCGCCGATGACCCCATACAGAACAGCCCGAACCTGGTGGATGTGCGCTTCGAGGCGGCACCCAACGTGTTTGGGCGCGACCAGCTGAAGGCATTCCGATGAGCAACGCGCCGCTGGATACGCGCCTGGTCATTGAGCGTTTGAAGCTGCTCAAGGATCTGGAGGTGGTTGGCACTGCCGCTGACTACGCCAAGGTGCAAGGCCTGACTGGCTTTCGCACCCCCTCGGCCTACGCGCTGTTGTCCCGCGAGAACGCGATGGCCAACCCATCCGGCAACCCTGGCGGGCGCGTCAAGCAGATGACCGAGGCGACCTTCGGCGTTGTGGTCGCAGTAAGGAACTATCGCTACAGCGATGCGGATGCCGCTGACGCCCTTGGCCCGATCCTGGACGCCGTGCGCGGGCAGCTCATTGGCTGGGTTCCGCCGCTTCCAGGTGCCCGTGGCTGCCAGTTCGTGGCCGGCCAGGTGCTGGATTCAAACGACTCGACCCTGCTCTGGGCCGAGGTATACGCCACTCAACACTCCATCGGGAGCAACCCATGAGTACCAAAGACCCCAAGCCGGCCGAGATCAAGCGCGTGAAGGTCAAGCTGATCGCCGACCACAAACACGCCGGCGTCGAGTACGCCAAGGACGCCGAGATCGAGGTGACGGAAGCCGAGAAAGATTGGCTGGTCCGCCACAAGAAGATCGAAGGCCCGGCTGAGCCAGCCGCACCTGCTGCCACTAAATAGGAAGCCAACCCATGCTCGTTTCTCTCCAAGGCTCCATCTACCTGGCGACTCGCAGTGCGCTGGGCAAGTATGAAAAGCCCGTCTGGGTTGGCAACGCGCCGACCTGCACGTTGCAGCTCGCCACCGAGACCACGCCCAAGAACGAAAGCTACAGCGGTAACCGCCTGCAGATCGGCCTGCTCGATCGCGGCAAGACCGCAACGCTCAACCTCACCCTGGACGAGTGGCTGGTGCAGAACCTGTCGCTGGGCCTGTATGCCAACCATACGCCGCTGATTGGTGGCACCGTCACTGGTGAGGCGCTTCCCGGCGACCTGATCGAGGGCGAGTACGTGCGTCTGGATCACCCCCACATCGACGACCTGGTGCTGACCTCGGGCGCCACCCCACTCGTACTGGGTACCGACTACCGCATCCACTCGCCCGCTGGTGGCCTGGTCGAGTTCCTGACGCCGCAGGCCACGGCGCCATCGGCGGCCTATGAGTACGCAGCAGTCGACTCGCTGGCCATGTTCACCAGCCGTCCGCCAGAGCGCTGGCTGTTCCTGGACGGCATCAACACCGAGACGGGTGAATCCGTGCTGGTCGACCTGTACCGCTGCAAATTCAACCCGATCGGCGAGCTGGGCCTGATTCATGAAGAGTACGGTTCGCTCCCGCTGACCGGTGCGGTGCTGTTCGATCCGCTCAACGCCCGTAACGCCAACCTGGGCGGTTACGGCCGCATGATCACCAAGCAGGCGAGCTGACATGGCAGTGCGCGCGAAACCACCAGCCAAGCGCAAGCAGGCGGCCTCGGCCGCCGATGCCGGCGCGAATGATCTGGAAGTGCTCCACCCGGATCGCCCGGTGACCATTGCCGGGCGTGAGGTGGTGGTGCGTGAGTACGGCTTCATCGAAGGCCAGCGTCTGCTGCCGATGCTGAAGCCGTTCCTGGATGACCTCAAAACTCTGCTGGTGAACGACGAGCCGCTACGGATTGGTGACGTCCAAACCTTCCTGGGCTGCCACATCGACGCGATCACCGAGGCTGTGGCCATCGCCGCCGACGTGGATCAGGAGTGGATGGCCAGCCTCAACCAGGACGAAGGGCAGACCCTGCTGATGATCTGGTGGAGCGTCAACGGCCCTTTCTACGTGCGCAGTGCCCACGGGCGGATTCAGGCGGATCAGGCGGTCGCAAAGGCGGTCGCTGGGCTGACATCTACGCAACCCTGATCACTGCGGGCTATGGCGATGCCGATCGAGTCGGCCGAATGACCCAGCGCCAGATCCTGCTGCATTACGAGGCGGAACTACGGCGTCAGGCACAAATGAGAGCACAGTACCTGGTGGATGCGAACATGGCATTCGCCGGGGGCAAGGATGCGGAGAACCATCTGAAAACGCTTTTGAAGTCGTAGCACACTTGCCATGTCTTGAGTCGACTGCTGTAGTGGGATCCTTCACTAGAGACAGGGAGTCAGCGACATGGCCACCAACATAGAAAAATTCGACAACCTTACAGGCAAGATTTTTGCCGATCTATATCAGAGTTTTCCCGTAGTACGTCAAATGGCTCCGGTCGACTACTTTCAAACGTTTTCGGAGTTGAGCGGAGACGATCTCAAGCCAAATCGTGCGTATAAAGAAGCTTTGGAATTCTTTGTTCATACAGTTGACTGGCTCAAGGGCGCCGGCTATCTCGACGTTAAAATGACCTTGGTCGATGGAACAGTAAGGGCTGTTTTGACGGCTAAAGGACTGGAGACACTGAAGCAGGTACCGAACTCCTTAGGCGGAGAGACTATTGGAGACCAACTTGCTCAAGCTGCTAAAAACGGCCTGCTGGATAAAGTTCGTGAGCTAGTGGGAACAGCGCTCGGTAAGGGTATAAAGCTCGGTGGTGAGGCTATGCCTGACAACTGGCAAGGTATCGGGGAGTAGCGCTCAGCCGCCTGAAAAGATAGCCGCCTGCGGGCGGCTTCTTTTTGCCCCTTCCAAACTACTCAACCACGCGCGCGCGCGACCATGGCACCTACATTCTCTGCACGTAGTCGCCCACCATGGCCAACAAAGACCTCGAACTCGCCCTCCGCATCAAGGCTGACCTTGAGCAGGGGCGTGTTGCCCTGCAGGAGCTAGGGAATGCTGTCGAAGGTGTTGGTACTACCGCAACAGAAACCGGCAAGAACATCGACGCAATCTCGCAGGCCGCGATCGATGCGGCGGCGAAAACTACAACGGCCAACGACTCCATCACTGCCAGTGAGTCCCGGCTCGCAGCAGCAATCCGTAACGCCAATACTGAGCTGGGCAAACGCAATGCATCACTATCTGCTCCACAGGCCGGAACTGCCGCTGCAACTGTAACCGCTCCGGTCATCAACAAAGCTCCGGTCGTTGATCTGACAGAAGCGACCAGAACCCTCACCGAGACAACGCAAGCGGCCAACGTTCAACTCAACCATCTTGGCGAGTCGGCCGAGCAGCAAACCGCACGCATCAATGCAGTCGTCGCCGCTAGCCTGGCGCAAAAGCGCGCTCAGGATGAAGTCGCTGCGAGCATGCAGAGCCAGAATGCAGCAGCGCGAACCCTCAACGCCAATTGGAAGGAAACCGTCGCTGCCCAGAACGCGTCGATGAACGCCTATCACGCCAATGAACGTGCCGCTGATCAGAAAGCGCAAGCCGAGAAACAGGCCGCTGACCAGACCGCGAAGGCCACCGCGGAGTCAGCCAAGCAGCACAAGGCGCTGCAGCAGCTGCTGGGCACCATCGACCGTAACGAAAAGGCTCTAGGTGCACTCGACAAGCGAGAGCAGCAACTGGCAGCCCACTACAAGGCCGGGCGACTTTCCCTGGAGCAATACACCGCCAGCCTGGACAAGCTGCGGGCCAAGCGCTCGGCTATTACCGATGTCGGCAGCGAAGCGAAAACCAGCACCACACAGATGACCGGATTGGCCTCGGCCATCCGTAGCGTGCAGCGCCTCATGCTGACAGGCTTTGCGGGCTACGGGCTTACCTCAGCCAGCCGGGCAATCGTCAACACCAACGTCGAGTGGCAGCAAGCCATCCACACGATGGAAGCTGCCACAGGGTCGGCCGGCGCCGCTGCCCAGGAGCTGCAATTCGTTCGTGAGGTGAGTGAACGCCTCGGCCTGGAGCTGCTGAGCACGTCCCAGAGCTATGCACGGCTGGTAGCGGCCGCGAAGGAATCCCCCGAACTGGGCAAGCAGATCCGCGGCGTCTTCGAGGGCGTTGCGTCGGCGGCAACGACCTTGCACCTGGGCAAAGAGGAAGTGAACGGCTTGCTTCTCGCCCTGGAGCAGATGGTCAGCAAGGGCAAAGTGCAGACCCAGGAGCTGGTGCTGCAGCTCGGCCAGCGAGTACCTGGTGCATTTGGCCTGGCGGCCAAGGCCCTGGGCACCAACACCGCCCAGCTCAGCCAGTGGCTGGAAAAAGGCATGATCCCAGCCACAGAATTCCTGCCACGCTTCGGTGCCGCCCTGCAGGAAGCCTATGGCGAGCAAGGGCAAAAGGCCGCCAATGGCCTGCAGGGCGAACTGAACCGCCTCACCAACGCCTTTACCGAGCTGAAGATCCAGGCTGGCGAAAACGGCTTCATCGACAGCTATACCACCGCCATTCGTGACCTGAAGGACGTGCTCAGCGACCCGGCCGTGATCGAGGGCCTGAACACCCTGATCACCGCTCTGGGTAAACTCATCGAATACGGCGCCAAGGGCGTCGGCGGTGCAGCGGCTGTGGTCAAGTTCGTTGCGGAGGAAGTGGCCGCTCGAATGGAGGGGCCGGCTGGTGACGACGCTGTAAGACTGGAGGATGCAGTCCAGCGTGAGACGGCCCAGCTCAACCGCGCGCAGCAGTTGCTCGATGACGCGTATCGCAAGAACGATAATGAGTCGGCAGCTCGCATCGAGCGCTGGTTGTCCGAGACCCAGGAGCGTCTCCAGCGCTACAACGACCAGCTCAACGCCATCTATAACCCTGCACCTGGCGCGATCACGCTGCCGGCGACCACCGTTTCCGCTCCGACCACGCCAACCACCCCATTCAAGCCGAGTGCCGGCAACGATACGGCGGCCAAGCGACTGGCCAAGTCCAATGAGGACTGGGTCAAGCAGCTGGAGAAAGAGGCCGCCACGTTTGGCTTAAGTAAAGCCGCGCGCCGCGAATACGAGCTCGACCAACGCAACCTGACCGGTGCCCTGCAGGCCCGAGCCAAGGCCGCATGGGCGACCCTGGACGCTGCTGAAAAACAGAAGAAGGCTGACGACCAGGCCAAGAAGGACACCAAGCTCCTGCAGCAGCTGCAGCTCGACTACCTGAAGGCCACCGGCCAGAACGTCGAGGCCGCCGGCGCGGAGATCGAGAAAAAGTACGGGGCCCTGCAGAAACGCCTGACCGCCAGCGGCAACACTGAGGGCGCTGCCCTGGTCAGCAAGCTGATGGGCATCGAGCAGGCCAAAGCGGAGCTGGATGACCTGGAAGAAGCCCTTAACCGTGTGTTTGGCGAACAGTCCCGCCGTGAACAGACCATCAGCACGCAGCAGCAGGCCGGGCTGATCAGCGAACTCGGCGCCCGTCAGCAGATTCTGGACTTGAACAAGGCCACGGCCGCGCAGGTGCAGGCGCTACTGCCACAGATGCGCGAGCTGGCGGCTGTCACAGGCGACCCAGCGGCGATCGAGCGCGTGAAGGATCTGGAAACTCGCCTGGCCAACCTGACCGTGGTGGCCAACCAATTCAGCAACGCCCTCAAGTCTGGTTTCGAGACCGGCATCCAGAACGCGTTGCGTGGCCTGGCTGACGGCACCATGAGTCTGCAGGATGCGGCAATGGCTTTCATTACCAGCATCTCCAGCTCAATGGCGGATCTCGCCTCGCAGCAACTCGCGCAGATGGCCACTGACGGCTTGAGCAGTTTGTTCGGAGGCGGAGCTACCGAGGCGGCAGGCCTCGCTACCGGCGCGGCTGCAGTAACGACATCTGCAGGCGCTTTGTCTGCCGCCGGCGGAACATTGATCACAGGAGCATCAGCCATACAGGCTGCCGCAACAAGCTTGGCTGCAGCCAACAGCACCTCGGCAGTTGCGGGCGCTGCGAAAGTTGCCGTTGCAACCGGCGGGCACGTTACAGGCCCCGGTACCGGCACCTCGGACTCAATCAGCGCCATGCTCTCGAACAACGAGTTCGTGACGCGCGCAGCTGTGGTCACCCAGCCAGGAGCGCTGGCGTTCCTGCACAAGTTCAACCGCTACGGCATGGCCGCCGTCAACAGCCCGGTCTATCACAGCACCGGCGGTCTGGCCGGTGTCCCTGCGCCTGCAATGCCCGCTCCTGGGCTGGCAAACACCAGCCTGGCCGAGCCAGCCAAGAACATGGCCACCACCCTGAAGAACCAGCAGAACTTCTACCTGGTCGACGACCCATCGCGCATCGCTGATGTGATGTCCGGCCCGGTCGGCCGTGAGGCTGTAGTGGTGGCCATGTCCCGCGACCCCGCCAAATTCCGTTCAATCCTGGGAATCAACTGATGCCTCATACAATCGGCTTCGTCGACAACTCGGGCGGAGTACTCGCCCATTACAAGATGCTGGAGACCATCCGCGACTTCGCCTCGGCCAACGGCTGGCAGGTGCTGCGCTATGACGTTGCCTCGCCCAATCGCCAGCTAATCCTGAAGGGAGTTGGCTACACCGGCGAAGAAGAGATCTTCGTGGGCTTCCGCACGTACCAGAACGCGGATGCCGACTACTACAACCTGCTCGCTGGTGTGTTCACCGGCTACGTGCCAGGCAACAGCTTCGATACACAACCAGGCGCGCGTCTGTCCGGCGTGCCGGCCCACAACAACCGCATCGACTATTGGCTGACCCTCAACCCGCAGCGCATTGCCCTGGCCATGAAGGTCGGCACGCCGGTTTATGAGAGCTGTTATGTGGGCAAATTCTTACCGTACGCACGCCCCAGCCAGTATCCGTACCCAGTGGTCTGTAGCGGCATGCTAGATGGTGCTGCCGCGATTCGTTTCAGTAACACAAACCCCGAGGTGCACGGCATGGGCTACCGGGGCAACTCACTCCGGCTGGGCATGCGCTCGAACGATCAGTGGCGCAATGCCTGGTGCTATCCATGGGGAAATAGTTCGCTGGCCGGGCTGACCCAGCTGCGCGACACCGAGGGCGTCTATTCGCCTGTCCCGGTCGAACTGCATGGCAACACGTCCGATGTATGGGGCGCCTTGGACGGCATTTTCTCTATCAGCGGGTTTAACAACGCCGTCGAGAACACATTCGTCCTCGATAGCTTCAATCACGTAGTGATTCAGGATGTAGGCCGTGTTGGCTTTACCGATTACTTCGCTATGAGGCTCGACAACTGATGGCTTACTTCACTGGTTCAGCGAATGACATGGCAGCCGTACGCAGCGCTCTGGTGGAGGCTTGCATGGCCAACGGGTGGGCCTGGAATTCCAGCACTGACACAATCAGTAAGGATGGCGTATTCGTGCGTCTGCAGGTGGTCAACGGTTCGCTAACACTGTTGGGTCGTACTTCCGCATTGGCTGGGGATGCTCCGAACGTTGTGCGCGTCGGAGCGATCGGTAGCCAAGCGCTGACCTGGCCGGTCGAGTACCACATCAGCGTGTTCGACGCTGAGGTGTACATGTTCATCAACTACGCGGTCGATCGTTACGGTTGGTGCGCGTTTGGGCAGAGCACGGTTGATGTTCCCGGCACCGGCGCCTGGGTTTCTGCATCTCTGGGCTCTGGGGGAGGCCCAGTATTCATGTTCCCAGACGGCGGCGGTACCGGCCTTGCATGTTGCTGCCCAGCGATCTCTTGGGCTACCGACCAGCAGGACACCGGCTCGCGCAACACATGGGTTCACTCAGACCTCGACGGCCAGGGCTGGTCCCCGACGCAGATAATTGGCCAGCCTCCGGTGGGCGTCGCTGCACTCGCACCCCTGATGTCTTTGCTTCCGAACACCTGGAACAGCGAGTCTGTGTTGCTGCCGATCCGTGCGTACAAAGTCCGACTGGAAGCAAAGGTGTCGTTGACAGCCGATCTGGTGAATGCCAGATGCACCCGCATCGACAACTACGCCCCAAGTGAGGTGATCAACATCGGCGGCGAGCGTTGGAAGGTTTTTCCCTGGTACAGAAAAGACGCCACAGCGCGGAATGGCGGTGCTGGCGTTGACCATAGTGGTACGTTTGGCTGCGCCATTCGATATGACGGCCCATAACAATGGCCGTCCTAAATACCCGGCGTCTGCAGACGACCATAGGCGGCCTGCTCGATAGCGGCCAACTGACCAGCGCGCACTGGAGCTTTGAGTGGGTTGACCAGTTCGCCCCTTCGCCGTTTGCCTCGATCACCGAGCGCGCGGAGGTGACCGCACTCACCATGTCCTGGCCGGTCGAAGCCAACAGCAAGCCAATTGCCACCCGCAAAATGCGCTCATGGGTCGATGACTTCTACTTCAGGATTCACATCAGCCCAAGCGTGCTTGATCTTGGTAACGTCGTATCCGATCAATCTTCCGACATCTACGTCTGGAACGCCTGGTTAGCGCCCCGCGCTCTCGCAGCCATCACTGGCACTGATGAGGGCATCATCGTCAGTGGCCAACCAGTTCTGCCTTTGTTGTTCCCCGCACTCAAGGAATTGTTGTTCGAGCTGACAGTGACACCCAATGGCCAGTCGGTGCTCGACACAATCGTTCAGTGGCAGTTTGAGGGTGGTGAGGCTGCTGGTGTCCATGTCACCGCAGTTCGCATCATTGGCTGGACATTCGTTCCAGACTGGGCTGACGGCATCACGGAGCGCCTGATCGGATCGACCGACATTCTGCAGAGCGAGTCCGCCAAGGAGCAGCGCCGCTCACTTCGTCAATCACTTCGTCGCGAGTTCGAAGCGCCGATGTTTGTTGAAGGTAGAGAACGCCAGTATCTGGACCTTGCCCTGATGGGCTGGTCCGCCCGTACCTGGGCGTTGCCGATCTGGCACGAGATTCAGCTGCTGGGCGAACCAGTACCTGTGAAGGCGCTAGTTGTCCCATGTGAAACGGAGTTTCTCGATTTCCATGTCGGTGGCCTGGCCATGCTCCGCGGCGAGTCAGCATTCGTCAGCGAAACTGTCGAAATCGAGGAGGTTCTGGCCGACGGCCTGCAGCTCGCTCGCGGTACTCAGATGGCTTGGCCGGCGGGTACTCGTCTGTATCCGGTGCGCAGTGCCGTGCTGTCAGCCGAGCCATCGCTGACCCGACTGACCGACATCGCCATCTCTGCCGATGTGCGGTTCCTGGTCACCGAGACCAGCGACTGGCCTGCAGAAATGCCCATCACTTTATATAGAGGCTACCCGGTCTTCGACGAGCGACCGGACGAGAGCGAAGATCTGACCCGCACACTGTCGCGTCTGCTGCTTACCCTCGATAACGGCAGCGCGATGCCCTTGTACACCGATACTGCTGAGCGGGGCCTGGCTGTAGTGGGATATCGGTGGATCAACCTTGGCCGAGCAGATCGAGCCCGCGTGCGTTCCTTCATCACCGCTATGAACGGTCGCCAGAAGGCGGTCTGGATGCCAACGCACTCCGATGATCTACACCTGGTCGACGTCATTACCAACGTGGCCACCACCATTGATGTGGCTTACTGCGGATACACCCGGTTCGCCAGTGCGGCTCCTGGTCGTCGTGACATCCGAGTCGAGCTTTACGATGGCAGCGTTTTCATGCGCCGGATCACCGGTAGCTCAGAGATAAGTGGCGAAATCGAGCAGCTCGCGATCGATAGCACATTTGGTCGCCAGATCCTGCCTGATGATGTTTTCCGCATCAGTTGGCTGTCGCTGTTCCGCTTTGACAGCGACACACAAGAAATCCAGCACCAAACCGACAGTGAGGGCGTCGCCTCCTGGTCGACCGTGTTCCGTGAGGTTTCCGATGAGTCATGACAGCCGCGAGCAGTCGATTGCAGATGGCCAACCGATCCGCCTTTATCGGTTCAAGCGCGGCGTCATCGTCTGGCTGTACACCAGCGGCGATCGAGACATCTACCTCGGCCCAGAGGTTTACCGCACGCTTCGTGGCGGCATCACGGACGACGGTATCCGCCGTACAGGCGAAATCACTGCCGATCGAATGAAAGTCTCGGCGCCGGCCGACCTTGAGGTCGCTGCGCTTTACCGTGGCGTGCCGCCCAGCAAAGAGATCGAGCTGGTCATCTATGACTACCACTACGGTGAGAGCACCGCGCAAGTTGCCTGGAGTGGATCGATCGAGACAGTTCGCTGGCCGCAGCTCGATCGCTGTGAAATCAGCGCGCAGACATTGATGGCCACCATCGATGTGCCTGGCTTGCGCTTGACGTGGGAACGCAATTGCGGCGCAGCGCTGTTTGATCGCAAGTGCGGTATCAACCGTGATCTCTGGCGCGTGGATATGGTGATCCAGTCCATGACCGGCGCCGCCGTGAGTAGTGGGGGCGCAGAGGCATTTCCTAACGGTTGGTTCGACGGCGGCTTCATCGAATGGCCTATCGGCTCGGGAGAGTTCGAGCGACGTTCCATTGAACGACAGACAGGCAGCGTGATGCGCATGATGGGAGGAACCGCAGGAATTCCGCTTGGTTCGGTACGCGTCTACCCAGGTTGCAACCGCACCGTGGCCATGTGCGTGGCCAAGTTCAACAACCTGCTCAATTTCAGGGGCGATCCGAACCTGATGGGCACCAATCCTTTCAACGGCAACCCGGTGTTCTGAAATGGTAGTCCCATGGCCGCAAATCATCATGCTGGTAGCCTCGTTCGCCATCAGCTACCTAAACCGCCCGAAAGCGACGACGCCCAAACCTGCCGCTTTCGAGGACTTCGACTTTCCGGTCGCCGAAGTCGGTACCGCGCAGTACGTCATCTTTGGCGATGTGTGGATCGCTGACTGGATGGTGCTGACCTACGGAAACTTCCGCACCACCAAGATCAAGTCCAAGGGAGGCAAGAAGTCGATCGGCGGATGGACGCCTGGCCTCACACCAGGAACAACCAACCCGATCGAGGCGAAATGGCGCGCCCCTTGGGATCCGGTCGGTGACAAGCTGATCGAGTGGGACCCAACCCAGCCTCAGGAGCCCGATGACGACGGCCTCGGTAGCGGTACTGTAGGAGGTAACACATGGATACCTCAGTGATACGGGCCTGGCCGCGCCACATCCACGAACTCGGCCAATGTGCTCGGGGCGCCCGTGCGATCGCTGAGAACCTGAACCTGGACTATAGCCGTTTCGTTCTCGAGGGTATGCCTGTGGACGAACTGCGTGCTACCGGCAACGCCTTTGCCATAGCACTGGCTGAACACGCTGAGAAGGAAGCCGCCAATGGGCATGGGTAACAAGCCGCAGACGATCGGCTATCGATATTTCATGGGTATCCATATGGGCTTGTGTCGCGGTCCGATCAACGAGCTGCGCGAGATCCGAGTTGGCGACCGCACTGCCTGGAGGGGCTCAGCGGTGGGGCAGGCACGCTGGCAGATCACCGCCAGTTCGCTGTTTGGTGGCGATGAGGGTGAAGGCGGCATTTACGGCACCATCGACATGATGCTCGGTACTGAGACCCAGCCAGTGAATCCGCGCCTCAAGCGGATGCTGGGCAGCGCGCTGGTGCCGGCATTCCGCGGGATCACCACGCTGTTCTTCGATGGCCTCATCAGCTCGATGAACCCTTACCCTAAGTCTTGGAAGGTGCGCGCGCGTCGTGTTACCTCCGGCTGGGATGACGATATAGTCTGGTACCCCGAGAAGTCGGTGATCTGGCAGGGCGACAACACCATCAGTAGCATGAACCCCGCCCATATCATTTATGAGGCGTTCACGAATCGGGATTGGGGGCGGGGTCGAGCGACTGCACGTATTCATGAGGCTTCGTTTCGCGCTGCGGCTGATCAGCTGTTCAACGAGGGCTTCGGGTTGTGCATCTGTTGGCGTCGCCAGGATGGCCTCGGAACGCTGGTAAAGAGCGTGATCGATCATATCGGCGCGGTGCTGATCGATGACCTGGTTACTGGCCAGGTGTCCCTGCGCCTGATCCGTGACAATTATGTGGTCGCTGATCTACCAATGTTCGATGAGGACTCTGGGCTGCTTGGCATCGATGATGATGACGCCGCTGATGGCTCGATGGCCACCAACGAGATTGTGGTCAAGTTTCGCAACATGATGGACAGCGGCAAGGACGACCAGGTGCGCGTGCAGAACAACGCCGGCATCCAGTCCGTAGGGGCGGTGCTTTCTGAAACCGTCGACTATCCGCATATCCCAACCAGCGGTTTGGCCGGGCGACTTGCACAGCGTGACCTGGCTGCCAAATCCGCAGCCGTTCGGCGCTTCAAGGTGCGCCTCGATCGCCGCGGGGCCGGCATCCTCCCAGGTAGCGTGTTCCGTGTTCGCTCGCGCAAGCGTGGATACGAACAGCTGGTGCTGCGCGCCGGGCAATGTGACTACGGCACGCTGCAGGCTGGCACGGTCACCATCAGCTGTGTAGTGGATGCCTATGGCCTGCCTGAGACCGCGTACGTCGCCCCACAACCACCGACCATCAAGCCTCCGACCAACGAGCCCCTACCGGCTACCGTGCGCCGCGTGTTCGAGATTCCATACCGCGACTTGGTGCGCTACCTCGATCCCGCTCAGCTGACGTTGGTCACTGAAATATCCTGTGGTGTTGGGGTGATCGCTAGAAGGCCAAGCGCTGCGGCGCTGGGGTACACGCTGCTGACCCGAGTCAGTAACGCAGGTTTTGGCGGAGTTGATGCCGGTGACTGGTGTCCGACTGCTCAGGTGGTTACCCCTCTGGATTACCTTACGACATCGACCCGTCTCACTTATGGCACTGATATTTCGACCGTTCAGGCCGGCGATGTCGGCATGATTGATGATGAAATTGTTCGAGTCGTGAGCCTCGACATCGACACCGGCGATCTAGTTCTGGCCCGAGGCTGCTCCGATACAGTTCCTGCGAAGCATCTGATCGGCGCGCGCATATGGTTCTATGGATCAGACACAGCCGTGGATCCGGCCGACTACGCGCCAGGGGTAACCATCCAGGCCAAAGTCCAGACCCGCACGTCTACTGGCTTGCTCGACATCGAGCAAACGCCAACTGATAGCTATCTCACTGTAGGACGCCAAGCACGCCCGTTCCCTCCAGGGCGTTTCATGATAGGTGGGGCCTCCTATCCCGTAAGCACTGTGGGAAGCGTGGTTTCGACCTGGACGCACCGCGATCGCCTCGCCCAAGCCGACCAACTGGTTGATACAAGTGTCGGCAATATCGGCCCCGAAACTGGTACTACCTACAGCGCTCGGATGCTTAGAGCTGACACTGGTGCTGTGCTGGCAAGCCAGGCAGGCATCAATGGCCTGACAGCTACGCTTTCTTCCTCCTATGAAGGGGAGGTAGTCGTGGAGCTTTGGTCAGTGCGCAGCGGGCTCGAAAGCTTCCAGCGGCATCGCCACCAGCTCACGCTCCTTCAACCCCTAGTGGCACCTAGTAATCTCACCGCCACTTACCTGGAGCAATAACATGAGCGTCCACCTGAAGTGGCAGAACAACAGTTTGGGCGACGCTATCGTTGTATATCGCAGCGCGACACCGATCAGCCCAGAAGCGCTACCGACACCAATTGCAACCTTGGAGGCCGAGGCCCAGAGCTATGATGATTTAGACGCTGTAGATGGTGAGACCTACCACTACCGCTTGCAGCTAGTGCGTGGCACCGCTGGCGTGTTTAGCGAAGAAATCGTGTTCTTGGTATCGCCACCTCCAGCGTTCAGTCCTGCAGAGCTTTTCACTCCAGACACCCTTGGTGCCTTTCTCAACATCAGTGACATCGACACTCTCTGGTCAGATGATGCGGGTACTGTAGCTGCCGCAGTGGGCGATAGAGTCGCGCTGATAAAGGACCAATCTGGCAACGGATGTCATGCCTATCAAACCGACCCATCTCGCCGGCCTTACCTCAGGCGTGATGCTGCAGGTGCACTCTATCTAGAGGCAAACGCTTTCAACTGGATGTATCTGGGCAATACCGCTAGCCAGACCAGCCTGGGTACGTTTGCGTTAGTCATTGCGCAGCGTGCTCTCAATAGCTCTACCGTCGCTGTCGGCAAGCCTCACGCTGCATCTCACAGCGATCCGTTCTTCAGATGGGCGTTCTGGCGGACGGATAGCCGGATCGAATGCCGCGTGAACGGCACCCCATACACCTCAGGAGCCGGCTGGGGAACGACAGATAAGGTATTGGTGCTGGACACAGCAGCCGGTGTTCTGAAGGTTCAGGGAGGCAGCGGCGCGTTCCCAGCTCAAACCATCACCTACCCAAATGCGGTACAAGCACGGCTATTTGCTAACTCGTCGGGTGGTGAGCTGTTCAGTGGGCGGCTGTATTCGTTGGTTATGGTAGGACGAGCCTTGGCGGAAAGTGAGCGCGAGCAATTGGAGCAGTGGGCAGCCGGTACTATGGCTTAATTGGTAATTCACTTGCTCTATGTGAAAATCTGACCCGAGGAGCTTTATCGCGCCCAAAGGTCAGATTTTTCGCGCCGCGCTACATTAACGCAGTGCTGACAACGCAGGTAGTTTTTAGAGGTGGCATAGAAGAAGTCGATAACCGATAACTCTGATCGAGGGGCACGTCCATGTTCGGCCTAGAGGCTTTGGATCTTGCGCGCATCCAGTTCGCCTTCACCATTTCCTTCCATATCATCTTTCCTGCCATCACCATCGGCCTGGCCAGTTACCTGGCGGTGCTCGAAGGCCTGTGGCTGAAGACCGGGCAAACGGTCTACCGCGACCTCTACCACTTCTGGGTGAAGATCTTCGCGGTCAACTTCGGCATGGGCGTGGTCTCCGGCCTGGTGATGGCCTACCAGTTCGGCACCAACTGGAGCGCCTTCTCGGATTTCGCCGGCTCGGTCACCGGGCCGCTACTGGCCTACGAGGTGCTCACCGCGTTCTTCCTCGAGGCGGGCTTTCTCGGCGTGATGCTGTTCGGCTGGAACCGCGTGGGGCCGGGCCTGCACTTCTTCTCGACGATCATGGTGGCGGTCGGCACGCTGATCTCGACCTTCTGGATCCTCGCCTCCAACAGCTGGATGCAGACGCCCCAGGGCTTCGAGATCGTCGACGGCCGGGTGATCCCGGTGGACTGGTTCGCGGTGGTGTTCAACCCGTCGTTCCCGTACCGCCTGGCACATATGGCCACCGCCGCGTTCCTCGCCACCGCGTTCTTCGTCGGCGCCTCGGCGGCCTGGCACCTGCTGCGCGGACGCGACACGCCGGCGATGCGCAAGATGTTCTCCATGGCGCTGTGGATGGCCCTGCTGGTCGCCCCGGTGCAGGCGGTGATCGGCGACTTCCACGGCCTCAATACCCTGGAGCATCAGCCAGCGAAGATCGCCGCCATTGAAGGCCACTGGGACAACAGCTCCGGCGAGCCGACGCCGCTGATCCTGTTCGGCTGGCCGGACATGGAGCGCGAGGAAACCCGCTTCAAGCTCGAGGTGCCGTACCTGGGCAGCCTGATCCTCACCCACAGCCTGGACAAGCAGGTGCCGGCGCTCAAGGAATTCGCCAAGGAGGATCGGCCCAACTCGACCATCGTGTTCTGGTCGTTCCGGGTGATGGTCGCCATGGGCCTGCTGATGATCCTCGCCGGCGTGTGGAGCCTGTGGCTGCGCTGGCGCGGCAGCCTCTACCAGTCGCGTCCGTTCCTGTACTTCTGCCTGTGGATGGGCCCGTCCGGGCTGATCGCCATCCTCGCCGGCTGGTTCACCACCGAGATCGGCCGCCAGCCCTGGGTGGTCTACGGCATCATGCGCACCGCCGATGGCGTGTCGGCCCACAGCGCCGCGCAACTGGGCCTGACCCTGGTGCTGTTCGTGGTGGTGTACTTCGCGGTGTTCGGCGCCGGCTTCGGCTACGTGATGCGCCTGGTGCGCAAGGGGCCGGTCACCGGTGAGGGCGATCACCAGCATGAAGGCGGGCCGGGTACCCGGCACACCCCGGCACGGCCACTGTCGGCGCCCAAGGAGGGCCTGCACGACGGTGATCATGGCGGCGTCGAAGCGAACGGGAGGGCATGAACATGGGTATCGATCTGTCGATCATCTGGGCGGTGATCATCGTCTTTGGCGTGATGATGTACGTGATCATGGACGGCTTCGATCTGGGCATCGGCATCCTCTTCCCGTTGGTGCCCGACAAGGGCGAGCGCGACGTGATGATGAACACCGTGGCCCCCGTGTGGGACGGCAACGAGACCTGGCTGGTGCTCGGCGGCGCCGGGCTGTTCGCGGCCTTTCCGCTGGCCTACTCGGTGGTACTCAGCGCCCTCTACCTGCCGCTGATGTTCATGCTGCTGGGCCTGGTGTTTCGCGGCGTGGCCTTCGAGTTTCGCTTCAAGGCCAAGGACCACAAGCGGCATATCTGGGACAAGGCGTTCATCGGCGGCTCCATCGCCGCAACCTTCTTCCAGGGCGTGGCGCTGGGCGCGTTCATCGAAGGCATCCCGGTCGAGGGGCGCGCCTTTGCCGGTGGCTCGCTGGACTGGCTGGCGCCGTTCCCGCTGTTCAGCGGCCTGGGGCTGATCGCCGCCTATGCACTGCTCGGCTGCACCTGGCTGATCATGAAGACCGAAGGTCGTCTGCAAAAGCAGATGCACGACCTGGCCCGGCCACTGGCCCTGGCGCTGCTGGCGGTGATTGGCATCGTCAGCCTGTGGACGCCACTGTCCCAGGCGAGTATCGCCGAGCGCTGGTTCACCTTCCCCAACCTGCTGTGGTTCGCCCCGGTGCCGCTGCTGGTGCTGGCGAGCTTCTTCTACCTGCTGCGCTCGGTGGCCAACCACGACAACAGCAAGCCGTTCGTGCTGACCCTGGTGCTGATCTTCCTCGGCTACAGCGGCCTGGGCATCAGCCTGTGGCCGAACATCGTGCCCGGCTCGCTGACCATCTGGCAGGCGGCCGCACCGCCGCAAAGTCAGGGCTTCGCGCTGGTCGGCGCGTTGCTGATCATCCCGATCATCCTCGTCTACACCGCCTGGAGCTACTACGTGTTCCGCGGTAAGGTCACGCCGGATCAGGGGTACCACTGATGAACAACAGCAGCGAAAAGAAACCCCTCTGGCAACGCATCGCCTGGCTGGCCGGCATCTGGACGGTCAGCGTGCTGAGCCTGGGGCTGCTGTCCTATCTGTTGCGGCTGTTCATGAATGCGGCGGGGTTGAGTACGCCTTAGGCCAGTGGACCTTTCGGCTCGGCTTGGTGGGCGAACTTCGCGCCTGCGACCCGACCATGCACCCTGCTGGTGCGCCTGACCCGTGTCGCTAGGAGGGTGCTGGCCAAATGCCGCCTTTTGCTACGCCTTGGCGGCGGTCGCCTTGCTGGCATCGTTTCTGCATTGCATCCCTCATACACATGCGCAGGGGCGCACCTCTGCAAGGCAACGACGCCTGAATGCACTGCAGCTTTCATTGCCGTGCATTCAGGCGTTTGTTTAGGGACGGGCCGCACTTCCTGAACTCGCGATGCCCTCGAGGGGGTAATCGGGATCCAGTTGTAGCGGTCAGCGGAGAATGAGTTCATGAAATGGCTTGGCTACCCGGCATTGCTATTGCTACGCGAACTGGGCATCGCCGGCATGCTGCGCAGTCTGCTCGGCATTGCCCTGGTAAGCAGCGCGCTGAGCCTGGCGGGTCACCCACATACGGCTGTTCTGCTGGCCTGGCTACTGTTCGCCTACCTGGCGATCTCCAGCCTATGGCTGCTGCGACGCGAGCTTCTGCTGTTGCAGGGCTATCAGGATCGTCACGCCGATCAGGCTGGCCGGGACCCCGCCGAGGATGATTGGGTATTGCTGCAATCGATCGGTCGAAGCTGGCAGCGCTGGCTCAACCGCGAGCGTCGCCAGCAGCAACTCCTGCAACAACGCCTCGACGAAATATCCCATTCCTCGCAGGAACTCGAACAGAGCTCCGTGCTGGTGACGCGCAATGCCGAAAACCAGAGCGACGCGGCGAGCACGGCGGCGGCTGCGGTCGAGCAGCTGAATGCCAGCATCGTCCAGGTGGCTGCGTTGGCGGAGCAGTCGCGGCAGAGCAGCCTGGTAGCCAGCGAGCAACTGAGTGACGGTATCGCGCGCCTCGGCGAGCTGGTTCAGCAGGTGGTGGAAATGAGCCGCCAGGCAGAAACCACCAATGAGCTGATCCTGCTGCTGAACGCCAATTCGCAGATCATCAATCAGATGTCCGGCACTATCCGTGGCATCGCCGACCAGACCAATCTGCTGGCACTCAACGCGGCGATTGAGGCCGCCCGCGCTGGAGACAGGGGGCGCGGCTTCACGATAGTCGCCGAGGAGGTCAGGCGCCTGGCGCTGCACAGCCAGGAATCGGCGGCCGAGATCAGCCGCAACATCGTCTCGGTACAACAGCATATCCAGAGCGCCACGGTGAAGGTGGCCGGCCTTAGCGAGCTGGCCCAACGCAGTGCGCAAAGCTCGAAGGCCGTGTGCAGCCTGCTCGACCAGGTTCAGCAGTGCACCTGGCAACTGACCGAGCAGGTCGAGCAGGTGGCCGTCAGCACCGAGCAGCAGGGCAAGGCGGTGACGGAAATCGCCGAACTCTCCGACCGCGTGCGCCAGGGTAATGTCGATAACCTCAAGGCCGCCGACCAGACCCGCACCATCGCCCATCATCTGGCAAGCCTGACGGGTTGATGGCGATGGAGGGATGGTACGGATACGCCTCTGTGGTCTGCGTCCTGGTCAGCCTGGTGATGATGGTCTTGGCCCTGCATCGCCGTCGGTTGCGCCAGAAACGGGCACATATTCGCGCGAACATTCGTCAGTTGGCGCTACTGCGCTCGCTGATCGCCGGCCTCCAGCGTCATCGCGGCCTGAGCAACGGCGTGCTCTGTGGCGATGCCGGGCTGAGCGACGAGCTGGCCGCCACCCGGCGGTCGCTCGAAGAGCAGATGCGCATTGCCGCAACCTTCAACGGCAGTCACGCCGCTGGATGGGGTGGCCTGATCGATCACTGGTCGCGCCTGCAGGAAGGGCGCAGCACCAACGCAGCCAACAACCTGGCGCAGCATCACCTGATCATTCGCAACAGCATCTTCCTGATGGAAGACGTGGCCAGCGAGATCGACCTCAGTGAAGGCCGTAGCGATTTCGCCTATTTGCCGTGTATCTGGCGCGAGGTGGTGCAGGCCGCGGAATGGGCCGGCCAAGCCCGGGCGTTGGGGACCGGCATCGCCGCTGCAGGAAAGAGCAGTGCCGAGCAGCGCATACGCCTGCGCTTTCTCTACCAGAAGATCGAGCAACTGGCTGGCGACGCCTTTGCCACTCTGCAGGCGGAGCGTCACCTGTTTCAACTGGCCCGGCGCCAGCAGGCGATCGAGGCGTTTCTGTTGTGCATCGAGCAGGAGCTGCTCGGCCGGGAACAACCGAGCATTGCGGCGAAACGCTATTTCCAGCATGCCACCCTGGCCATCGAGGAGTTGTTGGGCCTCGTCGATACGGCCTTGCTGCAACTGCAGCCGCAGCCCCTGAAGGGTGGTTGATCGCTGGTTCGCGTGCCCTTACTGCCCCGGCACGGCCAGCCAGTGGTCAAGGGTTTTCTGATAAGCGCCGGTGGCCTTGCTCAGGTGCAACCACTGATCGACGTAGCTTTTCCAGGCCATATCGTCGCGGGGCAGCAGGTAGGCCTTCTCACTGTATTGCATGTAGTTCTTCGGGTTGACGGCGCACAGGCCGGGCATGCGTTTCTGCTGATACAGGGCCTCGGACGTGTCGGTGATCATCACGTCGGCGCGCTTATCCAGCAGCTCCTGGAAGATGGTCTTGTTGTCGTGGAAGTTCAGCTGGGCCTCTGGCAGATAGGCTCGCGCAAAGGCTTCGTTGGTGCCGCCGGCCGGCTCGATCAGGCGTACCTCTGGCCTGTTGATCTGCTCGACGGTCTGGTAACGCGACACGTCTTCGCAGCGCACCAGGGGAATCTTGCCGTCCACATCCAGGGTGCTGCTGAAAAAGGCCTTCTTCTGGCGCTCCAGCGTCACCGAAATACCGCCCATGCCGATATCGCACTTGCCTGCCACCATATCCGGCATCAAGGTCTTCCAGGTGGTCGGCACCCACTGCACCTTCACCCCAAGGCTCTGCGCGAGGGACTGGGCCATCTCGATATCGATGCCCTCGTACCCACCGTCTTGGCGCAGAAAGGTATAGGGCTTGTAATCGCCGGTGGTGCACACCGCCAGTTGCCCTTTCTCCAGTACCTTGTCCAGATGCGATGGCGTTTGCTGAGCCTGGGCAAAACCTGAGAGTCCGATAAGCACGGTGGTGATGGCGCTGATTTTTAGATTTTTCATGGTAGGAAGACTCGCGGTTAAAGGCGGTAAGCGAGGGCACAAGGTAAGGATAAGGGCCTGGAGCGGCAAGGCCCGGAGAAGACTTGTGTTCCGAGCCGGTGCTTTGAGTGCGGTGAACCAGCTTCGTGTTATCGACCTACGGGAATCAGCTCTGTAGGGCATACTGGGCGGCGATCCATTCGCGAAGCAGTGCGCCTTGGAGCGCGGGGCTCCGGTTGTGGTGCCGAACCAGGCATGAGTCGGCGGACTATTCGCTGTGGTTGCGAGCGGCCGGCGTTCCGTTTCCGCCCCAGAGGTTAAAATAGGGGGCTCCAGCACTGCGCCAGCAAATAGCCATCCGTCTGCGACGTACTCACAACCTTTCTGGTTGCCCCATCCCGCCAATCCTTCCCATACTGCCTCCCTATGCCGCCTACCAAGGGAGCCTCCATGTTCGCCATCAGCGAAACCCTAGAACGCCGCTTCGCCGCCCTGCATTGCACCGCCGATTTCTGGTCGCTGCGCCATGTGCGGGAAACCACCGAGCGCTATGGGGTGCGCCGTAATGTGGCGCGGGCGCCGTCGTTTGCCGACGATGCGGGCGCCATGCTCAGCGTGCGCGTCGCTGGCGTGGAGGCTTATGCGGCGACCAGCGATCTCAGCCAGGCCGGCTTGCAGGCGGCGCTCGACAAGGCCGAGGCGTTGGCGCGGCAGCTGGCGGGGCGCAATCTGCTCGATCTGCATGAGCTACCGGTGCCTCATCAGCAGGCCGATGACGTGATGCCTGGCTACCAGCGCAGCCTGGCCAGCCCGGCCCACTGGTACGAGCTGCTGGCGGCGGAGTCGGCGCGGGTACCGCGGGATGGGCGGCTGGTGGACTGGTACGCCGGGCTGACCTTTACCGCCACCGAGCAGATTTACCTGAACAGCGTCGGCGCCCGTCTGCGCCGCGCCCAGCATTACGTCTTCCCGCAGCTGGGCGTTACCGCCAGCGATGGCGCCGACAGCCAGAGCCGCAGCTTTGGCGGCACTCATCTCGCGCGCCAGGGCGGTGCCGAGGTGATCGATGAACTTGGCCTGGTCGGCACCGCCAGCCGTATTGCCGACGAGGCACTGCAATTGCTGCTGGCACCCAACACACCGAGCGGCCATCGCGATCTGCTGCTGATGCCGGACCAGATGATCCTGCAGATCCACGAGTCCATCGGCCATCCGCTGGAGCTGGATCGCATCCTGGGTGACGAGCGCAATTTCGCCGGCACCAGCTTTATTCGCCAGGAGGATTTCGGCCGTTATCAGTACGGCTCGGCGCTGCTCAACGTGACCTTCGACCCGACGGTGGCGGGCGAGCTGGCCAGCTATCGCCATGACGACGACGGCACCCCGGCGCAGCGCGAATACCTGATCCGCGAGGGCATCCTGCAGCGGCCGCTTGGCGGTGCGCTGTCGCAGTGGCGCAGTGGGCTTGAAGGCGTGGCCAACAGCCGCGCCTGCAGCTGGAACCGGCCGACCCTGGATCGTATGGCCAACCTCAATGTCGAGCCCGGCACCCAGCGCCTGGAGCAACTGATCGGCGGCATCGAACGCGGCATTCTGATGAGCAACAACCGCTCCTGGTCGATCGATGACGCGCGCAACAAATTCCAGTTCGGCTGCGAGTGGGGCCGCCTGATCGAGAACGGCGAACTCAAGGGTGTGGTGAAGAACCCCAATTACCGCGGCATCTCCGCGCAGTTCTGGCGCAACCTCAAGGCGGTCGGCGATGCCAGTACCTTCGAGGTGCTGGGCACGCCGTATTGCGGCAAGGGCGAGCCGAACCAGGTGATCCGCGTCGGGCATGCCACTCCGGCGTGCGTGTTCGCCGATGTCGACGTATTTGGAGGGGCAGCCTGATGAACGCACGTCAACATTTCGAGGCGTTGCTCGCGCACTTGGACAGCCAGTTGCAGGCCGGCGAAGGCTTTACCCTGGAGTACCAGGCCGAGGCTTCGGACTTTATCCGCTTCAACCATGCCCGCGTGCGCCAGGCCGGCCAGGTCCAGCAGGTGTACGCCACCCTGGCGCTGTACCAGGGCGAGCGGCATGGCGACTTCGAACTGGCCCTGAGCGGGGTGATCGATGACGACCTGACGCGCCTTGACCAGGCGTTACAGCGCCTGCGTGCGGTATTGCCGACGCTCGCCGACGACCCGTACCTGCGCCTGAATCGCGAAGCCTGGCGCGGCGAGACGGCGACGGGTGAGGCGGTTCAGCACAGCGAGGCGGCCATCGCCCAGATCAATGAAGCGGCCGCCGGGCTGGACCTGGTCGGCTTCTACGCCGCCGGGCCGCAGTACCAGGGCTTCGCCAGTTCCTGGGGCGCCTTCGGCTGGCACGGGGCGAGCAGCTTCAACTTCGAGTTCAGCCTGTTCCACGACAACGGCCAGGCGGTTAAAAGCAGCTACGCCGGTGAGCAATGGGATGCCCAGGCCTTCGCCCGTAAACTGGCGTTCGCCCGTGAGCAACTGGAGCACCTGGGCAAACCCGCCCATGATTTGAAGCCAGGGGCGTATCGCGCCTATCTCACACCAGCGGCGCTGGAGGAGTTGTTCGGGTTGTTCGCCTGGGGCTTTTCCGCCGAAGCACTGGCCACCGGTGGCAGCCCGCTGCAGCGGCTGTTCGCCGGCAGCGCCAGCCTGAGCGACAAGGTGACGCTAGACGAGCGCATCGAAGGCGGCCTGGCGCCGGCCTTCACCCGCGAAGGGCCACGCCAGCCACTACGGTTGGTCAGTCAGGGCAAGGCGGGCGAGCGCCTGGTCAGCTCGCGCAGTGCCGCCGAGCACGGGCTGATCGCCAATGGCGCGGGCAGCGGCGAGTACCCGTTCTCGCTGCAGCTGCACGGCGGCGAGCTGGAGGAGGGCGAGATCCTGCAGCGCCTCGGCACCGGGCTGTATATCGGCAACCTGTGGTACAGCAACTTCTCCGACCTGCCGGCCGGGCGCCTGACCGGCATGACCCGCTTCGCCACCTTCTGGGTCGAGGACGGTCGCATCCAGGCGCCAGTGAACACCATGCGCTTCGACGACTCGCTGTTCGACTTCCTCGGCGCGAACCTGGAAGCCCTGACCCGTGAACCGGAGCTGCTGCTGCCCAGCGGCACCTACGGCGCCCGGCAGACCGGCTCGATGGCGCTGCCCGGCGCCTTGCTGTCGCGGTTTACCCTGACGCTTTAAGGGACGCATCCCTGGGTATCGCCAGCCGCATGCTGAACAACACTCATCCAGCATTTGCCGTATCCACAATGAGGCTCACTCGAGCATATGAGCGCGCAGCACACGCTCTTCTCGCATGATGTGGATGATAAAAACCGTTGTATCCGAGGCGCGGTAGAAAACCCGGCAGGGTAGGACAACGATTTCGCGATACACCGAGTTTGGCAGCTCATCCGGGACGCGGCCCGACAAAGGGAACTCCGCCAAACGCCCGACCGCTTCAACCACCTTGCTGACCAACGCGCGAGCGGCATCGGGTTTGTCGAGCGCGATGTAGTGCGCCAGCTCGTCGAGTTGCTGGAAGGCCGGATTGGTCCAAACTATTTCAGCCATTTGCCCAGCCGTTCCTTAGCCTGTTCATGGCTGACGATATTGCCTTCGACCACGGCTCGTTCCCCTTGGGCCAGCGCATCCAGCAGTGCAAGGCGCTTCTGCATGAACTGGTAGTCATCGACATCCACCAGATAAGCCGATGGCATACCGTGCTCGGTGATCAGCACGGGCTCTTTGGATTCGTGAAGATCGGCAAGGATCTTGGTGGCCTGTCGCTTCAGGTTGGTGACCAGCTCGACTTTCATGGCGGGGGCTCGGTGCAAGAATGAAAGTGCCACTTTAGTGATACTTCCCTCTTCGGGCAATGATTGGTCCATGGGGAGTGCTTGGTTGGACTGGCGGCCTGTTCGCTTCGCTACAAGCGGCCGGCGTCCCGGTCCGCACTACGCAGAATCAGAAGGCGCGGGCTGAAACCGAACTGTCATCCCCGTGTCGCGCGACTGCCATCTGCGCTCGCTAAGTTGCTCGCCAATGAGATCGATCTCAAGGCGAGCGAGCATGACGGATCTGAAAGAGGTTGCCCTCCGCGCGGGCGTGTCGCGGGCCACCGCTGCGCGGGCTTTTGCCTCGCCAGACATGGTGCGCCCGCACACCCGTGAGCAGGTGTTCGCCGCGGCGCGCCAGCTGGGCTTTCGCCCCAACCGCCTGGGCCGGCAGCTGCGTTTGCAGACCACCCAGCTGATTGGCGTGGTGGTGCCCAACCTGCTCAACCCGGTGTTCGCCGAACAGTTCCAGGCCATGGAGCAGGCGGCGCGTGGGCGGGGCTACAACCTGCTGCTGGCTACCACCGACTACCATGCCGAGCGCGAAAGCGAGGTGGTCGAGGAGCTGCTGCGCCAGCGCGTCGACGGCCTGGTGCTGACGGTGACCGATGCTCGCAGCAACCGCGTGCTGCAAAGCCTGGCTCAGGAAGACACGCCCTTCGTGCTGGCCTATCACCAGCCCGAAAACCGCGAATACAGCGCCGTATCGGTGGATAACCACGCCGGTATGGCGCTGGCCACCCGGCATCTGCTGGCGGCCGGCCACCGGCGCATCGGCATGGTGGCGGGGTCGGCGTTGCAGTCCGACCGTGCCCGGCTGCGTTATGCCGGCTATCGGCAGGCCATGCACGCGGCCGGGCTACCGGCCTTGCCGCTGATCGAGATGCCTGCCCACACCCAGGCCGATTTCGTCGCCATCCAACCCTGGCTCCAGGGCCAGCAGGCGCCCAGCGCGCTGGTGTGCTCCAACGACCTGCTGGCCATCAGCCTGATCAACGTGCTGCGCCGCAATGGCTGGAGCGTGCCGCGCCAGCTGTCGGTGATGGGTTTCGACGGCATCGCCCTCGGCACCCAGGTGCACCCGACGCTGTGCAGCGTGGTGCAGCCCATCGCCGACCTGGCGCACACCCTGATCGACCAGCTGCTGGCGCAGATCGCCGGCGCCACCCCCGTATCCCACTGCCTGCCGTGCCATATCCGGCCAGGTGAAAGTATCCGCCCCTTCGAGGAGACGCCCGATGACCCGCTTCCGTAAAACCCTTGCAGCCCTGCTGCTGTGCGGTACCGCCAGCCTGAGCCAGGCCGCCGAGACGGCGATCTGCTACAACTGCCCGCCGGAGTGGGCGGACTGGGGCGCGCAGCTCGCCGCGATTGCCGAGAACACCGGCGTGAAGGTGCCGCTGGACAACAAGAACTCCGGCCAGGCCCTAGCACAGCTGGTGGCCGAGCGCGCGGCACCGATGGCCGACGTGGTGTATTACGGGGTGACCTTCGGCCTGCAGGCGCAGAACGCCGGGGTGGTCGGCAGCTACAAGCCAAAGGGCTGGGACGACATTCCCGCCGGGCTGAAAGACCCTGAAGGGCACTGGTTCGCCATTCACTCCGGCACGCTGGGCATCATGGTCAACGTCGACGCACTGGGCGGCCTGCCGGTGCCGCAAAGCTGGGCCGACCTGCTCAAGCCCGAGTACAAGGGCATGGTCGGTTACCTGGACCCGTCCAGCGCCTTCGTCGGCTACGTGTCGGCGGTGGCGATCAATCGCGCCATGGGCGGCGACCTCGACGACTTCGCCCCGGCCATCGACTACTTCAAGAAACTGGCCGGCAATTCGCCGATCGTGCCCAAGCAGACCGCCTATGCGCGGGTGCTGTCCGGTGAGCTGCCGATCCTCGTCGACTACGACTTCAACGCCTACCGCGCGCGCTACAAGGACCAGGCCAATGTCGCCTTCGTGATTCCGAGCGAAGGCAGCATCAGCGTGCCCTACGTGATGAGCGTGGTGGACAACGCGCCGCACCGCGCCAACGCCGAGAGGGTGCTGGACTTCGTGCTCTCCGACCAGGGCCAGGCGCTGTGGGCCAATGCCTACCTGCGGCCGGTGCGCCCGGTGCAGATGCCCGCCGAGGTGGCGGCGCGCTTCCTGCCAGAAAGTGACTATGCCCGCGCCGGCGTGGTGGATTACCAGAAGATGGCCGCGGTGCAGAAAGCCTTCGCCGCGCGTTATCTGAAAGAGGTGCGCTGAGGTGAGCAGCGCCCTGAGCAACCGTGCTGCCGTAAAGGCCGATAGCAGGCCGCTGTGGCGCTGGCGGCCGGGGGCTGCCGTGGCGCTGGTGCCGGCTGCTGCCATGTTGCTGGCCTTCTGGATACTGCCGCTGGCCCATCTGGTGCTGCTTGGCGGCGAAAGTCGCGGCGGGGCGGGCAGTGGCTACTGGCAGGTGCTGAGCAGCGGCCAGTATCTGAGCAGCCTGGCGCAGACCAGCATGCTGGCCGCCACGGTGACCCTGGCGGCACTGCTGGTGGGCAGCATCAGCGGGGTGTTTCTCGCCCGCCAGCGCTTCTTCGGCCGTTCGGCGCTGGTCGCCCTGCTGACCTTTCCCCTGGCGTTTCCCGGCGTGGTAGTGGGTTTTCTGGTGATTCTGCTGGCCGGCCGCCAGGGCGTGTTCGCGGCGCTGGGCCTGGGGCTGGTGGGCGAGCGTTGGATATTCGCCTATTCCCTGGCCGGTCTGTTTCTCGGCTACCTGTACTTTTCCATACCGCGGGTGATCCTCACCGTGATGGCCGCCAGTGAAAGCCTCGATGCCAGCCTGGAGGAGGCTGCCCGCTCGCTGGGCGCCAGCCACTGGCGGGTCACCTGGGACGTGATCGTGCCGGGGCTGATGCCGGCGCTGGTGTCCTGCGGCGCGATCTGCTTCGCCACCTCGATGGGCGCGTTCGGTACCGCCTTCACCCTGGGCACCCAGCTCAACGTCACGCCCGTGGCGATCTACAACGTGTTCACCAACTACGCAAACTTCAGCGTGGCCGCCGCGCTGTCGGTGCTCCTCGGTGCGCTGACCTGGGCGGTGCTGCTGGTGGTCAGGAAGTGGGTGCGCAACGCCGGAGGGCTGCTATGAAACGCTCGACGCTGTTTGCCGCGCAGTTGATCTTCACCTGCCTGGTCTGCGCCTTCATGCTGGTGCCGGTACTGCTGTCGCTGCTCGCCGGGCTGACCCGCAATTACTTCCAGGGGCTGTCCAGCGGCCTGACCTTCGACTGGCTCGTGCAGGTGTGGCAGGCCTATTCACCGACGGTGTGGCTGTCGCTGCAACTGGCGCTGGCCTGCGCCCTGTGCGTCTGCGTGATCGGCGTGCCGGCGGCTTACGCCCTGGTGCGCATGAACAACCGCTTCAGCCGCGCCTTCGAGGAACTGATGGTGCTGCCGGTGGCGATGCCCGGCCTGGCCAGTGCGCTGGCGCTGCTGCTCACCTACGGTCATCTCGGCGGCTTTCGTGGCAGCTGGCTGTTCATTCTGGTCGGCCACGTGCTGTTCACCCTGCCGTTTCTGGTGCGCCCGGTAATGGCGGTGATGCAGCGCCAGAACCTGCCGACCCTGGAAGATGCCGCCGCCAGTCTCGGCGCCGGCCCGCTGCGGCGCTTCTTTACCGTGGTGGTGCCCAACTGCCGTGCGGGCATCCTCGCCGGGGTGCTGATGGTCGTCACCCTGTCACTGGGCGAATTCAACCTGACCTGGATGCTCCACACGCCGATGACCAAGACCCTGCCGGTGGGCCTGGCCGACAGCTACGCCTCGGCGCGGCTGGAAGTCGCCAGCGCCTACACCCTGCTGTTCCTGCTGATGATCGTGCCGCTGCTGATCGCCCTGCAGGCCATCAGCGCCCGCCTGTCCCGTGGAGACCAACGATGACCGCTACCTCCATTCGCCTGCACAACTGCCGCAAGGCGTTCGCCGACGGCACCGTCGCCGTGGACGACCTGAGCCTGGAGATCCACGCCGGCGAGACCCTGGCCATCCTCGGCCCGTCCGGCTGCGGCAAGACCACCACGCTGCGCCTGATCGCCGGGCTCGAGCGCCCGGATGCCGGGCAGGTGTCGTTCGCCGGGCGCGATGTCACGCCGTTGCCCATCGAGCGCCGCGACGTGGGCATGGTATTCCAGAACTACGCGCTGTTTCCCAACCTCAACGTGGCCGACAACATCGGTTATGGCCTGAAGGTGCGCAAGGTGCCCCGCGCCGAGCGCGAACAGCGCTGCGCCGAACTGCTCGAACTGGTCGGCCTGCAGGGCTATGGCCATCGCGCCATCCATGAGCTGTCCGGCGGCCAGCGCCAGCGCGTCGCCCTGGCCCGCGCGGTGGCGCCACGCCCGCGGGTACTGCTGCTCGATGAACCCCTGGCGGCCCTGGATGCCCAGTTGCGCGAGCGCCTGCGCAGCGAGCTGGGCCAGTTGCTGCGCGAGCTGGCCATTACCGCGGTGTTCGTCACCCACGACCAGGGCGAGGCCATGGCCCTGGGCGACCGCATTCTGGTCATGGAGCGCGGCCGCATCGCGCAGCTGGCCACGCCGCGGGCGCTCTATCAGCAGCCGGCCAACGCCTTCGTGGCGAATTTCATCGGCACCCTGAATGCCTTCGCGGTGCTCGGCCGCACGGCCAACGGCGTGCAGGTCAACGGCGGCGAGTTGCCGTGGAGCGCCAGCGAGCTGCCAACCACTCTGTATTGCCGGCCCGAGCACCTGCAGGTGACCCGTACGCCCGGCCATGTGCGCGGGCGGCTGCTCGGGCAATTCTTTCAGGGCGCGCAGAGCCGCCTGCTGGTGGACGTGGGCGGCGCGCAGCCGCTGTCGGTGGACAGCAGCGACGACCGCCTGCATGCCCCCGGCGATTTGATCAACCTGGCCGTCGAGCCCCAGCGAGTGTTCAGCCTCAATGCCTGATGTCATCCCCAGCGTTCCGACCTTCCTTATTGCGCAGATCAGCGACCTGCACCTCAAGGCCGGCGGCAAGCCGAGTTACGGGGTGGTCGATACCTTGGCGGCGCTGCGCCGCGCGGTCGACCACCTCAACGCCAGCCAGCCACGCCCGGACATCGTGGTCATCAGCGGGGACCTGGTGGACTTCGGTCACCCCGACGAATACGCCGTGCTGCGGCCCGAACTGCAGCGCCTGGCCATGCCCTGTTACCTGGTGCCCGGCAATCATGATGATCGCGCCCACCTGCTGGCCGCCTTTGCCGACCACGGCTACCTGCCGCGGTCGCCCGAGGCGCCGCTGGACTGGGTGGTCGACAGCCACCCGGTGCGCCTGATCGGCCTGGACACGACGATTCCGGGCAGCCATGGCGGGCAACTGCAGGACAGCCAGCTGCGCTGGCTGGACGCCCAGCTGGCGCTGCGCCCGCAGGTGCCGACGGTGCTGATCCTGCACCACCCGCCATTCACCAGCGGTATCGGCCATATGGACCGCGAGCCGTTTCGCAACGCGGCGGCCCTGGAGTGGCTGATCGGCGGCCACCCACAGGTGGAGCGGCTGCTCTGCGGGCACCTGCATCGCCCGATCCAGCGGCGTTTTGCCGGCAGCCTGAGTTGCGTGTGCCCCGGGGTTTCCCACCAGATCGTGCTGGACCTGCAGCCCAGCGCGCCGGCCCACTTCAACCTGGAGCCGCCTGGCTACCTGCTGCACCACTGGCACGCCGAACACGGCCTGGTTACCCACACCGGGGTGTTCGGCGAATACCCGGGGCCCTATCCGTTCTATGACGGCAATGGCCTGATCGACTGAGCAAAGGATTCCTGGGTGTCGCCGTCGATGCAGTCTTGCGGGGTTACTTGGTCGCCTTGAGCACCACGAACTTCGGCGTAGCCGCCACCTGCTCGACGCCGCGGAACAGCCGCGACAATTTGGCGTGGTAGCCCAGGTGGCGGTTGCCGACGATCCACAGCTCGCCGCCGGTGACCAGCGCACTGCGCGCCTGCTGGAACATGCGCCAGGCGAGGAAGTCGCCGACCACCTGCTGCTGGTGGAAGGGCGGGTTGCACAGCACCAGGTCCAGCGAGTCGGCAGGCTGCTCGGCCAGGCCATCACCGGCGCGGACTGTCACCGGGCGTTCGCCCAGCGCGGCTTGCCAGTTCTCGGCGGCGGATTGCACGGCCATATAGGATTCGTCCACCAGGGTCAGTTCCGCCTGGGGGCTGCCGAGGGCATAGACGATGCCCAGCACGCCGTTGCCGCAACCCAGGTCGGCCACCCGGCGATTGTCCAGGTGGCGCGGCAGGTGCGGCAGGAAGGCGCGGGTGCCGATGTCCAGGCCTTCGCGGCAGAACAGGTTGGCGTGGTTGCTGAGTTCCAGCGCCGGTTTGTCGAGGCGGTAGCGGGTCGGGTAGGGCGACTGCGCTGCCGGCTTGGCTTCGGGCGTGGCGTGCAGCAAACGGGCTTTTTTCACCGCCAGTGAGGCCTGCACCGGGCCGATGTACTTCTCCAGCAGGTCGCCAGCGGCGCGCGGCAGGTGCTTGATCATCGCCCCGGCGATCACCTGGGCGTCTGGCGCCAGCTGAGCTTGCAGACGGATCAGCTGTTCTTCCAGCAGCGCCAGGGTTTTCGGCACACGGATCAGCACCATATCGAACGGACCACTTGCTGGCTCGCTGGCCGGCACGAAGGTCACCGCGTCTTCAGGGAGGCCGTTACGCGCCAGGTTGAGGCGCAGCGCCAGGTGGCCGAGGTGCGAGTCGCCGCTGCTGGTTACCCGGGCGCGCCCGACCAGGGCACAGGCCAGGGCGCCGAAGCTGTCGTTGAGCAGCAGCACGCGCCCGGTACTCGGCAGCGTCTGCACCTGCTCGAGCAGGTAGGCATCGGCGGCGTCGAAGGCCTGCAGGGGCATGCCGGGTTGCTCGGGTTGGCGCTGCAGCTCGAGGGTGGCGAACGGGGTGGCGAAGGACGACGACATGCTGATCTCGTGGTGGGCGTGGCGGGGCGCATTCTGCCACGGCACGGGCATTGAATCTTCAAGCTGTGCAGCAGTTGGCGTTATTGCGCTTGTTCTGCGGCGGAGGATGGAGAAGAATCGCGCCCCTGCCAGAACGGGCGCCTTTTCACCGTGCCCTCTGCACAGCCCTCCAATAATAGTCGGACACCCGCGCTCCGCGCCGGGCCTAGCCGACAGCGACCTCAGCGAAGGTCATCCGAAACCCCCATTTCCCTCAGGTGCTGCCTCGCGCATGCGCCGCTGTCTGCTATTGCCGAGGTGTTGCATGTTCAAGTCCGTTGTCACCACAGCCCTGTCCGCCCTGCTGCTGATCTGCACGCCGGCGTTCGCCGCCGAGCCCATCGTCATCAAGTTCTCCCACGTGGTCGCCGAAGACACCCCGAAGGGCCGTGGTGCGCAGCTGTTCAAGGAACTGGTGGAGCAGCGCCTGGGCGACAAGGTGAAGGTCGAGTTGTACCCGAACTCCACGCTGTTCGGTGACGAGGACGAACTGCAGGCGCTGCGTGAGGGCAAGGTGCAGCTGCTGGCGCCGTCGCTGTCCAAGTTCGACGCCTACACCAAGCAACTGCAGGTGTTCGACCTGCCGTTCCTGTTCGACGATCTGGAAGCGGTGAAGCGTTTCCAGAAGCGCGAGAAGAGCCGCGAGCTGCTGCGTTCCATGGCGGGCCACGACATCTACGGCCTGGCCTACTGGAACAACGGCATGAAGCAGCTTTCCGCCACCCGCGCGCTGAAGGCGCCGGCCGATGCCAAGGGTCTGAACTTCCGTATTCAGCCATCTCCAGTACTGGAGGCGCAGTTCGCCCAGATCGGCGCCACCGCCAGCAAGATGGCCTTCAGCGAAACCCTGGCGGCGCTGCAGAAGGGCACCGTGCAAGGCGCGGAAAACCCCTGGTCGAATTTGGCCAGCCAGAAGCTCGACAGCGTGCAGCCGTTCATCACCGAAACCAACCACGGCTCGCTCAACTACATGCTGATCAGCAATTCCAAGTTCTGGATCAGCATTCCCTACCAGGTGCGCACCCAGCTGGAAGCGATCATCGAGGAGGTCAGCTTCAAGGTGAACCAGGACGCCGAGGAGCTCAACCGCAAGAGCCGCGAGCAACTCGTTGCCGCCGGCCGCGCGCAGATCATCACCCTGACCCACGAGCAGCGCGAAGCCTGGCGCGAGGCGATGCGCCCGGTATGGCAGCGTTTCGAAGCCGAGATCGGCACCGACGTGCTGCGTGCGGCGCAGACGGTCAATCGGCGCTGATTGGTTGCGCCGGCTTGATGCATATCCCTGTGGGAGCGCAAGTCCGTAGGATGGGTGAAACCCATCGGGATTGGGGGCACCTGCGCGGCCCGACCCATCCTAGGAAGCTATGTGAATCCTTTGAGCTCGTAGGGTGGACGACGCTTCACCCGTCCACCGCTGCAGTCGCATGGTGGATGAAAAAAGCGTCATCCACCCTACAACTACTATGTGAATCCTGTGAGCGTATGGCATGGTCGCGGTTTTTCGCGGGCATGGCCCGCTCCCACATCTGAAGGCGCTCAAGGCCGTAGGATGGGTGCAACCCATCGTGGGATTGATGGGTTGCACCTACACGGCCCGACCAATCCTACGAAGTCCGCAACTCCTCCAGCAGCAAACGCGCTGGCGATGACAGCGGCGAGCCGCGCCGGCTGATCACCCCGTAGGGCTCGCTGCGCAGCACCTGGGCCACATCCAGGCAGGCCAGCTGGCCCGAGCGCGCCGCCGACTGGGCGGTTTCCCGTGGCATCAGGGCCACCAGGTTCGGGTCCTCCTCCAGCAGCATCAGGGTGGCGAAGGTCGAGGCGGTTTCCAGCGGGTAGCGCGGAAACTCCAGTTCGGCGTCGCTGAATGCCCGCTCCAGCACCAGGCGCATCGGCATGTTCGCCGGGAACACCACCCAGCTGTAGGCGGCCAGTTGCGCCAGGCTCAGGCCCGGCGTGTTAGCCAGCGGGTGCGCGGGATTGGCCACCACTTTCAGCTGCTCGTCATGCAGGCTCAGGCAATCGTAATCATCTGGCCGGCGGCTTACGCTGGTCCGGCAGATCGCCAGATCCAGGCGGCCCTGGTCGATCAGGCTGAGCAGCCGCGCGCTGGTGTCCTCGACGATTTCCACCGACAGCTCCGGCTGCCGCGCCCGCAACCGCGACAGGGCGCGGGTCAGGTGCGGCACCGCGCCCATGATCACGCCCACCACCAACCGGCCGCCCTGGCCTTGCAGGATGCCGAGCATCTCCTCGCGCAGATGCGCCAGGTCGCTGTGGATCAGCCGCGCGTAGCGGATCGCGCAACGCCCCAGATCGTTGGCCTCCAGACCCTGGCTGGTACGGGTGAACAGCCGCGTGCCGAACGCCGATTCGATTTCGTTGAGGGCCTTGGTCGCCCCCGGCTGGCTGATCGCCACGGCGTCGGCGGCCTTGTGCAGCGAACCCTGCTCGTCGAGGGCGATCAGCAGACGCAGCTGTTTCAGGCGCAGTCGGGACACCAGAGCAGGGAGGGATGCGAGCATGGTGATAACCATCGGTTATTGCTTGATCAGAGCCTGTCATTAGGCAGGCTGGCGCGCAGTTCGTAAAGTCTGCCCTGTACCCGTTCGGGCAAGACTGACAAGAGAGACAAGCCATGCGACTGATCCAGTTCGAATCCACCCGCGGCCAGCGTCAGGTTGGCGTTGTCGACGGCGATGCCGTGCGTACCGTACGGGGCGTTGCCAGCACCCGCGAGTTGGCCCTGGCGGCGATCCGCGCCGGGCGCAGCCTGCAGGCCGAGGTCGAGAACCGCGGCAGCGACGCCGGCCCGGCCTATGCCGAGCTGCAGCAGGGTGGGTGCATTCTGCCGCCGCTGGATCATGAAGACCCGGCCCACTGCCTGATCAGCGGCACCGGCCTCACCCACCTGGGCAGCGCCGCGACCCGTGACAAGATGCACCAGCAGAAGGGCCAGGACGAAGCGACGCTGACCGACACCATGCGCATCTTCCGCTGGGGCCTGGAGGGTGGTAAACCGGCCGCCGGCCAGGTTGGCGCGCAGCCGGAGTGGTTCTACAAGGGCGATGGCAGCAGCGTCGTGCGCCCTGGCGCCGACCTGCCATTGCCGGCATTCGCCGAAGATGGCGGTGAGGAGCCGGAGCTGGTCGGCCTCTACGTGATCGGTGACGACGGCAAACCCTATCGCCTCGGTTACGCCCTGGGCAACGAATTCTCCGACCACGTGCTGGAACGCCGCAATTACCTGTACCTGGCCCATTCCAAACTGCGTTTCTGCGCCTACGGGCCGGAGCTGCGTGTTGGTGCGCTGCCGGCGCACCTGGCCGGCACCAGCCGTATTCATCGCGGCGGCGAGGTGATCTGGGAGAAGGAATTCCTCAGCGGCGAGGAGAACATGTGCCACAGCCTGGAGAACCTGGAATTCCACCACTTCAAGTACCAGCAGTTCCTGCGCCCGGGCGATGTGCACGTGCATTACTTCGGCACGGCTACGCTGTCCTATGCCGACGGTATCCGGGCGCAGCCCGGCGATACCTTCGAGATCGAAATGAGCGAGTTCGGTGCGCCCCTGCGCAACGGCCTGGTAGCGGCCGATGAGCCGCTGCAACCGGGCAGCGTCACCACCCTTTGAAGCATTCATCGTTATCCATGCCAGGGCCAGGTTCGGCCCCGGCTTGGTGCTGACCAGGAGGAAACATTCATGTCCGTTAACGGCCACAACATCATCGGTGGCGCCTACAGCGCCCGCGGCAGCGTGAAGCTGCAGAGCGTCGATGCCGCCACTGGTGAAACGCTGCCGTACGAATTCGTCGAGGCCACCGAGCAAGAAGTCGATGCCGCCGCCAAGGCCGCTGCCGCCGCATATCCGGCTTATCGCAGCCTGCCGGCGACCCGGCGCGCCGAGTTTCTCGAGGCCATCGCCGACGAGCTGGATGCCCTGGGCGAGGACTTCATCGCCATCGTCTGCCGTGAAACCGCGCTGCCCGCTGGCCGCATCCAGGGTGAGCGCGCGCGCACCAGCGGCCAGATGCGCCTGTTCGCCCAGGTGCTGCGCCGCGGTGACTTCTACGGTGCGCGCATCGACCGCGCCCTGCCGGATCGCCAGCCGCTACCGCGCCCCGACCTGCGCCAGTACCGCATCGGCCTCGGCCCGGTCGCGGTGTTCGGTGCCAGCAACTTCCCGTTGGCGTTCTCGACCGCTGGCGGCGATACCGCCTCCGCCCTGGCGGCCGGCTGCCCGGTGGTGTTCAAGGCCCACCCCGGGCATATGACCACCACCGCCCTGGTGGGCGCGGCGCTGCTGCGCGCGGCCGAGAAAACCGGCATGCCCAAGGGCGTGTTCAACATGATCTACGGGGGCATCGTCGGCGCCGCGCTGGTCAAGCACCCGGCCATCCAGGCGGTCGGCTTCACCGGTTCGCTGCGCGGCGGTCGTGCCCTGTGCGACATGGCCGCGGCGCGCCCGCAGCCGATCCCGGTGTTCGCCGAGATGAGCAGCATCAATCCGGTCATCCTGCTGCCCGAAGCCCTCAAGGCCCGTGGTGGGAAAATCGCCGGCGAACTGGCCGCCTCGGTGGTGCTGGGCGCCGGCCAGTTCTGCACCAACCCGGGCCTGGTGCTCGGTATTCGTTCGCCGGAGTTCAGCGCCTTCCTGGAAAGCTTCACCGCCAAGATGGCCGAGCAGCCGCCGCAGACCCTGCTCAATGCCGGCGGCCTGGAGGGCTATGCCAAGGGCATCGCTGCGCTCGCCGCACACCCCGGCATCAGCCACCTGGGCGGCGCCAACCAGGAAGGCAATCAGGCGCGTCCGCAGCTGTTCAAGGCCGATGTCAGGCTGCTGCTGGACGGTGACGAGCGCCTGCAGGAAGAAGTCTTCGGGCCGACCACCGTCGTCGTCGAGGTGGCCGACCGGGCCGAGCTGCAGAAGGCGATCGAGGGCCTGCATGGCCAACTGACCGCCACGCTGATCACCGAGCCGGGTGATCTGGCTGGCAGCGAAGCCCTGTTCGCGCTGCTCGAGCAGAAGGTCGGTCGGGTGCTGTTCAACGGCTATCCGACCGGTGTCGAGGTGTGCGATGCCATGGTCCACGGCGGCCCGTACCCGGCAACCTCCGATGCCCGTGGTACCTCGGTCGGCACCCTGGCCATCGACCGCTTCCTGCGCCCGGTGTGCTACCAGAACTGCCCGGACGCGCTGTTGCCCGATGCCCTGAAAAACGCCAACCCGCTGGGCATCGCCCGCCTGGTCGACGGCGCCAGCAGCCGCGAGGCGTTGTAAGCGCCTGCTGCGTCGCTAGAGAAAGCCGACCTCTGGGTTGGCTTTTTTGCGGGCGGTGGTTTCCCGGGTGTCGCTCCCACAAGGCACGGTGGTGCCAGCCAGTAGGGTGGATAACGCGAAGCTTATCCACCAATCACATCGGGACCGTGCACCCGTCAATCCCGTCCAACCGTTCTCCCTGATCTTTACCGGTGTTTCCCGCGGCGGCTTTGCGCGACACTAGGGCCATGAGCCCTGATGGAGCCGCCGATGAGCAACGATGACAAGTTTACCCGCCAGACCCTTCTCGACGTACAGACCCTGACGCCCAGCCTGTTCACCCTGCGCACCACCCGCGACGCCGGGTTTCGTTTTCGTGCCGGGCAATTCGTGCGCCTGGGCGTGGAGAAGGCCGACGGCTCGGTGGTCTGGCGCGCCTATTCGCTGGTCTCGGCGCCCCACGACGAGCATTTGGAGTTCTTTTCCATCGTGGTGCCCGGCGGTGAATTCACCAGCGAACTGAGCCGTCTGCGCGTCGGCGACACCCTGCTGGTGGAGAAGATGGCCACCGGTTACCTGACCCTGGACCGCTTCGTCGATGGCCGCGACTTGTGGCTGCTCGGCAGCGGCACCGGCATCGCGCCGTTTCTGTCGATGCTGCAGGATTTCGAGGTCTGGGAGCGCTTCGAGCGCATCGTGCTGGTGTACAGCGCCCGCACGCTGGCCGAGCTGGCCTATCAGGACATGATTCACGGCTTCTCCGCCTTGGAGCACCTGGCCGAATTCACCCACAAGCTCATCTACCTGCCGGTGGTCACCCGCGAGCAGGCGCCGGGCTGCCTGAATGCGCGCATCACCGAGCTGATCGACAATGGCGAGCTGGAACGCGCCGCCGGTCTGCAACTGACCCCCGAACATTCGCGGGTGATGATCTGCGGCAATCCCCAGATGATCGACGACATTCGCGGGTGCCTGAAGGCGCGCAACATGAATCTCAGCCTGACCCGGCGACCCGGGCAGGTAGCCGTGGAAAACTACTGGTAAAGCACGGTTACAAACTTGGCGCTTTCAGTGTGACCCGCGCTCCAGTAGATTGCAGGGTCTGTTTCCCATTATCCGGTCTTCATGGACAGCGACAGTAGACGATCGCCCTCGCCGTTATGGACGAGGGCGGTACTTCCCCAAGGCGGCGCCACCCGGCGCAAGCCTCCCGTGCAGCAGAGCGCTGCGCATTCTTCCCGACAGCCGAGCCTTCACGCGCCTGCCTTGCGCATGCGTGGTGCATTCGGCCGTCTCCGTTTTCCCCTAGAGAGAGCTGCACACTAAATGGAATGGATGGCTGATCCGACGGCCTGGCTGGGCCTGTTGACCCTGATTGTCCTGGAAATCGTCCTGGGCATCGACAACCTGGTGTTTATCGCCATCCTCGCCGACAAGCTGCCGCCCGAGCAGCGGGATCGTGCGCGGGTAATCGGCCTGAGCCTGGCGCTGATCATGCGCCTGGGCTTGCTGGCCAGCATGGCCTGGCTGGTGACCCTCACCGACCCGCTGATCGAGGTGTTCGGCAAGACCTTCTCCGGGCGTGACCTGATCATGCTGTTCGGTGGTGTGTTCCTGCTGTTCAAGGCCACCATGGAGCTGCACGAACGCCTGGAAGGGCGGGTACACCAGCCGGGTGGTGCACGCACCTACGCCAAGTTCTGGCCGGTGGTGGCGCAGATCATCGTGCTCGACGCGGTGTTCTCCCTGGATGCGGTGATCACCGCCGTCGGCATGGTCGAGCACCTGGAAGTGATGATGATCGCGGTGATCATCTCCATCGGCCTGATGATCGTCGCCAGCAAACCGCTGACGGCCTTCGTCAACGCCCGCCCGACGGTGATCATGCTGTGTCTGGGCTTCTTGATGATGATCGGTTTCAGCCTGACCGCCGAAGGCCTTGGCTTCCACATTCCGAAAGGCTACCTCTACGCGGCCATCGGCTTCTCGATCCTCATCGAGCTGTTCAACCAGGTCGCCCGTTCGCGCCGCAAGCGCAGCCTGCAGGGCCAGCGCGGCCTGCGTGACCGCACCGCCCATGCGGTGATGCGCATGCTCGGCGGCAAGGTGCAGGCCGATGAAGTGGGTGAGGACATCGCCGACATGCTCGAGGGCGAGCAGGGCGGAACCGCGCTGTTCGATCGTCGCGAGCGGGTGATGATCAGCGGTGTGCTGAACATGGCCGAGATGTCGATCCAGAAGGTCATGACCGATCGCATGGAAGTCGATTGCATCAACCTCGACGACGCCCCGGAGAAGATCCAGCAGGCGCTGCTCGATTCGCCCCACTCGCGTCTGGTAGTGATCCGTAACGACTCGCGCGACGAACCCCTGGGCTACATCCACAAGAAGGAGCTGTTCAAGGAACTGCTCAAGGGCCAGCAACCGGATATCGAGAGCCTGGTACGGGCGCCGATCAACCTGCCGGACAGCTCCAGCGTACTCAGCTCGCTCGAGCAGATGCGCCAGGGCTCGACCCACGTGGCCTTCGTGGTCAACGAGTTCGGCGGCTTCGAAGGCCTGCTGACCCTCACCGATATCCTCGAGGCCATCGCTGGCGAGCTGCCGGATGCCAGTGAGGTGGAGGGGCCCGATGTCGAGGAAGTGGACGGCGGTTACCGGGTCAACGGTGCGGTCAACCTGGCGGTGCTGCGCGAGCGCATGAACTTCGCGGCCAAGCCGACCGACGACTACCAGACCCTGGCCGGCCTGGCGATGAGCCTGCTCGACCGCCTGCCGCTGATCGGCGACAAGGTCGAGTACCTGGGCTGGGAGCTGACGGTGATCGAGGTCAAGGAGCGCCGCATCACCCGGGTGCTGCTCAAGCCGGGCAGCGGCGAATCCGTTGCCTGACCTGAACCTGATAGGAGAACGGCGCCCTGGAGGCGCCGTTTTCTTTCCCGAGCCGCTACCCGGTCAATCCTTGTGCTGCTGGTTCTTGAGCAGGTCACGGATTTCCGTCAGCAGCACTTCCTGGGTGCTGGGCGCTGGCGGCACCGATGGCGCCACGGCTTCTTCACGCTTGAGTCGGTTGATCGCCTTGACGCCCATGAAGATGGCGAAGGCGATGATGATGAAGTCGATCACCGTCTGGATGAAGCGCCCGTAGGCCAGCACCACGGCAGGCAGGTCGCCTTCGGCGGCCTTGAGGGTGATGGCCAGGTCGGAAAAATCCACCCCGCCGATCAACAGCCCCAGAGGCGGCATGATCACGTCGCCGACGAAGGACGAGACGATCTTGCCGAAGGCCGCGCCGATGATGATACCGACCGCCATGTCGACGACGTTGCCCTTGACCGCGAAGGCCTTGAATTCGTTGATGATGCTCATGTGCAACCCCCTGGATCCGATTGGTGCGCTGAAGTGTAAAGCACTGCTGCCTGTGTGCCATGTGCCGCCGTTTGGGCAGCGCTAGGTTTGTGACCCTGGCGCTGGGCAATTGTCCGAATTTATTGCCGGCCAATCACCCTGGCAGATTCATTGCAGGGCTCTGCGTTGCGGCTGCGAGCACCGACGACAGGCGCTTGCCCGACACTGCCGCCGTTGACGAGGATCAACGGCCAGGACCGTTTGGCCGACTACAGTGCGCCCATTCATCTATCGGGAGCCCGGCCATGCATATCGATTATTCCGCCCAGTCCGACGCCATCTCGCGGCTGCGCAGCAACCCCGCGTACGCCGCGCTGGTGGAGCAGCACGACGATGTCGACCGCCGCATCGCCCGTATCGAGAGCGGCCTGGAGCGGCCCGAGGGCCTCAGCCTGGCGGCCCTGAAACTGCGGCGCTCGGGCTTGCGCGAGGACCTGGCGCGCCAGCAGCGCAAAGCCCAGGGCGGGTGCTGCAACTGCGGCAACAACTGCGGCGGCTGATGCAGTTCGTCGGGCGGTTAGTGCTGGCGGCGATGGGCTAAGGTCAATGCATCATCACCCCCACACAGAGGAGCGCCCCCATGACCGCCGAGCACAACCTGCGCGAAGAATTCCGTGAGTACGGCGATGCCCTGACCGAGCGTCGCAAGAGCAACCCGGGTTTCGATGGCCTGGTAGGTCGCTACCAGGACCTGGACAAACGCATCGTCGATCTCGAATCGGGCAACCAGCCCTTCGACGACGAAACCCTGGGTCGCCTGCGCCGCGAGCGCGTGCTGCTCAAGGACAAGATCGTGCAGGAACTGACGCAAGGCTGAGCCTTTAGCTGAGGGCGAGCGCAGCGATGCTCTAGGGCTTTAGCGAGGGCTTCACGGGTATCGCTGCGCTCGGCCGCTGGCTACCGCTTCGATCGTTCCCCGGGTATCGCAACGCCGGACCACGAGCGTTTCGTAGCCGGGCTTAGCCGCAGGCGTAACCCGGGCTCTTCAAGCCTGCACCCTGAAAGGTTGCAGCCCTGGCTCGTCCCCATCCCTATCCAGCTCGTATACCGCGAATGGCAGTTCACCGAGCACTTGCCGGCAAAAGGCGCTCGCCAGCTTATCCTGCTCATAGCAGCACACCAGCCAGCGGCGCCCGTCGCTGACCGTTTGCTGCAGCAACGCGCGGCCGATACCCAGGCGCCGGTACTTCCTGAGCAGGAACAGGTCGGCGAACTCCATGTCCGCCACGGCCGCGCCCTCGCAGGCTTCGAGCAGCAGAAAACCGGCGATGAAACCGTCGACCAGAATCAGATTCGCGCTCCAGCCCTCGTCCTGCCAGTAACGCTGCAGGTGTGGCTGGTGCACGTAGAAGCGCCCATCGACCTCGACATCCTCCTGCTCCCAGCCCGACGACTCGTAGGCATAGAACTGGTAGAGGTTGCTGATCAGCGGCAACTGCTCGACGCTGGCGGGAATCAGTTCGATGGACATCGCGGGCCTCGGGGCAGGGGAGCGGGGCATTATCGACCCGGGTGACCCAGCGCCGATAGCCCGTGTGCGCAGGTCTGTAAATTTATCCAGTTGTTCGGTATCGTTTCGGCCTCGATTGATCAGGCAGGACGACTCCCATGGCCAAGGCCAAACGCTTGTACGGCTGCACCGAGTGCGGCGCGACCTTTCCCAAGTGGGCCGGGCAATGCGGCGAGTGCGGCGCCTGGAATACCCTCACCGAAACCATGATCGAAGCCGGCGGCGCCGCAGCGCCCAGCGGGCGAACCGGCTGGGCGGGACAGCAGGCGCAGTTGAAGACCCTGGCCGAAGTCAGCGTCGAGGAGGTGGCACGCTTTTCCACCGCCTCGGCCGAACTAGACCGCGTGCTTGGCGGCGGCCTGGTGGACGGCTCGGTGGTGTTGATCGGCGGCGATCCCGGGATCGGCAAGTCGACCATCCTGCTGCAGACCCTGTGCAACGTTGCCCAGCGCTTCCCTGCGCTGTACGTCACCGGCGAGGAGTCCCAGCAGCAGGTGGCCATGCGCGCCCGGCGCCTGGGCCTGCCCGAAGACAAGCTGAAGGTGATGACCGAAACCTGCATCGAAAGCATCATCGCCACCGCCCGCCATGAAAAGCCCAAGGTCATGGTGATCGACTCGATCCAGACCATCTTCACCGAGCAGCTGCAGTCGGCGCCCGGCGGCGTCGCCCAGGTTCGCGAGAGTGCGGCGCTGCTGGTGCGCTTCGCCAAGCAGAGCGGCACGGCGATCTTCCTGGTCGGCCACGTGACCAAGGAAGGCGCCCTGGCCGGCCCGCGGGTGCTCGAGCATATGGTCGATACCGTGCTGTATTTCGAGGGCGACCCCGATGGGCGCCTGCGCCTGTTGCGTGCGGTGAAGAATCGCTTCGGGGCGATCAACGAGCTGGGCGTGTTCGGCATGACCGACAAGGGCCTCAAGGAAGTCAGCAACCCGTCGGCGATCTTCCTCACCCGCGCCCAGGAAGAAGTGCCGGGCAGCATCGTCATGGCCACCTGGGAAGGCACCCGGCCGATGCTGGTGGAAGTGCAGGCGCTGGTCGACACCAGCCATATGGCCAACCCGCGCCGCGTGACCCTGGGTCTCGATCAGAATCGCCTGGCCATGCTGCTGGCCGTGCTGCACCGCCATGGCGGCATCCCCACCTATGACCAGGACGTGTTTCTCAACGTGGTCGGTGGCGTGAAAGTGCTGGAAACCGCCTCCGACCTGGCGCTGATGGCCGCGGTGATTTCCAGCCTGCGCAATCGGCCGCTGCCCCATGATCTGCTGGTGTTCGGAGAGGTCGGTCTGTCTGGTGAGATCCGCCCGGTGCCGAGCGGCCAGGAGCGCCTGAAGGAGGCGGCCAAGCACGGCTTCAAGCGCGCCATCGTGCCTAAGGGCAACGCGCCGAAGGAGGCGCCGGCGGGTTTGCAGGTGGTCGCGGTAACGCGCCTGGAGCAGGCGCTCGACGCGCTGTTCGAGTGACTGCGGCGTTGTGCCGCTGGGTGCGCCTGGCGGCTATTGACCTGGGTCAACCCTGGGGCAGGGCAGCGGTCGCAGGATGAAGGCGTACCCACAGAGGAGACGCCATCATGCTGCTGTTCTACGACATCATCGCCAAAGCCAGTTTCTCGCCGGTCGACCGCCTGGGCGTCGAGCGCAAGCGTCAGCCATTTGTGGATCTGCTGCCGCGGGTGGTGAAAGTGCGCCGCGCCCGCCGCCGCGAAGCCGACGCGGCCTGCTGCGATTTCACCATTCATTGAGTGAGCGTGAGGCGCCGCTAGCAGCGCCATCGATATAGAAGAACGGCCGCTTCCGGTTTGCCCGGGCGGCCGTTTTGCGTGGTCAGTTGTCGTCTTCGCAGAGCGCGGCCAGCTCGCGTTCGAGCAGGGCTTCGTCGCCCAGGTTGAGCTCCACCAGGCGGCGCAGGTGGCTCATGGAATCCAGGTCGATGTGGTGGCAGAGAAAGCCCAGCACGCGCTCCTCGCGGTGTACCAGCTCGACCTGCATGGTCACTTGCAGGTTGTCATCGAGGGCGATGCGCAGCAGGTAATCCTGGCCGGCTTCGCCTTCCCAGTTCCAGGGCCGGCGCACCAGCACGCCGCGGAAGGAAATGTCGTGCAGCTCCACCTGCCAGCTCTGCTCGCCCTGCACGATCTCGGCGGGCGCGTCGAAGGCGATGCGCTGGAAGCGCCGACGTTCGTGGTTGTCACTCATGGAAGCTGTCCTCTGTTGGTTTAGGGTCTGTTGCCGTTTCAACGCGAGCCGCGTTGCCGCGAGAAATCTCGCCAGGCTAGGCGGAGGACGCAGGGAATGGTTGTTCCCTTGCCAAGTCCTCCAACGACGCATGGCGAGATGTCTCGCACAACCCGCAGGGCCGGGTCCGTTTTGTCGCGATGCGGCGTTTCTCGCCGGCTCATTTAGCTAGCTAAACTTCGCGGCTCGTGCCTTGCCTCGCGACAAAACGGACTCCGGCGCGGCCGTGCGTGAAACGGCAGCAGACCCTAGCCCACTATAGCCAAGCCGCGCGATGGCGTCGCCGCAGGCATGCTCGGCGGTGACCTCAGGTTTGCGGCGACCAGCCATACTCCATGGCGTGCTTGACCAGATCGGCAGGCTTTTCGATATCCAGTTTGCGGCGAATGTTCAGCCGGTAGGTTTCCACGGTGCGCACGCTGATCGCCAGCTCGCGGGCCATGGCCTTGTTGTTCAGGCCCTGGGCCATCATCAGCAGCACCTGCCGTTCACGCGGGGTCAGCTCGCCTTCCTCGGTTTCTTCCTGGGCCAGTTTGTGGGCCACGTCGCCGCTGTAGAAGCGCCCGCCGACCGCCAGCACGTCGATCGCCGAGATGATGTCCTGGGACGGCGCCTCCTTGAGCACGTAGCCCGAGGCGCCCATGCGCAGCGAGCTGCTCACGTATTCCTGATTGTCGTACATGCTCAGGATCAGCACCTTGGTGGCCGGGTGGCGCTTCTTGATGATGCCGGTCAGCTCCAGGCCGTTGATGTCCTTGAGGCCGATGTCCATCAACAGGATGTCCGGCTGCTCGCGGGCCACCAGCTCCAGGGCTTCGCTGCCACTGCCGGCCTCGCCGGCGATCTCGAAATGCTCGACCATCGACAGCAGCGTGCGGATGCCTTCGCGCACCAGGATGTGGTCGTCGACGAGGGCGATGCGGATGGTCTTCATACAGGCTCGGTCCGGGATTGTGTCGCGTCCGTGGAGAGTAACAGGGCGACGCTCAGAACGGTGCCGGCCGATGTGGAGGTGATACCGAAGTCGCCGCCGAAGTGCTCGACCCGCTCGCGGATGTTACGCAGGCCGATGCCGCCGCTCTGCTCGGCCTGGCGTGGGCTGAAACCGCTGCCATCGTCGCTGATGCGCAGGTTCACCCGCCGCGGGTTGCCGGTCAGCTGGATGGTCACCTGGCCGGCGCCGGCGTGGCGCTCGATGTTGGTCAGCGCCTCCTGGAGGATGCGAAACAGCGCTACGTTCATGTCGTCGCTCAGGCGCGTGTCGCCCAGGCTGTTGTCGTAGGCGACGCGCAGCCCGCTGCGCTGCTCGAACTCGCTGGCCAGTTGGCCGATCGCCGAGGCCAGGCCCAGGGTGTCGAGCAGCGAGGGGTGCAGGTCATGGGAGATGCGCCGCACCTCGCCAATCGCCCCGGCCAGGCGCTCGATGCCCTGGCGCAGGGTCTGCGCGGCGCTGGCCTTGCCGGCTTCCAGCTCGTGGGCGGCCAGCTCGAACTTGAACTTGATCGACACCAACAGCTGGCTGATGCCGTCGTGCAGCTCTCGTGACAGCCGCGAGCGCTCCTCCTCCTGGGAGGTGATGATGCGCTGGGTCAGCTGCTGCTGCTTGCGGTCAGCCAGGCGGTGTTCGCTGACATTGAGGGTCAGGCCGCTGGCAGACACCAGCAGCACGGCGATCAGCGCAACGATGGCGATGGCCAGCATGGTGGTGCGGATGCCGCTGCCGACGTCGTGACGCACCTGGGCGATGGCGTTGTCGACGTCTTCCAGGTAGATACCGGTGCCGAGCATCCAGCCCCAGCGCTCGAGCATGGTCACGTAGGCGAGTTTTTCGGCGACCTGGCCGGTGGAGGGCTTCTGCCAGCCGTAGCGTTGGAACCCATCGCCTGCGGTGGCGCTGCGGATCAGGGCCTGGATCACCAGCAGGCCGTGGGGGTCGGTCATGTTCCACAGGTCCTTGCCCACCAGGGTGGCCTGGCGCGGGTGCATCAGGCTCTTGCCGCTGCGGTCGTAGACGAAGAAATAGCCATCGCTGCCGAAGTTGATGCGCTCGAGCAACGCCAGCACCTGGCGCTTGGTCTCGTCGTCGTCGCGGCCGCTTTCGTACAGCGGCGCGATGGTGCTCAGGGCCATTTCCACGTAGTGCTTGAGCTCGGCCTGCTTGCTGCCCAGGATGCTGTGTTCGATCAGCTGGGCCTGCTGGTTGCCCAGGCGCTGGTTCTGGATCAGCACCAGCAGGCACACCACGGCCACGGCCAGCAGCATCGGCAGCAGGCTCAGGGCGACGATCTTGTGCTTGAGTTGCATGGGTCCTCCGGGCGGCATTGCCGGGGCGGGCAGCCCCGTGGCGGGTGGACGGCGGGGCAGAGCATACACAAAGGCGCGGCGCCGGGTTGGCGAGAACCGCGCTCGTCTACGTAGTTCTACGTAGCGGACCGTGGGTAGTTTTGCGAATTACTGCAAAGCGTACTTATATGGATAGTTGCGGGGGCTCAACTGAGCACAACAATAACAATGAGTGTTGCAGGTCTTGACCTGCGACCGGAGATGTCCAAATGACCAGAATGACCAGTCATATCGCCTGGTTTGCGGTCGCGTTGCTGGGCGCCTTCGCGCTGGGCACCGTGGCGCTGAACCGCGGCGAATCGATCAATGCCTTGTGGATCGTCGTCGCTGCCGTGGCGATCTACCTCGTCGCGTACCGCTACTACAGCCTGTTCATCGCCACCAAGGTGATGCAGCTCGACCCCACCCGCGCCACACCCGCCGTGCTCAACAACGACGGCCTGGACTACGTTCCGACCAACAAGCACATCCTCTTCGGTCACCACTTCGCCGCCATCGCTGGCGCCGGCCCGCTGGTCGGCCCGGTACTCGCCGCGCAGATGGGCTACCTGCCGGGCACCCTCTGGCTGATTGCCGGGGTGGTACTGGCCGGTGCGGTACAGGACTTCATGGTGCTGTTCATTTCCACCCGCCGCAACGGCCGCTCCCTGGGCGAGCTGGTGCGCGAGGAAATGGGCCAGATCCCCGGCACCATCGCGCTGTTCGGCGCCTTCCTGATCATGATCATCATCCTCGCGGTGCTCTCGCTGATCGTCGTCAAGGCGCTGGCGGAAAGCCCGTGGGGCATGTTCACCGTGATGGCGACCATTCCCATCGCGATGTTCATGGGCATCTACATGCGCTACATCCGGCCCGGCCGTATCGGCGAGATTTCCCTGATCGGGGTGATCCTGCTGCTCGGCTCGATCTGGCTCGGTGGCGTGATCGCCGCTGACCCGGTATGGGGCCCGGCTTTCACCTTCACCGGCGTGCAGATCACCTGGATGCTGATCGGCTACGGCTTCGTCGCCGCGGTGCTGCCGGTATGGCTGATCCTGGCGCCGCGCGACTACCTGTCGACCTTCCTGAAGATCGGCACCATCATCGCCCTGGCCATCGGCATCCTGGTGGTCATGCCCGAGCTGAAGATGCCGGCGCTGACCCAGTTCACCGACGGTACCGGTCCGGTGTGGAAGGGCACCCTGTTCCCGTTCCTGTTCATCACCATCGCCTGTGGCGCGGTGTCCGGCTTCCACGCGCTGATCAGTTCGGGCACCACGCCCAAGCTGCTGGCCAACGAAACCCACGCCCGTTACATCGGTTACGGCGGCATGCTGATGGAGTCCTTCGTGGCCATCATGGCCATGGTCGCCGCCTCGGTGATCGAGCCGGGCATCTACTTCGCCATGAACAGCCCGGCGGCCCTGGTCGGCTCGGACGTTCAGTCGGTGGCCGCCACGGTCAGCAGCTGGGGCTTCGTGATCACCCCCGAGCAGCTCGAGGCGGTGGCCCGGGATATCGGCGAGAACACCATTCTGGCCCGTGCCGGTGGCGCCCCGACGCTCGCCGTGGGGATCGCGCAGATCCTGCACAGCGTGCTGCCGGGTGAGAACACCATGGCCTTCTGGTACCACTTCGCGATCCTCTTCGAAGCGCTGTTCATCCTCACCGCGGTGGACGCCGGTACCCGTGCCGGTCGTTTCATGCTGCAGGACCTGCTCGGCAACTTCGTGCCGGCCCTGAAGAAGACCGAGTCCTGGACCGCCAACGTGATCGCCACCGCCGGCTGCGTGGCCCTGTGGGGCTGGCTGCTGTACCAGGGCGTGGTCGATCCGCTGGGCGGCATCAACACCCTGTGGCCGCTGTTCGGCATCTCCAACCAGATGCTCGCCGGTATCGCGCTGATGCTCGGCACCGTGGTGCTGATCAAGATGAAGCGCGAGCGCTACGTGTGGGTGACGCTGATCCCGGCCACCTGGCTGCTGATCTGCACCACCACCGCAGGCCTGATCAAGCTGCTCGACCCGAACCCGGCCGTGGGTTTCCTGGCCCTGGCCAAGAAGTACCAGGCTGCGCTGGACGCCGGGCAGATCATCGCCCCGGCCAAGGACATCGGCCAGATGCAACACGTGATCTTCAACGCCTACACCAACGCCACGCTCACCGTGCTGTTCCTGTTCGTGGTGCTGAGCGTGCTGTTCTACGCGATCAAGGTCGGCCGCGCCGCCTGGCGCAAGGAGCTGCGCAGCGACCGTGAAGCCACCTATGAAGCGCTGCCTGCAGACGCGCCGGAGGTTGCCCGTGTTCAATGATCTCAGCCGGATGGGCAAGTACCTCGGTCAGGCTGCCCGGATGCTGGTGGGCATGCCTGACTACGACACCTACGTCGAGCACATGGCCAGGAAACATCCCGATCAGCCAGTGATGAGCTACGAAGCCTTCTTCCGCGAGCGTCAGGAAGCACGTTATGGTGGTGGCAAGGGGCGGCCGATTCGCTGCTGCTGATATCACCTGGCGGGCCCTGGGGCCCGCTTCAAGCACCATACGCCACGCCTCGTCGTGGCGTGTGTCTTTCAGAGGAATGCATTCATGTCCTTTTCCCCGATTCCGGTCACCGTGCTCAGCGGCTTTCTCGGTGCCGGCAAGACCACCCTGCTGCGGCATATCCTCAAGGCCGAGCACGGCCTGAAGATCGCGGTGATCGAGAACGAATACAGCGAGACGCCGATCGACAGCCAACTGCTCGGCAGCGAGCCGGTGCAGGTGATGACCCTGGCCAACGGCTGCGTGTGCTGTTCCATCCATGTCGAACTGGAGAAGGCGCTGTTCGTGCTGCTGGAAAAGCGCGACAGCGGCGAGCTGGATTTCGACCGCCTGGTGATCGAGTGCACGGGCCTGGCCGATCCCGCACCGGTGGCGCAGACCTTCTTCGCCACCGAGGAGCTGTGCGAGCGCTACGTGCTGGACGGCATCATCACCCTGGTGGACGCCGCCAACGCCGAGCGCCACCTGCAGGAAGCCATCGCCCAGGCCCAGGTCGGTTTCGCCGACCGCATCCTGCTGAGCAAGACCGATCTGGTCGATGAGGCTACCCGTGAGGCGCTCGCCGCACGCCTGCAACGGATCAACCGCCGGGCACCTATCCGGGTGGTCGAACATGGCCGTATCGATTTGAGCGAGCTGCTGGACGTGCGTGGCTTCAACCTCAATGCCGATGTGGCGACGAGCCTGCGGCCAGTGATGGCGGGCAAGAGCAGCGACCGCATCGCCACCCTGGTGCTGACGGGCGACCAGCCGCTGGATCTCGACCGGCTCAGCGGTTTCATGGAAGGCCTGCTGGAACAGCACGGCAATTCGCTGCTGCGCTACAAGGGTGTACTGAGCATTGCCGGTGAAGACCGCCGCATGGTGTTCCAGGGCGTGTTGCGGCTCTACGGCTTCGACTGGGACAGCGAGTGGGGGGCCGACGAGAAGCGCGAGAGCGTGATCGTGTTTATCGGCGACAACCTGCCGGAGGCAGCGATTCGTCAGGGGTTCGCCGAGCTGGCGGGCTGAGCTGGCGAACAGTCTGTTTCCGCCGCGTAGGTTTTTTACCTTTGCGCGGATTGCCCGGTGGCTTGCCGCTGGCTGCGTCGCTGGGCTCAGTTGTAGGGTGGATGACGCTCTTTTCATCCACCAATGCGCTGGCAAAAAAGCCGCTCTATGAGCGTTAAGCACAGGCGAAAAAAATGCCGGTCAGTGACCGGCATTTTTCATTCCGTGAACCCTTACTCGTCGAGGAACGAGCGCAGGTGTTCGCTACGGGTCGGATGGCGCAGCTTGCGCAGTGCCTTGGCTTCGATCTGGCGGATACGCTCACGGGTGACGTCGAACTGCTTGCCCACTTCCTCGAGGGTGTGGTCGGTGTTCATGTCGATACCGAAGCGCATGCGCAGCACCTTGGCTTCACGGGCGGTGAGGCCGGCCAGCACTTCGCGGGTGGCTTCCTTTAGGCTTTCCACGGTGGCCACGTCGATCGGGGACTGCATGGTGCTGTCCTCGATGAAGTCGCCCAGGTGCGAATCCTCGTCGTCGCCGATCGGGGTTTCCATGGAGATCGGCTCTTTGGCGATCTTCAGCACCTTGCGGATCTTGTCCTCGGGCATTTCCATGCGCTCGCCCAGCTCTTCCGGCGTGGGCTCGCGACCCATTTCCTGGAGCATCTGACGGGAGATGCGGTTGAGCTTGTTGATCGTCTCGATCATGTGCACCGGAATACGGATGGTGCGTGCCTGGTCGGCGATCGAACGGGTGATCGCCTGGCGAATCCACCAGGTGGCATAGGTCGAGAACTTGTAGCCGCGACGGTATTCGAACTTGTCCACCGCCTTCATCAGGCCGATGTTGCCTTCCTGGATCAGGTCGAGGAACTGCAGGCCGCGGTTGGTGTACTTCTTGGCGATGGAGATGACCAGGCGCAGGTTGGCCTCGACCATTTCCTTCTTGGCGCGACGGGCCTTGGCTTCACCGATCGACATGCGACGGTTGATGTCCTTGATCTCGGCCAGGGTCAAATCGCTTTCTTCCTGCAGGGCGATCAGCTTCTGCTGGCAGCGCTGAATGTCGGCTTGCAGGTTGCCGATGGCTTCGGCGTACTTGGATTTGCCCTTGGCCAGGCTGGCAGCCCAGTCCAGATCCACTTCGTTGCCCGGGAACAGGCGCAGGAAGTCGGCACGCGGCATGCGGGCATCACGCACGCACAGCTGCATGATGGCGCGTTCCTGGCCGCGCAGGCGGTCCAGGGCGTCACGCACGCGCACCACCAGTGCGTCGTACTGCTTGGGCACCAGCTTGATCGGCATGAACAGCTCGGCCAGCAGGCGCAGCTCTTCGATCGCCTGCTTGCTGTCGCGGCCGTGCTTCTTCAGGGCCTTCTTGGCGACCTCCAGCTGATCGGCTACCGCGGTGAAGCGGCGCAGGGCCTCTTCAGGATCCGGGCCGCCATCGCCTTCTTCTTCCTCGTCGTCGCTGTCGCCGTCTTCCTCGTCATCGTCCTTGTCTTCGGCCTTGTCGTCCGAAGAGGCTGGAACTGGCGCGGCGGCTTCGGCCGGCACGCTGCCGTCGTCCGGGTCGATGTAGCCACTGAGAACCTCGACCAGACGGCCGCCCTCGGTGGTGACGCGGGTGTATTCGGCGAGAATGCTGTCGACGGTACCCGGGAAATGAGCGACGGCGCTCATGACTTCACGGATGCCTTCTTCGATACGCTTGGCGATTTCGATCTCGCCTTCGCGGGTCAGCAGTTCCACGGTCCCCATTTCACGCATGTACATGCGAACCGGGTCGGTGGTGCGACCGATATCGGTTTCAACGGCCGCGAGTGCAGCGGCTGCTTCTTCGGCAGCGGCTTCGTCGGTGTCGGCTTCGGCCAACAACAGGGCGTCCGCATCCGGAGCACTCTCGAATACGTTGATCCCCATGTCGTTGATCATGCGGATGATGTCTTCCACCTGTTCCGGATCTGAAATATCCTCGGGCAGGTGGTCATTGACCTCCGCGTAAGTCAGGTAACCCTGCTCACGACCACGGCTGATCAATTCTTTCAAACGAGATTGCTGTTGCGCTTTTCCGGACATAACACCCTATCCACTTAAGGTCTTGGCGGGCTGAAAACAAGCCGAGGATTATACCTCAGCTCGGCGCTCAGGCGCCAGTTGGGGTCTTGCTGGGCGAGTTGAGGCTGCTGTAATGCTCGCGTAACAGCGCCTTTTCCTCGTCGGTGAGTTCGCTCGGGCTTTTCTGCATGATGCTGCGCAGAGCGGTTTCGCGTCGCCTGAGCGACTGGCTACGGGCAAGTGTAGTTATGGTGTCGAAAAACTGCCGTTCAAGGTTGTCGTGATCGATCAGCCATTCTTTTTCTGCCAGAACCTTGAGTAGGCGGCCCTGTTCGGTGCCGTGCCAACGGGCGATCAGTTGCAGCGAACGCAGGTTCGGCTGCTTCTGCAGGGTACCGACCAGGGCCACCAGCAGTTGGGCGTAGGTGTCGTCTTCGGCGGCGAAGTTGCTGACATCCTCGACCTTCTGCGCCAGTTCAGGATGGTGCAGCAGGCTGCGCAGGGCACTCAGGTGCGGCGACTCGACACTGACCGCGGTGCGCGGCGGGTGGTAGTCGTCGCGGCCTTTCTTCCACTTGCCGCCATCCTTCTTCCATTCGCCCTTGCCGGGTTTGCGGGCCGGGCGTTCGAACGCCTGCGCCGGCGCAGCATGCTCCTCGAAGCCTGGCGGCGCGTCGTAATAGGCGCTGTCCGGGATGGCTTCGAAGGGCGGCGCGTGGTTGTCGTGGCTTTGCGGGGCGGGCCCGCTCGGCTGGCGCGCGGGCGCCGCCTGCGCCTGGCCCATGGCGCTGGCGTCGAGGCCGGTGATCTGGGTCAGGCGCTGACGCATCAGTGCGCGGAGGGTGTTGCCGGGAATCTTGTCGATCAGCGGCGCAGCCAGGGTGACCAGATGCGCCTTGCCTTCCAGTGAGCGCGGGTCGGCCTCTTCGCTCAGTTGCTGGAAGAAGTAATCGGCCAGCGGCTGGGCGTGCTGGTGGATACGCGCCTGGAAGGCATCGGTGCCCTCGCTGCGTACCAGGGTGTCCGGGTCCTCGCCGTCGGGCAGGAACAGAAAGCGTGCGCGGCGGCCGTCCTGCAGGTTGGGCAGGGTGGCCTCCAGGGCGCGCCAGGCCGCATTGCGCCCGGCCTGGTCGCCGTCGAAGCAGAACAGCACGCTGGGCACCAGGCGGAACAGGCGCTTGAGGTGTTCCTCGCTGGTGGCGGTGCCCAGGGTCGCCACCGCGTTGCGCAGGCCTTGCTGGGCGAGGGCGATGACGTCCATGTAGCCCTCGACCACCATGATCTCGTCGAGGTTGCGGTTGTGCTTGCGTGCTTCGTACAGGCCGTAGAGTTCCTGACCCTTGTGAAAGACCGGGGTCTCGGGCGAATTGAGGTACTTGGGCTTGTCGTCGCCCAGCACCCGACCGCCGAAGGCGATCACCCGGCCGCGGCTGTCGTGGATGGGAAAGATCACCCGGTCACGAAAGCGGTCGTAGCGCTTGCCGCTGTCCGGGTTCTCCACCAGCAGGCCGGCATCGATCATCGCCTTGTGCTGCAGGCTGTCGCCGGCCAGGTGCTTGAGCAGGTTGTCCCAGCCCGGTGGGGCGAAGCCGAGGCCGAAGTCCCGGGCGATTTCACCGGACAGGCCGCGACCTTTCAGGTACTCGACCGCGGCGCGGCGCTGTGGATGGCTTTTCAGTGCCTGGCGGTAGAAGTCGGCAGCCGCCTTGAGCAGGGCGTACAGCGGCGAGTCGGTGGCCTGGCGGGGCTTGCCGCCGCGGCCGTTGTCCTCGCGCGGCACCTCCATGCCGGCGCGCTTGGCCAGCTCTTCCACGGCTTGCGGAAATTCCGTCTGGTCGTGATCCATCACGAAGCCCAGGGCGTTGCCGCCGGCGCCACAGCCGAAGCAGTAATAGAACTGCTTGTCCGGGCTGACCGTGAAGGAGGGCGTCTTTTCCTTGTGGAACGGGCAGCAGGCGCTGTAATTCTTGCCGGTCTTCTTCAACTGGATGCGCGAACTCACCACATCGACGATATCGGTGCGGTTGAGCAGGTCATCGATGAAGGATTGCGGGATCAGGCCGGCCATAGACGCTCAGGATATCCCAGATGGGTAACGGCAAAAACGCAAAAACTCCGCCATTTCGCCAGCAGGCGATGCGGAGTTCTTGGCGATGATGCCCGGGCGAGCCGGGCATTCGGGCTTTGCGTGTACGCTATTAGTACAGGCGAACGCTGCGGCGCTGTTCGCGCTGCACTTTCTTGGCGTGACGCTTAACAGCGGCAGCGGCTTTACGCTTACGCTCGGCGGTCGGCTTTTCGTAGAATTCGCGGCTACGAACTTCGGCCAGAACACCGGCTTTTTCGCAGGAGCGCTTGAAACGACGCAGAGCTACGTCGAAGGGTTCGTTCTCTTTAACTTTGACGGCTGGCATCCAGGGCTACCTTCTTTATTACCGGAGGTTTGTGTCTTCCTGGCAACGGCACGGAAAGATCACAGGTTTTTAAGGGTTGCGGATGTTACCGCCTCGTCAAGCGGAATGCAAAGCCTCTGATCGAAAAGCACTGGTCTGGGCCGCCGAGCGGCGATTATCATGCCGGCCTTTTACGCTGGGCAAGCGGCAGAGAAGGCGAAACCATGCTGGTTCTGGGATTGGAAACTTCGTGCGACGAGACCGGTGTCGCGCTCTATGACAGCGAGCGCGGCCTGCTGGCCGACGCGCTGTTCAGTCAGATCGACTTGCACCGCGCCTACGGTGGCGTGGTGCCGGAGCTGGCCTCGCGTGACCACGTCAAGCGCATGCTGCCGCTGATCCGCCAGGTGCTGGACGAGGGCGGTTGCGTGGCCACAGACATCGACGCCATCGCCTACACCGCCGGCCCCGGCCTGGTCGGTGCGCTGCTGGTGGGCGCGTCCTGCGCCCAGGCCCTGGCCTTCGCCTGGGACATTCCCGCCATTGGCGTGCATCACATGGAAGGCCACCTGCTGGCGCCCATGCTCGAACCCACGCCGCCAGCCTTCCCGTTCGTCGCCCTTCTGGTGTCGGGTGGCCATACCCAGCTGGTGCGGGTCGACGGCATCGGCCAGTACCAGTTGCTCGGTGAGTCGCTGGACGATGCGGCCGGCGAGGCCTTCGACAAGACCGCCAAGCTGATGGGCCTGCGCTACCCCGGTGGCCCGGAAATCGCCCGCCTTGCCGAGCGCGGCACGCCCGGACGCTTCGTGTTTCCGCGACCGATGACCGATCGTCCGGGCCTGGATTTCAGCTTCAGCGGCCTGAAGACCTTTACCCTCAATACCTGGCAGCAGTGCCAGGACAGCGGTGACGACAGCGAGCAGGCCCGCTGTGACGTGGCCCTGGCCTTCCAGCAGGCGGTGGTCGAGACGCTGACCATCAAGTGCCGCCGCGCGCTCAAGCAGACCGGCCTGAACAACCTGGTGATCGCTGGCGGGGTGAGTGCCAACCGGGCGCTGCGCACGTCGCTCGAAGACATGACGGCAGCGCTCAAGGGCAACGTGTTTTACGCACGTCCGGCATTCTGTACCGACAACGGTGCGATGATCGCCTACGCCGGTTGCCAGCGTCTGCTGGCCGGGCAGCATGAAGACCTGGCAATCACCGTGCAGGCCCGCTGGCCGATGGAGCAGTTGCCGGCGTTGTAAGGTGCGGGCGCGTTGGTGATGTGCGGAAGAGAGGGCGGCTAGAAAGCAGAAACAGTCGGTAAGCATGTAGGAGGGGCTTTAGCCCCGAGTTTTATTAGGGCGTAAAGAGCTCGAGGCTAAAGCCTCTCCTACAAAGCTCTGCTCACCGGCCGCTTCCGCCACCATGTCGCGGCTATTTATCGAGAGGTAAGCCTGCGCAGCCATGAGCAGGCCCTGATCAGAAATGCCGTTCGCGGCCCGCCCACAGATCACGTAGATTGCGCCGGTGCCGCCAGACGATCAGTCCGCTGAGCACGCACATCGGCAGCAGTGCCGCCGGGCGTTGCCAGGCCAGCAGCGGTAAGGTCATCGGTGCGGCGGTCAGCGCCGCCAGGGAGCTGGTGCGGGTCAGGCTGAAGGTCAGCAGCCAGGTGCACAGCGCCAGCAGCGCCGCCGGCGGGTAAAGCCCCAGCAGCATGCCGGCTGCCGTGGCGACGCCCTTGCCACCGCGGAAGCGAAAGTAGATCGGGTAGAGGTGGCCGATCACCGCCGCCAGACCCAGCCAGGCCTGCTGTTGCAGGGTGTAGTCGAGGTGGGCGGCGATCAGTACCGGCAGCAAACCTTTGAACAGATCGCCGATCAGCGTGAGAATGGCCAGGCGTTTGCCCGCCACCCTGAGCATATTGGTGGCGCCGGGGTTGCCCGAGCCGCTGGCGCGCGGGTCTGCCAGGCCGGTCATGCGGCTGAGCAGGATAGCGAAGGACAGCGAGCCGAGCAGGTAGGCGAGGATCGCCAGCAGCCAAAACATGGTATCCATTCCGCGCCGGGGGATGGCCGATTCTAACGAGGTACGGCGAGCTTGTCGTGCCGTGGAGAGCATGCTTGGACACAGTGTTTATCGCAGGGCTGGAAGTCGACACCGTCATTGGTGCCTACGACTGGGAGCGCACCATTCGCCAATGCCTGCAGCTGGATCTGTGGCTGGGCTGGGACAACCGGCCCGCCGCCCAGGACGATGACCTGAGCAAGGCCCTGGACTACGCCACGCTGTCGACGCGCATCCAGGCCTTCGCCAGCGAATCGCAGTTCATCCTGGTGGAAACCTTCGCCGAGCGCCTGGTGGCGCTGCTGATGGGCGAATTCAACATCCCCTGGGTGCGCTTGCGCGTGACCAAGCCCGGCGCCGTGCCGGCGGCCCGTGGCGGTGTCGGTGTGGAGATCGAGCGCGGATGTCGCTAACGCCAATCCTGCTGGGCCTGGGCAGCAATATCGAGCGTGAGGCGCACCTGTGCGCGGGCCTCGATGCCCTGGCCGAAATCGTCACCGACATGCGCTGCTCGCCGGTCTTCGAAAGCCTGGCGGTGGGTATCAAGAGCGGGCCGTTCTTCAATCTGGTGATCGCCGGGCGCACGGCCCTGCCCCTGACCGAACTGGACCGGCGACTGAAATTCATCGAGGCCGACAATGGCCGCTACGCACCGGATCGCAAGGGCCTGCCGCTGGATATCGACGTGCTGACCTATGGCAGGCTGGTCGGCAATTTCGATGGCCTGGTGCTGCCGCGGGCAGAAATCCTCAAGAACGCCTTCGTACTCAGGCCACTGGCGCTGCTGGTGCCGGAGGTCGAGCATCCCGAAGTCGGACGCAGTTTCGCGCAGCTGTGGACCGATGCGCGGATCGAGCAGCAGTTGTGGCCGGTGTCTTTCCAGTGGCGTGGGGTGGAACTGACGCCCCCTGAGCTCTTGCCCTCACCCTAGCCGGCTTTTTCGCGAGCCTGCTTGAAGCCCTTCAATACCGTCAGGCGCTCACGATTGAGCGCCTCGCCCAGCTCGGCGCCCTTGTAGCCGCGTTCCAGCAGCGGCTGCACGGCCACCTTGCGTACCGCCGCCATGGCATTCAGCAGATAGGCCGCTTGAGGGTACTCACGATCCTCCAGGCCATGACGACCACGGGCATCCATTTCACACGCCGCGACAAAGGCCTCGAAGCGTTGCGGGCGACGGAACACGTCGAAGCGTTGCATCAGTTCCAGCAGCGTCGAGGCGCGCAGCTCCAGGGCGCGGTGGGCGTGGGTATGAAATTCGCCCACCAGCTCGGCCAGCTCCTGACACTCTTTGGGCACCTTGCAACGGCTGTTGATGGCCTGAATCAGCGGGATGCCCCGATGTTCGTGGGCGATGTGTCGCGGCCAGTCCGTAGGGTCGGTTCTGCCCTTGCCCACATCATGCAGCAGGCAGGCCCAGCGCACGGGCAGTGGCTGCTCGTGCCTGGCGCACTGGCGCAGTACGGCCAGCACATGCTCACCGGTATCGATTTCCGGGTGATGGGCAGCGGGCTGCGGCACGCCGAACAGCCTGTCGACCTCCGGCAGCATGGCCGCCAGGGCGCCGCAGTCACGCAGTACTTGGATGAAAACGTCCGGGCGTGGCTCCATCAATGCCCGGGAGATTTCCTTCCAGCTGCGTTCCGGGGTCAGCGCATCCAGCTCCCCGGATTCGGCCAGTTGGCGCATCAGTTCGAGGGTTTCCGGCGCTACGCTAAAGCCCAGCGGTGCGTAGCGCGCCGCGAAGCGCGCCACGCGCAGCACACGAAGGGGGTCTTCGGCGAAGGCCGGCGAGACATGGCGCAGTTGCCTGGCTTCCAGATCACGCTGGCCGCCATAGGGGTCGATCAGCTTGCCGTGTTGATCTTCGGCAATGGCGTTGATGGTCAGGTCGCGGCGTATCAGGTCCTCTTCCAGCGTCACCTCGGGGCTGGCGTGAAAGGTGAAGCCGCCATAGCCGCGACCGCTCTTGCGTTCGGTGCGGGCCAGGGCGTACTCCTCGCCCGATTGCGGGTGCAGGAACACCGGGAAATCCGCGCCCACCGGGCGATAACCCAATTCCAGCATGGTTTCGGCGGTGGCACCGACCACCACCCAGTCGACCTCGGTCACCGGGCGGCCGAGCAGGCGGTCGCGCACGGCGCCGCCGACTTTGTAGATCTGCATAAGAGTCTCCGTCATGCGCAGAGGATACCCGCTGCATCGGAGCCTGTCGTTGCGCGGTGCCTCTGGGCAGCTAGAGCGGAGGCATATGCAGATCCAGGCGCGGATGATCGCCGTCCGGCGCGCCATCGCTCCTGGGCGGTACGTGCTGGGTATTGACGATGCGCTCGCCCTGCAGCGTCTGCAGGTGGATGTCGAACCCCCACAGGCGATGCAGGTGCTTGAGCACTTCTTCGGTAGAGCTGCCCAGCGGCTTGCGGTCGTGCTGGAAGTGGCGCAGGGTCAGGGAGCGGTCGCCGCGGCGGTCGATGCTCCAGATCTGCACGTTGGGCTCGCGATTGCCGAGGTTGTATTGGGCGGCCAGGGTTTCGCGGATGGTGCGATAGCCCGGTTCGTCATGGATGGCCGGTACGCTGAGTTCGTCTTTCTGGTCGTCGTCGAGAATGCTGAACAGCTTGAGGTCGCGGATCACCTTGGGCGACAGGTACTGCAGGATGAAGCTCTCGTCCTTGAAGCTGGTCATGGCGAATTTCAGGGTACTCAGCCAGTCGCTGCCGGCGATGTCGGGGAACCAGCGGCGATCCTCCTCGGTGGGCGCCTCGCAGATCCGGCGAATGTCGCGGTACATGGCAAAACCCAGGGCGTAGGGGTTGATGCCGCTGTAGTAGGGGCTGTCGAACGACGGCTGGAACACCACGCTGGTGTGCGACTGCAGAAACTCCATCATGAAGCCGTCGGTGACCAGGCCTTCGTCGTAAAGGTCGTTCATCAGGGTGTAGTGCCAGAAGGTCGCCCAGCCTTCGTTCATCACCTGGGTCTGGCGCTGCGGGTAGAAGTACTGGGCGATCTTGCGCACGATGCGGATCACCTCGCGCTGCCAGGGCTCGAGCAGCGGCGCATGTTTTTCCAGGAAATACAGAATGTTTTCCTGGGGCTCGGCCGGAAAGCGCTGATGATCGCTTTCATCGGCCTTGCTGGCGCTCTTGGGAATGGTGCGCCACAGGTCGTTGATCTGCCGCTGCAGGTGCTCCTCGCGATCCTTCTGGCGACGGCGCTCTTCCTCGGCGGAAATGGGGTAGGGGCGCTTGTAGCGGTCCACCCCGTAGTTCATCAGCGCATGGCAGGAGTCGATCAGGTCCTCGACGGCATCGATACCGTGGCGCTCTTCGCACTGGGTGATGTACTGCTTGGCGAACACCAGGTAGTCGATGATCGAACTGGCGTCGGTCCAGGTGCGGAACAGGTAGTTGCCCTTGAAGAAGCTGTTGTGTCCGTAGCAGGCGTGGGCGATCACCAGGGCCTGCATGGTGATGGTGTTCTCTTCCATCAGGTAGGCGATGCACGGGTCGGAGTTGATCACGATCTCGTACGCCAGGCCCATCTGCCCGCGGCTGTAGGATTTCTCGGTACTGAGGAACTGCTTGCCGTAGGACCAGTGGTGGTAACCCAGGGGCATGCCGACCGAGGCGTAGGCATCCATCATCTGCTCGGCGGTGATCACCTCGATCTGGTTGGGGTAGGTGTCGAGCGCATAGCGCTCGGCCAACCGGCTGATTTCCCGGTCGTAGTCGCGAATCAGCTCGAAGGTCCATTCCGAGCCCGTGGACAGGGGCTGGCGTTTCTTGCTGCTGCTCATGGGGTGAGCCTCCGCTGGAACAGTTCGCGGAATACCGGGTAGATGTCACCCGCCGACACCAGTTGCTGCTGGGCGAAGGTCTCGCCGAAGGCTTCCGCCACGCGCTCGTACTCGAACCATAGCGCCTGATGCTCGCGCGGGGTGATCTCCACGTAGGTGAAGTACTGCACGAAGGGCATGATCTGCTTGATCAGGATATCCCGGCACAACGGCGAGTCGTCGTTCCAGTTGTCGCCGTCCGAAGCCTGGGCGCCGTAGATGTTCCATTCGTTGGCCGGGTAACGCTCGGCCATGATCTCCTGCATCATCTTCAGCGCACTGGAGACGATGGTGCCACCGGTCTCCCGGGAATAGAAGAACTCTTCCTCGTCCACTTCCTTGGCGCTGGTGTGGTGGCGGATGAACACCACGTCGATCTTGTCGTAGTTACGCTTGAGAAACAGGTACAGGAGGATGAAGAAGCGCTTGGCGACGTCCTTGGTGGCCTGGGTCATCGAGCCGGAGACGTCCATCAGGCAGAACATCACCGCCTTGGAGCTGGGGTTGGGGTGCTTGACCAGCAGGTTGTACTTGAGGTCGAAGGTGTCGAGAAACGGGATGCGGTGAATGCGCGCGCTGAGGCGTTCGATCTCGGCCTCGAGCAGCTGGATGTCGCTGAAGTTGTCCGGTTCCTCGCGGCGCAGGCGCTCCAGCTCGGCCTTCACCTCGCGCAGCTTGGCCCGGCTGCTGCCGGATAGCGCGATGCGCCGGGCATGAGCCGAGCGCAGGGTGCGCACGATATTGATGCGTGACGGGTTGCCTTCGCTGCTGATGCCCGCGCGCACGGTCTTGAAGGTCTCGGCGCCGGTCAGGTGGCGCTTGACCAGGTTGGGCAGCTCCAGGTCCTCGAACATGAAGTCGAGGAATTCCTCCTGGGTGATCTGGAACACAAACTCGTCCATGCCCTCGCCGGAATTGCTGGCCTTGCCCGCGCCCTGACCACCTCCGCCACCTTGCGGGCGGGGGATCCGTTCACCGGCAACGAACTCCTTGTTGCCCGGGTGCACGACGGTCTGCCTGCCGCCGCGGCCGTGGTGCAGCACCGGCTCGTCGATATCCCGGCCGGGAATGCTGATCTGCTCGCCGTGCTCCATGTCGGTGATCGAGCGGCGGCTGACCGCGTCCTCCACCGCCTTCTTGATGTGGTCGCGGTAACGACGAATGAACCGCTGGCGGTTCACCGTGCTCTTGTTCTTGCCATTGAGGCGACGGTCGATCACGTAACTCATAAGCCCCTCCCGGGGCAGCTGCAAGCCGCAAGCTACAAGTCACAAGTGAAAAGCCAGGCGCTTTCGCTTGCAGCTTGAGGCTTGCAGCTTGCGGCTGCTTTATTGCGATTTACGTACGCGCAGATACCATTCCGACAGCAGGCGCACCTGCTTCTCGGTATAGCCGCGCTCGACCATGCGTTTGACGAAGTCGTTGTGCTTCTGCTGATCCTCCTTGCTGGCCTTGGCGTTGAAGCTGATGACTGGCAGCAGGTCCTCGGTGTTGGAGAACATCTTCTTCTCGATCACCACCCGCAGCTTCTCGTAGCTGAGCCAGGTCGGGTTCTTGCCGTTGTTGTTGGCCCGGGCGCGCAGCACAAAGTTGACGATCTCGTTGCGGAAATCCTTCGGGTTGCTGATGCCGGCCGGCTTCTCGATCTTCTCCAGTTCCTCGTTGAGGGCCACGCGGTTGAGAATTTCGCCGGTTTCCGGGTCGCGATATTCCTGATCCTGAATCCAGAAATCGGCGTACAGCACGTAGCGGTCGAAGATGTTCTGGCCGTATTCGCTGTAGGACTCCAGATAGGCGGTCTGGATTTCCTTGCCGATGAACTCGATATAGCGCGGCGCCAGGTATTCCTTGATGAAACGCAGGTAGCGTTCGCGGGTTTCGCCGGGGAACTGTTCCTGTTCGATCTGCTGTTCCAGTACGTAAAGCAGGTGCACCGGGTTGGCCGCCACCTCGTGCGGGTCGAAGTTGAACACCTTGGAAAGGATCTTGAAGGCGAAGCGGGTCGACAGGCCGTTCATGCCTTCGTCGACGCCGGCGGCATCGCGGTACTCCTGGATCGACTTGGCCTTGGGATCGGTATCCTTGAGGTTTTCGCCGTCGTAGACGCGCATCTTCGAGTAGATGTTGGAGTTTTCCGGCTCCTTGAGGCGCGACAGGGTGGAAAATTGCGCGAGCATCTTCAGGGTGTCGGGCGCGCAATGGGCGTTGGCCAGGGAGCTGCTGACCAGCAGCTTGTCGTAGATCTTGATCTCGTCGCTGACGCGCAGGCAGTACGGCACCTTGACGATGTAGATGCGGTCGATGAACGCCTCGTTGTTCTTGTTGTTGCGGAAGGTGTGCCACTCCGACTCGTTGGAGTGGGCCAACAGGATGCCGTTATAGGGGATCGCGCCCAGGCCCTCGGTGCTGTTGTAGTTGCCTTCCTGGGTGGCGGTGAGCAGCGGGTGCAGCACCTTGATCGGTGCCTTGAACATCTCGACAAACTCCATCAGGCCCTGGTTGGCCCGGCACAGCGCGCCCGAGTAGCTGTAGGCGTCGGCATCGTTCTGCGGGAATTCCTCGAGCTTGCGGATATCCACCTTGCCGACCAGGGCGGAGATGTCCTGGTTGTTCTCGTCCCCCGGCTCGGTCTTGGCGATGGCGATCTGGTTGAGGATCGAGGGGTAGAGCTTGACCACCCGGAACTGGCTGATATCACCACCGAATTCGGCCAGGCGCTTGCTGGCCCAGGGCGACATGATACTGCCCAGGTAACGCCGGGAAATGCCGTAGTCCTCCTCGAGAATCGCCGCATCCTCGGCGGCGTTGAACAGCCCCAGGGGCGACTCGAACACCGGCGAACCCTTGATGGCGTAGAAGGGCACCTTCTCCATCAACTGCTTGAGCTTTTCCGCCAGCGAGGACTTGCCGCCGCCGACCGGTCCCAGCAGATAGAGGATCTGCTTCTTCTCCTCCAGGCCCTGGGCGGCGTGGCGGAAGTAGGAGACGATCTGCTCGATGCATTCCTCCATGCCGTGGAAATCGGCGAAGGCGGGATAACGGCGGATCACCTTGTTGGAGAAGATGCGCGACAGCCGAGGGTTGTGGGAGGTATCGAGCAACTCCGGTTCGCCGATGGCCATCAGCAGGCGCTCGGACGCGCTGGCATAGGCGCTGCGATCCTGCTTGCACAGTTCGAGGTACTCCTGCAGCGAGTACTCCTCCTGGCGCGTCGCCTCGAATCGTTGTTGGAAGTGACTGAAAATGCTCATGACTTCACCTCGCTCGATGCTGGGAGCCGGCCGGGATCGGTCGAGCGGGTGCATGCAGACCCGGCGCTTGCGCGACCGAGGTGAATCCCCCGAACACCTCCTTTGGTCAGTCAGAACCCCATGGTCAGCTATCCGTCGCATGGCAGGTTGAGGACAGCCGCCTTGCGTCTCTCGCGCAAGGCGTATCGGCTGCCTTCTCCCGCCTGACCCTGTGTCGCGTGGCCCTGGCTGGCTGCTGAAGGTGAGTACCGATGGCCCGTTCGGCCGGTTGGCCGGCTACCTGAATTGGGATGGCCTACGACAAGGATAGTTGGTAATCGGCAAGGTCAAGGCGCAATTGCCGTGGCAGGCGTCATGGCGACGCCGCGCAGGCCGCCAAATCCAGTGTTGGCGGGGGGGCTGGCGCAGGGAAAATATTTGTGACCGTCCTCTCGGCGTAGCGGCAAGAGGGTCTTCAGTCCGCCTGGCTGGATTCGGTGTCCTGTGGGTAGGTGCTGCGCCACAGCTCGAAGCCACCGTCGAGGCTGTACACCTCGGAGAAGCCCTGGCCGACCAGATAAGCGGCGGCGCTCTGGCTGGAGTTGCCGTGATAGCAGGTGACGATCAGCGGCGCGTCGAGGTCGGCCTTGGCGATGAAGTCGGCCAACGAATAGTTGTCCAGGTGCTCGGCGGCACGGATGTGCCCGGCGGCGAAACTCTGCGGATCGCGGATATCGACGACCACGGCGCCTTTCTCGCGCAGGGCCTGGGCCTGTTCGGGGGCGATGCGTTTGAACTCGCTCATGCTGTTTCCTCGCTACAGTCGCAGCGATGGTACTCGCCGCTATCGATGTTCATCAGGGTCATGGTGCCGCCCCACACGCAGCCCGAATCCAGGGCGAACACGCCGGGCTCGTCGCAGTGCCCTTCCAGGGCCGCCCAGTGGCCGAAGATGATCTTCTGGGCACGGGTCTTGCGCTGCGGATGGCTGAACCAGGGGAGGTAACCGGCCGGTGCGGTGTCCAGGCCTTCCTTGCTTTTCAGGTCCAGGGTGCCATCGGCCTTGCAGAAGCGCATGCGGGTGAAATAGTTGGTGATCACCCGCAGCCGGGCGATGCCGTGCAACTCCTTGTCCCAGCGTGCCGGCTCGTTGCCGTACATGCCGTCCAGGAACATCGGGTACAGGGCATCGTCGCGTAGCGCGTTCTCGACTTCGGCGGCGCGGCGCAGCGCCTTGGCGATATTCCACTGCGGCGGTATGCCGGCGTGCACCAGGGCGGTGTCGCGCTGCTCGTCGTAATGCAGCAGCTTCTGCTGGCGCAGCCAATCCAGCAGCTCGTCGCGATCCGGCGCCTCGAGGATCTCGCGCAGGGTGTCGCCGCGCTTGAGGCGTTCGATGTTGCGCGAGGCGGCGAGCAGGTGCAGGTCGTGATTGCCCAGTACGCAGACCAGCGCGTTGCGCATGCCATGGAGAAAGCGCAGGGTCTCCAAGGATGCCGGACCGCGGTTGACCAGGTCACCCACCAGCCACAGGCGGTCATGGGTCGGGTCGAAGGCCACGCGTTCGAGCAGGCACTGCAGGGGTTTCAGGCAGCCCTGCAGATCGCCGACGGCATAGGTCGCCATTAGGGTCTACCCCCGTTTCGTCGTGAGCAGTGTTGCTGCGAAAAATTGCACCAGGTAAGGCGTGAGGCGCAGGTAATGGTCGCTCCCTTGCCAAGCCTCGCAACGCGGCATGGTGCAATTTTTCGCGCAACCCGAAGGGCCGGGCCATTTTTTGCGCGATGCTGCGTTATTCGTCGTTCATTTGGAATAACCAAACTTCTCTCCTCATGCCTTGCCTCGCGCAAAAAATGGCTCCGGCGCGGCCACGAACGAAACGGGGGTAGACCCTTAGTGCAGCGCCCCAGGGACGGCGAGGCGGAAGGGCGCGATGGGGGCATCGAAGCGCTGGCCATCGTCGGCCAGCATCTGATAGCTGCCCTGCATGGTGCCGACCTGGGTGGCCAGCAGCGTGCCGCTGCTGTAGCGATGGCTTTCGCCGGGGGCGATCAGCGGCTGTTCACCGACTACGCCCGCGCCGCGTACTTCCTGTACCTGGCCGTTGCCGTCGGTGATCACCCAGTGGCGCGCCAGCAACTGGGCTGGCAGCTCACCGGCGTTGTGAATGGTCACGTCGTAGGCAAAGGCGAAACGGCTCTGCTCGGGCTGCGACTGCTCCGGCAGGTAGCGGGTGACGATGGTGACGTCGATCTGGTAACGAGAGTCGGACATGGGCGCTCGATCAATCAGGTGGGCGAAGGCGCGGGTTGCTGGGCCAGCTGGTCGGCCAGGCGCACGAAGGCGGCCAGGTCCAGCTGCTCCGGGCGCAGGCTGCCATCGACGCCGGCCGCCTCGATCTCGCTGGCCGGCAGCAGCGCCTTGAGGGTGTTGCGCAGCGTCTTGCGGCGCTGGTTGAAGGCTTCGCGCACCACCCGCTCGAGCAGGCGGTGATCCTTGGCCGGGTGCGGCAGCACCTGATGGGGCACCAGGCGCACGATGGCCGAGTCGACCTTGGGGGGTGGGTTGAACGCGCCGGGGCCGACGTTGAACAGGTGCTCCACCTGGCAGTGGTACTGCACCATGATCGACAGCCGCCCCCAGTCGCCGCCACCCGGGCCGGCAGCCAGGCGCTCGACCACTTCCTTCTGCAGCATGAAGTGCATGTCGCGGATCAGGTGGGCGTTGTCCAGCAGGTGGAAAATCAGCGGCGTGGAAATGTTGTAGGGCAGGTTGCCGACCACCCGCAGACTGTTGGGCGCTGCCTGCAGGGTCGAAAAATCGAATTTGAGGGCATCGCCCTGGTTCAGGCGAAAGCGCGGCTGGTCGGCGAACTTGGCCTGCAGGATCGGGATCAGGTCCAGATCCAGCTCGATCACGTCGAGCTGTGCGCCGCTGTTGAGCAGGCCCTCGGTGAGTGCGCCCTGGCCCGGGCCGATCTCCAGCAGGTGCTCGCCTTCGCGGGCATGGATGGCGCGCAGGATACGGTGAATCACCCCGGCGTCATGAAGGAAGTTCTGGCCGAAGCGCTTGCGCGCGCGGTGTTGGTAAGGCTCGGACATCTGAAAAGCAGCTCCAGGCTTCAAGCTGCAAGCATCAAGCAAGCGCGTAAAGCGGTCAGGCGAAAACGCGCAGTTTAGCAGGGAACGCCTGTCGAGCGGCGCCGCTCGCCACTCCAGGCAAGTCGCTCACGGGAGCAGGCGGCTGTGCGCCATCTCGTAGGCGGTTTCCAGGGCGACCTGCAGGCTGCCGCACTCAATGCGCCCGGTGCCGGCAAGATCCAGCGCGGTGCCGTGGTCCACCGAAGTACGGATGATCGGCAGGCCCAGGGTCACGTTCACCGCGGCCCCAAAGCCCTTGTACTTGAGCACCGGCAGGCCCTGGTCGTGATACATGGCAAGCACCGCGTCGCAATGCTCCAGGTGCTTGGGCGTGAACAGCGTGTCGGCCGGCAGCGGGCCGACCAGATCCATGCCTTCGGCACGCAATTGCTCGAGTGCAGGCTCGATGATCTCGATCTCCTCGCGCCCCAGGTGGCCGCCTTCGCCGGCATGGGGGTTGAGGCCGCAGACCAGTATGCGCGGTGCTGCAATGCCGAACTTGTCGCGCAGGTCAGCGTGGAGGATGCGCGTTACCCGCTGCAGGCGCTCGGCGGTGATGGCGCTGGCCACGTCCTTGAGTGGCAGGTGGGTAGTGACCAGGGCAACCCGCAGGCCGCGGGTTGCCAGCATCATCACCACCTGGGGGGTACCGGTCAGGTCGGCGAGAAATTCGGTATGGCCGGAGAATGCCATTCCCGCCTCGTTGATGATGCCCTTGTGCACCGGGGCGGTGACCAGGCCGGCGAAGCTGCCGTCCAGACAGCCCTGGGCCGCTCGGGTCAGGGTTTGCAGAACGTAGGCGGCATTGGCTTTGTTGAGCTCGCCGGCGACCACCGGCTCGCCCAGCGGTGTATCCCAGATGTACAGGCTGCCTGCTGGGGCAGGCTGGGTCGGCCAGGCATCAGGCGTGGCGTCGATCAGGTCGATCTGCAGCCCCAGCTCCGCCGTGCGCGCCTGCATCAGTGCCCGGCTGGCGACGCAGATCAGCGCATGGGTCTGCCGCTGGCGGGCAAGCAACAGGCACAGGTCCGGGCCGATACCGGCGGGTTCTCCAGGGGTGAGGGCGAAGCGCAGACTGTCGGGCATGATCCGGTCTCGTGGTGGAGAGAGCGCGATTCTAGCCCAGGCCTGCATGAAAAAGCCCGGCGCTTGGCCGGGCTTTCATGAGCGTCAGGCTGGGTTACAGCTTGATCTCCACATAGGCTTCGTCGCGAATCTGACGCAGCCAGGTTTGCAGCTCTTCTTCGTACTTGCGGTTGCGCAGCAAATTCAGCGCCTGTTGCTCGCGCACCTGCTCGCTGCTGTCAGTGGCGCGACGGCCCATGACCTGCAGCACGTGCCAGCCGAACTGGCTCTTGAAGGGCTTGGAAACCTCACCGCTGGCGGTGTTGTTCATCACCTCGCGGAACTCCGGTACCAGAGCATTCGGGTCGATCCAGCTGAGGCTGCCGCCGTTGAGGGCCGAGCCCGGGTCTTCGGAGAAATTCTTCGCCAGCTCGGCGAAGTCTTCCCCGGACTCGATGCGTTGATACAGGCGCTCGGCCAGTACCTTGGCCTCGGCGTCGGTGCGGATTTCGCTCGGCTTGATCAGGATGTGGCGTACGTTCACTTCCTCGCGCACCGCCGCGGCCTCACCGCCACGCTTTTCCAGCACCTTGAGGAGGATGAAACCACCTGGGGTGCGGATCGGCTCGGTGACATCGCCAACGTTCATGGCGCTGATCATGGCGTCGAATGGCGGCGGCAACTGCGCGGCCTTGCGCCAGCCCATGTCGCCACCGTCCAGCGCCGTTTCACTGGCCGAGTTGGCGATCGCCAGTTGGCCGAAATCGGCGCCCTGGCGCGCTTGCTGGTAAATGTCCTGGGCCCGGCGCTCGGCAGCTTGCAGCGCATCGGGGGAGGCATCTTCCTGAACGGGGATGACGATGTTGGCCAGGTGGAACTCTTCGGACAGCTGCATCTTGCCCAGGTCGGAGGCGAGGAAGTTCTTCACTTCCTGCTCGGTGACCTGAATGCGCTCGGCCACCCGGCGCTGGCGCACACGGCTGATGATCATCTCGCGGGACACCTGGTCGCGGGCGTCGTTGAACGACAGGCCGTCCCTGGCCAGGGCGTCGCGGAACTGCTCGAGGGTCATGCCGTTGCGCTGGGCAATGGTGGCCATGGCCTGGTTGAGTTCTTCGTCGCCGATGCGAATGCCGGAGCGCTCGCCCATCTGCAGCTGGATGTTTTCCAGGATCAGGCGATCCAGCACCTGCTGGGTCAGCACGTTGGCCGGCGGCACCTCGGCGCCGCGCTTGGCGATGGTCTGTTGCACCTCGCGCACCCGGGCGTCGAGCTGGGTCTGCATGATCACGTCGTTATCGACGATCGCCACCACGCGGTTGAGAGGCTGTACATCGGCGTGCGCCGCGGTACCCAGAAACAGTGCGCCCAGCAGCAGCGGGCGCACGCACTCAGCGAGCTTGCTCTTCACGTTCACGGTAACCTTGAATGCCTTGGTCGAGGAATGTCTCAACGTTGTTGCCAGTCACGCCACCCAGGCCTTTGAGGACGATCTGCAGGAAGATGCCGCTGTCTGGTTCGTCGTTGCGCGAGGGGTTGAGGCTGACCTCGTCGTAGTCGATCCAGTAGCGGTTGATGACGCGCAGCTTCCAGCAGCAACTGTCGTACTCGAAGCCGCCAAAGGCTTCCAGGGTGCGGTTGCGACCGTAGTCGTACTGCCAGCGCGAGATCAGGCTCCACTGCGGGCCGATTGGCCAGATGACCGAGAAGTCATGCTGGCTGATCTTGTAGTAGTCCTTGATGAAGGTGCTTGTGCCCTCTTCACCGTAGTCGCTACCGAAGCCCCAGCGCCCGGTGCTCTGGTCGTAGTTGAGGGTGTCGTTGCGATAGCGATAGCCGGCATTGACGATCTTGCGCGGGTTGTCCGCTGGCTGATAATGGAACATGGCGCTGCCCGAACGCGTACGGTGGCTGTCCGGATCCCAGTTGAAATCCGAAGTGAAGCGCCAGTCCTGGTTGTAGCGGTACATGTACTCCAGGGCATAAGGCGATACCGACGATTGCGCCTCATCGCGGGTGCGGTAGTCGATACCCGGCATCTGCACCTTGCGGTCTTCGAAATAGAAGGCCTGGCCGATGCTGAAGCGCTGACGCTCGAAGCCGTTGGCCTCGATCCAGCGGCTGGTCACGCCGAGGGATATCTTGTTTTCGTCGCCGATACGATCCTTGCCGCTGAAGCGATTCTCACGCCACAGCGAGGCGTAGCTGAAGGTGCTCTCGCTGCTATCGAACACCGGGATATCGGTCTGGTCTTCTTCCGGTACATAGAGATAGAACAGACGCGGTTCGAGGGTCTGACGAGCTTCGCGGCCGAACAGCGAAGTCTGGCGATCGAAATACAGGCCGCTGTCGACGCTGAACAGGCCGACGCCACGGTTCTGGCTGCTACTGAATTCTTCACCAGCGACAGCGCCTCTGGCGATATCGTCTCTACCGCGCTGATCGATATCCAGGTCGTAGTTGGTCTGCAGGTACTTGATCTGCGGTTTGACGTAGCCCCAACTCCAGTCAAGCGGCAGGCTTACGCCTGGCTCCACATGCATGCGGGTGCCGTTGGCGCGGGCCAGGCCCAGGATATTCACGTCGTTCCACGGGCCTTCGACGTTGCCATTCTGATCGATGTAGTTGCCGTTGCGCAGGTCACGCTCGAAACGTACCAGCTCGGTGCCGTAGGTGAAATTCAGACCGCCCGGCTCGAACGGCAGTTGGCCGTCCAGGGTGATCTGCGGCAGGCGATCGTAAGGCGTCACGTCGGTAATGGTGGCCAGCTCGTAGGCGTGGGCATTGAGTCGCGCCGTATAGCTGTCACCGCGCCAGGTCAGCGTGCCACGCTGATCGACATAGCTGGAGGTTTCGATGCCCAGATCGGTCTTCAGATCCTGGAAGTAGTAGGGGTCGCTGATATCGGTGTAGTCGACCTCGGCCAGCAGGCGGTCGTTGAGGCCCTGCTTGTGCTGCCAGCTGTACATCCAGCGCTGGTCCTTGTAGCCGGACTGCAGCTTGCGCTCGTCCTCCTGGTCGTCCAGGTAGGCAGCGCCGAGCTGGCCTTCGCTGTTGCGGGTCAGGTAGCGGTACTCGCCTTCGAGCAGCAGGCCGCGCTTGGCCATGTAGGTCGGGTACAGGGTGGCGTCGAAGTTCGGCGCCAGGTTGAAGTAGTACGGAGTTTGCAGGGTCAGGCCGTTGCTGCCGGAGCTGCCGAAGCTCGGCGGCAGGAAGCCGGACTGGCGACGGTCGTCGATCGGGAAGTAGATGTACGGCGTGTAGAACACCGGGAAATCCTTGACCCGCAGCGTGACGTTGGTCGCGGTGCCGAAGCCGGTAGCCGGGTTCAGGGTGATGTTGTTACCGGTCAGGTGCCAGGCGTTGCTGCCCGGTTCGCAACTGGTATAGGTACCGTCCTTGAGGCGGATGATCGCGGTCTCTTCACGCTTGGCGTAGGCTGCGCTGCCGCGCGCGTGGGCGGCGTGCATCACGAACTCGGCGTTGTCGATGCGCGCTTCGCCGTTGTCCAGTTGCAGCTCGCCACGGTCGCCCACCACCAGGGCGCCCTTGTCGCGCAGGCGGACGTTGCCGACCAGCTCGCCACGGTTTTCGGCCTGGTGCAGGTTGGCCTCGTCGGCCTCGACCTGCATGCCGGCCTGGCGTACGACCACGTCACCGGCGAGGGTCGCGACCTGCTCTTCCTGCTGGTAGCGCGACGCCTTGGCCGATACGAACATCGGCGCTTCGCTCATCGGCGTGGTGTCGTTCATGCCCGGGCGGCTAGGCTCGATGTAGGCGCCGGAGCAAGCCGGGCCGATCTCTGCCAACTGCGCGCTGGTGAGCTTCTCGCGCGGCACCCAGTCCAGGTGGCTGTAGTCGGCGCTGCGCGAGGCCAGGGCACGGCCACCGGCTTCGGTCACTTGCGTCGGCGCAGCCTTGGTATCAGGCTGGGCGGCAGCCGTCGCGCCGGTACCCGCGCTGACCGAGTTGGCACTGTGGGTCGGCCGGCTCGGCAGGTTGGCGTTGCTGGATTTCGGTGCACAGGCCCAACCGCCGGTCGGCGATGCCTGGCAGTCGAATTGTTCGGCAGCGGTGGCGAATGGGCTGGCGAAGGGCTGCAGGGCCAACAGGCCACCCGTTACCAGAAGCGGGAATTTCTTGCGAAAAGCGGGGTATTTTACTGCCATCTTGTTTTCCGGGCTTCCTGTGCGCTTTTGGCCCAGGGGCCGCACGCCTCTCGATGGGCTGAAAAAGATGCTGGATAATAAAGCATGACCCGCGCAACGGCTAGCGCCGTCGGAGACCCTTGCAATGCCTGATCACGATGTACGTCTGCAACGCCTGCAGCAGTGGCTCGAGCCGCAGCTGCAGGCCCTGTTCGCTTCCAACGGCTGGGGGGCGGTGCCGGATGCCGTGCTGCAGCCGGCCAGCAGCGACGCCAGTTTTCGCCGCTATTTCCGCTGGGAGGCGGATGGGCGCAGCCTGATCCTGATGGATGCGCCACCGCCGCAGGAGAACTGCAGGCCCTTCGTCGAGGTGGCCAATCTGCTCGCCCGCGCCGGGCTTAACGTGCCGCAGATCCACGGGGCGGATCTCGAACAGGGCTTTCTGCTGCTCAGCGACCTGGGCCGCCAGACCTATCTGGAGGTGATCGACGGCGACAATGCCGGTCAGCTGTTCGCGCCCGCCATCGATGCCCTGCTGGCCTATCAGCAATTGCCGATGGATGCCGGCCTGCCGCACTACGACGAGGCCTTGCTGCGCCGCGAGCTGCAATTGTTTCCGGATTGGTACGTCGCCCGCGAGCTCGGCCTTACCCTGAATGGCGAGCAGCAGGCCGCCTGGCAGCGTATCTGCACGCTGCTGATCGACAGCGCCCTGGCACAGCCCAAGGTGCTGGTGCACCGCGACTACATGCCGCGCAACCTGATGCTCAGCGCACCCAACCCCGGCGTGCTGGATTTCCAGGATGCCGTCTACGGGCCGGTCACCTATGACATCACCAGCCTGTTCAAGGACGCCTTTCTCAGCTGGCCAGAGGCGCGTGTGCAGGGCTGGCTCGAAGACTACTGGCACAAGGCGCGCGCCGCCGGCATTGCGGTGCAGGATGAGCTGGCGGACTTCTTACGCGCCAGCGACCTGATGGGCGTGCAGCGCCACCTCAAGGTGATCGGTATCTTCGCGCGCATCTGCCACCGCGACGGCAAGCCGCGTTACCTGGCCGACGTGCCACGCTTCTTCGCTTATATAGAGGCGGTGCTCGAGCGGCGCCCGGAGCTGGCCGAACTCGGCGCGCTGATCGCGCAGCTCAAAGGCGCTGCGGAGGCCGCTCGATGAAGGCGATGATTCTTGCCGCCGGCAAGGGCGAGCGCCTGCGGCCGCTGACCCTGCACACGCCCAAACCCCTGGTGCGCGCCGCCGGCGTGCCATTGATCGAGTATCACGTACGGGCCTTGGCGCGCGCGGGTTTCAGCGAACTGGTGATCAATCATGCCTGGCTCGGCCAGCAGATCGAAGATTACCTGGGTGAGGGCGGACGCTACGGCGTGCGCATTCGTTACTCGGCCGAAGGCGAGCCACTGGAAACCGGCGGCGGTATCTTCAAGGCGCTGCCGCTGCTCGGCGATGAGCCGTTCGTGGTGGTCAACGGCGATATTTTCACCGACTACGATTTTTCGGCCCTGCGCAGGCCCTTTTCCGAAAAGGCTCACCTGGTGCTGGTGGACAATCCCGCCCATCACCCGACGGGGGACTTTGGCCTTGTCGAGGGGCGGGTAGCGGATGCCGCAGCGGATGCTGACAGCCTCACCTACAGCGGCATCGCCGTGCTCAACCCGGTGCTGTTCGCCAGCTGCCAGCCCGGCGCGTTCAAGCTCGCGCCCTTGCTGAGGCAGGCGATGGCAGGCCAGCAGGTGACGGGCGAGCGCTTCACCGGCCGCTGGGTGGATGTCGGCACCCACAAGCGCCTGGCCGAAGTGGAATCGCTGCTGCAGGGCGAGCGCTGATGTACTGGCCGCTGACCTTGGTGGGGGCGCTGGCCGGCTACGCCCTGGCAAGCATTCCCGGTCTGTTGCTCGGCGGCCTGCTCGGCCAGGTGCTGGATCGCCGCCTGGGCCTGCGCGGCTGGAAGGCCCTGGGCGAGCGACTGGTGGGCAGGTCCGCCGTGGGTGACGACGCCTTGCTGTTCGTCATGCTGGGGCGCCTGGCCAAGAGCGATGGCGTGGTGCAGCAGGCGCACATTCGTCAGGCCCGCGCCGAGATGCAGCGCCTGGCGCTGGGCGAGGCCGGCAGGGCGGCAGCCATCGAGGCCTTCGCGCGCGGCAAGACCGGCCAGGACAGCCTGCGCGGCCCATTGCAACGCCGCCGCAGCGAGGCCCAGGAGCTGTTGCGCGCCTGCTGGCGCATGGCCTGGGCCGATGGCAAGGTGGGCCAGGCAGAGCGCGAACTGATCCTGTTATGGGGCAAGTGGCTGGGCGTTTCCGCCGAGGCCCAGGAGGCACTGAGCGCCGGCTACTCGCCGCGTCGCGGCCCGCCGACCGCGGCCGCCGACGCCTATCAGCAGGCCCTGCGCCTGCTCGGCGTGACGGCAGACAGTGACGTACAGCAGATCAAGAAGGCCTATCGCCGCCTGCTCAGCCGCCACCACCCCGACAAGATGGCCGGCAGCGGTGCGGCGCCCGAGAAGGTGCGTGAGGCCACCGAAGCGACCCGCGAACTGCACAATGCCTACGCGCTGATTCGCCAGCGCCGCGGCTTCCGCTGAGCGGCCTGGCGCCTACCTGGCGCCGCCGGCGTGCTTGTCCAGCCAGCCGCGCAGACGACGGAACAGCTGTTCCTGGGCAACGTCGGGATTGCCCGGCAGGGCATCCAGGCTGACCTGCACCAGGGCAGGCTGTTTCTGCCGCTGACTCAGTTGTTTGCGTGCCAACGCCGCCTGCCGAGCACTGGCGCTGTCGCGGTAATAGAAATCGCCGACCTTGGCGGTGAGCTGCGCCAGCAGGTCATTGAACGGCGCGTCGAAACCCTCCGGCTGGCGGGTATCCACCAACACCAGATGGGTCACATTGGCGGGTTTGCGCTCGGCGATGTAACGCGCCGCCCAGTAGGCGCCGCTGCCATGGCCGAGCAGCACCACGACCTTGGCCTGCTGCTGGCCGGCAAAGGCGATGCCGGCATCGATACGCGCGAATACCCGTTCGACATGGGCCGCCCGTGCCGCCTCTGCGTCAGCCGACGGTGCTTCGCTTGGCGGGGCCGGGGTGGTCGGCTCTGGGGCCTTTTCTGCCGGGGCCTCGGCAGCTTTGCCGTCTCCGCTCGCAGGCGGCTCGGCGACCCGCACCGGCAGGTTGGCACCCTGGGGGTCCGGCAAGGTCAGGCTCAGGCTGTGCCAGCCGGCGTCTGGCAACCTGCGGCGCAGCGGGCCGACAGTGGGGGGCGCGTCGGCACTCTCTTCATCCCCGGGAATCAGGATCACCGCACCCATGGGGGCCGGGTCATTGGCCGGTCGCCAGAGCGCGAGAAATGTGGTGCCGGCGGCGTCGAGCTGCTGCTGCTCGGTGGCGGCCAGTTGGCGCTCTAGAGCCAATGCTTCGAGGTCGCTGCGCTCGGGCAGTGACGCCCGCTGTGCGGGCTTGGCCTCGGCTTTTTCGCCGTCTTTGACGGGTGGGCTCTGTTCGGCATGCACGGCCAGGGCACCGGCCAGCAGGGTCAGGCACAGGGCGTAGCGGGGCAGGTGGCGAAGGCGTGTCATGGCAGGGCCTGAAAGTATTCGATGCAGGGCAGCCTAATCACTTGTCGTGGATTTGTCAGATCCTGATGGTGCTTAATGCGGCCTGTGCCACCAGTGTCCAGCTTGGCGGCTTCCAATTCGTTTCTGGTGTTCGTGCATGATCCTGCGCTGGCTGTTTCTTCTGATCCTGAGCATCCCCGCCACGCTATGGGCGGATCAGCCGCCAGCGGCGCCGGCGGCCATCTTCGATGCCGCGCAGCAGCAATGGCTCGCCGCCAATCCATTGCTGCGTGCCGGCGTGGTGCTGCAGCCGCCCTACGCCCAGCTCGACCGCCGCCTGCACCGCCTGACCGGGGCCAACGTGGAGATCGTCAACACCCTGGCCGCGCAGATGGGCGTGCAGGTGCGCTGGCGCACCTTCCAGACGGCGGAGGAACTGGAACAGGCGCTGCGCAGCGATCAGCTCGATCTGGCCGCGGGCCTTAGCCAGACCCCGGCCGGGCTGAGACGCTGGGTGTTTTCCGATCCCTTTCTGCGTGTCTCGCACCTGCTGGTCGGCGAGCGTGACGGCGGTGGCGCGGTCGATCTGGAACAGCTCGACGGCCGCTCACCGGTTGCCCTGAAGGGCTCCGATGCGGTGCTCGACTACCTGCGCAGCAGCTACCCGAAGCTCAAGCTGGACATCACCAATTCCCCGCGCCAGGCGCTGCAGCGCGTCGTCAATCAGCAGGCCAGCTATGCGGTGCTCGATGAGGCGCAGCTGGGGCGCCTGTCCCGGGAACCGGAGTTTCTCGGCCTGGCCATCGTCGGTGATATCGGCTTCCCGCAGTTGCTGCGGGTGGCCACACGGCGCGACCTGCCGGAGTTGTCGGCGATCATCGACGTCGCGTTGCGCAACCTGTCGGCCCGCGAGCTCGATGACCTGCACAACCGCTGGCTGCCGCCGAGCTACCTGCAACAGGAAAGTTCGGCGAGCTTCTGGCGTGCCATCAGCCTGCTGCTCGGTCTGTTGCTGGTGTTCGCGCTGGCGCTGGCGCTGTGGCTGCGCCACCAGCGCGACACCCTGGAGTTTCGCCTGCTCGCCGCGCGCCACGAGGTGGAGCTGCGGGAGATCGCCCGCGACGCCTTGCGCCTGTCGCAGTTCTCCATCGATAACAGCACGGTGGGCATCCTCTGGGTCAACTGGGACAGCCACGTGCGCTACGCCAACCACGCCGCCGAAGCCATGCTCGGTTACCGCAGCGGCGCGCTGGTGGATCGGCCGCTGCGCGATTTCGAACCGGACATGAGCATGGACCGCTGGCTCAACCTGTGGCGCCTGGCGCGCAAGGGTGACGAACGGCCGCCGCGCTTCGAGTCCGAATGCCTGCGCGCCGACGGCAGCCGCCTGCCGGTGGATGTGTCGTTGAGCTTTCTGCAATACCGCGATACCGAATACCTGGTGGTGTTCATCACTGACGTGACCGAGCGCCGCCGTGCCCTGGCCGCCCTGCAGGAAAGCGAGTCGCGCCTGCAGGGTATCGCCGCCAACGTGCCGGGCGTGGTGTTTCGCCTGGAGCGCGTGCGGCCCGGCGATCCGGCGCTGTTCGCCTTTATCGGCGAGGGCAGCGAAAGCCTGGTCGGCTATCGGGCCTCCACCCTGCTGGCGCCCGACCATGGCCTGCGCAGCCTGGTCCATCCGGACGACAAGGCCGACTACCACCGCACCCAGGACCAGGCCTTCGACAGCGACAGCGACTGGCATTGGCAGGGCCGCATGCTCACCCAGGCCGGCGAATCGCGCTGGGTGGACATCAAGGCCATGGCCCGGCGCCTGGCCGACGGCCGGGTGATCTGGGACGGCGTGGTCTGGGACATCAGCGACAACAAGCGCAACGAGCTGGCACTGGCCGAATCCCAGGCGCGCCTGCGCGACCTGTCCGCCCACCTGGAAAGCGTGCGCGAAGAGGAAAAGGCGCGGATCGCCCGCGAGGTGCACGACGAGCTCGGTCAGGTGCTCACCGTGCTCAAGCTGGAAACCTCGATGTGCGAACTGGGCTTCGCCGACCTCGACCCCGGCCTGCGCGAGCGCCTGGACAACATGAAGAAGCTGATCGCCAACCTGTTCCAGCTGGTGCGCGACGTGGCCACCGCCCTGCGTCCGCCGATCCTGGATGCCGGCATCGCCTCGGCCATCGAATGGCAGGCCCGACGCTTCGAGGCGCGCACGCAGATTCCCTGCCTGGTCGAGGTGCCCGAGTACGTGCCGCCGCTGAGCGACGCCAAGGCCACCGGGCTGTTCCGCATCCTTCAGGAATCGCTGACCAACGTCATGCGCCATGCCCAGGCGCATACCGTAACGGTGCGCCTGGAACTGCTGGGCGACAGCCTGCGCCTGTCGATCAGCGATGATGGCCGCGGCTTCGACCCGGCTGCCATCCGTGCCGACTCCTTCGGCCTGGTGGGCATGCGCGAGCGGGTGCTGATGCTCGGCGGACAATTGAGCCTCGACAGCCGGCCCGGCGAAGGTACCCTGTTGCGCGTGCGGGTGCCGCTGAGCGAGTGCACATCCGATGACTAGGAGGTTGAGCCCGTGATCCGAGTACTGGTGGCCGAAGACCACACCATCGTCCGCGAGGGCATCAAGCAACTGATCGGCATGGCCCGTGACCTGCAGGTGGTCGGCGAAGCGAGCAACGGCGAGCAGTTGCTGGAAACCCTGCGGCATACACCATGCGAGGTGGTGCTGCTGGATATCTCCATGCCCGGCGTCAACGGCCTGGAGGCGATTCCGCGGATTCGTGCGTTGAGCCAGGCACCGGCGATTCTGGTCCTGTCGATGCACGACGAGGCGCAGATGGCCGCCCGCGCCCTGAAGATCGGCGCCGCCGGCTACGCCACCAAGGACAGCGACCCGGCGTTGCTGCTCACCGCGATCCGCAAGGTCGCCGGCGGCGGGCGCTACATTGATCCCGAACTGGCCGACCGCATGGTCTTCGAGGTCGGCCTGACCGACTCCCGGCCGCCCCATGCGCTGCTGTCGGAGCGCGAGTTCTCGGTGTTCGAGCGCCTGGTGCAGGGCGAGGGCGTCAACGAGATCGCCGCCCACCTGGCGCTCAGCAGCAAGACCATCAGCACCCACAAGGCACGCCTGATGCAGAAGCTCAACCTGCATTCGGTGGCCGACCTGGTGCGTTACGCGGTCGAGCACAAGCTGGTCTGAGAACCTGTTCAAAGTCTGCTGCGCGTCGGCACTGCGGCGTTAAAAAACAGGCTGGATTGCCAGCCCAGTCGGACTGCTCATTTACAGCTCGTAAAGTCGATCGCGACTCCGACCGGCCCTCGCCTGTTTTTGTGGGGCCGCCTAGGCCTTGCATTGCTCTAGCTCGCGAGCCTTTGAACAGGCTCTGAACACGCCACTTATCCATCTGCGACAGCCTGCGCCGCGCGGCGCTGCATGGCGTCGTGCTCGTCAGGCTGACGCTTATCCAATCGCGACATCTGTGTAGGGATCGCCCTACAAGCATCTTTCCGCCTGCCTTATAGCAAAGTGTCATTACGCCCGATTTCCAGGCTCCAACGTCGGTTCTAGTCTTGGCTCACGGTAGAACAACAGGCAGGTGCGGTGATGGGCGACACTTCTTCGAGCGACATCCTGGTCAGCTTTCGTGGCGTGCAAAAGAGCTACGACGGCGAGAACCTGATCGTCAAAGATCTCAACCTGGATATTCGCAAGGGCGAGTTCCTGACCCTGCTCGGGCCGTCCGGCTCCGGCAAGACCACCAGCCTGATGATGCTGGCCGGTTTCGAGACGCCCACCGCCGGTGAGATCACCCTGGCCGGCAAGCGCCTGAACAACGTGCCGCCGCACAAGCGCGACATCGGCATGGTGTTCCAGAACTACGCGTTGTTCCCCCACATGACGGTAGCCGAGAACCTGGCCTTTCCGCTCAGCGTGCGCGGCATGAGCAAGGCCGACGTCGGCGAGAAGGTCAAGCGCTCGCTGTCGATGGTGCAGTTGGACGCCTTCGCCGGCCGCTACCCGGCCCAGCTCTCCGGGGGCCAGCAGCAGCGCGTGGCCCTGGCTCGGGCACTGGTGTTCGAGCCGCAGCTGGTGCTGATGGACGAGCCGCTCGGTGCGCTCGACAAGCAGCTGCGCGAGCACATGCAGATGGAGATCAAGCACATCCACCAGCGCCTTGGGGTGACCGTGGTCTACGTGACCCACGACCAGAGCGAAGCGCTGACCATGTCCGATCGCGTCGCCGTGTTCCACCAGGGCGAGATCCAGCAGATCGCCCCGCCGCGCGAACTCTACGAGTCGCCGCGCAACACCTTCGTGGCCCAGTTCATCGGTGAGAACAACCGCTTCGCCGGTGAGCTGGTCGAGCGCACGGGCGACACCTGCACCGTGCAGCTGGCGCGTGGCGAAAAGGTCCAGGCCCTGGCCGTCAACGTCGGCCAGCCGGGCGATGCGGTGAGCCTGTCGATTCGCCCGGAGCGCATCCGCCTGAATGCCGCGGCCGAGGGCTGCGACAACCGCTTCTCCGGCCGTGTATCGGAGTTCATCTACCTGGGCGACCACGTGCGCGTGCGCCTGGAGGTCTGTGGCAAGACCGATTTCTTCGTCAAGCAACCGATCGCCGAGCTCGACCCTGCGCTCGCGGTCGGTGATGTGATCCCGCTCGGCTGGCAGGTCGAGCACGTTCGCGCCCTCGATCCGCTGTCGGCGGAATGATCGGCGTTTTGCGCTTTACCACAGCACTTGGAGCCAACATAAAAATGTCGAAGCTATTCTCCCTTTCCGCGCTGACACTGGGCCTGGTTTGCGCTGCACAGGTTCAGGCTGCAGATCTCACCGTCATCAACTTCGGTGGCGCCAACAAGGATGCCCAGGTCAAGGCCTACTACCAGCCGTGGGAAGCGGCGGGTAACGGCAAGATCATCGCCGGCGAATACAACGGTGAAATGGCCAAGGTCAAGGCCATGGTCGACACCAACAGCGTGTCCTGGGACCTGGTCGAGGTCGAGTCCCCCGAGCTGGCCCGTGGTTGCGACGAAGACCTGTTCGAAGAGATCGACTACGCCGTAGTCGGTGACAAGAGTGCCCTGGTACCGGGCGCTGCCTCCATGTGCGGCGTCGGCTTCTTCGTCTGGTCGACCGTGATGGCCTACAACGCCGACAAGCTGAGCACCGCGCCGACGGGCTGGGCGGATTTCTGGGACGTGAAGAAATTCCCCGGCAAGCGCGGCCTGCGCAAGGGCGCCAAGTACACCCTCGAGTTCGCCCTGATGGCCGACGGCGTTGCGCCGAAAGACGTCTACAAGGTGCTGGCGAGCAAGGACGGCCAGGAGCGCGCGTTCAAGAAGCTCGACGAGCTCAAGCCGTACATCCAGTGGTGGGAAGCCGGCGCCCAGCCGCCGCAGTACCTCGCTTCCGGTGACGTGGTCATGAGCTCGGCCTACAACGGCCGCATCGCCGCCACCCAGAAGGAGGGCAGCAGCCTGAAAGTGGTGTGGGACGGTGGCATCTACGACTTCGACGCCTGGGCCATCCCCAAGGGCGCTAAGAACAAGGATGAGGCCATGAAGTTCATCGCCTTCACCCTGCAGCCGGAAACCCAGAAGACCTATTCGGAAAACATCGCTTACGGCCCGGTGAACCCGAAAGCCGTCGATCTGCTCGATGCCAAGGTCGCCGCCGACCTGCCCACCGCACCGCAGAACATCGCCAACCAGGTGGCCATGGACGTGACCTTCTGGGCCGACTTCGGCGAAGTGCTGGAGCAGCGCTTCAACGCTTGGGCTGCCAAGTAACGGCCCGGCGTAATGCGGTGAACGCCACCAGCGCTCACCTGTTGCAAGGAGCGTCCGCGTGCGGGCGCTCCGGCTTTACCCCCGAATTCTTATCCGCTTCACCGGAGTTATCCCCATGGCCCTAGCAGTGCCCCATGCCGAGGTCGCCGGCCCCACGCTCAAGCAGCGCCTGGCGCGCGCCGAGCGGATGAATCGCCTGAAATCCCAGGCCCTTATCCTGCCGCTGGTGCTGTTTCTCGTGTTCACCTTTCTGGTGCCGATCGTGGCGCTGCTCAACCGCAGCGTGGATAACCCGGACGTGGTCGGCTCGCTGCCGCGCACCGTCGAGGCCATCGACGGCTGGGACGGCCGCGGCCTGCCCGAAGAGCCCGTCTACAAGGCGTTGGCCCTGGACCTGGCCGAGGCCCGCGAACAGCAGAAGCTCGGCGACCTGTCCAAGCGCCTGAACATGGAGCTGGCCGGCTACCGCAGCCTGCTGGCCAAGACCGGCCGCGCGCTGCCGTTCGAGGCCGAGCCTGCTTCCTACAAGGAGGCGCTGGAGTCCTTCGACGAGCGTTGGGGCGACCCCGCCTACTGGCAGGTGATCCGCCGCAACAGCAGTTCCTGGACCTCCTATTACCTGCTCGCCGCCCTGGACCATCGCGTCGACGACGCCGGTGCGGTGGTCAAGACCACCCCGGACCAGGCCATCTACCTGGACATCTTCGCCCGCACCTTCTGGATGGGCGCGGTGATCACCGCCATCTGCCTGGCGCTGGCCTATCCGCTGGCGTATCTGCTGGCCAACCTGCCGACCCGCCAGGGCAATCTGCTGATGATCATGGTGCTGCTGCCGTTCTGGACCTCGATCCTGGTGCGCGTGGCGGCCTGGATCGTACTGCTGCAGTCGGGCGGGCTGATCAACTCGGCGCTGATCAAGATCGGCATCATCGACCAGCCGCTGGAACTGGTGTTCAACCGCACCGGCGTGTACATCTCCATGGTGCACATCATGCTGCCGTTCATGATCCTGCCGATCTACAGCGTCATGAAGGGCATCTCGCCGACCTACATGCGCGCCGCGATCTCCCTGGGCTGCCACCCGTTCGCCAGCTTCTGGCGGGTGTATTTCCCGCAGACCCTGGCCGGCGTCGGCGCCGGTTGCCTGCTGGTGTTCATCCTGTCCATCGGCTACTACATCACGCCCGCGCTGCTCGGCAGCCCGAGCGACCAGATGGTCAGCTACTTCGTCGCCTTCTACACCAACACCACCATCAACTGGGGCATGGCCACCGCGCTGGGCGGCTTGCTGCTGGTCGCCACGCTGCTGCTCTACGTGGTGTACAGCTGGTTGGTGGGTGCGGGTCGGTTGCGTCTGGGTTAACGAGCGGAGATTAGAAAATGCTGAGTCCTTATATGTCTCCCGTCGAGCGCGCCTGGTACTACGGTTTGCGCCTGCTCTGCGGCCTGGTGCTGTTGTTCCTGGTGCTGCCGATCCTGGTGATCGTGCCGCTGTCGTTCAACTCCGGCACCTTTCTGATCTACCCGATGCAAGGGTTCTCGATGCGCTGGTACGAGGACTTCTTCGGCTCGGCCGGCTGGATGCGTGCGTTGAAGAACAGCATGATCATCGCCCCGGCGGCGACCGTGCTGGCCATGATCCTCGGCACCCTGGCCGCCATCGGCCTGACCCGCTCGGAGTTTCGCGGCAAGGCGCTGGTGATGAGCCTGCTGATCTCGCCGATGGTGGTGCCGGTGGTGATCGTCGGCGTCGCCAGCTACCTGTTCTTCGCGCCCCTGGGCCTGGCCAACGGCTACCTGTCGCTGATCGTGGTGCATGCGGTGCTGGGTGTGCCCTTCGTGATCATCACCGTGTCGGCGACCCTGCAGGGCTTCAACTACAACCTGGTACGCGCCGCGGCCAGCCTCGGCGCCTCGCCGATCACCGCGTTCCGCCGGGTGACCCTGCCGCTGATCGCGCCGGGCGTGATCTCCGGCGCGCTGTTCGCCTTCGCTACCTCGTTCGATGAAGTGGTGGTCACGCTGTTCCTCGCCGGCCCCGAGCAGGTCACCCTGCCGCGGCAGATGTTCAGCGGCATCCGCGAGAACCTCAGCCCGACCATCGCCGCCGCGGCGACCCTGCTGATCGGCTTCTCGATCCTGCTGCTGCTGATCCTGGAATGGCTGCGCGGGCGCAGCGAGAAGATGCGCACCCAGGTCAACGAATGACCTCTTCCGCGGCGTAGCCGTAACCGCCGCAGCCCCTCGGGTTGCGGCGGTTTTTTATGCCCGATCATCCAGCGAGTACACTGCCAGGTCTTCTGCCCGTACCTGGAAAGCCCATGGATTTCAACGATCCCAGTTTTCGCGAGTTGCTCGATGCGCTGCACGACGGCGTCTACATCACCGACGCCGATGGCATCACCCTCAAGGTCAACGGCGCCTATGAGCGGCTGACCGGCCTGCGCAGCGAGGATGTGGTCGGCCAGCACATGCAGGCGCTGGTGGAGCAGGGGGTGATCTCCCAGTCGGTGTCGCTGCGGGTGCTCAAGGAGGGCAAGGCGCTGTCGCTGATGCAGAGCGTCAGCCAGGGCAAGCGCCTGCTGGTCAGCGGTACGCCGATTCTCGATGCGGCCGGCCATGTGCGCTACGTGGTCAGCACGGTGCGCGACATGACAGAACTGCTGCGCATCAAGCACGAACGCGATGAACTGCAGCAGCTCAAGCAGTTGCGCAACAGTACCGCGAAGCTGCACGCCGGCCAGCGTGACGATTTGCTCGACGCCTCGCCGGTGGCCAACCACCCGGCCTCGGGGCGCCTGTTCGGCCAGGCCCGGCAGGTGGCCGCCAGCGACGTGAAAGTGCTGCTGCAGGGCGAAACCGGCGTCGGCAAGACATTGATCGCCCAGTACATCCACAAGCGCAGCCCGCGCGCGGCCCAGCCGTTCCTGGCGCTCAACTGCGGCGCGCTGCCGGAGAACCTGATCGAGGCCGAGCTGTTCGGCTACGTGGCGGGCGCCTTTACCGGCGCCGGCAGCAAGGGCAAGCGCGGCCTGCTGGAGCTGGCCCATCACGGCACGGTGTTTCTCGACGAGATCGGCGACCTGCCGCTGGCCCTGCAGGTCAAGCTGCTCAAGGTGATCGAGGAGAGCCGCTTCATTCCCGTGGGCGGCCTGGAGCTCAAGGAAGTGGACGTGCGCATCATCACCGCCACCCACCACGACCTGCGCCAGATGGTCGCCGACGGGCGCTTTCGTGCCGACCTCTACTATCGCCTCAACGTGGTGCCGATCCATATCCCGGCGCTACGCGAGCGGCCGGAGGAAATCCAGCCGCTGCTCGACTTCTACCTGGCCGAGTTCAACGCGCGCTACGGCCGTGAGCTGACCTGGGGGCTGGAAGCGCTGGATGCGCTCACCGACTACGCCTGGCCCGGCAACATTCGCGAGCTGATCAATCTGGTCGAACGCTTGGTGGTCACCTGCACCGGCGAGGCCGTGGAGCTGTTCGACCTGCCCGAGGAGATGCGTCTGTCGACGGCGGATGCGGGCAATGAAAGCCTGCCGCTGCGCAAGCAGGTCGAGCAGCTCGAGCGGCGGCTGATCCGCAAGGCCCTGGTGCAGCACAAGACCACCCGCGAGGCGGCCAAGGCGCTCGGTCTCAGCCAGGCGACGCTGGTGCAGAAGATGAAGCGCTGGGAACAAGGCTGATTGGAAAATGGATCAAATGGCAGGCCCTTGATCCATTTGCTGATCGGAAACCAGCGCCGCTGACCTGTGACAGATCGACGCAACCCGTCTACCACGAGGGTTTCGCCCGGCTGGCACAGGAATCGCTATGACAGGCCCGAACCCGTCCCGCAAGACAACGCATAAAAGGGCCTGATGATGACTACCTCCGCCTTCAAGATCGCCAACAAGCTGCTCACCGGCCAGGGCGCCGTCGAGCAACTGGCACACGAGCTGCCCCGCCTGAAGATCAACAATCCGTTGATCGTCAGCGACGCCATCCTGATCAAGTCCGGCACCGTGGATCACGTGCTCAAGCAACTCGGCGAGCGCGCCTACGGCATCTTCGATGGCGTGGAGCCGGAGCCGGAGATCGCCATCGTCGAGGCCTGCGCCAAGGTGTATCGCGACGGCGGTCACGATGGCCTGATCGGTGTCGGTGGCGGCAGCGCCATCGACATCGCCAAGGCAGTTGCCGGCTACGTCGGTCATGACGGCGCGCTGGAAGCGCTGTTCGGCGTCGACCAGATCAAGCGCAAGGGCCCGCCGCTGATCGCGATCCCGACCACCGCCGGCACCGGCTCGGAAGTGACCAACGTGTCGATCCTGTCGGACAAGCAGGCGCAGTTGAAAAAAGGCATCGTCAGCGATTACCTGCTGCCCGACGTCGCCCTGGTCAGCCCGGTGATGACCCTGACCTGCCCGCGCAGCGTGACCGCCGCCAGCGGCGTCGATGCCCTGGTGCACGCGGTGGAATCGTACCTGTCGGTGAATGCCTCGCCGATCACCGATGCCCTGGCCATCGGTGCCATCAGGCTGATCGCCAAGGCGCTGCCCAAGGCCTATGCCAACCCGGCCGACCTCAAGGCGCGGGAAGACATGGCCACCGCCAGCCTGATGGCCGGCATGGCCTTCGGCAACGCCGGGGTCGGCGCCGTGCACGCCCTGGCCTACCCGCTGGGCGGGCGCTTCAACATCGCCCATGGGGTCAGCAACGCCTTGCTGCTGCCCTACGTGATGGCCTGGAACAAGCTGGCCTGCGTCGAGCGCATGGCCGAGATCGCCGCCGCCCTGGGCGTGCAGACCCATGGCCTGAGCGACAAGGCCGCCGCCGACCTGGCCGTCGAGGCCATGGCCGAGCTGTGCGCCAGCGTCGACATCCCCAAGGGCATGCGCAGCTTCAACGTGCCCGAGGACGCCATCCCGGCGATGGCCGAGGAGGCCAGCAAGATCGACCGCCTGATGCGCAATAACCCGCGGCGCCTGACCGCCGGCGACATCGAGCAGATCTACCGCGCCGCCTACTGAATCACCTGCTGCACCTGATGAAAGCGCCCCGGTTCCGCCGGGGCGTGCTGGTTTACGAACGATACTAATAACACTGGTAATCCATATGTCCGAACTGCATCAACAAGGCCCGGAAGCGCCTTACACGCCCCTTGGGCCTTTCAAGCTGCGCCTGCCTTTCATCCACTACCGCTTCGAACTCTCCGACTACATGCAGGGCCTGCTCATGTGCGCGGTGGACCTGGCGGCGATCCCGCTGATGACCGAGTTTCTCGGCATGCCCTTCGAGGTGGCGCTGGCGGTGGTCATGCTCAACGGCCTGCTGTACCTGGTGCACCATCTGCTCGGCGACCCCGTGGTGCCGGGCTGGATCACCCCGGCCATCCCCATGCTCATGGCCTATTGCAGCCAGTTCCCGGAGGGCCCGGAGCGGGTGCATGCGCTAATCGCCTTCCAGCTGATGCTGGGGATATTTTCCATCGGCCTGGGCATGACCGGCATGGCGCGCAAGGTGGTGTCGCTGGTGCCCTCGGCGCTCAAGGCCGGGATCATCATGGGCGCCGGCCTAAGTGCGGTGGTCACCGTGTTCAAGGAAGGCGGTCGCTTCGACGCCTTTCCGTGGACCATTTCCATCGCCATCGGCGTGGCCTTCTACCTGGTGTTCTCCCTGCATTTCCAGGAACTGAAGAAGCGCAGCCGCTTCTGGTGGAATTTCGCCAAGCTGGGCATTTTCCCGATCATCCTCCTGGCAGTGATCGTCGCGCCGATCTTTGGTGAAGCGCCGTGGCCGAGCATCGAGTGGGGCATCAGCAAGCCGGACTTCGTCACCCTGTGGCAGGAATACACCGTGTTCGGTCTCGGCATGCCGCCGTTGATGATGTTCCTCACTGCCCTGCCCACGGTGTTGGCCGCCTACCTGGTGGTGTTCGGCGACGTGCTCAGCAACAAGGCGATCCTCGAGGAAGGCGGCAAGGTGCGCACTGACGAGAAGATCGATTTCAACCCCAACCGCTCGCACCTGATCTTCGGCGGGCGCAATGCCTTCATGAGCGTGTTCGGCCCGGACGTGGCCATGTGCGGCCCGCAGTGGGCGGCCATGCAGGTGGTGATCACCGAGCGCTTCAAGGGCGGCCCCAAGGCGATGAAGTCCATCTATGGCGGCGTCGGTTCGTTCCGCTGGGGCACCAACACCGGCCTGCTGCTGTTGCCGGTGGTCACCCTGGTGCAGCCGATCCTCGGCGTGGCGCTGGCGCTGACCCTGCTGATCCAGGGCTACGTCAGCGTGCGCCTGGGCATCATGGAGGCGCGCAGCCAGCGTGATCTGGGTATCGCCGGGGTGATCGGCGCGGTACTGGCGATCAAGGGCGCCGCCTGGGCATTCGCCATCGGCCTGGGCCTGTGCGTGCTGATCTACGGCACGCGCTTCTTCCGCGGCGAGAACGACCAGACCTTCAGCAAGGACCTGCCGCCGGCAGAGTGACCGCTTTCAACCTCATCAGTACCGCCGGGGCGCCAACGCCCCGGCTGGAGGAGTGACCTATGCAACTCAACGATCCCGATCTGCTGCGTCACCAGGCCTATATCGACGGCCAGTGGTGCGATGCACCCGATGGCAGCACCACGGAAATCTTCAACCCGGCCAATGGAGAGTCTCTGGGCCGGGTGCCCAACCTGGGCGCCGAGGAAACTCGCCGCGCCATCGAGGCCGCCCAGGCGGCGCAGCCGGCCTGGCGCGCGCTGACCGCCAGGGAGCGCGCCGCGCGCCTGCGCACCTGGTACGAGCTGATGCTCGCCAACCAGGACGACCTGGCGCAGATCATGACCGCCGAGCAGGGCAAGCCCCTGGCCGAAGCGCGGGGCGAAGTGCTCTACGCTGCCTCGTTCATCGAATGGTTCGCCGAGGAAGCCAAGCGCGTCTACGGCGACACCATCCCGGGCCATCAGGCCGACAAGCGGCTGATCGTCACCAAGGAGCCGATCGGCGTGGCCGCGGCGATCACGCCGTGGAATTTTCCGGCGGCGATGATCACCCGCAAGGCCGGCCCGGCCCTTGCCGCCGGCTGCGCCATGGTGCTCAAGCCGGCGCCGCAGACGCCGTTCAGTGCATTGGCGCTGGCCGTGCTGGCCGAGCGCGCCGGCATTCCGGCCGGCCTGTTCAGCGTGCTGCCGGCCGATGCCGAGCGCTCCCGCGAAGTGGGCGGCGAGCTGTGCGCCAACCCCATCGTGCGCAAGCTCTCGTTCACCGGCTCCACCGGTGTCGGCATCAAGCTGATGGAGCAGTGCGCGCCGACCCTCAAGAAGCTGTCCCTGGAACTGGGCGGCAACGCGCCGTTCATCGTCTTCGAGGATGCCGACCTGGATGCGGCGGTCGAGGGCGCCATGGTCGCCAAGTACCGCAACGCCGGGCAGACCTGCGTATGCGCCAACCGCCTCTACGTGCAGGACGGCGTGTACGACGCCTTCGCCGAGAAGCTCGCGGCGGCGGTGGCAAAACTCAAGGTCGGCGCGGGGACCGAGGCCGGCGTGACCACCGGCCCGCTGATCGACGCCAATGCCGTGGCCAAGGTGCAGAGCCATCTGGCCGACGCGCTGGAGAAGGGCGCCAGGGTGCTGCAGGGCGGTCAGGCGCTGGGCGGCAACTTCTTCGCCCCCACCGTATTGGCCGACGTGACGCCGCAGATGCGCGTGGCTCGCGAGGAGACCTTCGGCCCACTGGCACCGCTGTTCCGCTTCCGCGACGAAGCCGAAGTGGTGCGTCAGGCCAACGACACCGATTTCGGCCTGGCCGGCTACTTCTACACCCGCGACCTGGCCCGCGCCTTCCGTGTCGGCGAGGCGCTGGAGTACGGTATGGTCGGCATCAACACCGGGCTGATCTCCAATGAGGTGGCGCCGTTCGGCGGCATCAAGGCTTCCGGCCTGGGCCGCGAAGGCTCCAAGTACGGGCTGGACGAGTACCTGGAGATCAAATACCTCTGCCTCGGCGGTATCTGACGCACAGGTACGGGCTGTGGGAGGGCTTTGCCGCGATTGGCTGGGCGTACGCCAGTCGCTCGCCGCTAGAGCGGCTCCCACGGAGCGCAGGGTATAGCAGGGTGGCCCGGGTCGAGCGCAGGCTACGACTTTCCGGCTGAGGCATTTGCCCGCGCCGCCGTCAGGCGGCGCTGCCATCCGGCGCATCTGCCGCTACAATGCGCGCCACCGTGACCCAGCACTCAGAGGTGCGCCATGCAACCCTTCGCCATCGCCCCGTCGATCCTTTCCGCCGACTTCGCCCGCCTGGGTGAGGAAGTGGACAACGTACTCGCCGCCGGGGCGGACATCGTCCACTTCGATGTCATGGACAACCATTACGTGCCCAACCTGACCATCGGCCCGATGGTCTGCTCGGCGCTGCGCAAGTACGGCATCACCGCGCCCATCGACGCGCACCTGATGGTCAAGCCGGTGGATCGCATCATCGGCGACTTCATCGAAGCCGGCGCCTCCTACATCACCTTCCACCCGGAGGCCAGTGAGCACGTCGATCGCTCCCTGCAGTTGATCAAGGCCGGCGGTGCCAAGGCCGGCCTGGTGTTCAACCCGGCCACCCCGCTGGACGTGCTCAAGTACGTGATGGATAAGGTCGACATGATCCTGTTGATGAGCGTCAACCCCGGCTTCGGCGGGCAGAAGTTCATCCCCGGCACCCTCGACAAGCTGCGTGAAGCCCGCGCGCTGATCGACGCCAGCGGTCGCGAGATCCGCCTGGAAATAGACGGCGGCGTGAACGTGCAGAACATCCGCGAGATCGCCGAAGCGGGCGCCGATACCTTCGTCGCCGGCTCGGCGATCTTCAACCAGCCGGACTACAAAGCGGTGATCGACGCCATGCGCGCCGAACTGGCCCAGGTGCGTGGATGAAACCGCTGCGCGCGCTGTGCGGCGGTGAGCTGCCGCGTCTGGTGATGTTCGACCTGGACGGCACCCTGGTCGATTCGGTGCCGGACCTGGCCACCGCCGTCGACCGCATGCTGGTCGAGCTGGGCCGCGAGCCTGCCGGTGTCGAGCGCGTGCGCCAATGGGTCGGTAACGGCGCTCGCGTTCTGGTGCGCCGCGCCCTGGCCGGTGGCCTGGATCATTCGGCGGTGGGCGAGGCTGAAACCGACGAGGCGCTGGCGCGCTTTCTCGAACTCTATGCCGACTGCCACGAGTTGATCACCCTGTACCCGGGCGTGCACGAACTGCTCGAAGCCCTCAGCACCGCCGCCGTCGAACTGGCGGTGGTGACCAACAAGCCGGAGCGTTTCGTCGCGCCGCTGCTGGAGCAGGTCGGCCTTGGTGGTTATTTCCGCTGGATAATCGGCGGCGATACCCTGCCGCAGCAGAAGCCCGATCCGGCCGCCCTGCTGCAGGTGATGCGCCTGGCAGGCGTCAGCCAGGAACAGTCGCTGTTCGTCGGTGATTCGCGCAGCGACGTGCTGGCGGCCCGTGCGGCCGGCGTGCCCTGCGTGGCGGTGAGCTACGGCTACAACCATGGCCGCCCGGTGGCCGAGGAACAGCCGCAACTGGTGGTCGATAGCCTCGCCGAGCTGCTGTAGAGCGGATGGCGATTTATCGAATCACCGAGGCGTAAGGCGTCGTTCACCACGGCGGGCTAGAGACTCTTCTATTGTGGGAGGACCGGGGTGCCGGTCGCCAGGAGCGAGGCGAATAGTGCGCCAAGCCATGCCGATCCTGACGCTGGCAACGGCGAGCTGCTTCGCGAGGACGCCCGCTTTGGCGACGGCGCTGTAGGGCCGAAGAAGGTACCTACAACCGAAGCGCTGACGGCAATCGGTTGCTTGCGTCGAGCGGCTGCGCTACCTTGGTCGCTCGTTGTTTCCCCCTCTTCGAGATGCTCCCGTGGCGGTCACCTGCAAACTCTGGATGAAAGTCGTCAAGGCCCTGGCCCGTTGGCGCTGGCGCGCCTGACATTCTCTGCCGCCATGCGCGGCCCGTTTGCACCCGACCGATTTCTCACGCCACGAGGCTGATCATGATCCACGAAGAATTCCTGCGTTTGGCCGCCGAAGGCTACAACCGCATTCCGCTCGCCTGCGAAACCATCGCCGACTTCGACACCCCGCTGTCGATCTACCTGAAGCTCGCCGACGCGCCCAACTCCTACCTGCTCGAATCGGTGCAGGGCGGCGAGAAATGGGGCCGTTATTCGATCATCGGCCTGCCGGCGCGCACCGTGCTGCGCGTGCACGGCCACCAGGTGGTGATCACCACCGATGGGGTGGAAGTCGAGCGTCATGACTGTGCCGACCCGCTGGCCTTCGTCGAGGATTTCAAGGCCCGTTATCGGGTGCCGACCATCGCCGGCCTGCCGCGCTTCAATGGCGGCCTGGTCGGCTACTTCGCCTACGACAGCGTGCGTTACGTCGAGCCCAAACTGGCCGATGGAGTGAACCCCGACGCGCTGGGCACGCCGGATATCCTGCTCAACGTATCCGATGCGGTGGTGGTGTTCGACAACCTGGCCGGCAAGATGCACGCCATCGTGCTGGCCGACCCGGCCGAAGCCGATGCGTTCGCCCGTGGTCAGCAGCAGTTGCAGGACATCCTGCACAAGCTGCGTCAGCCGTTCACGCCGCGCCTGGGCGTGGATCTGAACAAGCCGGCGGGCGAAGAGCCGGCGTTCCGCTCCAGCTTCAGCCGCGAGGATTACGAGCGCTCGGTGGATGCCATCAAGGATTACATCCTGGCCGGCGACTGCATGCAGGTGGTGATTTCCCAGCGCATGTCGATCCCCTTCAAGGCCGCGCCCATCGACCTGTACCGTGCGCTGCGCTGTATCAACCCGACGCCGTACATGTACTTCTTCAACTTCGGCGATTTCCACGTGGTCGGCTCGTCGCCCGAAGTGCTGGTGCGCGTCGAGGACAACCTGGTCACCGTGCGGCCCATCGCCGGCACCCGCCCGCGTGGTGCCACCGAGGAGCAGGACCTGGCGCTGGAGGAAGACCTGCTGGCCGATGCCAAGGAAGTCGCCGAGCACCTGATGCTGATCGACCTGGGCCGCAACGACACCGGCCGCGTCTCGGAAATCGGCTCGGTGAAGCTGACCGAGAAGATGGTCATCGAGCGCTATTCCAATGTCATGCACATCGTTTCCAACGTCACCGGCGAGCTGAAACAGGGCCTGACCTCGATGGACGCCCTGCGCGCCATCCTGCCGGCCGGCACCCTGTCCGGTGCGCCGAAGATCCGTGCCATGGAAATCATCGACGAACTGGAGCCGGTCAAGCGTGGCGTCTACGGCGGTGCGGTCGGCTACTACGCCTGGAACGGCAATATGGACACCGCCATTGCGATTCGTACCGCAGTGATCAAGGACGGCGAGCTGCACGTACAGGCCGGCGCCGGCATCGTCGCCGACTCGGTGCCTGCATTGGAATGGGAAGAAACCCTCAACAAACGCCGGGCCATGTTCAAGGCCGTGGCCTTGGCGGAGCAGGGCTCGCTCTGATCCGAGCGAATAACAAGAAGGGCAGCCTAGGCTGCCCTTCTTGCTTTCGACTATCGCTGCGCCTAAACCCAAACCGTAGGGTGGACGGCGCTTTATCCGTCCACCATCAGTTCGGCATGGTGGATGAAAAGAGCGTCGGCTACGCGCCCCGATCCACCCTACGGCTGCCCTTTCTTTTCAGCACCAAACGCGAGTTGTCTCCATCCTGTGGGAGCGCGCCATGCGCGCGACATCACGGGCATGGCCCGTTCCCACGGGTATAGCCTGGATGGGGCGCAGCGATACCCGGGGCTTATCTCAGCCTTCCAGCTTGGCCAGCGCCGCCCCGGCGTCCAGATAGGCCCCGGCCTGCTCGCGGATGCGCAAGGTTCCGTCCGCTGGCGCGCTGACCTGGGTTTCCATCTTCATGGCCTCCATCACCGCAATCACCTCACCGGCTTTGACCTGGGCGCAGTCCTCGACCAGCCAGGCGTGCAGGTTGCCGGAGATCGGTGCGCTGACCAGGCCTTCTTCGGTAGCAGGCGCTGCGGCTTGAGGCGTGGGCTGAGTGTTACCGCCCAATGGCGCCAGGCCTTGTAGCAGCGCGCCCGGCAGGGCCAGTTCATGGCGCTTGCCGTCGATCTCGAAAAAGGTGCGCAGCACCGCATCGCCGGGCGCCGGCAGGGTGCGCGGCGCCAGGGTGATCTGCTCGGCGAAGTCGGTCTCGATCCAGCGGGTGTGCACGGCAAAGCGCTCAGGACCGGTGAAATCGTCGTGATCCATCACCGCCCGGTGGAAGGGCAGCACCGAGGCGATGCCGTCGATCTGGAACTCGGCCAGGGCGCGGCGCGCACGGGCGATCGCCTGTTCGCGAGTGGCGCCGGTGACGATCAGCTTGGCCATCATCGAGTCGAATGTGCCGGGCACCGTCGAGCCGCTTTCCACACCGCTGTCCAGGCGTACGCCCGGGCCGCTTGGGGCGCGGAATTCGCTGATCTTGCCAGGAGTGGGCAGAAAGCCCTTGCCGGCATCCTCGGCGTTGATGCGGAACTCGAAGCTGTGACCGCGCGGCATGGGTGTTTCGCTAAAGGACAGCGGCAGACCATCAGCAACACGCAACTGCTCGATCACCAGATCGACGCCGGCGGTTTCCTCGGTCACCGGGTGCTCGACCTGCAGGCGGGTGTTCACTTCCAGGAACGACAGGGTGCCATCGGCGCTGAGCAGGTATTCAACGGTGCCGGCACCGACGTAACCGGCCTTGGCGCAGATGGCTTGGGCAGATTGGTGGATGCGCTGGCGCTGCTCATCGGTGATGAACGGTGCCGGTGCCTCTTCCACCAGCTTCTGGTTGCGGCGCTGCAGGGAGCAGTCGCGGGTGCCGACCACCACCACGTTGCCATGGCTATCGGCGATCACCTGGGCTTCGATATGCCGTGGGCGGTCGAGGAACTGCTCGACGAAGCACTCGCCGCGGCCAAAGGCGGCCTCGGCTTCACGCACCGCCGAGGCGTACAGCTCGGCCACTTCGTCCATGCGCCAGGCGACCTTCATGCCGCGCCCGCCACCGCCGAAGGCGGCCTTGATGGCGATCGGCAGGCCATGCTGCTCGGCGAACGCCTGTACTTCCGCAGCTGTTTGCACCGGGCCTGGTGTACCCGCCACCAAAGGCGCGCCGACCTGTTGGGCGAGCTTGCGGGCTTCGACCTTGTCGCCAAGCACGTCGATGGTGTCCGGGTTCGGGCCGATCCAGATCAGCCCGGCGCCTTGCACGGCGCGGGCGAAGTCGGCGCGCTCGGAGAGAAAGCCGTAGCCGGGGTGCACGGCATCGGCGCCGGCGCGCTTGGCGATGGCCAGCAGTTTGTCGATGTTCAGGTAGGTGTCGGCCGGGCGCTCGCCATCGAGCCCATAGGCTTCGTCGGCGTGGCGCACATGCGGGGCGTCGATGTCGGCATTGGCATACACGGTTACGGAGCCCACACCGTAATCACGGCAGGCGCGGGCGATGCGCACGGCGATTTCACCACGGTTGGCGATCAATACTTTTTTCATGGGATCTCTTTCGCGTCGGCAGTAGAAAGGAGGGCGCTGGCCTGCAGTTCGGCGAACGGCTCAATGGGGTTGAAGCGAATCTGCGCGTTGATCGGGATCTGCCCGGCCAGGTCCAGATGATGGTTGGCCACCGCGGCGATCACCGGGTAGCCGCCGGTCAGCGGGTGGTCGGCGAGAAACAGCACCGGCTGGCCGCTGGCGGGCACCTGGATGGCGCCCAGGGATGTGCCTTCGCTGGGCAGCTCGTCATGGTTGCAGCGCTCCAGCGGCACCTCGCCTTCCAGGCGAATGCCGACCCGGTTGGATTGCGGGGTGACGCGCCACAGCTGGCTGCTCAGCCGCTGGATGGCGGCCTCGGTAAACCAGTCGCTGCGTGGACCCATCACCACATCCAGGGTGATTACATCCTTGGCGGTGGGCAGTTCAAAGGCAGGCGCCTCTTGCAGCGACACGCTGGCGTTACCGCTGATGGTGTCGAAGCCCAGACGGTCGCCAGCCTTCAGCGGTGGTGGGCCGACCTGAGCCAGGCTGTCGTAGGCCAGGCTGCCGAGCACCGGCGCCACCTGAAAGCCGCCACGAATCGCCAGGTAGCTGCGCAGCCCGGCCTGGGGCGCGCCGAGGCTGACGCGGTCGCCGTCATCCAGTTCGATGGGCTGGTAATTGCCCGGCTGCCATTGCAGGCCGCTGGCGGTGGTCACGGTGATTGGCGTCTGTGCGCCGGTGATGGAGATGAGGGTGCGGCCATGGCAGACGAAGCTCAGGCCGCCGAGCACCACTTCCAGGCAGGCGGTTGCCGAGTCGTTGCCCACCGCGCGGTTGGCGGCGCGCAGGGCGCCGCGATCCAGTGCGCCGGACATCGACACGCCCTGGTCGGTATGGCCGGCGCGGCCGAGGTCCTGCAGCACCGTTTGCAGACCGGGGCTGAGAATTTCCAGGTAGGCACCTGCCGGCAGCTCACTGGCCGTCGCTTGCTCATGGGCAGGCAGGCCACCGGCCGGCAGTGGGCCGGCATCCTGGAAACGCACCTTGTAGCCGGGGCGCAGCAGGGCTGGCTCGTCACGGCCCAGGTCCCACATCTGCAGCGGTGTGACGCCGATGATCTGCCAGCCACCGGGACTGGCCTTGGGGTAGATGCCGCTGAAGTTGCCGGCCAGGGCCACGGCGCCGGCCGGGATACGCGTGCGCGGGGTCTGCCGGCGCGGCACCTGGAAGTCGGCGCCGCCGGTCAGGTAGCCGAAGCCGGGGGCGAAGCCGCAGAAGGCCACTTCGTAGTCGGCGCCGGTGTGGCGGCGCACCACTTCCTCGCGGCTGATGCCGAGCAGCCCGGCGACCTCGTCGAGGTCCTCGCCGTCGTAGTGCACGGGGATTTCCACGCGGCGGCTTTCCCGGGCGCTGCGCCGGCTCAGGTCGCGGTGGGCGAGATTATCGATCAACACCTGGCGGTCGATGGCGCTGGGCCGGTACTGGATCAGCAGGGTACGGGCCGCCGGGACGATTTCCTCGACGCCGGCGATGGGCCGGGCCTGCAGTGCGTCGAACAGTGCCAGGGTTTCGTCGAGGTCCTGTAGTTCGACAAGCAACGTATCGAGGTTGGCGGGGAGAAAACGCAAGACCACCTCCTAGACGTGATAGGTGCTGTCAGGCACGTCGGTGATAAACATATGGCCCGGCGAATGGGTGATCGCGAAGGGCACGCCGGAGGCCATGACCGCCGCCTGGGGCGTCACGCCGCAGGCCCAGAACACCGGCACTTCGCCGGGCTCGATGCGCACCGCATCGCCGAAATCCGGCGCCTGCAGGTCTTCGATGCCCAGGCGTTGCGGCTCGCCGATATGCACCGGGGCGCCGTGCACCGAGGGGTAGCGCCCGGAAATGCCGGCCGCCTCGGCGACGCGATCCGCCGGGATCGGGCGCATCGACACCACCATCTCGCCATGCAGGCGGCCCGCCGGGCGGCAGGCGCAGTTGGTGCGGTACATCGGTACGTTGCAGCCGTCGGCAATGTGCCGCACCTCGATGCCGGCCTCCTGCAGGCCGGTCTCGAAGGTGAAGCTGCAGCCGATCAGGAAGGTCACCATGTCGGCGTGTTCCGCCCAGGCGGCGGTGGCGTCGCTGACTTCCTCGGCCAGCTTGCCATCACGCCAGATGCGGTAAAGCGGCAAGTCGGTGCGCAGGTCGGCGCCTTCGGCCAGTACCGTGTACGGGCTGCCGGCGTCACTCACGTCGAGCACCGGGCAGGCTTTGGGGTTGCGCTGGGCGTAGAGCAGAAAGTCATAGGCCCAGTCGCGGGGCAGGGCGATCAGGTTGGCCTGGGTCATGCCCGGCGCGATACCGGCCGTAGGCGCGACACGGCCGTTGCGATACTCGGCGCGGGCCTGGCGGGCGGCGGCAATGGCGGCCTGTTGGGCGCGTTGGATGGCGTTCATCGGGCGGCTCCGGCGAAGGATTGCAGGGATACGCCGGACTGCTCCAGCAACTGGCGCACCTCGCGGGCCATCTGGATGGCGCCGGGGCTGTCGCCGTGCACGCAGATGGAATCGGCTTCGATGCGGGTGACGCTGCCGTCGATGGCTTCGACCTCGCCGGTCCGAACCAGGCGCAGCATGCGTTGGGCCACCTGTTCGGCGTCGTGCAGTACGGCACCTGCCTCGCGGCGCGACACCAGGGTGCCTTGCGGTGTGTAGGCGCGGTCGGCGAAGGCTTCGGCGATGCAGGTCAGGCCTTCGCGGCGGGCCAGCTCGATGAGCGGCGAACCAGCCAGGGCGACCAGCACCAGGCGTGCATCCACGGCGCGAATCGCCGTGATCACCGCCAGGGCCTGGCGCGTGTCGTGGGCGATGGTGTTGTACAGCGCACCATGGGGCTTAACGTAGCGCACCGCGGTGCCGGCGGCAGTGGCCAGGGCTTGCAGTGCGCCGATCTGGTAGATCACGTCGGCGGTCAGCTCATCGCTGGCCACGTCCATGTTGCGGCGGCCGAAGCCGACCAGATCCGGGTAGGCGACGTGGGCGCCGATGGTCACGCCCTTGGCCGCAGCGGCCTTGAGGGTACGCAGGATGCCGGCCGGGTCACCGGCGTGAAAGCCACAGGCGACGTTGGCACTGCTGACGATGTCGAGCATCGCGGCATCGTCACCCATGGACCACTGGCCGAAGCTTTCGCCCAGGTCGCTGTTGAGGTCGATGGTTGGCATGTCGGGTCTCCTAGAGTCAGGCGATGAAGGCGAAGATCGGGCCGATGGATTTGGCGGCCATGTACCAGGTCAGCACGCAGGTGAGGGCACCGAGAGCCAGCAGCCAGCGTGGGTAGTGGTAGCCCTCCATGAGGTCGGCGCGGCGCCAGCCCACGTAGATGAAGATGGTCAGGCCGATCGGCAGGATCAGGCCGTTGAAGCCGCCGGCGAACAGCAGCAGGCCAGCGGGCGGGGTGCCGAGCATCAGGTAAACGCCCAGGGATATGGCGATGAACACCACGGTCGCCAGGTTGCGGCCGCGTTCGGTAATCGACTTGTTGAACACGGTGATGAACGACATCGAGGTGTAGGCCGCGCCGATCACGCTGGTGATGCCCGCTGCCCAGAGAATCAGGCCGAAGGCGCGCAGGCCGAGTTCACCCGCCGCGGCCTGGAACGCCTGGCCGGCAGGGTTGGCGCCCTGGCCGGAGGTGTCGATCACTACGCCGCTGGCGACTACGCCAAGAATCGCCAGGAACAGGATGTAACGCATCACCCCGGTGACCATGATGCCGCTCAGCGCCGCCTTGGAAACCTCGTCGATGTTCTCGACGCCGACCGTGCCGCGGTCCAGCAGGCGATGAGCGCCGGCGTAAGTGATGTAGCCGCCGACGGTGCCGCCGACGATGGTGGTGATGGTCGCGAAGTTGATCTCGTCCGGCCATACGGTCTGGCGCAGCGCTTCGCCCAGCGGTGGGTTGGAGGCGAAGGTCACGAACAGCGTGAGGCCGATCATCATCAGGCCCAGGACCACCATGATGCGATCTACCGCGATACCGGCGCGGTGCGACATGAAGATACCGATGGCCACCAGGGCGCTGAGTGCGCCGCCCCATTTGGTGTCCAGACCCATCAGCGCATTCAGGCCCAGGCCAGCACCGGCGATGTTGCCGACGTTGAACACCAGCCCGCCAAAGATCACCAGTACCGCCAGCAGGTAGCCGCTGCCGGGAATCGCCGCGTTGGCGATGTCCGATGCGCGCATGCGGGTCAGGGTGACGATGCGCCAGACGTTCAACTGCACCACGAAGTCGATCAGGATCGACGCCAGGATACCGAACGCGAAAGCCGCGCCCATGGTGGCCGTGAAGGTGGCGGTCTGGGTAATGAAACCAGGGCCGATGGCCGAGGTGGCCATCAGGAAGATGGCCGCGATCAGCGATGAGCGGCGTGAGCGGGCGAAGTCGCCGGTGGTCTGGGCCTGCATGGAACACTCCTGGGACGGGGTAACGGGTGCAGGTATGTAAGGCAATCAACATGCCATATGGCAGTGAAAGTGTTCGATCTGTTGATTCTAGACACTTTTATTGTTCAACAATCTAATTTGTATTGATGATCTAACTGCACTGTTTTGTTACTTCGATACCCAGCGGTGTTTCACCATGGTGCGCGTGGTGACAGCCTGGCCACTTGCCTCGAGCGTGCCGCTCGGTGACCATCGCTGCATTCGGCTCTGTGCAGAGCCCGGCCCTGGCCTGGTGGATCGATGATGAACAACGACGTATCTGACAACCCGCGCACCCTCGGCGAGACCGTGACCGCGGAAATTCGCCGCAAGCTGGTCGAGGGCGAACTGGCGCCGGGGCAGCGGCTGTCCGAGGCGGCGCTCAGCGAAAGCCTGGATATCTCGCGCAATACCCTGCGCGAAGCCTTTCGCGTGCTGACCCAGGAAGGCCTGCTCAAGCACGAACCCAACCGTGGTGTGTTCGTGTCGGTGCCGGACATGGCCTCGATCATCGAAATCTACCGGGCGCGGCGTTTCGTCGAATGCCAGGCGCTGGCCCAGGCCTATCCCAAGCACCCTGGGGTCAAGCGCATGCGCGAGGCGGTCAAGGCGGCGCAGCGCAGCGCCGGGGTGCCCGACTGGGGGGCGGTGGGTACGGCCAACATGGCGTTCCATGCTGCCATCGTCGAGCTGGCCGACAGCCAGCGCCTGAATACCTTCTACCGGCACCTGTCCGCTGAGCTGCGCCTGGTATTCGGCTTGCTCAACGACGCCGAATTCCTGCATGCGCCCTACATCGACATGAACGCGGCGATTCTCGAGCACCTCGAAGCCGGCCGCCCGCACGACGCCGCCAAGGCGCTGGACGCCTACCTGGTGCAGTCCGAGCGCACCATCCTGGCCGCTTACGCGCGACGCGGCTCCTGAGCCCGCTCCACTTGGTAGTTGCCTGGAGTTTCGGCGCACAGGCTGCCTTCGCCACTGGCATCGGCAGCTTTGGCGCAGCTGTCGATATAGGCGGCCAGGTGGTGCAGCTCGATGAACTTGGGCGCCTTGGCGCTGCTGTCCAGCGTGGTGATCGGCAAGTTAAGACGCCCGGTGGCGATGGCGCGGATGAAGTTGTCGGCGCTCAGGTGGCGGAAATACACCGTGCGCACGCGGTCGATAGGCACCAGCACATCGCCGTGGGTGCGGAATAGGAGCTCCAGCGTCTGGAGCGGCAGGTGCGGCTCAGGCTGAGTGTTCATGATTGGGCTCGGTATGGGGTCAGGTCTCGCAGTCTGGGTTCATTTGGCGCGTGATCATTCTTCGGTGAAGCGCGACGATTTGAGGATGCCGCCGACCAGGTGAATCTTGGTGACGTTGTCCTGGTGGATATGAATGGGCGGGTGGTTCTGGTTGACGCTGTCGAAGCGGTACATGCCGTCGCGCAGGTAGATGTATTCCTTGATCATCGCCTGGCCGTCCAGGGTACGGACCATCACCTCGTCGCCGGCGTGAAACGGCTTGTTCGGTTCGATCAGCACGTATTCGCCGTTCTTGATCCGCGGGTGCATGCTGTCGCCGTTCACCCGCAGCCCGTAGGCATTGGGGTCGTCGCTGTGAATGCGCAGATAGCCGTCGCCATGCCCGACGGGAAAGTCGATTTCCTCGAAGTAACCCTGGGTGCCCAGTTGCGCATGCCCCACCACTGGCACCGCACCGCCGCGGGCGTGGCCGACGGACAGGGTGTCGGCAGGTGGTGCTTCCGGCAGATCATCGGTGCCGGCCAGCTCGGCGAGGCTGACGCCCAATGCGGGGGCGAGCAGCAGCAAGTCCGAAAGAGCAGGTTCGCGCAGGTCGCTTTCGTAGTTGCCGATGCGCGATTGGGATGACCAACCGCAGGCCTCGGCCAGTTGCTGCTGGCTGAGGCCCTTGCTCTTGCGCAGGCGTTTGATGCGTTGCCCCAGGGTTTCCATCATGGCTCTCCGGTAATCACGTAGTGAAATATTTATAGCGCAGTTCTCGACTTGAATAAAACACGTTTCGTGATTATTTTTGAAATGGCGATAACCGGTAAGGCGCGTGGCGCGACTTGCCGACAGGTCATATCAAACGCCATCGGGGATGGCAGGAGGCAGGCAATGATTTCCTATATAGACGAGGCACTACAGCGTTGGGGCGAGGCGCAGCAGGCCGGCGAAACGGAGCGAGGCTCGAACATGGGCACCAGCGTGATCGCGTCATTGATGGCATCACAAGGTGTGCTTAATCGCGCTGCCCGTGGCAGCCGTGTGCTGGTGGACAGGACGACGGAGATCGACTGGATCGTCAGCAAGCACCTGTCCCCGGAGCAGCGGCAGGTCATCATCGCGCAGTATTGCAGCGACGAGCCCCAGCGCGAGAAATGGACGGCCTGCGGGTGCAGTCGGGCGCAGTTCTATCGACGGCTGGGGCAGGCCCGCCGGGCCATCGAATCACAACTCCTGAAGCGCGCTGCCTGAGCGCGCTTTTCATTTCTGCCGGCGGCGATTCTCGTCAATGGCTTGTTTCCTTCCCTGATAACACCGGGTTCCTGGATCGTCTTCCGGGCACTTCTATGGGCGTGTATCTGCGGTACTGCGCAGCCTGAAGCGGCTACGTGTCCGTTGTTTTCCCGGTGCGTTGCCGCTGATTACCGGGGTGCCCTTGAGAGGGTGAGAATCGGGGGTTATACATTCATCACCGTCACAGAGGTGGGCGAGCAGTCAGCCAGCCTCGTGACTTCATCCATTGATACCGAATGCGCTCAACGGCGCGCTGCAACAACCGACCTTCCTTTAACAGAGCCCCGCCACCTGCGGGGCTCTGTCGTTTCAGGGGGCGGCATAACCTCATGTCGTCGGGGCCATCGGCCTCGGGGAGTACGATAACAATGACTGAACTCAGCAGCGCCGTGCTGTTCGGCGTGCTCGGCGAGCATCTCGCCGCGCTGATCGCTCCAATCAATGGCGAGGCTGCACTCGGCGCCTTGTGCGGGGCCCTGGTGTATTTCACCACTACGCAGAACCTGCCCATGTGGAATCGGCTGGCGTTCTTTCTGACGTCGGCGGTGATGGGGTACCTCTGTGCCCCGGCCATCACCGACTTCCAGTTTCACGGCATCCACCCCTTCGCCTATCCGGGGCCTGCCGGTTTCGCCGGTGCCGGCCTGGTGGTGACGCTGATGCTGGCCGCCATTCGCCGCCGCGGCGGCAGCCTGAACGACAAGCCGCCAGGCGACCGGGATGTATGACCCGACGCGGCGCCTGACAACAACCGCTAACTGAACCCGTATGACGGCGCACTCCGCGCCGCCGTACTCACCCTGGCCCGCCGCTGCGCGGGCTTTTTCATGTCTGGAGGAAACACCATGGCTATCAAGACCTTTGACCAAATGGCCGCTGCCGGCGAATTCCCGCTGATCGGTTTCAACGCCGCGGGGCTCGGCAACAACCCCTACGTCGACGCCATCGCCACGGCGCGGCTGGACACCCACTACTTCACCGTTGCGCCGCGCGGCCATCAGCCGGACTACATCAAGTCCTACGCCGGCAGCCTGGGCGGCAAGCCCTTCGCCGTGCGCTTGCCGTTCGCCGGCGAGCGCATCGCCATCCTCGATGGTGCTGGCGGTTTCACGCTGCGGCAGAGCTACGTGGAGGAGATTCGCCGCGCCATCCGCCACATCCACAGCTGGGGCGGCTTCTCGCTGCTCGACATGCACAACTATTGCCGTTGGTACGTGCGCGCCAACGGGCCGGTCAGTGGCCGGGTGGTGCAGGCGTGGAACGGCGGCTTCGCCCTGTGGACGGCCATCGGCGCGCCGGATTGCCCGGTCAACTACCCGTTGCTGGCACGCATCTGGGCGGCCATCGCCCGTGAACTGCGCGACGAGCCCGGGCTGTTCGGCTACGGCCTGATGAACGAGCCGCACAACATGGGCAGCGTGCCCGATGGCGGCGTCAACGTCGAAACCCTGTGGAGCAACAACGTGCAGCGCCTGATCACCGCCGTGCGTGAGGTCGACCCGCGGCATTTCATCACCGTGGCCGGCAATGCGTTCGCCTCGGCCCTGTATTGGCCGCGCAGCTCCGACATGCTCAAGAATCTGCAGGATCCTGGGGGCCGTCTGCTCTACGAGGCGCACCAATACCCGGACAAGGACGGGCAGGGTGGCGGCAAGTGGAACCAGGCCGCCGATTCGATCACCTATCGCGACCGGGTGGCCGACTGGTACCCCTTCATCGACTGGCTCAAGGCCAATGGCAAGCGTGGCATCGCCGGTGAGTTCGGCGGGCCGGATCACGTGCCGGGCATGCGCACCTACTTCACCGAGTTGCACAAGTATTTCGATGCCAACCACATCCTGCGTTTCCAGTGGCTGGCCGGCCCCGGCGATGACGACGACAACCCGAACGGCATGGACCGCGACGACGGCACGCTGAAACCCAACACGCGTTCGCTGATGGCCCGCATCGGCAACACCACCACGGCCTACGGGCCCCGCTGAGCCACCCCAATGACCCGCTTCGGCGGGTCATTCCTTTCATGTGCTTGGAGAATTCCCATGGCCCGACTTACTGCCACCCAGGCGGGTGGCCACAACGTACTCGCCTTTCTCGACATGCTCGCCTGGAGCGAAGGCACCTCCACCGTCGCCAACAGCGACGACGGCTACAACGTGCTGGTGGGCGGCAGCCTGTTCGACGACTACAGCGCTCATCCGCGCCAGCTGGTCGAACTGCCGCGCCACGACATCCAGTCCACGGCGGCTGGCCGCTACCAGTTCCTGGCCCGTACCTGGGACGCCATCGTCGAGCTCTACAACTTTCGTGGCCGCTTCACGCCAGAGGCCCAGGACCTGGCCGCCGTGAAGCTGCTCGAAGAATGCGGTGCCCTCGCGCCCATTCAGGCCGGCCAGGTGGCCGAAGCGATCAGGGCGGCAGCGCCTATCTGGGCCAGCCTGCCGGGCGCCGGCTACGGCCAGCGCGAGCATGATCTTGGCGCGCTGCTGCGCATCTACCGCCAGGAGCTGGCAGCCCAGGCGCGCGATCAGGATGACCTGCTCGCCATGTTCATCGCCTGCGGCGGACAGGTGGCGGCATGAGCCTGCTCGCGCTGATTCCGGCCCGCTATCGCTGGCTGGCCGGCGGCAGCCTGGTCCTGACGCTAGTGCTCGGCGCCGCCAGCTTCGGTTGGGTGGTGCAGGGCTGGCGCCTGGGCCAGGCGCTGGCCGAACGTGACCAGGCCCATGCCGCCACCCTGGCTCGCCTGCATCACGCGGCCGCCCGTGAAACCCGCCGCGCCCAGGACAAGCGCCTGGCGCTCGAGCAGCGCTTGCAGGCGTCTTCCCAAACCCAATACAGGAGACTTGGCGATGCTGAACAAAAGGCTGCGCGCCTGCGCGATCGTCTTGCCACTGCTGAGCTACGGCTGTCAGTCCTTACCGCCGAGCCCGGAGCTGACAGCGCCGGTCATGACGTCCAACTGCCCACCGCCGCCCGTACCGGACGCCTGGTGGATGGCACCGGACGTGCCGACATTGACCGAAGAGTTGCTCAACGACTTGTCGCCATCACCCAGCGCGGTGACCGCGCCATAGTTGCCCTGGGTATGTGTCAGGACTATGTGCGAACCATCGGTGAAACGCTCTAGCGCAGGGCATGCAGCGTTGACAGTGGCAACCCTGTGGCGGAGAGTGCCCGCTCTCCGGCTCATTCACGTCGCCAGCGCATCACCTGCTCCGGGTGTCCGGTGTGCGGGTCGTTCTGCTCGGCCACCGCGGCAAAGCCGCAGGCCTGGTAGAAGGCGCACGCCTGGGCGTTGGCGCTGTACACGCTGAGTTCCAGCAGATCGCGCCGGCGCTTGGCCTCGTCGAGCAGTCGCTTGCCCAGGCCACGCCCCTGGGCGCATGGGGCGACGAACAGGGCGGCCAGGCGGTGCTCGTGCAATGACGCGAAGCCTTGGATCTGGCCGGCTTCCTCGAGCACCAGGGTCTCGGCCTGAGGCAGGTAGATCTCGCCCATGGCGCAGAGTTGGGCACGCCAGAACGACTCGTCGATAAAGGCATGGGCCTGGATCGAGGCGCTTAGCCAGATATCGAGCACGGCGTTGGCGTCATTGGCGTGATAGGGGCGAATCATGATGAATTCCTTTCGTGAAGGATGTTGATCCATGGCGGTACGGTTACATGTATTCGGCGCTTCCGGTGCCGGTACAACCACCTTGGCGGCGGCATTGGCTGAGCGCTGCGGTTGGCTGCACCTGGACACCGATAACTTCTACTGGCTGCCCAGCGAGCCACCTTATCGTTTCAAGCGCGAACCGCAACAGCGGGTGGAGCAGATCCGCGCGTGCGCGGCGCAGTCGAGTGATTGGATACTCAGCGGTTCGCTGTGCAGTTGGGGCGAGGCGCTGGCACCGCTGTTCACCCACGCCGTGTTCCTGCAACTGGACGACACCGAGCGCATGCAACGGTTGCGTGCCCGCGAACGGCAGCGCTATGGCGAAAGGGTGCAGCCGGGCGGGGATATGCACGCGCAGAGCCAGGCCTTTCTCGAGTGGGCCGCAGGCTACCAGCACGGCGATCTGCAGACCCGCAGCCTGCGCATGCACGAGGCATGGATTGCGCAGCAACTGCGCTGTCCGCTGCTGCGCCTGGACAGCAGCTGCGAGCCCCCCGAGCGTCTGGCCGAGAATGTGCTCGCCTGGCTGGCCGAGCAGCAGTGAGGTCGGCCGATAACGCTGGGTGGTTCAACTGCCTTGGAGCGCTGGTCTCCTGCCTGTCCGAAGCGCTGTGCCAGTTGCACGCCAAGGCTCTGCTGGGCTACTGTGCCGCTAGATAAACGCGAGACCTCCTTCGTGAACGCCAGCAGCACCCTTTTGATGCGCCTCATCAAAGCCCACGCCCGTTGGCGTTGGCGCGCCTGATCTTTTCTCCGGCCCAGCCGGACGATTCTCTCTGCTCCACTCGAACCCTCAACAGACATTCTCCAGGCCATAGGTGGCGTGTAAGGGAATAGGGGATCTCGAAACTGGAGTGACTGGCTAAAAAGCAGTTCATCAAAGGGTTATAGCCAACATGCTGCTGATGATCGACAACTACGATTCCTTTACCTACAACGTGGTGCAGTACCTGGGCGAGCTGGGTGCCGACGTCCACGTCATTCGCAATGACGAGCTGACCATCGCCGAGATCGAGGCGCTCAAGCCCGAGCGCATCGTCGTCTCGCCCGGCCCGTGCACGCCGACCGAAGCGGGCGTGTCCATCGAAGCCATCCTGCATTTTGCCGGCAAGCTGCCGATCCTCGGCGTCTGCCTGGGCCACCAAAGCATCGGCCAGGCCTATGGTGGCGACGTGGTTCGCGCTCGCCAGGTGATGCACGGCAAGACCAGCCCGGTGTTCCATGAGAACAAAGGCGTGTTCGCCGGCCTGGCGATGCCGGTGACCGTGACCCGTTACCACTCGCTGGTGGTCAAGCGCGAGACCCTGCCGGACTGCCTCGAGATTACCGCCTGGACGCAACATGAAGACGGCGCCGTCGACGAGATCATGGGCCTGCGCCACAAGACCCTGAACGTCGAGGGCGTGCAGTTCCACCCCGAATCGATCCTGACCGAGCAGGGCCACGAACTGTTCGCCAACTTCCTCAAGCAGACCGGAGGCGTGCGCCCATGAACATCAAGGAAGCCCTCAACCGCATCGTCGCCCAGCTCGACCTGAGCACCGAGGAAATGCGCGATGTCATGCGCGAGATCATGACCGGCCAGTGCACCGACGCGCAGATCGGCGCGTTCCTGATGGGCATGCGCATGAAGAGCGAGACCATCGACGAGATCGTCGGCGCCGCCAGCGTGATGCGCGAGCTGGCCTCGCCGGTGGAGATCGCCGCCGAGCGCCTGGTCGACACCTGCGGCACCGGTGGCGACGGCATGAATATCTTCAACGTCTCCACCGCCGCAGCCTTCGTCGTCGCGGCGGCTGGGGGCAAGGTGGCCAAGCACGGCAACCGTGCGGTGTCGGGCAAGAGCGGCAGCGCCGACCTGCTCGAAGCCGCCGGCATCTATCTGGGGCTCACCCCGGTACAGGTGGCGCGCTGCGTCGAGACCGTCGGCGTCGGCTTCATGTTCGCACCGTCCCACCATGGCGCCATGAAGCACGCCATCGGCCCGCGTCGCGAGCTGGGTTTGCGCACGCTGTTCAATATGCTTGGCCCCATGACCAACCCGGCCGGTGCCAAACACCAGGTGGTCGGCGTGTTCAGCCAGGCATTGTGCCGGCCGATGGCCGAGGTGCTGCAGCGCCTGGGCAGCGAACACGTGCTGGTGGTGCATGCCCAGGATGGTCTCGATGAAGTCAGCCTGGCGGCGCCGACCTTCGTTGCCGAGTTGAAGAATGGCGTGGTCAGCGAGTACCGCATCCAGCCAGAGGATTTCGGCATCAAGAGCCAGAGCCTGATCGGCCTGACCGTCGAGGGCGCCGGGCAATCCCTGGAGCTGATTCGCGATGCCCTGGGCCGTCGCCGGAGCGAGGCCGGCCAGAAGGCCGCCGAGATCATCGTGCTCAATGCCGGCGCGGCGCTCTATGCGGCCGACCACGCCGACAGCCTGCGTGACGGCATGAGCCTGGCCCACGACGCCCTGCACACCGGCCTGGCCCGGGAAAAGATGGAAGAACTGGTGTCCTTTACCGCGGTATTCAAACAGGAGAATGAAGGGTGAGCATTCCCACCGTTCTGGAAAACATCCTTGCCCGCAAGGCCGAGGAAGTAGCCGCCCGCCGTGCCGTGGTCAGCCTAGCCGAGGTCGAGCGCGAAGCCCGTGCTGCCGACCCGGTGCGTGGTTTCGCCAGCGCGCTGATCGAGCAGGCCAAGAGCAGGCAGCCGGCGGTGATCGCCGAGATCAAGAAGGCGTCACCGAGCAAGGGCGTGCTGCGCGAGAACTTCGTGCCGGCGGACATCGCTCGCAGTTATGAAGAGGGCGGTGCCACCTGCCTGTCGATCCTTACCGACATCGATTTCTTCCAGGGTGCCGACCGCTATCTGCAGCAAGCCCGCAGCGCCTGCTCGCTGCCGGTGATCCGCAAGGATTTCATGATCGACCCCTACCAGATCGTCGAGGCCCGGGCGCTGGGCGCCGACTGCGTGCTGCTGATCGTCTCGGCGTTGTCCGACGCGCAGATGGCCGAGCTGGCTGCGACCGCCAAGGCATTCGATCTCGACGTGCTGGTGGAGGTGCACGACGGCGACGAGCTCGAGCGTGCACTCAATGTGCTCGATACGCCGCTGGTGGGGGTCAACAACCGCAACCTGCATACCTTCGAAGTCAGCCTGGAAACCACCCTCGACCTGCTGCCGCGCATTCCCCGCGACCGCCTGGTGGTCACCGAGAGTGGCATCCTCAATCGCGCGGATGTGGAGCTGATGGAAATCAGCGAGGTGTATGCCTTCCTGGTTGGCGAAGCTTTCATGCGCGCCGAGAACCCCGGCTCCGAGCTGGAGCGCCTGTTCTTTCCCGAACGCAAGCGGCTGCTCGGCAGCCCGGATGTGGACTGAGAAGAAACGGCGCCCTCGAGGCGCCGTTTTTCATTCGCTGTGATCGTTACAGCGACAGGCGCATGGACAGATCCACCGCCTTGACGTCCTTGGTCAGGGTGCCGATGGAGATGTAGTCCACGCCGGTCTCGGCGATGCTGCGCAGGGTGCTGTCGTTGATCCCGCCCGAAGCTTCCAGCTTGGCGCGGCCTGCGGTGAGGGCCACCGCGCGGCGCATGTCGTCCAGCGACAATTCGTCGAGCATGACGATATCGGCACCGGCAACGAGGGCCTGCTGCAATTCGTCCAGGCTTTCCACCTCCACCTCGACCGGCTTGCCTGGCGCGATGGTCCGTGCGCTCGCCACCGCCGCCGCGATCCCGCCGCAGGCCGCGATATGGTTCTCCTTGATAAGGAAGGCGTCGAACAAGCCGATGCGGTGGTTGTGGCAGCCGCCCTGGGTGACCGCGTACTTCTGCGCCAGGCGCAGGCCGGGCAGGGTCTTGCGGGTGTCGAGCAGCTTCACCGCGGTGCCTTGAACCTGATCGGCGTAGTGCTGGCAACGCGTGGCCACAGCCGACAGCGTCTGCAGGAAATTCAATGCCGTGCGCTCACCACTGAGCAGCGCGCGTGCCGGCCCTTCGAGGTGCAAGAGCGCCTGGTTGGGTTCGGCCCGCTGCCCATCCTGTACCTGCCAGTGCACGGCGACCCGGGCATCGAGTTGGCGAAACACCTCGTCGACCCAGGCTGTGCCGCAGATCACCGCGCTGTCACGGGTGATCACGGTAGCATTGGCCAGGCGCGACTCGGGAATCAGCTGGGCGGTGATGTCCCCACTGCCAATGTCTTCGCGCAGGCTGCGGCGGACATTGGCCTCGATTTCGGCACGAAGCTCGGCGAGCAGTAAGTTCGGCATGGCGCCTCCGATTGGCTGAGGCGGCGAGTATAAGGGGCTGCGACTGCCACTGTTACGTTCATCGGGTAAAAATGAACCCTGACTGTAACGATCGGTCACATGCGCAGCTCGCCGGTAGCCCGACGGGTGGGCTGTGATGCATTTCATATCTGCAGGAAATTGCTTTGGCATCTCCTGTAGCAATCCGATATGTTTTAATACAGAACTGTTGACGTCATACTCTTGACGTTACGCGGTGCTCGCATTCCTGTTTCAGTTTGCTTCGCCAGCGCTCTGCGCAGGAGATCCTGATGAAGACCGATGCCAACGTGGTGCATCTGAACAAGATGGTTCCTGAAACGGCCCACCCGGCGGCCGCCAGGCTGCCTGCATCGCTCATTCAGGTTCGCGACCGTGCTGCCACCCAGCTCAAGCAGGCGCTGCAGGCATTGTTCGACAATGCCGACGACACCCTGTTCGACATGGCGGATCGCGCCACCAGCAATGCCGAGCAAAACGCCTTCTTCGAAGCCATGCGCGACCTGCGCCTCAAGCGCAAGGGCATCGAGCGTGGTTTCCTGCAGCGGGTCTTCGAGTCGTTCGCCAACCTGAACCAGCATGTGGTCGGCAAGGCGCCGAGCCTGGACGCAGTGTCCTTCGACAGCCTGTCGCTGGTGCAGAACGACGAGCTGGAAGAGACCGTCGCGCTGGACTCGATGATCGCCAAGGTACTGAGCCGCGACCACGTGGCACTCACTCACCTGACCACGCGGCTGAATGCCATTGTCAGCAAGAAGCTCGACGACAAGTCCAATCCCCTCGGCCCGGTCTCGCTCAGCGAGCTGTTCCTCGAGTCCTGCAGTGGCCTGGGTGTGGAAATCAAGGTCAAGCTGATCATCCTCAAGCTGTTCGAGAAGTACGTGCTCAGCGGCCTCGACCAGTTGTACAGCGACGCCAATGGCGTGCTGATCGAAGCCGGCGTATTGCCGGAGCTGAAGGCCGTACCAACCCGTCGCGCATCCGCCCACGGCCGCCCCGAGCGCAGTGACTCGGTGGATGGTTTCGAGCGCTCCGCCGGATTCGCCGACGACGAGGTGCGCGAGGTGTTCGGTGCGCTGCAGGAGCTGCTGTCGCAAACCCGTGACGGCGCTGCGCCGCGGCGTCAGGCGCCGGCCAATGCGATGCCGATTTCCACCAACGACCTGATGCGTCTGCTCTCCCATCTGCAGCAGCGTGCGCCGATCCAGGCGCCCATGGATGTCGACCTGCGCGCCCAGCTCGAGCACCTGCTGACCCGCGCCAGCGCCAAGAGCGGCCGTGTGCGGGTGGTGGGCGAGGTCGATGAAGACGTCATCAACCTGGTGTCGATGCTGTTCGAGTTCATCCTCGACGACCGCAGCCTGCCGGATTCCCTGAAGGCACTGATCGCCCGCCTGCAGATCCCCATGCTCAAGGTCGCGGTGCTCGACAAGACCTTCTTCAGCCGCGGCAGCCACCCGGCGCGGCGCCTGCTCAACGAGATCGCCACCGCCGCGCTTGGCTGGGGTGACCACGACAGCAATCAGCGCGACAGCCTGTATCAGAAGATCGAGCAAGTGGTTGGGCGTCTGCTCAACGATTTCACCGATGATCCGACGATCTTCTCCGAGTTGCTGGCCGATTTCCTGGCCTTCACCGGCGACGAGCGCCGCCGCAGCGAGTTGCTCGAACAGCGCACCCGCGACGCCGAAGAGGGCAGTGCACGCGCCGAGATGGCGCGCCGCGAAGTGGAGCAGGCGCTGAACGATCGGCTGCTCGGCAAGACCCTGCCCGAGGTGGTGGTGCGTCTGCTGCGCGAGGCCTGGAGCAAGGTCATGATGCTGACCTGCCTCAAGCACGGTACCGACTCCGAGCAGTGGCAGAGCACCCTCGCCACCATGGACGAGCTGATCTGGAGCGTGGAACCCCACGACAATCCGGAAGCGCGCCTGCGCCTGCTGGAGCTGGTGCCCGGCCTGCTCAAGGCGCTGCGCGAAGGCATGGCCAGCGCGGCGTTCGATCCGTTCTCCACCAGTGAATTCTTCAGCCAGCTCGAAGCCCTTCACGTACAGGCCTTCCAGCGCTTCAAGCGCGCCATCCCCGACGTCGAGCGCGCTGCGCCGACCGAGTCCGATGAAGTGCAGCGCTCGGCGCTGTCTGCCGTGGGTATCGAGCTGCCGTTGCTCGACCTGCAGCCGGAAGAGGAAAGCGGCATATCGGCGATGGTCGAGATCGTCGAGGAGATCGTGCTCGAAGCGCCGGGTCAGCCGCGCAGCGAGCCGCAGGACGAGCCGGTACTGGCCGACGACGATGAATCGCTGCTGCACGTCGATAGCTTGCGGGTCGGCAGCTGGGTCGAGTTCCAGGAAGACGACGAGCACAAGCTGCGCTGCAAGCTGGCGGCGATCATCAAGCCGACCGGCAAGTACATCTTCGTCAACCGTACCGGCATGAAGGTGCTCGAGAAGACCCGCATGGGCCTGGCGGTGGAGTTCCGCCGCAACGCGGTGCGGCTGCTCGACGATGCGCTGCTGTTCGACCGAGCCCTGGAATCGGTGATCGGCAACCTGCGCCGCCTCAAGGGCGCCTGAACCGCGCTGCCCGTTTGACCCATTCCTTTCTCACGGCCCGCCAGGGCCGTGAGTCGTTGTGGCCGCTGCAAACTGCCGTGCGCCATGCCATGGCTTGCATCCAACGCTGATCAGCCCCTAGAGTGTGCGCTCGTTCGAGGAGCACCTATGCGCAAGCAACTCGAAGACGGCTGGTATCAGGGGATTCAGCACTGTCCTTCGCCCAACTTCAACGAGCGTCCGCAGGGCGAGATTTCCCTGCTGGTCATTCACAACATCAGCCTGCCGCCGGGTCAGTTCGGCACCGGTCAGGTGCAGGCGTTCTTCACCAACCGGCTGCAGGCCGACGCGCACCCCTACTTCGCGGGGATCGCCAGCATGACGGTGTCCGCACACTTTCTGATCGAGCGCGACGGTACCCTGGTGCAGTTCGTGTCCTGCCTGGATAGGGCCTGGCACGCCGGTGTGTCCTGCTTCGAGGGGCGCGACAACTGCAACGATTTTTCCCTGGGCATCGAGCTCGAAGGCACGGATCATCTACCGTTCACGGACGCGCAGTACGCTGCCCTGACGCAGTTGACGCAAGCGCTGCAGGCGGCCTATCCGGCCATTACCCTGGCGCGCATCTGTGGGCACAGCGATATCGCCCCGGGCCGCAAGACCGACCCCGGGCCGGCATTCGACTGGGCGCGGCTGCGCTCGTCACTGATGACTGATAAGGAGGCATCATGAGTTTCCTGGTGTTGCTGTTGGTGCTGTGGGTGGAGAAGTTCTCCGCCTGGCGTCAGCGTATCCAGCAGGATGAACCCTGGCTGCGTGCCCTGGCGCGGATGGAGCGCGGTGGTACCACCAGCGATTCGCCCTGGCTGGCCATCGCGCTGCTGGTGGGTGTGCCGCTGCTGATTCTGGCTGCGCTGCTGAAGGTGCTGGCGCCCCTGGCGTACGGCTGGCTGCTGTTGCCGATCCATCTGCTGGTGGTGATCTACAGCCTGGGCCGTGGCGATCTGCTGGCTGCGCTCGGGCCGTTTCGCGACAGCTGGCGGCGCGGCGATGGCGAAGCGGCCTACCTGGTCGCCCAGCGCGACCTGGGCGTGCAGGCCGACAGTGAAGCGACGCTGCTACCGAACGTGCAGACCTACCTGGTCTGGCAGGCCTACCAGAGCTTTTTCGCGGTGATCTTCTGGTATGTGCTGCTCGGCCCGCTTGCCGCGCTGGCCTATCGCTTGCTGGCGCTGATCGTCGAGAACGGTCAGTCCGAGGCGCTGCGCGAGCGCGCCGGCCAGCTACGGCATGCGTTCGACTGGTTGCCGGTGCGGGTGTTGGCCGCCAGCTTCGCGCTGGTCGGCAATTTCATCGCAGTCAGCCGCGCGCTGTTGCACGAAGTGCTGAGCTGGGACATCTCGGCCGCGCAACTGGCCGTCGGTGCGGCGCGTGCCGCCGCCGAAACGCCGGAACCCGTGCTCGGCGAGGCGGGCGTGACGACGCTGGATGGCCTGTGGCAGTTGCTGGTGCGCGCGGCCATTCTCTGGTACGCCGCTATCGCACTGTGGACGTTGTTCTTCTAAGAACCTGCTCACGATCTGCTGCGCGTCGGCGCGCCTGCGTTGAAAACAAGCTGGATTGCCAGCCCCGTCGGAAAGCCGCTTGCGGCTAACGCGCTTTAGCGCGGCCCGAAGGGCGAGCGAAGCGAGTAATGCTCATTTACTACTCGTGTGCGAGCCCAGTCCTTTTGCGGGGGCGCCTAGCCCTTGTATCGCTCTAGCTCGCGAGGTCGTGAACAGATTCTAATTCCGCCAGCCGAACAGCGCTGCTGCATTGCGGCTGCTGGCGGCGGCCAGCACCTCTGGCTCCACCGCGAACAGTGTGGCCAGCTCGCGGCAGATCGCCGGCAGGTGAACCGGGCTGTTGCGAATGTGGGGATGCATCGCCGGCGCCATGTCCGGTGAGTCGGTTTCCAGCACCACGGCGTCGAGCGGCAGACGCGGCACCACCAGGCGCAGGCGCTTGGCCTGGGGCCAGGTGGCTGCGCCGCCAAGGCCCAGCCTGAAGCCCAGCTTGAGGTATTCCCGGGCCTCCTCGTAGCTGCCGGCGAAGGCATGAATGATGCCGGCGCGCTGCAGCTTGAAGCGCTTGAGGGTGGCGATCACCTGGGCATGGGCGCGCCGCACGTGCAGCAGCACGGGCAATTCGAGGCGCTGGGCAAGCTCCAGCTGCGCCTCGAAGAGCACCTGCTGGCGCTGGCGATCCAGCTCAGGCAGGTAGTAGTCCAACCCGAATTCGCCCACCGCACACAACTTCTCATGACCCTGCAGCTCCTCCAGCCATTGTTCCAGCGCCTGCAGGTGGGATGGCCGATGGCTGTCCAGGTACACCGGATGCAGGCCTAAGGCGGCGTACAGTCCCTCGTGCGCCAGCACCTGATCCCACACGCGCTGCCAGTTGCCGTGCTCGACGCCCAGTATTACCAGCTTTTCGACGCCCAGGGCGCGAGCATCGGCGAGCACCTTGGGGCGATCCTCGTCGAAGTCGGGGAAGTCGAGGTGGGTGTGGGTGTCGATCAGCTGCATGGGGCCCGCCCGGAGTCGAGGTTGTATGAACGGCAGGCGTGTACACCTGCGTGACAACATTCTGTGAGTCATTCCCGGCAATGGCCAGTCGAACGATCAGGGACGGCGGTTGTGGGGATCGCTGATAAAAAGGGGCCGCCGCATGACGCGTCTTCGCAAGATACTCGGCTGGTGCCTTGCCAGTCTTCTGCTGCTCATCGCAGCCCTGATGCTGTTTCTGGTGCTCTTCGATTGGAACCTGCTCAAGCCGACGATCAATGCGCGGGTTTCCGAAGCGCTCGATCGGCCCTTCGCGATCGAGGGCAATCTGGCCGTCACCTGGCAGCGCGAGCCCGACGAGCCCGGCCTGCGTGCCTGGGTGCCCTGGCCCCGGGTCTCCGCCGAGCAGCTTAGCCTGGGCAATCCCGAGTGGGCCAAGGGCGAGCATTTCGTTTACCTGGAGCGTGTCGAGGCCAGCCTGTCGCCCGTGCCGCTGCTGTGGAAGACCGTGTCCATCCCGCGCATCCATCTGACCGGCGCCGACGCCGTGCTGGAGCGCTTGGCCGACGGGCGGGCCAACTGGACCTTCGATCTTGGCAAGCAAGAGCAGGCGGAAGAGGAACCGGCCTCGCCCTGGGTGATGGACATCGGCACTATCGGCTTCGACAAGGCCCGGGTCAGTGTCGACGATCAGGTTTCCCAGGCCAGCGTGAACCTGCAGGTCGAGCCGCTTGGTGAGCCCATCGCCTTTGCCGAGATCGTCGGCACGTCCGCCAGCCAGTCGGATGAGCGGGCCACCCAGCCCCAGGATTACGCCTTTGCCTGGCAGGCCAAGGGGCGTTACAAGGCGCAGGCGCTCAGCGGCAGCGGTCGTATCGGCGGCCTGCTGGCATTGCAGGACGCCCGTTTGCCATTTCCGGTACAGGCCGATGTACGCGCCGGCACCACCCGGGTACAGGTGGCCGGCACCCTGACCGACCCGAAGAATCTGGGTGCCCTGGATCTGCGCCTGCGTCTGTCGGGTGCCAGTCTCGGCAACCTGTATCCACTGACTGGTGTAACGCTGCCCGATACCCCGGCCTATGCCACCGACGGACGATTGATCGCCCAGCTGCAGGACCCGGACGGCCCGCTGTTTCGCTACGAGAAATTCAACGGGCGTATCGGTGACAGCGACATCCATGGTGACCTCACCTTCGTGGCCCGCAAGCCGCGTCCCAAACTCTCCGGAACTCTGGTGTCCAACCAGCTGCGCTTCGCCGACCTGGCGCCGTTGATCGGCGCCGACTCCAACGCCGAGAAGAAGCAGCGCGGCGCGACCAGCGTCCAGCCGGCCGACAAGGCGCTGCCAGTCGAGGAATTTCGCACCGAACGCTGGCGTGACATGGATGCCGACGTCAGCTTCACGGGCAAGCGCATCGTGCACAGCGAGCAACTGCCCTTCACCGACCTGTTCACCCATGTGGTGCTCAATGACGGCAAGCTCAGCCTGGAGCCGCTACGTTTCGGGGTGGCGGGTGGCCGGCTGGATTCCACCCTGCGTCTGGACGGCAGCGCCACGCCGCTCAGGGCTCAGGCCCAGCTGCGCGCGCGCAATTTCCGCCTGCGCCAGCTGTTCCCCAACGTCGAGGTGATGCAGAGCAGCCTCGGCGCATTGAACGGCGATGCCGCCATCAGCGGTACCGGTAACTCGGTGGCGACCCTGCTGGGCGGTGCCAACGGGCACGTCAAACTGCTGATCAACGACGGTCGGGTCAGCCGTAACCTGATGGAGATTGCCGGCCTCAACGTCGGTAACTACCTGGTCGGCCGGCTGTTCGGTGACAACGAGGTGGAAATCAACTGCGCCGCCGCCAACCTGGACATCAAGCAGGGCGTCATGCGCCCGCAACTGATGGTGATCGACACCGAGAATGCACTGATCGGCGTGGACGGCACGGTGAATTTCGGCAATGAGCGGCTCGACCTGACCATTACCCCTGAATCGAAGGGGCTGCGGATCTTCTCGCTGCGCTCGCCGCTGTACGTACGCGGCACCTTCAAGAACCCCAATCCCGGCGTGAAGGCCGGCCCGCTGGCGCTGCGGGGTGCCGGCATGCTGGCGCTGGGCGCGCTGGTGGCACCAGCTGCCGGCCTGGTGGCACTGGTGGCGCCCAGTGGCGACCAGCCCAACGAGTGCGAACCGCTGCTGCAGCAGATTCGCCAGGGGCGCTAGGGGCTGGGGAGTGTCTACGTGCAGAGGCGCTTGGTGTCGAGCTACGGCAACAGACCCTAGGCCTTGAAGCGAATCTTCAAGCCCCGCTCGATGGCATCCAGGCCCGGGTGGTAACTGCCGTCCAGGGCATCGAGCAGCCGGTCGAACACCCGCTCGGCGATGCGCTCGTGCTGCTGGGAGATGGCGTTCACGCGCAGGGGCAGGAAGTCGAGCAGTTGCGCATCGCCAAAGGTGCCGAGGCGCAGATTGCGGGTGTCCAGCTCGGGGTGTTCGTACAGGGCATCGAGCACGCCTTCCAGCAATACGTAGGCGGTGGTTACCAATACGTCCGGCAAGCCATCGCTGGCCAGCAGCTGCTTCATTTGCCGGTAACCCCAGTGGCGACTGAACTGCTCGGCGTGGCTGACGTTGATCAGACCTCCGAAGCCGGCCAAAGCGTCCCGAAAACCCTGCTCGCGGGCCTGGCTGATCGGCAGTTCCAGGCGTGCGCCGATCAGCGCCGCATGCCGCTGGCCCGTCTGCACCAGACTACGGGTCAGTTGTTCGCCGGCCTGGCGGTCATCACTGACCACCGAATACAGGTAATCGGGATCCAGGGCGCGGTCGACGGCGACAACCGGGGTGCCGGCGGCGACCAACTGGCGGTAGTCGGCGGCGTCCTGGGGCAGGCAACTGGCGACGATCAGCGCGTCGCAGCGGCGCGAGCGGAACAGTTCGAGCAGTTGCCGTTCGCTGTCCGGCTGATCGTCGGAGCTGGCGATCAGCAGTTGGTAGCCCGACGCCCGGGCGCGCTGCTCGAGCAACTTGGCGAGGCGCGCATAGCTGGGGTTCTCCAGGTCCGGCAGGATGAACCCCAGGCAACGGCTTTCCCCACGGCGCAGGCCGGCGGCCTGGGTGTTGGGGCGGTAGTCGTGCTTCTCCACGATTTCCAGCACGCGCTGCACGGTGGCTGCGCTGATACGCCGCCTGGCCGCCTGGCCATTGATCACGTAACTGGCCGTGGTCACTGAAACGCCGGCCAGGCGGGCAATATCGGTCAATTTCAACTGGCTGTCTCCTCTGCCGGGCCTTCAAGGATTACCCATTATCAGGTAACGTGCCAGTGCTAGATGAAACGATTCAGCAAACGAGTCGACTAAGCTAACAAGAATGTCCGCCAAGCCCGCCTGCAGCCGGTCTTGCTTGAGGAGAAACGTCATGCTCGAACTACACCCTTCGCAAATCCAGATGGGCCGCCAGGCCGTCGACAAGCAGCAGGCGCTGGCCCAGCTTGCCGACAATCTGGTCACCGACGGGCTGGTGGCCGCCGGTTATCTGGATGGCATGCAGGCGCGTGAGCGTCAGGGGTCGACCTATCTGGGGCAGGGCATCGCCATCCCCCATGGCACGCCGGAAACCCGCGACCAGGTGTTCGAGACCGGCATGCGGCTGATCCAGTTTCCCGAGGGCGTGGACTGGGGCGACGGCCAGCGGGTGTACCTGGCCATCGCCATTGCCGCGCGCTCCGACGAGCACCTGCATCTGCTGCAACTGCTCACCCGCGCGCTGGGCGAGGGCGACCTGAGCCAGGCACTGCGCGAGGCGCCGAATGCCGAGGCGATTCTCGCGCTGCTGCAGGGGGCTGCGCCGGAGCTGGCGCTGGATGCGCAACTGGTGAACCTGGGCGTTGCGGCCGAGGACCTCGACGAGCTGACCTGGCAGGGCGCGCGCCTGCTGAAGAAGGCTGGCTGCGCGGCAGCCGGGTATGCGGCCAGCTTGGTGCAGGCCGAGCCGTTGCCACTGGGCAATGGGCTGTGGTGGCTGAGCAGTGAGCAGGGCGTCGAGCGCCCGGGCCTGGCCTTCGTCACTCCGGCGCAGCCGCTTCTGAATGGCGACCAGTCGGTGGCCGGCCTGTTCTGCCTGGCCTGCCTGGGCGAGGGGCACCGCCAGGTGCTCGAGCGCCTGTGTGACCTGCTGATCGCCGGGCAGGGCGATGTACTGACCCAGGCCACCAGCAGCCGCGGTGTGCTCGAGGCGCTGGGCGCCGAGTTGCCGGCCGATTGGCCGAGCCTGCGCATTACCCTGGCCAATGCCCATGGTTTGCATGCCCGGCCCGCCAAGACGCTCAGCGAAATTGCCCAAGGCTTCGAAGGGGAAATCCGCGTGCGACTGGCCGAAGGCGCCGCGGCAACGGTGTCGGCCAAGAGCCTGAGCAAGTTGCTGGCCCTTGGCGCGCGGCGTGGTCAGGTATTGGAATTCAGCGCCGATCCGGCCATCGCCGAGCAGGCGCTGCCAGCCATCGAGGCGGCAGTGCGGGCCGGCCTGGGCGAAGACGTCGAGCCGCTGCCGGAGCACGCCGAGAACACCGCCGAGCCGGCCCCCGAGACGCCGATCACCGACACTGTGGTCGCCCCGGTTGCCGGCTCGCGTGTGCACGCGGTGGCGGCCTCGCCCGGTATCGCCAGTGGCCCGGCGTTGGTGCGGCGCATGCCGAAACTCGACTACCCCGAGCGTGGAGAGGGCGTGGCCGCCGAGCGCCAGCGCCTGGACGCCGCCCTGCAGCACATCGATGGCGAAATCCAGCGTTTGGTCGAGCGCAGCGAAGAGGCCAGCATCCGAGAAATTTTCGTCACTCACCAGGCGATGCTCCGCGACCCGGCGCTGCGCGAGGATGTCGAGGCGCGCCTGGCCAGCGGAGCCAGCGCCCAGGCCGCGTGGATCGGCGAGATCGAAGCGGCCGCGGTGCAACAGGAATCCCTGCACGACGCCCTGTTGGCCGAGCGTGCGGCGGACCTGCGTGACGTCGGTCGGCGGGTGCTGGCGCAGCTGTGCGGCGTCGAGGCGCCGCAGGAGCCGGTCGAACCCTACATTCTGGTGATGGGCGAGGTCGGCCCGTCGGATGTCGCCAGCCTGGATCGCCAGCGCGTGGCCGGCATCGTCACCGCCCGGGGCGGGGCGACCGCCCACAGTGCGATCATCGCCCGGGCGTTGGGCATTCCCTGCGTAGTGGGTGCCGGTGAAAGTCTGCTGCTGCTGGAGCAGGGCTGCCACCTGCTGCTCGACGGTGACCGCGGCCAGCTGTGGGTGCAGCCGGACCAGGCCACCCTGGCCCAGGCCGAGCGCGAGCGGCAGGCCAGCGAGCAGCGTCGCCAGCGTGCCCATGGCGAACGCCTGCAGCCAGCGCATACCCGCGATGGTCACGCTGTCGAGGTGGCCGTGAATATCGGCGCCAGTGGCGAAGCGGCCGGTGCGGTCGAGCTGGGCGCCGAAGCGGTGGGCCTGCTGCGTACCGAACTGGTGTTCATGAACCATGGCCAGGCGCCCGATGTGGCCACCCAGGAAGCCGAGTACCGCCGAGTGTTCGATGCCCTGCAGGGCCGGCCGCTGGTGGTGCGCACGCTGGATGTCGGGGGCGACAAGCCACTGCCTTACTGGCCGATGCCCGAAGAGGAAAATCCCTTCCTCGGGGTGCGCGGCATCCGCCTGACCCTGCAGCGCCCGGACATCATGGAAACCCAGCTGCGCGCCCTGCTGCAGGCCGCCGAAGGGCGAGCGCTGCGCATCATGTTCCCGATGGTCGGGCAGGTCGAGGAATGGCGTGCCGCACGGGAGATGGTCGAGAAGCTGCGCGGCGAGATTCCCCTGAGCGACCTGCAGCTGGGCATCATGATCGAGGTGCCATCCGCCGCGTTGCTCGCACCGGTGCTGGCCCGCGAAGTGGACTTCTTCAGCATCGGCACCAACGACCTGACGCAGTACACCCTGGCCATCGACCGTGGCCACCCGACGCTTTCCGCTCAGGCCGATGGCGTGCACCCCTCGGTGCTACGGCTGATCGGCATGACGGTCGAGGCCGCCCATGCCGAGGGCAAGTGGGTCGGCGTATGCGGCGAGCTGGCCGCCGACATGCTCGCCGTGCCGCTGCTGGTTGGCTTGGGCGTCGATGAGCTGAGCGTGGCCGCGCGCAGTATCCCGCTGGTCAAGGCGCGGGTGCGCGAACTGGATTTCGAGCATTGCCAGGCCCAGGCCCGCCAGGCGCTGCTGCTGCCCAGCGCGACGGCGGTGCGGGCTTTGGTCGAGGAGGCGCACTGATGGCGCGGATTCTTACCCTGACCCTCAACCCGGCGCTGGACCTGACCGTCAGCCTCGATACCCTGCAGCCCGGCAACGTCAACCGCAGCCTGGGCATGACCAGCCATGCGGCGGGCAAGGGGCTCAACGTGGCGCAGGTACTGGCCGATCTCGGTCACAAGGTCACGGTCAGTGGCTTTCTTGGCCAGGCCAATGCGGCGCCGTTCGAGCAACTGATTCACCGCCGGGGTTTCAGCGATGCCTTCGTGCGCGTGCCGGGTGAGACGCGCAGTAACATCAAGCTCGCCGAGCGCGACGGCCGCATCACCGACCTCAACGGACCGGGCCCCGAGGTGGACGAGGCCCACCAGGCGCAACTGCTCGCTCGGCTGGAAGAGATCGCCGCGGGTCACGATGCGGTGGTGGTGGCCGGCAGCCTGCCGCGCGGGGTGACGGCCGAATGGTTCGCCGCCCTGCTGCGCCGTCTGGCGACGTCTGGCCTGCCGGTGGCGCTGGATACCAGTGGCGCGGCGCTGCGGGCCGGGCTGACGGTAAGCCCCTGGCTGATCAAGCCCAACGAAGAGGAGCTGGCCGAAGCCTGCGAGCTGGAACCCGCCTCTGCCGAGCAGTTGGACGCCGCCATCGGCATGCTGCGCGCGGCCGGTGTCGAGCATGTGCTGCTCTCGCGCGGCTCGCAAGGTGCCGATTGGTTCGGCCCCCATGGCGTGCTCAATGCCCGGCCACCTCGAGTGGAGGTGGCCAGCACCGTGGGCGCCGGCGATTCGCTGCTCGCTGCCACGCTGCACGGCCTGCTCAGTGATTGGCCCGCCGAGCGCACGCTGCGCCTGGCAACGGCGGTCGCCGCCCAGGCGGTCACGCAAATCGGTTTCGGAATTCACGATCGGCAACAGCTCGCCCGCCTGGAAGCGGCGGTGACTGTCACGTCGAAACAATAATTAGAGGTCGCTGCAAATGAATGTGCTGATCGTTACTGCCTGCCCCAACGGGCAGGTCACCAGCGTGCTGTGTTCCCGCCTGCTGCAGGCAGCGGCCGAACGCCTCGGCTGGTCCACCCAGGTCGAAGTGCACGATGCCAAGGCCATCGGCTCACCCTTGAGCGCAGCGGCCATCGAGGCCGCGGAGCTGGTGCTGGTGGTCAAGACCGGCGAGCTGGATCTGCAGCGCTTCGTGGGCAAGCGCGTGGTGCAGTCGACGCCTTCCGAGGCACTGGCCGACCCGCAACAGTTTCTGCGCAGTGCTGCCGAACGGGCACAGGTACTCGAGCAGGCGGCGCCGGTCGCTGCCGCGGCTTCGGGCAAGCCGAAGCTGGTGGCGATCACCGCCTGCCCCACCGGTGTAGCGCACACCTTCATGGCGGCCGAAGCGCTGCAACAGGCAGCCGAGCAACTGGGCTACGACTTGCAGGTCGAGACCCGCGGTTCCGTCGGCGCGCGCAACCTGCTCGACGAGGCGAGCATCGCGGCGGCCGATGTAGTGCTGCTGGCCACCGATATCGAAGTGGAAACCGACCGCTTCGCCGGTAAGAAGGTCTATCGGTGCGGTACGGGCATCGCCCTCAAGCAACCTAAGCAGACACTGCAGAAGGCGCTGGCCGAAGCTGTACTGCAGCAAGGCGGCGCACAGGCGCAGAGCGCCGAGAGCGGCAAGTCCGCCACCAGGAGCGGCCCCTACAAGCATCTGTTGACCGGGGTCTCCTTCATGCTGCCGATGGTGGTGGCGGGTGGATTGCTGATCGCCCTGTCGTTCGTGTTCGGCATCGAGGCCTTCAAGCAGGAAGGTACCCTTCCGGCAGCGTTGATGAAGATCGGTGGCGATGCCGCGTTCGCGCTGATGATCCCGGTGCTGGCAGGCTATATCGCCTACTCGATCGCCGACCGCCCCGGGCTTGCGCCCGGCATGATCGGCGGCATGTTGGCCAGTGCCCTGGGCACCGGTTTTCTGGGCGGCATCATCGCCGGCTTCCTGGCCGGTTACCTGGCCATGGGCCTGAACCGCTGGTTGCGCCTGCCGCAGAGCATCGAGGCGCTCAAGCCGATTCTGCTGATCCCGCTGCTGGCCAGCCTGGTAACCGGCCTGGCGATGATCTACGTGGTGGGGACCCCGGTTGCCGGCATCATGGCGTCGCTGGAGACCTTCCTGCAGAACATGGGCACCACCAACGCCATCCTGCTCGGGCTGCTGCTCGGCGGCATGATGTGCGTGGACCTCGGCGGGCCGATCAACAAGGCCGCCTATGCGTTCTCGGTTGGCCTGCTGGCCTCGCAGAGCTATGCGCCGATGGCCGCCACCATGGCTGCGGGCATGGTGCCGCCGATCGGCATGGCCATCGCCACCCTGCTGGCACGGCGCAAGTTCAGCCAGACCGAGCGCGAGGCCGGCAAGGCTGCCGGGGTGCTGGGGCTGTGTTTCATCTCGGAGGGTGCGATTCCCTTCGCCGCCAAGGATCCACTGCGGGTCATTCCGGCCAGCATCGCCGGCGGTGCACTGACCGGCGCGCTGTCGATGTACTTCGGCTGCAAGCTGATGGCGCCGCATGGCGGCTTGTTCGTGCTGCTGATCCCCAACGCCATCAACCATGCGCTGCTGTATCTGCTGGCCATCGTGGCGGGCAGCCTGGTGACCGGCGTGGTCTACGCGCTGATCAAGCGCCCGGAAGTCGAAACCCTGGCGGTCGCGGCCAAGGCCTGAAAGAACAAGGGGGGCATCGATCGATGCCCCCCTTGCGTTCAGCGAGTGCCGAACACCACCATGGTCTTGCCCTTCACGTACACCAGGCCCTGTTCTTCCAGGGACTTGAGGACACGACCGACCATCTCCCGCGAGCAGCCGACGATACGACCGATTTCCTGACGGGTGATCTTGATCTGCATGCCGTCCGGGTGGGTCATCGCATCGGGCTGCTTGCACAGGTCGAGCAGGGTGCGCGCCACGCGCCCGGTCACGTCGAGAAACGCCAGGTCGCCAACCTTGCGGGTGGTGTTGCGCAGGCGCTCGGCCATCTGCGAGCCCAGGGCGAACATGATGTCCGGGTCCTGCTGGGTCAGTTCGCGGAACTTGGTGTAGCTCAGCTCGGCCACTTCACATTCGGTTTTCGCACGCACCCAGGCGCTGCGCTCCTTCTCGGCGCCTTCCTTGCAGAACAGGCCCATCTCGCCGAAGAAATCACCCGGGTTGAGGTACGCGATGATCATCTCGCGGCCATCGTCGTCTTCGATCAGGATGGTGACCGAGCCCTTGACGATGAAGTACAGGGTTTCGCTGCGATCACCGGCGTAGATGATGGTGCTCTTGGCCGTATAGCGACGACGGTGGCAATGGGCCAGGAGCTTGTCGAAGTTCTTGACCTTTGGCGTGAGAGTAATAGCGACCATGCCTGGAATTCCAAATGGGTGAAGATGGGCCTGTGACAGGCGTGATTAGGTGACGCTGTCCAGTTCCGGTACGACCTGCGGCCCGGGTGAATACCTTGTTCTTGATTGTTATCGAGCGGGCACGTCGTCATACCTCATGACTGCGATTGTGCCACTAAAACGGCATCATCATGGGTGGTGATACCTACCGGTGGTCCGTTTTGTGAGTTGTTGCACGTTCTTGCGGGAACTCTAACAGTATCTGCGGCTCGCGGTGCAAATGCAGCGCTGTGATAAGCTGCCGGCCTTTTAAAAGGAGGGGCGGCAACGATGAAAGCTCGCGTTCAATGGGCCGGAGAAGCGCTGTTTCTCGGCGAGTCAGGCAGCGGCCACGCGGTGGTGATGGACGGGCCTCCCGAGAATGGCGGCCGCAATCTGGGCGTGCGCCCCATGGAAATGCTGCTGATCGGCCTGGGCGGCTGCAGCAACTTCGATGTGGTGAGCATCCTCAAGAAATCCCGCCAGCCGGTCGAGAGTTGCGAAGCCTTTCTGGAGGCCGAGCGCGCGTCCGAGGATCCCAAGGTCTTCACCAAGATCCACCTGCATTTCGTGGTCAAGGGCCGCGGCCTGAAGGAAGCCCGGGTCAAGCGGGCGGTTGAGCTGTCGGCGGAAAAGTACTGCTCGGCCTCGATCATGCTCGGCCGCGCCGGCGTGGAGATCACCCACGATTACGAAATCGTCGAGCTGGGTGCCTAAGCGAGCAGGGCGACTGGCATCGCCCTGTGATCGTCCGGGTCAGATGCGGTAAGTGGTTTTGGTCATGACCCTGGACAACAGTGTCATGCCCAGCTTGATCGGCGCAGGAAAACGCACGCCGCCGGCATCCAGCGCGCTGTTGGCGTGCTCCAGCTCGTCGCTGCGCATCTGCTCCAGAATCGCCCGGGACTTGGCGTCCTGTTCGGGGATCTGCTCCAGGTGCTCGTCCAGGTGCTTGACCACCTGATCCTCGGTCGCCGCGACGAAGCCCAGGCTGACCCGGTCGCTGACCAGGCCGGCTACCGCCCCCACGCCGAACGACAGCCCGTAGAACAGCGGATTGAGCACGCTGGGATGGCTGCCCAGTTGGCGAATGCGTTGCTCGCACCAGGCCAGGTGATCAATTTCCTCATCCGCCGCATGTTCCATGGCTTCGCGCACCCGCGGCAACCGCGCGGTCAGCGCCTGGCCCTGATACAACGCCTGGGCGCACACCTCGCCGGTGTGGTTGATGCGCATCAGCCCGGCGATATGGCGGGTCTGCCTGGCATCGAGCTCGGTTTCCTGCTCGACGATGGCGGGCGACGGGCGCGAGGGTTGCCCACTGAAGGGCAGTAGCGTGCGCAGCGCCATATCGGCTTGCAGCAGCAGGCGGTCGGCGGGCGAATAAAGGCGGTCGTTGGCCATGAGGGTTCTCCGGCGAGGACATGAGCGGCCAGTCTACCGCAAATGGGATTTCCAGGTCGCGACGCCCGACACGCAGGGGCAAATGTGCGGCATGTCCATTGCGCCGCATCCGTCACTTGCTCGCCCGCCGGGTTGGCAGGACTATGTGCTGCCGCTTGGGCATAAGGAGTTGCTGTGAAGAACGATATTCACGACCTGGGACTGGTGCTCGATTCCAAGGTCAAGCTGGTACTGATCGAGTCCTGGGACGAGCGGCGGGTGCTGGAAACCCTGACCGGCCTGGCGGTGCGCCGCGGCCTGAGCCTGTTCACCTGGTCGATCACCGATGGTTTGCGGCGCGGCGACTTCACCGGCGAGGCATTCACCGAGAGCGATAGCCACGAGCCCGAGGTGGCGTTGCGGCTGATCAAGGCCGACCCGCAGGCCAGTCTCTACGTGATGTGCGATCTGCATCCGTTTCTCGATGACAACCCCAAGCTGGTGCGCCTGCTCAAGGAGGTCGCCATGGCCGATGCAGCCCATGCGCCGACCCTGGTGCTGGTGTCCCATGCCTGCAAATTGCCGCCGGAGGTGCAGCGCTATGCCGCGCGTTTCAACCTGGCGCTGCCGGGTGAAGACGAGCTGCTGGCCATCGTGCGCGAAGAGGCGGCGCGCTGGAGCGAGCGCAACCGTAATCGTCGGGTGCGTACCGACAACCGCACCCTGCAGCAGGTGGTGAAGAACCTGCGCGGCATGAGCCATGCCGAGGCGAGGCTGCTGGCGCGCAACCTGATCTGCGATGACGGCGCCATCACCCAGGAAGACCTGCCGGAGTTGAACAAGGCCAAGTTCGAGCTGCTCGATCTCGACGGCGTGCTCAGCTATGAACATGACACGGCGCGGTTCGCCGATGTCGGGGGGCTGGCCAATCTGAAACGCTGGCTGGGCGAGCGCCAGCGCATGTTCTTCGCCGGCGAAGGTGTGGACACCCCCAAGGGCATGCTGCTGGTCGGGGTGCAGGGTTCGGGCAAGAGCCTGGCGGCCAAGGCGGTTGCCGGGCTGTGGGGGCTGCCGCTGCTGCGCCTGGACTTCGGCTGCCTGTACAACAAATTCTTCGGTGAGACCGAGCGCAATCTGCGCGAGGCGCTGGCGCTGGCCGAGCAGATGTCGCCCTGCGTGCTGTGGGTCGACGAGATCGAGAAGGGCCTGGCCAGCGGCGACCAGGATGGCGGCGTCAGCCAGCGCGTGCTGGGAACCCTGCTGACCTGGATGGCCGAGCGCAAATCCTCGGTGTTCATGGTGGCCACCGCCAACGTGATCGATCGCCTGCCGCCTGAGCTGGTGCGCAAGGGGCGTTTCGACGAGCTGTTCTTCGTCGACCTGCCCGAGGCGGAGATTCGCGCGGAAATCTTTCGCATTCACCTGCAGCGCCGCGAGCTGGAACCTTCGGCGTTCGACCTGGCGCAATTGGCGGCGGCCTCCGACGGCTTTTCCGGCGCCGAGATCGAGCAGGTGGTGGTCAGCGCCCTGTATGCGGCCCAGGCGCAACAGCAGGCGGTCGATAACGGCACGCTGCTCCGCGGTATTCAGGCCACCTCGCCGTTGTCGGTGATCATGGCCGAGCGGCTGGGCGAACTGCGGGCCTGGGCGCGTGGGCGGACGGTCAGCGCGAACTGAATCAGGCGCGGCCGAAGCGGCGATTGATGCGCGCCGCGATTCGCCGCACCAGCCAGCGCGGAAACAGCCGGGGCGCCATCGTCAGCAGGCGATTGCGCCAACCGGGCACGATGATCGCGCGGTTACGCTCCAGGCCACGCACGGCGATCAATGCCACCTCCTCGGCGCTGAGCATCAGCTTGCCGCGTTCGAGCGCCGTGGTATCGAGCTGCGCATTGCGGAAGAAGGCGCTGTGGGTCGGGCCGGGGCAGAGCACCGAGACCTTGACGCCATGGGGGCGCAGTTCCTCGCGCAGCCCCTCGGAGAAGTGCAGCACGTAGGCCTTGCTGGCGTAGTAGCTGCTCATCCAGGGGCCGGGCTGGAACGCGGCGACCGAGGCGATATTGAGAATCTGCCCGTGGCCGCGGGCTGCCATGACCGTGCCGATGGCGTGGCACAGGCGCGCCAGGGCCAGCACGTTGACTTCCAGCAGTTGCTGCTCACGGCGCCAGTCCTGGGCGACGAAGGCGCCACCACTGCCCAGCCCCGCATTGTTCACCAGCAGCTCGATGACCTGGCCGTTCTGCTCCAGCTCGTGCAGCAGACCGGAAAGCTGCAGCGGTTCGCTGAGGTCGCAGACCCGAAACAGCACGTCCACGGAAAAGCGCTGGGTCAGCTCATAGGCGATGCTTTCCAGCGCGTCGCGCTTGCGTGCCACGAGGATCAGGTTACGCCCGCGACGGGCCAGCGCTTCGGCCAACGCAAGGCCGATGCCGCTCGAGGCTCCCGTGACCAGGGCATAACGTGACATGAGGTTCTCCAGAGCACTTCGCGGGCAGGTGTATAGCCTATCCGCAACCGAGCTGTCAGCGCTGCATTCGCAGCGCCGGCGTAGAAAATAAAATGCTCGGGGCGCAGCGTATCAGCTGCCGCTCAGCAGTTCGCCGAACAGGCCACCGAAGATCGCCAGCATGGCAAAGCCGCTGAGGAACACCATCAACAGGCCGCCGATCAGCAGGATCAGGAAGATGCCCGCCACCAGGTTCACGCCGAGACTGTTGGGTGGCGGTGGCGGGCCGTAGCGGTTGCTGCCGGCGGGGCCCGGCACCACCAGCATGACGATCCAGAACACGCTGCTGATGATCGGCACCAGATTGAGCAGCCACAACCAGCCGGACCCGCCCATGTCATGCAGGCGCTGCACGCCGATCTGCGCGCTGACCACCAGCATGCCGATCACCGCGGCGATCAGCAGGATGCTGCCGAGGGTCTCGGCAACCACCGTGATGGCCGAGATACCGGCCATGATGGCGACGAAGATGAACAGCAAGGCGAGCGACCAGGCCAGGTAACGCATCCTGCCGATCCGGCCCTTGAACGAGTTGATCTTCAACTGGCCAACCTGGCCTGCATGGGGGGCGATATCCGCCTTGGGCGGCGAGTAGGGCGTCTGTGGCTGAGCGGCGGCAGCCGAGCTGGGACGAGGTTCCTTGCTCTCTGGCGCTGCTGCCTGGCGAGCCAGGTACTTCTCGATGATCACACCACAGGCCGAGCACTCGGCGGCCGTGAACTGCTGGTGACCGCACTTGGGGCAGGTCATGGACGTCTGCGGCTGTCCCGCTGGCTCCACCTTGGCGGCCTTCTCCTCATCCGTTTCCACGAGGCTCAGCGCCGCGGCCAGGTCCGGCTCCTTGCGGGCGCGGGCACCGGCACGCTGCAGCACGTTCAGGTACTGCTCGGCCTGGGCTTCTTCCAGGTCACGTTTGATGGCCACCGGGCCGCGGCCGAACAGGGCGTCGATGCGTGCGCGATCGCTTTTGAACAGGCTGGCCAGGTTGGCCTTGACCTCGTCCAGCGAGGTGTCGGGCATCAGGCTGCCATCGAAGACGATCTTGTAGCGGAGCTGGCTCATGCGCGTCCTTGTCTGCACGGAAAGATGTGGTCGCCGACCCTATCCCGCCGCCATCGGTTCGGCAAGTGGGCGCGGCGCGGTTTTCGGTGCTGCTGAGCGGTGGTTCTCAGCTTGCCAGCAGGCGCGCTGGCGGCGGATCAGAATGGCCTGACCACGACCAGGATGACGATGGCGATCAACATCAGCACCGGCACCTCGTTGAACCAGCGGTAGAACACGTGGCTGCGCCTGTTCTCGCCGCGGGCCAGGCGCTTGTACATGGCGCCGCACACGTGGTGGTAACCCACCAGCAGAATCACCAGGGTCAGCTTGGCATGCATCCAGCCCTGGCTCATCCAGCCGGGGGCGAGCATCAACAGACCCACGCCCAGTACCAGTGTGGCGATCATCGCTGGTGTCATGATGCCGCGGTACAGTTTGCGCTCCATGGTGCTGAAGCGTTCACGGCTCGGTGCGTCCTCGCTCATGGCGTGGTACACGAACAGCCGGGGCAGGTAGAACAGACCGGCAAACCAGCAGACCATGGCGACGATGTGCAGGGCTTTGATCCACAGATAAAGCATGGCCGTTCCTTTTCGTAGTTTGGGCTTGCGATACTAGTGCCCATGATGGCAATAGTCATCAAGACGGTTGGCCGCAGGCGGGGTGGGCCTTATCATCGAATTTTCCGTCGAACAGTTTCGAGGCACCCGATGCACCCATCTCCTCCCTTAGCGATTACGCTGCGGCCCTGCGGCTGCAGCGTGCCTGGGCATCGGTCCTGATGTCGGGGTGGGAGGTTCGCCCCAGCAACCGTGCCCAGGAGCGGCGTCTCCGGGTTGCGCTGGTGCTGCTGCTTGTCGCGGTGCCGCTTGCCTTCTACGCGGGCAACTGGTGGCAGGGCAGGTCCACGCAGCAGCAGGCACTGGCATTCGAGCAGACCCAGGCGCAGGTCGAGGTACAGGCGCGCGAGCTCGACGAGCTGCGCCAGCGCATGGCGGTGCTCAGCAGCGGTGAACAGCTGGCACAGCAATCCAACGAGCAGAGCCGCCTGACCATCAAGCTGCTGGAGGAGCAGAACTTCAAGCAGCAGCAGGAACTGGCCTTCTACAAAGGGGTATTGGCGCCGGACAGCAAGGTCACTGGCCTGCTGATCCGCAGCTTCGATGTCCACGCAACGGAAACACCGGGCGTCTATCGTTTCAAGCTCATGCTCAGCCGCATCGGCAAGGATGACAAGCCGCTGCAGGGGCGTTTGAACGTGCAGCTGGAAGGCAGCATGAACGGCAAGGCGAAGAGCCTGCCGCTGAGCCAGTTGAGCGGCGATCTCCCGGAAGGCTCGACCGAGAAGGCGATCCCCTTCGCGTTCAAGCACCTGCAGGCAATCCCCGAAGGGGGGCGGCTGGGTGAACTGCGAATACCCGAGGGTTTCGTGCCCAAGCGCATAGGTATCAAGGCTGATGTCGAGGGTGGAAAAGCCGTCGAGCGTCAAATCGATTGGACTGACGGATAGGTGATGTTCGCCATGTGGAATAAAGGCAAGGGCAAGGCAGACATGCAGCGCTTCGCGGGCAAGACCAGCCTGATCGCGGCAGGCGCGGTATTTCGTGGCGACCTGGAGTTTCAGGGTGCGGTGCAGATCGACGGCAAGGTGCTCGGCGACATCCTGACCGAGCAGGGGTTGGTGCGGGTCAGCGTCGAAGGGCAGGTTGAAGGCGAGGTGCGCGCCCCCCATGTAGTGATCGATGGCGAGATCGTTGGCGACGTCTACGCCAGCCAGCACGTCGAGCTGGGCCCCAAAGCCCGGGTTCGCGGCAACCTCTATTACGGGCTGATGGAAATGGCCATGGGCGCCCAGGTCGAAGGTGGCCTGCGGCCGATCAAGGAGCAGGACAGACCATTGGAGCTGCCCGAGAGCGTGGATGACGCTCAATAGTTGACCAATTTTCTAGGGTAAGCGGATAATACAGCGCTACCACGCAGTATGGGCGCCTGGCGCCGGGAGAGAGAACATGAGCGTCGAAACCTTCACCCCAGCCGCTGCGATGCAGTTCACGCAGGGAGCGGCCAGCAAGGTTAAGAGCCTGGTTGATGAAGAGGGCAACCCGCGCCTGAAGCTGCGCGTGTTCGTGACCGGGGGCGGTTGCTCGGGCTTCCAGTATGGCTTCACCTTCGATGAGGAGGTGGCCGATGACGACACCATCGTCGAACGCGAGGGCGTCAGCCTGGTCGTCGACCCGATGAGCTTCCAATACCTGGTGGGTGCGGAAGTGGATTATCAGGAAGGGCTCGAGGGCTCTCGCTTCGTCATCAAGAACCCCAATGCGACCACCACCTGCGGTTGCGGTTCGTCGTTCTCGATCTGAGTTCTGCCCTTGCATGAAAACGCCGCGCATTTGCGCGGCGTTTTCGTTTGTGCCTCGGCTCAAGCCGGGTAGATGGCGCCAAGCACCCGTAGACCCCGAGCACCGGTGACTTCGGGCCGGTTGGCGGGGATGCCGTTGAGGCAGCAGTGAGCCAGCCAGGCAAACGCCATGGCCTCGACCCAGTCGGCAGGCACGCCATGGTCGTCGGTACTGCTCACCTGCGCTGCGGGCAACAACGCCTGCAAACGTGCCAGCAGCGCCTTGTTATGGGCGCCGCCGCCGCAGACCAGCAACTCAGCGCAGCCTGGCTGCGCGTGCTGCAGCGAAGCCGCGATGCTGGTGGCCGTGAGCTCTAGCAGGGTGGCCTGCACGTCCTGTGGCTCGAAGGCAGGCTGCGCGCTCAGGTGCCGCAGCAGCCAGGGCAGGTTGAATAGTTCACGCCCGGTACTCTTCGGCCCGGTGGCCCGGAAGAACGGATCCGCCAGCAGCGCCGCCAGCAATTCAGGTTGCACCGCTCCGCTGGCAGCCCAGGCACCCTCCCTGTCGTAGGCATGGCCGAGATGATGGTGGATCCAGGCATCCATCAGCACGTTGCCCGGCCCGCAGTCGAAGCCCTTGGCGGGCTTGCCCTGTTCCAGCAGGCTGAGGTTGCTGAAACCGCCCACGTTGAGGATCGCTCGGGCAGCGCCGGGGCTGGCGAAAAGCGCCTCATGGAAGGCCGGCACCAGCGGGGCGCCCTGGCCACCGGCTGCCACGTCGCGGCGGCGAAAGTCGGCCACTACGGTGATACCGGTCAGTTCGGCCAGCAGAGCAGGGTTGCCGATCTGGATGGTGAAGCCCCGCGCGGGTTCATGCCGTACGGTCTGGCCGTGGCTGCCGATGGCGCGAATGGCGTCCGGCTGCAGGTTCTGCTGGCGCAGCAGGCTGTTGATGCCTTCGGCGACCAGCTGCGCCCACTGCTGCTCGGCAAGAGCCGCGCGGGCGAGTTCGTCCACGCCAGAGCTGCACAGCTCGAGCAGTTGCTGGCGAAGCGAATCGGGAAGGGCCTGGTAGTGATGGGCGAGCAATCGAGTGCGCTCGCCCTGCTCGATCAGGGCGATGTCCAGCCCGTCGAGACTGGTACCGGACATCACGCCGAGATAGAGCACGGGATCAGCGCTTGTTGAGAGCGAGCATGGTGGCTTTTTCCTGATCCATGCGCGCCATGAGCGGCTTGCTCATCTGCAGGAAACGTTGCTTTTCCTGGCGAGCGATCGGATCGGACATCGGCAGCTTCTGGCTCAGCGGGTCGACGTGGGTCCCGTTGACCTGGAACTCGTAGTGCAGGTGCGGGCCGGTCGACAGGCCGGTGGTGCCGATGTAGCCGATGATCTGGCCCTGCTTGACGCTGCCGCCGGTGCGCACGCCCTTGGCGAAGCCCTGCATGTGCGCATACAGGGTGCGGTAGCGGCTACCGTGTTGCAGTACCACGGTATTGCCGTAGCCGCCCTTGCGGCCGGCAAGGATGACCTTGCCATCGCCGGCAGCCTTGATCGGCGTGCCGCGCGGGGCGGCATAATCGACGCCCTTGTGAGCACGGATCTTGTTGAGGATAGGGTGCTTGCGGCCATTGGAGAAGCGCGAGCTGATGCGGGCGAAGTCTACCGGGGTACGAATGAACGCCTTGCGCATGCTGTTGCCGTCGGCATCGTAGTAGCTGACGTTGCCTTGCTTGTCGGTATAGCGAACGGCGGTGTAGGTCTTGCCACGGTTGGTGAAACGCGCGGAGAGAATGTTGCCGGTGCCGACCGATTTATCGCCGACCTTTTTGTTCTGGTAGATCACCTCGAACTCGTCGCCTTCACGAATATCCATGGCGAAGTCGATGTCGTAGCCGAAGATGTTGGCCAGATCCATGGTCAGGTTGTGGGACAGGCCGGCACGCTTGGCCGCCACGAACAGCGAGCTGTTGATCACCCCGTGGGCGTAGGACTCGTGCACATCCGGCTTGACCATCTCACGCTTGAAGTCGTAACCGCCGTCGGTCTTTTTCAGGCTGACGCTTTCCAGGTCGCTGAGCTGGCTGTGCAGGCTTTCCAGCTGCCCCGCTTCGCTCAGCTGGAACTGCAGTTCCTGGCCGACCTTGAGGCGGGTCAGCTGCTTGGCTTCCTTGCTGCTGTTGATCACCTCATGCAGGGTATTGGAACTCAGGCCCACCTTGCTGAACACCGTGGAGAGCGTGTCGCCATTGGCCACGGTGACCGTCTTGTTGCGTGGATCTTCGGGCGGCTGCTCGGCAATTTCCGGCTCTGCCTCGATCTCGGCGTTCTGCGATTCGTCGCTGCCTTCTATTTGCGCAAACGGCGAGTCGAGGTTTTCCTCGGTTGCAGCCCCTGCCTGATTGTCGGGCAGGTTCTGTTGGATCTGCTCGGAACCATTGTCCATGTCCAGGTTGAGGAAGGTCTTCTTGGCTTCTACTTCGCGGGAGGGAAACACCAGGAGTGCGAGGCTGAGGAGGGCGGCGACGCCGCTGGCTGCGATGATGTGTGTCTTGGGATAGAGCGGCGGCGCTTTAGTTGTAGAGGTCATAGGGCTGCTTTTTGGTGAAGTGAAAAGATGAAGAGGAAAAAGAAGAAACTGATGAATATGCAGTAACTGTATAAAATATAACCAAATCTACCTCGAGGCAACCCCGCAGGTGATGGTCGGCGCCTGGAGTAAGCGATGCAGGGCAAAACTTGTCATTTGTGGGCGATCTTGTATGGTTGGAGCCCTTTTGAATCTGGTGGCTGTGAGTCCTATGAAGTCGGTTGAAGAGCAGCTCGCGCTGATCAAGCGCGGTGCGGAGGAAGTCCTTGTTGAAGCTGAGCTGATCGAGAAGCTCAAGCGCGGTGAGCCGCTGCGTATCAAGGCAGGCTTCGATCCGACTGCACCGGATCTGCACCTGGGACATACCGTGCTTATTAATAAGCTGCGCCAGTTCCAGGAACTGGGGCATCAGGTGATCTTCCTGATCGGCGACTTCACCGGGATGATCGGTGACCCCAGTGGCAAGAGTGCCACGCGCCCACCCCTGACCCGCGAGCAGGTCCTGGAAAATGCCGAGACCTACAAGGCTCAGGTGTTCAAGATCCTCGACCCGGCCAAGACCGAGGTCGCCTTCAACTCCACCTGGATCAACGAGCTGACGCCGGCCGACTTCATCCGCCTGGCCTCCCAGTACACCGTGGCGCGCATGCTCGAGCGCGACGACTTCGACAAGCGCTATACCGGTAACCAGCCGATCGCCATCCACGAGTTCCTGTACCCGCTCGTGCAGGGCTACGACTCGGTGGCGCTGCGCGCCGATGTCGAGCTCGGTGGTACCGATCAGAAATTCAACCTGCTGATGGGGCGTGAGCTTCAGCGCGCGTACGGTCAGCCCTCCCAGTGCGTCGTCACCATGCCGCTGCTCGAGGGGCTGGATGGCGTGAAGAAGATGTCCAAGTCTCTGGGCAACTACATCGGTATCCAGGAAGCGCCGGGGGTCATGTACAACAAGCTGGTGTCCATGCCCGATGCGCTGATGTGGCGTTACTTCGAATTGCTCAGCTTCCGCAGCATGGAGGAGATCGAGCAATTCAAGAAGGATGTCGAGGCCGGGGCGAACCCGCGCGACATCAAGATCAAGCTGGCCGAAGAAATCGTCGCCCGTTTCCATGGCGAAGAGGCGGCAGCCAATGCCCACCGTTCTGCCGGTAACCGCATGAAGGAGGGTGAGCTGCCCGAGGACCTGCCGGAGGTCGAGCTGGTCGCGGCCGATGACATGCCCATCGCTGCACTCCTTAATAAGGCAGGCTTGGTGAAGAACGCAGCGGTCGCACGTGATCTGCTCGGCAGCAATGGCGTGCGGGTGGATGGCCAGGTGGTCGATCGCAGCTTCGTTTTCAAGCTGGGTGCGACCCACGTTTGCCAGGCCGGCAAGAAGGCTTTTGCACGAATCACGCTGAAATCCGAATAAAGCCTGAATAAACGGTTGACCTGAGTTTCAGGGGGCCTATAATGCGCACCACTTCCGGCGCAGCCTGATCTGAAAACTCCTTGTAGATCAACGAGTTAGACGAAAATAAAGGTTGCACGGACGGCGAATTCGAGTAGAATGCGCCGGCATCGACAGGGCGGTTTGAGTGGTCTTGTTGGTGGTTCGATCAGGTTTGATCGAAGGCGGTAAAAGAGGGTGTTGACAGCGGTTTGTAACGCTGTAGAATGCGCCTCCCGCTGGAGAGAAGATGATCTGGTCGGGCGCTGCAAGGTGTTGAGAAGAAAGAAAAAATTCTTCAAAAACAGCTTGACAGCAAATGAGGGTGCTGTAAGATGCGCGCCTCGGTTGAGACGAAAGCCTCAGCCAACCGTTCTTTAACAACTGAATCAAGCAATTCGTGTGGGTGCTTGTGAGTTAAGACTGACAGATCGCAAGATTATCAGCATCACAAGTAACACTCGTGAATTCGAGAGTTTTTTGCGATTGCTGAGCCAAGTTTAGGGTTTTCTCAAAACCCAAGCAGTATTGAACTGAAGAGTTTGATCATGGCTCAGATTGAACGCTGGCGGCAGGCCTAACACATGCAAGTCGAGCGGTTGAGGGGAGCTTGCTCCCTGATTCAGCGGCGGACGGGTGAGTAATGCCTAGGAATCTGCCTATTAGTGGGGGACAACGTTTCGAAAGGAACGCTAATACCGCATACGTCCTACGGGAGAAAGCAGGGGACCTTCGGGCCTTGCGCTAATAGATGAGCCTAGGTCGGATTAGCTAGTTGGTGGGGTAAAGGCTCACCAAGGCGACGATCCGTAACTGGTCTGAGAGGATGATCAGTCACACTGGAACTGAGACACGGTCCAGACTCCTACGGGAGGCAGCAGTGGGGAATATTGGACAATGGGCGAAAGCCTGATCCAGCCATGCCGCGTGTGTGAAGAAGGTCTTCGGATTGTAAAGCACTTTAAGTTGGGAGGAAGGGTTGTAGATTAATACTCTGCAATTTTGACGTTACCGACAGAATAAGCACCGGCTAACTCTGTGCCAGCAGCCGCGGTAATACAGAGGGTGCAAGCGTTAATCGGAATTACTGGGCGTAAAGCGCGCGTAGGTGGTTTGTTAAGTTGGATGTGAAAGCCCCGGGCTCAACCTGGGAACTGCATCCAAAACTGGCAAGCTAGAGTACGGTAGAGGGTGGTGGAATTTCCTGTGTAGCGGTGAAATGCGTAGATATAGGAAGGAACACCAGTGGCGAAGGCGACCACCTGGACTGATACTGACACTGAGGTGCGAAAGCGTGGGGAGCAAACAGGATTAGATACCCTGGTAGTCCACGCCGTAAACGATGTCAACTAGCCGTTGGAATCCTTGAGATTTTAGTGGCGCAGCTAACGCATTAAGTTGACCGCCTGGGGAGTACGGCCGCAAGGTTAAAACTCAAATGAATTGACGGGGGCCCGCACAAGCGGTGGAGCATGTGGTTTAATTCGAAGCAACGCGAAGAACCTTACCTGGCCTTGACATGCTGAGAACTTTCCAGAGATGGATTGGTGCCTTCGGGAACTCAGACACAGGTGCTGCATGGCTGTCGTCAGCTCGTGTCGTGAGATGTTGGGTTAAGTCCCGTAACGAGCGCAACCCTTGTCCTTAGTTACCAGCACCTCGGGTGGGAACTCTAAGGAGACTGCCGGTGACAAACCGGAGGAAGGTGGGGATGACGTCAAGTCATCATGGCCCTTACGGCCAGGGCTACACACGTGCTACAATGGTCGGTACAAAGGGTTGCCAAGCCGCGAGGTGGAGCTAATCCCATAAAACCGATCGTAGTCCGGATCGCAGTCTGCAACTCGACTGCGTGAAGTCGGAATCGCTAGTAATCGTGAATCAGAATGTCACGGTGAATACGTTCCCGGGCCTTGTACACACCGCCCGTCACACCATGGGAGTGGGTTGCACCAGAAGTAGCTAGTCTAACCTTCGGGAGGACGGTTACCACGGTGTGATTCATGACTGGGGTGAAGTCGTAACAAGGTAGCCGTAGGGGAACCTGCGGCTGGATCACCTCCTTAATCGAAGATCGCAGCTTATTCATAAGCTCCCACACGAATTGCTTGATTCATTGTAGAAGACGATGCTGTAACGCCTAGGCTAGGCCGGTGCTCAGTTGGTTGGAGCGCACCCCACGCTGTTGTAGAGAGTAGGGTGAGGTCGGCTTGGTGCCGCCCTGTTATAGGTCTGTAGCTCAGTTGGTTAGAGCGCACCCCTGATAAGGGTGAGGTCGGCAGTTCAAATCTGCCCAGACCTACCAATTCAGGTGCAGATGATACGGGGCCATAGCTCAGCTGGGAGAGCGCCTGCCTTGCACGCAGGAGGTCAGCGGTTCGATCCCGCTTGGCTCCACCACTATCTGGTTGCAGTCGTTGCGTTGAGAGCTCAGAAATGAGCATTCCTGTTTAGGCAGTGTGAATGTTGATTTCTGGTCTTTGACCAGTCGAAACATCGTTCTTTAAAAATTTGGGTATGTGATAGAAGTGACTGATTGATTACTTTCACTGGTAGTCAATCTGGTCAAGGTAAAATTTGCGTTGTTCTCAAGTGCAAATTTTCGGCGAATGTCGTCTTCACGTTATAGACAGTAACCAGATTGCTTGGGGTTATATGGTCAAGTGAAGAAGCGCATACGGTGGATGCCTTGGCAGTCAGAGGCGATGAAAGACGTTGTAGCCTGCGATAAGCTTTGGGGAGTCGGCAAACAGACTGTGATCCAGAGATCTCTGAATGGGGGAACCCACCTAGCATAAGCTGGGTATCATGCACTGAATACATAGGTGCATGAGGCGAACCAGGGGAACTGAAACATCTAAGTACCCTGAGGAAAAGAAATCAACCGAGATTCCCTTAGTAGTGGCGAGCGAACGGGGACTAGCCCTTAAGTTGATTAGAGTGTAGTGGAAGGCTCTGGAAAGTGCCGCCGTAGTGGGTGATAGCCCCGTACACGAAATGCTCTTATCAATGAAATCGAGTAGGACGGAGCACGAGAAACTTTGTCTGAATATGGGGGGACCATCCTCCAAGGCTAAATACTACTGACTGACCGATAGTGAACCAGTACCGTGAGGGAAAGGCGAAAAGAACCCCGGAGAGGGGAGTGAAATAGAACCTGAAACCGTATGCGTACAAGCAGTGGGAGCCTACTTTGTTGGGTGACTGCGTACCTTTTGTATAATGGGTCAGCGACTTATATTCAGTGGCGAGCTTAACCGAATAGGGGAGGCGTAGCGAAAGCGAGTCTTAATAGGGCGTTTAGTCGCTGGGTATAGACCCGAAACCGGGCGATCTATCCATGGGCAGGTTGAAGGTTAGGTAACACTGACTGGAGGACCGAACCGACTACCGTTGAAAAGTTAGCGGATGACCTGTGGATCGGAGTGAAAGGCTAATCAAGCTCGGAGATAGCTGGTTCTCCTCGAAAGCTATTTAGGTAGCGCCTCGTGTATCACTGCTGGGGGTAGAGCACTGTTTCGGCTAGGGGGTCATCCCGACTTACCAAACCGATGCAAACTCCGAATACCAGCAAGTGTCAGCACGGGAGACACACGGCGGGTGCTAACGTCCGTCGTGAAAAGGGAAACAACCCAGACCGTCAGCTAAGGTCCCAAAGTTATGGTTAAGTGGGAAACGATGTGGGAAGGCTTAGACAGCTAGGAGGTTGGCTTAGAAGCAGCCACCCTTTAAAGAAAGCGTAATAGCTCACTAGTCGAGTCGGCCTGCGCGGAAGATGTAACGGGGCTCAAACCATACACCGAAGCTACGGGTTCAACGTAAGTTGAGCGGTAGAGGAGCGTTCTGTAAGCCTGTGAAGGTGAGTTGAGAAGCTTGCTGGAGGTATCAGAAGTGCGAATGCTGACATGAGTAACGACAATGCGAGTGAAAAACTCGCACGCCGAAAGACCAAGGTTTCCTGCGCAACGTTAATCGACGCAGGGTGAGTCGGCCCCTAAGGCGAGGCAGAAATGCGTAGTCGATGGGAAACGGGTTAATATTCCCGTACTTCTAATTACTGCGATGGAGGGACGGAGAAGGCTAGGCCAGCACGGCGTTGGTTGTCCGTGTTTAAGGTGGTAGGCTGGTTTCTTAGGTAAATCCGGGAGATCAAGGCCGAGAGCTGATGACGAGTTGTCCTTTAGGACGATGAAGTGGTTGATGCCATGCTTCCAGGAAAAGCTTCTAAGCTTCAGGTAATTAGGAACCGTACCCCAAACCGACACAGGTGGTTAGGTAGAGAATACCAAGGCGCTTGAGAGAACTCGGGTGAAGGAACTAGGCAAAATGGCACCGTAACTTCGGGAGAAGGTGCGCCGGTGAGTGTGAAGGGTTTACCCCGTAAGCACATGCCGGTCGAAGATACCAGGCCGCTGCGACTGTTTATTAAAAACACAGCACTCTGCAAACACGAAAGTGGACGTATAGGGTGTGACGCCTGCCCGGTGCCGGAAGGTTAATTGATGGGGTTAGCTAACGCGAAGCTCTTGATCGAAGCCCCGGTAAACGGCGGCCGTAACTATAACGGTCCTAAGGTAGCGAAATTCCTTGTCGGGTAAGTTCCGACCTGCACGAATGGCGTAACGATGGCGGCGCTGTCTCCACCCGAGACTCAGTGAAATTGAAATCGCTGTGAAGATGCAGTGTATCCGCGGCTAGACGGAAAGACCCCGTGAACCTTTACTATAGCTTTGCACTGGACTTTGAGCTTGCTTGTGTAGGATAGGTGGGAGGCTTTGAAGTGGGGACGCCAGTTCTCATGGAGCCATCCTTGAAATACCACCCTGGCAACCTTGAGGTTCTAACTCTGGTCCGTTATCCGGATCGAGGACAGTGTATGGTGGGTAGTTTGACTGGGGCGGTCTCCTCCTAAAGAGTAACGGAGGAGTACGAAGGTGCGCTCAGACCGGTCGGAAATCGGTCGCAGAGTATAAAGGCAAAAGCGCGCTTGACTGCGAGACAGACACGTCGAGCAGGTACGAAAGTAGGTCTTAGTGATCCGGTGGTTCTGTATGGAAGGGCCATCGCTCAACGGATAAAAGGTACTCCGGGGATAACAGGCTGATACCGCCCAAGAGTTCATATCGACGGCGGTGTTTGGCACCTCGATGTCGGCTCATCACATCCTGGGGCTGAAGCCGGTCCCAAGGGTATGGCTGTTCGCCATTTAAAGTGGTACGCGAGCTGGGTTTAGAACGTCGTGAGACAGTTCGGTCCCTATCTGCCGTGGACGTTTGAGATTTGAGAGGGGCTGCTCCTAGTACGAGAGGACCGGAGTGGACGAACCTCTGGTGTTCCGGTTGTCACGCCAGTGGCATTGCCGGGTAGCTATGTTCGGGAAAGATAACCGCTGAAAGCATCTAAGCGGGAAACTTGCCTCAAGATGAGATCTCACTGGAACCTTGAGTTCCCTAAAGGGCCGTCGAAGACTACGACGTTGATAGGCTGGGTGTGTAAGCGTTGTGAGGCGTTGAGCTAACCAGTACTAATTGCCCGTGAGGCTTGACCATATAACACCCAAACAATTTGGCTGTTAGACGGTTGAAGTCGACAGTAATGCCGAAGATTTGCGAGAACACGTAATACCAACCGATATCACATACCCAATTCGCTGCAGCGGCTAAACCCCGAAGCAGCAACCCGTTTGCTTGACGACCATAGAGCGTTGGAACCACCTGATCCCATCCCGAACTCAGTAGTGAAACGACGCATCGCCGATGGTAGTGTGGAGCTTCTCCATGTGAGAGTAGGTCATCGTCAAGCTTCTACCCGAAAGCCCTGATCAGGTAACTGATCAGGGCTTTCTCTTTTTCGCTCGAATGATGGTGTGGCTGTGAGAGTCCCGGAGTGCCGGCCAGATCATCGTCAAGCTTCTATAAGAAACCCCAGGTCTCGACAGAGATCTGGGGTTTCGTCTTTTCGGCTCACAAAAACCGAAAGATGCAGGGCAGGCAGGTGGCAGAAAGCTGCCCCGGGTATCACTTCGTTCAACCCAGGCTATGGACGATATAGCCCAAAGGCTCGGGCTCCACCGCGGCAGAGTTGCTGGAGGGCGCGGCGGCACCGCCCTGGTGTCGTCGAGTGCTGCCCGGTAGCCTCGGTCCCGCTCATGCAGCTGTTTGTGCCCGGCATCAGCATCCACACAGCTCCTGGTCCCACCCCTTTCTATCCTGATGAATGCGCCCTGGCCGTGTAGGCAGCAGGCGAGTGCATCGTTATCATGCGCTCCTTGAAGCAGGGCAGGTCAGGCATGCAGTCTTTATTGCGACTTCTACAGGATGGGCAGTTTCATTCGGGTGAGGAGCTCGGCGCAGCTGTGGGTGTGAGTCGGGCGGCTATCTGGAAGCGCCTGCAGGCGCTCGAGGCCGAGTTCGATCTGCAGGTTCACAAGGTTCGCGGGCGTGGGTACCGGCTCGAGACGCCGTTGTCTCTGCTGGACATCGACTTGCTGACCGCTTCGTCCTCGTTCCCGGTCATCCTGCTGCAGCAAGTCGATTCAACCAATGCGCAGGCCCTTCGCCATCTGGCGTCCGGCGCCGTTCCGCCATTTCTGGTGATTGCCGAGCAGCAGACCGCGGGCCGTGGCCGGCGTGGCCGCAGTTGGGCCAGTCCATTCGGTGAGAACCTGTATTACAGCCTGGTGTTGCGGGTCAGCGGCGGAATGCGCCAGCTCGAAGGCCTCAGTCTCGTGGTGGGGCTCGCGCTCCTGCAGGCGCTTCGTGAGGCGGGTGTCGAGAATGCCGGTTTGAAATGGCCCAACGATTTGCTGGTCGACGGTCGCAAGGTTGCCGGAATCCTGTTGGAGCTCTCTGGGGATCCGGCCGACATCTGCCACGTGGTCATCGGTATCGGCGTGAACATCAACATGCGGGTTGCACCGCGCGACGAGGCCATCGATCAGCCCTGGACCTCGCTGCGTCAGGTGGTGGGCGGTCAGGTCGATCGCAACGGGTTCGTTGCCAGCCTCAACCGCCAGTTGCAGCACTATCTGCAACTGCACCAGACCCATGGTTTCGCCTCGCTGCGTGAGCAGTGGGAGGCCAATCACCTGTGGCAGGGCCGCGCGGCAGTGCTCGCCGCCGGGCTGCAATCCGTTCAGGGGCGTGTTCTCGGGGTTGATGACACGGGGGCGCTGCGCCTGGAAGTCGAGGGGCAGGAAAAGGTGTTCAGCGGTGGTGAGCTCAGTCTGAGGTTGCGTGATGATTCTTGAGCTTGACTGCGGTAACAGTTTCATCAAGTGGCGTGTCCTGCCGCGTGCGGGCGTGGGCGCGGCGCTCGCCAGTGGCGTTGCGGATAACGGTGAGGTGCTCATAGCGGCGCTGGCGGATCGTTTTCCGCAGCAGCTATCGACTTGTCGTCTGGTGAGTGTACGCGCCGATGATGAAACGCGTCTGCTCTGTGCCGCCCTGAGCGAGCGCTTCGCGATCGAATGCCAGGTGGCGGCTCCTGCACAGACGCTCGCCGGCGTACAGAACGGCTACGGGGATTATCAGCGGTTGGGGCTCGATCGATGGCTTGCCGTCGTCGGTGCCTACAGTCTGGAGCAGGGCGCCTGTCTGGTGCTGGATCTCGGTACGGCGATCACCTCGGACTTCATCGCCGCTGAGGGGGCGCATCTGGGCGGTTTCATATGCCCGGGGATGCCGCTGATGCGCAGCCAATTGCTCACCCACACGCGCCGGATTCGCTATGACAGTGCTGCCGTGGAGCAGGCCAGCGACAGCCTGATGCCGGGACGCTGCACCGCAGAGGCGGTAGAGCGTGGCTGTCGACTGATGTTGCGCGGTTTCGTGAGCACTCAGCTCGAGCTCGCTCGTCAGCAGTGCGGAGATGATGTGGCTGTGTTTCTGACCGGTGGGGATGCAGCGATGGCGGCGGAGTGGGTGCCGGCGGCGCGTGTGGTGCCTGATCTGGTCTTTATCGGTTTGGCGATCGCCTGTCCGGTGGTGGGGGAGAAGTGATGCGCTGGATTTTCATGCTGTTGGTGGTGCTCAACGCCTTCTACTACGTATGGCACCAGCAGCAGGTGCCCATGCAGGCAAAGGAGGTTGCTCCGTTGTCCCTGTACCAGGACAGCCGACGCGACATCCAGTTGCTGAGCGAATCCGAGCCGCGGGAGCGACGTACGCCTGCTGTCAGAGAAGAGGCGCCCGAGCAGGCCGTGTGTCTGTTCCTGGGCCGCTTCGATGATCCGGCGCAGGCTGAGCAGGTGGAGCAGCGGCTGCTGAGCCTGGATATTCGTTCGCAGAGCCAGGTGGTCGAGTCGGCGGGCGCCGTGGATTACTGGGTCTATCTTCCGCCCCTGGCCTCGCGTCAGGCCTCGCTGAGGCAGCTGCGTGAGCTGCAGGCGCGCAAGATCGACAGCTACATCATCAGCCAGGGCGACCTGGCCAATGGTATTTCGCTGGGCATCTTTCCTCGCCATGATTCGGCCGACAGTGTGATCTCGCGGCTGCGCCGCGCCGGTTACGAGCCGCTGCTGCGCGAGTTGCCGCGCGCCAACCGCAGTCACTGGGTGCGCATCGCCCCGGAAAGCCGGCGTTTGGTCGATGATTCGCTGCTCGAGCGTTTGTCTTTGGACTTCAATGGCTTACAACATCAATTAATGCCATGTGAGGGGGTTGCAAGCGTTCGATAGAATGCATAGAATGGCGCCCGCTTCGCAGGGTGGTCATCTCCAGGGATGAAATGCGAAATTGCTGTTAGTGACGCTAAGCTCAGGTTTTTAAATGAGAAAGTGCTTGACAGCAGGGTGGCAGATAAAGAGAATGCCGCCTCCTTATGGAGGGATTCCCGAGCGGCCAAAGGGATCAGACTGTAAATCTGACGTCATAGACTTCGAAGGTTCGAATCCTTCTCCCTCCACCAGATTTAAGCGCGAGCTGCAGGCTCCGCGGGCATAGTTCAGTGGTAGAACCTCAGCCTTCCAAGCTGATGATGCGGGTTCGATTCCCGCTGCCCGCTCCAGCTTTTGTTGTTCGCGCAATGTGTTTCGCTCATGTAGCTCAGTTGGTAGAGCACACCCTTGGTAAGGGTGAGGTCAGCGGTTCAAATCCGCTCATGAGCTCCATTTAATAAAGGCAGATATGAAAGTATCTGCCTTTGTTTTAATGGCGGTATCGCTAGCTGAATTCTTCGTTCGGGGACGGTCAAAATGGCTAAAGAAAAGTTTGAACGTAACAAACCGCACGTCAACGTTGGCACCATCGGTCACGTTGACCATGGCAAAACCACTCTGACCGCTGCTCTGACTCGCGTCTGCTCCGAAGTATTCGGTTCGGCTCGCGTCGACTTCGACAAGATCGACAGCGCTCCGGAAGAGAAGGCTCGTGGTATCACCATCAACACTGCCCACGTAGAGTACGATTCCAACATTCGTCACTACGCGCACGTTGACTGCCCGGGTCACGCTGACTACGTCAAGAACATGATCACTGGTGCTGCCCAGATGGACGGCGCGATCCTGGTTTGCTCGGCCGCTGATGGTCCGATGCCGCAGACCCGTGAGCACATCCTGCTGTCCCGTCAGGTAGGCGTTCCGTACATCGTTGTCTTCCTGAACAAGGCTGACATGGTAGACGACGCTGAGCTGCTGGAACTGGTCGAGATGGAAGTTCGCGATCTGCTGAGCACCTACGACTTCCCGGGCGACGACACCCCGATCATCATCGGTTCGGCGCTGATGGCTCTGAACGGCCAGGACGACAACGAGATGGGCACCACTGCCGTCAAGAAGCTCGTCGAGACTCTGGATACCTACATCCCTGAGCCGGTTCGTGCCATCGACCGTCCGTTCCTGATGCCGATCGAAGACGTATTCTCGATCTCCGGCCGCGGTACCGTTGTTACCGGTCGTGTAGAGCGCGGTATCGTCAAGATCCAGGAAGAAATCGAGATCGTTGGTCTGCGTGCTACCACCAAGACCACCTGCACCGGTGTCGAGATGTTCCGCAAGCTGCTCGACGAAGGTCGTGCTGGTGAGAACTGTGGCGTTCTGCTGCGCGGCACCAAGCGTGACGACGTAGAGCGTGGTCAGGTTCTGGCCAAGCCGGGCACCATCAAGCCGCACACCAAGTTCGAAGCTGAAGTGTACGTTCTGTCCAAGGAAGAAGGTGGTCGTCACACCCCGTTCTTCAAGGGCTACCGTCCGCAGTTCTACTTCCGTACCACTGACGTGACCGGTTCGTGCGAACTGCCGGAAGGCGTTGAGATGGTAATGCCGGGCGACAACATCAAGATGGTTGTCACCCTGATCAAGCCGATCGCCATGGAAGACGGCCTGCGCTTCGCAATTCGCGAAGGTGGTCGTACCGTTGGTGCCGGTGTTGTAGCAAAGATCGTCGAATAATCGATTGATCTGTCCCCCTCAGGCCGGCATAATGGTCGGCCTGATTTTGTTCTAGGTCAGTAGCTCAATTGGCAGAGCGGCGGTCTCCAAAACCGCAGGTTGGGGGTTCGATTCCCTCCTGACCTGCCATTTTCTAACGAATTTGGCGTGTCTTCTCACAGGATCCTTGTTCATGAATGTTAAGGCTGAAGCCAAAGACTCTCGTTTTGATCTGCTCAAGTGGATCGCGGTGGCCCTGCTTGTGGTCGCTGGAGTGGTCGGTAATCAGTACTTTTCCGGTGAGCCGATCCTGTATCGTGTCGTTGCTCTGCTCGTGCTGGCGGTCGTCGCCGCACTGATCGCCCTGCAGACGGCAAAAGGTCAGTCCTTCTTCGGTCTGGCAAAGGAAGCGCGCGTCGAAATTCGCAAGGTTGTCTGGCCGACCCGTCAGGAAACCACGCAAACCACGCTGATCGTCGTCCTGGTCGTGCTCGTCATGGCTCTGGTGCTCTGGGGGCTCGATTCGCTCCTCGGTTGGCTTGTGTCGTTTATTGTAAGTTGAGATAGGGTGTCCCGTGGCTAAGCGTTGGTACGTTGTGCATGCTTACTCGGGTTACGAGAAGCATGTAATGCGTTCGCTGATCGAGCGCGTAAAGTTCGCCGGAATGGAAGATGAGTTCGGCGAGATTCTGGTCCCCACCGAAGAAGTGGTGGAGATGCGTAACGGCCAGAAGCGCAAGAGTGAGCGCAAGTTCTTTCCAGGCTACGTGCTGGTGCAGATGGAAATGAACGAGGCGACTTGGCACTTGATCAAGGATACGCCGCGGGTGATGGGCTTTATCGGTGGTACTGCCGACAAGCCGGCACCGATCACCGAGAAAGAAGCCGACGCCATTCTGCGTCGCGTCGCCGATAGCGGTGACAAGCCCAAGCCGAAGACGCTGTTCGAGCCGGGCGAGATGGTTCGTGTTATCGATGGTCCGTTCGCTGATTTCAGCGGCGTCGTCGAAGAAGTGAATTACGAGAAGAGCCGTATCCAGGTGGCAGTGACCATTTTCGGTCGTGCCACTCCGGTCGAGCTGGAGTTCAGTCAGGTCGAGAAGTCGTAACTGACACACGCATCCCATACCCCGCAGTCATAGGCTGCGGGGTTTTGTTGTCACTGGGATAAACAGGCAATAGTCGGGGAGCCGAAAGGCGCTAGAACCCGTAACTGGAGTAGCTAATGGCTAAGAAAATCACGGCTTATATCAAGCTGCAAGTAAAGGCCGGTCAGGCCAACCCGTCGCCACCCGTCGGTCCCGCTCTGGGCCAGCACGGCGTCAACATCATGGAATTCTGCAAGGCGTTCAACGCCAAGACCCAGGGCATGGAACCTGGTCTGCCGACTCCAGTGATCATCACTGTTTACAGTGACCGTAGCTTCACGTTCGAAACCAAGAGCACCCCGGCTTCCGTGCTGCTGAAGAAAGCAGCAGGCCTGACCAGCGGTTCGGCCCGTCCGAACACTGTCAAGGTTGGCACCGTTACCCGTGCCCAGCTCGAAGAGATCGCCAAGACCAAGCAGGCCGATCTGACTGCAGCTGATATGGATGCAGCCGTGCGCACCATCGCCGGTTCTGCTCGTAGCATGGGCCTCAACGTGGAGGGTGTGTAATGGCTAAGCTGACCAAGCGCCAAAAGGCTATCGCAGCCAAGATCGAGCCGGGCAAAGCCTACAGCTTCAACGATGCTGCTGCGCTGCTGGCCGAAATTTCCGCCGTCAAGTTCTCCGAGTCGGTCGATATCTCGATCAACCTCGGCGTCGACCCGCGTAAATCCGATCAGGTCGTTCGTGGTGCCACCGTTCTGCCCAACGGCAGCGGCAAAACCGTTCGCGTTGCCGTGTTCACCCAGGGTCCGGGCGCTGAAGCTGCTCTGGCTGCCGGTGCTGACCGCGTAGGCATGGACGACCTGGCTGCCGAAATGAAAGGCGGCGACCTGAACTACGACGTGGTCATCGCTTCCCCGGACGCCATGCGCGTTGTTGGCCAGCTGGGCCAGGTACTCGGCCCGCGCGGCCTGATGCCCAACCCGAAAGTCGGCACCGTGACCCCGGACGTCGCCACTGCAGTGAAGAATGCCAAGGCTGGTCAGGTACGTTTCCGTACCGACAAGAACGGCATCATCCACGGTTCCGTCGGCAAGGTTGGCTTCGAAGCCGACAAGCTGAAGCAGAACGTGGAAGCTCTGCTGGCCGATCTCAAGCGCCTGAAGCCGTCGACCTCGAAAGGCGTCTACGTCAAGCGCGTGACCCTGAGCACCACCATGGGCCCGGGTCTGCTGATCGACCAAGGTTCGCTGGACGCTTAATGCATAACGGCGCACGCACCTGGTGCGTGTGCCGCGAAAAAATTGGGGTCCCTGCCTGGCGGGGGCTATCCAAGACCGTAGGGGGCGCAAGCCTCAAACCCGAAGAGCGATCTTCAGCCCTACGCAGATGGTGCTCCCGATTCTTACCGAATCAGACACCAAAACGCCGTCCGGCTCAGGCCGGGCGAAACGGTAACATCCAGGAGTAAACCCGTGGCAATTAAACTCGAAGACAAGAAGGCCATCGTCGCTGAAGTCAACGAGGCTGCCAAAGCTGCCCTGTCCGCTGTCGTGGCTGATGCCCGTGGCGTGACCGTAAGCGCTATGACCGGACTCCGTAAAGAGGCCCGCGAAGCTGGCGTATACGTACGTGTCGTACGTAATACCCTGCTCAAGCGCGCCGTTGAAGGCACTCAGTACGACGTGCTCAACGACGTGTTCAAAGGCCCGACCCTGATTGCGTTCTCCAACGAGCACCCGGGCGCTGCTGCCCGTCTGTTCAAGGACTTCGCCAAGGGTCAGGACAAGTTCGAGATCAAAGCCGCTGCGTTCGAGGGCAAGTACCTTGCAGCCAATCAGATCGACGTACTGGCAAGCCTGCCGACCCGCGACGAGGGTATCGCACAGCTGATGAGCGTTATCCAAGGCGCCACCAGCAAGCTCGCTCGCACCCTGGCAGCCATTCGCGACCAGAAAGAAGCCGCTGCTGCCTAAGGCCGCATAAGCACTTTCGAAATCACATGTTTAATTTGATGGTCGCGTAGGCCGTCACCCCAATACAGGAATTCATAGTCATGTCTCTGACTAACGAGCAAATCATCGAAGCGATCGGCCAGAAATCCGTTATGGAAATCGTCGAGCTGATCAAGGCGATGGAAGAAACCTTCGGCGTTACCGCTGCTGCCGCTGTTGCTGCTGGCCCGGCTGCTGGTGCTGCTGCCGCTGCTGAAGAGCAAACCGAGTTCACCGTTGTCCTGGCTGAAGCTGGCGACAAGAAAGTGAACGTGATCAAGGCCGTTCGCGAGCTGACCGGTCTGGGCCTGAAAGAAGCCAAAGCAGTGGTTGACGGCGCTCCTGGCGTGGTCAAAGAAGGCGTGTCGAAAGACGAAGCCGAAGCTGCCAAGAAAGCTCTGGAAGAAGCAGGCGCCAAAGTCGAGCTCAAGTAAGCGACGACCTTGCGTCTACAGCCCGCGCGACTCGCACAAGGCTGACGGCTGGTGGCTATTGCCACCGGCCTTTTTCCGTTCTAGCTCGGCTGTTCCACAGCCCCGGCCCAGGACGTGAAAGACCCACCAACGAGGTGGCGCAAACCTAGGGTTTGCACGAGTTTCTGGCTGCTCCCGTCGGAGAAGCCAAATAAGCAGGTGACCAAGCTGGGGAACGCTGATGGCTTACTCATACACTGAGAAAAAACGTATCCGCAAGGACTTTAGCAAGTTGCCGGATGTCATGGATGTGCCTTACCTCCTGGCCATCCAGCTGGATTCGTACCGCGAATTCCTGCAGCAAGGCGCGAGCAAGGAACAGTTCCGCGACATCGGCCTGCATGCGGCCTTCAAATCTGTATTCCCGATCATCAGCTACTCCGGCAACGCTGCTCTGGAATACGTCGGCTACCGCCTGGGTGAGCCGGCGTTCGACGTCAAAGAGTGCGTGCTGCGCGGCGTGACCTTTGCCGTTCCGCTGCGCGTGAAAGTGCGCCTGATCATTTTCGACAAAGAATCGTCGAACAAAGCGATCAAGGACATCAAAGAGCAGGAAGTGTACATGGGCGAAATTCCGCTCATGACCGAGAACGGTACCTTCGTCATCAACGGTACCGAGCGTGTGATCGTTTCCCAGCTGCACCGTTCCCCGGGTGTGTTCTTCGACCACGACCGTGGCAAGACGCACAGCTCGGGCAAGCTGCTGTATTCCGCGCGCATCATTCCTTACCGTGGCTCCTGGCTGGACTTCGAGTTCGACCCGAAGGACGCGGTATTCGTGCGTATCGACCGTCGCCGCAAGCTGCCGGCCTCGGTGCTGCTGCGCGCGCTGGGCTACAGCACCGAAGAAGTGCTCGATGCCTTCTACACCACCAACGTTTTCCATGTGAAAGCCGAAGGCCTGAGCCTGGAGCTGGTGCCACAGCGCCTGCGCGGTGAGATTGCCAGCCAGGACATCAAGGATGGCAGCGGCAAGGTGATCGTCGAGCAGGGTCGTCGTATTACCGCTCGCCACATCAACCAGCTGGACAAGGCTGGCATCAAGGAGCTGGACGTACCGTTCGACTACCTGATCGGCCGCACCACCGCCAAGGCGATCGTGCACCCGGCCACCGGCGAAATCCTCGCCGAGTGCAACACCGAGCTGAGCGTCGAGCTGCTGGCCAAGATCGCCAAGGCTCAGGTCGTTCGCATCGAGACCCTGTACACCAACGATATCGACTGTGGTCCGTTCATCAGCGACACGCTGAAGATCGACAGCACCACCAACCAGCTCGAAGCGCTGGTCGAGATCTATCGCATGATGCGTCCTGGCGAGCCACCCACCAAGGATGCCGCCGAGACCCTGTTCAACAACCTGTTCTTCAGCGCCGAGCGTTACGACCTGTCCGCCGTTGGCCGCATGAAGTTCAACCGTCGTATCGGTCGTACCGAAATCGAAGGTTCGGGCGTGCTGAGCCGCGAAGACATCGTCGAAGTGCTCAAGACCCTGGTCGACATCCGTAACGGCAAAGGCATCGTCGATGACATCGACCACCTGGGTAACCGCCGTGTACGTTGCGTCGGCGAGATGGCCGAGAACCAGTTCCGCGTTGGCCTGGTGCGTGTCGAGCGCGCGGTCAAGGAACGTCTGTCGATGGCCGAAAGCGAAGGCCTGATGCCGCAGGACCTGATCAACGCCAAGCCGGTTGCGGCGGCGGTGAAGGAGTTCTTCGGTTCCAGCCAGCTTTCCCAGTTCATGGACCAGAACAACCCGCTCTCCGAGATCACCCACAAGCGCCGCGTCTCCGCACTCGGCCCGGGCGGTCTGACCCGTGAACGCGCCGGCTTCGAAGTCCGTGACGTACACCCGACCCACTACGGCCGCGTGTGCCCGATCGAAACGCCGGAAGGTCCGAACATCGGTCTGATCAACTCCCTGGCGGCCTACGCCCGCACCAACCAGTACGGCTTCCTGGAAAGCCCGTACCGTGTGGTCAAGGAAGGTCAGGTCACCGACGAGATCGTGTTCCTGTCCGCCATCGAAGAAGCCGACCACGTGATCGCCCAGGCGTCCGCGACCCTGAACGACAAGGGTCAGCTGATCGACGAGCTGGTTGCCGTGCGTCACCTGAACGAGTTCACCGTCAAGGCGCCGGAAGACGTCACCCTGATGGACGTTTCGCCGAAGCAGGTCGTTTCCGTCGCTGCCTCGCTGATCCCGTTCCTCGAGCACGACGACGCCAACCGTGCTCTCATGGGCTCGAACATGCAGCGTCAGGCCGTGCCGACCCTGCGTTCGGACAAGCCGCTGGTCGGTACCGGCATGGAGCGCAACGTCGCCCGTGACTCCGGTGTCTGCGTGGTCGCTCGTCGCGGTGGTGTGATCGACTCCGTCGACGCCAGCCGTATCGTGGTTCGTGTTGCCGATGACGAAGTCGAAACCGGTGAAGCCGGTGTGGACATCTACAACCTGACCAAATACACCCGCTCCAACCAGAACACATGCATCAACCAGCGTCCGCTGGTGCAGAAGGGTGACGTGGTTGCGCGTGGCGACATCATGGCCGACGGCCCGTCCACCGACATGGGTGAACTGGCGCTGGGTCAGAACATGCGCGTCGCGTTCATGCCGTGGAACGGTTACAACTTCGAAGACTCCATCCTGCTCTCCGAGCGCGTGGTTCAGGAAGACCGCTTCACCACGATCCACATCCAGGAACTGACCTGTGTGGCCCGTGACACCAAGCTCGGCCCAGAGGAAATCTCTGCGGACATCCCGAACGTGGGTGAGGCTGCACTGAACAAGCTCGACGAAGCCGGTATCGTCTACGTCGGCGCCGAAGTCGGCCCGGGCGACATCCTGGTCGGTAAGGTCACCCCGAAAGGCGAGACCCAGCTGACCCCGGAAGAGAAGCTGCTGCGCGCGATCTTCGGCGAGAAGGCCAGCGACGTTAAGGACACCTCCCTGCGTGTGCCGACCGGCACCAAGGGTACCGTCATCGACGTACAGGTCTTCACCCGTGACGGCGTGGAGCGCGATGCGCGCGCCCTGTCGATCGAGAAGAGCCAGCTGGACGAGATCCGCAAGGACCTGAACGAAGAGTTCCGCATCGTCGAAGGCGCGACCTTCGAGCGTCTGCGCGCGGCCCTGGTCGGCAAGGTCGCCGAAGGCGGCGCTGGCCTGAAGAAAGGCGCCGAGATCACTGACGAAGTGCTCGACGGCCTGGAGCGTGGCCAGTGGTTCAAGCTGCGCATGGCCGACGATGCCCTGAACGAGCAGTTGGAAAAGGCCCAGGCCTACATTTCCGACCGCCGTCAGCTGCTCGACGACAAGTTCGAAGACAAGAAGCGCAAGCTGCAGCAGGGCGATGACCTGGCACCGGGCGTCCTGAAGATCGTCAAGGTCTACCTGGCCATCCGCCGTCGCATCCAGCCGGGTGACAAGATGGCCGGTCGTCACGGTAACAAGGGTGTGGTCTCGGTGATCATGCCGGTCGAAGACATGCCACACGATGCCAATGGCACGCCGGTGGACATCGTCCTCAACCCGCTGGGCGTACCGTCGCGTATGAACGTCGGTCAGATCCTCGAAACCCACCTGGGCCTGGCGGCCAAGGGCCTGGGCGAGAAGATCAACCTGATGCTCGAGGAGCAGCGCAAGATCGCTGAACTGCGCGGCTTCCTGAACGAGATCTACAACGAGATCGGTGGTCGTCAGGAAAGCCTCGACGAGCTGAGCGACCAGGAAGTGCTGGCTCTGGCCAACAACCTGCGCAAGGGCGTGCCGATGGCGACCCCGGTGTTCGACGGTGCCAAGGAAAGCGAAATCAAGGCCATGCTGAAGCTGGCTGATCTGCCGGAGAGCGGCCAGATGCGCCTGTTCGACGGCCGTACCGGCAACCAGTTCGAGCGCCCGACCACGGTCGGTTACATGTACATGCTGAAACTGAACCACCTGGTGGACGACAAGATGCACGCGCGTTCCACGGGCTCCTACAGCCTGGTTACCCAGCAGCCGCTGGGTGGTAAGGCGCAGTTCGGTGGTCAGCGCTTCGGGGAGATGGAGGTCTGGGCGCTGGAAGCCTACGGCGCCGCCTACACCCTGCAGGAGATGTTGACCGTCAAGTCGGACGACGTGAACGGCCGTACCAAGATGTACAAGAACATCGTGGATGGCGATCACCGCATGGAGCCGGGCATGCCCGAGTCCTTCAACGTGTTGATCAAAGAGATCCGTTCGCTCGGTATCGACATCGATCTGGAAACCGAATAACACGACGTGAATCGGCAGCGGGGCGAAAATCCCGCTGCCTGCTCCGCCAGGAGGAAAGGCCTTGAAAGACCTACTGAATTTGCTGAAAAACCAGGGTCAAGTCGAAGAGTTCGATGCCATTCGCATCGGTCTTGCTTCGCCTGAGATGATCCGTTCGTGGTCGTTCGGTGAAGTTAAAAAGCCGGAAACCATCAACTACCGTACGTTCAAGCCCGAGCGTGACGGCCTGTTCTGCGCCAAGATCTTTGGCCCGGTCAAGGATTACGAGTGCCTGTGCGGCAAGTACAAGCGCCTCAAGCACCGTGGTGTGATCTGTGAGAAGTGCGGCGTCGAAGTCGCCCTGGCCAAGGTTCGTCGTGAGCGCATGGCGCACATCGAACTGGCATCTCCCGTTGCCCACATCTGGTTCCTGAAGTCCCTGCCGAGCCGTATCGGCCTGCTGATGGACATGACCCTGCGTGACATCGAACGTGTGCTCTACTTCGAGAGCTACGTGGTGATCGATCCGGGCATGACCACCCTCGAGAAGGGCCAGCTGCTCAACGACGAGCAGTACTTCGAAGCGCTGGAAGAGTTCGGTGACGACTTCGACGCCCGCATGGGTGCCGAGGCCGTTCGCGAGCTGCTGCACGCTATCGACCTGGAGCACGAGATCGGTCGCCTGCGCGAAGAGATTCCGCAGACCAACTCGGAAACCAAGATCAAGAAGCTGTCCAAGCGTCTGAAGTTGATGGAAGCCTTCCAGGGTTCCGGCAACCTGCCAGAGTGGATGGTGCTGACCGTTCTGCCGGTTCTGCCGCCAGACCTGCGTCCGCTGGTTCCGCTGGACGGCGGCCGCTTCGCGACCTCCGACCTGAACGACCTGTATCGCCGCGTCATCAACCGTAACAACCGTCTCAAGCGCCTGCTCGATCTGTCCGCGCCGGACATCATCGTGCGCAACGAAAAGCGCATGCTGCAGGAAGCGGTCGACGCCCTGCTCGACAACGGTCGTCGCGGTCGCGCCATCACCGGTTCGAACAAGCGTCCTCTGAAATCCCTGGCCGACATGATCAAGGGTAAGCAGGGTCGTTTCCGTCAGAACCTGCTCGGTAAGCGCGTTGACTACTCCGGCCGTTCGGTAATTACCGTAGGTCCGGCTCTGCGCCTGCACCAGTGCGGTCTGCCGAAGAAGATGGCTCTGGAACTGTTCAAGCCGTTCATTTTCGGCAAGCTGGAAATGCGTGGTCTGGCGACCACCATCAAGGCAGCCAAAAAGATGGTCGAGCGCGAGCTGCCGGAAGTGTGGGACGTTCTCGCCGAAGTGATTCGCGAACACCCCGTACTGCTCAACCGTGCACCGACTCTGCACCGTCTGGGTATCCAGGCGTTCGAGCCGGTCCTGATCGAAGGTAAAGCCATCCAGCTGCACCCGCTGGTTTGTGCGGCTTACAACGCCGACTTCGACGGTGACCAGATGGCCGTGCACGTGCCGCTGACGCTGGAAGCCCAGCTCGAAGCGCGCGCGCTGATGATGTCGACCAACAACATCCTGTCGCCCGCCAACGGTGAGCCAATCATCGTGCCGTCGCAGGACGTGGTACTGGGTCTGTACTACATGACCCGTGAAGCCATCAACGCCAAGGGCGAAGGTCGCGTGTTCGCCGACCTGCAGGAAGTCGATCGCGTATTCCGCGCTGGCGAAGCCTCGCTGCACGCCAAGGTCAAGGTGCGCATCAACGAGACCGTCAAGCAGAAGGACGGCAGCCTGGTCAAGAACACCCGCATCGTCGACACCACTGTCGGCCGCGCGCTGCTGTTCCAGGTTGTGCCGGCTGGCCTGTCGTTCGACGTGGTCAACCAGTCGATGAAGAAGAAGGCGATCTCCCGTCTGATCAACCAGTGCTACCGCACCGTGGGTCTGAAGGACACCGTCATCTTCGCCGACCAGCTGATGTACACCGGTTTCGCCTACTCGACCATCTCCGGTGTGTCGATCGGCGTGAACGACTTCGTCATCCCGGACGAGAAGGCGCGCATCATCGACGCCGCCACCGAGGAAGTGAAGGAAATCGAATCGCAGTACGCCTCCGGCCTGGTTACCCAGGGCGAGAAGTACAACAAGGTGATCGACCTCTGGTCGAAGGCCAACGACGAAGTCTCCAAGGCGATGATGGCCAACCTCTCGAAAGAGAAGGTCATCGACCGCGAAGGTAACGAAGTCGACCAGGAGTCCTTCAACTCCATGTACATGATGGCCGACTCCGGTGCGCGTGGTTCCGCTGCGCAGATCCGCCAGCTGGCCGGTATGCGTGGCCTGATGGCCAAGCCGGACGGCTCGATCATCGAGACGCCGATCACCGCGAACTTCCGTGAAGGCCTGTCGGTACTGCAGTACTTCATCTCCACTCACGGTGCGCGTAAAGGTCTGGCGGATACCGCACTGAAGACCGCGAACTCCGGTTACCTGACCCGTCGCCTGGTCGACGTGGCCCAGGATCTGGTCGTGACCGAGATCGACTGCGGCACCGACCAGGGTCTGCACATGACCCCGCACATCGAAGGCGGCGATGTGGTCGAGCCGCTGGGTGAGCGCGTACTGGGCCGTGTCATCGCCCGTGACGTGTTCAAGCCGGGCACCGAGGACGTCATCGTTCCGGCCGGTACCCTGGTCGACGAGCAGTGGGTCGAGTTCATCGAGCTGAACAGCATCGACGAAGTGGTCGTGCGTTCGCCGATCAGCTGTGAAACCCGCTACGGCATCTGCGCCAAGTGCTACGGTCGCGACCTGGCTCGTGGTCACCAGATCAACATCGGTGAAGCCGTCGGCGTTATCGCGGCCCAGTCGATCGGTGAGCCGGGTACCCAGCTGACCATGCGTACCTTCCACATCGGTGGTGCCGCCAGCCGTACATCGGCTGCCGACAGCGTCCAGGTGAAGAACGGTGGTGCGATTCGTCTGCACAACCTCAAGCACGTCGAGCGTCTGGACGGCAACCTGATCGCGGTTTCGCGTTCCGGTGAGCTGGCCGTTGCCGACGAGTTCGGTCGCGAGCGCGAGCGCTACAAGCTGCCGTACGGTGCGGTCATTTCCGTGAAGGAAGGTGACAAGGTCGAAGCCGGCGCCATCGTTGCCAAGTGGGACCCGCACACCCACCCGATCGTGACCGAAATGAAGGGTACCGTGACCTTCGTCGGCATGGAGGAGGGCATCACCATCAAGCGCCAGACCGACGAACTGACCGGTCTGACCAACATCGAGGTCCTCGATCCGAAGGATCGTCCGGCTGCTGGCAAGGACATTCGTCCGGCGATCAAGATGGTCGACGCCAACGGCAAGGAACTGCTGCTGCCGGGTACCGACGTACCGGCCCAGTACTTCCTGCCTGCCAACGCCCTGGTCGGCGTGGCGGACGGTGCGCAGATCGCGGTCGGTGACGTTATCGCCCGTATCCCGCAGGAAACCTCGAAGACCCGTGACATCACCGGTGGTCTGCCGCGCGTTGCCGACCTGTTCGAGGCACGTCGTCCGAAGGAAGCTTCGATCCTGGCGGAAATCAGCGGCACCATCTCGTTCGGCAAGGAGACCAAGGGCAAGCGCCGTCTGGTCATCACCCCGACCGATGGCAGCGATCCGTACGAAGAGCTGATCCCGAAATGGCGTCACCTCAACGTGTTCGAAGGTGAGCAGGTCAACAAGGGCGAAGTCATCTCCGACGGCCCGAGCGATCCGCACGACATCCTGCGTCTGCTGGGCGTCAGCGCGCTGGCCAAGTACATCGTCAACGAGATCCAGGACGTTTACCGTCTGCAGGGCGTGAAGATCAACGACAAGCACATCGAGACCATCCTGCGTCAGATGCTGCGCAAGGTCGAGATCAGCGAAGCCGGCGACTCCAGCTTCATCAAGGGCGACCAGATGGAGCTGACTCAGGTACTGGGCGAGAACGAGCGCCTGGTCGAAGAGGACAAGTTCGTGGCCAAGTACACCCGCGTACTGCTGGGTATCACCAAGGCGTCGCTGTCCACCGAGTCGTTCATCTCGGCGGCATCCTTCCAGGAAACCACCCGCGTCCTTACCGAAGCGGCGGTCACTGGCAAGCGCGACTTCCTGCGTGGCCTGAAGGAGAACGTGGTCGTGGGTCGTCTGATCCCGGCGGGTACCGGTCTGGCCTATCACAGCGAGCGCAAGCGCAAGCGTGATGCCGAGAAGCCGATGCGCGTCAGCGCCAGCGAAGTGGAAGCAGCGCTGACCGAAGCGCTGAACTCCAGCGAAAATTGAGAGCGCGACCCGGCTGCCTGGCGGCCGGGTCACGTATCTTGACTGGGGTGACGAGTCTCTTTAGACTCATGCACCCCTAAATATGGCAGGGCTTCAGCCCTGCCATTTATTTATGGTGTAAATAAATAGCGTCGAAAGACGGACAGTGGAGCTAGTAGATGGCAACTATCAACCAGCTGGTGCGTCAGCCGCGCAAGCGTATCGTCGAGAAATCCGACGTACCTGCGCTGCAGAACTGCCCCCAGCGTCGTGGCGTATGCACTCGCGTGTATACCACCACGCCGAAAAAACCTAACTCGGCACTGCGTAAAGTTTGCCGTGTACGCCTGACCAACGGTTTCGAGGTTTCCTCGTACATCGGCGGTGAAGGCCACAACCTGCAAGAGCACAGCGTCGTGCTGATCCGTGGCGGTCGTGTAAAAGACTTGCCAGGTGTGCGTTACCACACCGTTCGCGGCTCGCTGGACACCTCGGGTGTCAAAGGCCGTAACCAGGGTCGTTCGAAGTACGGTACCAAGCGTCCGAAGTGATCGGCCGCCGGTATTGAATGCAGTTTCTAATTTTATTGAGTCGATAAGAGTAAGGTCGGGCGTAACCAGATGGTTGCAGTTCCGGGCTAACCTGAAGACCGTTTGAGGGCTTATCAAATGCCAAGACGTCGTGTAGCAGCCAAGCGCGAAGTGCTTGACGATCCAAAATACGGAAGCCAAATCCTGGCCAAGTTCATGAACCACGTGATGGAAAGCGGCAAGAAAGCCGTTGCCGAGCGTATCGTTTATGGCGCCCTGGACAAGGTTAAAGAGCGTAAGAACAGCGATCCCCTGGAAATCTTCGAGAAAGCTCTCGACGCCATCGCTCCGCTGGTCGAAGTGAAGTCGCGCCGTGTAGGCGGTGCTACTTACCAGGTTCCGGTCGAAGTTCGTCCGTCCCGTCGTAACGCTCTGGCCATGCGCTGGCTGGTGGATTTCGCCCGTAAGCGTGGCGAGAAGTCCATGGCACTGCGTTTGGCTGGTGAACTGCTGGACGCCGCCGAAGGCAAAGGCGCCGCAGTCAAGAAGCGTGAAGACGTGCACCGTATGGCCGAGGCCAACAAAGCGTTCTCGCACTACCGTTTCTAAATCCGGCATCACTCAATTTGCGAGGGCTTTATGGCTCGTAATACAGCAATTAACCGCTACCGTAACATTGGTATTTGCGCGCACGTCGATGCGGGCAAGACCACGACTACCGAGCGGATCCTGTTCTACACAGGTCTCAGCCACAAAATGGGTGAGGTGCATGACGGTGCAGCCACTACCGACTGGATGGTGCAGGAGCAGGAGCGCGGTATCACCATTACCTCCGCTGCCGTTACCACCTTCTGGAAAGGTTCCCGTGGTCAGTACGACAACTACCGCGTAAACGTCATCGATACCCCCGGCCACGTTGACTTCACCATTGAAGTAGAACGTTCGCTGCGCGTACTCGACGGCGCCGTCGTGGTGTTCTGTGGTACTTCGGGCGTTGAGCCGCAGTCGGAAACCGTATGGCGTCAGGCCAACAAGTACGGCGTACCGCGCGTTGTCTACGTCAACAAGATGGACCGTGCGGGTGCCAACTTCCTGCGCGTCGTCGGTCAGATCAAGAACCGTCTGGGCCACACTCCGGTGCCGATCCAGCTGGCCATTGGTGCAGAAGAGAACTTCGAAGGTCAGGTCGACCTGATCAAGATGAAGGCCATCTACTGGAACGATGACGACAAGGGCACCACCTACCGCGAGGAAGAGATTCCGGTGGAAATGCTCGAGCTCGCCAACGAGTGGCGCAGCAACATGGTCGAAGCCGCTGCCGAAGCCAACGAAGAGCTGATGAACAAGTACCTCGAAGAGGGCGAGCTCTCCGTCGAGGAAATCAAAGCCGGTCTGCGCCTGCGCACCCTGGCCAGCGAAATCGTTCCGGCCGTCTGCGGTTCCTCGTTCAAGAACAAGGGCGTTCCCCTGGTTCTCGACGCGGTCATCGACTTCCTGCCCGCTCCTACCGAAATCCCGGCGATCAAGGGTATCCACCCTGATCTGATCGAGAAGCCGAAGGAAGAGCTGGTCGACGCCGACTTCGACGAGCGTCACGCTTCCGACGACGAGCCGTTCTCGGCTCTGGCGTTCAAGATCGCGACCGACCCGTTCGTGGGTACGCTGACCTTCGTCCGCGTCTATTCGGGCTTCCTGACCTCCGGTGACTCCGTCATCAACTCGGTCAAGGGCAAGAAAGAGCGCGTTGGCCGTATGGTTCAGATGCACGCCAACCAGCGTGAAGAGATCAAGGAAGTGCGCGCTGGCGACATCGCTGCACTGATCGGCATGAAGGACGTCACCACTGGTGACACCCTGTGCAACGCCGACAAGCCAATCATCCTCGAGCGTATGGACTTCCCGGAGCCGGTTATCTCGGTAGCCGTTGAGCCGAAGACCAAGGCTGACCAGGAGAAGATGGGTATCGCACTGGGCAAACTCGCTCAGGAAGACCCGTCGTTCCGCGTCAAGACCGACGAAGAGACTGGCCAGACCATCATCTCCGGTATGGGTGAGCTGCACCTGGACATCCTCGTTGACCGCATGAAGCGCGAATTCAACGTCGAAGCCAACATCGGCAAGCCGCAGGTTTCCTACCGCGAGAAGATCACCAAGAACTGCGAAATCGAAGGCAAGTTTGTTCGTCAGTCCGGTGGTCGTGGTCAGTTCGGTCACTGCTGGATTCGCTTCGCGCCGGCAGACGAAGGTCAGGAAGGTCTGGTATTCGTCAACGAAGTCGTGGGCGGTGTGGTTCCGAAGGAATACATCCCGGCCATCCAGAAGGGTATCGAAGAGCAGATGAAGAACGGCGTCGTTGCCGGTTATCCGCTGATCGGCCTGAAGGCGACCGTGTTTGACGGTTCCTACCATGACGTCGACTCCAACGAGATGGCGTTCAAGGTGGCAGCTTCCATGGCGACCAAGCAGCTGGCCCAGAAGGGCGGCGGTGTTGTGCTTGAGCCGATCATGAAAGTAGAAGTGGTAACCCCTGAGGACTACATGGGTGACGTGATGGGTGACCTGAACCGTCGTCGTGGTCTGATCCAGGGTATGGAAGACTCGGTTTCCGGTAAGGTTATCCGTGCCGAGGTTCCGCTGGGTGAGATGTTCGGTTACGCAACCGACGTTCGCTCCATGTCCCAGGGTCGCGCAAGCTACTCCATGGAATTCTCCAAGTACTCCGAGGCTCCGGCGAACATCGTCGAAGCTCTGGTTAAAAAACAAGGCTGATTCAGCCCTTTAGGCAAGAGGTTCACTGTCGTGGCTAAAGAAAAATTCGAACGTAACAAACCGCACGTCAACGTTGGCACCATCGGTCACGTTGACCATGGCAAAACCACTCTGACCGCTGCTCTGACTCGCGTCTGCTCCGAAGTATTCGGTTCGGCTCGCGTCGACTTCGACAAGATCGACAGCGCTCCGGAAGAGAAGGCTCGTGGTATCACCATCAACACTGCCCACGTAGAGTACGATTCCAACATTCGTCACTACGCGCACGTTGACTGCCCGGGTCACGCTGACTACGTCAAGAACATGATCACTGGTGCTGCCCAGATGGACGGCGCGATCCTGGTTTGCTCGGCCGCTGATGGTCCGATGCCGCAGACCCGTGAGCACATCCTGCTGTCCCGTCAGGTAGGCGTTCCGTACATCGTTGTCTTCCTGAACAAGGCTGACATGGTAGACGACGCTGAGCTGCTGGAACTGGTCGAGATGGAAGTTCGCGATCTGCTGAGCACCTACGACTTCCCGGGCGACGACACCCCGATCATCATCGGTTCGGCGCTGATGGCTCTGAACGGCCAGGACGACAACGAGATGGGCACCACTGCCGTCAAGAAGCTCGTCGAGACTCTGGATACCTACATCCCTGAGCCGGTTCGTGCCATCGACCGTCCGTTCCTGATGCCGATCGAAGACGTATTCTCGATCTCCGGCCGCGGTACCGTTGTTACCGGTCGTGTAGAGCGCGGTATCGTCAAGATCCAGGAAGAAATCGAGATCGTTGGTCTGCGTGCTACCACCAAGACCACCTGCACCGGTGTCGAGATGTTCCGCAAGCTGCTCGACGAAGGTCGTGCTGGTGAGAACTGTGGCGTTCTGCTGCGCGGCACCAAGCGTGACGACGTAGAGCGTGGTCAGGTTCTGGCCAAGCCGGGCACCATCAAGCCGCACACCAAGTTCGAAGCTGAAGTGTACGTTCTGTCCAAAGAAGAAGGTGGTCGTCACACCCCGTTCTTCAAGGGCTACCGTCCGCAGTTCTACTTCCGTACCACTGACGTGACCGGTTCGTGCGAACTGCCGGAAGGCGTTGAGATGGTAATGCCGGGCGACAACATCAAGATGGTTGTCACCCTGATCAAGCCGATCGCCATGGAAGACGGCCTGCGCTTCGCCATTCGCGAAGGTGGTCGTACCGTTGGTGCCGGCGTGGTTGCCAAGATCGTCGAGTGATCGTCTGATCTGATCCACAGGGAGCCCCCGCCTAGCGGGGGCTTTTTTATGGGTGGAAGATATCCGCTGGTTATTTTCTAACCGGGTTGACACTCCCAGGGGGCGTCTATAGAATCACGCCTCCTTTTAACGGGCGTATTGCGTCCGTTGACTGGGAATCGCAGCTTGGAATCTGAGGTCAAAATGCAAAACCAACAAATCCGTATACGGTTGAAGGCTTTTGACCATCGCCTGATCGATCAATCAACCCAGGAAATCGTGGAAACCGCGAAACGTACTGGTGCTCAGGTGCGTGGTCCGATTCCTCTGCCAACTCGCAAAGAGCGGTTCACCGTTCTGACTTCGCCACACGTCAACAAAGACGCGCGCGATCAGTACGAAATCCGCACTCATAAGCGCGTACTGGACATCGTCCAGCCAACGGATAAAACCGTTGATGCTCTTATGAAGCTCGATCTTGCGGCTGGCGTGGAAGTGCAGATCAGCCTCGGCTAAAACCTGGCGGTTTTAGTCGTGTAACGCTCTGAAATGGGCGGCCATAGCGGGTGAAAGCCCCGTACACTCATGAGGTTACAACATGACTATTGGTGTAGTCGGTCGTAAGTGCGGCATGACCCGCATTTTCACCGAAGAAGGTGTCTCCATTCCGGTCACGGTCATTGAGATCGAGCCGAATCGCGTCACCCAGTTCAAAACTGAGGAGTCCGATGGCTATCGTGCAGTGCAAGTCACTGTCGGCGAGCGTCGCGTTTCTCGTGTCAGCAAGGCTCAAGCCGGTCACTTCGCCAAGGCGAACGTCGCGGCAGGTCGTACCGTTCTGGAATTCCGTCTTGAAGAAGGCGACTACCAGGCTGGCGATCTGATCAACGCTGAAATCTTCCAAGCTGGTCAACTGGTCGACGTGACCGGTCAGTCCAAAGGTAAAGGCTTCGCCGGTACCATCAAGCGTTGGAACTTCCGCGGCCAAGACAATACCCACGGTAACTCCGTGTCCCACCGCGTTCCGGGTTCGATTGGCCAGTGCCAGACGCCGGGCCGTGTATTCAAGGGCAAGAAAATGTCCGGTCACATGGGTGCTGAGCGCGTGACTGTGCAGTCCCTGGAAGTAGTGCGCGTGGATGCTGAACGCAACCTGCTGCTGGTCAAGGGTGCCGTTCCTGGCGCTACTGGCGGCAACCTGGTTGTGCGTCCGGCTGCCAAGGCTCGCGGTTAAGGGGAAGCTGACATGCAATTAAATGTAAATGGCGCTCAAGCGATCGAAGTCTCCGATGCGACTTTCGGTGGCGACTACAACGAGACCCTGGTTCACCAAGCTGTCGTCGCCTACATGGCTGGCGGCCGTCAGGGCAGCAAGCAGCAGAAGACTCGTTCCGACGTTTCCGGTGGCGGTAAGCGCCCGTGGCGTCAGAAGGGTACTGGCCGTGCGCGTGCCGGTACTTCCCGTGGTCCGATCTGGCGTGGCGGTGGTGTGACCTTCGCAGCACGTCCGCAGAACCATGATCAGAAGCTGAACAAGAAGATGTATCGCGCTGCGATCCGTTCGATTCTTGCTGAGCTGGTCCGTAGCGACCGTCTGGTAGTGGTAGAAGACTTCGCTGTCGAAGCTCCGAAAACCAAAGAGCTGCTGGGCAAGCTGAATGGTCTGGGTCTGAGCGACGTTCTGATCGTCTCCGACGCTGTAGATCAAAATCTGTACCTGGCTGCTCGCAACCTGCCACACGTCGACGTTCGTGACGTGCAGGGTTCCGATCCGGTCAGTCTGATCGCGTATGAAAAGGTACTGGTTACCGTTTCTGCCGTGAAGAAATTCGAGGAGCTGCTGGGATGAACCAGGAACGCGTATTCAAAGTGCTGCTTGGCCCGCACATCTCCGAGAAGGCCACGACTCTGGCAGACAAGAAAAGCCAGTTCGTTTTCAAAGTTGCGACTGACGCAACCAAGCTGGAAATCAAGAAGGCCGTCGAAAGCCTGTTCAGCGTGAAGGTTCAGCATGTCACTACCCAGAACGTTCTGGGCAAGAGCAAGCGCACCGCTCGCGGTCTGGGCAAGCGTAACGACTGGAAGAAGGCGATCATCTCCCTTCAGCCAGGCCAGGATCTCGATTTCGCCACCAGCAGTGCTGAGTAAGGAAGGGGTGCATCATGGCAATCGTTAAATGCAAACCGACTTCCGCGGGCCGCCGTTTTGTGGTCAAGGTGGTCAATCAGGAGCTGCACAAAGGCGCTCCTCATGCTCCACTGCTCGAGAAGAAGTCGAAGTCTGGCGGTCGTAACAACAACGGCCGTATCACCACCCGTCATATCGGTGGTGGTCACAAGCAGCATTACCGTCTGGTCGATTTTCGTCGCAACGACAAAGATGGCATTCCTGCCACTGTCGAGCGCGTTGAATATGACCCGAACCGTACCGCGCACATCGCTCTGCTGAAATACGCCGACGGTGAGCGTCGTTACATCATCGCACCGAAGGGTGTGAGCGCCGGCGATCAGCTGGTTGCAGGTTCGATGGCGCCGATCAAGGCCGGCAACAGCCTGCCGCTGCGTAACATTCCGGTAGGTTCGACCGTTCACGGTATCGAGCTGAAGCCGGGCAAAGGTGCTCAGATCGCTCGTTCCGCTGGTGCTTCGGCTCAGCTGATCGCTCGTGAAGGCGTCTACGTCACCCTGCGTCTGCGCAGCGGTGAAATGCGTAAAGTGCTGGCCGAATGCCGCGCGACCCTGGGCGAAGTCTCGAACTCCGAGCACAGCCTGCGTTCGCTGGGTAAAGCTGGTGCCAAGCGCTGGCGTGGCGTTCGCCCGACCGTTCGTGGTGTTGCCATGAACCCGGTCGACCACCCACACGGTGGTGGTGAAGGTCGTACCTCTGGTGGTCGTCATCCGGTGTCTCCATGGGGCTTCCCGACTAAGGGCGCGAAGACTCGTGGTAACAAACGCACCGACAACATGATCGTCCGTCGTCGCAAGTAACTAGAGGGATACGACAGTGCCACGTTCTCTGAAAAAAGGTCCTTTTATCGATCTTCACCTACTGAAGAAGGTCGAAGTGGCAGCAGAAAAGAACGATCGCAAGCCGGTTAAAACCTGGTCGCGTCGCTCGATGATTCTGCCGCAGATGGTCGGTCTGACCATCGCCGTGCATAACGGTCGTCAACACGTCCCCGTTCTCGTGAACGAAGACATGGTCGGCCACAAACTGGGCGAGTTCGCCGGTACCCGCACTTATCGTGGGCACGTGGCTGACAAGAAAGCCAAGCGTTAAGGGGTAAGGAAATGGAAGTAGCCGCTAAGTTGTCGGGCGCTCGCATCTCCGCCCAGAAAGCCCGCTTGGTCGCCGACCAGATCCGCGGGAAGAAGGTGGGCGAAGCGCTCAACCTGCTGGCTTTCAGCAGTAAGAAAGCCGCGGAAATCATGAAGAAAGTGCTGGAGTCGGCCGTGGCCAACGCCGAGCACAACGAAGGCGCCGACGTTGATGACCTGAAGGTCAGCACCGTTTTCGTCAACGAAGGGCGTTCGCTGAAGCGCATCATGCCGCGTGCCAAAGGCCGCGCTGATCGCATCGTCAAGCGGTCTTGCCATATCACTGTCAAGGTTGCGGACAAGTAACGGAGTCGATCAGATGGGTCAGAAAGTACATCCCACTGGCATTCGCCTGGGAATCGTCAAGGATCACACCTCCGTCTGGTACGCAGACGGCCGGACTTATGCGGACTACCTGTTCGCTGATCTGAAGGTGCGTGAGTATCTCCTCGACAAACTAAAAAGCGCGTCCGTAAGCCGTGTCGACATCGCTCGTCCGGCCCAAACCGCACGCATCACCATCCACACCGCTCGTCCCGGCATCGTGATCGGCAAGAAAGGTGAAGATGTTGAGAAGCTGCGTCAGGACCTGACCAAGCAAATGGGTGTGCCCGTGCACATCAATATCGAAGAGATCCGCAAGCCGGAGCTCGACGGTATGCTGGTTGCGCAGAGCGTAGCTCAGCAGCTGGAGCGTCGCGTTATGTTCCGTCGCGCCATGAAGCGCGCTGTACAGAACGCCATGCGTATTGGTGCCAAGGGCATCAAGATCCAGGTGAGTGGTCGTCTCGGCGGTGCGGAAATCGCACGTACCGAGTGGTACCGCGAAGGTCGTGTGCCGTTGCACACCCTGCGCGCTGACATTGACTATGCCACCTACGAAGCGCACACCACCTACGGTGTGATCGGTGTGAAGGTTTGGATCTTCAAGGGCGAGGTCATCGGTGGCCGCCATGAAGAGCTGAAGCCGCAAGCACCTGCGCCTCGTAAAGCTGCTAAGAAATAAGGAGTACGCATCATGTTGCAACCAAAGCGTACGAAGTTCCGTAAGCAGATGACCGGCCACAACCGTGGTCTGGCTCAGCGCGGTAGCAAGGTCAGCTTCGGCGAGTTCGCCCTGAAGTCCGTTGCCCGCGGTCGTCTCACCGCCCGTCAGATCGAGTCCGCTCGTCGTGCTCTGACTCGTCACGTCAAGCGTGGCGGGAAGATCTGGATTCGCGTTTTCCCGGACAAGCCGGTTACCAAGAAGCCTCTCGAGGTGCGTATGGGTAAAGGTAAGGGTGGCGTTGAATATTGGGTAGCCCAGATCCAGCCAGGCAAGGTCCTGTACGAGATCGAAGGCGTTTCCGAAGAGCTGGCGCGTGAGGCTTTCGCCCTGGCTGCTGCAAAGCTGCCGCTCGCCACCACCTTTGTTAAACGGACGGTGATGTGATGAAAGCGAAAGAACTTCGTGAAAAAAACGCAGAGCAGCTGAACGAGCAACTGCTCGGCCTGCTGCGCGACCAGTTCAATCTGCGCATGCAGAAAGCAACTGGTCAGTTGGGGCAGTCTCACCTGCTCTCGCAAGTTAAGCGCGACATCGCTCGTGTGAAAACTGTGCTCAACCAGCAGGCAGGTAAGTGATCATGGCCGAAGTTGAAAAAACAGTCCGTACGCTGACCGGCCGTGTCGTCAGCGACAAGATGGACAAGACCATCACCGTTCTGATCGAGCGTCGCGTAAAGCACCCGATCTACGGTAAATACGTCAAGCGTTCGACCAAGCTGCACGCTCACGACGAATCCAACCAGTGCAAGATCGGCGACAAGGTTTCCATCCGTGAAACCCGTCCGCAGTCCAAGACCAAGTCCTGGGCTCTGGTTGAAGTCGTCGAACGCGCCGTCGAAGTCTAAGAGCTAAGGGTCGGAGAAATTTTATGATTCAGACTCAATCCATGCTCGATGTGGCTGACAACAGCGGTGCACGTCGTGTCATGTGCATCAAGGTGTTGGGCGGCTCCCATCGTCGCTACGCCGGCATCGGCGACATCATCAAGGTCACCGTCAAGGAAGCAATTCCGCGCGGCAAAGTGAAGAAAGGTCAGGTCATGACCGCAGTGGTCGTTCGTACCCGTCACGGCGTTCGCCGTGCCGACGGTTCGATCATCCGCTTCGACGGCAACGCTGCTGTTCTGCTGAACAACAAGCAGGAGCCGATCGGTACCCGCATCTTCGGGCCAGTGACCCGTGAACTGCGTACCGAGAAGTTCATGAAGATCGTCTCGCTCGCCCCTGAAGTGCTTTAAGGAGATCCGACATGCAAAAGATTCGTCGTGACGACGAGATCATCGTGATCGCCGGCAAAGACAAAGGTAAGCGCGGTAAGGTGCTCAAGGTTCTCGCTGACGACCGTCTGGTCGTCGGTGGCATCAACCTGGTGAAGCGTCATACCAAGCCGAACCCGATGTCGGGCGTTCAAGGCGGTATCGTCGAGAAAGAAGCGCCACTGCACGCTTCCAACGTTGCCATCTTCAACAGCGAAACCAACAAGGCTGACCGCGTTGGTTTCAAAGTCGAAGACGGCAAGAAAATTCGTGTCTTCAAGTCCACCCAGAAGCCGGTTGGCGCTTGAGAATCATAGGTAAAACACCATGGCACGACTGAAAGAGATTTACCGGAAGGAAATCGCGCCCAAGCTGAAGGAAGAACTGAAGCTGGCGAACGTGATGGAAGTTCCGCGCATCACCAAGATCACCCTGAACATGGGCCTGGGCGAAGCGATCGGTGACAAGAAAGTCATCGAGAACGCCGTTGCCGACCTCGAGAAGATCACCGGTCAGAAAGTCGTCGTGACTCATGCCCGCAAGTCGATCGCAGGTTTCAAGGTTCGTGAAGGTTGGCCGATTGGCGTCAAGGTCACTCTGCGTCGCGAGCGTATGTACGAGTTCCTGGATCGTCTGCTGTCCATCTCCCTGCCGCGCGTGCGTGACTTCCGCGGCCTGAATGCCAAGTCCTTCGACGGCCGCGGCAACTACAGCATGGGGGTGAAAGAGCAGATCATCTTCCCGGAAATCGATTACGACAAGATCGATGCGCTGCGTGGTCTGGACATCACCCTGACCACCACTGCCCGTACGGATGACGAAGGCCGCGCTCTGCTGCGTGCTTTCAAATTCCCGTTCCGCAACTGATTGGAGTAGGAACATGGCCAAGACGAGCATGAAAAACCGCGAGCTGAAGCGTCAGCGCACGGTTGCCAAGTACGCCAAAAAGCGTGCCGAGCTGAAAGCCATCATCGTGGATCAGAACGCAACTCCAGAAGCCCGTTGGGAAGCCAGCGTCGCCCTGCAGAAGCAACCACGTGATGCCAGCGCTTCGCGCCTGCGCAACCGCTGCCGCATCACCGGTCGTCCGCACGGTGTATTCCGCAAGTTCGGTCTGTCGCGTATCAAGCTGCGTGAAGCAGCCATGCGTGGCGACGTACCAGGTCTGGTCAAAGCCAGCTGGTAAGCCGAAGCGGCAAACGCCGGAGCCTGCTCCGGCGTTCAAGCAATATGAATCAAGCCCCTTTTGGGGCTTGATTCATTTTTGATCAGTCTCTAGAATGCCCGGCTCTCCTGAGCCCGGATTTCCGTGAGCTCTGGTGATTCTTTAGCCGAGAGGCTAATTCTTTTTGTATCAGGAGCGTCTAGCCCATGAGTATGCAGGACCCGTTAGCGGACATGCTAACTCGTATCCGTAATGCCCAGATGGCTGAAAAGTCCGTCGTAAGCATGCCTTCTTCTACCCTGAAGGTGGCTGTAGCCAAAGTTCTCAAAGACGAAGGTTATATTGCGGGTTATCAGATCAGCGGCGAAGCAAAGCCGCAGCTGTCCATCGAGCTGAAGTACTTCGAAGGCCGTCCGGTCATCGAAGAAGTCAAGCGCGTCAGCCGTCCCGGCCTTCGCCAGTACAAATCCGTCGATGATCTGCCGAAAGTTCGCGGCGGTCTCGGTGTTTCCATCGTCTCCACCAACAAGGGTGTGATGACGGACCGCGCTGCGCGCGCTGCCGGTGTCGGCGGCGAAGTGCTTTGCACTGTGTTCTAAGGGGGGATAAGCATGTCTCGCGTTGCTAAGAACCCCGTCAAGCTGCCTGCTGGTGTAGAGATCAAGCTCGCCGGTCAGCAGCTTTCGGTGAAGGGTGCCAAGGGCACTCTGGAACTGAACGTTCACTCGTCCGTTGAAGTGCTGCAGGAATCCGGTGAGCTGCGTTTCGCTGCTCGCAACGGCGACCAGCAGACTCGTGCGATGGCCGGTACTACCCGCGCCCTGGTTAACAACATGGTCATCGGCGTAAGCCAAGGCTTCGAGCGCAAGCTCCAGCTGATCGGTGTTGGTTACAAGGCGCAGGCCAAGGGTCAGGTGCTGAACCTGGCGTTGGGCTTCTCTCACCCTATCGACTACCAACTGCCGGAAGGCGTTGTGGCCGAAACCCCGAACCAGACCGAGATCCTCATCAAGGGTGTCGACAAGCAGCTGGTTGGTCAGGTTGCCGCGGAGATTCGTGACTTCCGCCGTCCTGAACCTTACAAGGGCAAAGGTGTTCGTTACGCTGACGAAGTCGTCCGCCGTAAAGAAGCCAAGAAGAAGTAAGGGGCTAGGAAATGACCGACAAAAAAGTTACTCGTCTGCGTCGCGCTCGCAAAGCACGCCTGAAAATGCACGAGCTCGAAGCCGTGCGTCTGTGCGTGTATCGCTCTTCGCAGCACATCTACGCCCAGGTCATCTCGGCCGACGGCAGCAAGGTTCTGGCCAGCGCCTCTACCTTGGACAAAGCACTGCGTGACGGCGCCACCGGCAACGTCGACGCGGCCAAGAAAGTTGGTGAGCTGGTTGCCGAGCGTGCGAAAGCCGCTGGTGTGACCCAGGTTGCATTCGACCGTTCTGGCTTCAAGTACCACGGCCGCGTCAAGGCGCTGGCTGATGCTGCTCGTGAAGGCGGGCTGGAGTTCTAAGTTATGGCAAATAACGACCAAAAGCGCGACGAAGGCTATATCGAGAAGCTGGTTCAGGTGAACCGCGTTGCCAAGACCGTTAAAGGCGGCCGTATCTTCACCTTCACCGCGCTGACCGTGGTGGGTGATGGCAAGGGCCGTGTAGGTTTCGGCCGTGGCAAATCCCGTGAAGTGCCGGCTGCCATCCAGAAGGCGATGGAAGCTGCTCGTCGCAACATGATCCAAGTTGATCTGAACGGCACCACCCTGCAGTACGCCATGAAGTCCGCCCACGGCGCTTCGAAGGTTTACATGCAGCCTGCTTCCGAAGGTACCGGCATCATCGCTGGTGGCGCCATGCGTGCCGTCCTGGAAGTCGCTGGTGTTCAGAACGTTCTGGCCAAGTGCTACGGCTCCACCAACCCTGTGAACGTGGTTCATGCCACTTTCAAAGGTCTGAAGGCTATGCAGTCTCCGGATTCGGTTGCAGCCAAGCGTGGCAAGAGTGTCGAGGAGATTCTCTAACCATGGCTAACACCGTCAAAGTGACTCTGATCAAGAGCACCAATGGCCGTCTGGCCAATCACAAAGCCTGCGTCAAGGGTCTCGGCCTGCGTCGCATCAATCATACCGTCGAAGTTCTGGATACTCCGGAAAACCGCGGCATGATCAACAAGGCTTATTACCTTCTCCGTGTGGAGGGTTGATCCATGTACCTGAACGATTTGAGTCCAGCGCCGGGTTCCCGTCGCGAGAAGCACCGTCCGGGCCGTGGTATCGGTAGTGGTTTGGGCAAGACCGGTGGCCGTGGTCACAAAGGTCAGACCTCCCGCTCCGGTGGCACCATTGCTCCGGGTTTCGAAGGCGGCCAGCAGCCTCTGCACCGTCGTCTTCCCAAGTTCGGTTTCGTATCTCTGAAAGCTATGGATCGCGCGCAAGTGCGTACCTCCGAGCTGAACAAGATCGAAGGCGACGTAGTTACTCTGCAGGCGCTGAAGGATGCCAACCTGATTAATCAAAACGTACAGCGTGTGAAAGTCATGCTGTCCGGTGAGATTACTCGCGCGGTCACCCTCAAAGGTATCGCTGCCACCAAAGGTGCGCGTGCGGCTATCGAAGCAGCTGGCGGTAAGTTCGAGGAATAAATGGCTAAGCAAGGTGCTCTCTCTGCTCTGGCTGGTGGCGGGTTGTCCGAACTCTGGGCTCGTCTGCGCTTTCTGTTCATGGCGATCATCGTCTATCGAATCGGCGCGCATATCCCAGTTCCCGGTATAAACCCTGACCGTCTGGCCGATCTGTTTCGACAGAATGAGGGGACCATTCTTAGCTTGTTCAACATGTTTTCCGGCGGCGCGCTGGAGCGGATGAGCATCTTTGCACTGGGGATCATGCCGTACATCTCGGCATCGATCATCATGCAGCTGATGACCGCCGTGAGCCCGCAGCTGGAACAGTTGAAGAAGGAAGGTGAGGCTGGTCGTCGCAAGATCAGCCAATACACCCGCTACGGCACCTTGGTTCTGGCGTTCGTTCAGGCTATCGGCATGTCCGTTGGCCTGGCGAGTCAGGGCGTAGCGTTCTCGGTCGATTTCGGCTTCCACTTCGTTGCAGTCACCACCTTCGTGGCGGGTGCGATGTTCATGATGTGGCTGGGCGAGCAGATCACCGAGCGCGGTGTTGGCAACGGTATTTCGATGCTGATTTTTGCGGGCATCGTAGCCGGTCTGCCGTCGGCGATCGGGCAGTCTTTCGAGTCTGCACGGCAGGGCGATATCAACATCTTCGCTCTCATCGCCATCGGTTTGCTGGCAGTAGCGATCATCGGTTTCGTGGTGTTCATTGAGCGTGGCCAGCGTCGCATCGCGGTGCACTACGCCAAGCGTCAGCAGGGCCGCAAGGTCTTTGCTGCGCAGACCAGCCACCTGCCGTTGAAGGTGAACATGGCGGGCGTAATCCCGGCCATCTTCGCCAGCAGCCTTCTGTTATTCCCGGCCTCGCTGGGTGCCTGGTTTGGTCAGTCCGAAGGTATGGGCTGGCTGCAGGATATTTCACAGGCTATCGCTCCTGGTCAGCCGTTGAACATTTTGCTGTTTAGTGCAGGGATCATTTTCTTCTGCTTCTTCTACACAGCGCTGATGTTCAACCCGAAAGACGTAGCGGAAAACCTGAAGAAGTCCGGTGCCTTTATTCCGGGTATCCGTCCCGGTGAGCAGTCGGCGCGCTATATCGATGGCGTTCTGACCCGCTTGACCATGTTCGGTGCTCTGTACATGACGGCCGTATGCTTGTTGCCCCAGTTCCTGGTGGTGGCGGCCAACGTACCGTTCTACCTTGGCGGGACCTCGTTGCTGATCGTGGTAGTGGTTGTGATGGACTTCATGTCGCAAGTACAATCGCACCTCGTTTCGCACCAGTACGAATCCCTGATGAAGAAAGCCAACCTGAAGGGCTACGGCAGCGGCATGCTCCGCTGAAGTGCCCATAAGGTTCGAGGAGTTGGTGATGAAAGTTCGTGCATCGGTGAAAAAGCTGTGCCGCAACTGCAAAATTATTCGCCGTGAAGGTGTAGTGCGAGTGATTTGCAGCGCGGAACCGCGTCACAAACAGCGCCAAGGCTGAATGTGATCGACGCTATAAGCCCGGCAGCTAGTGCGCTGCCGGGTTGATTATTTGTTTCTACAGCGATAATATCTCGCGCCCCATTTCTTGGCTTCCGGGGCGTAGGTAGCTGTCAATTGGAGTTCCACTGAATGGCCCGTATTGCAGGCGTTAACATTCCGGATAACAAGCACACTGTTATCTCGCTGACCTACATCTTTGGTGTTGGTCGCACTACTGCACAGAAAATCTGTGCCGCTACCGGGATCAACCCGGCAGCAAAGATCAAGGATCTCTCTGACGAGCAGGTCGAGCAGCTGCGCGGTGAAGTTGCCAAGGTGAATACCGAGGGTGATCTGCGCCGTGAAGTGAACATGAAAATCAAACGCTTGATGGATCTGGGTTGCTACCGCGGCCTGCGTCATCGTAAAGGTCTGCCGGTTCGCGGTCAGCGCACCAAGACCAACGCACGCACCCGTAAGGGCCCGCGTAAGCCGATCCGCAAGTAATCGCGTTCGCGAATCGACAGGAATTTAGTCATGGCAAAACCTGCTGCTCGTACTCGTAAGAAAGTCAAAAAGACGGTGGTTGATGGCATCGCCCACATCCACGCTTCTTTCAACAACACCATCGTGACCATCACCGACCGTCAAGGTAACGCCCTGTCCTGGGCTACTTCCGGTGGTTCGGGTTTCCGCGGTTCCCGCAAGTCCACCCCGTTCGCTGCCCAGGTGGCTGCTGAGCGTGCTGGTCAAGCTGCGCTGGAATACGGCCTGAAGAACCTCGACGTCAACGTCAAGGGCCCAGGTCCGGGTCGTGAGTCCGCTGTCCGTGCTCTTAACGGCTGCGGTTACAAGATCGCCAGCATCACCGATGTGACGCCTATCCCGCACAACGGGTGCCGTCCTTCGAAGAAGCGTCGCGTGTAATCAGGAGACAGTGAGAAATGGCTCGTTACATTGGTCCCAAATGCAAACTGTCTCGTCGTGAAGGCACTGATCTGTTCCTGAAGAGCGGCGTCCGCGCTCTGGAATCGAAGTGCAACATCGAAGCAGCCCCAGGTATCCACGGCCAGCGCCGTGGCCGTCAGTCCGACTACGGCACCCAGCTGCGTGAGAAGCAAAAAGTTCGTCGTATCTACGGTGTACTGGAGCGTCAGTTCAGCGGTTACTACAAGCAGGCAGCCAGCCAGAAAGGCGCTACCGGCGAAAACCTGCTGCAACTGCTCGAGTGCCGTCTGGACAACGTCGTTTACCGCATGGGCTTCGGCGCTACGCGTGCCGAGTCCCGTCAGCTGGTATCGCACAAAGCGATCAGCGTGAACGGCAAGACTGTCAACGTACCGTCCTACCAGGTCAAAGCTGGTGACGTGGTTGCAGTTCGCGAGAAGTCGAAGAATCAGCTGCGCATCGTTCAGGCTCTTGAGCTGTGTGCTCAGCGTGGCCGTGTTGAGTGGGTAGATGTAGACACCGAGAAGAAATCCGGCGTGTTCAAAAGCGTTCCGGTTCGTGGTGATCTCTCCGCTGACATCAACGAGAGCCTGATTGTCGAGCTCTACTCCAAGTAAGGGCTAGAAAATAGGTGCATCCATGCAGATTTCGGTAAATGAGTTCCTGACCCCCCGCCATATCGATGTGCAGGTGGTCAGTCAGACCCGCGCCAAGATCACCCTCGAGCCTCTCGAGCGTGGTTTCGGCCATACCCTGGGCAACGCGCTGCGTCGCATCCTGTTGTCCTCCATGCCTGGCTGTGCAGTAGTCGAGGCCGAGATTGACGGTGTACTCCATGAGTACAGCGCCATTGAAGGTGTTCAGGAAGACGTCATTGAAATCCTGCTCAACCTCAAAGGTCTGGCCATCAAACTGCACGGTCGAGACGAAGTTACACTGACTCTGGCGAAGAAGGGCTCTGGCGTCGTAACCGCTGCCGACATTCAGCTGGATCATGATGTTGAAATCGTCAACGGCGACCACGTAATCGCCAATCTGGCCGCTAATGGCGCGCTGAACATGAAGCTCGTCGTAGCTCGTGGTCGCGGCTATGAGCCGGCCGATTCGCGCCAGAGCGATGAAGACGAGAGCCGCAGCATTGGTCGCTTGCAGCTCGACTCTTCCTTCAGCCCGGTGCGTCGCGTGTCTTACGTGGTGGAAAACGCTCGCGTCGAGCAGCGCACCAACCTGGACAAGCTGGTTATCGATCTCGAAACCAACGGTACCTTGGATCCTGAAGAGGCCATCCGTCGTGCCGCTACCATCCTGCAACAGCAGCTGGCTGCATTCGTCGACCTGAAGGGCGACAGCGAGCCGGTTGTGATCGAGCAGGAAGACGAGATCGACCCGATCCTGCTGCGTCCGGTTGATGACCTTGAACTGACCGTCCGTTCGGCCAACTGCCTCAAGGCAGAGAACATCTACTACATCGGTGACCTGATCCAGCGCACCGAAGTAGAGCTGCTCAAAACGCCGAACCTGGGCAAGAAGTCCCTGACCGAAATCAAGGACGTTCTGGCTTCCCGTGGTCTGTCCCTCGGTATGCGCCTCGACAACTGGCCGCCGGCAAGTCTGAAGAAAGACGACAAGGCCACTGCCTGATCGTCATCATCACCGAACGTGTAGTTTGGTAAGGAATTGAACCATGCGTCATCGTAAAAGTGGCCGTCACCTCAGCCGCACCAGCGCTCACCGCAAGGCCATGTTTCAGAACATGGCGGTATCGCTGTTCGAGCATGAGCTGATCAAAACTACTCTGCCGAAAGCCAAGGAACTGCGCCGCGTTGCCGAGCCGCTGATCACCCTGGCTAAAGAAGACAGCGTTGCTAACCGTCGTCTGGCTTTCGACCGTACTCGTTCGAAAGCTATCGTTGGCAAACTGTTCAACGATCTGGGCAAGCGCTACGCCACCCGTCAGGGCGGTTACCTGCGTATCCTCAAGTGCGGCTTCCGCGCTGGCGACAATGCTCCGATGGCTTATGTTGAGCTGGTCGACCGTCCGGTCGGCGGCGCAGTAGAAGCTGCCGAGTAAGGCATCGTTGCAAGAAAAGACCGGGCCTAGGCCCGGTTTTTTTATGGGTGTTTTTTAGTAAAAAACTATCGCACTGTAAGTTGTTATTCATTTGTCGCTTCGCTTGTGCTCGTCAATACTCAACGCCAATCCCGCTCAGTCGGGAACGAACAGGCCAGCTAAGGAGATAGACGATGAGTGACAAGACCGAGGGCAAATGCCCCTTCTCGGGGAAAGCCTCTGGGGAAACGCCGAAGCATGCGGCTGGCGGCGGTACGGGCAACCGTGACTGGTGGCCCAATCAACTGCGCGTCGACCTGCTGCACCAGCATTCCGCCAAGTCCAACCCGCTGGGTGAGGACTTCAACTATGCCGACGCCTTCAATTCCCTGGACTACGAAGCGCTGAAGAGGGACCTGCGCGCCCTGATGACCGACTCGCAGGACTGGTGGCCCGCCGACTTCGGCCACTACGGCCCGCAGTTCATCCGCATGGCCTGGCACGCGGCGGGTACCTACCGCACCGGCGACGGTCGTGGCGGCGCTGGCCGTGGCCAGCAACGTTTCGCACCGCTCAACAGCTGGCCGGACAACGTCAACATCGACAAATCGCGCCGCCTGCTGTGGCCGATCAAGCAGAAGTACGGCCAGCAGATCTCCTGGGCCGATCTGCTGGTACTCACCGGCAACGTCGCGCTGGAAACCATGGGCTTTCGCACCTTTGGTTTCGCCGGTGGCCGTGAGGACACCTGGGAGCCGGATCAGGACGTTTACTGGGGCACCGAAAAGACCTGGCTGGGTGGCGATGAGCGCTATGGCAAGGGCGCTGCCGGCCGTGAAGACGACCAGGGCGTGCTGGTCGCCGATGCCGAGCTGCATGGCCATGAGCAGGATCGTACCGATAGCCAGGGTCGCAATCTCGAGAACCCGCTCGCGGCCGTGCAGATGGGCCTCATCTACGTGAACCCGGAAGGCCCGGAAGGCAACCCGGATCCGCTCGCCGCCGCCCATGACATCCGCGAGACCTTCGCGCGCATGGCGATGAACGACGAGGAAACCGTCGCGTTGATCGCCGGTGGCCATACCTTCGGCAAGACCCACGGTGCCGGCCCGGCCGATCACGTTGGCGCCGAACCGGAAGCCGCTGGTCTGGAAGAGCAGGGCCTGGGCTGGAGCAGCTCGTTCGGCAGCGGCAAGGCCGGCGATGCGATCACCAGTGGGCTGGAAGTGACCTGGACGACCACCCCTGCGCAGTGGAGCAACAACTTCTTCGAGAACCTGTTCAAGTTCGAGTGGGAGCTGACCAAGAGCCCGGCCGGCGCCCACCAGTGGGTGGCCAAGGACGCCGAGGCGATCATCCCCGATGCCCATGACCCGTCGAAAAAGCGTCTGCCGACGATGCTGACCACCGACCTGTCACTGCGTTTCGACCCTGCCTACGAGAAGATCTCGCGGCGCTTCCTGGAGAACCCGCAAGCCTTCGCCGAAGCCTTCGCCCGCGCCTGGTTCAAGCTGACCCACCGGGATCTGGGGCCGAAATCGCGCTACCTGGGGCCGGAAGTGCCGAAAGAGGACCTGCTCTGGCAAGACCCGCTGCCGGCGGTGCACCACCCACTGATCGACGCCGCCGACGTGGCGACCCTCAAGGCCCAGGTGCTGGGCTCCGGTCTGTCGGTCTCCGAGCTGGTCGGTACGGCCTGGGCCTCGGCTTCGACCTTCCGCGGTTCCGACAAGCGCGGCGGGGCCAATGGTGCGCGCATTCGCCTGGCGCCGCAGAAGGACTGGGCGGCCAACCAGCCCGAGCAACTGGCCAAGGTGCTGGCGACGCTGGAAGGCATTCGAGCCGAGTTCAACCGCTCCGCCACCGGCGGCAAGCAGGTGAGTCTGGCCGACCTGATCGTGCTGGCAGGCAATGCCGGTATCGAGCAGGCCGCCAGCAAGGCCGGCCGCACCGTGCAGGTGCCGTTCTCGGCCGGGCGCAGCGATGCGTCCCAGGCGCAGACCGATGTCGAGTCCTTTGCCGTGCTCGAACCGATCGCCGATGGCTTCCGCAACTACCTCAAGGGCCGCTACAGCGTGCCGGCCGAGGCGTTGCTGATCGACAAGGCGCAGTTGCTGACCCTGACCGCGCCGGAGCTCACCGTGCTGATCGGGGGTCTGCGGGCGATCAACATCAACGTGGGCGGTACCAGCCATGGTGTGCTGACCGCCAAGCCTGGCGCGCTGACCAACGACTTCTTCGTCAACCTGCTCGACATGGGCACGGCGTGGAAGGCGGCGGCCGGTGACAGCAACCTGTTCGAAGGGCGTGACCGCAAGAGCGGCGAGCTGAAGTGGACCGGCACCCGGGTCGACCTGGTGTTCGGCTCCAATGCCATCCTGCGCGCCCAGGCCGAGGTCTATGCCAGCGCCGACGCCCGCTTCATCGAGGACTTCGTGGCCGCCTGGACCAAGGTCATGAACCTCGACCGCTTCGATCTCGCCTGATCCATGGCCGGGCGTTTGCGCCCGGTCGGTGATCCAACACAACGCCTCCTTCATGGGGGCGTTGTGCTTTTTGCTTGACCCGGCCGGGTGATGGGCCGAGCATTCACCCATTCATTCGCAGCACCAAGGATTTCCCCATGAAGGGCCATATCGAAGTCATCGACTACCTGAAAACCCTGCTCAAGGGAGAGCTGGCCGCGCGCGATCAGTACTTCATCCACTCCCGTCAGTACGAGGACTGGGGCTTCGGCAAGCTCTACGAGCGCATCAATCACGAGATGGAGGAGGAGACCCAGCACGCCGATGCCCTGCTCAAGCGCATCCTGTTCCTGGAAGGCGTGCCGGACATGGTGCCGGATGCCTTCACCTTCGGGCAGACCGTGCCGGATGCGCTGAAACTGGACCTGGCCCTCGAGTATCAGGTACGCGCTGCGCTGAGCAAGGGCATCGAGCTGTGCGAGCGCCACCAGGATTACCAGACCCGCGACATCCTGCTGCTGCAGCTCAAGGACACCGAGGAAGACCATGCCTATTGGCTGGAAATCCAGCTGCAGCTGATCGCCAAGCTGGGGCTGGAGAAGTACCTGCAGAGCCAGATGTAGATCACCAGCAAGAAAAAGCCCCGCATCTGCGGGGCTTTTCGTTTCAGGCCACGGGTTAAGCGCGGTCACGTTCCAGCAGCGGCTTGAGGAAGTGCCCGGTGTGGGACTGCGCCATCTCGGCCACTTCCTCCGGCGTGCCGACGGCGATGATCTGGCCACCCTTGGAGCCGCCCTCCGGGCCGAGATCGACCAGCCAGTCGGCGGTCTTGATCACGTCCAGGTTGTGTTCGATTACCACCACGGTGTTGCCATGGTCGCGCAGGCGGTGCAGCACGTCGAGCAATTGCTGGATGTCCGCGAAGTGCAGGCCGGTGGTCGGCTCGTCGAGGATGTACAGGGTCTTGCCGGTGTCGCGCTTGCTCAGCTCGCGCGACAGCTTGACGCGCTGCGCCTCGCCGCCGGACAGGGTGGTCGCCGACTGGCCGAGCTTGATGTACGACAGGCCCACGTCCATCAGCGTCTGCAGCTTGCGCGCCAGGGCCGGCACGGCATCGAAGAAGGCGCGGGCGTCCTCGATGGTCATCTCCAGCACCTCGTGGATGCTCTTGCCCTTGTACTTGATCTCCAGGGTCTCGCGGTTGTAGCGCTTGCTCTTGCACACGTCGCAGGGCACGTAGATGTCCGGCAGAAAGTGCATCTCCACCTTGATCAGGCCGTCGCCCTGGCAGGCTTCGCAGCGCCCGCCCTTGACGTTGAACGAGAAGCGCCCCGGGCCGTAGCCCCGCGAGCGTGACTCGGGGACCCCGGCGAACAGCTCGCGGATCGGCGTGAACAGCCCGGTGTAGGTCGCCGGGTTGGAGCGCGGCGTGCGGCCGATGGGGCTCTGGTCGATGTCCACCACCTTGTCCAGGTGCTGCAGGCCGTCGATGCTGTCGTGGGCGGCAGCCTCCAGGGTGGTGGCACCGTTCAGGGCGGTGGCGCTGAGCGGGAACAGGGTGTTGTTGATCAGCGTCGACTTGCCCGAGCCGGAGACCCCGGTCACGCAGGTCAGCAGGCCGATGGGAATCTCCAGGTTGACGTTCTGCAGGTTGTTGCCGCGGGCGCCCTTGATCTTCAGCGACAGCTTCTTGTTGCGCGGTGTGCGCTTGGCCGGCACGACGATCTTGGTGCGGCCGGACAGGTACTTGCCGGTGACCGAGTCCGGGTGGGCCATGACTTCTTCGGCGGTGCCTTCGGCGACGATCTGCCCGCCGTGCACGCCAGCGCCCGGGCCGATGTCGACCACGTAGTCGGCCATGCGGATGGCGTCCTCGTCGTGCTCGACCACGATCACCGTGTTGCCGATGTCGCGCAGGTGGCGCAGGGTGCCGAGCAGGCGCTCGTTGTCGCGCTGGTGCAGGCCGATGGAGGGTTCGTCGAGAATGTACATGACCCCCACCAGGCCGGCGCCGATCTGGCTGGCCAGGCGGATGCGCTGGGCTTCACCGCCGGACAGGGTGTCGGCACTACGGTCCAGGGTCAGGTAGTCGAGGCCGACGTTGACCAGGAACTGCAGGCGCTCGCAGATTTCCTTGAGGATCTTGCTGGCGATCTCGCCGCGACGGCCATCCAGGGTCAGGTCACCGAAATAGTCGCTGGCCGCGCCGATCGGCATGCCGGTGACGGCCGGCAGGGTCTTCTCGCCCACCCACACATGGCGCGCTTCGCGACGCAGGCGCGTGCCGCGGCAGTCGGGGCAGGGCTGGGTGCTGAGGAACTTGGCCAGCTCCTCGCGTACGCTGGTCGATTCGGTCTCGCGGTAGCGGCGCTCGAGGTTGGGCACGATGCCCTCGAACGGGTGCGAGCGCTTGACGATGTCGCCCCGGTCGTTGAGGTACTTGAAGTCGACCTTCTGCGTACCACTGCCGCCGAGAATGACTTTCTGGTGCTCGCTATCGAGCTCGCCAAAGGGTTTGTCCAGGCTGAAACGGTAGTGCGAGGCCAGCGAGCCGAGCATCTGGAAGTAATACACGTTGCGCCTGTCCCAGCCGCGTATCGCGCCTTCGGCCAGGGTCAGCTCGGCATTGACCAGGCGCTTGGCGTCGAAGAACTGCTTCACGCCCAGGCCGTCGCAGGTCGGGCAGGCGCCGGCCGGGTTGTTGAAGGAGAACAGCTTGGGCTCCAGCTCGCTGATCGAGTGCCCGCACACCGGGCAGGCGAAGCGCGCGGAGAAGATGATCTCCTCTCCTTCCTCGCCCTCCATGGGCGCGATCAGCGCCAGGCCATCGGCCAACTTCAACGCGGTCTCGAAGGATTCGGCCAGGCGCTGCTGCAGGTCGCCGCGGGCCTTGAAGCGGTCGACCACCGCATCGATGCTGTGCTTCTTCTGTTTGTCGAGCTTGGGCAGCTCGTCCAGTTCATACAGCTTGCCGTCGACCCGCACGCGCACGAAGCCCTGGGCGCGCAGCTCGTCGAACACCGCCAGGTGCTCGCCCTTGCGCTCGCGGATCACCGGGGCCAGCAGCATCAGCTTGCTGCCCTCGGGCATGGCCAGCACCTGGTCGACCATCTGGCTGACCGTCTGGGCTTCCAGCGGCAGGTCGTGGTCGGGGCAGCGCGGCGTACCGGCGCGGGCGTAGAGCAGGCGCAGGTAGTCGTAGATCTCGGTAATGGTGCCGACCGTCGAGCGCGGGTTGTGCGAGGTGGACTTCTGCTCGATGGAGATGGCCGGCGACAGGCCTTCGATGGTGTCGACATCGGGCTTTTCCATCATCGACAGGAACTGCCGGGCGTAAGCCGACAGCGACTCCACGTAGCGACGCTGGCCTTCGGCATACAGGGTGTCGAAGGCTAGGGAGGATTTGCCGGAGCCGGACAGGCCGGTGATCACGATCAGCTTGTCGCGTGGCAGGGTCAGGTCGATATTCTTCAGGTTGTGGGTACGGGCCCCACGAATCAGGATCTTGTCCAAAAGGAACCTCTAAGCTGACTGGTTTTTCGTCGCTGTCGTAACAGGAGGCCCTTGTCACAGCCTCGCGTGGCGGGCGGATAAACCGCCGAGTATACGGGCGGCGACAGTCGTGCGGCAAAGCGCCGCTGCTGTGCCAGTAGGGTTTCGACTGGTAGAATCGCCGGCTTGTTTCAACAGGTTATCGACGATGGGCGATTCGCACAGCGAACGCATGAGTAGCGCGGAAACCCGTGCAGCCGGTGGGCTGGCGTTGGTGTTCGCATTCCGCATGCTGGGCATGTTCATGGTGTTGCCGGTATTGGCTACCTATGGGCAGGAGCTCGCCGGTTCAACCCCGGCCCTGATCGGACTGGCGATCGGCGCCTACGGCCTGACCCAGGCCTTCCTGCAGATTCCCTTCGGGGTGATCTCCGACCGTATCGGTCGGCGACCGGTGATCTACTTCGGTCTGGTGATCTTCGCCGCAGGCAGTCTGCTGGCCGCCAATGCCGATTCCATCTGGGGGGTGATCGCCGGGCGTGTGCTGCAGGGGGCCGGGGCGATCTCGGCGGCGGTAATGGCGCTGCTGTCCGACCTGACCCGCGAACAGCACCGCACCAAGGCCATGGCCATGATCGGCATGAGCATCGGCCTGTCGTTCGCCGTGGCCATGGTGGTCGGCCCGCTGCTGACCCGCGCCTTCGGCCTGTCCGGGCTGTTCCTGGCCACCGGCGCCATGGCGCTGCTGGGCATCGTCATCGTCGTCGGGCTGGTGCCGTCGAGTGCCGGGCCGCTGCAGCACCGCGAGTCGGGCGTCGCCAGGCAGGCGCTGTGGCCAACCCTGAAACACCCGGACCTGCTGCGCCTGGACTTCGCCATCTTCGCCCTGCATGCGATCCTCATGGCCAGCTTCATTGCCCTGCCGCTGGCCCTGGTGGAGCAGGGCGGCCTGCCCAGGGAACAGCACTGGTGGGTGTACCTGACCGCGCTGCTCGGCGGCTTCTTCCTGATGGTGCCGTTCATCATCTACGGCGAGAAGAAGCGTCAGATGCGCCGCGTGCTGATCGGCTCGATCGTCGTGCTGCTCGGCTGCGAGCTGTTCTTCTGGGCGTTCGGCCATGGCCTGCGCAACCTGGTGCTGGGCATCGTGGTGTTCTTCACCGCCTTCAACCTGCTCGAAGCCTCGCTGCCCTCGCTGATCAGCAAGGTGGCGCCGGCCGGTGGCAAGGGCACGGCCATGGGCGTGTACTCGACCAGCCAGTTCCTCGGCTCGGCCCTGGGCGGCATCCTCGGTGGCTGGCTGTATCAGCACTACGGGCTGACCGGCGTGTTTGCCGGCTGTGCACTGTTGACGGTTCTCTGGCTGGCCTTTGCTGTTACTATGCGTGAACCGCCGTATGTGACCAGCCTGCGGTTGCCGCTCTCCAGTGCGGCGTTGCAGGAAGCAGGTCTGGCCGAGCGAATTCAGGCAGCGCCGGGAGTGGCGGATGCCGTTGTGGTGGTCGAAGAGGCCGCCCTCTATGTGAAAGTGGATACCCAACAATTGGATCGCACGTCGCTGCAGCGCTTGATCGAAGCGGCGCCGGTGACGTGCTGAAAGTAGGAGAGCGTTATGGCCCGTGGGGTTAACAAAGTCATTCTGGTCGGTACCTGCGGACAGGATCCGGAAACGCGCTATCTGCCCAGCGGCAATGCCGTGACCAACCTGAGCCTAGCTACCAGCGAGCAGTGGACGGACAAGCAGACCGGTCAGCGCGTCGAGAAAACCGAGTGGCACCGTGTGTCGTTGTTCGGCAAGGTCGCCGAGATCGCCGGTGAGTACCTGCGCAAGGGCTCCCAGGTCTACATCGAGGGCAAACTGCAGACCCGCGAGTGGGAAAAGGACGGTGTGAAGCGTTACACCACCGAAATCATCGTCGACATGCAGGGCACCATGCAGCTGCTCGGCGGCCGTCCTGACGGCGCCGGTGGTGGTGATTCCGCCCCGCGTCAGTCGCGCCCGGCACCGCAGCGCGAACCGCAGCAGCAGGCGCCGCGCCAGTCCGCGCCACAGCAGCAGAAGCCGCAGCCGGCCCAGGACTACGACAGCTTCGACGACGACATCCCGTTCTGATCGTCAGCTGACGGTAAAAGGCCCCGCACTGCGGGGCCTTTTCGTTTCCGTCGGCGGGGCTCAGGCCGGGCTGAACCAGCGCTTGCGCAACAGCCCCTGGCAGGTCCACAGCAGCAGGGCGATGCTGATGCCGCAGAGGTTGGCCAGCACGTCCAGCGGGCTGAACTCGCGCACCGGCTGGAGCAGGTGCTGCAGCCATTCCAGCAGGGGCGCCTGAATGTACAGCAGCGGCCACAGCAGCCAGCCTGGCGCGCTGGGAAAGGCGATACGGGTGATCAGCGACAGGCCGCCGAAGGCGACCAGATGCAGGAACTTGTCCGACCCGTCGAACAGGTCGGGTGGTGGCTCGGGGCGAAACAGCCCGTAGGCGAGTACCCCGCAGCAGGCCAGGAACAGCAGTTTTCTCACGTTTTCTTCCTTCGTTTCTGATCGGCTCGGCATTCAGACCGGCATCGCGCCGCAGGGTTGCCCGCTGCATCCCTGGGCCGGACCAGGCACGGCAAGATGAAGCCCGCAGGTGACGGCGCGGGGTAAAAACAGCAAAATGCAGGCCATGGGGCTGAACCGTTCGGGCTCTGCCAAGAGTCGGTCGCCCAGGCAACCATGCCGGGCCTGACTCAAATCTGATTGTGGAGCTTGTAGTTTCGTTATGCGCATGCGCCTGTTGTTGCTGGGTGGTGGCAGTACGCTGGGTCGGGCGTTGATTCGTCTGGGGGCCGAAGAAGACATCGGTTTCCTCGCCCCGCGCCCGCCGGCCCAGGGTTGGGATGCCGCCAGCCTGACTCAGTTGGTCGACGATACCCGCCCTGATGCGGTGATCAACCTCGCTTACTATTTCGACTGGTTTCAGGCCTCCAAGGTCAGCGAAGAGCGTTTCGCTGCCCAGGAGCGTGCGGTCGAGCGCCTGGCCGAGCTCTGCCAGCATCACGACATTCGCCTGCTGCAGCCATCCAGCTACCGGGTGTTCGACGGCGCCCGCGCCACCGCCTACAGCGAGAAGGACGAAACCCAGCCGCTGAGCATGCGTGGCCAGGTGCTGGTACGCATGGAGCAGAGCGTGCGCGCGCTGTGCCCGCGTCACGTGCTGCTGCGTTTCGGCTGGATCCTCGATGACAGCCCCGACGGCCTGCTGGCGCGCTTCCTGGTGCGCGCCGAGCGTGACAAGGCGCTGTTCCTGGCCGACGACCGACGCGGCAATCCAACGCCGGTGGAAGATGCCGCGCGGGTGATCCTTGCCGTGCTCAAGCAGCTCGACTGCGCCGCACCGCTGTGGGGCACCTACCACTACGGTGGCCACGAGGCGACCACGGCGCTGGCCCTGGGCCAGGCGATGCTCAGCGAGGCCCGGCACCTGCGCCAGAACCTGCTGGAGGAAATCTGCGGCCAGGCCCATGCCGCCAGGGGCGACGCCTCGGAAGAGCCGCAGCACGGCGTCCTGGCGTGCAAGAAGATCCTTCACACCTTCGGCGTCAAGCCGCGCGCCTGGCGTGCCGGCCTGCCGAGCCTGCTGGAGCACTATTACCGCCATGTCTGATCAACCTGTTCTCGTCACCGGCGGTGCCGGCTTCATCGGCTCCAACCTGGTCGACGCCCTGCTGGCGCGCGGGCACCGTGTGCGCGTGCTGGACAACCTGTCCATGGGCAAACTGAGCAACCTGCCGCTGGACCATGAGCGCCTGAGTTTTATCGAAGGCGACGTGGCCGATGCCGCCCTGGTCAGCCGTGCGGTGGCCGGTTGCGGCGCCGTGGTGCACCTGGCGGCCGTGGCCTCGGTGCAGGCCTCGGTGGACGACCCGGTCAGCACCCACCAGAGCAATTTCATCGGCACCCTGAACATCTGCGAAGCCATGCGCGAGCACGGCGTGCGGCGCGTGGTGTTCGCGTCCAGCGCCGCGGTGTACGGCAACAATGGCGAAGGCGTGGCCATCGACGAAGACACCGCCAAGGCGCCGTTGACGCCCTACGCGTCGGACAAGCTGGCCAGCGAGCACTACTTGGAGTTCTACGCGCGGCAACACGGGCTGGAGCCGGCGATCTTCCGCTTCTTCAACGTGTTCGGCCCGCGCCAGGATCCGTCGTCACCCTACTCGGGAGTGATCAGCATCTTCACCCAGCGCGCCCAGCAGGGTCTGCCGATCAGCGTGTTCGGTGACGGCGAGCAGACTCGCGACTTCTTCTACGTCGCCGATCTGGTGGAGCTGTTGCTGCAGGCGCTGGACGCCAGGCGGCCGCCCAGCGGGGCGGTGAACGTGGGCTGGAACCAGGCGGTGAGCCTCAAGCAGTTGCTGACGCAGATCGGCGAGCTGCTCGGCGGGCTGCCGGCCGTGACCCATCTCGAGGCGCGGGCAGGGGATATCCGCCATTCCCGTGCCGACAATGGCCGTCTGGCCAGCGAGTACCGGCTGCCGGCGCAGACGTCGCTGCGTGATGGGCTGGCGGCGTTGCTCAAAAGTTGAGCCGTTGAGTGCAGGACAGCAAAAAGCCGGCATTGCCGGCTTTTTGCGTTTGGATGGGCTGCTGTGTGGATTCCTGTGGGAGCGGGCGGGGACGCCTAGTCCATGCCCGCGATTTCGCGCGCATGGCGCGCTCCCACAAAAGTGCATCGATCACTGCGCCGCCCTTCACCTGGTCCCAAACCAGGATTCAGAACTTGTAACCCAGGCCAACCATGTACACGAACGGGTCCACATCCACATCGACCTTGGCGCGTACGCCCAGGGCGGTATTGTCCACGTAGGCGGTGGTGTCGATGTCGATATAGCGGGCCTGGGCGTTGATCATCAGGTTGTCGGTGAGCATGTAGTCGGCACCGATCTGCCAGGCCAGGCCCCAGGAGTTCTTGGCGCGGAAATTGTCGAAGCCGGCTGCCGAGGCGCCGCTGCCCACGTGTTCGTCGTAGATCCAGGTGTAGTTGATGCCGCCGCCGACATAGGGCTGGAAGGCCGACCTGGCGTCCAGCGGGTAGTACACCAGGCTCAGGGTCGGTGGCAGGTGCTTGAGGGTGCCGAGCTTGCCGTTGGCGGCGTCCAGCACGGTGCCCTTGATCTTCACGTCATGCTCGAACGGCGTGGCGGCGAGCAGCTCGATGCCCAGATGGTCGGTCAGCATGTAGGCGAAGTTCAGGCCCAGCTGGGTGTCGCTGCTCATGGTCGCCTTGCCGCCCAGGTCCGCGCCCGCCAGGCCGCCGCGGTCGACCTTGACCGAGGAGCTGTCCGCTTCCGGGTTGACGGTGATGGCGCCGGCGCGCACGAGAATGTCTCCGGCCTGGTGCGCCTGGGCAATGGGGGCAGCCAGCGCCAGGGCGATCAGCGAGGCAGAGAACAGCGACTTGTACATGGTGAGCTCCTAACGGGTCATTCGAATCATCTCGGATGGCGTCAGGGTAGGGCGCTGAGCGGAGCGCCCGTTGACTCAGCTCAATAGCTGGCTGAGCAACGGTGCGACAGTTTGCCGCGATGCAGGGTCTGTTGATGCTTCAGCGCGAACCGCGTTGCTGCGAGAAATCTCGCCAGGCTAGGCGGAGGACGCAGGGAATGGTGTTCCCTTCTCAAGTTCTCCAACGACGCATGGCGAGATTTCCCGCGCAACCCTTAGGGCCGGGCCCGTTTTAGCGCGATGCTGCGTTTCTCGGTGACTCATTTGGCCAGCCAAACTTCGCACCTCGTGCCTTGCCTCGCGCTAAAACGAGCTCCGGCGCGCTCGTGCTGAAGCGTCAACAGACCCTAATTGGCCGGCAGTTCGTAAGGGTAGATCTTGTCGGCCGCCAACTGGTAGCCGACTTCCGCCAATTCGCTGCTGCTGTGCTCGACCTTGAGCGGGCCTTCGATCCAGAACGGCTGGTACAGCGCATCGAGCAGCACGCCCAGTTCGGTGGTGACATGGATGATCTGGTTGGAGGGCGGTGGTGGCACGTGGATGCAGGCGCCGAAGTAGGGCACCAGCAGGAATTCGGTCACGCGGCCTTCTTCGGTGACGTCCAGTGGCACGATATAGCCGGGGATCTTTACCTGCTGGCCGTCCATCTCCTTGACCACCGGTGCCGAGGGGAACTGCTGCAGAGAGGCCGCGCCGCCCTCGGACAGCGCATCGCCGAGCTGCGACATGTCGTGCATCGGCGTCATCTGCGGCACCTGGGGTGGCGCATCCTTGGGAATCAGTTCCTGCCAGTTCAGGGTTCGCAGGTCGGCGGCCCAGAGCGGCGAGACGAGGGTGAGGAGCAGAGCGGTAAGCAGGACGCGACGCATGACACTACCTTTGAATTGGAAAACGAAGCCGGGCTGATCAGGCCCGGCTTCGCGCAGTCACAGCCGGATGGAGAGCCCATCCGCTAACGACTGCCGATACGCGCGCCAGGCCGGCACGCTGCCCATCAGCAGGGCGGCTGCCAGAATAGCGCCGAGCAGCGTCCACTCATAGGGCGTCGGTGCGCTGAGGGGGAGATACAGGCCGTAATTGGCCTGCACGTAGCCCTGGGCACCGGCAATGCCGGCATACAGCAGTGCGGTGCCCGCCACCACCCCGGCGGCGGCCAGCGAGAAGGCCTCGAGAACCAGCAGGCTGGCGACATGCCAGGGCCGTGCGCCGACCGAACGGAGGATGGCCATCTCCCGGCGCCGCTCGTTGAGGCTGGTGAGAATCGCCGTGAGCATGCCGATCAGCCCGGTCAGCACCACGAACAGCGAGACCACGAACAGCGCCTTTTCCGCGGTGCCCATCAGGCTCCACAGCTCCTGCAGGGCGACGCCGGGAAGAATCGCCAGCAACGGCTCGCCGCGGTATTCGTTGACCTCGCGCTGCACGGCGAAGGTGGCGATCTTGCTCTTCAGGCCGAGCATCGCCGCGGTGATCGCCTTGGGTTGCAGGTCCATGTGTCGCGCCTGCTCGGCGCTGACCTTGCCGGCACCGCGGGCCGGCACGCCGTTCTGCCAGTCGACGTGCAGCGCCTCCATGCCTTCCAGGGAGATGTGCAGGGTGCGGTCTACCGGCGTGCCGGTGCGCGCCAGGATACCGCTGACCACGAAAGGCTTGTCGTCGTGCTGCTGCAGGCTGATGGTCGCGACGCCGTGGGACAGCACGATTTTGTCGCCGAGCTTGTAGTTCAGCGCCTCGGCCACCTCGGCGCCGAGCACCACGTCGAACAGGTCGTGGAAGCGCTCGCCCTGGGCCAGTTGCAGCGATTGCCCGCGACCGTAATGGTAGTGGTCGAAGTAGTCTTCGTTGGTGCCCATCACCCGGTAGCCGCGGTGCGAGTCGCCCAGGGAAATGGGGATCGCCCAGTCGACCTGGCGGTGGGTGGCGAGCTTCTCGAAGCTGTCCCAGCGGATGTTGTTGGTGGCGTTACCGATGCGGAACACCGAGTAGAGCAGCAGGTTGACGCTGCCGGAGCGGGCGCCGACGATCAGGTCGGTACCGCTGATGGTGTTGGCGAAGCTGGCGCGGGCTTCGGTGCGCACCCGCTCCACGGCGAGCAGCAGGCACACCGACAGGGCGATGGCGAATACCGTGAGCAGGGCGGTGAAGCGGCGGTTGGCCAGGCTGGCCAGGGCGAGTCGTAACAGGAACACCTCAGACCTCCTGGGGCTTGCTGGCGCGGTTGAGTTCAGCCAGCGACAGGCTGCGGTCGAACAGTGCGGCCAGGCTCTGGTCGTGGCTGACGAACAACAGGCTGGCGCCGACATCGCGGCATTCGCCGAACAGCAGCTCGAGAAACGCCTGGCGGGCATCGGCGTCCAGCGCCGAGGTCGGTTCGTCGGCGATCACCAGCTCCGGCTGGCCGATCAGCGCGCGGGCCGCGGCAACCCGTTGCTGCTGGCCGATGGACAGCGAATCGGCGCGGCGTTCGAGCAGCTCCGGGCGCAGGCCCAGGTGTTCCAGCAGCTTGCCGGCGGCCCCATCGACGCTGCCATAACGCTGCGCCGCGCGTTCGGCGCGCAGGCGGGAAAAGCGGCAGGGCAGCTCGACGTTGTCGCGCACGCTCAAGAATGGCAGCAGATTGAACTGCTGGAAGATGTAGCCGGTGTGATCGACGCGAAAGCGATCGCGGCGCGCCGCCGAGAGCGTGGCGAGGTCTTCGCCGAGCAGGCGAATGGTGCCACGCCCGGGTTTCTGCACGCCGCCGAGCAGGCCGAGCAGGGTGGTCTTGCCGCTGCCGCTGGGGCCCTTGAGAAACAGGGTTTCGCCGCGTTGCAGGTGAAAATGGGGGATGTCCAGAAGCTCGTCCTGGCCGGGCCAGGCGAAGCCGAGGTCGGTGAGTTCGATCAGTGCTGTGGTCATGGGAACTGCTGGCGCTGGAGGAAAAAGAAGCAAGTGTGCCAGTCATGGCCACCAAATGCTGAGCCAGAGGGTGTTGCCGAACGTGTGCAGCAGCGGATGCCTCCGGGTGGAGGCCTCCGCCCTGTCGATCAGAGGGTCAGGCGTGGCTTGGCCGGGGTCGATTCGACACCCTGCTGGCCGCTCGGGCCGATCAGTTGCACGTTGATCTTCTGGGTGGCCGGGAACTGCTTGTAGAAGGCCGACAGGTCGAGGGCTTTCAGCTCGCCCGGTTGTTTGCAAGTGAAGCTGTAGTCGGCATCGATATCGCTGTGCTCGTGGTGATGGTCGTCGCCATCGGCATGCTCACCGTGGCCGTGGTCGTGGTCGTGGTCATGATCATGATCGGCTTCTGCATGGCCGAACAGCGGGCTGCGTACTTCATTTTCGTTCAGGCTGCAGCCAGCAGCGGCGGGCAGGCTGAACAGCGCCAGGGGCTTTTCCAGCAGGGCGCGGGCGGCGGCGACGGTCTTCTTGTCGGCATCGCTGGTGGCGGCATGCTCGAAGCCGACGATGTTCATCGCCGGGCTTTGCAGCTCGATTTCCAGGGTGCTGCCTTCCAGCGCCACGTTCAGCGTGGCGACGCCGTGTTCGTGTTTGCCAAGGCTGCCGTGTTCATGGTCATCGTGGGCCTGGGCGGCGGCCAGGGGCAGCAGGGCGAAGGGCAGGGCAAGCAGCAGGTGGCGCATGGTGGGCTCCGGTAGGGTATGGGTGGAATTAATTGATACGTTATAACAAATTTTTGGCCCTTGGTAGAGCCGGCTTGGTTTGCCCGCGCGGCCGTGGGAGCATGGCGTATCGAACGAGTGGAGGTGGGCATGGTGCGTATTCGCGGGCGAATCGGCGATTGGCCGGTGGACCTGACGGTGGAACTGGATCCGCAGGATTGGGCGCAACTGGCGGCGGCCGTGCCGGCCGCTGCGGCGCAGAGCCCGGCGGTGGCCGCGTCGGTGCCGGCGCAGGCCGATCAGGATGGCCAGTGGCAGACGGTGCTGGAGCTGTTGCGCCTTGCCGGACGCATCGAAGGGCCGCAGCTGATGGCGCAACTGGCGGCGCTGGCCGGCGGTGAAGTGGCGGGCAAGCGCCTGCTGGTGCGCCTGCGCCACTGCGAGCAGGTGCGCATGGAAGCCGGCGCAGATGCGCCGGTTTATTGCTGGGTGGGAGAGGCGTAGTTCAGCTGCCTGGGTAATCTGAGCATGTGTACGGGCAACTACAAGGGGCGGATTCAATTGGTCAACGCAACACCATAATTCCTGTGTAAGCAGGTAGGAGTGTTGCAGATGAAGCAAAGACCTCGAATCTATTACACCGAAAGCCAGAAAGCGCTGATGTGGGCGCACTGGAGAAGAGGAGACTCTCTCCAGCAGATCGCCCAGCTCTTTGATCGCAACCACTCCTCGATACAGCGCATTTTGGCGCAGACAGGAGGGATACGACCGCCGATACGTAAACGCTCAAGGCTCGCGCTTACGATGGCAGAGCGTGAGGAAATATCGAGATCTCTCGTTGCAGGGCATTCGATTCGCCTGATTGCTCTACAACTTGGCAGAGCGCCCTCGACAGTTAGTCGGGAGATAAGCCGCAACGGCGGGTTGCATCACTATCGAGCCAGCTATGCAGATCAAGCTGCATGGGATCGAGCCTGCCGCCCTAAGGTCTGCAAACTTGTCCAAGCTCCGCAGTTAGCGCAACTTGTGGCTCAGCGGTTGCAGATGCAGTGGTCACCAGAACAAATAGCTGGTTGGCTACAGCGTACTTACCCAAATGAGCCGAGCTATCACGTGTCCCACGAGACGATCTATCGCAGCCTTTTCATACAGGCACGTGGCGCCTTGAAAAAAGAGCTGCTTGAGCATTTACGGCGCACTCGAGCCATGCGTCGCTCACGCCATCACACCCAAAAAACAGATAACCACGGGCAAATTCTTGATACGGTCTCTATCAGTAAGAGGCCCGCTGAAGTAGCTGACCGTGCTGTACCTGGTCATTGGGAAGGTGACCTACTGTGTGGCAGTAAGAACAGCCAGATCGCCACGCTTGTCGAGCGTCACAGCCGCTATCTGATGTTGGTGAAAGTAGCCGGCAAAGATACGGCTACGGTAATCGATGCGCTTATAGAAAATGCTCAAAAGCTACCTCAAGAGCTTTATCGATCTCTGACCTGGGATCGGGGCAAAGAGATGGCTGCGCACAAGCGATTTACCTTGGCAACGAACATCCAAGTCTACTTCTGCGACCCCAAGTCCCCATGGCAACGTGGCTCAAACGAAAATACGAATGGGCTGTTGAGGCAGTACTTTCCCAAAGGCATGAATCTATCTGAGTACTCTCAAGACAAGCTCGATGAGGTAGCAAGACTATTAAATGAGCGACCACGTAAAACACTCGACTTTGCGACTCCTGCCGAGTGCTTTAATCAGTACGTTGCGTCGACCGGTTGAATCCGCCGGCGAAAGCAGACATTGTTGTTTTACCCGTGGGAACGGGCGGGGACGCCTAGTCCATGCCCGGGATTTTTCGCGGGCATGGCCCGCTCCCACAGATACTGCGCCGATGCCCGCTACCGCCGTGTTGCAGTCAAAATAGATAAAGCCCGGCATGAAGATCGTGAACAGGTTTTCTTAGTACAGTGCCTGGTACACCCGGCGGCGGTAGGTGGTGACCAGCGGGTTGTCGTTGCCGAGCAGGTCGAATACCTGCAGCAGGGTCTTGTGCGGCAGGCCGTCGGCGTAATTGCGGTTGCGCACGAACAGCTTCAGCAAGCCATCCAGGGCCGGCTCGTACTGTTGGCGGGCGAGCTGCTGGATGGCCAGTTGGTAGGCGGCTTCGTCATCCTCGCCATTCTGGGCCAGGCGGCTCTTCAGGGTGGCGGCGTCCGGCAGGTCGGCGGCCTGGCGCAGGAAGGTGATCTGCGCACGGGCGCCAGCGAGGGCCTGCTTGTGTTCATCGCCCTTCACCGCGCCGAGCACCTGCTCGGCTTCGCTCAGATCGCCCCGTTCGGCCACACAGCGGGCGTAGAGAATCAGCGCCGCGGCGTTTTCGTTGTTTTCCGTCAGCAGTTCTTTGAGCGCGGCCTCGGCCTCACCGATGCGGCCCTCGGCAAAGGCCGTCTGGGCGACTTCCAGCAGGTCGGCCTGGGGGGCTTGCGGCTCGGCGACGTGAGGTTGCAGCAGGGCACGAATCGCCGACTCCGGCTGGGCGCCCTGGAAGCCATCGACCGGCTGGCCGTTCTTGAACAGCACCACGGTCGGCAGACTGCGAATGCCGAAGCGGGCGACGATGTCCTGCTCGATGTCGCAATTGACCTTGGCCAGCAGCAGCTCGCCCTGGTAGCCCTCGGTGATCTGCGCCAGCACCGGCATCAGCGCCTTGCAGGGTGCGCACCACTCGGCCCAGAAGTCGACGAGCACCGGTTTGTCGAACGAGTTCTCGATCACCAGCTGTTCAAACTGGGCGGCGCCATTGATATCGAAGATGTAGGGGGTGTCGCTCATGGTCGGTCTCTGTCCGGGCGAAAGGTGGGTGTGACTCTATAGGTGTGACTATAAGTGTGGGCGTTGCCGCAAGGCTACAAGTGCACCGCGGCAGCGTGATACAGGCTGACGTGGCGGAAGGTTTCCGGCTCGGCCAGGTCGGGCCAGGTGCAGCCCTGCAAGCCGGCGATGCGCCGGTAGCGCGGGTGGTCGAAGTCGCGCACCCGGGAGTCGGCCACCAGCACCTCGCTGGCATGTTCGAGCACCCGGTCGAGCAGCGGCAGGTTGCTGCGGTCGTAGAGCACGTCGGCGACGATGGCCAGGTCGTAATCGTGGCGCTCGGCGTAGAGATCGCTGGAGTAAGCGAGCTGCACGCCGTTGAGCTCGGCGTTGGCCCGGCAGGCGGCCAGGGCCAGCGGGTCCAGGTCGCAGGCCACCACCTGGGCGGCGCCTGCACGGGCTGCGGCGATGGCGGCCACGCCCGAGCCGGCGCCCAGGTCCAGCACCCGTTTGCCGCGCACCCATTCGGGGTGGCGCGCCAGCCAGTCCACCAGCACCAGGCCGCTGGCCCAGCAGAAGCACCAGTAGGGTGGCTCCTCGAGAATGCGCCGGGTTTCCTCCGGGCTGAAGCAGCGGTCCATGTTCGCCGGGTCGATCAGCCACAGGCGCAGGTCGGTATCCGGCAGAGTGGTAGCGCTCAGTCGTGCATCGCCGAGCAGATCGCCCAGGGCGGCCTGTAGATCCGGCGGTGGCGTCACAGCGCCGGGGTCACGCGGACTTCGCCGAGGGCCTGGCTTTGCGGTTCACGAATCAGCTGATTGGGCATGTGCAGCACCAGTTTGCCGGACTGATGCACGCGGCCACGCAGTTCCACGCGAATGCCCTGGTCGAAGTTCTCCGGGTTGAATTGCAGGCGAAACGGCAGCGGCGCGCCGGTGCCGCGCAGCTGGATGTTGCCGAGCAGCTTGTGCGGCAGGCCGCGCTCGTTGATGGTCAGCAATGCCAGTTCCACTTCGGCCCCCGCTGGCACATCGAGCAGGGTACCGGTCAGTTCGCGCAGGTGAGCCGGGGTTGGCGCCGGCTGCTCGGCTTTGACCGCAGGTGCCGGCGCGCTAACCGCCGGCGGTGGTGTTTCCCCGGCACAGGCAGCGAGCAGGGAGGCAAGGCAGAGCAGGGCGAGCGGGCGCAATGGCATCGGATGATCCTGGCAAACGGGTAATGCCTGGATTCTCGCCATAGCGGGCGGTGAATGCAAAGGAAAGCGCCCAAGCCCGGGTGCTTGGCGCCGGGCGGTGCTGATGCGCTACCATGCGGGCTTTCTCGCCTGCGATCGTTTCCAGCCATGCATTGCCCGTTCTGCTCCGCCAACGACACCAAAGTCATCGATTCGCGTCTGGTCGCCGAGGGTGATCAGGTGCGCCGTCGCCGCGAATGCCTGGCCTGCGGCGAGCGCTTCACCACCTTCGAAACCGCCGAGCTGGTGATGCCGCGGCTGATCAAGCAGGACGGCAGCCGTCAGCCCTTCGACGAGGACAAGCTGCGGGCCGGCATGCAGCGGGCGCTGGAAAAACGCCCGGTGAGCATCGAGCGGCTGGAGGCGGCCATCGCCCATATCAAGCATCGGCTGCGCGCCACCGGTGAGCGCGAGGTCAAGTCGCTGGTACTCGGCGAATTGGTGATGACCGAGCTGCAGAAACTCGACGAAGTGGCCTATATCCGCTTCGCCTCGGTGTACCGCCGCTTCCAGGATCTCAACGAATTCCGCGAGGAAATCGACCGTCTTTCCCGCGAGCCGAACCAGGATTGAGATGAGCAGCAGCGATCACGCATTCATGGCGCGCGCCCTCGAGCTGGCGCGCAAGGGGCTGTATTCCACCCATCCCAACCCGCGAGTCGGCTGCGTGATCGTGCGCGACGGCAAGATCGTCGGCGAAGGCTGGCACGCCAAGGCCGGGGAGCCCCATGCCGAAGTGCACGCGCTGCGCCAGGCCGGCGACAAGGCGCGCGGCGCCACCGCCTACGTGACGCTGGAGCCGTGCAGCCACCATGGTCGTACACCGCCGTGCGCCGATGCGCTGGTGGCCGCTGGTGTCACGCGGGTGGTGGCGGCCATGCAGGACCCCAATCCCCAGGTGGCCGGCCGCGGCCTGCTGCGCCTGATGAATGCCGGCATCGCCGTGCAGGGCGGCGTGCTGGAAGCCGAGGCGCGGACGCTCAACGCCGGTTTTATCAAGCGCATGGAAAGCGGCCTGCCGCTGGTGCGCGTCAAACTGGCGATGAGCCTGGATGGGCGCACCGCCATGGCCAGTGGCGAAAGCCAGTGGATCACCGGGCCGGCGGCGCGTGCCGCGGTGCAGCGTCTGCGCGCGCGTTCCAGCGTGGTGCTCAGCGGCGCCGATACGCTGCTGGCCGACGCTGCGCGCCTGACCGTGCGCCCGGACGAACTTGGCCTGGGCGCCGAGCTGACCGCCTTGGCCCAGGCCCGGCCGCCGCTGCGCGTGCTGGTCGATGGGCGCCTGCGGGTGCCGCTCAGCGCGCCGTTCTTCCAGGCCGGACCGGCGCTGGTGGCCACCTGCGCGGCGGCCACTTCGCGCTGCCGTTACCAGGATGACGGCCACGAGCTGCTGGCCGTGCCTGGCAGCAATGGTCATGTCGACCTGCGCAAGCTGCTGCTCGAGCTGGCTGGGCGTGGCGCCAACGAGGTGCTGGTCGAGGCCGGGCCGAAGCTAGCCGGCGCCTTCGCTCGTTTGGGATTGGTCGACGAGTACCAGCTGTTCGTCGCGCCCAAGTTTCTCGGCTCCAGTGCCCGACCCCTGTTGGATCTGCCCCTGGCGAAGATGGCCGAAGCGCCGGCGCTGAAGATCGTCGACATGCGAGCCGTGGGCGACGACTGGCGGATCATTGCCGTGCCTGATCGTTCGAGCTGAAGCTGTTCACGCTCTTTCTGGGCATGTGTAGGGGCAGCTACAAGGCAATAGCAGCCGTTTGCCGATCCACTGTGGAGTTACATAGATAAAGCCCGGCATAACGATGTGAACAGCCGCTCAGGCAGGGCCGCCGTGCGCTGGCGCGGCAAGTATGGTAAAACGCTGTCGGCTGCGACAAGCAGCCACACGTTCTCAGGGCGGGGTGTAATTCCCCACCGGCGGTAATGCTGCGCAACGCAGCTAGCCCGCGAGCGCCCGGTACGGCACCAGCCGCCCGGGGTCGAGCAGATCCGGTGTGATTCCGGAGCCGACGGTATAGTCCGGATGAAGAGAGAGCGGGATTGCCTGACGAGGCGGCCCTCCGGCTGCTGCATGTCCGTACCATCCCTATCGATCCAAGCTGCCCTGTTTTAACCATAAACAGGAGTCGAACATGTCCACTTCCAACAGCGTGCGCCGGGTTGCCTTCGTGCAGGCCTGCTGGCACCGCGAAATCGTCGACCAGTCGCGTCACGCCTTTATCGAAGAAATGCAGCGCCAGGGCTACGCCGCCAGCGAAATCGATTGCTTCGAAGTCGGCGGCGCCTTCGAAATTCCCCTGCACGCCAAGCGCCTGGCCAGGAGTGGCCGCTACGCCGGCATCGTCGCCGCCGGCCTGGTGGTCGATGGCGGTATCTACCGCCACGAGTTCGTCGCCCAGGCGGTGATCGAAGGCCTGATGCAGGTGCAGCTGGACACCGACGTGGCGGTGTTTTCGGCGGTGCTGACGCCCCATCATTTCCATGCCGGTGAAGAACACCAGACGTTCTTCCGCGAGCATTTTCTGGTCAAGGGCGCCGAAGCAGCGCGCACTTGTGCCGACACGCTGCGCAAGCTCACCGAGCTGCCGGTCTGAGGAGGAGCCTCTATGTTCACCGGAATCATCGCCTCCATCGGCAGCATCGCCGCCATCACGCCCAAGGGCGGCGACGTGCGCGTCTACGTGAAGACCGCCAAGCTCGACCTCAGTGATGTGGTGCTGGGCGACAGCATCGCGGTCAACGGCGTGTGCCTGACCGCCGTCGAACTGCCGGGTGACGGCTTCTGGGCCGACGTCAGCCGCGAGACCCTGGCGCGTACCGCCTTCATCGACCTGAAGAGCGGCAGCCGGGTCAACCTGGAAAAGGCCCTGACGCCGACCACGCGCCTGGGTGGCCACCTGGTCAGCGGGCATGTCGACGGTGTCGGCGAGATCGTCTCCCGTGAGGAGAACGCCCGCGCCATCCAGTTCAAGGTGCGCGCGCCGCGGGAGCTGGCCAAGTACATCGCCCACAAGGGTTCGATCACCGTGGATGGCACCAGCCTGACGGTGAATGCCGTGGACGGCGCCGAGTTCGAGCTGACCATCGTGCCGCACACCCTGGCCGAAACCATCATGGCCGACTACCGCGTCGGCCGTCGGGTCAACCTCGAGGTCGATCTGCTGGCCCGTTACCTGGAGCGCCTGCTGCTCGGTGACAAGGCCGCCGAGCCGAGTGGGTCGGGGCTGACCGAAGGATTTCTCGCCGAACACGGCTACCTGAAGCATTAAGGACACCGCCACCATGGCACTCAACAGTATCGAAGAGCTGGTCGAAGACATCCGCGCCGGCAAGATGGTCATCCTCATGGATGACGAAGACCGCGAGAACGAGGGCGACCTGATCATCGCCTCCGAATGCGTGACCGCCGAGCACATCAATTTCATGGCGCGCTTCGCCCGCGGCCTGATCTGCATGCCGATGACCCGCGAGCGTTGCGAAACCCTCAAGCTGCCGCTGATGGCGCCGCGCAACGGCTCCGGCTTCGGCACCAAGTTCACCGTGTCCATCGAGGCCGCCGAGGGCGTGACCACCGGCATCTCCGCCGCCGACCGCGCCCGTACCGTGCAGGCCGCGGCGGCCAAGCACGCGGTGGCCGAAGACATCGTCAGCCCCGGCCACATCTTTCCGCTGATGGCCCAGCCCGGCGGCGTGCTGGCCCGCGCTGGCCATACCGAAGCGGCCTGCGACCTGGCGCGCATGGGCGGCTATGAGCCGAGCGGGGTGATCTGCGAGATCATGAACGACGACGGCACCATGGCCCGTCGCCCGGAGCTGGAAGCGTTCGCGGCCCAGCACGGCATCAAGATCGGCACCATCGCCGACCTCATCCACTACCGCATGCTCCACGAGCGCACCGTGCAGCGCATCGCCGAGCAGCCGCTGGACAGTGAAGTCGGCCATTTCAACCTGGTGACCTACCGTGATTCGGTGGAAGGCGACGTGCACATGGCGGTGACTCTGGGCACCATCTGCGCCGAGGAGCCGACCCTGGTGCGGGTGCACAACATGGACCCGATGCGTGACCTGCTGATGGTCCGCCAACCGGGGCGCTGGAGCCTGCGTGCGGCGATGACCGAGGTCGCCGAAGCCGGCAGCGGCGTGGTGCTCTTGCTCGGCCATTCGCTGGGCGGCGACGAAGTGCTGGCGCATATCCGCGAAGCGGACGGCAGCACCACTGCCAAGACACCGAGCACCTACAGCACCGTCGGCGCCGGCTCGCAGATCCTGCGCGACCTGGGCGTGCGCAAGATGCGCCTGATGAGCGCGCCGATGAAGTTCAACGCGATATCCGGTTTCGACCTGGAAGTTGTAGAATACCTGCCCCCGAAATAAAGGGGCGACCGCGATGGGCCGATTACGGCCCATCGCCCATATTTTTCGGGGCCTGCCGCGGCGGGCCCTGGCTCTTTAAAGACAGCTCGAGAACTCGCTATGACACTCAAGACCATCGAAGGTACTTTCATCGCTCCCAAGGGTCGCTTCGCCCTGGTGGTCGGCCGCTTCAACAGCTTCGTGGTCGAAAGCCTGGTCAGCGGCGCGGTCGACGCCCTGGTTCGCCACGGCATCAGCGAAGACGACATCACCATCATCCGCGCACCGGGTGCCTTCGAGATTCCGCTGGTCGCCCAGAAAGTCGCCCAGCGTGGCGAGTACAGCGCCATCATCGCCCTCGGCGCGGTGATCCGTGGCGGCACCCCGCACTTCGAATACGTGGCCGGTGAATGCACCAAGGGCCTGTCCCAGGTGTCCATGGAGTTCGGCGTACCGGTCGCCTTCGGCGTACTGACCGTCGATTCCATCGAGCAGGCCATCGAACGTTCCGGCACCAAGGCCGGCAACAAGGGCGCCGAAGCCGCGCTGTCCGCTCTGGAAATGGTCAGCCTGCTGGCGCAGTTGGAGGCCAAGTGAGCCAGAACGACAACAAGCCAGCCAAGAAAGGCCCGAGCCCCAAGCTGCTGGCTCGCCGTCAGGCGCGTACCCTGGCCATGCAGGCCCTGTACTCCTGGCATATCGCCGGGCAGGCGCTCAACGAGATCGAAGCGCAGTTTCGTGTCGACAACGATTTCAGCGCGGTCGACGGCGCCTACTTTCACGAGGTCCTGCATGGCGTGCCGCGCCAGAAGAGCGAGATCGACGCACTGTTCGAGCCGCTGCTCGACCGTCCGCTGGACGAGATCGACCCGGTCGAGCTGTCCATCCTGCGCCTGTCCACCTACGAGCTGCGTAACCGCATCGACGTGCCGTACCGCGTGGTGATCAACGAAGGCATCGAGCTCGCAAAAGTGTTCGGCGCCACCGACGGTCACAAGTTCGTCAACGGCGTGCTCGACAAGCTGGCGCCGACCCTGCGCGCCGACGAAGTCCGCGACTTCAACAAGCGCTGAGTGCCTTGGGCGAGTTCGAGCTGATTCGTCACTACTTCGCCGCAGCCGCCTGTGCGCAGGCGGCCGATGGTGTGGTGCTGGGAATCGGCGACGACTGCGCCCTGCTGCAGGTCCCCCCCGGCGAGCAACTGGCGGTGTCCACCGACACCCTGGTCGCTGGCGTGCATTTCCCGGCCGATGCGCCAGGCCGCCTGCTCGGTCAGCGCGCCCTGGGCGTTTCGGTCAGTGACCTGGCGGCGATGGGTGCCGCGCCCCTGGCGTTCACCCTGGCACTGACCCTGCCCGAGGTATCCCCCGACTGGCTGGCCGACCTCACGGCCGGGCTGGAGCACATGGCGCGCCAGTGCGGTGTGCGGCTGGTGGGCGGCGATACCACCCGTGGGCCGCTGAGCCTGACCCTCACCGTATTCGGCCGCGTACCGGCTGGCCAGGCGCTGACCCGCGCCGGCGCGCGGCCGGGCGACCTGCTGTGCGTCGGCGGCGAGTTGGGCAATGGCGCCGGCGCGCTGCCGTTCGTGCTCGGCGAGCGGGCCGAGCAACCGGAAAGCGCCGCGTTACTGGCCCATTACTGGTCGCCGGTGCCGCAATTGCAGCTTGGCCAGGCCCTGCGCGGCGTCGCCACGGCGGCGCTGGACATCTCCGACGGCCTGCTCGCCGACTGCGGACATATCGCCCGGGCATCCGGCGTGGCGCTGTTCGTCGAGCAGCAGCGTCTGCCCCTGTCAGCTGCCTTGCTGGCCTGCGTGGATGAGCAAAGCGCACGTCAGCTGGCGCTTGGGGGTGGCGACGACTACGTGCTTGCCTTTACCCTGCCTGCCGAGAAACTGGACGTGCTACGTGCCATGGGCCAGCCTGTACAGGTGATCGGTCGGGTCGAGGCCGGACAGGGCGTGCACCTGCTGGACGCCGGAGGCCACGCCATCGAGCCACGGTACAGTGGCTACCAACATTTCGGAACGCACCGTGACTGATCATCCCAAGCAAGTCCCCGCCGAGTTCGTGCCACCTTCCGTGTGGCGCAACCCGTGGCATTTTCTGGCCTTCGGCTTTGGCACCGGCACCATCGCCAAGGCGCCGGGCACCTGGGGTTCGCTGGCCGCCGTGCCGTTCATCCCGTTGTGGCAGATGCTGCCGGACTGGGGCTACTGGCTGCTGCTGGGCGTGACCATGGTGTTCGGCGTGTGGCTGTGCGGCAAGGTGGCCGACGACCTGCGTGTGCACGACCACGAAGGCATCGTCTGGGACGAGATGGTCGGCATGTGGATCACCCTGTGGCTGGTGCCCGAAGGCTGGGGCTGGGTGCTGGTGGGCTTTCTGATGTTCCGCTTCTTCGACATTCTCAAGCCGTGGCCGATTCGCTGGATCGATCGCCATGTGCACGGTGGCTTCGGCATCATGCTCGACGACGTGCTGGCCGGGGTGTTCGCCTGGCTGGCCATGCAGCTGCTCGTCTGGGGCTGGGCCAATGGCCTGGCGGCCAGCCTCGGTTTTGCCTGATCAGGAGCCATGATGGTGCGTGCGCTGTGGCTGGCTCTGTTGTTGTCGATCGGCGTCTGCGCCCAGGCAGGCAGTGAGGTGCCGTCCTCCATCCGCATGGCCAGCGATGTCTGGGTCGACCGTATCAACCCGGATGGCACCGGCATGTCCTGGGATATCCTGCGGTTGGTCTTCGAGCCCGCTGGCGTCAAGCTGGAGATGCAGATCGTGCCCTACACCCGCTCCATCGGCCTGGTGAAACGGGGTGAGGCCGACGCCTGGGTGGCCTCCTACCAGAACGAGGTCAGCGGCGGCGTGGTGTACCCGAGCTGGCATTACGATTCGGATCTGATCAGCGCCCTGAGCCTGGCGGCCAAGCCCGAGCCGGATCAGGCCGAGCTGCGTCGCTCGCGCCTGGTGTGGATGCGCGGCTACGAATACCAGCGCTATATCCCCGGGCTCAGCCACTACAACGAGCTGCAGCGGCGCAGCGGCATCCTGTCGATGCTCGACCAGGGCCATGCCGACTACTACATCGATGCCCGCCCCGAGGTCGAACAGACGCTTGCCGGCGCCACCGACCCCGGCAAGTACCGGGTCACCGACCTGCTGCGCCTGCCGTTGTACATCGGTTTTTCCGACACCCCGCGCGGTCGCGCGCTGGCCAAGCTCTATGATCAGCGCATGGCCGAACTCGTCGAGCAGGACAAGCTGCGAGAAGTCTTCGAGCGCTGGGGCCAGCACTACCCCTTCGAATAGCCGGGAGAAGCACGGATGCGTCGAGTGATGATGATCATGGCAGGTTGGTTGGCGGCACCGCTGCTGCTGGCCGCGCCGCCGGTTCAGGTGGTCGGGCTGTTTCCCGGTGCGGCGGTGCTGTCGGTGGACGGCCAGCGCAAGCTGGTGCGCGTCGGCCAGACCGGCCCCGGCGGCGTGCAGGTGGTCAGCGTCGACAGCCGCGGCGCGGTGCTGCGCGTCGACGGCGTGGAGCGCAGCTACGGCCTGAGCCGCGAGTACAACACCGAAGGTTTCGCCGCCCCACAGAAACAGACCCTCAGCATCGCCCGCAGCAATGGCGGTCACTACTGGGCCGAAGGCGCGATCAATGGCCGCGCCCAGCAGTTCCTGGTCGATACCGGCGCCACCTCGGTGGCCCTCAATGAAAATCATGCCCGCCGCCTGGGCATCGACTACCGCACCAGCGGCCAGCCGATCCAGGTCAGCACCGCCAGCGGTACGGCGCGGGGCTGGCGGGTGACCCTCGACAAGGTCAGCGTCGGTTCGCTGCAGGTGCTGGGCGTCGAGGCGGTGGTGCTCGAAGGTGCCTCGCCCAGCGAAGCATTGCTGGGCATGAGCTATCTCAATCGCATCGGCTGGCGGGTCGAGAACAACCTGCTGGTGCTCGAATCCCGCCTGTAGGCCAGTGGCGCCGCGCCTTCAGTGATGAGCGTCGACGGCAGTCTGTGGTCGGTCGCGGTACAGCCGGCTGACCAGCGGGCCGATGGACAGCCCCTGCAGGAGGATCGAGGTGAGCACGACGATATAGGTCAGGCTCAGCAGCAGGTCGCGCTCCTCACCGAGTGGCAGTGACAGTGCCAGCGCCACCGACACGCCACCGCGCAGCCCGCCCCAGGTGAGGATGCGGATCGCTCCGTGGGACACCTGGCGACGCCCGCCGGCGCGGCGGCGCATCACCAACACCGCCGGGGCCACCGTCAGCAGGCGCGCCACCAGCACCGCGCCACCGAGCACGAAGGCGGCGATGATGTGCAGCCAGGAGAACGGCAACAGCAACAGCTCCAGGCCGATCAGGGCGAACAGCAGGGCGTTGAGAATCTCGTCGATCAGCTCCCAGAAGCCATCGACGTAGCGGCGTGACTCGTCCGACATGGCATGCTTGCGGCCCAGGTTGCCGATGATCAGGCCGGCCACCACCATGGCGATCGGCCCGGACACGTGCAGGCGCGCCGCCAGTGCCGCACCGCCGAACACCAGCGCCAGGGTCAGCATCACCTCCACCTGGTACTGGTCGATGCTGCGCAGCATCAGCAGCACGCCGTAGCCCAGGGCGGCGCCGAACAGCAGGCCGCCCACCGCTTCATGCGCGAACAGCCAGCTCACCGTGCCCAGGGTCGGCGTGCTGCCCAGCTGCAGGATGCCGAGCAGGATGGTGAACACCACTACCGCGGTGCCGTCGTTGAACAGCGACTCGCCAACGATGGTGGTGGCCAGGGGCTTGGGCGCGCCGGACGACTTGAGGATGCCCATCACCGCGATCGGGTCGGTGGGCGAGATCAACGCCCCGAACAGCAGGCAGTAGATGAAGTCCACGTGCCAGCCGAACAGGGCGAAGATGTAGAACGCCAGGGTGCCGATCACGCTGGTGGCGATCAGCACGCCGACGGTGGCCAGCAGGCCGATGGGCCACTTGTAGCTGCGCAGATCGCTCAGGTCCACGTGCAGCGCGCCGGCGAACAGCAGGGCCGGCAGGAACCAGGTCATCAGGATGTCGGAGAAGTCGATGCGACGGATGATTTCCTGCGCCTCGATCTCGATCAGTGGATAACCGAGCTGGCTCAGGCCCTGGGCGATCAGCGAGAAGATCAGCGCGGTGGCCATCACGCCGATGGTCGGTGGCAGGCGGATGAAGCGGTAGTTGACGTAGGTGAGCAGGGTGGTGAGGACGATGAAGGCGGCAACGAGGTCGAGCACGGGGTCTCCTTTGACGGCTGATGTTCGCCATCCCGGCGAACACCCTGGAGCCCCGATGATACCTGGCTTGTAACCAGATGTGTGGGCGTAGATGGCCGCCCGCCCATGGCAGAACGATGGCAGAAAGGCGGAACCGAAGCGGCGGCGGAGGGTCGAGTAACCATGGGTCGGAAGGCTGCAGGGCGCATGCGTCCTGGCATGAGGGGCATCGTTAGAGGATGCTCCAGCCTCCGGCATTGGACGGCCGATGCGCAATGCATCCGGCCAGCTCGATCCGCCAACGGCGGTCGTCAACTGGAGTCGACATATGCTGAAAAGCTTCGGCAAGGTGCTGCTGGGCGCTGTTGCGCTGATCGCGGTACTGGCCTTGCTGGTCCACTGGATCACCCCGGCGGTGCTCGCGCAGCACCGCGAAGACCTCATCTACTACCTGCAGGCGCACCTGTATCTGGTGTTCGTGTCGATGCTGGCAGCCCTGGCGGTCGGCATCCCGGCGGGCATCCTGCTCAGCCGGCCCGGCCGCGAGCACAGCGCCGAGCGCTTCATGCAGGTGTTCAACGTCGGCAACACCGTGCCGCCATTGGCGGTGCTGGCCATCGCGCTCTCGGTGGTCGGCATCGGCAACGGCCCGGCGATCCTTGCCCTGTTCCTCGCCTCGCTGCTGCCCATCGTGCGCAATACCTACGAAGGCCTGCGCAACGTGCCGGGTTCGTTGAAGGAGGCCGCCACCGGCATCGGCATGACGCCGCGCCAGGCGTTGTGGCGGGTCGAGCTGCCCAACGCGGTGCCGATCATCGTCGGTGGCATCCGCGTGGCGCTGGCGCTGAACGTCGGGACCGCGCCGCTGGTGTTCCTGATCGGCGCCAACAGCCTCGGCAGCCTGATCTTTCCCGCCATCGCCCTGGAAAACCAACCGCTGCTGATACTCGGCGCCGCTGCCACGGCTCTGCTGGCGTTGCTGCTCGACGGCCTGGTGGCGGCCACCAGCCGTTTCTGGTTCGAGCGTGGGGTGGCCCGTTGAAGGAAACCATGATGAAGTCTCTCGTTCTGTGCCTCGGCCTGCTGCTGGCAGTGACCAGCCAGGCTGCGGAAATCCGTATCGGTGCCAAGGTGTTCACCGAGCAGGTGATCCTCTCCGAACTCACTGCCCAGTACCTGCGCCCCCACGGCTACCAGGCACGCATCGTCGGCAATCTGGGCAGCACCATCGCCTGGAACGGCATGAAGAGCGGCCAGCTGGACCTGACCTGGGAATACACCGGCACCTCGCTGGTGGCCTACAACAAGGTCACCGAGCGCCTCGACAAGGAAGCTGCCTACGGGCGCGTCAAGGAGCTGGACGCCAAGAGCGGCGCGATCTGGCTGGCGCCCTCGCGTTTCAACAACACCTACGCCCTGGCGCTGCCGGAAAAGGTCGCCGAGGAGAATCCGGATATCCACACCATCAGCGACCTCGCCCAGGCTCTGAAAACGCCGGGCAAGGGCAACCGCCTGCTGGCCCTGGACATCGAGTTCGCCAACCGCTCCGATGGTCTGGACGGGCTGGTCAAGGAGTACGGCCTGACCTTCACCCGTAACGAGATTCGCCAGATGGACCCGGGCCTGGTCTACACCGCGTTGCGCAACGGCCAGGTGTTCGTCGGCCTGGTGTACACCACCGACGGCCGCCTGGATTCCTTCGGCCTGCGCCTGCTCGAGGACGACCGCAAGTACTTCCCGGACTACACCGCTGCGCCGGTGGTCAACGCCGACTACCTCAAGCAGCACCCGGAACTCGAGGAGCTGCTCAAGCCGCTCGCCGAGCGCCTGGACGACGCCACCATGCGCCGCCTCAACGCCCGCGTCGACGTCGATCGCGAAACGCCGGCTGCAGTGGCCGCCGACTTCCTGCGTCAGGAAAAACTGATCGGGGAGGGCAACTGACATGGATTTCATGACCGCTTTCCAGCATATCGACTGGAGCCAGGTGCTCAGCCTGACCGTCGAGCATATCGCCCTGGTCGGCATCGCCGTGGGCCTGGCGATTCTCATCGGCGTGCCGCTGGGCATTCTGATGACCCGCTTCCCCTGGCTCGCCGGGCCGCTGCAGGGCCTGGCCACCGTGGTGCTGACCCTGCCGGCCATCGCCCTGTTCGGCCTGTTGCTGCCGTTCTACTCGCAGTTCGGCCAGGGCCTCGGCCCATTGCCGGCGGTGACCGCGGTGTTCCTGTATTCGCTGCTGCCGATCCTGCGCAACACCTACCTGGCGCTGACCAGCGTCGAGCCGGGCATCCGCGAGGCGGGCAAGGGCATCGGCATGAGTTTCTGGCAGCGCCTGCGCATGGTCGACCTGCCGATCGCCGTGCCGGTGATCCTGGCCGGGGTGCGCACCGCCGTGGTGATGAACATCGGCGTGATGACCATCGCCGCCACCATCGGTGCCGGCGGCCTCGGCGTGCTGATTCTCACCGCCATCAGCCGCAGCGACATGGCGACCCTTTTCGTTGGTGCGGTGCTGGTGAGCCTGCTCGCCATCGTCGCCGACCTGTTTTTGCAGTGGCTGCAGAAAACGCTCACTCCCCGTGGCCTGAAAGCCGCCCACTGAGGACTCGAACATGATTCAACTCGACAAACTGACCAAGAAATTCCAGCAGAAAGGCAAGGATGTCGTCGCGGTAAATGAAGTCAGCCTGACCGTCGACGAAGGCCAGATCTGCGTGTTCCTCGGCCCCTCGGGTTGTGGCAAGAGCACCACGCTGAAGATGATCAACCGGCTGATCGCGCCCACCTCCGGGCGCGTGCTGATCAACGGCGAGGACACCACCGGCATCGACGAAGTGACCCTGCGTCGCAACATCGGCTACGTGATCCAGCAGATCGGCCTGTTTCCCAACATGACCATCGAGGAAAACATCACCGTGGTGCCCAAGCTGCTCGGTTGGGACAGGAAGCGCTGCCACGAGCGCGCCGTGGAGCTGATGAGCATGGTGCAACTCGAGCCCAAACAGTACCTGTCGCGTTACCCGCGCGAGCTGTCCGGCGGCCAGCAGCAGCGTATCGGGGTGATCCGCGCCCTGGCGGCCGACGCCCCGGTGCTGCTGATGGACGAGCCCTTCGGCGCCGTCGACCCGGTCAACCGCGACGCCATCCAGAACGAGTTCTTCCAGATGCAGCGCGCGCTGAACAAGACGGTGATCATGGTCAGCCACGACATCGACGAGGCCATCAAGCTGGGCGACAAGATCGCCATCTTCAAGGACGGCACGCTGCTCCAGTTCGACCATCCGGACACCCTGCTGGCGCACCCGGCGGACGACTTCGTCAGCGGCTTCGTCGGCCAGGACAGCACACTCAAGCGCCTGCTGCTGATCCGCGCCGAAGACGCCGCCGACGATGCACCATCGATTCTGGCCGAAACCAGCATCGCCGATGCCGTGGAGTTGATGGAAGAGCATGACCGCCGCCACCTGGTGGTCACCGATGCCGGCAGGAAGGCCCTGGGCTACGTGCGCCGCCGCGATATGCGTGGCCAGGGCGGTGCGGTGCAGCCTTTCGTGCAACCGTTCAACGCCACCGCCGCCCACGATGAACACCTGCGCATCCTGCTGTCGCGCATGTACGAGTTCAACCGCTCGTGGTTGCCGGTGCTCAGCGCCGACAACGACTTCCTTGGCGAGGTCACCCAGGAATCCATCGCCGACTACCTCAGCTCCGGTCGCTCGCGGGGCAAGAGCAGCATCGTCTCGCCGGCCGAGCAGATCGCCAGCTGACGAATGGCTCGAAGCCGGTCAGGCATGGCCGGCTTCGGGCGTACCCGTGTTCGTTCAGGCCTGTTCGAAGATCACGTAGACCTTGCGGCACGGCTCCAGCACTTCCCAGGTGCCGATGAAACCGGCCGGGATCACGAAGCGGTCACCGGCCCGCACGGTCTTGGCATTGCCGTCGTTGTCACGCAGCACCGACACGCCCTGGAGGATTTCGCAGTACTCGTGCTCGCTGTAGCTGACCGTCCATTGGCCGACCTCGCCCTCCCAGATGCCGCTGTTGAATTGCCCGCAGGGGCTGGCGTAATGGTTGCGCACCTGCTGCTGCGGGTCGCCCTTGAGGATCTTTTCGGCGGCGGGGCGGTAGCTTTCGGTGCTGCCGGTGCTTTGCGCGAAATCGACGATCTGCTGGATATTCATATTCGCTTCCCTGGTCAACGTGAACGTACGTCGATCTTCCCATGGCCATTGCGGGCCAGGGGCGGCGCGGCGTAACGATTTGTTCGAGTCTATGTTTAAGAAAATGAACGCAGCAAGGGCATTTGGCCACCAACTGTCAAGAATATTGAAAACTCTGCGAGCGCTGGTTTAGTGTGGTTCGCAGTTTTCGGCCGGTAGGGCCCCTTGAAAAACGTAGGCGAGGCCGCTGGCGCGAGGCGAAAACAGGCGAAGACGTGGCGCTTACGTGCGGTAATGAGCCTTTCTCAGCCTGTTTAACGCCGCGATGGCAACGCAGTCGTTTTTAGGGGTGTCCTATAGCGGCTCACCACAGGCGCCCATGCGCCTTCACCGACCAGAGAGGATGATCAGATGACCGGTTTGACCCGTACCGATTGGGAACAGCGTGCCAAGGATCTGAAAATCGAGACCCGCGCCTTCGTGCAGGGCGAATACCAGGCTGCCCAGAGCGGTGAGACCTTCGATTGCATCAGCCCGGTCGACGGCCGGGTGCTTGGCCAGGTCGCCAGCTGCGACCTGGCGGACGCCGAGCTGGCGGTGAAATCGGCCCGTGCCGCCTTCGATTCCGGGGTGTGGTCGCGTATTGCCCCGGCCAAGCGCAAGGCCAAGATGATCCGCTTCGCCGAGCTGCTGATGGCCAACGCCGAGGAGCTGGCGCTGCTGGAAACCCTGGACATGGGCAAGCCGATCAGCGATTCCCTGGGCATCGACATTCCGGCCGCGGCCAACGCCATTCGCTGGAGCGCCGAGGCCATCGACAAGGTCTACGACGAAGTCGCCCCGACGCCGCACGACCAGCTTGGCCTGGTGACCCGCGAGCCGGTTGGCGTGGTGGCAGCCATCGTGCCGTGGAACTTCCCACTGCTGATGTCCAGCTGGAAGCTCGGCCCGGCCCTGGCCACCGGCAACTCGGTGATCCTCAAGCCCTCCGAGAAGTCGCCGCTGACCGCCATTCGGGTGGCCGCCCTGGCCGTCGAGGCCGGTATACCGGCTGGTGTGTTCAACGTGCTGCCCGGTTACGGCCACACCGTCGGCAAGGCCCTGGCGCTGCACATGGACGTCGACACCATCGTGTTCACCGGTTCGACCAAGATCGCCAAGCAGCTGATGATCTACGCCGGCGAATCGAACATGAAGCGCGTGTGGCTGGAGGCGGGCGGCAAGAGCCCCAACATCGTCTTTGCCGATGCGCCGGACCTCAAGGCCGCTGCCGAGTCCGCCGCCAGCGCCATCGCCTTCAACCAAGGCGAAGTGTGCACCGCCGGCTCGCGGCTGCTGGTGGAAAATTCCATCAAGGAGCGCTTCCTGCCGATGGTGGTCGAGGCCCTGAAAGGCTGGCAGGCCGGCAACCCGCTGGACCCGGACACCAACGTCGGCGCCCTGGTCGACACCCAGCAGATGGACACCGTGCTGCGCTATATCGAGGCCGGGCACAAGGACGGCGCCAAGCTGCTGATCGGCGGCAAGCGCACCCTGGAGGAGAGCGGCGGCACCTACGTCGAGCCGACCATCTTCGACGGCGTGACCAATGCCATGACCATCGCCCGCGAAGAAATCTTTGGCCCGGTGCTCTCGGTGATCGGTTTCGACAGCGCCGAGCAGGCCGTGCAGATCGCCAACGACACCGTGTATGGCCTGGCCGCGGCGGTGTGGACGGCGGACATCTCCAAGGCGCACCTGACCGCCCGCGCTCTGCGCGCCGGCAGCGTGTGGGTCAACCAGTACGACGGCGGCGACATGACCGCGCCGTTCGGGGGCTTCAAGCAGTCGGGCAACGGCCGTGACAAGTCGCTGCACGCCTTCGACAAGTACACCGAACTGAAAGCCACCTGGATCAAGCTCTGATCCTGCAGGGATGAGGCTCGCCAGCCGGCGAGCCAGTGCAGACCGGCGGCCGGGCTCCTAGGGTCTGTTGCCATTTCAACGCGAGCCGCGTTGCCGCGATAAATCTCGCCAGGCGAGGCGGAGGACGCAGGGAATGGTATTCCCTTTTCAAGTCCTCCAACGACGCATGGCGAGATTTATCGCACAACCCGAAGGGCCGGGCCCGTTTTGCCGCGATACTGCGTTTCTCGCCGGCTCATTTAACCCATTAAACTTCGCGGCTCGTGCCTTGCCTCGCGGCAAAACGGGCTCCGGCGCGGCCGTGCGTGAAACGGCAACAGACCCTGGAGCCCGGCCGCTGTGCTTTTACTGGAGTCAGTGATGCGTTGGGGTACCTACTTTGCCGTCTGCCTGGCGGTGATCAGCATCGGCCTGGCCATGGGCGTGACCATGCCGCTGGTGTCGTTGCGCCTGGAGAGCTGGGGCTACGGCTCGTTCGCCATCGGCATCATGGCGGCCACGCCGGCCATTGGCGTGCTGCTGGGCGCCTCGCTGGCCGGCCGGCTGGCCTCGCGCTGCCCCACGCCGCGGTTGATGCAGCTGTGCCTGTTGGCTGGCGCGCTGTCGGTCACCGGCCTGGCGCTGCTGCAGAGCTACCCGGTGTGGATCGTGCTGCGCCTGCTGCTCGGCGTGACCCTCACCGTGGTGTTCATCCTCGGCGAGAGCTGGATCAACCAGCTGGCCGTGGAGAAGTGGCGTGGCCGCCTGGTGGCGCTGTATGGCACCGGCTACGCCCTGAGCCAGCTGTGCGGGCCGCTGCTGCTCAGCGTACTGGGTACCGATACCGACCTGGGGTTCTGGTTTGGTGTGTCGCTGCTGATCGGCGGCTCGCTGCTGTTGATCGGCCGCACCGGCGCGCCGGTGGTCGATGCGCACAGTGCCTCCGGGCGCGGCCTGCTGGTGTTCTGCCAGCGCATGCCGGCGATCGCCTGGGCGGTGATGCTGTTCGCCGCCTTCGAGGCGATGATGCTCACCCTGCTGCCGATCTACGGCCTGCGCCAGGGCTTCACCCAGGAAGTGGCGTTGTTCATGGCCAGCGTGGTGGTGGTCGGCGATGCCGTGCTGCAGTTGCCCATCGGCCTGCTGGCCGACCGCATTTCGCGGGTCACGTTGTTCCGGGCCTGTGGCGTGGTACTGCTGTTCTCCAGCCTGGGCATTCCGCTGCTGTTGCACACGCCGCTGATCTGGCCGGTGCTGGTGCTGTTCGGCGCCAGCGCCGGTGGCCTGTTCACCCTGTCGCTGATCCTCATCGGCGAGCGCTTTCGCGATGACCAGCTGGTGCGTGCCAATGCCCACGTGGCGCAGCTGTGGGGCATCGGCTGCCTGATCGGGCCGCTGGCCACCGGCGCGGTCAGCCAGTGGGTCAGCGGGCATGCATTGCCGATGCTGATGGCGGTCGGTGCAGCGGCGTTCATCTGGCTGGCCTGGCGGCCCCGTGCCTTTGATGAGCAGGTGGCGCTATAGCATCTTCTCCAGGCCGATGGCCCGGGCGAACCAGGCGTTGAAGCGCCGCCAGCGGCTGCCGGGCTCTTCGCCGAGGACGAATTCCTTGCCGTCGTCCTCGCCGACCCAGACCATCCGCGTCGCACCGTTGGCGTCGTGCTGCAGGCGCACTTCGTAACTGACCGAGGGCTTCATGCCCTGCAGTGCCAGCTCGCGCAGGTAGGCGGCGAGCCTGGGGCTGTCGACCAGCACGCCGACCTCGGTATTCCACAGTACCGAGCGCGGGTCGACGTTGAAGGAGCCGACGAAGGATTTCTGCTTGTCGATGACGATGGCCTTGCTGTGCAGGCTGGAGTTGGAGCTGCCGCTGAAGCTGTAGGCCGGCGGCGAATCCGCACCCGGCTGACTGCGCAGCTCGTACAGGCGCATGCCGTGCTCGAGCATTTCCTGGCGATAGGGCGCGTAGCCGCCATGCACGGCGGGCACATCGGTGGCTTCCAGGGCATTGGTGAGCAGGCGGATGTCCACGCCGTTGTCGGCCAGGCCGATCAGGTACTGCAGACCGGCGGGGGCGGGCACGAAGTAGGCGGATACCATCACCAGGTCGCTCTTGGCCCCCTGCAGATGCGGCGCCAACTGGGTGGTGAGCAGCAACTGCGGGTCCGGTTCGCCGCTGGCCAGCACCTTGCTTGGTGCGTCCCACAGCGCGGTGCCCGGCGCCCAGATCAGCTCGTCGAGCCAGGCCTGCAGCTTCGGCTCGTGCTGGTAGGCGAGCAGGCGTTCGTACAGCTCCGGTTGCTCGACGCGGGCGGTGTCCAGGTAGTCGCGCAGGCCCTTGCGCGCCTTGTCCAGATCCTTTTGCGAGGGCTGGCGCCAGACGAAGGCCTCGATGGGTTTGCTCAGCCGGCTGTTCCAGTACTGATCGAAGCTCTCTGCCAGATCCTTGGCCACCGGGCCGACGGACAGCATATCGATGTCGGTGAAGTTCATGTTCGGTTCGGCGTCAAAATACTCGTCGCCCAGGTTGCGCCCGCCGACGATGGCCGCCGCGCTGTCGGCCAGCCACAGCTTGTTGTGCATGCGCCGGTGCTGCTGGGAGAGGTTCAGGCCGCGGCCGATCACCCGGGTGACGCCGGTCAGGCGGCCCAGGTGCAGGGGGTTGAAGACGCGGATCTGGATGTTCGGGTGGGCGGCCAGCAGGGCGATCCTGTAGTCCTCGCCGTCACTGGTGGTGTCGTCGAGCAGGATGCGGATGCGCACGCCGCGGTCGGCGGCCTGCAGCAGCTCCTTGACCAGTGCGCGGGTGCTCAGGCCGTCGTGCACGATGTAGTACTGCAGATCGAGGCTGTGCTGCGCCGCGCGAATCAGCTCGGCGCGGGCGGCGAAGGCTTCGTTGCTGGCCGGTAGCAGGCGAAAGCCGGAGTGGCCCCCATGTTCGGCGGCGCGCGCCGCGAGCCCTGCGCCGAACGACGAATCGGCGACGGCCATGGCCTGGCTGGGCACGATGGGCACCTGGTTGGTACAGCCGCCGAGAATCAACAGGGCGATAAAGAGCACGCGCAAGGGCAAGGTTGCAGCCTCCAATCGGCTGTGCGGATGTGCTGATAGGACGCCGCTGCGCTGGGAAAGATTCAGTCTCTTGGCGGTGACGAGGCGTCGAGCATGGCCGTGACGGTTTCCCCCACCTTGCGTACCGCTGCTTCGATGGTCGGGTTGGGGCGCGTGGCGTAGTTCATGCGCAGGCAATTGCGGTACTTGCCGGCAGCGGAAAAGATGCTGCCCGGCGCCACCTGGATCTTGTGCGCGGCCAGCTCGCGGTTCAGGCGCTGGCTGTCGAAGCCCTCGGGCATTTCCAGCCACAGCATGAAGCTGCCCTGGGGACGGCTGACCCGCACCGAGGGCGGAAAGTAGCGGCTGACCCAGTCGCTCATCTGTTCCAGGTTGCGGGCGTACTGGCCGCGCATGCGGCGCAGGTGCGGTTCGTAGTGACCGCCTTCGATGTATTCGGCCAGCGCCAGCTGCGGCAGCTGCGCGGTGGCGCCGGTACCCATGTACTTCATGTGCAGCACCTGGTTCAGGTAGCGGCCCGGGGCGATCCAGCCGACGCGAAAGCCCGGCGCCAGGGTCTTGGAAAACGAGCTGCAGAGCAGCACCCGGCCGTCGTCATCGTAGGACTTGATGGTGCGCGGGCGCGGGTAGTGAAAGGCCAGCTCGCCGTACACGTCGTCCTCGATGATCGCCACGTCGTGACGCTGGGCCAGGGCCAGCAGGGCGCGCTTGTTGGCCTCGGGCATGATGTAACCCAGCGGGTTGTTGCAGTTGGGGGTGAGCTGGATGGCCTTGATCGGCCACTGCTCCAGAGCCAGCTCCAGGGCCTCGAGGCTGATGCCGGTGAGCGGATCGGTGGGCAGTTCCAGGGCCTTCATGCCGAAGCCCTTGAGCGCCTGCATCACGCCGTGGAAGCTCGGCGAGTCGACGGCGACGATATCGCCCGGCACGCAGATCGCCCGGATCGCCGCCGACAGCGCCTCGTGGCAGCCGGTGGTGACGACGATGTCCTCGTGGCTCAGCTGGCAACCGGAGTCCAGGGTCAGGCGGGCGATCTGCTCGCGCAGGCGCGTGTCACCGTAGATGCTGCCGTAGGTGAGGGTGTGCAGGTCCTGCTTGCGGCTCAGCCGTGACAACGCGCGCAACAGTGGCTTGAGCGTCGGGCTGTCGATATCCGGGCGACCGCGGCCCAGTTGGACGAAATCGTTGCGTGGCGAGGGGGCGATCTGTTCCAGCACCTGGTCCCACTGCGAGACGTCCACGGGGCGCTGCGGCGCCCGGCTGATCTTGGGCAGCGCCGGCTTGTCGCGGCCTTGCGGCACGAAGTAGCCGGATTTCGGTTTCGGCAGCGCCAGGCCGCGGTCTTCCAGATGGCGGTAGGCCTGCTGCACGGTGCTCAGGCTGACCCCATGTTCCTGGCTCAGGGCGCGCACCGAGGGCAGCCGGTCACCCGGTCGATACAGGCCCTGCTCGATGCGTTCGCCGAGCAGGTCGGCCAGATTGGTGTAGAGGGTCATGTTCGCATGCCGGTATGGAAGGGAATCAGCTGAACCATACAGATGGCCCTGGTAGGGACCATTCAGTTCGGCGTGGGCCGATCTGTATGGATTTAATTCCCTTTCTTTGCATCTGTCATGCTTTTTCGCCGCCCCCCATCATGATCTCCCATGACCCCAATGCGCAGGAGAGCGACATGAACGGGCTGAGCGATGTGCGATTGACCTTGAAAGGCAGTGAGTTGGAAGGCGGTAACGGGCGGCGACTGGCCGCGGCACCGGCGCATTCGGCGATGACGCACCGCTGGCTGTGCTTCATCCGGCGCCTGACCACCCGGCGCGCACTGCTCAGGCTCAACGATGCTCAGCTGCAGGACATCGGCCTGAGCCGCGAGCAGGCCGTGCGCGAAGCCAACCTGCCGTTCTGGAAGCTCTGACGCGGGCTTCATGCTGCGCTCAGCCGCAGACTGCCGGCGATCAGAGCAGTTCCTTGAGGCGGTGCCAGAGCATGCCCAGCGCCAACAGGGGCGAGCGCAGATGGCGGCCGCCGGGGAAGGTCATATGCGGCACCCTGGCGAACAGCTCGAAGCCGCCGCCGGCCTGCCCGGCGATGGCTTCGGCGAGCAGTTTGCCGGCCAGGTGCGTGGCATTCACGCCGTGGCCCGCATAGGCCTGGGCGTAGAAGACGTTGGGCTGGTCCTTGAGCTGGCCCAGCTGCGGCAGGCGGTTGGCGCCGATGCCGATCATCCCGCCCCATTGATAGTCGATGCGCACGTGCTGCAGCTGTGGGAATACCGCGAGCATCTTCGGGCGCATGTAGGCGGCGATATCGGCAGGATCGGTGCCGGAGTAGCGGCAGGCGCCGCCGAACAGCAGGCGGCGGTCGGCGGACAGGCGATAGTAGTCGACCGCTACCCGCTGGTCGCAGAGCGCCATGTTCTGCGGGATCAGGGTATTGGCCTGCTCTTCGCTCAACGGCTCGGTGGCGATGATGTAGCTACCGGCCGGCAGCACCTTGCCGCCCAGGGTCGGGTGCAGGTCGCGGATATAGGCGTTGCAGGCCAGCACCAGCTGCCCGGCGCGCACCACGCCCTGGGCGGTGTGCACGCGGATCTCGCTGCCGTAGTCGATACGCGTGGCCGGCGAGTGCTCGAACAGGCGTACACCCAGGCTCTGCGCCGCGGCGGCCTCGCCCAACGCGAGATTGAGCGGGTGCAGGTGGCCCGAGCCCATGTCGATCATGCCGCCGACATAGCGCTGTGAGCCGACCACCTCGTGCATCTGTTCCGGTTGCAGCAGGCGCAGCTCATGGCGATAGCCGAGGCTCTGCAGCTCGGCAGCATCTTCGGCGAAGCCGGCCAGGTCGCGGGGTTTGTTGGCCAGGTCGCAGTAGCCCCAGGTCAGGTCGCAGGCGATCTCGAACTGGGCGACTCGCCGGCGCACCAGCTCCACCGCCTCCAGGCCCATCAGTTTCAGTTCGCGCACCCCGTCCTTGCCGATCACCGACTCGAACTGCTCGACGCCATGGCCGACCCCGCGAATCAGCTGGCCACCGTTACGCCCGCTGGCGCCCCAGCCGATGCGATGGGCTTCCAGCAGCACCACCGAGAGGCCTTTCTGGGCCAGTTCGATGGCCGTGTTCAGGCCCGAGAAGCCGCCGCCGACGATGCATACGTCGGCATGCTGCTCGCCTTGCAAGGCCGGCAAGTCGAGCAGCTGGTTGGCGCTGGCGGCGTAGTAGGAGGGCGCATGCTCGGCGCTATGAACCGGCGGGTGGGCACGGGCGGTCATATGCGAAATCCTGAAGTCTGTGTGGCTAAAAATGGACGAAGCATAAGCGCGCAGGAGGTTGCCAGCCAACCACGCATCCGCCGCGCAAGCGGTGCTTTGCCTGGCTTGAGCCCGGCTGTACCATGCCCGCCTGCCGTTCCTGAGCCTCCGACCATGAGTTGTACCAGCCGCAAGATCGACCTGTTGCGCCGCCAGATTCCGCGCTTTGAGTGTGTGCCTGGCTGTCACGATTGCTGCGGCCCGGTCACGGCTTCCTCCGAAGAAATGGCGCGCCTGCCGCGCAAGACCCGCGCCGAGCAGGACGCCGCCCTGGCCGCTTACAACTGCGTACACCTAGGGCCGAACGGCTGCCAGGTGTACGACCAGCGTCCGCTGATCTGCCGGCTGTTCGGCACCACGCCGAACCTGCCGTGCCCCCATGGCCGCGGGCCCGAACAGCCCATCGAGGCGCATGTCGAACAGCAGGTGCACCAGCTGATCGCCACTACCCGCCAGGTGCTCGTTTAGCGATTACTCCGGCACCGGCAGCGCCAGGCTCTCCTTCACCTCTTCCATCACGATATAGCTCTTCGACTCACGTACATGGGGCAGCTTGAGCAGGATGTCGCCAAGCAGCTTGCGGTAGCTGGCCATCTCGTTGATGCGCGCCTTCACCAGGTAGTCGAAGTCGCCTGATACCAGGTGGCACTCCAGCACGTGGGGCAGCTTGAGCACGGCACGGCGGAAGTCCTCGAAGGTGTCGCCCGACTTGTAGTCTAGGCTGATTTCCACGAACACCAGCAGGCTGGCCTTGAGGTTCTGCGGGTTGAGGCGGGCGTGGTAGCCCATGATGATGCCTTCGCGCTCCAGGCGGCGAACCCGTTCCGTGCACGGCGTGGTCGACAGGCCGACCCGTTCGCCCAGCTCGGTGAAGGAGATGCGCCCGTCCTCCTGGAGGATGCGCAGGATGTTGCGATCGATCTTGTCCAGCTCGCGGCGGCTCTGGTGTTGCGTACGCATGCTCGGCACCCCTCCGTGAAAGGCTCGTAAAGCCAGAATTCCCTTCGAATATACGAGTGTATACAGTGAAAAGCACTGGCATTCACTTTCTATACTGTACGCATCGACTTCTCAAATCGTAATACGCCAGTGCATCGTCGCGGCGAGGAGAACAACATGCGGGTTCTGGTGCTTGGTAGCGGTGTGATCGGTACGGCCAGTGCGTACTACCTGGCCCGTCAGGGGTTCGAGGTGGTGGTGGTCGATCGCCAGGACGGCCCCGCCATGGAAACCAGCTTCGCCAACGCCGGCCAGGTGTCGCCGGGTTACGCATCGCCCTGGGCGGCGCCGGGCATCCCGCTGAAGGCGATGAAGTGGCTGCTGCAAAAGCATGCGCCCCTGGCGATCAAACTGACCGGCGATGTGGATCAGTACCTGTGGATGGCGCAGATGCTGCGCAACTGCACCGCCAGCCGCTATGCGGTGAACAAGGAGCGCATGGTGCGCCTCTCCGAGTACAGCCGCGATTGCCTCGACGAGCTGCGCGCCGAAACCGGCATCGGCTACGAAGCGCGCCAGCTCGGCACCACCCAGCTGTTCCGTACCCAGGCGCAACTGGATAACGCCGCCAAGGACATCTCGGTACTGGAGCAATCCGGTGTGCCTTACGAGCTGCTCGACCGCGCCGGCATCGCCAAGGTCGAACCGGCCCTGGCCAGCGTCACCGACAAGCTGGCGGGCGCCCTGCGCCTGCCCAACGACCAGACCGGCGACTGCCAGCTGTTCACCCGCAGGCTGGCCGAGATGGCCACCGCGCTGGGCGTGCAGTTCCGCTTCGGGCAGAACATCCAGCGCCTGGACGTGGCCGGTGACCGCATCAATGGCGTGTGGATCGACGGCAAGCTGGAGACCGCCGACCGCTACGTGCTCGCCCTTGGCAGCTACAGCCCGCAACTGCTCAAGCCGCTGGGTATCCGCGCGCCGGTGTATCCGCTCAAGGGTTACTCGCTGACCGTACCGATCACCAACCCGGACATGGCGCCGACCTCGACCATTCTCGACGAGACCTACAAGGTCGCCATCACCCGTTTCGACCAGCGCATCCGCGTCGGCGGCATGGCCGAGATCGCCGGTTTCGACCTGAGCCTCAACCCGCGGCGTCGCGAAACCCTGGAAATGATCGTTGGTGACCTGTACCCCCAGGGCGGCGACCTGAGCCAGGCGGATTTCTGGACCGGCCTGCGCCCGGCCACCCCGGATGGCACGCCGATCGTTGGCGCCACACCCTATCGAAACCTGTTTCTGAACACCGGACACGGTACCCTAGGCTGGACCATGGCCTGCGGCTCCGGTCGCCTGCTGGCCGACCTGATCGCCAGGAAGCGCCCGCAGATCAGCAGCGAAGGCCTGGATATTTCCCGTTACGGTAGCCCCAAGGAGTTGAACAACCATGTCCATACAGCGCCTGCGAACTGAGCCGCGCCTGAGCGAAATCGTCATCCACAACGGTACCGTTTACCTGGCTGGCCAACTGGATGAAAACCACAGCGACGGTATCGAAGCGCAGACCAAGGCGACCCTGGACAGCATCGATGCCTTCCTGGCCGAGGCGGGCACCGACAAGACGCGCATCCTGTCGATCACCATCTTCCTCAAGAACATCGACGACCGCGATGGCATGAACAAGGTCTGGGACGCCTGGGTGCCGGCCGGCCACTCGCCCGCCCGCGCCTGTGTGGAAGCCAAGCTGTATTCGCCGGATGTGCTGGTGGAAATGACGGTGATCGCGGCGCTGCCTTGATGCCTGTATCGCTCTTGGCCTAAGACTGGCCGAATTGTGGGAGCGGGCCATGCCCGCGATTTTTTCGCGCGCATGAACTAGGCGTCCCCGCGCGCTCCCACAGGTTTCCTGCTTATATCCTGCTTCGAGATAACCATGCGCCCCGCCCGTGCCCTGATCGACCTGCAAGCCCTGCGTCACAACTACCAACTGGCCCGTGAACTGGCTGGCGCCCGCGCGCTGGCGGTGGTCAAGGCCGACGCCTACGGGCACGGCGCGGTGCGTTGCGCCCGGGCGCTGCAGGCGGATGCCGATGGTTTCGCCGTGGCCTGTATCGAGGAAGCGCTGCAACTGCGCGCAGCGGGCATCAGTGCGCCGATCCTGCTGCTCGAAGGTTTTTTCGAAGCCAGCGAGCTGACGCTGATCGAGCAGCATGACCTGTGGACAGTGGTACACGCCGAGTGGCAGCTCGACGCAATCGAGCAGGCAGCGCTCCAGCGCCCGCTGAACGTCTGGCTCAAGCTGGACAGCGGCATGCACCGCGTCGGTTTCCACCCGGCTGATTACCAGGCGGCCTACCGGCGCCTGCTGGCCAGCGGCAAGGTGGCGAAGATCGTGCTGATGAGCCACTTCTCCCGCGCCGACGAGCTCGATTGCAGCCGCAGCGATGAGCAATTGGCGGTGTTCCAGCAGGCCCGCGAAGGCCTGGCCGCCGAGGTCAGCCTGCGCAATTCGCCGGCCCTGCTGGGCTGGCCGAGCATCCCCAGTGACTGGTCGCGGCCCGGCATCATGCTCTATGGCATCACGCCGTTCGAGCAGGCCCAGCAAGTCGCCGCCCGGCTGCAGCCGGTGATGACCCTGGAGTCGCGGGTGATCAGCGTGCGTGATCTGCCGGCCGGCGAGCCGGTCGGCTATGGTGCGCGCTTCGTCAGCGAACGTGCGACGCGGGTGGGTGTGGTCGCCATGGGCTATGCCGACGGTTATCCGCGCCATGCGCCGACCGGCACCCCGGTGCTGATCGACGGCCAGCCATCGCGGATCATCGGCCGGGTGTCCATGGACATGCTTACTGTCGACCTCAGCGACCTGCCAGGCGCTGGCCTGGGCAGCCGCGTCGAGTTCTGGGGCCGCGGCGTGCTGGCCAGCGATGTCGCCCTGGCCGCCGGCACCATTCCTTACCAGCTGTTCTGTAACGTGCGGCGGGTGCCACTGATCTACAGCGAAGCCTGAGAAGCTGTTCATGATCGCTCAGCCCAGCTGCGTCGGTTTGGCAGCTAAGTGGCGGGAGCGGCCATTTGCAGGCCGTAGGGTGGATGACGCCTTTCTCATCCACCATTGCGATCCTGAGGTGGTGGACGGGTGAAGCGTCGTCCACCCTACGAAAGGCCGCTTCTGCCTTGCAGCTGCCGCTGCATGCCCATAACGATCATGACAGGTGCTGAGCGGGATACGCCCCAAGTGTTCGGGCTGTTGTAAATACTGAACACTGTCGCCATGATAAGACCACTTTTCATGGCTTCACTGGGGGTAACCAGCATTGGACGTCGGTCTTCGCCTGCAATCGATCCGCAAGCAAAAGGGGCTTTCCCAGCGCGAACTCGCCAAGCGGGCGGGGGTTACCAACAGCACCATCTCGATGATCGAGAAGAACAGCGTAAGCCCGTCGATCAGTTCGCTGAAGAAGGTGCTGGCCGGCATCCCCATGTCGCTCGTGGAATTCTTCTCTCTGGAAGCCGAGCAGGACAGCCCGGTGCAGGTGGTCTACCGCGCCAGCGAGCTGACCGATATCCATAGCGGCGCGATCACCATGAAGCTGATCGGCAAGGCGCACCCCAGCCGGGCCATCTCCTTTCTCGACGAAACCTACCCGCCGCACAGCGATACCGGCCTGGAGATGTACGCCCACGAGGGCGAGGAGACCGGCATGCTGGTGGAAGGGCGCCTGGAGCTGACCGTCGGTGACGAGGTGTTCATCCTCGAGAGCGGCGACAGCTACTACTTCGAGAGCAGCCGGCCGCACCGCTTTCGCAATCCCTTCGATCAGCCGGCGCGGCTGATCAGCGCCACCACGCCCGCCAACTTCTAGGCCCGCGCCAGGCAATCTGCGCCGTCGTTGATCTGCGTCATGGGGTCACGCATCCCGCCGTTTCGGCCAGTCGGTATACTTTGCCGGCTTGCGAAACCGTGGCCGAACCACCCATGAGGGCATCTGAGTGAACCCAATTAGAAGCATGCTGGTAGCGCCGGCCATCGCCCTGGCGCTGTGGGCCGTGACGGCCCAGGCGAATACCGACGAAGCGATTGCCGAGCGGATCAAACCCGTGGGACAGGTGTGCATTGCCGGGCAGGAGTGCCAGGGCGTCGAAGCCGTGGCGACCGCCGCTGCCGGTGCTGCGCGTAGCGCCGATGACATCATTGCCAGGCACTGCACGGCCTGTCACACCAGCGGGCTCCTGGGTGCGCCGAAGATCGGCGACACGGCGGCGTGGAAGGAGCGTGCCGATCACCAGGGCGGCCTGGATGGCATCCTCGCCGCGGCCATCAACGGCATCAATGCCATGCCGCCCAAGGGCACCTGTGGCGATTGCTCGGATGACGAGTTGCGCGCTGCCATCCAGAAGATGTCCGGCCTGTAAGCCGCGGATTTGCCCCTCGAAAAAGCCGCCAAGTGGCGGCTTTGTCGTTTCAGAATGATGACAACATGCAGCAAAAGGCGCAGCGGGGCAGTCCAACGGGGACGATCCCGACCGTTGGCCTGGAGAACCGCATGCCCCAATCCCGTAGCCTCGAGCAAGCTGTCGACCACGTGCTGGACGCCATCGACGGGCCGATTCACCTCGGTCTACCCCTTGGTCTGGGCAAGCCCAATCGCTGGGTCAACGCGCTGTATGCGCGGCTGCGCGAAATGCCCGAGCGGCAGCTGACCATCTACACGGCGTTATGCCTGGGTCGCCCGCGGGCCGACCAGGAACTGCAGCGACGCTTTCTCGAGCCCTTCGTCGAGCGCGTTTACGGCGATTACCTGGAACTGGATTTCCTCGCCGACCTGCAGGCCGACAGGCTGCCGGCCAATGTGCGCATCGAGCAGTTCTTCCTGCAGCCCGGCAGCCTGCTCGACAGCGCGCCGACCCAGCAGGACTACACCAGCAGCAACTACAGCCATGCCGCCCGCGACCTGAATGCCAAGGGCGTCAACGTGGTGGCCCAGCTGGTCGCGGCCGACCCGACGCGGCCCCAGCATTTCAGTCTCAGTTGCAACCCGGACATCACCCTCGACCTGCTGCCGATGCTGCAGGCGCGGCGTGCGCGGGGCGAGACCATTGTCTGCGTGGCCCAGGTGCACGAGGGGCTGCCGTACATGGCTGGCGACGCCGAGCTGTCGCGGGAGGTTTTCGATATCCAGCTGGGCGAGCACGAGGCCACCACGCTGTTTTCCACGCCGAACATGCCGGTCACGGTGCAGGACCATTGCATCGGCCTCTACGCCAGTACCCTGGTGCGCGACGGCGGCAGCCTGCAGATCGGTATTGGCGCCATGGGCGATGCGGTCAGCGCCGCGCTGCTGCAGCGCCATCGCCACAACCCGGCCTATCGCGCCGTGCTCGACGAGCTGCAGGGTGGCCCGGGGCACCCCCTGAGCGCCCAGCTGGGCGACCTGGAGCCTTTTCGGAGCGGGCTGTACGGCTGCAGCGAAATGTTCGTTAACGGCCTGCTGGATCTGGCCGAGGCCGGGGTGATTCGCCGCGTCGTCTACCCCGATGTGCGGGTGCAGCGCCTGGCCAGCGCCGGTGCGCTGGACGCCAGCGGCCAGCCGCGCAGCGTACAGGCGCTGCTCGACGCCGGCCTGCCTGCACGCCTCGATGACGCGGCGCTGGCCTGGATGCAGGAGGGTGGGCTCCTGGATGCCAACCTGAAGATGCAGGGCGAGAATCTGTTGTTACCCACCGACCAGCAATGCTCGGCCGACCTGTCCGATCCGCTCAGCCAGGCGGCCCTGCGCGATTACCTGACGCCCGCCGCCCATGGCGTGGTGGTACACGGTGGCTTCTTTCTCGGGCCACGGTCCTTCTACGAGCGCCTCAACGCCATGACCCCGGAGCAGCGCAGTCGCTTCGGCATGACCGGCATCGGTTTCATCAACGAGCTGTATGGGCAGGAGGAGCTCAAGCGCCTGCAGCGTGTGGAGGCACGCTTCATCAACAGTGCCTTCACCGTCACCCTGCTCGGTGCCGCGGTGGCCGATCAGCTGGAGGACGGCCGGGTGCTCAGCGGTGTGGGCGGGCAGTACAACTTTGTCGCCCAGGGCCATGCGCTGCCCGGCGCCCGTTCGATCCTGCTGCTGCGCAGCTGGCGCGAATCGGCTGGCGAGGTCAGTTCCAATATCGTCTGGGAATATGGCCACGTGACCATTCCCCGCCACCTGCGTGACGTGGTGATCACCGAATACGGCATCGCCGACCTGCGCGGCAAGACCGATTCTCAGGTGATCGAGGCGCTGCTCGCGGTCGCCGATTCGCGCTTCCAGGAAGCGCTGATGCAGCAGGCCATCGACGCCGGCAAGCTGCCCAGGGATTTCCGCCTCGCGACGCGTCATGCCGATAACACCCCCGAGCGCCTGGAACAGCTTGCCGAGCGGCATCGGGCGATGTTCGCCGAGTACCCGCTGGGCAGCGATTTCACCGAGGAGGAGCAGGCCCTGTTGCGGGCGCTGACCTGGCTGAAGGGCAAGCTGCGCCTGAGCGAGGTACTGGAGCTGGGCAAGGCGGCGCTGGATGCACCGCCCGCCGAGGCGTTTCCGGCAGCCCTGCAACGCATGGGTCTGGAGCGGCCCGAGGGATTGCGCGAGGAGCTGTACCAGCGGCTGGTGCTGGCCGGGCTGCAGGCTACTCGAGGAAGGTGACCTTGCCGCCTTCCAGGGACTTGATGCGCGCCAGGGATTCGATCCGGTAGCCCTGGGCATCCAGGGTGCTGCGACCGCTCTGGAAAGACTTCTCGATCACCACGCCGATACCGGCGATGCTGGCGCCGGCCTGGCCGACCAGGTCGATCAGCGCCTTGGCGGCGTGGCCGTTGGCGAGGAAGTCGTCGACCAGCAGCACGTGGTCGTCGGCATTCAGGTGTTTGGAGGAAATCGCCAGGGTGCTCTCGGTCTGCTTGGTGAAGGAGAACACCTTGGAGATGTACAGGTTGTCCTTGAGGGTCAGCGACTGGTACTTGCGGGCGAAGATCACCGGCACGCCCAGTTCCAGGCCGGCCATCACCGCCGGTGCGATGCCCGAGGCCTCGATGGTGACGATCTTGGTGATGCCCTGACCCTTGAAGCGCTCGGCGAACTCGTGGCCGATCTCCTGCATCAGCTTGGGATCGATCTGGTGATTCAGAAAGGCATCGACCTTGAGCACCTGCTCGGAGAGGACGGTACCTTCACTGCATATCTTCTGTTTCAACGACTCCACGATCGATCCTCTGGGCTCTAGAGCAAAGCGGCGGATTTTCGCTCAAATTGCCGATCATTTGTAGCGAAAACACCGCGCGCGTCATCCGCTCGTCCATTGCCGGGCCCAGCCGGGCGCTCAGGCGCTGCGGGTCAGCCGGCGCAGAATGTCCCGCGGAATGCCGCGCGGATCCAGCGGCAGCCTGTCCGGCGCCGGTTCCAGGCCCAGCTCGAACAGCCAGTTGAGGGCGTATTCGCGCAGTTGCTTGTGCTCGTACTCCTGCCACTGCTGGCGCAGGGCCGGGAAGTAGTCGATCTCGTAGTCGAAGGCGCGCAGCGGCTTGCGGCCGGTCAGCGCGGCGCTGAGCAGCGGATGGGCGTTGAGGTCGTTGAGGGTGAACAGGAAGGATTCGCGCATCGCCACGCGCTGGGCCACGTCCAGGTTCGGCACGTGGGCGTAGCGCTCGGGGTTGAGCTGCACCTGCTGGCGTTCCTCGCTGCCCTGGTCCTCCGGCGACAGGCTCAGCAGCGTGCCGGCGTCCATGTCGAGCCAGTGTTCGAGGGTTTCGCGGCCGCTGATCAACTGGGTCAGGGTGTCGAGGTCGAGAGTGAGCGTGCGCATGGTGCCGGGCCTCTGCAAGGGGAGCTGACGATGACGGGGCCGGCTGCTGGAGCCGGCCTCTCACTCTGACTACGAAATGTGGCACTGGTGCCCGGCGGGATGATGGGGTCGGCGAAAAGGTAGCCTGGGTTGAGCTAAGCGATATCCAGGTCGACTTTTCGGTGGCGCGGCGCCCGAGCCGGGCTGCGGATGGTGACCCGTCAGCGCTTGAGCATCGCCCGCATGCTGGCCAGGGCGTCGTTGCCACGGGCAGTCTTGACCTCCACCGGCGCCTCTTCCTGGCCTTCCCAGACCAGATCCTCCGGCGGCAGCTCGTCGAGGAAGCGGCTCGGCGTGCATTCGACGATCTCGCCGTACTGCTTGCGCTTGGCGGCGAAGGTCAGCGCCAGGTTGCGCTTGGCGCGGGTGATGCCCACGTAGGCCAGACGCCGCTCCTCCTCGATGGTGTCGGCCTCGATGCTGGAGCGGTGGGGCAGGATCTCCTCCTCGAAACCGATGATGTACACCGACGGAAACTCCAGGCCCTTGGAGGCGTGCATGGTCATCATCTGCACGCCATCGGCCCCTTCTTCCTCTTCCTGCTGGCGTTCTAGCATGTCGCGCAGTACCAGCTTGCCGATGGCGTCCTCGATGGTCATGTCGCCTTCCTCGTCCTTGTCGAGGGTGTTCTTAAGGGCGTCGACCAGGAACCACACGTTGCCCATGCGCGCCTCGGCGACCTTGTCGCTGGAAGCGTTCTGGCGCAGCCAGTTCTCGTAGTCGATGTCCATGACCATGCTGCGGATGGCGGCGATCGGCTCGTTGACCACGCACTGCTCGCGCACGCCGTCCATCCAGCGCTTGAAGCGCGCCAGGCGCTCGGTGTAGCGGCTGTCCAGGTGCTCGCCGAGGCCGATCTCGTCACTGGCGGCATACATGCTGATCTTGCGCTCGTTGGCGTAGTTGCCGAGCTTTTCCAGGGTGGTGGAGCCGATCTCGCGGCGCGGCACGTTGATCACCCGCAGGAAGGCGTTGTCGTCGTCCGGGTTGACCAGCAGGCGGAAGTAACTCATCAGGTCCTTCACCTCCTGGCGGGCGAAGAAGCTGGTGCCGCCGGACAGGCGATAGGGAATCTGGTGGTGCTGCAGCTTCAGCTCCATCAGCTTGGCCTGGTAGTTGCCCCGGTAGAGGATGGCGAAGTCGCTGTAGGGCCGCTGGGTGCGCAGGTGCTCGGTGAGAATCTCCAGGGCCACGCGCTCGCACTCGGCATCTTCGTTACGGGTGCGGATCACACGGATCTCGTCGCCCATGCCCATCTCGCTCCACAGCTGTTTCTCGAAGGCGTGGGGGTTGTTGGCGATCAGCACGTTGGCGCACTTGAGGATGCGGCTGGTGGAGCGGTAGTTCTGCTCGAGCATCACCACCTTGAGCGACGGGTAGTCTTCCTTGAGCAGGTTGAGGTTTTCCGGCCGTGCGCCGCGCCAGGCGTAGATCGACTGGTCGTCGTCGCCGACCACGGTGATCTGGTTGCGCATGCCTACCAGCAGCTTCACCAGCAGGTACTGGCTGGAGTTGGTGTCCTGGTACTCGTCGACCAGCAGGTAGCGGATGCGGTTCTGCCACTTTTCCAGGATGTCCTGATGTTCCTGGAACAGCTTGACCGGCAGCAGGATCAGGTCGTTGAAATCCACCGCGTTGTACGCCTTGAGCGTGCGCTGGTAGTGCAGGTAGACGATGGCGGCGGTCTGCTCCTTGGGGTTGCGCGCATTGGCCAGGGCCTCGTCGGGCAGGATCAGGTCGTTCTTCCAGCTGTCGATATAGTTCTTGACCTCGTCGGCACCGTCGTCGCCGGCGTACTCCTTCTGCATGATGTCGGTGAGCAGCGCCTTGATGTCGCCGTCGTCGAAGATCGAGAAGCCGGGCTTGTAACCCAGGCGCGCATACTCCTTGCGGATGATGTTCATGCCCAGGTTGTGGAAGGTCGACACCGTCAGGCCGCGGGCTTCGGCGCCCTTGAGCAGGGTGCCGACGCGCTCCTTCATCTCGCGCGCGGCCTTGTTGGTGAAGGTCATGGCGACGATGTGCTGGGCGCGGATGCCGCAGTTCTGCACCAGGTGGGCGATCTTGCGGGTAATCACGCTGGTCTTGCCGGAGCCTGCGCCGGCGAGCACCAAAAGTGGGCCGCCGACGTAGTTCACGGCTTCCTGTTGCCGGGGGTTGAGTCGGGACATCGTGTCTATCGCAGAGGGAAATGGCCGCGCATTTTAGCTGAAAGTCGGCGCTCATTTGCGGGCTTCGCTGCAGCAGCCGATAACCGTGCTCGCCAGCACGTTCACGCCACTTCATTGCGTCGGCGGGCTTGTCGATTACCGGGGTTTTGCCGCAGGATATCCGCCGATTTACACGGAAGTGATTGATTTGACGCCGGATGTGGCGCACTCAGAAGCGCCGCGCGCGCTCATCTTTTTCGTGCATCGGGGGATCTTTCTTGAGCGCATTCGTCGAGCCGTTGCGCCTGGTACTGCTGGCGGAGACGCCGCAGTGGAGCGAGCTGCTGCGCGAGCGCCTGGACGCCGTGGGCGGGTCGACGCCCCTGAGCTGCGCTACCAGTTGGCCGGATGCCCGGCAGCTGCTCGACACCGCCGCCGATGCCGTGCTGCTGACCACTCCCGCGCACCTGGCGGACTCCCGGCGCTGCGCGGCGCCGATCATCCTGCTGCTGGAACAGGAACCGGCCGACACGCCGCCCCAGGTCTGCGACTGGCTGGTGCGCGACCAACTGAGCCCCGAGGTACTGCGCCGCAGCCTGCGCTACGTGCGTGAGCAGGGCCGCCTGCGCCTGACCCTGCAACGTCTGGCCGAACAGGATGCGCTCACCGGCATCGCCAATCGCCAGGGGTTTCACACCCTGCTGGCAGCACGCCTGGCCGAGCAGGGCTGCCGCGGCCTGGCGCTGATCCAGCTGGACCTGGACAACTTCCGCCAGGCCAACGATGCCCTAGGCGACTGCGCCGGCGACCAGCTGATCCAGCAGGTGGTGGCGCGCCTCAAGCAATACCTGGAGCGCGGCGACCAGATGGCGCGGCTGGGCGGTGACGAATTCGCCTTGCTGCTCGACAGCCATGATGATCTCGAGCGCCTCCACGGCCGTGTGCAGCATCTGCTCGAGGCGCTGGGCGAGCCCTACTGGGTGGAGGGCGAAAGCCTGCTGCTCGGTTGCAGCCTCGGTGTGGCACTGGCCAAGCCGGCGAGCAGCGCCGATGGGCTGATGTGGCACGCCCATATCGCCATGCAACAGGCCAAGAGCCGCCAGGGCTGCACTTACCACCTGTACGACGAACGCCTGGACCACGGCATGCGCAGCCAGGTCGACCTGCAGCGCGAACTGCGCCGGGCGCTGCGCAAGGGCGAACTGCAGCTGCACTACCAGCCGCGGCTGTGCCTGCACAGCGGTACCATCGTCGGCCTGGAAGCGCTGGTGCGCTGGCAGCACGAAAGGCACGGGTTGCTGATGCCCGGCGAGTTCGTGCCGCTGGCCGAGGAGTGCGGGCTGATCGTGCCGCTCGGCTACTGGGTGATCGACCGCGCCATGCGCGACATGCAGTGGCTGCGCGAGCGCGGCCATCCGGCGTTGCACATGGCGGTCAACCTGTCGTTCCGGCAGTTCCAGGACAGCCAGTTGCTGCCCACCCTGGAACGGCTGATCGACAGTTGCGGCATCGACAGCCACTGGCTGGAGTTCGAGCTGACCGAAACCGCGGTGATGCGCCGCAGCGAGTACGTGCTGCAGACCATGGGCCGCCTGGGCCACCTGGGCGTGCGCTTTTCCCTGGACGACTTCGGCACCGGCTTCTCGTCGTTCGAGCACCTGAGCAACCTGCCCATCGCCCTGCTGAAGATCGATCGCAGCTTCGTCACCGGCATGGAGCTGCGCCCGCAGAGCCAGCAACTGGTGCAGGCGATGATCAGCCTGGCCCATAACCTCGACCTGCAGGTGGTCGCCGAAGGCGTGGAAAACCTGGAGCAGCTGCGCCTGCTGCGCGAATTCGGCTGCGACCAGGTGCAGGGTTACCTGATCAGCCGCGCCGTGCCACGCGACGAGCTGGATGGCGTGCTGGCCAGGGAGCAGGTGTCGCCGCCCGGTTCACGGCAGCGGGACGCCTGACGCCGCGTCAGGCTACGACACGCAGATCTGCCCCCTGGCATCCTCGGGGCGCTGCAGGCGCGCGGTCTTCCAGCGAAAGCCCAGTACCAGGCCGGTCGCCGTCACCGCCAGCCCGGCAGCCAAGCCCCACCAGACGCCATGGGCGCCCCAGCCGAGCGGGAAGGCCAGCAGCCAGGCCAGCGGCGCACCCACGCACCAATAGCCGGTCAGGCCGATCACCAGGGTCAGGCGGCCGTCGTTGAGGCCACGAATCGCGCCCATGGCGATGCTCTGCAGGCCATCGAACAGCTCGAACCAGGCGGCGATCGCCAGCAGGCTCACCGCCAGGCTGACGATATCGGCGAATGCCGGGTCGTGGCGGTCGAGGAACAGGCCGATGATCCACTCCGGCAGCAGCCAGAACGCCAGGGCGAACATCAGCATCAGCGCGGCGCCCAGGCCCATGCCCAGATGACCGGCGAGGCGCGACAGCGGCAGGCGGCCCGCGCCGTAGTGCATGCCGACCCGGAAAGTCACCGCATACGAGAGACCATGGGGCACGATAAAGGCCAGGGCCACCGACTGCATGGCGATCTGGTGAGCCGCCAGCTGCACGCTGCCCAGGGCGCCCATGCACAGGGTGGCGAAGGTGAACAGCCCTTGCTCGGCCGCGTAGGTGCCGCCAATCGGCAGGCCGAGGCGCAGCAGGGCGCGCAGCTCGGCCCGTTGTGGGCGACCCAGGCCACCGCGCAGCTTGTAACGCTGGTAGGTCGGCGAGATCAGGATGTACAGCGCCAGGGCCAGCGCCATGGCGCTGCTGACCAGCGCGGTGGTCAGGCCGATACCGCTCAGGCCCAGTTCCACGCCCAGCCAGCCCTTGATCAGCGCATAGTTGATGATGAAGTTGGCAAGGGTGCCGACGATGCTGATGGTCATCACCGGGCCGGGATGGCCGATGGCGCTGGTGAAGCCGCGCAGGGCCATGAAACACAGGTAGGCGGGCAGGCCCAGGGACAAGGGGCGCAGGAACGCCATGGCCTCGCCGGCCGCAGCCGGATCCTGCCCCAGGTGCGGCAGCAGCGGCCCCAGGCCGTTGAGGCACAGCGCACTGATGATGCCCAGCAGGATGGCCAGCCACAGGCCGTTGCGCAGTAGGCGGGTGACGCCCTCCGGGTCACCGGCGCCGTGGCGGATGGCGATCATGCTGCCCACGGCGGCGATCACCCCGGTGCAGAAGATCGAGAAGATGAAATAGCAGGTCGCACCCAGAGCGCCGCCGGCCAGCTGCCCAGGGCCGAGCATGGCCATCATCAGCGTGTCGGTGAAGATCATCAGCGCATGGGCCAACTGCGCGGAGATCAGCGGGCCGGCCAGGCGCAGCAGGGCGCCCAGTTCATGACCAAGGGGACTTTTCATGATGAGTAAAACTTCGGCTGGATAATTACTCCCGGGCTGTCGGGAGATAAGCAATGCCAGCTATTCTCCGGTTTGCAGCCCGAACCCACAAAAGGAAAATAGCCATGCATGGCATGATTAAAACTCATGGAGAGGTCCGGTGAGCCGGCACCTGCCGCCTTTATATGCCCTGCGCGCCTTCGAAGCCGCGGCGCGGCATTTGTCCTTTACCCGCGCTGCCGATGAGCTGGCGATCACCCAGAGTGCGGTCAGCCGGCACATCCGCACCCTGGAGGATCACTTCGCCTGCCGGCTATTCGAGCGCCGTGGCCGCGCACTGCACCTGACCGAGCCGGCCAGTCTGTTGCTGCCAGGCGTGCGCGAGGGCTTCGAGTCCATGGAGCGGGCCTGCGCGCACTTGCGCGTGGAGGACGGCACCCTGCGCCTCAAGGCGCCCTCGACCCTGACCATGCGCTGGTTACTGGCGCGCCTGTCGCTGTTTCGCGCCCGCCATGATGACCTTGAGGTGCAGCTCACCAGCGCCTGGATGGATCTCGATCGCGTGGATTTTCTCCACGAGCCGTTCGACTGCGCCGTGCTCCTGGGAGCCGGCACCTTCAGCGACGAATGGCATAGCGTGCGGCTGTTCGAGGAGTGGTTGATCCCGGTGTGCGCCCCCGGTGCCGTGGGCGAGCAGCCATGGGACGTCAGCCGTCTGCAGCAGGCCGAACTGGTACACCCCACGCCCGACCGCCGCGACTGGCGCCGCTGGCTGCAGGCCATGGGCCTGGCCGACCAGGTGGCGCTCAAGGGCGGCCAGGTGTTCGATACCCTGGAGTTGGGCATCGTCGCCGCCGCCCGCGGTTATGGCGTGTCGATCGGCGACCTGGCGATGGTCGCCGAGGACGTGCTGCTGGGCCGCCTGGCGCTGCCCTGGCCGAGCGCCGTGTCCAGTGGCGAAAGCTATTACCTGGTGTGGCCCAAGGCCCGCCGCGGCCAGGAACGCTTCGAGCGGCTGGCCGAGTTCCTGCTCGCCGAGGTGGCCGCCATGCAGTTGCCCGACGTGCAGCTGCGGCGCTAGGAAACGGCTGAAAATTCTCGCGGATGATACTTTTTGATTACTCCACGTAAAAAATGAGGTGATTGCGTCATGAGGGCCATTGACGCACTAAAACTCTCAAATATTCTCCGCGCTCGCCGAAAAATGGCGGCTTATCAATCACTCCATATAAGGACATGTGGAGCCATGGAGACGCGTCATGAACCAACCTCGTTCCCGTATCGCCTGGCAGCTGGCGACGGCCCTTGCCGCCATGCTGGTGCTGCTGATCAGTGTCAGTACCGTATTCGCCCTGCGCTCGCTGAGCAGCGCCAACCTGGTCACCCGTGAAGAGCACCTGGGCAGCGAAGCACGCCTGCTGGCCGACCAGTTGAGCACCTTCCACGAAAGCCTGCGCGAAAGCACCCAACGCCTCGCCGGCCTGTTCGAGCGCCGCTTCAGCAGCGGCCTGCAGGTCAGCCCGGACGAGCGCGTCGCCGCGGGTTCCCTGCAGGCGCCGGCGCTGTACCTGGGCAATACCCGACTGAACAACGATTTCAGCGAAGTCGATGAATTCCGTCGCCTGACCGCCGGCGTGGCGACCATCTTCGTCCGTGATGGCGACGACTTCGTGCGCGTGACCACCTCACTGACCAAGCAGGACGGCGGCCGCGCCATCGGTACCGTGCTCGACCGCAACCACCCGGCCTATGCACGCCTGCTCGGCGGCGACAGCTACGTGGGCCGCGCGCTGCTGTTCGAGCGCTTCTACATGACCCAATACACCCCGGTACGCGACAGTGCCGGGCGGGTCATCGCCGTGCTGTTCGTCGGCTTCGACTACACCGATGCGCAGAACGCCCAGTTCGCCAACCTGGAGCGCTTCCGCATCGGCAGCACCGGCTCCCTGGCGTTGCTCGACGACCAGAACAAGTGGCTGGTGGCACCTTATAGCGCGCAGCGTCCCGAGCAATTGACGGGCAACATGAGCAACGTGCTGGGCAATCCGGGCAAGGGCGGTTTCTGGAGCGATGGCAGCCAGGACTTCTACAGCGTTGCCGTGCCCTTTGCCGGTGGCCCGTGGACGGTGGTGGCAAGCATGCCGGAAGCGGAGATCCAGGCGGTGACCTGGCGAGTCGGCAGCCAATTGGCGATCGGCAGCCTGGTGACCCTGGTGCTGGCCGTGCTGGCGGTGATCTGGCTGCTGCGTCGCAAACTGCGGCCGCTGGGGGATCTGGTCGAACAGGCCCAGGCCCTCGGTGCCGGCGACCTGAGCGTGCGCCTGCAGGTCACGAGCCATGACGAGATCGGCGAGCTGTCGCGCAGCTTCAACCAGATGAGCGAAGCGCTGTCGACCATGGTCGCGCGCATCCGCAGCGCCGCCGGCAACGTCAGCCAGCGCGCCGAGGCGCTGTCCGGCCTGTCGCGCGGTGCCTATGAAGGCATCGAGCAGCAGTCCGGCGAGATCAGCAGCATGGCCGGCGCGGTGGAAGAGTTCAGCGCCACCTCGCTGAACATCGCCGACAACATGCGCAGCACCGAACGCATGGCCAGCGAGAACGCCAGCCAGACGCGCATCGGCCGTACCTCGATGGAAGAGGCGTCCAATGCGCTGGAGCAGATATCCCAGTCGGTGAACAGCGCGGCGAAGGTCATCGACAGCCTGGGCCAGCGTTCCCAGGAGATCGGCGGCATTCTCAGCGTGATCACCTCGATCGCCGACCAGACCAACCTGCTGGCGCTCAATGCCGCCATCGAGGCGGCGCGCGCCGGTGAGCAGGGCCGCGGCTTTGCCGTGGTCGCCGACGAGGTGCGCAGCCTGGCCGGCCGCACCCGCGAGGCGACCACCGAGATCTCCAGCATGATCAGCAGCATCCAGGGCGAAACCAGCAGCGCCATCAGCACCATGGAGCAGGGCCGGCAGTTGATGCAGAACGGCCTGGAGCTCAACGCCAAGGTCGCCGCGGCGCTGACTCATATCGCCGAGCAGACCAGCGCTGCCGGCGAGCAGTTCGCGGCCATCACCACTGCCACCAGCGAGCAGAGCAGCACCGCCACGGTGCTGAGCAGCAACCTGCAGAGCATCGCCCTGGCCAACGGCGAGCAGCGCGAAGTGATCGCCAACCTGGCGCACACCTCCAAGGAACTGGAAACCCTGGCCACCGACCTGCACCGCGAAGTCGAGCGCTTCCGCTGATCCCGGTCCTCCAGGACCGGTCCTCTACGGCTGGTGCTGCCTACTGGCGCCAGCCGCCTTCCGAGCCCCGGTCAAGGCTCGTCCAGGCTTGACGTCATCATCCTGAAAACCCTGCGTGCCAGGCTGCTGGCCTGGTGCGGCGGCTGCGTTGCAAGCCGCGGCTGTGCAGCATTGCGGACCATTTCGTGTGGAATCCGAAACGCTCTGAAAATCAGTTTCCGCCAGGGGCAATTTTTGATTGATCTGAGCGAGTCATGGTCTTAAAGTCCGCGCCCGAACGTCCATGCTGGCAACGATCCATTCGGCTCAAGTACTGACGACGAGAGGTTGTCCGGCCCCTTTCAGGGCAGGCAATTCTCGGCGACATGCCTTGGGAAGTAGGCGAACCAAAGTGGGGAAACTGATCAGACGTTCCTGGCCTGGCGACAGGCCGCCCCCGACACCCGGTTGAACCTGTGCCCGGTTCAACTGCCCGAATCCTAGTGTTCATGGTTTAGCCATTTGGAGACCCGCATGTCGATCAAGGTCGAAGACTACTACCCACGCGAAACCTTCAACAAAATGAAGGCCTTCGCCGACCAGCAGGAAACCCCGTTCGTGGTGATCGACACCGCGATCATCAGCCAGGCCTACGACGACCTGCGCGCCGGTTTCGAATTCGCCAAGGTGTACTACGCCGTCAAGGCCAACCCGGCGATCGAGATCATCGAACTGCTGCGTGACAAGGGCTCGAGCTTCGACATCGCCTCGATCTACGAGCTCGACAAGGTGCTGTCCGCCGGTGTCGGCCCGGAGCGCATCAGCTACGGCAACACCATCAAGAAGGCCCGCGACGTTCGCTACTTCTATGAGAAGGGCGTGCGCCTGTTCGCCACCGACTCCGAAGCCGACCTGCGCAACATCGCCAAGGCGGCGCCGGGCTCGAAGATCTACGTGCGCATCCTCACCGAGGGGTCGACCTCGGCCGACTGGCCGCTGAGCCGCAAGTTCGGCTGTCAGCCGGACATGGCCCTGGACCTGTTGATCCTCGCCAAGCAGCTGGGCCTGGTGCCCTACGGCATTTCCTTCCACGTCGGCTCGCAGCAGCGCGATATCGACGTGTGGGACGCGGCCATCGCCAAGGTCAAGGTGATCTTCGAGCGCCTCAAGGAAGAAGACGGCATCGAGCTGCAGATGATCAACATGGGCGGCGGCTTCCCGGCCAACTACATCACCCGCACCAACAGCCTGGAAACCTACGCCGAGGAAATCATCCGCTTCCTCAAGGAGGACTTCGGCGACCAACTGCCGGAAATCATTCTCGAGCCGGGCCGTTCGCTGATCGCCAACGCCGGCGTGCTGGTCAGTGAAGTGGTGCTGGTGGCGCGCAAGTCGCGCACCGCCGTCGAGCGCTGGGTGTACACCGACGTGGGCAAGTTCAGCGGTCTGATCGAAACCATGGACGAGTCCATCAAGTTCCCGATCTGGACCGAGAAGAAGGGTGAGATGGAAGAGGTGGTGATCGCCGGCCCGACCTGCGACAGCGCCGACATCATGTACGAGCACTACAAGTACGGCCTGCCCCTGAACCTGGCCAGCGGCGACCGCCTGTACTGGTTCTCCACCGGTGCCTACACCACCAGCTACAGCGCGGTGGAATTCAACGGCTTCCCGCCGCTGAAAGCCTTCTACCTGTAAGCCCCGCTGCACCGCCAGGCGCCCGCACCCGTTGCGGGCGTTTTGCTTTCTGCGCCAGTCGGCACGGGTGCCTTGCCAGGGGGAAGTGGGCAGCGCGAGAATGCAGGCAACTCTCCGCGGTATTTAAGGATCCCCGATGCCCGATCCCGTTGCAGCCGGCCTGCGCCTGGCGCCCGATGCACTCACCCGTCCCTTCTCGCCCACGCAGTTCGCCTTCACCACCACCGATGACCTGGAACCCTTTCGCGGCGTGCTCGGCCAGGAACGCGCCGTGCAGGCGCTGCAGTTCGGCGTGGCCATGCCGCGCCCCGGCTACAACGTGTTCGTCATGGGCGAACCGGGCACCGGTCGCTTCTCGTTCGTCAAACGCTACCTGCAGGCCGAGGGCAAGCGCCTGGAGACCCCGCCGGACCGAGTCTACGTCAACCACTTCGACGAGCCCCGCGAGCCCCGCGCGGTGGAACTGGCGCCGGGCACGGCCAGCGAGTTCATCGCCGACATCAACGCGCTGATCGACAACCTGCTGGCGACCTTCCCGGCGGTGTTCGAGCACCCGTCCTTCCAGCAGAAGAAGAGCGCCATCGACCGCGCCTTCAACAAGCGCTACGACCAGGCCCTGGACGTCATCGAAAAGCTGTCGCTGGAGCGCGGCATCGCCCTGTATCGCGACAGCAGCAACATCGCCTTCACGCCGATGCTCGACGGCAAGGCGCTGGACGAGGCCGAGTTCGCCCAGCTGCCGGAAGCCGACCGCGAGCGCTTCCACGCCGACATCGCCGCCCTGGAGGAGCGTCTCAACGAGGAGCTGGCCAGCCTGCCGCAATGGAAGCGCGAATCCAGCAACGCGTTGCGCCAGCTCAACGAGGAAACCATCACCGTCGCCCTGCAGCCGCTGCTGGCGCCGCTCTCGGAGAAGTACGCCGAGAACGCCGGGGTGTGCGCATACCTGCAGGCCATGCAGGTGGACCTGCTGAAGAGCGTGATCGACCTGCTGATCGAGGTGGAAAAGCCCGACGCCCAGACCCGCAAGCTGCTCGAGGAGCTGTATTGCCCGAGCCTGATCGTCGGCCACCACGTCGATGGTGGCGCGCCGGTGGTGTTCGAGCCCCACCCGACCTACGACAACCTGTTCGGGCGCATCGAGTACAACACCGACCAGGGCGCGCTCTACACCAGCTATCGCCAGTTGCGCCCGGGTGCGCTGCACCGCGCCAACGGTGGCTTCCTGATCCTCGAGGCGGAGAAATTCCTCAGCGAGCCGTTCGTGTGGGAGGCGCTCAAGCGCGCCCTGCAGTCGCGCAAGCTGAAGATGGAGTCGCCGCTGGCCGACCTCGGTCGCATCGCCACCGTGACCCTCAATCCGGAAACCGTGCCGCTGCAGCTCAAGGTGGTGATCATCGGCTCGCGTCAGCTGTACTACGCGCTGCAGGACGCCGATCCGGACTTCCAGGAGATGTTCCGGGTGCTGGTGGATTTCGACGAGGACATCCCCCTGGCCGACGACAGCCTGGAGCAGTTCGCCCAGCTGATGAAGACCCGCACCACCGAGGAAGGCATGGCGCCGCTGAGCGCCGCCGCGGTGGCGCGCCTGGCCACCTACAGCGCGCGCCTGGCCGAACACCAGGGGCGCCTGTCGGCACGTATCGGCGACCTGTTCCAGCTGGTCAGCGAGGCGGACTTCATCCGCAACCTGGCCGGTGAAGCGGTCACCGACGCCGACCACATCGAGCGCGCGCTCAAGGCCAAGGCCACCCGCACCGGGCGCGTCTCGGCGCGGATCATCGACGACATGCTGGCCGGCATCATCCTGATCGACACCGCCGGGGCGGCCATCGGCAAATGCAACGGCCTGACCGTGCTGGAAGTCGGCGACTCGGCCTTTGGCGTGCCGGCGCGGATCTCCGCCACCGTCTACCCGGGCGGCTCGGGCATCGTCGACATCGAGCGCGAGGTCAACCTCGGACAGCCGATCCACTCCAAGGGCGTGATGATCCTCACCGGGTTCCTCGGCAGCCGCTACGCCCAGGAATTCCCCCTGGAGATCTCGGCGAGCATTGCCCTGGAGCAGTCCTACGGTTACGTGGACGGCGACAGCGCCTCCCTCGGCGAGGTGTGCACGCTGATCTCGGCGCTGTCACGCACACCGCTCAAGCAGTGTTTCGCCATCACCGGGTCGATCAACCAGTTCGGCGAGGTGCAGGCGGTCGGCGGGGTCAACGAGAAGATCGAGGGCTTCTTCCGCCTCTGCGAGGCCCGTGGCCTGACCGGTGAACAGGGGGCGATCATCCCGCACTCCAACGTCTCCACCCTGATGCTCGACGAGCGTGTGCTGCAGGCCGTGCGCGCCGGGCAGTTCCATATCTACGCCGTGCGCCATGTGGACGAGGCGCTGAGCCTGCTGGTCGGCGAGGATGCCGGCACGCCGAACGACAAGGGTCAGTTCCCCACCGGCAGCGTGAACGCACGGGTGGTCGAGCGCCTGCGCGAGATCGCCGAAATCGGCATGGGCGAGGAAGACAAGCCCGAGCAGGCCAAGGAAGCGCTCACCGCGGCGCTGCCGGAAAAGCCCAACAAGCCCCGGGCCAAGAAGCCGACGCCGGAGTAGGGCGCCAGGGCGGGCTGATCATTCACTGATCGGCTCGCCCGCCGCCGTTGGGCCGGCAGCATGCAGGGGCTTGCGCACCTGTCATGCACAAGGTTATCCACAGCTTTTGTGTATAAACCTGCCTTTGCCGGCAGGCGCTACGGGTGTAGGCTGCAGGTCTGTCTCTGCGAGGATCGCCGCCATGTCGCGTAGCCTCTGCCTGACCCGTGATTGTCTTGGCGTGACCACCCGTATCGAATGCACGGTGCTGCCCCTGGCGGGGGAGCAAGGCTTGTGGACGCTGATCTGCGTTGCCGGCCTGTCTGCCCGGCAACCCTCCGCCGTCAAGGCACAAGGCCCATTCCACGGGCCTCTGGTCGTCGAGCAGCTGCTCGAGGACATTGCCGAGAGCCTGGCCGGCCAGGGCTACTGCACCTGCCACGAAGCGCCGATCTGGCGCCTGCATGCCCAGGCTCAACTGCGCCGTTTGAACGCTGCACGCCGCGCGTCGCGGCGCGTATCCCTGTCATTGCCCGATAGTTGAGCGATCGTCTGCGCCGCGTTCGTGGCGCGACCCGTCGGTCAGGCTGCGACGCCAGGCCGCAGATCTTATCCACAAGCGCCCGGGCGCCGCCCCTGGCCGGATTCCCTGCAATGCCCGGCGAACCGGCGCGGCTTGCCTGTGGTCGGACGCTGGGTATACTCGCTCGCCTGTCCATTACCTGTGAGAGTCCATGGAACGCTTTATCGAAAACGCGATGTACGCATCGCGCTGGTTGCTGGCCCCCATCTATTTCGGTCTGTCGCTGGGGCTGCTGGCACTGGCCCTGAAGTTCTTCCAGGAAATCTTCCATATCCTGCCCAACATCTTCGCCATGGCCGAGGCGGAGCTGATCCTGGTCCTGCTGTCGCTGGTCGACATGGCGCTGGTCGGTGGCCTGCTGGTGATGGTGATGATGTCCGGCTACGAGAACTTCGTCTCCCAGCTGGATATCGACGACAACAAGGAAAAGCTCGCCTGGCTCGGCAAGATGGATTCCAGCTCGCTGAAGATGAAGGTAGCGGCCTCCATCGTGGCGATTTCCTCGATCCACCTGCTGCGGGTGTTCATGGATGCCCGCAACCATGACCCCGACCACCTGATGTGGTACGTGATCATCCACATGACCTTCGTGGTCTCGGCCTTCGCCATGGGTTACCTGGACAAGCTGACCAAGCACTGATCGTCGCTGTCCAAGGCAGACGCCCGGCCCGCCCAGCGCGCGCCGGGCGTTTTGTTATCGACGCGCCGACAATCGTATAGTGGCGCTTCTTGCCTGCGAGGACCTGCCATGACCCTGCCTGAATTGCTGCACGCGGCGCGCGCCGGCGCGGTGAGCGAGCTCGAACTGATTTCCCTGGAAGGTGGCATCTACCTGCTGCAGATTCTCGGCACCGAGCAACGCGCCTACCTGCGCGACGCTGCGGGACGCAACCTGCACCTGCGCTCGGTGGAACACGCCCGTGACCTGCTCGAGGAGTTGCCGGACGTGCCGCTGTTTCTGGTGCATGCCTCGGCCTACGACGAGATGTGCGGATTGCCGGGCGGCACCCGCGACGCCCTGCGTGTACCGGTCGGCCTGCGCAGCCGCTGGTAAGAACCTGTTCACGATCTGCTGCGCGTCGGCCCTACGGCGTTAAAAACAGACTCAGAATGCTCATTTACAGCACGTAAACTCGTGTGCGAGCCCAGTCCGCTTCCTCGCCTGTTTTTGTGGGGCCGCCTAGGCCTTGTATGGCTCTAGCTCGCTAGATCGTGAACAGGTTCTAAGGCACGGGCGGCGGCTGGAACCGTGATAGGCTAGCCGGCCTTTTTCCTGCTAGCGGAGCGGCGACATGTCCGAACTCGATCTTTCCACTGACGAAGCGCGCGTCAGCTACGGCATTGGCCGCCAACTGGGCGGCCAGCTGCGTGACAACCCGCCGCCGGGCGTGAGCCTGGATGCCGTGCTGGCCGGCCTGGCCGATGCCTTTGCCGGTCAGCAGAGCCGTGTCGGCGAAGCCGAGCTGTCGGCCAGCTTCAAGGTCATCCGCGATGTCATGCAGGCCGAAGCCAAGGCCAAGGCCGAAGCGGCCGCCGGCGCCGGTCTGGCCTTCCTGGCCGAGAACGCCAAGCGTGACGGCGTCACCGTACTGGCCTCTGGCCTGCAGTACGAAGTGCTGACCGCGGGCGAGGGCGCCAAGCCATCGCGCGACGACAGCGTGCGTACCCATTACCACGGCACCCTGATCGACGGCAGCGTGTTCGACAGCTCCTACGAGCGTGGCCAGCCCGCCGAATTCCCGGTCGGTGGCGTCATCGCCGGCTGGACCGAAGCCCTGCAACTGATGGGCACCGGCAGCAAATGGCGCCTGTACGTGCCGAGCGAACTGGCCTACGGCGCCCAGGGCGTTGGCAGCATCCCGCCGCATAGCGTGCTGGTGTTCGACGTCGAGCTGCTCGACATCCTGTAAGCGCTAACGCTTCGGCCCTGCGGCGTTAGAAGCTCCCAGGGCTCCAGCTCGCGAGCTTTAGAACTGTTCAAAGTCTTCCAACTCAGATTCGTCGATTTTGACAGTTAGCTGGCGCTAGCGGACATACGTAGGGTGGACCGGGGCGCGTAGCTGAGGCTTTATCCGCCCACCGCTCTGCAATCGCGGTGGTGGACAAAAAGAGCGTTGTCCACCCTACGAAACTGCGAAGGCTGCTGCGCGTCGGCCCTGCGGCGTTAAAAATAGACTCAGAATGCTCATGTACAAAAGTACACTCCGCTTCTTCGCCTATTTTTGCCTTGCAGGGCTCTAGCTCGCGAGCCTTCGGATAAGTGTCACGGGCGCAATGCCCGGGCATAGCAGTACAGGAACAGGCTGCGCACCAGTTCCTTGAGGATCAGCGGCTCGCTCGAGCTCAGTTCGTGCAAATCCAGATCACCCTGTTTGCGCAGTTCATCCAGCGCGTCCTCTTCGAGCACGGCGCAGACTTCGCCTGTCTCGCGGTGCAGGATGCGCAGGTAGGGATGGGGACGGTCCAGCCAGGCGTCTATCAGATAAGTCATGCTCGCATCTCCCTGAGTGAGTGGTAGATATGAGAATAATTCTTATTACGTTAATAGCAAGCCTTAATCGCACCTTTCGTCGATCTGCCGCTGCCTTGGCTGAGCAGGTTCAGGCCGTTTCAACTCTAGAGCGTACTCGCCGAAGGCGGCACGCCGTGGCATGTTGCTGCAGATAAGTGCCTACACGCGGCCGGCGTCCCGGTCTGCCCTGCGCAGCAGGTAGTTCCGGGCATAAAAAAGCCCGTCGCTGGGACGGGCTTTCGAACTCGCGCTACCTGCCTTCAGTGCGTGCGGGCCACGGCGAAGTGGCTCAGCTCGACCAGGGCATCGCGGTAGGCGCTGGCGGGCAGCACTTCCAGGCAAGCGATGGCGCGTTCGGCGTAGTCGCGTGCCAGATTGGCGGTGTAGTCCAGGGCGCCGGCGGCCTGCACCGCCTCGCGGATGCTTTCCAGGTCTTCCAGGCCACCTTTCTGGATCGCCTGGCGCACCAGGGCGGCCTGTTCAGCGTTGCCTTCGCGCATGGTGTAGATCAGCGGCAGGGTCGGCTTGCCCTCGGCCAGATCGTCGCCGACGTTCTTGCCTAGGGTCGCCGCATCGCCCTTGTAGTCGAGCAGGTCATCGACCAGTTGGAAGGCAACCCCCAAGTGGTCACCGAACAGGCGCAACGCCTCGTTCTGCTCGGCGGTCGCTTCGGCCAGCGCGGCGGCGCTCTGGGTCGAGGCCTCGAACAGCATGGCGGTCTTGCCGCGGATGACTTCCATGTAGGTTTCTTCGCTGGTGCTGGCGTCACGGATCTTCGACAGCTGCAGCACCTCGCCCTCGGCGATCACCCGCGTGGCCTTGGAGAGGATCTTCATCACCGGCATCGAGCCGAGTTCGACCAGCATCTCGAACGAGCGCGAATACAGGAAGTCACCGACCAGCACGCTGGGTGCATTGCCCCACTGAGCATTGGCGGTGCTGCGGCCGCGGCGCATGTCGGACATGTCGACCACGTCGTCGTGCAGCAGGGTGGCGGTGTGCAGGAATTCGATGGTGGCCGCCAGCAGGCGCAGACGCTCGTCGTCCAGGCCCAGGGCCTTGCCGCTGAGCAGCACCAGCAGTGGGCGCAGGCGCTTGCCGCCAGCGGAGATGATGTAGTCGCCGATCTTCTCGACCAGCGGGACGCGGGACACCAGTTGCTGACGGATAATGCCGTCAACAGCGGTGAAATCATCCGCTACCACACTGTAAAAAGCCTGGGGTTGCATCGGCGACATAAGCTCCTTGGGCAGGCACTATCGACCGTAATAGGCCCTAGTTTGCGCGGCATGCTAGGGGGCAGGGTGGGGGCTGTCAAGGCGATGGCAGGCGGCGCTTGCGCAGTTCCAGTGGCTTGCGTACAATCGCGCACCCTGAACTTCCCCCTGGGTATTTCCCTGCCTTACGCAATTGCACGGGTGTCCATCCGGCCCCGAGCAGCCATGCCAGCCAACAGTTATTCCTATAAAGCGCTGGGTGAGCAGGATCAACGGAGATTTACCATGTACGCAGTAATTGTTACTGGTGGCAAGCAATACAAAGTCACCGAAGGCGAATTCCTCAAGGTCGAGAAACTGGAGCTGGCCGCTGGCGAAGCGCTGACTTTCGACCGCGTGTTGCTGGTTGGCAACGGTGATGACGTCACCATCGGCGCCCCTGTCGTCGAAGGCGCCAAGGTATCGGCTGAAGTCGTTTCGCAAGGTCGTCACGATAAGGTCACCATCATCAAGTTCCGTCGTCGTAAGCACCACATGAAGCGTCAGGGCCACCGTCAGTGGTTCACTGAGATCAAAATCACCGGTATTCAGGCCTGATTCGTTTCGTCTGAGCCCTTTATAGGAGTATTGAACTCATGGCACACAAAAAAGCTGGCGGTAGTACCCGCAACGGTCGCGACTCAGAAGCCAAACGCCTTGGCGTGAAGATGTATGGCGGCCAGAAAATCGTTCCTGGCAACATCATCGTGCGTCAGCGCGGCACCCAGTTCCACGCTGGCTACGGCGTTGGCATGGGCAAGGATCACACCCTGTTCGCGAAAATCGAAGGCGTGATCAAGTTCGAAGTCAAAGGTGCCTTCGGTCGCCGCTACGTAAGCGTCGTCGCGGCCTAATCGCGAAGTTGCTGGAAAAGCCCCGTCCTGCGACGGGGCTTTTTTGTTTCTGTATCCTGTTGCGCTCGGTTTGCTGCTTCGCCCTCTTCGGGCCGCTGCAAGCGCGCATCCTGTGGGTTCTTGCCAAACTGTCCTGGGTTGACGCGGGTGGTTTCAGGGCAATTTCGCAAGCACCCGGTGTTTCCTGTTTCAGTGACCCGCGATTATGGCGGGAGGTGTACCCATGAAATTCGTCGATGAAGTATCGATTTCTGTAAAGGCCGGCGATGGCGGCAACGGCATGATGAGCTTCCGTCGCGAGAAGTTCATCGAGAACGGTGGCCCCAACGGTGGTGATGGTGGCGACGGTGGCTCGATCTACATCGAGGCCATGGCCAACCTCAATACCCTGGTGGACTACCGCTATACCCGGCGCTTCCAGGCGCCCAATGGTGAGAAGGGCGGCAGCACCGACTGCACCGGTGCCAAGGGCGAAGACCTGATCCTGCCGGTGCCGATCGGCACCACGGTCATCGATGCCGGTACCCAGGAAGTGATTGGCGACCTGACCAAGGCCGGGCAGCGCCTGATGGTGGCCCAGGGCGGCTGGCATGGGCTGGGCAACACCCGCTTCAAGTCGAGCACCAACCGTGCCCCGCGCCAGACCACGCCCGGCAAGCCGGGTGAGGCGCGCGACCTCAAGCTGGAATTGAAGGTGCTGGCGGACGTCGGCCTGCTCGGTCTGCCGAATGCGGGCAAGAGCACCTTCATTCGCTCGGTGTCGGCGGCCAAGCCGAAAGTCGCCGATTACCCCTTCACCACCCTGGTGCCGAACCTGGGTGTGGTCAGCGTCGACCGCTACAAGAGTTTCGTGGTCGCCGACATTCCCGGTTTGATCGAGGGTGCCTCCGAGGGCGCCGGGCTGGGCATTCGCTTCCTCAAGCACCTGGCGCGTACCCGTCTGCTGCTGCACCTCGTCGACATGGCGCCGCTGGACTTGACCGACCCGGCCGAAGCCGCTGCCACCATCGTCGCCGAACTGACCAAGTTCAGCCCGGCGCTGGCCGAGCGCGAGCGCTGGTTGGTGCTCAACAAGGCCGACCAGATCCTCGATGAGGAGAAGGAGCAGCGGGTCGCCGAGATCAAAGCGCGGCTCGAATGGGAAGGCCCGGTCTACGTGGTCTCCGCCCTGGCGCGCGAAGGCACCGAGCAGCTGTGCTACGACATCATGGATTTCCTCGAGGCGCGTGCCGAGCGTATTCAGGAGAACCCCGAATATGCCGCCGAGCTTGCCGAGCTCGATCAACGCATCGAAGATGAGGCACGTGCCCAGTTGCAGGCGCTGGACGACAAGCGCGCGCTGCGCCGTTCCGGGGTGCGCGCCGTGGGCGACGTCGAGGAAGACGACAGCTTCTGGGACGAGGAAGATGACGAGGATGGCCCGGAAATCATTTACGTCCGGGATTGATGGGACGACAGACGCCGCTTTTTAGCGGCGTTTTTGTAGGTTTGGCCGTTGCCGCGGGTAGCGGCTTGCGAAAATGTGCGTCTGGCTGGGGTTGGAAAACATGCGTGACAAGGTAAGTGGTGCGCAGCGCTGGGTGGTGAAGATCGGCAGTGCCTTGCTGACCGCCGATGGCAAGGGGCTGGATCGCGGCGCCATGGCGGTGTGGGTCGAGCAGATGGTCGCACTGCGGGCGCAGGGCGTCGAGCTGGTGCTGGTGTCCTCCGGTGCGGTGGCAGCGGGGATGAGTCGCCTGGGCTGGGCGGCGCGCCCGAGCGCCATCCACGAGCTGCAGGCCGCCGCCGCGATCGGCCAGATGGGCCTGGTGCAGGCCTGGGAGTCGAGCTTCGGCGAGCATGGTCGGCGCACCGCGCAGATCCTCCTGACCCATGACGACCTGTCCGACCGCAAGCGCTACCTCAACGCGCGCAGCACCCTGCGCACCCTGGTCGAGCTCGACGTGGTGCCGGTGATCAACGAGAACGACACCGTGGTCACCGACGGTATCCGGTTCGGCGATAACGACACCCTGGCTGCGCTGGTGGCCAACTTGGTGGAAGCTGATCTGCTGGTGATCCTTACCGACCGCGACGGCATGTTCGATGCCGATCCGCGCAACAATCCCGATGCCCAGCTGATCCACGAGGCGCGCGCCGACGACCCGGCCCTGGATGCCGTGGCCGGTGGCGTGGGTGGTGCCCTGGGGCGCGGCGGCATGCAGACCAAGCTGCGCGCGGCGCGCCTGGCGGCCCGTTCCGGGGCGCACACGGTGATCGTCGGCGGTGCCATCGAGCAGGTATTGGCGCGGCTCAAGGCTGGCGAGCTGCTCGGCACCCTGCTGGTGCCCGAGCGCGGCATGCTGGCGGCGCGCAAGCAGTGGCTGGCCGGGCACCTGCAGACCCGCGGCACCCTGGTGCTCGACGATGGCGCGGTCAAGGCGCTGGTCTCCGACCGCAAGAGTTTGCTGCCGGTCGGCGTCAAGGCCGTGCAGGGCAGCTTCCGCCGTGGCGAGATGGTGATCTGCGTGGCGCCGGATGGCCGGGAGATCGCCCGCGGCCTGGTCAACTACAGCGCCCTGGAGGCGCAGAAGATCATCGGTCGCCCTTCGGACGAGATCGAGCGCCTGCTCGGTTACGTCGACGAGCCGGAGCTGGTGCATCGCGACAATCTGATTCTGGTTTAGGGCGCTACGAGCTGCAGCCTGCAAGCGAAGAGCGGTTCTGTCGGTATCCATCGAAGGGGTGACGTATGAAGGCGGGATGGCTGGGGTTGTTGTGTCTGTTGCCGCTGTGGGTGTCTGCCGAGGAAATCGGGCAGGTGTCTACCGTGTTCAAGTGGCTCGGGCCAAACGACAAGATTGTGGTCGAGGCCTTTGACGATCCGAAGGTGGCGGGCGTGACCTGCTACCTGTCGCGGGCCAAGACCGGCGGTGTGAAAGGTGGCCTCGGTCTGGCCGAGGATCGCGCCGAGGCTTCGATCGCCTGCCGCCAGGTGGGGCCGATCAGCTTTGCCGGCGAGCTCAAGGATGGCGAGGAGGTATTTCGCGAGCGTACCTCGCTGGTGTTCAAGACCATGCAGGTCGTGCGCTTCTTCGACCAGAAGCGCAACACCCTGGTGTACCTGGTCTACAGCGATCGCATCATCGAGGGCAGCCCGCAAAATGCGGTGACGGCCATCCCGATCCTGCCCTGGCCGAAGGGTAGCTGAGTCGGCGGCCGTTGCTCGGGTCGGCGAATCGGTAGGGCGCTTCGTTTTGCCCGGGCAATTCGGGAGCCGTCTTTGTCGGCGGCTCCGCTTGCCTGGTGGCGTCGCCTCGGTGTGCCTGGGGCTTGCAAGCCGGCTCGCTCGGCTGCGGCTTGTCGGCTGGGTGGTCAGCGCGCGCGGAGGGCCCGGGGGTGAGGGCGGTACTTTTCTCCGGGCAATAAAAAACCGGCCCTGGGGCCGGTCTTCATGAAGCGGTACGCTTAGGCAGCAGCTTGGCTGAGTGCTTTGACGTGACCGTTCAGGCGGCTCTTGTGACGAGCGGCCTTGTTCTTGTGGATGATGCCCTTGTCGGCCATACGGTCGATCACAGGCACAGCCAGAACGTAAGCAGCTTGTGCTTTCTCGTGGTCTTTGGCGTCGATGGCCTTGACTACGTTCTTGATGTAGGTACGAACCATGGAGCGCAGGCTGGCGTTATGGCTACGACGCTTCTCAGCCTGTTTTGCGCGTTTTTTGGCAGAAGGTGTATTGGCCACCGTCAAGCTCCTCGAAAACTAAGGGGTTACAGACAAATAAGGCCGCGAATCATGCAGGCGACCGAAGCACTTGTCAAGGTCGATACTGCGTCAGTCGTCGCAGGGCGAACGAGACGAGGGGTGCTTTATCGCGTCGGCGATTCTACACTCCCGGCCGCACCGGCGCCGTTGCACCTTCGGTGGCCGGCGCGGTCTGTTGCTGGCGCGTGACGCGCGCGCCGAATTCGATCCAGTAAACGCCGATTGAGCATCCCTGCCGAATGAATCTTCTCAAGTCGCTGGCCGCGGTCAGTTCCATCACCATGTTGTCGCGGGTTCTGGGTTTCGTGCGCGACACCATCATGGCCCGGATCTTCGGTGCGGGTATCGCCTCGGATGCCTTCGTGGTGGCCTTCAAGCTGCCCAACCTGCTGCGCCGCATCTTTGCCGAAGGAGCCTTTTCCCAGGCTTTCGTGCCGATCCTGGCCGAGTACAAGACCCAGAAGGGCGAGGAGGCGACCCGCACCTTCGTCGCCTACGTGGCTGGCCAGCTGACGCTGATTCTCGCTCTGGTAACCTTGCTCGGCGTGCTGGCTGCCCCCTGGATCGTCTGGGCCTCGGCGCCAGGCTTCAGCGACAACCCCGAGCGCTTCGAGCTGACCAGCGATCTGTTGCGGGTGACCTTTCCTTATATCCTGCTGATCTCCCTGTCGTCCTTCGCCAGCGCGCTGCTCAATACCTGGAACCGCTTTGCGGTGCCGGCCTTCGTGCCGACCCTGCTGAACGTCAGCATGATCGTCTTCGCGCTGTTCCTGACCCCGTACTTCGACCCGCCGATCATGGCCATGGGCTGGGCGGTGCTGGTCGGCGGCCTGCTGCAGCTGCTCTATCAGCTGCCACACCTGCGCAAGATCGGCCTCCTGGTGCTGCCGCGTCTCAACCTGCGCGACAGCGGCGTGTGGCGCGTGCTGCGGCAGATGGGGCCGGCGATCCTCGGTGTGTCGGTGGCGCAGATCTCGCTGATCATCAACACCATCTTCGCCTCCTTTCTGGTCGCCGGTTCCGTGTCCTGGATGTATTACGCCGACCGTCTGATGGAGTTGCCGTCGGGCGTGCTGGGCGTCGCCCTGGGTACCATCCTGCTGCCGTCGCTGGCCAAGACCCATGCCGCCGAGGATCCGGCCGCCTATTCGAAGCTGCTCGACTGGGGCCTGCGCCTGTGCATCCTGCTGGCGCTGCCCTGTGCCCTGGCCCTGGCCCTGCTGGCCGAGCCGCTGGTGGTGTCGCTGTTCCAGTACGGCAACTTCACCGCCACCGACGCCGAGATGACCCAGCGCGCCTTGCTGGCCTACTCGCTGGGGCTGCTGGGCATGTTGCTGGTCAAGGTGCTGGCGCCGGCCTTCTATGCGCGCCAGGACATTCGCACGCCGGTGCGTATCGCCATGTTCACCCTGCTGATGACCCAGGTGATGAACCTGTTGTTCGTTTTCGTCATTCCCCTGGCCCATGCCGGCCTGGCATTGGCCATCGGCCTGGCCGCCTGCCTGAATGCCAGCCTGCTGTTCTGGAAGTTGCGCACGCGCGGCCTCTATCAGCCGCAACCGGGCTGGGCGATGTTCAGCGGCAAGCTGCTGGCGGCGCTGCTGGTGATGGTGGTGGTGCTGGTCGGCATGCTCTGGCTGATGCCGGCCTGGAGCGACGGCAACATGCTGGCTCGCCTGATGCGCCTCGGCGCGCTGGTGGCCGCTGGCGCGCTGAGCTATTTCGCCGTGCTGGGCATCCTGGGGTTCCGGCTGCGCGACTTCTCCCGACGCTCGATTGCCTGATGACGGTGTGGCGCCGGCCAAATGAGCGCGCCGTATCCGCTACCCGGCGCCAGCCGCTGTGCGTATAATTGGCCACTTTGTGAGCAAGAAGCGCGTTATGCAGCTGGTTCGAGGCCTTCATAATCTGCGGCCCCAGCATCGGGGCTGTGTCGCCACCATCGGTAATTTCGACGGCGTTCACCGTGGCCACCAGGCGATTCTGGCGCGTTTGCGTGAGCGCGCGGCGGAGCTGGGCGTGCCGAGCTGCGTGGTGCTGTTCGAGCCGCAGCCCCGTGAATACTTCGACCCCGCGGGCGCGCCGGCACGCCTGAGCCGCCTGCGTGACAAGCTTGCCCTGCTGGCTGCCGAAGGCGTCGACCGGGTGCTGTGCCTGACCTTCAACCCGCGCCTGCGGGAACTGAGCGCCGCCGAGTTCGTGCAGCGCGTGCTGGTCGATGGGCTTGGCGTCCTGCATCTGGAAGTAGGCGACGATTTCCGCTTCGGTTGCGACCGTGCCGGGGATTTCGCCTTTCTGGCCGAGGCCGCGCAGCGCGAAGGCTTCAGCGTCGAAGCCGCCAAGACCGTGGAGATCGAAGGGCAGCGGGTCAGCAGCACGCGGGTGCGCGAGGCCCTGGCCAGCGGCGACTTCGCCGTCGCCGAACGCATGCTGGGCCGGCCGTTTCGCATCGTCGGGCGGGTGCTGCATGGCCAGAAGCTCGGCCGCCAGCTGAATGCGCCGACCGCCAACGTGCAGCTCAAGCGCAAACGTGTACCGCTGACCGGGGTGTACCTGGTCAGTGTCGAGATAGACGGCCAGCCATGGCCGGGGGTCGCCAATATCGGCGTGCGCCCCAGCGTGGCCGGTGACGGGAGCGCCCACCTCGAGGTGCACCTGCTGGATTTTGCCGGTGACCTGTATGGCCGGCGTTTGACGGTGGCTTTCCACCACAAGCTGCGCGATGAGCAGCGTTTCGCCTCGCTCGAGGCATTGAAGACGGCCATTGCGGCCGACATTGCCGCTGCCCGCGACCATTGGCAGCGCCAACCGCTGATGAAGAGCCCGACATGACCGATTACAAAGCCACGCTGAACCTGCCCGATACTCCCTTCCCGATGAAGGCTGGCCTGCCGCAACGCGAGCCGCAGACCCTGCAGCGCTGGATTGATATTGGTCTGTACGAAAAACTGCGCAAGGCTGGCGAAGGCCGCCCGAAATTCGTGCTGCACGACGGCCCGCCCTATGCCAACGGCAGCATCCACATCGGTCACGCGCTGAACAAGATCCTCAAGGACATCATCACCCGCTCCAAGACCTTGGCCGGCTTTGATGCTCCCTACGTGCCGGGCTGGGATTGCCACGGCCTGCCGATCGAGCACAAGGTCGAGACCACCTTCGGCAAGAACCAGCCGGCCGATCTGACCCGCGAGCGTTGCCGCACCTACGCCGCCGAGCAGGTCGAGGAGCAGAAGGCCAACTTCATCCGCCTCGGTGTGCTGGGTGACTGGAACAACCCCTACCTGACCATGAACTTCGCCAACGAGGCCGGCGAGATCCGTGCCCTGGCGGAAATGGTCAAGAACGGCTTCGTGTTCAAGGGCCTCAAGCCCGTCAACTTCTGCTTCGACTGCGGTTCGGCCCTGGCCGAGGCCGAGGTCGAGTACCAGGACAAGAAGTCCGAAGCCATCGACGTGGCCTTCCCGGTGGAAGATGCCGACAAGCTGGCCGCCGCCTTCGGCCTGGCCAGCCTGAGCAAGCCGACCGCCATCGTCATCTGGACCACCACGCCCTGGACCATCCCGGCCAACCAGGCGCTGAACGTGCACCCGGAATTCACTTACGCGCTGGTAGATGTGGGCGACCGCCTGCTGCTGCTGGCCGAGGAGATGGTCGAGAGCTGCCTGCAGCGCTTCGGCCTCGAAGGCCAGGTAGTGGCCACCGCCGAAGGTTCGGCGCTGGAACTGATCAACTTCCGTCATCCGTTCTATGACCGCCTGTCGCCGCTGTACCTGGCCGACTACGTCGAGCTGGGCGCCGGTACCGGTATCGTCCACTCCGCGCCGGCCTACGGCGAGGACGACTTCCAGAGCTGCAAGCGCTACGGCATGAGCAACGACGAGATCCTCAACCCGGTGCAGAGCAACGGTGTATACGTCGATTCGCTGCCGTTCTTCGGCGGCCAGTTCATCTGGAAGGCCACACCGGCGATCATCGCCAAGCTCGAGGAAGTGGGTGCGCTGCTCAAGCACGCCACCATCAGCCACAGCTACATGCACTGCTGGCGCCACAAGACCCCGCTGATCTACCGCGCCACCGCGCAGTGGTTCGTGGGCATGGATAGCAAACCGAAAGAGGGCGGTACTCTGCGTGAGCGCTCCCTGGCGGCCATCGAAGACACCAGGTTCATCCCGGCCTGGGGCCAGGCGCGCCTGCACAGCATGATCGCCGGTCGTCCGGACTGGTGCATCTCGCGGCAGCGCAACTGGGGCGTGCCGATCCCGTTCTTCACCCACAAGGAGAGCGGCGAGCTGCACCCGCGTACCGTCGAGCTGATGGAAGAAGTTGCCAAGCGCGTCGAGCAAGAGGGCATCGAAGCCTGGTTCAAGCTGGACGCCGCCGAGCTGCTGGGCGCCGAGGCCGACCAGTACGACAAGAGCCGCGACACCCTGGACGTGTGGTTCGACTCCGGCACCACCCACTGGCACGTGCTGCGCGGCTCCCACGCCGAGCTGGCGCATGCCTCTGGCCCGGTGGCCGACCTGTACCTGGAAGGCTCCGACCAGCACCGCGGCTGGTTCCATTCGTCCCTGCTGACCGGCTGCGCCATCGACGGCCACGCGCCGTACAAGGAACTGCTGACCCACGGCTTCACCGTCGACGAGCAGGGCCGCAAGCAGTCCAAGTCCCTCGGCAACGTGGTCGCGCCGCAGAAGGTTATCGACAGCATGGGCGCCGACATCCTGCGCCTGTGGGTCGCTTCCACCGACTATTCCGGCGAGATGGCGGTTTCCGACCAGATCCTGCAGCGCAGTGCCGACGCCTACCGGCGTATCCGTAACACCGCGCGTTTCATGCTGGCCAACCTCAATGGCTTCAACCCGGCTACCGACCTGCTGCCGGCCGAGCAGATGCTCGATCTGGACCGCTGGGCGGTGGACGCCACCGCGCGCCTGCAGGACGAGCTGACCGAAGCCTACGCCGAGTACCGCTTCTGGAACGTGTATTCCAAGGTGCACAACTTCTGCGTACAGGAGCTGGGCGGCTTCTACCTGGACATCATCAAGGACCGCCAGTACACCACCGCGCCGGACAGCATCGCCCGTCGTTCCTGCCAGAGCGCGCTGTTCCACATCTGCGAGGCGCTGGTGCGCTGGGTCGCGCCGATCCTGTCGTTCACCGCCGAGGAAATCTGGCAGTTCCTGCCGGGCGAGCGCGCCGAGTCGGTGATGCTGGCCACCTGGTACGAGAACCTGGCCCGCCTGCCGGAGGGCGCCGAGCTGGACAACGCCTATTGGCAGCGCGTCATGGCGGTCAAGGGCGCGGTCAACAAGGAGCTGGAGAACCTGCGTGCAAGCAAGGCCATCGGCGCCAGCCTGCAGGCGGAAGTGACCCTGTTCGGTGACGACGCCCTGCGCGGCGACCTGGGCAAGCTCGGCGACGAGCTGCGCTTCGCGCTGATCACCTCCGCCGCCGCTACCGCGCCGCTGAGCGATGCGCCAGCCGATGCGGTGGTCACCGAGGTCGAAGGTTTGAAGCTGAGGATCGTCAAGTCCGCCCACGCCAAGTGCGGCCGTTGCTGGCACCTGCGCGCCGATGTCGGTACTCACGCCGAGCATCCGGAGCTGTGCGGCCGTTGCATCAGCAACATCGAAGGTTCGGGCGAGGTGCGCCACCATGCGTAACGCCCTGGCCCGCATCGCGGAGATGAATCAATGAGCGCCCGTTTCGGCAAGCTCGGCTGGGTATGGCTCAGCGTCGTGGTGTTCGTGATCGACCAGGTCACCAAGTTCTGGTTCGACAACAACCTGCAGATGTACGAACGCATCACCGTGATCCCCCAGGTGCTGGACTGGACCCTGGCCTACAACACTGGCGCCGCCTTCAGCTTCCTGGCCGGTGCCTCGGGCTGGCAGCGCTGGTTGTTCACCCTGATCGCCGTGGTGGTCAGCGTGATTCTGGTGGTGTGGATGAAGCGCCTCAAAGCTGACGAAACCTGGCTGGCCATCGGCCTGGCCCTGGTACTCGGTGGCGCCCTGGGCAACCTGGTGGACCGGGTGATCTTCGGCCACGTGGTCGACTTCATCCTGGTGCACTGGCAGAGCAGCTGGTATTTCCCAGCCTTCAATATCGCTGACAGCGCGATCACCGTCGGCGCCATCCTGCTGGCGCTGGACATGTTCAAGAGCAAGAAGCCCGAAGAAGAGGTGGCACGTGACTGATGTACGTATCGGCCCGGATCGGCAGGTGACCCTGCATTTCGCGCTGAAGCTGGATAACGGCGATGTGGTCGACAGCACCGAAGGCAAAGCTCCGGCGACCTTCAAGGTCGGCGACGGCAACCTGCTGCCGGGCTTCGAGTCCGCGCTGTACGGCTTCAAGGCCGGCGACAAGCGCAGCCTGACCGTCGAGCCCGAGCAGGGCTTCGGCCAGCACAACCCGCAGAACGTGCAGGTGATGCCGCGCTCGCAGTTCCAGGACATGGAGCTGTCGGAAGGGCTGCTGGTGATCTTCAACGACGCCGCCAATACCGAGCTGCCGGGCGTGGTCAAAGCGTTCGATGACGCCCAGGTGACCATCGACTTCAACCACCCGCTGGCCGGCAAGACGCTGACCTTCGACGTCGAGATCATTGAGGTCAAAGCCGTCTAGGCAGTGTAGGATGAGTGCCTTGTCGCCCGCTAACATGGAGGCCGCGTCATGAGCGTACAGCGTTCCCCCATCGTGTCGGAGTTCGAGACCCAGGAATTGGCGGACAGCCACGACGGCTGGTTTCGCCGCAAGGTCGCGGAATCTCTCGCAGACGTTCGCGGGGTGGTTGCTCATGATCAGGTGATGGCCGATGTCGAGGCCATCATTAGCGAAGCAGAGGCGCGGCGGCGCAGTAGCTGATGCTGCCGATCGTCTGGCGCGCCACTGCCAGGGACGATCTGTTGCAGATCATTCGCTACATCGCCAATGAAGACCCTCAGGCTGCCAGGCAATTGAAGGAACGTCTGGAGTCGGCAGTGCTGCCGTTGGCCGAGCATCCCTACCTGTATCGCTTTGGTCGGGTGCCTGGAACACGTGAGCTGATCGCTCATCCAAACTATATTCTGGTTTACCGAGTAGCCGCTGACGCTGTGGAAGTGGTGAATGTTCTTCATGCTCGCCAGCAGTATCCATGAGGCCTGTGGCGCCGCGTAATCGAGACAACCATCATGCAAATCAAACTCGCCAATCCCCGCGGTTTCTGCGCCGGTGTCGACCGCGCCATCGAGATCGTCAACCGCGCCCTCGAGGTGTTCGGTCCACCGATCTACGTGCGCCATGAAGTGGTGCACAACAAGTTCGTGGTCGAGGATCTGCGCAACCGTGGCGCGGTGTTCGTCGAAGAACTGGACCAGGTGCCCGATGACGTGATCGTCATCTTCAGCGCCCACGGTGTGTCCCAGGCGGTGCGCAACGAAGCCGCCAACCGCGGCCTGAAAGTGTTCGACGCCACCTGCCCGCTGGTCACCAAGGTGCACTTGGAAGTGGTGCGCTACAGCCGCGACGGCCGCGAGTGCATCCTTATCGGCCATGAAGGCCACCCGGAAGTCGAAGGCACCATGGGCCAGTACGACGCCAGCAACGGCGGCGCCATCTACCTGGTGGAGGACGAGGACGACGTCGCCAAACTGCAGGTGCGCGACCCCGACAACCTGGCCTTCGTCACCCAGACCACGCTGTCGATGGACGACACCAGCAAGGTCATCGATGCCCTGCGCGCGCGCTTCCCCAACATCGGCGGGCCGCGCAAGGACGATATCTGCTACGCCACCCAGAACCGCCAGGATGCGGTCAAGCAATTGGCCGACGAGTGCGATGTGTTGCTGGTGGTCGGCAGCCCCAACAGTTCCAACTCCAATCGCCTGCGTGAACTGGCCGAGCGCATTGGCACTCCGGCCTACTTGATCGACGGCGCCGAAGACCTCAGGCGCGAGTGGTTCGAGGGCGCCAAGGGCATCGGCATCACCGCCGGCGCCTCGGCCCCGGAAGTGCTGGTGCGTGGGGTGATCGACAAGCTCGGCGAATGGGGCGCCAGCAACGTCCAGGAACTGGACGGCCGCCCGGAGAACGTGACCTTCTCCATGCCCAAGGAGCTGCGGCTCAAGGCGGTATAGGGTCAACCGTTGCATGCGAAGCCAGGGCATTTGCCCTGGCTTTTTTATGGGCGCAGCAACGCTCTGCCGGCCCGCACAGCCTGAAATGCTTGGGCACTCGATTGCCGTTCTGTTGACCAATACCTGAGTTCGCCCATTTATGCCTGCCGTCGCCTGGCGCTGGCGGGCAGCATCCAACCGGAGGATCACCATGGCTCACGAGCAAATCGTCATCACCACGCCAGACGGCCAGTGCCCGGCCCACGTGTTTACGCCGGCTGACGGGCAGGGCGGCCCGGCGGTCATCTTCTACATGGATGCCGGCGGCATTCGCCCTGCGGTGCTGGCCATGGCCCAGCGGCTGGCCGATGCCGGCTACGTGGTGCTGCTGCCGGATACCTACTACCGCTACGGCGCCTACGGGCCCTTCGATCCCAAGGAAGTGTTCAAGGGCGATTTCCGCGCCATTCTCGGCCCGCTGATGGCCACCACCGGCAATGCCAAGGCGGCGGCCGATATCGATGCCTATATCGCCTACCTCGATGGGCGCAGCGATGTGCACGGCCAGCGCATCGGCGCGGTGGGCTTCTGCATGGGCGGCGGCATGGCCATCGCCTGCGCGGGTGCACGGCCGGAGCGCTTCGCCGCCATCGCCAGCTTCCACGGCGGCAACCTGGCCACCGACGCCGCCGACAGCCCCCATCTCGCGGCGTCTGCACTGCAGGCCGAGGTCTATATCGCCGCCGCGGAAAACGACGGCAGCTACCCGCCGGAAATGGCCGAGCGTTTCGAGAAGGCACTCACCGACGCCGGTGTGACCTACAGCTCGGAAACCTACCCGGCCAAGCACGGCTGGATGAAGCCGGACTTCCCGGTGTATGACGAGCAGGCGGCCGAGCATGGTTGGAAGCAGATGCTGGCGTTCTTCGCCCGCACCCTGAAACGGCGCTAAATCCCAGGCATTAAAAAGCCGGCTTGTGGCCGGCTTTCGTTAGGCAGGTTGTGCTTACTTTTGATAAGCAGCAGCCGCCTTGGTGATCTCGGCGCGGGCCGCGTCGGCATTGCCCCAGCCTTCGACCTTGACCCACTTGCCCTTCTCGAGATCCTTGTAGTTCTCGAAGAAGTGCTTGATCTGCTCGATCAGCAGCGGGGGCAGGTCAGTGTATTCCTGAACGTCTTTGTAGATCGTGGTCAGCTTGTCGTGGGGTACGGCGATCAGCTTGGCGTCGCCACCGGCTTCGTCGGTCATGTGCAGCACGCCGACCGGACGGGCGCGGATCACCGAGCCTGGGGCGACCGGGTACGGGGTCACGACCAGCACGTCGAGGGGGTCGCCGTCGTCGGCCAGGGTGTGCGGGATGAAGCCGTAGTTGGCCGGGTAGAACATCGGGGTGGCCATGAAACGGTCGACGAACAGGCAGTCGGTGTCGTGATCGATTTCGTATTTGATCGGCGCGTGGTTGGCCGGGATTTCGATAGCGACGTAGATGTCGTTCGGCAGGTCTTTACCGGCCGGAACCTTGCTGTAGCTCATGGGTGACTCCCTGATGTGCGCCAAAAAAAGTGGCGCGATTATAGGTGGATTCCCGCGTCGTTGCCATTACAGCCAATGGTCGTATCGGCCGCCGCGGGCGTGGCTTGCTGATAGTCCGGGTGTTCGACCTGCAGGCGGCGCAAACGTGCCAATGGGTCTTGCCGATAGAACAGGCGCAGCTGCTCGTAGACCGCGGGAAAGGCTTCAACGAGCAGGTCCGGCGCGTTGAAGAAGTATTCGCTGGTCACCGCGAAGAATTCGGCGGGGTTTTCCGCGGCGTAGGGGTCGATGGCGGTCTGCGCCTCTTCGTCGGCATCCAGCTCGGCGTTCAGGCTGTCGAAGGCCTCTTGCATGGCGCTTGCCCACTGCTTCACGTCCATGTTGCTGTGCAGCGGTGGCAGGCCGTTGGCGTCGCCGCCGAGCATGTCCAGCTTGTGGGCCAGCTCGTGGATCACCAGGTTGTAGCCCTCCCAGCCGCCACTGGCCTGCACGCCCGGCCAGGCGAGGATCACCGGGCCCTGCTGCCAGGCTTCGCCGCTGTGCTCGCCATCCCACTCGTGCTCGATGCCACCGGAGTCGCGATGGCGCTGCGGGCTGACGAAATCGTCCGGGTAGAGAATCACCTCGTGGAAACCCTGGTACCAGTTCAGGTCGGCCAGGCCGAGCAGCGGCAGTTCGGCGAGCGCGGCCAGGGCCAGGCGGTCGTCATGGTCCAGCTCGAGGCCGGGCAGGGTGGTCAGGTGCTTGGCGTGCAGAAACAGCACGGCGCGTTCGCGCAGCAGCCGCTCTTCTTCGCTGCTCAGGCCGTCGAGAATCGGCAGGCGCTGGCGCACCGTGGCCCAGCTGCTGGCGCTGACCGGGTGACGGGAGAGGATGCGCCGACGGCGCCAGGCGCTAAACGACCACATGGAAAAGGCTCGCTGGGAGAATGGCCGTCACCATAACAGGCCGCCCGCCGACCGCAAGCGCCCAGAGCCTGTTCAAAGTCTCGCGAGCTAGAGCAATGCAAGGCCTAGGCGGCCCCACAAAAACAGGCGAGGACCGGTCGGAGTCGCGCTCGACTTTACGAGCTGTAAATGAGCAGTACTCGCTTCGCTCGCCCTGCGGGCCGCGCTAAAGCGCGTTAGCCGCAAGCGGCTTGCCGAGCCTGTTTTTAACGCCGTAGTGCCGACGCGCAGCAGACTTTGAACAGGTTCTCAGGAGTTACTCGCTGCTGATGGGCAGCACGTAGTTCTTGAACTGCTCGTCCTCGACGAAGCCGATCGACTGGTAGACCTTCTGCGCCACCTCGTTATCGCGGCTGGTGGCCACGCGCATGCGCACGGCCTGGGTCTGCTTGGCCATCTTTCTGGCGGTCTGCAGCAGGCGGTCGGCGACCAGTTGGCGACGCGCGTCCTCGGCCACGAAGATATCGTTGAGGATCCACACCCGCTTGAGCGACAGCGACGAATAGCTCGGGTACAGCTGGCAGAAACCCAGCAGCTTGTCATCGTCGTCGGCCAGGGCCAGGTAGATCACCGATTCCTCGCGCTTGATGCGGGTTTCCAGAAACTTGCGCGACGAGTCGAGAAACGGCCTTTCGCCATAGAACTCGCGGTAGCGAACGAACAGCGGGGTGAGTAGATCCAAGTGCTCCAGGGTGGCTTGCACGATGCGCATGGGCGAGGGCCTCGTTTGGCTGTCGGATGGAGACGGCAGGCGTTTCGATTAAAGTGCAGTTTTCGCCCTAAATTCGCCCTAAAGCCAGTGAGGCAGAGCTGTTACGGGGCGGCGGGAGGCTTGTTCTCGATGCCTGAATTTCGGCCATCCAGACCCGCCGAGCAGGCTGGGTACCAGGCGCCGCTGTGCTAATCTGCGGCCATGTTTTCACGCGGCTCGTCGGCCTCCTGGCGCGCCTGTTCTCGAGGTTTTCATGCATATCCACATTCTCGGCATCTGCGGCACCTTCATGGGTTCGCTCGCGGTGCTGGCCAAGGAACTTGGCCACCGCGTCACCGGCTCCGATGCCAACGTCTACCCGCCGATGAGCACCCAGCTCGAAGCCCAGGGCATCGAGCTGCTGCAGGGTTACGATCCCGCGCATCTGCAGCCGGCGCCGGACCTGGTGGTGGTCGGCAACGCCATGAGCCGTGGCAACCCGGCGGTGGAATACGTGCTCAACAAGGGCCTGCCCTATGTATCCGGCCCGCAGTGGCTGGCCGACCATGTGCTGCAGGGCCGTTGGGTGATGGCGGTGGCCGGCACCCACGGCAAGACCAGCAGCTCGAGCATGCTCGCCTGGGTGCTGGAGCACGCCGGCATGGCGCCGGGCTTCCTGATCGGCGGCGTGCCCCAGAACTTCGGGATTTCCGCGCGGCTGGGCGACACGCCGTTCTTCGTGGTCGAGGCCGACGAGTACGACAGCGCCTTCTTCGACAAGCGCAGCAAGTTCGTCCACTACCGCCCGCGCACCGCGATCCTCAACAACCTGGAATTCGACCACGCGGATATCTTCCCGGACCTGGCGGCCATCGAGCGGCAGTTCCATCACCTGGTACGGATCATTCCCGGCGAAGGCCTGGTCATCCACCCGGCCAGCGAAGCTGCCCTGGCGCGGGTGATCCAGATGGGCTGCTGGACGCCGGTGCAGACCACTGGTGAAGGTGGCCAATGGCAGGCACGCCTGCTCAGCGCCGACGGCTCGCGCTTCGAGGTGAGCTTCGACGGTAAGGTCGAAGGCATGGTGGACTGGCAGTTGACCGGCCAGCATAACGTGGCCAATGCCCTGGCTGTATTGGCGGCAGCGCGCCACGTCGGTGTGGTGCCGGCGCTCGGTATCGAAGCGCTGGGCCAGTTCATCAACGCCAAGCGACGCATGGAAAAGGTTGCCGAGGTGAACGGCGTGACCGTCTATGACGACTTCGCCCACCACCCCACCGCCATCGCCACCACCCTCGACGGCCTGCGCAAGCGCGTTGGCGACGAGCAGATCATCGCGGTGATCGAGCCACGTTCCAATTCCATGAAGCTCGGTGCCCACCGCGATGGCCTGGCCGAGTCCGCCGTGCAGGCCGATGCAGTGTTCTGGTACGCGCCGCCGAATCTCGGTTGGGATCTGGCGGCCACCGTTGCCGGTGCGACCAATCCAACCCAGGTGTGCGATTCCCTGGACGCGATCATCGACGGCGTGAAGGCGCGAGTACGGCCTGGCACCCAGGTGGTGATCATGAGCAACGGCGGTTTTGGCGGCCTACATGGCAAGCTGGCCAAGGCGCTGGAGGTGTGAGGATGGCAGGGCCAGAGCGTATTACTCTCGCGATGACCGGCGCCTCGGGCGCCCAGTACGGCCTGCGCCTGCTCGACTGCCTGGTGCGTGAGGATCGGGAAGTGCACTTCCTGATCTCCAAGGCCGCGCAGCTGGTGATGGCCACCGAAACCGACGTCAGCCTGCCGGCCAAACCCCAGGCCATGCAGGCGTTTCTCACCGAATACACCGGCGCCACCGACGGGCAGATCCGCGTGTACGGCAAGGAAGACTGGATGGCGCCGGTGGCTTCCGGCTCCGGTGCCCCGTCGGCCATGGTGGTGGTGCCGTGCAGCACCGGCACCTTGTCATCCATCGCCACCGGCGCCTGCAACAACCTGATCGAGCGCGCCGCGGACGTTGCCCTGAAGGAGCGCCGCCAGCTGATAGTGGTGCCGCGCGAGGCGCCGTACTCCAGTATTCATCTGGAGCACATGCTCAAGCTGTCCAACCTGGGCGTGACCATCCTGCCGGCCTCGCCGGGCTTCTATCACCAGCCGCAGACCCTGGATGACCTGGTCGATTTCGTGGTCGCGCGCATCCTCAATTGCCTGAACATCCCCCAGGACATGCTGCCGCGCTGGGGCGAGCATCACCTCAACAGTGGCGATGAATAGGCGCGCCGGCTGGCTCTTGCTGCTCGCCTGCCTGCAACTGGGCGGCTGCGCTACTGCACGTACCCTGGATGCCAACCAGCCCGGCGCGCCGGTGGTGTACGCCGGCACGCGGCTGGACTGGTACGCGCTGCAGGGCGGTTGCTGCCCGGTGGAGCGCTTCGGCGCCGAGGCGCCGCGTTATGCCGGCCTCGATCTGCCGGCCAGCGCCTTGCTCGATACCCTGCTGTTGCCGCTGTCGCTGGCCAAGGCGCTGGGCATTGGTTTGCAGGTGAGTGGGGGCGGGTAGGGTGTTTTGACCGGGCCAGGGTGGTTTTGATGGGCTAGCGCCTACGCGGCCCGACCCAGCCGACGGTCTGAAGCCTATCACCCAGTGGGAGCGGGCCATGCCCGCGAAAAGTCACGGGCATGGCCCGTTCCCACAGAGAGCCCGCATTATTCAATCGTAGGGTGGGCGATAGCCCACCAGTTTTTAAGGGGTGAGGGGATTAGTTCACCAGCCTGCAGCCCTTCCAATCCATGCCCAGCTTCAAATCGGCGTCAGCAGCGTCTCACCGCGGAAATGCCGGCCGATATTGTCGAGAAACTGGCTCAGCGACTGCTCCAGCGCCTGGGGCGAGTTGCCGCCCACATGGGGGGTGATGGTCAGGTTGTCGAGGTCGAGCAACTCGGTGGGTGGCAGCGGCTCGCTCTCGTAGACGTCCAGCGCCGCAGCGCGGATGCGCTTCTCGCGCAGCGCCGTGCCCAGCGCCGCGGTGTCCACCACGCTGCCGCGTGCCACGTTGACCAGATAACCCTGGGGGCCCAGTGCATCGAGCACCTGCGCCCCGACCAGGTGATGGGTCGCGGCGCCGCCGGGGATGGCGATCACCAGGCAGTCGCACCACTCGGCCAGCTCCCGCACGCTCGGGAAATAGCGGTGCGGGCTGCCCGCTTTCGGCGAGCGGTTGTGATAACCCACCGGCATATCGAAGGCCGCGGCGCGGCGGGCCAGCTGCTCGCCAATGGCGCCGAGGCCGAGGATGCCCAGGCGCTTGCCGCTGACCCCGTCGGTCATCGGCAGGGCGTCGCGCCAGATGCCCGCGCGGCAGGCGTTGTCCAGGCGGCGCACGTCGCGAATCGCTGCCAGCAGCAAGGCCATCGCATGGTCGGCGACGCAGCTGGCATTGCTGCCGGCGCCGTTACTGAGGGCGATGCCGCGAGCGCGGGCCGCCTCGATATCGACCTTCTCGTAACCCACCCCCAGGGTGCCGACGAAGCCGAGCTTGGGCAGGCGGGCGATCTCCTCACCGGTCAGGCCGATGGTTCCGATGGTCAGCACCGCTTGAATGCTGGCGCCGTGCTCGGCAATGGCTGCTTCGCGTGCCGCCGCATTGGCGGCATGGGTCACCTGATACTGCTCGGCGATACGCGCCAGGCTGCTTTCGCTGAGCGGGTTGAGAATCAGCAGGTGCGGCTTCATGGGGGCTCCAGGGCAGGTGGGCGGGTGGTTGTGTTACTCGATGATCCGCAGGGCGCTACGCCCGCGGCTGATATCGGCCAGCAGGCGCTGCAGGGCTTCGATCCGGGGCTGCGGCACGGCCAGCTGCAGCTCGGCGCCTTCGGCATCGAAACTTTCCTGTTCCAGCACGGCGTCGAATTCGGCCAGGCGCGACTTGAGCAGGGCCAGCTCGGCGAAACCGCAATGGCAGGCGCAGGCAGTGCGCGGCACCTGTTCCTGGCGCTCGGCGTTCTGCAGGCATTTGTTGGCGCTGCCGCCGTAGGCACGGGCCAGGCCGCCGGTGCCGAGCTGGATGCCGCCATACCAGCGTGTCACCACCACGGCCACGGCGTCGAACCCCTGCGCCTCGATGGCGGCGAGAATCGGCCGGCCGGCGGTGCCGCCAGGCTCGCCATCGTCGCTGAAGCGGTACTGCTGGCCGAGCTTCCAGGCCCAGCAGTTGTGCGAGGCGCCCGGCTCGCTGAGCTGCTCGATAAGGGCCTGGGCATCCACCGCGCTGGTAATGGCGCGGGCCTGGGCGAGAAAACGGCTCTTGCGGATTTCCTCGCGGTAGTCGCAAGGGGCGAGTAGCAGGTAAGGCATCAGACGCTCGGCTTCAGCCCACAACCCCTGAGGATGATGCGCACCATGTTGTCCGCCGCAGCCTGGTAATCGGGCTTGGTCAGGCGCGAGCGGCCACTGACCCGGCAGATCTCCGAAGCGAAGTCGGCGTGGTACTGGGTGCTGCTCCAGATCAGGAAGATCAGGTTGGTGGGATCGACCGGCTCCATCTTGCCGGCGGCGATCCACTGCTCGAAGATCGCCGCGCGCTCGCGAAACCAGCTCTGGTGATCCTTGCCGAAGTGTTGGGACAGGAAGGCGCCGCCGCTGATCACTTCCATGGCGAAGATGCGCGACGCCTTGGGGTAGCGCCGCGAATATTCCATCTTGGCGCGGATATAGCGCTCCAGCGCCTCGGCCGGGGCGTCGTCGACGCTGAGGCTGTCGAAGGCGCTGTCCCACAGGGCCAGGATGTTGCTCAGCACGGCCAAGTACAGGCCCTGCTTGCTGCTGAAGTAGTAGTGCAGGTTGGCCTTGGGCAGGCCCACCGCCTGGGCGATGGTATTCATGCTGGTGCCCTTGAAGCCGTGGCGGGCGAACTCGTCCTCGGCGGCCGCGATGATCGCTTCTTCGTTCTTCTGCCGGATGCGGCCGGTCGGTTTGCCAGTGGTGGCGCGTGGAGCGGTGGCGTCGAGGGGCATCAGGGGGCTTCCGTGGTGATCAAAGGGCGCAGCGGGTGAACAGATACTCCACCGTGGCGGGCGTGACAAGCGCTGGCGCCGCAATTATCTGCCCGCTGGCCCCGACGTCGGGTCAGCTGAAGGCCTGGACGATGCGCTGGCGCTGCTCGGCATCCGGCAGGCGACCCTGGCCGGCACGCAGGTTGTCGACCACGTAGCGCGGGTTGGAGGTGGCCGGAATCACCGCGGTGACGGCCTCGTCGGCAAGGATGAACTTGAGCAGCAGCTGCGCCCAGGACGTGGCATCGATTTCGTTGGCCCACTCCGGCAGCGGCTTGCCCTTGACCCGGCCGAGCAGCTGCGCGCGCTGGAACGGCCGGTTGATCAGCGTGGCGATGCCATTGTCGCGGCAGTAGGGCAGCAGGCGCTTTTCGGCATTGCGCTCGCCCACCGAATAGTTGAGCTGCACGAAGTCGACCTTCTCCTTGGCCAGCACGGCGAGCAGGTCGTCATGGGCCGATTCGATGTAATGGGTGATGCCGATGTAGCGCACCTTGCCCTGTTCGCGCAGCTCGCGGGCCAGGGCCAGCTGGGTCGTGGTGTCCTGCAGGTTGTGCACCTGCAAGAGATCCATCTTGTCGGCCTGCAGGGCCTTGAGGCTGGCCTCGAACTGCGCCAGGCCGCGCTCGCGACCGGTGCTCGACAGCTTGGAGGCGAGAAACGCCTTGCCCTGGGTTCTGGTGCGTTTGAGCAGCTCGCCGGTCACCGCTTCGGCGCTGCCGTAGCTGGGCGCGGTATCGATCAGCGTACCGCCGCCATTGATAAAGGCACGCACCACCTCGTCGAGCGATTTCAGGCTGGCGTCGTCGAGGCTCACGTTGAAGGTCTGTGAGGTGCCCAGGCCGATCACCGGCAGGCTCTCGCCGCTGGACGGGATCTTGCGCTGCAGCACCGCGGTGGGGTTGGCGGCGAAGGCGAAACCGGGCAGCAGCGGGCTGCTGGCCGCGAGCGTCATCAGGGCGGCGCTGCCCTGCAGGAAATGGCGACGGCTGGGCATGGCGTGCTCCGTTATCGAGAGGGGTAAACAGGAGAGACTAGTCGGCCACCCCCGCTGATCGATCCCATCGTCGCCATGACTTGTTACCTGGTGTGTCCACCGCGGGGCGCTCCGTTTGTCCGCCTTGGGCAACGGCGTTCGCGCTGGCGCGGTCATCTATCGGGACAGCCACCGGCGAGGACGCTCCATGAGCAGCACCGCGAAGAAGACCGACCCCAAACTGTGGAACAAGGTGAAACAGCGCGTCACCCAGGGCGACAAGGGCGGCAAGCCCGGCCAGTGGTCGGCGCGCAAGGCGCAGCTGGCCGTGCAGCTGTACCAGCAGGAGGGCGGCGGTTACGAGGGCGCCAAGGATGCCGACAATCACCTGCACCAGTGGACCGAGCAGGACTGGGACACCCAATCCGGCAAGCCCTCCGGCGAAACCGGCGAACGCTACCTGCCCAGGAACGCCCGCGATGAACTGAGCGACAAGGAGTACGCGCGCAGCACCCGCAAGAAACGTGCGGACAGCCGCGCCGGGCGCCAGCACTCCAAGCAGCCGAAGGACGTTGCCGACAAGGCCGCCACCCACCGCACACCAGCGCTGAGCGGGCTGACCAAGGCCGAGCTGATGAAGCGCGCCGCAAGCAAGAAGATTCGTGGTCGCTCACGGATGAAGAAGGATGAGCTGGTCAAAGCGCTGGAAAAGGAGGGCGGCAAATGAGCGAGTTGAACGAGGCGCAGAAGAAAGCCATCCGCAGTGATTTCAAGGCGGCGGTGAACATGCCGCCAGCACGCCTGCGCCGCTGGTTGCAGGCCGCGGACAGCAAGCGTGTGGGCATGACCAAGGGCGGGCGCAAGGTCGAGTCCAGCCGCGACGGCAAGTCGGTCGGCCACCAGATGGGCGAGCGCATTCTGCAGATCAAGGGCAAGCGCGTGGCTGAGCTGGAAACCGACGACTACCAGGCGATGCGCAAGGTGATCGGCTACGTGCACCGCCACCTCAAGCAGCGCCCGGCCGGTGACGTGGAAGACAGCCGCTGGCGCCAGTCGCTGATGAACTGGGGGCACGATCCGCTCAAGGACTGAAGCGCCACTTGGGCCTGTGAGCGCGTCAGGCGTTGGCCGCCAATTCCTGCAGAAAACTTTCCAGCACGAGATGGGGCCGGCGGCCCTTGCGAGTTACCGAGGCCAGGCTGATGTCGTAGAAGCGCGTGCCGGCCTTCAGCGCGCGCAGGCGGCCTTCCTTGATCCACGCCTCGGCATAGTGGTCGGGCAGGTAGCCGATATAGCGCCCGGTAAGGATCAGGAACGCCATGCCTTCGCGGTCCGAGGCGCTGGCCGTGCAATTGAGCACGCCGTAGTGGTTCTGGATCTCCGGCGGCAGGCGGAAGGTTGGTGCGATGGCGTCCTGGGCGTTGAGGCGCTCGTCCGGCAATTCGCGATCATCGACGTAGAACAGCGGGTGGCCGACCGCGCAGTAGAGCAGCGAACGCTCATCGTACAGCGGCTGGTAATCCAGACCGGACAGGCCGCCGACCACCGGCACCACGCCGACATGCAGGCGCCCGTCGAGCACGCCTTGCTCGACCTCGCTGGGCGGCGTCATGCGGATGTTCACCCGCACGTCCGGCCCCAGCGCCTTGAGGCGGGCGAGGGCGCCGGTGATGCGCATATGCGGCACCGTCACCAGGTTGTCGGTCAGGCCGATGTTCAGCTCGCCGCGCAGATGCTGGTGCAGGCCGTTGACCTCGGTGCGAAAGCTCTCCAGTGCCGCGAGCAATTGCTGGGTCGACTGGTACACCTCGCGGCCTTCCTCGGTCAGCGCGAAGCCGGCACGGCCGCGCTGGCAGAGGCGTAGGCCGAGGCGCTGTTCCAGGTCGCTCATCTGCTGGCTGATTGCCGAGCGGCCAATGCCCAGCACGCTTTCCGCGGCAGAAAAGCCTCCGCATTCCACCACGCTGCGAAACAGCTTGAGCAGGCGGATATCGAAGTCGCTGACCTGGGCGAGGGGCTCGGGGCGTCGGGCGCTCATTGTTTAGTCACCAGTGAACTGAGGATTCGAAGAGTCAGGTTTGAGTGACTTTATGCCTGTGGCACCTTGGCTGACAACTGATGCACTTACGTGTGGGAGCGGCTTTAGCCGCGATTGCTGTCGATTCTCGCGGCTAAAGCCGCTCCCACGTTGCCCCCGATCACGCCGCCATTGCCGAGGCCATCGCCATGAACATGCCGCAGACCGCCACGCCGTCCCTGGCCAGCCAGCTCAAGCTGGACGCCCACTGGATGCCGTTTTCCGCCAACCGCAGCTTCCAGCGCGACCCGCGGATCATCGTTGCCGGCGAAGGCGCCTGGCTGACCGACGATTCCGGTCGCAAGGTCTACGACAGCCTGTCCGGCCTGTGGACCTGCGGCGCCGGCCATTGCCGCCAGGAGATTCAGGACGCGGTCGCCAAGCAGCTCGGCACCCTCGACTACTCGCCGGGCTTCCAGTACGCCCACCCGCTGTCGTTCAAGCTGGCCGAGCAGATGGCCGACCTGATGCCGGGCGAACTCAACCATGTGTTCTTCACCGGTTCGGGCTCCGAGTGCGCCGACACCGCGGTGAAGATGGCCAAGGCCTACTGGCGCCTCAAGGGCCAGGCCAGCAAGACCAAGTTCATCGGCCGCGCCCGCGGTTACCACGGCGTGAACATCGCCGGCACCAGCCTTGGCGGCATCGCCGGCAACCGCAAGATGTACGGCCAACTGATGGATGTCGATCACCTGCCGCACACCCTGCAGCCGGGCATGGCCTTCACCAAAGGCGCAGCAGAGACCGGCGGCGTCGAGCTGGCCAACGAGCTGCTCAAGCTGATCGAACTGCATGACGCCTCGAACATCGCCGCGGTGATCGTCGAGCCGATGTCCGGCTCGGCCGGCGTCATCGTGCCGCCGGCAGGCTACCTGCAGCGCCTGCGCGAGATCTGCACCCAGCACAACATCCTGCTGATCTTCGACGAAGTGATCACCGCCTTCGGGCGAATGGGCAAGTGGACCGGCGCCGAGTACTTCGGCGTAACGCCGGACATCCTCAACGTCGCCAAGCAGATCACCAACGGTGCCATCCCCCTGGGGGCGGTGATCGCCAGCCGCGAGATCTACCAGACCTTCATGGGCCAGCCGACGCCCGAGCACATGATCGAATTCACCCACGGCTACACCTACTCCGCCCACCCGGTGGCCTGCGCCGCCGGCCTGGCCTCGCTGGAACTGCTCAAGCGCGAGAACCTGATTCAGCAGGCCGCCGAGCTGGCGCCCAAGTTCGAGAACGCCATCCATGGCCTCAAGGGCGCCAAGCACGTGGTCGACATCCGCAACTGCGGCCTGGCCGGCGCGATTCAGCTGGCGCCCCGTGACGGCGACCCGACCATCCGCCCCTACGAGGCCGGCATCGCCCTGTGGAAGGCCGGTTTCTACGTGCGTTTCGGCGGCGACGGCCTGCAGTTCGGGCCGATGTTCAACGCCAAGATCGAAGACCTCGACCGCGTGTTCAGCGCCGTCGGCGACGCGCTCAACAAACTGGATTGATCGAATACCCGTAGGAGCCCCGTCCCGGGGCGAATGGCATAGGCAACGCAGATGTTGCGTCAAGGCCGCCATTGTTCGCGCCGAGGGCGACGCTCCTACCCGCTCTCGGGCACCTCTAAAAACCCAGGCGATGGCAACGCAGGTTTTTTTGAGGTGCCTTCAACGTTATCGAGGACTTTACATGACCACCATCCAGCACCTGATCCACGGCGAACTCAGCGACGGCCAAGGCGGCCGCAGCGCCGACGTGTTCAACCCGGCCACCGGTGAGGCGGTGCGCCGCGTCGCCCTGGCCGATGTGGCCACCGTGCAGCAGGCCATCGATTCGGCCAAGCAGGCCTTCCCGGCCTGGCGCGCCACGCCGCCGGCCAAGCGCGCCCAGGTGATGTTCCGCTTCAAGCAACTGCTCGAGCAGCACGAAGACGCCATCGCCAAGCTGATCGCCGAAGAGCACGGCAAGACCCTCGAAGACGCCGCCGGGGAGCTCAAGCGTGGCATCGAGAACGTCGAATACGCCTGCTCGGCGCCGGAAATCCTCAAGGGTGAATACACCCGCAACGTCGGCCCGAACATCGACGCCTGGAGCGACTTCCAGCCGGTGGGCGTGGTCGCCGGCATCACCCCGTTCAACTTCCCGGCCATGGTGCCGCTGTGGATGTACCCGCTGGCCATCGTCTGCGGCAACTGCTTCATCCTCAAGCCGTCCGAGCGCGACCCCAGCTCCACCCTGTACATCGCTCAGCTGCTCCACGAGGCTGGCCTGCCCGCCGGCGTGCTCAACGTGGTACACGGCGACAAGACCGCCGTGGACGCGTTGATCCAGGCGCCGGAGGTCAAGGCCCTGAGTTTCGTCGGCTCCACGCCCATCGCCGAATACATCTACGCCGAAGGCAGCAAGCACGGCAAACGCGTGCAGGCCCTGGGCGGTGCCAAGAACCACGCGGTGCTGATGCCTGACGCCGACCTGGACAACGCCGTCAGCGCATTGATGGGCGCCGCCTACGGCTCCTGCGGCGAGCGCTGCATGGCCATCTCGGTAGCCGTGTGCGTGGGCGATCAGATCGCCGACGCCCTGGTCGAGCGTATCGTGCCGCAGATCAAGGCCCTGAAGATCGGCGCCGGCACCCAGTGCGGCCTGGACATGGGCCCGCTGGTTACCGCCGCGGCGAAGGAAAAAGTCACCGGCTATATCGAAGCTGGCGTGGCCGCTGGCGCCCAGCTGGTGGTCGATGGCCGTGGCCTGAGCGTATCGGGCAATGAAAACGGCTTCTTCCTCGGCGGCAGCCTGTTCGACCGGGTGACCGCGGACATGAGCATCTACACCGACGAGATCTTCGGCCCGGTGCTGTGCATCGTGCGTGTCGACAGCCTGGAAACCGCCATGCAACTGATCAACGACCACGAGTACGGAAACGGCACCTGCATCTTCACCCGGGACGGCGAAGCGGCGCGGCTGTTCTGCGACGAGATCGAAGTGGGCATGGTCGGCGTCAACGTGCCGCTGCCGGTGCCGGTGGCCTACCACAGCTTCGGCGGCTGGAAGCGCTCGCTGTTCGGTGACCTGCACGCCTACGGCCCGGACGGCGTGCGCTTCTACACCCGCCGCAAGTCGATCACCCAGCGCTGGCCGCAGCGCAAGACCCACGAGGCGGCGCAGTTTGCGTTTCCCAGCAATAGTTGAGGTGGGGTGGGGGAGCGAAAAGGCCGATCGGTTGATCGGCCTTTTTATTGGTGTTCAGGAGGTCGGCTTGCGCCCGTCTCTGTGTAGAGCCGCAATCTATGGGAGCGGGCCATGCCCGCGAATCTCTATTGGCATCGATACATGGGTTGCGGTTGGATGCACTCTTTGGTGGATCGCACTCCGACGCCGCCCATCTATCGCCTGAATAACCGGATTCGCCCTTACGGCGACTCACTTTTTTTCAAACGCCAAAAAAGTAAGCAAAAACGCTGTGCCCCATCATCCGGGTCTCGCTACGCTCGACTTCCCTCACTCCATCATTGCTCCGAGGGCCCGCCGCGAAGGGCCATCCCTGGCCCATCGCGGCTCTCGCGGCATCCATGCCGCTCAACCTTCTACATAACGATTCCGTTCGGCCTCCTGAAGGGGCGATTTGCGTATGACTGATGTATCGCGTTGAGGCTAATGGTGGACAAGCTTCGAGTTGTCTACCCTACTTGCGATGGTGGATTCATGTGCCCGAGTGTTGGATTACCATATTCTCGGCATCGATTGAGCAATAAATTCAGAGCCTCAGGATCAATGACGCGTATCGCTCCATCAATAAGATATTCCCACTGAGATGTTAATGTTTCGCCCTGCCAATACATTCGGGCAAAATCGTCGTCTTGCGTAGTGCAGAAGCGATCAAAACAGCTGGCATCAGCCCGGAAAACATTAAGTGCATGATGGATTTCAATACGTACAATGATTCGGCGATGATCCGAACCAAACATTCCATCTAGCACGGCACGGCCTTCAACTGAGTCTTCTGCCGCCCATATGCACCCAAGCCTCGACGGGCACTGAGGCGCATGATTTCGACGCAGCTCTTCAAAGCGTAGTTCGTTTCTATAGACTCCAATCCAGTGGTTTTGTTGAGCTTCAGAGAAGCCAAGCTGCGAGCCGTATCCATCTGTAACTCTCATGCCTCGTGCAAGCATAAATCCTTTCATAAACATAATCGCTCGGGGCGTTATGACGGATCGGAAATCACAGTTGGCGATTGCTTCAAGCGATAGTGCTTCTACAGGGCAATGCGCATCAGCGATCCCTGCATCAATTTGCGAGTAAAAAGTTGGGCTTCCGATGAGCTCCATTAATGAAAGGTTGTTGCATGAAAGTGGTTCTTCCGGATTAAAGGCATGGATTAGCATTCGCCATTTCCTTATTTTTAGTTAAGCAGCCTGATTACAGATGTATACGGCAATTAATCACTGAGTTCGCCTTCAAGTAGCGATTTTCATACAGCCGATAATGCGTGGATAGCACGGATGGGTATGTGTAAGGTGGACAACGCGAAGCTCGTTCACCATTTCATTGTTTAACGGCGGGCTTTCGGTTTCGCACGTACAGCACCTTCCCTCCAGTTGCAGTCACGCCCCGCTCCTGCATCTCAAACTGTCCATTTCGGCCCTTGATCAGATCTGTAAGTTTCTTGAAGCCATACAGGCGCGGGTCGAAGTCGGACTTTAGCTTGCGCAAGTTTTCGCCTAGGGCTGCCATGTGGACCCAACCGTCTTCGTCTGAAATGTCATCAATAACTTTGGTGATCAGCGCTACCGGCACTTTTGGTCGATTGGCCTCTGCGGGCGTCGCTTCAGCTGGCTTGATGGTGCCGTGGGACGGTTTTGGCTCTGGAGTTTCAGGAGATTGTGCGCCAGGGGTTTCAGGTTCATTTACCTCGGCACGCAGCAGCTCGGTATAGATGAACTTGTCGCACGCCTTAACGAATGGTTGCGGTGTTTTCTGCTCCCCGAAACCAATAACTTCCAACCCCTCTTCACGCAGTCGAGCAGCCAGCCGAGTGAAGTCGCTGTCACTCGATACCAAGCAAAATCCATCAAATCGCCGCGTATACAGCAGATCCATAGCATCGATAATTAACGAACTGTCAGTAGCGTTCTTGCCCTTGGTATAGGCGAACTGCTGGATCGGTTGAATGGAGTGGTCGAGCAGTACTTTCTTCCAGCCGCCGAGGTTGGGCAGTGTCCAGTCGCCGTAGATGCGTTTCACGCTGGCGACGCCGTATTTGGCGATTTCTTCGAAGAGGCCTTCGACGATGGCGGCGGGGGCGTTGTCGGCGTCGATCAGGACGGCGAGGTGCTTTTGGTGGGCGGCAGGCGCGTTCTTGCTGGCCATGGTTCTTCCTTGAGAGGCGATGGCCGACCTTACTGCGAAATACTGGCGGTGCGCCACTGTTCAGTACTGGCTCTTCGTCTAACCAGCAGCCACTGCCGTGTGTTGGTTTAGCCGAACCAGCGTCGCCGTACTGGCGCTTCTTGCCAATTCGCAAGGGTGGGCAACTGCTGGAGACGAACCCAGAGTTCACCTTGCCAGTCGAGCATGCCGATGTGCGCCCCTTGCCAGTTCATTTGCACGCGCCTTGGCGCCGCGTGTTGCAGGTGTGCGAGGTCGTGCAGGTGAGGGATGACTTCCTCGCCAAACCAGTGGCTGAGGCTGCGGTGCTCGGGGTGCATGAAACGGTACAGCGCCTTGTACAGCCCGGACTGATTGATGACCTGTACGGGCTCTTCGCTGCCGCTGGCATAGCGCAGCTGGATGGAGCGAATCTGCTCCGTGTCCATGCGCCGGCACAGGCGTTCGGCATGGCGCTGGCCGAGCAGGCGGCCGACATCGTTGGCGACGAACCAGGGTTGGCGGTCGATCAAAATCGCGCGTAATGGCTTGTTATGGCGTTTGAATACAGTGGGGGTGAATGCGTCATGCATCGTGAAGGCTCCGAGTTGGGTTCAGGAGCTGCCTCGATCGCTGTCAACCGATATGGAGGCAGACCGCGCAGGGTTGACAGACCGGACTCGGAAGCCGGCAGACCACGAGGATCTCCCCACGCGATCTGCCATAGAGCGGTGCAGCGCATACTGCATGCAAGGGCCGGCCTGCAAGAACGAACGCCGTTCTCACATGCACCGGTTGGCACATCGCGCCGAGATTCGAGCTGTCAAACCCGGTCACGGGACTTACCGTGACCGGTGCAGGATAGGGTTGCAGTGCGGGCAAGGCAAGCTGCGTAGATCGGGTACTGGCGTCACGGGGATTTAGCTCGACGCTTTTAACAAGGCAGGGTGGAGGCAGACCGCGTAGGGTGACAGACCGGGACAAGTACCGGCAGACCACAAGGGTCTCCCCACGCGATCTGCCATAACGGTGCAACTCAGCTGCATGCGAGAGCGCTGTTCTGGCTTGCACGGGTTGGCATCATCGCGCCCCTGCTAAGGGATTGGCCGAGGCCGGCACAGGATAGGGTGCGCCGCGCGGGCAAGGCAAACTGCCAGGGACTGCCGCCCAGGAGATTGGCTCGGTAAACGCAACAAACCATTGCGCGTCAGGCCGTATTTCGAACCTATCTGTCTCTCTATGATGGCTCGCACTTCCCCTTGCGAGGCCATGTCATGAACGCTCTTCGTCTGTTGCGCCCTTTGTTGTTAGGCAGTGCCGTGCTGGGTATGGCCAGCCAGGTGCTGGCGGCCGAGCCGTTGGCGCTGGAGGTTTACAACCCCGGTGCCAAGTCGATTTTTCCGGTGTCGGCGCAGATCGTGTCCGGGCCTACGGAAGCGGTGCTGATCGATGCGCAGTTCCAGCGTGACGATGCCCAGGCGCTGGTCGAGAAGGTGCGCGCTACCGGCAAGAAGTTGACCACCGTGTATATCAGCCACAGCGACCCGGATTATTACTTCGGGCTGGATGTGATCCACCGCGCCTTCCCGGAGGCGAAGATCGTCGCCACTGCCGAGACGGTGGCCGCCATCGAGGCGAGCAAGGACGGCAAGTTGGCGCACTGGGGGTCGATCATGGAAGGCAATGCGCCCGAGGCGCTGGTGGTGCCCAAGGCGCTGAAAGAGCCGAAGCTGACCGTGGATGGCCAGGTGCTGGAGATTCACGGGCCGGAGCCGGCGCGTACCTTCGTGTGGATTCCTTCGCTGAGGACCGTGGTCGGCGGCATTCCGGTGTCGGCCAATATCCATGTGTGGATGGCCGATACCCAGACCGAGCAATCGCGCCGCGACTGGCTGGCGACCCTGGCGGCCATCGACGCGTTGAACCCGAGCCGCGTGGTGCCGGGGCATTACCTGCCCAATGCCGATGGCAGCCTGCCGGACTCGCCGCAGACCGTCGCCGCGACCCGCGAGTACCTGCAGGCCTTCGAGCTGGAAGCTGGCAAGGCCAAGGATTCGGCGCAGCTGATCGCCGCCATGGGCATGCGCTACCCGAACCTGGCCGATGAGTCGTCCCTGGAGCTGGGCGCCCGGGTGATCAAGGGTGAGGTGAAGTGGCCGCAATAAGGCCGCAAGGAGGCATCGTTCTGGCATTGCTGATGCCAGGGCGATGTTGTTACCGGTTACAACACCGCCGGCTCTTCTTTGATAACCATTGGAGCGTGAGGCCGGCCGCTCTGGAATAAGCCTCGGCACGCAAAATAGGAGTTTTCGCGACTATTCGGATGGCCTGTCCAAGGTTGTGCAGTGTTTCCCATGGTTGCACCAGCATGGACGACGGCCTGCTCGGCTACGGTGCGCAACTGGTGGCGGTTTGCGGTGAACGTGGCGCCTTTTCAATCGGAAGTGACGCATTACCCTCAGACACTTGAGGTTACATCGGCGTCAACATCGACTTTCGTCTAGAAGTTTCAAACGGTCGTGCGAATGGCATAGCGCTTGCTCCAACAGGCGGGCCAATCCTAAAACTCCTCAGGAGCACGTCCATGCCTCACACGTCTTTCAAGAAAGGTTTCTTGGCGCTCGCGATCACTGGCGCACTGGGTTTTTCCTCGCTGACCCATGCTGATATCACCATCGGTGTCGGTGCACCGATGACCGGCGGCAACGCGGCCTTTGGTGATCAGTTCTGGCGCGGCGCGCAGCAGGCAGCCGATGACATCAACGCGGCGGGTGGGGTGAACGGCGAGCAGATCAAGCTGGTGAAGGGCGACGACGCCTGCGAGCCCAAGCAGGCCGTGGCGGTTGCCAACCGTATGGTCGATGCGGACAAGGTGGTGGCGGTTGTCGGGCACTTCTGCTCGTCGTCGACCATGCCGGCGTCCGAGGTGTATGACGAGGCGGGCATCCTGGCGATCACCCCGGGGTCGACCAACCCGCAAGTGACCGAGCGCGGCCTGACCGCGATGTTCCGCATGTGCGGCCGTGACGACCAGCAGGGCATCGTTGCCGGCGATTACATCGTCGATGTGCTCAAGGCCAAGAAGGTCGCTGTAGTGCACGACAAGGACACCTACGGCCAGGGCCTGGCCGACGCCACCCGTGCGCAGCTCAACAAGCGCGGCGTGAAGGAAGTGATGTACGAAGGCCTGACCCGTGGCGAGAAGGACTTCAACGCTCTGGTCACCAAGATCCGCGCCAGCGGCGCCGAGGTGGTGTACTTCGGCGGCCTGCACTCCGAGGCCGGCCCGCTGGTGCGGCAGTTGCGCGAGCAGGGGGTGACGGCCAAGTTTCTTTCCGGCGACGGCATCGTCACCGACGAATTGGTCTCCACCGCCGGTGGTCCGCAAAACGTCGACGGCGTACTGATGACCTTTGGCGCCGACCCGCGCCTGATCCCGGACGGCAAGGCGGTGATCGAGAAATTCCGCGCCAGTGGCTATGAGCCCGAGGGCTACACCCTGTACTCCTACGCCTCGCTGCAGGTGGTCGCTGCCGCGTTCGCCGGTATCAAGGGCACCGATGGCGCCGAGGCCGCTGCCTGGCTGAAGGCCAACCCGGTGCAGACGGTGATGGGCAAGAAGGAGTTCGATGAGAAGGGCGACCTGAAAGTCTCCGACTACGTGATGTACCAGTGGGGCGCTGACGGCAAGTACAAGCAGCTTTAAGAGCTGCGTTTTCAAAGGGGCAGGGCGCGCGTGGGAGTGGCTTTAGCCACGAGTGGTTAAAAGCTCGGGGCTAAAGCCCGCTCCCACAAGTGATTGTTCCATCTTCATTTGTCCTGCCTCTCGCGAACACACCTCCAAACCCGGCGGGCCATGACCTGCCGGGGCTGCTGCGGTCGCCTGGCGACCTTGCGCTTCTTTCCGTCACGGACTCAGAGATTTTTCAATGGACGGTATCTTCCTGCAGCAACTGGTCAACGGCCTGACCCTTGGTTCTGTCTATGGCCTGATCGCCATCGGCTACACCATGGTTTACGGCATCATCGGCATGATCAACTTCGCCCACGGCGAGGTGTACATGGTCTCCGCCTACCTCGCCGCCATCGCCATCGCCGTATTGGCCTTCTTCGGCGTGCATTCCTTCCCGCTGGTGATTCTCGGCACGCTGGTGTTCACCATCGTGGTCACCGGGGTGTACGGCTTCGCCATCGAGCGCATCGCCTATAAACCGCTGCGCAACTCCACGCGCCTGGCGCCGCTGATCAGCGCCATCGGCATGTCGCTGATCCTGCAGAACTACGTGCAGCTCAGCCAGGGCGCGCGGCAGCAGGGCATCCCCACCATGCTCGAAGGCGCGCTGCGCCTGCACGTGGGCGACGGCTACGTGATGATCACCTACACCAAGCTGTTCATCATCGCCGCAGCCATCATCGGCATGCTGGCGCTGACCTTCATCATTCAGAAAACCCGCCTGGGGCGCATGTGCCGCGCCACCCAGCAGGACCGCAAGATGGCGCAGATCCTCGGCATCAACACCGACCGGGTGATCTCCTACGTGTTCGTCATCGGTGCCTCCATGGGGGCACTGGCCGGGGTGCTGATCACCCTCAACTACGGCACTTTCGATTTCTACGCCGGGTTCATCATCGGCATCAAGGCCTTTACCGCGGCGGTGCTCGGCGGCATCGGCTCGCTACCCGGGGCGATGCTCGGCGGGCTGATCCTCGGCGTGGCCGAGGCGCAGTTCTCCGGGATGGTCAATTCCGACTACAAGGACGTGTTCAGTTTCTCGCTGCTGGTGCTGATCCTGATCTTCCGTCCCCAGGGCCTGCTGGGCCGTCCTCAGGTAACCAAGGTGTGATGCCGTGAGTACGACTTCTATCGATGTGAAAAAGAGCCTGGTCGATGCGCTGATGGCCGGGTTGATCGCCCTGATCGTGTTCGGCCCGGTGGTGGGCGTGGTGCTCAAGGGCTACGACTTCACCCCGCAATTCGACCGCGTGGCCTGGATGGTCGGCGTGGTAATGGTGGGGCGCTTCGTGCTCAGCCTGTTCCTGCAAACCCCGAAAGGCCGCGTGGTGCTGGAGGGCTTCGAGCGCTCCGGTGGCGGCGTCGGCGTGCAACCGCCGGGCTATGTGTCGCGCATGCGCTGGATCATTCCGGGGCTGATCCTGCTGGCGATCATCTTTCCGTTCTTCGCCAACAAGTACCTGCTGACGGTGATCATCCTCGGCCTGATCTACGTGCTGCTCGGCCTTGGCCTGAACATCGTGGTCGGCCTGGCTGGTTTGCTCGACCTGGGTTTCGTGGGCTTCTACGCCATCGGCGCCTACGGCCTGACCATGGGCTACGAGTACCTGGGCCTGGGCTTCTGGAGCCTGTTGCCGCTGGCGGCGATCATGGCGGCCTTCGCCGGAATGATCCTGGGCTTTCCGGTGCTCAGGATGCACGGCGATTACCTGGCCATCGTCACCTTGGGCTTCGGCGAAATCATCCGCCTGGTGCTGACCAACTGGCTGGAAGTCACCGGCGGCCCGAATGGCATGAGCGCGCCGTCGCCGACCTTCTTCGGCCTGGAGTTCGCCCGCCGTGCCAAGGACGGTGGCGTGCCGTACCACGAGTTCTTTGGCGTGGCCTACAACCCCAACATGAAGTTCCTGTTCATCTACACCGTGCTGGTGCTGGTGGTGCTGTTGGTGCTCTACGTCAAGCATCGGCTGACCCGCATGCCGGTCGGCCGCGCCTGGGAAGCGCTGCGTGAAGACGAGATCGCCTGCCGCTCCATGGGCCTGAACCACGTGCTGGTCAAGCTCTCGGCCTTCATGCTCGGCGCCTCCACGGCAGGCATCGCCGGGGTGTTCTTCGCCACCTACCAGGGCTTCGTCAACCCGACCTCGTTCACCTTCTTCGAGTCGGCGCTGATCCTCGCCATCGTGGTGCTCGGCGGCATGGGCTCGACCGTGGGCGTGGTGATCGCCGCGTTCGTGCTGACCATCGCCCCGGAGCTGCTGCGCAGCTTCGCCGACTATCGCGTGCTGCTGTTCGGCATGCTCATGGTGCTGATGATGATCTGGCGCCCGCGCGGGCTGATTCGCATCAACCGCATCGGCATCGCCCCGCGCAAAGGAGTCGCGCCATGAGCGACAACATCCTCTCGGTCGACGGCCTGATGATGCACTTCGGCGGCATCAAGGCGCTCAGCGACGTCAACTTCTCGATCAAGCGCCACTCCATCTCGGCGCTGATCGGCCCCAACGGTGCCGGCAAGACCACGGTGTTCAACTGCCTGACCGGTTTCTACTCGGCCACCGGCGGCAAGATCATGCTCAACGCCCAGGGCCGGCAGACCGACGTCATCCAGATTCTCGGCGAGCCGTTCCAGGCCGATGATTTCGTGAAGCCCGCGCAATTCGGCTCGCGGCTCTGGTACAAGATGTTCGGCGGCACCCATCTGGTGAACCGCGCAGGCTTGGCGCGTACCTTCCAGAACATTCGCCTGTTCAAGGAAATGACCGTGCTGGAAAACCTGCTGGTGGCCCAGCACATGCTCGCCGAGCGCAGCCTGATCAAGGGTATTCTCAACACCCCTGGCTACCGGCGTGCCGAGAACAAGCTGCTGGACACCGCCTTCTACTGGCTGGAAGTGGTCGACCTGGTCGAGCAGGCCAACCACCTGGCCGGCGAGCTTTCCTACGGCCAGCAGCGCCGCCTGGAGATCGCCCGCGCCATGTGCACCGGCCCCGAGCTGATCTGCCTGGACGAACCGGCCGCCGGCCTCAACCCGTCGGAAACCCACGCGCTGAGCAAGATCATCCGCCTGCTGCGCGACGAGCACGGCCTGACCGTGCTGCTGATCGAGCACGACATGGGCATGGTGATGAGCATCAGCGACCACATCATCGTCCTCGACCACGGCCTGGTGATTGCCCAGGGCGGTCCGGACGCCATCAAGAACGACTCGAAAGTGATCGCCGCCTACCTCGGTGCGGACGAGGAGGAAGTGGCATGAGCGACGTGAATGGGGCACCGCTGCTGGCGTTCAGGGACGTCGACGTGCATTACGGTCAGATCCAGGCGCTGAAGAAGGTCAACCTGCACATCAACCCCGGCGAAACGGTCAGCCTGATCGGTGCCAACGGCGCGGGCAAGTCCACGCTGCTGATGTCGATCTTCGGCCAACCGCGGGCCAGTGGCGGGCAGATTCTCTACCGAGGCGAAGACATCACCCGCAAGAGCACCCACTTCGTGGCGTCCAACGGCATCGCCCAGTCCCCGGAGGGGCGCCGGGTGTTCCCGGACATGAGCGTGGAAGAGAACCTGCTGATGGGCACCATCCCTATCGGCGCCCAACACGCCGACGAGGACATGCAGCGCATGTTCGAGCTGTTCCCGCGGCTCAAGGAACGGCGCAACCAGCGGGCGATGACCATGTCCGGCGGTGAGCAGCAGATGCTGGCCATCGCCCGGGCGTTGATGAGCCGGCCCAAACTGCTGCTGCTCGACGAGCCGTCGCTGGGGCTGGCGCCCATCGTGGTCAAGCAGATCTTCGCCACCCTGCGTGAGCTGGCGCAGACCGGCATGACCATCTTTCTGGTCGAGCAGAACGCCAACCACGCGCTGCGGCTGAGTGATCGTGCCTATGTGATGGTCACCGGGGAAATCCGCCTGACCGGCACGGGGCAGGAGTTGCTCGGCAACCAGGATGTGCGCAACGCCTACCTGGGCGGGCATTAGGCAGCAATGCCGGGACCACTGCAGGGCAATGCGCTACAGCGGCCCCGGCGTGTCTGGCGCAGCCTAACTGGCGCTGCCGCTCGCGCCCTGTGCGTAAGCGGCGAACCAGTGCTGCAGGTTGTCGATGATGGTCATGCTCTCGTTCCTCCGGCTTTGGCGTAGCGTAAGGGCCGCCTGATCATTCGGCCGCTTGCTTGTATGGATCGTTTCGATAGTTTTTCTGGATGGCCGATATGGATGGCCGATACGGATGGCCGGTGTATGGCCCATTGGGGATCAGCTGCGGTCTGTTGCCTCAGGTCATGGGAAATGCGTGCCCGATAGGGCACCCTGCAGGCTGTGAACGTTTTCACTGCCAAGGAGACTCCCATGATTCGCAAGTTTGTCGTCGCCTCCGTACTGGCCCTGGTCAGTGCGCCGCTGTTGGCCGCCGAATGTTCGGTGGAGGTGCATTCCACCGACCAGATGACCTTCGACACCAAGGAGATCAAGGTCAGCAAGAGCTGCAAGACCTTCACCATCGAACTCAAGCACGTCGGCAACCTGCCCAAGCACGTGATGGGTCATAACCTGGTGGTGACGAAGAGCGCCGACGTGCAGGCGGTCAGTGCCGACGGCATCGCTGCCGGGGTCGACAAGGACTACCTGAAACCCAACGACGCACGGGTGATCGCCCACACCAAGTTGATCGGCGGTGGCGAGTCCGACTCGGTGACCTTCGACGTGAGCAAGCTGGACGCTGCCGACGCTTACCAGTTCTTCTGCTCCTTCCCCGGCCATGCCGCGCTGATGAAGGGTGCGCTGACCCTGGTCGACTGATTCCCGCCTTCATCTCAAGGCCGCTGCTAGTCAGCGGCCTTTTTACTTGTGCATGAAAATCAGCGAGTTGCACGGGTTACCCACAAGACCTGTTGATAAGCCTGTATCGTTCATGTGCAAAAGGCCGTTCAAAGCTCTAACGGCGTGGCCTCTAGGGCGTCGCGGTATTTTTGATCAATGCCAATAGTGCTTTGCAAACAAGGTGTTAGGCGAGCACGGCAGGCGTTTATCAACTTTTCCCCGGTTACTGTGCGCAGTGCTGTGGATAAGGTGAGCATGCCGGGCTGCAGGCCACGAATAGCGGCGCATACAGGCGGCTGTTCATTATTTGATCGGCTTGATGGGGTGCCAAGAAACATCGCCGCGTCAACCATTACTTCAACGATTTCAGTGCGTTGAAGGGCGCGTGCGGAAAGGTTGTCCACGGAAGGTGTGGAGCACATTGTGGATAACGTGCGCGTACTGGAGGCCAGGCCACTGACCATGGGCTTTGCGCAGGGCTGATCGTTTTCTGCTCAGCGCCGTTCAGCCCTTGTCGCTGCTCAGGCCGCGCCAGCGCTTGGCGCCGATCAGAATGAAGCGCAGCTGCTCGATCATCTTGGTTTCCGGCCGGCGGTGGGCGGGCAGGGTGGTGGCCTCTGGGTCGATCAGCTCGGGCAGGGTGGCGAACACGGTCTTCACCACCAGGTCGGCCAGCATGCTGCGCGCTGCCTCGTCGAGGTGCTGCAGCTTGGGCATCAGGCTCAGGTCGCTGGTCAGGTCGGCAGCGATGTCATCGCGAAAGGTCGCCAGGGCCTGGCGTACCGGCAGCGAGCCGCCGTACTGCTCGCGGGCGAGAAACAGGAACTGGCCGCGGTGCTGTTCCACGGCATGCAGGAAGATCTGCACCGAGGCGTCGATGATGCCGCCCAACTCGAACTCGTTGCGGCGCACCTGGCGCAGGGTGGTGCGAAAGGTTTCGCCGACCTCGGCCACCAGGGCCAGGCCCAGGGCATCCATGTCCTTGAAATGGCGGTAGAAACCGGTGGGCACGATGCCGGCGGCGCGCGCCACTTCGCGCAGGCTCAGGCTGCTGAAGGCCCGGCCGCTGTCCAGCAGCTCACGGGCGGCGTCCATCAGCGCCTGGCGGGTGGGGTGGTGGGACTGGCGTGCTGGCATGGAATCACGTCCTTGTCTGGCTCGGTGCAAGCATCGTAAAACAAAACCCCGCCATGGGGCGGGGTTCGGAAGTACTGCAGTCGCCGCGCTCAGTAGCGGTTCTTCAGGCCGTAGCCCTCGTCGAGCATGCCCGGGACGTCGCCGGTCTTGGGCGCGTAGTCCTTGGGAATCTCCATGTCGCGCGGCGGCGTCAGGCGCTCGCGCTTGTCGGCGCTCGGCTCGGCGTGCAGGGTGGCGAGCAGGCGCTGGCGGGTCACTTCGTCGAGTGCCAGGCGATCGGCACCGTGGGACAGGTGCTCCTGAACGTCGTGATAGCTCTGGGTCAGTTTCTTGACCAGATTGGCGGTGGTGTTGAAGTGGGTGACCACTTCGTTCTGGTAGGCCTCGAAACGTTCCTGCATCTCGTCCAGCTGGCGCTGGGTGCGGCTGGGGGCAGCATTGGGCGCGAGACGGGCGATCAGGAAACCGATGGCGATGCCAGCGACCAGGGTAAGTGCCGGTAGCAACCAGGCGGTGAGCGTCTGTTCCACGAGTCCTTCCTCTCTAAACGGCTTTGCTTTACGTTAACGGCTGGAACCTGCGCTGTACACCGCTAAGTGCGTGTAGGCGAAGGTGTTTTGAGGTGTCTACCCGGCAACGCGCAGAGGCGCTGCGGGTACATCGTTCGACGAGTCGACCCGATTGAAGGTCACGGAGTTCACTGTTGCTGATCCGCGAAACCCCCACGATGATCGACGGCCCGAGCGGCCAGCTGGAAGCCCTTTGTCTGGAAGTCGCCGAGGCGCGCGGCGTCGCGCTGATCTGCCATCCGAACCCGGTACAGGGCGGCACCATGCTCAACAAGGTGGTGTCGACCCTGCAGCGCACCGCCCGCGACGCCGGCTACCACACCCTGCGTTTCAACTACCGCGGCGTGGGCGCCAGTGCCGGCAGCCACGACATGGGCAGCGGTGAAGTGGATGACGCCGAGGCGGTCGCCACCTGGCTGCGCGAGCGCTACCCGGACCTGCCGATCACCCTGATGGGCTTTTCCTTTGGTGGCTTCGTGGCTGCCGCCCTGGGTGGCCGCCTGGAGCAGCAGGGCGTCGAGCCGGCGAAGCTGTTCATGATCGCGCCGGCGGTGATGCGCCTGGGCGGCGACAACCCGCCGGCCGAGCGTTGCCCGCTGGTGGTGATCCAGCCGGACGCCGACGAAGTGGTCGAGCCGCAGCGCGTCTACGACTGGTCCGCCAACCTCGGGCGTGCCCACGAACTGCTGAAAGTGGCAGAATGCGGCCACTTTTTCCACGGCAAGCTGACCGATCTCAAGGATCTGCTGCTGCCTCGCCTGTGATCTGCCGCGCGCCTGCCTGGCACGCCGGATCCCCAAGATGGTCCACGTAAAGCGAACCCGAACATGACCACGCGTATCCTTACCGGCATCACCACCACCGGCACGCCGCACCTGGGCAACTATGCCGGCGCGATTCGCCCGGCCATCGTCGCCAGCCGCCGCGCCGACATGGATTCCTTCTACTTCCTGGCCGACTACCACGCGCTGATCAAGTGCGATGACCCGGCGCGCATCCAGCGCTCGCGCCTGGAGATCGCCGCGACCTGGCTGGCGTTGGGCCTGGACACCGACAAGGCGACCTTCTATCGCCAGTCCGACATCCCGGAAATCCCCGAGCTGTGCTGGCTGCTGACCTGCGTGGCCGGCAAGGGCCTGCTCAACCGCGCCCACGCCTACAAGGCCTCGGTGGACAAGAACGTCGAAGCCGGTGAAGACCCGGACGCCGGCGTGACCATGGGCCTGTTCAGCTACCCGGTGCTGATGGCCGCGGACATCCTGATGTTCAACGCCCAGAAGGTGCCGGTCGGTCGTGACCAGATCCAGCACGTGGAAATGGCCCGCGACATCGGCCAGCGCTTCAATCACCTGTTCGGCCAGGGCAGGGACCTGTTCAAGCTGCCCGAGGTGGTGATCGAGGAAGACGTCGCCACCCTGCCGGGGCTCGATGGTCGCAAGATGTCGAAGAGCTACGACAACACCATCCCGCTGTTCGGCAGCGCCAAGCAGCTCAAGGACGCCGTGGCGCGCATCGTCACCGACTCCCGCCAGCCCGGCGAGGCGAAGGACCCGGACAACTCGCACCTGTTCACCATCTACCAGGCCTTTGCCGCACCGACCCAGCAGGCGGATTTCCGCGCCGCGCTGCTCGGCGGGCTGGCCTGGGGCGAAGCCAAGCAGGCGCTCTATGAGCTGCTGGAAGCCGAACTGGGCGAGGCGCGCGAGCGCTATCACGCCCTGATCGCCCGCCCGGCGGATCTGGAAGACATCCTGCTGGCCGGCGCCGCCAAGGCGCGCAAGATCGCCACCCCGTTCCTCGGCGAGCTGCGTGAAGCGGTGGGCCTGCGCTCGTTCCGCGAGCAGGTGCAGGTGGCCGCGGGCAGCAAGAAGAAGGCCGCCAAGCGCGCCCGCTTCGTCAGCTTCCGCGACGAGGACGGCAGCTTCCGCTTCCGCCTGCTGGATGCCGACGGCGAGCAACTGCTGCTGTCGCCGGCCTTTGCCGACGGCAAGGCGGCGGGCCAGGCCAGCAAGGGCCTGCAAAGCGGCGAGCCGCTGGACATCCGCGTGCAGGGCAATACCTTCGGTGTGTGGCTGAACGACCAGCTGGTCGGCGAAAGCCCGGCCTTCGCCGATGCCACGGCTCTTGAGGCGGCCATCGCCCGCCTGCGTGACGCCCTGGCGCCGGAAGAAGCCTGACACCAATGGCGCGCGCCGCGGTCTGAGCGGTGTAGGGTGGACGACGCTTTATCCGTCCACCAATGCGCAGTGGCAGTGGTGGACCGGTGAAGCGTGGGCTACGCCCCCCGATCCACCCTACGGCCTCTCGCAAAGTCCTTTGCGCCCATAGGGCCTATTTGCCAATCCCCGGGGGCGTCGTTAAAGTGTCGCCCCCGCTTCATTTGCCCGGTTTTCGCACTATGACTCCGCTCGAACGCTACCAGGCCGACCTCAAACGTCCGGACTTCTTCCATGATGCCGCCCAGGAACAGGCCGTGCGCCACCTGCAGCGCCTGTACGACGAGCTGGTCGCCGACGAGCGCAGCAAGCCCGGCGTGCTCGGCAAGCTGTTCGGCAAGAAATCCGTCACCCCGGTCAAGGGCCTGTATTTCTGGGGCGGCGTCGGCCGTGGCAAGACCTATCTGGTCGACACCTTCTTCGATGCCCTGCCGTTCAAGGAAAAGGAGCGCACGCACTTCCACCGCTTCATGAAGCGCGTGCACGAAGAGATGCGTTCGCTCAAGGACGTCAAGAACCCGCTGACGGTGATCGGCAAGCGCTTTTCCGAGCAGTTCCGGGTGATCTGCTTCGACGAGTTCTTCGTCTCCGACATCACCGACGCGATGATCCTGGCGACCCTGCTCGAGGAGCTGTTCAAGAACGGCGTGACCCTGGTGGCCACCTCCAACATCGTGCCGGACGGTCTCTACAAGGACGGCCTGCAGCGCGCGCGCTTCCTGCCGGCGATCGAGCTTTTGAAGGTGCACACCGAGATCGTCAACGTCGACAGCGGCATCGACTATCGCCTGCGTGCCCTGGAGCAGGCCGAGCTGTTCCACTTCCCGCTGGGCGAAGCAGCCGAGCAGAGCCTGGAAAAGAGCTTCAAGAGCCTGCTGCACGAGAACACCGGCGTGCAGGAAAACGAATCGCTGATGATCGAGAACCGCGCCATCGTCGCGCGCAAGGTCGGCGGCGACGTCGGCTGGTTCGATTTCCGCGAGCTGTGCGACGGCCCGCGCAGCCAGAACGACTACATCGAACTGGGCAAGATCTTCCACTCGGTGATTCTCTCCAACGTCGAGCAGATGAGCGTGGCCAAGGAAGACATGGCGCGGCGCTTCATCAACCTGGTGGACGAGTTCTACGACCGCAACGTCAAGCTGATAATCTCCGCCGAAGTGGAGCTCAAGGATCTGTATACCGGCGGGCGCCTGAGCTTCGAGTTCCAGCGTACCTTGAGCCGCCTGCTGGAAATGCAGTCCCACGAGTTCCTGTCGCGCCCGCACAAGCCCTGATCGGCTGAGCGCAACGGCAAAGGCCGCATGCTCGCTTCCTGATCGGAAGTTGGGCAGGCGGCCTTTTTCGTTTCAGCCTGCTGGCTGTGCCTGCTGCTGGAACTGCTGGCGGTAGTGGTTGGGCGACAGCCCGGTGTGCTGGCGGAACAGGCGGGCGAAGAAGCTGGCGTCGTCGTAGCCGATCTCGTAGCTGACCGCCTTGATGCTCTTCGGCGAGGACGACAGCAGCCCCTTGGCGGTTTCGATGCGCAGGCGCTGCAGGTAGTACAGCGGCTTGTCGCCGGTGGCGGCGTGGAAGCGGCGCATGAAGTTGCGGATGCTCATGCCGTGGTCACGGGCCACGTCCTCGAAGCGGAAACGCTCGGCGAAATGCTCCTCGAGCCACTGCTGGATCTGCAGGATCTTGGTGTCCTGGTGCTGCTTCTGGCCGCCGAAGCCGATGCGCCCCGGGGTGTAGCTGCGGCGCACTTCGTAGAGGATGTCGCGGGCCACGCTCTGCGCCACGCTGGTGCCGCAGAAATGCTCGATCAGGTAAATGTACAGATCGCACGCCGAGGTCGGGCCGGCTACGCAGTAGAGGTTGTCGGCGTCGGTCAGGTGTTTGTCCTGATTCAGTGCCACGGCGGGAAAACGCGTGGCGAACTCGCCGAAGAAACGCCAGCAGGTGGTCGCTTCCTTGCCGTCGAGCAGGCCGCTGGCGGCCATCCAGAACGCCCCGTTGGCTTCGCCGCACAGGCTGGCGCCAGCGGCGTGGCGGGCGCGCAGCCAGTCGAACACCTGCGGGTAGCGGCTGCACAGGGCATCGTAGTCGTCCCAGAAGGCCGGCAGGATGATCAGCTGGGCTTCACTGTCGAGCGGGCCGTCGACCGGTAGCTGCACGCCGCTGAAACTGGTGACGGGCAGGCCGTCCGGGCTGACCAGGCGCACCTCGAAGGTCGGCACCAGGCCGAGGCCCTGCTGCTTGCCATGGCGCAGGCCGGCCATATGGAAGAAATCTCTGGCCTGCATGAGGGTCGAAGCGAATACGCCGGGCGTGGCGAGGATGCTCACGCGGGTGAGCGGGGACAGGCTGGGCATGGCTGTTGTTCTTGTTCGAGTGATTATCGGCCTGAGGGTAAAGCCGTCAGGTTCCGGCTGAATCGTCTTCTTTTATCCGGGCTGAGTCCAGCCCGGTCTCGCAATGCTGTGCTGGAGAGAGTTGTCATGCTGAGTTTTGCCGAGTTGGCCGCGTCGCCCTTCGCCGAATGGGACGGCACGCCCGCCGCCGCGAGGATCCTGCAGAAGGAATTGGCCGAACAGGTGCGCCTGGAGGACGACTTTCCGCCATTGCGCCTGCTGGCCGGCGTGGATGTCGGCTTCGAGGAGGGCGGCGAGATCACCCGCGCCGCCGCCATCCTGCTGGATGCCGAGACCCTGCAACCGGTCGCCGAATGCGTGGCGCGCATCCCCACCAGCATGCCGTACGTGCCGGGGTTGTTGTCGTTTCGCGAGCTGCCGGCCCTGTTGTCGGCGCTGGCAGGCCTACCCCAGGAGCCGGACCTGATCGTCGTCGACGGCCACGGCATCGCCCATCCGCGCGGCCTGGGGATCGCCGCGCACCTGGGCGTTGTCACCGGCCGGCCGACCATCGGTGTGGCGAAGAAGATCCTCACCGGGCATCACTGCGAGCTGGGCGACGAGCGAGGCGACAAGGTGGAGCTGCTCGACCGCCAGAACCGGCAGATCGGCTGGGTGCTGCGCAGCAAGCGCAAGGTGCGGCCGTTGATCGTCTCGCCCGGCAACCGGGTCAGCATGCACAAGGCTGCAGAGCTGGTGCTGAGCTGGGACAAGGGCTATCGGCTGCCGGAACCGACGCGCCTGGCGGACCGCCTGGCGTCGCGGCGCGACATGAAGGGACCCACGCTGCTGTAGGCAGGTGCGGACGGGAGAGGGCACGTACGCGGCCCGCCCCTAGGATGTGTTGAACCATCAAGGCCGCGGGCCTGCTTGTTGTGGGAGCGGGCGGGGACGCCTAGTCCATGCCCGCGATACGCGCGCATGGCGTGCTCCTACAGAGGGCGAGGCAATCGCTGGGGCGGGCCGCTTAGGTATCAACCCGCCACCATCCCTGACCAATCAAGGCGCCGGGTTGGGCTGGGCCTTGTGGATCGCCTCGATGCCTTCCAGCACCGCATCGCTGAGGGTCAGCTCGCTGCTCGCCAGGTTGGCGTCGAGCTGCTCCAGCGAGGTGGCGCCGATGATGTTGCTGGTCACGAACGGGCGGCTCGTCACGAACGCCAGGGCCATCTGCGCCGGGGCCAGGCCGTGTTCGCGGGCCAGGGCCACGTAGCGCGAGCAGGCGGCCACGGTTTCCGGGGCGTTATAGCGGGCGAAGCGGCTGAATAGGCTCAGGCGTGCATTGGCCGGGCGGGCGCCGTTCTCGTACTTGCCGGAGAGCATGCCAAAGGCCAGGGGCGAGTAGGCCAGCAGGCCGCACTGCTCACGAATCGAGACTTCGGCCATACCCACTTCGTAGCTGCGGTTGAGCAGGTTGTAGGGGTTCTGCACCGACACCACGCGGGACATGCCGCGGGCTTCGGCCAGTTGCAGGAACTTCATGGTGCCCCACGGCGTTTCGTTGGACAGGCCGATGTGGCGGATCTTGCCGGCCTTGACCTGCTCGTCCAGCACTTCGAGGATTTCCTCGATGGGCGTGGAGTCGCTGTCCTGATGCTGGTAGCCGAGCTGGCCGAAGAAGTTGGTCGGGCGCTCCGGCCAGTGCAGCTGGTAGAGGTCGATCCAGTCGGTCTGCAGGCGCTTGAGGCTGGCGTCCAGGGCGGCGACGATGTGCTGGCGGTTGTGCTTGAGCTGGCCGTCGCGGATGTGGGTGATGCCGTTGCCGGGGCCGGCCACCTTGCTGGCCAGGATCCAGTCGGCGCGGTCGCCGCGCTGCCTGAAGTAGTCGCCGATGATCTGTTCGGTCTTGCTGTAGGTCTCGGCACGCGGCGGCACCGGGTACATCTCGGCGGTGTCGATGAAGTTGATGCCATGGGCCTTGGCGCGCTCGATCTGGGCGAACGCTTCGGCGGCATCGTTCTGCTCGCCCCAGGTCATGGTGCCCAGGCACAGGGCGCTGACATTGAGATCGGTGCGGCCGAGCTGACGGTATTGCATGGGAGCGTCCTCTGACAAAAGGCCCATACAAGCAGGTTGAAATTTTTTTCGCAATCAGGATAATCCGCGTCCTCTCTCTGCGGTGGAAGTGATGCGCCGCCTGCCGAAGAATCTTGCCGTACGCGGACGCGCTGACCCGAGCCCCCGATAGCGCCCGCATCCGGCTGCCTTTGACTTGTCAAAGTACGCACTATTCAGTAAGATCCGCCGTCTATTTTTTGCTGGGCGGCCCCTGAGGCTATAAAGAATGAAAACTTTTACCGCTAAACCGGAAACAGTAAAACGCGACTGGTTCGTCGTTGACGCTGCTGGTCAGACCCTGGGTCGTCTGGCTACAGAAATCGCGAGCCGTCTGCGTGGCAAGCACAAGCCTGAGTACACCCCTCACGTTGACACCGGCGACTACATCGTCGTCATCAACGCCGAGCAGGTACGTGTAACTGGCGCTAAAACCAGCGACAAAATGTACTACTCCCACTCCGGTTTCCCGGGCGGCATCAAGTCGATCAACTTCGAGAAGCTGATCGCCAAGGCCCCTGAGCGCGTGATCGAGACCGCGGTTAAAGGCATGCTGCCGAAGAACCCGCTGGGCCGCGACATGTACCGTAAGCTGAAAGTGTATGCGGGCGCTGCTCACCCTCACACTGCTCAGCAGCCTCAAGAACTGAAGATTTAACGGAATAGTTCATTATGTCGGCGACTCAAAATTACGGCACTGGCCGTCGCAAGACTGCAACCGCACGCGTTTTCCTGCGTCCGGGCACTGGCAAGATCTCCATCAACAACCGCACGCTGGACACCTTCTTCGGCCGTGAAACTGCCCGCATGGTAGTTCGCCAGCCGCTGGAGCTGACCGAGACCGTCGAGAAGTTCGACATCTACGTCACCGTCATCGGCGGTGGTGTGAGCGGTCAGGCTGGCGCGATCCGTCACGGTATCACCCGCGCGCTGATGGACTACGACGAGACCCTGCGTCCGGCTCTGCGTAAAGCAGGCTACGTGACCCGCGATGCTCGTGAAGTCGAGCGTAAGAAAGTCGGTCTGCGTAAAGCACGTAAGCGTCCTCAGTACTCCAAGCGTTAATTCGCGACGGTACTCGAAAACGCCCAGTTTCCTCACGGAGCTGGGCGTTTTTTATGGGCTGCCCTTTTTGCCGGCCACCCGGCGGGCCGTTGACAAGGGCTGCCGGCCTTTTCTGATTGTTCCGTCAGGCCCCGCCCATTCCCGTCTGCCCTGCCTGAGCCTGGGCGCGTTCAGCCTACCCGCCGCTTCGTTGATGCGCGTCATGAGTCGCCCAGCCGGCCTGTGCGAATCTCGCGCCGGATTGCACTAGCGCCGATCCGTACGCAGGACCGCCACGACGTTCCATCTTCGCTGCCTGGCCGCCGATTGACCTGCGCGGTCCGTGCGGCCGAGGCAATGGACTAAAGTCGCCAAGGAACGTCGAATGGCAGCGCCTCGGACGTGCGCTGCCCTGAAACAGCGGGGCGAGTGCCGAGCCTGGCGCCGCCATGTCCCTCCGGCCGCTGCTACGGGCGACCAACACTTACTTATTAGAGGCCTGAAAAACAGGCCGGAAAGCCGATGGGAGACGACTGAATGAGCAATGACGGCGTGAATGCGGGCCGGCGTCGCTTTCTGGTGGCAGCCACTTCGGTGGTCGGGGCCGCCGGGGCGGCGGGGGCTGCAATTCCGTTTGTGGGGTCGTGGTACCCGAGCGCCAAGGCCAGGGCCGCTGGCGCCCCGGTCAAGGTGAACGTCGCCAAGATCGAGCCGGGCCAGCAGATGGTGGCCGAGTGGCGGGGCCAGCCGGTGTTCATCATGCGGCGCACCGAGGCGATCCTCGAGAACCTCACCAGGATCGAAGGGCAACTGGCCGATGCCGACTCCCGGCATTCGGTGCAGCCGGGCTACGTCGACCCGAAGACGCGCTCGATCAAGCCGGAAATCCTCCTGCTGGTGGGGTTGTGCACGCACCTGGGCTGCGCGCCGTCGTTCCGCCCCGAAGTGGCACCGGCGGATCTCGGCGAGAACTGGGTCGGCGGCTACTTCTGCCCCTGCCACGGTTCGCGCTACGACCTCGCCGGTCGCGTCTACAAGTCGCAGCCGGCGCCGTTGAACCTGCCGGTACCGCCGCACCGCTACGAGTCGGCTGAGGTGATCATCATCGGCGTGGATCAGGAGCAAGCAGGATGAGCAAATTCATGCAGTGGGTGGATGCGCGCTTCCCCGCCACCAAGATGTGGAACGACCACCTCGCCAAGTACTACGCGCCGAAGAACTTCAACTTCCTGTATTTCTTCGGCTCCCTGGCCCTGCTGGTGCTGGTCAACCAGCTGCTTACCGGTGTGTGGCTGACCATGAGCTACAACCCGACTGCCGAAGGCGCCTTTGCCTCGGTCGAAGGGCTGATGCGCGATGTGCGCACCGGCGATACGCCCCACGGCGCGATCCTGCGCTACATGCACTCCACCGGCGCCTCGGCGTTCTTCATCGTCGTCTACCTGCACATGTTCCGCGGCCTGCTCTATGGCTCGTACCAGAAGCCCCGGGAGCTGGTATGGATCTTTGGCATGCTGATCTACCTGATGCTGATGGCTGAGGCCTTCATGGGCTACCTGCTGCCGTGGGGGCAGATGTCCTACTGGGGCGCCCAGGTGATCATCTCGCTGTTCGGCGCCATTCCGTACATCGGCGATGCACTGACCGAATGGATCCGCGGCGACTACCTGGTCTCCGGCATCACCCTGAACCGCTTCTTCGCCCTGCACGTGGTGGCCCTGCCGATCGTCATTCTCGGCCTGGTGGTGCTGCATATCCTGGCGTTGCACGAGGTGGGCTCGAACAACCCGGACGGCATCGACATCAAGAAGTACAAGGACGAGAACGGCATCCCGCTCGACGGCATTCCCTTCCACCCCTACTACACGGTCAAGGATATCGTCGGCGTGGTGGTGTTCCTGTTCGTGTTCTGCTTCGTGGTGTTCTTCTTCCCGGAGATGGGCGGCTACTTCCTCGAGAAGCCCAACTTCGAGCAGGCCAATCCGTTCAAGACCCCCGAACACATCGCCCCGGTGTGGTACTTCACGCCGTTCTACGCGATCTTGCGCGCCATCCCCGACAAGCTGATGGGGGTGATCGCCATGGGCGCCGCCATCGCCGTGCTGTTCGTGCTGCCCTGGCTGGATCGCAGCCCGGTGCGTTCGATGCGCTACAAGGGTTGGCTGAGCAAGCTGTGGCTGCTGGTGTTCTGCGTGTCCTTCGTGATCCTCGGCGTGCTCGGCGTCCTGCCGCCCACCCCGGGTCGTACGCTGCTGTCGCAACTGTGCACGGCGCTGTATTTCGCGTACTTCATCCTGATGCCCTTCTACACCAGGATGGAAAAGACCAAACCCGTTCCTGAAAGGGTGACAGGCTGATGAGAAAGCTATTTGCTGCATGTGTGGTCGCCTTGTTGCCTGCCATCGCCCTGGCCGCCGGTGGCCACGGCGTGGCCCTGGACAAGGCCGATATCGACCTGGCCGACAAGGCGGCGCTGCAGGACGGCGCGCGTACCTTCGCCAACTACTGCATGGGCTGCCACAGCGCCAAGTTCCAGCGCTACGAACGCGTCGCCGCCGATATCGGCGTGTCCGAAGAGCTGATGATGGACAACCTGGTGTTCACCGGCGCCAAGATCGGTGACCACATGACCATCGGCATGAAGGCCGAGGATGCCAAGCGCTGGTTCGGCGCCGCACCACCGGACCTGACCCTGGTCGCCCGGGTGCGCGGCAACGACTGGCTGTACACCTATCTGCGCACCTTCTACGACGATCCGGCGCGGCCGCTGGGTGCCAACAACCTGGTGTTCCCCAACGTCGGCATGCCCAATGTGCTGGGTCGCCTGCAGGGCCGCCAGTACATGGGCTGCAAGCAGGTGCAGGTGGTCGACGATGGCAAGAAGCAGTACGACCCGCTGACCGGCACGCCGCTGACCCACGAGGCCTGCGATCAACTGGTGCTCGAGCCCAACAGCGGCCAGCTCAGCCCAGAGGCCTTCGATGACAAGGTGCGCAACCTGGTGACCTTCCTGGCCTATTCGGCGGACCCCAACAAGCTGCACATGCGGCGTATCGGCACCTATGTACTGATCTACCTGGCGTTCTTCTTCGTCTTCGCCTACCTGCTCAAGCGCGAATACTGGAAGGACGTTCATTAAAAACTACCTACGTTTTTAAACTGTCGCTTCCGGTATCATGCTCAGCCCGCGTACCCCGCGGGCTTTTTTATGCCCTGAACATTCATCTCAGGGACTGCCGGGAACCGTCGCTAGTGATAGCGCTTCCCGGTGCGTTCACGTTTCACGAATCTGGAGGATCGCCTTGGCTGCGACCAACCGGTTGGCCTGTTATTCCGACGCTGCCGACCACTACTCTCACCGCGTCCGCATCGTGCTCGCCGAAAAGAGCGTCGTGGTGGAAATCATCGACGTGGAGCAGGGCCGCTTTCCCAACAAGCTGCTGGAAGCCAACCCCTACGCGACCCTGCCGACCCTGGTCGACCGTGACCTGGCGCTGTACGAGCCGACGGTGATCATGGAGTACCTGGAGGAGCGCTACCCCCATCCGCCGCTGATGCCGGTGTACCCGGTGGCGCGTGGCAATACGCGCCTGCTGATGCATCGCATCCAGCGCGACTGGTGCTCGCTGGTCGACCTGATTCTCGATCCGCGCAGCAAGGAAGCGGCCCGCGTGCAGGCGCGCAAGGAATTGCGCGAGAGCCTGACCGGGGTTTCGCCGTTGTTTGCTGATAAACCATTTTTCCTCAGCGACGAGCTGAGCTTGGTAGACTGCTGCCTGTTGCCGATCCTCTGGCGCCTGCCGGTGCTGGGGATCGAATTGCCAAGGCCGGCCAAACCGCTGCTCGATTACATGGACCGGCAGTTCGCACGCGAAAGTTTTCGCCAGAGCCTGTCGTCCGCCGAACGAGCCATGCGCTGACTCATTACTTTTGGCGCCCCGCAGCTGGCGCGCCCTGTTTCAGGAGGTTTGATGAACTCCAGTCGTCCTTATCTGATCCGTGCGCTGTACCAGTGGATCGTCGACAACGATTGCACCCCGCACCTGCTGGTCAATGCCGATTATCCAGGCGTTCAGGTACCGAGCAAGTTCGTCAGCGACGGGCAGATCGTGCTCAACGTGTCGCCCACTGCCGTGCGCGAACTGGCCCTCGACAATGACGCGGTGCGCTTCGAAGGGCGCTTCGGTGGGGTTGCCCACAGCCTGTTCGTGCCGTCGCCCGCCGTACTGGCGATCTATGCCCGGGAAAATGGCCAGGGCATGGTCTTCGACCAGGAGCCGCCGCCCGTGCAGAACGAGGTCGAGGACGTCGAAGAGCAGCAGACGCCGCCCGACGACGAGCCGCCGCGGCCAAGCGGGCGGCCCAGCCTGAAGGTCGTCAAGTAGGCGATCGCATCGCCTGTGGTACCCGAAATGCCGGTCTCGTGACCGGCATTTTTCGTTTCAGGCCGCAGGCGGCGCCGCTTGCATGATGGCATTAAGTCACTTCGTGCAATCTGCCTGAGCCGTTACGCTTGAACTTGCAGTTTGCACGGAGTGACAGCACTTAATATTTATTTAAATGTTTGATTTAAAAGGTTTTTTTATATTGAAAAAAGCTGGCACAGCGCTTGCGATATTCAGGGGGAAGCCACAGCCCTGAAGTTGGATGTGGCGAACTTGAATGAAACAGGAGTGTTGCCCATGAAACAGCCAATCAATAAGTTCGCTTTTGCCGCTATCACTGCGACCGCCCTGAGCTTGTCCGTGGCGGGTACCGCTTTCGCCGATACCTACAACAGCACCCAGCCGACCATGCTGGCTGCCAACACCATGGACAAGGCTGAAGAAGCCGTTTCCGACACCTGGATCACCAGCAAGGTCAAATCCGCCTTCCTGGCTGACGACGGCCTCAGCGCCCTGGACATCAAGGTCGAGACCAACAAAGGTGTGGTTGCCCTGTCCGGCGTCGTGAAAACCGAAGCCGAGCGTGACCTGGCTGTTGCCAAAGCCAAAGAAATCAAAGGCGTTCAGGCGGTTTCCGCTGACGGCCTGAAAGCTGCCGACTGATCATGTGCCAGGGCAGGCTCCTGCAGCCTGCCCACTTCCTTGGAGAATGCAGCATGAATTCCGACATCATCAAAGGTAAGTGGAAGCAGCTCGGCGGCGACATCAAGGCGCGCTGGGGCAAGCTGACCAACGACGACGTGGATGTCGCCGAAGGCCATAGCGAATACCTGGCAGGCAAGCTGCAGGAGCGTTATGGCTGGACCAAGGAACAGGCCGAGGATGAACTGCGCGATTTTCGCAGCAAGTACTGACTCGCCACTGGCGTGAAAACGCCAGACGTATCACTCGAAGCCCCGGCCCCGTGCCGGGGCTTCGTGCTTTCCGAGATATGAATCCTGGCGGGCAGGTGGCCGCGCTGTTTCAAGTTCATGGCGCCCGCGCCGATACCCTGAGCACACTCGCCAGGCACAGGATGTAGCATGTCGACCATCACCCCCTCCGGCGCCAGCTCCGTACCATCTGTCAGGACAGCTGCCGCACGCACGGCAGATGGCGCCAGTGCCTCGACGGCGAAAACGGCCGCAGGGCCCGATCAGCAGCCCTCGGTAACCGTTACCCTCAGCGAATACGCCCAGAAACGCGCGAAAAGCATGCGTGAGGCCTTTGGCAAGTTGAGCGAAATGCAGGCCAGGCAGGCTGAAACTCGCAAGGAGGCGGCACGCCAGCGCCTCGAAGACATCAAGCGACGCATCGAAATGCTCAAGCAACTGGTCATGGCGCTTGGGCCGGCAGCGGCGAAAGGCGCGCTGCGCCAGATCAAGCAATTGGCCCAGGAGCTGGGGCAGGCTGCCGCTGTGCTCAAGGAGCCGTCTGGTGGCACAGTATCATCGGTCGGTACAGTGGGGGCGAGCGGCGAAAGCGAAGGTGCCGCGGCGCAGGAGGCGGTTACGGCCGAGGCCGTGAGCGAGGCAGAGCCGACCGCCGAGGTGGCGGTCGAAGCCGAGGCTGAAGCTGGAACATCCGAAATGAATGCCGAGACCGCCGAGCTTGCGGCCGGTGAAGAGGCCGAGCAGGAGGATGAGCCTGGGGCTTCCCAGCAGGACGCCGCAGAACAGGCCCAGACGGCGATCAGCCAGGCCCGGCAGGAGCGCAACGAACGCCAGCGCCGCGCCGATGCCGAGGAATTGAAGAAAGTGGCCGCCCAGCTCAAACAGCTGCTGGCCATGGTGCGCTCGCAGATCAGCGGCAAGCCGGACGAAGAGAGCAGCAAGCTCGTCGAGGGCATCGACAAGCAGCTCGCCGAGCTCGAGAAGACTGTCGGCGACATGACCGGCGGCGGCCCATCCATCTCGGTATCGATCGGCGCGTCGCTGTCGATCAGCGTCTAGCCGGTCCGGGTCGATAGCGGCTCAGGCGAGGATCGCCGCCAGCGCCGCACGGTCGACATTGGCACCGCTGAGCACCACGGCGGCGCGTTCGCCGCGATTGATCTCGCGCTCCTGAATCAATGCCGCCAGGGCTGCCGCGCCGGCGCCCTCGGCCAGGTTGTGGGTATCTTCGTGGTAGATGCGCATGGCCTGGCGGATTTCCTCGTCGTCGACCCGCACGATCCTTGCGGCGCCCGCGCGGATGATCTCCAGCGCCTCGGGCTGCGGCATGCGGCAGGCCATGCCATCGGCGATGGTGTCGGCACTGTCGGTGCAGATGACCCGCCCGGCGGCGAAGCTCTGCGCATAGCCGTCGGCGGCGGTGCTGACCACGCCGATCACCTCGGTATCCAGGCCCAGCAGGTCGCGGGTGCGAATCACCCCGCAGATACCCGAACCCAGGCCGATGGGCACGTAGACGCGCTTGAGCGGCGGCGCGGCTTCGAACAGCTCCAGCGAGTAGGTGGCCACGCCGCGGATCAGGTCCGTGTGCAGCGACGGCACGAAATGCAGATCGCGCTCGGCCGCCAGTTCGGCCGCCCTGGCGCGGGCCTCGTCGAAGTCGCGGCCATGCTCGATCACCTCGGCGCCCAGCGCGGCCATGGCGGCATTCTTTTCCCGGGCGTTGCCCTGCGGCACCACGATGACGATCGGCAGGCCGGCCTTGCGCGCCGCCAGCGCCATGCTCTGCCCATGGTTGCCGCGGGTAGCCGAGATCAACCCACTGACGGCCGGTTCACGGCGTAGCAGGGTATCCACGTAGACCAGCCCGCCGCGCACCTTGAAGGCGCCGGTCGGCGTGTGGTTCTCGTGCTTGACCCACACCTCGCAGCCCAGCCGCTGGGCCAGCAACGGCCAGGCGAACTGCGGCGTCGCCGGAACGCTCGGACGGATCAGGGTGACGGCTTTGCGCAGGGCGGCGAGGTCGAACATCGGCTGGTGCTCCGGGTGGGCTTTGACCCGATGCTACGGCTCGGGCATTGTATGGGTAAATCTTTATATTGCATGGCAAGCAATGTGGTTACCTGACCTCCAGGGCAGTACGCTGCCCACCTACCTGGCGTTGGTCGAGGCTATCGCGACGGCCATCGGCACGGGCGAGCTCAAGCCCGGTGAACGGCTGCCGCCGCAACGGCGACTGGCCTGGGCCCTGGGCATCAACCCGAGCACGGTGATGCAGGCGTATCGCGAGGCGGCGCGGCGGCACCTGGTGTCCGGCGAGGTGGGCCGCGGCACCTACGTGTTGGCCGATAGCCACGAAGCCAGCCTGTTCCACCTCAAGCAGCCGCGACTGCCGGCCGATGGCATCGACCTGTCGACCAACGTGCCGGTGCACGATGGCGGCAGCGATGACCTGTCGCGCACCCTGCAGCGCCTGATCGCCGAAGGGCGCCTGGATGCCCTGCAGGCCTATGCGCCGGCCGAGCTCGAGCAGCGCGGCCGGGTGGCGGTCAGCCAGTGGCTGCAGCAGCGCGGTGTGCATACGCCACCGTCCCAGGTGGCGCTGTGTGCCGGCGCGCAGCAGGGCGTGTCGGCGGCGCTGCTGGCGCTCTGCGAAGCCGGCGACCCGGTGCTTGCCGAAGCCTTCACCGCGCCGGGCATCAAGGCCGCCGCGCGCCAGCTACGGCTGCCGCTGCATGGCGTGGCCATGGATGAGCGCGGCATTCTTCCCCAGGATCTCGATCGCCAGGTGCGCGCCACCGGCGCCCGGGTGCTGGTGCTCACCCCCTGCCTGCAGAATCCCACCGGCAGCAGCATGGATGGCGAGCGCCGCCAGCGCATTGCCGAGCTGGTGGAGCGCCATGGGCTGTGGCTGATCGAGGACGACGTTTACGGCGCCCTCGGCAGCCAGGCGCCATTGGCTGCAGCGTTGCCGGCGCGCAGCCTGCTGGTCGGCAGCCTGTCGAAAACCGTGGCGCCGGGCCTGCGCCTGGGCTTCATGCAGGGGCCGCAAGCGCTGCTCAAGCGCATCGATCCGCAGGGGCATGCCACCAGCTGGGCGGTATCGCCGCTGTGCCTGGCACTGGCCTGCGAGTGGATCGAGGATGGCACCGCCGCGCGCAAGCTGGCCTGGCAGCGTAATGAATTGCAGCAGCGCTGGCGCCTGGCGAGCCGCGTGCTGGGCCCGCGCATGCCGCTGGGGCGCGAGGTGGCGCCGCACCTGTGGTTGCAACCGCGGGACAGCGCCGCACTGGTGACGGCCTGCCGGGCGGCCGGCGTGGAGGTGGTACCGGCGGACGTGTTCGCGGTCGGCCCGGCCCAGGCCAGTGCGATTCGCATCAGCCTGGCCGCCGCACGCAGCCGCGCCGAACTCAAGCAGGCGCTGGAGCGCATCGCCGAAGCCTGGCCGTTATGAACGCCCCTTGCACCTTCACAGTAATAAGTGTCAGCTATGATCCGTGAAATTCACGATAAGGAACCGTGCATGCCCCTTTCTACAGACGGCGCTTTTATCGTCGTCAACACTGCCGAAGAAGCCGTTGACCGCCTGGCTGCGCTGCATCAGCGCGCCACCGAGGGCCTGAGCCAGGCGCTCAAGCGCTACCTGAAAGACCGCGTGCGGCCCAGTGCCGAGGAACAGGAGCTGTTTCGCTACCCCGAGCTGCGCCTGACCTACGACTGCCAGGGCGAAGTGCCGACCACCGTGCGTGCCTACGCCAAGGTGCAGGTGCCCGGCACCTACCGCGTCACCATCACCCATCCGGCGGCATTCCGTAAGTACCTGCTCGAGCAACTGCAGCCGCTGATGGCCGACTTCACCCTGACCGTCGAAGTCGGCGTCAGCCAGCAATACATTCCCTATCCCTACGTGGTGGAGCAGGGCGACGAACTGGCCGGCTCCGGGGTGACCGCTGCCGAGCTGGCGCGGGTGTTCCCGAGCACCGACCTGTCGGCCGCCACCGATGGCACCGCCGACGGTTTGTACGACTGGGAGAACACCGACCCGCTGCCGCTGGCGCTGTTCGACGCCGCCCGGGTGGACTTCTCCCTGCGCCGCCTGGTGCATTACACCGGCAGCGACTGGCGCCATGTGCAGCCGTGGATCCTGCTGACCAACTACCACCGTTACGTCGACCAGTTCATTCGCCACGGCCTGGACATGCTCAACGCCGAATCGCGCTTCGAGCGCATGGTGCTGCCGGGCAACGTGGTGATCTCCCGCGGCATGCCCGAAGGCGAGATGCAGGCGATCATCGAGACCGTGGTCTGGCACCGCTACCAGATGCCGGCGTACCACCTGCAGGCCGCCGACGGCGACGGCATCACCCTGGTGAACATCGGCGTCGGTCCGTCCAATGCCAAGAACATCACCGACCACCTGGCCGTGCTGCGCCCCCATTGCTGGCTGATGATCGGCCACTGCGGCGGCCTGCGTCAGTCGCAGACCATCGGCGACTACGTGCTGGCCCACGCCTACATGCGCCGCGACGGCATTCTTGATCGCGTGCTGCCGCCGCACATTCCGCTGCCGGCCCTGGCCGAGGTGCAGCAGGCGCTGCAGGATGCCGCCGCCCAGGTCACCGGCGAGCGCGGGGACGACCTCAAGCGGCGCCTGCGCACCGGCACCGTGCTGACCTACGACGACCGCAACTGGGAGCTGCGCTGGGCCCAGGAACGGCCGCTGATCAACCTGTCACGGGCGGTGGCGGTGGACATGGAAAGCGGCACCATCGCCGCCCAGGGCTATCGCCTGCGCGTGCCCTACGGCACCCTGCTGTGCGTGTCGGACAAGCCGCTGCACAGCGAGATCAAGCTGCCCGGCGCAGCCGGAGCCTTCTACGAGCGGGCGGTGACCCAGCACCTGCACATCGGCATCGCTGCCCTGGATCTGCTGCGTGGTCAGCTCAATTCGCTGCACTCGCGCAAACTGCGCAGCTTCGACGAGCCGCCGTTCCGCTGAGGACGTTGCGCTGAGAGCCTGTTCGTAATCTTTCAGCCCAGATTCGTCGATTTCGGCAGCTAAGTGGCGAAAGCGGCCGGTCGTCCCCGTTAGGGTGGCTGATGATTATCTGTGGGAGCGGGCCATGCCCGCGAAAAATCAAGGGCATGGACTAGGCGTCCCCGCCCTTACCGACATGAGTCCGCCAGCATTACCGAGTTGTTTATGTACTCGGTTCCGCTCTGACGAGCGGGTTACTTTTGGCATTGCCCCAAAAGTAACCAAAAGGTCTAGCCCCGCCATCCGGCCCCGGCTTCGCCGGGGTTCCCTCGCTTCATCATTGTTCCGAGGGCCCGCCGCGAAGGGCCATCCTTGGCCCATCGCAGCTCTCGCGACATCCATGTCGCTCAACCCTCTCCACAACGATTCCACTCGGCCTCCTGAAGGGGCGATTGGCGTCGTCAGTTACTTTTGTGCAAGAAAGACATTACAAAGCCAGCGATGACCGTCCGCTTCTGCCTTGTAGTTGCCGCTTCATGCGCGCAAATATCCTGAACAGGCTCTAGGACCAAGTCGCGCCGGGCAATCCGGCGCGGTGCTTTACTTGCGGTTTTTACCCACCATCATCTTCCAGCGGTTGCGGTTGAGCAGCACGTAGCCGGTGAGCTGCATGCCCGCGGCGATCACCAGGCTGCGGGTCAGGTCCGGGTCGGCGGGGCGTGGGCCGTTGTAGATCTGGTACAGGGCGTACAGCACGCCGATCAGGCCGAGAATGAAGAACACCAGGCCGAGAATGGTCAGGCGGTGAAGCTTGCGTGGCAGCATGGCAGCACATCGTCATGGAGAGCGGGGCGGCCAAACTAACTCGGAATCCGCACCGGCGCCAGCCACTCTGGCCTATCAAGTGTGCGCGGATGGGCTAGATTGATTGGCAGGCATCCATCTGTTCGCCGAGTCGCCATGCTGAAGAAAATCCCCACCCACGCCGTGCGCATCGGCATGTTCATCCAGGGCTTCGATGGCAACTGGCTGTCGCACCCGTTCTGGAAAAGCCGCTTCGTCATCGACGACGCCGAGGATCTGGCCCGTGTGCGCCAGAGCGGTGTCAGCGGTGTGTGGATCGATACCAGCAAGGGGCTGGACCTCCCCGGCCCTACCAGCGCCGCGCCGCCGCCTGCACCGGCCGTTGCCGAGGCACCGTCGGTGGTGGCCGCCGTGCCGGTGCACAGCTGCAGCGTGCGCGACGAGTTGCAGCGCGCCGCCAAGCTGATCAAGCGCTCGAAGAAGGCGGTCACCGAGCTGTTCCAGGAGGCGCGCCTGGGCAACGCCATCAACGTCGAGGGTTGCATGCCGCTGGTCGCCGATATCAGCGAGTCGCTGGCGCGCAACAGCTCGGCGCTGCTCGGCCTGGCGCGGCTCAAGCACAAGGATGAATACACCTACCTGCATTCGGTGGCGGTGTGTGCGCTGATGCTGTCGCTGGCCCGGCAACTGGGCCTGGACGAGGAGCACGCCCGGGAAGCCGGCCTGGCCGGGCTGCTCCACGACGTCGGCAAGATGGCCATGCCCCTGGAGGTGCTGAACAAGCCCGGCAGCCTGACCGATGCCGAGTTCGCCATCATGCGCAGCCATCCCGAGCGCGGCCACGCCATGCTGCTGGCGGCCGGCTCGCTGCCCGAGTCGACGCTGGACGTCTGCCTGCATCACCACGAAAAGTACGACGGCAGCGGTTATCCCGGCCACCTCGCCGGGGAGGGCATCAGCCTGCTGGCGCGGATGGGCGCGGTGTGCGACGTATACGACGCCATCACCTCCAACCGCCCCTACAAGCATGCCTGGAACCCGGCCGAGTCCCTGGCGCGCATGGCGCAGTGGACGGGCCACTTCGACACCCGGGTGTTCCATGCCCTGGTGCGCACGGTGGGGATCTACCCGCTGGGTTCGCTGGTGCGTTTGGAGTCCGGGCGGCTTGGCGTGGTGGTCGACCTGCTGCCGGATAAGCTGACCACCCCGGTGGTGCGGGTGTTCTTCTCGGCGAAGAACAGGGCGGCCATCGTGCAGCAGGAGTTGGACCTTTCCCGGCCGGGGGTCAATGACCGCATCGCCAGCCGCGAGGACCCGGCCGAGTGGGGCTTCAGCAACCTCGACGACTTCTGGCGCTAGGCCCTGTGCGAACCGTAGCGGCGTTCGCAGCCCCTCGTTCAGGCCTGCGCGGCCAAGGGCAGCTGCACGATAAACCGCGTGCCGTTCCCCGCAGGCACGCAGCGCGCCTGGCCGCCATGGGCCTGGGCGATGGCCCTGACCACCGCCAGGCCCAGGCCGCTGCCGCCGCTGTGGCGCGAACGGGAGGGCTCGCCGCGGCGGAACGCCTCGAACACCTGGGCAGCCAGTTCGGCGTCGATGCCCGGGCCGTTGTCCGTGACGCTCAGTTGGTAGCCGTCAGCCGCCACGCCGGCCTCGATGCGCAGCACGCCGGGGTCGGCATGGGCCAGGGCATTTTCCAGCAGGGCGCCCAGCGCCTGGCGCAGGCGAAATTCGTCGCAGACCACGCAGGTTTTCTCATCCAGCTGCAACTGCAGCGCGAAGCCGCGGGCCTGCAAGCGGCTGGCGAAGGCCTGTACGGTGGCCGCGATGCCTTCGGCGGGGCAGGTGGTCGCGAGGTCGAGCTGCAGGTGGTCGCTGTCATTGAGGCTCAGCACGCGCAGGTCTTCGATCAGCCGGCCAAGCCCCTCGACCTGGCGCAGCAGCCCTTCGAAGGTCTCGGTGCTGGGTGGGAACACGCCTTCGGCCAGGCCTTGCAGGCGCCCGCGCAGGATGGTCACCGGAGTGCGCAGCTCGTGGGCCACCGCAGCGTTCCAGAACTGCTGTTCGCGGGTCACGCTCTGCAGGCGCTCGGCCATGGCGTTGAAGTCGCGCACCAGCTGGCCGGTTTCGCCGAGCGCCCGGTCATCCGGCGCGGCACGGGCCTGCAGGTTGCCCTGGGCGATTTCCCGCAGGCTGTGGGCCACCGAGTTGAGCGGGGTGAGAATGCGCCGTGACAGGCGGACGCCCACGTAGCCGGCGATGCCCAGCGCCGCCAGGAGGGTGCCGACCATCCACAGCAGCTCGATGCCGGACGGCACCCAGGTTTCCGAAATGCTGCCGGGCGCGAGGGTCGAGGCCACGGCGTAGAACGCGTAGCTGCCGACGATCGACAGCAGGATCACGCCCGCCGCCATGATGCTCAGTGACAGCAGAATCTGCCGGCGCAGGCTCACCGCGCCGCTCATGTGCCGCTCCCGAAGCGATAGCCGACGCCACGTACGCTCACCGGCGTGCCGTGGATGCCGATGCTTTCCAGCTTGCGGCGCAGCTTGCTGATATGGCTGTCCACGGTGCGTTCCTGGGTGTCGCCTTCGGGGAGGCAGCCGACCAGCAGTTCGGCGCGGCTGAACACCCGCCTGGGGGTGCGCATCAGGGTGACCAGGATCTTGAACTCGGTCAGGGTCAGGTCGAGGGGGTATTGCCTGTCGTCGCAGCTGACCGTGGCCTCGTGGTGATCCAGGTCGACCTGGAACTGGCCGACGCGCAGCAGGCGGCTGCCGGCCGCACCAGTGGCCTTGGCGCGGCGCAATACGGCGCTGACCCGAGCCACCACCTCGGCCGGGTTGAAGGGCTTGACCACGTAGTCGTCGGCACCGATGCGCAGGCCCATCAGCTTGTCGATGTCCTGGTCCAGGGCGGTGAGCATGATCACCGGGGTGTCGCCACGGTGGCGGATTTCGGCGAGCACCTGCCAGCCGTCCAGGCGCGGCATCTGCACGTCGAGCAGCACCAGATCGGGCTTGAGCGTCTGGTGCTGGGCCAGGGCCTCCTGGCCGTCCCGGGCGTGCACGCTGCGCAGGCCGCCCCGCTGCAGATAGGCGGCGAGGATCTCGGCGATCTCGCTTTCGTCCTCGGCGATCAGGATCAGCGCGTCCTGGCGGGGTGTGGCGGCGGGCGGCAACGTCATGAATTTCACCTTTTCGGCTGGCCTCCACATTATCTCCACAAAAGCTCGAATCAATCCCGATTGTTTGCACCGACACTCGCCTCCTGATGCTGCGCCAGGTGCGCAGGCAACGAAACATCTGCGAGGTCGGTGAGGTTATGGGAAGTCGAAGAGGGCGGTACGTCATGGGCCTGTGCCTGTGCGCCCTGATACTGGGCGGTTGTGATTCGGCGCAGCAGGAGGCACAACCGGAACCCGTGCAGGTGTCGGTCATGGCGCTGACACCGCAGACCCTGGACATCAGCGAGGATCTGCCCGGGCGCGTCGCCGCCCTCAGAACCGCCGAGATTCGCCCGCAGGTCAGCGGTATCGTGCAGCGCCGGCTGTTCGAGCAGGGCGCCGACATCCAGGCTGGCGCCGCACTGTTCGAGATCGACGCCGCACCGTTCAAGGCCGAGGTGCAAACCGCGGCGGCCGCCCTCGAGCGCGCCCAGGCCGTGCTGGCCCGTGCGCGCATCCAGGCCGAGCGCCTGCAGCCGCTGGTGCGCGCCGAAGCGATCAGCCAGCAGGTCTACGACGATGCCGCCTCGCAGCGCGAACAGGCGGCCGCAGACGTGGCCCAGGCCGAGGCGGTGCTGGCGCGCAAGCGCCTGGACCTCAAGTTCGCCACCGTCAGCGCACCGATTGCCGGTCGCGTCGACCAGGCCCAGGTCTCCGAAGGTGCCCTGGTGGCGACCACCGACACGACGCCCATGGCCACCGTCCAGCAGATCGACCAGGTGTATATCGACGTGCGTGAGTCGGCCAGCAGCCTGGAGCACTGGCGCCATGCCCTGGGCAGCAGGCTGGCCCCTGGCGCCACCGGCGTACCGGTGCAGGTGCTCGACAGCAGCGGCACGGCCTATGGGCTGAGCGGCAGGATCCTGTTCTCCGGGATCAGCGTCGACGCCGGCACCGGCAACCTGCTGCTGCGCGTGCAGGTCGACAACCCCAACCACCAGCTGCTGCCGGGCATGTACGTGCTGGCGCGGGTGCCGCGGGCTCGCTACGCCGATGCCCTGAGCGTGCCGCAACAGGCGGTGCTGCGCCGTGATGGCCAGGCCAGCGTGTGGGTGGTCGACGCCGGTGAGAGGGTGCAGCGCGTGCCGGTCGAGCTCGGTGAGCTGGTGGCGCGTCACTACCGCATCGCCTCCGGGCTCAGCGCTGGTCAACAGGTGGTGATCGAAGGCCTCGAGCGCCTGGAGGAGGGCGTTGCGGTCAACGCGCGGCCGTGGAAGTCCGCCACCGCGGGCGAGCTGGCCAGCTCGCCCGCGCGTTGATCAGGAGAATTTCCCATGCCGCAGTTCTTTATCAACCGCCCGGTGTTCGCCTGGGTCATCGCCCTGTTCATCGTGCTGTTCGGTTGCATCGCCATTCCGCAGTTGCCGATCGCCCGCTACCCCTCGGTGGCGCCGCCCTCGGTGACGCTGTACGCCAGCTACCCGGGCGCCACGCCTAAGACCCTCAACGATTCGGTGGTCAGCCTGGTCGAGCGCGAGCTGTCCGGGGTCAAGAACCTGTTGTACTTCGAGTCCTCGGTGGACACCTCGGGTACCGCGCAGATCACCGCCACCTTCAAACCGGGCACCGATCCCGAGCTGGCCCAGGTGGATGTGCAGAACCGCATCAAGGCGGTCGAGCCGCGCCTGCCGCAAGTGGTGCGCCAGAGCGGCCTGCAGGTGGAATCCGCCGCCTCGGGCTTTCTGCTGATGATCGGCATGACCTCGCCGGACGGCCAGTTCGACGAGGTGCTGCTGGGCGACTACCTGGCGCGCAATATCGTCCCGGAGCTGCGGCGCATCGAGGGCGTCGGCCGCGTGCAACTGTTCGGCGCCGAGCAGGCGCTGCGCATCTGGGTCGACCCCAACAAGCTGACCGCCTTTGGCCTGACCATGGGCGACCTGGCCCAGGCCATCGAAGGGCAGAACGCGCAGATCGCCCCCGGTCGCGTTGGCGACGAGCCGGCATTGCCGGGGCAACGGCTGACCGTGCCGCTGACCGTCGAAGGCCAGCTGGAAACCCCCGAGCAGTTCGCCGCCGTGGTGCTGCGCGCCACTGCCGATGGCGCGCGGGTGACCATCGGCGATGTCGCCCGGGTCGAGCTGGGCGCCCAGTCCTATGGGTTTTCCAACCGCGAGAACGGCGTGCCGGCGACCAGCGCGGCGATCCAGCTGTCGCCAGGCGCCAACGCCGTGCGCACGGCCCAGGCGGTGCGCGACCGGCTCGCCGAGCTGGCGGCGAGCATGCCCGCGGGCATGAATTATTCGGTGCCGTTCGATACCGCGCCGTTCGTCAAGGTGTCCATCGAGAAGGTGATCTACACCCTGCTCGAGGCCATGGTGCTGGTGTTCCTGGTGATGTTCCTGTTCCTGCAAAACATGCGCTACACGCTGATCCCGGCCATCGTCGCGCCCATCGCGCTGCTCGGCACCTTTGCGGTGATGCTGCTGGCCGGGTTCTCGATCAACTCGCTGACCATGTTCGGCATGGTGCTGGCCATCGGCATCATCGTCGACGATGCCATCGTGGTGGTCGAGAACGTCGAGCGGCTGATGGCCACCCGTGGCCTGTCGCCGCGCGAGGCGACCCTGCAGGCGATGAAGGAGATCACCGGTGCGGTGATCGGCATCACCCTGGTGCTCACCGCGGTGTTCATTCCCATGGCCTTTGCCAGCGGTTCGGTGGGCGTGATCTACCAGCAGTTCACCTTGTCGATGGCGGTGTCGATTCTGTTCTCGGCCTTTCTGGCGCTGACCCTGACGCCCGCGCTGTGCGCCACGCTGCTGCGCCCGGTGAATGCTGACCACCATCAAAAGCGCGGATTCTTCGGCGCTTTCAACCGCGGCTTCGAGCGCCTGACCGAGCGCTACACCGGGCGCATCACCCGGTTGGTCGGGCGCAGCGGGCGGATGATGGTGGTATTCGTGCTGCTCTGCGGCGTGCTGGCCATCGCCGGGCAGCAGCTGCCGTCGTCGTTCCTGCCGGAGGAGGATCAGGGCTATTTCATGACCTCCATTCAGTTGCCGACTGGCGCCACCAGCGAGCGCACCCTGGATGTGGTCAAGCGTTTCGAGGCCCACGTGGCCTCGCGCCCGGCGCTGGATGCCAATCTGGTGGTGCAGGGCTTCAGTTTCTCGGGTTCCGGCACCAACGCGGCGATGGCCTTCACCATGCTCAAGGACTGGAAGCAGCGCAACGGCGCCACCGCCGCCGAGGAAGCGGCATTGGCCCAGGTGGCCATGGCCGACAACGTCGAAGGCACGGTGATGAGCCTGATGCCACCGGCCATCGACGAGCTGGGTACCTCCTCGGGCTTCACCCTGTTCCTGCAGGATCGCGGCAACCGCGGCGAAGCCGCACTGCTGGAGGCCCAGGCGCAGCTGCTGGAACTGGCCGGGCAGAGCAAGATCGTCAGCGACGTTTATCCTGACGGCCTGCCGCCGGGTGAGAGCATTCGCCTGAACATCAACCGGCCCAAGGCCGAGGCCATGGGCCTGTCGTTCACGGCGGTAAGCAGCACCCTGTCGGCGGCCATGGGTTCGCTGTACGTCAACGACTTCCCCAATGCCGGGCGTATGCAGCAGGTGATTCTGCAGGCCGATGCGCCCGCGCGGATGCAGCTCGACGACGTGCTCGATCTGCGTGTGCGCAATGCCAACGGCGGCATGGTGCCGCTGCGCGAAGTGGTGACCCCGGTGTGGAGCGAGTCGCCACAGCAGATGATGCGTTTCCAGGGCTTCCCGGCGGTGCGCATTTCCGGCGGTGCGGCGGCTGGCGTTTCCAGCGGCGCGGCGATGGCCGAGATGGAGCGTCTGGTCACCGAGTTGCCCCAGGGCTACGCCGTCGCCTGGACCGGGCAATCGCTGCAGGAGCGTCAGTCGGCTGCCCAGGCGCCGATGCTCATGGCGCTCTCGGCTCTGGTGGTGTTTCTGGTGCTGGCGGCGCTGTACGAGAGCTGGTCGATCCCGCTGTCGGTGATGCTGGTGGTGCCGCTCGGCCTGCTCGGTGCGGTGGCTGCGGTAATGCTGCGCGGCTTGCCCAACGATGTGTTCTTCAAGGTGGGGATGATCACCATCATCGGCCTGTCGGCGAAGAACGCCATCCTCATCGTCGAGTTCGCCCGCCAGCTGCACGCCGAGGGCCGCTCGCTGGTGGACGCCGCGGTGACCGCCGCACGCCTGCGCCTGAGGCCGATCCTGATGACCTCCCTGGCCTTCACCCTGGGTGTGGTGCCGTTGATGCTCGCCTCCGGTGCCAGCGCCGAAACCCAGCACGCCATCGGCACCGGCGTATTTGGCGGCATGCTCAGCGGCACCCTGTTGGCGGTGTTCTTCGTGCCGTCGTTCTTCGTGTTGGTGATGGGGCTGCAGGAACGCTTGCAGGGTTGGCGTGCACGGCGCACCCCTGGCTTGCCGCCGCTCGGTGAGGAGAAATGATCATGCGTTGTTTGCACCTAATCGCCCTGGTCGGTTGCCTGTCGGCCTGTTCAATGGCTCCCAGACTGGAGCGCCCGACGCCACCGGTGCCGGCCAGCTTTGAAGATTCGGGCAATGCCACCCTGGCGCATGGCGACGCCGTGCCCGCCAGCGAAATGGGCTGGCGCACGATGTTCGCCGACCCGCAGTTGCAACGCCTCATCGAGCTGGCCCTGGCCCACAACCGCGACCTGCGCCTGGCGGCGTTGAACGTCGATGCCGCGCGCTCGATGTTCAATATCCAGCAGTCCACACGCCTGCCGTCGGTGTCGCTGGATGCCAGCCACAGCCGCGAACGGGCGCTGGCGCAGGGCAATAGGGGGGAGTCGCGCCGCGAGGTGAGCAACCAGGTCGCCGTGAACGTCGGTACCAGCGCTTTCGAACTGGACCTGTTTGGCCGCGTGCGCTCGCTGTCCGATGCCGCCTTGGCCCGTTACCTGGCCAGCGAGCAGGGCCGCGATGCAGCGCAGATCAGCCTGATCGCGGCGGTGGCCGACGCCTACTTCGCCCGCCAGCTGGCCGACGAACAGCGTCAGCTGGCCCAGCGCACGCTCAAGGACTGGCAGCAGTCCCTGAAGCTGGCGCGGCTGCTGCAGGACGCCAAGCAGAACGGCGGCCTGGATGTCGCCCAGGCCGAAGGCCAGGTGGCCAGCGCCGAGGCCGACCTGCAGGCACGTCAGCGGGCGTTCGTCCAGGCTGGCAACGCGCTGCAATTGTTGGTCGGCGACGCATTGCCGGCTGACCTGCCGGCGCCGCGGGTGCTCGCGCTGCAACCGCTGGTGGCGCGCCTGCCGGCCGGCCTGCAGTCGGACATGCTGCTGCGTCCGGACATTCGCCAGGCCGAACAGACGCTCAGCGCGGCCAATGCCGATATCGGTGCGGCGCGGGCGGCGTTCTTTCCGCAAGTGTCGCTGACGGCCTCGTTCGGTTATGCCAGCACCTCGCTGGGCAGCCTGTTCGACCCCAGCCGTCAGGTCTGGCGCTTCGCACCGCAGGTCTCGCAGCCGTTGTTCCAGGCGGGGCGACTGCGTGCCGAACTGCGCCTGGCCAAGGTGCGCAAGTCCGAGGCGGTGGCTCAGTACGAGCGCGCCATCCAGGTCGCCTTTCGCGAAGTGGCGGATGCCCTGGCCGGTACGGCCACCCTCGATAGCCAGATCGAGGCGCAAATCCGCGTGGTGGCCAGTGCCCAGCGCCGCGTGGCGCTGTCCGGGCTGCGCTACCAGGCCGGGGTCGATGGTCGCCTGGAGCTGCTGGATGCCCAGCGCGGGCTGTACGCCGCGCAGCAGACATTGCTGGAACTGCGCCGCGATGCGGTCGTCAACAGCGTGGCGCTCTACAAGGCGCTCGGCGGTGGCCTGCGTGTGCGCACTATCATCACCGCCGCGCGCAGCAGCGCTGCCGACCCCGATCAACGAGAACCTTAGTCATGTTGCGTGCCGTACCCAAACGCTGGTTGATTCTTGTCGCGGTGATGCTGGCGTTCACCCCCATCGTCATCGACATGACCATCCTGCATATCGCGGTGCCGTCGCTGACCCAGGCACTCGGCGCCACGAGCACCGAGATCCTCTGGATCATCGATATCTACCCGCTGTTGATGGCCGGTTTGCTGGTGCCCATGGGCACCCTGGCCGACCGGGTGGGCAATCGGCGCATCCTGCTCTCCGGCCTCAGCGTGTTCGGCGTGGCATCGACGCTGGCGGCGTTCGCGCCCAACCCGGCGCTGCTGATCGGCGCCCGTGTACTGCTGGCCCTGGGTGGGGCGATGATCATGCCCTGTGTGCTGGGCATCATCCGTCGCACCTTCGAGGACGAGCGCGAGCGGGCCATGGCCCTCGGCCTGTGGGGCACCGTCGGCGCGGCCGGTGCGGCAGTCGGCCCGCTGATCGGTGGCGCACTGCTCGAGCATTTCTGGTGGGGCTCGGTGTTCCTGATCAACGTGCCGGTGATGGCGGTGGTGATTCCGGTCGCCTTCCTGCTCCTGCCGCGCGTCGAGGAGACCACGCCGGGCAGGTGGGCCATCGGCCAGGCGCTGGTCCTGATCGCCGGCATCATCAGCGTGGTCTACGCCCTCAAGGCCGGCGTCGGCGCCACCCAGTCGCTGCCGGTCGCCCTGTTGGTGCTGTTCATGGGCCTGGCGTTGCTGACCCTGTTCGCCCGCCAGCAGTTGCGCTCGACCGAGCCGATGCTCGATCTGTCGCTATTCGGCCGCCCGGTGTTGCTGGCCGGGTTGATCATGGCGGTGGTGGCCATCGGTGCCCTGGCCGGGGTGGAGCTGACCCTGGCGATGGAGCTGCAATACGTGCTCGACAAGTCGCCGTTGCAGGCCGGCATCTTCATGATTCCGATCATGGCGGCCGCGGCGGTCGGCGGGCCCCTGGCCGGCTACCTGTCCAACCGCTTCGGCCTGCGCTGGGTGGCCAGCCTGTCGCTGCTGGTTTCCGCTGGCGCCCTGGGTTTCGTGGCCTTCGCCGACCTGCATGAGCCGAGCGTCAGCGTGCCAGCCGTGCTCGCCGTGCTGGGGCTGGCGCTGAGCATCGGCCTGACCGCCTCGTCGATCGCCATCATGGGCGCGGTAGAGGCCAGCAAGGGGGGTGCGGCAGGCGCCCTGGAGGCCACCGCCTACGAGCTGGGCACCGGGCTGGGGATCACCTTCTTCGGCGTGTTCATGTCCAGCGTGTACGGCCACACCATCGCCTTGCCCAGGGAGCTGGCGGCGCCGCTGGCCGAGCGCGCGGTGCGCTCGATCGGCGACAGTTACCTGGTCGCTGCGGAGTTGCCGGCCGCGCAGGCCAGTGCCCTGATCGAGGCAGCCAAGGCGGCATTTTCCAGCACCCACTCGGTGCTGCTCAGCACCTCGGCCGTGGTGATCGGCGTGCTGGCGGTGGTGGTGTTCAGGTTGTTCAAGGGTTATCGCGGACAAAGCGCCCACTAGGCTCGGTACGAAAAGTACCTGCGCCCGAGTCGTTTCATTCAGGCCTCGAGATTTCATGATCCTCTTGGGCGACATGAAGGAGGCGGCTGCAAGGCAAAAGCAACCATCGAGTGTAGGAGGGGCTTTAGCCCCGAGCTTTTTATCAAGGCAAACAAAGAGCTCGAGGCTAAAGCCTCTCCCACGAGTTACGCGACCGGCCGCTCTCGCCACTTTGCAGTCAAAGCGCTAAGTTCGAGCCGACAGCCCGTGAAGGGATTAAAAAACGGGCCGCCACTGCAGCGGCCCGGTATTTCAGAGAACGTCGTCACCACACGGCGATATGGGAGTCCGCACGTGGCTCGGTGCCGCCGCATAGCACGCCGGTTTGTGGATCACGCACGATGATCTGCCCGCGGCCGTAGTCGGTGGAGTCGCAGACCACGCTGACCTCGTGGCCCAGGCGTGCCAGGGCCGCGGCCAGGTCCCGCGAGGCGGCCTGTTCGATGCCGACCTTGTTGTCGCCCAGCCACTGCCAGCGCGGTGCGTCGAGGGCGGCCTGGGGGTTGAGGCTGAAATCGACCAGGTTCATCACCATCTGCACGTGGCCCTGGGGCTGCATGTAGCCGCCCATCACGCCGAACGGCGCGACCGCCTCGCCGTCCTTGGTCAGGAAGCCGGGGATGATGGTGTGGAAGGTCTTCTTGCCGGCGACCAGGGTGTTGGCGTGGTTGGCTTCCAGGCTGAATTCCTGGCCACGGTTCTGCAGGGCGATGCCGCTGTCCGGCACCACCACGCCGGAGCCGAAGCCGTGGTAGTTGCTCTGGATGAACGACACCATGTTGCCTTCGCCATCGGCGCTGGCCAGGTATACGGTGCCGCTGGCGTGCGGGTCACCGGCTTGTGGTTGCCGGGCGCGTTCGCCGATCAGCTTGCGGCGTCGCTCGGTGTAGCCAGGGCTGAGCAGGTCGGCCACCGCGACGCGCATGTGCTCGGCGTCGGTGATGTGATGCAGGCCGTCGGCGTAGGCCAGCTTCAGCGCCTCGATCTGGCGGTGCCAGGTCTGCAGGCTGTCACGATGGTCGAACTCGAAGCCCTGGAGAATCTGCAGGGTCATCAGGGCGACCAGGCCCTGGCCGCTGGGCGGGATTTCCCACACGTCGTAACCGCGGTAGTTGACGCTGATCGGCTCGACCCAGCGTGGCTTGTAGGCCTGCAGGTCGCTCTTGCGCAGGTAGCCGCCGGCGGCGCGCGACGCCTGGTCGATGCGCTCGGCGATCTCGCCGCGGTAGAAGCTCTCGCACGCGCTGTCGGCCAGCGCCTGCAGGGTGCGTGCCTGGGCCGGGTTGCGGAACAGCTCGCCGGCTCGTGGCGCACGGCCGTCGATCAGGAAGGTGTCGAACCAGGCCTGCAGGGCCGGCTCGCGGTGTGCGGAGAATTCCTCCAGGGCCACCTGCCACTGGTGGGCGACCACCGGCGACAGCGGAAAGCCATCGGCAGCCAGGCTGATCGCGGGTGCGAGCAGTTCGGCGAACGGCAGGCGGCCGAAGCGGCGCGACAGTTCGGCCCAGGCCGATGGGCAGCCCGGCACGGTGACCGGTGTCCAGCCGTAGGTGGGCATCTGCGTGTGGCCGGCGGCCTTCACGGCGTCGATGTTCAGGGCGGCGGGGGCGTGGCCGCTGGCGTCCAGGCCGTGCAGCTGGCCCTTGACCCAGAGCAGGGCGAAGGCATCCCCGCCGATGCCGCAACCGGTAGGCTCGACCACCGTCAGGGCGGCTGCGGTGGCGATGGCCGCATCGATGGCATTGCCGCCGCGGCGCATGATGTCGATGCCGGCCTCGGCGGCCAGGGGTTGCGAGGCGGCTACCATGCCGCGCCTGGCAAATACGCTCTGGCGCTGCGAGGCATAGGGATAGCGGTGGGCGGAAAAACTCAGCATGCGGATATCTCCGGCAGGACGCGGCTCAGGAACGCCCGCGTACGCGGGTGGCTGGGGGCGCTGAAAATCTGTTCGGGCGGGCCTTGTTCGATCAGTTCACCCTGATCGAGCACCACCACGCGGTCGGCCACTTCCCGGGCGAAGCCCATTTCGTGGGTGACCACCACCATGGTCATGCCCTGTTCGGCCAATTGTTTCATCACCTGCAGCACTTCGCCGACGGTTTCCGGGTCCAGGGCGCTGGTCGGTTCGTCGAACAGCATCGCCTGGGGCTTCATCGCCAGGGCGCGGGCGATGGCCACGCGCTGCTGCTGGCCACCGGAAAGCATAGACGGGTAGTGGTCGGCCTTGTCGGCCAGGCCCACCTGCTTGAGCAGCTGGCGGGCGTGTTCCACGGCCTGCGCCTTACCGACGCCGAGCACCTGGATCGGCGCCTCGATGATGTTCTGCAGGGCGGTCATGTGCGGGAACAGGTTGAAGCGCTGGAACACCATGCCGATGTCGCGGCGCTGGCGGGCGATATTGCGCTCGCTGTCGCGTACCAGCGAACCATCGGCGCGCTCGCGGTAACCCATGGGCTGGCCGTTGACGCGAATGCGCCCGCCCTGGATCTCCTCGAGCAGGTTGATGCAGCGGATGAAGGTGGTCTTGCCCGAGCCCGAGGCGCCGATCAGCACCACCACCTCGCCGCGTTTGACCTGCAGCGATACGCCCTTGAGGATCTGCAGGTCGCCGAAGGACTTCTCGATATCCAGCGCTTCGATGACCAGATCCTGATTGCCGTTCTGCATCTCAACGCCCCCTCAAGAATTTTGCCGTGTAGCTGCCGAACATCCGTTTGGAGGCCGTGGCCGGGCGCCGGTCGGATTGCCCGAAGCGGCGCTCCAGCCAGGTCTGGAAGAAGCCCCACAGGGTGGTCAGCGCCAGGAAGTAGATGGCCACCACCAGGTACAGCTCGAACACCCGGAAGGTCGCCGAGGTGATCATCTGGGTGCTGAGCAGCAGCTCCTGCACGCCGATCACGCTGACCAGGGTGGTGTTCTTGAGCATCAGGTTGAACTCGTTACCCAGCGGCGGCACGATGATGCGAAACGCCTGGGGCAGCACGATGCGGCGCATCAGCTTGGCGAAGGTCATGCCCAGAGAACGGCCGGCCTCGTACTGGCCCTTGTCCACCGCGCCGATGCCGGCCCGCATGATCTCCGCCATGTAGGCACCTTCATTGAGGCCCAGGGCAATGATCGCCGCCTGCAGGTTGCCCGGTATCACCACCCAGCCCAGGTCCAGGTCCTCGAAGCGGAAGATGCCGCCCGCCGCCAGCGCCGTGTACAGAAAGACGATCTGCACCAGCAGCGGCGTGCCGCGCATCAGCCACACGTAGAAGCGTGCCGGCGCCTGGATGAACGGGTTGCCCGACAGACGCATGAGCGCCGTCAGCAGCCCGATCACGCAGCCCAGGGCCATCGCCAGCACGGCGATCACGCAGGTCATCCACAGCGCGCGCAGGTACACGTCACTGGGCTGCAGCAGGTACTGCCAGAAGATGTCCCAATTGAAATTCATCCAGGTGGCCCTCAGTCCAGCTTGTCACTGGCGACGTGCCACTTGGCGAGCAACGCGGCGTAGCTGCCGTCGGCGCGCATGTCGTCGATGATCTGCTGCACCGCGGCGGACAGCTGCTGGTCATCCTTGCGCACGCCGATCCCGGTGAGAATGCGCCCGAACGCCGGCACACCTTCCTGGAACAGGTCTGGGGCCATCGCCGCGTAGTAGCCGGCGGTTTCCACGGTGGTGCCGTAGGCGTCGACCTGGTTGATGCGCAATGCCTGGAAGGCGTCGGTGTCGGTGTTGTAGACCACCAGTTTCATCGGTGCCTTGCCGGTCTTGGCGAGCTTGTCGTTCTCGGCATCGAGCAGGGTCTTGATGGTCGAGCCGTTGAGCACGGCGATCTTCTGGCCGGACAGGTCATCGAGTGCCTTGATGTTCCTGGGGTTGCCCTTGGGCACCACCACCGACTGGCTGGAGTACATGTAGTTGACGATGTCGATCACCTCGCGGCGCTCCGGCTTGTCGAACAGCTGGTCGACGATCAGGTCGCACTGGCTGGCCAGCAGCGCCGGCACCAGCCCCGAGAACGGCGTGACGCGCCACGACACCTGCTTGTCGCCCAGGCGCTTGGCGATCTCCATGCCCAGGTCGATGGCCAGGCCGGTCGGCTTTTGCGCGGCGTCGAAGGACACCAGCGGCGGCGAGTCCATGCCCGAGCAATAGGTCAGCTTGCCGACGTCCTTGAGGCGATCCGGCACGGCGGGTGCGGCCGTGGCCAGGGAAGCGGCCAGACCCAGGGATACGGCGGCGAGGAGAGAGCATGAAAGGCGCATGGTGGTACTCCGTTTGCTGTGATCGAAAGGGCAGCAGTGAAGTGGGAGGGAGGCGACCGTCGGCGGTCGTCCGCTTGTTATTGTTCGCTTTGCAGGAATAGCGTCAGGGCCGGCAAGGTGCCCTCGATGTGCGCGCGGATCACCCGTTCGGCCAGGTCGGCGTCACGGGTGCGCAGGGCATCGAGAATCTGCGCGTGCTCCTCACGGCCGCTGAGCGGCTTCTCGCCGTGTTCGAGCCACAGGCGCATCGGTGCCTCGATCAGCGAGTAGAGCGCGACGATCTGTTTCATCAGTCGCGGGCGCTCGCTGATGCTGCACAGGTACTCGTGGAAGATGCGGTGACGCACCACCCACTGGGCGGTGTCGTGACGGCACTCGTCCATGTCGTCGAGCAGCCGCTCCAGCAGGGTCAGGTGGCGCTCGGTCACCTTGCCCACCGCCACCCGGATCGCCAGGCCCTCGAGGGCGCTGCGCATCTCGAACACCTCGCGCATCTCCTCGATGTCCAGGCCGCTGACCACCGCACCGCGGTTGGGGCGCAGGGTGACCAGGCCCTGGGCATCCAGGCGGCGGAAGGCTTCACGCACCGGCATACGGCTGGTGCCGATCTCGGCGGCGATGTCCTCGGCCACCAGGCGGTCACCCTTGCGGTAACGGCCGGCGCAGATCGCCGCGAGCAGGAAGTTGTAGGCCTCTTCTTCGGCGGTCACGGGTTGACGCTGGGCGTAGAGCGGAGCGGTGAGCATGGTGGCGATCCTGAATAAATGTATCCAATTATCCGTTTAGCCAATCGAGCAAGAGCCGGGCCACTTTTCACCAGAGCTTGGAAACGGCAGAGATAACAGAGGGTTAGGCAGGGAAGCCGGCATTCTGTCCAGGTGGAGCGCGTAACGGTGGTGTCACCGAATGAAGCACGGCGGAAAGCAGACGCCCGATTACTGGGCGTTTCGGTGGCAGAGAGGAATTTCCGCAGGGTTGCCTGGCAGGTCGTTATCGATCGGCGTGGTCCGGGTATCGGCAGGCGCCGTTACCCGGACCTTGGCTCAGCGCCCGCTGGCGCTGACCGGCGGCACGCGGCCAGCCCAGGGTTGGGCCTGTTCCAGCTGGGCAGCCAGGGCCAGCAGGGTGCCTTCCTCACCGAAGCGCGCGGCGAAATGCGAGCCCAGCGGTAAAGCGCCGGCGGTCCAGTACAGCGGCACCGACATGGCCGGTTGGCCGCTGGCGTTGAACAGGGCGGTGAACGGCGAGTAGCTGTGGAAGCGGTCGATCATGGTGGCCAGGCTCACGCTTTCATCGAACGGGTCCAGGCTGCCGATCAGCGGCGGCTCGCGGGTCAGGGTCGGGGTGAGGATCAGGTCGAAGTCGCTGAGGAAGGCGGCCAGGCGCCGGCCCAGCATATGGATGCTGGTGACCGCGTCGGCGTAACGCACGCCGCTGGTGTCACCTTTCTCGCGCAGGATGATGCGCGTGCGCGGCTCCAGCTCTTCGAGGCTGACCGGGGTGCCGCGCATCTCGCCGAGCAGCCCGACGTAGCTGCTGGTGCTGGCACCGATGATGTCGAACACCTGATCGAGAAAGGCCAGGGCGTCGACCGGCAGGGTGGCGTGCTCGATGCGGTGGCCGAGGGATTCACACAGCCTGGCGGTGTGGCGCACCGCGGCCAGCGCCTCGGGGCCGCTGGTCCAGGGCGCCAGGTGCTCGACCAGGGCGATACGCAGCGGCCGTGGCGGCTGGCGCAGGCTGTCGACGAAGGGCTCCTGCTGCCAGGGCGCCGCATAGGGCGCGCCGAGGTCGGCGCCGGCGGTGATGTCCAGCAATGCGGCGCTGTCGCGCACCGACAGGCTGATGGCGTGGGCGGTGCTCATGCCGGCCCAGCCTTCGCCGGTCAGCGGCCCGCTGGGCATGCGCCCGCGGCTGGGCTTGAGGCCGAACACGCCGCAGCAGGAGGCGGGTACGCGCAGCGAGCCACCGCCGTCATTACCATGGGCGAAGGGCACCACCCGGGCGGCCACCAGTGCCGCGGCGCCACCGCTGGAGCCGCCAACGCTGCGCGCGGTGGCCCAGGGGTTGCGGGTGGCACCGAAGCGGGTCGACTCGGTGGTGTAGGAGGTGCCGAACTCCGGCGCGGTGGTGGTGCCGATGAACTGGCAGCCGGCTTCGCGCAGGCGGCTGACCAGGTTGTCGTCCATCGGCATGCGCGCTTCGCCAAGGGCCAGCGAGCCGTTGCTCATGCGGGCGCCGTCGAGTGGTGCGAACAGGTCCTTGATCAGCGTCGGCACGCCACGCAACGGGCCGTTGCCGAGCCTCGCCTGGCGGGCGCTGTCATAGAGTTTCTCGGCCACCGCATTGAGCTGCGGCTCGACCTGTTCCAGCCGCGCGATGCTCGCTTCGAGCAGCTCGCCGGGGCTGACTTCGCCCTTGTCGACCAGCCCGGCCAGGCCGGTGGCGTCGTGTTGATCCATCAGGGTGTGAATGTCGTGCATGGCTAAACCTCGGCTATGGGGTAAACCCGCTGGCCTGCAGCGGGGCAAAGGGAAATTCACGGGTGTGAGGGGAGCGCCGTGTCGCGCGGTCGGAGCACGGCGGCCACCAGCCAGATGGCCGCGCCGGCCAGGCTGGCGGTGGCCAGCCACTCGACGGCGCCGCGCAGGTCGTAGCCGAGGGCCATCAGGGTGGCGACCGCCAACGGGCTGGCGAACTGGCCGATGTACAGGCAGGCGGTGAAGCCGCCCAGGCCGCGGCCGCGGGTGCTGGCGCTCAGGGCGTTCATCACCGGGGCCATGGCGTTGGGCACCAGCAGGCCGACGCCGAGGCCGTGGACGACCACCGCCACGAGCATGTCCGGGTAGCTCTGGGCACGGATCAGCAGCCACAGGCCGCAAGCCATCAGCCCCAGCAGCAGGGCGTTGCAACCGGGAATGCCCAGGCCGCGGCGCAGCAGCGGCCAGGCCAGCGAGCCGCCGAGGCTGGCCAGCAGGCCCAGCCCGGCGCAGGCGCCGATCAGGGTGCTGGAGGTGATGCCCATTCCGGCCAGCAGCAGCGGCGCCTGCACCGGCACCACCACGGCCAGCACCATGCCGGCGAGAATCAGCAGGTAACCGACGACCAGGCGCGCGATGGACACCTGCTCGTCGTCCGCCTGCACACCGCTCGCCACCTGCCGCGGCGGCTCCCAGAGCACGCGCAGCATCGCCGGGAGCAGCAGCAACGGCAGCAGGTACAGGTAGAACGGCAGCCGCCAGGACTGCTCGCCCAGCGCGCCGCCGGCCACGAAGCACAGGGCGCCGACCAGGCCGATGCCGACCACCTGCAGGTTGACCAGGCGCATGCGCTCCTCGCCTTGCCAGTAGTCGGCGATCAGCGCCGCGCAACAGGTCATGATCGCCGCTTCGGCGCAGCCGAACAGCAGCCGCGCGCCGACGATCTGGGTCAGGTCATCGAGCAATGCCGGCAGCACGCCGAGCACGGCGTACAGCAGGGTGGCGATGACCAGCAGCACCTTGCGACCGATGCGGTCGGCGAGCCAGCCGGCCAGCGGCGCGAACAGGGCGATGGCCAGGGCCGGGCCGGTGATCGCCAGGGGCACCAGCAGGTCGGCACGCGGCTCGAAGGGGCCGAACTCGGCGCCGAGCTTGGGCAGGATGGGCGCGACCATCACCGAACCCATGATGGTCAGGCTGCTGCCCAGTACCAGCACCAGGCCCTCGCGACGGGTCTTGGCCTGGCGTGAAACGGTAGATTCGATCGTCATGGCGGCCACCTCAGAAGCTGTACGCGACGCGCAGGGCGACGTTGTAACCCTCGGTGCGGTTCTCGGCGCCGAATTCCTTGTAGGCGTGCAGCCACACCGGCGGCAGGCCGGGCTTGAAGAAACTCAGCGCCGGGCCGACGGCCATGACCCGGGCGCGGTTGCCGTGAGCGAGGTTGGGTGCGTCGTCGTCGCTGATCTGCTGGTAGTAGTAGCCGCCCAGGCCCAGCGTCCATGACCCGAGGTGCTGGCCCACGGAAAACTCGTGGCGGTACTCGGTGCCGCTGCGGTAGTCGGTGGCGTGGTTGCGGGTATTGAAGTCCAGCTGCTGGCTCGACGACACCTCGAAGCCGCCATCGCTGAGCCAGGTGGCATTGAGCGCGGGGGAGAGGGTCCAGTGGTTGAGGCCGGGGGAGATCAGCCGGTTCCTGTCGTAGTCGCCGGTCGGCGCCTGGATCTGCAGGCGTGTGTTGACGAACAGGTTGCGGGAAATGTCCCACTGCAGGATCAGCGGGGTGATCTGCGTGTCGGCCTGGCGAAACACGTCCTTTTCCAGGCGCAGCGGGCCGAACGGGGTGTCCACCTTCAGGCGTGCGTCCATCTGGAAGAACGGCTGGGCGATGGCAAAGCCGTAGCGGGCGCCGAACAGCTGCTGCTCGGTCATGCGGATATAGGCCACGCCGATCGACAGCACGTCCAGCGAGAAGGCGCTGCCTACCTTGTCGCCGTTACGGTCCTTCTGCAGGTTGGTGGCGTAGTAGGCCGTGCGCAGGCCCAGGGTGCCGAACGGCGTGGGCGGCGGTGACATGCCGGCACCGAAGTCGTAAACCCCGGCGGGCGTGGTGGGTGCCCCGTTTTCCGTAGCCTGGGCCTGGCTGCCGAGGAGCAGGGCGGCGCCGAACAGGGCGGACAGATGAATGCGTGACGCACGGCGAACCGGCATGGCTGACCCCTTTTATTATTGTGTGGGAGGTCAGCCTAGGGACGCTTCAGCGTCCGCCGTTATCCGTTTTCGGCACAGTGTTGGCGAGCCTGACGCAAGGTCTCCGACGGCTTGCAGCCGAACAGCTGGCGGTAGTCGCTGGCGAAGCGGCTCAGGTGCCAGAAGCCCCAATCGGCGGCGATGCTCTGCACCGAGTCGGCCTCGCTGGCGCGGCGCAGCTGGCGGTGTACCGCGTTCAGGCGGATGGTGCGCAGGTAGGCCAGCGGGTTGATGCCCAGCGCTTCCTGGAAGCAGTACTGCAGCTTGCGGCGGCTGGCGCCGATCTGATTGCACAGCTCGAGAATGTTGACGGGCCGCTCCGGGTGGGCGAGGGCGTAGTCCCGTGCGCGGTCGACCATGCGCCGGCGCGCGCTGGGCGGCAGCGAGTGGTCGCCTTCGGCGTCGATCAGCTCCAGCAGGTGCATGACGATGGCATCGCGGATGGCACCACGGATCGTGCCGTGATCGAGCAGCGTGGCGCCGGGGGCCTGCCTGTCGAGCACGCTGCCGAACAGGTCTGTCAGCTGCTGCTGGTTGGCCTTGCCGAGCAAGTGGTAGCACCGGGACAGGCGCGTCAGGTCGAGTTCGCGCTGCTGCTGGTGCAGGGTGCGCTGCAGCGACTGCTCGTCGATGGCGATGCATACCGCGTCCAGCTCGCCGCTCACGCGCAGCTCCGGCAATTGATCGCCACGGCCGACCAGTAGGCTCGGTGCGTGGATCGAATGGCCGCCGCAGTGCAGGTGCGGGTCAGGGCAGCGTAGCGGCATGGCGAAGGCTATCGCGCCGGGCCAGGTGGCCGCCTGTTTGAGCATCGCCTGGTTGGCGCGGTCGCGAATCAGCTGCATGCCGTCGAGCTGCAGCTCGAGTATCTCACCGCTGAAACGCCCGGCGCCGAGCTGGTCGTAACGCAGCTGCCAACCGGACAGTTGCGCATGCTCCTCGACATCGTTGGAGCGCCGGTAGCGGATCGCCGAGGGCGGGACTGCCGGCGGCGTATCGGTTTGGGTAACCGCGAGACTGTGCATTTTCGAAACCTTCACTGGGGTGTCGAGGCTGTGTACCCAGCATGAGGCAATTTCCATTCCGTAATTCAGGTTAATCATTAATACAATTAACTTGTGCCGAAACGGGATAGTCGCCAAGACCCTCTGTGAACTGATCGAAGCCGCAGCCAGGCGTCCGGGTCGCACCATTGCCCGCAGGCATGACCGCTATGCACCGCGATCATTTGACCCGCCTGGCCTGAGTGCATAGGGTGGCGACCCGTTTTTCCAGACTCAAGGTCGCCCATGTCCGCTCGTCCCAAACTGCCGTTCACCATCTACCTGCTGGGTGCGACGATCTTCTCGCTGGTCACCGCCGAATTCATGGTCGCCGGCATGATGCCGGCCCTGGCCGAGGCGTTTTCGGTAAGCCTGGGCGAGGTCGGCAACCTGATCGCCTTCTATGCCCTGGGTATGGCCCTCGGCGGCCCGCCGGTGACCATGCTGTTGCTGTCGCGCGGCATCGGCAGCAAGCCGGCGCTGGTCGGGCTGCTGGTGGTCTACGTGCTGGCCGGCGCCCTGGCCGCGGCGGCCACCAGCTACCCGGTGCTGGCCCTGGCGCGGATCATCATGGGCGTGTCCAGTGCCGCGTGCATCGGCCTGTGCATGACCCTGTGCGCGGCGATGGTGGCCAATCAGGAGCGCGGTCGCGCGGTGTCGGTGGTGCTCGCCGGTCTGATGCTCTCGCCGGTGGCCGGCGTACCGCTGACCGCCTGGATCGAGCAGCACCATGGTTGGCGCGCCAGCTCCTGGGCGGTGGTCGGCCTGGCGCTGATTTGCACCTTGCTCGCCGCCATGCGCCTGCCAAAGGCCGAGGCTGGCGGCGAAGCCCGCCTCGGCGAACAGATCAGGACCCTGCGCACCCGCCGCCTGTGGGGCGCCTACCTGACCAGCGGGCTGATCATCGGCGCCACCTTCGCGGCCTTCAGCTACTGCACGCCGATCCTTATCGAGGAGGTCGGCCTGGCGCCTGGCCAGGTGGCACCGATGCTGGCGCTTTATGGCGTGGCCAACCTGATCGGCAACATGGTGGTGGGCCGTTTCGCCGACAGCCACACCTTCACCGCGCTGGGCCTGGGCCTGATCATGCTGGTGCTGGCCATGGCCGGCTTCGCCCTGGCGGGCGATCAGCTGTGGCTCAACCTGGGCTGCTTTATCGCCATCGGCCTGACCGGCGTGGCGCTCAACCCGGCGATGGTCGCGCGGGTGATGAAGGCCGCCGAACCCGGCGCCCTGGTCAACACCCTGCACACTTCGGTGATCACCGCCGGGCTGGCGTTCGGCAGCTGGGCCGGTGGCGTGGCCATCGAAGCGGGCTACGGCCTGCGTGCGCCGCTGTGGGTCGGCGCCGCCATCGCCCTGGTGGGCCTGCTCAGCGTGATTCGCCCGCTGGCCAGCCGCCGTGTGGCCGCCAGCCCTTGCACCTGATCGTCGCGCTCGGCTAAGCGCAGGCCAGCGGTAGCTGCACCCTGAACACGGCGCCGCCGCCGGCGGCATCCTCGACGGTGATGCGCCCGCCATGGGCACGCACGATTTCCCGTACCAGGTGCAGGCCGAGGCCATGGCCGGGCTGTTCGGTCTTGCCGCGGTAGAAGGGCTGGAAGATCTGCTCGCGATCTTCCCGGGCCACGCCGGGGCCCTGGTCGGCCACTGCCACGCTGGCGTCGGCGCCGATGCGCAGGCTGATGGTGCCGACCCCGGCACCGTGCACCAGGGCATTCTGCAGCAGGTTGGTGAGCACCCGGCTCAGGGCGCTGGCCTGGCCCAGCACCCACACCGGCTGCTCGGGGGCTTCCAGCACCAGGTCGTCGCAACGCGCCAGGGCCAGGGGGGCGATATCGGAAATCACCTCGCGGCCCAGGGCCACCAGGTCCACGGGCGCGAATTCCATCTTCGGTGCCTGCAGCCGTTGCAGGTCGAGCAACTGCTCGGCCACGGTGGCCAGGCGTGCCAGGTCGATCTGCAGCATGGGTTTGATCGTGTGCGCGGGCATGCCGTCGAGGCGCGCCATCAGCACGGCGATCGGCATGCGCAGCTCATGGGCAGCGTCACGCAGGAAGCGGTCGCGGGCGTGGTAGGCCTTGCTGGAGCGCTCCATGGCCGCGTTGAAGGCACTGACCAGCGGGCGAATTTCCCGTGGCACCGAGTCCTCGGGCAGGTGCGCATCGGGCTGCGAGATGTCCAGCGCCGCGGCACGGCTGGCCAGCCGGCGCACCCCGCGCATGGCGCGCAGCACCACGATGGGCGTGGCCAGCAGGGTGAACAGCAGCAGCGGGGTCAGGAAGTAGGGGCTCAGCAGCCCGGTGGCCTGGACGATCAGGCTGGTGAAGCTCAGGTCCGCCACGCCGCCGACCATGATATGCACGCGTTGCCCCTGTATCTCCTTGACCTCGATGCGCATGGTCAGCTGGCGGTGTTCCGGCAGCGTACGGATCTGCGAGATGCCGAGCACCGGCAGGTAGTTGGCCAGCTCGCGGTATTCGCCCGGCACGTGGCCGAGTTCGTTACGGTGCCCGTTGCCGTCGGCGATCACCACCCACAGGCCGGGGTTAGCCGCCTGCAACTGGCGCAACGGCTCGCTGGACGCGAAGACCAGCCCCTGGGGCTGCACGGCAATGGAATCCTCCAGGGCTTCGATCACCGCATCGTCCATGAAGGTGAACTGGTCGTCGATGATGTGATACAGGGTGCCGGCAATCGCCGCCATCAGCACCACCACCTGCATGATGCACAGCGACCACAGCAGGCGGCTGATCAACGACGGGTTCTGGACGCTTTTCATCGGCTTTCCTTGAGCAGGTAGCCGACGCCGCGGATCACCGCGATCTCCACCCCCGCGTCGGCATCCTTGAGCGACCGGCGCAGCCTCGACACATGGGCGTCCAGGGCATTGGACTGGATCTCGTCGGCCAGGCCATACACCGCCTCGTGGAGGTTCTCGCGCAGCACCGTACGACCCTGGCGGTAGATCAGCGCTTCGAGAATCAGCAACTGGCGCCGCGGCAATGGCAGCGCCTGGCCGTCGACGACCGCCTCGCGGGCGCTGAAGTCGAACGACAGGGCGCCGAGCGTGGCGGTGGGCAGAACCACCATGGCCGGGCGCCGGGCAATCGCCCGCACCCGGGCCAGCAGTTCGTCGACGGCCACCGGCTTGACCAGGTAATCGTCGGCGCCGCCATCGAGGCCGTCGACCCGCTCGGCGATCTCGCCACGGGCGGTGAGCAGCACGATGGGCAGCGCCGGGCACAGCCGCCGGGCGGTGGCGATGAAGCCCACGCCATCGCCATCGGGCAGGCCGCGGTCGAGAATCAACAGATCGTGCACGCTCAGGCGCAAGGTCGCCCCCGCCGCGGCCAGCGAGTGCACGGTATCGACCAGCAAACCGTGCCGGCCAAGCGCCTCTTGCAGGGCCTGGGCCATGGGCAGGTCATCTTCGACGAGGAGGATTCGCAAGGTGCATTACCGCGCGGTTATCGGAGCGGCACATAGTAGCGGAGCCGGGAAAATCACGGCGCAATGTTCAGGCAATGTTGCCGGGTGACCATCGGCTGCAACGGCCGACAGGGCCGCTGAGGCAAGGCGGCCGCCGCCCAAGAGGCGCAGCGGCAACGCCGGGCCTGTGCACGCAACTTTCGGGCGGGTTGAGGCATGAAGCGAACTTTCGTGGTCTTCGGGGCGCAGCACAGCGTGGGCGCGCTGGCCGCCCGGCAGTACGGCAACCAGGGGTATGACGTGGTGCTGGTGGCCGACCAGGCGCATTGCCTGAAGGCATTGACCAGCGTGCTGGAAAGCGAAGGCATCGCCACCCGCACCTTTACCGGCGAGCTGGCGCGGCCGGAGCAGGCCAGGGCGATGATCCGCTCCATCCGCAGCAGCGTCGGGCCGATCGACGCCATGTACTACGGCCTGGACTGCAGCAATGGGCGAGCCCAGGGTGATGAGGCGGCCGAGCTGGGTTGCCTGAGCCTGGCGGCGCTGGTCAGCGAGCTGCTGCCCGACATGCGCTCGCGCAAGGCCGGCGCCATCCTGCTCGACCAGGGCGCCGCAGACCTGTCGTGCGCCCACGGCGCCAATGCCCGGCTGTGCCTGCAATGCCTGCAGGAGGCGCGCGCCTGTGAAGGTGTGCAGGTGGGCACCCTCAGCCTCGGCGCCTTGATCGGCGGCCAGCGCGCCTGCTGAGCAGGCCACGGGCGGCGCCATTAGCGGTTGCCTCACCGGCCATTGCCCGACAGAATCGCCGGCCGCTCGGCCAGCCCTGGCCAGTGTGCTATTCACGAGGCCGCCCTTGAACCCACGCCAATTATCCGCGCGCCTGGAGCGCGTCGCCGCCCAGGTGCCGGCCGGAGCGCGGCTTGCCGATATCGGCACCGACCACGGTTACCTGCTCGTCGCGCTGGTCAAGCGTGGGGTGATCAGCGCCGCGGTGGCCGGCGAGGTGGCCCTTACGCCGCTGCGCGCGGTGGAGCGAAGTGTTCGCGAGAACGGCCTGGGCGAGCAGATCGCCGTGCGCCTGGCCGATGGCTTGGCGGCCATCGAGCCCGGGGACGGCATCACCGCCATCAGCTTCTGCGGCATGGGCGGCGAGACCATTCGCGACATTCTCGCCCGCGACAAGGCGCGGCTCGGCGGCAACGAGCTATTGATCCTGCAACCCAATGGCGGCGAGCAGCCGTTGCGCAGGTGGCTGATGGATAACGGCTACCGCATCCGCCACGAGGAACTGCTGCAGGAAAACCGTTTCTTCTACGAAATCATCGTCGCCGAGCCCGGTGAACCGAGGCGCCATACCGACAGAGCGCTGTATTTCGGCCCGCTGTTGGTGCAAGAGCGCAGCCCGGTTTTTCTCGCCAAGTGGCAGCGCCTGCTGCGTCTCAAACAGCAGACCTTGGCTGGCCTGGCCCGCGCCCGGCGGACCGTGCCGGATGCCGAACTGGAGCAGCAGGTGCGCTGGATCAGCGAGATGCTCGGCTCCGACGGGTGTGCACAGGCCTGAGCCCGCGCACAACCGCGCCGCTCAGTGGCCCAGGCGAATGCGCTGATCCGCTACCGCCTCGATCAGCGCCTCGTCATGGCTGACCAGCAGCACCGCGGTGCGGCGTTCCCGGGCCGTCTCCACCAGCAGTTCGATCATCTCCTGCTGGGTGATCAGGTCGAGGCGCGAACTGGGTTCGTCGGCGAAGATGAACACCGGGTCGAGCAGCAGCACGCGCAGCAGGGAAAAGCGCTGCAGCTCGCCGCCGGAAACGTTGCCGGGCAGGCGGTTGAGCAGGCCGCCGTCGAGGCGCAGGCGGGCGAGCAGGCCATCGATACGGCTGGCATCGAGGCGATGCAGGCTCACCAGGTCGGCCAGGCAGCGGCCCAGGGTGACGGTCGGCGGGAAGGCCGCCACCGGGTCCTGGTAGAGCTTCTGGAAGGCCACGCGCGGTGCCTCGCGGCGCTTGGTCACGGTACCGCTGCGTGCCTGCATCAACCCGAGTATGACGTCACCCAGGGTCGACTTGCCGCAGCCCGACGGGCCGGTGACGCCGACCACTTCGCCAGGGCGCACGTCGAACGACAGCCCTTCGAACAGCACGCGGTCACCACGCTCCACGGCCAGGTCGCGCACCTGCACCACCGGCGCGCCGCTCGGCACCGATGGGTCATGGCGTGGCCAGCGTGCCGGGTCGGCGTTCAACAGGCGGCGGGTGTACTCGTGGGTCGGCGCATCGAGCACCTGCGCGGCGCTGCCGCTCTCGATGACGCGGCCCTTGAGCATGATCATCACCTCGCCACCGAGCTGGCGCGCCACCTCGATATCGTGGGTGATGATCAGCAGTGCGCCGCCCTCGGCGATGCCGGCCTGCAACAGGCTGATCACCTCGCCGATACGTGCGCTGTCGAGGCCCTTGGTGGGCTCGTCGGCGATCATCACCTTGGCGCCACCCGCGTGGGTGGCGGCGAACGCCAGGCGCTGGGCCATACCGCCGGAGAGCTGGAAGGGAAACTTCGCCTCGGCCTGCTCGATACCCAGCTGCGTCAGATCACTGCGACTTTGCCGACGGGATTCCTGAGCGCTTTTGCCGACTACGTAGCGGTAGGTTTCCGCCACCTGGTCGAGGGCGCGCATGGTCGGGTCCAGGCTCAGCCAGGGCTCCTGGGGCAGCACGGCGAGTTCGCGGCCCCAGGCGGCACGCCGGCCAGTCGCCTGGCCCGACTCGCATCGGCCGCCGGCCAGTTCGATCTCGCCATGGGCCGAGAGGCCCGGCGGCAGGTTGCCGACGATGCCCTGGGCGAACAGGCTCTTGCCCGAGCCGGTTTCGCCGATGATGGTCAGCACCTTGCCGGGCCACAGGTCGATGGACAGCGGCTCGACCAGTTGCGCGGTGGCGGTACGGATTTCCAGGGCGCGGGTGCTCAGCAGTGGTTTCATGGCTTGCGCCCCCCGGCAATCAGCAGCAGTGACAGAACGATAAGAAAGATCACGGTGATCGGCAGGGCGATCACCGACGGCGCTTCGGCGAAGTACGGCAGCAGCTCGGTGATCATCAGCCCCAGCTCGGCGGTGGGCGGCTTGACGCCGACGCTGACGAAGCCCAGGGCGGCGATGGCCATGATCGCCGCGGCGGCGCCAAAGGCGGCGATGGTCATCAGCAGTGGCGCCAGTTCCGGCAACAGGTGGCGGCGGATGATGTATGCCGGGCCGAAGCCGAGCAGCTGCGAGGCCGCCACGGCCGGCGAGGCCAGCACGGTGCGCGCCAGGGCGCGGGTCATGCGGAAGTATTCGATCCACAGCACCAGCGCCACCGCGCCATACAGGGCGAGAAACGAGCCGGGGTAGATGGCCACGATCAGCAGCACCAGCAGCAGGCCGGGCAGGGCCAGGAACATCTCGGCCAAGAGGCCCAGACCCTTGTCGACCCAGCCGCCCTTCCAGGCCGCCAGGATGCCCAGCAGCACGCCGGGAATGGCCGCGGTGGCGACGCTGACCAGCGCCAGGCCCAGGGACAGGCGCACGGCGGCGGCCAGGCGCGCGAGCATGTCGCGGCCCAGGTGATCGGTGCCCAGCGGGTGGGCGCTGCTGACGCCGGCGAGAATCGCGCTGTAGTCCTGCTTGGCGATGTCCACGCCCCACAGCAGCGGCACGCCGATGGCGAAGGCGACCAGCGCCGCGAGCAGGGCGAGGCCGATGTAACGGACGGTCGCGCGCGGTGCGGGCGCGGCCTCGGCGATGGCGGTTTCCAGGCTCATGCGGTTCTCCGGCGCGGGTCGATCAGGTGGTTGAGCAGGTCCACGGCGGTATTGAGCAGCACGAACATCAGCCCCATGGCCAGTGCGGTGCCCTGCACCATGGGCACGTCGCGCTGAACGATGGCGTGCACCAGGCCGTGGCCGATGCCCGGCCAGGCGAACAGGGTTTCGACCACCACCACACCCTCGATCAGGTACACCAGCTGCACGCCCAGGTACGTCACCACCGGCACGCCGATATTGCGCAGGCCATGGCGCATGAACACCTGGGCACCGCTCAGCCCCTTGAGGCGGCCGAAAGCGAAGTAGGCGGACGATGCCACCGCCACGGTAGCGTCCCGCGCCACCCGCGAAGACACCGCCGCCAGGCCCAACGCCAGGGTCAGGGTCGGCAGGATGGTATGGATGAAGCTGCCATGGCCGGCCGACGGCAGCACCATCAGCCACACCGAGAAGATCAGCACCAGAATCACCCCCAGCACGAAGTGCGGGATGGCGCGGGTGACCGTGCTGAGCAGCAGCAGGCCGCGGTCCAGCATGCCGCCCGGGCGCAGGCCGGCGAAGATGCCGATGGGCGGGCCGATCAGGAAGGACAGCAACACGGCGCCGACGGCCAGGCGCACGGAACTGCCCAGTTCATGGGCGACCATGTCCAGCACCGGCCGGCCGGTGACCAGCGAGTTACCCAGGTCGAGGCTCAGCAGGTCGCCGATCCACGCCGTGAAGCGCCACAGCACCGGCTGATCCAGGCCCAGCTCGGCGCGTACCGCCTCGGCGGCGGCGCTGTTGACCATGTCGTAGCCATAGCGCCCGGCGGCGATGCGGTAGGCGGCATCACCGGGCAGCAGGCTCATCAGCAGGAAGGTCAGGGCGCCGATCAGCACGGCGACCATCACCGCCTGCAGCAGGCGAAAGCCCAGCAACCGCATCATGGGCGCCACCGCATGCTGCTCAGGCCGAAGGTGCGCTCGAACGGATCGATGGCGGCGCCTTCGATCTGTTTGGACACGGCGATGGACTGGCGGTACCAGGCGATGGGGATCAGCGGCAGGTCGTTCTGCACCAGGGTCATCAGCTTGTTGCGCAGTTGCTGTTGTTCGGCCGGGTCATCGCTGGCCAGCAGTTTGCTCAGGGTTTGGTCGAACTGCGGGTTGTTCCAGCCCAGCGGGCCCCACTCGGCGCCGCCATTGCCAAAGTCGGCCATCAGGGTCAGCAGCGGGTCGGGCACCAGGGCGTAGTTGCGCCCGTACAGGGCCAGTTGCAGGGTGCCGTCGTTATGCGCGGCGGGGATGGCGCTGGCATTGGTGACGGCGACTTCCACGTCCACGCCGACCTCACGCAGCTGTGCCTGCAGGGCGGTGGCGATCAGCGGCAGTTCCGGACGATCCGAATAGGTGAGCAGCTTGAGCTGCAGGCGCTGGCCGTCCTTTTCCAGAATGCCGTCGGCACCCGGCTTCCAGCCCTGGGCCGCGAGCAGGTCACGGGCCGCCTGCGGGTCGTACTTCAGTGGCGGCAGGCTGGCGTCGTGCCAGGCCGGCACGCTGCCCGCGAACATCTGCGTAGCGCCGGTGCCCGGCGCGCGCAGCACGGCGGCGGTGATGCCTTCGCGGTTGATCGCCAGGCTCAGCGCCTGGCGCACCTCCACCGGCGCGGTGGCGCCGTTGCCGGCATTGGCCGCCAGCACCAGCACGCGCGGCACCGGGCCCATCAGCACCTGCACACTGGGGTTGCGCTGCAGGCGCGCGATGCTCGGCGGGTCGAGCTGGAACACCAGCTCGGCACCGCCGCTCTCGGCCATCAGCGAGCGGGTTTCGCCGCGCCCGGCGCCCAGGTAGGTGGTTTTCTCGATGCTCGGTTTTGTCCCCCAGTAACCCTCGAAGCGCTCGGCGGCGAGGCGCTGCGGCGGCTCCAGCAGGGTCAGGTGATACGGGCCGGTGGCGATGATCTGCTTGACGTTGTCGTCGGCGTCATAGGCCGCGCTGGCAAGGATGTTGGTGGACGAGTGAGCCAGTAGCGCCGCCAGCGGTTTGAAGGGCTTGCTGAGGGTGATCACCACCTCATTGCCGGTGGCGCTGATCGCGGTGATCGGCGCATCGCGCAGCATGCCGGGCTTCTTGCGCGCCGCCTCCAGGGCATGGGCGGCAACGGCGGCGGTGAGGTCGCTGCCGTCGTGGAATTTCACGCCCTGGCGGATCGCCAGGGTCCACTGCTTGCCGTCGTCCGACACACTCCAGCGCTCGGCCAGGGCCGGCAGCGGCTGGCCCTTGGCATCGGCCTCGAGCAGGGTTTCGGTGATCTGCATGCGCTGGAAGATAAACCCGGAAATCGCCGGGTCCAGCCCGCCGATCTCGAACGGTGCGACCACGTCGAACACGCGATCATCGGCGGCGACAGGGCCGGCTGTCAGCGTCAACCAGGCGGCGAAGGCACCGGCGAGCAGTGAGAGGCGAGGGCGGTTCCTGAAATGCATGGGCAGGTCCTTGGCGAGTCTGATCGGCAGGCAGGCGCTGGCGCACTGCCCGTGGCAAAAAAGGCCGGACAATATAGTAATGTTATGTTGTATCGTCTAGTGGTGATTAGTTTCAACGCGGCGTGTTGAACGTGTCTAGGCCGGGGAGGTGAGAGCTGCTGCGGCTAGCAGCACGGTAATGAATATGTCCATGGATGCGCTGCGTGCGCTGCCCTGGCGGGTGGTGCAGTGGCAGGTCGCCTGGTAGCTGAAGCGTGCCGGGAGGATCGGCCGCAATATCCTGCGAGCCATCAGTATGCCGGAGGGTGGTGATGGCACTAGGGTATTTGCCATGGCTTTTCCTCATCGCCACGTGGGTCAGAAGCTCTCGCTTGGATTATTGAAAAATCGGTCCTCTTTAGCGGCGCGACCGCAAGGCGGCTGATGAACTGTCGAAGCTCACCGGGCTCAGATGGTCTGATCCGCCAGCATCCGTTCCCATCTCTGTGGAAACGCTGTCTCGCTTAGCTAGTACAGAGGACTCAGCATGACCAACACCACGCCTGAAAAGGATCTGCGAATAGAGACCATTCGCGGACTGGCGCTGTTTCTCATGGTGGCGGGCCATGTCATCGGCAGTTCGTCCGACCTGGGCATGAAGGTGCCTGACGACTCCGTGCTGCGCTACCTCTACGACTCCCTCGTTTACATCCGCATGCCGCTGTTCACTGCCATTTCCGGCTACGTTTATGCACTGCGCCCGGTGAGCACCGGCAGTGATCTATCGCGCTTTTACAGAGGCAAGTTCAAACGTGTGGGCATACCGCTGTTGACGGTCTCGACGCTGTTCTTCGTCATGCAGATGATCGTGCCCAACACCAACGACAAGCCGCAGCTGAGCGAGATCTTCAGCATCTACTTCTTCAGCTACGCGCATTTCTGGTTCCTGCAGGCGATCTTCTGCATCTTCATGGTGATCTCCTTGCTGGAGAAGGCTGGCCTGCTGTTAAGCCTGCGCAACTACGGTCTGGTGTTCGCGGTGGCCCTGGCGGCGTCCTTCGTGTCGGAGGGTTTCCCGAACCTGTTCAGCTTCGACCGGGCGGTGGAGCTGTTGCCATTCTTTCTGCTGGGCCTGGGCCTCTATCGCTTCAGCGCGCAACTGATCACTCGCAGCAGTGTCGTCACCATGGCCGCGGCGCTGGTGATTCTGGTGGGGATCGACCAGGCCTATCTGTTCGCGCTGCTTGACCTCGACGATGCCAACCTGGCCCTGGTCGGCACGGCGCTGGGCCTGGCGGCTATCAGCCTGCTGATCGCCCGGCGCTTCTACTTCATGCCGCTGGCCTGGCTGGGTTACTTCTCCTTCGAGATTTACCTGTTCCACGTCTTCGGCACGGCGGGTGCGCGCATCGTGCTGAATAAGCTGCAGGTCGAGGGGCAGTGGCTGGTCTTCACCGGCAGCATGGCGCTGGGGCTGCTGCTGCCGGTGGCGTTCAAGCTGGTGCTGGAGCGGATCGGCCCGCTGCAGTTTCTCAGCGTGGCCTTCTTCGGCGGCAAAACGCGAGTCAATCATGCGCCTCCGCGACAGAAGGCCACCACCTGAGGCAACTGGCCACAAGGGTTAACGGCCGGCGGTAAGGATGCGCGCTACGGGGTTCCTAGCCCGCCCGAGTACCGGATTGGCAGATCTGACCGTTAACTCGCGCAGTTGTTAAAGCCTCCACTGTGGGGCAGGATCACTGGCAGCCCTGCGGGCGGTTTGCAAACTACAGGTGGGCAGCTGATGTTCAGTCTGGCGCCTTTCCGACACCCAAAGAAAAACCCCTGACTTCCGCTAGGAAATCAGGGGTTCTGGTTTGGTGGGCCGGGGTAATCTGAACAGTTAATTTAAATGCATGATTTTATTGAAAAATAATCGGTTAATTTTCGCTTTGGAATACCGTTTGGAATACCGTCATTCGATCTAAAGCTTCCGGAGAACCAGTCCGAGGTGCAGGCCGGTCTCGGCTTCGTTGAGAATGAGCCGCTCAAGGATTTTCGTCCTAGAAAGCTTATGCCCTTGAGCAAGTCTGTCGAGGGTGGTGTTGACATCGTTGGCGAGTACAAAGTTGTATTGCTTCTTGTTGGGCGAGTTTTCGCGCGTCTTTCGGGTGCCCCACCATCGCTTGATTTTGGCAACGTAGAGCTCTCTTTCGCCTAGGGTCGCATCACAGCGGTCAAAAAAATCCAGTAGCTCGCTATGGCTTGTGAAAGGGGGAGCGCTCCGGGTTAGTTGAGGCTGGTGCTTCTCCATCCAGTCCCAAGCCATTGAGCATTTTGATTCCTCGTCCACTCCCTTGAACCAAGTGAAGAGCTTGTCGTGCTGTAGGTGCTCACGCCACGCATATTCAAGGTCGCTCACAGCCGTTTTCTTGTCGCTTAAGCGGGCGTTCCAGAGATCGAAGACTGCAATCACTTGCTGCCGGATCGGCAATGTCGCGAGTGGCTGTGGGAGTTGTCTTTCACCTATAGCTTGCAGGGTTTTCCGTACTAGCCAGGCCGGCTGTCGCCCATCCTTCGCAACCCATCGAAAGTCATAGTCGGCTAGAAACTGAGTGTCTTTGGCGTGCTCAAGGGCCGCTACGAGCTTTGGGGTGAGGTGCTCAGCTATCTGCTTACGCATGACCTGGCTATTGAGCTGGCACTCGTCAAATTCAACTCCATCATTAGCCAGTGCATTCCATAGCCAGGCGATCTCCCTCACGGTCATCTTCATGGTGCGAATGAGTTCCGTTTCTACTCTGCCCATTTCAATCTCCAAGAGTATTTATGGATGGATTATAGACGTATTAAAGCGAATATCTATCGTGCTTTATAGATGTTTTATAGCCGATGTATAGATGTTGAAAATCATGCCTGCTTCCCTGTTTTTAAGGGGTTTATGGCCTTTTTAGGGGCGCCATGCCATCCAGGCACTAACCGTTGCACGGAGCCCCTTCATTAGTCGCGGCAACCTTGAATTTCAACACGTACCTACACGAACTGGCTGCGGACCCTTGGCAATGGTCAATGGCCATGTATTCGGAGCTGCCACTGCAATAAGGCCAAACGCAATTTTGGGAAGCTCAAGGTGCTGGCATAGGCCAAGGTGAATCGCCGATGCGTTCCGTCCTGGATGGGGTAGCCAGGTTTTTTCTAATCGCCTCTGCAGATCCTCTGAGCCACATACAGAGGAGCCTGCTCATGCGAATCATCCGTTTGAAAGAGGTCATCGATTCGACCGGTTTGGCGCGGTCGACCATCTACAAGCACATCGGGGAGGGCACCTTTCCGAAACCGGTTTCACTGGGCGACCGTTGCGTCGGTTGGGTCGACAGCGAGGTGCACGACTGGATCTTGGCTAGGATCGAGGAGCGTGACCTGGCAGAGGGTGCTGCGACGCGCTCCACCGGCCATCTGAGTGTGGCCAGTTAGATCTGAGTATCTGCGCCATGACTGGCTACGGCTGGTCATGGCGCTTATGCCGGGTGGCTTCTTCAGGCTGCTCGGCACTCGCCAGGAAGCCGGCTCGATGTTGCTCCGCATCGATCCGGCAGGCTCTGGCTAGGCATCGGTCCACCATGGGCTTTCGATCTGGTTTTTTTCCGGAATACGGTTTCAGCAAAAACAGTCGCTGTGGCTTGGTAATCGGGGTGGATTTTCCCGAGCCAGTCGGAGCGGTCAGCTGCGGTGTGGGTAGTATGCTTTTACTAGCTATTACTACCCGAAGGGTTCCCACCTAACCCAGCAGTGGAAAGCATCACTGACCAGATCCCATGCACAAGGAGTCGGATACTGAGCTACCACTTGAAGTGGCTGGCAGCACAACGCATGCGGATAGGTCAACCAAGTGTCGGTCGAGGAAAGGTAACGGTTAAAAAGTACACAGCTGACACAGGTTATGAAACTCAACCAACGAGAGGTCATAACCATGCTCAACGATACCGATACCACTCAGCGCTACCTGCTCCGTCATCCTGCCAATACCAATCTCCATCTGCACTACGACAACACCTTTGCGGGCTTCCGCTTGATGCGTGACAAGGGGCCTTTCATTCGTGAGTACCTGTCCGATCTCAAGCACACCATCGAGCTGGCTTTGGCTGAATATCCGAGGCTCTTGGCCTTCAGAGTGGATCTCCGTTTGCCTCAGGGTGTCGAGCTGCCCGACTACGCCTATACGAACCAAGTCATCAGCCGATTCTTCGAATCGTTTACGAAGAAGATCCAGTATCACCAGGAGCGGGTGGCTGAGCGTGGCTATTCGCGTGGCTGCAAAGTACGGTACGTCTGGTCCCGGGAGGTCGGTCAGGGAGGCCGGCAGCACTATCACCTGTTGATCCTGTTGAACCGCGATGCCTATTACACAATTGGGCGTCTGGGTTCAGATCGGGTGAATATGATCAGCCGCTTAGAGGACTCCTGGGTAGGCGCGCTACGGCTATCGGTCGACCAGGTGAGAGGACTTGTGCATATCCCGAAGGATGCTGAATACCGAATCGATCGTGAGATCCGTCGTGATGAGGTCGATGAGCTGCACGAGCTGTTCTACCGAGCCAGCTATCTGTGCAAGGTTGCTACGAAGTCCTACGGGGATCGTCAGCGATCATTCGGCACCAGCAATGGCTAATTGACTAGTGACTGCGCTCTAACACCGTGCTTGTGGAATCCTGGCCAGCTGATGGTTTAGGCTCAGGCCAGGAATCTACGGATGATGAGGGCGCTTTGGAGTGACGGAAAAAGGAGAGCGCTGCCGACAGCATTATCAGTCGGTATATGAACGGAATCAGCCAGAACTCAGCAAGGGCCGTGCTCTTGATGAAAGCTTGCATCATTTCCTCGACCAGCGCCCGGCGGGTAAGAACCTGTCAGCACTTGAGCGTGCGCAAGGTCTTGCGTCGGCATTGTTTTGGCTTGATATGGATGCGGTTGCTCAATCCGAACTTGCCAGCCTCGCCCTTAGCCGGGTGCTGCATTTCGATAATGCAGTCAGAGCTGATCTACTGCTGCACATCGCTAGCCATAACCCAGAAACCCTCAGGTGGGCAATCCGTTACTCGAAGCTGTTTGAGCGTACGGAGTCGCCGCTTTGGCTTGCGCTCAGGGCGGCTCTCGGCGGGGATGAGTGGCATGTCTTCTTCGGTGTCTGCGACCGTTTACTAGATCAGCTCAAGCCTTTTGATGAGCTGATAGCCCGCTCTGATAATCAGCTTGAGCACTTATCGCTGGTGGAGCTGTTCTCCTACCTCAGTGTGCTGGCCTATCAGGAGTTTTCTGAAGACGGTTCCGATGATCGTTCCGGTCGACAGTGGCAGGTCTACAACCGCATCATCTTGAGGAAACTCGAGGCTTGCCCGGAAGAGGACTTTTGCCTGACCGAGTCCCGGCTCGGGCAGTCGTTGAAGCGGCATTTGTCGCCGATTATTTTTCCTGAGTCGTCCGCCACGGATGCAGTCCGGTGTCGTGAAAACCTCGAATGGTTAGCTGTTCTGATTGCAGCAACCCAAGAGCGGATCGACTATGAGGGTTCGATTGACTGGTTCTGCTTCAACTCTGAATGCCGTTACCAGCTAAAACCCGGTGAGCCGGTTATCTACAACCAGTCGGAGGCGGGAACAGAGCGGTGGCGGCGCACCGGGCGTAAGAATGATTTGCTTTGGCACTATTGGATGAATCGCGCCGTGCATGCCTTCGCTCTCTCCGGCATGGCTGAACAACTCATCGGTTCACCTGAGAACCATGAGCTGAACCAGCTGGCCTTTATCAAGGCGGTTCGCAGCAAGCTGCAGCTGCAGCAAATCTACGGCTTGGGTGACCGGCTCTCGCTCAGTGATGGCTCCCAGATCCAGCTTCACCACTTGCTGCTGGCGAGCGAGCTAAGTTCGGTTTTCTTTCAGAAAGAGTTTATCCAGCCATTCCAGCGTTACTTGCGCGAATCCGGTGTGCTTGCTCAGGCACTGGGGCGGCTAGCCATGAATGGCATGCTTTCCGGTGAAAACCGGTTCCCGATGACCTGGTCCGAAGAGCCAGAAAAGATCCGCAGGATCACTGGCTGGACTGTCTGTGACGAACACCCGAAAGGCTGCGCCAGCTCGGCCAAGGCAATCCTCACGTTCTGGACCAGCGACTTCAAGGCGCTATCTCAGCAATTGAAACTGCAGCCGGGGATGCCAGCGCCGAGGCTTTATGAGCAGCCCTTCTACAAAATCGGACGCTATAGCTTTCAGTTCCCTTGGGTTGGTGCGCAGCAAAACAACCTGACGGCAGCCATCAATAACTTGCGGCGCGTGAATGCCCGTAGAGCGGATGCGCAGGCAGAGACGCAACGAGTGGAGCTGGCGTTGGCCGAGAGTCTTCGGCAGCGAGGCTTTGCCGTTGAGGTGGGGTATCGGCCGGCTGTGACAGGCGATGACGATGCCGGCGAGGTGGATCTGATCTGCCACATGGATGGCGTACTGCTGCTCTTGGAGGTCAAGTCGGGGTATATCCGTTCGACTAGGCATGAGGTCTGGTTGCATCGCACCAACACGTTGCGTAAGGCGGCCTGGCAGTTACGCCGCAAACAGACCGCTGTTCGAAGTGCGCTAGTTGCTGATCAAGAGTTGCGCGCCAGGTTGGGCTATTACGGCCAAGAGCCTGAGGCGGATATGCGTTCCTGGATTGTCGATACCTCCATTGAGCTCGATGGGCGGTCAGTCGATGGATTCAGGGTGGTATCCCGAGAGGCACTGGAGGTCGTTCTGCGTGATGAGAAGCAGCTCCTCAGGCCCATAGATCAGCTTGACGAGGTGAGTCGGGACTCATTGTTCCTTGACGGCTTTACTGCTGGGCGATTTGTCGCGGTTGTTGAGTCCGATGAGCTGTGGCTAGGCCTCTGCTGACGCCAAGACGGGGCTCGAAAGGACGTACGAGGTGCGTTCAGGAGTAGCAAATTTTTGATGCCAAGCCGATAGCGGGTAGATTACCGGCTTTGCCCCGCGCAACATTGCCAGGATGCTGACAGTTAATGTTTGAACAAGCCTTCAAGAATATCGACGATGCCCTCTGGAAAGAGAGCGGCTGTACCACCGAGCTAGACTACACCGAGCAAACCTCCTGGCTGCTTTTTCTCAAGTATCTCGATGGGCTGGAGCAGGAAAAGGCCGGCGAGGCCCTGCTTGAGGGTAAGTACTACTACTACATTTTGGATCCGGCCTACCGCTGGAGTACTTGGGCCGCGCCTAAGGATGCGAATGGCCAGCTGGATCACAACAGCTCGCTGACTGGCGATGATCTGATCGATTTTGTAAATCGCAAGCTCTTCCCCTATCTGCATGGCTTCAAACAGCGCGCAGCTGGGCCGGACACCATCGAATACAAAATCGGCGAGATCTTCGGTGAGATCAAAAACAAGATCCGCAGTGGCTACACGCTGCGCGACATCATCGATCATGTCGATGAGCTGCGCTTTGGCTCGCAGGTCGAGAAGCATGAGCTTTCGGCGCTCTATGAAGAAAAAATCAAACGCATGGGCAACGCCGGGCGCAACGGAGGTGAGTACTACACCCCGCGCCCACTGATCCGCGCCATGATCCAAGTGACTGCACCGAAGATTGGTGAGCGCATCTACGATGGCGCTTGTGGCTCGGCTGGCTTCCTGTGCGAGGCGCACGACTTCCTCCGTGCCACTCCCAATCTGAGCACGAAAGACCTCGAAACCCTGCAGACGCGTACCTTCTACGGCAAGGAAAAGAAAAGCCTCGCCTATGTGATCGCGATCATGAACATGATCCTGCACGGCATCGAAGCGCCCAATATCCAGCACACCAACACCCTGACCGAAAACCTCGCCGATGTGCAGGAGAAAGACCGCTTCGATGTGATCCTCGCCAACCCGCCCTTTGGTGGCAAAGAACGGCCCGAAGTCCAGCAGAACTTCCCGATCCGCACCGGCGAAACCGCCTTCCTGTTTCTGCAGCACTTCATCAAGATGCTCAAGGCTGGCGGGCGCGCGGCAATCGTCATCAAAAACACCTTCCTCAGCAATGGTGACGCTGCCAGCTTGAGAAAGCTCCTGCTAGAAACCTGCAATCTGCACACGATTCTCGATTGCCCCAGAGGCACCTTCCAGGGGGCGGGTGTGAAGACCGTAGTGTTGTTCTTCGAGAAAGGCGCGCCCACTCGCAAAATCTGGTACTACCAGCTCGACCCCGGCCGCAGCCTGGGCAAGACCAACCCGCTCAACGATGCGGACTTGCTGGAATTCATCGAGCTGCAGAAAACCTTGGCCGAGTCGGACAAGAGCTGGAGCCTGGACGTCGCCAGCATCAACGCTGCGAGCTACGACCTGTCGGTTAAGAGCCCAAACGGCGGCGATGCAATCACCCACCGCAGCCCGCAGGACATCATGGGTGAGATCGCTGCGCTAGATGCTGAGAGCGCCGAGGTGCTGGCGAACATCAGGGCGATCCTATGAAGGCGGGGTGGGAAACAAAGCCGCTTGGCGAAATTATTCAGCTGGAGTACGGAAAGCCACTCGATGCTTCGCAGAGAAAGTCCGATGGCTTGTACCCGGTTTATGGTGCCAACGGAGAGAAAGACCGGAGCGATACCTTCTTCTACGACAAGCCCAGCATCATCGTCGGAAGAAAAGGCTCGGCAGGCGAGGTAAACCTGACTGAAGCCCGCTTCTGGCCACTGGATGTCACCTACTTCGTGACATTCGATGAAACACGTTTTGATTTGCAGTTTCTTTACCACCTACTGAGCCATCTAGAGCTGCCGAAATTAGCTAAAGGAGTGAAGCCAGGGATCAATCGCAATGAAGTCTATGCGATTGACGTGGCTACCCCTCGGCTCCCTGAGCAACAACGCATCGTCGCCATTCTCGACGAAGCCTTTGCCGGCATTGCCATGGCCCGCGCCGCCGCTGAGCAAAACCGCCAAAATGCCCGCGCCTTCTTCGAAAGCCACCTCCAGTCCGTCTTCAGTCAGCGGGGTGAGGGCTGGATGGAGGTAACGGTTGGTCAGTTGGTCCGGGATGGAGTGATTGCAAAACCCCAAGACGGTAATCACGGGGAGATTCATCCCACAAAAGCCGACTATGTCGAGGTTGGTATACCGTTTCTTATGGCTGCAGATCTTTTAGGCGGGCGTGTTGATACAAAGGGGTGCCGATTCATTTCCGAGCAGCAAGCTCGATCGCTTCGAATTGGCTTCTCAGTCGATCAAGATGTGCTTCTTTCCCACAAAGGAACCATTGGGAGAGTCGCTATTCTTGAAACAGACCAAGAGTTTGTAATGCTAACGCCGCAAGTTACCTATTACCGGGTGCTGAAAAAGTCAGAAATTTCAAATCACTATCTGTATTTTTATTTCCACAGCCCTAAATTCAGAAACCAGATTGAGCATGTATCCGGAGCCGGTTCGACTCGTGCGTACATCGGCATAACAAAACAACTCGATTTGAAGATACTGCTTCCTCCAATTGCAATTCAACAGCAGCTTGCCGTGCAACTCAAAGCGCTACAGGATGAGTCTCGTCATCTTGAATCTCTCTATATGCGTAAGCTCACCGCGCTGGACGAGCTAAAGCAATCCCTGCTGCATCAGGCTTTCAGCGGCAATCTATAAAAGGACTTTCCAGATGGCCACCCAGCGTTACTCCGTTACCCCGCATCCGATTGAAACCCTGTTGACCTGGGTGAAGTCCGGTGAGATTGCGATCCCGGAAATTCAGCGGCCTTTCGTTTGGGAGGCGACACGGGTGCGCAACCTGCTTGATTCGCTTTACCAAGGCTATCCGGTGGGTTATCTGATCGCCTGGCGCAATCCGTCGGTGAAGCTCAAGGACGGCACTACGTCTGCTGGAAAGCGCATCCTGATCGACGGACAGCAGCGAGTCACGGCGCTCATGGCATCGCTGCTCGGTGTTGAAGTGCTGACTGAGGATTATGAAACCGTTCAAATCCGCATCGCGTTTAATCCTCAGACCGAGAGTTTTGAGGTAAGCAACCCGGCGATCCGTAAAGACGTAGCGTGGTTGCCGGATGTGGCGGCGGTGTTCAACCCGACGACGAGCGTGTTCCAGCTGGTGAGCGAGTACTGCGCAGCCAACTCGGGTTGCTCGCAAGATGTGGTCTTCAAGGTGATCGAACGGCTGCGTGGCATCGTGCATAACCACGTGGGCATTATCGAACTGGCGGAAGACCTGGACATCGAAACGGTCACGGAGATCTTCATCCGGGTGAATTCGGCGGGCGCCCAGCTCTCACAAGCTGACTTTGCAATGTCGAAGATTGCGGTGAACGAAAGCTATGGCGGCAACGTGCTGCGCAAAGCCATCGACTACTTCTGCCATCTGGCGGTGGCACCAGACTTCAAGGCCAAGATTGAGAAAGGCGACACTGCCTTCGTGGGCTCGGAGTTCTACGGAAAGATGAAGTGGATCTGCGATGTGAATGACGACATCTACGATCCCACCTACACCGACATGCTGCGCGTGGCTTTCACCTCGGAGTTCGGGCGCGGCAAACTGCAGGATCTGGTGGCCTTGCTCTCGGGGCGGAATTTCGAGACCAAGCAGTTTGAAGAAGCCATTGCCGAACAGTCGTTCGCCAAGTTGAAGGATGGCATCCATGCCTTCATCAACGAGACCCATTTCAAGCGCATCACGATGATCCTGCGCTCTGCCGGCTTCATCACCAGCGACATGATCAGCAGCCAGAATGCGGTGAACTTCGCCTACATCCTGTATCTGCGCGGTCGCAAAGAGGGCGTACCTGCTGCCGAGCTGGAGCAACTGGTGCGGCGCTGGTTCGCCATGTCTGTGCTGCGCGGACGTTACAGCGGCTCGCCCGAGTCAACCTTCGATTACGACATACGGCAGATCGAGAGCCGGGGCGTGAAGGCTGTAGTGGATACGGTAATCCCTGCCGAACTGCCAGAAAGTTTCTGGACCGGGATGCTGCCGCAATTCATGGCTACGTCGTCAATCAAAAGCCCCTACTTTCTCTGCTACAAGGCTGCACAAGGTAAGCTCGGCGACAAGGGTTTCCTTTCGACCAACATCACCGTGACCGATCTGCTGCTGAATCGTTCGGACATCCATCACGTCTATCCGCGCCAGCACCTGAAGGGCAAGGGCCTCAGTGCTAGCACCTACAACCAGATTGCCAACTATGTGGTGGCCCAGAGCGAGATCAATATTACGATCAGCTCCACGGCGCCTGAGCTCTATTTCAGGGAGTTAGCCGAGCAGTGCAAAGGCGGTGCCGTGAAGTATGGCGGCATCACCGACGAAGCGATCATGCGTGAAAACCTGCGCATGAACTGCATTCCTGAAGCCATGCTCGACGGTGAGATCAAAGACTTCAACGCGTTTCTGGAAGAGCGCAGGAAGCTGATGGCGTTGAAGATTAAGGCTTGGTTTGAGGTGTTGTGATGAACGAAGCCGAAACCAGAGCCGAGTACATTGACCCCGCGCTTGCTGCGGCTGGCTGGGGCGTTGTTGAAGGTAGCCGCATTCGCCGTGAGTACCCGATCACCCTGGGCCGCATCGAGGGCAATGGCAAGCGGGGCAAGGCACTGACCGCTGACTATGTGCTGGAGTATCGGAATACTAAGCTGGCGGTGGTGGAGGCCAAGGCCTGGCAGAAGCTGTTGACTGAGGGTGTTGGGCAGGCAAAGGACTACGCGGGCAAGCTCTCGATTCGCTTTACCTACGCCAGCAATGGTCAGGGTATCTACAGCATCGATATGCACACGGGCATGGAAGGCGAGCTTGAGTCCTTCCCTTCGCCTGAAGAGTTATGGCACGCCACCTTTGCTGCCGAGAACGCATGGCGTGACCGTTTTGCCGCCGTGCCCTTTGAAGATAAGGGCGGCTACTGGCAAGGCCGCTACTATCAGGACATTGCTATCGAGCGGGTGCTTGCTGCGCTGGCTGAGGGGCAAGAGCGCATCCTGCTGACACTGGCAACCGGGACTGGCAAAACCTTCATTGCTTTCCAACTGGCGTGGAAGTTGTTCCAGAGCCGGTGGAATTTGACTGATTGGAAGTCTGAGGCTGAGCCGTCCCGCCGGCCGCGCATTCTGTTCCTTGCCGACCGCAATATTCTCGCTGACCAGGCTTACAACGCTTTTTCAGCCTTCCCCGAAGATGCACTCGTTCGCATCGCTCCCGACGAGATCAAGAAGAAAGGCAAGGTGCCGAAGAACGGCAGCATTTTCTTCACGATTTTCCAGACCTTCGTGAGTGGTCAGGGTGATACGCCGTACTTTGGCGAGTACCCGCCGGACTTCTTCGATTTCATCATCATCGACGAGTGCCACCGGGGTGGTGCTAACGATGAAAGCAACTGGCGCGGCATCCTCGAATACTTCTCGCCCGCCGTGCAGTTGGGCCTGACCGCTACGCCGAAGCGAAAGGACAACGCCGACACCTATGCCTACTTCGGTGAGCCGGTGTTCATCTATTCGCTCAAAGATGGCATCAACGATGGTTTCCTTACACCCTTCCGTCTGAAACAGATCGCCACCACGCTGGATGACTATGTATTCACCTCGGACGACACCGTGGTGGAGGGTGAGATCGAGGCCGGCAAGCGCTACGAAGAGAAGGATTTCAACAAGATCATCGAGATCAAGGAGCGCGAGAAGAAGCGCGTCGAGATCTTCATGAACGAGATCGACCAGAAAGAAAAAACCATCGTCTTTTGTGCCACGCAAACCCATGCGCTGGCCGTGCGCGACTTGATCAACCAGATCAAGAAGAGCGCCGACCCAAACTACTGCCAGCGAGTGACTGCGCATGATGGTGCGCTGGGCGAACAATGGCTGCGCGACTTCCAGGACAACGAAAAGACCATCCCGACCATTCTGACCACCTCTCAGAAACTTTCTACCGGCGTGGATGCGCGTAACGTCCGCAACATCGTGCTCATGCGGCCGGTGAATTCGATTATTGAGTTCAAGCAAATCATCGGGCGCGGCACCCGGCTTTACGATGGCAAGGACTACTTCACGATCTATGACTTCGTTAAGGCTCACCACCACTTCAGTGATCCGGAGTGGGATGGCGAGCCGATAGAGCCGGAAGCCTGTAAAAAATGCGGCAATACACCTTGCGCCTGTGAGAAGACGTCTCCTAAGCCCTGTGCAATCTGCGGAAATCAGCCCTGTACATGCCCGAAGGAGCCCTGCCAGAAATGCGGCAACCGACCCTGTACCTGCAAGAAAAAGGCGAAGGTGAAGCTCGGGGATGGCAAGGAGCGCCAGATTCAATTCATGACTGCGACCAGTTTCTGGCATCCGGATGGCACCCCAATGTCCGCCACGCAGTTCATGGAGGCCCTATTCGGTAAGTTGCCTGAATTCTTCAAGGACGAAGATGAGTTGCGAGTCCTGTGGAGCGCTCCGGACACCCGGCGCAAGTTGCTGGACGGACTCGCGGAAAAAGGGTTCGGGAAGGATCAGCTTGCCGAAATGCAGCGGATTATCGACGCTGAGAACAGCGACATCTTCGATGTGCTGGCCTTTGTTGCCTATGCCGACACCCCGCTTACCCGTGAGCAGCGGGCTGAGCGGGCGAAGGTTGTGGTCAGCAAAGAGTTTGGCGACAAGCAGCAGGCCTTTTTGACTTTTGTGCTGGCCCACTACGTCAGCGCCGGCGTGGATGAGCTCGACGAAGTTAAGCTGGGGCCACTCTTGAAGCTCAAGTACAACAACGCGATTGCGGATGCGTTTGCTGACCTTGGGACGCCCGATAGCATACGGAAAGCGTTTGTGGGCTTTCAGCAGTACCTTTATCAGGGCTGAGCTGCGCGCATGACTCGCGGCTGATTAGGCAGCGCTTGCACCAGGTTTTGGTCAAAAGAAAAACGCGTGAAGCTAAGAGGGAGGTTACTGCCTCCCTCTTTGCTTAACTTTCCTATGACGTCGGCGCGATTAGCCAGCCGTTGCAGCCTTGCTTATGGATGTGGCCAGATTACTGCAGTGCAATACTGCTGGCTTCTTTCTGGACCTTGCTGCGGAAGGCTTTTATTAGTCTGCAAAGGATCCAGCAGGCCAAGACTACGGCGACCAGCAGTGGTGGAAAGCGCAGCATCAGTAGAACGATGATAACTATCGTACATGCTGCAGCCAGCGCGCCGATAAAGGTCAGCAGGCACAGCAAAAATCTCAGTAGTGTCATGCCGAGTCTCCGAAGGCCTGCCCGGAGTGGGCAGGCACAGAGTTAGTGGGTTTTTGTGGCGAGCACTTCCAGCTTGCCGGCCAGCGAGTTGGGCGCAGGCGATGCCGTATCGCACTGACTGTCGGACGCCAGATCCGGGCTGGCGAAGAACTCCTCGACAATGCCCCCGACATCCTCCTCACTGTCCTCGAAGGCACCATTGCCCAAGCCACGCCGTGCTGCTTCGTCCAGTGCGGCTTGATCGAAACCCGCCGCCTGCCGCTGTTCATCCAGCTCGCCTGCTAAGCGCAGTGCCTCGGTCATGACCATGCCGCTACGCACCGTCAGATCGGTGTAGAAGATCGGCGTGCCGTGGCTTTGGCGGGTGGACTTGCCACGCAGCCGCAATTCAAGTGGCAGGCAGGCCAGGCGGTTGCCGGAAATGGCCTGAAAGTAGTGAAGGCGAGCGGCGAGGGTGCGGATGCTGTTGAAGCCAGTGGTGCGGAACACAAAGCTGCCCAGCAGATCCTCATCGCCGATCACCACGTTCAGTCGGCCATATGGCTTGCAGGCTCCGCCCTTAGCCAGCGAGCAGGCATCCGGCGAAGGGCAGGGCAGCGATTGCATACCGTCCTGGGTGACTCGCTTGCAGGTCTCGCCATCGCCGATGCAGATCGGGCGACCGGACTGGCGATCAAACAACGTGTAGTCCGCACGAAAATTCAGTTCTGGTTCGTTGAACAGCAGGCGCACCGGAATGCTGCGCAGCTTGTCGTCCTTGCCTTGGCGCAGCTCATCATTAAGAGGATGCGCCAGCCAGCCATCGCGGCTCTGCACCTGGGAAGTAATGGTGAACTGATCATCCTTTTCCGGCAGGCGTTTACCGTTTCTCTCGATAACCTTGCCGATGGAAATCCGCCCGAGTACTGGCGGCGTGATAGCTAGACCTTTAAGCATGGTGGTTCTCCTGTGAAACGAAAAAAGGCCAGCCACGCAGCGCGTACTGCATGGACTGACCGAAGGGGAGAAAGGGTGGGAGAGTGCGATTCAGCCGATCAGAAAGCGCCGGGCACCGGGCTTGAGGAGCGAGTACCTGTCGCGCAGGTGAGGCCTGTCTCGGAGCAGTCGAGCCACATCGAAGCCAATGCTGTCCTTGGCTTTGCGCCAACTGACGTAGCCGTTGGTGAACTCCGCGCGTGTGGCCTCGCCCATCGCTTGTTGCAGCATCTGCTTGAGCTGAGCTTCGCGTGCATGCTTTTTATCAATGAACTGACGCAGAGCCTTGAGCTCGACGTAAGCTGCGGTAAGTGCCGGGTTGTCCCTGAAGTCCACCGTCTGCCCGTCGTCTTCGGGATACAGGCAGCGCAGTGCCGTTTCAGCCGAGGCCGTCCCATCCGCGGGTGGCGGCGTGTCGGTCTCGACGTATGTCCAGAACGTACGCTCCAGTTCGATTAGGCGGGCGATCATCGCTTCGTCGCGCTCGATGCGATGGATCTCCAAGTGCTGACCACCGAGCACAACCGCAACATCTGCCGCTTGCTTGCCAGTCACGGCGAGCTGGTGCATCACCTGCAACTGCACATATTCGGGTACGCCTTCTTTCCAGAGGCGTGCCCCGTTTATGCCGGCTGTCTTGCATTCGAGAATTTGCACATCGTCGGCGCCGATGACCTCGCGATCAATGTTGGCCAGCATCCAGGAGAACTCAGGGTCCGGATGCTGCAGCACCGCGTTGATGCGGCGAACTTTGTTGCCGGTGCGCTTGCTGTAATGCCAGGCCACAATCGGCTCAAGAACGTTGCCCCAGTACATCGCGCTTTCTTCATCATCGGGGTCGGTTTTCGGCAGCCCGGTGTCCCGCCCGGTCTTCTCCAGCCACAGCTCCAGCTGCGACTTGTATGGGTTCAGGCCAACGGCCGCAGCGGCATCCGAGCTGCCGATGCCGCGTTTGCGCACCTCCAGCCACTCTTCTCGGGGCAGTTCCTTGGTACTGATCAGGCGTAGGGCTGAGCGGGGTTTGCTGGTGTTGCGGTTCAATGAGGTTGCTGTCATTGCGTCACCTTGCAGGCGTAAAAAAGCCCGATCAGCGCGAAGCTGATCGGGCGATACGATTGAAAGAGAAGGCCTTAGGCGGCGAGCTGTAGAGCCGCATCCAGAGCACGTTGCTTGATCTGCGCGCCCTGACCGAACCAGGCCGAGTCCAACCGGTATTCGGTGCTGCGTGCTCGTCGTTCGTGATCGACATACTCAGTTACGGCATTGAGCAAACCCCAGGCGGTGCCGTGTGCCGACTCAAGCTGGCTACCTCGGCCACGCCCTTCATACAGCTCCTGGACTTTGCGCAGAGCACGTTCGTTGGGCAGCTGTTCGGGTAGCTGGCCGGTCGGGCTCACTTCGCACATGACGTTCATGAAAAAGCCCATCGCTTCATGCCACTGCACCTTGCGCTCAGCCAGATGGCGCATGCGGTACATGAAGTCGTCCCATTGCGAGACGGCTATACCGAGCTGCTTCTTCACCAGATTCGGATCGAAGCGAGTGTTGTGCGGCACCTTGATCGCTCGGCTGGTGCCGTCCAGGGCGATGGTCAGGGTGTTGTTGCACACCACGCGAACAGTGGTCGGCGTTGCGGTGGTGGCCAAGGTGCCGTCGCATGACGTAGCCAACAGCAGGTAGCCGTTGACCTGGTCGTTACCCTTGATCGCCGTGCCTTGCCCGGTGCGTGCAAGCGCCCAGAACTTGCGACCGCCCTTGAGTACGCCAGCGGTTTCCAGCTCGTAGCCGGAGACCTCGGTCAGATCGCGGTAGAACTCCAATACTTCCCGAGGCTGCACGGTGTGATACCGCTTGGAGACCACCGACAGTGGGGCTTTGTTGTCCGAGCGGTAGAGCACCTTCTGCTCGGGGAAGGAGTGAATCGTACCGAGATGGGCGATGGCGTCCGATTTGAAATGAACGGGGCTTTCCAATATCTGCCAGTCCATGCCGGCTTCACGCTGCCAGACCTCGATAGGTTGTTTTTGCGGCAGGTTGTTGCCCAGACCGTGCCAAGGGGTAGCGTCGGCGTAAGCCATGGTTTCGATGAGATGAGCCATGAGAACGATTCCTTTGGATGCGCGCCGGCATAAAGCGCTGCGCCAGGCGCAGCGCCATCCGGACGATAGAAATGAGAAGGGGGGCGCCGATCAGGTCGGCAGGTTGAAGCGATGACCGCAGAGCAGACAGAGGTTGTGGGCCAGGACGTGGCGGTCGAGCGACTCGCCGAGCTGAGCGCCCAGCGCACAGCCGCCAACCCCGCCGGCCAGGCCGCCGAGGATGGCGCCCGATACGGAGCCTAGGGTGATGCCTAATGGGCCGGCAACGGCACCGATGAGTGCACCAGCCTGACCGCCAGCGAGGGCTGCACTGATGCCGCGCGCAGCACCGCCTACGGTGCCTATGGCGGCGCCGATTTTCATAGCGTGATGGAAGGAAGCGACTTTGGGGGAGTGACAGCGAGGGCACAGCAATGACATGGGGAAAACCTCCTTGGTGCTGGTGTCATTGCGGTGATGTAGGACTGAGATTTTTTTGAATCGAATGTAAGCGTCCTGCCAACTGTTCCCTGAATGCCGGCAGCCTCAGCATTTTGACCAGGGGCTTCTTCGATCAAGCCTACCAGGCTCTCTCCGAGCTGATGTGGCGAGTGGCGTATGGAGCCAGCCCTTGCCGCTTCACCAAACGCACCCCGTTCACATGCATTTGCGGCGATTCTTAGAATAGTGCCCTTTAGTGGCGTCGCTAATTTTGAAGTAGCTGAGGTCCAGAAGCCGCCCCTCCCTAAAACTCCGGAGCTGACGCGGAATATCTAGCTGCCAACGGCTAATCCGTAGAAATCAGGTGCTGTATATGCAAACAGTTAAGCTGGCGTGATGGCTAAATAGTTGCGCAGGAATTTTGCCTATGGCTTCATCATCCTCGAGTAGCGTCAGTGGATGGTCATTGCACACCTTGGCGGACAATTATTCCTGCGCGTAGAGAGGAAGGGATGGCTACAGAAAAGACATTCATGGAGGAAGCGGCTGCGCCAGGCACAGGGGCAGGTTTCGACTATCAGTTCTATTACTTCCTCTATCGCCTCTTGAATATGAAAAAAGGTCAGTCTATTGGCCTTGAGATAAAAGACGATGTCCACAGCGATCTGGACAATGACGTACAGTTGCTTTTCCAAGTAAAACACACCGTTCAAAAACAGGCTGATGGGACACCTATCGCTCTCCGAGAATTAGACTCCGACCTCTGGAAGACGCTTCATAACTGGGTTCGCATCATAACTGACCCCAAGGACAAACGGAGTGAGACGGATGACCAGCTCAACTTCGTGAAGCGGACAGAGTTTCATCTCGTCTCAAACAAAAGCATAAGCAAGTCCAACGAATTTTTGAAACGACTGGGTGCGTACACAGAGTATCCCAGCCCGGAAAACCTCGCCTCAATTCTTGATCGGATGAAGGAGCTGGCCGAATCATCAACTGACGAATCCATAAAAGGCTACATAAACCTTGTGCTGAAGCTCGATGAGGGGGTATTCCGAGAGTTCTTCAAAAGAGTTTTTTTTGAACTTGCAGAGTCCGAAATCATTCGGAAGATTAAAGATACCTTGGAGGAAAAATTTGTCGTGCCAGAAGACATTGACAGTGTTTATGGTCGACTATGTACTCTGATTAAAGATGATAACTATATTTCTATCGTGGCCGGAAAGCTTACGACCATTAGTTTCGCAGATTTCAGGACAAGGTACAGACGAGTTATCTCACAATCGACAAAAAAGCGCCTCAGCAGGCTCAATTTTGAGCCGCCGCTCCCAGAGGATATGCCGAGTCAACGGTTCATCAAGCAGCTTGTCGCAATCGAAGACATCTGCGACACCGACGACGAACTCATCACTCAGTTTTCCACCCACAAAGTGCGCTTGGCGCGTAGCCTAGAAGTATGGGTTCAAGGTGGTGAGGTTGTATCTGATGAAGTGAATGACTTGCATAAAGACGTCACGCTCCGCTGGAGCAATAAGCACCGCAAGGCCTTCCGGAGGTGCCCCGAGTCCGGTGTTAACGGCAAAGCACAAGAGATCGTGGATAACATGCGGGAGGAAAAATTCAGGCTTGGCGATGATGAATTGAGCACTGAAAATTCAAATGGAGAGCTCTACCTCCTTTCAGACCAGAACATCATCGGCTGGCACCGTGACTGGAAGACATTATGAGCGTTGAAACCGTAGAGTCTTTAGCACCCGTACCCCTGGCCTGGAGTGGATACAACAATGCTGGGATTGCCGCCGTCGCAATAGGATGTGTGCTCAATCACACCCAGACTCTGACTCTGGCCAAGGCGCTGCTCATTATGCCGATCGTGATGCACAGCGAAACTACCAAATTCCTGGCAAGTGAAAGGATCCGATCGCGAGAGATCGCCTCGCTCGTAGCGATCCGGCCAGACTTTATTCTCAATTTCAATCGCCGTTATCACGCCAGTCTTGCGCACTCGATCAATGCGATTCAATTGCTTCATGAGTTAGGTCATGTGAATTTCGATTCCTGCTTGACTCAATCGGCCAAGTTTGAATGTGTCGCTGAGTTCGGTAAGCGGGCACTGCTCATACAAAAAGCTTCGTCTGAGATCGCCAACCTGCTGGCGTCTTCAGAAGAGGAGCTTTATCTGAATCTTAGGATAGAATTGTGAAATTTGGAATCGACACTATCCGTCTATGGTCTCACGCTGGCGAGACGAGAGACGTCAACTTCGAGCGCGGCCATATCAATGTTCTGAGTGGTCGCAGTAACCGAGGCAAGACTTCCCTTCTCCACATAATTGATTACTGCTTGCTTTCAAGCGCCCACAAGATCCCCCACGACGTCATCAATGATACGGTTGCTTGGTACGGCATAAAGTTTTATATCAACGATAAAGAGTTGGCTATTGCTCGAAAGAGTCCTTCTGCCCAAACGGTCTCCGATCAACTCTACTTCTCTAGCGTCGGAGACTTACCAGTCAAGCCGTTCTCAAATGCTACCAGCGATGATATCAAGGCAATTTTACAAAGCGAATTCAGTCTTGACAGCAGTGTAATACTCTACGGAGGGCGAGGCGTACGATACGGAACACAAGTTTCGTTTCGGTACTTTCTAATGTTCAACACGATCTCGGAAGACATCATCACCAACACTGCCGCCTATTTCGACCATCAGCAGGAAGACCGATATCGAGTAGCGCTCCCCCGAGTTCTGGATCTTGGTCTAGGCATTGACAATCTGAAGAACATATCTCTTCGCGAACAGCGCGATGCCATCAAGCGCGATATTTTAAGCCTTGAGAAGAAGAAAATGGCTATTGGTAACGGTCGCCATCTTTTTGATAGCGAGGCACGAAAACTTGCAGCCGCGGCTGCTGAGTATGGCCTGATCGAAAAGGTACCTAAGGAGGTGACGATCGATTTCCTTCGAGAGATCGTGAAGGATGTGCCGACTCCTGAGGCCTCGGGGGAGGACGCCAAACGTCTTTCAAATGCTCGCTCGAAGCTGTTCGAAATCAACCGACGAATGCGCCGGCTTCGAGAGTTTTCAGACGAGCATAAGCAATATAAGGACGCCCTTAAGGTAACCAGGGATAGCTTGAAACCACTGGAAACCCTCCTGGCGCAGTCCCCCCAGCTTCTTAAAGGCGAGATTTTCGACGATCTCATCGACAGCTTGAACGTTGACCTTCGGGCGCTTAAAGCTGCTACCGCGACCCGGCAACCTGTCGACACGCAGGTGGCCAAAATGATGGAAGAGTTGAAGGAGCAGAAGGCCGAGCAAGAGCGAATCATCGAGTCGCTGCCAAAAGCACAAAAGTCTTTTGAAGACACCATCCAGTTGGTGAAGTTTGTCACTCGGATTGAGACGAAGTTAGAGATCTATAGTGCTGTCTCAACTGACTCGCCGGAAGACTACGATAGCCAAATCTCCAGGCTCAACGGTGAGCTCAGTGAGCTGGAGGTAGAGGACGTTGCCAGCACACGTGACGGTACAATAGGTCAAATTAACGATGTGTCATTAGCTTTGCTCAGCGAAGCAGCTGCGGCAATGGGCAACTATGCAAGTTTCCTAACTTCATTTAACTACGAAGCGCGCAAACTACAGCTCAGGAGGCCGAACTCCTCATTCATCGAGAACGTCGGTAGCAGCTCTAACCACATGTTCCTGCACTTGTTCATGTTCCTAGCGCTACATGAGGTGGCAATTGACAAGGGTGGCAAGTTCGTTCCCGCCTTCTTGTTCATAGATCAGCCGAGTCGTCCCTATTATGGAGAAGAAAAGATTATGGACGAGGTGAGTCTCAAAGACTCGGATCAGGCAAAAGTCAGCCAAGCATTCGAACTCTTGGGCAGCTTTGTCACCCGAATGAAAAAGAACTACAGCGCCGAGTTCCAAATGATCGTGCTGGAGCACGTACCGGTGGACCTCTTCAAAAGCGTGCCCAACGTGAAGGTGCTGCCTGAGTTCAGGGGGAACAATGCTCTGATCCCGCTTCACTGGCGTGCACCCAGCAACGCATGATTCGGCCTGGGTTCAGTGCCACGCAAGCTTGTTCAGCTTTTTCTCAACGAATCGATACCACCGTTCTGTCCCGGTTTTCCTTGATAGCTGCCACTGATAGATTGCCAGTGGCAGCTTCCTGGATATGCTCGCTCCACCAGACCATCATTGGACGCCTACGCTCAATGTAATCTGCCCGGTTGTAGGCGCTGCGAACCTCGTCCTTGTCGACGTGGGCAAGCGCTACCTCAATCAGTTCCGGATCCCAGCCGTGTTCGTTGAGGATGGTGCTGGCCATTGAGCGCATGCCGTGGCTTACCAAACGACCTTCGAAACCCATGCGCTTTAGCGCCATGTTGGCGGTCTGGCTGTTGCAGTGTGTGCGAGGGTTGCGGTCTGCAGGGAACACGAATTCCCGGTGCCCGCTGTAGGGTTTGATTGCCTCCAGCAACGCCAGAGCTTGCTCCGTAAGTGGGATAATGTGCGTGCGACGTTTCTTCATTCGCTCAGCAGGAATCGTCCAGATACGCTTTTCGAAGTCGATGTCTGCCCAGCGAGTGGTAGCTGCTTCCGCTGGTCGGGTCATGGTGTGAAGCTGCCATTCGATCAGGCAGCGGGTCGTTCTTTTTATGCTGGCATTGGCAATTGCCACCATGAGCTCGCTCAGCTCATCAGGGGGCAGTGCAGCCATATTTTTCTTTCTCGGTTTCTTGAAAACGGAGCGGATGCCGCTGAGCGGGTTCGCGTGAATTAGTCCCGAGTTGACCCCGTAGGTCATGATCTCGTTGAGCCGCTGCGTCAGACGTTTAACAGTCTCCAGGCTGCCTTTGGTTTCAAGAGGCCTGAGCAGGTTTATAACCTTCGGTGCGGTGATGGCGGAGATGGGCGTAGTGCCCAGATCCGGAAAAACGTGGAGCGTGAGCGAGCGCCAGATATCTTCGGCATAGGCTGAAGTTACTGAGTCTTTTTTGAGCTCGAACCATGCTGTCGCGACGTTTTTGAATGTGTGCTCCGTAGCTGCTTTCTTAGCTAGGCGCTCGGCATCGCGTATTTCCTTCGGATCCAATCCCTGCGCGACAATCTCCCTAGCTTCAACGGTTCGCTTGCGTGCCTGAGCCAGGCTCACCTCGGGAAAGGTGCCAAGACCCATGTTGATCCGTTTCTTCGTTACGGGATGGATATAGTTGAAGTTCCACAGCTTAGAGCCATTGATTCTCACTCGCATCTGAAGGCCGTTGCCATCAGTCAACGTGTAATCTTTCTCCTTCGGCTTGGCGGCTTTGACTTTGAGGTCTGAAAGGCGCGTGGCTTGGGCACCCATGATGTATTCCAAGGCTGTTTATGTATTCCAAAATTTACCAGCGGAACGTTTGGAATACCACGTGGAATACACGAATCCTAAGATGCTGCTGGACGCTATCGGATCGTAACGGTGCTCAAATCCCCGTATTTGCTGGGTTTCAGGCACAAAAAAGGACGTCCGTGGACGCCCTTAGATGTGTATTTGGTGGAGCCGGGGGGATTTGAACCCCCGTCCGCCAGTTCTCCACTGTCGGTACTACATGCTTAGCCGTGTCTATTGAGTTAACCCTCAGCCGCCCGACGGGCAGGGTGCATTGGGCGAGTTGTGTAAGTTTTAGCCACTTCGTCCACAACGTACTACGCGGCGATCCTGTTCTGCATGACAATCACTTCGGGTTTACAGGCATCCCCTAGTGATCGCTGGAGCCGAAGCTACCAGAAGGACTAGTCGCGCCGCTTACGCAGCGAGAGCGTAGCCCTCGTAGTTTTCGTCATTGGCAACTATAGAAAGTTGCAACAGTGGATTTACGACTTCTGTTACCAAGTCGGCATGCACCTCGAGCTTCGCTACCGGCGTCGAATCCTAATCGGCCCCGAAACTGCAAGGCGTGCAGTGTACGTCAAAAGGGTTCGTGGCGTCGACCCGGACGTACGCTGCACGCTGCAATCAGGCCGGCAGTGCAGCCGGCCCGACAGGGTTGTCAGCGGGTGGCGCCGCTGCCGTCGTCACCCGGTGCGTCGAGCAACTGCAGGGCTTCCTGGGCGTAGGTGCCGCAGGCTTCCAGGTCGCCAGCGGCCTGGGCGTCGGTGGCTTTCTTCTTGGCGTCTGCAACCTGCTGTTTGAGCGGCTCGGGCAGGGTGGCCTTGGTAGCCACGGCGTTGTCGAGTTTCTGCAGGTTGACGGTGCACAGGTCATCGGCTGCGAAGGCTGGAGCAGCCAGAACGGCGGCAATGACGAACATGGATACGCGCTTCATGTGGTAATCCTCTCATCACGAATAGATTCCCGGTGCCGCCCTGATCGAGGGTGAGGGGAGCCGGGAGCGTCCCACCCAAATCATTTGGGCTTAGTGAAGCTGACTGGCCTTTCGCAATGACGGTTCAGTGTTTTTCTGGTGGCGTATCGCCTGCCTCAAAAGGGTGCGGCGTCGACCGGGTCGGCATGCACCAGCACTTCGGCCTGGGCGAATTCGCTGCGGATGGCATCTTCCACCTGCTCGCACAGTGCGTGGGCTTGGGTGAGGCTGAGGCTGCCTGGCAGGTCGACATGCAACTGCACGAACCAGCGGGTGCCGGAGAGGCGCGTGCGCAGGTCGTGGATGCCGACGACCCCGGGCACCGCGCAGGCCAGTTCCCCCATGCGGGTGCTGACGTCGGGGGCCAGTTCCTGGTCCATCAACACGCTGACCGACTGGCGGGCGATGCTTACCGCGCTCCACAGGATGTAGGCGGCGATGCCGATGGCGAACAGCGCGTCGCCCTGTTGCCAGCCCAGGTAGGCGAGCAGCAGGGCAAGGAGGATACCGCCGTTGAGCAGCAGGTCGGAGCGGTAGTGCAGCGAGTCGGCATGGATCGCCGTGGAGCCGGTCCGGCGCACCACGTGATGCTGGAACAGCAGCAGGGCGATGGTAAGCGCCATGGACAGCAGCATCACCGCGATGCCGAGTGCCTGGGCGGTCAGCGGCTCCGGCTGGCGCAGGCGGTCGAAACCTTGCACGGCGACCAGGATGGCGCTGGCGCCGATGAACAGCGCCTGGCCCAGCCCGGCCAGCGCCTCGGCCTTGCCGTGGCCGTAACGGTGATCGTCGTCGGCGGGGCGCAGGGCGATGTTCACGGCGATCAGGTTGAGCAGCGAGGCGGCGCTGTCGAGCAGCGAATCGGTGAGGCCGGCCAAGAGGCTGACCGAACCGCTGGCCCACCAGGCGACGGCCTTGCACAAAACCAGGGTCAGCGCCACGCAGAGTGCGGCGGCGGTGGCCTGGCGCATCAGGCGGGCGTGCTGGCGGTCGAGGGTCATGGGTAATCCATGGGGTGCAGCAGGGGTGGGCCCGCCATCGCTGACGGGCTGCGCGGTTCGATCAGGCCGCAGGACGCAGGCCATAGGCTGCCAGCTGTTCGACGCTGCCGCTGTGCTGGATCAGGCGCGGGTCGTCGAGTGGCAGGTTGTGACCGGTCTGGGTTTCGATCAGTGCCTTGAGCTTGGCGGTGTCGACCTTGCCATCGGCATCCACCACCCCCTGCAGGGACGGGGTATCGACCTGGGCGGTGGTGCCGCCGGGCAGGTAGATGGCGCCGGTGGCGAAATCGACGCCGAAGGCGATCAGGCCGGGGATCACGTAGAAGAGAATACCGATGGCGTTCAGGCCGGCGACCAGGGGGTCGATGCGGCCTTCGATCTGGCCGCGGCGATCAGGAAAGAAGATGGTGCCGCAGGCAGACAGTTGAGTGACCAATGTAACGGCGAGAACGCCGCCGATAACGCGGGATTTCATGCGCATCGAGCACCTCCAGAAAAAGTGGACGCCACTATAGCAAGGCGAGCATGGCAAAGCTGCTGCGGCGCAGCAACAGCAGCTTTCGAGGTTATACGACCGGGCGAAGGCGGGGGCGGTTCGCCGTATAATCGCCGGCCTGAACTGGAGCCCCGATGAACAGCCTGCCGATCGATTCCCTGCTGCCCGACCTGTGCCGCGCCCTGGCCGAACGCGACGAAGTGGTGCTCGAAGCGCCGCCCGGGGCCGGCAAGACCACCCGCGTGCCATTGGCCGTGCTCGACCAGCCGTGGCTGGCCGGGCAGCGCATCATCATGCTCGAACCACGGCGCCTGGCGGCCCGCGCCGCCGCCGAGCGACTGGCCAGCGAGCTGGGTGAGAAGGTGGGTGAAACCGTGGGGTATCGCATCCGCCTGGACAGCAAGGTGGGGCCGAACACGCGTATCGAGGTGGTCACCGAGGGCATTCTCGCCCGGCGCCTGCAGAACGACCCGGCGCTGGAAGGCGTGGGCCTGGTGATCTTCGATGAATTCCACGTTTTCCCACAATCCCTGAATCCACATATTTCTTGTCAAGCTGCGTAACTTCAGCCACCGCCTTCGCTTTGTCTTTGAAGTCAAAGCCCACAAGACTTTGATGTTCCTGCTCCTGCCTGGAAAAGCCTTAGCCGTGCATCTGACGAGGAGTCATGAGGCCGGTCTATCTGACACAGCGCGATTGATGACTTCCCGTTGGACTGATCCAACGTGCTAGCCGCGAAGCCTCCATGTAGTGGCTCAGCTGTTCAAGCAGGGAGCGCCATCTGTGCAAGCCACAAAAGCGCTTCCAATGTATCGATATAGTAGTAGGCGAGGATGAGCAAACCCGCGCCATTGAGATATCTCCAAGCGGCGATGCTACTTTCCATATCGGCTTGACTTTGATGCCGTGCTCGCACTTCAGTCCTTTGATTAATTGTTGCTGGGGTCATTTTAAAATAGAGCAAATCCATTACTCTCCATCGGCTAGATCTATAATTTTGGACTGTGGGATTATCCATTTCCTAGTTATTCTTTCCATGAGATGGTGGGCCTTGTTTTGATCGCAGCAAGTTCCATTATTCACGCCCCAAATCACTCATCCAAATACCCCTTCTCCACGTACCGCCTGTAATACATTTCATGAAGCCTGATATCTGCCTGATAGGCTTTGATCTGATCTTCTCCCTCCTCATGGGGATAGTCTTCAGGCCGCATCTGCCGTAGGCGGATCAGATCATTGCGAAGGTCATCTGCCTCTTTGAGCTTACGAGTCTCAATAGTCTTGGCCAGCTCTTTGAATCCTGCAGAATCCGATCCGTTGTAGCAGTACCACCACTTCATGTCTTTGTAGATCTGCAGGTGGCGGCTATCGAAACCGCCACGGTGCTGATCGATGTCAAACGGGTATTGCCAGGGGTTTAGCTGGTACAGGAGGAACTCTTGCAATAGGTAGGCGGTGCCGTACTTGCCGTTGAGCAGGATTTCGCGGTGAGTGATGTAGGGCGACTCTGTGAGCATCGCTTTTACCTTGAAGTCAAAGAAACGTGCAGCTATCAACGCGGGAGCAATACGGAGAGCCTGGGAACTGATGTCAGGTGCATTGATGCGCTGAGAGCGAGTCGTCAAGTGATGACGGACGAGGATCTACGTTTCCAGACTTTCATCTCGCTGATTAGGCGTCATTCAGGTATCACTGATATAAGGTATGTTGCAAACTAGCTTCAATAAAGATCAGCGCGGTGCATAACCACCACGCGCCATCGCGTCCTGCAGCTTTGAGACTACCGACCGGATTAAATAGGCCTCTTCATCACTCTCTGCGCATCCACGTAGCTCACTCCAAGTAAGACGCTTGAAAAACTGAGCAAGAGCTAAAGTTTTTCCGTGGCTCAATTCTGCATCCGTTTGGCAGTCACCAATATTAAAAGTCACGATGACGTTCTTGTGTTGAATCATGATCGCCCATGAGAAAGCACCATTTTTTAATCAGCTCCAGCTTTTCGATTGATCAATGAAGTTGCTCAGCAGAATAGTTAATGCCTTCTAGAGCACATGGACTAAAAGCACTCATGGGAAAGTATCTATTTAATCCCGCACTTTCAAGTCTTGTTGTTTTTGAGTGTTTTTCATATAGTTAGAGTATTTTCAAAAAACATGAAATACGATTTAGGCATATATTGAATATGCATCACACACGTAGTGCTCTGGGCAATCATAAAGCGTTCGGTGCTTTGATCGTGGAGCGCGGGTGGGTAGTGCATCGTTCCAAAAAACAATCAGCTGGAGCGCTGGCAGCATATCTCGTCACTTGTGACGAGTTGGAAAAGGCAATCAGGCTTACCAAGATGCTCGTGGACAACACTGATCAGTGTCTGGAGCAAAGGCTATGGGGTGATGTGTAGAGGCAATAAGCTGCCAATCCCTTTGTCTGACCTCAAAAGTTCCAGATAAGAAAAAGGCCGCTCTCACGGCCTTTGATCAATCACTCACTGCACCCAGCTCTCAACCGTCTCAGCGCCGTGCTCTTCCTTCCAGCTCTTCAGCACTTTGTGGTTCCCACCCTTGGTTTCGATGATCTCACCAGTCTTCGGGTTCTTGTAACGCTTGAGCGTGCGCTCACGACGAGCCGGCTTAGCTGCAGCAGCTTTGCGCCCGGTGCCCGCTGAAGGATCCAGCAGGTCAATTACGTTGCGCAGCGAGTAGTTGTACTCAGCCAACAGCTTGCGCAGTTTGCTTTCAAACTCGATTTCTTTCTTCAGACCCTGGTCGTTTTGCAGGGCAGCAAGTCGCTGCTTGTGTTCTTCGATCTGGGCTTCCAGGGCTCTGAGTTCTGAGATTTTGGACATGTTTTCCCCAATTGGTTTGTGAATGAAGCTTGCTACAGCAAGGTCGTTATCTGAGTCTAATATAATAATATTAACTTTGCATTTTTTGCTGTTGATTAGCTTGGCAATCTGCCAGTGCAGAGCTGACGATTAGCTACTTTCATCTGCGTTCTGATCTACTGGCGTCGGGAGCACTTTCGATTGAGATTGTGCTCGACGCAATTGACTGCGCTGTCGCTTTGCTTGCCTTTTGGCATGTAGTGCCTGAGAGGTAGTCACCGTGCCAACTGGCTGGCCATTCAGGTCTAAACGTGGTGCATTTTCAACCATGGCCGCCCAGTATCGGGTTCCCTTGCACCAGGCAGCAAGGCCGAGTTTTAGTTGTTCCTTGGCTAGGCCCAGAAGCTCCAAGTGCTGCTCCGCGTCGACTAGGATGCCCTCCTTAAGAGGAACCTTTGGGGCAGGGGTAGCCGGGAAGGCTAGTGGAAAGTGCTTCTGCAATCTCCAGATCGCCTCTACGCCAGGATCTTGCTCGCGAGGCTTAGCTTTTGGCTTCGGCTGCCGCTTGTGCTGCTTCGTGTTCTCGGTTTTTATCTGCGCTTTTTCTGCTCGCAGGCGGTCACGTAGATCAGCTAATTGCTCAAAACCCATCGTTCAATTCACAGCTTTGTGGTTGATAATGGGTGCAAGCTTACCCTACTCAGTTTTTTTGGAGCAGCCCGAGGATAGCCCGCCTGCGATGATGCTTAGACGAATGGGGCCAACGCCAATCTACCAAGGCCATGACTCAAGATGTAGATAAGGTCTGGTATTTGCACTATGTCCTAGCGCTTCAAGGTGTAGAGGAGGTGATGCAAATCCCGTCAACGCTATGGCAACGTTTGGTGAACCTGAAAGTGGCGAAATTAACTTGGGGTATGCACAGGAAGTTCAACTAAGTGTTGTTATAGCGGCTAACGGGTAGCAAGCTCGAGCGATGAGAACCACAGCCTACGGCCGGTTCCTGCCTGAGCGGGTTAGCGAGTCAGAGGTTGTCGTCGTGTATGTAACCCTCTTTTTTTGCTCTGTAACCCTTCCAGGGTTACAGAGCAAAAAAAGAGGGTTACAGCGAACTATTGGCGGTTGGCCAACTTCATAGTCGCGTCGATACCAAGGACTATGGGCTTGGGCTGAATAGTCGGCAGCTCTGCGCCGAGCTCCAACCGTCTGAGCTCCTAGGCCGCCACAAGTGGAGTCGCCCGTATATAGCGGAACAAGGCCGGTGTGCAGGCGAGGTCAGGATTGTTGCGTGTGAACTGAGTGCTCCGGTGGCGATGCCGAGCATTAGGGCGCTCAGCTATTCCAGAAGCTGGCTACTGTTGATTTCGGCATCGCCAATTCTTCAGCTGCCTCGCGACGACTCAATCCTCTTGCCTTGCAAGCTCGTACCGCCTCGATTTTGGCCTGTCGGTTCAGAGCGCGCACTTGGCTCGGGCCTAGATCAACCTGCTCAGCTAGCCGTTCCATGCCACCTGCATCCTGGAAAGCCTTTAGGTCTTCTAAAGCTAGCTGGATCACTGACTCGGGTGTCGTGCTTCGAGATACCGCGCTCGCTATCACCAGAAAAGCAATGGGGTCGACACCGACAGCCGCTGCGACTTCATCGAGCTTCTCAAGCGAGATTGCGGATTTGCCGTGTTCGATGTTGTGCACATAGCGCCGAGCCGTAGCAGACACAAGGTCGATCTGCCGAAGGCCCTTTGACGCCCTCAGTGCGCGCAAGGCAGCGGCTAGACCATCACGACTTGGCATAGGGATCCTCAAAAACAAGGATAAGGCCACGTTGCGTCGTCTAAATCGACGCTATATAGTTCTCCTTTATGGTCTTCTGTCTTGCGGATTTCTCCGTTGAGGAGGGGCTGCGCTTTCGACCTGGCCACGCTTTAAGTCCGCGATTTATGTGGGCGTACAGGGAGATCAGCGCGGCCCGCAAAGGCTTTATCAATATATGGCTAAGTCGAGGTTAGTTGAGATTGAAGCTGTACGTACTGTCTGACTTGCACAACGAGTTTTCTAGGTTCGATGCTGCGCATCCGGAGCATGACCTGGTGATTCTGGCTGGCGATATTGATATCAAGTGCCGAGGGGTGAAATGGGCAAGTGAGGTATTCACCAAGCCTGTGGCCTACATCTGTGGTAATCACGAGTTTTACGGCGGCCACTTTGATCGTACCTTGGCCAAAATGCGTGAGTGCGCGGCACCCAACGTTTGGATCTTGGAAAACGATGCGCTGGTCTTTGACGGGCTCCGAATACTAGGCGCGACCGGTTGGACAGATTTCACCATCAGCGGAGATGTCTCAGCTGCTAGCAGGCAGGCGCGCCATGAGATGAATGACTACCGGTGTATTCGTGCTGACAGCACTTTTCGACGCCTGCGCCCAGATGATACGGCGAAGCGCAACAGGGTTACTGAGGCTTGGCTTGACGCAGAGCTCTCAAAACCATTTCCAGGCAGTACGTTGGTTGTGACTCACCACTGCCCCTTGGTAGCCGCTATTGCCGGCATGGAGGAGGGACATGCAGCGGCAAGCTACAGCAATAATTGGCCTGAGCTCGTGTCTCGGGCTGACGGTTGGATTTATGGGCATACACATCAGGCAATTGACCAGAAATTCCACGGCTGCCGGGTCATTTCCAATCCCCGTGGCTATCCCTCTGAACCGACGGGTTTTGACCCGGCTTTTGTGATTGAAATTTGATGAGTGCTAAGACAGTCGTACCGTCTATTTACGCGGTGAGATTCGCATCTGTTCCTCAAGAGGTTGGACAGGCGCAGGGTATGGTGTGGGGTGTTCCGATCGATGCCTACTTGGCGGATGCCGCCAGAGTGGGGGATCGGTTTGTAGCCAAAGCTTACGCTGACCTATCGCATCGGATCGCAGATGGTTCAACGATCACTACCCCACCAGTGCGACTGGTTCGTGCACAAGGCTCGTTCAGGCTTATCCAGAGCGTGAGCGGACATGACCACTACGTTATTGTTAGCGACTACGCTGCCTAGGTTCTTATCATGGCGGACACTTTGAATTGGCCACCAGAGGTCATCCAGGCTGCGACAGTCACATTCTCATTTCCGGTGACAGGTTTTCTCATGAGCCCGATACCTTGGGACGATAGACTGGTAGGTCAGGTCTTCATGGATGCTTGTGGAAGATTTGGTGATGGGCGACTCATCCATACATCGCCAGTTAGCGGTTTAACTGAGGAGTTAGGCTACGGGATTGCCCATACAGAGTCCGGAAGCACGTATGTGCTGGTCGTGAATTACTCCATGACGCTTGAGGATTTACGTGTGTGTCTTCAGCCGATAACCGAGAGGCTCCAGAACTAGTGATGTACCTAGAGGAGCAGGGCTCTCCAAGGAGCCTGAATGAGCTCCTCTAAGTCTCGTGCTTTAAACCGCATCCCAGTGTTCGTGTGATGCGTAGAGGCTCACCGGCTGGGATACCCGCGTCAGAATTGATGGAGGGCTCAGAGAGTGGTTGCTGCTGTCGTTTTTGATGCTTTCGGCACGTTGTTGTGGAGGCATTCAAAATTGAACCCCTATCGAGAGCTGCTCCGAGAGGGCGCCCTGCAGGGGCGAAAGCCACGGGCTGATGACGTCCGGCGGATCATGGCGCTTGACTGTGACTTGGCCGAAATTGCATCTCTTTTGGGTATTGAGCTCTCTGCTGATCGCCAGTACGAACTCCAGTCATTGATCGAGGCCGACCTTTCAGGGATTAGAGTCTATCCGGATGCTCAAGCGGCAATTGATTTACTGCAGCGTCACGGCATCGTTGCGGGCGTCTGCTCTAACTTGGCCCAGCCGTACGGCTCAGCGATCAGGTCTTTGTTTCCCAACCTTGATGCCTACGCGCACAGCTACGAGCTTGGTTTTTTGAAGCCTGACCCTGAGATTTATGCCTGGTTGCGTAACGCCCTTGCTAGTAAGCTGAGCGGGGGGCGAGTAGAGCAGATCTGGATGATCGGCGACTCGCTTCGCTGTGATAGAAATGGCGCTCGTGCAGCAGGCTTCATGGGGTATCAGCTGCACAGGGGTGGGTTCGGCGAATTCACCGACTTGCATATGTTTGCAGAGTTTGTAATTGCGTCGAGGGCCGCGTAACGATCAGTAGTGACTGGTTAATACCCTGCAGGATGAGCGTGCCAATGATCAGGCTGCTCAATGACATCCGACATTCAGGTCAGCCTCGTTCACCGTGGTCGTATGGAGTTGCTCAAGCTACTGAGGCTCACATGGGCGCCTTCAGCGAACCTCGACACCAGAGACTCAACGATCTCAAGTGTCCCTGCGGGGGCTAGGGGCCCTACTAGGACTCGAGCAGACCTCAGTGCATCTGGATCAAGTCTGATGTCGACATGAGTCGGCCCTGGGAGATCTTTCGCCAGGTCAATGCCGGTATGACCCCATTCTGTTCTGGACTGAATATAGGCCGCCGGGTCACCGTGGTACGGAGGTTCCGGGCCCGGCCCCGCTGCAAGTACAAACCGATACTCTTCCTGAAATTCCCAGTTTTTTGGTTTGAAGTAAGCGATTTCCGTTCCTTCACCGAAAAAGGTGATTTCCCCGGGAGAGGGGGTGGAGTACAGATGCTGTATTGCTGTCTCTACGTCAGGAACATAGCGTACTCGTTGACCAAAGGTCGTTCTCATTTTGGGAGTAGGTAAGAGTGTGATGTTTGGCGATAGCATTTCCTCAAGACTGAATGGAGCTTGCAGATCGACACAGCGAAAATTCTCATGCCACTCGATGTCGATTGGGTGCCAAATGAATGGGTCGGGCCGGAGGGAGATTCGAATACCCTTCATGCCGTCGCCATACATGGCCCATTGAGGAATGCTTTCCTCCTGTGACGCTGACCAGCAGCTCGCAAAAGTTCGTGCACCCACAGGAAAGTGGCCAATAGAGCGACCCTCTGTCACATCATCAAACCGATCCAGCCGGGTGAATCTGAGGGACTGGTACCGAAGAATTAGGGCAAGGGTATTCACAGTCGTGTAGTGATGAATCATGCGAATCCTTCCGAGACATTTGGCTGAAAATTATTGCTTAGCCATAATTCATAATAAAACGTATGGATGAGAAAGGTAAGCGTATGGAAATATTCTTGTCTGCCATCCACTGATGCGGTGGCAAGTTGTCCAATTTCGGTGTCCCTCTGTTTCTGAGATCCAAGTGTCCTCTCGTCACACCCTCAGCGTCCTGGAATTGCGGGTAATTTTTCCTTTCGTTGGCCAGGTTTTTTTAACGTTGCCAAGATTTTTTTAAAAAATGCGTGTAAAGCTCAGAAAAAATTAACCGAAAATGTTCGTCCGACCTGGCGGGGCGGTTACGACGATCTGGTCATCGTGTTCGCCCCTCTACCCTGAAGCTGCTGCGGGCGGGTCTCGATCGAGCGGTATCCATTTAGGGGTGAGGTTTGCGTTGATGCAGAGGCCGATGGCGACACTGGGAACGGTTGCGCCAGGTGCAGGCATTCCCAAACGACCCAATTCTGAATAGTTTCGGATAAGAACTTCGTTGCTACATGGAAATCCTGGCGATAAAGGTGTGGTCTGTCCCGGAGCTAGGGACAGACCAAATAGACGCCGTGAACTCGTAGTGGCCTGGGAAAACAGTAGGTGGAAAGACTCCGGGCAGCGTCATCCAACGTGTTTGTGAATTTAATAAATGCGACATTTTTTTCGGATAGGCGACAACATTTCGAGTCACCCCCTTAAAAAATTTTAAAGCCGACGGAGTTTATTTATTTGAGAGCAAAGAAAAAGCAGGGAGATCCTAGGCTCCTCGGAAGGCCAGGTCAGAACGCCATGTCGGTTTGGCTTTTGCCGTGTTTTTGATCCTGCTTTTTGGGCTTACCGCGCTTGGACGAACCTACAGATGATTGTCTGCCATGGGGGAGGGTAGGATCGGGTTTAGCCGCCTCTGGCGGCTACTTTGGCTTTGAATACAAATTGGGAGACGGCCAATGGCCGATGACGCTCGCCCAAAGTTGTACCCGTGTCGTACAACACGCCTGGACGTCAATTTCCATGTACTTGACTTGTGGCCTTCAGCGCCTCAACCAGGGTTTCTAACGCATCTGCCAGCCTGCGATCTTCCCGTGCGTCTCCGGAGTCGGGTCGGAATGACTGGCAATGACGAAGCAAGGCATCGCGATCGTTGTGGTTAAGATCAAATTGAATGAGCATGTGGAAGTCCTTGGCCCGAGCGTCGGTGATCGAGTTTGACGGGCTGCAGGGTTGCGTGGCAACGAGGGTGATGGCATTTGAGTGAGGAGATGGAGCGAGCAGTGTGGCAGCTCGCTGAGCATGTCTATCGGGGTAAATTGAGCGATGTCCTGATCGCGGCCCTGAAAGCCTTCCAAAGGTCACCTGGCCACGACGGGGTGACGCGTATCTATGCACAGGCGGTAGGGGAGTTTGGTTTGTCTGCGTTACGGCAGGCACTGGACGATAACCCAAGAGTCTGGGCTCAGGCGGCGCATGGTGGAATTGAGCTCCGCTGCCGTCTTCGGTCTCACTTAACCCACTTTCTGCGCAGGTGCCTTATGGACGATGGACATGCGACGGAGCGAATGCGAGACGTGCATTTCTCCACTGACCTGGGGCTCTAGGTCGGCAGCGCGTTCCTCGCCTGCTTCGGCTGAAGCTATGTGCAGATTCCTTCGACACGTTGCTGTGGAGGCAGGCAATACTGAGCCCATATCGAGATTCCTTCCGTGAAGGCGCATGGCAGAGATGAAAACTATGGGCTGACGATGTGCGCGAGATCAGGGGGCAGTACTGTAATTTGACTGGGTTGGCACGCCTATCGGGAGTCAAGCCTCTGTTGCTCGCCAAGACAAGGGGTGCTTGTTCCGCTCTAGGCCGCCATCAGTCCTCCTGTGTGTTCCACTATCGGATAAGTGATCGGTGCAGTCTATTACAAGAAAGCAGCGTCACTTCTGGTACCTGTGTTTTCAGTTTTAAGTATGCTAGAGGTTGTCTCTTACTATTAAGTGCAAGGTTGGTATAGCAAGTCATTGTCTGCCGACTGCCTCCAGCGCAATAGCCTGGTCAATATCGACAGGAGCCCCTGAAACGCCAAGTCCCCCTACTGCGCGTCCGTGCTCATCAAAAATTACAACGCCGCCACCAAAACTTATAAGGCCGCCATTAGTTGCTTCGAGTGTGTAGATTGCCCCGTCTGGGCGAGCTTCCTTACCAATTGACGCACTATCTGTCCGAAATAGGGCGGCAGTACGAGCCTTTTTGATCGCTATTTCGATAGCGCCAGGAATGGCATCGTCCATTCGAAGGAATGCTGCTTGAAGGCCAGAGGCATCCACTACCGAAATGCAAATTTGGTGACCACTACGATTTGCAATCTCTTCAGCTCGTTGAATGATTGATTTGGCTATTGATGAGATCATGTTTATTCCTCCTTGGAACCTGTATTTTAATTGCTGGTGTGGTTTCTGGTATCAGATGCCATTGATCATTCCCGCTAGCATTCAGCCTGTGCACCGAAGTTTCTGCTGTGGCATGAACTATTGAAAGCTTTAGTAGGTGTAAGTGCAGATTCCTCATTCATTTCATCAGCAGCTTGATGCGCTGCCCGATCCCACTTCGCATTGGTGCAGTTCAGTCGAGTTTCTGGTCTATCCCTGATGTCGGGCGGTTTAGATGGCTAAGTAGACGTTACGGTGAGTTTGGATCGCTTTTAATGGAGGTGTATGCAATAAGAAAAGGGCCGCCAGATAATGGCAGCCCTAAAAGTATCAGCTTGCTTTTTGCTCACTGATGGTAGGTTGACGCGGAGAGTTGGAGCGACCTTGTTTCATCAGCGCGGGGCCGAAGACCGCGAGCGGAATGAGCAAGACGATTGGGAAGTAGAGCAGCTTATCAATTCCGAAGGTACTGACAACAAGTGCAATGGCTGCTGGGCCAAGAAGCATCCCAGAGTAACCGATGCAGTTAACGATACCGATGTTGCGTCCAGCGTTTGCTGGATCCTTCCGACCAGCACTGGACAGCATGAGCGGGGCGATACTGGCAAGACCCAGGCCGAACATTGCAAAGCCAACCAGACCGGCAAATTCTGTATTGACGACGACGATCAGAATCAGGCCCGCGATAGCGATGACAGCGCTAAGGAAGACGAGCTTAACCGCGCCGATCAGAGCGGCCAGACGGTCGCCAATGAGTCGACCAATGAACTGAGCACCGATGAAGACAGAAACTGCAACGCCAGCATCTGCAGCAGTGACCCCAAGAACACGGCGTCCGTACTCTTGACCCCAGTCGGCAACAGCGCCTTCACCAACCATGCTACCAAGCAGCAGGATGCCGAACCCTACCATCAAAGCGATCACCCCTAGGGAGGCAGTGCTGATCGGCGTCGCCTCTTTAGTATCCACTGGTGCTGCTGGAACTACCTCGTGTTGTTCGAGCATGAACAGGCTAGAAATGATCCCTATTACGAGCAGCAAACCGCCGAGAACAGTGAAAGGGACGGCTGCGCTTTCGGTATAACGCGCAGCGAATCCGCTACCAACCATGCCAAGAACGAAGCCACCCAAGGAGTAGGCTGCGTGGAACGTAGTCATGATTGAGCGCTGATAGAATCGCTCTACCTGAACGCCGTGAGTGTTGTACGCAGTGTCTGCAGCACCTCGAAGCAAGCCAAGGATGACCCCGAAGCTCAGCGCAAAGTAGACGTCGGTGGTGTAGCCCAGTGGGATGATCGAGAGAGGATATGCAATAGCTGTTGCGAGGATAACGTTCTTCGCACCAAACTTATCCAGGAACAGGCCCACAATAAATGAGCCAACTGCACTGCCAACACCTATACCGAAAGCGATCATGCCGAAATCGGCGTCTCCGATATCACCATTAAGCCCCATGTTATGACGAAAGGCTGATACGCCTGTAGACCAGATGTACATCATGGCCCCAAGAATCATGAAACCCGCAAATGTTGCAATACGTGCTCTTCTGATTCGAGGGGTGACAAGGCTATTGTTCATGTTGTTCATTTTTTAACACGTTCCTGTCAGTTGAGGTTGGTTACCATCCGTTTTTAGCAAAGGATGGCGTTTTTATTGAAAGCCATCCGCTATCCTTAGCGCGTTTGCTGCAATTGTCAGTGCAGGGTTAACTGCTGCTGAAGAGGGGAATGATGAGCTATCAACTATCCATACGTTGAATAGGTCATGCATTCTGCAGTCTGGATTTAGAACGCTAGTTTTAGGGTCGCTACCCATTACTGCAGTACCGCACTGGTGAGAGTTTGTCGCAATCCCCATCCGTTCTGTCAGTACAACTGGAAAACCCGCTTTTTTCATTATCGCAGTGGTCTTTTCAACCAGCTGCTCGTGAGCACTCAAATTGTTTGGCGTCCAATAGACTTTGATTGAGTCACGCTCCTCGTCGTACACAACTCGATTGTCCTGAGTTGGAATGTCTTCCGATGTCAGGTATAGATCAACGCTATGGCCAGTAATGAAACGAGAAACTATTTTCGGAATCCAGGGGCGCATTGGAGTAATCATTGGCTCGCGGATCTTGCCGAGCATCTGAACATTTCCTAGAGGGAAAGTGTTGCGCTGACCAGCAGAGTACCAATCATTGATAGCCAAGGTTTTTTGAAACTTGACCTTATTAGTGTGCAGGGGGTCGACCGCGATCATGAAGGTGCTGTTATGCACCATGTAGTTCCGACCCAGTTGGTCAGAGCTATTTCCAAGACCGTTGGGGTGCTGTTCATTCTTCGAGCGGAAGAGGAGGGCAGCGCTGTTCACTGCACCACATGCGAGCGCGATCCGATTTGCAAAAATTCTGACCGGGCGCCCATCTTTGACACCTAATGCTTCTGTGACCTGAGTTCCGTCTTTGTTGGTCACAAGCTTATTAATTTTGGTACCGACCATCAGTCTTGCGCCTAACTCCAATGCTGGGCGCAAGGTCGAAATCTCTGCATCGCCTTTAGCTTCGAGTAGGCATGGGTAGCCGTCACAGGTAGAACAGAGCACGCAGGCGCGGTCTTCGCCGAAATCAACAGCCGCTGGCATTACGAAAGGTGACAGCCCGTCATCCTTCATCACTTTCTCGAGCGGAAGCAATGCAGGGTCGTGCTCTAGGCCAGGCCAAGGGTACGGTTGGGAGCGCCATGGTTCGGTGGGATCCTGGCCCGCGTTGCCGTGAACCTTGTACAACTGCTCAGCTTGGCAATAGTACGGCTCCAAATCCGCGTAGCTGATTGGCCAACCAGGTGCGATACCTTCGGCATGCTTCACGTCGGAGAAGTCTACTTCTCGAAAGCGCGGGAGCATTGCGCCATAGAACTTGGTGTTTCCGCCTACGTAGTAGAATACCCCTGGCGAAAAGGGGTTATTGTTTCTGTCCAGCCACTGCTCAGCGTTCCTGTAGCGCCCCTCGCCGAAAACAGCTTCAGCGCTCCAGTTCTCGGTTTCACGAGGAAGGAAGTCGCCGCGCTCTACGATCAGGACATCCAGTCCTTTCTTGATCAGAGCATGTGCAAATGTGGAGCCACCCATGCCTGATCCAATGATCAGTACGTCACAGGTTATCTCACCATTTGCATCAGGCTTCACGGTTGGATTGGAGCGCCGGCGTAGCGGCGCTCCTTCCAAACGGGCTTGCTCTGAATGAGTGTTTAATACTTCAGAACTCATTTCTTGCATGCCTCAGTTTTGATTACAGGTGCTGTTCTTTGTTACGCAGTTCCCAGTACTCATCCTGACGTTCGTCAGTGATGTACTCAGGAACCGGGAAGTCCCACCAGCCAGGTACCCATGGGCCTGCAGCGTCACGGTCGGTAGGCACCTCAATCAACACTGGTTCGTTGGCATCCAGTGCTTGCTGGAGGATGGGTTCCAACTCTTCGTTGCTGTTCACACAGAACGACTTGATACCGAATGATCTGCCCAGTGCGGCGAAGTCCGGAGAGTACGGCTCGCCATTTGGAAGGTTGAATTCGCTGCCGATGTGGCGACTGGTTTGTTTGCGTTGACCACCACGAATCGACATGTAGCCAGCGTTGTTCTGGATCAAGAACACCACAGGAATGTTGTTGGTCACGCAGACTGCAATTTCCTGCGGGTTCATCAGGAAGTCGCCATCGCCCAGGATGCAGACAACTGGCTGATTTGGCGCCGCCAGCTTGGCACCGATTGCTGCGGGTACTGCCCAGCCCATGGAAGAGAAGCCACCGGAGGTCAGGTGAGTGCGAGGCGAGTAGACGGGAAAGGTCTGCTTGACTGCACCCTGAGCGTTACCCGAGCCCACAACCACGATAGTGTCGCGTGGGAAGATTTTGCGCAGAGCACCCAGTGGACGCTGAGAAGTGAACGGGAACCGATCCGAATCGCGGCGGGAGGCGAGTTTGGTCTCCCACAGGTCTTGGTTTTTCTTCAGGTCTTGCAGGTACTCGGTACGATCGACAGTCTCGCCTTTGAGCTCTTCAACGATGTGAGCAAGCGCATATTTGGCGTCGGATACGATACCTACCGCTACTGGGTAGTTCTTGCCGATTTCGTGCGGATCGATGTCGATGTGAATCAGACGGCCTGGCGGGATCGAGAAGGTCACACCTTGGGCGTAGCTTGAAGATGACCAGTCGGTGAAGCGGCAGCCGACTGCAAGAATCACGTCGGAGCTGGAAGCCATGGCATTGCCACACAGAGTTCCAGTCTGGCCAACGCTACCTGCGAACAGAGCGTGGTCTTCAGGGAAGCCGCCCTTACCATTCCAAGTAGTCACTACTGGAATTTTCCAGGTCTCGGCGAGTGCCACGACTTCGTCGAATGCTTCTGCAGTGATGACGCCGCCGCCGATAACGATCATCGGGCGTTTGGCTTCACGCAGTACTTCTGCGGCACGTTTGATTGCCTGAGGATCTGGGTAGACTTTGCCGACCGGAGTGCGCTCTTGCAGGTCATGCAAGGTAACTTCACGCGCTTCAGCCTGGACGTCCATCGGGATTTCGATGTGTACAGGGCCTGGGCGGCCAGTCAGCATCGAGCTGAAGGCACGGTGCATGATGAAGGGCATTTCTTCGGTACGGGTGGCAACCCAATGGCGCTTGGAAACGGCCTCAGCAATTTTCGGGAAATCGTTGTCGGTGTAACGCTCCAGCTCCTGCAGTAGGCCGTGGCCACGCATGTGGGTGGGTGGGCCACCGGTGATCAGCATGCAGCTGGTGGAGTCGGTGTAGGCGGTGGCCATACCGATTACGGTGTTACTGGCACCAGCTCCAATGGATGTTACGGCAACCATTGGTTTGCCAGCGACACGGTAGTAGCCGTCAGCCAGGTGAACGGCACTTTGCTCATGGAAAACTTGAATAAATTTAAGCTTGGATTCCTCTTCCATAAAGGCATCCATCAGAGTCCAGATGCCGTGGCCAGGAATTCCGGCGACGTACTCGACTCCATAGTTTTTCAGGGTTTGAGCAACCACTTGGCTAGCAGTTAACTTCGGCATGTTACATCACTCCTAAGTGGAGGGTTTTACTAGACACTCTTCAGAGGAACCGCGTGGATTAACTCTGAAGAGCCCGATTTACCGGTTAGGTATTTATTTACGCGTTGCCCACACCAAGCCTTGTTTAGTGAGGCGGCGAATATTTGGGTCGGCGAGGTTGCTGGTGTCGTGGCCGATCGAGTGATAGAAGACTCGCCCTTCACCCCAGTTTCGAACCCATGCCACTGGGCTACGGTGCCCTTTCAGCCATGGCATTGGGTTGCCATCGAAAGTGGTTTCAGCAAGAACATGGATGTTTGGGTCGACCTGCATGTAGTACTGCTCGGAGCGAACCTCAAAGTCCTCAACGCCTTGAGTAACCTCGTGATTGCGGTCGATGAAATTGACCATGTACGGGTGTGGGTAACCTTCGCCTGCCGGGTGCTCAAGGAAAGATCCACCCAGCATGAAGTGATATTTCAGGCTTGCGCGGAATGCCGCTCCTGCGCCGTGCCAGCCAACAAGACCCACACCGCTTTCGACTGCTTCAGAAAGATGCTTTTCCTGCGAAGCGGTGAGGGTTTCAGTGGTAACAGCGTTGTTCCAGCCGATGATGATCAGGTCGTAACCTTTCAGGTCACGATCCAACGTGAAGATGTCAGTTGACTCTTCAACGTCAAAATCCAGCTCTTTGAAGAGTTTGCGAGCCCAGCCCGCAATTTCATAGGGATAATGTCCAGGCCAGCCGCCGTAAAGATAGAGAACGCGAGTCACGGTATACCTCCAGTATTTATTTTTGACGAAGAGCATCCGTCGATTGAAATTCGACAGAACCTTAGTTATGTATTTGCCTTTATTCAGGCTGCACGAAAACACCGAAATAAAATCGGATTAACAGTGTTCGGGGATTTGCCTGCCTACATTCTCACAGCATTCGGGCTGCTCGTTGTGTGCTGCTAACGTTCAAAGTAGGGGGCTTATCTAACGACGGTCTCACTGCGCACTTAAACTCCGGGGAAAACGTTCCGAGTCATTAATACAGCTGAGCTTTCCCGGTTCTTGGCACTAGGCCTACGACACACGGGCAGAACTTGGGCTTTGTGGGCAGTGAAACTAAAGAATTGCAAGAATGTAAGCCGCACGTCTAGGAAGGGCAGGCATCTCGCTTGACGGTTTCGCTGGGCTGTCTCGCTCAGCTTTTGGGCGCTAGACATAAGCAGCCTCGTTTTTTGTTGGGTGGTTATTCGTATAACCTGTGAGCACAAGGTAGCATGCGGTTTTCACTTGTCAATACCTACAAACGACAGAAGGTCTCGCCAGAATGGGGCCAGATTTCCCCTGTCGTTGGGTATGGGGAAAACCTCTGAAGGCCTTGCCAATTAAGGCTTTAGGCGGAAAAATGGTGCTGAATCAGGAGGGGTTTTTCGCAATTCTTGAGCTCATGAAAGGCTAAAGATTTTCCGGTGGAGATCCTTGGAGTGAGCTCAATTCAAAGCGCCCTGCAGCTGAGAACCTTTGGAAAGAGTTATCCTCTCCAAGCCCGAGCGCGTTATCCTGAGTGGCGCTTGCCAGCGCGGTTCCTGGGTGTCGCAGAAATAAATATAAGGGCAGATTTTCAGATGGTTTCGATGAAAGATGTGGCCAAAGCAGCCGGCGTTTCTCAGCCGGCGGTTTCCTACGCCTACAGTGGCTCCAGTAAGGTCTCTGCCAGCCAGCGGGAACACATTCTTTCGGTGGCGGCTAGCTTGGGATATCCCGGGCCAAACCTTCGGGGCAGAAGCTTGCGCTCGGGGCGGGTTGGTGCAATTGGCCTAGTCGTAATGGATCAGTTGTCATATGCCTTTGATGATCCTTGGGCCATGTCCCTTCTGAAAGGAATCGCCAGGGTGAACGAGTTGGCCAACGTCGCGCTGACCCTATTCCCGCTGAAAAACAAAAAGCTTGAAGGTGACCAGGAAGGAGATGCCAACCTAGCTGTCAGAGGATTGGTCGACGGCCTGATCGTCTCGACCTTGCCGGACGACCATCCCATCACGCAATTTATCGTGAAGCGCAAGATACCGGCGGTGATTATTGACTCCCCCAGGCTTGAAGGCGTGCATTTCGTTGGGATTGATGACCGGCAAGCTGCAACAGATCAAATGGAGCACATTCTTGCCCTAGGCCATACCAAAATAGGGATTTTGGTTGAGCGATTGATCCCTGATGGCAAGAGGGGGCGTGTGAGTCAGAAGCGCTTCAAGCACTCGACGGAGATGATCGCAAGGGAACGACTTACAGCCTATATCGAGACCGCTGAACGGCACGGTATTGATTATGACGATCTGATGATTGTCGAAGCTGGCGGTTTCACCGAAGCGCTAGGTCGGGAAGCCGCTTCCATCTTGCTCAGTGAGTCCGGTGTCTCGGCAATCGTTGCTAGTTCCGATGTGATGGCTCTAGCGTGCCTGTCACAAGCAGAAAAAGAAGGCGTGGAGGTTCCTGGGCAGCTATCGGTTATCGGCTTCGACGACGTTCCTGATGCGGCGCCTAGAGGCCTAACCACTATCCGTCAGTCCATCATCGGTAAGGGGGAGTTTGCTGCTCGCATTTTGCTCGATGAGCTGGAGGCGTCGGAACCTCTGCAGCCGGTAATCAAAATTTTTGATACATCGCTTGTTGTTCGAAGCACAACGCGTCAGGTGTAGCTGAGGCTGCGTCAGAGTGCGTCACTTTGCGTTTGATTGAGAAATTGGCCCGTTGAGTTTCACAACTTAGTCTGAGACAGCTACAAGGCGTGTCTCTAACAATAATTCTTGTGGAACTAACTTCTGTTTGCCTCCTGGCTGTACCGCTAAGGCGGTGTGCGGAAGTTCCTGATGGGGCAAGCGATGAATTATAAAATGGATTTGCCTTCTGAGAAGGTAACAGTGTCTCACGGTGCGCTGTCTAAAGGGCTGAGCAGCCGTCAAATCACCATGATCTCTATTGGTGGTGTAATTGGTGCGGGGTTTTTCGTCGGTTCCGCGAGCGCTATTAGTGCTGCTGGGCCTGCGGTATTGGTGTCTTTTGGGATCGCTGCAGTACTCGTTGTTCTTGTGATGGGCATGCTTGCCGAGCTTGCAACTGCAAGCCCAGATACAGGCTCTTTTTCCACCTATGCACAGCAAGCGATGGGACGCTGGGCCGGCTTTTCGATTGGGTGGCTGTATTGGTGGTTCTATGTTCTTGTCATACCGCTAGAAACCATCGTGGCTTCAGACATTCTTGGCGGATGGCTTGGAGTCTCCTCTATTGCAATTGGCGTCGCTCTCATCGTAGGTCTCACTCTGACCAATATCCTCAGTGTGAAGAACTTCGGTACGCTCGAGTACTGGTTTTCTCTGATCAAGGTCGTTGCCATTTTGGCCTTCATTGGTTTGGGGGTATTCGCTATTTCAGGAATGCTTCCTAGTAGCTCAGCGAATGGTGTAGGTCATCTTTGGCGGGATGGTGGTTTTGCGCCTACAGGGCTCCCTGGAATTGCATCAGCCTTGGTACTTGCACTATTCAGTTTCACTGGTATGGAAATCGTTACCATCGCTGCAGCCGAGTCTGAAGATCCTCGAGCAAACATTCGAAAGGCTATTCGCTCTGTTGTATGGCGGATGCTGATTTTCTACTTTGGCTCAATTTTCGTGATTGTTGCTTTGGTTGCGTGGAACTCGCCTCGCCTAGAGGTTGGTTCTTTCCAGTCGGCTCTCCAGGTGATGGGTATTCCTGGTGCTGCGGGTATCATTCAGGCTGTGATTTTGGTTGGGGTCGCGAGCACCCTCAACTCTGCGATTTTCACTGCTTCTCGTATGGGCTATTCGCTTGCGGTTCGCCGAGATGCCCCCAGGTCATGGGCTCAGACGACTGCCAACGGTGTACCGAAGGTCTCGATTTTCTACGCGAGCGCTGGAGCTCTCATTCTTCTGGTGGCCAACTACACCTTGCCTCAAACCGTATTAGTTCCACTGATTGCCACGATCGGCACGATTGCTCTCGTGATGTATCTGGTTATTGCTGTGAGCCAGGTGATTCTGCGTAAACGGGCCATCGCTGAAGGGAAGGCTTTGATCGTTGAATTCCCTCTATTTCCCGCGCTCTCCTACTTCACCATAGCTGCGATTGTGTCGTTCTTGGTTCTGATGGCTGTTGTCCCTGGGCATCAAACTGAGTTGCTTGTCTCGTCGGTTTTGACATTGGCCTTGATAGGCCTTGGAGTGATTCTTCAGCGAAGAGATCAAGCTAAACCTGCATAGCCACAAATTATGTATGCGCTAGTCACCCACTTTGCCCATCTTCGGATGGGCGTTTTTTTGGCGAATTATATGAACTCAAACGCAGATATTTCTCACCTAATCAGCAGTGAAAATTTGATCGCATGCCGCGCTTCGTTTTTTCTGCCGGGTGTGATGATGGGGGCCTGGGCGCCGTTAGTGCCTTTTGCCAAGGCGCGTGCAGGCATTGATGAGGGTGAGCTTGGAGTCCTGCTACTTTGCCTTGGCACAGGTTCAATGTGCATGATGCCCTTTGTAGGAAAAATCGTCAGCAGAGTGGGTTGTAGGGCGACTATGACCACGGCCATGCTGGGCGCTATAGCCATCCTCTTGCTTCTCTCTAGCGTCTCAAATTTCTTCTCGCTTGTTCTTTGTTTGCTGCTTTTTGGCGCCTGCTTGGGAGCAGCAGATGTGACGATGAACCTGCAAGGTTCAATTGTAGAGAGAGGTCTTGGCCGATCCATGATGTCCGGCTTTCACGGGCTTTTTAGTGTAGGAAACATCTTTAGCGCCTTGGTCATTTCCGGGCTTCTTTGGGTTGGGTTGTCGCCGTTCGCGTCTGTTCTCGCGTTAACAGCGATCTCAGCAGCGATGCTATTTACTGTAGGAAGGCATATGTTGCCCTTCGGAGAGGGGAGTGATGGGGCGATATTCAGTAAACCAACACCCTATGTGCTCTTGCTGGGCGTACTCAGTCTGATTGCCTTCTTGGTCGAAGGGTCGATGCTCGACTGGAGTGCCGTTTTTCTGAATACAGTTAGAGGGATGGACATCAATCACTCGGGTATCGGCTTCGCACTATTTTCGGTGACCATGGCAGTCGGAAGGCTTTCTGGTGATTGGTTGGTACCCAAGCTCACCGAGCGGGTAGTGATTGTAGGGGGTAGCTGCTTAGCTACAGTGGGGATGATCGTCGCGATATTCATTGACAACCAATTCGCTGCGCTGGGTGGTTTCATTTTGATTGGTGCAGGTATTGCGAACCTAGTACCTGTCTTTTGCTCGGCTGCAGGACGGCAGGGTGTCATGCCCGTGGCATTGGCGCTATCTACGGTAAATGCAATTGGCTACCTAGGCATTTTGATGGGCCCGGCCATAATAGGTTTCTTGGCTCACCTGACAACACTGAGCGTGGCTTTGATGATGACCGGTGCCTTGCTCCTGGTTGTCATTACGACATCGGGTGCTGTGGTGAAAAAGATCTGACGCTACTTTCTACCATCCAAAAAAATGCCAGCCATATGAGGCTGGCATTTCTTGTCGGTGAGGGATCAGAGAGCCGGTTCGCCGAAGCCAACCTCTTTCTTACCATAGCGACGGACACGGATATTTGCTTGCTCAGCGTGGCCCACGAACCCTTCCATCAAGCAAAGGCGAGAGCAGTATTCGCCGATAAGCGCAGACGCTTCGTCAGTTAGGATGCGTTGGTAGGTGCAGGTCTTGATGTATTTACCAACCCACAGGCCGCCGGTGTAGCGTGCGGCTTTGTTGGTCGGAAGGGTATGGTTGGTGCCAATCACCTTGTCGCCATAAGAGACGTTGGTGCGGGCGCCTACGAACAGGGCGCCATAGTTGGTCAGATTTTTAACGAAGTAATCGTCGTCATGGGTCATGATCTGGACGTGCTCGGAAGCGTATTCATCCGAGTACTTGACCAGTTCCTCATAGTTTTCGCAGAGGATGATTTCGCCAAAATTATCCCAGGCTTCGCGAGCGATTTTCTCAGTCGGCAGTTTGACAAGCAGGCGCTCGATTTCTTTCAGTGTTTCCAGCGCAAGTTCGCGAGAGGTGGTCAGCATCACGGCAGGCGAGTCCACGCCATGTTCAGCCTGACCCAGCAGGTCAGTTGCACACAGTTCACCGTCTACAGAATCATCGGTGATGAGCAGGGTCTCGGTTGGGCCGGCAAAGAGGTCAATGCCGACACGTCCGAAGAGTTGGCGCTTTGCTTCGGCTACATAAGCGTTGCCTGGGCCGACGATGATATCCACAGGACTGATCGATTCGGTACCGATAGCCATGGCTGCAACTGCTTGAATGCCGCCGAGGCTGTAGATAGCGTCAGCGCCGCCCAAGGCTTGGGCCGCAACGATGTATGGTGCTGGTTTACCTTGGAAAGGAGGGGCGGCAGTCGTGATATTTTTCACGCCCGCCGACTTTGCGGTAACGATCGACATGTGGGCCGACGCCAGCAGCGGGTACTTACCACCTGGTACGTAGCATCCAGCGGCACTCACCGGGATGTGTTTATGTCCGAGGATGACACCAGGGATGCTCTCGATTTCGACATCCAGTAGCGACTTACGCTGGGCATCAGCAAATCGGCGTACTTGCTGCTGTGCGAAGAGAATATCGTTGTACTCTCGCTCGGTCAGTCTGGAAACGCACTCTTTGACCTCTGCGTCGCTCAGGCGGTAGTCAGCGCGATCCCAGCCGTCGAACTTCACCGAGAGTTCACGGACTGCGGCATCGCCACGCTTTTCAATGTCTAGAAGAATGCGTGAGACATCCGACTTGACCTGCTCGTTGCGTTCAACCTGTTGTTCGGTCGGTTTTGCCTTTTTGATCCACTCAGCCATTTCATCACCTCTATCGGGCGCACAGTATTAAGATTATGAGCAGCGCTCGATGCTGGTTGCCTTACGATCTGGGTGTTCAGGCGCCACCATGCATTCGAATTTTCTGCTGCTTTAGGCAAATTACCGACGGAGGGTGACGCAAACAATTTCTCAAGATGACGAATGCTGACGCAGGATGACGCACATTTTGCTTGTTGTTAGGTGCATTTTTTCTGTGGTCTGCTCAGACCGTATCGATTGAGGACGTACCGGCACCAAGATAGTCAACCACCTCCTTAGGGATAGAGGGATCATCTGGCGAGAGTACGGTTGCGCGGCGGATATGCTCTTTTTTCATTAGCCCTTTAGCTACGAAATGCATCGCCGTTTTGTTTGCAACGGGCTGGCGTACCATGGTTGCGGCGATTCCGCTTGAAACGCCGAAAACAAATTTCCTTGAGTTTCTGTTGACTGCCGCGAGGTTGGTAAACGTGATTTCATTTTTCTGAATGGTTTCGAAGTCTATGCAGAAGATTCGATTTGAAATAAGAAAAGTCAGGCCGTGGTACTTGAAGTGGTAATCTATTTTTCCGCTGCCATCTTGATTGGGGAAACGCTCCACGTAGTAATGCATCAGCATTCCGTTTCTTTCGAAAATGCAAAAGGTGGATCTTACTATTTTGCCCTTATATATCGATGAGTGGTGGTATCTTTCATATACTCCTGTGAGTTCGCTAAGTTCAGATTTGCTGTCATTTAAAAGCTCATTCACAAACATGAGCATTTTAGGGGTTTGAATTAGATTTCTAAAAAGATGGAAGTGTCCACCTTCAACCATTGATCGGAAGTCATTGGGGTTTGTGTATAGTATGTCAGCGCTTAATCCAAAAAAACCTGCAATTACGCGCAGGTTGGCCTTGGATGGCTTATGGGTGCCGGCGAGGTATTTGTTGAACTGTTGTCTGTTTATTCCTACTCGTCTACATATTTCTGAGACTGTGCCAACCTGTTCGCACAGCATCTTCAAGTTTTCTTGGAAGTTATCTTGCTCTTGATCTTGCATCGCGAGAGTCGACCTAATTCAGCTATCGTGCCAGTCTATGGATATTTCAAAGAAGGCTTAAGGACGACGCTCTTGCCCCTTTGCACACGTGATTGAGACCTAGAAAATGGACTTTCCCGTACAGGTAGGCAACCCCTGCCTATTCTTGAGGATGCAGGCGCTGTTGGCCGGGCGAAATGGGATGAATCCCTAGTTTTTTGAAAGTTCTTAGCGCGCAATTTTCATGATCGCTTCAGCAGCTTTCGATCCGTAGGCAACTGCAGCATCCAAGTGCTCGTCGCTACCGTCCCAGTTCCACCAAGCACACACTGCATCCAGGGTTTTGCGAGCAATGCGCGCGTTGATGTCTACCGCAACATGACCCATGTCTTGGGCGATTGCCGCATACATGTAGTCGCAAAAACGCTCCCAGGTTTCGATCTCATCCCTTACCTCTTCGGGCAACTGCTTGGAGATACGGTCTGTGGCAATCAAGATGTCCCAGCTGTCATTGGCCGGCTCGCGCAGCTGTTGGGCCACATGAAAACGTACCAATGTTTTCCAGAAGTCCTGCGGATTGACACAGGTCGAGAATTCGACCAGCAATGCTTGCGCGTAACCGCTGTAATGCCAGCGCATAGCGGCAGCCACGACTTGGTCACGTCCCTCGGGAAAGTGGGAGTAGATGGTCGGTGGCTTGACACCTGCCTCTGCCCCGAGACTGCGCATAGACACGTTAGTAATGCCTTCACGCGTGGCAGTGCGCAGGAACGACTTGAGAATCGACTGCTTGCCTTTGGTAAGGCCATGCCGGTTGAACGCGCCGATGAACGTTTCAAGCTGGTGAAGCATGTCGCTGATGTTGTTCACGCCCGCCATGTTAAGTCCTGCACTCCACTTGGCTTTCGATCATAACGGATAGCGGTACGATATTCCCACTCAGCCTGGTAGTCTCGACGTTCGGGGCTTAAGCCACATATGCCGCCCGCGTGGCTTTGCCAGCAATCTCAAGCATCTCGGCGATGTCGGTCAGTTTGGCGCGGCAACGCCCTGGTTGGGCCCGAGAGACCTCATGTCGATCGATCGCCTGCCATGCTTCATAGTCGACTACTTCTAGCCGGGCCAGCATTGATAGTGAACCCACGCCAGGAGAGTTGAGTTCTAGCTCACCGCGCTCGATGTAGCCTGCGATGTTATCCACGACAGCCTTGGCATCCTTGCGATTGGCTGCCACCGCTCCCTTGCCGTGCTGGTTTACCCAGCCGGCCAGAAACACGTTACTCAGCGCGGAGAGGTCGACTGATGCCAGGCTCGAAGGCGCATGGGTGAACCCTATGGCAGTGATGATCTGGTCGACGCATAGGGTAGCGCGCTTGGTTTGCGCGTGCGCAATCTCGAGCTCTAGTGCTGAACCCGCAGGTGTTGCATTGAGTATTTGAGCGACAAAGTGAAAGGTGACACAGATGTCGCCTGGATTCGGGCAGTCGCCTTGCTGCTGCAGCCGAGAGTGGATCAATGTCGTTGCCTTGCAAGCTTCTGAACCGGCCTCAAGGCCGGTGACGGTCAGATGAACACCCGGTAGCTCCAGCAGTTCATGGAGCATCGAATAGTCAAATTTCGCGGTGCCCACTGGCGACCTGCCCAAGACGTCGATCGACATAATACCTTCACCTCGCAGCGAAGCCAGTCGCGCATCGTCGATGTCGGAGCCATTTAAGTCTGCTACTGGCTTGCACAGTAGGCGGATGACATCGATAGCCACGTTACCATTGCCAATCAACGCTAGGCGCTGGCCCAAGGGCTTGATACGTGTGCCTTCAACCAGTGCCTCGTGAAGATCAGGGTGACCGTTTACCGCTTTCAGTAAAGCCCCAGCACCGACGACATACCCTGGAACGTCGGAAACAGCTTCAGGGGTTACATCTGCTTCCAGGCCCGTTGCGACAATGACCACGTCGAACGCTTCAGACAGTACTTCCAGAGGGATGTCACGGCCTACGGCTACGTTGCCAAGAAAATCTACACGCTCACGATGAAACAGCCGGTCGAACTGATCGATCACCGCCTTGGCGCCTTGGTGATCGGCGGCAATACCATAGCGAACCAGGCCGTATGGCACTGGCAATTGTTCAAAGATCGTGATCTCTGCCGTTGGCCATTTCTTCCGGCAAAATTGAGCGCTGTAGCAGCCCGCTGGGCCACTTCCAACGATCGCCACTTTCAGGCTATGCGGGTTCATATTCACTCCTGCTGTACAGAGCGTGCAGCGAAATGCTGCACATGGTGATCGTCAGTGCCGTCAGCCCAGTTGCCGACCAATGCAGCTGTAGATAGAGGGTTTGTTTTTCCGGTAGTACATGCCCAAGCCCACGCCCAGCAGGAACAGGCCGTACAGCAGCCCAATCACCAGAAGTGCGATCCCCTGACTGCCATCAATCAATATGGCGAAGTTCATGCTCCCTAAGACCAGTGCAACGAGCATTCCCAGTACTGCCAGAGCAGGGGCAATTTTGCTCTTGAATGCGCCAATCTTGAGGTCGCGCCGGCGATGTAGGTAGGTGATCACGGCGATCCCGGTCAAGAGCATTAGGAGGATCAGTGCGTATGCACCGACGCCGGCGAAGGCGATGTAAACCTTGGAGACGCTGACGTTGCCAACAAACGAGCACAGCGTGAATATGAGGGTAATGACGGTGACGATGGCCGACGCTCTATAGGGCGAGCCTTGTTTGGCGTGCACCTTGGCGAAAGCTCTGCTCAACACTCCGTCCACACTCAGCGAGTACACATAGCGGGTAGTGACGTTGTGGGTCGACAGTGCGCAGGCAAATAGGCTTGTAATCAACAGTGCATTGCACATGCCCTGAACTGTCTTGCCCAGCGCTACACCGATAGCGGTCAAGGTCGTGCCAGCGGGGTCGTTCAGGGTGGCATCAATAACCGTGCTGCTGCCTACTGCCGTGACGATGACCCAGCTGCAGATCGCATAAAGCAGGCACATTACGATGATCGAGAGGTACGTGGCTCGAGGAATGGTCTTTGACGGGTTGGCAGCCTCTTCATGGTAAATAGCTGCCGCTTCAAAGCCGCCAAAGCAGACGATGCAAAACAGCACTGCCAGGCCAATATTGGCACCCTCAAGGCTGCCGAGGCTGAGCGGTGCGAGGGTAATGCCTTCTGCTCCGCCGCTGGCCAGTGTGGAGATGTTAAACGCGAAGATCATCACCATTTCAATCGCGAGTACCATGGTCAAGACTCTCGCCGAGAGGTTAATCTTGAAGTACCCCAGCACACCAACCAGTCCGATGAGGGCCAAGGCAAACAGCCAGCTCGAGAGCGCCGGTATGCCAAAAGTATGTTGGAGGAAGAGATCTACCGTATAACCGGCAAAGGCATACACCCCGATGGCAATGCTCAGATAAGCAAGTAGTGCCAAAAATGCACCGCCTAAGCCAGCAGGCTTACCCAGACCGGCGGTGATATAGGAGTAGAAGGCACCCGGGTTTTCAAGGTGTTGGCCCATGGTCGTGAAGCCCACGGCAAACAGCATGAAGAACACACCACATAATAAAAATATAAGTGGCACGCCAAGGGTATGGCCTACCCCGATGATCACCGGGGCATACCCGGTCACGACAGAAAAAGGGCCATTGAAGGCGAGTACCGAGCAGACGATTTCCGTCGTGCTCATGGTGCCTTTAAGCTTTTTGGTCTCAGTTTCAGGCAGGGTTGCCTGCAGTGAAAGAGTACTCATGATCCACTCCGAAAGTTGAGTTATCCATTCGGATCTGCATCAGGCAATACAGATCGAGCACACGGGTTAAATCTAAAATTTGGCAAGGAAACATCTAATTTTTATAGGGGTATGGCGTCAGGCGAAGAAACGCAGTGGCAGCTCAAGGTAGTTGCGTATCCGGTCATCACTCAAAGTCAATGGCTCACCCGCAGACTCAATTCTGCTGTAGCGCTCGGTGACGATGTTCAATACAGTTTCTACTTCCGCGCGAGTAATAACTTGTCCTGCGCAAGAATGAGCGCCAATGCCGAATGACACCTGCTGGCTCTCTTGGCCACCGCGTAGTGGGTTGAAGGTGTGTGGTTGTGCGAATACCGCAGGGTCGCGGTTCACCGCTGCCGTCATGAACCGCAGGCAGGAACCTCGCGGTAATAGCTGGCCGTGGATTTCCAGATCCTCTGTCAGGAATCGAGTAAACGACATCTCTGGGGGATACAGTCGGATGAACTCGTTGATCATGGCCGCGCGTTGCTCGGGGCTCTCACGGTACATGGTCAGCAGCTCTGGCTCACGAGTGAAATGATCCAGTATCGATGCCAGGATGAACGCGGGGTTTGGCGCACCTGAGAAGTAGAACAGCAGCAGCGTTTCCAGTACCTCTTTTTCACTGAGCTCTCCCTTATCTTGAGCGCTCAGCAGGGCGTCCAGCAGACCATCTCCGGGCTGTTCGCGCTTGGCCGCTATCATTGCCCGGCATTTCCCAAAGAGAAAATCGAACCCTTCGCGGGCTGTTGCCTTGTTTGCTTCAGTGGCGGTGGGGCTTTGGGCCCCGACTATTTTGAGGGTGTTCTGAATAACGCGGTCGACATCCCCTTCATCAACCTGCAGAACGCGGCACATGGTTACGTGTGATGGCATCACGCAAAGATGGTGGTGTGCCTCCAGATAGCCAGCGGCGTCCACATGCTCAAGCGATTGCAAGGTAATCTCCGCAGCGTGTTTCACCCACTCCTTTACCAGCTTGGGTGTAAACCACTTGTTGCTGTGTCGACGCAAACGCGTGTGGTCAGCGCCTTCTGTACCCTGGACGGTGCTTTCGATTGCGCGCCATGGGTGAGTACCAACCCATTCGGGCTCGACTATCGTCATTGCCGGGTGGCGTACAAATTCCATGTAGTCGCTGTAGCGAGTAATGACCCAGGTTTTATCGTTTTCACGATAAAGCGGGTGCTCTTTCTGGAGGCGGGCATACCAGGGATACGGGTTCTTACGAAAATCCGTATTGCCCCAAGGCAGTAGGTCGTGATTGATGTTCATGTCTGTCCTGCCCTCAGAAGCTTTGGTTAAACCAGGTTTGTGCTGCGCTGGTAAGACCCACTCCGCTATTTCCATCGTGCATCCCGATGTTGCCGATCAGCGTTGCGCCCAGGCCTTGTAAGCTATCGGTCAATACATGAATTGCCCGGTTGTAATTTGCGTAGGTACTGTCCCCGAGACCAAACGCGAAAAACTCGACACCAGCGAGGCTCGTTACGTCTTTTAGGGCATCGAAGAATGGCTGTGTGGTTTCTGGCAGCTCGCCCTCACCGTAAGTCGAGGTGATGAACACATAACGCTCACTGGGCGAGATCTCATTTGCTGCGAACTCGTCCATGGGAATGGCTGCGGCTTGCAACCCTTGGGCCATCAGCGCGTCGACGATATCGTCCGCAATGACCTCTGCGTTACCACTCTCTGTCCCAAATAAAACTTTATAAATACTCATATTTAAAAACCCAGCCTTACTGCATCCAAGAAAGAGTACGATACTGCCTATGGGGGCAGTCCGTTTATTGTTTCGAAACGAAGTTGAATACACCCTTGGCATTTTCAGAGTAGGCTGATGCTTTCTCCAATAATTGCATGAAGATTTTTCCGTCGCCTTTTCTCTCTGGGTAAAGAGAAACGATTGGGTCTTCGAATTCGCGAACATAGCCGAGCGCGGCGGCACCGAAGTCATAACCGATCAACCGCTGCATATCTTCGGGGAGTTTCTTGGCAAGCTCAGGGGGAACTACTAGGTACTGGTTTTCTTCTTGGCGCAGCCAACCAATGCAATAGTCAATGTTAAGTGCGCGACGCCAGTTGTCGGTCTTGTTGGGGCCTCCGCCATGAATTGTTTTGCCGGAGTAAACTAGCACCGAGCCTTTTTTCATTTCAGCCGCTACTGTATCTGCCAAACCGAAATCGGTTGGGATCTTTGTGTGCTTGTGGCTGCCCGGAATGAGGCGTGTAGCGCCATTGGCGTCGGTGAAGTCATCCAGTGCCCAGATGGTGCTGATCTGAGTTTGAAACTCGAGCGGAAAGTGATCAAACCATTCCCAGCAGCCCTCATCACGATGGAGGAATTGTTCTTTGTTACCCGGGCCAATGGAGATGACTTGCGTAAGGTGTAGCTGGATTTTTGAGGCATTTCGCCCCAAATACTTCTGAGCAGCACCCACAACTGCTGGGTGCATGATGACTGGGTGCGCCGCAGGGCAACGGGCAATGATGGCACCGCTACGGCGTGTTTGTTTACCCAATGCATTGTTGGCACCGTCATCGGTCTCGCCAACGTAGGGTTGCATCTGATCATTTATTGCATCAACCATCTCTTCAGAGATGGCGTTGTCGATAATGCAGTAGCCTTCGGCGTCCAAGCAGCGGACGACGTCTTCAACCGAGGCATCGTGTGGAAGGTGGATAAGCGACATAAGTACTCCTAGCAGGCATTTATGGGCTGATCGCAGCAATGACATCAAAAGCGAATGCTAGCGAACGTTCGTTAGGTTTCAGCAAGCGGTGTGCCACCTTGATGCTCAAAAGCGGGTTTGGAAGGTGATCGCATCCATGCCTTGCAACGAACACTTATATTTAGTGCATATAAAAATCAATCGGTTAGTGTCTTTGTGATCGACATAAACTGGTAGGAAAAAGCAACGCGTAACCGAGCGTGACAGCCCCATAGGTCATCAGTGATGAGGCGGCGTGTGCTGATGTTCGGTGCGCTTTGTGCACCACATTTCAGCGTGCTGGCCCTGTTTTGATGCACGGGATTTCGTGGAATCCTGGTTTGGATTGGGGATTCTGACCGGGGCGTGGCACGTCATTTGTTTTCTACGACGCGCAGAGGGCTTAGAGCTATCATCGAGTCGACATGAGTCGGTGCTTCTCCAGATGGCAGCCGTAATTAGGCGGCGGGAAGATTCATAAAATATTTTCAAATGCGCTACACCTCAGTACGAATTTATACCTGGGATGGATGAAAACGATTACACTGAGCATCAGTTAAATCATTAAATCTATCTTAGTGTTTAGGTAGGTATATCTATGAAGCTTCTCCGTTTCGGCCCTCTAGGTCATGAGAAACCAGGTATTCTTGATGATGCAGGAAATATTCGTGACTTGTCCGCCCATGTGCGTGATCTCTCTGGTGAGGTGCTTTCGCCAGAAGGGTTGAGGAAAATTTCTGAGCTGGACTTAGGGCAATTGCCTCTCGTGGAGGAGAATGTGCGGATTGGTGCCTGCGTTGCGGACGTCGGAAAATTTGTCTGTATTGGACTTAACTACTCCGATCATGCTGCCGAGACTGGATCTGAAGTACCTTCAGAGCCAGTGGTTTTCATGAAACCAACCTCTGCGATAGTCGGGCCTTACGATAATGTGCGTATTCCGCGCGGATCGAATAAGACTGATTGGGAGGTCGAACTGGGTGTTGTGATCGGCAGTGCTGCGAAGTATGTGAGTCCGGAAGATGCGCTTGAGTACGTAGCGGGCTACTGCATTGTTAACGATATCTCCGAGCGTGATTATCAGTTTAAGCGCCAAGGAACTTGGGATAAAGGTAAGTGTTGTGACACCTTTGGCCCCATCGGCCCATGGCTCGTGAGTCGCGATGAGATACGTGATCCACAAAATTTGAATCTGTGGCTAGATGTAGACGGAAAGCGATTCCAGGACGGATCTACAAAAACAATGGTTTATGACGTCTCTTTCTTGGTGTCGTACCTGTCGCAGTTCATGACGCTACACCCCGGCGATATTATCTCAACGGGCACGCCACCAGGCGTTGGTATGGGACAACGCCCTGAGGTGTACCTGCGTGCAGGTCAGAAAATGCGGCTCGGTATCTCTGGGTTAGGAGAGCAACAGCAGATCGCAGTTCAGGATGAGTAATTTAAGGATTTGGCTGTATGCGTGCTCACTAATGGATTAAGGTTGCGCGAAGCGCTTTTACTACAATAAGTAATCGCAATAAGTAAGGCTTATAAAAGCAGTCGGGGCAATAGTGGATATTTCGGCGAGAGTTGAAAAGGTAAGCCTGTATAGAAAAAAGGAGGTCAATGGCTATGCTCAATTGGTCTTTCCAATTGCCGGTCAAGTGAATTGTTTGACTTCAAATCGCTGCTTTCAACTTTCGCCGGATACCGCACTGCTTATACCGATATCCGAGCTATTTGAGTTTGAGGGGGAGGGTGATGAACAAGAGGTGGTGTTACTTGAAATTCCTCCGCATGACTCCTACTTGGAAGCCTTGAAGTTCACCGAGCATTTAAACTTCACGCCATGGCTTAATCAGAGTGTGATATCTGCACAGATAGGTGACTTTGGGAGGCAATTGGTGGCCTATATCTCGAGCAAAGAGATGATGAGCCGTCAAAATACATTCATTTTGCGGCAAAGTGCCATACTCTTAATGGCTATATTCTTCGGCGACCCTGCAACCCCACAGCAAACCCCTGAGGGCCGGCTAGGCGTTACGAAACAACAAGTTGATCTTGTGATTGATGCACGAATAGGTCGGCATATATCAAATGAAGAGCTGGCAGAGTTGCTGCATATCAGTAATAGCTCTATGACGGACATTTTCAAAAAGCTTTTTGGGGTGCCGCCTCAAAAATATGTAGCGAGTAGGCGTTTGGAGTGGGCCAGGTTCCTCATTCAGAATAGGGGGGATAGCCTGGTTGAGGTCGCCTACGACTTAGGGTTTTCTAGTCAGTCAGTATTTTGCAGGGCCTTTAAAAGGCATTTCGGATATAGCCCGAAAGTGGCAAGAAGAGGCGGGTGAACTAAAAGAGGGGAGGCGGTTTGTGCGCCTCCCTCCGAAATTGTTGACTTTTATCTTTTAGGTATTAGCCAGCTTGAGGTTTCTTTTCTTAAGGCCTGCAGGTGCGGTTTCCCTCATGGAGACAACGCTGATAATTGCGATTAACCCTGTCGCAATTACTAGGATTGAAGGGGAGAGTGGTGAGCCTGTCAGGGATATCAGCCAGGTAGCAATGAATGCGGAGCTTCCCCCGAAAATTGCAATTGCCAAGCCGTAGGCAATGGAAAATCCTGCATATCTTACTTTGGCTGGGAAAATTTCCACCAAAGCAGCACCGGATGCAGACATGAATGTAGCAAGGCATATACCTAATGCAGTGTGTCCAAGAATAATCAAGGAATACTCTTTGGTCGAAAATGCTAGGAAGACAGGGTAGATTATCGCCGTGCTGAGTGCGGCCCCCATTAACATAATGGCGCGTCGGCCATATTGATCTGACAAGTACGCAAAGAGAAAGATGCTTACTGATGCCGCACAAAGGCATGCAATGTTTGATATGGATGCCTGCATGTAGTTTAGGTCAAGCTCTACTCTTAGGTAGGTCTCTATGTATACAAATATGAAGTAGAACGCCGCACCTTGGAAAGCCATGCAACCAGTTGTTTGCAGTACTTCTTTTAGGTTTAAGCTCAGCACGTCCTTAATCGGTGATTTGCTTTTTTCGTTCGCAGCCTCTAGAGCTAGGAACGTAGGAGTTTCCTCCAGTTGACGTCTAATTAAGTAAGCGATTACGCCAAGAGCCCCTGCAAGAAGAAAAGGGATTCTCCAGCCCCACGCTTCTAATGCCTCTTCGCTGATTAATGAGGTGAGGCCGAAGACGAGCGCGGAAGCCGATGCGTTAGCTAGGAAGCTTGAGCAGTGCCAAACACTAACTGTCATCGCTCGTCGAGCCGGTGCCGCCGACTCAGCTAGTACTGTTGCTGCTCCGCCTGGCTCACCTCCAGATGCGAATCCTTGCAGCATTCGAAATAGAACCAGGATGATAGGGGCGGCAACGCCTAAGGTTTCGTAAGTAGGGAGTAGACCTATGGCAAACGTAGATCCGGACATGAGCAGGATGACTGCAACCAGAATTCTCTTACGCCCTACCGTATCGCCGAGTCGTCCAAAAAAGAGAGCGCCGAGAGGAGCCATCAGAAAAGAGACGCCAAATGCTCCAAAGGTCATTAGCAATGCCAAACCTGGGGAGTCCATAGGGAAGAAAATTCTGCTAATTACTACAGCGAGAAAGCCATATGATGCAAATTCGAACCAGGTTATGTAGTTCCCGATTGCGGTAGCGATTACTACTTTTAAGGGGATTTTTTTAGGAATATTTGAGTTCATGAGTTTTCCTGATATCTATATTGGTATTAGGGTGATATCGAGTAGGCATGCTCGGGTTTTCAAATTTCTTAAGTTGTTGTTTTAATGTTGTGCGGTGTTGGCTCGGAAAGGAAGTCGAGCAATACGTTCGTAGTAAGTTGTGCGACAGAATTTTTATAATTCCTGTGATCTAAGCTTCCACACCAGTTAATGGAACTCGCTGAGAAAACTTTACCACCCGTTTTTCGCTCTAGAATGCATACCTCCGAACGTACGCGGGAGTTTCTATCTCCTCCCAATTCGTGTTGTATTTCTAGCTCCTCTTCAATGCTTGGCATGAAACTACGGCCGTGGGTTGATCTGGCCAGGATGACGGTTTCTTTTGGTGTTCCTACTTCAAAGTTTGTGGCGTCAAGCTCATCGCCTGCTGCTCCGCCGAAATATCCATGGTCTCCTATTGGGTCTGTAACACCCTCGAATAAATGAGCGTACTTCTCCGAAAAGCAGACCCTTGAATAGCTTGATGCTTTCGAGAAACCTACTGCAGCAAAACCCACTCCAGTTAGTTCATTGGGTGCTAGTCCTCTGTGACGCCAGAGGCCACCCGTTTCACCTGTACTTGATAGCCTTAGCTCTAGTGGGTCAGAGTTCCAGTTGCGAGTCCCGGAGTAGCCGCGTCTTGCTTCGATTATTCCAGTATTCTCAGGGTCAGCACCTGTCACCCAATAAAATCCATTGGCCCCCAAATACATGATCTTGCCTTTGTGGGCGTAGCCATGCCATGCAGCCAGCATTTTTGTAGTTACGTACTCAGGGTGTGTGCCAGTCAGCACAACCTTGTAAGCATCTAGAAGATCTTGTCCTTGAGTGTGAAGGTCTTCATCAGTAGCAACATCGAACGGTTGCTGGATATGTTCGAGCCACTTAGCGATATTCAGATCTGCGAGGAAGTGTCTGGGCGCGTTAGTGCACCACCACGCTTTATAATCCGAGGATAGGTTTAGTATTGGACGATGACGGGAAGAGTAGTGAACGCCTGAACCGTCACTGTGACGATCGTAAAGGGATGCGCCTAAGCATTTCTGGCGATCCAAATAATGATCCAACTCTGACAAAACCATACCATCGGTTTCGCTGCACAGAGCTTCTCCTCGATCGCTGAATGCGAGACGCTCATTTGCATATGCAAGATAGGTGTAGGTGGGCAATATAAGTAAAATCTTTTCCCGAGTGTCTGCATGGGCGCGAACAACAAACGGTAGGTGTAGGCTTTCACCACCAGAAGTGATGGAAATTGTGTATATCCCACTTTTGAGGTTTTTAGGGAGAGAGAATGTGGCTGAAGGCTCCCAGTTCGCATCTGTCAGATCATATCGGTGGCAATGAACTGCGGTGTAAGCGCTCGACTCTATGTCTTGGTAACCTTCAATAACATTAGGTCGATGGTGGCCAATTATTCTCCTAGTCGGGTGGTTAATGAACTTTCCTTCAATTGCTGCTCCCTCTGTCGATCGGATTACTTGCGTTGAGAAATCAGAGGTGAAGTCAAAGCTGGCCACTACAGACTGTGAATCGTCTGCGCCATTTACGGCTATGATGCGCGGGCCTTCAAACTTACAGTATGAGCCATTTCCTGATCTTGAGTAGTCACGCCCTAGTCTAATGCTGGTAGGGGCGTTATCTGAACGTGGAGCGCTGGTCTTTGTTCTTTGATGAGAGGCTGAGCCAGCATGTAATACTCCGTTCGCTTCACAGGTTATTACTAGTCTGAACCATTCTCCTACGGGAACTGCGACTGACTCTGATGTATACCCAGGGTTTTTCCAAAAAATCCCGTCGCTCGTCACCATTAGCGTGTAAATCGCTCCAGATATATTCAGGGCGGCCAGTGCATGCTCTGATGCTTCAATCTTCGTGATTAGCATCCAGGTAGAGACTTCAAATGTTTTGTCTTTGGTGTGTAGGAGGGGAACTTCGAAATCGAAGCAGCTGCCAGTGTCAGGTGTTTGCTTTTCTAGCTCGATTTCTATTTTCTGTATGTCTGGTATGAGCTTGAAAGAGCACTCGCGATCCTCCGCTTTATGTAGGGAATGGAGTTGGATTTCTGCGCTCCCACAACCGGAAAGATATGCCGATAATTGGTCTCCGGCCAAAACGCTTAAGTGGCTGAGATAACCTGTGATTTTGTTGTTCATTGTTTTTCTCGCGGTTTTATAAAACTATGGGCGTGCAGTATCCAGAGCCCGGATTAGAGTTCTATTAGTGAAAAGGCAGGGTTGTATTTCTAGAGGGTGTGGGATGGTAATACTATTTTTTTTTATGGGTTCAGCTGGTTGTAAATTCACTCTAAGATTTAGATGCAAATTAAAATTTGCATTTTTTGTCTATGTTTTTGCAGATTTTGCGATTTAGTTAGGCCTTGATTGACCTGTGCAGACCTGGCGTAAGTGTTCGTCTACTGCTCGGTAGCGGTAGGCGGGTTTCTAATGCTAGATGGTTGCAGGGAGGCGTACGTGCCGCTAGGTAGTGCTATTGAGGGGGGAGCGTTCGAAGGGAGTGATCAGATGGCGCGTTTCAGCGAGGCAATGATGAGATTGTGCAGGTGATCAACTGAGCTCTTTCTGGCCGAGGTTCTGCTTCTCAAGACTGACACCTCCAGTGGCTTGATATCTCCGAGCCCTTGTTCCTCTCCTAGTATTTTCAGCGAAGAAGGCACGCTGCATTGGGTGAGAGCTGCGATTGCCAACCCTCCTTCTACGGCAGCATATTGCCCAGCAAGACTAGCGCTGTGATAGACGATCTTAAACTCTCGCCCTTGCTGTACCAAGGAGCTAATAGCGTTATTTCGTGCGAGGCTGTGCTCTTCGAATACAGCCACAGGAATGGTTTTTCGTCTCCAAAGCTCAAAGTAGGGAGAGCCAACCCAAACCATGGGCTCCTCGAAAAGAAAAGTACCCTGAGCGGGCGAGCTCCGGGAGACCAATGCGAGATCAAGTTTTTCACTCTGAATGAGAGGGATCAACTTGCTTGACTGGTCACATACTAGTTCTATTTCGATTTCAGAGTGACGCGAAGAAAAGCGCTTTAATAGAGGCGTGAGATAATGTGCCGCGTAGTCCTCTGTTACGCCTAACTGAATTTTTCCGTGAAGCTCACTGCCATGGAATACTGTTTGAATCTCTGTGTGTAGTGAGACCATCTGTCTTGCATAGCTAAACAGCGTGAGTCCATCCTCAGTGAGGTGCATGTGTTTTGGGCTGCGGCTTAAGAGTTGTCGCCCGGTAGCGGCTTCCAACTTCTTTATCTGCATGCTGACAGCAGATTGTGATCTGTTTACTTCAAGTGCGGCCCTGGACAGGGAGCCAGTGTCAACGACGGCGAGGAAGCACTTTAACCAATCTAGCTGCAACTCATTGTTGGTCATCTGCAAAGCTCCTGTTCAATTTCCGAATGAGAGCCACCAGAGATATTTTTCCTTCGCATGAGATCTCTTGCCATCAGGTTTTCGCTTGGGAGTGAAGCTCTAGGAGCCTGAGGTGTACGAGGTAGTTAGAATCGGGGCGCTGGATTAATAGCGGGTATATGAGAAACCTTGGGGGGATAATTTATCCCCCCAAGGTCTGTGCTACTTACGAAAACCAGGTGTCGTTCAGGCGGTAGCCGTTCGGGAATGGATCTTCTGGGTCTACGCCGTAGTTCGAGATACCGGTGACCCAAGCACGGCCAGTGACTTGCGGGATGACCGCGTCAACTGGGCCCGCCTTGGCGGTCGAGATGACGCTGCTCTCGAAGACGGTGTCAATGATCGACTCGTGGTGAAAGACTTCCCCTGCTTTGATGTCACCGCGTGCGTGGAGAAGGGCAAGACGTGCGGATGTCCCTGTCCCACATGGGCAGCGATCAATCCGGCCCGGTGAAACCACAACAGCATTCTTGGAACGTTTCTGGCCGTTCTCGATGCGAAGGGGGCCTGCAAACAACGTCTGGTTAACAGTGTGGATGCCTGGATTCTCAGGGTGTACCGATTTGAGCTGCGTAGCTGCCGCTGCTTTCACAATCTCCCCAACACGTACCAGTTCGCGTGCTTCGTCCCGGGCCAGTGTGAAGCCAAGCTTGTCGGCGTCCACAATCACGTAAATCATGCCGCCGTACGAAACGTCGACCTTAACGGAGCCGTAGCCTTCGACTTCGATCATCGCATCGCGGTGCATTACAAAGGAGGGGACATTACGGAATGTGACTCGACGGCATTTGCCGCCTGTGCAGTCAGCAACGACTTCCACCAGGCCGGCCGGAGTATCCACGCGAACGATGGTATTGGCGCCGCGCATAGGAAGCATGCCTGTTTCCAATGCTGCCGTGACCGTGCAGATCAAGTTTGAGCCAGACATCGGTACGTAGTAGTCAGACTCGATCACGATCATGCCGATATCGGCGTCAGGATGGATCGGAGGGGTGATCAGGTTGATCGCTGTGTTGACGCTGCCACGCGGATCGAAAAGCAGCATCTGGCGTACCCAGTCGTCTTCACGTTGAAGCGTCTCCATGCGCTCGAACATGGTTTTGCCCTTAGGGGGCAGGATGCCACCTGTAATAACGCGACCCACTTCGCCTTCAGCGTGGGCGCCGACAACCGTCACCATACGATCCAAATGCACTTTATTTTCCTCGTGAAGAAATTTCAGAGTAGTGATCAGCGTTCATCGCATCTGCCTGCAAAAACGCATCTTCTCAAGTAGCTTATACGGCAAGTAGGATACTGGATACAATATCCTCCTTGCTGTTGTTTGGATTTTTTTTGATAGGGCGCGAGTCTTTGTCCTCTCTACCTCCCGGGTACGCTCCGTCCTGTGCGCAGCCTTGGTGAGGGTGAGAAGAGTTTAGGTGCGCGCCGTCAGTCCTGCCTTGTCCAGCTGCAGGCTGGCGTTTTCACGATAGCGCTATGCAGCATCTGCAATTGAATGGGGTCACTGAGGATGCTCAGCTTGAGCTCGTCAGTCGTGTTGTTAGGCCCGAGTCCAAGCGCTTCTGCCACGTTTCTAGCTCTGGCCCGCTCTATCAGCGCTGTGCTGCGGTGACGGGCCGGTGCCATCGCTGCTGAAAACTCATTTTGAGTCCTTTCTGTGACTGCTTTTTTGAAGCCGTCCAGAGGAGGACGCTCTCTATTCAGCTTGGTGTAGTGCATCGTCGAGGCGAGTGCTTGGGGAGTATCGAACTCCTCGGGTATGAGAAATAGATTTCTCGCACGGTAGGCCATCCCTAGCTTTGAGCGGCTGGTGATGACCGATACAGGGATCGAGAGAGTCATTGCGATAATGATGGGGGCAATCCACCACAGAAAGCTTGGATCGAGCGAAACGATCAGTCCGGCCCAGACAAGTCCCAGGATGGTCTGTCCGCCGTGTTTGCTGGCAGCTTCACTCCACGGTGTGGCATCGTCATCACGCTGAGGGGATTTCCAGTGGAACTTCCACCCTAGAAATGCCGCAATCACGAACCGGGTGTGGAAGATCATGCGTACTGGGGCTAGCAATGCAGAGAGCACTGTCTCAATGCAGACGGAGAGAAAAACCTTCCAGGGCCCGCCCAGTTCTCTTGAGCCCTTCACCCAAACAAGAATGACGCTCAGCAGCTTTGGCAAGAAAAGCATAGTCATCGTGGCGCAGAACAGCGCCACAGCTTGCCCTGGATTCCATTGAGGCCAGACAGGAAAGAGCTGTCCTGGGCTCAAGAAATACTGCGGTTCAAGCAGGGTATGCACGGCAAGGAGCGTGGTCGAAAGGAGGAGGAAGAAAAACCATAGGGGGGCGGACAGATAAGACATTACGCCAGTAAGAAAAACGGCCCTATGCACGGGGTGCATGCCCTTCGCCAGAAAAAGCCGAAAATTCATCAGGTTGCCCTGGCACCACCTGCGATCACGCTTAAGCTCATCAAGAAGATTGGGTGGCAGCTCTTCATAGCTGCCAGGCAGGTCATAGGCAATCCATACGCCCCATCCTGCGCGGCGCATTAGAGCAGCCTCCACAAAGTCGTGAGAAAGAATTGCTCCAGCGAACGAGCCTTTGCCGGGGAGAGGGGCGAGAGCACAGTGTTGCATGAATGGCTCTAGCCGAATGATCGCATTGTGCCCCCAGTAGTGAGACTCTCCTAGCTGCCAGTAGTGAAGGCCGGCCGTGAACAGGGGGCCATACATGCGTGTGGCGAACTGCTGCATGCGTGCATAGAAGGTGTCCATGCCAAACGCTTTTGGCGAGGTCTGGATGATGCCGGCGTCGGAGTTCTCCTCCATGAGCCTCACCATTCCTACGAGCCCCTCACCTGTCATGACGCTATCGGCATCAAAAACAATCATGTACCGATACTCGGCGCCCCAGCGGCGACAAAAGTCGTCGATGTTGCCGCTCTTACGTTTGACCCTTCTACGGCGGCGCCGGTAGAAAATTCTTCCAAAGCCACCTGTGTCTTTACACAGCTGCAGCCACGCATTCTGCTCGGCAACTGCAATATCTGGATCGCTCGTATCGCTCAGGATGAACATGTCGTATAGAGCATGATTCTTCTCTAGCTTAAGGGACTCGAAGGTCGCCCTAAGGCCCGCGAACACGCGCGTCGTGTCCTCGTTGCAAATGGGCATGACAATGGCCGTTCTCGCGCCGACATCGATCGGGCCGCTGCTTAGATTCTTACCTGAAATCCTGTACTTATCTTTGGTGCTCAGTAGCTCCCAGAAGCCCATCAGTGCAGTCCAAAAGCCAGCTGAAACCCAGCAAAACAGGATGGCAAATAGAGTCAGGATTACGACTTGCAAAGCGTAAGGGCCTGCCTTCTGTAGGGTGAGCCAGAATCCGTCACTCATGATCAGGTCAGCATCGAACATTCTCCATCCCTGGTAAGGCATGAGCTTCGACATATAGAAGGACGCGGCGCTCGTTTGGATGATAAGAACACTGAGCAGCAGCAGCCTTCGAATCAGACCGATCAAACGCCATTTGCTTTCCCCTGGGCGAGTCCTGTGCCGATTACTGATCTGCTCCTTTCCTCGCATCCGTTGCACGAGTCGCACGACAGGATTCGTTATCCAGGGCTCGGGAAGCATGGATGTGCGCTTCAGGGGAGGGGACACATTGCGCACATAGGCGATGCCGTTCTTATCCGTGTCGTACAGGTGGTCGTCAAAGAGACCCAGGGGCTCGCTGAGCGTACTCGTGCCCGCAGTCTTGAGCGTATTCATAAATCTCCGTGCGCTTGGCTAGCCAAAAAATCGTAAATTTTCGAGAGCTCGCCTATATATGGGCTTTAGGATGCGGTATATCGGATCATGTCATTTGTCATCTTGATGTCGAGAATTGTGGGGCTTCTTGCGGTCAGTGCTTGATGTTTTCCTACATAACTCACTGAAAAATATCGAAAATAATTCGTTTTTTTGAGTGATTCACGCTGTGGGCGCATTCAGATCGACATCCAGCTTTTCCAGGAATTCAAAATATTCTCTCCGTTCGTGTTGCGGGGATCCTGGATCCAGGATACATTCAAGCCATCGACGGATCGGTTCGTCGACTCAAAGGCCTCTAGTGACGGTTTCGCTGAAGTGCCTGAAGAATTCTTTCTATTTCAGAGGTTGAAAATGGCTATCAACTGGCGCGGTGTGTTCCCAGCTGTTACTACAAAACTGCAAGCTAACGGTCAGCTGGACGTGGTTGCTATCAAGGCAGGCCTGGAGCGTCTGATCGAAGGCGGCGTCAGCGGCGTGGTCATGATGGGGATGGTTGGCGAGAACGCCTCCCTGACTCATGAAGAGAAAGTGCAGGTGCTTCAGATCGCAGTCGAGACCGTAGCCGGTCGCGTTCCGGTCATCTCTGGTGTTGCAGAAACCAACACTCAGAGCGCCATTGCTTTCGCCCGCAAGGCTGAAGAAATCGGCGTGCAGGGTCTGATGGTTTTTCCGGCCCTGACCTACAAGTCCGATGATCGTGAAACCGTCGAGTTCTACAAGGCTGTCGCTCGCAGCATCAGCATCGAAATTCTGCTGTACAACAACCCGCGCGGCTACGGTGTTGACCTGACTCCAGATGTTCTGGATCAACTGAAAGACGCCAAGAACATCACTGCCATCAAAGAAGAGTCTTACGACACTACTCGTGTTACCGACATCTTCATCCGCTTCGGTGATCGCTTCAACGTCGTTTGCGGCGTAGACAACCTGATCCTGGAAAGCGTTGCTCTGGGCGCTGTGGCCTGGGTTTCCGGTATGGCGAACGCGGTGCCGCGTGAGTCGGTTGACCTGCTGAACAAGGCGGTCGCCGGTGATTGGGAGCAGGCTCGTAAGCTGTACCGTATCCTGACTCCGCTGTACCACCTGGATGTCCACGTTAAGCTCGTTCAGTACATCAAGCTGTCTGAGCACATCACTGCTGGTTATTCCGAAGAGCTGAAGGCGCCTCGTCTGAAGCTGGAAGGTGCTGAGCGTGAAAAAGTGATCAGCATCACCAATAAAACTGTAGAAGACCTGAAGAAATTCTACAGCTAAAAGCGGTACTGGCAGTGAAGGATTCGTCCTTCACTGCCCTGAATTAATAATAAGAAGAGAGACGTTGTCTCTCAAAGAAGTCTACGCGCTCTCGCTCTGTGGAGTGCTAACCACCTAGGTGGATTTCTCTTATTGTCTCTGCACCAGGATTGCTTACCCATTTATCCTAGAGGCATTCGGCATGTTTACTCAGAACATATCGATCAAGTGGCGTATAACTGTTTTGTCCGGCATATCGCTACTTTTGGTGGTTGCAGCCGTTGTCGGATTTTCAATATATCGAACCCAGGCGATTGCCCAGGTTGTCGGTACATCAAGTTCTAAGCTGTTCCACGACAGTGCTGTGCTCTATTTACAGCAGCTAGGGCGTGGGCAGTCCCGTGACTCCTCCCGCAGGTTCGAGCAGGCCTATCTGGTTGGCAGGGAGTTGAGTCGGCAAGTTCTTCATTTGCGCGAAAGCGTTTCCCGTCAAGGCGAAAACCTGTCCTTGTCTCGGCAGAATTTAGCCTCGCTGATCGAACGCACAGTTTCCGGAAATCCTGAAATCCTGGGAATTGTTGTTGCATTTGATAAAAATGCATTTGATGGTGAGGATGCTTCTTTTGTCTCCCAGTCTCTCCCCGGCGTGAACGACGCGGGGCGGTTCTCTTGGTATGTGGCTAATACGGATACCGGGAGTGTGGTAGGGAAACCCATTCCAGAGAGCGAGATTCTAGATACAACAGTTGGGCTGAGCGGTGATCCTGCAAATATCTGGTACAGCTGCCCTCGAGCTTCAGCTAAGACGTGCGTACTTAATCCGTATGTCTATCCGATTGCTGGTGTCGATACTCTAATGACAAGCATTGCGATACCGCTAATCGATTCAGGGCGAGTGATTGGTGTTGTCAGTTTGGACATCTCACTTAAGGGAATTCAGGATGCAGTTTCTAGAGTAGGGCAGTCTCTCTTTGACGGAAAGGGGGTGGTGACTGTCATAAGCAGCAACGGGTTGGTTACCGGAAGGGGTGGACAGCCAGAGGCTTTAGGAAAGCCATTTACAGGCACAGATCCTGACACTTCTAGTTTGGTCAGGTCGACCATCGAAAGCGGGAAAACTTCAGTTGTTGAGGGGGAGGATACGCTTAGCGTAATCACGCCCTTCACACCTGTTGACGGTGCATCCCTGTGGGCGACCGTAGTTGATGTTCCACAAGAAGTCCTCTCTGTGCCTGCACGTCAACTGCAAGCGCAATTCGATTTAGAAAACCGTACCAGTATACTTTGGCAAATATTGATTGGTATTGCTGTATCTGTAGTTGGTCTCTTATTGGTTTATCTTTCTGCTGTCAAAATTACAAATCCGATTGCGCTGGTGTCAAACTTACTTATGGAGTTTGCAACAGGGGATGGCGACCTTACGAAGCGTCTTTCTTACAGTAGGAAGGATGAGTTGGGCGTATTGTCTGGTTGGTTCAATCAGTTTCTAGAAAAAATCCATCCGATTATTGCAAAAATTGGTAGCTCGGTTGAAGTTGCGAGCAGAACCGCCGCAGTGTCTGCAGAAATTTCTAGCAGAACAAGCGAGGGTATGGCCCAACAGTTTCGTGACGTTGACCAGGTTGCGACTGCTGCGCAGGAGATGAGCAGTTCTTCTTTAGAGGTTGCTCGTAGCGCGTCAAGTGCCGCTGAGGCAGCTAGGCAGGCAGATAGAGCGACTCAGATCGGCTACGAGGCGATTGAACGTACTACTGGAACGATAAATAGGCTGGCTGCTGAAGTTCGTGTCGCCATGACAGAGGTTGAAGGCCTTTCGGAAAGCAGCACTGAGATTGATCTCGTACTCGAAGTTATCCGTTCTGTGGCGGAGCAAACGAATCTTCTTGCATTAAATGCTGCTATTGAGGCCGCTCGGGCTGGTGATATGGGCAGAGGATTTGCTGTCGTTGCAGATGAAGTTAGAAGCCTGGCACGGCGGACACAGGATTCTGTGGTGCAAATTCAGGGTGTCATAGAAAGAATTCAGCAGGGTACTCAGTCGGTCGTCAAGAGTATGGGGTCTAGTTGTCAGTATGCGGGGCAAGGTGTTTCTGATGTAAGTAGCGCTGCTGTTGCACTAAAAGCTATTGGGCAGGAAATGGACGTTATAGCCGAGATGAGCGTTCAGATCGCAAGTGCTGCCGAGGAGCAGAGTCAAGTTTCCGAGGAAATAAGCCGAACAGTGGCTGGGATTCGAGATGTCACGGAGAAGTTGTCAGAGCAAGCATTCGAGGCGGAAAAAGCGAATTCAGCTCTCACTGTAATGGCGAATGAGCAATATGAGCTGGTGGGGCAATTTAAGGTTTGATTGCAGGAGGGATATACAAGAATAAAGCAACTCAACGACCGTCATGGTCAGTCGCACCTAGCGTCAAAGGCAAATTTCTACGGCGTCTACGTCGATACAGAATTTAGCCTGCTAGATTTTTTTACTGCCGTTATTCTCGCTAAGGTAAATAAATATATGAAAAATACAAGCGTAATGAGTGGTGATCGGGTGGCTTCAGTGTTTTTGAAGTCTCAATCAAACAGTGCAGTAAAAAAAGCGGCTCGCATGTGTGTGTGTGCAAGCCTGTTCGCGGGGCTCGTTGGGGGCGCTCAGGCTGAAGATGTTGGTGGGGAGCTGCAGGTCATGGCTTGGGAAGGCTATGATCTTACTGTTCAGGCAGAAGCCTGGCGGAAAGCTCATAACGTAACTCTCGAGTCGGCATCGATTGCATCTCAAGATGATGTTCATACGAAATTTCTAACACCAAATCCACCAGCCATTGATTTGGCTGAATATAATCAGGCTTATAGTGATTTATACATAAATAAGCTAAAAATTGCCAAGCCTATAAATCTTGAGAACATCCCGAATTACAGTGCGGATAAGGTCTATAGCGTATTTTACGATAAGCCTACTTGGTCGCAAGATGGAAAGCAGTGGGGTATTCCATGGATTTGGGGGATGTCTACAATTCTTTTCAATCCGGCAAAAGTTTCTGCTGAGCCTACATCTTACACAGATCTTCTTAAGCCGGAGTATAAAGGGAAAATTGCAATCATGGATGATGCGACCGGCTCCTGGCCAGTCGCTGCTCGCGTAGCAGGCTTTGGTGAGAAGTACCCACTGCTAACCCGCGATGAACTTAAGGCCGTGTTTAAGGAGTTCTCGAAATATAGAAATCAAGCCAGGTTGATTGCTCTGAACCAGGGCGACTTGGCGAATTTCATGGCCTCGGGTGAGGTAATTGCGGCGCTCAGCGCTGATCCGGCAATCATCTCTCAGGTCGAAGCGCAGGGTGTTGAAATTAAGACTGCCAAGCCGAAGGAGGGTGTTGTTCTCTGGGTTGACGCATGGTTCATGCCGCCTGGTGCTGATAATGTTGCGACCGCTGAAGCCTACATGAACCAGGCACTTGACCCTAAAGTGCAGGCTGAAGTTGCAATGGCCTTATCACAAGCGCCGGTCTCCAAAGATGCTCAGAAATTTATGGATCAAAAAAGTCGTGATCGTTACGACTTAGATAACATTGATCAGACATTTGATGCAGGCTTACCGGGGATTCCTCCCGTCGAAGATGATGGTGCTCACGCGACTTATTCTGACTGGGTTTCTGCATGGCAGGAATTTAAAGCAGGAATGTAATCTAGTTTTTTGTTAGCGACGTTGCTGTCGACTGATCTGCTGGTCGACAGCAAAGACCTAAAACTACTCGTGAGGTAACTGCCGTGAGGCTGTATCATTTTAGGTTAGGAGCCTTGCTGGCTTCCCCTGCAGTGCTGTATCTGTTCCTGTTTTTTGTAATTCCCACCGTTTTCCTGTTTACCTACAGTTTTTGGACTGCTGCAGCCTTTAAGATCACGCCCGGGTTTGATTTTTCGAACTACTTGACTTCGCTGCAATCGCCTTTGTTCTGGAAAGTGACTGTCAATGCTATTTTTATAGGTTTGTTGACCGCCACTGTGACGTTGGTTCTGTCTATTCCTGTGGCGTATTATCTGGTCTATGTTAAAAAGTCTCAGTTTATACTCTACCTGGTGTTGATAACTTGGTTTTCAAGCTATTTGGTGCGCATCTATGCATGGCGCACATTGCTGGGGACAAATGGGTTGATCAATACTGTATTGCTACAGCTGGGGATAATTGATACTCCGGTTGAAGCATTCTTGTTTAGTCCGTTTGCTGTAACGTTGACGCTGATACACATCTACTTGCCTTTCTCTATTTTGCTAGTGGTCTCCGCGCTTAGTGAAATAAAAAGCGACTTGATTGTTGCTGCCAGAGATTTAGGCACATCATCCTTTGGGGCCTTCTGGAGGGTAATTGCTCCTAACGCAGCAAATGGTTTAATAGGGGCTTTCATGCTTACCTTCATCCTCGTCGCAGGAGACTACGTAACTCCTCAGATGTTGGGAGGCTCATCTGGTCAAACCACAGGGCTTTTGATTGCAGATCAGTTTAGAAAAACCGGTAACTGGCCTATGGGGGCCGCTCAGGCTTTCTTGATGTTTCTGGTCAGCCTGGCTGTTTATCTGGTTCTGATTAAGCTTGGGCACTGGAGCGGCATTGTTGTTAAGCGTCGTAGGGCCCATAAAGGGGAGGTCGCGTGATGTTTTTGAGAATCATGGTATTCGGCACGCTGGGTTTCTTGATTGCACCTATTTTAATCATCGTGCTTTTTAGCTTTAACGGGTCTCAGTCCTTATCGTTTCCTATCCACAGTTTGAGCCTTCGGTGGTATGCCCAGGTGTTTCAGGATGCTCAGCTGGCAAAAGCTCTTCTGAGTAGCCTGAACATCGCTTTCTGGACAGCATTCACTACGCTTTTATTAGGGACAGGGGCCTCATTAGCTTGGCTTCGAATTACCAGGCGGCAACGAGTGGCCCTTGAGTTTCTCAGTGTTACCCCCATCGCCTTGCCAGGTTTGTTCTTAGGGGTTGCTCTATTGGTAATGTTTTCTCAACTAGGGATTACGTTGTCTTCATTCACGATTATTCTTTCGCACGTATTATTGACGCTGCCTTTGCTGATCGTTTCAATGAAAGCCCGCTTGGGGTTGTTTGATAGCTCGCTGGAGGAGGCATCTCGCGATCTTGGTGCATCCGTTTTGCAAACGTTTCGTCGCGTCACCTTGCCGCTCATCGCTCCTACTTTAGTTGCTTGTACGCTCTTGGCATTTGCTGTGTCCTTTGATGAATTTGTCGTTACTTCTTTTGTATCTGGCACAGAAACGACGTTGCCAATGTATATTTGGTCGATGATGCGACGCACAGTTACCCCGCTTATTAACGCTATCTCAACGTTGGCACTATTGTTTTCAATCCTGCTTCTGGTGGGTGCATGGCTTGCTGGGCGTCTGAAAAGGGCTTCCGCAATTGCGGAACGTGTTTCTTGAGGTGTTGAAATGACTACTAAAAATATTATTGAAATTTCCAACGTACAAAAGCACTTTGGCCCGTTTCAGGCGTTATTTGATATAAACTTGTCTATCCGAGAGGGTGAGATTGTTACACTTCTCGGGCCCAGCGGCTGTGGCAAGACCACTCTTATGCGTCTTATCGCAGGCTTTGAAGATCCCACGGGTGGTTCAATTCGAATTGACGGCGCTGAAATGTCTGGGATCGCACCTGAAAAGCGCCCGGTCAATATGGTGTTTCAACGTTATGCTCTGTTCCCGCACCTAGATGTTTTCGAGAACGTATCTTTTGGTCTTAAAGTTAAGGGGTTGGGTAAAGCGGAGGTTAAAGATAAGGTTAATCGGATGCTGGAAATTGTTCAATTGGATAAATTTTCAAGCCGATACATCGATGAGCTCAGTGGTGGCCAATGCCAGCGTGTCGCGCTTGCACGTGCTTTAGTCAATGGCCCAAAGGTCTTGTTGCTTGATGAGCCCTTGGCCGCGCTTGATCTTAAAATCCGACAGCACATGCTCGCGGAGATGAAAAGGATTCACGCCGAAACTGGAGCGACTTTCGTATACGTAACCCATGACCAGGATGAGGCAATGATTCTCTCTGATCGGGTTGTCCTGATGGAGAAAGGAAAGATCGTCCAAGTGGATCAACCGCAAGATCTCTATTCAAAGCCTCGGACTATTTTTGCCGCCAAATTTCTTGGAGAGACAAACATCTTCGAGGGGGAGGTTATCGAGAAGGGGCCTTCGCTTATCGTCGTGCAGACGCCGGCCGGGCAGCGCTTTGCATCGTCTGCTCATCAAGGAGGGGCTAAGTCAGATCAGGTATTTGTCTCGATTCGGCCTGAAGATTTTTCCTTCGATGCAGTGAAGGGCTGTGAAGATCATTATTTGGAGGGGAGGATAGATGACATCGTCTTCACCGGAAGTCGGTCTTTTTATACGGTCGGATTAGAGGCCGGAGGGAGCATTCGCGTACAGGTTCAGCGATCTACTAAGACGGCTTGCCCAGTGGTTGGAGCTAGTGCCCGGGTGTATTGGGATGCCGCAAGCGTCGTGATTGTTCCTGTAGCTTGAGCTTGACTGACGCCTGCCAACCCTTGGGGGAGCCCCACCTGTGATATGCATTTGCAGGGGGGCTGTGTCTCGGTGTATCAGTTCAGCACGTTGGTGCTGCACTGGTACGCTCACTGAGCTCTGTTCACAGCCGTCATTCAGTGAGGTGTTTATTTTTTCTTGGTTTGCTGGTCGAGTCTCTTACTATGAGGTGCGTGTCAAAGCGGCTTGAAATAATAGGGCGCTTTGCGGAAAGGGCGCTTAAAAGTTCTTTCGCTGCATGGCTGCCGACTTCTGATGCGGGTACCGCTAAAGTAGTCAAGGCTGGTGTGAAGAGGCTCGTGTAAACGTCGTTATCAAAGCCTGTCACTGACAGGTCTTGGGGAACATCGATTCTGAGCTTGTGACATTCAGCAATAATGGAAAAAGCAAAAACATCGCTGTTGCAGATTACAGCAGTGGCCTCAGGGAAATGGGTGCGGATGTACTGCATTGTTTCTGCACCTTGGCGCGATGCATCCGAGTAGCCTTTTTCAACAACTCTGCCTTCTACAGTGCCAGATGTGGCTGCGATCGTTTCTGTAAATGCTCGGATTCGTCCTAGCTGGCGATCGTTGCCTTGACTGGGGCCTGCAAACATAACCAGCTTTTTGTGGCCCATTTTGATCAAAAATTCAACGACCTTACGCGCAGAATCATAGTTGTCGAAGCCGATAGAGGGTATGTCAGGGTCAGTGGTGTAGGAGTATGTCGTAACGCATGGGATCTGCTTGAGGAGAATATAGTCCCTTAACTCCGAGTCGAAGATCTGACCGACTACCATCAGTGCATCAATGCCTCGATCGATCAATTTTTTAACCGGAGCGTGAATCGATTGGTTGTCGAACCCCGTGGTCAGTACCAGGACGTTGTACCCGGCAGCGGTCATCGTTTCCTGGAAGCTCTCAACCAGCCTGGCGAAAATTGAGTAATTGAGGGAAGGAATCACTGCGCCAATCGTGAAGCTTTTTTGCCTGCGAAAGGCCTGTGCTGCTGCGTTTGGACTGTAACCCAGGTGCTTTGCCGTGGTCATAATTTTACTGAGCACTTCGTCTCGCACCTTGTCAGGTGTGTTGAACGCCCTAGATACGGTGGCTACCGAAACACCTGCAGCAGATGCTACGTCTTTCACGCTTGTTTTTTTTGTCTTCAATTATTTAATCCTGCGTCAGCTCAGCGCCTTGATCTAGCATGGTAGCCGATGGTCTAAACCTTCAATCCTACCGTAGCCAGGCAGTTAAAAGCCTGAAATTGATTACATATTTTTATGAGCGCCTGTGGATTAATGGATTTATCCTATAAAGTCCTTTTAAATCAGTAGGATAGATAGTCGTTTCAGGATGGTAATTGCTAACTATGCAGATAGTATCCTGGATCCAGTAGTCGACATCCATCATGGTAGTGCTTATGATGGTTTCGTGCGCGAATGGTCTGAGGTGCATCAGTGCACCATGCCAATCAAGGCGTCGACTCGCGAAATCCCCCCTTACGTTAGGAGTTTGCAAATGCCACGACACTATGAGCACTGGATCAATAACTCAGAATCCAAGCCTTCCACAGGCCGTTACCTCAAGCGTTTTTCTCCTGCCCATGGTGCGGAGCTTGCTGAGTTCGCTGAAGGTTCTGCGCAGGATGTGGATGCAGCTGCTAAAGCTGCTCGTGCTCGCTTCGAGGACTCTGCTAGCTGGTCGAAGCTTTCTGGATCGGCTCGTTCGAAGATGCTCAATGATTGGGCAAATCTGATCGAGCGCGATATTGAGCAACTGGCAGTAGTAGAGGCAGAAGAGGTCGGCAAACCCATTGAGCTGGCTCGTGGCGAGCTTGGCTGGTCTGTGGAGTTGCTGCGCTATGCAGCTTCTCTGGCCTGGCAGGTAGGCGGAGATGCGTTCACCAACGTGGGCGAGGGAAAACTCGGCTTGATGACTCGAGAGCCGCGCGGCGTGATCGGCATGATCACCCCTTGGAACTATCCAATGGTGACCCTGTTCCAAAAGCTTCCCTATGCGCTCGCTGTCGGCTGTACCGCTGTCATTAAGTCCTCTGAGCTGACTTCTGGCACTACGTTTGCCGTTGCCCGTCTTGCTGCCGAGGCCGGTATCCCCGCTGGCGTCATTAACGTCGTGACGGGTGTGGGCGGTGTAGTGGGCGATGCTATTTCTCGTCACCCTGAGATCGACATGATCTCGTTCACCGGGTCGACCCAGGTGGGCAAGCTGATCTCGAAGGCTGCTGCGGACACCAATAAGTACGTAGGTCTTGAGCTTGGCGGGAAGTCCGCGAACATCGTTTTTGATGATGCGGACATCGACGCTGCCCTGGACGGTGTGTTGTTGGGCTTCACTCTTAACCAAGGCGAGGAGTGTGTAGCAGGTAGCCGTCTGCTTATCCAGGACACTATCGCAGAGTCGTTTGTCGCTCAGTTAGTAAAGCGTGCGAACAAGCTCGTTGTTGGCTTGCCCTTGAATAATGAGACTCAGATTGGTGCTTTGATCCATGAGCAGCACCTTGAGAAGGTGCTTGAGATGATTCAGTCCGGTGTTGATCAGGGTGCCAAGCTTGAGTGTGGCGGTAGTCGTCTGACTCAAGGCGCTCTGGAGAAGGGGTTCTTCGTAGGCCCTACCATTTTCTCCAGCGTGACCCCTGAGATGCGGATCTTCCGTGAAGAGATCTTTGGGCCGGTGCTGACGGTTACTACCTTCAAAACTCAGCAAGAAGCTGTTGCTCTCGCGAACAATACGGAATACGGCCTAGGCAACGGTGTCTGGAGCAAAGACATCGATAAGGCGCTCGGTGTTTCGGAGAAGCTGCGCAGCGGTACCGTCTACGTCAACACATACTTTGAAACGAGTCCCCAGCTTCCATTCGGTGGTTACAAGGCCAGCGGTGTTGGGCGTGAAAATGGACTCAGTGGTCTGTTGGAGTTTACCGAGACCAAGACTACCTTCGTTAGCATGGGCAAGCGCGAGTACGCATATCCCAGTACCGTAGGTTGAGTATCGGCGCGATCGTCCTCGGGCGGTCGCGCTGTTCTTTTTTGGGGCGATCCCATCAGTGTTCACTTCGGCCACCGATGCCGGACAAGTGTTCTCGGAGAATCATATGAAAGACATGTACGGCCGTCCTCTAAAGGCAGAGTACGACTATGTTGTGATCGGCTCTGGCTCAGCAGGTGCCGTTGTTGCCTCTCGTCTTGCTGAGGACGCTAGCAAAACTGTGCTTCTAGTTGAGGCCGGCCCTAAAGACTCCAGTATTTATATCCGAATGCCTGCAGCCTTTGGCTTTCCACTGGTGGATGACAAATACAATTGGTATCTGCACTCCGAGCCTGAACCCTACCTCAACAACCGCAAAATTTATGAAGCCCGTGGTCGTGTCTTGGGCGGTTCCTCTAGCATCAATGGAATGAACTGGGTGCGAGGCAACCCATGGGACTATGACAATTGGGCTGCGCTCGGCAACAAGGGATGGAGCTACGCTGAAGTCCTGCCATACTTTAAGAAGGCCGAAACCTTTTCAGGTGGGGCCGATACTTATCGCGGCGACAAAGGGCCGATGCAAATCGAAACCTGTAAAGCCGAAAATCTGATGTATAAGGCCTTCTTGGAGGCCGGGAAGCAATATGGTCTCGAGCACGTCGAAGACCATAACGGATATAAGCAGGAAGGGGTGCATATCACTCAGCGCAATGTCCACGCAGGGCTGCGCTGGAGTACTTCTCGTGCTTACTTGCACTCTCAGCCAAAAAGACAAAATTTGCATGTCGCAATTTTGACTTTCGCTGAAAAAATTGAGTTCACCGGCAAGCGTGCCACCTCTGTTCGCTTGGTTGTGAATGGTGAAAAACTAAACGTGCGTGTGGGGCGTGAGGCAATCCTCTGTAGTGGTGCTCTCCATTCACCTCATTTGCTCATGCATTCTGGTATTGGTGATCAAGCGCAGCTTGAAAAGCTCGGTATCAAGGTAGTTCACCACCTTCCAGGTGTTGGCGAAGGCCTCAAGGATCATACTGCCGCACCAGTGCAGTATTCAGCGAAACTGAATGATTCTGCTGCCAAGGAGTTTTCGAAGTTCGGTCGCCTGAAACTGGGTGCTCAATGGCTTTTCCTCAAAAAAGGCATTGGGGCTACTAACCTGTTCGAAACGGGTGCATTTATTCGCACGCATGATGATGAGAAGATTCCTAACGTACAGTTCGAGTTTCTTCCGCTTCTGGGCGAGATGATGCACGGTGATGCTGTACTGGGTAATGGATTTCAGTACTTCTTCAGCCTAATGCGCCCAACAAGTACAGGTCGCGTCTGGATTGATTCTAATGATCCAATGAAACCGCCGAAGTTTGTATTTAACTTTCTCTCAACCCAGTATGACCGAGATGTAGCAGTTGCCGGTGTAAAGGCTATTCGAAATATTATTTCTCAGCAGGCGTGGGATATCTATCGTAAAGAAGAAATCATGCCTGGGGCTAAATACCATACTGATGATGAGATTCTAGAGTTCCTTAAAGAAAACGCTGGTACAAACTATCACCCCTGCTGTACTTGTCGTATGGGTATCGATGATATGGCAGTTGTCAACCATCAAGGCAAGTTGCACGGTATAGAAAATGTTCGCGTGGTTGACGCGTCTATCATGCCTGAAATTGTCAGCGGCAATTTGAACGCACCGGTTATCATGATGGCAGAGAAGATTGCAGATGATATTCGTGGCAAGAGTTTGCCAGCGGCAGAAGTTGATTATTTCCGTCTGTAAGAACAACTGAGCCTTTACGGCGCCTTTCGGCGCCGTTTTTTTTTGCACTGGAAGGGCGCATTCTTTCAGCCTTGTCTATGTGTCCTGAGTAACCGGGATGGTTATTCTTTGACTGTGCGGGAGCTGAGTCGAGGTGGGCCGTGGCCGCCGCAAGGGTGGGCGCTCGCGCAGGCCAGTCTACGTTTTCCAAGATCTTCTTTGCGGTGAAGTGGTGAGTCAGGTGCTTGCTGCAACTCGGCTCGCCATGTAGTCGAGATGCTTGGAGTCGCCGAAATCCTGCTGTACGGAAGCGAGCGGTAGGGTGACGATGATTTTAGAAATGGTAAGAATGATGACAGGGCAACGCTTCCCTGGCTGCATCTTTACCATTGAGGTGGTCGCCGATCGTTATCCTTTAGCATTGATGTGCCTGCTGCAGCGGATGTCTCGCAGCGACTAGCAGCCAGCCTCGACGAGAGATACTACAGCTGGGCCAGGCTCAAGCCATCCGCCCGGTATCTGTCTCACCTCCACATCAAAGTTGTGCAATCGGCCATTGGGAATCGTTGCTTGTCTGGTGTGCGATCGAGCAGGCAGGCCTTGACGGCTTGCTTGCGCAGTCATCGTGGTCTCCGAATTACCTAGTTTGCATGCTCGCTTCTGATCGTGCCAATCGCCATTACGTTTCGGGCGTGAACTGAGCTCGAGCCGCACAAGGCCAGGCTATGCCCGGCAGCCCTCGAACTTCCGACAGGTCGCCAGGTACTTTTGCATGTAGCGCTGGGAGTGCTGTTGTGCACTGCCAACGAGTTTGAGCTAGCTCAGTCTGAAAGGATTGATCGGAGAAAGATGGACAGTAGTACCTTAGACTACCTGTCCACTGGCCTAGGGCCAGGCAAGTGTTACTTTTATACACTTATGGCTATTTAGTGAGGGATTCGAGCCCAAAAAAACCCCACTGTAAAGTGGGGCGGGTAAAAATTTAGATTTTCTTAGGTTGGGTTACAATCTATTCGACTGATTGATGTCCACATGAAACTGGGTTGTGAGTTCGCTGTTGGCCAGGGATGTCAATGTAACTTTGACCCATGTGAGAACTGTCTTCATTGTTCCTCTCCTCATGGTCTCAGGCTGTTTGGCTGCAGTATTTAACTGACTTTCCCAGGTTTCGATTGCGCCACAGGTACAAGGCTGCAGGTACTATGAGGGCTGGCACCCAACTGATATCAGTGCCGATCAGTTGGGCGAAGTAGCTCTTGTAGAACGAGAGCTCCATGAATGGAATGCTACTGGCTACGCCGATTAGATAGATTGCAACTGTCCAGTGATTATGTTTTCCGTACTGGCCGTCGACGTCGAAAAGATCCTCGACATTATACTTGCCTTTCCGAACCAGATAGTAGTCGGTCAGATTTATCGCGCTCCAGGGCAGGAGGAAATATATCTGACAAATCAGGATGTCCGCAAAATATGCGTTGAAATTGTACTGGGTATGTATGGCAATCAGAGTTGCTATGGCAGCGGTAACAGCCATTACAAAAAATTTGGTCTTGTTGCTGATCGTGTACATTTTCTTGAAGCCACTAAATATTGTGGCGGAGGACATGTAGGCGCTGTACAGATTGAGCACGTTGATTTCGAGGACGCCTATCACGATTATAATCAACGCGACCTTAGAATAGTCACCAAATTGCTGGGCGATGATTGAGCCTGGGTTCGTTGCCGCGTCGGTGTAGATTGTCGCCAACAGTGCACCAAGAAGCATCACGAGCGTCGCACCAAGGGCATTGCCAATGTAGGTGAACCAGAAGGTAGCGCGAGCAGAGGTGTTTGCGGGCAGGTAGCGTGAGTAGTCAGCAACATAGGGCCCGAAACCCATAGTCCATGACGTCGCTTGGGTGATGGTCAGTAGGAAGGCGCTAAGTACAAAGCCGCTTTCACTGAAATCCATTGCGCCAGTCGGCAGGGGATCTTGCAGCAGGGCGATTGCTACGAACAGGAAGAGAAGTCCTGACAAGGCGGACATCCAGGCGCCGAGCTTGTGAATAAGTTCGTAGCCTACATAGCTGATGATCAGGGTCACCAGCCCAAAAATTATGATGGCCATGTCATCACCGACAGGGATGATGGATTTCACTGAGTCGCGCATCACTACGCCGTTGGCCGCAGTGAACAGGGTGTAAACCGCCACCACAATAAAGAGAGGGAGGCCGGCACCTACTACCCCGAATTGGGCGCGGCTCTGGATCATCTGCGGAATGCCCAGGTGCGGGCCTTGTGCAGAGTGAGCCGCCATGAAAAATGTGCCAATGAGGTTGCCGAGAATCAGTGCAACGGCCGTCCAAAATAGGTTAAGTCCAGCGATGATGCCTAGAGTGCCTACTACGAGGGTGGTTACCTGCATATTTGCGCTGAACCACATAGTGAAAAGACGGCGTGGGTGGCCGTAGCGCTCGTTCAATGGAATGAACTCGATGCTTCTGTTTTCAACTTCCATCATGACCTCTGTGTTGCACGCAGTGTGCCTTGCTGTGCCGCAGCACGATTAACGCTTTGCAGAGTAGAGGGGTTGCTTTCGGAATCTACGGATGTAAACGATTACATTCCTTGCTGTGATGATCCATCTGGGGTTTTTACCCCCTTAGCGCTACCGATCTACTCAATTCATTGCATCTGGGTTTTGTTTTTAGCCGCGTTGCTAGGGTTTGAGACCATGCCTAGCAATGTAATCGATTACACGCACATTTTGTGCCAAGTGGCGGTGTTGTTTATCGGCCGTAAAATCTGGGTGTTCTGGCCTATTGATTGCGGGGTTGGTGCACTGTGGTGGGGCTATCTGTGGCTTTCCGCATCACTCTGATGCACGGCGCCGAGGGCGGCGCCATTAGGGAGGGGCTTGCTTTAGGGATGGGGCGTCGGGGTGCTCCTATGGAGCTCTCCGGAGCGGGGGGTTAGTCGAGGAGTCGCAGGATGTCTTCGAAGAGTGCTGCCGGCACTTGTACGCCATTCGCTTGGCTTCTTGCTCGAGCATCAAAGCGACGTTGTGAGGGGAGGCGGGCGCCCTGCTCTGTAATGAGGTTGAACATTTGTTCTGCGCTATCTAGGCCTCTTTGGTACGCGTCTCCAAGAAACACTTTGGGGTCAAGCGCTATCACCAGTTCGCCATGGCAGGGCGTCGCGCCGACTCCACCATCAAACGCTTGTGATTGAGCGCTTGTGAGATCGCCGATCAGTGAGCCCGCTAGCAGCTCGATCATTGCCGAAAGTGCTGAGCCCTTGTATCCGCCAAATGTGCGCATTGCACCCTTGAGTGCTTCTTTGGGATCGGTAGTGGGGGAGCCGCTTGCGTCGACGGCCCACTCCGGAGGGATCGGTTGATTGGTTCTTGCGTGAAGCTCCAGGTCGCCCCGGGCTACGGCGCTCGTTGCAAAGTCGAATACAAATGGGTTTCCGTAGGGGCGTGGCCACGCAAACGCAAGCGGGTTCGTGCCAAAGACAGGCTTGTTGCCGCCAGCGGGTGCGACCCAGCTGTGGCTCGGGCTCATGGCGATTCCGACAAGTCCTCTTTCTGCAATTGCCTCAACTTCAGGCCAGAGCGCTGAGAAATGAAAGCAGTTGTTAATTGCCATGGCGGCAATCCCATTGGTCTTGGCTTTGTGGATTAGGGTGGGTAATCCAGTGTCGAAGCCCAAGAGGGAGTATCCGAAGCGAGAGTCAACGGTGACAATTCCGGGCGCCACGTCTTTCACAGTGGGAAGCGCTTGCGGGTCTACCTTGCCGTTACGCAGGGTGTTGACGCACACCAGTAGTCGGTAGATGCCGTGGGATTGGCATTCATCTCGCTGGCCTTGGGTGATCACCTTGGCGATAGAGGTTGCGTGTTCGGAAGACATTCCGTTGTGGATCAATACCTTGCGGGAGAGGTCATAAACCTCGTCCAGGGTTAGCATGACGTGGTTATCCGACATCTTTTTCTCCTTTGTAGCAGGCGGGGCTGTATCCACCTAGGTGGATACAGCTTTTCAGGTCACTCTCCTTTCTTGCGTGCCGGTTGCCTTAGAGCGAGCCGTTGATGCGCTGAGGAATGACGAGAGGGTTTGAATCAAGCAGTTCTTTCGGCAGCGCTTCTTCAGGGAAGTCCTGGTACGAGACCGGGCGAAGAAACCGGTTGATGGCCAGGCTGCCCACGGAAGTGGTTCGAGTATCAGAGGTCGCAGGGAATGGGCCCCCATGAACCATGGCGTGGCCAACCTCTACACCGGTTCCGAATCCGTTAATGAGTACGCGGCCTGCTTTCCTTTCGAGCGTTGGCAGCAGCTTGCGCAGCGAAGCCTGATCCTTGCCTTCGATGTGTACGGCGATAGTCAGTTGGCCTTCTAGGGATTTAAGCACCTTGAGTACTTCCTCTTCGCTTGAGCAGCGAACGATCAGGGAGCACGAGCCAAACACTTCCTCTCGCAGTTCGTGCCGGCTCAAGAAGCTTTCGCCAGTGGTCGCGAACAAGGCTGCTTGTCCTTGCAGGGCGGCACCTTGCTGGCCTTTTGCGATTGCTTCAACTGCATCGTTGGCTTCCAGCTTGGCAACGCCTGTGCAGTAGCTCTTGTGAATTCCTGGTGTGAGCATTGTTGCGGCAGCGACCGACTCGAGCGAGGTTGCGGCGGCAGCTTCAAACTTGCGCAGTTGCTCGCTGTCGACAGCGATCAATAGGCCAGGATTGGTACAGAATTGGCCTGCACCAAGGGTCAGCGATGCGACGAACGATTTTGCAATTTCTTCTGCTCGAGCATTGAGTGCGTGTTGCAGCAGGATGACCGGGTTGATGGAGCTCATCTCGGCGTAAACTGGAATGGGCTCTTCACGCGATGCAGCAATCTTCATCAGTGCAACGCCGCCCCCGCGAGAACCTGTAAAGCCCACGGCTTTGATGCGAGAGTCTGCGACCAGTCCCTGGCCAACGTTGCGCCCAGAGTCGTACAGAAGAGAGAAAACGCCTTGGGGAAGGCCGCAGGTGATGATGGCCTGCTGAATCGCCTTGCCCACCAGCTCGGCAGTTCCTGGGTGGGCTGAGTGTGCTTTTACGATTACGGGGCATCCAGCGGCCAGGGCTGATGCGGTGTCGCCCCCAGCGACAGAGAAGGCCAGTGGAAAATTCGAGGCCCCAAATACTGCTACTGGCCCCATTGCGATGTTCCTGAGGCGCAAGTCGACTCGCGGCGCGGGTTGGCGGTTTGGAATGGCCGGATCAATACGTGCGTCCAGGAATCCGCCCTCGCGCAGGACTGCGGCGAAGAGAGAGAGCTGACCAACGGTTCGGCCTCGCTCTCCTTCAACGCGCCCTCGGGGTAGGCCTGTTTCCAGCATGCATCGTTCAACGAGCTCGTCGCCGAGCTCCATGATGTTCTTTCCGATTCTTTCCAGGAACGCTGCTCGATTTTCGAGGCTGGTCTCCCGGTACTCATCGAATGCCTCGTCTGCCAGCCTGCAGGCATGTTCGAGATCTTCGAGGGTGGCGCCACCAAATGCTGGTTCCAGTCGCTCGCCGGTTGCAGCGTTCAGTCCGTAAATTTGACCGTTTTGACCTTGAAAGCTGAGCTTGCCGATCAAAAGCTGACCTGTAATAGACATTCAAATCCTCGCTTTAGGCAGTTTCACAGGGGCAGTCGAGACCGCCTTATTCATTGCGTTTCAGCCTGGATGGGGTGGGGTAGCCGCGCCGGAAAATTGAGCGTGACGGTTACCTCCATCTAGCTGTCCTTTGTGCCATCGCTGTTTCTCACGCTGCCTTGTTAGCCATTTCTGCGAAAGCTGAAGGCCTTTACTCAGGTGTGTGAAATGGTGAGCATGGTGGACACTGTATCCAATCTACAGTTCATCTGTTCGTTAAGTCTAGACAATTGCAGGCTTCATTGAAAATTTTCATCCAATTAAGACTGTCTATAGGTCATAATTCTCGATTCAAGGGATTATGGATGCAGGATCCCTGATCATATCCAGCTTCACTCTGAGAAATGCTAAAAATACTGATCGCTCGTCCGTCGCATAAAATTCAGCGCCGAAGCATTTCGGAAGCTCTTGCTGAGTCGCTACGTGGAAGAATTCTTAACGGTGAGCTGAAGGAAGGCACACCCCTGATTCAGGAGGCGATTGCTGCTGAGTACGAGGTCAGCCGTATGCCGGTTAGGGAGGCTTTTCGTCAGCTAGAGGCTTCTGGTTTCATTGCTAGTCGAATCCACAAGGGGGCGATTGTGACTGGATTGCCCCTGGAGCAAATTCACGAGCTTTTTGATCTTCGCGTAGCGTTGGAGTGTGAGCTTCTGGCTCACGCGATCCCTGGAATGACCGCAGAGCACCTGGGTGTTTCTGAGGCTGTTCTCCCTGAGCTCGAGGCCGCGTACCTTTCCCAGGATGTATTACGTTGGGGGGCGCTTAACTGGGAATTCCATCGCAGCCTCTATGTCCCTTCAGAAAAGGTTCAGACGTTGGCTATTGCTCAAGGGGTGAATCAGCAGACGGATCGATATATACGCTTGCAGCTCGTGCTGACAGAGAACGTCAGCACTGCAATCAGTGAGCATCGTCAGCTTCTGAAGCTCTGCGGGGAGGGCAATGTTCAAGAGGCTGTGAGCCTGCTGCGGGATCACATATTTCATGCGGGCGTGAATCTGAAGCGTGCCTTGCAACAAGCACAGATGAAGGTGGCTATCTGACTGTTATCGAGGCAGCGAGCGCTCTCGGCTTAGCTGGGCGCCATAAGTGCAGATGGCGCCTTCCGATTGGGTGCTAAGCCGCTACGGCTTGAGCGGGGCGTCCTCGCCAGACCGCTACTACGGATATCATTGCGCAAATGAGTATGTAGATTGCGATTGATGTCCAAATGCCCCCTGCTTCTTTCAGTAGCCAGGTAGCGATCAAGGGGGCTGTTCCTCCAGCAATGGCAGCACCTATCTGGGAGCCAAGTGTTATGCCAGTAAACCGAACCTCGGTGCTGAAAAGCCCGGCCATTATGGTGCCCAGTGTCGCCACGATTGGTGCCCAGATCACGCCGATTGCAATTATGGATGCGAGGGTGATGCCCCAGGTTTCCCCTGTGTCGAGAAGCATGAAGTAGGGGGCTGCGAATGCGGCCATTGCAAGGCTGCCGGTGATGTATACCTTGCGAGCGCCAACACGATCGGCGAGCAGCCCCATGAGCGGTATCGCTAGGCAGGTGACCGTGGCTGCGATCGTAATCGAATTCAAAACGGTTACGCGATCAAAGGCCAATGTTCCTGTGGCGTAGCTCACGACGAAGGTTGTGAATACATAAAAAGGTGCAGTTTCTACCACCTTTGATCCAGTCGCGACGATAACCGCGCGCCAGTGGTGTTTTACCGTTTCGATAATCGGGGCGGTCTCTACTTTTCCGCGTTGCTTGGCCTTGGCGAATTCTGGTGTTTCGTCTATGCCACGGCGGATCCATAGCCCGAGAAACACTAGGCCTGCGCTAGCTAAAAACGGTACTCGCCATCCCCAGGCAAAAAAATCTTCGTCTGGCAGTGTGCTCATGGCGGTCATCGCGAGAGTGGCTAATAGCATTCCTAGCGGTACGCCCATCTGTGGCACGCAGGCGTAGAGGGCTTTGCGATTCTCCGGGGCATATTCATAGGCAAGCAACAGTGCGCCTCCCCACTCGCCCGATATTCCGAGGCCTTGCACTATGCGCAGGAGGACGAGCATCACGGGCGCCCAGACCCCAATCATTTCGTAAGTTGGAAGGCATCCGATTAGTACCGTTGCACTTCCCATCATTGCAAGCGTGAGCACTAACGTTTTCTTGCGCCCAATCCGGTCGCCAATGTGCGAAAGCACGATGCCGCCGAAAGGTCTTACGAAAAAGGTCAAGCTGAAGGACAGGTAAGAAAGCAGGAGGCCCACAACGGGATCGAAGGTAGGGAAGAACAGTTTATTGAATACGAGTGCCGCGACTGTTCCGTAGAGGAAGTAGTCGAACCACTCAATCGCGCTGCCGGTGAGGCTGGCAATCAGTACTCGTCGATGCATGGGGGGAGCGGGTTGTGTAGAGGTCATTCCTTGTTTCTCTGGGGTGGTCTGTCATTCATGTGGAATGTATCCTGGATCCACAGAATCTTTCAATTGTGTTCTAACTAGCCTGAATAACCTTGGTATCAAAGTAGCGAAGCCCGATAGGCTGGATCATGAAGATTGTGCTTGACTGCCACTGTCTTGCGGATTCAGGATCCAGTATTATTTAGCCGTATTCCGCTTGTGGCTGCTGTCTTGGGGCGCAAGTGCAGAAAGGCCTCATGCTGTGCGGCTGGGAGCATGCTTGCGCAGGCCGGTTCATCGAAGTGAGTGATATGGCGAAGAATTTAGCGTTACCAGCAAGCTATCGGATCAAGCGGATGAGCTTGCCTGCCGCACTGGCTGAGTCGCTCCGTGAGCGGATACTCAATGGTGAGTTCAAGGAGGGAGATGCTCTCATCCAAGAGGCTATCGCGGCCGAGTACGATGTGAGTCGTATGCCTGTTCGGGAGGCTTTCCGGGAGCTCGAAGCCTCTGGGTTGATCAGTCTCAAAATTCACAAGGGAGCGGTCGTCACAGCAGTGCCGACTGACCAGGTTGGCGAGCTGTTTGATCTGAGAGCCTTGCTTGAGTGCAGACTTTTGGCTGTGTCGGTTCCCCTGATGACTGCAGACCATTTAGCGGTTGCAAAGTCGCTGCTGGTTGAGTTGGACGATGCGTACCACAACCGTGATGTCGGTCGTTGGGGGGGACTGAATTGGGAGTTTCACAAAAGCTTGTACATCGCAGCAGGCCATGCACAAACGCTGTCAATCGTGCAGAACATTAATGTTCAAACTGATCGCTACATTCGGCTGCAGTTGCTTCTGACGGATGATCTCGAGGATGCCGAAAGAGAGCACCATGAAATCCTTCGCCTTTGCGAGGCCCGTGACGTGGAAGCGGTGGTGGCATACATGCATAAGCATATTTTGGATGCAAAAGAGCACCTATTACTTGCGCTGAGGAAAAGTCGCTCTGGAACTTAATAGAGCGACCGGTATCGTGACTCTAGGTGTTGCACGCTGGTGAAACCCAGTGCGTTCTTCTGATTGTCGCTATCAGGCTTCAGCTTTCGGTAGTTCTGTACTCAAGGGACAAATTCATGACGCATATTGTGGTGGTGGGGGCTGGAATCGTCGGCCTGTCTGTTGCTCATCACCTGCTCAATGAGGGGGTCAGGGTCACGGTGGTCGACCCTGACCCTTTGGGCGATAAAGCATCAAATGGAAATGCTGCAGGCATTGGTGTTACAGAGGTAATTCCAGCCTGTGTGCCTGGTGTGCTGAGGAAAGTTCCTGGGTGGTTGCTTGATCCTCTTGGCCCGCTCGCAATTCGCCCCATGCATGCGCCCAAGCTGATTCCTTGGCTACTGAAGTTCTCTAAAGCGTCTAGCGAGAGCGAGCTCCAGCGCCTCTCAGAGGCTCTGGCTCAGATCAACAAGAGGGTCTACGACGATTTGTTGCCTATGCTGGAGCAGCACGGCCTGATGGGAGATTTGCATCGTGAGGGGGCTCTAACCGTTTATGAGCACCAGGATGCATTTCAGCGCGATCAGAAATTTTGGGATTTAAAGGCTTCCCATGGTGTAGAGGTGATCTCGCTTTCTGGAGCCGAGGTCAGGGAGATGGAGCCGGCACTCAGTCATTCCGTTGTAAAAGGTATCTTCACTCCGCAGTGGTCGCAGGTGAGTGATCCAAAGGCATTGGTAGATAAGCTGCGTGAGTCTCTTGTTCGAAGCGGCTTGCTAGTTGTGCAGGGGAGGGTGAGAGATATTTGTTCCACGGTGGGTAGAGGGGCGGCAGCCTTAGTCTTGGACGGTGGTCAATTTATCGAGGCTGACAAAGTTGTGGTTGCCTGTGGCGCATGGTCGGGAGTTCTTGCGGCGCGAATCGGTGACAGGGTGCTTCTTGAGAGTGAGCGGGGCTACAACTCCACCATTGCTCGGCCGGGAGTAAAGCTTGGGCGGGAGGTGATTTTTGCAGAGCGCCATTTCGTGGCGACGCCCCTGTCCATCGGACTGCGCATAGGAGGGGCTGCTGAGTTCGGGGGGTTAGACGCAGTACCCAATTTCAAGCGTTCTAAGGCGCTGGTTGAGCTTGCCTCTATGTATCTGCCGGGGCTTCGGTCGCAGGGTGGCGTGCATTGGGCTGGCCATAGGCCGACGACACCTGACAGCCTGCCGGTGATAGGCACATCTCCTTCTAATCCTCGTGTGGTTTACGCGTTCGGTCACGGGCATCTGGGTTTAACCCAGGCGGCGACAACGGGTCGCCTCGTCTGTGATCTGGTGTTTGGCAAGCCCGCTTTAATCGATCTCGCCCCTTATGCAATTAGCCGCTTCGCCTGAAGCTAACTGGAGTCCCAAATGACCCGACACACGTTCTTTTGCATTGATGCTCACACATGTGGGAACCCTGTTCGAGTTGTGGCAGGAGGGGCTCCGGTATTGCCAAACGTTTCGATGGCGGAAAAGCGCAAGCTATTCGAGCGTGACCATGATTGGGTGAGGCAGGCACTGATGTTTGAGCCACGTGGGCATGATGTGATGTCTGGTTCGATCTTGTATCCATCGTCTCGTTCTGACTGCGATGCGGGGGTGCTTTTCATTGAGGTCAGTGGCTGTCTGCCTATGTGCGGACACGGAACCATAGGAACAGTGACTGCAGCTTTGGAGGCGGGTTTGATTGTTCCGAGGGTTGATGGCAGCCTTGCGATAGAAACGCCAGCCGGACGCGTTGCGATTGAGTACACCAAGAGCGGGGATTATGTTGAGCAGGTTCGCCTTTTCAATGTGGCCAGTTACCTGCACTCACGTGACGTTGTGATCGATGTTCCTGGTCTTGGGCCGTTAACGATTGATCTCTCCTACGGTGGCAATTTCTACGCGATAGTGGAGCCTCAAGCGGGGTGGTTGGGGCTAGACGGTATGTCTGTGCGAGACATCGTGCGTTTCAGTCCTCTGGTGCGCGAGGCTGCTCAGGATGTACTGAAACCGATCCACCCTGAAGATCATCGTATCAGTGGCGTTAGTCACGTAATGTGGTGTGATAAGCCTAAGAATCAACGAGCTGACGCTAGGAACGCAGTGTTCTACGGTGATAAGGCGATCGATAGATCTCCTTGCGGAACCGGATCTTCAGCTCGCATGGCTCAGTTAGTCGCGAGAGGGCGCCTCGCTCTGGGCGATACGTTCGTACATGAGAGCATCATCGGTACTCTCTTCGATTGCCGTGTTGAATCGAGTACGGCCGTCGGTGACTATCAGGCAATTCTGCCCAGTGTCGCTGGTTGGGCGAGAGTGATCGGACACAACACGATCTTTGTTGATAGCCGAGACCCCCTTGCCCACGGATTTCAATTGAGCTGAGGAGGGCTCGGTCACGCCGGCCTAGCTGGCGGATTTTCCGCGTTTCTTGCCCAGCACCTTAAGCAGGTTGGTGCCTGCTTCATTGATGTGCTGTCGTAGGAATTTAACTGCTTTTTTCGTGTCTCGCGCTTCGCAAAGCTTGAGAAGCTCGCGGTGGTCGATCTCTGCCTCTTCCTTGCCTTCGGTTAGCAGTAACTGCAGCCGAATGTACCTGTCTGTCTGGATGTTGATGCCCTGCACAATCGATAGTGTCTGAACCCGATCTGCACCCGCGTAGAGGCTCAGGTGAAACTCCCAGTTGAGCCTCCCCCAGTTCGACATGTCGTCATTGTGATACGCCTCTTCCAGCTGTGGCAGCAGTTGTTTGGAGTAGGCAAGCTGTTCGTCTGTCAGGTTGGGAAGGGAGTACTGCAGCAGCTCTCCTTCGAGGTTTGACCGCAGATCAAAAAGCTCTTGGATCTGTTCCATTGGGATTGAGCTTACAACTGATCCCTTGTGGGCTTTCGACGTGATCAGGCCCGAGGCCTCCAGCTCCTTGAACGCCTCTCGAACAGGCATCCGGCTGACGTCGTATTCGGCAGCAATCGTTTCCTGGATGAGCGTCTCCCCTTCTTTGAACTCGCCGTTCAAGATGCGCTCTCGAAGCGACTCGCTCAGGGCCTCGGCCACAGTTTGACGTTTGATTCGGTGATTTGCCGGCGATTGTAGTTTTGACATGAGGCCTACTGACGGTTAGGAATCCAGTGCGCAATCGAGCATATGACAGTTCCCGCCGAAATTGAAGGTGTCTTTGGATTTCTAGAACCACCTGTTTTAGCTGAGATCTTGGCAAATGGGAGGTGCTTTCGGATTATGTATCCATGTAGCATTAGTCGTTTGCTGCCTCTGTCATCGTGAGGCGATCAGCTTAGCTCTGTGCAGCAGGTACTGTGCCAGTGATCAACGCTTGGCTGTTAGAGGTCATCCGTTAGTACCCGCGTACTACCTGATTGTAGGAGGCGTGCTGGGGCTTTTGGTAAAGACCGGGCGGGGCAATCTATGCCGCGGTAGGATATAGACAACACTGATCATGCTTGTGCTGAAAAGTCATAGACGAGTGCGGCGATGGCGGGCTTGGTTTCATGCGCGTCACTCATTTCTGCGATGCGTAGCGACTGGATCAGAATTGGACTGCTAATGAGGCCACTGCTTCAGAAGCATCATCTTGACAACCAGTCCACCCCCATTGCGTGGCGCTGCACTCACTTTCCCACCGTGCAACTCGATAGCTCGCCTTGCGATTGCTAGCCCCAATCCAGTCCCCTGGATCGACTCAGTCCCTCCGACCCGCACGAAAGGATCAAAAATGTTATCCAGTTGATCCCGTGGTACGCCAGAGCCGCGATCACTCACCACTATTTCCAAAGCCTTGCCATCATTAATGATGGTGCCTTCGATTTCGACTCCCTTCCCCCGCGGACTGAATTTAACTGCGTTTCTGACAACATTTTCGATCGCTTGGTACACCAGCTCGCCATTTACATCGGCAATAAATTTATCCGGTGCCCGCAAGACGACAGACTTTAAAGCGGCTTGCGCTTCAAAGTGTGCATCCTCTGCAATTGCATCGACGAGTTCTATGACGTCCAAATCGCAATGAGGGTAGGCGACTGATCTCCCATCCAATCGATGCAAGGTCAACAGTTCACCCACAAGTGAATCTAGCGCTTCGCTCTCCCTCCTAATTCGCTGGGTCAGAGCATCGAGGTCTTGAGGTGCCGTGCTCTTCCCCATGAGACCGAGCGCGGCCTGTATCCGCGCCAGTGGAGAGCGTAGTTCATGCGAAATGTTATGGAGCAGTATCGTGCGCGACTCAGTCAATTGTTGCAGTTGAGACGCCATCCGATCAAAGTCTTGGGCCAAATCAGCAATCTCGTCATTACGACGGTGCATCAAGGGCTGTATACGCGTATCCAGCCGGCCCTGTGCAACCTCATGTAACGCCCAGCGCAAGTGCTGAAGCGGTCGCGCCAGGTACCAAGCCAATACCAGGCCGGTGCACAGAATGGCGAGCGCACCTGAAATCATTGGAACGATGGGGAAAATGCCAATGGTGGCAAGGTCGTCCGCAGGTGGTGGCTGTCGGCCAGTCAACAGAAGAAAGGCCACTGCCCCTGCGACGGAGAGCACCATACTCATGCAGAGCGCAAACACCAGTTTCCAAAACAACCGTCCCGGTTTCCAGTGAACCATCTTCAGTCCTCCAGGAGCTGATAACCCAAGCCGCGGACACTCTGTATCCACGACTGGCCGTCAGGGCGCATGCCGAGCTTCTGCCTGATGCTGCTGATGTGAACGTCGATACGTCGGTCGAAGCGCGCGAGCGGACGATTGAACGCTTGTTGAGAAATCTCCTGCTTGCTTATCAACTTGCCGGCATTAAGAGCCAGCACCTCAAGCAGGCTGAATTCGGTGCCAGTCAAGGTTAAGGGCGTTCCTTGCCAGATGACCTTGCGGCTGCCAGGCCACAGGCAGAGGCCACCTGTCTGCAGTACGCGCGACGTGCCTCCGGCGCTAGCCGCGGACAGGCCATCCGCACGCCTCAAGATTGCCCTGACACGTGCCACCAGTTCGCCGGATGTGCATGGCTTGGGCACATAGTCGTCTGCGCCCATGTCGAGCCCGACGATACGGTCAACGTCGTCGCCCCGTGCCGTCAGCATGAGAACGGGAACGTTACTCGTGCTCCGGATCCTCTTGAGCACTTCGATGCCGGAGAGGCGCGGCAACATGATATCCAATATCACCAGTGCGTAGCTCTGCGTGAGCGCCTGAACAATTCCTTGCTCTCCGTCATTTACGCAAGTCACGGCAAAACCCTCGCCCCAAAAGTATCGGGAGAGCATCGCGGTCAGTTCGGTGTCGTCATCGACCAGCAGTAGCTTGATCATGAGCGAATTATTTCAGATATCCATCCAAAAAACAGTGGTGGATCGACCACTTTTACCCAGCTTAACGCTTCAAGACCGCCGTTGACATTGGATGGGGATAAGCTCTTCTCCCAGTTACAGGTGTCATCGCTATGCACTTTCAAGTCTTGGCCTAAGACGCCAATCCATCCACCTCAACTGTCATGCGTATGGCTGCGGTGATAAGTAATTTTTCTTTGAAAAGAATTGGCTTTCCATGAGTGGCGCAAAGAAAAAAAAACAGCACTTTCGGCTGGTTATCGGCTTGGTCGCATTGGGTCTGGCTATCTACGGCATAGGGTCAGTGCTCAAGTCCGATCCAAGTCCGGAGTTACTTGCTGCGCCGGTGACACGTGGCGATATCTCGCAGACCATCGAGGCGACGGGAACAATCAAGCCGTCCAATCTGGTAGGGGTCGGCGCACAAGCCTCAGGGCGTATAGAAAGACTCAACGTCAAACTGGGTGACCATGTCGCTGCAGGCGATCTGATCGCCGAGATCGATTCACGCACGCAGCGTAACGCACTGACCAAGGCGCAAGCCGCGCTCGAAAACGCAAGAGCCAACCGACAGGTTCAGGTCGCCAACTTGCGCGAGTACGAATTGGCGCATGCACGGCAACGCACAATGCTGGCTGCCGATGCCACCTCGCAGGCTGACTATGACAGCGCCAAGGCGCGACTCGAATCCACCCGTGCCCAAATCAAGGCGCTTGACGCCGACATTGCACAGCAGCAGACCGAGGTCGCGAATGCGCGCACCAACCTAGAGTACACAAAGATCACTGCACCGATCACGGGCACCGTACTTTCCGTCGTGTCCAAGCAAGGACAGACAGTCAATGCTGCGCTCAGCACACCCACTATCGTGATGCTCGGGGACTTGTCGACGATGACGGTCTATGCAGAGGTATCCGAAGCGGATGTGGTTCACACCCAAGTAGGCCAGGAGGTTTACTTCACTATTCTGGGCAAACCCGGACAACGCTACACCAGTCAGTTGCGCGACATCGCACCTGCGCCTGAGTCGGTCGTTGATGAGGAAAGCAGCAGCACCTCTTCGGCCACAGACTTGGCGGTTTACTACCATGGACTATTCGATGTAAGTAACCCCAAGGGTGATTTGCGAACCTACATGACCGCGCACGTGAGCATCGTGATGGACAAGGCGAGTGGGGTCTTAATCATTCCGTCCGCCGCACTCAGTGACGATGTCGAGGGGGGGCGCCACACTGTTCGCGTGCTTGATGACAGCGATCGCCCCCATGAGCGAACGGTGCTCATCGGACTCGACAACGGTGCCGAGGTTGAAGTTCAGGAGGGACTGCAAGAGGGAGAGCGCGTGGTCATCGGCGAAGCTAACAACGCTGATTCAAAGCTCGCACAAAATAGTCCAGCGCCTGCCGGCATGCCTGCGCCCCCGCTATGAACTCGATCATGAACGACGCGTTGATTCAGGTGCGCCGATTGCAGCGCGAGTACCCGACGGGTGACGAGACCCTGGTCGTTCTTAACGACGTGGATCTGGACATTCGTGCGGGAGAAATGGTGGCCATCGTCGGCCAGTCCGGTTCAGGCAAGTCGACACTTATGAACATCCTGGGTTGCCTGGATCGCCCTACGTCTGGCAGTTACCGCTTTGGGGGCCGCGAGACGGGTGGCATGGAGCCAGATGAACTGGCGACTTTACGTCGCGAGCATTTCGGCTTTATTTTTCAGCGCTACCACCTGCTGGGCGAACTCAGCGCCACGGGCAATGTCGAGGTGCCAGCGATATACGCGGGCATGGGGGCGCACTCGCGTAGAGCGCGCTCGCAACATCTGCTTGCCCGGCTTGGGCTCTCACAGCGCTCGGAGCACACACCCAGTCAGCTCTCCGGAGGCCAGCAGCAACGCGTCTCTATTGCTCGAGCGCTGATGAACGGCGGCGACATTATCCTGGCCGATGAGCCGACGGGCGCGCTGGACTCGCGTTCTGGCGCTGAGGTCATGACCATCCTCAAAGAGCTACACGCCGAGGGGCATACCATCGTGCTAGTGACTCACGATATGGGGGTGGCCGAGCACGCCCAACGGGTCATCGAGCTTCGCGACGGCCGCATCGTGGCCGATCGGCGCAAGCCCGAAAGTGGTTCTGAGGCCAAGGAACAAGGCCTGCGCGCACATGCGCCGCAGAGCAACAGCCAATGGCAGGCGGCACGAGACCGCCTTTTGGAGGCTTTTCGCATGGCGCTGCTGGCAATGAATGCGCACCGCATGCGCACATTCTTGACGATGCTCGGCATCATCATTGGCATCGCCTCGGTTGTCTCCGTGGTTGCACTGGGAGCAGGGGCACAGCAGCAGATCCTGTCGAGCATTTCTTCTCTGGGAACAAACACGATCGACATCTTTCCGGGCAGCGGCTTCGGCGATCTCAAATCGAAGAAAATCGAAACGCTTATGCCCGGCGACGTTGAGGCCCTCGCCAAACAGCGCTATGTGGATGGTGCGACCCCGAATGTTTCGACCTCGGTGACCGCGCAATATGGCAACCAGTCGGCAACGGCGTCTGTGAACGGCGTGGGCTATGGCTATTTCATCACGCGTGGCATGGAGGTCGAGCGGGGCCGATTTTTTCGCGCCGATGCAGTCAATCGTCTTCAACAAGTGGTCGTCATCGACCAGAACATGAAAGAGCGCTTTTTCGCAAGGCAAGAGGAACCCATCGGAAAGATCATTCTTCTCGGCAAAGTGCCGGCCAGGGTGGTCGCCGTTGCTAAAAAGCAGAACAACGCGATGGGTGATACCTCAGCCTTGAATGTCTGGGTGCCCTACACAGTGGTCAGCTCACGCATGCTTGGCCAGCAACATCTGTCCAGCGTCACCGTGCGAGTGGCGGACAACATGTCCATGAGCGCCGCTGAAAATGCGATCGGCAGCCTGTTGGAACGCCGTCATGGCACGCGCGACTTCTACATGAGCAACAGTGAACAGATACGCGAGACGATTGAGAAAACCACGGGAACGATGCGGGTCATGATTGGCGCCATTGCCGCCATCGCCCTCGTGGTAGGCGGCATTGGTGTGATGAACATTATGCTGGTCTCGGTGACGGAGCGCACTAGGGAAATTGGGGTTCGCATGGCGGTGGGGGCGCGGCAAAGCGACATCCAGCAGCAGTTCCTGATCGAGTCGGTCATTGTTTGCCTGCTTGGCGGCATGGCTGGAGTGGGGGTGGCACTTACCTTGGGGGCAGCTCTCGATGCCGCTCAGATCGGCTTCTCCCTAGTGTTTTCCACGACCTCAATCATCTCTGCGTTCGCTTGCTCATCGCTGATCGGCATCGTGTTCGGATTCATGCCCGCACGCAGCGCAGCCCGACTTGACCCCGTAGAGGCTTTGTCTCGCGAATGACGTATTTTTCTAAATCCTCACTGCTGTTGGCGATGTGTCTGGCCGGCTGCACCACTGGCGATCAGTATCGTCAACAGGTCGCGCCACTCGAAGCCCCTTTGCATTACGGCCAACGGGATTTCGCTGGCAGTGGCAGCAGGCAGGTTGTGGCAACTGGCGCGACCTTTCCTGCGCAAGCGGTGACCGAAGATCCCTGGTGGGAGAGCTTCTGGGATCTACGCCTCAATCGCCTGGTCGATCAGGCCCTGAGGGTGAACTCAGACCTTGCCTCGGCCGGATTTGCATTACGCAAAGCACGCTTGTCCGTTGGGTTGGCGAGCAATGACCTGCTCCCGCAGCCCAGCGCGGATCTCTCGGGCAACGCGAGCCGTCGACTTGATTCGAGCGACAACACGACGCATCAGTACGGCAGTACGAACTCTCTGAGTTGGGAGATTGATCTGTGGGGACGCTTGCGCGCAGCACGCGACGCGAAGCGCTGGGCAGCCGAAGCCAGCGCGCAGGATTTGCAGTACACGGCACTGTCGTTGGTTGCGGACGTCTGCCGCGATTACTGGACGCTCGCTTATCTCAACCAGTCCATCTCGGCGGGTGAAGAGAACCTGACAGAGTTGTCGCGTATCGTCGAGTTGGTCAGCGTACAGCGTCAGGCAGGTCAGGTCTCTCTTCTGGAGCTGCGCGAAGCGCAGCAGAATTTGGAGAGCGAGCTGGCGGCACAGAGTGCGCTGGTGCAGCAACGCGAGGAGACGCGCAATGCCATCGCAGCCCTCTTGGATGGCCAATCGCTTCCGCTGAACGACGAACCGCAGACTCTATCGGATGCACAGATGCTCACCGTCGAAGAGGGCTTGCCAGCGGAGCTATTGGGTCGCCGCCCCGACCTGCGCGCCGCTGAGCTGCGCTTGCGCGAATCGCTGATTGAAGTCGATGTGACGGCTCGCAGCTATTACCCCAGGTTGAGCCTTACAGGTTCCATGGAGAGTGGAGGCACGTCGCTTGGTAGTGTGTTGAGCAACCCGGTGGCCACCTTGGGGGCAGGGCTGAGTCTGCCATTTCTCAACCTGGGTCAGATGAAGTTCAACACCGAGATCGCCGGCACCACTTACCTGCAGTCAGCCAGCCAGTTTCGGACGACGCTCTACGAAGCCCTGAAAGAAGTCCAAGACTCGCTTTCGGCACGAGACCAGTATGCGCTGCAGATTGGCGCGAAGGCGCGTTCATTCGATGCGGCTGTCGATGTAGAGCGAATGTACGAGGTGCGCTATCGCACTGGAGCCAGCACGCTGCGCACCTGGCTGGATGCTCGCCGCACGCTCAGAAACAGCGAACTCGCGCTGGCGCAGGCACGGCGCGATCTACTCATTAACGATGTGTCTCTGATGCTTGCTCTCGGCGGCAGCCTATCCGTGAATTTGGGGGTGACGTCTCGATCTTCACTGTCGGAAGACGCTGAGAAAATTGCTCATCTTCCCTCTGTTTCACATCAATGAGGTGGCATATGAATCATCGGCCAAATCAAGTCTTCGGTCGCATAATTGGCACCAGCAGACTACTGGAAATCCTTGCCAAATGCGGTGTCGGCCTGTCCGTCGTTGCAACGCTTTCAGCGTGTGTCCCCTTGGTTCCTGCCCCACCGCCGCCCGCTCCTGCGGGGCCTCCCGTCTTGGTTCCTGGGCCCGGCCCAGCGCCTGGCCACAGGTACCATCCCACCGCCGAGCCATGGAAATAGACCGTATGGGCGACCAAGAGCGTTCCTTGGGTTTGAGTGTTCGCTGGCTAATATGCGAACACTGCGATTCATTGTACGGGAGGATACCGTTACAGCCGGGTCAGGTGATCGAATGCACGCGCTGCGGTGCGGTACTCGAACGTCATCGACTCATGAGCATCCAGGCTCACCTGGCTTTGTCCATCACTGCCGCGTTGCTGTTCGTATTTAGCAATACGCTGCCGCTCCTTACCATAAATATACAAGGCCTAACCAACCAGACTACCTTGTCGCAGTCGGTTTTCGCGTTGGGACATGGCCTGATCATGCCCGTTGCGATTGTCGCGGGTGCGACTGTGATTCTTGTGCCGATGGTGCAGATTGCATTGTTGTGCTGGTTATACGGTCATGCTTGCTACGGAAGGGTCGCGCCCGGTTTCAGGGTTTGCATGCGCGCAATCGAACGATTGCGCCCTTGGAACATGCTTGAGGTCTGTCTGCTTGGCATCCTGGTGGCTCTGATCAAGCTTGCCGGCATGCTCGACGTGCACCCCGGATTCGGCTTGTGGACTTTGAGCATGCTTGCGGTATTGCTGATACTCGTTTCAGACAAGAGCGTCCGATACCTTTGGGAAGACTTCAGGGAGCAGCTGAAATGACGGCTCTCGCCTATGCGCGTCAACTCGGCCTGGGGCTCTGCCATGATTGTGCGAATGTCTGCCGGATAAATGTGCACAGCTGTCCTCGCTGCGGGGCTAGAGTCCATGCGCGTAAGCCTGACAGTTACGCCCGTAGCTGGGCGCTGTTGATTGCGGCGCTGGTTTTCTACGTTCCCGCCAACGTTCTACCTGTAATGCGTACCAATCTGCTGGGCAGCGCTGCGGAAAGTACCATCATGAGCGGTGTTGTGGAGTTCTGGAAACATGGCTCATGGGACATCGCGGCGCTGATCTTCTTTGCCAGTATGGTGGTTCCCTGCCTCAAGTTCATCGCGCTGGGCATTCTACTGGTCTCGTGTCAGTCCAAGAGTCTCTGGGCCATGCGCGAACGTGCGCAACTCTATCGATTCATAGAGTTGATCGGCTACTGGTCGATGTTGGATGTTCTGGTGGTGGCGCTGGTCGCCGCGTTAGTGCAGTTCCGTTCGTTGAGTTCCATAGAGCCGCTGCTGGGTATCGTTTTCTTCGGCCTAGTGGTCGTCCTGACGATGCTCTCCGCCATGGCTTTCGATCCACGTCTGATCTGGGATGCAGAGGCTGAAAATGTCTGACTCTACGGTTTCCATTCCATCCGCGGCGGCACGGCCTGCCGTGAAAACTCGTCGCTATGTCGTCTCACTAATATGGCTGGTGCCCGTTGTCGCTGCTTTGATCGGTTTGTCGATGTTGATCAGCAGCAGCTTGGAGCAGGGGCCAGTGATCACCATCAGCTTCCAGACGGCCGAAGGGCTAGAGGCGAACAAGACACAGGTCAAGTACAAGAACGTGGTCATCGGCCAGGTTATCGCCATCACCCTGGCGCCGGATCGCAGTCATGTGGTCGCCACGATTGAACTCAAGGCCACGGCGCAGTCATTTACCGCCGAAGACTCCTTGTTTTGGGTGGTACGCCCACGGATCGGGGCAGGGGGCGTTTCCGGGATAGATACTCTGCTTTCCGGTGCATTCATCGGTGCAGATGCCGGCGAGGCGAAAAAGACCATGCGTGCCTTTGTCGGTCTGGAGACTCCGCCGCCGATCACTTACGGGGAGCAGGGCAAGCGATTCAAGCTGTCCACCGAGGATCTGGGCTCACTGGATATCGGGTCACCAGTTTATTACAGGCAAATCAAGGTAGGGCAGGTGGTGTCATATCGACTGGCCGACGATGGCAAAGGGGTAGACGTTGAGGTTTTCGTGCGAACCCCCAACGACCAGTACGTGACCTCGGATACACGCTTTTGGAACGCCAGCGGTGTCGATGTCAGCGTGGGTGCCAATGGCCTGAAGGTCAACACCGAATCGCTATCGACCATTCTAGCGGGGGGGCTGGCGTTCATTGAGCCCCGTTACAGTCCTGACGCCAAGCCGGCCCGAGAGGGTGACCGTTTCGAGCTGTTCAGTGACCAGGAGTCAGCGCTGGCTCCGCCCGATGGTGAGGCTCACTACATCAACATGAGTTTCAAGCAACCGCTGCGCGGGCTTGTGCAGAACGCACCGGTGGAGTTTTTAGGGGTAAGCATCGGTCGTGTCGTTTCGGTCAACCTTGACTACGATCCGGCCAGCAAGGGTTTCATGAGTCAGGTCGGTGCGGTCATCTATCCTGAGCGTCTGGGCAAGGCCAACGAGAAGCTGCTTTCGATCATGGGGGCGCAGGGCGAAGAGGGGGCCGCACGGTTGCTGCAGACGTTCGTCAAGCAGGGGCTGCGTGCGCAAGCCAAGAGCAGCAACCTACTTACCGGCCAACTGTATGTATCGCTGAGTTTCATCACCGGCGCCATGCCGGTCGATTTCGACGTGGCCGCTCGACCGCTGAGGATTCCCACGGTGCCCGGTGATCTCGATAAGGTTCAGGAGCAATTGCAGGGCATTGTCGAGAAAGTGAGCAAATTACCGCTGGATGAGATCGCTGGCAATCTCAACCGTAGTTTGAGTGAACTAAACAGGACGTTGCGGCAAGTGAACGGCGAGTTACTGCCTCAGGTTAACGATACCTTGGCCGGCCTCAGCACCAGCCTAGACTCCGTCAACGCGGCGCTTGCTGAGGACTCGCCGGAGCGCCAGCAGCTGGGCCAGATAGTTAGTGAGTTCCAGCGAACTGCCCGCTCTGTACGTGTATTGTCTGATTTCCTGACGCGCAATCCAGAGTCCCTGATACGGGGGCGCGGTATTCAACGAAGCGTGGAGGCCTATGAGGCACCCTCGAGCGTACCTGTTCTGGATCAGGAGTAGTGCCATGAAAACCCTCATCATCGTAGTGTTCGCCAGTATTGGCCTGTTTGGTTGTACGTCGCCAACGCCGAACTATTACACGCTGCAAGATGTGCTCGAAGAGACAGTGCCGTTGCCTTCCACCGCTGACTACCAGTTCGAGATGCTCGGCGTGCGCATGCCGGCCCAGGTCGATCTGCCGCAGCTCGTTGTACGGCGTGACCAGGGTCGTTTGGTGATCTTGGAGAGCGAGCGTTGGGCCACGCCGCTGGCTGACGAGTTTCACGATGCTCTGACTGCTCGGCTTGAGCGCCGCTTGGGCGTGCGCGATATATCTGGGCTGGTCAAGGATCCAAAGCGAGCGACGTTGTCCGTTCGAGTCGACATCCGGCGTTTCGAATCGCTCCCTGGGAACTACGCGCTGCTGGATGCCATATGGCGTGTCAATCTACGCGCAGTCGGGCAGGCGCCGAAAGTTATCACCTGTTCGGGGCGCTTTCGTGAGCCTGCTGACATAGCATTGAGCAGCCTGGTGTTGGCGCACCAGAAGATTATTGATGAGCTCGCTACAGCCATCGCCGGTAACGCCGGGAAACTGCTGATTGATGTATCGCCTAGTTGTCAGGCGTTGTGACACGAAAGTGGTGGGGTAGCCCGTTCGATCTAGCTGAGCTAGTAAGGCGATGGGCGGGCAGGTTGCGCATGCGCATAGAAAGACTTACATAGGGTTTCTTTCAATCCGGCTCTCGCAGTAGAAAATGGATGATATTGTTCACTTCATTTTCCACGGCGGCCAAATCAAGGCCGGGGTTGCATAGCACGCGCAGCCGCAATCCCTCCATGATTGCAACAACTATCTGCATGCGAACATGAAGCTTATTTTCGTCAATGCCAGCGGGGGCTCCCATTCGACGGACTTTTTGCTGGAAGCCACTGCCTATTTCACGATCCGATTGCTGAAGAATATCTCTTACAGCAGGATTCCGCGTCGCTTCGGCCGCCAGTTCCAGTGTGAGACTTGCATGGGCGGGATCAGTGCTGCGCTGAATCATTTTGCCGGTGTGTGTGGCTAATATCTCGGCCAGATCCTTGCCGACATTCTCCTCAAGATCTTGCTGCAAGTTGGCAATGTCATGCTCTTCGCGCTCGGCAATGGCCTGAACGATAGATTCCTTGCTGGCAAAAAAATGATAGATATGACCAGCGCTCATGCCAGCAGCTCGAGAAATTCTGGCAATGCTCGTGCCATGAAATCCTTCTTTCCGGAAACACTCGGCTGCTGCATCCAATAGTCTCTGACGGCTGAGCTCGGTTTTGCTCAAGGGCGTTTCTGTCGCGCCTGCGTCCTTCATCTTTTCCTCCTGTCATAGTGGCGAACGCATTATGAGTTGAAATACCCTTGCAGGCAAAATAGAATGAATGTTCATTCTATTTATGGCTTTCCATGGTGTCCGCAATGAAGATCAGTTCACGTGCCGCATACGCGACTTTGCCGTTGCTCGCTGCTTTCGTGCTCGCCGGGTGCGATGCAGGTAAGCCCGGAGGTATGCCGCCTCAGGGGCCTGCGGAGGTGGGCGTATTCACCCTGCAGCCAAGCGATGTCACGCTGTCCTCCGAGTTGCCTGGGCGTACCACGGCCTTCCTGATTGCAGAGGTGCGTCCGCAAGTGGGCGGCATACTTCTCAAGCGTCAGTTCGAAGAAGGGAGCGAAGTCAAGGCAGGCCAGATTCTCTACCAGATTGATCCGGCCCCATATCGCTCCACCTTGGCGCATGCTGAGGCCACGCTGGAATCGGCCCGGTTGCTGTTCGAGCGTTATGATCGTCTGATCGAGAAGCGCGCTATCAGTCAACAGGATCGTGACGATGCGCGCGCGCAGTACCTGCAAGCAAAGGCGGATGTTGAAACAGCGCGCATTGACTTAGGCTACACCCGCATAACCGCACCTATCTCAGGTCGCATAGGCCGCTCCTCTGTGACTCAGGGCGCTCTGGTCACTGCCAATCAGACCGAGGCACTTGCCACAGTGCGGCAACTGGATCCCATCTACGTCGACATCGTTCAGCCCTCCACCGCGATCCTGCGCTTAAAGGAGGACATGGCTAGTGGTCGATTGAAAACCGCTAGTGAAGATCAGGTGCCGGTTAGCCTCACGCTTGAGAACGGCAAGGCATACCCGCATATGGGCAAGCTGCAGTTCGCGGAGGTCAGTGTCGACCAAGGAACCGGGGCAGTGACCCTGCGTGCAGTGTTCCCAAACCCGGACGGTACGCTATTGCCGGGTATGTTCGTGCGCACGCAACTGCAGCAAGGAGTCCGAGAGCGAGCGCTACTAGTGCCTCAGCGCGGCATCACGCGCGACTCAAGGGGTACAGCGACTGCTTTTGTCATCGACGATGACAATAAAGTGCAACTGCGTGAAGTGACCATCGACCGCAGTATCGGAGGGGATTGGCTGATCAATGACGGCCTCGAGCCAGGCGACCAAGTGATCTTGGATGGGGTTCAGAATGCGAAGCCTGGGGCGGTAGTCAAGCCCAAGCCTATACCCAATGGATCCAGTTCACCAGCTGAGGGCGAAGAGCCCCTTTCTCGTTCATCCGCTGCGTCTTCGCTGTAAGGGGGCGTTATGTCACGCTTTTTCATTGATCGACCGATTTTCGCCTGGGTTATCGCACTGGTCATCATGTTGGCTGGTGCTCTCGCCATCCGCTCGCTGCCTATAAACCAGTACCCCAATATCGCACCGCCAGCGATCCAGATTAGTGGTAGCTATCCAGGTGCCTCCGCACAGACCGTTCAAGACACGGTAGTGCAGGTTGTTGAGCAACAGCTTAATGGTCTGGATAAGCTGCGCTATATCAGTTCGGCCAGTAACTCCGATGGTACCTTCAGTATCACCGTTACTTTCGATCAGGGCACTGACCCGGACATCGCTCAGGTTCAAGTGCAGAACAAGCTATCACTGGCCACGCCACTGATCCCTGAAGAAGTCCAATCACAAGGGATTCGTGTTGCGAAATACCAGATCAACTTTATGTTGATCGTTGGGTTGATCTCCACCGACGGTCGCATGAGCGGCTACGATCTGGGCGATTACATCGTGTCCAACCTGCAGGATCCTATATCACGCGTCAACGGAGTTGGCGATTTTATGGTGATGGGTGCGCAGAATGCCATGCGGATATGGCTGGATCCCCTGAAACTCAACAGCTACAGCTTGACACCGCTGGACGTGAGTACCGCGATCAAGGCGCAAAACGTGCAGGTGTCCTCCGGACAGCTCGCTGGCCTGCCCACCCGCAAGGGGGTGCAACTCAATGCGACTGTGATCGGTAAGACACGGTTCGAGACTCCCGAGCAATTCGAAAATATCTTGCTAAAAGTCAACCCTGATGGTTCGCAGGTGCGGCTGCGCGATGTCGCGTCGGTCGAGCTGGGTGCCGAGAGTTTCTCTGTTCAGTCCAGATATGCTGATGGCGATGCAGGATCCGAGGGGAGTGCCGAACGGCCCTCTGCGGCCATCGCCCTGCGTCTGGCAACCGGGGCGAATGCTTTGGAGACCATGAACGGGGTGCGCGCAACCCTCAATGATCTCGAAGCAACGCTGCCCGACGGTGTGAAGGTCGTCTACCCCTACGACACTGCTCCAGTGATAAGTCAGTCGATCGAAGGAGTGGTGCACACCTTGTTGGAGGCCATCGCGCTCGTGTTTCTGGTCATGCTGTTGTTCCTGCAGAACTGGCGCGCGACTCTCATTCCAACGCTGGCAGTGCCTGTTGTGTTGCTCGGCACGTTCGGCGTCATGGCGGCATGCGGCTTCACCATCAACATCTTGACGATGTTTGGCCTAGTTCTGGCTATCGGCCTGTTGGTGGACGATGCCATCGTGGTGGTGGAAAACGTGGAGAGGCTCATGATGGAGGAGGGCTTATCGCCCTACGATGCCACGGTCAAGTCGATGGGCCAAATTACCGGTGCCCTCGTTGGCATTGGCCTTGTATTGTCCGCGGTGTTCGTGCCGATGGCGTTCTTCGCAGGGTCAACGGGTGTGATCTATCGGCAATTCTCCATCACCATTGTTTCGGCAATGGCCCTATCGGTACTGGTCGCGCTTATCTTCACGCCAGCGTTGTGCGCGACTCTGCTTAAGCCTGCCTCGCACGATCAGCATCAGAAGAAAGGTTTGTTTGGAGCTTTCAATCGCGGTTTTGATCGAATGACCCTCCGTTATCGCAATGGCGTCGGGCGACTGCTGGGGGCCCGCAAACGAGGCATGGCGGCATTCGGTGTTGTGGTTGTGGGCCTGCTCGTGCTCTTCCCGATGATGCCAACTTCCTTTCTGCCTGATGAGGATCAGGGCATTTTGTTAGCTCAAGTGCAAATGCCGGCCAATAGCAGTGCAGAAAGAACTCAGGAAGTCCTGACTGAAGTGGCTGACTACTTGATCAAAGAGGAGGGCGATACCGTCGCGTCCGCCATGACCATTGCTGGTTTCAACTTTGCCGGACGAGGTCAGGGCTCGGGTATGGTTTTCATTCAGCTGAAACCATGGAGCGAGCGGGAAACCGGCGCATTCGAGTTGGCGGATCGGGCTATGGCTCGATTCAGCCGCATTAAGGAGGGTTCGGTGATCACTTTCGCGCCGCCAGCCGTGATGGAACTGGGCAATGCCACTGGTTTCAATTTCTTTCTGGAAAACCGCGGCGGGCTCAGTCACGAGCAGTTGATGCAGGCACGTAATCAGCTTCTGGGTATGGCTAGCCAAAATCCTGCGCTGAGCATGGTTCGCCCCAACGGCATGAGCGACGAGCCACAGTTCCAAGTAGTGATTGATGATGAAAAGGTACAGGCGCTGGGACTGAGCATGGCCGATGTCAACGACACTATGTCTGCAGCTTGGGGGTCGAGCTATGTCAATGATTTCATCGACAAGGGCCGGGTCAAAAAAGTCTACATTCAGGGCGATGCTGATTCGCGCATCGCGCAAGAAGACTTCGATAAGTGGTACGTGCGCAATAGCACTGGGCAAATGGTCTCTTTCGCTGCTTTTGCTACTGGAAAATGGGTCTATGGCTCACCCCGCCTGGAGCGCTACAACGGTGTATCGGCCGTGGAGATTCTGGGTTCACCGGCGCAGGGTACGAGTTCGGGCGAGGCGATGAATGCACTCCAAGAGGTCTCAGCTAAGTTGCCAGAGGGCATTCGAATAGCGTGGACGGGTTTGTCTTACGAGGAACGTCTGTCTGGCTCTCAAGCACCCATGCTCTATGCCTTGTCGCTGCTGATTGTATTTCTATGTCTGGCAGCACTTTACGAGAGCTGGTCGATCCCTGCTGCTGTAATGCTGGCTGTTCCTCTTGGGGTAATTGGTGCTGTTGCGGCTACTTTGCTGCGAGGACTGGGTAACGATGTGTTCTTCCAAGTTGGCCTGCTGACTACCATCGGTCTGTCGGCGAAGAACGCGATCCTGATCGTGGAGTTCGCCCGCGATCTTGTAGAGAAACAGGGAAAACCTGTAGTTGAGGCGGCGATTGAGGCAGCACGGCTGCGGCTGCGTCCGATCATCATGACCTCCCTGGCGTTCACAGTCGGAGTGATCCCATTAGCCATTGCCAGTGGTGCTAGCTCAGGTAGCAAGCATGCGATAGGCACTGGAGTGATCGGCGGAATGATATCTGCGACCGTATTGGCCATCTTCTTCGTGCCTCTGTTCTTCGTGGTGGTGTCAAGTTTGTTCGGCAGGAGTCGTTGCAACGCCAACGCCAACGCCAACGCGGAAGCGGTAAGCGGTCGAGTCGAAAAGGGAGAGCATGAATGAATCGCCGTCGAATGATATTGAGCTTTATGGTTATGACCTTGGTTGGGTGTAGCACTTTGGCGCCGGAGTACCAGCGGCCACAGGCGCCAATAGCTACTCGCTGGCCGGCGTCTGTCGAGACTCAGGCGAGTGATGGCGGTGGGGGTGAGGAGATTTCCTGGCGAACGCTTTTTGCTGATCCTAAACTCCGTGAGGTCGTGCAATTGGCGCTGGAGAATAATCGTGACCTACGGGTTGCCGCACTTAATATCGAGAAGGCACGTGCGCAATACCGAATCCAGCGCGCCGAATTGTTGCCCCAGGTGGATGTTACAGGTGGCCAAACGGCCCAGCGTACACCAGCTTCAGTATCCTACTCAGGCATTGATGGTGTCAGTCGTTCCTACACCCTGGATGTCGGCATCAGTGCATATGAGCTGGATCTCTTCGGCCGTTTGCGTAGTCTTAAGGATGAGGCATTGCAAAGCTATCTGGCCACTGCGGAAACGCAGCGTGCGACCCAGGTCAGCCTTATTGCTGAGGTGGCTGACAGTTACCTTTCACTGGCTGCGGATCTGGATTTGCAACGCTTGGCCCATAACAGCCTGAAAACACGGCAAGAGGCATATGATCTGCAAGTCGAACTTGTAGATGTGGGTAATTCGTCGCAGGTAGAGTTACGCCAAGCAGAGGGTGAGTTGGAAACCGCTCGTGCCGAAGCGTTGAGCGCTAATAATCAGGTTGCGCTGGATCGTAATGCTTTGGAGCTGTTGGTCGGTGCTCCATTGCCACCGGCCCTGGTTCCTACCAGTGGACAATTACCTACGATGTTGGGTGTGCGTGAAATCCCTGCAGGTATGCCGTCCGCTTTACTACGCAATCGACCGGACATTCGTTCGGCTGAGCATAGTTTGATCGGCGCCAATGCCAATATTGGTGCGGCGCGGGCTGCATTCTTCCCGAGCATCAGTCTTACTGCTACCGCGGGCCGTGCCAGCGATGATTTGTCCAGTTTGTTCGCTGGTCGTAGCTGGAGCTTCGTACCACAAATATCTCTGCCGATCTTTACTGCAGGACGCCTGCAATCGGAACTCGAGGTTTCCGAGGTGCAGCGCAGTATCGCGCTAGCTGAATACGAGCAGGTTATCCAGACCGCTTTTCGCGAAGTATCCGATGCGCTGGCGGATCGGAGTGTGGTTGACGAGCAATGGGAAGCGCAGCGTAAACGCACCGACGCCGCGCAAGCGGCGTACGACCTGGTGCTGCTGCGTTACGAAGATGGCGTCGCAAGCTATCTAGAGGTACTGGATGCACAACGTACGCTGCTTACAGCAAGACAGGCGTTGATCCAGTCAGATGCTTCACGTCAGACCGCCGTTATCACCTTATACAAGGCGCTTGGTGGCGACTGGCTAGAAGAGGCCAATGAGATACCGTCACTATCGGATCCCGTTCAACGGGTGGCTAGCATATCGACAACGCTTCCTTAAGGTCGCAGGTGTCGGATGATTATAGGAGTGCCTCCTCGCTGAGTTTGCGCTCCACTAACCCGCCCAGAGCTGGTAAGAGGTGTTTTGATGGCACGGCGTACAAAGAAAGAGGCCCTAGCTACTCGTGAAAATATCATGAATGCCGCAGAGTATTGCTTCAGCACCTATGGTGTATCGGGTACCGATATGGCGTCCGTTGCATTCCATGCCAATTGCTCACGAGGGGCTATCTACTGGCATTTTATTGATCGAGAGGACTTGTTTTGCGCTATCTTGGATCGCGCTCAGCCATTTCTCTCACCACGTCTTTGTGAGTTGCTTTCGGTTTCAAAGGAGCATGTTCTAGATTCATTGTGGGCGTGCCTCGATCAATACTTGCGCGATATAGAGACAGACGAACATTTGCGATGCGCATTAAGTATAGTTATATACCGATGCGATTATTCGGACGAATTGGCAACGCACTTACCCTGCTGGCTTAATGAACAGCAATTACTGCTTGCTTTGATATGCAAAATTTTTGAGCGTGCCCATCTTCATGGCGAGTTGTCTGAGGGTGTATGTGTCAAGCAGTCTTCGGCGCTCTTGTGTTTCACGTTGATGGGGGCTATTGATTTCTTTATCTTGCGACAGAAAGGTCGACTTCAAATGGAAGGTTCTGCGGTTTTGCGTTCTTTTTTTGAAAGCCTGAGATCAGTCAAAAATAAGTATATGATTGATGTATAGATGGCAGTTTGGTGGCGGTGGAATTCGCCTGAAATAGGTGCCCAGAACTTACTAAGGCTGGTGCGCGCAAATGAAGTCTATGAGCATTCTCAATGAGCGATCTCCGAAGTAGTACAAAAGCGGCCCAGATGAATCCTACCAATTTTTAGTTGGATGCGTGGCCAGTTTGCCACTTGATATTAGTGCGGGGCCGAATTGGTCGTCGCAGTGATAGTTTCGTAGGTGGGAATTGAACTGTGCCAAAAGTGCTGCGCGACTGCCTTCGCAGCTTTAAGAACGCTGTCACCTAGTCGTTCTGCTTCCCCCGATCTGTTAGACCTCCTCCTATGCATTAAGCGTAGGCCGTGGATGTCATTCGGAGCAGGGGGCTGCTAACCTTTAGTGGCCTGTACGTCTGGAGTACAGGCCGTTTACTAAAAGAACAGCCGCTTAAAGCAATCGAGTTGGCTATCGAGACTCATCTGTAGAGCCGCCGCCAGCATGGACGTTTGCTTTAGTGACATCTCGGGTAAAATCTTCGAACGGAATGTCGGTGATGCCAACCAGGCCAACGTGAGAGTTCTCACCATCTACGAGCCTGCCTGTAACTGGCTGATCGGCATATTGGAACCAATGTGTCCCAACAATCACGTTCTTGCTAGAGGCTGAGTTAACGAATCGTGCGTAAGCCTTGCCTCGCTCACTTTCGTTCTCTACAGCGACCACTCCACCGCCAAATGGCCCGCGATCAGATGACCCAAGGTGCCACTCAGTGAGCATCACAGGTTTGTCCCAGCGTTGAAATGCAGCAACGTCAAAGCCATGCTCTGGAAGTACTGAGTAGGTGTTGATGCTTGTCACGTCGGTGTATTTGGCGCTCATTTCCTCCACCTCTGGTGTGCGGACTGCCAGACGACCGCCAAGGAACATGTGGTTAGGGTCAGCTGCCTTTATAGCCTCCCCAACAGTACGGAAATACTGGGCGGCAATCATTTTCAGAAACTCGGAATAGTCCGTTGCGATCGAGGGATGTGCTTCAGTTGGTTCGGGCGCAGCGAAGCCCTGACTGGAAACCTCTTGCCAGTCCTTAATGGTGATACCCCATGCATCTCCCAGCGAAGACGCATCGCCATATTCTTTCCTCAAGTGACCCAGGAAGGCTTGCTTGGCAGGACTGTCTTCTCCCTGGCGCAAAGTCCCCATAGGAATTGCCCAGCGGCCACTGGGGCCTTGACCGGCCCAGGCCAGTTCATTATCAGCGAAGTAACCCAGCAACCATGGATCATCACGCTTACCTTTTGTAGCGATTGATACTGCGTCTCTCGTGGCCTTGAGAAAAAGCGGATCAAATGGGTCTGGCATGCGGCCCCAATAGTCGTATCCGGTACTGATGCTGTTGTAATTACCGTAGATCGAAATAGGAACCGTGTATGAAATCCGCTTCTCATTTATAAGTGCGGGGTCGCTCCAGTTGCCCAGTGTATTGAAGTGCCAGGCTTTAAGGCGTTCAATGGTGCGCTTGCGCCATGCTTGTTCGTAATTGTTACCTAGAGTTCTGGCGATATTCTGTGAGTATACATCCCACCACTGCCCATGATTCAGAGTGTTGTCGCGCTGTGAACCGTTATCACTGCGGCTATCACCATGGCCAGTAAATTTTTTATTACTAAAATCCAAGTCTGTGAACATGAATTCACGACCTTGTGTGTAAGTTCTTCCGTCCGTTAAATTTACTGCGTTCACCCCTAGGGAGAAGAACGCATACCCATCCGGTGTTACCAGATGCCACCGCCCATCTTGCTTCTGTGTTCTGAAGAATCCTGTCGCTTTCATGCGAGGGAGGTCAGTTCGGCCTCCATACTGATCAAGGCCTTGGGTTGTGTTGGTTTTTGGTTTTGCGTTTGCACGTTCTTTAAGTTCGTGATCATTGCTGATTTTTTCCGGCCAATGAGCGCGAGTGTACTGCCCGTATTTGTCCACGATCCCGGTGTAGGCGGCGCGTAAGTCCGCATCGTTATCGGTGATTTCAAGCTGGCCTAGCAGCAGTGTCTGATCTGCGCCGGGCTGAGGCATGGAAAGCTTTACAGATCCTACTTTGCTGGTGTTGATAGCGCCGCTAGTCATTGTTGCCAGAACGACTGTCGCTTTACCATTATTAAACGGCATTGGGGGAGCTGCTTGCATGCCCATTGCTCTAGGGGACGTGCCAGCTAATGGGATTGACACGGTGAGAGGAGGGCCGGATGGAACTCCAATTGTGGTATTAAGATGCTGTTCACCTGACGCAATCTCAATCTGAAGGGTAACAGGCCAAGGCATTACATTCTGAACGCGCAACCGCAGGCTACCGTCTTCTGGCCATTTCCATGGAGTATCTTTAGGCTTTACGATTACTGAAGGAGAAGCGTTCGGATGAAAAATGGCAGCTACCATGTTGCTTCCGTCCGAAAGCTTTTGTCGGCTCTCGCTCAGAGTTACGCTCTGGGTATCTAGGCTGAATGACTCATTGACGTTTGCAAGATTTAATTCTTCTGCACTTGCATTAGAGATACTCAGCAAAACGGCAGCGACCAGCCCCATGGCTCTCTGGGCTCTCGCCGGTTTAGAGGCTAAGTCTGTATACGCAATCTTGCTCGGAGCGTATGTTTTTAAAAATCTCATGAATACCTCGGAACAGCTTAGTGTGTTCTGCCTGGGGGCGGAAATGGAAATAATAGGCAAGACACTAGTCGTCGCCTTTGGTTTAAATGTGCTGCTTCAGTGCTCTCCGGGCGCCGAGTCCAAGCTCCAAGCAGGCATGCCTAGCGTTGTGCTCTGGCATTTGCTAGCGGTATCGGCCGGACTTCTTAAGGTTAAATTGCCACAGAGAGATCTGGACGGGTTACATCCTGTATCCAGGATTTTTTCCGCATAATACCAGATTGGCGGAGTAATGCGAATGATGGTTTCGCTATGGTTTGAGCGGATGAGGGGGGGAGGAGCGTGCCTAGATTCTATTGACAGCGGGCTCTGGTCATTACGTGAATTTTCGCCTACAGGTGATCGGCACCTGAGAATCTGAAGGGCCTCTACCTGGATGGTGTACTGAAATCGATGGTGATGAATTGATTCGAACCCGGTGGATGGTTGAAACTTCAGAGGCTATTGTTGGTGAAGTCTCACCAGAGCGTTTGAGCATGTCGCTGCGAGTTACCGGCTGTTATTCCGCGCTGCGTTGAGCAAGAGTCGTATGGCAGACTGGGCTTAGAGCGGGCGTCCAGTTTTCGTTATCGTCGAATTAGACGGTTTTCATGCATGAGGACTTTCTCGAGCTTGAAATTTGTACGGTCATGGTAGATGTCTTGGTGTATATTTTCTGGTGTTGTGCTGATTGCATTTGGGGCGAGTATGGCGAGACCAAAGCAGCAAGATACAAGTGCTTTGTCTGCAAAAGATATAATTATCGAGGCTGCTCTGGCGCTGATTCTCGAAGACGGTGTCGCGGGAGCAACCGCTAGACGAATAGCTGCAAAGGCGGGACTATCACCGGGCACTATCACGTACCACTTCAAAAGCATAGATGAAATACTTTATGCGGCCTTTTTCAAGACAACTAACAAAGTAGCCGATTTTTACTATGAAAGGCTTAGTCAGGCCAAGGGGCAAGATGAAGCGAGAGAAGTCGTTGTAGATCTTATCTGCGGGGATTTTCTGATGTCTTCGGGGCAGATGGTTCTTATTCTTGAGCTGTATGCGTTCATATCTCGCCGTCCTGAGTATCAGGCGCTCATGCATGGTTGGATGAAGCGAAGCCGAGAAGCGCTAAAAATACACTTTAGCGAAGAAGCTGCTAGAGGTGTTGACGCCTTGATTGAGGGTATCGTGCTTCACAATTTTCTGAATAACCGCTCGATCAGCCGAGAGGAGACCTTAAGGCTGGTAACTGCAATAACAAAATAGGGAGGGTGCGCAAGTTCTACATCTCTCCCTAGATTGATTATTTATTCTCTAGGCTGTCTGTGGCTCTCGCTTGGCATCATTTTGCAATGAAGAAGCGATGATGAATGCAATCGCCACAAGTAAAAGTACTGGAAGCATTGCTATTCTGAGGCCGAATGTCTCACCGATGAATCCTAAAAGCGGTGGGCCTACGAGAAAAGCGAGATAACCCGCAGTGGCGGCTAGTTTTACACGCTGGTCGCTATTATTGCCGCTTTCACCAGCGGCTGAGATGGCAAGAGGAAATCCAAGCGATGCGCCCAGGCCCCACATCGCTACGGCAACTGCGGCGACCCATTGAATGTCGCAGAAGACAACGAGAGCTAAGCTCAGTGCGCCCACCATCGCACTAATCCGAAGAGTAGATACTCGACCAATCCGTTCCACCAAATAGCTACCACCGAAGCGCCCGACAGTCATACCAACCGTAAAGACTACATATATGAGCGTTCCGGTCGTTTCGGCAAATCCATGTCCGTCAATCATAAGTAGAGGCAGCCAATCGTTAGCAGCGCCTTCTGCTAGGGCCATTGCCAGTACGATAAAGCAGATGAGCAACAGGCCTTTATCCTTTAGGAGATATAGAATTCCACCTGTAGTAGGGCTTTGGCTTGATTCTGTCCCACTTTTTTTCTCGCTCTCTCTGGTGGCGTGACCGATAAAAACTGCTGATACGGCAGCAGATACTAGAGCAATAAAAGCCAGATGAGCGCCGAGGGATACCTCGGCTTTTGTCATGCCCAGGCCCACGATTGATCCTATTAGCGTGCCAAGACTAAAGCAGCCATGCATCGTGGTCATGATGGGCTTCTGGATCGTTCTCTCAACTGCTGCCCCTTCGATATTCGCAGCAATTTCTGCCAAGCCTAAGCCAGCTCCGAATATTAGGAGGCCTGAGAATGCAAAAAGGCTGTTGTTGAAAACAAGGCTGGAAGCCATCACGCAAAGCCCAACTGACAGAGCAAGCAGTCCAATCAAAATCACGCGATTCGCACCTAAACGAGTCACTAGGCGGCCTGAAGAAATTACGCCGGCCATGGCTCCTAGGGAAAACCCAAAAAGGATCATCCCCATCTGCTCGGTAGAGGCCTCGAGACCGTCACGTAACGCTGGAGTGCGTGTCACCCAGGTCGCGAGTGTGAGGCCTGGGATCAGGAAGAGGGCGTAGAGTGCTAATCGCGCTTTCTTGGTGACGTTCGTTGCCATGGTGACCTTTTGCAGTGGTTCTGCGCTGTCGTACGTTTGTACGACTTTATCGTACCTTTGTACGATTTGTCGATGGCTGTTCGGTCAGCCGCGACTTCCCTTGGGTTGGTTGGGATCCAGCATAGGCCTGGCATGCCCACGAAGAGGAGGGGAACCACACTGAGGCCGGTACTGCCTGCGCTCCATGTTGGGGAGATCAATTTTATCGCCAGGCTTGCAAGGCTCTCCGTAGGCTTTCGACCTGCATGAGGAAAAAATCAGCTGGTCGATCAACTGCTGTGCTTGATTGATGGCTTGTACGTGGTTGAGCGTGAGGCCTGCGACATGAACAATGAAGGCCGTTGGCGAAGACACCCGAAAATGGCGGTACCGATCAGCAGTGCTGTGAACGACAGTCAGAAATCTTAACGGCGGTGTAGCAGTGGAAACGACTCAGACGAAAGATGTTGGTCGTGGTGAGCGAGAGCATTCACCTGATCTCGACGAACAAGTGGCGCACCATGATGTACCTCTTTGCTCTAGCCAGCTGATCTCTGCTGTTGAGGCTGTGCGGGGCCCTGGTGCGGCTCTTGCGCTACTGGTTGAGCACCTTCAGCTGCGTGCAACCGCGCAGCTTGTGTTTTCTAGCTATAGCGACTGCTTCTTTTTGAAGCTAGACGCAGTCGACCGCTATCAGAATCGACGTGTTGGTCTGCTGGAGGCGATATCAGTCATGCCATTCATTGCGGCCGAAATCTTCAAGCACGAAATCTCGAGCTGGACGCCGACAGATATCGACCTAGTTGAAGACGCACACGGTATTAGAGCGCTTGTCGAGCTCGGGCTGCTTTCCCCTACACCTTGAGGTGATGCTGCGCTACCACTGTGGTTTAGAGCCTTATACCTGTCGGGAAGTCATTCTTTGCTGGTGACTAACCTGCGATATGCCAACGTCAGAACTGCTATCAGTGGTTCATGAGCTTGCATCGATGCATCCCTTGAGAGACAAGCTGCATAACGAGCTCCATGCTCGACCTTCCGTTTACTTTTCAGAGCCTGCACATGTCTATCACCAGGCCTTTTTCGGTAATGTGCAGAAGCGCCGAGAGCTCCTAGCCTGTTTTCTCCGGGGCGGGCAGGGCGAAGGCCAGTCTCACGGGATTTCCGATTTTGATGGCGGTTTCCTGAAGTGGGAGCAGCACTCGGAGTTCTTAACCCTCACTCTGGTAGTCCCCGCACGTGAGGGGGATCGAGCTTGGGAACCAGCACCTGAGCGGTTTCTTGCGCTTGTTGAACCGTTCCGATTGATGATTCTCAACTCTGTCCATATCGAGGTCGGTCAACGATACCGAAGCGTGCCCTGACTCGTTCGAGTTCAATGATCCCTGCGGTTCACAAGTCGGGGATGGTGATGCCGTTGTCTGGAGTGATTTCAAGCTAAGGTCGAACGGCGACAATCGTTTTCTGTTCGTCAACAAAGGACTCAATGACTATCGCCTGGGACGCATGGTGAGAAGGCTTCTCGAGATCGAAACCTATCGCATGATGGCTTCACTCTCTCTTGAAGACGCTCGCGAACTCGCCTCTGATCTGGATGCATATGATCAGGCGTTGCTGACGCTTTCCAACCGGAATGCGGGGAGCGGCGTTGATGCCAGGGCCTTGCTTGATGATATTGCTCTGCTTTCAAAGCAGGTAGTTGCAGCAGCTGTTAGGCATCGGCATCGATTCAGCGCGACCCAAGCTTACTCGAAGCTTGTTTTTGAGCGCTTGCAGGAGCTGCGGGAAACGCATGCACCTGGATACCAGCGTCTAGGTATCTTCATTGAGCGCAGGTTTAACCCCACGATTCGGTTTTGTGCTGCTACGGAGCAGCGCCTGGATCAGCTCGCTATGAGCGTTGCTAATTTCGGAGACCTGCTACAGGCACGTGTTCAGGTCGACATGGAGGATCAGAATGCGTTGATCCTGAAAAGCCTGAATGCCAGGGCAGATGCTCAAGTCAAGATTCAGCGCGCCGTAGAGGGCCTTTCGGTCATTGCTATCAGCTACTACCTTTTTAGCCTGTGCAAGCTGTTCTACAGCGCTGTGGTCACGCTTGGTGCGCCGATCTCTGCTCGAGAGGCGATGGCCTATATGGGGCCTTTGTTGTTCGGTATTTTGGCAATCATCTTGGTTCGTATAAAAAAGGCGAAAGAGCACTGAGATTCCTCTTCAAGATTCCAGCGATACTGAGCCATAAAACTCTGCAGCGTTTGAGGAGTTTGGGATCAAAATTTAGCGCTTACGAATGTTCAAGTCGGATAGGCTTTGCATGAGATGAAACTATGAATCGCAAAGTACCCACTACAGCGAAATGCCAAGATCCTGGCGATGGTAGCGGTGATGTCATAATTGACCTTCCGCCGGAGATGCTTGCGGCTATGGGCGTTGGCATCGGAGATTTATTAGGTGTTGAGCTAGTTGATGATTTGATAGTTCTCAAAAAAGTGCGCGATGCCGAAAGGAAGTCATGAGAGTTGGCCAGATGTGCGCGTTTTCAAGGTGGATGTTGGTTCGTCGCCTAAGGAGATTCCGCCTAAGAGGGATTTTGAGGGGGGTGGGATCAAAATTAAGTGCGTCAGGTTGCTAGTCCCCGACGTAATGAGTCGACTCGCCCCCGTGGCCCTAGAGGCAGCTGGCAGCGGCCTAAATTGTAGGCATGAAATGCAGGCGCGGTTGGTGTCCAGTACGGAAGCATAGTTGCAGTCCGCCCCTGGGTGTCCGGGAGCGCGTTCTTCAAGGCAGTAATCCCCCCATCAGTCAACGTTATCGCATTACCAAAAACTGCCTCGTAACGTAAAGGTATTCAGGTACCTCTGCCGTGCGCAGTGGTTCTCGGTAGGCGTTCAGAACGGTTCGGACTCGTCGTCCTCTACAGCGTTATAGATCCTGCCTCTCAGATCAGTCGCAAATGCGCGAATGGTGAGGATGGCTTGCTGCACTTGCGCAAGATCGAGCTGTATAGGTAGGTCATCGATTGTTCTCCCGTTACGGTGCACGATGTCATGTCGTGTGGAGCAGATCGGACTGATTTTGTTCAAATCGAGCTCTGACATGTGTTTCCCGAACGCTGCGCCCATCACCGTTTTAATGGTCGAGGGGTTGTGGAAGGAGAGGGTGGATAGCGTATTCAGCACGATACTTTCCATACCCTTCGGCTGGTCAATGATCTCCTTGAGCGTGAATTTCTTCTTGCTCAAGTCGTCGTAGTCTTTCGCTATGTTGAGCATGAAGGTCGGGTGGCTCACTACCAGTGAACGGATGACCGAGCTGATGAGTGATTCGAGCAGGGTCACGGAGTGGGCATAGACGAGCTTGTAGAGCGTCTGGGCCTTGTCGGTATCCAGCGGCTGATTCAGGAGGTCTGAGGCCGTTGCCAGCTCCTGCAAAAACTCGTTGAAAAACGTGTTATGTGAGTGCCGCTCCAACCATCGATATTCAGCCTCTTCTTCGAATGCATCGCGCATCGACGAGTACTCGGCGGCCATCCTTTCCCACGTTTCGAAATCTTCGTCCGGGTCAATCTCAATGCCGTAGGTCTTCTTGATCCAGGCCAGGCATAGCTCCTGTTCGCGTTCGAAAAAATGCTCTTTTATTGAGCTCATCGATCAATTCATCCTGCTCACGTCACGATGGTGTTTTTGGTTGGCGAAGGCGGAAATTAGGTGGCAGTCTGAGCGACTATGCCATCTATTGCAGCCTGCGATTCTCTGACGCGGGCGCTTGCAGTTCCATAAGGCATATGATCGGCAACGGATGGCTGTATTCATCCACAACCCGCTGTAACTGTTGCAGCGTGGTGTCACTTGTTCGTTCACTGCTGTTGAACACGCTTCGATAGACAACCTCGAAATTTGAGGTCGGCATCGAAAACCGGCCATTGGGTAGCAGAGTCATTTCTTCCGATACCGCCAAAACCGCTAAGTAGTGCTTATCGCCAACATTCAGCTCAAGTGGCACCAGGCACACAGCTGCGAAGGGCTCTGTTTTGCCGTCCACCGTGAAGCTGACACTGCCCACTACCTGTTTCTTGAGGAACGCTCCGAATCCCCGAATGTCGTGGGAGCCCTGAAGCAGCTCTTCAACGCTCACCTCCAGATGCCCTCGGTCTCTAAACATCATTTTCAGTTCAAGGAGGGCCTCCGCTACTTCTAGGATGCCCGGATAGTCAGGCAATCCTACCCCGCCATTCACCTTGAACGAAGCTTTGCGCCCATTGAAGTCCATGTCCACGGACAGCCCTTCTGGCTGTGTCAGCAGCCGGATGGCCTGTAGAAAGCTGCACAGGTCTTCGAGTTTCACGGGCGCTTGCGGATCCAGCGAAGAGACAAATTTTGCTTCTGTTCCATCCGAGTTGATGTACCAGTCGAACAATCCGCAGTCGATCCGAATTTGAAGCATGTGCGAGGGAAGGACTGAATGCAGCGCGCTGACATGGAAAGTAGCGTCAATTTCGACGCTGTCGCCGGTGCGAATGTTGCGCAACGTCAGCATGCCAATAGTAGACGGGGCAGACGGCTCTATGACCAGTGTGGCTACCGACGCATGTCTTCGGCTTTTAGGGTCTTCAACGCCGAAGCGCTGGGCAATGATCTGTATGTCCTGAAGTTCAACAGGCCCCCATTTTCCGAGGGTCGCATTGATCATTGCCTGGAGATTCTCCTCACCCACCAGATTGAAGCGCATCAGGTGGCTACCGTTCTCAAAACCGACGGACTTCAGGAAACGCTGTTTCCTATCCGTGTACTCAGCTTGCGAGTTGCCAATCGCGTTCAAGAGTTCAGTCTTCAATCTAACTGAGCCATCGAGCGTTAGCTCTTGACCTAGGCTGAAATCGATAGTCATTTTGTGCTTGTTCAGCTGGTTTTGCTCGCCCGCTACCAGATGTATATTGGCTCGCTCTAGGATTCGTTGGATCAACGCCTCGTCCACATGGATGAGGAAGGCTCTGGAGGGTAGCTGGCCTCGCGAATAGTCCATCAGCAAGTAGAAAGCGGGGAGTGAGCTCGTGGCCATTTTGCGCAGATTGGACAGGGTGACGTTCACTTTAAGTGACTTGGAGCGGGTCGACTTCACCTGCACAGTTCCCGTCATCACAGGTTCGTGCAGCGTCTGCTGAGTCAGTGACGCTGTATCCTGATCAACCTCGATCAGAACGTCCCATCCATTGCGGTCGGCATGTGATTGATTGGCGGTAATGCCATCCGCTGCGCAGAGCGCCATAAAAAAATGCTCCCCGCCTCTCCCAATATCAGCCATGGCCTTTCCTTGTGTGGTTTGTGGCTCGCCAAGCGAACCTGAGCATGCAGCTAGAATGCCATGGTCAAAGCTGGCTGTGATGGGAGGGTTTCCCAAGCGCTTGTTGCGGTCAACCGGGGGGCGAGCAGGATTGGCTTTATCGGAACTGCTGACCTTACTTTTAAGTCCCCCTGGATTACACAGCAGGGGTGTTTTGCACCTACTGCTGCGCGCTCATCATTCTGAGATGTTCCGCTTCGAGGGCGGTTTTTATATCGACGGGCCATATGCTGGATCTCGACTGCAAGCCGTTACCTGCCGGGTGGAAGCAGGCATGCTCGTGATGATCGATTGTGACGCGGTTATCACGAAGGTCAGTTAGAATAGTGCTCCATCAACAGAGCGCAGCCTTGGGTGGTTGCTGCTTCTGGTCAATGGAGCGCTTCATGCCTATACGCCGTACGATTGCTACTGTGGCAACTCGCCAATTCCTGAAAAGCCTGAGTCGAGATACACGGCTGCCAGTGGATATTCAGCAAACTGCTCAACAGCTGTTGGAGCAGTTTCCTACTGGGCAAGACGTGCTGACTCTTGCCAGGCGAGAAAGCTACCTGCAGGAGACGGTAGGTTTCAGTCAGGTCTTTTTTTCACTGGGCGAGGGTGAGTCAGCGGAGCAACTTCAAGCTCTCATCAACGCTGATGCGTCAGAGGTTTAAGCTCAGGCTCTCCTTCCAGTACCTCATCAGGCATACCTGCCAAGTCGCTTTTTAACCACCGGATGGTTCTAGACACATGGTGCACGATCATGAGTACAGCTTGCTCGGAGGGGTTAACCGAGCAGTGATTGGTCGCTACATTACGCTGCTGGCAAGCGGCGTCTCTGCGGGATTGGTATTCGTTGTGCTGACGCTTGTGGATCTGGCGAAGCATTTCGGCCTGCCAGCCAATCTCCCCCCGACAGTGATGTCCCTTATAGGAGCAGGTGTCGTATTCACCATCCTGTACGCGGTATTCAGCCGAGCAGTGTGGAAATTGCCTTGGGCAGTCAAGTTACTCAAGGTGCCCGACCTTTCGGGGGAATGGGAATGTACGGGCACTACGCTGGACGACCAAGGCAATGTCCGCTTCACCTGGCACGCCGTCGTAAGCATTACTCAGACCTGGGACAAGATCCGCGTTCGCCTCAAGACTGCTCAGTCGTCTTCTCAAAGCATTACTGCAGCGTTGGCCTATGACGAATCGGACGGTTACACGCTGCTGTACAACTACAGAAATGACCCGAGACCTGGTGAACCCGAACTCAGGGGGCATCAAGGCAGCGCAAATCTGCTGTTTTCAAAATCACTGGATACTGCCTCTGGCGACTATTTCAATGGCTATGGGCGGCCTACTTACGGGCAGATGGAGCTGAGGAAGAAGTATGAGCAACGGAGTTAACGACAGAATCAGCCGGCTGCGCTCTCGGCGCTCAGGACTAGATCGATCGTCTGTGGTTGCCCAGGACGCTAAAGAGTTCATCGTCAATCACAGTCGTACCCAGGAGGTGTGGGAACGTCGTGCTCGTGATAAGCCCTACACAACCTTTGCATTGGGGGCGATGCAGGAGGTAGACCCGACCTACACGCGTATCAGCCTGGAAACAGCAGATCGCGTCCGCAATCAGTTGGAAAAGCGGTTGAGTGCAAATGTCGAGTTTGAGCTGCAGGGCTCTGTTCCTCTCAATGTCCACATTCGCGGGGTCAGCGATGTCGATTTACTCGTGCTGGATACCAGCTTCTTCACCTACGATCCTGGCGGAGCTGTAGCTGCAGCCGGCCTTTACACTCCGGCTTCTGGGCGAAGTTCGGTTAGCGTACTGAGCTCGTTGCGTTCGGATACGGAGAGGGCGCTGCGCGCGGCATTTCCAGCTGCCACGGTGGATACGAAGGGCGCCAAGGCCGTGAAAGTTTACGGTGCTTCACTTGCCCGCCCTGTCGACGTTGTGCCGGCGCATTGGTATGACACGACAGCCTATCAAGCGTCACGGCAGAAGCACGATCGAGCGGTCACGATTCTCGACGCCAAGAAGATGTCCACGCTCGACAATTGGCCGTTCTTGCACATCAAGAAAATCACCGAGCGTTGCAACACTACGCACGGTGGGCTGAGAAAGTCGATCCGGCTGTGCAAGAACATCAAGGCCGAACTGGAAGCGGAAGGACGCAAGGTGAGTCTTTCCAGCTTCGACCTCGCCTCGATCATGTATCACGCCAACCTGGGTAATCTGGCCGTTGGTGCCGTGTTCGAACTGGCAATCTTAGCTGAGACACAGCGCTACTTGGATTACCTCTATATTCACAACGAGGAGGCCAGACGGCTGCGTGTACCAGATGGCTCAAGAGCCATTTTTGACGATGAAAGTAAGTTCGATGGGCTACTGGCTGTTTCCCATGCCATGGACGAGCTGGTACGTGAGGTTGGAAGGGAGCAAAGCTTTGCGCTCAGCCTCCAGGCTAAGCCGAGCCTTGAGGCTAGTCGTAATGTCGTGATGCGTCTGGCCATCTAACCGGGAGCGGGGGGACTGTGGCTCCGTTCACCTTTCGTTATGAACTACGAGAGGAGGCAGCCAGGCCGTTGCAGACTTCGTTTTTGGCCAGTTTGGGGACAGAAAGACCTTTCGAAAGGCAGTGGTAGCCGCTAAATGAGGCAATGTGCCACCTATAATCTAGACGCAGGGTTGCTATTACCATAAATTCCGTGGTCAAAGCTGCCATGGATGTCGAGATGGAACCTAATGACTCTGGCGGAGTCGCTGCCAAGCACGGCTTCATCTTCCAGGATTGTGTCGCTGCCTATTACGTCACTCAGATGCTGCGTGACAAAAAAATCCAACGCGTACGATGTGAGGTCACTGACGATATTGATGTCGTCTGCGATGACTTTGTTGAATTCGTGCAGGTGAAGACAACTACGAAGACCCACTGGGCGAGAAACGACCTTTTAGTCCTCAGCAAAGGCGCCGACAAAAGGAAGATTCCGGGCAGCTCGATCATACATAAGTCAATGCAGAGCGAACCCACGCTCACCGTGCCCAGAAGATTCAGGGTCGTCACAGAGCATCCGGTCAACGTCACCCTCGAGTACCTGCTCATCAACCATGGCGAGCGCACTGGAAAACCTGGGCGCGATGATCTTATCGACTACCTGAACGAGAAGACCAATAACTATGTTGCCCCCAATGGAGTGAGCGTAGCGACCTGGGTAGACGCTGCGCTGTGGGAGGTTTTCCGAACCATGCGCGAGATTGAACTGCTGGGGATCAGCAACATTCGAAGGGCCGCGTATGATCTTCACGGTGTGATATTAAGCACCGAGGCCTCGGCAGAGGACATCTGGCGAGGCATTTTGGACACCGTCACCCGCAAAGGGGCCATGTCACGCAGAATCCACTCCGTCGACAGCAAATCCTACCTTCGAGCGGATTTGAATAAGTGGTTCGAAGGTCTGGTCGAGGAGGATCAGAAGCAGGCAGGGCGTAAGGTCTACGTCAAACGCCAGTTACCTCATATCCTTGTTCCGTTTCGCAATCCGCTGGCCACCTCGTGCGCCAAGCGTAATGGGCGTGTCCTGCATCAACAGTACAGCCTCACGCGCTACCGCTATAAACACATCGTCGACAACGTGTGCAAATGGCTCGATGAAGTGTTCCTTCGTCCCAGTGAACTCGCAGACATCCACAAGTTATCGGCTGTCGAGCTAGGCCAGCGATTGAGAAACACAGTGTTCGCTTCTTTGGCAGATGCTCGTTCATTCCTGGGGCGAGTGCTTCTTCATGCCGCGATACGGCAAATGCACGCGAGCCAGCCCATTCCGTGCTTGCTTTACCTCGACGGTCAGGACGAAGCAAAGATCCTTGAGAACGTCCATATCGTTCGGCGAGACCCGGAGGGCGATCAGCTATGGGTTGGCTTCAGTGAGCTTGTGACTACTTCCAATATCTCTACGCGCTTGTCTGAGATTCGCGAGGAGCTCTATGAGGAAATCACCGGATGTTTCAGTAACGCACGGGGCAAGATTCTCGATATCAAGGACGACAGCTACCTGCTGCGTCATGACATCGACGTCATCCTCGACGAGAGCAACCCATTTGATGCACACCTAGATCGATTCAGATTTTTGGTGTTCGTCGGCTACGATTCTTCGTTGCTGACCGACCCTGAAACTCTTGGATATGAAGATCATCTGGAGCAGGAAACGGCGGCTCTTTTCGAAGCGTTTGCAGGCGACCTAAAGCACAACCCGACGTTCGCAAAACTTACGATCGATGTGTTCATCTACCCCGCACCAAGCTTGGCAATTTTGACTCAGCTAGTGGACGAGCAGGTCAGGAAGGCCGTATGAAAGAAATTTACGATGTAGCCAAGCAGAGCTTAGATGAGGATGGGTTCTCAGCGTTCCGGTACCTATCGGCGGTCAACGCCCTCTTGTCCAACCCGGTTTCCACCTCCCTCGGCAGAGACCTGGCAATTAGGGCACTCGATGCACGTGAGAGATTCATCGACCATGCCGTCATTTTGCGCAATATGGTCAGGAAGGCAGGCCTGTTCCCTTACTTGAAGAAAGAGTTTTCTGACCTTTCCCAAGGGGACTTAATCGCCCTGGATGTGTACCGAACCCCCTTCTCCGAAGACTACGTCTTTCACTCGATGCAGTTTCGAGTATTCGACTTACTCAAGGCTGGTCGCAACGTCGTGCTCAGCGCTCCGACCAGCATGGGTAAGAGCGCTATCGTCGACTCGCTGTTGGGACTAGGACGCCTGAAGCGTGTCGTCTTAGTGGTACCAACCGTTGCGTTAGCTGACGAGACGCGCAGGCGTCTCCAAGAGCGCTTTGGTGAGGTCTATCAGATCATCCACCACAGCTCGCAAGAGTGCCGTAGCGAGTGGGTCGTTTACGTTCTTACTCAAGAGCGGGTTAACGAGCGAGACGACATCAAGTTCATCGATCTTTTTGTTATCGACGAGTTTTACAAACTGGCCTTTCAGCAGCTCAAAAATGGCACTACTGACTTCAAGGACGAGCGAGTCATTGAGTTGAATATCGCCCTTAGTAAGCTGCTGAAGGTGTCTAAGCAGTTCTACCTCACCGGGCCCTTCATAAACAGCATTCGTGGCTTGACGGAGCTAGGACATGATCACACGTTCATCTCCGCTGATTTCAACACTGTGGCCGTCGATGTACAGACGTTCGGTGTAAGTCCTGACGACGACGTAGGCAAGCTGAAAATGTTGGCGACTATCGCCCCGCAGTGCAAGGGAGCCACGATCATCTACTGCAAGTCGCCTAGAGTCGCTGGGAAGGTTGCCCGCGAGCTTGTTCGGCTTGGATACGGCCAGCCTTTCCAGAGTGAGCATATCGATTGGGTTGCCGAGGAATTCGATCCTGAATGGGACTACACCTATGCCCTCAGGAACGGTATTGGCCTGCATTTCGGCGGTCTCCCTCGCGCTCTCCAGCAATACACCGCTGACCGATTCAATGACGGCGACCTGCGCTTTCTGCTGTGCACTTCCACCATCATTGAGGGGGTGAACACGATTGCGAAAAATGTCGTCATCTATGACAACCGAAACGGAACGCGTGCAATCGATAAGTTTACTCATGGCAATATAAAAGGCCGTGCGGGTCGGATGGGCATCCATTTCGTAGGCAAGGTTTTTTGCCTCGAAGATGTACCGCAGGACAATCTGAATCAGGAGGTCGATGTACCACTGGGGATTCAGGATGCAGATACACCCCTGAACCTACTCGCGAGCGCGCAGCCTGATCACCTGACTGAATATTCCCAAGGCAGGTTCGAAACCGAATTCTCCCAGGATCGGTTTTCTATCGATCTGGTCAAGAAGCACTCCTACTTCCGGATGGAGCAGTTCGAGCAGTTGTACAGCATGGTTGAGATGCTTAGTGAGGACGAGTTTGATTCGCTCGTGTTTCACTGGTCGCCAGCAACTGGCTTTCTGAAAACCTTGACCAAGATCAGCAGCCAGCTTGTGCCCAAAGCGTTTACCGCAAATGGGCTGCAGACCAAGTATCCAGATACCATCCTGGCCAAGCTGACGAGTTATCAGAAAGCAGAGAGTTACTCGGCGTATCTGAAAGGTCAGGTTGATTACACAAAGCAGAAGATTAGGGACGGTGAGGAACTAAACCTTTCTTCTGCGCTAAACAATGATCTGAAGCTGGTAAGCAATGCCTTCGGCTATACCATCCCCAAGGTACTCGGGCTGCTGGAAGATGTAGTCCGCTTGCACGCTCCCAAAAGGGGCGTGCGCGGTACGATTGACTACAGCCACGTCAGAATGACTTTTGAGAGCTTCCATCTCCCTGCTGGAGTGAATGCACTTGAGGAGATAGGTATCCCTATCCAGACGCTACACCGCATGTCGTCGCTGCTGGAGTTCCCAGAAGGAGCGGGGGTGGATGAGTTGGCAAACTATCTCCGGCAGAACAAGCAGGCCTGGAGGTTCATGGGGGACGTCGACCAGAGCTTCGTCAAGCGCGCGCTGGGGGATGTGTGAGGCGGGGCCTGAAAGTTGAAGCCAGCTTGAGGTTGTGGGCTGTATGTAGCCAAAAATTTGGTACCAGCATCAGGCTTGTTTCGTTCTGCGTGATTTCCTCGTCAACCCAGTCTGTGATTCGCCCGGTAATGCAGCAACAGGACGAGCCAAATCAGCGTTAGTTTGTCCTCTCTGATCAACCTAAAGGCTGATATTGGATCGATTACGGATGAGCTAAACGCAAGCGGAGCGCGCAGTCGAGCAGGATGGAAGCCCGAAGGGCCGAGACCCTGGCAGAGCCTGGAGGCTTGGTTCACGACAGCCTGAAAGGCTCGCCACTATGCTCATCAGAGGGCAAGGCGGCCCGGTGAACCTCACTGGTGCAACCCTTGTATAATCACGCCGACATTGTCGGAGTGATCATGAGTTCGCTGCCCATCGACGCCACTTTGCCGTCGCTTATCCAAGCCCTTCACGATCGCCATGAAGTGGTACTACAAGCACCTCCTGGCGCCGGTAAAACCACCCGGGTTCCTCTCGCGCTCCTCAGCCAGCCATGGCTGGGCGATCAAACAATTCTGATGCTCGAACCCCGACGGCTTGCGGCCCGTGCTGCAGCTGAGCGCATGGCCTCAGAATTGGGTGAGAAAGTCGGTGAGACTGTTGGCTACCGAATTCGCTTGGAGAGCCGTGTTGGGCCCAAGACACGGATCGAGGTAGTCACTGAGGGAATTCTTGCCCGCAGACTGCAGGATGACCCATCGTTGGATGGCGTTGGCCTGGTTATTTTTGACGAATTCCATCTGAGAAATCTGGACGCGGATCTAGCGTTGGCGCTTACCCTCAGTGGTCGTGAACTGCTGCGTGATGAGCCTCCTCTGAAGCTGCTGCTGATGTCCGCAACACTGGAAGGTGCTCGCCTGTCGAGCGTGCTGAATGATGCGCCAGTCGTCACCAGTGAAGGACGGATGTATCCGGTCTCCACGGTCTGGGGTAGCCCCTATCAGCCGGGCGAGCGTATCGATGCGAGAGTCACAGAGACGTGCCTGGCCGCCATTGACGAACAGCCAGGAAGTGTGCTGGTGTTCCTTCCTGGGCAAGCAGAGATTCGGCGGGTGGCGGAGGCCCTCGAAGAACAGTTGAGCAGCCGCGCTGATGTGATGGTATGCCCACTCTACGGTGACCTTGACCTGAGCGCCCAGCGTGCGGCGATAGACCCGCCCCCTAAGGGCTCTCGAAAAATCGTTCTGGCCACGAATATCGCCGAGACTAGCTTGACCATCGAAGGTGTCCGGGTAGTGGTGGACACAGGTCTTGAACGCGTACCGAAGTTCGATCCTCGCAGCGGGATGACCCGACTCGACACGCAACGTATTTCCAAGGCCAGCGCCACCCAGCGCGCGGGACGTGCAGGGCGATTGGAGCCAGGTATTTGCTATCGCCTGTGGTCAGAATCTCAGCACGAGCAAATAGCCGGCTACAGCCCCCCGGAGATCCTACATGCGGATCTTGCGGCACTGGCACTGCAGCTGGCCAGGTGGGGAATGAAGCCGGAAGAGATGACCTGGCTTGACCAACCTCCAACCGCATCCTTTGCCCAAGCCAGAGACTTGCTGAAGCGTCTTGGCGCGCTTGATGATTCTGATCAGCTAACACCACACGGTTCGGCCATGAGCGAGCTCCCGGCGCATCCTCGGATCGCTCACATGCTCATCAAAGGCAACGCGATGGGACTAGACGAGCTTGCGTGCAACATCGCGGCGCTGCTGGGAGAGAAGGACATTCTGCGTGGAGCGGGTGCCGACCTTCAGTCCAGGCTGAGTGCCTTGTCAGGCGAGCAGCATTCACGTCGAAGCGGTGGTTCCCTCCAGCGCGTGAAGCAGTCTGCTCGGCAATACCGATCGCTGCTGCGAGGAAGGGCCTCTAGTCCCGTCAGCGAGCCCGATCACCCACGGTGGGTAGGGTGCCTGCTGGCGTTCGCCTACCCTGACCGAATCGGCCTCCAGAGGCGTGCGAGTGCTTCCGAATATCGCCTCTCCAACGGTCGTGCCGCCGTGTTCTCAGAGCCCGATACTCTTAACAAGCATGAGTGGCTGGTGGTAGCTGACTTGGGTAGCCGACAGGGTCAGCGCGACGAGCGGATCTACCTGGCAAGTGATCTCGATCCAGCCTTTTTCGATGACGAGCTGGCTGACCTTGTGAGGTCTGTGGATGAGGTCGATTGGGACGAGAGGGAAGGTGTTCTGAAGGCTGAGCGGCAGCTGAAGGTTGGGCAGTTGATACTGTCCGCCGCTCCTCTGCCAAATCTTGATGAGCAGGCTCGGTCACTCGCTCTGGTAAACCTCGTGAGGCGCAAGGGCATCGAACTCCTGCCTTGGAACCCTGAGTTAAGGCAGTGGCAAGCACGGGTTAATCTGCTGCGTGAGCTGGATATCCAGAATGGCCGAGCACAGAGTGGCCAGACACAAAATGGTCAGACACAGAGCAAGTGGCCTGACCTAAGTGATGTCAATCTCCTCAATACGCTCGAAGAATGGCTCACGCCGTACCTGGGCAAAGTCACGAGGCTCAGCCACTTCAGTCAGTTGGATCTGTCGTCGATAGTCAGGAGTCTCCTGCCTTGGCCGCTACCGCAGGAGCTGGAAGTCCAGGCACCTCAGGCGATCCAGGTGCCGTCTGGCTCGAATATCCGTATCGATTACTCGCAGCATCCTCCTATTCTCGCGGTGCGGCTGCAGGAGCTCTTTGGACTGGCTGAAACCCCACGCATCGCTCAAGGCAAGCAGCCGCTGATTCTGCATCTTCTATCGCCGGCTCGCAGGCCTGTACAGGTTACCCAGGATCTCGCAAATTTCTGGCGTAGCACCTACTTGGAAGTGAAGAAGGATCTTAAGGGTAGGTATCCCAAGCACTACTGGCCCGAAAATCCATTAGTGGCCGAGGCTACGGCACGGGCTAAACCTCGCGGGACGTAGCTTCTAGGTATGCGATTAGCGACAACCCAGAGTGTTGGTCGAGCACTCTCGCTAACTTGGAAATAGCGTGTCGGAGATGCCATCTCGGAACCTGGTTTCTAACTCTTCGGCGCCTTGATAGTCGGAATCGCGCGCCGCTCTTAGTGTGGCCAAGGCCCTATGGAATTTTTCCTTGGAGATTCGACCTTCGGTGTAGTCTGAAAGCAGGCGATCGAAATAGTCATCGAATTGCCTATGGATTCTCAAAAGATCAGCAGCAGATACAGATGCCGTGTAATTGTTAACGCGCGCGAAGGCTATATTGATATATGTGTCTAGTGCCTTGAGAGTTTTCTGACCTGTTAACTGCAGGATCTGGTGCTTGAAAAATGTATCGCTTATGAACTGATTCTTGAAGCTGGCTTGATCCCTGAGGCGATGTCTCTCTATCATGAGTACAAATAAGTTAGTGATAAATGCGTGCCTAAACAAATGGGCAGTGGCTGGCTCACTTATATTAGCATTCTTTCGAAGTAGGCGAATTTCGTTGGTGATGCTGTCCGGGCTATAGGGCCGTCCAGTGGTCTCGGCAACGAGAAGAAAGCCATGATCTTTTCCGCCTAGACACCTGTCAATAATATCTACTCTATATAGCTCTATGTAGTTGTATATTTCATTTAATAGCATGCGAGTGACTGGCACCGTTCTCAGGTGCGGTCTGCCTCGCTTGAGTGTTATCAATTTTAGGCTGGGGAATTTCATTGCCATTGCTTCCAGCACGCTTTCCAGCAATATTTCCGCCAACTCACCTCTACGACACCCGAGGTTCTCAAGCATTGAGAGAATAAGCTGCGTTCGAGCAGCAATATGATCGGACTTTGGGAATTTGTTAGCTGCCTCTCGCAGGTCTTTTACAGTGTGTTGCGATATAGGTTTACGCGACTCACCTGCCTCGCCTGAACTGAAGGTATGATGTCGCCAAACGTAGGTGTCATACCCTGCTGGGCTTTTTACCTTTTCCTGATAGGCTTTGATTATCCCATTTTTTGCGACAAATTTGTCATCATCAAAAAGAGAGCCGATAAACTCCAGAAAGTAAAGACATGCACTGCATATGTCGTGGAGAGTATCTTCATTTCTGGCGAGTTCAGAGGGGTATAATTTATTTTTTTCGATTCTGAGTTCGTCTACGAAGTCACAGAAGAGCCCGTCATTCAGGTCGGTAAGATTAATGTCTAGGCTGAAAGTGAAATTTAGTAATCTGCTTATTTTGTGCGCGTAGCCACCTATCGTACCGCCTCCCTTGCCTCGGCGCGAAAGTCCAGTCTTCCGGCCCATGCTTATGCGGTTTCGTAGCGAGATCATATAGAGATTGGCAAGGTGGCATGGCTCTCCATTAGGCCAATAAAGAAATGTAAGATTGTCAGCTTCTTTTACGGCAAGACGGTTCAAAGAGTAATGGCTGAAGAGAGTTACCTTTTTAACACGTCTTCGGACTTTAAAGTCTGAGCTCATTTTTTTAGCCTCCCTCTCCCAATGGGGGTGACATTGGTGTCCGTTGTTGGGGAGTTGAAGGGTGGTTTGTTGATGCTGAGTGCAGCTTTCAGCGTTACGCCAGTGTCAAGGATGATTTTTTCTCGCTGTTGACCATCTTTTTCGGTTCGAATGGATTCGAGAGCGCCAATGGCTATTGAGACACACTGCAGTAGGATGAAGTTGGAATTTATCAGTGACTCGACTTCTGACTCAAGCTTTGACTTCTGCTGCTTTAGATCATTTTTAGTTGTTTTCTTTATAGGCGTGATTGTCGAGGTTGCAAGCGCTGAGAGGGCCTCGTCTCTAAGTTTTTCGAGCGTTTCAAAGCCCTGCGGTAGACAAGTTGCTGCATGCTTTTTCGCGGTATTGAGCGACATGGGAACTAGCTTAATTGATGCTCCGCTGGTGTCGACCTGAGCATTGAACGACACCATGCCCCCTTGACTGCCAAGGGCCTTGGTAAGGTCGTCACGGGCTTTGAATTCGTCAGGATTGGAAATGATGTAATATAAGAACTCCCTGAGTGAATTGATTGCGGCCTTTCCCTCAGCCCTGTATTTCTCAGACCTATTCATGAGCTTTTCTCCGGACGGTAGTCACAATTTTCACTTTGGTGCCATCTGGATCCAAAATGAACTCAGGCTCAGCATCGACCAATCCCTTGTTTACTAGCGTCTCAATTCGCTCTTCAAGTTTCGACGCATCTCCTTTAACGTAGGTTTGTGTTCCGTAGGTTTCATGGACTAGATCCATGAGATCTGTGTATCCTTCTTCGCCCTTTGTATAGATCTGTTGAGCCAGGTGGTAAGCCTTGGCTCCGGCCAGAATCGTGCCGTCAATATTTTCGTTGATATAGTGCCACAGGTGCTCAAGGTCAACGTGTCCCAACATCCACCTGATTGTTGACTCGTCACCATCTTGGGCGCAGTGAAAGAACAACATGGCAAAGAACCGACGGAGTTGGTGCTGACGCAAATAGTAGCGCTTACCGTCACATAGGGCCGTCTCGAAGTAGTCGCAAAACAAGTCAAGGTTCCGCAGGTAGACGAATGTTCCGGTGCTGAGCTTGCCTTTTGCTGTCAACGTTGGCGATGAGAATAGTGGAAGGTCTTTGTCGCTGAAACCAGTCTCAAGAAGGGCCTGATGATACGCTTCGAGATTACCGATCATTTCCGCGGCGACAGGCTCAATGGGGCGCATGATACTTTTTCGCCGCCCCATCATTCCGCGAGTACTTTTGCGCAGCCAAAACTTTAACCACTGCCGAGTTTTGTCCAGGCTTCCTTTAGCTGGGAGATCGGTAAGTTCGCCAAGCCGCCGAGCGGTCATTGCGCCGGTTACAATCTGTATACAGCCCACATAGACACCGAATAGCTCCAGAAATCCAACATTCTCTCTTAGTTTTTGGTAATAGACTTCCCGGCCTCCTTTGCGATCAGGCCAGTTCCCACCGTAGGGGGAACCTGCATTCATCGCGGTGATGCCCAGCTTTTTTACCCCCATAGCCTTCAGTGAGTCTGGACAAAGGTTGAGAATATCTTTATCAGTGATCTTGTTAAGATTCACGTTCTCCAGTTGGCATTTTTCGAGCAGGGTTCTCATGAATGAAATAATATCATTGCCATATGTGTAATGAAATTCGATGGCATTTTTAACGCTGCTAAGAACGACCTCCGACGGTGCAGTTCTAAAAGAACCTCCAACCTTGCTATCATGAACAGCAAAGTTTCGGATTGCTTTTAGATGTTTGGGTGATGGCGCATCAGCGCCGAGCTTGTGAAGTGTGCCCATCGAGTACAGTGCTTTTCGATAAGCCACGAAAATGTTGTCAGTCATTTTGCTGCCTTCGGTCGTAGACACAGGCATTGCATCGTATTCTGTACGGTAGCAATCGTAATTGCTTATTTCTAAAATCGGGTAAAGCGGCTTTCGCACATCCTTAGCTCTGATGGTAGAAGATAGTATTTGGTGACTGATTTTGGGTATGTTGACGAATGCGTTTTGCTGCCCTCTTTTCCAGTTCAATGCGTAACCATTGATGATTAAGCTGGCCCGTATCGCGGGAACCTCATTCAGCGGGATCGGAATAGGGCTCAGTTCAATTTGTTGTTCGGTGACTACTGAAAGGTGGGGATGAGATGCTAGCAGTCCTTTGATCTTACTATCAGATGTCTCCGAGCGCAGTTGTAGCAAAAAGGCGCAAAGGCGATCTGGCCACTCGTATACCGACTCTGCAGAAGAGCTGCTTTGAGCGAATTGAGTCAGCATTCCCATGAGGTGCTGATCACTCAGCCCTGCCAGCCCTGCAGTTAGTAAACCGTAGGCCTCGGCATTCAGGAGAAGATGGTCAATGATCTTCAGCGCTATACTGAAGCTTCGTACTTGGGTGTTAAGTCCATTAGTGTGAGCGTCATGATAGCCATGATTACTCGTGGCTATGATCACGAAATGCTTGAAGCTAGCTAGGAGTCGCTCATTTCTCGGTTCAGTCAGCACCGACCCATCATATAATTCCACACGCCAGTTAAGGTCTTTAGGCGCTTTGTAGCCGAAGTCGACGTGCCAGACTTTTTGGCTGAAGTCGTTCAACAGCCACGGGGCGTTACGGTAGCTTTCGGAAGAAGGCTTTTTCAGGCTCTTCAGGAATGAGAGCTTTTCGGGAATCTCCCTTTTAGGCTTCATAGATGAACTCTTTAGCTAGGTCAGCGCTCGCATGTGCGCGTGCAGTCTCTAAGTAGCCTGTCAAGACCCGGTCATGGCTTTTTTGGATGTCGTTCACAAGCACTTTGCAAAACTGGCTCCAGTACGCAGCGTAACCATTAATGAGAGCAGGCTTCTCCGTGATCGATTTTATTTTGGCCAGCCCGACGGCCATTTCAAGAGATAATAAGATTGTGAGAATGCCAACACTGACATGAATATAAACGGTATCAGGGGTTGTTGTTGCTGATTCTTTTCGTTCGGGATCCTTCATATGGTAAGGGATTTCGCTTAGTGCGTGATTCTTTAGGAAAGTGTCGAGCTCTTCCATGTTTTTGAAGTTGCTGGCTTTGAAGAGATACGGACTGTCCTCCATTGCCAGACACACCATATTTCGTTGGAATATTCGCACCCACCGGACTTCGAAGAAGTCAAGAATTGCCTTGGTAAGGTAGTGCTTGAGCGTCACGCTAGTTGATGCTTGACCAAGGGCTTTCGCCATCTTTGTAATGCTGCCCGTTTCGATATACACGTTCAGGCCGGTCGTGGCTCGAATGCTGGCTAAACTAATTCTGCACAAGAAATCGAAAAGCTCCTCGCCTCGCTTTGAGGTGAATTCAGAAAACTGTGAGAGAAGCTCTTTCCCGCTGGAATATGCCAGCGTAGTTTTGTTAATTTGAGTAGGTGACGCTTTCCTCGGGTAGTCCATAGCCTGGCCGCAGGTGAGAAACAGATATCGCCAAGCGTCGTTGCCGTCTTTCTTGAGGCGCTCACGGAGTGGCCTAGTGATACGAATCACCTGCATGACAAGCTTGGCAGCAGCGGTATTCAGGACTAAGGTCTGTTCAGCTTTCTCGGGCCCAAGACGGTCTTTTCGGCTAGTGAGATAGTATACGCCGTCGATACGCCTGAAACCGTACGGGTCACCGTTCGGTTTAAACAGTACCAAGTCATAGAGATAAGTCGGAGTTATAGCTGGATTCTGATTAACTATGAGCAGTTGAAAGGGGAAAAGACTATTGGCGATCGGGAGGCCGAAGTTGTAGGAGAGCTCAGTCTTCAGACGCATTCCGTAGGTAATTTTTTTGTAATACGTGCCGCTACGGAATCCGTCAGCTTCAAACGTCCTGCACTCGTAAATATACCTAGGGCTGTGATTGAGCAGGGCGGTGCTGGCATCTGATCTTGTCCCGATATACCTGCGCATCACGGCACGACTTCTCAGGTTGCACGCTCTGTCTTGCGCCCATTCCAGAACGGTTTTCAGATCAGACTGTATCTCTCCGAACAAAATTTTCATCGCTTGTTCATCGGTGATCTCAATGGGGATGCGAGTGATTGTTTTACCAACAAACTCAATTCCGTCTTTTCCAACGCGGTGCCAGTGGCGAGTGCCGTCTGGGTTTGCTGGTGCCCTGGGTAAGCCATCGTAAGGTGCCGCCCAGATATCTCGGGCGATTAGCGACTGCTCAACACACAACATGGTGGTGTTCCAGATGCGGCCATAGGAGTCGGTATCACGTCCGCCGTCATGCATGTCCAGAAACGTATCGCTCATCACGTCCTGAAAGAGTTCACTTACACGGTCGGGGTCTTTAAATGCTTCTGTCGGCCATTTGTCATGATTCAGAGCGATGTGATTGAGGATCTTGTTATGTACCGCTATCGCCGGCCTTGCCTGTTTCAGGTAGTAGCTGTGCAAGGCTCCATAGATTTGCTCCGCGAAGGCGCTGCCATGGGAGATCCAAACGTTCTGGATGGAGAGGTACTTGGTGTGCTGCTTCCGGCTGAACAAAGGCCAGCCGCTCCAGTATCGCAGGGTGTCTTCCGGGCAATCAGCTGCCAGCTGCCTCCAGTTTTCAGCCGCGTTCGCTGCAAGAGTCTCCCCGTCGTATGACCTACCATTGTCCTGATCCTGCATGACGAGCGATTCGAATTTTCTGATGTACCTACGGTGCGCCTGCATACCTAGGTTTATCAGGCTGCCCTGGTTAATCGCCGCAAGGAGCAACCCAACCACCTTTTTGATCGAACCATCGGTCAGGCAAGCCGCACCTAGCGGAGTTTCCGATAGTTGGGCAACGCACTCGATCATGCGTAAAGCCTGGCTGTGCGAGGCATCTGCGCTGATCATCCGTGCTTCGATGACCGCCTTGGCTTCCACGGATACCCATCGGAGAGGGTAGTTCCCTAGCGAGGCCTCATACTTGATGATTGTCATGATTTTCTAGGCTCAAAAATTCGTTCTTAACGCCAAGAATAGAAGGTTTTCTCAGCTTGACAATTAGGGACATTATGGGGAAACAGTGGAACGCAGCCTGGATGCCGACCTGGCCCTGGCGCTGACCCTCAATGGCCGGGCGATGTTTCGCGGCGCCGACAGTGGCGAAGCGCCGCTCAAGGTGCTGCTGATGTCCGCGACCCTGGAGGGCGAGCGCCTGGCCGGGTTGCTCGATGACGCGCCGGTGCTGCGCAGTGAAGGGCGCATGTTCCCGGTGGATATGCACTGGGGCGCGCCGTGGCAGGCTGGCGAGTGGCTGGAGCCGCGGGTACTGCAGACGGTCCTGCAGGCCCTGGACGACGAGCCGGGCAGCCTGCTGGTATTCCTGCCCGGCCAGGCGGAGATTCGCCGGGTGGCCGAGCAACTGGAGGAGGCCCTGGGCGGGCGCAGCGACGTGCGCGTCTGCCCGTTGCATGGCGAGCTGGAACTGTCGGCCCAGCGCGCGGCCATCGAGCCGGCGCCGGCGGGGCTGCGCAAGGTGGTGCTGGCCACCAATATCGCCGAGACCAGCCTGACCATCGACGGCGTGCGCGTGGTGGTCGATGCCGGCCTGGCGCGGGTACCGCGTTTCGACCCGGGCAGCGGCATGACGCGCCTGGATACCGGGCGCATCTCCCGGGCCTCGGCCACCCAGCGTGCCGGGCGGGCCGGTCGCCTGCAGCCGGGGGCCTGCTACCGGCTGTGGTCACAGGCCCAGCACGAGCAATTGCCTGCATACAGCGCGGCGGAAATTCTCCAGGCCGACCTGGCCGGCCTGGCACTGCAATTGGCGCGCTGGGGCGTGGAGGTAGATGACCTGGTATGGCTCGACCCGCCGCCCGCTGCAGCCTACGCCCAGGCGCGCGATCTGTTGCAGCGCCTCGGCGCACTCGACGAGCGTGGTGTGCTGACCGCCCACGGCCAGGCCATGGCCGAGCTGCCGGCCCATCCGCGTATCGCTCATCTGCTGCTGCGCGGCCAGGCACTCGGCCTTGGCGAACTGGCCTGTGATCTGGCGGCGCTGCTGGGCGAGCGCGACATACAACGAGGCGGCGGTGCCGATCTGCATAGTCGCCTGGCGCTGTTATCGGGTGAGAGCCGGGCGACGCGCGGTGCTAATGGTGGTGTGCAGCGCGCCCGGCAGTTGGCCAAACAATTCCAGGGTTACTTGCGCCGGGTGCCGGTCAGCGAGCCCGTAAGCGACCCCGGGCACGGTCGTTGGCTGGGCGGGCTGCTGGCCTTCGCCTATCCCGATCGCATCGCCCGTCAGCGTCGCGAGGCCGGCGCCGAATATCGCCTGGCCAACGGGCGCGCCGCGCAGTTCGGCGAAGCCGATGCCTTGATGAAGCACACCTGGCTGGTGGTCGCCGACCTGGGCAGCCGCCAGGGCCAGCGCGAGGAACGCATCTATCTCGCCGCCGAGCTTGACCCCGCACTGTTCGACACGGTGCTGGCCGAGCAGGTGAGCAGCCAGGATCTGCTCGAATGGGACGAGCGCGAAGGCGTGCTGCGCGCCGAGCGGCAGCGCAAGGTGGGTGATCTGGTGCTGAGCTGCGAGGCGCTGCCGGGACTGGATGCCGAGGCGCGCACCACGGCACTGCTTGGCCTGGTGCGGCGCAAAGGGCTTGCGCTGCTGCCTTGGACGCCGGAGCTGCGCCAGTGGCAGGCGCGGGTGATGCTGCTGCGCGGGCTCGATCTGCAACACCAGGCCGCCAGCGATTGGCCGGATGTCTCCGATGCGGCGTTGCTGGCCAGCCTGGAAACCTGGCTGGCGCCCTACCTGGGCAAGGTCACCCGGCTCAGCCACTTCGGCAATCTCGATCTGCACGCGATGCTGCAGACCCTGCTGCCCTGGCCGCTGCCCCAGCGCCTGGACGAATGGGCGCCGCGCAGCCTGCCGGTGCCGTCCGGCTCGCGCATCGGCCTGGATTACAGCGAGCACCCGCCGGTATTGGCGGTGCGCCTGCAGGAGCTGTTCGGCCTGGCCGAAACGCCGCGCATCGCCAATGGCCGGCAACAGGTGCTGCTGCACTTGTTGTCTCCGGCGCGGCGCCCGGTGCAGGTGACCCAGGATCTGGCCAACTTCTGGCGCACCACCTACGCCGAGGTGAAGAAGGATTTGAAGGGCCGCTACCCGAAGCACTACTGGCCCGACGACCCGCTGATCGCCGAGCCCACGGCGCGGGCCAAACCGCGCAAGTAGCGGCCGGCCGGGTGCTCTCAGGGCGCAAACGGCGGCGCTTCGGCCAGCTCGATCAGCAGAGGCTGATCGCTCGGTGCCTCGCGCAGCAGGGTTTGCAAATGCGCGTGGTCGCGGGCGCGTTCGGCCAGGCAGCCAAAGCCGCGGGCGATGGTCAGGAAGTCCGGGGTATAGATGTCCACGCCCAGCGGGGTGATGTCGCGGCGCTGCATGTAGCGCTTGATCTCGCCGTAGCCCTGGTTGTTCCACAGCAGCACGATGATGCCGACCCGCGCTTCCACGGCGCTGGCCAGCTCCGGCAGGGTGAACTGGATGCCGCCGTCGCCCATCAGGCTGATCACCGGGCGTGTCGGCTCCGCCAACCGGGCGCCAATCGCCGCCGGCAGGCCATAGCCCAGGGTGCCGTAGCCGGTGGAGGCGTTGAACCAGCGCCGCGGGCCGTCCAGCTCGACCAGGTGGTTGCCGCTGTACACGGTCTGCGTCGAGTCGCCAACGAAGCGCGCCTCGGGCAGCACCTCGAGAATGCAGTCGAACAGGCGGCGATAGTGGGCCCAGCCTTCGAACTCCTCTGCCAGTTGCTGGCGAACCAGGCTGGCCCGTTCAGCCCCTGGGCTCTGGCCATCCCAGGCGCATTGCGGCAACTCGCCCAGCAGCGCCGTGATGGCAAGGCCGGCATCGCTGTGGATGGCCAATGCGGGTGCGTGATTGCGCTGCAGTTGCTCGGCATCGATATCGATACGGATCAGCTCGCCGCCGATCCTGAAGTTGCCGTCGAACACCACGTCGTAATCGGTCTCGCCCAGCTCGGTGCCGATGGCCAGCACCACGTCAGCCTCCAAGGCCAGCTTGCGTACCGGTGGCAGCGACTGGTTGCTGCCGATCAGCAGCGGGTGGGCGGCGGGCAGCAGGCCCTTGGCGTTGATGGTCAGCGCGGTCGGTGCATCCAGCGCCTCGGCCAGGCGGCGCACCGCCTCGGCCTGGGCGACGCAGCCGCCGCCGATCAGCAGCAATGGGCGCTTGGCCTGGCGCAGGCGCTGGGCCGCCTGCCTGATCAGCTCGGCTCGTGGGGCAGGGCGCGGAGCGATCAGCCTGGGTTGCACGCTCAGGTGGTCGGCGGGGGCAGTGATCACGTCCAGCGGCAGTTCGATATGCACCGGCCGTGGCCGCCGGCCATCGAATACCGCAAAGGCGCGGGCCAGCACCTCGGGCAACTCGTCGACGCTTATCAGCGTATGGCTGAACGCACAGACACCGGCTACCAACGCACGTTGGTCCGGTAATTCGTGCAGGTAGCCGTTGCCGCGGCCCAGGCGCTCGCGTTCGTTGACGCTGGAGATCACCAGCATGGGGATCGAGTCGGCGTAGGCCTGGCCCATGGCCGTGGCGATATTGGTCATGCCCGGCCCGGTGATGATGAAGCACACGCCGGGCTTGCCGCTCACCCGTGCATAACCGTCGGCCATAAAGCCGGCGCCTTGCTCGTGGCGCGGGGTGACATGGCGGATGCCGCTACCCGGCAGGCCACGGTACAGCTCGATGGTGTGCACGCCGGGAATGCCGAACAGGGTGTCGACGCCCCAGGCCTCGAGTTGCTTGACGAGAAATTCACCGCAGCTGGTCATGCTGGCTCCTTGCTGATGGTTCTGTAGGTGCCGGCAGCAGCGCCGGCACCTGTAACGGGTTCAGGCGAGGCTGGCGGCCCGTGCCTGGGGGCGGGTCAGCAGGCTGCCGATCACGAAGGCCAGCAGGCCGACGCTCAGGCTGTAGTAGATCGGCGTATTGGCTTCCAGGCCGTCCTTGAACATGAACGCCAGGGCGGTGGCGCAGCCCAGCGCCATGCTGGCGATGGCACCGGTGGTGGTGGCGCGTTTCCAGTAGATGGCGCCGAGGATGGGAATCAGGATGCCGCCCACCAGCAGGTTGTAGGCCAGGGTCAGCGCGCCGATCACGTCATTGACCACCAGGGAGATCGCCAGCACCAGCAAGCCGGTGAGCAGGGTGAACAGCCGGGCGGTGCCGAGGCCCGACGGGCGACCGCCGCGCAGCTTGGGCAGCAGGTCTTCAGTCACCGTGGTGGAGGCGGCGAGCAGGCCGGCGCTGGCGGTGGACATCATCGCGGCCAGGGCAGCGGCGATCACCAGGCCGCGAATGCCGTCCGGCAGGGCGCTCTGCACGATCGAGGCGAAGGCGTTGTTGGCGTTGGCCAGGTCAGGCAGCAGCACCTTGGCGCACATGCCGATCAGCGCGCCGACCAGGCCGTAGATCACGCAATACACCCCGGCCAGGCTGCCGGCCACCCGGGCCACGCGCTCGCTGCGGGCGGTGAACACCCGTTGCCAGATGTCCTGGCCGATGAGGATGCCGAAGAAGTAGATCAGGAAATAGGTGAGGATGGTGTCGTAGCCGATGGTGGTCAGGCTGAAGGCGGTGCTCGGCAGCTTGGCTGCCAGGGCGTCCCAGCCGCCGACGCGGTACAGGCAGATGGGCAGCAGCACGAACATCAGGCCGACCGTCTTGATCGCGAACTGCACGATGTCGGTCAGCGTTAGCGACCACATGCCGCCAATGCTCGAATACACTACCACCACGCTACCGGCCAGCAGGATGGCGAGCCAGAAGGGCAGGTCGAACAGCACCTGCAGCACGGTGCCGCTGGCCAGGGTCGAGACCACAGCGATCATCAGTGCGTAGGCGAACATCACCACCGCGCTGGCCTGGCGCGCCGCCGGCGTGTAGCGCCGCTCGAGGATCTGGGTGACGGTGAAGATGCGCAGCTTGAGCAGCGGCTTGGCCAGGAACAGGTTGAGCACGACGATGCCGGCGCCCAGGGCGGCGCACAGCCACAACCCGGAAAGGCCATGCACGTAACCCAGGCGCACGGTACCGACGGTGGCGGCGCCGCCCAGCACGGTGGCCGCCATGGTGCCCATGTAGAAGGCCGGGCCGAGGTTGCGGCCGGCCACCAGGTAATCTTCCTGGCTGCGCGCGCGGCGCATGCCATACCAGCCGAGCAGCAGCATGCCGGCGGCGTAAATCAGCACTACGGATATATCCAGGATCATGTGTTTCTCCAGCGCCTGTCACGATTCTTGTCAGGGTGGCGCCATGGCGCCGACCTTGTTATTCACCCCCGACAGCCGCCGGGTAGTGGTGCTTGGGCAGTGCGGCAGGGCCGCGCGGAGCGAAGTGCGCTCCATGACCCGCTAGCGGGTAATGCGCCACGGCAGGCTTCTGCTGGCCCGCTCGGGTTGTTCGGTGATGTGAAACCGCGACTACCGGGCGAGCGCGCGGCTCACTTGCGCACCACCCCTGGCAGCACGCAAAGCATTTCGTAGAGCAGGTTGGCGCCGAGCAACGAGGTGTTGCCGGTGGTGTCATAGGGCGGGGAGACCTCGACCAGGTCGCAGCCGACCAGCTTCAGGCCGTGGCAGCCGCGGATGATTTCCAGCGCCTGGATGGTGGTCAGGCCGCCGACTTCCGGGGTGCCGGTGCCGGGCGCCCAGGCCGGGTCGATGCCGTCGATGTCGAAGGACAGGTACACCGGGCCGCCATCGACCTTGGCGCGCACCTCTTCCATCAGCGGGGCGAGGGACTTGTGCCAGCATTCTTCGGCCTGCACTACGCGAAAGCCCTGGCGGCGGCTCCAGTCGAAGTCGTCGGCGGTATAGCCCTGGGCGCGCAGGCCGATCTGCACCACGCGCTGGCTGTCGAGCAGGCCTTCTTCCTGGGCTCGGCGGAAGGTGGTGCCGTGGGCGATCTTCTCGCCGAACATGTGATCGTTCACATCGGCGTGGGCATCGATGTGCACCAGGCCGACCTTGCCGTATTTCTTGTGCATGGCACGCAGGATCGGCAGGGTCAGGGTGTGGTCGCCACCCAGGGTCAGCGGGATGATGTCGTGTTCGAGCACGCGGTCGTAGTGCTCTTCGATGAGGCGCACGGCATCGAGCAGGTTGAAGGTGTTGATCGCCACGTCGCCGATGTCGGCCACGTTCAGGGAGTCGAAGGGCGCGGCGCCGGTGGCCATGTTGTAGGGGCGGATCATCACCGACTCGGCGCGGATCTGCCGCGGCCCGAAGCGGGTGCCCGAACGCAGGGAGGTGCCGATATCCAGAGGAATGCCGATAAAGGCGGCGTCGAGCTTGTCCAGCTCCTCGGGCGTCTGCACGTGGGGCAGGCGCAGCATGGTGGCGATCCCGCCGAAACGGGGCATTTCGTTGCCGCCCAGGGGCTGGTGGAGGGAATTGTCCACGGGGGCCTCGCAGTTCTTGTGGTTGTCGTGGCCCGATTCTGGTCAGGGTTGGCGGCGGGAAGAATCCAACACGGCAAATAATCAGTTCAGAAATTCCTAAACTAACGAGCAGGCTTTAGCATGGGCTCGGTTCTTTCACCGTCATGGTTTGCCGATGCCTGATCTCAAGCTGCTGCGCCTGTTCGCCTGCGTCGTGCGCCACCAGGGCTTTGCCGCGGCGCAGCAGGAGCTGAACCTGTCCACCTCGGCGATCAGCACCTACATGAGCCAGCTCGAGGCACAGCTGGGTTTCGTGCTCTGCCATCGCGGGCGCGGCGGGTTCAGCCTGACCAGCAAGGGCGAGCTGTTCCACCAGGAAGCCCTGCGGCTGCTGGCCGAACTGGAAGGCTTCGAGCGTTATTCGGCGGCGCTCAAGGGCGAGCTGCGCGGCACCCTGAACCTGGGTGTGCTGGATTCCACGGTCAGCGATCCTTCCCTGCCGCTGGCCGAGGTGATCGGTGCCTACAGCCAGGAACACCCGGCCGTGCACCTGCATCTGGCGGTGCTCAGCCCGGCCGAGTTGCAACTCGGCGTGCTGGAGAATCGCCTTGACCTGGCCATCGGCGCCTTCTCGGTGCGCACCAACGGGCTGATCTACCAGGCGCTGTACCGTGAGCAGCACTGGCTGTACTGCAGCGACAGGCACCCGCTGTATACCCAGCGGCAGATTCCGGCGGAAGTGATCACCCAGCAGCGCATGGTCGGCCGCGGCTACTGGAGCCAGGCCGAGCTGGCGCGTCATGGCTTCAAGCACAGCGCGGCGACGGTGGAGTCGATGGAGGCCCAGCTGATTCTGGTGCTGTCCGGCGCCTATATCGGCTATCTGCCCGAGCATTACGCCCAGCAGTGGGCGGATCAGAAACGCCTGAAAGTGCTGCTGCCCACCACCTTCGGCTACCAGGCGCCCTTCACCCTGGCGCTGCGCCGCGGCCGCTCAAGGGAACCGCTGATCCAGAGCTTCCGTGATCGGCTCAAGGCGCAACTGAATCAGGGCTAGGCCGCCAGGAGGCGGGGGGTAGCAAACACTTCAGCAGGCCCCGTCTCAGTGCTGTGGGAGCGGGCGGGGACGCCTAGTCAGTGCCGCGATTCGGGCGCATGGCGCCGTCCCACAAAGTCATGCGCTCAGCCCACCAGCCGAGCGCAATGCATGCCCGCTCAGCGCACCAGACAAGGCTTCTTGTTATCGAAGGTCCAGCCGCTGATCAGGTACTGCATGGCCACTGCATCGTTGCGCGCGCCCAGGCCCATGCCCTTGTAGCATTCATGGGCCCTGGCCACGGCGTCCATGTCCAGCTCCACGCCCAGGCCGGGCTTTTTCGGCACCTGCACCAGGCCGCCTTCGATACGCAGCGGCTCCTTGGTCAGGTGCTGGCCGTCCTGCCAGATCCAGTGGGTGTCGATGGCGGTGATCTTGCCCGGTGCGGCAGCCGCCACGTGGGTGAACATGGCCAGGGACACGTCGAAGTGGTTGTTGGAGTGCGAGCCCCAGGTCAGGCCCCAGTCGTTGCACATCTGCGCCACGCGCACCGAACCCTGCATGGTCCAGAAGTGCGGGTCGGCCAGGGGAATGTCCACCGATTGCAGCTGGATCGCATGGCCCATCTGCCGCCAGTCGGTGGCGATCATGTTGGTCGCGGTGGGCAGGCCGGTGGCGCGGCGGAATTCGGCCATCACCTCGCGGCCCGAGTAGCCGTTCTCGGCGCCACAGGGGTCTTCGGCATAGGCGAGCACCTGGTGCTGGTCGCGGCACAGGCGGATGGCTTCGGCCAGTGACCAGGCGCCGTTCGGGTCCAGGGTGATGCGCGCCTCCGGGAAGCGCTCGGCCAGGGCGGTGACCGCTTCGATCTCCTCGTCGCCACGCAGCACCCCGCCCTTGAGTTTGAAGTCCTTGAAGCCATAGCGCTCGTAGGCGGCCTCGGCGAGGCGCACCACGCCCCTGGCGTCCAGTGCCTCCTCGTTGCGTACCTGGAACCAGGCGTTGTCGGCGTCGGCTTCCTGGCGATAGGGCAGGTCGGTCTTCTTGCGATCGCCGATGTAGAACAGGTAGCCGAGCATCTCCACGGCATCACGCTGCTGGCCTTCGCCGAGCAGGGCGGCGACCGGCACGTCCAGGTACTGGCCGAGCAGGTCGAGCAGGGCAGCCTCGACGGCGGTGACGGCGTGGATGGTGATGCGCAGGTCGAAGGTCTGCAGGCCACGGCCGCCGGCGTCGCGGTCGGCGAAGGCCTGGCGTACCTGGCCGAGGAGTTTCTGGTACTGGCCGATGGGCTGGCCCACCAGCAACTGGCGGGCGTCTTCCAGGGTCTGGCGGATGGCTTCACCCCCTGGCACTTCACCGACACCGACATGACCGGCGTTGTCGCGCAGGATCAGCAGGTTGCGGGTGAAGAAGGGCGCATGGCCGCCACTGAGGTTGAGCAGCAGGCTGTCGTGCCCGGCGACGGGAATGACTTCCAGGGCGGTGATGACTGGGGTACCTGCATGGGTGTTGTTATTGTTCATCGCGTGGCTCCTGAGCCGTGACGGCGTTGCGGTGGGTCTGGCTGCCTCGCCGGGCAGCACTGGAAGATAACGTTATCATCATATTCGGATAACGTTATCATTCAAGCGGAGATTTAAGCCGTGACGGTTGCGGGCGCGGTTCAACGCATTCAGCAGTCTTGGAACTCATATGGGAGCGCGCCAGGCGCGCGACGGCTCCGCAGGCATGGACCAGGCGTCCCCGCCCGCTCCCACAATTGGATTGCGGGATTCAGGATCGAGCGGTGCTGCCACGCTCGATAATGGAAAACCCGGTATCCACACTCGCCTCGGCCTTCTGCCCATCGAAACGGCGCAGCAGCGCTTCGGCGACCTGGAGGCCCATCTCGGTGGCATTGACGCTGACCGTGGACAGCGCGGGATTGGCGAACTGACCGTTGAGGGTGTCGCCGAAACCTAGCACGGCGAGGTCGCCGGGCACGTTCAGGCCGCGGGTGGAGGCTTCGGCCAGCACGCCGAGGGCGACGGTGTCCGAGCTGCAGAAGATGAAGTCGGGTTTCTCGCCGGTATCGAGCAGATTGGCCAGGCCCTTGCGGCCCACTTCCCAGGTGGCGGGCAGGGGCAGGGTCCGTACTGCCACAGTTTCTACGCCCAGCTCGCCGAGTCGGCCTGTCAGCGCATCGCAGCGGCGCAGCGCACGGGGGTCGTCGACGCCGATCACCGCCCAGCGCCGGTAGCCCTTGGCGAAGAAGTGCTCGGCCACGGCGGCGCCGACCTGTTCGTGGGAAAAGCCCACCTGCATGTCCAGGCCGTCGTCGCTCAGGTCCCAGGCTTCGACCACCGGGATGCCGGCGCAGGCCAAGCGCTCGCGGCTGGCCTGGGTGTGGAAGGTGCCGGTCAGCACGATGCCGTCCGGGCGGCGGCCAAGGATGGCGGCCAGCAGGGCTTCTTCCTGCTCCGGCACATAGCCGCTGGGACCGACCAGGGTGTGGTAGCCGGCCTCGGCGAGGCGATCCATGATCGCCTGCACCACGCTGGCGTAGATCGAGTTGGCGATGGTCGGCAGCACTATGGCCACCAGGCGGCTCTTGCTGGTGGCCAGGGCGCCGGCCATCAGGTTGGGCACGTAGCCCATGGCGCGTACCACTTCGAGCACGTGCTCGCGGGTGGCGTCGCTGACCAGTTCCGGGCGCTGAATGGCCCGCGACACGGTGATCGGCGATACCCCGGCCTTGAGCGCCACGTCCTTGACCGTCACCGGCAAGTCGCCGAGGTCACCGCGATCTTTGGCCAGTTCTCTGCGCGATTTTCTTGCCACGGGCTGGTCTCGATGTGGAATGCAGTGAAAGAGCCGAAGGTTACGGCAGCCGCACGGCGTTGTCGCCGGCACGCAGCATATACAGACGGAACACCAGCACCGTGGTGAACAACTGGCAGAGGCCGAACAGCACGTCCAGCAGCAGGCGCCCGGCCGGTTCGCTGGCGATATCGGCGGTCCATAGGCCGGCCAGCCAGGGCGGCAGCATCACCAGCATCACGCAGGTGAAGATCGGCCAGAAGTGCCCGTGGGTCAGCTGCAGGCTTTCATGCAGGGCCTGCAGCGGGGTGAGGCCGCGCAGCACCAGCAGGTAGTCGGCGAACACCAGCCGGACCATCAGCCACAGCCCCGGCAGGATGAACAGCGAGATGCCAAGCATGATCGCCAGGGTGCCGATGCCCGCCAGCAGCACGAAACGCGGCCACAGGCTCAGGCTCATGGCCACCAGCGCGCCCTTGCCGGGTTGCTCGCCGCGGCTGCGGGCGTCGATGAACAGGATCAGTGCCGCGCTGTACAGCGGGTAGAAGAACAGGCCGAGCAGCACCTCGTAAAGTGGCACCTTGGCGGCGGCGACCAGGTTCTCGAGCTGCAGGCTCACGAAGGCTTCGAGCAGCAGGAAGGGCAGGCATAGCAGGAGGATCTGCAGCAGGTTCTGCCGGAAGAAGAACCAGGCGTCACGCAGGGCGTCGAGGGGATTCATGAAAGATCGCAGCCAGAAAAAACAGGCCGCCATGATACGAGGGCCGCTGTTGCGCGACCAGTGATGGCCACCGCCGGGCCGCGGCTTTCGACCTGGGAAGACGAGGCTGGCATACTGGCCGCCGTGCAACCCGCGCGAGCCCTTGTGAGGATGTCCGGTGAAGAAAATTGCCGTGTTCGCCGACGTACAGAATCTCTACTACACCGTGCGCCAGGCCTATGGCTGCCACTTCAACTACACGGCGTTGTGGAACGAGCTGGCGGCAGGTGGCGAGATCGTCGCGGCCTATGCCTATGCCATCGACCGCGGCGACCCCAAACAGCAGCAGTTCCAGCAGATCCTGCGCAACCTGGGCTTTACCGTGAAGCTCAAGCCCTACATCCAGCGCAGCGACGGTTCGGCCAAGGGCGACTGGGACGTGGGCATCACCCTCGACGTGATGGATGCCGCGGCGGACGTCGACAGTGTGGTGCTGGCCTCCGGTGACGGCGACTTCGACCAGTTGCTCGAGCGCATCCGCCAGCGCCATGGCGTCGAGGCTGTGGCCTATGGCGTGCCCGGGCTTACCGCGCAGTCACTGGTGCGCGCGGCCAGCCGTTATGTGCCCATCGAGGGCCACCTGTTGCTCAAACACTGAGGCTTTACGTGAAACCCATCGCTGTCATCGACTTCGAAACCACCGGCATGTCGCCGGCCCAGCAGGCGCGCGCCACCGAGATCGGCGTGGTGATCATCGAGGGTGGGCAGATCACCGCCCGCTACCAGAGCCTGATGAATAGCGGCGCCTGGGTGCCGCCCTTCATCGAGCAGCTGACCGGCATCAGCAACGCCATGGTGCGCAGCGCGCCGCCCGCCGCCGAGGTGATGCACGAGGTCGCCGAGTTCGTCGGCGACATTCCGATGCTGGCGCACAACGCGTCTTTCGACCAGAAGTTCTGGGACGCCGAGCTGGGTCTGATCGGTCGCACCCGGGTGCAGCATTTCGCCTGCTCGCTGCTGCTGTCGCGGCGCCTGCTGCCGGGGGCACCGAGCCACAAACTCGGCAACCTCAATCGCTGGGCGCGGCTGCCCGATACCGGCAAGGCGCACCGGGCGCTGGCCGATGCGGAAATGGCCGCCAACCTGACCCTGCATCTGTGCAGGGTGCTGCGCGAGCAGCACGGGCGCAGCGCTGTCGACCACGACTTCCTGCGTCAGCTGCAGGGCCTGTCCGCCGCCAAGGTGCGCGCCCTGCTCGCCGCCTAGCTGCGCGTCGAGCCGGGCCGGGTGTCCGCTGCGCTGCAACGGCTGCGCGATTGATACCCGGACGCGCTAAACTGCGCGGCATTTCCACTGCCCACCACGTTGCCCGCCATGACCTTCACTTCCCTCGGCCTGATCGAACCCCTGCTGCGCTGCCTCGACGGCCTCGACTACAAGACCCCGACGGCCGTTCAGGCCGAGGCCATCGGCCCGATCATCAAGGGCCGCGACATCATGGCCGCGGCGCAGACCGGCACCGGCAAGACCGCCGCCTTCACCCTGCCGATCCTGCAGCGGCTGATGATGGAAGGCCCGGTGGTGGCGAGCAATTCGGTGCGTGCCCTGGTGCTGGTGCCGACCCGCGAGCTGGCCGAGCAGGTTCAGCAGAGCGTGCAGACCTATTCGCAGTTCCTGCCGCTGCGCAGCTACGCGGTGTACGGCGGGGTAAGCATCAACCCGCAGATGATGAAGCTGCGCAAGGGCCTCGACGTGCTGGTCGCCACCCCTGGCCGCCTGCTCGACCTGTACCGCCAGAACGCCGTGAAGTTTTCCCAGTTGCAGGTGTTGGTGCTCGACGAAGCCGACCGCATGCTCGACCTGGGCTTCTCCCGCGAGCTGGACGAGTTGTTCGCCGCGTTGCCGAAGAAGCGCCAGACCCTGCTGTTTTCCGCGACCTTTTCCGACGCCATCCGCGGTTTGGCCAAGGAAATGCTGCGCGACCCGCTGAGCATCGAAGTCAGCCCGCGCAACGCCGCCGCCAAGTCGGTCAAGCAGTGGTTGATTCCGGTGGACAAGAAGCGCAAGGCCGAGCTGTTCCTGCACCTGTACCGCAGCAGGAAATGGTCGCAGGTGCTGGTATTCGCCAAGACCCGCAAGGGCGTCGACGAGCTGGAACAGGCGCTGCTCGCCGAAGGCATCCGCGCCGACTCGATCCACGGCGACAAGCCGCAACCGAGCCGCCTGCGCGCCCTGCAGCGCTTCAAGGCCGGCGAAGTCGACGTGCTGGTCGCCACCGACGTGGCCGCCCGCGGCCTGGATATCGACGACCTGCCGCTGGTGGTCAACGTCGACCTGCCCATCGTCGCCGAGGACTACGTGCACCGCATCGGCCGCACCGGCCGTGCCGGCGCCAGCGGCCAGGCGGTATCGCTGGTCTGCGCCGACGAGGTGCAACTGCTGTCGGCCATCGAAGCGCTGACCGGGCAATTGCTGCAGCGCGTAGACGAGCCGGACTTTATCCCCGACCACCGTGTGCCGCAGACGGTCGCCGGCGGGCTGGTGGTGAAAAAACCGAAGAAGCCGAAAAAGCCCAAGGTGGTCGGCGGCGGCAAGGCCGGCGGCCTGGGCCGCTGGATGGAAAGCGACGCGCCGGCCGAGCCGCCGGTCAAGGCCATCCGCAAGGTGCCGAGCTTTGGTGGCAAGCCCAAGGGTAAACGCTAGAAATAAAGGCTGGACCGGCCAAGCTTAGATTTCCTGGCCGATCTTCCACAGCACGCCGCTGGGGTCGAAGACGATGAATTCGCGAATGCCCCAGGGCTGATCCTCCGGGGCGATGGTGCGCACGCCGAAGCGCTCGGCGATGTTCTCCGCCTGCACGTGGGCCCACCAGGCCTGCACGTCATCGACCATCAGGTGCATGACGAAATTCTCGGCCTGCTCCTTCACGTAGAAGTTCTGCAGCAGGAAGGCGCAGTGCTCGCCGTGGCTGAAATAGCTCATCTCGTCCGTCTGCCAGACCGGCGTGAAGCCCAGTGCGCTGTAGAAGGCCTGGCTGAGCGGGTAGTCCCTGGCCGGGATGAAGGTCTTGAGTTGCAAGCTGGTCAGCATGTGATTCCCTGTTCCGCGGATTATCGAGATCTGTCTTCCAGCCAGCGCGCCATGCCTTGGCCCGCCACGCGGCCGCTGGCGAAACAGGCGGTGAGCAGGTAGCCGCCGGTGGGCGCCTCCCAGTCGAGCATCTCGCCGGCGCAGAAGGTGCCGGGCAGGGCGCTCAGCATCAGATTGTCGTCGAGAGCTTCGAAGGGCACGCCGCCGGCGCTGCTGATCGCTTCTTCGATGGGGCGTGGCCGGCACAGGGTGATCGGCAGCGCCTTGATGGCGGCAGCCAAACGCCGAGGATCGGCGAACTGCTCGGCAGGCGTCAGCTCGCGCAGCAGCGCCGCCTTCACGCCATCCAGGCCGGCCTGGCGATGCAGATGTTTGGCCATGGAGTGCGAACCGCGCGGTTTGCTAAGCGCCTTGCCGAGTGCTTCTTCACTGCGCTGTGGCAATAGGTCCAGATACACAGTGCAGCTGCCGTCGCGGCTGATGCGCTGGCGAATCCCGGCGGACAGGGCGTACACCAGGCTGCCCTCGATACCGGTGGCGGTGAGCACGAATTCACCGGGTCGTGACGCTTCGCCTGGCAAGCCCAGTGCCACGTTCTTCAGCGGCGCGCCGGCGAATTTATCGCGCAGCAACGGGCTCCACGCCTCGACATCGAAACCGCAGTTGCTCGGCTGCAGCGGCGCAACGGGCACGCCGGCCCGTTGCAGGTGCGCTACCCAGCTGCCATCGGAACCAAGCCGCGGCCAGCTGCCACCGCCCAGGGCCAGCAGCACCGCATCGGCGCGTACCGCACGCTCACCCTCGGGGCTGGCCACGCGCAGACTGCCGTCTCCGTTCCAGCCCAGCCAGCGGTGCCGGGTATGCAGCTGCACGCCGGCCTCGCGCAGGCGCTTGAGCCAGGCGCGCAGCAGCGGCGCGGCCTTCATGTCGGTAGGAAATACGCGGCCCGAAGTGCCGACGAAGGTGTCGATGCCCAGGCCATGAATCCACTGGCGCAGCGTGTCGGCGTCGAAGCCTTGCAACAGCCTGTCGATCTGTTCCTGGCGTTCGTTGTAGCGGGCGACAAAGGCCGGGTAGGCCTCGGAATGGGTGATGTTCATGCCGCCGACGCCAGCGAGCAGAAACTTGCGGCCCAGCGAGGGCATGGCGTCGAAGAGGTCGACCCGCACCCCGGCGAGCGCCAGGGTTTCGGCGGCCATCAGGCCGGCGGGGCCGCCGCCGATGATGGCGACCGAGTGGGCGGTGGGCGGGAGAGAGTCGGTCATGGCGGTATCGGCAGGGCAAAGGGCGAAGTTTACCCGAGCCCTCGCTGCTGCCATACCCGCGCGGCGCTGTGGTGGAGGATGCCGTGGCGGCGAGCCAGGGCGTGGCGGTCCTTGCTGTAGCCGCCGCCGATCAACCCGACCACGGGAATGTCGCGGCCCAGGCAGTGGTTGAGCACGGCCTCGTCGCGAGCCGCTACGCCGGCGTCGGTGAGTTGCAGGTAGCCCAGGGCGTCGTCCTGGTGCACGTCGACGCCGGCGTCGTAGAGCACGATGTCCGGCTGGTACAACGCCAGCAGGTACCCCAGGGTGTCGTCGACCACCTTGAGGTAATCGGCATCACCCATGCCGCGGGGCAGCGGGATATCCCAGTCGCTGCTGGCCTTGCGCGCCGGGTAATTCTGCTCGCAGTGCAGGGAGACGGTGACCGCGTCGGGTGCGTCCTCCAGCAGTCGCGCGGTGCCATCGCCCTGGTGCACGTCGCAGTCGAAGATCAGCACGCGCCCGGCCTTGCCGCTTGCCAGCAGGTAGCGGGCGATCACCGCCAGGTCGTTGAAGATGCAGAAGCCGGCCGGGTAATCATAGTGGGCGTGGTGGGTGCCGCCGGCCAGATGACAGGCCAGGCCGTGCTGCAATGCCTGCTCGGTGGCCAGCAGCGAGCCGCCTACGGCGCGTACGGTTCGCCGCGCCAGCGCCGGGCTCCACGGCAGGCCGAGGCGGCGCCCGTCTTCATGGCTCAGTGCGCCGCTCAGGTAGCGCTCGATATAGGCGGGGCAGTGGCAGAGGGCGAGGATATCGGCCGGGCAGATTTCGGGCCGCAGCAGTTCTTCATCCCGAGTCAGGCCGCTGGCCACCAGGTGGTCGCGCAGCAGGCGGAATTTCTCCATCGGGAAGCGATGGCCGTCGGGGAACGGCGGGCTGTAGTCGTCGTGGTAGATCAGCGGCAGGGGCATACAATGGCGGTCATCGGGTGAACCTGAGGCAGTATGCATGAGAAGCGAAAGGGATGGGGCCGAACTGCAGACGCCGCGCCTGCACCTGCGCGCCTGGCGTGACGAGGACCTGGACGAACTGGCCACGCTGTGTGCGGATCCGGCAGTGATGCGCCATTTCCCGGCGCCCCTGAGCCGCGAGCAGAGCCAGGCGTTGCTCACCCGCCTGCAAGCGCACTTCGCACAGCACGGCTTCACCTTCTGGTCGCTGTGGCATCGCGAGGATGGGCGCTTCGTCGGCATGACCGGGCTGGCCCAGGTCGGCTTCGAGGCGAGCTTCACGCCGGCGGTGGAGATCGGCTGGCGCCTGTCGCCGGCATTCTGGGGGCAGGGCCTTGCCAGGGAAGCGGCGCGCGCTTCGCTGGATTTTGCCTTTGCGCGGCTGGCGGTTGATCGCGTGGTGGCGTTCACCACGCTTTCCAATACACCATCGCAGCGGGTGATGCAGGCCCTCGGCATGCAGCCGGCCGGCGAGTTCGAGCACCCGGCGCTGGCGCCTGAGCATCCACTATGTCGGCACGTGCTGTACGAACTCCCCCGGGATAAATGGCCGAAGCGGGGCTGAGCCTGTCGCATGCCTCGCCATCGTACGATTCCTGAGCGCCGGCAAAGGCATTACCATTCACCGTCCGCGCAGCCCGCGCGGTTCGCAGCATTGCCCTGGGTAGGGCTCGTGGAGAACCGTTATGAGTCAAGTCCTGCAAGAGTTGGTGGCACTGCTGAGCCTGGAAGCCATCGAGGAAAACCTGTTCCGCGGCGTCAGCCAGGATCTGGGCTTTCGCCAGCTCTTTGGTGGTCAGGTGCTTGGCCAGTGCGTGTCGGCGGCCACCCAGACGGTCGAGGCCGATCGCCATGTGCATTCGCTGCACGGCTACTTCCTGCGCCCGGGCGACGCCGCCTTGCCGGTGGTCTATCAGGTCGACCGCGTGCGTGACGGCGGCAGCTTCAGCACCCGCCGGGTCACCGCGGTGCAGAAGGGCAAGGCGATCTTTACCTGCAGCGCCTCGTTCCAGAATCAGGAAGAGGGCTTCCATCATCAGGTGCAGATGCCCGACGTGCCTGGCCCCGAGGGCCTGCGTTCGGAAACCGAACTGGCCAGCCTGGTGGCCGACTCCCTGCCACCGAGGGTGCGCGAGCGGGTGCTGTTCGACAAACCCATCGAGATCCGCCCGGTCACCGTCGACAACCCGTTTTCCCCCCAGGTCAGCGAGCCGGCCAAGTACGTGTGGTTCCGCGCCGATGGCGAGCTGCCCGACACACCGGCCATTCACAAGTACCTGCTGGGCTACGCCTCGGATTTCAACCTGCTGACCACCTCGATGCTGCCCCACGGCGTGTCGGTGTGGCAGAAGTTCATGCAGGTCGCCAGCCTCGATCACGCCATCTGGTTCCACGGCAACCTGCGCATGGACGACTGGCTGCTCTACGCCATGGACAGCCCCTGGGCCGGCAACGCCCGTGGCTTCTCGCGCGGCAGCGTATTCAACCGCCAGGGCCAGCTGGTCGCCTCGGTGGCCCAGGAAGGGTTGATCCGTTTGCGCGAGGACTGGCGCTGAGTCGCTGCCGCAAACCCTGCGAACGGGCAGCGCCCGGCTGGGCTGCCCAGGCCGGTATGCCTTTTGTGCTGTAGGAAATTGGCCCGAAAGGTGTCTGGTCATTTCTTACGTCAATAAGGCTTTCCCTTTCAAATCAGTGTGTTGAGGCCTCCTCCGCGCCAAGGCGACGCATGCAGGGCAGTTTTTCTGGCATGTGCATTTGCCTGAACGTGGTCGACGCTTGTTCTGTCTCCCCAGTAATACCCGGTTGTCGCACCTGCGCGGGTTCACACATGGGAGTGTCCTCGGGTCTGCAGGAGACGGATATGCGTCGTTCATCGTTACTTGTTTCATCCCTTCTGGCTCTGGCCATGACATCAACCGTTCAGGCGGCCGGCACCGTGACCGGGCAACTGGGTATCCAGCTGGTCATCACCGACGGTTGCACCGTGGGCAACGGCAGCGCCGGTGGCACCTTCGGCACCATCGATTTCGGCAGCGTGGCGGCCATCACCACGACCCTGGAGGCCCAATCCGTCGGCTCCGGTGGCGGCGGCTCGTTCAGCGTGACCTGCAACACCGGTACCGACTTCAGCGTGACCCTCGACAGTGGCGCCAACGCGGCCGGCACCCAGCGCAACATGACCAATGGCACCGACTCCATCGCCTACAACCTCTTTCAGGATCCAGGCCGCACCACGCCCTGGGGCGATGGCAGCAATGGCGGCGACACCCTGGCCACCACCGGCACCGGCGTGGCGCAGGAACTGGTCGTCTACGGCCAGGTGCCACCGCGCACCCAGGTACCGTCGGTGGGTACCTACACCGATACCGTTCAGGTGACCGTGGCCTGGTGAGTATTGCCGGGCAACGCGCTCGGCATGACCTGTTTGGAAGCTTCCATGTCCGTTTTTCGGCCCGTTCGATTCGTGGCGCTCCTGGCGTTCGTCCCCGGTTTGCTCCTCGCCGCCACCAAGACCGCGACCATCGGCCTGTTCGCCGAAGTGTTGCCGGCCTGCAGCGCGGGCAGCACCGCGGCCAGCGACCTGGGTCAGTTCGGCACCTTCGATTTCGGCACCCGCTCGCTGTTGAGCACGGCGCTGGATGTCACCGGGCAGCCGGGCAATGGCGCATTGCGTGTCAACTGCCTGAGCAACACGCCCTACCAGGTGCTGATCAGCGCCGGTGGCAGTGGCAACGTCAATGCGCGGCGGCTGAGCGGGCCCAACGCGCAGATCGCCTACAACCTCTATACCTCGTCGAATTACCAGACGGTGTGGGACAACACCGTCGGTATCAGCCGTACCGGTACCGGGCAGGACCAGTGGCTGCCGGTTTATGGGCGGGTACCGGCGCAGCGTTCGCCGGCGGCCGGCACCTACCGCGACACGGTCACCGTCACGGTGAAGTGGTGAAGCGGCTGCGCGGCTTCGGCCTGCTGACGATGGCGGCGGTCGTCCCGGTGCTGGCCGATACCGGCACCAACGAGCTGCGCGTCGATCGGCTGTTTCAGGTGCGCGCCGTGGTGACCCAGGGCTGCCTGCTGGGCAGTGGCGCCAGCGACCTGAGCAGCTACGGCACCATCAGCTTCGGGCAGATCAGCAACCTCAACAGTGCGGTAAACCGTACCAGTACGCCGGGCGGTGGTTCCATCGTGCTGCAGTGCACGCCCGGCACCCGGCTGACCATCGGCATCGGCTCGGGTGCCAATGCCGGCAGCGTCAGCGGCGGTCGTTTCCTGGCCAGGGGCACGGAGCGGCTGCGTTACCAGCTCTACCAGGACGCCGCCTTCAGCACCGTATGGGGCGATGGCAGCAACGGCGCCGCCGCGCTCAGCACGACGTTTCCGGCAGCCGGCGGCACCCAGAGTTACCCGGTCTATGCTCGGTTGTTCAACGTCACACCCATGCCCAGCGCGGGTATCTACAGCGATGTGGTCACCGTGACCATCAGTTATTGAACAGGGAGATGCATATGTATCGAGCAGAAGGCAGCACCTCGAGTCCCGTTGGGGCCCTCTCGTCACGTTGCTGCTGGCGTTGTTCGCGAGCCATGCAGGTGCCGCTAGTTCGGTGCTGATCTGGCCGATCAATCCGCTGATCGAGGCCGACCAGAAGGCGGTGGCGCTGTGGCTGGAGAACCGCGGCCAGGCGCCCGTGAACCTGCAGGTGCGGGTGATGAGCTGGCAGCAGGCGGGTTTCGAGGATCGTCTCGATGCCCAGCGCGAGGTGATCGGCAGCCCGCCGGTGGTCACCATCGGGCCGGGCAAGCGGCAGATGATCCGCCTCATGGCCATGCAGGCGCCACAGCCAGGGGTGCAGCAGGCCTACCGGGTGTTGATCGACGAAATGCTCGACAACGACGCCGCGGCCGATCCGCAACTGGGGGTGAAATTCCAGATGCGCTATTCGATTCCGCTGTTCGTGTTCGGCGCTGGCGCAGCGCCCGAGCGCGAGCAGAAGCCGGGCGGCGAGGGCCTGAAGACCCTGGCGCCGCAACTGAGCTATCAGGTGCAGCAGCAGGGCTCGGTGCGTTACCTGCTGGTGCGCAATGACGGCACCGCCCATGCCCGGCTGTCGGCGGTGCGCTTCAGCCGCGGCGGCCGGCAGCAGGTGGTGGCCGAAGGGTTGTTGGGCTACGTGCTGCCAGGCGCGCAGATGCGCTGGCCGCTGCCGGCCGGGGTGAGCGCGGAGGGCGCGACACTGCAGGCGATGGTCAATGATCGCAGCGAGCCGTTGACGATAACGGGGCGCTGAGCCATGGGCGGCGGTGGTTGCTGATCGATGGGCCGGCCGTGCTGGCTGGGCCTGCTGCTGTGGCTGGCGGGGCCGATGGCGTGGGCGCAAATGCCGGATGAGTACGTTCTCTACCTGGAGTTGGTGGTCAATGAAATGTCGACCGAGCGCATCGTGCCCGTGACCTACCGGGCCGGCCGTTACTTCATCGACAGCGAGGAGCTGCGCGCCGTCGGGGTTGCGCTGGACGAGACGCTGAGCGGCCCCCAGGACCTGGCTGGCATTGATGGCCTGCAGAGCGAGTATCAGCAGGAACTCCAGCAGCTCAAGCTGACCCTGCCCAGCGACTGGCTGCCCACCCAGACCCTGGGCCGGACCCAGGTTTACGACGGCGTCGAGGCGCAGAGTTCGTTCGGGGCGCTGCTCAATTACGACGTTTATTACAGCGACAGCGATCAGGGCTCGCGCCTGCTCAATGGCTGGCTGGAGCAACGGCTGTTCGGCGGCATGGGGCGCCTGAGCAATACGGGGGTGTACCGCCATGCGTTCGCGGGCGATCCGGCCCAGGGCGACGGCTACCTGCGTTACGACACCTTCTGGCGCTACAACGATCAGCCGCGCATGCTCAGTTACGCCGCCGGTGATCTGGTCACCGGCGCGCTGACCTGGAACCGCGCGGTGCGTATCGGTGGCGTGCAGGTGTCGCGCAATTTCGGCCTGCGCCCTGACCTGATCACCTATCCGCTGCCCAGCTTCAGCGGCGATGCGGCGGTACCCACCTCGGTGGACCTGTTGATCAACAACAGCCGGGTCAGCAGCGAGCGGCTCAACCCGGGGCCGTTCACCATCAGCAGCGTGCCCTTCATCAGCGGCGCCGGCAGCGCCACGGTGGTGACCACCGACGCCCTGGGCCGCCAGGTGGCCACCGAAGTGCCGTTCTACGTGACCAACACCCTGCTGCAGAAAGGCCTGTACGACTATTCGCTGAGTGCCGGCAAGCTGCGCCGCGACTATGGGCTGGAGAGTTTTTCCTACGGCAGACAGGCGGCCAGCGGCACCTTTCGCTACGGCGTCAGTGATGGCTTCACCCTGGAGAGCCATGGCGAGAGCGGCGACGACCTGCGCCTCGGCGGCCTGGGCGGCACCTTGGCGCTGGGTACCTGGGGCACCCTGGGCAGCTCGGTGTCCTACAGCCAGCACGCCGGCCGGCGCGGTCAGCAGCTGAGCCTGGGCTACAGCTATTACTCGTCGCTGTTCGGCCTGGCCATGCAGCGGGTGCAGCGTGACGACGCCTACGCCGACCTCAGCGTGATCAGCGCCCTGCAGAACAGCCGGGGCATCAGCACCCTGGCCAAGACCACCGACCAGGTCACCCTGTCACTGAACCCCCGGCCCATCGGCAACCTGGGCATCGGCTATTTCGCCACCGAGATGCAGGACGGCACCCGCAGTCGGCTGGTCAACCTGTCGTGGTCGCGCAGCCTGCCGGGCAGCAGCAATTTGTTCGTGTCGCTCAACCGGGAGATCGGCCAGCCCGGCTACTCCGCCCTGCTGCAGTGGATGATTCCTTTCGACCTGCGCTCGACCCTGAGCGTGGCGCTGGAGCGCGACCGCAACGGCGGCTACCGGCAGCGCAGCAACTTCGGGCGCAGCGCACCGAGCGACGGCGGCGTGGGCTACAACCTGGCCTATGCCGCCGGCAACGGCGACCCTTACGCCCAGGCGGACATGACCTGGCGCGCCCGGCATGCGCAGTACCAGGCTGGCGTCTACGACGATGCCGGCCAGCGCACCTACTGGGGCGACGTCAGCGGTTCTGTGGTGGCCATGGGCGGTGGCGTGTATGCCAGCAACCGGATCGACGATGCCTTCGTGCTGGTCAGCACCGGCGGCCATGCCGGGGTGCCGGTGAGCTTCGAGCATCAGCGCCTCGGTGAAACCAACGCCCGCGGGCATCTGCTGGTGCCCTGGGTGCCGTCTTACTACCCGGGCCAGTACGCCATCGATCCACTGGGCCTGCCGGCCAATATCCGTACGCCCGAGGTCGAGCGCAGCATCGCCGTGCACGAGGGCAGCGGGGCGATTCTCGATTTCCAACTGCGCCAGGTGGTGGCGGCCAGCATCGTGCTGATCGACAGCCGCGGCGAGGTGTTGCCACGGGGCAGCCAGGCCAGCCTGCAAGGCAGCGAGCGGCAGGCCATCGTCGGCTGGGACGGCCTGGTGTACTTCGAGGGGCTGGCCAAGACCAACGGCTTGCAGGTGGCGCTGCCGGATGGCGGGCAGTGCCGTGCCAGCTTCGAACTGGACAATCTTGACGAGGAGATCGCCTTGGTGGGGCCACTGACATGTCGCTGAACCACGCGCGGGCGACCCTGATACTGCTGGCGCTGCTGCTGGCGCCAGCGCTGGCCACGGCGAACTGTACCGCGCCCGGCTCCACGGTCTCGCTGGGTAGCACCAACTCCCTGAGCCTAATCACCACGGCGCCCCAGGCCGCCGGCAGTGGCGGTATCTCCTGTACCGGCAGCCTGACGCTGCTGGCCAACAATTTCACCCGTGTCACCCTCAATACCACGCCGGTGCTGGCTCGCGACGGCCGGCAGATCCCGCTGCAGGTGTTTACCAATACCGGCTACACCAATGCCCTGCAGCCAGGCCAGCCGGTGATTCTCAACGCTGCGACCCTGCTGGCCCTGGGCGGCAGTGGCGCCAGCGTGCCGCTGTATTTTCGCACCGCCACGGGGGCTAACGTGCCGGCCGGTACCTACACCGCGACCCTCAGCCTGACCTGGCAATACGCCGTCTGCACGGGCGTCAGCGCTGTCGGCGTCTGCACCGGGTGGAGTCGCAGCCCCGGCACCTCGTTGCCCAACTGCAACCTGCTGAACTGTTCGCAACCGAGCACCTGGGGCGCCGGCAGCACGGTCACGGTGACCGTCAACCTGGTGGTCAGCAAGGCCTGCGTGATCAGCAGCAGCGAACTGCTGATGGACTTCGGCACCCAGGCACTGGTCAGCCAGTTCGCGCCGGTCACCCGCAGCGTCGGCGTCACCTGCACCAATACCGAGGGCTACACGGTGGGCTTCGACAACGGCCAGAACTACCAGGCGCCGTGGCGGCGGATGGTCAGCGGCAGCAGCTTTCTCGGCTACAACCTGTACTTCCCTGACACCAGCACGGTGTGGACCAGCAGCCAGACCCTGCCGATGGTCGGCACCGGCCTGCTGCAGAGCATTCCCTTCCAGGGCATCATCAACCCCGCCCAGGGCAACGTGCCGGCCGGCACCTACACGGACAACGTGACGGTGATCATCCAGTATTGAGCAGGTATGCTGCGGCCTCGATTCCATGCTTGCCGGAGGGGCGATGAGCCTGCAGCGCTACACCCATTGGGTTTTCGACATGGACGGCACCCTGACCATTGCCGTGCACGATTTCGCCGCCATCCGTGTGGCGCTGGACATTCCACCCGAAGACGACATCCTCCATCACCTGGCCGCCCTGCCGCCCGAGGTATCGAAGGCCAAGCACGCCTGGTTGCTGGAGCATGAGCGTGAGCTGGCCATCGCCTCACGCCCGGCCGCTGGTGCCGTGGCCCTGGTGCGTGGCCTGCATGCCCGCGGCCTGCGCCTGGGCATCCTCACCCGCAATGCCCGGGAGCTGGCGCTGCTGACCCTGCAGGCCATCGGCCTCGACGATTGCTTCGTGCCGGACGACATCCTCGGCCGCGACGAGGCACCGCCCAAACCCGACCCCGGTGGCCTGCTGCACCTGGCCGATCGCTGGCAGGTCGCAACCCGGGACATGGTGATGGTCGGTGACCACCGCCACGACCTGGCCTGTGGCCGTGCGGCCGGTACCGCCACGGTGCTGGTCAACCTGCCGAGCAATCCCTGGCCGGAGCTGAGCGATCATTTCGTCGCCGATTGCGCGGCCCTTCAGCGGCTGGCTCTGGGGGCCGCGGCGGGCTGACAGCAATTGCTGCCAGCCTGCAGATCTTCAAGGATCGGGCAGTCGGGGCGGTGGTCGCCCTGGCAGTGGTCGACCAGGGTCTGCAGGGTATCGCGCAGGGCTTCGAGCTCGGCGATCTTGCCGTTGAGCGCCTCGATATGCTCCACCGCCAGGGCCTTCACATCGGCGCTGGCGCGCTCGCGGTCGTGCCACAGGGCCAGCAGCCGGCCCGACTCGGCGAGCGAAAAGCCCAGGTCGCGGGCGCGGCGGATGAAGCGCAGGCGCTGCAGATCGTCCTCGCCGTACTGGCGATAGCCGCTTTCGCTGCGCCCGGCGCTGGGCAGCAGGCCGATGGCCTCGTAGTAGCGGATCATCTTGGCGCTGAGCCCGGTGTGCTTGGCGGCCTGACCGATATTCATCGCGTTATTCCTCGAGATGGCGGGGGCGCCAGGTTTTCAGCAACAGGGCATTGCTCACCACGCTGACGCTCGACAGCGCCATGGCGGCGCCGGCGAAGATCGGGTCGAGCAGCCCGAACGCTGCCAGGGGAATGCCCACCAGGTTGTAGATGAACGCCCAGAACAGGTTCTGGCGGATCTTCGCGTAGGTACGCCGGGCGATATCCAGGGCCGCGGGCACCAGCCGCGGGTCGCCGCGCATCAGGGTGATACCGGCCGCCTGCATGGCCACGTCGGTGCCGCCGCCCATGGCGATGCCGACATCCGCTGCGGCCAGGGCGGGAGCATCGTTGATGCCGTCACCGACCATGGCCACCACGCCCTGTCCTTTCAGTTCGCTGACGATACGCGCCTTGTCCGCCGGCAACACCTGGGCATTTACCGAGTGGATGCCCAGTTGGCGGGCGACCGCCTGCGCGCTGCCCTGGTTGTCGCCACTGATGAGATGGCTGTCGATCTGCCGCGCTTCGAGGGCCGCGATCGCTTCACGGGCGCCGTCCTTCAGGGTGTCGCCGAAGGCGAACAACGCCAGCACCCGCGGCGTTTCGCCCTGTTCGATCAACCAGGACAGGGTACGGCCCTCGGCCTCCCGGTCGCGGGCCGCAGCGGCCAGCTCGGCGGGTTCGGCGGCGCCGCTCGCCTCCAGCAGACGACGATTGCCGAGCTGCAGCGCGCGCCCCTCCACCTGCCCGGCGATGCCGCGGCCGGCCAGGGCCTGACTGGCGCCGAGCGAGGCCAGCGCCAGCCCGGCCTCCTGGCAGCCCAGCAGCACCGCCCTGGCCAGGGGGTGCTCGCTGCCTTGCTGCAGCGTACCGGCCAGACGCAGCGCTTCGCGATCATCGATTTCGACGCTATGCAGCTGGGCGATGCGCGGTGTGCCGGAGGTCAGGGTGCCGGTCTTGTCGAAGGCCACCATGCGCACGTCATGGGCGACTTCCAGGGCTTCGGCATCCTTGATCAGGATGCCGTGCCGGGCGGCCACGCCGGTACCGGCCATGATCGCCGTGGGCGTGGCCAGACCCAGGGCACAGGGGCAGGCGATCACCAGTACGGCCACGGCATTGAGCAGTGCCTGCTCGATACCGGCACCCAGGGCCAGCCAGGTGATCAGGGTCAGCAGGGCGACCAGCAGCACCACCGGCACGAACACCTGGCTGACCCGATCCACCAGCTTCTGGATCGGCGCCTTGGCTGCCTGGGCGTCCTCGACCAGGCGGATGATGCGCGACAGTACGGTTTCCGCACCCAGGGCCGTGGTCTCGATCAGCAGGCGGCCTTCGCCGTTGATCGCCCCGGCCGTCACCCGGTCACCCGGTGCCTTGGCCTGGGGCAGGCTCTCGCCGCTGATCAGCGCCTCGTCGGCGTGACTGTTGCCTTCCAGCACCTTGCCATCGACCGCGAAGCGCTCGCCGGGCCTGACCACGATCTTGTCACCGATGCTCAGCGCGCTGATCGCCACCTGCCGTTCGACGCCCTCGTGCAAGCGCGTGGCTTGCTCGGGGCGCAGCGCCTGCAAGGCGCGAATCGCGCCGGTGGTCTGGCGCTTGGCGCGGCTCTCCAGGTACTTGCCGAGCAGGATCAGGGCGATGATCACCGCCGACGCCTCGAAGTACAGGTGCGGCGTGTGCCCGGCCGGGGTGATCGCCCATTGGTAGAGGCTCAGGCCATACCCGGCGCTGGTACCCAGGGCGACCAGCTGGTCCATATTGCCGGCGCCGCTGCGCAGCGCGCGCCAGGCCGCGCGGTAGAAGCGCGCACCGAGCGCGAACTGCACCGGGGTGGCCAGCAGGAACTGCGCCCAGGCTGGCAGCATCAGGTGCACGCCAAAGGGGGCCAGCAGCATCGGCAGCACCAGCGGGGCTGCCAGCAGCAAGGCCAGCGCCAGGCGCCAGCGCTCGGCGTGCAGCGGGCGCTCGTCCTTCACGGCAGTGACTGCCACGGGGCTGGCCAGGTAGCCCGCCGCCTCGACCGCCTCCAGCAGGGCCTGGGTATCGGTACCGGGCAGCACCTGCAGCCGGGCGCGTTCCGTCGCCAGGTTGACGCTGACCGAGAGCACCCCGGGCTGTCTGCCCAGGGCACGCTCGACGCGGCCCACGCAACTGGCGCAGGTCATGCCGGCGATGGCCAGGTCCAGGGTCTGCCCCGGCACTTCATAGCCGGCCTTCTCCACGGCGGCCACCAGCGCCGGCAGTTGCTCGGCAGGCGCCTGCACCCGGGCCCGCTCGCTGGCCAGGTTGACGTGGGCGTCGCTGACCTGCGCCACGCTGCGCAGGGCGCGCTCGACCCGGCCGGCGCAGCTGGCGCAGGTCATGCCGCTGATCGGCAGATCGAAAGTAGGCATGCTTTGCCTCCGTGATTCCAGTCAGATGCCCTCAGGATCAACCTTGCCACATGGGCAAGGTCAAGCCCCGGGTCGTTCGATCGGGATCACTGGCTGGAGGGCGCAGGAGTCAGGTAGGGCCCGGAAGGGCTCAGGCCGATGCGGTAGCGGCGGATCTCGCCGGCAGTCAGGCTCAAGCGCTGGCTGTCGAGTGGCGTGATACCGGCCTGGCAGCTTTCGGTGCCGATCATGCCCAGGCGAACCGATACCTCGCCGGGCGGCAGGTTGAACGATACCGACTGCCCCTGGAACAGGCGGGCGGCGAGCTGGTCCTGCAGGTACACGCCGAACTCGCACGGCGAGGCCACCTCCAGGCGTTCACGGGAAATGATCAGCACGGCATAGCCATCGCCCATGGTGGTGTGCGACGGCAGCACCTGGGCAAGCGCCGGCAGGGGTAGGGCGAGAAACAGTGAGAACAGCAGGCGCATCATGGTCAGACCATAGGAAGGTTGAGTGATCTGAGCTTGGCTGAGGTTGGCGGGTTCAACAAGCACTCTGTTGACCTTGCCCCGCTGGCAAGCTCGATACTCACCCACACCCCAATCGATGCCCATGGGCAGAGGAGATGACGATGCAGGTATTCAAGGTGGACGGCATGACGTGTGCACATTGCGAACGGGCGATCACCGGCGCCGTACAGGCGATCGATGCCGCGGCGCAGGTGCAGGTCGATCTAGCGGCCGGTGAGGTGAGGGTGCAGACCACCCACCCGGTGGATCAGGTGCTCGAAGCGATCATCAACGAGGGTTACAAGGCCGAGGCCGTGCCGGCGGCTAAGACCAGTCACTGATCAGGCCGCGAAACAGCCCGTCGATCATCACCGGCCCGTCGTGCTTGGGGTCGAACAGGCTGTTGTCGCGCAGCCAGTCGCTGAGCATGCCGACGATCAGCGCGTGCAGGGTACGGGCGGCAAGGCGCGGGGTCATGCCTGGTCGCAGGCGGTTGTGGGTGGCGGGCTGAGCGAATATCGTCTCGCACAGGGCGATGAACTGGTTGATGAACGCCTCGTGGCGTTCTTCGGCCTCGCGCAGTTCCTCGGTGAATTCGCAGCGGTGCAACAGGATGGTGAAGATCCGCCGCTTCTGCTCGTCCTCGGCGATCCCGGCGATGCCCTCCACGCACAGCGTGTGCAGTGATTGCAGGCCGTTTCCCTGGGCGTCTTCGAGCAGCCGGCTGGCCAGTTGCTCGGGTGGCAGGCGGACCTGGCTGAGCATGTCATGGAACAGATGGGCCTTGTTCTGGAAGTGCCAGTACACCGCGCCGCGGGTCACGCCGGCGTGCTTGGCGATATGTTCCAGGCTGGTATGGGCTACCCCTTTCTCCAGAAACAGAATTTCGGCAGATGCCAGGATGGAGGTGCGGGTCTGTTCCGCTTGTTCTTTGGTTCGGCGCATACGACATGGATCGATCGGTTCAGGAAGCTGCGAGTGTAATTATTTTTCCTAGCGGATGTTTGTTTTACAGACGAACTTGTATGTAATTGTCGGCGTCCACTTCTTTCAAGGCCTTACCCTCGCTCCTGCCCGAGGGGACACCTGTCGAGTACTCTGCCAATGCCGCTTCGCCTGCTACTGATCCTCGGCGCCCTCAGCGCCTTCGGCCCGCTGGCCATCGATTTCTACCTGCCCAGCTTTCCCGCGCTGGCGCTGGCGTTCGCTACCGATACCGAACATGTACAGCTTTCGCTGGCTTCCTATTTCGCCGGCTTGGCCATCGGGCAATTGGTCTACGGGCCCCTGGCCGACCGCTTCGGCCGGCGCATGCCGCTGCTGGTCGGGGTCTCGCTGTTTACCCTGGCGTCCCTGGCCTGCGCCGTGGCGCCAAGCCTGGAATGGCTGATCGCTGCCCGTTTCGTCCAGGCCCTGGGGGGCTGCGCCGGCATGGTGATTTCCCGCGCCGTGGTGCGCGACCTGTGCGACCCGATCAGTTCTGCCAAGGTGTTCTCGCAACTGATGCTGGTGATGGGCCTGGCGCCGATTCTCGCACCCGTAGGCGGTGGCTTGCTGCTGAACCTGTTCGGCTGGCCGTCGATCTTCGTCTGCCTGACGCTGTTCAGCGCCGCCTGCCTGTTCGCTCTCGCCCGGTGGCTGCCGGAAACCCTGAATCCGGCCATTCAGCCGCCGCCCTTGAGCGGCGCCCTAAGGGAGTACCGGCGCCTGTTCAGCGACCTGCCTTTCATCGGCCATGCCCTGACCGGCGGCCTGGCGATTGCCGGCATGTTCGCCTACATCGCCGGCTCGCCCTTCGTGTTCATCGAACTCTACGGTGTACCGGCCGAGCACTATGGCTGGCTGTTCGGCACCAATGCCGCCGGCTTCATTCTGGCCGCCCAGGTCAATGCCTGGCTGGTGTCGCGCCACGGACCCGCCTACTGGGCCAGGCGTATCGTCTGGTTCTACCTGGCCTGTGGAACCGGGCTGCTGGTGTTGGCTTGGCTAGGCCCACAGGCCCTGTGGCCGCTGATGCTGCCGTTGTTCGGCTGCATCGCCTCGTTGGGCATTCTGCTGCCCAACACCTCTGCGTGCGCAATGGCCGGCCAGGGTCGCCACGCCGGCAGCGCATCGGCGCTGATGGGCAGCCTGCAGTTCACCATCGCGGCGAGCGCCGCCTCCATGGTGGGGGTGCTGCATGATGGCAGCGCCGTGCCCATGGCGCTGGTCATCTTCAGTTGCGGCGTCCTGGCAGCGGGGGCCTCGCGCTTCACGCGCTGGGCGGAGCGGCGCGCCGGCCACCCGAGCGGCTGAGGCTCAGCTGGCCAGACGCTGCCCGGTGGGCAGCGGGTGCGGGGCTTGCATCCCGGCCTCGAGCGTCGCCACGAACCGACGTGCTTCTCCTTCGCTGCGAAAGCTGACCGGGTGCTTGCCCAGGCACACCTGTCAACAGGTGCCGCTAGGCCTTGCGACGCCCGGATGTGGATGTCCATCGACCTGTCCGCGCGTGGAGCGTGGAGACAGCCTAGCCATCACCCGTGTAACTGCCATGACGCCGCTCAATACGCGATCGAAGCCCCCAGTACTTTTCAGCGGGCAAAAAAAGACCCGGCAAAGTGCCGGGTCAATAACCGTGATTAGCCTGATGAGGAGATAACCTGAAGAGTCCGACCTAGGGCTCTTGAGCTTATCGACCGATCTCGCGATCAGCTGATGCAAATAATAGCAATTCTCATTACATAGTCAACCGTCCGTTGGAAATTATTTCTGCCGATCGTCGCCATAGCCATTTGCGGGCTGCTGAAACGCAGAACCCGGCACAGGGCCGGGTTCTCGGTTGACGCCACACGCGTCAACCCGGCTGGCGCAGGCCGGTGATTTCCTTGTTGAGCAGGTCGATGCGCCTGGCCATGCTCTCCACCAGGCTGTGGGCAATGCGCGGGTTGCTTTCCATCAGGCTGAGGAACTGGTCCTTGGGAATCACCATGACCGTACAGGCCTGGCTGGCCAGCACCGTGGCGCTGCGTTTCTCATGGGTGAACACGGCCATGGCGCCGAAGATTTCGTCCTTCTGCACGTCGCCGACCTTCACGCCATCGACGAACGCCTCGGCGTGGCCGTCGATGATGATGAACACGTGGTCGGCCTCGTCGCCCTGGTTGATCAGCGCATCGCCCTTGGCGAAATGCTTGAAACCGGTGGAAGGGCGGATCTCGGGCTGCTTGATTCGCGCCAGGGCATCGGACAGCAGTGCGGTGTGCCCCACCAGGTACTGAATGAACAGTTCCTGGCGCGGCTCGCTGGCGTAGATGTGCTTGAACACGTCGCTGCGCGAATAGGGGATCAGGGTCAGCGGCTCGTCGCTGGTGTAGCGGCAGCTCGGCAGGTCGATGCCCTGCCGCAGCCCGACCAGATCGCCTTCCTGCAGGTAGAACAGCGGGCGTTCGTCGACCAGTGCGTGCAGCAGGCCGTTGTCGATGATGAACAGCTGGTTGCTGGGCAGGTCGCCCGCCAGGTTTTCGCTGCGCTCGATCTGCAGCGGCTCACCGCAGGGGCCGAGCCCGTCGAGTAGTTTCCCGGGGATGCTCTGCAAGCGGCTGATCAGTTGGTCGGCGTAGGCCGGTTGTTCCCCGAGTAGATACATGGTGGTTCCTTGGGCTGCTCATGCTGGGTGCGCACGAAAATCCCTGAAACGATAATACTCGCCGCGCTCCAGGTAAATCGGTCTCGTCGGGGCTTGTGAACCAGCGCCTGTTCCAGGGCTCGTGCGGCCCATGGCACCGCCGTCGAGGCGGCGATCAAGCGGCTGCTCGCAGCCGGGCTCAGCCATCGTTGGCGGCGGCTTCCAGCTGCAGGTTCAGGCTCTCCTTGCGCGTCTGGGAGAGCTCGCTCCAGTGCACGTCGAGCAGCGCCCCTTCGATGGAATAGAGCAGTACCTTGGAGGCCCTGAAGCCGCGGGCCCGTACCGCCCGATAGGCCTCGACGGCACCGTGCCTGCGCAAATCGCTGGCACTGTGGATGCCCACCGCATGCAGCCACTGTGACGAGGTCTTGCCAAGGTTCTTGAGGGTCTGCAGTTCGTCGTTCACGCCATCTCCTCCTGCCGCCATCTGGGCAGCGCTCCCCTTGGCCATGGTCAGAACAGTGTAGTGCTGACTGGCGGTGCCGCCGGGGCGTCGCGTTACAGGCTGCTACAGGTGACTGGGGTGGGTGCGATAGCGCAGGCGGGTGCCGAAGTTCATCGACATGAGGATTTCGTCCGCGCTGAGCTCGACCGGGAAATAGGCGCCCGATATCTGCGCATGGGCGATGCTCGCGCCCTCGAGCTGGGCGCTGCGAAAGTCCACGCCGCGCAGGTCGGCGCCGCGAAAATAGGCGTCGGTGAAGTCGATGCCCTCGGCATCCAGGCTGCGCAGGTCGAGGCCGCGGAAGTCGCCGCCGCGCAGGTCGATGGGTTCGCCCTGGGGCCGCTGCTGGTTGAAGGCAGCGACGTCGTCATTGTGCAGCAGTCGGTAGAGCGGGGTGTCCAGCTGGCGCGGTTGGCTCATGGTGGCAGTCGTCCGGGGGAGGCTTACTGCCAGTATAGAAGAGCTTTGTCACGCCGCTGGCCGGCCGTCAGAGGCTGGGGAAGCGCTGGCGCACCGCGCTGACCAGTTCGGCCAGGCTGGCGGCGTCCGGGGTGTCCACGCGCTTGCAGTAGGGCAGTTCGGCCTCCTCCAGCGGATCCTGGCCGGCGCGCTGCGCCTCGATGACCGCCAGGGTCGCATCGGACGGGTCGCTGCCTTCCTGCCGGCGCTGTTGCAGCCAGCTGGCAAGGACCGAGTCCGGCGCGTGGCAGTCGATGATCAGGAAGGGCACGCCGGTTTCGTCGGCGATGCGTTGCGCCGCCTGGCGCTGCGGGCGTTTGAGGAAGGTGGCGTCGAGCACCACCGGATAGCCGGCGTGCAGGGCCAGATCGGCCAGGGCGTTCAAGCGCTGGTAAACGGTATCGCTGGCATCCTGGCTGTAGATGCCGGCATTCAGTTCGCTGGCGGTCTGCTCGCCCAGCAGGCGTTTGCGCTCGACGTCGGAACGGATGCGAATCGCTCCGAGGGCCTCCACCAGGCGCAGCGCGACCTGGCTCTTGCCAACCGCCGATACGCCGCGGGTGATCGCCAGCAGGGGGGAGGGGATGGCGCTGTAGCTTTCGGCCAGGCTGGCGTAGGCGCGGTACTGACGCAGGATCACCGCGCGCTGCACGGCATCCTGCTCCTGGCCGAGGCGGAACAGCGCGACCTTGGCGCGAACCAGGGCGCGGTGCGTCTTGTAGAGGTTGAACAGCTTGAGCGAGCCGTAGTCGCCGGTGTGTTCCAGCCAGCTGTTGAGTAGGCGGCGCGCCAGGCACTTGAGACCGCGGTCTTCCAGGTCCATGACCAGAAAGGCGGTATCCAGGGCGATATCGGTGAAGCGGAAGGGCTCGTTGAATTCGATGCAGTCGAACAGCGTGGCGCGACCGTCCAGCAAGGTCGCGTTGCCCAGGTGAATGTCGCCATGGCACTCGCGGATGAACCCATCACGGGCCCGTGCTTCCAGATCGGGCCACAGGCGCTCCAGGCTGGTTTCGGTCCAGGCTTGCAAGGCATCGAGCTGCTGCAGGTCGGCCTTGTCGCTGAGCATCGGGCGGATCTGCTCGAAGTTCTGCCGCAGCGGGGCGACGATGGCGGTGGCGTTGCACAGCGCATGGTCGGCCGCGACCACGGGGGTGTCGCGGTGGAAGTCGGCGATCTGCTTGGCCAGGGCGTCGATATGCCCTTCATTGAGTTCGCCGCGGGCCTGCACCTGGGCCAGCAACTGCTCCTGCGGGAACTGGCGCATCTTCAGGGCGTATTCGAACACCGCGGCGTCGCTGCCGATCTGCGGCGCCTCGGGGCTGCCGCCGATCGGCAACACCTCCAGATACAAATCCTCGGTCAGGCGCTGGTTGAGGCGCAGTTCCTCCTCGCAGAAATGCTTGCGCGCGGCCAGCGAGGTGAAGTCGAGAAAGCCGAAGTCCACCGGTTTCTTGATTTTGTACGCATAGGGACCGGTCAGCACGACCCAGGAAATATGGGTCTCGATGACCCTGAAACCGTCTACCGGGTGCGGATAAAGGGCCGGGTTCTGCAAGGCGGTAATCAGGGCTTGGCTCACGGACGATCCTTGGCATTCAGAAGTGGGAACAGGCGCGCATTATGGCCCCTCGCCGGCGCACTGCAAACCGCTGGTGGTCGCTGCCGGCGCTTCGCAAAGTGCGTATAATGCCGCGCCATGACTCGTACCCGATCTTCCCGCTCCCGTTCCAAACGCCGCCCCCGTGGCATGCGCCCCTTGCTGGGCTGGGCTGTAAAGCTTGGCTTGGTAGGCCTGGTGCTGTTCGCCGGTTTTGCGGTTTACCTCGATGCCATCGTCCAGGAGAAATTCTCCGGCAAGCGCTGGACCGTTCCGGCCAAGGTGTACGCCAGGCCGCTGGAGCTGTTCGTCGGCCAGAAGCTGGCCAAGGACGACCTGCTCAAGGAAATGGACGCCCTCGGCTATCGTCGCGAGAGCGTGGCCAACGGCCCCGGCGCCGTATCGGTTTCCGGCAACAACGTGTCCCTGCATTCGCGTGGCTTCCAGTTCTATGAAAGCGCCGAGCAGGCTCAGCAGGTCAACGTGCGCTTCTCCGGGGACTATGTCGCCTCGCTGACCAAGGCCGATGGCAAGGACCTGGCCGTGGCGCGGCTCGAGCCGATGCTGATCGGCGGGTTGTACCCCGCGCACCAGGAAGACCGCGTGCTGATCAAGCTCGATCAGGTGCCGGCCTACCTGGTGGAAACCCTGGTAGCGGTCGAGGATCGCGATTTCTTCGACCACTTCGGCGTCTCGCCCAAGGGCATCGCCCGCGCCATCTGGATCAACGCCTCGGCCGGCCAGTTGCGCCAGGGCGGCAGTACCCTGACCCAGCAGTTGGTGAAGAACTTCTACCTGACCAACGAGCGCAGCCTGACCCGCAAGATCACCGAAGCGATGATGGCGGTGCTGCTGGAGCTGCATTACGACAAGCGTGAAATCCTCGAGGCCTACCTCAACGAGGTGTTCCTCGGTCAGGACGGCCAGCGCGCGGTGCATGGCTTCGGTCTGGCCAGCCAGTACTTCTTCAGCCAGCCATTGTCCGAGCTCAAGCTCGATCAGGTGGCCCTGCTGGTCGGCATGGTCAAGGGCCCGACCTACTACAACCCGCGCCGCAATCCGGAGCGGGCACTGAATCGCCGCAACATGATTCTCGACCTGCTGGCCGAGCAGGGCGTGGTGTCGCCTGAGGAGGCCGCCGCCGCCAAGGCCCGCCCGCTGGGCGTGACCCAGCGCGGCAGCATGGCCAATGGCTCGTTCCCGGCCTTCCTGGATCTGGTCAAGCGCCAGTTGCGCCAGGACTACCGCGACGAGGACTTGACCGAAGAAGGCCTGCGCATCTTCACCAGCTTCGACCCGATCCTGCAGCTCAAGGCCGAAGAGGCGCTGGCGGAAACCTTCAAGCGCCAGGCTGGCCGCAAGGGCGCCGACGAGGTCGAGGCCGGCATGGTGGTGACCAACCCGGAAACCGGCGAGATCCAGGCCCTGATCGGCAGCCGTCAGCCACGCTTCGCCGGCTTCAACCGTGCGCTGGACGCCGTGCGCCCGATCGGCTCGCTGATCAAACCGGCCATCTACCTCACCGCGCTCGAGCGTCCCAGTCAGTACACCCTGACCACCCGGGTCCAGGACGAGCCCTTCTCGGTGAAGGGCCAGGACGGCCAGGTGTGGAAGCCGCAGAACTACGACCGCAAGGCCCATGGCAGTATTTACCTGTACCAGGGGCTGGCGCATTCCTACAACCTGTCCACCGCCAAGCTGGGCCTGGAACTGGGCGTGCCGAATGTGCTCAAAACCCTGGAGCGCCTGGGCGTGTCGCGCCAGTGGCCGGCCTATCCGTCGATGTTGCTGGGCGCCGGCGCACTGACCCCGATGGAGGTCACCGGCATGTACCAGACCATCGCCAGCGGCGGCTTCAACACCCCGCTGCGGGGTATCCGCAGCGTGCTGACCGCCGAGGGCGAGCCGCTCAAGCGTTATCCGTATCAGATTCAGCAGCGTTTCGACGCGGGCGCCATCTACCTGCTGCAGAACGCCATGCAGCGCACCATGCGTGAAGGCACCGGCCGTTCGGTCTACAACCAGCTGCCCGGTTCGCTGACCCTGGCAGGCAAGACCGGCACCAGTAACGATTCCCGTGACAGCTGGTTCGCCGGGTTCAGTCAGGATCTACTGACCGTGGTGTGGATGGGCCGTGACGATAACGGGCCGACGCCGTTCACCGGCGCGACCGGTGCGTTGCAGGCCTGGACGGGCTTCATGCGCCGCGCCGACCCGCTGCCCCTGGACATGCCGATGCCCGATAACGTGGTGATGGCCTGGGTAGATGCAGCGACCGGGCAAGGCTCGGCGCAGAATTGCCCGGGTGCCGTGCAGATGCCGTATATTCGCGGCAGCGAGCCGGCTCCGGGCGCAGGTTGTGGTATTCAGGCCCCCGTCGACTCGGTGATGGACTGGGTGAAAGGCTGGTTGGAATAAGAGAGGTTTGCCGTGAGCAAGTGGTTGATTCCCGTTTTGACCGCCTCGGTGGTTCTGGGTGGTTGTGCCAGCGTTCCGCGTGGTTCCATCCCGGTTGTGGATTCCGGTAGTTCGGCCTACGAGCAGGACGACCGTCCTGGCGGTGGTTACAACAATGCCCCTGCGCAAGCGCAGCAGCCGCAGGCCATGCCCGAGGATTCCGGCGTGGTGGTGATGGTGCCGGGTGGCGGTGCGCCGTCCGCACCGATCGACACCTACGCGGCGCCGGCAGGTGCACCTGCCAACAGCGGTGGCCTGACCTTCGACGAACCGCCGTTGAGCAGCGAGCCGCTGGGTTCGCCGAGCTACGGCAATTCGGCACCGTCGCAACCCTCGACGCCCAGCGGCATCCCGAGTGGCAACGCCGGCGGTGGCCTGGCGGCCGACGAGCAACTCGATGGCCCGGTACTGGCGCTGCTGACCAGTGCCCAGCAGCAACAGACCGGTGGTGATCTCAATGGCGCCGCTTCCAGCCTGGAGCGGGCCCAGCGTATCGCCCCCCGTGAACCGCAGGTGCTCTACCGCCTGGCTGAAGTGCGCCTGGCCCAGGGCGATGCCGCCCAGGCCGAGCAGTTCGCGCGCCGTGGCCTGAGCTACGCCAATGGTCGGCCGGCCCTGCAGGCCAGCCTGTGGGATCTGATCGCCAAGTCCCGTCAGCAGCAGGGCGACGCCGCCGGCGCAGCCCAGGCCCGCGAGCGGGCTCGGGTCAACCTGTGAGTGCCACCTCGGTGGCCCTGATCGCCGACCAGCTGCTGCTGGTCGAGCGGGCATTGCGGGTGCAGGGGCTGTGGGAAGCTTCGGCGCCGAGCCTGGAGGCGCTGTCCAGCGAGCAGCCGTTCTGTGTGGATACCCTGGATTTTTCCCAGTGGCTGCAGTGGATTTTCCTGCCGCGCATGAAGGCCATCATCGAGGCGGGCGCCGAGCTGCCGGCGGTATCCGGCATCCTGCCCATGGCCGAGCAGGTCTATGGCGCTGACAGTCATGAAGCCGCTGGGCTGCTCAAGGCGCTGGGCGATTTCGACCGGCTGATCACCGCGGGCCGCTAGAGCCCGCGTCCGCTGCCGCTACTGGCAGTTTTCTTTGATCGCCTGCTTGCTGTCGGCGATGCGCTTCTGGCGCTCCTCTTCACCGAGGCGACGCATCTCCCCACCTTCTTCCACACGTACCCGCGGGTTGTTCTCCAGCTGTGCCAGGTTGTTGCGCTGGGTCTCGCAGTATTTCCTGCGCTCGGCTTCCTGGGCGGCCACTTCCTTCTTCACCTTGGCATCGGCGGCGGCCTGCTCGGGGTCGGCGATGGCATCGAAAGTCGGTGCCGGCTTCGCTTCAGGGGTGGTTGAGGGGGGCGGCGCGGCCGACGGATTGACCGTGGTGGATTGCTGGCCCTGGGGCGGCTGCTCACCGAAATGGGTGACGCCCTGGGCATCGACCCATTTGTAGATCTGCCCGGCCATGGCGCTCGCACTCAGGGCGAGCAGCAGGCTGCTGGTGAGAATCATGCGGCGCATGGGATTTCCTTATGCAGGGGTGCATCGGCTGATTGAAGTGCTGGCAACCTGAGTTGCAATGCAGGCTGCCACTATAACCAATCGACGCGCGACGCAGGCGGGTCTGTTTCACATCGGCGCGACCCGGCGATCCGGCAGCATGGCGGCGGGTACGGCCTTGTTGCCGGATATTGCGTATTCCGTCACGCATCGCTTGACTTGCCGTCAGCGAATATCAACAATCGACTGCTCGCTGTAGTGGGGCCAGCCGCAAGCTGGCTTCAGCTCAGTAGACATGAGGCGCTACCCGCGCCGACCTTTCGTTACACCCGCAACGCGTTACCTCGCGCTGGGTGGGAACGCCCCGCAACAGATCTGGGGCAGTCCCAATACTTGCTCAGTTGTAGCTGACGTAGTCGGCGACCACAGTCGCTCATGCTCTGCTGGCAGTAAACCTACTCGGGCCGACCCTGCAAAAGGGCGGTTTTCTGGCGTAATAGAGGTGAACAACGTGGAGCTTTTATCCGGCGCTGAAATGGTCGTCCGCTCGTTGCGTGACGAAGGCGTTAAGTACATCTATGGGTACCCGGGCGGTGCCCTCCTGCACATCTATGATGCCCTGTTCAAAGAGCCGGAAGTGACCCATATCCTGGTTCGTCACGAGCAGGCGGCCACCCATATGGCCGACGGCTACGCCCGTGCCACCGGCAAGGCCGGCGTGGTGCTGGTGACCTCCGGCCCGGGCGCGACCAACGCGGTGACCGGTATCGCGACTGCGTACATGGATTCGATCCCGATGGTGATCATTTCCGGTCAGGTGGCCAGCACCGTGGTCGGCACCGATGCCTTCCAGGAAGTCGACATGGTCGGCATCTCCCGTCCGATCGTGAAGCACAGCTTCATCATCAAGCATCCTTCGGAAATCCCCGAAGTGATCAAGAAGGCCTTCTACCTGGCCGAGTCCGGTCGCCCGGGCCCGGTGGTCGTCGATATCCCCAAGGACATGGGTGATCCGACCCAGAAGTTCGAATACAGCTACCCGAAGAAGGTCAAGCTGCGCTCCTATAGCCCGGCTGCACGCGGGCACTCGGGGCAGATTCGCAAGGCGGCGGAAATGCTCGTTGCGGCCAAGCGGCCGATCATCTATTCCGGTGGCGGTGTGATCCTCGGCGGCGCTTGCGCGCAGCTGACCGAGCTGGCCCGCGCCCTCAACGTGCCGGTCACCAATACCCTGATGGGCCTGGGCGCCTACCCGGGCGGCGACCGTCAGTTCGTCGGCATGCTCGGCATGCACGGCAGCTACACCGCCAACCTGGCGATGCACCACGCCGACGTGATCCTCGCAGTTGGTGCGCGCTTCGATGACCGTGTCATCAATGGCGAGACCGCTGCCAAGTTCTGCCCGAACGCGAAGATCATCCATATCGACATCGACCCGGCGTCGATCTCCAAGACCGTCAAGGCCGACATTCCGATCGTCGGCCCGGTGGACAGCGTGCTGACCGAGATGGTCGCCGCCCTCAAGGAAATCGAGCAGGCGCCGGACAAGGAGTCGCAAGCCACCTGGTGGAAGCAGATCGACGAGTGGCGCGGCAATGGTCGCCTGTTCCCCTATAACGAGGGCGACGGTTCGATCATCAAGCCGCAGACCGTGATCGAGACGCTGTGCGACGTTACCAGGGGCGAGGCCTACATCAGCTCCGACGTGGGCCAGCACCAGATGTTCGCGGCCCAGTACTATCGCTTCAACAAGCCCAACCGCTGGATCAACTCCGGTGGCCTGGGCACCATGGGCTTCGGTTTCCCGGCCGCCATGGGCGTCAAGCTCAACTTCCCGGACGCCGATGTCGCCTGCGTGACCGGCGAAGGCAGCATCCAGATGAACATTCAGGAGCTGTCGACCTGCCTGCAGTACGACCTGCCGGTGAAGATCATCAACCTCAACAATGGCGCGCTGGGCATGGTTCGCCAGTGGCAGGACATGCAGTACAGCAGCCGTTACTCGCACTCCTACATGGAATCGCTGCCCGATTTCGTCAAGCTGGCCGAGTCCTATGGGCACGTGGGCATGCGCATCACCGACCTCAAGGACCTCAAGTCGAAGATGGAAGAGGCGTTCGCGATGAAGGATCGCCTGGTGTTCCTCGACATCGCCGTGGACACCAGCGAGCACGTCTACCCGATGCAGATTCGTGGTGGCGCGATGCGCGACATGTGGTTGAGCAAGACGGAGCGTACCTGACATGCGTCATATCATTTCCCTGCTGCTGGAAAACGAACCGGGAGCCCTGTCGCGTGTCGTCGGCCTGTTCTCCCAGCGCAACTACAACATCGAAAGCCTGACCGTGGCGCCGACCGAAGACCCGACCCTGTCGCGTCTGACGCTGACCACCATCGGGCATGACGATACCATCGAGCAGATCACCAAGAACCTCAACAAGCTGATCGAGGTGGTCAAGCTGGTGGATCTGTCGGAGAACGCCCACATCGAGCGCGAGCTGATGCTGGTCAAGGTCAAGGCCACCGGCGCCCAGCGCGCCGAGGTCAAGCGCACCACCGACATCTTCCGTGGGCAGATCGTCGACGTGACGCCGAGCGTGTACACCATCCAGCTGGCCGGTACCAGCGACAAGCTGGACAGCTTCATCCAGGCCATCGGCACCGCGCTGATTCTGGAGACCGTACGCAGCGGTGTCACCGGTATCGCCCGCGGCGACAAGGTGCTGAGCATCTGATCGCAGGGCTGAAATGAACAACCCCGCCATGTGCGGGGTTTTTCATGCCTGCTACTGGCGGTTCCAGAAGGCGGCGATCAGCGGATCCTTGAGGCGCTTGTGCAGGGCGAACAGGCCAATGTCGTAGTCGGTCAGCGGCGGCTGGATATCGTAGAGGCGGATGCGTGCGGCCAGCGGGCTGTTGTCCAGCACTATCTGTGGCACCACGCCGATGCCGAAGCCCAGGCTGACCATGCTGACGATGGCCTCGTTGCCACTGACCTGGGCGTAGATGCGCGGCTTGATGTTGTGGTGCTTCAGCCAGCGATCGGTGCGGGTTCGCGCCAGGCCCTCCTCGGAGAGAATCAGCGGCACGTCCTGCCAGGTGTCGGCACCGGGATTCTTCAGCTGTTCCTCGCCGAGCAACTGCGGCGATTGCGGGCCGATAAAGCGCAGCGCCGAGCGGGTGATCGACTGGAACTCCACACCGGCGGGCAAATTGTCCGGGCGTGCGCCAATGGCCAGGTCTTCCAATCCCTGCTGCACCCGCTCGACGGCCTTGGCCGGGTCGCCGGTGTGCAGCTTCATTTCGATGCGCGGGTAGTCCTGGCGGAAGCTGCTGAGAATCTCGTAGAGAAAGCTGTAGCTCGCCGTCACCGAGCAATACAGCGACAGCTCGCCGTGCAGAATCAATTGATCCTGTTTGAAGGTCTGGCGGATGGCCTGCCAGCCGTTCATGACGTCACTGGCGTATTCGCGAAACCGCTGACCCTCGCGGGTCAGGCGCACCGAGCGGTTGTCGCGCACGAACAGCGGCGCGCCGACTTCATCCTCGAGCTGCTTGATGCTGCGGCTCAGCGCGGATGGGCTGACGTGCTGCTCGCGGCTGGTCTTGCCGAAATGCAGGTTGTCGGCGAGGCAGAGAAAGAGGCTGAGAGCGTGGCTGTCCATTTATGTTTCATATTTCGGCATGCAGTGTTGCGAATATATCATTTTACGCAATGGTGCGGATCACTTAAGGTAACTCCCGTAGCGGTGCTCGGCACCCCATCCCTTTCGCTATACAAGAGCCAAGAACATGAAAGTTTATTACGACAAAGACTGCGACCTCTCGATCATCCAGGGCAAGAAAGTGGCCATCATCGGCTACGGCTCCCAGGGCCACGCGCAAGCGTGCAACCTGAAGGATTCCGGCGTCGACGTCACCGTCGGTCTGCGTAAAGGCTCCGCTACCGTTGCCAAGGCCGAAGCCCATGGCCTGAAAGTCGCCGACGTGGCCTCTGCCGTCGCCGCTGCCGACCTGGTGATGATCCTGACCCCGGACGAATTCCAGGGCGCTCTGTACAAGAACGAGATCGAGCCGAACATCAAGCAGGGCGCTACCCTGGCGTTCTCCCACGGCTTCTCGATCCACTACAACCAGGTGGTTCCGCGTGCCGACCTCGACGTGATCATGATCGCGCCGAAGGCCCCGGGCCACACCGTACGCACCGAGTTCGTCAAAGGCGGCGGCATTCCTGACCTGATCGCCGTTTACCAGGACGCTTCCGGCAATGCCAAGAACGTCGCGCTGTCCTACGCTTCGGGCGTTGGCGGTGGCCGTACCGGCATCATCGAAACCACCTTCAAGGACGAAACCGAAACCGACCTGTTCGGCGAGCAGGCCGTTCTCTGCGGCGGTACCGTCGAGCTGGTCAAGGCCGGCTTCGAAACCCTGGTCGAAGCAGGCTATGCGCCGGAAATGGCCTACTTCGAGTGCCTGCACGAACTGAAGCTGATCGTCGACCTCATGTACGAAGGCGGTATCGCCAACATGAACTACTCGATCTCCAACAACGCCGAATACGGCGAATACGTGACCGGCCCGGAAGTCATCAACGCCGAATCCCGCCAGGCCATGCGCAATGCACTCAAGCGCATCCAGGACGGCGAATACGCCAAGATGTTCATTAGCGAAGGTGCCACCGGCTACCCATCGATGACCGCCAAGCGTCGTAACAACGCTGCTCACGGTATTGAAGTGATCGGTGAGCAACTGCGTTCGATGATGCCGTGGATCGCTGCCAACAAGATCGTCGACAAAGCCAAGAACTGAGTCGATCCGATCTCTGAAAAAACGCGGCCCTGGCCGCGTTTTTTTCGTTTCGGGCGCTGTACGAAAAGTCCGAGCCGAGGTCAGACAAGGTAAAGAGCGGGAAGGGCGTTCAGTTTGCGCTCGGGACATGGGCAGTGCTCGCTTCGCTCGCCCTTCGGACGCGCTAAAGCGCGTTAGCTGCAAGCGGCTTGGCAAACCGTTTTTTATGCCGCAGCGCCGTTCGCAGGTACTTTTGCTAAAGAGCCGACGGCGGGCTTCTGGTATAAAGCCCCTGTATCCAGGCCGCCGTTAAGGCGAACGCTTTTCCGGCGGCTTGGTCGAAAATTCAAATCCGATGCAAGGTGTTGTTCATGAGCGAGCGTCCGCAAGAGCCCAAATCGTCCCGGGACGATGACAGCTTACTGCCCATCGACGAGCATATTGAGGAAGGGCATGACGACGAGGGGCGCAAGGTGCGCCATCGCGGCATCTACCTGCTGCCCAATCTGTTCACCACCGCGAACCTGTTCGCCGGCTTCTATTCCATCATCAACGCCATGAACGGCAACTTCTACGTAGCCGCCGCCACGGTGTTCGTGGCCATGGTGCTGGACGGCCTGGATGGTCGCGTCGCCCGTCTGACCAATACCCAGAGCGCCTTTGGTGCCGAATACGATTCGCTGTCCGACATGGTCGCCTTCGGCGTGGCACCGGCGCTGCTGGCGTTCGAGTGGGCGCTGGGCAGCATGGGCAAAGTCGGCTGGATGGTCGCCTTCATCTATGTAGCGGGTGCTGCATTGCGCCTGGCGCGCTTCAATACCCAGATCGGCAGTGTCGACAAACGCTACTTCATTGGCCTGGCCAGCCCGGCAGCTGCTGGCGTGGTGGCCGGTACCGTATGGGCCTTCAGCGACTTCGGTATCCAAGGCTCCAACATGTCGTTCGTGGTCGCCATCCTGGTGGCTGCCGCCGGCATGCTGATGGTCAGCAATATCAAGTACAACAGCTTCAAGAACCTGGATCTGAAAGGCCGTGTGCCGTTCGTGGCCATTCTCGCTGTGGTGCTGGTGTTCGCCGTGGTGTTCAGCGATCCGCCGCGCATCCTGTTGCTGATCTTCCTGGCCTATGCCGCGTCCGGCCCGATTCAATATCTGCTGCGCCTGCGTCGTCGCAAGCCAATGGAGTGATGTAATTTCCTGCAGACTCCGTAGTCTATTGGGCAGGCCTGTCCCGATACTGCGGAGTCACCATGCTGATCAAGCTGCGTCAGTCGTCCGAATGCACCGAATCGGATGTCACCCCCGAATCCATTTATCTCTCCCGTCGCACCTTCATGTCGGCTGCCGCAGCCGGGATGGCGCTGAGCAGTGTGCCAGCCTGGGCGCAATCTGCTGCTGGCGAGCGCTATGCCGACGTCGAGCCTGGCAAGGCGCCGGCCTGGCTGGCTGAGCGCATTGGCGCCACCAAATGGAATGCGGTCACCGTCAATGACGAGGCGATCACGCCGTTCCATGACGCCACCCACTACAACAACTTCTATGAGTTCGGTGCCGACAAATCCGATCCTGCCGCGAACGCAGGCAGCCTGAAGACCGAGCCCTGGTCGGTGGTGATCGACGGCGAAGTCGGCAAGCCGGGGCGCTATGCGCTGGAGGACTTTCTCAAGCCCTACCAGTTGGAAGAACGCATCTACCGATTGCGCTGCGTCGAGGCCTGGTCGATGGTGATCCCCTGGATCGGCTTTCCCATCTCGGCCCTGCTCGATAAGGTGGAGCCGACCTCGGCGGCCAAGCACATCCGTTTCGAAACCCTCAAGGATCCCGAGAGCATGCCGGGTCAGCGCTCCAGCTTCGGTCTGATCGACTGGCCGTATGTAGAGGGGCTGCGTCTGGATGAAGCCATGCATCCATTGGCCATTCTGGCCGTCGGTATGTATGGCCGTGAACTGCCCAATCAGAATGGCGCGCCATTGCGACTGGTGGTGCCGTGGAAATATGGTTTCAAGAGCATCAAGTCGATCGTGCGCATCAGCCTGGTGAGTGAGCAACCGCAAACGACCTGGCAGAACATCGCCGCGCAGGAGTACGGCTTCTATGCCAATGTGAACCCGACCGTCGACCATCCCCGCTGGAGTCAGGCCCGCGAACGGCGTCTGCCCAGCGGGCTGTTCAGCCCCAATGTGCGCGAAACCCAGATGTTCAATGGCTACGCCGATGAGGTCGCCAGCCTTTATAGCAACCTCGATCTGCGGAAGAACTATTGATGCGGCATCCGTTCTGGCGTTTTGGCGTTTTCCTGCTTGTCGCGGTATGGCCGTTGTACTGGTTGTACCAGGCCTGGTCCTTCGCACTGGGGCCGGATCCCGGCAAGGTATTGGTCGAGCGGCTGGGCCTGGGCGCGCTCATCCTTCTGCTGATTACCCTGGGCATGACGCCGCTGCACAAGCTCAGCGGTTGGTCGGGCTGGATAGCCGTGCGCCGCCAGCTCGGCCTGTGGTGTTTTGCCTACGGGGTTCTGCACCTGGCCGCGTATGCCGTTTTCGTTCTCGGGCTGGACTGGTCGCAGCTGGCCGTCGAGCTGCGCAAGCGTCCGTACATTATCGTCGGCGCCATCGCGTTTTTGGGTTTGCTGCTGCTGGCCGTGACGTCCAATCGATATAGCCAGCGCCGCCTGGGCAAATCCTGGAAGAAACTGCATCGCCTCATCTACCTGATCCTGCCGCTCGCCTTGCTGCACATGCTGTGGATCGTCAGGGCGGATCTGGAAGAGTGGACAATCTATGCGTTGATTGGCGCGGTGCTGTTATTGCTGCGTATCCCGCTTCTGATGCGCAGGATCCCGCGGATAGTCGGGCCTGGGCAGAAAGTTCAGCCAAAATGAAATAAACGGTTGACCTAAGTTTCAGGGGGCCTATAATGCGCACCACTTCCGGCGCAGCCTGATCTGAAAACTCCTTGTAGATCAACGAGTTAGACGAAAATAAAGGTTGCACGGACGGCGAATTCGAGTAGAATGCGCCGGCATCGACAGGGCGGTTTGAGTGGTCTTGTTGGTGGTTCGATCAGGTTTGATCGAAGGCGGTAAAAGAGGGTGTTGACAGCGGTTTGTAACGCTGTAGAATGCGCCTCCCGCTGGAGAGAAGATGATCTGGTCGGGCGCTGCAAGGTGTTGAGAAGAAAGAAAAAATTCTTCAAAAACAGCTTGACAGCAAATGAGGGTGCTGTAAGATGCGCGCCTCGGTTGAGACGAAAGCCTCAGCCAACCGTTCTTTAACAACTGAATCAAGCAATTCGTGTGGGTGCTTGTGAGTTAAGACTGACAGATCGCAAGATTATCAGCATCACAAGTAACACTCGTGAATTCGAGAGTTTTTTGCGATTGCTGAGCCAAGTTTAGGGTTTTCTCAAAACCCAAGCAGTATTGAACTGAAGAGTTTGATCATGGCTCAGATTGAACGCTGGCGGCAGGCCTAACACATGCAAGTCGAGCGGTTGAGGGGAGCTTGCTCCCTGATTCAGCGGCGGACGGGTGAGTAATGCCTAGGAATCTGCCTATTAGTGGGGGACAACGTTTCGAAAGGAACGCTAATACCGCATACGTCCTACGGGAGAAAGCAGGGGACCTTCGGGCCTTGCGCTAATAGATGAGCCTAGGTCGGATTAGCTAGTTGGTGGGGTAAAGGCTCACCAAGGCGACGATCCGTAACTGGTCTGAGAGGATGATCAGTCACACTGGAACTGAGACACGGTCCAGACTCCTACGGGAGGCAGCAGTGGGGAATATTGGACAATGGGCGAAAGCCTGATCCAGCCATGCCGCGTGTGTGAAGAAGGTCTTCGGATTGTAAAGCACTTTAAGTTGGGAGGAAGGGTTGTAGATTAATACTCTGCAATTTTGACGTTACCGACAGAATAAGCACCGGCTAACTCTGTGCCAGCAGCCGCGGTAATACAGAGGGTGCAAGCGTTAATCGGAATTACTGGGCGTAAAGCGCGCGTAGGTGGTTTGTTAAGTTGGATGTGAAAGCCCCGGGCTCAACCTGGGAACTGCATCCAAAACTGGCAAGCTAGAGTACGGTAGAGGGTGGTGGAATTTCCTGTGTAGCGGTGAAATGCGTAGATATAGGAAGGAACACCAGTGGCGAAGGCGACCACCTGGACTGATACTGACACTGAGGTGCGAAAGCGTGGGGAGCAAACAGGATTAGATACCCTGGTAGTCCACGCCGTAAACGATGTCAACTAGCCGTTGGAATCCTTGAGATTTTAGTGGCGCAGCTAACGCATTAAGTTGACCGCCTGGGGAGTACGGCCGCAAGGTTAAAACTCAAATGAATTGACGGGGGCCCGCACAAGCGGTGGAGCATGTGGTTTAATTCGAAGCAACGCGAAGAACCTTACCTGGCCTTGACATGCTGAGAACTTTCCAGAGATGGATTGGTGCCTTCGGGAACTCAGACACAGGTGCTGCATGGCTGTCGTCAGCTCGTGTCGTGAGATGTTGGGTTAAGTCCCGTAACGAGCGCAACCCTTGTCCTTAGTTACCAGCACCTCGGGTGGGAACTCTAAGGAGACTGCCGGTGACAAACCGGAGGAAGGTGGGGATGACGTCAAGTCATCATGGCCCTTACGGCCAGGGCTACACACGTGCTACAATGGTCGGTACAAAGGGTTGCCAAGCCGCGAGGTGGAGCTAATCCCATAAAACCGATCGTAGTCCGGATCGCAGTCTGCAACTCGACTGCGTGAAGTCGGAATCGCTAGTAATCGTGAATCAGAATGTCACGGTGAATACGTTCCCGGGCCTTGTACACACCGCCCGTCACACCATGGGAGTGGGTTGCACCAGAAGTAGCTAGTCTAACCTTCGGGAGGACGGTTACCACGGTGTGATTCATGACTGGGGTGAAGTCGTAACAAGGTAGCCGTAGGGGAACCTGCGGCTGGATCACCTCCTTAATCGAAGATCGCAGCTTATTCATAAGCTCCCACACGAATTGCTTGATTCATTGTAGAAGACGATGCTGTAACGCCTAGGCTAGGCCGGTGCTCAGTTGGTTGGAGCGCACCCCACGCTGTTGTAGAGAGTAGGGTGAGGTCGGCTTGGTGCCGCCCTGTTATAGGTCTGTAGCTCAGTTGGTTAGAGCGCACCCCTGATAAGGGTGAGGTCGGCAGTTCAAATCTGCCCAGACCTACCAATTCAGGTGCAGATGATACGGGGCCATAGCTCAGCTGGGAGAGCGCCTGCCTTGCACGCAGGAGGTCAGCGGTTCGATCCCGCTTGGCTCCACCACTATCTGGTTGCAGTCGTTGCGTTGAGAGCTCAGAAATGAGCATTCCTGTTTAGGCAGTGTGAATGTTGATTTCTGGTCTTTGACCAGTCGAAACATCGTTCTTTAAAAATTTGGGTATGTGATAGAAGTGACTGATTGATTACTTTCACTGGTAGTCAATCTGGTCAAGGTAAAATTTGCGTTGTTCTCAAGTGCAAATTTTCGGCGAATGTCGTCTTCACGTTATAGACAGTAACCAGATTGCTTGGGGTTATATGGTCAAGTGAAGAAGCGCATACGGTGGATGCCTTGGCAGTCAGAGGCGATGAAAGACGTTGTAGCCTGCGATAAGCTTTGGGGAGTCGGCAAACAGACTGTGATCCAGAGATCTCTGAATGGGGGAACCCACCTAGCATAAGCTGGGTATCATGCACTGAATACATAGGTGCATGAGGCGAACCAGGGGAACTGAAACATCTAAGTACCCTGAGGAAAAGAAATCAACCGAGATTCCCTTAGTAGTGGCGAGCGAACGGGGACTAGCCCTTAAGTTGATTAGAGTGTAGTGGAAGGCTCTGGAAAGTGCCGCCGTAGTGGGTGATAGCCCCGTACACGAAATGCTCTTATCAATGAAATCGAGTAGGACGGAGCACGAGAAACTTTGTCTGAATATGGGGGGACCATCCTCCAAGGCTAAATACTACTGACTGACCGATAGTGAACCAGTACCGTGAGGGAAAGGCGAAAAGAACCCCGGAGAGGGGAGTGAAATAGAACCTGAAACCGTATGCGTACAAGCAGTGGGAGCCTACTTTGTTGGGTGACTGCGTACCTTTTGTATAATGGGTCAGCGACTTATATTCAGTGGCGAGCTTAACCGAATAGGGGAGGCGTAGCGAAAGCGAGTCTTAATAGGGCGTTTAGTCGCTGGGTATAGACCCGAAACCGGGCGATCTATCCATGGGCAGGTTGAAGGTTAGGTAACACTGACTGGAGGACCGAACCGACTACCGTTGAAAAGTTAGCGGATGACCTGTGGATCGGAGTGAAAGGCTAATCAAGCTCGGAGATAGCTGGTTCTCCTCGAAAGCTATTTAGGTAGCGCCTCGTGTATCACTGCTGGGGGTAGAGCACTGTTTCGGCTAGGGGGTCATCCCGACTTACCAAACCGATGCAAACTCCGAATACCAGCAAGTGTCAGCACGGGAGACACACGGCGGGTGCTAACGTCCGTCGTGAAAAGGGAAACAACCCAGACCGTCAGCTAAGGTCCCAAAGTTATGGTTAAGTGGGAAACGATGTGGGAAGGCTTAGACAGCTAGGAGGTTGGCTTAGAAGCAGCCACCCTTTAAAGAAAGCGTAATAGCTCACTAGTCGAGTCGGCCTGCGCGGAAGATGTAACGGGGCTCAAACCATACACCGAAGCTACGGGTTCAACGTAAGTTGAGCGGTAGAGGAGCGTTCTGTAAGCCTGTGAAGGTGAGTTGAGAAGCTTGCTGGAGGTATCAGAAGTGCGAATGCTGACATGAGTAACGACAATGCGAGTGAAAAACTCGCACGCCGAAAGACCAAGGTTTCCTGCGCAACGTTAATCGACGCAGGGTGAGTCGGCCCCTAAGGCGAGGCAGAAATGCGTAGTCGATGGGAAACGGGTTAATATTCCCGTACTTCTAATTACTGCGATGGAGGGACGGAGAAGGCTAGGCCAGCACGGCGTTGGTTGTCCGTGTTTAAGGTGGTAGGCTGGTTTCTTAGGTAAATCCGGGAGATCAAGGCCGAGAGCTGATGACGAGTTGTCCTTTAGGACGATGAAGTGGTTGATGCCATGCTTCCAGGAAAAGCTTCTAAGCTTCAGGTAATTAGGAACCGTACCCCAAACCGACACAGGTGGTTAGGTAGAGAATACCAAGGCGCTTGAGAGAACTCGGGTGAAGGAACTAGGCAAAATGGCACCGTAACTTCGGGAGAAGGTGCGCCGGTGAGTGTGAAGGGTTTACCCCGTAAGCACATGCCGGTCGAAGATACCAGGCCGCTGCGACTGTTTATTAAAAACACAGCACTCTGCAAACACGAAAGTGGACGTATAGGGTGTGACGCCTGCCCGGTGCCGGAAGGTTAATTGATGGGGTTAGCTAACGCGAAGCTCTTGATCGAAGCCCCGGTAAACGGCGGCCGTAACTATAACGGTCCTAAGGTAGCGAAATTCCTTGTCGGGTAAGTTCCGACCTGCACGAATGGCGTAACGATGGCGGCGCTGTCTCCACCCGAGACTCAGTGAAATTGAAATCGCTGTGAAGATGCAGTGTATCCGCGGCTAGACGGAAAGACCCCGTGAACCTTTACTATAGCTTTGCACTGGACTTTGAGCTTGCTTGTGTAGGATAGGTGGGAGGCTTTGAAGTGGGGACGCCAGTTCTCATGGAGCCATCCTTGAAATACCACCCTGGCAACCTTGAGGTTCTAACTCTGGTCCGTTATCCGGATCGAGGACAGTGTATGGTGGGTAGTTTGACTGGGGCGGTCTCCTCCTAAAGAGTAACGGAGGAGTACGAAGGTGCGCTCAGACCGGTCGGAAATCGGTCGCAGAGTATAAAGGCAAAAGCGCGCTTGACTGCGAGACAGACACGTCGAGCAGGTACGAAAGTAGGTCTTAGTGATCCGGTGGTTCTGTATGGAAGGGCCATCGCTCAACGGATAAAAGGTACTCCGGGGATAACAGGCTGATACCGCCCAAGAGTTCATATCGACGGCGGTGTTTGGCACCTCGATGTCGGCTCATCACATCCTGGGGCTGAAGCCGGTCCCAAGGGTATGGCTGTTCGCCATTTAAAGTGGTACGCGAGCTGGGTTTAGAACGTCGTGAGACAGTTCGGTCCCTATCTGCCGTGGACGTTTGAGATTTGAGAGGGGCTGCTCCTAGTACGAGAGGACCGGAGTGGACGAACCTCTGGTGTTCCGGTTGTCACGCCAGTGGCATTGCCGGGTAGCTATGTTCGGGAAAGATAACCGCTGAAAGCATCTAAGCGGGAAACTTGCCTCAAGATGAGATCTCACTGGAACCTTGAGTTCCCTAAAGGGCCGTCGAAGACTACGACGTTGATAGGCTGGGTGTGTAAGCGTTGTGAGGCGTTGAGCTAACCAGTACTAATTGCCCGTGAGGCTTGACCATATAACACCCAAACAATTTGGCTGTTAGACGGTTGAAGTCGACAGTAATGCCGAAGATTTGCGAGAACACGTAATACCAACCGATATCACATACCCAATTCGCTGCAGCGGCTAAACCCCGAAGCAGCAACCCGTTTGCTTGACGACCATAGAGCGTTGGAACCACCTGATCCCATCCCGAACTCAGTAGTGAAACGACGCATCGCCGATGGTAGTGTGGAGCTTCTCCATGTGAGAGTAGGTCATCGTCAAGCTTCTACCCGAAAGCCCTGATCAGGTAACTGATCAGGGCTTTCTCTTTTTCGCTCGAATGATGGTGTGGCTGTGAGAGTCCCGGAGTGCCGGCCAGATCATCGTCAAGCTTCTATAAGAAACCCCAGGTCTCGACAGAGATCTGGGGTTTCATCTTTTCGGCATCACAAAAACCGGAAGATGCAGGGCAGGCTGACCTGAGTATCGCTTTGCTCGACCGCAGGCTGCGCAAGAGGCAGTCGCAAAGGCCGTACCGTAGCGATGAGTGGCTGGTGAAAGGGCGAAGCATCTTCCAGCCTAAGGGCGAAGACGAGCCGGCAGCATATCGAAGCACGGCCGAGTCGGGCGACGTAACACTGGGGTAATGTTTGCCGCGCGGATAATCGGTATAACGCTGTGTTGCTTTGAGGGTCTCATCTAGAATGGTCGGTATTTTCGAGAGCTCTATCCATGCCCGAATCGGCTGCTCAACAGTCGTTAGCTGAAGTCCCTCTGACGGAGCTAGTCGCCTGCCACGAATGCGATCTGCTGATGCGTCGGCCCGAGATTGCCGAGGGTGAGCGCGTCGAGTGCCCACGCTGTGGCTATGAGCTGTATAACCACCGTCCCCAGGTGATACGCCGCAGCCTGGCCCTGGTGCTGGCTGCGCTACTTCTTTATATCCCCGCCAACTTCCAGCCGATCATGCAGATGACCATGCTCGGGCAGACCTCCCACGACACGGTATGGAGCGGGGTGCTGGGCCTGTACGACGCCGGCATGCAGAGCATCGCCGTGGTGGTGTTCCTGTGCAGCATGGCGGTTCCGCTGCTCAAGCTGCTCTGCCAGCTGTTGGTGCTCCTGAGCATCTGTTTCAAGGTCGGCCGCGGCTATGGTTTTCTGCTGTACCGCATTTACCACCATATGCGCGAATGGGGCATGCTCGAGGTCTATCTGATCGGCATCCTGGTCTCGATCGTCAAGCTGGCAGATATCGCCGAGCTGTCCGTCGGCTTCGGGCTGTTCTGCTTCATTGCGCTGCTGCTGGTGCAGGTGTGGCTGGAGGTGACCATGTCGCCCCACCAGATCTGGGAAGCCCTCGCCGGGGAGGACGCCCGTGCGCGCCATTGATGCCGGCCTGATCATCTGCCACGAGTGCCACCAGCTCAACCGCCAGCAGCCCGACTTGAAGCGACAGTTCTGTACGCGTTGTGGTGGGCGTATCCACGAGCGCCGGCCCAACAGCCTGGCACGTACCTGGGCGCTGCTGATCACCGCAGCGATTCTCTATATTCCTGCGAACGTGCTGCCGATCATGACGGTCAATTCCTTCGGCAAAGGGGCGCCCGACACCATCATGTCCGGCGTCATCACGCTGGTCGACAATGGCATGCTGCCGATCGCCATCGTGGTGTTCGTCGCCAGCATTCTTGTGCCGACCTTCAAGCTGGTGGGCATCGGTCTTCTGCTGTATTCGGTGCAGCGCCACCAGCCGATGTCGGCCAGGCAACGTATCTTGATGTACCGCTTCATCGAATGGATCGGACGCTGGTCCATGCTGGATATCTTCGTCATCGCCATTCTCGTGGCGGTGGTGCGGTTCGGCAGCCTGGCCAGCGTCGAGCCGGGTGTGGGAGCGGTGGCCTTCGCCAGTGTGGTGATCCTCACCATGCTGGCAGCACTGACCTTCGACCCACGGTTGATTTGGGATAACACGGAATCGGATGACGACCATGAATGATCTGCCCACCGCCAGGACGCGTCCGGCCTCCAACTGGTCCGCGATATGGGTATTGCCGCTGATCGCGCTGCTGATCGGTGGCTGGCTGGCCTGGCGTGCCTACAGCGAAGCCGGCATCCAGATCCAGGTGGTGTTCGCCAGCGGCGAAGGTATCGAGGCCGGCAAGACCGAGGTGGTCTTCAAGGGCATGTCGGTGGGCAAGGTCACCAGCCTGACGCTGGACAAGAGCGACAAGCAGCGCGGGGTGATCGCCACCCTGGAGATGAACAAGGACATCGAGCATCAGCTGCGCACCGGCACCCGTTTCTGGCTGGTCAAACCCAGCGTGAGCCTGGCCGGTATCACCGGCCTGGAAACCCTGGTGTCCGGTAACTACATCGCCTTCAGCCCGGGCACCGGTGAGCCGGCCTACGACTTCCAGGCCCTGGCCCAGGCCCCGCCGCTTTCCGATGAACAGCCTGGCCTGCACCTGACCCTCAAGGCTGAGCGGCTGGGCTCGCTGAACCGTGACAGCCCGGTGTTCTTCAAGCAGATCCAGGTGGGCCGGGTGAAGGATTACGAGCTGGCTGCCGATCAGACGTCGGTAGAGGTGAAGGTGTTCATCGAGCCGGCCTATGCCCACCTGGTGCGCAAGCACACGCGTTTCTGGAACGCCAGCGGCATCAGTGTCGACGCCAACTTCTCGGGGGTGAAATTTCGCAGCGAATCCCTGGCCAGCATCGTCGCCGGCGGTATCGCCTTCGCCACGCCGGAGCATCGCAAGGACAGCCCGCCGACCGACCCCAGCAAACCCTTCCGTTTGTACGAGGACTTCGACGCTGCCCAGGCCGGTATCAAGGCGGTGGTCAAGCTCACCGATTTCGAGGGCCTCCAGGCCGGCCGCACGCCCGTGATGTACAAGGGCATCCAGGCGGGTCTGTTGAAGACCCTCAAGGTCGATCCGGATCTGAAGAGCGCCACCGCCGAGCTGGCCATGGACCCGCTGGCCGAGGATTACCTGGTCGAAGGCAGTCAGTTCTGGGTGGTCAAGCCGTCGATTTCCCTGGCCGGCATCACCGGGCTGGAGGCGTTGGTCAAGGGCAACTACATCGCCATTCGCCCGGGCGAACTGGGTGGGCCACCACGCCGCGATTTCGTCGCCCGTGCCAAGGCACCGCCGCTGGATCTCGGTGCCGAGGGCCTGCACCTGGTGCTGTTCGGCGACACCCTGGGGTCGGTCGACGTGGGCAGCCCGATTCTCTACCGGCAGATGAAGGTCGGTTCGGTGCAGAGCTTCCAGCTTTCGCGCGACAACAAGCAGGTGGTACTGGGCGTGCACATCGAGCCCGAGTATGCCGGGCTGGTAAACCGTACCACGCGTTTCTGGAATGTCAGCGGCATCACCCTCAAGGGCGGGTTGTCCGGCATCGAGGTGAAGAGCGAGTCGCTGCAGACCCTGATGTCCGGTGGCATCGCCTTCGAGACCGATGACCTCAAGGCGCCCGCCGAGGCCAAGCGTGTGCAGCGCTTCGACCTCTATGCCGATCGCGAAGCCTCGTTGAAAAGCGGCGATGCGCTGAGCATCCGCGTGGAGCGCGGCGATGGTCTGTCGCCAGGCACCGAGATTCGCTACAAGGGCCTGCAGGTCGGCAAGATCGAGCGGGTCGAGCTGACTGGCGACCTGCAGGCGGTGATGCTGCATGGGCGCATCACCACCGCGGCGCAGCAGGTGCTGCGCCCTGGTTCGCGCTTCTGGGTGGTCAAGCCCGAGATCGGCCTGACCGGCGCCTCCAACCTGGATACCCTGATTGGCGGGCAGTACATCGAGGTGCAGCCGTCGAATCAGGGCAGCGGCCGGCAGACCGATTTCGTGGCGCTCAAGCAGGCGCCCGAGCAGGCGGTCGAGGAAGCGGGCTTGCGTCTGGTACTCAGTACGCCACGGCGCGGCTCGCTGAAGACCGGCTCGCCGGTGAGTTACCGCGAGGTGCAGGTCGGCAAGGTCACCGGCTACGAGCTGGGCGCCACGGCCGACCGGGTGTTGATCCATATCCTGATCGAGCCCCGTTATGCCGGGCTGGTGCACACCGGCAGCCGCTTCTGGAACAGCTCCGGGTTCGGCGTCGATTTCGGCTTGTTCAAGGGCGTACAGGTGCGCACCGAGTCGGTGGAAACCCTGGTCGCGGGCGGCGTGGCCTTCGCCACACCCGAGCCGACCGGCAATGCGGCACGACCCGGCCAGACCTTTGCGCTGTTCGATGAGGCGCAGCCGGAGTGGTTGCAATGGGCGCCGAAAATCGCTTTGCCCAAGTGATGGAGGCAACAGGGCTCTAGCTCGCAAGCCTTCATTCAAATAGTGCGAAAAGAAAAGGCCCGCGTACTCCGCGGGCCTTTTGCGTTACCGGGGCAGGATCACGCCGGCTCGACCGCATCCTGCTCGCTGCTGGCAGCTGTAGCAGCCTGCTCGCGGCGCTTGATGTACTTCCAGTCCGCTTCGTCGATGTAGATGCCGTTCGGGCCGCTACCGCCCTCCAGGTCGATGGCCACGGTGGCCGAGACCTGGGGTTTCACCGAGGCGAGGATCGGCACGAAGCCGAGCTGCAGGCTGGTTTCGATCAGCGCCTGCTGATTGCGCTCGTCGATGTCCGCTGCCTCGTCGAGGTAGTAGGGCAGGCGTACCCGACCGGCCAGGTCGCGGTCCATCAGGTGCAGCAGCAGGTACATGTTGGTCAGCGCCTTGATGGTCATCGTGGTGCCGTTGGAAGCCGCACCGTCGATGTCGGTATGGATCACCGGCTGGCCGTGCACCTTGGTGATCTCGAAGGCCAGCTCGAACAGGTCCTTGAGACCCAGCTGGTTGCCGTTGGCGGCCACCAGGCGCGACAGGTAGTCCTTGGCTTCTTCGTTCCTGGCGTCCTGCTCGGCATTCTGGGTCAGGTCGAACACCGACAGGGTTTCGCCTTCCTCGTACTGACCGGCGCTGTGGATGATCTGGTCGATATGCCGCAGCGCGTCCTTGTTCGGCGCCAGCACGATGCGGAAGCTCTGCAGGTTGGAGACCTGGCGCTTGTTGATCTCGCGGTTGAACAGCGCCAACTGGTGCTCGAGGTTGTCGTAGTCACTGCGGATATTGCGCAGGGTCCTGGCGATGTCGGTGACCGCCGCACGGCGCGCCTTGGCCAGGGTCAGGGCTTCGTCCTGACGGTGAGCGTAGGCGTTGACCAAGAGCTGCAGGCGGCGCTCCATGTCGTCTTCGCTGTCGAACTTGGCGACGCCCTTGAGGCGCACCTGGGCGTACAGCGCCTCGATCTGCCCGTCGACGCGCTGCAGGCCCTGCCAGGTGTCCTGGTAGTCGTTGAGCAGCGGCAGCAGATTGTCCAGGGAGTCGTCCACCGGCTCCATGTAGGGCGTGCCGAACGGTAGGTCGGCGGGCAGCAGTTGGCGACGGCGCAGGGCGTCTTCCAGGGTGCGCTCCTTGGCCTCCAAGTCGGCGATCTGCCGGCCGACCAGTTGCAACTTGGCGGACAACTGTTGGACGCGTTCGGTGAAGGCGTCACTGGCGCGCTTGAGCTCGTCCTGGGCGGCTTCCAGCTGGGCGAGTTTCTCCAGCTTGTGCGGCTCCTCGGCGGCCAGGGTCTGGCTCTTGCGGAAGTCTTCGAGGGCCTTCTGGGCATCCAGTACCGCCTGGTACAGCTGCTCGGCCTGGGCCTTGCTGGCGGCGCGGTCGGCGGCGACCGATTGCTGGGTCTTGAGCTGCTTGAGCTCGCGGTCGAGGCGATCCTTCTGGTCGCGCAGGGCGGCGCGGTCGGCCAGGGCCTGCAGGGCCGGCGGCTCGATATGGGACAAGTCGATATCCAGGCCGGGCACCTGGAAGCGCTCGCCCTTGAAGCCGTCGAGGATGGCCTCCAGGGACTTCACCCACAAGTCGCCCTCGTCGAGCTGGATGCCTTTCTCGCCCAGCGGCAGGCTGAACAGCTGGCCGTTGAACAGACGCATCAGGCGATCGACATCGGCCTGGGAGAACTCTTCACGCAGGCGCGAGTAGCTGTTGTTGTCGGCGTGGTCGAGCTGCTGCTTGACCGACTTGAGGCGTTTTTCCAGGTCGCGCAGGCGTTCGTCCAGGTCTTCGCTGGAGAACTGCCGGGACTGCGCCAGGGCGCCGGCCAGCTCGTCGTGAGCATCCTTGGCGGCCAGCAGCTGGGCTTCCAGTACCTTGACGTCGTCGACCAGGGCGAAGCGGTTCTTCAGTACCGCCAGCTCGCCGAGCCAGCGCTGGATCTCGCTGATCTCGCGCTCCATGCGCATCAGTTCCTGGGTGCCGCCGCGCTGATCGTTCTGCAGGCTGTCCTGCTCGCCCCGGTAGTGCTCGGCCTGGATGACCAGTTCTTCCTTGCGGGCGTCGGCGTAGTCGTGCCAGGTGCCCAGCAGGTTGTCGAGCAAGGGCGAGAGGCGATGCAGCTTGCCGCGCAGTTGTTCGCGCTGGGTGACGCCGGATGCCAGGGCTTCGATCAAGGGGCCGGCGGTGACCAGGGCCTGGTAGTCCTGCTCCATGCGGCGCACGTCGCGAAAGGCCTCCTCGGTGGCGGCGATGTAGTCGACGCTACCCGAGCGCAGGCTGTGCTCGAAGGCGTCGAGGAACAGCTGCTTGAGCTTCGCCGCGGTGATCTCGCGCATATGCAGGAGGTTGATGAACAGGGCGCGGAACGTCTTCAGGCTCTGTTCGCTGGTCGAGCGCAGCGGGATCAGGGTCAGGTCCAGCGGGATGCTGGTGTGGCCGCCGACCAGCAGACGACGCAGTTCGTCGGGCTTGAGCTCGTAGGCGGTGATGCCGGCCTGGCCGAGGTTCTTGAACAGCTCGCGTTGGCGCAGGCAGGTGCCGTTGTGCTGGTAGTGATCCAGGTCCAGTTCGCCCTGGTAGGCGAAGAACTGGTGACCGAAGCCGCCCCCCGGGCCGCGACCGGCCACGCCGATCACGTGGGGGCCGTGGGGCAGGGCGACTTCGACGAGGATGTAGCTGGTGTCGGTGGCGAAGTAGAACTTGCGCGACTGCTCGAGGCTGTACTTGCCGAAGCTCATGTCCGACATACGCGCGAGGATCGGGAACTGCAGGGCGTTGATCGACGCCGACTTGCCGAGGTTGTTGGCGCCGTACACCGACAACGGGTTTTCCAGCGGAAACAGGCCGAGGCTGTAGCCGGCGGTGTTGAGCAGCGCGAAGCGGCGGATGCCGTAGCGTTCCTGGGTCATGCGTCTTGCTCCTGTGCGGCGCGCTCTTCGGCCAGGGCGCGGGCCATGGTCTCTTCTTCGGATTCTTCGACGTCGTCGAGGCTGATGATCGGGTCACCGCTGTCGTCGTCGATCAGTACCGGGGCCGGCAGCGGCAGGTCGGTGCTGTGCAGGCTGGCAGCCAGGTCGCGGTCGTGCTGCACCGCCAGGCACACGTCGAGGAAGCGGTGCATCGGCGGCAGGAAGCGGTACACGCCATTGCTATCCTCGGCGAAACCGAGCTGGGTCAGGCGGCGGATGACCTTGTCTTCGAGCTCTTCATGGGTAGTGACTTCGGCCTGCAGGAACAGGTCGCGGTACTTGTCGAGCAGTGCCGGCAGCTCGTCGCGGCCGATGGTGCCACCGTCGAGCACGGAGAGTGGGTCACGGCCCTGGTCGGCCAGATGCTCGACCAAGATGAAGGTGAACAGCGCCAGGCGCTGGGCGGTCTTGTTGACCTGCGGCGCGGCCTGCTCGGGCACGAAGTAGTAGAAGCCGCGCGGATCGCAGACCAGCTCGAAGCCCAGGGCGCGAAACAGCGCGCGATACTGATCTTGCATGCTGGACAGCTGGGCGTAGCACTCCGGCTCGCTGCGCGAGATGTGGTAGCCCTTGAACAGGTCGCGGAACGCGGCCGCGAGCTGGGTCATTTCTTTCAGGTCGATATTCATAGGTAATGCTCTTTGGCAGTTGCAGCCGTGGCTGCAACTGAAACGATTGGGCGGCCAATGGTGGACAAGCTTCGCGTTGTCCACCCTACGTCGCGCTTAAGCATTGGGACGACCCACCAGGGCATAGGAACTGATGCTGATCTCATGCTCGCGGGTCAGGTAGGTCTGGCGCTCCAGGCGGTCGCGCTGGAAGCGTGACTCGCGTGACAGGCGCGAGAACCAGTAGAGCAGTTCGTCGGTGGCGCCTTCGGGTTCCTGTTCCAGCAGCCAGGTCATCAGGTCCGGCAGCGGCAGCGACTGCTCGCAACGGTCGATCATCTCCCGGGCGGTTTTCGGCGCGCGCGGGTTGTCGCCCTTGCGCTTGCCGCTGGCTTTCGGGAAGTGGTTGGGCTTGGCCTCGAAGCGCGCCAGGGCATAGACGTACGCCTCGACCTGCGACGCGCTGCCGAGGAAGTTGCTCTGCGGGCGGGTGAACAGCGGCATGGCGGCCTGCGGCACGGCGTCGATGCCTTTCTTGCGGATCACCGACAGGGCCAGCGCCGCACCGCGGGTCACGGCGTTGTGGCGACGGGCTTCCTCGCGCAGCGGCAGCAGCAGTTCGCGGGCCTTGCGCAGGGTCAGCTGGGCGCTGGTCTGCATTTCCAGAATGCGCGCATGGGTGCGCAGCAGCAGGTCGTCGTCGACCAGTTGGCCGAGGCGATGTTGCTCACCGAGCAGCTTGAGCAGCACCTGCTCGACACGGCGCACGCCCTGTTCGAAGGCGCCGTCGGCGGCGACCAGCTGGATCATCGGCTCGACGTATTCGTCCCAGGTGGCCAGCACTTCGGCGTAACGCTGGCGCAGGGGAATCTGCCGGTCGCTGGTCTTGGCCCGTTCGGCCACGCCGATCAGCGCCTGCTCGTCGTTGCCCAGCTTTTTCAGCACGTCGCGCACGCGCATGTCGAGCAGGCGCAGCTGGCGGGCCAGGTCGTTGCCATCGCGGATCTCGAAGGCGTCCTGGATGTAGCCGGCCAGGCGTTCGAGGTGGCGCAGGTAGGCTTCGATCTCAAGGCACAGGCCCAGGCGGTGCTCGCGACGCAGGTAGGACAGGAAGTCGTGGATCTGCGCGTTGAGCTCGAAGCGGTTGGGGCTCTTGGCCACCGGCACCAGGATGTCCAGGCGGATCCACTGGTCGAGCAGGGCGGTGACATCCACCGCCGTGCTTTGCGGCGGCAATTGGGCGGTCAGCTGGTTGCGCAGCTCCACCAGACTCAGGGTGCCGGCGTCGAAGCGTTCACCGAGCGGTTCGAGCAGGGCCCAGTGCTCGGCGAGGGCGCGCAATACGCGTTTGGGGTCGATCATCGCGGGACGGTCGCTCGCTTGCGAAAAAACGCCGATTGTACGGGAAACCGACCCGCCCCTGCATTGTCACGCAGGCGTCATCCGCGCGCGGCATGCTCGGCGGTGAATCACCGACTCATGGTGCGCAATACGCCATGAAATATCCGTAAATGGACAAAATATGCTCAACGGCCTTTCGATCTGTGGCCGTTGTCGGCACAATTCGCGTCCGCTTTTTTCAGGAGGCTGGCGGGCTCCTGTTGGCCGACCTTTATTACGGACTGCGCAATGATCAAAACGCCGTACTACCTCATCGACAAACAGAAGCTGCTGGGCAACATGGAGAAGATCGCCTACGTGCGCGAACACTCCGGTGCCAAGGCGCTGCTGGCCCTCAAGTGCTTCGCCACCTGGTCGGTCTTCGACCTGATGCAGCAGTACATGGACGGCACCACCTCCAGCTCGCTGTACGAGCTCAAGCTCGGCCGCCAGAAGTTCGCCGGCGAAACCCACGCCTACAGCGTGGCCTGGGCCGACGACGAGATCGAGGAGATGCTCGCCAACTGCGACAAGATCATCTTCAACTCCATCGGCCAGCTCGAGCGCTTCACCGAACAGTCCGCGGGCAAGGTGCGCGGCTTGCGCGTCAACCCGCAGGTCAGCAGCTCCGATTACCTGCTGGCCGACCCGGCGCGCCCGTTCAGCCGCCTCGGTGAGTGGGACCCGGCCAAGATCGAAGCGGTGATCGATCAGATCTCCGGCTTCATGTTCCACAACAACTGCGAGAATGGCGACTTCGGCCTGTTCGACAAGATGCTCACCCACATCGAGGAGCGCTTCGGCCACCTGCTGCACAAGGTCGAGTGGGTCAGCCTCGGTGGCGGCATCCATTTCACCGGAGAAGGCTATGCGCTGGACGCCTTCTGCGCGCGGCTGAAGAACTTCTCCGAAAAGTACGGCGTGCAGGTCTACCTGGAGCCGGGCGAAGCGGCGATCACCGGCAGCGCCTCGCTGGAAGTCACCGTGCTCGACACCCTCTACAACGGCAAGCACCTGGCGGTGGTGGACAGCTCCATCGAAGCGCACATGCTCGACCTGCTGATCTACCGCCTCAACGCCAAGCTGGCGCCCAGCGAGGGTGAACACACCTACATGGTGTGCGGCAAATCCTGCCTGGCCGGCGATATCTTCGGCGAGTACCGGTTCGAGAAACCGCTGCAGATCGGCGACCGCCTGTCGTTCGTCGACGCGGCCGGTTACACCATGGTCAAGAAGAACTGGTTCAACGGCCTGAAGATGCCCGCCATCGTGGTCAAGCAGCTCGACGGCAGCGTCGAGGTGGTTCGTGAATTCGGTTTCGACGATTACCTGTCGAGCCTGTCGTAACAACCGGATGTGAGCGTAGGGTGGACAACGCTCTTTTTGTCCACCGTGTTTGGTGGACGGATGAAGCGACGTCCACCCTACAAGTCATGTGTAGTGGTACCGAATCATATTTCTCAACGAGCGCAGTACCCTGGAGGTGAAACAATTGAAGAAGAACGTCCTTATCATTGGTGCAGGAGGTGTCGCCAAGGTGGTGGCCCACAAGTGCGCGCAGCACAACGACGAACTCGGTCGTATTGCCATCGCGTCACGGAACATCTCCAAATGCCAGGCCATCATCGACAGCGTCAAGGCCAAGGGTAGCCTCAAGGTACCCGCCGACATCCAAGCCTTCTCGCTCAATGCACTGGATATCGAGGCGACCAAGGCGCTGATCCGCGAGACCGAATCGCAGATCGTCATCAACGTCGGTTCCGCCTTCCTCAACATGTCGGTGCTGCGTGCCTGCATCGATACCGGCGTGGCCTACCTGGACACCGCCATTCACGAAGAACCGGGCAAGATCTGCGAAACCCCGCCCTGGTATGGCAACTACGAGTGGAAACACCTCGAGGAATGCCAGCAGAAGAACATCACGGCCATTCTCGGCGTCGGTTTCGACCCGGGTGTGGTCAACGCCTATGCGGCCCTGGCCCAGCAACAGCATTTCGACAAGATCGAGTCGATCGACATCCTCGACGTCAATGCCGGCAGCCATGGCAAGTATTTCGCGACCAATTTCGATCCGGAAATCAATTTCCGCGAGTTCACCGGCACCGTCTACAGCTGGCAGAACGCCCAGTGGACCAGCAACCGCATGTTCGAGGTCAAGCGCACCGACGACCTGCCGGTGGTTGGCTCGCAGAACTTGTACCTGACCGGCCACGATGAAGTGCATTCGATCTCCAAGAACCTGGACGTGCCCAACGTGCGCTTCTGGATGAGCTTTGGCGAGCACTACATCAACGTGTTTACCGTGCTCAACAGCCTCGGCCTGCTCAGCGAGCAGCCGGTGAAAACCGCCGAAGGGCTCGAAGTGGTGCCGCTGAAGGTGGTCAAGGCCGTGCTGCCGGATCCGGCTTCCCTGGCGCCGGGCTATACCGGCAAGACCTGCATCGGTGACCTGGTCAAGGGCACCAAGGATGGCAAGGCCCGCGAAGTGTTCATCTACAACGTGGCCGACCACGAAGAAGCCTTTGCCGAGACCGACAGCCAGGGCATCTCCTACACCGCCGGTGTGCCGCCAGTCGCCGCCGCGCTGCTGGTCGCCCGTGGCGAGTGGGATGCCCAGCGCATGGTCAACGTCGAAGAACTGCCGGCCGAGCCGTTCCTCAAAGCATTGGACGTGATGGGCCTGCCGACTCGGATCAAGGACGAGCACGGTGATCGCCCGTGGGACCAGGCGCTGTAAGCCTGATCTGCGAAGTCGCTGCATGAGAAAAGGATCGCCGAGGCGATCCTTTTTTCGTTTCAGGCCGCCTATACGGTCAGAGCCTGTTCACGATCTTTATGCGCATCAAGCGGCAACTACAAGGCAAAAGCGGCCATCGTTGCTTTACCTGTGGGAACACGCCCAGTCCATGCCCGTGATTTTTCGCGGGCATGGCCCGCTCCCACAGCTAAGTAGGGTGGATGACGCTCTTTTCATCCACCATTGCGATCGCAGAACAGTGGACGGGTCGGGCCGCGTAGGTGAAGCGTCGTCCACCCTACGAACGACCGTTCATGACACTTCGCTGCCAAAATCGACGAACCTGAGCTGGAAGATTATGAACAGGTTCTTAGACCGTCACCACGCCGAGCAGCACTGCCGAGGCCAGCATGATCAGGCTGATGCCCCAGGCCCACAGCACGGTGTAGCGGATGTGCTTGTACAGTTCGACGCCGGCCAGGCCGATGGCCAGGTACACGCTGGGCACCACCGGGCTGACGCCGAAGCCGGTGTTCTCGCCGATCAGCATGGCGTTGGCCACCGACGCCGGGTCTACACCGGCCGCCACGGCCACGTCGCGGATCACCGGCAGCAGGGCGAAGTAGTATGCGTCCGGCGAGAACAGCATGCCCAGCGGTACGCCGAAGGCGCCGATGATCACGTGCAGCCAGTTGGCCGAGCCCTCGGGCAGGATGTTGATCATCCAGTGCGCCATGCCGTCGGACATGCCGGCGCCCGCCAGCACGCCGAGCAGGATGCCGGCGGCGAGCATCACCAGGGCCATCTGCATGGCGTCCGTGGCGTGGGCGCGCAGCGCCTTGTTCTGGTCGTCCAGGCTCGGGTAGTTGAGCAGCAGGGCGATGCCCAGGCCGACCATGAAGCAGGCGAACAACGGGAAGGCACCGGTGAACAGGCAGGCGAGAATACCAGCGGTCAGCGCCAGGTTGGCCCAGTAGCGCCAGTTGCCCGTGGGCAGCATCTGCGAGGTATCGACCTGCGGTGCGTCGACCGGTGCGCTGTCGATGGCCGCGCCGCCGTTGGCCGTGAAGCTGCGTTGCGCGCGCAGGCCGAGAAACACCGCCAGGCTCATGACCAGCACCAGGCCGACCGCCTGGATGGGAATCAGCGAGATCCACAGTTGCGAGGCGTCGATGCCGGTCACCGCGGAAGCGCGGGCGGTGGTGCCGCCCCAGGGCACCATGTTCATCACCCCGGCGCTGAGCACCACCAGGCACAACAGCATCTGCCGGCTCATGCCCAGGCGCAGGTACAGCGGCAGCAGGGCGGGAATCACCAGCAGGAAGGTGGCGGCGCCGATGCCGTCGAGGTGGGTGACCGAGGTCACCGCAACGGTGACGATGGCCACCGACAGAGGGCGGCCCCTGGTGCTTTTCAACAGGAAGCGCACCAGCGGATCGAACAGCCCGCGATCACGCATGATGCCGAAATACAAGATGGCGAAGATGAACAGGGTGGCGGTCGGTGCCACGGTCTTCAGGCCATCGGTGATGAACTTGCCGATTTCGTCGAGGCCGAAGCCGGCCATCACGCAGGCGATCACCGGCAGGGTGACGAAGGCCACCAGCGGGGTGATACGGCGCATCAGGATCAGGATGACGATGGTGAACATCAAGGTGAAGCCGAGGGCGGTGATCATGACGATCTCTCCGGTTTTATTATTGTTGGAGTCGCAGGGCTGGCGTTGAGTGAGCTCAGGCGGGTGCGGGCAGCCTCAGGTCGAGTAGCGCATAGCTCAGGCTCTTGCCATGGCGGTCGATGCCGGGGCTGGCATTCACCCCACCTTCCAGGGCGTTTTCCACCACGAAGTTGAGACCGCCCAGGTTCGGCAGCTCATAACGGCGCACGCCGCCGATCCGGCGATGGGCCAGACAGGCCGCCACCCGCTCGGCGGTCAGCTCGGCGGCCAGCCAGGCATAGTGGGTCGGGTCGTAGGCGAACACCGCCACGCTCAGCATGTTGCCCTTGTCGCCCGCGCGGGCGTGGGCGTAGTCACACAGCAGTACGTCGCTCATCAGAACCACTCCACACGTTGTTGCACCTCGGTGCGCGGGATCAGGAAGCTGGCGGTGCCCAGGGACTCGCTCAGGTGCCGGCGCACACCGCCGCCGCCTGCCGGGCCGTTGGTGTACAGCGATTCGGCGTCGAGCAGCAGGTTCTCCAGCAGCGCCTTGTCACGGTCGACGAAGCTGATACGCAGGCGCACGTCCTGTGGGTCCGGGACGCTGGCGAGGCGCTGCTGCAGCCACTGGCCGCGGGCGTCGTTGAACAGGCTGGCGACGCCGATCAGGTCGATCCACGGCGTCAGCTGCGGCGCCAGGCGCGCGCAGCGTTGCAGCAGCACGTCGCGGGCAAGGGCGGCACGGGCCAGGGCGCCGGGCCCGGCGTAGGAGATTTCCGCCTCGGCGAACCAGTTGCCGCGCAGGCCGATCAGGCCCTTGAGCTCCGCCGGGCGCGGATGGCCGCAGATGCCCTCGACCTGCACCAGATCAGGACCGACCTGGTGCACCTGCGCGTTGCTCAGGTCCAGGGTCACGTCCGGCGTCAGGTAGGCGGCCGGATCGTGGACTTCATAGAGCAGCTGTTCCTTGACCGTGCGCTCGGTAACGCAGCCGCCGGTGCCGGCGGCCTTGCCGATGGTCACCCGGCCGTCGGCCTCGATGCTGGCGATCGGGCAGCCGACGTTGGCCAGGTCCGGCACGTCCTTAAGGCCCGGGTGGGCGAAGTAGCCGCCGCTGACCTGGGTGCAGCATTCGAGCAGGTGGCCCACGGCGGTGGCCAGGGCGATGCGGTCCCAATCCTCGGCTTGCCAGCCGAAGGCGTGGCGCAGCGGGCCGACCGCCAGGCTGGGATCGGCGACGCGGCCGCAAAGGACGATATCGGCGCCTGCGTCGAGGGCCTGGGCGATGCCATCGGCACCGGTGTAGACGTTGATCGAGACCACCTCGCCGTCGAGCGCGTCGGGTAGCCAGGGCGCTATTGCGTCACCCGCGTCGAGCAGATCGTCACCGAGCACGCAGGCGATACGCGCTTTGGCGAAGCGCCCACCCTGCAATTGCTGGCGCAGACGCCGGGCCGCCGCGCTGGGGTTGGCCGCGCCGCCATTGGTGATGATCGGGATGCCGGCGGCCAGGCAGGTTTCCAGCACCGGTTCGAGAAAGTCGAACAACCGGCTGGCATAGCCGCTGTCGGGGTTGGCCAGGCGGCGCAATTGCGCTTCGGCCAGGGTGCGTTCGGCAAGCAGTTCGAAGAACAGGAAGCGCCGACCGTCGCGTGCAGCGAGGCCATTGGCCAAGGCCAGGGCAGCGTCGGGCCGATCATTGGCGAAGCCTGCCCCGCAACCGATATGGACTGTTGTCATCGTTATGATCCAGGTCGAGGTCTGCCGGCAGGGTGCGGCTTCCTGATTTAGTTGTGAATTCGAAATGTGATATGAATTGATAAGACAATTTTATAAAAGCGCCCGTCATGGATATCAGCTTTCGTCAGCTTCAGGCATTCGTGCTGATTGCCGAGCAGCGCAGTTTCAGCCGCGCCGCCGAACAGATTCACCTCTCCCAGCCGGCCCTTAGCTACAGCCTGCGCAAGCTGGAAGAAGCCCTGGGCCTGTCGCTGTTCGCCCGCAATACCCGCAGCGTCGAGCTGACCGAGGCCGGCACGCGCTTTCTCGAGCAGGCTCGGCGCCTGCTGCGCGACATGCACAACGCGGTGCACGACGCCCATGAACAGCTGCACCTGCAGAGCGGCTCGCTGCGCATCGGCGTGCTGCCGTCGGTGGCCATCGAGCCGTTGCCGCGGGTGCTGGTCGAGTATCGCCAGCGTTTTCCGGGCATCGAGATCAACCTGCGCGATGGGCGTGCCGGGGAGATCCGCCAGTGGGTGAGCAACGCCGAAGTGGACTTCGCCATCACCTCGGTGGCAGACGAGCCCGGTGTGCTGGATTTCCAGCTGCTCTACGACGACAGCCTGGTGTTGCTGGTGCGCGGCCAGACCGGTTTACGCGGCAAGAAGCTGCTCGCTGCGCTGAAGCGTCTGGATTACGTGGCCACCACCCGCGATACCAGCCTGCGCACCATGGCCGACCAGACTCTGGCGCGCATGGGGTTGCTGCGTGAACCTGCATTCGAGGTCGCCTATATGAGCAGCGCCGCCGCCCTGGCGCGGGCCGGGCTGGGCTATGCGCTGCTGCCAGCGAGCGTGGCGGATACCTTCAATGGCGATGGCAGCCTCTCCGTGCACCCGCTGCCGATGGCGCCGGCCCGTGGCATTGGCGTGCTGCAGCGCAAACCCTGCTACCTGAGCCCGCCGGCCCAGGCCTTCGTCAGCCTGCTCAAGCAGCAGGCCGAAGCCAGTGGCCTCTAGGGTCTGTTCCCGTTTCACGCACGGCTGCGCTGAAGCGGGAACAGACCCTAGCCACGGCTGACGTTTGGGGCTACCCGTGGCAGGCGATTCACGCGACAATCAGCGCCCTCGAAAATCGATGTGCCGGGTACCTGACGTTTGAACACCGAGTTGCGCCGCCGCGCCTACCTGGATGCCATGCAAGTGGCCAGCTGGCTGCCGCGCGTCGAACTGCCCTTCGCGGCGCCGTCGCGGCCCGAGCTGCTGGTCGCCTTCGAGCCGCAAGCCGAGATCGTCGTCGAGAAGCCGCCGGTGCAGGCCAAGGTCAGCGCGCCGGCCGCGCAACCTGCCGCCAGCGACGTCGTCACCCGCGAACGCCCGCGCATCGAGGTGCCCAAACCGGGCACGGCAAGCAAGGCCGACGAGCCTGTCGGCGAACAGACCAGCGCCGCACCGGCCCCGCGCGAGCGCCCGACGCCGCCCCCGCGTTTCGCCCTGCAGTTGCTGCGCGCCGGCAGCTGCGCGCTGCTGGTCGAGCTGCCGACCGGCGAACCCTTCCAGAGTCGCGATCCTGCCTACCTGCTGCTCAAGGATCTGCTGCGCGCCGCCGGTTTGCCGGATGCCCCGCAGATCATCGGCGAGCCGGTGCGCTGGCCGCTGCTGGTGCGTGGCAACATGGACCAGGGGCCCCAGGCAGCGCTGGATTTCGTGCAGAGCTTTATCGGCGCCCGCCTGGAAGAGCAGGAGCCCTGCGCCTGCCTGTGGCTGATCGGCCTGCCGGCCATTCGTTTCGCCGGTGACGCCGATGCCGAGGCCTACAACCGCGAGCTGCAGGTCGAGGAACTGGGCGCCGCCTGGGCGCTGCCGGGCCTGGAGCTGCTGATGGACGAACCACAGCGCAAGCGCGAGCTCTGGCACGCCATGCAGCGGGTGCGGCGGCGCTGGCTGGAGGCGTCGGCATGAGTGACGCGATCACCTTCCGCCGGGCCACCGAGGCGGATATCGATGCGGTGCTGAAGATCGAATACGCCGCCTTCAGCCACCCGTGGACGCGCGGCATCTTTCTCGACAGCCTGAAGTCTTACGAAGTCTGGCTGATGTTCGAGGGCAGCCAGCAGGTCGGCCACGGGGTGATCAACGTGATCATCGACGAGGCGCACCTGCTCAACATCACCGTCAAGCCGGAAAGCCAGGGCCGCGGCCTGGGCCTGCGCCTGCTCGAACACCTGATGGCCCGCGCCGCCGAGCTCAAGGCCGGCGAGTGCTTTCTCGAAGTGCGCTCCAGCAACCAGGCGGCGTACCGGTTGTACGAGCGTTACGGTTTCAACGAGATCGGCCGCCGGCGCGATTACTACCCTGCGCCGGGTGGCCGTGAAGACGCGCTGGTGATGGCCTGCACGCTGGTGGAATGAGCTAACGCCGTGCCCAGCGTCGTTCGCGGCGTTCTTCCTCGACCTGGCTCAGGTCGTATTTATCCAGAAACTCTTCAGGCTGCCCGTCGCGCTCGGGCTGATCGGCCTGTTGCGATTCATCGGGCGACTTGGCCGGTTTCTGCACAGCAGCCTTCAGCGGTTTGCGCGACGTCAGCGGCTCCACCACATCGCGCAGGATGGGTGGCTCGGCCGGTTGGCGGCTGTCAGGTGGCTGCTTGTCAGTCATGACGAACTCCGGATCGGTCATTGGCTCTAGGCAATGGACGGCCGCAACACCCGAAAGATTCAGCGTTTCGGCCTCTAACCGGCAAATCCGTTGGGTTGTTCTGCATGGAAATCGCCTTGTCAAAAAGGTCCGTGCATCCGTATGGTGCGCATCGACCTTTCTCGGGAGCCGCCGCCGTGAGCGATCTCAAGCACCTGTTCGACAACAATCAACGCTGGGCCGAGAACATCACCCGGAACGATCCGGACTTCTTCCCGCGCCTGGCCCGCCAGCAGACGCCGGAGTATTTGTGGATCGGCTGCTCGGACGCCCGCGTGCCGGCCAACGACATCGTCGGCCTGCTGCCCGGCGAGCTGTTCGTGCACCGTAATGTGGCCAACGTGGTGCTGCACACCGATCTCAATTGCCTGTCGGTGATCCAGTACGCGGTCGATGTGCTCAAGGTCAAACATATCCTGGTCACCGGCCATTACGGTTGCGGTGGCGTGCGTGCGGCCATGCACGATGCGCAGTTCGGTCTGATCGATGGCTGGCTGCGCAACATCCGCGACCTCTACTACGAACAGCACGCGCAACTGGCCGCGCTGGCGGACGAAGAGGCGCGGGTCGACCGGCTCTGCGAGCTCAACGTGATGAAGCAGGTGGGCAACGTCAGCCGTACCAGCATCGTCCAGAACGCCTGGCACCGCGGTCAGCCGTTATCGGTGCACGGCTGCATCTATGGCCTCAAGGATGGCCGCTGGAAGGACCTCGACGTCAGCGTCAGCGGCGCCGAGCAATTGCCCGAGCAGTACCGCCTGCGTCCGCCGCAGGCATGAGCATGGGCAAACCTTCGCGTCAGCTGGCGATCGCCGGCGTACTGTTGGCAGTACTGTGCTGGGCGGGCAATGCCCTGGTGGCCCGCGCCTTCGCCGGCGAGATTCCACCCTTCGCCCTGGCCTTTTGGCGCTGGAGCCTGGCGCTGATCCTGATCCTGCCGTTCGTGACATTGCCGTTGTGGCGGCACCGGTCGGCGCTGCGCCATGCCGGCTGGCGCCTGCTGGTGATCGCCGCCTTCGGCATCGCCGGCTACAACACCTTTCTGTACAGCGCCGCGCAGACCACCGCGGCGATCAACATCACCCTGGTCAACACCTGCATTCCGCTGATGACCTTTATCTTCGCCGGGCTGCTGCTCGGGGCGTGGCCGGCGCGACGTGCCTGGTGGGGGATGGCACTGGCGGTGCTTGGTTTGCTGGTGCTGATCTGTCGCGGTGACTGGCAGACCCTGGCACGCATGGAGTTCAACCGCGGCGACCTGATCATGCTGCTGGCGGTGCTCGACTGGGCGCTCTACACCGTGTTGCTCAGGCGCTGGGCTGCATATCTGGCGCCGATTCCACCGCTGGCGTTACTGGGCGTTTTCATGCTCCTGGGTGTGCCGATGATCCTGCCGCTGTATCTCTATGAACTGTCCAGCGGCGCGCAGTTGCTGGCCACGCCAGCCAACCTGGCGGCCATCGCCTACACCGCGGTGTTCGCTTCGCTGGTCGCCTACCTGGGCTGGAACAACGGCGTGAAGGTGTTGGGCGCCTCGACCGCGGCGATGGGCAATTACCTGATGCCGGTGTTCACCGCGATCCTGGGCTGGATCCTGCTCGGCGAGGCGCTGCAGTTGTTCCACTGGGTCGGCGGGGCGATGATCTTCGCCGGGCTGCTGCTGGCCACCTTGCCGAAGCGCTCGCAGCGGGCGGCGGCCTGAAACGACCCAGGCCGCCGTCTGGCATGAGCTGAAAACGCCCTCGAACGAGGGCGTTGTTCATCACCGATAGGCTGCCAGCGCCTGATCGATCTGCAGATCCACACTCAGCAGGCCGCCGCCGGACAGATACCAGAGGGCGGGATCCAGGTAGACGACCCGTTTGGCCCGGGCCGCCGGCGTGCGCGCCAGGGGCGAGTCGGCCAGGGTGTCGACATCCAGTGCGGTGGCGCCAATGGCCGCGCTGCGGTCGATGATGAAGATCACCTCAGGGTTGGCCGCGGCGATGGCCTCGGCGTCCAGCGGCTGCGGACGCTGGCGGGGTGCGCCGGCAGGCTGCGGCGGTGGTGCGGGCAGGGCCCGTGGCGCCTGCAGCAGTGAGTAGATCACCGCGTTCTCGGTCGGCGCGAAGCGCCCTTCGTTATGGGTCAGTACCAGGGTACGTTGGCCTGAAGCGGCGATCTGCTGACGGGCGCGTTCGGCCTTGCCCTGCAGGATGGTCAACGCCTGCTGCGCCTCGGCCGATTGGCCGACCAGCTGGCCGAGCAGCCTGACGTTATCGGCGATGCCGGCGAAGTAGTCTTCACCGGTGATGCCCATGTCCAGGGTCGGCGCCAGGGCTTGCAGGGCCGAACGGCTTTCGCCCTGGCGCCCGGTGATCAGGATCAGGTCCGGTTTCAGCGCCGCGATGGCGTCGACGTCCGGGGTCTTCATATTGCCGGCGTTGCGGGTCTGGCCGGCTTTCTCCGCCAGGTAGGGCGGTATGTTGCCGGGCACGGCCAGTACTCGCTCGCCGGCGCCGAGGGCGATCAGGCTGTCGTAGCTGCCGTAGTCGAAGGTCACGATCCGCTGCGGATCACGGGCGATCTCGACCTGCTGGCCCGCCCGGGTGACCTCGAGGGTAGCGGGGCGTTGCTGGACATCGTGGCTGCAGCCAGCCGTTGCCAATGCCAGAAGGGTAAACAGTGCGGCCTTCTTCACGTGAGCGAGCTCCTTGGATGCCGGTTTGCAGCCCAGTGCCGCAATCCTGAAGGGCAGGGAACATAGCACCCAAAGCTGATCGAGAAGCTTTCTCAACGGGTAAAGTTTGCAAAGCCGGCCTTGCACGGCCTGTTCCCTGGACGTTGCCGGGCTGATTTGCCCTCGGCGGAAAACTTTACGGGATGCATGGAGGTCTATCCCGGTGGCTGGCGTTGGCGACTTGCGCTGACGCCGTAACGGGCATGAAGGCGATTCAGTTGCTAGTGTTATGCCATCTGCAGAAGGATGGGTCGTGAGTTAATGGATTGCTCGCACGTCTCTCTCACTGGAAAAGCGGCACCCCCGCGCAGGCTGACGGCCCGGTATCCGTCGCTTCGTGGTGCCTGCTGGAGGGCCGTGCTGCTGGTGGCGCTGGTGACCAGCCTGAGTGGCTGCATACGCAATCAGGCCAATGGCGCCTTCACCAGCAACAGTGCGGCGGCCAGCCCCAGCGAGCTGTTCCAGACCCACTCCGATCGCCTGGCCACCATCGGCATGCGCAACAACCTCAACAGCCTCTATCGCCTGATGGACAAGCTGTACCAGCGCAACCCGCGTGAATGGCGCAAGACCGGTCTGGCCAGCCGCGAGGCGGCGCAGCAGGCGGTGCAGCAGGCCATCGAGCAGGGCCGGCCACCGCCGGCGCTGGCTGGCCGGCAGGACATCGTGGCCCTCAGCTATGCGCTGAGCCCGGAGTTCCAGGGTGATCGGGTCGGCGCCTTCATCTACGCCATCGGCAGCATGGTAGTCACCGCCCACGGCGGACGCACCCAGTTCTATCTCACCGACTCCATCGATGCGCAGTTCGTGCATAACGCGGCGCGCAACATCGAGAAGGCCACCTGGCTGCTGGCCACCCGGCGCGATGCCCAGGGCAACCCGCTGCTGCTATCCAACGAGCTGTCCGAGAACGGCCGCAACCTGAGTTTCGCCGTGGAATTCGGCAAGATCGTCGCCCGCCTGGATTACCTGAGCGACGTGCTCGACGAACGCTACCGACGCATCGGCGTGAATTACGCCCACAGCCTGCTGTTTCTGAATTTCCTGCCGGTGCAGTAGGTGCCTGCTGAGAGCGCCATCGCCTTGGCATCTATTCACGAGCTTTCGGCTCGACCTCAGCGCTTTGGCTGCAAAGTGGCGGAAGCGGCCGGTCGCTTCCATAGGACTGACTGGTGATTACCTGTGGGAGCGGGCCATGCCCGCGAAAAAATCACGGGCATGGCCCGTTCCCACAGGAAAAGCAATGATGTCCGCTTCTGCCTTGCCGCAGCCTCTTTCATGTCGCCTAAAAGATCGTGAACGGGCTCCTACACTTTGCGGACGAACTCGGACTTCAGCTTCATCGCGCCGATGCCATCGATCTTGCAGTCGATATCGTGGTCGCCGTCGACCAGGCGAATGCCCTTGACCTTGGTGCCGACCTTGACCACCAGCGAGGAGCCCTTGACCTTGAGGTCCTTGATCACGGTGATGGTGTCGCCGTCCTGCAGCACGTTGCCAACCGAGTCCTTGATCACCTTGACGTCATCACCCGCCGCCTCGCTGGCGCTGGCCGACCATTCGTGGGCGCATTCCGGGCACACCAGCTGGGTGCCGTCTTCATAGGTGTATTCGGAGTTGCAGGCGGGGCAGGGTGGCAGCGTGCTCACGGGGTATCCTTCTGAGGCCGTGGATAAAAGGCCGCAGATTATATAGGGTTTTACCCGCCGCCGGGGGATCGGCGTCAGGCGTCCGGCAACAGTGCTTCGGCCTCGATCTCGATCAGCCACTCGGGCTCCGACAGCCCGGTGACCACTACCCAGGAGGTAGCCGGTGGTTGCTCGGGGAAGAAACTGCGCAGTGCATCGACGATATGCGCCTGTTCGTCTCGCGCCTGGGCGGCGATGTAGATGCGCAGCATCAGCACGTGCTGCAGGTCGCCGCCAGCGGCTTCGAGAAGCCTGCGCACGTTGTGCAGCGCCGCGTGGGTCTGGCTGGCCAGGTCGGGGCCGACCAGCCGTTCGCGGGCGTCCACGCCGACCTGCCCGGACAGGTGGATACGCCGTCCGCCCTGGCTGATCACGGCCTGGCTGAAGCCGTACTGCAGGGTGTCGAAGACCGAGCCGGGGTTGAGTGTATGCCTGTGCATCGATGCGTCCTCCATCAGAAACAGCCCGCCAGTCTAGCGTTGCACCCAGGGCCAGGCAGGCCGAGACTGTTGCACGGTTTGTGCACTCGCAGCGCGATAACCCGAACTCATGGCGGCTTCGCTGCCTCCAAACGAGAGTGGTGGTTCGGCCCGTGCCGAGCCCTGCATCTGCCGATGAGTCGTGGGCTGCCCGTGAACGGCCCACCGTAGCCAGTGGAGGCGCTATGTTTTTTCCCCAGTTGCCGGGTGTCAGCCTGTTCCAGGTGATGAAGAAGACGGTCACCGACTTCATCGAGGACGAGCTGCCCACCTATGCCTCGGCCCTGGCGTTCCAGATGTTCTTCTCGCTGTTTCCCTTCCTGCTGTTTCTGATCGCGCTGATCAGCCTGCTCGACATGCAGCCGTTCTTCGACTGGCTGCGCCAGCAGGCCGAGTTGCTGCTGCCGCTGTCCACGGTGGAGTTGGTCAACCCGGTGATCGACCAGTTGCAGACGCAGAAAGCCGGGTTGTTCTCGATCGGTATCGTGGTGGCGCTGTGGACGGCCTCGTCGGCGGTGCGTTCGACCATGGACGCGATGAACAAGGCCTATGGCGTGAAGGAAGGGCGCAAGCCCTGGAAGCGCATCCCCCTGTCGCTGCTGTACACCATCGGCATCGCCGCGGCATTGCTCACCGCTGCCGCCCTGATGGTGCTCGGCCCGCAGGTGATGAACTGGCTGGCACACCAGATCGGCATCGAGCAGGTGGTGGTCACCCTGTGGACCTGGTTGCGCCTGCCGGTGGCGGTGTTTCTGCTGATGATCGTGGTGGCGGTGGTCTATTACGTGGCGCCGGATGTCGAGCAGCGGTTCCGCTTCATCACCCCGGGCTCGGTACTGGCGGTGGTGGTGTGGATCGCCGCCTCGGTGGGCTTCGCCTACTACGCGCAAAACTTCGCCAACTACAACGCCACCTACGGCAGCATCGGCGCGATCATCATCTTCCTCCTGTACCTGCACATCTCCTGCGCGGTGCTACTGTTCGGCGCCGAGCTCAATGCCGTCATCGAGCACTTCGCCCAGGAGGGTAAGGAGCCCGGCGACAAGGAAATCCGCCCGGAGAACGAGCCCGCTACCTGAGCGCGGGCTGCGCCGGTGGCCAGGTCAGCTGGCCGCTGTCGCTGAAACGCCGGGTGCCGAACGGGCCGTCGGCGAGCTTGCCGCGCAGCTGATAGGGCAGGCTCTGGCCGGGCTGGTGGGTGCTGGCGCCCCAGGCCTGACGGAGTACCGAGTAGGCCGAGATGGTCACCGGCACGCTGATCACCGTCTCGCCAAAGCGCGGCACCTGGCCACGTTGGTCGCTGACCCCGCGTGCCAGTGGCTGGTCGTTGATATCCAGGGCCAGGGCGATGCCGTCGAAGTCGATGGCGTTTTCATTGGGGTTCTGCACCCGCAATTTCACCGCGAAACGCGCCTCGAGGCCTTGCGACGGCAGCGGCTCGAGACCGACCAGGTCGATGTGCAGCGGATCGCGTGGTGCCCATGAGGCGCAACCGGCCAGCACGGCGATCAGCAGCAGGGCACTCAAGTGGCGCAGTGTCGGGCGCATGGCAATTCTCCGGCGTCGTTGATCGTGCAGTTGTGACCGCAGCCGGTGGCGTTCGGCTCAGGCGCTCGCTGCCTGGCGGTCAGAACCAAGGCGCCAATCGCTATTGAACTCGGCCGCAGGCGCAGGTTGATAAAGGCGGCGTGTCGATCTGGGTGGTTTCCAGGGCCAGGCGGTAGAGCAGCGTGTTGCCGGCGAATGCCAGCATGGCAATAGCGGTGACAAGCAATAAGCATGGCGGAGGAGGGCCTGGTATCAGCGCAAGGCCTCAGGGTCGCGTCAGATCGTGCGCAGTGCCTTGCTATGCAGCATGTCGAGCAGCGCATCGACCATCGCGTGGGCATGGGCTTGCAGGTCGTAGGCCTCGGGGTTGAGCAGCCAGTGGGCCTGCAGGCCGTCCATGTAGGCGTGCAGGCAGATCGCCGCGCGCTGACAGTCGAGGTTGGCGGGCAACTGGCCGCGGTTCACGGCATTGCGTAATGTTCTGGCAATGCGCTGGTCGCATTCTTGCTGGAACACCTGCATCTGCTGGCGCAAGCCGCCGAGTTCGGAGCTGTACTCGCATTTGTATTGCAGAATTTCTCCGACACGCCGGCACTCGCTGTCCGCATGCATGCGCAGCAGCAGTTGCACCAGCAACTGACGCATGTTGCCCAGCGGGTCAGGTTCGTCCTCGCTTTCACACGCCCGAGCCAGTTCTTCCTGGGGCAACAGGCGGCGGTCGAGCATGGCCTGGAACACGTCGACCTTGTTCTGGAAGTGCCAGTAGATGGCGCCACGCGTGACGCCGGCCGCGGCGGCGATGTCCGCCAGCGAGGTGGCCGATACGCCATTGGCGTAGAACACCCGCTCGGCGGCATCGAGAATCTGCGCGCGGGTTTCTTCGGCTTCCTCTTTGGTGCGTCTGGCCATAGAGCGGCTTCCAGGGCGTAGAAATTTCGGATCAAAACCCCTGGCCGGGGTCACACAGGCGCGCAGTGTCACATAAAAAGATGCATTTACAAACATTCTCGAACGTAAGTATATTTGCCGTCTATTTCCCAGTATCCACCTCGGCTATCTGCCAGGTATCGCCCCCCGCGGCTCGAATCACTTAGACATGAGGTCCTTTCAGATGCAGAAGAAGCCAGCCTTCGCCGCTATGGTTTCCGCTATCGCTCTGGCCACGCTGACGCTCGCTGGCTGCAGCGATGAGGCTGCCCCGCCACCGCGTCAGGCGCCGACTGTCGGCATCGTCACGCTGCAGGCAGAGCCCTATACCCTGACCACCGAGCTGCCGGGCAGAACCGCGGCCTACCGCATCGCGGAGGTGCGCCCGCAGGTCGACGGCATCATCCAGAAGCGCCTGTTCAAGGAAGGCTCCGAGGTCAAGGCCGGTGAGCAGCTGTATCAAATCGATTCGGCGGTCTACGTGGCTGCAGCCAAGAGCGCGGAAGCGACACTGGCCTCGGCCAAATCGCTGGCCGAGCGCTACAAGAGCCTGGTGTCCGATCAGGCCGTGAGCCGTCAGGCCTACGATGAAGCCCAGGCGTCTCGCCTGCAGGCCGAGGCCTCCCTGGAGCAGGCGCGCATCAACGTGCGCTATACCAAGGTGCTGGCGCCCATCGCCGGCCGCGTTGGCCGTTCGGCGGTCACCGAAGGTGCACTGGTCAGCAACGGCCAGACCAATGCCATGGCGACCATCCAGCAGCTCGACCCGATCTACGTCGACGTGACCCAGCCGACCAAGGATCTGCTGCGCCTGCGCCGCGAGCTGGAAAGCGGTCAGCTGCAGAAGGCCAGCGACACCGCTGCCAAGGTGCAACTGCGCCTCGAGGACGGCAGCACCTACGAGCACGAAGGCACCCTGGAATTCGCCGAAGTGTCGGTCGACGAAGGCACCGGTTCGGTGACCATGCGCGCCGTGTTCCCCAACCCCGACCACACCCTGCTGCCTGGCATGTTCGTGCATGCCCGTCTGCCCGCCGGTGTGAACAAGGAAGCGATCCTCGCGCCGCAGCAGGGCGTGACCCGTAACTCCAAGGGTGACCCGACCGCGCTGGTGGTCAACGCCGAGAACAAGGTCGAGCTGCGCCAGATCAAGGCCGAGCGTACCGCTGGCAACCGCTGGCTGGTGCTCGATGGCCTGAAGTCCGGCGACAAGCTGATCACCGAAGGCCTGCAGTTCGTGCAACCGGGTGCCGAGGTGAAAACCACCGAAGCGAAGAACGTGGCTGCGCCGGAGCAGGCCGCGGCTGACCAGGCTGAAAGCCGCTAAGGAGCGATTACACGATGTCGAATTTCTTCATCGACAGGCCGATTTTCGCCTGGGTGATCGCCTTGGTGATCATGCTGGCCGGTGGTCTGTCCATCCTCAAACTGCCGGTCAACCAGTACCCGAGCATCGCCGCGCCTGCCGTGAGCATCCAGGTCAACTACCCGGGTGCCTCCGCACAGACCGTGCAGGACACCGTGGTGCAGGTGATCGAGCAGCAAATGAACGGTATCGACGGGCTGCGCTACATCAGCTCGGCGAGCAACTCCGACGGCAGCATGGAAATCGTCGTCACCTTCAACCAGGGCACCAACCCGGACATCGCCCAGGTTCAGGTGCAGAACAAGCTGCAGCTGGCCACGCCACTGTTGCCCCAGGAAGTGCAGCAGCAGGGCCTGCGCGTCACCAAGGCGGTGAAGAACTTCCTGCTGGTGATCGGCGTGGTGTCCACTGACGGCAGCATGACCAACCAGGACCTGTCCAACTACATCGTCGCCAACATGCAGGACCCGATTTCCCGGACCCCGGGCGTCGGTGACTTCCAGGTGTTCGGTGCCCAGTACGCCATGCGTATCTGGCTCGACCCCGCCAAGCTGAACAACTTCCAGCTGACCCCGGTCGATGTGCGCAGCGCCGTGCAGGCGCAGAACGTGCAGATTTCCTCCGGCCAGTTCGGTGGCCTGCCGGCCGGCCCCGGCCAGCAGCTCAATGCCACCATCATCGGCAAGACCCGCCTGCAGACCCCCGAGCAGTTCCGCAATATCCTGCTCAAGGTCAACCGCGACGGTTCTCAGGTGCGCCTGGGCGATGTCGCCAAGGTCGAGCTGGGCGGCGAGAACTACAACATCCGTGCACAGTTCAACGGCAACCCGGCCTCCGGTCTGGCGATCAAGCTGGCCACCGGCGCCAATGCCCTGGATACCGCCAAGGCGATCCGTGCCACCATCGATGAGCTGAAGCCGTTCTTCCCGGCCGGCATGGAAGTGGTGATGCCGTACGACTCCACGCCCGTGGTGCAGGAGTCGATCCATGGCGTGATCATGACCCTGGTCGAAGCCTTCGTGCTGGTCTTCCTGGTCATGTACCTGTTCCTGCAGAACTTCCGCGCCACGCTGATCCCCACCCTGGCCGTGCCGGTGGTACTGCTCGGCACCTTCGGCGTGCTGGCGGTGTTCGGCTACAGCATCAACACCCTGACCATGTTCGCCATGATCCTGGCCATCGGCCTGCTTGTGGACGACGCCATCGTGGTGGTCGAGAACGTCGAGCGGGTGATGCGCGAAGAGGGCTTGTCGCCGCTCGAGGCGACACGCAAATCCATGGGGCAGATCCAGGGCGCGCTGGTCGGTATCGGCGTGGTGCTGTCGGCGGTACTGCTGCCGATGGCCTTCTTCGGTGGTTCGGTGGGGGTGATCTACCGGCAGTTCTCGATCACCATCGTCTCGGCCATGGTGCTCTCGGTGATCCTCGCGCTGATCTTCACCCCGGCGCTGTGCGCCACCATGCTCAAGCCGATCGCCAAGGGCGAGCACCACGAGAAGGGCGGCTTCTTCGGCTGGTTCAACCGCACCTTCGAGCGTAGCGTCAACGGCTACGAGCGTGGCGTACGCGGCGTGGTCAAGCGCAAGGCGCCGTTCCTGATCATCTATGCGGTCATCGTCGCGGTGGCCGGCTGGCTGTTCACCCTGATCCCGTCGGCGTTCCTGCCCGAGGAAGACCAGGGCGTACTGTTCGCCCAGGTGCAGACGCCGTCCGGCTCCAGTGCCGAGCGTACCCAGGCGGTCGTCGACGACATGCGCAAGTACCTGCTCGAGGACGAGAAGGACGTGGTCAACTCGGTGTTCACCGTGACCGGCTTCAACTTCGCCGGCCGTGGCCAGAGCTCCGGTATGGCGTTCATCATGCTCAAGCCGTGGTCCGAGCGTACCGCTGCCGGTACCAGCGTGGCCGAACTGGCGCAGCGCGCCCAGGGTCGCTTCTTCGGCGGCGAGTTCCGCGATGCCATGGTGTTCGCCTTCGCTCCGCCTGCGGTCATGGAACTGGGTAACGCCACCGGCTTCAACCTGTTCCTGCAGGACCGTGCCGGCGTCGGCCAGGCCACCCTGAACGAAGCCCGTGACAAGTTCCTGCAACTGGCCAACCAGAGCCCGGTGCTCAGCAGCGTGCGCGCCAACGGCCTGCTCGACGAGCCGCAGTACAAGCTGCTGATCGACGACGAGAAGGTGCGCACCCTGGGTGTGTCGCTGTCAGACGTCAACACCACCCTGCAGATCGGTTGGGGCGGCAGTTACGTCAACGACTTCATCGACCGCGGTCGGGTCAAGAAGGTCTACCTGCAGGGCCAGAGCGACTCGCGCATGAACCCCGAGGACCTGAGCAAGTGGCACGTGCGCAACGACCAGGGCCAGATGGTGCCGTTCAGCGCCTTCGCCACCGGCGAGTGGACCTACGGCTCGCCCAAGCTGTCGCGCTACAACGGGGTGAGCGCCATCGAGATTCTCGGTGCGCCGGCACCGGGCCACAGTTCGGGTGAGGCGATGGCCGAAGTCGAGCGCATCGCGGCCGAGCTGCCCCAGGGCGTCGGCTTCGACTGGACCGGGCAATCCTACGAGGAGCGTCTGGCGGGATCGCAGACCCTTGCCCTCTATGCGCTGTCGCTGCTGGTGGTGTTCCTCTGCCTGGCGGCGCTGTACGAGAGCTGGTCGATTCCGTTCTCGGTGATCCTGGTGGTGCCGCTGGGTATCCTCGGTGCGCTGCTGTTCACCCTGGGTCGCGGGTTGTCCAACGACGTGTTCTTCCAGGTGGGCCTGATCACCACCATCGGCTTGTCGGCGCGTAACGCGATCCTTATCGTCGAGTTCGCCAAGTCGCTGCACGAGCAGGGCATGAGCCATCTCGAGGCGGCGGTCGAGGCGTGCCGCATGCGACTGCGCCCGATCATCATGACCTCCCTGGCGTTCATCCTCGGCGTGGTTCCGCTGGCCATTTCCAGCGGCGCGGGCGCCGGCAGCAAACATGCCATCGGTACCGGCGTGATCGGCGGTATGCTTACCGCGGCGGTGCTGGCGATCTTCTGGATTCCGCTGTTCTATGTGGTGGTCAGCTCGATGTTCAAGGACAAGAGCGCCAAACAACCCAACGATGAGGAGGCCGTCCAGTGAGGCAGTCCCTGTTGTCTCTAGCCGTGGCGAGCATCGTGCTCGGCGGCTGCACCATGATCCCCGACTACCAGCGCCCCGACGCGCCCGTCGACACTGCCTGGCCCCAGGGCCAGGCGTACCAGGGCAGCGCCGTGCAGGGCTCGGTCGCCGCGGCCGATCTCGGCTGGCGCGAGTTCCTGCGTGACCCGGCGTTGCAGCGCCTGGTGGAAACCGCGCTGAACAACAACCGCGACCTGCGGGTGGCGGCGTTGAACGTCGAGGCCTACCAGGCCCAGTACCGCATCCAGCGTTCCGAGCTGTTCCCCAACGTCTCGGCCGATGGCAGCGGTACCCGCCAGCGTACGCCCGCCGACCTGTCGCAGACCGGCCGTTCCACCGTCGGTGGCCAGTACAGCGCCACGGTCGGGGTGAATGCCTGGGAAGTGGACTTCTTCGGGCGCCTGCGCAGCCTCAACGAGCAGACCCTGCAGCAGTACTTCGCCACCGAAGAGGCGCAGCGCAGCACGCAGATCAGCCTGATCGCCAGCGTGGCCAACGCCTACCTGACGCTGCAGGCTGACGAAGCCCTGCTCAAGCTGACCCGCGATACCCTCGGCACTTACCAGCGCAGCCTGGAGCTGACCCAGCGCAGCTTCGACGTCGGCGTGACCGATGCCCTGTCCCTGAGCCAGGCTCGCACCGCCGTGCAGACCGCCCAGGCCAACCTGGCCCAGTACACCCGCCAGGTCGCCCAGGATCGCAACGCCCTGGGCGTGCTGCTCGGTGGCCCGGTGCCGGCCGACCTGCCCCAGGGCGAAGGGCTGGACATGCAGCTGCTGGCCGAGGTGCCGGCGGGCCTGCCGTCCGACCTGCTGCAACGCCGCCCCGACGTGCTGCAGGCCGAGCGTGAACTGCTAGCCGCCAACGCCAGCATCGGTGCGGCACGGGCCGCGTTCTTCCCGAGCATCAGCCTGACCGCCAACGGCGGCACCGCCAGCAGCCAGCTGTCGGGCCTGTTCGACGGTGGCTCGGGGACCTGGCTGTTCCAGCCGCAGATCAACCTGCCGATCTTCACGGCCGGTCGCCTGCGCGCCAACCTCGACTACGCCGAGATCCAGAAGAACATCCAGGTGGCGAACTACGAGAAAGCGGTGCAGACCGCCTTCCAGGAAGTCTCCGATGGCCTGGCGGCTCGCGGCACCTACGAAGAGCAACTGCAGGCCCAGCGCAGCCTGGTGGAGACCTCCGAGGACTATTACGACCTGGCCGACCGCCGTTTCCGTACCGGGGTGGACAGCTACCTGACCCTGCTCGATGCCCAGCGCCAGCTGTTCAGCGCCGAGCAGCAGCTGATCGGCGTACGCCTGTCGCAGCTCACCAGCGAGATCAACCTGTACAAGGCGCTCGGTGGTGGCTGGAACGAACGTACCCAGACCGCACCGGCCACCGCGGCCGCGCCGCCGTCCTGAGCGGCGGCAAGCGCCCATGAAAAAGCCCCGCAATCGCGGGGCTTTTTCATGTCTGCCAGCCTGTTACTGCGGCGTCTGCACGCGTACCGAGCGGTTCATCTTGTGGCGGATCAACTGGATCACGCCTGGCAGGATCGACACCACGATGATGCCGACGATCAGGTAGTGCAGGTTGCTCTGCACCGCCGGGAGGTTGCCGAAGAAGTAGCCACCGTAGGTGAACAGGGTAACCCAGAGAATCGCGCCGACCACGTTGTAGGCGGCGAAATGGGCGTAGTTCATGTGGCCCATGCCGGCCACGAAGGGCGCGAAGGTGCGCACGATCGGCACGAAGCGCGCCAGGATGATGGTCTTGCCACCATGGCGGGCATAGAACTGCTGGGTGATTTCCAGGTGGCGGCGACGAAAGATCTTCGAGTCCGGGTTGCGGAACAGCCGCTGGCCCATGAAGCGGCCGATGGTGTAGTTCAGCGCGTCGCCGAGAATCGCCGCGGTGATCAGCAGCAGTACCAGCAGGTGCACGTTCATGGTGCCGTGCACGGCGATGGCGCCGGCGACGAACAGCAGGGAATCGCCCGGCAGGAACGGGGTGACCACCAGGCCGGTTTCGCAGAACACGATCAGGAACAGGATCGCGTAGATCCAGGTGCCGTATTGGGCGGTCAGGGCCGCCAGGTGCTGGTCGATATGCAGAATGAAATCGATAACCAGGTGAATGAATTCCATCAAAAGCTCCAACGATAGGGCAGTCCGCTGTCCATCGGGGCGGGCTGCTTGGGGGCGGCATTATGCTCGCATCGGCGTGCAAAGGTGCGAGGCTGAGGCAGGGTTTTGAGCCTGCGCCATGGCAAGCGTTCCCTGGCGCGAGGAAGGTGGCGATGAACGTACCAGGGCGCGAGCGGGTGGCGGCTATGGTTTACCGCGTGGCTGGATATGCAGCTCGGTGGTTTGCGCGTCCTTGGCCTGCAAGGTGGCCGGGTCGCGCTTGCTGCCATCCTGCTGGGCGCGCTGCTTGGCGAGTGCGGCCATGCGCTCGGACCAGGCGAATTGCAGCTCACGATACTGCGGCGCCACGGCCGCACTATTGAGGTGCGCCTGCTCCTGCCAGAACGCGGCATCGCCGCGCCACCAGGGGTCTTCGCCGGGAGCCACTGGCTCGACGGGAGCGACCTTGGGAGCGGGTGCCGGGGCGACCTTGATGGTGGTCGGCGTGACCTGTGGCGCCGCCGGATACAGGCGGGCGAACAGCTGGGCACCCCCATACGCCAGCGCAGCGCCAACGGCCACAGCCAGGGCGCTGCGCGCGAATTCGCTGCGCGGGCTTTTGGGGTTGCTTGCTGAAGCTTTCATCATCCATCCCTAGAGGAGAAAGAACCGACACGAGGCATGGCGGAACCTGCGTGAATGATAGCCACTTACGCGGCGCCGTTGAGCTTTATTTGCGTGTCGGTACAGGGTGGCGGAGCGCTTACTTGCCCTTGATGATGCGTTGGATGGTGCCGGTGTTGTTGTTCAGCAACACGTAGTCGGTACCGATCTTCACCCAGTGCTCGTGCTCCTTGTCCTCGGGCTCCGGCAGATTGTGCTTTTTCAGGTCCTTGATCGCGTAATCGTCGCGCCAGTACTTGTGCGGTGCAGGGGTACCTTCCTTGAGGTGGCCGATATGCATCGGGTCCTTGGCTTCCGGATCTTCCTGATCGGGCTGCTGCTTGAGCACCTGGTCCTGATAGACCTCACGGGCGGGTTCCTGCTCTTTCGGATCGGCCGCATGGGCCATGCCGCTGACCAGCAGGGCGCCAAACAAGATGCTGAGGGTAGGCGTGGTTTTCATGTGACTCTCCTTTATCCGTGTCCAAATAGTGGACAGGGGCAAGCGGCGAAAAACTCAACCTAAATTTTCGTCACTCGGGCGGCTTGCGGTCTTCGTGTCGCGCGTTGCCGATAACACTTGCGTGCAGGCCGCTGCACGCGCCGCTGCACACGCCGTTGCACGCGCCGCTGCACACGCCGTTGCACACGCCGTTGCACACGCCGCCGAACGGCAGGTTTTTTCCATGAACCTTCAGGCTGCGGGGCGCCACTATCTATTCAAGTACCCGATTCGAGTGAGTCATGCCTGTTCCCGTTTTTCTTGCCCTGGTGTTCGGCTGCGTCGGCGCCGTGCTCATGGGCATCGGCCTTTCCCGGCGTCGTGTCAGCCGCAACTGGCTGTGCGCGCAAGGGCGCATCATCGCCAGCGACTGGGGGCTCAGCACGCCGAGCCGCTACCCGCGTTTCGAATGGCGCGACGCGGAGGGCAACCTGCACATGCACGAGAGCAGCATGAGCAGCTGGCGCCACTACCGCAAAGGCGACCCGGTGCCGGTGCGCTACGACCCGGCGTTTCCCAAGCGGGCGGTGATCGATACCCCGGTGCAGCGGGGTGCCTCGTTCTTCTGGCTTGGCGTGCTGTTGTGCGGTATCGCCGGGCTGTTCCTGCTGGTCGAGCTGCTGCTCACCTGAGCCATCTTCCAGCCGCCCTGCAGGCGGCTGCGACCATTGAGCACATACGTCCAATAAAGGCGCTCGACGCAGCGGCATAGTGGCGGCACGGTCGGGCACCGCCACGGGCATGCCGATCGTTACGCCGCAGGCCATGGCCTTGCGGGTCGATTTCGCTGCCAGGACGTCCTTTCGCTATGCCAACCATCGAGCCGAGCAATGTGGTGACCCTGGTCATCCAGCATCAGGTGCGTCCCGGCTGCCTGCCTGCCTACGAGGCCTGGCTCAAGCGCGCCCTGGCCGCCGCCGAGCAGCAGCCTGGCCACCTGGGCGTCAACGTGATCCGCGCGGACGGGCAGGGCGATGCCTTCACCACCGTGCTGCGCTTCGCCGACGGCTGGCAGCTGGACGAATGGATCGCTTCGGATCGCCGACGGCTGCTGATCGATGAGGTGCTGCCGTTGCTCGACGGCGGCGACCAGATCCAGGTCAGCCGCGACCACGAATTCTGGTTCACCCCCGAACATGCCCAGGCCCCGCAACCGCCGAAGTGGAAGCAGGCGGTGCTCACCTATCTGGTGATTTGCCCGCTGACCATGCTCATCCCGCTGCTGTGGCAGCCGCTGTTCCAGCAGTACCCGGCGCTCGGCGGCGTGGTACCGAGCAACCTGCTGATCACCCTGTGCATCGTCGTGCCGGTGGTGTTCTGGATCATGCCGGTGGTCACCCGTTGCTGTGCCGGCTGGCTGAGCGCCCGCTGATTTCCCTGACATTCCTACCCGAGAGGTTATCGCCATGAGCACATTCACCACCCGCGACGGCACCGAGATCTATTTCAAGGACTGGGGCAGCGGCAAGCCCGTGCTGTTCAGTCATGGCTGGCCGCTGGACGCCGACATGTGGGAATACCAGATGCAGTACCTGAGCAGCCGCGGCTACCGCACCATCGCCTTCGACCGTCGCGGTTTCGGGCGCTCCAGCCAGCCGTGGACGGGCTATGACTACGACACCTTCGCCGACGACATCGCCGACCTGATCGAGCACCTCGACCTGCATGACGTCACCCTGGTGGGCTTTTCCATGGGTGGCGGCGATGTCAGCCGCTATATCGGCCGCCACGGCACCTCGCGGGTCGCCAAGCTGGTGCTGCTCGGCGCGGTCACGCCGATCTTCGGCAAGGCCGCGGATTTTCCCCAAGGCGTCGATGCCTCGGTATTCGCCGGCATCAAGGACGGCTTGCTCAAGGATCGCGCGCAGTTCATCAGTGATTTCGCCGCGCCGTTCTACGGCATCGACAAGGGCCAGAAAATTTCCGACGGCGTGCTCACCCAGACCCTCAACATCGCCCTGCTGGCGTCGCTCAAGGGCACGGTCGACTGCGTAACCGCATTCTCGCAAACCGATTTCCGCGCCGACATGGCCAAGGTCGACGTGCCGACCTTGGTGATCCATGGCGACGCCGACGCCATCGTGCCGTTCGAGACCACCGGCAAGCTTGCCGCGCAGATGATCAAGGGTGCCGAGCTGAAGGTGTACGAGGGCGCGCCCCACGGCTTTGCCGTGACCCATCAGCAGCGTCTCAATGAAGACCTGCTGGCCTTCGTGTCCCGTTGATCACCGGAGCGCCCAGTCATGACAGATGATCCCAAGGACCCGAAACGCCGCCAGATCGTCGCGGCCGGTGGCCTGCTCGGCGCGGCTGGCGCGCTGTGGTCTGCCTTACCTTTCGCCGGCGGTGCCGGTTATGCATTCGGAGCCAACATGAACGACGCCGACCTGATCCTGCTCAACGGCAAATTCCACACCGTCGACCCGGAGCGGCCGCAGGCCACTGCCGTGGCGATCAAGAATGGTCGCTTCATTGCCGTGGGCAGCGACGCGGAGGCCATGGCCACCAAGGGCGCCGCATCCAAGGTCATCGACCTCAACAAGCGCACCGCGATTCCCGGGCTCAACGACTCGCACCTGCACCTGATCCGTGGCGGCCTGAACTACAACCTCGAGCTGCGCTGGGAAGGCGTGCCGTCCCTGGCCGACGCCCTGCGCATGCTCAAGGACCAGGCCGACCGCACGCCCACCCCGCAGTGGGTGCGCGTGGTCGGGGGCTGGAACGAATTCCAGTTCGCCGAAAAACGCATGCCGACCCTGGCCGAGATCAACCAGGCGGCGCCGGACACCCCGGTGTTCCTGCTGCACCTCTACGACCGCGCCTTGCTCAACCGCGCCGCCCTGCGGGTGGTCGGCTATGACAAGAACACACCGAACCCGCCCGGTGGCGAGATCCAGCGCGACAGCAATGGCGAGCCGACCGGCATGCTGATCGCCCGCCCCAACGCCATGATCCTCTACTCGACCCTGTCGAAAGGGCCGACGCTGCCCCTCGACTACCAGGTCAACTCGACCCGTCAGTTCATGCGCGAGCTCAATCGCCTGGGTCTGACCAGTGCCATCGACGCCGGCGGCGGCTACCAGAACTACCCGGACGACTACCAGGTGATCCAGCAGCTGGCCGACAACGACCAGCTCACCGTGCGCATCGCCTACAACCTGTTCACCCAGAAGCCCAAGGAAGAGCTGGCCGACTTCCAGCAGTGGACCAAGACCCTCACCTACGGCCAGGGCACCGATTACCTGCGCCACAACGGCGCCGGCGAGATGCTGGCGTTCTCCGCCGCCGACTTCGAGGACTTCCTCGAGCCGCGCCCGGATCTGCCGCCGAACATGGAAGCCGATCTCGAACCGGTGGTGCGCCACCTGGTCGAGCACCGCTGGCCGTTCCGCCTGCATGCCACCTACGACGAATCCATCTCGCGGATGCTCGACGTGTTCGAGAAGGTCAACCGCGACATCCCGTTCAACGGCCTGCCGTGGTTCTTCGACCACGCCGAAACCATCACCCCGAAGAACATCGAGCGGGTCAGGGCGCTGGGCGGTGGTATCGCCATCCAGCACCGCATGGCCTTCCAGGGTGAATACTTCGTCGACCGCTACGGCAAGCAGGCGGCGGAAAGCACCCCGCCGATCAAGCGCATGCTCGCCGAAGGCGTGCCGGTCGGCGCCGGCACCGACGCCACCCGCGTGGCCAGCTACAACCCCTGGACCTCGCTGTACTGGCTGGTCAGCGGCAAGACCGTGGGCGGTACCGCGCTGTATCCCGAAGGCCTGTCCCGCGCCGTGGCGTTGCAGCTGTTCACCCAGGGCAGCGCCTGGTTCTCCAACGAGCAGGGCAAGAAGGGCCAGATCAAGGTCGGCCAGCTGGCCGACGTGGCGGTGCTTTCCCAGGATTACTTCAGCGTGTCCGAGGAAGCCATCAAGTACCTCGAATCGGTGCTCACCGTGGTGGGCGGCAAGGTGGTCTACGGCGCCGAGGAGTTCGACAAGCACGGCAACCCGCCGCTGCCGGTACTGCCGGACTGGTCGCCGGTGGCCAAGGTGCCCGGGCACTGGAAGCCCGCCGCACCGCTGCAGGCCGCCGTGCACCAGTGCATCGGCTCTTGCGCGGTACACGCCCACAGCCACGAGCGGGCGCGGCAGAGCAAGGTGCCGGTGAGCGACTACGCCGGCTTCTGGGGCGCCTTCGGGTGTTCGTGCTTTGCGTTCTAGCGCTGCTTAGCCCCCTGTGGGAGCGGGCGGGGACGCCTAGTTCATGCCCGCGATTCGCGCGCATGGCGACGCTCCCACAGGTAGAACGCGCTCGCCGCAATTCGACAGGCAACACACACATTTTTTAATCGGCGTCTCTCCGCCGTCTCGGGCACGGCTGTGCCCATTTTTTACCGACACCGACTTTTTTTAACGAGATAGCCCATGAACAGCGTCACCCAAGCAACCACCGCCGGGCCCTGGAGCCCGCTGCGCACTCAGGTGTTCCGCTGGCTATGGCTGGCCAGCATCGCCTCGAACATCGGCACCTGGATGCACGAGGTCGGTGCCGGCTGGCTGATGACCTCGCTGTCGGCCAGCCCGCTGGCGGTGGCCATGGTGCAGGTGGCCGCGGCGTTGCCGATGTTCTTTCTGGCGCTGCCGGCCGGCGCCCTGGCCGATATTGTCGACAAGCGCCGCTACCTGCTGACCGTGCAATTGTGGATGGCCACCGTGGCGGTGCTGCTCGCCGGCCTGACCCTGCTCGGGTTGATGAACGTGCCGCTGCTCCTGCTGCTGACCCTGGCCATGGGCATCGGCACCGCGCTGATGATGCCGGCCTGGTCGGCACTGACCCCCGAGCTGGTCGGCAAGAGCGAGCTGCCTGCCGCGGTGGCGCTATCCAGCCTGGGCATGAACGTGGCGCGGGCCATCGGCCCGGCCATTGCCGGTGTGCTGGTCAGCCTCAGTGGCCCCTGGCTGACCTTCGCCCTCAACGCCGTGTCGTTCTTCGCGGTGATCGCTGCGCTGTATGCCTGGAAGCGCACGCCCACGGTGAGCATCCTGCCGGCCGAGCGGCTGTTCGGGGCGGTGCGTCTTGGCGTGCGTTATGCGCGCAGCGCCAAACCCTTGCAGGCGGTGCTGGTGCGCACCTTCGCGTCCTTCGTCGGCGCCAGTGCCGGCATGTCCCTTCTACCGCTGCTGGTACGCCGTGAGCTGCACGGCACGGCTGCGGACTTCGGCATCCTGCTCGGCTGCGTGGGCGCTGGCGCTATCGCCGGGGCGATGTTCCTGCCCAGGTTGCGCGAGCGGCTGCGCAGCGACCTGATCGTCGCGGGCGCCAGCCTCGCCTATGCCGCGGTGCTGTTCGGCCTGGCCTTTATCCGCGACTTCGCTCTGCTGATTCCGGTGATGCTGGTCAGCGGCGCTGCCTGGATCGCCGTGCTGTCGAGCCTGCAGGTCGCCGCGCAAACCTCGGTGCCGAGCTGGGTGCGAGCCCGCGCCCTGGCGGTGTACATCCTGGTGTTCTTTGGCTGCAGCGCCCTGGGCGGCATCGTCTGGGGTTCGCTGGCCAGCGAATACTCGCTGAGCGTGGCCCTGGCCGGCGGCGGCGCCTTGCTGGTGCTCGGCGTGCTGTTGTCCTGGCGCTTCCGCCTGCCGGTCACCGATGCCGAGGACCTGGCGCCCTCGGTGCATTGGCCGGCGCCGGTACTCAGTGCTGACCTGGACCGCGAGCGCGGCCCGGTGATGGTCACCCTCGAATACGACATCCCCCGGGAACACGCCGAGGCATTCAGCCACGCCATGCTCGCGGTACGCGCCATGCGCCGGCGCAACGGTGCGCTGTCCTGGGGGCTGCTGCAGGACAGCGAGAACCCGCACCTCTGGCAGGAATTCTTTTTCGACGCCTCCTGGCTCGAACACCTGCGTCACCACGGCCGCGTCACCGTGGCCGAGCAGCGCATCGAGGCCAATGCCCGCCAATACCAGCGTGAAGGCGTGGCCGTGCGCATCCGCCACCTGCTCGGCGTGCCCGAAGCGCGCCACCCTGATTCCCGTTCCCCCAACCCACCTGGAGTTTCATCATGAACAAGCCCTACAACCGCCTGGACAAAGACAACGCCGCCGTTCTGCTGGTCGACCACCAGGCCGGTCTGCTCTCCCTGGTGCGCGACATCGACCCGGACAAGTTCAAGAACAACGTGCTGGCCCTGGCCGACCTGGCCAAGTTCTTCAAGCTGCCGACCATCCTCACCACCAGCTTCGAAACCGGCCCCAACGGCCCGCTGGTCCCCGAGCTGAAGGAGCTGTTCCCGGACGCGCCGTACATCGCCCGCCCTGGCCAGATCAACGCCTGGGACAACGAAGACTTCGTCAAGGCGATCAAGGCCACCGGCAAGAAGCAGCTGATCATCGCCGGCGTGGTGACCGAAGTGTGCGTGGCGTTCCCGGCCTTGGCCGCCATCGAGGAGGGCTTCGACGTGTTCGTGGTCACCGATGCCTCCGGCACCTTCAACCCGATCAGCCGCGACTCGGCCTGGCAGCGCATGACCGCCGCCGGCGCGCAGCTGATGAACTGGTTCGCCGTGGCCTGCGAGCTGCACCGCGACTGGCGCAACGACGTGGAAGGCCTGGCGAAGATCTGTTCGGATCACATCCCCGACTACCGCAACCTGATGACCAGCTACGCGGCGCTCACCGAAGGCAAGTAACAGGTGATGGTGGCTGGCGTCTCAGCCGTCCACCCATTCAGCGGGCCGCGGCGGATTTCCCGTCGCGGCCCCATCCCTTTCTCTGGCGCAGCCTTTTCCGGGAGCCCATCGTGAACCGCAACGACCTGCGCAAAGTCGACCTGCAACTGCTGGTCGTGTTCGAAAGCCTGATGCACGAGCGCAATCTCACGCGCACGGCGGAAAAACTCTACCTTGGCCAGCCGGCGATCAGTGCCTCGCTGACCCGCCTGCGTGACTATTTCAACGACCCGCTGCTGGTACGCAACGGCCGCGAGATGGAGCCCACGCCCCGCGCGCTGGAAATCTTCCGCCGCCTGCCGGCTGCCCTGGATGGCATTTCCCAGGCGATCAGCGAGGTGCGTGACTTCGACCCCAGTAGCAGCACCGCGGTGTTTCGCATCGGCATGTCCGACGACGTGGAGTGCGGCCTGCTGCCCCAGTTGCTCGCCCACCTGCGTCAGCAGGCGCCAGACTGCGTGCTGGTGGTGCGCAACGCCAACTTCCTGCTGCTGCCCGGCTTGCTCGCCACCGGCGAGGTGTCCATCGGCATCAGCTACACCACCCAGCTGCCGGCCAATGCCAAATGCCGCAGCCTGCGCGACATCCGCGCCATGGTGATCCGCGCCGCCGACGGCACGCCGCCGCTGACCCTGGACGACTATTGCACGCGGCCCCACGCCCTGGTGTCGATGTCCGGCGACCTGTGCGGCAACATCGACCAGGACCTGGCGCGCCTGCAGCGCAGCCGCAAGATCGCCCTGGCGGTGCCGCACTTCAACGGCCTGGGCGCGCTGCTGCGCCACTCCGACATGATCGCCACCATTCCCGACTACGCCGCCGAAGCGCTGGTGCAGGGTGGCGGCCTGGTGATGGAGGAGCCGCCGTTCGAGATCGTGCCGGCGCAGCTGACCATGGTCTGGCGCGCCGCCCAGGATCAGGACCCGGCCGAGCGCTGGCTGCGCGAACAGATCCTGCGCTTCATGGCCGCCTGAGCCCTGCAGGCTACTCGCCAGCAACACCTTAGTGTTGTTTCGTTGCAACCCCGCAGGGGCTGTTTAACCGGCGGCCATGCCTAGATAATCGACGCAGGATTTACAAACCTGACAGCTGCCCTATGACGGCAGCTGCTGTTTACCTTGCGTTCGAGATTGTGCATGACCAGCAAAACCGTGGCGATCGTGCTCTACGCCGACGTCCTGATGCTCGACGTGGCGGGGCCCATCGAGGTGTTCTCGATCGCCAACCGCTACCTGCCCGAGAGCGACCACTACCGCATCCTCACCCTGGGCGCGGATTCACTCGGTGTACGTGCCTCCAATGGCATCGTCATGCAGGCCGATCAACTGGCCGTCGACTCGCCGGTCGCCTACGACACCCTGCTGGTGCCTGGCGGACCGGGCGCCTACAACGACAGGCACCCACTTCTGTACGGCTGGCTGCGTGATGCTGCCCAGGCCTCGCGCCGCTATGGCGCGGTGTGCACCGGCGCCTTCATCCTCGGCGAGGCGGGGCTGCTCGATGGCCACCGGGTGACGACCCACTGGCACTATCTGGACCGCCTGGCCAAACGCTATCCCAAAGCGCAGCTGGAGAGCGACCAGCTGTTCACCAAGGACGGCAAGCTGCTCAGCTCCGGCGGCGTGACGGCAGGCATCGACCTGGCGTTGTCGATCCTTGCCGACGATCACGGCAAGAAGCTCGCGCTGGATGTCGCCAAGGTGCTGCTGGTGGTGATCAAGCGCCAGGGCGGCCAGGCCCAGTTCAGCCCCTTGCTGCCGCCGACCGGCCAAGGCGCCACGCCACTGGATCGCGTGCAGCAGTACGTGCTGGAGAACATCCAGGAGCCGTTCACGGTGGAGCAGTTGGCCGAGCTGGCGGCGATGAGCGTGCGCAACTTCGCCCGGGTGTTCACCCGCGAGCTGCAGATGACGCCCATGGAGTTCGTGCTCAACGCGCGGGTCGACCACGCGCGCGCGCTGCTGGAAAACACCGACCTGCCGCTCAAGACGGTGGCCTTTCGCAGCGGCTTCGGCAGCACCCGGCACATGCGGCAGATGTTCGACAAGCGCCTGGGCTTGACCCCGGTGCAATACCGCCACCAGTTCGGCTGACCCGCTGGCCAAGGGCCATGACGCCCGCGCTAGAGCGTTTCGTCAGTTGTCCGAGTTGCGCACCGTGATGGCCGAATCCGTCCCCCCGTGCCGATGTCGCCGGGCCGACGAACGGTAGAGAATGATTCTCTTATCAGAACAGGAGCGGCAGAGCGTCGATCAGCCGAGACCCGATGGGTGACGTCCGGCATGGCGGGATGCTGAACAGGTCATGCATGATCTCGAACCCACTGGCAGTGCGATCGTCCTGCGTTTCGGCCGCTTCGAGTTGCACCCCCAGCGTCGCCTGCTGCTCGACGGCGACCGGCCGCTGCCCATCGGCGCCCGCGCCCTGGACATCCTGCTGGTGCTGGTGGAAAGCGCCGGCAAGATCGTCAGCAAGGAGGCGATCATCGCCCAGGTGTGGCCGAGAACCTTCGTCGAGGAGATCAACCTGCGGGTACACATCTCCGCCCTGCGCCGGGTGCTCGGTGTGTGCCCGCAATCGCGGGACTACATCACCAACGTGCGCCAGCGCGGCTACAGCTTCGTCGCCCATGTCGAGCAGGTCAGCCGCGCCGACAACGATGCGCCGCGTGCGTCCAGCGAGCTGCCCAACCTGCCGGGCCGGGCGGTGCGCATCGAGGGCCGCGAGCGGCTGATCGACGAGCTGACCCGCCGTCTGCACACGCGCCGGCATATCACCCTGATCGGTCCCGGCGGGGTCGGCAAGACCACCGTGGCGTTGCGCGTGGCCCAGCAGCAGCTCGGGCATTTCGCCGATGGCGTGCGCTTCGCCGACCTGGCAACGCTCCGCGAGCCGGCGCAACTGGCCGCCACCCTGGCCTCGGAGATGGGCATCGCGGTGCCCGAAGGCGTGCATGCCCTGGCCCATCTGCAGGCGACCCTGGCCAACCGCCACATGCTGGTGCTGATGGATAACTGCGAGCACCTGGTCGATGCCTGCGCCGCCCTCAGCGAGGCGCTGCTGCAGGCCGCGCCGCGGCTGCGCATCCTGGCCACCAGCCGCGAGGCGTTGCGCACCACCGAGGAATACGTGCAGCCGCTGGCGCCCCTGGAGTCGCCACCGCTCGGCAGCCATCTGCGCCTGGCCGCGGCGCTGCGCTATCCGGCGGTAAAGCTGTTCGTGCGTCGGGCGCGGGCCCGCCAGGCGGACTTTCGCCTGTTGGAAAGCGATGTGCCGCGGGTGGCCGAACTGTGCTGGCGGCTCGACGGCCTGCCCCTGGCCATCGAACTGGCCGCCGCGCAGCTCGACGTGCAGAGCCTGGACGGCATCCTCGCCCAGCTCGACAACCACAGCTACCTCAGCCTGCTCGGGCGGCGCAGCACGCCGGCCCGGCATGCCAGCCTGCAGGCCTCGCTGGAGTGGAGCTATCAATTGCTGAACGCCGAGGAGCGCCGGTGCCTGCAGGGCCTGGCATGCTGCGATGCGTACTTCACGGTGGCGGATGCACAGCAGGCGCTGGCGGGGCTGAAGATCAGTGACGGTGCGCGATGCGCCGCCGTGGCGCGCCTGGTGGCGCTGTCGCTGATCGGCCTGCGTCGTGATGGCGGGGTGGTCTACTACCACATGCTCGGCTGTACCCGCGCCTTCGCCCGGCACAAGGCCCAGCAGGCGGCGAGCCTCGGTGAATGGGACTCGCCGGCGCTGGCCTAGGCGCAGCGGCTAGCAGGCGAGGCGCTGCAGTCGACCGACGGGCCTTGATGCAGGCGTTTGAAGGCCAGCGGCGTCATGCCCTGGCTGCGGGCGAACACCCGGCAGAAATGCGCCTGGTCGAAGAAGCCACATTCCATGGCGACCTGCGTCAGGGACAATGGCGAATGGCGCAGCAACGCGATCGCCTTGTCCACCCGCTGCTGGCGCAGCCACACATGGGGCGACAGTAGGGTGCTTTCCTTGAACTTGCGGGTGAAGTGACTGCGCGACAGGGCGCAGGCCTCGGCTATTTCGGCGACCGAAATGCCGGCATCCAGGTTGGCCAGCATCAGCTGTTTGGCGATTGCTTCCTGCCAGGCGGCGAGCTTGCCGGCCGACGCCTGCGACTGTGCGGAACCCTGGATGGCCTTCATGCTGATATCCCCACTGGCGCCCCGCCGACATCGTGTCGCGAGGCAGCAGGGATTGTTGAAGAGCGCGTCGGTGGCGGCGAGTTGCGTAATGTTAATTAAGGTTAAGGGCAGGCTTAACCTTGGCCCGCGGGCATTTAGTCCCAGTTATCGATGATGCCGCGTTGCAGGGCGATGCTTACCGCATGGGTGCGGTTGCGTGCCTTGAGCTTGGTCATGATGCTGCGCATATGGCCTTTGACGGTGTCATCGGAGATTGCCAGCTGCGCAGCGATATCGCCGTTGCCCAGGCCCTGTGCGGCGCATGCGAGCACCTGGGTTTCACGCGGGGTGAGGCCGTCCTCGGCGATGGCGGCGAGCAGCTCGCTGGCGATGGGTTCCGGAAAGTAGCGTTTGCCCGCCGCCAGGCTATGGACGGCGGTGACCAGTTCCTTGCGCAACATGTTCTTGAGCAGGTAACCCCGGGCGCCGGCCTGCACCGCCTGCAAGGCGCGGGCGTCGCCGCTGTAGGTGGTGAGCACGGCGATGCAGGCATCGGCGAATTGCGCGCGAATCGTGCGGATCGCCTCGGTGCCGTTGAGCCCGGGCATCTGCAGATCCATCAACGTCACGTCCGGGCGCAACTCGGCGAAACGCGCCACGGCCTGCTCGCCATCGGCGGCTTCACCGACCAGCTCGATGTCCGGGTGGGCTTCGAGCACGGCGGCGATGCCCTCGCGCAGCAGGGGATGGTCATCGACCACCAGCAGGCGGATGGGCGTATCACTCATGCGTCGTCTCTCTCTGTGGTGGGCGGTCGTGGGCGCGCGAACCAGCGGCGGCAGGGTCGTCGGGCTTGGTCGGCATAGGACAGCGCCGCCTTGATCCGCAGTTCCACCCGGGTGCCGCCGCCGGCCAGCGCCTGCACGGCGAGGGCGCCGCCAATCTGCGCCGCCCGTTCGTGCATGCCGCGTACGCCCCAGCGTTTGGACCGGCCTTCGCCCATGGCGTAGTCGGCGGCGATGCCCTGGCCGTCGTCCACGATGCACAGGCGCAGATCGCGTGCGCCGTAGTTCAGCATCACGGTGATCTGCCGCGCGTCCGCGTGGCGTACGGCATTGCCGATGGCTTCGACGGCGATGCGGTAGGCCGCGTCCTGCACGTTGGTGTGCAGCGGGCGCTGGTCGCCGTTGATGTGCAGGCTGATCTGGATGCCGGGCTCGTCCAGGCCCTGCACGAACCGGCTCAGCTCGGCCGCCAGACCCAGGCCGTTGGCGCCGGCTTGGCGCAGGTGCTGCACACGCTCGCGGCCTTCGTGCATCACCTGGTCGGCGCGATCCAGCGCGTGCTCCAGGCGCGTGCGCGCCGGGTGATCGGCGGCCAGGGTATTGGCCGCTGCCTGGAAGCGCAGCATCAGCCCCTGCAGGCTTTGCAGCAGAGTATCGTGCAGCTCGCGGGCAATCCGCTCGCGCTCGCCCTGCTGGGCCTGCAACTGCAGGTGCAGGCGCTGCCGGTCACGGCGCACGGCACGGCGATGCAGCCACCACAGGACGAACAACAGCGCCGCGGCGAGCGGCAGGTAGAACAGCGGGCGCAGATAAAACGCCGGCGCCACGCTGAAGGCCAGCACGGTCGGCGGCGCCGGCTCGCCACCGCTCTGGTCGAATACCTGCACCTCGAAGCGGTAATCGCCGGCTGGCAGGCCGGTGTAGGTGGCGCGTCGCTGGCGCCCGGCCTCGATCCAGTCGCGGTCGTAGCCCCGCAGACGGTAGCGGAACGCCAGGCTCTGCGGCGCGCGCAGGTTCAGCGCCGCGTAGTCGATGACCAGGCGCTGGCTGTCCGCCGGCAGCTGCAAGGGGGCGGGCAGCGGCTGGGGCACGCCGTCGACCGTCAGGTGCTCGATCACCACCGTCGGCAACGGCGCTGGCGCCGGCTGGCGCGCCGGATCGAGCAGACTCACGCCGGCACTGGTGGAAAACCACAGCCGCCCGTCCGCATCCACCACGCCGGTGGGCAGCGGCAGTACCCGATAGGGATCGTTGGCCAGGCTGCCATCCAGGCTCACCGAGCGGTAACGCAGCCGATAACCCGGCTCGGCCAGGGCGCGCGCCACTTCAGGTGCCGGCAACTGCAGGATGCCACCCTTGCCATGCACCCACAGGTCGCCATCGCGGCCGGGCAGCAGCCCATAGACATTGTCGAACTGGCCGTTGGCCGGCAGCGGCAGCATCTGGAAGCGCTGGCCATCGAAACGCGCCAGGCCGTGCTGGCCACCGATCCAGGAAACCCCGTGGTGATGCAGTTGTGCGGTGACATGGCCGATCTGCAGGCCATCCGCTTCGCTCCACCGGCGCCATTGATCACCCTGGCGGCTGACCAGGAGGTTGTCGCGGTAGCCGAACCACAGCTGGCCCTGCTCGTCACGGCCGGCGCTGACCGGCATCACCTGGCTTGGCTTTTCGCCGACGCCGGCCACCGCCTGCCAGTAACTGCCGCGTAGCACGAACAGGCCGAGCCCGTTGATCGATACCCACAGGCTGCCGTCATCGGCCAGGGTCATCGCCCGTACCGACGCATCCGCCGGCGCCTGCTCGGGCAGCCTGGCCCGCAATTCGACACCCACCGGCGTGGCGTGCCAGATGCCGTGGGGCCCGCCGGCCCAGACGCCGGCATGGGTATCGGCGAGCAGGGCGGTTACCGGTTCGGCGATGGGCCAGCGTCGCAGCGCGCCATTGTGCAGGCGCATCAAGCCGCGGTTGCCGCTGGCTGCCCACAGCGCGCCGTCCGTGGCCAGCGCCAGCGCTGCATTCAGGGTGCCGGCCGGCAGCGGCGCGGGGCTCAGTTCGCGCAGCCGGAAACGGTCGAGCCCGGCATTGCTGCCGGCCCACACGGTGCCGTCGCGATCCTCCAGCAGCGGCCAGAGGTAATCGGCGCTCAGGCCCTCGGTGCGGGTCACCCGTTCGGCATGGGTGAGGTCCAGCGGCATCTGGGCATGGCGATAGCGGCGCAGGCCGTTGCCCGGCGTGCTGGTCCATAGCCCGCCGGCCTTGTCGAACAACAGGCCGGTGATGGGCGTGTCCACCGTCTGTGTCTGCATGCCTGGCCGTGTGCCGGGAACGACCCGATGCAGGCGATTGACGTAGCGCTCGGCGATCCAGATGGTGCCGTCGGCGGCCTGGGCGATCTGGCTGGCCCAGTCGAGGGTGCCGACCACTCTGGAAAAGCGCGGCGCGCCGGCGGGGCGCCTGTACAGGTGGTGGTTGCTGGCGGCCCAGACCGTGCCGTCCCGGGCGACGAATACCGCTCGCGCGCTCCTGGCGGCGAAGCCCTGATCTTCGCCAACCGTCGTCCAGCGCTGGCCGTCGAAACGCGCCAGTCCCTCATGGGCTGCTGCCCAGATATTGCCATCGCGGTCGCACGCCAGCCCGTACAGTGCGCCACCCGGCAGGCCCTGGCCGGGTGGGAAGCTGCGGGTCGTGCGCCCCTGGATCAGCCGGGCGCCACCAGCGCGCAGGCCAACCCACAGGCCACCGTCCACCGCCAGCAGGCTGGCCACCGTGCCCAGCGGCTGACCGTCGCTGGGCTGGTACGCCGTGAAGTCGAAGCCATCGAAGCGCAGCAGGCCGCTGTCGCTGCCCAGCCACAGATAGCCGTCGCCGGTCTGCGCCAACGCCCCGACCTGGTTGGGGCCATCGTCGTCCGCCATGGTCCAGCGATGGTGCTCGCGCTGCGCCAGCGGCTCTGCCTGTACGGGCAGGGCCGACAAACCCGCCAGTAGCCAGGCGCAACAGCCGACCACCCACAAGGGCTGGCGGCAAGCTAAAGGGGAGGTGAGGACATTCACGGCAGAGAATCGAGTGCGCAAGGAAAAGCGGATTGTGCAACCGCGCTTGCTGGCGTGCCAGCGCCACGGCCGACTACCCGCCGATTGACGGTATGCATATCAGCCCGGCACGAATCGGTTTACGGCTGTACACTGAACTTGCAGCTGCCAATGCAGCTCTGATGGATCAGATCATCACCAGCCAGGAGGGCGAGATCATGGGACCGGAAGACCGAGAGTGGTGGCGCGAAGGCCGCCGACAGCGGGGCCACAATGCCTCATGGGACAACTTCAGCGCCAAGCCTGGCCCCAAGGGCGGCAATGTCCTGCGCATCCAGCGCCCCCTCAAGCTCAGTACCACGCCGCCTTACCTGCAGCTGCAAGCCCAACAGCTGATCGACGGCCGTGAAAACACCAGCACCAGCCGCATACTGCTTATCCTCGGCGTGGTGACCGTTGCCGCGCTGATCGTGGCCGGGTTTCTGGTTATCTAGTACCAAGGCATTTACGACGAAAAAGGCTTATCGGGTGATAAGCCTTTTTCGTTTGTGTGGCTGGCTGTTGGCATTCAGTTGCCGGGCAGCAAAGGTATGCTGCACCCACCAGGCGATGACCGCCGTTTGCAATGGAGTGCAGCCATGAAGAGACTGATCGTGATAGCCGCCCTGGGCTCTGCCTTCTGGCACTTCTACCTCAAACCACCCGCCAGCCCGGTGATCACCAATATCGGCTCCGATGGCGCAATACTCAGCAACCCCATCGTCGAACAACCCGCGCCGGCCTTCTCCCTCGAGCGCTTTATCCCAACGTTCACCAGCAACGGCGAGACGGGACCATCTGGCACCGCTGCCCAGCCCGCTGCGACTTACCGCTGCGATGGCCGCACCCATTGCTCGCAAATGCGCTCCTGCGAAGAGGCGACCTTCTTCCTGAATAACTGCCCAGGGGTGAAGATGGATGGCAATAACGATGGTGTGCCGTGTGAAACGCAGTGGTGCCGCTAGTTTGCCGCGCTAAATGTCCGCACGAAGGGGTGAGGCGAAGCCGAACGATTACACCCTTTCAACCTAAGCGTTTGAGTTGAAAGAGCTTTTATATGTGCCTTATGTGGTGCTTCTAAAGGTGCTTTTAAGCGTGTTATTGTGCAGATGCTTACACGTGTTCGCACACCCATATGAAGACAAGTCCTGCATAGATAGCTCGGCCCATAGAGACGAAAGCCCAGATAGGCCTAACAAGGCCCGGTGGCTGGCCAGTACAGAGAGCTCAGGCGCATTGGAGATAGAGAGAACAGGTGGCTATGGCAATGACATACGCGGTGCTGGCTGATGTTGCGGCGTCGGTGACAGACCTTAAAAAAGACCCAATGGGCACCATCCGCGAAGGTAACGGTGAAACGGTCGTGATCCTCAATCGGAATGAACCAGCGTTCTATGCCGTGCCCCCTGCACGCTACGAGGCCATGCTGGAGCTGATTGATGATTTGCGTCTGGCTGAAGTCGTACGTGAGCGACGTGGTGAATCCACCGTGCGAGTAGATATCGATGACCTCATCGCGCAAGCCGGCGGAGCCGACTAAGTACGCCCTGGAGTTCAACGCTCAGGCACTCAAGGAGTGGGGCAAGCTTGGCAACACCATTCAGTTGCAGTTCGCCAAGAAGCTCAAGGAGCGCCTCGAGAATCCCAGGATCGAGGCCGACAAGCTCCGGGATATGCCCAACTGCTACAAGATCAAACTGCGCTCTATTGGTTACCGCCTGGTGTATGAAGTGATCGACAACCGTCTGGTTGTCACCGTAATCGCCGTAGGCAAGCGAGAGCTAAACAAAGTCTATGGCAAGGCCGCCAGCGTTTGTAAGGAGCTTCGAGCCATGCGCCGCCCACCGCACCCGGACAGAACAGTTTTGGTTTCGTGACGAGCAGAGTGTAGTCGCTGTGCTTTAAAACCAGTGCGCACAAAAAAGGGCTTACCTTTCGGTAAACCCTTGTTTTGTTTGGTGGCTAAGCAGGGACTTGAACCTTGGACCCCAGCATTATAAATCTCCTGAGCAAGCCCTGAATGATGCATAAAGCCACATAAATCAGCTGCTTACCTCTCCCCTGTACCTTATCAATCCATACATCCCCACAAAAAGTAATACATGTAGTCACTGATGTCGTATTGACATCCTTGAGGCTGTAGTGGTAAAAAATCGCCTGTGCTGGGTGTACTTACCCAGATGCTCTTTAACTTTAGTGAAAAATGGGCTTGCAGTCTGTGATTGGTTAATTCCGATCAGTTTTGGGGTTCTCCAAAACTTCTTCCGCCCAACCGTTGCGAAGTGACCCGGTCGCTCAGCGCTACGTGTTGCGCCATGTGCGTGACGCTTACGTATGGGATCCGGTAAACGAGCTTTACGGCGGAGGGCTTTATCAAACAAGTTTGATAAAGCCAGAACTGTAGTTTGTAGAGGCATCTTCATAGTTCCTTTCGGCCCAGGCTGCTTGACGGCGGGGCAATCTCGCCCGAAAGGAGTATTCACTATGTTTAAGTTAAAGAAGCCCCGTAGTCGTAAGGCTCCGGTGGTGATGCGTAAAAATGAAGATGCCCGTGTCAACGCGGAAAACTGCAGTGATCAAAAGCCTGTAAAGGCCAAGATTAAGGCTGGCTTGAAAAGGCTGACTAAAGCTGCAGCTATCTACTGGTTGAAACAAGGGGTAATTTACCTTTGGGACAATCGTGAAATCATCTTGGGTGTATTCGGGATGGGCTCATGACACAACAAACTACATCATTCGAATTCTAGAATAGGGCTGCCATTGTTCAGCCCTATTTGTTTTTATGGTGCTTCAAATGGAATTGATTAATTACCCTTGTGCTCCTATATATAGTATTAAGTCTCTTGCACGCATGCTCGGTGAAGAGGCTCCATATCTCGAACGAATTGCATCAAAGTCTAATGGCCTTTATCGTACTGTCCCTCTGCTCAAAAAAGATGGCACGCCTCGCGAAACATATGACGCTTACGATCAGCTAAAAAAAATTCAAAAGAAAATTGCTCAGCGTATATTGAATCGAATTACGTATCCATTTTATCTTCATGGCGGCATTAGAGATAAAATCTCCCCTAGAAGTATTTACAGTAATTCAAAAGTCCATCTTGGCAACTCTTTTATTATACTTTTAGATGTTGAGGACTTTTATCCTTCCATCACATCTGAGCAAGTTAGATCTGTTTTCAATAACTGTCTCGGTTTTGGAGACAAGGTTTCATTTTTACTATCTGAATTGCTTACCAAGGATGGTAGAGTTCCTCAAGGTGCCTGTACCAGCAGCCATTTGGCGAATTTGGTTTTCTGGGACATTGAACCTAAAGTTCATTCCCATCTGAGTGATTTGGGCTTTGCTTACTCACGGTTTGCTGATGATATTACTATATCCTCTAAAGACGAGGTCGAAGCCGCCACTATAGGAAGTGTTGTTTCCAAGGTCGTCGGCATGTTGGCTTCTAAGGGCTGTAGACTAAAGCGCAGCAAGTTCCATATTCGCCGCCGTGGTCAATCCTTAAGTTTGAAAGATCGCGCCGTCCCGCTTACTGTTACTGGTCTATCGATTTTTAATCACCTTCGGCCTACTATTATCCAGTCCGATCGTAACCAAATTCGCTCAGCTGTAAAGAAATTAGAAGTTCTTGCTCATTCAGGTTGCGAATGGTCGACTCTGGAGGCGAGTTACAATAAGGTGATGGGGCAGATTGGTCGTTTAATCGCTTGCAATCACCCTGACGGTGACCGGCTTAAATACAGGATGAGAGTCCTAAGGGCTTATTATGATATTAATAGCTCTATCTCAGATAATTTTGTTACGTTGGCTAAAACTACTTTTTCCATAGACACTCAGCCTATTACTGAAGGCTCTCTCCCTCCATGGGAAGAGGGCAGTTTTTTACCACCCTCCACAAGATAACATAGATTCTAGGTTTTGTACGAAAAGTACTGACGCATGCAACGCAGGCTGCAGGCCAGCGTGACCATGGCTGAAAAGCTTCTCGCCAGCTTGTCGTAGCGAGTACCTATTCTGCGGTTCTCTTTCAGCCAGCCAAACATCCGCTCAATGATGTTCCGCTGCCGATACTTTGGACGATCAAAGAGTCGGGGCAGGCCAGGCCGAGGCTTGCGGGGCATGGCACGCAGCGGGATCACCGGCTGTATTCGGTAGCGGTCGCAGTAATGGCGCAAGTGTTGCGCGTCATAGCCTTTGTCAGCCAGTAACCAGCGACTGCGTTTGCGTGGACGCCCCGGCTTACCGGGAATTCGCACCTGATCCAGCAACGGCTGGGCATGAGCGATATCGCTGGTTTGCCCCGGCGAAAGAATGAAGCGTAATGGAACACCATTGGCGTCACAGATCATGTGAATCTTGGTAGTAAGGCCGCCTCGACTACGCCCCAAAGCATGATCTAGCGGTTCTTCAGGCCCCCTTTTTTCCCGGCGCCTGAAGAGGCTCGGGTTGCACGTATCGCAGTGGAATCGATCATCCAGGTGTCCAGATCAATCAGTCCCTCCCGGTTTAATCGGATGTGCAAGCGCTCCAGTATCCGGTCGAACGTACCGTCGTCGCGCCAGTCACGAAAACGCTGATACACCGTCGACCAAGGCCCAAAGCGTTCCGGCAGATCACGCCAGGCAGCGCCCGAGCAGAGGATCCACAGGATTGCGTGGAGTACCAGACGATCATCACTGCGTGGGCGACCCATCTTCTGCTCTGGAGAAACCAGATCCTTGATCAATTCCCACGATGCGTCGGTGAGTTCGTAACGCTTTGCCATGCGGGCCTCCAGCCAATCATGGCGGCAATTTTACCCGTACCGACTTTTCGTACAAAACCTAGGTCTCAAGCTTTTTTCGAAAAGGGGACAGATTTATTTTCGGCATAGTGCCATTGCGCGCTGGCCCCAGTAAATCGCGAAATGCAGCATCTCGCGCGAAGGCTGATTTAGCGAGGCGCAATGGTCTGAGCAGTTCTACCGTAGGCAAGGTGGGAGGGCGGCATGGCAGTGATTCGCTATGCCGGTGTCGTGAGCTACCGGCCCGTTCGGTGCCGATCCCGAAGGAAGTTAGAGACTGCGCTGTAGGTTGCGATGCCAGGATCTGGCTGACTGTTCATGCTCTGCAGGGCTGCGTTTCGTAAGCCTACCAGTGCTGCGGTTTTCACACCTCGGGGGCGTCTGCGGCACACGTCCATTGCAATAACCATTGGTTATGCGCACCTGTCGCTTTATCACTTGGCCTCAGCAATTCGGCTGTCGCCGTTGCAGCAGGGCAGTCATGCCGTTACCTAGCAAACATGTGTGCATGTCTGTAAGTACGCCCGTATGATAGCAATGACTGCATTGATTTCATTTGGAGGCGGCATGGCAACTATCACGATTCGAAATCTGGATGATGATCTCAAGGCGATGCTGCGCGTTGTCGCTGCCAGCCACGGGCGCTCCATGGAAGAGGAGGCGCGGGTGATCATTCGTGAAGCCTTAACCAAGCAAGACAAGAAAGGCGGTTTGGGCAGTCGCATCCATGCCCGGTTTTCTACGGTGGCGGGTGCTGACCTTGAACTGCCTGAGCGAAGCAGCAAAGCCAGGGCTGCGAGCTTCGACGAATGATCCTGCTCGATACCAACGTGCTTTCGGAGCTGATGAAGGCAAAACCTGCGCCCGAGGTGGTGGCCTGGATCGATCAGCAGCCTGCAGGGCAGCTTTATATAAGCGCCATCACGGTGGCTGAAATTCTCTACGGCATTGCGCGGTTGCCGGATGGCAAGCGCAAGGCGTCGTTTGCGGATCTGGCCAGGTTGATGTTCGACGAGGATTTCGCGGGCCGCATCTTGCCTTTCGATACCGAGGCGGCGAGCCGCTATGCCAGTCTGGCGGCGGCGAGTGAGGCGAAGGGGCGAGTGGCTGATATGGCCGATGCCCAGATCGCTGCCATTGCGGCTCTATACGACGTACCTGTCGCTACGCGTAATGTCCGCCACTTCGCCCATCTGGGGGTTAGCGTCATCAATCCGTGGGTCGATTGATCCTATCGTTCTTGGCAATCCAGCATTTTTCGAGCGCGCACAAAAAAGGGCTTACCTTTCGGTAAACCCTTGTTTTGTTTGGTGGCTACGCAGGGACTTGAACCCCGGACCCCAGCATTATGAATCCGCTAAGCTCCACCCGACTGATCCAGAAAGCCCCATATATAGAGGCTTTCGGCCTTTCTATGACCTGGTAGTGCCACATTATCCCTGTAAAACTTGCTTATGTAGTCACTGTGGCTGCTCTCCAGTTCCTACCATCTGTACCGCTTTGTGGTGTAGGTCGTTAGCTCTTGTTACCAGGAAATTTACTACATCGCCTTCATATAGGGCTCTTGCTGCATGCTCAGATATGAATTGAGATGCTAATATATCCCAGTTCTCTTCTTCATATAATCTGATTATATCAGCTCTTATATCAGAGCTAGATTGCCTTGGCAGCGAACGATCAACTAGCACCAGATTAGAAAAGATCTTGGCTGAAACTGATTGCCGGGCACCTGCATCCGCCAATTCATTCAAGGTATATATTACGCCGAAGCTCTCTGTGAAGTCACTTGTCATGTATTTAACAGGTTCGATTATCGCTCCATTTTTTAAGCAGGCAGCGTTATTCGCAGCAAACATCATTGCAAATGTCGTCGACAAAGCCTTGCCTGATAGAAGTCTTCTCTCGTGTAGATCTATTGCGGAAAGTTTTAGTCGTGGTTCCAGTCCTCTGATTTCACTACGTATTAGTCCTCGCCAGTTTTCTAGAGCTCGGACTACGTAGTGATCAGGTTTTCCGCGGAGACTCTCATTAAAGCCAGCTGCCCAATACCAGCTAATAAGTAGCTGAATGTCCTCGTCGCTCGCATCCTCTAACGTTATTGCTTTAAATAAAAGCAATAATTGACCTTCGTACGGAACTAGGTGCGAAGAAAATATACGAAAGTTTTCTTCAAGAAATCTGGAAATAATCGATAGATTCGTCACCGTCTTTCCAAATGCGTCAGCCAGCTCCTGTGGTTTGAAGTCTCTTAACCCAAGTAGGCCGTCAGTTGTTGGCGGAGTTCCTAGAACGAGTCCTACACACTTAATAACCGTTTCAGGATCAAGATCCAGTCCGCACTGTGAGAGCGACGATACTGACTCTTCTAAATACTTATTTAGGTCGAAGTTCTCGGCCCAAGTAATGGCCCTCATAAAATCTACAGGATCAAGCCTTGTTCCTGTAGAGTTAATTCTCTCAAATATGCCTACAATCCTATGTATATCTATCCCTCTAATTGTGACGACAGGGATCATGTATTCTTGAAATGCAGCTTGAAGAAGAAGCAGCTTTTCGATTAGTTCATCCGCATTATCTAATGTCGCTATCTTACTTTGTTGTTCCAGTAGCTGCCTTGGCTTGAATATAGCCGAAAGCGGCACATGTATTGCGCCTTCCTCAATAACGTCAGATCGATGTATGAATCGCCCTTCTGTCAAATCATATAAAACATCAAATTTAGGATCTCCAGTTGTTTGCCCAAAGTGAAAAACACCATATAGGCTTGAGAGACGCTGCATTCCATCAAGGACGTATGCTGTAGGAAATTGCTCATCAACATTCGGAAAAGCGGTCGAATCACTTGGAGCTATTTTAAGTATTTGTGAGTCTACTGCCCACAACAGAAGGCTGCCAACGGGATATCCATCAGTTACGCTATCTAGAAGATCAAGAATTTGCTTTTCCTTCCAGACAAACTCCCTTTGGAATGCTGGAATCCTAATATCTCCCGAGGATATCTGCCTAAATATTGTGACCAAATGGAGGACTGATGGCTGCGGGGAACTTATAGACATTTTACTCTCCTTGGTCACTCTGCAGAGCCTTCATTTTTAGGCTTAATCATATCATCTTTGAATGACTGGATTACACCTTCTAAGAGGTGCAGTCCATGGCCAAGATACGCTGACTTGAATTCAGGGGATTCAGCTTCCCACTTCCATTCACCTTTATTTCCGCCACTCACCCTACGCTCTTCATAAATACTGTGCGTCAGCGACGTTATCACTTCAGCCAGTTGCGTAGTGATTTGAATTTCAATCCACATCGAACAATCTTTTATATTGCCTGCAATATTGACGGGGGCGGAAAATCTAACATAAAAGTGCCATGCATAGTAGCCTGCATCAGTGCTGAGTGATCTGTGATTATACTCTGCCCCCTGGGCTTGGCAAAAAGCCTCCAGCTTATGGCAAACAAACTTTGGCCCATCCATATACTTGCAGACAATCCGAGTTCTTAATAAGTCGTCGATTGCACTGTACATGTCTACCGGATCTATTAATCCAGCTCTAGGTGCTTCAGGGTAATTGCGATTATAAATTACATTATTTCTATATATTTTTAGTAGCGTGCTTTCTAGTGGCTTAGTATGGATTTTCAAATCACTAGCGGCATCTGCAGGATAAAACAGCAGTTCTGATCTTCCGCCAGAGTATTCACTTCCCATGTTTTTCAGGGTGTCTAGCACGCCTGCCCATATGTGCGAGCTATTAGCCTCTGCGCTCGCCGCAAGCATGTTCATGCGATGGGCTTTTTCAGCTGTGGGAATATCGGGTAAGCCGATAGCCTCCAGGCAGCTTGCTTTGAACTCCTCGAAACTAGGCTTTTGAGCCACGGCATGTCCCTCACATCTTCTAGTCGGTCTTACCCAATGGCTTTTGCACGTTCATTTTCTTAACACTCCTTCTGCCATAATCTTTTACTCTCTCACGCGATTCATTAATGGCTTTCCTTAGCTTTATGCATTTCTTAATGATGCGACGAACTCCGCTATTCGCATCGCGTTCTTGTTGATCTAGGGCTTTAAAGTGTCTCTGACTGAATCGCCAAGCGAGTCTTTGCTACTCATTGACCAGCCCGTTCAAGGTCTTGCCATGAGCTTCGGCTGCTGACCCCAATTGCTTCACCTGCCTGGGTGGCAATAAGCTTGGATTCTTTTCAGGGATTGTGCTTATGTCTAGGGCCGATGCCAACAGCTTCCTTTTCATTGGTCTTCTCCATTCCTTCGGGCGTACCAGCGCCTAGCTACTTCCTGTGTGATCGCTATCCCGCGTTTGGATTGGCCAAGTTTCTGCTGGCCTCGGCGTAGTCAGGATCTATTTGGCCGTTTTCAGGCGCGGTCATGCCAGTCCTGAGCCATAAAGAGTACTCAGGGTAGCGATTTGCTATCAAGTCCAATTCATTAGTGCGCAAATTTGCTCGCTTGTCGTAGCGAATGGTCTTGCACCTTTCTTCCTTTAGTCCTGTGGCTTCGCCGACCTCGCGATGCCCAAAAACTGCCATAAAATGTCTAACCCTATCCTGTGTTGATTCCATAAAGATCTAAAAACTCTTCGTTGAAATATTCCACAGCTCATTGGAGGTGGTATTATTCCACTCGGATAGTGGAAATATACCACTTCGGCCGACGTGATGATCGATGGATTATAGGGGCTTTGCATGGAACAGTCTGGAATAGTGGGGTTCGACACACAGGGAAACCCGGAACGCGTCAACGATCTGCGTGATGCGCCGTTTTGCTCAAAGCACGTGTTCGCCAAGCTGCTGGGTATCGACGTGATTACCGAGGATGTCGTACGCGGCTGGATCGAATCCGGCACCGTCCCGACCGCCAAGATTGGCCGTCACCGCGTCATCAACCTGCACCGCATCCGCCGTGACATGGAACGCGGCAAGACCGTGTTCTGTGCGGGGGACTACGGCGATGACTAAGACCTTCGTTGTCGAGACCTGCACGTTCCATGGGGTTACCAAGCGCCGTCGTTGGCACCTTGTGCACACCGGTGCTACCCGAGCGGATTGCCGCGCTTACATCAAGAAAACCGTCATAGACCTTTATGCCCACTGGTGCCCTGAGCGTGCTACCGATCTGTTCCGCGTCCGTTACGTGAGGCCAGGTAAATGAGCCATGCAAAAGTACCTGCACCAACCCCACAGTCCGGACTGCGACTGCTCTGTCTGCTATGTCAAAAGACTGGGGCCTATCAGCCTGTCGCCACGCTGCGCCCAATGCCGCCCCGTTCGCTGTTTTCCGGTCGTTGGCCAAATGCGGCTGGTGAACGGGCACTGGCTTCACGTGAGCAGTACCTACCGTTGGGTCTCGGGCTTTACCTGTCCCCAGCACTCACCAACCCCGCGCCCGCCTCGGTACTGGTACGTGGTGGAAAACATCGGCAAGCCAACGCCCTACGTCCCGCGCTGGGATCTGTTCGAGCTGGAGTCTGAGCCATGCACGACCTGACCGGATTCATGCCTGTAGGCGAGTGCTTTTACTGCGGCCAAACCCTGGTGGTGAGCTGCCAGGGCTTCAACGTGGCGGACATCCCGGACGTGATCGTTTGCCGCGACTGCCAGGACATCAACGAACGTCGTCTCGCTGAACTTGAAGGGGAAACCGAGTAATGCCCGGCATCGTCCTGACCGTCGCCCAAGCCGCTGAGCTGTTGCCGTTGGCCAGCCAGCAACTGGGCCGCATTCAGCACCAACAGGACGCTGCCAACGAGAAAGGCATCCCGGAAAACTGGGGTGTGGATGAATGGCAGGCAATCGTAGAAGCCCTGCAGGGCCCAATCGTTCATGGGGTGGTGTATGTCGCCTGAGCTGTTCGTTGTTATCACGTACTGCCTGCTGGTTCTGTGCTTCGTGACCCTCGGCCTGTTGTTCGCCTTCCTGCTACTGCGCCGTGAGTTCTGCCCGCGCCCTGGTGGTCAGCCGAATCAGTCGCCTCCGGCGTCCGTGACTGGCCAACGCGATCACTCGGCCAGTTCACCGCGCGCACCGCCAGTCGCGGGCGACGGTGGCGAAATGGGATGACAAGGGCAAGGCCCTTGGTGTGAACAAACGATCAGGCACCGCCTGACCCGGCTTTAACCCCGGTAGACCGATAAGCACCTGCAGGTTTTGAACTTCGAAGTTCACCTGCACGGACTCGCTCGGCCTGCTGAAAGGCAAAACCGCGCAATAACGCGCAACTGAAAAGAGGAAACACCCAATGGCACGTTCGACTATGGAAGTTGCATTCCTGGGCACTCAGATGACTCAGGTCGATGACACCAAATACGCCAAGGTCTTCTACGGCGACGAACCGGACGGCAAGACCGAGCACGGCCTGTCCATCATCGGCATGGCCATCGCTGAAGACGCCGCCGACGAAGTGTTCATGGCCGGCGCTCAGTTCGAGCCCCTGCAACTGGTGCGCATCACCTTCGACGTGGCCCGCGGCGGCCAGAACAAGGGCAAGAACCTCGCCCTGCATATCGAAGCTGTGGACAACAAAGCCCGCTCCGCTGCGAGCCCCGCGCCTGCTGGCAACGCCGGTAAGCCTGCCGACCCGGCCAAAGCCTAACCCTGACCGCCTGGAGTTCACCGTATGGGAATCGACGCCTATCTGGCCAACGTCACCCTGGGTGATCTCTGGGCCCTGCAGTTCATTCAAGGCGTGGTGATGATCGCCGCCCTTGGCCTTATCCACGGGCACCAGAGGTAACGGTTTATGGCTTTCACCTGGGGGCAGTACCTCGTTATCGCTGGGCTCTTTGTGGGTGCTCTCGGGATTGGCGTGTCCTGGGGGGCCTTCCGGCTCGGCTGGAAGGAAATCGTCGACGCTTCAACCAACTGAGGAAACAACTCATGTACCAAAGCAAAAAAGAAGCTGCCAATCGTGGCGGCCAGCTCGTACAGAACGAGGCCAGTGTCGGTAAAGCACTGGGCGGCAAATCGCTCGCTCTGATCACTGCCGGTGCGGCTTCGCTGACTGCCGGTTCCGCCAATGCTGCAATCACCGTTCCGCCTGAGCTGCTCGAAGTCTTCACCGATCTGGCACTCGCGTTCGGCACCCTGATGGCTGCCGGTGCCGTGCTGTTCGGCGTCATCCGTGGTGGTGTGGCCCTGTTCAAGATCGCCGGTCGCGTGTTCAGCGCTGCGGGCGCCTAAACAGGGTTGGGGGTCGACTGATGCGTACGGCTTTCGGCCTCCGCCTGCTACTTGCTCTCACCCTTATGGGGTGGGGGCAGTTTGTTTTTGCTGAGCAATACGCTTGGAAGTATGACGAATCGGGCAAGACATTCCCCGATCCGGCTTCGGCCTGTAAGGCGGCGTATTCATTAAACGAACACTGGTCCTATAGTCGCGCTGCGCGGTACAACAACAATGAAGGCTCTTTTCGTTGTTACGGTCTTCCTAGGCAAAATCCTCAACCCTCCCAGGAAAGCTCCCATTATTTTGCCTCCCGTATTGGTGATACCTGCACGGGAACTTATGACGCCCAAACCGGCGTATGCACGCCACCTCCTGCCGCCTGCGAACCGCTTGCCGGTCAACGCTTCAGCTTCTTTGCCAACGTTCCTAACGGTGGCTCCAGCCTGCCCGGTGAATACATCTGCCAAGAAGGCTGCCGGGCTGCTTGGTCTGGCGAGTGCGGCACTAACGATCAAGGCATCTCCGCTTGCTGGGGCCTTGCTACCTACAACGGTCAGGTCTGCCAGAGTGGTGACACTCCGTCCGGCCTCGGCAATCCGCCGACTGACCCCACCGACCCGACCACACCGCCAACCGATCCCACTGACCCGACTGAGCCACCAGATCCTACCGATCCGCCTCCGGTCTGCGGCCCTGGTCATACATGGTCGGGCACTACCTGCGTAAAAGATCCGCCCAAGCCCTGTGATCCGTCCACGGGCGAAGTCTGCCCGCCGCCAGATCCAACAGACCCCACCGATCCGACCGACCCTAACAACCCCGGCGACGACGGCAACGGCCCTGGAGACGGTGACGGAGAGCCCGGTACGCCCGGTGGTGATGGTGACGGCGACCAAGAAAAGCTCGGCCCGAAAATCGACAAAACCAACAGCCTGCTAGACGGCATCAGTAAGGCCCTGGGCAACCTGGGCGATGCCTTCAAAGAGTTTGCTGAGGATGTTCTGGGCGAGAAGTACGACGGTGAAGGTGAAGGCGATGAAAAGAGCATCGGTGATGCGGCTGCAGGACTGGCCGGCAATTTTGCCGGTGCCTTCGGCCAGGGCATGACTGACACGCTCGCGGCGCAGGAAGCCTCTGATATCGCCACCCTAGCGGACATCTCCAACATCGTTAACAACGAGTGGTTTGGCCCCGGCACCGCTGCCTATAAGGCCATTTACATCATCGACGGCGTATTACCCCGTAGCACGTCGTGCTCGCCCTTCGACGTGAAGATCGATGCCGGAAAGCTGCACACCAACCTGCGTCTCGACGCCTGCGAGCTGAGCCGTATCAAGCCATTGCTCGAGTGGATTATCTGGATGCTGACCCTTATCGGGGTGTGGCGCATCGCCTATGCCGGTCTGCGACTGGAAAACGCTAAAGCTGAGAAAGGAGGCTTCTGATGTTCGGGCTTCGCTGGATTACCGGTTGGCTGGGCAAGTTCTTCCCCAACCTGTTCAAGCGCCTCAATGGCTGGCTTCTGGCCTTTATCACGCCGCTGATTGCGCCGTTTTTCGAGTTCATCACCAAGTTCTTTCGCAAGGTCGTCTTGTTCCTCGCAATTGTCGCCGCAATCGGCGTTCTGCTGATGGCCTTCGCCGCCGCTATCAACGGCATTGCCGGTGGGCTGGTAAATGCCATGGCGCCCGACCTGATCAGCTTCGGGCGCATGTTTCTGCCGTCCAACCTCAGTGCGGGCATCACCATTTTGCTGTTCGCCCGGCTGCAGTCGCTGATCTTCATGTGGGCACACCGGCTCACCGAAAAGTTTATCCACACCTGAGGATCGCCCGTGGCCGTCTACATCGTTACCGGCAAGCTGGGGGCTGGCAAAACCCTGCTGTGCATTCTCAAGATTCTGGAATACCTCAAGGCCCGCCGCCGCGTTGCCGTCAACGTCGATGTGAAGATGGACAAGCTCTGCCGGGCCGATAACAAGTACTCGCGCCTTGTCCGCCTGCCTGACCTGCCATCGGCTGAAGATCTGGTCGGCCTGGGCTTCGGCCATGAAACCTACGACGAGGAAAAATTCGGCGGGATCTTCCTCGACGAAGCCGGCGTGTGGCTCAACTCCCGCGACTGGAATTCCGGTGGTCGTACCGACCTGCTGAAGTTCTTCCTATTCCTGCGCAAACGCCGCTGGGATCTGTGGTTGTGCGTGCAAAACGTCAACGTCATCGACAAACAGATCCGCGAATCCATCGCTGAACACGTGGTGTACATCAACCGCTGGGACAAGCTGAAGATCCCCTTCGTGTTCCGCCTGCCGCTGCGCGTGCTGAGCCTGGGCATGTGGAAAGGCAACCTGCCAAAGCTGCATCAGGCCATCGTGAAATACGGCGCCAAGTTCAACTCGCCCAAGGTGGAAGACTGGTTCTATCAGGGCAAAGAGTTCTACAGCTATTACGACACCACCCAGGAATACAACAAGGACTACGACAAGGGCTCGTATTCCATGCTCCCGCCCGGCTACTGGCGTCGCCGCCTTCCTGCCTCACCTCGCGACCTGGGGTTTCTTATGCGCACCACCAAAATCTTCTTCCGCCGCACTCGGGTGGTGAACGCCTTTTTCCTGGGCGGCCTGATCACCCTGTTTGTCTCGCTGCCGGTGTTCGCCGCCATTGCCTGGATCCGCTACCCAAGCGCGCCCGTACAGGCACAAGCCGCTGAGCCTGAGCAGAAGAAAGCCACGCTTGAAGACGAGTTCGCCGGCCTGCGCATCGCTTCCTATGGGCTCATGTCGGGGCAGTCCCGCTATGTGTTCGTTGATCCCGACGGCAAGCGCATCCGCTCCGAGGATCTGCTCTCCCGCGCAATCACCATCGATCCACGGGGGCCGCGAGAAGTGCGGTTGCTGCGTGGCACTGACTCCCTCACCGTCTACAGGTAATCGGCCATGAAACGTTGCTGGCTTTCCCTGGCACTGCTGCCGCTCGCACTCACCTCAACCCTGGCCCGCGCTGCCGTGGAGAAGATCGAACTGTACGACTCCACCCTGCAGGACTTCGTAGAGTGGGCCGCAGTGATGCTCAATAAATCGGTGGTGGTTGGCTCCGATATCCGCTCCGCGCCAATCTCCATCTTCGCCACCTTCGATGGCCCCCAGGAACTTGAACAGCTACTGGAAAACGCCGTCCTGTCCTCGGGCTTTCACTACTCCAAAAGCCCCAACGCGATCCGCATCAGTGCGCAGCCGATTCAGGAATCGCCCGTCCTGGTCACTGAGGTGATTCAGCTCCAGCACCTGCAGTCCGACTTCGCCGAACAGTCCGTCCGCGATGTGTTGGCTTCTCGCGCCGACCGCACCAACGAAGCCAGCACAACCGGCCAGGTACTCGTCACACCATCGCCTACCTCCAACGCCCTGATCGTCACCGCCACGCGCCCCCAGCTGGACGCCATCAAACAGGTGGTTACGGAAATCGACCGACCGCGGCGGCAAGTGCAGATCACCGCGGTTGTGGCTGAGCTGTCCGACAACGACTTCGAAGCCCTGGGCCTCAATGCCGCTGCAGGCTCCAACCGTCTCGACCTGTCAGGCCGCACCATCCGGTCTTCGGATCGCTCCGACCTAGGCTTCAGCCTCACATTCTCCGGGCCAACCATCTCGGCCTTCCTGCAGGCGGTGCGCTCCAGCTCCACCAGCAACCTGTTATCCACGCCCCAGCTGCTGACCCTCAACCGTGAGCCCGCTTCCATCGTCGTCGGCCAGAACGTCCCTTTCATCACCGGCCAGACCACCAGCGGCTCCACGCCGGCATCAGATCCGTTTCAAACCATCGTGCGCCAGGATGTTGGGGTAACCCTGCAGGTCACCCCCTTCATCACGCCGGCCGACGCGATAGAGCTGCAGGTCAGCCAGTCCGCTTCCAGTGTCTCGGACGACAACACCGCCGCCGACATCATCACCAACACGCGCCGCATCATCACGCGGGTACAGCTCAAGGATGGCCAAGGGGTGCTCCTGGGTGGGCTGCGATCGACGCAGACCGATCGATCAACCAGCGCCGTGCCCATCCTGGGCGATATCCCGTACCTGGGGCGCGCCTTCCGCTACGAATCCAACCGCGTACGCACCACCAACCTCGTGGTCCTCATAACCGCCCGTATACAGGCCCTGAACCACACCGAGCTGATGCCGGCTGATGCGGGGCCGTGGATGGATCTTTCGTTCGGCGCGCCGCCCGGCGGTGGTTTGGGCGCAGCCCGTGACACCGCCGGGCGCGCGTCGGGCGCCCGGTGACGTCCCTGTAACACGTCAGATAAACGTACGTAGATAACCAGACAAAACCAGAGTGATACACGAATGAGCAGAGCAAAGGATTTCACCCGGCTTGATATCGAAACGGGTCTGGTCAGCGACACAAGCCGGCTTTTCGTTGATCCCGGCTGTTCGGGTTTCGTTGATCTGTCGGGTGTACGTCTGCTGCGCTGTGGCGTGGACACCGTGCGCCAGTTGTACCGAGGCTTGATCCGCCCTGAAATCATGTGCCTGTTCGAGAAGCCCGGCACCATGGTCGAGTTCGCTGGCCAGATCTGGCACTCGGGCCGTGTTAGCAAGGACTCTGGCTACCAGTACAAGCTCCAGAACGCTGACCTGGGCATCATCCTGTTGGTGAAGAACTTCAACGCTAAGATCGACGCCATCGGCGCCCACCTGAAAATCGAAGTCTCGCCCCATGCCATCGACGCGCTGTCGCCTGAGCGCCTGCAAGACCGCATGGACTATTACGCCTCGGCAGTGCTGACCCATCGGGAAATCAACCAGTGCGCCGTCCACCTCGCCCTGGATCTGCAAGGCTGGAAACCGCCCGTGGATCTGGTCGCCCGCATGCACTGCCGCGCACGTACTCAACGCGACATTTCCGGCATCAATGAAATCAACTGGACCACCAAATCCAGCACCTACGGTCGTGGCGAAACCTTCATGTTCGGTTCGGCCAGCGGCGTGCAACTGGCGATCTACAACAAGACCGAGCAAGCCCGGGCAACCGACAAGCTCGACTACTGGGAAAGCGTCTGGAAGCGCCGCGACAGCTTCGACCCGCAAGATCCGGATAACTACGACCCAGACGCTGACGTGTGGCGCGTAGAGCTGCGCTATCACCATTCTGTCATCCAGCAATTCGCCAGTGGCTCTATCGACCTGAAGTCCGGCGCGCTGATCGATACCAGCTCCTTTGCCGCCTTCGCGGGGCATCTGGACGGCCTGTGGCGCTATGGCCTGCGTCAATTCAAGCTGCTCTGCCGCCCTGGTTATTTCGAGCCCATCTGGACGCTGATTCGTGATGACGTGCGCGTCGATCTGCCGGTGGACTCCCTGCTCGATGACACCGAATACAAACGTTACTACAAGACCTCGCGTGGCTTCTCCGGCAAGAACGTGGAGCTGTTCCTGGGAAACTTCGTAAGCCTGCTGGCAAGGGAAAAGGTGGGCGCAAAAAAGGCGTTTAAGACCCTGCAGCAATGGGACTGCTGGCCGGTCATCCGCGATCACTACGCCGCCAAGGAAATGACCCAGGACGATCTCTATAAACACATCAAGGATCTGCTGCAGGAACGCCATGTGCGGTGGGGAAGGGCGGTATGACGGCACGCAAAGACGGCACCACCTGGACGGCTGATTTCTATGAGAATGGCCGGGCAGGGCGTCGCATCCGCAAAAAAGGCTTCAAGACCAAGACTGCAGCCCAGCGCTATGAGTCGGAATACTTCGCCTCGCTGCAGGACACCGGCAGGCCAATCGATGATCGCCTTTCCGATCTGGTGACGCTGTGGCACTCACTGCACGGCAGCAGCCTGAAGGACGTGAAGGGTCGACTCTCCCGTACCCTGGCTGTCGTTGAACGCCTCGGTAACCCGCTAGCCTCTCAATTCGATGCGCTTGCCTGGGCCCGTTATCGGCAGGCTCGTCTGAAAGACGTTTCGCCCCACACGGTCAACCATGAGCAGCGCTACCTATCGGCCGTTTTCTCTGAGTTGATTCGCCTCGGTGCATGGCATGGCGTCAACCCGCTGGCCAAGATCCGTCAGATCAAGACCGACCAGACTGAGCTGACGTTTCTGACTCTGGATCAAGTCGGCCTGCTGCTCGATGAGTGCCGCAAGTCGACCAACAACCATACCTACCCGGTCGCTCTGATTTGCTTGGCCACTGGTGCCCGCTGGGATGAAGCCGAAAGCCTAAGTCGCGCTAGTCTGTTCGGCGGCAAAGCGCACTTCCACCGTACAAAGAACCGGAAGTCCCGGTCGGTGCCGATCCCGAAGGAAGTGGAGGAGGCTGCGTTATCGGTTGCTATGCCAGGATCTGGCCGGCTATTCATGCCCTGCAGGGCTGCTTTCCGTAGCGCGTATCAACGTTGCGGTTTCCATACGCCGGGACAGCTAACCCATATCCTGCGGCACACGTTCGCCAGTCATTACATGATGGGGGGAGGGGATATTCTCAGCCTGCAGCGCATCCTTGGGCATTCGTCTATCGCGATGACAATGCGTTACGCGCACCTGTCGCCTGACCATCTCGCTTCAGCTCTTAAGCTCTCACCGCTAACACAGAGCGGGCACCTACCTAAAGCCATGCTTCCTGTAGGGGGTATCTAATTGTCGAGCTCAACAACTAATTGCCATACTGCCCGTCCGAATGGCTCGGCATTAAGGCGTTTCATGGAAAGCAGAATCCCACTTCCCACCGATAACATTTTTAAGTTCTATGCGCTTTTCGCGATGTTCGTTTTCGTCTCGTCGTTCGTCACGATGCTTTATCAGACTGAAAAGACAAACGACCTGATCTTCAACACTTATGTTGAGCAGGCTGCTCTCGGTGAAAAGGAAAATCCTAGTGCCTCGGATGAGGCTAGAAAGCTGATGCTTGAGAAGAAATTGGACCTAGCTATCTCGGACAAAATTTTCTTCAGGTGGCTGCTGGCCGGTGTTGCCGCTTTCGCGTTCTGGTCTGCTGTCTATGGTTTCACACGCTGGCATCGTCATGTGCAGCCGATGCTAGATGAGGCCCAAAGAATTCAGATCGAGATTGCCAAGCTGAATTTGATCAAGCTTCAGCTTGAGGTGGACAAGCTGCAAGGGAAGGGAGTGGACACGCCGTAGTCACTTTGTAGTCACCGGCGCAAACAAAAAAGGGCTTACCTTTCGGTAAACCCTTGTTTTGTTTGGTGGCTACGCAGGGACTTGAACCCCGGACCCCAGCATTATGAATGCTATGCTCTAACCAGCTGAGCTACGTAGCCGAGTGGCGCGCATTTTCCGTATCTGCCTGGGGTGTGTCAAGCCCTGATGCAGAATAAATTTACGGACTTTCAACCGCTTAGCTGTTTTTCGCTCCAGCGGCCCTGGCGCAGGGCGAAAACGGCTGCCTATCCGAGAACGGGATCGGTCGAAGGGTAGGGCGTCTGTTCGATGGCGCGCTGTTGCGCGTCGGTCGGTGCCTTGCGGCAGAGATCCGGTTCCTGCCCCAGTGGATAGCCGCCCACTACCCGGAAGTCATCGCTGCTGGCAAGGTTGCAGTGGCCGATGCCGGCAGGCAGCACCAGCACGTCGCCGGCCTGCACGCTCAGCTCCTGGCCGCCTGGGCCGCCCAACATCAGTCGCGCGTGCCCCTGGATAACGCCCAGCACCTCGTGTGCGTTGCTGTGGTAGTGGTGGTAGGCATAGATGCCGTCTACCCACTGGGCGGGCCAGCCATGGGCCTTGAACAGCTGCTGCGTGCCGGCTGGGTCGGGCAGGCCTTTATCCGTGAGCGCCTGCCGATAGAGGCGCACGGGATGGTGGCTGTTGTTCGGCACCCAGTCGTTGCGTGTCAGCAGCAGATGTTCGGTATGTTCAGGGGTGTGATCGCTGTGGGGTGATGCAGCGAAGTCGCCGGAGGCTTCGCCCAGGTTGGCGAGGTAGTGCAGCATCAGGCGGTGGGAAAACAAATCCATGGCATGCGCCCTCTCGAGACATTGGCTTCATCTCATATAGAGAGGGTTTGCGCCCAGGTGTTTGGATTATCGCCAGCCCACAAAAGCAAAGCCCCTCGAGAGCATGCTCTGGAGGGGCCTGGTGTCGCGCAGGGGGGCTTAGACGTTGAAGCGGAAGTGCATCACGTCACCGTCCTTGACGATGTATTCCTTGCCTTCCAGGCGCCATTTGCCGGCTTCCTTGGCACCGGCTTCGCCCTTGAACTGGATGAAGTCGTCGTAGGCGATGACTTCGGCGCGGATGAAGCCTTTCTCGAAGTCGGTGTGGATGGCGGCAGCCGATTGCGGCGCGGTGGCACCGACCTTGACGGTCCAGGCGCGTACTTCCTTCACGCCGGCGGTGAAGTAGGTCTGCAGGTTGAGCAGGTCGTAGCCGGCGCGGATCACGCGGTTCAGGCCCGGCTCGGTCATGCCCATGGTTTCCAGGAACATCTGCATCTCTTCCAGATCATCCAGTTCGGCGATCTCGGCTTCGATCTTGTTGCACACCGGCACGACGATGGCGCCTTCCTCGTCGGCAATGGCTTGCACCACGTCGAGCAGCGGGTTGTTCTCGAAGCCGTCTTCGGCGACGTTGGCGATGTACATCACCGGCTTGGTGGTCAGCAGGTGGAAGGTCTTGGCCAGGCGCTTCTCGTCGTCACCGAGGTTCTTCAGCAGGCTGCGCGCCGGCTTGCCTTCGGTGAAGTGCGGGATGAGTTTTTCCAGCAGCGCTTTCTGCGCCACGGCTTCCTTGTCGCCGCCCTTGGCGGTGCGGGTAACGCGCTGCAGTTGCTTCTCGCAGCTGTCGAGGTCGGCCATGATCAGCTCGAGGTCGATGATCTCGATGTCACGCTTGGGGTCGACGCTGTTGGCGACGTGGATGACGTTCTCGTCTTCGAAGCAGCGCACCACGTGGGCGATGGCGTCGGTCTCGCGGATGTTGGCGAGGAACTTGTTGCCCAGGCCTTCACCTTTCGAGGCGCCGGCGACCAGGCCTGCGATGTCGACGAATTCCATGGTGGTGGGAATCACCCGCTCGGGTTTGACGATCTCGGCCAGGGCGTCGAGGCGTGGGTCGGGCATCGGCACGATGCCGCTGTTCGGCTCGATGGTGCAGAACGGGAAGTTCTCAGCGGCGATGCCGGACTTGGTGAGGGCATTGAACAGGGTGGACTTGCCGACGTTGGGCAGGCCGACGATGCCGCAATTGAATCCCATGGTGTATCCCTCGCGCCAATGGCGGTAGCTGAAATTAGAGTGTGGCTTTCTGGCTGTGCAGCTTGCGCATCGCCACCGTCCAGTCACCGGCAAGGATTTCCGGGAGGACGTCGAGCGCGAAGCCGATGCTGGTATCCAGCAATTCCTGTTCGCCCCGCGGTGCACGGCCGAGCACGAAGTTGGAAACCAGGCTGGCGTGCCCGGGATGGCCGATGCCAAGCCGCAGGCGGTGGAAATTGTTCTGGTTGCCGAGCTGGGCGATGATGTCGCGCAGCCCGTTATGCCCGCCGTGCCCGCCACCCTGTTTGAGTTTGGCGACGCCGGGAGGCATGTCGAGTTCGTCGTGGGCCACCAGGATTTCTTCAGGTTTGAACTTGAAGAAATTCGCCAACGCCGCCACGGACTGGCCGCTGCGGTTCATGAAGGTGGTGGGGATGAGCAGACGAACTTCGCGGCCCTGGTGATTGAACTTGCCCACCAGGCCGAAATACTTGCGATCAACGCTGAGGCTGACGCGTAGGCGCTCCGCCAGACGTTCAACGAAAAGGGCCCCTGCATTGTGCCGGGTCTGGTCGTATTCGGGGCCCGGGTTACCCAGGCCAACGATCAGTTGTACGGCAGTCATACAGGAGCCCTTTCGTGAATCAGGCCCGCACCGGAGTGCGGAGCGCGCCAAGATTACTCGGCAGCGCCTTCGCCTTCGGCAGCGCTTTCGTCTTCGTTGCGAACGCGCGGCAGGTGAACGCTGGCAACCGGCAGATCGCTACCGTGGGCCAGGGCAACCAGCTCGACGCCTTTCGGCAGTTTGATGTTGGACAGGTGAACGGTCTGGTCCAGATCAACGTTGGCGAAGTCGACTTCGATGAACTCCGGCAGGTCTTTCGGCAGGCAGGAGACTTCAACTTCGTTCAGCGAGTGCAGGACTTCGCCGCCTTTCTGCTTGACCCCAACGGAGGTAGCTTCGTTGATGAAGTGCAGAGGAACGATGGCGGTCAGCTTCTGGCCGGCAACCACGCGGATGAAGTCAGCGTGCAGAACGAAGCCTTTGGCCGGGTGGCGCTGCAGGGCCTTGATCAGAACGTTTTCTTTCTTGCCGTCAACGGTCAGGTTCAGCACGTGGCTGAAGGCTGCTTCGTTTTCCAGCAGCTTGGCGAAATCCTTGGCAACCAAGCTGATGGACAGGGGAGCCTTGTCGCCACCGTAGATCACGGCAGGAACCAGGCTGGCGTTACGACGCAGGCGGCGGCTCGCACCTTTCCCCAGGTCGGAACGCGCTTCGGCATTCAGGGTAAATTCAGCAGTCATTTCACTTCTCCAGAATAACCAAACCGCCCGTTACGCTTGCGACCAGCGGCGGGGCGGTTCGGTGAAAGGCCTGGCCAGGTGGCCAGGCGTGTTTCGTCAGGGGCGTTCCGGGTTAACGGAACATCGCACTGATCGATTCTTCATTGCTGATGCGGCGTACCGCTTCAGCGACAACCGGCGCGATGTCCAGTTGACGAATACGTGAACAGGATTGCGCGGCGGCGGACAGCGGGATGGTGTTGGTCACCACCAGCTCGTCGAGTACCGAGTTCTCGATGTTCTCGATGGCACGCCCCGACAGTACCGGGTGCGTGGCATAGGCGTACACCTTGGCCGCGCCGTGTTCCTTCAGCGCCTTGGCCGCGTGGCACAGGGTGCCGGCGGTGTCGACCATGTCGTCGACCAGGATGCAGGTACGGCCTTCCACGTCACCGATGATGTGCATCACTTCGGAGTGGTTGGCCTTTTCACGACGCTTGTCGATGATCGCCAGATCGACGCCCAGGCTCTTGGCCACGGCGCGCGCACGCACCACGCCGCCAATGTCCGGGGAAACGATCATCAGATTGTCGAAGCGCTGATCTTCGATATCGTCGACCAGTACGGGCGAGCCGTAGATGTTGTCGACCGGAATATCGAAGAAGCCTTGAATCTGATCCGCGTGCAGGTCGACGGTGAGAACCCGGTCGATGCCTACCACGGTGAGCATGTCGGCCACGACCTTGGCGCTGATTGCCACGCGGGCGGAGCGCGGGCGGCGATCCTGGCGGGCATAGCCGAAGTAGGGGATGACTGCAGTGATTCGAGTCGCTGAGGAGCGGCGGAAGGCGTCGGCCATCACCACCAGTTCCATCAGGTTGTCATTGGTTGGCGCGCACGTCGGCTGAATCAGGAAAACGTCCTTGCCGCGGACGTTCTCGTTGATTTCGATCATGATTTCGCCGTCGGAGAATTTTCCGACCGAGGCATCACCGAGGGGAATGTGCAGCTGACGAACGATACGTCGCGCCAGATCGGGGTTAGCGTTCCCCGTAAAGACCATCATCTTGGACACGCGCAGTACCTGCCGGCTGAGGGTAACCTGGATGAGTATAAAAATGGCAGGGGCGGCTGGATTCGAACCAACGCATGCCAGGATCAAAACCTGGTGCCTTACCGCTTGGCGACGCCCCTGTATCGTGTGTGACGCAATGCTGCTCAATTCGGTAGTACGAGCCACCCTCGGGTGGTTATGGCAGGGGCGGCTGGATTCGAACCAACGCATGCCAGGATCAAAACCTGGTGCCTTACCGCTTGGCGACGCCCCTGTAACGTATAACCGATGCTACGCATTCACTTCCTGGCCAGTTCTTGCAGCTTGCGGTGCAACATCGAAACGTTGGCACCCTGCGCAACAAAACTTGGCAGTGTGGCTGGAAGTTGGCGGGCGACTTTATCAGCATCGTCCCGGTTTGGGAAGCTCCCAAACACACAAGCTCCAGTGCCGGTCAATCTTGTCGGAACAAATTTGTTCAGCAAGATCAGCGCGTTACGAACAGCTGAGTAACGCTTCTCGACGACCGGCTGGCAGTCATTACGACCACCCCCCTCAAGAAGGCTGCGAACTTTAATGGGCGGCGTATCCCGTGTCAACTCAGGGTCGGAGAAAACTTCTGCTGTACTGACAAGCACTTGCGGCACGGCAACGAGAAACCAGGGCTCCGGCAGCTCCACTGGGGTGAGTTTTTCACCGACGCCTTCGGCGAAGGCCGCGCGGCCGCGCACGAAGACCGGCACGTCGGCGCCCAGGCTCAGGCCCAGGGCCGCCAGGTGATCCTCGCTGCAGCCCAGCCCCCAGAGGTGATCGAGGCCGACCAGGGTGGTGGCGGCATCCGAGCTGCCGCCACCGATACCACCGCCCATGGGCAGGCATTTTTTCAGCCAGATGTCCGCGCCTAGATGCGTGCCGCTCTGCTGCTGCAATTGTCTGGCTGCGCGCACGATCAGGTTGCTGTCGTGGGGGACGCCATCGATATCCGTATGCAGGCGGATCACGCCGTCGTCGCGGCGCCTGAAGCCCAGCTCGTCGCCGTGGTCGAGAAACTGGAACAGGGTCTGCAGCTCGTGATAGCCGTCGTCGCGGCGGCCGAGGATATGCAGCATCAGGTTGAGCTTGGCCGGAGCCGGCAGCGTCAGCTCGGCGTCAGCGGGGATGGCGTCTGTGGTCATTGGGCAATGGCTGGCGAGAGAAGATGAGTGAGGCGCGCAGGCTAGCGCAGCCCGTAGCCCGGGTCGAGCGCAGCGGCACCCGGGAGGTCGTCCTGGGTATCGCCGCGCTCGACCGCAGGCTACGAGTAGGGGAATGGCGGGCACGCAAATCGCGCGATGGGGCAAGGTATCGCGCGCGCAGGGCTGGAGCGATTACTGGCCGAGGTGGCGCGGTTGCCAGTCCTTGATCACCAGGGTCACCTGGATGTCGTGGCCTTCGAGGCGCAGGCGCTCGGGCAGCCAGTAGCCATCCTGTTCGGCGTAGCGGGTGTAGCTGACTTCCCAACCATCCTGGCTCAGCTGCGCCAGGCGGCTGTCGGCGTCCAGGGTGATGCGGCTCTTGCTGTCCGGCGCAGGCAGGCCGCGGATCCACCACAGCAGGTGCGAGACGGGCAGGTTGAGGCCCAGTTGCTGCTGCAGCAGCTCTTCCGGCGACTCGGCCTGGTAGCGGCCCTGGTTGGCGACTTCCAGCTCGACCTTGCCGGGACGACCGGTCAGGCGCGCGGCACCGCGACCCAAGGGACCGGACAGGCGGATATCGGCGTAATCCTGGCGTTGCAGCCAGAACAGCGTACCGCTGCCCGAGTCGCGCGGGGCACGAATGCCGACCTTGCCGTTGATCTGCCAGCCATCGAGGGTACCGATCTGCTGCTTGTGTGCCTGCCAGCGAGCAGGATCGCCCAGGCCCTGTTCCACCGCCTCGCGGGTGGACAGGCCGGAACAGCCGGCCAGCAGGGTGACCAGGGCGAGTACGAGAAGGGGGCGAAGCGACATCAGGGTTTCTCCGATCCGGTCAGGCGCAGCACGGTGCTGCGCAGAATTTCACTTTCGGGTTGCTCCTTCAGGGCGTCACGCCAGATCTTCCGGGCTTCACGCTGTTTGCCCTGGGCCCACAGCGTTTCCCCCAGGTGGGCGGCGACTTCGTGGTCCGGGAAGCGTTCGAACGCCTGGCGCAGCCACTTCTCCGCGGCGGCCAGGTTACCCAGGCGGTAGTTGGCCCAGCCGAGGCTGTCGAGGATGGCCGGGTCTTCCGGGTTGAGGTCGTGGGCCTTCTCGATCAGCTCCAGGCCTTCCTGGTGGCGATCGGTGCGGTCGACCAGGGTGTAGCCCAGGGCGTTGAGGGCCATGGCGTTGTCCGGCTCGCGCTCGAGGATCAGGCGCAGGTCGCGCTCCAGCTGCTTCAGGTCGCCGCGCGGCTCGGCGAGCATGGCGCGGGTGTAGAGCAGGTTGATGTCGCCCGGGTACTGCTTGAGGGCCTGCTGGATGAGGTCCCAGGCCTGGTCGGCCTTGTTCTGCTTGGACAGCGACTCGGCTTCGATCAGGTACAGCTGCAGGGCATATTCCGGTTCGCTGTCGCGGGCTTCGGCCAGGTGCCGGGACGCCTCGGCGCCGCGGCCATTGGCGACCAGCAGGTCGGTCATGCGCGCCTGGGCGGGCAGGTAGTCGGTACCGCCACCGACCATCGAGTAGGCGAGCAGGGCATCGTCCACTTCACCGAGGGCCTCGTGGGCGCGGCCGAGGTTGTACTGCGCCGGGTCGACGTGGGCATCGCGCTGGATCAGTTCTTCCAGGTAGACGATGGCTTCGCGCCAGGCCTCGGCTTCCAGGCACACCAGGGCCAGGGAAAAACGCAGGTCGTCGTCTTCGGGGAATTGCTGCAGCAGCGAGGAGAATTCGGCGCGGGCTTCGTCCATGCGGCCCAGTTCGACCAGCTGGCGGGCATAGGTCAGGCGCAGGCGTTTGTCGCTGGGGTTGCGCTCCATGCCAGCCTTGAGCAGCGGCAGCGCTTCTTCGCCACGGCCCAGGCTCTGCAGCAGGCGTGCGCGCAACAGCAGGGGGGCGGATTGGTCCTGCTTGGCCTCGCTGGTCTCGAGCAGCTTCAGGGCTTCCTCGGCGCGGCCATCCTGCTGCAGCAGCAGCGCCTTGCCGAACAGCAGCTGGCCATCGTTCGGGTACTTGCCGAGCAGGCGGTCGAAGCTCTGCAGCAGGCCGGCGCGGGTGTCCGGGTCGGTTTCCGCGGCGGACAGTGCGAGAAAGTCGAAATGGGTGTTGCCCTGGCGTTGACGCACCCGCTCCATGTAGCTCATGGCTTCGTCGTAGCGGCCGGCACGGGCCAGCTGCACGGCGGCGGCGCGCTGGGCGTCGACCTCGTTGGGGGCGTTCTTGGCCCACACCAGCGCGGTGTCCAGGGCTTCCTGTTCGGCGCCCAGGTATTCGGCGATGCGGAAGCCGCGCTCGGCGACGCCGGCATCCTGGGTCGCATTGGCCTGTTGCACGTAGTTGCTCAGGGCAATGTCGAAGCGGTTGCGCTGCCCGGCCAGTTCGGCGGTCAGCAGCGCCAGCAGGGTTTCCTGGCTGAACGAGCCGTAGCTTTCCGGAGCCTCGGCGGTCGCCTCGGTGCCCGGTTCCTCCACGGGAACGTTGCCATCCGGTGCGGACGGCGCAAAAGTCTGACAACCACCCAGCAAGGCCAGGGCGGTGAGCAACGCGATGGGTCTATTCATAAGAGGAAATGCGACTAACCTGCGGTTTTGGCCATCATGACACAAGCCGTTGGGCAAGCCCATGGGGCAGCCCAGTGTCCTGGCGATGTGGGGTTGGACTGCCGAAGCCTGGGTGGGTTGCATCCAATCCAGCGGCCCCGGTGATGCTGACCTGGTCATCGTCGTTGCCGCTCATCAGCCCTCGCTATCGTCGCCATGCACGGTGCAATGGTTGTCCTGCATCGGCCGAAGTAGGACAATTGTCGGCTTCCAACCCCCTGTCAGCGACGTGCATGGCCTTTATCGCCCTCGGTATCAACCACAAGACCGCTTCGGTGGATGTTCGCGAGCGCGTGGCTTTTACTCCCGAACAGCTCGTGGAGGCGTTGCAGCTGCTGTGCCGTGATACGCCGAGCCGTGAAGCGGCGATCCTGTCGACCTGCAACCGCAGCGAGCTGTACCTCGAGCAGGACGGCCCGGGCGTCGAAGCGGTGCTCGGCTGGTTGGCCAACTACCACCATGTGAGCGTCGAAGAGCTGCGCGCCTGCGCCTATATCCACGAAGACGATGCGGCCGTTCGTCACATGATGCGCGTCGCCTCCGGCCTCGATTCCATGGTGCTCGGCGAGCCGCAGATTCTCGGCCAGATGAAGTCCGCCTTTGCCGTGGCCCGTGAGGCCGGCACCCTCGGCCCGCTGCTGGGGCGTTTGTTCCAGGCCACCTTCAGCACCGCCAAGACCGTGCGCACCGACACCGCCATCGGCGAGAACCCGGTGTCGGTGGCCTTCGCCGCGGTCAGCCTGGCCAAGCAGATCTTCGCCGACCTGCACCGTAGCCAGGCGTTGCTGATCGGCGCCGGCGAGACCATCAGCCTGGTGGCCCGCCACCTGTTTGATCAGGGCATCAAGCGCATCGTGGTCGCCAACCGTACCCTGGAACGCGCCAGCAGCCTGGCCGAGCAGTTCGGCGCCCACGCCGTGCTGCTCTCCGACATTCCCCAGGAGCTGGTGCACAGCGACATCGTCATCAGTTCCACCGCCAGCCAGCTGCCGATCCTTGGCAAGGGCGCGGTGGAAAGCGCCCTCAAGCAGCGCAAGCACAAGCCGATCTTCATGGTCGACATCGCCGTGCCGCGGGACATCGAGCCCCAGGTCGGCGAACTGGATGACGTGTACCTGTATACCGTCGACGACCTGCACGAAGTCATCGCCGAGAACCTCAAGAGCCGCCAGGGCGCGGCCCAGGCCGCCGAGGAGCTGGTGGCCGCCGGCACCGACGACTTCATGGCGCGTCTGCGCGAGCTGGCCGCGGTGGACGTGCTGCGCGCCTATCGCCAGCAGGCCGAGCGCCTGCGCGACGACGAGCTGGCCCGCGCCCAGCGCATGCTCGCCAATGGCGCCGCCGCCGAGGACGTACTGGCCCAGTTGGCCCGTGGCCTGACCAACAAGTTGCTGCACGCACCCAGCGTGCAGCTGAAGAAATTCTCCGCCACCGGGCGCATCGATGCGTTGGGTGTGGCTCAGGAGCTGTTCGCCCTCGACGAAGGCGCGTCCTCCGGCTTGGTCAATAAATAGAAGGCCTGCAATGAAAGCTTCGCTGATCAATAAACTCGACCTGCTGCACGACCGTTTCGAAGAGGTTACGGCGCTGCTTGGCGACGCCGAGGTGATCACCAACCAGAGCCAGTTCCGCGCCTATTCCAAGGAATACGCCGAGATCGAGCCGGTGATCATGGCGTTTCGCGAATTCCGCAAGGTGCAGGCCGACCTCGAGGGCGCCCTGGCGCTGCTCAAGGACAGCGACCCGGACCTGCGCGAGATGGCCGAGGAAGAAGTCGACACCGCCCGCGCGCGCCTGGCCGAGCTGGAAGACAGCCTGCAGCGCATGCTGCTGCCCAAGGACCCCAACGACGGCCGTAACGTGTTTCTCGAAGTGCGCGCCGGTACCGGCGGTGACGAGGCGGCGATCTTCGCCGGCGACCTGTTCCGCATGTATTCGCGCTACGCCGAGAAGCAGGGATGGCGCGTCGAGGTGCTGTCGGCCAACGAAGGCGAACACGGCGGCTTCAAGGAAGTGATCGCCCGGGTCGAGGGTGACAACGTGTTCGGCAAGCTCAAGTTCGAGTCCGGCGCGCACCGCGTACAGCGCGTGCCGGAAACCGAGTCCCAGGGGCGCATCCATACCTCGGCCTGCACCGTTGCGGTGTTGCCCGAGCCGGACGAGCAGATGGCCATCGAGATCAACCCGGCGGATTTGCGCGTCGACACCTACCGCAGCTCCGGGGCCGGCGGTCAGCACGTCAACACCACCGACTCGGCGATCCGCATCACCCATATCCCCACCGGCACCGTGGTCGAGTGCCAGGAAGAGCGCTCCCAGCACAAGAACCGCGCCAAGGCCATGGCCTGGCTGGCGGCCAAGCTCAAGGACCAGCAGGATGCCGCTGCCCACAAGGAAATCTCCGACACGCGCAAGCTGCTGGTCGGCTCCGGTGATCGCTCCGAACGCATCCGCACCTACAACTTCCCCCAAGGGCGGGTGACCGATCACCGCATCAACCTGACCCTGTATTCGCTGAACGAAGTGATCGCCGGCGGCGTAGACGCGGTGATCGAGCCGTTGCTCGCCGAATACCAGGCCGATCAGCTGGCGGCGTTGAGCGACTGAACAGCCTGTGGGGTGGATCGGGGCGCGTAGCTGACGCCGTTCTCATCCCCCTGCGCCCCGATCCGCCCAAGAAGCTACCCATGGCCACTATCGAATCCCTGCTCAACAGCATCGAGCTGCCCGACTCGCCCAGCCCGCGCCTGGACGCCGAGCTGCTGCTGGCCCATGCCCTGGGCAAGCCGCGCAGTTACCTGCGTACCTGGTCGGATCGCCAAGTCGAGCCTGCCGCCGCCGAGGCGTTTGCCCTCGCCCTGGCGCGCCGTCGGCAGGGTGAGCCGGTGGCCTACATTCTCGGTCGCCAGGGCTTCTGGAGCCTGGACCTGGACGTCGCGCCCCATACCCTGATCCCGCGCCCGGACACCGAGCTGCTGGTGGAAACCTCCCTGACGCTGCTGCCCGGCGGCCCGGCGCGGGTGCTCGACCTGGGGACCGGCAGCGGTGCCATCGCCCTGGCGCTGGCCAGCGAGCGGCCGGCCTGGCAGGTCACCGGCGTCGATCGGGTGCAGCAAGCCGTGGCGCTGGCCGAGGGCAATCGGGCGCGGCTGGGCCTGTCCAATGCCGCGTTCCGCACGAGCCACTGGTTCGCGGCGCTGGCGGGTGAGCGCTACGGGTTGATCGTCAGCAACCCACCTTATATCGCCAGCGGCGACCGTCATCTGGGCGAGGGTGACGTGCGCTTCGAGCCGAGCAGCGCGCTGGTCTCGGGCGTCGATGGGCTGGACGATATCCGCCTGATCATCGAGCAGGCGCCGGCCTATCTGGCGGCGCCCGGCTGGCTGTTGCTCGAACACGGCTTCGACCAGGCCGAGGCGGTACGTGAATTGTTGAGTCAACGCGGCTTCGTCGAGGTTCACAGCCGCCGTGATCTCGCCGATCATGAGCGCATCAGCCTGGGGCGGTGGCCACATGAATGAACACCTGAGCGATGAGGAACTGCTGCGCTACAGCCGGCAGATCCTGCTCTCGCAGATCGATGTAGCGGGCCAGTTGCGCCTGAAAGGCAGCCGTGTGCTGATCGTCGGCCTTGGCGGTCTCGGCTCGCCGGCGGCCCTGTACCTGGCTGCGGCCGGCGTGGGTGAACTGCACCTGGCGGACTTCGACCGCGTCGACCTGAGCAACCTGCAACGGCAGATCGCCCACGACAGCGCGAGCATCGGCCAGAGCAAGGTCGACTCGGCGCTGGCACGGCTGGCGGCGCTCAACCCCGAAATCACCCTGCGTGCCCATCGCCAGGCATTGGATGCCGACTCCCTGGCCGCTGCCGTGGCGGCGGTCGATCTGGTGCTCGACTGCTGCGACAACTTCACCACCCGCGAAGCCGTCAACGCTGCCTGCGTGGCGGCGCGCCGGCCCCTGGTCAGTGGCGCGGCGATCCGCCTGGAAGGCCAGTTGTCGGTGTTCGACCCGCGCCGCGGGGACAGCCCCTGTTACCACTGCCTGTATGGCCACGGCAGCGAGACCGAGCTGACCTGCAGCGAAGCGGGGGTGGCCGGGCCGCTGGTCGGCCTGGTCGGCAGTCTGCAGGCGCTGGAGGCCTTGAAGCTGCTCGCCGGCTTTGGCGAGCCACTGGTCGGCCGCTTGCTGCTGATCGATGCCTTCGGTTCGCGTTTCCGCGAGCTGCGGGTCAAGCGCGACCCGGGTTGCGCCGTGTGCGGGAATGTCGCCGATGCGTGACGCGCCGATCGGGGTGTTCGATTCCGGCGTCGGCGGCCTCACGGTATTGCGCGAGATTCGCGCCTTGCTGCCCGATGAGACGCTGTTCTACGTGGCCGACAGCGGCCATGTGCCGTACGGGGAAAAAAGCCCCGAGTACATTCGCGAGCGCTGCCGGGTCATCGCCGCCTTCTTGCTCGCACGCGGCGCCAAGGCGCTGGTGCTGGCCTGCAACACCGCAACCGTGGCCGGGGTGGCCGAGCTGCGCAGCCTGTATCCGCACCTGCCGATCGTGGCCATGGAGCCGGCCGTGAAACCGGCGGCGGCGGCCACGCGCGCCGGGGTGGTCGGTGTGCTGGCCACCACCGGCACCCTGAAAAGCGCACGCTTCGCCGCCTTGCTCGACCAGTTCGCCAGCGACGTGCGGGTGGTGACGCAGCCCTGCCCGGGATTGGTGGAGCTGATCGAGGCAGGCAATTTGGACGATCCAGCGTTGCATGGGCTGCTGCGCGGTTACGTCGAGCCGCTGCTGGCCGAGGGCTGCGATACGCTGATTCTCGGTTGCACCCACTATCCGTTCCTCAAGCCATTGCTCGAGCAGTGGCTGGATCCGTCGATCAGCCTGATCGATACCGGTGCGGCGGTGGCCCGGCAGCTGCAACGGCTGCTGGCCAGCCGCGATTTGCTGGCCGGTGGACCGCGTGGTGCCGATGCGTTCTGGTGCAGCGGCGACCCGTCCGCCATGCAACAGGTATTGCCGCATCTGTGGGGCAGTACCGAACAGGTCAATGCGTTGGGCGAAGCTATTTAATGGCGCGAGGCACCATTAAATATTTCTAGAACCAACGGAACTTGTCTAAAGTCTGTAACTGTAGTTTTCACCGTGCCGCACTTAAAAGACTAATAAGTCCCTATATACAAGGATGCTCCAATGAAGAAGCTGGTTGGCTTGGCCGCTGCAGTTGCGTTGTCTCTTGGATCGGCTACAGCCGCTCAGGCAACGGGTTTGACCTTTTCCGTGGGTCAGTCTGGTGACTCCACCATGGTTTATCGCCTCGGTGCTCAGTTCGATTTCAACAGCCGCTGGTTCGAAAGCAGTGTCGGTCACCTCGGTGGTTACTGGGACGCCGGTTACACCTTTTGGCAGGGCGACGATACCGCCAGCAACCACAGTGTTTCCTTCGCGCCGGTATTCGTTTACGAATTCGCCGGGCAAACCGTCAAGCCTTATCTGGAAGCCGGTATCGGGGTAGCGGCCTTCTCCAGCACGCGTCTGGAGTCCAATGACCTGGGTTCGTCGTTCCAGTTCGAAGACCGCATCGGTGCGGGCCTGCGTTTCGCCGGTGGCCATGAAGTGGGTATCCGTGCGATCCACTATTCCAACGCCGGTATCAAGCAGCCCAACGATGGCGTCGAGGCCTATTCGCTGCACTATCGCCTGAACTTCTAAGTTCGGAGCATTTAAAAAAACCGGGCATCGCCCGGTTTTTTTATGCACGTTTTTATGTACGTATAAGTGTTCAGCGATAAATGCTGCCGATACCGCGGCGCTCTTCCAGGCATTCCGGCGCGCCCATTTCGAACTCGCGACAAATCAACGGCCGTACTTCATAGATGGTGCAACGCATGCTGTCGCGATCCAGCGCCGCGCACCAGCCGTCGTCGAGGCGGCGCATCACTTCGCCGCCCCACTCGTCGCTGTCGATGAAGCGCTCGGGTACGCCGGTATCGGTGATCAGCATCACTTCCAGCTGGCAGCAGCAGGCCGCGCAAGTGCTGCAACTGACCGGTTCGTCGATCTGGGTGTGGGGAATCCACTGGGTTTCGCTCATCGGCCTAGTCTACGCCAGGCGCGGCGGCGCCGAGGGATTTCACGCCGGGCGGGCGGTATACAGGCGGGCGAAACCCTGCAGCAGCGGCAACAGGGCGGCCCACATCAGTGCCAGCAGCGCCAGGGTAGTGGCCTTGCCGTAGGGCAGGTGAACCAGGCCGAGCCACAGGCTGGCGCTGTAGGTGAGCAGCGCCAGGCCGGCGCCGAGCAGGCTGGCACGCCACCAGGGGCGCGCCGACCAGGCCAGGCAATGGCACAGGGTGGTGCCGACCAGCAGCCAGATAAGGGCTTGCCACAGCGGGATCAGTTGGCGCGGCTCGCCGAAATCGAGCATTCCGAGCTGCAGCAGAAAACTCTCCACCGCGCTGCCGAACAGCAATGCGCTTATCAGCAGCTTGCCTTCGCGTTGCCAGTTGCCGACCCAGATCAGGTGCGCCAGAAGCACCACGGCGACTGTCCACAGCCATTGGCCGCCACCCAGCAGGCAGGCGAGCCAGCCGCATGAGAACAGCAGGGCATTGAGCAGGTTTCTAGACACTGGGCCGCATCCGATCGCCAATAGGCGGAAGATGAAAGGCCGCCGATGGTGCCTGGGCTGGCAAGGCCGGCGCAAGCCCGTGGCGTGTCAGGACATGTCCCGCTCGCCACGGCTCAGGCGCCGGCCCAACGCCAGTTGCAGGCGCGCAGGCAATCGGCCGAGCAGGCCGAGGGCGGCGACGAACGGACCCGGAAAGGCGATTTCCAGCGGGCGGGCCTCCAGCCGTCTGGCGATATGCCGGGCGGCCTTGTCGGCTGGCCAGCGCATCGGGGTGGAGAAGCCGCTGCGTTGCGCCTGCGCCGTGTCGACGAAACCCGGCGTGACCACGGTGACGGCGATGCCTTCCTGAGCAAGGTCCACGCGCAGGGATTCGAGCAGGTAGCGCAGCGCTGCCTTGGAGGCGCCGAAGGCGCCGGCGCCCGGCAGCGGCAGGTAGGTGACCGCACTGGACACGCCCACCAGGTGCGGCGACTGGCCGCGGCGCAACAGCGGCAAGGCCGCGACGATGCAGTGGCTGGCCGAAAACAGGTTGCTGCGCATCACCCGCGCCAGGGCGTCGGCCTCGAAGTTGCCGGCGTCCACATGCTCGTAGACGCCAGCGTTGAGTATCGCGCAATCCAGTGCGCCCCACCGTTCGGTGAGCTGGGCGGCGATGGCATCGACTTCGCCGGCTTCGCCCAGGTCGCCCGGCAGCACCAGTACACGGCCGGGGAAACGCTCGGCGAGTGCCTGCAGGGGCTCCTCGCGGCGGGCGCTCAGGGCCAGGCGGTGACCATCGCGCAGCAGGCATTCGGCCAGGGCGTGGCCGATGCCGCTGCTGGCACCGGTCAGCCAGATGCGCCGGCTGAACGCGCTCATGCCGATTCGCTGGCCGAAGGCAGGTTCTTGAAGGCTTCCAGCGCCCGTTGGCGGCTGGCACGCAGGTCGACGATCGGCTTGGGATAATCCACGCCGCCGCCGAACAGGCTGGCCTGCCCCTTGTTGCCGGCATGGGGGTCGTGAATGGCCTTGTCGCTGAGCGCGGCCAGCTCGGGCAGCCACTGGCGAATGAAGCGGCCGTCCGGGTCGAAGCGCTGGGACTGGCTGATCGGGTTGAAGATGCGAAAGTAGGGCACCGAGTCGGTGCCGGTCGACGCGCTCCACTGCCAGCCACCGTTGTTGGCGGCCAGGTCGCCGTCGATCAGGTGGCGCATGAAGAAGCGCTCGCCTTCGCGCCAGTCGATCAGCAGGTTCTTGGTCAGGAACATCGCCACCACCATGCGCAGGCGGTTATGCATCCAGCCGGTCGCCAGCATCTGGCGCATGGCCGCATCGATGATCGGAATACCGGTTCGCCCTTCCTGCCAGGCCTGCAGGTCCGTGCCGGTGTTGCGCCAGGGCAGGGCCTCGGTTTCCGGGCGGAAGGCTCGGGCCATGGAGACGCGAGGGTAGCCGACCAGAATATGGGCGTAGAACTCGCGCCAGATCAGCTCGTTGATCCAGGTGACCGCGCCCTGGCTGCCGCTTTCGAACTCGCCGGCGTTGGCGTTCAGCGCCGCGTGCAGGCACTGGCGTGGCGACAGCACGCCAGCGGCGAGGTACGCCGAAAGCTGGCTGGTGCCGGGGCGGATGGGGAAGTCGCGGTTGTCGTGATAATCCTCGATCCACTCGTCGGCGAAGCGCTGCAGACGCTCGCGGGCGGCCTGCTCACCGGCGGGCCAGGCCTCGCGCAGGGCCTGGCCGGGCACCTCGAAACCCTTGACCTGTGCGGGCAGCGAATCGGCGGCGATCTTCAGCCTGCCCTGCGCCTTGGGCAGCGGCACCAGAGCGGGCAGGGCGGTGTGCAGGCGTTGATAACAGACGCCGCGGAACTGGCTGTACACCTTGAAATAGGTGCCGGTACGGGTCAGCACGCTGCCCGGCTTGAACAGCAGACGGTCGAGGTGGCTGTGAAGGTTGACGCCGAGTTCATCCAACGCGGCGGCCACGGCCTGGTCACGGCGGCTTTCGTTGACGCCGTATTCCTCGTTCAGGTGCAGGGCGGTGGCTTGCAGCTCCTGGGCGAGGGTGCCGAGCACCTGGGGAGCGGCGCTCCAGTGGTCGGCCTCGCGAATCAACAACGGCACGTTGAGGCGTTGCAGCTCGCGGCTCAGCTCGGCCAGGTTGCGCAGCCAGAAATCCACCTTGCAGGGCGCATCGTCGTGCTGCTGCCACTGGCCCGGGCTGAGCAGGAACACGGCGACCGTCGGCCCCGCCTGCATGGCGGCGGCAAGGGCGCTGTTGTCGGTAACCCGCAGATCGGTTCGAAACCACATCAGTTGCAGCATGGGACTTCCTATTCGAGCAGATGACGATCTGCGAGGTTTTGCAGCGCCGCCAGCGGGTCGGCGACCACCGTGATGTCCGCCGAGGCGGGGGCACGGGCGACCAGTTGCTCAGCCTCCTGCTGGTCTTCGATACCGATCAGCAGGCAGGGCACGCCATGGTCGTCGAGCCAGTGTTGCAGGGACGACTGGGCGCCGGTGTTGGAGTCGGCTTCACAGAACAGCAGCAGGGCGCGTGGGCGGCGGCGGCTGAGGGCCAGGGGCAGTTCGCTGATCGGCATCGGCCCGTCGAAGGCGTCCACCGGGCAGCCGGCGGTGCCGATCAGCCAGGCGCAGAGCCACAGCTGCGGCGACATCGGTGACTGGCACAGGTTGATCAGCATCAGCGGCTGACCCTGATGCTGGCGGTTGTCGTGATAGACCCGCGCGCCGAGCTTGCTGCGCAGCCAGCTGTGCAGGAACAGCCGTTCGGTGGCCGCCCCGGGCCGTTGCGGCCAGCGCGCTTCGAGGGTCACCAGCAGCGGCAGCAGCAGGTACTGGCAGAGGATCTGTACCGGGTAGAGTGCCAGTTCGGCGTTGAAGCGCTCGTCCAGTTGCCGCTCGTCCAGGGCATGGATGGCATCGCACAGGCGGTCGCGTTTTTCCTGCCACTGCGAGGCCTGCTCGGCGGGCAGCGGCTGGTCGGCACGCAGCAGGCTTTTCACCTGGCCGACGGAGACGCCGCGGTTCAACCAGCCAATCACGGTCTGGATGGTCTGTACCTGTTCGGGGGAGTACAGGCGATGGCCCTTGGCGGTGCGGTGCGGCACGATCAAGCCGTAGCGGCGCTCCCAGGCGCGCAGGGTAACCGGGTTGACGCCGGTGATGCTGGCCACGTCGCGAATCGGCAGGTAGCCCTTGGCAACCAGGTCCTGGGTGGTGCTGGCGCCCGGCTCGCTGGAGGTTGGCCGGCTCATAGCGCGTTTCGCAGGCTGAGGTTTTCCGGGTGCGGCTGCAGGTAGACCTGCTGGGCGATATAGCGATCAGGATGCTGGCGGAAATGGTGCTTGAGCAGCGTCAGTGGCACCACCAGCGGAATGATGCCCTTGCGGTACTGGCTGATCAGCTGTTGCATTTCCTGCTTTTCCTCGGCGCTCAGGGCGCTCTTGAGGTAGCCGCTCAGGTGCTGCAGCACGTTGCTGTGGGTGCCGCGGGTGGCGCAGCGCTTGAGGGCGGTCATCAGCTCGGCGATGTAACGGACGGCCAGTTCATCGAGATCCTGCGCGGAGAGGTCGCTGAGCATTCGGCCCAGGCGCTTGTAGCGCAGCGGGTCGGTGGCCATCAGCAGGTACTTGTGGCGGGCGTGGAACTCGATCAGCCTGCCGCGGGTGAGGCCCGATTCGCACAGCGTCTGCCATTGCGAATAGGTGAATACCCGGGTCAGGAAGTTCTCGCGCAACACCGGGTCGTTGAGCCGGCCTTCCTCCTCGATGGGCAGGTTCGGGTGCCGCTCGCAGAGCACGCGGGTGAAGATGCCGCGGCCCTTGGGCTCGCTCGGGTGGCCGTTGTCCTGGTAGACCTTGACCCGCTCCAGGCCGCAGGACGGCGATTGCTGCATGACGATATAGCCGCTGATGGCGGGCAGCTCGGCTGCGACCTGTTCACCGTAGGCCGCCAGGGCGTCGGTGTGGTCCTGGTCGGGGTGAACGGTGCCCACGACGCGCGGCGCGGCAGGGTCGCCGACCAGGCGAATCGGTTCGCGCGGCGTACCCAGGCCAATGGCGACCTCGGGACAGTAGGGCACGAAGTCGAAGTATTCACTCAACTGGTCCAGGCACAGCCTCGACGCCTTGTGCCCGCCGTTGTAGCGAACTTCGGCACCGAGCAGGCAGGCGCTGACACCAAGCGTGGGTTTTTTGCGGTGGAGCGGGCTGACGAGCATGGCACACCTTCAAAAATGACCTTGTACAAGGATTTGTTTCTGTACAGGGTTATTTCATCTTAAGCCTGATCTTGTACAAGTCAAATTTCGTGTACAGGGTATAAGCATAGAGCCGGTCGCCGCGGCGGGGTTCAACGCCATCCCATCAGCCATTGCTCGGCATCCTGCAACTGGCGCCAGTCCAGGCGCTGGGCGCGCTTGCTGAGCACGGCCTGCAGTTCGACTTCGAGCACGGTGCCTTCTTCATCGCAGAACAGCTCGGTGACCAGAAAATGCTTTTCGCGGTTCTCGGGCCGGGCGGCAGTCCATTTCGACAGCAGCAGCTTGCGCGGCGTCAGCCGATGGCGGGTGCTGTTCATTGGTGATGGGCGATCAGTTTGCGGGCCGCCTCCTGGCCACTCAGCCAGGCACCTTCCACGCGCCCGGACAGGCACCAGTCGCCGCACACGTAGAGGCCCAGGTCGGCATCGGCCAGCGCGCCCAGCTGATGAGCACCGGACGGGCGCGCATACAACCAGCGATGCGCCAGGCTGAAAACGGGGGCCGGTACGGCGCAGCCGATCATCTCCGCGAAGGCGCCATGCAGGCGTTCGATCACCTGCTCCTTGGACAGGTCCAGGTGCTGGCGGCTCCAACTGCTGCTGGCGTGCAGCACCCAGGTATCCAGGGTGGTGTCACGGCCGGGCTTGCTGCGGTTGCGCGCGGTCCAGTCGAGCACGTCGTCCTGCACGAAGCAGCCTTCCAGCGACGTGTCCAGCGCGTCCCTGAAGGCCAGGGCAACCGCCCAGGTCGGTTCCATGCTGACGCCCGCCACGGTGCCGGCCAGTTTCGGCGCGGTGGCCAGCAGCGCGCTGGCTTGCGGTGCTGGGGTGGCGATGATCACCTGGGCGAACGGGCCGTGACTTTCACCGTCGGCGTCGAGCAAATGCCAGTGCCGTTCGCCACGAAACACCTCGGTGATGCGGCAGGAAAACCTGACCGGCAGGGCGCCGAGCATGGCGCGGGTGATGGCGCTCATGCGCGGGTTGCCGACCCAGCGCACCTGCTCGTCGGCCGACGGGCTGAGCACGCCATTGGCGTATTGATAGAGGCTGGGCGTCCATTGGTCGACCCAGCCGCGGGCCTGCCACTGGGCCACGGTGGCGGCGAAACGGCGATCCCGGGCGGTGAAATACTGGGCGCCGAGATCCAGGGCGCCGGCGTCGCTGCGCTTGCTGGCCATACGGCCGCCGCTGCCGCGACTCTTGTCGAACAATTGTACCGGGTAGCCGGCGGCGTTGAGCGCTTCGGCGGCGGACAGGCCGGCGATACCGGTGCCGATGATGGCGATGGGGGCTGTGCTGGTCATGGTTACCTCACCTACTGTCGAGTCGCCGTGACTGCCTGTCGTCGACTCGCTGGGCCTCAGGCTACGCCTCGATCATCGCTCAGACAACGTACAGTCCATGCATGAGCGCCGGCAGTATCTGCAGCCAGGGCATCTATTCTTCAGAATAGGTGCGTCCAGCAATAGTTTCCCCCGTTTCTGTCGGTTACAGGTTGGGCGCGGATTGTTCTTGAGCAAGGTTGCGCAGGTCGTGTCGAACCCTTAGAGCTTTCAGCTCAGGTTGGCAGTCAATTCGCGCAAGCAGCCGTTGGCGCGGTATCTGTGGGAGCGGGCCATGCCCGCGAAAATCACGGGCATGGACTGGGCGTCCCCGCCCATTCCCACAGGTAAAACAGCAACGTCTGCTCTTGCCTTGTAGCCGCCGCTTCATGCACATAAAGATCGTGAACAGGTTTTTGAACCAGCATAACGAGGAGTCTGCCATGCATATCCTGATCACCGGCGGGACTGGCCTGATCGGTCGGGCGCTCTGCCACCAGTGGGCCGCCCAGGGCCACCAGCTGACCGTGTGGAGTCGGCGCCCCGAGCAGGTGCCGGTGCTCTGTGGCACGGCCGTGCGGGGGGTGGCACGCCTCGAGGATATCGGCGACGATTCCCTCGACGCGGTGGTCAACCTGGCCGGTGCCCCCATCGCCGACCGGCCCTGGAGCAAGGCGCGCAAACAGCTGTTGTGGGAAAGCCGCATCGGGCTCACCGAGCGCCTGGTCAACTGGCTGCAGGGCCGCGAGCAGAAGCCGGCGGTGCTGCTGTCCGGCTCGGCGGTGGGTTGGTACGGCGACGCCGGCGAGCACATCGTCGACGAGCAGGCACCGTCGGGCGCCGATTTTGCCGCCCAGTTGTGCATCGCCTGGGAGGAGAGCGCCCAGCAGGCCGAGGCGCTGGGCATCCGCGTGGTATTGCTGCGCACCGGCCTGGTGCTGGCCAAGGACGGCGGCGTTCTCAAGCGTATGGTCACGCCGTTTCGTTTCGGCCTGGGCGGGCGCATCGGCAGTGGACGCCAGTGGATGCCGTGGATTCACATCGCCGATCAAATCGCCCTGATTGATTTTCTCTTGCAGCATGAGCCGGCGCGCGGTCCTTATAATGCGTGTGCACCGCATCCGGTGCGCAACGCCGAATTCGCCAGCGAGCTCGGCCATGCCGTGCATCGACCGGCCATCGTGCCGTTGCCGGGCTTCGCCTTGCGCGCGGGGCTGGGGGAAATGTCGCTGTTGTTGCTTGGTGGCCAGCACGCCTTGCCGGTCAGGGCGCAGGAGGCGGGTTTCGAGTTCCGCTTCACCCGCCTGGACGTGGCGCTGGTCGACCTGTTGAGCCTTCATTAACACCTGTTCGCGATCCGGGTGGGTCCTGATCGCGGCACCTTCAAGGGATATTGCATGACCGATCACGCCTTACTTCTGGTCAACCTCGGCTCGCCGGCGTCCACCGAAGTCGCCGATGTACGCAGTTATCTCAATCAGTTCCTCATGGACCCCTACGTGGTCGACCTGCCATGGCCGCTGCGCCGTCTGCTGGTCTCGCTGATCCTGATCCGCCGCCCGGCACAGTCGGCCCACGCCTATGCATCGATCTGGTGGCCGGAGGGCTCGCCATTGATCGTGCTCAGCAAGCGCCTGCAGGCGGCGATGAAGAGCCAGTGGACCCAGGGACCGGTGGAGCTGGCCATGCGCTACGGCGAGCCGTCCCTGGACACCGTGCTGACCCGCCTGGCCGGGCAGGGCATCACCCAGGTCACCCTGGCGCCGCTGTACCCGCAGTTCGCCGACAGCACCACCACCACGGTGATCGAGGAGGCCAAGCGCGTGGTGCGCGAGCGCAAGCTGCCGATCCGCTTCTCGATCCTGCCGCCGTTCTTCCAGGACCCCGACTACATCGAGGCTCTGGCCGACAGCGCCCGGCCCTACCTGGAAAAGGAGTTTGATCACCTGCTGCTGAGCTTCCACGGCTTGCCGGAGCGCCACCTGCGCAAGCTCGACCCGACCGGCCACTGCCTGCGCGGCCCCGACTGCTGCCGCACGGCATCGCCCGAGGTGCTCGCCACCTGCTACCGCGCCCAATGCATGCGCAGCGCCGAAGCCTTCGCCACGCGCATGGGCCTGCGGCCGGAGCAATGGTCGGTATCCTTCCAGTCGCGCCTGGGCAAGGACAAGTGGATCGAGCCCTATACCGAGGCGCGCCTCGACGAGCTGGCCGCCCAGGGCGTGAAAAAGCTGCTGGTGATGTGCCCGGCGTTCGTGGCCGACTGCATCGAGACCCTGGAGGAAATCGGCGACCGGGGTCGCGAGCAATTCCAGGAGGCGGGCGGCGAAAGCCTGGAGCTGGTGCCCTGCCTGAACGACCACCCGAGCTGGGTGGCGGCGCTCAAACGGCTCTGCGAGCGAGCCCCGCAGAGCCTGTAAAAAAATGCCCGGTCAGAACCGGGCATTTTTCTTTCTCTCTCAGAACCTGTTCACGATCTTTTTCGGCGACATTGAAGGCTGCTACAAGGTAAAAGCGGACATCGGGCGCTGCTGCTTTTGTAGGAGGGGCTTTAGCCCCGAGCTTTATGAGGGTGCAAAGAGCTCGGGGCTAAAGCGGATCGCCGCCCGGCCCCTCCTACGAGTTATGCGAACGGCCGCCACCGCCACTTCGCAGTCAAAGCGCTGAAGTCGAGCCGAAAGATCATCAACAGGTTCTCAGATGTCGGGCGCCTCGTCGGCGCTCTTCTTCTTCCATCCGTCATTGCCGGGCAGGATCAGGTTCAGGGCAATGGCGACGATGGCGCACAGGGCGATGCCCTTGAGGCCGAGGTCGTCGGGGCCGTCGCCGGTACCGATCAGCACGCCGCCGATACCGAACACCAGGGTCACCGAGACGATCACCAGGTTGCGCGCTTCGCTGAGGTCGACGCTGTGGCGAATCAGGGTGTTCATCCCCACCGCGGCGATGGAGCCGAACAGCAGGCAGAGGATTCCGCCCATCACCGGCACCGGAATGCTCTGCAGGATGGCGCCGAACTTGCCGATAAAGGCCAGGGCGATGGCGAAGATCGCCGCCCAGGTCATGATCTTCGGGTTGTAGGCCTTGGTCAGCATCACCGCGCCGGTGACTTCCGCGTAGGTGGTGTTGGGTGGGCCACCGAACAGGCCGGCGGCCGAGGTGGCCAGCCCATCACCGAGCAGGGTGCGATGCAGCCCCGGCTTCTTCAGGTAGTTCTTGCCGGTCACGCTGCCCACGGCGATCACCCCACCGATGTGCTCGATGGCCGGTGCCAGGGCGACCGGGACGATGAACAGGATCGCCTGCCAGTTGAACGCCGGTGCGGTGAACGCCGGCACGGCCAGCCAGGGCGCGGTGGCCACATGGCCGAGGTCGAGGGCGCCGAAGTAGATCGACAGGGCGAAGCCCACCAGGATCCCGGAGATGATCGGCACCAGGCGGAAGATGCCACGGCCGAATACGGCGACGATCAGGGTGGTCAGCAGGGTCGGCATGGAAATCCACATCGCCGTGCTGTAGGGCAGCAGCACGCTGCCGTCACCGGCCTTGCCCATGGCCATGTTGGCAGCGATCGGTGCCATGGCCAGGCCGATGGAAATGATCACCGGGCCGATCACCACCGGCGGCAGCAGGCGGTCGATGAAACCGGTGCCCTTGATCTTCACGGCCAGGCCGAGAAAGGTGTAGACGAAGCCCGCCGCGACCACGCCGCCCATGGTTTCGGCCAGGCCGAACTGGCCCTTGGCGAGGATGATCGGGGTGATGAACGCGAAGCTCGAGGCCAGGAATACCGGCACCTGGCGGCCGGTGACGATCTGGAACAGGATGGTGCCCAGGCCCGCCGTGAACAGCGCCACATTGGGATCCAGGCCGGTGATCAGCGGCATCAGCACCAACGCGCCAAAGGCCACAAAGAGCATCTGCGCACCGGACAGCACCTGCCGCCACAACGGATCGTTGTATTCGTCGTGCATCGATCAGGCGTCCTTTTGCTTGGTGCCGAAGATCTTGTCGCCGGCATCACCGAGGCCCGGGATGATGTAGCCGTGTTCATTGAGGCGCTGGTCGATGGACGCGGTATAGATCTGCACGTCCGGGTGCGCCTCGTTCACCGCCTTGATGCCTTCGGGGGCGGCGACCAGCACCATGGCGCGGATCTCCTTGCAGCCGGCCTTCTTCAACAGGTCGATGGTGGCGACCATGGAGGAGCCGGTGGCCAGCATCGGGTCGATGATCATCGCCAGGCGCTCGTTGATTTCCGGCACCAGCTTTTCCAGGTAGGTGTGCGCCTGCAGGGTTTCTTCGTTACGCGCCACGCCTACGGCGCTGACCTTGGCACCCGGAATCAGGCTGAGCACCCCGTCGAGCATGCCGATGCCGGCCCGCAGGATCGGCACCACGGTGATCTTCTTGCCGGAGATCTTCTCGACCTGCACGGGGCCGGCCCAGCCTTCGATTTCATAGGTTTCCAGGCGCAGATCCTTGGTCGCCTCGTACGTGAGCAGGGCGCCCACTTCCTGGGCCAGCTCGCGGAAGTTCTTGGTACTGATATCCGCGCGGCGCATGAGGCCGATCTTGTGGCGAATCAGCGGGTGGCGGATCTCGAGGACGGGCATTGCGGGGTCTCCGGCAAAAATGGGCAAAAAACACGCTAGATTAAAGCATTGCATCGCAACTTGGCGCAGCGGATATGGAACTTTTTGCATTCGCCGAGCAACGGCTGTGCCATCTGTCGCGTGTTGATGCCGGCGCTTGCGCCTTGCCGAGCGGATGCGTAACGTTGCCGGCTTTTTTCTGACCCGGTGATCAACTCCTGCGCCGGGGCCACCCATGCGGTGCATGCCAGCCCGCCTACGAGGACACGATATGTCTGCCGATCTCGCCCACATCCGCCAGGTAATGGCCGAAGCCGACTGCCTGTACAGCGAAGCCGACGTGGAGGCCGCCATCACCCGCGTCGCGGCGGCCATCAACGCCGACCTGGCCGAGCGCAACCCGGTGGTGTTCTGCGTGATGAACGGCGGGCTGATCTTCTCCGGCAAACTGCTGACCCAGCTCGGCTTCCCGCTGGAGGCCAGCTACCTGCACGCCAGCCGCTACCGTAACCAGACCAGCGGCGGCGAGTTGTTCTGGAAGGCCAAGCCGGAAGTGTCGTTCATCGACCGCGACGTGCTGATCATCGACGACATCCTCGACGAAGGGCACACCCTGGGCGCCATCATCGACTTCTGTCACCACGCCGGTGCCGCCAACGTGCACACGGCGGTGCTGATCGACAAGGATCACGATCGCAAGGCACGCCCGGACCTGAAAGCCGATTACGTCGGCCTGCCGTGCATCGACCGCTATATCTTCGGTTACGGCATGGATTACAAGGGCTACTGGCGCAACGCGCCGGGCATCTTCGCGGTCAAGGGGCTCTGAGAGCCTGTTCACGATCTTTTTAGGCGACATTAAAGAGACTGCTACAAAGCGGCCGGTCGTGCTGCGATTTCAAACCTGCTGATATTGGTGGGCTGAAGCCCACCCTACGGGGCTGGCACGATCTGTAGGGTGGGCTTTAGCCCACCACTGCAAATGGCCTCTTCCGCCACTTTGCAGGCAAAGCGCTGAAATCGAGCCGCAAGATCGTGAGCGGCTTCCAAGCCCTTCGGCTGGCCGGGGCGCGTTTCAGGCGTCGCCGGGCCAGCCCTCGCAGATCGCCCGCGCCTGGGGCAGATCCCGGGCGTAGCTGAGGCGCCCGTGGGCTCGCTGCAGGCCGGCCCGGCGCAGCTTCAGGCGCAGTGACGGCGAGGCGCCGCTGACGATCAGGGCGATGCCCTGCTGGCGGTATTCCAGCACGGTGCTGTGCAGGGCGGCGAGGGCGGTCATGTCGAGCATCGGCACGGCGCTGACATCCAGAATCACCACGCGGATATGCGGGTCGAGGCGGCGCAGGGTTTCCAGGGTGCGCTGCGCGGCGCCAAAGAACAGCGGCCCGCGGATGGCCAGGGCCAGCACGTGCTCGGGCAGGTCGCTCAGGGCCTGGTGGCCGTGGCTGGGCAGGCGCCGGGCATCGGTCAGCTCGCTCATGCGCTTGATGAACAGCCCGGCGGCCAGCAGCAGGCCGACGCCCACTGCCAGCACCATGTCGAACAGTACCGTCAGCGAGAGGCAGGTGAGCAGCACCAGCACGTCGCTGCGTGGCGCGATGCGCAGGGTATGGGCCACGTGGTGGGCTTCGCTCATGTTCCAGGCCACCATCAGCAACAGGGCAGCCAGGGCGGCCATCGGCAGATAGCTGAACAGCGGGGCGAGAAACAGGATGGCGGCCAGCACCACGCCGGCGTGGATGATCGCCGCCAGCGGCGAACAGGCGCCGGCCCGCACGTTGGTGGCACTGCGGGCGATGGCCGCGGTGGCGGTGATGCCGCCGAACAGCGGTGCCACCAGGTTGCCGATGCCCTGGCCGAGCAGTTCGGCGTTGGGGTCGTGCCTGCTGCCGGTCATGCCGTCGGCGACCACCGCGCAGAGCAGCGACTCGATGGCGCCAAGCATGGCGATGGCAAAGGCCGGCGCCAGCAACTGGCGGATCAGCTCGAACGACAGCAGCAGCGGCTGGCCATCGGCGCCCGGCAACTGCCAGGGCCAGGCGAAGCTCGGCAGGAAAGGCGGAATGCCTGGGTAGCTGATGCCATCGACGCTGTAGCTGAAGCGTTCACCGAGCGTCGCCACCGACAGGCCGCCATGCTCCAGCAGCAAGCCCAGTAAAGCGCCGACCGTAAGTGCTGCCAGATGCCCGGGCACCCGCGGTACCAGCCGCGGCCATAGCAGCAACACGGCCAGGCAGGCCAGGGCCACCAGGCTGTCGCCGAGCTGGATGCCGGGTAACGCCTGCCAGAGCATCTGCAGCTGCTGCACGTAGTGGCTCGGCTGCCCGGCCAGTTGCAGGCCGAGCAGATCCTTGAGCTGCAGGGTGGCGATGACGATGCCGATGCCGGCGGTGAAACCGAGGGTGACCGGGTAGGGCACGAACTCGATCAGGCGGCCGGCCTTGACCAGCCCCAGGGCGATCAGGATCAGCCCCGCCATCAGGGTGCACAGCAGCAGCCCGCCGATGCCGAACTGCCCGGTGATCGGCAGCAGGATCACCACGAAGGCGGCGGTGGGGCCGGAGATGTTGAAGCGCGAACCACCACACAGGGCGATCAGCGGAGCGGCGACCAACACCGTGTACAGGCCGTGTTGCGGCGCCACGCCGACGGCGATCGCCAGGGCCATGGCCAGGGGAATGGCGATGATGCCAACCGTCAGGCCGGCGGCCAGGTCGCCGCGCAGGCTGGCCCAGGTGTAGCCACTACGCAGGCTCTGGCGGCACGCGGCGAACAGGGTAGGCATGGTGGCGCTTCCTGAAGGAGTGCCGCCAGTATAGAGCGGCACCGGGTCCGTGGGTGTTGACTTATGTCGGCTAGCGACTGATGTACCGTGGTGTTAGAAAAACCGGCTGCAGGCGTTGATCACGACGTGCGTTGAGCGGCTGCAGCGCCGGCGTTACACTGCCGGCCCCGTGTATTCTGGTTGGCTGGAGTGAGCGATGCGTAAAGACAAGAAGCAGGTGATTGGCGACGACGTGAGCGATGAGCAGATCAAGCTGTTTCTCGCCGTGGAACCGGCCGATGCCACGCCGCCCTCGCTGCACAAGCTGGTCAAGGCCTACCGTGGCCTGCGCGATCACGACTTCGAGCGTTTCGTAGGCTTCTTCGTCGAGGCCGGTTATGACCTGGATGCCAAGGACGCCGACGGCAATGATTTCATCGCCCTGATCCAGGATCAGCGCAATGCTGAACCCTACATCCAGGCGGTCAAAGCCGCCCGCGGCTAAGAACCTGCTCACGATCTTCTTAGACGGTATGAAAGAGGTTGCTACAGGCAAAAGCGGCCGGTAATGCTGCAATTTCAAATCTGCTCATATTGGTGGGCTGAAGCGGATCGCCGCCCGGCCCAACCTACGAGGCTAGCACGATCTGTAGGGTGGGCTTTAGCCCACCACGGCAAATGGCCGCTTGCGCCACTCAGCAGCCAAAATCGACGAGCCTGTGCTTGAGGACTTTGATCAGGTTCCAGGGGCTTTCCGGCGACGGCATCCTGTCGTCGCCCACCTGATGTGGCAGCAAGCTAGTCGCCGCGCTTGCTGTCGATCCGCTCCAGGCGATTGCCCACGAAGCGCAGGAAGTAGTTCATGCCGTTGCGCGGGCCGTAGTTCCATTCCTCGATCTGCACCTCATGGGTGAAGCCGTAGCGGTCGGTCTGCTCCTTGTAGCCGATGAAGTCGCGGTTGTTCGGCTCGCCGCATTTGGCCTGCACCTCGGCCGTGGTGTCGCCTGTGCTGGCGATCGCGCTGCCGCAGCGCCAGGTCGCAGCATTCGCGGTGCCGGCGAGCAGCACCAGCAGGACGCAGGGGATGAGTGTCTTGATCATGGTCATTGCCGGCGTTTGCGCTCGATGCGCGTCAGCCGATTGCCCTCGAAGGTCAGGATGGTGAACATGCCGTTGCTGGGCTCATAGGCCCATTCCTCGATGTTGGTTTCACGTCGGTTGTAGGGGCCAACGGTATAGCCGACCGGATCGCGGAACGCCGGCTCGCCGCATTTCTGCATCACCTCGAAGGTGCGATCGCCCAGGTTCACCAGCTTGCTGCCGCAGCGCAGCGTGTCGGCATGGCTCAGCAGGGGGCTGGCGCACAGCATCAGCAGCAGACTCAGTCGTTTCATGTGCATCACTCGCTGCCCAGATGAAGAGGGGTGGCCACGCGGCCGTCGGGTTCGGCCTGGCCCAGGTTGACGTCGAGCAGGTAGATACGCTCGTCCGCCAGTTTGCCATTGTCCGCCAGATAGGCCTTGATCGCCGCCGCTCGTGCCTGCGCCAGCTGACGCTGCAGGCCGCGGCTGTCGCTCCAGGACGCCAGCACCGCCGCATGCAGTTTCGCGGTGCGTTGTTCATCATTCAGTTCGGCCCAGTCGGCCGGTGGCTGCTGCTTGAGGCGGGCGCGGTAGATGCCTTCGAGCAACGGCGCTTTTTCCTCCTCGGGCACCACCAGCTCCTCGGCGCTGGCCGGAACCTGGTCACCACGGCGCTGCATGATGCGGTACAGATAATCCTGATACTCGCGCTCCAGGCGCCGTTCGGCGAGCAGCGGGCCGTCGCTGCTCTGGGCGGCAGCGCCTTCGATTTCCAGGCGCAGGGCCGGGCGCTCCTGCAGGGCGCTGGCCAGGGTGTCGAGGGCTTTACGGGCCTGGCCGTCCAGCTCGGCACTGCCCGGGGCGAACAGCACGGTGCTGAGGTCCATCTCGCTGCCGCCGCTGACCAGGCCGCCAATGAACTTGAAGGGCGCCTGGGCGGTGCGCAGCACCAGGTTGCGCAGAGTCTGCCAGACGATCGGCATGACGCTGAACTGCGGGTCGTTGAGATTGCCCTGCAGCGGCAGCTCCAGGGCGATGCGCCCCTGGGTGTCCTTGAGCAGGGCCACGGCCAGGCGGATCGGCAGGTCGACGGCATCCGGGCTGTCGACCTTCTCGCCAAGCTGCAGCTGCTCGACCAGCACCTTGTTCTCGGCGTTGAGCTTGCCGTCGTTGATGCGGTAGTGCAGGTCCAGGTTCAGGCGGCCCTTGCGGATGCGGTAGCCGGCGAACTTGCCGGAGTAGGGCGTCAGGGTGGTCAGTTCGACCTGCTTGAACTGAGTGGCGATGTCCAGGCTCTGCAGCGGGTCGAACGGCGTCAGGCTGCCCTTGATGCTGACCGGTGCGTAGCGGTCGACCTTGCCGCTGATATCCACCGGAGCAGGCGTGTTGCCTGTGCTGTCGAGGGTGCCGATGCGGCCATTGAGCTGCTGCACGGCGGTGGCGAAGTTGGGCCTGAGGCTGAAGTCGGCGAAGTTGGCCGAGCCATCCCTGAGGCTGACCTCGCCGATGCGGATCGCCAGCGGTTTGCTCTCGGCCGCCGTGGCAGACGACTGCGCCTGCGCGGCATTGCCAGCTGGCTGCCTGATGATCAGTTCGTTGACGTTGGTGGTCAGGTCTTCGTTGATGATGAAGCGGGCATAAGGCTGCTGCAGGTCGACCCGTTCGATGTCCAGGCGCTCGCCATGGCGGTAATCGATACCGCCCAGGTCGAGCTGCTTCCAGCGCAGCAGGTCGCGGTCCTTGAGGGTGTCGAGGGTATGCAGCTGGGTCACCTGGGCCTTGCCCTGCACGCGCAGCGCCAGCGGCTCGGTGCTGGTCAGGGCGACGTCGAGGTCGCTGCTCAGCAGGCCGCTGCGCAGTTCCAGGTGCACGAAGGGGCTGATATAGGCCTGGGACACGCGCATATCGAGGTTGCGGGTGGCGACCTTCAGGCTGGCGGTGGTCGGGCTCAGCTGCACCTGGCCCTGGGCCTCGAGCTTGCCCTGCCTGCCGACCCCGGTATCCAGCTTGAGGGTGACGGGCGAGGTGCCCAGGCTGTCTAAATTCTGCATGTCGAGGTTGAGCGGGCCGAGTTCGACGGCGACTTCCTCGTCGGGTACGCGATCCACCAGGTGGGCGTGGTAATCACGCAGTTGTGCGTCCTTGATCTGTACCTGCCAGGGCCTGGCCGGCTGTTTCGCCGCCTGCGGGGCGTTTTCTGCTTTGGCGGGCTTTGGCTGCTCGGTGCCGGCTGCCGGGGCCTGCTTGGCGCCTTGGCCAGCCTCTCCAGCCAACAGCTTCTGCCAGTCCAGCTCGCCATCTTTTTCCCGCGCTGCCCAGGCTTCGAGCTGCTGCCCGCGCACCTTGCCGATCACCACCTGCTGCTTGGCCAGATCCAGCGCGGCTTCGCTGACTTCCAGGGATTGCAGCTTGATCAGCGGCTTGCCGTCCGGCGCTTTCATGGCGAAGGGCGCGGCCTTGATGCGCGTGTTGCTGAGGGTCAGCTCGGTGCCCTTGCGCAGGTCCAGGCGGTAGTCGGTGGCGAGATTCACCACGCCCTGCTCGAGCACCAGCGGCACGGCGTCGCGCACGTAGGGCCAGAAGGCCTGCATCGGCTCGTCGGTGATCTTCAGGGTGCCGCTGGAGCTGAATGGGCTGAGGCTCAGCTCGCCGCGCCAGTCGATGCGCCCACCGGCCGGGCCGGTGGCCACCAGGGTCATGTCGGCGTTGTCGTCGGGCAGGGTGCTGAGGTTGTGCAGCTCGAGGTTCAGGTCGTCGTAGTGGATGTCGATCGGCTCCTGCGGGCGCAGGTCTTGAAAGCGCAGGTTGCCGCCGGCGAGTTCGATACGATCGATACGCAGGGGGAACGGCTCGCTGGGCTCGTCGGGCTTGGGCTCGCTGGGCGGCAGCTTGAACAGTTGCGCCAGGTTCAGGCTGCCGTTCTTGGCGAAACGGACCTCGGTGTGCGGCTTGACCAGGGTCACGTCCGCCAGGTGCAGGGCGCCGCTCCACAGGCTGTCCAGCTGCAGGTCGACCGCCAGGTGTTCGAACGCCACCTGCTCCTTGCCGGGCTCGCCCAGGTGCAGGCCCCACAGTTTCAGTTCCAGGGTAAAGGGGTTGAGCTGCAGACGATCCAGCCGCGCCGGCTGGGTGGCGTAATTCTCCAGCTGCTGATTGGCGATGCGCAGGGCGACGCCTGGCAGGATCAGGAAGCCGATCAGGCTGTACAGCCCCAGGGCGATCAACAGGGCGGTGGCGGCGCGGCGCAATCCTTTGGGCATGGTCTCGCTTCATCTTCCTGGCGGGAGTGCCTTGGATTATGGCATGGGGCCTTGGTTCCGCGGGAGGCTGCTGCCTGTCAGAAATGCAGAACCAGGGTCTTCAGCGGCGGGTTGCCATCGCTCGAGGGAAAGTCCGCGGCCGGCTGCAACTGCTCGTGCTCGCGTACCGGACGGCCCAGCTTTGCGGCGCAGCGCAGCACCTGCTCGCGCCACTCGTCCAGGGGCACCTTTGCCAGGTTGTTGCAGCACACCAGGGTGCCGTCTTCGGCGGTGGCGAGAATCGCCGGCTTGAGCAGGCTCTGGTAATCGCGCAGCAGGTCGACGGTGCCAAAGGCGCTCTTTGCCCAGGCCGGCGGGTCAAGAAACACCAGGTCGAACTGGCGCTGTTCCAGGCGTGGGTAGCTTGGCAGCTTCTGGCCGCGCCGGGACGCGATGGGCAGACCGGCCCACTGGCGGATCGCCGGAAAGTAATCCGATTGCACGAACTGCATGGCCGGCAGATCCGGGTTGAGCGCGCCGTTCTCGCGGCCGACCGCCAGGTTGCCTTCGGCGAAGTCGAGGTTCACCACCTCGCGGGCACCGCCAGCGGCGGCATTCAGGCCCACGCCGCAGGTGTAGGCGAACAGGTTGAGCACGCTTTTCCCGGCGCTGTGGCGCTGCACCCAGCCGCGGGCGTTGCGCAGGTCGAGAAACAGCAGTGGGTCCTGGCCGGCATGCCGGCCGCGCACCCGGTAATCGAGGCCCCACTCCCGACCCACCAGGTCGACCAGCGCATCGTCAGCGGCGCTGTATACAGGGTCGCTGCGATCGACCCGCGAGTTGCCCCTGGAGCGGTCGTTGTAGACCAGCAGGGTGGACAGCTCGAGGGTTTCGTTGACCTGCTCGTGCAGGGCCAGTAGCTCGTCGCGGCTCAGCGTCTGGTGAAAGCTCTGCACCATCAGCTGCGGGCCGTAGCGGTCGACGGTCAGGCCGCCGGCGCCTTCCTGGCTGCCGTGGAACAGTCGATAGCAATCGGTGCTCTGCTCGTGCAGCTCGGCGATCAGGGCTTGGCGATTGGCGAGTGCGGCGCGCATCGCCTGGTCGAGAGACGGCATGGCGGCGACTCGTGGAAAAGGGGCGCGCAGTCTACCACCCCTGGAATCGGTTGAACGCCTGGCGGGCTTGCCGGACGCTCAGTATGGCGGCAGGCCCATGCGAATACGCGACCGGTGCAGCGAGCCACTGCGCACCGCCCAGCGAATGACCGGCGCGATGCCATGCACGCCGCTGCGTACCAGGCGGCTGCGCAGCGGCGTCATGGGTTGGTCGAGCATCTGCTGTGCCCAGTCTGGCAATAGGTCGATGCCGGCCTGCATGAACAGCTTGCCCACCGGTGCGGCCAGCCGGCTGGGCGCAGGTGCCGCCAGCAGGATGCGCAGGATTTCCCGCGAGCGCGCGTCGCACAACAACTGGCTGCGCATGCGCTGCAGGTAGCTGTCGATCTGCGCGCGGTCGCGCGGCACGTCGCGCGCGCCCAGGCGTTCGGCCACCAGGGCGATCTCGGCGTAGTAGCGATCCTGATCGGCGCCGCTCATCTGCGGGTTGAGGTAGCGCAGGTGGGCCCGCAGGAAGCTGTGCACCTCGGCGACATGCACCCAGGTCAGCAGTTCGGGGTCGCTGGCGCTGTAGGGGCGGCCATCCGGCGCGGTACCGACCACGTGCAGGTGGATGCGCCGGACCTTGTCGATCAGCCAGTCGGCGTCGGCCCGGCTGGCGAAGGTGGTGCCGGAAACGAACTGGCCGGTGCGGCGCAGGCGGCCGAGCAGGTCCTCGCGAAAATTGGAGTGATCCCAGACCCCGGCCAGCGCCAGTGGGTGCAGGGCCTGCAGCAGCAGGGCGGTGATGCCGCCGATCAGCATGCTGGTGAAGTCGCCGTGGATACGCCAGCACACCGCCTCCGGGCCGAACAGGCCGGGGTCGCCCTTGGGGTTTTCGAAGTCGATCTGGCCCAGGGAAATACCGCTCAGGCTCAGGGCTTGCTGTTCGATACGGCGGCGAATGATTTCCATGCCGCGAGCCTAATGCGCGCGGCTGCCGGCCACAAGTCAGGCCGCATTGGCCGATGCCCGGGAGCGGCAGTCAGCAATTGAGCCGCTCGGCCACCAGGCTGTCGACCACCGCCGGGTCGGCCAGGGTCGAGGTATCACCGAGGCTGTCCAGTTCGTTGCAGGCGATCTTGCGCAGGATGCGGCGCATGATCTTGCCCGAGCGGGTCTTCGGCAAACCGGGCGCCCACTGGATCAGCTCCGGTTTGGCGAAGCTGCTGATTTCCTTGCCGACCAGGCTGAGCAGTTCTTTCTTCAGTTCTTCACCGGGCTCCACGCCGTTCATGGTGGTGACGAAGGCGTAGATGCCCTGGCCCTTGACGTCATGGGGGTAGCCGACCACGGCGGCTTCGGCCACGGCGTCGTGGAGCACCAGGGCGCTCTCCACCTCGGCGGTGCCGATGCGGTGGCCGGAGACGTTGATCACGTCGTCGATGCGCCCGGTGATCCACCAGTAACCGTCCTCGTCGCGGCGTGCACCGTCACCGCTGAAGTAGTAGCCGGGGTAGGCGGTGAAGTAGGTTTCCAGCATGCGCTGGTGGTCGCCATACACGCTGCGGATCTGGCTCGGCCAACTGGCCTTGATCGCCAACACGCCGGCGCCGGGACCATCGATTTCCTTGCCTTGCTCGTCGAGCAGCACCGGCTGCACGCCGAAGAACGGCCGCGTCGCCGAGCCCGGTTTGAGGTCCGTGGCGCCGGGCAGCGGGGTGATCATGATGGCGCCGGTCTCGGTCTGCCACCAGGTGTCGACGATGGGGCAGCGCTGTTCGCCGACCACCTTGAAGTACCACTCCCAGGCTTCCGGATTGATCGGCTCGCCGACGCTGCCGAGCAGGCGCAGGCTGCTGCGCGAGGCTTTCTTCACCGGCGCCTCGCCTTCGCGCATCAGCGCGCGCAGGGCGGTCGGCGCGGTGTAAAAGATGTTCACCTGGTGCTTGTCGATCACCTGCCAGAAACGCGAGGTGTCCGGGTAGTTGGGCACGCCCTCGAAGATCAGGCTGGTGGCGCCATTGGCCAGCGGGCCGTAGACGATGTAGCTGTGGCCGGTGACCCAGCCGACATCGGCGGTGCACCAGTAGATGTCGCCGTCGTGGTAGTCGAACACGTACTTGTGGGTCATCGCTGCCTGCAGCAGGTAGCCGGCGGTGCTGTGCAGCACGCCCTTGGGTTTGCCGGTGCTGCCGGAGGTGTAGAGGATGAACAGCGGGGCTTCGGCATCCATCGGCTCGGCGGGGCAGTCGGCCGCCACCTGCTGCACAGCCTCGGCGTACCAGAGGTCGCGCTTGTCGTCCCAGTCGACCGTGTTGCCGGTGCGCTTGACCACCAGCACGGTGGACACGTCTGGGCAGCTCTTCAGCGCCTTGTCGACATTGCCCTTGAGGGGAATCAGCTTGCCGCCGCGCACCGCTTCATCGGCGGTGATCAGCGTGCGGCAGTCGGCATCGACAATGCGGTCGCGCAGGGCGTCCGGCGAAAAGCCGCCGAACACCACCGAATGCACCGCACCGATACGGGTGCAGGCGAGCATGGCGTAGGCCGCCTCGGGGATCATCGGCATGTAGATGCACACCCGGTCGCCCTTTTTCACGCCGCGGCTCTTCAGCACATTGGCCAGGCGGCAGACCTGCTGGTACAGCTCCCGGTAGGTGATGCGTGCCGAAGCCTGCGGGTCGTCGCCTTCCCAGATCAGCGCGACCTGATCGCCGCGCGCGGCCAGGTGGCGGTCGATGCAGTTGTGGCTGATATTCAGCTGACCGCCGGAAAACCAGCGAGCGTCGCCCTGGCCCAGGCTGCCGCTGCAGACTTCGTCCCAAGGCTTGAACCAGTCGAGAAAGGCCTTGGCCTGCTCGCCCCAGAAAGTCTGCGGATCGTCGACCGACTGGCGATAGAGGCGTTGGTAGGCTGCGTCGTCGAGGTGGGTACGCTGGCGCGCGGCGTCGCTGACGGGATAGCGATGGGGGAGAGACATGGCGGGTACCTTTGTTGTTATGTCCGCAATAGACATCAAGGGTAGCAGCCAAGTTTTGAGGTGCTGTCGCTGAGTGACGCAAAGTGTTGCAGACGCCCATTGCCGGGCGCCTGCAACAAGGATCAACCGCGGTGGCGCCCGCGGAAGTAGTTGATCAGCCCCTGGGTGGAGCCGTCTTCGGCGCTGGCTTGCTCGCTGCCGACCATGCGCGAGTACACGCCCTTGCCCAGCTCCTTGCCGAGCTCGACGCCCCACTGATCGAAGGCGTTGATGCCCCAGATGGCGCTCTGGGCGAACACCTTGTGCTCGTACAGTGCCACCAGGGCGCCGAGGCGGCGCGGGCTGATGCGTTCGAGCACCAGGGTGTTGCTCGGCCGGTTGCCGGGAATCACCTTGTGCGGCGCCAGGCGCTGCACGTCGTCCTCGCCCATGCCCTTGGCACGCAGTTCGGCCTCGGCCTCCTCGCGGGACTTGCCAAGCATCAGTGCCTGGCTCTGCGACAGGCAGTTGGCGTACAGCCACTGGTGGTGGTCGGCGACCGGGTTGAAGCTGACCACCGGCACGATAAAGTCCGCCGGAATCAGCTGGGTGCCCTGGTGCAGCAACTGGTGGTAGGCGTGCTGGCCGTTGCAGCCCACGCCGCCCCAGATCACCGGGCCGGTGGCGCCGCCCACCGGGCTGCCATCCTGGCGCACGCTCTTGCCGTTGGACTCCATGTCCAGCTGCTGCAGGTGCTTGGTGATGTTGCGCAGGTAATGGTCGTACGGCAGGATCGCCTGGCTCTGGGCCTCCCAGAAATTGCCGTACCAGATGCCCAGCAAGGCCAGCAGCACCGGCATGTTCTGCTCGAACGGGGCGGTCTTGAAGTGCATGTCCATGCTGTAGGCGCCGGCCAGCAGTTCCTTGAAGTTGGACATGCCGATGGACAGGGCAATCGGCAGGCCGATGGCCGACCACAGCGAGTAACGGCCGCCCACCCAGTCCCACATCGGAAAGATGTTTTCCTCGCGGATGCCGAAGCTCACCGCCGCCTCGCGGTTGCTCGACACGGCGATGAAGTGGCGGTACAGCTCGGCCTCCGAGCCGCCTTGGGCCAGGTACCAGCCGCGTGCGGCCTGGGCGTTCTTCAAGGTTTCCAGGGTGCCGAAGGACTTCGACGAAACGATGAACAGGGTGGTTTCCGCCTGCAGCTTGGCCGACAGTTCATGGAACTCACTGCCGTCGATATTGGCCAGGTAATGGCAGCGCACGCCGCGCTGGGCGAAGGGCAGCAGCGCCTCGGAGACCAGCTGCGGGCCGAGGAAGGAGCCGCCGATGCCGATGTTCACCACGTCGGTGATCGGTTTTTCGGTGAAGCCGCGCCACAGGCCGCTGTGGATGCGCCCGACCAGTTCGGTCATCTGCTGCAGTACACGCTGCACCTGGGGCATCACATCGACGCCGTCGACCAGCACCTTGTCGCCCAGCGGTCGGCGCAGGGCGGTATGCAGCGCCGGGCGGCCTTCCGAAGCGTTGAGTTTCTCGCCGTCGAACATGGCGCGGATCGACTGCTCCAGGCCGACTTCGCGGGCCAGGGCCATCAGCAGGGCGATGGTCTGGTCGCTGGCCAGGTTCTTCGAATAGTCGAGAAACAAGCCGCAACTGCTCAGGGAAAACTGCTCGAAACGCTTTGGGTTGCCCGCGAAGGCGTCGCGCATGCTGAAGTGCTGCATGGCCTGGCGGTGCTGCTGCAGCGCCTGCCAGGTGGGAAGGGCGAGAACATCGAGCGGCTGACGGTGATACGCCATAGGGCTTCCTTGTTGAGGCTTCGGTTGGCGGTGATTCAGGCATTAAAAAGCCCGGCTGATCGTCCGGGCTTTCAGTGTAGGCGTGCTGCGGTATATCAGTAACCCTGATCCAGGGTGAAAGTCAGGTTATCGATCAGTCGGGTGTTACCCAGGTAAGCGGCCACCAGCACCACCAGCTCGCGGTCGCCGGGGCTGGCCGGGCGCAGGGCCCGGGCTTCACGCACTTCCAGGTAATCGGCGCGCAGGCCCGCAGCGGCGTGCTGGCGCTGGGCGTCGGCGAGCAGTTTGGGCAGATCGCGTTCACCGCCCTGGATGGCCCCGGCGATATGCTTGAGCGAGCGATAGAGCACGCTGGCGGTCGCGCGCTGCTCGTCGCTGAGGTAGCCGTTGCGCGAGGACAGCGCCAGGCCGCTCTCGGCGCGTACCGTCGGCTCGCCGATGATCTCGATCGGCATGTTCAGGTCGCGCACCATGGTGCGGATCACCGCCAGTTGCTGGAAGTCCTTCTGGCCGAACACCGCCAGATCCGGCTGCACCATGTTGAACAGCTTGGTCACCACCGTCGCCACGCCTTCGAAGTGCCCGGGGCGGCTGGTGCCGCACAGGCCTTCGGACACGCCGGGCACGCTGACCCGCGTCTGCTCGCCCATGCCGCCGGGGTACATCTCCTCGACATCCGGGTGGAACAGCAGATGGCAGCCGGCGTCGATCAGGCGCTGCTGGTCGGCCTGCAGGGTGCGTGGGTACTTGTCGAGGTCCTCGGCGGGGCCGAACTGCATCGGGTTGACGAAGATGCTGGCGACCACGAAATCGGCGCGCTGGGCGGCTTTTTCCACCAGCGCGGCATGGCCGGCGTGCAGGTTGCCCATGGTCGGCACCAGGGCGATCTGCTTGCCTTCCCGGCGAGCCTGGGCAACGGCGGCGCGCAGCTCGCGCACGGTGTTGACGGTGTTCATGCGGAGAATCCGTGCTCGGCGGCGGGGAAGCTGACTGCTTTCACTTCTTTCACGTAGGCGGCGAGGGCATCCTGGATGCTCGCCTGGCCGCCCATGAAGTTCTTCACGAACTTGGCCACCCGGCCGCTCAGCGACAGGCCGAGCATGTCGTGCAGTACCAGCACCTGGCCGTCGGTCTGCGGGCCGGCGCCGATGCCGATCACCGGCACCTTCACCGTCCGGCTGATTTCGCCGGCCAGGTCGCTCGGCACGCACTCGAGCAGCAGCATGGCGGCACCGGCCTGCTCCAGGGCGATGGCGTCGGCGACCATCTGGCGCGCCTGGTTGTGCTCACGACCCTGCACCTTGTAGCCACCGAGGATGTTCACTGCCTGGGGCGTCAGGCCCATGTGCGCGCATACCGGCACGCCACGTTCGGCCAGCTTGCTGATCGATTCGGCCAGCCAGGCGGCGCCTTCGACCTTGATCATGTGGGCGCCGGCCTGCATCAGCAGGCCCGAGTTGTGCAACGTCTGCTCGAGCGTAGCGTTGGCCATGAACGGCAGGTCGGCGACGATCAGCGCGCCGGCATTGCCGCGCTTGACGCTGGCCGTGTGGTAGACGGTATCGGCCATGCTCACCGGCAGGGTGCTGTCGTGCCCCTGCAGCACCATGCCCAGCGAGTCGCCGATCAGCAGCACTTCGACCCCGGCCTTGCTGCAGGCATCGGCGAAGGTGGCGTCGTAACAGGTCAGCATGGCGATTTTCTCACCCTTCTGCTTGAGCGCGCGCAGGGTGGTCAGGGTTACATCAGGCATGAACGTATCCTCACTCGGAACCTGTGCGGGCCTGTTCATGCAGGCTCTCGTGGAGCAGGTTCACGTTGGCATCGAAGGGGCAGCGGGGCTGCTTCAATGTGGCCCCGGCAGGGGCAATGGGTGGCTATAGTCCCGATGGCAGGGGCGCAAGTCAATCGAATGTGTTACCGCGCTGTTACGACGTTACCGCCAGGGGCACGGCCACTGGCGTCAGGGCGTGAGGCGTTCCAGGCCCTCGAATGGGCAGGCCGCCAGCAGCTCGCCGAGGGGGCGGCCGTCGGGCAGTTGCAGATCGTCGGTGGCGATCTCCGCCAGGGGGTAAAGCACGAAGGCGCGCAGGTGCATCTGGTAATGGGGCACGCGCAGGCGCGGCTCGTCGATCAGCTGATTGCCGAACAGCAGGATGTCCAGATCCAGGGTGCGCGGCCCCCAGCGCTCAATGCGCTCGCGGCCCTGATCCAGCTCGATGGCTTGCAGGGCATCGAGCAACTGCAGCGGTTGCAGCACGGTATCCAGGGCGGCGACGGCGTTGGTGTAGCGGGGCTGACCGGGCAGCAGTGAATCGCTGACATAGAAGGAGGACACCGCAGCGAGGCGACTGTGCGGCAGCTGCTCCAGCGCCGCCAGGGCCTGGCGCAGCTGTTCGGCGGGGTCGGCCAGGTTGCTGCCCAGGCCGATATAGACGCGTTCCATCGCTTACTCGCCGGCGCCGCCGCCCTGGGGCGTGCGCTTGCGCTTGGCGCCGCCACTGCGACGGCGCTTGCGTGGCGCGCTGCCGGGCTCGTCCTTGCCCGACAGGTTGCGGATCATCACTCGGCGATCACTGTCGCTGGCGTCCTGGTAGTCGGTCCACCACTCGCCCAGGCCGCCGGTTTGCTCGCCAGCACTTTCGCGCAGCAGCAGGAAGTCGTAGCCGGCGCGAAAGCGTGGATTCTCCAGCAGCAGGTCGGCACGCTTGCCGCTGCGGCGTGGCAGGCGCTCCTGCATGTCCCAGATCTCGCGGATCGGCAGGGTGAAACGCTTCGGTACGGCGATGCGCTGGCACTGCTCGGCGATCAGCTCGTGGGCCGCTTCCTGCATGGCCGGGATGGCCGGCATGCCGCGCTCCTGCAGCCGAATCACCCGAGCCGGTAGGGCCGGCCAGAGCAGGGCGGCGAACAGGAAGGCCGGGGTCACCGGCTTGCCCTGGTGGATGCGCAGGTCGGTGTTGTCCAGGGCGTTGCGGATCAGCGTGTCGGTATATTCCGGGTTCTGGCGCAGCGCCGCGGCGCTGGCCGGGAACAGCTGGCCGAACAGGCCGTAGTCGACCAGCAGGTCGTAGGTGTAGATGGCGTAGCCGCTGAGAAACAGCTTGAGCACTTCATCGAACAGGCGCGCGGCGGGGATGCCGCCCAGCAGGTGCGCCAGGTCGTGGATCGGGTCGGCGCTGTGCTTCTCGATATCGAAGTCCAGCTTGGCGGCGAAGCGCACCGCACGCAGCATGCGCACCGGGTCTTCCTGATAGCGCTGGGTGGGGTTGCCGATCAGCCGCACCAGGTTGTTGCGGATGTCGTGCATGCCGTTGGCGTAGTCGAGAATCCGCTCGGAAACCGGATCGTAGTACAGCGCGTTGATGGTGAAGTCACGGCGCTGGGCGTCGTCTTCCAGGGTGCCGTACACGTTGTCACGCAGGATGCGGCCGCTTTCGTTGCGCGAGGACTGGTTGCTGTTCTCTTCCTCGTCGCCTTCCGGGTGGTTGGCGCGGAAGGTAGCGGTTTCGATGATCTCGCGGCCGAAGTGCACATGCACCAGCTTGAAACGGCGGCCGATCACCCGGGCGTTACGGAACTCGCCCCTGACCTGTTCGGGCGTGGCGCTGGTGGCGACGTCGAAATCCTTGGGCTCGATGCCCAGCAGCAGGTCGCGCACGCAGCCACCAACCAGGTAGGCCTCGTAGCCGGCGTTCTGCAGGCGCTCGACCACGCTGATGGCGTAGCGGCTGATCTGCCCGCGCTGGATCGGGTGCTGGTTGTTGTTCAGCACGTGCGGCGTGCTGTGGGGCTGGTGCGCACGGCGCAGCGGTGAGCGAAAGGACTTGAACAGCTTTTTCAGCATGGAGGGCACTGTATGGCGAATTGAGCGGCCAGAATAATGGAAAGGCGCAGAAATAGCGCGGATTCTAGCATCAGGTGGCAGCGGGGCGTAAGCGGGGAGGCGGGCAGGCCGGGGCGGGATACGACTGGGGGAGCCGAAGCTCCCCCCTAAATGTTGCCATGTCGTTCTTGTTATGCAGGCTGTTGTTCTTGTTGGGGTGCCTGTTTCCGGATCGGGTCCGGAGTACCTCCCGACTGGGAGCAAGAGCGAACGGATTATTTTGGATGCTGACGCTACCTCCGGCCCTGGACTTCACCCGTGGGTGCTGCCCGTCGACATTTATTGTTGTTGTCTGTCTGGCTGTGGTGCCGAGAGGCGATCCTCTCCAAAATAATCAGTTAGCTGCGCCTTCCGCGATCTTGTTCTTATTGTGCTGAAGCCGTTACGTCTTATTTTTATTATCGTGGGTCATGCTTGTTATTGTTGTTGTGCCAGAGATAAAGCATTCGGCGTGCCAGTTTTAATTTTTCCTTTAAAAACAGATGGTTGCGATTTTCATCATTTTTGTGGGCAGAAAAAAGCCGGGATTCCGTTACCGTAAACCCCGGCTTTGTTACGTGTTGTCATGATCGGCGGTAACACCCGCCCTAGAGCGCCGCGCGCCGTGCTACTCGCTGGCGGCTCCGGATTTGCGGCGCGGAATGCCCAGGCGCTGGCGCCGTTCCCACAGGCATTTGCGGCTGATGCCCAGCTTGCGAGCCAGCTCGGTCTCGGTCATGTGGTCCTGGTGCTCGAGGACGAAGTGCTGGAAGTAGTCTTCCAGTGACAGGTCTTCACTGGGATCCTGGCTGGTGGCGTTGACCGCGGCGCTCTGTGTCGCCAGGCCCATGAACACGTCCTCGTCCAGATCCTCCAGCTCGATGTCGATGCCCAGCAGGTCGGCGTTGATGGTGCTGCCGTCGCAGAGGATCACCGAGCGCTCGATGGCGTTCTCCAGCTCACGCACGTTGCCCGGCCAGCTGTAGTGGTGGATGGCCTGTTCGGCATCCGGGCCGAAGTGCAGGTCGGTGCGGCCCATGCGCGCCGACTGGCGGGCCAGGAAGGCGCGGGCGATTTCCAGCACGTCGGCGCCGCGCTCGCGCAACGGCGGCAGCTTCAGGGCGATGACGTGCAGGCGGTAATAGAGGTCTTCACGGAACTGGCCGGTCTTGGCCAGGGTTTTCAGGTCGCGGTGGGTCGCGGCGATCAGGCGTACATCGACCTTTTGCGACTGCACCGAACCGACGCGGCGGATCTCGCCTTCCTGCAGCACGCGCAGCAGGCGCGCCTGGGCTTCCAGGGGCAGTTCGCCGATCTCGTCGAGAAACAGCGTGCCGCCGTCGGCTGCTTCCACCAGGCCGGCGCGGCTGGCGCTGGCTCCGGTGAAGGCGCCTTTCTCGTGGCCGAACAGTTCGGACTCGATGAGGGTTTCCGGAATCGCCGCGCAGTTCACCGAGATCAGCGGCGCCTTGGCGCGCCTGGACAGGTTGTGCAGGGCGCGGGCAACCAGCTCCTTGCCGGTACCGGATTCGCCCTGCACCAGTACATTGGAGTCGGTGGGCGCGACCTTGCGGATCTTGCCGTACAGCTCCAGCATCGCCGGGCTGGAGCCGATGATGCCGATCTCGCCGGTGGCCGCCTTGTCGGCTTTCTCGGCACCACGCGGGGCAGCAGGCGCGCCGGCGGCCTGGTTGCGCGCCTCGCGATCACGCAGGATGCGCGCCACGGCCTGGAGCATCTCGTCATGGTCGAAGGGCTTGGCGATGTAGTCGACGGCGCCCATTTTCATCGAGTCGACCGCCGAGCGCAGGCTGGCGTAGCTGGTCATGATCAGCACCGGCGCGCCCTGGGCGAGCTTGATCAGTTCGGTGCCCGGCGCGCCCGGCAGGCGCAGGTCGCTGACCACCAGATCGAAGCCGGGAATATCGAAACGTTCCTGGGCTTCCTGTACCGAACCGGCCTCGCTGACCTGGTACTGGTTGCGTTCGAGCAGGCGACGCAGGGCAGAGCGGATGATGGTTTCGTCTTCGACGATCAGGATATGAGGCATTTAAACGAATTCTCTCGACGGTCTCGGAACCTGCTTCCTGGTGCTGCAGCCAAGCCCGGCCGCGCGCACTCCCGGGAATGCGGTTCTTCGGAATTTAGTTCGCCAGTGGCATTGCCTCGATGTGCCGCGGCAGCGTCACCCGGATGCGGGTGCCACGTTGCTGCTCGGGGTCGATCGGGCTGTCGATTGTTATCTGGCCATAATGCTCTTCCACGATGGAATAGACCAGCGCGAGGCCGAGTCCGGTTCCTTTTCCCGGGTCCTTGGTGGTGAAGAACGGCTCGAAAAGCCGGTCCATCACGCCCTTGGGAATACCGCTGCCCTCGTCCTCGACGATCAGGTCGACGGTGTGCTCGGACGCCTCGCTGCGCACGCGGATCGCGCCGCCGGCAGGCGAGGCGTCGCGGGCATTGCTGAGCAGGTTGATCAGCACCTGGGCCAGGCGCTGGGGGTCGCCTTCGGCGCGGTGCGCGGGGTCACAGAGGTTGAAGAACTGCACGTCGACGCTGCGCCGGTTGAGGGCCAGCAGGCCGATGGCTTCCTGGGCGATTTGCGCCAGGCACACCGGCTCGTCGGCCTGCTGGTGGTTGCCGGAGTGGGCGAAGTTCATCAACGAGTGGACGATGCGCGTGACCCGCTTGGTCTGTTCGAGGATCTGCCCGCTGATTTCGGTCAGCTCCGGGTCGTCCTCGCGTTCCTCGCGCAGGTTCTGCGCCAGGCAGGCGATGCCGGTGATCGGGTTGCCGATCTCGTGGGCCACCCCGGCGGCCAGGCGGCCGATGCTGGCCAGGCGTTCGGAGTGCACCAGCTTGTCCTCGAGCATCTGGGTTTCCGTGAGGTCCTCGACCAGCAGCACCAGGCCGCTGTTGCCGGGTGCCAGGGGCTCGTCGATGGCCGCCTTGTGCAGGTTCAGCCAGCGGGTCTGGCCGTCGAGGGCCAGGCGCTGCTTGTGCAGGTGCTCGTCGGGAATCTCGGTGAAGCTCTGCAGCAACTCGCGCCAGGGCTCGGCCAGGGTCGACAGACGCGAGCCGACGATGCGCTGGGCGGGGATCTCGGTGAGTTCTTCCATGGCCTTGTTCCACATCAGGATCTCGTGATCCTTGGCCAGCGAGCAGACGCCCATGGGCAGTTCCTGCAGGGTCTGGCGGTGGTAACGGCGCAGGGCATCGAGCTCGGCGGCCAGGCCCGTGAGGCGCGAGTGGTAGTCCTCCAGGCGGCTCTCGATGAAGTGGATGTCCTCGGTCACGTAGCCTTCGCTGCCGGACTTGTAGGGCAGGAAGGATTCGATGATGTCCTGGGCCACGCTGGGGCCCATCAGGCCGGACAGGTTGGCCTCCAGGCGGTCACGCAGGCGGCGTAGCGCGTAGGGGCGGCTCTCGTCGAAGGGCAGGTGCAGGTCGCGCAGGGCCTGTTCGACCTCGCGCTGGGCGGTCTTGGCGCCAAGCGGCTTGGCCAGTTGGGCAGCGAATTCCTGGGGTGACAGGGCCAGCAGTTCGCGGCGTTGCGGGCGGCGCACGTTGTCCACCGCGCAGGCCTCGGCGGCGCTGTCTTCCTCGGGGCTGGAGTCGGTGAACACCGACACCAGGGTGAACACCAGCACGTTGATGGCCAGCGAGGCGATGGCCGCTAGGTGCCAGCTGCTGTCATCGAGCACGTAGACTAGGTCCAGCACCGGCACGTACAGGCCGGGCAGGGTACCGAGCAGCGGCAGCAGCATGCTGACGCCCCACACCGCGATGCCAGCCAGCAGCCCGGCGATGAAACCGCGGCGGTTGGCGGTCGGCCAGTACAGCACCGAGAGCACGCCGGGCAGGAACTGCAGGGTGGCGACGAAGGAGACGATGCCCAGGTTGGCCAGGTCCTGCTGGGCGTCGAGCAGGTTGTAGAAGGCGTAGCTGGCCAGGATGATGGCGACGATCAGCGCGCGGCGCGTCCATTTCAGCCAGCGGTAGATGTTGCCTTCGGCCGGCGGCTGGTAGAGCGGCAGCACCACATGGTTGAGCAGCATGCCGGACAGCGCCAGGGTGGTGACGATGATCAGCCCGCTGGAGGCCGACAGGCCGCCGATGTAGGCGATCAGTGCCAGCGTCGGGCTGTCCACGGCGATGCCCAGGCCCAGGGTGAAGTACTCCGGGTTGGTGGTCGAGCCCAGGCGCAGCCCGGCCCACAGCACCAGCGGCACGGCCAGGCTCATCAGCAGCAGGAACAGCGGCAGGCCCCAGCTGGCGCTGACCAGTGCGCGCGGGTTGAGGTTCTCGGTGAAGGTCATGTGGTACATGTGCGGCATGACGATCGCCGAGGCGAAGAACACCAGCAAGAGGGTGCGCCACGGACCCTCCTGCAGCGGCGTGTGCAGGCTGGCCAGGGCAGCCTGGTTGAGCACCAGCCACTGCTCCAGCTCGCGCGGGCCGTCGAATACCGCATACAGCGCGTACAGGCCGATGGCGCCCATGGCCAGCAGCTTGACCACCGACTCGAAGGCGATGGCGAACACCAGGCCTTCGTGTTTTTCCCGGGTGGCCAGGTGGCGGGCGCCGAACAGGATGGTCACCAGGATGAACAGCCCGCAGAACGCCAGGGCGATCTGCGGTTGCACCGCTTCGCGGGTGAGGATGCCGATGGCGTCGGTCACCGCCTGGATCTGCAGGGCCAGCAGCGGCAGCACGGCGATCAGCATGCACAGGGTGCTCAGCGCGCCGGCCCAGGTACTGCGGAAGCGGAAGGCGAACAGGTCGGCCAGTGACGACAGCTGGTAGGTGCGGGTGATGCGCAGGATGGGGTAGAGCAGCACCGGGGCGAGCAGGAAGGCGCCGGTTACCCCCAGGTAACTGGCCAGGAAGCCGTAGCCATATTGGTAAGCGAGGCCGACGCTGCCATAGAAGGCCCAGGCGCTGGCATACACGCCCAGCGACAGGGTGTAGGTCAGCGGGTGGCGGATCAGACGGCGGGGGATCAGCCCGCGGTCGGCGCACCAGGCGACGGCGAACAGCACGAGCAGGTAGGCGGCGCTGATCAGCATCAGCCCACCGAGGCTAAAGTTCATCGGCATTCACGGCTCGGCGAGTCAGGGGAGGCGGCGGGGTTCGGCTGGCGCCTCGGTTCAGAGCTCATCGGCATCGCGCTGGCTCTGCAGGATGAAGGTCACCACGATCAGGATCAGCCACAGCATGTAGGGGCGGTACCAGGCGCCGTTGGGGTCGATCCACCAGTCCATGATGGCAGGCGAGAACAGGTAGATGCCGACTACCAGAATCAGAACCAATCGATAGATATACATGCCGCGTCTCGCTACTGAGTGTGCCGATGGTAACGGAAGCGCGGGGCGCTGGCTAAGGGGCGTTGCTCGGCCCGTTCGCCCATGCCCTGGTCGCCTCGACAATCCCATGGCTGGCGCTGCTGCTGGCGCATATCTTGCTGGTTGATCGCGCCTGGCAACTGGGCAGCGCCTGGTCCAGCTGGCATTCTTGACGATCTGCAGCCCCCTGGCGGGTGGCAGCAGCTACGCTTTCACGGCGCGCGGCAGCGCCGCGCCATCGACGGACTGCTCTGGGACATCCATGCCTGACTTGCTTGCCGGTTACCTGCCTGACGAGGCCGCCTACGACGAGTTGCTCGACCGCCAGGGGCAGGTGCGTGCGCACTGGCGGCCGGTGCTGGATCAGCTGCGGCGCAACACGCCCGCGCAGTTGCAACAGCGCCAGGCCATGGTCACCCGGCAGATCCAGGCCAACGGCGTCACCTACAACGTCTACGCCGATCCCGACGGCGCCGACCGCCCCTGGGAGCTGGACCTGCTGCCCAATCTGCTGCCCGCGGCCGAATGGCAGGCCATCGCCGCGGGCGTGGCGCAGCGTGCCGGCCTGCTCGACAAGGTGCTGGCCGACCTTTACGGCCCGCAGCACCTGCTGGCCGAGGGGCTGCTGCCGCCGGAGCTGGTGTTCGGCCACGAGAGCTTCCTGTGGCCGTGCCAGGGCGTACAGCCGCCCGGTCGTACCTATTTGCACCTGTATGCCGTGGACCTGGCCCGCTCGGCGGACGGCCAGTGGCAGGTGATCGCCGATCGCACCCAGGCGCCGGCCGGTGCCGGCTTCGCCCTGGAGAACCGGCAGATCATCTCGCGGGCCTTTCCCGAACTGTACCGCGACCTTGGCGTGCAGCACCTGGCCGCCTTCTTCCGTACCCTGCAGGACACCCTGACCAGCCAGGCGCCGGCCGGCAACGACACGCCGCTGGTGGTGGTGCTGAGCGCCGGGCGGTTCAACGAGAGCTACTTCGAGCACCTGTACCTGGCGCGCCAGCTCGGCTACCCGCTGGTGGAAGGCAGCGACCTGACCGTGCGCGATGCCACGCTCTACCTCAAGACCCTCGCCGGGCTGCAGCGGGTGCATGCGGTGCTGCGCCGCCTCGATGACGATTTCTGCGATCCCCTGGAACTGCGCAGCGATTCGGCACTCGGCGTGCCCGGGCTGCTGGAGGTGGTGCGCCAGGGCCGGGTGCTGATGGCCAACGCCCTGGGCAGTGGCCTGCTGGAAGCCCCGGGACTGAGCGGGTTTCTGCCGGCGATCAGCGAGCGCCTGCTCGGCGAGCCATTGCTGTTGCCCGGCCTCACCAGTGCCTGGTGCGGGGAGGCGACGGTGCTGGCGCAGGTGCTGGAAGACCCGCCGGGCTGGCTGATCCGCCCCTGTTCAGCGGCCCAGCGTCTGGCGGCGGGGCAGGGCGGCAATCCCGATGCCGATCACCTGCGCCAGCACCCCGAGGCCTATGTGGCCCAGGCGCCGGTACAGCTGTCCCAGGCGCCGGTGTGGCTCGGCGAGCAGGGTATGCAGCCGCGTGCCATCGGCATGCGCGTGTTCGCGGTGGCCAGCGCCGACGGTTACCGGGTGATGCCTGGCGGCCTGACCCGGGTGGCCGTGGCGAGCGATGGCGAGGTGGTGTCCATGCAGCGCGGTGGCGTCAGCAAGGACACCTGGGTGCTGGGCGAACGCCAGGCGCCCGGTGAGCAATGGCAGGGCACGCGCGCCCTGGGCGCTGCCGATCTGGTGCGCAGCGACCCCTACCTGCCCTCGCGGGTGGTGGAAAACCTGTTCTGGTTCGGCCGCTACAGCGAACGTTGCGAGGACAACGCGCGGCTGCTGCGCATCATGCTGGCCCGCTACGTCGATGACGAAGACGACCCGCGGGCATTGCAGGCGATGTTCGCGCTCGCCGAGAAACTGGGCACCTTGCCCGATGAGGCCCACGGCACCCTGGAGGCGCGTTTGCGCGAGGCGCTGCTCGGCAGCGAGTGGCCCGCCAGTGTGCGCGTCAATCTGCAGCGCCTGCAATGGACGGCCGGCAGCGTGCGCGGCAAGCTGTCCCAGGCCAACTGGCAGGCCATGGTGGAGCTGCAGCGCGACCTGCAGCGCCTGGAAGGGCGTGAGGGCGACCTCGGGCAACTGCTGGACGTGCTCAACCGGCTGATGATCTCCCTGGCCGCGCTGTCCGGTTTCGCCCTCGACGACATGACCCGCGACGATGGCTGGCGCTTCCTGATGATCGGCCGCTGCATCGAGCGGCTGCAGTTTCTCTGCGATAGCATCGGCGGCTTCCTGCGTATCGGCGCCAGTGACGACGCCGCAGCGCTGGACTGGCTGCTGGAACTGGGCAACAGCTCGATCACCTACCGCACCCGCTACATGGCTTCCGCGCAACTGATTCCGGTACTCGACCTGCTGCTGCTCGACGAGCGCAACCCCCATGCCGTGCTGTACCAGCTGCGCTTGCTGTTGCGCGCCCTGAAACGCCTGGCCGAGCGCTTCGAGATGCCGGGCAGCCCTGAACTGGCGCAGCTCGAAAGACGCTTGAGCGCTTTCGATCTGCACAGCCTGGAAAACCCCTTGTTCGGTGCCGGCGGCATTCGCGCCGTGCTCGAGGGGCTGGCCGGGCTGCTCGACGCCATTGGCCAGGCCGCCGGCACGGTCTCCGAGCAGCTGAGCCTGCGTTTCTTCGCCCATGTGGCCGCCAGCCAGGGAACCCAGTCGTCATGAGCCGGCGTTACCAGGTGCTGCACGACACCCACTACCGTTACGCGGCGCCGGTTTCCCTGGCCCAGCAGCTGGCGCACCTGGGGCCGCGCGACTGCCCGTGGCAGCGCTGCCTGGCGCAGGATCTGCAGGTCAGCCCGCCACCCTGCCAGCGCCTGGATGGCCGCGACGTGTTCGGCAATCCGCTGACCCGGCTGGCCTTCGAGCGGCCCCATGATGCCCTGCACGTGCGCGCGCAGCTGACGGTCGAGGTGCTGCCGCGTCGCCCCGTCGACCTGCCAGGCTCGCCGCCCTGGACCGCCGTGCGCCAGGCCCTGCGCTACCAGCGGCGCGCCTGGCCTGCGGATGCTCTGGAAGCCGTGCGCTATCGCTTCGCCTCAGCCTACGTGGGCCTGGAACCGGCCTTCGAAGCCTTTGCCGCCGAGTGCTTTTCGCCCGGGCGACCGCTGCTGGAAGCGGTGCAGGCGCTGATGCAGAAGATCCATGGCGAATTCGCCTTCGATGCGGGCGCCACCCTGGTGGCCACACCGCTGCTCACCGTGCTCGAACAGCGCCGCGGGGTCTGTCAGGACTTCGCCCACCTGATGCTCGCCTGCCTGCGTTCCCGGGGGCTCGCCGCCCGCTATGTCAGCGGCTACCTGCTGACCCAGCCGCCACCTGGGCAGGCGCGGCTGGTGGGGGCCGATGCCTCCCACGCCTGGGTATCGGTGTACTGCCCGCACAACGGCTGGGTGGACTTCGACCCGACCAACAACCTGCTGCCGGCGCTGGAGCACGTCACCCTGGCCTGGGGACGTGATTTCGGCGACGTGTCACCCCTGCGCGGGGTGATTCTCGGCGGCGGCCATCATGACCCGGACGTCCAGGTGACGGTCACGCCGCTGTAGGGCGGGGTTCAGCCTGCGATCACCCGGATAACGGCGATCAGCTGGAAGGCGCAGAAGAAACCAAGGGCGATGCGCAGTGGCTTGGAGAGGTTGGCGCCGAGGCTGTCACGCAGCGGCTGCAGCATGAACTGCGGGGTCAGGGCCAGGCCGATCACCAGCGATACCACGGCGAACATCGAGAAGAACTCGCTGCTCATCGGCGGCACGCCCGAGGCGAAACCGTACAGCAGGCAACCAATGGCCACGGCGAAGAAGGCCGCGGAAATCAGGCGCTCCTTGGGTGTCCAGGACGAAAAGTTCACGGGCGTAGGCTCCACAGGCATAAACGATGGAGCGCAGTATAAGGAATGGCGTGCGTGTGGGCAGCCGCCGGTAACAAAGTAACGGCAGCCGGGCGAGCGGTGCCCTCGGCCCAAGAGCCTGTTCACGATCTATCGGCCCCACTTCAGCGTTTTGATTGCAATGTGGCGCAAGTGGCCTTTCGTAGGGTGGACGACGCTTTACCCGTCCACCGCTCTGCGATCGCAATTGTGGACAAAAAGAGCGTTGTCCACCCTACGCTGGGAGCGGCCGCTTCTGTCTTTTTGCAGTCTCTTTAATGTCGCCTAAAACACCGTGAACAGGTTCTAGAGTACGCCGGCTTTCTTCCAGGCCAGGTAGCGGTTGACCAGCTCCGGGCCCAGCTCACCGGGGCGGGCGTCGAGCACTGGCACGTTATGGGCCGCGAGGCGCTCGTGCAGGCTGTTGCGGGCGTTGAGGTAGTCCACGGCGCCGCAGTAATTCAGCGCCGACTCGTAATCCTGCACCTGGGTATGGCGCAGGGTGTCGAGCACCTCTTCGCGTAGGCTGGCGATCAGCACCCGGTGGCGCCGTTCGAGGCGCTTCACGGCGCCGAGCAGATCCTCGTCGTCCTCGTCGCGCAGGTTGGTGATCAGCACCACCAGGGCGCGCCGGTTCTGGCGCGAGAGCAGGGCGTCCACCGCATCGCTGTAGTCGGCCGGACGCTGGCTGCTCTGCAGGTCATACACGGCGTTGAGCAGCACGTTGACCTGGGCCTGGCCCTTGACCGGCGGCAGGTAGCGGCGCTGCTCGCTGGCGAAGGTCATCAGCCCCACCGCGTCGCCCTGGCGCAGGGCCACGTAGCCCAGCAGCAGGCTGGCGTTGAGGGCATGGTCGAAGTGCGACAGCTCGTCGTCCTGGCTGCGCATGCGCCGGCCGCAGTCGAGCAGAAAGAGGATCTGCTGGTCGCGCTCGTCCTGGTATTCGCGGGCGATCGGTGTGCGTTTGCGGGCGGTGGCCTTCCAGTCGATCTGGCGTAACGTGTCGCCATCGCGAAATTCGCGCAGCTGATGAAATTCCTGGCCCAGGCCGCGACGCTGGCGCTGGCGCACGCCCAGTTGGCTGATCCAGTCGTCCACGGCCATCAGCTGGGCGCCGTACAGGCGGGCGAAGTCCGGATAGACCCGGGTTTCGTCGCGCAGCTCGAGGGTGCGGCGCGATTGCCACAGGCGCAGCGGGCTCGGCAGGCTGACTTCACAGCGCGGCAGCACGAAGTGGCCACGCACCAGCGGGCGCACCCGGTAGGTGAAGGTGGTGTGCTCGCCGGGCCGCAGTTCGACCCTCTGCGGCATGTGCTCGACGGCCATGTCCTGGGGCGCGTGATCGAACACCTCGATGTGCAGGCCGTTCTTGTAGGCATGCTCGGCGCTCAGGCGCACGTCGCTCCAGCGGCCCAGGGGCAGATTGCCCGGCAATTGCCGGTGCAGGCGCGGCGAGGGCAGGCGACGCAGACGCAGTGCGTCAACCAGGGCTGCCAGCGCAAGCAGTAGCAGGGCGCCCCACCAGAGGGTGGTGAGGCGTTCGGGCACGGCCACCGACAGCGCGTCCAGGGCACCGAGGACGATGGCGACCACGAGCAGTCCGGCCAGCAGGCGCAGCAGGGTGGAAGAGGGCTTCATGCCGCTTTATCCCGGTTCGATTCGGTCATAGACGGGGTGCAGGCACCTGGTCGAGCAGTTGCAGCAGAACCTGGTCGACCGACAGCCCTTCGAGGTCCAACTCCGGCGACAGGCGCACGCGGTGGCGCAGCACCGCCAGGGCGCACCCCTTGATGTCGTCGGGCAACACGAAGTCGCCGCCGCGCAGCAGGGCGCGGGCGCGGGCGCCGCGTACCAGGGCGATGGACGCCCGCGGGCCGGCACCGATGGCCAGGCCCGGCCAGCTGCGGGTGGCACGAGCCAGGCGCACGGCGTAGTCGAGCACCTGATCGTCGAGCGGCAGGTCGCTGGCGATCTTCTGCATGATCAGCACGTCCTTGGCCTGCAGCAGGGTGCGCAGCGGGGTGACGTCGAGCATGTCGGCCTTCGGCGAGCGGGTGACCTGGCGGACCATGTTCAGCTCTTCGTCCTGCTCGGGGTAATCCATGTGCAGCTTGAGCATGAAGCGGTCGAGCTCGGCTTCCGGCAGCGGGTAGGTGCCTTCCTGCTCGATGGGGTTCTGGGTGGCCAGCACCATGAACGGCAGCGGCACCGCCAGCGGGCGGCCTTCCAGGGTCACCTGGCGCTCCTGCATGACTTCCAGCAGGGCGGCCTGGGTCTTGGCCGGCGCGCGGTTGATCTCGTCGGCGAGCAGCAGGTTGGTGAAGATCGGCCCCTTGCGCAGCTTGAACTGCTCGCTCTGCAGGTCGTACACGGCGTGGCCGGTGATGTCGCTGGGCATCAGGTCGGGGGTGAACTGGATGCGCGCGAACTCGCCGCCGAAGCAGCGCGCCAGGGCGCGCACCAGCAGGGTCTTGCCCAGGCCGGGTACGCCTTCGAGCAGCACGTGGCCACCGGCGATCAGGGCGGTGAGCACGTCGTCGATCACCGCCGTCTGGCCGATCACCGCCTTCTGCAATTCCTGGCGCAGGCCCTGGGCCAGCTGGCTGGCGCGCTGGCGCTGCTGGGCGATGTTGCTGGCCGCCGGAGCGGCTGCCGGCGCAGTGGCCTCTTCGCTGATCGGACTGCTCGGCTGGTCGGGGATATGTTCGCTCATAACGCATTCCTGAGTGTTTGCAGGTGGGCGACCTGGCGGGTGAAGTCGCTGGCGGACAGGCGTTTCTGGCCCAGTGGGCGCATGGCCTGGCTGATGATTGTTGAAGGTTGGCGGCTGAGGCGACCGAGTATCTGCCACTGGTCGGCCACGGCGAGGCGTTCGAAACCGGGGTGGCGACGGCGGGCACGGCGCAGGATGTCCTGCTGCAGGTTGCTCAACAGGCGCTGCTGGCCGCCCTGGCGCAGCAGGAAATCGGCGCCGGCGCGCAGGTGTTCCTGCAGTTGCCGGCGGCTGGCCGGTTGCGGCTGCAGCAGCGGCCCGTGGCGCTGGCCGATGTGCCACAGGGCCAGCACCAGTAGCAGGCCGAGGGCCAGCAGCGCAGGCGCGAAATGACGCTGCAGCAGTGTCAGCAGGCCATCGCGGTCGGCGTTGTAGACCAGGGTCACGGCGCTGTCCTGGCTGAGGTACCAGAGCAGCCAGGCGTTGTCGTAATCGCCCAGATTGGCGTTCTGCCAGATCCAGGCGTCGGTGACGATGCTGATCAGCCCGTCGCCGTGGTAGATCTGCAGCAGGTGGGTGGCTTCACCGCTGTTGGCCCAGACATGGGCCAGGTTGTTGGCATCATAGAGGTGGAAGTCGGTATCGAAACCGATATAGGCCGGTGCCTGCTCGTTTTCCAGGTACAGCTTGGTCAGGTCCGGGTAGGCATCGGCCGGTTCCTCCTGATCTTCCTCGCCTGGCGGCGCCGGGTCCTGCTCGTCGGTAGCGCTGTCGCTTGGCTCCTCGGCTTCGTCCTCGTCGAGTTTCTCGACCGGGTACTGCTGCACGTTGAGGGTGTCGAGCAGCCCGTCGCCGCTCTTGCCCTGTTCTTCGTCCCACATGCGCTCGGCGATGAACAGCAGGTGGCCACCACGGGCCGTCCACTCCAGCAAACGCTCGTTCTGCCGAGGCGTCAGGTTGCTGCGGTTGGCGAGCAGCAGCAGGGTGTGGCCGCGACTCGGCAGGGTGTCCAGGCCGCTGAGGTTGTCGGCGCGGGTCACCTGCAGCCCTTGCTTGTGCAGAAACTGTTCGGCGGCCAGGTAGGGATTGGCGCGTGCCTCGGGTGACGGGCCGTGGGTGACCACCTCCTCGTAGGATTCGGCGCGTTGCAGCAGGTAGTTGCCGAGCAGGCCGAGGGCCAGCACCAGCAAGGCGCCAAGGCCCAAGCGCAAGGTGCGGCTCATGGGCGGCCCCCCTGTTCGATCAGGCGTCGCCAGTCATTGCACAGCACCGGGCACAGCTCGGCCGGTGGCAGGCGATGGCCGTAGGCGAGGTTCTGCCAGTGGCGCGTCAGGGTCTGGCTGAAGTTGCTCAACTCCGGATCGTCGAGGCCGTCGACCAGCGGCAGCACCTCGGCTTCGGTGTGAGAACTCTTCAGGGGCAGTTTGTGGTCGTGAATCAGGCGGCTGAGCAGGGCACGGTAGAGCAGGCCCAGGGCGGCGCGCGGGTCTTGTTGCCAGAGACGCTCGGCGTTGCCGGCCACGTCGTCCGGCAGGCTTTCCGGCACCACGTCCAGGCCGAACAGCTGGTCGGGTGACTCGCTCCTGTGCGGCAGCTTGAGCCGCGCGCGGCCGACGAAGGTGCCCAGCCATTCGCGGTAGCGCCACAGCACCAGGGCGATGACGCCGATCACCAGGGCCCACAGGGCGGCCTCGAAGAACAGCGCGAGGCCTTTCAGGGCGCCCCAGTTCTCGATCATGTCGAGCAGTTTCTGCAGGTTCTCGGGCGGCTCGGGCTCCTCTTTGCTGGTCTCGTCGCCGAAGCGCCAGCGGGTCACCGTTTCGCGGTTCTCGAACGGCGGCGCGTCGAGAATCTGCAGCGCCGCTTCCCGTGAAGCCTGGCTGGTCAGTGGCTGGGCGAGCAGGCGCGCGGCGTCCGGCCCATTGGGGTCTTCGCTGGGCAGCGGGCAACTGGCAGGCGTGTCGGCGAAGGCCGGCGTCGGCGCCTGCAGCGCCAGCACGCCGACGCCCAGCAGCAGGGCGTAGGCGACGCCGGTCAGGCGCTGGCGCAGGCGCCGGAAGGTCAGCTCGATGTCCCAGCCTTCCAGGGCGGTACGCCGGTTGAGGTAGAGGCTGAAGCCACCGGCGACGTAGATCGGTCCCCAGAGGATCAGCAGCAGCGCGTAGCCGAGGTTGGACAGGTGCTCCAGCCACAGCCAGTCGCTGGTGTCGCCATTGATCAGGCTCTGCCAGTCCCACTCGGTGGAGACCTGGGTCGGGATAAGCAAGTAGACCAGGCTGCCGAGGCCGATCCACAGGGCGGTTTCCAGGTGCATGCCGACCACGGTCAGCCAGGTGGCCGCGCCGGCGTCGCGTTGCGCCAGTACGTTGAGGCGCTGGGTACGCGCCTTGCCCTTGAGGCCTTCGAGCTGCAGCACCGGCAGGTCGAAGCTGCGCGTCGGGCTCAGGCGGCGCCAGGTCAGGCTGGCCAGCAACTGTGGCTTGAGCAGGCCGGGAAAGGCTTTCAGTGCCTGCTTGAGGGTCGGCGCTTCGCCGAACAGCGAGCGCGACAGGATGTACAGCGGCAGCCGCTCGTAGGCCGGCTTCAGCCACCAGAAGACGAACATCGCCCAGGACGGGTATTGCCACAGCAGCGCACAGAGCACCGCAAAGACCGGCAGGGTCACCGCGGCCCAGCTGGCCATCAGCAGACGGCGATGCTGGCGGGCCATCAGCACGCCGAGGTCGATGGCTTCCCAGGGGGTACGCGGGCGAATCGCCACGCTGGCGTCAGTCAGGCGCATGGTGCCTCCTGCCAGCCAGGCACAGGTACCCCAGCACCAGCGCCCACAGGCCGGCACCCACCCAGTATTTCACCGTGGGTGTCGAGAAGGTCATGGACGACCAGTAGGCTTCGATAAAGGCCGCGATCAGCAGAAACAGCGCGGCGCCGCCGAGCAGTCGCACGGCGCGGATCGCCGCCAGGCGCAGCGCTTCGCCGCGTGGCAGGCGGCCGGGGGCGAGCAGCGCCCAGCCAAGCTTGAGGCCCGCGGCGCCGGCCAGGGCGATGGCGGTCAGCTCGAAGGCACCATGGCCGATCACGAACGACCAGAAGGTTTCGCTGTAGCCGAGTTGCGTCAGGTAGCCGGCCACCGCGCCGATCATCAGGCCGTTGAACAGCAGGAAGAACAGGCTGCCGACGCCGAACAGCAGGCCGCTGGCGAAGGTCTGGAAGGCGATGCCGATGTTGTTCATGATGTAGAAGCCGAACATCATCCAGTCGTCCCCCGAGTCGCGCTCGCCAAAGCGGCCCAGGCGCGTAGTGTCGGGGTCGTACATGCTTTCCATCTCGCTGACGCGGGCCGGATCCATGACGCTGTAGACCAGGTCCGGAAACAGGTAGACGAGGCTGCCCATCAGCGCCAGGCTGCCGAAGAACAGCAGGCTGGCGATACCCACCAGGCGCCACTCCTCACGCACCAGGCGCGGGAAACCGGCCAGCACGAAGCCGATCAGCTGCGGGCCGATGGCGCTGCGGTGCCGGTAGAACTGCTGGTGGCCGCGCAGGGCCAGGTGTTGCAGTTCCTCGATCAGGTGGTTGCTGTAGCCGCGAGCCCTGGCCAGTGCCAGGTGCTGGCAGAGGCGGCGGTACTCGGCTGCGAAGGTGCGGCTGTTTTCCGCATCGCGGCCGCCGGCTTCGAGGCGCGTGAGCTGCTCGGCGAAGGCCTGCCACTGGGGCTGATGACGGTTCTCGAAAAGGCTCTGTTTCATGTCGGGCCCAACAAGCCGCGGGCGATGCCGTTGATGCGCTGTTCCGCCTGGCTGGCGTCGACCTGCAGCGGCTCGGCGAGAATGCCGGCCAGCTCGGCGCGGCGTGCGGTGGACAGGCCTTCGCCACGCTCGGCAAAGGCCAGGACCGCACGTTGCTCGGCGAAGTCCAGCACGAAGGGCGCCGGCAGGGCGTCGGCCTCGGGCAGGTTGGGCCGTTCGATCGGTTGCTCGCGGTAGACCACCAGGGTGCCGGCGGCGATGTCGCCGAGGCGTTTGAAGGCGCGATTGCTCAGGCAGCTGATGATGCCCAGGGTGTAGGCGAACGGCAGCAGGTCGACGAAGCGCAGCAGGTTGCGGGTCAGCGACGCCGGCCAGCCGATCGGTGTGCCATCGTCATGCACCACGCGCAGGCCGAGCAGTTGCTTGCCCGGCGAACGGCCCTGGTTGAGCACCTCGAACAGCACCATGTACCACCAGGTGACCAGAAACAGCGCGATGGTCGCCAGCCCCATGCCCAGCTGGCCGAACAGGCCGAGTACCAGGTAGACGATGGCGAGGATGGCGCCGCGGATCAGCAGGTCGATGGTGAAGGCCAGGGCGCGCGGCACCAGCCCGGCAGGACGCAGCGCGAGGTCGATCCCTTCCGGGGTTTCCACCTGATAGCGCGTGTCCAGCACGGCCTGCTGGGGTCGGGAAGAAGGGGAAACGGAGGAAGCTGGCATCGTCACGTCGTAGGGAGCAAAGCCCGATGCTAGCCAGCAGCGGGGCAGTAAGCAACCAGGCCGCGTCAACGCGGCCGGTGCCACGTGTGCTTAGCGAGCGACGGGCAGGACGCCGAAGATGGTGCGATACAGCACGCCCATGACCATCACGAACAGCGGAATGGTCCAGATCAGGCCGATGCCCAGCGGGATGGCGCTGACGGTGACGATCAGGCCGAGCAGCAGGAACAGGCCGAAGACCTTGAACCAGTGCTGGGTGATGGCCTTGCGCGAGGCTTCCATGGCCTGCCACGGCGACAGGCCGCGCTCGACGATCAGGGGGATCGCCAGCATGTAGGCCACCGCCAGGTAGATGCCGGGGATCAGCAGCAGGATCATGCCGAGGTAGATCAGCACCATCATCAGCACGGCGGCGATCAGCAGCGGCACCAGGCTGCCGAAGTGGCTGAAGATTTCGTTGAAACTGAACGGCTGGCCAGCGGCGCGGCGAATACCGACCATGTTCAGGCCGGCGAAGAACGGGTAGCTGACCGCGGACGCAATGATGGTGGTCAGCAGCTGACCGATGATGATCAGCACCAGGTTGTCGCTGAACAGGCTGAAGATGCCCAGCACGGCACCGACTACGAACGAGGCGACCAGGATCGCCACGTAGAAGATCAGGAAACCACCGATGATGATGCCCTTGGTGCCCTTGGTCAGTTGCCAGGCTTCGCTGAGCAGGCCGCCTATGGTGAAGTCGTAACCGCGGCTCAGGGCCTGTTCGACGCTCGGTGCGTGATCGCCAGTGGGCGCATCCTGCAGTTGGCTGGTGGGAACGGCATAGGGATTGGTAGCGTCACTCATGATTCATCCTTGGCGAGCGGAATAAGATTGTTTCCTGATATTAATGGTGTTGCAAATAGTGAACAAGGGGTGGCTCGCCGACTTTGTCTGCAGCCGTGAACGCCATCAAGCTTTTTCCCAACCCTGATGGTTTGTGGTCGGGGGACAACGAACCTAGACTGCCACGCTCATTCGCTACAGGAGTCCGCTGTGCCTTCCAGCCTGTTCTGGTACGACTACGAAACCACCGGTATCGACCCGCGCCGGGATCGCCCGCTGCAGGTCGCCGGTATCCGCACCGATGAGCAGCTCAACGAGATCGAGGCGCCGGTCAACCTGTACTGTCAGCCCAGCGACGATATCCTGCCCCATCCCGCGGCCTGCATGATCACCGGCATCGGGCCGCAGCGTCTGGCCAGTGAGGGCCTGGCTGAAGCCGAGTTCATGACCCGCGTGCACGCCGAGCTGGCACGGCCGGGCACCTGCGGCGTGGGGTACAACAGCCTGCGTTTCGATGACGAGGTGACGCGCTACAGCCTGTATCGCAACTTCTTCGACCCCTATGCCCGCGAGTGGCAGGGCGGCAACAGCCGCTGGGATCTGATCGACATGGTGCGCACTGCCTATGCGTTGCGCCCCGAAGGCATCCAGTGGCCCCAGGACGAGCAGGGCGTCAGCCTCAAGCTCGAGCGGCTTACCGCGGCCAACGGCATCGAGCATGGCCAGGCCCATGACGCGCTTTCCGACGTGCGCGCGACCATCGCCCTGGCGCGTCTGATCCGCGAGCGCCAGCCCAAGCTCTATGACTACCTCTACGGGCTGCGCAGCAAACAGCAGGTGCTCGACCAGATCCGCCTGTTGCAGCCACTGGTGCATGTGTCCGGGCGTTTTTCCGGGGCGCGGCATTACCTGGCGATCGTGTTGCCCCTGGCCTGGCATCCGCGCAACCGCAATGCCCTGATCGTCTGCGACCTGCACCTCGAGGCGGCGCCGTTGCTGAACGAAGATGCCGACACCTTGCGCCGTCGCCTCTATACCCGTCGCGATGAGCTGGCTGAGGGCGAGCAGCCGGTGCCGCTCAAGCTCGTCCATATCAATCGCTGTCCGGTGGTCGCACCGCTGGCAGTATTACGCCGCGAAGATTGCCAGCGCCTGCAGCTGGACAAGGCCGAGTTCCACGCCCGTGCCCAGCGGTTGGTGGATACTCAGCAACAATGGCGAGACAAATTGCCGCAGGTATATGCAGAGGAAAGTTTCGCAGCGGTGATGGATCCGGAGCAGCAGTTGTACGACGGCTTTATCGGTGACCGTGATCGGCGACTGTGCGAGCAGGTTCGCAACAGCGACCCGATGCAATTGGCGACCCACGCCTGGCCATTCGATGATGCGCGTTTGCCCGAGTTGCTGTTTCGTTACCGGGCTCGCAACTTTCCCACCACCTTGAACAGTGAAGAGCAACTGCGCTGGTACAGCTTCTGCCGTCAACGACTTACCCAGCGTGAATTGGGTGCGCCGAATACGCTGGCGAGTTTCGAGGCGGACATGGTGGCTTATCTGACCAAGGCGACAGATAGTCAGCGCTTGATATTGCAGGCCTGGATCGAGCATGCCCATCAGTTGCGCAAGCGATATGGACTACAACATCAAGGGGCATAATGGGAATGCCACCCGGTGAATCACCTGATGTGGCCAATGGAATCTTTCTATTGAGGTGATTCGAATAGGCGCCCATAAAAAACGCCAGCGATGCTGGCGTTCTTCATGGACTCACCGCCCCGGTCTGGCATTAGCCCAGCAGGGTGGCCCAGCCTTCGACGACGTCAGCGCCCCACTTGGCTTTCCACTCTTTCAGGGTCTTGTGGTTGCCACCTTTGGTTTCGATGACTTCACCGGTGTTCGGGTTCTTGTATTGCTTAACCTTGCGTGCACGTTTGCTGCCAGTGGCTGCTGCTTTACCTGTAGTGCGTGGTGCTTTGCCGGCTTTGGCTTCCGGATCGAGCAGGGCAATGATGTCGCGCAGCGACTTCTGATATTCACCCATCAGCGTGCGCAGCTTGCCTTCGAACTCCAGTTCCTTTTTCAGCTTGTCGTCTTGCGACAGGCTTTTCAGGCGCTCTTGCAGTTCTTTGATGTTTTCTTCGAGGCTGCGGTATTCGGTGATCAGCGACATATGTGTACCTTTAATGCAATGCAAGGGAGGGGGTGACCAAGTGTTGCTTATAGTAGACAGGGGCCGGTTTCAAGTAAACCGCTTTGTAGTAAACAGACGTATTTGCACGAGGGAAGTTGCACCGTGCCGTCAACAATTCAGTGCGTTTAATTTAATTGCTACTTAAAAAATGGGTATTTAACCGGTTGCCGTACCCAGGGAGAATCTATTGAAGCAATTGCCGCCGCCCTTGTTTTTTGGCGGCGGGGCCGCGCCCGCCGGTGGTCGGTGGGGGCCATCACGAGATACTGCAGTTTTTCGTTAGTCTGGCTAAAATGCGCGCCTTCGCTAATTCTCTGGAGTTGTTCATGCGCACTTTTCGGCTGGTAATCGCCTGCCCTGATCGTACCGGCATCGTTGCCAAGGTCAGTAACTTCCTGGCGACCTACAACGGCTGGATCACCGAAGCGAGCCACCATTCGGACACGCAGAGCGGCTGGTTTTTCATGCGCCATGAAATCCGCGCCGATTCGTTGCCCTTCGACCTGGACGGCTTCAACCAGGCGTTCTCGCCGATCGCCCGGGAATTCTCCATGGAGTGGCGCATCACCGATTCGGCCCAGAAGAAACGCGTGGTGCTGATGGCCAGTCGCGAATCCCACTGCCTGGCCGACTTGTTGCACCGCTGGCACAGCAACGAGCTGGACTGCGACATTCCCTGCGTGATCTCCAACCACGACGACCTGCGCAGCATGGTCGAGTGGCATGGCATTCCGTTCATCCATGTGCCTGTGGATGCGCAGAACAAGCAGCCGGCGTTCGACGAAGTCGCGCGGCTGGTCGAGGAGCACCAGGCGGACGTCATCGTGCTGGCGCGCTACATGCAAATCCTGCCGCCCAAATTGTGCCAGGACTATGCCCAGCGAGTGATCAATATTCACCACAGCTTCCTGCCCTCGTTCGTTGGCGCCAAGCCGTACCATCAGGCCTCGCTGCGTGGCGTCAAGCTGATCGGTGCGACGTCCCACTACGTGACCGAAGAGCTGGACGCCGGTCCGATCATCGAGCAGGACGTGGTACGCGTCAGCCATCGCGAGTCCATCGAAGAGATGGTGCGTCTGGGCAAGGACGTGGAAAAGATGGTGCTTTCCCGTGGTCTGCGCTATCACTTGGAAGACCGAGTGCTGGTGCACAACAACAAGACGGTGGTATTCGACTGAGCCGTCTGGCCCGGCGCTCGAACAAGGAGTTCGCGTTCATGCTCAAGTCCGTAAAAGTGCGTGATTACATGACTCGTCACCTGGTGACCTTTCATGCCGATACCGATCTGTTCACCGCCATCAACCGGTTGCTCGAGCACCGCATTTCCGGGGCGCCGGTGGTCGACGGCCAGGGGCGCCTGGTCGGCCTGCTGTCGGAGGGCGACTGCCTGCGGGGCATCCTGCAGGGCGCCTACTACGAGGCCACCGGCGGCAGCATCGCCTCGTACATGACCACCGCCGTGGAGACCACTTCCCCGGAAGCGGATATCATCGAGGTGGCCGAGCGTTTTCTCAAAGGTCGCCGTCGGCGTTTTCCGGTGGTCGAAGGCGGCAAGCTGGTCGGCCAGATCAGCCGCCACGACGTATTGCTGGCGGTGAAGGAATTCGCCCAGCACGAGGAAGGTCATAAGCGCGGGTGAATGATCATGAGCGACGACAAGCCTCCACAGCCCGGCACGGCCACCGCGCCGCCGATTGTCGGGCAGGGCTGTGTGCAGCGTTTCGACCCCGAGGCGTTGAGCGACGAGGACGGCACCGCGTTCGAAGGCGCCGAGGCCTTGTGGCTACGCACTCAGGCTGAGAAGCAGCAGTCGGACAAATGAAAAAAGGGCGCCAATGGCGCCCTTTTTCCTGGTTGCGGTTTCAGATCCGGAAGCTGTCGACCAGATGCTTGAGGCGCGCGGCCTGCTGCTCCAGGTCCGCACAGGCGCGCAGGGTGGCCTGCAGGTTTTCCACGCCTTCCTGGTTGAGGGTGTTGATCTCGGTGATGTCCATGTTCAGCGCCTCGATCACCGAGGTCTGCTCTTCGGTGGCGGTGGCCACCGACTGGTTCATGCCGTCGATCTCGCCGATGCGCAGGGTCACGCTGCCCAGGCGCTCGCCGGCCTGGTTGGCGACCTCTACGCTCTGTTCACTGTAGTGCTGGCTTTCGGTCATGGTGGCGACCGACTCGCTGGAACCGACCTGCAGCTCCTCGATCATCTTCTCAATCTCCTGGGCCGACTCCTGGGTGCGATGGGCCAGGTTGCGCACTTCATCGGCGACCACCGCGAAACCACGCCCCGCTTCACCGGCACGGGCGGCCTCGATGGCGGCGTTGAGCGCCAGCAGGTTGGTCTGTTGGGAAATGCTCTTGATCACCTCGAGAATCTGTCCGATATCGGCGGTCTTGCCCGCCAGCATCTCGATCTTGCCGCGGGCGTCGACGACCTTGGCCGACAGGTCGGTCATGGCGTTGATCGCCTGCTGCACCACCTTGCCGCCGTCCTCGGCCTGATGGCGAGCGTCGGAGGCCTGGCTGGAGGCATCCGCGGCGTTGCGGGCGATTTCCTGGGCAGCGGCGCCGAGCTCGTTGATCGCGGCCGCCACGCTGTTGGTGCGGCTGGCCTGCTCGTCTGAGTTGACGATCGAGGAGTTGGAGGCGTTGACCACCAGCTTGGCGACCTCGTTGACCTGGGCGGTGGCCGAGGACACTTCGCGGATCGAGGCGTGGATACGCTCGACGAAGCGGTTGAAGGAGCTGGCCAGGGCGCCGAATTCGTCCTGGGACTGGATGGCCAGGCGCTTGGTCAGGTCGCCCTCACCGCGGGCGATGTCCTCCATGGCCTTGCCCATGGTGGTCAGCGGTTGCATCAGCACGCGGATCAACACGCCGAGCAGGGCGATGATCAGCGCCACGGCGATCAAGGTGGCGATGGCGGCCGACAGGCGGAATTCATCCAGCGCCGCGTAGGCCAGGTTCTTGTCGATCGACAGGCCCACGTACCACTGCACGTCCGGCAGGCCCTTGACCGGCGCGAAGGTCAGCAGGCGTTCCTCGCCATCCTGGGTGACTTCGGTGAGTTTGCTGTCCAGGCCGATGGCGGTGTTCGGGTAGAGGTCGCGCAGGTTCTTCATCACCCGCTCGCCCTGGGGGTGAACCAGCACGGTGCCGTCCTTGCTGACCAGGAACGCATAGCCCAGATCGCCCAGCTCGATGGCGTTGATGATCTGCACCAGGGTATCCAGGCTGACGTCACCGCCGGTCATGCCGAATGGCTGGCCGTCCGGGCCGCGTACCGGGGCGATCGGCGAGATCACCAGGGAGTTGGTGATCTGGTCGACGTAGGGCGCGGTAAGGATGGTGCGGTTGGCCTGGGCGGTGTCCTTGTACCAGGGGCGGGTGCGCGGATCGTAGCCGGCGGCCATCTGGGTCGGCGGGCTGGACAGGAAACGACCGTCGCTCTGCACGCCGATATAGGTGGAAAGGAAGGCGGACTTGTAGACCGGCCGGGAAATGACCTCCTGCAGGTTGCCGCCGGCAATGGCCAGCTCCAGGTTCTGGGCCAGGCTTTCGACCAGCAGGATACGCCCGGACAGCCAGCTTTCGATGTTGCCGGCGGCGGCGTTGCTGGCCTGGCTCAGGTTGCTCTGGAGCGATGCCTGAATGCTGCTACGCTGGCGGCTGTCGTTATAGAGGCTGAACAGGGCGAAGGCGACCGTGACCACCAGGGTGGCGGCCAGCAGGATCTTGTGGCTGAACTGCAGGTTTCTCGTCATGGGCATCTTGCGTCCGATAGTCACTGGAACCAGTCTTGTAGGGCGTCGCCAGGTGGCGAGTGGGGCGGGGCAGACGATCGAGCCGAGGCTGAATCGGTCGCGACCTGGCGGGTATGTCGGCAGCAGATCCCTAAAGCTTTAATCCAGAGGACGGTGGTATGGCGTTGAATCAGCAATTCGTTCTGGGCGCTGGCAGTCATGGCGACGCGGTCAGCCAGTCGCTGCGTCTGGCCAACCGCCACGGCCTGATCGCCGGCGCCACGGGCACCGGCAAGACGGTCACCCTGCAGCGTCTGATCGAGAATTTCAGCGAGGCCGGCGTGGCGGTGTTCGCGGCAGACGTGAAGGGCGATCTGTGCGGCCTCGGCGCCGCCGGCGTGCCACAGGGCAAGGTAGCCGAGCGTATCGCCAGCATGCCCTGGCTGGCGCACAGCCCGACGGCCTATCCCGTCAGCCTGTGGGACGTGCACGGGCAGAGCGGCCATCCGCTGCGCACCACGTTGAGCGAAATGGGGCCGCTGCTGCTCGGCGCCCTGCTGGAACTCACCGACAGCCAGCAGGCGGCGCTCTATGCCGCGTTCAAAGTGGCTGACCGCGAAGGCCTGCTGCTGCTCGACCTCAAGGATCTGAAAGCACTCCTGACTCACCTGAAGGAGCAGCCCGAGGTGTTGGGCGCCGACAGCGCGTTGTTCACCAGTACCTCGGCCCAGGCGCTACTCAGGCGCCTGGCCGGCCTGGAGCAGCAGGGCGGCGAGGCGCTGTTCGGCGAGCCGGCGTTGCAGCTCGAAGACATCCTGCAGCCGGACCGCGATGGCCGTGGGCGCATTCACCTGCTCGACGCCAGTCGGCTGGTTCACGAGGCGCCCAAGGTCTATGCGACCTTTCTGCTCTGGCTGCTGGCCGAGTTGTTCGAGCAACTGCCCGAACGCGGCGATGCCGACAAACCGGTGCTGGCGCTGTTCTTCGATGAGGCGCACCTGCTGTTCGCCGATACCCCGAAGGCGCTGCAGACGCGCCTGGAACAGGTAGTGCGGTTGATTCGCTCCAAGGGCGTGGGCGTGTACTTCGTCACCCAGTCGCCGGGCGATCTGCCGGATGACGTGCTGGCCCAGCTCGGCTTGCGCATCCAGCATGGGCTGCGCGCCTTCACGAGCCGTGAGCAGAAGGCATTGCGCGCCGTGGCCGAAGGCTTTCGGCCCAACCCGGCGTTCGATTGCCTGAGCGTGCTCACCGAGCTGGGCATCGGCGAGGCACTGGTCGGTACGCTGGAAGACAAGGGCACGCCGGCCATGGTTCAGCGTGTCGCCATCGCCCCGCCACAGTCGCGCATCGGCCCATTGTCCGCAGCGGAGCGTGCCGGATTGATCCGCCAGTCGCCACTGGCAGGCCGTTATGAAAAACCCTTCGATCGCGAATCGGCCTACGAGATTCTCACCGCGCGCGCGACCCAGGCGAGCGAGCAGGTGCAGGCCGGCAAGCAGGCACCCTCTACCGCCAGCGTGGCGGGCGAGTTTCTCGGCGGGCTGGCCAGCCAGGCAGTGAAAACCGCCATGCGCCAGGTGGCCAATCAGCTTGGTCGGCAACTGGTTCGGGGCGTGCTGGGATCGTTGTTGGGGGGCAAGTCCGGCTCCAGGCGGCGCTGAGCCTGGGCGGGGCCGCTGCTGGCAGCCCGGGAACCGTCAGCGCGTCAGGCGCTTTCGGCTCTGGCCTCGGCCTTGCTGGACAGATCTTTTTCGATCTTCTCGATTTCTTTGTCGAAGGCCTGATCGAGCAGGCTGGCCTTCTTGCGCCAAGGCTTGCGTTCCGGATCCGGTTGGGCGGCATAGGTGATCACTTCACCGCCGTATACATCCTTGTAACGCTGCGCCTGGCGCTCGAGTTCGGCGCGCAGTTCGTCTTTCGTCACGATAGTACCCATGGTTTCTGATTGGGGATGGGCGACAACGTAAGACCGGGCGGTCTTACTGATACGGTCGCCACATCTTTTTGAAGCCTATGCCCCTTCTATGGTTCAGGTTATTCGCCAGTGCGGCTGAACAACGGGGCTAGGCGGGTGATTATCATCAACCCACGCGGAAAGTCCAGCGCTGCGGCCCGGCGCCGTGAATCGGTTGGCTCAGCTCAGCGGGCGGTAGTGCAGGCTGAGCGTCAGGCTGTGGCTTTGATTCGGGTGCAGCAGTACCAGGCCGGGCTTGCCGGGCAGATGGTGGGCATTGACCGGATGGCTGACCGGTTCGAAACAGAAGAAGGGTTTGCCAGCGGGGCAGAACAGCAGGTAGATGCCCTGATCGCTACCGATCTCCAGGCTGTAGCCGGCGTCCGGCTGAAGGATCCGCGCCTGGCCGTTCCAGCCGATAAAGGCGTTGTCGGTGTGCAAGGGCGGCAACTGCTGTTCCTGGCTGAAATCCCAATGCGGCGGCAGCGCGCTCAGCTCGGTGGGCAGGCTGTTCGCGTCGCAGTGCCAGACTTGCTCGGCACGGGCCTGCAGGCGGGTATGGGGGGTACGCGGGAAATAGGGATGCAGCCCCAAACCATGCCACATCGGCGCCTCGGCGCCATGGGTGACGCGCAGGTGGATGTGCAGGCGGCCTTCGTCCAGTTCGATGCGCTGCTCGGCGGTGTAGGCGAACGGCATCTGGCTGTCGAGGCGCAGCAGTGCCGAGCGATCGCTGTGCTCGATCACCTGCCAGGCTTGCTGCCAGGCGCTGCCGTGAATCGGCAGGGGCGAGTTATCGGCATTGGCGGCCAGGGCCAGCCAGCCTTCGGGGTTGTCGAAACCGCCTTCGGTGATGCGGTTCGACCAGGGCGCCAGCGGGTAGCAGCCGAGCTGGCGCGGCGTACCGGCCTTGAGCGCCTGCTCGTCGGCGGGGCGCAACAGCGGCTGGCCGGTGGCGACCACCGTCCAGTTGGCGATCGCCCCGCCAACGGCCGGTAGCAGGGTCAGCTGGGTAATACCGTCGTGCAGGTGTAGAGTGTCGGTCGACATAGGGCAGTACCTGTGCAGTTATCGAGCCTTTAAGCGGAGATAAACGAAGAACGTGTCATCATACAACTCTCTGAGATATGATGCGCTTTGGCCATCCAGACGATAGCGATCTCTATGGAAACTCAGAACACGCAGCCACGCGCGCGCCGCAAGCACCGCAGCCTGGCACAGGAACTGGTCGCGGAGTTGTCCCAACGCATTCGCGACGGGGTGATCAAGCGTGGTGACAAGTTGCCGACCGAGTCGGCGATCATGGAAGAGCAGGGTGTCAGCCGCACCGTGGTGCGTGAGGCGTTGTCGCGGCTGCAGGCGTCCGGCCTGGTGGAAACCCGCCACGGCATCGGCACCTTCGTGCTGGATACGCCCAACCCCGGCGGTTTCCGCATCGACCCGGCGACCATCGTCACCCTGCGTGAAGTACTGGCCGTGCTCGAGCTGCGTATCAGCCTGGAAGTGGAGTCCGCCGGCCTGGCTGCCCAGCGCCGCACACCCGAGCAACTGGCCTCCATGCGCCAAGCGCTGGATGCGCTGAACGAGGGCGCCGCCCACGAAAGCGATGCGGTGTCGTCGGATTTCCAGTTTCACCTGCAGATCGCCCATGCCACGGGCAACCGCTACTTCACCGATATCATGAGCCACCTGGGCACCAGCATCATCCCGCGTACCCGGCTCAATTCGGCGCGTATCGCCCATGACGACCATGCCCACTACATGGCGCGCCTGGAGCGCGAGCACGAGCAGATCTTCGAGGCCATCGCCCGCCAGGATTCCGATGCGGCGCGTGCCGCCATGCGCCTGCACCTGACCAACAGCCGCGAGCGGCTGCGGCAGGCCCACGAGTCCGCCGAGGTGGCGGCCAAGCAGGCCTGAGTCCGGTGAGACCCTAGAGGGCCTGGGTGCCGAATCTACGTTGCTAGATGAGCACCCAGGCCCTTTTTCATGGCTGCAGGAGCGACGCGTGGCCCGTGCTGACACGCTGCTCAGGCGTCCTTGCGGTAGGTCAGCAACACGATACCCGCCAGCACGATCGCGCCGCCGATCATCTGCATGCCACTCAATACCTGATCCAGCAGCAGCCAGCCGAACAACAGCGTGGCGATGGGCTCCATGTTCATCACCGGGGCATTCTTGGCCATGTTCAGGCGCGGCACGGTCACGAACAGCATGCAGAAGGCGATGCCATAGAGCAGCACCAGGGCGCCCAGGGCGGTCCAGCCGGTGCTGTTGGCCGGCAGGTTCATACCGCCGGGGATCAGGTCGGCGCTACCGGCCAGGGCCATGCTGCTGAACACGATCATCAGGGTCAGCATGCTGCGCACCGAGCCGCGCAGGCTGGATAGCTTGTGGTCGGTGATCCACAGCGCGCAGGCGAACACGCAGGCGGCCAGGAACGAGGCGCTGACGCCGACGATCCATTCGGGGCCGACCCGTTCGCTGGCGCCCAGGCGTGCCGGCAGATCCAGGGCGAAGACCAGGCCGAGCAGGATCAGGCCCATCAGCATCACCGTACGTCGCGTCGGTGCCGAGCCACCCAGCGCCCAGGTGAGCAGGGCGAGCAGGATCGGGAAGGTATTGCCGATCAGCAACGCCAGCGCCACGGGAATGCGTGCCACGGCCGAGTACAGGCAGATGCTCTGGGTGGCGATCAGCAGACCCAGCAGCAATTGCCAGCGCCAGGCTCCGGGCGGCATCTGCAGGGCCTGGCGTTGCCACAGCACGATGCCGAGCAGCACCAGCATGGTCACGCCGGAGCGGCAGAGGATGGCCAGCAGCAGGCCCGTCTCGTTGTCGAAGGCGATACGCGCGGCAATGTGGTTGCCGGCAAAGGAGCAGGCCAGCAACGCCAGGATCATGACGGCGATGTGGCGGGGAAACAGGGCAGGGGACGTCATAAGGTAATTTCCATATCGAGTTGAACCTCGAGCGCCTGACGGTTCGAGCACCGTTCTGGTTGCGCTAAAAAAACGGCGGGTCATGCCAAGGCATGACCCGCCGCGGGTGGAGCGGTATCAGAGTACGACGCTAGGCAGCCACAGCGAGATGGCCGGGACGTAGGTCACGGCCATCAGGACCATGAACAGGGCTGCGTAGAATGGCAGCAGCGCCTTCACGGTGTTTTCGATGGTTACCTTGCCGATGGCGGCACCGACGAACAGCACCGCGCCTACCGGCGGGGTGATCAGGCCGATGCCCAGGTTGACCAACATGATCATGCCGAAGTGTACCGGGTCGACACCGAAGGAGGTCACCACCGGCAGCAGGATCGGGGTCAGGATCAGGATCAGCGGCGCCATGTCCATCAGAGTGCCCAGAGCCAGCAGCATGATGTTCACGCACATCAGGATCACGTAGCGGTTATCCGACAGGGTCAGGAATGCCGTGGTGATCTTGGTGGGGATCTGCATCAGGGTCATGATGTAGCCGAACGCGGCGGCGAAGGAGATGAGGATCATCACGATCGACAGCGTGCGTACGGTACGGTGCAGCATCTTCGGCAGTTCACGCCACTTGTAGTCGCGATAGATGAACATGGTCACGAAGAACGCCCAGATCACCGCCACGGCCGCCGACTCGGTGGCGGTGAACACGCCGGAGAGGATGCCGCCGAGGATGATGACCATGGTCATCATGCCCCACAGGGCTTCGACGCAGATCTTGATGGCCTGACGCAGCGGGATCACTTCGCCTTTCGGGTAGTTGCGCTTCTTGGCGAACCACAGGCACAAGGCGGCCATGGTGGCGCTCATCAGCAGGCCCGGGCCGATACCGGCCATGAACAGCGCGGCGATGGACACCGTGCCGCCAGCGGCCAGGGAGTAGATCACCGAATTGTGGCTGGGCGGGGTGAGCAGCGCCTGCACGGAACCGGAAACGGTCACGGCGGTGGCGAACTCACGGGGGTAGCCCTTCTTCTCCATTTCCGGGATCAGCACCGAGCCCACCGAGGCGGTATCGGCCAGGGAAGAACCGGAGATGGCGCCAAAGAAGGTCGATGCGGTGATGTTGACCAGCGACAGGCCGCCGCGCACGAAACCGACCAGTACGCCGGCGAAGGCCACCAGGCGACGTGCCATGCCCCCTTCGGCCATGATCGCACCGGCCAGCACGAAGAACGGAATGGCCAGCAGGGAGAACTTGTTCACCCCACCGGCGATCTGGATCATGATCGCTTGCAGCGGGATGTCGATGTACCAGGCGCCGATCAGGGCGGACATGCCGAGCGCATAGGCGACCGGCACGCGCAAAAGGATCAGGGCAAGGAAACTGCCTACGAGAATGGCGGCGTCCATTACACGGCCTCCTTGGCTTCTTCAGCGGCTTCGAAGTTGACGACGCGGCGTTTGTGCTGGTCGCCGTAGAGCAGTTGCTCGATCACGAACAGCAGGGTGATGAAACCGCCCACGGGAATCGGCATGTAGCTGATGCCGACGCGCACCGAGGGCAGGGTGCTGAGGAACTGGTTCCAGGTGGCCACGCACAGCTTGTAGCCCCAGATCAGCATGAACAGTGCGATGGCCCCCATGGCCAGGCGCACGAAAAGAGTGATCAGCGGCTGCGCGACGGTCGGCAGGCGATCGGTCAGTGAGGTCACGGCCATGTGAGCCCCGGCACGGTAGCTGGCGGCAGCACCGATAAAGGTGAACACCACCATCAGCATCACGGAGATGGGCTCGGGCCAGCCCAAGCCTTGCCCCAGCGCGTAACGGCTGAAGACGCCCCAGGGGATGATCGTGGCCATGATCACGATCGCCAGGCTGGTGACGATGATGCAGGCACGATAAATGGCGTCATTGACGCCTAGAACCAGATTTTTCATGTGACTTCACCGGAAGGTGTGGAGCCGGCAGGACGCCGGCTCCGTACGCTTGCGCGAGATTTTTATCAGATCATTGAAAAGCGGCAACGCAGCTAGCTTTTCAAGACCTGTTACTTGACGGCTTCGATGCGCTTGATCAGGTCGGCGTACTGAGCGCCGTACTTCTCACGTACCGGAGCGGTCGCGTCGTAGAACGGCTTGGTGTCGATTTCGATGAACTCGACGCCTTCGGCCTTGAGCTTCTCGTTGGAGGCGTTTTCCTTGGCGACCCACAGATCACGCTCTTCCAGCTGGGCTTCCTTGGCCAGTTTCTTGACCAGGGTCTGCTGCTCCGGGGTGAGCTTCTCCCAGGTGGTCTTGGACATCAGCAGCGGCTCGGGCAGGATCAGGTGGTGGGTCTGGGTGTAGTACTTGGCCACGCGGAAGTGGTTGTGCTCGAGCAGGGTCGGCGAGTTGTTCTCGGCGCCGTCGATCACGCCGCTCTGCAGGGCGCTGAAGATTTCACCGGTGTCCATGGCGATGCCGTTGCCGCCCATGGCGTTGAGGGTGTCGATGAACAGCGGGTTGCCGATCACGCGGATCTTCATGCCCTTGAGGTCTTCGATCTTGCGCACCGGCTTCTTGGTATAGAGGCTGCGGCTGCCGGCTTCCATCCACGCCAGGCCGACCATGTTGAAGTCGGAGTTGGTGATGGAATCGAGAATTTCCTGGCCGATTTCACCGTCCACCACCTTGCGCATGTGGTCGATGTCGCGGAACACGAATGGCATGTTGAAGACGTTGGTGGCCGGCACCACCGAACCGACCGAGCCGAGGCTGACGCGGGTCAGCTGCACGGCGCCGATCTGGGTCTGTTCGATCACTTCCTTCTCGGAGCCCAGTACGCCACCGGCGAACATGCGCGATTTGATCTCGCCGTTGGTGGCGGTATCGAGTTTCTTGCCGAGGTTTTCCATGGCCACCACGGTCGGGTAACCGGCTGGGTGGATTTCAGCGATCTTCAGGGTGATGTCCGCCTGTGCCAGGCTGGACAGGCCGAGTGCCAGCGGGAGTGCGGCGATGAGCAACTTGCGCTTGAAGTTCATGTGAAGCTCCGTTTTGTTGTTGTTGGTTTGCAGCAGTGTGTAGCGTCTGGCGTCCCGCGAATCGCCGGGACCAGGGTTGGTATCAGTGTCCGAACGGGGTTTCTGCAAGGCCACTGACGCCCGGTCGCAGCGCGAATATACCGCCGGCCAGTGGTTGATCGTCCAGGTTGCCGCCCGGGCGAATCGAGGTGACGAACAGGGTGTCCAGATCGGGGCCGCCGAAGGCGCACATGGTCGGCTTTTTCACCGGCACCTCCAGCGAGCGATCGAGGCGCCCGGCCGGGGTGAAGCGGTGAATCAGGCCGGCATCGTTGCCGCAGATCCAGTAGCAGCCGTCGGCGTCCACCGCGGCGCCATCGGGGCGGCCTGGGTAGTCGTTCATGTCGACGAACAGGCGGCGGTTGTGCGGGGTGCCGCTGTCGATGTCGTAGTCGAAGGCCCAGATGGCCTGTACCGAGGGATGCGAGTCGGAGAGGTACATGACGCGGCCGTCCGGGCTGAAGCCCAGGCCGTTGGGCACAATCAGCTCGTCCAGCAGCACCGGCAGGCTGGCCTGGCCGGCGCCGTCATAACGATACAGCGCACCGACATTGGCTCCGGCGGCCATGTCCATCAGCATGCTGCCGGTCCAGAAGCGTCCCTGGCGGTCGCAGCGGCCGTCGTTGAAGCGCATTTGTTCGCGGGCGTGGGCGACCTCGACCAGGCGCTCGCCGCTCAGGCGGCCATCGTTGCCCGTGGTCAGTTGGAAAATGCCGCTCTGCATGCCGGCGACCCAGCTGCCATCGGCGCGCTGGGCGATGCAGGCGAGCATTTCGTCGGCTTCCCAGCTCTGCGTGCTGGCATTCGCCAGGTTCCAGCGATACAGGCGCTTGTTGGGGATGTCGGCCCAGTACAGGGCCTGATCCCGCGGGCTCCACACCGGGCTTTCGCCCACGGCGTTGCGGGCATCGAGAATCAGTTCGGCTTGCGTGGGCATGTCCGACCTCTTGTTATTGTTATCGAGGGGAAGGGCGGCTTCAGTCGTCGCCGAACGGGCCGGCGGCGGTGAAGGCGCCGCCGTGATAGAGCGCATTGGGGTCGTCTGCCGGCACCGGCGGTTGGGCCTCGACCTTGTCGCGGAAGACTTCCGAACTGTCCTTGGGCTGGAAGCCCAGGTGGGCGGCCTTGCTGTTGTCCCACCAGACGGTCTTGTTGGCCGAGGCGCCGTAGACCACGGTGTGGCCGACGTCCGGCGTGGTGAGGCCGCGTTCGATCAGCTGGACCAGGTCGTCGTAGCTGAGCCAGGTGCTCATCATGCGGCGGTTCAGCGGTTCGGTGAACGAGGAGCCGATGCGGATGCTGACCGTCTCGATGCCGTAGCGATCGAAGTAGAAGCTGGCCATGTCCTCGCCGTAGGACTTCGACAGGCCGTAGTAACCATCCGGGCGGCGCGGAGCGTTGGCGTCGATGGTGTCGGTCTGTTTGTGGAAGCCGATGACATGGTTGGAGCTGGCGAAGATCACGCGTTTGACGCCATGGCGACGCGCGGCTTCGTAGATATGGAACACACCGCTGATGTTGGGGCCGAGGATTTCCTCGAACGGCCGCTCCACCGAGACGCCACCGAAGTGCAGGATGGCGTCGACCCCTTCAACCAGTTGGTGAACGGCCTGTTTGTCGGCCAGATCGCAGATCTGCACTTCGATGTGCGGGCCTTCGGCCGGCGCCATTTCGGCGATGTCGGAAAGACGCAGAATCTCGGTCAGTGGCTGCAGGCGCTCGCGCAGCACCTTGCCCAATCCGCCTGCCGCGCCAGTGAGCAGCAGGCGATGGAAGGGCGGTTGCGCATTGGAAGTGGTAGTCATGGCGGAAGCGGTCTCTGGTTTGTTTTTATGGAGAGCTTGTTATCGGTTGTCGTATGACGTGAGAGGATTATCAACAGCCTCCGATTGTGCTGTCAACGCGACGCCGTAAAAAACCTCGGCAATCCATCTGGTATGCCAGAAACCGCCGGGGTGGTGCGTTTGCGCATGGTTTTGCGCAATCTCGACAGCCAGGAAATGACTGGTTGGTCACGGGCATTTATCGATAGTCAGCGGTGCTTCGAGCAACGACTTTTGCAAACCCTTAGCGTATAAAAGGTCGCAGGGGGGATGGTTTTAGTTATTGTCGTACGATAACGTATCTCTACAGCCAGCGGCTGCCCTCTTTCCACATGCGCTACAGGTGTTCGAAGAATGACCCCACAAGAATTAAAATCCGTTCTCTCCTCCGGTCTGCTGTCCTTCCCGCTGACCGATTTCGATGCCCAAGGCGAGTTCAATCCTGAAGGCTACGTGCGCCGCCTCGAATGGCTGGCCCCGTACGGCGCCACCGCCCTGTTCGCTGCCGGCGGCACCGGTGAGTTCTTCTCCCTGGCCGCTGACGAGTATTCGTCGGTGATCAAGACCGCCGTCGACACCTGCGCAGGCAGCGTACCGATTCTCGCCGGCGTCGGCGGTTCCACCCGTCAGGCCATCCAGTATGCACAGGAAGCCGAGCGCCTGGGCGCCAAGGGCCTGCTGCTGCTGCCGCATTACCTGACCGAAGCCTCCCAGGAAGGCGTGGCCGCCCATGTCGAGCAGGTCTGCAAATCGGTGAAGATCGGCGTGGTGGTCTACAACCGCAACGTCTGCCGCCTGACCGCGCCGCTGCTCGAGCAGTTGGCCGAGCGCTGCCCGAACCTGATCGGCTACAAGGACGGCCTGGGCGATATCGAGTTGATGGTGTCGATCCGTCGTCGCCTGGGTGATCGCTTCAGCTACCTCGGCGGCCTGCCGACCGCGGAAGTCTATGCCGCGGCCTACAAGGCCCTGGGCGTGCCGGTCTACTCCTCGGCGGTGTTTAACTTCATCCCGAAAACCGCGATGGACTTCTACCACGCCATCGCCAAGGACGATCACGCCACCGTCGCCAAGATCATCGACGACTTCTTCCTGCCGTACCTGGACATCCGTAACCGCAAGGCCGGTTACGCCGTGAGCATCGTCAAGGCCGGTGCCAGGATCTCCGGTTACGATGCCGGTCCGGTCCGCGCGCCGCTGACCGATCTGCTGCCCGACGAGTACGAGAAGCTGGCTGCGCTGATCAAGGCGCAAGGCGCGCAATAAAGCGTCTGCCCGTTACTCGAAAAGGCCGCTGTTTACAGCAGCCTTTTCCTATTGTGGGGGAGGGGAGCCCCGTGGATGGGGCGGGCCGCGTAGGCCGCTCAAAGGTAAAAGGCCTCACCTCCATGACCTGACCCATACGCCTGAGCGACAGGCCGACCCCTCAAGGGAGCAGGCCATGCCCGCGATGGGATTCGATGGGCAGCTGCGTGTCTCGGCACGGTTCGATGCCCGTAATGCTGGTAGCAGGTGCGCCTAGATGTCACGCCCATGGCGTGCGCCCGCGAAAACGCTGCATTGTGCAGCCCCTGCCGTTCCCGCAGAGCATCCGACTATAGTCGGGCAATCGTAAAAACCGACCTCATCAGGCTTGGCTTTTTTATAGTTGTACGATAACGTATGACTTCATCTGGTCGCTAACGGCCCCTAACGTTTTCCTCCAAGGGTGTAAGAAGAATGACTCCACAAGAATTAAAAACCGTCCTCTCCTCCGGTCTGCTGTCCTTCCCGCTGACCGACTTCGATGCAGCAGGTGAATTCAACCGCGCAGGTTATGTGCGCCGCCTGGAGTGGCTGGCTCCCTACGGCGCCACCGCGCTGTTCGCCGCGGGCGGTACCGGTGAGTTCTTCTCCCTGGCCGCTGACGAGTATTCGTCGGTGATCAAGACCGCCGTCGACACCTGCGCAGGCAGCGTGCCGATCCTCGCCGGCGTCGGCGGCTCCACCCGCCAGGCCATCCAGTACGCACAGGAAGCCGAGCGCCTGGGCGCCAAGGGCCTGCTGCTGCTGCCGCACTACCTGACCGAAGCCTCCCAGGAGGGCGTCGCCGCTCACGTTGAGCAGGTCTGCAAATCGGTGAAGATCGGCGTGGTGGTCTATAACCGCAACGTCTGCCGCCTGAACGCGACCCTGCTCGAGCAACTGGCCGAGCGTTGCCCGAACCTGATCGGCTACAAGGACGGCCTGGGCGATATCGAGCTGATGGTGTCGATCCGTCGCCGTCTGGGCGAGCGCCTGACCTACCTGGGTGGCCTGCCGACCGCCGAAGTCTACGCCGCGGCCTACAGGGCCCTGGGCGTGCCGGTCTATTCCTCGGCGGTGTTCAACTTCATCCCGAAAACCGCGATGGACTTCTACCACGCCATTGCCCGTGAAGATCACGCCACCGTTGGCAAGATCATCGACGACTTCTTCCTGCCTTACCTGGACATCCGTAACCGTAAATCCGGTTATGCGGTGAGCATCGTCAAGGCGGGCGCCAAGATCGCCGGTTACGACGCCGGTCCGGTTCGCGCCCCGCTGACCGAGCTGCTGCCGGACGAATACGAGAAGCTGGCAGCGCTGATCGACGCCCAGGGCGCTCAGTAAGTCCCGGCGCTCGTTGCCCACGAAGGCCACTGTTTACAGTGGCCTTTTGCATCGTGGGGCAGGGCAGCCTCTGGTTTATCACCGGGGGCGAAGAGCTGAGCGCTTGTGGGAGCGGGCGGGGACGCCTAGTCCATGCCCGCGATGGGCTGATGGGGTGCACCCTGCACAGCCGATTACCGCCGCTCTCTGGTTGCCGCCTGAGTGGCTGGTTAAGATGGGTGATCCTCCACGCAACTGCGGCCCGTCATGGCAAAGAAATCTCGCGCTTCATCTTCCTCCACGCCTGCGAGCAAGGGTGCGAGCGTGACGCTGATCGACGTGGCCAAGGTGGCCGGCGTTTCGCCGATCACCGTGTCCCGCGCTCTGCACCGGCCCGAGGTGGTCAGCGAAAGCGCCCGCAAGAAGGTGCTCGAAGCGGTGCGGGTGACCGGCTACGTGCCGAACATGCTGGCGGGCGGCCTGGCCTCTAACAAGAGCCGGCTGGTGGCGATTTTCGTGCCGACCATCGCCCACTCGATCTTCGCCGAAACCGTGCAATCACTGATGGATCACCTGACCACCGCGGGCTACCAGACCATGATCGGCCTGACCGGTTATTCGGCCGAGCAGGAAGAGCGCCTGCTCGGCGCAGTGCTTGGTCGGCGCCCCGATGGCATCGTGCTGACCGGCACCCTGCACACCGAGGAGAGCCGGCTGCGCCTGCAGGCGGCGGGCATTCCAGTGGTCGAGGCCTGGGACCTGGGCGCATCGCCCATCGACATGCAGGTGGGCTTCTCCCACGAGAGGGTCGGCCAGGCGATTGCCGATCACCTGCATGGCAAGGGCTATCGCCGCTTCGCCATCGTTTCGGTCGATGATTCCCGGGCGCTCAAGCGCGGCAGCAGCGTGATCGACCAGCTCAAGGCGCTGGGCATCGACGAGGTGCCCATGGCCGTGCTGGCGGCACCGGCCACCTTGCAAAGCGGCAGGGAAGGGCTGCGTCAGCTGCTTGCCGACGGGCATGCCCCGCAGGTGATCGTCTGCAGCTCGGACACCGTGGCCCAGGGCATCCTTGCAGAAGCGGCGAGCCGAGGTATCGAGGTGCCCGACCAACTGGCCGTCATGGGCTTCGGGGACCTGTCCAGTGCGGCCCATCTTCATCCAGCGCTGTCGACAGTGAACGTCGATGGCCGGCGCATGGGCAAGCAGGTTGCCAGCGCGCTGCTGCAGCGGTTTCGCGAGGGGGGTGAGCAGCAACCGGTGCGTCTGGATACCGGCTTCACGCTGATCGATCGCGAAACCACCTGACTTGGATCGGCTTCTTATCGGACAACTGACAACGTAGCGATTATTTGCTTGAATGATTGCGCAATCATAGTAAAGTCGGTCGTGTAGCGAACTGCGTGGCGCCGTATTCAATGCCGCATTGATTGCGCAATCATCGATTGCCGATCTGCGAGCCAGGCGCCGTCAGCCAATAAGGATAATAAAGCCGTGAAAAACAGTATCCGCACGTCCTCTCCAGGCCCCGACACGGGCCCTATTCGCTTGTCCCCGTCTGCGTCCAACGCCACGAGACCCTACCCGGGTGTCGCGACGGCTGCTGCCACGAGCTAGCCGGCCAGATACAGCTCCGTTTTCAGACTTCATGACCCCGCCCCTGGGCGGCTGGCGCGTCCGCACGCGCCTGTCAGCAATAAAAATAACATCGAGGTGAGATCTCCATGGGAGACACAAAGAAAACCCACGTCCGTTACCTGATACTGCTGATGCTGTTTCTGGTGACCACCATCAACTACGCCGACCGCGCCACCATTTCCATCGCAGGCTCCAGCATGCAGAAGGATCTGGGCATCGATGCGGTCACCCTCGGCTATATCTTTTCCGCCTTCGGCTGGGCCTACGTGATCGGGCAGATTCCGGGTGGCTGGCTGCTCGACCGTTTCGGCTCCAAGCGCGTGTACGCCGCCGGCATCTTCATCTGGTCGCTGTTCACCCTGCTGCAGGGCTTCGTCGGCATGATGCCGGTGGCCTGGGCCGTGGTGACCCTGTTCGTGCTGCGCTTCATGGTCGGCTTCGCCGAAGCGCCGTCCTTCCCGGGTAACGCCCGTATCGTCGCGGCCTGGTTCCCGACGGCCGAGCGCGGCACCGCCTCGGCGATCTTCAACTCGGCGCAGTATTTCGCCACCGCGCTGTTCGCGCCGCTGATGGGCTGGATCGTCTACGCCTTCGGCTGGGAGCATGTGTTCGTGGTCATGGGCGTGCTGGGCATCGTCTTCGCCGGCATCTGGATGAAGACCATCTACAACCCCAAGGAACACCCGCGCATCAGTGCCGCCGAGGTCGACCACATCGCCAGCAACGGCGGCCTGGTCGACATGGACCAGTCCAAGGGCAGCGGCGGGCCGAAGTGGCACTACATCACCCAGCTGCTGACCAACCGCATGATGGTCGGCGTGTACCTGGGGCAGTACTGCATCAACGCCATCACCTACTTCTTCCTCACCTGGTTCCCGGTCTACCTGGTGCAGGAGCGCGGCATGACCATTCTCAAGGCCGGCTTCATCGCCTCCCTGCCGGCAATCATGGGGTTCGTCGGCGGCGTGCTCGGCGGGGTGATCTCCGACTGGCTGCTGCGCCGTGGCCATAGCCTGACCCTGGCGCGCAAGCTGCCCATCGTCTGCGGCCTGATGCTGTCGACCAGCATGGTGCTGTGCAACTACGTGTCGGCCGAATGGATGGTGGTCGGTTTCATGACCCTGGCCTTCTTCGGCAAGGGGCTCGGCGCCCTCGGCTGGGCCGTGGTCTCGGATACCTCGCCCAAGCAGATCGCGGGGCTGTCCGGTGGCCTGTTCAACACCTTCGGCAATATCGCCTCGATCACCACGCCCATCGTCATCGGCTACATCATCAGCGCCACCGGCTCGTTCAAGTGGGCACTGGTGTACGTCGGCGCCAACGCCCTGGTCGCGGTGTTCAGCTACCTGTTCATCGTCGGTCGCATTCAGCGCGTGGTGCTGAAGGATGAAAACGGCCAGGCGCTCGGCGAGCAGGCTTCGCCTGCACCGGCAACCTGACCGCCAGCGGCCTCGCCGGGCAGGCGAGGCCGCAACCGTGTTTCTACAACAAGAAAAGGATTAGCCCATGGACCTCATTCAGCATCAGGACTCCCCGCGATACATCCGCCTGCATCCCGATGACAACGTCGGTGTGGTGGTCAACGAACAGGGGGTGGCGGCCGGTGGCCGTTTCGCCGATGGCCTGGCGGCACTGGAAGGCATACCCCAGAGCCACAAGGTGTCGCTGGTGGCGATTCCCGAAGGCGGCAGCGTGGTGCGCTACGGGGAAGTGATCGGCTACGCCCTCGATCCCATTCCTGCCGGCACCTGGGTGACCGAGGCGCTGTTGCGCATGCCCGAGCCGCCGGTGCTGGACAACCTGCCCAAGGCGACCATCGAGGCACCGACGCCCGAACCGCTGGAAGGCTACACCTTCGAAGGCTTCCGCAACGCCGACGGCAGCGTCGGCACGCGCAACATCCTCGGCGTGACCACCACGGTGCAGTGCGTGGTCGGCGTGCTCGACCACTGCGTCGAGCGCGTGCGCAAGGAAATCCTGCCCAGGTACCCGAACGTCGACGACGTGGTGCCGCTGTCGCACAGCTACGGCTGCGGCGTGGCGATCAACGCGCCGGACGCGGTGGTGCCGATCCGCACTCTCTACAACATCAGCCGCAACCCCAACCTGGGCGGCCAGGCGCTGGTGATCAGCCTGGGCTGCGAGAAATTGCAGGCCCATCAGCTGATGGACGGTGATGCCCTGACCTGTGGCCAGGACGAGGAACAATGGCTGTTCCGCCTGCAGGATTCGGGCACCGGCTTCGCCGGCATGATCGAGCAGATCATGGGCATGATCGAGGATCGCCTGAAGGTGCTCGACCAGCGTCGCCGGGAAACCGTGCCGGCCAGCGAACTGGTGGTGGGCATGCAGTGCGGCGGTAGTGACGCCTTCTCGGGCATCACCGCCAACCCGGCGCTGGGCGTGGCGGCCGACCTGCTGGTGCGGGCCGGCGCCACCGTGATGTTCTCCGAGAACACCGAGGTGCGTGACGGCATCCATCTGCTGACGCCGCGCGCCTCGACCGTCGAGGTCGCCGATGCGCTGATCCGCGAGATGGACTGGTACGACCGCTACTTGGAGCGGGGCATGGCTGATCGCAGCGCCAACACCACGCCGGGCAACAAGAAGGGCGGCCTGAACAATATCGTCGAAAAGGCCATGGGCTCCATCGCCAAGTCCGGCAACAGCCCGATCGTCGGGGTGGTTTCGCCCGGCGAGCGGATCCGTGGCAAGGGCCTGTGGTTCTGCGCCACGCCGGCCAGCGACTTCATCTGCGGCACCCTGCAACTGGCCGCCGGCATGAACCTGCACATCTTCACCACCGGGCGCGGTACGCCCTACGGCCTGTCCATGGTGCCGGTGATCAAGGTGGCCACCCGCACCCAGCTGGCCGAGCGCTGGCCGGACCTGATCGACGTGGATGCCGGGCAGATCACCTCGGGGCGCATGAGCCTCGAAGAGATGGGCTGGCACATCTTCCAGCTCTATCTGGATGTCGCCAGTGGCAGGAAACAGACCTGGGCTGAGAAGCATCGCCTGCACAACGACTTGGTGCTGTTTAACCCGGCCCCAGTCACCTGAGAACCCGCCCCAAGTCAGCTGCGCGTCGGCCCTGCGGCGTTAAAAACAGGCTCGGAAGCCGCTTGCGGCTAACGCGCTTTAGCGCGGCTCTGAAGGAGCGAGCGGAGCGAGTCATGCTCATGTACACCAGTACAGTCGGACGCGACCCCGGCCACTTCCTCGCCTGTTTTTGCGGGGCCGCCTAGGCCTTGCAGGGCTCTAGCTCGCAAGACTCGAAGCGGATTCTTTCTGAGGAGAATCCCGAGCCGCGTTGCTTTCGCCCGTGCCGGGGCAGGTATCATCCGCACTTCGATATCCACGACAGGAGAGCCGCATGAGTCGTCCAACCGTGCTTCAGGTCGGTCGTTTTCCGCCGCGTTTCAATGAGCGCCTGCAGCGCGACTATCAGTTGATCCGCCTGTGGGAGCAGAAGGATTTCCTCACCGAGCGCGGCGCCGAGGTCGAAATCGTCGTCACCTCGGCGCGTTATGGTTGCTCGGCCGAGCAACTGGCGCAGATGCCCAACCTCAAGGCGATCTGCAGTTTTGGCGTTGGTTACGACTCGATTGCCGTCGATGAGGCCAAGGCCCGCGGCATCCTGATCAGCACCACGCCGGACGTGCTCAACGAGTGCGTGGCCGACACCGCCATCGGCCTGATCATCGACACCGCCCGGCAGTTCGCCGCGTCCGATCAACACGTGCGCCAAGGCAAATGGCTCAAGGGCCAGTACCCCTTGACCCGCAAGGTCAGCGGCAAGAAGCTCGGTATCGTCGGCTTCGGGCGAATCGGCAAGGAGATCGCCAAGCGCGCCGCCGGTTTCGATATGGATATCCGCTACCACAATCGCCGGCCTGACCCGAGCACCGATCATGGCTACGAGGCCGATCTCAGGGCCCTGGCCGGCTGGGCAGATTTCCTGGTGCTGGCCTGTCCGGGCGGTGCGTCCACCCATCACCTGATCGATGCCGAGGTGCTCGCCGCCCTGGGCGCCGAGGGCATCCTGGTCAACATCGCCCGCGGCAGCGTGGTGGACGAACAGGCGCTGGTCGCGGCGCTGCAGGCCGGCACGCTGGGTGGCGCAGGGCTGGATGTATTCGAAGACGAGCCGCGGGTACCCGAGGCACTGTTCGACATGCCCAACGTGGTGCTCTTGCCCCACGTGGGCAGTGCCACCGAGGAAACCCGGCTGGCCATGGAGAACCTGGTGTTCGATAATCTCGATGCTTTCATCGAGCGTGGTGAGTTGATCACTGCGCTTTGACCGAATAGGCGAATCGTCCCCGCGACTTCGCTTATACGCGCCGGGCCACAAGCCCGACCGCGGTTTCTACCCTCGAGCGTCACCCGGTGCGCCACAAGCGCACCGGGCTCCTCAGGCCTGCGTGGCCTCGCGCCGTGCGATGAACGCCATCATGGTCTGGTTGCCATCGAGAATGTCGTTGCAGATAGCCTGACGTGCCGCTGCGCCGTCACCGTTCTGCAGGGCATGAAACACTTCCCAGTGGTGCTCGATGGCCATGCGCTCGTTGAAGTCGCCATAGGCCCGGGCGATCAGCGGCCCGGTGCGCATCCACAGGCTGTCGAGCATATCGCGCAGCAGCGGCATGCCGGCGATATCGGCCAGGGCGAAGTGGAAGGCCTGGTTGAGCTTCAGCGCCGCGATCAGGTCGCCGCTGTGCACCGCCTTCAGGTTGTCGCGGATCGTGCGTTCGAGCATCTGCAGCTGTTCGGCGGTCACCTTGCCGGCTGCGGTTTGCGCCGCCAGGCCTTCGAGTGCCAGGCGGATGCTGCGGATTTCCGCGTACTGCTCCTGGGTCAGCACCGGCACGCGGATGTCGCGCGGGGTCTTGAGGATCAGCGCCTTTTCCTTCGCCAACTGCAGGATGGCGTCGCGCACCGGCGTGACGCTGGTGCCCAGTTGCTCGGCCAGGTCACGGATGCGCAGGCGATCGTCGGGCTGGAAGCGGCCGGTGATCAATGCCTCGCGCAGCAGGGCGTAAACTCCACTACCCAGGTAGGCGTGGCTGAGACCGTCGATGGGGTATTTCATGGAGGTGGCTTCCGGGGCGCGGGCCGGGCGATTCTACCTGGCGCCACCTCACACGTGCTGGCCACCGTTGACGTGGATTTCCGCCCCGTTGACGTAGGTCGCTCCAGAGGTGCAGAGAAAGTACACCAGCGAGGCGACTTCCTCGGGTTTGCCCAGGCGATGCATGGGAATGTCGCGTTCGACGATCTGCTCGGTGCCCGAAGAGAGGATCGAGGTGTCGATCTCGCCCGGTGCGATGGCATTGACGCGCACCCCGTGACAGCCGAATTCATGGGCCATCTCCCGGGTCAGCGCCGCCAGCCCGGCCTTGGAGGCGGCGTAGGCGGACCCGGCGAAAGGGTGCACCCGAGACCCGGCGATGGAGGTGACGTTGATGATGCTGCCCTGGGCCGCCTTCAGTTCTTCGAACAGGCCGCGGGCGAGCAGGGCGGTGGAGAACAGGTTGACGTTGAATACCTTGGTCCAGGTCGCGTAGTCACTGCCCAGCACGCCAAGGCGCTGGCCATCCTCGCCCTTGGGCGACACCCCGGCATTGTTGACCAGCGCATCCAGGCGCCCGCCGAGTTTCTCGCGGATCAGCGGCAGGCTCTCCTGCAAATGCTCAATGTCTTCCAGGTCCAGGTGAATGTGGTTGAGCTTGCCCTCGGCCCACGGGCACTCGCTGACCCAGTCATGCCGCGAGGCGGTGAAGACTCGCCAGCCCGCTGCATGGAAGTGTTTGACCGTGGCGTGGCCGATGCCGCGGCTGGCACCGGTCAGCAACAGGGTTTTCGAGTGACTCATGGCGGTTCTCCGCAGGGGGCAATGGCTGTGGCAACGGATGGATCATGGCGCAGCTGCATTTATGATGCATCATGTTTTTCAGGATGCTTTAATGGCTCGCCCTAGCAGACAGGTTAGATAGCCCGCCAAAGGCCTTCGGTTCCATCGTTCGCAGAGCCGACGAGGCCGTGGCGATGGCAGCTGGCGTCGGGCCTCGCGAGGTAGCTGGATATGTCACTGAATACCCAGGTCGTGCATGACCCCCTGCTGCAGGCGCAGCCCGCGCAGGTCAGCGCGGTGCGCGCCGCCATCATCGCCTGCGAGCGCTTTGGCGCGTTGGGTAGCGCTCGCCCCCTGGCCGGTGAGCGTGACCTGAATTTCCAGCTGACCTGCGCCGATGGCTCAGCGTATCTATTGAAGATTTCCCACCCGCTGGAAACCCCCCAGGTGGTGGATTTCCAGAACCAGGCGCTGCTGCAGATCCAGCGCGCCGATCCCGAGTTGCCGGTACAGCGGGTGTACCCGGCGCGCGACGGCCGCTACCAGGCGCTGGTCGATATCGATGGCCGGAGCATGCTGGTGCGCCTGCTGTCGTTCATCGATGGGCGCCCGCTGCATCAGGTTGGCGGGCGCAGCGCCGCGTTGCGTCATAACCTGGGCGAGGCCATGGCGCGGCTGGACAGGGCGCTAGCCGACTATCGGCATCCGGCATCGGGGCACGAGCTGCTCTGGGACATGCAGCAGGCCGCCCGGCTGCGGCCGCTGCTGGCGCATATCGCCGATCAGTCGTTGAGCGCGCTGGTCGGCGAGGCGCTGGACGCCTTCGAGGCACAGGCCTTGCCGCGTTATCCGAGGTTGCGCCGGCAGGTGATCCACAACGACCTCAACCCCCACAACGTCATCGTCGACCCCCGGCAGCCGGAGCGCGTGTTGAACATTCTCGATTTCGGCGACATGGTCGAGGCGCCGCTGATCAACGAGGTCGGCGTGGCGGCCGCCTACCAGCTGGGCCACCAGGGCGACGTGCTGGCGCCGGCCCTGGATTTCGTGGCCGCCTACCACCGGCGCAACCCGCTGCACGAGGACGAGCTGGATATCCTTGGCGTGTTGATCGCCACGCGGCTGGTGATGACCATCGCCATCACCGCCTGGCGTGCCAGCCTGCATCCGCAGAACCGCGACTACATCCTGCGCAACGTGCCCCAGGCCAGCGCCAGCCTGCGGGGGCTGGCGGCTATCGAGCCGGCGGTGGTGCGCCAACGTATCCAGCAAGCCTGCCGGGGAGCCTCTTAGCCATGAGCATGATCAACGGCTTCAAGGCGGCGGATGCCGAACGGCTGAGTGAAACGGAGCGCCGGCTGATCGCGCGCCGCGAGCGGCTGCTCGGGCCGGCCTACCGGCTGTTCTACGAACGCCCGCTGCACACCGTGCGCGGTGAGGGCGTGTGGCTGTACGACGCCGCCGGGCGGCGTTACCTGGATGCCTACAACAACGTGGCGTCCATCGGCCACTGCCACCCGCGGGTGGTGCAGGCGATCGCCGCGCAGGCGGCGCTGCTCAACACCCACACCCGCTACCTGCAGGAAGGCATTCTCGATTATGCCGAGCAACTGCTGGCGACCTTTCCGGCCGGGCTGGCGCAGGTCATGTTCACCTGCACCGGCAGCGAGGCCAACGACCTGGCCCTGCGTATCGCCCGGCACTACACCGGCGGTACGGGCGTGATCATCACCCGGTTCGCCTATCACGGGGTGACCGGCGATATTTCCGCGCTGTCGCCATCGCTCGGCGCCAGCATCCAGCTTCCTGCCCATGCTCGTACCGTGCGCGCCCCGGATGTCTATCGCCTCGGGCCCGAGGCGGGCAAGCTGTTCGCCGAGGACGTGCGTGCCGCCATCGCCGACCTGCGCGCCCAGGGCATCAAGCCGGCGGCGCTGCTGATCGACGGCATCTTCGCCAGCGATGGCATCTTCGCAGGGCCCGCAGGCTGCATCGCCGAAGCGGTGGCCATAGCCCAGGCCGAAGGGCTGCTGTACATCGCCGATGAAGTGCAGTGCGGCTTTGCCCGCACCGGCTCGCACCTGTGGGGGTTCCAGCGCCATGGCGTGCAACCGGATCTGGTCAGCCTCGGCAAGCCCATGGGCAATGGCCAGCCGATCGCCGGCGTGGTGGTGCGCCCCGAGGTGCTCGAACCCTTTGGCCGCAGCCTGCGCTACTTCAACACCTTTGGCGGCAACCCGGTGTCCTGCGCCGCTGGCCAGGCGGTGCTGGACGTGATCCGCGACGAAGGCCTGCAGCAGCGTTCGGCGCAGATCGGTGGCCATTTGCTGGCCGGCATCCGCCAGTTGGCGCAGCGCCACGAACTGATCGGCGATGTACGCGGGGCGGGGATGTTTATCGGTGTCGAGCTGGTCAGTGATCGGGCCAGCAAGGCGCCGGCGGCCGACCAGGCCAGGCGCGTGGTCAACGGCATGCGCGAACGCGGGGTGCTGATCAGTGCGGCCGGGCCGCTGGAGAACATCCTGAAGATTCGACCCCTGCTGGCGTTCGAGCGGGAGCATGCCGATCTGCTGATCGCCGTGCTGGATGAAGCCTTGCTCGCCCTGGCGTGACGCCGCGGTTCAAAACAGGCCCTGCCTCATCAGGGCGTTGTCTCGCTCAGGCGCCCGGCGCGCTGTCCAGCGCCTTGCAACTGGCCGCGTAGTTCTGCCGGCAGGCGCTCTGGAACAGGCGGCGGGCCTGGTTGGGGTCGCGCTCGACGCCATCGATGCCGCGCATGTAGAGGTTGCCGAGAATATGCTGAGCCATGGGATTACCGCTACTGGCGGACTGGTTCAGGTACTTGAGCATGGCAGGCGGGTTGCGGAATTCCGGGTTGTCACGGCCGGTGTAGAGGTAGGCCAGGCTGACGGCTGCCTCAGCATGGCCGCGATCGGCCGCCTGTTTCCACCAGTATTCGGCCTGCTTGAGGTCCTTCTGGGGTTTGCCGACGAAGTAGAAGCTGCCCAGCTTGAACTGACTGTCCAGATCGCCGCGCTGCGCCAGCTCGCTCAGGCGCCGGATGTCGCCGTCGACGGCCTGCTGTTCGGATGACACGGTGGCAGGCGTGCCCGGGGTTGCGGGCGCCTTGCTTTCGTCGCGGTTGGCGCAGCCGGCGAGCAGGACGATGCAGCTGGCGAGCAGCAGGGGAGTGGTCAGTGCGGACAGTTGGATCATGTAGGGCTCCAGATAGACGACCCGCGCTTCGTGGCCGATAGCGGTCAGGGAGCCGTCAGTGCTTCGATTGTTGTCGATCTTCGACCGGCTTGCTGGCAAACGGTTCGCCCCGGCGAACAGATCCTGCTTGGAGGGGTGAAAATATTCGTGTATTTTTTCATGAAATAATCATCCGATAATTTCATCGCATGTATATGCAAGCCTCCGGGCACCTCGCCACCTACTATGCAGGCTGCTACCCAGGCTCGCTCCCCGAGCGTGCTGGTCTGGAAGGTGATCTCGACTGCGATGTGGTGATCGTCGGCGGCGGCTTCAGCGGCCTGCATTGTGCCCTGCGCCTGGCCAGAGCCGGCAAGCGTGTAGTGGTGCTGGAGGCCAGCCGCGTGGCCTGGGCGGCCTCCGGGCGCAATGGCGGGCAGGCGCTGCTGGGCTGGTCGTGCGACATGCCGCCACTGGAAAAGGCCCTTGGCCTGCAGGGTGCCCGCCAGCTGTGGGACAGCATGTGCTGGGCCGCCGAGGAGTTGCGCGCATTGCCGGCGCGCCACGGTTTCGAGGTCGATTACCGGGTCGGCAGCTTGTGGACGGCGGTGCTGCCGCGCCGCGTCGCCCAGTTGCGCGAGGCGCAGCACGAGGCGCTGCACAAGTGGGGCTATCACGACCTGCGGCTGATCGAAGGCGCCGAGCTGCGTGAGTGGGTCGACAGCCCGCGTTACGTTGCGGCCCTGCATGATGCACGCGGCGCCCACCTGAATCCGCTCAAGCTGGCCCAGGGGCTGGCCACGGCCGTCGAGCAGCATGACGGCCGTATCTTCGAACGGACCCGCGCCCTTGCCTACGAAACTCTGCCGCACGGCTATCGGGTGCGCACCCCGCAGGGCGAGGTGCGCGCCGAGGTGCTGATCCTGGCCTGCAACGCCTACCTCGATAAGCTGGATCCATCACTGTCGCAACGGTTACTGCCGGTGGGCTCCTACCAGGTGGCCACAGCCGTGCTCGACCCGCAGCTGGCACGCTCGCTGCTGCCCCATGACAGCTGCGCGATCGACAACCAGTTCGTGCCCGACTATTTCCGCCTGACGCCGGACCATCGCCTGCTGTTCGGTGGCGGCTGCACCTATCTCGGCGGTTTGCCGGAGGACGTTCCCGCGGCGACACGGCCCTATCTGGAGCGGGTATTTCCCCAGCTCAAGGGTGTCGCCATCGATTACGGCTGGGGCGGGCACATCTACGTGACCATGAAGCGCGCCCCGGATGTCGGTCGTCAGGGGCAGCGTTACTGGCTGCAGGGGTTTTCCGGGCACGGCGTACTGCCGACCCTGGCCGCGGCGCGGGCAGTGACCGACGCGATTCTCGGCGATGAACAGCTGCTGGCCCTGTATCAGCGCATCGGCAATCCGCGCTTTCCGGGCGGCGCCTGGCTGGCGGCGCCGCTGGAAGCGGCGGGCAAGGCCTGGTATCGGCTGCGTGACTATTTATGAAGGACTCCACCGGCATGGACATGCAGGAAGAAATCGAAGGCCTCGCGATCCTCATCCGCGACCTGCGCAAGCACAAGAACCTTACGCTCGGCGAGCTGGCTGCGCGCATCGGCCGCTCGGTGGGTTTCCTGTCCCAGGTCGAGCGCGGCCTGTCCAGGCCGACCGTGGCGGACCTGACCGCCATCAGTGAAACCCTCGGGGTGTCGACCACCTATTTCTACAGCCTGGAAAAGCCCCGGGCCTTGCCGTGGGTCACCCGCCCGGGCGAACGTCGCACCCTGTATTACGCCGGAGGCATCACCGATGTGCTGGCCTCGCCGAGCATGTCGGCCGGCTTCTCCATGCTGGAAAGCCACCTGGCGCCCGGCGCGACCAGTGGCCAGGGGCACCTGAACGACAGCTCGGAGCAAGGCGGCTTCGTGCTCGAAGGCCAGCTGAGCATCTGGCTGGATGACCAGCCGGAGCCGGTGACGCTCGGCCCCAACGACAGCTTCCAGTTGCCGCCGCACAGCCAGTTTCGCTACGCCAACCTTACCGACCAGCCCGCACGGGTACTCTGGGTGTTCCGCTAGGCGGGCACAGGAATCTCATATGACCTTCACAAGCCTGTCCGACGAAGTTCGCGCCTTTCGCGCCGCTCACCCCGAGGTGCGTTATGTCGACCTGATCTGCCTGGACATTCCCGGGCACTTCTATGGCAAGCGTTACCCCATCGACATGCTGGAAAAAGTCGCCGCCGGCAGCCTGCTCAAGTTGCCGCAGAACTGCGTGCTGCTCGGTGCCCAGGGTGGCCTGCACGAGATCGGCGACTACTGCTTCCATGATGGCGACCCGGACGCCACGCGGCGGCTGATCCCCGGTACGCTGAAACCGGTGCGCTGGGAGCAGCAGCCGCTGGGGCAGATGCTGATCAGCTCCGATGGCACCGAGTCGCCCATCGAGTTCGAGCCCCGGGAAGTGCTGGCCCGGGTGCTGGCGCGCCTGGCCGCCAAGGGCATGCACCCGGTGGTGGCCTTCGAGCTGGAGTTCTACCTGTTCGACCGGGCCCTGAAGGAGGGCATGCCGCAATACCCGCGTGACCCGCTGTGCGGCGATGAGGACGACCAGCCCAACCTGCATATCGAGCGCCTGTCGCGTTTTTCCCCGGTGCTGCACGAGATCGTCGAGGTGGCCAATGAGCAGGGCATCGACGCCAACGTGATCACCGCGGAGATCGGCCCCGGGCAGTTCGAGATCAATTTCGGCCATTGCGAAGATGGCCTGCAGGCCGCCGACTGGGCGGCGCTGTTCACCCGGCTGACCCGTGGCGTCGCGCTCAAGCACGGTCATCGCGCCAGTTTCATGAGCAAACCCTACCTGGATGCGCCGGGCAGCGGCATGCATGTGCACGTCAGCCTGTATGACCGGCAGGGCAACAACCTGCTGGCGCCTGACGACGGCCGGCCGCTGCGCCACGCCGTAGCCGGTTGCCTGGACTGGTTGCCGCACTGCATGCCGATCTTCGCGCCGCACCATAACGCCTATCGCCGCTACGGCTCGCGGGTGAACGCCGCCAGCCGCGCCAGCTGGGGCTACGAGGACCGCGATGCCTGCGTGCGGATTCCCGACTCCGATGCCCGCAACCTGCGTATCGAGCATCGCCTGGCCGGCGCCGATGCCAACCCGTATCTGGTGCTGGCGGCGATTCTGGGCGCTATGGAGCATGGCCTCGAACAACGTGCCGAGCCTATCGCACCGCTGAACGAGAACCGTCAGAGCGGCATCGACTTTCCCATGGACATGCTTGCGGCGGTGGCGCAGATGCGCCATCACCCGGCCGTCAATGCGGGGCTCGGTGAGGAGTTCGTGATGGTGTATTGCGAGAATAAACGACAGGATCACCTGGCGTTCATGGAGCATATCAATGCCCGCGAGTACCGCTGGTTCCTCTGAGTGTGGCGCCGCTATAGATAGAAAAAACCCGCCAATGGCGGGTTTTTTATGGGGCAGCTTTTAGCGGAACAGCGACCAGCTCACCGCGTAGTCGTTGAACCCCAGGCCCCACAGGGCCACGGTCAAGGCCAGCAGCAGCTCCAGCACCAGCACGCCGATGGCCAGGGTGCCACCGGAGATGGTCAGGCCCTCGTTGACCGGGATGCGCAGGAACGCCGGCATGCCCACGTAGAGCAGACGCGCGCTGTAGGCCAGCGCGACGATGCCGACCGCCAGCAGCAACCAGGCTTTCGGGTAGAGCAGGGCGATACCGGCGATGAACAGCGGCGTGGCCACGTAGCCTGCGAAGATGATGCAGCGGCGGCGGGTCGGGCGGCTGGCGAAGGAGTCGGACATCCAGTGGATGACGTTACCCATGATCGCCACGCCGATCAGCATCAGGATGTAGAACACGATACCCAGCGCTGCCGCCGTGGGCACCGCCACCTTGTAGGCCTCGCCGCCCAGGTGCCAGCCGATCTGGGTGGTACCGATGAAGGCGCTGACCACGGGGATGAGTGCCATCAGCAGCACGTGGCGTGCGTAAAGGTGGGTGATGCTTTCCTTTTCCCGGTCGATGTTGCGCCACTCGCGGCCCGGATTGGCCAGCAGTCCCCAAATGTGATTGATCATGACTCTTCTCCTCTGACTCCAGCATCGTGCCGGCATGAGATACTCGAGAGCTGATCAGCCTGGATTGTGCGGCAGGTGCCATTCAATTCAGCCCTCACAGGTATGAGTGAAGTTCACCGCAATAGGTTTGACCAGAAATTCACCACCCCTGCCAGGCGCGGCCGATCCATTGCCAAGGCGGCGCGCTCGCACGCCACGGCCGGCGGGGCACCGCAGCAGTCGGGCACGGGCTGCAGGGGCTCGTAACCGGTTATGTCGAGCAGGCCTGGCAAGGCGCCTGGCCACCCCGGGCAAAGCCCAGCAGCCGCGCGTCTTGGCGGGCCGGCGGGGGAGAGGAGGGCGCATTCCCCTATGTTTTATGTGTGCTCTTTGGCCCCTGCCTCGGGCAGGGCAAAGGTGCTATGTTGCGCACCCTCTCAGGCAGGGCCAGAACATGAGCGACGACAACGCACGTAATCGATCCCCCGAGCAGCCGGACAGCGGCAAGCGCGGCGGTTGCCTGTGGCTGACCCTGCTGGGGCTCGGCTTCATCGTGTTGGTATTCGGCATCATCATCTATGCCATTACCCGTGAGCAGACCGCCGACGTGCAGGCCAACGAGCAGCGCGCCATCCAGGCCTGCTGGGTCAAGGCCAACGACCCGTCGGCCACGCCCACCTCGCGGGCCTTCGCCACCGACAGCTGCAAGGAGATGGAGAAGCAGTTCCGCATCAAGTACGACCGGGATCCCCAGTGATGAGCCAGGAACAGGCCGCGCCGTCCAAGCGCTTTCTGCTGATCCTGTGCCTGCTGGCGCTGGTCATCGTGGTGGCCATGGCCGCCTGGGCGTGGAGCCGCTTCGGGGTGTCGTACCTGCGCCCCTTCGGTGACCAGGAGCAGCAGGCGGTGTTCTTCCAGGGCGGTGGCCTCAAGCTGCCCGCCGAGCTGGCCGGGCCGGGCAAGATTCGCGTGGTGCATTTCTGGGACCCGCAGTGCCCCTGCCACAAGGAAACCGACGCCCACCTCAATTACCTGATCGGCCTCTACCGGTTCTCCGGGGTGGAGTTCTACAGCGTGCAGAAGCCGGGCAGCACCGGCGAGATGCTGCCGTTCCTGCGTGGCAAGCTGACGCCTCTGGAAGCGCTCGAAGGCATGGAGTCGATTCCCGCCAGCCCGGCCATCGCCATCTGGGATCAGCAGGGTAACCTGGCCTATGCCGGCCCCTACAGCGAAGGGTTGGTGTGCAACTCCTCGAACAGTTTCGTCGAGCCGATTCTCGACGCCTTGTCGGCCAATCGCAGCGTCTCGGCGGCCAATACCATGGCGGTGGGTTGCTACTGCGACTGGCAGGCGAAAGAGGGTTCCTGACTTACCCCAGTAACCCATGAGTTCCTCGTGGTTGTGGCTGTGCGACATATTGCCGCGCAACTGCGCGGATATGAGCCACTATTATGAGTCGCAACTCTCCCGGTGATGCGCGCTCGGTTCGTGAGCGGTCTTCCGCTCTCGCGCTACAGGTGCGGTCATGTGGGGCTTTGCGAGTAAAGCGAGCTGTTGCCAGCTGCCGGATAGCGGCTGGTTTGGCAGGGTCGGGGCAGGCCGGGGCGAGCAATACACCCCGACTATTTGTAGGCCCATCGTCGTTATGCGGTTGGTTTTTTTGGCTGCGTAACCGAAAATGTCGCCCCCTCCGTTTAGTAGTTTCGAAGCTGAAACGATTTCGGTGCCTCGGCGCATCGTTTTCCTGGCATGCCCGGTGGCATTGGGCGTCAGGCTGAACAGAACGCTATGTGGGATATCACTTTGCTGAAGGTCGTGAAATGAGAGAAGAGAAGTACCACCGCTTGTTCCGCACGCTTCTGACGATTGTCGTGGCCGTCTCCCTGAGTGGCTGCGACTGGGCTCTTTTCGATTCGAAAGGGCAAATCGGCATCGAGCAGCGCAACCTGATCATTACCGCCACTCTGCTGATGCTGATCGTGGTGGTACCCGTCATTTTCATGACCATTCTGTTCGCCTGGCGCTACCGCGCTTCGAACAAGGACGCGACCTACGCGCCTGAGTGGGCTCACTCGCACAAGATCGAGGCCATCGTCTGGGGCGTTCCGTGCGTGATCATCATCGTGCTGGCGGTGATCACCTGGAAGACCACTCACTCGCTCGATCCTTACCGGCCCATCGAGCACGAGAACAAGCCGCTGACCGTCGAAGTGGTCTCTCTGGACTGGAAATGGCTGTTCATCTATCCCGAGCAAGGCATCGCTTCGGTCAATGAGCTGTACATCCCGGACAATACGCCGATCAGCTTCCAGATCACTTCGCAGAGCGTGATGAACACCTTCTTCATCCCGCAGCTCGGCGGCATGGTCTACGCCATGGGCGGCATGCGCACCCAGTTGCACCTGATTGCCAACGAGCCGGGTGAATTCTTCGGCCTGTCGGGCAACTACAGCGGTCATGGTTTCACCGGCATGAAGTTCGCCGTGCATGCCACCAGCAACGAAGAGTTCGAGCAGTGGGTGGCCAAGGCCAAGCAGTCGCCGAACACGCTGGACTTCAATGGCAGCTACCAGATGCTGGCCAAGGCGAGTGAAAACAACCCAGTCGAGTACTTCAATGCTCAGCCAGGTCTGTTCCGGCAGATCCTCGGCCAGTACATCGATTACAAGAGCAACCCTGTGAGCGAAGCCGCGCACGCTTCAGGTGCGGAGGAATAAACGATGTTCGGAAAGCTGACACTAGATGCAATACCCCTGCACGAGCCCATCCTTGTAGTCACCATGATCGCGGTGGCTCTGGGTGGTATCGGTGTGGTCGCCGCCCTGACCTACTTCAAGAAGTGGGGCTACCTGTGGACCGAGTGGCTGACCTCGGTCGACCACAAGAAAATCGGCGTGATGTACATTCTCGTCGCCCTGGTCATGCTGCTGCGCGGCTTCGCTGACGCCATCATGATGCGTACCCAGCAGGCGCTCGCCCACGGCGGTGCCGAGGGCTACCTGCCGCCGCACCACTACGATCAGATCTTCACCGCTCACGGTACGATCATGATCTTCTTCGTGGCCATGCCACTGGTGGTCGGCCTGATGAACATCGTCACGCCGCTGCAGATCGGTGCGCGCGACGTTGCCTTCCCGTTCCTCAACTCGCTGAGCTTCTGGCTGTTCGTGGTCGGCGTGCTGCTGACCAACGTGTCGCTGTTCGTCGGTGAGTTCGCCATGACCGGTTGGGTCGCGTATCCACCCTTGTCGGGGATCGAATACAGTCCAGGGGTCGGGGTCGACTACTACATATGGGCGCTGCAGATATCCGGTATCGGTACGCTGCTCACCGGTGTCAACTTCTTCGTGACCATCATCAAGATGCGTGCCCCTGGCATGACCCTGATGAAAATGCCGATCTTCACCTGGACCATCCTGTGCACCAGCGTGATCATCTGCGGCGCGTTCCCGATCCTGACTGCCGTGCTCGGCATGCTGACCCTGGACCGCTACCTGGATTTCCACTTCTTCACCAACGAAGCCGGTGGCAACCCGATGATGTACGTCAACCTCCTGTGGGCCTGGGGCCACCCTGAGGTGTACATCCTGATCCTGCCGGCTTTCGGTGTGTTCTCCGAAGTCACCGCGGTATTCGCCCGCAAGCGTCTGTTCGGCTACGCCTCGATGGTCTGGGCCACCGTGGCGATCACCGTACTGTCGTTCGTGGTCTGGCTGCACCACTTCTTCACCATGGGTTCTGGCGCCAGCGTCAACGCCTTCTTCGGTATCGCGACGATGATCATCGCCATTCCGACCGGTGTGAAGATCTTCACCTGGCTGTTCACCATGTACCGCGGTCGTCTGGAGTTCACGTCGCCGATTCTGTGGACCCTGGGCTTCATCATCACCTTCTCCATCGGTGGTATGACCGGCGTGCTGCTGGCCGTTCCGGGTGCTGACTTCCTGCTGCACAACAGCCTGTTCCTGATCGCCCACTTCCACAACGTGATCATCGGCGGTGCGGTATTCGGCTACATGGCCGGTATCACCTTCTGGTTCCCGAAAGCCTTCGGCTTCCGTCTGCACGAAGGTTGGGGCAAGGCGTCCTTCTGGTTCTGGATCATCGGCTTCTACCTGGCGTTCATGCCGCTGTACATCCTGGGCTTCATGGGCATGACCCGTCGTCTCAACCAGGTCACCAACCCGGAATGGGTGCCATGGACCTACGTTGCGGTGTGCGGTGCGGCGCTGATCGGTCTGGGCATCCTGTGCACCCTGATCCAGTTCGCGGTATCGATCATCAAGCGCAAGGAACTGGCCGACGTGACCGGCGACCCATGGGATGCTCGCACCCTGGAATGGTCGACCTCCTCGCCACCACCGTTCTACAACTTCGCCGTCACCCCGCGTGGTGATCGCATCGACGAGTTCCACGAGCAGAAGCGTGACGGCCTCAAGCCGGCGCCAACCAAGTACTCGCCGATCCACATGCCGAAGAACACCGGCGTGGGCCTGATCATGTCCGTTGGCGCTCTGGCCTTCGGTTTCGCCCTGGTCTGGCACATCTGGTGGCTGGCTGCGGTGAGCTTCGTCGGTACGTTCGTGGTTCTGATCCGTAACAGCTACAACACGGATGTCGACTACTACGTGCAGCCCGACGAGATCGAGCGCATCGAAAAGGCACACATTCAAGCAAAGGCTAATCAGGCGTAAACCATGTCCAGTGAAGTTTTGAGCAACCACGCCGCTCATGACGATGATCATGAGCACGAGCATCACCACGACGCGGGTGAAATGAAGGTCTTCGGGTTCTGGATTTACCTGATGACCGACTGCATCCTGTTCGCGAGTATCTTCGCAGGCTACGCGGTGCTCAGCACCGCGTACGCCGGCGGTCCCACTCCGAAGGATCTGATCGACCTGAAGCTGGTTCTGGTCGAGACGTTCGCCCTGCTGTTCTCCAGTATCACCTACGGTATGGCCATGCTGGCCATGTACCGCGGCGACAAGGGCAAAGTGCTGTCCTGGCTTGCCGCCACCTTCCTGTTCGGCCTGGTGTTCATCTCGATCGAGCTGTACGAGTTCCACCACCTGATCCACGAAGGTGCCGCGCCGCAGGTCAGCGCCTACTGGTCCGCGTTCTTCACCCTGGTCGGCACCCACGGTCTGCACGTCAGTGCCGGCCTGGTGTGGATGGCCGTGATGATGCACCAGGTCGCCAGCCGTGGCCTGACTCCGGCCACCCAGACTCGCCTGAGCTGCCTGAGCCTGTTCTGGCACTTCCTCGACGTGGTCTGGATCTGCGTGTTTACCGTTGTTTACCTGATGGGGGCTCTGTAATGGCTCATGATCACCACTCTGTTGCTGGCGCGAGCCACGGCAGCACCAAGGATTACGTCGTCGGCTTCGTGCTGTCGGTGATCCTCACCGTGATCCCGTTCGCGATCGTGATGAACCCCGTCATGTCGAAAGCGGCCACGTTGTTCACCATCGTCGCGTTCGCGGTCGTGCAGATCTACGTACACCTGGTGTACTTCCTGCACATGAACACTTCGTCCGAGCAGCGTTGGAACACGGTTGCCTTCGTGTTCACCATCCTGATCACCATCATCGTCGTAGCGCTCTCTATCTGGATCATCTGGAGCATGCACTACTACATGATGGCCAACTAAAAGAGAGCAGCCTGATGTTCAAGCAATACCTGCTCCTGACCAAGCCGGGCATCGTCTTCGGGAACATGATTTCCGTGGCCGGTGGCTTCTTCCTGGCTTCGAAGGGGGATATCGACCTGATGCTGTTCCTGGCAACAGCACTCGGCGTCGCTCTGGTGATTGCTTCCGGTTGCGTGTTCAACAACTACATCGATAGGGACATCGATGAAAAGATGGAGCGGACCAAGAACAGGGTGCTGGTAAAAGGCCTGGTTCCGCCGACTCATGCCATCGTTTACGCCTGCGTCCTCGGGATCGCAGGCGTTGCCTTGCTCTATAAAGCCACGAATCTGCTTGCAGTCGCCTTGGTCCTGATGGGCTTCGTCGTCTACGTCGGGCTGTACAGCCTGTACCTCAAGCGTAATTCGGTTTATGGAACCCTGGTTGGCAGTCTGTCGGGCGCCGCTCCGCCTGTTGTGGGCTATTGCGCTGTAAGCAACGAGTTCGACATGGGGGCAGCGATTCTGCTGCTGATCTTCAGCCTCTGGCAGATGCCCCACTCGTACGCTATCGCCATCTTTCGTTTCAATGACTACCAGGCCGCCAACATTCCGGTGTTGCCGGTGATCAAGGGCGTTCCCGCTGCCAAGCGCAGCATCGTCCTGTACATCGCCGCGTTCCTGGTCGCCACCCTGATGCTCACCATCAGTGGTTACGCGGGCTACAGCTACTTCGTGGTAGCGGCAGTCAGCGGCGCCTACTGGTTGTGGATGGGGGTGTCGGGTTACAAGGCCGTCGATGACAAGGTCTGGGCACGCAAGCTGTTCGTGTTCTCCATCGTCACCATCACCGCCCTGAGCGTGATGATGTCGGTGGACTTCCAGGCCACGCCGAGCCAGATGCTGATGACCTCGGTCAATCACATCTGCGGCGTCGACAACGTCAGTGGCTTCTGTGCGGCATTTGCCTCGCGCTGAGTCTTGACGAGCGAATCGAGCGGGCCCCGTCATCAGCCGATGACGGGGCCCGTTTTCGTTGTGGAGGCTGTTAGGCTTTCAGCGATTTGGAGATATGCACGTGAACGAGCAAGACGCCTTTATCACCGGCCTCAGGGATCGCCTGCCCGAGGATCTCAAGGATTCCTTCACCGCCGAGCAGCTCGCCGCGCTCAAGGTGGCCTTCGGCGCACGGCAGTGGGGCCGCCACCCCGTGGATCTGCGTGGCACCCTCAAACTGTGGCGCTGGCGCTACTATTTCGTGTTCCTGGCCGGGCGCAACAAACGTGACCTCAGCCGCGCCCAGCAGGAATTGTCGCTGACCGCCAAGGCCCTGGGCGTCAGCCTGTTCCTGATGATTTCCCTGGCGATCGGCCTGCTGTTCCTCTACCTGATCAAGTCGGCGCTGGGCATCAACCTGTTTTCCGGCTTCTCCCTGGGGCTGTGGGACTGGTTCAACCGCGTTTGAACAGCAGGACCTTGAGCCCGCCCTCGGGGCTCACGTCGGGAAACTCCGGCGGGTTGTCCAGGCGCTGCTCGAAGCGCAGTTCGGGGGCTTCGCTGGCCATGCCGGCGATCAGGAAGTCGCTGCCGACATCCGGGTCGTTGACGCAGGCCAGTACGCAGCCTGCAGGCGCGAGCAGCTCGGGGAGTCTGCGCAGGATCTTGCCGTAGTCGCGGGTCAGCGCGAAGCTGCCTTTCTGGAAGGAGGGTGGGTCGATGATGATCAGGTCGTAAGGCCCGTGGCGCTTGACCTTGCCCCATGACTTGAACAGCTCGTGGCCAAGGAAACTGACCCGGCTCAGGTCATGCTCGTTGAGGCGGTGGTTGTCGCGGCCACGGCTCAGCGCGGCCTTGGCCATGTCCAGGTTGACCACGTGCTCGGCACCGCCGGCAAGCGCAGCCACCGAGAAGCCACAGGTGTAGGCGAACAGGTTGAGCACCCGCTGGCCGCCGGCATGCTCGCGCACCCAGCGCCGCCCCAGGCGCATGTCGAGAAACAGGCCGGTGTTCTGCTTGCGGCCCAGGTCGAGCAGAAAGCGCAGGCCGTCTTCCTCGATGACCCACTCTTCGGGCAGCTCGCCGACCAGGCAGTGCATCGGGCTGTCGGGCAGGTAGCGCTGCTGCAGCAGCAGGCTGTGGGCGCCGCTGGCTCGCCACTGATCCGACTCGCTCAGCTGCTGCAGCATGGCCTGCAAGGCTTGCAGCTGATCCATCTGCGGCTCGCGAAACAGACACACCAGCACGATGCCCTGCAGCCAGTCGACCGTGATGTGTTCGAGCCCCTCCCTGCAACGCCCACGGCCATGGAACAGGCGACGCGTTTCGGCCGGCCTGGCGTTCAGCGCATCGTTCAGGTGTCGGTGTAGCAGGGCAAGATGGGCGGCATTCATGGGGAGGGCGTGATCGGTCGGCGGGGCGCGGCAGTTTAAACCAGCTCATCGGGGGGAGGGTGGCCGGGCGGCGCATAAAAAAGCCCGTCACGAGGACGGGCCAACTGTGCCACTGGAGTCAGCGATGCGATGGGCGTGTTACAGGATCGACAACGGGTAGTTGAAGATCAGGCGGTTTTCACTGGCGTCCTGGCCGACGTCGCGGCGGACGCTGGAGTTGCGCCAGCGGATGCTCAGGTTCTTGAAGGTGCCGTCCTGCACGGTATAGGCCAGCTCGGATTCGCGTGCCCATTCCTCGGCTTCGCCGCCACCGGCCACACGAATGTTCGAGCCGCTCATGTAGCGGTTCATCAACACCAGGCCGGGGACGCCCAGGCCGGCGAAGTTGTAGTCGTGGCGTACCTGCCAGGAACGTTCTTCAGGGCTGTCGAAGCTGGTGGTGAAACCGTCGTTGACCAGGGTGCCGCCGCTGGCGCCGTCGACGCGCATGAACTTGGTGTCGCCGCCCATGCGCTGGTAGCCCACCAGGAAGGTGTTGTTGCCACGCTTGGCGGACAGGGCGCCCTGGTAGACCTTGTTGTCCAGGTCGCCGGCCTTGGCCGAGCCTTCATCCTTGCCGGTGACGTAGCCGAGGTTGGCGCCCAGTACCCAGTCGCCGACCGGCTGGCTGTGGGTCAGTTGCAGGTAGCTCTGCTGGTAGATGTCTTCCAGGCGCGCGTGCCACAGGCCGACCAGGGTGTTGTTGCCGTTGAACTTGAACTCGCCGCCACCGAAGTTGAAATCGCCACCGGAAATGCCGCTGTAGGACATGTCTTCACGGCTGGCGTCGTTGCGCTGGCTGTTCTTCCAGAACTGACCGCCGAACAGGGTCAGGCCGTCGATTTCCGCGGAGGTGATCTGCGCGCCCTGGAAGGTCTGGGGCAGCGAACGGCCGTCGTCGGCACGCAGGATCGGCAGCACGGCGAACCACTCGCCGACCTTCAGTTCGGTTTTCGAGATCTTGGCCTTGGCGGCCACGGCGGTACGCCCGAAGTCGTCGGGAATGTTGCGATTGGCCGCCGGGCCGTGCTCTGGCAGCAGGCCGCTGTTGCTGGTGTTGGCATTGCCATCCAGCTTGACCGAGTACAGGCCCAGCACGTCGATGCCGAAACCTACGGTGCCGGCCGTGTAGCCGGAGCGCGCATCGAGAATGAAGCTCTGCGTCCAGCCCTCTGCCTGGCCCTGGCGCTCGCCATTGATGACCGGGTCGGTGCCGTTGAGGTAGTTACGGTTGAAGTAGTAGTTACGCAGGTTCAGCGACACCTTGGCATCGTCTACGAAGCCATCGGCATGGGCGGCGAACGGCACGGCCAGGGCCATGGTTCCGGCCCCGATCAGGCCCAGCGAGATGATTTTGCGTGCGGTCATTGTTGTTGTGCTCCCGATTTTTGAACAGCCCGTCCTCTGTCGATCGCTGATCGGCATGCCGTGAGGGCGGTATGGAATGCCCTTTACAGGGCGCAGACCTGCGCGATGACGCAGGACGTGCCTCAGGCCCTAGCCTTTGGCGAATAGGTGGCGCGCAGGTATCGAGATGAATGCGGCGGATCGGGCGCGGGTGCCCGGAAGACGGTATGCGGGTGACGTGAAGGCGACTGGCTTCATGGTGCGACCTTTTTTGTTTTTATAAGGCTTGTTGTCATACAACATTGGCGGCGATTATCGACAGCTCCCAATCGGCTTGTCAACGCAAGCCGATGAAAAGATCTCCTGAGCCTTCCAGGATGCCCTGTCGATACGTGCAGTCTGTGGTCAATGCCTTGCAAATAAAAGCTTTCAGCGTTTCTCTTGAAGCACGAGAAGGTTTTTGGAGGGTATCGCGGCCAGGGAGCCTATGCACTCTCGCCACTGGCCCAATGTTGTGCGATAACGGATGACGAATCAAAAACAAGAGAAGCGTCATGCCACATTGCCTGATCGAAGGTTCCCGCTCCCTGCTGCAACTCGTGGACGGTCATGAATTGGTGACGCGGGTCCATGCGGCCGCCATGGGCAGCGGATTGTTCAAGGACGGCGAGGTGAAGGTGCGGCTAAGCCTTTACGAGCACTTCACGGTCGGCGGTAGTGAGGAGGATTTCGTGCACGTGATCTTCTATCTACTGGCCGGTCGCAGCGACGAGCAGAAGAAAGCGCTGTCCATGGTCATCGTGCGCGCGCTGCTGGAACGCCTGCCGGCGGTTCGAAGCCTTTCGGTGGACGTGCGTGATATACGCCGCGAGGTGTTCAGCAACCGACGCAGTTGCCTGGACGCCGGCTGAGAGCGAGGGGCGGCCGGCAGGCCGCCCCAGCAGGTTCAGCCGCGGTAGTAGCGCTGCGCCACGAACGGGGTCTTGGCGACCTTCATGGCCACGCGCTTGCCGCGCACCAGGGCCCATACCTCGGCGTCCACGGCCGCGTGACTGCTCTGCACGTAGCCCATCGCCAGCGGCGCACCCAGGCTCGGGCCGAAGCCACCGCTGCAGACCTGGCCGATGACTTCGCCTTCGGCGTTCACCAGCTCGGCTCCTTCGCGCACCGGCTTACGCTCCTGGGGCAGCAGGCCGACGCGCTTGCGGGCGACGCCATCGCGCTGCTGGGCGAAGATCCGCTCGGCGCCCGGAAAACCGCCGGGGCGTGTGCCGTCGGCCCGGCGTGCCTTGGAGATCGCCCACAGCAGGCTGGCCTCGATCGGCGTGGTCTCGGCGCTCATGTCATGGCCGTAGAGGCACAGGCCGGCTTCCAGGCGCAGGGAATCGCGGGCGCCGAGGCCGATGGGTTGTACTTCCGGTTCGGCCAAGAGGCTGCGCGCCAATGCTTCGGCATGGTTGGCGGGCACCGAGATCTCGAAGCCGTCTTCGCCGGTATAGCCGGAGCGGCTGACGTAGCAGTCGACGCCAAGCAGGCGCACGGCCTGGAACTGCATGAAGGTCATCTTGGCGACTTCCGGCGCCAGGCGGGTCAGCACCTCGACCGCCCTGGGGCCCTGCAGGGCGAGCAGGGCACGCTCGAAGCGCGACTCGACCTGGCACTGGCCCGCGATGCGCTGCTGCAGGTGCATCAGATCCTGATGCTTGCAGGCGGCGTTGACCACCAGGAACAACGTGTCATCACCCAGGTTGGCGACCATCAGGTCGTCGAGGATGCCACCGTTGTCATCGGTGAACATGGCATAGCGTTGCATGCCCACCGGCAGGTCGACGATATCCACCGGCACCAGGCTTTCCAGTGCCTTGGCCGCACCGGCGCCGCGCAGGATGATCTGGCCCATGTGCGAGACATCGAACAGGCCGGCGGCTTCACGGGTATGCAGGTGTTCCTTCATCACGCCGAGCGGGTACTGCACCGGCATTTCGTAGCCGGCGAACGGCACCATGCGGGCACCGAGTTCCAGGTGCAGGGCATGAAGGGGCGTTTTCGCCAGTATTTCAGAGCTCATTGCGCTCTCCTGTATAGGTCGTGAGCGGCCCGCAACAGCGTGCGGGCTATAGAGGGAGGGGCTGCCGACGCGTTCGGCAGCCCAGGCGCGATCAGGCGTCCTGATAGGCCTCGATGGGCGGGCAGGCGCAGACCAGGTTGCGGTCGCCGAACACGTTGTCGACCCGGCCCACGGGCGGCCAGTACTTGCCGTCGATCAGGCTGCGGGTCGGGTAGACCGCCTGTTCGCGGCTGTACGGGTGCGTCCATTCGCCGACCAGTTCGGCGGCAGTGTGCGGGGCGTTTTTCAGCGGGTTGTCGTCGGCGTGCAGCTGGCCGCGCTCGACCGCGCGGATTTCCTCGCGGATGGCGATCATGGCGTCGCAGAAACGGTCCAGCTCTTCCTTGGACTCGCTCTCGGTGGGCTCGATCATCAGCGTGCCGGCCACCGGGAAGGACATGGTCGGGGCGTGGAAGCCGAAGTCGATCAGGCGCTTGGCCACGTCGTCGACGCTGATGCCGCTGCTGTCCTTGAGTGGGCGCAGGTCGAGGATGCACTCGTGGGCCACCAGGCCGCCTTCACCGCTGTACAGCACCGGGTAGTGCTCTTCCAGGCGACGGGCGATGTAGTTGGCGTTGAGGATCGCCATCTGCGAGGCCAGGCGCAGGCCGGTGCCGCCCATCATGCGGATGTACATCCAGGTGATCGGCAGGATGCTCGCGCTGCCGAACGGTGCGGCACTGACCGCACCCTCCTTGCGCGCCATGTGCCCGTGGCCGGGCAGGAACGGCGCCAGGTGGGCCTTTACACCGATCGGGCCGACGCCCGGGCCGCCACCGCCGTGGGGGATGCAGAAGGTCTTGTGCAGGTTCAGGTGGGACACGTCGCCGCCGAACTTGCCAGGGGCGCAGAGGCCGACCATGGCGTTCATGTTGGCGCCGTCGATGTACACCTGGCCGCCGTTGTCGTGGACGATGGCGCAGATCTCGCGGATGCCTTCCTCGAACACGCCATGGGTGGAGGGGTAGGTGATCATGATCGCCGCCAGCTGGTCGCGGTGCTGCTCGGCCTTGGCGCGCAGGTCGTCGATGTCGACGTTGCCGCGGGCGTCGCAGGCGGTCACCACCACGCGCATGCCGGCCATATGGGCGGTGGCCGGATTGGTGCCGTGGGCCGATTGCGGGATCAGGCAGATGTCGCGCTTGTCGTCGCCGCGGCTGTGGTGATAGGCGCGGATCGCCAGCAGGCCGGCGTATTCGCCCTGGGAGCCGGCGTTGGGCTGCAGCGACACGGCGTCGTAGCCGGTGGCGGCGCAGAGCATGGCTTCCAGCTCGTCGGTCAGCGCCTGATAGCCGGCGCTCTGCTCGGCCGGGGCGAAGGGGTGCAGGTTGCCGAACTCGGCCCAGGTGATCGGGATCATCTCGCTGGCGGCATTCAGTTTCATGGTGCAGGAGCCCAGCGGGATCATGCTGCGATCCAGGGCCAGGTCCTTGTCGGCGAGCTTGCGCAGGTAGCGCATCAGCTCGGTTTCCGAGTGGTAGCGGTTGAACACCCGGTGCTCGAGGATCGCCGACTGGCGCAGCTGTGCAGCCGGCAGGCTGCTGTCGGCCCCGGCGGCCAGTGCGGTGAAGTCCGGCATCGGCTTGTCGTCTGCGAACAGCGACCAGAGTTGCTCGATATCCGCCTGGGTGGTGGTTTCGTCGAACGACAGGCCGAGGCGCTCGGCATCCACTTCACGCAGGTTGATGCCGGCTGCACGGGCTTTCTCGTGCAGGGCGGCGGTCTGCGCACCGGTGCGCAGGGTAACGGTGTCGAAGAACGCCTGCTGCTCGACCGCCAGGCCGAGGCCCTGCACGCCACGGGCGAAGATCCGGGTTAGCTGATGGACGCGCCTGGCGATCCGGGTCAGCCCCTGTGGGCCGTGGTAGACGGCGTACATGGCGGCGATGTTGGCGAGCAGCACCTGGGCGGTGCAGATGTTGCTGGTGGCCTTCTCGCGGCGGATGTGCTGCTCGCGGGTCTGCATGGCCAGGCGCAGGGCCGGGTTGCCGAAGCGGTCCACCGACAGGCCGACCAGGCGGCCCGGCATGTCGCGCTTGAAGGCGTCACGGGTAGCGAAGTAGGCCGCATGCGGGCCACCGAAACCCAGCGGCACGCCAAAGCGCTGGGCGCTGCCCAGGGCTACGTCGGCGCCGAACTCGCCCGGTGCCTGCAGCAGGGTCAGGGCCAGCAGGTCGGCGGCGACGGCGACCAGGGCGTTGGCGCCGTGGAAGCGTTCGACCACCTCGCGGTAATCGAAGATGTCGCCATTGCTCGCCGGGTACTGCAGCAGGGCGCCGAAGAAGGCGCTGGCATCGTCAATGGCCGCTTCGTCACCGACCACTACCTCGATGCCCAGGGGGGCGGCGCGGGTGCGCAGCACATCGAGGGTCTGCGGGTGGCAATGCTGGGAGGCGAAGAAGGCGTTGGCGGCCTTGTTCTTCGACAGGCGCTTGCAGAAGGTCATGGCTTCGGCGGCGGCGGTGCCCTCGTCGAGCAGCGAAGCGTTGGCGATCGGCAGGCCGGTAAGGTCGCTGATCAGGGTCTGGAAGTTGAGCAGCGACTCCAGGCGACCCTGGGAGATTTCCGGCTGGTAAGGCGTGTAGGCGGTGTACCAGGCCGGGTTCTCCAGCAGGTTGCGCAGGATCGGCGACGGCGTGTGGGTGCCGTAGTAACCCTGGCCGATATAGTTGCGAAATAGCTTGTTCTTGGCAGCGATGGCCTTGATGGCGGCCAGGGCCTCGGCTTCGCTCTGGCCGTCGCCGGCCGGCAATACGCTGGTGCCCTTGATGCTGCCCGGAATCACGCTGGCGGTCAGCGCGTCGAGGTCGCTCAAACCTAGGGTTTCCAGCATGGCAGCGGTGTCCCGCTCGCGCGGGCCGATATGGCGGGCGATGAATTCGTTGCGGGTGGTCAGGTCAGTCATGGGGTTCTCTCAAGCGTCGGCTTTGGCGTTGAGCAGGCGCTCGTAGGCGTTCTGATCGAGCAGGCCGGCGAGGGCGCCGGCATCGGCTGGGCGAAAGCGGAAGAACCAGCCCTGGCCGAGTGGCTCGGCATTGACCAGCTCGGGGCTGGCTTCGAGATCCGGGTTCACCTCGACCACTTCGCCGTCGAGTGGCATGCCGATATTGCTGGCGGCTTTCACGGACTCCAACACCGCCACCTCGTCGCCGGCGGCGTAGGCCTGCAGCTCGGGCAACTGCACGAACACCACGTCGCCCAGCGCGTCTTGAGCGTAGGCGGTGATCCCTACGGTGACCAGGCCATCGGCCTCCTGACGCAGCCATTCGTGTTCGACGGTGAAACGCAATTCGCTCATGGGGGCTCCCTTGTTGGTCTTTGCCCATCTGGGTGGGCGCGGTTTATAGGAAACGGATAAGCAAGGTCGGTGCCATATAAAATAATCATTAAAAATCAATGAGTTATATATTTTAAAGCTTGATGTTTGGCAGCAGTGTATCGTTTTCGATACAGGCGGCGTGCCCCAGGCTGAAAAGCCCTGTCCGGGCCCACGAATGTCGCTGTTGGTTATCCGTGTGTCGTATTGGATACGGTGTATCGAAATCGGTACGGATGCGTGGGGCTGAGTGGCGCCCGCCCAGGGAGCATCAGTGGAGCGCCGGCTGTGCACTGGATTGGCGCAGCCGTTCACCGAGTTTCAGGCGCATGGCCGGGTCTTCGCACAAGAGCAGGGCGCGCTGTATGTCGAAGCGCTCGGCATGGGAACAATCGAGGTGCTGATACAGATCGGCCCTGGCCAGGTGGTCGTTGACGTTGGGTGGCGCCAGCTGCAGCACCCGTTCGGCGTCCTTCAGGGCGCTGAGGTAGTCCTCGGCCTGGGCGTGCAGATGGCGCAGGTTGCGCGACAGGCGCACGATCATGCTGCGCACATCGCAGCCCTGCATGTGCTCGGCGCTCAGCTGGGCAAGGGGGCCGAGGTAGCGCAGCAGCAACTCCCGGCAATCACGGGTGTACAGCCGGCGCCCGCCACAGGGATCGAGCAGGTGGTCGGCGCCGGGCACGCGCAGCAGAAAATAGCCGGGAAAGCTCACACCCTGCAACGGTATCTGCAGCCGCCGCGCCAGTTCCAGAGCGATCAGCGCGATGCTCAGCGGCTGGCCGCGACGCCGTTGCAGCACCTTGTGCAGCAGTGCGGCCTGCGGACGGACCGGGCTGTCGTCATCCTCGTGGAAATGCAGGTCGCTGAGGCGTCGCAACAGGGGTTGCGCCAATTCCTGGGGCGGGAAGTCGGGCAGGCCGGCGCCGACCTGCTGTTTGAGATTCTCCAGCTCGCCCATGAGCTGCTGGGGCTGCACCGTCGGGTCGTGCTCGGCGGCGATCCACAGTGCGGCTTCGAAAAGCATCGGCTGTTCGGCATTCAGACAGGCAAGGCAGTGATCGCGCGCGCTCATGGTCACCTCCCGGGGGATGTGCCTGTTTTAGCTGCGCGCGCGCCGGCCGTCCAGCCCGGAAAAGCGAAGAGATGTTAACCGGGGGGCCGGGCGGTCACTCCGCTTCCGGCTGGCCGCCCAGTTCGCCCAGGGCGTCGGGCTGGTTCTTGAACGCCTTGGCGAACACGTCGCGATTTCTGGCCATGTAGATACCCAGCTCCTCGCCCTGGTCCTCGCTGAGCGACGGTACGGCCTTCTGCAGGACCTCGCTGAGCAGCTCGGCCAGCTCCAGCATCTTGTCATGACGATCTGCTTCGGCCTTATCCATAAACAAACGCTCCGGGTCGCGACTGCTGCGGTACACCACTTCGACGGCCATTCATCACCTCTACGCCTTCGCTGTTAATTAAGAATACTGTTCATGCATACAGTTGTGGCAAGCATAATCAACTGGGCAGCGTTTGAACAGCGTAAACCCGGGCTGGCGATCATGCGCGACATCCTGCCACGGGCCTGGGCGATGATGGCATGTGTCTTTGCCGTGCCGCTGCGCATCTGTGTGCCATCGCAGCCGGTTCGCTGGTCTTGTTCCTGCATGGCAATGTCATGCGGGTGCGTCATGATCAGGGCGCCAGGCAGCATCATTTGGAAAGGGGAATGCCATGAAGTGGGTGGACAATAGCCGCAAGCGGATGCACAAGGGCGCGAATTCGATCGGTAATCTGTTCGTCGAAGGTTTTCATTACCTGGGGCTGTTCGCCATCGGTGCGGCGACCGCCTGGGCGTCGGTCGCCGCGTTCATCGGCATGGTGGACAAGGGCAGCGCCAGCGTCGACGACATCCTGCTGCTGTTCATCTACCTGGAGCTGGGGGCGATGGTCGGCATCTACTTCAAGACCAACCATTTGCCGATCCGCTTCCTGCTGTACATCGCCATCACCGCGCTGACCCGCTACCTGATCGGCGACGTGTCCCATCACAAGGCACCGGACATCGGCCTGTTGTACCTGTGCGGCGGCATCTTCTTCCTGGCGCTGTCGGTACTGGCGGTGCGTTTCGCGTCGTACAGGTTCCCGTCCAGCAAGGCCATCGACTCCACCGGTGAAGTGGTGGGCGACAACTACTCCGAGCGTTGAAGGCGCTCAGTCGGCCAGGGGTGCGAACAGCGCCTGCAGGTCGTCTTCGCTGAGCTGCCAGGTGCTCTGGCTGCCGCCTTCCTCGAGCAGGCCGTGGGCCAGGTTGGCCTTGGCCTGCTGCAACTGCTGGATCTTTTCTTCCACGCTGCCGCGGGCGATCAGCTTGTAGACGAATACCGGCTTGTCCTGGCCGATGCGGTAGGCGCGGTCGCTGGCCTGGGCCTCGGCCGCCGGGTTCCACCAGGGGTCGAAGTGGATCACGGTGTCGGCAGCGGTCAGGTTCAGCCCCGCGCCGCCGGCCTTGAGGCTGATCAGGAAGACCGGAAACTGCCCGGCCTGGAACTGCTCCACGGGGGTGCGCCGGTCACGGGTGCTGCCGGTCAGTTTGGCGTAGCCGATGCCACGCGCCTGCAGCTCGCTTTCTATCAGTGCCAGCATCGAGGTGAACTGGGAGAACAGCAGCACGCGGCGGCCTTCGCCGATCAGCGCGTCGAGCATGTCCAGAAGGCTACTGAGCTTGCCGGAGTCGCTGCTGCTCAGTTCGGCCGGGGCTTCGTCGAGCAGGCGCAGGTCGCAGCACACCTGGCGCAGGCGCAGCAGGGCTTCGAGGATGACGATCTGGCTGCGCGCCAGGCCCTGGCGGGTGATTTCCTCGCGTACCTTGCGGTCCATGGCCAGGCGCAGGATCTCGTAGCGATCGCGCTGGGCCGGCGTCAGTTCTACCCACTGGGTGATTTCGGTCTTGGGCGGCAGTTCGCGGGCCACCTGTTCCTTCTTGCGGCGCAGCACGAAGGGCTTGATGCGCCCGCGCAGGTGTGCCAGGCGCTGCTCGCTGCCGTGTTTTTCGATGGGCGTTCGGTAGTCGCGGGTGAAGCGCTTGGCGTCGCCGAGCCAGCCCGGCATCAGGAAGTTGAACAGCGACCACAGCTCGCCCAGGTTGTTTTCCAGGGGCGTGCCGCTCAGGCACAGGCGCTGGCGAGCGATGATCTGGCCGGCGGCGAGGGCCGCCTTGCTGCGCGGATTCTTGATGCTCTGCGCCTCGTCGAGAATCAGCAGGTGGAAGCGCTGCGCGGTCAGCGCCTTGAGGTCGCGTGGCAGCAGGGCATAGGTGGTGAGCACGATGTCATGCTCGGCGATCAGCTTGAACCCGCTGCGCCGCTTGCTGCCATGCAGGGCCAGCACCTTGAGGGTCGGCGCGAAACGTGCGGCCTCGTCCTGCCAGTTGGGAATCAGGCTGGTGGGCATGACGATCAGCGCCGGCTGCTGGAGGCGACCGTTCTGCTTCTCCAGCAGGATGTGCGCCAGGGTCTGCAGGGTCTTGCCCAGGCCCATGTCGTCGGCCAGCACACCGCCGACTTCCAGTTCGCCCAGCGCCTGCATCCAGCCCAGCCCCTGAAGCTGGTAAGGGCGCAGCTGTGCGGCCAGCTCGTCGGGGGCGCTCACCGCTTGTTGCGTGGTGTGCTGCAGGCGCCTGGCGAACTCGCGCAGCTCGATGCCGCCCTGCCAGTTCAGCGCCGGGCCCTGCTGCAGGGTGTTGAGGCGGGCAGCATCGGCGCGTGCCAGGCGTACCCGGGTGCCGATTTCTTCGGCCTCGCCGATGAACAATTCGCCGAGCGCCGCCAGCAGTGGCTTGAGCCGCGCATAAGGCAGGGCCACGCGGCGCTGGCTATGGGGCAGGCTGACCAGCAGCAGCTCCTCGTCCTGGCGCTGGGCCAGGGCGTCGCCGGAGAGCAGCCAGGGCGAGCGGCGGATGGCCTGCAGCAACACCGGCAGCAGGCTGATGCGCTGGCCCTCGACCTCGATGCCCAGCTCCAGGTCGAACCAGCCCTGCTCGGGCACCTCGTCGACATCGGCGTACCAGTCGTCGATCTCGGCCAGGTTGTACTGGAAGTCGGGCTGGATCTCGACGCGCCAGCCTTCGGCGCGCAGCGCCGGCACCTGCTGCTGCATGAAGCTCAGCCAGGCGGCATCGCCCTGCAGTTCGAAATGCTCGCCGGGGTGCTGGGCCAGGGCTTCGCTCTGCCGCAGGGCGATGCGCAGGCCGCCCGCTTCCAGGCGACGGCGCAGCTCGGCCTCACGCGGGGCGTCGCGGCTGATGCGTAGCTGGCGATTGGGCCCCAGGCGCACCAGCAGGTCCTTGGTCGTCTTGCCGACAGCCGTGTGGCCCTGGTAGTCGAAGGCCAGGGCGGCGCGGTGTTGGGTCTGTTCCAGCATACGGCCCTTGCGCGCATCGAAATGTACGCGTACGTGGCTGCCCAAGGTCAGGACCGGTTGTGGCTGCAGGTCGTCCAGCACGGTTTCGTCCACCGGCCTTTCGGTGACGATCAGGGTGCCGAGGTCATCGCCGGCGCGCTGCCGCGCCTCCAGGGTGAGCAGCGCCGCCGCCACGTGCTTGCAGTTGAACCCCACCGGGCAGCTGCAATGGCCGGTCACGCCCCAGCCCTTGCCGTAGGCGTGCAGGGTGATGCGCTGCTGGTAGGGACGCTCGCCGCTGCCCAGGCAACTGGCGAGCAGGCTGTGGTCCTTGAGGCTCAGCAGGCGGCTCAGGCCGCGTGTGGCGTAGTCCTGGCCGCGGCGTAGCGCACCTTCATCGAAGTCGCCGCGCCAGTCGGCCTGCTGCAGGTGCAGGATGTCAGGCATCGGGCGGGCTCTCTGGCGTCAGGGCGAGGTTCGGCATGGCAGTGAAAAAACGATGGCAAGCCGCCGATGGTCTCACAGCTCGCCCGGGAATGGCAGCACTGCGGCTCAGGTGCGTTCGGCTGGTGCTTCGGTCTTGATGGCGCCGCGAATGTTCATCGCGCCCAGGCACAGTTGCAGCACGATCAGGGCGTAGGCGTGGCTGTAGAGGCCCCAGGCGATCCACAGCAGGTTGCTGGCCATGAACACCCAGAAGCCCAGGTTACGGCGGCGGCGCTGCTTGGAGGCGACCAGCCAGGCGGCGATGACGGTGATCAGCATGGCTGGCCATTGCAGCCAGTCGAGGTAATCCATAAGGCATCCAGAAACGAGAGGTGACCTCACTAGCGACCGGCGCAGTGCCGCGTGCGTTCGACCTTTCAGACCGGGGCGTTCTCACGCTGCGCCTTGTCGGCATACATCTCGGCGTCGGCCATGCGCAGCAGGTCGCTGGCGCTGGTGCCGTCCTGGGGCGCGATGGCGATACCGATGCTGATGCCCACCTGGACACTCTGCCCGTTGAAGACGATAGGATCGCTCAAGTCGTCCTCGATGCGTTGCCCGAGGCGAATGGCTGCGGCCCTGTCGAGACCCGGCAGCAGCACGGCGAATTCGTCACCGCCCAGGCGCGCCGGCATGTCGATGCTGCGCAGCAGGCCGCGCAGCCGGCTGGCGCTGACCCTGAGCACCTCGTCGCCTGCGGCGTGACCGTAGCGATCGTTGATCTGCTTGAAGTGATCCAGGTCGATCATCATCAGCGCGAAGGATGCCGAGCGGCCATTGGCCAGGGCGCTGGCGACGCTGTGATCGAACACCCGGCGGTTCGGCAACTCGGTCAGCGGGTCCTGGTGTGCCAGGGTGTTGAGGGGCCGCAGCAGGTGGCGGCCGATCAGTACCACCACCAGTGCCGACAGGCCCAGGCTGGCCAGCAGTAGATAGCGCTGGAAACCCTCGATGCGCTCGTAGGCGGCCATGTTCTGGCTCAGCGACTTGCCGGCGATCAGCAACACGTCGCTGGCCTGCTGGGCATTGAAGTTGTTCAGTGCCACCGAGCGCATCAGGTATTCGTCATGCTCGTCCTGCAGCGTCCACTCGGCGCCGTCGACCAGCGCCGCCGGGTTGCCCAGCAGGCGCTCGAAACTGCTGCTCAGGGTATTGCCGTGCAGCTGCCAGGCACCGTTCTGCCCCCGGGACAGAAACACGAAGTCGGTATCGGTGACCTTTTTGAGGGCCTGCGCCAGTTCATCGTCGATGGCAAAGCCCAGAGTCAGCTCGGCCTGGGGCGTGGGCATGTTCACCACGCTGTGGATGAGCTGGTAGAGCACGCCGCTCTGGCTGCGCAGCAGGCTGACCGGTTGCGCCTCGGGGCTCGCGGACCGGGCAGCCGCCTTGAGCAGTGGCGCGATATCGGCCTGTTGCAGTTCCCTGGGCACGCTGGCGATCAGCTGGCGGTCGAGGGTATTGAGCAGGGCGATGTCGGCCTTCAGCCGGCTGCCGTGGTTGTCCAGCATGGACTCGATGGTCGAGCGCTCGCCCGTGGCGATGGCTTCCTTGAGGCCGTAGTCGGCAGCCAGTACCGCGGCGCCCTGGGCCAGTTGCCGCTGGCGCAGCTCGAGCAGCTCGTCGACCACCTGGGTGGTGGTCTGCAGGCTGCTGCTGATGGTTTCCTCGACGATGCTGCGGTTGGTGCGGGTGCTGACTAGGTAGATGACCACCTGCACGGTGAGCAACGCCACGAGCAGCATCACGATGATGCGTCGCTCCTGGGTCTTGATGTGCCGGCTGCTTCTCATCGAGGTTCCAAATCGTTCTCTGTCATCGAGTGTAGAGCAGCGATCGGCCGGCAAGTGCCAGCCGATCACGGCGTGCGCTTGAAGATGCGCTCCGAGAACAGCAATTGGGCGAGTAGCGGATAAGCGAGGTAATGCAGGATGAAGATCACTATGCCCATGGGGCTGGGCTCGTCCTGCAGGGTCATCATGGTCAGCAGCCCGGCGTACAGCAGCGCCAGCAGGCCGCCGTACAGCCATACCAGGCGGCGTCGCTCGCCTCGGGTGGGCGGGCGGCGTTGCTGCCAGGCGAACAGCAGCGCCATCAGCGCCGCGATGCTGGCGGCGATCACCAGGGTGGCCAGCACGCCGCCGAGTTTGACGAAGCTGCGCAGCAGTAGGTTGAGCACCACGGCCGCCACCACGCCGACGAGGGCGTAGCGCAGCATGGCGACTGGCTGATGGGAAGGCGGCATGGCGACAGGGCTCGGCGACGGCGATGAAGCTTGGAGTCTCGCCCGTGCCGCGAGGTTCTACAAGCGGCGATCCAGGCCGAAGCGGCGGCTCAATACCCGGTCGAGCAGGGCGCCGGGCAGCAGCGCGGCAAGCAGCGGCAGGGCCCGGCTGCCATTGCCCAGGCGCAGCACCCGCGGGCGCTTGGCGCTGGCCACTGCGGCGAACACGTTGCGCGCCACGTGGCTGGCGGGTGTCGGGTCGTCCTGGGAGGCGATGGCGCGGGCGCGGATGCCGTCGCGCATCGGCCACCAGGGCGATTGCTCGCCGATCAGCTGTTCGGCCTGGCGGCTGGCACGGGTACCGAAGCTGGATTCGATGGCGCCCGGTTGCACCTCCATCACCCCTACCCCGAACGGTGCGAGCTCCAGCCGCAGGGCGTCGCTGATGGCATGCACCGCGGCCTTGGAGGCGCAGTAGGCGCCTGCGAACGGGGTCACCAGCACGGCGGAAACACTGCCAATGTTGATCACCAGGCCCTTGTTCTGGCGCAGCAGCGGGAACAACGCGCGGGTCACGTTGACCAGGGAGAACACGTTGGTCTCGAACTGCTTGCGCAGCGCCGTGGCGCCGCCATCGAGCAGCGGGCCCATGGCGCCATAACCGGCATTGTTGATCAGCACGTCGAGTCCCGCGTTGCGCGCCTTGAGCGTGCTGGCCAGCTGTTCGACCGCGGCGGCGTCGTTGACGTCCAGTTGCACGGCGTGGAAACCGGCCTCGGCGAGGCGCGCCACGTCCTCGCTCTTGCGGGCGCTTGCCCAGACCTCATAGCCCTGCTGGGCGAAGGTATCGGCCAGTGCCCGGCCAATGCCGCTGGAGCAGCCGGTGATCAGAACCCTAGGGTGGCTCATGGATAATCCTTGTGATTGTTGTTGTGTGGATCGTGAAACAGCGCCTAGCGACTGAAGGTGCCCTGCAGCTGCTCGGCGCGAAACTCCAGGGTGCTGGCGCGATAGCCGCTACGCAGGGTAGGCAGCGGCAGGCAGGTTTGCCAGTCGGCGCCGGGCAACAGCTCACCAGGGCCGCTGTAGCGCGGCGCTTCGAACAGGCGCTGCGCCAGGTTGACGCTGTCACCCGGCCGGTAGGCGGCCACCTGCCACCGCAGCGCCTGCAGGGCAGCCTCGCTGCCGTTGTGCAGGTGCAGTTGCAATGGGCGATCGGCGGGGCAATTCTCGGGGGCGTAGCTCAAGCGCAGCTCGAGGTGGGCCAGGTTGCGGTTCTCGCGGCTTTCCTGCCACAGCACCCAGCTCGCCACCAGGCCCAGCCCGGCCAGTGCCGCCAGGGAAATGGGCAGGGCCTTGGCCGGGTAGCGGATCAGCAGGATGAACCAGCTGAGAACCAGAATCGCGCCGAAAATCATGGCTGGACCTTGAATGTCGAGTGTCCGCCAATCCTACACAAGGCCGGGTTTGTCGGCACGCGCCCAGGGGTTGATGGATGTTTCACGCACGGCCGCGCTGAAATGGGAGCAGACCCTAGGCTCACTCCGGCGCGTGGTCGCGCAGGAATACCAGCCTGTCGGCGCTCGAGTCCTTTGCCGAGAAGCGGTAGCCCTGGTCGTCGAAGTCCTTGAGGTGCTGGGGATCGGTCACCCGTTCGCGGATCACGTGGCGGGCCATCAGGCCGCGGGCCTTCTTGGCGTAGAAACTGATGATCTTGTACTGGCCGTTCTTCAGGTCCTTGAACTCGGTGTCGATGACCCGCGCCTTGAGTACCTTGCGCTTGACCGCCCCGAAGTACTCGTTGGATGCCAGGTTGAGCAGCACGTCGTCGCCCTGGGCCGCCAGCGCCCCGTTCAGCCACTCGCTGATGTGCTCGCCCCAGAAGGCGTAAAGGTCCTTGCCGCGGGCATTGGCCAGCTTGGTGCCCATCTCCAGGCGGTAGGGCATCATCAGGTCGAGCGGGCGCAGCAGGCCATACAGGCCGGACAGCATGCGCAGGTGCTGCTGGGCGAAATCGAAGTCGGCCTCGGTAAAGCTCTGCGCGTCCAGGCCGGTGTACACGTCGCCCTTGAAAGCCAGCAAGGCCTGCTTGGCGTTCTCTGTAGTGAACTCCGGTGTCCAGCTGCCGAAGCGTGCAGCGTTGAGGCCGGCGAGCTTGTCGGAGAGGTGCATCAGTTCGGCGATCTGCGCGGGCGAGAAGTCGCGCAACTGGGCGACCAGCTCCTGGGCGTGGTCGAGAAATTCGGGCTGGGTGAAGCGCGAGGTCACCGGTGCGCTGTCGTAGTCCAGGGTCTTGGCGGGTGAAATCACCATCAGCATGAGTCGTCTCCTTCGGCGGAGCGGCGATTCTAGCCGATTCGGCAGCGCCAGCGGGCGGCTGGCAAGGGGGCCGGACTCATGACTCTAGTGCCCGTTGAACGCCGCTGCCAAGGTCATTCGTCCAACCGACAAATAAAAATAAAAAAACTGAAAAGATCATTTGCCTGTCACATTTTTTGGAGTATCAACGAACTGTGGTTTGCGGCGAGCCGGGCATGAAGACCGGCCCGTACGGACCACGCCTTGAAAGACCGCCGAACCCTGCAGACAGGTGGCGGCCCTCGGCCCTCATCCGTTTGCGGCGCTCCTGATCGGGAGTCGGTGGTTCTGTGTGGCGGAGCGCCGTCCTGGCATTCCGTCGCTGGATCTGACAAGAGGTGACGAGTATGGATGACTACGGACGCATCAAGCCCACCGCCCCAACCTTGTACGCCCTCGACACCAATGTCCTGATTCACGATCCCAACGCACTGCTCAATTTCCAGGAACACCACGTCGCCATCCCGATGACGGTGCTGGAGGAACTCGACAAGCTGAAAACCGGCAAGCAGGGCGTCGCCGCCGAATGCCGGCAGGCCATCCGCCTGATCGACAAGATTCTCGACGGTGCCACCCCCGAGGACGTCGAGCATGGCGTGCCGATCCAGCGGGAAAAGAGCGGCCCCTGCGGCTTCCTGTCGATTCTCATGAGCAAGAGCGCGGCGCCGGTCACCTGGCTGCCCGAAGACCTCAACGACAACAAGATCATCAACCAGCTGGTGGAACTCAAGGCGCGTCGCCCGGGGATGTCCGTGGTGCTGGTCACCAAGGACATCAACATGCGTCTGAAGGCGCGTGGCTGCGGGCTGGATTCCGAGGATTACCACACCGACCAGCTGGTCGACGACATCTCGCTGCTGTCCAAGGGCTACCACAACGTCGACGGCGCCTTCTGGGATCGCGTGGCCAAGGTCGATACCCGTCAGGGTCACGGTCGCACCTGGCACCGCGTGCAGCTCAGCGAGGACCTGCCGGCGGTCAACGTCAACGAATTCATCATCGACGAGCAGGGCTTCGTCGGCTGGGTCAAGGAGGTGGAGGGTAACGAGCTGCTGATTCTCGACCTGCACCAGGAACCACTGCTGCACCAGGAAGCCTGGGGGCTCAAGCCGCGGGACATCCACCAGGCGCTGGCGCTCTACGCGCTGCTCGACCCGGACATCCACCTGGTCAACCTGACCGGTGCCGCCGGCTCGGGCAAGACCATCCTGGCGCTGGCCGCGGCCATCGAGCAGACCATGGTCAGCAAGCGCTATCGGCGCATCATCGCCACCCGCTCGGTGCAGGGGCTGGACCAGGAGATCGGCTTTCTGCCCGGCACCGAAGCGGAGAAGATGGAGCCCTGGCTGGGCGCCATCACCGACAACCTCGAAGCCCTGCACATGGATGACGAGAACACCCACGGCAGCGTCGACTACATCCTGCAGAAGGTGCCCCTGCAGTTCAAATCCCTGAACTACATCCGCGGGCGCAGCTTCCAGCAGAGCCTGATCCTGATCGACGAATGCCAGAACCTCACCCCGCACCAGATGAAGACCATCATCACCCGCGCCGGTGCCGGCTCCAAGGTGATCTGCCTGGGCAACCTGGCGCAGATCGACACCCCTTATCTGTCGGCACCCAGCTCGGGCCTGACCTACCTCACCGAGCGCTTCAAGGGCTTCGAGCACGGCGTGCACATCACCCTGCAGGGCGTGCCGCGTTCGATCCTTGCCGAGTACGCGGAAAGCCATATGTAGCAACATTGCCCGGAGCCGCCTGGCGGCTTCGGGCCTCATTGCGGCGTCCGTGGTTTGCAGGGGGCGGTGCGGGGCCTACAATCGCCAGGTTTTCTATTTGGAGATTGCCCGTGCTGACCCATCTCGACTCCCAGGGGCGCGCCAATATGGTCGACGTCAGCGACAAGGCGCAGACCGTGCGTGAAGCCGTGGCCGAGGCCCGGGTGCGCATGCTGCCCACCACCCTGCAGATGATCGTCGACGGCGAACACCCCAAGGGCGACGTGTTCGCCGTGGCGCGTATCGCTGGCATCCAGGCCGCGAAAAAGACCGCCGATCTGATCCCGTTGTGTCACCCGTTGATGCTGACCAGCGTCAAGGTCGAACTGCAGGCCCATGGTGACGACGCGGTGCTGATCCGCGCGCGCTGCAAGCTCACCGGCCAGACCGGCGTGGAAATGGAAGCGCTCACCGCGGCCAGTGTCGCGGCGCTGACCATCTACGACATGTGCAAGGCGGTGGATCGCGGCATGGCCATCGAGCAGGTGCGCCTGCTGGAAAAGCTCGGCGGCAAGAGCGGTCATTTCCTGGCGAGCGAGGACGAGCGATGATCCGTGTGCAGTACTTCGCCCGTTATCGCGAAACCCTGGGCCTGGATGCCGAGGAGCTGCCGGGCAGTTTCGCCACTCTCGACGAGCTGCGCCTGCACCTGCTGGCCCGCGGCGGCGCCTGGGAGGTGCTCGCCGAGCGCGGCTTGATGTGCGCCCGCAACGAGGAACTCTGTACGTTGAGCGAGCCGCTGGCCGATGGCGACGCGGTGGCGTTCTTCCCGACGGTTACCGGAGGCTGAGATGGGTATTCGCGTCCAGCAGGCCGTCTTCGATCCGGGGCACGAGACCAACGCCGTGCACGCCGCCAACACCGGCGTAGGCGCCGTGGCGTGCTTCGTCGGCTACGTGCGCGACTTCAATGACGGCCAGGACGTGGCGGGGATGTTCCTCGAGCATTTCCCGGGCATGACCGAAAAGGCCCTGGCGGGCATCGAGGCCCAGGCCCGCGAGCGCTGGCCGCTGCTCGGCGTCGAGGTGATTCACCGGGTCGGGCGGCTGCAGCCCGGCGAGCCGATCGTCTTCGTCGGTGTGGCCAGCGCCCACCGCCAGGCAGCCTTCGAGGCCTGCGAGTTCATCATGGATTACCTGAAGACCCGCGCGCCGTTCTGGAAAAAGGAAGACACCCCCAACGGCCCGCGCTGGGTCGAGGGCCGTGACAGCGATCAGGCATCCGCCAGGCGTTGGCAGGCCGACAGCTGAAAGCGGCTCAGCCGAACTCGATAAATACCTTGAAGAACAGCGGGGCGAACATCGACAGGCCGCCCAGCCCCGTCAACCAGATGCCCCATTCCTGTTCGCGGTTGTTGAAGCCGATACCCAGCAGCAGAAAGCCGCTGATCAGTAGCACGATCATGATGTGGAAAGCGTCCATGGCGAAGCCTCCTCGAAAGTATCGCGTGCCAGGAGCTGCGCTGCTGCCTCGCATGCCGAGGCAGCGGCGGCCTGTACCTTGAGCGTAGTCGAGGGGGCGGGCGGTGGCGCTGATCCAGGTCAATTCGCGGGATCAATAATGCCTTGTCTTGGCGGGCGCCCAGGCTGCCGCGAACGCACGCTACGTCGGCCGGTTCGCCGATTTTGTTCGCGGTGGCGGCCGGGGGCGATTAAAATCGCCGCCTGAATTCTCCTGCTACCCAAGGATCCTGTTATGCCCCGTATCGGAACCCCCCTGTCGCCCAGCGCGACCCGTGTGTTGCTGTGTGGCTCGGGCGAGCTCGGCAAGGAAGTGGTCATCGAACTGCAGCGCCTCGGCGTGGAAGTGATCGCCGTCGATCGCTACGCCAATGCCCCGGCCATGCAGGTGGCGCATCGCAGCCACGTGATCAACATGCTTGACGGCGCGGCGCTGCGTGCAGTGATCGAGCAGGAGAAGCCGCACTACGTCGTGCCGGAAATCGAGGCCATCGCCACCGCCACCCTGGTCGAGCTGGAGAACGAAGGCTACACCGTGATCCCCAGTGCACGCGCCGCGCAGCTGACCATGAACCGCGAAGGCATCCGTCGCCTGGCCGCCGAAGAGCTCGGCCTGCCGACCTCGCCCTATCAGTTCGCCGATTCCTTCGAGGAGTTCCAGGCGGCAGTCGGCGCCATCGGCTTCCCGTGCGTGGTCAAGCCGATCATGAGCTCGTCGGGCAAGGGCCAGTCGGTACTCAAGGGCGCCGATGACGTGCAGAAAGCCTGGGATTACGCCCAGGCTGGCGGTCGCGCCGGCAAGGGCCGGGTGATCGTCGAGGGCTTCATCGACTTCGATTACGAAATCACCCTGCTCACCGTACGTCACGTCGGCGGCACCACCTTCTGTGCGCCGGTCGGCCATCGCCAGGAGAAGGGCGACTACCAGGAATCCTGGCAGCCCCAGGCGATGAGCCCGGCGGCCCGCGCCGAGGCGGAACGTATCGCCCTGGCCGTCACCGGCTCGCTGGGTGGCCGCGGCCTGTTCGGCGTCGAGCTGTTCGTCAAGGGTGACCAGGTGTGGTTCTGTGAAATCTCGCCGCGCCCCCACGACACTGGGCTGGTCACCCTGATCTCCCAGGACCTGTCCGAATTCGCCCTGCATGCCCGCGCCATCCTCGGTCTGCCGATCCCGGCGATCCGCCAGTTCGGCCCGTCCGCCTCGGCAGTGATCCTGGTCGAAGGTGAGTCGAAACAGGTCAGCTTTGGCAGCCTGGGCGCCGCGCTCACCGAGGCGGATACCGCCCTGCGCCTGTTCGGCAAGCCGGAGGTCAGCGGCCAACGCCGCATGGGCGTGGCCCTGGCCCGCGACGAGTCGCTGGACGCGGCCCGCGCCAAGGCGCTGCGCTCGGCACAGGCGGTCAAGGTCGAGCTGTAAGGCTCAAAGTCTGCTGCGCGTCGGCACTGCGACGTTAAAAACAGGCTCGGAATGCTCATGTACACCAGTACAGTCGCCCGCGACTCCGACCGTTCCTCGCCTGTTTTTGCCTTGCATTGCTCTAGCTCGCGAGACTTTGGTAATCAAGGCATAGAGTGGGTGCGCGCTCTTCACCCACCGCTGCAATAGCAGAGGGTGGATGGGTGAAAGTGTCGTCTAACCTAGGAACTGCTGCTTTTGTGGGAGAGGCTTCAGCCTCGATTTTGTCTGCCTAGGCATAAAAAACTCGCGGCTAAAGCCGCTCCCACGAGATCGCTGAAAGTCCGCTTCTGCTTTGTTTCCTTCGCTCCATGAAGAATACGAGCTCTCGGTTACGGGCGTTCATGAGCGGCCTCTAAACACTAGAAGCGTTCCCGCCGCTGGCTATCCAGCTTCAGTGCTGCTGGGCCTCCCAGGCCCGCACTTCCAGCACCCGGCTGCCGCCGGCCTGGACGATCTCCAGCCGGTAGCGGCCCACCTGCAGGCACACGGCGCAATCCGGGATGTTCTCCAGCACTTCGGTCACCAGGCCGTTGACCGTCTTCGGCCCGTCCACCGGCAGCTGCCAGCCCAGGGCCCGGTTCACTTCACGCAGATAGGCGCTGCCCTGGATCGACCAGGTGCCGTCGCCCAATGCATGAAACTCACGAGGATGGGCGGTTTCCACCGAGCTCAGGTCGCCGACGATCTCTTCGAGGATGTCTTCCAGGGTGACGATACCCATGGCCTCGCCATACTCGTCGACCACCACGGCGGTGCGGTACCTGTGCTGCTGGAAGCTCACCAGCTGGTTCGCCAGCGTGGTGCCTTGCGGCACGAAGTACGCCGCGTCGCAGGCCTGCAGCACCGCCGCTTCGTCCAGCTCGCGGCGTCCGGCCAGGCGGCGCATGTGCAGGATGCCTTCGGTCTGGTTGAGGCTGTTGCGGTATACCGGCAGGCGGGTGTGCGAGGCGGCCCGGATCTGCTCGAACAGCGGCGTGCTGCCCGACAGGTCGATGCCGTTGATCTCGTGGCGCGGAATCATCACGTCCTCGACGCTGACCTTGTCCAGCTCCAGCACGCCCAGCAGCATGGCGCGTCGCTCGGCGGGCAGCGGCAGGTCGTCGGCCTGCAGGGCGTCACGCAGCTCGGTGAGGCTCGGCGCATCATCGGGCTCGGTGCCTGGATCGGCCTTGCCGATGCGTCGGCGCAGGCCCTGGCCGATGGTCATCAGCAGGCGGGTGAGCGGTGACAGGGCCAGGCTGACCAGGGCCAGCGGTCGACTGGCCGGGTAGGCGAACAGCGGCGGCGGCAGGATGGCCAGCAGGCGCCCGAAGGGGTGGGCGAGCATCAGCACGGCCAGGGTCAGGATGAAGGGCGACGGCGCCAGGGTGCCGGGCGCGCCGTGGCGCAAGGCCAGCAGGGTGGCGGCGACCGAGGCGGCCATGGTGCTGCAGATGGTGCCGATGCGCAGGGTGGCCGACAGCCGCTGGGGCTGGTCGAGCAGGGCGATCAGCCGGGCGGCCGCGCGATGGCCCTGGCGCGCCCGGTAGCGCAACCGATAGCGGTTGAGGCCGAACAGCACGGTACGCGCGCAGATGAAAAAGGTCGCGCAGCCCAGCAGGATCAGCAGCACGGCCAGCTGGAACAGCGGAGAGGGTGCGTTCACGGCTCAGATATGGAGGATGAATTCGCGAACCAGCTTGCTGCCGAAGAAGGCCAGCATCAGCAGGCAGAAACCGGCCAGGGTCCAGCGGATCGCCTTGTGGCCGCGCCAGCCGAGCTGATGGCGGCCCCACAGCAATACGGCGAACACCACCCAGGCGAAGCACGACAGGATGGTCTTGTGCACCAGGTGCTGGGTGAACAGGTTGTCGATGAACACCGCGCCGGAGAGCAGCGACAGCGACAGCAGCGCCCAGCCGCCCCACAGGAAGCCGAACAGCAGGCTTTCCATGGTCTGCAGCGGCGGGAAGTTGCGGATCAGCCCGGATGGATGCTTGTGCTTGAGCTGGTGATCCTGCACCAGCAGCAATAGCGACTGGAACATGGCGATGGTCAGCAGGCCGTAGGCCACGATCGACAGCAGGATATGGGCGAGGATGCCGGGGCCTTCCTCTATCGGCTGGCTGGTGCCGCTGGGCATGAACTGCGCGCACAGCACCGTCAGCCCGCCGAGCGGAAACAGGAACAGCAGCAGGTTGTGCACCGGCATGCGCTGGCAGGCCAGCAGGATAAGGGCGATCACCGTGAAGGCGATCAGGCTGGCGGTGTTGAAGAAGTCCAGGTTCAACCCGGCCGTGTAGTGCATCTGCATGAACAGGCTGCCACCGTGAAAAAGCAGGGCAACCACGCCCACCAGCAGCAAAACGGCGTTGCTGGGCTGGCTGCGGCGGGCCAGATGCAGGCCTTGGTAACCGGCGGCGCCAAAATAAAGGACGGCTGCGGCGAGACTGGGCAACAGAGGGTGCATAGATCCTGGATGACGAGAGCCTGAAAGGCGCCGAGTGTGGCACACAACGGGAGACGCAAAAAGACTGCAAGTGGTATCAGGTCTCACTAGGGTCGCAGGCGCACCGACAAACAAGCCTCGAAAGCGTCGCGGTCTTCGTTATAATCCGCCGTTTGCTGCCAGCCCATCCCGGCCAGACGGCCTGAAAGGAACGCGCATGTTCGAAAACTTAACCGATCGCCTCTCGCAGACTCTGCGCAGTGTCACTGGCAAGGCCAAGCTGACCGAGGACAACATCAAGGACACCCTGCGCGAAGTGCGCATGGCGTTGCTCGAGGCCGACGTGGCGCTGCCCGTGGTCAAGGATTTCGTCGCCCGCGTCAAGGAGCGCGCGGTCGGCACCGAGGTGTCCAAGAGCCTGACCCCGGGCCAGGCGTTCGTGAAGATCGTGCGCCTGGAGCTGGAAAGCCTCATGGGCGCCGCCAACGAAGACCTCGACCTGAGCACCACACCGCCGGCGGTGGTGTTGATGGCCGGTCTGCAGGGTGCCGGTAAGACCACCACCGTGGGCAAGCTGGCGCGCCTGCTCAAGGAGCGCAAGAAGAAGAGCGTGATGGTGGTGTCCGCGGACGTCTACCGCCCGGCGGCGATCAAGCAGCTGGAAACCCTGGCCAATGACCTGGGCGTGACCTTCTTCCCCTCCGATATCACCCAGAAGCCGGTGGCCATCGCCGAAGCGGCGATCCGCGAAGCCAGGCTCAAGTACATCGACGTGGTGCTGGTCGATACCGCCGGCCGCCTGGCCGTCGATGCCGAGATGATGGCCGAGATCCAGGCCCTGCACGCCGCGGTCAAGCCGGTGGAAACCCTGTTCGTGGTCGATGCCATGACCGGTCAGGACGCCGCCAACACCGCCAAGGCCTTCAATGACGCACTGCCGCTGACCGGCGTGGTGCTCACCAAGGTCGACGGCGACGCCCGTGGCGGTGCTGCGCTGTCGGTGCGCGCCATCACCGGCAAGCCGATCAAGTTCATCGGTATGGGCGAGAAGAGCGAAGCGCTCGAGCCGTTCCACCCCGAGCGGATCGCCTCGCGCATTCTCGGCATGGGCGACGTGCTCAGCCTGATCGAGCAGGCCGAGCAGACCCTCGACCGCGAGAAGGCCGAGAAGCTCACCAAGAAGCTCAAGAAGGGCAAGGGCTTCGACCTCGAGGACTTCCGCGATCAGCTCGTGCAGATGAAGAGCATGGGCGGCCTCGGCGGCCTGATGGACAAGCTGCCGCAGATGGGCGGTGTCAACCTGGCACAGATGGGCAATGCCCAGGGCGCGGCGGAAAAGCAGTTCAAGCAGATGGAGGCGATCATCAACTCGATGACTCCCGCCGAGCGCCGCGACCCCGATATCATCAGTGGCTCGCGCAAGCGCCGTATCGCCATGGGTTCCGGTACCCAGGTGCAGGACATCGGCCGGCTGATCAAGCAGCACAAGCAGATGCAGAAGATGATGAAGAAATTCAGCGCCAAAGGCGGCATGGCCAAGATGATGCGCGGCATGGGCAGCATGATGCCCGGCGGCGGCATGCCGAAGTTCTGATGGCTCTGGCGGGCCGCCTGGCGGCCTGTGGAAAAAGAGATTTGCAAACAGCCGCATAATCCTTAGAATATGCGGCCTTTCGGGCCTAGGCCCATTTTTGATGTGTGCCTCAAGTTAGCACCGACTACAGGAACGATGTTCACATGGTAACTATTCGTCTCGCTCGTGGCGGCTCCAAAAAGCGCCCCTTCTACCACCTCACCGTGACCAACAGCCGCAATGCGCGCGACGGTCGCTTCGTAGAGCGTATCGGTTTCTTCAACCCGATCGCCTCGGGTGCTGAAGTCAAGCTGTCCGTGAATCAAGAGCGCGCCACCTACTGGCTGAGCCAGGGTGCCCAGCCGTCTGAGCGTGTTGCTCAGCTGCTGAAAGAAGCTGCCAAGGCTGCTGCCTAAGCACTTCTTATGAGCACGACGCCGGCCCCCGCCGAGGATCTTCTGGTTCTCGGCAAGATCGTTTCGGTGCATGGCGTCAAGGGTGAGATAAAGGTGTATTCCTTTACCGATCCCCTGGATAACGTGCTCGACTACCCCCGCTGGACGCTACGGCGCGAAGGCGAGGTGAAACAGGTTGAACTGGCTGGTGGACGCTTGCAGGGCAAGGTTCTGGTCGCCAGGCTCAAGGGGCTCGATGATCGTGAAGTGGCGCGTACCTACGCGGGCTTCGAGATCTGCGTTCCCAGGAGCCAGCTGCCGGAGCTCGATGACGGCGAGTTCTACTGGTATCAGCTGGAAGGTCTGAAGGTCATCGATCAGGCGGGGCAATTGCTCGGCAAGGTCGATCATCTGTTCGAGACCGGTGCCAATGACGTGATGGTGGTCAAGCCCTGCGCTGATAGCCTCGACGATCGTGAGCGCCTGCTGCCGTATACGCAGCAGTGCGTGTTGTCGATCGACCTCGAGGCTGGCGAGATGCAGGTCGACTGGGATGCGGATTTCTAAGCGCCATGCCGAGCTTGCGCGTTGATGTCATCACGCTGTTCCCGGAAATGTTCGCCGCCATCGGCGATTACGGCATCACCAGCCGTGCGGTGAGGCAGGAGCTGTTGCAGCTGACCTGCTGGAACCCGCGCAGCTACACCACGGATCGTCATCACACGGTTGACGACCGCCCCTTCGGAGGTGGTCCCGGCATGGTGATGAAGATCAGGCCGCTTGAGGATGCCCTGGCCGATGCCAGGCAGGCCAGCGGCGGCCGGGCGAAGGTGATCTACCTCTCGCCACAGGGCCGCAAGCTGACCCAGGCGGCGGTACGCGAGCTGGCGAAGGAGGAGCGTTTGATCCTCATCGCCGGCCGCTACGAAGGCGTCGACGAGCGTTTCATCGAAACCCACGTCGACGAGGAATGGTCGATCGGCGACTACGTCCTGTCCGGCGGTGAGCTGCCGGCCATGGTGCTGATCGATGCGGTAACGCGCCTTTTGCCTGGTGCATTGGGTCATGCAGATTCGGCCGAGGAAGACTCCTTCACGGATGGCTTGCTCGACTGCCCGCACTACACCCGTCCGGAGGTGTATGCGGATAAGCGTGTTCCGCAGGTGCTGCTTGGCGGCAACCACGAACACATCCGGCGCTGGCGTTTGCAGCAGTCCCTGGGACGCACCTGGGAACGCCGTGTCGATCTTCTGGATAGCCGCTCGCTTTCTGGAGAAGAGAAGAAGCTGCTGGAGGAATACATCCGCCAGCGGGACGATAACTAAATATCGATGGCCGGCCTGACGGCCCGTCTTAGGAGCGCAGCATGACCAACAAAATCATTCAGCAACTCGAAGCTGAGCAGATGAGCAAAGAGATCCCGACCTTTGCCCCGGGCGACACCGTAGTCGTTCAGGTGAAAGTAAAGGAAGGTGACCGTCAGCGTCTGCAGGCGTTCGAGGGTGTGGTAATCGCCAAGCGTAACCGTGGTCTGAACAGCGCCTTCACCGTGCGCAAGATTTCCAGCGGCGTTGGCGTTGAGCGTACTTTCCAGACCTACAGCCCGCTGGTCGACAGCCTGGCCGTCAAGCGTCGTGGTGACGTTCGCAAAGCCAAGCTGTACTACCTGCGCGACCTGTCCGGCAAGGCAGCACGCATCAAGGAAAAACTGGTTTAAGCCAGGCTTTCCCCTCGAAAAAAGCAGCCTCGGCTGCTTTTTTCGTTTCTGGTGTTTGGTGGGTTGGCTGTTTACGGTTCATTGTGGGAGCGGGCCATGCCCGCGAATCGCGCGCATGGCCCGCTCCCACAGGTAACGCTCGCGAGCACCAGCGCCATGACTATTCACCTGAAGCAGATCTGACCCCATGTCCGCTGTCGACCATCCATTGATCGAGCGTTTCATCGAGGCCTTGTGGCTGGAGAAAGGCTTGTCTGCCCATACCCAGGCGGCCTATCGCAGTGACCTGGCGCTGCTCAATGGCTGGCTGCAGGCCCGTGGCGTCGAGTTGCAATCGGTCGGGCGCGAGGTGCTGCTCGATCACCTGGCCTGGCGCATGAGCCAGGGCTACAAGGCGCGCTCCACGGCGCGGCTGATTTCCGGCATGCGCGGCTTCTACCGCTTCCTGTTGCGTGAAGGGGTGATCGATACCGACCCTACGCTGCAGGTGGACATGCCCCAGCTTGGCCGGCCCCTGCCGAAATCGCTGTCCGAGGCCGATGTCGAAACGCTGCTGGCGGCGCCGGATCTGGACGATCCCATCGGCCTGCGTGATCGCGCCATGCTCGAGGTGCTGTACGCCTGCGGGTTGCGGGTCAGTGAACTGGTCGGCCTGACCCTCGAGCAGGTCAACCTGCGCCAGGGCGTGCTGCGGGTGTTCGGCAAGGGCAGCAAGGAGCGTCTGGTGCCCATGGGCGAGGAGGCCATCGGCTGGGTCGAGCGCTATTGTCGCGAGGCGCGGCCCGCGCTGCTGGCGGGGCGGCCGGCGGACGTGCTGTTTCCCAGCCTGCGCGGCGAGCAGATGACCCGGCAGACCTTCTGGCACCGCATCAAGCATCAGGCCCGGGTGGCCGGTATCGCCAAGTCGCTGTCGCCGCACACCCTGCGTCACGCCTTCGCGACCCATCTGCTCAATCACGGTGCGGACCTGAGGGTGGTGCAGATGCTGCTGGGCCACAGCGATCTGTCCACCACGCAGATCTACACCCATATCGCCCGTGCCCGCTTGCAGGCCCTGCATGCCCAACACCATCCGCGAGGCTGAATCGGCTGGCGCCAGTTCGCGCTTTGCGTCTGCCGCCCGCAGCCTGTGGCCGCGGTTATGGTAGTCTCTGTGCTTTCCCCGTCACCCCGTCGCTCGATAGGAGTATTCATGCGTGTGACCCGCATCGTCGCGGCCATGGCTCTCGGCCTGGTCAGTACCCTCGGCCATGCCGCCGACCCGGATCAGGCGATCCGCAAGAACCTGCTTTCCATCCAGCCCGATCTGCCGATCGAGGCCATTGCCGAGAGCCCGATGCCCGGCGTCTACCAGGTGCAGCTCAAGGGTGGCCGCCAGCTGTACGCCAGTGCCGACGGTCAGTTCGTGATGCAGGGTTACCTGTTCCAGTTCAAGGATGGCCAGGCCATCAACCTCACCGAGGCGGAAGAAGGCAAGGCCATCGCCAAGCAGATCAACGGCATTCCTGCCAAGGACATGGTGGTGTTCGCGCCGAAACAGCCGAAGACCCATATCACCGTGTTCACCGACACCGACTGTGGTTACTGCCAGAAGCTGCACAGTGAAGTGGGCGAGCTGAACAAGCTGGGTGTCGAAGTGCGCTACCTGGCCTTCCCGCGCCAGGGGCTCGGCAGCAAGGGCGCAAAGGACCTGGCCAGCGTGTGGTGCGCCAAGGATCGCCAGGCGGCGATGAACAAGGCCAAGGCCCGCGAGTCGGTGCCTGCGGCCACCTGCGACAACCCGGTTGCCCAGCAGTATCAGCTGGGGCAGATGATCGGCGTCAATGGCACGCCGGCGATCATTCTCGAAAACGGCAAGATGATTCCCGGCTACCAGCCCGCTGCCCAGCTGGCCAAGCTGGCCCTGGAAGCCAAATGATTTGAGCGGCTGGGGGCTGTTGGCGCGCGCGGCAGCGCGACTCGTGCGGTAGCGTTAACAGGCCCTCGCCGATTGACTATCCCTGGGCCGCTTCGTAATGTGCGGCTCTTTTCCACGGCCGGCGCCCGCGTCGGCCGTTTTATGCAGTGCAGTTGGGAGTCTAGTGTGAATCCGGTCAAAGTAGGCATCTGTGGGCTGGGTACCGTCGGTGGCGGTACCGTGAATGTGCTCAAGCGCAACGCCGAGGAAATCGCGCGTCGTGCCGGGCGTGGCATCGAGGTGGCGCAGATCGCCACCCGTACACCCAAGCCCCAGTACCAGTCGACCGGCATTATTATGACCGACGATGTCTTCGCGGTGGCCAGCAACCCCGAGATCGATATCGTCGTCGAACTCATCGGTGGCTACAGCGTCGCCCGTGAGCTGGTTCTCAAGGCCATCGACAACGGCAAGCACGTGGTCACCGCCAACAAGGCGCTGATCGCCGTGCACGGCAACGAGATCTTTGCCCGCGCCCGCGAAAAGGGCGTGATCGTCGCGTTCGAAGCGGCGGTGGCCGGTGGCATTCCGGTGATCAAGGCGATCCGTGAAGGCCTGTCGGCCAACCGTATCAACTGGTTGGCCGGGATCATCAACGGCACCGGCAACTTCATTCTCAGCGAGATGCGCGAGAAGGGGCGCACCTTCGAGGACGTGCTGGCCGAAGCCCAGGCCCTGGGTTACGCCGAGGCCGACCCGACCTTCGACGTCGAAGGCATCGACGCGGCCCACAAGCTGACCATCCTGGCGTCCATCGCCTTCGGTATTCCGCTGCAGTTCGACAAGGCCTACACCGAAGGCATCACCAGGCTGACCACTGCCGACGTCAACTACGCCGAGGCCTTGGGCTATCGCATCAAGCACCTGGGTGTGGCGCGCCGCACCGAGGCCGGCATCGAGCTGCGCGTGCACCCGACGCTGATCCCGGCCGACCGCCTGATCGCCAACGTCAATGGCGTGATGAACGCGGTGATGGTCAATGGCGACGCCGCCGGCAGCACCCTGTTCTACGGCGCCGGTGCCGGCATGGAAGCGACCGCCTCGGCCGTGGTGGCCGACCTGGTCGACGTGGTGCGGGCGCTGACCACCGACCCGACCAACCGCGTGCCGCACCTGGCCTTCCAGCCGGATTCGCTGTCCGACCACCCGATCCTGCCGATCACCGATTGCGAGAGTGCCTACTACCTGCGCATCCAGGCCAAGGATCGCCCCGGCGTGCTGGCCCAGGTGGCGAGCATCCTGTCGGAGCGCGGCATCAACATCGAATCGATCATGCAGAAGGAAGTCGAGGAGCAGGACGGCCTGGTGCCGATGATCCTGGTCACCCATCGCGTTGCCGAGCAGCGCATGAACGACGCCATTTCTGCCCTGGAAGCGCTGGCCGACGTCGTCGGCAACGTGGTGCGCATCCGCGTCGAACAACTCAGCTAATTCAGTCGCGCGCCGCGACTCATTCGCGGCGTGGCGCCCCAGACCGAAGGTTTGCAGACCATGCGCTATATCAGCACTCGCGGCCAGGCACCGGCCCTGAATTTCGAAGACGTCCTGCTGGCTGGCCTGGCCACGGACGGCGGCCTGTACGTGCCGGAAAACCTGCCGCGCTTCACCCAGGAGGAGATCGCCTCCTGGGCCGGCTTGCCCTACCACGAGCTGGCCTTCCGGGTGATGCGCCCGTTTGTCACCGGCAGCATCCCGGATGCCGACTTCAAGAAGATTCTCGAAGACACCTACGGCGTGTTCGAGCACGCGGCCGTGGCGCCGTTGCGTCAGTTGAACGGCAACGAGTGGGTGCTCGAGCTGTTCCACGGCCCGACCCTGGCGTTCAAGGATTTCGCCCTGCAGCTGCTCGGCCGCCTGCTCGACTACGTGCTGGCCAAGCGCAACGAGCGCGTGGTGATCATGGGCGCTACCAGCGGTGATACCGGCTCGGCGGCCATCGAAGGCTGCAAGGCCTGCGACAACGTCGACATCTTCATCATGCATCCGCACAACCGGGTGTCCGAAGTGCAGCGCCGGCAGATGACCACCATTCTCGGCGACAACATCCACAACATCGCCATCGAAGGCAACTTCGACGACTGCCAGGAAATGGTCAAGGCCAGCTTTGCCGACCAGGATTTCCTCAAGGGCACGCGCCTGGTGGCGGTCAACTCGATCAACTGGGCGCGGATCATGGCCCAGATCGTCTACTACTTCCATGCGGCGCTGCAGCTGGGCGGGCCGGCGCGTTCGGTGGCCTTCTCGGTGCCGACCGGCAACTTCGGCGACATCTTCGCCGGCTATCTCGCCCGCAACATGGGCCTGCCGGTCAGCCAGCTGATCGTCGCCACCAACCGCAATGACATCCTGCACCGCTTCATGAGCGGCAACGGGTACGCCAAGGGCGAGCTGTACCCGACCCTGTCGCCGTCGATGGACATCATGGTGTCGTCGAACTTCGAGCGGCTGCTGTTCGACCTGCACGGTCGCAACGGCCCGTCGATCGCCGCGCTGATGACCGAATTCCGCCAGACCGGCGGCTTCACCGTCGAAGACGATCGCTGGACCGAAACGCGCAAGCTGTTCGATTCCCTCGCCGTGAGCGACGAGCAGACCTGCCAGACCATCGCCGAGGTCTACGCCGCCACCGGTGAGCTGCTCGACCCGCACACCGCCATCGGCGTGCGTGCCGCCCGCGAGTGCCGGCGCAGCCTGGCCGTGCCGATGGTGGTGCTGGGCACGGCGCACCCGGTCAAGTTCCCGGAGGCCATCGAGAAGTCGGCTGTGAACCTGTCGCCAGCGCTGCCGGCGCATCTGGCTGACCTGTTCGGGCGCGAAGAGCGCTGCACCGTGCTGGCCAATGACCTGGCGGCCGTGCAGCAATTCGTGGCGGCGCACGGTAATCGCGGCAAGCCGTTGTAAGCGATAGGCTGCAATTTGAAAGGCCGGTCACCGAGAGGTGCCGGCCTTTTGTGTTTTAGCGCGTCTCGACTGGCTCCTGTGGAAGCGGGCGGGTGCATGGTTCATATGAAAAAACGCGGGCATGGACTAGGCGTCCCCGCCCGCTCCCACAAAGGCAGACCTGGGGTTTCCAAGTCGTAGGGTGGGCTTCAGTCGTAGGGTGGGCTTTAGCCCACCAACCCAACAGAGCGCTTTTGCCTCCAGGCGCTACCGCCGATTGACCGCCGCCACCGGCGCCTGCTGGCAAAGCCGCTTGTCCAGCTGCCCGACATAGGGGTTGCCCCAGCCCATCACGCAGCCGACCAGCTGGTTGCGCTGGCGCTCCCAGTGTTCGGCGGGGTAGGTCTTGTTCCAGGCGTTGAACAGCTGGCGGTTCTGTTTCGACAGGCGCAGCTGGTAGCGGTCGCTCATGTACAGGTAGGTGCGGGCGATCATGCCGCGAACCTGCTGGCGCGGCATCACCTTGCGGGCCTTGAAGTCCACCACTGTGGGGCAGGCGCCGTACTGGCTGGGCTTTTGCGGCAGCCAGCCGAAGTCATAGTTGCTGCGGTCACCATTGACCTCGCCTATCGCCGGTACCAGGTTGTGCAAGTCGGCCTCGGCGCGGCGGTAGACGCTGTCGTTCTTGCTGCAGTTCTTGCGCCCGCCGTGCTGCCAGCACTGGCGTTGATGACCGATCTGCCAGGCCGGGACGATATGCTCCCATTCGATACGCGCGGCGCGAGTGGCATTCTTGCGTGGCGTGTAGCCGCAGCTTTTCAGGTCGACGCGATTGCCCTTGAAGCTGCAGCCGCAATAGAACTCCACCGACTGGCGCTCGTAGAGGGTCCAGCCGATCTTCTTGGCCTGGCTGAAGCTTTGCGGTGGGGCGGCCTGCAGCGAGGTGCAGAGGGTCAGGCACAGCAGGGCGAGAAGGCTGCGGAACGGCATGCGGCTTTCCTAAAAAGTGGCGCATCATACCGGCTCGTTGCGGTTTGCCAAGGCTGGCCCATTGATGGCGTCTATCCAGATCGCGACCCACCTGCTCTGCGACCCAGTTGGCGAACCGCCAGCCCTTTCTAGGCTAGAGTTGCTGGGTCGATCTCCCCTCGACGGCTTCCAGCGCCTTGCAGATGACCAGGGTCCACCCTTGGATTAAATTACATGTGATGTCTTGAGTTATCACATGTGATGTTCTAGTCTGCGCCTCATGGAAAATAAATCATCTGCCCATTACCAGCGTCTTTTCCGTCAGCGTCTGCGCGAGCAGGGCCTGGTGAAGAAGGAGGTCTGGATTCTGCCCGAGCATGCCCAGAAGCTCTCGGCGGTCGAAAGGAAACTGCGCCAGCCCCAGCCGGAGCTGGCTTCAATGGAGGAGGGGGTGAGCATGCCTCAGGTTTGGACTGCACAAACGTTGTTCGATGCGCTATCGGCGACAGCGCCGTTTGCCGATGGTCGCGCGGCCGTCGAGCTGATCCAGGGTGCCGACGCCAGTCTGCACGTGACCATGAAGGAATACGGCGATCTGCCGCTGTTCATCGCCGTGTTCGGCGACCAGATCGTGGTCGAGGCGCTGCTCTGGCCGGCCAGCGACGTGCGCGACACCGCCGCCTTCAACGAGGAAGTGCTGCGCAGCCACAAGCTGTTCCCGCTGTCCTGCGTGGGGCTCGAAACCCTGCCGGACGGTCAGGCCTGCTACACCATGTTCGGTGCGCTCAGCGCTTCGTCGATCCTGCCCAACGTGGTGCTGGAGATCGAAACCCTGGCGGACAACGTGATCAAGGCGACCGAAGCCTACGAAGACTTCCTCAAGGCCAGTGCATAAGGAGACATGCCCATGAACGTGTGGAGCAAATTGCTGACGGCGCTGCGCGGCGGTGCCAACGAAATGGGCGAGGCCCTGGTCGATGGCCAGGCCTTGCGCATCCTCGATCAGGAAATCCGCGACGCCGATGCCGAGCTGCGCAAATCCAAGGAAGCGCTGGCCGAGATCATGGCCAAGCAGAAGCTGGCCGCCGAGCGCGCCGGCAAGTGCGCCGCCAAGATCGCCGAGTACGAAGCGTACGCGGTCAAGGCGCTGGAGACCGGCAAGGACGACCTGGCTGGCGAAGTGGCCGGCAAGATCGCCAACCTGGAAATCGAACTGGGCAGTGAGCGCGAGCAGGCCGATGCCTATGCGGCCAGCGTGGCCCAGCTGCGCGCGGCGGTGAGCCAGGCGGAAGCCAATATCAAGCGCCTGAAACAACAGGTCGATACCGTCAAGGCCACCGAAAGCGTGCAGAAGGCGCAGATGGCCGTGGCCCAGCGTTATGGTGGCTCCCAGGCCAAGCTGCACACCGCGGTCGAATCGTTGGAGCGCATCAAGCAGCAGCAGGCCGAGCGTGCGGCGAAGATGGAAGCGGCGGCCGAGCTGGCCGAGGCCTCCAACCCTGACCAGTCGCTGGACGCCAAGCTGCGCGCCGCCGGTATCGTCGCCGACAAGAGCAGCGCCGACAGCGTGCTGGCGCGCCTCAAGGACAAGGCCAAGCCCTGACCGCGGGCTGGCTCCTAGCGTCATGAGTGGTGGGGCCGGCAGGCTCCGCCCTGTTTTCAGGGATAGGAAATCATGGAAATCTTCCTGCAGGTCTCGTTGGCGTTCCCGACGGTCATCTTCAGCTTCCTGCTGTGCCTGGCAGTGCTGTACTGGGTCGTCGTCGCGTTCGGCCTGATCGAGATCGACGTGCTCGACGTCGAGGCCGATTCCGCCCTGGAAGGCCCGGCGGCTGCGCTCCTGTCCAAACTCAAGCTGCGCGACGTGCCGCTGACCCTGGTGCTGACGCTGCTGATCTTCTTCGCCTGGTTCATCAGCTATTTCGCCGACCTCTGGCTGCTCAGCCTGCTGCCGCTCGAGTGGCTGCGTTACCCGCTGGGCCTGGTGGTCGCCGCGCTGGCGCTGCTGCTCGCCGTGGCGCCCACCCGCCTGCTGTGCGCGCCATTGCGCCCGCTGTTTCTCAAGCTGGAAGTGACCAGCAGCAAGAGCGTGCTCGGCCAGACCGCCGTGGTGCGCAGCGGGCGGGTGACCGCCAGCCATGGCGAGGCCGTGCTGGAAAACGGCGGCGCCGGGCTGATCCTGCGCGTGCGCGCCGACGAGCAGTTGGGGTTCAAGCGTGGCGACCGTGTCGTTTTACTGGAGTACCTGGAGGCGCAGCACGCCTACCGGGTGATAACCGAGGATGAGTTCCGCGGCATCTGAGCCGTCGGTTCCGTTTGTCTCAAAGGAGATTGAGTGCAATGTACAACCTTCCCCCGTCGCTGATCCCCGTGCTGGTCGGGGTCGGCCTGGTCGCCCTGCTGATCGTCGGCCTGCTGGCCCTGTTCAAGGCCTTCTACATCAAGGTTCCCCAGGGTACCGCACTGATCGTCAACGACATGTCGTCCACGCCCAAGGTGCACTTCACCGGCGCGCTGGTGTACCCGGTCATCCACCTCAAGGAGTTCATGAAGATCTCCCTGATCACCCTGGAAGTCGACCGCCGCGCCAAGGACGGGCTGATCTGCCGCGACAACATGCGCGCCGACATCACCGTGGCCTTCTACCTGCGCGTCAACGAGACCCAGGAAGACGTCCTCAAGGTGGCCAAGGCCATCGGCGTCGAGCGTGCCTCCGATCGTGCGGCGGTCAACGAACTGTTCAATGCCAAGTTCTCCGAGGCGCTGAAGACCGTCGGCAAGCAGTTCGACTTCGTCCAGCTGTTCGAGAACCGCCAGGAATTCCGTGACCGCATCGTCGAGGTCATCGGCAACGACCTCAATGGCTACGTGCTCGAAGACGTGGCCATCGACTACCTGGAACAGACCGCCAAGAGCTCCCTGGACCCGAGCAACATTCTCGACGCCGAAGGTATCCGCAAGATCACCGAGCTGACCGCTGCGCAGAACGTCATCACCAATGACCTGGAGCGTAACGAGGAGCTGGCGATCAAGAAGAAGAACGTCGAAACCCGCGAGGCGACCCTGGCCCTGGAGCGTCAGCAGGCCGATGCCGAAGCGCGGCAGAAGCGTGAGGTGGAGACCATCCGCGCCCGCGAGGAAGCGGAAACCCTCAAGGTGCGCGAAGAAGAGCGCCTGAAGGCCGAGCAGGCGCGCATCCAGACCCAGCAGGAGCTGGACATCCGCGCCGAGAACCACCAGCGCGAAGTGGAAGTGGCCCAGCAGAACCGTCAGCGCGCGGTGGTCATCGAGGTGGAGAAGGTCACCCGTGCCCAGGAGCTGGAAGTGGTGGCCCGCGAGCGCGAGGTCGAGCTGCAGCGCATCGAGAAGGAAAAGGCGCTGGAAGAGGAACGCAAGAACATCGCCGCCGTGGTGCGCGAGCGCGTTGCGGTCGAGAAGACCGTGGCCCAGGAGGAGGAGCGCATCAAGGAAGTGCGCGAGGTCTCCGAAGCCGAGCGCCTCAAGCAGGTCACCGTGCTCAATGCCCAGGCCGAGGCCGAGCAGGAGCTGGTGCGCCAGGTCAAGCAGGCCGAAGCCGACGAAACCCGTTCCAAGCACAAGGCGGTGGAGATCAACAACCTCGCCCAGGCCGAACTGGAAGCCGCGGCCAAGAGCGCCGAGGCCAAGAAGAAGCTCGCCGAAGGCATCGAAGCCGAGCGCGCCGCGCCTGGCCTGGCCGATGCGCGGGTGCGTGAAGTCACCGCCGCGGCCAAGGAGAAGGAAGGTCTGGCCGAAGCCCGCGTACAGGCCGAGCGCCTGATCGCCGAAGCCAAGGGTGAGCAGGAGAAGGGCCTGGCTCAGGCCCGCGTGATCGAAGCGCAGGCCGCCGCCAAGGAGAAGGACGGCCTGGCGGACGCCAAGGTACTGGAAGAGAAGCTGGGCGCCCAGGCGCGCGGCGAGGAGCAACTCGGTGTGGCCAAGGCCAAGGCCACCCAGGATCTGGGTATGGCCGAAGCTCAGGTGTTGCTGGAGCGCCTGAACGCCGAAGCCGAAGGCCTGGGCAAGAAGTTCGGCGCCCTGGATGCACTCAGCGACAACGCCCGCCAGCACGAAGAGTTCCGCATGCAGCTGGAGAAGAGCTTCGAGGAAGCCATGGCCGCCATCGCCGCCAACAAGGACATCGCCAAGGATCAGGCCGAAGTGCTGGCCACCGCGCTGGCCAAGGCGAAGATCGAGATCGTCGGCGGCGAAGGCGACTTCTTCAACTCGTTCGCCAAGTCCCTGTCGGTGGGCAAGGCCATCGAAGGCGTGGTCGGCAAGAGCCCGGTGGTGCAGGACGTGCTCGCGCGTCTGCTGCAGGGCCGCGCCGCTGAAGCCAAACCGGCGACGGTAGGCGACGCGGACGCGGTGTAAACCTGGGTGCCGGCGTCAGCCCGTGCGGGCTGGCGCCGCTCATGGAATTCGGTGCGGGCCGGGCCCGCGCATTCAGGCCGTTATGGCCTGCCTCGATGACAAGGAAAGTGGCATGTCGCAATCAAGAGATCACCTGGAAATGACCTTTCGCAGCATCCAGTGCTTTGCCGATGACGGCCGTCTGGACGCCGCCGAGCTGGGCTCGCTGCTGGACATCGCCGAGCGTGACGGCGTGATCGATGACGACGAGATCCGCGTGCTGACGCGCATCATCGCCCGCATCAAACCCGAGGAACTCGACCCCGCGATGGGCGAGAAACTCGCCGAGATCGCCCGCAAGATCGGTGCCTGAGCACCGCCTCATCCGTTTCGGCCCCGCCCATGACGGGGCCTTGCTTGCAGACCGCGCAGATTCAGGAAGACCATGATGTCGGACGCCCAAGCCGAAAACACCCAGCAGGACATTCTCGACAAGGCCGTGGCCGAAGGCGGCGCCTACGAGGTGCTGCACAAACGCCTGCAGGAGCAGGGCCTGCGCCTGCGCCAGCGCACCGAGGCGCTCAACGAGCAGCGCCTGCAGGAGTTCGGCAGCAGCCAGATGGAAGTGATCGGGCGGGTGCGCATCCGGACCGAGAACAACTGCATCGCCCGCGACATCGTACAGGTCGGCGACTGGCTGCTGTTCGGCTACAACGTGTTCATGGGCCTGAAGAAGGAAACCGCGGTCGCCGACGTGTTCTCCCTCTATCGCCTGGTCGAGGGCAGCGAGGGTTATGAGGCCGAAGCGGTGGCCCTGGACGACACCTTCCTGAGCCAGAGCGGCTTCGTCAACGACTTCAACGAGCTGTACACCTACTACAAGAACACCCGGCTGCTGCAGCTGGCGATCCGCGACGGCAAGCTGCTCGCCAGCTTCCAGATCGGCGAACGGATCACCGACATCCGCGTGTTCCGCTGGTCGCTGTCCCTCGACGGCAAGGACGTGCGCTACATCGACAACCGCGGCGAGCGCGATATCGCGCTGCCCGCACCCTTCGATTTCGAGTGGCAGAAGACCACCCGCGAGATGACGGTCAACGGCCGCCATCCGCACCTGAACATCCTCGACACGGTGTTCGTCGAGACGGTCGGCGGCGACCTGACCATCAAGGTCGAGAACAATACCGAAAGCGGCCAGGGCATTTACCGCGAAGAGGTGATGGACAAGACCCAGTCGCTGGACGATGCGCAGATCGAATACGCCGCCCTGGGCAGCCTGATCCTGCTCAAGGTGCTGCCGTACCGCGAGGAGCAGTGTCGCTACCTGGTGTTCAACCGCCTGACCCGCAAGGTCGAGCGCATCGACGCCATCGGCCTGGCCTGCGTGCAGCTACCCGAAGACCACGGCATCATCTTTCCCGGCGGCTACTACCTGCAGAACGGCGAGCACAAGACCTTCGAGCAGTCGATGGCCGGCATGCGCTTCAAGCGCTCGGTGCGCTCGCCCAACGGCGAGGACGTGCAGTACATCTTCTACCACCCGGGCGAAGGCCGGGCGGTGCTGCTGACCTACAACATGGTCACCCGCCAGCTGCAGAACCCGATCTTCGGCCACGGCTACGCGCGCCTGGAAGACGGGCGCATGGTGATCTTCTCCGCCGAAGGCGATGAGCCGACGCGCATCCACCCCATGCAGGTCTGGCAGACGCCGTTCGAGAGCGAGGAATACGCCGCCCGCCAGCCGGCGCGCAGCGGCTTCTTCGGGCGCATCGGCAATGCCGAGCTGGTGCGCGGGGTCTCCGATCTGTTCAACCTCAGCCGCGAGATCGACAGCCGCGAAGTGTCGGTGGCGCGCTACAGCCTGTTGTGTCAGAACACCCGCCGGCTGTTCGACATCTACCACTGGCTGAGCGACCCGCAGTGCGCCGAACTGGCGCCGCTGCTGCGCGAGATCGCCGCCACCGGCGAGCTGGTGCTCGACGAGTTCGAGAAGGTCGAGAGCATTCGCCAGCAGTCCGCGGCGGCCATGGCCGAGGCCGAAAGCCGCCAGAAGGCCTTGCTGGAAAGCGTGCGCTCGGATACCTGGGACAAGGTCGAGCAATACGTCGAGGCCCTCAATGCGATCACCGCCCAGCGTGGCCAGCTGCTGACCATCCGCGACTACCGCTACATCGACGTGGCGCGCATCGACGCCATGGAAACCGCGCTGCTCGAAGCCCGCGAGCAGACCGCCGCGGCCACCTCGCGCTTTCTGGCCGGCGACGCTGCGCTGCAGCCCTATCACCACGATCTGCAGCTGTTCGACGAGCAGGCGCAGAAGGCCGAGAGCGTCGCGCAACTGGCCGAACCGCTGGCCGGGCTCAACGAGATGGCCGGCAACCTGGACATGCTGTCCGGGCTGATGGCCTCGTTGCAGATCGACGACGCCACCGAACGCACCCGTATCGTCGACGCCATTTCCGAGGTGTATGCCAAGCTCAACCAGGCCAAGGCCCGCGCCGAGCAGCGCCGCAAGGGCCTGGGCTCGGCCGAGACCGTGGCGCAGTTCGGCGCCCAGTTCAAGCTGTTCAGCCAGAGCATCACCAACGCCCTGGCGCTGGCCCAGGACCCGGAGAAGTGTGACGAGCAGTTGTCGCGGCTGCTGGTGCAGCTCGAAGAGCTGGAAAGCCAGTTCGGTGACCACGAACAGTTTCTCGGCGACATCCTGGCCAAGCGCGAGGAGCTGCTGGAAACCTTCGAGGCGCACAAGCAGAGCCTGCTCGACGAGCGTCAACGCAAGGCCCAGGGCCTGCTCGACGCCGCGCGGCGGATTCTCGACAGCCTTGGCCGGCGCACCGCCAAGTTCACCGAGGCCCAGGAACTCAATGCCTTCTTCGCCGCCGACCCACTGATCCTCAAGCTGCGCGAACTGGCCGAGCGCCTGCGCGAGCTCAGGGACAGCGTCAAGGCCGATGACGTCGAGGCGCGCCTCAAAAGCGCCCGCGACCAGGCCGTGCGTGCGCTGCGCGACAAGAGCGAGCTGTTCGAGGCCGGCGGCGACGTCATCAAGCTGGGGCCGCGCCATCGCTTCGCGGTCAATACCCAGGAACTCGACCTGACCCTGCTGCCCCGTGGCGACGGGCTGTTCCTGCACCTGACCGGCACCGACTTTCTCGAGCCGCTGCATGATGCCGAGCTCGACGGCCTGCGCGATTACTGGCAGGTCAGCCTGGAGTCCGAGTCGGCCGCGCTGTACCGCGGCGAGTACCTGGCCGGCCTGGTACTCGACGCGGCGGTGAATAATACCGACGGCCTGAGCCTGGATCAGCTCAAGGTGCATATGAGCCAGCCGGATGAGCTGATCAAGCGTATCCGCGAGTTCGCCGCGCCGCGCTACAAGGAGGGCTACCAGAAGGGCATCCACGACCAGGACGCCATGGCCATCCTGCTGCGTCTGCTGGCGCTGCGCGAAGCGGCCGGCCTGCTCACCTATTCGCCACGGGCCCGCGGCCTGGCGCTGTTCTTCTGGAACCGCTGGCGCGAAGACGTGGAGGCCGCCCACTGGCCGGAGCGTGCCCGTACCTGTGCCAACATCCGCCAGCTGTTCGGTCGCGACGAGGGCATCCGCCAGCTACGCGAGGAAGTGCTCAAGGCGCTGCATGGTTTTATCGTCCGCCACCCGATGCCGTTCGACGCCGCGCTGCAGCGCGAGGCAGCCGAATACCTGGTCGAGGAGCTGACCGCCCCGCGTATCGAATTCGTGGTCAGCAAGTACGCCCGCGACCTGTTCGAGGGTCTGCGCCAGCATCTGCAGGCCGCCCATATGTGGGAGGGCTACCTGCAGGCCCAGGAGCGCCTGCGCGGGCGCCCGGACCAGCGCTGGGCACTGGCCGAAAACTGGTTGCAGGCCTATTGCGCGCAGCAGGGTCAGGAACATCTGCAGGCATACGTCGCCGAGGCCGTGGCCCTGGGCCTGATCGACAGCGACCTGCCGCAGCGCGTCACCGAGGCCGACCTGCAGGTGCGCGTCGAGGGGCTGCTGGGTGATCACCCACGCATCCAGGACGGCACCCTGAGTTTCGCCCTGCACGATTTCTTCCAGCGCCTGCGTCACCATCGCGAAACCTTCCTGCCCGAGTTGCAGCGTTACCAGAGCCTGCGCCAGGAGGTGGTCAACCGCGAGCGCACGGCGCTGCGCCTGAGTGAGTTCAAGCCGCGGCCGCTGTCGTCGTTCGTGCGTAACAAGCTGATCAACGACGTGTACCTGGGCTTCATCGGCGACAACCTGGCCAAGCAGATGGGCACCGCTGGCGAGAACAAACGCACCGACCTGATGGGCCTGCTGATGCTCATCTCGCCGCCCGGCTACGGCAAGACCACGCTGATGGAGTACGTGGCCCATCGCCTGGGGCTGATCTTCATGAAGATCAACGGCCCGGCCCTCGGCCACGAGGTGCGCTCCATCGACCCGGCCCAGGCGCCGGACGCCACCTCGCGCCAGGAGCTGGAAAAGCTCAACCTGGCGCTGGAAATGGGCAACAACGTGATGCTCTATGTCGATGACATCCAGCACACCCACCCTGAATTCCTGCAGAAGTTCATCTCCCTGTGCGACGGCACGCGGCGCATCGAGGGCGTGTGGAAGGGCAAGACCAAGACCTACGACATGCGCGGCAAGAAGTTCTGCGTGGTGATGAGCGGCAACCCGTACACCGAGTCCGGCGACGTGTTCAAGATCCCCGACATGCTCGCCAACCGCGCCGACATCTACAACCTGGGCGACACCCTGGGCGGCATGCAGGAGGCCTTCGCGCTGTCCTACATCGAGAACGGCCTGACCTCCAACCCGGTGCTGGCGCCGCTGGCCACCCGCGACATGGCCGACGTCTACCGCTTCGTCGCCAAGGCCGAGGGCAAGCCGTTCTCCGCCAACGAGCTGTCGCACAGCTACAGCGGCGCCGAGATCAACGAGATCGTCGCCACCCTGCAGCGCCTGATGCAGGTGCGCGACGTGGTCGGCCGGGTCAACCAGCAATACATCATCAGCGCCGCCCAGGCCGACAGCTACCGCACCGAGCCGCCGTTCAAGCTGCAGGGCAGCTACCGCAACATGAACAAGATGGCCGAGAAGATCAGCGCGGTGATGAACGACGCCGAGCTGCTGCAACTGATCGCCGACCACTACCAGGGCGAGTCGCAACTGCTCACCACCGGCGCCGAGGAGAACCTGCTCAAGCTCGCCGAGCTGCGCGGCAACCAGACGCCCGAGCAGGCCGAGCGCTGGGCGCAGATCAAGCGTGACTTCATGCGCAACAAGGCCATGGGCGGCAGCGACTCGGACGTCGGCGCCCGCGTGGTGGCCCAGCTCAACGACCTGGTCGAGGGCGTACGCGGTCTTGCCCGCAGCGAGCCGGCCGCACCAGCGCCTGCCGCCGTGCCCTGGCAGGAACTGCTGGCCGGCCTGGAGCGGTTGCGCGACGTGCCGCCGAAGGTGGAGGTGGCCGTGCAGGCCGCGCCGCAGCCCGGTGTGCAGGCGTTGCTGGAGCGCCTGGCCGATGGCCTGCAGGACGGCGTGCTGCCGCTGATCAATGCCATGGACAAGAAGATCGACATCGACCTGGGCACCCACAAGCGCATGGGCGACATGGCCCAGCAGCTGCGGGAGATCGCCCGGATGATGGGGCAGGGTGGCGAGACGCCGTGACGCTCTGGCTGTTACCGCGCCTGAAGCTGCTGTTCGGCATCGCCGCGGTGATGGTCGTGCTGCAGCTGATCAACAGCCTGGACGGTTACAGCCTCAACCGCTTTGGGCTGATCCCGCGCGAGGTGCAGGCACTGCCAGGCATCCTGCTGGCGCCCTGGCTGCACGGCAGCTGGCTGCACCTGTTCGGCAACCTCAGCGGTTTCATGGTGCTCGGCGCCCTGGCGCTGCTGGAGTCGCGGGGCGAGTTCATCCGCGCCAGCCTGTTCATCATCGTCGCCAGTGGCGTGCTGGTCTGGCTGTTCGGCCGCACCGGCATTCATGTCGGCTCCAGCGGCTGGCTGTTCGGCTTGTGGGGTCTGCTGCTGGGCCGCGCCTGGTTTCGCCGCAGCCTTGCCGACCTGTTGCTGGCGGCGTTAGCGCTGGTGCTGTACGGCGGTTTTTTCTACGGCCTGCTGCCCCAGCAGGGCGTGTCGTTCGAATATCACCTGGCCGGCGCGCTGTGCGGCGGCCTGTATGCCTCATGGCAACGCGGCGGCCCCAAGCGCCGCACCCGGAAACGGACTCGACAGGGTTAAAAATGGATTTCAATCGCCTTGATCAGCACCTGCGTGACAGCCTCACCGACCTCAAGCTCAGCAACGAGGAGCGCGACGAGCTACGCGAGCTGGGCAACGACCTGACGCCCGACCACGTGCGCTATATGCGCAACCGCGCCTTCGACCTGGTGCGCGAACTAGTCGGCAACCCGGACAATGCCGTGCCGGCCCTGAAGTGGCTGGAGCAGGTGATCAAGACCCTGGAGGTGCGCTGCTCACCGCTGCGCGGGCAGTGCAGTGCGCATTTCAGCCCGGGTGAAAGCTGCCGCCAGCGCATTCGCGACCTGTGCCGCAACGCCAGGAAATCGGTGGACGTGTGCGTGTACACCATTTCCGACGACCTGCTCAGCGACGAGCTGATCGCGGTGCACCGCCGCGGCCTGGCTGTGCGCATCATCAGCGATAGCGAAAAACGCTTCGACGTGGGCAGCGACATCCAGCAGCTGATCGATGCCGGCGTGCCGCTGCGCATCGACAACAGCCCCTTTCACATGCATCACAAGTTCGCTCTGTTCGATGGCCGCCTGCTGCTCAACGGCAGCTTCAACTGGACGCGCAGTGCCAGCACCAGCAACGAGGAGAACCTGCTGGTGACCGACGATCCCCACCTGGTCGCCGAGTACCGCCGCGAGTTCGAGATGCTTTGGGAGCGCTACCGGCCCTAGCGGCGCAGCGCCGGCAGAAGTGCCAGGAGACCCGCTGGTAGCTGCCGGCGCAACGCCTCGCTCATCGCCTCCCGGCGTTTCTGGTAGAGCAGGCCGAGGCCCATCACGCCCAGGCCGATCAGGCTGACTACGACGGGGAACAGCAGCGAGTCCTCGAACACGTTGTGGGCCAGGTAGCCGAGATAGCCGGCCACGCCCAGGGCGCCGAAGACCATGAACAGTGGACGGCGCAGCAGGATCGACAGGCCGATCAGGCCCAGGTTGATCAGGCAGTAGAGCGCCTTGCCCAGTTGGCTGCCGCTGTCCATCAGGCTCAGGCCACCCCAGAATGCCGTCAGCCCGGCCAGGTAGCCCCAGAAGGCGAAATCCTGTTTGCTGCGCCCGTCCACCAGCAGGCTGACGAGCAGGATCACCAGGCCGAACCACAGCGATACCTCGCGGCGCTGCTCCCAATTGAAGTACTCACCGTGCAGCAGCTCGCTCAAGTCCATGGACATGAACCACAGCGCCACGGCGATCGGCATGACGATGAACGGGAAGGGCAGCAGGCGCAGCACCAGTAAGCCGGCCAGCACCGTGGCCACCTCCATGACCAGCCAGCCGCCCTGCACGTAGCGGTAGTAGTCGACGTAGTCCGACTGCGCGTCATCCAGGGGCCACAGGCCCAGCAGCCTTTGTGCGGCGAACACCACCAGCGGCGTCAGGCTCACCGCCACGGCGCCGAGCAGGCCGCCGGGAATCGGCAGGCCGCGGCGCCACAGGCTGCGCCCGCAGAGCAGGAACAGCAGCAGATAAGCCGTGCTGATCACCAGCAACGCCAGGTCGCCGATATTCATCCAGGCTTCGGTAAGCAGCCAACCCATGGCGGCCATGATCAGCAGGGCGCCGAAGTAATAAGCGATATGGGAGAGCTGGAAGCTGGAGCGCTCAGTGGGGATCTGCTGCAGAAAGGCTAGCAGCGCCTGGTCCTGGCCGGGCTGCAGGACGCCGGCCTGAACGGCGCGGCTGAGGTCACTGGAATCAACATTCAGCTTCATGGGCGTGGCCGTCCTCTCTTAGGAGCCTGTTCACGATTCTTATGTGCCTAAAAAGCGGCAAGTACAAAAGCGGCCGTTCGTACTGCGATTTCAAACCTGCTCACATCGGTGGGCTGAAGCGGATCGCCGCCCGGCCCACCCTACGAGGCTGGCACTATCGGTAGGGTGGGCTTTAGCCCACCACTGCAAATGATCGCTTGCGCCAACTAGCCGTCGAAATCAACAAACTTGTACTCAAGAATCATGAACGGGCGCTTAGGGTCGCTGCCCGGAAACTGCAGCGGCGCGCCCAGGCATTGCACCTGGGCGTGTTCGATCAATGCTTGCGCGGTACGGCCTTGAGCAGCTCGTCCGGCGGCATTTCGCAGTGGATCTTGCGGCCGATCAGCTCTTCGATCGGGGGCAGGGCGAAGGCGTCGTCCTCACCGGCGAAGCTGATCGAGGTGCCGCTGGTGCCGGCGCGGCCGGTACGGCCAATGCGGTGCACATAGTCGTCCGGGTCTTCCGGCAGGGTGAAGTTGATCACGTGGCTGATGCCGTCGACATGGATGCCGCGGCCGGCCACATCGGTGGCAACCATGACGCGGATCTTGCCCTCGCGAAAACCTTCCAGGGCGCGAATGCGCTTGTGCTGGGGGATGTCGCCGGACATCTGTACCGCGCTGATACCGTCACGGGTCAGGCGTTCCTCGATACGGCGCACTTCGTCCTTGCGGTTGGCGAAGACCATTACCCGGGTCCAGTCGTTCTGCACGATCAGGTTGTAGAGCAGCTTGTACTTGTCCGCCGAGGCGACGGCGTAGACGTGCTGTTCGACGGTGTCGCTGGCGACGTTTTCCGGCTCGATCTCGACGATGGCCGGGTTGGTGGTCCATTGCTTGGCCAGGTTCATCACGTCTTCGGTGAAGGTGGCGGAGAACAGCAGGGTCTGGCGCTCGCCCTTCATCGGGGTCTGGCGGATGATCTGGCGGACTTGGGGGATGAAGCCCATGTCGAGCATGCGGTCGGCTTCGTCGAGCACCATCACCTCGACCATGTCCAGGTGCACTTCGCCGCGCTGGTTGAAGTCCAGCAGGCGCCCCGGCGTAGCCACCAGAATGTCGCAAAAGCGCGACTCCAGCTGCTTGAGCTGCTTGTCGAAGTCCATGCCACCGACGAAGCTCATCACGTTGAGGCCGGTGTACTTGGTCAGCTCCTTGGCGTCGTTGGCGATCTGCACCACCAGCTCGCGGGTCGGCGCGATGATCAGCGCCCGCGGCTCGCCCATGTAGCGATCCTTGGGCGGCGGGGTCTGCTGCAGCTGGGTGATGATCGAGATCAGGAAGGCGGCGGTCTTGCCGGTGCCGGTCTGGGCGCGGCCGATGGCGTCCTGGCCCTTGAGCGTGTAGCCCAGTACGCCGGCCTGGATCGGCGTGCAGTACGGAAAGCCCAGGTCGTGGATGGCGTGCATCAGCTCCGGCGACAGCTTGAAGTCGTGGAAGCGTGTCTTGCCAGGGGCGGGTTCGACCTTGAAATCCTCGAGCTTCCAGGTGTCGACCGGCTTGGGCGCACGTTCGCGGCGCGGCTTGGCGGGTTTGCTCTGGGGCTTCTGTTCGGCGCTGACTGCTTCTTTGGGCGGGCGCGGCTGGCGCTCCTCGCGGGGAGCGGCGGCGGGAGGCGAAGTGGCTTCGAGGCTCGGGGAGACTGAGCTGTGTGGCTCATTTTCGGCTTTGCCGAATATTTTTTTGAGTGCTTTGAGCACGGTCATCTCGTCGATTGATTAAGGAATGAACGCCAGGGTCTGTTGCCGTTTCAGCGCGAGCCGCGTTGCCGCGAGAAATCTCGCCAGGCTAGGCGGAGGACGCAGGGAATGGTTGTTCCCTTGCCAAGTCCTCCAACAACGCATGGCGAGATTTCTCGCGCAACCCGCAGGGCCGGGCCCGTTTTGCCGCGATACTACGTTTCTCGCCGACTCATTTAGCCAGCTAAACTTCGCGGCTCGTGCCTTGCCTCGCGGCAAAACGGGCTCCGGCGCGGCTGTGCGTGAAGCGGCAACAGACCCTTGCCAGTGTAAAGCAAGACGCGGGCAGGGCGAAGTACTCTGCCACCGCCGTCATGCGTGGCTGTCGATCAGTTCCCGGGCAGGCTGGCGAGTAGCAGGCGCTGGACGTTGCCGCCCATGATCGCGGCGATGTCGGCGCGGCTGAAGCCGGCGCCGAGCAGACCTTCGGTCAGCTGGGCCAGGCCGGTGACATCGAAGGGGGCGTGGATGGTGCCGTTGAAGTCCGAGCCCAGGGCTAGGTGCTTGACGCCCACCAGGTCGGCCGTGTAGCGGATCGCCTTGACGATGGCCGCCACCGAGGTGGCGCACACCGCCGTGTCCCAGTAGCCGATGCCGATCACCCCACCGGTCGCGGCGATGGCGCGGATATGCCGGTCGCTGAGGTTGCGGGTGCCGGGGCAGGTGCCCTCGACGCCGCCGTGGGACACCAGCACCGGGCGCGTGGCCATGGCCAGCACGTCGTCCATCAGCGGGCGCGAGGCGTGGGCCAGGTCGATGAGCATGGATTTATCTTCCAAACGCGCGACGACCTGGCGGCCGAACGGTGTCAGCCCGCCCTTGTCCAGGCCGTGGGCCGAGCCGCCGACCTCGTTGTCGAAGAAATGGGTCAGGCCGGCCATGCGAAAGCCGGCATCGTAGAGCCGGTCGAGGTTTTCCAGCCGGCCCTCCAGCGGGTGCAGGCCTTCGGTAGCCAAGAGGGTGGCGACGCGCTGCGGGTCCTGCTTCCAGGCCTGCAGAAAGTCCGTCAGATCCTCGCGCGTGCGGATCTGCACCAGGCGGCCGTCGCTGCCGGCAGCCGCTTCGCGCAGTTTCTCGGCCTGGTACAGGGCGCGCTGCAGCAGGCTGTTCCAGGTCGCCCGCGGCCAGCGCTGGGCCATGGCGAGCAGGGTGATGGTGTCGCTGTCGGCGCCGTTGCTTTCGTAGTTCAGGCCGCGCGGCGATTGGGTGACCGTGGAAAACACCTGCAACCCGACGCGCCCGTCGAGCATGCGCGGCAGGTCCGAGTGGCCGTGGCTGTAGCGTTTGAGCAGATCACGCTCCCAGAGCAGGGCGTCGTCGTGCAGGTCGGCGATGAACAGGGTGCCGTGCAGGCGCGTGGCGGCCTGGCTGGCCGGATAGGGCGCCGGGGATTCGACGCTGTTCATGCGTCGGTCGAGCACGCCCGGCAGGGTGAAGAACACCGCGGCGGCAAGACCCAGGGCAATCGGGACGATGAGCAGGCGCTTGCGCATGGGGGGCGTTCCACAAAAACGGTGGCCGTCAGCTTGTCACGCGCTCACGGCAATTCAATGACAGAGTCGGTTGCGACCGCTGTTCTTGGCCTGGTAGAGGGCCTTGTCGGCCCGGGCGATGAGGCTGGCGAGGCCATCGCGGGCATGCAGCTGGGCCAGTCCCAGGGAGATGGTCACGCCGGGCTGGGCGCCCAGGGGCGAATAGAAGGAGCCGATGCGTTCCAGGCTCTCGCGCAGGCGCTCGGCCACCTCGACGGCCTGCTGCAGCGCCAGCTCGGGCAACAGCACCACGAATTCCTCGCCGCCATAGCGCACCAGGCTGTCCCGGGCCCTGAGCTGGCGGCGCAGGGTATGGGCAACCAGGCACAGCGCATAATCGCCGGCCAGGTGGCCGTGCTGATCGTTGTAATCCTTGAAGTGGTCGACGTCGAGCATCAGCAGGCACAGCGGCTGCTTGTCGATCACGCAGCGCGCCCGCTCGCGCTCGAACACGTGCTCCAGCCAGCGGCGGTTGAAGGCGCCGGTGAGCTTGTCGACGTTGGCATTCTGTTCGCTGTTGATCAGCTGCCGGTTGCCCTGGCGCACGCGGTCGCAGAGTACCTTGAGCAGGTTGTGCATCATCTGCGGCGATTGCTGGAACAGCGAGTTGAGCGCGTCGCGGTGCAGGCGCAGCACGCTGCTGGGCTCGGTGGCCACCACGTAGGCGCTGGGGTGCTCGTTATCGAGGAAGCTGATCTCGCCCGCACAGTCGCCGGGACCCAGGGTGGTGACCGGCTGGTTGTCCAGCGAGCCCAGGTACACCTTGAGGCTGCCGGTGACGACTATATAAAGGTACTGGTTGCGGTCGAACGGCGAGAGCAGCACTTCGGCCGCGTCCAGCTCGCAGGGGCGAAAGGCGTCGAGCAGTCGGTTGAGGCTACCCAGCGCGACATTGTCGAACAGGCGCAGCTGGCGAATCTGCTGCAGGTCGGTTTGCCAGTGGGCCGCCTTCATGGCATCAGCATCCTTGCTCGAAACGCCTAACGATGCGCATCGCTAACGCTCCCATGGGTCGATGACGGCGTTCGTAATCAATGAACGGGTCTCATTGCCGTGACAGTAGCGTTCGCCACCCGGGCTGACAATCGTCTTGCGACCTGCGCACGACCGGCGGCACGGGGACTGTGAAGGCCGTCACAGGCGCGCCGCCAAAAGCCGCGTTACAGACGGGCGGAGAGCCAGGCGGCGATATCCCGGATCTCCTGCGGTAACACTTCGTGGGCCATCGGATACTCCTGCCAGTCCACACAGACGCCACGGCTGTGCAGCCAGTCGTGAGCGGTACGGCCCATGCTCGGCAGCACCACGCCGTCCTGGGTGCCGTGCAGGCAGCAGACCGGTATGCCGCGCTGGATGTCGCTCAACTGCACGTCCTCCGAGAAGGTTGGCGAATAGGTCGAAAGCGCCAGCACGCCGCCCAGCGGCCCCTCCCAGCGCAGGAAGGCGCTGTGCAGCACCACCGCGCCGCCCTGGGAAAAACCGGCCAGGAAGATGCGCTGCGGGTCGATGCCGTCATCGCGCTGCGCCTCGATCAGCGCGATGACCTGCTGGGCCGACTGCTCGAGCTGCTCGCGATCGATGGCCCTGGCCGGGCTCATGGCCAGAATGTCGTACCAACTGGGCATCGCGTAGCCACCGTTGATGGTCACCGCCCGGGTGGGCGCCTGGGGCAGTACGAAGCGCGTGCTGCGCAGCGATTGCTGCAGGACCTCGGCGACCGGCTGGAAATCGAAGCGGTCGGCGCCCAGACCGTGCAGCCAGATGACGCACGAATCGGCGGGAAGTGGGGGCTGCAGTAGCAATGTGGTATCCATGTGTTGCTCCAATGTGGGGCCTGTGCATTGTTTTGGTGCGTGACTGTTTTCCGTCACTGTACTGATCCATGAACTAGATGTCGCAAGATTACAACTTTGCCCCCTTGACCCGCCTCTCTCGCGGGTAAAAACAGCCTGTGGTATGGCCTTTGCTATAGAGCAGGAGACTGATGTCGCCGGCCTGGCGTGGTAACACCACAGCAGGCCGCGGAGCAGACGGGAAAGCCGATTTGATGGGTTTCCAAAAGGTTCGCCGGGCGCTGCATGCCCGTCGATGTGCAAATTCGCGATCCGTCTCGAGCCCGTTCACCAACGGGCTGGTGCCAGCGCCGAAGGCCTGCTCTCGAACAGGTCGGGGTACTGGCGCCGAGGTCTGGTCACCGGTCTACACTGTTGCTGCCAATAGTGACGACATGCCCCAAAAGGGTACGGCGATCGGGCTGAGACTCCAACACAACAAAAGCAACCGGAGAATGTTCAATGAAGATGGTTAAAACCACCCTGGCGATGTTGACCGCCGCCGCCGTTCTGGGCGCTGCAGGCATGGCTCACGCCGGTGCTACCCTGGACGCCGTAAAGAAGAAGGGCTTTGTACAGTGTGGCGTCAGTGACGGCTTGCCGGGTTTCTCGGTGCCGGATGAGAAGGGCAACTACCAGGGCATCGACGTCGATATCTGCCGCGGTGTGGCCGCTGCAGTACTGGGCGACGCGACCAAGGTCAAGTACAGCCCGCTGACCGCCAAGGAGCGTTTCACCGCCATTCAGTCCGGTGAAGTCGATGTGCTGTCGCGCAACACCACCTGGACCAGCTCCCGCGACGGCGGCATGGGCCTGGTGTTCACCGGCGTGACCTACTACGACGGCATCGGCTTCCTGGTCAACAAGAAGCTGGGCGTTGCCAGCGCCAAGGAACTCGATGGCGCGACCATCTGTATCCAGGCGGGCACCACCACCGAGCTGAACGTCTCCGACTACTTCCGCTCGAACGGCCTGAAATACACCCCGATCACCTTCGACACCTCCGACGAGAGCGCCAAGTCGCTGGAAGCCGGCCGTTGCGACGTGCTGACCTCCGACCAGTCGCAGCTGTACGCACAGCGCATCAAGCTGGGCGCGCCGGATGACTGGGTGGTACTGCCGGAAGTGATCTCCAAGGAGCCGCTGGGCCCGCTGGTTCGTCGTGGCGACGAAGACTGGATGGCTATCGTCAAGTGGACCCTGTTCGCCATGCTCAACGCCGAAGAGCTGGGTGTCGACTCCAAGAACGTCGAAGCCCTGGCCAAGGAAACCAAGAACCCTGACGTCGCCCGTATGCTGGGTGCCGACGGCGAGTACGGCAAGGACCTGAAACTGCCGAAGGACTGGGTCGTCCAGATCGTCAAGCAGGTCGGTAACTACGGTGAAGTGTTCGAGCGCAACATCGGCAAGGGCAGCGAGCTGAAAATCGAGCGTGGTCTCAACGCTCTGTGGAACAAAGGCGGTCTGCACTACGCTCCTCCAGTGCGTTGATTGACCTGTCGCCCGGCAGTGCACTGCCGGGCGATTTTCGTTCCGTTATACCTGGGGCATTCCCATGCAGAAAAACATCGGCGCACCGCAGGGGTTCTCCCTTAGCGATCCACGTGTGCGCGCCTGGCTATTCCAGATCATTACCGTTGTGGCCGTGGTCGCAATGGGCTGGTTCCTGTTCAGCAATACACAGACCAACCTGCAACACCGGGGCATCACCTCGGGCTTCGATTTCCTCGAGCGCAGTGCCGGCTTCGGCATCGCCCAGCACCTGATCAGCTACACCGAAGCGGACAGCTATGCCCGCGTCTTCGTGATCGGCCTGCTCAACACCCTGCTGGTGTCCTTCATCGGCATCGTGCTGGCCACCATCCTCGGCTTCGTCATCGGTGTCGCGCGCCTGTCGCCGAACTGGATGATCAGCAAGCTGGCGACCGTCTACATCGAGATCTTCCGCAACATTCCGCCGTTGCTGCAGATTCTCTTCTGGTACTTCGCCGTGCTGCTGCCGCTGCCCGGCCCACGTGCCAGCATCAACCTGGGCGACAGCTTCTTCCTCAGCAACCGTGGCCTGAACATGCCCGCTGCCGAGGCGACTGGTGCCTTCTGGCCATTCGCGATCGGCCTGGTGGTCACCGTCGTGGCCATCGCGATGATGACCCGCTGGGCCAACAAGCGCTTCGAAGCCACCGGCCAGCCGTTCCACAAGTTCTGGGTCGGCCTGGGCATGGCGATCGTCATCCCCACCCTGGTTGCCCTGGTTTTCGGCAGCCCGCTGCACTGGTCGGTACCGGAGCTCAAGGGCTTCAACTTCGTCGGCGGCTGGGTGATGATCCCCGAACTGCTGGCGCTGACCATCGCGCTGACCGTCTACACCGCGGCGTTCATCGCCGAAAACGTGCGTTCCGGGATCAACTCGGTGAGCCACGGCCAGACCGAAGCCGCCCGCTCCCTGGGCCTGCGCCCCGGCCCGACGCTGCGCAAGGTGATCATTCCCCAGGCCATGCGGGTGATCATTCCGCCGCTGACCAGCCAGTACCTGAACCTGGCGAAGAATTCGTCTCTGGCCGCCGGTATCGGCTACCCGGACATGGTGTCGCTATTCGCCGGTACCGTACTCAACCAGACCGGTCAGGCCATCGAGGTGATCGCCATCACCATGAGCGTCTACCTGGCGATCAGTATCAGCATTTCCCTGCTGATGAACTGGTACAACAAGCGCATCGCGCTGATCGAGCGGTGAGGACCTAGCGCAATGAGCACTCATACTTTCAAACCGGATCTGCCGCCACCGAGCGCCAGCGTTGGCGCGCTCGCCTGGATGCGCAGCAACCTGTTCTCCAGCTGGCTCAATACGCTGCTGACCGTGTTCGCCATCTACCTCATCTGGCTGATGGTGCCGCCGCTGCTCAAGTGGGCGGTCATCGACGCCAACTGGGTGGGCACCACCCGCGCTGATTGCACCAAGGAGGGCGCCTGCTGGGTGTTCATCCAGGCGCGTTTCAGCCAGTTCATGTACGGCTTCTACCCCAGCGAACTGCGCTGGCGCGTGGACCTGACCGCGGTACTGGCGATCGTTGGCGCCGCACCGCTGTTCATCTCCAGGTTCCCGCGCAAGGCCGTTTACGGCATCGCCTTCCTGGTGATCTATCCGGTCGTCGCCTGGTGCCTGCTGCACGGTGGCGTGTTCGGCCTGGACACCGTGGCGACCAGCCGTTGGGGCGGTCTGATGCTGACCCTGGTGATCGCCGCCGTCGGTATCGCCGGTGCACTGCCGCTGGGCATCCTGCTGGCGCTGGGGCGTCGCTCCAACCTGCCGGCGGTGAAGGTGGTCTGCGTGACCTTCATCGAGTTCTGGCGGGGTGTGCCGCTGATCACCGTGCTGTTCATGTCCTCGGTGATGCTGCCGCTGTTCCTGCCCGAAGGCATGAGCTTCGACAAGCTGATGCGCGCACTGATCGGCGTGATCCTGTTCCAGTCGGCCTACATCGCCGAAGTGGTACGCGGTGGCCTGCAGGCGATTCCCAAGGGGCAATACGAGGCAGCCGGCGCCATGGGCCTGGGCTACTGGCGGATGATGGGTCTGGTGATCCTGCCGCAAGCGCTCAAGCTGGTGATCCCGGGCATCGTCAACACCTTCATCGCCCTGTTCAAGGACACCAGCCTGGTGATCATCATCGGCCTGTTCGACCTGCTCAACAGCGTCAAGCAGGCGGCTGCCGACCCGGCGTGGCTGGGCATGGCGACCGAGGGCTATGTGTTCGCCGCCCTGATTTTCTGGATTTTCTGTTTCGGTATGTCCCGCTATTCCCTCCATCTGGAGAGAAAGCTGGACACTGGCCACAAGCGTTAGGAGTTACGTAGATGAGCGAAGCAAACAAGCAACCCAGCGCCGAGCCGATCATTCAGTTGCAGGGCGTGAACAAGTGGTACGGCCAGTTCCACGTTCTCAAGGACATCAACCTGGACGTGCGTCAGGGCGAGCGCATCGTGCTGTGCGGCCCGTCGGGTTCGGGCAAGTCGACCACCATCCGCTGCATCAACCGCCTGGAAGAACACCAGGCCGGTCGCATCGTGGTCGATGGCACCGAGCTGACCCGCGACCTCAAGGACATCGAAACCGTGCGCCGCGAAGTGGGCATGGTGTTCCAGCACTTCAACCTGTTCCCGCACCTGACCGTGCTGCAGAACTGCATCCTGGCGCCGATGTGGGTACGCAAGATGCCCAAGCGCAAGGCCGAGGAAATCGCCATGCACTACCTGGAGCGCGTACGCATCCCGGAGCAGGCGCACAAGTACCCGGGGCAGCTGTCCGGTGGTCAGCAGCAGCGTGTGGCCATCGCCCGCGCCCTGTGCATGAAGCCCAAGATCATGCTGTTCGACGAGCCGACCTCGGCTCTCGACCCGGAAATGGTCAAGGAAGTACTGGACACCATGATCGGCCTGGCGCAGGACGGCATGACCATGCTCTGCGTGACCCACGAGATGGGCTTCGCCCGCACTGTGGCCGACCGCGTGATCTTCATGGACAAGGGCGAGATCGTCGAACAGGCCGAGCCGAACGCCTTCTTCGACAACCCGCAGAACGAGCGTACCAAGCTGTTCCTGGGGCAGATTCTGCACTGAGAACGGGCGGGCAGGGCGCAGGCATCGGTCTGCGTAATGAGCGAAATGAAAAAACGCCGGGGCTCATGCCCGGCGTTTTTTTTGGTTCTTGACATTGTTTGGGCAGCGGGCGGGTTAACACCAGACTGGCAAATAAGTGTTCGCTGTCGATGATTTGGCACTCTCCATTAACCCGCCGCCTGGCCTGTTGGGTTTCGCCCCTTACGGGCGAGTCACTTTCTCTTGCTTGCCCAAGAGAAAGTAACCAAAGAGAAGGGCACCCCACCATCCGGCCCCGGCTGCGCCGGGGTTCCCTCGCTCCATCACTGTTCCAGGGGCACGCTGCGAAGGGCCATCCCTGGCCCATCGCAGCTCTCGCGGCATCCATGCCGCTCAACCCCTTACACAGCGATTCCACTCGGCCTCCTGAAGGGGACTTGGGCGTCGCCTGTGCGATCGCAGCCCAAGCGAACAATTCTCCGCCGGGAGGCGACTCACCGGCACAAGCATGTCGCTGGCCTGCCATGGCGTACTGCCTTCGGCGAGTACGCCCAGTCTGAAACGATGTAACCCTATACTAGGACCTTTTGGGCGGTAATACGCTCAGTCCTCTGCGCGCATTGCCGAGCATCAGGACTTGTCCTGGGGCTTCAGGTAGCTATTGATGATCGCCGAGAAATCCAGGCCACCGTGCCCGTCGCAGCTGAAGCGCTGATAGAGCTGCTGAGCGAGGGCGCCGAGTATCACCGGTTGCTTGATCTGCCGCGCTGCCTCGGTGGCCAGGCCCAGGTCCTTGAGCATCAGGTCGGTGCCGAAGCCGCCGCTGTAGCCCCGCGAGGCCGGCACGTTGTCGAGCACGCCGGGGTAGGGGTTGTTGGTGTCCGAGCTCCAGCAGCGCCCGCTGGAGGTGTTGATGATGTTCGCCAGCACCTTGGCGTCGATGCCCAGTGACACGCCCAGCGCCATGGCCTCGGCGACGCCGATCATGGAGATGCCGAGCAGCATGTTGTTGGCCACTTTCGCCACCTGACCGTTACCGCTGCCGCCGCAATGCACGATATTGCGGCCCATGGCTGCCAGGATCGGCTGGGCCTTGGCGAAGTCCGCTTCGGCGCCGCCGACCATAAAGGTCAGGGTTCCGGCAGCCGCGCCACCCGTGCCGCCAGACACCGGTGCATCGAGCATCGGGTTACCGTGGGCAGCCGCCGCCTTAGCGACTTCCCGGGCAGACAACGGGTCGATGGTCGAGGAGTCGATCAGCAGCACGCTGGGTGCCACCTTGGCCAACAGGCCGTCTTCGCCGAGATACACCGCCTTCACATGGGCCGAGGCCGGCAGCATGGTGATGACGATCTCGGCATCCTGCAGCACGCCGCAGGCGCTGTCGGCACCCTTGGCGCCGGCGTCCACCAGGGCCGCGACGGCGCCGGTAGACAGGTCGAAGACGCGCAGCGAATGACCTGCCTCGAGCAGGTTGTGGGCCATGGGCTCGCCCATGTTGCCCAGGCCGATGAATCCGATATTCATGGTCGTCGCCTCACTTCAGGGTGATGGTGGTGTTCACCGCGCCGCCGACGTCGCTCTCGTCGAACCAGCGCTGGGTCACGGTCTTGGTCTGGGTGTAGAACTGCACCACCTGCTTGCCGTACGGGCCCAGGTCGCCGAGCTTGGAAGCCCGCGAGCCGGTGAACGAGAACATCGGCACCGGCACCGGAATCGGCACGTTGATGCCCACCTGGCCAACGTCGATTTCCTCCTGGAAATGCCGGGCGGCGGCGCCGGAGCGGGTGAAGATCGCCGTGCCGTTGCCATTGGGGTTGGCGTTGATCAGCGCGATGGCTTCATCCAGGGTCGTGGCGTGCATCACGCACAGCACCGGGCCGAAGATTTCCTCGCGGTAGATGCTCATCTGTGGGGTCACCGCGTCGAAGACGGTCGGGCCGACGAAGTTGCCCTGTTCAAAGCCGGCTACCCCCGGGTTGCGGCCGTCGAGCACCAGGCGTGCGCCTTCGCTGGCGCCGCGCTCGATCAGGCTGCTGACCCGGTCCAGCGCCGCGCGGGAAATCAGCGGCCCGACATCGGTGCCGCTTTCCACGCCAGCGCTGACCTTGAGCGTTTCGGCCTTGGCGACCAGCTCCGGCAGCCAGCCCTGGGCCTCACCGACCAGAATCACCACCGACAGGGCCATGCAGCGCTGCCCGGCGGCACCGAACGCCGCGCCGGCCAGGTTGTTGAGGGTCTGTTCCTTGTGGGCATCGGCCAGCACGATGGCGTGGTTCTTGGCGCCCATCATGCACTGCACGCGTTTACCGGCCTGGCTGGCGCGGTTGTAGACGTGGGTGCCGACACGGGTCGAACCGACGAAGGACACCGCCTTGATGTCCGGGTGATCGCAGATCGCATTCACCGCGTCCTCACCGCCATGCACCACATTGAGCACGCCGGGTGGCACACCGGCTTCCAGGGCCAGCTCACAGAGGCGCATGGTCACCATCGGATCCTGCTCGGAGGGCTTGAGTACGAAGGTGTTGCCGGTGGCGATGGCCATCGGGAACATCCACAGCGGAATCATCGCCGGGAAATTGAACGGTGTGATGCCGGCGCACACGCCCAGCGGTTGCAGCAGGGTGTAGGTATCCACCCCCCCAGCCACATTGTTGGCCAGCTCACCCAGTTGCAGGTTGCCGATGCCGGCGGCGTGTTCCACCACCTCCAGGCCACGAAACACGTCGCCCTCGGCGTCGGCGAGGGTCTTGCCCTGTTCGGCGGTGAGAATGGCCGCCAGTGCCTTCATGTTTTCGCGGATCAGTTGCTGGTACTTGAGAAAGATCCGCGCGCGTACGCCGATCGGCGTCTTGCGCCAGGTCTTGAACGCCTGGCTGGCGCTGGCCACGGCGGCGTCGATTTCCTCGCCGGTGGCGAAGGGCACCCGGGCCAGCACTTGCTGGGTGGCCGGGTTGACGACATCGCGCCATTGCTGGGTGCGTGACTCGACGAATTCGCCGTTGATGAGCAGCTTGACGGTAGCGGTCATGGTTCGATCCTTTATCGATCAACGGGCGCGCAGGGGCGCGGGGTGTGCGGTATCCAGCGCGGGGCTGGCGATTGGCTGGCGGGGCGGGTCGCTGCGCATCAGGGCGGTACAGCCCAGGGCGACCAGGCCCATGCCGATCAGGTAGGCGATCACGTAGCGCGGGCTGCCGTCGGCGGCAGCCAGCAGGCTGGTGGCGATCATCGGTGCGAAGCCGCCACCGAGCACGCCGGCCAGCTGTACCGACAGGGAGATGCCGCTGTAGCGAATCTCGGCCGGAAACTGGCGGGCGAACAGTAAAGATTCCGGCGCATAGAGGATCGGGAACACCACGCCCACCGCCAGCACCATGGCCCACCACACCAGCAGCGGCTCGCGGGTGCCGAGCATGGCGAAGAACGGGTAGACGAAGGCGCAGAGCAACAGCAGGCCGGTGAAGTACAGGCGCTTCTGGCCGACGCGATCGGACAGCCAGCCGCAGAACGGCATGGTCGCCAGCGACAGCGCGGCGCCGGCGGTGATGGCGTGCAGCACGTCGGCCCGGGGAATCTGCAACTGGTTGGCGGCGTAGGCGAGGGCGAAGGTGACCGCCATGTAGAACCAGGCGTTCTCGGCGGTGCGCGCGCCGATGATGGTCAGGGTGGCGCGCGGATGTTTACGCACCACCTCCACCAGCGGCAGGCTGACGCGGCGGTTCTGTTGCTTGAGCTTCTCGAAGTCCGGTGACTCGGCGACCTTGACGCGAATCAGCCAGCCCACCGCCAGCAGCACCACGCTGGCCAGGAACGGCAGGCGCCAGCCCCAGGCGAGCATCTGCTCCTCGGGCAGCGTGGCGACCGCGCCCATGGCCAGGGTGGACAGCACCAGGCCCGCGCCCACGCCGGTCTGTGGCAGGCTGCCATAGAAGCCCTTCTTGCCTTCCGGCGCATGCTCGACGGCCATCAACACCGCGCCGCCCCATTCGCCACCCACGGCCATGCCCTGCAGGAAACGCATGACCACCAGCAGCGCCGCGGCCCAGTAGCCGATCTGCTCGTAGGTGGGCAGCAGGCCGATGGCGATGGTCGGGATGCCCATCATCAGCAGGGTGAGCATCAGCATCGACTTGCGGCCGATGCGGTCACCGAAGTGGCCGAACAGGATGCCGCCCAGGGGCCGGCCGATAAAACCGACCGCGTAGGTGGCGAACGCCGCCAGTACGCCGGTGATCGGGTCGAGGGTGGGGAAGAACAGTTTGTTGAAGACCAGGGCGGCGGCGGTGCCGTAGAGAAAGAAGTCGTACCACTCGATGGTGGTACCCGCCATGCTGGCCAGGCCAGCGATGCGATAGTGCTTGCGGCCGGCAGCCGGCCCTTGGGCGTGGGAGTCGTTCATGAGTTGCCTGCTTTTGTTTTTGTCGTAGGAAACTGGAACTGCTGACAGCTGGTAGGCGCTGCGTGTCTGGAGTATAGGTATGCAAACTTTCTGTTCCAGCACCTAAAAAGACAGGTTCGTTATGCAAAAAAGCATGATGTCGGCCGGCCAGATGAACTGGGACGACCTCAAGTTCTTTCTCGAAGTGGCGCGTACCCGAACCGCCAGCAGCGCCGCCAGGCGCCTGGGCGTGGACTACACCACCGTGTCGCGGCGTATCGGCGCGCTGGAGAAGGCGCTCGGCACCCTGTTGTTCGAACGCTCACGGGCCAGCGGCTTCGTGCTGACTACGGAGGGGCAGCACCTGCTGGGTTATGCCGAGGCCCTGGAAAGCACCCTGCAGACCGCCTGCGAGCAGGTGTCGGGCGCCAGCCTGGCGCTCTCGGGCCACGTGCGCATCGGCTCGACCGAGGGCTTCGGCAGCTACTTCGTGGCGCCGCAGCTGGGCGGCTTCCAGGCTATCTACCCGAATATCGCCATCGACCTGTTGCCGGTGCCGCACTTCATCAGCCTGTCGCGCCGTGAGGCGGATATCGCCATCACCCTGGAACGCCCGGAACGCGGGCCCTACGTCTGCTCGCGGCTGTGCGACTACGCCCTGAAGCTGTATGCCACACCCGGGTACCTGGACCGGCACCCGTCGATCCGCCAGGTGGAGGATCTGGGCCGGCATTCGTTCATCACCTACGTCGATGACCTGGCATTCAGCCCCGAGCTGCTCTACCTGGAAGGCATCGTGCCCAATGCCAGCAGCACGCTGCGCAGCACCAGCGTGGTGGCCCAGTACCTGGCCACCTTGCAGGGGCGGGCGCTGGCGATCCTGCCGTGCTTTCTGGCCGGCCCGGATGCCCGGCTGGTCGAGGTGCTGCCTAGTGAGGTGAAGGTCACGCGGCAGTTCTGGCTCTACTACCGCGAGGATCTGCGCAAGCTCAAACGCATCACCCTGGTGGCCGATTACCTGCGCGCCTGCGCCGAGCGCAATCGCGCGTTTCTGCTCGGTGATAACGCCGAAATGGCGTTTGCGTGACTGATCTGCCCATGGCGGTCACGCACGGCTCGGGCGATACTTCGGGCCATTTCCCGGAGGTCATGCCATGTCTGCAGAAAACGCCCAGTTGATCACCCGTTTTTACCAGGCGTTCCAGCGCCTCGACGCCGAGGAAATGGCGCGTTGCTACGCGCCGGACGTGCGTTTCAGCGACCCGGCCTTCGGCCAGTTGAGCGGTGACGATGCCCGCGACATGTGGCGCATGCTGACCTCCCGCGCCAAGAAATTCTCGCTGACCTTTTCCGACGTGCAGGCCGATGCCACCGGCGGCAGTGCCAAATGGGTGGCCACCTACCTGTTCACCCAGACCGGGCGCACCGTGGTCAATCGCATCGACGCATCGTTCGTGATTCGCGGTGGATTGATCGTCGAGCATCGCGACCACTTCGACATGTGGCGCTGGGCCGCTCAGGCACTGGGCTTCCAGGGCATGCTGATCGGCTGGACGCCGTTGCTCAAGAACACCGTGCGCAAGCAGGCGCGTAACGGTCTGCGGCAGTTCCAGGCCGCCCGTGCGTCAGACGGGCAGCACGGCGGAGAAGCGCGCGGCTGAACGGAGTGGTACGCTCTCCGGTCAGAACTTCATCGCTGAATGGCCGAGTGCATGTAAAGGCTGCATTCATCGTGTGAAAGCCCGTCCGCCAGAGTATTTCGATCATGAGTGTTATGTCCCTATCCCCCCGTAAAGCCAAGGCCTGGAGCGTGCACGCGGTCACCGCGAGCGGAGTCATCCTTGGCATGTTGGCGTTGCTTGCATTGATCGAAGGGCGGGCGGAAAGCTGCTTGCTCTGGTTGGGGCTGGCGCTGCTGGTCGATGGCCTGGACGGCACCCTGGCGCGCAAGTACGACGTGAAGGTGGTATTGCCGCATTTCGACGGCTCTACCCTCGACCTGGTGATCGACTACCTCACCTACGTGTTCATCCCGGCGATCTTCGTCTATCGCTTCATCCCGCTGCCCGAATACACATTGCTGCTGTCGGTGGGCGTGATCCTGCTGTCGTCGCTGTTCTGCTTCTGCAACGTCAACATGAAGAGCAAGGACAACTACTTCGTCGGCTTCCCCGCCGCCTGGAACGTGGTGGTGGTGTACCTCTATCTGCTCGACTTCGAGCCCTGGGTCACCTTCGCGGTGATCATGGTGCTGGCCGGCCTGACCCTGACCCGCATGAAGTTCCTGCACCCGTTCCGGGTCAAGCAGTTCATGCCGATCAACATCGCCGTGACCATGGTGTGGATGTTCGCCTGCGCCGGGCTGATCCTGCAGTTCCCCGCCCAGCCGCTGTGGCTGCTGGTGCTCTGGGGTCTGTCCTCGGCGTATTTCGTGGGCATGTGCGTGTGGCGTTCGGCCCGCGAGTGGTTCGCCTGATCGTCAGCGATGAGCGTCACAGCGGCTAAACCCTGGTTCGTCTACCTCGTGCGCGCCGCCAACGGCGCGCTCTACTGCGGCATCAGCGACGATCCGCAGCGGCGCTTCGCCCAGCACCAGAGCGGCAAAGGCGCCCGGTTCTTCTTCTCCAGCCCGGCGGTGGCCCTTGTGTACAGCGAAAGCTGTAGCGGCAAGGGCGACGCCTTGCGTCGCGAGCGGGCGATCAAACGCCTCGGCAAAGGTGCCAAGGAGGCCCTGGTGGCCACCGCCAGCCTGATGCATATGCTTGATGAACAGCCATCAGCCCCGCTGGGTTCTGCCTAGCGCATCGCCAAGCTGAGTTAAGCTGCAAGCCTTATCCGTACCCGGAGGCTTCCATGTCTGAGCTGATCCTGCATCATTACCCCACCTCGCCCTTCGCCGAGAAGGCCCGCCTGCTGCTGGGCTTCAAGAACCTCGCCTGGCGTTCGGTGCAGATTCCGCCGGTGATGCCCAAGCCGGACCTCACCGCCCTGACCGGTGGCTACCGCAAGACACCGGTGCTGCAGATCGGTGCCGACATCTACTGCGACACCGCCCTGATTGCCCGTCGCCTGGAGGCCCATCAGCCGCAGCCGGCATTGCTGCCCGGCGCCCAGGCATTCGCCATCGCCACCTTTGCCCAATGGGCCGACTCGGTGGTGTTCCAGCATGCGGTGAGCCTGGTGTTCCAGCCCGAGTCCATCGCCGTACGGTTCGCCAAGGCGCCGCCGGAGTTCCTGCAGACCTTTATCGCCGACCGCAGCAAGCTGTTCTCGGGCGGCCAGGCCACCCGGATGCCGGCCGAGCAGGCCAAACACCAGTGGCCCGTGTTCATGGCGCGGCTGCAGGCGCAGCTGGAGGCCAGCGGCGGCCAGTTCCTGTTCGGCGAGCAGAGCTTGGCCGATATCGCCATGGCCCATCCGTTGTGGTTCCTGCGTGCAACCCCGGTGACTTCGCCGCTGGTCGATGGCTACCCGGCGGTGGTCGCCTGGTTGGACCGTGTACTGTCACGTGGGCATGGCAAGCCGGAGGAGCTGAGCAGCGAGGCGGCCGTCGAGATCGCACGCGCCGCCATGCCTGCGCCGCTGCCCGAAGAAGCGTTCAGCGATCCGAACGGTTTCAAGGCCGGTCAACGGGTGGCGATTTCGGCTATCGACTATGGCGTGGAGGCAGTCGAGGGTGAGCTGCTTTTCGCCGGCGCCGAGGAACTGATCCTGCGCCGTGAGGATGAGCGCGCCGGCGTCGTGCATGTGCACTTTCCGCGTCTGGGTTTCCGCATCGAGGCGCGTTGAGTTCGTTAAAGATCGCGGCTAAAGCCGCTCCCACAAAGGTACCAGGCGTGGGAGCGGCTTTAGCCGCGAGAGGTTTGGGGGACAGGCCGTAGGATGGGGCGGGCCGCTTAGGATGGGTGAAACCCATCAATCGCCGATGGGTTTCACCTACGCGGCCCGACCCATCCTACGGCTACGACCTATTGCTTCATCGCTGATCCGGCAGCAAAAAATTCCCCGGCCCTTCACCTTCCAGGGTCGGTACTTCGGCCTCGTCTTTCAGATCCACGCCCGACAGCTGGCGGCGGCAGGCCTCGCGCATCAGGTACATCAGCCGGAAGGTGGCCATGCCGTAGCTCAGGCCCTCCAACCGCACGTTGGAGATGCAGTTGCGGTAGGCGTCGTTGAGGCCGACCCGCGGTGCGTAGGTGAAGTACAGGCCCAGGCTGTCCGGTGAGCTGAGCCCTGGGCGTTCGCCGATCAGGATCACCGTCATTTTCGCGCCAAGCCGTTCGCCCACTTCATCGGCAACCGCCACCCGGCCCTGCTCGACCAGGGTGATGGGCGCCAGCTTCCAGCCATCCTCGGTGGTCTGCTCCAGCAGCTTTTCCAGAAATGGCAGGCTGTGACGGCGCACGGCCAGGGAAGACAGGCCATCGGCGATGACGATGGCCAGGTCGTAGCCGCGGCCGTTTTCCTTGGCATAGTCGTCCAGGGCATTGGCGGATGCTCCGTCCAGGCGCCGTCCAAGGTCCGGGCGCTGCAGGTAGGTGTGCCGGTCCGCCGCGGCGCTGTGCAGCAGCAGGGTATCCAGGCCGCGGCCCTGCAGTTCTTCGCACAGGCCTTCATGGTCGAAGGGCAGGTGCACGGCATCCCGGGCCTGGGCGTGGGCGAACTGGAAATCCAGCTGCGCGGCGGTCGGCAAGCTGGTGCCGGCGCGGCCCAGGGCGATACGCGCCGGGGTCAGCTGGCGCAGCTGCTGCCAGGGGTTGGGCGTAGCGGGGGATTTATCGGACATGGCGACCTCTCAAGCCAGTTGCGCCAGGGCCTGGCGAAATGCCGGCGGCAGCTCGTTACCCATATGCAGGCGGCCGCCCTGTTGCTGGAAGATGCCCATGCGCGCCAGCCAGGCTTCGAACTCCGGCGCCGCGTGCAGGCCGAGCACCTTGCGGGCGTACAGGGCATCGTGAAACGAGGTGGTCTGGTAGTTGAGCATCACGTCGTCGGAGCCGGGAATGCCCATGATGAAGTTGATGCCGGCGGTGCCGAGCAGGGTCAGCAGGGTGTCCATGTCGTCCTGGTCGGCTTCGGCGTGGTTGGTGTAACAGATGTCGCAGCCCATGGGCACGCCGAGCAGCTTGCCGCAGAAGTGATCCTCCAGGCCGGCGCGGATGATCTGCTTGCCGTTGTACAGGTATTCCGGGCCGATGAATCCGACCACGGTGTTGACCAGAAACGGCTTGAAGTGCCGGGCCACCGCATAGGCGCGGGTTTCGCAGGTCTGCTGGTCGACGTCGTGGTTGGCGTTGGCCGACAGCGCGCTGCCCTGGCCGGTCTCGAAGTACATCAGGTTGTTGCCCAGGGTGCCGCGCTTGAGGCTCAGGCCGGCTTCGTAGCCTTCCTGCAGCACCTTGAGGGTCACGCCGAAGCTGGCGTTGGCCGCCTCGGTGCCGGCGATGGACTGGAACACCAGGTCCAGCGGCGCACCGCGCTCGATGGCGGCGATGGAGCTGGTGACATGGGTCAGCACGCAGGACTGGGTGGGGATCTCGTAGCGCTGGATGATCGCGTCGAGCATGTCCACCAGGGCGCGGATCGAGCTGGCGCTGTCGGTGGCCGGGTTGATGCCGATCATCGCATCGCCGTTTCCGTAGAGCAGACCGTCGAGGATGCTGGCGGCGATGCCCGCCGGATCGTCGGTCGGGTGGTTGGGCTGCAGGCGCGTGGACATCCGCCCGCGCAGGCCCATGGTGTTGCGAAACTTGGTTACTACACGGGTCTTTTGCGCGACCAGCACCAGATCCTGCACGCGCATGATCTTCGAGACCGCCGCGGCCATTTCCGGGGTCAGCCCCGGTGCCAGGGCGGTCAGGCTGGTTTCGTCGGCGGCATCGCCGAGCAGCCAGTCGCGCAGGCCGCCCACGGTCAGGTGGCTGACCGGCGCGAAGGCCTCGGCATCGTGGGTGTCGACGATCAGCCGGGTGACTTCGTCCTGCTCATAGGGGATGACCGCCTCCTGCAGGAAATGCTTGAGCGGCACATCGGCCAGGGCCATCTGCGCCGCAGCACGTTCGGCATCGCTCTGCGCAGCCACTTCGGCCAGGTAGTCGCCGGAGCGCGCCGGGCTGGCCTTGGCCATCAGTTCGCGCAGGCTGTCGAAGCGCCAGGTCATGTTGCCGATGGTGTGAGTGAATCCAGCCATGAATCATGTCTCCTGTCGCGGCCGCTTTTCAGCGGCCGCTGCAAGGGGTTAACGCAGTGACTGCTCGGCAGCCTGAATCGCCGCGAACTCTTCCTCCGGTGTGCCGGACACCAGGTGGTGGCGGCTGTACAAGGCGAAGTAGGCAATGAACAGAGCGTAGATGATGGCAGCGCCGATCACGACGCGCAGGTCGACCAGGAAGCAGGCCACCAGCGCCACGGCAGCCAGCACCAGCGCCACCGAGGAGGTCAGCACGCCACCAGGGGTGCGATAGGGGCGTGGCATGTCGGGGCGACGGCTGCGCAGGGTGATGTGCGCGGCCATCATCAGTACGTAAGACAGCGTGGCGCCGAATACCGCGACCAGAATCAGCAGGTCGCCCTGGCCGGTCAGCGACAGGCCGAAGCCGATGACGCCGGGTACGATCAGCGCCATCACCGGCGCTTTGTTGCGGTTGGTCAGCGACAGGCTGCGCGGCAGGTAGCCGGCGCGCGACAGGGCGAAGATCTGCCGCGAGTAGGCGTAGATGATCGAGAAGAAACTGGCGATCAGACCGGCCAGGCCAACCAGGTTGACGAACTGGCTCATCCAGGTGGAACCGCCGTAGACCTTGACCAGCGATTCGACCAGCGGGTTGCCCGAAGCCACCAGGGACTGGGCACCGGCGGCGCCTGGGCCGACCAGCAGAATCAGCCCGGCAAATACCAGCAGCACCAGCACGGCGCCGATCAGGCCGCGGGGCAGGTCGCGCTTGGGATCCTTGGTTTCCTCGGCGGCCAGCGGCACGCCTTCCACTGCCAGGAAGAACCAGATGCCGTAGGGCAGGGCGGCCCAGATGCCCAGGTAGCCGAACGGCAGGAAGCTGCTGGCGCCGTTGGCGTCGGTGGCGGGAATGTCGAACAGGTTGGCGACCTGAAAGTGCGGCGCCATGGCGACGATGTACACGCCCAGGGCGATGGCGGCGACGGCGGTGATGGCGAACATCAACTTCAGCGCCTCCCCGGCACCGAGGATATGGATGCCGATAAACACCACGTAGAACACCAGGTAGATGATCCAGCCGCCGACGCCGAACAACGATTCGCAGTAGGCACCGATAAAGCAGGCGATGGCCGCCGGCGCGATGGCGTATTCGATCAGGATCGCCGTGCCGGTGAGGAAGCCGCCCCAGGGGCCGAAGGCGGTGCGGGTGAAGCCATAACCGCCGCCGGCGGTAGGAATCATCGACGACAGTTCGGCCAGGGAGAAGCACATGCACAGGTACATGGTCGCCATCAGCAGCGTGGCGATGAACATGCCGCCCCAGCCGCCTTGGGCCAGGCCGAAGTTCCAGCCGGCATAGTCGCCGGAAATCACGTAGGCCACGCCCAGGCCGATCAACAGGATCCAGCCGGCGGCGCCTTGTTTCAGTTGCCGATTGGCAAAGTAGTCGGCGCTGACCGCTTCGGTTTCCACACCGCCTTGCGAGGGTGTGGCGATTGTCTCTTTGGACATGTTGGGACTCCTTCATGCCCGCCACCGGGGTGGCGGGCGCCGCTTTAAGGGTTGGCTATCTAGGGCAAATCGGCAGTTCAGAAGAAGCCCAGCGGATTGATGTCGTAGCTGATCAGCAGGTTCTTGGTCTGCTGATAGTGGTCGAGCATCATCTTGTGGGTTTCGCGCCCGACCCCGGACTTCTTGTAGCCGCCAAAGGCAGCGTGCGCCGGGTACAGGTGGTAGCAGTTGGTCCACACGCGGCCGGCCTTGATGCCGCGGCCCATGCGGTAGGCGCGGTTGATGTCGCGCGTCCACACGCCGGCGCCCAGGCCGAACTCGGTATCGTTGGCGATCGCCAGGGCTTCGGCTTCGTCCTTGAAGGTGGTCACGCCGACCACCGGCCCGAAGATTTCCTCCTGGAACACACGCATGGTGTTGGTGCCCTTGAGCAGGGTCGGTTGGATGTAATAACCGCCTGCCAGATCACCCTCGAGCTTCTCGGTAGCGCCGCCGGCCAGCAGCTCGGCGCCTTCCTGCTGGGCGATCTCCAGGTAGCCGAGGATCTTGTCGTACTGCTGCTGCGAGGCCTGGGCGCCGACCATGGTGTCGGTGTCCAGCGGGTTGCCGCGCTTGATGGCCTTGATCTTCTTCATCACCTCGTTCATGAACGGCTCGAAGATCGACTCCTGCACCAGCGCCCGGGACGGGCAGGTGCACACTTCGCCCTGGTTGAAGAAGGCCAGCACCAGGCCTTCGGCGACCTTTTCGATAAACGCCGGCTCGGCCTGCATGATGTCTTCGAAGAAGATGTTCGGGCTCTTGCCGCCCAGCTCCACGGTGCTGGGGATGATATTGGCGGCGGCGCATTTCATGATGTGCGAGCCCACCGGCGTGGAGCCGGTAAAGGCGATCTTGGCGATGCGGGTGCTGGTGGCCAGGGCCTCGCCGGCCTCGCGGCCATAGCCCTGGACGATATTGAGCACGCCCGCTGGCAGCAGGTCGCCGATGATCTCGGCCAGCAGGGTGATCGACAGCGGCGTTTGCTCGGCGGGTTTCAACACCACGCAGTTGCCCGCCGCCAGGGCCGGCGCCAGCTTCCAGGCGGCCATCAGCAGCGGGAAGTTCCAGGGGATGATCTGCCCGACCACGCCCAGGGGCTCGTGGAAGTGATAGGAGGCGGTGTGCTCGTTGATTTCCGCCGAGGTGCCTTCCTGGGCGCGGATGCAGCCGGCGAAGTAGCGGAAGTGGTCGGCAGCCAGGGGCACGTCGGCATTCAGGGTCTCGCGCACCGCCTTGCCGTTGTCCCAGGTCTCGGCCACGGCCAGCAGCTCGAGGTTGGCCTCGATGCGGTCGGCGATCTTCAAGAGGATCAGCGCGCGCTCCTGCACCGACGTCTTGCCCCAGGCCTCGGCAGCGGCATGGGCGGCGTCCAGGGCCTTGTCGATGTCCTTGGCGTCGGAGCGAGGGAATTCACCGATGGCCGAGGCATCCACCGGGCTGGTGTTGGTGAAGTACTGACCGCCCACCGGCGCGACGAACTCGCCGCCGATGTAGTTGCCGTAGCGCGATTTCAGGGTGACGACGGCGCCTGCGGTACCGGGTTTGGCATAGATCATTGACATTCTCCCATTGCGAGTTCTTGTAGTTTTCAGGGCGGGCCGCGAGCACGACCGGGGCTCGCGTTGAACTATGAGACGAATTCATGTGGCCGACTTGACGCTAGGCGAGGCTGGCTGTTCTGCAAAGTCAAATTTCCGGAGCGGCTCGAGACCTGTCGTGCCAGGTCAACTGTCACTGCTCTTTTTCGGTGCGAGTGTTTCCGAATGACCCGTTTCGGGGCTCTTGCAACCAGGTTCGCAAGAACGCTATGGCGCAGACCTCGACAGGGCAGGGGCTTGGCGGCTCATGCAATAACCGGCGTACTTCTTGCTTTCAGACATGACTTGTCACCAAGGAGGCGCCATGAGCTCGGTTCTCGTCCAGCCTGACCTGTCCGCCGGCTTGTCCTTGATGGCCGGCGGGCCAACCAATGCCGGAGTCCTGGCCGCTGCGGCCAGCGGCTTGTGCGGCTTTATCGAAAAGCACGGCGGCGATCCGGATCGTATCCTCGGGGTTTCCGGTATCGACCCCGAATCCCTGCGCCATCCCACGTTGAGCCTGGCCTTGCCCAATTACTGCCAGGTGCTGGAGGAGGCGTCGCGCCAGTCCGGCTGCGACAACTTCGGCCTGTACTACGGTCAGCAGTTCAAACCCCAGGCGCTGGGGCTGCTCGGCTATATCGGCCTGTGCTCGGCCACCGTCGAGCAGGCACTGATCAACTTCGCCCGCGCCTTTCCGCTGCACCAGCGCAACAGCCTGATCCGCCTGGTGGACGAAGGCGAGTGCTACCGCTTCGACTACCAGGTGCGCCACGGCGCGATTCTTTGCCGCCGCCAGGATGCCGAGTTGACCCTGGGCATGGCCCTCAATCTGGTGCGCCACGTGCTCGGCCCACAGTGGGCGCCGCGTGCGGTGCACTTCGAGCATCCACACCCGGAGCACTGGCACGAGCACTGCAAAGTCTTCGATGCGCCGGTCTACTTCGAGCAGCCGTTCAATTCCCTGGTCATCCCCAAACGCGGCCTGGATCGCGCCATGCCCCAGGGCGACCCCATCCTGCTGCTGGTGATGCAGGACTCGCTCAGCCAACTCAGCAACCTGAGCGGGCGCGGCGAGCGCGACCTGGCCGATGACGTGCGCGAGCAGATTCGCCAGCAATTGCTGATGGGCGAGCCGGTATTGGAACTGGTTGCCGAACAACTGGGCATGAGCAGTTGGTCAGTGCAGCGCCGCCTGCGCGACCAGGGGCTGACCTTCTCCGCGATGGTCGACAAGGTGCGTTGCGAACTCGCCACCCACTACCTGCGCCAGCACCAATTGCCCATCTCCAACCTGGCGCCGCTGCTCGGCTACTCGGAAGTCAGCGCCTTTTCCCGCGCCTTCCGCCGCTGGTTCGGCGTCAGCCCCCGGCAATGGCGGCATGAGAGTGATGGGGTAGGCGGGCGTCGTCACTGAGTGACTGGCTGCACGGCCCTCCAGTGGCCGTTGTGCAAATAGCTGGCTGGGTTTTGGCTGCCATCAGCCAGAAGGCCGATACGCAAGCTCCCTCTATGGCCCCCGCTACAAGCGGGCATCCAAACTGAATCCCTTCCAGAACAGGGAAACGAAGTCCCCGTGCCCCGAGTCTGAAACCCTACTCGGTAAATGTCGGCAGCGAGGCTTGACCGAGGTGCAGGGTACAGCCGACTTTGCATGGGGTTGCTGATCGCTTTTCGAGCGGCCGCTATCAACGCCCCTTGTCTCGTATCCCATGGAGCCTGCGAATGAACATCGATTTTCGACGTGGTGAATGGCTGAATCGTCCCGCTACATCAGAGGTTTCGGAACACAGTCTGACGATGACAACCGAGCAGAAAACGGATTTCTGGCGCGAGACCCATTATGGCTTTACCCGCGACACGGGGCATTTTTTAGGCATCACCACCGCCGACGGTTTCACGGCGACAATCCGCATTCAGGGCGAATTCCGCTCGTTGTACGACCAGGCCGGCCTGATGGTGCGTATCGACGAGAAGCGTTGGGTGAAGACCGGGGTGGAGTACACCGACGGGCAAGCGTTTCTCAGCACCGTGGTCACCGACGGAAAATCGGATTGGTCGGTCTCACAGCCCTTCAAGGCGTTGGAAGACTTCTATATCCGCGTCACCCTTGCCAATGGCGCACTGCGGATCCAGGCGTCCCGCGACGCAAGCTTCTGGCCACTGCTGCGGCTTGCCCCGTTCCCGGTTGCCGATACCTACCAGGTTGGCCCCACGGCCTGCACGCCGGAGCGAAGCGGGCTTGTCGTGCGCTTCTCGGAGTTTGCAATTGACCCGGCCACCAGCAAAGACCTTCATGACCTGACGTGATGGCGCGGTGTCGCCGTGCGGACACCGCGACTCTTTAGACATGGAAAAGGGCACAGCTTAATTTATCGGGATTCGAGACTGGGCTGATTCGAACAGCGCGACGGCGATGCCTTCGATGTCTGAACCCAGGTGCAACTTTTTCAGCCATCGAGACGGAATACCCGGTTTCGCATAGAACGCACCGGCTATCTGGCCAACGATCGCAGCGGTGGTGTCGGCATCGTCACCCAGATTGGCGGCTTGCAGCACGGCTGCCTCGAAGGAGTCAGTGGACCAGAAGCACCAGAGTGCGGCTTCGAGCGAAGCAATGCAGTACCCGGTTCCTCTGATCTGGTCGCGGTGCTTGTTCTTGAAACTGCCCGAAGCGAGGTCTTTGACTGCCGGTTGGCAATACTGGGCCGGAGAAAGGGCGAGCACATCGCCTTTCTCATGCCCTGCCAATGCCTTGAAAACCACCTCTGCCAACAACTGACACGACTCGATTGCCTCGGGAGCGCCATGGGTTGTGCGGGAACCTTGCTTTGCGGCCCATGCCATCGCGTTCTGGTCCGGAAAGTAGAAGAGGATGATGGGTGCCAGCCGCATGATCGAGCCGTTTCCAGCCGTTTCTGGATCAATGGAGCCAGCGAACGGCTCCCCAGTTTCCTGAAAAGTCATTAGCGCCTGTCTTACTGTCGTCCCGATATCGAAGCATTGCCCCGTCGAACTCCAGTAGCCCCAATGCCACCAATTAAGATACCGCGTCATCTGGTCCCTGGCATCGAAGCCGTTTTTTGAGAGCAGACTTTCTGCCAGGCAAAGTGCCATCGAGGTGTCATCTGTCCATTGGCCAGGGGCCAGAGCGAAGGGCCCACCGCCGACCATATCCGTGATCGGGCTCAGGGTCTCGCGGGAGCTGAATTCGAGGGTGGTGCCGACAGCATCCCCGCAAGCCAGGCCAAGCAGGCATCCGGCATAGCGATCCAGCAGATTGCTCTCAAAGTCCAATGGCTGTCTCCGAAGCGATGCTCAACAACGAGCATCATACGGCGGATGTCGCCTTCTGGCCGATTGCAGCCATCAAAAAGGGCTGAACCGGGCTGACAATTCATCCCGCTTCTGCGCGCGTCTCGAATCACCAGACAATCGGCTTGTTATCCCACGCCCAGAAACTCCCGCTGTCTTCCGGTCCATGGGCACCTATCACCTCGATAATGCGATCTGCCGAGAACGCCGGTTCGAACAGTTGTCCCTCCGGCACTTTCGCTTGGAATGGCTCGGACAGCTGGGTGTCCGTCGTGCCGGGGTGTATCGCCAGGACGGTGGAAGCCGGGTTGAGGCGTTTCAATTCGATACCCGCCGTGTGCAGCAGCTGGTTGAGCGCCGCTTTGCTGGCGCGGTAGCTGTACCAGCCGCCTAGGCGGTTGTCGCCGATGGAGCCGACCCTGGCGGAGAGCGCTGCGAAGGTGGCGGGTTGTTTGCGCAATAACGGCAACAGGTGCTTGAGCAGCAGGATCGGCGCGAAGGTATTGGTCATGAAGCTCGCTTGCAGGCTCGCCAGGGTCAGTTGCGACAGGCTTTTTTCCGCATTTGCACCGTCCTGGTGAAGGATGCCTAGGGTACTGATCACCAGGTGCAGGTGATCGCACTCCTCACGGATCTTGCTAGCGAGTGCGTCGAGAGCGTGTTCATCGCGCGCGTCGCAGTCGATTAGTTTCAGACGGTGCCCCTGTTGCTCGGCAAGCTTGGCCAGTTGCGCGCAGGTGCTGGCGTGTCGCGCCACGGCCCATACCTGCGCCACGTCATCGCGCGCAAGCAACGCCGCGCACAGTGCCAGGCCGATACCTCGGCTGGCGCCGCCTATCAGCACCTGGGCGCCGCCGCTCAATCCGGGAATCAAACTCATAAGGCACCTTCAAGGAGCATGGTCGAAGTAGTCTATGACTTCGGGCCCTGGCATGCCGTTCAGGTGGGGGCGGTCGCCGACAGGGAACCTCGATGCAAACCACCCTGTGCCGACGGTTCCCGTGGCGCTCTTCAACGCTCGTGCGCCGAGGGCAGTGGGGTTGCAGGGCCTTGCCGTGACCGCTCCTGCCGCCAAGAGCAACATGCGGCACCCTGTCGTGGGCGCTTGCGCCCTGCATTTACAACGCCCATCGCCTTGGTTCACCGGCACGCTTTTCGTATGATCGACGCCCCCGATACCTGGAAGCTGCTGGCGTGAAATCGTTACCTGAAGGTGCTCCACCGAGCCTGGCTGCCTCGGCCGGCGCGAAGTGGGATTTGAGCAGTGCGGTCACCCAGCTGTCGTGGGACGATCTGCGCATCATCAAGACCCTCAGCCAGTGCGGCAACCGTAACGACACCGCCAAGAAACTGGGGATCAACGTCTCCACCGTGTCGCGCCGCGTCGCCCAGGTCGAGAAGACCCTCGGGGTGGCGCTGTTCGATCACCGGCGTTCGGGCTACATGCTCACCGCCGAGGGCGAGGAATTGCGTGCCCTTGGCGAGCGCGTCGAGCTGGATATCGTCAGTGTGGCGCGGCGCGTATCGCGCGCCGGCGAAGGGCCGCTGGGCAAGCTGCGCATCACCACCAGCGACTCGCTGCTGCTGTATTTCCTGACGCCGATCATCGCCGACTTCAAGGCCCTCAACGAGGGCATCGCGATCGAGGTGTTGGTCGGTAACCAGACCTTGAGCCTGGCCCGTGACGAGTCGGATATCGCTGTGCGTGCGACCCGAAAGCCGGCGGAAAGCCTGGTGGGGCGCAAGCTGGCCACGATTGCCTGGGCGCCCTATGGCAGCGCGAAAGGGGAACCGGCGAGCGAGCCGTTCGGGGAAGAGCACGCCTGGGTGTCGTATTCCGGTGGTTTGTGCGGGCTCCGCGCAACCAGCTACGTGGAAAGCCGGGTGGCGCCTCACTGCATCGCCTACCGCACCGACTCGGTGGCAGCCGCCAGTGTGGCGATCGCTGCCGGGCTGGGTTTCGGCTTCCTGCCGTGCATGCTGGGCGATATGACCCCTGGCCTGGTGCGCGTCGGCCCGGTGGTGCCCGAGCTTCAGGACGAGTTGTGGCTGCTCACCCACCAGGACATTCGCAGGTCCTGGCGAGTGAAAGCATTCATGACCTTTTGCGCGGCCGCCGTCGCGGAACTCAAGCCCCTGGTCGAAGGGCAGCGGCCGCTTGCGCTCGAATAGCGCGAACGGGCGGGTTGCTCAGTCGTTCCGCGTGCCGATCACTGCCTTGCAGACGATCTCGATCAGCTGCGCGCGCTGGGCCAGTCGCGACACGCCGATGATGTTGCTGGCGCATTGTGGGCGCTCGCTGCCATAGGCGGTCTTGCGCACGTTGCCCACCACGGCGAATGCGGCGTCCATATCCAGTACGTAGAGGGTTTCCTCGACCACGTCTTCGAGCGTTGCGCCGTAGAGCGCGAGCAGCTTGGCGATATTGTCGTAGGCGCTGCGCATCTGCTCGCCCATGGACGAGAAATCGCTGGGTTTGCCGTCGCTGTCCAGCGGCGCAGGGGCAACCAGGTTGCCGTCTTCATCGTGGTTGAACTGGCCTGAGATGTAGATCTCGTTGCCCACCTTCCTCGCCTGCGGATAGCCATAGCTCGCCTCCCACGGCACGCCCCAGTAAGCGGTTTTCTTGTCGAACGGTTGTGTAGCTGGCATTGCAATCTCCTTGCTCTGAAGGCCGCCCAGGTGCGGTCACCTGAGTCGACGGGAAGCAAAGGCTAGCAGCGCAACAGGAAACTCAATGGCGCATTTTTGCATCTTCAGAGGTGCAATCTTGCGCCAGCGGCGCGGCGATCTTTCGGTTAACTTTTTCTCGAACTCGGGCAGCAGCCACCCCCCACGGTGCTGCCGCCTTCCTGGCGAATGCATGGTGAACGTGCCGCCGGGGCCCGTGAAAACACCGACACCCACCGCGAGGACGCTACCCATGAACAATCCCAAGACCGAAGTGCTGACCCCTCACAACAGCCAACTGATCTTTATCGACCAGCAGCCGCAGATGGCCTTTGGCGTGCAGAGCATCGACCGCCAGACCCTGAAGAACAACACGGTGGCGCTCGCCAAGGCCGCCAGGATCTTCAATGTGCCGACCACCATCACCAGCGTGGAGACGGAGAGCTTCTCCGGCCATACCTACCCCGAACTGCTGGCCGTGTTCCCCGATGCGCCGCTGCTGGAGCGCACGTCGATGAACTCCTGGGACGACCAGAAGGTACGCGACGCCCTCGAGCGCAATGGCCGCAGGAAGATCGTCGTCTCCGGGCTGTGGACGGAAGTGTGCAACGCCACCTTCGCGCTGTCCGCCATGCACGATGCCGACTACGAGATCTACATGGTCGCCGACGCCTCCGGCGGTACCAGCAAAGAGGCCCACGACTACGCCATGCAGCGCATGATCCAGGCCGGCGTGGTGCCGGTGACCTGGCAGCAGGTGCTGCTGGAGTGGCAGCGCGACTGGAAGAACCGCGACACCTACGACGCCGTCATGAACCTCGTCAAGGAGCATTCCGGTGCCTACGGCATGGGTGTCGACTACGCCTACACCATGGTGCACAAGGCGCCTGAGCGCGTTGCCCACGGTCCGACCCTGGCGCCGGTTCCGGCCGCCCAGTGAGCCCGGCTGCAGCCGCGCTGCGGGGCTGACCTGCGCTGCCTGGCGCAGCCGACACCCCGGCGCTGCGGCATTCGCCACAGCGCTGAACCAACCAATCGCGAGCACGAAGAACGGGGCGCGCCGAGCGCACACCGGTCTTCGTGGCTTCCGGCTGCGCGGTCAATGGCCCGGGTTTGCACCACGCCTCGATGACGCTGCGCGGATTTGCTCTTCACACAGGTATCGCCATGAACAGGGATCAGTGCACCGTGCTACCCAATATCGCCTGCATTTCGGCCGGGCCGCTGAGGCCCTGGCAGGAACGGCTCGCCAAACAGATGATGCTGGATAACCTGGACACGGGGATTGCGGTGTCCGCCCTTGCCGATGCCTGCGCCATGTCGCGCAGTCACTTCACCCGCAAATTCAAGCAGAGCACCGGGCTGGCGCCTCAGGAATGGCTGCGCCAACAGCGCGTTCAGCGCAGCAAGGAGCTGTTGGCCACCTCGACGCTGCTGCTCGTGGATATCGCCGTGGCATGTGGGTTCTACGACCAGCCGCACTTCTGCCGGGTATTCATGAAGACCGAAGGCATGACGCCCCATACCTGGCAGATGCAGGCCCGCTCGGCAGCTTGACGGGTGTGCCCGGCGCTCAATACGCCGCCAGGATTCCCTGCGGGTTGTAGCCGTGGATCACCGTGCCATTGACCTCCAGCACCGGCACGCCGCGGCCGCCCAGGGCATCGTAGGCACGGCGGGCGTCGGGGGATTTCTCGATGTCCAGCTCGGTGTAGGCGATGCCGCGCTCGCCGAGAAACTCGCGGGTCTGGGCGCAGTAGCCGCACCAACTGGTGGCATAGAGGATCACCTCGCCCTGGCCGGCCACCTGCTGCGGCTTGCCCAGCAGCATCGGCTCGAGGCGATCCCAGTGTTGCCAGGCGGCGAGCACCACGATAATCAGCAAAATCCGTTTCATAAGGGGCGTCTCGGCAGGCTGGTCCAGGGTCTGTGCCCGTTTCACGCACGGCTGAAACGGGCACGGACCCTGGCGTTATCGCTCAATCCTTGCGGCGTTTCAACTGGTCGGTCAGCTGGGTCGGCAGGTTGCGGATGGTCAGGGTGTCGGAGGCTTCGTCGTATTCGATCTTGGAACCCAGCAGGTGGGCCTCGAAGCTGATCGACAGGCCCTCGGCGCGGCCGGTGAAGCGGCGGAACTGGCTCAGTGTGCGCTTATCCGCGGGGATCTCCGGCGACAGGCCGTAATCCTTGTTGCGGATATGGTCGTAGAAGGCCTTGGGGCGTTCTTCGTCGATCAGCCCGGAGAGTTCTTCCAGGGTCATCGGCTCGCCCATCTTGGCCTGGCTGGTGGCGTAGTCGACCAGGGTGTCGGTCTTCGCCCGGGCCTGTTCTTCGGGCAGGTCCTCGCTCTCGACGAAGTCGCTGAAAGCCTTGAGCAGGGTGCGGGTTTCGCTGGGCGAGTCGACGCCTTCCTGGCAGCCGATGAAGTCGCGGAAGTACTCCGAGACCTTCTTGCCGTTCTTGCCCTTGATGAACGAGATGTACTGCTTGGACTGCTTGTTGTTGCGCCACTCGCTGATGTTGATGCGCGCCGCCAGGTGCAGCTGGCCCAGGTCCAGGTGCTTGGCCGGGGTCACGTCCAGCGCCTCGTTCACCGCCACGCCTTCGCTGTGGTGCAGCAGGGCGATGGCCAGGTAGTCGGTCATGCCCTGTTGGTAATGGGCAAACAGCACGTGGCCGCCGGTGGACAGGTTGGATTCTTCCATCAGCTTCTGCAGGTGCTCGACGGCCTGGCGGCTGAAGGCAGTGAAATCCTCGCCATCTTCCAGGTAGGTCTTCAGCCAGCCGCTGAAGGGGTAGGCGCCGGATTCCTCGTGGAAGAAGCCCCAGGCCTTGCCCTGCTTGGCGTTGTAGCTGTCGTTGAGGTCGGCCAGCATGTTCTCGATGGCCTGGGAGGCGCCCAGTTCGCTGTCGCGGGCATGCAGCACGGCGGGCGTGCCATCGGGCTTCTTGTCGATCAGGTGGACGATGCAGTGACGGATCGGCATGGGAAATCCTTGTGACAGCGAGTTGGAGGCGGCGGGTGATTGTACCCGAGCGGGCCGTCACAGGTGCAGCATGCCGGCCTTGTCGTGAACGACGCCCCGCCATAGAGTGCCGGCTGACATTCGATGACCAGGGAAGGGCGCTCCATGTCCGTTTTCAACCCCAATGCGCAGGTCCCTTCGCCAGCCTTGCTGGCGCAGCTCGAGGCGCTGATCGACCGTGGCCTGTTCCTGCAGGCCTTTGCCCTGGCCAGCGAACAGGGCGACCCGCGCTACTGGCAGGGGCCGGAGGCAATGACCTGCATGGCGCGGCTGGCCGGGCACATCGGTGCGCCGCGGCTGGCCGACGTGCTGACCTGGCTGGCCTACCGGCGCTACCCGCAGTCCTTCCATGCCCGCCTGCGTTTCCTGCGCATGCAGATGGCCAGGCGTGGTCACTACCGGGCCTGGCGGTTGCTGCAGGGCTTCGCTGACTGGCTGCCGGCCGAGGCGGCGCAGCAGGCTGAATGGCTGTCGTTCAAGGCTTACCTGTACGCCTCGCTGCGCGATTTCGACACGGCCCAGGCGCTGTACGAGCAGGCGTGCCTGCACGGCGACGGCGATCCGTGGCTGCTGGTCGAGCGCAGTCACGGCCTGGAACTGGAGGATCGCCGCGAAGAGGCCCTGGCGCTGTGCGAGCAGGTGCTGGCCCGCCAGCCCGACTTTCGCTCGGCGCTGAGCCAGGCGGCCGCCCTGCAGCTGCAACTGGGGCAGGTCGACAGCGCCCTGCAGTTGCTGCGCCGCGGCGCTCGGGAGATGCAAAGTGCAGCGATCTGCGCACACCTGGTCAACGTGCTGATCGAACGGGATGAACTCGACGAGGCGCGCGCCTGGCTCGACCACATGCAGACGCTGGAACGCATCAACGAGCGCAGCCCCACCGACTGGATCGCCGCGCGCCGTTGTGACATCGCCTGCCTGCAGGGCGACCATGGCGCTGGCCGGCAATGGGCCGAGAAAGCCGGCGGCGGCTTCTACGAGAAGATTCAGGCGCACCTGGCGAGCCCTACCGGGCGCCGGGTATTGCTGCCGGTGCCCTTCGTGCGCCAGCACCACATGACCTGCGTGCCGGCGACCCTGACGGCAATTTCCGACTACTGGGGCAAGCGCGTCGAGCACCTCGAGGTCGCCGAGGAGATCTGCTACGACGGCACCTCGCACCAGGCCGAGCGCGCCTGGGCCGAGCGCAACGGTTACCTGGCCGTGGAGTTCACCGCGGACTGGGCCACCAGCCGTGCCCTGATCGACCGCGGCATGCCATTCACCCTGACCCTGCAGTACACCGGCAGCGGGCACCTGCAGGCGCTGGTCGGCTATGACGAGCCGCGCGGCACCCTGCTGGTGCGCGACCCGGCGCAGCCCCACCATGGCGAGAGCCTGGCCGAGCTGCTGTTCGCGTCGCAGCGTGCGTCCGGGCCGCGCGGCATGCTGCTGTTGCCGGCCGACCAGGCGGCGCGCCTGGACGGGCTCGACCTGCCGGATCGCCAGCTGTGGGATCACTATTACCGCTTCACCAGCGCCCTGGAGGTGCACCAGCGCGACGAGGCGCTGGCCGCCTACCAGGCCCTGCAAGCCTTGAGCCCCGAACACCGGCTGACCTGGCAGGCGCAGCGTTCGCTGGGCTGGTACGACGGCCAGGAGCGCGAGGTGCTGCAGGGCACCGAAGCCCTGCTCGCGCAGTTTCCCGAGGATGCCAACCTGATCCTCTCCAAGGCCACTTCGCTGGCCCAGTTGCAGCCGCGCAGCGTGCAGCTCGCGTGGCTGGGCGGGCATTGTCAGGCGCGCTGGAACGAGCCGACCATCAGCGTGCGCTATGCCGAGTTGCTTAGCGAGGACGGTCGCTGCCACGGCCAGGTGGCCGAGATTCTCCAGCGCGTGCTGCTGCAGACGCCCACCCAGGCCCGCGCCTGGAACACGCTGGCCAGCCTGCGCTGGGGCGAGAATCGCCGTGAGGAGGCCTGTGAGCTGTATCTCCTGGCGGCCTGCCTGCACGCCTCCCACGAGGGTTATGCCGTGCAGTACTTTCGTGCCCTGCGTGCGCTGGGCCGAGCCGGCGAAGGCCTGCAGTTCCTCGAGCGCCGCCAGGCGCGGCTTGGCCGCCAGGCGGCGGCGCCCAGCCTGACCCTCAGCGAAACGCTGGAAGACATGCAGCGCCCCTACGAGGCACAGGCCGTGCTGGAGCAGGCGCTGGCCTGGCGCCCGGCAGATGGCGAGTTGCTGCTCGGTCTGGCCGAGCACCACGGGCGTAACGGCGATGCCCAGGCCTGCCAGGCGCTGCTCGCACAGGCCGAGCCGTTGTGCCGGCGGGCGGCGTGGCTGCGTGCGGCGGTGCAGGCCGGCATGCGCCGCCTGGAGGACCCGCGTCGGACCCTGGTCTGGGCGCGCGAGGCCGCCCAGCTCGAACCCCTGGCGGTGGCAGCGCACCGCCTGTGCGTGACCCTGCTGGAGCAGGGGCAGGGCAGCGAGGCCGCCGATGCCTATGTCGATGCCCTGGCTGCCGAGTACCCCCACCATCTGGGGATCGCCGAGCTGCAGGTCGAGCGTGCCAAGCGGCACTCCCTGCCCGCTACCGAGCAGGCGTTGCGGCGTCTGCTGGACAATCATCCCGAGCACGCCTGGACGCTGCGCGAGCTGGCCGGCTGCCTGGCGCGCCAGGGGCGGCGCGACGAGGCCCTGGTGGTGTGCCGACAGGCCGGACTGGTCGATGCCCAGAATACCTATTTTCACTCCACCCACGGCTTCGTGCTGCTGCAGGACGGCCAGCGCGAGGCCGCCCGCGAAGCCTTCCAGCAAGCCCTGCGGCTGTTCGCCGACAACGAATACGCCAGCAACATGCTGCTCGACACCTGCGAAAGCCAGCAGCAGGCCGTCGACACCCTGGCCGCGATCCATGCCGAGCTGACCCGCCAGGTGACCTTCGGTGATGGCTGGCTGGCCTATGAACAGCAGGCCCAGCGCCTGCTGGAGCCGCAGGCGCTGCTCGAACAACTGCGCGAGGCCCTCGGCCAGCGCGAGGACCTCTGGCAGCTGTGGGTGGTGGTCGCCCGCCAACAGGCGCGCATGGAGCAGTACGCTGCGGCGGCCGACACCCTGGGCCGGGCCATCGAGCGCTTCCCCCTGCTGCCGCGGCTGGCGCTGGAACTGGCGCGTCTGCACAAGCACCAGGGCGAGCTGGACGCCTGCTGCCAGGCCCTGCAGGAAAGCTTCCGCATCAACCCGCTGTGGACACCCACGGTAAGCCTGTACGTCGACTGCCTGCTGGAGCAGGGCGAGCGCCTCGAGGAGGCCGAGCAGCAGTTGCGCCGGGTGGTCGCGCAAGTGCCCGAGGACACCGAGCTGCGCGCCTACCTGGCCTACGTGCTGGGGCGTCGCGATGCGTTCGCCGAAGCGGCCGACCAGGCCGAGCGGGTGCTGCGTGCCGAGCCCGGCCACGAATGGGCGTGGAATCAGCTCAAGTACTATGCCGAAAAATTGCAGGCCGAAGGGCGCCCCCAGCAGCTGGCCAGGCAACTGGTGGAAAACCGCCCCGGCGACGTCGATGCCTGGCTCGCCCTGGCCGACCTGGATGATGACCGTGAGGCGCGGGAAAACGCCCTGCGCGCGGCGCTGGTTTACAGCCCGCGCAGCCGCGCGATCAACGACCGCCTGCTGCAGCTGCTGATGGAAGGAGAACGCTTCGGCGAAGTCCGCGAGGTGCTCGCCGCGCCCTGCTGGGAAGGAAAGCCGCCAGTGGAAATGGCCCTGTATGGTCCGCGTGCCCTGCGCGCCGAAGGGCACACCGGTGCCATCGAGGCGCTACGCGGGCTGCTGGCGCAGCACCCGGACTACTACGATGGCTGGCGCCAGTTGGCTGACTGGCACGACGAGGATGGCCAGTACCCGGCCTATATCGCCGCCGCTCGGCAGATGGTGCGCCTGGAACCGCGGCTCGCCATGGCCCATGGTTTTCTTGGCCACGCGCTATTGCTCAACGGCGACAAGGCCGAGGCGCTGCCGGCCTTCGAACAGGCCTGGGCACTGGATGCGCGCTACGGCTTCGCGGCGTTCAACAGCTTCGACCTGCTGCGCGAACTGCAGGGGCCTGGCGCGGCCCTGGCACGCCTGGATGCCTTGCTCGACGCGGGCGATCCGGTGGCCGCCTGGCGCCGCGTGCTGCCCCTGGCCAGGGGCAATGGCGACAAGGCGCTGTTGCAGCGCGCGCTGACCATCCTGGCCAGCGAGCCGGCGGCCGAGGCCACTTGGGAGCAGGATGTCGCCGACTTCGCCGTGCGCGAACCGGTGTTGCGCCAGGTGCTGGATGCCGGCGTGGCGGCGGGCGAGTTGCACAGCGCGGCCGTGGAAACCTGGCTGGGCTGGCGCACCCACGACATGCTCAGCAACCTGACCCTGTCGGCGGCCTTCGACAAGGCGCTGCGCAACGATCCCCGGCATGCCGCCAAGTGCGCCATGTTGCGGTTGCTGGGCGGTCACCGGCATGCCAATCGGATCCTGCTGGGCTCCACCCTCAAGCGCTGCCGCCAGGCGTTGGCCGAAAACGCCGATGTGTGGGGCGCCGCCAGCTATGCGCTGATCGAGAGCAAACGCTACCGCCTGATGTTCGAGACCCTGAGCGACTGGCGCCGGCCGGATACCCAGGCCTGGGCCCTGGACAACCTGGCGCTGGGCTACCGGCTGCGCGGCATGGATTCGATTGCCGCCGAGGTGTCGCAGCTGTCGCTGGAGCGTGACCCGAGGGGTGCCGATGGGCTCGTCTGGCTGGCGGTCGATGCGGCGTTGGCAGGCGACCAGGCCGAGCTGAACAGCCTGATCGAGCGCCTGCAGGACGCCTCGCTGCGCGACTACTACCGTGCGCTGTTCAAGCTGGCCCAGTGCGCTGCCACCGCCGACCCCGCACAGGCCCGGGAGGTTTTGCGCCAGGCCGAGGACATGGCCGGCCATGGGCATCTGCCGTTCTGGCGCTTGCGGCAGCGCCTCGGTGTTCGCCTGGGTTGGCACGGCGAGTTTCCGCCGGCGCGTTTGCGCTGGCAGCTAAGGCGCTGGTGGAAGAGCTGACAGCGCCGCGCGCCGGGATGGGCGCAGGCGATCAAGGATCAGCAGGCCGCTCAGCAGGCCGATGGCATACAGCGCATCGAACCCCAGCATCAGCAGGATAGCCAGGCACAACAGCGTGCTGAGGCCGGCCAGCCAGCGCCACAGGCCCTGCAACAGCAGCCAGCCGGCGGCCATGCTGAGCAGGTAGATGACGATGAAGTTGCCGTTGGCGTAGCGGATCAACTGGTCGAGGGACAGCGACAGGCTCCAGATCAGCGTGGTGCTCAGGGCGCAACTGAGTACCACCAGCAGCAGCGCCCTGGCCGGCACGCCATTGGCGTTGCGAACGGCCAGCGCGCGCGGCAGCTTGCCTTCGTCGGCCAGGCTCCAGATCAGCCGCGCGAAGCCCTGGATATAGACGTTCATCGAGGCGAAGCAGGCCAGGTAACCGATGCTTGCGCTGAGCCAGCGCGCCCCGTCGCCGAGCAGGACGTCGAGCATCAGCGGCAGCGAGGCGGCATCGGTGCGCGCATCGCCGTAGGCATGCAAGCTCAGCACCGCCACCGAGCAGGCCCAGTACACCAGGCCGGCGAGCAGCACGCCGAGCAACAGGGCGAGGGGGAAGTCGCGCTGCGGGTTCCTGAACTCCTCGCCCAGGTGGGTGAACGCCTCGATGCCGACGAAGCACCAGAACATCACGCCCAGGGCCACCGGCAGCAATTGCCAGTTGCCAGCCAGGGGCGGCAGCAGCGGTTGCCCGGCGTGGGGCAGGTCGCCCTTGAACCAGATCAGTGCGATGGTGGCGACGATGGCCAGGGCTATGACGATCTGCACGCTGCCCGAGGTGCGCGCCGGCCGTTGGCCGAGCAGCAGGATGACGCCCAGGGTGGCCAGCTGGATGGCCAGGATCGCCAGGTCGTTCAAGGTGAACAGGGCATGCCAGAAGCCGCTGGCGATATTCAGCGCCGCCGGCAGGCCCACCGGAATCACCGCGAGAAACAGCCAGGCGCTGGTGCGCTCCATCGATGCGCCGAATGCGCGGCCGATCAGGTGCGGCGCGCCGCCGGCATGGGGGTAGTGGCGACCGAGCTGAGCGAAGGTGAAGGCCATCGGCAGCACCAGCAGGATCAGCAGCAGCCAGGCCCACAGCGAGATTTCGCCCGCGGCCGTGGCGGCCAGCGCGGGAATCACGAAAACCCCGGTGCCCAGCAGTGACGTACACAGCAGGCCCACGCCCTGCAGCAGGCCCAGTTCCTTGTTCAATCGACTCATGTTGTATGCTCTCGCTCCTGACGCGGCCCCTGGCAGAGCGCCTGCCGGCCCTGTCGGCAATGGTAAGGCCGCCTCGCTTGGGCGGCTGCTGGCGAAGCGTCGCCGATCGCCGACGAAACGGCGGCAATGGCCGTCATCCTGTGCAGAGAGCTTCAGTGGACAAGTTCGATCAACGCATCATCGCCTTGCTGTGCGCCGACGCGCGCCTGACCGTCACCGAGGTGGCCCGCCAGGTCAACCTGTCACGCTCGGCCGTGAGCGAGCGCATCCGCCAGCTGGAAGCCAGCGGCGTCATCCAGGGTTACCACGCGCGCATCGCCGAACCCGACGCGGTGGTGGTCAAGGCCTACCTGGAGCTGTTCTACAAGGGCGGGCGCTGCGAGCAGTACGTCGAGCGCATGCGCGCCTTCCCGGAAGTGCGGCGCTGCTCGGGCATCAGCGGCGAGACCGATATGCTGATCTACCTCGAGGCTGCGTCCATGGAACGCCTCGCCGAAGTGCGCGGGCAAATCGAAAACCTGCCGGGCGTGTTCAAGGTCAAGACCCATATGGTGGTCAAGGATTGGGTGATGTGAGGCGGCGCGGTCCTGCTCCTAGGGAGCATGCTTATCGGTCCATCAAATCATCCAATACCGTCGCCAACGGCCGATAACCTGTTCGCTCGCCAAGCGTATCGGCGACATGCCCTGATCTGCCCTGCTTGCTGGAGGCGCTATGACGATTGTTCGAGGCAGTACAGACTGCGGCAACTCACCAAAGAACCTTTTTGTGCAGAGGGTTGCCGTGGCGTTGGTGAGCGGAGAGTTCATTGCGGATGCGTTCGCCGAAGGCGCCTTATGGCGCCACCCATCCGGCGTGATGGAAGGTCGCTCTGCTATCGGCGAATGGCTTGCGCAGCAGCACAAACCGGTCGAGGTAACGATTACCCATGCTATTTCCCACGGTCGCGTGGGGGCCGCCAATGGCACCCTGGTTCTTGACGGCCAGCCACGTCGGTTCGCCTTCGTATTCGAGTTCACCAGCACGAAAGCCAATCTCGTATCCCGGATCGAGAACTACGAATAGAGTAGGGCCGATCGCGCTTCTGCACACTGTGGCTGGGGTGTCAGAAGCTTTTTGTACCCACTGTCCCAACCATCGCTGCCACGGAGTTCCCGAATGCTGTTCGCTGATGCTTTCAAGTACAAGAAATGGGCGAATGAGGAGCTACTCGCGCTGGGCGAGCGCCAGCTAGAACAGCTTTCCGAGAACAATGCGGAGTTCTTTATCCGCATCCTCAACCACACCACGGTGGTCGACAGCCTGTTTATCAGCCGCCTGTGCAGCGAGGCGGAGCGCTACGTCGCTGACAACACCCGCGAGACGCCGAAATTCGCGGAGCTCAAGGCCCGCATCGCGCAGAACGATGCCTGGCTCGTCGACTTCGCTGAGCGCGCCACCGGCGAAGAACTGCGGCGAGTGATCGCCTTTCGCTTCACCGACGGCGACCTCGGCCAGTTGTCGGTCGAGGAAGTGCTGATGCACCTTCTGACCCATGGCAGCAATCATCGCGGCATGGCGGCACGCACCCTGGCGATCAATGGGCTCGAACGACCGAAGGATACCTTTACGCGGTATCTGCACGAGGCGCAGCCGGGCCGACGAGAAGCTGCCCGGCAAGCACTCAGCGGAACATCGTGCTCGCGCTGAGACCTCTGTTCACAGCCTTTTTAAATGGACATTGAAGAGGCTGCTACAAGGCAGAAGCGGCCGCTCCCAGCGTAGGGTGGACAACGCTCTTTTTGTCCACCATTGCGATCGCAGAGCGGTGGACGGGTAAAGCGTCGTCCACCCTACGAAAGGCCACTTGCGCCACTTTGCAGTCAAGGCGCTGGAGTCCAGCCGAAAGATCGTGAACAGCTTCTAAGCTGCCAGCGCTGCCGTATAGGTCTGCATCAGCAGTTGCCAGTCGCTCTCGGGCATTGCCCCGCAATGACGCTTCAGCTGGCGCATGTCATGGCGCGAAGCATCGGCGGTGCGCCAGCGGCGGCGGCTTTTCTCCAGGTCGAGCAGGGCGATCTCGGCGCTGGGGGAGCTGCCTTCATTGTCGTTAATTTTTATGAAGACATGCTTGGCGTAGCAGCAGCCATGCTGCCAGCCACCGCGATGCATGCGAGCCAGGGTATCGGCCAATGCAGCCAGCATGCGGGCCGACTGCTCGGCGCTGTGTTCTGTTTCGTACCACTGTTCCAGGCTGATGAACCCTGTCAGCGCCTGGGTGATCAACAGCGCCTGCCACTGGCCCTTATGCTTTCGGGCCGAGCCATAAACGAGCTTTGGTACCCGGACGCCCAACTCAGCGAGTGCCTGATAAGCCTGTAGCTCACGCATGATGGTCGGGCGGCCAAGTGGGTGGCGCAGGCTGCGGTACAGGTGGCCGGTTTGGCGTTTGCTGTACAGCATGGGGTGGGACGAGTCACGGGGCCGCAGCAGCTGAACGCCGCTTTCGCCCTCGCGACGTTTGTTGAGGGGCTCCACCCAGGCGCCGCGGCACTGCCACCAGCGCTCGAACATCGAGCCGGCCTGCATGGCCGGGTGTTGAACGATGACCGTCGCCATCACTTCGCCTCACCCTTGCGCAGTACATAGGTGCGCCACATGGCATAGCCGGGTAGGAAGTCGCGGTGGCCGAGCACCTGAAAACCCGCCTCGAGAAACTCGGCCTCGATCTCCCCACGGCGCACCACGAAGCGGTTCTCGCCACTGCCACGGCGTTTCGCCAGGCGGTTGCGGCGCCAGGCCTTGTAGTTGCCATCGACCCACAGCGAGACGATCACGCTATCGCGGGTAACCCGGTGGAATTCGCGTAATGCCGCCAGACGGTGCTCTGCCGATTGGAAATGATGCAGCAAGCGAATGCAGAACACGCAGTCCACCGAATTATCGCTCAGGGCGATTTCGAAGGCCGAGGTCTTGAAGGTCTTTACCCGGTTGACGACCTCGGGCGGCTGGGCGGCGAGGGCGGTGGCGAGCATGTCCGCAGAGTTGTCGGCGGCGAGGATCACCCGGTTCGGGTGCTCGGTGAGCAGCGGCCAGAAGCGGCCCGCGCCGCAGGGCAGGTCGAGCACCAGGTTGGGGTCGCCGGCCAGGCGCAGGGCGCTGCGGCCGACCTGCAGGTCGCGCCAGTGCGACAGCCGCCTGGCCAGGCCGTCCTGGTGCTTGTGCAGGTAGCGCTGGGCGTGCTGCCGGTCGTATTTGCCGGAAAAGGCCAGTTCGATGGAGCGGGATTTGGACATGGCGAGGCACCTCTGGGAGAGTGCCTCGATGCTAGGCGGGCAGTTCTGATGATCCCGTCAAGCAAAGGTGAAAAAAGTGTCAGCTGGCAGGCTGGAGTGTCACCTGAAAGCAGCTGCCGGCCACCGGCAGGCTGTGCACGGTGATCTGCCAGCCCTGGTGGGCGCAGATCCGCTTGACCAGCGACAACCCCAGGCCGAGGCCTTCGCCGCGGGCCTGCTCGCCGCGCACGAACGGGTCGAAGATCTGCTCGTGCTGCTGTTCGGGGATACCCACGCCACTGTCCTCGACACGAAAGCCGTCGGCGAGCAGGGTCAGTTTCACGAAGCCGCTTTCGGTGTAGTGCAGGGCATTGCGCAGCAGGTTGGCCATCACCGTGCGCAGCAGGGTGGGGTTGTAGACGCCCTCGTGCAGCGCCTGTACCTCGACCTGGAAGTCCAGGCCCTTCTCGCGCATCAGCGGCGCCCAGGTCTCCACCTGCTCGTCGGCGATCTGCCCGAGGCTGGCGCTGCCGGCGAACAGGCTCTCGTTGCCCTTGACCCGGGCCAGTTGCAGAAAGGTCTGCACCAGGTCCTGCATTTCCGCGCTGGCCCGTTCGATGCGTTGCACCTGCTTGCGCTGCATTGGCTGCAGGTCGACCTGGGAAAGCAACTCGCAGGAGCTGGCGATGACCATCAGCGGCGTGCGCAGCTCGTGGCTGACGTCGCTGGTGAACAGCCGCTCGCGCTCCAGGGACTGGCGCAGGCGGCCCAGGGTGCTGTCGAAGGCGGCGGCCAGCTGGCCCACTTCGTCGTCCGGGTATTCCGGTGCCAGGGCCGGCGCCAGTGGCAGCAACTGGTCGCGGTGGCGCACCTGGTTGGCCAGCTTGCTGACCGGGCGCATCACCCGCTCGGACATGAACCAGCCCAGCACCAGGGCGCCGAGCACCGACAGCAGAAAGCCCGCCAGCACCACGTTGAACAGCACCTGCTCGCGCTTTTCGAACTCGCTCTGTTCCTGCACCAGCAGGTAGCGGTCGCCGTTGATCAGCTGGGTGAAGATATAGAACGCGCGCTCGCCTTCGAGCTGCTCGCTGAAGCCGACCGGCAGGTCGGCGTAGCGTGGCGGAATGGCGTACTGCGGGTAGTTCGAGGCGAAGAAGCGGGTGCGTGAATCCAGGCGCGGCGCCTGGCCGCTCTTCAGGTCCTGCTGCACCACCACGCCCAGTTCCAGGGCCAGTTCCTCGGACACCAGGTGCTCTTCGATCAGGTGCACGATGGCCACGATGCTCAGGGAAAACACCCCGCTGACCAGGATGGTCATGGTCGCGAAGGCGATCAGGATGCGCCGGCGAAACGGCTGCTTACTTTGCATCGGGGTTCGCCGCCAGGCGGTAGCCCACGCCGTGGACGGTGTGCAGCAGGGGCGCGGCGAAGGGCTTGTCGATGGCCTGGCGCAGCTGGTGGATATGGCTGCGCAGGCTGTCGCTGTCCGGGCAATCGTCGCCCCATAGGGCTTCCTCCAGGGCTTCGCGACGGACCACGGCGGGCGAGCGCTGCATCAGGATGGCCAGCAGCTTCATGCCCAGCGGGTTGAGTTTGATCGGCACGCCGGCACGGGTCACGCTGAGCATGTCCAGGTCATAGGCCAGGTCGGCGACTTCCAGCAGGCGCCGGCGGTTGCCCTGGGAGCGGCGCAGGATGGCTTCGATGCGCGCCACCAGCTCGGACAGCGCGAAGGGCTTGATCAGGTAGTCGTCGGCGCCGGCGCTCAGGCCCTGCAGGCGATCCTCCAGGGCATCGCGGGCGGTGAGCATGAGGATCGGGATGCTGCTGCGCGCCTCCTCACGCAGGCGTCGGCACAGCTGGTAGCCGTCCAGGCCGGGCAGCATGATGTCCAGCACGATCAGGTCGTAATGCCCCTGGGTGGCCAGGTGCAGGCCACTCAAACCGTCCTGGGCGCAATCGGCCGTGTACCCCTTGAGCTGCAGGTAATCGAGGATATTGGCCAGGATGTCGCGGTTGTCTTCGATCACCAGTATGCGCATGCAACGTTCTCTTCACGGGGATTGACGCTTTTTTCACACGGCCATGACGAAGCCCTCACGGGGGCGACACGAGACTGCGCTCGTTCATCCAGCCAGGATCATACGATGCCACAGCTTCGCTACGCCCAACTACGTTACCTGTCGATCGTTCTGTGTGCCTGGGCGAGCGTGTTCCTGCTCACCCGCGGCGCGTTGCTGCTGGCCCACTGGCACGATGCCGGTGCCGGCGGCGCCGAGATCCTGCGCATCTTCGCGGTAGGGCTGGTCTACGACGCGACCTTTCTGCTGTATGCCGCGCTGCCGCTGGCGCTCTACCTGCTGCTCTGCCCGCACCGGCTGTGGCGCCACCGCGGTCATCGCGCCTTCCTGCACCTGCTGCTCGGCATCAGCCTGTTCGTGATGCTGTTTACCGCCACCGCCGAATGGCTGTTCTGGGACGAGTTCGGCGTGCGCTTCAACTTTATCGCCGTGGACTACCTGGTGTACTCGGAGGAGGTGATCAACAACATCCTCGAGTCGTACCCGGTGTATCCGCTGATCGCCGCACTGGCGCTGATGGCGGTGTTCCTGACGCTGGCCATGGCGCGCCCGCTCAACCGGGCACTGGCCGCGCCGCTGCTGCCGCACAAGGCAGCGCTCGGCGCCTGGAGCCTGGTGCTGGCCGGTGCCCTGCTGGCGACCCTGGCGGTCAACCAGAACTTCCCCCGCGGGCTGGGTGGCAATGCCTACCAGAACGAGCTGGCCAGCAATGGCCCGTTCCAGTTCTTCGCCGCCTTTCGCAACAACGAGCTGGACTACATGAAGTTCTACGCCACGCTGCCGGATCGGCAGGTCGGCTCGCTGCTGCGCCGGGAGGTGGCCGAAAGCAACACGCGGTTCGTCAACGACGACCCCGAGGACATTCGCCGGGTGGTCGACAACCCGGGCCCGGAGCAGCGCCACAATGTGGTGCTGGTTACCGTCGAAAGCCTCAGCGCACGCTACCTGGGCGCCTTCGGCGATCCCCGTGGCCTGACACCCAACCTCGATGCGCTGAGCAAGCAGAGCCTGTTCTTCAGCAACCTGTACGCCACCGGCACGCGCACCGACCGCGGCCTGGAGGCGGTCACCCTGTCGATGCCGCCGACGCCGGGACGCTCGATCGTCAAACGCATCGGCCGCGAGTCCGGGTATGCCAGCCTCGGCCAGCAGTTCCGGGACAAGGGCTACGACAGCGTATTTCTCTACGGCGGGCGCGGTTACTTCGACAACATGAACGCCTTCTTTGGTGGCAACGGCTACCGGATCGTCGACCAGAGCAGTGTCGCCAGCACGGACATGACCTTCCAGAACGCCTGGGGCATGTGCGACGAGGATCTGTATGCGCAGACCCTGCGCGTGGCCGACGCCGATCATGCCGCCGGCAAGCCGTTCTTCCTGCAACTGATGACCACCTCCAACCACCGCCCGTACACCTACCCGGATGGGCGCATAGACATCCCCTCCGGCAGCGGCCGCGAAGGCGCGTTGAAGTACACCGACTACGCCATTGGCCGCTTCCTGGCCGAGGCGAAAGGCAAGCCCTGGTTCGCCAACACCCTGTTCGTGTTCGTCGCCGACCACACCGCCGGCAGCGCCGGCAAGGAAGACCTGCCGGTGGCCAACTACCACATTCCGCTGTTCATCTACGGCCCTGGCATCGTCACGCCGGCCGAGGTCACCCGGCTTACCAGCCAGATCGATATCGCGCCGACCCTGCTGGGGCTGATGGGCTTCGATTACACCTCGACCTTCTTCGGCCACGACGTGCTGCGCGGCGACGCGCCGCCCGGCCGTGCGCTGATCGGCAACTACCAGCATCTGGGCCTGTTCGATGGTCAGGACCTGGCGATTCTCAGCCCCAAACGCGCCATGCGCCGTCACGACGATGCCCTGGGCATCAGCCGTGAACAGGCCGCGGCCAAGAGTGACCAGCTGGTGGCGCGCGATATCGCCTACTACCAGGGCGCCAGCCATGACTTCACCCAGGGCCTGCTGAGCTGGCAGCCGGGCCGGTCGGCCGCTGTGGCCAGCCATCCATGAAGCCGGTTGTCGAGGAGCACGCCATGCACACGAGCTTTTCACCACTGCCGTCGCGCCCGTTCGACTTCCGGCTGTGGTTGGGTATACCGCTGGGCCTGATGGCCCTGTTGCTGGTGCTCGACCCCAAGCCGCTGGACTTCGCCCTGGCCGAAATGCTCTACGACCCGGTCACAGGGTTTGTCGGCGGGCGCAGTGCCTGGCTGGAAAACGTGCTGCACGACCAGGTCAAGATCCTGGTCATCTGCCTGGGCGTGGCCTGCATCGCCGCCTTTCTGGTCAGCCTGCTGCCGCTAAGGCTGCGAGGCTGGCGCCGCGAGCTGGGCTACCTGGTGCTGGCGCTGGGGCTGTCGACCAGCATCGTGCCGCCGCTCAAGACGCTCACCGCCGTGCAGTGCCCGTGGAGCCTCACCCAGTTCGGCGGCCATGAAGCCTTCAGCCCGCTGATCGGCGAGCGCCCGGTTACCGACAAGCCCGGGCGCTGCTGGCCAGGCGGCCATGCATCCACCGGCTTTGCGTTGCTGGCGCTGTATTTCGCCCTGCGTGACCGGCGCCCACGCCTGGCCCGTTGGGCGTTGGGTTTCGCCCTGACGCTGGGCTGCGTGCTGTCGCTCGGGCGGATGATGCAGGGTGCGCATTTTCTCTCCCATAACCTGTGGACGCTGCTGCTCGACTGGGTGACCGCCGTGCTCGGTTACCGCGTGCTGCTGTACCGCCGTGCGCCACAGCCGGCCTTGCCGTTGTCGGCCATGGGCCAGGAGCGACCGGCATGAAGACGATGACCTTGCGCGTTCTGCTGCTCGCGCTGTTGTTCGGTGCGCCTTGCATGCCTGCCTGGAGCGCCATGCAAGGCGCTGCCACCGAGGCGCAGTGGGCCACACCGGTGGACAGAGCCTTCAACCTCTACCGCATGCAGCCCGGTCTGTATCGCAGCGCGCTGCCCACTGCCGTTCAGCAGGGTGAGCTGCAGGGCCTGAAGATCGCCACGGTGATCAACTTCTATCAGCGCAGCGATGCCGAGTGGTTGAGCGACTCGTCCATTCGCCAGATCCACCAGCCCTTGCATGCCGATCGCGTCGATGACGCCGATGTGCTGCAGGCCCTGCGCAGCATCCGCCAGGCGCAGGCGCTTGGCCCGGTGCTGATTCACTGCAAGCACGGGCAGAACCGCACCGGCCTGATCGCGGCCATGTACCGCATCGTCTACCAGGGCTGGAGCAAGCAGCAGGCGCTTGCCGAAATGCGTGGCGCCGGCTTCGGCGGCCAGGAGCGCTTCGAGGATGCCGAGCGCTATGTGCGCGAGGTCGATCTGGCGCGCTTCCACCAGGCCCTGGCCAGTGGCGCCTGCAGCACCAGCCCCTGGGCCTACTGCGCATTGCGCGACAAGTTGCTCGACGCCCTCAACGAGTAGCGAGGTGATCACCATGGCCAAAAGAGCCCTGCTTTTCCTGACGATGCTGCTGCCGCTGCTGGGCGGTTGTCAGAGTACACGCGACTACCTGCTCGCCCAGGGCTATCCGCCGGCCTTCGCCTCGGGCTACGCCGATGGGTGCGCCAGCGGCGACAGCGCGGCCAAGGCGCTCGGTGCGTTTCGCAAGAACGTGCCGCAGTACCTGGCCGACAAGCAGTACGCCACCGGCTGGGATGATGGCTTCCAGCAATGCCAGGCCAGCGCCAACGCCGATATCGAGCGGCGCCTGCAGCCGGAGAACGATCGGGACCGTGATTGGCGCCACCAGGTCGACCAGGACATGGCCAAGGCCATGAGCCGTTCGCTGAAGCGCAGCTGAGTCGGTCGATTCGCGGTGCAGCGGCGCCTTTAAAAAGTCATCTGGACAGGGCACATTGAGGGGCCCGACCGTCGAGAACCCTGCATGGCCCATGCCCCACGTGACGACCGCAGTCCCTGGTCGATCTTCCTGATCTTTCTACGCCTGGGGCTCACCTCGTTCGGCGGCCCGGTCGCCCATCTCGGCTACTTTCGCCAGGCGTTCGTCACTCGCCGGGGGTGGCTGAGCGAGGCGGCCTATGCGGAGCTGATCGCCATCGCCCAGTTCATGCCTGGGGCGGCGAGCAGCAAGGTGGGCATGGCGATCGGGCTGTCCCAGGCTGGCTACCGTGGCGCACTGGCCGCATGGCTCGGCTTCACCCTGCCGTCGGCCCTGTTGCTGATGGCGTTCGCCTACGGTCTGGTCGCCAAGGGTGATGCCCTGGCCTCCGGTGCCTTGCAGGGCCTGAAGATCGTCGCCGCCGCCATCGTCGCCCAGGCGGTGTGGGGCATGGCCCGTGCGCTGTGCCCGGATACCCCACGGCGGGTACTGATGCTGGTGGCGGCGGCCGTCGCGCTGCTGGTGCCGGGCGCCATCGGGCAGTTGGCGGTGATCATCGGCGCAGGCCTGGTTGGTATCGCACTGCTCAAGTCGAAGACGCCGGCCGTTGCCGATTCGCTGCCCATCGCTATAAGTCGAAGGGCCGGCACGCTCTGGCTGGCGCTCTTTGCGCTGCTGCTGGCTGGCCTGCCACTGCTGGCTCAGCTGCTGAACAGTCCGTTGCTGAGTATGCTCGAGGTGTTCTACCGAACCGGCGCCCTGGTATTCGGCGGTGGCCACGTGATGCTGCCGCTGCTGCAGGCCGAGGTGGTGCCCAGCGGCCTGCTGGGCAACGACCTGTTCCTGGCCGGTTACGGCGCTACCCAGGCGGTGCCGGGCCCGCTGTTTACCTTCGCGGCCTTCCTCGGCACGGCCATGGCCGGCTGGCTGGGCGGCCTGCTGTGTCTGCTGGCGATCTTCGCGCCATCGTTTCTGCTGCTGGTCGGTGTGCTGCCATTCTGGGCGAGATTGCGCACTTGGCCGCGCCTGCAGGCGGCGATGGCGGGGGTGAATGCCGGGGTGGTCGGTTTGCTGCTGGCCACGCTCTACCAGCCGGTAGGCACGGGCGCCGTCGGCAACCTGCTGGACTTCGCTCTGGTGCTGCTCGCCCTGCTGGCGCTGATGGCCGGCAAGCTGCCGCCGTGGTTGGTGGTGCTGGCTGGTGCGCTTGTCGGCCTGCTCGTACTGTGACGGTCTCTACCATCGGCAGGGACGACGAGCATGGCTTTCGATTGGCACGGCGGCACCATCACCCGCGATACGCCGGTGAGCAGCAATTACCGCAACACCCAGAACGTGCGCCGCTTCATGAGCGCGCAGTGTGGCACCGGCTTTCGCTTCGACCGGCCGCTCATGGCCTGGATTCGCAGCGGCGCGCCGCGCACCATGGGCGATGTGGTCGACGAATGGACACGCCGTAACGGCGCTGTCCAGGCCTGAGAACCTTTTCATAACCTTTCCGCCCAGGTTGGCAGCTAAGTGGCGGGAGCGGCCATTTGCAGGCCGTAGGGTGGATGACGCCTTTCTCATCCACCATTGCGATCCTGAGGTGGTGGACGGGTGAAGCGTCGTCCACCCTACGAAAGGCCGCTTCTGCCTTGTAGTTGCTGCTTGATGCGCATAAAGATCGTGAACAGGCTCTGAGACCGGCTTCTAGTCGCTGCCGTGGCGCAGGCGTTCCACCAGCGGCGGCAGCTCGCTCATGCGCCCGATCAGGTGCTGAACGCCCAGTTGGCGCAGGGCTTCGCCATGCTCGGGCGGAATATGGCTGGCGCCGAGAAAGCCGATCACCTGCATGCCTGCGGTCAGCGCCGCCGTGGCGCCGGTGATGCTGTCCTCGACCACCAGGCAGCGGCTCGGGTCGACGCCGGCGCGTTCGGCGGCCAGCAGGTAGAGGTCCGGTGCCGGCTTGGGCCGTTCGACCTGATCGGCGCTGAAGGCCCCGATGTTGACCCGCTCGACCAGCTCGCAGCGCTGCAGGGCGAAGGCCAGCGCATCGGCGTAGCTGTTGGAGGCCACGGCCAGCGGCAGGTCGATCTGCAGCAGCGCTTCACGCACGCCGTCGATCGGCTTTACCTGCTCGCGGATCAGCGCCTTGGTGATGGCGCGGTTCTTCTCCAGAAAGCCCTCGGGCAACGGCTTGCCGAAATGCGCCTCGGCGCGGGCCATGATGTCGCGGGTCTGCAAACCGAAGGTGCCGGCCAGTACCACGTCCAGTTCGTGGGCCGGGTAGTGTTCGGCCAGGGCGGCATGCAGATGGCGCTCGGCGATGATCTCGCTGTCGATCAAGACGCCGTCGCAGTCGCAGATCAGCAGTTCGATGGGCGGTTTCGGCGGCATGGCAGGCTGTCTCCTGTAAAAGCGGGAGGGCCTGTGTAACACAGAAACCCGTTCAGTTCGAACCGCTCGCCACGGCTTCGGCCGGCCGTTGCAGCAGCAACAGGGGCAAGCCGGCGGCCAGGATCGCCAGGCCCAGCAAGGCGCCGACCCCTGCATACAGGGTGCTCGACCAGAACAGCCCCAGGCAACTGGCTGCGAACACCAGCGGCAGCAGTGGGTAAAGCGGCACGCTGAACGGTCGGCCGCGGGTGGGCTGCAGGCGGCGCAGACGCAGCAGCGACAGGGCGGTCAGGCACATGAACAGCCAGAACACCGGCGCGGTGTAGGCGACCATGCTCTGCACGCCGTTTTCGCTCAACGCGCCGAACAACAACAGTGGCAGGGTAATCAGGCACTGCACCAGCAGCGCCCGCACCGGCGTGGCGGCGCGGTCGTTCCAGGCGCCGAGCATCGCCAGCTGCGGCACGTCGCGGCCCAGGGCGTAATAGACCCGCGAGCCGGTGAGGATGGTGGCGTTGAGGGTGCTGATCGCGGTGATGCAGATCAGCGCGCTGAGCAGCACGCCGCCCCAGGGGCCGGCGACGATGGTCATCAGGTCGGCGCCGATGGCGCTGGACTGGCGCAGGCCCTCGAGGCCGAAGATGTCGAGGAACACCAGGTTGGCCAGCAGGTACACGCCGGTCACCACCAGGGTGCCGAACAGCAGCACGCGACTCATGTTGCGGCCCGGGTTGCGCAGCTCGCCGGACAGGTACGCGGCCTCGTTCCAGCCGCCGTAGGTGAGCAGCACGAACACCATGCCCATGCCGAGCATGCCGGCCAGGTTACCGCCGCCGTCGACCGCCGCCGGCGCTACCTCGGTTAGCGGTTCGGCCAGCAGCAGGCCGGCGACCACCACCGTGAGCAGCGCCAGCAGGGTGATGCCGGTGAACAGCACCTGCAGGCGCTTGGATTCATGGGTGCCAAGGATGTTCAGGGCGGTCAGCGCCAGCACCACCAGGGTGGCGTGCCAGGCGCTGCCGTATTCGCCGAGCGGCAACAGGCGCTGGGCATAGTCGCCGTAGATGAAGGCCACCACGGCGATCGCCCCGGTCTGGATCACCGTGCCCCTGGCCCAGGCGAACAGCAGGCTGACCTGCCGGCCCCAGGCCAGGTTGAGGTAATGGTATTCGCCGCCGCGATCCGGGTAGCTGGCGCCCAGTTCGGCGTAGCACAGCGCGCCGACCAGCATCACCAGGCCGCCGGCCAGCCACAGGCCGATATACACGAAGGCGTTGTCGGCGTGGTGGGCCACCAGGGGCGGGAAGCCGAAGATGCCGACGCCGATCACCACGCCGACCAGCATGGCGACGCCGTCGAGCACCGACAGGCCGGGTTGTCGTGCCGCTGCGCGTGCGCTCATGGCTTAGCTCCGCCGTGCGCGCCAACCGGTTACCGCGCCTTCGGCGGAAATCGGTTCGATGCGATCACCCTCGACCTGGCCGACGTACAGCTGGCCGTCGACCTCGAAGCGCACTTCGGTGCCGTTCAGACGCCCGCGCAGGCGCTCCTGATGCCCGGTGGTGCCGCTGATTTCCTGGAAGCGCTGCTCGAGGTCGACGGTGAAGGTTTCGCCCTCGCGCTCGACCGTCCAGTTGCCGGCGATCCTGGCCGGTACGATCCACAGGTAGATGCGCGCGCCCTCGACGATATCGCTGCGATCCGGTTCCCAGTCCTCCATGCTGAAGGCGTGGGACACCACCCGGGTGCCGGGTCGCAGGGTGTCGAGGATCACCGGGCGCAGGCGCATGTTGACGGTATTGAGCAGGTACATGGTCAGCACGTCGGCATCGGCGATGTCCTTCTTGAACAGGTCGCCCTGCTCGAACACCACCTTGTCGGCGACGCCGGCCCGCTCGGCGTTGGCCTCGGCTTCCTCGATGCGCAGCGGGTTCAGGTCGATGCCGTAGGCGGCCTTGGCGCCGCGATCCTTGACCGCCGCGATGGCGATGCGGCCATCGCCGGAGCCCAGGTCTATCACGTAGTCGTCGGGACCGACGTCGGCCATCTCCAGCATGCGCGCCACCACCGGTTCCGGTGTCGGTACGTAGGGTACGTCGAGGGCGATGGTCTGGGCCTGGGCGGCGGACTGCAGCAGGCCGAACAGGGCCAGGGCAGAGGCGCACAGGGAAAGGGGGCGAACGGCTGCGGTTGTCATCGGCGGATACCTCTCAGCGGAGTCGGCAGGGGAAGGGAACGATTTTCCGACCGGAGCCTAAGCGCCAGGGTTCGACCTGTGGAACCCGGCCTGCCGGCCGGCCGCCGGAAAATCGCCCCGCAGCCCAACGGGTACGGCGCCTGCCGGGTGTGTTACCTCATGTGAAACCATTGCCTTGGTCGCGCCGAGAAGGCATGGTGGCGGCATTTTTCAGCCACGGGATCGAGCTGCGCATGCGCCTTCTGCACACCTCCGACTGGCACCTGGGCCAGCACTTCATGGGCAAGACGCGCCAGGCCGAGCACCAGGCGTTCTGCGCCTGGCTGATCGAGCAGGTGCGCGAGCACGGGGTGCAGGCAGTGCTGGTCGCCGGGGATATCTTCGACACCGGCTCGCCGCCCAGCTATGCCCGTGAGCAGTACAACCATTTCGTGGTGGCGCTGCGCGAAACCGGCTGCCAGCTGGTGGTGCTCGGCGGCAACCATGATTCGGTGGCCATGCTCGGCGAGAGCCGCACCCTGCTGGCGCAGCTCGGCACCCGGGTGATTCCCGGCGTCGGCGCCCACCTGCACGAACAGTTGCTGGTGCTCGACGGCGCCGATGGCGCGCCGGCGGCGCTGCTCTGCGCCATCCCCTTCATCCGCCCGCGCGATGTGCTGCGCAGCGAAGCGGGGCAGAGTGCGGCGGACAAGCAACTGTCTTTGCAGCAAGCCATTCACGCCCATTACCAGGCGCTGTACGAGCTGGCCCTGGCGCGGCGCGGCGAACTCGGCGCGGCTCTGCCGATCATCGCCACCGGCCACCTGACCACCGTGGGCGCCAGCGCCAGCGAGTCGGTGCGCGAGATCTACGTCGGCGCGCTGGAGGCCTTTCCGACCTCGTCCTTCCCGGCGGTCGACTACATCGCCCTGGGGCATATCCATCGGCCGCAGAAGGTCGCCGGCCTGGAGCATATCCGCTACAGCGGCTCGCCGATCCCGCTGAGCTTCGACGAAGCCCGCCAGCAGAAGGAAGTGCTGCTGGTCGACCTGGACGAGGCAGGCCTGCGTGAGGTGCGCGCCTTGCCGGTGCCGCGCCTGCAGGCCCTGCAGTCGCTGCGTGGCTCGTTGAAGACGCTGCCGACGGCGCTGGCCGAGGCGGCGCGCGAAGGCAACGCCGAGCGCCCGGTATGGCTGGAAGTGCAGGTCGAGCTGGACGATTACCTGAGCGATTTGCCGGTGCGCATCGCCGCGCTGTGCGACGGCCTGCCGGTGGAGGTACTGCGCATTCGTCGCGCCCGTGGCAACGCGGTCGCCAGCCTGCAGGGCGAGCAGGGCACGCTCGACGAACTGACCCCCGAGCAGGTGTTCGAGCAGCGCCTGGCCAGCGAAACCCTGGAGCCCGAGCAGCGGCAGCGCCTGCAGGGGCTTTACGGCAAGGTGCTGGCTGAACTGCGCGACGATCCTGCCTGATTCAGACTAGTTTTATGATCTTTCAGCCCAGGTTCGTCTATTTTGGCAGCTAAGTGGCGCAAGCGATCATTTGCAGTGGTGGGCTAAAGCCCACCCTACCGATAGTGCCAGCCTCGTAGGGTGGGCTTCAGCCCACCGATGTGAGCAGGTTTGAAATCGCAGCACGAAAGGCCGCTTCTGCCTTGCAGCTGCCGCTTCACGCGCATAGAAGGTCATGAGCAGGCTCTCAGGCCCTGAAGAAACTCACCCGCTCGATCAGCCGGCGTGCCAGCGACGACAGTTCCTCGCTGGCAGCGGACACCTGGGTGGAGCCCGCGGTGGTTTCCACCGTGCTGGCGTGAATGCGGCTGATGTTCTGGTTGACGTCTTCGGCCACCAGGCTCTGCTGCTGAGCGGCGCTGGCGATCTGCGCGTTCATGTCCTTGATCGCGCCGACCTCCTGGCGAATCCGGCCCAGGGCCTGCTCGGTCTCGGCGGTCTGCGCGACCGTCTTGCGGGCCATCTCGCTGCTGGTCTGCATGATCTGCGCGGCGCTGCTGGCGCCGGCCTGCAGTTGCTCGATCATGCCGCTGATTTCCCGGGTCGAGGTCTGCGTGCGATTGGCCAGGGAGCGCACCTCGTCGGCCACCACGGCAAAACCGCGGCCATGCTCGCCGGCCCGGGCCGCCTCGATGGCGGCATTGAGCGCCAGCAGATTGGTCTGGTCGGCAATCGAGGTGATCACCGCGATGATGGTCTCGATGTTGCTGCTGTCGCGGGCCAGTTGCTCGACCCGCTCGGCGGCCGCGTCGAGCACCCTGGCCAGTTCCTGAATCGCCTGGCCGCCCTGGGTGACCAATTGGCTGCCGGTCTCCACTTCGCCGTCGGCGTTGCGGGTGGCCGAGGCCGCGGTGTCGGCATAGCCGGCCACTTCGTTGACCGTGGCCGCCATCTGGTTGATCGCCGCGGCCATCTGCTCGGCTTCTTCGGACTGCGCCTGCAACTGCCGGTTGTTGCTGGCCGACGTGGCGCGCAGCTGGTCGGCGGACAGGTTCAGCTCGCTAGCGGCGCTGCGCACCTGGCTGATGGTGTCGCCGAGGCGTGCACTCATGTCCTTCACCGCGCCCATCACGCTGTGCGGGTAGCGGGTGTCGATGCGCTGGTCGAGGGCGCCGCCGGCCAGGCGCTGGATGACCTCGGCCACCTGGTGCGGTTCGGCGCCGAGGGTCGAGCGCAGGCGGCGGATGATCAGCAGCGAGACGATCACGCTGAGCAGGATCGCCACGCTGGTGACCGCCACGATCAGCAGGCCGAAGCTGCCCGCGGTTGCACGCACGCCATCCAGGCTGCTGGTGATGTCCTTCTCCTGCAGGTCGATAAAGGCGTTGATGTCCTTGAGCCATTGCGTGTAAAGGGCTGCCACCTCCCGCGACAGCAGCGCCTGGGCGCCCTCGATGTCACCCCTCTGGCGCTGCTCGATCAGCCGTTGGGTCAGTTCGCGGGCGCTGCGCTCGATGGTCTTGATCTGGCCGAGCTGGCGTTGCTCCTCGGCACTCGAACCGGCAGCGGCAACCAGCCTGTCGAGCGGCGCGGCCGATTGCTGGTAGAAGCCGTCGAGGCGTTCGATGTTGCGCAGCTGGACGTCCATCGCCGCCGGGTCGCGGGCCAGCACCAGGTCACGGATGGCGATGGCGCGGTCATGCACGCTGCCGCGAAAGTTGATCGCGTAGCGTTGCTTGAGGCTGGCGCCCTCGTTGACCTCGCTGAGGCTGCTGTCGATCACCTGCACACGCTGGATTCCAACCAGGGCGACCAGAATCATCAGCGATAATACCAGCCCGAAGCCCATGGCCAGGCGCTGGGCGATCGTTAACGGTTGCGACATTTTTCGAGGTACCTATGGAGGGGAGAGGCCACAGGTTCGCTCGCAACGCAGTGATTGCAGGAAAGGTTGGCCTGAGGGCGCTGAGGCTATTGGTTCCGTGGCGGAAATCAAGCGCTTTGTGCTGGCTGATTGATGCTATAGCGTGCCGCTATGGCGTGTGATTTCGCCGTTTGCCGCCGGCACCTGTCAAGGGCGCCGGTTCTGCTCCTGCGCCCGACTCCGGGGAAGCGGGCGCGAGGGCGGCACTCAGATACGGAACTGCCCGAGCAGGCGACCGAGTTGCTCGGCCAGTTGCTTGAGGTGCTGGCTGGCCGCGCTGGATTGCTCGGCCGACTCGGCGGCGCTGTGGGCCAGCGCCGCGGTATGGGTGACGTTCTGGTTGATGTCGTCGACCACATGGGACTGCTGCAGCGTGGCGCTGGCGATCGAGGCATTGAGGCCAGTCAGGTTGCGCAGCGACTGGGCGATCTGCGCCAGGCTCTCGCCGGCCTGGCTGGCCTGCTCGACCGTCAGGCGCGAGGCCTGGCTGCTGTCGCCGATGGCTTTCACCGCAGCCTGGGAATTGCCCTGCAGGCGCTCGATCATGCCCTGGATCTCCGCCGTGGATTTCTGCGTGCGCTGGGCCAGCAGGCGTACCTCGTCGGCGACCACGGCAAAGCCGCGGCCCTGTTCGCCGGCACGGGCGGCTTCGATGGCGGCGTTGAGCGCCAGCAGGTTGGTCTGCTCGGCGATCGAGCGGATCACCTCCAGCACGCCACCGATCTGCGTGCTTTCGCTGGCCAGCGATTCGATCACCGCCACGGCCTTGTCGATGGTGGCGGACAACTGGTCGATCTGCTGCAGGCTGGCATCGATATTGTGCTGGCCCTGGCGCGCCTGTTCTTCGGCGGTGTGCACTTCGCTGGAAGCGTGCTCGGCGTTCTTGGCCACATCCTGCACGCCGTAGGTGACTTCGTTGACCGCGGTGGCGACCAGCTCCATCTGCTGGGCCTGTTGCTGGCTGTGCTGCTGCGCGGCGCTGGAAATGTCGCCGAGCGAGGAAGCGGCCTGGTCGAGGGAGGCGGCGGAGTCGAGCAGTTGGCGGATCACCTGGCGCATCTTGCCGGTGAAGGCGTTGAAGTGCCCGGCCAGGGCGGCCAGCTCATCGCGGCCCTGGTCGTCGAGCCTGTGGGTCAGGTCGCCCTCGCCACTGGCGATATTGGCCATGGCGGTGACCGCCTGCTGCAGGGGCACGGCGATGCTGCGTGAAATCATCACCACCAGGGCGATCAGCAGCAGGGTGGCCGGTACACCGATGGCCAGCGCCTTCAACGCCTGGGACCTGAACTCGGCCTGCACATCGTCGACGTACACGCCCGAACCGATGATCCAGCCCCAGGGCTGGAACAGCTCGACGTAGGAAATCTTCGGCACCGGCTCGCTGGCGCCCGGCTTGGGCCAGCGGTAGTCGATCGGCCCGGCGCCCTGACTTCTGGTGAGTGCCACCATGTCGTTGAACAGCGCCTTGCCGTCCGGGTCCTTGATGCTGGACAGGTTCTGCCCCTCGAGCTTGGCATTGGTCGGGTGCATGATCATGGTCGGCGTCTGGTCGTTGATCCAGAAGTACTCCTGACCACCGTAGCGCAGGTTGCGGATCACCTCGATCGCCTGCTTCTGCGCCTGCTCGCGGCTCAGCGTGCCGCTGGCCTCCAGGCCCTGGTAGTGCTTGAGAATGCCCACGGCGGTCTGCACCACGTGCTGGGTCTTTTCGGCCTTGCCGGCATACAGGCCAAGGCTGATCTGATTGAGCATGTAGGCGCCGAGCAGCACCAGCATCAGCACCGGCATCGCGATGATGAGCCACAGACGACGATTAATCGGCAAGCGACGCAAGCTGTTCATGGGGGCATTTCCTGATCTTGTTGTTCTTGTAAGGGCAGCCGGTGCGAGCCGGCAGCCGTTTTGCACCTGATAGCACTTCACTGGCTCGGCGTAAATCGAAAAGATGCGGGCACGGTTTTTTTACCGTCGAAATGGCTGAAAGCCCCTGTTTACGGGGTTTTCAGGTCGTCGGACATCAGTCGAGCGGTGGCGCCGACCCAGCCCGCCACACGCCTGGGCGAGGCGAGGCGAGGCGAGGCGGCAGGCGCGCATCCTGCCGCAAAGGCGGGGCGGGGAAAGGTCAGCAGATATCGATCTGGTAGCGAAAGTTGGCCGCTGCCGCGCGCGACAGGCGGTACTCCAGCGGGCTGCGGTCGTAACCCAGGGCCGTGCGTTCGATCACCACGATGGGGTCGCCCTCGCCAATGGCCAGGGTGTCGGCCATTGGCCCGTCGGCGCAGCCCACGGTCAGGGTTTCCCGGGCCGAGGCGATGCACTGGCCGCACTGCTTCTCGTAGAAGGGGTAGAGCAGGTCGCCGAAGGTGTCCGAGTCGATATCCAGCAGCACGATGAAACGCGAAGCGGGCAGCCAGATCTCCTCGTGGAACAGGGTGCGGTCTTTGATCACCCGCAGGCGCTCCATGCGCAGCACCTGCTCGCCGGCTTTCAGGGCGAGCGCCTTGGCGATCTCCCTGGAGGGCTTTTGCAGGGCCTTGGAAAGAATCCGGCTGGTGGGGATTTCCCGGTCGCCGCTGGCATCCACCTGGCGAAAGAAGCGCGCCAGCGAGGCGTCGAAATTCGGCCGCCGCACGAAGGTGCCACGGCCCTGGCTGCGCAGCAGCAACCCTTCGTTCACCAGGGTATCCACTGCTTTGCGCACCGTGCCGATGGCCACGCCGTAAAGCTTGGTCAGCTCTGCTTCGGTGGGGATGGGCGCGCCGGGCGACCACTCGCCAGCGGCGATCTTGGCGAGCATTTCCTCACGCAATCGTTGGTACAGCGGCAGGCGTTGGTCGTATCCGAGGGTCATCGCGTCTGGTGGTCCGGTTGCAACAGGCTGGCGCCACTCTACCACCGGCTGATCGATTGACAGAATGGCTGAAGCAAATATATGGTCAACTATTCATATATATGAATGTATGTCGTGATAACAAGGGCCAGCCCTGCTGCCGGCCTTCACAACAATCGATCAGGTACGCCCAATGAGCACCTTCAGCCCTGCCATCACCGGCATCGACACCCACGCGCATATCTTTCGCCAGGATCTGCCGATGGTCGCCAACCGCCGTTACAGCCCGCACTACGACGCCTTGGTCGAGCAATACCTTGCCCATCTGGACGCCCATGGCCTGTCCCATGGCGTGTTGATCCAGCCGAGTTTTCTCGGCACCGACAACGGCTTTATGGTCGAGGCGTTACGCCTGCACCCGGAGCGCCTGCGCGGCGTGGCGGTGGTCGACGTGGCGATCACCGATGCCGAGCTGGACGCGCTCGCGGCAGCCGGCGTAGTGGGCATTCGCCTGAACCTGATCGGCAAGGAGTTGCAGGACTACACCGGCGCCGCCTGGAGCGCCTTGTTCGAGCGCCTGGCCCGTCGTGGCTGGCAGGTGGAAATCCAGCGGGGCATCGATGACCTAGCGCAGATCGTGCCGGCCATCGTTGCCGCGGGCGTCAAGGTGGTCATTGACCATTTCGGCCTGCCCGCTGGTGGTATCGATGCGCACAACCCCGACCACCAGGCATTTCTGCAATTGCTCGGCGATTCGCGGGTGTGGCTGAAGCTGTCGGCGGCCTACCGCAGCAACACCGACCCGGTGCAGTGCGCCGCGGTGCTGGCGCAGGTGCGTGCAGCGGCCGGCGGTATCGAGCGTTTCCTGTGGGGCAGCGATTGGCCCAACACCCAGTTCGAAGATCGGACAGACTATGCCGAGCAGTTCGAATTGATCGAGGCGCTGTTGCCGGATGCGGCCGAGCGTCATCAGGTCCTGGTCGCCAACCCGGCGCGCCTTTTCGGTTTTCCCGGCAGCCGCTGATCCCATTCGAACAACAACAGGAAATCTCTCACCATGATGAGCATCATCGTCGTCGCGGCCATCGTCGTCGCGGTCGCCCTCGGCTACAAGACCAAGATCAACATCGGCCTGTTCGCCATTGCCTTCGCCTACCTGATCGGCTGTTTCGGCATGGGCCTGAGCCCGTCCGACGTCATCAACATGTGGCCACTGAAGATCTTCTTCATCATCTTCTCGGTGTGCCTGTTCTACAGCTTCGCCACGGTCAACGGTACCCTGGAAAAGCTCGCCGAGCACCTGATCTACCACTGCCGCAAGGTGCCGCAGTTGCTGCCCTTCGCGGTGTTCTTCACGGCCACGGTGATCGCCGCGATGGGCGCGGGCTATTACACCGTGCTGGCGTTCATGGCGCCGATCACCCTGCTGCTCTGCCAGCGCACCGGCATGAGCCTGATCGTCGGCGGCATGGCGGTGAACTATGGCGCCCTGAGCGGTGCCAACTTCATGTCCAGCCAGAGCGGCATCATCTTTCGCGGCCTGATGACCAACGTGGGGATCAGCGACAACGATGCCTTCATCAATGCCTTCGGGATCTTCGTCAGCACCCTGATCATTCCCCTGCTGGTGATCTCGGCGTTCGTGTTCCTGACCCGCGAAGGCCGTGCGATGAAGACCGCCGTGTTCGATGCCGGCGAGCCGACGGCGCTGAACCGTGAGCAGAAAATCACCCTGTGGCTGACCCTGGCGATGATGGCCATCGTGCTGGCTGCGCCCATTGCCCATATCGCGCTGCCCGACAACGGCACCATCGGCTTCATCAATTCGAAGATGGATATCGGCCTGATCGCCAGCATCTTCTCGGTCATCGCCCTGCTGCTGAAACTGGGCGACGAACGCAAGGCCATGGCCTCGGTACCCTGGGGCACGCTGATCATGATCTGCGGCGTCGGCATGCTGATCTCGGTAGCGATCAAGGCCGGCACCATCGACGTATTGGCGTCGTGGATCGGCGGCAGCATTCCACCGGTTCTGGTGCCCGTGGTGTTCGGCATGGTGGCGGCGTTCATGTCGCTGTTCTCCAGTACCCTGGGCGTGGTGACGCCAGCGCTGTTTCCCATGGTGTTGCCGATCGCGCAGTCGCTGGGCCTGGAGCCGATGGTGCTGTTCATCGCCATCGTGGTCGGCGCTCAGGCCACGTCGATATCGCCGTTCTCCTCGGGTGGCAGCCTGATCCTCGGCTCCTGCACCTCGGAGCAGAGCCGCACCGCGCTGTTCCCGCAACTGCTGTTCAAGGCCGCGCCCATCGGCTTCGTGGCCGCGCTGGTGTTCAACGTGGTGCTGACGTTCGTCTACTGAGGCGAACATCGGCAAAAAAAACCGCAGCCAGGCTGCGGTTTTTTATGGCCTCTGCGTAGCCCGGGTTGAGCGAAGCGATACCCGGGAACCCGATTATTTGGGCTGCAGCTCCAGCAACCGGCCGCCGCTGCCGTCTTCCAGCAGCCACAAGCTGCCATCCGGACCTTGCTCCACTTCGCGGATGCGCGCGCCCATGTCGTAGCGCTCGGCCTCGCGGGCGTTGTCGCCGTCGAAGGCGACGCGCACAAGCGCCTGGGAGGACAGCCCGCCGATCAGCCCGGCGCCGTTCCAGCCGGGAAAATGCTCACCCTGGTAGATGACGAAGCCTGCTGGCGAGATGACCGGGGTCCAGGTGATCTTCGGTGCCGCGAATTCCGGCCGGGTGTCGTGGTCCGGGATCGGCTTGCCGCCGTAGTGATCACCGTTGGAGACCTCGGGATAACCGTAGTTTTCGCCGCGCACGATCAGGTTCAGCTCGTCGCCGCCGGCCGGGCCCATCTCGTGTACCCACAGCTTGTCGTTGGCGTCGAAGGCGATGCCGAGCATGTTGCGATGGCCCAGCGACCACACCTGCGCGGCCACGCCGCCCTGGTCGGCGAACGGGTTGTCGCCCGGCAGGCTGCCGTCATCGTTGAGGCGCACCAGCTTGCCGAGGTTGGCCTTCATGTCCTGGGCCGGGGTGAACTTCTGCCGCTCGCTGGAGGTGATCCACAGCTTGCCGTCCGGGCCGAAGGCCAGGCGATGTCCATAGTGGCCGCTGCCGCTGACTTTCGGCGTCTGCTGCCAGATCACGCTCAGCTCGGTCAGGGCGCCGCCGCCATCGTCATTGAGTTGCAGCTTGGCGCGGGCGACCGCAGCGCCGCGGGTGTCGCCCTCACCGGCTTCGGCATAGCTGATATACACGTAGTGATTGTTGGCGAAGTCCGGGTGCAGGATCACGTCGCCAAAGCCGCCCTGGCCGCCGTAGGCGACTTCCGGCACGCCGGCGATATCGCTGGCTTTACCGCTCTTCGGGTCGACATGCTTGAGTACGCCGCGCTTCTCGGTGACCAGCAGCGTGCCGTCGGGCAGGAAGGTCATGGCCCAGGGCTCGTCGAGGGTGGCACGTGGCTCGGCAGTGAATGGCCACTGTGCCTGGGGCAGGGCCTCCGCCGCCTGGGCGCCGAGACTGGCGAGACCGAGTGCGATACCACCGAGCAAAAGATGAACGGGACGGGTCATGGCGAATCTCTCCTGATAAGCGAACCTCACACGTTACCCGCGCGACGCAGATGTAACAGGACGTATTTGTTACCACCCGCGTCAACGACTGCGTTCGGCAAGGCCCCGCCAGCCGGCAACAATGCCACAATAGCCACCTGCTACCGTTTCGAGCCCAGCCCAGCCGTCATGAAAATCCTCAGCCTGCGCCTGAAGAACCTCAACTCGCTCAAGGGCGAGTGGAAGATCGATTTCACCGCCGAGCCGTTCGCCAGCAATGGCCTGTTCGCCATCACCGGGCCGACCGGGGCGGGCAAGACCACGCTGCTCGACGCCATCTGCCTGGCCCTGTATCACCGCACCCCGCGCATGGACAAGGTCGGTGGCGAGAACGAGCTGATGACCCGACACACAGCCGAGTGCCTGGCCGAGGTCGAGTTTGCGGTGAAGGGCCAGGGTTACCGGGCGTTCTGGAGCCAGCGTCGTGCGCGGGACAAGGCCGATGGTGCGCTGCAGGGCGCCAAGGCCGAGCTGGCGCGGCTAGACGGCGAGATCATCACCGACAAGCTCAGCGAAAAGCCAAAGGAGGTGGAGCGCCTCACCGGCCTGGATTTCGGCCGCTTCACCAAGTCGATGCTGCTGGCCCAGGGCGGTTTCGCGGCTTTCCTCGAAGCCTCCGCCAACCAGCGCGCCGAGCTGCTCGAAGAGCTGACCGGCACCGATATCTACGGGCTGATTTCCCAGCGGGTGTTCGAGCAGACCCGTGAGGTGAAGACCGCACTCGACCAGCTGCGCGCGCGCGCCGAGGGCGTCGAGTTGCTCGATGACGGGCAGCGCCAGGCGCTCGCCGACGAGGCGGCGCAGTTGGCCGTCGAGGAGGGCGCGACGCAGGCCGCCTGTACCGAAGCCGGTCGGCAGCGCCAATGGCTGACCGACCTGGCGCGTGCCGACGCGCAGGTCACCGCGGCGGCGGCTCAGGTCGAGGCGGCCACCTTGGCCGAGCAGGATGCCGCTGGCGAGCTGAAGCGCTTGCGTGACAGCGAGCCTGCGCAGCGCCTGCAGCCGGCTTATCAGGCCCGGCGTGAGGCCGCCCGAGTACTGGCTGCCTGTGAAGAGGAACAGCGCGCCCATCGACAGCAACTCGCCGAAGCCCAAGCGCGGCTGCGCGACCACCTGCACCAGGCCGCCAGGGCCAGCGCGGCAGTCTCCCTGGAACAGCACCAGGCTTTGCAGCGGCTGGAGGAGGAGTGTCGCGCCCTCGATGCGCAGTTGCAGGCTTCGGCCGACCAGGAGCGGCTGAGCGCCCAGCTCAGCGGCTGGCAGCGCGCCTTCGAGGTGCGCGATCAGGCCCGGCAGGCAATCGCCGGGTTGCAGGCCAGGCGGCAGGCGGGCGCCGACCAGCTCCAGCAGTTCGAACTCGACCTGAGCCGCCTCGCGCAGTCGCTGCAGGCCGTGGCCCAGGCCAAGGTCGATGCCGAGCAGCGGGTCGCCGAGGTGCAGGGGCGCTGGCAAACCGCGCTGGCCGGGCGCAGCGAGAGCGACTGGCGCACCCACTGGCAGCAGGTGCATGCCCGCGGCAGCGCGCTGGAGCAACTGGCGCAGCTGGCCGAACGGCGCGCGCAACTCACCCAGCAACTGCAGCGCGTTACCGCCAACCTCGCTAAGCAGCTGCAAGGCCTGGGCGAGCGTGAAGCGCAGCGTACGGCCCTGCGCGAGCGCTACCGCGAAGTCAAACAGCGGCTGAGCGATCAGGACAAACTGCTCGAGCAGGAGCAGCGTATCCAGGCCCTGGAGGCCTACCGTGCCCAGCTGCAGGCCGATGAGCCATGCCCGCTGTGCGGCGCCATCGAGCACCCGGCCATCGCCGCCTACCAGGCGTTGGACGTGTCGGCCACGCAGCGTGAGCGCGACGACGCGCGGCAGACCCTCGAGGCCTTGACCGAGCAGGGCCAGAGCCTCGGCAATCAGGTCGCCACGCTGCAGGCCCAGGTGACGCAGAGCCGTGAGCAGGAGCAGGACCTGCAGCGCCAGCTCGACGCGCTGACCGCTGCCTGGCAGCGCCAGGGCGAGGTCCTCGAGCCATTGCCCGAAGGCGAGGCGGCGCTGGCCGCTGCGCAGACGCGGCAGATTGCCGAGCGCGTCGAGGTCGACGCGACCTTGAAGCAGCTCGACAACCTGAAGCAGGAGCTCGAACGCGCACGCCAGGACGCCACGATCGGCAGCCAGAAACACGCGGCGGCCCAGCAGCAACTGGGCGCCGTCGAACGTGATCGCGACCGTGCCCTGGCGGCGCAACAGGCGCTGGACGAACAGCTGGCGGCGCAGCGTGCGCATCAGCAGCAGATCGAGGCCGAGCTGACGGCGCAGCTGGCCGCCTTTGGCCATGCCTTACCCGAGGACGGCGCGAGCTGGCTGGCGGCGCGGCAGGCCGATGTCGAGCATTGGCAGGGGGCGGTGCAGCGGCGTCAGGCACTGGCGCAGCAGCAACCGGCATTGCTGCACCAGGCCGGTGAGGCCGACAAGCAGGCGCAGCAGTGGCAAGGGCGGTGGCAGGAGGCGGGCGGTGAGCCGATCGTCGCCCAACTGCTCGACGGGGCGGCAGCGCAGCTCGAATCCGCCGAGGCCGGGTGGCAGAGCGCCGAGCGCCGTTGCCTGGAGCTGCGCATCACCCTGGACGGCTGTGCGCAGCGCCAGGTTGGCCTGCGCGAGGCAGAGCAGACTGCCACGGCGTACTGGCAGGCGGCGCTGGCGGCCAGCCCGTTCAGCGATGAAGGCGAGTTTCTCGGCGCCTCTCTCGATGACCAACAGCGCGAGCAGTTGCAGGCGCTCAAGCAGCGCCTGGAAAAGGCCCAGACCGAAGCCCGGGCGTTGCATGCGGCCGCTCAGGCGCAACTGGACGCACTGCGTGCCGAGCCGCAGACCGAACACAGCGCCGAGTATCTGGATGAACAGCTGCAGAGCCTGCAGGCGACCCTGAAGCAACTCGGCCAGCGCCAGGGGGAGATTCGCGGGCAACTGCAGGGCGATGATCAGCGCCGGCTCAACCAGCAGGCGCTGTTCGAGGCCATCGCCCGGCAGCAGGGCGAGTACGACAGCTGGCAGCAGCTCAACAGCCTGATCGGTTCGGCCGATGGCGCCAAGTACCGGCGCTTCGCCCAAGGGCTGACCCTCGGCCACCTGGTGCACCTGGCCAACGGTCAGTTGCAGCGCTTGCACGGTCGTTACCAACTGGCGCGCAAATCCCTCGGCGAGCTGGAACTGGAGGTGGTCGACACCTGGCAGGGCGACGTGGCCCGCGACACCCGAACCCTGTCCGGCGGGGAAAGTTTTCTGGTCAGCCTGGCCCTGGCCCTGGCGCTGTCCGATCTGGTCAGCCACAAGACGCGCATCGACTCGCTGTTTCTCGACGAAGGCTTCGGCACCCTGGATGGCGAAACCCTGGAAGTGGCCCTCGATGCCCTCGACAACCTCAACGCCAGCGGCAAGATGATCGGCGTGATCAGCCACGTCGAGGCGCTCAAGGAGCGGGTCGCCGTGCAGCTCAAGGTCAATAAAGGTGTAGGTATGGGTTACAGCACGCTGGAGAAACGCTATGCAGTTTAGAGTTCTTATTCTTTGTCTGTTAGTTGCTGGCGCAGCCCGCGCCGAAGACGTGCAGAAAGACCATGGCCTGCAGGCGATGGACGAGCGCGGCTGCGTGCTTGGCAATGCCGGCATGCAGGCGCCGACCCTGACGTTGATGGCGGCGGCCTACAGCGAGTCCGAGGCGCGCAAGGGGATGGCGCTGGCGCAGATGAAACAGGCGCTGGAGGCCGGCTGCCCGGTCGACGAGCCGGACCAGATGGGGCTGTCCGCCCTCAATGGTGCCATCCTCTACAACGAGCCGGTGTTGGTGAAGCTGCTGCTCGAACAGGGCGCCAACCCGAAGCGCAAGATCGTCAGCCCGAAGACCATGCTCAACGGCCTCGACTCCTTCGCCTTTCTCGATCTGCTCGACAAGCGCGACGGCAAGCGTGACCGCAAGGCCATCGGCAACCTGCTGAAGGCGGCGCGCTAGGGGCTGTTGCCGCTTCACCCCAGCGTTTCGCTTGTGCCGCTGGCGGCGTTTACCGCCGGTTGCACATTCAGCGCGGAACCATGTGGCGGGTAGGGCTATCTGTTGTAGGGAATTTTCATCGCCCCGGTCAGGGGCGGCGTGCAGACTCCTTATCGATTCCGGGATGCCCATGCATAGACGTAACCTTCTCAAAGCCTCCATGATGCTGGCCGCCGCCAGTGGCCTGCCGGCCAGCCTGTTCAGCCTGCACAGCTTCGCCAAGACCGCTGACGGCGAAGCCGAGCCCTTCGATTTCAAGCAACTGCAGGCTCGCGCCAAGCGCATGGCCGGCAGGGCTTACCAAAGTACCGCCGAGGTGTTGCCAGAGACCCTCGCCAAGTTGACGCCCCAGCAGTTCAACGCCATCCAGTACGACCCGGCCCACTCGCTGTGGAACGAACTGGACGGCCAGCTGGATGTGCAGTTCTTCCACGTTGGCATGGGCTTTCGCCAGCCGGTGCGCATGCACGCCGTCGACCCGAAGAGCCGCCAGGCCCGTGAGGTGCATTTCCGCCCCGACCTGTTCGAGTACGGCAAGAGTGGCGTGGATGTATCGCAGCTCAAGGGCGACCTGGGCTTCGCCGGCCTCAAGGTGTTCAAGCAGCCGAATATCGCCAAGTACGACATCGTCTCTTTCCTCGGTGCCAGCTATTTCCGTGCGGTGGACAACACCGGCCAGTACGGCCTGTCGGCCCGGGGCCTGGCGATCGACACCTTTACCGATACCCCGGAAGAGTTCCCCGACTTCACCGAGTTCTGGTTCGAGACGCCGGACAAGGATGCGACCCGCTTCGTGCTCTACGCCTTGCTCGACTCGCCGAGCGCCACCGGCGCTTTCCGCTTCGATATCGACTGCCAGGAAAAGCAGGTGGTGATGGATATCGATGCCCATATCAACGCCCGCAAGACCATCAAGCAGCTGGGCATCTCGCCGATGACCAGCATGTTCTCCTGCGGCGGCCATGAGCGGCGCATGTGCGATTTCATCGCCACGGCGATCCATGACAGCGATCGCCTGTCCATGTGGCGCGGCAACGGCGAGTGGGTCTGCCGGCCGCTGAACAACCCGGAAAAACTGCAGTTCAACGCCTTCGCCGACACCAACCCGAAGGGCTTTGGCCTGGTGCAGTTCGACCATGACTTCAAGTCCTACCAGGACACCGTGGTCTGGTACAGCCGCCGTCCGAGCCTGTGGGTCGAGCCGACCACCCAGTGGGGCGAGGGCAGCATCGACCTGCTGGAGATTCCCACCACCGGCGAAACCATGGACAACATCGTCTGCTTCTGGAACCCCAAGCAGCCGATCGAGCCCGGCACCTCGCTGAACTTCGGCTACAAGCTGTACTGGGCCGCGCTGCCGCCGGTGAAACCGACCCTGGCCCAGGTGCATGCCACCCGTTCCGGCATGGGTGGCTTCACCCTCGGCTGGGCGCCGGGCGAGCATTGGCCGAAGGTCTGGGCACGGCGCTTCGCCATCGATTTCGCGGGCGGCCCGCTGGCCAAGATGGATGCCAAGGCCCAGGTCGAGGTGGTGGTCGAGGCGTCCCACGGCGAGGCCAAGGATTTCAGCATCCTGGCCCTGTACCCGGAGGTGGAAGGCTTCCGCGCACAGTTCGACTGGTTCCCCACCAGCGACAGCGTCGAACCGGTGAACATGCGCGCCTACCTGCGCCGCGTGGACAACAAGGAAGTGCTCAGCGAGACCTGGCTGTACCAGTACTTCCCGCCGGCGCCGGCCGAGCGCCGCTACCCTGACTGGAAGAGCGATTCCTGACCGCCTGACCCGTGGCAGGCGCCTCCTTTGGGCGGCGCTCTGCCCACGCTCCTGGCCGGCCTGATAGACTGGCGCACTTTTCCAGATTTCAAGAAGCGCGCCATGGCCCTGCCGTCCACGACCTACAAGATCGATCTCAATCTCACCGATATCGATCGCAGCATCTACGAAAGCCTGCGTTTCACCGTGGCCCGCCACCCTTCGGAAACCGAGGAGCGCCTGGCTGCACGGCTGATCGCCTATGCGCTGTTCTATCAGGAACACCTGGCCTTTGGCCGTGGCCTGTCGGACGTCGACGAGCCGGCGCTGTGGGAAAAGAGCCTGGATGGTCGTGTGCTGCACTGGATCGAAGTCGGCCAGCCGGACAGCGAGCGCATCACCTGGTGCTCGCGGCGCACCGAGAAATTCAGCCTGGTGGCCTACGGCAACCTGCGCGTCTGGCAGACCAAGTGCCTGGACCCGGTGCGCACCCTGAAGAACATCAACGTCGTCTCCCTGGGCCAGGAGGCCCTGGCCGAACTGTCCCAGGATCTGCCGCGTTCGCTGAGCTGGAGCGTGATGATCAGCGACGGCGAACTGTTCGTCACCGACGAGCGCGGCCAGCACGAGATTCCGGTCGAGTGGCTGACAGGCGAGCGTTTCTGAGTCTTTCGTTTTACTGTAAGAGCCTGTTCACTATCTATGGTCTCCTGTTCATCGACTTTGCTGGCAAAGTTGTATAAGCGGCCTTGTAGGGTGGACGACGCTTCATCCGTCCACCGTTCTGCAATTGCCAGGGTGGACAAAAAAAGCGTTGTCCACCCTACGTCAGCTACAGATCGTGAGCAGGCTCTAATGAATAGAAGTTGATTTTCATGCGTATCGAGTCCCGCCCGCTTCCCGCCTCACTGCCCGACCTGGGCAACCTGCCGCCCCTGTTGACCCGCCTTTATGCCGCACGCGGGGTGCTCTCGGCAGTGGAACTGGAAAAGGGCCTGGCGCGGCTGATTCCGTTTACCCAACTCAAGGGTATCGAGGCGGCGGTCGAGCTGTTGGTCGAAGGTCTGCGCCAGGGTCAGCGCATGCTGATCGTCGGCGACTTCGACGCCGATGGCGCCACGGCCAGCACCGTCGGGCTGCTCGGCCTGCGCATGCTGGGCGCCGCCCATGTCGATTACCTGGTGCCCAACCGCTTCGAGTACGGCTATGGCCTGACCCCGGAAATCGTCGCCGTGGCGCTGAGCCGCGAGCCCGAACTGCTGATCACCGTGGACAACGGCATCTCCAGCATCGACGGCGTGGCCGCTGCCAAGGCGGCCGGGCTGAAGGTTCTGGTCACCGACCACCACCTGCCGGGCCACGAGTTGCCGGCGGCCGACGCCATCGTCAATCCCAACCAGCCGGGCTGCAGCTTCCCGAGCAAATCCCTGGCCGGCGTCGGGGTGATCTTCTACGTGCTGCTGGCGCTGCGTGCGCGGCTGCGCGAGCTGGGCTGGTTCACGGCCGAGCGAGTGGAGCCCAACCTGGGCGAACTGCTCGACCTGGTGGCCCTGGGCAGCGTGGCCGACGTGGTACCGCTGGACGCCAACAACCGCATCCTGGTGCACCAGGGCCTGGCGCGTATTCGTGCCGGTCGCGCCCGCCCCGGGCTGCGTGCGCTGCTGGAAGTGGCCGGCAAGCAACATGGGCGCATCACCTCCACCGACCTGGGTTTCATTCTTGGCCCGCGCCTGAACGCGGCAGGGCGCCTCGACGACATGAGCCTGGGCATCGAGTGCCTGCTCTGCGAGGACGAAGCCCTGGCCCGCGACATGGCCGTGCAGCTCGACCAGCTCAACCAGGACCGCAAGGCCATCGAGCAGGGCATGCAGCGCGAGGCGCTGGCGCAGCTCAAGGACCTGCCGGTGGAAAACCTGCCGTTCGGCCTCTGTCTGTTCGAAGCGGACTGGCACCAGGGGGTGATCGGCATCCTCGCCTCGCGCCTGAAAGAACGCTACCACCGCCCGACCATCGCCTTCGCCGATGCCGGCGAGGGCATGCTCAAGGGCTCGGCGCGCTCGGTACCGGGCTTTCATATCCGCGATGCGCTCGACGCCGTGGCGTCGCGCCATCCAGGGCTGATCAGCAAGTTCGGCGGCCACGCCATGGCCGCCGGCCTGTCGTTGCCGGCCGAGCACTTCGAGACCTTCGCCAAGGCCTTCGACGAAGAAGTGCGTCGCCAGCTCTGCGAGGACGACCTGACCGGCCGCCTGCTTTCCGACGGCGTGCTGAGCATCGACGAATTCAACCTGCCCCTGGCCCGCGAGCTGCGCAACGCCGGCCCGTGGGGTCAGCATTTCCCCGAGCCGCTGTTCCACGGCGCCTTCCAGCTGGTGCAGCAGCGCATCGTCGGCGAGCGCCACCTCAAGGTGGTGCTCAAGAGCGAATGCGGCAGCCTGCAGCTGGACGGCATCGCCTTTGGCGTCGACCGCGAGGTGTGGCCCAACCCGACCGTGCGCTGGGTGGAGCTGGCCTACAAGCTGGACGTCAACGAATTCCGCGGCCAGGAGTCGGTGCAGTTGTTGATCTCCCACTTGGCCCCGCGCTAGCAAGCCGATAAAAATTCCCTGCTGGTTCAGGTTTGAACGGAGCCAGCTTCAAGCCTGTCTATTCGACGAGGCTTGAGGCGTGGGTGCGTGCGCGCAATATCCTGACGCAATCTGTAACCGACGACGGCCCGGCTTCCCAGTAGATTCGTCCGTTCCTGAACCATTGGAGAACTCCATGAATACGCGCGGCTTGCTCGACCAACTGCTGAAGTCCGGGCAGGAATTGCTGCAACAGAAAACCGCTGGCAAGTCCTCTTCCGGGCTTGGTGGTGCGCTGGGCGGCCTGCTCGGCGGCAACGCCGCTGGCGCCGGCAAGGGCGACAACGGCGGCATCGGCTCGATGCTCAAGGGCGCCGGTGGCGGCGCGGCCCTGGCCATGCTGCTGGGCAACAAGCGAGTACGCAAGGTCGGTGGCAAGGTGGCGATCTATGGCGGCCTGGCCGCGCTCGGCGTGATCGCCTACAAGGCTTACGGCAACTGGCAGGCCAAGCAGGCGGGCGCGCCCAAGGGCGAGCCTCAGACGATTGATCGTCTGCCGGCGGCCGAAGTGGAGCTGCACAGCCAGAGCATTCTCAAGGCGCTGGTGGCGGCGGCCAAGGCCGATGGCCATGTCGACGAGCGCGAGCGCGAGTTGATCGAAGGCGAGTTCAGCAAGCTGGCCAGCGACACTGAAACCCAGCACTGGCTGCACGCCGAGCTGAACAAGCCGCTGGATCCGGCCGATGTGGCGCGCGCCGCCAACACCCCGGAAATGGCCGCGGAAATGTACGTGGCCAGTGTGCTGATGGTCGACGAGGAGCACTTCATGGAGCGCGCCTACCTGGACGAGCTGGCCCGCCACCTGAAGCTCGACCCCGCCCTCAAGGCCGAGCTGGAAGCCCAGGTTCGCCAGGATCTTCAGTAACCCCCGCACCCGGCTGCCGACGGCCACGCGCCGTCCGGCAGCCGCCGACCTTCTTCGCCCTCTATGACCCGGCGCCTGTTCTACAGTACATAGGCCCGGTCTCGCTTGCGCTGCACACGCAACGCCCCTAGAGTCCGGCAGCATGAGCTGCGGGCGCTGCCCTACGGCTGGATCAGGAATATCGGCAATGGGGTTGAATGTGAAGAACTGGACTGTTCGCCAGCGTATCCAGGCAAGTTTTGCGGTCATCATCGCCATCATGCTGCTGATGGCCGCCGCCTCCTTCGAGCGTCTGCTCAAGGTCGAGGACGGTGCCACCCGCCTGCTGGACGACGCCATGCCGGGCATGTTCCATATCACCCAGGTACGCAGCGCCTGGACGGACATGTTCCACCAGACCATCGTCCAGGTCAGTTTGCGTGAGCAGCACAGCCTTACCGATGCCGACAAGCAGCTGGTCAAGGGCGCCAGCGACAAGCTGGACTCGTCCCTGGTCGATTACCGCGCCACCATGCGCGACGACACCGAGCGCAACGCGCTGGTGGCCTTCGAAAAGACCCGCGAGCTGTTCCTGCTGCAGCAGGCCGAAGTGCTGGACCTGTACGCGCAGGGGCGCCAGGCCGAGGCCAGGGCGGAGCTGAACGGTGCGCTCACCGATACCTGGAACGAGGGCCGCACCCAGCTCACCACGATGATCGAGCTCAACCGCGACATGGCCTACGCGTCGGCCGGTGACATCGTGTCGGCGGTCAACCGCGCCGAGCTGAGCATGGCGGTTTCCGTGCTGCTGGCGATCGTCGCGGCGTTCGTCTGTGGCTACTTCCTGATGCAGGCGATCACCCGCCCGGTGCAGCAGGTGGTCGACACCCTACGGGTGCTGGCCAGTGGCGACCTGACCGCGCGCCTGAACCTCGGCCGCCGCGACGAGTTCGGCGCCATCGAAACCGGCTTCAACGGCATGGCCGAGGAGATCAAGACCCTGGTCGCCCAGGCGCAGCGTTCGTCCGTGCAGGTCACCACCTCGGTCACCGAGATCGCCGCCACCTCCAAGCAGCAGCAGGCCACCGCCACCGAAACCGCCGCCACCACCACGGAAATCGGCGCCACCTCGCGGGAGATCGCCGCCACGTCGCGGGACCTGGTGCGCACCATGACCGAGGTCTCCGGGGCCGCCGAGCAGACCTCGACCCTGGCCGGCGCCGGGCAACTGGGCCTGGCGCGCATGGAAGACACCATGCACCAGGTGATGAGCGCCGCCGAACTGGTCAACGCCAAGCTGGCGATCCTCAACGAGAAGGCCGGCAACATCAACCACGTGGTCACCACCATCGTCAAGGTCGCCGACCAGACCAACCTGCTGTCGCTCAACGCGGCCATCGAGGCCGAGAAGGCCGGCGAATACGGCCGCGGCTTCGCGGTAGTGGCCACCGAGGTGCGGCGCCTGGCCGACCAGACGGCAGTGGCCACCTACGACATCGAACAGATGGTGCGCGAGATCCAGTCGGCGGTGTCGGCCGGGGTGATGGGCATGGACCGCTTCTCCGAAGAAGTGCGCCGCGGCATTGCCGAGGTCGGCCAGGTCGGCGAGCAACTGGCGCAGATCATCCACCAGGTGCAGGCCCTCGCGCCGCGGGTGCTGATGGTCAACGAAGGCATGCAGGCGCAGTCCACCGGTGCCGAACAGATCAACCAGGCCCTGGTGCAGCTCAGCGAGGCGTCGTCGCAGACCGTCGAGTCGCTGCGCCAGGCCAGCGCCTCCATCGACGACCTCAACCTGGTGGCGAACGGTCTGCGCGCCGGCGTCAGCCGCTTCAAGGTCTGAACCGATGGCCGAGCCAGGCAGGCCTTCGCCGGGGCGGCGTAACCCGGGGCAACTGTTCCTGCTGTTCAGCATGGGCAGCGACCGTTACGGCCTGGACGTTCACGAGGTGGTCGAGGTATTGCCGTTGCGCCGCTTCAAGCAGATTCCCGCTGCGCCTGAGTGGGTCGCCGGGTTGTTCGTGTTTCGCGGCACGCCGGTGCCGGTGATCGACCTGAGCGCCCAGGCGCTCGGCCAGCCCGCGGTGGTGCGCACCAGCACCCGGCTGGTGGTGGTGCACTACAGGCCCCAGGGCGATCAACCGGCGCGCTGGCTGGGCCTGATTCTCGAGCAGGCCAGCGATACCCTGCGCAGCCCTGCCGAGGCCTTCGTGGACAGCGGCGTCGCCCTGGCGGACGCCCGTTATCTGGGGCCGGTGCTCAAGTCCGAGCAGGGCCTGGTGCAGTGGGTGCGGGTTGCCGATCTGCTCGACGAACCGGTTCGCCAACTGCTGTACGCGGAGGGCGCTCGATGAACGCGCGCTTCGAGCAGTTGCTGCACGGCCTGATCGGCCTGGATGCCGAATCGGTCGGCCAGGCGGTGATCGAGCGTGCGGTTCGCCAGCGGGTCGCGGCCCTCGGTTGTGCCAGCGAGGATGCCTATTGGCTCAAGGTGCAGGCGTCGGCCAGCGAGCAGCAGGCGCTGGTCGAGGCAGTGGTTGTGCCGGAGACCTGGTTCTTCCGCTACCCGGAATCCTTCGTCGCCCTCGCCAACCTGGCCCGCGAGCGCAGCACGCAGCTGGCTGGCGCCCGGCCGCTGCGCATCCTCAGCCTGCCGTGCTCGACCGGCGAGGAGCCCTATTCGATCGCCATGGCACTGCTGGATGCCGGCCTGCCTGGCGATGGCTTTCGCATCGATGCCATGGACATCAGCGAGGTCAACCTGCAGCGCGCCGAGCGTGCCCTGTACGGCCGCAACTCCTTTCGTGGCGATGACCTGGGCTTTCGCGACCGCCATTTCGCCGAGACTGCCGAAGGCTTCGAGCTGCGCGGCGAGGTGCGGCGCAAGGTCCGCCTGCTGGCCGGCAACCTGTTGGCCCCCGGCTTGCTGGCCGGCGAGGCCCCCTATGATTTCGTGTTCTGTCGCAACCTGCTGATCTATTTCGATCGGCCCACCCAGCACAGGGTAGCGGCGGTGCTGCAGCGTCTGATGCGCGACGACGGCGCACTGTTCATCGGCCCGGCCGAAGCCAGCCTGTTCAGCCAGATCGGCATGCGGGCGCTCAACATCCCCCTGGCCTTCGTATTCCGTCGGCAGGCCCCGCGGCCCGCCAGCACGCCGGTTCAGCCCGTACCGAGCATCGGCACGCGGCCCAGGCCTGCGGCCGTGGCGGCCCCCGCCGCCAGGGCGACTGCGCCGGTGCGGCGCGCCCCGGCGGCAGCGCCTGCGCAGGCGGTAGGCGGCGCGGATACCGCACTGGACGAAATCGCCGCCCTTGCCAATGCCGGGCGCAGCGATGAAGCCCGCGCTGCCTGCGAGCGCTACCTGGCCAGCCATGGGCCGACCGCCCAGGCCTTCTACTGGCTGGGCCTGCTCAGTGATGTGGCCGGTCGCAGCAGCGAGGCCCAGGATTATTACCGCAAGACCCTGTACCTGGCGCCGACCCATGCCGAGGCCCTGGCGCACCTGTCGGCGCTGCTCGCCGCCCGGGGCGATCTGGCCGGCGCCAGGCGCCTGCAACAGCGTGCGGACCGTGGAGTGAGCCGCAATGAGCGATAGTCTGCTGCCGCTGAGCGACGCCGAACGCGACGCCGTCGACGACTGCTGGAACCGCATCGGCGTACAGGGCGACAAGTCCTGCGAGCGCCTGGCCAGGCATATCCACTGTCGTAATTGCGAGGTGCATGCCGAGCTGGCCACCCGCCTGCTCGACCGTTTCGCCCTGCAGCGCGACGACGCCCAGCCCGAGGAGGAGTGGGGCGAGCAGGACAGCGGCGAGCGTCGGTCGCTGCTGCTGTTCCGCGTTGGCGATGCCTGGCTGGCGTTGCCGACCCGGGCGCTCAGCGAAGTCGCCGCCAGCACGCCGATTCATTCGCTGCCGCACCAGCGTTCCGTGGGGCTGATCGGCGTGACCAACGTGCGCGGCGCCCTGGTGGCCTGTTTTTCTCTCGCCGAAATGCTCGGGCTCGATAGCGGCGAGGCGGTCAGCGAGCGGCGTGTGGTGCCGCGCATGCTGATCTTCAACCTGGCTGACGGGCCGGTGGTGATCCCGGTCGACGAGGTCGAGGGCATCGAGGCGATCGCCCTCGGCCAGATCGTCGAGTCGGGCGCCGGCAGTGCGCCGGTGGGGCGCCGCTTCGCCGCAGGCGTATTGCAGTGGAAAGGCCGTAGCGTGACCCTGCTCGACGAGCAGATCGTCCAGCAGACCATCGCCAGGAGTCTCGGATGACCCCCGATCAGATGCGCGACGCGTCGCTGCTGGAGCTGTTCAAGCTCGAGGCCGAGGCCCAGACCCAGGTGCTCAACGGCGGCCTGCTGGTGCTCGAGCGCGACCCGCGGCATGCCGGCAGCCTGGAGGCCTGCATGCGTGCGGCCCACTCGCTCAAGGGCGCGGCGCGTATCGTCGGGCTGGACGCCGGGGTCAAGGTTGCCCACGTGATGGAGGACTGCCTGGTCGAAGCCCAGGAAGGTCGTCTGCTGCTCAGTCCGGAACATATCGATGCCTTGCTGCAAGGCGCCGATCTGCTGCTCGGCCTCGGTACGCCACCGGCGCAGCCCGGCGTGCTCGACCCGGCTATCGACGCGCTGGTGGCGCGCCTGGGGGCGCTGGCGCGGGGACTCCCGGTGCCACCGGCGGCGCCGGTCAAGGCGCCTGTTGCCGAAACGGCCAGCACCGAACCGCCAGTCAAAGCGCCCGTGATCGAACCACCGGTGGCGCCAACGTCCGCCAGGCAGGAGGCGAGCGAGCCGGGCGGCGAGGGCCGGGCACGGATTCTCAGGGTCAGCGCCGAGCGACTCGATCACCTGCTGGATATTTCCAGCAAATCGTTGGTGGAGTTCCAGCGCATCAAGCCCCTGGGCGACAGCCTGCAGCGCCTGAAACGCCTGCAGGCCACCGCCCGCCGCGCGCTGGACGTCGCCCGTGAGGCGCTGCCCAAGGGCGCGGTGGATGCCCAGGCCGAGGCCATGTTGCTGGAAACCCGCCAGGCGCTCGGCGAGTGCCAGCAACTGCTGGCCCAGCACATGACCGACCTGGACGACTTCGGCTGGCAGGGCGGGCAGCGTGCCCAGTCCCTCTACGATGCCGCACTGGCCTCGCGCATGCGGCCGTTCGCCGATGTGCTGGCCGGCCAGGAACGCATGCTGCGCGACCTGTCGCGGGCCCTGGGCAAGCAGGTGCGCCTGGTGGTCGAGGGCGAGGGCACCCAGGTCGATCGCGACGTGCTGGAACGCCTCGAAGCACCGCTGACGCACCTGCTGCGCAATGCCCTGGACCACGGCATCGAAACGCCCGAGCGGCGCCTGGCACAGGGCAAGCCGGCCGAAGGGCAGATCCTCATCCGCGCCCGTCACCATGCCGGCATGCTGCTGCTGGAACTGCGCGATGACGGCGGCGGCGTGGACCTCGAGAAACTGCGGCGGGCGGTGATCGAGCGCGGCTTCGCCACCGAGCAGACCGGCGAGCAACTGACCGAGGACGAGCTGCTGGCCTTCCTGTTCCTGCCCGGCTTCAGCATGCGCGACCAGGTGACCGAGGTGTCCGGTCGTGGCGTCGGCCTGGATGCGGTGCAGCACATGGTGCGCCAGCTGCGTGGCGGCGTGCGCATGCAGCAGCGCCAGGGCGAGGGCTCGACCTTCCACCTGGAGGTGCCGCTGACCCTGTCCGTGGTACGCAGCCTGGTGGTCGAGGTGGGCGGCGAGGCCTATGCGCTGCCCCTGGCGCATATCGAACGCATGACCCGCCTGCAGGCCGAGGACATCGTCCAGCTCGAGGGCCGCCAGCATTTTTGGAGCGAAGGCCAGCACGTCGGCCTGATCGCCGCCAGCCAGATTCTCCAGCGCCCGGAAGGCAAGCCCAGCGACAACGGTATCCCGGTGGTGCTGATCCGCGACCGCGACAGCCTGTTCGGCCTGGTGGTCGAGCGCTTCCTCGGTGAGCGCACCCTGGTGGTGATGCCCCTGGACCCGCGCCTGGGCAAGGTGCAGGACGTTTCCGCCGGCGCGCTGCTGGACGACGGCACCCCGGTGCTGATTCTCGATGTCGAGGACATGCTCCACTCGGTGGCCAAGTTGCTGGGCAGCGGTCGCCTGGAGCGGGTCGACCGCAGCGCCCGGCAGCAGGCCGGCAGCAAGCGCAAGCGCGTGCTGGTGGTCGACGACTCGCTGACCGTGCGCGAACTGGAGCGCAAGCTGCTGCTGTCGCGCGGCTACGACGTCGCCGTGGCGGTGGATGGCATGGATGGCTGGAACGCCTTGCGCGCCGAGCACTTCGACCTGCTGATCACCGATATCGACATGCCGCGCATGGACGGCATCGAACTGGTCACCCTGGTGCGCCGTGACAGCCGTTTGCAGTCGCTGCCGGTGATGGTGGTGTCCTACAAGGATCGCGAAGAGGACCGCCGGCGTGGCCTGGATGCCGGGGCCGACTATTATCTTGCCAAGGCCAGTTTCCATGACGAGGCGTTACTCGACGCCGTGGTTGACCTGGTCGGGGAACCCCACGAATGAGGATAGGGATCGTCAATGACATGCCGCTGGCGGTCGAGGCCATCCGCCGCGCCCTGGCCCAGGAGCCGGCGCACCGTATCGCCTGGGTGGCGGGCGACGGGGCCGAAGGCGTGGCCTGCTGCCAGGCCGACACGCCGGATCTGGTGCTGATGGACCTGCTGATGCCGGTCATGGACGGCGTCGAGGCGACGCGGCGGATCATGGCCCAGACACCCTGCGCGGTGCTGATCGTTTCGGTGGATATCGAGCAGTACGTCAATCGCGTGTTCGAGGCCATGGGCCATGGCGCCCTGGATGCGGTCAACACGCCGTCACTGGCCGGCGAGAGCAGTGACGCGGCAGCGCTGCTGCGCAAAATCCAGAACATCGGCTGGCTGATCGGTCAGAGCGGCAATCGCAAGGCTAGTGTTGCATCCGTTTCGCCCAGCGCCTCGGCCGCGCGCCGGTTGGTGGCGATCGGCGCGTCGGCCGGCGGGCCGGCTGCGCTCGCCCTGCTGCTCAAGCAACTGCCCCGCGATTTCAACGCGGCGGTGATGCTGGTGCAGCATGTCGACGAGGTGTTCGCCGCCGGCATGGCCGACTGGCTGGCCGGTGAGTCGGCCCTGCCGGTGCGCCTGGCCCGCGATGGCGAGCAGCCGCAGCCCGGCGTGGTGCTGCTGGCCGGTACCAACAACCACATGCGCCTGTTGCGCAACGGCACCCTGACCTACACCGAGGAGCCGCGCAGCCATGTCTACCGGCCCTCCATCGACGTGTTCTTCGACAGCCTGGTCGAGCACTGGACGGGCGAGGCCATCGGCGTGCTGCTCACCGGCATGGGCCGTGATGGCGCCCAGGGCCTGAAGAACATGCGCAGCCGCGGCTTTGCCACCCTCGCGCAGAACCAGGCCAGCTGCGCGGTGTATGGCATGCCCAAGGCCGCCGCCGAGTTGCAGGCGGCCAGGGAGATACTTGCACTGGAGCGCATTGCACCGCGTATCGTCGAGCTGTTTGGCTGATAGACTAACTGGCACCCACGCAGACCCGCCTTCAATCGGTCCGGAGACCCACATGCAAGCCCCACCCCATTCCATGGAAGCATTCGCTTCACGCAAGGACGGCGCGGTCATGGTGCTGCTGGTCGACGACCAGGCAATGATCGGCGAAGCGGTGCGGCGCGAGCTGCTGGGCGAGGAGGGCATCGACTTCCATTACTGCTCGGATCCGACCCAGGCCATTGCAGTGGCCGAGCAACTGCGCCCGACGGTGATTCTGCAGGACCTGGTAATGCCCGGTGTCGATGGCATCACCCTGCTCGGCGAATACCGCGCCCGACCGGCGCTGCGCGATGTGCCGATCATCGTGCTGTCCACCAAGGATGACGCCACGGTGAAGAGCTCGGCGTTCGCCGCCGGCGCCAACGATTACCTGGTCAAGCTCCCCGATACCATCGAGCTGGTGGCACGCATCCGCTACCACTCGCGTTCCTACATGGCCCTGCAACAGCGTGACGAAGCCTACCGCGCTTTGCGCGAAAGCCAGCAACAGCTGCTGGAGACCAACCTGGTGCTGCAGCGGCTGATGAACTCCGACGGCCTCACCGGGCTGTCCAACCGCCGGCATTTCGACGAATACCTGGAAATGGAGTGGCGCCGCGCCACCCGAGAGCAGACCGCGCTGTCGCTGCTGATGATCGACGTCGACTTCTTCAAGAGCTTCAACGACCGCTTCGGTCACGTCGCCGGCGACGATGCCCTGCGCCGGGTGGCCGCCGCGCTGCGCAGCAGTTGCAGCCGCTCCACCGACCTGGCCGCCCGTTATGGCGGTGAGGAGTTCGCCATGGTGCTGCCCAGCACCTCGGCCGGCGGCGCACGACTGCTCGCGGAAAAGGTGCGCCGCGCCGTCACCGACCTGGGCATTCCCCATGACAAGCCCGAGCCGGGTTCGGTGCTGACCGCCAGCGTCGGGGTGGCCACCCTGGTGCCGCGGGTCGGCCAGGCCTCCCTGCAACTGGTCAGTCTGGCTGACCAGGGGCTGTACATGGCCAAGCAGGCTGGTCGCGATCAGGTCGGCCTGGTCAACGACACCAGCGCCCTGGGCTGAATCACCCCAGGCCGTCGGGCGCGTCGCCATGCAGCATGACCCGGCCACGGCCGGTCTGCTTGGCGAGGTACAGGGCCTGATCGGCCAGCTCCACCACCTGCTCGAGATCGGCGTCGTGCTGGGGCCATAAGGCGCCGCCGATGCTGCAGCCAATCTGCAGTTGCTGGTTTTCCCAGTGAATCGGCGCCGCCAGTGCCAGCAGCGTCCGCTCGGCGACCTGGCGGGCCTGGTGGGCGCCTTCCTCGGCGGCGACTTGCAGGATCATCAGAAATTCGTCGCCGCCCAGGCGCACCACCAAGTCGCCACCGCGCAGGCAGCCGCGCATGCGCGAGGCGGCTTCGCGTAGCACCTGATCGCCTGCGGCATGGCCATGACGGTCGTTGACCGGTTTGAAACCGTCGAGATCCAGGTAGAGCACTGCCAGGCCATCCTGCGTGCCCTGGTTGCGCTGCTGTGCCCGAGGCAGGAAGCGGGCCAGGGCGGCACGGTTCGGCAGGCCGGTCAGCGGGTCGTGGTGGGCACGGTTTTCCAGGGCATCGAGCTCGGCATGCTGGTGCGTGAGGCTTTCCACCAGGTGGCGGATGGAGTGGCTGAGCCGGGCGATTTCCCGGGGGCTGCCGATCTCCGGGATCACGGTGATCTCGCCATTGGCCAGGCGGTCGGCGGCGCGGGCGATGGTGCGCAGCGGTCGGGTCACGTAGCTGGCCAGCAGCCAGCCGCAGGCGGCGAACAGCACGGCAAGCACCACGCCCCAGGCGAAGATGCTCAGGTGCATGGCCTGCACCGGCGCGTCGGCCAGCTGCAGATCTTGGCGAGCCACGACCATCCAGCCCAGGCCCGGGTAGTCGAGGTAGCCCTGGCTCGCCGTCAGCCCGGTCAGGTAGCGCTTGCCGTCGGGCCAGTGCTGCACCGCCCATTCGCTCTGCTGGGCGGCCAGGTTCTGCATCATCGGCAGGTGCAGGCGTTGGCCGACCAGCTCGCGCGGGCCGAGCAGAATGGTGCGGTCACGGCCGATCACGAAGAACTCGATCTGACGGCTGTCTTCGATGGGCTTGAGGATCGCCTCGCGGACCTCATCGGCCCAGGACCACGACAGGTGCGAGGCGAGGACGCCGACCAGGCGGCCCGCGTCGTCACGCACCGGCAGGCTGATATCGACGAACTTCATCGCCTCGCCGGTGGGGTTGGGCAGCAGCTTGGCCAGCAGCACCGCCTCGTGCACGTCGCCGATGAACAGGCCCTGGCTGCCTTCGAGAAACACCGGGCGCTGGGCGATGCTGGCGCCTTCGAGAATTCCGTTGCTGGAGGCCAGCACCTGGCCCTGGGCGTCGGTAAAGCCGATCCAGGCGATGGTCGGGAACTTGCCCTGCAATTCATCGAGCAGGCGACGCACTTCGCGGGCGTCACCCGGCTGGCGCAGGGCGCTGAGGCTGCCGATCACCTGCAGCATGCTGGCGCGGCTCTGCATGTCACGGTCCAGGCGGTCGACCATGGTGTAGGACACCTCGGCCAGGTCGCGACCGATCTCCGCGCGGATGCGCTTGCTCGAGTCGCGGCTGATCAGGCTGCCGAGCAGCAGGCTGAGCAGGCACACCAGCAACACGGTGAGCAGGGCATAGTGGCTACGCAGGCTGTGGGCGCGGAGCATGGTGGCGGGGGATCCTTGGCGCGAGGGCGGTTGGTCGTTCGAGTATAGAAGGGCCGTCGGTCTGCAGGTGGCTCATCAGCGCCTGGGGTCTGCCGCCGTTTCGACGCGAGCAGACCCTGACATGCTGCCAGAATAGCCCGAGTCGGGTATACTCAGCGGCTTTTCCGAAGTTTTACCTGCGAGTGCCGCCAGCCATGGAAATCAACCCGATCCTGAACAGCATCAAGGACCTGTCCGAGCGCACCCAGACCATTCGGGGGTATCTTTGACTACGATCACAAGCATGATCGTCTCGTCGAAGTAAACCGCGAACTCGAAGACCCGAACGTCTGGAACAAGCCCGAATACGCCCAGAGCCTGGGCCGCGAGCGCGCCACCCTGGCGCAGATCGTCGAAACCATCGACGATCTGACCGGTAGCCTGGCCGACTCGCGCGACCTGCTGGACATGGCCGTCGAAGAAAACGACCAGGGCGCCGTCGACGACGTCGCCGCGGAAGTCGAGCGCCTGCGCGAAATTCTCGAGCAGCTGGAATTCCGCCGCATGTTCAGCCACGAGATGGACCCGAACAACTGCTACCTGGATATCCAGGCCGGCTCCGGCGGTACCGAGGCCCAGGACTGGGCCAACATCCTGCTGCGCATGTACCTGCGCTGGGCCGACAAGCGCGGCTTCAGTGCCGAGATCGTCGAGCTGTCCGAGGGTGAAGTCGCCGGTATCAAGGGTGCCACCGTGCACATCAAGGGCGAGTACGCCTTTGGCTGGCTGCGCACCGAGATCGGCGTGCACCGCCTGGTGCGCAAGAGCCCGTTCGACTCCGGCGCCCGTCGCCACACCTCGTTCTCGGCGGTGTTCGTATCGCCCGAGATCGACGACAAGGTGGAGATCGAGATCAACCCGGCCGACCTGCGCGTCGATACCTACCGCTCCTCCGGGGCCGGTGGCCAGCACGTCAATACCACCGACTCGGCGGTGCGCATCACCCACGTGCCGACCAACACCGTGGTGGCCTGCCAGAACGAACGCTCCCAGCACGCCAACAAGGACACCGCCATGAAGATGCTGCGGGCCAAGTTGTACGAGCTGGAGATGCAGAAGCGCAACGCCGCGTCCCAGGCGCTGGAAGACAGCAAGTCGGATATCGGCTGGGGTCACCAGATCCGTTCCTATGTGCTCGACGACTCGCGCATCAAGGATTTGCGTACCGGCGTCGAGCGTAGCGATTGCCAGAAAGTGCTCGACGGCGACCTCGACGGTTACCTCGAAGCCAGCCTCAAACAGGGCCTTTGATCCCGCACTCCATGTGGGGCTCCGCTGCCGGTGAGCGGCGGTGTCCTGCGGATTCCCATCGATTAGTGATTAGACGCCAGGCAGATAGACGACCATGAGCGACCAACAGCCCGACCAGCACGAACTGCAACAGGAAGAAAACAAGCTGATTGCCCAGCGCAAGGAAAAGCTTGCTGTCATCCGTGAGCAGGGCAGTGCCTTCCCGAACGACTTCCGCCGCGACAACCTCTGCGCCGACCTGCAGAAACAGTACGTGGACAAGACCAAGGAAGAGCTGGAAGCGGCTGCCATTCCGGTCAAGGTCGCCGGGCGCATCATGCTCAACCGCGGTGCCTTCATGGTCATCCAGGACATGAGCGGGCGCATCCAGGTCTACGTCAACCGCAAGACCCTGCCCGAAGAGACCCTGGCCCAGGTCAAGACCTGGGACATGGGCGACATCATCGCCGCCGAAGGCACCCTGGCCCGTTCGGGCAAGGGCGACCTGTACGTCGAGATGACGGGCGTGCGCCTGCTGACCAAGTCGCTGCGCCCGCTGCCGGACAAGCACCACGGCCTGACCGACACCGAGCAACGCTACCGCCAGCGCTACGTCGACCTGATCGTCAACGAAGAGGTGCGCGATACCTTCCGCGTGCGCTCCCAGGTCATCGCCCACATCCGCCGTTTCCTCGCCGAGCGCGACTTCCTGGAAGTGGAAACGCCGATGCTGCAGACCATTCCCGGTGGCGCCGCGGCCAAGCCCTTCGAAACCCACCACAACGCCCTGGACATGGCCATGTTCCTGCGCATCGCGCCGGAGCTGTACCTCAAGCGACTGGTCGTCGGTGGCTTCGAGAAGGTCTTCGAGATCAACCGCAACTTCCGTAACGAAGGGGTTTCGACCCGGCACAACCCCGAGTTCACCATGCTCGAGTTCTACCAGGCCTACGCCGACTACGAAGACAACATGGACCTGACCGAGGAGCTGTTCCGCGAGCTGGCCCAGACCATCCTCGGCAGCACCGACGTGCCTTACGGCGACAAGGTGTTCCACTTCGGCGAGCCATTCGTGCGCCTGTCGGTGTTCGACTCGATCCTCAAGTACAATCCGGAAATCACTGCCGCCGATCTGCAGGACCTGGACAAGGCCCGCGCCATCGCCAAGAAAGCCGGCGCCAAGGTGCTCGGCTTCGAAGGCCTGGGCAAGCTGCAGGTGATGATTTTCGAGGAGCTGGTCGAGCACAAGCTGGAGCAGCCGCACTTCATCACCCGTTACCCCTTCGAAGTCTCGCCCCTGGCCCGGCGCAGCGACGACGATCCGAGCGTCACCGACCGCTTCGAGCTGTTCATCGGTGGCCGCGAGATCGCCAACGCCTATTCCGAGCTCAATGATGCCGAAGACCAGGCTGCGCGCTTCCTGCAGCAGGTGGCCGACAAGGACGCCGGCGACGACGAGGCCATGCATTTCGACGCCGACTTCGTGCGCGCCCTCGAATACGGCATGCCGCCGACCGCGGGCGAGGGCATCGGCATCGACCGCCTGGTGATGCTGCTGACCAATTCGCCGTCGATCCGCGACGTGATTCTATTCCCGCATATGCGCCCGGAACTCTAAGAACCTGTTCACGATCTGCTGCGCGTCGGCGCTCCTGCGTTAAAAACAAGCTGGATTGCCAGCCCAGTCGGAATGCTCATTTACCACTTGTAAACTCGCGTGCGAGCCCAGTCCGCTTCCTCGCTTGTTTTTGCGGGGGCGCCTAGCCCTTGGATCGCTCTAGCTCGCGAGATCGTGAACAGGCTCTAAGGGTCGAACGAGCCGCCTCCGGGCGGCTTTTTATTGCCCGTGATTCTGCGCCTATCCTGTTGATGAAGGCCCCGCTTGACGCGCTGCGCCAGGGAGTCGGACTATCAGCCCGGCCACGACTGTCTCAAGGAGAGCATGATGAAAGCCTGGCGCGCATGGGTGGTGCTGTCGTTTCTGCTGTTGAGTGGCTGCCTGGTGACCTTCAAGGAGCCGATCCCGGCCAACGAGGCAGCGCCGATTCCGCTGCTCGGCCTGTGGTCACGCGTGGATGAGTGGGGTGAGTTGCGCTACCTGGACATCAGTCGCTCGGGTGCCAACCTGTACAAGGCCGACACCTACGTCGACAACCCGGACAACCTGCCCAGCGCGCAGAGCTACAGCTTCACCGTCGCCCACCATGGGCGGCGCTGGTACCTGTCCGCCGGTGTGCCCAAGCGGTTGGGCGCCAACTTCGCCATCGGCGGCTTCGAACTGACCCAGGCGGGCGAACTGGTGCTCTTCAACCTCGATGTCGAGCGCATTCGCCAGGCCATCGCCGAGGGCGAGCTGGCGGGTAACGGCGTGGAGATGCCCCAGGGCGAAGGCGTGCTGGTGACCAGTGAATTGGAGGAGGTATTCGCCTACCTCAACGACCCCGCCAACGCCGACCTGTTCGTCGAAGTGGCGCGCTATCAGCGCAGCGCGCCCTGAAATCGTCAGCCACGCAAAGAGGATTGCCATGAACAGCCACACAGCACTCGACGGCTACCAACTGGTGGTGCGCGCGCTGTCCGACCGTATCGTCGAGGCGCAAACGCCGATCCGCGTGCTCGACGCGGTGAAATGGGACGACTCCATTCGCCAGGCGTTTCTCAAGCACAAGGGCCGCGAGCTGCCGGCCATCGACCGCAACTATTACGACAGCCGCCCCCTGGCGTTCGACCCGGCCGCCAAGAAGCTGGAATTCCAGAACATCGAGCGCGACATCACCCGCCAGCTCGGCCAGTTCAACCCGGTGGGGCAGATCATGCGCCGCATGTGCCGCGAGTACCGCATGGTGATTCGCATGCTGGAAGCCCGCGGCACCTCGGATTTCGGGCTGATATCCCAGGAGCTGTATGGCGCCGCGTCCGACGCCTTCCATGCTGGTGACCCGACCCTGGCGGATCTGGGCCTGATGTTTTCCGGCTACCTGAACAACATCGACAGCCGCGGTGACCTCAAGGACGAACCCAAGACGCTGAGTGCCAAGGATGCCGTGGCGCTGTTGCAGAGCCGCCTGAACCTGGTGTTCGGCGAGAGCGACAGCACCATCCGCGTGTTCGAATCCGACGGCATTCTTGCCGACGCCGCGGCGGGCGCCGATTACATCAAGATCCGCAGCGATGCCATGTTCAACGAGCGTGACGTCAAGGCGCTGGAAGTCCATGAAGGCCTAGTGCACGTGGCCACCACCCTCAATGGCCAGAACCAGCCGATCTGCACCTTTCTGGCCAAGGGGCCGCCCTCGTCGACGGTGACTCAGGAAGGCCTGGCGATTCTCATGGAAGTGATCGCCTTCGCGTCCTACCCCAGCCGCCTGCGCAAGCTGACCAACCGCACCCGCGCCATCCACATGGCCGAGCAGGGCGCCGATTTCCTGCAGGTCTGCGATTTTTACCGCGAGCAGGGCTTCAGCCTGGAAGACAGCTACAGCAATGCCAGCCGCGCGTTCCGCGGCTCGGCGCCGGACGGCCTGCCCTTCACCAAGGACCTGTCGTACCTGAAGGGCTTCATCATGATCTACAACTACATCCAGCTCGCCGTGCGCAAGGGCAAGCTCGAACAGATCCCTTTATTGTTCTGTGGCAAGACCACGCTCGAGGATATGCGTACCCTACGCCAGCTGGTCGATGAAGGGCTGGTGAGCCCACCCAAGTACCTGCCGCAGCAGTTTCGCGACCTCAACTCGCTGTCGGCCTGGATGTGTTTCTCCAACTTCCTCAACCACCTGAGCCTGGACCGGATCGAAGCCGACTACGCCAACATCCTTTGAGCTGCCGCTCGGGTGGGGCATGGCGCGACCGGTCTCCACTTCCCCTGAGCCGCCTCACACGGGTGGCCTGCACCCGAGATATCGGCATGACAGAGCGTAACCCCATCCCCCTGATTCTCACTGCCATCGGTAGCGTCGCCGGTACCGTGGCGGTGCTCGGCTATTACGGCTACCTGCACTTCGCGAAGCCCGAGGACGCCTTGCTGCTGGCCGAGTTCACCATGCTCAAGACCGTTCCTGGCGAGGATTACAAGGTGACCCTCAAGCCTGCCGATCAGGTGGCGCAGTGCATCGACGGCGTGCTGGTGCTGTTCGATCTTCAGCAGAAGGGGCTTAGCGGCGTTCTGGTTGATGACCGCAAGCGGGCCGTGCGCTGTAACGGATGACAGGCCGGAAAACGACAAGCCCCGCAAAAGCGGGGCTTGTCTGGTTGGGTCGCCGCGCTCAGGGGAGCGCGGCGAGTCCTAGGCAGGCCGGAGCCTTCAGTTGGTGCGAACCGAGGAACGCGGCGCAACCTGCTTGTCGTCGTTGGAAATGGTCACTTCCACACGACGGTTCATGGCGCGGCCGGCCGAGTCGCTGTTGCTGGCGACCGGGTATTCCTTGCCATAACCCTGGGCGACGATGCGCTCCGGGCCTACTCCCTGGCTGACCAGGGCAGCACGCACGGAGTTGGCACGGCGCTCGGACAGGCTCTGGTTGTACTGAGCCGAACCGGTGCTGTCGGTGTAGCCTTCGACGATCACCTTGCGGTCCGGGTTTTCCTTCAGGAAGTCGGCGAGCTTGGTGATGTTGTGCATGCCGCCGGGCTTGAGCTCGGAGCGATCGAGATCGAACAGCACGTCACCGAAGGTCACCAGGGTGCCGCGCTCGGTCTGCTTGGCGTTCATGCTGTCCTGCAGCTGCTTGATCTGTGCATCGCGCGCTTCCAGGCGTGCCTGGGCACGTTGCGCAGCGCTCTGTTGCAGGCTCTGCTCGGTGGTACGCAGGGCGATGGTCTGCTCGGCCAGCTCAATACGCTTGTTGGCCAGATAAGCCAACTGGTCGACGCGCTTCTCGTCTTCTTTCTCGCGGAAGGCTTTTTCAGCACGCTCCAACGCTTCGCCGGCGTCCTTGGTTTCCAGGGCGGCCACTTTGACCGACTCCGGGTTGGTCTGCAGGCTGGAGTAGCTGCTGCGCGCCTGTTCCAGGTTGACGTTGGGCTTGGAGGCACAAGCGGCCAGGCCGACGCTCAGGGCCAGCAGGGCAGGGATCATCACTTGTTTACGCATGGTCGTTCATCCTTCTATGAATTGACGAAAGCAATGGCGGGGCGTTATTGCTGCTGACCCTGTTTACGGATCTGCTGGGCGCCACGCATGCCTTCCTGACGCAGCTCTTCGATGCCCTGCTGAGCATCCTGAAGCGCCCTGTCAGCCTTGGCTGCCTGGGTCTTGCGGGTCGCTACGCGAGCGTCCCATTCGGCCTGCTCGGCCAGACGCTTGGCTTCTTTGTAGTTCTTTTCGACCAGCTCCAGTTCGGCCTGCTTGAGTTTGTCCTGAGCGGATTTGGTTTCCACCGCAGCGAACTCCGTGCCACCTGAGCTGACGGCTTCATTGACGGCGGACTTGGTCACGGCCATCTGTTCACTGGGCGGATTGCCCGCGCAACCAGCCAGCAGCAGGCTGCTGCCGATGGCCAGCGCAGCGACCTTCCAGCTGGCCAGTTGGGTACGAGCGTTTGGGGCAGTTTTAGCGGTCATGGTGTGCAACTCCATTGGTAAATAACTGGCAAAACAGTCGGTTCCACGATGGTTACCTGCCGTGCGGAGCTCAGGAGCGATAGCAGCTGAGTAAGTTTTTCTCCGGCGACCAATGGTCGCGTCGGCATAATTCTGTGAGTTGGAAGCGGTGCGAAACGTTCAGCAAAAAACTGCGTATTGCCAGTACGGTGACCTCGGCAACCCGGCGCAGGCCGCGCCATCAGCGGCCTGCACGGCTGACCGATCGATCAGGGCATGGTCGTCGGCTGTTCGGCATCGAGCTCCTGGCGGTAATGGCGGGCCAGTTCGAGAAAGCGTGGGGTCGGGCCGATGTCCTCGTAGACCGGGTTGCCTTCTTCATCGGTGGCCACCACTTGGCTGCCCTGTACGTACGGCATGCTGGCCTCCAGGTCTTCCAGGGCGGCCGCCAGCAATTCGGCCAGCAGTTCCTCGGGGCGACGCTTGGGGTACATATGTCCGAGCGCGGCCAGGCGAGCAGCGGCCTCCACATCCAGGTGCACCTGGTAGGGCGTGCTGGCCAGGCGGCCGGTGGCATTCTGTTCCCATTGCTGGACGAGCTGGCGGATCTTCATAGGTACCTCGGGGCAGGGGTGTCTTCTAGAGACCCGGACCGTTCGGCGGCGTTCCGGTGGATGCTCACGGCGAGGCCTACCTGCGGCTTTGGTCGCAGGGCGGCTTGTCAGGCGCGTCATGGCTGGGCAATCTGAAGGCTCACGCAGAGGCGCAGGGAGACTGGTATGACGCAAATCGATGCACGTCTACGCGAGGACGTTCACCAGCTCGGTGAGCTGCTCGGCAGTACCATCCGCGACCAGCACGGCGAGGCCTTTCTCGACAAGATCGAGCGCATCCGCAAGGGCGCCAAGGCCGCGCGCCAGGGCTCGGCCGACGGCGCACGGCAGCTCAGCGACACCCTTGACGGGCTCGCCGACGACGAGCTGCTGCCGGTGGCCCGGGCCTTCAACCAGTTTCTCAACCTGGCCAATATCGCCGAGCAGTACCACCGCGTGCGCCGTCGTGAAGCCGGCGAGGCGCAACCCTTCGAAAACCGGGTGTTCGACGAGCTCCTGCAGCGCCTGCGCGCCAATGGCCATGATCGCGAGGCCCTGGCCCGCCAGGTCGCGCAGCTGGATATCGAACTGGTGCTCACCGCGCACCCCACCGAGGTATCACGGCGCACGCTGATCCAGAAGTACGACGCCATTTCCGCCCAACTGGCCGAGCAGGACCACAGTGACCTGTCGAACGCCGAGCACGATGCCATCGCCAGCCGCCTGCAACGGCTGATCGCCGAGGCCTGGCACACCGAGGAAATCCGCCGGGTGCGACCCACCCCGGTGGACGAAGCCAAATGGGGCTTCGCGGTGATCGAGAATTCACTGTGGTACGCGCTGCCCACGGTGATGCGCAAGGCCGACCAGGCGTTGCAGCGCGAAACCGGGCAGCGCCTGCCCCTGGAGGCCGCGCCGATTCGCTTCGCCTCCTGGATGGGCGGCGATCGCGACGGCAACCCCAACGTGACCGCCAAGGTGACCCGCGAGGTGTTGCTGCTGGCCCGCTGGATGGCCGCCGACCTGTACCTGCGCGACATCGACAGCCTGGCCGCCGAACTGTCCATGCAGCGCGCCAACGACGAGCTGCGCGCCCGCGCCGGCGACAGCGCCGAGCCGTATCGGGCGGTGCTCAAGCAACTGCGCGAGCGGCTGCGTGCCACCCGTACCTGGGCCCACGAATCCCTGGCCGGGCCGGTCAATCCACCGGCGCAGGTGCTGCACGACAACGCCGACCTGCGCGAGCCGCTGCTGCTCTGCGACCGCTCCCTGCATGACTGCGGCATGGGCGTGATCGCCGATGGCCCGCTGCTGGATTTCCTGCGCCGCGTCAGCACTTTCGGTCTGTTCCTGGTGCGCCTCGACGTGCGCCAGGACGCCACCCGCCATGCCTCGGCCATGGCCGAGATCACCGAGTACCTGGGCCTGGGTCGCTATGACAGCTGGGACGAAGAACAGCGGCTGGCGTTCCTGCAGGATGAACTGCGCGGTCGCCGGCCCTTGCTGCCGGCCGATTTCAAGCCCAGCGACGACACGGCCGAAGTGCTCGCCACCTGCCGCGAAGTGGCAGCTGCGCCGGCAGCCTCGCTGGGTTCCTACGTGATTTCCATGGCCGGCGCCGCCTCGGACGTGCTCGCCGTGCAGCTCTTGCTCAAGGAAGCCGGCCTGCGCCGCCCCATGCGCGTGGTGCCGCTGTTCGAGACCCTGGCGGACCTGGACAACGCCGCCATCGCCATCGAGCGACTGCTCGGTCTGCCGGACTATCGAGCCGGTCTGCAGGGCCCGCAGGAAGTGATGATCGGCTATTCGGATTCCGCCAAGGACGCCGGCACCACGGCGGCCGCCTGGGCGCAGTATCGCGCCCAGGAAAGCCTGGTGAGGATCTGCCGTGAACATGCTGTCGAGCTGTTGCTGTTCCATGGCCGCGGCGGCACCGTGGGGCGCGGCGGCGGCCCGGCCCACGAGGCGATCCTGTCGCAGCCGCCCGGTTCGGTGAACGGGCGCTTTCGCACCACCGAGCAGGGCGAGATGATCCGCTTCAAATTCGGCATGCCGGATATCGCCGAGCAGAACCTCAATCTCTACCTGGCCGCGGTGCTGGAGGCCACCTTGTTGCCGCCGCCGGCGCCGCGACAGGCTTGGCGCGAGCAGATGGACAAGCTGGCCGCCGACGGCGTGGCCACCTACCGCGGCGTGGTGCGCGAGCATCCGCAGTTCGTCGAGTACTTCCGCCAGGCCACCCCCGAGCAGGAACTCGGACGCCTGCCCCTGGGCAGCCGGCCCGCCAAGCGCCGCGAGGGCGGGGTGGAAAGCCTGCGGGCGATCCCGTGGATCTTCGCCTGGACCCAGACGCGTCTGATGCTGCCCGCCTGGCTGGGCTGGGAGGCCGCCCTGCGCAATGCGCTGCAGCGCGGCGAAGGTCAGCTGCTGCGCGAAATGCGCGAGCAGTGGCCGTTCTTCCGCACCCGGATCGACATGCTGGAAATGGTGTTGGCCAAGGCCGACGAGTCGATCGCCAGGCTGTACGACGAGCGCCTTGTGAGCAGCGAACTGCATCCCCTGGGCGCCCATTTACGCGACCTATTGTCGCAGGCGAGCGAGGTGGTGCTGGGCCTGACCGGCCAATCGCAGCTGTTGACCCATAGTCCCGAGACCCTGGAATTCATCACCGTGCGCAACACCTACCTGGATCCGCTGCACCTGTTGCAGGCCGAATTGCTGGCCCGTTCCCGGCAGCGCGAACAGGAGGCAGGCAGCGCGCTGGAGCAGGCGCTGCTGGTCAGTGTCGCGGGAATCGCCGCCGGGCTGCGCAATACCGGTTGAGGGCTGCCGCCGACTGGCTAGTTTCAGGGATCAGGGGGCAAAAAGCCGGGAATTTCCGGCTATGTGCAGACATTGGTCGCTGGAGGCGCGCTTGCGACTTTGGTTGCATGGCGCCCGCTGCTCGGCTGCGTTCAAGCTGTACAGGCGTAACGGCACAAGCACGATGAAGTCGCCATGGGCGGCGACTTTCGACCGCTTGTGCGGCATTGGAGCGCTGTGTATCTTGATCGACCTTCTGACAGTTCGGCACCTGGCCGGGCTGGCGAAACCCAGTTGCGATTGGCCCCGCAAGGCGAGTCCACCATCACTACCAAGAACTTGAGGAGCACATCGATGCGCGTGATTCTGTTGGGGGCGCCCGGTGCCGGCAAAGGTACTCAGGCAGGTTTCATCACCAAGAAATTCTCGATTCCCCAGATCTCCACCGGCGATATGCTGCGTGCGGCGGTCAAGGCCGGCACCGAGCTGGGCCTGGCAGCCAAGAGCGTGATGGACGCTGGCGGCCTGGTTTCCGATGAGCTGATCATCAACCTGGTCAAGGAGCGCATCGCCCAGCCCGATTGCGCCAACGGCTTCCTGTTCGACGGCTTCCCGCGCACCATTCCGCAGGCCCAGGCCCTCAAGGATGCCGGCGTGCAGATCGACCACGTGGTGGAAATCGCCGTCGACGACGAAGAGATCGTCGGCCGCATCGCCGGTCGCCGCGTGCACCCTGGCTCGGGCCGCGTCTACCACACCGAGCACAACCCGCCGAAAGTAGCCGGCAAGGACGACGAAACCGGTGAAGAGCTGATCCAGCGCGAAGACGACAAGGAAGCCACCGTACGCCATCGCCTGTCGGTCTACCATTCGCAGACCAAGCCGCTGGTGGATTTCTACCAGAAGCTGTCGGCCGCCGAGGGCACGCCCAAGTACAGCGCCATCGAAGGCGTCGGCTCGGTCGAGCAGATCACCGCCAAGGTGCTGGCAGCGCTGAGCTGACCTGACCCACTTCTACAACGGCCCGCTTGCGGGCCGTTGTCGTTTCTGGGCATGCCAGGGCGGTCGCGACTCAGGCGCAGGTCGCATGCGAGCAGTCACGGCAGCTGCCGTTTCGCTACTATCCAGCATCTTCGTTGCCAGCTGGCATGTCCGCAATTCCAGTCGGCGCCCGTCTGCGTCTGCTGGTTTGCTCGACCGTCACGAAGAACTTCGAGAAAGGCGGTCATAACCACCACCCCATCAGAGTGCATTCCATGACCCAGAACAGAAGATTCGCCTGCTTGCCCATCGCCCTCGCGTTATCGGTACTGAGTGCATCCGTCGCCCTGGCCGACGGCGCCCCCGACAAGAAGGGCGAGTGCTCGGTTGACCAGTTCACCATGGCGCTGCGTTACCAGCAGCAATCGGCGGAAGTTCGCGCCTTGCAGATGCAGGCTTACAACATTGCCACCGAGAAACTCGACGCCGCCGTGGCGGCGGCCGATGATCCTTCCAAGCTGGCCATCGTCACCGACGTGGATGAAACGGTGATCGACAACTCCGCGCTGCTGGCACGCGATCTCGCCAACTGCCACACCTACGACGGCTGGGACACCTGGTTGCCCTGGGAGCGTGACGGCGATCCGGTGCTGATCCCCGGTGCCAGGAAATTCCTCGAGCATGCCGACAAGCTGGGTGTGGCCATCCGCTACGTGTCCGACCGCTCCGAGGAGCAGAAGGACTACACCCTCAAGGCCCTGAAGAAGCTCGACCTGCCCCAGGTCAGCGCCGACAGCGTGCTGCTGCTCGGGCCGCCCAAGGTGGAGCGTCGTGCGCTGGTCGCCAAGGACCATCGCATCGTGATGCTGCTCGGCGATACCCTGCATGATTTCGACGCACGGTTCCGCAAGACACCGGTGGCCGAACAACGCGCCACCGCCGAAGCCGAGTCGGCGAAGTGGGGCACCGAGTGGATCGTGTTCCCGAATGCCGGTTACGGCACCTGGTCCAAGGAGCCGCTCAAGGCCTGGGCCGCCAAGCCCGTTATCGAGAAGTGGTAGGCCCCCTGGCCGATCGCTGATCGGTTGTTCGGCGCCCGCCTGGGCGCCGGTGCTGGGCTCGGGCGGTCGCCTGGCCGCCAGGCGTGCTTTCGGCGGCACCGGTTGGCTCGCTGCGCTGGAAAAAACCGGCCCAAACCGTTTTAATGCCCGCCCGCTCAGCCACCTGTACACAATGCCATGACCACTCTGCTGGCCCTCGACACCGCCACCGAAGCCTGCTCCGTCGCCCTGCTGCATGACGGCCGGGTGACGAGCCACTACGAGGTGATTCCGCGCCTGCATGCCCAGAAGCTGCTGCCGATGATCAAGGCGCTGCTGGCCGAGCAGGGCGTCGCGCTGGCGGCGCTGGATGCCATCGCATTCGGGCGCGGCCCAGGGGCCTTCACCGGTGTGCGCATTGCCATCGGCGTGGTGCAGGGGCTGGCCTTCGCCCTGGACCGTCCGGTGCTGCCGGTTTCCAACCTGGCGGTGCTGGCACAGCGCGCGCAGCGCGAGCAGGGTGCCAGCCAGGTGGCCGCCGCCATCGATGCGCGCATGGACGAGGTGTACTGGGGCTGCTACCGCGCCGAGGCGGGTGAGATGCGCCTGGTCGGGCGCGAAGCGGTGCTGGCGCCGGAGCGGGCGCAACTGCCGGACGGTGCCCAGGGCCAGTGGTTCGGTGCCGGCACCGGCTGGGGCACTTTCGCCGAGCGTATCGGTGGCCAGGTCGTGGCCTGCGATGGCGCGATGCTGCCCCATGCCGAAGACCTGCTGAGCCTGGCCCGTTTTGCCTGGGACCGGGGCGAGGCCGTGGTGGCCGACCAGGCCCAGCCGATCTATCTGCGCGATCAGGTCGCTACGCCGAAGATGCCGCCGCCGGCGGGCTTTTGAACCATGGCCGACGAGAGGGTCGTCCTTTTGTCGTCAACTTCTCGGCATCCATTGCCAAGGGGGGGCGGCGCAGCTAGATTGCCAGTACTTCCGCACGCCTTCCTGCCGAGCCTTCATTGATGCGTATCGACGGTAACATCGCGCCCTACTCACCGGATCGTGGTCCCCGCTCGGGAACCGCGGTCACGCCTTATCGCGAGGCGAACCGGGAAGTAGAGGTCAAGCGCGAGCAACCGTCGTCGACCGCCGGCACCCAGGGCTTCGAGCAGACCCCGCAGATCCGTCGCGTGCAACAGAGCAATGCGAGCACCGACAACTTCCCGGTGCGCTCGCTGGACGTCACCTACCAGCCCGCCATGAGCAATCGCGCCGCCCAGGCCATCGCCAGCTACAGCAGCACCGCAGCCTTCGCCCGCGAGGTGGATGCGCAGCAGGTATTGGGCCTGGATCTCTACGCCTGATCGACTTGGGGTCGGCCTGCCTCGCCTTGTCAGGCACAATAGGCGTTTTCCGCCGATCAGCGATTCTCGATGCTTCCGTACTTCCTTGGTTGTCCCTCCTGGAACGAACTCGCCTGGCGCGGCAGCTTTTACCCGCCAGACCTGAACATGAGCGACAGCGTGGAGCACTATTGCCGCGTGTTCAATGCGGTGGAGGGCAACACCACCTTCTATGCGCGGCCCGACGGGGACAAGCTCGAGCGCTGGGTGGCGCGCATGCCCGCGCATTTTCGCTTCTGCGCCAAGGTGCACAAGGACATCAGCCACGAAGGTGACCTGCGTGACCAGGTGGGCAGCACCCAGGCATTTCTCGACCTGCTCGCCCCGCTGGGCGAGCGGGTCACGCCGCTGTGGCTGCAGCTGCCGGCGCAGTTCGGCCCTTCGCGGTTGGGGGAGCTGGCGGTTTGGCTGGATGAATTCCCTTACCGGCGGATCGCCGTGGAAGTGCGCCATCCGGCATTCTTCGACAAGGGCGACGAGGAGCGGGTACTGAATCGGCTGCTTCACGAGCGTGGCGTCGAGCGTATCTGCCTGGATTCCCGGGCGCTGTTCAGTTGCACCTCCAGGGATCCGGCGGTGCTGCATGCCCAGGCCAAGAAGCCGCGCCTGCCGATTCGCCCGGCGGCGTTCACCGACAGCCCCCAGGTGCGCTTTATCGGCGGGCCCGATCTGGACGCCAACCAGGCTTTTCTGGAGCCCTGGCTGGACAAGGTGGCGGCCTGGATCGAGCAGGGCCTGACACCCCACGTATTCCTGCATACCCCGGATAATCACCTGGCCGCGGCCCAGGCATTGCGTTTTCACGAGCTGCTGAGCGAGCGCCTGCCCGGCTTGCCACCGTTGCCGCCGTATACCGACAACGAGCCCAGAGCCGAGCAGTTGGGGTTGCTTTAAGGCAGGAGCAGCCACTCGCCGCTTTTGCTTTTTGATGTTTCTGCTGCTCGGCAATAGCAGACGACATCAATCGCCCCTTCAGGAGGCCGAATGGAATCGTTGTATAGGGGGACGAGCCGCATGGATGCGACGAGAGGCCTGATGGGCCATGGATGGCCCTTCCAGGCCGGCCCCCGGAACGACGATGCAATGAGGGAACCCCAGCGCAGCTGGGGCTGGATGTCGGGGCTAGACTTTTTGGTTACTTTTGGGGCAATGCTGTACGGACCGGAGACATAGCTGACAGGTGTACGGGGACATGGTTGACACTTTCGGTGAGTAGACCTTGCCGGGAGTCCCACCATGCCCTGGAATACGAGAGATGCTATGAGCCTGAAGGAAGAGTTCGTTGCCTTGGCGTTAGATGCCGCCAGCAACCGACGAGAGTTATGTCGGCGTTTCGGTATCAGTCCGCAAACAGCATACAAATGGCTACGCCGCTATGCAGAGCATGGCTCCGAAGGATTGCAGGAGCACTCAAGGCGGCCGCACAGCAGCCCCTCTCAGACGCTACCGGATCTTGAGGCAAAGGTTGTCGCCTTGCGTCGCGAGCACCCTGCCTGGGGCGGGCGCAAGATTAGCCATGTGCTGAACTGTTCCATTGCGCCCAGCACGGTCACCAATGTTTTGCATCGACACGGCTTGGTCGAGCCAGCAGGCGAGGAGATCAAGAAGCCTTGGCTGCGCTTTGAGCATGATGCGCCCAATGACCTCTGGCAGATGGACTTCAAAGGCTATTTTCAGACCGCTGAGGGTCATTGCCACCCACTTACCGTGGTGGACGATCACTCGCGCTTCAGCCTTGCGATCCAGGCTTGTGGCAATCAACAGCGTCTGACGGTTCAGGAGAAGCTCATTGAGATCTTTCGCTGTTACGGTTTACCGGCGCGCATCAATGTGGATAACGGCCCGCCCTGGGGGTCACCACGTAACCCGGGAGAACTCTCTGAGCTCGGTGTTTGGCTGGTCAGGCTAGGCGTCAGGTTAAGTTTCAGCCGTCCTTACCATCCTCAAACCAATGGTAAGTGCGAGCGATTTCATCGAGCACTCAAGCTCGAAGCCCTCAAGGGCAAACACTTTCATAGTTTGGATGAGGCGCAAGCCGCCTTGGATCGCTGGCGCAACATCTACAACCATCAACGGCCTCACGAAGCCCTGGGCTATCAGGTGCCGATGTCACGTTACCGCATGAGCCCCTGGCGATTTCCTGAGACGCTGCCTGAGTTCGAATATGGCGTGGATGACGTGCTGACCAAGGTCTATCACAACCGCTTGCGCTTCAGGAAACGCTACTTCCGTGTCGCCAAAGGGCTAGCTGGGCAACTGGTTGCTGTCCGTCCTCGTGCAGACAGTGACTTATTATTTGACCTGTATTTTTGTCATCACCATCTTCGAACCATCGACCTGAACATGCCGGATTATTAGCGTCCATAATGTGTCAACCATGTCCCCGCACATGCGTCCACTATGTCTCCGGTCCGTACAGGGCAATGCCAAAAGTAACCCGCTCGTCAGAGCGGAACCGAACGTACAAACAACACGTTGATGCTGGCTGACTCGCTGTAGCAGCTATGCTCGTGATTTTCGCGGGCATGGCCCGCTCCCACAAATACTCCGCCGATGTCCGCTCTCGCCACCTTCCTGGCCGTCAAGCCAGGCGCAGGTGGTTGTCCCAGAAGCCGGCCGGCAGTTCCAGGGGCTGCATGGCGATGCGTTCGCTGCGGCAGTCGTAGAGGCGGCAACGGCCGATACCGGCGCTGACCACGAAACCGTTCTCCACCGCGCCGACGCCGGCGCAATCGGGCAGGGCGGCGTCCAGGCGCACCGCGCCGTTGTCCAGGTCCCAGATGAACAGGCGATTGCCCCGCGGTGCGGTCATCGCCAACAGGCGCAGGTCGCTGTGCACCGCCACGCTGGCAGTGTACTGGCTCATCATCTGGCGCTGTGCATCGGCCATGGGGAAGTGCTGGAACGGCTGGCCCGGGCGCTTGATCGCCACCAGCGGCACGGCGTCCATGGCATCGCCCATGTATTGCTGGCCGCTGACCACGGTGCCGTCGCTGGCCACGGCCAGGTGGCGCACGCTGTTCATCGGCTCGGGCAGCTGTTCCTTGCTGCGCAGGGTACCGTCGCGGCCCATCAGCACCAGGCTGGCCTCCATGGCGTCGAGGTTCATCTCCACCCGGCTTTCCGCCTCGGTGCGAATGCCGCCGTTGGCCACCACCAGGGTTTCACCGTCGGGCATCCACAGCAGCTGGTGCGGGCCCAGGCCGTGGCTGGACAGCTCGTCGCGGTGCACCAGGCGCTCGCCTTCCAGGCGATAGGCGCCGATCACGCCACGACCGGGGTCGCGGGTGTCGTTCTCGGTGGCGTACAGCCATTCGCCGTCCTTGTGGAACACCGCGTGGCCGTAGAAGTGCCGATCCTGCTCGCTGTGCAGGGTCTGCAGCAGGCGGCCATCGCGGGTGTCGATCAGGTAGCTTTCGGTGCTAGGGCGGCGCCCGACGAACAGCGCCATGGGCAGGCTGGGGTGGGGCACCACGTCATGGCAGCGCTCGGTCACCTGGGTGACGAAGGCGCGCTCGCCATCGAGGCGATAGCCGACCGCATAGTGCTTGCCGCCTTCATCGTTGCGCGCTGACAGCAGCAGCGGCTGGTGGCCGGTATGGGTCAGCTTCCAGCCGCCGACGGCGCCGGCCGCCAGCAGGGTGGCGCTCAGGCCGAGGAATGCCCGGCGTTTCATGGTCATGGTTCAGTCTCCGTCGTGGGCGTTGAAGCCCAGCTGGATGCCCAGCGCCCGGGCCAGCTCGCCTTCGTGCAGGCGGTGCAGCACGTTGAGGCTGTCGTAGAAGGCGTTGAGACTCTGGCGGCCGGCGTCGTTGGCGAGCAGTTCGCCGAGCGGGCGCTGCAGGCCGGCGAGCTGCTTGCGGCTCTCGGCGTAGGCAGCATCGATGCGTTTCTTCAGATCGGCCTGATCGCTGCCGAGCAGGGCCTGCAGGCCGTCATTCTTGGCGCCGTGCCAGAGCTGCTCGGCGCCGCTCAGAGCGGCACCCAGGTTGCTCAGGCTGGCCTGGCTGCGCCAGGCTTCGGCCTGGTAGGGCTGCGGCACACCCTTGCTCTGCCGGCCCAGGGGGGCGCCGAGCTTCTTCTTCAGGCCGTCGATGGCGCTGACCTGGGTGCGCAGCATGTCGGAAATCGCCTCGCCCGCTTCGGCGTACCGCTCGTTGGGGAAGGTGCGAAACAGCGCCAGGGCGCCTTCGTCGCCTTGCCACTTTTCCAGCACCGTGCTGGCCAGTGCCTGCTGGTGCTCGCCGATGGCTACCAGCAGCGGGCAATAACGGGCTTTCTGCTCGGCGTTGTGCAGGTCGATCTCGGGGTCGAACATCAGGTATTCGTATGCGGTGAGCCCCTGGACCACCACGCTGGCCTTTTCCAGATCGGCCGCGCCGAGTTGCGGCTTGGCCTTGACCAGCGCCTCGACCTGGCGGGCCACCAGGTTCTTCTTGTCCGGCCAGAACTGCACCTGCCAGGCGCGGTTGCCTTCGGCCAGCGGCCCCACCGCCAGTGGCTGCAGGCTGGCCCAGGCGCTCTGGGCGGTGAAGAAGGCTTGGCGGGCGCTGCCCAGGTCTTCCTGGCCGGCGCAGAACGCCTTGGCGCTGCTGGCCAGGGCAACATCCGCCTCCTTCCAGGTGGCGTGGGCCGGTAGCAACACGCCTTCGGCCAGCGCCGAACTGGTGGTGGCCTGTGGGTCGGCCGGCGAACAGGCAGCCAGGGTCAGGCCCAGCAGGGCGACGGTCAGCGGAGAACGAATCATGCGCGGCTCCTTACAGTGAGTTCAGAAAGGCCAGGAGCGCGGCGCGCTCCTCGCTGGAAAATTGCAGCACCCGCTGCTTGGCTGCTTCGGCTTCGCCGCCGTGCCAGGCGATGGCTTCGAGCAGGTTGCGGGCGCGGCCATCGTGCAGGAACTGGGTATGGCCGCTGACCGTTTCGGTCAGGCCGATGCCCCACAGCGGCGCGGTGCGCCACTGGCGACCATTGGCAAGAAACTCGTCGCGGCCATCGGCCAGGCCGTCGCCCATGTCATGCAGCAACAGATCGCTATAGGGGCGAATGGTCTGGCCTGCCAGCTCCGGTTCGGCGGCATCGGCGGCGGTAACGAAGCTGGGCGTGTGGCAGCCCTGGCAGCCGGCACGGTGGAACAGGCTCTTGCCGGCCAGCACCTGGGCGTCGTCGACACCACGGCGCGCCGGCACGGCGAGGTTGCGGGTGTAGAACAGCACCATGCTCATGATGTTGTCGCTGACTTCCGGCTGGCCGCCATGGGGCGCTTGGCGGCAGGCGGTCGGCGCCTCGGTGCAGCCGTCGGTGGGCAGCAGATTGCTGGTCAGGCCCATGTCCTGCAGGAAGGCGTGGGCGTTCTGCTGCTCGAGCGTCGGTTGCCCGGCCTTCCAGCCGAAACGGCCAAGGACGGTTTGCTGACGTGCATCGTCCCACACCCGATTGGGCTGGCCCCTGATGCCATCGCCGTTGCGATCATCCGGGTCGGCGTTGGCCAAGATCGCTGCTTCGGGAATCGCCTCGAGCAGCCCCAGGCCGATCATCGGCGGAGCGACGCGCGCCGAGAACAGGGTGGCCGGGTGCATCGGCCCGTAGCCAAGCTGGCTGATATTCAGCTGCGGTTTGCGCAGCTCGATACTGTAGCCGTCGGCGAAGCGCACCTGCTCGGTGCTGTATTCGACGCGCACCTTGCCTTCCGGGGCAACGCCGGGGTTGGCCATGTCCTGCAGCTGGGCGCCGTAGGTAGGCTCGGGCAGCACACCGAGGCGCTCCAGTACGGCACGGTCGGCGTCACCAGCCGGAATCGACAGGCGTACCAGCATCGACATCGCGTTGACGCTGCCTGGCTCTGGCGGGTGGCCGCGGCCATCGCGGACATGACAGTTCTGGCAGGCATTGGTGTTGAACAGCGGGCCGAGACCGTCACGGGCCGTGGTGGTCGAGGGGGCGATCACCCAGGGGTTGCGAAAGAAGCTGTTGCCCACGCTGAAGTCCAGGCGGCGTTCGGGCGCCAGATTGGCGGAGGGCAGGGAGAAGGCCACGCGGTCGCTGCGTGACACGGTGGCAGCGCCGCCGGACAGTGCTTCGCCGGGTTCGGCTGCGGTGAAAGTCGGCGACTTGTCGCAGGCGGTCAGGCCGAGAGCCAGAAACAACAGTGGCAACAGGCGACCGGGTGACGCTGGCATGGATGATCCGCAGGGCAGAAATCGAGGGCGGGAATCTTAGCAGTCTGCGCCGGTTTAAATAAGATGGATTTGCGTTTAATCGGCCAGCGCAACCAGGCTCTGCGCCGGAACCCAGCCGGTTTCGCCGCTGACCTCGCGCAGGCACCATAGCCAGCCGTTGAGGTGGCGGCTGGCAACCAGGTGTTCGTTGATCCGGGTATCCAGTTCCCGCGCGGTATAGCCTTCCAGCGCACGTGCGCTACCGTCGCCAAGCAATTCGAGAATGCTCAGCGGCACCCAGCCGCCAGGGTGTGCGTCGGTGCGGCAGAAATACCAGTCTTGCCAGTCTTCAGGGCCGTCGTAGCGCTCGCCAAGCTGAAGCAGGGTTCCGGCGTCGAAGCCGATGGGGTCCGGATATTCGCTCCGGTGGGCGGTGACGACCACATAGCATGTGGGCTTCATGAATACCTCCTGTGCTCGCGACGTGGTACGCCGCCAGGCACAAAAAAGCCGGTGCGAAACCGCGCACCGGCTTGTTCATCGCTCGGTTACCGTGCCGATCAGAACTCGTGATCGGCGGTGTCCGGGTTCAGGTCGCTGATGCCCAACTTGCCGGCGGCCTGTTCGATGGCACCGGTCTGCTTGACCAGGGCCGCGATGGCGTCGCGCACCAGTTGCTGGCCTTCGGCATTGCCGGCGGCGATCAGTTGATCGAAGTGCACACCCTTGTCGGCGCTGTCGACCAGGGCCTGGAGCTTGGCCTGGGTGGCGTCCAGATCGGCCTTCACGGTGCTGTCGGTGGCGGCGTCGGCCTTGGCGACCAGCGACGACAGGCTCGGGCCGCTGAGGGTGCTGCCGTCGACCTTCTTGTACTCGCCCAGGTAGACGTTACGGATGCCCAGGCCGTTGTAGTAGTGGGAGTTGTGGGTGTTGTCGCTGAAGCAGTCGTGCTCGTCTTCGGTGGAGTTGGCTTCCAGGGCGACCTTCATGCGCTCGCCGGCCAGCTCGCCGAGGGACAGGCTGCCCATGCCGAAGAGCATCTTGCGCAGGCCGTTCTCGGCGGATTCGCCTTCCAGGGTGGCGCGGTAGTTGTCGGCCACGCCGGCTTTCCACTGACCGGCCATTTCGTCGAGGTCGGCGACCAGCAGCTCGGTGGCGGCTTTCAGGTAGGCACGGCGACGCTCGTTGTGGCCGCCGGTGGCGCCGTCACCGACCAGGTAGTCAGTGGCCGGACGCTCGCCGGCGCCGGGACCGGTGCCGTTCAGGTCCTGGCCCCAGAGCAGGAACTCGATGGCGTGGTAGCCGGTGGCGACGTTGGCTTCGGAGCCGCCCAGCTCGTTGAGGCTGGCGAGCAGGTCCGGGGTGATCTCGGTGACGTCGAGCTTGTCTTCGCCGACCTGGATCTCGGTGTGGGCGATGATGTTGGCGCCTGCCGCCGGGTTGCCCAGGGCGTGCTGGTAGTCGGCGTCGACGTAGTCGATCAGGCCTTCGTCCAGGGGCCATGCGTTAACCTGGCCTTCCCAGTCGTCGACGATGGTGTTGCCGAAGCGGAACACTTCGCTCTGCATGTAGGGGACGCGCGCGGCCAGCCAGGCTTCGCGAGCGGCTTTCAGGGTTTCGTCGTTGGGGTTGGCGAGCAGGGCATCGACGGCGCTCTGCAGCTTCTTGGCGGTGCTGGCGGCGTCCTCGAACACGGCGGATGCCATATCCGCGTAATGCTTGACCACGGCCTGTGCAGCGGCTTCGTCGAAGGCGCCGGCTGCTGCTGGAGCGCTGCTGCCGGTCGCTTGCGCAGCCGGGGCGGCGGCTTGGTTGGCAGGCGCCTTGTCTTCGCCGCAGCCCGCGAGGGCAATGGCGATGGTCAGCAGGCTGGCAGAGGCCAGGGGCATACGAATCATGACGAAATCCTTTGCGTGTTAATGGAGAGTACGCGTGGTGCTCCACGCGGGCTGCAACATAATGCGAAAGATTTGCATTTTAAGCAAAGGGTCGATGTGCCAGCACCGGATCGCGCCGGCTGGCGCGATCCGGTTTTGAGGCGGGAGGTCAGAGCGTGGCGGGATTGATATGCCGCTGCGAGCGGCTTGACTGCTTGAGGTACTGGGTCAGCTCGCGGGCCGGCAGCGGCCGGCTGTAGTAGTAGCCCTGACCTTCATGGCAGCCCTGGGCGATGATGTAGGCTTCCTGCTCGGCGGTTTCCACGCCTTCGGCGATGACCTGCATGCCCAGGCTCTTGCCCAGCTGGATGATGGCGCGAACGATGGTGGCGTCGTCCTCGTCGTCGAGCAGGTCCTGCACGAAGCTCTTGTCGATCTTGATCTTGTCCAGGGGCAGGCTCTTCAGGTAGCTGAGCGAGGAGTAGCCGGTACCGAAGTCGTCGATGGCGATCAGCGCCCCGGAGCGGCGCAGGCTGAGCAGGTGCTGGGCGGCGGTGCTGATGTCCTCCATCAGGCCGGTTTCGGTGACTTCCAGCTCCAGGCTGCGCGCCGGCAGGCGATACATCTGCATCAGGTTGTTGACCACCCGCGGCAGCTCGGCGTGGTGCAGCTGTACGGTCGACAGGTTGACCGCCATGCGCAGGTCGCCATAGCCCTGGTCGTGCCACTCGCGCAGCTGGCGGCAGGTCTGGTCGAGTACCCACTCGCCAATGGCGATGATGCTGCCGTTCTGCTCGGCCAGCGGGATGAACAGGTCGGGGCCGACGAAGCCGTGCTGCGGGTGCTGCCAGCGCAGCAGCGCCTCGACGCCGACCACCCGCTGGTCGCGGTAGCTGATCTGCGGCTGGTAGACCACGTGCAACTGGTTCAGCGCCAGGGCGTCGCGCAGGTCCTTTTCCAGCTCGCGGCGGCGACGCATCTCGCTGTCGACGCTGGCGATGTAGAACTGGTAGCGGTTGCGCGAACGGCTCTTGGCCAGGGTCATGGTCTGTTCGGCCTTCTGCAGCAGCTTCTCGGGGCTGTCGCCATCTTCCGGGAACAGGGTGATGCCGATGGTAGCGCGCAGCTGCACCTGGTGATCGTCGAGGGTGAAGGGCGTTTCCAGGTCGTCGAGCACGCTCTGCGCCAGTTCGGCGGCTTCGTAGGGCTGCTCGATATCGGCCTGCACCAGGGCGAACTGATCGCCGCCCAGGCGCGCCAGGGCGCCGAGCCGACCACTGTGGCTGCGCAGGCGGTCGGACAGCGCCAGCAGCAACTGGTCGCCGGTCTGGTAGCTGAACTGCTCGTTGATGCCCTTGAAGTCGTCCAGGCCGACGCACAGCACCGCCACGCGGCGCTGCAGGCGGCCGGCATCCTCGAGGATCTGTTCGAGTTGCTGCTGCAGTTGCAGGCGGTTGGGCAGGCTGGTCAGGAAGTCGTACTGCGACATGCGCTGCAGGCTGTTTTCCGCCTCGCGGCGCAGGTGCGTGTTGCGTTCGATCGAGGCGAGCAGCCCGTTGGCGGTGTTGATCCACAGGCCCAGTTCGTTCTTTTCGTTGCCGGCGAGCATCGGCAGCTTGTTCTCGCTGGGGCGGTCCGGGTTGATGTTGCTCAGGTGCTCGATGATCTTGGCCAGCGGCTTGGTGAGCAGCCAGTAATAGACCAGGTACAGCACCAGGCCCATGGCCAGGGCGCGCAACACCCCGGAGATGAAGATGATCACCGAATTGGTGAGAAAGCTTTCTCCGTACAGCGCGGTGTCGAGGGTGATGTTCAGGTCGCCGTAGTATTCGTTGTACGGCTCGCGGCCGACCAGACGGGTGCTGAACTGCTGCTCCTCGCCGAGGATCGGGTCGGTCAGCCAGCGCAGGGGCAGGTCGGCGAGGGGGCGGCTCTTCTCGGCGAGCATCTGCTCACCCGGATGGCCGATGGACGCCTGGCGCACCGACTCGTGCTGGAACAGGCCTTCGACCACCTGCATGCCCATCTCGCGATCCAGGCTGTAGACCGCCTGGGTGGAGGGGTCGCGGAACATGCCGAGAATGCGCTGGGAATCGCTGGTGATGGAATGGCGCGTCTTGTAGATGTCGAACACGATCTGCCCGAGGCTGAGCACCACGCCCACGGCAAGCGCGGACAACAGCACCACGCGCAGCAGTTTCACGGACAGGCTGTGCTTGAGTTCCAGCTTCAAATGGCAGTTCCTTGTGCGATACCCGGCGCCGGATTGGAGTTGAGTATTGGCAAACTCGCGTTGCCAGTCAAAGGCCGTATGCATGGGGCGACCAATCTGGTCGCGCCCAGGGCGCGGCGGACGTTTCCCGTGACGACGCGGCTCGCGTTGAAAGGTGGACAGGTCCTCGGCTGGCACTACCCGCTCTGTGTCGGAAAGAAACCTCAGGTCTTGAGCGCCGCCTGTCGATGCCGCCAGGTTGCAACAGGCAAAAAAAAGCCCCCCTGACTCGCATCAGAGGGGCATTTTCATCGGCCAGGGGCTCAGGCGGCGAAGTTCTTCGCCACGAAGTCCCAGTTGACCAGGTTCCAGAACGCCTCGACATACTTCGGACGCACGTTGCGGTAGTCGATGTAGTAGGCGTGCTCCCAGACGTCGCAGGTCAGCAGCGGGGTGTCGCCGCTGGTCAGCGGGCAGCCGGCGCCGATGGTGCTGGCCAGGGCCAGGGAGCCGTCGGCCTTCTTCACCAGCCAGCCCCAGCCGGAACCGAAGGTGCCGATGCTGACCTTGCTGAACTCTTCCTTGAACGCGTCGAAGGAACCAAACGCCTTGTCGATGGCCGCTGCCAGTTCGCCGGTCGGCTGACCGCCGCCGTTGGGGCTCAGGCAGTTCCAGTAGAAGGTGTGGTTCCACACCTGGGCGGCGTTGTTGAAGATACCGCCGGAGGAGGTCTTGACGATTTCTTCCAGGCTCTTGCCTTCGAACTCGGTGCCGGGCACCAGGTTGTTCAGGTTCACGACATAGGTGTTGTGGTGCTTGTCGTGGTGGAACTCCAGGGTTTCCTTGGAGATGTGCGGCTGCAGGGCATCGTGTGCGTACGGCAGCGGCGGCAATTCGAAAGCCATGGTTATTCTCCTAATCAGGTCTGTTGCGATGAGCGCAAGGCCGATCACGGGCGGCCAAACATGCGTCGGCGGATTTGTACCCTTTGCGACGCAGGGCAGGGATCATAGCACCGGGGCTACGCCATAACCACGCGGCAACTGTGCGGGATACCGGGCCAGAGCCCTCGCGGCGATTCAGCTCAGCTTCATCATCGCCACGCCGGCGAGAATGATCAGGCAGGCCACGGCGCGCAGCGGCGGCAGGCTTTCCTTGAGCCATAGCCGGCCGATCAGCAGGGCGAACACCACGCTGGTTTCACGCAGCGCCGAAACCAGTGCCACCGGCGCCAGGGTCATGGCCCAGATGGCGATGCTGTAGGCCAGCATGGACATGGCGCCGCCGAGCAGGCCGGCGCGCCAGTGCGGACCGAGTGTCGAGACGACGCCTGGGCCGCGTTGAGCGAGGATCACCAGGGCCATCACCAGGCCGTTGACCGCGAACAGCCATGCCGAATACGACAGCGGGTCGCCATTGGCGCGGGCGCCGCTGGCATCGGCCAGGGTGTAGCCGGCGATGAACAGCGCGGTCAGCAGGGCATTGATCAGCAGGCCGCTGCGGGGGCGGCCATGACCGCCGCGCATCGCCATCAGCCAGATGCCGCCGACCAGTACGCCAAGGCCCAGCCACTGGCTGGCGGGCAGCACCTCGCCAAGCAGCAGCACCGACAGCGCGGCCACCAGCAGCGGCGAGCTGCCTCGGGAGATGGGGTAGACCTGGCCGAGGTCGCCGTGCCGGTAGGCGCGGCTCAGGAACAGGTTGTAGCCGATGTGCAGCAGCGCCGAGAGGATGATCCAGGGCCAGGCCGCGGCGGCCGGCACAGCCACGAAGGGCAGGGCGAGAAGGGCGACGACGCCGGCGCCGATCTGGATCAGCGAGGCGGTGAGGAAGCGATCCAGGCCGATCTTGAGCAGCGCGTTCCAGCCGGCGTGCAGGGCCGCGGCGGCGATGACCATGAGAAAGACACCTGTTTCCACTGCTGCTTCGCCCGTTGTCTGGAGCGCGCCAGCATAGCAGCTGGGCGCACGTCGTGCGGGCGTTACAGCGGGCTGGCGATCAGTTGCCAGGCGATGGCGAACATCATGGCTGCGACCACCAGATCGATGATCCGCCAGGTCAGCGGGCGGGCCAACCAGGGCGCCAGCCAGGCGGCGCCCAGCGCCAGGCACAGGAACCACAGCAGCGAGGCGCTGGCCGCGCCGGCCGCATAGGCCGGCGGCACGGCTTGCTGGGCGCCGAGGGAGCCGATCAGCAGCACGGTATCCAGGTACACGTGGGGGTTGAGCAGGGTGACCGCCAGGGTCGCCAGCAACACTGCACGCAACGAGCGCGGCGCCCCCGTTTCGGCCTGCAGGCCGGCCGGCCGGCAGGCGCGCCGCAGGGCCTGGGCGCCGTACCAGATCAGAAACGCGGCGCCGCCCCAGCGGGCGATCCCGAGCAGCCACTCGCTCTGCAGCAGCAGGGTCGCCAGGCCGAACACCCCGGCACTGATCAGCAGCGCATCACAGAGGATGCACAGCAGCGCCACGGGCAGGTGATGCTCACGGCGCAGGCTCTGGGCGAGCACGAAGGCGTTCTGGGCGCCGAGGGCGATGATCAGGCCGGCGGTGATCGCCAGGCCGTTGGTGTAGCTCTGCCACATGGTGAAAGTCCTTGGAAACGAACGCGTCGAGCACGATCTGCGGGTGGGGATGGCTATCAGTCTGCGCCCCTGGCCTGTATAAGAAAAAGCAATAGTACTGATCGATCATTAGGAAAATCGATTGCTCGACTACAAATTGCTCGCCGCCCTTGCCGCGGTCGTCGAACAGGCCGGTTTCGAACGTGGAGCCCAGGTGCTGGGCCTGTCGCAGTCGGCGGTGTCCCAGCGCATCAAGCTGCTGGAGGCGCGTATCGGCCAGCCGGTGCTGCTGCGCGCGATGCCGCCGACGCCCACCGATGTCGGCCGGCGGCTGCTCAACCACGTGCAGCAGGTGCGCCTGCTGGAGCGCGACCTGCAGCAGCAGGTGCCAAGCCTGGAGGCGGATGGGCAAACCCAGCGCCTGCGCATCGCCGTCAATGCCGACAGCCTGGCCACCTGGTGGGGCAGGGCGGTGGCGGATTTCTGCGCCAGCCACCGGGTGCTGCTGGAACTGGTGGTCGAGGATCAGGAGGTGGGGCTCAAGCGCATGCGCGCCGGTGATGTGGCCGCCTGCGTGTGCGCCGCGGAGCGGCCGGTATCCGGCGCGCGCAGCCTGGCGCTGGGTGCCATGCGCTACCGGGCCATGGCCAGCCCGGCCTTTATCGCCCGGCATTTTCCCGATGGGGTGAGTGCCGAGCGCATCGGTCAGGTGCCGGCCATCGTGTTCGGCCCGGATGACCAGTTGCAGCACCGTTATCTGAACGAGCTCGGTCTGTCCGGCAGCTTCCTGCACCACCTGTGCCCGTCGTCCGAAGGCTTCCTGCGCCTAACCGCCGAAGGGCTGGGTTGGGGCATGGTGCCCGAGCCGCAGATGGCCGAGGCCATGGCCAGCGGTGAACTGCTCGAGCTGCTCCCCGGCCGGCCCATCGACGTGCCGCTGTACTGGCACCACTGGCGCAACGGCGGCGAATTGCTCGACCAGCTCACCCGGCACCTGCAGCGCCATGCCGGTGATTATCTGGTACCGGTGCCGTGAACACGGCTGCCATGATCGGCGCGACGCCTTATAGTGCGCGCAGCAGCGGGCGGAGGGCGTGATGAAGATTCTGGTCACCGGAGCAAGCGGGTTCATTGGCGGGCGTTTCGCGCGGTTCGCCCTCGAGCAGGGCCTGGAGGTGCGCGTCACCGGCCGCCGCGAGGAGGCATTCGAGCACCTGATCCGCCGAGGGGCGCAGTTCATGTCCGGCGATCTGGCCGACCCCGAGCTGGCGCTGGCGCTGTGCAGCGACGTCGAAGCAGTGGTGCACTGCGCCGGTGCCGTGGGTGTGTGGGGGCGCTACGAGTATTTCCATCAGGGCAACGTGGTGCTCACCGAAAACGTCATCGAGGCCTGCCTCAAGCGCGGGGTGCGCCGCCTGGTGCACCTGTCCTCGCCGTCGATCTATTTCGATGGTCGCGATCACCTCGGCCTGCGCGAAGACCAGGTGCCCAAGCGCTTCTCCAGCCATTACGCGCGCACCAAGTTTCTCGCCGAACAGCGCCTGTTCGGCGCCCAGGAGTTCGGCCTGGAAGTGCTGGCGCTGCGGCCGCGCTTCGTGACCGGCGCGGGAGACGTGAGCATCTTCCCGCGGCTGATCGCCCTGCAGCGCAGGGGCCGCCTGGCGATCATCGGCAACGGCCTGAACAAGGTCGACTTCACCAGCGTGCACAACCTCAACGAGGCCCTGTTCGGCGCCTTGCTGGCTGCCGGGCCGGCACTTGGCAAGGCCTACAACATCAGTGACGGCGCGCCGCTGCCGCTGTGGGACGTGGTCAACTACGTGCTGCGCCAACTGGAGTTGCCGCCAGTCACCCGCCATGTGCCAGTAGCCCTGGCGCGCAGCCTGGCCGTTGCCAGCGAGGGGCTATGCAGCCTGCTGCCCGGCCGCCCCGAGCCCGCGCTGACCCGGCTAGCGGTGGACGTGATGAGCCGCGACTTCTCCCTGGATATCAGCCAGGCACGCGAGCACCTGGACTATCAGGCCAGCGCCAGCCTGTGGCCGGCCCTGGACGAGTTCTGCCGCTGGTGGCGGGCGCAGGGCTAATCGCCCGCGCCAGGTCGGTGCGGAACCCGAGGTGCCTGCAACGGGTCTCTGTGCGCAATGCAGGCCGTCGCGGCATGCCCATTACTGGCATTACGACACCCAAGCGCCAGCCGTGAATCGGTATACTGCGCGCACTTTGCCTCCACCCTGGTTTTCTCAAGGTTCTCCCCATGCGTAACGATGCCCACGACGAATTCGATGACGTACCCAGCCTGACCCCGGATCGCCGCGATCAGGACGATTTCGAACCCGAGCCGCAGCCTTACGCCCGCACTGGCGCGGCTTCGCGCAAGGCCAGCGCGCCGCGTGCGGCGAGCACCGGGCCCCTGTGGGCGCTGGTCGGCGCCCTGAGCATCGCCCTGGCGGGCCTGGGCTGGTGGAGCTTCCAGCAGATCAGCCTGATGGAGCAGCAACTGGTGGCCACCCAGGAAAGCTTCGCGCGTATCAGCGAGGAAGCGGCCGGACGTATTCAGGATATTTCCGGCAAGGTGGTGGCGGCCGAGTCCAACGTCACCACCGGCAGCGAGGCGCTGCGCCTGCAGGTGCGTCAGCTGGAGAACAAGGTCGCCGAGCTGGGCAAGCAGCAGCAGGCGGCGGGCGGCCAGCAGAGCGGGCAGGACAAGCGCATCGAGCAGCTGGTCGCCGACCTGAAGGCCCAGCAGGGCGATGCCGGCCAGTACGCCGATAGCCTGAAGACCCTGGGCAGCGGCCAGGACGCACTGAAGAGCGAGCTGGCCGCGCTGAAAACCGAACTGGCTTCGCTGAAGAGCAGCCAGGGCGACGCCGGCAAGCTGGCCGCTCAGGTGAAGAGCCTGGCGGGTGATGTCGAGGCGCTGAAAAAGGCTGGTAATTCCAACGCGGCAGTCGAGCGTCTGGAACAGGACATGCTGGTACTCAAGAGCCAGCTGGACAACCGCCCGGCCGCCAGCAACAGCGGCAGCAGCACCGCCGAGTTCGATGCCTACCGCGCACAGACCACTCGCAGCATCAACACGTTGCAGGCGCAGATTCAGAACCTGCAGCAGCAAATTGACGCCCGCTGATCAGCCCAACCCGCCGATACGAAAAAGCCCGCGTTTTTACGCGGGCTTTTTGTTGGCGCTGATGAAGCTTACAGACGCGGATAATCGATATAGCCGACCGGGCCGGAGCCGTAGAAGGTTTCCTTGTGCGGCTCGTTCAGCGGCGCGTCCTGGCGCAGGCGCTCGGGCAGGTCCGGGTTGGCGATAAAGGGCACGCCAAAGGCCACGGCGTCGGCCTTGCCGCTGGCCAGCCAGGCGTTGGCCTGGTCCTTGGTGAAGCCTTCGTTGGCGATGAACACGCCGCCGAACGCTTCCTTCAGGCTTGGCGACAGGCTGTCGTCGGCTTCGTGCTCACGGGCGCAGAGGAAGGCGATGTTGCGTTTACCCAGCTCGCGAGCCACGTAGGTGAAGGTTTCGGCGCGGTTGGAATCGCCCATGTCGTGGCTGTCGGCACGCGGGGCCAGGTGTACACCAACGCGGCCCGGTTCCCACACGCTCAGCACCGCATCGGTCACTTCCATCAGCAGACGGGCACGGTTTTCCAGGCTGCCACCGTAGTTGTCGGTACGCCTGTTGGTGCTGTCCTGCAGGAACTGGTCGAGCAGGTAACCGTTGGCGGCGTGGATTTCCACACCGTCGAAGCCGGCAGCCTTGGCGTTCTCGGCACCCTGGCGATAGGCCTCGACAACGTCGGCGATTTCTTCGCTTTCCAGGGCGCGCGGCGTGACGAAGTCCTTCATCGGGCGGATCAGGCTGACGTGGCCGGCGGGCTTGATGGCGCTGGGGGCCACCGGCAGTTCGCCATCCAGGTACACCGGATCGGAGATGCGGCCCACATGCCAGAGTTGCAGGACGATCTTGCCGCCGTTGGCGTGCACCGCCTTGGTCACGCCGCTCCAGCCGCGCACCTGCTCATCGGACCAGATGCCGGGAGTGTTCGGGTAGCCGACGCCCATGGGCGTGACCGAGGTGGCCTCGCTGATGATCAGGCCAGCCGAGGCGCGCTGCACGTAGTACTCGGCCATCAGGGCATTGGGCACGCGGCCTTCATCGGCGCGGCAGCGGGTCAGGGGCGCCATGATGACGCGGTTGGCGAGTTCCAGATCGCCGATCTTGATGGGGTCGAACAGAGTGGTCATTGCCTAGATCCTCGAATCATTCGCTCGGTAGGGGTTGCTGGATGGTGAAGGGGGGCGGGTTGCAATCGCATGCAGGTCACAGATCACGGGTGATCCGCTCGATAAAGGCGGCGATGGTCGCATCGTTGCGCTTGAAGAAATTCCACTGACCGACCTTGCGGCTGGTCACCAGACCGGCGCGTTGCAGGGTGGCCAGGTGGGCCGAAACCGTGGATTGCGACAGCCCGGTGGCCTGGTCGAACTTGCCGGCGCACACGCCGATCTCGAAGGAATGGTCGGGCTGCACGAAGTGCGCTGCGGGCTCTTTCAGCCAGCGCAGAATGTCGCGGCGCACCGGATGGGCCAGCGCCTTGATCACTTCGTCCAGGTCCATCTCTTCAGGGTTCATCGGCTCTCCTGCGTAGCTGCAACGGCATATCGCGATGAAGCGAACTTTATATCGAGACTTGGCGATATACAGATCGTTCAAGCAGATAGTGCATATCGACCGCCATGATGGCGCGCCCCTCGCCGTGGCCGGGGCGAGGCTTTAAGCTGGGCGGCATGAACTACCTCGCACACCTTCACCTGGGCGGCGATGCGCCCGCCGAACTGCTCGGCAGCCTGTATGGCGACTTCGTCAAGGGGCCGCTGGCCGGGCAATGGCCGGCCGCCATCGAGGCGGGCATCGCTCTGCACCGGCGCATCGATGCCTTCACCGACGGCCATCCGCTGCAGGCCCGGGCGCGGGCGCGCTTTCCCGCCGAGCGGCGGCGGGTGGCCGGGATCTTTCTCGACCTGTTCTTCGACCACTGCCTGGCCCGGGACTGGCAGCGCTACAGCGACCAGCCGCTGCAAGGGTTCACCGATCGTGTCTACCAGGTGCTGGCCGCCGAGCCACAGTTGCCCGGCAGCCTGCAGCGCATCGCCCCGCGCATGGCGGCGCAGGACTGGCTGGGCAGCTACCAGGAGTTCGAGGTGCTGGGGCAGGTGATCGCCGGCATGTCGCGGCGTTTGTCGCGACCGCGTCTGCTGGATGGCGGGCTGGAGGATCTGCGCCGGCTCTACGAACCGCTGAGCGAGGATTTCAGCGCCTTCTATCCGGCGCTGATGGCCTTCGCCCGGGACCAGCGTGAGGCGCTGCTACAGCCCGCGCGCTGAGCAATCAGCGCTGCCCTGAACCGTTGCGCAGGGTGTCGAACAGGGCTGCATCGACCTTCTTGCGACGGGCGCCTTCCAGGTGCGCGCGCATGCGGTCGGCGGCGGCGAGGCGGTCGCCCTGTTCGATCAGGTCGAGGATTTCCAGGTGCTGCTCGACCTGGGCGCGGCGATGTTCACGGGACACGTCCACGCGGTATTCGACCAGGCGGCGCAGGCGATCCAGACGTTTGAGCGATTGCAGCAGAAAGCGATTGCCGGAAAACCCGGCGATGACCTCGTGGAAGCGCGAGTTGGCTTCGTAGAGTTCCTCGATGGTCATGCTCAGATAGCCGCTTTCGGCGATGAACGCCTGCTGCTTGCGACAGTCCGCCAGCAGCTCGCGGTCGACCTGGAAGGTCGGCGACAACAGCCCGGCCGGCTCGATGATCGAGCGAAAGGCGAAGCTCTCCTCGTAGGCCTCGATCGAGTCGATCACCGGCAGCATCTTCCAGCCCTGGCCGCTGCGCTGTTCGGCCCAACCTTCCTGCTGCATGCGCAGCAGCGCCGTGCGCAATTCGGCGCGCGACACCCCGAACTGGCGCATCAACTCGATCTCGGTGAACTGCTCGGGCAACTGCCGCGACAGGCGCAGGGCGACGAAGCGGCGATACACCGAATCTTCCTCGGCCTCGGCGATTTCCTGCACCAGTCCGTTGAGCTCGTCGGCAGCCTGAGCGAGGAAGAAACCGCGGTTGCGGTCGTGCTTGAGCATGCCGCGTTCGGCGAGGTGGTTGAGCACGAACTTCACCGGGGTGCGCGAGGTGTTCAGGGTCTGCGCCAGGTGCGATTCGGCCAGGTGGTGGCCGATGGGCAGGCGCTCGCGACGCACGTAGGCGATGACCTCGCGGGCGACGCGCTTCTGCAGGGCAGTGAGAACCGCCGAAGGGGTATTGTCCTGGGCCATGGCCGTAAGCGTCGATTCCTGTCTGGGGTGATGCGCCGGTGCCGAGCGGCTCGGCAGGCGCTGCATTCTGCTACGTAAACGGTGCCACGCAAAGATGCCGGGCGGCTGGAGATCTTTCAACTTCCAATTGTTTTTTATTCGCCTAAAGAGCAATAATGGTGGCGTCGAATTACGAGGATAGCGGCATTGAATCTAGATTCATGTCGCTGTGCGCGACAGGCTGTGAACAACGTAGCGATAAAAATCATCCAATAACCAGGCTTTCGTTTTCCGCGACCACCTCGATCTGGATCAATCACCACGCTGCTGGTGCACGTACCGAAGGGGACGCCATGTTCAAGACCCACTGGAGCAATCACCTGGGCACGCCGCTGGTCGGTGCCCTCGGCGCGGTGATCGCCACCTTCATCGGCTGGCCGCTGCCCTGGATGATCGGCTCGCTGGTGGCGGTGATCCTGGTGCGCTGCTTCAGCAGCTGGCAGTTGCAGCCGCTGCCGGGCGGGCGCAAGTTCGGCCAGTGGATCATCGGTATCGGCATCGGCCTGCACTTCACGCCGGCGCTGGTCGCGCAGATCGCCGGTCATCTGCTGCCGATCATGGTCGGTGCGCTGATCACCGTGCTCAGCAGCATCGCTGGCGTGTGGTTCATGCGCCGCACCGGCGAGAGCATGGCCACGGCGTACTTTTCCAGCATGCCGGGTGGCTCCAGCGAGATGGTCAACCTTGGTGCCCGTAACGGCGCCGAACTGACCCGAGTGGCAGCCGCACAGAGCCTGCGGGTGGTGGCCGTGGTGCTGCTGGTGCCAGCAGTGTTCAAGTTCCTGCTGGGCGACGGCGAGGTGCACCATCACTCCGTTCACGTCGACTGGCCCTGGCTGGTGCTGATCCTGCCGGTGGCCGGGTTGGCCGGCTGGTTGCTGCAGCGCTACCGGCAGCCCAACCCCTGGCTGTTCGGCCCGCTGCTGGTCAGCGCCGCTGCCAGCATCGGCTTCGACCTCAGCAGCACGCTGCCGACCGGCGCCAGTCAGGTCGGCCAGCTGATGATCGGCAGCGCCCTGGGCTGCTTCTTCAACCGCGCGTTCTTCCGTTATGCCCCGTCATTCCTGGCCCGTACCCTGATCACCACCCTGGTGATGATGCTGGTGGCGTTCATCGGTGCGGTGCTGGTCGGCTGGGCCAGCGGGCTGGATATCCAGTCCCTGACCCTGGGGATGATGCCCGGCGGCATCGCCGAGATGAGCCTGACGGCCGAGACCCTGCAGCTGGCGGTGCCGCTGGTGACGGCGATGCAGGTGGTGCGGCTGTTTCTGGTGTTGTTCCTGGCCGAGCCGATCTTCCGGCGTTGGTTGCAGAGCGATAATCCGCAGTTGCGGCAGGCTTGATCGATCTCGTCGTAATTCCATGGGCAGCGGTCGCGGTGTAGTGAGAACGGACGTTGGTGCACTACCTTTGGGAGCGGGCCCTGCCCGCCATTTTTTTTTCGCGCGCATGGCCCGCTTCCACAACCGCAGCAGTGCCTGATCGTATGAAGGGATCCGCCGGGAAAGCTCGCGGCTAAAGCCGCTCCTACGCGGTTGCTGGGATCTCGCTTTTGCCTTGTCGCCCTTGCACCGCGCAAAGATGAGTTCCCAGAAGATCTTGAGCCGGCCCTAAGCCGCAGCCTGGGTTTCCTGCTGCTGCGCCCCATACAGCGCCTCGCTGACCGCTGCCTGGGCGCGGCGGGCCAGGTCGTTGCGGTTGCCCGAGTTGCTGGCGATCGGCTCGAGCAGCTGGATCTCCACCTCGGCGACATCGCTTCCCATCAGGCGCAGCAGGTGCGAGAGCATGTCGTCGTCGCCGATAAAGGGCGTCACATCGCAGCGCTGCCCACCGCGAACATAGCGAATGGCGACCGGCTGCAGGTCGACGCCGCTTTCGATGGCGCTGCTCAGCAGCCGGCCGTGGAAGGTGCGCAGGGCCGCGCCGTCGCAGGTGGTGCCTTCCGGGAAGATCAGCAGGTGGCTGCCGCCCTTCAGGTGGCGACCCAGTTGCTGGTTGAGCAGCCCGCCGTCACCGGCGCCGCGGCGGATGAACAGGGTGCCGGCCTTGTGCGCCAGCCAGCCGGCCAGCGGCCAGGTGCGCACCTCGGCCTTGGACAGGAACGACAGCGGTGCGAGCATGCCGAGCAGCGGAATATCGGTCCACGAGATGTGATTGCTCAGCCACAGCATCGGTTTGTGCGGAAGCTGCCCCCGCACGCAGACCCGAAACGGCAGGGCTCTGGCCAGGCGCGCCAGCCACCAGCGGGTCAGGCGTTGGCGCAGGCCCGTCAGGTCACGGCGGGTCAGGCGTTCGATCGGCACCAGCAAGGCGGCCAGTAGCGTGCCGATGGCCAGCACGGCGGCCAGGCGGGTCAGACGCAGATACAGACGCACGTTGCTCATCGGGTTTTGACCTGGACGGGGGAAAGAGGAGGGCGTGCGCCGCTGTATGAGCGGGCAACGCCCGGCGCGGCCTTTCTACCGTGCCAGGGCGCCGGGTTCAAGTCCCGCTCAGACCGCTGCCTTGAAGTGCCGGGCGTAGCGCGGGCACAGCTCGTCGCGCTTGAGCAGGATGAACACGTCGGCCACCTGGAAGTCCTTGTCCCAGCAGGGCTCGCCGCAGATCTTGGCGCCCAGGCGCATGTAGGCCTTGAGCAACGGCGGCATCTCGGCGATCACGTTGCCCGAGATCTCCAGGCTGGGCAGCGGAGTCTTCGGCTCGGCGCGCAGGTTCTCGGTGCACAGGTAGCGTTCGCGCAGGCGCTGCATGATCGCCTGGGCCTGGATGCCGCCATCCTGCATGGGAATGCTGGCGCAGCCCATCAGGTAGCGGTAGCCGCCCTCGTTGAGCACTTCGGCCAGTTCGGCCCACAGCACCGCGATGGTGCCACCGTTGCGGTAGGCGGCATCCACACAGGTGCGGCCGATTTCCAGCACCGGCCCTTGCAGATGACGCAGGCCGTGCAGGGCGAATTCCTCTTCGCTGTAGAAACGCCCCAGGCCGGCGGCTGCCCGATGGTCGAGCAGGCGCGTGGTGGCCACCAGTTCGCCGCTGTTCAGGTCGCGTACGCCGATGTGCTGGCAGTGCACGTCGTAGTCGTCCATGTCCAGGCCCAGCTCGGCGCCCTTGAGCTTGGCATCGAATTCGGCACTGAACACGCGAAAGCGCAGGGCCTGGGCTTCGCGCAGGGCGCGTGGCTTGCTCAGGCGTTCGGCCTGCAGGCGTCGGGGAGTGTTGCTGCGCTCGGGTGCCATGGCGTTCTGGGTCATGCCTTACCTCCGTTGCCGGTCGGGCAGCCTCGCTGCGCACGAACCGGATTAGCCTGCAGACCTGAGCAATCTCAGGAAACACATTCAGGCTAGGCAGGGCGGGTGTCACGCCTGTGAAGGTTCGGTGATGCTTGTGTGACAGCCCCACCGGGCAGGGACAGCGCGAATCACGCGTGCAGCGCAGGGGCATCCTGCTTACCATGTGCGCCTCTCAACCCTTCGAGCGCTCGTGGCGTATGTTCTTTATCAGAAACCTCGGCGTGCCCTTCATCCTGATCATCGGCGGCGTGGTCGCCCTGATGGGGCTGGCGATCCTCTCCCGGCAGGGCGGTGAGGCAGCGGCCTGGGCGCGGACGATCTTTCCCTGGATGATCCTCCTGCCGGCCCTTGGCGCGGCCTGGGCGGCACGGCGACTGGTGCAGATCGGGCAGTGGCGGCGCGGCACCCTGAATGGCGATTGCCCGCGTTGCACCGGGGTGATGAGCGGCGGACGTTGCCGCATGTGCGGGCAGCGCTGAGCAGCGCCAGCAACAAGGCCTGCCGGCTGTGGCCGCCATGCTCCGCGGCATGGACGTGGCGATGATCGTGCCGCCGCATGGCCGGCCGTTCGTGGGGCGCGAGATGGTCAGCGCCTTTCCGTACTGGATCTAGAACCTGGAGTGCGGGCTCGACCTGCTCGGCCCGAGGACTATCGGCTGCCGCGCCAGGGCCGTTATCGTTTCAGCGCGCGTGGGTGCGCCGCGCTTTGCAAGGCGCACGCGCCCGGCTATCGTGGCGCTTTCCCCGCTGCCGCCGAGATGTCATGCGCCGCTTTTCCCACCTTCTCTGTGTGAGTGACTGATGCCTGGTCAGGTCTATCCCTGGCGCCAGGGCAACCAGTTCACGCTGCTCAACGACGGCCCGGCGTTCTTCCCGCGGATGATCGCTTGCATCGACGCCGCCCGTGCAACGGTGGAACTCGAACAGTACCTGGTGTGCAGCAGCGCCTGCACCGATGCGCTGCTGCGCGCCCTGTGCGAGGCGGCCGCGCGGGGGGTGGCGGTGCGCTGCCTGTTCGACGCCTTCGGCTGTCAGGCGCTGAATGCCGCCGACCGCCAACGCATGCTCGATGCCGGCATCCAGCTGCGCTGGTACAACCCGCTGCGCTGGCGGCGAGGGGTGCGCAACCTGTACCGCGACCACCGCAAGCTGCTGGTGGTCGACAGCCAACTGGCCTTCGTGGGCGGCACTGGCTCGACCGATGATTTCTGGATGCCGGGGCAGCCCGAGAGCGCCTGGCATGAAGTGATGGTGGAAATCCAAGGACCGCTGGTAGCCGACTGGTTGCAGCTGTTCGACCGCCAGTGGCAGGCCAACAATTCGCGCTTCGCCTGGCGCCCCTATCTCACCCCCCATCGCCAGCCCTTGCCGCACCTGCCCGCAGCGGGCACCGGTTGGGGGCGGGTAGCCTATGCCGATGCCCGCCAGCACCGCGACATCCTGCAGTCGCTGGTGCGCGCGCTGAACGGCGCCCAGCACCGGGTGTGGCTGGCCACGCCGTACTTCCTGCCCACCTGGCGGGTGCGCCGGGCGCTGCGCAAGGCCGCCGGGCGGGGCGTCGACGTGCGCCTGCTGCTCAGCGGCCGGCATACCGACAACCCGCCGGTGCGCTTCGCCGGGCAGCGTTACTACCCGCGGCTGCTAAGGGCCGGCGTGCGCATCTTCGAATTCCGCCCACGCTTCCTGCACCTGAAGATGGTGCTGGTGGACGACTGGACCAGCGTCGGCTCCTGCAACTTCGACCACTGGAACCTGCGCTTCAACCTCGACGCCAACGTCGAAACGCTGGACGCCGCCTTCACCGCGGCGGTGCAGCAGAGTTTCGAGCGCGATTTCCCGCAGAGCCGCGAGGTCGACCTGCAGATGTGGCAGGCGCGGCCGTTCTGGACCCGGGTGCGTCAGCGCATCTGGGGCTGGGCGGATCGACTGATCGTCAACCTGCTCGATCGACGCCGCTGATTCGCCCCAGTATCCGCAGGTACAGGCGCATGGTGGTGCCCATCCCTGGCGCCGTTTCCACCCGCACGTCACCGCCCGTGGTGTTGGCGAACTCGCGGGCCTGGGCCAGGCCCAGCCCGGTGCCCTTGCCGGCCTGCTTGGTGGTGAAGAAGGGGTCGAAGATCCTGGCCGCCAGCTCGGCGGACATGCCCGGGCCGTCATCGTGGACGCTCAGCACCAGGTAATTGCCGTCGCTCAATTGCTCGTCGCCGATCAGGTGCTCCTGGTGGGTGGCGACCAGCACCCGACCGCGGCCCTGCATGGCATCGCGGGCATTGCTGAGCAGATTGAGCACCACCGCCTGCAACTGCACCTCGTCGCACATCACGCCGACATCGCGGGCACCCAGGTCGAGGCTCAGGGTGACGGCATCACCCAGGGTACCGGCCAGCAGCTCGTGGGCGGCACCAAGGCGTTCGCTGATATCGATGCACACCAGCTCCGGGCCGTCCTGGCGGACGTTGGCGAGCAACTGGCGGATCAGCTTGCCGCCTTGTTCCACCGCCTGCAGGCCGGTCTGCGTGAAGCGCTCCACGTCCGCCGGCCGCCGCGCCCGCAACTGGGCCATCTGCAGGCTGGTGCTGAGTACCTGCAGCAGGTTGTTGACGTCGTGGGCGATGCTCGCGGTCAGCATGCCCAGGGAGGACACGCGGCGCGCGTGACGCAGCGATTGCTCGGCCTCGCGATGCCGCGCCTGGGCCTGTTCCAGCTCATCGAGCAGCACGCTGGCACGCCGTTCGCGTTGCAACTCCAGCAGGCGCAATTGCAGCAGCGCGGCGGTCTGCCGGGCCAAGGCCTGCAGCGCCTGGCGCTGGTGCTCGGAGAGGGTGCGTGGACGGGTGTCGATCACGCACACGGTGCCCAGCGGATGGCCGGCGTCGGTGCGGATCGGTGCGCCGGCATAGAAGCGTATGTGCGGCTCGCCGAGCACCAGGGCGCTGTGCTGGAAGCGCGGATCCAGCAGGGCGTCCTCCACCACCAGCAGGTCATCGGGCTCGAGAATCGCATGGGCGCAGAAGGCCAGGTCACGGTGCGTCTGGCGTACGTCCAGGCCCACGCAGGCCTTGAACCATTGCCGCTCGCGATCCACCAGGGAGACCAGGGCGATCGGGGTGTCGCACAGGGTCGTCGCCAGCAGCACGACGTCATCGAAGTTCTGCTCGGGTGCCGAATCGAGGATGTCCAGGTGTTCGAGCGAGCGCACGCGCTCGTCGTCGTCGAGCGGCGCTGGGGCAGGGCGGTGGGGCATCGGTGGGTACCGCGGAAAGAGTGGCGGCATGATGCGCTGTACAGTGTACAAGAGGCAAGCAACTTGTCGGCGCTGCCGGCGTATCGAGCAGGGCGCCGGTGGGCACTGCGGAGCGCCCGCTTGAAAGTGTTGAACCAGGGTTTTGCCGCTTCGGTCACAACCTGCAGATGGCCTTGCAAGGCCGCGCACAGCCGTTAGCCGATGAGGTAATTCCATGCAGATCTTCGAAGCGTTGCGCGAGAGTCACGACCGCCAGAGGGCGATGGCCGAGGCGCTGGTCGCGACCACCGGCGATTCCCCCGAGCGGGCCCGCTATTACAGCGAGCTGAAGGACGAACTGCTGGCCCATGCCCGGGCCGAGGAACGCTTCTTCTATTCGCCATTGATGAAACACGATGCCGGGGTCGACCTGTCCCGCCATGGTGTGGCCGAGCACCACGAAATGGACGAGTTGCTGGAAACCCTGGAGGACACCGACCCGTCCAGCCCGTCCTGGATCGCCACGGCGCGCAAGCTCAAGGACAAGATCTTCCATCACCTGGAAGACGAGGAGCACACCTTCTTCCAGCAGGCCGGCAAGATGCTCACCGACCAGCAGAAAACCACCCTGGCCACCCAGTACGTGAAGGACTACGAGGACGCACTGGACTGACCGGCGCCCGTCCGGCGGTCAGTCGGCGAGCAGCTCACGCACCCGCGAGGCCAGGGCATCGAGGGCGAACGGTTTGGTCAGCACGGTGATACCGGGTGCCAGCTGCCCGTCGGTGAGCAGCGAGTTTTCCGCATAGCCGGTGATCAACAGCACCGGCATGTCCGGCCTGACCAGGCGTCCGGCGTCGGCCATCTGCCGGCCGTTCATGCCGCCGGGCAGGCCCACGTCACTGATCAGCAGGTCGATGGTGGCGTCCGAGTGCAGCAGGCCGATGCCCGCTGCGCTGTCGCTGGCCTCGATGACGGTCAGCCCCAGTTCCTCCAGTACGTCGTTCACCAGCAGGCGGATCGTCGGTTCATCGTCGACCACCAGCACGGTCTTGCCCCGTCGCTCTGCTGTGGGTTCCAGCGCTGCCATGGTGCCGGGCTGCGTGTCGCTCTGCGGGGCGCCGCTATGGCGGGGCAGGTAGAGGGTCACCACGGTGCCTTCGCCAACCACCGAGACGATGCGCATCTGCCCGCCGGACTGCTTGGCGAAACCGTAGGCCATGGACAGCCCCAGGCCGGTGCCTTCACCGATCGGCTTGGTGGTGAAGAACGGCTCCACCGCGCGGGCGACGATCTGCGCCGGCATGCCCACGCCTTCGTCGCTGACCGCCAGGCTCAGGTACGGCCCCTCGGCCAGGTTGAGCGCCGCGGCCTGGGTCGCATCGATGTGCAGGTTGCGGGTGGTGGTCTTGATCACGCCGCCGCCCGGCATAGCGTCGCGGGCATTGATACACAGGTTGAGCAGGGTGTTTTCCAGCTGCGAGGCGTCCACCAGGGCCGTCCACAGCTCGGCCTGCAAATCGCTTTCCAGGCGGATGCCGGGGCCGACGGTGCGCTGAATCATTTCCAGCATGCCGGCGATCAGCCCGTTGGCATCGGTGGGCTTGGGCAGTAGGGTCTGGCGGCGCGAGAAGGCCAGCAGCCGGTGGGTCAGCGCGGCGGCGCGGCGGGTGGCGGTTTCCGCTGCGCCCATGTACCGCCCGAGTTCATGGAAGCGGCCCTGCTCGATGCGCAGGTGCATCAACTCCAGCGCGCCGGAAATGCCCGCCAGCAGGTTGTTGAAGTCATGGGCCAGGCCGCCGGTCAGCTGGCCGATGGCTTCCATCTTCTGGGACTGGCGCAGGGATTCCTCGGCCATGTGCTGGGCGGTGACGTCGCGGCCGACGAAATGGAAAACCCGCCCTGACGGATCCGGCGCGGCGGTCCACATGAACGAGCGCGCTTCGCCGCCCCTGCTGCGCAGGCGGCTGGTGAAACCGCTGACCTTCTCGCCCTGGCCGAGGCGCGCCAGGAGGTCGAGCACGTCGGCCCGGTCGTCTTCGACCACCACCTCGAGAAACGGCATGCTCAGCAGCTTTTCCACCTCCCAGCCGAGCAGCTGGGTCCAGGCCGGGTTGATGGTCTTGAAGTAGCCGTCCAGACCTGCCGAGCCCATCAGGTCGTTGGTGCTCTCCCACAGGCGGTCGCGCTCGGCGGTGCGCTTGCGCAGTTCGGCGCGATTGAGTTTCTCGCGGGTGATGTCGCGTGCCGAACAATAGGTCTTGCGGCCATCGGGCACCGCCACCCAGGACAGCCAGCGCCATTCGCCGTTGCGGCAGCGGAAACGATGCTCCAGGCCCAGGGCCGGCTCGCCGGCCTCCTTGAATTTGAGCCATACGCTTTGCGTACCGGGCTGATCCTTGGGGTGGACGAATTCCAGGAAGTGCACGCTCGCCAGCTCTTCCTCGCTCCAGCCCAGGGTGACCTGCCAGGCCGGGTTGGTGGCTTCGAAGTAGCCATCGTGGTTGAGCACGCCGAGCAGGTCGGGGGTGATCTGCCAGGTGCGGCCCCGCTCGAAGGTCTGGGCGATGACCTTCTGTTCCAGCTCGGCATTGAGCGCCATGACCCGCGCCATGGCGCGGTCGCGTTCGCCTTCGATGGCACGCCGCTCCTCGACGTTGATCAGCACGCCGGGAAAGCTCAGGCCCGTGCCGTCGGCGGCCAGTTCGACGCGGCCGTTGGCCTCCAGCCAGTAGTAATGGCCGTCGGCGCGGCGCACGCGGTACTGGTGGGCATAGGGGCCGCCCCGGGCGATCGCTTCGTTGATGGCGGCGTGCAGGCTGTCGATATCCTCGGGATGCACCGTCTCCACCACCTGTTGCAGGCTGAGGCCCCGGCGACCCAGCGCCGGGTCGAGGCCGAAGCTGCGGGCGAAGGCTTCATCTACGGTGAACTGGTTGGTCGGCAGGTCCCAGAACCAGGTGCCGATGATCGCCCCGGCGGCCAGCGCCAGCTGCACCCGTTCGGCATTGGCGATGGCCGGCTGCTCGATGGTCACCACCTGGGTGGTTTCGATGGCCACGTTGAGAAAACCGGCGATCGCTCCGCTGGCGTCGCTCAGCGGGCTGTAGGAAAAGGTCCAGTAGGTGTCTTCCGGGTAGCCGTTGCGGGTCGTCAGCAGGTGCATGTGCTGCTGGTGCACCGGCTCGCCCGCCAGTACCTGGTCGACCAGCGGGGCGATGGTCGGCCAGACGTCCGGCCAGACCGCTTCGATCGGACGCCCCAGTGCCCACGGGTGACGTTCGCCGAGCAGCGCGATGTAGGCATCGTTGTAGATCAGGGTCTGCGCCGGGCCCCAGGTCGCGCACATGGCGAAACTGCTGGTGCGCATGATGGCGCAGGTGGTGCGCAACTCGGCAGGCCAGCGCGCTTGCGCACCTAGCGGAGTAGCGGCCCAGTCGAAATCGTCGAGGATGGATGGCACGGGGAAAACCTTGCGCTGGCGGTGCGGATCAGGCTGCAAGTGTGCCATCAGCGGGCATGGGGACACAGGGCCATCTGCGCCGATTGTCAGCGATCATCAGAATTCCTGTGCTGAACCGACGTGAGGCTGATACAGGGTTGTACAGCGCGTATTCAATGTAGAACTTCTTGCCGCCTCGCTGCTCGAATTCAGGACAGGGGCCTGCCATTGGCCTCGCCAGCAGCGCGATAGGTAAGCCGATGCCCACAGGTGGCAAGCATGATTTTCGGGTCGATAACGCCTCTTCGGGAGATATTTCCGGCTCGGGCAAGAACATCTTCTTCGCGGCGGTGGAAACCACCCGCATGCCGATGATCGTGACCGATCCCAATCGGCCCGATAATCCGATCATCTTCGCCAACAACGCCTTTCTGGAAATGACCGGCTACGAGGTCGACGAAATCGTCGGCCAGAACTGCCGGTTCCTGCAGGGGGCGGAGACCGATCGCTCGGTGGTGGCCCAGGTGCGCGACGCCATCAATGCGCGCCGGGAAATCTCGGTGGAGCTGATCAACTACCGCAAGGACGGCTCCACCTTCTGGAATGCGCTGTTCATCTCGCCGGTCTACAACGATGCCGGCGAGCTGATCTACTTCTTCGCCTCGCAGCTGGACATCAGCCGCCGTCGCGATGCCGAGGAGGGCCTGCGCCAGGCGCAGAAGATGGAGGCACTGGGCCAGCTGACCGGTGGCATCGCCCACGACTTCAACAACCTGCTGCAGGTGATGATCGGCTACCTGGAAGTGCTCGAGCGCACGGCGAGCAAACCCGAGTACGACCAGGACCGCATCCTGCGGTGCGTCAACAACGCCCGCAACGCCGCCGACCGCGCCGCCACTCTGACCCAACAGCTGCTGGCGTTCTCGCGCAAGCAGAAACTCGAAGGCCGGGTGCTCAACCTCAACGGGTTGATCAGCGGCTTCCAGGAGCTGGGCGAACGCACCCTGGGGCACGCCAACCTGCGCCTGACGCTCGACAAGACCCTGTGGAACTGCCGTATCGATCCGACCCAGGCCGAAGTGGCTTTTCTCAATATCCTGATCAACGCCCGCGACGCGCTGGAAGGCCGCGAGCAGCCCGCGGTGCATATCGAAACCAAGAACGTGACGGTCGAGGAGCTGGGCAGCATGTCCTACGACGGCCTGATGCCGGGGCGCTACGTCAGCGTGGCCATTACCGACAACGGCATGGGCATGTCCGACAGCGTGAGCAGTCGGGTCATGGACCCGTTCTTCACCACCAAGGACGAAGGCAAGGGCTCCGGGCTCGGGCTGTCGATGGTCTACGGTTTCGTCAAGCAGTCCGGCGGCACCGTGCGCATCTACTCCGAAGAGGGCGTCGGCACCACGCTGCGCCTGTACTTCCCGGCCGACGACAGCCAGGTGATCCACAGCCCGGCGAAGGAGCGCACCAACGAGCGCAACGGTACCGAGCGCGTGCTGGTGGTCGAGGACCGCCCGGACGTGGCCGACCTCGCCCGCATGGTGCTGGAGGATTACGGCTACGTCGCCGACATCGCCCTGAATGCCCGGGAAGCCCTGCTGCGCCTGGACGTGGCCGACTACGACCTGCTGTTCACCGACCTGATCATGCCCGGCGGCATGAACGGCGTGATGCTGGCCCGCGAGGCGCGGCGTCGCAAACCGGAGCTCAAGGTGCTGTTGACCACCGGTTATGCGGAGAACTCGCTGGAACGCACCGATGCCGGTGGCAGCGAGTTCGACGTGATCTCCAAGCCGTACGTGCCCAACGAGCTGGCGCGCAAGGTGCGTCAGGTGATCGACGGCCCTACCGGGGTGGGCTGAGGCACCTGCGGCAGGGGCTGGCACGGCTGGTCGTGGTGCCTTTTGGTGCACGCTGACGAGTGGTCGGAAGACTATACGAACTGTTCTGCATGTATACGCCTCACAAGGGTATGGACAAATACATCAGCAGATTCAAGACGGAAACCGGCTGCCAGCTCGAACTCGAACGAGGCCCCACCGGCATCTGCTTCAAGGCGATGTCGGGCAGTGGGCAATGCCTGGGGCAACGGCACCTGAGTACGTCGCAACTGGGCAACGGCGCCCTCGTCCAGGCGGTGATGCTGGACTTCATCGCCCAGGTCAAGCGCTTGCTGGAGCTCGACGGCCAGGCCGTTTCGATGCCCACCGATTCCTCCAGCACAGACTCCGACACCGCCCCTCGCCGCTGAGCCCACCTGCCGGAGGCGTGCAAAAATCCCCTCATGATCGGCTGTTTCGCAGCTACCGCGTTGGCAGGCGCGCTGTATAACGTGGAGCCCTTTCGCTGGTACAGGCCGTCGCTCCATGAATCTCTGGTTCCGCCTTTTCCTGATGCTGCTGCGTCGTCCCTGGCGCCGCCCCGTTTCGGCGTTCGCCACCACCGTGGTGCGCATGCGGGTATGGCCGCTGGATCTGGACCTCAACCGGCACGTCACCAATGGTCGCTACTTCACCCTCGCCGATATCGGACGCATGGATTACGTGCTGCGCAGCGGCGCGTTCCGGGTGGCACTGCGGCAACGTGCACTGCCCATCGTCGGTGACGTATGGGGCAAGTTTCGTCGCGAGCTGAGGGTGTTCGAGTCCTTCGAGATCCATACCCGCATGCTGGGCTGGGACGACAAGTGGAGCTTCATGGAGCACCGCTTCGTCAAGGATGGGCGGGTGGCCGGGGTGGTGATCATGCGCGGCCTGTTTCGCGGGCGGCAGGGCAATGTCCCGCCCGGCGATTTTGTCGGCGAGCTCGGCCTGCCGGCGCAATCGCCGCCGCTGCCGGACTGGCTGAGCGACTGGTCCGACAGCTGCGACCGGCTGAGCGGTCAACTGCGGGGTGAGGAGCAGTAGCGCAGGCGCTACGCCGGGCGCGCGGGCTCATGGCCCGGGCGCCGTTGGGCGCAGCGGCCTTGGGACCGCCCCGCAGTCAGGCCAGCGTTGCCAGGTCGGCGGCGTCGAAGCCTGGCAGCGGCTCGCCATTGCGAACCTTGTTGGCCCATGCAGCATCGGAAATCAGCACCCGGCCCACGGCGATCAGGTCGAACTCCTCGCGCTCCAGGCGCAGGTGCAGGTTGTCCAGCACCGCCGCGCCGGAGCCCTTGCCACCGAAGGCGGCGAAGAAGTCACCGTCGAGCCCGACCGAGCCGACGCTGATGGTCGCCGCACCGGTGAGCTTCTTCGCCCAGCCGGCGAAGTTCAGACCCTCGGCACCGTCCAGTTCCGGGAACTCCGGTTCCCAGAAGCGCCGCTGCGAACAGTGCAGGATGTCCACGCCGGCCTCGACCAGGGGCGCCAGCCATTCGCTCATCTGCTCGGGGGTAGTGGCCAGGCGCGCGGCGTAGTCCTGCTGCTTCCACTGGCTGACCCGCAGGATCAGCGGGAAGTCAGCCCCCACCGCCGCCCGTACCGCACGCACCGCCTCGGCGGCGAAGCGCGAGCGTTCGGCAATGGTGGCGCCACCAAAGGCATCGGTGCGGGTGTTGGTACCGGGCCAGAAGAACTGGTCGATCAGGTAGCCGTGGGCGCCGTGCAATTCCACGGTATCGAAGCCCAGGCGCTTGGCATCGGCCGCGGCCCTGGCAAAGGCGGCCACGGTGTCGGCGATGTCTTCCAGGCTCATTGCCACGCCGCGCGGATCATCCGGTGCCACCAGCCCGGACGGGCTTTCGACCGGTGCATCGGGTACCCACTCGCCGCGCGAACGGGTCGAGCCGGTGTGCCAGATCTGCGGGCCGATGCGCCCACCGGCCGCGTGCACCGCCTCGGCCACGCCGGCCCAGCCAGCCAGGGCCGCCTCGCCGTGGAAGAAGGGGATGCCCGGCATGTTGCGCGAGGCCGGGCGGTCGATCACCGTGCCCTCGGTGAGAATCAGCCCCACGCCGCCTTCGACGCGGCGTCGGTAGTACGCGGCATGCGCCTGGCCGGGAATGCCCTCCGGCGCCATGCTGCGGGTCATGGGCGCCATGACGATGCGGTTGGGGAGATCCAGGCTTTTCAGTTTGAAGGGGCTGAACAGAACGTCAGACATGGACACCTCGTCTCGGGTCGGATGGCCGCTGCGATCAGCGGCTTGCAATATGGGTAGGGCTGGACCGGGCGCGGCGCGCCGGCCGCCTCGACAGCGAAGCGCCGCCATATGCCCACGGCCATCACCAGCTTGCAAGATCCGCTGCAGCGCTGATACCTGCGCCATTCATGGCGCGAATACCGGCAGGGGCTGCCACTGGCCGTCAGGATTACGTTCATCATCTTTGCTCTCCCGTCTTTTTTGATTATGATCGACATCAATATGTGCAGATGTCATGGAGGTGAGCGTGAACCTGGAGGCGGCGATATGCGCGTGAGCAAGGCCCAGGCCCAGGCGAACCGGGCGCTGATCGTTGAAACGGCATCCCGGCTGTTCCGCGAACGCGGCTACGACGGCGTGGGCGTGGCTGACCTGATGGCGGCCGCCGGTTTCACCCACGGCGGCTTCTACAAGCACTTCGCTTCCAAGGCCGACCTGATGGCGGAGTCTGCCGCCTGCGGTATCGCGAAAAGCCTGGAGCACAGCCAGGATCTGAGTGCGCAGCAGTTCTTCGACCGCTACCTGACGCGCCAGCACCGCGATGCCCGGGATCTGGGCTGCACGCTTCCCGCCCTGGGCGGCGATGCGGCGCGCCAGCCGGAAGCCCTCAAGGCAGTCTTCGCCGACGCCATCGAGGCCCTGCTGACGGCGCTGGCGCGCCATGACCAGGAGACCGGCGAGCAGGGGCGGGCCCAGCTTGTCGGCCAGCTCGCCCAGGCGGTTGGCGCCATCGTGCTGTCACGGGCCTGCCCCAATGATTCGCCCCTGGCCGATGAAATCCTCAGCGCCTGCCGCTCGCACGGCACGCCCTGAAACGCCGTCAACCAATGTGCACCTGCCACGTACAGGGAGACCGCCATGACCCTTCACTACCTCGATGACCTTGCCCCCGGGCAGCGTTTCACCGGCGCCACCCGGGCGCGTGTCGACGAAGAGGCGATCAAGGCCTTTGCCCGTGAGTTCGATCCGCAACCCTTTCATCTCGATAACGAGGCAGCGCGCGATTCGCTGTTCGGCTCGCTGGCGGCCAGTGGTTGGCACACCGCGGCGCTGACCATGCGCCTGCTGGTAGACAGCGAGCCGAAGCTGGCCGGCGGCATCATCGGCGCCGGCTTCGATGAGTTGCGCTGGCCGCTGCCCGTGCGGCCCGGCGACGAGCTGCGGGTCGAACTCGAGGTGCTGGAGGTGCGGCCGTCCAGGAGCAAGCCTACCCAGGGCCTGGTCAAGCTGCGCACCACCACCCTGAATCAGCACGATCAGGCGGTGCAGATTTCCGTGGGTAACCTGGTGGTGCCACGGCGCCCCGCGCAGTAGATGCAACCGACCTAAGCCGCCTGGCGGCATGACGACAGTGGAGCAGACCATGAAATACGCAGCGTTCGGCACTACCGGCTTGCAGGTTTCCCAGGTGGCACTGGGCACGGGCAACTTCGGCACGGGGTGGGGCCATGGCGCCGACCCGGATACCAGCAAGAGCATGTTCGAGGCCTACGTCGAGGCCGGTGGCAACTTCATCGATACGGCGGACGTCTATCAGTTCGGCCAGTCCGAAACGCTGCTCGGCACCCTGCTGGCAGGGCGTCGCGAGGACTTCCTGCTCGCCAGCAAGTACACCAGCGGTGCAGTGCCGAACGCCAACCGCCTGGTGACCGGCAACAGTCGCAAGGCCATGGTCGCCTCCGTCGAAGCCAGCCTCAAGCGCCTGAAGACCGACCGCATCGATCTCTACTGGGTGCACCACCCCGATGGCGTGACGCCGGCCGAGGAACTGCTCCGCGGGCTCGATGACCTGGCCCGGGCCGGCAAGATCCTCTACGCCGGGCTGTCCAACTTCCCGGCCTGGCGCCTGGCCCATATCGCCACGCTGGCCGAGCTGACCCGGGCGCTGCCCATCGCCGCCGCGCAGTTCGAGCACAGCCTGGTACACCGCGATCCCGAGGCCGACCTGTTCCAGGCGTGCCGGGCGCTGGGGCTGGGCATGGTCACCTGGTCGCCGCTGGGCGGTGGCATGCTCACCGGCAAGTATCGCCAGGGCGAGAAGGGCCGCGCCGAAGGGCTGGGCGGGCGGGTATTCCAGGCCGAGAATTCGCCGCAGCGTACGCAGATCCTCGATACCGTGCTGGCGATCGCCGAGGAGCTGGGCGCCACACCGGGCCAGGTCGCCATCGCCTGGGCCGGCAGCCACGGCGCGGTGCCGATCATCGGGCCGCGTTCCCTGGCGCAGGCTACCGACAACCTCGGCGCGCTGGCGCTCGAGCTGTCGACCGAGCAGCTCGCGCGGCTCGACGCGGTGAGCGCCCTTGGCGAGGCCACGCCTGCGAGAACACCGCTGCCCGCCATGCCCGTGATCGCCTGATAGCGGCGCCGCGCCAAAACCCTCTCCACGCAGTATGATGGCGTATGGCTATGTCGCGTCGGGTGCCTGCCGCCCGGCATGACGCAGGGGGAGGGGGCATGGATTCGCTGAGCAAACCGCAACTCAAGGAACTGGTACGACGCGTCATCGTCGCCCAGGGCAATGCCTTCATCAAGGAGCTGTTGCGCGGCACCGGGGTCAAGATTGGCGCGACCAAGGAAGACTTCGCTGCCAACCTGGATGCCGCCATCGATGCCGATGAGCTGACCCAGGAAGAGCTCGAAGCCTGGCTGGCGGAAGTCGAAGGGTGGGGCGACCAGCATCTTTACCTGATCGAGCCGCCGCAGGTCGAAGCGGCCATGCTCGCAACCGGCATTGCAGGGGGCGTTCACGCCAGCGTGCTGAACGCCGGCGCCAGCCTGGACTTTCCAGCGGCACTCACGCTCAAGCACATCGCCCAGTCCGACGCCGGCCTGTCGATGGTCTGGCACCAGGGCAAGGCCGGCTGGAATCGCTTCAAGCCCAAGGATTTCACCCTCGAAGAAGGGCTGGAGCAGTACCGTTTCGACGCGTACCGGCAGCGCCTGGACCGCAGCGTGGTGCGCTTCGAATGGCGCTTCGCCGACCCTTATTGCCTGGTGCTGATTCACCGCAACCCGCAGATCGACCACAAGGCGGTCTTTCAGGACGTGCGCCTGACCCTGGTGGCGATTGGCTGCCCGGACGCCGCCCTGCAACCAATTCCCCTCGACCAGGCGGTAAAGGTCGCCGCGAGCAGGGGCAAGGGCGTGCACTCGACCCGCTTCGAGCTCGACGGTGGTTACGTGGAGATGGCCTCGACCCTCGCCGACGGCGGCATCGATGCGGTCGAGCCGGTGCGCGTGGTGCTGCAGGCGGTGGACACCGGGCAGTTCGACCGGGCCCAGGGCATGCTGCATTTCGCCGCCGAGGAACACGGTACCAGCCGGCGGATCGCCGTGCAGGTCCATGGTCGTGAAGGGCGGCTGCGCATCTGGGCGCAATGCAAGCGCGACGACGTGCTGCATATCGTCGAGCTGCTCTGGGCGTACAACAGCGCGCCATGAGTGCTGCCCGGTCAGACCGCTGGCAGGCGGAAGTCGAGCGCCGTCTGGGCCAGGGCGTCGAGCTGGAGTTCACCCTGGGGCAGTTCGCCCTGGCGGTCGGGGCTGCGCCTGGCGATGGCGCGCTGCACGCCTTTCTCGACGGCCTGGTCAGCGCCGCGGTTGCCCTGCGCAGCGACGCCTATCGGTGCCCCATGGCACCCTGTGCGCGTTTGCTGCCGGTTGGTACGGCCAATACGGTCTGCCCGTTCTGCCTGGCGGATTTCCAGCAGGAGGGCGTGGCGCCCGAGGTCGAGCCCGCCTACCGGCTGGTGGGCGAGAGCAGCCGCGATATCCGCTGGGTGATCGTCATCCACGGCATGAACAGCCGCGCCAAATGGCAGGAAGCGTTCAGCTGGGAAATCGCCAACCGGCTCAGCTATTCGGCCCCGGTACTGATCTACAAATACGGCTGGGCGACCATCGACGTCTTTGCCCGCTGGCTGCACGAGCGTCTCGCCCGACGCCTGGGCGAGCGCATGCGCATCGCCATCGAAGAAGCGCAAAAGAGCCGGCTACCCGACCGACCGGACATCATCGCCCACAGCTTCGGTACGCTGCTGCTGTCGCGGGTGCTGGAGAACCCGGCGTTCGCCGACCTGAAATTCGGTCGCATCATTACCGCGGCGAGCATCGTGCGCCCGGATTTCGACTGGGATCGGCTGATCGAACAGGGGCGCGTCGAGGCGGTGCTCAACCATGTCGGCGGCCGGGATCGCGCGGTGCCCTTGGCACAGTTCGCCATTCCCGGTGCCGGGCCGGGCGGCAAGGTGGGCTATCTGGCCGCCGCGACGCTCAACGTGCGCGCCGACCACTATGGCCACTCGGGTTTCTTCATTCCTGAAAACCTCGGCACGGCAATCTCGCGGCATGGCCTGTGGCAGGCTTTCCTGACCCGGCCCCTGGCCCATTTCCGCCCGGCGGGCGCCTTCGTGCCTGGGCCGCACTGGCGCCCGGCACCGCTGCCGCTGCGGTTGTGCACGCGGGCGCTGGCCTACGGCCTGTTCTGGGTGCTGGCGCCGTTCTCGTGGCTGCGGCGCCGGCTCGATCCCTGAACCAGGGGGCTGGCCAGGCGATTGCTCAGTTGCTCGGACGTTGCTTGGTCGAGTCCAGTTCTGCCTTGCTGGCCGTGGTGATCTCGGTGATCTGCGCCGATTTGGCAATGGCGTAGTCGAAGGTGTCCTGCATCCTGGCGATCGCTTCGGTGGGCGTGCCTTTCAATCCGCCGCTGGCGGCCCAGTCGAAGTTCCACACCCCGGACAGCTCATCGGCACCGGCCACGTCGTGGGTCTCGATGGCCGTGAATACGTCAGGGTGACGCTGCATGTATTTGGCCGCCTCGACCACATCGCTCGGCACCTTGCCCGAGGTGTCGTTGGCCAGCTGCGACACCTCCTGCTTGGTGATCGCCTGCTTGCCGTTCTGGCGCATGTAGTCGGCAATGGTCTTGCTGGATTTGGCGATGTCCAACTTGGTATCGAAAGCCGAAGTCGACGAGTTCGGAGTATTCGGGTTACCGCCGGTAGGTGAAACGGTCGTGGACATCGGCTCTGCTCCCTCAGTGGATGAACGGCGTGTGGCAGACGTTATCGTCCGCACCCTGGACGTTATCAGCAGGTAGGCGGCTAGAGCGCAGTGCCTTCACGACAATTCGCAACTATCCGAATATTTCACAGGCTTTCACAGCTGGCGGGACCAACGCAGCGCAGCACCCCTGGGCATCCTGCCCGGCGTGCTGCTTGCTTCGGGTGGCGTGCAAGGCCCTAGAGGCGGGGGGCACTCTTGATCGTCGACAGGGCGCGTTCGATGGCTTCGTGGGGCGTCGAGGGCATGGGTTGCTCGACGTAGTTGTACTTGCTGTTGTCCAGAACCAGCACCTGGGCCTTTTTCGCCAGTTTGTCGACGTCGTAGCCCAGGTCGATGCAGGCGCCCAGCATGGCCATTATGGCCTGTTCGAGCACTTTTTCACTCTGTGTAGCCATTTACGCACCTCGGTGATGGCCTGTTGCCGGCCGGCACTGGGCGCGGAGATTCCGCGCCCTACTGGTGTGTTATGACTGTGCCAGCGCGCCAAGGATTCAGCAGAAGTTGCGCGGTTGGACTGCCCAGCCGATGACTGACATGTGGCCTCCGGCTATTCCTGGCACCTCGCGGCAGCGAGAGCGATCGCACAGTGCCTGATGGGGCAGGGTGCTAAGATTGCCGCCGCCTTTCGCAGCACGCGCACCACGCGCCAGGCCAGGAAGGCCGAACATTCCCATCATGGACATGCATTGAGCAGACGATGAACAAATTAGCAGCAGTAGCAGTAGGGCTGGTGGCGGTTGGCGCACTCGGCACGGCCGGCGCCTGGTACACCGGCACCCAGTTGCCCGGCGTTCTCAACGACCTCATCGAGGAATCCAACCGGCAGGGCGCCGAGGCGCTGCTGGGCACCGGAGCCAGCGTCAAGCTGGAGCTGGTGTCGCTGGAGACCCGTTTGTTCACCAGCACCGCACGCTACAAGTTCAGCTTCGACGCGCCCTCGGAGGAGGGCCCGGCGCGGCACATGGAAGTGCTGCTGCTGGACAACATCGAGCACGGCCCGCTGCCGCTGTCGCGCCTGATGCGCCTGAACCTGTGGCCGGTCATGGTCGCCAGCAACTACCAGCTGGAACCCAACGAGCTGACCCGGAAGTGGTTTGATGCCGCCAAGGGCGCCGCGCCGCTCACCGGTGAGGCCAGCCTGGGTTACAGCGGTGCCAGCCGCGGTTCGCTGGTGCTGACGCCGCTGGATTTCGCACCGTCGCCAACCTCCACGGTCAAGTTCTCCGGCATGACGCTGGACTTCGAAGCCAGCAAGCACGCCAGGGACGTGCAGGTCAGCGGCACCATGGACAGCCTGTCGATCACCAGCACCGAGGACACGCCGATGCAGGCCGACCTGCATGGCCTGACCCTGAGCAGCGATCAGCGCCTGGGCAGCGCCGATTTCTACGTCGGTGACAGCAGCATCAAGCTGGCCACCGCGCAGATCAAGGTCGGCGACAAGCCCGCCGTGCTGATCAAGGACATCGCCCAGGTCGGCAGCCTGCAGGAAAGCGGCAGCATGCTCAACGGACAGATCGGCTATGACCTGGGCATGGTCAGCTACGACGGCAAGGACATCGGCGGCCTGCGCACCCTGTGGGCCATCAAGAACTTCGACAGCGCGGCGTTGCAGTCGCTGTTCAAGCTCTACCAGGACAAACTGACGCCCGTCCAGCAAGCCCAGGCCCTGGGTGAAGAGGCCCCGCAGCTCGACTTCTCCGCCGACGAGGAGGCACGCATGAAGGCCGACCTGGAGAAGCTGCTGGCTGGCAAACCCCAGCTGGCGCTGGACAACTTGACCCTCACCACGCCCCATGGCCAGGCCTCGCTGCGGGTGGTGGTGGACATGGACAAGCCCGAATCCTTCGAGCTGCCGCCTGACGAGCTGGCCCGCCAGCTGATCGGCAAGCTGGAGGCCAAGCTGGCGGTCGCCAAGGCGGTGATCGGCGATGGCGTGCGCATCCAGGCCATGGTCGAGGGCGTCACCGACGCCCAGGCCATCGAGCAGCAGGCGGCGATGATGACCGAGATGGGCAGCGGCATGGCGCTCGGCACCGGCCTGCTGACCCTGGAAGGCGAGACCCTGCAATCGACCCTGCACTACGCCGACAACAGGGTGACCTTCAACGGTCAGGACATGAGCGTCGAGGAGTTCGTCACGCTGGTGATGTCCAAGACCGGCGGCATGGGCGGTGGTCTGGGTGATGAGGCGTCGGCCTACGGCGACGATGCGACGCAAGACCTCGGTGGCTACGACGACGGCGCCGAGACGCAGGCGCCCGATCAGGCCGAGTGATCCCACTTGCGTGGGTGCAAGAAAGCCAGTCGAAGGACTGGCTTTCTTGTGGGTGAGGTTTGGACTTAGAAGCTGTACTTGGCGGTCAGCATCAGGTTGCGTGGGTTACCGTAGTTATCTCCGCCGTAGTTTACCGACTGGGATATTGAACTGTAGTACTTACGATCAAACACGTTGTTGGCATTAAGCTGCAGGTCAAGATTTTCAGTCATCTGATAGCCGGCCATGAGGTCAGTGATCGCATAGCTGCCTTGCTCGAGTCGATATTCTCCGCCGCTTGGCAGCGCTATGTCGTTATACATGCGGCTCTGCCACGACAGGCTGCCACCGACTCGCAGTTTTTCCAATTCGCCTTGGAAGCGATAGCTGGTGGTGAGCTTGAACAAGTGTTCAGGCGTATCGGTATCGAAGCGTTGGTTCTCGTTCTGAGGATTCGCAGCGTCCTTCATGGTGTGCACACGGGCGTAGGTATAGCCCGCGCCGACTTGCCAGTTTTCGGTCAATGCACCTTGCAGCTCCATGTCGATGCCCTGGCTCCGGACTTCACCAGAAGGGGCGTAGCATTGGTTGTTGGCTTGCGGGCAGTTGGGCACGAAGACCTGTACCGCGCGGTTTTCCTGGTCGATACGGAACAACGCTATGCTGGCGTTCAGGGCGCCGTCGAAGTACTCGCCCTTGATACCAATTTCATAGTTTTTACCGACGATGGGGCGCACAGGCGTTGCACTGGCGTCGAGTCTGGACTGAGGTGTGAAGATGTCGCTGTAGCTGACATAGACCGAGTGATGCTCGTCCAGATCGTAAATTAGGCCACCGTAGCGAGTGACGTTACGAGTGACCTTGTAGTCGCCAGCGCCATCACGATTGTCATAGTCGTACCAGTCAAGGCGGCCGCCGAGAATCAGCTTCAGCGGATCTGCCAGGCTCAGGCGGCTCGTGAGGTACACGCCATCCTGGGAGGTCACCGCACGGCGATGGCCGGTGTGGACGAAATCAGGCTCGGCGATATCCACCGGCTGCCCACCCAGGTTGTAAGGCGAGTAGTCGTGGGTGGTCATGTCGTAGATGCGCTTGCTGGCCCCGACTACCAGTTCATGAGTGCGGCCGAATGCCTGAAAGGGACCGCTCGCAAAGGCATCCACACCACCCTGATTTTCATCGTAGGTTGCATGGTAGATCGTCCTACGCTTTGCGTAGCCGACGTTCGCCATCTGTGTCAAGTACGAGCCTGAGAACAACCCATTCTGCTCGGCATAGTTGGCGTTCAGTTGCAGCGCCCAGTCATTGGCGAGGCGGTGACGGAGTTCGGCAAAGACCGCGTTGGTTTCCTGATCCTTGTTTTCCCAGTCAGTCCCTGGATTGTAGGAGCGCGGTAGATCGAGGTGGTGGCCATCCAAGCCGATCAGGGACGAGCCCCAGAATGAGTTCGTCTTGTCCTTCTGATGAGAGAAGCCGAAGGTCAAGGTAGTGTCTTCGCCAAAGTCTGCCTCGGTGACCGCATAGAACAGACCATGCTGCTCCTGCGCACGGTCCATAAAGCTGTTGGCGTCGCGGTACGAAGTGACTACGCGACCACGCAGGGTGCCGCTACTGTTAAGTGAACTGGATGCGTCGAGTTCGCCGCGATAGTCATCCCAGCTACCCGCTGCGCCGGTGAGGGTAACGCGCTGCTCGGCCAGCGGGCGCTTGCGCACCATATTGACCGCCGCCGAAGGGTTGCCTGCACCGGTGACCAGGCCAGTGGCACCGCGCACCACTTCCACCCGGTCGAACATCGCCAGGTTCGGCTGCACGCCGACGGCAACGCCGTTGTAGCCGCTGGGAATACCGTCATACATCAGGTTGTCGATTTCAAAACCGCGGGAGATGTAGGTCTGCCGACCGCGACCGCTAGCCGTGCTGAGGAACAGGCCGGGTGTCGCCTTAACCACGTCGTTGATGCTGGTCATGCCCATATCGTCCATGCGCTGGCGCGTGATCACGGTGACCGCCTGGGGCGTCTCGCGCATGGTCATGGGCAGCTTGGTGGCGGTGGACATGGCGCCGGTGGTGTAGGAACGCGAGCCTTCGGTGGTGCTGCCCAGCTGGGTATTGGTGATTTCGGTGGCGCCCAGCTCCATCACGCTGCCTGCTTCGCTGCTTTGTTGAGCCAGGGCCGGGGTCATGGTGGCCATGCAGATGGCCAGCGCCAGGTGATTACGGTGCGCGGCGAAGCAGCGAGGTGGGGTGAGACGCGACATGAGGGATCCCTGATAATCGAGTGGTAGGCGTTATGGTGGTGAGAATCGTTATTATTATAATCTCAAGAATGTCGCTGGATGACAAAGCGTGCTGCTTGAATTCGTCGACTCATCAAGGGCTTATCGATCGGAAAGCAGTGGGCGTCAGCCACCCGACGCCGTGCAACGAGGGCGTCCCATGATCTGCCAACCCACAGCTGGCGACTCGAGGCCTGTGCTGAGGCCCGCGCGGGTCATCGATCTTCCGGCGATCTACCGGGGCGAGCTGGGCTATATCCGCCAGTGGGAGCCGCAGCACGAGCACGCCTGGCAGGTGGCGGCCGAGCGGCACCTCGCGCAATGGGTCGAGAATTTCGAGCGGCTGACCCTGGCCTGGGTCGATGACCAGCTCGTCGGCTATTCGTTATGGGCCGATGAGCTGGGCAATGCGCAGTTGTGCGCCCTGCAGGTGAGCGAGGCGTATCGGTGCAGGGGGGCGGCCAGGTGCTGATCGCGCCCTATGTCGAGAGCGCCCGGCAGGCCGGCTTCGAGACGCTGAGCCTGCACGTGCGTAGCGATAACCCGGCCCGGCGGCTCTACGAGCGGGCCGGGTTCGCTGAAGTCGGGACCAATGCCCTCGGCTACCTGCGCTACGAACGGCAGGCCGCGGCCTAGCGGCCTGTCGGCGCTGGCGCCTGCGGCTTGAGCGGCCGGGTGCGTGGCAGCAGGGCAGTGGCCAGGCCCAGCAGCGGCAGGAAGGACACCAGGTGGTAGACCCAGACGATGCCGTGCACGTCGGCCAGCTCGCCCAGGCCGGCTGCGCCAATGCCGCCGATGCCGAACATCAGGCCGAACATCAGCCCCGACACCATGCCGACGCGCCCCGGCACCGCCTCCTGGGCATAGACCACCAGGGCGGCGAAGGCCGAAGACATCACCAGGCCGATCATGATCGCCAGCACCGCCGTTGCCGTGGCACCGACGTAGGGCAGGGCCAGGGCGAAGGGTGCCACGCCCATGAAGGAAATCCAGATCACCGCCTTGCGGCCGATGCGGTCGCCCACCGGGCCGCCCGCGAAGGTGCCGAATGCCACCGCGGCGAGAAAGATGAACAGGTAGATCTGGCTCTGCTGCACGCTCATGGCGAAGCGCTCGATCAGGTAGAAGGTAAAGAAGTTGGTGAACGCGGCGATGTACACGAACTTGGCGAACATCAGCACGCAGATCACCGCGATCGCCTGGATCACCTGGGTGCGGTTCAGGCCCACCGTCTGCTTGCTGGCCAGGTTCTTCAGCTTGGCCTGGCCATGATGGACGCTCCAGATGGTCAGGCGGCAGAGCACGAAGATCGCCAGGGCGGCGGCCAGCATGAACCAGGCGATGGCGTGCTGGCCGTAGGGGATGACGATGGCTGCCGCCAGCAGCGGGCCCAGGGCCGAGCCGGAGTTGCCGCCAACCTGGAAGGTCGATTGCGCGGTGCCGAAGCGCCCGCCCGAGGCCATCCGCGCGATGCGCGAGGCTTCCGGATGGAAGGTCGCCGAGCCCACACCGACCACCGCCGCCGACAGCAACAGCATCTCGTAGCTGCTGGCGAAGGCGAGCAGGGCAATGCCGATAAAGGTCATCAGCATGCCCGAGGGCAGCAGATAGGGCTTGGGGTGCTTGTCGGTGTACATGCCGATCCACGGCTGCAGCAGCGAGGCGGTGATCTGGTAGACCAGGCCGAGCCAGCCGATCTGCGCGAAGCTCAGCGCGAACTGGGTCTTGAGCATCGGGTAAACGGCGGGCATCACCGACTGGATCAGGTCGTTGAGCAGGTGCGAGAACGCGGCGGCGCCCACCACCGGCAACAGAAAGCCGTGGGCCTGGGGGGACTGAGCGAGGGTCGGGTCGGCAGGGAGGTCGGGTGTGCTGGTTTTCATACGCAAGGCTTCGTGTGGCTGCTGGGCCCGCCGGCACCAGGGTGCCAGCCCGGCCAGAGGGCGGGACGGGCCGCCAAGCTTACGGGCGCCGACGCCGCCTGTCTCGCCTGATTCGGCAACGGGTTAAACTTCCGCGCCGCCGCGCCGGTCGATTTTGGACATACCTCAATCGACGGCGAGGCCAATGCATAGCAGTCACACCACCCAGGCGAACCGTGAGCACCCGGGCTCCAGGCCTGGTGCCCGCGGATCGGTAACCGGATGAGCCGCCCTGACGCGGCAACCCTGACCACCCCGGACGGCCGCTACCTGATCGTCAGGGGCCGGCTGTGGCGGTTATCCAACCCCGAGCTGACCGAGCCGCAGCGCCAGGCGCTGGTCAATCAGCTAATGGACGCTCGGCGTCTGGTCAAGGCCGCCAAGGCGGCGGACGATGCCGCTTCGCTCAAGCAGGCGCGGGCCCAGGTGCAGGCCGCCAAGGTGGCGCTGGGTGAGCGTGGCCCGGTGTGGTGGCGCGATGGGGCGCCGGACTACAACCGCCATCTGGTCGGCAACAGCCCCTACGCCGACTGGTTCGATACCCTGCCGGTTGAAGGCGCTGGGCCGCAGGGTTCCGGAGCGTGAGCGAGGCGGTGTATACCGGGGCAGGGGGGCTGGGCGCCGCGCCCATCTGTGCGTACGCTGTGCGCGCCGGGCCCGATAGCGGATTGTCGACCGACGGTCGGGGCGGCAACCGGGAGCGATGCAATGGCGCGGCAGCGAACAGGGGTGACCAGAGGTGCATGATTCCGGCCGGCGACAGTTCGACCTGCCTGCGGGCGCCGGCAATCCCCGCGGGCTACTGATCGCCGCGGTGATTTTCGTCTGTGGCGTGCTGTTGCTGTCCACCGCCCTGCACGTGCGCTGGGACAAGTCCCAGGCCATGGCCAAGAACACCGAGGCCATGCAGACCCTGGCCGCTGCGCTGAACAGCCAGGCCGAATCGACCATTCGGGTCGCCGATACCCTGCTTACCGCACTGATCTCCATGTACCGCTCCGGCGGACACGGCGAGGCCAACATCCGCGAGCTCAATCAGGTGGCCCGAGCCCAGATACGCGAGCTGGGCGAGCTGGACGGCCTGTACATGTCCGACGCCGGGGGGCAGTACTTTCTGGCCACCAATGCCGAAGCCCATACGCTGAACAATGCCGATCGCCTGTACTTCCAGCACCACCGCCAGGGCTCGGGCAGCGCGCTGTACATCGGCCAGCCGATAAGGGGCAAGACCACCGGGCAATGGGTCATCACCTTTTCCAAGGGCATCTACGACGAGGACGGCAGTTTCCAGGGCGTTGCCCTGGCCACCCTCGGCGTCGAGCGGTTCCGCACGCTCTATCGCTCGCTGCCGCTTGGCGAGCAGGGCATCGTGGTGCTGGCCAAGCGCGACGGCACCATCCTCGCCCGCTCGCAGAGCGATGCGCAGACCTACCTGACCAATATTTCCCAGAGCCCGATGCTCCAGGCCATCAACGGCGGCACGCCCAGAGGCGCGGTGACGCTGACCGCCATCGTCGACGGCGTGCGGCGGGTCTATGGTTTCGACGCCAGCCTCAAGTACCCGATGCTGGTGGCGGTGGCCACGCCCGAGGAACAGGCGCTGGCCGCCTGGCGGCAACGCGCCTGGACGATGTGGAGTTTCGCCCTGGCCGCCGTGCTGGGCGTCGGCATCATGGGCCTGCTGGTGCTGCGAGCGCTGGGCCGGCAGTCGGCCATGGCGGTCGAGCTGCAGGCCGCCCACCAGTCCCTGGCTACGGCCAACAGCACCCTGAAAACCCTCGCCGCCGAAGACGGCCTTACCGGTCTGGCCAACCGACGCCATCTCGACGGCTACCTGGCCAGCGTGTTCCAGCGTGCCCGCAGCGATGGCACGCCACTGGCCTTCGCCCTGGTCGACGTGGATTTCTTCAAGGGCTACAACGATGCCTATGGGCACCAGCGCGGCGACCAGGCGCTGATCGAAGTCAGCAAGGCGATGCGCGCGCGGGTGCGCCGTGAGGGCGATCTGGTGGCCCGCTACGGCGGCGAGGAGATGGCCATCGTGCTGCCGGACGTGTCCGCCGAGCAGGCGCTGGGCATGGCCGAACAGGTGCGTGAGGCGGTGCAGCACCTGGGCATCGAGCATCGCCAGTCCGCCTACGATCAGGTCACCGTGAGCATCGGCGTGGTCACCGGTGTGCCAGGCGTGGACTTCGCCGACCCCGAGGCCATGGTGGCCGCCGCCGACCGTGCGCTCTACGCCGCCAAGGGCGGCGGTCGCAACCGCGTGGTGCTGGCCTCCCGGTAACATTCGGTCGCCAGGCAACCGGCCGTGATGCCTTGAACAGCGCAGCGCCGGGGTGGGTCAGATTGAGCACTTGTCGGCTGCGTTGGGTTCGAGGCGTATGAGAATTGCCTGTCTGGGATGGGGGTCGTTGATCTGGAAACCCGGCGTTCTGCCGGTCGAAGCCCGCTGGCGCCGCGATGGTCCGGACCTGCCCATCGACTTTGCCCGTGAGTCGGACGGCGGCGAGCTGGCCACCGTCATCTGCAGCACGGCGCCCGTCACCCGGGTGATGTGGTCGCTGATGCACGGCGACTCGATGGCCTGTGCACGTGAGCTGTTGCGCCAGCGCGAGAAGATCCCGTCTTCCCAGCCCTGGTCGGTAGGTAGCGTGGCCCAGGGCACGCTCGATCCCCAGCTGCCCCATGCCCGATCGATTGCCGCCTGGGCGCGCGCCCAGGGGCTCGACGGGGTGGTGTGGACAGCCCTGCCGCCGCGCTTTCAGGGCGAGAACGGGCGCATCCCGAGTATCGAAGAAGCGCTGCAGTATCTGCAGGCACTGCCCGAGCAACGCCGGCGCCACGCCGAGCGCTACGTATGCGACACGCCGAGGTTCGTCGCCACCGCGCTGCGCGAGACCCTGGAACGGCAGCTCGGCTGGGCACCCGGCCCTGGCGCCGCACCCCTGTTGCGAGCTCGGCAGGGGGCACCGCGGCCCGGCACCAGCCGGCGGCGATCGCCCGTCGCTGGCGCATAGACTTCCAGGCGCCTGGTGCTCCAGGCGCGTCAGGAGCGCGCCGGGCCGGCTTCGACCTGTTCGCGCAGCAGCTGCAGGTAGCGGCGAGCACCCAGGCCCAGCGGGCGGCTCTTGTACCAGATCACGTCCACCCACAGGCGGATCTGGCTGGCCATGTTGTCGAACTTCACCGCGGCCAGCACACCGGAGTCGATCATCGGCTGCACCAGCGGATGGGGCAGGTAGGCCCAGCCCATGCCGGCCTGCACCAGGTCGAGGGTGGCCATGTAGCTGTCGGTAAGCCACACCCGGTGGGACAGCACGATCTGCGGCTCCGAGGCCCTGGGGTCGTCACTGGCCACCACGATCTGCCGGGTGTCGGCCATCTGCCCGGCGTCCAGCCGCTTGCCTTCACTGTCGAACGGATAGCCCGGCGCCGCCACCGCGGTGAGCAGCTGGCTGCCGGCCTCGGCGAAGGCTTCGCGCTCGTCGATGCCCGGGCGCTCGAACATCAGCGCCACCTGCGCGCTGCCGTCATGAATCATGCGCACCGCATCGGTCTGCGCAGCCGAGCGGATCTCGATCTCCAGGGTCGGGAATTCCCGGGCCAGGGTAGTCAGCGGGCGGCTCCAGGCGCCGGTCTGCAGCTCCGGCGCCATGGCGATCACCAGGCGCCGTTCCAGGCCCTTGTGCAGTTGCAGCGCGTGGGCGTCGAGCAGGTTCAGCTGGCTGGCCACCTGCCGGGCCTGGGGCTCCAGGGCACGAGCCGCAGGGGTGGGCAGCGCCTTGCGGGTCGAGCGATCGAAGAGCGTCAGGTCGAGCTCCGCCTCCAGTTGCGACACCGCCATGTTCACCGCCGAGGGCACCCGGCCCAGGGCACGGGCGGCAGCGGAAAACGAACCCTGATCGATGACCGCCAGAAACACCCGCAGCGATTCGCTGGTAAACACCATGATTGTCAGTTTTCCTGATAACAGTTGTCTTTTTGTATCAGGTTCATGCGCCTAGCATCCACCTCCATCGAAACCCGGTTGGCGTGAGGTGGGTATGTTCAGGGTAATGGCAGGTCAGGTCGCGTTGGTCAGTGGGGCCGGCAGCGAGCGCGGCATCGGCATGGCCATTGCGCGTCGGCTCGGCGCGGCAGGCGTGAAACTGATCGTCACCGCCAGCAGTGCGCGCATCGCCGAGCGGGTGGCCGAATTGCGCGCCGCCGGTTTCGAAGCCGAAGGCCGCGCCGTCGACCTCACCGACGAAGCCCAAGTGCAGGCGTTCGCCGGCTGGGCCGAGGCCTGCTGGGGGCGCATCGACATCCTCGTCAACAACGCCGGCATGGCCATGCAGGGCAGCCCGGAGCCTTTCGTCGAAGTCGCCAAGATGAGCCTCGATGTCTGGAACCTGTCCATCTCGCGCAACCTGACCACTGCCTTCCTGCTCACCCGCGCCGTGTTGCCTGGCATGCAGCAGCGCGGCTATGGCCGCGTGGTGCACGTCAGCTCGGTGACCGGCACCCGTGTCGGCAACCCCGGTGAGGCCGGCTACAGCGCGGCCAAGGCCGGGATGGTCGGCCTCAACCTGTCGCTGGCGCTGGAAGTGGCCGGGCAGGGCATCACCGTCAACTCGGTGGCGCCGGGCTGGATCGCCACCGGCGCCAGCCAGCCGGAAGAGCAACGGGCCGCCGCCTACGTGCCGGTGGGTCGCGCCGGCCATCCCGAAGAAGTCGCCGCCGCGGTGGCCTTCCTGGCTTCGCCAGAGGCCAGCTACATCACCGGCGAGACGCTGGTGATCGACGGTGGCAATGCCCTGATCGAGAACAAGGCGCCCTGAGCGCCAACCCTCTTACTTTCCATCTTCTCGAGCGGCCCGCGGGCCGAGGAGCGAATCGATGCAACCCGTCGTTCTGATTACCGGTGCCCTGGGCGGCATCGGTCAGGCCATGTGCGAGCGTTTCAATGCGGGCGGCTGGGCGGTGTTCGGCACCGATCTGGACGCCGCCGCGCTGTCCGCCCAGCAGGCCGCAGGCAAGCTGGCCGGCGCCCATGCCGCCGACATCCGTAAACCCGGCGCCTGCCATGAGGTGGTCGCGGCGCTGCTGGCCACTACCGGCCGCCTGGACGCCCTGGTCAACTGCGCCGGCGTATGGCGCGAGGGGCCGGTCGAGTCGTTCAGCGAGGAGGACTTCGACCTCGTGCTGGACGTCAACCTCAAGGCCACCTTCTTCATGTGCTCGGCCAGCATCCCGGCGCTGCGCCACAGCAGGGGCGCCATCGTCAACCTCTCCAGCGACGCCGGCCGCCAGGGCAATCGCAATGCCGCCGCGTACTGCGCCAGCAAGGGTGCGGTAACCCTGATGACCAAGGCCCTGGCGCTGGACCTGGCACCCGATGGGGTGCGCTGCAACAGCCTGTCTCCGGGCGACGTGCAAACCCCGATGCTCAGGTTCCAGGCCGAGCGCTACGGCAACGGCGACCCGCAAGCCTATTACCAGGAGCTGCTGGCCAAGTACCCGCAAGGCGCGGCGGCGCGCTTTATCCAGCCCGGCGAAGTCGCCGACCTGGCGTTCTTTCTCTGCCAGAGCGGCGCGCGGTCGATCACCGGCGCCGACCTGGCCATCGACTGCGGTGTGTCGGCCGGCAACTGAGTGCGCCGACCCAATTGATAACAACAGGAGCCTCCCATGTCCCCGAGTGGCATCAACGATAAGGCCGTCGAAACCTTCGCTGCCCGTGAGCGCGAGCGTTTTCTGCAGCGCAACCCGAAATCCGTCGAGCTGGCCAAGCGTGCGCGCAAGTCGCTGTTCGGCGGCGTGCCGATGCACTGGATGAATGACTGGTCGATGCCCAGTTCGCTGTTCGTCAGCCGCGCCAAAGGCGCGCGCTTCCATGATGTCGACGGCCACGAGTACATCGACTTCTGCCTCGGCGACACCGGCAGCATGTTCGGCCATTCGCCCGAGCCTATCGCCCAGGCGCTCGCCGAGCAGGGCGCCAATGGCCTGACCACCATGCTGCCCGGCGAAGATGCGATCATCGCCGGTGAACTGCTCGCCGAGCGTTTCGGCCTGCCGTTCTGGCAGGTGGCGACCACCGCCACCGACGCCAACCGTTTCGTGATTCGCTGGGCCCGTGCCATCACCAACCGCAAGGTGCTGCTGGTGTTCGACGGCTGCTACCATGGCACCGTCGACGACGTGATGGTGCGCTGCAGGGAAGGCCGCACCGTGCACCGCGGCGGCCTGATCGGCCAGGCGCGCAACCTGGCCAAGACCAGCCGCGCCGTGCCGTTCAACGATGTCGCCGCACTGGAAGCGGCCCTCGCCCAGGGCGACGTGGCGGCGATTCTGTGCGAGCCGGCGATGACCAACATCGGCATGGTGCTGCCCGAGCCGGGCTTCATGGACAAGGTCCGCGAGCTGAGCAAGCAGTACGGCAGCCTGCTGATCATCGACGAAACCCACACCATCTCCACCGGCCCTGGCGGCTGCACCCGCGCCTGGAACCTCAAGCCGGATTTCATCACCCTTGGCAAACCGATCGCCGGCGGCGTGCCGTGCTCGGTGTACGGCTGCAGCCATGAAATGGCCCAGGCCATGCGCCTGGCCCAGCAGCATGCCAGCGAAACCAGCAGTGGCCATGGCCATAGCGGCATGGGCACCACGCTGTCGGCCAACGCCCTGGCCATGCGCTGCATGCGCGTGAACCTGGAGCAGGTGATGACGCCGGCCGCCTATGACCATATGCTGCCGCTGGCGGCACGCCTGGCTGCCGGCCTGCGCGGGCTGATCGGCAAGCATGGCCTGAGCTGGTCGGTGACCGAGCTGGGCGCGCGCTGCGAATTCCAGTTCTGCGCCACCTCGCCGCAAACCGGTGCCGAGGCCGAAGCGGCCTTCCACGACAGCCTGCAGATGGCCTTGCACCTGTACCTGATCAACCGTGGCATTCTCATCACGCCGTTCCACAACATGACCCTGTGCTGCCCGGACACCAGCGCCGCCGACGTCGACAGGCTGCTCGCCACCCTCGATGAGGGGCTGATCGAGCTGCTGGCGATCCCTGGTGCCCGCGGCTGAGCCTGATGTCGAGCGCCCGGCGCCCCTCGCTTTGCCACCAAGGCAGCGCGGATCGCGCCGGTGTTACCCGCAATCCTTTACGAGTACCGATCATGCAATTCGCCGACATCCAGGAAGCCCGCGACTTTCTCGTCGCCCATCCCGAAGTGCGCAGCATCGAGCTGATGCTGATCGATGCCAACGGCATTCCGCGGGGCAAGCTGCTGCACCGCGACGAGCTGCTGGCGATCTACCAGGACGGTCGCGCGCTGCCCAGCTCGATCCTGGCCCTGACCGTACAGGGCGAAGACGTCGAAGCCACCGGCCTGGTCTGGGAAGTGGCCGACGCCGACTGCTGGACCTACCCGCTGCCCGGCAGCCTGACCCTGCAGCCGTGGCGCAGCACGCCCACCGGGCAACTGCAGGTGAGCATGCACCCGACCCAGGGCCGGCCCGCCGCGCCGGCCGATCCGCGGCATACCCTGGTGCGGGTGATCGAGCGCCTCGAGGCAGACGGCTTCCACCCGGTGATGGCCGTGGAGCTGGAGTTCTACCTGCTCGACAAGCAGCGCGACGCCACTGGCCGCCCGCAACCGGCGCTGCAGATGAACGGCGTGCGCCCCGAGGCGCCCCAGGTGTATGGCGTGTACGAGCTGGAGCTAGTGCAGCCGTTCCTCGATGACCTTTACGCAGCCTGCGAGGTGCAGGGCCTGCCGGTACGCACGGCGATTTCCGAATACGCACCGGGCCAGCTGGAGCTGACCCTGGAGCACCGCTTCGATGCGTTGCAGGCCGTCGACGAGGGCATTCGCTACAAGCGCCTGGTCAAGGGCGTGGCCAACAGGCACGGGCTGCAGGCCTGTTTCATGGCCAAGCCGTTCGGCGACCGGGCCGGCAGCGGCATGCACCTGCACGTCAGCCTGGCCGACGCGCAGGGCAACAACCTGTATGCCAGTGAAGACCCCCAGGGCACGCCGCTGCTGCGCCACTCCATCGGCGGCATGATGGCCACGCTGCTCGAATCCCTGGCGATCTTCTGCCCCAACGCCAACTCGTTCCGCCGCTTCCAGGCCAACAGCTACGCGCCCCTGGCCAAGAGCTGGGGCGTGAACAACCGCACCGTGTCGTTCCGCGTACCGGGCGGCCCGGCCGTCAGCCGGCATATCGAGCACCGCATCTGCGGCGCCGATGCCAACCCGTACCTGGCGGCCGCGGCGATTCTCGCCGGCATCCACCACGGCATCCGCGAGCAGATCGACCCGGGCGCGGCCATCGTCGGCAACGGCTACGAGCAGGCCACCGAGTTCCTGCCCACCGACTGGCTCACCGCGCTGCGCGCCCTGGAAGGCTCGGCCTGGGCCCGCGAAGCGCTGGGCGAGGAGTTCCTCAAGGTGTTCCTGGCGATCAAGCAGACCGAGTACCGCCAGTTCATGGCCGAGGTCGGCGAGCAGGACTGGCGCTGGTACCTGAACCACGCCTGAGCCTTAGGCGTGTGGCCCGGACTGGAGCGGCAGCGTTAGAAGCTGGCAGGCAAGGGCAGGGCGGTGGTGGACTTGATGCGCTCCATGGCGAAGCTGGAGCTGACGTCGGCGATGCCGGGAATCTCGATCAGCCGCTTGTAAACGGCGTCGTAGCCCTCGATGTCCGGCACCACCACGCGCAGCAGGTAGTCGGTCACGCCGGCCAGCCGGTAGAAATCCACCACCTCGTCGATGGCCGCTACCTTGTGGTGGAACTGCTTGAGCCAGTCGGCGTTGTGCTGATTGGTGCGCACGAAGGCGAATACCGTGACCGGCACACCAACCTGGCGCGGCTCGAGCAGGGCCACCCGGGCGCGGATCACCTTGCTTTCCTCGAGCTTCTGGATACGCCGCCAGCAGGCGGTGTTGCTCAGGCCCACACGCTCGGCCAGTTCACCCAGCGCGAGGGTGCAGTCCTGCTGCAGAAGACCGAGGATGGCGTGGTCGAACTTGTCCATGGTGTGGCCCATTAAGATGATTGGGGAATAAGCAAAGCACGTAAGCGGATAATCATGGAAATATTTTCCATGAAAACGCTATTTGTCGGAAATTGGTTTCTTATTTGCGCGCGGCAAACCGGCAAATATCAAATTAATTTCCCGGCCGTTCTCTTAGCATATTCACTTTGATCCGCCGTTGCAGGCGGCCCCTCTGCTGATCCACAACGGCCGTTATCCCATGACTGAGCGCTACTTCGACTATGCCGCCACCACGCCCATCGACGATGACGTGATCCAGGACATGCTCGCCCACATGGGCCGCGATAGCACCTTCGGCAACCCCGCGTCGGCCTCCCACTCGTTCGGCCAGCGCGCCCGCCGTGCGGTTGAAAAGGCACGCCGGCAGGTCGCCGACCTGGTGGGCACCAGCGCCGACAACCTGGTGTGGACTTCCGGCGCCACCGAATCCAACAACCTGGCGCTCAAGGGCGTAGCCGCCGCGGCGCAGGGACGCCGGCATATCGTCACCAGCAGCCTGGAACACAAGGCGGTGCTGGATACCGCCCGGCAACTGGAGCTCGACGGCTTCGAGGTGACCTGGCTGCAACCGGATGCCGAGGGCCTGATCCAGCCCGAGGCCGTGGCGGCGGCGCTGCGGGACGACACCCTGCTGGTGTCGCTGATGCGGGTCAACAACGAGCTGGGCACCCTGACCGATATCGCCGCGATTGGCGAGCGGGTGCGTCAGCGTGGTGCGCTGTTTCATGTGGATGCCGCCCAGGCGACCGGCAAGGTGGCGATCGACCTGGCGGGCCTGGCCGTGGATTTGATGTCGTTCTCGGCGCACAAGACCTACGGCCCCAAGGGCATCGGCGCGCTGTATGTGGGTGAACGGGCACGGCCGCTGATCCAGGCGCAGATTCATGGCGGCGGCCATGAGCAGGGGCTGCGCTCCGGCACCCTGGCCACCCACCAGATCGTCGGCATGGGCAGCGCGTTCGCACGGGCCGGCGCGCTGATGGAGGAGGAAAACCGGCGCATCACCGGACTCGCGGCGCAGCTTCGCGAAGGCCTGCTGAGCCTGCCGGGCGTGCGCCTCAATGGTTGTGCCAGGCAGCGGGTGCCGCACACGCTCAACCTGTGCATCGACCACCCCTGGTTCAACGTCGAGAGCCTCAGCGGCAGCCTGGCGTTCTCCTCCACCTCGGCGTGCAATTCGGCCAGCAGCGCACCGTCGCACGTGCTGCTGGCGCTGGGGCTGGATGCTACCCAGGCGTATCGCAGCATTCGTCTGAGCCTGGGGCGCTACACCACGCTCGAGGATGTCGAGGCTGCCACGGATGCGGTTCGGCAGTGCCTGCCACAGTGATGTGTTGAGCAACGCTTAACGCTGTTCATGTGCTGTTCGAGCAGCGTATCCAGCCACCATGCTGTGACGGCAGCGCGCCGAGTATCCCCCCAGAAAGCCTGGCAGACATATGTCCGTCAGGTGCATAGCGTTCACAGTACCCCGATCGCTCACGCCTAAAAACACGACCACCAGGCGCCGCTTCGAGGTTTCCCTGGGGGTACTGAGGGCGTGATCAAACAGCGCCTCAGGCCTCGCACTGTGAGGCTCCTGGCCGTTTTTTATATACGCTAAAGTTTTCTTGAGAAGCTCAGTCTATACCGCTCGTTTATATATTTAGCGGAATTAATTCGTTCGGAATCGACGCCTTCTAGGCTAGGTTAGCGGCTATCCGTAGGCACCACAGGCCAGTTCTGTGAGCTGCTCACAGCTACCTTATAGGCCGCCGAATGTCGTTATCCATTGCCTCCACCTCCCAGCCAGCCGACAGCACCAGTCAGGGTGATTCGGCTTACGCTCGCATTCGTCGTGACATCCTCTCCTGCCGTCTGATGCCGGGTGCATTGATGACCGAGCCAGGGTTGATGGAGGCCTATGGCATCGGCAAGAGCAGTTGCCGCATCGCCCTCACTCGTCTCGCTCACGAAGGCTTTATCCAGTCGTTGCCGCGCAAGGGCTATCAGGTGGCGCCGGTCACCGTGAAGGATGTCGAGGAGGTGTTCACCTTGCGTGTGCAGCTCGAGCCACTGGCCGCTCGCCTGGCGGTCGGGCGCGTGGATATCGAGCGCCTGCGGGTGCTGGAAGCGGCCTGCCGGGTACGCCATCCGGTGCCGCTGCCTGATCAGATCGATGTGTTCATGGACGCCAACAAGGCATTCCACCTGGAGATCGCCAGGGCTGCCGGCAATGAGCGCCTGTTGCGCACCCTGTCCGGGCTGATGGACGAGATGACTCGCCTGGTGGCGCTGGGCTTCAACGTCCAGGGCACCAAACCGGAAATCAAGCATGATCACAACGCGATGATCGCCGCATTCGAAGACGGCGATGGCAAGCGCGCCGAACTGATTGCCCGCCGGCATATCGAGACCTTTCAGGCCATGACGCTGGAAAAGGTCTATGCCAGTCTCAGCGAAGCCGGCGCGTCGCTGCCACTGTTGGCCGCGAGATTGGCCCGATGAACGCGGCGCTGCAGCAGCACCTTGCGACAGCGGCGATCAGCCTGCATAGAGTCGGCAAGCGCTTCGAAGCACTGGAGGTGCTGCGTGATATTTCCTTCGACGTCGGGCAGGGTGAAATAGTCGCGCTGCTGGGCACGTCGGGGTGCGGCAAAAGCACCTTGCTAAACATCGTATCCGGTCTGTTGGCTCAGGATCAGGGGCAACTTCGCCTCTTTGGTGAAGCCACGGCGGCGTTCAGTGACTGGCGCCGCATCGCCTACCTGTTCCAGGAGGACCGCCTGCTGCCCTGGCGCAGCGTGCAGGCCAATGTCGCCTTTGGGCTGGAGGGTACCGGCATCGCCAAGGCGGAACGTGACCAGCGGGTTGCCGAGGTGTTACGCCTGGTGGGCCTGGAGGCCTTCGCGAAAGCCTGGCCACATCAGTTGTCCGGCGGCATGCGCAGCCGCGTGGCCCTGGCGCGCAGCCTGGTGGTCAAGCCCCAGGTGTTGCTGATGGACGAGCCGTTTTCCAAGCTCGATCCGCAGACCCGCAGTCAGATGCACGATGAGCTGCTGTGCCTGCAGGCCCTCACCGGGATGACGGTGCTGTTCGTCACCCATGATGTGGAGGAGGCCGTGGTCCTGGCTGACCGAGTGGTGGTGCTGGAGCCGCGCCCCGGGCGCATTCGCGCGATTCACTCGATGGCCTTGCCACGCCCGCGGGTGCCCACCGAGCCTGCCGTCAGCGAGCAGGTGCGCCGCCTGCGCCTGGAGGTCTGATGTGGATACCGCCAAGCGATTTTCCAGCCTCGCCCTGCAACGCTTCGCCCTGATCGCCGTGGTCGGTCTGCTCTGGTGGTACGCCGCGAGCCGCCTGCCATCGTTCGTCTTGCCCGGGCCGGAGAGGGTCTTCGCCGCGCTCGGCAGTCTGCTGCACAGCGACACCTTCTGGCGTGACCTGAGCGCCACCCTCGGGCGCGTGTTCAGCGGCTTCGCCCTGGCCACGCTGGTGGGCACGCCCTTGGGGCTGGCACTGGGTAGCAGCCCGGCGCTGGCACGCTTCTTCGAACCGGTGCTGTCGGTGTTCAACACCGTTTCGTCGGCGATCTGGGCGATCTTCGCGATCATCTGGTTCGGCATTTCCGATGCCACCACGGTGTTCGTGGTGTTCATGACCGCCATGCCGCTGATCCTCACCAATGTCTGGCAGGGCGCGAAGACGGTGGAGCGGCAATACGTGGAGCTGGCGCGCTCGTTTCGCCTGTCGCGGTTGCAGATCCTGCTGAAGATCTCCCTGCCGAGCATTCTGCCGTACTTCTTTTCCGGCGCACGCCTGGCGTTCGGCTTTGGCTGGCGGGTATCGCTGGTGGCCGAGACCCTCGGCGCCTCCGATGGCATCGGTTATCGGCTGCGCCAGGCCGCGGATCTGGTGCAGAGCGATCAGGTATTCGCCTGGACCGTGCTGCTGGTCGCCCTGATGTTGTCGCTCGAGGCGGGTGTGCTCAAGCCCCTCGAGCGTCGGCTGTTCCGTTGGAAAACCCCCTAGTTCTATCAAGGATCACTCCATGCGTAAGTTGATTGCCGTCGCGGCCCTCGCCGCGAGCGCGGTGCTGCCTCTTGCTGCCCATTCGGCGGACAAGGTCCGCATCGGTTACTGGACCAGCGGCGTGAGCCTGGGCTACGGCTCGGTGCTCGAGTCCAAGGATTTCCTCGCCAAGCGCGGTATCGAGGCCGAGTTCGTGCACTTCCCCGACGTCAATGCGCCGATTCGCGCACTGGCGGCCGGCTCCATCGACCTGGCGTTCGGCGCCCCCCTGGCCGGGGTGTTCTCGACCGCCGCCGAAGGCGTGCCGATCCGTATCTTCGCCGCGACCCAGCCGGCCGACGTGCAGTTCGTGGTGCCGGCCGACTCGCCAATCACCTCGCTGGCCGAGCTCAAGGGCAAGAAGATCGGCATGTCGCCGGCAGGCTCGTCGGTGGCGGTGATCGCTGGCGCGGTGTTGGCGGGCAACCATGGCATCAAGGCCAATGATTTCTCCCTGGTCGGCGGCAACGAGTCGCGCCTGGCGCAGTTCCTGGCGCAAAAGCAGGTCGATGGCGCGGCCCTGCGCTCGGTCACCATCGCGCAGCTCGAAGACGAATTGAAGGTCAAGCGCCTGGGCAGCTTCGCCGAGGAATGGAAGACCCTCACGCACGCCGATGCAGTGCCGTACATCGGCGTTGGCACGGTCGCCGCCAAGCTGGTCGACGACCAGCCGGAGGTGGTTGCCCGCGTCATCGCCGGCCTGCGCGACACCCTCGCCTGGGGCAAGGCGAACCCGGATGAAGTCGTCCGCATCCTGCAGCAGAGCGCCAACCTGCCCGAGCAGGATGCCCGCGTGTACGTCGGCCAGTGGGATGCTATGAACCGCATCGCCTTCGAACCGGCGGACATCGAGACCCTGCGCCGTCAGCACCAGGTGTTCGTCGACGGCGGCCTGATCAAGGGCGAACTCAAGGACGACCTGTTCGCCACCGAACCCTACACCCAAGCCAAACACATCCACTAATCACGGAGACAACGACTGTGAGCAAGACCATGAAAGCCCTGGTACTCGACGAACACGGCGACCTCGACCAGTTGCGCGTCGTCACTGATAAGCCGATACCGGCAGTGGGCAGCGGACACGTGGTAATTCGCGTTGGCGCATCGTCCTTCAATTACCACGACGTCTTCACGGTGAAGGGCATGCCCGGCATCAAGGTGCCGCTGCCGGTGGTCATCGGCCTCGACCTGGCCGGCACCATCAGCGAACTGGATGAAGGCGTGGAAGGGTGGAAAGTCGGTGACCGCGTGCTGATCAACCCGCTGAAACCCGATGTCGGCCTGATGGGCGAAATGGTCGATGGCGGCATGGCCGAGTACGCTCGCGTCGATGCACGGCAACTGATCCGCCTGCCCGATGCGGTGAGTTTCGAACAGGCAGCGGCCTTGCCGGTAGCCTACGGCACCGCCCACCGCATGCTGATCACCCACAACACCGTGAAGGCCGGGGACCGCGTGCTGATCCTCGGCGCCAGCGGCGGTGTGGGCACCGCCTGCGTGATCCTCGCCAAACTGCTGGGCGCCGAGGTGATCGCCTGTGCCGGCAGTGACGAGAAGGGCGAGCGCCTCAAGGCGCTGGGCGCCGACCACGTCATCAACTACCGCGACACTGACTTCTCCAAATGGGCCATCGCCCAGTACGGCAAGCCGCAGCGCCGTACCTACGAAGGTGGCGTGGACGTGGTGATCAACTTCACCGGCGGCGACACCTGGCTGCCCTCGCTCAAGTGCATCAAGCGCGGCGGCACGCTGCTGGTGTGCGGCGCCACCGCCGGCCACGACCCCAAGGAAGACCTGCGCTATGTGTGGAGCTTCGAGCTCAACATCAAGGGCTCGAACAGCTTCTACGAAGACAACCTGGTCGGCCTGCTCGACCTGATCGCCGAGGGCAGGATCGACCCGATCATCGACCGCGTCCTGCCCCTCGAACAGGCCGCCGAAGGCCTGGCGCTGATCCGTGACCGCGAAGTGCTGGGCAAGGTGGTCATCACGCCCTGACCGGCCTGCAGCGACCCGTACCGTGCAATCGTCCGTTTGCGGGCGATTGCACGGCCTCCGAAACAACTCAACAGGATTGATCTCATGAGCGAAACGACACTTCCGAGCGCTGCCGACATCCAGGCCAAGCTGCTCAAGGGCCCCTATCACCAATGGCTGGGCCTGCAGGTTCAAGGGGTGGGTGAGGGCAGCATCGAACTCAGCGCGACATGGCGCGAAGAATGGGTGGTCAACGTCGAAGGTGGCTACACCCATGGCGGCATACTCGCCGCACTGGTCGACCTGACCGCGGACTGGGCGCTGGTGTCCAAGACCGGCAAGGGCGTGCCGACCATCGACCTGCGCGTCGATTACCACCGCCCGGCCAAGGGCGATCTGCGCGCCAAGGGCACGGTCATCAAGTTCGGCAAGCAGTTCTCGGTGGCCGAGGCGCAGGTCTTCGATGGCGAAGGCAACCTGGTCGCCAGTGGCCGCGGGGTCTATGCCACGCCTGCACCGAAGGCGTGATTCCATGAGTGCGGTACTGGATCACCTGGTCATCAACGCGCGCTTCGCTCTCGATGGGGCGGCAGAGGTATTCGCGGGGCTGGGGTTCACCCTCACGCCCCGGGGGCAGCATTCCCTCGGCTCGATCAACAACCTGATCATGTTCGCCGAGGGCTACCTGGAGCTGATCGGCTTGCCGGCCGGGGGCGAGCGTCTGCGGCAGGAAATTCTCGACAGTCCCCTCGGCATCGATGGCCTGGTGCTGGCCAGTGAAGACCCGCGCCGCACCCATGCGGCCCTGGTGCAGGCCGGTTTTCTGGTGCAGCCGGTGCAGCATTTCTCCAGGCCGGTGGAGGTCGATGGGGCCTCTGTTGAGGCACGCTTCGGCACCGTCCGGCTGCTGCCCGGGCAGTTCGATGCAGGCCGCGTGTACTTCTGCCATCACCAAACCCCCGAGTTGGTCTGGCGGCCCGAGTGGCTGGGCCATGCCAATGGCGTACACAGCATCGAACGACTGACGGTGGTCAGCGAGCAGCCGGTGCAGACGCGCGAGCTATTCGAGCGCCTGGGGCGCTTCGATGGGCGTTTCGCACTCGAGGTCATCGACGCGCAGGCCTGGCGCGCCCGGGTTGTTCAGACGCCAGAGGCCGGACAAGCGCGGCCGGAGCGTTTCGTGTCGATCGGCTTGCGCGGTGGTGACCCGGCGGATCTGGCGCAGCGTGCGGCGAGTCTTGGTTTGCCCCATCGGCAGGCGGCAGACCGGGTGGTGATTGCCATCCCGGCGTTCGCCACCGTACTGGAGTGCCTGGCATGAACCCGCAGACCCGTAACCTGGGCCGCGTGCTCGACCCGCTGGTCTCCGGCGAGCGACTGGCGTTCATCGGTCTGGACAATCAGCTCAACGAGTCGCGTTGCAGCTATGCCGAGCTGGATGCGCTGGCCGATGGTATCGCCCGTGGCCTGCTGGCCCGTGGGCTGGTGGCCGGAGAGCGCGTCGCGCTGCTGGCGTTCAATTCGCCGGCATCGATCGCCGCGCTGCTGGGCATCATGCGTGCCGGGCTGGTGGCGGTGCCGGTCAACCACCGCTTCCCGAAGGCGCTGATCGACTTCGTCATCGCCGACAGTGGTGCGCGCCTGCTGTTCTGCGATGCGTTCCATGAACAGGTTGCCGCGGGCAGGGCCTGGGTGTCGCTGGAGGCGGAGGGCCTCGAGGCATTCACCGAGCCCGGGGCGTTCAGCGCCTTCGAACCCGAGGGCGACGAGCCGGCGATGATGCTCTACACCTCGGGCTCCACCGGCAAACCCAAGGGTGTGGTGCTGAGCCACCGCGCCCACTTGTGGATCGTGCGCACCCGGTTGCAGGCCACGCCGCTGGCCGATGAGCGCACGCTGATCGCCGCGCCCTTGTATCACATGAATGCCCTGGCCCTGGCGCTGCTGGTGCTGGCCAGCGGGGCCACCGCGGTGCTGCTGCCGCAGTTCGGCGCTGCGGCCTACATCGAGGCGATCCAGCGTTACCGTTGCACCTGGCTGACCGCCGTGCCGCCGATGATCGCCATGATGCTGCGCGAGCAGGCGCTGCTGGCGCATGCCGACCTGTCCTCGGTACGGGTGGTGCGTATGGGATCGGCGCCGGTGAGCGCCAGCCTGCTGGCGCAGATTCACCGTTTGCTGCCCAATGCGCGGGTCATCAACGCCTACGGCACCACCGAAGGCGGGCCGGTAGTGTTCGGGCCTCACCCTCAGGGCCTGCCCAGCCCGGCGCTGTCGGTGGGGCATGCCCATCCGGACGTACAGGTGCGCCTGCGTGACGAGGCGGGCGCGCTGGCCGACGAGGGCGTGCTGGAGCTGAAAAGCCCGGGCTTGATGTCCGGCTATCACAACCGCCCGGATCTGGCCGTACCGTTCACGGTCGATGGTTTCTATGTTACCGGCGACGTGTTTCGCCGGGATGCCGACGGCTTCCATACCTTCGTCGGCCGCCGTGACGACATGTTCGTCAGTGGCGGCGAGAACATCTACCCCGGTGAGGTGGAAAAGCTTCTCGAGCGTCACCCCGAGGTGCAGCAGGCCTGCGTGGTGCCGGTCGAGGACGAGATCAAAGGGTTCAAGCCCATGGCCTTCGTCGTCCGGCGCCAGGGCAGTGCTGTCGGGGAGGCGGCCATCAAGGATTTCGCCCTGGCCCATGCACCGGCCTACCAGCATCCGCGTCGGGTGTGGTTCCTCGATAGCCTGCCGCTGGCCTCCACCCACAAGATCGACCGCAAGGCCTTGCTCGACAGGGCTCGGCGAAACCTCCTGGACAGTGACCGGACCACCGGACCGTCTGAATCGCAATCTGCCTAGGACCTACCACCATGCGCTTTGCTATCCGTTCCTTGCTGCCCCTGACGCTGGCCGTTGCCAGCCAAGCCCATGCCCTCGACGAGGTCACCGTCGCCCTGGCCATTCCACCAGCCGTCCACGACGGCGCGCCTTACGCTGCAGCCCAGGAGCTGGGCCTGTTCAAGGAGCAGGGGCTGAGTGTCAGTACCCTGGTGTTCCAGGGCGCCGGCGCCTTGCTTCCGCAGGTCGCCAGCAAGCGGGTGACCTTCGGTTTTCCGGTGGCTGAACCGGTGCTCTCCAGCCACTTCAACAAGAACCCCTTGCCGCTGCGCTACTTCTACAACGGCGTTCCCAGCCAGACCCTGGAATACCAGGTGCTCGCCGATTCGCCGATCAGGACCCTGGCCGATCTCGAGGGCAAGAAGATCGGTGTCGGCGCCCTGACCTGGGGCACGCTGCCCAACAGCCGCGCGGCCCTGCGCGTCGCCGGGCTGGAGCCTGGCAAGAACGTCGAGTTCGTCGCCGTCGGCGCGCTCGGCGCGGGCTTCCAGGCATTGCGCAGCGGCCAGGTGGATGCGCTCAACTTCAACAACAGCTGGGGCGACATGCTCGAGCTTTCCGGCACGCAAACCCGGCGCATCCAGTACCCCGAGGTGTTCCAGGAAAACCCCGGCAACGGCTTCATCGCGCACCAGGATACCTTCAGAGAAAACCCGGACCTGATCCGCCGCTTTGGTCGTGCCTATACCGAGGCACAGTTCGTGTGCGAGGTGAACCCGGCGTTCTGCGTGCAGGCGTTCTGGCGCCAGCATCCGGAAAGCAAGCCTGCCGATGCCCAGGGCAAGGGCCTGGAAGATGCCAAGACGCTGCTCAGCCGGCGCCTGCAACGTACCCTGTATTTCCCGGACGGCAGCCCGCGTGTGCCGGGGCAGTACGACCTGCAGGCGATCCGCGCGGCGGTCAAGGCGATGGCCGAGGCGGGCGAGTTCCCCAGCGCCGAGGTGCCGGTGGAGCAGGTGTTCTCCAACGAGTTCGTGCCGGCGTTCAACGACTTCGACCGTGATGCGCTGCGCAAGCGGGCAGAGGCGGCGCAATGAACCCGGCATTCGAGATCGACATTGTCGATGGCCTGATCGACCAACCGCGGCGCATTCGCGTAGGGGGGCTGAACCCGGGGCTGGCGCGCCTGACCACCACCCTGGAGCATCCCGATGGCAGCCTCTGGCAGAGCGAAGCCCGCTTCGACATCGCGGCCGACGGTGCACTAGATATCGATGCACAGCTGCCATTCGATGGCGACTGGAGCGAGCGGGAAGCGCTGGCGCCCGTGTGGGCGTTGCGTCAACTGAGCCCGCCCCGCAGGCCGCAAGCCAGCGAAGGGCTGGAGCCGCTGTCGATTCGCTTGCAGATCCGCGACGCGGCAGGGGCCAGTGCCTCGGCCACGCTCACCCAGCGCTTTCTCGCCCCCGGCGTGAGCCGCCGGGAAATTCGCGACGAGGGGCTCAGCGCCAGCTTGTTCAGCCCCGCGGCTGCGGGCCCTCATCCTCTGGTCATCGTGCTCAACGGTTCGGGTGGCGGCACGCCGGAACAACGTGCAGCGCTGTATGCCGCACAGGGTTACACAGCATTGGCGCTGGCCTACTTCAAGGCGCCGGGGCTGCCTGAGCAAATTAGCGACACGCCACTGGAGTACTTCGAGCAGGCGCTGAACTGGGCGGCGCGCACGCTGCAGCCGCGACACGGTTTCATCGCCGTCGCCGGGCTGTCGCGCGGCGGTGAGCTGGCGTTGCTGCTGGGCGCCACCTTTCCCGAGCGGGTATCGGCGGTGATCGGCTACGTACCGAGTGCGGTGATTCACGGCACCTTGCGTGCCGGGCGCCCGGAGCAAGCCCGCGACGCCGATGCCTGGACCTGGCGTGGCCAGCCGCTGCGCAATGTCTGGCGGGACAACCCGGCAGCCGACTGGCGGGCCTTCGACCAGCCACCCGAGCCCGGCGCGGCGATTCGCCAGGCGCCGGCGTTCGTGGCGGTGGAGGCACATGCCGCCAGTGTCGAGGCGGCGCGTATCCCGGTTGAGCGTATCGAGGGGCCGGTGTTGCTCATCTCGGGCAGTGACGATGGCTTCTGGCCGTCCAGCGCCTACAGCGAGCGCATGCAGGCCGAACTGCAGGCGGCCGGCCATGCCTGGCCGGTCACCCATGTGCGCGGCGAAGGGGCGGGCCACGCCATCGGCTTTCCGTTTGTGCCGACCACCCAGATCGCTAAGGTTCATCCGGTTGCCGGGGTACTGATCAGCGGCGGCGGCACCCCTGTCGCCAATGCCCGGGCCAACCGCGAAAGCTGGCACGCCGTGCTGGCCTTCCTTGCCGATGCGCTGCGTGCCCGCGAGGCGCAGTCATGAGCGCGGCCCTGACCCTGCAGGACACAGGGCTGACCTACCAGACCCGACGTGGCGAGATCCAGGCCCTGGCCGAGGTGAACCTGCGCATCGAAGACGGCGAGTTCGTGGCCGTGCTCGGGCCTTCGGGCTGCGGCAAGTCCACCATCCTCAAGCTCGCGGCGGGCTTGCTCGAGGCCAGCGCCGGGCAGGTCAGCGTGGCCGGGCAGGGCATCGACGGCCCGAGCCGGCACACCGGCGTGGTATTCCAGAAGCCCAATCTGCTGCCCTGGAAAACCGTGCTGAACAACGTGATGCTGCCGGCACGTACCCTCGGCCTGCCGATCGCCGAGGCGCGTCAGCGGGCACTGGCATTGCTCGAGCTGGTCGGCCTCGCGCCGTTCGCCAACGATTACCCGTTCGAGCTGTCGGGCGGCATGCAGCAGCGGGTCGGCATCGCCCGCATGCTGCTGCACGACCCGCGCCTGCTGCTGATGGACGAGCCGTTCGCGGCCCTCGATGCGCTGTCCCGCGAAGCGCTGACCCTAGAGCTGCAGCACATCTGGAGCCAGCAGCGTAAATCGGTGCTGTTCATTACCCACAGCATTCAGGAGGCGGTGTTCCTGGCCGACCGGGTGCTGGTCATGTCGCCGCGACCTGGTCGCATCATCGACGATGTGGCAATCACGCTGCCGCGGCCCCGTAGCCTGGACACTCTGGTCGATCCAACTTTCACCGCATTTTGCCAACAGCTGAGAAGGCATTTCACCCATGCGTAGACTGCTGCCCGTGCTTTACCCCCTGACCAGCCTGGCGGTATTGATCCTGATCTGGGACCTGTCCGTACGCCTGCTGGACATTCCCGATTATCTGCTGCCCGCCCCAGTGACGGTCTACCAGGCGCTGGCCGGCGGTTTCGCCGATGGCAGCCTGTGGCCACACATCGGCGTCACCCTGGGCGAAACGCTCAGCGGCTATGCCATTGGTTGTCTGCTGGCCATCACCTTGGGCGCCTTGCTGGCCGAGTCAGAAACCTTCGAGCGCTTCGTTTACCCGCTGCTGATCGGCCTGCAGGCAACCCCAAAGGTCGCCCTGGGACCGATCATTCTGGTGTGGTTCGGCTTCGGCATGACCTCCAAGATCGTGCTGGTGGCGCTGGTCTGTTTCTTCCCGCTGTTCGTCAACACGGTAAACGGCATTCGGCGTACCGACCCGGAGCTGCTCGACGCCTGCCGGTCCTTTTCCGCCTCGCGGCTTTACCTGCTGGTTCACGTGAAGTTCCCGGCCGCGGCCGGCGAGGTATTCGCCGGCCTGCAGATCGGTGTGTCGCTGGCGTTGATCGGCGCGGTGGTCGGTGAATTCCTGTCGGCCCAGCGCGGTCTCGGTTACCTAATTGCCTCCAGCTCGGTGAGCATGAGCCTGGCGACCATGTTCGCCGGGGTCATCCTGCTGGCCTTCATCGGCCTGTGCGGGGCACAGGGCGTGCGCTGGCTACAGCGCCGCGTAATCTTCTGGGAGCCGGGCGCCGCCCGGCCCCGTAAACAGTGAAGGAGCGTTTCATGTCGTTCGATTGGCGCAACCCCTACCCGACAACCCGTATTCCGTTGTTCGCCCGCAATGTGGTGTCGACCTCCCATCCCATTGCGGCCCAGGCCGGACTGCGCCTGCTGCTGGCCGGCGGCAACGCCGTGGATGCAGCCATCGCCGCGGCTGCCACCCTGACCGTGGTCGAACCGGTTTCCTGCGGGTTGGGCAGTGATGCCTTCGCCCTGGTGTGGGACGGCGACTCGCTGCACGGGCTCAACGCTTCCGGTACCGCGCCCGGCGCCTGGACACCCGAGTATTTTCGTCGGCGCTATGGAGAGGACGGCCATGGCCATGCGAAACGGCCCGTGCGTGGTTGGGATTCGATCACCATACCCGGCGCGGTAGCCGGTTGGGCCGCGTTGCACGAGCGTTTCGGCAAGCGCCCCTTCGCCGAGGTGCTGGCGCCGGCGGTGGAGGTAGCCGAGCGCGGCATCACCATCGCCCCGATCGTGGCGCACAAGTGGGCGGCAGCGGTTCCCGAACTGCAGGGCCAGCCGGGTTTCGCCGATGCCTTCATGCCCCATGACCGGGCGCCGCAGACTGGCGAGAAATTCGTCTTCGCCGATGCCGCGCGCACCTTGCGGTTGCTGGGCGAGCAGGGCGCACGTGCGTTCTACGAGGGTGAGATCGCCGAGGCTATCATCGGCCACGCCCGGGCCACGGGTGGCAATCTCACCGCCGCTGATCTACAGGGGTATCGCCCTGAGTGGGTCGCACCGATTTCACAGCGTTACCGTGGTTGCGAGGTGCACGAGATCCCGCCGAATGGCCAGGGCATTGCGGCACTCATCGCGCTGGGCATTCTCGAACACTTCGACCTGGCGGCTCTGCCGGTCGACTCGGCGGCGTCCCAGCACCTGCAGATCGAAGCCATGAAGCTGGCCTTCGCCGACGTTTACCGCTACGTCGCCGACCCGCGCAGCATGGAGGTCACCCCCGAGCAGATGCTCGAGCCGGCGTACCTCGCGCAGCGCGCCAGGGCCATCGACCCGCGCAAGGCCAGCCACCCGGGCTTCGGCCTGCCCAGGTCGGGCGGTACCGTGTACCTCAGCGTCGCCGACGAGGACGGCATGATGGTGTCCTTTATCCAGTCCAACTACATGGGCTTCGGCTCCGGCATCGTGGTGCCGGGGTATGGCATCAGCCTGCAGAACCGCGGTGCCGGGTTTTCCAGTGACCCGGCTTCGGCCAACGTGGTGGCGCCCGGCAAGCGGCCGTTCCATACCATCATCCCGGCATTCCTCACCCGTGACGGTGTGGCGCAGATGAGTTTCGGCGTGATGGGTGGCGACATGCAGCCCCAGGGCCATGTACAGACCCTGGTGCGCATGCTTGATTACCAGCAGCAGCCCCAGGCGGCCTGCGATGCGCCACGCTGGAAGGTCAACCGGGATTTCTCGGTGGACCTGGAGGCCAGCATGGATGCCGATGCCATACGCGGGCTGGAGGAATTGGGCAACCGTCTGAAGTCCGTGGAGGACCCATACATGGACTTCGGTTCCGGGCAGTTCATCTGGCGGCTGTCGGATGATCCTGCCCATGGCTATGTGGCTGCCAGCGACAGCCGTCGGGACGGACAGGCAGTAGGTTTTTGAGGTGGGATGGGGCATCTAGCCGCCGAGGTCTTGACAGTTCTCGAATGTACCGGTTGACGGGTTGTAGAGCAGGTCGGCGGCGCCATCGAGCAGCATATCGGTGAAGCCGTCGGCATTTACATCGGCGAAGCGCACCTTCACTTTGGTGCTCAGTTGGCAGAGCGTTCTGCCGCCCATGGTCAGCACGTTGAAGTATTCACTGCCCGCGGACCAGAGCCCCTGCTCGCTGAGGGCATAGTGGTGCTTGTAATAGCTGTGCTGCAGCGTGGGAATTGCTTGCACCACCAGGCCCAGGCACGCCAGCAGGCCGACGAGCCGGTACTGGCGCGTCAGCCAGGTTGGCCCGGGGCTCGCGGCGTAGCATGCCGATCAGGAACAGCACCAGGGACGGCAGCAGCACCAGCAGCGTGCCGGCGACCAGTAGCGCCAGGTAAGCCAGTTCTTCGTTCTCCAGGTAAAAGGCCGAGCGGCTGTCAAGATAGAGAAACACGCTGATCAGCACGTACAGGCCAACCAGCAGCAGGTAATGCGAGCTCCGTTTGAACATGGCTTTCCTTGTCGCTGTCCGCTGCGTTGTCGGGGGAGTGCGGGCAGTTAACACCGGCCGGCGCTATTCACCAAATCTTGTTACCCGATTGCCGATCTGCCGCGACGCAGACAAGTGCGACGCATTGGCGCAGGTGAATCCACAGGCCCATATCGAGTAGCCTTGCGCTTCTGTTTTGCGGCGGTCGGTAGGAGTCGGGCATTGAGTCACAAGAGTAAAGCGATTCTCTGGGGCAGCATGGGGCTCAGCCTGTTGGTGCTGGTCGTTCTGCTGCGGCTGTTTTTCGTCTGGGCGACCACCTTGCCGCTCGATGCACCGGTGCGCCTCGATCAGGGCGAAACCGTCGAGTTTCCGGTCAAGACCCGGACCCTGGAGTTCGACACCCTGGCGGTGGTGTTCTCCACGGGCGAGCTGCCGCTGTTCACGGTGCGCAAGCTGTCCGGCGGGCCGATCTGGGAGAACGAGCAGTGGGTCGAGTACCCGCCGGCGCCGCTGACCCTGGCCTGGAAGCTGCTGACCCCGGCTGGCGACCTGGTGTCCGAAGGGCAGGGGTCGCTGGGCGCCGAGCTGACCAGCTATGGCAGCGACGAAATCACCCGCGCCGTGGCGCAGATTCCCATGCAGCCCGGTGATTACCGGCTGCAGGTGCGGGTGCTCGACCCGGATGCGCGCTTTGGCGAAGTGGCCACCCGCCTGGCGTTCGTGGCACCCGGCAAGGGGCAGACCTGGGAAACGGCGGTGGCCTGGTGGGGCTCGGTGCTTTCCGGCGTGCTGGTGATTCCGCTGGTGATCATCTGCGGGCTGCTGACCCTGCACCACTTCGTGCGCTGGCGTTACGGCGCGCCGGCTGCAGACTGAGCCTCTAGCGGGCGGCCCTGGTGCCGCTCGCCTCAGAACCTGTTGCGCACATCGGTTGCCAGCAGCGCCTGTTCGAAACGCTCTAGAAACACCGCCTCGGCATGGGTGCGTTTCTGGTCGCGGTTCCATAGCAGGTAGACGTTCACGTCGATCACCCCCTCCGCCGGCGGCAGGCGCCACACCTCGCCGGCCTGCACATCCTTGGCGACGATATGTTCCGGCAGGCAACCGATGCCATAGCCGGCGGCCACCAGGCGGCGGATCTCGTCGAGGCTCGACGAAGAGGCGACGATGCGCCCGGTGAAGCCCTGCTGGTCACGAAAGATGGTCAGCGGCGACAGGTTGCCGCCAATCTGGTCGCTGGTGAAACTCACGAAGTTCTCGCTTTTCAGATCCGCCAGCTTCAGGTCGTTGCGCCCGAACAGGGCGTGGCGCTTGCCGCAGAAGAACGCGTAGCGCTGCTTGAGCATCACCCGTTGCTCCAGCCGCGGTTGTGGCGAGCGGCACAGGCTGAGCCCGAAGGACGCGGTCTTCTGCAGCAGGGCACTGACCACGTCGGAGCTGCGCAGCACGTCGAATTCGAACTCCACCCGTGGGTAGTCGACGTGGAAGTTGGCCAGGAAGTCGTCGTAGAAGCGCGACTCGATGCGGCTGATCATCAGGATGCGGATCTTGCCGGCGACGGTTTCCTCCGGCGCGTCGAGTGCCGGGCCCAGGCGCGACACCGTGCCGTACAGTTCGGCGGCGATCTGCATGACTTCCTCGCCGGCCTTGGACAAGGCGATGCGCGGCCCGCTGCGAATCACCAGGGCGCTTTCCAGCTGTTCCTCGAGACGCTTGAGCGCCTGGCTCACGGCCGGCTGGCTGAGGTGCAGGCGCGCCGCAGCGCGGCTGATGCTGCCTTCCTGGCCGATCACCAGAAAGGTACGCAGCAGGTTCCAGTCCAGCCGGTCGTTGAGAAAGCGGCGCGCTTCGGCGTGGCGATAACCCGCGTTCATCGGCGTTCCAGTATCCGTTTTACTTATACTTGAGTATTGAAATTAGAAGCTTTGCTTAGCATAGGGGCGGGGGCATGATCTGGCAATGCACCGTCAGAGTGCGACCGATCCCACCCGGGATGTGCTTTTCCTCCTGCCTATAAAAACCAATCCGGGAGCCTGCGATGACCACCCCCACCTCCACGCCGCGTCGTGCTGCGGCGGCCGCCTTCATCGGCACCACCATCGAGTTCTACGACTTCTACATCTATGCCTTCGCCGCCGCGCTGGTGCTCGGGCAGCTGTTCTTTCCCAGTGACAACGCGGTGCTGAGCACCATGGCGGCGTTCGCCACCTTCGCCGTCGGCTTCATCGCCCGGCCCTTCGCCGGCGTGGTGTTCGGCCACCTGGGTGACCGCCTGGGGCGCAAGAAGATGCTGTTGTTCACCATGGTGCTGATGGGCGTGGCGACCACTTGCATCGGCCTGCTGCCGACCTATGCCCAGGCCGGCATCTGGGGGCCGGTGGGCCTGGTGGCGCTGCGTTTCCTGCAGGGCATCTCGGTGGGCGGCGAGTGGGGCGGGGCGGTGCTGATGGCCAGTGAGCACGCGCCCAAGGGCCGCAAGGTGTTCTTCGCCTCCTTCGCCCAGCTGGGCAGCCCGGCGGGCCTGCTGCTGGCGCTGATTGCCTTTCGCGCGATCAGCGAGATGGATCAGCAGGCGCTGATGACCTGGGGCTGGCGCGTGCCGTTTCTGCTCAGCGGCGTACTGATGCTGGTGGGCCTGGCGATCCGCTTCGGGGTGCCCGAGTCGCCGGAGTTCGCCAGGGTCAAGGAGCAGAAGCAGACCTCGAGGAGCCCGGTGAAGGACGTGCTGCGCCACAACTGGCGGCAGATCCTGTTCGCCGCGGCGGCGGTGACCATCGGTTCGGGCGGCTTCTTCTTCACCAACACCTTCATGATCACCTACGTGACCCAGTATCAGGGCATTTCCAAGTCGACCATTCTCGACTGCCTGTTCCTGGTCACCATCCTGCAGTTCCTCTCCCAGCCCTGCTCGGCACTGCTGGCCGAACGCTTCGGCGAGGGGCGCTTCCTGAAGGGGGTGGCGGCGCTGTGCATGCTGGTGCCGTACCCGATGTTCCTGCTCGTGCAGACCGGCAACCTGGTCTACATGACCGCTGGTATCGCCCTGGCCGTGTTGCTGCTGGCGGCGCTGTATTCGGCGATCGCCGGCTACATGGCCGAGGCCTTTGCCGCCCAGGTGCGCTACTCGGGCATTTCCATCGCCTATCAACTGGGCAGCGGCCTGACCGGCGGCCTCACGCCGCTGATCGGCACCTACCTGGCCGGGCAGTTCGCCGGGCAGTGGCTGCCGCTGGCGCTGTTCTTCAGCGTGCTCGCCCTGATGTCGCTGGTCGGCGTGATCGGCCTGTCGCGCCTGCGCGCCGAGCAGCGCGCTACCCCCAGCCTGTCCAACCCGGAGGTCGTGAGCCCATGAGCAAGCCCGAGATCATCAGCGATGCCGAATGGCAGGCGCGCTGCGAGCTGGCCGCCCTGTACCGGCTGGTCGCCTACTACCGCATGACCGATCTGATCGACACCCACATCACCCTGCGGGTACCGGGGCCGGAGCATCACTTCCTGATCAACCGCTATGGCGTGGCCTTCGAGAAGATGCGTGCCAGCGACCTGGTGCTGATCAACCTGCAGGGCAATGTGGTGGATCGCCTGGGCGGCGAGCGGCGGGTCAACGCTGCCGGTTTCGTCATCCATTCGGCGATCCACGAAGCCCGCCCGGACATGTGCTGCATCGTGCATACCCACACCGCCGCCGGCATGGCCGTGGCGGCCCAGCGCGACGGCCTGCTGCCACTGACCCAGCATGCGCTGAAGTTCCATGGCCACCTGGCCTATCACACCTATGAGGGCATCGCCCTGTCGCTGGAAGAGCGCGTGCGCCTGGTGGCGGACCTGGGCAGCCACAAGGCGATGATCCTGCGTAACCACGGCCTGCTGGCCGGCGGGCCGAGCGTGGCCCACGCCTTTCACGAGATCTATTTCCTGGAGCGCGCCTGCCAGGCGCAGGTCCAGGCGATGGCGGCGGGCGTGGCGCTGAACATTCCCAGCGAGGAAGTCTGTCGGCATACCGCGGCGCAGTTCGCCCGTGATGGTATCGACGGCATCATCGACCTGGCCTGGCAGGCCGCCCTCAGCCTGATCGAGGAGCAGCGCGATGACTGGTGCCGCTGACCCCCTGCCCAGCGTGGTGCTGCTGTGCCGCGAGCGGCCCCTCGAGGACTGGCTCGCCGAGGTGTTCGCCCGCCACGCGCCTGAGCTCAGGGTGCTGCGCCCCCATGAGCCGGGCGCCGAGCGGGCCGAGGTGGCGGCCTGCTGGTACCCCGCCGAGGGCAGCCTGGGTCGCTTGCCGGCGTTGCGGCTGATCCACTCGATCGGCTCGGGTGTCGACCACCTCGAGCATGACCGCTCCAGGCCTGCCGGGCTTCCCGTGTGCCGGGTGGTTGATCCCGATCACTCCCAGGGCATGGCCGAATACGTGCACTGGGGCGTGCTGCATTTTCACCGAGGTTTCGACCAGGTGGTAAATGGCCGCGCGGGCCAGCAATGGCAGCGGCCGCTGCAGCGCGCCGCGCGGGATTTCCGGGTCGGCGTCATGGGCCTGGGCGCCATCGGCACGCCGGTGGCCAGGCGGCTGGCCGAGGCCGGCTATGGGGTGCGTGGCTGGGCGCGTACATCCCGCGAGTTGGACGGCATCGCCACCTTTGCCGGTGCCGAGGCGTTGCCCGGCTTTCTCGACGGCCTGGACCTGCTGGTCAACCTGCTGCCGCTGACCGCCGCTACGCACGGCCTGCTCAACCGCGAGCTGTTCGCCCATATGGCCCCGGGCGCCACGCTGATCAACTGCGGCCGCGGCGAGCACCTGGTCGAGGCCGACCTGCTCGACGCGCTGGCCGGTGGGCAATTGCGCGGCGCCTTGCTCGACGTGTTCGCCAGCGAGCCTCTGCACCGCGACTCACCGCTCTGGCAGGCGCCCGGTGTGTGGGTCACCCCGCATATGGCGTCCGCGGCCTCCGACGCCTGCATCGCCCGGCAGATCGCCGACAACCTGCAGCGCCTGCAGGCCGGCCTGCCACTGAACCATCAAGTCGATCCCGAATTGGGTTACTGAATCGCCGACGCGCCCGCGCCCGTCGGCCACATGACTACGGATAATCGCCATGAAAACCTTCTTCCATCCTCAGCAACGCCTGCATCACCCGCGCAGTTACCTGTCCCGCGGGCAGATGCGTGAGCCCCAGGAAATCCCCGCGCGCATCGACCCGCTGCTGGCCATGGCCCGCCAGCTCGGCTTCACGGTCAGCGAGCCGGCGGACCATGGCCTGGCGCCGCTGCGCGCGGTGCACAGCGACGCCTACCTGGACTACCTGCAGAGCGCCTACGCCCAGTGGCACGAGGTCGACGAGGACTGGGGCGACGAGGTGATGTCGAACATCTTCATCCGCGAGAACAACCCGCTGCGCGGCATCCTTGGCAAGACCGCGCGCTACCTGGCCGACGGCAGCTGCCCGATCGGCGAGCACACCTGGACGGCCGCCTACTGGTCGGCCCAGGCCGCCGTCGCCGCGGCCCTGGCGGTACGTGATGGCGAGCCACAGGCCTATGCGCTGTGTCGCCCGCCGGGTCATCATGCGCGGGCCGAGGCGGCCGGCGGCTTCTGCTTTCTCAACAATGCGGCCATCGCTGCCCAGGTGCTGCGCGCCAGTTTCCAGCGGGTCACCATCCTCGACACCGACATGCACCACGGCCAGGGCATCCAGGAAATCTTCTACGAGCGCGATGACGTGCAGTACGTTTCCATCCATGGCGACCCGACCAACTTCTACCCGGTGGTGGCCGGCTTCGAGGACGAGCGCGGCGCGGGTGCCGGCCTGGGCTACAACCTCAATCTGCCGATGCCCCACGGTGCCAGCGAGGCGGACTTCTTCACCTACCTGAGCCAGGCCGAGCAGGCGATCATCGCCTTCGCGCCCCAGGTGCTGGTGCTGTCGCTGGGCTTCGATATCTACGAAAACGATCCGCAGGCCAAGGTGGCGGTCAGCCACGCCGGTTTCGAAGCGCTGGGCCGTCGCATCCGCGCCCTGGGCCTGCCGTGCGTGGTGGTGCAGGAGGGCGGTTACGACATCGCTACCCTCGACGAAAACGCCGCGCGGTTCTTCAAGGGCTTGCTGGGCTGAGCCGATTACCAGGCGTCTTGCCGCGGTTTCGTCGAGGGCTTGCGAGGCCGGCGGCGCTGCACACCCCGATGCGGCAGCCGCACGGGGGACGGCGCTGCGCCGCGAAAAGCGTCGACGGCGGATATTTCAAGATATTTCCGCCGGGAAATGGAGGTGAACTAACGCTCCGGCAGGGCAATCTTCCCCTATGCGCTGTCAGCGCGAGCCTGTGCACCGGCTTTAGCCCCAGGATCGCTCAACGATAAGGAGCCACCGTGACCGTTACCACTCACCCCGACTACCGATACAGGCCAGGGCCGCTGCATGCGATGCTGCTGGCCGGAACCGTTCCACTGTTTCTCGGCGCGCTGCTGAGCGATATCGCCTACCAGAACAGCTTCCAGATCCAGTGGGCCAACTTCGCCGCCTGGCTGATCGCTGGCGGGCTGTTGTTCGCCGGCCTGGCGCTGCTGTTCGCCCTCGCCAACCTGATCGGTGCCGAGCGCAAGGCCGGTCGCCCGGTGCTGTATTTCCTGCTGCTGCTGGTCACCTGGGTACTCGGGCTGATCAACGCCTTCGAACATGCCAAGGACGCCTGGGCGATGATGCCGACCGGCCTGGTGCTTTCGGCCATCGTCGCCGTGCTGGCGGTGATCACCGCCTGGCTGGGCCTGAGCAACCTGCGTTCGGGAGGTGCCCGATGAGAACTGCAGGCACACTGACCACCCTGAGCATGGCCCTGCTGCTCGGCGCCTGCGGCGGCGAGGCGGACACCACCATCGAGCGCGGTCCCGACCCCAAGCTGCCCGAGCCGCAACGCGGCCTGTTGCCGAGCATGAAGATCGCCGAACCGGCGGAGTGGGGCGATAAAGTACCTACCGTACCGGACGGTTTCAGCATCACCGCGATTGCCACCGACCTGAAGATTCCTCGCCAGACCCTGGTGCTGCCCAATGGCGACATTCTGGTGGCCGAAGGGCGTGGCGGCAACGCCGCCAAGCTCAAGCCCAAGGACGTGATCGCCAGTTACATCAAGGCTCAGGGCAATACCAAGGTCAAGGGCGGCAACCGCCTGACCCTGCTGCGCGACGCCGACGGCGACGGCACCTACGAAACCCAGACGGTATTCGCCGAGAACCTCAACGCGCCCTATGGCCTGGCCTTCCACGAGGGCAACCTGTACGTGGCCAACCAGGACGCCGTGGTGCGCTTCGACTACCAGGACGGCCAGACCCAGGCCAGCGCTGCGCCGACCAAGGTCACCGACCTGCCGAAAGAGATCAACCACCACTGGACCAAGGCGATGACCATCAGCCCCGATGGCCGTTACCTGTATGTCGGCATCGGCTCGAACAGCAACATCGGCGAGCGCGGCATGGAGGTCGAGGCCGACCGCGCGCTGGTCTGGCAGATCGACGCCGCGAGCGGTATGCACAAGCCCTATGCGACCGGCCTGCGCAACCCGACCGCGCTGACCATCCAGCCGGAAACCGGCCAGCTGTGGGCGGTGGTCAACGAGCGTGACGAGCTGGGCCCGGACCTGGTGCCGGACTACCTGACCTCGGTGCAGGAGGGCAAGTTCTACGGCTGGCCCTACGCCTACTGGGGCCCCAATGCCGACACCCGCGTGCAGCCGCACAAGCCGGAAATGGTCGACATCACCATCAAGCCGGACTACAGCCTCGGCTCCCACGTGGCGGCACTGGGCGTCGACTTCTCCATCCCGGAGATGGGCGAGCAGTTCGCCAACGGCGTGTTCGTCGGTGAGCACGGCAGCTGGAACCGCGACAACCCGGTGGGCTACAAGGTGATCTTCGTGCCGTTCGCCAATGGCCGCCCGGCCGGCGAGCCCGTCGATTTCGCCACCGGTTTCCGTGGCGAGGATGGCAAGACCCGCGGCCGTCCGGTGGGCGTGACGGTCGACCCGAAAGGTGCGTTGATCATCGCTGATGACCTGTCCAACACGGTCTGGCGGGTGACGCGTAACCCGTGAGCAGGCGGTCCCGGGGCGCTCGGCCGCCCCGGGATGCTGCGGTTGTCGGGCGCCGATCATCCTGGCCGGCGCCCGGTAACGGCTCCATCGTTGCAAGCCCGGTGCCGGCGCAATGTCAGTGCTTTTGCCGTCATGCATTCCCCTCGATCACGGAGCCGGCAAAGCGCCTTTCGCTGCCTGAAAATCAGCCAAACGTACAACCGCCGGGCGCGCGAAAGCGCTAGGCTCGACGAACAGATTGGCGATCATTCAGGGAGTATCAAATGGCGGAAAAGCAGCATCACTACGACGTGCGCGTGACCTGGACCGGCAACGAGGGCAGCGGCACGGCGTCCCACCGCGGCTACAGCCGGGCGCACCGTATCGAAGCGCCGGGCAAGGTGCCCATCGAGGGTTCGTCCGACCCGAGCTTTCGCGGTGATCCGACACGCTGGAATCCGGAAGAGTTGCTGGTCGCCTCGCTTTCCGCCTGCCACAAGCTCTGGTACCTGGGCCTGTGTGCCGGGGCTGGGGTGGTGGTGACCGCCTACGAGGACAATGCCGAGGGCGCGATGCTCGAGCAGGCCGATGGTGCCGGGCAATTCACCTCGGTGGTTTTGCGGCCAAAGGTCACGCTGGCAGCCGGCTCTGATTTGCAGAAGGCCAAAGCCTTGCACCATGAGGCCCACGCCATGTGCTTTATCGCCCGCTCGATGAATTTCCCGGTCAGCCATGAACCCGAACTGCTGATCGGCACGGCTGGCTGAACGGCGCGGGCCGCCCCGATACCGAGGCGGCCCGCATTCCGCTAGCGGCGGCGGAAGATCATGCCACCGTGGTGCAGCGTATCCTGGTCGACGAACTCGCCGTCGGCGGTGAAGCCGGTGTCGTCCCAGTAATCGATATGCGTGCCGTTGATCTCGTAGCGACCCTGATAGGCGCTTTCCCTGGTGCCGCGCGCTTCGTCGTAGCGGTTGTCTGGCAGCAGTTCGTGGCGGATCTGGCCGTCGTCGGTGACCCACATACCCACGTAGGGATGGTTGGCCATGGCGTTCTCCTGGTTTGGCGGTGTGGCCGCCGTGGTCGGCTGGGAGGCGAGCACCGCACAGGGGGCCGCCAGAAGGAGCGCGCTCAGCAGCAGGGCGCGCAGGCAGGTTGCTCGGTAGCTCATGGCCGTCATGCCGGGTCGGGGATGCGCTGCAGCACATCGTCATAGGCCGGCAGGTCGAGGTAGGCCGACACCTCGTAGGCCTTGCCGTCGCGCATGCGGAAGATCCACGCGTAGCTGTTGCGATAGGGCTGGCCATCGCCGGCCATGCCGGTGCCGTCCCACTGGATGATCACGTGGTCGCCATCGGCCCACACCTGCTTGCTGACTGGGCGGACCGGCGTGGACAGGCGAGCGGCGAACGGCTGTACCGCCTTGCTCACGAATTCGTCCACGCCGCGATAGACCCCGGCGCTGGGGCCCGAGCCCTTGATGGTCCACACCACGTCGGGCGTCAGGATGTCGCGAAAGAAGGTGTTGCCGCCGGCCGCCCAGTGGTCGAAGGCCTGGCTGACCGCCTGCTTGTTGCGAGCCTCGACATTCGCGTCGGCCTGGGCCAGGCCCGGCACCAGGGCGCCGAGCAACAGGGCTCCGTACAGGGCGGCGACGCGGGTGTTACCAGAGGTGGTGATACGCATGGCTGAACTCCTCTTCATTGTTTGATCCATCTGATCGGCGTGCCTGATCTATGCTGGCCGGTGTCTGCGTCTCGCCTGCCTGATCGTCCGAGCCCCTGGGGCTGTCGAGCGCGACTCAGGTGAGGCAAGATGGGCGTTGCACAGGCCTGCCCGCCGATCCGTCATGAACGAGTCTGCCCGTGCAGCCTGCTGTGGCCGTAGCTGGATCGTCCCGGATACTTACCTGATCATCCGCTTGAAAAACCTTGTAAAACCTTGGGTGTGCAAAGGAGAAGCCATGGATTCGCTGCACAAGCTGGTACAGATCATCGGCCGCCATACGCCCGGTGACGGCATTCAGCCGACGCCGATTCCCGGCGTCAGCCTGGTGCGTTCCGCCACGCCCACGGTGCCGATGCCGGTGGTCTACGAGCCGACCCTTTGCCTGATCGTCCAGGGCCGCAAGCGGGTAACGGCCGGCACCACCACCTACGTCTACGATGCGGCCAATTACCTGATCGCCTCCGTGGACGTGCCGGTGATGGGTTCGGTGATCGAGGCGAGCGAGGAGCGGCCCTACCTGTGCCTGGTGGTCGATCTGGACATGACCGTGCTGAGCGATTTGGCCCTGCGTTATCCGGCGGATGACAAGGATGGCGCGCCCGCTGCCGGTATCCAGCTCGGCGAAACCACGCCTGAGCTGCTCGATGCCGCCGCCCGGCTCGCCAGCCTGCTGGACGCGCCCGGCGATATCGCCGAGCTGGCGCCGCTGACGGTGCGCGAAATCCTCTACCGCCTGCTGATCGGCAGTGGCGGGGCCATGGTGCGGCAGATGGTCAGGGCCGACAGCCGCCTCAGCCAGATCGCCAAGGCCATCGTCTGGTTGCGCAGCCATTACGCCGAGGCCTGCCGAATCGACGAGATGGCCGATATCGCCGGCATGAGCCGCTCCACCTTCCACGCCCACTTCAAGGCCGTCACGGCCATGAGCCCGCTGGAATTTCGCACCCATTTGCGCCTGCAGGAGGCGCGTCGCCTGATGGTCGCCGAAGCGCTGGATGCCGCGGGCGCCGGCTACCGTGTGGGCTACGAGAGCCCTTCGCAGTTCAGCCGCGATTACGCACGGCTGTTCGGCCTGCCGCCAGCCCGGGATGCCAGCCGGCTGCGGGATAGTGCCTGGGCACCTGCCCAGCCGGCGGAGGCCGTCGCGGCTGAGATGTGAAGTAATTTTTCCTGGTTGGAACCGGAACTTTTCCGCGAACTTACAATTGATTTACCGGCTTTTCGACTCGTTATAATTTGCAACGAGTCGCCACTTGAGAACCGCACAGCGCCTGCTAGATTGGCGCTGCGACGCCGGGCCCCTCTGACAGCTACCAGGCTGCCATGTCGGAGTTGCAGTTTGTACAACTCTGACTTAGGAGGGGCTCATGAGCACCCTAGTACCGTTCCTCACCGCCGACTTCCTCGGCACGCCAGCCTGGTTCTGGCTGATCTTCATCACCATCGTTGTCAGCCTGCTGGTCTTCGACCTCGGGGTGCTGCACCGCGAGCACCGCGAAATCGGCGTCAAGGAAAGCCTGCTGCTATCCGGCGGCTACATCACCGCAGGCCTGCTGTTCGGCCTGTGGGTCTGGCACATGAAAGGCGCCGCCTCCGGTATGGATTTCTATACCGGTTTTCTGATCGAGAAATCGCTGTCCATGGACAACGTGTTCCTGATGGCGATGATCTTCAGCTTCCTGGCCATCCCGCGTAAGTACCAGCACGAGGTGCTGTTCTGGGGCATCCTCGGGGTCATCGTGCTGCGCGCGATCATGATCGGCCTGGGCGCCGCCCTGATCTCCGAGTTCAGCTGGATTCTCTACGTGTTCGGCGCCTTCCTGCTGCTGACCGGCGTGAAGATGCTGTTCAGCAAGGTCGACGACCACCCGGACCTGTCCGAGAACAAGCTGATCAAGTTCGTGCGCCGGCACATGCGTGTCACCGACCGCCTGCACGAGGGCCGCTTCTTCGTGCGTCAGCCGGATGCCAACGGCAACATGGTGCGCTGGGCCACGCCGCTGTTCCTGGCGCTGGTGCTGATCGAGTGTGCCGACCTGGTGTTCGCCATCGACAGCGTGCCGGCTATCTTCGCCATCACCCAGGATCCGTTCATCGTCTACACCTCGAACATCTTCGCGATCCTCGGTCTGCGCGCGCTGTACTTCGCCCTGGCGGCGATGATCCACCGCTTCGCCTACCTCAAGTACGCCCTGGCCCTGGTGCTGGTGTTCATCGGCGGCAAGATCTTCCTGGTCGGCATCATCGGCAAGACCCCGCCGGTGATCTCCCTGAGCGTGACCCTGGGCCTGCTGATCGGTGGCGTGCTGCTGTCGCTGTGGAAGACCCGCAACGACCCGCCGGCCCTCGACGCTGAAAAGACCCCTCACTGACGATCCAACGCCCCGGCGCGGCCGGGGCTCACCACAGGAGATGAGCCATGAATCCATCCCCCCTTTCCGCGCTGGCACTGGTCGCCGTGATCGGCCTGACCCTGGCCGGCTGCGAGATGGCCGAAGAATCGGCGCAGAAGTTCACCGAAAAGGCCGAGCAGGCCGTGCAGGACATTGCCCGCGAAGCGGTCAGCGATACGGTCACTGCCTTCAACAAGCAGATCGACGAGGTGCAGAAAACCACCAACGAAATGCTCGGCAAACCGGAGAAGGAGGGCGCCAAGGAAGACGTCGAGAGCGATGCACAGCCAAAGGCCGAGGATGAGCAACCGCGCACGCCTGGCACCGGTGGCGTAGAAACCTGAGCCGGCGGCCCAGGATTATGAACCGCGGGCAGGGAAGGGATGCCCTATCAGCCAACGCGGCGTTTTTCATAGCGGACATCGCGCTCGTCTACCCTGGCAACCTGCGCCCAGCCGTGGCGACGGTAAAAGCCGTTGGCACGAACGGCCGCGTGGCCATCGGTCAGCAGATAAATGACCTCATGGTTGGCGAACAATGCCTGCTCGGCAGCCTCCAGCAACATCGCGCCAAGCCCCCTGCCTTCGCACTGCGGGCGAACGAACAGCGCGAACAGCTCGCCGGCCTCGGCATCGATCATCGCAAAGCCCGCTGCAGCGCCTTCTAACTCCGCCACCCATACGCACGCTGATTCTTCTATCGCCTGTTGCAGAGCGGCAGCCGTGATACCCATTTCTCTTAGTTGCTCACGGGATAGGTGGTTCTCGACGACGCTGGTACGGATCTCGAATAGCGTCTCGATATCCGCGCATGTGGCCAGGCGGATGGTTGCGGTCATGATGAAGCTCCTTATTTTACGTCTGCCGCACCAACCTATGGCGCGGCGATGGCGGTCCCTTCGGGTGAATAGCTGCGCTAAGCTCGGCCAATGTTATCGAAGCCCATCACCATTCGCCCAGCAGAGCCTGCCGACGCGCCTGCCATTGCCGAGGTTCAGGTGCTCAGTTGGCAGCAGGCCTACGCCGGCCTGATCCCGGATCAATACCTTGGCGCTCTGCACACCTCGCTCGTTCGACGAGAGGCTTTCTGGCGCGAGTCCATCGCCGCGGGGCGAACCCAGGTGAGCCTCGCCTGCGCGACCGAGCAAGTCGTCGGCTTCATTGCCATCGGCCCCTGTCGTGACGATGGCGTCAGCGCAGTCGAGACGGGTGAAGTCACTGCTTTCTACCTGTTGCCACAGTACTGGCGAAGCGGCGTAGGGCGCTTGCTGTGGGCCGCTGGCGTGCAGTGCCTGGCCGAGCACGATTATCGCCGCGTTACCCTGTGGGTGCTGAGCGAGAATCAGCGGGCGAGGCGTTTTTACCGCAAGGTGGGCTGGATACCGGAGCCGGAAACTGAGCGCAGCCTGCTTATCGGCGGGGCGAGCCTGCAGGAAGTCCGCTATCGCTCTCCTGGGACCGAATGAAAGCCTTGCGGCTCTACGCTCAGCTAATGATTGGCTGAGCGGGTGGGCGCGGACGTGTCAGCTGCCAGGGTTTTCCTGCGGTTGCACAGCCGGAATTTCGCTCAGGTGGTGGTAGATCGGCAGCCCTTTTTGCTGCGCCAGTTCGACCAGTCGATCCGCGCGGCGGCACGCGCCGCCGATGCGCAATAGGGCATCGCAACGGCTGAGCAGGCGTTGTGCGTAGGTATCGACATCGGCCTGTGAGCCTGAGCCCGGCTGTTCGGCCAGCATCGGCAGATGACCGGCCTGCAGCAACTGCGTGGCACACGCCTGAATGTCGTTGCTGCCCGGGCCTGCCAGCACAATCATCAGCGGCGAGACGGGCATCAGCTGCTTGAGGTACTGCAGCAGAATGATGGTCTTGCCATCCATGATGCGGCCGTCTTCGGTCATCGCCAGAGCCTGTTCGAAGGGCAGTTCCAGCACCTCGATATCCTCGCCTTCCTCGGCCAGGCCGCCGCCGTCGGCAACGCGATCCTCGGGCTGATACTCGCCGATGAAGAAGTGCACCCGTTCGGTCACCGAGGCCGGGCTCATAAAGGCCTCGAAGATCTTGCGCACCGATCTCACCCGGTAGCCGGTTTCTTCCTCGGCTTCCAGGCGGATGCGTTCCTCGGGGCTGGCATTGTCCAGTAGCCCGGCAGCCGCTTCGATCAGGTAGCCGTGGTGCTCGTTGACGAACGCCGGGATGCGAAATTGCCGGGTCAGAATCACCGTGCGCCGGGCGCGGTTGTAGAGGCCGATGGTGGCGCCATTGCCGCGGTCGTAGACCTCGCGGGTCTGTGGTTGCCAGCTGCCGTCGCGGCGCTGCAGTTCGAAGTCGATCTTCTTCAGTACGTACCAATTGTCCGAAAGCAGGTGCTGCTTGAGGATGCGAACGTTGGGGCTGCTCACTGGCAGTGTCCTCGCGGGTCATCAGAGCGCTGCAGTGTTCCACAATCAAATGAACGCCCCAAGTCCGCCGTCAGCTGCCACAATCGGCCGGACGTGAGCGGGCTGCAGAGAGGGGCGGGCGATGGCGGACAGGCGCAGTTTCAGCGAGACGCTGCAGGGGCAGAACCTGCGCTTCGTGGCGGCTAAGAAGGATGCCGCGCGGCAGACCCGCGTGGGCTTTCTGCTGCAGGAGCACTTTTCCCTGCCGGCCTTCACCCAGGCGCTGGACGTGCTGGTCACCGCCAACCTGATCGAGCGCGGCCTGTTCGTCACCCGCACCTTCAGCCTCGACGGCCAGGCGGTGACCAGCGACCTGGGCATCGTCATCTGCCCGGACGCCGGACTGACCGCCAGGGATCTCGCCGAGCTGGATCTGCTGGTGATCTGCGCCGGCCTGCGCACCCCGCTGCGACCGCTTCCCGCGCTCAGGCAACTGCTGCGCACGGCGGCCGACAAGCAGGTGGCGCTGGCCGGTTTGTGGAGCGGCGCCTGGTTTATCGGCCAGGCCGGGCTACTGGATGGCTACCGCTGCGCGATCCATCCCGAGCACCGCGCGGCATTGGCGGAGATCGCCCGGCACAGCCAGGTGACCGCGGAAAGCTTCGTGGTCGACCGCGACCGGCTGACCGCGGCCAGCCCGACCGGGGCCTTCCATATGGTGCTGGAGTGGATCGGTACGCTGCACGGCAACGACCTGGCCGAGGGCATCGTCGGCATCCTGGCCTTCGAGGAGTCGCGCTACAAACGGGTCAAACCGACCCTGCACGCGAAGATGAGCGAGCCGCTGCGCACCGTCATCAACCTGATGAGCGCGAACATCGAAGAACCGTTGAGCACCGACCAGTTGGCCGCCTACTCGGGCCGCTCGCGGCGGCAGATCGAACGGCTGTTTCAGCAACAGCTGGGCACCACGCCCGCCCGTTATTACCTGGAACTGCGGATCACCGAAGGTCGCCGGCTGCTGCAGCACTCGGACCTGCCGGTGCTGGACGTCAGCGTGGCCTGCGGCTTCGTTTCGCCGAGCCATTTCAGCAAGTGCTACACGGCATATTTCGGCAACTCGCCTTCCAAGGAAATCCGCCACGGCAACGTGAAGTCGCGTTAGGGCGCTGCTTTAGTTGCCCTGAAACAACATCGAAAGGGTCGTGCGTAACCAGCGGTTGCCCGGGTCCTGGTGGTAGCGGGCGTGCCAGTGCTGCTTGACCAGAAAGGTGTCGATCGGAAAAGGGCAGGCGTGCACCCTCAGGCCGTGGGCGCCGGCGAGCGTTTCGCCGATATGGCGGGGCAGGGTGGCGATCAGGTCGGTGCTGCCGACGACGGCGCCCAGGCCGAGGAAGCCCGGCAGCTCCAGGACGATCTGCCGTTCGATGGCGTTACGCGCCAGTGCCGCTTCCAACAGTTTCTGGCCGGTGCCGGCGCTGACGAACACATGGCTTTCGCCCACGTATTCATCGAGCTGCATTACATCGCCAATGCGCGGGTGATTGGGGCTGACCAGGCACACCCAGTCCTGGGGGAACAGCACCTGCTGGTAGATGCCGCCGCCCAGCCAGGGCACGAAGCCGATGGCCAGATCGGCCTCACCGGTTTCCAGGGCGCGTTCGGTGTTGCCGTCGATACGCGCAACTTCCAGGCGGATGCCCGGCGCGTCCCGGCGCAGCAATTCGAGAATCTTCGGCAGCAGGGTGATATGGCTGGCGTCGCTCATGCACAGGCGAAAGCGCCGCTTGGCGCTGGCCGGGTCGAAGCCGATTTCCCAGGCGGTCAGCCGGCGCAGTGACTCGAGTACCTCGCGGCACGGGGTGATCAGCGCTTCGGCCTGAGGCGTGGGCGCCATGCCGGTGGGCGTGCGCACGAACAGCGGATCGCCCAGTTGCTCACGCAGCTTGCCGAGCCACAGGCTGATGGTTGGCTGGCTCTGGCCCAGCTGTTCGGCCGTTCGAGTGACGCTGCGGGTGTCGTAGAGCACGTCGAACAGGTGCAGCAGCTTGGGTTCGGGCAAGGCGTCTGTTGGGATCATTATTTAATTTTCTGATAGCGCTATTGATTCCATTGTATAGCTCAACAATGGGGGCGTGTTTAAGGTGAGGGAAAAAGCAGGAGCGCCTCACCTTGAAAATCTGCATCCTCGGATCCGGTGCGCTGGGCAGCACCTTTGGCGCCGCGCTCAGCGAGGCGGGCCATGAAACCTGGCTGCTCAACCGCGCCGGTGCACATATCGACGCCATCCAGCATAACGGCCTGACGGTGATCGAAGACGACATCGAGCGCAGCGTGCGCATCAATGCCACCTCGCGTGCCGAAGAGGTCGGCCCCGTCGACCTGCTCATCGTGCTGGTCAAGTCGTTCGCCACCGCCCGCGCCATCGCCGATGCCGGCGCGCTGGTCGGCCCGCAGACCGTGGTGCTGTCGCTGCAAAATGGTCTGGGGCACGAGGACCTGCTCGCCGAGGCGGTCGGCCGCGACAAGGTGATCGCCGGCAAGACCTATGTAGGCGGCGTGCTGCTGGCGCCGGGGCGCATCCGTTGTGGCGTGGACGGTAAGCGGACCTTTATCGGCGAGCTCGACGGTCAGGTCAGCGCGCGGGTCAGCCAGATCGCCGAGGTGTTCCGCGGCGCCGGCCTGGATACCAGGGTCAGCGAGAACATCCTCGGCACCATGTGGGACAAGCTGTTGGTCAACGTCGCCACCGGCGCGCTGACCGGCATCACCATGCTCACCTACGGCCAGCTCTACAGCGAGCTGCTGCTGCGCGAAACCGCCCTGGCTGCGGTGGCCGAAGCCATCGCCGTGGCACAGGCGGCGGGCGTCACCCTCAGCCTCACCGAGCCGGAACAGGCCTGGAACCTGGCCAGCGCCGGGCTGCCGGCCTCGTTCAAGACCTCCATGCTGCAGAGCCTGGAAAAGGGCTCGATCACCGAAATCGATTTCATCAACGGCGCCGTGGTGCGGCTCGGCCAGCGCCATGGCATCGCCACGCCCGTCAACGCCACGCTGGTGGCCTGCATCAAGGGCATCGAACGGGCCATGGCCGATCAACAACAAGAGGAAACCAAGCGATGAGTATTCCCAAAGCCTATCTGGAGCACGTGGCCTTCCCGGTCAGTGATATCCACTGGTACATCAAGTTCTTCCACGACGTGTTCGGCATGACTATGCGTGAAGTGCACGGCACCCTCGAGGAGCCGACCCAGTACTGGACCCTCGGCGGCATGCAGTTCATCAGCCAGCCAGGTTTTGCCGGGCCGGAAGGGCGCATGGGCCACCTGGGCATGATGTGCGAAGACATGGAAGCGGCGCTGGCCGCTGCCCTGGGTTTCGAGGGCGTGACCGTGATGCCCCAGGGCAGCAACTGGCTGCGCCTGCCCGATGGCCTGGCCGTGGAGTTCATCCAGGCTTCGCCGGCCAGTGCGGTGGCCCAAGCCCTGGCGGTGAATGCCCGGGTGGAGGTGTCGGCATGAGCATTGTCGAGAAATACTGGGACGATGCCCAGGAGGGCGACGAAGCCATCACCCCCAGCTACAGGGTGACCAAGGAGCGCATCCTGGCCTACGCCGACCTGACCGGCGACCACACGCCGGTGCATGTCGACGAGGAATACGCCAAGGCCAGCCATTTCGGCGGCCTGGTCGCCCATGGGCTGATGGGACTGTCCATCGCCGACGGCCTGAAGACCCAGTGCGAGTACCGCTTCCTGCCCGGCATGTCGCTGGGCTGGACCTGGGATTTCCTGCTGCCGATCCGCGTCGATGACGTGCTGCACGTGAAGATGCGCGTCGGCGCCATGCGTGCCAGCAAGAGCAAGCCGGGCTGGGGCATCGTGGTGCTGCCGTCGGAATTGATCAACCAGAAGGGCGAAGTGGTGCAGCGCGGTGAACACCGCCTGATGGTGCCGCGCCGGGAGGCCAGCGTATGAGCCAGCCACTGCCGCTCAAAGGCATCCGCGTCATCGATTACAGCCATTTTCTCGCCGGCCCCTATGTGGGCCGTTGCCTGGCGGCCCTGGGCGCCGAGGTGATCAAGGTCGAGCGGCCGGGCAGCGGCGACGCCGGCCGGCAACACGCCTTCATCCTCGACGACCAGCAGAGCGGCTACTTCCTGCAGCTCAACATGGGCAAGCAGGGCGTCAGCGTGAACATGAAGGACCCGCGCGGCAAAGCCTTCATGCACAAGCTCTGCGACAGCGCCGACGTGTTCATCGAGAACTACCGCCCCGGCGCGCTGGACAAGCTTGGCCTGGGCTACAAGGAGCTTGCCGAGCGCAACCCGAAGCTGGTGTATTGCTCGATTTCCGCCTACGGCCACACCGGCCCGGATGCGCACCGCGCCGGCTTCGGGCTGATCGCCGAAGCCAAGAGCGGCATCATGCAGATGGTCGGCACACCCGGTGAGGCGCCGCCGCTGCTGCGCATTTCCCTGGGCGACATGTACACCGGCATCCACGCGGTGGCGGCCATCAACGCCGCGTTGCTGGGCCGCGTGAACAGCGGCAAGGGCCAGCACATCGACATGGCGCTGTACGACACCCTGGTGTCGATGCACGAGTACGCGGTGCAGTGCTACACCCTGTCCGGCGGGGAAATCCTGCCGCAACAGACCGGCCATGACATGCCGACCTCGACGCTCTACGGCGTATTCCGCGCCGCCGACGGCGACCTGGTGATCGCCGCCCAGGTCGACGATTCCTGGAAGCGCTTCGCCGCCCTGGTCGAGGCCGACGCTGGCGTTGCCGGGTTCAGCAGCGACACGCGCTTCCATACCCTCAACGGGCGCAACGAGCACCGCGAAGAAATCCTCACCATCGTACGTCGCTGGGTCGGCGCCAACCCGGTGGCCCGCCTGCTGTCGCTGCTCGACGAGGTGGATGTGCCGAGCGCCAAGGTGCAGCGCATCGATGAAGTGGTCAACGACCCGCAGATCCAGGCGCGCGGCATGATCATGGAGCAGCAGCATCCGCGTTACGGCACCCTGAAATTGCCGAACCTGCCGTTCCGCTTTTCCGATTGCGATACCACGGTCACCCGCGTCGCGCCGGACCTGGGTGAACACAACGCACAGGTCGCCGCGCAACTGGGCTTCAGCCTCGAGGAAATCACCCAACTGCAGGCCGACGGTGTGCTGTACAGCCATGGAGACAAAGCATGACAGACCAATATGCCGTGATCGGTAACCCCATCGGTCACACCAAGTCGCCGCTGATTCACGGGCTGTTCGCCGAGAGTTGCGGGCAGCAGATCGAGTACACCGCCATCGAAGGTTCGACCAGCGACTTCGCCGGTGACGTGGCACTTTTCAGGGCCAAGGGCGGGCTGGGCATGAACATCACCGCGCCGTTCAAGCTGCAGGCCTTCGAGCTGGCCACCCAGCCCAGCGAGCGGGCGCGCCTGGCGCGGGCGGCCAACGCCTTCAAATTCGAGGGCGATGCGGTGCTGGCCGAGAACTTCGATGGCGTTGGCCTGCTGCGCGATATCGAGCACAACCTTGGCCAGCCGCTGGCTGGGCGCCGGGTGCTGCTGCTCGGCGCTGGCGGTGCGGTGCGCGGCGCCTTGCTGCCGTTTTTGGGCGCCGGCCCGGCGCGCCTGGTGCTGGCCAACCGCGACATGGCCAAGGCACGGGTGCTGGAGAGCGAAGTCAGTGACCCGCGCCTACAGCTGAGCACCTACGACGAGCTGGCCGGGGAGTCGTTCGACCTGGTGATCAACGCCACCTCGGCCAGCCTTACCGGCGAGCTGCCGCCCGTGCCGGAGTCGGTGTTCGCCAACGCGGCGCTGGCCTATGAGCTCGCCTACGGCAAGGGGCTGACACCGTTTCTGCAGGTGGCCAAAAAGGCCGGCGTAAGCACTCTGGCGGACGGCGTCGGCATGCTCGTCGAGCAGGCGGCCGAAGCCTTCGAATGGTGGCGCGGCGTGCGCCCGCAAACCGGGCCGGTAATCAAGCGACTCACCGTGCCGCTGGTTTGAGGGGGTAGACGATGAAAGTACTCATGCTGCACGGCATCAACCACAACATGTTCGGCAAGCGCGACCCGGTGCAGTACGGCACCATCACCCTGGACGAAATCGACGCGCGCCTGGGCGAGCTGGCCGCGTCCCTCGGTGTGCAGATCGACAGCTTCCAGAGCAACTACGAAGGCGCCATGTGCGAACGCATCCACCAGGCCTTCCTGGAAGGCACCGACGCGGTGCTGATCAACGCCGGCGCCTGGACCCACTACAGCTACGGCATCCGCGATGCGCTGGCGATCCTCACCGTGCCGGTGGTGGAAATCCACATGTCCAACATCCATGCCCGTGAAGCCTTCCGCCATCACTCGGTATTCGCCGAAGTGGTGCGCGGGCAGATCAGCGGTTTTGGCGTGGACAGCTACCTGCTCGGCCTGCGTACAGCCGTGACGGCGGTGCGCGGCGAACAGGCTTGAGCGAGCTGGCCGCTCGGAACCTGTTCACGATCTTTTTAGGCGACATTAAAGAGGCTGCTACAAGGCAGAAGCAGACATCGGGCGACCTCGTAGGACGGGCTTTAGCCCCGAGCTTTTTATCAAGGCAAACAAGAGCTCGGGGCTGAAGCCCCTCCTACAAAAGCCGCGCATTTACCGACCGCTCCTGCCACTTAGCTGCCAAAATCGTGAACGATTATGAACAGGTTCTCAGGGGCGAGCGGGCCACGCTTCATTACGCTGACGCTATCTGCTGGCCCCAGCGCGCCATCGCGAAATCGACGAAGCGGCGCAGCTTGGGCAACTGATAACGGTCTGGCGAGTAGATCAGGTGCATCGGTCTGCTCGGCAGTTTGTAGTCCGGCAGCAGGGCGACCATACGACCCTCACGCAGATCTGGTTCGGCATAGGCATCGGGCAGCATGACGATGCCGCCGCCCACCGTGGCGCTTCGGTACAGCGCGGCCGAGCTGTTCATCACCATGGTGCCGCTGATCTCCACGGTGACTTCACCTTCCGGCCCCATCAGCCGCCAGTGCTTGTCCACGCCACTCCAGTCATCGCCGGCGGGGTAGGCGAAGGTCAGGCAATTGTGCGCTTGCAGGTCTTGGGGCGTCAGGGGCACGCCACGGCGCGCCAAGTACTGCGGCGAGGCGCAGAGGGTCATGGTGTAGTCCTGCAGGGGGCGTGCGATCAGGCGGCTGTTTTCCTGCATGTTGCCCATGCGGATGGCCGCATCGAAGCCGCTGTCGAGCAAATCCACCCGCAGGTTACTGAGCACCAGGTCGAGCTTGACCTTGGGGTACTGCAGCGAGAATTCACACAGCGCAGGGGCCAGCACTTCCGAGCCGAAGGTCAGCGGTGCGGTGATGCGCAAGGTGCCCGAGGGCTCTTCCTGAGCCTGCTCGGCCAGGCGTTCGGAGGCAGCCACCAGCCCGAGCACCTCCAGACAGCGCTGGTAATAGGCCGTGCCGAACTCCGTCAGGCGCTGGCGCCGCGTGGTGCGCTTGAGCAGGCTGACGCCCAGGCGTTGCTCCAGTGCGCGCAGGTGGTTGCCGACCATGGTGGTGGAAATCTCACACTCCTGGGCGGCGGCCGTCATGCTGCCGGTTTCCACGACCTTCACGTACACCGACATTGCCTGGAATAAGTCCATTATCAAGCCCTGGTTGAAGATGATTGAAGTTTCGCGATGTTTATCCAGTTCGGGTGGCTAACGATACTGCAAACACCACCCGATGACTGCTGGAGCGTTACGTCATGACCACCGACTGCCTGATGTCCACTTACAAACCCCTGGCCCTGAGCTTCGTCCGTGGTCTGGGCGCGCGACTCTGGGATCAGGCCGGTCGCGAGTACCTGGATGCCGTGGCTGGCGTTGCCGTAACCAACGTCGGCCACTCCCATCCGTTGCTCGTCGCCGCCATCAGTGAACAGGCCGGCCTGCTGCTGCATACCTCCAACCTGTACAGCATCGATTGGCAGCAACGCCTGGCCCACAAGCTCACCCGCCTGTCCGGTCTGGACCGGGCGTTTTTCAACAACTCCGGGGCGGAGGCCAACGAGACGGCGCTCAAGCTGGCGCGCCTGCATGGCTGGCGCAAAGGTATCGAGCAACCGCTGGTAGTGGTGATGGAAAACGCCTTCCACGGCCGCACCCTGGGCACCCTGGCCGCCAGCGATGGCCCTGCCGTGCGGTCGGCGTACGGCGCCTTGCCGGGGGATTTCGTCAAGGCGCCATTCGGCGACCTGCTGGCCTTCGAGCGCCTCTGTGCACAGCATGGTCATCGCATCGCTGCCGTGCTGGTCGAGCCGGTGCAGGGCGAGGGCGGCGTACAGGTGGCGCCGGCCGGCTATTTGCAAGCGCTGCGCAAGCATTGCACGCGGCGCAACTGGTTGCTCATGCTCGACGAAATTCAGACCGGCATGGGCCGCACCGGGCAATGGTTCGCTTTTCAGCACGAAGGCATCGTGCCGGACGTCATCTCCCTGGCCAAAGGCCTGGGCAACGGCGTGCCCATCGGTGCCTGCCTGGCGAAAGCCGGCGCTGCCGACCTGTTCACTCCGGGCAGCCACGGCAGCACCTTTGGCGGCAACCCGCTGGCCTGCCGCGCAGCCTGTACGGTGGTGGACATCATCGAGCAGCAAGGCCTGGTGCAGAACGCACGTGAGCAAGGGCAGTACCTGCTCGAGCGGCTGCGCGAGGTGCTGAACGGCCATCCGCAAGTCGTGGCCGTTCGCGGCCTGGGTCTGATGATCGGCATCGAGTTACGCAAGCCCATGCCCGATCTGGTCGCGCTGACCGCGCGTAATCACGGCTTGCTAATCAACGTGACACGGGGCCAGACCATCCGGCTTTTGCCGCCCTTGATCGTCGGCACTGCAGATATAGAGGCGATCGTGCAGGGCATCGTCAGCGCGCTGAACGGCGCTGAGGGGGCTCGTAAATAAGTGCCTTAGAACCTGTTCACGATCTTTATGCGCATTAGGCGGCAGCTACAAGACAGAAGCGGCCATCGATGCAGAGCGTAGGATGGGTGAAACCCATCAAATTGCGATGGGTTTCACCCATCCTACGGCCTGTGGGAACGGGCGGGGACGCCCAGTCCATGCCCGTGATTTTTCGCGGGCATGGCCCGCTCCCACAGGTACTGTGCGATGGCCGCTCCCGCCACTTAGCAGCCAAAATCGCCGAGCCTGGGCTGAAAGCAGGTTCTTAGAACAGAGGCCGCGAGGCCAACTCGACACCGAGCAGAATCAGAAACGCCATAAAGCACTGCCGAAAGCGCACGGGGCTGATCCGTGCGCGCAGCCGCTGGCCCAGCCACATGCCGAGCAACGCCGGGACGATGGCCGCGGTTGATGTGCCGAGCTGGCTGACTTGAAACGCACCATGCCAGTAGAGGCCGATGGCGAGCGCCAGGGTGGACACGCTGAAGGATAGGCCCAGCGCCTGCACCAGCTCGTCGCGGCTCAGGTTCAGCGAGCCCAGGTAGGGCACCGCCGGCATCACGAATACGCCGGTCGCGCCGGTTACCGCACCCGTCGCCAACCCCACCACTGGCGATAACCAGCGCTCCAGCCGCGCCGCCACGCGCAAGGTCGGTGCGAGCAGGGCGTAGAGCGCGTAGACGACCAGCGCGATGCCCAGCCAGAACCCCGACCAGAGCGGATCGGCCACCACCAGCAAGGCCGAAGCGGCCAGCGTGCCGAGCACGATGCACAGCATCATCGGCCACAGCCGGCGTAGCAGCGGCGCCAGTGCAGGGCCGCTGAACAGTTGCCAGAGGTTGGTCACCAAGGACGGCACGATCAGGATCGCCGCGGCCGCCGCAGGCGCCATCAGCGTGCCCAGCAGGCCCATGGCCACGGTCGGCAGGCCCATGCCGGTGACGCCCTTGACCAGCCCCGCCGCCAGGAAGGTGGCAAACAGAAACAGCAGGTAGAACGTGGCGTCGTGCATGGGCGAGGGCTCGATTGAGTGGTCGGTGCAATTGAAGCCCTTCAGGGGACTCGGCACAATGCGGAAAACTCAGTGCAGCCTTCGGAAAAACCGGAGGCAGAGAGGCCCCGATGCGACTCGACCTGGCGGATCTTCAGCTGTTTCTGTGCATCGCCGATGCCGGCAGCATCACCGCGGGCGCGGCGCGGGCCAACCTCGCCCTGGCGTCCGCCAGCGAACGGCTGCGCAAGATGGAAGAGGCCGTCGGGGTGACCTTGCTGGAGCGGCGCCCGCGAGGCGTGATCACCACCGAGGCCGGTGAGGCGCTGGCCCATCACGCCCGCCTGATGATGCGCCAGCAGCAGGCCTTGAACGACGAGCTGCAGGACTATGCAGCCGGGGCGCGAGGCGCCCTCGATCTGTATGCCAATACCGCCGCGCTGACGCTGTTCCTGCCGGGCCGGCTGGCGCCCTGGCTGGCCGAGCGGCCGCGCCTGCGCATCGAGCTCAAGGAGCGCACCAGCGTGGATATCGTGCGCAACGTGGCCTGCGGGCTGGCCGAGGCGGGCATCGTGTCCAGCGCGGTCGGCGCCGAGGGCGTGCAGCTGCAACCGGTGGCCAGGGATCATCTGGTGCTGGTCGCCGCTCAGGGGCATCCCCTCGCGCCACGCCGCAACCTGGCGTTCGCCGACGTGCTGGGCGAGGCGTTCGTCGGACTGGCCCAGGGCAGCGCCCTGCAGGAGCACATCAACGAGCATGCGCGAGTGGCCGGTCGGCCATTGGATCTGCGCATCCGCATGCACAGCTTCGAGGCGCTCTGCCAGATGGTCGCCCATGGCATCGGCCTCGGCATCCTGCCCCACGGCATCGCCCGGCTGCACAGGCGCCGCCACGGCCTCAGGATGATCGCCCTCGACGATGCCTGGGCCCGGCGCGAACTATGCCTGTGTTTCAGGGACTGGAACCAGCTGTCGAGGCCGATGCGCAGCCTGCTCGCCCATCTGGGGGGTGTGCCCGAGGCCGGCTAACGTGCCGCGCCTTGCGCAAGAAGGCCTGCACGCTCGCGTAGAGAGCCACTTCAGTTGCAGCGCTCTGCTGATTCTTCTCGTCTGAGACGAACCTTCGCATCCGTAATCGGGATGTCTGTCAGCCGGGGCAACGTCCAGAAATTACGCTTTTTTTACGCGCCTGATGATTGTCCGCGCTCGATAATTCGCCGACATCCAGACGAGTTTTCACACCTCGGGATTCCCGGTATCCGAGGCGCGCCAAATGAACCTTTTTCCTGCCGCATCGCTGCATCTGCTCTTGGCCCGCAATGCCGGGATGGCGGGAGGCGCCGATGAATGAGTCGCCGCGCATCCTGGTGATCGACGACGAGAAGCAGATCCGCAAGCTGCTGCGCATCAGCCTCGCCAGCCAGTCGTTCACCGTGCTGGAGGCCGCCACGGGCGCCAAGGGCCTGACGCTGGCGGCGATCCAGGCACCGCACCTGGTCATTCTCGACCTCGGCCTGCCGGACATGGACGGCAGCCAGGTGCTGCTCGAGCTGCGCGCCTGGTCGGCGGTGCCGGTGCTGGTGCTGTCGGTGCGCAACAGCCAGGAGGAGAAGGTGCGCCTGCTGGACCTGGGTGCCAACGACTACGTCACCAAGCCCTTCGGCATCCAGGCGTTCATGGCCCGCATCCGTGGGCTGCTGCGCGCCTCGTCGGACGAGTTGGTGCTGCAGCCGGCCATCCGTGCGGGGCAGCTGTACGTCGACCTGTCCCAGCGCCTGGTGACCCTGCGCGGCGTGGCGATCAGCCTGAGCAGGAGGGAGTACGGCGTGCTGGAGATTCTCGCCCGCAATCACGGCCGCGGCGTCACCGCCGAACAGTTGATCCGCCTGGTCTGGGGTGCCAGCCACCTGGGCGACAGCCGCAGCCTGCGCACGGTGGTCGGCCGGCTGCGCCAGAAGTTCGGGGACGACCCGGGTGCCCCGCGAGTGATCCAGACCATCGTGGGCGTCGGTTACCGCTTGATCGATGAGGAGCACTGAGTGGCGAAGGCATCAACAACCAACGGCCCGGCGCCGGCAGCCGGGCGCGTGATCGGCTACGCCCGCCCCAGCCGCGAAGAGACCGATGCGCAGGCGCAGATCCTGGCGCTGCGAGCGGCCGGTTGTGGCCAGCTGGTCGAGGAGAAAGGCCAGCACGTCTGGCGCAACCGGCCGGAGCTGGCGCGCCTGCTTGGCGACATCCAGGCAGGCGACACCCTGATGGTCACCCGGCTCGATCGCCTGGCGCGCAGCACCCGCGACCTGCTGGAGATCGCCGAGCATGTTCACCTCACTGGCGCCCGGCTGGCCAGCCTCGCTGAGCCCTGGGTCAGCGGCGATGCCGGGGGCCAGCCGGTGCTGGCGGTGTTCGCCGGCATCGTCGCCTTCGAACGCTCGCTGATCGTCGAGCGTACCAGCCTCGGCCGCGCAGCCGCCAAGGCGCGCGGCGTGCAATTCGGCGCCAAGCCGTGCCTGTCCGCAGAGCAGATCGTGCTCGCCAAGCAGATGATCGGGCAGGGCAGCTCGGTCAGCGAAGCCGCCAGCACGCTCGGCGTACATCGCTCGACGCTGTACCGGGCGCTGGGGCGGGTGAAGCAGCCCGCGGGCTGAGCGGGCTGCCGCTGTCAAGAAGGGTGCGAGTCGGCCATCTCGGGCGAGGCGACGAGTCGGTCGAGCGCCTGCCGGTCCATCTGGTAGGCCACCCATTTGTCGTCGGGCTTGCCGCCCAGGCGGGCGTAGAAGGCTTGCGCGCGCGCGTTGCCGCGCAGCACATCCCATTTCAGCCGCCCCGCACCCTTGCGCTGCGCCAGCAGGGCGATCCCCTGCATCAGCGCCTGGCCCAGCCCTGCGCGGCGATATCCTTCGCGGACGTACAGTTCCTTGAGCAGCAGGGTGGGGCGCAGATCGAAGGTGAAGGGGATTGCCAGCACCACGGCATAACCGGCCAGGTGGCCCCCGCCGTCGGCCACCAGCACCTCGCACCGGGCATCCGGGCCAAAGGCGCGGCTCAACAATGCCTGCTCATCGACCCTGAAGTCATCGAGGTAGTCCTCGAACCCGGCCAGCTCGCGCATCATCGCGAGCAGCGCGGGTACGTCGCTCTGCTCGGCCGCTCGAACGGCATCGCAGGGGCTCAGCATGCGCAGGAAATGGCGCAGGCGGGCGCCGGTTGCGTACCGCCGTCGCCAACCAGCGCCAAGCCCTCGTCGAGCCAGCCGGTCACCCCGCCGAGCATTTCCTTTACCCCGTAGCCAAGGCCGGCCAGGCGCAGGGCCGCGCGGTGGACGCCATTGCAGTGCGGGCCGGCGCAGTAGACGACGAACAGCGTCGAAGGGTCGAACGCTGCCAGCCGCTCGGCCGTGATGGTTCGCGTGGGGATATTGATGGCGCCCGGAACATGGCCGGCGGCATAGGCCTCGGGGCCACGCACGTCCACCAGCAGGTAGTCGACATCACCGGTTTGCTGGCTGCGGTGGACATCCGAGCAGTCGGTTTCGAAACGCAGCCGATTGCCGAAGTGCGCCTGCGCTTCGGCACGGGAGGCGGCGGGGATTTCGCTGACAAGGCTTGGCATGGTGGTAGCTCCTGGTTGACGGAGCGCCCACTTTAGTTGGCGCCCCTGGCGCGCTACAGTGGCGAAATCGACGTTGACCGGTAGTTTTCCGCCAAATGAACCGCGACCCAGGCCTGGTGGCCGTGCTGGCCTATGACGGCTTGTGCACCTTCGAATTCGGCATCGCCGTGGAGATCTTCGGCCTGCCGCGGCCGGAATTCGATTTCCCCTGGTACCGGCACCGCATCGTCGCCGTGGACCCGGGGCCGATGCGTGCGCTGGGCGGCATTCAGGTAAGCGCCGATGCCGGTCTCGAGGCGCTGCGCGAGGCGCGCACGATCATCGTGCCGGGTTGGCGTGACCGCAACGAGCGGCCGCCGCAGCCACTGATCGATGGGCTGCGCAGCGCCCACGGCAGAGGCGCGCGGCTGCTGTCGATCTGCTCGGGGGTGTTCGTGCTGGCGGCTGCCGGCCTGCTGGATGGCCAGCGCGCCACGACCCATTGGCGCTACACGGATGAACTGACAGCCCGCTTCCCCACGATCGATGTCGACCCGGCGGTGCTCTACGTCGACAGTGGCCAGGTCATCACCTCGGCCGGTAGCGCAGCCGGCATCGATGCCTGCCTGCATCTGGTGGAGCGTGACTTCGGCGCCCATGTCGCCAATAGCGTGGCACGCCGCCTGGTGATGGCCCCGCAACGCTCCGGTGGGCAGGCCCAGTTCATCCCGGCACCGGTTGCCCAGGCGCCCAGGGACGATCTGTCCGCGGTGCTGGAGTGGGCACGCCAGCACCTCGGTGAGCCCCTGACCGTGAGCCAACTGGCGGCCAGGGCCTTGATGAGCGAGCGCACCTTCCTGCGGCGTTTCAGCGAGGCCACCGGCATGACGCCCAAACGCTGGCTGCAGCATGCGCGCATGGCCCAGGCCCGCTCGCTGCTGGAAAGCACGGGCCTGAACAGCGAACAGATCGCCGAGCGCTGTGGGTTCGCCTCGGTGGAAAGCTTTCGCGTGGCATTTCGCAAACTGGTCGGCCTGGCACCGTCGTTTTACCGCGAGCGCTTCGGGCAGCGATAGGCGCAGGTTGGGCGTTGGCTGGCATCCCGCCGCGCTGCCAGCCTTGGCTTTGCCGGTATCGGGAGCTGTCAGGGGGGCGAGATCGTCCGGACGGCATCTGCATAGGCCGGGTTGCTCCAGGCTCAGCCCCGACTATCGAACAGCCGGGCTGCGCTCTTCAGTTGTAGAAGCTTGAAGGCGCAACACCGAACTGCCGTCGGAACGCTGCGGCATAGGCGCTCTGACTGTCGTAACCGTGCTGCAGGGCCACTTGCAGCACGGGCCTGCCTTCGGCCAGGGCTTCCAGGGAGAGCAGCAGGCGTGCCTGTTGGCGCCAGCGGCCGAAGGTGATGCCGGTGCTGCCGAGAAAGCGGCGGTGAAAGGTTTTCGGGCTCATGGCCAATCGACCGGCCCAATGCTCGGCACCCTCGGCCTGCGCCGGGTTCTGGGTCAAGGCCAGGCAGACGCGGGCGATGCGCTCGTCATCCGGCCAGGGCAGGTGAAAGGGCAGCACCGGCAGGCTGCGCAGTTCGTCGAGGAGAAAACGCATCAGGCGGCCGTCCCGGCTGTCCGCACGGTACTGGGGCGGCACCAGGGTGGCGGCCAGGATCAGTTCGCGCAGCAGGGGCGATACATCAATCACGCAGTTGCCCGTGGGCAATCCTTCGATGGCATCCGGGTTGACGAACAGGCTGCGCATGCAGGCCTTGCCGCGGATGCGCAGGGCATGCTCGACGCCTGCCTGTACCCACACGGCACGGGTCGGCGGTATCACCCAGCGGCCCGCCGGCGTTTCAACCACCAGTACCCCGGAAATGGCATAGATCAGCTGTGCACGCGGATGGTGGTGGGCGGGCACCTGATGGCCGCTGGGGTAATCGACAGCGACGCCGGTGACCGGCATCGCCCGGGATTCGTGGGGCAGTTGGCTGTGGTCGACCATGGGCGCGTCCAGGCTAGGCGGCTGACCAGCTTAGCTGTGGTGATGACCATTTGGCGATAACGACGGACCATTTGTCGTGAGTAGCCAGGCTTCTGCCGGCCTATGCTGGGCGCCTGTCTTATCGGATTCGCGCCATGAACCTGCTGCTGCCCCCGCTAACGCTACCAGCCCTGAGCTTCGGCCGGGGTCTGTCGCCGCGTGTGCGGCGCCGACTTGCGATCTCCTCCAGATCCCGGCCTTGAACAGCCCGCCATGGCGGGCAGGGGAGATCGGCACCGCCCGTTCACCCGTTCGAGGTTCACCCCATGTTGCGCAATCCGCAAACCAAGTACCGCGCCTTTCCCCCTGTCGATCTGCCTGATCGTCGCTGGCCTTCCCGGCGTATCGCTCAAGCGCCGGTGTGGCTTTCCACCGACCTGCGTGACGGCAACCAGGCACTGTTCGAGCCGATGAACCGGCAGCGCAAGCTGCAGCTGTTCGGCGAGCTGGTGCGCCTGGGTTTCAAGGAGATCGAGGTGGGCTTTCCGGCCGCCTCGCGTACCGACTTCGCGATCATCCGCCAACTGATCGATGAGGGCGGCATTCCCGATGATGTCACGCCGATGGTCATGACCCAGTTGCGCGAGGATCTGATCGACGAGACCGTGCGCGCCGTGGCTGGCGCGCGGCGGGTGATCGTGCACCTGTACAACGCCATCGCACCGGTGTGGCGGCGCGTGGTGTTCGGCCTTTCGGTGGACGAGGTGGAGCAGTTGGTGGTGCGCCACGTGCAACTGCTCAGGGACAAGGTGGCAGCGCACCCCGAGACCGAGTGGGTACTGCAATACTCCCCGGAAACCTTCTGCATGGCCGAGCTGGAGGTCTCCCTGCGCCTGTGCAACGCCGCCATCCGCACCTGGGATGCCGGCCCCGCTCGGCCGATCATCGTCAACCTGCCGACCACGGTGGAAGTGGCGACGCCGAACGTCTTCGCCGACCAGGTCGAGTGGATACACGAGCGCCTGGAGCGCCGCGCGCATGTGGTGCTCTCGGTGCACCCGCACAACGACCGCGGCACCGGCGTGGCCTGTGCCGAGCAGGCGCTGCTGGCCGGTGCCCAACGGGTCGAAGGCTGCCTGTTCGGCAATGGCGAGCGCAGTGGCAACCTCGACCTGGTTACCCTGGCGTTGAACCTCTACACCCAGGGCATCGACCCGGGCCTGGATTTCTCCGATATCGCCGGTGTGGCGCGGGTCGCCGAGACCTGCACGGGGCTGCCGATCCACCCGCGTCATCCCTATGTCGGCGACCTGGTATTCACCGCTTTCTCCGGCTCGCACCAGGATGCCATCGCCAAGGGTTTCGCCGCGCAGGATCCGAATGGCATCTGGGAGGTGCCGTACCTGCCGATCGACCCGAAGGATCTGGGGCGCACCTACGACAGCATCGTGCGGGTCAACAGCCAGTCGGGCAAAGGCGGTATCGCCTACCTGCTGCAGCGCGACCACGGCGTGTCGATGCCGCGGCGCATGCAGGTGGAATTCAGCGCCATCGTGCAGAAGCGGGCGGACAGCAGCGAAACGGAACTGACCAGCGCCGAGCTCTGGGAGCTGTTCCAGCGCCACTATCTGGCGCCCGCGCGCACGGGTGGCGAACTGGTCTATCTGGGCCACCAGCTGTTCGAGGCCGAGGCCGGTCAGGGCGTGCGGCTGGAGATCGCCCGGCCCGATGGTCGCCGACAGGCGCTGCAGGGCGTGGGTAATGGCCCCATCGACGCCGCCGTGGCTGCGCTCGGCCTGCCGATCCGCGTCGACAGCTACGAGGAACGCAGCCTGGGTGGCGGCGCTGGCGCCCAGGCTCTGGCCATGATCGAAGTGGCGTGGCCGGGTGTGCCTGGCTCGCGCTTCGGTGCCGGCAGCCATGGGAACATCGTCGTCGCCTCGATCCAGGCGTTGCTGGTCGCGGTGGCACGTTTCGACGACGGCGTGGAGCGGTTGGCCGCAGACTGATCGCGTATTGGTTGCCAACAGGCCTCCGACGGTGGCGAGCAATTGGTATCGGGCGTTCCATGCTCCATACTTCGCCATCGTCTTGGAGGTGGAGTTGATCATGCAAAAGCCTGGGGCTGGTACCCGAGCTGCTCAGGCAGACCGTACCCGAACGGCCATTCTCAAGGCGGCGGTCAAGGTGTTCAGCCGCCAGGGTTACGCCGGGGCGCGCACCGAGCAGATCGCCAGCCAGGCGCAGTGCAACGAGCGGATGATCTACTACTACTTCGGCAGCAAGGACGAGCTGTTCGTCAGCGTGCTGGAGCATATCTACGCCCAGTTCAACCGCGCCGAGGCGCGCCAGCGCTTCGACCTGGCGGATCCCCGGCAGGCGATCCGCGATCTGGTGGCCTTCACCTGGAACCATTACCTCAAGCACCCCGAGTTCATCACCATCCTGGGCACGGAAAACCTGTTGCAGGGCGTCCACGCCCGCAAGTCGAGCAACCTGCGGGCGCTATCGGGCACGGCGGTGGGGATGCTCGAACCCATCGTCAGGGCGGGCCAGCAGCAGGGGCTGTTTCGTGAGGACATCGATATCCGCCACGTGTACCTGATGATCGCCTCGCTCTGCTACTTCTATAACTCGAACCTGCACACCCTCAGCTGCTTTCTCGACGATGCGCTGGCCTCGCCGAAGGAGAAGCAGCACTGGCTGGCATTCATCTGCGACCTGGTGCTGCGCGGCCTGGCCCGAGCGGGCGAGGGCGTCTAGGCTGCGTCGTCAGTGGCTGCCCGGGTTGGCGCGCACGTGGGCGACCTTCTCCTGCAGGTTCTTCCAGGCCGGTTGGTCGCCGGCGAAACGCTGGCGCAGGTAGCCGGCCAGGTCCGCCACCTGGCGGTCGCTGAGGTTGTCCTTGAATGCCGGCATGTAGCCCAGATCGGGCGTGGCCGGCTTGTCGATACCATGCAGGATGACGTTCAGCAGGTTGTCCGGGACGGCGCTGTGGACGTTGCTGTTGACCGCCATCGACGGGCTGACGCCGAACAGCTGCGGCCCGTTGCCGTCGCTGTGACAGGCCTGGCAGGCACCCTCGAAGACGCGCTGGCCACGGTTGAGGGAGAGGGGGTCGATGCCCGTGGCGGCGGTCGCTGTGGTGCTCGCCTTGGCGCCGCTATCCAGTGACACCAGATAGTGGGCGATGGCCTCCACATCGCTTTTCGGCAAGGTTGCCAGTTCACTGACCACCGGCCCCATGGGCCCGGCGGCCACACCATGCTGACTGGAGAAGCCGCTGCTCAGGTATTCGCTCAGCTCGGCCTCCGTCCAGGGCACGCCGCTGCTGCTCAGGGCATTCAGGGCCGGCGCCTCCCAGCCATCGACCATGCCACCAGCGAGAAAGGCCTTGCCGGTCTTTTCCGCACCCAGCAGGTTGCGTGGAGAGTGGCAGGCGGCGCAGTGGCCCAAACCGTTGACCAGGTAGGCGCCGCGGTTCCACTGCTCGGTGCGGCTGGGGTCGGCCTGGTATTCGCCACGGCCGAGAAACAGGGCGTTCCAGCCGGCCATCAGCGGGCGGATATTGAACGGAAAGCTCATCTGGTTGGCGGGGGCGGATTGCGTCACCGGCGCCTGGGACATCAGGTAGGCATAGAGCGCCTGCATGTCGGTGTCGCTGATGCTGCGAAACGCGGTGTAAGGGAAGGCCGGGTAGAGGTGGCGGCCGTCGCGGCTGATGCCTTCGCGCATGGCGCGCTCGAAGGCGCCGAACGACCAGGTGCCGATGCCGGTTTCCCGGTCCGGGGTGATATTGGTGCTGTACAGGGTGCCGAACGGCGTCTGCATGGCCAGGCCGCCAGCGTTGGTCGCGCCGTCCGGTGCGGTGTGGCACACCGCGCAATCACCGGCCGCTGCCAGCAAACGGCCGCGCTCCAGGGTCGCCGTGGACCAGGTGCCCGGCGCGGCCGGTGCCACCGGGGCGATTTCGGCGCGCCAGGGCATGGCGGTGGCGAGCAGGCCCAGGGCGGTGCCGAACACGCCGGCCAGGCCGCCAAGCCACCATTTGCTGCGTTTCTTGCCGGTTGTCGTGGGGGGCGCGTCTTCGCCGGGCGCGCCGCCATTGAGGGCGGCGCGCACTCGCTCGGCGGTGATCGGCAGTTCCCGAAAGCGCAGGCCGGTGGCGTCATAGATGGCATTGGCGATGGCCGCGGCGCTGGGCACCGAGGCCGACTCGCCGCTGCCCATGGGCGGCTCGCTCTGGCGCGGCATCATCATCACGTCGATGGCCGGCACTTCCGGGAAGGTGAGGATCGGGTAGGTGCCCCATTCGCTGCTGGCGACCCTGGACTCCTCGAACTGCACCTGCTCCTTGAGCACCCGGCTGGTGGACTGCACCACGTTGCCGTGGATCTGGTGGCGCACGCCGTCGGGGTTGATCATCATGCCGGCGTCGTGGCCGATCACCACCCGCGTTACCGCCACTTCACCGGTGCGCTTGTCCACCGCCACGTCGGCGACCCAGGCGGCCCAGGCCGCGCCGAAGCCGGGGAACTTGCTGTGGATGTAGCGCGCATAGGCGAAGCCGCGACCACGCAACACGTCACCCTCGGCCGGTGTCTGCTGCGGCTGGGTATGGGGTTGCCAGTCGGCGCGCTTGGCCGTGGCTTCGATCAGCTCGCGGGCCCTGGGATCATCCTTCAGATGCTGCAACCGGTACTGCACGGGATCGACGCCGGCAGCAAAGGCCAGCTCGTCGATGTAGGACTCATGGGCGAAGCTGTTGGGCAGCGCCGAGACGCCACGCATCCACGAGGCGCGCACCAGCGGCGCCATGTCGTTGATGGTCACGCGCATGTGCTCGTAGTCGTAGGGCGGTATCGAGGTGCGGTCGCCCATCTCGAACATCATCGGCAGCGGCTCGACCCGGCCGGTCAGCAGCAGAGCCAGGGTCGGCGCGCCGTTGGACGGGTAGCTGGTCTGGAAGTCGTAGGCGCTGATGCTGCCATCGGCGTTCAGGCCGCCGTCCACCTCCATCAGCTGCGCGGTGCCCTTGGGCTCCCACACGTGTTCCTGCTCGCGGGTCAGCTGCACGCGCACCGGCTTGCCCACGGCGCGGGACAGCAGCAGTGCATCGGCGCATACGTCGTCGGCGCAGTTGCGGCCGTAGCAGCCCGAGGCCTCCATGCGGATGATCTCGATGCAGCGCTCGTCGCACTCCAGCAGCCAGGCCAGGTCGGCGCGCAGCAGGTGCGGGTTCTGCGTGCCGGACCACACTCGCGAATGTTGCTCGCCGTAGTCGGCCACGGCGCAGGACGGGCCGATGGAGGCGTGCAGCTGGTAGGGCCACAGGTAGGTGCGGGTCAGGCGTTGGTCGGCGTCCTGCAAGGCCTGCTCGACATCACCCTTGTCCAGCACGGTGCGGGCGATACGCGGGTTGTCGCGAATGGCCTGGGCGACATCACGCATGTCAGGCAGCTTTTGCTGCCAGGGTTTCCACTCGATGCGCAGTTGCTGGGCGGCGCGGATGGCCTGTTCCTCGCGCTCGGCGACCACGCCGACGAAGTCGCGGATCACCACCACGGCGACGATGCCGGGAAGGTCGGCGATGGAGCTTTCATCCACCGCCAGCAGGCTGTTGCCGACGAAATCGCCGCTGTCGTAACCGGCATACGGCGGGCGGATGACGCGGCCGTGCAGCATGCCGGGCAGGCGCATGTCGTGCACGTAGGTGAGCTCGCCGGTGGCCTTGGCGGGGATATCCACCCGGGCCGCGCCCTGGCCGACCAGGCGGTACTCGCTGGCCGCCTTGAGCGGCGCCTCGCCGCTGATTTCCAGGCGAATATGCCCGCCGGTGATCAGCTCACCGAAACCCAGCTGGCGGCCATCGGGATGGGTGAACACGCCGTCCTCGAGGGTCAGCTGTTCGCCTGGTGTCTGCCAGCGTTCGCTGGCCAGCTGCAGCAGGTGACGGCGGGCTTCGGCAGCGGCGTTGCGCAAGGGCACGGCGCTGATCTGGATGGTCGCGCTGGCGATGGTGGCGCCCTGGTTGGGCGCGCGCTCGGTATCGCCCAGCACCATCTCGACCTGATCCAGCTGCAGGTACAGCTCTTCGGCGACGATCTGCGCCAGGGAGGTGCGAATACCGGTGCCCAGATCCACGTGCCCGTTGAAGGCGTACACCTTGCCGGCCCCGGTGATGGCCAGGAACAGCCCCAGCTCCTTGGGCTTGAGCGTGGCGCTCTGGCCCTTGGGCATCGGGCCGGACGGCGGCTGGATGGTATCGACGACCAGCAATACGTCGGGCTGGGCCAGCCATTGCTCGAGGGTCAGTTGCATGGGGTGTCTCCGTGCGGGGCGGCCGGGCGGCCGGCGGCGCGCAGGACGGCGCGCATGATTTCGACGTGGGTGCCGCAGCGGCACAGGTTGGCGGACAGCTCGCGGCGCAGCTGTTCGTCACTGGGGTTGGGGTCGCGCAGCAGCAGGGCCTTGATGGTCATGATCATGCCGTTGAGGCAGTAGCCGCATTGCGCGGCCTGCTCGGTGATGAAGGCCTGCTGCACCGGATCAGGGCACTGGCGACTGCCGAGGCCTTCCAGGGTGGTCACGCTGCGGCCTACGGCGCCGCCGACGGGAAATACGCAGGAGCGGGTGGCGCGGCCATCGACAATCACCGTGCAGGCGCCGCATTCACCCAGGCCGCAGCCGTACTTGGGGCCATTGAGGGCCAGATCATTGCGCAGAATATAGAGCAGTGGGGTCTGCGGTTCAGCGTCGAGCTGCACCGCCTGCCCATTCACCTGCAGGGTCAGGGTCTTTTTCATGGATGCCTTGCTGCCTCGTGTGCCCGATCCCGGCGTTACCGCTCTACTCAGGAAATGGGCTTTTTGTTCGTTAAGTGTTTACTTCATGAAAAGTGTCTTGTGCTACGCAAGGAATGGGCCAGGGAGTGGTTGCGGGTAAATCAGGAGAGGGCGCCAGCTAGCTACCTGCGATTCCCGTAGGAAATCTTGAATGCTATGCCTGCAAGTTGGAGGTAGCCGCGACTGACCGGCGTTTGTGGGAGTGCGCCATGCGCACGAATCGCGGGTATGGACCGGCGTTCCGGTCCGTCCTACGGGCTGCTAGTTGATTGTCACGGTTGCGGGGCGACGGTGCGCCAATTGGTGGGCTGAAGCCCACCCTACCCCCGAAGGTGCGCGGCTATAGGGTGGGGCGGGCGGCGATCCGCTTCAGCCTACCAGAATCGAACGGCCGCTATCGACGCACTGTTTGTCGCAAGTAAACAGCTTGCGGCTTACTCGCCGCTGTCGTTCATCTTGCGCAGCAGGTAGAGGATGGCGATGCGTTCGCCAGGGTTGAGGCTGCCCATGGTCAGTTCGCTGATCTGCTGGGCGCAGGGGATCATGGCGGCGAGCAGCGCGCTGCCGGCGCTGGTGAGTTCGACGATGACCTTGCGCTTGTCGCTGGGGTCCGGCGACAGGGCGACCAGGTCGCGGGCCTTGAGGCGATCGACGATACCGCGAATGGTGGCCTGGTCCACCGCCGTGGCCTTGATCAGCTCGGCTTGCGAGCTGGGGCCATGGTCGCGCAGGGCGCACAGGGTGACGAACTGGATGGAGGTGAGCTGGGCGTCGCAGGCGTTCTGCTGGAAGATCGCGGTATGGCGCTGGTAGGCCTTGCGCAGCAAGTGACCGATCTGTTCGGTGACCTGATAGGTAGTGGCGGACGAATCGTCGATCGACATGGGGGAAATTTCGCTTACTGGCGCAGGGCGCCGAGTATAACCGCGCAAGCCGGCAAGGTGTGCGCCTCGCTGGCTTGCCGGTAATGGAGGATCGGCAGCTGGCGCGTTGTCAGCTGGCCTTGGATTCCTCTGGGTAGACCACGTCGCCGGCCAGCACCACGGCCCTGTCATCGAGGTAGATATCGCAGCCGCGCAGCGGGATATCCAGGTGGCACGGCGTCTTGCGGGTACCGCCGACCTCGGTGTTCGGGCCGGTGGAGAACAGGAAGTTGCCGTAGAAGGCGCGGGCGTCCATGCACATGCCGTCGTTGCGGTCGTGCAGGCCCATGGCGGTCCACTGGGCGCGTGGCTGCAGGCCCCAGCCGATGTGGGAAATGCCGTAGACCTCGGGGTCCTTGAAGTACTTCAGGTAATCGCGCAGGTACTCGGCTTCGAAGCCGCCGTGGATGCCGGTGATAAAGCCCTTGTCGATCTCCAGGGTGATGCGCTCGCGGCAGTAGTTCTTGAACGGCAGCACGATATCGCCGACATCCAGCACCAGGGTGCCCTGGGCGGTTTCCTCGTTGGGCCAGCTGAACAGAAAGCCGCTGGGCCAGTGATCCCAGCGCCCCGGCTCGTCGGCGAAACCGTATTCGGTCACCGCCGGGTACTGCCCCAGCTCGGCATGGAAATCGCTGCCCGCTGCCGAGCGCACATGCAGGCTGCGCGCCTGCTTGAGCAGCGCCTCGCTGGCCAGCACGCGGCGCTTGTCGTCTTCGGTCGGCAGCATGCGCGCCAGCACTTCGGGCGGTTCCACGGCCAGCAGGATGCGGGTGCCGGTCTTGAGGATCTGCTCCTGCTCGGGCGAGTGCAGCAGCATCATGGTGTCGACCACCAGGTCGGCGGCCTCCAGCGCACGTTGCGCCGCCAGGTTGCCGGTCAGGGCGGTGTCGCCGCAGTAGGCGGTCATGTCATTGCCCATGGCCCGCGGGTGATTGAAGGACGGCAGCTCCACGGCATACACCTTGGCTTTCAGGCGCTGCGCGGCATCCATCGCCGCACGCACGGTGCGCGGGTTCGAGTAATGGCTCTTGAGAATGGCCACGCTCTGGGTCTCGTCGACCCGCGAGAGGGTCAGCACCTGTTCGAACATCTGGGTCAGTTCACTATCGCTTACCGGCATGGCAGGTCTCCTGATTGCGTTGCTCGCTGTGTGCACCATCGTGGATCGGGCTGCTGAGTGTTGGTGCATTTTTATAGAGTGTTCACTCTATTTGTTTTCAATAGAACCTCATGCGCAAGCGCTTGGCAATCTTTCTCTCGAACGTTACCAATCTACACAAATGCCGTTTTATTGGGGTTTTATCGGCTTTTTAGTTCTTTTATGCAATTTAAAAAAATACTTTCAGAACCCTCTTCCCATTCGAAAAATATAGTGCATACACTGTAATTGTCTTGCGGGCACCGTCCCGCTCAGTAGCCAAGAAGAGGAGAGATGCCCATGGGCGCTCAGCAGAAAATCGCCATCGTCGGTGCCGGTCTCGGCGGTGCGGCCGCCGCCACCTTGCTGCAGCAGGCTGGCTTCGACGTGACCGTCTACGAGCAGTCGCCGGAGTTCTCACGCCTGGGTGCCGGTATCCATGTCGGCCCGAACGTGATGAAGATCTTCCGCCGCATGGGGCTGGAGCAGCCGCTGGAGCAGATGGGCTCGCACCCGGATTTCTGGCACAGCCGCGATGGCATCAGCGGCGACTACCTGTCGCGCATTCCCCTGGGTGAATTCGCCCGTCGCGAGTACGGCGCGGCCTACGTCACCGTGCACCGTGGCGACATGCACGACCTGCAGATCAACAGCATCGCGCCGGGCACGCTGCAGTTCGGCAAGAAGCTGGAGACCATCGTCGACGAGGGCGACCAGGTGCGCCTGACCTTTACCGACGGCAGCCAGGCCACGGCCGATATCGTGATCGGTGCCGACGGCATTCACTCGAAGATCCGCGAAGAACTATTGGGCGTCGAAGCACCGATCTACAGCGGCTGGGTCGCGCACCGGGCGCTGATTCGCGGCGAGAACCTGGTACGCCATGCCGACGTGTTCGAACCCTGCGTGAAGTGGTGGACCGATGACCGCCACATGATGGTCTACCACACCACCGCCAGGCGCGATGAGTACTACTTCGTCACCGGCGTGCCCCACGAGGCCTGGGACTTCCAGGGCAACTACGTGGACAGCAGCCAGGAGGAGATGCTGGCGGCGTTCGAGGGCTATCACCCGACGGTGCAGAAGCTGATCCGCTCCACCGAAGACATCACCAAGTGGCCGCTGCGCAACCGCAACCCCTTGCCGCTGTGGAGCCGTGGCCGGCTGGTGCTGCTGGGCGACGCCTGCCACCCGATGAAGCCGCACATGGCCCAGGGCGCCGGCATGGCCATCGAGGACGCGGCTATGCTCACCCGCTGCCTGCAGGAAACCGGGCTGACGGACTACCGCACCGCGTTCGAACTCTACGAGGTCAACCGCAAGGAGCGCGCGTCACGGGTACAGGCGGTATCCAACGCCAACACCTTCCTGCGTACCCAGGAAGACCCGGCCTGGGTCTACGGTTATGACGTCTATGCCCAGCCGCTGAAAAGCGGGGTCGCGGCATGAGCACCCTGATCGGCGGCGGCAACGTGCAGGCCAACGGCATCCGCCAGCACTACCTGCGCTACGGCGGCAAGGGGCCGGTGCTGCTGCTGGTGCCCGGCATCACCAGCCCGGCGATCACCTGGGGCTTCGTCGGCGAGGTGCTGGGTCGCCAGTTCGATACCTACATCCTCGATGTGCGCGGCCGTGGCCTGTCGTCCACCGGGCCGCAGCTGGCCTACGACACCGACACCTGCGCGGCGGACATCATCGCCTTCGCCGCTGCCCTGGGCTTCGAGCGCTACAGCCTGCTCGGCCACTCGATGGGCGCACGCTTCGCCATTCGCGCCGCGGCGATGGGCGCCGACGGCCTGGAGCGCCTGGTGCTGATCGACCCACCGGTGTCCGGCCCGGGCCGCCGCGCTTACCCGAGCAAGCTGCCCTGGTACGTCGACTCCATCCGCCAGGCGGAGCAGGGCATGGATGCCGAGGCGATGAAGGCCTTCTGCCCGAGCTGGACCCCCGAGCAGCTGCAGTTGCGCGCCGAATGGCTGCACACCTGCTACGAGCCGGCCATCGTGCAGGCCTTCGAGGAGTTTCACAGCGTGGATATCCACCAGTACCTGCCGGCCGTGCAGCAGCCAGCGCTGCTGATGGTGGCCGGGCGCGGCGGGGTGATCGAGGCGGTCGACGAGGCCGAGCTGCGCGCGCTCAAGCCGGACCTGCAGATCGCCCGCGTCAGCGATGCCGGGCACATGATTCCCTGGGACGACCTGGGCGGGTTCTTTGCCGCCTTCGGCGATTTCCTCGGCCAACCCATTCACCACGAGGTGCTGCCATGAACAGGCTCTATCGCATCGGCCAGATCGTGCCGAGCTCCAACACCACCATGGAAACCGAGATCCCGGCGATGCTCACCGCGCGCCAGGCCATCCGCCCGGAGCGCTTCACCTTTCACTCGGCGCGCATGCGCATGAAGCAGGTGAAGAAGGAAGAGCTGGCGGCCATGGATGCCGAGTCCGATCGCTGCGCGCTGGAGCTGTCCGACGCCAAGGTCGACGTGCTCGGCTATGCCTGCCTGGTGGCGATCATGGCCATGGGCCTGGGCTACCATCGCCAGTCCGAAAAACGCCTGCGCCAGGTGACCGCCGACAACGACGCCAACTCGCCGGTGATCACCAGTGCCGGTGCCCTGGTCGAGGCGCTCAAGGTGATGAAGGCCAAGCGCATCGCCATCGTCGCGCCCTACATGAAGCCGCTCACCGAGCTGGTGGTCGACTACATCCGCGAAGAAGGCTTCGAGGTGGTCGACTGGCGGGCCCTGGAAATACCCGACAACCTGCAGGTGGCGCGCCACGACCCGGCCAACCTGCCGGATATCGTCGCCGGCATGAACCTGGAGGGCGTCGATGTGGTGGTGCTGTCGGCCTGCGTGCAGATGCAGTCGCTGCCAGCGGTGGCCAAGGTCGAGGCACTGACCGGCAAGCCGGTGGTCACGGCGGCCATCGCCACCACCTACTGCATGCTCAAGGCCCTGGACCTGGAGCCGATCGTGCCCGGCGCCGGCGCGCTGTTGTCCGGCGCCTACTGAGGGGATCGCCATGAGCGGGCAGAGCCTTAGCGACAACTATCAGGGCGTGTGGGGGCAGCGCATCGGCTTCGGCGCGCGGCCGGCATTGCTGATGATCGACTTCATGCAGGGCTACACCACGCCGGGCGCGCCGCTGTACGCGCCAGGCGTGGTCAGCGCGGTGGAGCAGTCGGTGGCCTTGCTGGAGGCAGCGCGCCGGCTGGGTATCACCCTGGTGCACAGCAATATCCGCTACCAGGCCGCCGATTGTGCCGACGGCGGCATGTGGGTGCGCAAGGCGCCGGTGATGAAGGACATGGTCGAGGGCAACCCGCTGGCCGATTTCTGCGCAGCGGTCGCACCGCTGCCGGGAGAGCAGGTGGTGACCAAGCAGTACGCCAGTGTATTTTTCGGCACCAGCCTGGCTGCACAGTTGCATGCCCAGGGTATCGACACCCTGATCCTGGCGGGCTGCTCGACCAGCGGCTGCATTCGCACCAGTGCGGTGGATGGGGTGCAGCATGGTTTTCGCACCATGGTCGTGCGCGAGTGCGTCGGTGATCGCCACCAGGCGCCCCACGAGGCCAACCTGTTCGACATCGACAGCAAGTACGGCGATGTCGTGAGCCTGCAGGAAACCCTGAGCTATCTGCAGGAGGTCACCCGCTGATTCACCCATAAGGAGCTGGCGGTACGCTGCCTGCTCCACTGGTCGCCCCTCGGAGGGCGATCGCCATGCATGCATGGCACTGACGCTGCCTTGGGAAGTCGCCGTTGCGACGCTCAACGCGTCGACGACTGCTGGCTTCAACAAAAATCACAAGTCACCGCCAGGAGACAACGCAATGCCTTACGTACCCGCTACCAGCACCGCCATGGGCAGTGCTGCCGACAGCTCGAGGGAGCTGTACCGCAAAGTGACTTGGAAGCTCATCCCCTTCCTGTGCTTCTGCTACCTCGCCGCCTATCTGGATCGCATCAACGTCGGCTTCGCCAAGCTGCAGATGCTCAGCGACCTGCAGTTCAGCGAGGCGGCCTACGGCCTCGGTGCCGGGCTGTTCTTCGTCGGCTACATCCTCTTCGAGGTGCCCAGCAACCTGGTGCTGCAGAAGGTCGGCGCCAAGGTGTGGATCGCCCGCATCATGATCACCTGGGGGCTGTTGTCGGCCTGCACCATGTTCGTGACCACCACCACGCAGTTCTACATCATCCGCTTCCTGCTCGGCGCCGCCGAAGCCGGCTTCCTGCCGGGCGTGCTGTACTACCTGACCACCTGGTACCCGACCTACCGACGCGGGCGCATCATCGCGCTGTTCATGATCGGCCTGCCGCTGTCCAGCGTGATCGGCGGGCCCCTTTCCGGCTGGATCATGAACCACTTCGACCAGGTCAATGGCCTGCGCGGCTGGCAGTGGCTGTTCCTGCTCGAGGCGATCCCCAGCGTGCTGCTCGGCATCCTCACCTTCTGGGCCTTGCCCAATCACTTCAATCAGGCGAAGTGGCTGAGTGCCGAGGAAAAGGCGCAGCTGGCCAGTGACCTGGCGGCCGACGACGCGGAAGGCAAGGACAGCAAGCACAGCTTTCGCGACGGCTTCTTCAACCTCAAGGTGTGGATGCTCGGCGGTATCGACTTCTCCATCCTGCTCAGCGCCTACGCCATGGGCTTCTGGATGCCGACCTTCATCCGCAACACCGGGGTGACCGACACCTTTCACATCGGCCTGCTGACCGCCATTCCCAGCCTGGCGGCCCTGGCCGGCATGCTGCTGATCGGCGCCAGCTCGGACCGTCACCGTGAGCGGCGCTGGCACATCATCGTGCCCTTCATCGTCGGTGCCGCGGCCATGGCCAGCAGCACGCTGTTCAGCCACAACTTGGTGATGACCGTGACGCTGTTCGCCATCGCCTCGGCGGCGATCATTGGCGCCGTGCCGGTGTTCTTCAGCCTGCCGGCGACCTTTCTCAAGGGCACGGCCGCAGCGACCGGCTTCGCCCTGGCCTGCTCGCTGGCCAATATCGCCGGGCTGGTGAGCAACTCGCTGATGGGCCTGGTCACCGACCTGACCGGCACCAGCCACGCGGCGCTGTGGTTCTTCGCCGGTTGCCTGATCCTAAGCTGCCTGTTGGTCATCGCCCTGCCGGCCAAGCTGGTCAACCGCTAGCCGGAGCGGCTTCCTGGCACTGCCGGGGCGTGACTCCTCACGCTCCGGCCCTTTACAGCTCTCATCCTTTGGTTTGCCACGTTGATTGGTGGCAGGGCGCGTTCGTGCCCGTGTTATGGGGAATCGACATGATCTATCTGCGTCGTGTGTTCGGCAGCTGCCTGGCGGCTGGTTTGAGTGTTTCCGCCCAGGCCGAAGAGGGCGGCTTCATCGAGGGGGCTCACGCCGACCTGCAACTGCGTAATTACTTCTTCAGCCGCGACTACTCCGGCATCGTGGGCAGCAACCCGCAGTCCCGCACCCAGGAGTGGGCACAAGGCTTCATCTTCGATTTTCGCTCCGGCTACACCCAGGGCCCGCTGGGCTTCGGGGTCGATGTGCTGGGCCTGTATGGCATCAAGCTCGACAGCGGCCGTGGCCGGACCAGCAGCGGCCTGCTGCCGGTACACGATGGCCGCGCCGCCGATGAGTACGGGCGCCTGGGCGCGGCGCTCAAGGTCAAGCTGTCAGAGACCGAGCTGAAGGTCGGCGAGTTGCGGCCCCATCTGCCAGTGCTGGTGCACAGCGATCTGCGCCTGCTGCCGCCGACCTATCAGGGCGCCGCCCTGGTTTCCAACGAGATTCAGGGGCTGACCCTGCAGGCCGGGCAGATGCGTTCCACCAGCCTGCGCGACTCCACCGACCGCCAGGAGCTGTACGGGTTGATCAACGACCCCATCAACCCGGCGCGTATCGCCCGTTTCACCAGCGACCGTTTCAACTACCTGGGTGCCGATTACGCCTTCAATGCCAAGCGCACCAGCGTCGGTATCTGGCAGGCCCAGCTGGAGGATATCTACGCCCAGCGCTTCTACAGCCTCAAGCACGCCGAGCCGCTGGGCGACTGGACCCTGGGCGCCAACCTCGGCTACTTCGACACCCGCGACGAGGGGCGCAGCATCGCCGGCAAGCTGGATAACCAGTCGACCTATGCCTTGCTGTCGGCCAAACATGGCGGGCATACCTTCTACCTGGGCCACCAGCGTATCGACGGCGATGACGGTTTCATCCAGGTGGGCGCCAATACCAATCCCATGGGCAATACCTTGCCCACCTACGAGTTTTCCGCGCCCGGCGAACGCTCCTGGCAGGTCCGTCACGACTACGACTTCGCCGCGCTCGGCATCCCCGGCCTGACCAGTACCCTGCGCTACGTGAAGGGTGACAGTGTGGAGACGGGAAGGGGGTTCGAGGGCAAGGACTGGGAGCGCGACCTGGACCTGGCGTACGTGGTGCAAAGTGGTGTGCTCAAGGGCGTGGGCCTGCGTTGGCGCAACGTCACCGCGCGCTCCAACTACCGCACCGACATCGACGAGAACCGGCTGATCGTCAGCTACACGCTGAGTCTTTTCTAGCCGCTCGAGCTGGCAGGAACGGCCGTTCGGCAGACCCGCAGCGGCCGGTCGCCATCACGGCCAATGCGCCGCTGCCGGTGCAGCCGTTGGTTCGGCGCTGGCCGGCGCCTGGCTCGGTGCCAGGCGCCCTTGGCCAGGCAACGCCAGGATCAGCAGCGCCTCGGCAGCCACGCCACCGGGCTGCGCCCGTTCACAGGCGGGCGACGTCGCCGTCCTGAGCGATCTCGGTCTCCTGCGCCCGTTCTTCCTGCCGCTGATCCGCGGCTTTCGGCGCGAAGCGCAGGATCAGGCACGCCACGATGGCCGAAAGCAGCGAGCCGAGCATGATGCCGATCTTCGACTCCTCGACGAACGCCGGATAGCCCGGAAAGGCCAGGCCGCTGATGAACAGGCTCATGGTGAAGCCGATGCCGCAGAGCATCGATATCGCATAGATCTGCAGCCAGGTGCAGCCGCGAGGTTTCGCCGCCAGCCCGGATTTCACCGCCAGCACTACACCGCCGAAAACCCCGAGCTGCTTGCCGAGGAACAGGCCGGCGGCGATGCCCAGCGGCAGGGGGGCCAGCACGTCCGCCAGCGACAGGCCAGCGAAGGACACCCCGGCATTGGCGAAGCCGAAGGCCGGTACGATCAGCAACCCTACCCAGGGCGCGATCCCATGTTCCAGGCGGTGCAGGGGCGACTCGGCCGCATCCGGCTGGCCAGGCGTCGGAACGTAGGGGATCAGAAAGGCGCCCACGACACCGGCGATGGTGGCATGCACACCGGAAAGCAGGGTCACGTACCACAGCAGGACCAGGCCGATCAGGTAGGGCCAGAGCACCATCACGCGCCTGCGGTTGAGCACCAGCAGGACGGCGATGATCAGGGCAGCGGCAAGCAGTGCACCGAGCTTGATCGACGAGGTATAGAAGATCGCGATGATGGCCACGGCGCCCATGTCGTCGATGATCGCCACGGAGACCAGCATCAGCTTGAGCGACAGCGGCGCGTGTCGGCCCAGCAGGGCCAGGGCGCCAACGGCAAACGCGATATCGGTGGCGGCCGGAATGGCCCAGCCGTTGGTCAGCAGCGGATCACCGCGGGTGATCGCCAGGTAGATCAGTGCCGGCACCGCCATGCCCATCAAGGCGGGCAGGGCAGGCAAGCGGCGCTGCTCCCAGGACGAGAGCCGACCGTCCACCAGCTCACGCTTGATCTCCAGGCCGACCAGCAGAAAGAAGATCGCCATGAGGCCGTCGTTGATCCACAGGTGCAGCGTCATGGGCCCCAGCTTCTCGCTGAGTGCCGGGCCGGTTTCGGCATGCAGCAGGTGAAAGTACGCGCTTGCCAACGGGCTGTTGGCGACCATCACGGCAGCGGCGGCGGCGATCATCAGCAGCACGCCACCGGCGGCCTCGCTGGCGAGAAAACGCTTGAGCGCTGACGGCCCTGGGATTGATGACGATTGGGTCATGCAGGGTTCTCCTTTGACGAACGAAAGCGGGCGCCGTGCGGCCGTGAGCAGGCGGCATCGGCTGGACGACGGACACAGCGAAGCACCGGCCAGCTGCAGTGCTGCCAGGTGCGCAAGATGAGGGAGAGCAGGTTGGCGGGGTGTGCCCGGAGAGGCTTCTCGGAAGCGGGGCATTGCCAAGGAAAACGGGACTGCTGCATGGTCTGGAAGCCTTACGGAAAACGACGGGTCGTTCTCCGTATACGGGGCAGGCCCCGGGCGCACGCAGCACACGCCTTTGGAGTGGGATACTACCGCCGGTGTGGTGGGTGTTTCAACCCGGCAGGATTGCAGGCTGTTTCAGTTGGCCCGGCACTGGCGCCTGGCGAGCCCTGGCCATGGCCGGTGACGACACGCCACGCCCGGTGCCGAGGGCGCGAAGCGTGTGGCCCATGACCGAAGGCGCGACTGCCACATTCGAGCACACGAAGTGCATGCATGGCGATCCGCGTGGGCCAGGTTGCTTGCCGGTCGCAGGCGGGCGTTGGCCACCTGCCATGCCTCGCCAACGCTTGTCACGACCAGGCGTGATGGCCAGCTTTCCGAGACGCTGAAATCCGACCATACTGAGACGAGAAGACCCGCACCCTAACGCGTTCCCCACCTTCAACTTGAACGAGCCCGCAGACAGAGATGCTGCAGCCGTCGGGAGATCCATTTGCTGACCGTTCCGATGGATCTGATGGGTGACGACCGCCTCGTTCATGTGTTGCGTGCCAGCGAGCGGCTGGCCAGGGCGGCATCGGTCGACCAGGTCGTCGCCATCCTGCGCGACACGGCGCGCGCCACGGTGGGCGCCGAGGGTATTGCAGTGGTCATCGAAAACGAAGGCTGCTGTTCCTACGTGGCCGAAGATGCGGTCTCGCCGCTCTGGCAGGGCCAGAGCTTCCCGTCCGAGCAGTGTATTTCCGGCTGGGCGATGCATAACTGCCAGACGGTCGTGATCCGCGACGTTCGCCTCGACCCGCGCATCCCCCAGGCGGCCTATGCGGCGACCTTCGTGCGTAGCCTGGTGATGGTGCCCATCGGCAGGCCGGTGCCCATCGCAGCGCTTGGTGCGTACTGGTCCGACGTCCACGATCCTCCCGCCGAGACCATCAGGCGCCTGGAAAGCCTGGCGCAATTGGCAACCATCGCCATCGAGAACGCCCGCCTGACCCAGGCGCGCAATCGTGAGGTCGCCATCGGTGCCGCGCAGAAACGCATCCTCGAGCTGGCGGTGGAAGAAACGCCGTTGAACGTCACGCTGGAGGCGATCGTCCGCGAGGTGGAGGGGCTGTCCGTGTCCGGTTTCCTGGGCGGCATCCTGCTGCTCGATGAGGGGGGCGGGCATCTGGCCCATTGCGCGGGGCCGAGCCTGCCCAGCGCCTACAAGGAAGCCAGCGACCGCATCGCCATCGACCCGGGCGCCGTGACCGCACTGGCCGACATCGGCAATGACCCGAACTGGGCCGCTTTGCGGGATCTGGCCCGCGGCCAGGGTCTGCACCTTTGCTGCTCGATCCCGATCCGTTCGGCACAAGCCGCGCTGCTCGGTGCCTTCGTTCTCTACCACCACGAGCGCCGCGAGCCGTTGCCGGCGGATATCGAAATCATCGACTTCGTGGTTCACACCGTGGGGCTGACCGTGCACCGTGCGCGTACGGATTCGGCGATTCGTATCAGCGAAGCCAGGCTGCGCCTGGCGGTCGACCACGCCGATGTCGGTTTCTGGGATGTGGATTTCGTTCGCAACACGCTGGTCTGGCCGGCCCAGACCAAGGCGATGTTCGGCATCTCGGCTGACGTGGAGGTCACCCTGCAGGACTTCTACGACGGTCTGCACCCCGAGGATCGCGACGCGACGATCAGTGCCTTCGTGGCGGCCGCCGACCCTGAACGACGCGCCCTCTACGAAGTCGACTACCGCACCATCGGCCGCGAGGACGGCGTGGTGCGCTGGGTCGCGGCCAAGGGGCGAGGGGTGTTCGACGCCGCCGGCGTCTGCCTGCGCGTGACCGGTACGGCCATCGAAATCACTGCCCGCAAGGTTGCCGAGGAGGAGTTGCGCGAGCTCAACGACACCCTGGAAAGACGAATCGCCGAGGCGATTGCCGAACGGGAGGAGGTCCAGAAAGCGTTGCGCCAGAGCCAGAAGATGGAAGCGATGGGGCAGCTGACCGGCGGCGTCGCCCATGACTTCAACAACCTGCTCACCCCGATCGTCGGCACCCTGGACATGCTGCAGCGGCATGGCGTGGGGGGCGAACGGGAGCAGCGGCTCATTTCCGGCGCCATGCAGTCGGCCGAGCGCGCCACCACCCTGGTGCAGCGGTTGCTGGCCTTCGCGCGCCGTCAGCCGTTGCAGACGGTGCCGGTCGATGTGGCCAAGCTGGTCAGTGACATGGGCGACCTGCTGGCCAGCACCACCGGGCCGCAAATCAAGGTGGTCATCGATGCGCCGGAAAACCTGCCCGCCGCCATCGCCGATCAGAACCAGCTCGAGATGGCGTTGCTCAATCTCTCCGTAAACGCCCGTGACGCCATGCTCGAGGGCGGCACGATTCGTATCTCGGTCGGTATGGAGTCGGTCGCCGAGGGCCACCGTTCCAAACTCCCTGCCGGTCACTACCTGTGCCTGTCCGTTGCCGATACCGGCACCGGCATGGACGCGGCAACCCTGGCCCGCGCGGTGGAGCCGTTCTTTTCCACCAAGGGCGTGGGCAAGGGGACGGGGCTCGGTCTTTCCATGGTGCACGGGCTGGCATCCCAGCTGAACGGCGCGCTGACCATCCAGAGCGCGCCCGGCCTCGGCACGAGCGTCGAGCTGTGGTTGCCGCGCAGCGCCGCCGAGCCGGCCGCCGGGTTGCGCATCGTCGAGGCCGCCGAGCCTCGCCAGACGCGCGGTACGGCGCTGCTGGTCGATGATGAGGACCTGGTACGGGCCAGCACCTCGTACATGCTGGCCGAACTGGGCTATCGCGTGGTCGAGGCGGCCTGTGGCGAAGAGGCCATGCAGCGGGTGGCCAGCGGCGAGCCCTTCGACCTGCTGGTCACCGATCACCTGATGCCGGGCATCAATGGCACCGATCTGGCGCGCATGGTGCGCACCTCCCGGCCTGGAATCGCGATCCTGCTGGTGTCCGGCTATGCGGAGCGTGAGGGCCTGGACCCGGAGCTGCCACGCCTGACCAAGCCGTTTCGCAAGAGCGAACTCGCCGCAAGCCTCGCTCAGCTTCGCGGCGAATCCTGGGACGAAGCGCCCGCGGCCGTGGTCTCGGCGCCCTGAATTCTCCGCGGACGGCGCCTCGTGCACTGCCGCGGGCGGGGCCCATGGCGCTGCCGGTCAACTGTCCGGAGCGCGTGCTCGCCACTGCAAGGGATCGGTGCCGGCTAGGTCGGTCTGTCCCGTTTCGCCGGACTTGGGGGCTCTGCCGCGGTCAGGCGGATGATTTGCCGGGCGAAGAATGCTCCGGTGAGGATCACGCCGAACAGTCTCAGCGTCTGCATGGCCAGGACCAGGCCGGCATCGGAATGGGTTTCCACCGCGATGATCGCCATCGCATCGAGCCCACCCGGGCTGGTGGCCAGGTACATGGACAGGAAATCCGTTCCGGTCAGCGAGGCGAGCAGCCAGGCGAGTCCGGCGCAGAGCAGGATCAGCACCAGGGCGCCGACGATCATCGCTGGCAGGCGTCGCCAGACATGACTCAGCGTCTCGCGGTCGAAGCGCAAGCCGATGTAGCAGCCGATGGCCGCGTAGCCGAATGCCAGCAGCTCGCTGGGCAGGGTGATGGTCAGCATGCCGGCCAACTGCAGGGCGGCGCCGAGCAGCAGTGGTACCAACAAGGCCCCGGCGGGTAGAAACGCAGCGGCGACGACGCCGGCCAGGATCACGCCGATGCCCAGGGCCAGATCCCCATGGCTCGTCAGCGGCGCGTTGGCGATGGCCTGGCTGACGCCGCTCGTCGCCCCCAGCCAATGGCTGACCAGGGCGCCCGCCATCACCACGCACACCACCCGCACGTACTGCATGGTGGCCACCAGGCGTGAGTCGGCGCCGTAGTCCTCGGCCATGGCCACCATCGCGGATGCGGCGCCCGGCGCCGTTCCCCAGGCGGCGGTATTGGCGGAAATACCGCCGAACCGCACGGTTCCCAGGCCCACCAGCGCACTCAGGCAGACGGTCAGCAGCGTCGCGAACAGCATGATGTGCCAGGAGGTGGCCAGCGACACCAGGACCGACCAGGTCATGGTGTGGGCGACGAGCAGGCCCACGCAGCCCTGGCCGAACCTGAAGACGTGCTTGTGCAGGCGCAGCCCCGCGCCGCACACGCCGAAGACGATGGCCACCAGCATGGGCCCCAGAAACAGGCCTGCCGGTACCCCGACGGCATGCAGGGCGTGCCCGGCAATCGCGGCGCAGAGGACCAGGGCCAGCCAGCGCAGTGCCTGGGCGGGCCATGGGAGAAGGTTGTGTTGCGCTGGCATTGGCATTCCGACGATCACGCGCGTTAGCGCTTCGAGGCAAATTATCGACAGGCTGATTCATCACGTCTATTTTCTAATCTTTTATGAACGATAACTTTTGTGAATGAATCATGGACCTGCGCGACCTCAGCTACTTCGAAACCATTGCCGAAATCGGCCACCTGGGGCGGGCTGCCGACAAGCTGAACCGCAGCCAGCCGGCCTTGACCAAGAGCATCCAGCGGCTCGAGGAGTCGCTCGGCGCGCGGCTGTTCCAACGTGATGGCCGGGGTATCAGGCTGACCGAAGTGGGTGAGCTGCTACTGATCAGAAGCAGGCAGCTGCAGGCGAGCGTTTCCGAGACGCGACGCGAGGTGCACGACCTGGCCAACGGGCTGATCGGTAACGTGCGCCTGGGATGTGCAGCCAGCATGGCCGAATACCTGCTGCCGCAGCTGGCCGCCTCCCTGCTGGAGCGGGCGCCCGAGGTCAGGCTGAGCCTGTCGATCGGCCAGGATGACGTGTTGAAAAGCTCGCTCAGATCCGGGCAACTGGACGCGATCATCAGCCCCCTGCATGCCCAGGACCCGCAGTTCGTGACCTATCCGATCCTGGAGGACGAGGCGGTGGTGGTGGCCAGCGTCGACCATCCGATTTTCGCCGCGCCATACGGCCTTGCCGATTTGACCCGCTACCGCTGGATACTGCCGTCGCCGGCGGTTTCTTCCAGGCGCTGGGTCGACAACCTGTTCGCCGTGCACAAGTTGGCGGCACCTGTGGTGCAGATCGAAACCAACACCATCTCCATGCTTCCCAGGCTGATCGCCCGCACCCATCTGTTGAGCTTTCTGGCCAGGGAAACGCTGCAGTTCAGCCAGGGCATGAACAGGCTGCGGGAAGTGCAGTTGCCTGAAACGACCATGCAACGAACCGTGGCGGTGACCGTCCGGGCGGGAGGCTATCTGCCCTCGGCGGCGGCCACCCTGGTCTCGATGCTGCGCGAGAACGGCCGCCGGTTCTTCAGTGGCGACTGAATGACCATCGAGTAGCCGGGCGCCATTGCCGACGTTTTTCTCCAGCGAGCGCTTGACGAGGTAGAACGATCGTTCTACCTTAAGGCCATGAACAAGACGACGACCGATACCCGCGAAAAGATCCTGGCCAGCGCCGAGCAGCTCATCTATCGGAACGGAATTCATGCCACCGGCATGGACCTTCTGGTGAGAACGTCGGGCGTCGCCCGGAAAAGCATCTATCGCTACTTCATGACCAAGGACGAAGTGGCCGAAGCCGCGCTGAAAGCGCGGGATATCCGCTGGATGTACTGGTTCAGAACCGAGTGCGACAAAGGGGCTACGCCCCAGGCCCGCATCCTGAGCATGTTCACCGTGCTCAAGGGCTGGTTCGAATCCGAGGGCTTCTGCGGGTGTGCGTTCATCAACACGGCGGGGGAGGTGGGCGACCCCGATGACCCCATCCGTCAGCTCGCCAGGCTGCACAAACAGAAATTGCTGGATTACACGCTCGAGTTGACCGGGCAATTGAATATCGAGCACCCGCAGGCACTGGCCAAGCAGTTGCTGGTATTGATCGAGGGCGCGATCACCATGGCACGTGTGATGGGTGATTACAGCGCCGCCGACAGCGCAAGGGATGTTGCGCAGCTGTTGTTAGAACAGGCCTCGCCCTGACGACCTGAGCTTCAAAGACGTTACCCCAACCGATCTATCCACGTTGCCTGGAGGCACTACCATGCCTGATGCCCAAACTCGCCCGCCACTTCCGCCGTTCACCCGCGAAACCGCGATCGAGAAAGTACGACTCGCCGAAGATGGCTGGAACAGCCGCGATGCCGAAAAGGTCTCGCTCGCCTATACGCTGGACACCAAGTGGCGTAACCGCGCCGAGTTCGCGACCAACCGCGAGGAGGCCAAGGGCTTTCTCACCCGCAAATGGGAGAAAGAGCTGGACTATCGCCTGATCAAGGAGCTGTGGGCCTTCACCGACAACCGCATCGCCGTGCGCTACGCCTACGAATGGCACGATGACTCGGGCAACTGGTTCCGTTCCTACGGCAACGAAAACTGGGAGTTCGCAGCCGATGGCCTGATGCACCGCCGCTTCGCCTGCATCAACGACATGCCCATCAAGGAAAGCGAGCGCAAGTTCCACTGGCCACTCGGCCGCCGCCCGGACGATCACCCGGGGCTGACGGAACTGGGTTTGTAAGCATCAGCCTGCCGGACAGGCCCCCGACGGTCGTGCTGTCGGGGGCGTCAACCGCGCCGCGGAGTGCCTGCCGCTGTAGCAGGACGCCATGGCGGACCTCACGCACCTGGGTGAGCCCGATCCTCAGGGACCGGTAGTGGCAAGTCCTGGGGTTTCGAGGGCTGGACCTCATCGGGCGCGACGGTCGAGATGGCATCGAGCGTACGCTGCCCGTTCAGCGGCCCGACCCGCGCCTGCAGCACATCTGCCAGCTGCCTGAGCCGGCTCTCGGTGAGCCCGACATTCCTGCTGATGCGGATATGGGACTGCAATTGCGATTGCACGCCGGCGGCTTTGCCAGTCGGGGTTGTCATGTTCGAAGACCGCACCGAACAGGTGGTTCAGGCAGTCATCTATGGCAGGCGCGACTTCGAACAGCGGGCCTTCACCGACTGGACGATCAGTTTGGCCTGGTTCGCCCGGAGACGGCCGAGGTACCGACCTTCGTTCGTGGCACTTGGGGCAAACATGGTGGTGCGGTAACCACCCGTGAGGTGGCCGAGCGGCGTGAGCGCACCAGCCCGGCGAGCAGCAATCCGATCATCTTGCAGGTGCGCTGGTGATCCGGCGGCAGGTCCTTTCAGCGCGATGCCCGCATGCCCCTGGTATCGCCAGGTGGTGCCGGGAGTGCGGTTGGACCGGTCGTCAGCGTGGCACCGCCCGTCAGGCGCCAGTCAGTTTTGCTGAACAACGGCTTTCCCAGGGGACACGAACCCAATAGGAACGAAAGCGCCATCGGCGCTCCTTTGAACTGACTTGGAGAACCCAGATGAAGGCAATCGTCTACAACGGCCCGCGTGACGTCAGCGTCCAGAACGTCCCAGATGCGAAGATCGAGAGGCCAACGGATGCGCTCGTTCGAGTCACCTCCACCAATATCTGTGGCTCCGACCTCCATATGTACGAAGGCCGAACCACCTTCGAGACCGGCCGCGTCTTCGGCCACGAGAACCTCGGCGAGGTGGTCGAGGTCGGCGCGGGGGTCGAGCGGGTCAAGGTGGGAGACATGGTCTGCTTGCCCTTCAACATCGGCTGCGGTTTTTGCGAGAACTGCGAGAAGGGCCTTACCGGCTATTGCCTGACTGCCAACCCAGGCAGTGCCGGCGCCGCCTATGGCTTTGCCGAGATGGGTACCTATGACGGCGGCCAGGCGGAATTGCTGCGCGTTCCCTTCGCGGACTTCAACTGCCTGGTGCTGCCCGAGGATGCCAGGGAGCGCGAGGACGACTACGTCATGCTCTCCGACATCTTCCCCACCGGATGGCATGCGACCAGGCTGGCGGGGCTGCAGCCCGGGGAGTCCATCGCCATCTACGGCGCCGGCCCGGTCGGCCTGATGGCGGCGCACGCCGCGCTCATCCAGGGCGCTTCGCAGGTCTTCGTCATCGACGATCAAGCGGACCGCCTGAAACTGGCCGCCCAGATGGGCGCCACGCCAATCAACTCGGTCGAGCAGAAGGCCGTCGACGAGATCCTCAATTACACCAATGGCAAAGGCACCGATCGCGGTTGCGAGTGCGTGGGCTACCAGTGCTGCGACAAACATGGCCATGAGGTGAATCACCTGACCATGAACAACCTCGTCGCCTCGACCAAGGCGACCGGTGGGATCGGCGTGGTCGGGCTGTTCGTTCCCCAGGATCCTGGGGCTGAAAATGCCTTGGCCAAAGAGGGCAAGATGGCGTTCGACTTCGGTGCCTTCTGGTTCAAAGGGCAGAAAATCGGCACCGGCCAGGCCAACGTCAAGGCGTACAACCGCCAACTGGCGGAGCTGATCCACCACGGGCGCGCCACGCCTTCGCAGATCGTTTCCCATCGGTTGAAGCTGGACGATGGCCCAAGCGCCTACAAGCACTTCGATGCCCGTGACCAGGGCTGGACGAAGGTAGTGATGAAACCGGCTGCGTGAGGCTCCGGGGAGCCGCCTTACCCATGAGGCGGCTCCCCCTCATGGCGTGGGTACGGGGCCCGCTGCTGGCTGCCGAGGCGGTGCCCACCGCGGAGCGAAAATCGCTGGTCTGGCGCGGGTTCGCCAGCGGCCGTTGACAGGCGAGCGCACGAGGATGCCGTGGGCCAGGTGCTCGGGCATCGAGGTGAGTCGTTTCGGTGACAGCCCGGGCGGATCGTCCACGGGCCATTGGTCATTTGTGACAAGCAAGCCCTCTGTCCGATGGTGTATTTTTGCCCGGTCTCGAGGGCTACCCGGTATCTGCAGGCCTTGCCTGCTTGGCCGCGGGAGCATCCGCTGGCGGGCCGTACCTGACGATGGAAACAGCATCCCGCACGTCTGTCTTTCGAACCCCGGCAGCAAGGGCGCAGTCCATTGCAGGGTTTGTCTGCCATTCTTGCAGCCCCCAGGACAACCCGTAATCAAAGCCGGCTACGCCAGCATGGCTATCCTCCGATCATTCTACGTTGGCCGGACTCGTCGCCGGAGAGCAGTGGTGCGTGTGAACCAGAACCTGAATCACCTTTCTCGCGAAGAACTGGAAGCGGAAGTGCTGCGATTGCGCGCAGCGGTGCATGGCGCCGAGCGGACGGCTGCCCCGCGAGCCATCGCGGAAGCAGCGCCAAGCCAGCGTGCGGCGCGCCAATGGGCGGTATTCGACAGCGCCGTGGATTTCGCCATCATCCTCATCGACCCCTCGGGGACGATCACCAACTGGAACTCGGCCGCTGCACTGGTGTTCGGCTGGAGCGCTGAAGAAATGTGTGGCCAGCCGGCGGATCGCTTCTTCACGTCGGAGGATCGCCAGACGGGCCGGGTCGAACACGAGATGCAGCAGGCGCTGCGAGAGGGGCGCGCATCGGACGAACGCTGGCATATCCGCAAGGACGGGCAGCAGATCTGGGCCTCCGGCGAAATGATGCCGCTGTTCGCCGACAACAATGTCCACCTGGGCTTCATGAAGATCCTGCGTGACCGCACCCGTGAACACCTGGCCGGTCGTGCGATGGAGGAAGCCAAGGAGCGTTACCGCCTCGCTTCCAAGGCGACCAACGACGCGATTTGGGACTGGGACCTGGTGGCCAATCACGTCCTCTGGAACGATGCGCTCGAGCACGCCTATGGCCATGCGCTGGCCACCATAGAAACCAATGGTGATTGGTGGATGGCGCAGATTCATCCGGACGATCGGCAACGTATCGATACCTCGATCCATGCGGTCATCGATGGCGAGGGCACTGCCTGGACGGACGAATATCGATTTCGTCGCCAGGACGGCACCTACGCCGAAGTGCTCGATCGAGGGCACGTGATCCGCAATGTGCAGGGCAGGGCCGTGCGCATGATCGGTGCCATGCTCGACCTGACCCAGAGTCGCTCGGCGGCCACCGCGCTGCGCAAGAGCGAGGAGCGATTCAGGACCATCGTGGAAACCATAGAGACCGCATTCGCCATCGTCGAAGTCAAGTTCGACGAGGCCGATCGCCCGGTGGACTACCGATTCATCGAGGTGAATCCGGCCTTCGAGCGCGAGGCGGGGGTCAACCTGCGCGGTAAATGGGTGACCGAGTATGCCCCGGATCTGGAGCAGTTCTGGTTCGACACCTATGGAGGTGTGGCCAAGACACGCGAGCCGGCGACGTTCGAGAGCTATGCCGAGGCCTTCGAACGCTGGTTCGACGTGCGTGCCGTTCCGGTCGGCGACCCTGCAGAGCGGCAGATCGGCGTCTTTTTCAATGACGTCACCGCCCGGCGAAATGCCCAGGAACGTCTACGCATCAGCGAAGCGGTCGCCCGCGAAAACATCGAACGGGTGCAGCTCGCCCTTGCCGCCGGCGCGATCATCGGCACCTGGCACTGGGACATCCCGAGCGATCGCTTCACCATCGACAGTGCCTTTGCCGACGCCTTCGGTCTCGACCCTGCTTTGGGGCACAGCGGTCTTTCTCTCGAACAGGTCAACGCGACGGTACACCCGGATGACCGCGCGGGGCTGGTGGCGGCCATCAACGATGCCATCACGCGCGGCGGTTCCTATGCCCACCAGTACCGGGTGTTGCGTGCGGACGGCAGGTATTACTGGATCGAGGGCAACGGCCGCGTGGAGTATGCGCCGGACGGCACGCCGCAGAGCTTTCCCGGCGTGCTGATCGATGTCGAGGAGCGCCGCACGCTGGAAGCCGAACGGGATCGTGCCACGGCAGCGCTGCGAGCGCTCAACGAGACCCTGGAGCAACGGGTCGCAGCGCGCACCGCCGAGTTGATGCAGACCGAGGAGAAACTGCGCCAATCCCAGAAGATGGAGGCGGTCGGCCAACTCACCGGTGGCCTGGCACACGACTTCAACAACCTGCTCACCGGCATATCGGGCTCCCTGGAGCTCATGGGCGTGAGGATGGCGCAAGGGCGGGTCAACGACCTGGAAAAATACCGGCTGGCGGCGCAGGGGGCGGCCAAGCGGGCATCTGCATTGACGCACCGCTTGCTGGCGTTTTCACGGCGACAGACCCTGGACCCCAGGCCGACGGACATCAATGCGCTGATGCTGGGCATGACCGATCTGATCCAGCGTACCGTAGGGCCGAGCATCAGCGTGGAGACCGTAGGCGCCACGGGGCTGTGGTCGGCGCGGGTCGACGCCAGCCAGCTGGAAAACGCGCTTCTGAATCTGTGCATCAATGCCCGTGATGCCATGCCAGACGGCGGCCGGATCACCATCGAGACGGCCAATCGCTGGATGGATCGCAATGCCGCCCGCTCCCATGACCTGGAGGAGGGGCAGTACCTGTCCATCTGCGTGACCGATACCGGTACCGGCATGACGCCGGATGTGATCGCCAAGGCATTCGATCCATTCTTCACCACCAAGCCCATCGGCCACGGCACCGGGCTGGGCCTGTCGATGATCTACGGGTTTGCCAAACAGTCGGGCGGGCAGGCGCGCATCTACTCGGAGGTCGGCCTGGGAACGACGCTGTGCATCTACCTGCCACGCTATCTGGGTGACGCCGTGATCGAGCAGGAGGAACCCGGCCCGCGGGACGAACCGCGGGCCCAGTCTGGCGAGACGATTCTCGTGGTCGACGATGAGCCCACCGTTCGGATGCTCTTGGCCGAGGTGCTGGGAGAGCTTGGTTACACGGTGATCGAGGCGGCGGACAGCATGGCCGGGCTCAAGGTACTGCGCTCCGATGTGCGTATCGATCTGCTGATCACCGACGTAGGCCTGCCCGGCGGCTTGAACGGTCGGCAGATGGCCGAGGCTGGGCGTGACGTCCGCCCCGGTCTGGGGACCTTGTTCATCACCGGCTATGCGGAGAACGCGGTGATTGGCAACGGCCATCTCGAAGCGGGGATGCAGGTGCTGACGAAGCCGTTTTCCGTCGACACCCTGACCGCGCGCGTCAGAGAGCTGATGGGGGATTCCTAGGCTGCGCCGGGCGGGGTGCCATCGCAGCCCGGTCGATCCGGGCTGCCCCGTCGCAAGTCAGCGGGGGCAGCGGGTAGCGAACCCGTGCCTGTGGAATCCGCAGCACTGTATGAAACGCTTATCGCAGCCGCCATGCCCCAGGTTGGCCAGGGGGGCGATACGGAGCGACCCTGGCGACCGACGAGTGGTTAAGTGGGACTTAAAACGCCCGTTGACATCTACGCGCCATCAACCAAAATCTTCCTTCAACTTCAGGGAACATCTGTTGATGGCGAAGATGCCTCTCAAGGTGGCGGTGCTTCATATCAGGCAGTACTTCCAACCATTGGTCGTGAACATCACCCCCCTTACCAGCCGTACCATGGATGTAACGTTACTCGACCCGAAAACCGGCGAGTCCGTTACCCTCCAGGCTATTCCTTGCCGCAGAATGATTTCGCCCGCCGAGCTTTTCCAGCTGATCAACCTGATCGAGTCACAGGCCGAGGCCCGCATGCCCAGCGTGTTCTCCAGCCACTTCGTGAACAAGCTGCACCAGCTGTGAAGTGTGGCGGGACAAACCGCACGGCCATGGCGTAAAATTTTCTGAACGTTCCCTCGAACACTTTTTCTCATCTGCATGGCTAGAGCAGATCAGCATGAACACCTACATCCAGCAATTTGCGAGCGCGGTCGCTGAGCGCTTCACCGTGGTAGTCGAATCGCATCAGGGAATGGTGAGATTGCAGTGCCTGGATAACGCTGGCCAGCTGATTACCACCCGCGTGTTCACTGACCGACAACTTCGCAACGGCGCGCTGGTTTGCATGGTACTGGCCGATCTGAAGCTCTCGCTCTACCAGCAGGACGGTCACCCTCCGCTTACCCCGCTACCCGAAACCCACCACCCCAGCGCGTCCTGATCACGGCAACGCCTCGCAGTCGCAAGAAAATCCCTGCCCAGCGCTTCGATTGCCCCTTCGGCGTCCTGCTCTCCGTTCGTGGGCTGGTCGGGAGGCTCCAGCGATAGCGGTTCCTCCGGCGGGGAGGCGGTGGGTCAGGGCATCAATCGGCTGCCATGTCTGCGAGCCGATCCATCGCGCCTCACCGGTACCTCGACCGCGGCCCACAATGCCTTGCTCGAACGCACGGCGTACGGCGTCCACCTGCCGCGCCAGAGCCGCGTCATGGGCTGCCAAGCGTCACGGGCTCTCACCCATTGCTGACACACACATCGGCCAGCTTCAGATAGCTGAGCGTCTGCGTGTTTCCCTGTGAGTTCTCGTAAGTCATTTTCACCTGCACCACCTCGCAGGTCGTCGATTGCGGTTCCTCGATGCGAATGACCCTGGCGATATCCAGCTTCATGCCGTAGGTATAGGCCGTGGTTTCGCCACGCTCTTCAGCCTGCAATGGCGAGCTGTTCAAAACCCAGAGGCCCAGCAGGCCTGCGATCAACCCGGTTTGACGTTTCATCCGAACTCCACAAGGCTGAGGACCCGCAGCCTGAACGGTCCTGCATAAGGCCCAGGTCGCGAGCGCACCTGAGCCGGTGAAAAGCGCCTAGCGCCTGGCATGTCCGCGCCAGGCACCTGCTGGCCGAGCCTGATCACCTGCGCACGGCGAGTGCCTCGGTAGTGGCCTGCGGGGCAATGCCCATGGTCCGGTGCAGCTCGACCCAGCGCCGTGATACATCGCTGCCGGCCTGCACCTGGCTGCGCTGGATGTCGAACAGACTGCGCTCGGCGTCCAGCACCTCCAGCAGTGACACGGTGCCCACCTCGTACTGGTTACGCGCCAGCTCGACGGCGCGCGTGGCGGCAGCCGCGGCCTGGTCCAGACGCTGGCGACGTTGCCAGTCCTGGCCATAGGCGTGAATGGCGCTCTGGGTTTCCCGCAGTGCCTGGCGCAGCGAGGTCTCGTAGGCCAGGAGCGCCTGGGCCCGGCGTGCATCGCTGGTTTCGATGCCAGCGCGAATGCGCCCAAAGTCGAACAGCGGCTGCAGCAGCCCAGCGGTCAACGACCAGGCAGGCGCGCTGGCCCCACGCTCGAACCCGCCCAGGGCGCCCAGCGTCAACTGCGGGTAACGCGCCGCCCGGTTGGCAGCCAGCACCTCACCCGCCGCCTGCAGGCGCTCTGCGGCGGCGCGGACATCCGGCCGTTCCCGCAGGATCTCCACGGGCACCTCGAGCAGGCTCGTCAGGGCATCCTGGCGCGGCTTGCGCAGCGTCTCGGCGCCCTGCGCGAGGATCGCGTCGACCGCCTGCTGCTCGGCCGCCAGCAGGTAAGCCAGCGCGTAACGCGCATCGGCCTGTTGCTGCCGGGCAAGGGGAATTTCCGCCTCGGTCACCTGCACCTGGGCTTCGATGCGCTCGACATCGAGACGATTCACCGTGCCCTGGGCGAAGCGCTCACGGGTGACCCGGGCGGTTTCCCGCTGTGTGGCGCTGGCACGGGTGGCGATCGCCAGTTGCTGCTGCGCCAGGCGATAGCTCAGGTAGGTGTTGGCGACTTCCGCCATCAGCCCGATGCGCAAGCTGCGATAGTCCTCGGCGGCGGCCCGCAGCTCGGCGTCGCCGGCGTTGCGCAAGGCCCGCAGCCGTCCGGATACATCCAGCTCCCAGGCCAGGTCCAGGCCGTAGAAATGCGTGGTGGTGCGGCCGTCCTGGGCGTTGCGTGAAGCCCCGTAATCGGCGCCGATGGCGATGTCGGGCAGCAGCGCAGCCGCTGCCTGGCTGCGCTGGGCGCGCCGTTCGCGGACCCGCTCGGTGGCGCTCAGCAGGTCCAGGTTGTCACGCAGCGCCAGGCCGATAAGGCGCTCGAACGACCGATCCTCGAAGCTCTCCCACCAGCGTGGCGACAGGGCAGCCAATGCCGAAGGCGTCGTGGCTGGCGCCGCCACCAGCGTCGGCCGGGCTTGCTCCTGGCTCGCACAACCGGCCAGGCCGAGCACCGCCATCAGCGCGAGCGAGGCTCGCCTGTACAGGGGCCGCTTCATAGCGCACCTCCCGATGGCTGTGCAGCCCCGGCCTGGTTGTGGCGCCGCGACAGGCGGTCCAGCGCCAGGTAGACCACCGGCGTCGTCAGCATCGTCAGCACCTGGCTGAGCATCAGCCCGCCGACGATGGCCACGCCCAGCGGCTCACGCAGCTCGGCCCCGGTGCCGAACGCCAGCATCAGGGGCACCGCGCCGAGCAGGGCGGCCAGGGTGGTCATCAGGATCGGCCGAAAGCGGGTCAGGCAGGCCTGGTGGATCGCCTCCCGTGGCGACAAGCCCTCGACGCGCTGGGCATGCAGGGCGAAATCGATCAGCAGGATGCCGTTCTTCTTGACGATGCCGATCAGCAGGATGAGCCCGATCAAGGCCATGATCGAGAAGTCCAGTTGCCAGGCCCACAGCAGCAGGATGGCGCCGATGCCCGCCGAGGGCAGCGTCGACAGGATGGTCAGCGGGTGCACGAAGCTCTCGTAGAGCACACCGAGGATGATGTAAACCGCAAGCATCGCGGTGAGGATCAGCAGCGGCTGGCTGGCCAGCGAGGCCTGGAACGCCTGGGCCGCCCCCTGGAAGGTGCCGGTGACCGACGCCGGCATACCGACCTCCAGCTGCAGCGCCTCGAGCTGGGCCACCGCATCGCCCAGGGCCACACCCGCGCTGAGGTTGAAGGAGATGTTGGCCGCCGGCAGCATGCCGTTGTGGGCGATGACCTGGGGGCCGCTCTCCTGCGCCTCGAGGCGAGCGAAGGCGCGCAGCGGGACCATCTCGCCGGTGGTCGGCGAGCGCAGGTGGAAGAACGCCAGGCTCTCGGCGTTACCGCGCTGCGCCGTGCTCAATTCGAGCACCACCTGGTACTGGTTGGTCTCGGTCTGGTACTCGTTGATCTGCCGCTGGCCGAAGGCGTCATACAGGGCGTTGTCGACATCGGCGGCCGAGAACCCGTAACGGGCCGCCTCGTCCCGGTCGATGGTCAGGCGGGTGATGTTGGCGTCCAGCTGCAGGTCATGGGAAACGTCCTGGAACGCCGGCATCTGCCGCAGGCGCTCGGTGAGCGTCCGGGTCCATTGTGCCAACTCGGCACTGCTCTGCGCGCGCAGCACGTACTGGTACTGGGCACGTGGCACCCCAGCGCCGATGTTGATGTCCTGAGCGGCCCGCAGGAACACCTGAATCCCGGGCACCTGGGCCAGTTGCGGGCGCAGGCGGTCGATGACCTGGCTGACGTTCTCATCACGCTGCCCAGGGTCATTCAACACCAGCCAGATGCGCCCATTGCCGATGGAATCGCTGGAGGCGCCTCCGACGCCGTGGTTGTAGCTGATGACTGCCGGATCCTGGCTGAAGATCGCCTCAAGCTGCTTGTGCTTGGCGACCATCTCGTCATAGGCGATATCCGGCGCGGCCTGGGTGAAGCCAATGATGAAGGCGGTGTCCTGCAGCGGGAAGAACCCCTTGGGAATCATCACGAAGCTGGTCACGCTCAGGACCACGCTGAGCATGAAGATACCGAGCATGCTGCGTTGATGGTCGAGCGCCCACCGAAGTGCGCGGTCGTAGCCCCTGACCAGTCTGCTGGTGAAGCCCGGGGTGCTGCCCTCGCGGTGTTTGGGAGCCTGCATGAACAGCGCCGCCAGCGTCGGCACCAACGTCAGGCAGACCACCACGGAGATCAGGATGGCCGCGGTCGCCGTCAGCGCAAACTCACGGAACAGGCGGCCGATCACGCCGCCCATGAACAGCAGCGGAATGAACGCCGCCACCAGCGAAACGCTGATCGAGACCACGGTGAAACCGATCTCGCGCACGCCTTTCAGCGCCGCGCCATAGCGGCTTTCGCCTGCCTCCAGGTGGCGGTGGATGTTCTCGACCACGACGATGGCATCGTCGACGATGAAACCCACGGCAATCACGATGGCGACCAGCGTCAGGTTGTTCAGGCTGAAGCCCGCCAGGTACATCACCGCACAGGTCGCTATCAGGGAAACCCCCAGTACGGTTGACACGATCAGGGTTGCCGACCACTGGCGCAGGAACAGCGCCATCACCCCGACGACCAGCACGATGGCGATCACCAGGGTCAGCATGACTTCATGCAGCGAGGAGCGAATGGTGCGGGTACGGTCATTGAGCACCTCGACCTCCATGGCCGCCGGCAGCGCCGCGCGCAGGCCTGGCAGGGCGGCCTGGATACGCTCGGCGGTGGCCACGATATTGGCTCCCGGTTGGCGCCGGATCACCAGGGCGACACCGGGGCGGCCATTGGGCCAGTACTGGGTGTAGTCGTTTTCCGCGCCCAGCTGGACGGTGGCGAGGTCCTTGATCCGCACCGCCGAGCCATGGCGATAGGTGACGATGATGTCGGCGTACTCGTGCGCCTCGAACAGCTGGTCGTTGACCGCCAGGGTGGAGATACGGTTGTCGCCGAACAGCGCACCCTTGGGCAGGTTGACGCTGGAGCGCTGTACGGCCTCGCGGATATCGGCCAGTGTCACCCCGGCGCCGGCCAGCACCTCCGGGCGCGCCTGGATGCGTATGGCAGGCCGTTGCTGGCCGACGACTTCGATCAGGCCGACGCCCTGGACCTGACTCAGCTGCCGCGCCAGGACGGTTTCGGCCTGGTCGCTGAGTTCGGTCATCGACAGGCTGTCGGAGTTGGCGCTGAGGATCAGGATCGGACTGTCCGCCGGGTTGACCTTGCGCCAGGTCGGCAGGCTTGGCATGTCTTCGGGCAGCCGCGCCGCGGCGGTGTTGATCGCGGCCTGGACTTCCTGGGCCGCGCTGTCGATGTCTTTTTCCAGGCTGAACTGCAGGTTCAGGGTAAGCTGGCCGAGGGAGCTGGACGAGGTCATCTCGGTGATCCCGGAAATGGTGCTGAGCTGCACCTCCAGCGGTGTCGCCACCGACGAGGCCATGGTCTCGGCGCTGGCGCCCGGCAGGCTGGCGGTAATCTGGATGGTCGGGAAATCCGCCTCGGGCAGGGGCGCGATCGAGAGCCGTGGAAAGGCCAGAATACCCAGCAGTACCAGGGCGATGGTCAGCAGAATGGTGCCAACCGGATGATCCATGAACCAGGCATACAGGCTGCGACCGGTCATCAGAACACCCTCCGCTCGGTCACTGCAGCCGCCTGGGCCTCGTCGAGAATGCGCACGGCAATTCCCGGACGCAGCCTGGAGTGCCCATCGACCACCACGGTATCGCCCGCGCTCAGGCCGCTGACCACGGCGAACTGCTCATCGCTGTGGCGCACCTGGACCGGTTGCGGCGCGACGCTGCCGTCCACCACCCGCCAGACCAGCACCTGATCGCTCCCTAGGCGCAGTGCCCGCTGCGGCACCACCAGGGCATCCGGCAAGGTCCGTACCTGCAGGTTCACCGTGACCGACTGATCCGGCCACAGGCGGCCATCGGGGTTGGCGAAGTCGGCCTTGACCCGGATCGTCCCGCTCTGGCTCAGGACCCGGTTGTCGAGCAATGCCAAACGCCCCTCGCCGAGCAGCTCACCGCCGTGCCCCGCGTACGCCTGCAGCGGCGCCGGATCGTTCTCGCGCGCGAGCAGCGCCTGCAATTGCGGCAACATCCCCTGGGGCAGCGCCACCTCGACGCTGATGGGGTCCAGCTGCACCACGGAGAACAGCCCCAGCGCGTCGCCGACCCTTACAAAGGCGCCTTCATGCACGTTGTGAATCCCCACCCGACCATCGTTCGGCGCATGGATGCGGGTATGGGAAAGCTGCACCTGGCGCGCCGCCACGCTGGCTTGCTCGGTGCGTACGGTGGCCCGCAACTGGGCCACCAGGGCACGCTGCTGATCCAGGGTCTGGGTTGAAATGGCCTGGCTCTTGGCCAGCGACTCATAGCGGCCCAGGTCCAGGCTGGCGGACGCCAATTGGGCCTGGGCCACGGCCAGTTGTGCCTTGGCCTGATCCAGGGCAGCCACGATGCTGCGATCATCGATGCGTGCGAGCAGATCGCCACGCTTGACGAACTGCCCTTCCTTGGCCGGCAGCTCGACCAGCAGACCATCGACCTGCGGGCGAATCTCCACGCTGCGCTGGGAACGCACGGTGCCCAGTGCGCTGACCATTACCGGCACCGCGCGCTGCGCCACCGTGCCGACCCGTACGGGCACCGCCGCCGGCGCCACTGCGCCAGTCGTGGCCACCGATGATGAAGGCCAGAAGTAGAGACCACCGGCAACTGCCGCGCAGCCCGTGAACAGAGCCGAACCAAGCCATTTTCTGAACGCATTGGGCATAGCCACGACATTCCCCTCCCCCTAGATGATGGTCGCACTCTAGGGCGCAGAGACTGACGTCAAGGTGACCGCTTACTGACAGGAAAATGTCAGGCGCTCGCAAAGGCCTGGCCGCCGAAACGGCGCGCGACAATCAGCGAAGCGTGTCGCTGGTCAGGGAGAAGCCGAAGGTATTGAGCCCCTGTTCGCTGCGGGCAAACACACGACCGCCATGCATGGACGCCACTGCCCGCACGATGGACAGGCCCAGGCCATGGTGCGCGTCGCTGCGCGCCCTGGCGGCGTCGGCACGATAGAAGCGCTCGAACAGGTGCTCCAGATGCGCGCTGTCGATAGGCTCACCGGCGTTGGACACGCTCACCTCGGCCTGCAGGCCGTCGCGCACCAGGCTGACCGTGATGGTGCTCGCCGGCGCCGCATAGCGCGCGGCATTGTGCAGCAGGTTGGCCAGGGAGCGATGAAACAGGCGCCGGTCGATGCGCACCCGCATGTCGCCCTGGATGACCACGTTCAGCTGCTTGTCGAGCAGGGCGGGCTCCAGGTATTCCACGGTCTTGGACGCCTCCTCGTACAACGAAACATCGCTCAGCTCGGTGGCTCGCTGCCCGCTTTCCGCCCCGGCCAGGAACAGCATGTCGTTGACGATGTTGCCCATGCGCTCGAGCTCTTCCAGGTTGGACTGCAGCAGGTCCTGAAGCTCGTTGGCGTCACGCTCGTGGACCAGTGCCACCTGGGTCTGGCCGATCAGGTTGGTCAGCGGGGTACGCAGCTCATGGGCGACGTTGGCGTTGAAGCCTTCGAGCTGACACCAGGCCGCTTCCTGGCGCGCCAGCGCGCCGTTGAACGACACCGCCAGTTCCTGCAACTCGGCCGGTAGCGCTTCGGTTTCCAGGCGCTGCTTCGAGTCGCCGGGCGGCAGGCTGTTGGCCTGGTTGCTCAGGCGCCGCACCGGCTCCAGGCCAAAGCGCGACACCCAGTAACCGAGCAGCACCGCCAGGGCGATGCCCAGTGCCGAGGTGAGGATCAGGGTCTTGGTGAAATTGCCCAGAGTGGCCATAAACGGCGTCGAATCCAGACCGACGATGAAGCGCAGCTGCGGGCGGTTCCCCTGCGCGGGTATGGTCTTGCTCAGCAGCATCATCGGGCAGTGCTGGCCGGCTATCTCCATGATCGCGAAGCCGTCGGCATGCCGGGAGCGATCCACGCCATCCGGCATCGCGCCGCCATAGCGGTAAACCGGGTCTTCGCTCAGTACCCAGTAGCGCACCCGCTGGTCCGCGGGCGTCAGGCTGTCCAACTTGTCGCGCATCACCGCCCACATCGCCGGCGATCCATACTTCGAGAGCACCGGGTCGAGCACCGAATGGCGCAGGGCCAGCTCGTTGTGCATCTGGGTTTCCAGCGACTGCTTCAACGAGCAGCGCAACAGCACGGCGCTGGTCGAGGTGATCACGATGGCTGCCAACGCGAACATCAGGGCCAGCCGCCTGGCGATTGATCCCTTCATACCGGGCTGTCGCCTGGCCGGCCACTTTCTTCACGGCTTTCCAGCACGTAGCCCATGCCGCGCACGGTGTGCAGCAGCTTGCGTGCATAGGGGGCGTCTACCTTGGCACGGACACGCTTGATCGCCACCTCGACCACGTTGGCGTCGCTGTCGAAATTCATGTCCCAGACCTGTTCGGCGATCATCAACTTGGAGAGGATTTCGCCCTGGTGCCGCGCCAGCAGGCTGAGCAGGGAGAACTCCTTGGCCGTGAGATCCAGGCGCAACCCGGCTCGGGTGACCTTGCGCGCCTGCAGGTCCATCTCCAGGTCGTCGATGCACAGGTGCGTGAGGTCGGCGCTATCGCTGGCGCGGCGACGGATCAGCGCCTGAATCCGCGCGACCAGTTCGACGAACGAGAAGGGTTTGCCCAGGTAGTCGTCGGCACCTTCGCGCAATCCGCGCACGCGATCGTCCACCGTGCCCCGGGCCGACAACATGATGACCGGGGTCTTCTTCTGCAGACGCAGCCCCTGCAACACACCGTAGCCGTCCTTGCCTGGCAGCATCACATCGAGGACCACCACGTCGTAATCCAGTTCGAGCGCGCAATGCAGGCCGTCGATGCCGTTACTGGCGACATCGACGATATACCCCAGCTCGGTCAGACCCCGATGCACATAGGAAGAGGTCTTTTCTTCATCCTCGACGATGAGCAAACGCATACGGCACCTCCTCTCATTGGGCGCAGGCCGGCATGGAGCGCCTACCGCCCAGATCACTCCCCAGCATACCGGGCACCGGTTGTCTGCAAGCTGACCGCTCCCTGACATTTCTGTCAGAAAAGCCCGACTCTCCGTTTGCACCGCGATACCGCGGAGCAGCAGGCCGGACGCTCTGTCACGGTCAGGCTTCAGCCGGCTGGCGTGCCCGCAGCAGGCTGGGCCTCGGGCTGGCTTCCCGGCAGGAAGCGCGCCACGTCGATGGCGTCGATCTGATCCGGGTGCAGGTGGCGCTCGGCGTAGCGCACCGGCATTTCGCTGCGCAGGAACAGGGCGAACAGGTCGCCATCGATATGCCCGTTGTCGCGCAGCCTGGCGAGGATCTCGATGGATTCGGAGAGGGTCTTGGCCTGCTTGTACGGGCGGTCGGAGGCCGTCAGGGCTTCGAAGATATCGGCGATGGCCATGATGCGCGCCGGGATGGACAGCTGGCTCTCGTCCAGCTTGCGCGGGTAGCCGGTGCCGAGCAGGGTTTCGTGGTGGGTGCCGGCGTACTCGGGCACGCGCTTGAGGTTCGACGGCAGCGGCAGGTTTTCCAGCATGACGATGGTCTGGATGATGTGCTCGTTGATCTTGAAGCGCTCCTCGGCGGTCAGCGTGCCCTTGCTGATGCTCAGGTTGTAGAGCTCGCCATGGTTGTAAAGGTGCTCCGGCACGCTGATCTGGAAACCGTACCTGGGGTCGAAATCCTTGGTTTCCGGGCGCGGGAAGATGTGCTGCGGCTTGTCGGCCAGCAGCCGCTCGCGCGCCGGCAGTGGCTCGACGGGCAGCTCGGCCACACGCAGCAGCTCGGCCTGGGAGAGCCCCAGGCGGTCATCGAAATGCCGCAGCCAGGTGCGTTCTGCCGCTTTGTGCAGGGTGCCAACGTGCTCGGGGTTCATCAGTTCGCTGCCGATGTTGCAGCCGGCGATAAAGGCAAATTCCGCCTGCAGCGCCTGGGCGGAGGCCTGGTACTGCGCGTCGGCCTGTGCACGCTCCTGCCCATCGAGCAGTTGCTGCAGGCGTTCGAGCTGGGCGTCGCGCAGCAGCACCTCGAAGCGCATGCGCACCTCGTGGATGCGGTTGTAGATGGTTTCCAGCTTGGTGGCCTTGTCGACCACGTGCTCGGGTGTGGTGATCTTGCCGCAGTCGTGCAGCCAGGCGCCGATACGGAATTCGCGCCACTCGTCTGCGGTGGTGAAGCGAAAGCTCGCCAGTGGTCCTTCGTCCATCTCGCTGGCCGCCTCGGCGAGCATCATCGCCAGCTCCGGCACCCGCTCGCAGTGGGCGCCGGTGTAGGGGCTCTTGGCATCGATGGCGCCGGCGAGAATCTCGATCATGCCGTCGATCAGCGCCCGCTGCGAATCGATCAGGTTGTGGTTTTCCAGGGCCACGGCGGCCTGGGAGGCGAGGGCGCCGATAAAGGCCACCACCGGCGGCGAGAAGGCGATGACCTGGCCGGTTTCCACGTCCAGGGCATTCATGAACTGCAGCACGCCGATCACTTCACCACCGCGTGGTGCCAGGGGCACGGTGAGCATGGAGACGGTATGAAAGCCCGATTCGGCGTCGAAGCGGCGGGTGCCGCTGAGGTCGAAGCGGCTTTCGCCGTACACGTCGTCGATCACCACGGTTTCGTTGTGCAGCGCCGCGTAGGTGGACACGTGTCGTTCGTTGGGCAGGCCGGTGTGCGGGTCGTGCAGGGGAATCTCGACCGTCGGCAGCTCGTCGTCCATGGAGCGCAGGGCGAAGCGCAGCGTGCCGTGCTCGGTCTTCAGGTACATGGTCGCCGCCTGGGCATTACAGGTGCGCTTGCCCTGCATCAGGATATGGCGCAGCAGGGCGTCACGGTCGCGCTCGGAGGACAGCAGCAGACCGTTTTCCACCAGGCTGGCGAGCTTGAGCTGGGAGGCCTGCAGCGCCTGGGTCTGGCTTTGCAGGGCCTCTTTCATTTCGATGTGGTTGCGGTTGAGGGTCTCGATCTCGGCGAACAGCGAGGCCGGCGGCAGTTCGCCGGAAAAATCCATCTGGCGGATCTTCTGCGTGTCCTGCACCAGCAGGTCGATGGTGCGATCGATGCTCTGCATACCGCCCAGCACCAGCGGCATGGTGCACAGCAGGATGCCGACGGACAGGCCCAGCACCAGCAGGGGCGGCGCCCCCAGGGTCAGGGCGAGCAGCGGCGCCAGCTGCAGCAGCAGGAACAGGGTGACCACCAGGCTCCTGCTCCTGAAGCGTAGTCTGAATCGCTGCTTGATTTGCCCTGATGACATACTGCAACCTGCGCTACGGTCCCATCGCGTATTTCACGTACCATCCGACCAGGCAACGGTGCTGCGGCTGGATGTGCAACGCTCAGTTCGACTCAGGGAATGAGATTAAAAAAGGAGAGTACTGTGTTTGCACCTTTCAGGATATGGCCACTTGCTGGCGTATTGCTAGCAACTTCGGTTTTTGCCGCCGAACCCCGTTCGTCGATCGGTTACGTGATGAAGGTCCAGGGTGAGGCTAGCGTCACCCGGGACGGCGCGACCGTGCCGGCGACGATCGGCACGCCGCTGTATGTCGGCAGCACGGTGAAGACCGGCCCGGCGGGCTCCATGGGCGTGACCCTGGAGGACAACACGGTGATGTCCTTCGGCCCCAACAGCGAGCTGACCCTGGACGAATTCATCTTCGACCCCGCCCAGGACGACCTGAAGCTGAGCGCCAAGATCAGCCACGGCACGCTCGACTACATTTCCGGCACCATCGCCAAGCTCAAGCCCCAGGCCGTCGAGATCAACACCCCGACCGGCACCATCGGCGTGCGCGGCACGCACTTTCTCGTCAAGGTCGATTGAGTGCCAAACGCTATGTTCTCCAATCGACTGCGTGCGTTCGCCATCCTGCTCTGCGCACTGCTGGCCAGCGGCTGCGCATCCAAATCCTACGTGGTACTGGTGGAAAGCCCGGACGGCAGCACCGGCGCCATCGAGGTCAAGACCGACAAGGGCATGACCCGGGTCGACCAGAAAGGCTATGCGGTCAACCTCGACGGCAGCAGCGCCAGGCCCTTCCAGGTCGAGCCGCCCAGGCTCGAGAAGGATTTCTCCGCCGCGCGGGCCGCCCAGCCGGCGTTGCCGAAAAGCTACCTGCTGTATTTCAGGACCGGTGGCGCCAGGCTCACCGAGAAGTCCCAGGCGGAAATTCCCGAGATCTTGCAGACCGTGCGTGACCGCGGGCCGTCGGCGGTGTCGGTGATCGGTCATACCGACACCGTTGGCAGCAAGATCGACAACGAGGACCTGGGCCTGCTGCGCGCCCGCGCCATCGCCCGCCAGTTGCAGGAGAACGGCCTGCAGGCGCTGGAGCTGGTGGTGACGTCCCACGGTGAGGGCAACCTGTTGGTGAAGACCCCGGACAACACCTCGGAGCCCGCCAACCGCCGGGTGGAAATCACCGTTCGCTAAGGCCCGCCTTACTTGCTGGCCATCACCAACCGGTTACCGCGCTCGCCGCTGCGCAGGCGCTGCAGGTGATAGGCCACCAGGCCATCCCGGGGGCGCTGCCCGGCGAGCGTTTCGAACGCCGCCAGCGCCTCGTCAGCGCCACTCGCCATCAGGCGGTAGGCCGCCTCGTAGGCCTCATCGCGGTCAGTTACCGGCACGGCCATCGCCTCCAGCGGTTCGAACACCGGCACGGTCTCGGCCTTGCCCTTGAGCAGCACCTCGCCGACCGGGCGCATCGGCACCTCGGGGCAGCGCTCGCGGATGGCGCCGGACACGCAGACCAGGGTGCCGATCTGGCCGTTCAGGCTTTCCAGGCGCGAGGTGGTGTTCACCGGATCACCCAGGGCGCGGTAATCGAAGATCACCGCGCCGCCGAAGTTGCCCACCACCACCTCACCGCTGTGCACGGCGATACGGGTCTGGCCGAAGGTGATGCCGCGCTCGCCCAGAGCGGCGACGTAACCCTGGGCGAAACGGTTGATCTCCAGGGCGCAGGCCAGGGCGCGCTGCGGGTGATCGGCCTGGGGAATCGGCGCCGAGAACATGATCGCCACCGCGTCGCCGACGATGCGATCCAGGGTGCCCTCGTGGCGAAAGGCGATGGCGATGACCTGTTCCAGGTACTCGTTGAGCAGGCTGACTGCCGCCTCGGGGGCCTGGCGCTCCATCATCGCCGTGAAGCCGGTGATGTCGGTGAACACGAAGCTGCAGCTTTGCCGCTGCCCACCGAGTGCCAGTTGCTCGGGGTGGGCGACCAGGTGACTGACCAGGTTGGGCGACACGTAGCGCGAGAAGGCTTGCTGGATCCAGCGTTGCTCACGCTCGGCGGCCATGTGGCGCACGATGCTGGCCGCGCCGTAGACCAGCATCAGGCCCAGCGACGGGGTGAACAGGTCGAGCAGCAACCGGTGCGTGGCGAAGCCGTACCAGGCAGCCAGGTTCAACGCTGCAACCAGCCCCAGCATCAGCAGTGCCGACAACAGGGCCGGGGCGTACAGCGCCGCTATGCCGAGCATCAGGCCGCCCAGCAGCAGGGCCAGACCTTCTACCGCCGTGGCCCAGCCGGGGCGCAGCAGCAGGCTGTCGGTCAGCACCTGTTCCAGGGCCTGGGCGTGGACCTCGACGCCGGGAATGATCCCGCCCAGGGGGCTGAAGCGCAGGTCCTGCAGGCCCTGGGCGGAGGTGCCGACCAGGACGATGCTGCCGTCAAGCGGCGGCGCCGAGCCGTCCAGCACCTGCCAGGCGGGGATGCTGCGGCTGGCCTGGGGCCGGGTGAAATACACCCACAGCTCGCCGCTGGCCGCCGTGGGGATCTGCACCCGGCCGATATCCACCCGCTGCACCCCGGCATCGCTGCTGATGATCCGGTAGCGCCCCGTGCGCTGGGCCACCCGCAGTGCCTCGGCGACCAGCGAGGGGCGCAGCTCGCCGGCCAGGGACACGAACAGCGGCACCCGCCGTACCACGCCATCGGCGTCGGGTCTGAAGGTCATGGCGCCAAGCCCGCGGGCGGCCTGCTCCAGCTGCGGCAAAGGGCGCGCTGCACCCTGGAAGGCGGGCACGAAAGCCAGTGGCGAGGGGCCTTGCTGCACCAGGCCGAAGCGGCTCAAGGGTGGCCCGTCGACCCCCGGGCTCTGCTCGGCGGCAAAGCCGAGCACCACATTGCCGCGCTCCAGAACCTCGGCGAATTGCCCGTCGTGGTCCGGCAGGGCCGCCAACTGCGTGGCCAGGGCCGGCGGTAGCAGGTTGCCGCGCAGCAACTGTTCGGGCGAGGTGCGATCGGGCTCGGCGAACAATACGTCGAACACCACCGCCGCGGCACCGGCCTGCTCGAGGCGCTGCACCAGCGCGGCCACCTGGGTGCGCGGCCAGGGCCACTGGCCGATGCGCGCGAGGCTCTGCTCATCGAGGTCGACGACGCGCACCGGCGCCTCCTGGTAAGGCCGCGGCTGCCAGCGCTGGTACTGATCGAATACCGCGTGGCGAGCCTTCTGCACCAGCACCGGGTCGAGCAGAAACACCATGCAGAGGCCCAGCAACACGGCCAGGCAGAAGCCGCCGCCTGAGGAAAACAGACGAGACTTAGCCATGTATCAGGGCTCTGGGCAGGGGGGAGAACTGCAACTGGATCATGGACGGTACCTGGGATGCGGGCAGAGGGGGCGGCTGCCCCTGGCGCAAGCCTAGCGCGCAGCGGATTCGATCAAGGCGGTGATTCGTTTGGTCGCGACTTTGCCACATAAACCCCTTCCATGGAGGCTCAGCAGGGCGCCGCCTTCACGAAATCGATAAAGGCCCTGAGCGGCGAGGGCAGGTAGCGGCGCCCCGGGTAGTACAGGTACGGGCCCGAGAAACTCTGCCACCAGGGCTCCAGTACCGGCTCCAGCGCGCCGCTCTGCAGGTGCGGGCGTAGCCAGTCCTCGAACAGGTAGACCATGCCCAGGCCGTCGATGGCCGCCTGCACGGCCAGGTCGACGGCGCCGCCGATGCGCACGATCAGCGGGCCGTCGGGATCGACGCTGATGGTCTCGCCATCGCGTTGGTACTCCCACAGCGGCATGGCGCCGCTGGCGAACTTGCCGCGCAGGCAGGCGTGCTGCAGCAGGTCGCGCGGGTGCCCGGGGCGCCCGTGGGCATCCAGGTAGGCGGGCGAGGCGGCGGTGGCGCAGCGTTGCAGGCGCGGGCCGATCGGCACGGCGATCATGTCCTGCTCCAGGCGATCGTCGTAGCGAATGCCGGCGTCGCAGCCCGCCGCCAGCACGTCGACGAAGCTTTCCTCGGCAATCACCTCCACGCGGATGTCGGGGTAGGCTTTCAGGAACGGGGTGATCAGCCTGGGCAGCACCAGCCGCGCGGCGCTCAGCGGCACGTTGAGTTTCAGGGTACCGGTGGGGCGGTCACGAAACTCGTTGACCACGTCCAGCGCCGCGGTCACTTCGCCCAGCGCCGGCACGATGCGGTTGATCAGCAGCTGGCCCGCTTCGGTCGGCAGGATGCTGCGCGTGGTGCGGTTGAGCAGGCGCACGCCAAGGCCGGCTTCCACGCGCCGCACGGCGTCGCTGAGGCTGGAGGCGGATTTGCCACTGAGCCGTGCGCCTTCCCGGAACCCGCCGGCGTTTACCACGGTGACGAAGGCCAGCAGATCCTGGATGTCAGTGTTCACTGTTCGCTCTCCCGTACGGCCCGTGCTGATTGCACTCGATTATCGGCGCAGTGGTCAACGCCTATAGTGGCCCCGACATCCACTGATCGAGGCAGATGACATGAGCAACGCCAGCCAGGCCGGGACCTTTTCTCTCGGTGAACGCACCGTCAATCGCATGGGCTACGGTGCCATGCAGCTCGCCGGGCCCCAGGTGTTCGGCCCGCCCCGTGATCGCACTGCGGCGCTGGCGGTATTGCGCGCCGCACGCGATGCCGGGGTCAACCATATCGACACCGCGGACTTCTACGGCCCGCACGTCACCAATCAGCTGATCCGCGAAGCGCTGCACCCCTATGGCGATGAGCTGGTGCTGGTCACCAAGGTCGGCGCCCGGCGTGAAGCGGATGCATCCTGGCACCCGGCCGCGACACCCGCCGAGTTGACCCAGGCCGTGCACGACAACCTGCGCAACCTGGGTGTCGAGGCGCTGGACGTCGTCAATTTCCGCGCCTGGGGCACGCTGCATGCCCCCGACGAAGCGTCCATCGAGGAAGCGTTCGGCACCCTGGCCGACCTGCAGCGCCAGGGGCTGATTCGTCAGCTGGGCCTGAGCAACGTATCGGCGCTGCAGATCAGCCAGGCCCAGCGCATCGCGCCGGTGGTCTGCGTGCAGAATCACTACAACCTGTCGCACCGCGACGACGAGTCGCTGATCGCCGAACTGGCCCGCCAGGGCATCGCCTATGTACCGTTCTTTCCGCTGGGTGGCTTCTCGCCGTTGCAGTCCGAGGCGTTGTCCGGCGTGGCGGTTCGCCTGCAAACGTCGCCGCTGCGGGTGGCGCTGGCCTGGCTGCTGCAGCGCTCGCCGAACATCCTGCTGATTCCGGGCACTTCGTCTGTGGCGCACCTGCAGGAGAATCTCAGTGCCAGCGAGCTGGTGATCCCCCCGGCGTTGCTGGCCGAACTGGACGCCCTGGCCTGACAGAGACCCTTAGCGCAACAGGGACTTCTTGTAGCCGATATGCGATGCCTCGAAGCCCAGCTCTTCATAGAAGCGCTGGGCTTGCTTGCGCGTGTGGTCGCAGCTCAGCTGGATCAACTGGCAGCCGCGTGCGCGGGCTTGCTCGAAGGCCCACAGGAACATCTCTCGGCCGATGCCGGCGCCGCGGCAGTTCGGGTCGATGCGCACGGCTTCGATCTGCGCGCGCCAGGCGCCCAGGCGCGAAATGTTCGGCAGGAAGGTCAGCTGCAGGGTGCCGATCAGCTGATCCTCGTCGGTGACCACGGCCAGCAGCTGGTTGGGATCGGCGTCGATGGCCTCGAAGGCGCTGATATAGGCCGGTTGTAGCGGCGTGGAGGCCGCTTCGCGAGACTGGCCGAGCGGGTCGCTGGCCAGCAGGGCGACGATGGTTTCCAGGTCGGTGCGCTGTGCTTTGCGAAAGGTCAGGGTCGACATGGGGTGGTCTCCGGGGCGGGCAATGGATGTTCATTGCCGGAAAACTACATTAGCGCTAATGTATTTGGCAAAGGTGTGATGGAGCCGGCGATGACCGTGAAGATCGAACCTGGCCTGGGTGAGTTGCTGCGCTACGTGTCCGAGTTGGTGGAGCGCGGGGCCGAGCAGCATTATCAGGACATGGGCCTCACCTACCGCGCGCGCTATACGCCAGTGCTGCGCGCCCTCGAGGCGGGCGCCCGGACCATCACCGAAATCACCGCGCGCACCCACCTGACTCAAGGGGCGATCAGCCAGACGGTGAGCCAGATGGAGGCGGACGGCCTGATCACCCGCCAACGCGGCGCCGATGCGCGCAAGAGCGAGATCCACCTGGCGCCGGCCGGTCAACGGCTGATGCCCCTGCTGATCGGTCACTGGGCGGTGACCTTTCGCGCCATCGAACGGCTCGAAGAGGAGATCGGCCATCCGCTACGCCAGGTGTTGCAGTCGGCGGCTCAGGCGCTCCAGCATCAGGACTTCTCGCAGCGCCTGAGCGCGGCCAACGACCAGCCGTCACAGGAGTACCCGGCCATGCATGAGCCCCGCTCGACAGGCATCCGCGTGGAAGGCGGCGTGGTGGCCTTTCCCGTGCACTTCATGCGCGGCGGCACCTCCACCGGCCTGGTGATCGACGAGCGCTGCGCGCCCCAGGACATCGCCCTGCGCGAGGAACTGCTGCGCCACCTGATGGGCGTGCCGCTGCACGGCGAGGCGCCCGGCAACCGCCAGCTCACCGGCCTGGGCCGCGGCCCGGCGACCAGCAACAAGGTGTTCTTCGTCGAACTGGAAAACGCCGACGGCAAGCGGCGCCTGGTCAGCACCCTGGCGCAACTGGCCGCCAGCCACTCGGCCATCGACTGGAGCGTGAACTGCGGCAACATGTCCTCGGCGCTGCCGCTGTGGGCGCTGGACATGGGCCTGGCTGACGGCGCGAGCGGTGATTTCGAGATCGACATCCGTAACATCAACACCGGGGTGATCACCACCGGGCGGGTGCTGCGCGATGCCGACAATGCCCTGCGCAAGGTGGCGATCCCCGGTGTACCGGGGCAGTTTCCTGGGGTCGATCTGTTCCTGCATCACCCGGTCGGTGCCAAGACCGGTGCCTTGCTGCCCACCGGTAATGTGCTGGATGTCATCGGTGGTCACGCGGTGTCCTGCGTGGACGTGGCGGTGCCGATGGTGATCATCGACGCCGCCTGCTTCGGCAAGACGGCGCGCGAGCCGCTCGCCGAATTGGAGACTGATAGCGCCTTCATGCAGGCGCTGCGCGAAGTGTGGATCGAGGCGGGGCTGCGCATGGGCCTGAAGAAACGCAGTGGCGATTTGATGAGCCGGGAGGACATCGGCCGCAGCGAGACCATCCCCAAGGTGTGCATCATCGGCCCGGCCGCGGCGGGCGGCACCCTGTCGGTGCGCTACTTCACCCCGCAGACGCTGCACGCCTCCATGGCTGTATCGGGTGGCTGCTGCCTGGCCGCCGCCGCGTTGATTCCGGGCACCGTGGCCGCCCGCCTGGCGGCCGCCGCACCGCAGGTCGGCGAGCAGTTCGGCGAATATGCGGTGGCCATGGAAAACCCCGCCGGCACCCTAGACGCCACTGTGGTGGCCCGCGATATCGGCGCCGGGCTGGAGGTCAGAACCGTGGCCTACCGGCGCAGCGCCCAGGTGCTGCAGCGTGGGCATGTGCCGCTTTACAACGCTTCTCAGGAACTGACTGCGGCTTTGGTGGCGTTGAGGTAGCGTCAGCGCATCACTAACCGCTCCGGCATTTCCCAACCGCCGCCCAGTGCCCTGAAGGCGGCGATGGCGGCGCGGGCCGATTCGGTCTGGGCTTGCGCCCTGGCGTCGGAGGTGCGCAGCAGGGTCTGGTCGGCGTTGAGCACGTCGATCAGGCTGGCGGCGCCGTTCTGGTAGGCGATCAATGACGACTGCCTGGCGCTTGTCAGGGACTTCTCGCCGGCCGTCAAGGTGGCCGCCTGGGCCTCGCGGTTGACCAGCGCCGAGAAGGCATTCTCTACATCCTCACTGGCACGCAGTACCGACTGACGATAGGCCGCCAGCGCTTCGGCTTCGCGGCCTTTGGCCTGGGCGATCTGAGCGTTGATACGGCCGAAATCGAACAGCCGCCAGCGCAGGCCCAGCACGCCCGCCGATTGCGCGACACCACTACTGAACAGGTGGCCACTTTGCGTGGTGGCGCTGCCCAGCAGGGCGCTGAGCGAGAATTTCGGGTAGTACTCGCTGATCGCCTCGCCGATGCGCGCATTGGCGGCGACCAGGCGCTGCTCGGCGGCGATCAGGTCGGGCCGGCGGCGCAGCAGGTCAGCGGGGGTGCCCGTCGCCGCGAGTTGCGGCGCACGTGGAATGGCGTTCGCGGCCGCGAGTTCGGCGCGGTGGGTGCCCGGCGCGCTGCCGAGCATCACGTCCATCGCGTTCATGGCCGCATCGAGGCCCGTCTGCAAGACCGGCATGCTGGCCCTGACTTGCGAGAGCTCGCCTTCGGTCTGCTGCACCTGGTACTCGGCGGCCAGGCCCCGGGTGTGCAACAGGCGCACCTTCTCCAGCAACGCCTGCTGGGTATCGACCTGCCGCTCGGCAATCGCCAGGCGCGCCTGCAGGCCGCGGATGCTGGTGTAGATATCGGCAGTTTGCGCGGCAACCGCCAGCCGTGTGGCGACGACGCCGGCTTCGGACGCCTGGTAGTCCGCCAGAGCGGCTTCCCTGCCTCGGCGCAGGCCGCCATATACATCCAGTTCCCAGCTCGCTTCGAGGTTGGCCTCGTAGCTATTACCATAGCGGTCGTAGCCGGGCGTGGCGTCCAGCACCCGGCCCAGGGGCGTTTCCACCGATTGATAGGCACGTGCCGCCTGGCCGTTGACCGTGGCTGAGGGAAGCAGCGCCGCATTGGCAGCGCCCAGGCCGGCGCGGGCTTGCAGGACGCGGGCCCGGGCCTGGGCGATGTCGAGGTTCTGCGCCAGGGCTTCGTCGATCAACGCACTCAACTGGGCGTCGCCGAAGCCCTCCCACCAGTGGGCGAAACTGGCGGGTGCCGGCGCGGCTCGCCGCTCCACGGCGGCCTGCCCGAGGTAATGGTCGGCCAGTGGCGCGTCCGGGCGATGGTAATCCGGGCCGACCGCGCAACCTGCCGCCAGGCTGGTGCTGATCACGAGGGCAAGAGGGCGCATGGCAGGCATGGGATTTCTCGTAGGCGAAAATAGATGGTGACCATATTATATATCGGTCACTTGCTGTCAATCAGCTCACCGTGGAGTTAAGCTCTAGGCATGAACGACGACATGAACAACTCGACCACACGCGGGCCGCAGGATCACGAGATCCGCGACCAGATCATCAACGCCGCGACCCTGCATTTCGGCCACTACGGCTATGAGAAAACCACGGTTTCGGACCTTGCCAAGGCGATCGGTTTCTCCAAGGCCTACATCTATAAATTCTTCGATTCCAAGCAGGCCATCGGTGGGGTGATCTGCACCAATCGCCTGGCCATGATCATGGGCATCGTCGACGCGGCACTGGCCGACGCGCCGAGTGCCTCGGAGAAGCTTAGGCGCCTGTTTCGCTCGATTTCAGAGGCTGGCAGCGATCTGTTCTTCCACGACCGCAAGCTCTACGACATCGCGGCGGTGGCCTCGCGTGACCAGTGGCCGTCGGTCAAGGCGCACGAGCTGCGCATTCGCGAGCTGATCCAGCAGATTCTCCTCGAGGGCCGTGAAGCGGGCGAATTCGAGCGCAAGACGCCGCTGGACGAAACCACCAACGCGATCTTTCTGATCCTGCGGCCCTACGTCAATTCCGCCCAATTGCAATACAACCTGGGCGACGCTGCCGAGGCCGCCGCGCACCTGCCGGCGCTGATATTGCGCAGCTTGGCTCCGTAGTCATGCGCCTGTGACCATTGACAATATTGGTCACTGGTTTAAGAATGAGGTTCCTGAATTGCTCTTGAGTGATGGAACCCATGCGCCTCGTGCCCGCCGTTCTTGCTGTTTGCCTGCTGCCTCTCGTCCTGGTGGCGTGCGGCGATTCGTCTGTCCAGAAAGACCCCCGCAACAAGCCGCCGCTGGTTCGGGTGGCAGCGGTCGAGCAGGCAGCCGGGGCCGCTCGTTCCTTCACCGGTGTGGTGGTCGCGCGGACCCAGAGCGACCTTGGCTTTCGCGTCTCGGGCAAGGTGCTGGAGCGTCTGGTCGACACCGGCGAAACGGTCAGGCGCGGCCAGCCGCTGATGCGCCTCGACCCCATCGATCTGCAGCTGCAGGCGCGGGCCCAGCAGGAGGCCGTCGCCTCTGCCCGGGCGCGGGCCAGGCAGACGGCTGACGACGAAGCCCGTTACCGCGGGCTGGTCGCCGCCGGGGCGGTGTCGGCCTCGGCCTACGATCAGATCAAGGCGGCTGCCGATTCCGCCAGGGCGCAGCTCAGCGCTGCCCAGGCCCAGGCCGATGTGGCGCGCAATGCCACCGGTTACGCCGCCTTGCTGGCCGATGCCGACGGCGTGGTGATGGAAACCCTGGCCGAGCCCGGCCAGGTGGTCAGCGCCGGGCAGCCCGTGGTGCGGCTGGCGCGAGCAGGTCAGCGCGAAGCCATCGTGCACCTGCCGGAAACCCTGCGCCCGGCGCCGGGTTCGAGCGCCCAGGCTGCCCTGTATGGCAACCGCGGCGCCTCCGTTACGGCCAGACTGCGCCTGCTCTCCGAGGCAGCCGATGCCACCACGCGGACCTTCGAGGCCCGCTATGTGCTCGACGGTGCGCTGGCCCAGGCGCCGCTCGGTGCCACCATCACCCTAGATATCGCCGCGGCGAGCGATGCAGCCCAGGCGCTGCAGGTGCCTGCTGCCGCGCTGTACGACCCGGGCAATGGCCCCGGTGTCTGGGTGGTCGCAGGCGAGCCGGCGAAAGTCGCCTGGCGCCCCGTTCAGGTAGTCGGTATCGGCGATGAGGCGGCGCGTGTCGCCGGCCAGATCAATGCTGGCGAGCAGGTGGTGGCCCTCGGTGCCCACCTGCTGCGTGATGGCGAGGAAGTGCGGCGTGCCCAGATTGCTGTGCCTGTAGTCGCTGGGAGCCAGCCATGAGCGAAGGCCGTTTCAACCTGTCGGCACTGGCGGTTCGCGAGCGGGCCATCACCCTGTTTCTCATTCTGCTGATCGCGCTGGCCGGCACCTTGGCGTTCTTCCAGTTGGGCCGCGCCGAAGATCCGCCCTTCACCGTCAAGCAGATGACCATCATTTCCGCCTGGCCGGGCGCCACTGCCCAGGAAATGCAGGATCAGGTCGCCGAACCACTGGAAAAGCGCATGCAGGAGCTGCGCTGGTACGACCGCAGCGAAACCTACACCCGTGCGGGCCTGGCGTTCACCATGGTGTCGCTGCTCGACAGCACGCCGCCTGCGCAGGTGCAGGAGGAGTTCTACCAGGCCCGCAAGAAGCTCGGTGACGAAGCCAGGAACCTGCCGGCTGGGGTCATCGGGCCGATGGTCAACGACGAGTTCTCGGACGTGACCTTCGCGGTGTATGCCCTGAAGGCCAGGGGCGAGCCGCAACGCCAACTGGTACGCGAAGCCGAATCGCTGCGTCAGCGCCTGCTGCATGTGCCGGGGGTGAAGAAGGTCAACATCATCGGCGAGCAGGCCGAGCGCATTTTCGTGTCCTTTTCCCATGACCGGTTGGCGACGCTGGGCGTGACTGCACAGGACATCTTCGCTGCACTCAACAGCCAGAACTCGCTGACCCCAGCCGGCTCGGTGGAAACCTCCGGCCCGCAAGTGGTGATGCGCCTGGATGGCGCGTTCGACACCCTGGCGAAGATCCGTGACACGCCGATTGCCGTGCAGGGGCGCACCCTGAAACTTGCCGACGTGGCGACCGTGGAGCGTGGCTACGAAGATCCCGCCACCTTTCTGGTGCGCAACGGTGGCGAGCCCGCGCTGCTGCTCGGCGTGGTGATGCGCGAGGGTTGGAACGGCCTCGACCTCGGCGCGGCGCTGGATGCGGAAACGGTGAGCATCAATGACGCCATGCCGCTGGGCATGACGCTGGACAAGGTCACCGACCAGGCGGTCAACATCAGCTCGTCCGTCGATGAGTTCATGGTCAAGTTCTTCGTCGCCCTGCTGGTGGTGATGCTGGTCTGCTTCATCAGCATGGGCTGGCGCGTGGGCGTGGTGGTCGCGGCTGCCGTACCTTTGACCCTGGCCATCGTCTTCGTGGTGATGGCGGCCACCGGCAAGAACTTCGACCGCATTACCCTGGGTTCGCTGATCCTCGCCCTGGGCCTGCTGGTGGACGACGCCATCATCGCCATCGAAATGATGGTGGTGAAGATGGAGGAGGGCTACGACCGCTTCAAGGCATCGGCCTACGCCTGGAGCCACACTGCGGCGCCGATGCTCTCCGGTACGCTGGTCACCGCCATCGGCTTCATGCCCAACGGCTTCGCGCAGTCCACGGCCGGTGAGTACACCGGCAACATGTTCTGGATCGTCGGCATCGCGCTGATCGCCTCCTGGGTGGTGGCGGTGGCGTTCACTCCTTACCTGGGCGTGAAACTGCTGCCCGAGATCAAGCAGGTCGAAGGTGGCCACACGGCCATCTACGACACCCGCCACTACAACCTGTTTCGCAGCCTGCTGGGGCAGGTCATCGCGCACAAGTGGCTGGTAGCCGGGGTGGTCTTCGCCGCGTTCGTGGTGGCCTTGCTGGGTATGGGACTGGTGAACAAGCAATTCTTCCCAACCTCCGATCGTCCCGAGGTGCTGGTCGAACTGCAGATGCCGTACGGCACCTCCATCGAGCAGACCAACGCCACGGCTATCAAGGTCGAGTCCTGGCTGCGCGAGCAGGAGGAGGCCAGGATCGTCACCACCTACATCGGTCAGGGTCCACCGCGCTTTTTCCTGGCCATGGCACCGGAGTTGCCCGATCCGTCGTTCGCCAAGATCGTGGTGTTGACGGACAGCCAGGAATCCCGCGAAGTCCTCAAGCTGCGCCTCCGTGAGGCGGCCTCCGAAGGGCTGGCGCCCGAGGCCAAGGTGCGCGTCACCCAACTGGTGTTCGGCCCGTATTCACCGTACCCGGTGGCCTACCGGGTAATGGGGCCCGATGCCATGCAGCTGCGCGAGATCGCCAGCCGCGTGCAGGCGGTGTTGCAGGCCAGCTCGATGATGCGCACGGTGAACGCCGATTGGGGCCCGCGGGTGCCGACGCTGCACTTCTCCCTGGATCAGGATCGTCTGCAGGCCGTTGGCCTGAGTTCCAACGCCGTGGCGCAGCAACTGCAGTTCCTGCTCAGCGGCGTGCCGATCACCGCGGTGCGCGAGGACATCCGCGCCGTGCAGGTGGTCGGTCGCGCGGCGGGAGAGATTCGCCTCGACCCGGCGAAGATCGCGGGCTTCACGCTGGTTGGCTCAGCGGGCCAGCGCATTCCGCTGTCCCAGGTCGGCGAAGTGAACGTGCGCATGGAAGACCCGGTCCTGCGCCGCCGTGACCGCACGCCGACCATCACTGTGCGCGGCGACATTGCCGAGGGGCTGCAACCGCCGGACGTGTCCACGGCCGTGTGGAAAGACCTGCAAGCGATCATCGAGACGCTGCCGGCCGGCTATCGCATCGAGATGGCCGGCTCCATCGAGGAGTCCGGCAAGGCCAGCAAGGCGATCGCGCCGTTGCTGCCGATCATGATCGCCCTGACGCTGCTGATCATCATCCTGCAGGTGCGCTCGATCGCGGCCATGGTCATGGTGTTTCTCACCTCGCCGCTGGGCCTGATTGGCGTGGTGCCGGTGCTGCTGCTGTTCCAGCAGCCGTTCGGCATCAACGCGCTGGTCGGGTTGATCGCGCTGTCGGGGATCCTGATGCGCAACACGCTGATCCTTATCGGGCAGATCCACCATAACGAGCGCGAAGGGCTCGCTCCGTTCCAGGCCGTGGTCGAGGCCACCGTGCAGCGCGCTCGCCCGGTACTGCTGACGGCGCTGGCGGCGATCCTCGCCTTCATCCCGCTCACCCACTCGGTGTTCTGGGGAACCCTGGCCTACACCCTGATCGGCGGCACCTTCGTCGGCACCATCATGACCCTGGTGTTTCTGCCGGCGATGTACGCCATCTGGTTCAGGATCCGCCCGAACGATGAACCCAAAGGCGCGCACGCCTAATCCCGGGCGAGCAGCGCCGGGCTGCTCGTCGCCAACCTGGCTGAGAGGCTGCAATGATCAATTTCTACAAGCACAAGCGCATCGTGGTAACCGGTGTCGGTATCGTCGGTCCGCTGGGCTGCGGCACCGAAACGGTGTGGCAACGTTTGCTGGCCGGGCGTTCGGGCATTGGTACGCTGCCGGTGGCCATTACCGAGGGCACTGGGGTAACGGCGGGTGGGCAGGTGCCTACGCTCGAGGAGGACGCGGTCGCTGGCTACCAACCCGACCTCGTTATCGCGGCCAAGGAACGCAGGAAGATGGATCGCTTCATCGAGTTCGCCCTGGTGGCCGCGCACGAGGCATTACAGCAGGCGGGCTGGCAGCCCAATACGGAAGAGGCGCGGCAGCGTACGGCGACGATCATCGCGTCGGGGGTGGGCGGTTTCGGCGCGATGGCCGAGGCCGTCCGAGTAACCGACGCTCGTGGGCCACGCCGGCTGTCACCGTTCACTGCGCCGTCGTTTCTCGCCAACATGGCAGCGGGGCACGTGTCCATAAGCCACAGTTTCAAGGGTCCGCTCGGCGCACCGGTCACCGCCTGCGCGGCCGGTGTGCAGGCGATTGGCGATGCGGCCCGACTGGTCAGAAGTGGCGAAGTCGATATCGCCATCTGTGGCGGTACCGAGGCGGCTATCGATCGCGTCACCCTGGGCTGCTTCGCGGCTGCTCGCGCGCTGTCGACTGGTTTTGCCGAGCGGCCGCAGGAGGCGTCGCGCCCCTTCGACCGTGACCGCGACGGATTCGTCATGGCCGAAGGCGCTGGGTTGCTGGTGATCGAGTCACTCGAACACGCACTGGTGCGCGGCGCTACGCCGCTCGCCGAACTGGTGGGTTATGGCACCAGCGCCGATGCCTATCACCTTACCGCCGGCCCCGAAGATGGCAGCGGCGCGCGCCGTGCCATGCAACTGGCGCTGCAGCAGGCAGGCGTGAAACCTGAACAGGTGCAGCACATCAACGCCCATGCCACCTCCACCCAGGTTGGTGACAAGGGTGAGCTGGCCGCCATTCAGGCGCTGTTCGGCGCCAACGCGGGTGTGGCGATCAGCTCGACCAAATCCGCAACGGGCCATTTGCTGGGAGCCGCCGGCGGGATAGAGGCGATCTTCACCGTGCTGGCGTTGCGTGACCAGATCGTGCCGCCGACCCTGAACCTCAACAACCCGGACGAAGCCGCCGCGGGGCTCGATCTGGTCGCGCTGAACGCCCGGTCTATGCCAATCACCCATGCACTTTCCAATGGCTTCGGCTTTGGTGGGGTGAATGCCAGCGTGCTGTTTCGTCGCTGGGAGGGCGCATGATGAGTGCGCAGCCAGAAAGCGTGACGAGTGTGTTGCCCCTGCGGGGCGGTATCGCGCTGACAGGCAGGGTCGTCGCGTTGCTGGCGGGGCTGTCGGCGATCAGCATCCTGTCCACCAACATTATTCTTCCGGCGTTCCCGGCGATCGGCCTGCAACTGGGGGTGTCCTCCCGCGAGCTCGGGCTGACGCTCTCCAGCTTCTTCATCACCTTCGCGCTCGCGCAACTGGTGGTGGGGCCGCTGGCCGACCGTTTCGGCCGCAAGCGCCTGGTGCTCGGTGGGCTCACACTGTTCGTGGTCGGCTCCCTGGTGGCCGGCCTGGCGAGTTCGTTCGGCATGCTGATCGCCGGTCGGGTGATCCAGGCCCTGGGCGTCTGCGCCGCTGCGGTGCTGGCGCGGGCCATCGCCCGTGATCTGTTCGACGGCGAGACGCTGGCTCGGGCCCTGTCACTGACCATGATCGCTACCGCCACGGCCCCCGGTTTCTCGCCGCTGCTGGGCAGTTTGCTGACCACCGCCCTGGGCTGGAGGGCGATATTCGTAATAGTGGGAATTGCCGCCGTCGTCATCGCGGTTTTCTACGCCCGTGGCCTTGGCGAAACGCTGCCACCCGAACGCCGCGTCATGCAGTCGGTGCCGCAGGTGATGGCGTATGGTCGCCTGCTCGGCGACGGCCGCTTCATTCTGCCCGCCGCGGCCGTGAGCCTGCTGATGAGTGGCCTGTTCGCCTCCTTCGGCGCGGCACCGGCGATCCTGATGGGCGGTATGGGGTTGTCCTCTCTGCAGGCCGGGCTGTACTTCGCGGCGACCGTGTTCGTGGTGTTCGCTGCCGGTATGGTCGCGCCACGCCTGGCCCGGCGTTTCAGCAGCCGCCGGGTCGCCAGCTTCGGCCTCGCTACCGCGGCTGTGGCTGGCGGCCTGCTGTTGATCGGCCCGAGCGACCCCGGCCTGGCCTGGTACTCGCTGTCGATGGTCACGTTTCTCTGGGGCATGGGCCTGGCCAACCCGCTGGGCACCGCCATCACCATGGGGCCGTTCGGCAACGAAGCGGGCCTGGCCTCCGCGCTGCTCGGCTTCCTGACCATGGGCGCGGCGGCGATCACCACCTGGCTGGTGTCGGTATTGGACTTCGCCCCCGTGACCACCTTGGGCGCGACTCAGGCGGTGGTTTGTCTGCTTGGCCTGGGGTTGTTCGGGATGAGCAACCGGCTGGCAAGGTTAGCGAGTCATCAGTAACGGGCTGCGGCCGATGATGATCCGGCCTGGTTCAGTTCGCTGACGTCGCTGCGGAACCTGGCCAGATCACCGCTTGCGCCACGATCACGTCCTTGCCGTTGAAGGTGAGGGCCGGGGCGCCGTGAAGTTGGTAGCCCATCTCCAGGGCGGCACTGACCCGCCGGCAGAAGTTGGCGTCATCGGGGCCGGTCAGTACGCGGTAGATGGGCAGGTCGTCTGGTGGGCGATTCATGGGGGCGGTTCCTTCAAGCGGTCGGGCGTGCGTTTATGAACAGCGCGCACGGCGACGTCAAGCGCGCTTCTTTCTTGTCACCGGGCACACCCGTGATCACGGCGGGTTTCGATAGTGGCTCGGCGTTACGCCCACTTCACGGCGAAAGATCTGCGAGAAATGGCTGGCGCTCGAATAACCCACCTCCAGGCCGATGGCGATTACGCTGAGGTCGGTTTCCAGCAGCAGTTGCCGCGCCCGGGCGATGCGCAGGCGGATGAAGTAGCGTGATGGCGCCAGGCCGGTGGCGCGCCTGAACAGCCGGCTGAAGTGGTACTCGCTCAGTTGAGCGGCCTTTGCCAGCGCCGCCAGGGAGAAGTCCTCGGCCAGTTGCCCGTTCATCAGCGCGATCACCCGGTGCAGCTTGTAGGCCTGCAGGGCGTTGCCGCGTCGGCCGGTTGCTTGCTCATCCCGGTAACTGCGCAGCAGGTGCACGGCCAGTGCCTGGGCCAGGCCCTGGACGAACAGCGCGCTGGGTTCGCGGCGCTCGGCGAGTTCCTGGCGCAGTTCTTCGAGCAGGGTGCGCACGCGCTCGTCACGGCCGCCGGAGACGTCGATGAAACCGGGGGTGGCGGCCTGCTTGCCGAGCAGCTCGGTGGCCACTCGCTCGATCAACGCCGGCGAGAGGTACAGGTGCATGACTTCGAAGGTGTCGTCACCGCGGGTCTGCCAGCGCATTTCATAGGGCTGTGCGGTGCTGGTCAGGAAGAAGTCACCGGCCTGTACCTCGGCGGGCTGCCAGGCACCGCCGGGTACCCGTTCCTCGACCAGGGCCGAGCCCGCCAGCACCATCACCAGCAGCGGTTCGGCCACCGCCGGCACCAGCACCGGCTCGGCAGTGCTGCGGTGGCTGAACAACTGCACGCTGACGTCGCTGATGGCGGGCAGCCGGGGCAGGGCGATGCAGTCGCCGGGCAGGTACCGCGACAAGGCCTCGGCGGCAATGCGTGGGGCGCTGTGTTGGGCTGGGTCGGTATCGAAGGGGGTCACGAAAGCCTCTGCTGCCAAGGGTCGCCGATGGCGATGATGGCTTGCAGATTAGCGCAGGTTGCAGGTCTGGACAGCCCGTTCGGCTGCCGACAATGAGGCGGATCGAAATCTTCGCGCAAGATCCCGACAGCCTCGGCAAGGCCGCGAAAGCCGGTGCCTCATCGGTGGGCGACAGTGGAGCCGTCATCTACCGAGGCCGGCGAATACCTCGTTCGGCCTGCATTGCGGAGGAACCACCATGACGACCATCAACCATCCTGAAGTACACGAAGTCGCGGGCAAGGTGGCCCTGGTCACCGGCGCCGCCAGCGGTATCGGCAAGGCCATCGCCCGGTTGCTGCATGGGCGCGGCGCCAAGGTCATCGCCGAGGATATCGACCCCGCCGTCGAGGCGCTGGCTGCGCCGGGGCTGCTGCCCCTGGTCGCCGACATCGGCGAGGACGGCGCCGCCGAGCGGGCCGTGGCCCTGGCGGTGGCGCGCTTCGGCCGCCTGGATATCCTGGTCAACAACGCCGGGATCATCATCAACAAACCGGTGGTGGACATGAGTCGCGCGGACTGGGAGCGCATCCAGGCGGTCAACGCCACGGCGGCCTTCCTGCATTGCCGCGAAGCCATGAAGGCGATGATCCCGAACAGGGCCGGGGCCATCGTCAACATCGCCTCCTATGCCTCCTACTTCGCCTTTCCCACCATCGCCGCCTATGCCGCCTCGAAGGGCGCGCTGGCGCAACTGACCCGCACGCTGGCGCTGGAGGCCATCGAGCATGGCATTCGCGTCAACGCCGTGGGCTCCGGCGATGTGGTGACCAACATCCTCAACGAGGTGATGGACGACGGCCCGGCCTTTCTGGCCCGGCACGGCGAGGCGGCGCCCATCGGCCGCGCGGCGCAGCCGGAGGAGATCGCCGAAGTGGTCGCCTTCCTGGCCTCGGAGCGGGCGAGCTTCATGGTCGGGGCGGTGGTCATGGCCGATGGCGGCATGACGGTGACGGCCGGCTGAACCCGGCCGCCCCCTGTGGGCTAGGGCTTGAGCCGGCGCGCCAGTTCGACCACCCGTTGGCCCAGCAGCTCGGCGGTCTTCAGATCGCCGGCGCGGGGCGCCTCTTCGGCACTGGCATCGGACGGCGAGATGGCCAGGGCGCCGGCGAAACCGCCTGACCAGTTGATGTCGGCCGGGCCACTGTCTTTCTTGTTCGCGGGCATCAGCCCGGTTCCCACCCACACCTGGCCGTGTTGCTGCGACAGGGTCCAGAAGTACTGGATGGTCGAGAACTTGTCGCCGTTGACGGTCGCCGAGTTGGTGAAGCCGGCGGCCACCTTGTCCTTCAGGGCCTGCTTGATCCACAGCTTGGAGCTGGCGTCGGCGAACTTCTTGAACTGCCAGGCCGGGCCGCCCATATAGGTCGGCGAGCCATAGATGATCGCGTCCTGCGCGGCCAGCACCTCGAGCGCGCCCTCGGGCAGATTGCCGTCCTGGTCGATACGCAGCAGGCTGACCTCGGTGTCTTCCTGGGCGGCGGCACCGCGCTGCACGGCCTCGGCCTGCTTGGCGGTGTGGCCATAACCACTGAAATAGACGATGGCGACTTTGATCATGACGGGTTTCCTTCGGGGGCTTGAGGGTTCGCTAAAGCCGGGCCAGGCGGCCCGGGGTGTATTCAGGCTAGCAGGGCATCGAGCCGCTGGTTCAGGGCATCGAGGGAGGTGCCGGTGGCGGGCAGTGGCTGAACACCGTGCTCATCGATGAACAGCAGGCTCGGGTAGGAGGTGACGCCCAGCTGGCGCGCCAGGGCGAAATCCGCCTGGGCGCGGGCCAGGGTCGAGGGCGCGGCCAGCTCGTTCAACGCGGCGTCCTCGTCCAGACCGTTCGCCCGGGCGATGCTGGCCAGCGTGGCCGGCTCCGCCAGGCTGCGGCCGGCCAGGTAGAACGCCGCCTGCAGTTCGTGGGCCCAGTGTACGGCGCGTTCGGGAGCCTGAGCCCGCAACACCGCGAGCGCCTTGGCAGCGTCCAGCGAGTCCATGACCGCCGTGCCCTCGCGTAGCAGCGCCTGGTAACCCTCACCGAATACCGCGCCGGTCAGGCTGGCGATGCGCGCGTTGGCCTCCGGGATATGCGGGTAATGGGCGATCGCGCTGGCGCGGCTGCCGAGAAACAGGCCGCCGCTGATCGCGGTGAACGCGACCCGCTGGCGGTTGGCCGCTTCGAACTCACCCATGCGCTGTGAAAAGCCCCAGCACCAGCCGCAGTACGCATCCATGACGTACAGCACCGCGGGTTCGGAAAGGTTCGGTGCCTGACCATTGGCTTGCATCACCATTTGCCTGCTCCTGCGCCGATCCTGGCATCGGCATCGAGGTAGGTGGCCTGCATCGAGGTGGCGCCGGGCATCAGGGGGCGGGCGGCAACCAGGCGGATATCGGACTGGACGGTGGGCATGCTGAGTTCTCGTGACGGCAGCGGCAGGCTGCGAATGACGCCACTGTATGGTTTCGCCATTCGTGGATAAACTTCACGATGATTAAATGATTGTTAACCAGATCGGTGAAATGAATGGATCGCCTCACGGCCATGCGGGTGTTCATCGACATTGCCGAGCGTGGCAGCATGAGCGCCACCGCCGACGCCCTGGATATGTCCCGGCCGATGGTCAGCCGTTACCTGGAAAGCCTGGAGGCCTGGCTGGGCGTCAGGCTGCTGCATCGCACCACCCGGCGCCTGGCGCTCACCGCGCCCGGTGAAGCGGCCCTCAAGGCCTGCCGGGACATGGTGGCGCTCGCCGATGACATGCGCGCCCAGGCCGGTGAGGCGGGCGAGGTACAGGGCCGCCTGCGGCTGACCTCGTCGCCGTCCTTCGCCGAGGCGCAGCTCACCGCCGCGGTGGTGGATTTCCAGGCGCTGTACCCCCGGGTGGAAATCGACCTGGTGATGCTCGACCGCACCGTCGATCTGGTGCAGGACCGCATCGACCTGGCCATTCGCCTCACCAACCGCATCGACGAGGGACTGGTATCGCGCCAACTGGCGATCTGCCGTTCGGTGCTGTGCGCCTCGCCCGGCTACCTGGCGCGGGCCGGTTCGCCCCAGGTGCCGGCAGACCTGGCCGCGCACCGTTGCATCACCCACAGCAATGGGCTGGCGCCTTCGTACAACCTGGCCAATGGCGGCAAGGTCACCCCCGTGGCTGCGCGGGGCACGCTCTCGGCCAACGAGACCTCCATCCTCAAGGCGGCCGCGCTGGCCGGTGCGGGAATCGCCATGCTGCCGGCCTACTATGTGGGCGAGGAACTGGCACGGGGGACGCTCGAGACGGTACTGGCGGACTACGCCCTCGACACCATCGCCATCCAGGCCGTGTACCTATCGCGTCGCCACCAGCCGTTGCCGCTGCGCCTGCTGATCGACTTCTTCGCCGACCGCTTCGGTGGCGAACTGGCGCCCTGGGACAGGCCGCCGACGGCTTAGACCGCGATGAGCCGGGCCGAGCGTGGATGCACCGGCGACCTTTCAGCCGCACTCGCCACCGGTGGCCACACCGTCGAGCAGCCATTGGCGGAACACCCCCAGCGCCGGCAGTACGGCGTTGCGCTTGGGGTAGGCGAGAAAGTAGGTGCGGCCGCTCGCAACCGGCGTTCCGGTGGTGCGTAGCTGGCCCTGGCGCAATTCTTCCTCGACCAGCACCTGGGGCACCAGGCCCACGCCGATGCCGGCGCGCACGGCCTGGATCAGGTGCGAGGTCAGCTCGAAGCTGGGGCCGGCCTGCAGCTGCGTGCTGCTCACGCCATGCCGGGCGAACCAGGTGGTCCACATTGGCGGGTGGCTGGCGACCTGCAGCAGCAGTTGCCCGGCCACCCGCTCCGGCGTCAGCGGCTCGCCGACATCGCACATCGCCGGGCTGGCGATCAGCACCATGGATTCCTCGAGCAGCGGGTGGGCCACCAGCTCCGGCCAGGCGCCGTCGCCCACGCAGATCGCCGCGTCGAGCTGGCCGTCGCTGAAATCGGCCTGGATGCGCGAATGGATGTGCACCTGTACGCCCGGATTGGCGGCATAGAACTCGTGCAGCCGGGGCAGCAGCCATTTCGAGCCGAAGGTGGGCAGCAGCGCCAGGCGCAGGGTGCCGCCGCCGGAGCCGTAGTCGATGGCCTGCAGGGTCGCGTTGCGAATGCGCCCCAGGGCGTCGGACAGGGTGTCGGCATACAGCCGGCCCACGTCGGTGAGTACCACGTTACGGCCCTCGCGCTGGAACAGGGTGATGCCCAGGAAGGCTTCCAGCGCCTGCACCTGGCGGCTCACCGCGCTCTGGGTCAACGCCAGTTCGGCGGCTGCACGGGTATAGCTCTGGTGGCGCGCCGCCGACTCGAAGGCCAGCAGCAGGGACATCGAGGGCGTCAGTCTGCGCAGATTCATTCATAAAACTCATGGGTTGCCACGGCAAATACCCTTGTAGCACAGGCATGCACTCTCGAAAATGCTCGCTATTAACCGCCTGATGTAATCGCCCGTTAGAGGCGTGCAACCGCCCACAGGGAGATAAACCGATGATCGCCAGCCTGAGCGCTCCGCAACCGACCCAGGCCCGTTACCTGGCCTTTCTCGACGCGCTCGGCGCCGCCGGCTTTCGTGGCGAGATCGCCCGTGACCACGCCAGCCGCACGGTGCTGGCCACCGACAACTCCATCTACCAGCGCCAGCCCCAGGCGGCGGTGTTCCCCCTCGATGAAGACGACGTGCAAGTGCTGGCACGGGTGGTCAGCGAGCCCGCGCACCGCAGCGTCAAGCTGACGCCGCGCGGCGGCGGCACCGGCACCAATGGCCAGTCGCTCACCGACGGCGTGGTGGTCGACCTGTCGCGGCACATGAACCGCATCCTGGAGATCAATGCCGAGGAGCGCTGGGTGCGGGTGCAGGCCGGGGTGGTCAAGGACCAGCTCAACGCCGCGCTCAAGCCCCACGGCCTGTTCTTCGCCCCGGAGCTGTCGACCTCCAACCGGGCCACCATCGGCGGTATGATCAATACCGACGCCAGCGGCCAGGGCAGCTGCACCTATGGCAAGACCCGCGACCACGTGCTGCAGCTGACCACCATCCTGCTCGGCGGCGAGCGCCTGCACAGCCACCCGGTGGATGAGTCGACCCTCGGCGAGCAACTGGCCCGCAGCGACCGCACCGGCCAGGTGTACCAGTGCGCCGAGCAGATCCAGCGCGAGAAGGCGGCGTTGATCGAGGCGACCTTTCCGAAGCTCAACCGCTGCCTGACCGGCTACGACCTGGCGCACCTGCGCGAGGCGGACGGGCGCTTCAACCTCAACAGCGTGCTGTGCGGCTCCGAGGGCTCCCTGGGCTTTATCGTCGAGGCGCGCCTCAACGTGCTGCCGATTCCCCAGTACTCGGTGCTGGTCAACGTGCGCTACGCCGGCTTCATGGATGCGCTGCGCGATGCCCGCAACCTGATCACCCTGCAGCCGCTGTCCATCGAGACCGTGGATTCCAAGGTGCTGCTGCTGGCGATGAACGACATCGTCTGGCACGGCGTCGCCGAGTATTTCCCCGAAGACCCCCAGCGGCCGACCCTGGGCATCAACCTGGTGGAATTCAGCGGCGACGACCCCGACGAGGTCGACGGCCGCGTCGAGCGCTTTATCCAACACATCCAGCAGGACGCCAGCGTGGTGCGCCTCGGTCACACCCTGGCCAGCGGGCGGGCGGCGGTGTCGCGGGTCTACGCGATGCGCAAGCGCGCCGTGGGCCTGCTCGGCAACGTCGACGGCGAGGTGCGCCCCCAGCCATTCGTCGAGGACACGGCGGTGCCGCCGGAAAACCTTGCCGACTTCATCGCCGAATTCCGTGCGCTGCTCGACGGCCACGGCCTGACCTACGGCATGTTCGGCCACGTCGATGCCGGCGTGCTGCACGTGCGCCCGGCGCTGGACATGAAGGACCCGAAGCAGGCCGCGGCCATCCGCCCGATCTCCGATGCGGTGGCAGCCCTGACCCGGCGCTATGGCGGCCTGCTGTGGGGCGAGCACGGCAAGGGCGTGCGCTCGGAATACGCGCCGGCGTTCTTCGGTGAGCTGTATGCCTCGCTGCAGGCGCTCAAGGCCGCGTTCGACCCCTACAACCAGCTCAACCCCGGCAAGATCGCCACGCCCCTGGGCAGTGACGAGGCGCTGCTGAAGATCGACGAAGTGACCCTGCGCGGCGACCTCGACCGGCAGATCGACGAGCGTGTGTGGCAGAGCTACGGCACGGCGGTGCACTGCAACGGCAACGGCGCCTGCTACAACTTCGACCCCGACGACGCCATGTGTCCGTCCTGGAAGGCCACCCGCCAGCGTGTGCATTCGCCCAAGGGCCGCGCCTCCCTGGTACGCGAATGGCTGCGCCTGCAGGGTCAGGCCGGCGTGGACGTGCTGGCGCCGATCGCCAGCGGCCCGCTGGATTTCTTGCGCAGCCTGCCGAGCCGCTGGCGCCATTCGCGCGTAGGCGATGACGACTTCTCCCACGAGGTCTACGAGGCGATGGCCGGTTGCCTGGCGTGCAAATCCTGCGCGGGGCAGTGCCCGGTGAAGGTCAACGTGCCGGAGTTTCGTTCGCGTTTTCTGGAACGCTACCACCAGCGTTACCTGCGCCCGCTGCGCGATTACCTGATCGGCTCGCTGGAATTCAGCCTGCCGTTGTTCGCCCGCGTGCCGCGGCTGTACAACGCGGTGATGGGCTCGCCCCTGGTAACGCGCCTGCTGGCCGAGCGCATCGGCATGGTCGACAGCCCGCTGCTCAGCGATTTCGACTTCAAGGGCCTGGCGGCGCGCCATCGCCTGGCGACCGCCACGCCGGCCGAGCTGGGGCGCCTGAGCGCGGCGGAGCGGGGCAAGAGCCTGATCCTGGTGCAGGACGCCTTTACCCGTTATTTCGAAACGCCGGTATTCGCCGCCTTTATCGAACTGGCCAGCCGCCTGGGCTATCGCGTGTGGCTGGCGCCGTTCATGGCCAACGGCAAGCCGCTGCACGTGCAGGGCTTTCTGCCGGCCTTCGAGCGCACCGCACGGCGCACCGCGAAAGGCCTGCAGGCGCTGGCCGGCTTCGACATCCCGCTGGTGGGACTGGACCCGGCCATGACCCTGGTCTATCGCCAGGAGTACCGCAAGATCGCCGGCCTCCAGTGCCCGGACGTGCTGCTGCCCCAGGAATGGCTGCTCAAGGCCCTCGACGGTCAGCCCAGGCTGCCGGCCAAGGGCGTGGCGTTCCGGCTGCTCGGCCACTGCACCGAGAAGACCAACGCGGCGCCCAGTGCGGCGATGTGGGTGAAGGTGTTCGAGCAGGCCGGGCTGCAGGTGGCGGCCGAGGCCACCGGTTGCTGTGGCATGTCCGGCACCTACGGGCACGAGGCGCGCAACCTGGAAACCTCACGGACGATCTTCGCCCAGTCCTGGGCACGGGCGCTGGATTCCGACGCCACCGCCGAGCCCCTGGCGACCGGCTATTCGTGCCGCAGCCAGGTGGTGCGGCTGAAGAACGCCACGCTGCGCCATCCGATCCAGGCGTTGCTGGAGCATCTGCAATAACGGGATGGTTGGTGATGCTTCCTGCCGCAAGGTAGGGCAGGGAGCATCGCGGCGGGACTGGGATTTTCGCGGGCACGGACTGGGCGTCCCCGCCCGCTCCCACGGGGGAGGGCGAGCCTGCGATTACGTTTAATCGTAGGATGGGTCGGGCCGCGTAGGTGAAAGCCATCGGCTATTCATGGGTTCCACTCATCCTACAGTCTTGGCGCCTAGGCGTAGGGTGGACGACGCTTCACCTACGCGGCCCGACCCGTCCACCGCTTTGCGATCGCAATGGTGGATGAAAAGAGCGTCATCCACCCTACGTAGCTGCTTCTGCCTTGTAGTAGCTTCATCAGTGCCGCCTAAAAAGACCGTGAACAGGTTCTAAAGGATCACCCGCAGGCACTGGCCGGCGTGGTAGAGGGAGAAGCCCGCCTCGTAGTAGCAGCTGCGCAGCCCGGCGCTGCGCAGCGTTTTCATCCGCGACAGGGGAATGGGCAGCACGCTGCTGTCGCTTTTGAGCAGGTAGTCGGCCAGGGCGCGGCCGACCACGGTGCCGGTGGTGTTGCCGCGGCCGTTGTAGCCGGTCACCGCGACCACCCCGGGCGCCGGCTCGAACAGCTTCATCAGGTGGTCCGGGGTGAAGTCGATGCAGCCGGTCCAGTGCATTTCCCAGTCGACCCTGCCGAGGTGCGGGAAGTAGTGCCCCTGGATGCGATCGGCCCAGCTGCGCACGAACCAGTCCGGCTTGTTGTTCGACTTGCCCATGCTGCCCAGCAGCAGGCGGCCCTGATCGTCACGGCGGATGCTGCTCAGTACCGTGCGGGTGTCCCAAGAGCCTTGGCCGTGGGGCAGCACGGCGTCAGCCGCCGCGCCGCTCAGCGGCCCCGAGGCGACCTGGTAGTAATAGCCGCGAAAGAAGCTGCGCTGCACCTCGGTCCAGTCGCCCTCGGTGTAGGCGCCGGTGGAAATCACCACCTTCTCGGCCATGACCGAGCCCTGGGCGGTGCGCACCCGCCAGCCATCGGCCTGCCTGTGCAGTTCGCTCACCGGCGATTGCTGGTGCAGCACGCCGCCCAGGCGCAGCACGGCCGTGGCGAGGCCCTTGGTATAGCCCATGGGGTTGAGGGTGCCGGCGCGGCGATCGAGCAATGCGCCGGTGATCTTGTCGGTGCCGCAATACGCCACGCAGGTGGCGCCGGTCAGCAGCTCGACATCCGCGCCACGGCGGCGCCACTGTGACTCTCGGGCCTTGAGGTCTTCCAGGCCGGCGGCGTTGTGGGCCATGTGCAGGGTGCCCTGGTGGCGCGCCTGGCAGTCGATCCGGTAGCGCGCGATGACGTCGAACACCTCTGCCGGCGCCTCGCCCAGTACCCTGTTGAGGCGGCCGCCGACCTGTTCGCCCAGCGTGGCTTCGACATCGTCAGGCTTGATCCAGGTGCCGGCATTGACGAGGCCCACGTTGCGCCCGGAACCGCCATGGCCGACCTCGAAGGCTTCCAGTACGCACACGCGCTGGCCCGCCTCGAGTAGCTGCAGCGCCGCCGACAGCCCGGTGATGCCGCCGCCGATCACGCACACATCGACCTTTACCTCGCCAACCAGGGCAGCGGCGCTGATCGGCGCCGGCGTCGCCACTTCCCAGAGACATTTTTGCTGGAAGCCACTCATCACGCGTTCCTCTCCAGATACCGCTGGCGGTTGGGTCACCGGCTTGCAGCAGGGCTCACGCACTGTGTGGGAGCGCGCCATGCGCGCGAAATCGCGGGCATGGACTAGGCGTCCCCGCGTGCTCCCACAGGTTGCTCAAAGTCAGTCGAACACGATGCCCTGAGCCAGCGGCAGTTCGCGGGAGTAGTTGACGGTGTTGGTCTGCCGGCGCATGTAGGCCTTCCAGGCATCGGAGCCGGATTCGCGGCCGCCGCCGGTTTCCTTTTCGCCGCCGAAGGCGCCGCCGATCTCCGCGCCGCTGGTGCCGATATTGACGTTGGCGATGCCGCAGTCGCTGCCGGCCGCGCCCTGGAAGGCTTCGGCCTCACGCACGTCGGTGGTGAAAATGCACGAGGACAGGCCCTGGGGCACTTCGTTGTTCAGGCGCAGCGCCTCGTCGAAATCGTCGTAGGCGAGCACGTAGAGGATCGGCGCGAAGGTCTCGTGGCGCACCACCGCGGTCTGGCCCGGCATCTCGACGATGGCGGGGCTGACGTAGTAGCCGTTGGGGAAGGCTTCGGCCAGCTGGCGCACGCCACCGAACACCTGGCCGCCTTCGTCGCGGGCCCTGGCCAGGGCGTCCTGCATGGCGCTGAATGCCTGCTTGTCGATCAGCGGGCCGACCAGGTTGCCCTGGCGCGGGTCGCCGATGCGTACCTTGGCATAGGCGGCCTTGAGGCGGGCGAGCACCTCATCCTTGATCGAGCGATGGACGATCAGGCGGCGCAAGGTGGTGCAGCGCTGGCCGGCGGTGCCGACGGCGCTGAACAGGATGCCGCGCACCGCCAGGTCGAGGTCGGCGCTGGGGGCAAGGATCATGGCGTTGTTGCCGCCAAGCTCCAAAATGCTGCGCCCGAAGCGGGCCGCCACCCGGGGCGCGACTTCGCGGCCCATGCGGGTGCTGCCGGTGGCGCTGATCAACGGCACGCGCGGGTCATCGACCAGCGCCTGGCCGGCTTCGCGGTCGCCGATCACCAGTTGCGCCAGGCCCTGCGGGGCGTCGTTGCCGAAGCGGGCGAGGGCCTTGTTCAGCAGCGCCTGGCAGGCGAGGGCGGTCAGCGGGGTCTTTTCCGAGGGTTTCCAGATCACCGCGTTGCCGGCCACCAGGGCCAGGGTGGTGTTCCAGGCCCACACCGCCACCGGGAAGTTGAAGGCGCTGATCACGCCGACCACGCCCAGCGGATGCCAGGTTTCCCGCATATGGTGGCCCGGGCGCTCGGAGGCGATGGTCAGGCCGTAGAGCTGGCGCGACAGGCCGACGGCGAAGTCGCAGATATCGATCATCTCCTGCACTTCGCCCAGGCCTTCCTGGGTGATCTTGCCAGCTTCGATCGACACCAGTTCGCCGAGGTCGGCCTTGTGCTCGCGCAGCACTTCGCCGAACAGGCGCACCAGCTCGCCGCGACGCGGCGCCGGCACCTTGCGCCAGGCCAGGAAGGCGTCGTGGCCCACGGAGATCTTCGCCTGTACGGCGTCGGCGCCTTCCAGGTTAAGGCTGCCGATCTGGCTGCCGTCGATCGGCGTGTACACCGCGTGCTTACCGCCCTGACAGGCGCTGGTGCTGACACCGAGGCGTTCGAGTAGCGGGTCGACCATGGCGATCTCCTGAGCTGAAGTTGAAATCCGTGATTAGGATCAGTATTAATCCCGAACCTGCCCTCAACAAACGACCTTTAGGCACCATGTCATTCCGCCATGGAATCAAGTTGCCCGGCCTTAACCCGAGACACCCATGTCCAAACGCCTGCTGCCGACCATGACCGCCCTGCAATGTTTCGAGGCCGCGGCCAGGCACCTGAGCTTCACCCGCGCCGCCCAGGAACTGCACCTGACGCAGAGTGCGGTGAGCAAGCAGGTGGCCCAGCTCGAGGCCATGCTCCAGCACCCGCTGTTCCATCGCGTGCGTCGGCGGTTGCAGCTGGCGCCGGCAGGCGAGCTGTACCTGGCCGAGGTGAACAGGATCCTCACCCAGGTGGACATCTCCAGCCGCTACATCCTCTCCTACGGCGGCGAGACCGAGGTGCTCAAGGTGGCCACCCAGCCGACCTTCGGGGCGCGCTGGCTGGTGCCGAACCTCAAGGGTTTCTCCAAGCGCCACCCCAGTATCCACCTGGACATCACGAACGCGCTCGAGCCCTTCGACCTGGTGCAGGCCAAGGCCGACGTGGCGTTCTTCTACGGCACCGGCTCCTGGCCGGGCGCCACCTGCATCGAGCTGTTCGGCGAAGAGGTGATTCCGGTGTGCGCGCCGGACCTGCTGCCCGAGGAGCCGCTGCTCGATGCCGGCGACCTCACCAGCCTGGTGCTGCTGCAGTGCACCTCGCGCCCCGGCGCCTGGCACGAGTGGTTCGAGGAGCAGGGCATCAGCACCGAGAACAGCTACCACGGGCCGCGTTTCGATACCTTCTACCTGTGCATCCGCGCCGCCGAGTCCGGCTGCGGCGTGGCCCTGGTGCCGCGTTTTCTGGTCCTGGAGGAGCTGCAGGAAGGCAAGCTGGTGATCCCCTGGCAGCACTACAAGCCCAGCCAGGGCGCCCACTTCATCGCCTTCGCCGAGCAATCCGCCGAGGTGCCGAAGGTCAGGGCGCTGATCGACTGGATTCTGGAAAAGGCCCGGGCCGGTACGGGCGGCGTTCAGCCAGTTCCTGAATTCAAGGAATGATGGCAGCACTTTATTTCGCTTGTGGAACGGCCCTGCAACTCGCTTTGATAGGCGTATGCTGCTCCGCCACCCGACAGCGGAGGGCTGCGCCCGGAGGCGTGAGGGGCACCCTAAAAGCGACAGGAGGCTTTCGCCATCATGAGCACCCGAGGATTTGTCGATCCGTCTGCCATTCGCGCGCAGTTTTCCAGCGCCATGTCCGCGATGTACCGCGCCGAAGTGCCGCTGTATGGCGACCTGCTCGACCTGGTGGCGCAGACCAACGCCGGGGTGCTGGCAGGCTGCGCGTCGCTCAGGCAGCAGCTCGAGTGGACCGGCGAGATCGAGCGCCTGTCCATGGAGCGCCACGGCGCGATCCGCGTCGGCACGGCCGAGGAGCTGTCGACCATTCGCCGCCTGTTCGCGGTCATGGGCATGCAGCCGGTCGGCTACTACGACCTTGGCTCGGCCGGGGTGCCGGTGCATTCCACCGCCTTTCGCGCGGTGCACGAGGCCGAGCTGCAGGTCAGCCCGTTTCGGGTGTTCACCTCGCTGCTGCGCCTGGAACTGATCGAGGACGAAGAACTGCGCGCCCTGGCCGCGGCGATTCTTGCCAAGCGCGACATCTTCACCCCGCGGGCACGGGCATTGATCGCGCAGCGCGAGGCCGAGGGCGGCCTGAATGCCGCGGACGCCGAGGCGTTCGTCAGCGAAGCCCTGGAAACCTTCCGTTGGCACACCGAAGCCACGGTGACTGCCGCCGAGTACGACCTATTGCATGGCCAGCACCGCCTGATCGCCGACGTGGTGGCCTTCAAGGGCCCGCATATCAACCACCTGACGCCGCGTACGCTGGATATCGACGCGGTCCAGGTGGCCATGCCCGGGCGCGGCATCACGCCCAAGGCGGTGGTGGAGGGGCCGCCCCGGCGCCAGTGCCCGATCCTGCTGCGCCAGACCAGCTTCAAGGCGCTACAGGAGCCGGTGGCGTTCGTCGGTCAGAGCGGCGCGACCGGCAGCCATACCGCGCGGTTCGGCGAGATCGAACAGCGCGGTGCGGCGCTGACCGCCGCCGGTCGCGCGCTGTACGACAGGCTGCTCAACCAGGCTCGCGAGGATCTGGGCGAATCACCCAGCGAGGCCAATGCCCAGCGCTATGCCGACTTGCTGGAACAACGCTTCGAGGCCTTCCCGGACAGCTATCCGGCGATGCGCCGTGAAGGATTGGCGTATTTCCGTTACTTCGTCACCGACGCGGGCAAGGCCGCACGCCATGACGAGGCGCGGCCACGCAGCCTGGAGGCGCTGATCGAGACCGCCCAGGTGCATTTCCAGCCGCTGGTGTACGAGGACTTTCTGCCGGTAAGCGCCGCGGGGATCTTCCAGTCCAACCTCGGTGACGACGCCCAGGTCAGCTACGCCGCCACCGCCAACCAGCAGGCTTTTCAGGCCGCCCTCGGCGCCACGGTGCACGACGAGCTGGCGCTGTACGCCGAGACCCAGCGCCGCTCCCTGGCCGAGTGTGCGCGTGAGCTGGGGCTGGAGGCGCTGGTCTGATTCGCAGCGGGCATCGCGTTAACGACCCTGGCCAGGCCCCTTGCGCGGATCCTGGTCAGCGGTTGCCAGCCCCAGCTCGCTATCCACGCTGACGGACTGCTCGCTGACCACCGCCAGCACGGTGGTGGTCAGGGTGTAATACATCTCGCGGCTGGTCACCTGGCGGCCATCGGCATAGGTCACGCTGAAGCTGATGCCGCCCTCGCCAGGCACCTTGAAGGCCACCGTCTGCCCCGGCCGGATCGAGCCCAGGTCGCGGCTTTGGTCACGCCACTGGGCCACCACCTGCACCGCCGCGGCCGACTCGTTGCGCACCTGGGCGGTCGGCACCGCCCAGTACAGCACGCCAGCGAACAGCGCACTCAACGCCGCCAGAATCACTGCCAGGGCGATCGCCAGCTGTTTGAGTCTGTGCTTCATGGTGTTTTCCCGGTGCCCGTTGGTGTCTTCTGCTGGTAGCGCTGGCCACCCGTACGGCATTGTAGGTCTGCCGGGCGTTGCCTGATGTGAAGCGCCTGGCTAATCGGTGCGCCCGGCGCATTTCAATCAGGAGCAATCAGGAATCTCATGGATATCCGCACCACACGAAAGGATGACTGGACACTGCTGAAACGGATCCGCCTCGCTGCACTTCGGGACACGCCGACCGCCTTTGGCGTGAGTTACCAGGCGGCAGCGGCCGACAGCGACGCGCAGTGGCAGGTTCGGGCGGCGGGCGAGAGGACGCAATTTTGGTTGGCGCTCGACGACGGCAGGCCGGTTGGCCTGGTGGGCGCCGGGTTTCGGGATGCCAGCCGCTATGAGCTGATCGCCATGTGGGTCGAGCCGGCGGCGCGGGGCAAAGGCGTGGCGGACGAATTGGTGGGAGCGGTGAAGGCGCGTGCGGTGGCGCTGGGCCTGGAGGCGCTGTTTCTCGAAGTCGCTCCCGGGAACACCCGCGCCGTGCAGTTCTACCAGCGGCACGGTTTCGTGTTTCTGGACGAATGGGAGCCCATCGACAGCCACCCGCATATTCTGGCGCAGAGCATGCGCTGGAGCTGCAAATAGCGGTTGGAGAAGAGACGAGGCACCTGGGGCAGGTGCCTCGTGGTTCGATCAGCCGAAGATCAGCGTCGAGACATAGAACAGGCCGGCGGCCAGGGCCATGGAGGTGGGCAGGGTGAGCACCCAGGCCAGCAGGATATTGCTGATGGTGCTGCCCTGCAGGCCGCTGCGGTTGGCGACCATGGTGCCGGCCACGCCCGAGGACAACACGTGGGTGGTCGACACCGGCAGGCTGTAGACGTTGGCCAGGCCGATGGCGCAGGCCGCGGTGATCTGCGCGCTCATGCCCTGGGCGTAGGTCATGCCCTGCTTGCCGATCTTCTCGCCGACGGTCTTCACCACGCGTTTCCAGCCGACCATGGTGCCGATGCCCAGGGCCAGGGCCACGGCAAGGATCACCCAGAAGGGCGCGTACTCGGTGGTGGCGGTGAGGTCCTTGCGCAGCTTGTCGAGGTCGGCCTTGTCGCGGGCCGACAGCTCGGGCAGCTTGCCGACCTTCTTGGCCGAATCGTCGAGGCACAACAGGTAGCGACGGATATCGATACGCGCTTCTTCGCTGAGGGTGCGGTAGTCGGTCACGCCGTCGAGGGTGCGCAACAGGGCGCTGATGGTGGGTTCGGTGAGCTTGGGGTCGCAACGGAACTGCCTGGGCAGCTCGGTGTTGGCGGGTTTACCCAGGGCCAGGAACTCGTTCAGGGTCGGCGCGTTGCGCTGGTAGAACTCGCCCAGGTGAATGGCCGCATCACGGGTGCGTTCGATCTGGTAGGTGGTGGTATTGAGGTCGAGCACGAACTTGGCCGGCACGATGCCGATCAGCACCAGCATGATCAGGCCGATGCCTTTCTGGCCGTCGTTGGAGCCGTGCACGAAGCTCACCGCCATGGCCGAGACGATCAGCACCAGGCGGTTCCAGAACGGTGGTTTGTTCTTGCCCTTGGTTTCCTTGCGCAGCACCGGCGTGCTGTGCACCTTGGGGGTCGGCATCCAGTATTTGAGCGCCAGGAACAGCAGGGCGGCGACCACGAAACCGGCGATTGGCGAGAAGATCAATGACAGGCCGATGTCCATCGCCTTCTGCCAGTTCACGCCATCGCCCAGGGGGATGTCGGTGAGCAGCGCGTTGGCCAGGCCGACACCGAGGATCGAGCCGATCAGGGTGTGCGAGCTGGAGGCCGGAATGCCGAAGTACCAGGTGCCCAGGTTCCAGGTGATCGCCGCCGCCAGCAGCGAGAACACCATGATCAGGCCGCGGCTGGTGTTGACGTTGATCAACAGCTCCACCGGCAGCAGGTGGACGATGGCATAGGCCACGCCGACGCCGCCAAGCAGCACGCCGAGGAAGTTGAAGATGCCGGACATGACCACCGCCAGGTTTGGCGGCATGGCCTTGGTGTAGATGACCGTGGCCACGGCGTTGGCCGTGTCATGGAAACCGTTGATGAATTCGAAGGTGAGGACGAAGAGCAGGGCGAGTGCGAGGCTCAGCGCCAACCAGGCATCAAGCCCGCTGAATAGTTCGAACATGGAGGGTTACGTCTGGCTCGTGAGAGAGGTGGGTTGTTCCAGGCAACGCGTGGTTTTGTTGATCGATGCGTTGCCTGGCAGCCGCCGGCCCTGATGAGGGACCGGACAGCCTGCGTTGCGCTCGGCAGTCGTTGGGTGAGCGCTGAAGCGATTTGCCATGCCTGCGATGCTCTCTACCCGTGGAATGCCAAGGCACGCCGCCAGGCAATGCCCGGCAGCGTGTAGTTGGTTTGCGGGCGGCGTCTGCGAGGGCTGGAACGTGCCAGGGGCGGGCTGAATCTGCCCGTGACCAACGGTTTTTCCACTGCAGCCCAGGCTCGAATCATGCCACCTGAAATATCTGGACGCGATTTACCTCGAAAATCGTTCCGGACACAACTAGTGGCGCATAAAGAATCCATATTTTTTGATCTGTGCCGGGGTGCGTCAAGCGGCCCCTCAGGCCTTGAATAGCAGATTGGGTAAAGCGTCGCATCGCTGAGTGCGATGTCACAGTGCGGCCGCGATACTTTGGGATAATAGGTGTAGAACGCGCGCTGGCGACGCAGCGGGGTGTGTTCATCGAGAGCAACCTGCGACGCAGCATCGTCATGTTGTCTGGGGGAGCGAGTCTTCTCGCCGGCCTGCCGATGGACCACAAACCGTTTGTCGGGCGGCGCAGTCTGCAGGGTAAACCGCTGGAATCCTTGGCCTGAAACAGGCGCTAAACAAGCCACCTGCGGGGGCTCACGGGGATCTGTATCCTTGTGGTTTTGTCCACTTAGGGAGCGTGCAGATGGCGAACACGGAACAGGGCATCCTGCGTGGCTCGATTGCCATGGCCCTGCTGGTGGCGGTCTTCGGGGTGGTCATCGGCCTGGCGTCCGGGTCGTTCTCCATCGTCTTCGACGGCGTCTACTCCCTGGCCGATGCCAGCATGAGCGGCCTGGCCCTGATGGTGTCCACGCTGATTCGCCGGCACACCTCGGAGAGCGAAGCCAGCCGCCGGCTGGCTGAGCGGTTCAACATGGGTTTCTGGCACCTGGAACCCATGGTGCTGGCGCTCAACGGCACCTTGCTGTGCGGCGTGGCGGCCTATGCGCTGATCAACGCCGTCGGCAACCTGCTGTCCGGCGGCACGCCGCTGGAGTTCGGCCTGGCGTCGCTGTATGCCGGCATCGCCACGCTGATCTGCTTTGCGTTCGCCTGTTACGAGTTTCGCGCCAACCGGCGCATCCGCTCGGATTTTCTCGCCCTGGATGCCAAGGCCTGGGTGATGTCCGGGTGCATTTCCCTGGCCCTGCTGGTCGCCTTCGTCATCGGTCATCTGACCGAACAGACCCGCTACGCCTGGCTCGGTCCCTACATCGATCCGGCGGTGCTGGCGGTGATCTGCCTGGTGATTCTGCCGCTGCCGCTGGCCACCATCCGCCAGGCGCTGGCGGATATCCTGCTGGTCACCCCGCCAGCGCTCAAGCAGCACGTGGACAGCGTGGCCCAGGCCATCGTCGAGCGGTACGGCTTCATCAGCTACCAGGCCTACGTCGCCCGGGTCGGCCGCGCCCGGCAGATCGAGCTGTACTTCATCGTGCCGGCGGACTGGCCGGCGCAAACCCTCGACGAATGGGACGCCCTGCGCGACGTCATCGGCCAGGCCCTTGGCGAAGAGGGCCCCAACCGCTGGCTGACCATCGCCTTCACCACGGATCCGCAGTGGTCGCGGTGAGGGCTTGCCGTCGAGTACGCCAGTAATTATGAATTAGGCAAGCGCCTGCCCGCGCGCTCGGGTTTCTGTCAGTACGCTTTCATTGGGCGCCGCTGTGCGTTTACCCATTGCTGAGTTACCTAAAAACTGGCTCGTCGTCTGCCTAGCGGTTAAGGTTCGCCATCTTCAGAAATACCCGGCCCGGAGGCGTGTGCAACGCTCTCTGGCATCTGCTCAAGGAATACCTCGCGTGAACCAGCAAAACCTCGCCGATTTCATCTGGAACGTGGCCGATGTGCTGCGCGGCGATTTCAGGCAATCCATCTACGGTCGCATCATCCTGCCCTTCGCGTTGCTACGCCGCCTTGAGTGCGTGCTTGAGCCGACCCGTGACGAGGTTCGTGCCCAGTATCAGGCGATGAAATCCAGCAGCGTCGATCTGGATCTGATCCTGCCCGCTACGGCCAAGGCCAAGTTCTATAACGTTTCGCAGTATGACCTGGCTACGCTGGGTGCTACCGATACCCGCGCTAACATTGAAGACTACATCGCCAAGTTTTCCGCCAACGCGCGGCAGGTGTTCGAGCACTTCTCCTTTTCCGACTGGCTGGTGCAGCTCGACAAGGCCAAATTGTTGTACCTGGTCACGCAGAAATTCGCCGCCATCGACCTGCGCCCCGAGGTGCTGAGCAACCACGAAATGGGCCTGGTGTTCGAGCACCTGATCCGCAAGTTCGCCGAATCCGCCAACGACACCGCCGGAGAGTTTTTTACCCCGCGTGATGTGGTACGCCTGACCACCACCCTGGTATTCGCCCCCGATCACCGCGCCCTCAACCAGGAGGGCGCAGTACGCACCGTGTATGACTGCGCCGCCGGTACGGGCGGTTTTCTGTCTTCGGCCATCGAACTGGTCAAGGATGAATGGAAGGCCCCGGCGCGCATCGTGCCCTACGCCCAGGAGCTGAACCCGGAAACCTATGCCATCTCCGTGGCGGACAAACTCATCCAGGGTTTCGAGACCAAGAACATCAAGCTCGGCAACACCCTGTCCAACGACCTTCTGCCCTCCGAGCGCTTCGACTACTGCCTGGCCAACCCGCCGTTCGGCGTGAAGTGGGAGAAGGTGCAGCCGCAGGTGCAGGTCGAGCACAGCCAGCATGGCTTCTACGGGCGCTTCGGCCCTGGCCTGCCGCGTGTGGGCGATGGCTCATTGCTGTTTCTCATGCACCTGCTGTCCAAGCGCAAACCGCCGGAAGAGGGCGGCACGCGCATCGGCATCGTGCTGTCCGGCTCGCCGCTGTTCAACGGCGGCGCAGGCTCGGGCGAGTCGGAGATTCGCCGCTGGATACTGGAGAACGACTGGGTGGAGGCGATCATCGCTCTACCCAATGACCTGTTCTACAACACTGGCATCGGCACCTATGTCTGGGTGCTTTTCAACCACAAGGACGAACTGCGTAAAGGCAAGGTGCAGTTGATCGACGCCACCGCCATGCACGCGCCCATGCGCAAGAGCCTGGGCAACAAGCGCAAGTACCTGTCCGAGGCGCAGATCGCCGAGATCGCCAAGCTGCACGAAGCCTGTGAAGACGGTTCGAATACCAAGATATTCGCCACTACCGACTTCGGCTACCGCCGCATCACCGTCGAGCGCCCGCTGCGCCTGCGCTTTGCCGTGACGCCGCAAAATCTCGCCGCCTACCGCGAGGCCAAGGGCGCTGATCAGATCGACGCCTTCGCCAGCGTGAGCGGCGAGTTCGACAACCTGCCGGCCTTCCTCAAGGCCGCTGGTATCAAGAAGCTCGGCAAGGCCGCGCTGAAAGCCGCACTGGCCTGCTTCGGCGAACGTGACCCCAACGCCCAGCCGATGCTCGATGACAAGGGCAAGCAGCAGCCCGACCCCGAGCTGCGCGAGTTCGAGAACGTGCCGCTGAGCCAAAACGTCGACGACTACTTCGCCCGCGAAGTGCTGCCCCATGTGCCCGATGCCTGGATCGACACCGGCAAGCTCGACCCCAAGGACGGCCAGGTAGGCATCGTTGGCTACGAAATCAACTTCAATCGCTATTTCTACGTCTACCAGCCGCCACGCCCGCTGGCCGAGATCGACGCTGACCTCAAGGCCGTGGAAGCCGAGATCGCCGCGCTGCTGGGTGAGGTGACGGCGTGAGTCAGTACAAGCCGTATCCGGCCTATAAGAATTCCGGGGTGGAGTGGTTGGGGCGGGTGCCGGAGCATTGGCAGGTAGCTCCCCTCAAACGCGACCTTTCTTTTCTGACAAGCGGATCGCGAGGGTGGGCTGAGCACTATTCCGAAATTGGTGCTTTGTTCTTGCGAATTGGAAATCTCCGGCGAGATAGCCTTGAGCTGGACTTGTCTGACATTCAGTTTGTGGAGGTGCCGGCCGGGGCAGAAGGCGAACGAACCAAAGTTCTCGCCGGTGATGTGTTGTTCTCGATTACTGCTTATCTAGGATCTGTCGCTGTAGTGCCTGAGGGGTTTGTCGCAGCTTACGTCAGTCAGCACGTAGCGCTAGCTCGAATAGCAGGGAATTTTCTTTCGCCACATTGGGTTGGCTATGTTGCACTTTCCTGGGTGGGCAAAACTTACCTTGAGTCTCAGGGATACGGCGGAACCAAAATTCAGCTAAGCCTTGATGACATTGCCAATATGGTTATGACAGTGCCTAGCTCAAAGGAGCAGGAGACTGCTGTTCATTATCTCGACCGCGAGACCGCTCGCATCGACGCACTCATTGAAAAGAAGACCCGCTTTATCGAACTGCTGCGCGAAAAGCGCCAGGCGCTGATCACCCATGCCGTCACCAAGGGGCTTGACCCGAACGTGAAGATGAAAGACTCCGGCGTGGAGTGGTTGGGGGAAGTGCCGGGGCATTGGTGTGTGCTCAATTTCCAGCGATGTGTGTTCATTGCAGAGGGGCAAGTCGATCCAGAGGTATCCCCATATCGGGAAATGACATTGCTTGCGCCGAATCACATCGAGTCTGGCTCAGGATTGATTCTTTACACTGAAACAGCAGCAGAGCAGAGCGCTGAGAGTGGCAAATATCTTTGCCAGAAGGGGGATGTTGTCTACAGCAAAATTCGCCCAGCACTGAGAAAGGTTTGCATAGCACCTGATGTGAGCCTCTGTAGTGCTGACATGTACCCGATGCGTGGTCATTCGGGAATGAGCAATCAATATCTTTTCTGGTTCCTGCTTTCTGAACCTTTTTCGGCATTCGCTGTGCTAGAAGCTGATCGTGTGGCTATGCCTAAAATCAATCGTGAGTCATTGAACAGTGCTCAGCTTCCTATGCCTCCTGCCGAGGAGCAAAAAGAGATCGTTGCATCTTTAGCCCAGGCCACTGCAAGGCTGGATGACTTGAGAGTCAAAACCGAACACAGCATCACCCTCCTAAAAGAACGCCGCTCCGCTCTGATCACCGCTGCCGTAACCGGCCAGATCGACCTGAGGGAGGTGGTGTGAGCCGTATGGTGGATCACGCTTTATCGATCCACCGCGCGGTCTTGCAGGCGGCTGCCTGCCGCCGTGCCTTACATCTGTGGATGAACAGAGCGCGATCCGCCCCGCGTGATATGGTCCGCTTCACTCTTCCTCGCTAACACCTGACAAGGATGTGCCATGACCCAAGGCCGCAGCATTCGACTCTTTCTGGTGGACGGCACGCCCAATGGCCTGCTCACCGCCGAGATCATGAACTGGACGGGCCACGTGCTGACTGGCCCGCGCAGCAAACTTGCGGAGTTAGTGCAGCGCCCGGAGTGCGCGCGTACCGGTGTGTACTTTCTGGTCGGCCCCGACCCGGACGACAGCCTGCGCACCCGCGTGTACATCGGCGAGTCCGATGATGTGGCACAACGCCTGAAAAGCCATAACCGACCGGAAGAGGCGGGCGGCAAGGACTTCTGGGAGCGCGTATGTCTGGTCACCAGCAAGGATCAGAACCTGACCAAGGCCCATGTGAAGTACCTGGAAAGCAAGTTGATCGGTATTGCCACAGCCGCCGGCCGCTGCGTGCTGAGTAACGGTACGGCACATGAATACATTGGGCTGCCAGAGTCCGACCGTGCCGATATGGCGTTTTTTCTCGAGCAGATCCGCACGGTGCTGCCGGTGCTGGGCTTCGAGTTTCTGCGTGAACTCAGCAAGCCCTCGGCGACATTGCTGGCCTCTACGGCGGCACCAGTCAATCGCTCACCGCGCTTCATGCTGGAGGTTCCGCGCTATCGCATCGCTGCGCAGGGTCAGGAAGTCGATGGTGAGTTCTTCGTGTTCAAAGGTTCCAAGGCCCGCCCAGACTGGGTGGGGACAGAGCGTGGCTATCAGAGCCTGTTCAAGCAACTGGTCGCCGAGGGGATGCTGGTCGCTGATGGCAGCGAACACCTGACGTTCAGTGACGACTGTGCTTTCAGCAGCCCCAGTGCTGCGGCTGCCGTCGTGTGTGGCCGCTCTGCCAACGGGCGTACCTCTTGGCTGGTCGAGGGGACCGGCCAGACTTATGCAGCCTGGCAAGACCAACAGTTGAGTTCGCTTCAGCCGTCAGTGGAGGACGCATGAGCGCGTCCAACCCAGATACCACGCTGCAACCTTTGCTCACCGAACTGGCCGAGCTGATCCGGCAGGCGCGACAGCAGGTCCTGCGTGCGGTGGATGCGATTCAGGTGCAAACCTGCTGGGAAGTGGGGCGGCATATCATCGAATTCGAGCAGGGTGGGCAGGCACGAGCCGCCTACGGCAAGAAGCTGCTGGCAACACTGGCCAATGGGCTGACGGCCGAGTTCGGCAAGGGCTTCGATGAGCGCAACTTGCGGCATATGCGCGCCTTCTACCAGGCATTCCCGATTTGGAACGCACTGCGTTCCGAATTGAGCTGGACGCACTATCGCACCCTGCTCAAGGTGGAAAACGACAGCGCCCGGCAGTGGTACATGAACGAGGCCGCCACGCAGAACTGGAGCACCCGTGCGCTGGAACGGCAGATCGGCACGCTGTACTACGAGCGGCTGCTGGCCAGCCAGGATCGCGCAGCTGTCGAGCAGGAGGCCGCGAGCAACCTGCAGGCGCTGGGCAAGAGCCCACGTGAGTTCGTGCGTGACCCGGTGCTGCTGGAGTTTCTCGGCCTGCCCAATGCCGGCACCTTGCTGGAAAGCGAGCTGGAGCAGGCGTTGATCGGTCAGTTACAGCAGTTTCTGCTGGAGCTGGGCAAAGGCTTCGCCTTCGTCGGTCGGCAGCAGCGCATCAGCACCGAGAGCAAGGATTTCTATATCGACCTGGTGTTCTACAACTACCTGCTCAAGTGCTTCGTGATCTTCGATCTCAAACGCGGCGAGCTGACCCACCAGGACATCGGCCAGATGGACATGTACGTGCGCATGTTCGATGACCTTAAACGCGGCCCGGAGGATGGCCCGACCGTGGGCATCATCCTCTGCGCGCAAAAAGATGCGTCCCTTGTGCGCTACTCGGTATTGCAGGGCAGCGAGCAATTGTTCGCCAGCAAGTACAAGCTGGTGCTGCCCAGCGAAGAAGAGCTGCGCGCCGAACTGGATCGGGAGCGGGCGCGCTTGGCCGAGCAGCGCGGGCTGTATGACACGCGGGCGTGAGCCCATTGAGTTGATGGTTGCTGGATTGCGAGGGATGGCATGAGCCACGTGCACCACGAATTTGAACTGGAGCGACATATCGTCGAACAACTGGCTGCAGCCGGTTGGCTGGTCGGTAGCTCCGCGAACTACGACGCAGTGCGTGCGCTGTACAGCGAAGATGTGCTGGCCTGGCTGGAGGCCAGCCAGGCTGAGGCAATCGCCAAGCTGCGTGCGCTCAATGGGGCTGGCACCGAAGCCGCGTTGCTCGATCGCCTGGTCAAGCAACTGGAGAACAAGACCGACGGTGGCACATTGAATGTGTTGCGCAGCGGTTTCTCTATCGCTGGCGCCGGCACCCTGGCCATGAGCCAGGCGCTACCCGAGGATGCTCGCAACGAAACGGTGGCCATGCGTTACGCCGCCAATCGCCTGCGGGTGGTGCCGCAACTGCGTTATTCGCAGGATAAGGCCGATGAACTCGACCTGGCGTTGTTCATCAATGGCATTCCCGTGGCTACGGTGGAGCTGAAGACCGATTTCACCCAGTCGGTGGAGGCGGCCATGGCGCAGTACCGCCAGGATCGTCGTCCGGAGCGCAAGAGCGGTGGCAGCGAACCGCTGCTGACCTTCAAGCGTGGCTCGGTGGTGCACTTCGCCATGAGCGACAGCGATATCCGCATGAGCACGCAACTGGCAGGGGGCGAGACGGTGTTTCTGCCGTTTAACCGGGGCAATGATGGCGCCGCCGGCAACAAGGCCGAGGGCGATGATTACCCGGTGAGCTATCTGTGGAAGACCGTGCTGCAGAAGGATAACTGGCTGCATATCTTCCACCGTTTCGTGCTGTTGGAGCGCAAGGCCCAGCAGGACGTCAACGGCAATACCCGGTTCAAGGAGCGACTGGTTTTCCCGCGCTTTCATCAATGGGACGGGGTGACGCGGATGATCGATGCGGTGCGTCGTGAAGGCGTTGGCCAACCCTATCTGATTCAGCACAGCGCTGGTTCCGGCAAGACCAACACCATCGCCTGGACAGCGCATTCGCTGATCCGTGTGCGTCGCCCTGATGGCGAGCCGTATTTTCATAGCGTCATCGTGGTGACTGACCGCCAGGTGCTGGATCAGCAGTTGCAGGAGGCGATTCGCCAGATCGACCACCAGGCCGGCGTGGTGCGCGCCATCGACCGGGAGCAGTCAAGCCTGCCCAAGAGCAAGCAACTGGCCGAGGCGATGCTGGCGGGCGTGCCGATCATCGTCTGCACTTTGCAAACGTTTCCCCATGCACAGAAGGCCATTCTCGAAGAGCGCAACCTGCGTGATCGCCGCTTCGCCATCATTATCGACGAGGCGCACAGCTCCATGGGCGGCAGCACGGCGGACGATCTGCGCTACGTGCTCACCGGGCAGAGCGAGGATGAGTGGAAAAAGCTCTCGCGTGATGAGCGTTTGTCGGTTTGGCAGTCGTCGCGCAGCCGGCCGAATAACGCCAGCTACTTCGCTTTTACCGCCACGCCCAAGCACTCGACGCTGAGCCTGTTCGGTCGCCCGCGTCAGCCCGAGTTGCCAGTCAGCGAAGGCAACCCGCCTGTGCCGTTTCACCTGTACACCATGCAGCAGGCCATCGAGGAGGGGTTCATCCTCGATGTGCTGCGCAACTACACCAGTTACGACGTGGCGCTGCGCATTGGCAGCGAGCTGGTGGGCGACAAGCGTGTGGACGAGAAGAGCGCGCGGCGCAAGCTGGCCAAGTGGCTGTCGCTGAACCCGGTGAACGTCGGGCAGAAGGTGGAGCTGATCGTCGAGCACTTTCGCAAGAACGTCGCTCACCTGCTCGGTGGCCAGGCCAAGGCCATGGTGGTGACCAGTTCGCGCGCAGCCGCGGTGAAGTATCACCTCGCGCTGGAGGATTATTGCAACCGGCGCGGCTACGCCAATGTACGGGCGATGGTGGCGTTCTCCGGTGATGTGCCCAACCTTGATGTGGATCTGAAAGCACCGCTGGCCGCCAGCCTGCCGGACGAGCATGCCTTCAACGAGCAGAACCTCAACCCCAGGCTGGGCAAACAGGACATGCGCACGCTGTTCGATACGCCGCATTACCAGGTGATGATCGTCGCCAACAAGTACCAGACCGGTTTCGACCAGCCCAAGCTGGTGGCCATGTACCTGGACAAGAAGATTTCCGGCGTGGAGGCGGTGCAGACGCTGTCACGGCTGAACCGTACTTATCCAGGCAAGGATAAGACCTACGTCATCGACTTCGCCAACGAGGCCAAGGAGATACTCGAAGCCTTCCAGACCTTCTACCGCGATGCGCGGATGGCCGATATTCAAGACCCCAACATCGTCTTCGACATCCGCCAACGCCTGGATGGCATGCACCTGTACGAGCGCGCCGAAGTAGAGGTATTCGGTGATGCCATCATCGATCCCAAGGTCACCCACCAGAAACTCTATGCGCTGACCCAGCCTGCCACCGACCGCTTCAATGGCAAGCTCAAGACCCTCACCGATGCCATCGAACAGTGGGAGCGGGCTTTGCTCAAGGCCGAAGAAGTTGGCGACGAAGCAGGCGCAGCCTATGCCGACGCGCAGCGCGCGGAGTACTGCAAGCAACGCGACGCGTTGTTGATCTTCAGCGAGAGCCTGTCCAAGTTCGTGCGTTGCTATGAATACATCGCGCAACTGGTGGACTTGGGCGACCCGAGCCTGGAAGCCTTCGCCAGTTTCGCCCGCCTGCTGCGCAAGCGCCTCAAGGGCATTGGCGCCGAGCAGGTGGATTTGGGCGACCTCAAGCTCAGCCATTACCGAGTCAAACCAGGCGAGCGGCTCGATGGGGTGGTGCAGCAGGGCGAGAGCCCTGGTCTTTATGGAATTACCGACAACGGTCTACGTGAAGCGCGTGACCGCGAGAAGAAGTACCTGACAGAGCTGATCGAGCGCCTTAATGCTGCGTTTGGCAAAGACGTTTCCGATACTGATCAAGTCATGTTGGCGCTGCAGGTTTCCGAGAAGCTGCGTGGCGATCAACTGGTCATGGCGCAGATTAATAACAACAGCCGCGAGCAGGCGATGAGGGCTGATTTGCCGGTTCGGGCCATCGAGGCCATCGTCGGGGCCATGAGCAGCCACACCAGTATGGCGACCAGGCTGCTGAGCGATGAGTCGACACGCGAGTTGTTCATCACTGTGGTGTACGAGCTGCTTAAACGTGATGTAGGGCCGCAGTTACTTGGTTCCGCGCGGCTGTAGGCAATGAGAAAAAACGGCCCTGACCTCACGTGATTGCTGACGCGAGAGCCTTGTGACCAGTAGGTGCTGAAGCGTCCGCCTGGTGAGGTCAATTTTTGAATGGGGCTGTAGAGAATGGGCATACCTACCAACGACCGAGACTGGTTGCTGCGCAGCCCTGATCAGGGGCGGGTGGAACGCATCGAGGCGTATTTCAGCGGCCATGGCTACGACCCTCATCGCCACGACTCCTACGCCATCGGCCGCACCTTGTCCGGTGTGCAGAGCTTTCGCTATCGGCGCGCCATGCGCCACAGCCTGCCCGGCGGCACCCTGGTGCTGCACCCGGACGAGCTGCACGACGGCATGGCCGGCACCGACGCCGGCTTTCATTACCGCATGCTGTATATCGACCCGGTGCTGATCCAGCAGGTGCTTGGCGGCAAGCCGCTGCCCTTCGTGGTTGGCGGCTTGAGCGATGACCCGCGCCTGCGCAGCGCTACCGAATCGTTCATGCAGGCGATGGACAACCCGCTGGAGTCGCTGGAAGAAGACGACGCGATCTACGACCTGGCCCGCGCCCTCGAAGCCGTCGCCGGCAAGCCCCGCGGTCGCCGCGCCTTCGATTACCCCGCCACGCAGCGGGCGCGCGAGTACATCCATAGCCGCAACGGCGCGAGCGTTACCCTGGATGAGCTGGAGCACGTCAGCGGGCGCGATCGCTGGAGCCTGTCGCGGGACTTTCGCGCGCTGTTCGGCACCAGCCCCTACCGTTACGTGACCATGCGCCGCCTGGAGCGCTGCCGTGAGTTGGCCTTGGCGGGCATCGGCCTGGCCGATGCGGCGCTGATCGCCGGGTTCTTCGACCAGAGCCATATGACCCGGCATTTCGTGGCCTGCTTCGGCCTGTCTCCGGCGCGCTGGCTGAGCATGGTGAAGTTGCAGGATCGTACAAGATAGCGCCCGGGGTGCCTCGCTAGAGTGGTGAAAACCAACCGAGGAACCACCTGTGAGCCAGCCCAATCCCTCCACCAAGCACCCCATCAACCTGATCCGCAAGCTCGACCTGATCGCCGAGCAATGGTCACCTCGCGTGGTCGCGGAAATGAACGACTACCAATTCAAGGTGGCGCGCCTGCAGGGCGATTTCATCTGGCATGCCCATGCCGAAACCGACGAAGCCTTTCTGGTGCTCGACGGCCAGTTGCGCCTGGATTTTCGTGACGGCTCGGTAACCCTGGGCAGCGGCGAGCTGTACGTGGTGCCCAGGGGCGTGGAGCACAAGCCCTATGCCGAGGATGAGGTGAAGTTGCTGCTGATCGAGCCGCGCGGCGTGCTTAACACCGGGGCAGAAGGCGGGGAGCGTACGGCGATCAATGATCTGTGGATCTGACCGCCGGGCTGGCGCCCAGGGGCGCCAGCCTTCGTAACGGTATCAAGTGCCGCTTTTCACCTTGGTCCAGATCCGCGTGCGGATGCGGTCGATGTTCAGCGGCATGGCTTCCAGGGCGTAGAGTTTTTCCATCACGTCATCGGGCGGGTAGACGGTGGTATCGGCCTTGAGTGTCGGGTCGACCAGCCCGTCTGCCTGGCTGTTGCCATTGGCGTAATGCACATGGTCGCTGATGGCGGCGATCACCTCTGGCTCGAGTAGGTAGTTCATCAAGGCGTAGGCAGCCTTTTCATTGGGCGCATCCTTGGGCATGGCGACCATGTCGAACCACATCGGCGCGCCTTCCTTGGGAATCACGTAGGCGATGTCGACGCCGTTGCCGGCCTCCCTGGCGCGGGCGCTGGCCTGCATGATGTCGCCGGAGAAGCCGACCGCCATGCACACGTCGCCATTGGCCAGCTCACCGACGTACTTGGAGGAATGGAAGTAGGCGACGTTCTTGCGCATCTCCATCAGCAGCGCTTCGGCCTTCTTGTAGTCCTCGGGCTTCTGGCTGTGGTGCGGCAGGCCCAGGTAGTGCAGGGCGATGGGCAGCATTTCCGGGCCATTGTCGAGAATCGCCACGCCGCATTTGCTCAGCTTGGCCATCAGCTCGGGCTTGAAGATCAGGTCCCAGGAATCCAGGGGCACGTCGCTTCCCAGCACCGCCTTGACCTTCTCGACGTTGTAGCCGATGCCGGTGCTGCCCCACAAATAGGGGAAGCCGTGCTGGTTGCCCGGGTCGTTTCCTTCCAGGGCCTTGAGCAGCGTGGGGTTGAGGTTCTTCCAGTTGGGCAGCTGGCTCTTGTCCAGCTCCTTGAGTGCGCCACCCTGAATCTGCCGGGCCATAAAGTGGTTGGAGGGGAACACCACGTCATAGCCGGAGCGCCCGGCCATCAGTTTGGCGTCGAGGGTTTCGTTGCTGTCGTAGACGTCGTAGTGGGGCGTTACGCCGCTGGCCTGCTGGAAGTTCTTCAGCGTGTCGGGGGCGATGTAGTCGGTCCAGTTGTAGATGCGCACATCTTGCGCCGCCTGGCTGACCGAGGCGACGAGCATCAGCGGGATAAGCGTTTTCAGCATGGGAGACCTCAACCGTTGTTGTCGATGTTGTGGAGGCAGCAGTCAGAAAATCAGTACATAGGTCTTGCGCAACGTTTCTTGTATGTCCCACACGCCAGTGGTGTTGGCCGGCAACATCAGTGCGTCGCCAGCCTTGATTTCGATCGGTTCGCCCACGTCGGGGATAAAGGTGCAGCGCCCGGCGATGAAGTGGCAGAACTCCTGCTGCACGATCTGCCGGCGCCAGCGGCCGGGCGTGCATTCCCAGATGCCGGTTTCCACGCCATCGTCGCGCTCCACGCAGGTCACCGAGGTGACGGCCGCGGGTTCGCTGAGCGGCACGGCGACCGGGTTGTGTTCGTCGAGTGCAACGCGTGCGGTGTCACGGAAATGGGTGATGGTCATTGCTTGCAACCTTACATTGAGAAGAGAGCGTTCACTTCATGAAGCCTTCCATCAGGCTGGCGATACGCTGCGCCATGTAGCGCTGCCAGGGCCGGCTGGATGGGTCGGCCAGCAATTTGTCTTCGCGCACGAAGCTGCGGATGATCGCGTTGTACCCCAGCCAGCGGCAGGGCTCCGGCTCCCAGCGTGGCAGGTCCTGAACACGGGTATCGTGGCGCACCCAGGGTTGGCGGGTGAGCAGGGTGCTGTGGCCGAGAATCAGGTCGGCCAGGGTGCGGCCACCGAGGTTGCTGGCGCCCACACCTTCGCCGCCATAACCGCCGGACAGGGCGATGCCGGCGCTGCGGTCGCAGAGCATGTGCGGGTGGAAGCGCCGCGCCATGCCCAGGTTGCCGCCCCAGGCGTGGGTGATGCGCACGCTGCGCAGCTGCGGGAACAGTTCGCTGAACAGGTAGCGGCGCAGGCCACGCTCTTCGTCGCTGAGGTTGAAGTCGCTGCGCAGGCGGCTGCCGAAGCGATAGCCGCCGCGGGCGCCGAAGATCAGCCGGTCGTCGCGGCTGCGCTGGCCGTAGGTGACCTGGCGGCTGGCTTCGCTGAACGCCTGGCCGCGCTCCAGGCCGATTTCCGCCCAGGTCGAGGCCGGCAGCGGTTCGGTGGCGACGATCAGGCTCTGCACCGGAATCTGGTGGCGCCCCAGCGGCGGCAGCCTGGGCGAGTAACCCTCGACGGCCGGTACCACCCAGTCGGCGCGCACCTCACCGGCCTCGCAGCGCACGCTGCCGGCCTGCCAGCCCAGGGCCGGGGTGCCTTCATAGATGCTCACGCCCATGGCCTCGACACAGCGCGCCAGGCCGCGCACCAGGCGCGCCGGCTGGATGGTCGCGCAATGCGGCGTGTGAATCGCTCCGTAGGCGCCCGGGATGCGCAGGTGCTGGGCCAGTTCTTCGGCGGGCAGCCAGCGATAGTCGTCCTCGTTCAAGCCTTCTTCGCGGTAGCCGCGCAGGTATTCGCGCAGGCGCAGCTCCTGCTCCGGGTAGCGGGCCGCGCAATACAGCACACCGCCCTTGCGGTAGTCGCAGTCGATGCCTTCGCGCTCCAGCACCTGACCGACCTCGTCAGGAATGCCGTGCAGCAGGTCGTAGGATTCGCGCCGTGCCTGTGGGCTGAGGCCGGCGAGCAGGCGATCCTCGCCGAGCAGGTTGCCCATCAGCCAGCCGCCGTTGCGCCCGGAGGCGCCGAAGCCGGCGATCTTTGCCTCGAGGATGACGATACGCAGGTCGGGCGCCTGGCGCTTGAGGTAGTAGGCCGTCCACAGCCCGGTATACCCGGCGCCGATGATGGCCACATCGGCCTGCAGGTCGCCGGGCAGCGACGGGCGCGGGGTCAGCGGCTCATCCAGTTGATCCATCCACAGGCTGATGTTGCGCCAGTCGTTCATGCACCGCTTCCACACGAGATGTATGGGGCAAGCCTAGTGGCCGACTCAGCAGTTGTCTTGCGTGCGTGTCCGCGCGTAAAGGTCTTTCAGATAGGCCTTTGGCGTCATTCCGGTATGCCGGCGGAAGGTGCTGTAGAAGGCGGTCAGGGAGTTGAAGCCGGCTTCGAAGGCCAGTTCGTCCATGCGCCGCAGGTCGTTGCCGGCCTGCAGGCGCTCGAGCAGGTGCTGCAGGCGCGCCTGGTTGACGTAACGGTAGAAGCTCTGGCCGAGCACCTGATTGAGCAGGTAGGACATCTGGTTGCGGCTGTAGCCGGTAGCGCTGGCCACCTGCTGCAGGCTCAGGGCCGGGTCGAGAAACGGCTGACGACGCTGGAAGTAATCCTGCAGGTCCTGGGCCATGAAGCCCAACTGGCGGGTCGACAGGCCCAGCTTGCTGATCGCCGCGCTGCTCTGGATCGGCGCTCGCGCATCGGGGCCTTCGTGCACCAGCGAGGCATATTCGTTGACTCGCCAGATCAGCCCGTCGCGCACGGTGATGGCTTCGGCGGTGCGAAACGACACCAGCCCCTCGCCGCCATGCAGCGTGGTGCGGTACTGGATAAATGCGGTGTGGCCGTCGATACGGATGCGGTCGGTATGCTCCAGCGCTTCTTCCGGGTGGCGCGGCATGGTGCTGAGCACGTAGTCGCGCAGCTCGGCCAGGCCCATGCTGCGGTTGAGAAAGAAGTCGCGGTACTCGACCTCGGGATGATAGAGCGCCATCACCGCGTCAAGGTCGCGGTATTTCCAGCTGTAGTGGTAGCGCAGCACGGTTTCGCGGGTGCGTTCGGTCTGGGCGGGGTCGTCGGGAAGCTCGGGCATGCCGGTTGGGTCCAGAGGTCTGCGGCCAGCTTGCCCGACTGCACCGGCCATCTCAAGTGGGGCAGGCGGGCACATGAGGTGGATCTTTCGTACATGAGTAAAACTTGTTTTTAACGTTAGTACGTTGAGTTTGTTTCATCTGCCTTGACTCCCGACAATGCACGCCATCGTTTATGCATTGGAGATATCGCCATGGCCCTGGCACACAGCCTCGGATTCCCCCGGATCGGACGTGACCGCGAACTTAAGAAAGCCCAGGAGGCGTTCTGGAAAGGTGAACTGGACGAAGCCGGCCTGCGCGCCGTGGGCCGCGAGCTGCGCGCCCGCCACTGGCAGGTGCAGAAGGATGCCGGCATCGACCTGCTGCCGGTGGGCGACTTCGCCTGGTACGACGGGGTGCTGGCCCACTCGCTGACCTTCGGGGTGATTCCCGAGCGCTTTCGCCCGGCGGATGGTAAGCCAACCCTGGACACCTTGTTCGCCATGGCCCGTGGCGTCAGCGGTGAAGGTTGCTGTGGTGGCGCTCACGCCCAAGAGATGACCAAATGGTTCGATACCAACTACCACTACCTGGTGCCCGAGTTCACCGCCGACCAGCAGTTCGCCCTGAGCTGGGAGCAGCTGTTCGAGGAAGTCGCCGAAGCCCATGCCCTCGGCCACAGCGTCAAACCGGTGGTGATCGGCCCGCTGACCTACCTGTGGCTGGGCAAGCTCAAGGGCGAGGCCCAGGGCTTCGACAAACTGGAGTTGCTCGAACGCCTGCTGCCGCTCTACGGGCAGATCTTCCAGCGCCTCGCCGAGCAGGGGGTGGAGTGGGTGCAGATCGACGAGCCGATTCTGGTGCTCGATTTGCCCCAGGACTGGAAGAACGCCTTCGAGCGCGCCTACAACATCTTGCAGCGCGAGCCGCTGAAAAAGCTGATCGCCACCTACTTCGGTGGCCTGGAAGACAACCTCGGCCTGGCCGCCAACCTGCCGGTGGACGGCCTGCACATCGACCTGGTGCGCGCGCCAGAACAGTACCCGACCATTCTCGACCGCCTGCCGGCCTACAAGGTGCTGTCCCTGGGCGTGGTCAATGGCCGCAACGTATGGCGCTGCGATCTGGAGAAGGCCCTGGCGGTGATCGGCCACGCCCACAGCCGCCTCGGCGAACGCCTGTGGATCGCGCCGTCCTGCTCGCTGTTGCACAGCCCCGTCGACCTGGCCCGTGAAGAAGGCCTGGATGCGGAACTGAAAAGCTGGCTGGCCTTCGCCACCCAGAAGTGTGCAGAAGTCGCGCTGCTGACGCGGGCCGTCAACCAGCCCGATGCCCCCGGGGTACACAAGGCGCTGGCCGAAAGCCGCGCCGTGCAGGCCAGCCGGGCGGCGTCGCCGCGCATCCACAAACCCCAGGTGCAGGCGCGTCTCGCCGCGGTGAAAGCGGGCGACAGCCAGCGCCGTTCGCCTTTCGCCCAGCGTATCGCCAAGCAGCGCATTGGTTTGGCCCTGCCGCCATTCCCCACCACCACCATCGGCTCCTTCCCGCAGACCTCGGCGATTCGCCTGGCCCGCCAGGCGTTCAAGCAGGGCAAGCTGTCGCTGGGCGATTACACCGATGCGATGCACAGCGAGATTCGCCATGCGGTGGAGATTCAGGAACGCCTGGGCCTGGACGTACTGGTGCACGGCGAGGCCGAGCGCAACGATATGGTCGAGTACTTCGCCGAGCAGCTCGACGGCTACCTGTTCACCCGCTTCGGCTGGGTGCAGAGCTACGGCTCGCGCTGCGTCAAACCGGCGATCATCTACGGCGACCTGAGCCGCCCGAAAGCCATGACCGTGGAGTGGATCCGCTATGCCCAGAGCCTGACGGGCAAGGTGATGAAGGGCATGCTCACCGGCCCGGTGACCATGCTGATGTGGTCGTTCCCCCGCGAGGACGTCAGCCGCGAGGTGCAGGCTCGCCAGCTGGCCCTGGCACTGCGCGACGAGGTGGTAGACCTGGAAGCGGCCGGCATCAAGATCATCCAGATCGACGAGGCGGCGTTCCGCGAGGGCCTGCCGCTGCGCACGGCCGAGTGGCAACGCTACCTGGACTGGGCGACCGAGTCGTTCCGCCTGTGCGCCAGCGGCGTGGGCGACGAAACCCAGATCCACACCCACATGTGCTACAGCGAATTCAACGACGTGATCGAGTCCATTGCCGCCATGGATGCCGACGTGATCACCATCGAGACCTCGCGCTCGGACATGGAGTTGCTGGACGCCTTCGAGGCCTTCGAGTACCCCAACGAAATCGGCCCGGGCGTGTACGACATCCATTCGCCGCGGGTGCCGGACACCGCCGAGATGGTCAAGCTGATGCGCAAGGCGGTGCAGCGCATCCCGGCCGAGCGCCTGTGGGTCAACCCGGACTGCGGTCTGAAAACCCGCGGCTGGCCGGAGACCGAGGCGGCGCTGGTCAATATGGTGGCGGCGGCGCGACAGCTGCGCAGAGAGCTGGCGTGAGATTTCGGGTCGTCACCAGTTAAACCCTGCGGTGTCGCCAACGACCCGTTCTCATGTGGGAACGGGCGAGGGTGCCTGATCCATGCCCGTGATATCGCGCGCATGGCGCGATCCCACACATGCAGGCGCTGCCTGATGCTGGCATCGCGGGCTTTGGCCGATAGCTGTTCAGCCCGCCAGATACTGCTCGGTCGACACCACCGTCGCATAGGCAAATGCCAGGGCCGCCATATAGGCCGCCTGCACCTGCGCGGCCGGCACCTGCTGGCCTGCGAATTCCTGATCACGGGTCGCGCAGGCATCGTGGATCACCGTGGTGGCGTAACCGAAATCGGCGCTGGCGCGGGCCGCGGCGTCGATGCACATATGGCTCATGGCGCCGACCAGGGTGACCTCCTGCACGCCGGCCTTGTCCAGCTGCGCTTTCAGATCCGTACCGAGAAACGCATTGACCTTGTGCTTGAGCACAACCGGCTCGCCGGCCAACGGCTTCACGTCGCTGTGGATCTGCGCACCGCTGGAGCCGGGCGCGAAGAAGGGTGCATCGGCGCTTTCGAACTCATGGCGTACATGCACCACCGTATCACCGGCAGCGCGGGCAGCGGCGAGCACGCGGGCGGCGTTGGTGGCGGCGGCGTCCATGCCGTGCAGGGTCCACTTGCCGCCTGTGAAGTAGTCGTTCTGGATGTCGATGAGGATCAGGGCGCGTTTGCTCATGTTGGTTTCCGTGATGGGGGTGGTCTCCCCACATTAACCCGCCCGCTGCCAAAGCGGGAGGTGCAGGAGGCGGGGCGGGTGCTGCGGCACTCATCCCGATTCACGAATGGCACCATCTCACACCGAGTCTTCTGCCGCCTTGCCCGCCGGATTGTCGCGGGTGGGCATGGCGAGGATTTCCGGTAGCACGTCGCGGGCGAACACGGCGTGCAGGCGCCATAGCTCGGCGACCGGGTCGCGATGGTGGTCGACGCGAATGTCCCACAGCGGATAGTCCTCGCGGTCGACGATATAGATCACCGCCGAGGACTCGCCTTCGCGATCGCCGCCACGGTCATCGCCCGCTTCCAGGGCGTCGATCAGGCGCTCTACCAGCGGGCGCTCCTCACCCAGGCGAAAGGCATCGGCGACGGCATCGAGCACCTGCGGGCCGGCCAGGCGGTTGCCCTGCACCGAGAACTGCTCGCCGGACAGCGAGCCGGCCCAGGGAATGCACTCGCTGCCCGTCCAGCACACGCTGTCGCCGTTACGGTCGATCAGCGCCAACTGGCGCAGCTGCATGCAGGGGTCGGTGTCCATCAGCTGCTTCAAGGCGGCAGGCGCCGAATGGCCCGCGCGCAGCAGCGCCAGGCCGTCTAGCCCCAGGTACGGGTTGACCTGGGCCTGGGTCGCCACGGCACCTGCGCCAGCGGCGGCATGGCTGAGCAATTTGCCCACGGCGGGCATGGCGGTGGCGGCGGCAACGCCGAACTGGCCGGTTCTCGGGCAGCGGGCAACGATGGAAAAGGTCATGGCGGCTCCTCTGTGCGCGTGTGGCTTAGGCCCCGTCCCGCGAGTGATCGTTCCGCGTGTCGTGCTATCGGTATTTGTTGATAAGCATTATCATTCGCCGTCTTGCCGCTTCGCTTCTGTCCGCATCGCCACGAGCAGCCGTTTACATGGTCGATTTCCCGTCCTCGCCCGAACCTCGCCAGCCCGATCCGTCCGTGACGGAACCGGTGCAACCTGACGCGTTTCTGCGCACCTTTCTCGCCCGTCGTGAACAGATGGAGGCGGTATTGCGCCGGCGCGTCGGCTGCAGGGCGACTGCGGCGGATCTGCTGCAGGAGCTGTTTCTGCGCTTCTGGCGGCGGCCCGGTGCACCGCTCGAAGACCTGGGCAGCTACCTGATCCGCAGTGCCCACAACCTGGCCATCGACCACCTGCGCAGCGAGGGAGCACGTACCCGTAGCGAGGCCGGCCTGCTGCCCGAGCAGCGCGGCGACTTCAGCCTTTCACCGGATGCGGCCCTGGAGGCGGGCAGTGATCTGCGCCGCGTCGACGCGGCCTTGCGGGCGTTGCCGGCGCGCACCCGGCATATCTTTCTGCTCAACCGCATCCATGGCCAGACCTACGGGCAGATCGCCCGCAGCATGGCGCTTTCCCAGAGCGCGGTGGAAAAACATATGATGCGCGCCCTGCAAGCCTGCAAGGCCAGCGTCGTCGATACGCCGGCCGTCCCTTCACACGGAAGCGTCGCGCCATGAGTCAGCCAACCTATCGGCAGCAAGAGCCGCTATCGAGCATCGAACAGGACGCCTGGCTGTGGCTCGGCCGCCTGCAAGGGCAGCCCGGCGATGCCGTGCAGATGGCTTTCGAGCGCTGGCTGGCCGCCGCCCCCGAGCATGTCGACACCTTCGTGCGCATGCAGCGGCTCTGGCACCTGAGCCGCCCGGCCGCCCAGCGCCTGGCTGATGAGGAGCACGCCGCCCTGCAGCAGTACCTGCGTGCACCGAAGCCTCAGCGCCGGTACTGGGCGCCAGCCCTGGCGATGGCTGCCTGCCTGCTGCTGGTGGTGTGGGCCGGCGGCTGGCAGCCGCTGCGCTGGGCCGATGACCTGGGCGCGGACTGGGTGTCGGCGCCGGGCGAGGTGCGCAGCGTAACCTTGGCCGATGGCTCGAGCGTGGTGCTGGACGCCGACAGTGCCATCGCCGTGCGCTACAGCGCGGGCGAACGCCATGTGGAGCTGCGCCGCGGCGCGGCGTACTTCAGCGTGGTGCCGGGGGAGATTCCCTTTACCGTCGCCGCGGCCGGTGGCGAGGCGCGGGTGCTCGGCACCCGTTTCGAGGTGCGCCGCCTGGGCGAGGGCGCCCGGGTGTCGGTGCTGCAGGGGCGGGTGGCGGTGCGCGGCGGGCCGTTGGAGGCGCCGCGGGTGCTGACGGCCAACCAGCAGCTGAGTTTTGCCGATGGCGTCAGCGGCAATCCCCTGGCCGTCAATACCAGTGCCCTGACCGCCTGGCGCGATGGTCGCCTGAGTTTCTACCGCGCGCCCCTGGGCGAGGTGCTCGATGAACTAGGTCGTTACTACCCAGGGCGCATCGTGCTGCTCAACGACGGGCTGCGCGGCAAACGGGTCAGCGGCAGCTTCGCCAGCCAGGATCCCGGGGCGATTCTCGATGCCTTGCAGGGCGTGGTCGGCTTCGAGCAGCACAGGGTGCTGGGGCGGCTGATCATCCTGCGCTGAAAATATTTTCCGGCAGGGGTGAGGTACGTGCAGGTGGCGTCCGTGTAGTGCTGTGAATGCGACTTTTTCGCACTGAGCCAGCCCCCGAGATGAAGAACATCATGAATCACCGCATCAAGTGCCGACAGGATGTCGCCCTGAAACACGTCAGTCTGGCCGCCTGGCTGCTGGGCACTTCGCTGCTGCCCCTGGCACCGGGCGTGCTGGCCCAGGCCGCTGACGAGCAGGCCGCGACCTACGCCTTCGCCATCGCCGCCCAGCCGCTGCCCCAGGCGCTGGACGCCTTCAGCCGCACCACTGGCCTCAACGTGGTGTACACCGATGACGCGCCTTACAGCGTGCAGGCACCGGCCGTGCAGGGCCGCCTGAGCGCCGAGCAGGCGCTGGCCCGGTTGCTGGCCGGCTCCGGCTTCACCTTCGCCCGGGCTGGCGCCACCACCGTGACCCTGCAGGCGCTGCCCGCCGACGGCGTGGTGAACCTCGGTGCGGTGAACATCCAGTCGCAACGCACGCCGAGCACCAGCTACCAGCCGCCGGAAACCACCTCGCTGACCCGCAGCGACACGCCGCTGCTGGAGATCCCCCAGGCGGTGGCCGTGGTGCCGACCCAGGTGCTGCAGGACCAACAGCCGCAGACCCTCGACGAGGCGCTGGTCAACGTCAGCGGCATCACCCAGTCCAACACCCTGGGCAGCACGCTGGATGCGGTGATGAAGCGCGGCTTTGGCGACAACCGCGATGGCTCCATCCTGCGTGACGGCATGCGCACCATCCAGGGCCGCAACTTCACCGCCACCGCCGAGCGCGTCGAAGTGCTCAAGGGGCCGTCGTCGATGCTCTACGGCATTCTCGATCCAGGCGGCGTGATCAACGTGGTGAGCAAGAAGCCGCAGCTGGAGAGCTACCGCGCCATCACCGGCCGTGCCTCGACCTACGGCCACGGCAAGAACGGCAGCGGCGGCACCCTGGATATCACCGGCCCGCTGGGCGAAACCGGCCTGGCCTACCGCCTGGTCGCCGATTATGACGACGCCGACTACTGGCGCAGCTTCGGCACCAACCGCGACAAGACCTTCGCGCCCTCGCTGGCCTGGTACGGCGAAGACACCACGGTGACCCTCAGCCACGAGTACCGCGAGTATTCGGTGCCGTTCGATCGCGGCACGGTTTTCCGTAACGGCAAGCCGCTGGACATTCCCGCCGAGCGCCGACTGGACGAGGCCTACAACATCACCGATGGCCGCTCGCACCTGACCCTCTTCGACCTGTCGCACCAGCTCAACGACGACTGGAAGGCGCACTTCGCCTACAGCTACAACCGCGACCGCTACGACGATTACCAGGCGCGGATCTTCCGCGAGCCCACCTCGCAAACCAGCAACGCTTACACACGCCGGCTGGACGGCACCCGGGGCGCGGTCAGCACCTCGCACTTCGCTACCTTCGACCTGGATGGCAAGGTGCAGCTTGGCGGCATGCAGCACGACCTGTTGATGGGCGTGGACCACGAATACCGCAAGTTCTACCGTGAGGACCTGCTGCGCCAGAACACCGCCGTCCGTTTCGACCCGTTCATCCCGGTCTACGGCAACGTGCCGGTGCCGACAACGGTGGTTGCCAGCGACAGCGACCAGACCGATCGCGTGGTCACCCAGTCCGCGTTCTTCCAGGATTCGGTGCACCTCAACGAGCAGTGGATCTTCGTCGCCGGCGCCCGCTATCAGCTCTATGACCAGATGTCCGGGCGCGGCCGGCCGTTCAACAGGAACACCGATATCGATGGCCAGGTCTGGGTGCCGCGCGTCGGCCTGGTGTACAAGCTCAACGACGAGCTGTCGCTGTATGGCGGCTACACCGAGTCGTTCAAGCCCAACTCGACCATCGCACCGCTGACCAATGGCGCCTCCATCAACGGCGTGCCGCCGGAGGAGGGCAAGAGCTGGGAAGTCGGCGCCAAGCTGGATAGGCCCGGACGCATCACCGGCACCCTGGCGCTGTTCGATATCGTCAAGGAGAACGTGCTGGTGACCCAGACCGTGGGCGGTGAAACCTTTGCCACCGGTGCGGGCGAAGTGCGCTCCCGCGGTGTCGAGCTGGACGTGACCGGGCAACTGACCGATGACCTCAGCCTGATCGGCACCTACGCCGTTACCGATGCTGAAGTGACAAAGGACCCGGAACTCAAGGGCAATGGCCTGCAGAACGTCGCCCGACACACCGCGTCGCTGTATGGCGTCTACGACTTCGGTCAGCTGTTCGGTGCGGATCGTGTGCGCGCCGGTGTGGGGGCTCGCTACGTGGGTGACCGGGAAGGCGATGCGGCCAACAATTTCACCCTGCCGTCCTATACCGTGGCCGATGCCTTCACCAGCTACGACACCCGCCTGGGCGACAACAAGCTCAAGCTGCAGCTCAACGTGAAGAACCTGTTCGACAAGACCTACTACAGCTCTTCGGTGAACAACCTCGCTGTCTCCGTCGGCGAGCCGCGCCAGCTGCAGCTCTCCAGCACCCTGGAGTTCTGACGAGGCGGCATGAACGCAAAAGCCCGGCACTAGGCCGGGCTCTTGTCTACCGCAGGGCGATGCTTACTGCACTTCCACCGCCAGGCTTTCGGCGATCTTCTTGTTCCAGATCGCGGGGCCGGTGATGTGCACCGACTCGCCATTGCTGTCGACGGCGACGGTAACCGGCATGTCCTTGACCTCGAACTCGTAGATCGCTTCCATGCCCAGCTCGGCGAACGCCAGCACCTTGGACTTCTTGATCGCCTGGGCGACCAGGTAGGCCGCGCCGCCGACGGCCATCAGGTACACGGCCTTGTTGTCCTTGATGGCATCGATGGCGGTCGGGCCGCGCTCGGATTTGCCGATCATGCCCAACAGGCCGGTCTGTTCGAGGATCTGCCGGGTGAACTTGTCCATCCGCGTGGCGGTGGTCGGGCCGGCCGGGCCCACCACTTCGTCGCCGATCGGGTCGACCGGGCCCACGTAATAGATGAAGCGGCCTTTCAGGTCGACCGGCAGCTGTTCACCCTTGTTGAGCATCTCGACCATGCGCTTGTGCGCGGCGTCGCGGCCGGTGAGCATCTTGCCGTTGAGCAGGATGGTCTCGCCCGGCTTCCAGCTCTGCACGTCTTCCGGGGTCAGGGTGTCGAGGTCGACGCGGCGCGCCGACGGGCCGGCTTCCCAGACGATTTCCGGGTAGGCGTCCAGAGGTGGTGCCTCCAGCTCCGCCGGGCCGCTGCCATCGAGCACGAAGTGGGCGTGGCGGGTGGCGGCGCAGTTGGGGATCATGCACACCGGCAAGGAGGCGGCGTGGGTCGGGTAATCCATGATCTTCACGTCAAGCACGGTGGTCAGGCCGCCCAGGCCCTGGGCGCCGATGCCCAGCTGGTTGACCTTCTCGAACAGCTCCAGGCGCAGTTCTTCGATCTTGTTCTGCGGGCCGCGAGCCTGCAGTTCATGGATGTCGATGTGCTCCATGAGCACTTCCTTGGCCATCACCGCGGCCTTTTCGGCGGTACCGCCGATGCCGATGCCGAGCATGCCCGGCGGGCACCAGCCAGCGCCCATGGTCGGCACGGTCTTGAGTACCCAGTCGACGATCGAGTCGGACGGGTTGAGCATGGCCATCTTCGACTTGTTCTCGGAGCCGCCGCCCTTGGCCGCGACGTCCACTTCCACCTTGTCACCGGGGACGATGGAGTAGTGGATCACCGCCGGGGTGTTGTCCTTGGTGTTCTTGCGGGCACCTGCCGGGTCGGCCAGGATCGAGGCGCGCAGGACGTTTTCCGGCAGGTTGTAGGCGCGGCGTACGCCTTCGTTGATCATGTCGTCCAGGCTCATGGTGGCGCCGTCCCAGCGCACGTCCATACCCACTTTGACGAATACGGTGACGATGCCGGTGTCCTGGCAGATCGGGCGGTGGCCGGTGGCACACATGCGCGAGTTGATGAGGATCTGCGCCATGGAGTCGCGGGCGGCCGGCGACTCTTCACGCAGGTAGGCCTCGTGCATCGCCTGGATGAAGTCGACGGGGTGGTAGTAGGAGATGAACTGCAGGGCGTCGGCGACGCTCTGGATCAGGTCGTCTTGCTTGATCACGGTCATGTGGGGCGCTCCCTTGTAGGGCAGGAACTTCAAATGCCGGAACGTTGCCGGCGCGTTCTAAAAGGCGCGGCAGTATACCGCGGGGGCGGCGCCCGGGACACCCGTTGGGCACCAGCGATAACGCTACACGGCCGCTAGGCTTTTTCATGGCGCACGGTTAGAGTGGAGGCCAGTTGCCAGTATGGGAGGGAGCCCATGACCTCCAGCAACCAGCCATTCAATAAAAATACCCTGCAGTGCCTGCTGCTCAAGCGCTTCGGTATGGCCGTGGCCACCTACCTGTCGATCACCGCCATCGTGCTGGTCGCCTATTCCTGCGATCTGTTCAGCGTACCCGGCAGTGCGGTCATCCTGCTGGTGGCCGCCACCGTCATCAGCCAGGCGGCGTTTCTCGGGGTGTTCGTCAGCGGTCGCAACCTGGGTTTCGGCGACCCGAGCCTGACCGAGGTACAGGTGCTGGTCGCCCTGGGGCTGACCACGGCGTTGGTCGCCATGCTCGACCACGGGCGCGGCACGTTGCTGGTGGTGTATCCCATGTCCATGCTGTTCGGCCTGTTCCAGCTGCGCACCTGGGCGTTCTTTCGTTGTGCCTGCCTAGCCTTTTTCGGTTTCCTGGCCATCAATCTCCACGAGATCCACGCAGGTACCACCCGCGACCTCGGCCTGGCGGTGTTGCAGGTCTGCGTGCTGGGCCTGGTGCTGGCGTGGCTGAACCTGTTCGCCTGGTACATGCAGCAGATGCGTCAGCGCATGCGCAAACGTCGCTTCGCCCTGCAGGCGCACCAGGAAACCCTGCGCGGCATGATGCGCCAGCTCGAGCACATGGTGGCCACCGACGAGCTCACCGGCCTGTACAACCGGCGGCATTTCCTGCGCATGGCGGCCCAGGCGCTGGAGGGCCTGACGCCCCTGCGCCAGCATGGCCTGGCGTTGATCGACCTGGATCACTTCAAGAGCATCAACGACCGTTTCGGCCATGCCGCCGGCGACCGCGTGTTGCAGGCCTTCGCCAGCGTGGCCAGCGCCTGCCTGCGCGACGGCGACATGATCGCCCGCTACGGCGGCGAGGAGTTCGTGCTGCTGATACCCGATACCGATGCCGAGTCCTTCCTGGCGTGCTGCGAGCGCCTGCGCGTGGCGTTCAGTGAATGCGAGCCGGTTAATGTTAAGGTGCCCAATCTCAGCCTGTCCGTGGGAATGACCCTGGTGACCATGCACGATGATCTCGATGAGGCCCTGCACCGGGCCGACCAGGCGCTCTACCAGGCCAAGCGCAGCGGCCGCAATTGCAGCGCCGCGACCTGGGATCTGGTCGATGCCTGAAGTGCGCGTGGGCGGGCGGCGCTGGGATGTGGCCGCTGCCAGCAACCTGCTCGATGCGCTGCTCGGCGCCGGCGTTGCGGTGCCGTACAGCTGCCGCGCCGGCAGTTGCCAGGCCTGCCTGGTGCGCTGCGTGGCAGGCGAGCCGCACGATGCCAAGCCCGAGGCCCTCGATGCGCAGCGCCGTGAGCAGGGCTGGCGGCTGGCCTGCCAATGCAGCGTGGTGGAGCCCCTGCAGGTGGAGGTGTTCGACCCGACCCGCGACGCCATGCCGGCGCAGGTGCAGGCCGTGCAGTGGCTCAGCGAGCGGGTATTGCACCTGCGCCTGCAGCCGCAGCAACCCCTGCGTTACCGGGCCGGCCAGCATCTGCTGCTATGCACGGCCGATGGCATCGCACGACCGTATTCGCTCGCCTGCCTGCCAGGCGAGGATGCCGACCTGGGGTTTCATATCGATTGCGGCCGGCCCGGCGCCTTCTGCGATGCCGCCCGCCAGCTGCAGGTCGGCGACAGCCTGCACCTGGGCGCGTTGAGCGGCGCTGCCTTGCATTATGACCCGGACTGGCAGGAGCGCCCGCTGTGGCTACTGGGTGCCGGAACCGGCCTGGCCCCCTTGTGGGCGTTGCTGCGTGAGGCGCTGCGTCAGGAGCATCAGGGGCCGATCCGCGTCGTGCACCTGGCCAGCACGGGTGCCGAGCATTACCTGGCGGACCCATTGCTGGCGCTTGCCGAGCGCCATTCGCAGCTACAGGTCGAGTTGATCGAGGCGGCCGCCATGCCGGCATTCCTGGCCGCCTTGCGCCCCCCTTCACGGCAAACGGTGGCCTTGCTCTGCGGTGGCCCCGAGACCGTAGAGGCCCTTTCGCGGCGCCTGTACCTGGCCGGCCTGCCGCGCAGCCAGCTACTGAGCGACCTGTTCCTGCCCCACGCCTGATCCCGAAAAGAAAAGGCCCGCGTCAAGCGCGGGCCTCTATCCTTGCGGTACCAGTCCTCAGACCAGTGCATCACCGACGTGCAGGATCTTCATGCCGTTGGTGCCACCGATGGTGTGGTAGCTGTCACCCTTGGTCAGGATGACCCAGTCGCCCTGCTCGACGAGGCCGCGCTTGAGCAGCTCGTCCACCGCTGCCTGGCTGACTTCGCCTGGGGGCAGGGCTGCCGGGTCGAACGGAATGGTGTACACGCCGCGGAACATGGCCGAGCGCGCCTGGGTGTCGCGGTGCGGGGAGAACGAGTAGATCGGCACCGAGGAGCGGATGCGCGACATGATCAGCGGCGTGTAGCCGCTCTCGGTCAGGGCGATGATCGCCTTCACGCCGGGGAAGTGGTTGGCCGTGTACATGGCCGCCAGGGCGATGCTCTCGTCGCAACGCTCGAAGGTCTTGCCGATGCGGTGGCTGGAGCTCTTGCCGGTGGGGTGACGCTCGGCGCCCAGGCAGATGCGCGCCATGGCCTGCACGGCTTCCAGCGGGTAGGCGCCGGCGGCGCTCTCGGCCGACAGCATGACGGCGTCGGTGTAGTCGAGCACGGCGTTGGCTACGTCGGACACTTCGGCACGGGTCGGCATCGGGTTCTGGATCATCGACTCCATCATCTGGGTCGCCACGATCACCGCCTTGTTGTGACGACGTGCGTGGAGAATGATCTTCTTCTGGATGCCTACCAGCTCGGCATCACCGATTTCCACACCCAGGTCGCCACGGGCGACCATCACCACGTCGCTGGCCTTGATCAGGCCGTCGAGGGTTTCGTCATTGGCTACCGCTTCGGCGCGCTCGATCTTGGCGACCAGCCAGGCTTTGCCACCGGCTTCGTCACGCAGCTGGCGGGCGTATTCCATGTCCGCCGCATCACGGGGGAAGGACACGGCCAGGTAATCCAGGTCCATTTCCGCCGCCAGCTTGATGTCGGCCTTGTCCTTTTCGGTCAGGGCCGGGGCGGTCAGGCCGCCACCGCGACGGTTGATGCCTTTATGGTCGGACAGCGGGCCGCCGATCAGCACCACGCATTCCAGGGTATCGGGAGTGGTGCTTTCCACACGCATGACCACGCGACCGTCGTCGAGCAGCAGCTCGTCGCCCACGCCGCAATCCTTGACTAGATCCGGGTAGTCGATGCCGACCACCTGCTGGTTGCCCTCGGTCAGCGGATGGCTGGTGGAGAAGGTGAAACGGTCACCGACCTGCAGCTCGATACGCTTGTTGGCGAACTTGGCGATGCGGATCTTCGGGCCTTGCAGGTCGCCCAGCAGGGCCACGTGGCGGCCATGCTTGGCGGCGATGTCGCGTACCAGCTGGGCGCGTGCCTTGTGTTCTTCCGGCGTGCCATGGGAGAAGTTCAGACGGGCGACATCCAGCCCAGCCAGGATCAACTTTTCCAGCATCTGCGGCGAGTTGCTGGCTGGGCCGAGGGTGGCGACGATTTTGGTGCGGCGAACGGTCATGCGCGGACTCCTAGATTGAAGCAGACCGCGAGGCTACTACGCCGCCGCGCTGTAGTCATTGTTCCGCTGCACTACTTTTCGCCGGCAACTTGACCACCAGCAGGTCGCAGTCCACCGATTCGAGCAGGCGTTCGGCGGTGTGGCCGATAAGGATGGTGTCCAGCCGGCCGCGGGCAATGGCGCCCATCACCAGCAGGTCGATTTCGTGCTTGCGCACGAAGCGCGGCAGCATGTTTTCCGGGGCACCCTCGAGCAGGTGAGCGGCATCCGGTTCGATGCGATGCTGGCGAACCAGGTCATCGAAGGCCTTGTGATGCTGCTGCGCATCGTCGTTGACGTACTGCTGGTAGGTGGCCAGCAGCTCGGTGTTGTTGAGCAGGGTGCGCGGCAGCGGCGCGTGACAATGCACGATATCGGCGTGCATGCCGAGGGCCGTGGCGAGCGCCTGGCTGGTGTCTATCAGGTGGTGGTCCAGGGCTGCCGGCTTGTCGTCCTTGTGCAGGGGATCGACGGCGGTGCACAGGTTGTGCCCGCGCCATTCGGCGTGGTGCACCAGCCACAGCGGGAACGGGCAATGGCGCATCAGTTGCCAGCAGCTGTCGGTCAGCAGCAGGCGCCGTAGCAGGTTGTTGTGGGCAGCGGACTTGAGCACCAGATCCGGCTGCAGTTGTTCGGCGGTTTCCAGCACCGTCTCGTGCAGGCGCTTGCCCCAGCGAACCTCCTGCTCAAGGGCCAACCCTTCGCGCCGCAGCGGTGCCAGCAGCTCCTGCAGCCAGGTGCCGCGCTGTTCGAGCAGGGCTTGCCGGGCCCTGTTCTGCAGGCTGTTTTCCAGCAGGCTGCCATCCAGGGCGGCGCTATACTCCACCAGCAGCACATGCAGGCGCGCCTGGGACCGGCGGGCCAGCCAGGCGGCTCGTTCCAGGGCCGGGTGGCTGGGTTGGCTGGCGTCGATCACGACCAGTAGCTTTTCGAGTTTCATGGGGGGCGACCTCGCGAAGTGATTGTCTGGCATTGCAGCCCATCCTCAGGGGGCATGCGTTGACCTGCATCAGCCTAGAAGACCGCCGCCGATTGTTCGCCCTCCAACGCAATGCAGCATGTTGCGACCGTTCAGTTTTTCCGGGGGGCGCCGATACGCTGCTCATTGGAGGAGAAACCCATGCGTATTCTGTTACTGCTGTGCTGTGTGCTGGTCGTTGGCGGGTGCACCCGCATGTCGCTCGACCATCATCTGAACAAGGCCTATCAGGCCTATGACCGGGGCGATTGCGAAGACGCCTTGCTGTATCTGTCCCAGGCCGAGCGCTCGAGCCGTTCGCGCAGCTACGTACAGCCGGAGATTTCCCTGCTGCGCGGGCAGTGCCTGGAGCGGCAGAACCTGTACCTGGATGCGGCGCAGACCTACCAGTTCATCATCGGCCGCTACCCGGCCAGCGAATACGCGTTTCGTGCCCGTGCACGGCTGGAAACCCTGCGTCAGCTCGGCCATCATGGCGTGCCGGAGCCCGCCAAGGTATCGCCTGCCGGAGCGCTCTGACGGCTAAGGACTGCTTGCCTGAGGAAGGCCGCAATGCGTGCGTTGATAGGTCTGTTGTTGTTGCCCTGCCTGGCCTATGGGCAGGTCTATCGCTGGGTCGATGAAAACGGTCGGGTGCATTTCGGCCAGCAGCCTCAGGGCGCCACTGCCCAGGTCATCGAGGTGCGCCCCCAGGCCGTCGAGCGCGACCCCGCCGCTCGGGAGCGCGAGCAACGTGCCGAGCGTTATTTTCAGGCGCGTCGCGACGAGCAGGCCCAGGCGGCGCAAGAGCGCCGCGAGCAGCAGGCGCAGCTGGCCAGGGAGTGCGCCCGGTTGCGTGCCGCGCTTGCCTCGATGCCCGAGGGGCGTCGCTATTACCAGCCGGGCGCCAATGGCGAACGTCACTACTACAGCGATCAGGAACTGGACGCGGCGAGAGCGCAACTGGGCAGCCAGTTGTCAGGCCGTTGTCAATGAGCGCTGGTCAGCTGGCCGGGTAGGCGGCATACTCGACCGATACTCATAGCCTTCTGCCATCATGAACGCCAATCGCCATATCGAGCGGCATCAGTTGCCGTACTACCTGAACGTCTTCAATGCCTTTACCGACAAACCGATCGGTCACCTGGGCAACGTGTCGGCGGACGGCCTGATGCTGATCAGCCAGTTGCCGGTACTGGTGGGCGGCTGCTTCGACCTGCGCTTGAAGATTCCCGGTTGCGACGGCTTTCGCTATATCGACTTCACCGCCACCTGCCTGTGGTGCCAGGAAGATGTCACGCCCGGCAGCTTCGATTCCGGCTTCGCCCTGGAAACGCCACCCGAGGATTATCTCGAGATGGTCGAAGCGCTGCGCTATTACTTCAGTTTCCACCCGCTTGCCGCTTCGGTATGACGGCCTGCCAGGCGTGATCCCGCGCCGCCGCGCGGGTTCCGCATGTTTTCTCCCTGTCCGTGTAAGTCATTACTTACAAGCGCTGTAAGCCGAGGTGTCGGTTTGGCGCTGGAAAGCCGACGCTTGTGATTTTATGAGATTCAACCTGTTGAAATTAAAGGATTATTTATTTTGCGCGCCGAGCGGATGCGCCATCCTTATCGGCTGGCAGGGCGTTGTGATAAATCCATGGGGCGTTAATATCTGAACCGTGCTTAGGGACAAGCGCAGGTCGTCAGGGACAATGACCAGGACATCGCGGGACGCGATTCATCAGGATGATGAGTTGGGAGTTTCAGGGAATAGGGACAAAAGAGTGGGCGGGTAAAACCGCCCCTTTTTTTTGCCCGCAGAAAAGTTTCGGCGGCGCTGCCTGGTGATCGCACGCCCTAGCCACTTCAATCAGGCGCCCATGAAAAATGCCGCTCCCTCTCGGGTAGCGGCATCTTCGCTCGCGGCCGGTGCCGCCTCGCTCAGCGCTCGAGGTGCTGCAGCTTGTCTTTCACACCATCCCACTCTTCGGCATCGGGCAGGGCGTCTTTGCGCTCGGTGATGTTCGGCCAGACTTCCGCCAGTTCGGCGTTGAGCTCGATGTACTCCTGCATGCCATCGGGTATCTCGTCTTCGGAGAAGATGGCCTGCGCCGGGCACTCGGGCTCGCAGAGCGCGCAGTCGATGCATTCATCCGGGTGGATCACCAGGAAGTTCGGGCCCTCGTAGAAGCAGTCCACCGGACAGACTTCCACGCAGTCGGTGTACTTGCACTTGATGCAGTTGTCGGTGACGACGAAGGTCATTTCTAGTTTTCTCCTCGGGCTACGGCAGCGAGCGGTTTCTCAATAGGCCGCTCTCAGGCTCTGGAATGGGCTTGCGGGCCAGGCTAAAGGCCGCAGCGCTCCCGGAGCGCGCGGGATTCTATCAGCTAGTTGGCGCTGGCGTTAGACCCGCGCCTTCCATGCATATAACAGTTCGAGTGCCTTGCGCGGGCTAAGGTCATCCGGATCGACCAGCTGCAGCTCCTCCAATACCGGGTGCGGCAGGCTGGCGAACAGATCGCTCTGCATCGGTGCGGCGGATTTCCCGGCGCCCTGGGGCGGCAGGTCATGGGGCAGGCTGGTGGTTTCCAGGCGCGCCAGATGCTCGCGGGCACGCAGGATCACCGGGGCCGGCACGCCGGCCAGTTGCGCCACTGCCAGACCGTAGCTCTGGCTCGCCGGGCCGGGCAGCACGTGGTGCAGGAAGACGATGCGCTCGTTGTGCTCGGTGGCGTTGAGGTGCACGTTGGCCACCGCCGGCTGGCTTTCCGGCAGTACGGTCAGCTCGAAGTAATGGGTGGCGAACAGCGTGTAGGCACGCAGGCTGGCCAGCTGTTCGGCAGCGGCCCAGGCCAGGGACAGGCCGTCGAAGGTACTGGTACCACGGCCCACTTCGTCCATCAGCACCAGGCTGCGGTCGCTGGCGTTGTGCAGGATGTTGGCGGTCTCGCTCATCTCCACCATGAAGGTCGAGCGGCCACCGGCCAGGTCGTCGCTGGAGCCGATACGGGTGAAGATGCGATCGACCATCGACAGCTCGCAGCGCGCCGCCGGCACGAAGCTGCCGATATGGGCGAGCAGCACGATCAAGGCGGTCTGGCGCATGTAGGTCGACTTACCGCCCATGTTCGGGCCGGTGATGATCAGCATCCGCGTGGCATCGTCGAGCTTCAGATCGTTGGCGACGAACGGCGTGGTCAGCACCTGCTCGACCACCGGATGGCGGCCTTGCTCGATCAGCATGCACGGCTCGTCGACGAAACGCGGGCGGTTGAGGTCCAGGTTCAGGGCGCGTTCGGCCAGGTTGCTCAGCACGTCCAGTTCGGCCAGCGCCGCGGCGCTGTCCTGCAGCGGGCCGAGGTGGCCGATCAGCTGCTCCAGCAACGCTTCGTAGAGCTGCTTTTCCCGGGCCAGCGCGCGGCTCTTGGCCGACAGCGCCTTGTCTTCGAACTCCTTGAGCTCGGGGGTGATGAAGCGCTCGGCGCCCTTGAGGGTCTGCCGACGGATGTAGTCGGCCGGCGCCGACTCGGCCTGCTTGCTCGGCAGCTCGATGAAGTAACCGTGCACGCGGTTGTAGCCGACCTTGAGGTTGGCCAGGCCGGTGCGGGCCTTCTCGCGGGCTTCCAGGTCCATCAGGTACTGGCCGGCGTTCTCGCTCAGCGACTGCAGCTCGTCGAGTTCGGCGTCGTAACCGGTCTTCAGCACGCCGCCATCGCGAATCACCGCCGGCGGGTTGTCGATGATCGCCCGCGACAGCAGTTCGGCCAGCTCCGGGTAGGTGCTGATCGTCGTGGCCAGTGACACCAGGTGCGTGCATTCGAGCTGTGCCATGGCCTGCTGCAGCTCCGGCAGGGCGCCGAGTGCGTCACGCAGGCGGGCCAGATCCCGTGGGCGCGCATTGCGCAGGCCGATACGGGCGAGGATGCGCTCCAGGTCGCCGATTTCCTTGAGTTGCGGCTGCAGGGTCTCGAACCGGTAGCGGTCCAGCAGGCAGGCGATCGACTCCTGGCGCGCTTCGAGCACCGCACGGTCGCGCAGCGGGCGGTTCAGCCAGCGGCCGAGCAGGCGGCTGCCCATGGCGGTCTGGCAGCGGTCGACCACCGATTGCAGGGTGTTGTCGCGACCACCGGCGAGGTTGACGTCCAGCTCCAGGTTGCGGCGGCTGGCGCCATCGAGGATCACCGTGTCGTCGATGCGTTCATGGCGCAGGCTGCGCAGGTGGGGCAGGGCGGTGCGCTGGGTTTCCTTGGCATAGGCCAGCAGGCAGCCGGCGGCGCCGATGGCCAGGGTCAGGGTTTCGCAGCCAAAGCCCTTGAGGTCCTGGGTGCCGAATTGCTGGCACAGGCTCTTCTGCGCGGTATCGCGCTCGAAGTCCCAGGGCGCGCGACGACGCGAGCCGCGGCGCTTCTCGGCCGGCAGCCCCTGGGGCCAGTCATCGGGAATCAGCAGTTCGGCCGGGTTGAGCCGCTCGAGCTCGGCCAGCAGGTTTTCCCAGCCTTTTATTTCCAGCACGCTGAAGCGGCCGCTGGTGATGTCCAGCACGGCGAGGCCGAACAGGCGTTCGTCACCCAGCACGGCGGCCAGCAGGTTGTCGCGGTGCTCGTCGAGCAGGGCTTCGTCGCTGATGGTGCCGGGGGTGATGATGCGCACCACCTGGCGCTCCACCGGGCCCTTGCTGGTGGCCGGGTCGCCGATCTGCTCGCAGATCACCACCGATTCGCCGAGCTTGACCAGCTTGGCCAGGTAGCCTTCGACGGAGTGAAACGGAATGCCGCACATCGGAATCGACTGGCCTGCCGACTGTCCGCGGGCGGTCAGGGTGATGTCCAGCAGCTTGGCGGCCTTCTTGGCGTCCTCGTAGAAGATCTCGTAGAAGTCGCCCATGCGATAGAACATCAGCTGATCCGGGTGCTGATTCTTCAGTCTCCAGTACTGCTGCATCATCGGGGTGTGGCTGGAAATCTCGCTATTGCTGGGCTTTGCGGCGGTCTGTCTATTGGACATGGGCTTTTTGTCTAAAACTCGTCTGAATTCTTTGGCATGTTCGGGGCGTGCGCGACGGCGTGTTTCCGGCCCCGGATATAGCGCTGGGTCATGCGACGGTCGGTGTGGCCACCCAGCTTCTGGGCGTCCTTTCCTTCACCATCCGCGTCGGTGAGCGATTTGGCACGCAGATCGTGGATGGTCACGTTGGCGATATTGGCCTGCTCCCGAGCCCTGGCGAATGCGTCTTTAACGGTGGCATATGATACCGGCTTGCCGCCACCGCGGGTGCAGAACAGGGTGAGTCCTCGAACCTTGCGAGGCAGGGCCTTTGCTCGGTCTATTACCGCCTGGATGTCTGGCGTCATCATGACGATCAGCTTGGCGCCGGTCTTCTTCTGCGTGAATTCGATGCCCTCGGCGGAAATGTCTGCCAGGCGGATGGCGAGCACGTCGCTGATGCGCTGGCCGGTTAGGTAGGCGAGCTCGAAGATTATCCGCATGTACTCTGAGCACTGGGCCATCAGGGCGTGGAACTCTTCATCGGTGACATAGCGGTCGCGCTTCTTCTCGGCGTGCCGCCGGATCCCGGCGCACGGGTTGCTGTCGACCAGCTGCCACTCCAGCGCGTACTGGAACACGATGCGCAGAAACGAAAGGATGCGGTTGCACATGTTCGGCGTGCTGGCCAGGTTCACCTTGATGGCCGCGACGTGCTTGGGCATCACGTCGCGCGGCTCGAATTCGGCCAGGATGTCTTTGAGCCTTGCGCCCGCGATCTCGTACTGAGCCACACTGTTGGCTGCCAGGTTCCGGCAGTGATGCTCGAGCACATCGTCGATCAGCTTGGCCATGCCGCCCTGAGCTGGCGCCATCATGTGCTTGGCGTAGGCCAGCAGGGCCGCCTGGTAGTCGGTGTCCAGGCGGATCCACTTGCCCTTCTTCACCAGGTAGTAGGCACCGTGCTTCTGGTACATGCAGGCCGGCAGGTGCCGATCCTTCTTTCGCGGCCGCATGGCTGCTCCCTCCCTTCTAGCCCGTCAACCGCAGGCGCGGCTCTCTCTTCTGTTTGTTGCCCGATACGCTGAGGCGCGATAGTACGACCTCGCGCAGCACCTTGGGCACACCATCCCCGCCGACGACGTAACCGAACCCCTGTTCCTTCAGCCATTTTATCTGGGCGGAAGGGCGGGCGTAGCCGGTCAGCTCGGCCACTTCATCTTGCGATAGAAACATAGCGACCTCGATCCCGGCCGTGGCCGGAGTGGGGTTATTGTTCGATGCGTTTGAACTCGACGAGCCAGACCCAGGGGTTGGCGTGCCACGAGTCATCGCCGTTGATGGACGCCCATAGCCCGGCGAAACCGTGGATTACGGCCTCCTTGCATTCGTGCCGGCTGGGCGATGTTTCGAGGAACTGCCTGCACATGGCCGAATCACCGCCCTCGGCTTCGGCCTGGTCGCCGGTTATGTCCTGTAGGCGCTCGACGCGCACGTCGGTAACTTCGAGAAGGATGCGGCATGCGGCGCGAGGCATGTGGATGCTCGGCCTCCATTCGCCACGTTGGGAGTCGTACAGATTGATCCATGGGTCTGGCTCGCCCGCCGCCACGCTGATCTCACGCTCGCTGTCATCAGCCCGATAGCGCAACTCGTACTCGCTGCTGTAGCCGCCCTCTTCGGAATACCCCGCCAGCATCTCGACAGACCAAGTCTCACGCACCCACAGCCGGTCGCCTGGTTGACCATACGGGCAGGTCAAGCTGCATTCGCCGTCACTCCACCAGGCACCGAATACTTCCGGGCCGGCGTCCTGATTGCCTTGGCGGTCAGTGACCGTTGTGTTGAACCGCTCGACGGTAACGCTGGCGCCGTCGTGCGGCTGCACCTTCATCGCACGGCGCTTCACCGTCTTCCGGCCGTCGAGGATGGCGCGGACCATGGGGCCGCTGAACAGGATGGGTCTTTCCTTGATTGCTGACATAGCGACTCCTCAGGCTTGGGCAGCCAGGGCGGGCTGGGTGGTGTGGGTGGCTGGCCCGCGAAACTCGCCGGCTTCGGGCAGGAATTTGTGGTTTGTGAAGACGGGGATGCCGAGCTGTTTGGCGCGGGCGACTTCGGCGAGGGTGCCGGTGCTGTTCTGCCAGCCGGGCACCAGGACGACGGCGGCGCATTTCTCCATCAGCAGCATGGTGCCGGTCAGCCAGAAATCGTCGGGGTGGTCGAGCTGTTCTTCCATGTGGGCGGTGTTGAGGTGCGGGCACACGGGGAACCAGCCTTGTGCGGCGGCCTGGACGGCGACGGCCCGGGCGTTGGCGATGTTGCTGGTAATGGCTACCCGGTCCGGCCCGCGGTACGGGCCGGCGATGTAGATCAGGTGCTTGGTCATGACGAATCCTCACCGCCGGCGCGGCCGGCATTCTGGTTGTTGGCGTTGGGTCAGGGCTTGGCTGGTGGGGTGCAGCGCAGGCAGGGGCACTCGGCCACTTTGAGGCCGGTGCCTCGGCAGTAGGTGGGGCGGGTCATCCAGGAACCTCAGGAATAGCTGTACTTCAGGTACTTGCCTTTCGGCAGAGGTATCCAGATCTCGCCGCAGTAATCGTCGCCGGAAGGGCTGCCGCCGCTGCGCTGGTCGATGTAGATGTAGCGGAAGGCGGTGCCAGGCTCATCCTGCCGTTCACCGGCGTGCGTGTCTGTCAGCTCGAAGTCATAAACGGGACCGCCGTCGTAGTCGATGAACTGATTTATGCTGGCCAGCTTTCTTGGGCTCACCAGCATCGCGACTTCAGCCATGATCTTGCGGCGCTGATCGTCATGCATCTTGTAATGGTCCGCCATCGATGCTGCATAGCCCGCGTCGAGATGGCACATGCGGGCAATCATGGCTTCGGTCACGGCTGCTCTCCGTGCTGGCGGCGGTGGGCAGACTCAGGAACGCCGGCGTTATGCGCCTTGATCAGATCATGCGCCTGACTTTCAGGGATGCCGCTGGCAATGTGGCCTGATCGCTCGCCATGGATCGCTATCAGCGTATCCCTGTGATCACCGCAAGCGGCGAACCATCGTTCAGGATTCTGCTCACCGCTTACAGGGTGCGGGGCGGCGGCGAGCAGGTAACGCCAGAAAGCGTCCGAGTCATTGAAGGCACTGTGATCATCACATAGAAGATCAATTGCATTGAGAATTGCAGGTGCAGGCTCAACCGGCACCAGCTTCCACCCATCCGGCACCGCCACGCCCGCAGGCTGCTCGTGCTGGATCGAGACAATCTCCTTCAGCAGTGCCGAGCGATACTGCCCCAAGCTCTGGAAGGTGGCGGCGTGGCTGTCGTTACCGATAAGCTGGGCTAGTTGGTTCAGGTGTGGTGCGGGCATAGGTTCACCTCGCCGCGCTGGCGGCCATGGTTGGTGTGGGATACTGGGTGGGCTGCAGGCCTGCTGGCGCGTCTGGCAGGGTGGGCCGGTGGGTCTGTAGCAATTTGGTAAAACTTCGGGCGGCAGCCGGCGGGGAGCTGGCTACGCTTGGGGCAGGACCACTCACGAGAAGGAACTCGCTATGGCTAGCGCCGCTTCTGCATTCGCTGTTATCAACGAACCCATCACTTTCCAGAAAATCGCCCGCGATACGAGCGTCGCCCTCGACGTGATCGAGGCGTGGGTGACGCATGCCCGGTCCTATGAGGACGGGAGCGGTTATCTGGTGTTTTTCAAGGCCGACACCCCGGGCGAGGTGCGGCAGCTGATCCCGCGGCTGACGCCGACCAACCTGCTGATTGTGCTGGCGGCCTGACGGGCGCCGGTTACAGCAGCTCGTCCAGCGGGCCGCGGGGGCAGAGGCTCCACGGCACCTGGATCTTGTGTTCCGGCAGGCGGCAGTGCCAGGCCTGCTGGTACATCTGGCCATCTACGAACTCGACGCCCTCGATGGTGAAGGCGAGCACGGCGATGCTGTCGACGTGGGCGTCGTAGAGCTCTGGCAGTTCGGATACGCCTGGCCCGGTGTAGGCGTGGGCGACGGTGGCCTGGCGGCCCAGGGGCGTTTGCAGCGATTTGTTCATCTGCACGCACGCGCTGATGCGCGGTGCGCTGCTGAACGCCTTCTTGGGTTTGCGCTTGCCGCGCTCGAAGAGGGGGATCACTTCGTATTGCATGGCCGAACCGTGAATAACTGTATGGATGAACAGTATTCTAGGTTCGGCTCTGGCGGGGCGTCGAGGGCTGTTCGTCTGGAGCTCAGCGGGTGCCGGTCTTGAGGCCGTCTAGGTAGTTGACCTCGGCCTGCTGCCGTGGCTGCTCGCGCGCAGGCGGCTTGCCGGCGTTCACCTGGGCCTGCAGGGCGTCGAGCAGCAGCGACTGGCGGGCCTGGCCTTCGAGGTGGGCCTCGATGGCGCGGATGATTTCGGTGTTCATGCTGCTGTGGTTGTCGCCGGCCAGGTCTTCGATGGCTTTGCGCATGCCGTCGGGCAGGCGGACGACGAATTTGTCGGCGGTGCGTGAGTTGAATCCGGGGTTCGACATGGTGGCTTTCCTTAGGGTGATAGCTTACTGACACATTCTGTGGCATTCGTTCAGGCCAGGCGCTGAGCGGTATCACAGTTCGCGGTTACGCCGCCGCCTGCTGGCGCCAGGCGCCCACGGCCTGGTAGATGCGGTGGGCCTGTTCTTCGTCGAGGGACACGCTGTCGGGAATGGCTATCCAGGCGTGGCCGATTACGTGCTTGGGGTTGCAGCCGGCGATGAGGTCGGCGATGGGCTGTTCGAACAGGTCGGGCAGCCGGGTGATGATGTGGATGCCGTCGAGCTCGTACTCGACCGACTTGGCCCACTGCCGGCCGCCGTCCTGACAGATTGCGGACATGTACACCGTCCAGTGGTGGGCGATGTCGCAGAGGGCATCGGCCACGGGCTGCGTAGTGATCTTGCGGCAGGTCTTGTAGTGCAGCATGAGCTGCACCTCGGGCACGCTGGCGTCGACGATGCAGGCCCGGTGCACGCGCAGCAGGCTGCGCATGGCGCGCTCGACCCGGGCGCGGGGGTTGTTCGGCTTGCGTTTCATGGTGACTCCATCGGGCGGCTACTCCACCCAGCAGTGGGGCCAGATGCCTAGGGCGTAGGCCAGCGCTTCGTCGTGGTCGCATTTGGAGCCGACCATGGGGAAGCGCTTGCCGCAGGGCAGGCATACGAACCAGCAGGCTTTCATGGGGTGGTCACGCGGTGCGTGATCCATTCTGTTTCGTGCGGCGTCATCATCAGCGCCGAGTGCTGATGCGTGCCGTCGAGCAGCAGGTGCATGAGCTGGCGCGCACGTGCGGTTATCGCCTCGGGTTGGCTTGGGAAGCGCGGGTAGTTGATCAGGCCGACCACATAGCCGAGCTCTTCGCCGCCGGTGTAAATGAAGTTGGTTGCCTCGATGGTGACGCATAGACCTTCGCGCAGGCATTCCTGGCGGATGATCTGCTTGGCGACTTCGATTGGGCCGGAAAGGTAGATGCGCACCCAGTGCGTATCAGCGACAGTCGTATTCATCAGTGGTTTACCTCGTGGAGCTTGATGTCCGCCTCGGCGATCTCGCAGAAAAACGAGCACGACATCGACGGCTCGTCCTGCAGGCGTCCACCGTCTGGTGGGATTTCGGTCAGGGCGATTCGCTCACCGGTAGCCCGGTCTCGGAAGATGTAGGCAGAAGGGCCGATGTCCGCCTCGATCGACGCGCACTCGTTGAAATCTTCAGGCAGAACCTTGCGCATGTGATTCCAGTACCCCAGGCCGCCTTTGCAGCAGCCCTTGCAGTTCGCGTTTGGGAAGCCCAAGGCGTACATGCGCGGCAGTTCGATCCCGGCGCGCTGAACGATGGCGAAGCAGTCGTCCTTGGTCAGGCCAGCGTCAACCAATGGCGCTATGAGGTCGATGTTGTTGCGGTCTATGAAGTTGTCGTACCGGTCACGTTCGTCCGCCGTGTAACCAAGCACGATCACGTCGTCAGGCCGGCGCCATGCGTCAAGCACATCACGCTTCAGCGCCTTGCTGCACGGCGCGCCGCGCATGCCTTTTATGTAGCGCTTCCTGCGCCAGACCTCGCGAACCGATGCGCCGTACTTCTCGTCGCGAAGCACGATTACCTTCTGCCCGAACCACGTCTCGCAGTCCTCGAGAAAGCGGCGATTGTCTTCGTCCTCTTCAACGATGAAGCTGTTGATGATCACCACTTCATGGGTGGCCGAATACTGAGCCAGGGCGAGTTTGGTCGCGACCGCCGAGGCGGCGCCACATGAGAACTGGCAGACGATCCTGGGTTTGTTCATGGCGATTTCCTAGCAGGCGCCGGCCTCCATGGCTGGATGCGGCGTACTGGCGAAGTGGTGTTGGGTGGGCTATTACAGGTGACCGGCATGGTGCCGGATCACGGAGAGATGAGATGGCAACTACCAAGGCTAACGATGAGTACAAGCCCAAGTGCCCGAAGTGTGGAGGCATTAACTTCGCGGCAGTTCACGACCGCTATCTGCACAACGCGGACAAATCCATCGCGCTGATTGTTTGCGCAGATGAAAGTTGTGAGGTTGTAGTGGCAGCGCTCCCAAATGAGGCCGTGTGGGATAGCTGATCAGCCATCCCCCGGATCCCGCCGCAGCTCCCGCTCGCTCTCTTCGATAAAACGCCTCGCCACGTTTTCCGATATCTGGATTTCGTGGCGCGGCAGGGCGAGCGCGGCGGACGAACCTTCAGGGCCTAGGGCGTGGGCGTTGAGGATGAGGCGTTGCACGGCGTCGGCCTGTTCGGTGATGCCGTGCCAGGCCATCAGCTCGGCGAGTTTGGCGTGGATGCCGGGTCGCACTCGGTGGCGCAGCTATTTCTCGTCCCACTCTTTGCGCTTTTGGGCGGCCTTGGCGCTTCGGGCTTTTTGGGGTTGGGGCATTAGGCCTCCTGCTGCGCTTCGGCCTGGGCCTGCTGCAGCGAGCTGAGCTGTTCAGCGGAAAGCTCGACCGCTCGCTTGGCCGGGCTCCAGGAGAGCGGCGCCGATTTCTTGATCGCCTGGTTGAGCACCTCGAATGCAGCGATCAGCTCATCCGGCACCTCGCCATCTTCGGGAAGGTCATCAACGAAGTAATCGTTAGGGTCGAGCTGGCTGGGGTAATTCGGCTCGCAGTGCTGTAGGCGTAGCACGTCGATGCTGTATTCGCCGTCGCTCACCGCATCTAGAAGCTCATCCAGATCGCGGAAATAGCGGTCGCCATCGAAGTCGGTCACGTAACTGTTACCGTCCCATGCTTCACGCGGTAGTGCCGCCCATCGCTCGTCGTGCTTTTTCTTCTCGCAAGGCTGGCACCAACTGTTGCGCTTCATGATGGTGCCGCAGGTCTTGCAGGGCATGTGAGTGCAGCCGCAGTAGCGTGCCATGTGCTCGGCGTCGGCGCGGGATAATGGCCAGAAGGTTCCATCGGCTGACAGCCAGCCTTCGACGCTGGTCAGCTTGGCGGCTTGCGGGGAGTCGTAGTCGATGCGTGCAGGCTCTTGAGTGGTCATGGTTCACACCTCGTTGAGATTCATCTTCGGCCCGCGCCGGATGCGGTGGTCGCGCAGGCGGTCCATCACGGTTTTGGCGCTGAGGCCGGTGGCTTCGCACATCTCTTTGATGCTGGCGCCGTTGGGTGCCATGCGCTGGAGGGTGGCCAGGCGCTCGGCGGCTTTGCGCTTTTTGGCGGTGTCGGCCGTGTGGCGCTTGTGGTCGAGCTGGCGCAGGGCGCGGCTGGGTTTGGCCTTGGGCTTGCCGGGGCTGGTGATGACGAAGGGCAGCTGTTTGTTGCCGGCGGTGACGATGGGCAGGGTTGGCACGGGGCCGTGCTGGCGCTCGTATTCGGCCATGAGGGCAGCGAGCTCGGCGCTTTTGTCGGTGCGGGGCTGGAGGCTGGGTGCGTCGATCATGGTCAGGCCTCCAGGGGGTGGCCGCTTTCGAGGTGCTTGGCCAGTTGCTCGGCTTCAAGGTAGCTCTGGCGGAAGCCGAGGCAGCGGCCGGTGTCGGCGTCGAGGATTTGCACCATGGCACCCTTGATGAACAGTTGGGTGGCGCGCGGTTTGATGGCGACGCGCTGCTGGGTTTGCTTGCGGGCCTCGGCGCTGCGGCGCAGGAGGGCGGGGATGGCGTCGAGGCTGGCGCGGGCGCGCTGGAGTGCGTTCATGCTGGGCTCCTGGCGATGTGCAGGTTGAGTGCGGCGATGAGGATGCGGGCTTCGTGCATGGCGTCGTCGAGGGCGTGGTGTTTGAGGCCCACGAACTGGACGCTATGCGCGGCCTCGGGGTATAGGTCGGTGATGGTGCGCAGGTCGCGGTCGGTCTTGTCCGGCCAGGGGCGCGGGATGTGGGCGCGCTGGTAGGCGGTGCTGGCGATGACGTTGTCGAAGGTGGCGCCGTTGCCCCACACGTAGCGTTTGCCGTAGATCGCGTCGGGCCTGTCGATGAATTCCGACAGGCGTAGCAGTGCGCTGCTGATGACCAGGCGGTCGCCTTCGTGGTAGATCTCGCGCCGCGCTTCTTCGCTCTGCTTCAGCCACCACTCGATGGTGCCGGCGTCGGTTTCGCCGCCGAAGGCGATGGCGCTGTCTACGTCGACGCGGATGTAGAGGCCGTCACCGATGACGCCGTTCTCGATGCGCACGCAGCCGATGGTGGCGATAGCGGCATTGGGGCCTTTGCCGAGGGTTTCGAGGTCGAGCACGTAGTGGGTTGCGCGCAGGAGGGGGTGGAGGGATTCGATGGCTTGGGCGATGGGGGTTAGGGTCATGATTGTTCTCCCTGCTGTGCGCTCAGAGCAGCTTCTACTGAGTCAAAAACTGCCTGCAAATCGCTCAGATTGGTCAGCCCTGAAGGCTTAAACACTTTCTCGAATGTCAGTTCCCCGATCAGGTATTTATCAGCAGCGGCTGCGAGCAGCGCATTACACTCGCGCCACTTCGGAGATAGCTGACCGCATACGGAGCATGACGATCTTGGATATGGCTTGCCTTCAGCTGCCAGCCGCTGACGGCACCCTTCCGGAGCGGCCGCCCCCGCAGGCTGTACAGATGCGCGTTCATTCCACTCACGAACAGCAACGGCATAGCCTGGCTGTTCCTCGCCGTCATCTTCCTGGATGCCAACCGGGCCGCGCGCCATGCATGCCGAATGCTCGTCCACCATGCCCTGGCAAATGACCACCGACGAACTGTTATCAAGGCGCTCAACGAGAGCATCGCTTTTGCCGCAGAACGGGCACGGCAGGATTTGTTGATCACTCATGACGATCTCCTTGCTTCACGCCGCGAACGGCAGGTCTTCGGCCTTGCGGGCGATGCGCACCTGGTAGACGGTGCGCGGCGCGGTGGGGCGGCGGACGATTGGGGGTTGGGGGAGGTGGCCGGTGCCCAGCAGCAGGGCGAGGGCGAGCGGGGCGATGATTCCGCGCTTCCAGGCCTCGAGCACGGCGCCGTGGGCGGTGCGCTGGTTGCCGAGCTTGAGGCGGGCGTCGTCGAGGCGCTTGCTGACGGCGCATTCGCTGATGCCCATATCGCGGGCAATCTGCTTGAAGGGCTTGTCCTGCGCGACGCCGAGCAGCGCCTGCAGCTGGCGCAGCGGCAGCCCCGCATTCAGCCGGCCACGCCAGCCGGGTACGGTGATGGTGTTTTCCATGGTTCTTCCTTGGGTAACCGCATTGGCCCAGCCACCAGGCGCGGGTGACCAAACCCTGCGTGAATAGCGCAGGCCTGGGGGCTGGCCGATGCGGTTGCGGTGTGGATAGCGCGGCCATTTGGGCCGCGCGTTTCGCGGGTTGGATCAGTCGTAGATGCCGTAGCTGAAATCGTCATCGTCGCAGTCGACGACGATCTTGCTGGCGCCGTAGTAGAGGGCTGCAACGAGCTTGTCGAACTTCGAGCGGAACTTGATGACCTGGCCGATCTTGTCGCCATCAAGCCGAGCTGCGTAAACAGAGCCGATCTTGTTGCCGCGCTCGTCGCGCTCTGGTTCCCGGCGGTCGAAGGAGATGTGTATGGCGTTATCCAGGCTGTACTCGCTACGGCCACGGAAGCTGCCTTCATCTGGCTGCTTGTCGAAGTAAATGTGAAGGCCGCCGTAGTCCGAATTTTGGAAGCGGATATCCGGCGCTTCCCAGTGATTCTCAGCAGCGCTCTCTTTGTGCTCTTCGATAAACGCTTCCATCAGGTCGTTGAGGCTGATGAATTCAGGCATCTGATCCTTCTTCAGCACCTCGTCGATCGATTCCTGAGCGCGGCGCACCATGTCCGCTTCAACGCCGCTGTTTTCCCAGCGATCCTGCAGCGCCTTGGCGATCATGGCGTTGTAGCGGGTCAGTTCAAACACCGAACCCAGGTTGGCCGGCAGTGCGGCCTTGATGGCCTCCTCGACCTGCTTGCCCATATCGCCGTAACGACCAAAGCAGTTATCGATGACCTTGGTGAACATCACCTGAACGTGCTCGTCGATGATTTCTGCCGGTTTGCCGCTCTCTGCGAAGGCCGTTACGCGCTCGACCAGTAGCTGTTCCAGTGTCTGCTTGCTCATGTCCCGCTCCTTGCTGTTCGGTTGATTTCCCAGATGCCCCTGTCGCCAAGGGCATCGAGTGAAATCTGTCTTGCGCCGCTGCGCGCCCAGGTCATTCGCACGGTTGGGTCAGCACCTCGTTTGCAGCTCGGCCCCTCTGTTGGCTCTGCTGCAGTACGCCGGTCGCTGGTGCGCGCTGCGGTGTGTTGCTCACCTGACTTTCTGTCGCCCCACAGGTGATGGCCGGGGCTGCCTCGCCGGTTGCCCGGCTAGCTGTTCATGGCGCTGGTTGTTAAAGAGCGGTTCGAGGCGGTGTGCTGCTTCGATGGCTCAAATATCAACTACAGGTTGAGATATGTCAACTATCAGTTGATGTTTTTGATTGTGACGGTGCAGCCCTATAGCCTTGTGCCTTCACAAGGAGGGCTCCCAATGAAATGGATGTTCGTGCTGCTGGCGCTGCCTGCGGCTTCTGCGTTCGGTGATGTTTACAAGTGCCCCGATTCCAGTGGCCGTGTGACGTTTACGGATCAGCCTTGCGCCGGATCTAGCGGGCAGAGGATCGAAATTGCGCCGCTGGCGCCTGCCGCTTCTTCCCGCGCAGTGGAGCCCGCCAATGACGATGAAGCCCGCAAGTTCATTTACGTCGAACTGCCGGAAATAGAGCGCGAGGCGCGGGAGCTCATGCGCTCGAACGACCCAGCGCAGCAGGAGTTGGGCCGGCGCATGGCGTGGCAAGCGCAGCGCGCCCGCGAAGCACACGAGGAAGTTGAGGCGGCAAAAGCCGCGAGAGCCGAGACCAAAAGGAGGTACGAGGATGCGTATCGCAAGTTTGGCGGCTATTAGCCTGGCACTGCTTTGCTCAGGCGCTGAGGCGGACGTTTACAAATGCACCGATGCAGCGGGCCGCGTGTCTTTCTCGAAGGTGCCGTGTGGCGGCACGCTCGGTAACGAGGCCGACAAGGTCGAGATCAAGCCCAATAAGATCGGCGGCACACTGGGCGTATCCAAGGAGCAGCAGCGCATCTGGAAACAAGAGGAGCAGCGCAGGGCCGCAGAGGCGCCATCGCTTCCGGCCTATCGGCCACCAACCTACTGCAAGAGCTACAGCAGCACCGCCCTGCGTAGCATTGTTGTTGGCAGGGGCGTTGAGCCCGGGATGACGATGAGTGATGTACAGCGTTCGTGGGGGCCGCCGACGCGGGTGAATGGCTCGGCTGACCCCATCCAATGGGTGTACCGCTGGCGCTCGAGCGTGGCCTACGTGTATTTCATTGACCGCTGTGTATGGCAGATGGAAGGCAGTTATGGCGGGTAGGCGTCATTCACTCATCTGAAACATCGAGCCTTTGACTATCGCGCCAACGTACTGGATCGATTCCACCTGGTGCTCGTCGAGGATAACCGGCGCGTACTCGGCATTGATGCTTTCAAAGCGATACTGGCCATCCTTGAGATAGGCATACGCCTTGATCATGGATTGGCCCGCCACAGTCTTAACCAGCACCTCGTCGCCCGGGCCGAAGGCGTGATTCGGCTCGATCAGTACGAACTCGTTATGCTTGATGCGCGGCGCCATGCTGTGCCCGACCACCCGCAAGCCATAAGCGTTTTCGTCACGGCTGGTGACATTCAGAACGCCCTCACCATGGCCGGTCGGGTAGTCGAGCGCCTCGAAGTAACCCTCCACCCCAAGCATTGCCTTGCCGACCACTGGGACGCTCCTTGTCCTGACCTCGATGCGCTCGCCCTGGATATTGCTATCCATTGGCGTGGCTGATCCGTAGGTGTGCTGCTGCTCGCGCAGGACCCATGCTTCTTGCTGGCGCTTGGGCAGCACGCCGTACTCGAGCCATTCAGCCCGCACGCCTAGCCATTTTGCGAGCGTCAGCATGTTGTCTTTCTTGGGCATCGACTCACCGCGCAGCCATTTGCTAGTGGCTTGGGTGGTAGTTACGAGCCCGACCCCTTCGAGACCCTTCTTCAAGTCGATGTTTCGCCCGTGCGACTCCCGCGTTAAGTCGGGGTGGTCATTCAGGGCCTCATTGAGGCGCGCGGCGAACTGTTCGCGGATGTTTTCGATATCAACCATAGGTTGATGGTGACACGTCAGTTGATAAACAGTCATTTGATGTTAAGATCAACCGCAAGTTGATATTGAGGGCGTTGTTATGAGTGCCATTGCTGATGCGGTTACGGCTGCCGGCGGCCCAGTGAGTGCTGCGAAAGCCTGCGGCATCAGCCGGCAGGCGGTTGATAAGTGGCTTGCCAATGAGTGCTTGCCGCGCACCGATTACACCGGTGAGACGAACTACGCCCAGGTGCTGGCGCATGCGGCTGAGCAGCGTGGCGAGGGCTTCGCGGTGGAGTGGTTGCGCGATAACGCCAGGCCTAAGCCGCGGGCCGCCTGATCACGCTGCACATCCTACCCAGGCGTTGGCCGGTACGGCAGGCGGGTGAGGGGGATGGGTTTTTATCCAGTGCCCGAATCGCGGGCAATAAAAAGCCCGGTGGCTAGACCGGGCTCCATGTAACGCAACATCAAGAGGCCTGATTATGGGCATTTCCCCTTTCAACCGCAACTCAGGACGTGGCGCGCCACGTTTTGGTGTGGCGTGTTTCGTGGCGCGTGGTGTTAGCCATGGCCGGTGACTGGATCAAGTTCGAGCTGGCGACGCTCGACAAGCCCGAGGTGTGCCAGATCGCCGACCTGGCAAACATCGACCTGGATGCGGTGGTGGGCAAGCTGCTGCGCGTTTGGGGTTGGTTCGATCAGCAGACCGAACTGGGTAACGCTCCGAGCGTTACCAAAAAGTTACTGGATCGTTTGGTTGGCGTTAGCGGCTTCTGCGATCACATGGTTTCGGTCGGTTGGCTGATCGAGGCGGAAGGGGTGATCAGCATCCCGAATTTCGACCGCCACAACGGCAAGACCGCCAAGAATCGCTCGCTCACGGCTCTGCGTGTGGCCAGCCACAAGAAAGGTAACGGCAAAGGTAACGCTGCGAGCGTTACCCAGCCGTTAGCAGATGCGTTACCTAGAGAAGAGAAGAGAAGAGTTAAAAGCAATACCCCCTTACCCCCTAATGCGCCGAAGCCCAAACCGGCGAAGTTCGACCCGCTGAAGGCCTGCCCGGCGAACGTGACGCCAGCGGTGTGGGCGCAGTGGGTGGCCTGCCGCAAGGAGCAGGGTAAGCCGCTTAAGGAAACCACCTGCACGGCCCAGGCTGAGCAGCTGGCTGGCCACCCGAACCCTGACGAGGTGATTCGCCGCTCGATCGCCGGCGGCTGGCAGGGCCTGTTCCCGGACAAGGTGACCAGTGCGAGCGTGCACCAGCACCCGGCCAGCAAGCACACCAATTTCGATGATCTCGACTACACCGCTGGCACTCGCCAGCTGGAGGACGGCAGCCGTGCGTTCTGACAAACCTGTGAACCTCGATATCGCGCCGCTCGAGCGTACCCTGGGCGTGGTGGCGAAGGAGCTGGCGCGCTGTGACAAACCTGGCCACGGGGCGTACGCCTCGATCACCAGCAGCAAGTCGTCGGTTCCGAGCGGTTGCCCGGTGTGTGCCGAGGAGGCGCGCCGTGTGGCCGACGAAGCGGAGCAGGGCGAGCAGAGGGCCCGGGCGGTGCGTGAGCGGATGGAGCGCCGGCTGGGCGAGGCGATGATCCCCAAGCGCTTCCAGGGCAAACGGTTCGATGCGTACCGCGCGGAGACGCCTGAGCAGCAGCAGGCGCTGCGCATCTGCGAGGCGTATGCGCGAGACTTTCCGCAGAACTACGAGGCCGGGCGCTGCCTGCTGCTGCTGGGCACGGTGGGCACGGGCAAGACGCACCTGGCGAACGCCATCCTGCACGAGGTGGTGACGCGCCACGGGATGCTGGGCGTGTACCGCACGGTTACGGGGATTCTGCAGTACGTGAAGGGCAGTTACGACCACGCCGCCACGTACAGCGAGGCCGAGGCCTTCCAGGCGCTGGTGGCGCCGCACCTGCTGGTGATCGACGAGGCCGGCGCGACGAAGGCGACGGAGTTCGAGCTGGCCACGCTGTTCACGGTGATCAACGGCCGGTACGAGCAGCAGAAGCCGACGGTGGTGATTTCCAACCTGGAACTGGACGGCCTGCACCGCGCCATCGGTGACCGCTGCGTGGACCGCCTGCGCGAGGGTGGCGGCCGCATGGTGCCGTTCAAGTGGCAGAGCGCCCGCCGGGGTGTGGCATGACCGGCGCGCAGGCCCAGGCCCTGCAGCAGTTGCTGCTGGTGGGCTTTCGGGTGGAGCAGATGGGTAAGCGGGTGATCAGGGTGCAGCGCGGGAACGATTACCGGCTGGTGCTGCAGGACGGTGGGTTGAAGCGGGCGATGGGGGCTAGGCGATGAATTTTTTCGAACTTATTGGAGGTGTTGAGGTGGCTCAATTGAATTGCGATTGCAACTGGAATCCAGATCGTCATGCGGACAGCTGCCCTGCGCGCCACCACGAGTATTTGTCCTCATTGGCCAGCAAGTGCCAGGCCGTAGCGAGCTGCTTGAGTTACAGCGGTGGTGAGCATGAAGAGTCAGCTAAGCGCACCCTCAAAGATGCGCAGCACGCACTAGACAGTGAGTCTGTCCGCGTGAGCAATACCAGTGATGGCGTGCTGATAAGGAACGCGCTCGGCAAAGCCCGGCACATGACCTTTCGCGAAAGGATTGCATTCTGGATGCTTCGCGGTAAGACGGAAATCCGCCCGTGAGCCTCCTGCGCATCCGCATCGTCCCAAACCGCCAGCACTGCTACCGCACGCCTGACGGCTACGTGCTGTTCAGCTGCCGCTACCAGCATGCCCGCGTTGCGGTGATCCGCCCGGGCGAGGGCGTGCCGTTCGTGTACTGCCTAACCGCCTTCGGCGCAACCGATGCCATCGAGGCGGATCGTGCCGCCAGGGCGGTGCGCTGATGACCAGCCCAACGATCGAAGATCTGCTGGCGCTTGCTGAGGCTTGCCAGGATTTAGAGGGTAGCAGGCAAGTGCGCCCATGGCGTGACGGAAGTCCTGACAGGTTTCGCGACACCGTGGTGTACATGTTCGGCGACGACATCGAGATGGCCAAGGCCTTGATTGGCCAGATCCACGCGCTGCAGGCGCAGATCCGCGCTATGCGCGCCGAGCAGGAGGCCAGCTGATGGCAAAGAAACCAGGCTTCCGCACCCTTGGCGACGTGGTCGAGTGGTGGCTGTCGCGCATCGAGGGCGATCGCACGCGCAGCGAGAAGTACCGGGCGAGCATGGCCTGCCTGATGCGCAAGCACGTGCTGCCGCGCGTGGGTAAGGTGGCGCTGCGCAAGGTGGACCGGGTGACGCTGGACGACCAGCTGGTGTTCCCGATGCACCAGGAGCTGGCGCCGCGCACGGTGCAGAAGGCGCTGCAGGGCCTGCGCCAGGCGTTCGCCATGGCCGAGACCCAGAAGCGCATGGACAGCAACCCGCTGGCCGGCACGACCTTTCGGGACTTCTACAAGGGCAAGCTGCGGCCGAAGCCGGCGGCGCTGTCGAGGGTCGACCTGGCCGAGCTGGTTCAGCACCTGGTGAGCGTGTTCAACGCCGACCCGGCAAAGGGCATGTTGCCGCTGATGATGCTGGCCCACGGCACTCGCATCGCCGAGACGCTGGCGGCGCGCTGGGGCCATGTGTCGCTGGATGAGCGGGTGTGGGTCATCCCGGAGGCGAACACGAAGAGCCGCCGCGAGCATGTGCTGCCGCTGACCACCCAGGTGCTGGGCCTGTTGCGCCGGTACCGCGCCGCGCTGCCGGATGCTCGCCTGAAGACGGCCTGGCTGTTCCCGGTGCGCGGTGGTGCTGGCATGGCGCTGACCAGCGGCCACGCGCTGATGCGTGAGGTAAGCGGCCGCCAGTGGACCAGTCACGACCTGCGCAAGCTGATGCGATCCAGCCTGGCGGACATTGGCGTCGATCACATGGTTGGTGAGCTGCTGATCAACCACGCCCTGGGCGTGACCACCGAGACCTACCTGACCCGCGACGCCATGGACCGCCGCCGCGAGGCACTGGAACGCTGGCATGCCCGCCTCGACGAGTGCGGCTTTGCCGATGCACACGGCCAAAAAGTGGCCGTTCCTGCACTTCTTAAAAATGACTGCAAGCCAGAAGCGGCGGGCGATAGCGCCGTTTCCGGTATTTCTACGTGGGGAGGGTGAAAAATGGCCTGTGATCGGTGTTTCTTGACCCAGGGCCGGGAAGGCGAGAAGGGCTCGTGGTGCACCACCTGCGGTGAAAAGCGCTTCGATGTAGACCAGCGGGTGTGTGGTGATTGCGCGCACTACAGCTCTCACGGGCGCATCGGTAACTGCCGACGTCATCTCATGGCTGTCAGTCCGACGATGAACGTCACCTTCAGCGTTGAGGAAGGCAGTTGCTGGGCTGCTGCGGAGACTCAGACATGCGCCTGACCGCCACCCACCAGTACCAACGCTGCGAGATCTGCCAGGGCTCCGGCGTGTACCGAGGCATCTACCACCTAAACGGCTGTGTGGCCTGCAACGGCGCCGGCGTGGTGCTGGCCGGCGGCGAGGCTATGACACCGGAGCAGGCGATCGCCTACCTGCGCCAGGAGCTGACCGCCGCCGAGCGCCGAGCACCACGGCCAGCGCGCCAGGCCATCGCCGGCGATGCCGAACGTTACCAGCAAGCCAACACACGCGGCCCAGGCGGCACGCATTACTCGGGGGATTGAGCATGGCTGAAGCGATCAAGAGCTGGCGGCTGGCCAAGCCGAGTACACGCCGCCCGGCGGTGGACTATGAGGGCATGGAGCAAGCCGCGCTGTTCAACTGGCTGCGAGTGCGCCACCCGGTCGCCGCCGGGATGGCATACCACGTGCCCAATGGCGGGCACAGGGTGAAGGCGGTGGCCGCGAAGCTGAAGGCCCAGGGCGTGAAGGCTGGCGTCAGCGACATCGTGCTGCCCATGGCGCGCGGTGGGTTCTTCGGCCTGTACATCGAGTTCAAGGCTTCGGCGCCGCATAGCGCCGTGGTCAGCCAGTCACAGCGGGACTTCCTACATGACGTGGCGCAGCAGGGCTATAAGGCGGTGGTGTGCCGCGGGATGGATGAGGCAATCAAGGTGATCGACGCGTATCTGGCGAGCGCGCCGACTGTGGCGGTGGTTCAAGTGGGGGAAGGGCGATGATTTATCCGAGCGTGCAGAGTGCAGTGGTATCGGCCCTGGCGGCCGAGTGCATCGACAACACCAGTAAGCAGGCCTGGCAGAAGCTGATCGACCTGGACACGGTGCGGGTTGGGTCGGGTGTATCCGGCTCGGATCGCATGCAGGCTGACTGCTGGGTGTTCGCCCGGCTGCACAGCCAGCTGATCCCCAGGCACTGGAACGCGCTGGTGGCGAAGTTCAGCACGCACAAGGCGCGGAAGGTGCAGGCGATCAGCGCATTGGTGCCGATGGTGGCGTCACCGTCCAAGCAGCTGTTCAAGGCCAAGGCGGTGACGGTGTGGGCCATCCCGAAGTTGCGAGGGGTAGAGGGCAAACGCTCTGCCGACATCATCGTGCTGCCGGCCGAGTTCTACGATATGAACACCTGGGACCTAGACGGCCGCCCGGAGTCGACCCGGCGCGAGTGGCGCCGCAACATCCACAAGGTGCTGGAGGAGATGGTTGGCGAGGCTCTGAAGGCTGCCGAAGAGATCCTGCTGGCCGAGGGTGTGCTGCACCAGCAGGCCGCATAATTATCTGTTGACACAACGCCAGCGCTCCATCACTATTTTTCACATCCTGCCGATCTTACGTATGAAGGATCGTCACACAGAAGCCCCGCCATTGAGCGGGGCTTTTTCGTTTCTGCACCCAGACCGGGACAAGCCCATGTTCGAAGCCTTGCCCACAACTATTTCGGGCTGGCTTGGGTGGGCCGCCATGGCCTTGGTAACTGCCGTCGTCTACTTCCCGAAAGCCTGGGCCGAGCGCCGAGGGGAGAGCCGGGAGAACGACAGGCTGATTAATGCACTCGCCGAAGAGCGGGCCCTTCGAAAGGAAGCTGAGTCTCAGCTCGAGCAAGCCAACCAGCAAATCTACGCCCTGATCCGGGAGTTCAGCGACATCAAAGCAGCCAATGCCCAGATGGAGCTGAAGATCAGTTACCTCACCAGAGAGATCGAGGCCCTGCGGCAGCAGCTGCAGCGGAGTGACCAATCATGAGTGACGAAGAACTGAAGCGCCGGATGGGTAAAGGCCGGCGCCTGTGGGACCACCACGGCAGCTGGTTGCTGCTGGTGGTGATCGGTATCAGCTGCTTCATGGCTGGTGGCCAGTTCCAGGCCTATAGCAACGAGAAGACGCTGAAGACTGTGATCGAGTCGCACGAGCGGCAGGATGCTGATCGGGTGAAGCGTATCCGAGAGCTCCTGGCGGACAACAAGCTGTTGACCGATCAGCTTGGCCCTAAGGTTGAACGTGCTGCCAAGACCGCTGAGCGGGCCGCCGTGAAGGCCGAGCAGGCCGTAGAGAAGGCTGCTGAAGCTTCGCAGCCTTCAGCGGAGCGCTGAGATATGCCAGTCCGCCCCCTTAAGCCCTGCGCCTGGCCAGGCTGCAGCACGTTAGTGCGCGGCGACTACTACTGCGGGCGGCACGCGCCGTTGGCCGCCGAGAAGCAGCAGGCAGCCAGGCGCACGGTGCACAAGCGCTACAACGAGCGCCGTGATGAGTCGGACGCGTTCTATAAGACAGAGCGCTGGAAGAAGCTGAGCGCCTACTACCGCAAGAAGCATCCGGTGTGTGAGCACTGTGACAACGCCGCAAGCGACATCACCGACCACATCAAGCCCGTGAAGACTCACCCAGAGCTTGCAACGGACTGGGACAACCTGCGAGCACTGTGCCGGCCATGCCACAACAGAATCGGCGAGCGTGTTGGTCTGGTGCGTGAAGGCGCGAGCCGAGCAGCGGGCTGATCGCCCAGAGGGGTGGGGGTGGGTCAAAAGTCTGGACCTGCAGACCGCCCGAACGACGGGGGGAGCCAAATTTTCACACCCGCGAAAAATGAAATTCAGGAGTTCGGCCCATGCCTGGTGTTGCAGGGCGATCCGGCCGGCGCCCGAAACCCACGGCCAAGAAGGCTCTGGCGGGAAATCCTGGTAAGCGGGCGCTCAATAGAGCTGAACCCAAGTTCGCCGAGATAACGCACGTTGACCCGCCCGAGTGGATGCAGCCGTTGGCCATCCAGATGTGGCAGACAGTCGTGCCGGAACTGCTCGCGCAGCACATCGTGTGCATCACCGATCTGCATAACGTCGAAGCGTTCTGTACTGCCTACGCCAACTGGCGCTCCGCTCAGGAGCTGGTGGTTCAGCACGGGCCGATTGTTGAGTCGGCGATGGGCAGCCCCATAAAGAATCCGGCACTCACCGCTGCCAAAGAAGCCATGTCCCAGATGGTCACCTTCGGCGCGATGCTGGGCCTCGATCCATCGAGCCGTTCCCGCCTGATCGGCGGCAAGAAGGCGAAAGCCGCAAACCCATTCGCAGATCTCGTCTGACCGCAGGCTCACATGGCAACGAAGTACCCCAACGTCGAATCCGCGATTCGGTGGGGGAAGCGTGTCATTGCCGGCAAAGTGCCGTGTTGCAAGTACGTGCGGGAGGCGGTTGAGCGCCATTTTTGCGACCTGGCCAAGAGCCGGGGCGCCAGGTTCCCGTATCGCTTCGACCCGGCCAAGGCCGAGAAGAAGCTGCGGCTGATGCAGATGCTCCCGCACACCAAGGGGGAGTGGGCATTCAAGCGGCAGCTGGTCACACTTGAGCCGTGGCAGCTGTTCGGCTTCGCCATGACCTTCGGCTGGGTGCGCAAGCACACGGGCTTTCGCCGGTTTCGCGTCAGCTACTGGGAGGTGCCCAGGAAGAACGGCAAGAGCGTGGTCGCCGCTGGCGTGGGCATCGGCATGTTCACCTCTGACGACGAGTTCGGCGCCGAAGTCTATGCCGGTGCGACGACAGAGAAGCAGGCCTGGGAGGTGTTCCGCCCGGCGCGCCTGATGGTCAAGCGCTCGCCCATGCTGATGGAAGCGGCCGGGATCGAGGTCAATGCCTCGAACATGAACCGCCCGCTGGACGGCAGCCGCTTCGAGCCGCTGATCGGCAACCCGGGCGACGGCGCCTCGCCGAGCTGCGCAATCGTCGACGAATACCACGAGCACCAGACTGCCGCGCTGTACGAGACGATGCTCACCGGCATGGGCGCTCGCCGCCAGCCGCTGATGTTCATCATCACCACCGCCGGCTCCGATATCGAAGGCCCGTGCTATGACCTGCGCCGCCAGGTGATCGAGATGCTCGCCGGCGACGTGCCGGATGACGAGCTTTTCGGGTGGATCTGGACCATCGACGAAGGCGACGAATGGACCGACCCCAAGGTGCTGGCCAAGGCCAACCCAAACTTCGGCATCTCGGTGTTCCGCGAGTACCTGGAGAGCCAGCAGCAGCGTGCCATCCGTACCGCGCGGTTCACCAACACCTTCAAGACCAAGCACCTCAACATCTGGGTGTCGGCGAAGGCGGGCTTCTACAACATGGAAGCCTGGCGCAACAGCGCCGATGCCAGCCTGACCCTGGAGCAGTTCGAGGGGCAGGACTGTGTGCTGGGCTTCGACCTGGCCCGCAAGCTCGACATGAACAGCATGGCGCGCGTGTTCTGGCGCGTGATCGACGACCGCATCCACTACTTCTGCGTGGCGCCGCGCTTCTGGGTACCGGAAGACACCGTGCGCAGCGTGGAAAACCAGCGGATGTCCGAGCGGTATCAGGCCTGGGTAAACACCGGTGACCTCATAGAGACGGCCGGCGCCGAGGTGGACTACCGCGAGATCCTGGAAGAAGCCAAGGACGCCGGCCGGCTGAGCGCCGTGAAGGAATGCCCGATCGACCCGCACGGTGCCACGGGCCTCTCGCACGAGCTCGAAGACGAAGGCCTTACGCCCGTCGTCATCACCCAGAACTACACCAACATGTCCACGCCCATGAAAGAGCTGGAGGCCGCCATTCTCAGTGGCCGCTTCCACCATGACGGCAACCCCATCATGACCTGGTGCATGGGCAACGTGATCGGCAAGAACCTGCCTGGCAACGACGATGTCGTGCGGCCGATCAAGCAGGGCAACGACAACAAGATCGACGGCGCCGTGGCGCTGATCATGGCAGTTGGGCGGGTGCTAGCCCAGGCCACAACGCCCAACACTGACGACGACTGGTTCGACGCCATACGGAATCCCATCATCACATGAACGCCTTCCATGCATTCCTGCTGGTCAGCCTGGCCGGCTTCGCGCTGTTGTGCGCGGGCGTCTGGTGGCTGGTTGGTACCGGCTGGGCGCTGATCGCCGGCGCGTGCTCGCTGTTCTGCATCGCAGGCTTCATCCGCCGGGGTATGACCAATGGGTAAAAGCCTCATGCAGGCGCTGGTCACCTCGGCGCAGCGGCCTGCCGCCAGCCTCACGGAGTGGGTCGGCAAACCGATTCGCCTGAGTGACGGCGGGTTCTGGAGCAGCTATTTCGGTAGCCAGTCCAGCTCAGGCAAGACGGTGAACGTCGACAACGCCATGCGCCTGTCAACCGTGTGGGCCTGTGTACGCATCATCTCGATGTCCGTCGCTGGCCTTCCGCTCAATATCTACCGCCGCAAGGCAGACGGCAGCCGCGAGACGGCGCGGGACTTCCCGCTGTATGACGTGGTGCACACCAGCCCCAACGAAGACACGACCGCCTTTCACTTCTGGCAGGCCGTTGTCGCCTCGATGCTGCTGTGGGGCAACGCCTACTGCGAGATCCACCGATCCGCCGGCCGCGTGATCGCCATCGACTTCCTGCTGCCGGGCCGCGTGAAGCCCGAAACGGACGATGACGGCCGGCTGCGCTACTGGTACTCGCCCAAGAAGGGCCCGCGCCGCGAGATCCGCCGCGAGAACATGCTGCACATCCCGGCCTTCACCCTGGACGGCAAGATGGGCCTCTCGGCCATTCGCTACGGCGCCGACGTGTTCGGCTCGGCGATGTCAGCGGATGACGCCGCCAACAGCACCTTCAAGAACGGCATGATGCCTACCGTCGCGTTCAAGATGGATCGGGTACTGACGCCCGAGCAGCGGACGGACTTCCGCGAGTACGCCAAGACCATTAGCGGCGCCATGAACGCCGGCAAGTCACCAGTGCTGGAATATGGCATCACGCCTGAGGCGATCGGCATAAACCCCGCCGATGCCCAACTGCTGGAGTCCCGCGGGCACAGCGTCGAAGAAATCTGCCGTTGGTTCGGTGTGCCGGCCTGGATGGTCATGAAGACCGACAAAGGCAGCAACTGGGGCACAGGGCTGGAGCAGCAGCAGCTAGCGTTCCTGACCTACTGCATCATGAGCTACACCGCGCCCATCGAGCAGTGCGTGGAGAAGAAGCTGCTCACCGCAGTGGATCGCATCACCTATTACGCCGAGTACTCGCTCGAAGCGTTCCTGCGCGCCGACAGTGCAGGGCGCGCCGCCTATTACGCCACCATGACTCAGAACGGGAACATGACCCGCGGCGAAGTGCGGCGCAAAGAGAACCTGCCTTCCAAGCCAGGCGACGACATCCTCACCGTGCAATCCAACCTCGTGCCGCTCGACCAACTGGGCAAGCAGAGCGAAAGCCAATCCGTTCGCGCCGCCCTGATGAACTGGCTCAACGCCGACAAGCCAAAGGAATAACCCATGAAGCTGAAGATCCAGTCTCGCGGCCTGCGCAGCGAGCTGAGCCCGCGCGCGCTGGAGAAATGGAACCCCGCCATCCAGGCGGCGGTGGAGAGCACCTCCGACACCATCACCATCTATGGCGTGATCGGTGAAGACTGGTACGGCGAAGGCGTGACCCTCAAGCGCATTGACGCCGCGCTGCGCGCCATTGGCGAGCGTGACGTGACCGTCTACATCAACTCCCCGGGCGGCGACATGTTCGAGGGCATCGCCATCTACAACCGCCTGCGCGAGCACAGCCACAAGGTCAGCACCAAGGTGCTGGGCATGGCCGCCAGCGCCGCCTCGGTGATTTACCTGGCCGGCGAAGAGCGTCAGGTGGCCAGCAGCGCTTTCTTGATGATCCACAACTGCTGGACGGTGGCGGGCGGCAATCGCCATTACTTCCGCGATATTGCCGACGACATGGAAGAGTTCGACGCCGCCATGGGCGACCTCTACGCCGAAACCAGCGGCCAGGCGGTCGAGAGCATGGCCGAGATGATGGACGACGAAACGTTCATCCGCGGCAAGCGTGCCGTCGAGCTGGGGCTGGCCACCGGGCTGCTGGCGGCCGACGAGGTGACCGAACGCGCCACCACCGAAACCCAGCAGAACAACGCCCTCAAGGCCATGGACATCGCCCTGGCCAAAGCCGGCGTGCCGCGCTCCGAGCGCCGCGAACTGTTCGCCAATTTTAAGTCCGGCACGCCTCGCGCTGCCGGCGGGGACACGCCGCGCGCTGTCCCGACCGATAAGCCCCGCGCTGTCGCTCCTGACCTGTCCGCATCGGTTGATGCGGTGAAAAACCTTCTCTCGCAATTAGGAGGCACACATGCCTAGCGAAAACTTCGATGCACAGGTCAAAGAGCTCAACGCTTCTCTGACCCAAATTGGCGACCAGATCAAGGCTCAGGCTGAGAAGGTCGAAAAGCAGATCAAGGCATCCGGCGAGCTGCAGGGTGAAACCCGCGCCAAGGTCGACGAAATGCTGACCAAGCAGGGTGAGCTTCAGGCCCGTCTGCAGGAGGCCGAGCAGAAGCTGGTGAACGCCAGCGCCGGCCGTAGCCAGGACGAACGCCAACAGTCCGCCGGCGAGTTGGTCGCCAGTTCCGAGCAGATGGAGGGCTTCAATAGCTCCTTCCGCGGCTCGCGCCGTGTGTCGGTGCCGCGCGCTGCGATCACCACCGTAACCGGTGGCGCTGTGGTCGCGCCTGATCGTCGTGCCGACATCATCCTGCCGCCGGAGCGTCGCCTAACCATCCGTGACCTCATTGCGCCGGGCGAAACTCAAAGCAACTCCTACGAGTACGTCCGCGAAACTGGCTTCACCAACAACGCCGCTCCAGTGGCGGAAGGTGCTGCCAAGCCATACTCCGACATCACCTTCGAGCTGGTAACTGCGCCGGTGCGCACCATCGCTCACCTGTTCAAGGCCAGCCGGCAGATCCTGGATGACTCCGCAGCGCTGCGCAGCTACATCGACGCCCGCGCTCGTTACGGCCTGATGATCGCCGAAGAGCTGCAGCTGCTGTACGGCAACGGCACTGGCGTGAACCTCGAAGGCCTGATGACCCTGGCCGAGGAATATGCGGCGCCGAGCGGCATCGTCGTAACTGGCGAGCAGCGCATCGACCGCCTGCGCCTGGCCCTGCTGCAGGCAGAGCTGTCCGAGTTCCCGGCCGATGGCATCGTGCTGAACCCGATCGACTGGGCGGCCATCGAGCTGACCAAGGACGGCGAAGGCCGCTACATCATCGGCAACGGCCAGGATGGCGCTACCCCGCAGCTGTGGCGCCGCCCGGTTGTGTCGACCCAGGCCATGCAGCAGAACGACTTCCTGACTGGCGCGTTCCGCCTCGGTGCCCAGATCCTCGATCGCATGGATGTCGAGATCCTGATCTCCACCGAGAACGCCGACGACTTCGAGAAGAACATGGTGTCCATCCGCGCTGAAGAGCGCCTGGCGTTCGCCGTGTACCGCCCCGAAGCCTTCGTCACCGGCCCGCTGACCGGCGCCGCCGGCGGCTGATCCTCAATTCGTCGATAACCCAAGGCGCCCGAGCCGGGCGCCGAACACGAGGGCATTCCCGTGGAAGGTACCGAGAACAGCAACACCCAGACCGCCTCCGGCGCAGGTGATGGCGCGAATGGCGCAGCGCCTGCAGCCACTGGCCAAGCCAACCCCCCAGCCACCGCCCCAGCCGCCGCTGCAGCTCCGGCCAAGCCGGCTGTCGGCAAGGCTGCCGGCAAGCAGGGCAAAAAGAACGCTGGCACCGCTGAGCAAGCCGATACAGGCGCAGCAGGCAAGGCCAACGCCAACCCGCAAACCGTCGAAGTCTGGCCGCTGCGCTCCTACCAGGACGCCGGCGAGATCAAGCGCCGTGGCGGGCCAGGCTATAGCGTTCCCAAGCGCCACTCCGATGCACTGATCACCCGTGGCCTGGCCACTGACGAGCAGCCGGCCTGGGCCAAAACCGACAGCACCGAGTAAGGAACCATCCCATGCCCATGCCGACCCTCGCGGACCTTAAAACCCACCTGCGGATCCGGCACGGGCATGAGGATGCGGATTTGCAGATGAAGCTGGACGCGGCCATCGACAACGCCAGCCAGTTCATCAACCGCCCGATCCCCTGGGCGGACGAAGCCGGGGACCCCGTGGACGTACCCAACAGCGTACGTCTGGGCATCCTCATCATCGCCGCCGAGCTGTACGCCAACCGCGAACAGTCCGTGGTGGGCACGAGCTACACGCCCATCCCCAAGGCCGAGAACATGCTGCACTTCTACCGCGTGGGGCTGGGCATATGAGAGCAGGGCGCCTCAACACCCCGGCCACGCTGCTGGAGCTCAACGCCGACATCCAGGCCTGCGAGCTCGACTGGCTTTGGTGCGGCATCGACACCAAGGAAAGCGCCGAACCGCCGTACCCCACCGGCCTGCGCAACCCCGCCAAGGTCGCCATCCGCGCTTGGTGGGACGAACGCCTGCGCCAGGGCCGCTACCTGCGTACCGAACACCGCCTGTTCCACATCGACAGCGCCCGCGACTACCGCGGCGACCGCGCCGAGCTGGCCATCACCGCCACCGAGTTCATCGGCGAGCAGGCCCAGCTGCTGCGCCCCGGTCAGCCGCCGCGCTGTGTGAGGGTGTTCATGATCTACGACGCGCCTTACCGCGATGACTTAGGTCAGGTGATCGAGTACCGCATCCGTGCCGAAGTCGCGCTGATTGAATCGGGCAGAGTTGAGAAGGGTGACCGCATCAATCTGGCCGGCCGAGCGTACTCGGTCACCAACCAGGCCGACGATGAGAACGACGGCATAGTGAGGGGCCTATGGCTCGCCGAGATGGAATGACCATCACGCTGCGCGGCGCTGACTCGCTGCTCAGGCAGCTCGATGCGGTCACCAAGAACGTGGCGCCGATGGTTCGCGGTGCCTTGAACACCACGGCCGCGAAGGCGCGCAACCAGCTCTACATCTCGCCGCTGCGGGCATCTATCAAGGCCGGCAAGCTGCGGCGCGCGCTGAAGCTCAAGCGGGCCAATACCCGGCACATGAACGCCCGGATCATCCCGTCCAGTTCGGGCATCCCCGTGCCGGAGTACCGCGGCTGGGGGTTCGACCGTATCGACGCCACCCGCGGGCGGATCTGGGTCACCGGCCCGCACGGCAGAAAGATCGCCGCCGGCTTCGTGAACCCGGCCTCGGTAGGTCGCCAGCCGCTGGCGACACGCAGCGAGGTCACCCGGCAACTCAAGGGGCGTGCGAAGGCGACCACGTACAGCTACCGCCGATCACTGGGCACAGCCCTCGGCCCGAGCCTGGCGTACTGGTTCAAGCAACTGACCACCCAGGGCGACATCGAATGGATTGGCGACGAGCTCGCCAAAGAGTTCGAGCGGCGCCTGGACCAAACACTCAGGACACGATGATGAGCAGAGCCGCTGAACTGTCGACCGCGATCATGGAGCGCCTGTCGTCCATCAAGCCGGCCGATGGCTTCAACACGCAGATCGACAGGGTGTACGGCTTCGGCGACGTGAAGCCAGAGCGTGCCCAGCCTCCGTATCTGCTGGTGCGCATCGCAGGCGATAGCCTCAAGGAAATGGCCGGCACAGTGGCCAGCCGCGAAGTCACCTACGAGATAGAGGGCGTGCTGGGCCGCGATGCCAGCCTGCAGGATCTGCAGCATCTGCACTACGACGTGCTCGTCACCCTGGGTACAGGCCAGCTGCCGCACATCAGCCCGCTCAAGACTGGCCGACCATTCGAAGAATCAGCCGAATTCACGCCCGACGTGAACGGCTCCAACGCCCGCAGCTTCGTCAGCTCAGTAACGCTGGTCTACGTCGAGCGGTACTGAACACACCACCCCAACAAGCCGGCCATGCGCCGGTTTTTTTTCGCCAAGAGGAAACCCGCATGGCCAACTATGCATACATGGGCAAGGGCATCGTCAGGATGCAGAAAGAGGGGTCGACCGAACCGGCGATCGACCTCGGCAACGTTTCGAACCTCACCTTCAACGTGAACGAGAACGTCATCAACCTGGCCAACTACCGTACCGCCGGCGGCGGCAACTACGCCCAGGTGCGCCGCATCGAAACGGTCGAGGTCAGCATGACCCTCACCGACCTCTCGCCCGAGAACCTCGCCATGGTGCTGTTCGGTACCGCCACGGTTGAGGCCAACGTGGCCACCATCGAAGCGCTTACCACCGGCGCCCAGACCTTCACCATGTTGTTCGAGGGCGTGAACGAGGCCAACACCGGCAAGACCGTGAACGTCACCGTGCACCGCCTCAAGGTCGGCGCCTCTCAAGGCCTGGGCCTGATCGGCGACGAATTCGCCGCCCTGGAAGTAACCGGAGAAGCGCTGCTCGACACCAGCATCACCGACCCGGGACTGTCGCAGTTCTTCCGCGTCGAGATGGACGTGATCACCTGAAAGCCTGATCGGCACCGCAGCAAACGGTCGGGAAACCGACCGATTTATTCCGTTTCACTCAAGCCCTGGCGGGCCATCCCGCCGGGGCTTTTTGTTTTTGGCTGCAGCTAGGGGGCACCCGAACGCGCCTTCCCTGGGGCGCTGCTGCAGCCGATCTATTCCAGGGCTATTGCAGGGGATATGCCATGAAGAACGTGATTCCTTTCAACTACCAAGGCCAGCCGGTGCGCTTCAGCAGCGAAGGCTGGATTAATGCCACTGACATCGCGGCCAAGCACGGCCTTCGCCTCGACAACTGGCTGCGCAACAAGGAAACGATCGATTACATCGACGCCCTGGCACGGCATTTAAATACCTCGGTTTCGAGGGATTTAATCCAGAGCCAGCGCGGCCGCGCCGGCGGCACCTGGCTTCATCCCAAGCTGGCTGTCGCGTTCGCCCGCTGGATCTCGCCAGACTTCGCCGTCTGGGCAGACCTGCACATCGACGCGCTGATCCGCGGCGAGCTGAACGAAAAGCAGCAGTTCGACAGGGCCTGTAAGCGGCTCAACGATGCCCAGGCCGTTGCAAGCTTGAGCGGGCGTGAGCTGGCCGCGTGGCGCTGGAAGAAGCCGGAGCTGGTCGAGCAGGTTGAGCACTGGCGCCATGAGCTTCAGCTGACGCTCGGGCTTGAGGTTGCTTAAGGGTAGGCAGATTGTGCCGACCCTTTGAATCTAACCCGAACAATCTTCGTGTTCGGCAAAGCAGGAATTCCTGCTTTGGGTCAGGCTGATGGAGCTACCTGGCGCCTTGAGTGAGCAAACGCCAGATCTGGCGTTAGTAGTTGGTGGCCACGGCAAACCGGGAATTCCCGGTTTGCCGTTGTTTTAACTCTTCTCGGTGGAAGAGTTAGAGGAGAGCGCCGCGCGGGTGCTCAGAATGTGCGTACTGCCATCGGCTACTGGGTAGCGAACCATGCGAAGCCGCGAATGAAAAGCAAAGCCGGAGTAACGGCTTTGACACCCAAAGCGGGAATTCCCGCTTTGGGCGTACGGAAGGGTGTCCACTCAATGGACCCATTTCACCGGGACTGATCAGCACTTCAGCAATCGGTCGGTGGACCGACCGATTTACCTTGATTCACTCAAGCCCTGGCGGGTCATCCCGCCGGGGCTTTTTGTATTTGGCTGCAGCTAGGGGCGCCCGAAAGCGCCTTCCCTGGGGCGCTGCTGCAGCCGATCTACGCCAGGGCTATTGCGGGCGGTTGGAACTAGAACCACAGATCATGGAGGCAGCAATTGCCCTATCTACAGGAGGAAAACAAAACCCCTCACTGGTAGGCCCTCGCTCGTGCTGTGAGTAAAGCGCACGAGTTGGGCTGAATTGCACCCCCGATCTCTGGCTGAATGATTTCAGCCAGCCAATAAAGCAAAACCCCCGAGGCCGGCCAGCCTCGAGGGTTTTTATTCCCATTCCTTACAGCACAAGGAACAGAACATTGCTCAATTATAGGCCCAAACACCGGGTCAAGGTAGATGGAATGATGCATCCAGAAGACGCTGGCATCGTAGGTAAGCGCTTAGCCAACGCGGCAGTGATTGCAGCTATTGGTTTCAGCTCTGCGGCAATCATCGCGGCGCTCGGCACGTTGCTTTCCTAAAAAGTCAGAGCGCGCAGGTCTACACGTCTGTAGTCCGAGCATCCAGCTCGGCAAGATCGCCGGGCGCCTGGTAGTCGGATTTGGCAGGCTCGATCAAAAGAAAGTCTCTCCCAGATGCTTTGAGCTTTTCGAAAACCTCATCGAAGGCTGCATCAGCCTGGAAAGAGTGAATGGATCCTCTGGCAGTGAATACATCGACTGCTGCAATCGATTGCGCAGCCAAAACGGTGTTCGCGTCGTCGGTGATGAGGAAGTAGGGGAACCGGGTCTGAGACATGTGACCTCCATGGTCGATGTACGGCGGTCGGTATGACCGGCGCCCGGTAACGCTAGCCGATGGAGTGGCAATCGGACAGCTGTCTTTGAGATAGCTTGACCACCACCCGAACCCGGTGCATAGTTCACCCGCCTCTGCAAATTCAGAGGTCGGGTTTGGCGACTCGGAAAAGTCAGGCGCACGACGCCTTAATGGCGTTTTTTTGTGCCCGCGTTATGGCGGGCCGTGCGTGGGAGTCCTTCGGGGCTGCCGGGTTCCCTGACCCCGGTTCGCCAACCCGCGTACGGTTCGTCACCATCTTTTGGCGAAGATGTGGCGAACCCTAAACGATCAGGGTGACCACAATGCAAAACGCTCAAGTAATTCCGTTCCGCTTCGAAGCTCGTGAAGTCCGCACCATGTTGATCGATGATCAGCCGTGGTTCGTCGCAGCCGACGTGTGCCAAGCACTGGCGATACGCAATAGCCGCGATGCTTTCGCCCGGCTCGACGAGGACGAGAAGGGTGTCGCTAATGCCGACACCCTTGGTGGTACTCAGAATGTGAGTATCCTTAACGAGTCTGGCCTCTACTCGCTCATCCTCACCAGCCGCAAGGCCGAGGCGAAGCGCTTCAAGAAGTGGGTGACCGCAGAGGTGCTGCCAGCGATCCGCAAGCACGGCCGTTACGAAGACGAGCAGGGCAAGATGGCCACCCTGATCGGCGAGACGATTGGCACCGACGGATTCCATATGCTGGGCGCCCTGATTAAGGGAAAGGTCGCCAGCCTGCCGGCCGCTGTGCAGCGAAAAGCCAAATCAAAGATCTGGTCGCAGACTCACGCCGCGTTCGGTGTGCGCAGTGCGGCCGACATCCCGGCCAGCCAGTTGGACAGCGCCCGCAACTTCATTGCCGCCTACGCGCTTGAAGGTGAGTGGTTACCCAAGGATGCGCGCCCGAAGATTCTCTCCAGGGAACACCGTGTACTGGGATACCTGGACCTCAATGGCGTTGAGCGCTGGGAGGACATTGCTGCAGGAGCCTACATCCTGACGCGCAGGGAGTTCATCGACTCAATGCTGGTTCACTGCGACATGCCAGTGACAACGGACGAGATGTTCGAGTTTGCGCAGCTTGCGCTGGCCAATCTGAACAGCCGCAGCAACTGCATGGCCGCGCAGCTGAAAGCCTTACGCAAGCGGGACTGATTTCCGTCATAGCCGAGAACCCAGTCATGCGCTGGGTTTCGGTGCTGGCAGATCCGATCAGTAGATAAGTTTTGCCAATTTGATCAGCTCCTTGAAGTCGGTTTCAGCGACTATTCGCAGAGGTTTGCCTTCTGCAATGAGTTTCTCTGCCTTCAAGTGCTTACTGCTCTTTCCTGTTTCATTGAGGCGCCAAATGTCTTGGTCACCCATGACGAGTAGTGTTGTGTGTTTCGTAACGCCCTTTTCGACAGCGCAGCCCGCCTGAGCTGCTAATGATCCTGCTTCGCTACGCGTGATGCTGAGCGCGCCAGTGAAAGCTACGCGCTCGCCATATAGAGGGCCATCAGCGTTCACGTCATGTATGGGATCATCTGGTTTTATGCTGATCCTGTCTTTGACCTTGGCAAGCCAGCCGTGGTTATCAAGGCCGCTATCGAATAATGCATGCAGGTAGACGTAACCCGCAGCCCTGGCATCGCAAAGTGCGTCGTGGTGCTTATCTAGTGGGATTTTGAAATCGCGACAAACATTGGCAAGGTTGTAGCCTATTTTCCCATATTTTTCCGGCCAGGCGCGGCGAACCACCTGATGGAGGTTCAGCCAAGTTAAGTCATTAGGTATCTCGATGCTGTGCCTATGACAAGCCCGGCCGAACGCAGCGAAATCAAAGTTTCCATAGCAAGTAAGGAGTTTTCCAGATGCTCTGCTCCAAACGTCCCGGATGACCTCTGGAAACGTAGGGGCGCCTCTGACGCTGTCCGAGCTTATTCCGTGAAGAAAGACATTGAATTCATCAAAGTCCTCTTCTGGGTCGACCAGTGATGACCACTCTGCCGTGATCTCACCATGTTCGTCGAACTCCACGATACCGATCTGACAAATCGAGCCTAGCCATGAATTAGCTGTTTCAACATCAATCGATAAAAAACCCTTTGAGTTCATAGTCATCTTCCTTGCTGAGATGGCAGGAAGCTACTACGCCGAAGGCTGAATAGGGTAGCTGGGCTTTCATACAGGCTGGGCCTGGGTTACGCATCTGGCGCTGCGATGGTAGATTCCCGACCTCAAACGGGAGGGAAGCCAATGAACAAAGCCGCCATGATGTTGCTGGGATTATCGATGCTTGCTGGATGCGGTAAAGCTGAGTTCACCTGCAGTGAAACCCGAGCTTACGGCGCTGCACAGAGGATCATCGAGAGACACTTGAAAGCCCCATCAACAGCCGACTTTCCCTCCTCGAACTCGTCACAGGTGAAAGTCACTGAGGTGTCCAAGTGCAAGTATCGAATTCAGGCTTATGTCGACGCTCAGAACGCTTTCGGCGCCAAGATCCGCACCCCTTTTTCTATAACCGTTGAGGGTTTTCCGGCCAAGGACGAATGGCAGGGGTCTGATCTATCAATGTAATTTCTACATCACCCAAAACCCGCCTCGGCGGGTTTTTTTATACCTGGAGAAAAGCATGACTGATTCAGCTGCAAAGGCAGTTGTGACCCTGCGTGATGGCGAGGAAAAGCTCGAAGTGGTGGTCAGGGAGCTGACTGTAGGGCAGATGCGGCAGGCAATGCTGCAGGACCCGTTCCCCGGCGCTGACGCCGCGCCGGAAGAGAGCTGCTACTACCAGCTGGACTGCACCCTGTTTCAGGACTGCAGGCTCTGCGACCTCTCGCTGATGACCAGCTTGGACAAGGACGCAATTTGCGGGCTGACCGGTGGCGAGCTGCGCAAGATCCTGGCGAAATCCAAGGAGCTGAACCCCGATTTTTTCGGCGCACTGGGGCGGCTGGCACGAGCAAAGAGCGCGCCCTGAGCAACCTCGAAACCTGCATTGCGGCCCTTGGCCGCCTTGGCCACCCCAACGCCCTGAGCTACCCCTGGCGCTTGTTCAAGCGCTGCCTGAAAGGTTGACCCGCCATGACTGACGTTGAACTGCGCCTCACTGCCGACACGGCTGGTGCCGAGAAGGGTATTGCCGGTTTCCGCAAGGAATACGTGGAGCTGGTGCGTGCGATCGAGAAGCCCCTGAGGCAGATCGATGCCCTGCAAAAGGCGCAGGAGTCGGCCAAGAAAGCGAGCACAGAATTCTTCGCGGCCAAGAACCGCGTCGACCAGCTACGCACCGCCATGGAGTCGGCCGGCCAGCCAGTGAAAGACCTGGAGCGCGAGCTGCTCGCCGCCGAGCGGGCCCTGGCCAAATCCACCCGCGCATTCGATGTGCAGAAGGAGCGAGTGAAGGCCCAGCGCGCCGAGCTGCGTGCCGCCGGCATCGACTACCGCAACCTGGCTGCCGAGCAGACGAGGCTGCAGGGCGCCCTGGCCGGCGCCATGGGTAAGGGTCAGGCGGACGCCACCATAAGCCGGGCGCTGGACACCTTCGGCGTTAACAAACTTCGCGAGTTGCGGGCGCAGCTGGTGCAGTTGCGCTCTGATTACGCACGGCTTTCGCAGTCCGGACAGATGGCCGCCACTGAGCGCATCGCCGCCGAGATCAGCTATCAGGCTTCGTTGCGGCGGACACAGCAGCAGATTCAAGCCCTGACCACGGCAGATGCGGGTGGGGGTAGTGGTGGCATTGCTGCAATAACCGCCCGCCTTGCGGCTATCACGGCCGCGGCTTACACCGTGCAGCGCGTGGCCGGGTTCTACTTCAATGCTGCAGATGCAGTTGGCGAGCTTGAAGATCGGATGCGCAACGCGTTGCCGGTTCAAGAGGATTATGAGCGCTCCCAGGCCCGACTCGAGGACATATCGAGGCGAGTGCGCATCCCAATTGCCCAGGCTGGCGAACTGTTTCTGGGGGCTATTGGCCCGCTCAGAGATCTGGGGTTTACCGCTGCGCAAACCACCGATTTGGTAGGCGCACTGACAGCGGGCCTAGTAGCGAACAGTGTGAAGGGTGAAAAGGCTGCGTCGGTCATCGACCAGATAAGCAAGTCGCTGCAGACAGGCGCGATCAATACAGATGCGCTTAGTAGCATTGTGAAGAACTCTCCAGCCCTCACTGATGCGCTCGTTCGTGGGCTCGGTAAAAGTCGCGATGAGCTTCAGCGAATGGCATCTACCGGTGAGCTGACGGCTGACAAGTTCGTCACAGCACTGTCCGGCCAGTCTGACGCACTACTCAAGCTCGCAGATAACATGCGAGTGACTGGCGCAGATGCCGCGGGAACCTTTTCTCAGTCAATTGAAAAACTGATTGGATCGATCGATAAGATAACCGGCGCATCTGCTGCCGCCACCGCTGGCCTCGACAAAATTTCTGATTCGATCAGTGATCTAGCAGATGGGAAAAGCCAGAAGGCGCTGAATTTGCTGAACAGTTTCGCTATCACGGCGGGCAAGCAACTGGGCACTCTGCTTCCCGGGGCTGGAGCTATTGCGAACCTGGCAGATGGATATCAGCAATACAGCGCCCAAGCTGTCAGCGCAATTGAGGATGTCACCGCCGCAGAGGAACTTGGCCGAACCGAGTCAGAGCGAATCAACGAGCAGCGCGGCGAAGAGCAGCGAGCTTGGGCCGCCAAGTTCAACGAGTCGATCCAGAACGACCTGGTGAATCCGTTCAAAACGGCGCTCAATGATCAGGTGGCGGCGCAGAACCGCGCCAACTCCAAGCTGCGCAAGGCTCAGGAAGAGCAGATCGCTACCCAGAAGCGCTACAGCGATGCGCTGAACAAGCTGCGCAACGGCGCCACCGGCCCGGCAACGTTCGGCAACGCACAGGACCTGCGCGTTGCTGCCCGCCGGGCGCTTACGGACGGCGACTTCAAACGCGCCAAGGAGTACGCCCAGCAGTCCCTAGACATGCTGATGAAGATCGCCGAGGAGGGCGGCAACACCTACGGCTTTGCCGGCCTGATCAAGGGGCTGCAGGCAATCGAGGAGCAAGCGGACAAGTCGCTGGTCGCCACAGCGGACGCGGAGCGTACGGCTCAGATCGAGAAGGTCAGGGCTTGGAAAAAGGAGTTCGAGGAGCTCAAGAACTTCAAGATAGCGCCCACCATCGACGACGCCGCACTGGCCGAGGCGACGGCGAAGATGAAGCGATGGTCGGACATGATCGGCAAATCGTTCACCTTCAGCCCGTTTTCGTCCAGCACCACCCCAGCAGCCAAAGCGCCGGAAGGCTGGAGGCCGCCGATGGCGCTGCCAACGCCTGGCGCCTCGCCGGCCGGCAAGCCTGCGACCACGCCGAGCACGGTCAGCGTCACCAAGCCGAGCACCACACCAACGGTGCAGGCGGTGATCGAGCCGGTGGCCATCCAGAAGCCGAAGACGCCCACCCTGGTTGCGCTCGAAGTACCAGCGAATCCGAACTGGATTAGGGAAGGAAACTCGTACAGGCAAAAGCCACTGGATGTGGACGCCAAGCCCAAATGGGTGAGGGACGGAAACTCCTATACGGATAGGCCGGTGGATGTTGAGGCGAAGCCGAAGTGGGTCCGTAATGGCAACAGCTACACCGATGCTCCGGTAGAGGTGGACGTGGTCGCCAAGAAGGTGGCCACGCCCGAAGGCGAGCCGCTGAAGGTGCCGGCGCTGCTGCAGCCCCTGCCGCCGGCCGTTGATACGCCGCCGGTCGAGGTGAAGAGCGCTGTGGATACCGAGTCGCTGGCGGCTGTTACGCAGCAGTTCGGCGCGTTCATCACCGAGCTGGCCAAGGGCGCGGTGGTACCGCTGCGCACCACGCTGCTCGGTCCGGATACCGGGCCGCTGCCGCAGTACGCCACCGGCGGCATTCTCCGCGGCCCTGGTACCGGCACGAGCGATAGCATCCTGGCCAGGCTCTCGAACGGCGAGGGCGTCATCAACGCCCGGGCGGTTCGTCACTACGGCCCCAGCCTGGTGCACCAGATCAACCGCCTGCAGTTGCCGGCCTACGCCACCGGCGGGGTGCTGGACATGTCCGGCATGGGTATTCCCGACATCCCAACACCGAGCCCTGAGCTGCTTGCGCGGGCTGCAGGGCCTGAGCATCTCGGTTCGCTTGATCTGACCCTGGGTGGCGAGACCCACACGGTTTATGTGGATCGGCAGCAACGCGACGGCCTTGCGAGGCTTGCAAGAAAATTCGGCGGTACAAGCCGCAGCTAAAAAGCCCGCCACCCGGCGGGCTTCTTGTTTCTGGAGCAATCACATGTCCCTCGCACCCATCATGCTCGGCGGCCTGCCGATCGTGGCGCACTCTGGCGCGCCCGAAGAAACCATCGAGCCCATCGGTGGGAATGCCGTGCTGCGAATGAGCGACGGCTCGGCGGTCAAGCAGCAGCACTGGAGCCGCATGTCTGGCTCCATCAACGGCCAGGGCTTCATGCCGCCCGGCCTTGACGGCCTGGACTACACCCAGCCGCTGGAGCTGCGCAGCACCAAGGTGCAGAACATGGTGGATGAGTCGCCCACGTTCGTGCTGATCGGCACGCCACGCCCGGACGTTGAGCCCTGGGCACAGGCACTGGTCGGTGAGCAGTGGGTGGCCACGGCGAGCACCTTCGAAGATGGTCAGCTCACTGCCGTGGCGGTGCCTGGTGCTTCGCTCTACCAGGCCAGCTGGCTGCCGGTGTACTCCGTTTTCGGTAACAAGCCGTCGGGCTCGCAGAGCACTGGCACGGCCATGCACAGCTGGACGTTCAACTGGGAAGAGGCCTGACATGATCAACGGATCCCCGCTCAACAGCGGCCCGCTGAACACGCTTCGGGCCGGGGTGGCGCCGCAGCCTGAGCCGGAGTACCGGGTGCACGGCACCTCGTACGTGTGGCGGGTGCGGCTGATGATCGGCGGGGTGGACATGACGGCCATTCTCACCGGCCAGCTGGACGTCGACCGGGAAGAGGGCGCCGCCGCGGTGGCGGGCTTCAGCCTGTACCTGGCGCCCGGTCAGCCGGTGGTGCCCACGCAGTGGATCGGCAAGGCCGTGACGCTCGACTACATCAGCCGTGACCGCTACGGTGTGGTGACCGAGGCGCGCCTGTACACCGGCCTGCTCGAGCTGCCCACCTGGGACGCCACCACCCGCGTGCTGGGCTGCGAGTGCAGCGACCAGCTGCAGCAGCGCATCGAGGGCCTGACCCTGGAGCAGATCGACGATCTGTGCGGCGGCCACTGGTCGGCGGACGTGTTCGAGCCCGTGGAAGGTCGCAGCCGCTGGGACTACGCCGGCGAGCGCATGAGCACCCGCCCGGCCAGCCTGGATGCGGACACCCTGGGCAACCTGCGCACCACCAGCTGGTACGCCGCCGCCAAGCCGCACTTCGTGTTCGGCCCAGGCCAGACGCTGGACGGCAGCGTGCAGCTTGAGCTGCAGGCCCACGGCGGCACCACCAACTATGTGGAGATCACGCTGGACTATCGGTACAGCCGGTTGTGGCAGCTGGCCCAGGGCTTCGGCTGGACGCATGACGGCATGGCGGGGCTTAGCGGCCTGCAGGGCTTCTGCCAGTGGCGCCGCGATTCGACTGAGCTGCCGACCACCGAGATGGTGGAGTCAGCCATTACTGGTGCCGGCTTGACCCTTGTCGGCGGTGTTGGGGGTTACAAGCTGCCGCCAGGCATGACGAACCCCTGTGGCGACGGCATACCCTGGATCAATACCTTCGACAATCTCTGGCTCAGCGTGAGCGTTACCGGCTCGCGTCGCTGGGTGCAGACGGTAACCGAGCAGTACAAGCTCGAGATGTATACGCCTCTAGGTGAGGACGAAGCCACCCGAGTGATCAGCCGCGAGTCGACGAGCTTCGAGGTGGAGAACAGCCGTGCCGACGACTGGGAGAGCACCAACCCCGACGCCGGCTCCCGGCACGAGGATCTGACGGACGACGGCCGGCTCTTCTCAGCGCTGGTCTGCTTGCTAAACCGCGGCAGCACCACGCTGAACGGTGCGCACCGAGGTACGACGCTGAACTGGCAGGTGCCGACGGATATGGCGCTGGATATCGACCTGGTGCACACCCTGAAGCTGAGCGACCGTGCGAACGGGCAGGGCAAGTGCCGGCGCATCCAGCACGTGCTTGACCTGGGTGCCGGCACGGCGATTACCACACTCAGCGTGGCGATCGCCCAGGGCGGGGGCGAAAGTGACCCGCTCACGCCGCCGGCCGCGCCGGACACCGATCTGCCACCCATGCCAGGCGGTGCGCCGTTGCTCACCACCCATATTGGCGGCCGGCCAGATGCCCCGCCGTACAACGAAAGCTGGATGGGCTTCACCGGTAACTACTCGTTCACCACGAGCGATAACACCTACCCACGCCAGTTCAAAGCCCAGGCGCGGGACATCCCCGGCGAGTACCGCGACGAGCGCACGGCCACGGCTGAGCGCTCGTACCGGGTGGGCATCCCCGTTGATCTGCTGGAGCTGTAAACATGGCGACGAACGAGGAGATTCGCCGGGGCATCGGAAAGACCAACGAGGCCAACCGGCGCAGCATCGGCAAGAACAACGAAGCCCAGCGGCGCCAAATCGGCCGCGACATGATCGAGCGCCGCACCGGCCAGCAGCAGGTGCAGGACATCAACGCCCTCGTCAGCCAGCCTAGGCAGCAGCGCACACTGCAACGGCAGGAACCGCGTGGCGGCCTGGCCGGCAACGTCGGCACGGGCGTTTATACCCCGCCGCCGGCCAGCTCCGGCGGTGGTGGCATCGCCAGCCCGCTGACCGTGCAACAGATCATCTATTCGGAAGAGCCCAGCTACGTGCCGACTTTCGATGCCAGCGGCTATTTCGCGGTGAAGAAGATCGCCCGCATGGTGATGGTCGACGCCGAGGGCCGGCAGATCATCGTCGAGGGCTTTGCCGACCTGGACGAAAACGGCAACCCGAAACCACCGGAGAACCCGAATGGCTAGCAACTGGCCGCCCAGCGCGATCACGGCCATCGACCCGCTGCCGTACCACGGCCTGGTGTACACCATCCAGGGCAACCCGCAAATCATGCTTGACCCCTTGGACGGCCGGCCGCCGGTGCCCATGCCGGCGTTCTACTCAAGGTACCTGGGCGAGAACCACCGGATGGCGGACTACGCCGCGCAGCAGGACGGCTTCTTGTGGGACATCGGCATGCCGGACCCGCCACCCAACGCAGAGATCGAGGCCGCTGGCGGCAAGCTGCTCGGCCGTCGGATTGTGGGCGGCGGGTTGTTCTTACCGGTGCGCCTGGGTGAGTTGACCCGCCATTTGTTCATTTCCGGCAGTGTGTTCGATGGGCAGTTGCTGTTCGAGGCACAGCCGCGCGGCGGCGTGGGCCGGACGCTTGCGCAGATGCCGCTGGCTGACGTCGAGCTCGACTGGTCCAAGGCCGCGATCGAGTACGACGGCTCGCTGGCCTCGAGGATAATGCCCGTGCCGAGCTACGGGCTGAGTAAGCTGGATATCAGCCCGGACGGCACGCGCCACCTGTTCGGTGTAAGCCTGGCCGGCCTGGCAGATACCGCGGGCTGGGCCACCACCATGGTGGCGATCATCGAGCTGGTGCTGAGCCTGGATGAGGAGGGCGAGGTAAAGGGTGCGGCTACGATTCGGCGCACTGCAGCCGAGCTGCTGGGCAATTACAGCTTCACGGTGAGCAGCAGCCTCCAGCGCCTGACCAGCGTTTCGGACGGTTACCCGAGCTGTACCTCGCATCCCGAAGTGCAGGACAGGCCCAACGAAACCAGCGGCGATAACGGGTCGCGTGGGTGGGAGAGCAAGCGCACGGGTGTGGTGATCGGCGCGGTGTATGCGGGTGATGACATTGACTTCATCACCGCAAGCTATGCCGACCAGCGTAGCGAGACGATCAGTACCACAACTGATTCATACCAGTGGGGCAAGCCCAACGCTGAATCTGGCACCTGTGAGCCCTGGCAGCCCGGTGAAGAACCGCCCAGGCCACCGACGCGGCAGCGCTATACGTCGACTTATCACTATGAGCTGGCCTTCAGCTTCAGGGGCGCGAGCATCGACACCAGCATGGATTCCGATCGGCTGGTTACGCTCACGCAGCCTTCGGGTGGGCGGGCTACCGGCACTTCGGTAACCAATGACTCGGCATCCGCGGGCCTGCAGCGCACGCTTGAAGAGGAGGTTGCCCCCGGCACATTGCAATCGCTGGACAAGCTGAACCCTCGAAATGACGCGGGCCTGATCTACTTGCCCGCGGCGCTGTGGGCCACAAACTACTTCACGGTGAGCGCGGTGGTCCGGCGCAACTGGGTGTCGCTCGCCACGTTCGAGAGCTACACCCTGACCGGCCAGCCCGGCTACAAAACGTTCTGGGGTCCGCTGCTCACGCCGCTGGGGGTGGTGGGTGAAACCACCGAATACCCGATCCGCACTTCTGGCAGCGGCCTGGTACCGAACTTCATCTACAACGCCGCCTATAACCCCATCACCGGCCAGGCCGTGCGCGAGTGCGATATGCCTGGGCGAACCATCGCAGGATTCATATGAACTACGTCAACAACTGGAGCCGGCCCGTCACCCTGGCGCTCGGCGCGACGTCGCTCGCGCTGGATCTGCCGGATGGGCCGTACCGCCTGACCCTGACGGACAGTGCCGCCGAGCCGACGCGCTGGGAAATCATCGACGCGGTGGTGGCCAGCGGCACTGCCACGTTGCAGCGCGGCCGGGAGGGCACGCTCGAGCAGAACTGGCCGGCTGGCAGCGTGATTTACAACGCGCTCACCGCCGGTGTGCTCACGGACTTGCTGCAGGCGGTGGCTGATCTACAGGCCCGCGTGGCGGCGCTGGAAGGCGGCGCGGGCGGACAGCTGGTGACGGTGGGCGACAACGGCTTTTTCCTGGGCTACTTCCTTGACGCCCAGGGCAACCAGCTCGGCAGTATCGAGCCGCAATCCGTATCGGTGCCTGGGGCTGGCGATCGCCAGTTGATCGGCGTGGCCTTTCTGCAGGGTGCCGATCTGTTCGTGCTCGGCCTGGCCGGCGGCGAGGTGCCGGGTGATGTGCTTCAGGCTGTCGAGGTGGAAGGCTACGGCCTGCTGCTGGCGGCTGATGCCACCTTCACGCCAAGCGAGGACGGCGGCCAGTGGCAATGGACGGTCACTAGCACAGGCGGCTGGGCGGCCGGCGAGCAGCGCCGCATCGATATCCAGGTTAGCGGCGCGGGCGGTGCTAACGAGCTCACCGATTCACAAGGCCAGCCGCTGGTAGACAGCGCCGGCAATCAACTGACTACAGGGGCAACCGCGTGAGCGTACAACATGAATACCAGGGTGCCGGCGACCCGAACGGCGTCGTGACCGCCGAAATCAACAGCCACTACTTCAACCGTGATGATCAAGGCGTTTGGATTTGCACGGGCCGAACCGAGAATGTGTCGCAGTGGGCGCTGATCGGCGGTCCATTGAGCGATGCGGCGGGTGAGCGCTATGACATCAACGACTTGCAGTACTTCGACGGCGTTGTAGCGACGAGCGTGCAGTTCGTTTTCAACCTGCCCAATCGACTGCTCTCCAACGTCGAGATCAGCGGCAGCCCACCCAGTTTTCTAACCTCGGCGCGTCATTCACGCGTCGAACTCCGGCCGGTGGCCAACGGCGACCTGATGGTTTGCGTAACCCCGCTCACCGAGTACTGATCCCCTTGCCCTGGAGTAGCCAGCCATGCAGCCGGCCTGCCTCGACCTGCCCGTAACGAAAGGCGCCACGCTGCGCAAACCGCTGCTGCTGATGCAGCCCACCTACACCTACCGTCCGATCACGGCCATCCAGCAGAGTGCGCCGCTGCGCCTCACCGTGCCAGCGCATGGCCTGCCCGGCGACTGGCCGACGTGGGTGGAGGGCAGCAGTTGGTCAGCGCTGAACCGCGACAAGCAGCGCGAGCCGTTCCGTATCGCCAGGGCGGTGGACGCGGACACCCTCGACTACAACGACCTCAACGGCCTGGGCCAGCGCGCCCAGGGCGGCACGCTGGTGTATCAGCTGCCCGTTGACCTGGCCGGATGCCGCGCCGTGCTGCTGATCACCCCAGATGCTGCCCAGCCGATCGAGTTGACAACCGAGAACGGTGGCCTGGCCATCGCCGGCCTGGGCCGCCTGCTGCTGGAGATGACCGCCGTTCAAACGGCAGCCATCGACTGGAACGAGGCCCGCTACAACTTGGACATCACCTTCACCGACGGCAGCGTGCAGCGCTGGCTGCAGGGCAGGGTGACAGTCAACGGAGGCTGCTGCCATGGCTGAAGCACCGACCGTGCTCGTCGACGCCGCGCCCTTCGTGCTGGTGGTCGAGCCGCAGCAGGTGGCGGCGGTGGTGGTGGCCAGTGGGGAGCAGGGGCCGGCTGGTCGCCAGGGTGATCCCGGCCCTGCCGGCGGCTCGGCTGTGCAGCGCATCGCCGGCGAACAGCTCAGCGCTCTGCGCGTCGTGTACGAGTGGGCAGGGGTTGTGCGCTACCTAGACCTGCAGGACGCCGAGCATATCGACCAGGTGGCCGGCATCACGCTCACGGCGGTGGAGCAGGGCGAGCTCATCAACCTGCAGCTTTCCGGCCCGCTCGATGACGCCGCCTGGAGCTGGCAGCCCGGCCCGGTGTGGCTTGGCCCCGCCGGCACCCTAACTCAGATCCCTCCGCTGGATGGACACCTGTTGTTCATCGGCAACGCCGTTTCACCCACCCGCATCATCATCAACATCGACCAGCCGATCGCGCTGGCAGAGGAGTAACACCATGGCTGCAAAAACTTACCTGCGTCTGGTCAGCGGCAAGCTGCGGCAGATCGTGGCGACCGTGATCTCTGGCGGCGCGGCCAACGCCGGCGACCTGGTGGCGCTAGACGATACCGGCCGCCTGGACTCCAGCGTGCTGCCCGTCGGCATTGGTGCCAACACCAAGCAGATCCCGGCCAGCGAGGCGCTGACGGCTGGCAACTTCGTCAACTTCCACACCAATGCGGGCGCCCTCAACGTGCGCAAGGCGGACAACAGCAACGGACGCCGCGCCGATGGTTTCGTGCTGGCCGCCGTTGCCAACGCTGCCACGGCTACCGTATACCCGCTGGACTCGGCCAACACCGCCCTGACCGGTTTGACGCCTGGCGCTGACTACTGGCTCGGCACCGCGGGTGCTGTGACCAACACGCCGCTGGACGAGACCCTACCGGCCAACCAGGGCGGCACCAAGGTCAGCCAGCTGATCGGCACTGCGATCTCGGCTACTGAGCTGGTGACCAACGACTACGACCCGGTGATTCTGTAATGACTGCCCGCCGTCCACTCGTCCGCGTCGGCGGGCGCGATCAGCAGCTGCCAGCAGGTGACACGCTCGACCTGCCGCTGGCCACCACGCTCGAAGCCGGGCTGATGCCCTCCGCCGACAAGGCCAAGCTCAACGGCGTGCAGAATGGCGCTACTGCGAACAGCACCGACGCTACGCTGCTCAACCGGGCGAACCATACGGGAACGCAGCCGGCCAGCACGGTTACTGGGTTAGGAAGTGCTGCATTTAAAAATGCCACCCTGGACGCAAACCCTGGAGACGTCATGCTAGTGGAATCGGGCGGATGGATGGGGCATTCCGCACGGACTAGTCTGCAGGCGCCCGGAAGCGATACCAAGGCGCTTTACGAATACCCGACTGCTGCCTATGGATTCGGTGCTGGGGGATATTTAAACCCTGCCCCCGGCGATTACTACAACGTTCTTCACATTAAAAACGTCAACACAGCTTTCGATATATCGGCGGCTATGTTGAGTAATGAGTTTGCGGTGCGTAGGGGGTACAACGGCGCCTATGAGCCTTGGGTCACGCTGCTGCACACGGGCAATACAAATCTAAGCAACTACTCATCTATCTCGCAGACCCAGGCGGCTATTGTCGCGGCCACTACTGGCGCTCGTGTTGTCGAGTTAGCTTCTGCGTCAGGCAACACAGTTGGGGTAGGCGACTTTTATGCAGGCGCTCTCTACTGTCGCCTGACGGCTCCCAGTGCTACGACATTCACTATCCCTGCCAACAGCTCCCAGCCAATTCCAATCGGAGCCGAAGTAACCCTGCGCCGTGCATCGAACGCCAACCTCACTATTGCCGCCGCTTCAGGTGTAGTCATCAACCCTCCGGCCGGCGGCACACTGGTGATGACGCAGAACATGACAGCCACCCTCAAGAAGGTTGCCACCAACGAGTGGGATCTGATCGGCCAGACCGTGGCCGCTTAATGGAGAAAACCATGGCACTCACTGAACAAACCCGCGTTCGCCAGATCATCCTGGATTTCCCAACTGCTATCGGCTACACGTTGCGGTACCGCGAGGCGGTCGACCTGATGCGAGACGGCGTGTTCGATCAAGAGCTGCGCGTAAGCGAGCCCATGCCAGTGGTCGGTGTTGGCGAGCCACTGCCGAGCGCGCTTGCAGAGTTGTTTGGCCAGGAGGCCGGCAAGATCATCCTCGGCTCACACGAGGCAGCGCTCGAACACGAAGCGCGTCTGCAACTGCTGGCCGACGAAACCCGGCGAGCCGATACCGCTGAACAGCAGATCGAGGAGCAGGCGCGGCGCGCTGATGTGGCCGAAGCGAAGCTGGCCGCGGTGATGAAGGCGCTAAGCCCGGATTCCGCGGCACTGGCTATTCAGCCGTGATACCGGGCGTAGTGGCGGGCTTCACCCGGCCCCGAGCGCTTACTCCGCCCGGGGCGCCGCAGAACCTTCGAACCCAGGGTGGCGGCTCATCGAGCCAAATCAACGCTGCATGGGATCGCGGGTCTGGTGGCCTGCCGGATCAATACGAAGTGTGGCACCGCGCTGGCAGTTCTGGATCTTTCACTCTGCGGGGCACAACGGCCAGTACCAGCTTCCTGTTCAGCATCAACACCTCAGTGATCAACCACTTCGTTTATGTGGTGGCCCGCAACAGCGCCGGATCGGCGCAGTCCGCAACGATGCAGGTCACGGTGGCCTGATCCCACAGTATCCATCAAGCCCGCCGCGTGCGGGCTTTTTAATGCCCGGAGAGAACCATGGCCCGAATTTATGCTGCCCAGGCGGGCGGCCCGAACGTGCTCGCCTTTCTCGATATGCTCGCGTGGAGCGAAGGCACATCGACCATCAAGGCCAGCGACGACGGCTACAACGTGCTGGTCGGTGGCAAGCTGTTCACCGACTACAGCAAGCACCCGCGCGTGCTTGTGCCTCTGCCGCGCTACGGCATCAAGTCCACCGCCGCCGGCCGCTACCAGTTCCTGGCGCGCACTTGGGACAGCATCGTGCGCCTCTACAACTTCCGCGGCCGCTTCACGCCCGAAGCGCAGGACCTGGCCGCCGTGAAGCTGCTCACCGAGTGCGGCGCGCTTCCCCACATCCAGGCCGGTCGCATCAAAGAAGCCATCGCCGCCGCCGCCCCCATCTGGGCCAGCCTGCCCGGCGCCGGCTACGGCCAGCGCGAGCATGCCCTGAAAACCCTGCTGCAGATCTACGACGAAGAACGCGCGGCCGAGCCGTGCGCCGAGGGCGAGCTGCTGGCGATGTTCACTGCGTGTGGCGGGGAGATGGCGGCATGAGCTGGCCAGCATTCATCCCCGTGCAGTACCGGGCCCTGGCCCTGGGTGTGCTGGCGCTGGCGTTGATCGCCGCCGGCGCCGGCATTGGCTGGGCCGCTCAAGGCTGGCGCCTGGGCGAGCAGATGGCCGAGCAGGGCCGGGCGCTTGAGTCGCAGCTCGCTGACCGGGACAGGTTGCATGCCGCCACCCTGGCCGAGATCGGCCGCGCCGCCGCGGATCAGGAGCGCCGCAACCAGGAACAGCGCCTGCTGCTCGAGCAACAGCTGCAGGCATCATCCGCCGCCCAATACGGGAAACTCTCCGATGCTGAAAAGAATGCTGCTCGCCTGCGCGATCGCCTCGCTACTGCTGAGCTCCGGCTGTCAGTCCTCATCGCCAACCCCGGCGCCGCAGGTAGTGGCAGTAGCAACGCACTGCCCACGCCCGCCGGCGCCGGATGCCTGGTGGATGGCGCCGGCCGAGCCGACATTGACCCAGGAGCTGCTCAACGAATTGTCGGCATCGCCAACCGAGGCGACCGGGCGATCATCGCCCTGACGGCATGCCAGGCGTACGTTGAAAAGGTGTCGAAAGGGGGAGGGTAAGTGTGCCCAGGACGGGCGAGACGGGTGTCTAATACTAAGTTCGGCAATCTCGCATTTACTGGCCTGTAGCCCAGCTAAATGCTGGCAGAGTATTAGACCAGATAGGGCAGGGAGCCACGCACGGCGGGGCTTTCAGCCACGATAATCCGCTAATGCTGCATCATCGGGGTGTGGCTGGAGAGGTCGCTTTGGCTCATCGTGTCGAGTGTCCGGCTGAATCGCAAAAGCGCGTAGTGTACGGTATCGACACCCCCCGCTTTAACCCCGGAGCGCAGATGAATATCGATGATCGGCCCATCACCGCACTTGCCGCCCGTCTCGGCCAGGCACTGCTGACCAAGGGCGCCCAGGTGAGCACCGCCGAATCCTGTACCGGCGGCGGCATAGCCGAGGCCATTACCCGTGTAGCCGGCAGTTCGGCCTGGTTCGAGGCCGGCTTCGTGACCTATTCCAATGCCCAGAAGACCCGCCAGCTGGGCGTGCCCGAAGCGCATTTCGCCCGGGTGGGCGCGGTCAGCCGCGAGGTGGTCGAGGCCATGGTGCAGGGTGCCCGGACGCAGAGTGGCGCCCGCTATGCGGTGGCGGTCAGCGGCGTGGCCGGGCCGGGTGGCGGTAGCCAGGAGAAGCCGGTCGGCACCGTGTGGATCGCCTGGGGCGATGGCGAAACGCTGTTCAGTCGGCGCTTCCAGTTCCCCGGTGACCGTGATGCGGTGCGCCGGCAGACGGTGGAAGCCGCACTGCGGGGGCTGTTGCGACTACTGGTCGAAGAAAATCCTGCTGCGGGGTAGGCGAGTGCCGAACCCTGTGGAATAATACTGTCTACTTATACAGTTATTGGCCGTCAGGCCCTTCTGATCACGTGAGGAATACAATGGACGAGAACAAGAAGCGCGCGTTGGCGGCTGCCCTGGGCCAGATCGAGAAACAGTTCGGCAAGGGCGCGGTTATGCGCATGGGCGATCACGACCGTCAGGCCATTCCGGCCATCTCCACCGGTTCCCTGGGCCTGGACATCGCACTGGGCATTGGCGGTCTGCCGAAGGGCCGTATCGTGGAAATCTACGGCCCGGAATCCTCGGGTAAGACCACGCTGACCCTGCAGGTCATCGCCGAAGCGCAGAAGGCCGGTGCCACCTGCGCCTTCGTCGACGCCGAGCACGCGCTGGATCCCGACTACGCCGGCAAGCTGGGCGTCAACGTCGACGACCTGCTGGTCTCGCAGCCGGATACCGGCGAGCAGGCCCTGGAAATCACCGACATGCTGGTGCGCTCCAACGCCATCGACGTGATCATCGTCGACTCCGTTGCCGCCCTGGTGCCGAAGGCGGAAATCGAAGGTGAGATGGGCGACATGCACGTCGGCCTGCAGGCTCGCCTGATGAGCCAGGCGCTGCGCAAGATCACCGGCAACATCAAGAATGCCAACTGCCTGGTGATCTTCATCAACCAGATCCGCATGAAGATCGGCGTGATGTTCGGCAGCCCGGAAACCACCACCGGCGGTAACGCCCTGAAGTTCTACGCCTCGGTTCGTCTCGACATCCGCCGTACCGGCGCGGTGAAGGAAGGCGACGAGGTGGTCGGCAGCGAAACCCGCGTCAAGGTCGTCAAGAACAAGGTGTCTCCGCCGTTCCGTCAGGCCGAGTTCCAGATCCTCTACGGCAAGGGCATCTACCGCAACGGCGAGATCATCGATCTCGGCGTGCAGCAGGGCCTGGTCGAGAAATCCGGGGCCTGGTACAGCTACAAGGGCAACAAGATCGGTCAGGGCAAGGCCAACGCCGCCAAGTTCCTGGAAGACAACCAGGAAGTGGCCCGCGAGATCGAAGGTCAGATCCGTGACAAGCTGCTGGTGGTTTCCGGTCCTGCCAAGGCCAATGCGCCGGCCAATGACCTGGTGGATACCGAAGCGGACTTCTGATGCCCGCTGTTCTGGATAACGCCGCAGCGGTGCGGCATGCCGCCATGGATCTGCTGGCGCGTCGCGAACATGGCCGCGTCGAGCTGGCGCGCAAGTTGCGCCAGCGCGGCGCCAGCGACGAGCACATCGAAACAGCCCTCGATCGCCTGAGCGAAGAAGGGCTGTTGTCCGAGGCGCGTTATCTGGAGAGTTTCATCAGTTACCGCGCGCGCTCGGGTTTCGGCCCGCAGCGCATCCGCGATGATCTCTCCCAGCGCGGCCTGGCGCGAGCGGATATCGACCAGGCGCTGCGTGACAGCGGTATCGATTGGCGTGAAGGCTTGCGAGAAACCTGGCAACGCAAGTTTGCCGGCGAGCTTCCGGCCGAGGCTCGCGAGCGAGCCAGGCAGATGCGGTTCCTAGTGTATCGCGGCTACCCGATGGATCTGGTCGGTCAGTTGCTGCGTGGCGGGTTCGACGACTGATCCACAGCCCCAGCCATTCAGGTTGAACCGCCCGGTTCACCGCCCCCTGACGCCCAGGCGTCCCTTTCCTTTCAACGTGTGTTCAGCTCAGCCAATGCTCCGGCTGGTTGATCACGTCGAGCAACTCCCGCAAACGTCCCGCATTACGTCCGCTGAAGGCGAACGTCAGCCTTGGCAGTTTATGCAGCTCGGCGCCGTCGACGAGTTCGTCACCGGCTGGTTGTTGCTGAATGTCGCCGTGCTTGCACAGGTCGCTGAACTGCAGGTTCAGCTGGGCGATTGCGTCTTCCCTGAGCGCATGGCGCATGCGCACCACGAACTGATCCTTCAGCCAGCGGCTGGAGTGGTAGTTGGCGTAGAAACGATCGATTTCCTGGGCGGCCGACTCGGCATCCTGTACCAGGCGCATCAGGTTCATGTCGCTGGCCAGGATGTAGCCGTTGCTGTCCAGGTTCTGCCGGATGTAATCGAGCAGGCCCTGCCAGAAGGTGCCATTCGGCTCGTCGAGCAGAATCACCGGCACCAGCGGGCTCTTGCCGGTCTGGATCAGGGTGATGACTTCCAGGGCCTCGTCCAGGGTGCCGAAGCCGCCGGGGCAGAGCACCAGCGCATCGGCTTCCTTGACGAAGAACAGCTTGCGCAGGAAGAAGAAATGAAAGGACAGCAGGTTGTCGCTGCCTTGCATGACCGCATTGGCGGATTGCTCGAAGGGCAGGGTGATGTTGAAGCCCAGGCTGTTGTCGCGGCCCGCGCCCTCGTGGGCGGCAGCCATGATGCCGCCACCGGCGCCGGTGATCACCATCAGGTCATGGCGGGCCAGGGTGCTGCCCAGCTCCCGGGCCAGGGCGTAGACCGGGTGACCGGGCTGGGTGCGCGCCGAGCCGAACACGGTGACCTTGCGGCGGTGGCGGAAGCGCTCGAGCATGGCAAAGGCGCGTTCCAGTTCGCGCAGGGTCTGCAGCATGATCTTGGCGTCCCAGCGGTTGCGGTCGGCCTGGGCCATGCGCGCGACGGTGGCGAGCATTTCCCGGTACAGCGCAACGTTGGCGCTGCCGGCGGGGGTCATCCGCGTTGCCAGGGCGTCCAGCTCGGCCGCCAGCGCATCACCGCTGGCAGGCAGGTTGCCGTTCGCGTGGTCGTCCATTGCGCTACTCCTTATGCGTCAATGCCGCGAGTTCTAGCACAGTCCAGTGACTTACAGACGGCAGTCGACCTTGTTGAATCGCTCGGTGGTGATGGGGCGGTTGCTCTGGATCTCGCTGAACTCATAGCGCAGCACCGCGCCACTGGCCAGCAGCTTGCGAAACCCCGGGTTGCTGCACACGCTGTTGGTCAGTTGCGCGCGAACCGTATCGGGGTTGCCGCGCATCTGCGAGGCGTGCGAGGGGCGCACGCTGAGGTGATTGATCAGCTCGTTGCCTTCGACGCTGTAGCCGCGGTCGAGAATGTCCTCGTTGATGGCCCGTGGCGTACCGGCGCTGCTTTCCTTGGCCACTTTTTCCAGCGTCTTGGTGAGCTCATAATCCTTGAGCGACGCGGCGTGAGCGGCTGGCAGGAGCAGGCTGGCGAGGATAACGGATAGGGCGATGCGCTGCATGGGCAGACTCCTGAAGGCAGTGAGCGGTAATAGACCGGGTGCTGCTGGTTATGTTCGTTCTGGCGAATCAAGTCGACGACCGATGATCGATGTTACCAAGCTTGCGGTCACTGCGGCGTGCGTATTGAGCGGCACCGGGCGGCCTGCCCTTGATAAACTATGGGCCCCTCTCGTCAGGCGGTTCGCCAGCCATGCATTTCCCTGCTTTTCATCGCGTGATCTCCAAACCGGGCGTACGCCCATGAGCCATGCCGTTCACGCATTGCGCGCCGCACGCCTGGCACGCAGCGTCAAACCGTTTCTGGCCAGGGGCTCGCGAGCGGCGCGCTGCCCGGACTGCCGGCTGGCCGCCAGCCATTGCCTGTGCGCGTGGAAGCCGCAGGTATCCGCCCGCTCGGGGGTGTGCCTGGTGATGCACGATGTCGAGGCGCTGAAACCGAGCAATACCGGCTGGCTGATCGCCGACGTGGTGGCCGATACCTCGGCCTTCGGCTGGTCACGCACCGAAGTCGATCCGGCGCTGCCGGCCCTGCTCGATGACGGGCAATGGCAACCCTATCTGGTGTTTCCTGGCGAATATGCCGGGCCCGAGCGGGTGGTGACCTGCGTGGAGCCGACGGCGGGCAAGCGGCCGCTGTTCGTGCTGCTCGATGCCACCTGGACCCAGGCGCGCAAGATGTTTCGCAAGAGCCCGTATCTGGACGGCCTGCCGGTTCTCAGTCTGCAGCCGGAGGCGCTGTCGCGCTATCGGCTACGGCGCTCCAAGCGTGACGATCACCTGTGCACCGCCGAGGTCGCGGCCATGTGCCTGGAGCTGGCCGGCGACGAGCGTGCCGCCGATGCGCTGAACGCCTACCTGGATGTGTTCAGCGAGCATTACCTGGCCGCCAAGGCGCCCCGTGCCGTGGATCTCGGCGATGCCCTGCACGAGCGCCTCAAGACCTTCCTGTAAGCGCAGCAGGTTTCGGCCACAGCTGGGCGAGCAGCATGCCGGCGAACATCAGCGCGCAGCCGAGGTAGCCGCGCGAGGACAGCGATTCGCCCAGCAGCAGGGCACCGGCAATGGCGGCGAACACCGCCTCCAGGGACAGGATGATCGCCGCGTGGGAGGCGATTGCATGCTTCTGGGCGATGACCTGCAAGGTGAAGCCCACCGCCACGCCAAACAGGCCGCCATAGAGGATCGCAGGTAGCGCCTGGATGATCTCGGCGCCGGGCAGGTGCTCGAAGGCCAGCGCCAGGGCGAGGCTGATCACGGCGCAGGTGATGAATTGCACCAGGGCCAGCAGCAGGGCGTCGTGGCGGGCGGCGAACACGCTCACCAGCAGCACGTGGATGCCCCACACGAAGGCGCCGGCCAGCTGCAGCAGGTCGCCGGAGGCGACATGAAAACCATCGCCGACGCTGAGCAGGAACATGCCGACCACCGCCAGCGAGGCGCCCAGCCAGATGCCCAGGCCGGTCTTGTGGCCCAGCAGCAGGCCGAGCAGGGGCACCACGATCACGTAGAGGCCGGTGATGAAGCCCGAGTTGGTGACGCTGGTGAACAGCAGGCCGACCTGCTGCAGGTTGATGCCCAGCGCCAGTACGGCGCCCATCAGGCTGCCGCCGAGCAGCAGCGGGCGGCTGATGGACGAGGCCGGCTGCGCGCGGCGGCGACGCAGCAGCATGATCACCGGCAACAGCACCGCCACCGCCAGGGCGAAACGCAGGCCGCTGTAGAGGAACGGCCCGATGGCGTCCATCCCCAGCCGCTGGGCGACGAAGGACGAGCCCCAGATCATCGCGGTGACCAGCATCAGCAGGTCGGCGCGCAGCGCGTGGTTGGCCATGGTGGTGAGCTCCCTGCAAAAGGGCGCAGACTTTGCCGCAAAGCGCTGTGCTTGACCACCCCGCCTGCGCTCGGCATGCTGGTGGGCGCCGTACGTCATGCTGTCAGGCAGATGGGGTCTGCAGCACGGTATGCCTATAAAAAGAACAGGATCTGCAATGGTCGCTTACGAAATCCTGATAGCTGATGATCATCCTCTGTTTCGCAGCGCGCTGCAGCAGGCCCTGACGATGGGCCTCGGCTCCGGCGTGCGGTTGGTGGAAGTCGCCAGCATCGCCGAGCTGGAAGCCCGGCTGGCCGAGAAGACCGACTGGGATCTGGTCCTGCTCGATCTCAACATGCCCGGCGCCTACGGCTTCTCCGGGTTGGTGCTGCTGCGCGGGCAGTACCCGCAGATTCCGGTGGTGATGATCTCCGCCCAGGAAGAAGCGGCCGTGGTGGTACGCGCCCGCGAATTCGGCGCCAGCGGGTTCATTCCCAAGTCCAGCTCGCTGGAAGTGCTGCAGCAGGCCGTACGCCAGGTGCTGGAAGGCGAAGTCTGGTGGCCACCGCAAAGCGAGGAGGCGGTCAGCCTGTCCTCCGAGGCGAAAGCCGCCAGCGCCGGGCTGGCCAGCCTCACGCCCCAGCAGTTTCGCGTGCTGACCATGGTCTGCGAAGGCCTGTTGAACAAGCAGATCGCCTATGAGCTGAGCGTCTCCGAAGCGACGGTCAAGGCCCACGTCACGGCGATCTTCCGCAAGCTGGGGGTGCGCACCCGTACCCAGGCGGCGCTGCTGTTGCAGCAGCTGGAGTCCGTGCCGGCTGCCTGATTGCAGCTTCGTCCCGTGGATTTCACGGGATTTTCACGGTGTGCTCGCGTACCCTGCGCGCCTTTCCCTGTCATAGCTCACTGCCCATGTCGCCGTTCAAAGGACAAACCGGTCTCAAGCGTATTCTCAATGCCGCAGGCTATTCGCTCGATGGCCTGCGCGCCGCATTTACCGGCGAGGCCGCATTTCGCCAGCTGGTGCTGCTCAACGTGGTGCTGATTCCGATCGCCCTGCTGGTCGATGTCAGTCGCGTAGAGCGGGCGCTGATGGTGGCCGTCTGCCTGCTGGCGCTGATCGTCGAGCTGCTCAACTCGGCGGTCGAAGCGGCGATCGACCGCATATCCCTCGACCTGCATCCACTGTCCAAGACTGCCAAGGACATGGGCAGCGCTGCCCAGCTGGTTGCCCTGACCCTGATCGCCAGCGTCTGGGCGATCATCCTGCTTGGCTAGCAGCGGCTAGCGCACTGGCGGCAGCACGATCTCGTCGCTGCGGCGGATACCGGCGGTCAACGCCCGGCACATGTCTAGGAACTCGCGCATGGCGGCGGTCTGGTACTTCTGCCGGTGCCAGATGAAATAGAACTGCCGGCGCAGGTCCAGGTCCGGCGTTTCCACCGGCACCAGGCTGCCACGGCGAAAGGCATCGCGCAGTGCCAGCCGTGAAATGCAGCTGATACCCAGGCCTGACTCCACGGCGCGCTTGATCGCTTCGGTGTGTTCCAGCTCGAGGCGCACGTTGAGGGCGTCGGAGTGGTGGCGCATGGCCTGGTCGAAGGTCAGGCGTGTGCCCGAGCCCTGCTCACGCAGGATCCAGTCCTCGCCGCTCAGTTCGCGGATGCCGGCATGCCCGCGTTTGGCCAGCGGGTGGTGCGGCGCGCAGAACACCACCAGTTCGTCCTCGACCCAGCTCTGCACCTCGATGTCCGGGTGATTGCAGTCGCCCTCGATCAGACCCAGATCAATTTCGTAATGGGCCACCTGCTGCACGATATGTGCGGTGTTCTGCACGTGCAGTTTTACCTGGCTTTCCGGGTGCACCTTCATGAAGCCGCCAATCAGCAGGGTGGCCAGGTAGTTGCCGATGGTCAGGGTGGCGCCGACGGCCAGCGAGCCGAAGCCTGACTTGCCGTTCAGAAGGTCTTCGATCTCCTTGGCCTGGTCGAGCAGGGCGACCGCCTGGGGCAACAACTGGCGGCCCATGGCGTTGAGGCTCAGGCGCTTGCCGGCGCGATCGAACAGCTGGCAGCTGGACTGTCGCTCCAGCTCGCTGATCGAAGTACTCGCCGCCGACTGCGACAGGGCCAGCTGTGAGGCCGCCCTGGAGACGCTCTCCTGCTGAGCAGCGGCGACGAATACCTGGAGTTGACGCAATGTGAATCGCATATCTATATAACCGATAACCCATATCTTGATAATTCATTTAACAGATATTCTGGCCGCGATTAGAATGCCGCGCAATTGCGCTTACGAATCAGCGCGCCCGACGTATTCAGGAGCCCCGTACATGAGCAACATGAACCACGAACGCGTTCTGAGTGTTCACCACTGGAATGACACGCTGTTCAGCTTCAAGTGCACCCGCGACCCGGGTCTGCGCTTCGAGAATGGCCAGTTCGTGATGATCGGCCTGCAGCAGGAAAACGGCCGTCCGCTCATGCGTGCTTACTCCATCGCCAGCCCCAACTGGGAGGAGCACCTGGAGTTCTTCAGCATCAAGGTGCCCGATGGCCCGCTGACCTCGCAGCTGCAGCACCTCAAGGAAGGCGACGAGGTGATCATCAGCAAGAAGCCCACCGGCACCCTGGTGCTCGACGACCTCAACCCGGGCAAGCACCTGTACCTGCTCAGCACCGGCACCGGCCTGGCGCCGTTCATGAGCGTGATCCAGGACCCGGAAACCTATGAGCGCTTCGAAAAGGTGATCCTGGTGCACGGTGTGCGCTACGTCAACGAAGTGGCCTACCGCGAGTTCATCACCGAGCACCTGCCGCAGAACGAGTTCTTCGGCGACGCGCTGAAGGAAAAGCTGATCTATTACCCCACCGTGACCCGCGAGCCGTTCGAGAACCAGGGCCGCCTGACCGACCTGATGCGCAGCGGCAAGCTGTTCGCCGATATCGGCCTGCCACCCATCAACCCGCAGGACGATCGGGCGATGATCTGCGGTAGCCCAAGCATGCTCGACGAAACTAGCGAAGTACTCGACAGCTTCGGCCTGAAGATTTCGCCGCGCATGCGCGAACCCGGTGACTACCTGATCGAGCGCGCATTCGTCGAGAAGTAAGTTAGGACCAGCTGCGCGTCGGCCCAGCTGCGTTGAAAACTGGCTCAAAATGCTCATGTACAAAAGTACACTCCGCTTTTTCGCCAGTTTTCGCCTTGCAGGGCTCTAGCTCGCAAGCTCCTAGCGCCTGTATTAAAAAACCGGAGTGTCTTTGGGCGCTCCGGTTTTTTATGCCCAGATCAAAGGTTAAAAAAACGGGAGCCTTGGCTCCCGTTTTTCTGTACAGCTGCTCCCAGCTTATTCTTCCATCTGCGACTGCAGGTAGTTTTGCAGACCTACCGCCTTGATCAGGCTCAGCTGGGTTTCCAGCCAGTCGATGTGTTCTTCCTCGGACTCGAGGATGTCTTCGAGCAGTTCGCGGCTGGCGTAGTCGCCGACGCTTTCGCAGTAGGCGATGGCCGCTTTCAGGTCGATGTGTGCCTTGTGCTCGATCCGCAGGTCGCATTCGAGCATTTCCTGGGTGTTCTCACCGATCAGGATCTTGCCCAGGTCCTGCAGGTTCGGCAGGCCTTCGAGGAACAGGATGCGCTTGATGAGCTTGTCGGCGTGTTTCATCTCGTCGATGGACTCGTGGTACTCGTGCTTGCCCAGCTTGGTCAGGCCCCAGTCTTCGTACATGCGGGCGTGCAGAAAGTACTGGTTGATCGCGACCAGCTCGTTGCCGAGGATCTTGTTCAAGTGCTGAATTACTGTCTTGTCGCCTTTCATGATGAAGCCCGTCCTGCCTGGAATTAAGTAACCGATGGCGAATTCTGGGCTTGCCAAATACGACTGTCAAACGTAAGTTATTGAAATATAAGTGAAAATAAATATAAATGAGAGTGTTTAAGTTGTGCGTCTTGGCGCTAAATCATTGAATTTCGGGCATAAAAAAACCGGATACGAGATCCGGTTCTTGAAAAAAACGCTTATTCAGGCCGCAACAAAATTTCCCGGGTAGGCCATCGCTACCTGACTTTGCTGCACTTCACCCAGGGTTTCACGTACCACCTGCTTGGCCAGGCAAGCGCATTTGCCACACTGACTGGCTACGCCCAGCGTTTCACGGACTTCACGGTAGCTGCAGCAACCTTCATAGATCGCTTCGCGGATCTGACCGTCGGTGACACCTTCGCAGAGGCAGACATACATAGGCTTGGCCCGTCGCTTGGCTGAGACTGATGGCGAAGGATACTAATGTTAATGAGAATGCGTGTCAAAGATAAACCGACTCTTGATTGGGACGCTTGGACAGGCGGTACTCTGCGCCGGCAAACGGCCTTGAAAATCGGCCGGACAGCTGACGCGCAGGCAATAAAAAACCGGCCTGTGGCCGGTTTTTCGGGGGGCGGGCAGGGCTCAGCCGATCTGCGTGCACAGCCCTTCTTCGAGCCCCAGCATGATGTTCAGGTTCTGCACCGCAGCCCCCGAGGCTCCCTTGCCCAGGTTGTCCAGCTTGGCTACCAGCAGCGCCTGCTGACCATTGCTCGCACCGAACACCTGCAGCTCGGCGCGGTTGCTGCCGCTCAGGCCGTGGGGGGTGATGAAGGGTGCAGTGTCGGCCGCGATCTCGTTGTAGGGCTGCACCTGAACGAACTGCTCACCCTGATAATAGGCGCTCAGTGCCTGGTGCAGCTCGGCACCGTTGCTGCCCTGCAGGGGGATCATCACCAGCATGCCCTGGTCATAGCTGCCGACCGCCGGCTGGAAGATCGGGCGCGCCTCGAGGCCGCTCCAGTGCTGGATTTCCGGGATGTGCTTGTGATCGAAGCCCAGGCCGTAGGCCGCATAGACCGGCGCGCCTTCGCCCTCGTAGCGTTCGACCATCTTGGTGCCGCCGCCGGTGTAGCCGGACACGGCGTTGATGCACAGCTCACGATCCGCGCTCAGCAGCCCGGCATCGATAAGCGGGCGCAGCAGCAGAATGGCGCCCGTGGCGTAGCAGCCCGGGTTGCTCACCGCAGCGGCCTTGGCGATGGCCTCGCGTTGGCCCTTGGCCAGTTCGGCCATGCCGAACACCCAGTCGCTGGCGGTGCGGTGCGCGGAGCTGGCGTCCAGTACCCGGCAGCCGACTTCACGGGCCTGGGCGGCGGTTTCCTTGGCAGCGTCGTCAGGCAGGCACAGCACGGTCACGTCGACCGAGCGCATCAGCGCGAGCTTGGCCTCGACGTCGCGACGCTTGTCATGGTCGATGGTGACCACCTCGATCTGCGGGTGGTTGGCCAGGCGCTGGCGGATCTGCAGGCCGGTGGTGCCGGCCTGGCCATCGATGAAGATCTGGTATTTTTTCATGGCATTCACTCGTCGAAGTCTTCCCAGCCGCCCATTTCCTTCCAGCGATTGACGATGCCGCAGAACAGCTCGGCGGTCTTCTCGGTGTCATAGCGGGCGGAATGGGCTTCACGGCCATCGAACTCGATGCCGGCGGCCTGGCAGGCTTTGGCCAGCACGGTCTGCCCATAGGCAAGGCCGGCGAGGCTGGCGGTGTCGAAGCTGGAGAAGGGGTGGAAGGGATTGCGCTTGAGGTCGCAGCGGGCGACCGCGGCATTCAGGAAGCCCAGGTCGAAGCTGCTGTTGTGGCCGACCAGAATGGCGCGTTTGCAGCCATTGGCCTTCAGGGATTTACGCAAGCCACGGAAGATTTCCGTCAGGGCGTGCTCTTCGCTCACCGCCATGCGCAGCGGATGGTCGAGCTTGATGCCGGTGAAATCCAGCGCCGCCTGTTCGATATTGGCGCCTTCGAACGGTTCGACCCGGAAGAAATGGGTGTGATCGGGATACAGGAAGCCACCTTCGTCCATGCCGATGGTGGTTGCGGCGATTTCCAGCAGCGCGTCGGTGGCACTGTTGAAGCCACCGGTCTCGACGTCCACCACCACCGGCAGATAACCGCGAAAGCGCGCGGCCATCGGATGGCGCGGGCCGCCGCTGCTCGGTTGATCCTGATCGTCTTCGTAGAGTTCTTCGCTCATTGACCCGCCTCCAGCAAGCGCCAGCGCAGGGTTTCGCCAGCGCGTAGCGGAATCACCGTCTGCTCGCCGAACGGCAGGCTGGCCGGTGCCACCCAGGATTCACGCACCAGGGTGATGGTGTCGGTATTGCGTGGCAGGCCGTAGAAGTCCGGGCCGAAGTGGCTGGCGAAACCTTCCAGCTTGTCCAGTGCGCCACGCTCCTCGAACGCCTCGGCGTACAGTTCGATGGCGGCATAGGCGGTGTAGCAACCGGCGCAGCCACAGGCGTTTTCCTTGGCGTGCCTGGCGTGGGGGGCCGAGTCGGTGCCGAGGAAGAACTTCGGGCTGCCGCTGGTGGCGGCCTCCAGCAGTGCCTGCTGATGGGTGTTGCGCTTGAGGATCGGCAGGCAATAGAAGTGCGGCCGGATACCACCCACCAGCATGTGGTTGCGGTTGTACAGCAGGTGCTGGGCGGTGATGGTGGCGCCGACGTTGGCCGGTGCCTCCCTGACGAACTGCGCGGCATCGGCGGTGGTGATGTGCTCGAACACCACCTTGAGCGTCGGGAAACGCTCGACGACGCGGCACAGGTGCTCGTCGATAAAGGCCTTTTCGCGGTCGAAGACGTCGATTTCCGCGCGCGTCACCTCGCCGTGCACCAGCAGCGGCAAGCCGGTTTCCGCCAGGGCTTCCAGTGCACCGCTGATGTTGTCCAGGCTGGTTACGCCGGAGTCGGAGTTGGTGGTCGCGCCCGCCGGGTACATCTTCGCCGCATACACGTAGCCGCTGGCCTTGGCGGCGCGAATGTCCTCTGCCGTGGTGCGGTCGGTGAGGTACAGCACCATCAGCGGCTGGAACTGGCTGCCAGCCGGCCGTGCGGCCAGAATGCGCTGGCGATAGTCACCTGCTTCGGCGGCGTTGCGCACCGGCGGCACCAGGTTGGGCATGATGATCGCGCGGGCGAAGGTGCGGGCCACATCACCAACGGTGTGCGGCAGTACGGCGCCGTCGCGCAGGTGAATGTGCCAGTCGTCGGGACGCAGCAGGGTGATGCGGTCGGTCATTGAGGCTTCCAGGCGGGGCGAAACATGCCCGGAATGCTACCGGAAAAGGGCGGCGGGGGCACGCCGCAGATGGGTAGGGTCTGTTGCCGTTTCACGCACGGCCGCGCCGGAGCCCGTTTTGTCACGAGGCAAGGCACGAGCCGCGAAGTTTAGCTGGCTAAATGAGCCGGCGAGAAACGCCGCATCGTGACAAAACGGGCCCGGCCCTACGGGTTGCGCGAGAAATCTCGCCATGCGTCGTTGGAGGACTTGGCAAGGGAACAACCATTGCCTGCGTCCTCCGCCTAGCCTGGCGAGATTTCTCGCGGCAACGCGGCTCGCGTTGAAACGGCAACAGACCCTAGGCTACGCACTCAAGTTTTTCCGCCGGCCACCGATACCAGAAGGGTAAGGTGCATTTACCCGGAGCTCGCTGTGCGTCTGCCTCTTTTGCTCATCATCGGCTTGGCCGTCAGTGCTGGCGCGAGCCTGCCTGCCGCGGCGATCAGCTTCCAGACCCGCCTGGAAAAGGTCGAATGGCAGGTGGCCGGCGACAAGTTCGAGTGCCGCCTCAGCCAGCCGATCACCGATTTCGGCGCTGGGGAATTCGTGCGCCGCGCCGGCGAGCAGGCGACCTTCCGCCTGCAGGCGCGCGAGCGCTGGCTGGGCAGTGGCTCTGCCACCTTGCTGGCCGCCGCAGCGCCCTGGCAGCCGGGGCGTGGTGACATCAACCTCGGTGCTGTCAGTGTCGGCAGCGGCGAGGTGCCGTTCAACAGCAGCCAGGAGCAGGCCGGGCGCCTGCTTACCGGTCTGCTGGAAGGGCGTAGCCCGTTGGTCCGCCACCGCACCTCGCTGGGCAGCGAAAGTCTGGAAGTGCGGCTGCTGCCGGTGCGTTTTCGCAAGGCCTACGAGGATTACCTCGATTGCACCGCCAAGCTGCTGCCGGTCAATTTCGACCAGGTGCGCCAGTCCAATATCGGCTTTCCCGGCGGCGGCACCGAGCTCGATGCCATGGCCAAGGCCAGGCTGGAGATCATCCTCGACTTCATGAAGGCCGACCCCACGGTCAACCGCATCGAACTCGACGGCCACTCCGACAACAGCGGCAATCGCCTGACCAACCGCGACCTGTCGCGCCGCCGTGCCCTGGCGGTGATGGAGTATCTCAAGGCCCAGGGCGTGCCCGAGGAGCGCATCATCATGCGTTTTCACGGCGAGCGATATCCGCTGGTGCCCAACAACAGCGTGGCCAACCGTGACAAGAACCGTCGTGTGTCGGTGCGGCTCGACAAGGTGCCGGAAGCGCCGGTGCAACCGACCGAGCAGGCCACCCCGGCGGCGCCACCGGTGCCGGCAACGCCCGCTGCCACTTCCTGAGTCTGTCGCCTTGACGCCATCGCCTGTCGCACCCCTGTAAATCGCGGCCCGTGGCAAGTAGAATCACGGGCTTTCGAACAACCCCGTGGAGTGGATGGCATGGCGGACGTCAAAAAGGTAGTTCTGGCCTATTCCGGTGGCCTGGACACCTCGGTGATCCTCAAGTGGCTGCAAGATACCTATAACTGTGAAGTGGTGACCTTCACCGCCGATCTCGGTCAGGGCGAAGAGGTCGAGCCGGCCCGCGCCAAGGCCCAGGCCATGGGCGTCAAGGAAATCTACATCGACGACCTGCGCGAAGAATTCGTGCGCGATTTCGTGTTCCCGATGTTCCGCGCCAACACTGTCTACGAAGGCGAGTACCTGCTGGGTACCTCCATCGCCCGTCCGCTGATCGCCAAGCGCCTGATCGAGATCGCCAACGAGACCGGCGCCGACGCCATCTCCCACGGCGCCACCGGCAAGGGTAACGACCAGGTGCGTTTCGAACTCGGCGCCTACGCGCTCAAGCCAGGCGTGAAAGTCATCGCCCCTTGGCGCGAGTGGGATCTGCTGTCGCGTGAGAAGCTGATGGATTATGCCGAAAAGCATGCCATCCCGATCGAGCGTCACGGCAAGAAGAAGTCGCCGTACTCCATGGATGCCAACCTGCTGCACATCTCCTATGAAGGCGGCGTGCTGGAAGACACCTGGACCGAGCACGAAGAAGACATGTGGCGTTGGACCAAGTCGCCGGAAGCGGCGCCGGATACGCCGACCTACATCGAACTGACCTACCGCAACGGTGACATCGTCGCCATCGACGGCAAGGAGCTGAGCCCGGCCACCGTGCTGGCCGAGCTGAACCGCATCGGCGGCGAGAACGGCATCGGCCGTCTGGACATCGTCGAGAACCGTTTTGTCGGCATGAAGTCCCGCGGCTGCTACGAGACCCCGGGCGGCACCATCATGCTCAAGGCCCACCGCGCCATCGAGTCGATCACCCTCGACCGTGAAGTCGCGCACCTCAAAGACGAGCTGATGCCCAAGTACGCCAGCCTGATCTACAACGGCTTCTGGTGGAGCCCGGAGCGTCTGATGCTGCAGCAGATGATCGACGCCTCCCAGGCCAGCGTGAACGGCGTGGTACGCCTGAAACTGTACAAGGGCAACGTCATCGTCACCGGCCGCAAGTCCGACGACTCGCTGTTCGACGCCAACATCGCCACCTTCGAAGAAGACGGCGGCGCCTACAACCAGGCCGATGCGGCGGGCTTCATCAAGCTCAACGCCCTGCGCCTGCGTATCGCTGCCGGCAAGGATCGCAAGCTGCTGTAAGCGCTGGCATCCCGCTCAACGCGCCGCCCCGCATTTGCCGGGGCGGCGCTGGGCGATTCACGATTCTGTTTCCTTCACCCGCACCTCTTTTACCGCTCTGGCTCTACGGCCGGCAGGGGCGATGGGCTGTGGGCGTGATGATTTGATGTGCGGAATGCACCCGCCAGGCGTGCTAGCGGGTGCGGGGAGAGCGTCAGGCTTTGCGGGTCAGCGGTTGCTGATCGAATTCGACGCCGGCCAGGCCGCTCTTCATCAGGGCGCGGATGTTGCCGTGGTCGCTGCCTTCGGGGGTGGCCAGCACGCTGCGGTAGTGTTCGCCGAAGCACAGCAGGGCTTCCTGGTCGCTCAGGCCTTCGAGAAGGGCTAGGCCCAGGGTCTTGCACGAGCCTTCGTTCTGGCCGGCGGCGTTGCTCACTTCGCCGTTGCGAAAGGCGCTGGGCTGGTAGTCGTAGTGCTCGGCGACGAAGGCCAGGGTTTCGGCGAAGGCGAAGTGCTCGGCGCCCAGGCGGGCACGGAAGTCGTTCAGATGGCTCATGCGGATCCTTTCGGGTTCTTGGCGGTGAAGGCGGCCTGTTGCTCGGCGCTGGCTTCGGTCTGGTACCTGGCTTTCCACTCGGCGTAGGGCATGCCGTAGACCTCTTCACGGGCCTGGTCCGGGGTGATGGCGATGTCCAGGTCGTCGGCCGCGGCCTTGTACCACTTGGACAGGCAGTTGCGGCAGAAACCGGCCAGGTTCATCAGCTCGATGTTCTGCACGTCCGGGCGTTCGCGCAGGTGCTGAACCAGGCGGCGATAGGCGGCAGCTTCCAGTTCGAGGCGTTGTTGGTCGTTCATGGCGATGCTCTCTCCGGGAGGGATGGCGGCGATGATAGAAGCCGGCAGGCTGCTCGGCAACCGGGCGGCCGTGGCTCAGCGATGCCCGGCGAGGGTGATCGATACCGACTCGGCGAAGCGCAGGGCGTGGGGTTTGTCGACCTCCACCTCGGCGTAGCGCACGGCCTCGTGGGTCATCACCAGGTCGAGAATCTCCTGGGTCAGCCGCTCCAGCAGGGCGAAACGGTTGCCTTCCACGTGGGCGATGATGGCCTTGGTGATGGTGCGGTAGTTGAGGGCGTGTTCGATGTCGTTGTCACGCACCGCATCGACGGCAGGGTAGAGGATGGTCAGGTTGATCAACACGTCCTGCTTGTTGTTGATCTCCTCTTCCTTGATGCCGATGAAGGTGCGCAGGCACAAGTCCTTGACGCGGATGCGCGCCATGCCGGGTTCGAGTCTGGGCATCTTTACTTGCTCCGTCCGATCAGTTGCAGGAATTCGTGACGGGTATTGTAGGACTCGCGGAAGGCGCCGAGCATCACCGAGGTGCTCATCACCGAGTTCTGCTTCTCCACACCGCGCATCATCATGCACATGTGCTGGGCCTCGATGACCACGGCCACGCCGGCGGCCTGGGTGACCTCCTCGATGGCACTGGCGATCTGCCGGGTGAGGTTTTCCTGGATCTGCAGGCGGCGCGCGTACATGTCGACGATGCGCGCGATCTTCGACAGGCCGAGCACCTTGCCGGTGGGGATGTAGGCCACGTGCGCCTTGCCGATGAAGGGCAGCAGGTGGTGCTCGCACAGCGAGTAGAGTTCGACGTCCTTGACGATCACCATCTCGTCGCTGTCGGAGCTGAACAGCGCGCCGTTGACGACTTCCTCGAGGGTTTTCTCATAGCCGTTGCACAGGTACTGCATGGCCTTGGCGGCGCGCTTGGGGGTGTCGAGCAGGCCTTCGCGCTCGGGGTCTTCACCGAGGCCGAGGAGGATTTCACGGTAGTGGTTGGGCAGTAATGGGTTCATCGTCAGGGTCCTCGCGGCGCCTCATCTAAGGTGGCGGCCGCCGTTCACGGTCAGGGTGGTGCCAGTGATATAGGGGGTGTCCAGCAGGTAGCGCAGGCTCTGGTAGATCACCTGGGGGCCGGGTTCGAAGCCCAGGGCGGATTTGCTCAGGGCCTTGGCGCGGTATTGGGCGTCGTCGTCTTCGTTGAACATCAGCAGTGCCGGGGCGATGCCGTTGACCTTGATGGCTGGCGCCAAGCGCGCGGCGAACGACAGGGTCAGGCTGTCCAGGCCCGCCTTGCTGGCGCAGTAGGCCGGGCGGTTGGCGGAGCCCTTGCGCACCACGTCGTCGCTGATGTGGATGATGTCCGCCTGCGCGCTGCGCTGCAGCAGTTCGGCGCAGTGCAGGTTGATCAGGTAAGGCGCCAGCATGTGCACGGTGAACAGCTGCGCGAAGGCCGCCGCTTCCTCGCCAGGTGCTTCGGCGAACCAGGCCGAGGCGTTGTGCACGATCGCACGCAGGCTGTCGGTATGGCGCTTCAACTCCTCGATGAAGGCGAGGATGCTGGCTTCGTCGCGGAAATCGGCCTGCAGGGTCAGCGCCCCGCGCTCGCGCAGGCGCTGCAGGGCAGGCTTTTCGCGGCGAAAGGTCACGATCAGCGGGTGGCCATCGTCGAGCAGGCGCTCGGCGCAATGCAGGCCGACTCGCTGGCTGGCGCCGGTGATCAGGATCGGGGCGTTGCTGACGCTCATGGGTAGTCGACCGCAGGTAGGCGAAGAGGCGCCGCGATGAACGCCGGCTGGCCAGGTTGTACAACGTTATAGCAGCCGTACAACCTGTACAACCCTTCGAGCGCTACGGGCAAGCGAGGCGCCATCACCTTTTGCCGGCGACGGCGCCTAGGTCAACTGCTGGTCGAGGGGCTGGCTCGGCGCGGCAACGCGGCGCTGCGGGTTCCCTGCAGCCAGGGGGCGAGCAGGCGGGTGACCAGGGGAATGAACAGATAGGTCATCAGCGGCGTCAGGGCCAGGGTGCTGAGCAACACCCGGGTGATCAGCGACACATCCACCAGCAGGTTGCCGAACAACAGGTTGAAACACAATGACACCGGGAAGAAGGCCAGCCAGATGGCGATGGTCTGTTTCCAGCGTGGCGGTTGCCGCTGGCCACTGCCGAACCAGGCGTCGAGGCCCAGGGCACGGTGCTCGTGGGGTTGGGCGAACAGGCCTTTGCCACGCTCCAGCCAGGCACGTCGCGAGGCGGAGTGTTCCCAGGTGGCCATGGTGTGCTCGTCGGTAAAGCGGAAGATCATCTGGAATTCGTCGTCGCCAGGCGGTGGGGCGAGTACGCCGGAGCCCAGATAGCCGGGAAAGTCGGTGGCCAGCTGTTCGCCTTCGCGCAGCCAGGCGATGAAATCGTGATAGCGCTCGCTGGCGACGCGGCGCGCCACCATCAGGGTGACCGGTTCGGTAGACATCGTATATCTCCTGCTGAGCACATGGCCAGGGTAGGGCCAGGCGATAGGCGCGGTTCGGGGTGGTGAACCGCGTCGTGATTGCAGCAAGGATTATTCCTATTTCCGGCCAATTAGCTAGAGCAGTTCGCCGTCGGATCGAGAAAAGTGGCCAGGTGCCGCCATATACAAGGACGGCTGGCGACTTGCCGTTCGTCGGCAGGCACCGCCCGCACCGCTCGGCTTGCGGAAATTCACCTCAACTTTGCACCGGCTGGAGCAGTCAGGATTCGTTATGGAGCACTGCAGCCGGGTCCTTATCGCCTGTACAGGGCTTGTACAAGTAAAGTCAATGGCGGCTCGAGCTGGAGTAGACTTGTGAAATCCTGACCTCTGCAACGGTTTTTTCTATGTCCGATCTGGTTGGTTCTGCACCTTTCAACGTCAATGCTTTCAAGGAGGAGGACCTGTTCCCGATCCGCGAGGTGGCGCGGTTGACAGGCGTGAACCCGGTGACGCTGCGCGCCTGGGAACGGCGTTACGGCCTCATCCAGCCGGTGCGCACCGACAGCGGCCATCGGCTCTATTCGCCCGCTGACGTGGAAACGGTTCGCAGCGTGCTGGCGTGGATCGAGCGTGGCGTGCCGGTCAGCAAGGTCGGTCGCATCCTCACGCGCAACGAGACCACCCAGGCCAGCTCGACGCCCACCTACGAATCAGCCACCTCGGGCGAATGGGCGCAATGGCAGACTCGGCTGCTCGCGGCGGTGCAGGCGTTCGATGAGGCCGAGCTGGATCGCGTCTATGGCCAGGTGTTTTCCAGCTATCCGCTGTCGGTGACCTTCCAGGACATCATCATGCCGCTCTGGCAGCGGTTGCTGCTGCGTTACGGGCGCCCAGGCTATGGCAGCGAATGGCTGTTCTTCGACACCTACCTGCGTGGCCGGGTGTTGCAGCGGCTGCACAATCTGCGTGACCAGCCGGGGCATCGCCTGCTGCTGGTGGCTTTGCCAGGCCGCTGCCGCGAGTTGGAGCTGCTGGTGACCGGGCTGCTGCTCAACCCCACCGACGCCGCCGTGCACGTCCTTGGCATCGGCCAGGCGCTGGAGGAGTTGCCCCAGGTGTGCGCCAAGATGCAGCCGGTGGCCGTGGCGGTGTTTTCCAATCAGCCCCCGGCAGCCGATACCCAGCAGTTGCTGGAGCGCCTGTCGCTGAGCCTGGCCTGTCCGGTCGCGCTGGTAGGCGAGGGGGCGGATCTGTTGGAAGAGAGTTTCCGGGGTTCGCCGATCGCCTGTCTCGGCAGCGATGGGCCGTCTGATACGTCGTCGCCTGCGGCAGTTCCTGGCCGGGCGCCTGGATACCTGAAGCGGGTTACAGGCTGAGCGCGTGGGGGTACAGCTTGCGGTGCTGCTGGTAGAGATGCGCCTGGAGGCGTTCGCTGCTGTCCTCGTCAAGCGTCAGTTCGTAGGCGAGCAGGCCATCGTCGGTAATGCGCACCAGGCTGCCCTGCAGGATCACCGGTTCGACATCCTCGATATCCAGACCCAGGCTGAAGCGTTCGGGCGGTGAAGCCTTGGCCGTCTGTGCCACCAGCAGGCCGCTCAGCGACAACTCGTGAACCACCAGGCTGCTGGGCTGACCGTCACGGCGCAGCAACGGCTGCGGCGGGTCGAGCTGCAGGCGCCAGGCGCGGTGGAAGGAGCCTTCCTCGAAGATCTGCGGGATACCCAGTTCCAGGTGCGGGGTGTTCTGGGCATCGGTGATCAGGTGCGGCTTGAACGTCAGGCGCTGGTTGTCGATATGCGCCTCGATGGTCAGTTGCTCCTTGGCGGCGCAGCTGGCGAGCAGCTCGGCCGTCTGGCGCGCGGCATCGACCTGCAGAGCCGGGGCCGGTTCGGCTGGGGCGGGAGCGTTTTCCGTAAGCTGCTGGATGAATTCCATTTCGAGGGGGGTTAACAGCGACGAGTCCTGCATTACGACTTCTGCGCAAGGTGGTGGGACTCCCTTGTGACAACTCGTCGGATGTTTCGTTACCGTTACCGCGATTTTTTCAGTTCGGCCAGTTCGGCCCGCAGGGTTGTCAGCTCGGTTTCCAGGGCCTGTATGCGCTGCTGGGCTTCGACGTGCTCGCTGACATTCTTCTGGATGCCGATGAAATAGGTCAACTGGTCGGCTTCGTTGAACAGCGGAGTGATCGACAGCTCGTTCCAGAAAGTGCTGCCGTCCTTGCGGTAGTTGCGAATCACCTCGCGACAGGGCTGCCGGCTATGGATGGCCTTGCGGATCAGCGCGGCGGCGGGCTGATCACGGTCGTCGCCCTGCAGGAATCGGCAATCCTGGTAGAGAATTTCCTCGCTGCTGTAACCGGTAAGTCTTTCGAACGCCGGATTGGCATAGATGAGGATATGGTCCTCGCCTTCCTGTTCGGCGACGACGATGCCGTCGTTCGAGGCCTCGACCACCCGTTGCAGCAAGTTGGCATTGATCATCACAAGGGCCCCCGTCGATTTTCCACAGTCTACCAGAGGCGCACAGATTGCCGCCTGGCTGTGCACGGCAGCGGGCGAGGCGATGCGGCATAATGGGGCAGTTCTAGTCGATGGAGTTTCCATGAAAATCGCGATTCTCTCCGGTTCGGTCTACGGCACCGCTGAAGAAGTGGCCCGCCATGCCGAGTCGCTGCTCAAACAGGCCGGTATCGAAGCCTGGCACAACCCCCGCGCCACCCTCGAGGAGGTAAAGGCATTCGCGCCCGAAGCGTTTCTGGTGGTTACCTCGACCACCGGCATGGGCGAGCTGCCGGATAACCTGCAACCGCTGTATCACGATATCCGCGACCAGTTGCCGGCCTGGAGCGGGTTGCCAGGCGGGGTGATCGCCCTGGGTGATTCCAGCTACGGCGATACCTATTGCGCGGGCGGCGAACAGGCACGTGAGTTGTACGGCGAATTGGGCATTCGCGAAGTGCTGCCGATGCTGCGGATCGACGCCAGCGAAAGCGTCACGCCCGAGCAGGATGCCGAGCCCTGGATCGGCGAATTTGTCGGGATGTTGCAGAAAAGCGACCGTTTATCCTGATTTACGAACGTTGTCGAACGCAGGCCAGTCGGGTGTAGGGAGCGTTCGCTGTCATTGATGAAAGCGGATGAGCTTGCACACCAACTGGATGAAAGGTGACGACAATGAACAAGATGAAGATTCCTGCCCTCGTACTCAGCGGCCTGCTGGCCGGTGCCGTTCTGCCTGCCGTTGCGGATTCCAGCGCGCCGGCTCCGGGCACCACCACGCCGCAGCAGTCGACCACTCCGGGAGCTCCGCCTACCGATAACGGCATGATGACCCCAGGCACCCCGGCACCTGGTACCGATGGCACCACCACCACGCCGGGCACCGGTACCGGTACGGGCAATGGCACCGGTGCTGGCTCCGATCCGATGCCAGGCGGCACGGGCACCAACGGTGGTGGCACCGGCGGTTCGGGCAGCGGTACCGGCACGGGTACCGGTACCGGCGGCGGCACCGGTGGCGGCACTGGCGGTAGCGGTGGCGCAGGTGGCGCTGGTGGCGGCGCCGGTGGTTCCGGCCAGTAAGCCTCCCCAGGGGTGTGGGTGTTTCTGCCTCCATGGTCGGAGCACCCGCCCGCCTAGGGTCATGGGGCCCTAGCGGCTTGCCTTGATCCCGTATTTGCGCAGCCGTGTGGCAATGGCGCTGTGTGAAGTTTGCAGACGCGCTGCCAATTGCCTCGTCGAGGGATGGCTGGCGTAGTAGGTTTCCAACAATTCCTTTTCGAAGGCCGACACAGCCGCTTCCAGGCTGGTCACCTCACCCCCAGCCTGCTGCTGGGCTACCGCCGTCCCGGCAATGTCCAGATCACCGACCTGCACCAGATTGCTTTCGCAGATGGCCGCTGCCCGGAAAATCACGTTCTGCAACTGGCGCACGTTGCCCGGCCAGCGGTTGCCGAGCAGGGCCGGGTAGGTGTCAGGCGTGAGGCGACACTGGGTACGCTGGATCTGCGCGCAGGCCTGCTGCATGAAGTGGCGGGCCAGCAGCACGATGTCCTGGCCGCGCTCGCGCAGCGGCGGCACCTGCAGGTTCAGCACGTTGAGACGGTAGAACAGATCCTCGCGAAACTCCCCCTCGGTGACCATGCGCTCCAGATCGCGGTGGGTGGCGCTGATGATGCGCACGTTGACGCGCTCCTCCCGATCACCGCCGACCCGGCGAAAGGTGCCGTCACTGAGAAAGCGCAGCAGCTTGGCCTGCAGGTAGGGGGACATCTCGCCGATCTCGTCGAGAAACACCGTGCCGTGATTGGCCAGTTCCAGCAGCCCGGGCTTGCCACCGCGCTGGGCGCCGGTGAAGGCACCGGGGGCATAGCCGAACAGCTCGCTTTCGGCCAGGCTCTCCGGCAGCGCCGCGCAGTTGAGCGCCAGGAAGGGCGCGGCATGGCGCGGGCTCAGGGCATGGCAGGCGCGCGCCACCAGCTCCTTGCCGGTTCCGGTTTCGCCATGGATCAGCAGCGGGGCGTCCAGCGTCGCCACCCGCTGTGCCCGCGCTTTCAGGGTGCGGATCGGCGTCGAGTCGCCCAGTAGCGAGTCGAAGCCCTCGGCATGGTCATGGTGCAGCGCTGCCAGGCGCGCGCCGATGCGGCTGGGCTCGTAGAGGGTGAGCAGGGCGCCGGCCAGTTGGCCGGTTTCGGCGGTTTCGCTGATCGGCGCGGCGTCGAGCAGCAGCGCCTGGCCGTTGAGCGTCACCTCGCGCAGTGGCAGACGAAAATGCTGATCGAGCAGGGCCTGCTGCAAATCGGCGTCGGCGAACAACTCGCCCAGCGCTTCGCCCTCCGGCTCACGGCCACACAGGGCGATCAGTGCCGGGTTGGCCAGCAGCACCCGGCCGCCGCCATCGACGGCCAGTACCGGATCGCTCATGGCCGCCAGCAATGCATCGAGCTGCAGGCGCCGGCGTTGCCCGGGCAGGATATCGACCACCTTCACCGCCTGCACACCACGTACCTTGAACAGCGCATCGCGCAACTCTTCGAGCACCGCGGCGCTGAGGGTCGGCGCGTCGATATAGACGTTCGGCGGCACCATCTCCACGGCGTCGAGGTTGAGGTTGCGACCGCCCAGCAGGGCAAGCACTTCCTGGGTGATTCCAACGCGGTCGATAAAGGTGACGTGAATACGCATGACGGGCCGGGCGAGGGGATAACGGTGGCTCAGTATGCCCGGTCTGCGCCGCCCCTGTTAACCGCTGCGGATCGTTAACTTGAGCGTAACTATCTGTCGTCGGGCTTGATTGATGGGCTTCGCGGCGACTCCTAAGGTGCCCTCACGACAGCGGAACTCGTGGAGTCTTCAATGACAACAACCCTTTCCCCACCGCCGCAATGGTCGCGGCGCCGTGCCGAAAAGGCCCGGCGGCTCGATCAGGCGCGCCACCTCGCCGAGGGTGTGGTGCTGCCGGGCGACAGGATCGTCGCCGCCCTCGAAGCGCTGATCGCCCCCGGCGACCGCGTGGTGCTCGAAGGTAACAACCAGAAGCAGGCGGACTTCCTTTCCCGCTCCCTGGCCCAGGCCGATCCCGGGCGCCTGCACGACCTGCACATGATCATGCCCAGCGTCAGCCGCGCCGAGCACCTGGACCTGTTCGAGCGCGGCATCGCCCGCAAGCTCGACTTCTCCTTCGCCGGGCCGCAGAGCCTGCGCATCGGCCAGTTGCTGGAAGACGGCCTGCTGGAAGTCGGCGCCATCCACACCTACATCGAGCTGTACTCGCGCCTGCTGGTGGACCTGATCCCCAACGTCGCCCTGGTCGCCGGCTTCCAGGCCGACCGCTACGGCAACATCTATACCGGGCCGAGTACCGAGGACACCCCGGCGCTGGTCGAGCCCACCGCGTTCAGTGACGGCATCGTGATCTTTCAGGTCAACGAAATCGTCGACGAGCTGCCGCGGGTGGACATTCCCGCTTCCTGGGTGGACTTCGTGGTGGTGGCCGACAAGCCCTTCTATATCGAGCCGCTGTTCACCCGCGACCCGCGCCATATCAAGCCGGTACACGTACTGATGGCGATGATGGCGATCCGCGGCATCTACGAAAAACACAAGGTGCAGTCGCTCAACCATGGCATCGGCTTCAATACCGCTGCCATCGAGCTGATCCTGCCCACCTACGGTGAGTCCCTGGGCCTGAAGGGCAAGATCTGCCGCAACTGGACGCTCAACCCGCACCCGACGTTGATCCCGGCCATCGAGACCGGCTGGGTGGAAAGCGTGCACTGCTTCGGCACCGAGCTGGGTATGGAGGGCTATATCGCCCAGCGCCCGGACGTGTTCTTCACCGGCCGCGACGGCTCCATGCGCTCCAACCGCATGATGTGCCAGCTGGCCGGGCAGTACGCGGTCGACCTGTTTATCGGCGCCACCCTGCAGGTGGATGGTGATGGCCATTCCTCCACCGTGACCCGCGGCCGCCTGGCCGGCTTCGGCGGCGCGCCGAACATGGGCCACGACCCGCGCGGTCGACGCCACAGCACGCCGGCCTGGCTGGACATGGCGACGCCGGGCGGCGAAGGCCCGGTGACCCTGCTCGAACGTGGCAAGAAGCTGGTGGTGCAGATGGTCGAGACCTTCCAGGAGGGCGGCAAACCCACCTTCGTCGAGCGCCTGGATGCGGTGGACGTGGCGAAGAAGTCCGGCATGCCGCTGGCGCCGATCATGATCTACGGCGACGACGTCACTCACCTGCTCACCGAGGAAGGCATCGCCTACCTGTACAAGGCGCGCTCGCTGGAGGAACGCCAGGCGATGATCGCCGCGGTCGCCGGCGTCACCGCCATCGGCCTGCGTCATGACCCGAAAGCCACCGCACGCATGCGTCGGGAAGGGCTGATCGCCCTGCCCGAAGACCTCGGCATTCGCCGCACCGACGCCAGCCGCGAACTGCTTGCGGCCAAAAGCATCGCCGAGCTGGTCGAGTGGTCGGGGGGGCTCTACAACCCGCCCGCCAAGTTCAGGAGCTGGTGATGAATGCACTGACTGCAATTCAGCCTCAGCTCTCTTTAGGCGACTGGCTGGCGGATCTGGCCGTCGACGCGCTGATCGACGAGGCCGACCTGTCGCCCAAGCCGGGGTTGGTGGACCGTCGTGGCAGCGGCGCCCATACCGACCTGCACCTGGGCCTGATGCATGCCTCGGCGCTGGCTCTGTGGCCCAGTTTCAAGGCCATGGCCGAGGCCGCCCAGCAACGGGGCGAGATCGATCTGCATCTGCGTGAGTCGGTTGGCCGTATCGGCCGCGAAGGCGAGGAGGAGATGCTGCGCGTTACCGGCGGCGTCAACACCCACCGCGGCGCGATCTGGGCGCTGGGCCTGCTCAGCAGTGCTGCCGCGCTGGACGTTCGAACCCTGTCACCGGCCCAGGTGGCCGTGCGCGCCGCGCGTCTGGCTCTGCTCGATGACCGCGCTGCACCGCTCACTGGCGACAGCCATGGCGCCCAGGCCTGCCGCCGGTACGGCGTGTACGGGGCCCGTGAGGAAGCGCAGCTGGGTTTCCCCGCGGTGCTCCAGCAGGCGCTGCCGCAACTGGCGCGCAGCCGCGCCGCCGGGGCAGGGGAGCAGAACGCTCGCCTCGATGCGCTGCTGGCGATCATGACCCAACTGGCCGACACCTGCGTGCTCTACCGCGCGGGCATGGCCGGGCTGATGCGCATGCAGAGCGGTGCCCGCGCGGTGCTCGCCGCCGGCGGCTGCGCCAGCCTCGACGGTCGCCGCTGCCTGCGCGAGCTGGAGCGCGACATGCTGCACCTGCGTGCCTCGCCTGGCGGTGCTGCCGATCTGCTCGCCGCCACCCTGTTCCTCGACCGCCTGCAGCATGGGCTGCCGGCGCCGCTTGGGAGTCTGTGAAATGGAAACCCTGTCTTTTCGATTTCCCGCCGGGCAACCGGCTCAGGGCCGTGCGCTGGTGGGCTGCGTCGGCTCCGGCGACCTGGAAGTGATGCTCGAACCCGGCCTGGCCGGCACGCTGGCCATTGAGGTGGTCACCTCGGTCAACGGCAGTTCGCCACGCTGGCAGCTGCTGTTCGAGCGCATGTTCGGTGAGCAGCAACTGCCGGCGTTGAACATCGCCATTCATGATTTCGGCGCCACGCCCGGCGTGGTGCGCCTGCGCCTGGAACAGGGCCTGGAGGAACTCAACCATGGCTGAGCAGAACATCCAGCGCCTGTTGGCGCAGCGCAGTTTCACCGAACTCGGTGCCCGTGAGCGGGCTCGCGCACTGCTCGATGCCGGCAGCTTCCGTGAACTGCTCGACCCCTTCGCCCGGCTGATGTCGCCCTGGCTGCCCAAGCAGGGCATCGTGCCTCAGGCCGATGACGGCGTGGTGGTGGCCAAGGGTTCGCTCGACGGCCAGCCTGCGGTGATCATCGCCATCGAAGGGGCGTTCCAGGGCGGCAGCCTCGGTGAGGTGGGCGGCGCGAAGATCGCAGGCAGCCTCGAGTTGGCCTCCGAAGACAACCGCAATGGCACACCGACCCGCGCCGTGCTGCTGCTGGAAACCGGCGGCGTGCGCTTGCAGGAAGCCAACCTGGGCCTGGCGGCCATTGCCGAGATCCAGGCCGCCATCGTCGAGCTGCGCCAGTACCAGCCGGTGATCGGCCTGGTGGCCGGCCCGGTCGGCTGCTTCGGCGGCATGTCCATCGCCGCCGGGCTGTGCAGCTACCTGCTGGTCACCCGCGAAGCGCGCCTGGGGCTCAACGGCCCCCAGGTGATCGAGCAGGAAGCCGGGCTGGACGAGTACGATTCCCGCGATCGTCCGTTCATCTGGAGCCTGACCGGTGGTGAGCAGCGCCACGCCAGCGGCCTGGTCGACGGCTATGTGGCCGATGATGTCGAGGCCATTCGCCGCGAGCTGCATGGGCTGTTCGCCAAGGGCAAACCGGCCCAGGAACGCAGCCGTCGCCACGCCTGGTTCCTCGAGCGCCTGCGGGCCGTCGACACCGCCGTTCAGGCCGATGCCGCTGCCGTACGCAGCGCCTACCAGGGAGCATGAGCATGACAACTGCACAGCAACAACGCGGCCTGCACTGGTTCCAGGCCCTGGCGGGCGATGCCCAGCCGCTGGGCGGCCTGCCTGCTTCATTGCGGGTCGCCGACGCGGAGCTGGCCGGCCAGCCAGTGCGCTATATCGCGGTGATCGCCGACGCCAGCAACCCGTTTCCCCGGGCCCGTAATGGCGAGGTCGGCCTGCTCGAGGGCTGGGGCCTGGCCCAGGCCGTGGATGAGGCCATCGAGGCGGATCGCGACTCCCCGAACAAGCGCGCGCTGGTCGCCATCGTCGACGTGCCGAGCCAGGCCTACGGGCGCCGCGAGGAAGCCTATGGCATTCACCAGGCCCTGGCCGGCGCTGTGGACGCCTATGCCCGTGCCCGCCTGGCCGGCCATGGGGTGATCGGCCTGCTGGTTGGCAAGGCCATGTCCGGCGCCTTTCTCGCCCACGGCTACCAGGCCAACCGGCTGATCGCCCTGCGCGATGCCGGGGTGATGGTGCATGCCATGGGCAAGGCCGCCGCCGCGCGCATCACCCTGCGCAGCGTCGACGAGCTGGAGGCGCTGGCCGCCAGCGTGCCGCCGATGGCCTATGACCTGGATAACTACGCCTCGCTCGGCCTGCTGGCGGAGGTGCTGGATGTCGAACAGGCCGCGCAGCCGACCGCTGCTGACCTGGCTCGTGTGCAGGACGCCCTGGGCCGTGCCCTGGCCGATCTGGCCAGCAGCCCGCGGGACCTGCGCAACCGCTTGGGCGCCGCCAATCGCGCGGCCTCCGCCCAGGTGCGTGAACTGCTGCGCGCGCAGTGGTAGGAGCCGGTCATGCAGCCTCCCCATCCACATGACCTGCTCTGGGGCCTGCGCCCCGAGCAGCTGCCAGAGGAGGCGCCAGCCTGGGCGCGCGCCGCTCTGGGCGAACAGGTGCCGGTGGTGGTGCGGCGAGCCCCGGCCGAGGCCGGCTGGGTGGCGGTGGGGGTTCGCGGCAGCGCCCGTGAACACCGCTATGGCACCTGGATGCGCCTGGGCGAGATCAGCCGCCTGGTCAGCCCACAGGCTATCGCCAGGGCAGGGCGCTGGCGCAACCATAGCCAGCCGCACTGGCCGGCGCTGCGCGCCCTGAGCGGGCTGGCACCATGTTTCGATGCCCTGGGCCTGGCCTGGGGCATCACCGGCAGCCTGGGTTTTGAACTGGCCAGTGGCATTGCCGCCGCGCACCCGGACAGTGATCTCGATCTGTCGCTGCGTGCACCCCGGCACCTGCCACGCGATTGGGCACGGTCGCTTTGCCGTTCGCTGGACGAGGCGCCGGCGCGTATCGATCTGCAACTGGAAACACCCAATGGCGCCGTGGCCCTGCGCGAATGGGCCGGCACGGCGCCACGTGTGCTGTTGAAAACTCAGGATGGCCCATTGCTGGTCAGCGATCCCTGGCAACTGCAGCAGGTGGCGGCGTGAGTACGCTCTGGGCCTTTCCCGGCCAGGGCGCGCAGCAGCCCGGCATGCTGCATGACCTGCCGGCTGACCCCGTCGTTCAGGCATGCCTGGCGGAAGCCGAGGGTCTGCTCGGCGAGCCGCTCGCCGGCCTGGATTCTGCCGAGGCGCTGCAAGGCACACGCGCCGTGCAACTGTGCCTGCTGATTGCCGGGGTGGCCGGTGCCCGTCTGTTGAAAGCCCGTGGCCTGGCGCCCGATTACGTTGCGGGCCTCTCGATCGGCGCCTATGCCGCGGCGGTCGTCGCCGATGCGCTGAGTTTCACCGATGCACTGCGCCTGGTCGCCCTGCGCGGCCAGCTGATGCAGCAGGCCTATCCCCAGGGCCACGGCATGACGGCGGTCCTCGGTCTCGACCTGAATACCCTCGAGGGCTTGCTGGCTGAGGTGAATGGCCCGCAGTCGCCCGTGTTCCTGGCCAATATCAATGCCGAAAACCAGCTGGTGATCGCCGGTAGCCACCCGGCGATGCAGGCGGTCGGTGAGCGTGCCCGGGCCGCTGGCGCGGGAGCGGTAAAGCCGCTGGCGGTCAGTGTGCCTTCCCATTGCGTGCTGCTTGCCGAGCCGGCGGCAAGGCTCGGCGAAGCGTTTGCCAGCGTGACCCTGCGGCGCCCCGCGGTGCGTTATCTGAGTGGCAATACCGCGCGGCTGTTGAGCGAGCCTGAGGCCCTGCGGGACGACCTGGCCAACAACATGTGCCGGGTCGTGAACTGGTCCGGCGTTCTACACGTCGCTTTTGAACGGGGCGTGCGGCTGCACCTCGAACTGCCGCCCGGCAGCGTGCTCAGTGGCCTGGCGCGGCGTGTGTTCGAGCCGGCAATGGTCGTCGCCTTTCAGGGCGCGCGCCTGGATACGTTGGAGGCGCTGCTGCGTCAGGAGGTGAACCAGAGCCGATAACGACGTCCGATTGCCGAAGCACAAGAACAATAACTTCGATGCGTCAACGAGGATAAAAGCAATGATCACCTACCGACGGATTTCACTCGCCATCCTTACCCTGGACTGCTTCAGCCGGCCGCCGGCCGGTGTGCAACGGGCGGCAATTGCCTGGGTGCGCCCATGAGCGGGCGCGCAGCATCGCAAGGCCAGGCAGTACCCATGGATGGCGCCTCGCCATCGGATGAAACCAACCAGCTGTTGGGGGAGGGTGTATGAGTCCGGAAATCGCAACGATCATCGGTCTGGTGATCATGTTCATCGTGGCCACGGCACTGCCCATCAACATGGGCGCCGTCGGCTTTGCCCTGGCCTTTATCGTCGGCGGTATCTGGGTCGGCATGGGGGGTAAGGAGGTTCTTGCGGGGTTCCCCGCCGATCTGTTCCTGACCCTGGTCGGCATCACCTATCTGTTCGCCATCGCCCAGAAGAACGGCACCATCGACCTGCTGGTGCATTGGGCGGTGAAGGGTGTGCGCGGTCATATCGTGGCCATTCCGTGGGTGATGTTCGTCGTCACCGCCGTGCTCACCGCCTTTGGCGCACTGGGCCCGGCGGCGGTGGCGATCATCGGCCCGGTGGCGCTGCGTTTTGCCAAGCAGTACCAGATCAACCCGCTGATGATGGGCCTGCTGGTGATCCACGGCGCCCAGGCGGGCGGCTTCTCGCCGATCAGCGTGTACGGCGGCATCACCAACCAAGTGGTGCAGAAGGCCGGGCTGGACGTCACGGAAATGGCCGTGTTCCTCACCAGCCTGGGCTTTAACCTGCTGATGGCCTTTATCTGCTTCTTCGCCTTCGGTGGCATCGCCCTGCTGCGCCGTGGTCGTGCGGTGGCCGATGAGCCCTTGATCGCCGGCGTGCAGGCGTCGTCCCGGCAGTTTGCCATCGAGGGCCATGGCGCGGTGGTCAGTGCCGGCGGCGGCACGTTGTCCAATAACCCGCAGGCGCTGGATGAGGTGCGCATCAACCGCGATCACCTGATCACCCTGGCCGGCCTGCTGGGCCTGGGCATCGCCGCGCTGGTGTACGACCTCAACGTCGGCCTGGTGGCGATCACCGTCGCCGTCGCCATCGCAGTGATCTCGCCGTCCGCGCAAAAGGGCGCGGTGGACGGCATCAGCTGGTCCACGGTGCTGTTGATCAGCGGCGTGGTGACCTATGTGGCCGTGCTGCAGAAGGCCGGTGCGGTCGACTTCGTCGGCCACGGCGTCAGTGCCATCGGTATTCCGCTGCTGGGGGCGCTGCTGGTCTGCTATGTCGGCGGCATCGTTTCCGCCTTCGCGTCGTCGGCGGCGGTGCTGGGCGCCACCATCCCCCTGGCAGTGCCGTTCCTGATGCAGGGCCAGCTCGGTGCGGCAGGCGTGATCTGCGCGCTGGCGGTGTCTTCTACTGTGGTGGACGTCAGCCCGTTCTCCACCAACGGCGCCTTGGTGGTGGCCTCGGCGGCGAAGGAAGAGCGCGAAGCCCTGTTCCGCCGCTTCCTGGTCTACAGCGGCCTGGTGGTGGCCTTCGGCCCGCTGCTGGCCTGGCTGCTGTTCGTGGTGCCGGGCTGGATGTAAGCCCGGCGCGGGTGGCGAACGTGGCTCGTCACCTGCCGAGCGCCCGGCCTCAGGCCGTCTGCCCCAGGCTGTACATGCGGCATTCTGCCAGCAGCGCGAGCAGGTTGGGGTCGCGCTCCTTGGCTTTCAGGAACACCACGCCGATATGTTGCTGCAGGTGATACTTGGCCTGCAGCGCAATCAGTTTCACGCGGTTCTCGTACACCGCCGCGATGCGCCCGGGCAGCAGCGCGTAGCCCACGCCGGAACTGACCATGCTGAGCAGGGTGAAGATGTCGTTCACCTGCATCGCCACGTTGGGCTCGAAGCCCGCCTGTTCGAATACCCGCACGCCGTCCTGATGGGTGGCGAAACCCTGGGTCAGGGTGATGAAGGTGGATTCGCGCAGGTCGGCCAGATCCACTTCGGCCTGCTCGGCAAAGGGCGAATCCACCGGCACGGCGAGAAAGATGTCGTCGGAGAACAGCGGCAACTGCTCGCAGTCGGGGTGCGGTTCGGCATCGTTGAGGGCGACCAGAATGGCGTCCAGCTCCATGTTCCTGAGCTTGTACATCAGGTCGACGTTGGAGCCCAGGATCAGGTCGATATTGAGTTCGCTGCGCCGCAGCTTCAGGCCCATGATCAGTTGCGGCACGGTCTTGACCGTCAGCGAGTAGAGCGAGCCGAGCTTGAAGCGCTCGGCACCGAAACCCGCGGCCTCACGGGCCAGGCGCACCATGTCCTGGGCGTCCTGGATCAGCTTCTGGGCTTTCTCTTCCAGCACGTAGGCGCTTTCCAGCGGGATCAGGTTGCGGCCCTGGTGCTTGAACAGCGGGCAACGCAGGGCATTTTCCAGGGAGTGGATGGCGCGGTGCACGCTGACGTTACTGGTGTTGAGTTCACTGGCCGCACGGGCCAGGTTGCCGCTGCGCATGAAGGCCAGAAAGATTTCCAGCTTCTTGAGCGTCAGTTCCTCATCGATCTGCATGGGCCAGATCCAATCCTTGGTGAGACGGAAGTGGCCCGATTGTGCCGCAGATGATCGGCGCCGTGGCGAATCAGCCGCAGGCGATGCGCTCGATGACTTCGGCTTCGGTGATGTCGATGTTCAGGCGCTGGGAATCGTAGTCCAGGGTCACCATGTCGCCGGGCGACAGCACGCGGGCGGTGCGCGCGCCGGACTGTTCACGGGCCTGTTCGACGATTTCGGCGGTGGCCACCTGGCCGAGCAGGTTCTGCGCGGCTTCGGCACTGCATTTGCCGTTGCTGTTGGCGGGTTTCGACGCCTGGGTGGGTGCTGTGTCGGTCGAACTGCAGCCGGCGAGCAGGGCGAGCAGAGCGGCGCCGCCAATCAGGTGTTTGAAAGCCATTGCATGATCCTTGTGTGTGAAGGGTTCGCGGTGAAGTGCATGAGTGTGCCGTGTATCGGACTCGGTTGTCGTGCCCGTGTTCCGAATTTGGCCAATGGCGGCGTGAGCCTGCGTGCGCATGGTCGGCGTTTGTAACGCGCGCAGGCGGCAGCCGCTCGCGCATCGCCATGATCGCAGTCGTCAGGCGGCTCAGCGGGCCGGGCAACATTTCTTTACAATGGCCCGCTGTTTTCAGGATCGAGGCCTATCCGTGCAAGCGGTCATTTCCATTCAGCAGTTGAACAAGACCTACGCGTCCGGCCACCCGGCGCTCAAATCCATCGACCTGGACATCCGCCAGGGCGAGATCTTCGCGTTGCTCGGCCCCAATGGGGCGGGCAAGACCACGCTGATCAGCATCATCTGCGGCATCGTCAATCCGGGCAGCGGCTCGGTGACGGTGGCCGGCCACGACATCCTGCGCGACTACCGCGCGGCCCGCTCGAAGATCGGCCTGGTACCCCAGGAACTGTTCAACGAGGGCTTCGAGAGCGTGTGGGCGGCGGTGCGTTTCAGCCGCGGGCTGTTCGGCAAGGCGCCTGACGATGCCTACCTGGAGCAGCTGCTGCGCGACCTGTCGTTGTGGGAAAAGAAGGATGCGCGGATCTTCGAACTGTCCGGTGGCATGAAGCGCCGGGTGATGATCGCCAAGGCGCTGTCGCACCAGCCCGAGATCCTGTTTCTCGACGAGCCGACCGCCGGCGTCGACGTCGAGCTGCGCCGCAACATGTGGGACATGGTGCGCAAGCTGCGCGAGCGTGGGGTAACCATCATCCTCACCACCCACTACATCGAGGAAGCCGAGGAGATGGCCGACCGCATCGGCGTGATCCGCAAGGGCGAGATCATTCTGGTGCAGGACAAGGACACCCTCATGCGCCAGCTCGGCCAGAAGCAGCTGACCCTGCACCTGCAGCAACCATTGGGCGAACTGCCGCCTGCGTTGCAGCGCGATGACCTGCAGTTGCGCGACGACGGCCATGAGCTGGTCTACAGCTTCGATGGTCAGCAGGAGGACACCGGCATCGCCGAGCTGCTGCAGGTCTTGGCCCAGCACGGCATCGCCTTCAAGGATCTGCAGTCGAGCGAGAGCTCGCTGGAAGATATTTTCGTCAGTCTCGTGAAGGAGCAGGCATGAATTTCTACGCGATCCGCGCCATCTACCTGTTCGAGCTGGCGCGCACCTGGCGCACCCTGCTGCAGAGCATCGCCACCCCGGTGATCACCACCTCGCTGTACTTCGTGGTGTTCGGCTCGGCCATCGGCTCGAGCATGACCCAGGTGCATGGCGTCAGCTATGGCGCCTTCATCATTCCCGGGCTGATCATGCTGGCGCTGCTCACCGAGAGCATTTCCAACGCCTCGTTCGGCATCTACATGCCCAAGTACTCGGGCACCATCTACGAGGTGCTGTCGGCGCCGATTTCCTACCTGGAAATTCTCGTCGGCTATGTCGGTGCGGCGGCCACCAAGTCCATCGTGCTCGGTTTGATCATCCTCGCCACGGCGCGGCTGTTCGTCGACTTCGAGATTCTCCACCCCTTCTGGATGCTGGCCTTCCTGGTGCTCACGGCGCTGACCTTCAGCCTGTTCGGCTTCATCATCGGGGTGTGGGCCGATGGCTGGGAGAAGCTGCAGATCGTGCCGGCGCTGATCGTCACGCCGCTGACCTTTCTCGGCGGCAGCTTCTACTCGATCAGCATGCTGCCGCCGGTGTGGCAGACGGTGACCCTGTTCAACCCCGTGGTGTACCTGATCAGCGCGTTTCGCTGGAGCTTCTACGGCGTGTCGGACGTCAACGTGATGGTCAGCCTGGGCATGATCCTGGGCTTTCTGCTGGCTTGCATTCTCACCGTCGGGTGGATCTTTAAAACCGGCTACCGCCTCAAGAGCTGATGCCATGGCCCTGCGCTCGATCAGGCCGCGCAGGGTTGGGCAGCGCCCTGCTTTCATGCCATTATCCGGCGCAGAAGAATGCCGAGAATGCCCATGCTGGACGAGTTACTCCAACGCGTTCGTGGTTACAGCCCACGTTTCATGGAAACCCAGGAGGGCTTTCCCGAAGCCGCGGTGCTGGTGCCCATCACCCGCAGCGACGAGCCCGAGGTGGTGCTCACGCTGCGTGCCAGCGGCCTGTCCACCCATGGCGGCGAAGTCGCCTTTCCCGGCGGCCGCCGCGACCCGGAAGACCGCGATCTGGTCGAAACCGCGCTGCGTGAGGCCGATGAGGAAATCGGCCTGCCGCCGGGGCTGGTGGAAATCGTCGGGCCGCTCAGTACCCTGGTTTCCCGGCATGGCATTCAGGTCACGCCCTACGTCGGGGTGGTGCCGGATTTCGTCGACTACCAGGCCAACGACGGCGAGATCGCCGCGGTGTTCTCGGTGCCGCTGGCGTTCTTCCGCAACGACCCCCGCGAGGTCACCCACCGTATCGATTACCTCGGGCACAGCTGGTACGTGCCGAGCTATCGCTATGGCGAGTACAAGATCTGGGGGCTGACGGCGATCATGCTGGTGGAGCTGGTCAATCTGGTCTTTGATGCCGACATCGACATGCGCCGCCCGCCCGAACATTACGTTCATCTAAAGTGAACCCGCCTGCGAGACTCCCGTCATGAAATACCGCCTGGGCAATGCCCGCGTCGACCAGCACCCGCAGAGCTGGATCGCCCCCAACGCCACGGTGATCGGCAACGTGCGCCTCGACGAGGGCGCCAGCGTGTGGTTCGGCGCCGTGCTGCGTGGCGACAACGAACTCATTCATATCGGCGAGAACAGCAACGTGCAGGACGGCGCGGTGATGCACACCGACCCGGGCTCGCCGCTGACCCTGGGTACCGGGGTGACCGTCGGCCACAACGCCATGCTGCACGGCTGCACGGTGGGCGATTACAGCCTGGTCGGCATCAATGCGGTGGTGCTCAACGGTGCGCGCATCGGCAAGCACTGCATCATCGGCGCCAATGCGCTGATCGCCGAGGGCAAGGAGATTCCCGACGGCTCGCTGGTGGTGGGCTCGCCGGGCAAGGTGGTTCGCGAACTCAGCGAGCAGCAGAAGAAACTGCTCGAGGCCGGCGCCGCCCACTACGTGCAGAACGCCCGGCGCTACGCCGCCGAACTGAGTGAGCAGGACGACTGATGCAGACCCTCGAACGTCCGGTCGCCTCGCCCTGCGTGCACGTCTGTGCGCTGGACGAGGAGGACATCTGCATCGGTTGCCAGCGCAATGTCGACGAGATCACCCGCTGGAGCCGCATGGCAAACGACGAGCGCCGTCAGGTGCTGCAGCTGTGCCACGAGCGGGCCCGCGACAAGGGCATCCTGCTCTAACCGTCAGTCGTTGCGCGCGCCACCGAACGCCGCGCAGCCGCGCATCGGCTTGCCATTGAGGCGCAGCTGGGCGCTCATGTGCTGTACTGCACCGCTCATGCTGTCCACGCAACGCTGTGGCGCCAGCCACAGCTCCACGCGTTCGCCGTTGGCTTCGCTGGTCAGGTTGATACGGCCCTCGGGCAGTTGCTCTTCCATATAGGGCAATGCCAGCGGTTCACGGTCGGGCCCGCTGAGCACCATGCCCTGATTGCTCACCGTGACGCTCCAGAACGGCTCCTGGCCGGCAGCGCGAACCAGCGTGCGTTTGAAATTGGGGTCGTCGCAGCCGTGGCCTTCGGGTTGCAGGCGGTATACCCGGCCGACCTGCATTGCGCCGTCGGCGCCGCTGATCGGGGTCGAGCCCATGACCCCACGCAGATCGGCGAACAGCGCCGAGTGGCCATCGCCCAGCAGTTCGCTGGCATCCTGGGTGATGGTGGTGCTGCCCTCGGTGATCGCGAAGCGCCGTGGGTCTTCGCAGGGCTTGAGCCACAGCTGGCCATTCTCGCGGGTCAGTTCGCCCTGCAGGCGGGTCTGGGCTTTTTCCGCGTCCACGGGTTTGCCCGTATACACCGCGCAACTGGCGAACAGGGGCAGCAGGGTGAACACTAGGAGTTTACGGCTGATGTGCATGGGGCTCTCCGACTGGCGAGGGGCCACGTTACCGAGGCCGCCGGGCAATCTCAAGGAGACCAGCGATGATTTGCTGCAAGCGGGTGTATGAACCGCGTGAGGAGAGTGATGGCTATCGAGTGCTGGTCGATCGGCTATGGCCGAGGGGCTTAAGCAGGGAGCGACTGCAGTATGACGAGTGGTTGCGCGAGGTGGCGCCATCGACCGAGCTGCGCCGCGAGTTCGCCCATCGGGCCGAGGCGTTCGAGATGTTCAGCGAGGGTTACCGCCGCGAGCTGGCAGCACACCCGGAGTATTGGCAGGGTCTGCTGGCACGCGCCGCAGCAGGCACGCTGACGCTGCTGTACGCCGCCCGCGACAGGGAGCGCAACAATGCCCGCGTGCTGCAGGAGTTTCTCGAGGATGAACTGGATCGACGGGGCACGAGCAGCTCGCCGGTCTGTTACGCCGGCGAGCTGTAGGGCTAGCAGTTGTCTACGATCATTCGCGGTAATTGCGCATGTAGTGACTGCAACGTGGCGAAAGCGGCCATTTGCAGTGGTGGGCTAAAGCCCACCCTATAGATCGTGCCAGCCTCGTAGGGTGGGCTTCAGCCCACCAATATGAGCAGGTTTACGATGGCTCCCACGCTCCAGCGTGGTAGCCCAGGCGAAGGCGCTCTGCGCCTGCTCCGGTTGCGCGCGGCATGCAACAGCGGACGCAGAGCGCCCTCGGCGGCATTCCCATGCCGAGCGTGAGGAACGATCAGTTGAATCCGCCCCTTATCGCAGTCGATTCCGGATACAAGCTCCCAGACACCCAACGATCGTTAACGCGGCTCGACGCCAACCGGTCGCATAAAGCTGCGCTCGTAGCTGAGGATGCAGCGGTTCTGTTGGGCGTAGGCGAAGGCGGCCAGGCATTCTTCGTCCTTCATGGAGCGCTCCCGATAGTCCTCGTAGGCAGCCAGGCTGGGAAAGCTGAACAGCGCCAGGGCCACATTGTTGGCACCTTCGGAGGGCAGGAAGTAGCCGTGGTGCTGGCCGCCGAATTTCTCCACCAGGGGAATCCACAAGTTGGCGTAGTGCTCGAATTCGGCCAGCTGGTAAGGGTCGATGATGTAGCGCAGGTAACAGGTGATCATGGTCTTCTCCTTGACGGGGCGAGCAGCATAACGCCGTCCCCGAATGCACCGTGAGCATCAGCCGAAAATCTGGCCGAGGCCCTGCAGCGTTTCGTGAATGTTGCGCTGGATGCTGTCCTTGGCGATCAGCGCTCCATAGATCATCAGGCCGTTTACCAGCAGCAGAAAGCCGGCCAGCCAGAGGTTGTGGCTAAGCGCGATCAGCACATGGAGCGAGCCGCCAGCGACCAGTAGCGTCAGCAGAATGTATACGCAGCGCAGGCCCGTGAAGCTGCGGCGCTCGAGATCGATCGGCGTGAAGCTGTTCATGTCCAGCCTCCGTCAGGCGCTCAATAACCGTTCCAGCAGCCATGAGGCTGCCGGCCCCAGGGGCCTGACCCGAGACCAGACGACATCGACGGCTACCTGCTTCGGCCAGCCATTGACCGCCAGCTCATGCAGGCCCTGGTTACCGTGGCTCTGCACCAGCTGGCGGGGCAGGGCGGCCCAGCCGAAGCCCAGGGCGGCCATTTCCAGCAACAGCAGGTAGTCTGGCGCCGACCAGCAGCGCCCCCCGCTGCCGGGCAGGTCGTCCAGTTCGCCGGGGTGGTCCGCCACGCTGCTCAGGCGTAGCACGCGCCAGTGCATCAGGTCTTCGAGGGTGACGCGAGGCAGTCGGCTGAGCGGATGCCCCTTGGCGACGAACAGGCCGAAGTCCGCCGCGTCCGCCAGGCTCGCGTGGGCCAGCTCGGGCGGGTAGCTGGCCTGGGCGGCAAGCAGGCCCAGGTGGGCGCGGCCCTGGCCGACCAGATCCAGCACATCGGCGTGTTCGGCGAAGAAACACTCGAACTCCAGATCCGGGTAGCGCTCATCCAGCTCGCTCAGGCGCGCCTGGTACTGGCTGGCCTGATAGGCGTCGGAGAGTACCAGGGTCAGCTTGGGCTCCAGGCCCGCCGCCAGCTGGCTGGCCTGGCGCAGGAGGCGGTCCGAGGCGGCCAGTACGTCCTGCACGCGGCTCAGCAGGCTGCTGCCGGCTTCGGTCAGGGCCAGGTGCCGGGCGCCGCGCACGAACAGGGTGACGTCGAGGTCGACCTCGAGGCGCGAAATCGCCTCGCTGATCGTCGACTGGCTTTTGCCCAGACGCCGGGCCGCGGCGCTGAACGAGCCCGTGGCAGCTGCCTGGGCGAATGCCTGCAGGGATTCGGGAGAGAGATTCATATCGGTTTAGCCGATGGCTGTTAACTTTCAGCTGGCAGTTTTGCCGATGAGAATAGCGCCATCGATCCTACCTAGCGAGTCTGAAATGAAGCCGTCCACCATTGCCCGGCGCTCCATGAAAGAGCGCGTATTGCACGCCACCCTGTTCGAACTGATCGCCGTGGTGGTGTGCGCACCGCTGCTGGCCTGGGCGATGGGCAAGTCGCTGGCGCACATGGGCGCCCTGACCCTGATGTTCTCGGCCATCGCCATGCTCTGGAACATGATTTTCAACATCCTGTTCGATGCCGCGCAGCGGCGCATGGGTTTCGAGCGCGGCCTGTGGGCGCGAATCAGCCATGCGCTGCTGTTCGAGGCCGGCCTGATCCTGGTGCTGGTACCGCTGGCGGCCTGGTGGCTGTCGATCAGCCTGGTGGCGGCGTTCTTCCTGGATATCGGCCTGATCCTGTTCTTCCTGCCGTACACCCTGGGCTACAACCTGGCCTACGACAAACTGCGCGAGCGCTACTACAGCCGGCGTCAGGCCCGCCCATTGGCGTGTTCCTGACGGGCGAGCGGGGCCGTCAGTCCCGGCCGGCTTGTGGCCGGCTGGCGGCTGCCACTAAGCTGCGCGGTTTCGTTACCCCGAAGAGGCGGTATGGCCACGCAAAGCATCATCGTCCCGCGCATTTCCAGCTTTCCCGGTCACGAGCGCAAGGCGCAGCAGATCCTGCGCTGGCTGGCCAAGCGCGATATCGTCGAGGCGCTGCCGACCACCTGCGGGCGCAGCGGCATGGCCTACGCCATCGCGCCGGGGGCGAGCCGGGTGGTGGAGGCGGCTGGGCAGTTGCCATTCGCCCAGCCGGTCAACGGCCTGGAGGTCATCTACCGGCGCTGCATCTATACGCCCACCGAAGGGTTTCTCGAGGAAGCCGGTTGCCCGGAGTGCCGGCAGGAGATCGGCGAGGCGCTGTTCGAGAGCCTGGACGAGTGGATGCCCGGCGAAACCGACAACTTCGCCTGCCCGCTGTGTGGGCATGAAGACGACATCAACGGCTTTCTGTTCCTGCAGCCCTGCGGGTTTTCCAACCTGGGCTTCATCTTCAACGGCTGGGCGCAGGCGCGCTTCACGGCAAGCTTTCTCGAAGAGTTCGCCGAACGGCTGGGCTATCCGGTGGCCGTGGTAGAGGCTTGAGTGAGGCGTCTATCCCTCGTGGAGGGCGACCAGGGGAGAGAAGGGGAGCTCTTCCTTGAGCCTGAGATAATTCAGGCTACGCGAATGCGCTTCGGTTCCCCGCTCGCCGAGAATCATTTCGGTTAGACGCCGAACGGTCGATCGCCATTCTTTACATTGAGTGACAGGGGCTGACTCGGTATAATGGCGCGCTTCCAATTTTCCCGCCTGGGAGCCCCCGCCATGCTGCGTATCAGTCAAGAAGCCCTTACCTTCGACGACGTTCTTCTCATTCCCGGTTTCTCCGACGTTCTGCCGAAGGACGTAAGCCTCAAGACTCGCCTTACCCGCGGCATCGAGCTGAATATCCCGCTGCTTTCCGCGGCCATGGATACCGTCACCGAAGCCCGCCTGGCCATCGCCATGGCGCAGGAAGGTGGCATCGGCATCATCCACAAGAACATGACCATCGAGCAGCAGGCTGCCGAAGTGCGCAAGGTCAAGAAGTTCGAGTCCGGCGTGGTCAAGGACCCGATCACCATCGAGGCCGACGCCACCGTGCGTGACCTGTTCGAGCTGACCCGCCAGAACAACATCTCCGGTGTGCCGGTGCTGAGCAACGGCGACCTGGTCGGTATCGTCACCTCCCGCGACGTGCGTTTCGAGAATCGCCTGGACGCCCTGGTGCGTGAAGTGATGACCCCCAAGGAGCGCCTCGTCACCGTCAAGGAAGGCGCCGCCAAGGAAGCCGTTCGCGAAGTGCTGCACAAGCACCGTATCGAAAAAGTGCTGATCGTCGATGACGCCTTCACGCTGAAAGGCATGATGACCGTCAAGGACATCGAAAAGGCCAAGGCCTACCCGCTGGCCAGCAAGGACGACCAGGGTCGTCTGCGTGTTGGCGCCGCGGTCGGCACCGGCGCCGATACCGGCGACCGCGTTGCCGCCCTGGCCAATGCCGGCGTCGACGTGATCATCGTCGACACCGCCCACGGTCATTCCAAGGGCGTGATCGAGCGCGTGCGCTGGGTCAAGCAGAACTTCCCGGACATCCAGGTGATCGGCGGCAACATCGCCACCGGCGCTGCCGCACTGGCCCTGGCCGAAGCCGGCGCTGACGCGGTCAAGGTCGGCATCGGCCCGGGCTCGATCTGCACCACCCGTATCGTCGCCGGTGTCGGCGTGCCGCAGATCTCCGCGGTGGCCAACGTCGCCGCTGCGCTGGAAGGCACCGGTATCCCGCTGATCGCCGATGGCGGCATCCGCTTCTCCGGTGACCTGTCCAAGGCCATCGTCGCCGGCGCCTCCGCCGTGATGATCGGCTCCATGCTGGCCGGTACCGAAGAAGCGCCGGGCGAGATCGAGCTGTTCCAGGGCCGTTCCTACAAGGCCTACCGCGGCATGGGTTCGCTGGGCGCCATGTCCCAGGCCCAGGGTTCTTCGGATCGCTACTTCCAGGATTCTTCGGCCGGTGCCGAGAAGCTGGTACCGGAAGGCATCGAAGGCCGCGTGGCCTACAAGGGCGCCATGGGCTCCATCGTCCATCAGCTGATGGGCGGCCTGCGTGCCTCCATGGGGTACACCGGTTGCGCGACCATCGACGAGATGCGTACCAAGCCCGAGTTCGTGCGCATCACCGGTGCCGGCATGGCCGAATCCCACGTCCACGACGTGCAGATCACCAAAGAGGCCCCGAACTACCGGGTAGGCTGAAAATCGATTTTTGCACTGTATGAAGAACGGGGCTGTATCGACAGCCCCGCGTTGTTTCTGCTTCCACTGACGAGAACAGAGTCATGGCCCTCGACATTCACGCTCACCGTATCCTGATCCTCGATTTCGGTTCCCAGTACACCCAGCTGATCGCCCGCCGCGTGCGCGAGATCGGCGTGTTCTGCGAACTGCATCCCTGGGACATGTCCGACGAGGACATCCGGGCCTTCGCCCCACGTGGCATCATCCTGGCCGGCGGCCCCGAGTCGGTTCACGAAGCCAACAGCCCGCGCGCGCGTCAGGCCGTATTCGACCTCGGCGTACCGCTGCTGGGCATCTGCTACGGCATGCAGACCATGGCCGAGCAACTGGGCGGCAAGGTCGAAGGTTCCGACCTGCGCGAATTCGGCTACGCCCGGGTCGACGTGGTCGGCAAGAGCAAGCTGCTCGACGGCATCGAAGACCATGTCGACGCCGACGGCGTGCTGGGCCTGGACGTGTGGATGAGCCACGGCGACAAGGTCACCCAGCTGCCGGGCCAGTTCAACGTGCTGGCCAGCACCCCGAGCTGCCCGATCGCCGGCATGTTCGACGATGCCCGCGGCTACTACGGCGTGCAGTTCCACCCCGAAGTGACCCACACCAAGCAGGGTGGTCGCATCCTCACCCGCTTCGTGCAGGACATCTGCGGTTGCGAAGCGCTGTGGACGCCGTCCAACATCGTCGAAGACGCCATCGCCCAGGTGCGTGAGCAGGTCGGCGATGCCAACGTGCTGCTGGGCCTGTCCGGCGGCGTCGACAGCTCGGTGGTCGCCGCGCTGCTGCACAAAGCCATCGGCGACCAGCTGACCTGCGTGTTCGTCGACAACGGCCTGCTGCGCCTGCACGAAGGCGACCAGGTGATGGCCATGTTCAAAGAGAACATGGGCGTCAAGGTGATCCGCGCCGACGCCGAGAAGCAGTTCCTCGACAACCTGGCCGGCGAAGCCGACCCGGAGAAGAAGCGCAAGATCATCGGCCGCACCTTCATCGACGTGTTCGATGCCGAGGCCAGCAAGCTGCCGAACATCCAGTTCCTCGCCCAGGGCACCATCTACCCGGACGTGATCGAGTCGGCTGGCGCCAAGAGCGGCAAGGCCCACGTGATCAAGTCGCACCACAACGTCGGTGGCCTGCCTGAGGAAATGAACCTCAAGCTGGTCGAGCCATTGCGTGAACTGTTCAAGGACGAAGTGCGCAAGATTGGCCTGGAGTTGGGCCTGCCGTACGACATGGTCTACCGCCACCCGTTCCCGGGCCCGGGCCTGGGCGTGCGCATCCTCGGTGAAGTGAAGAAGGAATACGCCGACATCCTGCGCCGCGCCGACCATATCTTCATCGAAGAACTGCGCAAGGCCGACTGGTACCACAAGACCAGCCAGGCCTTCGTGGTGTTCCAGCCGGTGCGTTCGGTGGGCGTGGTCGGTGACGGCCGTCGCTACGCCTGGGTCGTCGCCCTGCGCGCCGTGGAAACCGTGGACTTCATGACCGCACGCTGGGCGCACCTGCCTTACGAGCTGCTGGAGACCGTGAGCGGCCGGATCATCAACGAAATCGACGGCATCTCCCGCGTCACCTACGACGTGTCGAGCAAGCCGCCAGCGACCATCGAGTGGGAGTGATACCGAGTCCTTTTGGGCTTTTTGAGACGTATCGGTAGCAAGTGCTAACGTATTGATTTTTAAGTTAGTCCGTTGCTTTTGCTATCGGGCCCTATCGCCACTAAGCAACGCGGGTTGGCGGTAGCGGCGACGGTAATAAATGGACGGTTGGTTAAGACCGTTCCGTTTACTATCCAGTCAGAACCGGTCTGTGACGGTAATTCACTCCTCGGGAAAGCTTGCTTGGTGCGGCTTTCCCGGCATCAACAGGTCTCCTGACCCTTGACGGTAAACGCCGTCATGAACAGGAGTAAAAACCTCGATGCTTAGTGATACCAAACTTCGCAAGCCCAAGTCCAAGCCATACGATATGGTTGTTAGTTGTTAGGCCATGGGGCCGCACAAGGGTGTGTGAATTGATATGTATCCACTTGGGAAAGTAATTATATCATTCACTTTATGCCCGGCGCTGGTTGCATTCGCCATTGCATTCGATTTCGCTAGGGTTGAGTTATCTTCGAAAAACTCAAGTATGAGCTTGTTGGAAATAGTAAGCGGCGCACTTTGGCTCAGTATGCTGGGGTCGCTGGCTAGCTTGCTCTTCTACGGATTGCCAGCGTTGATTCTATCAATCATATACGCGTCTTGCGGGCTTTACAGATGTGCTCTTCATATCTTTATCGTAACCATGGCTGGAGGTTTTGGCGCACTGGCTTGGGGTACGGTTCTACCTATGGATATAAATGAGACGTTCAACTTTTTATCAGGTGCAATAACCTCGCTCGTTATGGCTATGTATGCGCTTCCCAAGCAAATGATCCGTCATCGTACGGGCGGTCCGTAAGGGCGTCGAGCGAGCCAGGTTTGTAAAACAAAAAGAATTGCCGTTGCTGCTGGTTTTGAAATATTAGAGGCGAGTCTTCTTTGACGCTGACAGAATAAGGTGAACTACTCGCGCGCACAGGGTAGAGGCCTGGCTCTACTGCTGCGGTACCAGCCTCTGTGATTGTTCCGATCGCAACGTACGGCTCGCGTTCTAGTGCAACAGTCTTAGGTGACCACCCCAACTCGTCCGGGAGACCTCTACGATGCACCGACCTGTTTAATGGTGATGTGCTTCTCCGACGAACGTCAGGGATGTGAACAGGCTGCGCTCCGATACTTCATTCTCGCCGCTGGCCGGTACCCTGGCTTGGGCCGCGATAATGTTCAGTCCAGCGTTGCGGATGATGATGCTAGCGCGCCCCTTAGCATCGGTTTTGACGCTGCTTGCATCGAGCATTCCCCGGTAGTCGTCGAGAAGAGCGATATTCGCAGCTGGTTTGCCGTCGATGGTCACCACGACCGGGAGAGCGTTACCAACTCCTACTTCTGCTGGATCTTTCAACGGACGAATGACCATCGCAATCCCCAATTGATCAGGGATATGGGCATGCGGTGCCAAAATCGCCAAGCTGTACTTGTAGCTGTGACTGGCATTCACCGCGCCTGGTACCTCTGCCATAGGCGCGTTCACGGATTTTCCGTCTTTATCTTTGCTCCACACCCCGTTGTCGAGCGTAACTGTCAGGACGGAGGGGGAGGTTAACGGCATTAGTCGAACATGATCACTTAGTCGCTGAACCGTAACAGGCACCATTTTTCCGTTCTGATTGTATGCCCGCACGGCGCCAATTTTTTTCGGTTCATAAGCTTCATCCTCCGCGCCGTGTCCATATACAACCTCAAGCTGACCATATCTCGTTTCCGTCCAGATGCCATGGGCCTGGGCTGAACCAATGGTAATTGCGCCTGCTAGTGCGGCCAGCGAAAGTGCAAGCTTCATACGTTCTTCCTGATGTAGTGACTGGAGTGAGCAAGGCTTGAGATTCGGGCGTCGGACTGGTCGATGAAAAGCCAAAACGACAAATCAACACCTTGATCGTTATCCTTTTTGATATGATATAACGTATCTTTTACTGTGTCATAGATCAACACCTCAAGGAAATTTGGTTCATGTACGGACGTGCGAATCGCGGCAGTGGTTGGGTTTTTAATGGAGCGGCATTGCTCTGCGTTGTCTCGTGCGCCTCGGTTGCTGCTGCAGATCGAGAGGATGAGGGTGTCACCGAGCTAGGTGCGATTGAAGTTGTAGGTGAGAGAGGTACACAGGGTAGAGCTACTCCGCTGACGCGCAGCAATGTGAGCAATGCCCCCGAGAGCCTTCCGACGGCGGTCACCACCATCACCGACGAGGAACTCCGGACGCTCAACGTTGGCCGAGATATCTCCAACATCTACCGCCGGGTACCAGGTGTTGTTGCCAACAATATCGACCAAGGTGATACCGGCAATGGCTTTCGTATGCGCGGTTTCACCACAAACGGTACTCACGGTGCTGACGTGGCCGTGTACGTTGACGGCGTTCCGCAGAACATTCCGTCGAGTCAAGGTGGTGCCGGGCACGGCCCGGTTTTTCTGGAATGGCTGACGCCGCAGATGATCAAACGCGTCGACGTCATCAAAGGCCCTGTATCGGCGCTGCACGGCGACCAGAACCGTGCGGGCTCGGTGAACATCGAAACGCTTGATGGCGGCGATGTGGCCTCGAGCATAGGCTTGGACATCGCTAGCTTTGATGGGCGCCGAACCGATTTGGTGCTAGGCGGTGAGCATGAAGGACTCGAATCGTTGTTCGTGGCGGATATCTACAAGACCAACGGCTATCGCAAGGCAGCAGAGACCAGGCGCGACAACTACTTCTGGAAGCTCTCTAAAGTGATCGGTGAGGCAAAATACTCAGCGCGCTTCAGCCATTACGAATCGGACTTCAAGAATGATGGCTACCTAAATTTGCCTGCATTGCGAGCCGGGACAATCAGTCGCCGCGATACTGACAACCTTTACGGGTTCGGTAACGCAAACCGAAATACCTATGTCTTCAATCGCGCACCGGCTGAAAGCGAGGAGGGTCTTTATTACACCGCGTACTTCGAGGACTTCAAGCGGGTACGCGGAATCTCAAACGGCACCAACACCCACAATTACGGCAAGGATGATCGTGATATCTACGGTGGGCGGCTGGCCTATAACTTCGTGTACGAGGGCTCCGCGTCGCTTATGGTCGGCGCCGACGTGCGCCGTGACAAGGGCGACGCCTATCGCCAGCAGTATCGCAACTTCGAGCCTACGCCCAATTTCTATTTTGACTTCGATCAGGATCTGATCACGTATGGGGTGTTCGCCCAGGGTCAATACAAACCGGTCGAGTCATTGAAGTTGTTGGGGGGCATTCGCTACGATCGTTTTGATTATGACATCGATAATCTCAAGTTCCGCAACGCTGATACCGGCTACCACAGTTCGGTCACCACACCGAAACTCGGACTGGTGTGGACGCCGACGGAGCAGTTCGAAGTGTTCACCAACGCTTCTCAGGGCTTTCGTTCGCCTGCCGCGGAATACATCAGCTCAGGCAGCAGCAGTGCTCTGCCACCAAGCGACACCGGCGGCCGAATCAATGGAAGCGTGCGGCCCAGCAAAGTCACCTCCTATGACATCGGTTTCACGGCTCGCCCAACTGAACGACTCTCCAGCACTACCGAGTTCTACTATATCCAGAATGACAGCGAGACACTGCAAACCTCTCCTGGTGTCTTTGAGCAGGTTGCCGACACAACGCGTAAAGGTGTGGAGACCAGTTTCAACTACCAAGCCACATCCACAATCAGTACCTACGCGAGCTACGGACGGATCATCGATGCGGTGATAGACAATCCGCCTGCCGGTACTGGCGACCGACTCGTAGTGCCTGAACATACCTATAAAGCCGGCATTCAATATCAGAATGCGTTCATGGCAGGGCAGTTGACGCTCAATGCCGACGCCTATCATCTCACTGGTGTCCCGTACTACGTCGGCACTGAAAGAAAAGAGATGCCGGTTTACACCCGATACGACCTCCGGGCCTCCTATGACTACAGCGATTACCAATTCACTGTGTATGGCACCTTTCAGCCTCATCGTTACGGCACTGAAACGGCTTATGGCACCAACAGCGGACTGGTGATCGTTCCGCAACCTTCGACGACGCTTGGGGCATCGGTCAGATACTTCTTCTGACGACCTGAAAAAACTGCTGAACGTCGTGCTGAGCGGTATGTAGACGCCGATCTTGATCGGCGTCTGCCTTGGGGTGCGGGAGGTCAGCCTTTTGGGGAATCACTGCATGCACAGGTAACCACCAGCTGCTTTCGAGCGGAAGCAGCCGTTAGAGGCTACTTCTCATCGTTCATAATCGCTTGTCAGTGGAAGAAACCGAGCAGAAGTGTGGCTAGGATGACGGTAGATGCGCCACCGATGCGCGTGGAAATCTGTGCGAATGGCATCAATCCCATGCGGTTGGAGGCCGACAGGATCGCTACATCGCCGGTGCCCCCCAGGCCGCTGTGGCAGCAGGTCACGATGGCCGATTCGACAGGGAACATCTTCAAGAGATTGCCGATTAGGAAACCGGCAAGGGTCATCGACACCACTACCGAGGCACATACCACCACGTAGCCGACGGAAAACACCTCCACCACGCTATCCAGGGGCACATAGAGCATGCCCAGACCGATCATCACTGGCCAGATGAATGCAACGGACACCAGTTTGTAGAACGATTTACTACCTTGTTCGAGGAGCGGCGGAATCACGCGCAGGTATTTGAACAGTACGGCGAGCAGAATCATCATCACCGGCCCCGGTATATGCACAATCTTCTCAGCCAGCCCGCCCAGGATGAAGAAGGCGCAGATCAGCAGCACACCAGCTCCCATGTAACGGAAATCGATATGGTGGGTTGATTCCTCTTTCTCACGGAACAGATCGTTTTCTTCCTTGGCACGAATCAGCATGCCGTCACCGTTCCATGCCGGCTTTTTGAGGGCGATACGTGCCAGCACTCCGGCACAGATGATGGCGATGATGTTGCCCACGACTGCAGCGGGCACCAATTGCGCTACGTACTGATCAGGCGTGCCACCGAGGATGGCGGAGTAAGCCAGCGACAACGGCAGGATCCCTTCTCCGATGCCGCCACCAATGATCGGCACGATAATGAAAAAGAAGGTGTGATAGGCGCTGTAGCCGAACAGCATGCCGACTGCCATGCCCGCAGTCACCGCAGCTAGCGTACCAGCGACCAAAGGCACAAACATGCGGATCATGCCTTGCACGAGAATGAAGCGATCCATGCCCAGGATACTGCCCACGACCAGACTGGCGATGACGAAGTACAGGAAGTTGGCTTCCTTCATCAGCATCTTGGTCGCATCGATAGTAGTCGGCCCGAAAAAGCCGTAGAACACCAGTACCGAAGGCAGCAGCAGGCAGAGAATCGCACCACCACCGATTTCCTTCAGGATTGGCAGCCGTTGCCCGAGCTGACCGAAGAAAACCCCCATGGTCATGATCACGGCAAGGCCGCCAATCATGTTCTTGGGCAGTAGTCCAAAATGCGCAGAGAGGAAAACGGTCAACGCTATCGCGAGGAAATAAGGCAGTGGTATCACGCCTATCTCGTAAGTAAGGAGAGTATGAAGTAGGCGGCGTTTAGGCGACGAAGCAGCGGCGTCCGACGCCGATCCCGAATTGGAGATCAGGCTCATGGCTAATCCTCTGTTTGTTCTTGTGAAGGAGGAATGGTCGGCGTCTGGACATCGAGTTCATCGCCGATGAAGAATGCTATCCTTCGCGTAAAGTGCAATAAACAGATCAATCATGACGCCTACAAACACGATTCGTGTCGAATCTCCCCTTCCAGATGATCTTTGTGTGTTTCTCACCGTGATCCGCAAATCCAGTTTCGCAGGAGCCGCCGACGAACTAGGTCTGTCACCGGCTTTCGTCAGCAAGCGAATTCGCATCCTTGAAGAAACTCTGCAAACCCGGTTGCTGCACCGCACTACACGCCGTATTGCGCTAACCGAAGCTGGAGAGAAGACCCAGCGATGGGCAACCCGATTTCTCGATGACATGGATGATTTCGTCAGTGAGCTAACAGAAATCCGTCAGGCACCTAGGGGCCTGTTGCACATCTGCAGCAGTTTCGGGTTCGGTCGCAATCATGTAGCACCTGCGATTGCAGAGCTGTCATCTACCTTCCCAGATCTGGAAGTCCGGCTGGATGTGTTCGACCGTGTCGTCGATATCGTCGCTGAGGGGTTCGATTTGGAAATCCGTGTTGGTGATGATTTGCCTGGTCATCACATCGGCCGCAAGCTGGTAAGCAACCAGCGGATCCTTTGCGCGACTCCAGAATATCTGGAGAGACGAGGCAAGCCATTGAGCCTGAAGGATCTTGCCCAGCATGATTGTTTGGTGCTCAAGGAGCGCAACAACCCTTTCGGGGTCTGGCAGCTGAACCATGCAGATGGTGATGAAACGGTACGTGTCAGCAGCCGATTGTCTTCTAACAACGGTGAAATAGTGCTGCAGTGGGCGCTGGGCGGCAGAGGCATCATCCTGCGCTCGCTCTGGGACGTCCAACCATTGCTCGATCAGGGCAAGCTGGTGCGCGTGCTACCGGCCTACACCCAAAGCGCTAACGTCTGGGCGGTGTATCCGACCCGATTATCGGACTCAGCTAAGCTTCGCGTTTGCGTGGAGTTCCTCGAAAACCGATTTAGGAAAATGGTGCTCACGGGCTGATCAGAGCGGGCAACCCTTGCTGCGCAGCAAGTCGTCGAATCGGGTAGGGTCCAGCGTGCCTGCCGAGATGGCCGAGATGATGCTGCGTTCGCGGTCAAGCAACTGCTGGCACCGCTCGTGCAAAGCCGGTAACTCGGCCTGGGGCACAGCGACCACGCCATCTAGATCACCGAGTACCATATCGCCGGGGCTAACCACGAGGCCCGCGCAGGAGATCGGCACATTGATTTCGCCGTTGCCATCGGTGCTCGGCCCTCTGTGAACGCTCCCCAACGCGAAAATGGGGAGCTGGCCCTCCAGGCACTCGTCTTGGTCGCGAATTGCGCCGTTTACCACCACGCCGGCTATTCCAGCCTTAAGCGCCATGGCGCGCATGATGCCGCCGAACACCGCGCGGGTCATGTCTCCGCTTCCGTCTATAACCAGAACGTCGCCTGGCCGAGCCATTTGAATGGCCTTGAGCGTCAGCAGGTTGTCGCCGGGACGCACGCGTACGGTCAGTGCGCTCCCGCACAAATGCTTGGCACCATGAAAAGGTTTTAGACCGAGCCCACCCACGTTGCGCCCCAGACAATCGCTGACGATGGCGCTGGGCATGTCGTGAAATGCAGCCAACCAGTCGGAGGGAACTGCAGATACTGGTGGATTGATCAGGTAGCCGGGTGGCCAGGAGCTGTTTGAAGTTACGTCAAGCATAACGGTTCCAATACGGGTCTCTTATGCAGAGACCCGCTGCTGAATCATAGTTTAAGCAAGCCAGGGGTTTGTGCGGTGATGCTCGGTCTCGAAGCCGCGTATCTGATCTGTACGCTGCAGGGTGCTGCCAATGGCATCCAGCCCTTGGAGTAGTGCGTCTTTGCGTAAAGGGTCGATTTCAAAGGCAATCACCTGGCCGTTGCTCAGACGAATTTTCTGGCGAGCAAGGTCGACGGTGATCTGAGCCTGGTCTGGCGAGCCTACCTGTCGACCGACTTCCAGTAACTCGGCTTCGGCGAGCTGAATGAGCAGTACCCCATTGCGCTGACAGTTGTCATAGAAGATACCGGCGAAGCTGGTACCAATCAGAGCACGAATGCCAATCTGCTTTAGACCCCAAACCGCATGTTCGCGGCTCGAACCGCAGCCAAAGTTTGGCCCTACCACGAGGAAGCTTGAGTCGTTCCAAGGGCTCTGGTTAAGAACAAACTCGGGATTCGGCGTACCGTCCTGGAGAAAGCGCAGGTCGAAGAATATGCCGCGATCTAGGCCGCTACGGTCGATACCTTTGAGAAACTGCTTGGGCATGATGACGTCGGTGTCCACATTGGCAGCGAGAAAAGGCGCTGCAATGCCTTGGACGGTAGTGAATGCTTGCATGTTAGACCTCCATCGCCAGCGTACGAACGTCGATCAGGTGGCCGCTGACGGCGGCGGCCGCGACCATGGCCGGGCTCATCAGGTGGGTGCGGGCGCCAGCGCCCTGACGGCCTTCGAAATTACGGTTGGTACTCGATGCGCAGCGGTCACCAGGCGATAGAACGTCGTCATTCATCGCCAGGCACATCGAGCAACCGGACTGTCGCCACTCGAAGCCTGCGTCTTGGAAGATCTGCGCAAGCCCTTCGGCTTCAGCCTGCTCACGTACCAACGTGGAACCCGGAACAATCATGGCACGTACGTTGGCAGCAACTTTACGCCCTCGCACCACCCGCGCGGCGTCACGCAAATCCTCGATACGTGCATTGGTGCAGGAGCCGATAAACGCGTGGCTGATCGGCACTTCTGCAAGTGGTGTGCCTGCTTCGAGACCCATGTAGCGCAAAGCGCGCTGCAAATCCTGACGGCGAATCAAGTCGCGTTCCTGGCCCGGGTCAGGCACTTGCTCGCCGATGGCCGCAGCCTGGTCGGGGCTGGTGCCCCAAGTGACCATAGGGCCCAACTCGCTAGCGTCAACTTGCACTTCCTTGTCGAACTGCGCGCCTTCATCGGTATACAACGATTTCCATTTTTCCACTGCCTGCTCCCACAGCTCACCCTTGGGTACGCGAGGCTTATCTTTGAGATACGCGTAAACCTTCTCGTCGGGCGCCATGAACGCCCCACGAGCGCCGGCTTCAACCGCCATGTTGCAGATGGTCATGCGGGCCTCAACGCTGAGTGCTTCGATGGTGCCACCGGCGAACTCGATGGCGTAGCCCGTGGCTCCGGACGCGCCGATACGCTGTATCAGCGCCATAATGATGTCTTTCGACGTCACCCCTGGGCCCAGCTCGCCCTGCACCGTGACGCGCATGGTCTTCAGGCGCTTGTACACCAGTGTCTGGGTCGCGAGCAGGTGTTCGATTTCCGAGGTACCGATGCCGAAGCCGAATGCGCCCAGTGCACCGTACGTAGTGGTGTGGCTGTCACCGGCGGCGACCACCATGCCGGGTAGTATGAAGCCCTGCTCGGGTGCGACAACATGTTCAATGCCCTGGCGTTTATCCAGAACGTCGAACAGCTCGATACCGAAATCACGGCAATTCTTTTCGAAGTAGGACACCTGCAGAGCCCCTCCGGCGTCCGGCATGGCAGCCACCCGCTGTGGAGCAGTAGGGTTGACGTGATCGACGACGCAGAGCGTCGAGGATGGTCGCCAGACCTTTCGGTCAGCCTCGCGCAGTCCGCTGAATGCTTGGGGGCTCGTGTATTCGTTGGCAACCTGACGGTCGATGTAAAGCAGCACGTGGCCATGGTCATCGAGCTTGCAGACGGTATGGGAATCAATGTGCTTGTCGTAGAGAGTTTTAGGGCAGTGCATGGCAGTTCTCGCGAGTGATTGTTATGCGAGTCAGAGACTTCACGGGAGGCTGCAACCTTCAGGCAGTCATCCCAAGCATATTTGAACGATCACGAGCATCAATGCGTCCGCTGGGCATTTTAAATTCACATATCGTGTTTAATCGGTGGCTTCTTCCGGCGGTGGATTGGAGAAAGGATCTAGGATTTCGCTGACAGCGGCTGTTCACAGGCAGCCATTCCGGCCTGTACGCCCTTTAGATAATTGTCCTAGTAACGCTTGTGTTCCCATTACCCCGGACGCTTGTTCTCCGGCTTACCGCTTTACTTCAGGCGCCCACCTGAGCGCTGGTAAATGACGCAGGCTGTCTGACTACCATGAATGCTCACCAACGGGGGCGGGTCAAGCCTTGCCATGCAGTGCGAAGGCGGCCAGGTCGCTGGGCACGAGGCCCGTCCAGCGTTTGAACGAGCGGCGGAAGTTGGTGATGTCGTTGAAGCCGAGTCGCTGCGCCACTTCATCGTTGTTGTAGCCCTTGACCTGGTAGAGGTAGAGCGCCAAATCGCGACGCGCCAGGTCGAGCCGCTCCTGAAAATGAGTGCCGTGTTTGCCGAGCTTGCGCTTGAGCGTGGCCGGGCTGGTGGCGAAGGCGCCGGCGACGCGCTCCAGGCTCAGCGGCTGACGGATATGGGCGCTGAGGTGAGCATGCAGTTCGTCGAGCAGGCTGTGCTGCCAGCCCCAGCGTTGCAGCTGCTCGGTGCAGGCCTGGCGGGCGACTCGCGCGCCCGTGGCGCCGCCATTCGGCCAGGGGCGCAGCAGGTATTCACGGGGCAGGCTCATGACCGTCGAAGGGCGGTCGAAACTCAGCGCGTCGCCCAGGTGCACCCAGTATTGCTCGACATGGTTCGGTTCGGCATAGGCGAACTGGAAGCGCCACGGCAGACGCTCGTTCTGCTTACGGCGAGAAAGGGCGACCACCGCGGTCATGCTCGCTTCGAGCAGAAAGGGCAGTCGCTCGGCGGCGCCGCAGCTGTCGCGCCAGTACAGGTGCAGGTAATGATCGTCCAGGTGCAACACGGGCGTCAGGAGCGGCGACAGCAGGGCGCGGTAGGTGACGAGATCCTCCAGCGCCTGCAGCAGATTGTCGGCCTGTTCCAGCAGATGGCTAGCCGCGCCGTAATGACCGGGCCACAGACGCTGGCCGAACAGGAAGCTGGTATCCGCCGCACTCAACAGCTTCTCGGCGTTGGCGATCAGACGCAGAAACTGGCCGGGGCTGATCCGTGCCTGGCCGGTGATGATGTCGTCATAGAACAGCTCGCAACCCCGTAGCAGGTGATGGGTGTCGATACCGCGCGAGCGCGCCAGGTCGATCAATATGGCGGGCAGGTGGTGAGCGGCGATGAAGCGGCTGTCGCACTCGTAACCGGCGGCGCTCATGCGCTGCGCGCCAGGCGCGGTTTGGCACAGGCCAGGGCCAGGTTGAGGCGCTTGAGCAGTTGCGCTTCATCTTCATCTAGGGCCATGACGGCGGCCACCGTGGCGCGCAGTTGCACGCGCTCGCCGTGGTGTTGGCTGCGATGGGCGAGGTTGGCGATGCTCTGGCGCAATTCGCCCGCCATGCTCAGCGCCTGATGCTCGCCGGTGTTGGGCAGCACGGCGACGAAGCGGTCGCCGGCCAGCCGGCAGAGCATGTCCTGCTGGCGCAGGTTGAGCAGGAGCAACTGGGCGACGGCCTGCAGCACCTGATCGCCTTCATCCTGACCGTAGCGCTGGTTGACCAGGCTGAAATCGTCCAGGTCGATGGCCACCACCGACAGCGGCTGCTGCTCGGTTCGCGCCTGCACCAGGGACTGTTGCAGGTGCTGGCGCAGGTACTGGGCGCCCGACAGCGGCGTGAGTTTGTCGAACAGGCGGTGGTCGCGCAGCCGTTGCTCGCGCTTGCGCATCTGCTCGCTGATGGCGCGCTGCTCCTGCTGCAGGTGATACATACCCAGGGTCAGCAACAGCATGCCCACGGGCATGGGCGCGGTTTCCAGCCAGTTGTCCCAGATCGCCTCGGCGGGCAGGCGGATGAATTCGTCCAGGCAATCCATCCACATCGAGAAGGCGGTGAAGCACAACCCCAGCGACAGCAGGCGGGTGACGCGCCCGGCCGGGCGGCCACGCAGCAGCATGATCAGCCAGCCGCAGAGGATCAGGCAGGTGCCGCCTTCGCCGGCCACGTCCATCCAGTTGATCTCGGCCCAGCGCTTGATGTCGCCAGCGGCCAGGTAGATCAGCAGGCCGGCGTTGGCAGCCAGCACCAGCCCGGTCAGGGTCATGGCGTGCAGTTTCAACAACGACTTCATGGGGGTCTCCTTGCAGCGCCGCTGGTGGGCGCTGCCGAGCATGCCGGGGCAATGTCTCAGAACGATGACGGTCATTTGTCCCGCGCGCTGCAGGGCAGGCCATCGGGGCCGCGCTCGGCGTTGCAGAAGCGCTCGGCCTGTTTCTCAAGCTTCGGTTCATGCAGGTATTTATTGCCCTTGGCGTCGCGCTGGATATCGAAGGCGTCGTACAGGCGGTCGTCGGCGGTGTAGGTGCGCACGCTGAGGCGGTTCTGTTCCACCGCGATGGTCTGGAACAGCTGGGTGTCCTCGGCGCTGCGGTCAGGCTGGGTGTGGGCGCGGTCGTTGAGGCCGTACATTTTCGAGCCGGTGACCGACACCAGATACACCGGGCCGATGGGCTGGTTGGCCTGATGTGCCTGGCGGGTGGCATCGCGGCCGGCGGCGTGGGTCAGGCGGCTGTAGCAATGATCGTGGCCCTGCAGCACCAAATCGACCTTGTAGCGTTCGAGCAGCGGTTGCCAGGCGGCCTTCAGTTCTTCGGTGTCCTCGGGGCGCGCGCAGGTGTAGATCGGCTGGTGCATGACCACCACGTTCCAGGTCGCCTGGCTGGTCTTCAGGGCGTTTTCCAGCCAGCGGGTCTGGTTCTCGAGGGTGCCGAGGTCGAGCGCCGAGGTGCCGTCCAGCACCACGAAACGCACGCCCTGGTAGTCGCTGACGTAGCTGGTATCGGCCACGCCCTCGGCGCCGTTGCGCGGCAGGGCGAACTGAGCGGGGAAATGCGCGCCAAGGGTGCGGCTCTCGCTACCGTCGGCCTGTACGGTGTCGATGTACTCGTGGTTGCCGGCGGCCACCAGTTGCGGGATGGCGGCATAGGCCCAGCCGCCGGCCTGGTTCCACTCGCCCCATTCGTCGTCATGGGCCAGCTCGTCGCGCGAGGCGACCAGATCACCGGCGTGCACCACCAGCGCTGGGCGGGCGACGCTGCGCAGCGCCTGGCGGATAGTGCGTGAGGCCACGGCGAGGATGTCGTTCTGGGTATCGCCCAGGTACAGGAACGTGAACGGTGCGAAGGTCTGCCTGGCGGTGCGAAACTGATGCCACTCGCTCCAGCCGGCGCTGCCCTTGACCCGATACACGTAGGCGGTATCGGGGGTCAGCTGTTCCAGGCGCACCTGGTGGTAGTTGGAGGGGCCGTTCTCGGCGTCCACTCGGCGGGTCTGCCCACTGCGTGGCTGCGCCTTGGCGGTCAACTGTGGCCCGGCCAGCGCCGGGCCGAACTCCAGCTGGGCAATGCCTTGCTGCACATCGGTGCGAAAGCTGATGGCCAGCTGTGTTGCGGCATCTGCGCCCGGCGTCAGCACGATGCGGTCGGCCAGGTTACCTGCGGCGTAGGGCTGGCCGGGCGAATGCGGCGCGGGCTGTTGGGCAAAGGACGGGGAGCAGGTCAGGGCGGTGGCCAGTAACGTGGCCAGCAGCAGGGGGCGATGCATGAGCGGTTTCCTTGGGTAAGGCTGAGGAGCGTTGGGGCGCCAAGGAAACAAAGGCGTATGACGGTTCGGTTACCAGCCAGGGGGTCGATTCGGCTCAGGTCATCGCTGCGAGAAAAGGCAAATTTTCAGGCTGATTTAAGCGTAGGTGAGTCTCGCGTCCGCCCCTGCAGAGTTCTCATAACCAGGCGCATGGCGCGCTGGCAGCAGCGCTCCGCAGCCGCCAACGCACGGTTCCGTCGCTTGCTGAAATCGGGCTGGCGACGCTTATCCCAGGGTGCAGGGGGAGGTCAATTCAGCTCAATTCACCTGGTCTACGGCCGTAAAACCGTGCTTTCAACGCCTGGCTCGCCGAGTCTGTCACGCAAGTGCCATAAAGGATTTCTAGCTTTCGCTGCCATTGCCTGGTGTCGCCAGGGTCATCGAACGAGGGAATCAAGGTGGCAAAGCCATTTCGTCATAGCCGCAATGCCGGTTTTCGCGTCAGCCTGCTGACCATCGCCATCAGCGCCGCGCCGGCCTGGGCAGAAGAAGCGATCGAGCGCGTCGAGGTGATCGGCCAGGCCGCCAGCATCGACAAGGCGCTGCGCGATCAGAAGAGCGCCGACAGCATCAAGAGCGTGGTGCACGCCGACGGCGTCGGCCAGTTGCCGGACGACAACGCCGCCGAAGCCTTGCAGCGTATTCCCGGCCTGTCGGTAGAACGCGATCAGGGCGAGGGCCGCTTCGTCAGCGTGCGCGGCATCGCCCCGGACCTGAACAGCGTGACCATCAACGGCACCCTGGTACCGGCGCCGGAAGGCGACCGCCGCGCGGTGGCCCTGGATGTGCTGCCCGCCGAACTGGTGCAGTCGCTGTCGGTGGTCAAGAGCCTGACCCCGGACATGGATGCCAACTCCCTAGGCGGCACCATCGAGGTGGAGAGCCTGTCGGCCTTCGACCATGACGGTCTGTTCTACACCCTGTCCGGTGAAGGCAGCCACGACACCAACGTCAGCAAGAACAGTCCCAAGTTGTCCGGCGCCATCAGTGACCGCTTCAGCCTAGGCGACGGTACCGACAATTTCGGTGTAGCGGCGGCGTTCAGCTGGCAGAAGCGCAAGTTCGGCTCGGAAAACGTCGAGACCGGCGGCGCCTGGGATTTCGACGATGGTGCGCGGCTGGGAGAGGTCGAGCAGCGTGACTACGAGATCACCCGTGAGCGTACCGGCTTTGGCCTGAACTTCGATTACCAGCCCGACGATTACTCCAATTACTACCTGCGCACCCTGTACAGCAAGTTCAAGGATACCGAGACGCGCAACGCCGCCGGTGTCGAGTTCGCCGATGCCCAGGCCTCGGGCGAGCGCGGTGACGCCGAAGGCTGGCGCGACCTGAAATCGCGCCAGGACACCCAGGAAATCCAGTCCTACGTATTCGGCGGCGAACGCATGCTCGACCTGTGGACGATCAGCGGCCAGGCCGGTTACAGCCAGGCCACCGAGAAGGATCCGGGCGGCATCGCCGGGGCGAAGTTCGCCGGTGATTTCACCGACGTCGGCTTCGACGGCACGCGCAAACCACACCTGAGCGTGGGCAGTGGGTTCTATGATCCGGCGGCCTTCGAGCTCGACGAAGTGGAATGGGAGAAGGTCAGCGGCAAGGATCAGGAAAAGAACATCCGGCTGGACCTGGCCCGCGACTACGACCTGGCCGGCAATGCCGCCCAGGTCAAATTCGGCGGCAAGCTCAGCCGCCGCGACAAGACCAGCGACACCGAGGTGTGGGTCTACGACGACTTCAGCGGCATCGACCTGGTCGGCCTGCAGAGCGGCAACGTCGACTATTCCCTGGGCAACTTCGGCAACGGTATCAGCGCCGGCGCCATCAAGGATCTGATCGGTGGCCTGGATCGCAGCCAGTTCTACGACGAGGAAAACTCGCGCATCAACGACTTTGACATGCGTGAGGACATCAACGCGGCCTACCTGATGAACACCCTGGATGTAGACGACTGGCGCCTCATCGCCGGCCTGCGTTACGAGGGCACCGAGTTCGAGGCCAAGGGCACTGGCCTGCGTGATGGCGTCTACGAGGACAGCCACAGCAACAACCGCTATGACCACTGGCTGCCGGGGCTGCATGTACGCTATCAGTTGTCGCCTTCCACGGCCGTGCGCGCCGCCTGGACCAACACCGTGGTGCGCCCGACCTTCGGCCAACTGGCACCGGGCTTTGCCATTGACGGCGGCGATGCGTCGTTCGGCAACCCCGATCTCAAGCCGCTGGAGTCGATGAATTTTGACCTCGGCATCGAGCACTACATGGGCCGTGCCGGCGTGGTCTCGGGCTTCCTGTTCTACAAGGACATCGACAACTTCATCTACAACACCGACCTGGCCGGCAGCGGTGCCTGGGTGGACTTCGACGAGGCGCTGAGCTTTGAGAATGGCAGCGGCGCCAAGCTCTATGGCGTCGAGCTGGCCTACTCGCAGAAATTCGACTGGCTGCCGGCGCCGTGGAACGGCGTGCTGCTGGGCGCCAACCTGACCCTGAGCAAATCCGACGCCAGTATCGAAGGGCAGGGCGCCAAGCGCACCATCGACTTGCCGAACCAGTCCGACACGGTGGGCAACCTCATGGTCGGTTGGGAGAACGATCGCTTCAACCTGCGGGTGGCGGCCAACTACAAGTCCAGCTACCTGTACGAGATCGGTTCGGTCGAGGACAAGCGCAACGACCTGTACGTCGATGATCAGCTGTTCGTCGATTTCAAAGCCGGCTACTTCATTACCCCAGAACTGCAGCTGACCTTCGAGGCGCAGAACATCACTGACGAGTCCTACTACGTGTACACCGGGCGCCACGCATACAACGCCCAGTACGAGGAGTACGGCCCGACCTACAAGGTTGGCCTGACCCTGACGCACTTCTGACGGCGCGACCCACCCATACGCCTCGCGGGCCATGCCCGCGAATGGCCTGTCACTTTTAGATATCAGGACATCCTTCTTTCATGCGTCTTTTCAATTTGTCCCTGTTGGGGCTCTGCGTCGCTCTGGCCGCCTGCCAGAGCAGTGAGTCGCGCGAGCCCGCCATGGTCGTTCCAGAGCTGACGATCAACAAAACCGTGATCGCCACCGAAAGCACCCAGTGGCTGACGCCGGTAGCGTTTCTCGCCGATGCCCAGCGCCTGCAGGTGGCGCGTAGCGGTCTGCAGGTGATCGGTCGCGACGGTCAGGTTATCAGCGAGCTGCCGGGCCGCTTCGAAACCCTGGATCACCGTGCCGATGCCCATGGCGTGCTGGTCGCCAGCCTCGACCGCAAACGCCAGCAGGCGCTGCTGACGCGCTTCGACTCCGCGCAGCAGTGGAGCGCGCCGCGTTATCTGCCGAAAACCCGTTTTGCCATCGAAGGCCTGTGCCTGTACCGCGACGGTGCGCGCAACGACTTTCTGTTCCTGATTGGCGAAGAGGGCATCGGCGAACAGTGGCTGGTGGCCGAACAGAGTCGGCCGCTGGCTGAACCGCGCCGGGTGCGCACCCTGAGCCTGCCGCCGCAGAGTGGTTTCTGCCAGGTCGATGACCGCAGCAACAGTCTTTACGTGAACGAAGAAAACGTCGGGCTGTGGCGCTATGACGCCGGCGCCGAAGCACCGCTGGTGCGTGAGCCGGTCGAGCTGGTCGCGCCTTTCGGTGAGCTTCGCCAGAACGCCGCTGGCATGGCGGTATTGCCCGATGCACTGCTGCTGCTCGATGCCGGCGCTGCCAACCTGCACCTGTATCAGCGCAGCGCCTCGCAGTGGCAGCGCGCCGGTGTGGTGAGCCTGGCGGGCCTTCATGAGCCGGAGCAGATTAGCGTGCGCTCGACTGCGCAGGGGCTCGACCTGCTGCTGGTCGACGACGCAGGCGTGCGCAGCGCTTTGTTGACCTGGACGCCTCAGCGCACCGAACCACAGCCGAGCATCCCGGTGCTTGCGCCCCTGGTGCAGACCGATGGTGTGCCCAGCCTTGGCGATGCGGCGGACGACCCGGCGATCTGGATCGACCGCGCGCACCCCGAGCGCAGCCGTGTGCTGGGCACTGACAAGAAGGGCGGCCTGCTCGCCTACGACCTGGCCGGCAAGCAGCTGCAGAGCCTGCGCGTCGGTCGTCTGAACAACGTCGACGTGCGGCCCGGCTTCCAACTGGGCGAGCGCCAGGTCGATCTGGCCGTGGCCAGCAACCGTGATCACAACAGCCTGCATCTATTCGCCATCGACCCGGTCAGCGGCGTGCTCGCCGACATTGGCCAGATCGCCACGCCGCTCAAGGAAATCTACGGCCTGTGCCTGTTCAAGGATCGCCAGGGCGCCATCCATGCCATCGCCAACGACAAGGACGGCAGCTTTCTGCAGTACCGCCTGGGCAGTGTGGACGGCAAGGCCAGCGGTCAGCTGGTGCGCCGCTTTAAGACCGACACCCAACCCGAGGGCTGTGTGGTCGATGACCGTAACGAGCGCCTGTACATCGGCGAGGAAGACGTCGCGGTGTGGGCGCTGGATGCGCGCGCCGAGGCGCCGACCACCTTCGATCAGGTGATCGCCGTCGGTGGCCCGGTCAAGGACGACATCGAGGGACTGGGGCTTTACCACGGCGAGCACCGCGACTACCTGGTGATCTCCAGCCAGGGCAACGACAGCTACGTGGTGGTCGAGGCGCAGGCGCCGTACCGGCTGCGCGGCAGTTTTCGCATAGGCCTGAACGCCGCGCGGGGTATCGACGGAGCCTCGGAGACCGACGGACTGGACGTCACCTCGGCCAACCTCGGCGGGCCCTGGAGCTCTGGCCTGCTGGTGGTGCAGGACGGCCGCAAGCGCATGCCCGAGGGTAACCAGAACTACAAGTACGTGCCCTGGACGGCGGTCGCCGCCGCGCTAGGCCTGGAGTGAGACGAACGGCGTTGCGCCTGTCATCAGTGCGCAACGTGCTGGTCTTCCAATGTGAGCCCTCGGGCTCGAGCAATTGAAGGAAATCCGTGATGCAAAACCAAGCCCACCTCGAACACATGACCGTCTGGGGCCTGATCACCGAAGCCAGCATTGTCGTGCAGGCGGTAATGCTTTGCCTGGTGCTGGCCTCGCTGGCCAGCTGGTACCTGATCGTCCAGCGCGGCGCCGTTCTGCGGCGCAGCGAGCAGTTGGCCAAGGCCTTTCTCAAGCGCTTTCGTACTGACGAGATCGGTGGCCTGTACCGCGAAGGCAGCCAGCAGGATCTGCCGGCCGACGCTGCCCTGCAACGCATCTTCCTGGCCGGCTACCAGAGTTTCAGCCAGCTTCAGCCCCATGCCGGCAACAGCGCCGAAGCCGTACTCGACGGCGTCGAGCGCAGCCTCGCCGTCGCCATCGCCGAGCAGGAAGAACGCCTGGAGAAGGGCCTGCCATTTCTCGCCACGGTCGGCTCGGTGAGCCCCTACATCGGCCTGTTCGGCACAGTGTGGGGGATCATGAATTCCTTCTTGGGCCTGTCCCAGGTGCAGCAGGCCACGCTGTCCACCGTCGCACCCGGCATTGCCGAAGCACTGATCGCCACGGCCATCGGCCTGTTCGCGGCGATTCCTGCGGTGATGGCCTACAACCGCTTCTCGGCGCGCAGCCAGACGTTGATCGCCCGCTACTACGCCTTTGGCAACGAGCTGCAAGGGCGCCTGCACCGTCGCCTGAACGGCGCGGTGCCAAGCATGGCCGCAGCAGCCTGAGGAGGAGAGCACGATGCTGGTTCGACCGAAGCACAAGCACGGCCTAAAGGCCGAGATGAACGTGGTGCCCTACATCGACGTGATGCTGGTGCTGCTGGTGATCTTCATGGTCACTGCGCCGATGCTGGTCCAGGGCGTACAGATCGAGTTGCCCAAGGTGGCCGCCGAGGCGCTGCCGACGCCGGGGGAGCAGCGCATCGTCACCCTGTCGGTCAAGGAGGACGGCAGCTTCTACTGGAATCTGGGCAGCGAGGTGAACGTCGAGGCGCAGACCGACAGCGCGGTGGACAAGAACGAAATGCGCGAGAAGATCGCCGCCCTGGTCGCCGCCAGCCCGGACACCCAGGTGTATGTGCGTGCCGACCAGAACGCCGACTATGCGTCAGTGGTGACCGGCATCGCCGAACTGCAGCGTGGCGGCGTGAGCCGCCTGGGCCTGATCACCGAGGCGCCCTGAGATGAACGGTCTGACCCTGGAAATGCCCGCATCCCGTTTCGTCTGGCCAGCCTGGCGTGAACACGGTTTTGCCTTCGGGGTGGCGTTGGCCCTGCATGCCGGCCTGGCCTACGTACTGCTTAACCTGTCCCACGAAGCGCCGATGCCAACACCGGTTTCCGCGGTGCTCACCACCCAGTTGATCACCTTGCCGGCGCCCGTCGTAGCACCGCCTGCCCCGGTGCTTGCTGAATCACTGGCACCTGCTCCTGCGCATGTCCCGGAACCTGAACCGGTGGCCCGTGCGCCGGTTGTCGAGCAGGCCGATCTCGCTTTCAAGCGGGTGGAGCAGGAGCGCCAGGAAAAAGCCCGCCAAGTGCAGCGCGAGCGCCAGCAACGTGAGCAAGCACTACGCGAGGAACGACTGGCCCGTGAGCAGCAACAACAGGCACTGAAGGAACAGCAACTGGCCCAGGCCCGCCAGGCCGAGGCCGAGCGCCTTGCTGCAGCCGAACGTCAGGCAGTGGCGAATGCTGCAGCCGCAGCAGCGGCGCGTGCCGAGGCCGAAGCTGCCAGCCGACAGTACCTGCCCATCGCCAAGCAGGCGCCGGATTACCCCGCGCGCGCCCTGGAGCGCAAGATCGAGGGCGAATGCACCGTCGCCTACACGGTTACTGCCGCTGGCCGGGTGGAAGACCCCCAGGTGGTGGGCAATTGTCACCCCATGTTCGTCAAGCCCTCGCTGGCTGCTGCCAAGACTTTTCGGTACCAGCCTCGGATGGTCAACGGCCAGGCGGTGGCCGTTGCCAATGTGAAGAACACCTTCAGCTACCGGATTCAGTGAGAGTGACCCCGGAAGACCACGCTGCCTGACCCATGGGCCGAAAGGTACGCTTTGCTTGAGGAGAGCGGTGATTTAACGCAGCCGTATGTGATCAGGCCCTGGCACAATCACCCAGATCCCCAATCTAGAGCTGTAGAATGCTGCCCGCAGTCAAATAGAGGGAGCTTTGCATGCTTGCATGGCAATGGATTGGGGTGGCGTTCGTTGCGTTGTCGGTTGGCTATACGGTCTGGTGCTACAACCGGCTGGTGTTCAACCGCCTGCGCGTTGCCGAGGCGTGGAGCGGCATCGACGTACAGCTCAAGCGGCGATCGAGTCTTGTACCTGATCTGGTACTGGTCTTGCGCGCTTACATGGCTCACGAGCGGGGGGCGCTCGAATCACTCACCGAGAAGCGCAGCCTGGTTCAGCGCGACGAGCATGCGGGGGCTTTGCAGCGAGGTCTTTCGGAAGCCGGACTGAGCAATGCCCTCACGCAGGTTTTTGTCACCGCCGAGGCTTACCCGCAACTGAAGGCTGATAGCAACTTCCTCGCGCTTCAGCACACGCTCGCTGATCTGGAAAACCAGATCCAGATGTCGCGGCGTTACTACAACGGTGCGGTTCGAGAGCTCAACGTCATGGTGCAATCGATTCCGAGCAATCTCGTTGCCAGGCTCTTCCAGTTTCGCACCGCCGAGTACTTTGCCCTGGCCGATGCACGCGAGGGGCAGAGCCCCAAACTGGGGTTGTGAGATGAGGATCTGGATTGAATCCACCCTCTGGATGGTGTTGTTGTGCGCCTCGATCGACGCGCTGGCGGCAGAGCACGAACGTATTCGCGACTATGGGGTAACCGTCCGGGTCTATGAAGACGGTCAGCTGCAGGTCACTGAAGACATCAGGGTCGAAGCTGCTGGCGATCAGATCAGCCGCGGTATCTTCCGGAATTTTCCGGTGCAAACGATCAGTCGTGAAGGTTTGCTAAAACGCGTTGGCTTCGAAGTGCTGAGCGTTCAGCGCAACGGCAAGTCGGAACCCTACCAGGTGATTACGTTGGGCGCAGTTGAGCGCATACGTATCGGGGCAGCCGCTCGCGAGCTTGAGCCTGGTCAGCATAGCTACCGAATCGTCTACCGCACCGACCGACAGCTCATCGAGCATGCTGATGAAGATGAGCTCTACTGGAACGTCACGGGGAACGACTGGGCGTTTCCGATCGACAAGGTGCGGATCACCGTGCTGTTGCCCGATGCGGTGAAGGTGACTCGCTTTGATGCCTACACTGGCCCAGCCGGTGGCCGAGGCAAGGCATTCGAAGTGGCTGGGCAGGATGCTGGTCGCATCGAGTTGGAGACCAGCGAAGCACTCAAGGCCCGCGAGGGTTTTACCATCGCCGTAGCATGGCCGGCAGGATCCATCGAGCGCCCCAGCTTCGGTCAGCGCCTGCGCTGGGTAGGCGAGGACAACCCGGGTGTTGCGATAGGTCTCGGTATCCTGGTGTTGCTGCTGACGTATTTTCTCTGGCAATGGGTGAGGGTTGGGCGCGATCCGCGCGGAGGCCTGATCATTCCTCTGTTCGAACCTCCCCAGGGAGTGACCGTTGCGGCTGCGGGCTTCATCTGGAATATGGGATTCAGGGCACGCTACAGCCCCGCCAATGCGCTGACCGTCACGCTGACTTCAATGGCGATAAAGCGCGCGCTTAGTCTGCGCGATACTCCCGGCGGGTTCACGCTGGTAGCGGGACGAAAACCATTGCCAGCCTTGCCGCCAGATGAGGGGCAGGTTCACAAGGCTTTATTCAGTGAATCGAACAGCCTCGCCCTAGAGGGCGGGTACAAACCACAACTGAAAAAGGCTCTCGACACCCTGCAGTCCGGTCTGCGTGATCGCTACCAAGCCGCCTGTTTTTGCCTGAATCGCTCACAGTGGCGGCGAGGGTTGATCCTGGCAATGCTTGGAACGCCGCTAACGCTGTTGCCCGGCTTGAACGGCGCTGACGCCCTGACGGTCTGCCTGCTTGGACTGTTCGTGCTCGTCTTCGGTGGGGTTGGCATCATTGGTCTTCGCCTCAGCTTGCGCGGTTGGAGGACGAGCCAGCCAGTCGTCATCGTCGTCGGGCTGGTGCTTTCACTGTTATTCGGAGGGGTGGCCATCGTCGCGCTGACAATGATGGCCAGTAGCATCTCGACCCTATCGATATGGAGTGTCGTGCTGGTGCTGGCCTTTGCATCGACTTGCGCGCTGTTTCGCCTGCTACTGGAGGCACCAACCCGGCATGGCCGCAAGCTGCTCGATCAGCTTGCGGGCTATCGGGATTACCTGGCGCTGGGCGAGAGCGAAATACTGGAAAGGGCGGGTAGTGCTCCAGCCATGACCATCGCGCTGTACGAGCAGCATCTGCCATATGCCATGGCCCTGGGCGTTGAAAGACAGTGGAGCCGGCGGTTCTCGGCAGCCCTGGAGAAGGGATCCGATGCATCATCTGAAACAACCTATCGCCCGCAGTGGTACGTCGGCGAAAACATGCTGAGCCCTCAAGCCTTCAGCAGCAATCTGGCGACGAACCTGGGGCGCGCGACGGCCAGCGCTTCGGTCGCCCCTTCGACATCTTCCTCCTCCTCGTTCGGGCGCTCGTCAGGGGGCGCTAGCGGTAGCGGTTCGTCCGGCGGCGGTGGGGGAGGCGGCGGTGGCGGTGGATGGTAACTGCTCTGCAGTTTTCAATCCGTCATGGCCTATGCAAAACCTTCAAAGGACGTGAGACGCTCTCTTACCTCGGAGCTCACATGCTGGATCATGCATCCACCTGTCCTATGTTTGGTCGCTGACTGAGTCGTTGAATTCCCGCTTGTACCGTTTTTCGTGAGGGCCGCATTCTGAAAAGCCTTACCCGTGAGCAGCTCGAATCCGAAAACGAGCGCCTGCGTGCTGCCCTCAGGCGAGCCGGCGTTGAGCCCAAAAAGTCTGGCATCGCTTAGACGATGCTGGCAGAGAGCTTCGTCCAGGCCTGAAGACGCTGTTTATAACGGGATACGCTGCCAATGCCGCTATCGGTGACGGGCATCTGCAACCAGGCATGCAGGTGATGACTAAGCCGTTTTCAGTGGACTCCCTCACTTCAAGAGTTCAGGAGTCGATGGCCGCTGAGTAAGCGTGGGTGTTCGAAGATCTAATGGCTCTCGATGAAATGGGTTGTCGGCTCCCGACCTAGAGGATCACATGCAGCCTCTAGGCTGTACCGCTCCCAGGCTGTACTGAGCCCGGTTGGCGCTTGTGAACGGTTCTCAACAGCGTTAGCATCGCCCGCTTCCATCTCTGTCGCCACCTCAGCCCATGTCCGATGAGCAGCAAGCCCGCAGTCTGTCGCTGCTCTATCAACGTCATCGCAACGAATTGCTGGCCTTTCTAACCCGCAAGGTGCGCTGCCGCGAAACTGCCAGGGACCTGCTTCAGGACACCTTTGTCCGTCTGTTGCACGCCGAGCATGGCGAAGTGGGGAATCTGCGCGCGTTTCTTTACCGCATTGCTACCAACCTGAGTATCGATCACGCCCGACGTACGCAAGTGCGTGGGATAAATGACGAGCAGGCGCTGGACGAGTTGCTGACCGAGGCGACACCGGAACGCAGTGCCGTGGCGGGTAGCACGCTGGCGTATCTGGAGCGGTTGATTGATGGCCTGCCATCGCCCACGCGAGAAGTGTTTCTGCTGGCCCGGGTTGATCAGATGGGCTACAAGGAAATCGCCGCACGGCTTGGCATTACCGAGCGCGCTGTCGAGCGGCATCTGAATAAAGCCCTCAGTCACTGCGCGGCGGCGGCGCTGTATGCACGTAGCAAGACCGATTAGCCATGACTAATTCTTCCGAGAACCCCCTTTCCCAGCAGCAGGCTCTGGACTGGTTTACCCGCTTGCGCGACGAAAAGGTTGATAGCGTCGAGCGTGAGGCATTCGAAAGCTGGATCCAACTGCCGCAAAATGCCCAGGCTTACGCCGAAGTGGAGCACTTGTGGCGAACTCTGGAACTACCTGCGCACAGGGTACGCAAGACGGAGCGCTCGCGCGGACGAGCATGGCCTCGCCTAGCGGCTGTCGCCTGTCTGATGTTGGCTGCTGGTGTGGCATGGATTTCAGCGCCGATTTTGCAAGGCCTGGGCAGCGATTACGTTACGGCGGCAGGCGAGCGCCGGGAAGTGGTACTCGGCGACGGCTCTCGCCTGTGGCTGGACAGCGACAGTGCGGTGGATGTGGATCTACAAGGGGCGATGCGTACGGTGTGGCTGCACCACGGGCGCGTATTCGCCGATGTGGTACACGACGGCCGGCCGTTCGTGGTCCAGGTCGATCAGGCGAAGGTCGAAGTTTTGGGCACGCGCTTTTCGGTCAGTCGGGGGGCGACGGGCGATGAAGTGGTATTGCTCAGTGGCCAAGTGCGGGTCAGTACATCCCTACAACAGCAATTGCTCACCCCTGGGCAGCGGTTAATGGTGCTGGATCAGCAGGTTCGAGCTCCTCAAACTGTGGATGCCGAGCGCTTGCTGGCCTGGCGCTCCGGCCAGCTGGTGGTACGCGAAGCCCCCCTGCAGGACGTGCTGAGGCAACTGGCCGATTACCAGGGCAAGCGCTTGGTGTTGCTCAATGAAACGGCTGGCCGGCAGCCGGTGAGCGGCAGCTTCAACCTGGATCGCGCTGACAGTGCCTTTGATGCGCTGGTCAGCAGTCGCCAGTTGCAAGCGCACACGCTGCTGGGGCAGTGGTTGATCATTCACTAAATTTTCTCTGACGCTCGGGGGGAATTTCGTTTCTGCTGCGTCTCACTTCCACACATAAGAAATATTTTCATTCTTATTTTCTGGGGAGTACACATGCAGCACCAACGCAACTGCATTTCCAAGCGCCGTCCGATCGCCAGCGCCGTACTGATCGTGGGTTTGCTTTCAACAATGCCTTCATTAACGGTGAGGGCGGCAGAGGCTAGCCCTGAGGTAGCCGAGCAGGTTCGACAGGATTTTGATATTCCGGCTCAGCCATTGCCTGACGCGCTAGATGCCTTCAGTGCGCAAAGTGGCTACCAAGTTATCTACAACGCCAACGAAGTCAGCGGCCAATCCTCTGTGACGGTTCAAGGGACGTACAGCGCTGATGAGGCTATCCGCGGGTTGCTCAGCGCAAGTGCTGCGCAGTTGAGCCGGCCCAATGCCAGCAGCTTCGTCATCATACTTCCAGTCACTGCAGGCACTAGTCTGCAGCTAGACGCCTTGAGCATTTCTGGCAAAGCGCCGGGCTCGACCACCGAGGGTACCGGGCTTTACACCACCTATTCTTCAAGCAGTTCCACTCGTCTAAACCTGTCGCTGAAGGAAACCCCACAAGCGTTGACGGTAATGACCCGCCAGCGTCTGGATGATCAGAAGCTCACCACGCTCAATGAGGTGCTGGAGCAGACCCCTGGCATCACCGCCTCGCACACCAGCATCAGCGCTGAGAACAACACCTATTGGTCGCGCGGCTTCCAGATCAACAACTTCGAGATCGATGGTGTTCCGACCTCCTCGCGGATCGACAACTCCACCCATTACACCGCCATGTACGATCGGGTCGAAATCGTGCGCGGCGCCACCGGGCTGATCAGCGGCACCGGTACGCCCTCGGCGACCATCAACCTGATTCGCAAACGGCCCACGTTCGAGCCGCAGGCCAGTGTCAGTGCCGAAGCTGGCAGCTGGGATCGCTATGGCCTGGGGGTCGATGTATCGGGGCCGTTGACTGAAACAGGCAATGTGCGCGGGCGCCTGGTGTTGGACTACAAGGATCAGAAGTACTGGGTCGACCGGATGTCCTCCGATGCCGCGCTGGTGTATGGCATTACCGAGTTCGACCTGACCGAGTCGACCTTGCTCACCCTCGGTTTCAGCTACGCCAACACGCATACCAACGCACCGCTACGAGCGGGCTTTCCCGCGTATTTCAGCAACGGCCAGAAGACCGACTTCTCGCGCTCTACCAACAGCTCTCCCGACTGGGCCTACTACGACCGTAAAGTGACCAACCTGTTTGGCTCCATCGAGCACACTTTCGACAGTGGTTGGAGCGCCAAGGCCGAACTGAGCCATACGCAAAACTCCTTCGATCAGCTTACCAGTTACCTCAACGGCAGCATCGACCAGCAGACCGGCGAGGGGGCCTACCTATACCCCAACCGCTGGACTGGAACCCCGCGCCAGGACACCCTCGATGCATACGTCACCGGCCCGTTCAGCCTGTTTGGCCGCGAGCATGAATTGATCGTTGGCACCACGCTCTCGCGTTACCGCGAGCACACTCCGGAGCGTGGCGGCTGGTACGGGCCATGGACCGGCTATGACGGGACCATCGACAACTTCTTCACCTGGGATGGTAGCGGGCCACGGCCTGACACCACGCCAGTAGGCAAAAGCCTGATCGACGAAAACCAGTACGCAGCTTTCCTGACCTCGCGCTTTCACGTTACCGACAACACCCACCTGATCCTTGGCAGCCGGGTAACCGACTGGAAGCGTGAGAACGAGTCCATTAGTTACAGCGGCGATAACCGCAAGGACAGCCAGAACCGGCACGGGATCTTCTTACCCTATGCAGGCTTGGTCTACGACTTGAACGACACTTGGTCGCTCTACGGAAGCTACACCAAGATCTTCAATCCACAGCAGTACGGCATGAAAGACACCAATAACAAGGCGCTCGACCCGCAAGAAGGCGTGGGCTACGAGTTGGGGGTGAAGGGCAGCTTCAACGACGACAAGCTCAACGCCAGCCTGGCGGTGTTTAAGATCGAGCAGGACAACCTGGCGGTGTACCTGCGAGACCCGGATATCTACACCCTCGAACAGGGCACCACCACTGAGGGTGTCGAACTTTCGTTGGATGGTGAGCTGGCGCAAGGCTGGCAGGCAATGGCCGGCTACGCCTATAGCGTCAGCACCGATCAGGATGAGCGACGCATCGTGACGAACATTCCGCGTCACAGTATCAAGACCTTCACCAGCTACCGCCTACCAGGCGCGCTGAGCAATATAACCGTAGGTGGCGGGGCGAACTGGCAGAGCAAATATGGGCAGGATTTACGCACCTTCACTCAGGGCAGTTTCGCAGTGGTCAACCTGATGACCCGCTACGACGTGACTCGCGACTTGAGCGTGAAACTGAACCTCAACAACGTGCTCGACAAAAAATACTACGGCTATGCCGACAGCTGGGTGGTATATGGCGAGCCGCGAAACTTCATGACCAGCATGGAGTATCGGTTCTGAATCTAAGATAAATGTCGGGCTTGCTGTGAACCTTAAAGCCGGTACGAGTCTGTTGGGGTAGCTTCTCCCTACGCCACTGAACTCAACCTAGGCGCTGGGCATGGAGCAGTTACGACATCCCTGCACCGCCATGGTCGCAAGCAAGCTCACCCCCACCAGGCAAGTACTCATGCGTGGGGGGAGGATGTCGAATGGACTAACAGTGAGCTGATCTGCTGAACTTTCGATGGCACCACCTGCCAATTGCTTGTGCCCTAATTCGACTAATCAGTTCATATTGCCCACCGCGGCGACCGAGAAAGCTATCGCGTGGGTATGAGGCGTAGCCTTATGCGAATGACGGTAGATAAGTCGGTATGACCGCTTCTATCGATTACCAAACCCTTTAATCATGCGGGCTCAGACGATGTGTTGATGATTGAGTGGGAGTGATCCCGTGTCTGCCGCTTAGCGGCAGCGACTGGTAAGCAACAGGAAGCCCGCTTAATTGCGGGCTTTCTTCTTTCTGACTTCCCGTTTCTTATTCCCGATGACTCCCAAGTTCCACATGATTACCAGCCCACATGTTCCGCGTTGCAACGGCGTCGAGCAGGGCGCAAGCCTTCCTGGCAGGATGGATTGCGGAGCTGTCTTTCTCATGCCGAGTGCATAGCTATGTCGGCCCTCAGGAAAGATGTGCGATATTTCCGTAATCCAGTAGTTGTAGCCAGGAGGGCATGTGATGCACGGCAGATTGTGTGGGGTACCTTTGTGCAAGGTGCACGATGCTCATTGGACGCCAAACTTGTTCAAGTCTTTGAGGGAGCGACAGCTTTCCTACCTAGTGATGACGTCGCGACGCTACTTCAATGATAAGTTGAAAGCAGCATGAGTGCTCAACAGGAGTTGGCCTCTGGGGAGTCGTGGGACCTGGTTCCGCTTACGCCTAAATACCTACAAAAGGAGCATGGCGTTTATGTCGCAGCCATCGAAGCTGCCCTTGCGGACGATCAGATCCGTAACATCGCGCTGTCGGGAAATTACGGAGTAGGCAAAAGCAGTATCTTGCGGGAAGTCTCTAGACGACAGGAAAGTCGTGTCGTCGAGATCTCGTTGTCGACACTTGCGCCGATCGAAGCATCCAAGCTTGATGAGTCGGTACCTATCCAGGCGACAACGCCGACCAACCGTATCCAGCAGGAGATCGTCAAGCAGTTGCTCTACCGAGAGGATCCGAGCAAGACACCTGCATCCCGGTTTCGACGGATTGAGCGCTTTCGATGGATACGAGAGATAGGCACTGCGCTCCTGCTGGGGCTTGCCGTCTCCGTCATCTTCTTGCTCACTGGGTGGACCGCGCAGATTGCCTCTGTGCTCACTCCGCTGGCAGATATGGGGCTCTGGGCTCACATAATTGCTTGGGGCGTGGCTGGGGGCGCTGCGCTGCTGGTGCGTTGGCGTTACTACGGAAAGCTCCACATTAAGCAGTTTTCAGCAGGGTCCGCAACGGTAACTCTCGAAGACAATTCCGTATCGTATTTCGATCAGTATCTCGACGAGATCGTCTACTTCTTTGACGTGTCAGATCGTGACGTCGTGATCTTCGAGGATATCGACCGTTTCAACGACTCACACATCTTTGAGACGCTCCGAGCACTGAACACGCTGCTAAATTCTTCGCCTCAGGTGGAGAAACCGATCCGCTTCATCTATGCCATCAAGGACAGCATCTTCGACCGCATCGGTCTGGAGGGGGAAGGGCGCAAGCTTGAGCCGAATGTGCTCGAAATGGACGATCCGGCGCAGGCCGAGACTGTGCGTGCTAACCGCACAAAATTCTTCGATCTGGTCATCCCGGTTGTTCCCTTTATCACGCACCGGAGTGCTCGCAACTTGGCGGTGCAACTGCTTGGTGAGGTCAAGTATGAGGTAGCACCGGAATTACTCGATTTGGCGGCGCGGTACGTCCCGGATATGCGCTTGCTCAAGAACGTCCGTAACGAGTTTATCGTCTTTCACGACCGGATCTTCTCCGGCGACGGCAAACAGCTCAAGCTGAGTGAGACCGACCTGTTCGCGATGATGCTCTACAAGAGCACGCACCTGACGGACTTTGAAACGATCCGGCTCGGTACGAGCAGGCTAGACATCCTCTACACGGTCAGCCGAAAGCTTGTGACCGAGAACATCAAGCGAATCGAACGCGAGCGTCGCGAGCTTCGTCAGCGACTTGCACGGATCGATGGGGCGGCTACACGCAGCGAGCAGTTGGGTGATCGTCTGATCGCGCACGTGCAACGGACGGCAGAGGCGGCAGATTTCCCGTGGCAGAACGTGACGTTCACATTCAATAGAGTCGATTGGTCGACGGATGGTCTCAAAGAGATGAGCTTCTGGACAGACTTCGTTTGTGCAAAGCCAGGCGACGCCGTACTGAAGTGGATCAATAGAGTGAACTACAACAGTTCATCTTTGACGTTCACCCGGGAGAGCATTTCAGCTGCATTAGGAGATGTGCTGGACGCTGATAGCTGGAACGAGGCGGATCGTCAGGAGCTGAATGAGCAGATCGAAGCGAGGACGGAGGACATCAAGTTCCTGCGGAGCGCCGACCTTGGCGATCTTGTAAAGCGACCGGAGTTTCTCGTCGATTATGAGGGGAGTAAGCAGTCTTTCGAGGCAATCGCGAAGGCACTGCTGAAGTCGGGACTGGCCTACCAGCTTGTGCGGGCCGGGTACATCAACTGCAACTTCACGCTGTACACGTCAACGTTCCACGGTGATCGCGTGAGCACGGCTGCGACAAACTTCATCATTCACCATGTCGAACGGGACCTGATGGACGAGCATTTCAAGCTTCTCCCGGACGACGTGGATGCCGTTGTTCGTGAGCGAGGTAAGAACGCATTAAAGGAACCGGCGCTCTATAACATCGCCATCTTCGATCGCCTTCTAGCAACCGACATTCATGCTGCCGACATAATGATCCGTTCCCTGGTTGATTTCGGGGAGAGCCAGACGAGGTTTCTGCAGGCGTACCTCGCGACTGGCGAGCAGCGCCGGCAATTTATTGAGCGATTTACAGCAGCCTCAACGCGAGTGCTTACGTATCTTGTGAGCCAAGCTGACTTGGACGATGGTTCAAAACTGGAGTTGGTAGACGTTGCCTTGGCGCACCTTTCAGCCTCAAAGCAACGAACGGATACTGCGGTATCTGAATACTTGGCGGAACACTACGCTGAGCTTTCGGTGCTTACGTCTTGCACGACTAAACCTGCCCAGGCAGAACGTATTGGCGCGCTCTTTGCGGCAGTTAGCATTACTCTGCCTCATCTGGAACCGCTAGGTCGGCAAGTTCGCCCGTCGTTCGTAGCGCGCAACCTGTACGCGGTTACGCACAAGAACCTCGCAATCGCCATCGACAATACGGTAACCGTTGCGCTCGACGTCATCAGTGCAGCTAGCGAGACGGTATACGACTATGTGCTCAAGCATGTGGGCACCTATCTGAAAGCTGTCGAGGGTGCGTCTGCGACAATCGATGCAAACGAGAACTTTCTCTCGGTGATCGAAGATGTGCTTGAGCAAGACGCGGCTAACCTTGGCGCTGTCATCGAGTGTGCAGCTCCAGATTGTGAAGTTGCTGACCTCGCAGATGTTTCTGACGGTGCCTGGCCGGCATTGGCTGCACATGAGCGAGTTCCAGCAACGTTTAGCAACGTCAGCCGCTACGTCGAGACCCTTGGATCTGTCGATGCAGCGCTGGCGACGATTCTGACTGCTGCTGGCGAGATTACAGAGATCAGCGCCGCTGACGAGGCGTCGAAGACTTCGTTGGCGGTCGCCATACTGGCGGCAACAGATCAGCTTCCATCCGCAGCGCTACGCTCAAAGCTGGTCGCGAGTATGAGCCTGGATAGCTACCTTGATGTTGATGATATAGAGGCGGAGGCAGGAGTACTCTTCCCGCTGCTACTCAAACACGACATCATTGCGGACGATGCGGATTCCTATGAGCACCTTGCACAGACGGATTGGCCGACGCGCAAAGCATTTATCCGTGAGTCGAAGAAGTTCTCCAGCTACATGACACCGGAAGTTGTGCAGCCTGATCTTGCGATGCTCCTAGCAAGCGATGAGGTCAACTCCGCAATCAAGGAGGTGATACTAAAGCAGGCCGCTGAATACGCGGAAGTGGCTGAACCGCGTGGGCTCAAAGAGTTGGCCAGATTCGCTACTCAGAATAGGTACGAACTCCCTGCAGTTGCCGTGCAGAAAATGGCGCAAGGAGGCGTCACAGCGCAGCAGATCGTACTACTACTCGAACCTCACCTGGCGTCTATCAGTCGCCAGCAGCTCTTCAAGGTGTTGATGGCGCTCGACGGCGACTATCCGAAGCTGACGGCGGTGGGGCGCGATAAGCCGCGCATCCCGAACACATCCGCCGATCGCGCACTGCTTGAGCGTCTCAAACGGGACGGAATCGTCAGTAAGTTTGACGAGCACGAGTCACCGATCAAGGTGAACAAGAAATACAAATGAGATCTGCGGGTATCCAAAACTCAACGATTGGAATCGTAGTGGTCTACTGCACCTGGACATCCATTTAGGGCGAGAATTCTAGTGTCTAATGCCAAACAACGTCGTGTGTTCACGCCAGACTTCAAATCATAATCGAATGTAAATGACCCCCGTCCGGCACTGTCCGGTACGATCTAGCAAAAATGCCCAAAGCCCGCGTAACAGCGGGCTTTTGGCTTTTTGGTGTTGGCTAATTCAGTTTGTGTTCTGCGTCGCCAAGCACGTATCTATTTCGCTACCGGCCGGGATTACTGCCGCGAGGGGACGAAGTTAAATCAGAGGCTGTTGCCAGGGCATGAGCGCGAGTTGCGCCTTGCCCTATCCTCGAATCAAACCGCCTTCACCTTGGCCAATTGCTCGCCTTCAAGCCAGGCGCCGATGTCGCAGGCAGGCATGGGTTTGGCGAACAGGTAGCCCTGGGCCCAGGTGCAGCCGAGGGTTTTCAGGGCGGCGAGTTCGGCGGCGGTTTCCACGCCTTCGACGATGCATTCCAGCTGCATGTCCTGGCACAGGGCGACCAGCGACTTGACGATCTTGAAGCTGGCCGGGTCGACGTCGATGGCGGTGACAAAGCTGCGGTCCACCTTCAGTTTGGTCAGCGACAGTGCGTGGATGTGGCTCAGGCTGGAATAGCCGGTGCCGAAGTCGTCGAGGGAAATGCCGCAGCCCAGTTGGCGCAACCGGCTGATGGTCCGCTGGGTCTGCGGCAGGTCCTGGATGGCCGCGGTTTCGGTGATCTCGAGATCGAGACGGGCCGGGTCGAAGGGGCTGCGCTTGATCAGTTCGACGATCTGCTGGGCAGCGTCCTGCGAACCACAGTCGTGGGCCGACAGGTTGAATGACAGACGGATACCCGCAGGCCAGCTGGCGGCCGTATCCAACGCCTTTCTCAGCAATGGCACCGTGAGGCGATTGACCATGCCGACGCGCTCGGCGATCGGGATGAACTCACAGGGCGGCACCTTGCCCAGCTCCGGGCTTTGCCAGCGTGCCAGTGCCTCGAAGGCGACGGTTTGCGAACGGTGAATGTCCACGATCGGCTGGAACACCACGTGAAACTCACCGTCCAGATCGGCTCTGCGCAGGGCCTGTTCGGTCAGCCCTTCGCGGTTGAGCTGCTGGCGATGGGCTGCGCTGAACAGGCACACCGTGCCGGGGCGGTGGCGCTTGCTCTGGTACAGGGCATAGTCGGCATATTCGTACACCTGGGTGGCGCTGGATGCCTGGTCCGGGAAGGTCGCGATGCCCAGTGACCCACTGATCTGGATGGGAATGTCCACCAGCAGAAACGGCTCGCGCAGGCTGGCGCAGATTTTCTCGCCAAACGCCCACAACTGGTCGTCGCTCATGGCTTGGGTGATGATCAGCGCGAACTCGTCGCCGCCCAGCCGCGCCAGGTGCACACCCTCGTCGAGCAGCCCGGTCAGGCGCTGGCCAACCTGATAGAGCAGCCGGTCGCCAACGCTATGGCCATACAGATCGTTGACCGGCTTGAAGCCATCCAGGTCGATCAGCCCCACGGCCAGGCGAGTCTGTTGCTCGCGGGCGCGGGACAATTGCGTGTCGAGGCGGGAAAAGAACTGCCGTCGATTGGCCAGCCCGGTGAGGCTGTCCTGATTGGCCAGGTGCAGGTTTTCCTCGCTGAGTTTCGCCGTGTGCGCCTGCATGTTCACCAGCCGGGTGAAATCGGCGTACTGCGCCTTGAGGATGACCAGCATGGCGATGGACACCAGCAGCACGTCAATCGCCGTGGCGACGAAGGTGATGATATTGGTCGATGCGAAGAACACCACGAACGCCGTGTTGACCACTGCCGTGGTGGCCAGGGCGGCTGGCAGCAGGTGCATCATGCAGAAGATGCAGCCGATGACGGTGATCGCCATATAGAAGGCGACATGGGCCTGGGTGTAGCCATCGCCATAAGGAAACAGCGCCAGCGACCAGGCGGTGAAGGCCACGGCCACGAACGGCGCGAGCATGTTGGTGCGTTTCAGCGCGGTCAGCATCTGCGCCGGGCTGCGCGTCCGCTTGCGCGTGCGGAACCATTCCACGGCACGAATCACGCCGAACAACGTCATGAGCAACGGGCAATACACCACCAGCCAGCGCGGCGCGACCGCAAAGTGGGTGCCTGCCAGCATCAGCGTGTTGACCAGCAGGATGAAATACATCATCGGCAGTTGGCGAGCCAGCGCGATGTATTGCGCCTTGACCAGGCCGGGGTTGTCCTTGGGTACCGACATCAACGCTCGCACGCCGAGCAGGGTTTTGTTCATCAGGCGAGGCTCTGAAAAAGACTAGATAAGTAACCGAGCGGATTATCCTTTCCAGCCTGGGCCGAGCAGGGTTGCACGCTGCTCTCATGGGATCGTGTCGGCCGATCCTCAGTTTTCTGCAATCTTTACGACTGGTGGCACTTTGATTTCGTTCCGTCAGTCGATCGTGAGGGGGGGTGAGATGGAGGGTGGCAGGTTGGAAAGGACGAACCAGGCGCTTATCCAGCCCCGCCGGGGTCGCGTCTGCCGCCTATGAGCGGTAAATCTGAAATCCCTGCTATGGCGGGCTTCGTGATGTTCGCGTGCAGAGTCTTGCTCGGACCGGCGTGATCCGCGACCTTCAAAGGTGGAGAGCGTTCGGCGATGGCAGTGTCCGGCGTCCAAGCTTTGGATTTTTATGTAACAGTCGGGAACTTTATTGTTAATGACTATCGTTGTGATAAAGGTTTTCGAATATGATTGTCGTACGACCTCTGCTGACTTCTGCAATAGCGCCGAATGGCGCGCAGGGCAGGGGGCTTCCAACAATCAAGGATCTTGAGCATGACTCACTGCAAACCCAGGGCCATTCCCACCACCGTGTCCTGGCAGCGAACCGCTACGGCCGCCCTGTTCTGCGCGCCGCTGGTTGCCGTTCCCCTGAGCGTAACTGCCCAGGAGGCCACCACCATCAGTGAAGAGGAGGCCTATCGCCTTGCGCCGATCATCGTCAACACGCAGGCGGCCGCCAGCGATGACGCCAGCACGGTGGTCGCTCAGGAGCTTTGGGTGGGGGGCAAGGTTGCGACCAACATTCTCAATACGCCGGCTTCGGTTTCGGTGATCACGCAGAAGGAAATCGAACAGCGCAGCGCCAGTACGACTGAAGAAGTGTTGAAGTACACACCAGGCGTTATTGCCGACTACTACAGCACCGATGATCGCAATGACTACTTCCAGATCCGAGGCTTCAATGCTACAACCTACCGCGATGGACTGACCCTGGGGTCGATGCGCGGCGTGCGTGAAGATTCGTTCGCCTATGAGCGTGTCGAAGTATTGCGTGGGGCCAACTCGACGCTGTTCGGCCCTGCCGACCCTGGTGGCTCGGTGAACTTCGTGACCAAGAAGCCGCGCTTCGACAAGTTCGGGCAAGTCTATGCAAGCTACGGTTCTTTCAATCACAAGGAGACGGGTATCGACGTCGGTGATTCGCTGAATGCGGATCAGACTCTCGCGTATCGATTCACTGGTAAGTTTCAGGACAGTGATCGGGAATATGACCACTCACAAGACGATAATAACTTCCTCATGGGGGGACTGACTTGGGCTCCGACGGCTTTTACCTCGGCCACGTTAGTGGTGGATCACCTGCGCCAGGACAGCACGCCGAACAGCGGCGGTTACCCGATGGACAGGGAGTATGACCGCGACGAGTTCTTTGGCGAGCCAACCTACAACTTCCATGATGTCGAGCGCACCAATGTCAGTGGCAGCTTCAGCCACAACTTTGATAATGGCTTTACGCTGAGCAGTAATCTGCGTTACAGCGATTTGTCCGATAAGTACGGCTACGCCTATATCAGTGACGCTGCCGGTCATAGCGGAACTCTGGTTGACCGGGGCTACCTGGGTTACGACAGTGAAGCTGAGCAGTTCAATGGCAACGTCATCCTGCAATACGACGCGCGTTTCGAGAACATCGATAGCAGCAGCATCGTGGGCGTGGAGTATCTCGATTCCTCAAGCAAAGGGGTTTCCGTATATGGTTCGGCAGATCCAATTGATGTAGCCAATCCGCGATATACCGGTGTTTCTGCACCGATCATTTATGAGAATAAGGACCGAGACAACAAGGTCAAGTCTGTATTCCTGCAGCAAAATCTGTCGTTCTATGAGCGTTTCATTCTCACTTTCGGTATGCGCAACGATTCCATGGACGTTTCGGAAACCGACTACCTAGCCGGAAGCAAGGCGTCTGATAGCTTTTCGGAAAACTCCTTCCGCGGCGCGCTGACTTATATTGTCACTGACGAAGTATCCACCTACATCAGCATGGTCGAGTCCGTCGCTCCACCTGAAGTGGGCACTACTCCAGAGCGCGGCACACAATACGAAGTCGGCGTGAAGTATTCACCGACAGCGATTAATGCGCTGTTCTCTGCCGCTGTCTATGAGCTGACTCAGGAAGACGTCGCCACAGCAGTCGTGCAGCAGAACGGCGTTATCGATCAGCAGACTGTGGGCGAGCAGCGTGTGCGTGGCCTTGAGCTGGAGGCCAAGACGGAGATTACTGATAACCTTAGCCTGGTAGGTGGCTACACCTATATGGACACCGAGGTGCTGCGCGGCGCGCTGCAGGTATGGAACGGCGCGGCCTATGACGTCGTATCAATCAAGGGTAACAGGCTGGTTACTGCTCCGAAGCATTCAGCCTCGCTCTGGAGTTACTACAGCGTGCCGGGAACGGACGTCAGTGTCGGCCTGGGCGCCCGTTATGTAGGTGCCTATTACTTCAATGATCTAAACAACAACGGCGAAAGCAAAGGCACCACGGTATTTGATGCTGCGTTCAACTACCAGATAGCTAAAGGTACTGACCTGGCTGTTAACGTCAGCAATCTCTTTGACGAGCAGCATGTGGTCGGTCGCGGTAGTGCGAACTACTACAATTCTGGCCGCGAAGTCACTGCCAAGGTGAGTTACAACTGGTAAGTGGCCGCGCCGTAGCCCGAGCGTTCTTGCACTCGGGCGGTGTTCATGGCTGCTGTCGCTCTACGAGGTGAGGCAGCTTTGAACGGTGTCACTGATGAAAAAGGCGCGAGTCGTTAACCGATTCGCGCCTTTTTTCATTGGCATCGACCCCTCACCGCTCGCTCACGTCAGCCAAAAACATGGGCCGAAATCAGCTTGGATATCTCCACCATCGCCGTCTTGCCGGTGAACTCGAATTTCACCTTGCCGAGTGAGGAAAAATAGATTTCCAGCTCCGAGTCCAGGTCGAAGGTGCCGGAGGTTTCGATCGAGTAGGCGACGATGTTCTTGTAGGGCAGGGAGGTGAAATCCTTCTTGCTGCCGGTAAGGCCCTGCACGTTCACCGCGATGATGCGCTTGTCCGTGAACACCACGCCGTCGCGCATGGATTTGTAGGCGTCGATGACCTGTTCGTCTTCCAGCAGCAGGTCGCTGACGCGCTGGGCGTATTCGTCGTTCTGCTTGAGTTTGAAAAAGCCCTTGTTATTGAAGTCGATCATCTACCGGTCTCTTTTGTAGGTTTGAATCGTTCTGTACGTGAAGACTGCCACGGTGCGTTTTGGCAAGCGACTCACCCGCACGAGATGGCTCAGGCAGGCTGCTGCAGCGCGCCCTGAATCAGCGAGGTAAAGGTGGCGATCACCTGCGCCTCGGCATACCGGCCGCGCACCAGCGCGCCTGCCAGCGCTTCGCCCGCGCCGACCAGGCCGGCGCAGCGCCGCTCCAGCTCGACTGCCGCCAGGTTGGCGTGGGGCTCGAGCACGCTGACGAACATCTGCACGCAGTTATCGAGCAGCTCCTGGAATACCGCAGCCTTCTCATCGCTGCCCGCCAGGGCGGCACCTACGGCGTAGAACTCGTCGGTGTTATTGGATGCGCAGTCGATATAGGCGCTGGACAACAGCTGCGCCGTATCCTCCAGGCTGCGGGTGGTGCTCGCCATCAGTTCGCGAAAGGCATTGATCCGTTCGATGTCGATCCACCGGTACAGCTCGATCAACAAGCCGGAACGGGTGCCGAAGTGGTCGTAGACCACCGGCTTGGACACGCCGGCGCAAGTGGCCAGATGGCCGAGGGTCAGGCGGTCGGCACCTTCATGGCGCACCACCTGCCGCGCGGTTTGCAGCAACTGATGTCGACGTTCGGCTTTGGACAACCGACCTCTCGATGGGGTAGTGGCAGAGTGATGGTTTTTTTGCACGTCGTCGGGTTCCAGAACATAAACCTACCAATGGTAGGTTAAAGGGGCTAGGCTCGTTTACAGGTTCCTACTAAAGGTAGGTTAAGCCAGTAAGCGGAGGACGTACAGCATGTCTATTGATCCTGTTCTGTTGATGGGTGGCTCTGGAGCCATCGGTAACCACACGGCTGCGGCGCTGCGTGCCCAGCATCCCGACCTTGCCTTGTTGATCGCTGGCCGCGATCTGGCCAAGGCTCAACAAGCCGCCGAGCGAATCGGCAATGCGCGGGCGGTGGTGATAGATCCCGCTGCCGATGACCTCGGCCTCGGCGATCAACCGGTCAGTGCGGTGGTGGTCTTCTATATGGACCATGACCTGGCCGGCCTGCGCTTCGCCCAGAAGCGCGGCGTGCCGCACCTGAGCATTTCCTCCGGGGTGTTCGAGATCGCCCCGGAAATCGCCACCTACATGCACAAACCCGACGCCGCCCCCATCGTGCTCGGCTACGAATGGATGGTGGGCGCCACCACGGTGGCGACGCTGCGCATCGCCGAGGCGTTTCGGCGGGTGGACGAGATCCGCATCAATGCCCTGGTCGATGAGCAGGATACGGGCGGGCCGACCGTCGCCACCGATTTCGAGCACCTGAACAGGATGCTTCCGGCTGCGCTGACACGGCGCGACAACCGCTACCTCTGGCGCGAAGGCGAAGAGGCGGAGGCTCGCTTCCGCGCGGTGGATGGCACGCCGATCAGCGCCAACGGCTTTTCGTCCATTGACGTCGTCGGCCTCGCGGCGGCCACGGATGCGCCGAACGTGCAATTCAACATGGCCATCGATGTCAGCTCGACGCGCCGTCAAGGCGGGGCGATGTCGACGGAGATCCTTATCGAACTGTCCGGTGAGGATCCGCAAGGCAGGCCGCTGCGCACCCGACATGCCGTGGTGCACCCCAAGGGGGCCGCGTTGCTGACGGCCCTGAGCGTGGCAATGCTCATCGAACGGTTGTTGGGCCTGGACGGCGAGGCGCCGACCAGGCCCGGCCTGTACTTTCCTTACCAGTTGCTGGACCGCGATCGTTACCTGCAACGCCTGGAGCAGGAAGGCGGCGAGCTTCGCGAACTGCAGCCGACCGACGATTGACTCGGAAACGGCGGCGCGGGGCGCGAGCGGTGCAGGCCGCTCGCGCTTTCGCATTTTCATCACGGCTGAATTCTCCAGGTGGATTTTCCTGAGAATCAGACGCAGTTGGCCCGTATAATCCTCTGGTAACTATTTGTTTCGAGGGGAACAGGCTTATGTCGGCACATCGAGTAACCGGATTGGCGCGTGTGATCGCTGCCAGCGTTCTGTCCTGCGGCCTGCTGCTCAGCGGCCTGGCCCATGCCGAGGATCCGGTGACCCTGACCCTCTACAACGGGCAGCACGAGGCCACCGGCAAGGCCGTGGCGGCTGCCTTCGAGAAGAAGACCGGTATCAAGGTGCTGATCCGCAAGGGTGGTGGCGGCCAACTGGCCAACCAGATCGCCGAGGAGGGTGAGCGCTCGCCGGCCGACATCGTCTACACCGAAGAGGCGCCGCCGCTGATCAAGCTCGGCAGCCAGGGCCTGCTGGCCGAGGTCGATGACAGCACCCTCAAGCAGATCGACGCCAAATTCTCCGATGACAACGGCAATTGGATCGGCATCACCTCGCGGGTGCGCGTGCTGGCCTACAACCCTGATCTGGTCACCGAGGCCGAGCTGCCGAAAAGCGTGCTGGAAGTGGCCGACCCCGCGTGGGCGGGCAAGATCGCCTTCGTGCCGAGCAGCGGTGAGTTCCTCGGCCAGACGGCCGCGGTCATCCGCCTCAACGGCCGTGAAGCCGCCGAGGAATGGCTGACCGGCCTCAAGGCTTTCGGCTCCACCTACACCAACAACGTGATCGCCATGAAGGCGGTGGAGAACGGCGAGGTCGGCGCCGCGCTGGTCAACAGCTATTACTGGACGGCGCTGAAGAAAGAGAAGGGCGAGCTGAAATCCAGGCTGCATTACTTCGCCGACGGCGACGCCGGCGGCCTGTCGAGCGTCTCCGGCGCCGCCGTGGTCAAGGCCAGCAAGCACCCGAAGGAGGCGCAGCAGTTTCTCGCCTTCATGATCAGCGAGGAAGGCCAGAAGGCCGTGCTCACCCAGTCCGCCGAATACCCGGTCAACCCCAAGGTGCCGGCCGACCCGCTGCTCAAGCCCTATGACCAGCTCAAGCCGCCGGCCATCACTGCCGCGCAGATCGGCCTGGCCGAGGATGCCCTGGAGCTGCAACGCGAAGTGGGTATGAACTGATCATGCAACCCCAGGCGGTCACCCCCGAACTGCCGCTGCCGGCGCCGACCCTCAGCTGCCGTCGGCGCAAGGGGCCACCGATCTGGCTGCAGTTGCCGGTGCTGGCGCTGTTGCTGCTCGCCGCGCTGCCGCTGTTCTTCGTGGTGGTGCGCGCGGCCCAGGTCGGCCCCCACGAAGCCTTTGCGCTGTTGTGGCGGCCCTTCGTGTTCGGCCTGTTGGCCAACACCCTGAAGCTGATGGTGCTGGTGACCCTGGGCTGCGCGCTGCTCGGCCTCGCGCTGGCCTGGCTGGTGGAGCGCAGCGACCTGCGCTGGCGCCGCCAGTGGAACGTGTTGCTGTGCCTGCCGTTCGCCATTCCCTCGTTCGTCAGCGGCTTCACCTGGGTGTCGATCAGCCCGCTGTTCGAAGGCCTGGGCGGCACCGTGCTGGTGATGATCCTGTCCAAATACCCGCTGATCTACCTGCCGGTGGTGGCGGTGCTGCGCAACCTCGACCCGGCCCTGGAAGAGTCGGCGCGCATGCTCGGCTGCAGTCGCCGTGAGGTGTTCTGGCGGGTCACCCTGCCGCTGTTGCGGCCGGTGCTGATGGCCACCAGTTTGCTGGTGGCGGTGCATATGCTGGTCGAGTTCGGCGCACCGTCGATCATGCGCTACCAGACCTTCACCACTGCCATCTACCAGCAGTTCGAGCTGGAGTTCAGCGGCAGCAACGCGGCCATGCTGTCCGCCTTGCTGCTGGGGCTGTGCATGCTGCTGTTATGGGGTGAATTCCGTCTACGCGGGCGCGGTTTCGCGCGCACCGGGCAGGGTGTGGCACGTAGCGCGGCGCGGGTGCGCCTGGGCCGTTGGAGCGGGCCCGCTCAGGTGCTGCTGCTGGCGCTGGTGGCCATCGGCTGCGGCGTGCCGCTGGTGATGCTGGGCTTCTGGATAGTCGAAGGCAGCTCGGCCAGCTTCCCGGTGGCGGAGATCGCCCAGACGCTGTGGTCGTCGCTGACCTATTCCTTTGGCGGCGCCTTGTTCAGTTGCCTGCTGGCGTTGCCGGTGTGCCTGGTGGTGGTGCGTTACTACGGGCGCATGGCCACCCTGGCCGATCGCCTGCCTTATCTGCTGCACGCCTTGCCGGGCCTAGTGATCGCCCTGTCGCTGGTGTTCTTCGCCCTCGGCTACGTGCCCGCGCTGTACCAGACCAGCATCCTGCTGCTGGCGGCCTATGCGCTGCTGTTCATGCCCATGGCCCAGGGGCCGATTCGCGTGGCGTTGGAAAAAGCCTCGCCGCAACTGGAAGAGGCTGCGCGCACCCTGGGGCATACGCCGATTGCCACCTTTCTGCGAGTGACCCTGCCGATCATCTCGCCGGCCATTGGTGCCGGCTTCGTGCTGGTGTTTCTCGACTGCATGAAAGAGCTGACCGCTACCTTGATCCTCGGCCCGACCGGCCTGGAAACCCTGGCCACCAAGGTCTGGTCGCATACTGGCAACCTGGAGTACGCCGGCGCCGCGCCTTATGCCGCGCTGATCGTGTTGGTCTCGGGGCTGCCGGTGTATCTGCTGACCACCCGCGCTTACCGGCGTTCCTGAGCGCGGGCGAGGCGCGATGTCACGGTGTCGTGGCTTAACGCCCCGGCGCTCAAGGTGTATCGTGCGCAGCTTTCAGCAGGCCGTTGAAACGGCAACAGACCCTAGCGCCCGCAGAGGCATATCGAACAAACCTGATTAGTGTCACCGCAGTCCCGCTTCAGGAGCAGGTTTCATGAGTTTCACCCGTAGACAGGTGTTGGGCGGTCTGATCGGCCTTGGCGTGGTCGGTCTCGGCGCTGGCGGCGCGCGCTATTGGCTGGGGCGCCCGTTCGACCGCAAGACCCACGACTACGAGCTGATCGCCGCGCCCCACGATATCGAACTGGTACCCGGCCATGTCACCCCGGCCTGGACCTTTGGCGGCCAGGCCCCCGGCGTGGAGCTGCGTTGCCGCCAGGGCGACGAATTGCGGGTGCGTTTCATCAACCACCTGCCCGAGCCCACCACCATTCACTGGCACGGCATCCGCCTGCCACTGGAAATGGATGGCGTGCCCTATGTGTCCCAGGCGCCGGTATTGCCGGGCGAGTTCTTCGATTACCGCTTCGTCACCCCGGATGCCGGCAGCTACTGGTACCACCCCCACGAGTCCAGCGCGAAACAGCTGGGCCGCGGGCTGGTCGGCCCGCTGATCATCGACGAGCGCGAGCCGACCGGTTTCCGCCATGAGCGCACCCTGTGCCTGAAGAGCTGGCATGTGGACGAGGAGGGCGCCTTCACCCAGTTCAGCGTGCCCCGCGAGGCGGCGCGGGAAGGCACCCGTGGGCGCCTGTCGACCATCAACGGCGTGTCGTTGCCGACCCTGGAACTGCCGGCTGGGCAAGTGGTACGCCTGCGCCTGATCAACGTCGACAGCACCATCACCTACCGGCTCAACCTGCCCAAGGGCGATGCGCGAATCTACGCCCTGGACGGCAACCCGATCGAGCCGCGCCCGCTGGGCAAGGAATACTGGCTGGGCCCGGGCATGCGTATCGACCTGGCGCTCAAGGTGCCGGCGGTTGGCAGCGAAGCGCTGTCGCTGCGCAACGGGCCGCTGCGCCTGGCCACCATCAAGCCTGTCGCCAGCAGAGAACCTTCCGCCGAGTGGCCGCCGGCGCTGCCGCCCAACCCGGTGGCCGAGCCGGACCTCGCGCAGGCCGAAACCCTGCGCTTCAACTTCGAATGGGCGGCCTCCCTGGCATCGCCTGCCGATGAAGCTGCCGGCCGCTACAAGTACTGGCAGATCAACGGCCAGGCCTGGGACATCAACGACAAGACCTGCGCCGACCGGCCCATCGCCAAGCTGAAAAAGGACGGCCACTACATCTTCGTGCTGCGCAACATGGCCCAGTACCAGCACCCGATCCACCTGCATGGGTTGATCTTCAAGGTGCTGGATTCCAACCGCCGCAAGATCGAGCCGTACTACACCGACACCTTCCTGCTCGGCAAGAACGAGACCGCGCGCATCGCCTTCGTGGCCGATAACCCAGGGGTGTGGATGTTCCATTGCCATGTCATCGACCATATGGAAACCGGCCTGATGGCCGCCATCGAGATCGCCTGATTTGAGAGCCCGGATTTGAAAGCCCCCTTGATCATCGACCGCAGCCAGGACCAGCGCTTTATGCGCGAGGCGCTGGCGCTGGCTGCCGAGGGCGCTGCCCGTGGCGAAGTGCCGGTCGGCGCCGTGCTGGTGCAGGGCGGCGAGGTGATCGGCCGCGGCTTCAACTGCCCGATCTCCACCTCGGACCCCAGCGCCCACGCCGAAATGGTCGCCATCCGCGCTGCTGCCCAGGCCGTCGCCAACTACCGCCTGCCGGGCAGCACCCTGTACGTGACCCTGGAACCCTGCGCCATGTGCGCGGGGCTTATCGTCCACTCGCGTGTACAGCGCGTGGTATTCGGCGCCAGCGAACCCCGCGCGGGCATGGCGGTAAGCCGCGGCCAGTTCTTCGACCAGAGCTTTCTCAATCACCGCGTGCTGGTGGAGGGCGGAGTTCTTACAGAGGAGTGCGGTGAGGTGTTGAAGGCGTTTTTCAAGGCGCGGCGGGGTTAGTCGGGTTAAAGAACTAGGCCATAGGGCCAGGGATTCCCACAGGCCCGTGACAACACTCGAGGAGCATTGAGATTGATCAAAGCAGGGATGTTTGCAGTAGCGGCACTGCTGGGCGTATCTGCCCAGGCGGCGGAGCGGCAGGTGTATCTGGTGGCCACGGCGCAGTTGGACGGTTCCAATCTGGCCCAGAGCATCTTTCTGCATGAGCCGCAGATCACCGAGTTGCAGGGCTGTCTGGATGCCGTGCGCAAGGGCCAGCGCGGGCGCGACTGGCTGCAGTATCACCACATCTTCCAGCGCGATAGATTCAAGGGCTTCACCGGCCATATGCGCTACCGCTGTGTCTACAGCGACCTGCAGATCAGCGCCTGGTACGACAAGGTGCGCTACAACCAGCCATACCTGATCAGCATCGACGACGACGCGGTACTGAGCATCAGCCGCCCACCGAGCCTGGCGCAGTGCTCGACACGGTTGCGTGCCTTGCCAGCGAAGCAGCAGGCGCAGAGTTTTTGCGCCATGGGCAATCAGACCGTCACGCGCTGAGCCGTTCTCGCCTATCGAGCGCGCTCGAACACCAGGCTGACCTTGGCACCGCCAGGGCGCTGGAAGCTTTCGATCATGCGCTCGCCTTCTACCTCCATGCGCAGTTCCCGGGTGGTGCGCACGTCGCCGGTCCAGTTCGGGAACGACGAGCCTTCCACGGTGTTGCCACTGAAGTTGCCTTGCTCATCGACGGTATAACGCCCATACAGCGCCAGGCTGCCGGCCATCACCGCACGGTTTTCCGCGTCGGTGCCGCCGCCCCGCTGGTTGGACTGGAAGCGCGGAATGCGCGGATCGTGCAGAAATTCCACGAAGTGCAGATCCGGCGTGAACACCAGCCGGCCCCGCGGTTCGGGGCCGTAGGGATGGCTGATCACGCCGTCGCTTTCGACCGTGGCGGCGATCAGGTTCCAGGTGCCGGCAACCTGGTTCGGTTTCGGCTCGGCGTGGCTGCCCATGGCAGCCAGCAGCAACGCCGCCGCAGCGGCCAGGCGGATCAAGGAATGCGGGTACATATCAGGCCTCCCGACTGTCAGCCGAGAAGGCCATATCGCGTTGGGCTTCGAGGATCGCGAGGCGCTGGTTCAGGGCGCGGTGGATGTTCTTATAAGCGGTGCTGCCCAAGGGCAGGCGCAGGGGCGGGTTGGCCGCGTCGGCCGCCTGGATGATCGCCGCGACCGTATTGACGGCATCGCCGCGGATCTCGAATTCGCCACTGGCGATCATCCCGTGAACCTGGCCGGCCGGTGTGTCGCGATAGGCACCCGAAGGCGCAGCCAGGTCGAGCGCCGCGGCGAAGTTGGTGCGAGTCGGGCCGGGCTCGGCGAGGATGAAGTCGATGCCGAAGGGCGCGACCTCCTGGGCCACGGCTTCGACGAACCCTTCGATCCCCCATTTGCTGGCGTGGTAGAGGCTGAAGCCGGGATAGGCGATCTGCCCACCCTCGGACGACACCTGCACGATGCGCCCGCCGCCCTGGGCGCGCAGATGGGCCAGGCTGCGGCGGATCAGCTGGATCGAGCCGCTCAGGTTGGTGGCCAGCAGCCGGTCGATCTGCTCGTCGCTTACCTGCTCGGCCGGGCCGAACAGGCCGTAGCCGGCGTTGCTGACGATCACGTCGATACGGCCGAAGCGCTGGAAAGCATGGTCGATCAGGTGGCCGATCTGCGCGGTATCGGTGAGGTCCAGCGCGAGCACCTGCAACTGCTCACCATAGGCGCTCGCCAGGTCCTGCAGAGCCTCCTGACGGCGGGCGGTGGCGATCACCCGATCGCCGCGTTCGAGCAGCTGGGTGGTCATGATCCTGCCGAGCCCGGACGAGGCGCCGGTGATAAGCCAGGTCTTGTTCATGCTGTGCTCCTTGATCATTGCGTGAAGCGTTCACTCTAGTCCGGTTATTTGTAGCGATAATCGGCTTTAATCCGCATGAGCTGGTGAATGGGAGCGAACAATGAACAGGCCCACGCTGACCGATCTCACCGCCCTGATGGCGGTGGCGCAGCACCGCAGCTTCCGCAAGGCGGCCGATGAGCTGGGGATCTCGCGCTCGGCGCTCAGCCATGCCATCGCCGCGCTGGAGCGCCGGCTGGGCGTGCGGCTGCTGCATCGCACCACCCGCAGCGTGGCGCCGACCGAGGCCGGCGAGCACTTCCTGCAGCGCCTGGCGCCGGTGCTGCAGGAACTGGATCAGGCCATCGATGCGCTGACCGAGGAGGGCGGCCATCCCACCGGCACCTTGCGCATCAACGGTGGCGAGGAGGCGATGCGTGTGTTGCTCGAGCGCGTGGTGCCGGCTTTTCTGCAGCGCTACCCGCAGGTTTCCCTGGATCTGGTCAGCGACGGTCACTTGGTGGATGTGGTGCGCGAAGGCTTCGATGCCGGCATTCGGCTGGCCGAGGCGGTGCCCCAGGACATGATCGCGGTCGCCCTGAGCGAGGATTTCCGCTTTCTAGCCGTGGCGTCGCCCGAGTACCTGGCCAGTGCCGGGCGCCCCGTTACGCCGGAGGACCTGCGCGCCCATCGCTGCATCCGCCAGCGCCTGCCCAGCGGCAAGCTGTACCGTTGGGAGTTCGAGCAGCGCGGCCAGGAGGTCGTGGTCGATGTGCCGGGGGCGATGACCCTCAACCATACGCAGCTGATGATCGAGGCGGCCGTGGCCGGGATGGGCATCGCCTATGTACCGGATATGGCCGCGCAGCGCTGGCTGACGGACGGCAAACTGGTCGCCGTGCTGGAGGACTGGTCGCCGCCGGTGGGAGGGTTGCGGCTGTATTACCCCAGCCACCGGCATGTATCGGCGGCGCTGCGGGCGTTTATCGGGGTGATGAAAGACGTTCGATAGCTATGCGGAAACGGCGCCGCTGGGAGGGCTTAGAGCGGCGCCTTTTCCTGCTGCTCGGGGTGATCCTTGGAGACCCCCGGCACGTGCAGGCCGCTTTCGGCGACCTGACTGCCTTCCAGCTGCGGCTGGGTCACCCAGGTGAGGATGTCGTAGTAGCGGCGGATGTTGCGCACGAAGTGCACCGGCTCGCCGCCCCTGGCGTAGCCGTAACGGGTCTTGCTGTACCACTGCTTTTGCGACAGGCGCGGCAGGATCTTCTGCACGTCGAGCCATTTGTTGGGGTCCAGGCCCTCGGCTTCGGTGAGCTTGCGCGCGTCTTCCAGGTGGCCGCCGCCGATGTTGTAGGAGGCGAGGGCGAACCAGGTGCGATCCGGCTCCTGAATGCTGTCCGGCAACTGCTCCTTGACGTGCACCAGGTACTTGGCGCCGCCCTGGATGCTCTGCTGCGGGTTGAGACGGTCGGACACCCCCATCGCCTGGGCGGTGCGCAGGGTCAGCATCATCAGGCCGCGCACGCCGGTCTTGGAAGTGGCGCCCGGTTGCCAGAGCGACTCCTGATAGCCCACCGCGGCGAGCATGCGCCAGTCCAGGCCGTGTTCCTGGGCGGCCTTGCGAAAGTGCTTCTCGTAACGGGGCAGGCGCTGCTGCAGGTGCTGGGCAAAGGTGTAGGCGCCTACGTAGCCGAGTACGTCGACATGGCCGTAGTAGCGCTCCTTGAGGCGCTGCAGGCTGCCATTGTCCTGGGAGCGACGCAGGAAGCCGTCGACCTGCTCGAGCAGGCTGGTGTCCTCGCCAGGTGCCACCGCCCAGCCGAGATTGCGCGAGTCGCCAAGGTCGAAGCCGACCCGCACGTTGGGGAAGTACACCTGGTTCATGGCCAGTTCGTTGGAGTCGACCAGGGTCAGGTCGATCTCGCCTTCGTCGACCATGCGCAGCAGGTCGACCACCTCGACATCCGCCGACTCTTCATATTGCAGCTCCGGCTCCTCGAGCTTCAGCGCGGCGAGTTGCTCGGCATGGCTGCTGCCCTTGAGCACCAGGATGCGTTTGCCGACCAGGTCCGCCGGGCGGCTGGGGCGGCGCTGGCCGTTGCGGTAGACGATCTGCGGGGTGACTTCCAGATAGGGAACGGAAAAGCGCGCGCTCTGCTGGCGGCCTTCGCTCTCGACCAGGCCGGCGGCGGCCAGCACCGGGCCACCCGGCTTGCCGAGGCGGTCGAAGAGATCGTCGAGGTTGTCGGCGGTCTGGATTTCCAGCTTCACGTCCAGATCGTCGGCGAAGCGCTTGACCAGCTCGTATTCGAAGCCGGTTTCGCCGTTGCGATCCTGAAAGTAGGTGGCCGGGCTGTTGCGGGTTATCACGCGCAGCACGCCTTCCTCCTTGATCCGCTCCAGGCTGCTCGGAGGTTCCGCGCAGCCGCTGAGCATCAGGAGTAATCCGATCGCCGACAGCCAGCCGGCGTAGCGCTTGCCAATCAGGTAAGGAGAGGGCATCGGCGCAGTATACGCCAACGTCGTGCCGTGCCATATCTGGACAGCGCGGCTGTGCTCTGCTAGGCGAAAGCGCTTTTGCAGAGGGGCGCTGGCTGGCGGGCCAGGGCATGAGCGGGCGTGCCGCGCTCGTCGCTTTAGGCTAGAATATGCGCCCTCAAAGCACACCCCCTTCCCAGAGGCTGTCCCCTGATGCTGATCCTGCGCGGCGCTCCCGCCCTTTCCGCTTTTCGCCACGGTAAATTGCTCGAGCAACTGACCAGTAAAGTGCCTGCTGTGACCGGCCTGTACGCCGAGTTCGCCCACTTTGCCGATGTCGACGGTGCGCTGAGTGCCGACGAAGAGCAGGTACTGGCCCGTCTGCTCAAGTACGGCCCGAGCGTGCCGGTGCAGGAACCCAGTGGCCGCCTGCTGCTGACCATCCCGCGTTTCGGCACCATCTCGCCGTGGTCGAGCAAGGCCAGCGACATCGCTCGCAACTGCGGCCTGGAGAAGATTCGCCGCCTGGAGCGGGGCATCGCCTACTACGTAGCCGGCGAGCTGAGCGACGCCGAGGTGCAGCAGGTCGCCGCGCTGCTGCATGACCGCATGACCCAACTGGTGCTGAGCAACCTGCAGGACGCCGCCAAGCTGTTCAGCCATGCCGAGCCCAAGCCGCTGACCGCCGTGGACATTCTCGGTGGTGGTCGCGCCGCGCTGGAAAAGGCCAACGTCGAGCTGGGCCTGGCCCTGGCCGAAGACGAGATCGATTATCTGGTCAACGCCTTCCAGGGCTTGAAGCGCAACCCCCACGACATCGAACTGATGATGTTCGCCCAGGCCAATTCCGAGCACTGCCGCCACAAGATCTTCAATGCCAGCTGGGACATCGACGGCGAGAGCCAGGAGAAGTCGCTGTTCGGCATGATCAAGAACACCTACCAGATGCACAGCGAGAACGTGCTGTCCGCCTACAAGGACAACGCCTCGGTAATCGTCGGCCACACCGCCGGGCGCTTCTTCCCCAATCCTGAAACCCGCCAGTACGGCGCGGTGCAGGAGCCGGTGCACATCCTGATGAAGGTGGAAACCCACAACCACCCGACTGCCATCTCTCCGTTCTCCGGTGCGTCCACCGGTTCCGGCGGGGAGATTCGCGACGAAGGCGCCACCGGCCGCGGCGCCAAGCCGAAAGCCGGCCTGACCGGTTTCACCGTCTCCAACCTGAACATCCCCGGCTTCGAACAGCCCTGGGAGCAGGCCTACGGCAAGCCCGAGCGGATCGTCACGCCGCTGGACATCATGATCGAAGGCCCGCTGGGCGGCGCGGCGTTCAACAACGAATTCGGTCGTCCGGCACTGACCGGCTACTTCCGTACCTTCGAGCAGTCGATCGCCACCCCCCATGGCGACGAAGTGCGCGGCTACCACAAGCCGATCATGCTCGCCGGCGGCATGGGCAACATCCGTGAAGACCATGTGCAGAAGGCCGAGATCACCGTCGGCGCCAAGCTGATCGTACTCGGCGGCCCGGCCATGCTGATCGGCCTGGGCGGCGGCGCCGCGTCGTCGGTGGCCACCGGTGCCAGCTCGGCGGACCTCGACTTCGCCTCGGTACAGCGCGAGAACCCGGAAATGGAACGCCGCTGCCAGGAGGTCATCGACCGTTGCTGGCAGCTGGGCGACGCCAACCCGATCTCCTTCATTCATGACGTCGGCGCCGGTGGTATCTCCAATGCCTTCCCGGAGCTGGTCAACGACGGTGGCCGCGGTGGCCGCTTCGAGCTGCGCAACGTGCCCAACGACGAGCCGGGCATGGCCCCGCACGAGATCTGGAGCAACGAGTCCCAGGAGCGTTACGTGCTGGCCGTCAGCGCGGAGGACTTCGAGCGCTTCCAGGCCATCTGCGAGCGCGAGCGTTGCCCGTTCGCGGTGGTTGGCGAAGCCACCGAAGAGCCGCACCTGACCGTGACCGACAGCCACTTCGCCAACACCCCGGTGGACATGCCGCTCGAAGTACTGCTCGGCAAGCCGCCGCGCATGCACCGTTCGGTCACCCGTGAAGCCGAGCTGGGCGACGACTTCGACCCCAGCACCCTGGATATCGGCGAAGCCGCCGAGCGCGTCCTGCGCCACCCGGCCGTGGCCAGCAAGAGCTTTCTGATCACCATCGGCGACCGCACCATCACCGGCCTGGTGGCTCGTGATCAGATGGTCGGCCCGTGGCAGGTACCGGTGGCCGACGTGGCCGTCACCGCCACCAGCTTCGACGTGTACACCGGTGAAGCCATGGCGATGGGCGAGCGCACCCCGCTGGCACTGCTCGACGCACCGGCATCCGGGCGTATGGCCATCGGTGAAACGCTGACCAATATCGCCGCCTCGCGCATCGAGAAACTGTCCGACATCAAGCTGTCGGCCAACTGGATGTCCGCTGCCGGTCACCCGGGTGAAGACGCCCGCCTGTACGACACCGTCAAGGCCGTCGGCATGCAGCTGTGCCCCGAGCTGGGCCTGACCATTCCGGTCGGCAAGGACTCGATGTCGATGAAGACCAAGTGGAGCGAAGAGGGCGCGGAGAAGAGCGTTACCTCGCCGCTGTCGCTGATCGTCACCGGTTTCGCGCCGGTCGCCGACGTGCGCCAGACCCTGACCCCCGAACTGCGCATGGACAAGGGCGAGACCGATCTGATCCTCATCGATCTGGGCCGTGGCCAGAACCGCATGGGTGCCTCGATCCTCGCCCAGGTGTACAGCAAGCTCGGCAAGCAGGCGCCGGACGTCGATGACGCCGAAGACCTCAAGGCCTTCTTCGCGGTGATCCAGGGCCTCAACGCCGACGGTCACCTGCTGGCCTACCACGACCGTTCCGACGGCGGCCTGCTGGTCAGCGTGCTGGAAATGGCCTTCGCCGGTCATTGCGGCCTCAGCCTGCAACTCGACGGCCTGGTCGAAAGCCGTGAAGAACTCGCGGCCTTCCTGTTCAACGAAGAACTGGGTGCGGTGATTCAGGTGCGCCAGGATGCCACCCCGGACGTGCTCGCCCAGTTCAGTGCCGCTGGCCTGGACGACTGCGTGGCAGTGATCGGCAAGCCGGTCAACAATGGCGACGTGGCGATCAGCTTCAACGATCAGCCGGTGTTCACTGGCCAGCGTCGTCTGCTGCAGCGGCAGTGGGCGGAGACCAGCCACCGCATCCAGCGTCTGCGTGACAACGCCGACTGCGCGGATCAGGAATTCGACGCGCTGCTGGAAGAAGACAACCCGGGCCTGTCGATCAAGCTGGGCTTCGACGTCAACGACGACATCGCTGCGCCGTACATCAAGAAGGGCGTGCGCCCGCAGATCGCAGTGCTGCGCGAGCAGGGCGTCAACGGTCAGGTGGAAATGGCCGCGGCCTTCGACCGCGCCGGTTTCGCCGCGCTGGACGTGCACATGAGCGACATCCTTGCCGGTCGCGTCGATCTCAACGACTTCAAGGGCCTGGTCGCCTGCGGCGGCTTCTCCTACGGCGACGTGCTCGGCGCCGGTGAGGGCTGGGCCAAGTCGGCCCTGTTCAACGCCCGTGCCCGCGACGCCTTCCAGGGCTTCTTCGAGCGCAAGGACAGCTTCACCCTCGGCGTGTGCAACGGTTGCCAGATGCTCTCCAACCTCAGCGAGCTGATCCCGGGCACCGAGTTCTGGCCGCACTTCGTGCGCAACCGCTCCGAGCAGTTCGAAGCGCGTGTGGCCATGGTGCAGGTGCAGGAATCGGCGTCGATCTTCCTGCGCGGCATGGCCGGTTCGCGCATGCCGATCGCCATCGCCCACGGTGAAGGCCATGCCGAGTTCGAAAGTGAAGAAGCCCTGCTCGAAGCCGACCTGTCCGGCACCGTGGCACTGCGTTTCATCGACAACCACGGCAAGGTCACCGAGGCCTACCCGGCCAACCCCAACGGCTCGCCGCGCGGGATCACCGGCCTGACCAGCCGCGACGGCCGCGTGACCATCATGATGCCGCACCCGGAGCGGGTATTCCGCGCCGTGCAGAACTCCTGGCGCCCGGATGAGTGGCAGGAAGACGGCGGCTGGATGCGCATGTTCCGCAATGCACGGGTCTGGGTCGACTGATCGATCTACTCGCAGCAGCAAAAACGCCAGGCACTGCCTGGCGTTTTTCATTCTGGGCATTTGCAAGGTGCGGCGATTTCGGCTTCGCTTTGCTAAGCGATACTAATTGCTGGCGGCCAGGCCGATGACCGCCTCTCGGCGCCTGTGAACGTCGCCTGAGCAGGCCAGTCCGAATCTTCAGCAGTGTTGGCTGTATCACGAATCATGCTAGGGCGTGTTCACACTGCCGCGCAACCCGAAGGGCTCCGGCGCGGTCGTGCGGAAGTGTGAACACGCCCTAGGCAATGTGCCATTATGCTGTGGCATGATTAGCACATTGTTTTCAGCGACTTGCAGTGGAGTAGTTGATGTACAAGCTGTGTTTCTACGTTCCAGAGAGTCACCTGGAAAGCGTGAAAGCCGCCGTTTTCGCGGAGGGCGCCGGGCGCGCCGCGGGTTACGAACACTGCTGCTGGCAAACCCAGGGGCGCGGCCAATTCCGCCCGCTGCAAGGCAGTACGCCGTTCATCGGCAAAAGCGGTGAGCTGGCAACCGTCGCCGAGTGGAAGGTCGAGCTGGTGGTCGGTGACGAGCTGATCCACAACGCCGTCAAAGCCCTGAAAAAAGCCCATCCCTACGAAGTGCCCGCCTTCGAAGTGTGGCGCCTGTCCGACCTGCAGTTCTGACCCGGCCTGCTGGCTGCCAGCAGGCCATCGATAGCCGCATCCCGCCATTCATCCGCGCTTGGGGCCTGCCTCACTCGGTGACGGCCAGTTCCTGCTCGCCTTGCTGCTGGGGGCGGCGCTGGATGCTGCCGCAGGCCAGCAGGCCGACTTCGAACAGCAGCCACATCGGCACCGCCAGCATGGTTTGCGAGAACACGTCCGGCGGAGTCAGCAGCATGCCGACCACGAAGCAGCCGACGATCACGTAGGGTCGGCTGCGCCGCAGCGTGTCGACATCGGTCAGCCCGGCCCAGACGATGATGAAGGTGGCCACCGGAATCTCAAAGGCCAGCCCGAATGCCAGGAACAGGGCGAGGATGAAGTCCAGGTACAGGGCGATATCGGTCATCATCTCCACGCCATCGGGGGTGACGCTGGCGAAGAAGCCGAACATCATCGGGAACACCGCGAAGAACGCGAAGGCCATGCCGGCATAGAACAGCAGGATGCTCGATATCAGCAGGGGCACGGCGATGCGCCGCTCGCGGCGATACAGCCCCGGTGCCACGAAGCCCCAGGCCTGATGCAGCAGCACCGGCATGCAAAGGAACACGGCGACCATCAGGGTCAGTTTGAAGGGCGCCAGGAACGGCGAGGTCACGCTGGTGGCGATCATGCTCGCGCCTTCGGGCAGGTAGCGGCGCAGTGGCTCGGAGATCAGCGTGTAAAGGGTCTGCGCGAAGGGGAACAGGCCCAGGAACGCCAGCACGATCGCGAGCAGGCAGCGCAGCAGTCGCTTGCGCAATTCACCCAGGTGGGCGGTCAACGGCATGCTGCTCATGGTGTGCCCTCCGGTTTGCCGGTTGCCTGCTGCGGCTCAGCTTGGAGATTGATGCCACGCCGCAGTTCCTGCTCCAGTTGCCGTAACGGCGCTGCGTCCAGCTCCTTGCTCACGGCCTGGGCATCCAGCTCGCGTTCCACCTGGTCGCGCAGCATGGCCATTGCCCGTTTAGCCTGGCCAAGGCCGCGGCCCAGGGTGCGGGCCGCCACCGGCAGGCGTTCGGGGCCGAGTACCAGCAACGCCACCACGCTCACCAGCAGCAGTTCGGTGAAGCCTATTTCGAACATCAGGCCGGCCGGTCCGTGTGGGCCTGGGCTGGCTGAGCGCTTTCGGCCACTGGTGCCTGCTGCTGCACCTGGGCTGGTGCCTCGTCCGCTTCGCTGTTGCCGGCCATGGATTTGCGGAAACCCTGGATGGTTTCACCCAGATCGCCACCCAGCGTCTTGAGGCGTTTGCTGCCGAATAGCAGGAACACGATCAACAGCACGATGACCAGTTGCCAGATACCGATACCACCCATGAAAAACGCTCCAACGCCATGAAATTGAAGGGCTAATCTGCCTGGGCTTTGTGACGCTACGGTGACGCGGTGATGACGAAAAGAGGCGCTTGCCACTTCCCTGCAACATTCAGCCTGTTGACTGTCGGCTCCGTGTTTCGAGGGGTGAGCGATGGGGTGCAGGCAGCAACGCGGCGCAGCGTTATTGATGGTGCTGGTGGCCCTGGCCATGCTCGCCGGCGGATTGGCGTGGATGGTGCAGCAGGGGCGCCAGCAGGTCGATGCGGTGCGCCTGCAGCAGCAGCGTATCCAGGCGCGGGCCCTGGAGGTCGCCGGCCTGGCGTTCGCCGAGCAGGCGCTGCGCGATCCTGCCTGGCGGCAGAGCCCGCTGTTCTGGCAAGCCCTGCGTGGCCAGCCGTTGCGCTACGACTTCGCCGGCGGCGCGGCGACCCTGCGCATCCGTGATCTGCACAGCTGCTTCAACGTCAATGCGCTGGCCGGCCAGGAAGCCGAACGGGCCGAGCGTCAGCTGCAGTACCTGCTCGGCGACGACCTGGCCGCCGAGCAACTGGTGCATGCCCTGGCCGACTGGATCGACAGCGACGGCCAAAGCCGCCTGCACGGCGCCGAAAGCGATCAGTACCTGCGCCAGACGCCACCTCGGCTGGCGGCCAACCAACCAATGGTGGATATGAGCGAGCTGAACCTGCTGCTCACCCCGCAGCGTGGCCGGCAGCTGCGTTATCCGCAGCTCTGTGCGCTGCCGCAGACCTCGGGCTGGCGACTGAATGCCAATGCCCTGAGCCTGGAGCATCTGCCCCTGCTCGAGGCGCTCTACGAGGGCGAGTTCGCGCGCTCCTTGCTGGCCCGCATCATCACCGGCCGACCGGCCAACGGCTACCGCGATGTGGCGGCCTTGCGCGAGGCCCTGGGCGCGCTGGACGACCCGACGTTCGAGCGGTTGAGCGAAGGGCTGCTGCTCAACAGCGGTGACTTCCTGCTGCAGCTCGAGTTCGAGCAGGATGGCCGGCGGATCAGCAGCCAGTTCCAGGTGCAGGCCCAGGGGGTGGTGCGCTGGCACGCCCAGGTGCCCGCACAACGGGTGCAGGTGATCAGCCGGGAACCCTTGCCGTTCGCCTTGTAGCCAGAGGTTGATGGCAAGCGGTACCTGAGACCCGTTCACGCTCTCTGGATGTCTGGGCATTTGTATTCTGTGGATCGACTGCAACAAGGCAGAAGCGGCCGCTCCCAGCGTAGGGTGGACAACGCTCTTTTTGTCCACCATTGCGATCGCAGAGCGGTGGACGGGTAAAGCGTCGTCCACCCTACGAAAGGCCACTTGCGCCACGGTGCAGCCATTACCGGTGCAATTACGGTGAATGATGGTGAACAGGTTTTGATAAGAGAGCGCCTGGACGTCGCGGCTGCGCCATCCAGGCGAAGGGAGGCGGCACGAGATGATCCCGTGCCGCGCAGGCCGGTCAGACGCCGATTTCGCCGCCGTCGTTGCGCTGGATCACCACCGTGGAGGCCCGTGGGCGGACGGTGGTGCCGGCTGGCGTTTCCTCGGTGGCGACGTCGCTGTATGGCCAGTTGCCCGGGTGCTGGATGTTGATGAACATCGACTTGTTGTCCGGGGTGAAGGCGATGCCGGTCACTTCGCAGCCGTTGGGGCCGACGAAGAAACGGCGCAGGTCCACTTGGTTCTGCGCGTTGACCGGTACCTGCTGGCCGTTGGTGTCGGTCAGGTTGGTGGGGATCACCGCCAGCATCTGGTCGTTGGTGTAGCTGGTCACGCTGGGTTCGCCGTTGTCGGTCTGTATCCACAGAACCCCGCGGCTGTCGAAGCTCATGCCGTCCGGGCTGGCGAACTGGTTGAGCTCGGTCAGGCCGGAGCGGTTGATGTCCGGCGTGGCCGAGGCATTGGCGCCGAACACGAAGATGTCCCAGGTGAAGCTCAGCTGATCATCGCTGTCGTGCCAGCGAATCACATGGCCATGGCGGTTCGGGCCGCGTGGGTTGGCGGCGTCGACTTGCGCGGCGGTGCGTGCGCTGTTGTTGGTCAGGGTCAGGTAGACATCGCCGTTGAGCGGGTTGACGGCGGTCCACTCCGGTCGGTCCATCGGCGTTGCGCCGACGGCATCGGCCGCACCCCGGGTGTTGAGGATGATCCCCGGCAGGTCGGTGAACTTGGCGCCCAGGGTGCTGCCATCGGTGGTCGGGGTGGCCGCGACCAGCGGGATCCACGCACCGGTGCCGTCGGCATCGAAGCGCGCCACGTAGAGAGTGCCGTTGTCCATGTACTTGGCGCCGGTCGCCAGGCGGTCGCTGGGGTTGGCGTCGGCGGCCTCCCAGAGGGCATTGGACACGTACTTGTACAGGTACTCGTTGTTCGAGTCGTCGCCGCTGTAGAACACCACCGGCTTGCCGACCACCGGCAGCGCCGGCCAGCAGCCCTCATGGCGGAAGCGGCCCAGGGCGGTGCGCTTCACCGCGCGGTTGCTGGCATCGAAGGGGTCGATCTCGACGATGTAGCCATAGGTGCTGGCTTCGTTGCGGTAGTCATCGGTGGCCGAGGCGCCGCTCGGGGTGATGTCGAAACGGGTGAATTCGTCGTTCTGTTCCGAGGCATCCCCGGCGGCGGTTTCCCAGCCGTAGCGGCCGGTGCTGGTAGCGATACCGATACGCGATTGATCGGCAGGGCGGGTGCCGGTATTGATGAAGATCGACGGCCAGTTCTCTTCGCAGGTCAGGTAGGTACCCCAGGGGGTGTAACCGTTGCCGCAGTTGTTGTTGGTGCCTCGGGTCTGGGTGCCGGTCGGCGAGAACTTGGTCTTCAGGTGGTCGGTGCCGCTCAGCGGGCCGGAGATGTCCATCACGGTGGCGGTGGTGAAGCGGCGGTTCAGGGGATCGTTATCGACCACCTGCCAACGGCCATTGACCTTGCTGATGCGAATGACACCCGCGCCGTGGGCGTTGATTTCCTTGCGCACTTCCTCGGCCGGGCGGCGGCCGTTGACGGTGGTCGGACCGTTGGGGTGCAGGGCGTCTTCGTCGATGTATTCGTAGTTGACCGCCAGCAGGCCATCTTCGGAACTGCCGTTGATGGGGAAGAAGTGCATGCCGTCATGGTGCATGCCGGCCGAGTTTTCCTGGTCGGTGGCGGTGTTGCTGCCATCGGCTTTCCAGGGCGCGGCCAGGGAATTGAACGGCGTGCCCCAGGGGGCCAGCACGTGGGCGCTGTAACCGGCAGCCACCACGCAGGCATCGGTGCGCGAGCCGGCGATGGATTGGAAACCGAGGGTCAGTTTTTCTTCGGCGGGTGGCTCGGCAGGGCTGTCGTTACTGGAGCCGCCGCCGCTGTCGAAGCAGCCGGTGAGGCCGGTGCCCGCGATCATCGCGATCGCCGCGCCCAGGCCTCCACGCATCACGCTGCGGCGGCTCAGGTACGCATCCAGAACCGACGCCATGGGCAGGTTGCCACTGGTATTGCGGTCCAGGTTATCGCCGGTATCTCGACTCATCAGGTCATGTCCTTTTTCTGGTGAAGCGGCTTGAGGAAACCGGGACTTTAGAGACCGTGTGTGATGATTTTTTGGCAGTTCTGTTAATGGCTATTGAAAGCTTTATGACGCTAGCTTTCTGATTTATCTGGTTTTTTCAATTTGGATCCATGGCAAGGCTGTCGAATAACCGCCATTAAACTGTCACATAAGCTGCCCAGTATCCCGCCCCGACAACGCATAAAGGTGAGGCGGGCGGGGCGATGACAGACATCGGCAGGCGGGAAGTGATGAGCTGGATGGGCATCGGTGCAGTGGCGCCGCTGCTCGGTGCCTGCTCGGGCTTCGCGACCCCGCGGCCGGCCGGGCAATCCGAGCTGGAGTTGCTGTACGTCGCCGATACCCTGGATGCCCGCCAGCCGGGCCAGCCGGTGGTGCCGGCCACCCGGCTGGGGCCGGTTTCCCACCTGGGCCGCGCGCCCTGGCTCAGTGGCAGCAATGCCCACCAGGCGCGCAGCGAACTCAATCCGCTGCTCGATGCGCGCCTGGCCGAAGGGGTCAGCACTGGTGGTTACGCCGTGCTGGGCGCGGTGCTGGAAGACCTGCGCCAGCGCCACGGCGCCGAGCGCTGCCTGACCCTGGAGAACGGCCAGGGTTGGAACGGCAGCGGGCTGGCCTATCTGACCCAGGGCGAGAGTGGTGCCCAGGGTAGCCAGCTGCTGGGCAGCGAGGTGCGGGTCAGCAGCGATGAGCGGGTGTTGTGGCCCCAGCGCTGTGCCGGCCTCTATCGCCAGTTCGCCCGGCCGGTGCTGGGTGCCGGCCTGGCCGAAGATCAGGCCCAGGCGCTGGGCGTGCAGCCCTTCACCCTGATCCGCCGCGCTGGCCTGCGAATCGCCGTGGTGGGCATCACCGACCCCTATGCCGGGGACCAGAAAGCCTCCCTGAAACAGTGGTACCAGTCGCTGCTGCCGGCGTTCAAGGCGGCGCGTGAGCAGGCCGATCTGGTCATCGCCCTGGCCGACGTGGGCACCGGGCCCGGCCTCTGGCTGGCCGAACGGCTGGGCGACGCCGACCTGCTGTTGTGTGCCCGTGGGCAGGATTTCTGGCCGACGCCGATCGAGGTGCTGCAAAGCAGCGGCAGGCGGGTGCCGGTGGTGCTCGGCGGCTGCCGGGCCAGCGGTGCCTTTCATATCGGCTGCCAGCGCCAGGCGGGGCAGTGGACCTTCGTCGCCCGCTTTCACCCCGCCTTCGAACAATTGCTTTCCCCGGCCGGCCAGGCCCATGCAGCAGGCTTGCGCCGCCAGCTGCAGGGCCAGCGCGCGCCTCACGCCGCCTGGCTCGACCAACCGCTGGCCAGGGCGCCGCAGGCGCTGTGGCGGCGTGACACCCGCGGTGGCAGCTGGGACCGCCTGCTCCATCAGGCCCTCTCCGATGACGGCCGGATGCAGGTGTTGCTGCCCGGCCTGCGTTACGACAGCCCCCTGGCCGCCGGCCAGGCGATCACCCGCGAGCAGCTGATCAGCCTCACCGGCGGCTACCCGGCCGCCGTGGTCGAGGCGCCGGCAAAGCCGCTGGAAAGCGTGCTGGAGAACGCCGCCGACCAGCTGTTCGGCGACCCCCTGCTGCTCGACAACAGCCAGGATCTGCCGCGCTGGCAGGGGCAGGCCTGGCAGGTCAGCTACAGCGCGGGGGGCAAGCGGGTTTCCGGTCTGGCGCCACTCGACGGCCTGTGTCGCAGCGTTTCCCTGAGCGCCGATGCCCGCGGCGAACCCCTCTGGCAGCGCGTGGAAACCTGGTTGAGCAGGCAGCCGGCCGACTGGCAATTGCCGGCCCTGCAGCTGCCCAGCGTGCGCTACGTACAGGGCCATCCCGGCTGGCACCCCCGAGGCGTCAGTTGATCAGCGCGCCGCGCCTGTGGAACGGCCTGTGGCTGACCCTCGCGGCGTGGCTGGCGGCGCAGTGCGTGCTGCTGCTCAGCCGTGAGCCGCAACCGGCCCGTGCCGCAGCCGTCGAGGTGGCCGCGCCGCCCGGCCTGCTGGTGGGCCACTGGCAGCTGCAGGCCGACGACGGTGCAGTGCCGCTGACCCGCCTGCCGGTCCAGTACCTGGGCGGGCTGCGCGCGCAGCCGCTGGGCGCCACGGTGGTGGTGCTGCGCTACGAGCAGCAGGTGCGCAGCTACCGCCGCGGGCAACGCCTCGCCCCGGGCATCGTGCTGCAGGACATCGACGAGACGGGGCTGATTTTCGACAACCAGGGGCGGCGCGAGCGCCTGCCCTGGCCGCCACGGCCTGCCGTGACCGGCTTCAAGCGGCAAGGATAAGAGATGATCGTTCGCTACTGCCTGGCCGCGCTGCTGGCCCTGGGCGCTACCCAGATTCTGGCCGATGAGGTGCTGGACCTGCCGGTCGCCGAGTCGCCGCTGTACGAGGTGAATTTCGTCGACACCGAACTCAGCGAGTTCATCGACAGCGTGTCGCAGATCACCGGCACGACCTTCATCGTCGACCCGCGGGTCAAGGGCAAGGTCACCGTGCGCACGGTCGAGCGCCATGACAGTGAAGCCATCTACGACATCTTCCTGGCGCAACTGCGTGCCCAGGGCTTCGCCGCGGTCAACCTGCCCAACGGCAGCGTGAAGATTGTGCCTGATCAGGCCGCGCGCCTGGAGCCGGTGCCCGTGGACCCCAGCGGCGGGCAGCCGGCCGCCGGCGACGGTATCGCCACCCGGGTATTCAGCGTGCGCAATGCCGCCAGCGAACAGTTGCTCGGCATCATCAAGCCGCTGATCGATCCGCGGGTCGGGGTCATCACCCCGTATCCGGCCGCCAACCTGCTGGTGGTTACCGACTGGCGCAGCAACCTGGCGCGTATCGACCGCCTGCTCGCCGAACTCGATCAGGTCAGCGACGAGCCGTTGCAGGTGATGCCCCTGCAGCACGCCAGCGCCGCCGACACCAGCGCGCTGATCACCCGACTGCTGGCCAGCGACAAGGGCGCCGACGGCGCCCAGGTGATCGCCGACCCGCGCAGCAACGCGCTGCTGGTGCGCGGCAGTGCCGACAGCCGTGAGCGGGTGCGTGCCCTGCTGACCCAACTGGATCGACCGGGCGGCGAGCTGCGCGCCTCCAATACCCAGGTGATCTACCTGCGCCATGCCAACGCCAGTGAAGTGGTCAAGGTGCTGCGCGGTCTCGGCCAGGAGGCGCCCCAGGCCCCCGGCGAGGGCGCGGAAGGTGCCCAGGTCGCGCGCCTGCCGATCAGCGATTCCGGGGTGCGCCTGGAATACGAGGAGGGCACCAACGCGGTGGTGATGGTCGGCCCGGACAGCGAGCTGGCGGCCTACCGCTCGATCGTCGAGCAACTGGACATCCGCCGCGCCCAGGTGGTGGTCGAGGCGATCATCGCCGAGGTTTCCGATTCCCGCGCCGAGGAGCTGGGCGTGCAGTGGCTGTTCGCCGACGAGAAGCTCGGCGCCGGGGTGGTCAACTTCAGCGCCGGCGGCGCGAATATCGCCAGCATCGCCGGTGCCGCGGCCAGTGGCGACAACGCCGCCCTCGGCGAGCTACTGTCGGGTGTCAACGGCGCCACCGCCGGCATCGGCCATTTCGGCGGTGGCTTCAATTTCGCCGTGCTGCTCAATGCGCTGAAGAGCAAGAGTGGCTTCAACCTGCTGTCCACCCCGACCCTGCTGACCCTGGACAACGCCGAGGCGTCGATCCTGGTGGGTCAGGAAGTGCCCTTCGTCACCGGCTCGGTGACCCAGAACAACAGCAATCCGTACCAGACCATCGAGCGCCGCGAGGTCGGCGTGAAGCTGCGCATCAAGCCGCAGATCAATATCGACAACAGCGTGCGCCTGGACATCGTCCAGGAGGTGTCGTCGATCGCCGACTTCGCCTCGGCCAGCGACGTGATCACCAACAAGCGCGAGATCAAGACCAAGGTGATGGTCGAGGACAACGGCCTGATCATTCTCGGCGGGCTGATCAGCGATGAAGCCAGCAACACCGATCAGAAGGTGCCCCTGCTCGGCGACATACCCGGCCTCGGCCGGCTGTTTCGCTCGACCGCCAAGAGCGGCGTGAAACAGAACCTGATGGTGTTCATCCGCCCGCGCATCCTGCGCGACGGGCCGAGCATCGCCAGCTTCAGTGCCGATAAATACCAGAACCTGCAGCGCGACACGGCCCTGGAGCTGCCGGCGCTGGACGGCGATGCCGGGCTGCAGCGGCTGTTCCCGGCCAGCCGTGCGCGCCTCGATGGGGGCGCCTGGTAATGAGCCTGCTGCCCTATCGCGTGGCCCGGCAGGCCGGCCTGGCCTGGGTGCCCGGCGAGGGTAGCTGGAGCCTGTGGCTGTGCGAGGACGCCGACACCGACCAGTTGCAGGAGCTGTTGCGCGTCGAGGGCGCGCCGGCTTCGGTGTGCAGCCTGTCACGCAGCGAGTTCGAACAACGCCTGGGCCAGCTGTACCAGGCCGGCGAGGGGGCGAACGCGGCGCTGATCGAGGGCATCGGCGAGCAGGTCGATCTCGACAGTTTGATGAACGACATGCCGCGCATCGAGGACCTGCTGGAGAGCGATGACGAGGCGCCGGTGATCCGCCTGATCAACGGCCTGTTCGCCCAGGCCCTGCAGTTGCAGGCCTCGGATATCCATATCGAGACCTTCGAGCAGAGCCTGGTGGTGCGCCTGCGCATCGACGGCCACCTGCGTGAGGTGCTGCGCCCGCCACGGGCGCTGTCGGCCATGCTGGTGTCGCGGATCAAGGTCATGGCGCGCCTGGACATCGCCGAAAAGCGCCAGCCCCAGGACGGCCGCATCACCCTGCGGGCCGCCGGCCGCGAGGTCGACGTGCGGGTCTCCACCCTGCCGGGCATCCATGGCGAGCGGGTGGTGATGCGCGTGCTGGACAAGCAGGCCAGCCTGCTGGCACTGCCCAACCTGGGGATGCCCTCCACGGTGGAGCAGGGCCTGCGCGCCTGCCTGGGCCGCCCCAACGGCATCGTGCTGAGCACCGGGCCGACCGGCTCGGGCAAGACCACCACCCTGTACGCCAGTCTCAACAGCCTCAACGATGGCAGCCGCAATATCCTCACCGTCGAAGACCCGGTGGAGTACGCCATCACCGGCATCGGCCAGACCGCCATCAACCCGCGTGCCGGGCTGACCTTCGCCAGTGGCCTGCGGGCGATCCTGCGCCAGGACCCGGACGTGATCATGCTTGGCGAAATCCGTGACCGGGAGACCGCGCAGATCGCCGTGCAGGCCAGCCTCACCGGGCACCTGGTGCTGTCGACGCTGCATACCAACAGCGCGGTGGGCGCGGTGACCCGGCTGCGCGACATGGGCATCGAACCCTTTCTGATCGCCTCCTGCCTGCGCGGCGTGCTCGCCCAGCGCCTGGTGCGCCGCCTGTGCAGTTGCGCCGAGCGGCGCCCCCTGCAGGCCGCCGAGCGGCAGCTGCTGCCGGAGCTGGCCGGCCTCGACCACAGCTTTCATCCGGTGGGCTGCGAGCTATGCCAGGGCAGCGGTTATCAGGGCCGACTGGGGCTGTACGAGTTCATCGAGCTGGACGACGGGCTGATCGCACTGTTGTACAGCGGCGCCAGCGAGGTGAGCATGCAGGCCTACCTCGAGGACCGTCGGCAGAGCCTGGCGGCCATGGCCTGCGATTGCCTGGGCCGCGGCGACACCAGCCTCGCCGAAGTGCTGCGCGCGGTACAGGGCTGAGCATGCCGACCTATCGCTATCAGGCCGTCGACCTGGCCGGCAAGGCGCACAAGGCCAGTCTGCAGGCGGACAGCGAGCGCCACGCCCGGCAGCTGCTGCGCGAAAACGGGCTGTTCGCCCGTGAGCTGCACCGCCACGACCCGCAAAGCCGCCAGCCACGTCGCCAGCGGGTCAGCCGTGCGCAGCTGTGCGAACTGACCCGGCAACTGGCGACCCTCACCGGCGCCGGCATTCCGCTGGTCGACGCCCTGGGCACCCTGGAGCGGCAACTGGTCCAGCCCGCCCTGCGCAGCCTGCTGGTGGCGGTGCGCGGCTCGCTCGCCGAGGGCGTTGGCCTGGCCCGCAGCCTGGCGCGCCAGGGCGGGGTGTTCTCGCCGCTGTACTGCGCGCTGGTCGAGGCCGGGGAGCGCTCCGGTCGCCTGGCCCAGGTGCTCGAACGCCTGGCCGAGCACCTCGAACAGGTGCAGCGCCAGCAGCACAAGGCGCGCACCGCGCTGATCTATCCGGCCGTGCTGATGGGGGTTTCCCTGGCCGTGGTGATCGGCCTGATGACCTTCGTGGTGCCCAAGCTCACCGAGCAGTTCGCCCATGCCGGGCAGAGCCTGCCGTGGATCACCACGCTGCTGATCGGCATCAGCAACACCCTGGTGCTGCTCGGCCCCTGGCTGCTGGGGGCGGCACTGCTGGCGGCGCTGCTTGGCAAGGTGCTGCTGCGCAAGCCGCACTGGTGCCTGCGCCGCGACGATCTGCTGCTGCGCCTGCCCCAGGTCGGTGTGCTCCTGCAGGTGCTGGAGAGTGCACGACTGTCACGCAGCCTGGCGATCCTGGTGGGCAGCGGCGTGCCGTTGCTCGAGGCCCTGCAGGTGGCCACCGCCACGGTCAACAACCGGCGCATCCGCCTGGCCCTGGAACGGGTCGGCAGCGAAGTCAAGGGCGGCGTCAGCCTGCACCGGGCGCTGGAGGCCAGCGGCCATTTCCCGCCGTTGCTGCTGAACATGGTGGCCAGTGGCGAGGCCAGCGGCACCCTGCCGGACATGCTCGAACGCGTGGCGGACAACCAGGAGCGTGGCTTCGCCCGCCAGGTGGACACCGCCATGGCACTGTTCGAACCCCTGATGATTCTGGTGATGGGCGGCGTGGTGCTGTTCATCGTAATGGCTGTGCTGCTGCCGATCATGCAGCTCAACCAGGGCCTGACACTGTAAGGAGGAGCGCCATCATGCGCAGCAATCGTTTCACCCAGCGGGGCTTCACCCTGATGGAAATCATGGTGGTGATCTTCATCATGGGGCTGTTGATCGCCGTGGTCGCGCCCAGCGTGCTGGGCAGCCAGGACAAGGCCATGAAGCAGAAGGTGATGGCCGACCTGTCGACCTTCGAGCAGGCCCTGGACATGTACCGCCTCGACAACCTGCGTTTCCCCAGCAACGAGCAGGGGCTGTCGGCCCTGGTGGCCAAGCCGACCGTCGAGCCGCTGCCGCGTGCCTGGCGTGCCGACGGCTATATCCGCCGGCTGCCCGAGGATCCCTGGGGCAATCCTTATCAATACCGCAGCCCGGGCCAGCATGGTCGGGTCGATGTCTACTCGTTGGGCGCCGATGGTGTCGCGGGCGGCGAGGGCATCGATGCCGACCTGGGCAACTGGGAGCTCTGAGAAGCTGCCATGGGCGGGAATTGCAGCGAGGTGGACGGCACCTGCGTAGGGTGGACAACGCCGTTTTTGTCCACCGTTGCGGTCGTAGGCGGTGGACGGGGGAAGCGTCGTCCACCCTACGTGGCTGCCATGGTGGATGAACAGAGCGTCATCCACCCTACGTCGGCGCAACGCGGGTTCAGCCTGCTGGAGCTGCTGGTCGTGCTGTTTATCGCCGGCCTGTTGAGCAGCCTCGGCGTGGCCTGGCTCGACAGCGGTGGGGCGCCGGCGCAGCAGGCCCTGGAACGCCTCGCGGCGGCCAGCCGCGCCCAGGCCGCCGAGGCCCTGCACGCCGGGCAGATTCGTGGTCTGCGCTGGAACGGCCAGCGCCCGGAGTTCGTGCGCCAGGTGCGTGATCGGGAGGGGCTGCGCTGGCAGGTCGAGGCGGTCGCCCTGGGCGAATGGCCGAGGTTGCTGAGGCCCGACTGGCCGGCTGCCGGTGAGCCGCGTCTGCTGTTCACGCCAAACGGTGTCGGGCCTGCCCAGGCATTGCGCTGGCACTGGCCCGAGGGTGGCGAACAATGGCAGTGGGACAGCACCGGTCGCTTGCTGCGGACGTCGTTGCCATGAAGCGCCAGCGCGGTTTCACCCTGCTCGAGGTGACGGTCGCCCTGGGTATCGCCGCCGTGCTGGCGGTCATGACCAGCCAGGTGCTGCGCCAGCGTCTGGCCGTGCAGCAGAGCGTTCAGCAGCATCAGCTCGGGGCGCTGTGTGCCCGTGAGCTGGAAGCCCGTTTCGCGGTCGAGCAGCTCTGGCCGGCGCAGAGCAGCCTCTCCGGGGTGCTCGCCCAGGGCCACGGCAGCTGTCATTGGCAACTGCAGCTGCAGGGCACCGGAGTACGCAACCTGCGGCGTGCCGAGCTGAGCCTGTTCGCCGATGGCGAGCGCCGCGAGTCGCTGGGGTTGTATCAGCTGTTTCTGGTGCGCCCGTGAGCGCCAGGCAGGGCGGCTTGACCCTGATCGAGCTGCTGGTCGCCCTGGCGCTCACGGCCTTGCTGGGCGTGCTCCTGGCCGCCCTGGTCAACGGCTGGATCAATGTGCGCGAGCGCCTGTCCCAGGGCGCGCCCGGTATGCCGGTACTGGATTTCTGCCTGGCCCTGGAGCGCCGTTTCGACACCACCGAACTGCGTCAGCTGCATGAACGCCGTTTGCCGCTGGCCATGAACTGGCTGGACTGGCAGCCGGACGCGCTGCAACTGCAGTGGGTGGCGCTCGGCGCCTGGCCGAGCGCCGAAGGCGGCGCCCGCCTGCAGCGCCAGCGTCTGAGGTACGAGCGCCGCAGCCAGCGCCTGCTGCTGCACACCTCCGCTGATCTGTACGCCGCAGGCGCCCCGGCGTGGACCCTGCGCGAGCAGCTGGACGGGGTGCAATCGGTGAGTTTCAGTTTTCGCCAGGACAGCCGCTGGCTGGCCTGGCCATCGACGGACAGGTTGCGCCCGGACAGGGGCGTGCGCCTGACGTTTCAGCATGATGGAGCCTCCTATGTCTGTACCTTCGCCCTGCCGTGGGGCCGTTCATGAAACGTGAGCGTTGGCGTCGCCGCGCGGCACGGCCCTGGCTGCTGCTGCGCCCGGGCACCCACGCCGAGGCCTGGCAATGGGCGCGGGTCGAGCAGGGCCGCGTGCAGGCCTCAGGTTCGGGAGCGCCGCCGGCAACACCAGGTGCGCGGGTGGCGCTGGTGCTGCCGGGCGAGCTGTGCAGCCACTTCCAGGTAGCGGCGCCGCCGGGGCTGAAGCGCCACGAGTGGCCGTTGTTGCTCGAGGATCGCCTGCTGCAGAGCGCCGAGGATCTGGCCTGCGGCTGCCTGGCCCGTGAGCCCGGCTGGATGAGGCTGGTCTGCGTCGAGCAGGCGCAGCTCGACGGTTGGTTGGACCAGTGTGCGAGGTGGCAGCTCGATGTGCAGCGCTGCTGGGCGCAGTTCCAGCTGTTGCCGGAGCCCTCTGCCGGCGCGGCCTGGTGCTGGCGCCAGGGGGCGGGGTCGACGCTGTTCGTCGGCCGCAGCGACGAGGCACGCCAGCACTGGCTGGCCTGGCCGGTCGAGCTGCAGGCGCTGGCGCCAGCCGGCATTTGGCGCGAGCTGGATATCCACAGGCTCGACGGCGCCTGGCCCGAGCCGCTCGCCGCGCTGGAGGGCCTGCCCAGCCTGTTCGAACGGCGCCGGGCGAAGCGCCAGGCCCACCCGCTCAGCCCTGGCCTGTGGCGCCTGCCGGCGGCCTGCCTGGCCCTGGCCGTGCTCTGGGCAGGGTTGTGGGCCAGCCAGCAGTGGCGGCAGCAGGGTCTGTATCAGGCGCAGGTGGAAGCCGTGGTCGGCCCGGTCACTTCACTGCGCGAAGCCGCGCAGCGGGTCAAGCAGCAGCGTCTGGGCGCGGACGAGCGACAACTGCGCGTGCGGCAACTGCAGCATCTGCAGACCGAGCTCGATGGCTGGTTGCGCGCCAACGCCGGCTGGCAGTTGAGCGCTGCGCAGTTCGATGGGCAGCGCTGGACCCTGCGCCTGCAGGGCCACGAGGCCGTCGACGATTCGGCCTGGCAGGCGATGGCCAGCGCTATTGGCGTGGCGGTGCAGGTGACCCAGGCCAGCGACGAACTCAATCTGACTTTCGACCTGGGAGGCGCGTCATGAGCCTGAACCTCGAACACCGCGGCGTACGCCTGCTGGCGGTGGCGATCATCGCCGTGCTGCTGGCGCTGCTGGCCTGGCGTGAAGGCCAACAGCGCTGGCAGGCCTTTGGTCAGTGGCAGGCGCTGGCAGGTTCGAGCCTGACCCTGGGGGCCGACAGCACGCTGAGCGCCGAGGACCTGCAGCAGGCCGCGAAGGCCCGTGATATCCGCATCGACACCCTGGAGCCGGACAGCGAGCACTGGCTGGTACGGGGGCGTCTCAAGGATGAGCGCATGCTACAGGACTGGCTCCTGCAGCTGCAGCGGGAGGGCGCGCAGCTGTTGCGCTGGAGCCTGCGCCGTGAGGAGTCGGCGCTGCACTTCGAACTGGCCCTGCAGCGATGAGCCGGCGCGCGTGGCTGTGGGCGCTGCTGGTATTCGCCCTGACCCTGCTGGTCGAGCTGCCCGCCCGCTGGCTGTTGGCGCCGCTGCCGGTACCGCTGGCAGGCATCAGCGGCAGTCTCTGGCAGGGGCAGGCCAAGCGCCTGGGTGATCTCGGGCCGCTGCGTTGGCAATGGCAACCCTGGCGGGCGAGGGCACAGGCGAGTGCCGGTTATCAGGGGCAGCGCTGGCAGTTGCAGATATCCGGCTGGCCCTGGCGTTGGCAGGCCGCGCTGCAGCCGGCCAGTGATACGCACACCCTGGCGACCGGCTACCGCCTGGCGGGGCGCTGGCAGGGCATGCTCGAGCTGACCGGCAGTGGCGCGCGCTGCCTGTCAGCCAAGGGCCATCTACAGGTTGATGGACTGGCGTTGCTGGCGCCCTGGCAGCTGGAGTTGGGGCAGGCCCGCCTGGCCCTCGATTGCACGGCTGGCTGGAAACTGGCGGGGCAGTTGCGCCTGGCTGGGCAGCATCAGGCAGAGTTGGCGGCCGATCTGCTCGCCCGGCAGGCCAGGTTGACGGGGCGCGTCGAGCCTGGCGCGGCGCTGCAACCGCTGCTGGTCAGCGGGCAATGGCTGGCGCCGGGCGGCACCGAGGTGGCGCGTAGCATCCGTTGGTAATCACCCCAGCTCAACAGGCCGTCAGGGGCGGATCTCGATCAGCGTGCCGTCCTTCACCAGCGCCCAGACCTCACGCATGTCGGCGTTCTTCATGGCGATGCAGCCCTCTGTCCAGTCCAGGGTATGGAAGAACCACTCGGGGTATTCGTCGTCCAGCGGTGTGCCGTGGATCATGATCATGCTGCCCGGTTTTACGCCCGCGGCTTTCGCCTGAGCCTGGTCACGGGCGTTGGGGTAGGAGATGTGCATGGACAGGTTGTACTTCTCGCTCTTGCGCCGCCAGTCGATCCAGTAGAAACCTTCCGGCGTGCGCAGGTCGCCTTCGCGCAGCTTGGTGCCGAGCGGCTGCTTGCCCAGGGAGATGCGATAGGACTTCAGCGTCTTGCCCCCGCTGATCAGGTGCAGCCGGCGCTGGGATTTCTCCACCAACACCTTGTCGACGGTCGCTACAGGGGAGGCGGGCGCGGTGGCCGCCTGGCCGGCGAGGGCCAGCGAGAAGAGGGTAATGGCGAGCAACCAGCGCATGGGGATTTTCGACTGAGCAGATGGCCGGCGGGCGGCGGAGGCTCATTCTAAGGCAGGCGTATATAAGCGCCTAGGGGCTGGCGACAGGCGCCGCACCGCCCCGCAGCCTGATATAGAGCGAGGCGAACCTGTAATCCCTGGTTCGCCTCGCTCACGCAGCCATCAGTACAACGAGGGCAGCTCGTTGGGGCGCAGGTCGAACACCAGCACTTCGGCCTGCTGGCCATTGCTCAGGTGCAGGTCGCGCACATCGCGCAGCCTTACGCCATCGCCGGCCTGCAACAGCTCGCCGTTGAGCTGGACGCTGCCGCTGGCCACGTGGACGTAGGCGTAGCGGTTGTCGTCCAGTTGCAGATGAGCCTGCTCGGCACCGTCGAACAGCCCGGCGTAGACGCGGGCGTTCTGGCGCACGCTCAGCGAACCGTCGGCGCCATCCGGCGAGATGATCAGCTGCAGGCGCCCGCGTTTCTGTTCCTCGCTGAAGTGCTCCTGCTGGTAGCGCGGCTCGGCCTGGCGTTCGCTCGGCACGATCCAGATCTGCAGGAAGTGCACCGGCTCGCTGCGTGAGTGGTTGAACTCGCTGTGTGACACGCCGGTACCGGCGCTCATCAGTTGCACGTCGCCGGGGCGGATCACCGAGCCGGTGCCCAGGCTGTCCTTGTGCTCCAGGGCGCCTTGCAGCACGTAGGAGAAGATCTCCATATTGCGGTGCGGGTGCTCGCCGAAACCCTGGCCGGCGGCCACGGTGTCGTCGTTGATCACCAGCAGGTCGGAGAAGCCGCGCTCCTTCGGGTTGTTGTAGCTGGCGAACGAGAAGGTGTGAAAGGAGTTGAGCCAGCCATGGTTGGCATGGCCACGGTCGGTCGCTTTACGGATAGCCAGCATGATGAATCCTCCAGTTGATGAGTGCGGCCTCTATCGGCGGCATGGAGGTGATGTTACTGACTATCGGTGGATTGATTAACCGGCTGCAAATGGACTTATTGTCCTATCTGGGTTGACGATTTCAGGCGCTCAGGTGCTCGATCTGCTGCTTGATGAAATCCGAGAACACCTGCACCGCGCGGGCGGACTGCCGGTGCTGTGGGTACACCGCATACACCGCCGCCGAGGCAGGCCAGTGCTGTTCGAGGATCGGCACCAGCGCGCCGCTCTCCAGGGCCTGGCCGACGATAAAGGTGGGCAGGTAGGCGATGCCCATGCCGGCCACGGCCGCATCGCGGATCAGCTCGCCGTTGTTGGCGCGCAGCTGGCCGCGCATGCTCAGGTTCCGGGGTTTGCCGGCCTCGCGCAGGCGCCATTCCACGTGGCGGCTATGGCCGTAGAGCAGGCAGGCATGCTGCTGCAGTTCGCCGAGATCGGCCGGTGTGCCGTGCGCCTCCAGGTAAGCGGGGCTGGCGCAGAGGATGGTCTGCATGTCGGTCAGGCGCTTGGCGATCAGGCTGGAGTCTTCCAGGGTGCCGATGCGGATCGACATGTCGTAGCCATCGGCGAGCAGGTCGACGGCACGGTCGTTGAGGTCGACCTCCAGGTTGATGTGCGGGTGCTGCTGCATGAACAGTGGCAGCACATGGCTCAGGTGCAGGGTGGCGAAGGTCATTGGCGCGCTGACCCGCAGGGTGCCGCGCAGCGAGGCACCCTGGGCCGACACCAGCTCCTGGGCATCGCGCAGGTCGGCGAGGATGGTGGTGGCCTTGTCGTACAGCAGCAGGCCCAGTTCGGTGGCCTGCAGGCGGCGCGTGGTGCGGTTGAGCAGGCGCACGCCGAGCAGCGCTTCGAGGGCGGCGACGCGGCGGCTGACGTACTGCTTGGTCACCCCGAGGGTATCGGCGGCGGCGGTGAAGCTGCCGGCGTCCAGGGTAGTGACGAACAGGCGCAGGTCTTCGACGTTCATGGGCTTCTCATCGGTTGGCCCGCGATTATTACCGGGTGCGTGGGCTTCGCGCCATCGGCTATCCTCGGCGTCTGCCTCAACTGCCCAGGACGCCTCGATGTTCACCAGCAAGTTGCCCGCTGTCGGCACCACCATCTTCACCACCATGTCCCAGCTGGCGGCCCAGACGGGCGCCATCAACCTGTCCCAGGGCTTTCCGGATTTCGATGGCCCCGAAGCGCTGCGCGAGGCGCTGGCCCGGCACGTGGCAGCGGGGCACAACCAGTACGCACCGATGACCGGCCTGCCGGCGCTGCGTGAGCAGATCGCCGTGAAGATCGAGCGGCTGTACGGGCGCACGGTCAGTGCGGACAGCGAGGTGACCGTCACGCCGGGCGCCACCCAGGCGATCTTCTGCGCCATCCAGGCGCTGATTCATCCGGGCGACGAGGTGATCGTCTTCGATCCCTGTTATGACAGCTACGACCCCAGCGTGACATTGGCCGGCGGGCGTTGCATCCACCTACCCTTGGCCGCTGGTGATTTCGCCATCGACTGGCAGCGCCTGGAAGCCGCGCTGAGCTCGCGTACCCGGCTGATCGTGCTCAACACGCCGCACAATCCCAGCGGCGCATTGATCAGCCGCGACGAGCTGGACCGCCTGGCCGCGCTGATCCGCGATCGCGACATCCATATCGTCAGTGATGAGGTCTACGAGCACCTGGTATTCGACGGCCGCCAGCACGCCAGCGTACTGGCCCACGACGAGCTGTACGCGCGGGCGTTCGTGGTCAGCTCGTTCGGCAAGACCTACCACGTCACCGGCTGGAAGACCGGCTATGTAGTGGCGCCGCCGGCGCTGAGCGCCGAGCTGCGCAAGGTGCATCAGTACGTCAGCTTCTGCGGGGTGACGCCGCTGCAATGTGCGCTGGCCGATTTCATGGCCGAGTGCCCCGAGCATGTGAACGAGCTGCCGGCGTTCTACCAGGCCAAGCGCGATCTGTTCTGCGACCTGCTGGCCGGCTCGCGCTTTACCTTCAGCCGCACGCCGGGCACCTATTTCCAGCTGGCCGACTACTCGGCGATCCGTCCGGACCTGGACGACGTGGCCATGGCCCAGTGGCTAACCCGCGAGCATGGCGTGGCGGCGATTCCGGTGTCGGTGTTCAGCGAGCGGCCGGACCCGGCGCAGCGCCTGGTACGCTTCTGCTTCGCCAAGCGCGAGGACACCCTGCGCCAGGCCGCGGAAAAACTCAGCGCCATCTAGCGCCCTGTAGGGTGGACAACCGCGAAGCGTTGTCCACCGCTTGGCATGCGATATCACGGGAGGGCTATCGATGAGCAAACAAGACCACCTCGAACTGGCGCTGATCCAGAGCGACCTGGCCTGGCACGACCCGGCGGCCAACCGCGCGCATTTCGAAACGCAACTGCAGCAGGCTGCAGGCGCCGACCTGGTGATACTGCCGGAGATGTTCAGCACCGGCTTTTCCATGCAGTCCGCCGAGCTGGCCGAGCCGGAAGACGGCCCCACCAGCGCCTGGCTCAGCGAGCAGGCGCAGCGCGTCAATGCGGTGATCACCGGCAGCCTGATCATCCAGGCCGCCGATGGCAGCTACCGCAATCGCCTGCTGTGGGCGCGGCCGGACGGGTCACTGGCCCATTACGACAAACGCCACCTGTTTCGCATGGCCGGTGAGCACCAGCACTACGCCGCCGGCGAGCGCCAGGCGCTGTTCGAGATCAAGGGCTGGCGCGTGCGCCCGCTGATCTGCTACGACCTGCGCTTTCCGGTATGGAGCCGCGACGCCGAGGGCACCGACCTGCTGCTCTATACCGCCAATTGGCCGGCCGCGCGGCGCCTGCACTGGAACCGCCTGCTACCGGCGCGCGCCATCGAAAACCTGTGCTACGTCGCGGCGGTGAATCGCATCGGCGTCGATGGCAAGGGCCATCCCTACAGCGGCGATTCCCAGGTGCTGGATTACCAGGGCGACAGCCTGCTCGATGCCCACGACAAGGCCGGCGTGTTCCATCAGCGCCTCGATAGTGCGGCCTTAACCGCCTACCGCGAGCGCTTCCCGGCGCATCAGGATGCCGATCCGTTCGAGCTGCGGTAATCGCCGCATTGCTATGCCAAGGCTAACGGCTTGAGCGAGTTGGCTAGCTTGGCAAATCGACCCTCGAATAGCGAAGAAGTTTTGCCCGTTCAGCTGGGTGAATCAGCGTTGGGCTGTACCCAGGGCGAGGCGATCATGAGTGACCGAAAAGCCGGTGGACGTGCTCGCTAACACCTTTATTGGACTCTTCGAACCAGGCCGATAGCAGCACCGCACATAAGTCGGCCTGCTCCCGCGTACTCGGTGCGTGGTTGTGTCCGCTCCTGATTGATGGTCTGCGAGCTCTGTGCGCGGGTTTGCCGCTGCGCGGCATCCTCCCTTGGAATACCGAGCATGCCAGCCATATTGCCCGTTACGCTGGCACGTAGCCGACCTTAATCGTTGTTGAGCTGTTGCAGACGCGCGTGATACGGCCGCCAGAGTGCGGCCATCCAGCGGATGTGGATCCCTTCTTTCTCGCACAAGCGCTGCATGCAGTGCAGGTCCGATTTATCATATTGAGCGCAATAAACACGCTCCGGATATACCTACCCGACTTTGAGTGCGTAGGCGTCGCTTTGGATGCCATGCTCTTCGAGCACTTGGCCGATGATGGCCGGCACGCTGAGGTTCTAGGTTTTGTACGAAAAGTCGGTACGGGTAAAATTGCCGCCATGATTGGCTGGAGGCCCGCATGGCAAAGCGTTACGAACTCACCGACGCATCGTGGGAATTGATCAAGGATCTGGTTTCTCCAGAGCAGAAGATGGGTCGCCCACGCAGTGATGATCGTCTGGTACTCCACGCAATCCTGTGGATCCTCTGCTCGGGCGCTGCCTGGCGTGATCTGCCGGAACGCTTTGGGCCTTGGTCGACGGTGTATCAGCGTTTTCGTGACTGGCGCGACGACGGTACGTTCGACCGGATACTGGAGCGCTTGCACATCCGATTAAACCGGGAGGGACTGATTGATCTGGACACCTGGATGATCGATTCCACTGCGATACGTGCAACCCGAGCCTCTTCAGGCGCCGGGAAAAAAGGGGGCCTGAAGAACCGCTAGATCATGCTTTGGGGCGTAGTCGAGGCGGCCTTACTACCAAGATTCACATGATCTGTGACGCCAATGGTGTTCCATTACGCTTCATTCTTTCGCCGGGGCAAACCAGCGATATCGCTCATGCCCAGCCGTTGCTGGATCAGGTGCGAATTCCCGGTAAGCCGGGGCGTCCACGCAAACGCAGTCGCTGGTTACTGGCTGACAAAGGCTATGACGCGCAACACTTGCGCCATTACTGCGACCGCTACCGAATACAGCCGGTGATCCCGCTGCGTGCCATGCCCCGCAAGCCTCGGCCTGGCCTGCCCCGACTCTTTGATCGTCCAAAGTATCGGCAGCGGAACATCATTGAGCGGATGTTTGGCTGGCTGAAAGAGAACCGCAGAATAGGTACTCGCTACGACAAGCTGGCGAGAAGCTTTTCAGCCATGGTCACGCTGGCCTGCAGCCTGCGTTGCATGCGTCAGTACTTTTCGTACAAAACCTAGAGATGCGTTAGTTGAACCACTGAGATTCAATATGCATGGGTTTGGTGCTCACCCAGCGGTCGCCGCGGAGGGTTCTGCCTCTTCGCTGAAATTGACCTGGTAGTAATCGAGCATGGTCTGGCTTTGGGCATAAGCCTTGCGCACGGCGGCGCTTTCATCGAGCAAGGCCTGGCTGGGTTTGGCGTGTTGTTCAGGGGGCAGGGGCTTCGACCAGTCCAACACCTCTTGGGAGAACACGGCCTTGGGGCGGCGCTTGACCCATTGGGCGATATGGCAAGGCAAGGTCCAGCCACTGCAGAACTGAATCAGCAAAAAGCCAAACACATAACGTATCCACCAATGTTCCTTGCGATACACCTGGCGGCACATGTGGAAGTAAGCCACTGTGCCTTCCTGGAATTCCTCGTCTGACAATAAGGGTGTGGGCAGTGCATCGGGCCCTTGCTCCATATACACCCGGATGGCCTCCCATTCGCTAACTACCAGGCCCAGGTTGCCACCGGGAATGGTGACCCAATAGACGACACCTGTATCGGCATTACGCAGGCCGAGCATCAGGGCAAAGCTGGGCATCACTGCGTACTGAGTAATGACGCGGCTGGCAGAGACGCAGGCGATCACTTCTTCCCAGGGGACATAAACAGGCGCTTCACCTCGAAACACCAAGGCGACTTGGCGGCGCTGGCGGTTGAAGCGAATGGGGGAGCGGGCGCCAATATTGTGGATGATGCGGAACATGTTGAATGCGGCTAGCGAGGCAATTAAACCAATGAATGCCCACACAAACCAATCAGTCATGAGACTTATGCCAAACTCAAAAGGGCTATCACCGTATTTGAAATACTCACGAAGCCCTACGCCAATTCCTGTAAGTAAGAAAAAAATACAAAGCGACATAACCGAACCAATATAGGCCCTCGCCGCAAACTCAACACTAGCCTGCCCCGCTCCAACATCCAGAAACACCTCATTGGCATCCTGATGCAACTGTTGCCCACTGAAGGCTGGCATGCCGGTGGGCACGGGTTTGGGCGACAGGTAGAACACTTCGCTGCCACTTTCCCGCTCGAAATCCCCGGTATGGGGCAGGCGGTCATATTTATCCTGGGGCATGCGGGGACTCCGGGGTGATATCGAGCCACTGCCGAGAGGCGCGGCGCTTACTCGGTGGCTGCCACAGCGGGTTCCGCTTCTTCGCTGAACTTTACTTGGTAGTAATCGAGCATGGTCTGGCCTTGGGCGTAGGCCTTGCGCACGGCGGCGCTTTCATCGAGCAAGGCCTGGCTGGGCTTGGCGTGTTGCTCGGGTGGGAGGGGTTTCGACCAGTCGAGCACCTCTCGGGGGAAAACGGTTTTGGGGCGGCGCTTGACCCATTGGGCAATATGGCAGGGCAAGGTCCAGCCGCTGCAGAACTGAATCAGCAAAAAGCCGAAGGCATAGCGTATCCAACTGTGTTCCTTGCGGTACACCTGGCGGCACATGTGAAAGTAAGCCACGGTGCCCTCCTGGAATTCCTCGTCTGATAGCAAGGGCGTTGGCAGTGCCTCGGGTCCTTGCTCCATATAGACCCGAATAGCTTCCCATTCGCTAACTACCAGACCCAGGTTGCCACCGGGAATGGTGACCCAATAGACGACACCTGTATCGGCATTACGCAGCCCGAGCATCAGGGCAAAGCTGGGCATAACAGCGTACTGAGTAATGACGCGGCTGGCAGAGACGCAGGCGATCACTTCTTCCCAGGGGACATAAACAGGCGCTTCACCTCGAAACACCAAGGCGACTTGGCGGCGCTGGCGGTTGAAGCGAATGGGGGAACGGGCGCCGATATTGCGGATGATGCGGAACATGTTGAATGCGGCTAGTGCTGCGATCAAACCAATAAATCCCCACATATAAGGATTAAGTAGATAATTCCCCCAGTCACTCCAGAATGGCCTGTCCCCTAACTGAATAGATACAGATGCCATGCCTCCAGTGCAAATAACAAAAAAGACTACAAGCGACATAACTGAGCCAATGTAAGCACGCGCAGCAAACTCAACACTGGCCTGCCCCGCCCCCACGTCCAGAAACACCTCATTGGCATCCTGATGCAGCTGTTGCCCACTGAAGGCAGGCATGCCGGTGGGCACGGGTTTGGGCGACAGGTAGAACACTTCGCTGCCACTTTCCCGCTCAAAATCCCCTGTATGGGGCAGACGATCATACTTATCCTGGGGCATGCAGGGACTCCGGGGTGATATCGAGCCACTGGGGGGCGATACGGGTTGGACCGGCAGCGGGTACGCCCTTGATCGGCTCGCGTGAGGCGCTCGGGTGCAGCGGCAAGGCATAGTACAGGTAAGCGTCGTCTTGTTTGAGCGGCTTGCTGGCCAGCTCGGTCTGAACGGCCACGCGCAAGCGCAAGTGGGACTGCGGCCCGACCCAGTTGGGCGAAAGATCAATCGCCAGGGTCAGCGGGTTATCGCCAAGCAGGGTTAGAGCACTGCGCACCTGCGGGCCAACATCCTGCGCCGGCCAGCCTTGCTGGTAATTCCACTCGGCGGTCAAGCGTAGCGGGTGCTGGCGCAAGCTGGCCAAGCTGACCCCGGGCAGGCTGAGCACCAGGCGGCGAACCGGCTCGCCATCCAGCGGGCGCTTGAGCGTGCCTTTATCGCTGACCTGCGGGCGCATAGTGGCTTCGGCCAGCTTTTGCGCATGGACGGGCCAATCCCAGTCCTGATTTTCCAGGCCCCAGCAACAGTTCAGCATCCAGCGTTGTTGATCATCCAAATTGGCATAGTTGTAAAGCGCCTCGCCCCCGAACTGCAGTGCGGTGGCGGCCAGGCCCCAAGGCGTCAGGCGAGCGGAAAAACTCAGGAAGCGCACACCGCGCGTGGCCCAGGCACCGCCCATGACCGCGACACGCTGACCGGGGGCGGCGCGTGAGGCCTCCAGCATCAGGCCGCCGAATTCGGCGAATGCCTTGGCCGTGATTGCCGCGTTGACTGCGGTACTGCTGGTGTCCCCGGCCAGCGCCATCAGAGCACCGGCCTGCTCGCCAGCCGTGCCCGTGCGTGTGGCATCCAGCCATTTATTCCAGTTGCTCCAGGAGGTGCCAGCGGAGCCCAGCAGGGCCAGCGGAGAAATCACCACGCCCAGGCCCAATCCCAACTTGCCCAGCTTTACCGCGAATTGCATACCCCCTTTGCCGGCTGAGCTGGACACAATGGATTTGAAAGCTTTATCCACAAGGGCAATATGAGCGTTTTGATAGACCGAAAAGGCTGATGCTATTGGGGCTGAAATTGCCCCAATAACAATGAGATCCTGCTGGAGCGTCGTGCCTCCGCTACGTCGCGCGGATAACCACGCATCCCACGCATCCCCCAAATTCCGCGCCTGAAGAACCAGTGCCAGCAACGGCAGCGCACTGCTTTTAACCGCTGCCATATGCGCCCCCGTCTCGCCGTAGGCGCCCAGTGGGCCCAGGCGTAGTCGGCGGATTTCTTCGTTAAGCAGGCTTTGCTGGGCAGCATCCATCTTCAGTTTAACGCCGACAAAGCCAACCTGGACGGCGCTGGTGACGATCGCGCTGTCCTGCATTTGATTGACCAGGGCCGTGCGCTGCTGGCGATTGATGGCCAATTGCTGATTGAATTGCTGCCTCTGCACCTTGGCGTTCTGCCGTTCGGCCTCGCTTATCGTGCTCCGCTTGCTGTCGGTCTTGGCTCGGTCACGCTGGGCCTTCAATTGATCTTCGCTGTCCATCAGCTGGATCAGGGTCGTCAGGCGCGACTTGAACAGGCTGACATCCTGTTCGGTGGCCACCTGCAAGTTGGCGCCGTGCGTTTTCAGCGCTGCCAGGTTGCCCAGGCGATGCGCTCGGTTGCTGTAGGCGCCGAGCTTGTCCAGATGGGGCTTGAGGTCTGGGCTGTTCAGCTTGCTTTGCATCTCGGCCAACCAATCCTGCAGGCGCAAGGCGATGGCCGGGGAATAGGCGGCGTTGACGGCCTGGCTGGCCGCTTGGGCGGTCGCATTGAGGGCAAGGCTGTTGGTCCAATGGTTGCCCAGCAGGGTGTGGATTTCCTGCAGGCGAACCTGGGCATCGGCAAGGCCGCTTTTCAGGTTGCGTGCATCGTCGAGCCATTTGATCAGGTCCCCTGATTTGCTCGTCAGGAAACTCAGATCCAGTCGGCTGGCGAAGGCCGGCAGTATGTAATAGGGATATTTGTGGAAGTATTCGCCGACCGCCTTGAGGCTGTCTTCGGTACGACACAGGTCGCGCACGCAATTTTGCTCGATGAGCAGAGCGGCCATCAGTTGGTCAGGCACTTGAGTGTCGAAGTACCAAGCGCTGCGGTGATATTCGGTGGCGGTGAACAGCGTGACGCGATCTTCGGTGATGCGATCAAGGCGTGCGTTCCACCGTTTCAGGTGTGCACGTTCCTGCTCGAGGTATTGGCGCATCTCCTTGTGGCGCACCAGATCATGGATGCCCCGCGCCCCCAGGCCTTTGCCTTCCAGCGTGGCATCAGAGTGGTCTTCTAGGGCTTCGATATCGTCTTCCAGCTCGGCGTAGAGATCTTCACCTAATGCCTTCTGCATGGTCTGCTTCTTGGCCGCGACATTCGCCCTGGCAGCTCGCGTCTTGGCATCGAACCCTCGCCCTGGGTAATGAGCTGTCGCCGGGCTGCTGCTCTGAATGCCCTTGAGGTCATTGCGGGCATTGAGGTAGTCGTAAATCGTCTGGCGCTGCGCGGGCGTGGTTTTTTCAAACAGAGCACCACGGGTGCCGGCACGCTTGGCCGTATCGTCGTTCACCACCATCAGGGTTTCGATGTAGCTGCCGATGCTGTACTTGAGGTCGTTGCGGCTCTGCTGAATCCATTTTTCGATCCAGCCAACCACGGTGTCCTGTTCCTCTGCCAGATCCTGCATGACGCCCAGGCTGTCCTTGAACACCAGGTAGAGGTGGTCATGTTCGTAGATGGGGAGCAGTTGTTTCTTGACCAGGCCGATGGTGGTTTTGCTATACAGCGGGGCGTTTTCCCAGACGTAGTCTTTACCCTCCTGTGGGTTACCGCCGGCCGGCGGCGCACTGGTTGAGGGCTGCTCAGCCACCTCGGCCAACCACTTCTCTGCCTGCTGGCTGGTGAGTAGGTGCTCTCCACCTTCAGTGCAGGTTGCTTTGGAGAGATCCACTCGCTGCATGAAGTGCTCGCGTTCTTTACGGCTCTTCAACATCTGTGAGCATTTGAACGCTGTCCACTGCACGTCAGAAAAGCTCACATGCAGCGTACTGCCTCGTGCGAAAACCAGGCTGTTCTCCGCCAACTTTCCCTGCCGTTGGTCCTGAGCCGCTTCCTTGCCTTTCCAGACGAATTTGCTCACGACGCCTTTCTCGACACGGTATTCGTGCAGATAGCCTGTTTCGTTGTCTATCACGTACAGCCAGCCATCGCGGATCAGCCGAATACCCAGCGGTCGCGACTTGAGTCTGTAGGGCAGGGCGAGTGCCGCCGAAGGGTCGAGCCGCTCGACCAAGCCGTAGCGCAGGGGCAGCAACTGCACCTTTTTCTTCATCAGCGGGCAAGCGCCTACGGGACTTTTGGCGTCGCTTTTGGCCTTGTCGGCATGGTTGGGATTTTTGGTTGTCATCAGGAAGTCCTTTCCGCTGACGAGGCGCGGGCATATGCCAGTTCCGCTGCCTGTTCAATTCGTTGGCTGGGCGTGAGCGATGAGGTTTGATTTACCAGCTTGGCGATGTCCGGATGTTTGTCCAACGCCTCAACGCCTAGCAGACCAAAGATGTTGGCATAGAGCGTGATGTCATATTCGCTGTTGAAGCCCAGGTTGTAGGCACGCTCCGCCATTGATCGCAAATGCTGCCTGCGCTGGGTTGAATTCAGTGCTGATTGATAGGCGGGAAAATACTCGTGCATATGCGCGTCAAGGCGAATCAGGATACTTCGAAAGGCCACATCACCAAGCAGATCCAGTTGTGTTTCGGATAGCTGATAGGGGCGACTGTATTGCATCGGAATTGTCGAGCCAGGGCGTTGATGCCGATGCCAGGTGTTTTCAACACGATCGGCAGCGATGATCTGGTCGATCGGGCCAAACAGAGTCGGGTCATTATCTTTTTTTGCCTGGTCCAGCAACGCATGCATGACGGCGGGGTCGGCCAAGCGCAGCAGCATCTTCTCCCCCATCGGATGACAGACGCACACCAGCCAGCGAAGGTGCTCAATGACCGAACTTCGACTGGCGTTGCTGAACAACAGGTAGCCCCACTCTTCATGGCTATTTTGCATAAAAGCAGCCAGCGCGGGATCGTGCTGTCCGTTCAGGCGAACCAGGCAAGGCGATACATCACTCAATTCGGCCCAGGGGGTTTCCAGGTACACCAGATCGAAATCAGGCGACTCAGCCCATTCGTAGAGCCGCTTGGGAAGGGTTTCGACGCTGATACCGTCTAGAAGCAGATAAGCTGGCGTGCCCCAGGGCAGCTCTTGGGGTAAATGATCTAGACCATCAGCCAGCATGAGCAGCCTCCAGCTTGGCAGCTTCGCAAATGGCGCAAAGTGGCTGCTTGCGCTGCAGTGCCTGTCTTTGTGCTGGTATCAACAGCTTCCCTGCCTTATCCGCATCCGCCGGTTTTAAAGGCCCCGGCAGTATCGGTGCCGCCCCCGTACCACTGCCCGCACTGCCCCCGAGTTGATATTGACCACTGCCCCGCTGAGGGTGACGCCACCGCCGTCGATCTTGATAAAGCTGCCGCCGGCCTTGAGAGTCAGCTCGCTGCCTGCTTCGAGCACCACTTTCAGGCCGCTGCTCAGGTGGATTTCCTGGCCGGCCTCGATGAACTGGCCGGTGCCGATCTGCACGTGCTGGTTCACGCCCACGGTGAGGTGGTCATCGGCGCGTGCTTCGACCTTGCGGTCGGCATGCACGGTGTGGTGCTCTTCGGCCTTGAATTCGCTGTAGCTGTTTTGCTCGACGGTGTCGTGGCGCTCGTTGCCAACGCGGATTTTCTGGTTGTTCTGGACGTTCTCGTCCCAGTCGCGCTGGGCGTGCAGGTAGATCTGTTCCTGGCCTTTCTTGTCTTCGATGCGCAGCTCGTTGTAGCCGCTGCCGCCGGGTGAGCTGAGGGTCTTGAAGGTGCTGCGGGTCTTGTTGGCGGGCAGGTCGTAGGGAACGACGTTTTCCTTGTGGTACAGGCAGCCGGTGATCAGCGGTTGGGCACGCGCCAGGATGGTTGGCTGCCCACTACGATAGGCGTCATCTATTTAGCATGGCGGTCAAAAAACTGGTCGCTGGAGAAGTCGTCATCAGTGGCTTGCGGCACTAGCCGGCTTCCTGACGGTTGCAGCTATACGTCCCACCTCGGCCATCAAATCGAATATCGAGCCCTGCGGATGACGTTGGCGCAGGTTTATCAGCAGCTCACGCTGCCTGAGCAGTTCGTCACTGGGTTTGGCCCATTGCTCGGGGGGCAGGGGCTCTGACCAGGCGCGCATGGCTTCGGGAACATTGCGCTGGTGCATACGCTTGACCCGGCTTATGTTCCATTCGGTTAGATAGAAGGGCAGTGTCCACAGGGTGTAAAAGTGAAAAAAGTACCAGCCGAGTACGTACCACTTGCCGACTTCCCCTTCGCGGTAGCGGCGACGCATGCGTTCTCTGGCGTTGTAGAAAGTGTGCAGGCCCTCATGGGGTGGGTCGTCCGGGCCTTGCAGGTCGAAGGGATCCTGAATGTCCTTGAGGCTATGGATCTCGTGATCCATATAGGCGCGAATGGCTTCCCAGTTGCCGATGGCCATACCCAGACCGCTGGTGGCGAATTCCAGGGTGTAGTCCTGCCCGCTTGGGGCATGGTGAAAACCCACGCCCATGGCGAACTGGCTTTGAACACCGTATTGGGTAACCCCACGCGCCTCGATTACCCAAGCGGATACCTGTTCCCAAGGGACGAAGATGGGCTCGGTATGGCCCTCTGGCACAAAACAGACTTCACGGCGCTGGCGGTTGAAGCGGGTGGCGATAACGGTTTTGTGCTGGAGATGGTTGTATAGCCACACGCCTAGGGTCAATGCGAGAAGCGCCGGTGTACCTATCAGGCTAATTTCTAGGCCAGCCTCAAGTACTCCTGTTGCCATTTGCCAAGTATCTAAGAGAGTTCCACCTACTAAAGGGGTTAGTATGGCTACGAGAATAGGAGATAGGAGGAGTGGCATGACGACACCCACGAAAAATGGGCCTGCTAAAGTCATTTGCCAACCAAATACAGGTGGCAAGCCAGTACCAAAGCTCAGGTAGATGTCATTTACCTCACCGATGGCATGGGCATAGTCATGAGGAGGTTCACCCGTTGGCAGTGGCAGCGGAGCCAGATAGTTGACCCGCCCGCCAGGGAAGCCCTGGATATCTCCGGCCTTGTGTGGTTTATCCAGGCCGGGTGGGGTAGCGGTTTGAGTATCAGCGGTTTGCGGCATCTTGGGTATCCAGTAATAGCAAAGGATCGATCTGCAGCCTGGCGGCGGCCTGACCTTGAATGGTCGCCTGGCTGGCGGGATATTCGCCCGGTTTATCGGGCGCAAGGCGAATGGTATGGCGCTCTTCGCGATACTGGCCGCGCTCGTTGCGGCGTTCGACCCTTAGCTCCAGGAGCAGTTCTTCCTGGGTGTACCCACCAATGGCTGCGTCCATGGGCTGTGGGCGTTCGACCCGGAGTGTCAACGGTGAATTGGCGGCCAGTTCCAGCCCCAGCTCATGGAGCGGGTGCCACCTGACCATGGATTCTCCTTTTTCATAACGCACGGTGCGGATGCGATAGGCGCTGAGGCTAAGCCGTGCGGCGGGTTGCCCGGCAAGAGGCCGTTCGAGTTCTGCCCGGCTCAGGCCTGGGAACGCCAGGGCAATATCGATGCGCTTGGGTGACAGCAGCAGGTCACGCCACCAGCTATCGTGGCTGCCGTGGATAACCATTGCCAAGGGCCGTTGAATGACCCCAAGCAAGGTCTGCTGGTAGGTCTCCAGCGTATAGTCCTTGCGCTTTTGCGCATCCTGGCTCCAGGGCGTGCTGAGCAGCCATTCGTCATGGGCGTCGGTATTGTTGCGGTTGTACCACCATGTGCCGCCCAGCTCCAGGGCGGTAAACAGCGCGCCGGCAATATTGAAACGGAAGAAAACAGTTGCCAGGCGAGGGCCCGCCAGTGCCCAGGCTGCTTGTCGAGTGGCGAGCGTTTTGGCCACCCGTACCTGCGAATAAGCATGGGCGGTATGAGCGAAACCATAAGCATTGGCTGCCAGCATTCCGCTTGAACCTGCCAAGGCTGCAGCAGCCCCATACATGGCTTGGGCATTGCCGCTTTGCACGGCTCCCGACCATTCGCTGTAGTGTGTTTTGCTACTAATTACAGATGCAACAGCTCCGGCACCATATGCGAAGAGACCAAGGTTGATGTGCAGTTTCCCCACCTGTACACGAGTGGCCGTTAACGCGTGATCCTGTAGCACCTTGGCCAGTTGTACTGCTCTGGCCTCAAGTGCCGTATTGGCAATGGATTGAGCAGCAGCAAATCCAGCAGCACCGGTAGTCATAACGGCGCCAATGAATGGCATGAGGTCTTTTTTATTAGCTGGCTGGCTGAGAGTCCCCCTCGTTACCTGCACCAAATTCACCAACTGCGCCACAAATACAGCCAGTCCCACACCGTCACCCAGCTTGCCGAGGGTGCCGGCAGTGGCGTAGCCATTGCGTATATTGCGCAGCCCTGTTGCGACTTCCTGCAGCTCGGCTGGGGGCAGGATCAGGGTGATGCCGGCGCGCCCAGGGGCTGCACCCGCCACGCGCACGCTGTTCTGTGGCACCTCGGCGATAGGGCTTATGGCTGCCGCCAGGCGGGGCTCCAGCCTATCGAGTTGGGCGCGAACCCTTCTGATCTCGAGCTGCAACGCTTGCGCGCGCGGTGCCCTGTGGTCGGCAGTGCTGATGATCACACCCCGTTGCCTCTTGAGGCGCTTGAGCTCCGCGCGATTGTCCAGCACTTCCTTCAGATCTTCTCTCAGCGCAGCCTTTTCCGCCTCGCTGGCGACGGCAAAGGTCAGGCCTTCACGTTTCGCCGCGTCGAGCAGACGCTTCGGTAGAACTTTGGGCAAACGGCGAAACAGCTCGTCCAGATCCGGTACTTTCTGCTGCCCCACCTCCTCGAGGAAGGTCTGCATGGTTTTGCTGATGCCAAAGCTCAATGCGGGGTCGAGTGTGGATTGAGCGCTACGCCCAAGGGTTTGAGTCGGCTCAGGCAGTTCGTCAAGTGCCGGGATCTTGCCTTGTTCGATTTCTTTCAGCTTACCCAGCCAGTGATCGATGGCGGCAGCGGCGCCATAGGTTGACAAACCCAGCAGCACATACTGCGCTGCCTGTTCGCTTTGGGTATTCAGCGGCAGGGTATGGAACAGCGGGCGGTCGTATTGAGAGTTTTCTTCCAGCCAAGCGTAGAGCTTTTCATTGGCTGCATCGCAACGACCGATATCCTTCAGGCAGGCATATTGGGTGGCGAATGCCAAGCCCACCTGTTCGGCCTGCTGGGCATCGTAATACCAGGCTGCGCGATGAAAGCGCAGTTCGGTAGTCATGACCGTGCGGTCGGTGCTGATCCGCTCCAGCAGTGCATCCCAGCGCTGCAGCTTGGCCCGGTTAGTGACCAGAAAGGCATCCATGGCAGGGCGGTCAATCAGGTCATTGATGCCACGCTGGCCCAGTTTCGCGCCATTGAGCACATCGTTGACTTGCTCGCTCAGATCCTTCTTGACCCGAATGATCGTATCCAAGTGGCGCTGTACGAATGCTTGATCCGCTGAGTTCAATTGATTGCGGGTGAACTGGCGCTCCTGCGCTCTATGCAAGGGTTCCGGGGTGGTAGGGTCTATCGGGCGGGGTATGGGGGCACCATTCAGATAGTCGATCAGGGCCTGGCGAGTTTGCTGCTGTGAAGGCTCAGGCAGCTTGGCAGTATCGTCGACCATCGCCTGGGCATCATCGTCTTCCAGCTTGGCCAGTTCGTCAGCGCTGACTTGCGTCCGCGATTCGATATAGCAGGCGATCATGTAGTCGCGTTCGTTGGCGCCTGGCTGTGCACCGCCCTCACGCCATTCGCTGATCCAGCCGACCACCTTGTCCTGAAGCTGTGCCAGGTCACGCATGATGCCAATATCGTCGCGCAGCACCAGAAAGAGCGCATCATGCTCGTGCGCCGGCAGAATCCTGGCCGTCAACTCACCGATATGCGTGTCACGGAAGAGTGGTGGATCTTCCCAGACATAATCCTGAAGTTCTTCCGGGTGAGGTTCTACCAAGGCAGGGCGGTTCTGGTGATCAGGATAGGTTTGTTGACCCTGCTCATCACGATTAACCTTGTTCTGGACGACTTCAGCTAGCCATTTCTCCGCCTGCTCACGCGTCAGGAGGTGGGTGCCGCCCCGTTTGGGGTCGGCCTGCTTCAGATCCACCCGCTGCATAAAATAGTCGCGATCAGCCTGGCTGGCCAGCACCTGCGTGCATTTGCGGGCGGTCCATTGCAGCTCGGAGTAGGCCACATGCAGTGTGCTGGATCTGGGGAAGATCAAATCCGGTTCCCCAATGGCATTGGTACGAGTATCGGCACGAACTTCGGCATCCTTCCACAGCAGCTTGGTAATGGCGCCTTTTTCGATCTGGTACTCGTGGAGATAGCCCGTGCCGCTGTCGATGATGTAGAGAAAACCATCGCGCATAAGACGAATGCCCAGAGGCCGGGTCTTTAGCGTGAAAGGCACTGACACCTCAGAGGATGGATCGACCCATTCGGTCAGCCCATAGCGCAGTGGAAGCAGTTGCACTTCGACCTTCATCAAAGGGCATGTGCTGGTGGCCGAACGGCTATCGCTATAGGAGGCCGCCTTGGCTGCCAGGTTGGCGTTATTGCGAGGAGGTGTCTGCGCAGTCATGAGGTCATTCCTTGTATCTGCGTGGCGCGCTGCTCTGCCAGATATGCAGCTTGCTCTACTCGTTCTAGCGGAAGGCGTGGCGAAGAGCCTTCTAGCAGTTGAGCGATATCCGCGTGCTGTTCCAGTACCGTTTCCCCAAGGAAGCCGAAGATATTGGCGAACAGAAAGATTTCTCTCTCGGAGCAGAGATTGAGCCGGTAGGCCCTATTGGCCAGCTCGCGTAGATGCTGATGACGCGGCATGCCTTGTAGAGCTGCCTGGTACTCGGGGAAGAATGTTCGTAGGTGTTCGTCCAGAGCCAGAATTGTCTGACGGAAGCTAACTTCTTCCAGAGCGCTTATTTCTGCGCTGCTCAAACGATAAGGCTGTCCATGATCCTTGGCGGGCCTTGCATGCGGGGCATGGTGTACATGCCAGTTCGACTCGACTCTATCGGGCAGGCATAGGTGCTCGATAGGGCCAAAGAACATGGGGTTGCCAATACCGAACAGGGCATGCGCTACGGCTGGGTCTGCCAAACGCAGAATGAAGCTTTGCTGCGTTGCTGTTTCGACTTTCAGAAGCCAGCGTAGATGCTGGGCAACCTCATCGAGCCTGGTGTTGGCGAAGACCAGGTAACCCCATTCCTCGATTGCATTGGCAAGGAAGGCTTGCCGGATGGGATCGCCTGGGTTGTCAATGGCGATCAGGTATGGAGATATTTCGGTGAGTTCGCTCAAGTCCGTTCCCAGATACAGCGGCTCGAAATTAGGTTGTTCCGACCACTGATAGAGCTTCTGTGGCAGGTTCTCCACGCTTACGCCGTCGAGCAGCAAATAGCAGTTGCCATGCCAAGGCAGATCATGGGGTAAGGCGTTCATGTGCTCAGACATTTCCGGCCCTCGCCTTGGCTGCCTCGCAAATGGCGCAGAGTGGTTTTTTTTGCAGCAGCGCCTGCTTCTGCGCGGGTATCAGCAGCTTCCCTGCCTTATCCGCATCCGCCTGCTTCAGCGGCCCCGGCAGTATCGGTGCCGCCCCCGTACCACTGCCTGCACTGCCCCCCGAGTTGATATTGACCACTGCCCCGCTGAGGGTGACGCCACCGCCGTCGATCTTGATAAAGCTGCCGCCGGCCTTGAGAGTCAGCTCGCTGCCGGCTTCGAGCACCACTTTCAGGCCGCTGCTCAGATGGATTTCCTGGCCGGCTTCGATGAACTGGCCGGTGCCGATCTGCACGTGCTGGTTCACGCCCACGGTGAGGTGGTCGTCGGCCCGTGACTCGACCTTGCGGTCGGCGTGCACGGTGTGATGCTCTTCGGCCTTGAATTCGCTGTAGCTGTTTTGTTCGACGGTGTCGTGGCGCTCGTTGCCGACGCGGATTTTCTGGTTGTTCTGGACGTTCTCGTCCCAGTCGCGCTGGGCGTGCAGGTAGATCTGTTCCTGGCCTTTCTTGTCTTCGATGCGCAGCTCGTTGTAGCCGCTGCCGCCGGGTGAGCTGAGGGTTTTGAAGGTGCTGCGGGTCTTGTTGGCTGGCAGGTCGTAGGGAACGACGTTTTCCTTGTGGTACAGGCAGCCGGTGATCAGCGGCTGGTCGGGGTCACCTTCGAGAAAGGTGACCAGCACCTCCATGCCGATGCGCGGGATGGCGATGCCGCCGTACTGAGCCCCCGCCCAGGCGCTGGATACGCGCAGCCAGCAACTGGTCTTGTCGTCGGCTTGGCCTTCACGATCCCAATGGAACTGCACCTTGACTCGGCCGTACTCGTCGCAGTGAATCTCTTCGCCTTTCGGCCCGGTGACCACGGCGCTCTGGCTACCGAGCAGGCGTGGCTTGGGATGATGCAGGGCAGGGCGGTTGGGTACGTCCCAGGGGGTGGCCTTGAAACGATTGCGGTAACCCTGGTGGAAGTCGTCCTTGAGGTCGGTGGTATCGCTGGTGATCGACTCTTCCAGCACTTGGGGTTGCTTGCCCTCATGGAGGACTTCGGTCAGCAGCCAAAGGTCGTTCCATTTGGCTTTAGGATGTCCGGTCAAGGCGAGAAAATGACCGCTGACCAAGAGCGGCTGATCGCTTTTGCCTTCGGCCAGCTGGTAGTCGCTGCGGTGGCGTTCAAGTGCACGCTTGGCCAGATGCTTGCCGCGCTCGCGATCCACGAAACGGCCGGGGTAGTCATAGTCTTCGAGGTCGGGCAGGGCATCGCCGCGGTTCTCGCTTTCCAGCTTCAAACGCGGCTTTTCGAAGTCGTAATCGCGGCGGGTCGTGCGGCTGGTGCGGGTTTCCAGGCGCAGGTCGAAGCGCTTGATGACCGGGTCATTGGCGACCATGCCGGAGTCTTGCTGGTAGGCCACGGGCGCCAGTTTTGGAAACACCGTCTGGTCATCGCCGAACACCAGCTTGTGGGCAGTGTTGCTGTGCTGAAAGTGGTAGTGGATCCCTTCTTCCTCGCATAAGCGCTGGATGAAGTGCAGGTCCGATTCATCGTACTGAACGCAATACACGCGCTCGGGATAGACCGACCCGACTTTGAATTCGTAGGCGTCGCTTTGGATGCCATGCTCTTCAAGCACCTGGCCGATGATGTCCGGCACGCTGAGGTTCTGGAAGATGCGCTGGTTGATGCGGTGGGCCAGATAGGCCAATTGCGGGCGCAGGGTCACCGCGTAGCGGGTCAGGCGCTTGCCGGATTCGCCTTGGGCGACCCGATAGAGCTGGCCATGAATACCGCTGCCATCTGGGGAGAGCTGCAAGAACGCCGGTTTGTGCAGCAGGGTTTCAAGGTCCAGGGCAGACTGCTCGCTGACCAGTTCCACTTCGAAGGCGAACGGTTCGCTGATGGCTTCACGCCCGGTGAGCGTGAACACCTGCAGGTCGGTCGACAGACCCTCTACGGTCAGGCTGAAGTGCGTCTGGTTGGCTGGCGCGAACATCCGATGTTCCTCGTGCAGTGCTGCGGCCACCGCCGATCCGGCGGGAAACGGCCACTGGCATTCTGGATAAGCGTAAACAGCACCGGCCAGCTGGGCTGGCCGGTGCTGAACAGTCGGTTGGCTTAGCCAGCGACTGGGGAGCGCCAATCATCGGAGCCCGAAGTACCGGATACTTCGTGGGTCCAGGTGATTTTGCGGTAGGTGAAGTGCACGTCTTCCAGGTGAGTGAAATGTGCGTTGGACGGGTCCTGGCAGTTGTGCATGTAGTCCTTGATGTCGACGATGATCGCGTCTTCAAGTTTGGTGGTGTAGTAGTGCTCCTGGGTGCCCTGAGCCGAGGTGCGGAACCACTGGATTTCGATGCTGGTCATGCGCTCGCCGGAGGTCAGAGCAGCCAGCAGCAGCGGCGATGCCTTGTCGAATACCTTGGTGATCACGACGGGCTTGTGCACGCGCTGGCCAGTCGGCTGGCCCGACTGCGGGTCACGCGGGATGATCACTTCGTGGCTGAAGCCTTGAACCATGACCTGGTCTTCGTGACCTTCCTGGTAGGTATTGCCAACCGAGTCGGCGGTAAATGCGCCGGCGGTGATCAGACCTTGTTTCTCGCCAGTGATGGACATATACGCTGGTGTTGCCATGGGGATGCTCTCCTTGCTTAATCAGTTGAAATGCCCGGGGCTGAATGCCGGTGGGTAATAACTAATCAGCAAAGCCTGTGCCATTGAATTTAAAATACTTATAAAACAGTAACTTAAATGTATTTATGCTTAGCTGTGCTCAATGACTTGAGTCGCCTTATGGGATTTCTGCGCAGCTATTTGCGCAGCACTGTGCAGTTTTTTGCGCAGTGCCATTTCCGGTCACGGAGTTGAAGGTGATCGCTCGGTTATCAACAGGTTTATCCACAGGGTGGTGCGCAACTTTTTGCGCATAAGACCCATTGGGTGCAGCGATTTTTTCGGTGCTGGCAAGGCAGTGCTGGCTGGCCGGTACCCAGGCTCCACGTAGGTGTGACGCGGTCTTGGTCGAGTTTGCGAGCTGCTTCTCCCTTTCGGCAAAATCCCGGCGCCATGATTGTGCCACACTTGCCAATCGGCGGTGTGATCCATAGGATTTCAACGCCTGAGGGTTGTGGATTCAGCCTAATCAGCAGTGCCGCAAGCGGCGTTTTCTGATCGTTTGCGGCTTTAAGGCTACATGGACGTTACCTGGTTAAAGGACGAGGATGTCTTACTCAAGCAAGCTTTCAGCTCATTATCTAGAGCTAGCTAAAACTCCTATTTCCGACGTGCTTTTCGCTGGTGAAGATGTTCGCTTCTCCAGTGAGTACGAAGCGCTGGAAAGTGAGTTGGCTAAGGCTTCCTCAATGCACGAAAGCGGACAGATCGACTGGCTGAAAATTCGTGAGAATAGCGAGAACCTGCTTCGTACCCAGTCCAAGGATCTGCGCGTAAGTGCGTGGCTGACGTGGGCTTTGTATCAGCGTGAATCGTTTCAAGGGCTGCTCGCTGGCTTAGGATTGCTTCGCCACCTGTGCGAACACCATTGGCCCGATGTGCACCCGGCAAAGGCGAGAACGCGCGCCGCTGCCATCAGTTGGTTGCTGCCGCGTGTCGAGCAAGTGCTCACCGAAAATGTCGCGATCAAAGAGCAGTTGCCCCTGTTTCGGCGCATGGTGGAACACCTGGAGGCGCTCGACGCCGCGTGCACCGAACACTTGGGCAGCGATGCCCCGTTGCTGTTACCCATTTCACGCCGCTTGAGTGGCATGGTGCAGCGCGCTGCCAACAACCAGCCAGAGCCCGGCGTGGTGAGTGCGACCGTCGCGCAGGTCAAGCAGGCGGCTACCCAGCTGTTCACCCCAGGCGCACCCATCGACAACGAGAAAGAGGCTCAGAAGGCGCTGCGCGCCCAGCAGGAAAACGCGCGCCCGCTATGTGCCTGGTGGCTCAAGCAGAAGGCCACCGATCTGCGGGCTTTACGCCTGAATCGCACATTGCTTTGGCTGGGCGTAGACATCCTGCCCGAGCGCAATGGCGAGCAAATCACGGCGTTGCGCGGGCTGCCAGCCGACAAGCTCAAGGCTTATCAGGAGCGTTTGGACCAAGGCAAGTACGCCGATTTGCTCGTGGAGCTCGAGGCCAGCCTGGCCAAAGCGCCGTTCTGGTTCGACGGCCAGCGCATGGTCTGGGAATGCCTGCAAGGTCTGGATGCCGAGATGGCGATGCGCGAAGTTGAAATTCACTTCGCCTTACTGATCCAGCGACTGCCCGGCATCATCGAGCTGCGTTTCCATGATGGCGAACCATTTGCCGATCCCGCAACGCGTGCATGGATCGTTGCCAGCGTCATGCCGCATCTGCAAAGCCCAAGTGCGCCGCGCAAGGTCGAAACCGACGTTGAGAGTCAGCCTGCCTGGGAGAAAGCACTGGACGAAGTCGTTCCGGTTTTGCGTCGCGACGGATTGAAATCTGCCGTGCAGATACTCAAGCAAGGGTTGCAGAACGCCCATGGTGGGCGCGTCCGCTTTTTCTGGCAATTCACCATGGCACGCCTGTGTTTCATGGCCAAGAAGTATGAGTTGGCCAAGACCCAGCTCGAGGCGCTTGATCAGGCACTCCAGGATGCCGGGTTGCATGACTGGGAGCCCGATCTAGCGCTACAAGTACTGAATTTACTGCACAACTGCTGCGAGCTTTTACCGCAGAACCATGCAGTGCGTGAACGTAAGGAAGAGATTTATCGCAGGCTGTGCCACCTCGACCTCGAAGTGGTACTCGATTAGGCCCCCGGGCCACAACCGCAAGGAGAAAAGCCATGGCCAAAGAAGGCTCGGTAGCCCCAAAGGAACGCATCAACGTCACCTTCAAACCCGCCATTGGTGGCGCTCAAGAGGAAATTGAGCTGCCGCTGAAATTGCTGGCGATCGGTGATTACACCCACCGTAAAGACGAGCGCAAGATCGAAGATCGCAAGCCGATCAGCATCGACAAGATGACCTTCGATGAGGTCCTCTCCAAGCAGGAACTGGGCCTGACCATGAGCGTGCCCAATCGCCTTCAGGAAGAGGGCGATGCTGACGAGCTGGCCGTGCAACTGCGCATCAACTCGATGAAGGACTTCAACCCGGCCAGCCTGGTCGAGCAAGTGCCTGAGCTGAAAAAGCTGATGGAGCTGCGTGACGCGCTGGTGGCCCTCAAGGGCCCGCTGGGTAACGCACCGGCGTTCCGCAAAGCCATCGAAGGTGTTCTCGCCGACGATGAGTCCCGTGACCGCGTATTGGGTGAGCTGGGCCTGAACGCCACAGCACCGAACGCCTGAGCCCCTATCAGTCAAGGAAGCCAACACAATGAGCACTAGCGCAGCACAGCAAAAGAGCGCCGATAGCGGCGAATACAGCATTCTCGACAGCATCATCGCTGAAACTCGCCTGACACCCGATGACGAAGCCTATGACATCGCCAAACGTGGTGTGTCTGCGTTCATCGAGGAACTGCTCAAGCCGCAGAACAACGGCGAGCCGGTCAAGAAGGCGATGGTCGACCGCATGATCGCCGAGATCGATGCCAAGCTCAGCCGCCAGATGGACGAGATTCTGCACCACCCGGACTTCCAGGCTCTGGAATCGTCGTGGCGTGGTCTGCAGTTGCTGGTCGACCGCACCAACTTCCGTGAAAACATCAAGATCGAAATCCTCAACGTCTCCAAAGAAGACCTGCTGGACGATTTCGAAGACTCGCCTGAAGTCATGCAGTCAGGCCTGTACAAGCACATCTACACCGCTGAGTACGGCCAGTTCGGTGGTCAGCCGGTGGGCGCGATCATCGCCAACTACTTCATGTCGCCGAGCTCCCCTGACGTCAAGCTGATGCAGTACGTGGCCAGCGTCTCCTGCATGTCCCATGCGCCGTTCATCGCCGCGGCTGGTCCGAAGTTCTTCGGTCTGGAGAGCTTCACCGGCCTGCCGGATCTCAAGGATCTCAAAGATCACTTCGAAGGCCCACAATTTGCCAAATGGCAGAGCTTCCGTGAGTCCGAAGACTCCCGCTATGTCGGCCTGACCGTTCCGCGCTTCCTGCTGCGCAACCCGTACGACCCCGAAGAAAACCCGGTCAAGTCGTTCGTGTACAAGGAAACCGTCGCCAACAGCCACGAGCATTATCTGTGGGGCAACACCGCCTACGCGTTCGGTACTCGCCTGACCGACAGCTTCGCCAAGTTCCGCTGGTGCCCGAACATCATCGGCCCGCAAAGTGGCGGTGCGGTCGAAGACCTGCCGTTGCACCATTTCGAAAGCATGGGCGAAATCGAAACCAAGATTCCTACCGAGGTCCTGGTTTCCGACCGCCGTGAATACGAACTGGCCGAGGAAGGTTTCATCTCCCTGACCATGCGTAAAGGCTCCGACAACGCGGCGTTCTTCTCCGCCAGCTCGGTACAGAAGCCGAAGTTCTTCGGTATCAGCGCAGAAGGCAAGGCAGCAGAGCTGAACTACAAGCTCGGCACCCAACTGCCCTACATGATGATCGTCAACCGCCTGGCTCACTACCTGAAGGTGCTGCAGCGCGAGCAACTCGGTTCGTGGAAAGAGCGTACCGATCTCGAGCTGGAACTGAACAAGTGGATCCGCCAATACGTGGCCGACCAGGAAAACCCGAGCGCCGAAGTACGTGGTCGCCGCCCGTTGCGTGCTGCGCAAATCAGCGTCAGTGACGTGGAAGGCGAGCCGGGCTGGTACCGCGTCAGCCTGAACGTGCGCCCGCACTTCAAGTACATGGGTGCCGATTTCACCCTGTCGCTGGTTGGCAAGCTGGACAAAGAGTAAACGGAGCGCCTCATGAACGGATACGGCAGCCTTTTTGAACGCCTGAACGGCGACGCGGACAAACGCGTCGCCTGGAGCCGCGAGGTTTCCATCATGGCGTCCGTGGCTGCCCATCTGGCCAAGATGCTCAGCACCCGGGCCGGCAGTGTGCAAACACTGTCCGACTACGGGTTGCCCGATCTCAACGACATGCGCCTGAGTCTGCACGACTCCCTTACCCAGGCACGCCTGGCGATAGAGCGCTTTATCGAGGCCTACGAGCCTCGGATGAGCAATGTGCGTGTCGTTTCCCTACCGCGTGACCATGACCGGCTTCGTCTGTCCTTCAGCATTGAAGGGCTATTGGAAGTCGATGGGTTCAAGCGGCAGGTCAGTTTCTCCGCACGCCTGGATGGCAGCGGTCAAGTGAAGGTCAAATAAGGAGAGTCCGATGTCCGGTAAGCCCGCAGCACGCCTGTCCGACCCCACCGCTTGCCCCAAGCCGGGCCACGGAACCAACCCGATTGCCGCCGGCTCCGGCGACGTGTTCTTCGACGGCCTCGCGGCCGCCCGCCAAGGCGACGCCTCGGCATGTGGTGGTGCGATGTCGGGCGGTTTGGCGACCACTGTACTGATCAACGGCAAGCCCGCCGCCACCGTTGATTCGGTGGGCACCCATGGCAATAAAGTCACGGCTGGCTCCGGGACGGTGATTATTGGCAATTCGCATTCGCCGGCGCCTTTTGTGCCGCCGTTGCCTTTGATTCTTCCTGGTTTTGATGAGCAGTTCGTATTGAGCGATACGTCGGGTGCGCCCATGGCCAACTCCCGATACTTGCTAGTGCGTGAGGATGGTTCCGAGGAGGAGGGCGTGACGAATGACCAAGGCCTTACTCACCGTGTTACTCGCCATAAGCAAGCGGAAAAGATCGACATTTACATTGCATCGAGAGACTGACCAATGGGAGCCGACATCAGAACCACCGCTAGCGGGAACTTTGTAAAAATCTCTACCGCACAAAGTACGCCGACTAAAGATCCTCAGCCAAAGGCCGTAGCCGTGGAGCATGGGCTCACTGTGTTTCTTGGTGGGGCAGGGATGGTGGGTGCTTATAACGATGACATGATAGCGGCTTTTACAGAAGTCGGCATCTCAAATGCTGTATACGGTAATTATTCTTCCCTGATCACCGGGATGGATAAGTATGTTCCTGATCTTGTTGATATGTTGAGTGATGCATCTTCAGTGGTTCTTTATAATCAGGATGAAAAAGATCCGGTTGTTTTGGAATATGGTGAGTTGCAGAAGTGTGAATACGGTAACGAGTATATAGAAAAGAAATACTTGTTCGGAATGGTTACGGTCAGAAGCTATAACGAAGTTGTGTGCACACCCACCAGTGATTTGATGGCGCTTAAAATCAGTCGCGATGTGAGCAAGAATAAGGCTACAGAGTTCCCCTTAAGTGTCTTGCAGGTTGCCAAGCCCATTCCAAAGATAGGTCAATTTAATATTGTGGGTTATTCGTGGGGGGCAGTGATTGCAGCACGAAGCGCAATTTATTATGCCCGCGCGGGAGTGAAGGTTGACCATCTGGTGCTAATAGGAGCACCGATAAATAAAAGTTTGAAAGAGGCAGTCACTTCGCATCCCAATATCGCGAGTACCACAATCATCGACTTGACGGATAAAGGAGATCCGATCTATGCGGGCCTTTCGGATGAGGAATTGATGAGGGCCTCTGTGGAATTAGGTAGACAGATGCTCAACGGTGGTGGGCATTTTTATTATTCGGGTGATAACGCGGAAGGAAAAGCTCGGCGCCGTGAACTAGCAAAACTTCTCTATGAAAAGGGGTTGCGTTAATTGATTCGTTGCTTTTATTTGGGCGTGGCGCTGCTCCTGATACTGATGTCTTTCACGCAGCCCCGTATTCAGCACGCTAGCTTGAGCTGGGAAAGGTTTTTCTTGCCAGCTAGCGTGTATGAGTTTTTGTTTTTGTTCTGCGTCGTTTTTTATATTCCAATGGTGGGTGTTGCATTTTATTATCTTTTCAAAGGTTTTTCTGCTTCTTTAGTGCAGCGTAGTTTGCGCTCAGGGTTGCCTGTTTTTTTTGTTGCGATAGTAGTGGCGATCTCGCTCTATTGCTTCAATGCGTGGGTGTTTCGTGAGCTTTTTTAGTTGCAGGTTGATTTGTGCGGAAAACGTTTACAGAGTAATTTTTATTTTAGAGTGCGCTGATTGTGCCGGTGATCCACATTATAGGCACTTATTATCTGAATTAGACACCCGCCTGAGAATGCGCTGACCAAACATGTTCACCAGCAAAACATCCTACATCTATATGGAAAGCTGACCTAAATGTCCTTCAACCACTACTATCAAAGCGAACTTACCGCGCTGCGTCAGCTCGGTCGCCGTTTCGCCGAGCGTAGTCCGGCGCTGGCGCCGTTCTTGGGGCAGGCCGGGCGGGATCCGGATGTGGAACGGTTGCTGGAAGGTTTCGCATTCCTGACCGGGCGCCTGCGCCAGAAACTCGATGACGAGTTGCCGGAGCTGAGCCACTCGCTGATGCAGTTGCTGTGGCCCAACTATATGCGGCCGCTGCCGGCGTTCAGCATTTTGCAATTCGATCCGCTCAAACGCTCCGGTCCGGCACTCAAGGTCGAGCGTGACACGCCAATCGAGAGCGTGCCGATCAATGACGTGCGCTGCCGTTTCCGTACCTGCTACCCGACCGAGGTAGTGGCGCTGGACCTGGCTGCATTGAACTACTCGGTGAAAGGCGACGGTGCATTGTTGAGCCTGCGCCTTGAGATGAGCGCCGACGGCCATCTTGGTGAGTTGGAACTGAGCAAGCTGCGCCTGCACTTTGCCGGAGAGCGTTACATCAGCCAGATGCTGTACCTGAGCCTGCTGCGCAATTTGGAAGGCATCGAACTGGTTCCGCTGGACGCTGCTGGGAAAGCTATCCAGGGCGCCAATGGCGTGCCGATGGCATTCAAGATGCCCGGCAACCGTGTACAGCCAGTGGGGTTTGCCGAGGAAGAGGCGTTGATCCCGTATCCACTGAATACCTTCCGTGGTTATCGCTACCTTCAGGAGTACTTCGCTTTCCAGGACAAGTTCCTGTTCGTCGATGTCGACGGTCTGGACATTCTCAAGGCACTGCCAGAAGACACGCTTAAACAGACTCGTGGCGTCGAACTGCGCTTCGATATTCGCAAGAGCGGTATCCAGCGCCTGCGGCCGACGCTGGATAACGTCAAACTGTTCTGCACCCCTATCGTCAATCTGTTCGAGCATGACGCGCTGCCGATCCGTCTCGATGGCAAGCAGGACGAATACCTGCTGCTGCCAGCCGAGTACGACCTGGAAAACTGCGGCGTGTTTTCCGTGGAAAGCGTTACTGGTTGGAAGCCAGGCGGCTTGGGTTACCAGCAATACGTGCCGTTCGAGTCTTTCGAGCATGACCCGAGTTTCGACGTACCGAACAGCCGGCCGCATTACAGCATCCGCCAGCGCTCGTCTCTGCTGCACAATGGCTTGGATACCTACCTGAGTTTCGGCATCCGTCACGCAGAAGCTCATGAAACCTTGTCCATCGAGCTGACGTGTACCAATCAGAATCTGCCACGCAAGCTCAAGCTCGGCGACATCTGCGTGGCGTGCGAGGAAACCCCGGAGTTTCTGAGTTTCCGCAATATCACGCCGGCTACATCGAGCTTCGCGCCGCCGCTGAACCGCGACTTTCTATGGAAGTTGATCAGCAACATGTCGCTCAACTACCTGTCGTTGGCCGACGTCAGTGCGCTGAAGGTGATTTTGGAGACCTACGACCTGCCGCGTTATTACGACCAGCACGCGGAGAAGGTCAGCAAGCGCCTGCTCGGCGGGCTCAAACACATCAAGCATCACCACGTGGATCGCTTGCATCGTGGCTTGCCCGTACGTGGTTTGCGCACCGAGTTGACGATCGACCCTGAGGGTTATATCGGTGAGGGCGATCTGTTCGTTTTCGCTTCCGTGCTCAACGAGTTTTTCGCGTTGTACGCCAGCCTGAACTCGTATCACGAGTTGCGGGTAAACAGCACACAGGGAGAGGTGTACCAATGGACACCACGTATGGGCCTGCAGCCCCTGCTTTGAGCGGGCTGGCACGAGGCATACGCGAGTACTCGCTGTTTCAGGCGGTATTGCTGGTTCTCGACCGGCTGCGCCAGGCACACCCGTACCTGAGCGAAGAAGAACTGTATGACCAGTTGGAGTTCCAGGCCAATCCGAGCCTGGGCTTCCCGAGCAGCGATGTTGATCGTGTCGAGTTTTTCGAAGAGCACGGGCGTATGCGGGCGCGTATGCGCTTCAACCTGATTGGCTTGGTCGGCTCGGGTTCGCCGTTGCCTGCGTTTTACGGTGAGCAGGCGTTGGGCGATAGCGAAGACGGCAATCCAACGCGCAATTTCCTGGATCTGTTCCATCACCGGCTACAACGCCTGATGCTGCCGATCTGGAAAAAGTATCGATATCGCGCAAGCTTCGAAAGCGGCGCCGTCGATCCTTTCTCGTCACATCTTTTTGGCCTGATTGGCCTCGGTGGCGAAGAGATTCGACGTGCCAAGGAGTTGAACTGGAAACGCCTGCTGCCTTATCTGGGCCTGCTCAGTCTTCGCGCGCATTCGGCAGCACTGATCGAGGCGGTGCTGCGCTATTACTTCAAACACGCGGAGCTGACCATCGAACAATGCATCGAGCGCCGCGTGGAAATTCTCGAGGAGCAGCGTAATCGTCTGGGGCGAGCCAATAGTCTGCTTGGCGAAGACCTCGTTCTCGGCGAACACGTACGCGACCGCAGCGGCAAATTCCGCATTCATATCCGTGAGCTCGACTGGCAGCGCTTTCATGAATTCCTGCCGATTGGTTTTGGCTACCAGCCGCTCTGCGCGCTGGTGCGATTCACGCTGCGCGACCCACTCGATTACGACATTCGCCTCGTGCTGCGTCAGGAAGAAATTCGTGAACTGCGCATCGGCGAGCAGAACGCATGCCGCCTAGGATGGACCAGTTGGCTCGGCCGCGAGAAAGCGGACGGCGTGGTGACGCTGGGCAGCAAAATTCATTAAGGACAGATGACCAATGATCAACGTAGACCTGCAACAACTTATCCAGGCCCTGGACGCTGAAACCCGACGTGATCTGGAGCGTTCGGCCGAGCGCTGCGTCGCTCGGGGTGGTAGCAAGATTCTCGTCGAAGACTTGCTGTTGGGCTTGCTGGAACGACAGAACGGGCTGTTGTCCCGCGCCCTGCAGGATGCTGACGTGGAAGCCGGTGAGCTGAGCGCCGCCTTGCAGACCCGGGTCGAGCACAGTGCTTCACGCAGCCCGGTGTTCGCGCCGGAACTGGTGCAATGGCTGCAGGATGCCCTGCTGGTGGCCAACCTCGAGCTCGGCCAGACCCAGGTCGAGGATGCCGCACTGATTCTCGCGCTGCTGCGCAACCCGATGCGCTACGCAGGCAGCCGTTATCAGCCGCTGCTTGCCAAGCTGAATATCGAGCGTTTGAAGGAGTTCGCCCTGTCGCAACAACCTCAGACCCAGGCCGACGGCAAGCCGGTTGCGCAGGGCGAGTCACTGCTTCAGCGCTTCACACACAACCTGACGCAACAAGCCCGCGATGGCAAACTTGACCCGGTGTTGTGCCGTGATGGCGCGATCCGGCAAATGGTCGACATCCTGGCGCGTCGTCGCAAGAACAACCCGATCGTGGTCGGTGAAGCCGGGGTTGGCAAGACCGCCATCGTCGAAGGCCTGGCCTCGCGCATAGCGGCCGGTGAAGTGCCGCAGGTGCTCAAGGGTGTAGAGTTGTTGTCGCTGGACATGGGCCTTCTGCAGGCTGGCGCCAGCGTCAAGGGTGAATTCGAGCGTCGTCTCAAAGGCGTTATCGACGAGGTCAAGGCTTCGCCGAAGCCGATCATCCTGTTCATCGACGAAGCCCACACCCTGATCGGCGCTGGCGGCAATGCCGGAGGCTCCGACGCAGCCAACCTCTTAAAACCAGCACTGGCACGCGGCGAGCTGCGCACCATCGCAGCCACTACCTGGGCTGAGTACAAGAAGTATTTCGAGAAAGACCCCGCGCTGGCTCGACGTTTCCAGCCGGTGCAATTGCACGAGCCGACGGTGAGTGAAGCAGTGACCATTCTTCGTGGCCTGGCGCAGGTGTACGAAAAGAGCCATGGCATCTACTTGCGCGATGACGCGGTAGTGTCGGCAGCTGAACTGTCGGCGCGCTACCTGGCCGGTCGGCAACTGCCGGACAAAGCTGTCGACGTGCTCGACACGGCCTGCGCCCGCGTGCGCATCAGCCTTGCCGCTGCGCCGGAAAGCCTCGAGCGTCTGCGTGGTGAACTGGCCGAAGGTGGCCGTCAGCGTCAGGCCCTGCGCCGCGATGCCGAAGCCGGTCTGCTGATCGATCACGAAGCGCTGCGCGCCCTGGAAGCGCGGCTGGACGAAGCCGAGACGGAAAGGGCCGCGCTGGAAACCCAGTGGACAGAACAGAAGCAACTGGCCGAGCGTCTACTGGAGCTGCGTCAGCAATTGGCCAGGGTTCGTGAAGCCGCAGCCGCCGAACCGACCGTCAGCGTCGAAGAGGACGCCGAAGGCACGGTGATCGAAACCCGCGTTGCCGAGGTTGAGCAAGGCCAGAGCGTCGAAGCGCTGGAAGCCGAGCTCCACGAAACCCACACGGCGCTTGTTGCCGCGCAGGTGAAAGAGCGTCTGGTCAGCTTCGAGGTCTGCCCGCGTCTGGTGGCTGAAGTGATTAGCGCCTGGACTGGCGTCCCGCTGTCGCAACTGGCCCGGGAGCACAATGCCAAGATCGCCAGCTTCGCGACCGACCTGCGTACGCGCATCCGTGGTCAGGAACAAGCTGTGCACGCACTGGATCGCTCCATGCGCGCCACCGCCGCGGGCCTGAACAAACCTGATGCGCCAGTCGGCGTATTTCTGCTGGTTGGCCCGAGCGGCGTCGGCAAAACCGAAACGGCTTTGGCACTCGCTGATCTGCTGTATGGCGGTGATCGCTTCATCACCAACATCAACATGTCCGAGTTCCAGGAGAAACATACCGTTTCGCGTCTGATCGGCGCGCCGCCGGGCTATGTGGGTTATGGCGAGGGCGGCATGCTGACGGAAGCCGTGCGGCAGAAACCGTATTCGGTAGTGCTCCTCGATGAGGTCGAGAAGGCCGATCCCGATGTGCTCAATCTGTTCTACCAGATCTTCGACAAGGGGGTCGCGAACGACGGCGAAGGACGCGAGATCGACTTTCGCAACACGCTGATCCTGATGACTTCCAACCTCGCCAGCGACCGCATCAGTGAGCTCTGTGCAGACGGCGCGCGGCCCACTGCCGAGGTGCTTGAGGAAACCATTCGCCCGGTGCTCAGCAAACACTTTAAACCTGCCCTGCTGGCGCGGATGAAAGTGGTGCCGTACTACCCGGTCGGCGGGCCGGTGCTGCGTGAGCTGATCGAAATCAAACTGGGCCGCCTGGGCGAGCGCCTGAAGCGTCGTCAGCTGGACTTTACCTGGTGCCAGAACCTGGTCGATCACCTGTCCGAACGCTGCACGCAAAGCGAAAGTGGCGCACGGCTCATCGATCACCTGCTGGATCAGCACGTTTTGCCGTTGGTGGCGGACCGTCTGCTCGACTCTATGGCCACCGGCGAAACTCTCGAACGCGTGCACGCCACACTTGATGGTGATGGCAGCGTAGCCTGCGAATTCGCCTGAGGTGGGCGCAATGTTTGCTCAAGTACCGCAACCGCTGGTTTATGCAGAGCGCCTTCTAGCGCAGTTCTCCGGCTTGTCACGTGCATCCGATGGTGCTGCGTTGCTGGGCGACTTCGTGCGGGGCTTGGCCGAGCTCAGCGGGTGCGAACTGGCTCAAGTGTATTTGCTCGATGCCACGCATACCCGCCTGGGTATGCAAGCCGAGTACCTCGACAGCCAATTGCAACCTCGCGAAGCCGATAGCCTGCCGGCGGATTATAACGGCGAGCAATTGTTGCAGTTCGCGCTTTGCCAGAACCGCGTGGTGTGTCTCGAGGAGTTGAATGGCAGCCTGCATGAAACCAGTTTCCTGCCACCCTCCACGACACAATGGCAGTCGCTGCTATGCGTACCTCTGATCAACCAGCAGAAAGCGGTCGAAGGCCTGTTGGTCTGCGCCAGTCGACGCAACAGCGCCTTGCAGATGTTTGCCGATTCGTTGGGCAAGCTGGGCTCGTTCGTACTGGTGCAGTTGCATCTTCTCCAGCGTTTGCGCCGGCCAGCAGGCGACGCACTACCTGCAGCTCACAGCTCACCAGCCGCCAGCGGCTATGGCCTGATAGGCAAGAGCACGGCCATGCGGCAAACCTATTCGCTGATCAGCAAGGTGTTGCACAGCCCCTATACCGTTTTGCTACGCGGCGAGACGGGAACCGGCAAGGAGGTCGTCGCAAGGGCGATACACGATTGTGGTCCACGGCGCTCGCGCGCGTTCATCGTGCAGAACTGTGCTGCATTCCCGGAGAGCCTCCTGGAGAGTGAGCTGTTCGGCTATCGCAAGGGGGCTTTCACTGGCGCCGAGCGTGACCGGGCAGGGCTTTTCGACGCAGCTGATGGCGGCACGCTGTTGCTCGACGAGATCGGTGATATGCCGCTTTCGCTGCAGGCCAAACTGCTGCGCGTATTGCAGGAGGGTGAGATCCGTCCGCTGGGTTCCAACGATACCCACAAGATCGACGTGAGGATCATTGCCGCCACCCACAGGGATCTGTCAGTGATGGTCAGCGAAGGCAAGTTCCGCGAAGACCTGTATTACCGGCTGGCGCAGTTTCCTATCGAGCTGCCAGCGTTGCGCCATCGCGAGGGCGACATTCTTGACCTGGCGCGGCATTTCGCCGAGAAGGCCTGTGCGTTCCTGCAGCGCGACCCGGTGCGCTGGTCAGATGCCGCGCTCGACCGCCTTTCCCAATACGCCTTCCCGGGTAACGTGCGTGAGCTCAAGGGGCTGGTCGAGCGCGCTGTTCTGCTCTGCGAAGGCGGCGAGTTGCTGGCCGAGCATTTTTCCCTGCGTGTAGATGCCGTGCCTGTCGACAGCAATCTCAGTTTGCGCGAGCGGCTGGAGCAGGTGGAGCGCAGCATGCTGCTCGATTGCCTGCGCAAGAACGACGGTAACCAAACCCTCTCGGCGCGAGAGCTAGGCCTGCCGAGGCGCACGCTGCTTTACCGACTGGGGCGTTTGAACATCAACCTGGGTGAACTCAATGGATAGCAGCGAGCGCCTGGGTTCACGTTTTGTATATACCAGCAATGCCACTGCGGAAAATCGGTGCATTTCGCTTACTTCTGGAGACCTCTGATGCCTGTTCGTCACTGGCAAGCTTTTCTTCTGAGCCTTTTCGTGCTGTGCGGTATTAGCGGCTGTAGCGGCAATTACAAATTCAACGACGACACCTATCGCCCACTGGGTGATCCGCAGGCGGTCAACCGCGGCAAGTGACCGCAAGGAGCATCATCATGGAGCTGGTTTTCGAAGTGTTGAACACCAAGCAGTTCGTCCCTGCCGAGCTGTGCCAGAAGACGTTCAAACAGGCAGGCGGTGTGATCGGGCGGGGAGAGGATTGCGACTGGATCATCCCGGATCGCAAGCGACATCTTTCCAACCATCACGCGGTGGTCAGCTATCGCGACGGTACCTTCTTTCTGACCGATACCAGCAGCAACGGTATTCAGGACGGTTCGAGCGGTGCCCGCCTACGTAAAGGCGAGGCGGTGCGCATCGAGCACGGCAGCGTATACGTACTGGGCGACTTCGAGGTTCGCGCGCGCCTGGTTCGCGATCCGGCTGCGTTCGACACCGAAGTGGGCCGGCCTCAAGCCGCCGGTAGCATCATTCCCGACGACGCATTTCTCGATCTGGATCCGCTCGCTGCGCTCGATCAGCAAGAGCGCGTCTATTCGGAGTTCGAGGAACTGATTTCGCCCGCTGCTGCCCCCGACGACACCCGCCAGCGAGCCGACTATGCACGTATCGACATGGAAAGCCTGTTGGTTCCCGAGCTGGTCGAGGCGCCGCCGAAGGCAGAGTCGGTTCCCCAGACGGCACCGCGCGAGCAGCAGTCCGAAGGCTTTTGGGAGAAGTTCGCAGCCGCACTTGGCGTGGACATCTCTGGCTACGACCAGGAGGCCAGAGAGTTGCTGGCGGTAAACGTTGCGCAGTTGCTCAAACAAAGCGTCGCTGGCTTGCAGCAGAGCTTGCGCACCCGCAGCGAGCTGAAAAACGAGTTGCGTCTGGCGCAGACCACGGCATTGGGGTCTCAGAAAAACCCGCTTAAGCTTGCCGGCGATGCCAGCGAGGCACTGGGCCTCTTGTTGCAGACGAATAAACCAGGGCAGCTCACCGCGCAGCAGGCTATATCGCGCTCGTTCCGTGATTTGCAGGCGCACCAGGTGGCCATGTTGATGGCGAGCCGGGCCGCTGTTCGCGGCACTCTGGAGCATTTCTCACCACAGCAGCTCACGCTGCGTTTCGAGCGTGACAACAAGCCACTGTTTGCCACCTCCGGCAGCCGCTGGAAAGCCTACGGGCGTTATCACCAGGCGTTGCGGCAAGACGATGACTGGAGTGAGCGTCTGTTGGCGCGTGACTTCGCACAGGCCTATGAAGAGCAGGTGCGCCTTATTTCCACCCTGGATTCTGACCGTCAAGGATGATGCACATGTTTTGTCGTTCGAACGCTTTAATCAAAACCTTGGCAGTGTTGGGCGCTGTCGTCGCACTGGCCGCCTGCTCGACACTGTCGCCGTACTCGCATGTCACCAAGCTCAACCTGACGCTGACGGCAAGTGACCAACTCAATCCCGACCTGAATGGGCGTCCGTCGCCAATCGTCGTGCGTCTGTATGAGCTCAAGCACCCGGTCGCCTTTGAGAACGCGGACTTCTTCAGCCTCTACGAACGTGCCAAGGAGTCCCTGGCGCCAGACATGGTGGCCACCGAGGAGCTCGAGCTGCGCCCAGGGCAAACAGTCGATCTCAAGCTCAGTGTCCAGGAGGGAAGTCGTTATGTCGGTGTAGTGGCGGCCTACCGGGATCTACCCGAGGCACGGTGGCGCTATACGGTGCAGGTCGCTCCGTTGCAGATTACCGATGCCGATCTGACCCTCGATCAGAATGGCATTCGCAACACCCATGCATCGATTGCCAAGGCAGGTAACTGAACGTGAACTTCCATAAAGTCATTTGGCAGGAAGGCATGCTGCTGCGCCCGCAGCACTTCCAACACAGTGATCGCTACTACGACCACCAGATGAAGACCCGCACTCAGCTGTTGGGTGCTTACACCTGGGGTTTCCTGAGCCTGGACATCGATCTGCAATTTCTCAATATGGGCAAGTTGGTGGTGAGCCAGGCTTCGGGCATTCTCCCGGATGGCAGCCTCTTCGAGCTGGGCGGCAACGTTGAGCCCCTGGCGCTCGATGTGCCGCCCAATACTGGTAATACACCTATCTATCTGGCGCTGCCCTTGGTGACGGGCAATCACATCGAGGCGCGTCGCCCGGAGCAGTCCGATGTCTTGGCGCGCTACACCGCCTACGAGGCAGAGGTCACCGACTCGAACGCTGGCGATGACTCTTCCAGCCAGGTCAGCTGTGGTCGCCCGGACTTCAGGCTTCTGCTCGGTGAGCAGCAAAGTGATCAGGCTTACGTGAAGCTGAAGCTGTGCGAGGTGCTCGATGCTACGCCTGATGGCGTCATCAGCCTCGACCCGGATTTCGTGCCGACCTACATCCAGGCTCATGCTTCCAGCTACCTGCTGTCATGCCTCAAAGAGGTCATCAGCATGCTCAGCCACCGGGGCGACACCATCGCCGAGCGGATTCGCTCCAATGGCAAGGTGGGCGGTGCGGAGGTCGGCGATTTCATGATGCTGCAGCTGATCAACCGGACCGAGTTGCTGCTGCGCCACTACCTGAACCTCGAACAGGTACACCCTGAAGAGCTGTACCGCACGCTGCTGACCATGCTCGGTGATCTGGCGACCTTCTCGAGCGATAGCAAGAGACCCCGTCTGGACAGCCGATACCAGCACAGCGACCAAGGGGCGAGCTTTCGCAAACTGATGGAGGCGATTCGTCAGGTCTTGTCGATGGTGCTGGAGCAGCATGCCATCGAACTGATCCTGCAAGCACGTCAATACGGCATTATCGTGTCGCCTCTGCACGATCACAAACTGCTGGGCTCTGCATCGTTCGTGCTGGCCGCCAGTGCCAATTGTGATTCGGAGGAGCTTCGTCATCGGCTCCCGGCACACCTGAAGGTCGGCCCGGTAGAGCGCATCCGCCAGTTGGTCAATCTGCATTTGCCGGGTATCAAGGTCAAACCCTTGCCGGTCGCTCCGCGGCAGATCGCATTCCACTCCAACAAAACCTATTTCATTCTCGAACTCAGTTCCGAAGACCTCGCACAACTCGAGCGCTCCGGTGGCTTCGCATTTCATGTATCTGGCGAATTCGCTGAGCTTGAACTGAAGTTCTGGGCCATAAGGAACTGACCGACATGATCAAGGACACGGATTACCACCAGGACGACAAGACCGTCCTGCTCGATCGTCAAGGGCAGCGGCCTGCCTCGAGCCCCCTGACCGACTTCGCCGCGCCGCCTCGTTTCGAGCAGCTGGAAGAGCGGATGATCTATGCCGCGCGCTTGCGCCCAGCCGAGGCGTTCAACGTCAGCCTCAACTCGCTCGTGGCTGCCGCTTCGGAGCTGTTATCCGAGGTGGTGCGCCTCAAGCACAGCGACAGTTATGAAGACCTCTATGCGCTCAATGAGCGGCTGACTTCTGGCTTGAAACTGTTCGAAGTACGTGCGCTGCACAATGGTGCCGAGAGTAGCCAGGTGATGGCTGCCCGGTACGTGCTGTGTACGGTGGTGGACGAAGCCGTCGTGACCACGCCCTGGGGTAATGAAAGCGAATGGTCGCAGATGAGTCTGCTGAGCAGTTTCCACAATGAAACCTTCGGCGGGGAGAAGTTCTTTCAGCTCCTTGATCGACTGTCGAAAAACCCGGTCAAGCACTTGCCCATGCTGGAACTGATGTACCTGTGCCTGTCCCTGGGCTTTGAGGGCAAATACCGGGTGCAGGCGCGTGGCATGCTCGAGCTCGAGGGTATCCGCGATGCGCTGTATCGCCAGATTCGACAGCTGCGCGGCGATGTACCGCGCGAGCTTTCGCCGCACTGGGAAGGTTTGAACGATCAACGCCGCAGTCTGGTACGCATCGTGCCGGCCTGGATGGTGGTGTTGTTCACCCTCGTTTGCCTGGTGGTGATGTATTCGGGTTTTGCCTGGGTATTGAGCGAGCAGCGAGACACCGTTCTGCAACCGTATCAGTCATTCGATCAAACCGCGACTCAGCCACAGTCGTAAACAGGGACGTGTAATGAAGAATTTTTTCAAGAAGGTCGGCGCGTTCTTGCGTAAGACTTGGGTATGGACGCTGCTGCTGGTGCTCTTCGTCGCACTGCTCGTATGGTTCGTTGGGCCTTTGCTGGCGGTCGATGACTACAAGTTCTGGGCCAGCTCCACTTCCCGTTTGTTGACCATCAGTGTGCTGTTCCTCGTCTGGGGGTTGGCCATGGTCTTCGTCAGCTGGCGAGCTGGCGTGCGCAAGAAGGCTGAAGAGGAAAGTGACGACGGCCAGGAGCGTATTCGTCGTGAAGAACTGATCGATGAAGAGCAAAAGGAGCTTAAGGAGCGCTTCAAAGAGGCGCTTAGCACGCTCAAGACATCGAGCTTGTATCGTGGCCGCAGCGAGCGCTGGCGCAGTGACTTGCCCTGGTACCTGCTGATCGGCCCGCAGGGCGGGGGCAAGACCAGCTTGCTGGACTTTTCTGGCCTTGAGTTTCCGATCAACAAGATCGACCGCAAGCTCACCCGCGACACCCTGGGCACCCGGCACTGTGACTGGTATTTCGCCGACCATGGCGTGCTGATCGATACCGCCGGCCGCTATCTGACCCAACCGGATGCCGAAGTCGACGGCAATGCCTGGAGCACATTGCTCAACCTGCTTCGCAAGCGTCGTCGTAATCGACCGTTGAACGGCGTGCTGGTGACCATTCCGGTCGAGACCCTGCTGCATGATAGCGAGCAACAGCTCGAGATTCTGGCCCGACAAGTGCGTGCGCGCCTGCAGGACGTCCACCAGAAGCTGCATGTCGATGTGCCGGTGTATCTGGTCTTGAGCAAGGCGGACAGCCTGCTGGGCTTCGATGAGTTCTTCGATCAACTGACCCGTGAAGAAAGCGACCAGGTGCTTGGCACCAGCTTTCGCAAAGAGCAGGTCGGCACCGACGTGGCGGTGCTGCGCAACGAGTTCGAAGAGCTGCTGCGCCGCCTCAACAGCCAAGTGATCATGCGCATGCACCAGGAGCGTGATACCCAGCGCCGCGGCCGCATTCTCGACTTCCCCCATCAATTGGGGCAGATCGGCGAGCGCCTCTGCCTGTTCGTCGATATGGCGTTCACCGGTAACCGCTACCAGCGTGCCAGCCAGCTGCGCGGCTTCTACCTGACCAGCGCACCCCATCTGACCGGCGAAATGGATGCCACAGCTGCCAGCATTGGTGCCAATCTGGGCATGAGCGCCGGCGTACTGCCAACCCTGCGCAGCGGCCGCTCACGGTTCATTCATCACTTGCTAAGCCGGGTCATCTTTCCCGAAGCCGATCTCGCAGGCCTGGACAAGCGCGAGCGCAACCGTATCCATTGGGGCCAGCGTGCCTTGTACGTGGGCGCGCTTTCGGCCCTGGCGTTGTTCGGCGTGCTTTGGGCCACCGGCTTTTCGGCCAATTACGAACGACTGGAAAGCCTGCGCGCCTTGGCTCAAACCTGGACTCAGCAGCGTTCGGCCTTGAGCAGTCGTGATGATGCGATGGCCGCGCTCAAGGTGCTCGATACCAGCTACGCTGCGACCCAGGTCTTTCCGAAGACAGGCGACGTGAGTTACCACGAGCGGGGTGGCCTGTATCAGGGCGAACAGGTCAAGCCGGTAGTGGCGGCGGCCTATGAGCGTCAGCTCGAAGAGCAGTTGCTACCGCGGGTTGCCGGGATGCTGGAGGCTCAGGTCAGGGCCAATACCAAGGATCGTGACCGTCTGCTCAACAGTTTGCGCGCCTACCTGATGCTGAACATGAAGGACCGTCGTGACGTGCAGTGGCTCAAGGACTGGGTCGCGGCTGACTGGTCTCAGCGTTACATCGGCAATACCGCTGTGCAGAACGGTTTGAACGCTCACTTCGAGCGTCTGCTCAAGCAACCGTTCGTATACCCCCTGAACGAGCAACTGGTGGCTCAGGCACGTCAGATATTGCGTAGCGAGTCCCTGGCCAACGTGGTTTACCGGATGCTGCGCGAGCAGGCTCGCACCTTGCCCGAGTACCGTCTGGATCAGCATCTCGGCCCGCAAGGCTCGCTCTTCTTTGGCGCTAACTACGTCATTCCGGGCTTCTACACCCAGCAGGGCTACCAGCAGTATTTCGCTGTGCAGGGCTCGATGCTGGTCACCGATATCCTGCGTGACAACTGGGTGTTGGGGGAGGGCGCGGACCTTAGCGTGATGGATATGCGGCGCTTGATGGTCGAACTCGAGCAGTTGTATTTCCGTGATTACGCCAACTACTGGAGCGAAGCCCTGGGCCAGATTGGCCTGCTGGCGGCCAATGATTTCGCGGAGGGCGCTGAGCAGCTCGCCGGCCTTACCTCGGCCAACTCGCCGATTCTTCAGTTGCTGGTCGAGGTGAGGGAAAACACCCGCTTTCCTACCATCGCCGACGCAGCAGAGGGTGCTGCAGAGGCTGCAGGGCAGTTGGCGGAGCAGAACGGCAAACTTGGAAAGCTGGCCAATGCCGTTGCCGACAAAGCGTCCGACAGCGTGGCGAAAAATCTGCCAGATACGTCGAGAAAGTCGTTGCAGAGCCGTTTCGAGCCGTTGCATCGCTTGCTTGACGATAACAACGGGCCGACCGCTGACCTGAGTTCAGCAATGGCGGCGCTCAACGATCTGCAGATGCAGGTGGCCAGCTTGGCTCGTGCCAGCGCGCCAGAGCAGGCAGCGTTCGAAATGGCCAAGAATCGCATGGGAGGGCAGCGCGATGCGCTGAGCGCTCTGCGTAGCTCCGCCGGTCGCCTGCCGCGGCCCGTGGGAGGATGGTTCAACGTGCTGGCCGAAGACACCTGGCGGCTGGTGCTCAGCGATTCCTACCAATACCTGAACCAGCGTTATCAGAGCGAGCTGTATAGCTTCTACGGGAAGGCGATCCGCCAGCGCTATCCCTTCGACGCCCATAGCGCGAGTGATGTGGCAATCGCGGATTTCCGTGAGTTCTTCAAGGCTCAGGGGATCTTCGATCGCTTCTTCGACAGTTACATGCGCCCATTCGTCAATGGCGACTCGGGCAATTACCGCATGCGTAGCGTCGATGGCTACAGCCTGCCCATCTCCAGGACGTACCTCGACCAGATGGCGGCAGCGCAGACTATTCGCCAGAGCTTCTTTGCCGACAACCCTGCCGAACCTCAGGTGCAGTTCAAGCTCGAGCCTTACACGCTGGATTCGGCTGTCAGCCGCTCCGAATTCAAGCTCGGCGACAAGACCATGGAGTATCGCCATGGCCCGATCGTACCGATGGCGTTCAAATGGCCGACCGATGCCGAGGGCGGGCGTACCAGCCTGGTGCTCGACAGAATGGTCGGTCGACCTTTGGGTATCGAGAAGAACACAGGCCCCTGGTCACTGTTCAGGCTGTTCGATCTGATGGAAACCGAGTACCTCACGGGCCGCGATGTGCTGGTGCTCAAGGCCGATGTGGGCGGCATGCGCGCCAACTACCTGCTGACCAGCCAGCGTGCGCCGAATCCATTCGACATGAGTGCGCTGCGTAGCTTCCGTATGCCGGTGCAGCTCTGATGCTGGTGGCCAGCCCTTGGCGTAGCGCCGCGCGAACCGATACGGGAAAGGTTCGCGCGCGCAACGAAGATGCTTTTCTCGATTGCCCTCAAGATGGTTTGTGGGTGGTCGCCGATGGCATGGGCGGCTATCAGGGCGGCGACGTCGCCAGCCAGCTGATCGTCGCCAGCCTGGCGGCGCTCCCGGTCGAGCAGAGCTTCGACGAGCGACTCACGGCGATTCGCCAATGCCTGCACTGGCTCAATCGCCGCTTGTCCCAGGAGTTGACCATCGTCGCTGAACGCCCCGACAACATCATCGGCAGCACCGTGGTGGTGTTGCTGGTGGAGGGCAGCCGCGGCGCCTGTATCTGGGCCGGCGACAGTCGTTGCTACCTGTGGCGTGGCCAGCGGTTGTATCAGTTGTCCAAGGATCACTCGCTGCAACAGCAATTGATTGATGAGCAGCAGCTGAGCCTAGCCGAAGCTAGGATTCACCCGGCGGCTCACGCATTGACCCGAGCGGTTGGTGCGGCCGAGCACCTGACCCTCGATGTACTGGAGTTCGAGGTTCACCCAGGCGATGCCTATTTACTGTGCAGTGATGGGCTTTACAACGGTATAAGCGGTGACGAGCTGGGCAACGCGCTTAGCCTAGCGCTGCCCCATATCGCGCTGGAACGCTTGTTCGATGGTGCTCTGCGCGGTTCTGCCCGGGATAACCTGACGGCGGTGGTGATCCGCCAATGAACGAGCTGCTGCGCGTTGCCGACGAGCTACCGGTGCATGAAGAGCAGGATCGCGATCTGACGTATTTCGCTTTCGCCAAAGCAGCGCAGGCCCCGTCGTCTGCTAGTCGAGCCAGCCTGGCGGCAATGCCTGAAGTACTGGGCGGCCGGTATCGCATCGAGCGCTTGCTGGGTGCCGGAGGCATGGGCCTGGTTTACCGTGCTCGCGATCTGCTCACCGAGCAATTCGGCGACCCTGAGCCTTACATCGCATTGAAAATTCTCGGCGAAGAGTTTGCCGAGTCACCCGACGCGAGCGCTCTGTTGTATAGCGAGTTTGCGCTGGTGCGGCAGCTGCGCCACGACAATGTGCTACGCGCGCATACCTTCGAAGTGGACACGGACTGCCAGCGGGCCTTTTTCACCATGGAACTCATGCATGGTTTGACACTGGATAAGCTGCTCTGTGAACGGCCTCTGGGTATTGCCTGGCAAGAGCTGTGCACAATTGCGCTGCCGATGCTCGATGCATTGGCACACGCTCATGCACAAGGTGTACTGCACGGCGATATGAAACCGAGCAACGTCATGGTCAGTGAGGAGGGCATTCGCTTGTTCGACTTCGGCCTTGGGCAGGCAGACGAGCGCGTACTGCCTGGCTTGCCGCATGTGAGCCGCGAACGTTTCAATGCCTGGACCCCAGGCTACGCCGCGCCGGAGCTGCTGGACGGTGAGCCGCTGACGACCAGGGCCGATATTTACGGCGTCGCCTGTGTGATCTACGAGTTGGCGGGCGGTAAGCACCCGTTTCGCCGCCTACCTTCAAATCAGGCGCGTGATGCACAACTCGAAGGTGAGCTGCATGCTCCCATGCACCTGCCAAGGCGCTGCTGGCCGGCGCTCAAGACTGCACTGACCTTCGACCCTGCGCAGCGCACCATCACTGCCCAGGAACTGCGTGATGCATTGGACGCTCCGCCGTCCTGGCTGAAACGCCTGACAGGCCAGCACAACGGATGACAACCGAACAGGGAGTACACGATGTTCAATCCTTCTAACGAAACACACTTCAGCCTGAGCGTTAAGGAGTTTGCGGGCGACCTGCAGGTGTTGTCGTTCACGGGCACCGAGGGTGTCAGCCAGCCCTATCGTTTCGATCTGGAGTTGGTGAGTGAAAATCACGATCTGGATCTGGAGAGTTTGCTGCACAAGCAGGCTTTCCTGGCGTTCGACCCGCAGGGCAGCGGTATTCACGGCCAGATTTACCGCGTTGCCCAGGGCGACGCCGGTAAGCGGCTGAGCCGCTACACGGTGTCGATCGTTCCGCAGTTGCAGTACCTGCAGCACCGCACCAATCAGCGCATCTATCAGCAGATGTCGGCACCGGACATCATTGCGCAAGTGCTCGAAGAACATGGCATCAAGGCCAACGCCTACAACTTCCAGCTGAGTCAGCCATGCCCTGAGCGCGACTACTGCGTGCAGTACGACGAAAGCGACCTGCATTTCGTGCAGCGCCTGTGCGAGGAGGAGGGCATTCACTACCACTTCCAGCACAGTGCCGATGGCCACCTGCTGGTGTTCGGTGATGACCAGACCGTGTTCCCCAAACTGGGCCAGCCCACGGCTTATGTACAAGGCAGCGGCCTGGTGGCAGACGAGCCTGTTATCAAGGGCTTCAAATTGCGCCTGGAAACCCGCACCAGCCGCGTCACGCGCCGCGACTACGATTTCGAGAAGCCGAGGCTGCAGCTCGAAGCGGCCTACAAGCCCAGCGGCGAAAGCAGCGAGCCGGATCTTGAAGACTACGATTACCCCGGCCGTTACGTTGAGCGCACCCGTGGCAAGTTCCTCAGCCAACGGGCGCTGGAGAGGCACCGCGCGGACTATCAGCAGGCCGAGGGCTGGGGCGATCAGACCCGCCTGGTGAGTGGCCATTTCCTGGAGCTTTCCGAACACCCGCGCAGTGAATGGAACGACCTGTGGCTGCTGACCGAGATCTTCCACGAAGGCAAACAGCCGCAAGTGCTGGAAGAGTCCATCAGCAGCGACACGACCAATAACAAGGACGATTTCCACCAGGGCTACCGCAACCGTTTTCTCGCCACGCCTTGGGCGGTGATGTACCGACCCGCGCTGCTGCACCCCAAGCCGCGCGTGCTGGGTAGCCAGACGGCCGTGGTAACAGGGCCTGCCGGCGAAGAGATCCACTGCGACCAATATGGGCGCGTAAAGGTACAGTTCCACTGGGATCGAGAAGGCCAGGCGGATGACAAGACCAGTTGCTGGATGCGCGTTTCCAGCGGTTGGGCTGGGGATCGCTACGGCGGTATTGCCATTCCGCGCATCGGCATGGAAGTGCTTATCACCTTTCTCGAGGGTGACCCCGATCAGCCGCTGATCAGCGGCTGCCTGTACCACAAGGAAAACCAGGTTCCGTACCCGCTGCCGGCGAACAAGACCCGTACCGTATTCAAGACGCTCAGTTCCCTAGGCGGTGGCGGCTTCAATGAGCTGCGCATCGAAGACAAGAAAGGCGCTGAGCAGATCTTCATTCATGCCCAGAAAGACTGGGATGAAAACATCGAGCACGACCAGAAGATTCGCGTCGGCAACGAACGCCACGACACGGTTGAGAAGAACACCTACACCGAACTGAAGGCCGAGGAACACCGCACCACCCACGCCGACCGCAAGGTCGAGGTGCGCACCGATGACCATCTGACCGTCGCCCTGAACCAGCACGTGAAACTGGGCACTGCGCAGTTGACCAGTGCCGGTAGGGAGATCCACCTCAAGGCCGGCGAAAAGATCGTGATCGAGGCGGGCATGGAGCTCACCGTCAAGGCAGGCGGCAGCTTCATCAAGCTGGATCCGAGCGGCATCACCATGGTTGGCCCGACGGTCAGGGTGAATGCCGGAGGCTCGCCAGGCAGCGGTTCGGGTATCGGTATCAAGCCACCTGTATTGCCGGGGGCAGCGGATAAAGACAAGGCTGGCGGAGTGCCGGACGAGGTTGCCAGCAACTGTGTGGAAAAACCGCAGCCGGCGGTTTGTGAAGAGTGTTTGCGTCGCGCGCAAAGCAAAGCCCAAGTGCTAGTCGCACGTTGAGATTCAAGGAACGATGATGAAATCCCCAACCCACAGTTGGCTCACTCTGCTTGGCGAGCAGGCAGCAGAGGCTGGCCTGCAGCATGTCGATCTATTGGTCGATGCCAGCAACCTCCAATACCCGTTGCTTTCGCGCCTCGATGAAATCGAGCAGCCGCCGGAGAGGGCCATGCTTCTACAGGGCACTCCGGAAGAAGCCATCGCCGCGGATGGACCGATCCTGTTGCGCATAAGAGCCGAGCAGCTCAAACAGCGGTCCTGGCTCGACGAATTGCTCGCCAGCAAAAATGCCCATCAGCATCTTCTGGCGCTGCTCAGCCCGTGGCCGTTTGCCCAGCTTGCCAGTCACCTGAGCCACTGCACCCAGGCCGAATGGAACGACGGCCGAGGCAGTGGACTGCTGCGTTTCTATGACCCACGCATGCTGGTTCCCACCAGTGAAGCGCTGGATCCTCATCAGGCATGGTTTCACGCGCCGATCATTACCTGGCACTGGCAGGACCGTGATCGTATGCCTCGCAGCTTGGCGGGTAACCTCATGCGCCCGACCGAGGTGCCATCGCCACTTCCCACGTTGCGGCTGACAAGAGCCCAGGCGTCCGGCTTGCTCGCCTGGAGCGCTGCAGAAAACTATCGCCGTAGCTGGGGCGTGCAGCCGCAGGACTACGGCCTGGCGCTGCAGGAACTGTTGATGCGCCACCTGATGCACGGGCAGTTGGCGGCGAACCGAGAGGGCGTGTATGACCTCGACCAGCGCGACACCTTCATACGCGACTGGCTGGCCGAAAACTCGCCAATCGCGCCGCCTGTCCAAGAGGCCGAGGTGTGGGCGTGAGTCGCGGAGTTTTAGTGGCGGGCGCGGTATTGGTGGCGTTACTGCTAACCGGCTGTGTGTCCAAGGAGAGCGAGATGCTCGGGGCACCTGTCGAGGGCTATAACCACACCTCCGCTGCCATCAACCGATTTACCGTCAATGGTGCAGGCGGGCCTAATTTGGGGCCTTATAGCGGTGGCGGTGGACAGGTATGTTGTGGCTCGGTGCCGCGTTACTGGCGACCTGGATTGAGGGCCATTGTGGAGTGGGAGAAAGATCCTAATCCTCGGCCAGCTATCCCCCTAAAGCGCAATAAATATGGCTCTCTCGATCCGGATGATTACAAAAAACATGCGGCCAATTACACCAGTCATCGGATGGTAGTGGATATCCCTCAGTACCAAGAAGCTGGAACATTGAAGGTGCATTTTCTTCCCTGTGATCAAGTAAGAGTTTCGGCGGATAATGTTTTCTACGATACGCCCAGTTATCGCTATAACTTTCCACGCAAGATGGAGGATAAGGAATGTCCCAGAACCTGAAGTCACCGGCTGCGCGTAACTTGATACGCCGCTATCCATTTGCCTCTTTGCCGTTGGTGTTATTGCTGGTCAGTGGTTGTATGGCTAGGGAGTCCGAGATGCTCGGTGCACCTGTTGAGGGCTATAACCATACATCCGCGGCCATCAACAGATTCACCGTTAATGGCGCCGGTGGCCCAAATATCGGTCCGTATCAGGGAGGGGGGAAACAAGTTTGCTGTGGTTCGCTGCCACGTCATTGGCGGCCAGGGCTAAGAGCCGTTGTGGAGTGGGAGAAGGATCCTAACCCATTCCCAGCGGTGCCACTTAAACGCAATAAATACGGCTCTCTAGACCCCGATGATTATAAAAGGCATGCGGCCAACTACACTCATCACCGTGCAGTTGTAGAAATACATGAGTACGACAAACCTAGTCCCCTCATCGTGCACTTTCTTCCTTGCGACACCGTGCGCGTCGCCGCCACTCCTATAGTTCCAGGCCATCCTGGTTACCCCTACAATTTCCCACCCAAGATGGAGGATACGGAATGTCCAAAAGCCTGAAGTCACCGGCTGCGCGTAGCTTGATACGCCGCTATTCATCTGCTGTTTTGCCGCTGGCGTTATTGCTGGTCAGTGGTTGTATGGCCAGAGAGTCCGAGATGCTTGGTGCGCCTGTTGAGGGCTATAACCATACCTCTGCGGCCATCAACAGATTCACCGTCAATGGCGCAGGCGGGCCCAATTTAGGGCCTTATAGTGGCGGCGGCGGTCAGATTTGTTGTGGCTCGGTACCCCGTTACTGGCGACCTGGTTTGAGAGCTATTGTGGAGTGGGAGAAAGATCCCTCTCCCAGAGGGTACGGCAGTTGGCCAGAGCGGCCTTATTCTGAAGCTTGGAATAAACGCATGGATGAGCACCGCAGTCACTATACTCGTCACCGAATGGTCGTCGATATTCCTCAGTACCAAGTAGCCGGTACTTTAAAAGTGCATTTTCTGCCCTGCGATCAGGTCAGGGTCTCCGCAGATAATATCTTTTACGACACACCAGGTTACCCCTATAACTTTCCACGTAAGATGGAGGATAAGGAATGTCCCAAGCAATGAGGCCGCCGCCTGCTAGCGTGCTAATTGCACGCGCTTACGAGCGTACAGGCCTACCAATCGATTCATCGGAAGTGCGCCTTAATATTCAGGCCCAAGAGCGAGATGAGAAGAAACTCTGGAGTAAGGCGGCTATCGCCGCTGCAAAGCAGGGTGAAGCTGTCCCTGAGCCTTGCTGCAAAGCTCTGCATATCAGTCTTTGTTTTGATGGCACCAATAATCATGAGCCATCGGATTCAATTGCTGACCCTAGATGTACGAGCAATGTGGCACGCCTGCTTCATGCCAGTATCGAAAAAATAGATAACGGTTTTTTTCGTTACTACAGCCCAGGAGTAGGCACTGTATTTGAGGAAATTAAAGAATATGTGCCTGACTCAAACGGCCTGATTGGAGCCCGTGGAGGTGAAGACCGAATCAACTGGGGACTTACCCGATTAATCGCGGCGCTCAAAGAGACACTCAAAAGCGAAGGGCAAGAGCCGCTTTCTCTTGGCCAGACGCAGGCATTGGTCGAAGCCATGGGCACTAATTGGGCTGCTTCCGTGCTTAGCGGAGGGTTATTGGAGAATGGCGCGCGCAAGCGCAAGGCTGCAATAAAGCCATACGAGGATCAACTCGCTAGCGTGCTGAAAGAGCGGCAAAGTTCAGAGAAGAAGCCGGAAATTCTCGCCCTGCGCCTCTACGTCTATGGGTTTTCCCGTGGCGCCGCCCAGGCCCGCACTTTTGCCAACTGGCTGATGGAGCTGACGCGCCAGCAGAACGGTGAAGCCAGCGAATACCGTTTTGCCGGGCTGCCCATTTCCATCGAGTTCCTCGGGCTGTTCGACACCGTGGCCGCTGTTGGTCTGGCTGACAGTGCGCCTTTTGCCGCTGGCCATATGGACTGGGCAAGCGGCACCATGCGCTTGCCGGACGAGCAGGCTTGCATGCCAACCGGCCTGCCTGAAGATTGTGGTTTTCTCAAGCGTTGCGTGCATCTGGTTTCCGCCCATGAACAGCGCGCCAGCTTTCCACTGGACTCCATTCGTCGTCGGGAAAAAAATGCTGATGGGACGCGTAACGACAAAGCAGCGTCCACTTATCGCAAAGATCACTGGTGGGAGTATGTCTACCCCGGTATGCACTCCGATGTAGGCGGGGGTTATCCCCCGGGCGATCAAGGTAAGGCCCGAGGCGGCCAAGGAGAGCTGTTGTCGCAGATTCCTTTGCACCATATGTACCGATCAGCCTTCGCCGCAGGTGCACCGCTACAGGTTCCCGAATCCGTAGCAGATGGTCTTGAGGAATGGCGCAAGATGGATCCCGATACTTTCGGCGAGTTTGCTGTAAGTGACATGCTGACAGCCCGCTTCAACGCCTGGCAAAAACAAGCCGTGGCAGGTTCACTTGAAGATGTAATCAAGCGAGAGCAGGCCCTGATCACGGCCTGGCGTATCGACCGCTATGCGGGCGGTATCGACAAGCAAGGCTTTTACAGCCGTGTGAAAGGGCAGGACATGAGCAAGGAGCAACAGGCCGCTCTGAAACGGCTGCATGCCCATAAACTGGCAGAAAACTCTGCAGCGGCTCAGGGCAAGGAGCTGCCTGTGCTCAGTGAACGACAACAGCAACAGCATGAGGCTGATCTCAAGCTGGTCGGGGGCACTGATGCTTATTCGCGCATCAACACAAACAAGACATTCGAGCCTGCGCTCGACGATCAGCAATTGCGCCGTGCCGCTGCCGAGTTCAAACGTGATTATGATCGTAGCTGGGGCGTTGACGAAGACACCTTTAGCATCGGTGGCGTAATCAACATGCTGTTGGGCGGCACCGTTTATCTTATCAACGAAGAAGACGAAGCCCAGGAGTATGCCGAGCTTTACAAGAATGGAACCGCGCGTAATCGCGAGCTGTTTGTGAGGCCGGGAGTTATTGCCAATGGGCAACAAGCACTGGTCGAGCTTTTCGACGAGCAGGTACACGATTCGCGTGCCTGGTTTATGAATTCTTCTGCTCTTGGAGAGCGCGAGCCTTTTACCGATTACTTCCGCATCCGCCTGGTTCACTTCGACAACGAATCGAACAAAAACCTATCGGTCTTGGCAACAGCCGGGCGCGTGGTTGGCGTGGGCATTGCGCTGGCCAGCGTTGGGCTGTCGGTCAAGAAGCGCAACCCGCGTTACCTACTTGGCCTTTTCCTGCCATCGCTGGCGACACCTGTGCTGACGGGCAGAGTTGGCCTGCCAGATTTCCCAGAGATCACCGCGTTCGATCCATTGACCGGTATCGCTTTGCCAATGATGGACGGCGTGCAGTCCCTGCGGGCGTTCACGCAAAATCCAGGCGATGTGGTGGCCAAGCTCAGCAGCATGCCGTTGCCGGTACCGCTCACCGAGCAAACCGCCATTACGCCGGATCTACAGACCATCTTCAACGCGGCCGAAGCAGCAAAGGCCGCCAAAGAAGCCAAGGACTCCGGTGATATGAGCGGTTTGCTGGGTCAAGTCATGGATTTGATGGGTAAGGATGATCCCAAACCAGGGCTTCCGCCACCTGGCTGGCTAGATCAAGCCAAGGGGATGGCCGGGGAGCTTAGAGGCTAGGTGTCGCTGTATCCCTGTACGCTGTTCGGTGAGTGATAGGCCTGATGTTGCTGATAAGGATTAGGCCGGTTCTGGCGCAGTAATCAGGTCGTCAGGCCTGTAATGCTCGACGCGTTGAGAAGAGCTTTCATCGCGTCGGGCATCAATATCTTTCGCCGCCTACCTTCCAACCAGGCGCGTGATGCACAACTCGAAGGTGAGCTGCATGCTCCCATGCACCTGCCAAGGCGCTGCTGGCCGGCGCTCAAGACTGCACTGACCTTCGACCCTGCGCAGCGCACCATCACTGCCCAGGAACTGCGTGATGCATTGGACGCTCCGCCGTCCTGGCTGAAACGCCTGACAGGCCAGCACAACGGATGACAACCGAACAGGGAGTACACGATGTTCAATCCTTCTAACGAAACACACTTCAGCCTGAGCGTTAAGGAGTTTGCGGGCGACCTGCAGGTGTTGTCGTTCACGGGCACCGAGGGTGTCAGCCAGCCCTATCGTTTCGATCTGGAGTTGGTGAGTGAAAATCACGATCTGGATCTGGAGAGTTTGCTGCACAAGCAGGCTTTCCTGGCGTTCGACCCGCAGGGCAGCGGTATTCACGGCCAGATTTACCGCGTTGCCCAGGGCGACGCCGGTAAGCGGCTGAGCCGCTACACGGTGTCGATCGTTCCGCAGTTGCAGTACCTGCAGCACCGCACCAATCAGCGCATCTATCAGCAGATGTCGGCACCGGACATCATTGCGCAAGTGCTCGAAGAACATGGCATCAAGGCCAACGCCTACAACTTCCAGCTGAGTCAGCCATGCCCTGAGCGCGACTACTGCGTGCAGTACGACGAAAGCGACCTGCATTTCGTGCAGCGCCTGTGCGAGGAGGAGGGCATTCACTACCACTTCCAGCACAGTGCCGATGGCCACCTGCTGGTGTTCGGTGATGACCAGACCGTGTTCCCCAAACTGGGCCAGCCCACGGCTTATGTACAAGGCAGCGGCCTGGTGGCAGACGAGCCTGTTATCAAGGGCTTCAAATTGCGCCTGGAAACCCGCACCAGCCGCGTCACGCGCCGCGACTACGATTTCGAGAAGCCGAGGCTGCAGCTCGAAGCGGCCTACAAGCCCAGCGGCGAAAGCAGCGAGCCGGATCTTGAAGACTACGATTACCCCGGCCGTTACGTTGAGCGCACCCGTGGCAAGTTCCTCAGCCAACGGGCGCTGGAGAGGCACCGCGCGGACTATCAGCAGGCCGAGGGCTGGGGCGATCAGACCCGCCTGGTGAGTGGCCATTTCCTGGAGCTTTCCGAACACCCGCGCAGTGAATGGAACGACCTGTGGCTGCTGACCGAGATCTTCCACGAAGGCAAACAGCCGCAAGTGCTGGAAGAGTCCATCAGCAGCGACACGACCAATAACAAGGACGATTTCCACCAGGGCTACCGCAACCGTTTTCTCGCCACGCCTTGGGCGGTGATGTACCGACCCGCGCTGCTGCACCCCAAGCCGCGCGTGCTGGGTAGCCAGACGGCCGTGGTAACAGGGCCTGCCGGCGAAGAGATCCACTGCGACCAATATGGGCGCGTAAAGGTACAGTTCCACTGGGATCGAGAAGGCCAGGCGGATGACAAGACCAGTTGCTGGATGCGCGTTTCCAGCGGTTGGGCTGGGGATCGCTACGGCGGTATTGCCATTCCGCGCATCGGCATGGAAGTGCTTATCACCTTTCTCGAGGGTGACCCCGATCAGCCGCTGATCAGCGGCTGCCTGTACCACAAGGAAAACCAGGTTCCGTACCCGCTGCCGGCGAACAAGACCCGTACCGTATTCAAGACGCTCAGTTCCCCAGGCGGTGGCGGCTTCAATGAGCTGCGCATCGAAGACAAGAAGGGCGCCGAGCAGATCTTCATTCATGCCCAGAAAGACTGGGATGAAAACATCGAGCACGACCAGAAGATCCGCGTCGGCAACGAACGCCACGACACTGTGGAGAAGAACACCTACACCGAACTGAAGGCCGAGGAACACCGCACCACCCACGCCGACCGCAAGGTCGAGGTGCGTACTGATGACCACCTGACCGTCGCCCAGAACCAGCATGTGAAGCTGGGCACTGCGCAACTGACTCAGGCTGGCAGAGAGATCCACCTCAAGGCCGGCGAAAAGATCGTGATCGAGGCGGGCATGGAGCTCACCGTCAAGGCAGGCGGCAGCTTCATCAAGCTGGATCCGAGCGGCATCACCATGGTTGGCCCGACGGTCAGGGTGAATGCCGGAGGCTCGCCAGGCAGCGGTTCGGGTATCGGTATCAAGCCACCTGTATTGCCGGGGGCAGCGGATAAAGACAAGGCTGGCGGAGTGCCGGACGAGGTTGCCAGCAACTGTGTGGAAAAACCGCAGCCGGCGGTTTGTGAAGAGTGTTTGCGTCGCGCGCAAAGCAAAGCCCAAGTGCTAGTCGCACGTTGAGATTCAAGGAACGATGATGAAATCCCCAACCCACAGTTGGCTCACTCTGCTTGGCGAGCAGGCAGCAGAGGCTGGCCTGCAGCATGTCGATCTATTGGTCGATGCCAGCAACCTCCAATACCCGTTGCTTTCGCGCCTCGATGAAATCGAGCAGCCGCCGGAGAGGGCCATGCTTCTACAGGGCACTCCGGAAGAAGCCATCGCCGCGGATGGACCGATCCTGTTGCGCATAAGAGCCGAGCAGCTCAAACAGCGGTCCTGGCTCGACGAATTGCTCGCCAGCAAAAATGCCCATCAGCATCTTCTGGCGCTGCTCAGCCCGTGGCCGTTTGCCCAGCTTGCCAGTCACCTGAGCCACTGCACCCAGGCCGAATGGAACGACGGCCGAGGCAGTGGACTGCTGCGTTTCTATGACCCACGCATGCTGGTTCCCACCAGTGAAGCGCTGGATCCTCATCAGGCATGGTTTCACGCGCCGATCATTACCTGGCACTGGCAGGACCGTGATCGTATGCCTCGCAGCTTGGCGGGTAACCTCATGCGCCCGACCGAGGTGCCATCGCCACTTCCCACGTTGCGGCTGACAAGAGCCCAGGCGTCCGGCTTGCTCGCCTGGAGCGCTGCAGAAAACTATCGCCGTAGCTGGGGCGTGCAGCCGCAGGACTACGGCCTGGCGCTGCAGGAACTGTTGATGCGCCACCTGATGCACGGGCAGTTGGCGGCGAACCGAGAGGGCGTGTATGACCTCGACCAGCGCGACACCTTCATACGCGACTGGCTGGCCGAAAACTCGCCAATCGCGCCGCCTGTCCAAGAGGCCGAGGTGTGGGCGTGAGTCGCGGAGTTTTAGTGGCGGGCGCGGTATTGGTGGCGTTACTGCTAACCGGCTGTGTGTCCAAGGAGAGCGAGATGCTCGGGGCACCTGTCGAGGGCTATAACCACACCTCCGCTGCCATCAACCGATTTACCGTCAATGGTGCAGGCGGGCCTAATTTGGGGCCTTATAGCGGTGGCGGTGGACAGGTATGTTGTGGCTCGGTGCCGCGTTACTGGCGACCTGGATTGAGGGCCATTGTGGAGTGGGAGAAAGATCCTAATCCTCGGCCAGCTATCCCCCTAAAGCGCAATAAATATGGCTCTCTCGATCCGGATGATTACAAAAAACATGCGGCCAATTACACCAGTCATCGGATGGTAGTGGATATCCCTCAGTACCAAGAAGCTGGAACATTGAAGGTGCATTTTCTTCCCTGTGATCAAGTAAGAGTTTCGGCGGATAATGTTTTCTACGATACGCCCAGTTATCGCTATAACTTTCCACGCAAGATGGAGGATAAGGAATGTCCCAGAACCTGAAGTCACCGGCTGCGCGTAACTTGATACGCCGCTATCCATTTGCCTCTTTGCCGTTGGTGTTATTGCTGGTCAGTGGTTGTATGGCTAGGGAGTCCGAGATGCTCGGTGCACCTGTTGAGGGCTATAACCATACATCCGCGGCCATCAACAGATTCACCGTTAATGGCGCCGGTGGCCCAAATATCGGTCCGTATCAGGGAGGGGGGAAACAAGTTTGCTGTGGTTCGCTGCCACGTCATTGGCGGCCAGGGCTAAGAGCCGTTGTGGAGTGGGAGAAGGATCCTAACCCATTCCCAGCGGTGCCACTTAAACGCAATAAATACGGCTCTCTAGACCCCGATGATTATAAAAGGCATGCGGCCAACTACACTCATCACCGTGCAGTTGTAGAAATACATGAGTACGACAAACCTAGTCCCCTCATCGTGCACTTTCTTCCTTGCGACACCGTGCGCGTCGCCGCCACTCCTATAGTTCCAGGCCATCCTGGTTACCCCTACAATTTCCCACCCAAGATGGAGGATACGGAATGTCCAAAAGCCTGAAGTCACCGGCTGCGCGTAGCTTGATACGCCGCTATTCATCTGCTGTTTTGCCGCTGGCGTTATTGCTGGTCAGTGGTTGTATGGCCAGAGAGTCCGAGATGCTTGGTGCGCCTGTTGAGGGTTATAACCATACTTCTGCGGCTATTAATCGATTTACCGTCAATGGTGCCGGCGGTCCAAATATTGGTCCGTACCAAGGGGGGGGGAAGCAAGTTTGCTGTAGTTCGGTACCGCGCTATTGGCGACCAGGGTTAAGGGCAATCGTCGAGTGGGAGAAAGACCCTTCACCTTACGGGTATGCAAATTGGTCTGAGCGTTTGTATTCTGATGCATGGAATAAACGCATGGATGAGCACCGTAGTCATTATACTCGTCACCGAATGGTCGTCGAAATTCCTCAGTACCAAGAAGCCGGTACATTAAAGGTTCATTTTTTGCCTTGCGATCAGGTCAAGGTCTCCGCAGACAATATTTTTTACGATACACCAGGTTACCCCTATAACTTTCCACGCAAGATGGAGGATAAGGAATGTCCCAAAGCCTGAAGTCACCGGCTGCGCGTAACTTTATACGCCTCTACCCATTTGCTGTTTTGCCGCTGGTGTTATTGCTGGTAAGTGGTTGTATGGCCAGAGAGTCTGAGATGCTCGGCGCACCTGTTGAGGGTTATAACCATACATCTGCGGCCATCAACCGATTTACCGTTAACGGCGCCGGAGGTCCTAATTTAGGCCCTTATAGCGGTGGCGGTGGACAGGTTTGTTGTGGCTCGGTGCCGCGTTACTGGCGGCCTGGATTGAAGGCTATTGTGGAGTGGGAGAAAGATCCAGCACCGAGGGACTATGTGAACTGGGCACCTCTTGGAACCGACGCTTACAGAGAATCTTATAAAAAACACGAAGCCAATTACTCCCATCACCGGATGGTAGTTCAAATCCCAGAGTATAAAGAGGCCGGTACGCTGAAAGTACATTTTCTGCCCTGCGATCAGGTCAGAGTCTCAGCCGACAATGTTTTCTACAATACGCCCAGTTATCGCTATAATTTTCCACCCAAGATGGAGGATACGGAATGTCCCAAACCTTGAAGCCAGCACCAGCTGGAGTGCTGATTGCACGACCATTCGAACGTACGGGCTTGCCAATCAACTCATGGGAAGTTCTTCTTAACATAAGGGCTCAGGAACGAGACGAGAAAAAAGCTTGGAGCCGATCGATTAATACCGCTGCAAAGCAAGGTGAAGCAGTACCTGAACCGTGCTCTAAAACTCTGCATATCAGTCTTTGTTTTGATGGCACCAATAACCATGAGCCATCGGACTCAATTGCTGACCCTAGATGCACGAGTAATGTGGCTCGCCTGCTTCATGCCAGTATCGAAAAAGTAGATAACGGTTTTTTCCGTTATTACAGCCCAGGAGTGGGCACCGTATTTGAGGAAATTAAAGAGTATGTACCTGACTCAAATGGTCTGATTGGAGCCCGTGGAGGTGAAGACCGAATCAATTGGGGGCTTACCCGATTAATTGCGGCGCTCAAAGAGACACTCAAAAGCGAAGGGCAAGAGCCGCTTTCTCTTGGTCAGACGCAGGCATTGGTCGAAGCCATGGGCACCAATTGGGCTGCTTCCGTGCTTAGCGGAGGGTTATTGGAGAATGGCGCACGCAAGCGAAAGGCTGCAATAAAGCCATACGAGGATCAACTCGCTGGCGTGCTGAAAGAGCGACAAAGTTCCGATAAGAAACCGGAGATTTTGGCTCTGCGCCTCTATGTTTATGGGTTTTCCCGTGGAGCCGCCCAGGCCCGCACTTTTGCCAACTGGCTGATGGAACTGACGCGCCAGCAGAACGGTGAAGCCAGCGAATACCGGTTCGCCGGGCTACCCATCTCCATCGAGTTCCTTGGATTGTTCGACACCGTAGCCGCCGTAGGCCTTGCCGACAGTGCCCCGTTCGCAGCAGGCCATATGGACTGGGCCAGCGGTACCATGCGTTTGCCAGACGAAGATCCTGAGCAAGCCTGTATGCCGACTGGTCTGCCTGAAGACTGTCGGTTCCTCAAACGCTGCGTGCATCTAGTTTCCGCCCATGAGCAACGCGCGAGCTTTCCACTGGACTCCATTCGCCGCCGGGAGAAAAACGCTAACGGGACGCGCGACAACACCCGAGCATCCGTTTATCGCAAGGACACTTGGGAGTATGTCTATCCCGGCATGCATTCCGATGTGGGCGGCGGTTATCCGCCTGGTGATCAGGGTAAGGCTCGTGGTGGTCAAGGTGAACTGTTGTCACAGATTACCCTGCACCATATGTACCGTTCGGCCTTCGCTGCTGGTGCTCCATTGCAGGTGCCGGCGGATACGGCTGATGTGGCAGATTTAGTCGAAGAATGGCGGAAGATGGATGGTCGGACTCGAAACGAGTTTGACTTCACTCCGCAACTTGTCACCCGCTTCAACGCTTGGCAAAAACAAGCCGTGGCAGGTTCACTTGAAGATGTAATCAAGCGAGAGCAGGCCCTGATCACGGCCTGGCGTATCGACCGCTATGCGGGCGGTATCGACAAGCAAGGCTTTTACAGCCGTGTGAAAGGGCAGGACATGAGCAAGGAGCAACAGGCCGCTCTGAAACGTCTGCATGCCCATAAACTGGCAGAAAACTCCGCAGCGGCTCAGGGCAAGGAGCTGCCTGTGCTCAGTGAACGACAACAGCAACAGCATGAGGCTGATCTCAAGCTGGTCGGGGGCACCGACGCTTATTCGCGCATCAACACAAACAAGACATTCGAGCCTGCGCTCGACGATCAGCAATTGCGCCGTGCCGCTGCCGAGTTCAAACGTGATTATGATCGTAGCTGGGGCGTTGACGAAGACACCTTTAGCATCGGTGGCGTAATCAACATGCTGTTGGGCGGCACCGTTTATCTTATCAACGAAGAAGACGAAGCCCAGGAGTATGCCGAGCTTTACAAGAATGGAACCGCGCGTAATCGCGAGCTGTTTGTGAGGCCGGGAGTTATTGCCAATGGGCAACAAGCACTGGTCGAGCTTTTCGACGAGCAGGTACACGATTCGCGTGCCTGGTTTATGAATTCTTCTGCTCTTGGAGAGCGCGAGCCTTTTACCGATTACTTCCGCATCCGCCTGGTTCACTTCGACAACGAATCGAACAAAAACCTATCGGTCTTGGCAACAGCCGGGCGCGTGGTTGGCGTGGGCATTGCGCTGGCCAGCGTTGGGCTGTCGGTCAAGAAGCGCAACCCGCGTTACCTACTTGGCCTTTTCCTGCCATCGCTGGCGACACCTGTGCTGACGGGCAGAGTTGGCCTGCCAGATTTCCCAGAGATCACCGCGTTCGATCCATTGACCGGTATCGCTTTGCCAATGATGGACGGCGTGCAGTCCCTGCGGGCGTTCACGCAAAATCCAGGCGATGTGGTGGCCAAGCTCAGCAGCATGCCGTTGCCGGTACCGCTCACCGAGCAAACCGCCATTACGCCGGATCTACAGACCATCTTCAACGCGGCCGAAGCAGCAAAGGCCGCCAAAGAAGCCAAGGACTCCGGTGATATGAGCGGTTTGTTGGGCCAGGCCATGGACCTGATGGGCAAGGATGATCCCAAGCCTGGGCTCCAGTCTCCGGGTTTTTTGGGCCAAGCCATGAACTTGATGGACAAGGACGGCGCCAAAACCGGGCTCCCACCTGCAGGTTTGGTGAGTCAGGCCGTGGACTTGGTGGGCAAGGGCGATGCCAAATACGGGCCTCAGCCTCCGGGTTTGCTGAATCAAGCCAAGGGCGAAGCCAAAGGGCTTATCGGCTAGCGGTGTAACCCGCACGTTGTCCAATAAATGAGTGATACGGATACCGGGGGTCGCCAGTTCAAGCACCCCTTGGACCTAGGCCCGGTATCAGGAAAGCCTGATGTTAACCGGTTGAGTCCCTTGACGATGCCGGTATAAAAACCAACGGCCCGGTTCGCGAAGGCGAGACCGGGCCGTTGGGCCATCAGGCGCCGACGTTACGCCGCGTCCTGATCCTTGGCCAGGGAAGCCATGTCGATCACGAAGCGGTACTTCACGTCGCTCTTGAGCATGCGTTCGTAGGCTTCGTTGATGTTCTGGATATCGATCATTTCGATGTCCGAGACGATGTTGTGCTCGGCGCAGAAGTCGAGCATTTCCTGGGTTTCGGCGATGCCGCCGATCAGCGAACCGGCCAGGCGGCGGCGCTTGAAGATCAGGCCGAAGACTTCCGGCGACGGGTGCGCCGAGTCCGGTACGCCGACCAGGGTCATGGTGGCGTCGCGCTTGAGCAGGCCGAGGAAGGCATCCAGGTTGTGCGGGGCGGCCACGGTGTTGAGGATGAAGTCGAAGCTGTTGGCGTGGGCCGCCATCTCGTCGGCGTTCTTCGACACCACCACTTCGGCAGCGCCCAGGCGCAGGGCGTCTTCACGCTTGTTCGGCGAGGTGGTGAACAGCACCACGTGAGCGCCCATGGCGGCGGCGATCTTCACGCCCATATGGCCGAGGCCACCGAGGCCGACGATACCCACCTTGTCGCCCGGCTTGACGTTCCACTGGCGCAGCGGCGAGTAGGTGGTGATGCCGGCGCAGAGCAGCGGCGCAACAGCGGCCAGGTTGTCGGTATGGCGGATGCGCAGGACGAACTTCTGGTCGACGACGATGGCGTCGGAGTAGCCGCCAAAGGTGTTTTCGCCACCGAAGAGCGGGCCGTTGTAGGTGCCGGTGAAGCCGTTCTCGCAGTATTGCTCCAGGCCTTCGGAACAGGACGAGCAGCTCCGGCAGCTGTCGACCATGCAGCCGACGCCGGCCAGGTCGCCGACCTTGAAGCCGGTCACGTCGCTACCGACGGCGGTGACCTTGCCGACGATCTCGTGGCCAGGCACCGAGGGGTACAGGGTGTTCTTCCACTCGTTGCGCGCGGTGTGCAGGTCGGAATGGCAGACGCCGCAGTAGAGGATGTCGATCTGCACGTCGTTGGCGCCGACGGCGCGGCGCTGGAAGCGGTAGGGCGCGAGAGGTTTGCTGGAGTCCTGGGCGGCATAGCCGAGAATGGTGGTCATGGGCAATTCCTGTCGGTTGTGAATCGGCGGCTTGTGGCCGCGGGGGGTGGATAAGCGTAGTGCAGCCCGGTGCCGGGTCGATTGCACAATCCTGTCGCTGTCTGTCCTGATCCTGTGGTTTTAGGAGGTACAGGCCGGTAGATGGTTCCCTGCCTGCATCTTGGCGGGTTCGAATCGACCTGCGCTCAGTTGCTGCGTGGGGGCCAGTAGTGGGTTTTATGGCAGGGTGATTGAACCGCAGCGCGTCGCGCCGGGCAGCGACCCTGGAGCGGAGTCGGATCGCCTAGCGACTGTTAAGGCGCGCGCGCAGCAGCGGGGTGAGCTCGTCGAACAGCGTCTGCACGGAGCGTAGCGCCAGGCAGTCGGGGCGGGTCAGCAGCCACAGGTCGGTGTCGCAAGCGACCAGTGCCTCGCTCAGGCGCTCCACGCCATTCAGGCTGCGGGCCATGAAGTCGGGCAGGGCGGCGATGCCCAGGCCGCCCTGCACCAGGGTGGCGACCGCCGACATGCTGCTGCAGCGGTAGCGCGGCACCAGGCTGGGGTGCACCTGGTGGCGCCAGGCCACGGTGATGTGGTCGGGCATGGAGTCGTCCGGGGCGATCCACGGTACTGCGGTCGGCGCCTGTAGAAAGGCGTCACGGTGTTCCGGGCGGCCGCAGATGTAATAGGCGGTGTGGCCGAGTTGACGGCCGACCAGGTGCTCGGGCGGTGCGTTGGACAGGCGCAGGGCGATGTCCGCGTCGCGGCGGCTGAGATTGGCGAAGGTGTTGGTGGTGGCCAGCTCCAGGGACAGCGCCGGGTAACGGGGCATCAGCTCGGCCAGGCTGGGCAGCAGCAGGTTCTGCAGTACCGCATCGGTGCAGGTCAGGCGCACCGTGCCGCTGATGACTTTTTCGCCGTGCTGCAGGGCGATCCGCGCGGCATCCAGGGCCTGCTCGGCGCGCTCGGCCTGCTCGGCCAGGGCCTGGGCGCTCTGGGTCGGCATGTAGCCGCGGCGGCTCTTCTCGAACAGGGCGATACCGAGATTGGCCTCCAGCTTGCGGATGGCCCGGAACACCGTCGACACATCCACCTGCAACTGCTCGGCGGCCCGTGCCAGAGAGCGTCCGCGCACCAGGGCGAGCACCAGGGCGAGGTCGACGTGGCTGATCTGATATTGCGTGGGTGCAATCATCAATTGCTCTGTTGCCAGTATCGGTTGCGTGTGCGCCCACTTATACTCAAGGCGTTGCCTAGAATCAAATCCGCTAGCGGATACCCAGAATAATGAGGCGCCAAGGCTCGTGATATGTCTTGCGCGGGCGCGCCGATGCGAAAGGATGTATTTCCCATGACTTCGGTTTCCCCACGTGTTGTTCAGCTCAACGAAGCGAACACCTTTCTCAAGGAACACCCTGAGGTTCAGTACGTCGACCTGCTTATCACCGACATGAACGGCATCGTGCGTGGCAAGCGCGTCGAGCGCGCCAGCCTGCACAAGGTCTATGAAAAAGGCATCAACCTGCCGGCCTCGCTGTTCGCCCTGGACATCAACGGCTCCACCGTGGAGAGCACCGGCCTGGGCCTGGACATCGGCGACGCCGACCGTATCTGCTACCCGATCCCCGACACCCTGTGCAAGGAGCCCTGGCAGAAGCGCCCCACCGCGCAGCTGTTGATGACCATGCACGAGCTGGACGGCACGCCGTTCTTCGCCGACCCCCGTGAAGTGCTGCGCCAGGTGGTGGAAAAGTTCGACGAGCTGGGCCTGACCATTTGCGCCGCCTTCGAGCTGGAGTTCTACCTGATCGACCAGGAAAACGTGAACGGGCGGCCGCAGCCACCGCGTTCGCCGATTTCCGGCAAGCGCCCGATCTCTACCCAGGTCTACCTGATCGACGACCTCGACGAGTACGTCGACTGCCTGCAGGACATGCTCGAAGCCGCCAAGGAGCAGGATCTGCCGGCCGACGCCATCGTCAAGGAAAGTGCCCCGGCGCAGTTCGAGGTCAACCTGCATCACGTCGAAGACGCCATCAAGGCCTGCGACTACGCGGTGCTGCTCAAGCGTCTGATCAAGAACATCGCCTACGACCACGAGATGGATTCGACCTTCATGGCCAAGCCCTATCCGGGCCAGGCGGGCAACGGTCTGCACGTGCACATCTCGCTGCTCGACAAGAAGACCGGGCAGAACATCTTCGCCACCGACGACCCGGAGCAGCACGCACCGCTGCGCCATGCCATCGCCGGGATCCTCGACACCATGCCGGCGTCGATGGCCTTCCTATGCCCGAACGTCAACTCCTACCGGCGTTTCGGTGCCCAGTTCTACGTGCCGAACGCGCCAAGCTGGGGCCTGGACAACCGCACCGTGGCGGTACGCGTGCCGACCGGCAGCAGCGACGCGATCCGCATCGAGCACCGGGTGGCCGGTGCCGATGCCAACCCGTACCTGATGATGGCCTCGATCCTCGCCGGTATTCACCACGGCCTGACCAACAAGCTGGAGCCGGGGGCGCCGATCGAGGGCAACTCCTACGAACAGCTGGAACAGAGCCTGCCGAACAACCTGCGCGATGCCCTGCGCGAGCTGGACGACAGCGAGGTGATGAACAAGTACATCCGCCCGGAATACATCGACATCTTCGTCGCCTGCAAGGAAGCGGAAATGCACGAGTTCGAGACCACCATTTCCGACCTCGAATACAACTGGTACCTGCATACCGTCTAACGGAGTGATGAGCATGACCACCATGACTCGCCAGGATTGGGAGCAGCGTTACCAGGGCCTGCGCATCGAAGGCCGGGCCTTTATCGACGGCAGCTATCGCGATGCCGTGGGCGGTGCGACCTTCGACAGCATCAGCCCGGTGGATGGCCGCCAGCTGGCCCGCGTGGCCAGTTGCATGGCCGAGGATGCCGAGCTGGCGGTCAAGGCCGCTCGCGCCGTGTTCGAGCGCGGCGACTGGGCCAGGCTCGCGCCGGCGCAGCGCAAGCGGGTACTGATCGCCTTCGCCGACAAGCTGCTGGCCAATGCCGAGGAACTGGCGTTGCTGGAAACTCTCGACATGGGCAAGCCGATCAGCGACTCGCTGAGCATCGACGTACCGGCGGCGGCCAACGCCATCCGCTGGAGCGCCGAGGCGATCGACAAGCTGTATGACGAGGTCGCGCCGACGCCCCACGACCAGCTTGGCCTGGTGACTCGCGAAGCGGTCGGCGTGGTGGCGGCCATCGTGCCGTGGAACTTCCCGCTGCTGATGTCCAGCTGGAAGCTCGGCCCGGCGCTGGCCAGCGGCAACTCGGTGATCCTCAAACCCTCCGAGAAGTCGCCGCTGACCGCCATCCGCGTCGCTCAGCTGGCGATGGAGGCGGGCATTCCGGCTGGCGTCTTCAACGTGCTGCCCGGCTACGGCCATACCGTGGGCAAGGCCCTGGCCCTGCACATGGACGTCGACACCCTCGTGTTCACCGGCTCCACCCGGATCGCCAAGCAACTGATGATTTACGCTGGCGAATCGAACATGAAGCGCGTTTGGCTGGAGGCCGGCGGCAAGAGCCCGAACATCGTCTTTGCCGATGCCCCGGACCTGCAGGCCGCAGCCGAGGCAGCGGCCACCGCCATCGCCTTCAACCAGGGCGAAGTGTGCGTCGCCGGCTCGCGCCTGCTGGTGGAAAGCTCGATCAAGGAGCGCTTCCTGCCCATGGTGGTCGAGGCGCTGCAGAGGTGGAAACCCGGTCACGCCCTGGAGCCGGACACCCGCGTCGGCGCGCTGGTCGATGACGGCCACCTGGCCACCGTGCTCGGCTTCATCGAGGTCGGTCGCGAGGAGGGCGCCGAGATCCTTACCGGTGGTGAGCGCGCCCTGCAGGAAACCGGCGGCAGCTACGTGCAGCCGACCCTCTTCGCCGGTGTGAACAACGCCATGCGCATCGCCCGCGAGGAGATCTTCGGGCCGGTGCTGTCGGTGATCACCTTCGACAGCGACGAGGAAGCCATCCGCATCGCCAACGACACGCCCTATGGCCTGGCCGCAGCGGTGTGGACCCGCGACATTTCCCGCGCCCACCGCACCGCGCGGGCGCTGCGCGCCGGCAGTGTGTGGGTCAACCAGTACGACGGCGGCGACATGACCGCGCCGTTCGGCGGCTTCAAGCAATCGGGCAATGGCCGCGACAAGTCGCTGCATGCTTTTGACAAATACACCGAACTGAAAGCGACCTGGATAAAAATCTAAGTAAGGGATGCGGCCCGCTGCCACAGCGGGGCGCCTGTGCTTTGGCCTCATATTTAGGCGCTTTGGGAGATATTCCATGACTCAACACGTCGACAGTTACTACGCCGCCTCGCGCAACCCGCGGGTCGATTACCCAGCACTCACGGACGTCGTCGAGACGGATGTATGCATCATCGGCGCCGGCTACACCGGCCTTTCCACCGCACTGTTCCTGTTGGAAAACGGTTTCCGGGTGACCGTGCTGGAAGCCGCCAAGGTCGGTTTCGGCGCCTCGGGCCGTAACGGCGGGCAGATCGTCAACAGCTACAGCCGCGACATCGACGTCATCGAAAAGCAGGTCGGCGCACGCCAGGCCCAGCTGCTCGGCGAGATGGCCTTCGAAGGCGGGCGCATCATCCGCGAGCGGGTCGCCAAGTACGGCATCCAGTGCGACTTGAAGGACGGTGGCGTGTTCGCCGCCATCACCGGCAAGCAGCTGGGCCATCTCGAAGCCCAGAAGAAGCTCTGGGAGCGCTACGGCCATACCCAGCTGGAGCTGATGGACGAGCGGCGCATCCGCGAAGTGGTCGGCACCGACCGCTATGTCGGCGGCATGCTGGACATGAGCGGCGGCCATATCCACCCGCTCAACCTGGCCCTGGGTGAAGCCGCTGCGGTGACCTCACTGGGTGGCGCCATCTACGAGCAGAGCCCGGCCACCCGCATCGACCGCGGCCCGCAGCCGGTGGTGCACACGCCCAACGGCCAGGTGAAGGCCAGGTTCGTGGTGGTCGCCGGCAACGCCTACCTGGGCGGCCTGGTACCGGAGCTGGCGAGCAAGTCGATGCCCTGCGGCACCCAGGTGATCGCCACCGAGCCGCTGAGCGACGAGCTGGCCCACAGCCTGCTGCCCCAGGACTACTGCGTGGAAGACTGCAACTACCTGCTCGATTACTACCGCCTGACGGCCGACAAGCGCCTGATCTACGGCGGTGGTGTGGTCTATGGCGCCCGCGACCCGGCGGACATCGAAGCGATCATCCGCCCCAAGCTGCTCAAGACCTTCCCGCAGCTCAAGGACGTGAAGATCGATTACACCTGGACCGGCAACTTCCTGTTGACCCTGTCGCGCCTGCCCCAGGTCGGCCGCATCGGCGAGAACATCTACTACTCCCAGGGCTGCAGCGGACACGGCGTGACCTATACGCACCTGGCCGGCAAGGTGCTGGCCGAGGCGCTGCGCGGCCAGGCCGAGCGCTTCGACGCCTTTGCCGGGCTGCCGCATTACCCATTCCCGGGTGGGCAACTGCTGCGCGTGCCGTTCACCGCCCTGGGTGCCGCCTACTACCAGCTGCGTGACCGCCTGGGTTTCTGATGCTACGCCTGCCGACGTGTGCCGTCGGCAGGCTTTTCCGGAGAGAACACCATGACCCGCATGCCCCTGATCGGCGTGACTGCCTGCCGGCAGCAACTTGGCAAATACGATTCCCACACGGTTGGCGACAAGTACGTCGAGGCGGCGGCCTACGCCGGCCTGCCACTGGTGCTGCCAGCGCGCAGCACGCCGAGCGACCCGCAGCAGCTGCTCGAGCAGCTCGATGGCATCCTGTTTACCGGCTCGCCGTCCAACGTCGAGCCGCGCCACTACCAGGGCACGCCGAGCCTGGAAGGCACCCAGCACGACCCGAGCCGTGATGCCAATACCTTGCCGCTGCTGCGCCTGGCCATCGACAAGGGTGTGCCGGTGTTCTGCATCTGCCGTGGCTTCCAGGAGCTCAACGTGACCCTGGGCGGCACCCTGCACCAGCGTGTACAGGAGCTGCCGGGCTATCTGGACCATCGCGAGCCGCAGCGCGATTCGGTGGCCGAGCAGTACGCGCCACAGCATGCGGTCAGCGTGCAGCCGGGCGGGGTATTCGAGCGGATCGGCCTGCCGGCGCAGTTCCAGGTCAACTCGCTGCACAGCCAGGGCATCGACCGCCTGGCCGAGCGCCTGCGTGTCGAGGCGCTGGCGCCCGATGGCCTGGTGGAAGCGGTGTCGATCCCCGATGCGCCGGGCTTTTTGATCGGCGTGCAGTGGCACCCGGAGTGGCGCTTCGCCGAGAACCCCGAGTCGCTGAGGTTGTTCCAGGCGTTCCGCGATGCCTGCCAGGCCTACGCTCGGGCGCGCGACGCCCGCTGAATCCGCCCTGAACCCGCTCGGGTTCCGGGTGCTCTGACCTGAACGGGTCGGGATCTTCCCCAGGCTCCAGGGCCGCAGGCTGAAGCCCGCTGGCACGCTGCCCGCCCTGCAGATCCCGGCCACGTTCGGAAACAATTCCAAGACGATGGCAGAGACTTATGAGTGATTACACAGATGCGTCGGCAACGCCCGTCGCTGGCGCCGCCGCCGTGGTGTCCGGCAAGGGCCTGGCCCAGGGCAAGGTCGGTTTGCTGGCCTGCGTGGTGCTGGGCATCTCCACCATCGCACCGGTCTATACCCTGACCGGTGCATTGGGCCCGACGGTGCGCGAGGTTGGCGTGTACCTGCCGGCGGTCTTTATCGTCGGCTTTCTGCCGATGCTGCTGGTGGCCCTGGGTTACCGCGAGCTGAATGCCGCGGAGCCGGACAGCGGCACCTCGTTCACCTGGTCGGCGCGGGCCTTCGGGCCGATGATCGGCTGGATCGGCGGCTGGGGGCTGGTCACTGCCACCACCATCGTGCTGTCCAACCTGGCCGGCATTGCGGTGGACTTTTTCTACCTGTTTCTCGCCCAGCTGACCGGGCTGGACTGGCTGGCCGACCTGACCCGCAACCTGCTGGTCAACATCGTCACCTGCTGCGCCTTCATCGCCATGGCGGTGTGGGTGTGCTGCCGGGGCATCGGCATGACCATGGGCGTGCAATACACCCTGGTAGCGCTGCAGCTGGTGGTGCTGATCGGCTTTTCCGTCGCCGCCTTCGCCGCCGCGCCGGACAGCTCGCCGGTGGTCTTCCATCCCGAGTGGTTCAACCCGTTCAATATCGATTCGTTCTCGGCCTTCGCGGCGGGCCTGTCGCTGTCGATCTTCATCTTCTGGGGCTGGGACGTGTGCCTGACCGTCAGTGAGGAATCGGTCGGTAGCGAAAAGGTGCCGGGGCGCGCCGCGACCCTGACCGTGCTGCTGATTCTCGCCCTGTACCTGTTCACTGCGGCGGCCACCCTGCAGTTCGCCGGCACCGGCGACAGCGGCCTGGGCCTGGGCAATGCGCAGATCCAGGAAAACGTCTTCGCTCACCTGGCCGGCCCGGTGATGGGGCCGCTGGCGATCCTGATGTCCATCGCCGTGCTGGCCAGCACCGCGGCGTCGCTGCAATCGACCTTCATTTCACCGGCGCGCACCTTGCTCGCCATGGGCTACTACCGGGCGGTGCCCAAGCGCTTCGCCAGCGTGCACCCGCATTCGCAGACACCGCGCTACGCCACTATCGCCGCCGGCATCGCCACCGCGGTGTTCTACGTGACCATGCGCACGCTGAGCGAGAACGTGCTGGCCGATACCATCACCGCCCTGGGCATGATGATCTGCTTCTACTACGCGCTGACCGCCTTCGCCTGTGTCTGGTACTTCCGCCACAGCCTATTCGACAGCGCGCGGCACTTCTTCATGCGCGGCCTGTGCCCGCTGGTGGGCGCGGTGATGCTGTCGATCATCTTCTGGCAGACCACCCTGGACAGCATGTCGCCGGATTTCGGCAGCGGCTCGCACGTCGGTGGTCTTGGACTGGTGTTCGTGATCGCCGTGGTGATCCTGCTGCTGGGCCTGGTGCTGATGTTCATCGCCCGCTGGCAGGCGCCGGCGTTCTTCGATGGCAATACCCTGCAGAAGCAGGTGAAGCCGGTGAAGGCGCGGTAGCGCAGCAGGGCGTACCCGCGAAGCAGTACGCCGTTGCCCTGTGTCAGGATCGATAGGTGATGGCGGACCGTTCGCTTCGCTACGAGCGGCCGGCGTCCCGGTCCGCCCTACGAGCTGTGCTCAACGCCAGGCCACCTGGTCTCAGAAACGACAAAGGGACGCCGAAGCGTCCCTTTGTCGTTTACCGCAGGCCGATCATCAAGCGGCCTGGGACTTTTCCTCGGCCTGTTTCACCGCACGGTTCAGGGCGCTGAACAGCGCGCGGAAACTCGCCGTGGTGATGTTCTCGTCGATACCGATGCCGTGCAGCGGGCGCTGACCGTCGAGTCGGATCTCGATGTAGCAGGCGGCCTTGGCGTTGGCGCCGCCACCAATGGCGTGCTCGTGGTAGTCCATCACTTCGACAGCGACCGGCAGGCTGGAGGCCAGGGCTTCCAGCGCGCCCTTGCCCGAACCGCTCCAGCGCTGTTCCTGGCCGTTGACCTGCACCTTGGCGTCGACGCGGCTTTCGCCGTTCTCTTCTTCCAGGCGATGGCCCTTGAGCTCGTAGGGCGAGGTGGCCTTGAGGTATTCGCTGTCGAGCAGCTTGTGGATTTGCGAGGCGGTCATCTCCAGGCCCAGGCGATCGGTTTCCTTCTGCACCACCTGGCTGAACTCGATCTGCATGCGGCGCGGCAGGTTGATGCCGTATTCCTGCTCGAGCAGGAAGGTGATGCCGCCCTTGCCGGACTGGCTGTTCACGCGGATCACCGCCTCGTAGTCGCGGCCGATGTCGGCCGGGTCGATCGGCAGGTACGGCACTTCCCACAACGCGCCTTCCTGCTGCTGGGCGAAGCCCTTGCGGATGGCGTCCTGGTGCGAGCCGGAGAAGGCGGTGTGCACCAGATCGCCGACGTACGGATGACGCGGGTGCACCGGAATCTGGTTGCAGTCCTCGACCACCTTGCGCACCGCATCGATGTCGGAGAAGTCCAGCTGCGGGTTGACGCCCTGGGTGTAGAGGTTCAGCGCCAGGGTCACCAGGCAGACGTTGCCGGTACGCTCGCCGTTGCCGAACAGGCAGCCTTCGACGCGATCGGCGCCGGCCATCACCGCCAGCTCCGAAGCCGCGACACCGGTGCCGCGGTCGTTGTGGGTGTGCACACTGATCAGCACACTGTCACGCTTGCTCACGTGGCGGCCGAACCACTCGATCTGGTCGGCGTAGTTGTTCGGCGTGGCGCACTCGATGGTGGCGGGCAGGTTGAGGATCAGCGGGTTGGCCGGGGTCGGCTGGAACACGTCGATCACCGCATTGCACACCTCGACGGCGAAGTCGATTTCGGTGCTGCTGAACACCTCCGGCGAGTACTCGAAGCCCCACTGGGTTTCCGGCGCTGCAGCGGCCAGGCGCTTGATGGTGGTGCCGGCGGAAACGGCGATGGCTTTGACGCCCGCCTTGTCCTGGTTGAAGACGATCTTGCGGAAGCTCGGCGCGCAGGCGTTGTAGTAGTGGACGATGGCCTTTTTGGCGCCCTTGAGGGACTCGAAGGTGCGCTCGATAAGGTCGTCACGGGCCTGGGTCAGCACCTGGATGGTCACGTCGTCCGGGATGTGGCCGCCTTCGATCAGCTCGCGCACGAAGTCGAAATCGGTCTGCGAAGCGGACGGAAAGCCCACTTCGATTTCCTTCAGGCCCACCTGCACCAGGCACTTGAAGAAGCGCATCTTCTTCTCGGCGTCCATCGGCTCGATCAGCGACTGGTTGCCGTCGCGCAGGTCGGTGGACAGCCAGATCGGCGCCTTGTCGATGATCTTGTCGGGCCAGGTGCGGTCCGGAATCTGAATCTGAGTGAACGGGCGGTACTTTTGCGACGGGTCTTTGAGCATGCTCATGAATCGATCCTGAGGCGAGGGCCAGGGTGGGCCGTGCTGGAAAAAGAGAGAAAGCGAAACGCGAGAAAGGGGGCCGGCAGACCCTAGCGCAGTCGCTGAGCGACCAGGCAGAGATTGGCGTGTTGCCGAAGCAGGATGAGGGTCTGGGAGATGGTCATGGGCTCAACCCTAACCATTGGGGGTAAAGCTGGCAAGTCTGTCTTTGAAATTGGTGGAAACCACCAAGGTGTGCGCCTTGGTGGTTTTTTATTGCGTGCCTGACGGACTTTTTGCGGTTGCGTTGCGCAGTATTCAGGCCGGAGAAGAGCCGCTGCCCTGCAGGGCGGGGCGCAGTTCGCGCATGTCCGCCCCGCTCGGGTGCTGGAACACCCGCAGACCGAACTCCGGGAGGATCGCCAGCAGGTGATCGAAGATGTCCGACTGGTAGCCCTCGTACGGCACCCAGGCCACGGTATTGGTGAAGCAGTACAGCTCCAGCGGCAGGCCGTCGGCGGTGGGCTGCAGCTGGCGCACGATCTGAGTCATGTTCTGGTTGATGCCCGGGTGCTGACGCAGGTAATGCTCGACGTAGGCGCGGAAGGTACCGAGATTGGTCACCCGGCGGGTATTGGCCGGCTCCTGGGCGGCATCGGCCAGTTCGGCGTTCCAGCTCAGCAGCTCGCTCTGCTTGCTGCTCAGGTACTGGCCGAGCAGCAGGAAGCGTTGCAGGCGGGCGATCTCGTCCGGGCTGAGAAAGCGCACGCTGGTCTGGTCCAGGTAGATCGCCCGCTTGATGCGGCGGCCACCGGATTCCTGCATGCCGCGATAATTCTTGAACGGGTCGCTGATCAGGCGTTTGGTGGGAATGGTGGTGATGGTCTTGTCCCAGTTCTGCACCTTGACGGTGTGCAGGGCGATATCGATGACATCACCGTCGGCGTTCAGCTGTGGCATCTCGATCCAGTCACCGACGCGCACGATATCGCTGGAGGAGATCTGCACGCTGGCAACCAGCGACAGCAGGGTGTCCTGGAAGATCAGCATCAGCACCGCGGCCATGGCGCCGAGGCCGGACAGCAGGATCAGCGGCGAGCGATCGATCAACGTGGCGATCATCAGGATGGTGGCGATGGCGTAGATGACGATGGTCACCACCTGGATGTAGCCCTTGATCGGCTTCAGGTGTGCGTTCGGGCGGCGCTGGTAGAAGGCGTTGACCAGATTCAGCACGCCGCCGATGGCCAGGGCGATGGTCAGGATGATGAAGGCGCTGCAGACGTTCTCCACCACCGTGACCACGGCCGCCGGCAAGTGCGGGATCACCTTGATGCCGCTGGCCAGGATCAACGCCGGCACGATGTTGGCCAGGCGGCGCACTACGTGGGAGTCGGCCAATGCCTTGTCCTGGCCCACGGTGGTGGAGCGCAGTGCCCGGTACAGGCCGCGCACCAGGATGCGCTTGACCACCCAGTTGGCCAGCCAGGCGCCAGCGAGCAGCAGGCACAGGCTGATCAGGGTATGCAGTTCGGGGTATTGCTGCAGCCACGCGAGTGTGGCCTGGTACTGTTCTTTCATCGCATCTCTCGCTGGTTTCATGACCGCCACCGTCGGCGCACCGGGCGATGGCGCGCGTACCTTAGCAAACCCAGGTTGCCGGCGGGCATCTGCGCATCTCTGGTAACCATTGGCTCAGTGGCTGCGCAGGGGGCGAGCGGTGCTGCGGTGACGGGGCGCCCCTGGCAGGACGCCGATCATGGCCTCACCTAGCGTAGGCGTATTCGCCGCCCTTCTCCAGGGCGCGGCGGTAGGCGGGGCGGGCGTGGATGCGTTCGAGAAAGGCCATCAGACGCGGGCGGCTGGCGTCCAGGCCGGCGCGCGCCGCGGCGGCTTCCAGCGGAAAGCTCAGCTGGATGTCGGCGGCGCTGAACGTTTCGCCGGCGAACCAGGTGCTCGTGGCCAGCTCGCTTTCCAGGTAGTCCAGGTGCAGCTTGAGTTGCGGCGTGACGAAGGCGCTCTTGACCTTCCGGGCGATGCCCCGGGCGATGGGTTTGACGAAGAACGGCATCGGGCTGCTTTCCACCTTGTCGAACACCAGCTTGAGCAGCAGCGGTGGCATGGCTGAACCCTCCGCGTAGTGCAGCCAGTAATTGCAGCGCAGGCGTTCGGGGCTCTCGGCGGGGGGCAGCAGGTGCGGGCCGTAGCGGTTGGCGAGGTAGTCGATGATGGCGCCGGACTCGGCCAGGGTCAGGTCGCCGTCGGTGACCACCGGCGACTTGCCCAGCGGGTGCACGGCGCGCAGCTCCGGCGGGGCGAGCAGGGTCTTCGGGTCACGCTCGTAGCGCTTGATCTGGTACTCGACGCCCAGTTCTTCGAGCAGCCAGAGGATGCGCTGCGAACGCGAGTTGTTGAGGTGGTGGACGGTGATCATCAGGGCTCCTCGGGAAGGTCGGGCGACTGCCGCTCAGATTAGACGTGAACCTGCAGCGCCGCCCAGCTTCAAGGCTTGAAGGCACCAATGAAGATCGCCGGGTCGACCCGTGCGTCGTTGAGGCTGACGTTCCAGTGCAGGTGCGGCCCGGTGGCGCGGCCAGTGGCGCCGACCTTGCCGAGCACGCCGCCGCGGGGCAGCTCGTCGCCAACCTTCACGCCGATCTCCGAGAGGTGGCAGAACATGCTGATCAGGCCCTGGCCATGGTCGACGAACACCGTCTTGCCATTGAAGAAGTAGTCGCCCACCAGGATCACCTTGCCGGCCGCCGGCGCCTTGATCGGCGTGCCGCGGTTGGCGGCGAAATCCAGCCCGGAGTGCGGGTTGCGTTCTTCACCGTTGAAGAAGCGGCGCAGGCCGAAGGGGCTCGACAGCGGCCCATTGACCGGCTTGTCGAACAGCAGGTTGCTCGGCTGGCGCGGGCTGAACTGCCGGTAGGCGCGGGTCTGCTCGGCCAGCTCCTTCTCGATGCGCGCAAGGTTCTTGGCGTTGGGATTGACCTGCTGCTGGTTCTTGATGGTGATGCGCTGCTCGACGTACTTCTTGTTGCTCACCTGGAAGCTCAGGCGCTGGCCGGCGGATTCGATCTGCTGGGTGCCGGGCTTCACGCTCAGCGGGATGCCGACGATGGCGATCCAGCGTTGCCCGTCCTCTTTTACCACCAGCACCGGCTTGCCCTGATAGGTGGCACTGGGTGCACTGGCGCTGTTGCCCAGGTCGACCACCGCCACGCCGCCAGGCACCGGTTTGTTGAGCAGCCGGCTGATAAAGCCTTCGGCGTGGGCGGGCAGGGCGAGGCACAGGGTGAGCAGCAATATCAGTGAACGCATTGGAGTCCTTATCGGTATCAGTCGAGCAGCGACAGGGTAACGGGGGCAAGGTGATTGTCTTCGACGCGCACGTCCAGCTCGCCTTCGCCCAGGCGCGCCTTGAGGCGTTGCCCGGGGTGGGTGGCGGCGGCGCTGCGAATCGCCCGGCCGCGCTCATCGAGCAGAATGCTGTAACCGCGCCCCAGGGTCGCCAGCGGGCTGACCACGTGCAGCGTCTGCATCTGGCTCTGCAACGCCAGGCGACGGGCCTTGAGACCTTCTTTCATCGCCCGCGGCAGGCGCTCGGCCAAGCTGTCGAGGCGCTGGCGCAGTAGCTTGAGGTGGCGCCCGGGGTGTTGGCCGGCCAGGCGGGCCTCGAGTTGCGCCAGTTTGTGGCTGCGCCCATTGAGCTGCTGGGTGAAGGCGCGGCGCAGGCGCATGTCCAGATCATCGAGGCGCTGGGCTTGCTGGCGCAGCCGCTCGCCAGGGTGACGCATGCGTCGGGTCAGGCCGTCGAGGCGCATTCGCTCGCGGGCCAGGCGGCCGTGCATCGCCAGGGTCAGGCGCCGTTGCAGCACGCTGACCCGCTGCGCCAGGTCATTGCTGTGCGGCGCCAGCAGCTCGGCGGCGGCTGATGGCGTGGGCGCACGCACGTCGGCGACGAAATCGCTGATCGACACATCGGTTTCATGGCCCACCGCGCTGACGATGGGCGTTACGCAGGCGGCCACGGCGCGGGCCACGGCCTCTTCGTTGAAGCACCAGAGGTCTTCCAGGGAGCCGCCGCCGCGGGCCAGGATCAACGCATCGAAGCCCTGGGCATCGGCCAGTTTCAGGGCGCGAACGATCTGCGCAGTCGCCTCGCGGCCTTGTACGGCGGTGGGAATCAGGCTCAGCTCGACCTGCGGGGCACGGCGGCGAAACACGCTGATGATGTCGCGGATCACCGCACCGGTCGGCGAGCTGACGATGCCGATGCGCCGCGGGTGGGCGGGCAGGGCGCGTTTGCTTTCGGCGGCGAACAGCCCTTCGGCGCCGAGCTTCTCCTTCAGCGCCTCGAAGGCCAGGCGCAGGGCACCATCGCCGGCGGGCTCCACCGCGTCGAGAATCAGCTGGTAGTCGCCACGGCCCTCGAACAGCGAGACCTTGCCGCGCACCTTGACCGCCAGGCCGTCGCGCAGCGCCTGGCGCACCCGCGCGGCGTTCTGCCGGAACAGCGCACAGCGCACCTGGGCCTGGCTGTCTTTCAGGGTGAAGTAGATGTGCCCGGAAGCCGGGCGCGCCAGGTTGGAAATCTCGCCCTCGACCCAGATGCCACCGAAGACATCTTCGAGCAGCAGGCGCGCGCGGTTGTTGAGCTGGCTGACGCTGAGCACCTCGCGGTCGAGGTTCAGGCGTTGGAACGGGTCTTTGATCATGGCCGGCATGATAAGCCGCGGCGTGCGCGCCGCGAAACCGCATGTCAGTAATTGGTATGGCCGGCGAGCTGCACCGCGGCGACTCGGCAGGCTGGATGGCTCTGGTTTATCATCGCCATGCAAATGATAATCCTCCGCATAACCAGCCCTGCGCGCCATCATGAATCCACGCTCTCCGTTTTCCGCCCCGCGCGTGCTGGTCGTCGATGACCACCGCAAGATCCGCGAGCCGCTGGCCGCCTACCTGCGCAAGCATGGGTTCGACGTGCGCACCGCGGAAAGCGCCGAGGGCATGTGGCAACTGCTCGACGGCCAGCCCTTCGATGTGCTGGTGCTGGATGTGATGCTGCCCGATGGCGACGGTTTCGAGCTGTGCAGCCGCCTGCATCGGCGCAGCGGCATGCCGGTGATCCTGCTTACCGCCCGTGACGCCACCTGCGACCGCATTCGCGGCCTGGACCTGGGCGCTGATGACTACCTGACCAAACCCTTCGAGCCGCGCGAGCTGGTGGCGCGCCTCAACAGCGTGCTGCGCAGGCGCGGCGCGGTCGCGGCAGAGCCGCAGCGGGTCGAGCCTTCCGCGCAGGTGCGCCATTACCGCTTCGCCGGCCTGGCATTCGCCAGTGGCAGTGCCAGCCTGTGCGACAGCGCGGGACAGACCACGCACCTGAGCACCACGCAGGGACGTCTGCTGCAGGTGTTTCTCGACCATCCCCATCAGTTGTTGAGCCGCGCGCAACTGATCGACCTGACCGCCCGGGCGGACAGCGACCTGTTCGACCGCACCGTCGACCGTCAGGTCAGCCGCCTGCGCCGCAAATTGATCGACAGTTCCGGACGCGATGACCTGCTGCGCACCGTATGGGGCGACGGCTACATGCTGGTGGCGGATGTAACCTCTGCATGAAGCGCTTGGCGCGGTTGTGGCCGCAGCGCCTGGTTCATCAACTCGCGGTGTTGCTGATCATCGCCCTGCTGGCGTCTCACGCCATCGCCGTGCTGCTGTTGCAGCGCACCGGCGAGCTGGTGCATCCGCTGTCTCGCGATCAACTGCTGGAGCGGCTGAGCACCGCCTACCACGCTGCCACGCAGCTGGCCCCGACCGATAACGGGCGGCTACTGGCAGCCATGGGCGACGCCGAGGCGCGGTTCTGGGTGGCCGGTGCGGCGGATGTGCAGCCTTTCTCGATGCATGCCGAAGAACGGCGGCTGACCAGTCAGTTGGCCACACGGTTGCAGGTACCGCCCGAGCGGATCCATATGCAGCTCGAGCGTGTAGGCGGCGGCCCGGCCCGTGAACAGGTGTTGAGCCCGGCGGGCTGGGAGCCGCTGCGGCTGCGCAGCAGCATCGTACTGCCGGGCGGGGCGTATCTGAATGCCCTGCAGCATCCGTCCGGCGCCTATGAATGGGGCCGCCTGCTGGCCTATGCGCTGCCGGTCAGTATTGTGCCGATCCTGCTTATTCTATTGTTCTTCATTGGCCGTGTGGTGCGGCCCTTCGCTGCCTTGGCCGCGGCCACCGAGTGCATCAGCCGCGGCGAGCGTATCGCTCCGCTGCCGCTAGCGGGGCCCCGCGAGGCGCAGGAGCTGGGCCAGGCGTTCAACCGCATGCAGGAGCGTGTCGCTCGCCATGTGGAGGGGCGCACGCGCATGCTGGCGGCGCTCAGCCATGACCTCAACACGCCGCTGACCGAGCTGCGCCTGCAACTCGAGCTGCTCGATGAGGGGCCGCTGCGTGAGGATCTGCTGGAAAGCCTCGACGAGCTGCGCGCCATGGTCGCCGAAACGCTGGATTTCATCCGCGACGATGCGGTGCAGGAGCCGACGGTGCGGCTGTCCCTGAACCGGCTGCTGGCAGACCTGGCGCAGCGTTATCGCACCCTGGATCAGCCGGTCGTCTGGCGGCTCGGTGATGAGCTGTTCTGCCGCTGCAGACCGCTGGCCCTCAAGCGGGCGTTGACCAACCTGATCGACAACGCCCTGCTGCATGGTGGCGATGCGCAGGTCACCCTGCAGCGGTATGCGTCCGGGGAGTTGTGCCTGGAAGTTCTCGACCATGGCCCGGGCATCGATCCCGGGAAGCTGGCGCAGGTGTTCGAGCCATTCGTGCAGTTGAGTGGCGAGCGGCGTGGCAGAGGCCTGGGCCTCGGGCTGGCCATCGCCCGCGCCTGCGTGCAGGCCCATGGCGGCGAGCTGAGCCTGGAAAACCGCCCGCCTGCCGGCCTGTGTGCGGTGGTGCGCTTACCGGCGCAGGGGTGAGCCGGCTCAGCCCTGGTTTTCGGCCTTGAGAAAATCCACGAACGCCCTGAGCGGCGAAGGCACGTGGCGGCGGTCGTTGTAGTAGAGGTAGGGGCCGTCGAACGCCTGCCACCAGTCTTCCAGCACCGGCACCAGCGCGCCCTGTGCGAACAGCGGGCCCAGGTATTCCTCGAAGGTGTAGATGATGCCGACACCAGCTACCGCGGCGCCTACTTCCAGGTCCTGGGACGAGGACAGCAGCGGCCCCTGGGGTGGCACGCGGACGATCTCGCCGTCCTTTTCCAGCTCCCACACGCCCAGCTTGCCGCTCTCGAAACGATGGCCGATCAGGCGATGTTCGAGCAGGTCGCGCGGTTGCTGCGGCGTGCCGTGGCGCACAAGGTAGGCCGGCGCGGCGCCCGCCACGAAACGCTGCCGACGGGGCCCGATGGGCACGGCGATCATGTCCTTGGCCAGGCTTTCCTCGTAGCGCACGCCGGCGTCATAGCCGGCGGCCACCACGTCGACGAAGGTGTTGTCCATCGTCACCTCGACACTGACGCCGGGGTAGCACTCGAGAAAGGCGGGGATCAGGCGCGGCAGCACGAAGCGGGCGATGGGCACCGGCACGTTGAGGCGCAAGGTGCCCACGGGCTGTTGCGCCTCGTCGTCGAGGTCACTGAAGGCGGCGCCGATTTCATCCAGGGCCGGGCGCAGCCGTTGCAGCAGGCGTGCGCCAATTTCGGTGGGGTACACGCTGCGGGTGGTGCGGTTGAGCAGGCGTACGCCGAGGTCGCTTTCCAGGCGACGCACGCAATCGCTGATCGACGAGGCCGGCATGCCGCGTTTCTGCGCCGCTATCCGGAAGCCGCCGGCTTCGACCACGGCAGCGAACAGGGCGACGTCCGTCAGGTTGGGCTGGCGCATGGCTGGACACCCTCGAGATAGGTGGCTGGATTGTACGAATGGCCGTACATGGCGTCCAATTTTATACGGCTTATCGTGGAGCGCTACCCGTTGAACAATGGTTCACGTCGACGGGCCGCATCGCTGCGAACCGTCGGATCCCTACCGACAAGAGGATTGAACAATGACGACCACCATCCTGCAAACGCCCACCCTGGCCAGCCCCGGCGCCGCCTGGCGCAAGTGGCTGGCGACCCTGAGCCTGACCCTGGGCTTCGCCCTCGAGGCGAACAGTGCTTCTGCCCAGCAAACCGCACCCAAACCGGACTGGAGCCTGGCCGATATGCCATCCCAGAGTGGGCGCATCTTCCTGGTCACCGGCGGCACCAGCGGCATGGGCTTCGAAGACGCCAAGGCCCTGGCCGCCGCCGGCGCCGAAGTGGTGATCGCCGCCCGCAACCCGCAGCGGGGCAGGGAGGCGATGGCGCGCATCAAGGAGGAAATCCGCGGCGCCCAGGTGCAGTTCGAGGAAGTCGACCTGGCCGATCTGGCTTCGGTGAAAGCCCTTGGCGAGCGCCTCAATGCCAAGCTGCCGCGCCTCGACGGGCTGATCAACAACGCAGCGGTCATGGCGCCGCCGGAGCGCAGAACCTCGGCCGATGGCCATGAACTGCAGCTGGCCACCAACTACCTGGGGCACTTCGCCTTGACCGGCCACGTGCTGCCGCTGCTGCGCAAGAGCACCGAGCCGCGGGTGGTCACCCTGTCGAGCATCGCGGTGTTGCGCGGCAACCTCGACTTCGATGACCTGCAGTCCGAGCGGGCCTACAACCCCTATGCCTCCTATGCGCAGTCCAAGCTGGCGACCCTGATGTTCGCCTTCGAGCTGCAGCGCCGCAGTGAGCAGCAGGGCTGGGGCATCCAGAGCATCGCCGCGCACCCGGGTGTTGCCGTGACCGAGCTGATCGCCCGGGGGCCGGGGCTGGACAGCGAGTTCGGCCGCAACTGGGCCAAGGATCGCGACGAATACCACTCCGCCGCCCAGGGTGCGCTGCCGACGCTCTATGCCGCCACCGCGCACCAGGCTCAGGGCGGCGCCTACTACGGGCCGACCGGCGAGGAAGAAAAACGCGGGCCCCTGGGCCTGGCCACGGTGCCGGCGGTTGCCCGGGATGCCGAGGCCGCCGCACGCCTGTGGACGGTCGCCGAGCAACTGACCGGCGTCACCTACCGCTGACAAACCACCAGGAGCGCCCATCATGTTTCCCACTGTTCTGGTGCGGCGCCTTGGCGCTGCCATCAACGCCGAGCGCCACGAGCTGGGGCCGGCGCTGGCCGGCTTCGCGCTGTTCTTCTGCCTGTTCTCCGGCTATTTCATGCTGCGGCCCATTCGCGAGTCGATGGGTATCATGGCCGGGGTCGAGAACCTGCAATGGCTGTTCACCGCCACCTTCGTGGTGATGCTGGTGGCCGTACCGCTGTTCGCCTGGCTCAGCTCGCGGGTGCCGCGCATCCATTTCGTCGACTGGGTGTACGGCTTCTTCTGCCTGAACCTGCTGGCCTTTGCCGTGCTGTTCCAGGTGAGCGACGACAACGTCTGGCTGGCGCGGGTGTTCTACGTATGGATCTCGGTCTACAACCTGTTCGTGGTGTCGGTGGCCTGGAGCCTGATGGCCGACGTGTTCGACAGCCAGCAGGCCAAGCGGCTGTTCGCCTTTATTGCCGCCGGTGCCAGTGTCGGCGGCCTGGTCGGGCCGGCCATGAGCGCGCTGCTGGTCGGGTTGATCGGCGAAAGCGGCCTGGTATTGCTGGCCGGTGTGCTGCTGGGCGTCGCCCTGGCCTTCAAGGCGCCGCTGATGCGTTGGCGAGAAGTCGGCGGCGCCGGCCGCCCGGGCGCCGTGAAGGCCGAGAGCTCGCGCAAGCCGGTGGCTGGCAACCCGTTCAGCGGCCTGACGCGGGTGCTGCAATCGCCTTATCTGTTGGCCATCGCCGCATTCGTGGTGCTGCTCGCCACGGTGACCACCTTTCTGTACTTCGAGCAGGCGCGCCTGGTGGCCGAGCGTTTCCCGGATCGTGATGCGCAGATTCGCGTGTTCGGCATCATCGACGTGATCGTGCAGGCCGGCGCCTTGCTCTCGCAGGTGTTCATCACCGGGCGCATCGCCCAGAAGATGGGCGTGCGGGTGCTGCTGGCCCTGGTGCCGCTGCTGGTCTGCGTGGGCTTTATCGGCCTGGCCCTGGCGCCCAGCTTCGCCATGCTGGCGGCGTTGATGATCGTGCGGCGCATCGGTGAATACGCCTTCGTGCGCCCCGGCCGGGAAATGCTCTTCGCACCATTGGATGCGGAGAGCAAATACAAGGCGAAGAACTTTATCGACACCGTGGTCTACCGCGCCGGCGACGCGCTCAGCGGCTGGGTGAAGAGCTTTCTCGATCTGCTCGGCCAGGGCGCGGTGCTGGTGGCGCTGGTTGGCGCGGGCTGCGCCCTGGTCTGGGGCGCGCTTGGCTGGTACCTGGGCAGGCAGGCCGATGAGATGAGCAGGCAGGACGCGCGGCAGATAAAAGCGGTCGTTCATGGCTAGGCAAGGCGACCGGTTGGTGAGCCGAAGCGGATCGCCACCCGGTCTACCCATCTCGAAAATTACAAGGCGGTGGCGGCAGTTCGGCGATGTGGGAGTGGGCGGGGGCGCCCAGTCCACGCCCGCGACTCGCGCGCATGGCGCGCTCCCACGACAGGCTGGCTCTCCCTTGTGATCGTTCCCATGCTCCGCCTGGGAATGATCGGGTCATCAGAAGTCCAGCGATGCGCCCAGCCAATAAGTGCGGCCGTAATTGACCGTGCCGTCGTCTTCGTCATTCAGGCGCTTGTTGCCCAGGTTGTAGATCGCCGAATTGAGCGTCAGTGATTCGGTCAGCTTGTACGAGCCACCGACGTCGGCAGTGGTGTAGGCGCGGGACGATTGGCCGGTCAGGGTGGCGCCATACTCCTCGCCGTTGTAGTGGGTCGCCGCCCAGGCCAGGGCTCGGTCGGTGATGTCCCAGTCGGCGCGCAGGCTCGCCTTGCGCTTGGGCGTCAGTGACAGCGGCCGGCCCCGGTCGACGCCGCTCTTCTGCTCGGAGTCCAGGTAGGTGAAGTTACCCTTGATCGCCACGTTGCTCAGCGCCTGCCAGTTGCCGCTCAACTCCAGGCCGCGGATCACCGCCTTGTCGACGTTGACCCGCTCCATCACGGTTAGGCCCTGCCATTGCTCGGTGGTGGTGACGGTGGAGAGCTTGTCCTTGAAGTCGTTGTAGAACAGCGTGGCGGCGGCCGAGAGGTCGTCGCGGTTCGACCACATTGCACTCAACTCATAGTTGGTACTGCTCTCGGGTTTGAGGTTGGAGTTGCCGAACTGCACGAAGCGGTTACGGCGCACCACCGCGTAGTCGTCGATCACCGCACGCAGTTCGGGGGCCTTGAAACCGCGGGCCACGCCGCCTTTCAGCGTCCATTCGTTGGTCAGGTGCCACACGCCGTAGACGCGGGGATTGACGTGGCTGCCGTACTGCTCGTGATGGTCCAGGCGCACGCCGGTGGTCAGGGCGAAATCGTCGGTGATCGACCACTCGTCTTCGGCGAACAGGGCCTTCTGCACCACCGAGTATTCCTCGTTTTCACGCTCGCGAGGGGTGCCGCGGTTGGCCTGGTTCCAGTCGGTCAGCGTGGCCTCGTTCCACTGCATGCCGGCAGTGGTGACGTGGTAGTCGGTCGGAATCACCAGCTTGCCGTCCAGCACACGGTTGCGGATCTCCGGCTTGCGGCCGAACACGTCGGCCTGCGCCGGGGTGGCCTTGCCTTCGCGGCTGGTGGTCTCTTCGGCGAACGACAGCGTCGAATCCGCCCAGCCCCAACGGCCCTCGTGGGTCAGCGACCAGTGATCACGGTTGTTCTTCTGCTCCCGGGTCGACCAGTTGGCACTCAGGCCATCGCCATTCTTCAGGCGCGAGGCGCCGGCTTCGAGCAGGAAGTCGTGGTTCTCGCTCGGTGTCAGGGCTAGGCGTGCGGTCAGGCTCTTGTTGTCGGACTTGGCGAAGCCCTCGTTGGCTTCGGCGTCGTCGTCGGCCTGGCGGTCGAGGTAGTTGCCCCACACCTGCAGGCCCAGCACCTCGTTGATCAGCGGGCCATTGAGATAGAACTGGGTGTTGCGGGCATTGCCCTGGTCGCTGTTCGGGCGCGCCGAATAGTCGTAGGACACGTTGCCGCCCCACTCGGGCGACACCTTGCGGGTGATGATGTTGATCACCCCACCGATGGCATCGGAGCCGTACAGCGAGGACATCGGCCCGCGTACCACCTCGATACGTTCGATGGCTGCGGCCGGCGGCACGAAGCTCTGCTCGTAACCACGGTTGCCATTGACCCGCGAATCCCGCCCGCTCTGGCGTTTGCCGTCGACCAGAATCAGTGTGTAGTCGCCCGGCATGCCGCGGATCTGGATGTCGGTCTCGTTGGCACCGCCGTTGACCACCACACCTTCCACGTCGCGCACCGCATCGGCCAGGCTCTGCACCGAGCGCTTGCGCAGATCGTCACCGCTGATCACGGTGACCGAAGCTGGCGCGTCTTCCAGGTTCTGGGCAAAACCGGAAGCGGTCACCACCATATCGTCCAGTTCGACGGTATCGGCATGGGCGAGGGTGCTGCCAGTGACCAGGCAGAAGGTTGCCAGGCGAATCAGCGTGCCGACAGGGCGGCGAGGGAAGGGTGCGTGCATGGAGTAGTCCTTACGAATCGTTTGCAGGCGCGAATCGTATGCATCCATGGTCGCAAAGGTTGGACAAAGTGAGACAGGGTGGTCGCTGGGCGGGGGAACTCGAGGCTGTGCAGCGAGATGCGCTTAGCTTTGCCAATCAGGCAAAACCGCCAGCGAGTAGAGCGGATGACGCTCTTTTCATCCACCCGCGATCATCAGGCGGCGCCTCATTCGCCTTAAATGCTCGTGCTTAATATAGTCTAAATGTATCAGCCAGAGCAGGGCGTTGAATGCCTGCGTTGCAGGCACAGGGCGCAGATAGCGCAGTCAATAAAAACCTGCAGTCGCAGGTTTTTATCAAACCATGCCTAATCCCAGGGTTAGACCCGCTCAGCCCACATATCGTACTCATCGGCATCGACGATACGCACGCGCACCTTGTCGCCGGGCTGGAAATCGGTGCCTTCGATGAAGACGCTGCCGTCGATTTCCGGGGCGTCGGCCCAGGAGCGGGCGACGGCGCCCTGGTCGTCGACCTCGTCGATCAGCACGTCCATTTCGCGGCCGATCTTCAGTTGCAGGCGGGCGGTACTGATGGCCTGCTGGTGGGCCATGAAGCGGTCCCAGCGATCCTGTTTGACGTCATCGGGCACGATGTCCACGTCCAGGTCGTTGGCCGGCGCGCCTTCGACGGGCGAGTACTGGAAGCAGCCGACGCGGTCGAGCTGGGCTTCGGTCAGCCAGTCAAGCAGGTACTGGAAGTCTTCCTCGGTTTCGCCGGGGAAGCCGACGATGAAGGTGGAGCGGATGGTCAGGTCCGGGCACTGTTCGCGCCAGGATTTGATGCGCGCCAGGGTGCGGTCTTCAAAGGCCGGGCGCTTCATCAGCTTGAGGACGCGCGGGCTGGCGTGCTGGAACGGGATGTCCAGGTACGGCAGCAGTTTGCCGGCGGCCATCAGCGGGATCACGTCGTCGACGTTGGGGTAGGGGTACACGTAGTGCAGGCGTACCCACACGCCCATGCTGGAGAGCGCTTCGCAGAGCTCTTTCATGCGCGTCTTGACCGGCTGGCCGTTCCAGAAATCGGTCTTGTACTTGAGGTCGACACCGTAGGCGCTGGTGTCCTGGCTGATCACCAGCAGCTCCTTGACGCCGGCCTTGACCAGGCGCTCGGCCTCGCTGAGCACGTCGCCGACCGGGCGGCTGACCAGCTTGCCGCGCATCGAGGGGATGATGCAGAAGCTGCAGCTATGGTTGCAGCCTTCGGAAATCTTCAGGTAGGCGTAGTGGCGTGGGGTCAGCTTGACGCCTTGCGGTGGGATCAGGTCGACCAGCGGGTTGTGGTCCTGGCGCGGCGGCACCACTTCGTGCACGGCGTTGACCACCTGCTCGTACTGCTGCGGGCCGGTGACCGACAGCACGCTGGGGTGCACGTCACGGATGCTGCCTTCTTCGACGCCCATGCAGCCGGTGACGATGACCTTGCCGTTTTCCTTGATGGCTTCACCGATCACTTCCAGGGACTCGGCCTTGGCGCTGTCGATAAAGCCGCAGGTGTTGACCACCACCACGTCGGCGTCCTGATAGGTCGGCACGACTTCATAACCTTCCATACGCAGTTGGGTCAGGATGCGCTCGGAATCCACCAAGGCTTTCGGGCAGCCAAGGGAAACGAACCCAACTTTTGGGGTGGCGGTGGTGGTCATGCAGGTGAACCTCAGGGCTAAGACGGGCCGGGCGCTTTGGGCGCCTCTGGTCAAAAAGTGCGCAATTCTAGCGGCGTGCGAGGCACTTTTCCAGCACTGCCGACAGGATGTGGATGCGGGCCACGCCCATTGCCTTGAAAGATGCTGTTGCAGACTCCGCCCATGGGCCGCGCCGGGGCCTGTTAGCGTGCCCGAGCGGCAGGCGGGCGCCGCCGCGCATCCCCATAACAATGACAAAAGGGCTACCCGATGTTTTCACGAATCACGCTGCTGAGCGTCAATCTGGTTCAACGCTTCCTGCCGTCTCCCTTCGTGTTCGCCATGCTGCTGACCCTGGTGGTATTGGCGTTGGGCATCTTCGCCACCGGCCAGAGCCTGCCGCAGATGGCCCAGCACTGGGGTGGTGGTTTCTGGAACCTGCTGACCTTCACCATGCAGATGGCGTTGGTACTGGTCACTGGCCATGCCCTGGCCAATGCGCCACCGGTGGCCCGGCTGCTGGACCGCCTGGCGCGTATCCCCAATACGCCTGGCCAGGCCATCGTGTTCGTCACCCTGGTGGCGATGGCCGCCTCCTGGGTCAACTGGGGCTTTGGGCTGGTGGTCGGCGCGGTGTTCGCGCGGGCCCTGGCGCGCCAGGTGCAGGGCGTGCATTACCCCTTACTGGTGGCGGCAGCCTATTCCGGCTTTCTGGTCTGGCATGGCGGCTTGTCGGGCTCGGTGCCGCTGTCGCTGGCCACTGGTGGCGCGGATCTGCAGCGCATCAGCGGCGGTGTGCTGACTGCGGCAATCGGCGTCGAGCACACGCTGTTCACTACCCTCAACCTGACCATCATCGCCTTGCTGGTAATCGGTGCGCCGCTGCTCAACCGGGCGATGATGCCGCGTACGCCCACGGTGGCCGCGCCGGAGTTGCTGATCGATCCGCCACCGCCCGTCATCCCGCGAGAGACCGGCTCCCAGCGCCTGGACGACAGTCGCATTCTCGGGTTGCTGATCGTCGCCCTGGCGGCCATCTACTTCGTCTACCACTTCGCCAGCAACGGCTTCGGCCTGACCCTGAACCTGGTGATCGGTATCTTCCTGTTCGCCGGCTTGTTGCTGCATGGCTCACCCGAGCGCTACGGGCGGTCGATTCAGGACAGTGTCGGTGGTATCAGCGGGATCATCATCCAGTTTCCGTTCTACGCCGGGATCATGGGCATGATGGTTGGCGCCAATGCCGAGGGCGAAACCCTGGGCAAGCTGATCAGTGATCTGTTCATCGATTGGTCGTCGGCCGAGACCTTTCCGCTGCTGACCTTCCTGAGTGCCGGGTTCTTGAACATGTTCATCCCGTCGGGCGGTGGCCAGTGGGCGGTGCAGGGGCCGATCATGCTGCCGGCCGGTGAGGTGCTCGGCGTGGCGCCGGAGATCACCGCCATGGCGATTGCCTGGGGCGACGCCTGGACCAACATGATCCAGCCGTTCTGGGCGCTGCCGCTGCTGGCCATTGCCGGCCTGGGCGCGCGGGACATCATGGGCTATTGCCTGATCATGCTGCTGTATTCAGGCGTGGTGATCGGCGGGGCGTTCTACTTTCTGGTATGAGCGAGGCGTGCTGCCGGCGGGCGCCGGCAGCACCGGAGTCACTGCGCCGCAGGCTGGCGCTTCTTGATCGCAGCGATGAGGCGTTCGGCAAGCGCCGGGTAATCCTTGTCGTAGTGGTGGCCGCCCGGCAGCTCCAGCTTCTCGCCGACGTTCTGCGGCTGGGTACAACCGCTCTCCGGCGCCTCTTCGCTGCCGTACACGCACAGCACCTTCGCGGCGGGCAGCCTGACCAGCTCGGGGCCGGTAGCGGCTTCGTCGGCGTCCTTGCCCAGCCAGCCTTCTACCTGGATCTCGAAGGCGCCACTGCGCGCCAGCGCCAGCAGCAGCACGGCATCGACCTGCTGCTTGTCGCTGTCGGGCAGGCGGTTGTAGAGCGCCGGCATCACGTCGGCGCCGAAGGAGTAGCCGATCAGCACGAACCGCTTGGCGTGCCACTTCTCGCGGTACTGGCGCATCATCTCGGACAGGTCGCTGGCGGCCTGATCCGGGCTCTTGCGCTGCCAGAAGTAACGCAGGGTATCGACGCCGACCACCGGGTAGCCACGCTCGGCCATCTGCTCGGCCACGGCCTTGTCCAGGTCGCGCCAGCCGCCGTCGCCGGAGTAGAACAGGCTCACCGTATCGCCCGGCGGCGTGGACGGCACCTCGACCACCGGCAGGTCGTCGCTGGCGCCTTGCAGCAGGCGGCGCAACTGGGCGATCAGCAGCACCTTGGGCGCGGTGTCGTAGTCACCGATCAGGGTCTCGGCCTTGGCCTGCTCGCGCACGAAGCGGGCGCTGGCGTCGTCCGGGTTGTCGTTCCAGGCGGCCAGCCAGTGCCCATGGCCGCTGCTCGTCGGCGGCGGGGCATCGCAGTCGGGTTTTTCCAGCGAGAAACCGACCGACAGCGCCTGGGCCTTGTCGTCTTGCTGGGTGGCGAGCCAGCGCCAGGCGAGCATGGCGGTGTTCTCGCTGCCGGCGACCAGGTTCAGCTTGCCGTCCAGTTGTGCGGCGGCGTCCTGCAGGTTCTTGCCTTGCGCCTCGCAGCTTTGCGCGGTGGCCGGGTACTGGCCGATCAGCGCGTGGTTGGATTGGGCCAGTTCCAGCAGCTCTTCATCACCGAGCAGTTGATCCTTCGGCAGCACCAGCAGCACGCGACGCTGGACCTTGCCGCCCGGGGTGGCGATCTGCAGGTCGCCGCCGGAGGCCAGCGCGTGGTGCGCCAGGCTCGCGGCAGCCGGTGGGCGCAGCCACAGGTAGAGGCCACCGGCAATCACCAGCAGCAGGACGAGGATCGGTAGCAGACGTTTGGCAGTACGGGTCATCAGCGTTTCACCAGTCCGGTAAAGCCGCCAGCAATCAGCGCGGCGGTATCGGTCAGCGCCACCAGCGGGTCGAGCCCGGCGGGTACGGCCATGTAGCGCGGCTCCCAGTCGGGCTGGAACTTGTCCTTGAAGCGGCGCAGGCCCTGGAAGTTGTAGAACGCTTCGCCACGCTTGAATACCAGCGCGCCAAGGCGCTGTGCCAGCGGCGCGCCGCGGCGTGGTTGCAGGCCGGAGAGCGGCACCATGCCCAGGCTGAAGCGGGCGAAGCCGGCGGCCTTGAAGTGCAGGATCAGGCCAAGCATGAGGAATTCCATGGTCAGCTTCGGCGCATCGGGCAGCACCCGCATCAGGTCCAGGGTGGCCAGGCCGCGGCTGTCGGTTTCCAGCAGGTTGGCGAAGGCCACGGCACGGCCCTCGACCCGGGCGATGACGATGCGAAAACGGTTCAGGTAGGCCGGATCGAAACGGCCCAGGGAGAAGCCTTTCTCGCGCATCTGCTTGCCGCCCAGCCAGGCATCGGAGATGGCGCGCAGCTCGTCGAACGGCGCCTGACCGGGTTCGTGGAACTCCAGCACCAGGCCGTCACGCTGGCCGCGGTTCCAGGTGTAGCGCAAGTCCTTCATGGCCTTGCCGGTGCTCTCCAGGTCGAAGCGGTTGAGGTCCACCCGCGCTTCTTCGCCAAGCTTGATGGCGGTCAGGCCGATGTCCATGTACAGCGGCAGGTTTTCGGCGCGCACCTGGTAGAACACCGGGCGGGTGTGATGACGGTCGCACAGGTCGCGGAACTGCCAGACCAGTTCGGCGCGGCGCTGGGCGGTGCCGATGGGGTCGAACAGCGCGACCATGCTGCGGGCGCGCCGCGAATACATCAGAAAGGCGTCGCCCTCCGGGTGCACCAGCAGGGCCTTGTCGCCGGTCAGGGCGAGGCCGCCATCGGCCTGGTCGGAGGCCTTGATGATCTGCGCGGCACGGTCCAGCTCCTCGCTGCTTGGCAAGGTGATGGCCGGCGGTGCGGCGCGCAGCAGCCAGGCCAGGAACACCACGCCAAGCACCAGCACGCAGCCCAGCGCGGCGCGCAGGCCCCGTGGCGCATCGGCGTTCACCGCGAATTGCCACCATAGCTGGTTTTCGTAAGGCACGTCCTGGTAGGCGAAGAACAGCAGCCAGATCGACGCACCGAGCACGCAGGCGCTGGCCGCCAGGTGCCAGGGTGAGAGGGGCAGCTCCATCAGCCGGCTGGGGCGATAGAAGTAGGGGCGAAACAGGGCCAGCAGCCCAGCCGTGATGCTCAGCAGCAGCGCCTCTTCCCAGTCGAAGCCCTTGAGCAGCGACAGGATTGCGCCGGTCACCAGCAGGCCCAGGGTCATCGCCCAGGCCGCGGACAGGCGCCGACGCAGCCCCTGGGCGAGCAGCAGGCAGAGCAGGCCGATCAGGCTGGCGCCAAAGTGCGAAGCGTCGATCAGCCGGTGGGGGATGAGGAAGTCGAGAATCTCCAGGCGCTCGTCCAGGCTCGGCGTCGCGCCGGAGAACAGCAGCACCATGCCGGAAATGAACACCAGCAGCGCGAGGATCGGCGCGGCCAGGCCGCTGGCTGCGCGGATGGCCTGGCGGGCGTTGACCAGCCGGCGCAGCTCCATGCCGAGCAGCAGCAGGCAGGCCACCAGCAGCGGCAGCACGATATAGATGAGGCGATAGAGCAGCAGCGCCGCCGCCAGGGGGGCGGCGCCCAGCTCGCTGGCGAAGGCGGCCAGCAGCACCGCCTCGAACACCCCGACGCCGCCCGGCACGTGGCTGAGCACACCGGCGGCCAGGGCCAGCAGGTAGACGAGCAGGAAGGTGGTGAAGGGCGGAGCTTCGGGCAGCAGCAGATACAACACGCCGGCCGCGGCACTGACGTCGACCAGGGTGATCAGCACCTGCAGCAGGGTCAGGCGGGCACCCGGCATGCGCAGCAGGTGGCGGCTCACGCGAACGGTCACGCAATCGGCGTTCGGCCGTTCGGCCAGACGCGCGCGGTGCAGCACCAGCAGCAAGGCCGCGCCCAGTGCCAGCAGCGCCATGGCGATGACTATCAATAACGCTTGTGGCAAGCGTAGCGCAGCGGCCGCGGCAGTCGGGTCGGCCAGTGCGGCGAGGGCGGCGAGAATGGGCAACGCGCAGCCCAGGGACAGGCTGGCGAACACCGTCATGCGGGCGATTTCGACGCCGCCGATACCATGGCGGGCATACAGCCGGTAGCGGATCGAGCCGCCGGAGAGCATCGACAGGCCCACCGCGTTGCCGATCGCGAACGCGCAGAAGCCACCGGTGGCCAGGGTACGGCCAGGCAGGCTGACACCGGCATAGCGGCTGGCCGACCACTCGTAGCCGAGCAGGGCGATGAAGCCAATGACGGTCAGGCCGAGGGCGCCGAACAGGTTGAGCGTGGGCACCGCCAGAATGGAGGCGTGCAGGGCGCTGGGGTCCAGCTCATCGAGCAAGTGCCGACAGGCCAGCAGGGCGATGACGAACAGTGCCAGGGCGACACTCAGCCCCAGCGGCTGACGGTATCGATCCAGGCGTTGGCGCCAGAGCAGCAGTTTGGATTTGGGCAGAGAAGGTGGGGCAGTAGCGTCGGAGCTGGCGCGCATCGGATACCTCTTGGGCAGTGCGGCTCAGATTGAAGGGTGGAAGCCAAGTTCCATTTTGTATCAAGCAATGTATGAGCTTGAGCGAAGCGCTTCAAGGTGTCTACGGCAGACGCCTGGAAGATTAGTCGATCAGCGTGGAGCGTGTGCGGGAGCGAGTTTTTTACGGCCCGGCATCCCTGGCGGCCGCCCTTCGGGCCGTCGGCTGCGCCGACGTCAAAAAACGCTCCGGGCGTTTTTTGGCGCCCATAAACAAAAGCCCCGACAGCGAACTGTCGGGGCTTTTGTTTCGAAGGTGGTTGCGGGAGCCGGATTTGAACCGACGACCTTCGGGTTATGAGCCCGACGAGCTACCAGACTGCTCCATCCCGCGGCGGCCATTATATGGATAGAGCGAATACTGTCAACCGACTTTTGCGTTTTCAATCAATCGGTTAAATCAGCGGGGCGGAAAAACAAAAAGGCCACTCGATTGAGTGGCCTTTTTGAGTATCTGGTTGCGGGAGCCGGATTTGAACCGACGACCTTCGGGTTATGAGCCCGACGAGCTACCAGACTGCTCCATCCCGCGGCCGCCATTCTATCCAAGATGAGGCTTCTGTCAATCGATTTCTGCTTTTTAATCAATTGGTTAAATCGAAGATGCAGAAAAACAGAAAGGCCACTCGATTGAGTGGCCTTTCTGGGTATCTGGTTGCGGGAGCCGGATTTGAACCGACGACCTTCGGGTTATGAGCCCGACGAGCTACCAGACTGCTCCATCCCGCGGTCGCCATTCTATTCATCTGAGGGCTGTTGTCAACGCTAATCGAGGAAAAATCTGTTTTCCGTTCAAATGGTTAGCGCAGGGAAGGGCATATCCATGCGGCTCAAGAGCGCGTCTTGCGGGCGATCCAGGCGTGCTGTTCGTGGACCGTAGAGGACGCCGTGCAGCCCAGGGAATGCGGCCTGGCACCGATTCCTCGATGCCAGGTTGCAGATCCAGTCGGTCAAATCACGAACTCGCCTACCACCCGGTTCAACCCGACCGCCAGTTTCGAGACTTCCCCACTGGCCATGGCGGTCTGGCTGGCGCCATCGGCGCTTTGCGTCGACAGCTCCCTGATACTGATGATGTTGCGATCGATTTCGCGAGCCACCTGGGCTTGTTCTTCGGCTGCGGTGGCAATGAGGATGTTGCGCTCGTTGATCAGGGTGATGGCCTCGGCAATCTGTTGCAGCGAGCTGTCGGCGTTCTGCGCGACCGCGGTGGAGTCGCTGGCCATCTGCTGGCTGTGCTCCATGGCGCGGACGGCCTGCACCGAATCGTTCTGTATGCCGCCGATCATCTGCTCGATTTCCTGGGTGGACTGCTGAGTGCGATGGGCCAGTGCACGTACCTCATCGGCGACCACGGCGAAGCCACGGCCTTGTTCGCCGGCGCGAGCCGCTTCGATGGCGGCGTTGAGGGCCAGCAGATTGGTCTGTTCGGCAATGGCGCGAATCACCTCGACCACCTTGCTGATGTCCTGGGCGCGTGCCGACAGTTGCTGCACCTGGCCGCTGGTATTGCCCACGTTCTGAGTCAGGTCCTGAATGGCCTTGAGCGTGCGTGCCACGTTGTCGATGCCGGCGCTGGCGAGTGCATGGGTGCGCTGCGAGGCATCGGCGGCTTCGGCCGCATTGCGGGCGACCTCATCGACGGCGGCGCTCATTTCGGTTACCGCCGTCGCGGCCTGGTTGACCTCGTCGTTCTGGCGAACCAGGCCGCGGCTGGATTCTTCGGTCACCGAGGCCATTTCTTCCGCGGCCGAGGCCAGTTGGTTCGAACTGTCGGCAATATGGCCGATGGTCTGGCGAAGATTCTCCTGCATCTGGTGCAGGGCGCTCAACATGGCAGCCGCTTCGTCCTTGCCGATCACCACGATTCTTTCCGTCAAGTCCTTCTTGGCGATGCGCTGGGCGATCTGCACCGCTTCGCCGATCGGCACGGTAATGCTGCGGGTCAACAGGTAGGCCAGCAGAATGGTGGCACCGATGGCGATGGCGATCAGGGTGCCGACCAGCGTCAACCCGGTGGAATAGGCTTGGCTGGCGCGAGCGCCCGCCGCTTCGGCGCCCCGGTCGTTGTAGTCGCGCAAGGCGTTGATCTGTTCCTGCATGGCATTGGTCACCGGCCTGATCGTGGTGTTGATCAATGCCACGGCCGCAGCGCTGTCGCCGCTGCGCATCATGGGTTCGAACTGATCCAGAAGCCGAGCGTAGGCCTGGGCACTGGTACGGACATCAGCGTAGAGCTTGCGCTCGTCCTCGCTTGCCACCAGCTTCTCGTAGCTGTTCACCGCATCGAAGAAGGCCGCCCGGTATCCCGCGAAATCATCAAGGGTTTGCTGGCGAATCTGTGGGTCCGTGGTGGTGGTGCCCCGCAGGCTTTCCAGTCTTAGCCGCAACACGCCAGCATTCATCAACCCGGCCATGCGCACGCTGGCCATCCAGTTGGTTTCCACGTCCTGCTCGACCTCGCGCAAGGTCTTCATCTGGGTGATCGCCACTGCGCCCAGCAACACGACGATCAATACGATCAAGGAGAAAAACAAAGCTGCTCGCGGAGCCACGTTTATACGTCGTAGAAGCATGATGATCGCCTTTCGCTGGATGGACGCAGATACTCAGGCTATCGGCCATGGCTGTAGCGGCTTCACCCCATATCCGACGTGAGGTCGGCAACTTCCTGGGATGGCAGGGAACTTTCCGATGGCCGGTATCAAGGCAATGGAACCCCTGCCGCCCGGTGCATTCAGCTTAGCCAAGCCCGCGCAATCCGCTGGCCGTGTTGGCATGGAGGGAGGACAATGACGGCCCTGGGGCGTCGCCTGAATGGCCGTAAACCCCTTTAATCTGGGAGCACTCGATAGATCTACATGGATAGGCGGCAGAGAAAGATCATCCACATTGAATGTGATGGTCGTTCGCGGGGCTTTTTTTGCGTTCGCTTGAGGCGCTAAACCCGCGCTGCGTGGGGCTTTAGCGTTCGCCACCGGTCGCTGACGTGCTGTCAAACGCGCCCAATATGCGGGTATTAAAGCGGGGTTTTTACTCGGAAGAGCGATACCCGCATGCCTTTGACAGACCTTTCCATTCGCCAGGCGAAGCCAGGGGACAAACCCCGCAAGCTATCGGACTCCCGAGGCTTGTACATCGAGATCCGGCCGACCGGGGCGAAGCTCTGGCGTTATCGGTACCGCATCGATGGCAAGGAAAACGTGTTCGCGATCGGCGAATACCCAGAGCTCAGCTTGGCCGATGCACGTATCGAGCATGACAAGGCTCGTGCCTTGGTCAAGCAAGGTAAGCACCCAGCCCGGGAGCGCAGCCTGGCGCGGGCGGAGCAGATTCTGAGTGATCAGCAGACTTTCAAGTCGGTTTCGCTGGAGTGGTTGGCGACCAAGCGACATGCCAGCGAGTCCTACCAAGCCCAAGTGCTGCGCGCCTTCACCAAGAACCTGTTCCCTTATATAGGCAAGATGCCGATCCGCGACGTCACGTCAGCCCAGCTGCTGGAGTGTATGAGGCGGATGGAAGCTCGTGGCGCCATCTACTTCGCTATCTCTTTGCGCAACTGGATCTCGCAGATGTACCGGTTCGCGATCCGCACTCTGCGCGCTGATTCAGACCCGGCCGCCGCGTTGGTTGGTGCGTTTGATCGAGAGCCGGTCGAGCACAGCCGGGCCATGACCCTTGAGGAGATCGCTGATTTTCGCCGGCGGCTTGCCGCCTACAGAGGTTTTCGTAGCAATGCGATCGGCCTCGAGCTGCTGCAGTTGCTGTTCCTTCGCACCGTAGAGCTGCGACGAGGACGCTGGGAGGATGTCGACCTCGATGCCGCGCTGTGGGATATTCCGCCGGAAATGATGAAAAAGAAGCGGCGTCACTTGGTGCCTCTGCCTCCTCGAGCGGTGGAGTTGCTGCGCGAGCTGCATACCATCACTGGCGGCAGGGAGCTTATGTTTCCTGGCCTCAAGCACGCGCACCAGCCGGTTGATGGCTCTACTTTTAACCGTGCGCTGATGTACATGGGCATGCGGGGCTGGACATGCCACGATTTCAGGGCGACGGCGTCAACCCATCTCTACGAATCTGGCTTGTTTCGTAGCGAGGTGATTGAAATGCAGCTTGCTCACAAAGAGCCTAACCAAACGAAAGCTGCCTACAACCACGCCCAATATTTTGATGAGCGTAAGAATATGATGGCGTGGTGGGAAAAAATCTGCTTGGATCAGCAGATATAGGAAGCTCGAGAATTGGTGCGGCAATGGAAATACATGATGTATTTGGGATTCGTCCTGAGCTTAGTGATCATTCGTACGTAGACCGTGGAGAGCTCGACGAAATTTTTGGACGGCTTATTCGTCGGAAGCAGCAGCATATAGCAATTCGTGGGGCTTCGAAGTCTGGCAAATCATGGCTGCGCCAGAAGGTGCTGAACAATCCAATCATCGTTCAGTGCCGCTGGGGGTACGATGTAAATAATATTTATACCGATGCTTTAGCCCGGCTGGATATCGAACTTACTGTTGAGAAAACCACCGGGCGTGGGTTCTCCGGAAGCGTGAAAGCTACAGGAGAGGCTGGTTTCAAACTAATAGCAAAGGTGTGTGGAGAACTCGAAGTTGAAGGTGAATTCTCTCAAGAAATCGTACGTCAATCAGTTGGCAAGGATATTAAAGACTTAGAGTTCGTTGCGACACTCATTCGAGAGTCTGGCCGTACATTGGTGATTGAAGACTTTCACTATATGGGTGTTGAAGAGCAGAGAAAGTTTGCTTTCGACTTGAAGACTCTATGGGATTACCGCACCTTAGTGGTTGTGGTTGGAGTATGGACTAGCGAAAACATGCTCATTTCGCTAAATACAGACCTGGCGGATCGTATTCAAGAGATTAAAATTTCTTGGTCCAAGAACGATCTTAAAAGCGTTTTGGCAAAAGGCTGTGGCAATTTAAATTTTAGGTTGAAAGATTCAAATGCCGAGAAGTTGGCTGTCAATTCTTATGAGAGCGTTGGACTACTGCAATCGCTGGCTTTGCGCTTTTTGGAAGATGAACTGAAGTTGGACTCAGCCGCGCCTCGTGGTGAGGAATTGTTGATCGATGACTTGGCCGCGATTGATGCGGCGGCTATGCATGTGGCTGATCAACTTAATGAGGTTTATCAAACTTTCGCTAAGCGTGTATGTGAGGGAATTCGCACCAGGCAGAATGCGACGGGCATTTATGCCCATGCCATGGCAGCTGTGATGGAATCGTCTGAGGACGAACTCAATTCAGGTGTTTCTGCGCGAAAGATACATGAGGTTGCACACGCTCGTGAGTCAAGGATAGTTCTCGGGAACTTGAAGCGCGCGTTGGTAAAATTTCCAGAGCTACAAGTCGATGAAGATGGTCGCGGCTTGGTTTTAGCTTACGACTCGCGAAATGAGATGGTTTCCGTTGTTGATAAACGACTGTTGCTGTACCGCAAATATTTAACTGTAAAGTGGCCTTGGGAAGATTTGATCGCAGAAGTCTCGAGTAAGGCGCAGGCCTTTGAAGAATGATAAGTGAGGGCGGCCTAGGCCGCCCGCTTTGATTTTTGTATATCGATCCATTCTTGGATTTCGATCTGTGACCAGCGCGAGAAGCGGCCCAGCTTCACAGGTTGCGGAAACTCCTCAAACTGTAGCAGTTCGTAGATTTTGGTTTTTCCCATGCCTACTTGCTGCATGACTTCTTCGATCTTGATCAGGCGGTCCAGGGGCTTGGTGGTCACTTGCGTTTACCTCCCTTATTGCGATTCTTGCGGGTGCCGCCGTGGGCGGTGGCTCGCCAACTGACGAAGGTGGCCAGGTTGCCGGCCTCGTCGCCGAGGTTGTCGATGGTCTGATCCATGATCGCGTACAGCTCGTCGAGGTCGGCCTTCTGGATGATCTTGGTGCTTTCGATAAGCACGCGGCCGTCAGGCGTCTTGATCACATACTCGACCAGCCAGCGCATGGGCTTGCGTGGGATGCTGCCGGTATGTCGAGCCCCGCGGCCTTCGGGCATTTCGGTGCTGTGGAAGATGGTGCAGGTCATGCTGCACCGCCTTCCGGCATCGCCAGTAACGTGCCCACAGGGTAGTAATCGTGTGGGCCCATGTTTGGATGCGCCTCTGCATTGAGGTCGCGAATCTCCTTCCAGCGCTTCTCGTCCTTGAGCTCGCGCATCGCTATGCCCATCACGGACTCGCCCGGGTTGGTGGTGTACGAGCGATGCGGCAGTAACTCTGCTGGGATCACGGCGACCGGGCCGAGCTTGATGCTGACAATCGCACGCATGGCTGCCGTGAGCATGTCGCGGGCTGTGTGCCCGCAACGGATGCCCGCCTCGAGGTAGCTTGCGCCGTTGCATTGGAAGTCCAAGTGCAAGCGCACGCGGCGTCCGTGTTTCTCCAGCAGCGGCCAGGCTTGTGCTGCATCTCGTTCTGGCCACCAGCGAGTGGCGCGGCCGTTGATGTTGGCGAACAGGCCTGCGCCGCTGCCGTACTGCCCGGGCTTGATATACAGATCGAGGCCTTCGGCGGTGCCGACCGCCCATGCGAGAGCTGCGCCGGTGAGAGTGGAGGTTGGCAGCTCGGTTGTCGGAGTCATGCTGCCTCCTTTCGATACAGCTCGATCATGTCGGCGTCGTTGGCAGCGATAAGGGCTTCGGCTTCTGTCGGGCAGACGCTGTTGCCGATCAACTTGATCTGCTGGGCAATGGTGAGTGGTTTCCACTCGAGCCGGCCGGTGGCGTGGTTGATGAACAGGCCGCGGTCGATGATGTAATCCGGCGTGAAGCCCTGGGCGAGCTTGAGTTCCTGCGGTTTGAGCATGCGCAGGCTGATATCCACCAGCACGTAATCGCCCAGCACCACCAGGTCCAGCAGTTCGGGGAAATGCTCAGGCAGGTACTTGTGCAGGAAGCGGGCACAAAGCTTGGCCTTCTCCATCAGGTGCGGCGGGAGCAGGTCGGCGGGCACCTGGTGCACGGTGACCAAGCCAAGACGGGCCTTGGTCGGTAGGGTGTGAGCGGGTTCATTGCAGCTCTGCCACTGTCCGCCGGTGCCGTAGTACTTGATCAGGTACGCGGTGGCCAGGCGCTGGTTGCTCTTGCCGCAAATGGTGCTAATCGGCGCCGATGCTGCGCGCCCGTCGCCCTGGTAGAAGCCGCCGTTGGCCTGTTCGAAGTGGCAGGCCGCCACTGCGTGGTGACCGCTGCTGGTGGTGGCGGTGCTAAGCGGTGAGAACATCGCAGAGCCAACACTGCCCTTGCGCAGGGTGACCATGGCGGCAGTGACTTGCTGCTGTGGCTTGGCTAGGTGCGCTGAGGCCATGGCGAAGTGACCGCCTTTGATGTTGGCGACCTGGGTGCGCAGCGGCTCATCAGCTGCGAAGGTGCGCTGACTGCTGGCGTTGGCGAACTCGGTGAGGTGGGCGGCCGCAAGGGCGTGGTCATCCAGCGGGACGGTGAACGGCTGCTCGGCCATGACGGTGTGACGCCAGAAACCCTTGGCCACTCGCACGTTGGTGTTATGCACCAGGCGTTCGTCGATGATCGATGTGCCAAGGTTGCTGAAGTCGATGCACTCGGAGGCTTGGCGCCAGGCATGCTGGCCGCGCTTGGGCTGTTCGTGGTGAGTAGGTACCGGCCAGACGATTGGCCTGCCGTCCGTGCGGCCGATCCCGAACCACCGGGTGCGGATGGTGGGTGCGCCGGTATTCGAGGCTCGCCGGATGCGGTGCTCGAAGTTGACGCCGAGGCCGCGCACCAGCGCCTCTTTGGGTACCCATTGGCCGACCGCGTCCATGATCTCGGTGAAGTCGGGATGGTCGGCTGCCAGGCCGGTGCTGAGGCAGGCCACGAAGGCATCGAAGGTTCTCCCGGCTAGTTCCTTGATAGGCCTGCCGGTGTCGTCGAGCGGCCCCCATGTGGTGAACTCGGGCACGTTCTCCATGAAAAGCAGGCGCGGGCGAGTGACGTAGACCCAGTGCACGATCACCCATGCGAGCATGCGCACGCGCTTGCTGCGAGGGGCGGCGCCCTTGGCGCGGCTGAAGTGGCGGCAGTCCGGCGAGGCCCAAAGGATGCCGACCGGTTGCCCGCCAGTTGCCTGGAGCGGGTCCACCTCGAACACGTCGCTGATGTAGTGGCGCGTGTTCGGGTGGTTGGCGCGGTGCACGGCGATAGCCAGCGCGTTATGGTTGATCGCTACGTCCGGGTCACGGTAGACCCGGGCGCCGCCACTACTCGCGCCGCCAGCTCCTGCGAAGAGGTCGACGTATAGCTCGTGATTGAACGGCAGAGGCTTCTGTGCGACCTGGTGAAGGTGTGGGTTGAAAGCGGTCATGCAGCACCGCCTGGCTTTCTGCTGCAATCTGCACACTGCACCGATCCGGTTTGGCGAATGCCGATGAAGGTTTCGCAACCGCCCTTGCAAGCTGCTGCATGGGCTTGATCAATCTGAGCGGGCGTCAGCTCGGCGTGCTGCTCGATGCCAAGCAAGCGGCGAATCGGTTGGCCGACCTCGCTTTTGCCGCCTTGTTGGTGGTAGAGCGACCACAGCAACAGGCCTTCCATCTTCGTCGCCCGGTCAGCCATCTGCTGAAAGCGCGGGTGCAGGTCGATGCAATCTGACTCAGGGTCGAGGATCTGGTTGGCCTCGTTCATGATCACCCACACCATGCCGCCGATTACTCGGCCGTAGAAGCTGGGATCTGTGCGTAGCAGGCGGGCCAGGTGGTTGTAGAGAGTGAGCAGGTGCTGGGGGTTCTCGCTGTCGAACTCGTCGAGGCCGTCGTGCAGCAGTTTGCCCAGGTCTGCGCCCGCTTCGTGGTTCTGGAACGGCCCACCGAAGCGGGCGTCGAGCAACTGCAGTACCTGATGCAGTTCTTCAGCGGCTTTGACGTCGCTGGCCGAAGGCTTGGCCATTTTCATTGAGTAGCCCTCGCACGGTGAGTGGTGGTGAGCAGACTCATCAGCCGCTGGAAGTAGCGGTCGCGGGCTTCCTCTGCACTCCATGGTTTGATGCGCCACGCCGGCAGTTCGATGCCCTGGATGCAGTCCCAGGCGTCGGGGTGGTCGGGCATGAGGTCACGGCGCTCGACGGCGAGCATGTACATGTCGGCCTCTTTCACCTGGTCGGGTAGCTCGGGCTCGAGGTCGAAGCGTTCGCAGATGGCGAGCCAGATGCGCTGCTCGACCTGGCCGTATACGTCATCGACGGCCATGTCCTGGGCGTAGCCGCGCATGGCCAGCTTGAGCGGGCGCGTCATGTCGCCGATGTAGGCTTCGGTGGCGTCGTGGAGCAGGGCGTGCAGCTGGTGTTCGGCGTCGACCAGCTCGTGTACGCGGAAGCTGTGCTCGGCGACCGAGTAGTGCTTGCTGGTGTGGCCGTTGAAGCGGCAGAGCCGGGCCAGGCTGAATGCGATGTCTGCCGGGTGGATCATGGCGGCTGTGGGCTCGAGCAGCTCGAAGCGGATGCCTTGGTTGGTGAGGATCCAAGTCATAGCGGATCCTCCATGTCGAGCAGTTGACTCGCTGTCACGAGTGCTCGGCCTGCCCGTGCTGCAGAAACCTGACCGCCGGTGAGCGCCTGGCTCAGGCACTCGGTAACTTCGCGAAGGGCATTCAGAAGCTGGGCTTCTTGCTCGCTGCTCTCCAGTGTTGCCGGCAAGAAGCCCGTCACCAGCTCGTGGTCGAAGGGCACGGTGAAGCCGGCCGCGTTGCGGTGGCCGCCGCCGCCGTATTGTTTGGCGACCTCGGCCACGTCGAGGCCTTCGGGCTGGCTGCGCAGGGAGAAGACGCGGCCCTTGGGGGTGTCGCTGTAGCAGGCAGCGAAGGGTTCGCCCTGGGCCTGGATGTGGCCGGCGTCGCTGGCCATGAAGTGGGGGCAGTTCAAGGTCGGGACGTCATGGCCGCCGATGGTGAGGCGGCGCGCGCTCGGCAGCAGGTCGGCCAGGTTCTTGGCGTTTGCTCTCAAGATGGCATGGCCGTCCCCACGAAGGCCAGAAAGGTGCTGCTTCATCAGGCTGTCCCAAAGGTGGAAGTCCTGGGCGTGACTGAACAGCGCCGCCGTGACCACCTCGGTCCCGGGCAGGTCGAAGCGCCAAAGGTCGCGATCCTCGATGTGGTTGATCAAGCGTGGGCGTGGCTCGTCCGGGATGAGGTAGTCCCAGGTCAGGCCGGCGCCGCTGCGCTGCATATCGAACACCGTGCCGACGCGCTGCTCTGAGGTGCGCCATTCCGCGAACGTCGGTGGTGCTGGCTGTAGGCGTACCAGTGCTTCGGCTGCCGTCTTATGGTGGTCGATGATGAGGATCGAGCGGGCCTGATGGCCGAGCAGCACGAGCAGCTCGTAGGGGTAGGAGAAGTCGACGATGATCACGTCGCGGCCTTCAACGTCCGGTGCGGGCTGGCCGTAGTGGCCTGCCACGAAGTCGACGTTATCGGCGCCCAGCGCCTTGCGAACGACCCAGGCGGCGCCGAAGCCATCGGCGCAATTGGCGTGGTAGATGCACAGGGTCTTCATGCTGCGGCCTCCTGCTTGGCGACGCGCTGCATGGCGGTCTCGTAACTCATAAGCAACCGGGGGCCTGGGCTTTCGGCGAAGTCGTGATGGGTCAGGTACAGGGTGTGCTGTTTGTCCAGCGCGGCGCCGGGCTGCCAGTCGTCGACGATCTTGGTGAGCCCCAGGGCTTTGGCGATACGGGCGGCGTTGAGAGTTTTGCCACAACCCTGCGGGCCTTGGACGATCACGCTGCGCCCTGCTGGGATAGGCTTTGGTGCCAGGTCAGCCAGGCGGCCAACTGTGGCATTGAGCTTGTCCCTGACCGCCAGGGCGTCACGTTCGCCCTGGGCATTGCCGAGGGTACCGTGAGCAATTGCGGCGGCCCTGAGTTGAGTGATCGCGCGCTTCACCCACAACAGCTCGTGGTCACTCAGGCAGCGCTGGGCGAACAGTTTCACCCGGGCGTCTGCGTCTTGGGTGATCGAGTCCAGGGCTATCCGGTGATTGGCCGCCTGGTTCGCTCGCTGAGCTTTTAAGCGTATGACTTCGCGAGCCTGTCCGTCGAGGCTGTACTGTAGCTCGTCGATCATAGGCTGACGGGCCTGGCTGCCGGCGCTGTAGCCCTGGGCGCGAATGCGTGCTTTGGTGGTGCGGCTGATCACCAGGTGAATGGCGATGCCGATAGCCAGGCCGGCGATCAGGCCGATGGCGAGTAGTTGAATGGTCGGGTGCATGTGCTGTGCCTCGAAGGTGGTAAGAGGCCGGCGTGGTAGGCGCCGGCCGGTTGGTGCGGTGGTTACTTGCCGAGCTGGAAGGTGCCGATGGTCAGCGGCACCAGGCCGCCGATCTCGCTGCTCAGCACGTTCTTGAACTCTTCGGCGAACTCTTCGCGCTGGGCTTCCTCACCCACCCAGCGCAGCTTGAGCACTGGGGCGTCGTTGCCGGTGATGACCGACAGGCGCAGCACGATCAGCGCCGGCTGCAGGCCCTCGTAGGGCACGGTGGTGAAGTGGAAGCTGGTGGGCAGGGTTTCCTGGCTCTTGGCTTCGATTTCATCCATGGCGCTGCGGCTGGCAGAGAGGTCGCCCACCGAGCTGTCACGCTGGCTGGTGGCCTTGATGGTCATGCGGCGAATGCCGTTGATGGCGGCAACGATGTTGAGCTTGGCTTCGCCTGCACTCGCCTCGATGTTGCGTGCCCAGTCTTCCAGCCACTCGGCCAGGGCCTGCTGGCTTAGCTTCTGGCCCACGATGGCCTCTACTGCCTTGAAGGCAGCGGTGGGCTTGAGCGTGAGGGTGGCGGTGTCGTCGGCGTGGCCGGCGGTGTCCGGGTTGCCGAGGTTGAACAGCACCTGAGCGCTCATGTTGTCCTGGTTGATGAAGCCGGACGGGCCGGCTGCGCTGAGGTCGTCGACGTGATTGGTAACGTAGTTGCAGAAGTCGCGCAGGGAGTGGGTTTTGAGATCGCCGCGGAAGCGGTTGCGCAGTTCCTGATACTGCTCGAGGTTGAGCGTACGCGCGGCTTCCGGGAGCACCGCCAGGGTCGTGCCGCCGGGGACTTCAATGCGGGTGCCGGAAGCGATCAGGGCCTGGGCTTCGATGTGCTGCAGGGTTTCTTTGTTGAACATGGAGCAGGTTCCTTCTTGGTAAGTGGGAGGTGTGCGGTGAATCAGTCGCGTGCTACGACCGGGGCGTCTTCACGCTTGAAGAGCTGGTCGGTGGGGTTGGTCTGGAACAGCTGCAGGCCGTCCGGCGTGACGAACAGCGGCGTGTCGAGGGCGAGGTCTTCGCCTTTCTTGCCGCGCTTGGTGGGCTGCACGTAGGCCAGCTTGTGGTTCACGCTCACCTGGTTGCTTTGGGCGATCTGCTTGAGGCTGAAGGTGAGGGTGACCGAGCCGGCTTTGCCGGTGTCGATGACGCCCGCGGCCACGTCGCTCAGGGCGCGGCCTACCTGCTCGGCGAACACGCCGGCGTTGAGTGAGCCGATGAAGTCGGCGGTATCGGTTGCTTTCATGTGCTGTGCCTCTTGGTGATGGCCTTGGTGGGGCCGGTTATGCCGCTTGTTTGGCGGCGTGTTCTTGCTGGCGGTCGAGCCATTTGGCGAGGGTAGGCAGGTAGATGACCCAGGGCGACCGCTTGGAATTGGGGTCCAGCCTCCAGAGCTGAAGCTGCAGCCCGCCGGCGGCGATCTTGCGGCGCAGGTAGGCCACGCTTTTGATGTGCGGCAGGTGGTCGGCCAGCAGCTGTTCGGCGGTGATGTAGTTGGCCGAGTAGCGTTGGCGCAGCTGCTCGAGCGTGGTTTGCGGTGCCTCCGTCATGGCTTGGCCTGCGGCTCGAAGCGCGTGGCGGCGAGCTGGACCAGCCCCTCGATGGATTTGGCGCGCTGGCGGTACACCGGCTCGCCGCTGGCGTTGACGATCAGGGCGAGGTAGGGCGCCTGGGCTTTCGGCTCCAGCGATACATAAGGCAGGTGGCCGAGCGGCGTTACGCGCACCAGTTCGGCGTACAGCCGGCCCAGCTCTTCGCGGTGCGGGTAGGCAGCGTTGAGGCGTTCGATGGCCTCGGCGCTGGTGTCGGCCAGGGTTTTGCCGCTGAGCGCAGTAGGGTGCTCAACGTGCACGCTGGCCAGCTTGAGGGCGCCGATGGCGTGGCTGATTGGGCTGTTGCTCATGCTTGGCTCCCTGCCTGACGTGGCGGCATGTGGCGGATATGGATGCCCAGCTGTTCAGCCAGCCAGGCGACGCCGTCTTCCGTGGTCATCACCACCGGGTAGTGCGATATCTTGCCGATGCGTGGATTCCAGCGGCCGCGGGTTTCGACGAACAGCCGGCCCTCCACTCGCGGCGATGGGATCAGCTGGCTTTCGGCGTTCAGGATCTTCAGCTCGCGGAGTTTCGTGCGTAGCTTGCGGTCGCCCATGCCCAGCACAACTGCGGTGGCTTTCAGGTCGCGGTTCATGGCGGTCACCTCAGGCGGCGAGCTGCTGGATGTGCTCGGCGAGCGAGAGGTAAACGTCTTGCGAGCTGCCCATGGCCAAGTGCGTGTTGGTGCCTTGGGCGGCGACGGCTACGAACCGCGAGCCATCGGGGCTGGCGTGCACGTTGACGATGGTCCCGGTGGTGAGCGTGGTGCTGCCTCCCTGGCGGCACACCGTGCGCAGGGTACGTTCGTCGTCGGTGCCCAGGGTGGCCGTTGGGCTGAGGCCGGCATCGCTTTCAGGGCGGGGAATGCCGGTGTCGAGCCGGCCGTTGGCCAGGTCTTCGATGAACAGCTTGGCCTGGTTGAAGAAGCCGGCCTCGTGTGGGTCGAGCGTCAGCTCGCCAGTAATGTCCGCCAGGGCGGCGCGCAGGCGGATGCGGTGCTCGCTGCATTCGGCGTCGATGTGCACGCGGATGGCCTGGCTGCTGTCGCCTGGGCGGGCCAGCTTGAGGATGACGCTGCCGCCGTGGATAAGCGCGGCGCGCAACAGGTCTTGCGACGCGAGGGTGAGGATGAGGTACATCACGCTGCACCTCCTTGGAAGCCACTGAAGTCTTCGAAGGCGGGCAGGGTAGTGCTGCGCAGTTGGGGGCGGCCGCGGACGATCATCACCAGCTGGCCGGTGGCCTGCTGGATGCTGCGAACGATGGTGGGGTTAGAGGCCGCTGCCGGGTGGATCACCACCGGGCAGCGGGTTTTGCTGTGCTGTGCCTGTTTCATTGCCGTAAACCCTTGGTAAGTGGGTACGGCAGAGATTATCCCTGTTGGGTATTGGAGTAAATACCTATCGGGTATTTTTCAGAGTTGGTCGAACCGCCATGTGGCTTTGCCGACTATCGCCCAGGTATCGTCGATTTCTTGGATGCGCGGTTTGAAATCTTCATTCAGGGCGAATAGGAAGAGGCGGCCGTCTTCTTCGATCAGCTTCTTGAACGTGCCGGCTGTGTGATCTGCTTTTTTGGCGAACACGAAATCACCCGGCTTCCACTCCAGAGAGGGCTCGATTAGCACCTTGTCACCGCTCCAGAATTTTGGCTGCATTGAGAAGCCGTCTAGCTTGAGGATGAAGGCGTTAGGCGTGGGATTGCCTGGTGCGTCCAGCCATTCTTCGGCAGTGCCGGGCTGGTAAAGATCGATGATTTCCATTGCTGCTCCCGCGGCAGTAACGCCGACAACCGGTAGCTTCCCTTTAGGCGCTCCCACAGGCCACGCATCTGACTTATAGGTGCCTTCGCTGTCCGCAAGCATGAGTGCTGTTGCGGGTATGTCCAGATCGTAGGGGCTCAGTCCGAGCACCTGCTCGATTTGGCGTGCCATATCGTCGCCGATGCCCTTGTGACGTGTAGGGCCCGCGAATTGGCCGACCTGACTGGTTTCTTTATCCAGCTGCCGAGCCAGCTCGGCAACAGACAGCGGGCGGCTTGCCATCTCGCGGCGCAAGTTGGCGTGTCGAATCTCGGGGATGGTGGGGAGTTTTTTCATCCTTGAATTTTCGCTTATCCGTTACCTAGTGGGTAAGTGCCCATTGGCTATTGCAAAGCAATACCCGATGGGTAAGAATCTGCGCCAGAGGTGACCCATGAAACTCAGTGACTACATCCGTTCACTCGATAAACCCAAAGCGCCGGAGGGCAATCCGCTCTGCGACTACGCGCGGCGGTGCAACGTGACCATCGGATACATGAAGGTTCATGTGTTGTACGCCAGGAAGGAGCCGCGCTTTCGCCTACTGCTCGCGCTTGCTCATGAAAGCAACGGCGCTGTCAGCATTCCCGAGGTACTTCAGCATTTCGGTGTGGCCGAGGAGCAACTGCTCTACTCAGGCTCGCAAGCCGCTTGAATCACCCGCCACCACTTACCACCGCATTGCGGGGTGGCGTTGCCGGCACCGTGGCCTTACCAGCAGAGCGGGGCCGGCAGTAACCAGAGCAACAAACCTGACGCTACAGCGGCAGGTGCAATAGAGGCCGGAATCAGGATCCCACTTACCAATGATCTCCTGACCCGGCGTTCCGGTGACGCGGTTACCAGCCGCTTCACCTCAATAACCGTTTCCCCTGAGGCACAGCACGTACATAAGGGGTTTCGGCTGCTGTGGCCATAGGATAGGGCGCTGCCCGACCTGTGGCTATGGTAGTTAGCGGGGTTTACTACCAATGAGCACCAGTACAGCAATGACGGGCGGGCCAGTGCGCTCGCTCGCGGCGGCGATCGATCTGGATTGCCGCGAGTTCAAAGGCGGACACACGGCGGTGTGCGCCATCCTCGAGGAGCCTTACGGCCCTTTCCAGAAACGCCTTTCCAGTTCCTACCCTGAGCATCACTTGAACACCCTGCAGCTGGCCCGCGTGGTGGAGCTGACGCGGGGCCCGATGGTGCGTGAGTGGTTCGAGCAGGTGTTCGGCGTAGTGACCTACCAGCCCAAGCCGGTGCAGGCCAGCCAGGACGCGCTGAAGCAACTGAGCCGCCTGCTGGAGAAAGAGGGCAAGTTCGTTGGCAGCCTGGTGGGCGGCGCTGCGGACAACCAGTGGAACGCTGACGAAGTGGCTGCGCTCGAGGAGCACGGCTATGCGCTGATCGGCAAGCTGCTGGGCATCATGGCCGGCGCGCGTGAAGCGATGGAGGGCCGCCAGGATGGATGAGCACCAATTCGAACTTGCGCAGAAGGCTGAGGAAGCTCGCGTGGCGCAGGCTATTGCCAATCGTGTGCAGTACCAAGGCGAGAGCGCAGAAGAATGCGAGAGCTGCGGAACCGACATCCCCTTGGCACGGCGCCTGGCGGTACCGGGTTGCCAGACGTGTGTTGATTGCCAGAGTCTGCGGGAGCGTCGCGGATGACTGACGTCGACCTTCACTTCGGCGACTGCCTCGATGTAATGCCGGCGCTGCCGGATGGTCACTTCGACATGATCCTGGCTGACCTACCGTACGGCACGACCCAGTGCCCTTGGGATGTCGTCATACCCTTCGAGCCAATGTGGGAGCAGTACCTGCGCTTGGCCAAGCCGAATGCCGCAATCGTGCTGTGTGCAGCTCAGCCGTTCGCCTCGCTGCTGATCGCCAGCCAGATAAAGCTCTACCGATACGAATGGATCTGGGAGAAGGGAAACGCGACTGGCTTTCTTAACGCTAACAAGCAGCCACTTCGGGCCCACGAGAGCGCCCAGGTTTTCTACCGTGAGTTACCGGTCTACAAGCCACAGATGGAGCGCGGCTATCCGCGCAGCACCGCCAAGCGCGGTGCGTTCTTTTCCGAGTGCTATGGCAAGGCCATGACGCCTACTGAGTATGAGTCGACTGAGCGATTCCCGCGGTCGGTCCAGTTCTTCAGCAGTGACAAGCAGCACGCCAACTTCCATCCGACGCAGAAACCAGTCAGCTTCATGGAATATTTAGTGAGGACGTACACCGAGCCGGGTATGCGGGTGCTCGACAACAGCATGGGCAGCGGAACAACAGGCGTGGCGTGCGTACGTGCCGGCTGCCATTTCACTGGGATCGAAAAGAAGCTGAAGTACTTCGAGATCGCCCAGAAGCGCATACAGGCCGAGGTGAGTCGCCCGATGCTGGACTTGGTGGTAGGAGGCTCGCGTGGTTGATAAAGCCCCTATCGCAGCCTGGGCCCGGCGGTATATCGAGAACTTCAAACTTGCCCTGGTGCCGATACCCGAGGGCGAGAAAGGCCCGACTGGACGGGGCTGGAACAAGCCAGGCGGCTATATCACTGACGCGGCGAAGGCCGAGGCGCACTGGACGAAGCACCCGAAACAGAACATGGGTGTGTTGCTCGGTGCGAGCGGCGTTTGCTCGCTCGATGTCGACCACGTGGAGTGGACGCGCCAGGTGTTGGGCGACCTGCTGGGCATGAGCCTGGACGATGTGGCCGCCGAGCACGCGACCAGCGTGGGCAACCCTGAGCGCTTCCGCATCATGTTCGCGGTGCCGGCCGGCTGCGAGTTCAGCCGGCATTCGCTTGTGTGGCCCAACCCTGACGACCCGGACGGCTCCAAGCACAAGCTGGCCATGAGGGCGATGAAGCGCGCCCAGGAGATCGGCGACAAGGATTCGGAAGCGGAGATGCGCGCCAAGGCCAAGGCGCTCGCACCTGTGACGGTGTTCGAGCTGCGCGGCGGCGATGTGCAGGACGTGCTGCCGCCCTCGATCCACCCAGGTACTGGCCAGCCTTACACCTGGCGCACGGCGCCGGGCGCCGAAGGGTTCGGCGATCTGCCGCGCGACCTGGTGAACATCTGGACCAACTGGGAGGTGTTCAAGCGCATGGCGCTGGATGCTTGCCCATGGGCGCCGAAAGCGCCGGAGCCAGCTGCCAAGAAGGGCGCAGCGGCGAAGCCCTCGCCGGCCGGTGCGGGCGGGAAGGGCGAGTCGGTGGTGGATGCCTACAACCGCGCCTATGACGCCGCGGGCCTGCTGCAGGCCGCCGGTTACATGAGGCGTGGCAAGAAGTGGCTCTACCCGGGCAGCTCGACGGGCCTGCCGGGTATCTCGGTCAACGATGAAGGCCGGGTGTATTCGCACCACGGCGCAGACCCGTTGGCGAACGGCCACTGGAATGACCCGTTCGATGTGTTCTGCCTCCTCGAGCACGACGGCGACCAGAAAGCAGCGGTGAAGGCTGCGGCGAAGTTGCTCGGGGTGGATCACGCGAGCAAGCGCAAGCAGGTGGTGAAGCAGAGCGGCCCGAAGGCGGATGCACCCCCGGCCGCTGACGCGCCTGAGCTGCCGCCGCAGGCTGATGATCTTCCCCCGGCCCCATCTGACGCAGAGGCCGCCAGCGAGGCCGGCACCAACAGCACCGGGGGTGCGGGGGGAGGCTTCTCGCTGGCCTGGCTGCTACGGCGGTACGCGCTGATCGAGGGCACCACCCACGTATGGGATATCGATGCGGCGAAGAAGATCAAGAAGTCGGGCTTCATCGCGCATATCGGCAAAGAGTCGTTCAAGGAATGGGAGGCGGTCACCGACAAGCGCAAGAAGCGGGTGAGCGAGGAGTGGGTCAAGGATAACGAGCGCACTCAGGCGCTGGCCGGCAAGGCCCTGGGCGACTTCTCGATGCCGATGATGACGCGGTACGTGTACATCGACGGGACTAAGGACGCCTGGGACTACGCGAAGAAGCGGCGCATTGCTGAGGGCGCGGTGAAGATGGCCCTGGGCGATGCGTACAGCCTGTGGCTGAACAGCCCGGATCGGCGCGTAGTGGACATGAACCACATCGTGTTCGACCCGACGATGACGCATGACCCCGAGGTGTACATCAACACCTTCGAGGGCCTGCCGCTGCAGCCTGAGCGCAACGATGCAGCGTGCGAGAACCTGATCTGGCTGGTGTCGTTCCTGTGCAACCACGCCGAGGACGCGGCGCAGTGGCTGTCGCGCTTTCTGGCGTACCCGCTGCAGCATACGGGCGCCAAGCTGGATACGGCGGTGCTGATGCATTCGACTACCGAGGGTTCGGGCAAGAGCCTGTTGTTCTCGGTGGTGATGGGGCGCATCTACGGGCAGTACTCGGCGACGGTGGGGCAGACGCAGCTGGAAGGGTCGTTCAACGCCTGGCAGAGCGGGAAGATGTGGGCGGTGTTCGAGGAGGTTGTGAGCCGCGACCAGAAGTACAACCAGGTGGGAAAGATCAAGCAGCTGATCACCGGCCAGACGGTGCGCATCGAGTCGAAATTCGTCAATGGGTGGGAGGAGGCGTCGCACATGAATGCGGTGTTCCTCTCGAACGAGATCGTGCCGTGGCCGATCAGCGACAGCGACCGGCGATTCCTGGTGATGTGGCCCGAGGCGAAGCTGCCGGAGGAACGGCAGAAGGCGATCAAGCACGAGCTGGATAACGGTGGGGTCGAGGCGTTCTACGCCTGGCTGCTGGCCTATGACCTGGGCAACTTCGACAAGCAGACCAAGCCGCCCGTTACGCCGGCGCGCGATCGCCTGGTGGCGTTGAGCCGGGCGCCTTGGCAGACGTTCATGCATCTGTGGCGCCTGGGCGAGCTGGGCGCGAACCTGTGGGGCGCCTGCCTGAGCAGCGACCTGTACTCGTTGTTCCTCGAGTGGTGTCAGCGGGGCAAAGAGCACTCGATGAGCCAGACGAAGTTCTCGCTGTTCATCACGACGATGGACGTCGACAAGACTCGCGCCATCCCCTGGACGGATCGCAACACCAGGCGATTCGCGGCGTTCTTCTTCCCGAAGGATGAGGAGTCCTTCCTGCCACCATCCACCACGGCGGCCGTGCTGGGCAAGCATGTGGTCGAGTGGCGCGACCGTGCCCGCAAGGCCGGCTGGAACGTGGACAAATGGGACCACGTGCAGCAGGTGGCAGCATGACTACGACCAAAAGTGTGTTGGGTGTGTTGGGTATGTGTTGGGTTGGTTTTGGCAACCTTACACACATTGCGCCCAGTAATTCCGGGCGTTGCGGCGGTGTGTGTTGGGTGTGTTGGGTTTACGCGCCCGCGCGCGTGCGTATGCGAAAAAAATCACTCTCCCTCCCTTGGCGTAACTCATCCCTCCGCTGCGTTTTTTCTCCACGCGAGACCCTGAAAAACCTTACCAACCCAACACACCCAACACACATTGCTTTAAAGCTTTGTTTTGAAAGGGTTTTGGTTGTGTTGGGTGTGTGTTGGGTTGAGCAATTTTGTGTTGGGTTGGGTTTTGAGCGGGGGAATGGCGATGAATGAGGTGATCGAGGCGCTGTTGGTGGCGTGGGGCGAGGAGGTGGTCAGCCCGGCCCTGGATGTGAGCATCCGTTCGCCGCTGGGCACGATGGATGAGGAGGGGGGGCGTGGGGTTGGTGGGTCGCGCTGCTTGTCGAGCGTTGAGTGCGAGGTGGCGGTGAGCCGTGCTTCGGCTGCCGTCGACCGGGGCATCACGCTACTGGCCGCCGATGAGGCGGACGGCGGCCTGGGGTCGAAGGGCAGGGCGCTGCGGTACCTGGCCCATGTGCGATACACGTCGCGCCCGAAGCTGGCGGTTGCCGCGCAGTGCCACACGCTGGGCATCAGCATGCGGACGTATCGCACGCGCGTCGGCGAGCTGCACCAGGAGCTGGCCAAGGTGCTGCCGGGCGTAGCGGCCGAGCGGGATGTGGAAGAGCGTGGTACCGATGCGGCGGCAGCTGCTCGCTCGCGGGCACGTGCAGTGCGGTCGGCTGCCAAGGCTGAGGCGAAGCGCCTGGAGCTGTTGAAGGCAACCGGCAGGGCGAATCGGGATGCCTATCGAGCGGCAGTGAAAGCCAATGGCCTATGACCGTTCGTCGGGGTGGTTTGTCGTGAACCGTGCGCGAACCGTGCGTGAACCCTGCGTGAATCGTTCAAGCCAAAACAGCCCGTTGCGGGCGTTGCATGTCGGGGGGTAAAAGGTGCCCAGGCTTTATTGCGGTGCCCGCGATAAACACCCTGCACGGTGCTGTGCAACTCGACGGTCGCTCCCCCGCGCCGTCACCGCCCCCTCGGGGGCAACCATTCCGAAGCCCTGCCGACCTGGCGGGGCTTCTTCGTTTCTGGCCCTTGGCCGCTTGGGAGTGTTCACGATGGGCGAGCCAACAGTCGCTGCGATTGGTGTCGCCGGGGCAGTAGGTGCCGGACTGTCGGGCTTTTTCGTGGGCGTCGATGGCAACGCGGCTACCGGTGCGCTCTGCGGTGCGCTGGTGTTCGTGACGACTCGCCCCGACCTCGGGTTGCTTGAGAGGATCGTGTACTTCTTCGTCAGCTTGGTGATGGGCTACCTATTCAGCCCCGCGCTTTCTGAGTTGGAGTTCATGGGCATTCGGCCGTTCGCCTATTCGGGGCCGGCTGCATTCGCGGCGGCTGCGCTGGTTGTGACCGTCACCGTGGTGGCGATCAAGAAGCGCGGGCCACCGCCGCCCGTATCGGGAGACGCTGATGGCTAGTTTGATCATGACCCAGGCCACCTTCTGGTTGTGCGTGGTGCTCTTCGTTCGTCTCTTCACGTTTCAACGTGGCGCCCTTCGCTTTCGGCGCGGTATGTCGTGCCTGGCGTACGTGGCGATGGCCAGCGCTGGTGCGGCGGTGATCCACATACTGCAGGGCGATTTGGTGTTGCCCGGGCATGCGTGGCCGCTGGTTGTGCTGCTCACGATCTTCACCGGGCTGGTCGTACGGGCGCGCGGCAACCTGGCCGCCGTGCTGCGGCCCAGCGCCTCGGGCTGGAATGGCCTCGAGCGCCGGCGCCGTGGCGAACCTCGGCCCTGACAGAAAAAGGTACTCCCGGCGGGGGTCGCCTCATGCGGCGACGTAGACCGCGGAAAATTCTCAGATAGACGGACATATAGGGGGTTCCGCTTCCGGTTGTCTGTCTCGGGCCTTTGGAGTGGTTCATGCCTTCGCAGAAAGAGATCGCTGAGCACCTCGATATGAGCGAGCGCAACTGCCGCGATGTGCTCAAGACGCTCGACCTCGACTGGACCGTCGAGACCATCGACAGGATCCGCGTCGCCTATATCCGAGACCTGCGCGAGAAAGCTGCCGGTCGCGGCGGCAGCCAGGTTGAAGCGCTCAACTCAGCGCGCATCGAAGAATCCACGGTTAAGGCCGCCAACGGCCGCCTGACCTATCACGAAAAATTGGGGACGCTGGTACCGGCTGCTGATGCGGCGTCGGCTTTACGTGACTGGGCAGGCTTCGCCAACCGCGAGTATCAGAGCGGCGTGGAGAAGATCGTCCAGCAGTTGGAGGCCGAGCATCAGATCAGCATCGACCGCGACGGGGTGAGCCGCATTGCTGGATCTACAGTCAGCCGAATTGGAGGCTATGCGGATAAACTTGGCCGTCGTATTGCTGGACGCGGCCCTGCAATTCAACCCGCCGAAGGATCAGCCGACAGCTGAGTACATCGAGAACGAGTTCTACCTGCCGGCCGAGGCGGGCGTGCTCCACGGTCTCTACGAGTTCTACTACACCCCGTATTTCCTTGGCGTTGCCGCGGCACTCGATGACCCGGAGGTGAAGGAAGTCGATCTGATGAAGGCCGCCCAGATCGGCTGGACCTACTTCCTGATCGCCTTCATCTTCAAGCGCATCACCGGGCGGCCCATGCCGATCATGGTGCTGTTCGCCAAAGAAGGCGACGGCAAGTCGTTCCATGACGAGAAGCTGGTGCCCGCCATCAGGGCAAACGAGGCGGTCGGGCGTCTGGTCGATGTTGAGACCGCGAAGAAATCCGGTAACCGCTGGAACCACAAAGGCTTCCCGGGCGGCTTCCTGAAACTGGTCGCGTCCAACTCGCCCGGTAACGTCAAGTCGACATCTAGCGTCGGCCTGGCCGTGGTCGAGGAACCCGACGACACCAGCGATGACGTGAAGGGGCAGGGGGATGCCATCGGCCTGCTCGAGGAGAGGGTCAAGCGCTACCCAGGTTCCAAAACCGTGGTCGGCGGCACTCCGTCACTCAAGGGCCTTTCGAAGACGGAGCAGCGCCTCAAGCAGACCGACCAGCGCGTGCTGCCAATCGTCTGTCACGAATGCGGCGAAAGCCACGTGCTGGACTTCGCACACATCACCTACCTCACCGGCGACCCTGAGGCCGGCGATGTACCGCATGAAGTGTATGGCTACGCCAAGCCCGATACGGCCAAGTACGTTTGTCCGCACTGCGCCTGCATGTGGGACGACTACCAGCGCAAAGACAACATCCGCCGCACCTGCTTTGACGCGCTCGAGCGTGGCGACCCAATGCGCGGCTGGGTGGCCACGGCGCCGTTTTATGGCAAGGCTGGCTTCATGGAGCTCAGCGAGCTATACGCCTGCCTTCCTGGCACCACGCTGGCAGATCTGGTTCGCGAGAAGTTGGCAGCCGAGAAGCTGGCCGACGCCGGCGACCCGAAGCAGCTGATCAAGTTCGTCAACCAGAAGCAGGGTCGGGCCTACGAGTACCGCACCGACCTGCCTGAGGCGGACAAGCTGCGCGAGCGCTGCGAGGACTACCGCGAGCTGGTCATTCCGGCCGGCGGGCTGATGCTGTTCCTCACTGTCGACGTGCAGCACGACCGGATCGCACTGATCCTACGTGCCTGGGGCCGCGGTGAGGAAAGCTGGCTGGTGCTGTGGACGGAGATTGCCGCGCAGAGCGGCACCTCGGACAAGACCGACCCCGTATGGGCCGAGCTGGACCGCATACTGTTCGGCACCTACGCCCACGCCAAGGGCTACCGCCTGCGGGTCAGCGCGGCCAGCATCGACTCCTCGGACGGCCAGACCAACGACGCGGTTTACAACTACGTGCGCACCCGCAAGAAGCGCTTCGCCAAGTTGCTGGCCATCAAGGGCAGCACCAACGTGGACGCCGAGATCCTCACCGCGCCGCGCAAGATCGACCTCAACACGCAGAGCACCAAGGCCTCGCGCTACGGCCTGCAGGTCTACCAGGTCGGTGTCACCAAGGCCAAGGATCTGCTGTTCGAGCGGTTGAAGGTCACTGGCCACGGGCCGGGGCGCATGCACTTCTATCAGGGCGTGCGCGCCGACTACTTCGACCAGCTGCTGGCAGAGGTCAAGGCGCCCAGCCGCAAGCACGGCGGCAAGAAGGTGTACCAGAAGAAGGCCGGCGCCGCGAACGAAGCACTGGACTGCGAGGGTTACCAGATCCACCTGGCCCGGTACATGCGCCTGCACCTGAAATCACCGAGCGACTGGGACGACATCGAAGCCGGCCTGATGCAGGTCGACCTGCTGGCCGAAGCAGACGAGCAGGCACCGCTGGTGGCTGAAGACGGCAAACCAACAGCTCCGCCGCCGGCCGCCAAGCCTGCTGGCATGAGCCTGGCCGACCTCGGCCGGATGATGAACGGAGACGACTGATGATCACCCAGCAGCACCAGCTGCAGGAGGCGCGGAATGCGCTGCACCTGCTGCTCACTGGGCAAAGCACCGTGAGCATTCAGCGCGACGGCAAGAAGGTGGATTTCTCACCGGCCAACCGCCGCGACCTCGAAAACTACATCAGCCAACTGGAGGGCCAGCTGGGTGTCGGCGGCCCGCGCCGTCGTGGCCCAGCTGGTGTGATCGCATGAAGACAGTCGAGATCCTTGCCCCCAACGGTCTACCCGCGCGCGAGCAGCTCAGTACTTGGCAGGGCGCCGCCGGCGGCTTCGGTGGCCAGCTGGAGCGTTGGCTACCGTCGATGAAGAGCATGGACGCCGCGCTGCTGCCAAACCTCAAGCTCGGCAATGCGCGCGCCGAGGACGTCACGCGCAACAACGCGTTCGCCGCCAACGGCGTGCAGCTGCACATCGATAACATCGTTGGCCACCTGTTCCGCCTCAGCTACAAGCCACGCTGGAAGCGCCTGGGCATCAGCGATGCGGACGCCCGCGCGTTCGCCGAGGATGTCGAGGCTTGGTGGTTCGAGTTCGCCGAGGATCCCGTAGGCTGCTGGCTCGACGTGGAGCGCAAACGCACGGCCACCATGATGGTGCGCGAGGCGGTCGGCACCCACACCCGCCTGGGTGAAGTGTCCGCCGCCGCTGAATGGGTGGAGCGCCGTGGCACGCCCATGCGTACCGCTGTTCGCTTGGTCAGCCCCAAGCGCATCGGTAACCCCGGTGATCGGTCGGACACCGCCACTATTCGCGGCGGTGTTGAGTTCGACCGCAACGGCGTGGCGATCGCGTACCACGTACGGCAGCTGGCCTCGGGCGGCATGGGCCTCGGCAATGGTTATGGTCGCGAGTGGCGCCGCGTCGAGCGAGAGGCGGCCAACGGGCGCCTGAAGTTCATCCACGTGTTCGAGCCCACCGAGGACGGCCAGGCCCGCGGCGCCAATCAGTTTCTGAGCGTGCTCGAGCAGAGCCACATGCTGCCCAAGTTGCAGCACACCAAGCTGCAGAACGCGATCGTCAACGCCATGTACGCGGCGACCATCGAGAGTGAAATGGGCACCGATGCAGCACTGGAGATCATCGGCGCTGGTGATGAGGGCGTGAACAACATCACCAAGTACATGATGGCGGTGAACAGCTTCAACACCGGAAGCAAGCTGTCGCTGAACGGCGTGAAGATCCCGCATCTGTTCCCAGGCGAGAAGCTACACCTGCAGACCAGCGGCAACGTCGACAACGGCTATGCCGACTTCGAGTCGAGCATCCTGCGTTGGATGTCGGCGGGGCTCAACGTGCCTTATGAGCCGTTCGCCCGCGACTACCGGCAAAGCACCTACAGCAGCGCCCGTGCCTCGATGATGGAAGGCTGGCGTTACTACATGGGCCGCCGCAAGGTCATCGCCTCGCGCTTTGCAACGCACCTGTTCGTGCTGGCGTTCGAGGAGGCGCTGCAGCGGCGCCTCCTCACGCTACCGCGTAATGCCACCCGAGGCTTCTACGAAGCGCGCGCCTCCTGGTGCAACTGCGACTGGATCGGCGCCGGCCGCCTGGCCATCGATGGCCTCAAGGAAGTGAAGGAATCCGTGCTGCGCATCCAGGAAGGCCTCAGCACCTACGAAAAGGAGCTGGCCATTCTCGGCGAGGACTACCAGGAAACTTTCGCCCAGCAGGTGCGTGAAATGAACGAACGCCGGGAGGCTGGCCTGCCGCCTCCGAGTTGGATGCGCACGCAGGAACTTTCGCCGGAAGTCGCCGAGCCCACCGAATAGGACAGGCCATGAACCAATATCCACATATCGCCAGCCGGGTGCTGAACACGCCCTTGTTGCTGGAGCCTGGCTACGCCCGGGTGTTTTTCAGTGCCCTGAGCAGCCGCCTTGGCATTGCCTCGCTTAGCGACGAGCAGGGCGCCGTCGACATGAGCCAGAAGCTGCGGGTGGATGCTCGCAGCTACAGCAAAACGGCCACCAACCGCTGGGGCGAAGAGGAAGTGCTGTTCCAGGTCGTGGACGGCGTGGCGCTGCTCGACGTGAAAGGCTCTCTTGCCCACAAGACCGGCAACCTCAAGCCCTACAGCGGCATGACCGGCTACGACGGCATCATCAACCGCGCCGCCATGATGTTCGCCGAGCCGGATGTGAAGGGCGTGCTGATGGACATGCACACGCCCGGCGGTGAGGTGTTTGGCTGCTTCGATACGGCCGACCGCCTGCGGCAGCTGTCGCAACAGGCCGGCAAGCCGATCTGGTCCCTTGCTTGCGACTCGTCCTGCTCGGCGGGCATGGCGCTCTCCAGCGCGGCCAGCCGTCGGCTGATCACACAGACCGGCTACGTCGGCTCGGTGGGCGTGGTCATGGCTCACGCCAGTTATGAAGACTACCTGGAGCAGGAGGGCATCAAAGTCACGCTCATCCACTCCGGGGCGCACAAGGTGGAGGGTAATCCTTACGAGGATCTGCCTGCCGAGGTGCTGAGCCGCTTCCAGGCCGACACCGACGCCTTGCGCCAACAATTCGCCGAGCTGGTGGCCCGCAACCTGGGGCTTTCCGTCGAGGCGGTACTGGCCACCGAAGCCGCGGTGTTCCGTGGCCAGGCGGCAATCGATGTCGGCTTCGCTGATGGCCTGGTCAACGGGCATGAAGCGGTGGCCGAGTTCTCTGAGTATCTGTCCACGCAGGGCAGGACAACCACCATAGGAGCCACACGCATGACCGGGACAACCCCCGCGCCATCTGCCGAAGCTGCCCCACCTGCGCAGGCAGGTAGCCAGCCGGCAGCACCCTTTGATGCTGCTGCAACCGCCAGCGCCGAGCGCGCTCGCGTACAGGGCATTCAGCAGCACGCCGAGGCCGAAGGCCGCAGCAAGCTCGCCAGCCACCTGGCCTTCAACACGGAAATGAGCGTCGACCAGGCCGCTGCCCTCTTGGCCGCAGCGCCAAAAGAGCAGGGCGCCGCCCTCGATGCCAGTACCGCGCTGGACAAGATGATGGCCACTGAAGAACAGCCGAACCTCACCGCAGGTGCAGGCGACGCCAAACCCACCCAGGCCCAAGGCATCGCAGCCAGCTGGGCCAAAGCCACGGGAGCGAAAGTCTGATGGCCATCGTTCAACAGCCCGTCGACAACTGGGTCACCGGTTCCGACTCGTACCAGACCACCCTCGTCACCATCCTGCAGGGCCAGAACCTGCTGGAAAAAACGCCCCTCGGCGTCGTCGAGGCCAGCGGCAAGGTGGTCGCCTGGGATCCTGCAGCCAGCGATGGTCGCGAAAAGGCCGTGTACATCACCGCCTATGCCGTTGACGCCACCGGCGCCGACCAGCAGGCCCAGGTGATCAAAACCGGCACCTTCAACCCCGAGCAGGTCGTCTGGCCGGCCGGTACCACCGACGCGCAGAAACGTGCAGCCTTCGTGGGCTCGCCGATCAGCCTGCAACTGCCCGTATAAGGGCGCCACACCACACCCAAGGGGCCGCTACAGCGGCCTTTTTCATTTCAGGAGACTGAACAATGGCCGCTGGCTACGATACGACCACCCTCTTGGGTGTGAAGGAAATCCTTCCCAAGTTCACCCCGCTGTTCCTGCAGATGTTCTTCCCGGAAGCCGCAACCTTTCCCACCGTGGAAGTGGCTTTCGACAAGATCAAGAAGGACCGCCGCCTGGCGCCCTTCGTGTCGCCGCTCGTTTCCGGGCGCCCGCGCCGCGAGCGCGGTGGCTTTCTCACTACGCTCGAGCCGGCCTACATCAAGGAAACCGATGTGGTGCGCCCCACGCGCTTGCTCAAGCGCCGCCTGGGCGAGGCGCTCAACGGCGAGATGAGCGCTGCCGAGCGCCATGACGCCGTGGTGGCGGACATTTTGGTCGAGCAGGAAGAGAACATCGTCGCCCGCGAAGAGTGGATGGCGGTGCAGGCGGTGCTCTACGGCAAGGTCATCATGGAAGGCCCCGACCACCCGCCGGTCGAGGTCGACTACGGCCGCAGCCCCGAGAACCAGATCGTGCTGGCAGGCGCTGCCAAATGGGACGCCGTGGACGTCGAAACCTACGACCCCACCGACGACCTGGAAGAGTGGAGCGCCGAGACCACTGGTGCCGTTGGCCTGGTGATCATGGGCAAGGGCGCCTGGAAGCTGTTCAGCCGCTTCAAGCCCGTGAAGGATCTGCTCGAAACGCGCCGCGGCAGCACCAGCCAGCTGGAGCTCGGCCCGCAGCTCGAGAAGGAAGTGATGCGCAAGGGCTTCATCGGGGAGTTCGAGATCGTCGTCTACACCGGCAAGTACACCGACGATGAAGGCGCGAAGACCAACTTCATGCCGGACTACGGCGTGCTGATCGCCCCGGCCAGCGCTGACAACGTGATGGCCTATGGCGGTATTCAGGACGCCAAGGCCAACGCCAATGGCATCGCCGAAGCCACGCGCTACCCGTCGAACTGGTTCACCGACAACCCCAGCGTCGAGTGGCTGCAAACGCAGACCGCGCCGGTGCCGGCGCTGTTCGATGCCGACGAGTTCGTGTTCGTCACCGTAGCCTGATCGGCTCCCTTTCGCTGAGGCGCGCAGCCGCGCGCCTTCAGGAGATATCCCATGGCAAAGCTCTACATCGTGAAAACCACCGTGCACGCTATCCCGAAAAAGGGTGGCAAGAAAGTGATCATCAAGTCCTCGAAAGACCCGCAGCCGGTTCCCGGCGAGTTCGTCAAAGAGCTGCTGGCCAGTAATGCCATCGAGGAAGCTGGCAGCGACAACACGGCGACCGCCGATACCACCGCTGCTCCTGCAGGCGGTGCTGCTGGTGGCGGCGCTGGTGCTGGCGGCAGCGGCGACGACGCGACAGGCGACTGACCATGCCCAGCGACTTCGACCGACTCATGCGCCGCGCTGACGACAGCCTGTTCCGTGTGTTCGGCGAGGATCGCGAGGCGTGCAGGCCCACCTACATGGCTCCCGGCGGTATGCAGGTGCCTTGTGAGGTGATCCTGGCGCGCAACGTCACCGTTGCCGGCGCCGATGGCATGTTCCGCCCCGTGCGTGTGCTGGCCGAACTGCGCTGCCACCAGGTGCAAGGGCGTCGTGGTGGCATCCTCACGGTGCCCGAAGGGCGCTTCAAGCTGGCCGAGCCGATCGATAACGACGGCCTGGTCGAGCGCTGGGAGCTCCTGGAGGTGACCTGATGGCCGGCTACGACAGCTTCCGCGTCGAGGTCAAAGGCGGCGAGGCAGCACTGGCGCGCTTCGACGCCGCACCCAACAAGCTACGGCGGGCCATTCAATTGGCCCTCAACACGGTAGGGCGCGGCACCCGCACGCAGAGCTGGCGGGAGATTCGCGACGAAATCAACCTCAAGCCTAGCTACATCCGCAACGAGGTGAACTTCATTCCCGCCACGCCCGATGAGCTGCGCGTGATCATCTTCGCGCGGCGCCGCGGCGTCACCCTCAGCCAGTTCCCGAACCGCCAGCTATGGCGGCAAGGTAAGAACGGCAAGCGGGTGAAGGCTGGTGTTCGCGTCGAGGTGGGCAAGGGCTGGACGGAGCTGGTCGAAACCGCCTTTATCGCGCCCATTGGCCCGGCCGGCGGTCTGATCGCCGAGCGTACGAGCAAGCCTCGCTTGCCGATCGAAGTGCTGCACGGCCCGTCGCCGTCGCAGGTGCTCAGCACCAAGCTGGACGATATCGGCGCCGATGCCCAGCGCAAACTCGAACCCGAGATCGAACGCCAACTGAGGCGCAGCAACCTATGACCAACCCCATCAAGCAGGCGCACGACGCAATGGTCCAGCGCCTCGGGCAGATCATGCCCGCTAACGGCTACCTGACTGATGCCGGTACCCGCATCCGCGAAGGCTGGCTCAGTGAACTGCTGCAGGCGCCTGACCTGGTGTTCCCCTTCATCGCCCTACAGCCTGGCCTGTACGTGCCGGGCAGCTGGGGGCCTGGCGCGACGCTCACGCGCGTGGGGCGCCGGGTGGTCGGCGCGGTCAATGGCGCGGCGGACAACTACCTCGAACAGCTTGAGGAGCTGTATTGCGACCTCGTCGCCTGCTTGCAGGTGCCTGAGGGCGTACCCAACCCCTGGGGCCGGCCTGGGCCGTACCAGGTCACGCTGGAGCCCGGCCAGATGTTCCCGCCGGGTGACGGGCTCAACGCTGGCACGGTGCTCATGCCGCTCCAGCTTCACATCATCATTCAGCAGAACGGAGCATGACCCCATGACCAGCAAGACCGCTGCCGATCAGGCAGCCGCTGCGCAGGCTGACAAGCCAAAGCGCAACCTTGTTGAGGTCACCCTCAGCAAGCCCCATACCCACGCCGGCAAACCCTGCCAGGCGAAGGACAAAATCAAGGTGACGGCTGCTCAGAAAGAGTGGCTCGTTCGCCAGGGCAAGATCGAAGGCCAGGAGGTGAGCAATGGCTGATATCCGTGGCGCCTTCCTTGGCGTAGGCAAGCTTTACCTCGAAGACCTGGACGAGCCAAAGGGCCTGATCTTCATCGGCAACGTCAGCTCTCTGACTTACGAGGCGACCCCGCAGGAGATCGAGGAGCAGGACTACACCAGCCCTGGCGGCGGCCTTGATGCTTCCGTGCAGCGCATCAGCTCGCTGAACGTGAACTACAACGCCCGCCATTTCAAAAAGGACAACATGGCACGTGCGCTCTACGGCAGCGCGGCGGATGTGGAAGCCGGTACCGTAACTGGTGAGGAACACAAGGCATACCCGGGCGCGCTGCTCTTGCTGGGTAACCCAGGCGCTACCAGCGTCGTGGTCACCCCGACCGCCGGCGGGGATCCTTTGGTGTTGGACACCGATTACACCCTCGACCCGGCTGGCTTCCCAGTCATCGCCGAGGGTGGTGCCGTGCCGGCCGCCGGCATGGATGTCGAAGTCGACTACGCGTTCGCCAAGCACGCCACCATCCAGGCGCTGGTCAAGTCCGGCAAGCGATTCCGCCAGGTGTTCGTCGGCCTCAACGAGGCGCGCAGCGGCAAGCCGGTGGTGATCGAAGTGTTCCGCGTGAACCACTCGCCGGCCACGCTCGGCTTCATTGGCGATGAGTTCCAAGGTATGGAGTTCACCGCCAAGGTCGAGAAGGATCCCACCAAGGTCGGTACCGGCCTGTCGCAGTACATGGTGATCAAGGACGTGGAGTGATGCTGCGGGGCCAGGGATGGCCCGACCTATCGTCTGGTGGTAGATTCCCGGCAGTGAATGGGAGGGAAGCCACGTGAAATGCCCGAAGTGCAAAACCAACCCGGCGACCAATGCGCTGAGCAATTGCCCGAATTGCGGTGAAAAATACCCCGAACGAGATGAGCGAAAATTCCCTTTTCCTCAAGGGCTCATATGGGTGGCTGTAGTGCTGCCTATCACCTTTATTTTGTTAATTTTCGCCTTCTCTCAGGATGCGCAAAAGCGTAACCAAGTGCCCGCCTACCAGGGCCAGAGCAAATAGGTTTTGAAAACGCATATGACCCGCTTCGGCGGGTTTTTTATTACCTGGAGAAAAGCATGAGTGATTCAGCAGCGAAGGGCGTCGTGTCCGTCGGCTCCGAAGACAACAGGCGTGACATCGTTGTTTCTGAGCTGACGGTTGCGCAGATGCGACAAGTGATTATGCATGACAGCTGGCCAGGGACCGATGCAACCCCCGAGGATCTTGCCCACTACCAGCTGGATAACCTGCTTCTTGAGGGTTGCCGTCTCAGCGACTTAGGAGTGATGGCCAACCTGACCAAGGCGGATATTGGCGGCTTGACCGGAGGTGAGCTGCGCAAGGTGCTCGCCAAAGCAAAGGAGCTGAATCCAGATTTTTTCAGCGCTCTGGCTCGAGCGGCATCGGCCCGGAGCAGTTCTTGAAGGATCTCGAGTCCTGTATCGCCGCGCTTGGCCGCCTCGGCCACCCCAACGCAATTCATTACCCCTGGCGTCTGTTCGAGCGCTGCTTGAAGGAGTGATCTATGGCTGACGTTGAGCTTCGGCTGACGGCCGACACCGATGGTGCCGAGAAGGGCATCGCTGGCTTCCGCAAGGAATATCAGGAGTTGGTCAAGGCTATCCAGAAACCGCTGCGCCAGATCGAGGCGCTGGAGAAAACCACCGAATCGGCCAAGAAAGCGACTACGGAATTCTTCGCGGCTAAACGACGTGTTGATGAGCTGAAAACAGCCATCGCCGCCGCCGGTCAGCCGGTCAAATCGTTGGATCGCGACCTGGCCCGTGCCGAAAAGACGCTTAGCAGCGCAACCCGCGCCTTCGAGTTGCAGAAGACGCGCGTGCGTGAGCAGCGCGCTGAGCTGAAGGCGGCCGGCGTGGACTACCGCAACCTGGCCACCGAGCAGCAGCGCCTGCAGGGCGCGTTGGCGGGTGCCATTGGCGAGGGCCAGGGTGATGCTGCAATCAGCAGGGCCATGGATACGTTCGGCGTCACCAAGCTGCGCGAGCTGCGTGCCCAACTGGTCACTCTGCGTTCAGACTACGCCCGCCTGACCCAGGCCGGGCAGATGTCCGCTCAGGAGCGTATCGGCGCCGAAATCCAGTACCAAGCCAGCCTGCGCCGTACTCAGCAGCAGATTGCTGCGCTGGGCTCTGAGTCCGGCGAGGGCGGCGGCGGTTCAGGCATTGCTGCTATCACCGCACGAATTGCGGCGATCACTGCAGCGGCCTACACGGTTCAACGGGTGGCGGGGTTCTATTTCAACGCCGCTGATGCGGTTGGCGAGCTGGAAGACCGCATGCGCAATGCGCTGCCAGTGCAGGAGGATTACGAACGCTCGCAAGCGCGGCTGGAGGATATCTCCCGGCGAGTGCGCATCCCCATTGAGCAGACCAGTCAGCTATTCCTGCGTTCAGTTGGCCCGCTACAGGAAATGGGATTCTCGGTGGCGCAGACCACTGACCTCGTTGGTGCGCTGTCGGCCGGCTTGGTGGCGAACAGCGTCAAAGGCGAACAGGCCGCTGCCGTTATCAACCAGTTCAGCAAGGGGCTTCAACAGGGCGTAATTCGAGGGGATTCATTCAACGCTATCTTGGACAACTCGACGGCTCTTACCAAGGCATTGATGGACGGCCTCGGTGTAACGCGCGAAGAGCTGATCCGCATGGCTAACGCCGGGGAGCTGACTTCAGAGAAGGTAATCACAGCGTTTTCATCGCAAGCTGACGCGCTTCTTAAGTTGGCCGACGCGATGCGTGTTACCGGCGCAGATGCGGCCGGCACCTTCAGCGGTTCTGTGACCAAGCTGATTGGTGCCATCGACAAGTTGACTGGTGCTTCCGCTAAAGCGGTGAAAGAGCTTGATCGTGTATCCGACGCAATCAACGATATTGCCAAAGGCAAATTTGACAAGGCAGTTGAGCTGCAGGCCCAGAGCATTGGCAACGTGGCATCGTCTCTATTCCCCGGGGCGCGGGGCATCGTCGAGAGCTACCGCGTTTGGAAGGAGCAAACCACCGAGGCGCTGGAAGATGTAACTGACGCCGAGAAGATTGCGAGGAGCGAGTCGGAAAAGGTTCAGGAGGAGCGTTACGCCCAGCAGCGCGCCTGGGCTACCAAATTCAACGAGTCTATCCAAAACGACCTGGTCAACCCGTTCAAGACGGCGCTCAACGATCAGGTCGCAGCCCAGAACAGGGCGAACTCGAAGCTGCGCAAAGCTCAGGATGAACAGGTCGCAACGCAGAAGCGATACAGCGATGCACTGAAAAAGCTGCGCGATGGTGCCACTGGCCCCGCGTCGTTCGGCAATGCGCAGGATCTGCGTGTAGCTGCCAACCGAGCGCTTACCGACGGGGACTTCAAGCGCGCCAAGCAGTACGCCCAGGAATCCCTGGACATGCTGATGAAAATCGCCGAAGAGGGTGGCAACACCTACGGTTTTGCTGGTCTGATCAAGGGGCTGCAGGCCATCGAGCAGCAGGCTGATAAGTCGCTTATCGCTGCTGCGGATGCGGAGCGCACCGCCCAGATCGAGAAAGTCCGGGCGATGAAAAAGGAGTTCGAGGAACTCAAGAACTTCAAGATTTCGCCAACTATCGACGACGAAGCACTGGCTGCTGCTACCGCGAAGATGAAGCGTTGGTCCGAGATGATGGGCAAGTCGCTGAAGATTGACCCGCGCTCACCAGAAACGGCAACGAAGCCCCCGGCCGGCTGGCGTGCGCCGATGGCACTGCCAAAGGCTGGTGCTTCGCCCGCTGGCAAGCCGGCGACATCGCCAAGTGTCACGAAGCCGGCCACAACCCCAACGGTGCAGGCAGTAATCGAACCGGTGGCGATCCAAAAGCCGAAGTCGCCGACTCTGGTCGCGCTTGAAGTGCCAGCGAACCCGAACTGGATCCGTGAGGGAAATTCCTTCCGGCAGAAGCCACTGGATGTGGACGCAAAGCCGAAATGGGTGCAGGACGGCAACTCGTTCACGAACAAGCCTGTTGAGGTCGAGGCGAAACCGAAGTGGGTGCGGAACGGTAATAGCTTCAGCGATGCGCCGGTAGAGGTGGATGTGGTCGCCAAGAAGGTAGCCACCCCGGAGGGTGAGCCGCTGAAGGTTCCAGCACTGCTGCAGCCTTTGCCCCTGCCAGGGGATGCACCGCCGGTTGAGGTTAAGAGCGCCATCGACGAGGCATCAAAGGCGACGGTGGCGCAGCAGTTCGGCGCTTTCATCCAAGAGCTGAGCAACAGTGCCTTGATCACCCTGCGACTGCAGGTGCCGAGCTCACTGACTGCCGAGCCAACCCCTGGCCTGGCCACCGGCGGCATCATCCGCGGCCCTGGCACCGGTACCAGCGACAGCATCGTGGCCAGGCTCTCGAACGGTGAGGGTGTGCTGAACGCCCGGGCCGTGCGTCACTTCGGCCCGGACTTCGTGCACCAGCTGAACCGCCTGCAGATGCCGGCGTTCGCCGAGGGTGGCGTGTTCCGCGCACCGCCGATCAGCGCGCCAAGCATTCCGCAGCCCAGCCAGGCGCTGCTCGCCCGTGCGGCCGGTCCGGATTACCCGGATCTCGGCTCGGTCAACTTCAACCTGCCCGGCGGCGACTCGTTTACCGCTTACATGCCATCGAATGAAGCGAGAAGAATTCAGCGACTAGCGTCGAAGTTTGGTGGCTCCAGCCGAGGTAAAGGGTAGTAATCTGTGGTGGCCATTAACCATCGAGGAACTTCAGAATGGATGAATCAAAGCCAAGTTATAACGACGCTCCGATTGAAGGCATGGATTGGATGCTCCAGAACCTGATCAAACTAGCTGAGCAGGGTGCTGAGATAGGTGTGACCCTCACTACCACCGGCGGTACGGTCTGCGGAAACGTAATTAGCGGAAAACGTTACCTGGAAATTGTCGAGGGAAAGTTTCAGCGGGCAGAAGGTCCGGTCGCGGGAGCTATGGCTGAATGGGCTAAGGCGTTCATCCCTGTAGTTTCTGAGTGGAACGAAGGTGGTCCGTATTTTATTCACCTCAGCAACGTGCGTATGGATATGGCCGGGCAGCTTGCTAAAACCGAGTCCGTTTGGCGCGGTAATCTGACACACGTCACCGGGCTCATGTTTGGCCTCCCAAGCTGAACGCCAGCTCATCTAACTAAGCCCGCCAACCGGCGGGCTTCTTATTTCTGGAGCCTCACCCATGGCATTGCCACCCCTCATGCTCGGCGGCGTGCCGATCGTGCTGCACGCCGGCGCGCCTGAAGAAAGCATCGAGCCTATCGGCGGCAACAGCCTGTTGCGCATGAGCGGCGGTGCAGCGGTGAAGCAGCAACACTGGAGCCGTTCAGCCGGCAGTATCAACGGCGCAGGCTGGATGCCGCCGGGGCTGGATGGGCTGGATTACACGGGGCCGCTGGAGCTGCGCAGCACCAAGGTGCAGAACCAGGCAGGCGATGGCCCCATCTTCAACCTCGCCGGCACGCCGCGCCCAGACTACGCCCCGTGGGGCATGGCGATGATTGGCCGGGACTGGGTGGATGTGCCGAGCAGCTATGAGCCCGGCGAAGACGGCGGGCCTGGTGTGCTGACTATCCCGCCCGTGGCGGGCGCCACGCTGTACATCGCGAGCTGGCTGCCCGTGTTCTCGGTGTTCGCCAACAAGCCCGGCGGCTCGCAAAGCGCGGCCACGGCGAACCACAGCTGGACCTTCACCTGGGAAGAGGCCTGACATGATCAACGGATCCCCGCTAAACAGCGGCCCGCTGAACACGCTTCGGGCCGGGGTGGCGCCGCAGCCTGAGCCGGAGTACCGGGTGCACGGCACCTCGTACGTATGGCGGGTGCGGCTGCTGATCGGCGGGGTGGACATGACGGCCATCCTCACCGGCCAGCTGGACGTCGACCGGGAAGAGGGCGCCGCCGCTGTGGCGGGCTTCAGCCTGTACCTGGCGCCCGGGCAGCCGGTGGTGCCCACGCAGTGGATCGGCAAGGCCGTGACGCTCGACTACATCAGCCGCGACCGCTACGGCGTGGTGACCGAAGCCCGCCTGTACACCGGCCTGCTGGAGCTGCCCACATGGGACGCCACCACCCGCGTGCTTGGCTGCGAGTGCAGCGATCAGCTGCAGCAGCGCATCGAAGGCCTGACCCTGGAACAGATCGACACGCTGTGCGGCGGCTACTGGTCGGCGGATGTGTTTGAGCCCGTTGAGGGCCGCAGCCGCTGGGACTACGCCGGCGAGCGCATGAGCACCAGCCCGGCCAGCCTGGATGCCGACACCTACGGCAACCTGCGCACCACCAGCTGGTACGCGGCCGCCACGCCGCACTTCGTGTTCGGCCCAGGCCAGACGCTGGACGGCAGCGTGCAGCTCGAGCTGCAGGCGCACGGCGGCACCACCAACTATGTGGAGATCACGCTGGACTACCGGTACAGCCGGTTGTGGCAGGCGAACCAGTCGTTCGGCTGGACGCACCCGGAGACGAATGGGGCCTCGGGCATCCAGGGTTTCTGCAACTGGCGAACCTACTCGTCCGAGCTGCCAACCACTGACGACATCGAAAATGCCATCACCGGCAGTGGCCTGGCCCTGATCGGTGGCGTTGGCGGCACGCAGTTGCCGATGAGCATGCCGAACCCTTGCGGTGACGGTAGCCCGTGGCAGAACACCTTTCCCGGGCTTTGGCTGATCGCTACGGCCACTGGCGCCCGGCGCTGGGTGCAAACCGTCACCGAGAAATACAGCCTGGTGCTGCAAACGCCGCTCGGCGAAAGCGAAGCTACGCGGGTAATCAGCCGCGACTCCGCCAGCTTCGAGATCGAGAACAGCCGCACCGACGACTGGGAGAACGATGAACCGAGCGGGCAGGGCCGCCATGAAGATCTCACCGACAACGCCCGCCGGGTTGCAGCGCTTGAGTGCCTGCTGCACCGAGGTAGCACGACGCTGGTGAGCGCCCACCGCGGCACCACACTGAGCTTCCAGGTACCGACCGACATGGCGCTGGATATCGACCTGCTGCACACGCTGCAGGTCGCCGACAAGGCATTGGCCACCGGCAAGTGTCGACGCATCCAGCACGTGCTGGATCTGGCCGGTGGTACTGCCATCACCACGCTGGACGTGGCGGTGATGAACGGCGGTGGTGTGAGTGACCCGCTGACGGTTCCAGGATCGCCCGACACGTCGCTGCCGAACCCCTCAGGTTCTGGCGCGCCGCTGGGCACGCAGTTGGGCGGGCGCATAAACCACCCCGTAACCGGCCAGCGAATACCCCCATACGACGACAACCGCCTCGGATTCAGCGGCAACTGGGATGTGACCGACGACCTGACCGCCGAGCAGTTCCCGCGGCGCTTCGATGTAGAGGCGCGGGAAATCCCCGAGCAATACCGCGACGAGCGCACCGCTACCGCCTCGGCGACATATCGCGTGGGCATCCCGAATGATCCGTTGGAGCTTTGAGCATGTCACCAGGTGAACGAGAGCGCCGGGCCATTCAGCCGCGCAACACCGCCGAACGGCGTGCGTCCGATAACGCTGCCGCCCGCCGGTCAGGCGGCCAGGCCATGGTCGAGCGCCGCACAGGCAAGAGCCAGGCCGACGACATCAATGCCCTGGTGACCCCGCCTCGACAGCAGCGCAGCTTGAGAACGCTCGAGGCGCGCGGCGGGCTTCCCGCTCAGCGCGGGCGCGGCACGTACGTGGCGCCGCCGGCCACGCCCGGCGGTGGTGGGGTGGCCAGCCCACTGACCGTGCAGCAGATCGTTTACGCGGAAGAGCCCAGCTACATCGCGACGTTCGACGCGAGCGGCTACTTCGCAGTGAAGAAGATCGCCCGCATGGTGATGGTCGACGCCGAGGGCCGGCAGATCATCGTCGAGGGCTTTGCCGCTCTCGACGAAAACGGCAACCCGAAACCACCGGAGAACCCGAATGGAGAGTAACTGGCCGCCGAGCGCGATCACGGGTATCGACCCGCTGCCGTACCACGGCCTTGTGTACACCATGCAGGGCAACCCGCAAATCATGCTCGACCCCCTGGACGGCCGGGCGTCGCTGCCTATGCCGGCGTTCTACTCGAGGTATCTGGGCGAGAACCACAGGATGGCGGACTACGCCGCGCAACAGGACGGCTACCTGTGGGACATCGGCATGCCGGACCCGCCGCCGAACCCTGAGATCGAAGCAGCAGGAGGCAAACTGCTCGGCCGTCGGATAGTGGGCGGCGGGTTGTTCCTGCCGGTGCGCCTGGGCGAGCTGACCCGCCATCTGTTCATTTCCGGCAGTGTATTCGACGGGCAGGTGCTCTTCTCGGCGCAGCCGCGCGGTGGCGTGGGCCGTACGCTTGCGCAGCTGCCGCTGGCCGACGTGCAACTCGACTGGTCGAAGGCCGCGATCGAATACGACGGTTCGCTGGCCTCAAGAATAATGCCGGAGCCATCCTACGGGCTGACTAAGTTGGACATCAGCCCGGACGGCACGCGCCACCTGTTTGGGGTAAGCCTGGCCGGCCTAGCAGATACAGCAGGCTGGGCCACCACCATGGTGGCGATCATCGAGCTGGTGCTGAGCCTGAATGACCAAGGCGAGGTAAAGGGCACGGCGACTATCCGGCGCACCGCCGCCGAGCTGATGGGCAGTTACAGCTTCACCGTGAACAGCAGCCTGGGCCGCCTCACCAGCGTGGCGGATGGTTACCCGAGCTGTACCTCGCATCCCGTAGTGCAGGACAGGCCAAACGAAACCAGCGGCGACAATGGCTCGCGTGGGTGGGAGAGTAAGCGCACGGGTGTGGTAATCGGCGCGGTGTATTCAGGTGATGACATTGACTTCATCACCGCCAGCTACGCCGACCAGCGAAGCGAGACGATCAGCACCACAACCGATTCGTACCAGTGGGGCAAGCCCAATGCCGAATCCGGCACTTGCGAGCCTTGGCAGCCTGGTGAAGAGCCGCCCAGGCCACCCGCGCGGCAGCGCTACACCTCGAGCTATCACTATGAACTGGTGTTCAGCTTCAAGGGCGCGAGCATCAGCACCAGCATGGATTCTGATCGGCTGGTTATGCTCACGCAGCCTTCGGGTGGTCGGGCTACCGGCACTTCGGTAACCAATGACTCGGCATCCGCGGGCCTGCAGCGCACGCTTGAAGAGGAGGTTGCGCCCGGCACGTTGCAATCGCTGGACAAGCTCAACCCTAGAAATGATGCGGGCCTGATCTACCTGCCCGCGGCGCTGTGGGCCACGAACTACTACACCGTGAGCGCGGTGGTCCGGCGCAACTGGGTGTCGCTCGCCACGTTCGAGAGCTACACCCTGACTGGCCAGCCCGGCTACAAAACCTTCTGGGGGCCGCTGCTTACGCCGCTGGGGGTGGTGGGTGAAACCACCGAATACCCGATCCGCACTTCTGGCAGCGGCCTGGTACCGAACTTCATCTACAACGCCGCCTATAACCCCATCACCGGCCAGGCCGTGCGCGAGTGCGACATGCCCGGGCGAACCATCGCAGGCTTCATATGAAATTCGTGAACAACTGGATGCGGCCTGTAACTCTCGCCGCAGGCGTGACCGCGCTCGACCTTGATCTGGCGGATGGTGAATACCGCCTAACGCTGGCTGACGACGCCGCCGCCGCCACCCGCTGGGAGGTTGTGCAGGCAAATGTTGTCGGTGGTAGCGCGACGCTCCAGCGTGCTCAGGAAGGCACAACTGATCAGGACTGGCCCGAGGGCAGCGTGATTTACAACGCGATCACTGCGGGTTGGCTAACCGGCATCGACACACGCGTTACAGATCTGGAGCAGTCCGGCGGCGGTGGCGGAGGCCCGGTGGTTACCCCCGACAGGCCGCAGGACGCACCGGCCTACACCGGGCAGATTCATGTTTGGGAAGGCGTGGCCAGTTACGTCGCGCTCGCCAACAACACCCCTGAAGACTGGGCGCTTTTTGCCGGCGCCGATGGGGGGTACGGATATTCCTTAAACCCTGGTTCGCCCGGCGTTGTTTATCAGCTGCCGCGCCATGCACGAAGGATCCAGGTAACGGCAGAATTGGGAGCGCTACCTGAAGGCTTTCCATTAACGCTGGTTGTGCCCGCGTGGGAAGGGACGCCGCATGGTTGGTCGCTTGACGTCGAAGCAACTGATATCGGGCTGAGCCTGGACTTCAGCGCGCTCGGCTCGATGTTGCAATGCAGCATCTTGGACTTCGGAACCGGTACGACAGCCACTGTCGCCGGAACCGTGCTGATCCTCCGAAACAGCCAGCCGATTTCGATCTCGATAAGGGAAGCCGCATCTTACGTGGAAGGCGCTTACTGCAGCCTTGAACTCCGTTCCCACACCATCCCTACCATCAGCTTTCTACCTGTGCCTGAGGAGTAGCCAGCCATGCAGCCGGCCTGCCTAGACCTGCCCGTGACAAAAGGCGCCACGCTGCGCAAACCGCTGCTGCTGATGCAGCCCACCTACACCTACCGGCCGATCACGGCCATTGCACAGAGCGCACCGCTGCGCCTCACGGTGCCAGAGCACGGCCTGCCGGGTGACTGGCCGACATGGATTGAAGGCAGCAACTGGTCTGCCCTGAATCGCGACAAGGGCCGCGAGGGTTTCCGGATCGCCAAGCGCGTGGACGCGGACACCCTCGACTACAACGACCTCAACGGCCTGGGCCAGCGCGCCCAGGGCGGCACGCTGGTGTATCAGCTGCCCGTTGACCTGGCCGGATGCCGCGCCGTGCTGCTGATCACGCCTGATGCTGGCCAGCCGATCGAGCTGACCACCGAGAACGGCGGCCTGGCCATCGCCGGCCTGGGCCGCCTGCTGCTGGAGATGACAGCCGCGCAAACCGCTGCCATCGACTGGGCAGAGGCGCGCTACAACCTGGACATCACCTTCACCGACGGCAGCGTGCAGCGGTGGCTCCAGGGCAAGGTGACCGTTAACGGAGGCTGCTGCCATGGCTGACGCACCGACTGTGCTGGTCGACGCCGCGCCGTTCGTGCTGGTGGTCGAGCCGCAGCAGGTGGCGGGCGTGGTGGTGGCCAGTGGGGAGCAGGGGCCGCCGGGGCGTGACGGCTTGGACGGCGCGGAGGTCAGCGCTTCAGCAGATAACCAAATACAGAAATTGCCCGACGGGCTATACGTCCAGCCTTTGAGCTGGGAAACCGCTGATTGGTAGGAGAGAGAACCATGGCTCAGCTGAAGTTTTTCAAGGTAACCGCGCTGCCCGGCGAGGGGCAATGGGAGCCGAACGCACTCTACTTCCTCGAGCGCGATGTGCAGGGGATGCTCATCGCTGAAAGCATCATCACAAACCAGGCGGGTGAACCGCGCGGTATGGGAAATTCCGATATCACGAGCATGCTGATTTCGGCAGCCCTACAGGATTTTGCACAAAGCTCCCAGGCTCTGCGCATGGCCGCCGACATCGCACAGCGTGACGCGATTGCCCGTTCTGATCCGCAAATCAACAAGCTGATCCTCGTGGCCGATGCCATCGCAGATGAATCGGTGGAGCGGGGCGCTGCCCTGTACTTCTACGATGTGTCCGAAGACACCTTCACAAAGGTGGCCGAGTACGAGTCGATTGACATCGAGTTCACCTGGTCCAGCATCAAAGGCGGGCCAACCAGCACGCCCGCGCAATTGGACGATGCGGCAGACAAGGCGCATGTCCACGCCAACAAGGGCGTGCTCGACCAACTCAGCGAGAACGCCAGCCAGCAGCTGACCTTCCGCGGTGCAGCCATCGGCGGCGGCTCCATGGAATGGGCGACGGTGAACTGGTAAGGGGAACGGCATGGCCGAGTTGAAGCTTTACAAAGTCGTATCAGCTCTGCCTCAGACCCTGGAGGCGGACTCGATCTATCTGGTCCGCGCCGGGGATGGCTTCGATCTGTACACCACCAACCATGGCGGCACGATCATCAGCTACAAGGCCAACTACCAACCGAAGCACGCCAACCTGACCTCGCTGGCGGGGCTGACGGGGTCGGCGAACAAGATGTTCTACTTCACGGCCGAGAGCGCTATGGCGCTTGCCGACCTCACGGTGTTCGGGCGGCTGCTCAACGCGGCGGCGGATGCGCCGGCTGCACGCTCCACCCTGGGCCTGGGAACGGCTGCAATTCGAAACGTGGGCACCGGTGGTTTTGATCTGGTAGAGCGCCAGGCCCTAGGAACCGCAGCGTACTTGCCTGTACAGGCAGGTAGATTCGTTTCCAGCCTCACTCAAACTGCCGTCGCGTTGGAGGGCTCTTTCGGCTTCGGAGGCCAGCCCGGCTTCATGGGTACCAACCCAACCATGGAGACCATCTTAGAGAACCACGGTATCTCGAAGATGCTCAGGATCGAAGACAACACCGTCGGGTATTACTCCTACTGCCCACTGTTACATGCCGGCGGCTCTGATACCTGGTGGCAGTTGCAAGTGCACTATCTCACCGGCGCTGTGCAAGTTGCTTACGGGATCAACAAGACCCGCAATGGCCGTGTGCAGGTGATCACTGAAATCAGCGAGGAGTTTGGAACCAACGCCAACGGCGATTTCTGGCGCTTCACTGATGGCCGCCTGGAGATGATCAGGCCCGTGACCATTTCCGCGACTGCAGGAGCCTATGGTGAGACTAACGTCCAGCTCCCTGCGGTGAGGTCGTCGGCCTACCGGGCGGTCATCCTTGCCACGGTGGCGGGCGTCGGCAGCAGCGAAAGCTATGACGTGCTGAAGCTGCAGGCTGACTTCCTCGCTGGGGATACCGTCAAGTTGCGTTGGAAGTTCTCGGTAACCCAGAGCTATGTCGTCTGGATCTCAGTAAAAGGACGCTGGAAATGATTATCCACCTATCACCTGTCCGCAGTGATGAGGCGTTGCCGACCCTGTCGGTGGCCGGGGACGTGCTGACGTTGAACGGGGAGGCCTTTGACTTCAGCCCGCTGCCCGAGGGTGCGAGCTTGCCTGCAGTCGCAGTGGGCTCTGGCTGGTTTGTTGGTGAGGTTGAGCGGCATGCTGGAGAGCTGCACGTCACGCTGAAGCTTCCGCATGGGCGCAGTCCGTCGCGGGCGGTGGCTTTTCCCGACGCGCTGGTGGCCTCTGATGGAGGTCCGATCGCGCTGCCGTTCGACCCGGCCGTCGATGACGAGCAGGGCAGCACTCAGGAGGTTGCCAATGGGCATTGATTTTTCACAGGTGGTCACCTCCGAGGATAAGGCTTATGCCGCTGCTGAGGCTGAGCGTTCTGCATTCAAAGTCGAGCGCGCGGCGCAGGTGCGTCGTATCTCTGTGACGACTGAAGCTGGGCGGTGCTTCGATGGTGACGAGATCAGCCAGGGCCGTATGGCTCGCGCCATTCTTGCGCTCGATGCAACAGGGCCTGGGGCGACTGTGCGCTGGGTGCTGCACGACAACACTGCCGTCGACGTCGGTGCGCCTGAGCTGCGAGAAGCGCTCGCGCTCGCCGGCCAGGCGCAGGCCGATCTATGGGTGCAGCCGCAAGGCTGATCACCGTCCATTTCAAAGCAGCCCGCCACCGTGCGGGCTTTTTCATGCCTGGAGAAAACCCTATGGCTCGACTCACTGCAAAAGAAGCGGGCGGCGCGAACGTGCTCGCCTTTCTGGATATGCTCGCCTGGAGCGAGGGCACTGACCACCCTAATCAGCGCAGTAACGATGACGGTTACGATGTACTCGTCGGCGGCCAGCTGTTCACAGACTACAGCAAGCACCCGCGCATCTCGGTATCGCTGCCGCGCTACGGCATCAAGTCCACCGCTGCCGGCCGCTACCAGTTCCTGGCCCGCACCTGGGACGCGATCGTCACGAACTACGGCTTTATCGGCCGCTTCATCCCGCGCGCCCAGGATCTGGCTGCCGTGAAGCTGCTCACCGAATGCGGCGCGCTGCCACACATCAAGGCCGGCCGCATCAAGGAAGCCATCGCCGCTGCGGCGCCGATCTGGGCCAGCCTACCTGGCGCTGGCTACGGCCAGCGCGAGCACAAACTGGCCAGCTTGCTGAAGATCTATGCCGACGAACGCACCGCTGAGCCCTGCGACCAGGGCGACCTGCTGGCCATGTTCACCGCGTGTGGTGGGGTGGTCGCATGATCCCGGTCCAGTACCAGCTGGTCGCCAAGACGGTCGGCGTGCTGCTGCTCATGGCCGCCGCTGCCGGTGTCGTGTGGTGGGGCATGGCTCCGCGTATCGCTATCGAGGATCAGCGAGCGGGCAGGGCAGAGCAGCAGCTGGCCGATGCCCAGGCCATGATCGAGCTGCAGGCCGGCGTTCTCGCCCAGCAGCACCACCAGCTCGGCCAGCTCGCCGACGTCGACCGCCGCATCCAGCAGCTTGGCCAGACCATCAACCGCAACCAGGCCGCGCAGTCGGCTGCCCTCGAGGAGCTCAAACGCAATGATCAAGCCGTGGCTGTATATCTGTCTGGTGCTGTCCCTGGCGCTGTTGGCCAGCTGTACGCGCGACCCGAAACCACCGACCCCGCCGCCTACCGCGGCACGCATGGAGTGCAGCCTGGTACCGTGCCGGCTGCCGGGCCGCCAGGCGCTGGTGGTGAATGACGACTGGCGGCGCGCCGTCGACGAGCTGGAGTACGAGCTGGGGCAATGCAGCACCCAGGTGATTGCGTGCATCGAGCGTCAGGCCGCGCAGCGGCCTAAGTGAAAGAGAGGCGCCGAGCCCAGGTGCGTCAACACCCAGGCTCGACACCTGACCCGCAGAACGTCCCTGCAAGCCAAGCCATGGCCTCCGCCTCGTGCACGAAGCGCGGCGAGCCTAGCACCTGTTTATCTATACAGTAAAGGTTTGCACCTAATGACCAGCCCTATCATCCCTTGGATGGGCGGCAAGCGCCGTCTTGCCGATCGCCTTATCCCTCTGTTCCCGCCCCACGAATGCTACGTCGAAGTGTTCGCCGGTGGCGCGGCCTTGTTCTTCATGCGCCCTCAACCGGCCCCGGTCGAGGTGCTGAACGACATCAATGGCGACCTGGTGTCGCTGTATCGCGTTGTCCAAAACCACCTCGAGGAATTCGTACGCCAGTTCAAATGGGCGCTGACCAGTCGCCAGCTATTCGAGTGGCACAAGCTCGCCCGGCCGGAGACGCTGACCGACATCCAGCGCGCCGCGCGCTTCTTCTACCTGCAGCACAACGCCTTCGGCGGCAAGGTGTCCGGGCAGACGTTCGGCACGGCCACCACCGCCCCAGGCTTCAGCGTGATGCGCATCGAGGAGAATCTCACGGCGGCCTGGCAGCGCCTGGCCGGCACCTACGTCGAGAACCTGGGCTGGCTTGAATGCGCCGAGCGCTACGACCGCGCTCACACCTTTCACTACATGGATCCGCCGTACTGGAAAACCGAGGGCTACGGCGTGGCTTCCCGTTCGAGGAGTACGAGCGGATGGCCGACTTCATGCGGCGCTGCAAGGGGAAGGTGATGGTGAGCATCAACGATCATCCCGACATCCGCCGGGCGTTCGAGGGCTTTCACATGGAGCAGCTGGATATTCGGTATAGCTGTACGAACCAGCGGCAGGGGCTGGCCGAGAAGACCGGCGAGCTGGTGATCATGAACTGGGAGCCGGCGGCCTTGCAGGGGTTGTTCTAGATTGAAAATCAGCGGCCACTACTCAAGGGGCAGAGGCTCGGGTCATGCCTGAATCGCTTAGGTTCATCGACCTTTTTGTAATCCAATAAACCATTTATCATGAATGCTTCGTAAGGAGGCGTTATGAGAAAGGTTTCTAAGGCGTCACTGGATTGGGCGCGTCGAGCGATTCGCTCGGATAGAGCCCGCCGCTCTCGGCAAGCGGGGGTTAGGCGTAGTAGACGTTACAGGAAGCAAAGGTATCGAAAGTTTTCGAGCATCCGGCTTCGTCTCCCATCCATTATCAGTCTTTCTGAGGGGGAGTTCCGTAGCCAAGTTATCCAATTCATTCGCAAAATGAAAGATCGGGTAGCATCTCCCGAAGTTTCCAATGTGATCATCGATTTTTCAAGAATAACTATGCTGCATCCTTGCGGTACGCTTTTATTTGTTGCTGAGCTAGAAAGGCTTTTCGAATCGCCTTTTGCTCAAAAAAAACTGAGCGCTATTTATCCTGTTGATCGCAACGTTGAACAAATGTTTCAGCACATAAAGTTGCTTGAGCGATTAGGGTTGCCACCGAGGATAAGTGAGATTAATGCGAGTAATGTTTTGCCCTGGCTGTACGCGTCTGGGCACGAAGGCGATTTAGATTCAATTGCTGAAAAACTGCCGAAGATATTGACCGAAGGCGGGAATATGGAGATACGGCTCGCTCTAATGAGCGGAATGGCAGAGGCGGTTGCGAACTCCTCAGAGCATGCTTATTTGAAGCAGTCGAAAACTCCAGTGCCAGGATCTGTTCCTCTGAAATGGTGGCTGTTTGCACGGCAATCAGGCGATGACGTTTCTGTTGTGATCTGTGACCTTGGCTTAGGAATACCTGGAACATTAGAGGCTAACTGGCGTGAGGAGTTAGGATCCTTATTGAAAACTAGGTCAGGTTTAAAGCGTAAAGATCATAAAATGATTGAGCTTGCCCTTACGGTAGGTAAAACCAGCACAAATAAAGTAAATCGCGGTAAAGGTCTCAAGGATATCTTGAAGGTTGTGAGAGATAAAAAGGTAGGGGAGATATGTATTTTCAGTAATCGAGGCGTCTACTCTCTAGATAGCCCTAATGATTCCCTGGTTTCGCGTGACGAGCGAAACAGTATTAATGGAACTATTGTTCAGTGGAAGATTCCAATCGAAGCCCTTGGGTTCGAGGTCTCTGAGAGATTATGACCAGCATGACAATACATGTAGCAAAAGAATTTACGAAGCTGCCCTGCGTTCGTCTTCGAGATGATGGTAAAAAGTCGGGTGAGGAGTTTCGTGAGGATATATTGCTTCCTGCTCTAAAGCGGAACGATAAGGTTGTGGTCGATCTGAACGGCGTATTAACCTTGGGTTCTTCTTTTTTGGAAGAGACTTTTGGAGGCTTAGTTCGTAAAGGCTACTTTACAGCCAAAGAGCTTAAATCTAGGTTGGAGATAAAGTTTCAGGTCGATAGTTATGTTAAAGAATGCTGGGACTATGTCGGCGCCGCTCGCAAGGAATAAATATGGAGTTCAAGGATTGGGCAGAGTTGGCGCGTTGGGTTGTGCCACTGTTGGTATTAATATTGGGTTGGTCGGTAGTTTCGCGTGGTAATGATCGGCGCGAGACCCGGAAAGAAATCAGGCAATTCATTGATCGTACAATTGTCTCTGTAGAGAACATTCGAAATAATACAATCGAATGTCTGACTCAAGCCGATGGGCCTAAGTCTAAACGCTTAGAGCTTTCGATTGATCCGGAGTTGCTGCAGATGGAAAAGTCTCTATCTCTGCTTAATTTGAAGTGTGCGGGAAAAGCTGTCGATGGACGTGCTTTGAGGCAAGCTGTTTCCGATAATGGTGTTTATCGAGTTGCTAATCGCGACAAGCTAAGTATGGATCATCGCGTTTTAGCTAATATTAATCTTAACGCTGCCGAGTTAATTGCAAGTCTGGAAGAGGCTTACCGAGATACATATCAAAAGGAGCGATTCTTTCGAATTGGCTGATCGGTTTAACTGTTCGCTCGTTTGTTGTAAGGTGCTCGGCCATTGTGAGCTACAATAGCGGGCCGTCAATCTGCACTATCAGTTCCGGCCCTTTGTTACTCACGTTGCCTACCGCCTTGTCCACTGGATACCACACAAAATGATCAGCCGGAGTGTCGTGGTGCCTGGCCAGATCCTCCGCCCGCTCGGACAGCAAGCCCGGCTCCAGCCATTCTCTTGCCACATCTGGCGGCAGCACGACAGGTCGCCTGTCGTGTATGTCGACCATCCCCTGATCGCTGGCTGCGGTGATGATAGCGAAGCCGCCAGCGCCTTCCTCTCCGTCCTGCGGCACGTCGGCAATGCCGGCGAAGAACGCCGGGGCGCCGCCTTTCAGCCGGATGAAATACGGCTGCTTGACCTTGGGATTGTCCGGGTCTTTCTTCCATTCGTACCAGCCATCCGCCGGAATGATCACGCGCCCCTTCTTCCAGATCGCGCCCCAGAACCGACTGGTGGCGGCGGTCTCGATGCGCGCGTTGATCGCGGGCGGCCGCTTGCCGTCCGCCCAGTGCGGGGCGTAGCCCCATTGGGTTCGGGTCGCATGCGTGCCCAAATCATCTTGATGCAACAGCAGGACGCGGGACTGTGGCGCCACGTTGTAGCGGGCCAGGGGCTCGTTCGACCAATCGCCCTCGAGCAGACCCAGCTGTAGAGCCTTCGCGTACTCGTCGACAGTTCGGTACTGCGTGAATCGTCCGCACATGAAACCCTCCGGTCGTCAGTTGGCCATCATGAGTCTTTGACCGCGGCTCGGGTCATTTGGTATCTGTATATGCATACAGTATTATTCTCAGGTCTCTCTTATGGGCAACGCAACCATCCTCGGCCCAGTGGGCAGCTCATCCTCCGAGCTGCCTTTTTTTTCCTACCGGGTGCCGGCCGGCTTCCCCAGTCCCGCGCAGGATCACCTCGAGCAGAAAATCTCTCTGGACGAAGTGCTGGGCATCCACGCGCCTCAGACATACCTGGTGCGGGTTGATGGCGACAGCATGACCGGGGTGGGTATCTTCGACGGTGACGTGGTGGTGGTCGATAAGTCGCTGGATGCGGTGTCGGGCGACGTGGTAATCGGAGCTGTGAACAGCGAGCCGGTGCTGAAGACCTACATTCGCCGAGGCCAGCAGGTGATTCTCCAATCCGAGAATCCGAAATACCCGCCGCGGTACATCCTCGAGGGCGACGAGTTCGAGGTGTGGGGCGTGGTTACCAGCGGCCTGCGGCGGTTGCGCTGCCATGCTTGAGCAGGTTGTGGCGCTGATCGACTGCAACTCCTTCTACTGCAGCTGCGAGCGTGTATTCCGGCCTGATCTGCGGCGGGTGCCACTGGTGGTGCTAAGCAACAACGACGGCTGCGTGATCGCCAGGTCGGCCGATGCCAAGCCGTTCGTGAAAATGGGCGCGCCGTATTTCCAGATCAAGAACGAGCTTCGCCGCCACGGCATCGTGCCGTTCAGCAGCAACTATGCGCTGTACGGCGATATGAGCGAGCGGGTCATGACAGTGATTGAGGGCATGGCCCCGGCGGTCGAGGTGTACAGCATCGACGAAGCCTTCGCCGACTTGACCGGCATGCCAGGTGACCTCGAGCAGCTCGGCCGCGAGATCCGGGCCCGGGTGCTCAAGTGGACGGGTATCCCCACCGGCGTCGGAATCGCCGGCACGAAGACCCTGGCCAAGCTGGCAAATCACGCTGCGAAGAAGTGGCAGACGCGAACTGGCGGCGTGGTCGACCTGCGCGACCCTGATCGGCGCGACAAGGTATTGAGGGTGCTGCCGGTGAGTGACGTGTGGGGTGTTGGCCGGCGAATGACCGAACACCTCAACGCCCAAGGCATCAGGACGGCCTGGGATCTGGCCCAGGCTGACGCCTGGACGCTTCGCAAGCAGTTCAGCGTGGTGATCGAGAAGACAGCGCGCGAGCTGCGCGGGACGCCATGCCTGACGCTGGATGAGGCAGCACCGCCAAAGAAAGAGATCTGCTCAAGCCGGATGTTCGGCAAGCGCCTGCAGGACATCGAGTCGATTCGCCAGGCCGTGGCGACCTACACCGCCACCGCGTGCGAGAAGCTGCGGGCGCAGCAGTCTGTGTGCCGGCAGATCCGCGTCGGCGTGCGCACGGGCATGCACAATCCAGAGGAAGCGAAGTACGCCAAGGGCGTGACGCTGCAGCTGCCCTGGGCGACTGACGACACCCGCATGATCACTCATTATGCGATGCACGCCTTGGAGCAGGCCTACCGAGCCGGTTACTGGTACAGCAAGGCCGAGGTGATGCTGCTCGACCTCTGCCAGCGAACCGAGATCACCGGCGACCTATTTGCGCCTCAGCAGTCAGCCGAATCTACGCGCGTAATGGCGGTGCTGGACGAGATCAACGCCAGGTGGGGCAGGGGAACGCTACGGCCGGGACGGGTGGAGCTTCAGCCGGAGTGGGGTATGCGGCGGGAGATGATGAGCCAGAGCTTTACGACGAAGCTTGATCAGTTGTGGACGATTGGCGGTAAGTAGCCAAGCTCACGAGCTTGTACAATGCCGTCGGAGGCGGCATGGAGCTACCGTTCGTCGGAAGCTGGTGAGCGCGGTGTGGGGCTGATTTTGCGTGAATCTCAGTTGCCGCTAATGCGGGTATTGGTGCGGGTATCAAATCATTTGTTGTTTATGAAAGCCCAATAAAATCAAATGGATAAGAAGCAAAGGAAGATCGTCCACATCGATTGCGATGCCTTCTATGCGTCGGTCGAGATGCGCGACAACCCGGCGCTGGCCGACAAACCCATGGCCGTTGGCGGCTCGGCCGATCGGCGCGGGGTGATCGCCACCTGCAACTACGAGGCGCGGGCCTACGGTGTGCGCTCGGCCATGGCCTCGGGGCATGCGCTGAAGCTGTGCCCGGACCTGCTGATCGTCAAACCACGTTTCGACGTCTACCGCGCGGTGTCCCGGGAGATCCACGGAATCTTTCGCGACTACACCGACCAGATCGAGCCGTTGTCCCTGGACGAGGCCTTTCTCGACGTTTCCCATTGCGAGCACTTCGGTGGCAGCGCCACGCGTATCGCCCAGGATATCCGCCGACGGGTGTCCAGTGACCTGCATATCACCGTGTCCGCCGGGGTGGCGCCCAACAAGTTCCTGGCCAAGATCGCCAGCGACTGGCGCAAGCCCAACGGCATCTTCGTGATCACCCCGGATCAGGTCGAGGATTTCGTGGCCGAGCTGCCGGTCAACAAGCTGCACGGGGTCGGCAAGGTCACCGCGGACAAGCTCAGCCGCCTGGGCATACGTACCTGCCGTGATCTGCGCGAGTGGAACAAGCTGCGCCTGGTGCGCGAGTTCGGCAGCTTTGGCGAGCGGCTGTGGAGCCTGGCCCATGGCATCGACGAGCGGGTGGTGCAGACCGACAGCCGCCGCCAGTCGATGAGCGTGGAGAACACCTACGATCAGGATCTGCCGGACCTGCAGGCCTGCCTGGCGCAGCTGCCGGCCTTGCTGGAAGAACTGGAGCGACGCATGACGCGCCTGGATGGCAGCTATCGGGCGGGCAAGCCCTTTGTCAAGATCAAGTTCCACGACTTCACCCAGACCACCCTGGAACAGGCCGGTGCGGCGCGGGACCTGGAAAGCTATCGCCTGTTGCTGACCAGTGCCCATGCCCGGGGCAATCGGCCCGTGCGGTTACTCGGTGTTGGCGTGCGGTTGCTGGATTTGCGCGGCAAGCACGAACAGCTGGATCTGTTCACACCGTCCGAACGGTAGAACGAGGACGGCCAGGTGGGCTGGGCAGCCCGCCTGGCCGTCGGGCAGCCTACTCGTCAGGCCACAGGCGGATCGGTTTGCCGCTGGCCGGCCACAGGCGCAGTTGCTCGATGGGCGATATATCCCAGCGCTCGATGGTCGTCAGGCTCTGCAGAAAGCGGTTTTCCTGTTCCATCAGTGCCGGCGCGCACAGTTTGCGGGTGCTGCCGGCGTTACCGAAGGTCAGCTTGTCGCCGTCACGCTGATAGCTGGCGAACCAGTGGTTGCAGCCGGCATTGCCGTAGGCGCGGCCGTCTTCGCCAAGGATGATGGTCAGATGGCTGTTGTCGATCAGCGGTCGCTCGCCTATCCATTCCACGCGGTAGGTGCGCTCGTTTTCCAGCTGCACGGGTTTTGCCGCGCAGCCAGCCAGGGCTGCAGCGAGCAGACCAAGGGCGAGAAGCGGTTTCATCAGGCCTCCTTTTTAATACACGCAGGGCACAAGTGCTTGTCCTGCTGTTTGCGCCAGCCCAGCTCGGCAAGGCGGGCGTCGGCGGCTGGCGTCTGGGCTTTTTTGCCCAGTGCACTGTCGACCGCGAATTCGAAGTCCAGTTGCCTGGCGCAGCTGTCGCAGGTGACCTGCCAGTTGAAGATCGACAGCTCGGTGAACGCCGGCCCGTGGGCGACGGCGACCCATTGGCCGGGCGGGTTGATCAGGTGACGGACCTTGTCGACCTGCAGGCGCATGCTCAGGTCGCGGCTGCCCTTGAGGCTGACGACCAGGGTGTCGCTGCCCTTGATCGAACCGCCGTTGCCGGTGACCTGGTAGCGGCCGGGAGCCAGGGCGCGGCACTCGATCAGGGTGTGTTCGGGGTTGAGCAGGTTGTAGCGAAAATCGTGTTCGGCCATGGGTCCTCCGGGTAAGGACGGCATTCTAGCAGGGCCTGACAGCGGAGGGCGGACGGCGACGCCCGGGGTCAGCCCGACGTCGCAGTGAAGCATCAGGCAGCGGGAAAGATGTCCCGCAAGGCGGCGCGATAGAGATCGAATGCCGCCACGGCGCCGCCGACGGCTTCTTCACGCTGGTTTTCGCTCAGCGCCAGGCCGTCGAGCAGGGCGACGAACTGGCGCCAGTGCAGGCCGCGGCCATCCGGGTGGGCGGCCAGGTGGCGGGCACCCTTTTCAGCGCTGAGGCCGATCTGCTGGCCTTGTTTGAACAGAAAGGCGGCGCCCAGGTTGGACCCCTCGCAGCAGTACAGCCAGCCCAGAGCAGCGTGGGCGCTGGGCGGCGCCACAGCGGCGGGCGTGGGCGGGTGGGGCAGGCCCAGGTCGCTAAGATCGGCACGCACCGCTTCGAAGCGGGGCAGTTCGCGCAAGCCCGGCAGCAGGCGATTGAGCTCGATATCGTCGTACAGCCCACCGAGGGCGCCATGGAAGCGGTGCTGCAGGCGCAGGAAGCAGCCATAACGCGCGAGGCTCTCGAAGGGCCGCGACTGCATCACCAGCGTATCGACACTGTCGTGATCACGGCGGGTGCCGGCTTTCAGGCGCTTGCTCAGCGGCAGTTGCTCAGGCGCCGTCGCCAGCACGGTTGCCGCGCGCGCTAGCGATGCCTCGCCCTCAGACGGCTGCATCGTGGGCCTCCTCTTGCAGGCGCGCGATCGCCTGCTCCAGTTCGTCCAGGCCGCTGCTGCGGATCGGCTGGTCCTGCTTGAGCTGGGTTTCGCTGTACTGGCAGGCGGCGCGCAGCTGCGGCACGCCGCAGTAGCGGGTGGCGCCGTGCAGGCGGTGGATGCGTTCGATCAGGGCATTGCGATCGCCGTCGGCGCGCGCCTGGCGGATGGCCTGCAGGTCGCCCGGCAGGCCGGCCAGCAGCATGTTGAGCATATCGGCTGCCAGATCGGCCTTGCCGGCGGCCAGGCGCAGGCCCTCTTCCTGGTCGAGCACGGCGGTGGCAGGCGCAGCGGCGGCATCGGGCTGCGGCTCCTGCGGGTTGCCCGCCAGGGTCAGGCCGGTCCACTTGAGCACCACCTGGGCCAGCTGGCGCTCGCTGATCGGCTTGGTCAGGTAGTCGTCCATGCCACTCTGCAGCAGCGTGCGCTTCTCGTTGGCCAGGGCGTGGGCGGTGAGGGCGACGATGGGCATCGGCGTACGGGCGTTGTCGTGTTCCCACTGGCGGATCGCCTCGGTGGTCTGGCGACCATCCATGCCGGGCATCTGCACGTCCATGAATACCAGGTCGAAGTCCTGCTCCTGGGTGATCACCAGGGCATCGAAGCCGCTGCTGGCGATCGTGACCTTGGCGCCCATGTCGTCGAGCAGGGTCTGCACCAGGAGCAGGTTGGCGGCGTTGTCGTCCACGCAGAGAATGGCTGGCGAACGGGTCAGATTGTGGCGCGCCGCCTGGCGGGCCTGTCGTGGCGCCACCAGCTCGACCAGCGCGCGTTGCAGGCGCCGGGTACAGGCCGGCTTGGCCTGCAGCTGGCTGTGCCAGTCCGGCACGTTGTCCTGATAGAGCGTCTGTTCGGTAGTGGGGCAGAGCACCACGCTCTTGCAGCCCTGCTGCTCGAGCGCCCAGACCTGCTTGTCCAGTGCGGCCGGCGACAGGTCGTCGCTGGTCACGCCCAGCACGGCGCAGCTGAAGGCTTGTGCGCTGCCGGCGGCGGCCGTGACCGCGTCGCACAGGCTGCCGAGATCGGCGAAGGCGCTGACCTGCAGGCCGCAATCCTCCAACTGGTGCTGAAGCGCCTGGCGGGCCAGTTCATGGGCTTCGAGGATCGCCACGCGGCGGCCGGCCAGGGCACGAGGCTGCTCGTCGGCCTCGCTGCGCGCCTTGGGCAGGTTGAGGCTGACCCAGAATTCGGAGCCTTCGCCCGGGGTGCTGTCGACACCGATTTCGCCGCCCATCTGCTCGATCAGGCGCTTGGAGATCACCAGGCCCAGGCCGGTGCCGCCGGCCTGGCGTGACATCGAGTTGTCGGCCTGGCTGAAGGCCTGGAACAGCGCGCGCAGGTCTTCTTCGCCCAGGCCGATGCCGGTGTCGCGCACGCTGATGCGCAACTGCGCACGGTCGGCGGTCTCTTCCTCGACCATGGCGCGGATGACGATGCTGCCTTCACGGGTGAACTTGATGGCGTTGCTGACCAGGTTGGTCAGCACCTGCTTGAGGCGCAGCGGGTCACCCGAGAGCCACACCGGGGTGTCGCGATAGACCAGCGAGAGCAGTTCGAGCTTCTTCTCGTGGGCGGTCGGCGCGAGGATGGTCAGAGTGTCCTGCAGCAGGTCGCGCAGGTTGAAGGGGATGTTCTCCAGTACCAGCTTGCCGGCTTCGATCTTCGAGAAGTCGAGCACCTCGTTGATGATGCTCAGCAGGCTGTCGGCGGATTTCTCGATGGTGCTCAGGTAATCCTGCTGGCGCGGGCTGAGTTCGCTTTTCTGCAGCAGGTTGGTGAAGCCGAGGATGCCGTTGAGAGGCGTGCGGATCTCGTGGCTCATGTTGGCCAGGAACTCGGATTTGATGCGGCTCGCTTCCAGGGCTTCCTTGCGGGCGAAATCCAGTTCGATGTTCTGGATCTCGATGTTTTCCATGTTCTGGCGCAGATCTTCGGTGACCTGGTCGATGCTGTGCTGCATTTCCTCCTGGGCGGCCTGCAGGGACTCGGCCATGCGGTTGATCCCCGAGGCCAGCTCGTCCAGTTCGTGGCTGCCCAACGGCGGCAGACGGGTTTCCAGGTGGCCGTCCTTGAGCAGGGCGACGCCATGCTTGATGCGCAGCAGGGGGTCGTTGATGCTGCGGCTCATGCGCAGCGCCAGCAGGCCGGTGATGATCAGCCCGGTAACCACCAGCAAGAGGCTGGTGAGCAGGCTGCGGTAGCCGCTGAGCAGGGTGTTGTGGTGCGACAGTTCCAGCTCCACCCAGCCGATCGGTTCGGCCTCGGCGCTGGCACGTTCCTCGCCGCTGAGGGTCAGGTGCTGGGCCATCACCGGCAGCAGGAAGCGGGTGGCGTCCTGGCTGCTCTGTTCGGCGATGTCCACGGTGCTGCTGTCGATCACCGGGCGGCTGTTGAGCATGCTCGGGCCGGCGTGGGCCAGACGCTCGCTTTGCGTGGTCAGGAAGGTCACCGCACGCACGTCCGGCTGCTCCAGGGCTTCGGTGGCGATGCGCTGCAGCAGCGGCTGGTCGCCGTGCAGCAGGGCGGGGGCAGCCAGGGGCGCCAGTTGTTCGGCGATCATGTGGCCGCGCTGCAGCAGTTGCGCCTGCAGGCCGGAAAGCTGCATCCAGATGAAATAGCCGCCCAGTACCAATGCCAGCAGGCTGGTGGGCAGCAGGGTAAGCATCAGTACCCGACCCTTGATGCCGATATCCTTGAACACGCAATGCCCCCTTTCGACGATGCCGGCCAGTGTAGCGATTCCGGCCGGGTGACGCTTGCCCGTCGTAAGGCGGGTTACGGGGCCCCATGCAATAGGTAGAATCGCTCGCATTCGCTTTTCAGAGCCACATTGCCATGACGTCCTCAACTATCCCCGCCACCCGAATTCTCGCGGTCGAAGACGACCCGGCCCTGGCCTCCCACCTGCAGGCCCACCTGCAGGGCAGCGGCTTCGAGGTGACCCTCAGCCACGACGGCAGCGAAGGCCTGCGTCTGGCCCAGGAGCAGCACTTCGATCTGATCCTCATGGACATCCTGCTGCCTGGCAGCAATGGCCTGGACGTGCTGCAGCGCCTGCGCGAACAGCGCCATGTGCCGGTCATCCTGATGTCCGCCCTGGGCGCCGAGCAGGATCGCATCGCCGGTTTCAGCAAGGGCGCCGACGACTACCTGCCCAAGCCGTTCAGCCTGGGCGAGCTCAGCGTGCGTATCGAGGCCATCCTGCGCCGGGTCGCCTACGAGCGCCGTGGCCAGCCGCCGCTGCAGGCTGATGCGCTGACCTTTCATGAAGATCGCTGCGACGTCTGCCATGAAGGGCAGTGGGCCATGCTCACCTCTACCGAGTACCGCCTGCTGGAAACCTTTTCCCGGCACGCTGAGGAAGTGCTCAGCAAGGCCTTCCTTTATCAGCACGTGCTGCATCGCGGTTATTCCCAGCACGACCGCAGCCTGGATATGCACGTCAGCAACGTGCGCCGCAAGCTCAAGGGCATCGCCTACAACGGCAAGCGCCTGGAGTCGGTGTGGGGCAAGGGTTACGTGCTGACGGCCCGGGAAGCCTGAGGTGCCGGGGTGGCATTCGCTGTTCTGGAAGCTGATCGTCGGCCTGGCGCTGTTCTGCCTGCTGACCGTCAGCATGCACCTGGATCTGGAACGACGGGTGTACGACTCGATGTCTACGCTGTCCCCGCGCAGCCAGCAGGAGCTGAGCGTCATCGCCGGCGAGGCGGAAGCGGCCTGGCGTGAGCGCGGTCGCGATGGCCTGGACGAGTTTCTGCACGACTTCTACCAGCGTGAGCAGGTCTGGGTCGTGGTGGTGGACCAGCATCAGCGGTCGTTGTCTTCCTGCCCGCTGAGTGACGAGGAGGCGCTGCGCCTGAGCTTCGTGCGCCGGCTCGATCAGAAGGTCGGCCGTCCCGGTGGGCAGCCGGTGTTCTACATCCCGTTCAGCGACGGGCAGGCACGCCTGGTGCTGGAGTTGCCGCCGCGCCTGGATCCGCGCAACGCCCGGCCGATATGGGATTTCCTGCTGCACAGCGTCTTGCCCGCCTGCCTGGCCATCCTCCTGGGCACCCTGTTGTATCGCTGGCTTATCGCGCCTCTGGTGATCCTGCGCCGCCAGGCCAACAGCCTCAGCGCGGGGGACCTGAGTGCCCGGGTCGGCCCGCCGGTGGCGGCCCGCAAGGACGAACTGGGCGAGCTGGGCCGCGCCTTCGACCATATGGCCGAGCGCCTGCAGGGCACCGTGGTGTATCAGCGGCGCCTGCTGCGCGACCTGTCCCACGAGCTGCGCACGCCGCTGAGCCGCCTGCGCGTGGCCAGTGACGGCGAGAGCGACCCGCAGGTGCTGCGCCAGCGCCTCGACCGGGAAATCACCATCATGCAGACCCTGGTGGAGAACTCCCTGGAGCTGGCCTGGCTGGATTCCGAGCGCCCGCAGTTCGCTCGCGAGCCGATCCGGGTGCTGCAGCTCTGGGACATGCTGGTCGAGGATGCCTGTTTCGAGGCCGCCTGGCCCAGCGAGCGTCTGCTGTTCGAGGTCGATGAAGACTGCACGGTGTACGCCAACCTGACCAGCCTGGCCCAGGCCCTGGAAAACCTGCTGCGCAACGCCATTCGCCACTCACCGGCCACGGGGCAGGTGCGCCTGACGGGCGTGCGGGAAGACGATTGCTGGCACCTGTGCCTGATCGACGAGGGCCCCGGTATCGAGGCGCGCTACCTGGAAACCATTTTCGAGCCCTTCGCCCGGCTCGACAGCGCGCGCCCGGGCGACGGCGGCTTCGGCCTTGGCCTGAGCATCGCCCGCAGCGCCATCGCCCTGCAGGGTGGTCGGCTGTGGGCCCAGAGTCCGCCCGGCAGCGGGCTGCAGATGCACCTGCTGCTACCGGCGGCCGAGGTGCAGGTGCAAAGTGTATAGTCTGTAAATGACGTTTACTCTCATATGATATTAACTATCATTTGCGTCGTTATCACGGCGGAAAGGCTCTAGGGCGAGCCTTCAGGAGATCCACTGACCGCCGTTTTCGCCCGTCTGGGCCTGACAATCATGCGGTATGGGGGATGATGTCGATGAATCCGAAGTACAAACCGAGTCTGCTGGCCACGGCCATCATGATGGCGTTCAGTGTGCCGACAGTGGCGACTGCACAAACTAGCGAAATCACCCTCGATGAGGCGGCGGCCAGCGCAGACCGGCAAGCGGAACAGGGCGGCCAGGCGCTGGAAATCGGAGAGACGCGGATCATCGGTACCGCCGAGCAGGAGCTCAAGCAGGCCTCCGGTGTGTCGATCATTACGGCTGACGACATCCAGCGACATCCGCCGGCCAACGATCTGTCCGAAATCATCCGTCGCATGCCGGGCGTCAACCTGACCGGCAACAGCGCCAGTGGCCAGTTTGGCAACAGCCGGCAGATCGACCTGCGCGGCATGGGCCCGGAAAACACCCTGATTCTTATCGACGGTCGCCCCGTCGCTTCGCGCAACGCTGTGCGTATGGGCCGCTCCGGTGAGCGTAACGGTCGCGGCGACAGCAACTGGGTGCCGGCCGAGGCGGTCGAGCGCATCGAAGTGCTGCGCGGCCCGGCGGCTGCCCGTTATGGTTCGGGCGCAGCGGGCGGCGTGGTGAACATCATCACCAAGGCGCCTGGCAAGACGGTTTCCGGGTCGGTCACCGCGTACACCAGCGTGCCGGAAAACAGCGACGAGGGCTCGACCCGACGGCTGAGCTTCAACACGGCAGGGCCGCTGACCGACAACCTGTCGTTTCGCGTTTACGGCAACCTGAACAAGACCGAAGCCGACGATGCCGCGCTGAACGACGATTACGCCCTGGGCGCCAACCCCGCTCCAGCCGGGCGCGAAGGTGTTCGCAACAAGGATATCAACACCCTGCTGCGCTGGGACGTCACCCAGCAGCAGACCCTGGAGTTCGAGACCGGCTTCAGTCGCCAGGGCAACATCTACGCCGGTGAGCGCGCCCAGGATCACCCCACCACAGTGGGCAATACCAATAATTTGCTCGGCCGCGAAACCAACACCATGTACCGCCAGACCGCGGCGATCACCCATCGTGGTGACTGGGACATTGGCACCTCACAGGTTGGCATTTCCTACGAGAACACCCGCAACCGACGGATGGCCGAGGCGCTGGCTGGCGGGCCGGAAACCGGTATCAGCGGGCAGGATAAATCGACGTCTGAACTGGACAATTACCGTTTGCACGGTGAGCTCAACCTGCCATTGGCGCTGGGCTTTCATCAGACGCTGACCCTCGGCGGCGAGTACGTGCGTGAAGAGTTGGACGATCCGTATTCCAATGGCCAGGCCGCGTCGTTCGGCGGCATCACTCTGCCGGGTTTCACCGCGGGCACCCGCAGCGGCGAGTCGGACGCGGACAACTACGCGCTCTACATCGAAGACAACATCGAGCTGACCCCCGACTGGACGCTGACCCCTGGCCTGCGCTTCGACGACAACAGCATCTTTGGCAACAATTGGAGCCCGAGCCTCAACAGCGCCTACAAGCTAACCGACACCGTCACCCTCAAGGGCGGCGTCGCCAAGGCATTCAAGGCCCCCAACCTATATCAGTCCAACCCCAACTACATCTACTTCACCAAGGGCAATGGCTGCCCGGATGGTTCGGGCGGTGGCGGTGGCTGCTATATCCTGGGCAACCCTAACCTGGAGGCCGAGACCAGCATCAACAAAGAGCTGGGCATCGCCTTCGACGACGCCGGCTGGGTTGCGGGGCTGACCTACTTCCACAACGACTACAAGAACAAGGTCGTGGCCGGGATGGGCGACGGCTCCGATCCCATTCAAGTGGTTCCGGGCGCCACCAACTATGCGGAGGTCTACCAGTGGGTCAATGCGCCCAAGGCCATTGTCTCGGGTTGGGAGGGTAACCTGACAATTCCGCTGCTGGGCAATCAGGGTGAGATGCTGAGTTGGAGCAACAACTTCACCTACATGATCCAGAACAAGAACAAGAGTACCGGGGAGCCGCTGTCGGTAATTCCCAAGTACACCGTCAACTCGATGCTCGACTGGCGCGTGAGCGAAGCCCTCGATCTGTCACTGATCGTCACTCACTATGGCAAGCAGGAGCCGCGACGCCTGACCAGCCAGGGCAGCGCCGCCACGGGTGACGCGTTGCGCGAGCGAGACCCCTATACCCTGGTGGGCTTCGCCGCCAACTATGAGCTGAACGACAACTGGCGTTTCGGCGCAGGTGTCAACAATCTGTTCGACAAGCAGATTCGTCGTGAAAGCATCGCCGGTGGCGAAGGCGCCAACACCTACAACGAACCGGGCCGAGCATTCTACGTATCGGCAACCACGTCCTTCTGACAGGTGGTATCCAGGCCACCGCCTCTGATGGGGCGGTGGTTTTTTGCATTCAAACGGACTCACCTGTATGGCTGCCGACTACATCACCGACGTTGCCTATCCACATTTCTTCCAGCGCGAAACCACACCGATCTGGCTGAGCTTCGCTGCGCGTGCGCTGGGGCGACCCAGCCCCGATCTGCGCCAGCCGTTCGCCTCTTGCGAGTTAGGTTGTGGCCAAGGTTTCGCCACGGTACTGCAGGCCGTCGCCAATCCTCAGGGGCATTTCGTCGGCGTGGACTTCAATGCCGAACATATCACCCATGCCCGTGCGCTGGCACAGGCTGCCGGTGTGACCAACGTGGAATTCGTCGAGAACAGTTTCCAGGGCCTGCTCGAGCAAACCGAGACTGCCCCACGTTACGACTTCATCATCCTGCATGGCATCTACTCGTGGGTGTCGGCGGCGGATCAGCAGCGCCTGCGGCAGTTCGTCGAGCGTCAGCTCAAGCCCGGCGGAATTGTCTTCGTCGGCTACATGGCTCAACCAGGGCTAGATTTCTTCGCGGCGCCACGGCGTTTCGTCCAGCAGTACGCGCAGACCCTGTCAGGCAGCTCGGCACAACGCGTGGTCGAGTCGTTGCGCGCGTTGCAGCGCCTGGCGACGAGTGGGGCAGGGCTGTTCGCCCATGACCGACAGGTGGCGGCTTATGTCGAGCGCTGCCTGCAGGATGATCCGCACTACCTCGCCCACGAGCTGCTCAACGAGCACTGGCACACACTCCCGGTGGCCGAGGTGATGGCGGCGTTCCAGGCCTGCAGCACCGATTATCTGGGCAGCGCCAGCCTGATGGACAACATCGACGAGCTCTCGCTGCCGGCCAACGTGACCGAGCAACTGGCGGGCCTGCAGGGCACCGTGCTGAGGGAGACCTTCAAGGATCTTGCCCGCAACCAGACCCAGCGCCGGGATCTCTATCAGCGCGATACCGGGGCGCTGGACGAGTACGCCCACAAGGCCGCACTGTTCGACCAGGTGGTGGCTGCCTTGCCCGGTGCACCGACCCACGGCGGTGTGACGTTCGAGACCCGCATCGGCGCGGTCGAGGGGGCTGCGTCGCTGTTTTCGCCGATCCTGCAGGCACTGGCGCAGCGGCCGCAGAGTTTTCCCAGCCTGCTGCGATTGCCAGCACTGGCCGGGCAGGCTGGCAGCATCAGTCCGGCGCTTCAGGCGCTGGCGGCCGCGGGGCATGTGCACCCCCTGTTGCCTGGGCAGGTCGATGTGGCGGGTTGTCAGGCCTTCAACCGGGTGATCTGCGAGCGTGTGCTGGCTGGCGCTCGCTATTCCCACCTGGCAGCACCGAGCCTGGGCTCCGGGATCGCGGCGAGCTTTGTCGAGATGGCCGCCGCACGTGTGTTACTCGATCACCCCGCGCTGCGTGGTGCCCTATTGTGCCAGACCGCGGACGCCTTGCTGCGCAAGATCGGCTGGCAACCGCTGGCCAATCCAGATGACTCGTTGCAGGCTCAATTGAGCCGCTTCGAGCGCGATACACTGCCGGTCTGGCAGCAGCTCGGTGTGGTGGGCTCATGAACCGATGGTTGAGCATTCTTATCGTGCTGGCGACCTTCAGCGGGGCCGCCGTGGCCAAGCCTGATCTGTCCCAGCCGCTGGGCCCGACCCTGGCCGATCAGGGCTCGGCCCATTACCGCTTCACCCGACAGGAACTCGCCTCGGCCGACGGCCAGCGCCACTACCGCATCTGGACCGCCATTCCCGAGCAGGCCGCGCCCCCGGCGGGTTATCCGGTGCTGTACCTGCTCGATGGCAACGCCGCCCTGGGGGCCCTGCGGGAGGCGCAGCTGGCCGACCTGGCCAGGCGCGGCCCGCCGGTGCTGGTGTTCATCGGCTATGCCACCGACCTGCGCTTCGATGCGACGGCGCGTGCCTACGACTACACGCCGCCGCTGCCAGGCGGCGAGCCGGTGATTGACGATATCGCCCGGCAACGGCGCGGCGGCGGCGCGGATGAGTTTCTCGACCTGATCGAGCAGCGCATCAAACCCCTGGTGCAGGCGCAGGCGCCTATCGACCGGCAACGGCAGAGCCTCTGGGGGCATTCCTACGGCGGGCTGCTGACGCTGCATGCGCTGTTCACCCGGCCGGCGAGCTTCCACCGCTATATCGCCGCCGATCCGTCGTTGTGGTGGCAGGGCGGCTTCATTCTCCAGGAGGCCCGGGCCTTCGTCGCCCGCCCGCAGCCGTTCGACCTGACGCTGCTGACCGGTGGCGCGCAGCGCGAACGCCCGCCAGGCAAGAACGACGATCCGCAGGTGCGTGCCCGGCGTGACGCCGTCGCCGCGCTACCGGCCAATGCAGCCGAACAGCTTGCCGAGCAGTTGGCGGCGGTTGACCATGGCCCGGTTCGCTACAAGCGCTACCCCGACCTCGGCCACGGGCCCATGCTGCCGGCCTCCCTTGGTCCGGCGCTGCGCCTGAGCGCCGGGGATGACGGGGGCATTGCCCAGTGGGGGGCGCAATGAGTCGCCCGGATTTACATATGTAAATGAAAATCCTGCGCATTTGTGATGCAGTATTGCCGCTGCCGCGTTACAGCCCTACGACGCGGCGGCACGATTTTACCGTTGAAGAAAGGATATGTTGATGATCGCTCGCCTATCTCGCTGCTCCCGCCTGCTGGCGCTGTCCGGCCTGTTCGCACTGTTGCCGCTGGGAGGTGCACTGGCCGAGCCGCGCAGCCTGGATACCGCCTATGGTGAGGTCAGGCTGGAGGGCGCTCCGCAGCGCGTGGTGACCCTGAGCGAGAACGCCCTGGATGTGGCCCTGGCCGTCGGCGTCAAGCCGCTGGGCAGCGTCGCCACCCGCGGCGGCAGCGACGTATCGGGCTACCTGAAGGACAAGGCGGGCGATATCAGGATCGTCGGCACCGCGCGGGAAACCAACCTGGAGTCGGTGTTCGCCCTGCAGCCAGATCTGATCCTGGCCGGGCCGGAGCTGACCCGGGATCAGTACCAGAAACTCAGCCTGATCGCGCCGACCCTGGTACCCAAGGGCAATTCCTTCGCCGACTGGCGCAACAACGTCGCGTTCTATGGCCAGGCGCTCGGCAAGCAGCAGCAAGCCGAGGCTGCCGTCGCGGCGGTCGACGCACGTATCGAAAACCTCAAGGGCAGGATCGAGCCGGGCCAGGTCGCTTCCGTGGTGCGCTGGAGCCCGCAGGGCCCGGGCGTGATGTCGCAGCATTTGTTCGTGGGCCAGTTGCTGGGCCAACTGGGCTTCAAGGGCACGGCGATGGCCGCCGAGCTGACCCAGAAACCCCATAGCGATGCCCTGAGCCTGGAGAACCTGTCGCGCATCGACGGCGATTGGCTGTTCCTCGCCACCCTCAATGCCGGTGGCGCCAAGGCCCTGGAACAGGCGCGCCAGCAGCCGGCGTTCGCGCGCCTCAAAGCGGTCAGCAGCGGCCATGTGCAGAGCGTCGACGGGCAGATCTGGAGCAGCGGCGCCGGCCCGCTGGCGGCCAAGGTGATTCTCGATGACGTGGAGAAGGCCGTCACCTCGCAATGAGCAGCGCGGCAAAACCCGCTCGCCTGACGCTGGCCGCTGCGCTGGCCTGGGTAAGCGCGGCGCTGGCATTGCTGTGCATCGCCAGCCTGCTGATCGGCGCGGGGGAGGTGGGCATCCTGCGTAGCCTGTCGGCGCTGAGTGGCGGCGTGGATGACGAGGCACGCTTCGTGCTCCTCGAGCTGCGCCTGCCGCGTACCCTGCTGGGTGTGCTGGTCGGCGTGGCGCTGGGCGCCGCGGGCGTGGTGCTGCAAGCGGCCACCCGCAACCCCCTGGCCGAGCCCGGCCTGCTTGGCGTCAGCGCAGGAGCCTCGTTCGCCGTGGTGCTGGCGATCAGCCTGGGCGCCAGCGCGGCGACCCTGAACCTGGGCGTGGCCATCGGCGGCGCCCTGGTTGGGTGCCTGCTGGTATTGCTGGTCACCCAGGTACGCGGCGTCGGTGATGACCCGGTGCGCCTGGTGCTGGCCGGTGCCGCCTTCTCGGGCATCCTCACCGCGATCAGCACACTGATTCTGCTGCACGACCAGCGTAGTTCCGACGAGATCCGCTTCTGGATCATCGGCGCCCTGGCCGGTCGCCCCCAGGACGTGCTGACCTGGAGCGCGCCCGGCCTGCTGCTCGGCTTGCTGCTGCTGGCGCCGCTGATTCGTCCGCTGGCGGCCCTGGCGTTGGGCGAGAAGATGGCCACCGGGCTCGGCCATCACCCCGGTCTGACCCGTCTGGGCGCCTTGCTCGGCGTCGCCGTGCTGGTCGGCACCGCCACGGCAGCGGCCGGGCCCATGGCCTTCGTCGGCCTGGTGGTGCCCTTCGTGGCGCGCCGCCTGGTGGGGCCGGACATCCGTCGCACCATTGGCCTGTCACTGTTGCTCGGGCCGATCATCGTGCTGTTCGCCGATATCCTCTCGCGTCTGTTGGTCAGCCCCTACGAGCTGCCGATCGGCGTGGTCACCGCGTTGATCGGCGCGCCCGTGCTGATCGCGGTGGTACGCAGCCACAGGTTGCCGACCCTATGAAGGCAACGACCTCACCCAAGGCGCCCACGGGTTACTGGTTGCTGGTGGTCGGCTCGCTGCGCCTGCTGTTCAACCGCCGTGGCGTGTATGCCGCGCTGGGCCTTTCCCTGGCCATCGTGATCATCACCGGCGTCAGCCTGGCATCCGGTGCCGCCGGCCTGTCGCCATGGACGGCGCTGGCCGCAGCCTTCGGCGAGGGCGAGCCGATGCACGTGTTTCTGGTGCAGGAGCTGCGCCTGCAGCGCCTCGTCGCCGGCCTGTTCACCGGTGCAGCGTTCGGCATTGGCGGTTGCCTGTTGCAGACCCTGGCGCGCAATCGCCTGGCCACACCCGGAGTGATCGGCATCGACGATGGCGCCACGGCCTTTGCGGTGGCGTCCATCGTCGCCGTGCCGACCACCCTGGCGCCGTCCGCCCTGGCGCTTACTGGCGCCACCACGGCCGCGGTGCTGGCCTTCGGGCTGAGTGCCGGCGCCGGGGCGCGGGGGTATCGCTTCATCGTGGTGGGCATCGCCGTGGGCGCGGTGTTCGGCGCGCTGACCAACCTGATGCTGGCACGTGCCGACATCGACGCCGCCAACGTCGCCTATCCCTGGACGGTCGGCAGCCTCAACGCGCGCCCCACCCAGGCGGTGTGGCTGCTGGGTGTCGGCCTGCTGCTGTGCCTGCCGCTGGTCAAGTACCTGGCCCAGCGCCTGGAGCTGATGCGCTTTGCCGACAGCGTGGCGGTGGGCCTGGGCGTGCGCCTCAAGGCCATGCGCCTGCTGACCCTGGTCACCACGGTGCTGCTCACCGCCCTGGCGGTGGCCGTGGCCGGCCCGGTGGGGCTGGTGGCGCTCGCCGCGCCGGAGATGGCCCGCTACCTGAGTGGCCACCGTGGTGTGCCGGTATGCTGTGCGGCCCTTGCGGGGGCACTGCTGATGACCGTCGCCGATTGGGTCGGGCGCACCTGGCTGGCACCCATCGAGATTCCCGTGGGGGTGATCACCGCCGTGGTCGGTGGGCCCTACCTGCTGTGGATCCTGTTGCGCCAGCCGTCGCGCAAACTGACATGAAAGGCCGCCCCGGGCGGGCGGCTGCTGTGGAGCTGAACCCATGACCACCTCCAACCTGTTCGCCACCAAGCCCGCGGTCGAGGTCACCCTGCAGGCCGAGCGCCTGAGCCTGGGTTACCCCCAGGCGGCGATCATCGACGACTTGTCCCTGCGCATTCCGCCCGGGCAGGTCACGGCCATCGTCGGCCCCAACGGCTGCGGCAAGTCCACCCTGCTGGCGGGGCTGTCGCGCCTGCACAAGCCCACGGCCGGCGCGGTGCTGCTCAACGGCAAGGTTATCGGCAGCCTGCCGTCCAGACAGGTCGCCCGGCAACTGGCGCTGCTGCCCCAGGACGCCACGGCGCCGGACGGCCTGACCGTCTCCGAGCTGATCCGCTTCGGCCGCCAGCCGCACCAGAGCCTGCTGCGCCAGTGGTCCGCCGAGGACCAGGCGATCGTCGACGAAGCGCTGCGCGTCGCCGACCTGCAGGCACTCGCCGAGCGCCCCCTGGAGTCGATGTCCGGCGGGCAGCGCCAGCGTGCCTGGATCGCCATGGCGGTGGCCCAGCAGACGCCCTTGCTGCTGCTCGACGAGCCCACCTCGGCACTGGATCTCGGTCACCAGATCGAAGTCTTCGAGCTGATTCGCGACCTGGCCTCGGCCGGCAAGACCGTGGTCATGGTGGTGCATGACCTGTCCAGCGCCTGCCGCTACGCCGACCATCTGGTGGCAATGAAGGCCGGCCAGATCGTCGCCGAGGGTGCGCCGAGCGCCATCGTCACGCCTGAATTGGTCGCGCAGCTGTACGAGGTGCAGTGCACCCTGATGCACGACCCGGTCAGCGGTACGCCGATCATCGCCGGCATCACCCGGCGTTAGATGAATCGGTTATCAGCTTAGACTCGCTGGTTCGCACGCTCGCGGTCGGCACCTGGGAATGCCGGTATTCGCGGGCTCTGGCCGCTCAGGCGGTTACCGCGGGAGCCGATCGAGGCCTGCAGTGGGGAGTAGGGGTTGCAACGATTTGCCGGTATCATGGCCGCCCCCTGCAGCCGTCTGGACCTGATCGACGCCATGACCCAGCAATACCCCACGATCGCCGAATGCGTCGGCAACACCCCGCTGGTTCGCCTGCAACGCCTGCCCGGCGCCACCAGCAATACCCTGCTGGTCAAGCTCGAAGGCAACAACCCGGCCGGCTCGGTCAAGGACCGCCCGGCGCTGTCGATGATCGCCCGTGCCGAGCTGCGCGGTGATATCCAGCCCGGCGATACGCTGATCGAGGCCACCTCGGGCAATACCGGCATCGCCCTGGCCATGGCCGCGGCGATCAAGGGTTACCGGATGATCCTGATCATGCCGGACAATTCCAGCGCCGAGCGCAAGGCGGCGATGACCGCCTACGGCGCCGAGCTGATCCTGGTCAGCAAGGAAGAGGGCATGGAGGGCGCCCGTGACCTGGCGCTGGCCATGCAGGCCGAGGGCCGCGGCAAGGTGCTCGACCAGTTCGCCAACGGCGACAACCCGGTCGCCCACTACACCAGCACCGGCCCGGAAATCTGGCGCCAGACCGGCGGGCAGATCACCCATTTCATCAGCTCCATGGGCACCACCGGCACCATCATGGGCGTGTCGCGCTACCTCAAGGAGCAGAACCCGGCCGTGCAGATCGTCGGCCTGCAGCCGATGGAAGGTTCGGCGATCCCGGGCATCCGCCGCTGGCCGGAAGAGTACCTGCCGAAGATCTTCGAATCCGAGCGCGTCGACCGTATCGTCGACATGGCCCAGGCCGAGGCCGAGGACGTGATGCGCCGCATGGCGCGCGAAGAGGGCATCTTCTGTGGCGTGTCGTCCGGCGGCGCGGTGGCGGCCATGTTGCGCCTGTCCCGGGAGCTGGAGAACGCCGTGCTGGTCGCCATCATCTGCGACCGCGGCGACCGCTACCTGTCCACCGGCGTATACGACGCCGTGGCGAACTGATGGCCCGCAAGAACGGCGGCCTGCGCTTTCAGCCCAGCGGCGGCACCCGTGCCGCCCAGGTGCCGGTGGGCAAGAAGCAGCGCCTGAAGATCGAGCGCCTGGCCAACGATGGCCGTGGCATCGCCTTTATCGACGGGCGCACCTGGTTCGTCAGTGGCGCGCTGCCGGGCGAAGAGGTTGAAGCGCGGGTACTGGATGCACGCAGCAAGGTCGTCGATGCGCGTACCGAACGGGTGTTCCAGGCCAGCCCCGGGCGGCGCGTCGAACCCTGTGTGCATGCGCGCATCTGCGGCGGTTGCAGCGTTCAGCATATCCCCCACGCCGAACAGCTGGCGCTCAAGCAGCGCCTGCTCGCCGAACAGCTCGACCGTCTCGGCGGCCTGCAGCCCGAGGCCTGGGCCGAACCGCTGAGCAGCCCGGAATTCGCCTACCGCCGCCGTGCGCGTATCGCGGTGCGCTGGGATGCCCGCAACAAGCGCCTGGATGTGGGCTTTCGCGCCGCGGCCAGCCAGGACATCGTCGCCATCAGTGAGTGCCCGGTGCTGGTCGAGCCACTGCAGCCGATCCTGCGTGCATTGCCGGCGCTGCTCGGTGGTTTGCAGGCGCCGCGTGCCATTGGTCATGTGGAACTGTTCCAGGGCACGGCCAGTGCCATTCTGGTGCGCCATACCGAGCCCCTGAGCGAAGTGGACAGGGCCCGCCTGCAGGCCTTCTGCTCGGTACACGAGGCCCAGCTGTGGCTGCAGGGCGAGGGGGCGCCGCAACCGGTGGATGCCGCCCAGTCGCTGGGCTATCGCCTGGAGGCGTGGAACCTGCAACTGGCCTATCGGCCGGGCGATTTCGTGCAGGTCAATGCGGCGGTGAATGCCGCCATGGTGGCCCAGGCCTTGCAGTGGCTGGCGCCGCGAGAAGACGAGCGGGTGCTGGATCTGTTCTGCGGGCTGGGCAACTTCGCCCTGCCGCTGGCCCAGCGCGCCCGTGAGGTGATTGCCGTGGAAGGCGTGCAGGCGATGGTCGAGCGGGCGGCGGACAATGCCCGCAGCAACGGCCTGGCCAATGCGCACTTTTACCAGGCCGACCTGTCCAACCCGCTGGCCGCGGCCGGCTGGGCGGCTGGCGGCTTCGACGCCATCGTGCTCGACCCGCCGCGCGATGGCGCGCTGCAGGTGGTCCGGCAGGTCGGCAGCCTGGGTGCCAAGCGGCTGGTTTACGTGTCCTGTAACCCGACGACGCTGGCACGCGACAGTGGCGAATTGTTGCAACAGGGTTATCGCTTGAAGAAAGCCGGTATTCTGGACATGTTTCCGCAAACCGCGCATGTCGAAGCGATGGCGCTGTTCGAGCTCTAAGCTGTCAGATAATGCAGTGGCGCACAGGAATTGCGCCGATTGGTCAAACCGACCGGCTCGCAGAAGCCCGGCGACATTCAACGGGGCGTGCCCCGTGATAGGGAAGGTATTAGATGGTTCAGGTTAGAGTGCACCAGCCCATCAACGACGATGGCAGTATCAATCTCGAGGCCTGGCTGGAGCACGTCACGAGTGTCGACCCGGCCCTCGACCGTGATGCGTTGCGCGCCGCCTGTGAATTCGCCCGGGCGGCCGAGCAACAGGCCAATGCGGCGCAGAACCTGTGGACCGAAGGCACCTCCAGTTTCAGTGCCGGTCTGGAAATCGCCGAAATTCTCGCCGACCTCAAGCTCGACCAGGATTCCCTGGTCGCCGCCGTCATCTACCGCGGCGTGCGTGAGGGCAAGATTCCCCTGGCTGACGTGCGTCAGCGTTTCGGCCCGGTGGTGGCCAAGCTGATCGAGGGCGTGCTGCGCATGGCGGCCATCAGCGCCAGCCTCAACCCGCGCGGCGAATCTACGGTGCTGGGCTCCCAGGCCCAGGTCGACAACCTGCGCAAGATGCTGGTGGCCATGGTCGACGACGTACGCGTCGCGCTGATCAAGCTGGCCGAGCGCACCTGCGCGATCCGCGCCGTCAAGGACACCGACGAGGAGCGCCGCCAGCGCGTGGCCCGCGAGGTCTTCGACATCTACGCGCCGCTGGCCCACCGCCTGGGCATCGGCCATATCAAGTGGGAGCTGGAAGACCTGTCCTTCCGCTACCTGGAGCCGGAGCAGTACAAGCAGATCGCCAACCTGCTGCACGAGCGCCGCCTGGATCGCGAGCATTACATCAACGAGGTGATGGAGCAGCTGCGCGAGGAGCTCGAGGCCACCGGCATCAAGGCCGATATCAGCGGCCGGGCGAAGCATATCTATTCGATCTGGCGCAAGATGCAGCGCAAGGGCCTGCAGTTCAGCCAGATCTACGACGTGCGCGCGGTGCGCGTGCTGGTGCCGGCGGTGCGCGACTGCTACACCGCCCTGGGCATCGTGCATACCCTGTGGCGGCACATTCCCAAGGAGTTCGACGACTACATCGCCAATCCCAAGGAGAATGGCTACCGCTCCCTGCATACGGCGGTGCTCGGCCCGGAAGGCAAGGTGCTGGAGGTGCAGATCCGCACCTCCAACATGCACGAGGAAGCCGAGCTGGGCGTCTGCGCCCACTGGCGCTACAAGGGCACCGACGTCAAGTCGGGCTCGAACCACTATGAAGAGAAGATTTCCTGGCTGCGCCAGGTGCTCGAATGGCACGAGGAGCTGGGCGACATCGGCGGCCTGGCCGAGCAGTTGCGCGTCGATATCGAGCCCGACCGGGTCTACGTGTTCACCCCGGACGGCCACGCCATCGACCTGCCCAAGGGCGCCACGCCCCTGGACTTCGCCTACCGCGTGCACACCGAAATCGGCCACAACTGCCGCGGCGCCAAGATCAACGGGCGCATCGTGCCGCTCAACTACAGCCTGCAGACCGGCGAGCAGGTGGAGATCATCACCAGCAAGCAGGGCACGCCGAGCCGTGACTGGCTGAACTCCAACCTCGGCTACGTCACCACCTCGCGGGCGCGGGCGAAGATCGTCCACTGGTTCAAGCTGCAGGACCGCGACCAGAACGTCGCCGCCGGCAAGACCATGCTCGAGCGCGAACTGGCCCGCGTCGCCCTGCCGCCGGTGGACTTCGAGAAGCTCGCCGAGAAAGCCAACCTGCGCACCGCCGAGGACCTGTTCGCCTCCCTGGGCGCCGGCGATTTGCGCCTGGCACAACTGGTCAACCTGGCCCAGCAACTGGTCGAGCCGGAGCGCGGCAACGAGCAGCTCGAGCTGATCCCGCGCAAGGCCCAGGGCTTCAAGCCGGGCAAACGCGGCGATATCCAGATCCAAGGCGTGGGCAACCTGATGACCCAGATGGCCGGCTGCTGCCAGCCGCTGCCGGGCGATCCCATCGTCGGCTACATCACCCTGGGCCGTGGCGTCAGCATTCACCGCCAGGACTGCGCGGCGGTGCTGCAACTCGGCAGCCGCGAGCCGGAGCGGATCATCCAGGTCAGCTGGGGCCCGGTGCCGGTGCAGACCTACCCGGTGGACATCATCATTCGCGCCTACGACCGTTCCGGCCTGCTGCGTGACGTGACTCAGACGCTGCTCAACGAGAAGCTCAACGTGCTGGCGGTCAATACCCGCTCCAACAAGGAAGACAACACGGCGTCGATGTCGCTGACCGTGGAAATTCCGGGGCTGGATGCGCTGGGCAGGTTGCTGGGTCGCCTGTCGCAATTGCCCAATATCATCGAGGCGCGTCGTCACCGAGCGCCCTGAGTCGTAAACGGGCACGAGGCGCCAAGCCTCGTGCCCGCATTCATTGGACACCTCTATGTATCAACTCACCGACCTGCTCAGCCTGATGGCCCGCCTGCGTGATCCGCAGCACGGCTGCCCGTGGGATCTGCAGCAGTCCTACGCCAGCATCGTGCCGCATACCCTGGAGGAAGCCTACGAGGTGGCCGATGCCATCGAGCGTGAGGCCTTCGACGAGCTGCCCGGCGAACTCGGCGACCTGCTGTTCCAGGTGGTTTATTACAGCCAGCTGGCGAAGGAGGAGGGGCGCTTCGATTTCGCCGCGGTGGTCGACGGCATCACCCGCAAGCTGGTGCGCCGCCATCCCCATGTGTTTCCCGATGGCGATCTGTATGGGCCGGTGGATCAGCCGCGGCTCAGCGAAACCGAGGTCAAGCAGCGCTGGGAGGCGATCAAGGCCGAGGAGCGCGCCGAGCGTGCAACGGCGCCGCAGCAGTTGTCATTGCTCGACGACGTACCGAACGTGCTGCCGGCCCTGAGCCGCGCCAAGAAGTTGCAGGGGCGCGCTGCCCGGGTCGGCTTCGACTGGCCGGATGCCTTGCCGGTGCTCGACAAGGTGCGCGAAGAACTGGACGAAGTGCTCGAGGCGATCAGCGAGAACGACCCCGAGGCCATCGCCGAGGAGATCGGCGATCTGCTGTTCAGCGCCACCAATCTGGCCCGGCACCTGAAGGTCGACCCGGAAGGGGCGCTGCGGGTGGCCAATGGCAAGTTCGAGCGGCGCTTCCGCTTTATCGAACAGGCATTGCGCGAAGCCGGGCGCCCCATCGAGAATTGCACCCTGGATGAGCTCGACGCCCTGTGGGGCGAGGCCAAGAAAAGCGAGCGGCAGTCAGGCTGTTGAGCTGACAGCCCCAAGTCAGATGGGCGTGTCCCATCCCGTTAAATTGTCCGCGTATAGGTAGGTTATGGCGATTTCACTACGTGACCAGTTGCTCAAAGCCGGGTTGGTCAACGAGAAACAGGTCAAGCAGGCCACCAAGCAACAACACAAACAGCAGCGCATGGTGAAGAAAGGCCAGGCCGAGGAAGACAAGAGCAGTCAGCTCGCGGCCCAGCAGGCCAAGGCCGAGAAGGCCGCGCGCGATCAGGAACTCAATCGTCAGCAGCAGGAAAAGGCCGAGCAGAAGGCCCGAGCGGCGCAGATCAAGCAGTTGATCGAGGCGTCGCGCCTGCCCAAGTTGACCACCGAGGATTACTACAACTTCGTCGATGACAAGAAGGTCAAGCGTCTGCCGGTCAACGCCCTGATGCGCGACAAGCTCAGCCGGGGTTCGCTGGCCATCGTGCGTCATGGCGGCGGCTACGAGGTGATTCCGCGCGAGGCGGCGCTGCGCATCCAGGAGCGTGACCCGCAGCGCGTGCTGCTGCTCAACACGCCGACCGAGGCACCGGACGAGGACGACCCCTATGCCGCCTATCAGGTGCCCGACGACCTGATGTGGTAAGCAGTCCGCCAAGAAAAAGCCCGCACGATGCGGGCTTTTTCTTGGGATTCCGAGCTACTGTGAATGGGCAGCCTCATGGTCGTGGGCTTCCAGTTCCGCCTGATACGCCACCGCTTCCTCTTCGGAGGGGAATATGCCGACCAGCTGATCGTTCTGATACACGTCCCAGACCCGCAGGCCCTCGGCCTGGGCTTCGTGGGACATATGGTGTTCGTCACGCTCGGTCACTACGAGTACGCTCATTTTATTTCTCCAGTATTGCCGGACAAATGCTGCGCAAGGCGGCTGCGCTCGTGCTTAGCCTGCTAAGCAACGACATATTTTGTGACTGTATTAATTGGTTACAAGTTCCCAGGCGCTTCGCTTGTCAGCGGTTTTGCTGGGCGCGGTGCTGAATCGCAGGCATAAAAAAACCGGGGCAGGCCCCGGTTTCTCTGGTGTGCGGCAGGCCGTTCAGTCGCGGCGACCTTCGACATTCTTGCCATCGACCGTGCCCGACTTGAGCATGATCTGGTATTCCTTGCCGTCCTTTTCCACCTGGTGCAGGCGCACCAGCAGGTAGTCCCAGTCCTTGGCGAACCAGAGAATGGTCTTGCGACTGCTTTGCGTGGGATCGCGTACCCGCTCGACCTTGATGGCGTCGATCAGGCCGGCAGCGGTGCGTACCACTTCCTCACCGAGCACGCGGAAGTCGTAGGTTTCGATCTCGTCACCATCGACCACCTGATAGCTCATGCTTTTCTCGCCGGCGGCCACGTCGTGCTGCAGGGCCAACTGATAGGTCGACTTGTCCTGCATGCCGCGGTTGAGCGGGAAGCGCACCGGATTGCCGCGGTCGCTGCCGATCACCTGTTTCTGCGACCAGTCGAAATCGAACTCGATGTCCTTGCTCTTGCCCAGGCCGCTGCGCTCGAACTTGTAGCTCTGCGGCAGGAAGGCATCGTTCTCGACCGTGAAGGTGCTTTGTTCGGTCAGGCCAGCGACCAGCATGGAGGCCTTGAACACCAGTTGCCAGCGCCCGTCTTCGAGCTTCTGCAGGCTGCGTTCGGCGGAGCCGCTGACCGGAACCTGCTTCCAGTCGGCGGTGTAGCTGGCGGAGAAGGGCTTCGGCTCTGCGGCGAGGGCAGGCAGGCTGAACAACGCCAGGGCAAGCATTAGGGCGCGGCGCATGGAGTCTCCTTGCTGTTGATGGGGTAACCGGTGGCCGGCAGTGCAACACCGTCAAGCTGGGGGCCGGCGTCCGTGAGGTACAAACGTTGCTCGGCAAACCAGCGTACGGCCAGCGGATAGATCCGGTGCTCCTGGGCGTGAACCCGTTGCGCCAGGCTGGCGGCCGTGTCCTGCGACTGTACCGGGATTACTGCCTGTACGACCAGAGGGCCACCATCGAGTTCCTCGGTCACGAAGTGCACGCTGCAGCCGTGCTCGGTGTCACCGGCCTCCAGGGCGCGCTGGTGGGTATGCAGGCCCTTGTGGCGCGGTAGCAGCGAGGGATGGATGTTCAGCAGGCGACCGTGGTAATGGCGCACGAAGGCCGGGGTGAGAATGCGCATGAAGCCGGCGAGCACCACCAACTGCGGGTCGAAGCCGTCGATGGTCTGCATCAGCGCGCTATCGAAGGCGTCGCGGCCCTGATAGTCGCCGTGTTCGAGCACGCGGGTGGCGATGCCGGCAGCCTGGGCACGTTGCAGGCCGTAGGCATCGCTGCGGTTGGCGATCACCGCGGCGATGCGCACCGGGCTGTCGCCATCGGCGGTGCTGTCGATCAGCGCCTGAAGGTTGCTGCCGGTGCCCGACAGCAGCACCACTACATTGCAGAGTTGCGGCATTAGATGCCCATCAGTGGCTTTTCAGATTGTTCAGCACGACGCGCTCGGCGCCTTCGGCTGCGGCGGCGATCTGGCCGATGACCCAGGGCTGCTCGCCGGCGCTGCGCAGGGTGGCAAGGGCAGTGTCGACCTGATCCTGAGCAACGCAGATGACCATGCCCACACCGCAGTTCAGCACGCGGTGCATCTCGTGCTCGTCGACGTTGCCTTTGTCCTGCAGGAAGTCGAACACCGCCGGGCGCTGCCAGCTGGCCACGTCGATCACCGCCTGGGCGTTGTCCGGCAGTACGCGCGGGATGTTGTCCAGCAGGCCGCCGCCGGTGATGTGGGCCATGGCCTTGACCGCACCGGTCTTCTTGATCAGCTCCAGCAGGGGCTTGACGTAGATGCGCGTCGGCGCCATCAGCAGGTCGGCCAGGGGCTTGCCATCGAGCTGGGTGTTCTCGATATCGGTGCCGGACACTTCGAGGATCTTGCGGATCAGCGAGTAGCCGTTGGAGTGCGGGCCCGAGGAGGGCAGGGCGATCAGTGCATCGCCAGTGGCGACCTTGGAGCCGTCGATGATCTCGGCCTTCTCGACCACGCCCACGCAGAAGCCGGCCAGGTCGTAGTCTTCGCCTTCGTACATGCCCGGCATCTCGGCGGTTTCCCCACCGACCAGCGAGCAGCCGGCCAGCTCGCAACCGGCACCGATGCCGGTGACCACGGTAGCGGCCACGTCGACGTTGAGCTTGCCGGTGGCGTAGTAGTCGAGGAAGAACAGCGGCTCGGCGCCACAGACCACCAGGTCGTTGACGCACATGGCGACCAGGTCCTGGCCGATGCTGTCGTGCTTGTTGAGGTTCAGCGCCAGGCGCAGCTTGGTGCCCACGCCGTCGGTGCCGGAGACCAGTACCGGTTGCTTGTAGCCGGCCGGGATCTCGCACAGGGCGCCGAAGCCACCCAGGCCACCCATGACTTCAGGACGGGCGGTGCGCTTGGCTACGCCCTTGATGCGTTCGACCAGGGCTTCGCCCGCGTCGATGTCCACACCTGCGTCCTTGTAGCTGATGGAGGGTTGCTTGCTCATAGATCCAGGCCTTTGGAAGGGGAAAGTCGGAATAGCGTCGGCCCCTCGGGGCCGTTCTGCGAAGGCGCGCGATTTTATCAGGCTTGCCCGGCAGCGGCCAGCCACCGTGCCGAGCGTGGGACGCCATGGGCGGCCGGCGCTGAACCCTGGCCGGGCCTGGCGGGTCACAGGCAAGCCGGCAGACGCGCTAATCACCGCGTGGCTTGCGATGCCGGGGCAACAGCCCCTAAGGTATAGCGCCACGGCCTGTTACCGCGCGCCGCCTTCTTCAGCCGAGAGTTCTCCGTTCATGCGCCCGACCTTCCGCCCCCTGCTTCTTTGCCTGTCACTGCTGAGCCTGCCGACCCTGGCAGCGACCGTGAGTGACCTCTATCAGGTGCGCGAGACGGTTGCCAGTCAGCAGCCCGAGGAACGCGATGCCGCCCTGCAGCGCGCGGTCGAGACGCTGGTGCTGCGCCTGACCGGCAAGCCAGATGCAGCCAAGGGCTCGGCGCTGGCCGAATTGCGCAAGGATCCGCAGCAGATCATCAGCCAGTACGGGTACGAGGGCGATCACCTGGTGGTCGACTTCGATGCGGTGTCCACCGACCGCTCCCTGCGCCAGGCCGGCTTGCCGCTATGGGGCGTCAACCGCCCGGCGATTCTGGCCTGGTGGCTGAACGAGACGGTCGATGGGGCGAACATGGTCGGTGACGGCCAGGCCGCCGCCGAGCCGCTGCGCGAGGCGGCCCAGCACCGCGGCCTGCCACTGCGCCTGCCGCTGGCCGATCTCAGCGAGCAACTGGTGGCCACCAAGGAAGCGCTGGGGGCCAAGGATCCGGGTGAGTTGCGTTCGGCATCCGAGCGCTACGGCGCCGACGCCTTGCTGGCCGTGCGCGCCAGCGAAGCGGACGGCAAGTGGCAGGCCAGCTGGCAACTGTGGCTGGGCGAGGAACGCGAGCAGGGCAAGGCCGAGGGCGCCGATCAGGCGGCATTGGCCGATGCCGTGTTGCTGGCGGTGAGCGAGCGCCTGGCGCCGCGTTTCGTCGTCGCGCCGGGCGCCAGCTCGACGCAGACGGTGGAAATCATCGGCGCCGATCTGTCCCGTTACGCGGAGCTGCAGCGAGTGCTCGAACCCTTTGCCGCTCAGTTGCAATCGGTGGAGGCCGACCGGCTGATCTACAAGGTCAATGCCAGCGCCGAGCAGCTGCGCACCCAGTTGGGCCTGCTGCAGTTGCGCGAGGCGTCGGCAGCCGAACTGGCCGCAGAGGCGCCGGTGCCCGCCGAGCCCCAGGCACCCGTGGATGCCAGCCAGGCACCTGTGGAGCCGCCGCCGGCACCGCCGGCAGCCGATCCCCAACGCCGTGGCGATGTCCTGTACTTTCGCTGGTAGACTGCCGCTCATCTGAACCGCTTCGCTTGCGACGACCTCGGCCCTGGCCGAGGTCGTTTTGCGAGTGCGCGCTGACCTGTCATTTGCTTCCGAGGATCGAGCATGCCCGTTTCGTTTCGCTGGCTGTGGATCACTGTCGTGCTGGTACTGGGCGGCCTGCTGTACCTGCTGCATCCGATTCTTTCGCCGTTTCTGGTCGGCATTCTGATCGCCTACCTCGGTGATCCGCTGGTCGACCGCCTGGAGCGCCTGAAATTGTCGCGCACCTGGGGCGTGATCGTGGTGTTCGGCCTGTTCACCCTGTTGATGGCCCTGGCCCTGCTGGTGCTGATTCCGATGCTCGGCAAGCAGCTGGTGCGGCTCTACGAGCTGCTGCCGCAGATGCTCGACTGGGCGCAGAACCAGGCGCTGCCGTGGATCCAGGTCAAGCTCGGGCTGAACGAGGGCTTCTGGCGCTTCGATCAGCTCAAGCAGTCCCTTTCCGGGCACCTGAGCCAGACCACCGACATCGCCGGGCTGGTGCTCTCCCAGGTCACGGCGTCAAGCCTGGCGCTGATGGCCTGGGTGGCCAATCTGCTGCTGATCCCGGTGGTCAGTTTCTACCTGATGCGCGACTGGGATCTGCTGGTCGGCAAACTGCGCAGCCTGGTGCCGCGCGACAACGAAGGCGTGGTGGTGAAGCTGTTCGGCGAATGCCATGAGGTGCTCGGTGCCTTTCTGCGTGGCCAGCTGCTGGTGATGCTGGCGCTGGGCGCGATGTACGCGGTCGGCCTGATGGCCATCGGCCTGGAACTGGGCCTGTTGATCGGTGTACTGGCCGGCCTCGCGAGCATCGTGCCGTACCTGGGGGTGGTGGTGGGAATCGGCAGTGCGCTGCTCGCCGGCGTGTTCCAGTTCGGCGGCGACCCCTATCCCTTGCTGGCAATTGCCGGGGTGTTCGTGGTCGGCCAGTTGCTCGAAGGGATGCTGCTGACGCCATTGCTGGTCGGTGATCGCATTGGCCTGCACCCTGTCGCGGTGATCTTCGCGATCATGGCCGGCGGCCAGTTGTTCGGTTTCACCGGTATTCTGCTGGCGTTGCCGGTGGCCGCAGTGATCATGGTGCTGCTGCGTCACGTGCACGAACTGTACAAGCGGTCCGACGCCTATGGGGGGCAGGCCCCGGTTCGGCCAGCGCCTGGCCGCCGATCGCGCTGAGATCGGCTAAGCCCTTGTATTGCCTTGGAAAAGTGCGGCAATGACAGGCGGCCGCCAAGGGTATAAACTGCCCCACCTTTATTCAGAGCGCCAATCGGGCTCCGACGAGCCGTTCTCTCCAGCATGAAGCCGATTCAACTGCCCCTGGGTGTGCGTCTGCGCGACGACGCCACCTTCGCCAATTACTACCCGGGCGCCAATGCTGCTGCCCTCGGGTACGTGGAGCGTCTGTGCGAGGCCGAGGCGGGCTGGACGGAGAGCCTGATCTACCTGTGGGGTGGTGAGGGCGTCGGCCGCAGCCACCTGCTGCAGGCGGCCTGCCTGCGCTTCGAGCAGCTCGGCGAGCGTGCCGTCTACCTGCCACTGGGCGAAGTGGTGCAATACGGCCCGGCGATTCTGGACAACCTGGAGCAGTTCGAGCTGGTTTGCCTGGATGATCTGGAAGCCGCTGCCGGGCAGCGAGCCTGGGAAGAAGCGCTGTTTCACCTGTTCAATCGTCTGCGCGACAGCGGTCGGCGTTTGCTCCTGGCTGCCAATGCCTCGCCCCGCGAATTGTCGATCAAGCTGCCCGACCTCAAGTCGCGCCTGACCCTGGCCCTGGTGTTCCAGCTGCAGTCGCTGTCCGACGAGGACAAGCTGCGCGCCTTGCAGCTGCGTGCCTCGCGCCGCGGCCTGCACATGAGCGATGACGTGGGGCGCTTCATTCTCACCCGCGGCGAGCGCAGCATGAACGCGCTGTTCGAACTGCTCGAGCGTCTGGATCAGGCCTCGCTGCAGGAAAAGCGCAAGCTGACCATTCCCTTCCTCAAGGAAACCCTGGACTGGTAGCCCGGCTACCGTCCCGGATACCGCTATTCTTCGCGGCTTTCGCCAGCGCCGCCGATCCGCTGGTACTGCGCACACCAGCGCGTATAGAGCAGGGCGCTGGTGAACAGCGTCAGGCTGAGCAGGATTTCCAGCCAGCCGAACAGCTGCTTGGACGGATCGAACGCGGCCAGTACCCCCTGGATGAAATACAGGTTGACCACGAAGCAGGCCCACGAATGGGTACGCGGGTGGCCGCCGATGATCCCCGGCGCGAGCAGCAGTAACGGCAGTACCTGCACGGCCAGTACCGCCCACAGCAGCGACCTGGGAACGGCGGCATAGCCCAGGTTCCAGATCAGCAGCAGCGCCGCCAGCGCCACGAAGCTGGCCAGGCTCAGGTAGCGGCAGATCCGCAGGCGTGGCAGCAGCCAGTCCGCGCTGGGCAGCGCTCTGGCTGCTCTAGCCACGGCCGTCGCCCAGCTTGAGGGCGATGCTCGCCAGGCGCTGACCCAGGGCGCGACACAGGGTGATCTCATGCTCGTCCAGGGCGCGTTTGCCGTCGGCGCCTGCATGGTGGCTGGCGCCGTAGGGCGTGCCGCCACCGCGGGTCTCGACCAGGGCGGACTCACTGTAGGGCAGGCCGGCAATCAGCATGCCGTGGTGCAACAGGGGCAGCAGCATCGACAGCAGCGTGCTCTCCTGGCCGCCATGCAGGCTGGCGGTGGAGGTGAACACGCCCGCGGGCTTGCCGACCAGGCTGCCGGTCAGCCACAGGTTGCTGGTGCCGTCGAGAAAGTACTTCATGGGCGCCGCCATGTTGCCGAAGCGTGTCGGGCTGCCCAGCGCCAGGCCGGCGCAGTTCTTCAGGTCGTCGAGGCTGGCGTAGGGGGCGCCTTGTGCCGGAATGCTGTCGGCGACCGCTGCGCATTCGGCGGAAACCGCCGGTACGGTGCGCAGGCGCGCCTCGATGCCCTGCAGCTCGACCCCGCGAGCGATATGGCGGGCCATCTCGGCAGTGGCACCGTGACGGCTGTAATACAGCACCAGAATGTAAGGCGTGGTCATGGCAGCAGCTCCAGGATGTTTTCCGGCGGCCGACCGATCACGGCGCGATCCCCGGCGATCAGGATCGGGCGCTCGATCAGGCGTGGGTGGGCGACCATGGCCGCGATCAGTTCGTCGTCACCCAGCGCCTGATTGGCCAGGTCGAGTTCACGGTATTCGTCTTCACCACTGCGCAGCAACTGGCGAGGGGGCAGGTCGAGTTTGCTCAGCAGCTCACGCAATTGAGCAGCGCTGGGTGGATTGTCCAGGTAGTGCACCACGACCGGCTGCAGGCCGCGTTCCTCGAGCAGTTGCAGAGCCGCGCGGGATTTCGAGCAGCGTGGATTGTGATAAAGGGTCAGATCGGTCATGGCAGTCGTCGCTTCTGGCGGCAGATGGCAGCTATTCTAACCGCGTCGGCGCCTTGCGCTGAACGGGGTGCGGCAATCGAGGCGAACCTATGTGCCGAGCCAGCGTCTGTAATGCGCGGTCACAATGGCTTGTGGCCAGCTTTTCCCGCTCGTCTGCATTGCTCGCGCCGCCAGCGGCGCCGGACTGACGATGATGCGCAGGTTTCCGAGTGCCCTTGTGAGGTGGGTATGCAGCAGCGTTTGCACGATTGGCTCGAGTTCTGGCGATTCCTCTGGCAGCGCTTCTTCGACAATCGCGGTGCCGATAACGCCGCTGCGCTGACCTACACCACGCTGTTCGCCGTGGTGCCGATGATGACGGTCAGCTTCGCCGTGCTCTCCGCCGTGCCGGCCTTCCAGGGGACCGGTGAGCAGATCCAGGCATTCATCTTTCACAACTTCGTGCCGTCTGCGGGTGAGGCGTTGCAGGAGTATCTGCGCAATTTCACCACCCAGGCGCGGCAGCTGACCTGGATCGGCGTGGCGGTGCTGGCGATCACCGCGTTCTGGATGCTGGTGACCATCGAGCGCACCTTCAACACCATCTGGCGGGTGCGGCAACCGCGCCGTGGTATCGCCACCTTCCTGCTGTATTGGGCGATCCTCAGCCTTGGCCCGATGCTGCTGGGCGCCGGATTCGCCATCAGTACCTATGTCGCCTCGCTGTCTCTGCTCAGCGGGCCGGATGCCGTGGTCGGCGCCCAGACGCTGCTGCGCTTCACGCCGCTGTTGTTCAGCGTGGCGGCGTTCACTCTGCTGTATGCCGCCGTGCCCAATGCCCGGGTACCGCTACGTCATGCGCTGTGGGGCGGGCTGTTCACGGCGGTGCTGCTGGAAGTCGCCAAGGCGATTTTCGGTTTCTACGTGCGCTTCTTTCCGGGCTATCAACTGATCTACGGTGCCTTCGCCACGGTGCCGCTGTTTCTCCTGTGGATCTTTCTGTCCTGGCTGATCGTCCTGCTGGGGGCCGAGCTGGTCTGCAACCTGGGGGTTTCTCATCAGTGGCGCAAGCGCGCGATGCCCAGGGCACTGGTGCTGCTGGGCATCCTGCGGGTATTTCACGCGCGCCAGCGTACCGGGCTCAAGGTGCGCCATCGCGATATTCAGCGGCAGGGCTGGTTGCTGCCCGAGCATGAGTGGGAGGAAGTGCTGAGTTTTCTGGAAGGCCAGCGCCTGGTCGCCAGCACCGGCGGCGATAGCTGGATGCTCAGTCGCGACCTGTCCCATTACACCTTGCAGCAGCTGTTCGAGCGCAGCCCCTGGCCGTTGCCCCATCTGAACCAGTTGCCCGACGAACTGGACGAGCCCTGGTATCCGGCGCTGCGGGAGGCCCTGAAACGCCTGCACGAGGAGCAGACCCTGCTGTTCGGCGACAGCCTGGCGCATTGGCTGGAGGGGCAGGGCAGTGACAGGAAGTGACGTTTATCGGCACCGCGGGATGCGTATTTGATGGCTCGATGCCGGTTCGGGCTGCCGTTCCGTTGGCGCCAGTAAGATGGCATGTTTCTGGCTATGCCATCTTCAGTCGATGTCGCGTCACCAAAGGTACCTGCAATGCCAAAGTCTTCTCCCAAGGTCGTGATGCTTCACGCCCATGATAGTGACCGTGCGTTGGAGAACCTTAACCGGATCACCGGGCTGCGTTTCGGCAAGTGGCCCGAGTCGCTGGTCGCGACTGTGGGCAGCTCATCGACGTCAGATGCCAAGCCACCGCACGAGAGCTGCCAGGTGTCTGCCAGGACCGGTCAGGCGTTGGCCTGATTCGCCCGCCCCTGGGCGATCGCCGGTTCGACGGCCTGCACGAAAAGCTCTTCGATTTTCAGCTCATTCCCCACAGCTTGCGCCGAGCGCAGACGTATCTGCATCTGCTCGATTCGCTGGGCCACCGGCAGGCGCGCGATGCCGGAAAGCAGGATCCTGTCCTGTGCGCCTACCTTGGCGTGATCCAGATTGATCGAACGTATTTGCTCGCCATCGCGATAGCGAACCTGCAGGGAGACCAGGTTGCCTGCCTGGCCGGGCAGGTGCAGCCAGGCGGCCACGTTGAATTCGGCGACCCGCCCGTCGTAGTCGGTCAATTGCAGGTGCGCGCTCTGGATTAGGTGTGCCGGTACTTGGCCGATCAGTGTGTCGTGGGCGTTGGGCATGCGAGCTCCCTGGCTGGCGAAGGACGTCAGCGGGGAAGTATAAGAAGGATGCTCGCGATCAAACTGTGCGCCAGGCCGCCCTTGTGCGTGACCGGGTTCTCATTCAGGGCAGTTCCAGGGGGTGGCGGCTCACCGAGGCGCTGGCCAGGTTGCAGGCGGGCAGCTGCAGGCGGTTCTGGTTGACCGCGTTGGGCAGCTGCAACCACAGGTTTTCGCCGTCGCTGAACTGGTTGTGGGGCACCCACAGGCCGTGGTGCCAGCCCTCGCGTGGTTTTGGCGTGCTCTGCAGGATACCCAGGTGTGGCTGGCTGCTCGGGGCGCGTCTGAGCCAGGTCGGTTGTGCCAGGCCCTTCAGGTAGCGCAAGCCCAGGTGAAGCCCCTCGCCGTTGAGGTGACGCCAGCACACCAGGGCCAGCACGTCGCTGTCGGCGATCAGCAGCACCAGTTGGCCGATCGGCAGGCCGTCGGCGGCCTGTGCCGGGCACAGCAGGCGCGCGCCGCCTGGGCCGATATCGAGAATCTGCCCCGGTGTGCAGTGTGGCCGCTGCTCCAGGAGCTGGGCGTGGATGGCCGGGATGCCGATGGCCAGGCGGCAGTCGCTTTGTTGCGGGGTGCGGGAATGGCGGCGCTGGTCGGTACCCAGCCAGTGATGATGCACGCGTTCGAGCAGTTCGCGCTCGCCGGCACTGCGCAGCGGTGCGGGTTCGCCAAGCGCGACCAGCAGCGCGCCCAGCTCCAGGCGTCGTAGCGTTTCGCTGCCTGCCGGCGGGCGTTGCTGCTGTGTCAGGTACGGCTGCCTGCCGTGCAGGTCGATCAGCGGGCCTTCGGATCTGTCTTCCGCATCCCATGGCAGCAGGCGGGCGAGGGCAGCCAGCGGTGCCAGGGCGGCAAAAAGTCGCTGGCACTCATCCGGATGCAGGTGCGGGGGATTGCTCAGTGCCAGCAGCAGCGTCTGTTGGTAGAGGCCACGCAGGGTATCGGCGGGTGTGGGCGTGAATGCCGCCGCCACCGGCTCGTCGAGGCAGCCATGGCGTTCGCCCAGCCAGTACAGCAGATGGCTGTCGCGCCACAGGTCGGCATCCGGCTCACGGTACTGCTGGCAATGGCGCAGCAGGGTCTGGGCGATGAAGTGCTGGGCCATGTTCAGGCACCAGGCCAGGTGCGGCTGGGAGGGCTTGTGGCCCTGGAGTATCTGTAGCAACAGGCGCTTGTAACCGATGGCGAGTTCGGCACACAGCTGGGTTTGCTCAGCAGCTGCAGCCAGGCAACGCCGTGCACTGTAGTGGCGATACTCATCGCTGAAATTTTGCAGCGCCCGCTGTCTTTCGAGTAAGGTCATCGCGCTGCGATTCAAGCGCGCGAGCAGGGCCGCCACCTCCTGGAGGCCGGTTTCCATCGGCAGCTGGCGAGCCGCGCTCAGGTTGCTGCCCAGGGTCGCCTGGTCGATCAGGTCGGCCTGAAGCGCGTCGGGTACATCGAGCTGCAGTGCATCCAGTGTCATAGCCACCTTATCGGTACGAGGAGCATTTCCATGATCAAGCGAGTCCAGTCAGTCATTCGGCTCATGATGGTGCTCATCGCCGCTGTGGTATTGGTAGGTTGCACGGATGACGTAGGTGTCGATCAGCATGGGCAGAAGGTAGCGGTTGAGCGCCTTGAAGGCCAGTGGCTGGTTATCAATTATTGGGCGGAGTGGTGTGGCCCCTGCCGCTCCGAGATTCCCGAGCTGAACGCCCTGGCGCCTGAGCTGGAAAAGCAGTCGGTCGGCGTGTTCGGTGTCAATTTCGATGGCCTGCAGGGTGATGAACTCAGCCAGGCAGCCAAGGCGCTGGGCATCGAGTTCACGGTGCTGGCCAAGGATCCCGCGGAGCGTTACGGGCTACCGCCCAGCGATGCATTGCCGGTCACCTATATCGTCGATGATCAGGGCCAGGTGCGTGAGCGTCTGCTTGGTGAGCAGACCGCCGAAGGTCTCAGGGCGCGGCTGGCAGCGCTGCGCCAGGAGCGCTGAGGCGATGGCCGTCGTTTGTCGGCACGGGTATGCCTGCGGGCGTGTGCAGGGTGTCGGTTTTCGCCAGAGCACGGCCATGGAGGCGGGGCGTTTGCAGCTGTCCGGCTGGGTGCGCAATCTGCCCGATGGGCGCGTGGAGGTCCTGTTCGAAGGCGAGGAGGGCGCGGTGCATTCGCTGGCCCAATGGCTCGCACATGGGCCTTCAGGTGCTCGCGTGGTATCGCTAACGCTGCGTGAGCATCCGCTACAGGATGCGCCCGGGTTCGAAGTTCGGCGCTAGGGGCCTAGTCTTCGCCCGGGTCGGCAGCCAGTCGCCCGGCGTTCTGGGTGAGTGAGTGCAGGAATTCGGCCTGCAGTTCCGGGTCGTTGCGGGTCAGTTCGATCAGGCTCTGCTCCAGCTCGCTGGCTTCTTCCTCGAGGCCTAGGTCGGACAGGCGCTTGACGCGGTGCACCCATTGTTCGACGTCCGCCCCTTCGAGGTCGTCGTAGATCAGGTCATGGGCCTCACGCAGCTTGCCGCGCAAGGTGCGGCTGACCAGCAGGGTGGCCTCGGCGCGGGTGGCGTCCTGCTCGTCGGTGACGGTCAGCAGCAGGGTACCGACGCGGGCGATGTCCTGGTCGGCGAACGGGCCATCGAGCAGGTTGAGGCGCAGCACGCCGTTGCGGTCGGTGAGCAATTCGTGGGTCTGCTCACCGGCCTTGATCATCACCGGTCGTTCGGCCCAGGGCAGGCTGGAATAGTCCGTGCGGGTTTCCTGGCGCTTTTCGTCGATGCCGGCCAGGTTCTGCTGCGAACGGCCATTGGACTCGACGTTCATGAACGGGTTGACCCCCGCCACGCCGTAGCTGATCCAGTCCTTGGTGGCGGTATCCGGAATGCGGCCGAGCGCCACCACGTTGAGCACGTTGGCGCCGATACCGCCGACGATGGCCACCGCGCCCAGGGGGATTTCATAGATCTCCCGCCATGGCTGGTAAGGCGTATAGCGGTCGTAGTGGCGGGTGACCTCGAAAGGGGTCACCTCGAAGACCTTCTGTTCATGCACGCGCACCCGCCGCTGCGGCAGTTCCAGCACCTCGGGCTGCCCCACGTCGATCTGCAGGCTGTGGCTCAGCAGTTTGCGTTCGATACGTTCTTCGTGCTCGCTGCGCTGCGGCAGATGGTTGGCGCAGCCAGCGAGAAAGAAGGCGCCACAGGTGGTGGCGCCGAGAAGGCGTAGGGTGCTTCGCTTGAACATGACGGCTCTTTGGCGGGTCAGCGGCGGATACGATTCTGGATGAACGACAGGATCTCGCCGACGGCGACTGGCTGAGCCTCGGTTTCCAGGCGGCTCTTGTACTCCAGGTTGCCTTCGGCGAGGCCGCGATCGCTGACCACGATGCGATGCGGAATGCCGATCAGTTCCATGTCTGCGAATTTGATGCCCGGACTGGTCTTTTTGTCACGGTCGTCGAGCAGAACTTCGAAGCCGGCGGCAGTCAGTTCGGCATACAGCTTGTCGGTCGCTTCGCGCACCGCGTCGGTTTCATAGCGCAATGGCACCAGGGCGATCTGGAAGGGCGCCAGGGCATCGTTCCAGATGATGCCGCGCTCGTCGCTGTTCTGCTCGATGGCAGCAGCCACCACGCGGGACACACCGATGCCGTAGCAGCCCATGCTCAGCACTACCGGCTTGCCGTTCTCGCCCAGTACCTGGCAGTTCATCGCCTCGCTGTATTTGGTGCCGAGCTGGAAGATATGCCCGACTTCGATGCCGCGCTTGATCTCCAGGGTGCCCTTGCCATCCGGGCTCGGGTCGCCGGCCACCACGTTGCGCAGGTCGGCGACGGTCGGTACCGGCAGGTCGCGCTCCCAGTTGACGCCGAAATAGTGCTTGTCGTCGATGTTGGCGCCAATGGCGAAGTCGCTCATCAGCTCGACCGAGCGATCGATGATGATCGGCAGCGGCAGGTTCAGTGGGCCCAGGGAGCCGGCACCGGCGCCGATGGCGTCGCGCAGCTCGGCATCCGAGGCCATCACCAGCGGGCTGGCGACGCCGGGCTGGTTGGCGGCCTTGATCTCGTTCAGCTCGTGGTCGCCGCGAACGATCAGGGCGATCAGTTTGCCCTCTTCTTCGGCATGCACGATCAGCGTCTTGATGGTGCGCTCGATGGGCAGGTCGTAGCCGTCCACCAGTTGCTGGATGGTCTTGGCGTTCGGGGTGTCGACCAGGCGCAGCTCCTCGCTCGGTGCCGGGCGTACGGACTCGCGAGGAATGGCCTCGGCCTTCTCGATATTGGCCGCGTAATCGGAGGCGTTGCTGAACACGATATCGTCTTCACCCGACTCGGCCAGCACGTGGAATTCGTGGGAACCGGCGCCGCCGATCGAGCCGTTGTCCGCCTCCACCGGCCGGAAATTCAGGCCCAGGCGGGTGAAGATGTTGCAGTAGGCCTGGTGCATGCGGTCGTAGGTCTGCTGCAGCGAAGCCTGGTCGGCATGGAAGGAGTAGGCGTCCTTCATGATGAACTCGCGGCCACGCATCAGGCCGAAGCGCGGACGGATCTCGTCGCGGAACTTGGTCTGGATCTGGTACAGGTTCAGGGGCAGCTGTTTGTAGCTGTTCAGCTCATTACGGGCCAGGTCGGTGATCACTTCCTCGTGGGTCGGGCCCACGCAGAACTCGCGGTCGTGACGGTCCTTCACGCGCAGCAGCTCCGGGCCATACTGCACCCAGCGGCCAGACTCCTGCCACAATTCGGCAGGCTGGATGGCAGGCATCAGCACCTCCAGCGCACCAGCGGCATCCATCTCCTCGCGCACGATTCTTTCGACCTTGCGCAGGGTGCGCAGCCCCATCGGCAGCCAGGTGTACAGGCCGGATGCGAGCTTGCGGATCATGCCGGCGCGCAGCAGCAGCTGATGGCTGATCACCACCGCATCGGAGGGCGTTTCTTTGAGGGTCGAAAGCAGGAACTGACTGGTACGCATGATGGGCCGTTCTGTCGGTAGCAAAGGGGATTTTTATCGCTCGGCATTGTACGGCGCGTGGCTGGTGGCGTACAGGATGCGAAGTACTGAGGGGGATTACGATGGTAGGTTGGGGAGCAGGTGTGCGGTCGATTGCTCGGTGAGACCGCGGACAAGCAGGCTTGTCGTGGGCTCGGTGCATTTACGGGGCTGAGTGCATGACGGGCAATAAAAAACCCGGCCGAAGCCAGGTTTTTGAACTGCTATCAGGCTTGCGCGAGATTACAGAACGCTGAGCGGGTAGTTCACGTAGAAGCGAACTTCGTTGGTGTCGCTGATGTACTGATCGTTGACGTCCGAGTTGGCACGCAGCACCGAACCGCGCAGGCGGAAGGAAAGATCCTTAGCCGGGCCGTTTTGAACGGTGTATTTAACTTGGTTGAAGAACTCGTGTTCTTTACCGTTGTTGCTCTCGGCAGTCTGGATGTTGTCAGCCCAGATGTACGCGGTCTTGAAGCTCAGGCCAGGCACGCCATAAGTGGCGAAGTCAAGCTCGTAGCTGGCTTGCCAGCTGCGCTCGTCTTCCTGGTTGAAGTCGGACAGGAAGCTGTTGGCGAGGAAAATCGCGCCACCGCCATCGCCTACGCCGTAATCAAACCCACGGTCACCGGTGTTGCGCTGGTGAGCCAGAATGAAGGCGTGGGCGCCAACGCTGTACTTGGCCGCCAGGCTCCAGATGGTGTTGTCGCCACCGCCGAACTGACGGTCGTAATCGCTCTTGTAGATATTGAAGTCGAAGCCCAGGGCCTGTTCTTCGGTCAGCGGCAGGTTGTAGTTCAGGTTGGCGTATTTACGCTTGTAACGGTCTTCCAGATCGCTGTAGTAGAGCGCAGCGCTGAAATCCTTGGTAAAGGCGTAAGAACCACCTGCCACATTGATGGATTTCAGAAGGCCGACGCCGTCGTCGTCACGCAAGCTGTCGCGACCGGACTGGTTCATTGCGTTTTGTGCAGTGAAGCGGCCCACGTTCAGCTCGAGACCTTCGATCTCGCGGCTGGTGATCATGGTCCCTTCGAAGGTTTCCGGCAGCAGACGGCCGTCATCGTAGGCCAGAACCGGGAGGGCCGGCATCTGCGAGCCGTAGGTCAGCGTGGTGCTGGAAATACGTGCCTTGACTGCCGCATTGGCGATGCTCAGATCCTTGCCATCGTTCTCCGGGAACATGCCAACACCGCGACGGCCACCACCAGTGTCCAGCTGCCACAGGGCGCCGGCGTAAGCGTTAACGCCGAAACCAACGGTGCCCTGGGTAAAGCCGGATTCGAACAGTGCACGGGCACTGGCGCCCCACTCTTCGGAATAACCTTTGCCTTCGGTGCCGCGGGAAGCGCCGTTACGGGCATCGCGGTTGTAGTACATGCTGCGCGCCAGGAGCGACAGGGTGCTGTCTTCAACGAAACCCTTCGATTCGGACTGCTCCGAAGCCACTGCCATCTGAGAGGTACCCGCGGCCACAGCCAGGGCGATTACGCTCCACTTCATCACTCGCATCGTGATTTGCTCCTTTGGTTTAGAAGAGTACTACCGCTGCTCAATAAGGTTGTTATGGCGAGCAGCTCTATTTCTTTTTGTGTCGAATGGAACTTATAGCACGGCACTTTGTATTGGCGATAGTTTCGATCTATCCATTTCGTCGCCACCCTTGCGCTTGTCGTCGACCGCGAAAGGAGCGTCGCAATGAGACAAACCCTAGCTGCAGAGTCCATCCAACGATTTACAGCTCTATTACAAGGCCGGGAAGCGTTACCGCCCAGGCCCCATTCGGGAGCGTTGCGGGCTTTAAAGCAAAAGGCGTGCTCAAAATTGCCAAAGCGGCTGAATTGCTGCGGTTCATCCGCATTCTTTTGTCGGGAAGTACAGATTATCGACCTAAATATGCGTTTTTCCGCACTCTTGTTAGCGTGCTTCTTAGTAGCTTGCTATCTATGTGCTCATGTTATTGATAATGAGTTTTAGTTGATGTTTGAGTGTGCAGGCCAATGTTTACTTTGGGAAACAATATGGTGCATCCGAAAAGCCAGGTTCGCAGGTCGTGCGACTTCTTGGTGCGCCTGTTTCGGGGTTAATTTTCAGCACCTTGCCGGGTATGCTGCGGCCTTTGTCGGGTTGCACGCCGATCCGTTGGATGACTTGAAATGAGGTGAGCACATGTTCGTACTGGATCCGCGTTTGCAGCAGGACACCTTCGTACTGGGGGACCTGCCGTTGAGTCGCGTACTGCTCAGTAACGATGCCCGATACCCCTGGTTCATCCTGGTGCCGCGACGCGAAGAGGTCAGCGAGGTGTTTCAGTTGAGCGCTGAGGATCAGCAGGCGCTATGGGCCGAGACCGCCCTGCTGGGCGAGGTGCTCAAGGATGCGTTCAAGGCTGACAAGATCAATATCGCCACCCTGGGTAACGTGGTCAGTCAGCTGCACATGCACGTGATCGTGCGCTATCGCGGCGACGACGCCTGGCCTGCCCCGGTGTGGGGACGCCATCCGGCCACGCCCTATGAGCAGCAGCAGGTAGCGGCGCTGCGCGACAAATTGCGATCGGTCATGCCGGGGCACTACCGGGCAGGGGAGGTCTGAATGAGCGGGCTGGAAGAGCGTATCGTCGAGCTGGAGAGCCGCCTGGCCTTTCAGGACGACACCATCCAGGCGCTCAATGATGCCCTGGTGGAACAGCAGAAATTGATCGAGCGCCTGCAGGTGCAGATGCAGGCGCTGGCCAAGCGTCAGGAAGAAGTGAATCCGTTCAGCGCTTCGCAGGATGAAGCGCCGCCGCCTCATTATTGATGGCGGCCCGCTCGAATGAAAAAGCCCCGCATCCGCGGGGCTTTTCGTTGGCAGGTGTATCAGCGCCGCGTCGGCAGCGCCGCGATCACGTCTTCCGCCTGCAGGCCTTTGTCGCGCTGCATCACGGAAAACTCCACGCGCTGGCCTTCCACCAGAACGCGGTGGCCTTCGCCGCGGATCGCACGGAAGTGCACGAAGATGTCTTCGCCAGCGTCGCGGGAAATGAAGCCGAATCCTTTCGAGGTGTTGAACCACTTCACGGTGCCGGTTTCGCGATCACCCAGGTCTTGCTGTGGTGCTGCCTTCTTTCTGTCGAAGCGCAGGTTGGTGCCAAGGTGCAGGGCAACGGCCAGGGCGATGATCAGCAGGCTGAACAGCAGGGCAGGCTGTTCGGCGATCAGGGGCAGTGGGGCCAGCAGGATCAGCGCTTGCAGCAGCGTGCCGAGGATCAGCAGGGCACATGCCAGGTTTTGCAGATGTTGACGGGCGTTGCTGTGCCACAGTGGAAACTGCGTAGCCAGCAGCAGGTTGAGGAAGCCGAACAGCGCCAGGCACAGCGCATCGGGATGTTGCAGGAACGACTGGCCGTCATTGAGGCCGGGGGCGATGGATAACAGCAGGGCCGACAGCCCCACCAGCAGGTGGACGATTTTAAACATGTTCAACGCACTCACTCGATAAAGGAACACCAGGAACAGCTGGCTCCACGCGATTTGCCGTGACGTAAGGGCGATGAAGGTTCGGGAGGGCCAGCCTATGCACCGGCCCAGGAGTTGGGATGGCGGCACGGGGCGTATTTAACAGCAAAGAGAAGGGCTACTCAAATGGACGCGCTGCGCTGTCGGTTGCGGCGAGATGAAACGAAACAGGGCTGCCGCGGCAGCCCTGTTGGCGCAACGGTCAGGCAGCCAGCAGGCTGCGCAGCATCCACGCGGTTTTCTCGTGAACCTGCATGCGCTGGGTCAGCAGGTCGGCGGTCGGCTCGTCGCTGACCTTGTCGAGCAGCGGGAAGATGCCGCGAGCGGTGCGGACTACCGCTTCCTGGCCCTGCACCAGCAGCTTGATCATCTCATCGGCGCTCGGTACGCCTTCCTCTTCCTTGATCGAGGAGAGGCGGGCGTAAGCCGCGTAGGTGCCTGGCGCAGGGAAGCCCAGGGCGCGGATGCGTTCGGCGATGGCGTCGACGGCAAGTGCCAGTTCGGTGTACTGACCTTCGAACATCAGGTGCAGGGTGTTGAACATCGGCCCGGTAACGTTCCAGTGGAAGTTGTGGGTTTTCAGGTACAGGGTGTAGGTGTCCGCGAGCAGGCGCGACAGGCCTTCGGCGATGGCTTCGCGATCCTGTTCGGCGATACCGATATTGATTTCCATGGTTGCTCTCCTAATTGGGCCAATGGGTAAAGAGTCGATGGCAAAAAGCCTATCATGACCGTTCGTCACATGCTCCGGGTTCATCTCAATGACGATCATGCTTTGAATCAATCGCAGCGCATCGGGTTCACCTCTTTTGCCAGGGCGATGGCGCATATCACGTGCTGCGCCCTGCCGATAAAGGCTATATAATTCCGCCCTTTTCACGCGTGCGGCTCAGGCGCCTTGCCCGATGGCAGGCGATGTCGACGAATTCAGAACCGATCAGAGAAGCGAACCCGATCATGATGCGCAGCCACTATTGCGGCCAGTTGAACGAAAGCCTGGATGGCCAGGAAATCACCCTGTGTGGATGGGTTCACCGTCGTCGTGACCACGGTGGCGTGATCTTCCTCGACATCCGCGATCGCGAAGGCCTGGCCCAGGTGGTGTTCGATCCTGACCGCGCCGATACCTTCGCCAAGGCTGACCGCGTGCGCAGCGAATATGTGGTCAAGATCACCGGCAAGGTGCGCCTGCGTCCTGAAGGCGCGCGCAATGCCAACATGGCATCCGGCGCCATCGAGGTGCTGGGCTACGAGCTACAGGTGCTGAACGAGGCGGAAACCCCGCCGTTCCCGCTCAACGAATACACCGATGTGGGTGAAGAGACGCGCCTGCGCTATCGCTTCATCGACCTGCGTCGCCCGGAAATGGCCGAGAAGCTCAAGCTGCGCTCGCGCATCACCTCGAGCATCCGTCGTTACCTGGACGATAACGGCTTCCTCGATGTGGAAACCCCGATCCTGACCCGCGCCACGCCGGAAGGCGCCCGCGACTACCTGGTACCGAGCCGCACCCACGCCGGCAGCTTCTTTGCGCTGCCGCAATCGCCGCAGCTGTTCAAGCAGTTGCTGATGGTCGCCGGCTTCGACCGTTACTACCAGATCGCCAAGTGCTTCCGCGACGAAGACCTGCGTGCCGACCGCCAGCCGGAATTCACCCAGATCGACATCGAGACCAGCTTCCTCGACGAAGCCGAGATCATGCACCTCACCGAGACCATGATCCGCAACCTGTTCAAGGAAGTGCTGGGTGTCGAGTTCGGCGAACTGCCGCACATGACCCTGGCCGAGGCCATGCGCCGCTTCGGTTCCGACAAGCCGGACCTGCGTATTCCGATGGAGCTGGTCGACGTGGCCGATCAGCTCAAGGACGTCGACTTCAAGGTCTTCTCCGGCCCGGCCAACGATCCGAAAGGCCGCGTTGCCGCGCTACGCGTCCCGGGCGGGGCGAGCATGCCGCGCAAGCAGATCGACGACTACACCAAGTTCGTCGGCAACTACGGCGCCAAGGGCCTGGCCTACATCAAGGTCAACGAGCGCGCCAAGGGCGTCGAGGGCCTGCAGTCGCCGATCGTCAAGAACATCGCCGAGCCGAACCTCAACACCATTCTCGACCGCGTGGGTGCGGTCGATGGCGACATCGTGTTCTTCGGTGCCGACCGCGCCAAGGTGGTCAACGATGCCCTGGGCGCTTTGCGCATCAAGCTTGGCCATGACCTCAACCTGCTGACCGCCGAGTGGGCGCCGCTGTGGGTCGTCGACTTCCCGATGTTCGAAGAGAACGACGATGGCAGCCTGACCGCCATGCACCACCCGTTCACTTCGCCCAAGTGCTCGCCCGAAGAACTGGAGGCCAACCCGGCCGCCGCGTTGTCCCGCGCCTACGACCTGGTGCTCAACGGCACCGAGCTGGGTGGCGGTTCGATCCGTATCCACGACAAGGCCATGCAGCAGACCGTGTTCCGCGTGCTGGGCATCAGCGAAGACGAGCAGCAGGAGAAGTTCGGCTTCCTGCTCGACGCCCTCAAGTATGGTGCGCCGCCCCATGGTGGCCTGGCTTTCGGCCTCGACCGCCTGGTGATGCTGATGACCGGCGCTGCGTCGATCCGCGAAGTGATCGCCTTCCCGAAAACCCAGAGCGCGGCCTGCGTCATGACCCAGGCGCCGGGTGTGGTGGATGGCAAGTCGCTGCGTGAACTGCACATCCGTCTGCGCGAGCAACCCAAAGCCGAGTGATAACCTGCTGCGCTTGATCATGCTGCGTTGGAAAGCGGTTCGAAATGCTCATTTGCCACAGCAAACTGCGCTTTCTCGCCGCTTTTCGTCTTGCCTGATCTGCGCTCGCGACGGTTCTCGTCTCGGCTTGTGCCGGCTGCAAACTAATTTGAAGGAAATGGAGTGAGTTATGGCTGGTCATTCCAAATGGGCCAACATCAAGCACCGCAAGGGGCGTCAGGACGCCAAGCGCGGCAAGATCTTCACCAAGCTGATCCGCGAGCTGACGGTCGCTGCCAAGCACGGCGGTCCGATCCCGGCGGATAATCCGCGCCTGCGTCTGGCCGTCGACAAGGCGCTGACCAACAACATGTCGCGCGACGTGATCGACCGCGCCATCGCCCGGGGTGCCGGTAACAACGAAGCCGACAATGTGGTCGAGTTCAGCTACGAGGGTTACGCACCGAGTGGCGTGGCGATCATCGTCGAAGTGATGACCGACAACCGTAACCGCACCGCTGCCGAAGTGCGTCATGCCTTCACCAAATGCGGTGGCAACCTCGGCACCGACGGCTCGGTTGCCTATATGTTCGAGCGCAAGGGGCAGATCAGCTTCGCCTCGGTGGATGAAGATGCGCTGATGGAAGCGGCCCTGGAAGCCGGCGCCGATGACGTGGAGATGGGCGAGGAGGGCGCAGCCCTGGTGTCGACCAGCTTCACCGAGTTCCATGCCGTCAACGAAGCCCTGGCAGCGGCCGGCTTCAAGGCCGAGGAAGCGGAGATCGCCATGATCCCGTCGATCAGTGCGCCGATCACCGACCTGGAAACCGCGCAGAAAGTCTTCAAGCTGATCGACATGCTCGAAGACCTGGATGACGTGCAGAACGTCTACCACAACGCCGAAGTCTCCGACGAGATCATGGAGCAGCTGGGCTGATCCAGCGCTGCATCCAGGCCGGAAGTCTGCCATTGTGCGCTTCCGGCTTTTTTATGGGCGCCTTTCGCTGGCTGGAGCTTGCCGATCGAGGGTCGTCTAGGCCAAATCCTTTGAGTGACGGCTGGCGCTCGGCGCCCCTATACTCGCGCCTGGATAAATAGACAGTGTGGCGACCAGCGCCACGGGTGGATGACTGGCATGACGCTGATTCTGGGAATCGACCCCGGTTCCCGCATTACCGGCTATGGGGTGATACGCGATACCGGGCGCACCTGCGAGTACGTGGCTTCCGGGTGCATCCGCACCGGTGCCGGGCCCCTGGCCGAGCGCTTGCAGATCGTGTTTCGTGGCGTCAGTGAGGTGATTCGTACCTTCGGGCCGGTGACCATGGGCATCGAACAGGTGTTCATGGCGCGCAATGCCGACTCCGCACTCAAACTCGGCCAGGCGCGGGGCGCGGCCATCGTCGCCGCCGTCGAGGCGGGCCTCGAGGTCAGCGAATACACCGCCACCCAGGTCAAGCAGGCGGTGGTCGGCACCGGTGGGGCCGACAAGGAGCAGGTGCAGATGATGGTCATGCACCTGCTCAAGCTGGTGCAGAAACCGCAGATCGATGCCTCCGATGCCCTGGGTATCGCCCTGTGCCACGCCCACCACCGGCAGAGTCTGATTCCCCATGGTCTGGCCAGCGCCAAGCGGCGTGGTGGCCGGCTTCGTTTATAGGCAGTCGTTCAGGTCGGTGGCAGCTCGTCGCAGCTGCGCGTGACCTCGGGCGGTATTGAATCTTCTATGTAAGGAATGCGTCGGTGATCGGACGTTTACGCGGCACCCTGGCGGAAAAGCAGCCGCCACATTTGATTCTGGATGTGAACGGTCTGGGCTATGAGCTGGAAGTCCCCATGACCACGTTGTACCGTTTGCCCCCGGTAGGCGAGCCGCTGACGCTGCATACCCACCTGGTGGTGCGCGAGGATGCTCACCTGCTTTACGGCTTTTTCGAGAAGCGCGAGCGCGAGCTGTTCCGTGAGCTGATCCGCCTCAATGGCGTCGGCCCCAAGTTGGCCCTGGCGCTGATGTCCGGGCTGGAGATCGACGAGCTGGTGCGCTGCGTGCAGGCCCAGGATACCGCCGCGCTGGTGAAGATTCCCGGGGTCGGCAAGAAGACCGCCGAGCGCCTGCTGGTCGAACTCAAGGATCGCTTCAAGGCCTGGGAAGCGGTACCTGGCATGGCGCCACTGGTGGTTGAACCTCATGCCGGGGGCGCAGTCTCAAGCGCGGAGAATGATGCGGTGAGTGCGCTTATCTCCCTGGGCTACAAGCCTCAGGAAGCCAGTCGTGCCGTTTCGGCAGTCAAAGAAGATGGTTTGAGTAGTGAAGACATGATCCGCCGCGCGCTGAAAGGAATGCTCTAGATGCTCGACGCCGACAGGTTGGTGACGGCGGGCAGTCGCGACCGCGACGAGCAGGTCGACCGCGCCATTCGCCCGCTCAAGCTGGCCGAGTACATCGGCCAGCCGGTGGTGCGCGAGCAGATGGAGCTGTTCATCCAGGCGGCGCGCGGGCGCAAGGAGTCCCTGGATCACACCCTGATCTTCGGCCCACCCGGCCTTGGCAAGACCACCCTGGCCAACATCATTGCCCAGGAAATGCAGGTTTCCATCAAGAGCACCTCGGGCCCGGTGCTCGAGCGCCCCGGCGACCTGGCGGCGCTGCTGACCAATCTCGAGCCGGGTGATGTGCTGTTCATCGATGAAATCCATCGCCTCTCGCCCATCGTCGAAGAAGTGCTGTACCCGGCGATGGAGGACTTCCAGCTCGACATCATGATCGGTGAGGGACCGGCTGCTCGCTCGATCAAGCTGGATCTGCCGCCGTTCACCCTGGTCGGCGCCACCACGCGGGCCGGCATGCTGACCAATCCATTACGTGACCGTTTCGGTATCGTCCAGCGCCTGGAGTTCTACAACACCGAAGACCTGGCCACCATCGTCAGCCGTGCCGCCGGCATCCTCGGCCTGCCCATCGAGGCGCGCGGCGCCGTGGAGATCGCCCGTCGCGCCCGCGGCACGCCGCGAATCGCCAACCGCCTGCTGCGCCGCGTACGCGATTTCGCCGAGGTGCGTGGCCAGGGCGCGATCACCCAGCAGGTCGCCGACCTGGCGCTGAACCTGCTGGACGTCGATGAGCGCGGTTTCGATCACCAGGATCGACGCCTGCTGCTGACCATGATCGAGAAGTTCGACGGCGGCCCGGTAGGGGTCGACAGCCTGGCCGCGGCGATCAGCGAGGAGCGGCACACCATCGAGGACGTGCTCGAGCCGTACCTGATCCAGCAGGGTTACATCATGCGCACGCCGAGAGGGCGCGTGGTGACCCGTCACGCTTACCTGCACTTCGGCCTGAACGCGCCCAAACGCATGGACGAGCGGCCAACGCTCGACCTGTTCAATGATGGAGACGCGCCATGAAAAAAATACTTGCGCGCCCGATTGGCAAGACACGGGGCTGGCACTAGAGTATGCGCGCGCAAGATGCCGGTCAGCCGTTCGCCCATCGCTGTCGTGTCTATTACGAGGACACCGATGCGGGCGGAGTCGTCTATTACGTCAACTACCTCAAATTCATGGAGCGGGCCCGTACCGAGCGACTGCGTGAACTGGGTTTTTCCCAGTCGACGTTGGCCGGTGAGGGGCTGCTGTTCGTCGTGCACTCCAGCGAAGCGCGCTACCACGCGCCGGCGCGACTGGACGACGAGTTGCTGGTCAGTGCTGAAGTGTATGAGTTGAACCGCGCCAGCCTGCGCTTTCGTCAGCAGGTCAGGCGGGCGGCGGATGACGTGCTGCTTTGCGAAGGGCAGTTTCTGGTGGCCTGTGTGCGCGCCGATAATTTCAAACCCCGGGCCATGCCCCCGTCTCTGCGAACGGCGTTCGCTGAGCAGGGTGACGGTGCCGGTACATCTACTGCAGGAGAGTAAGCGTGGAAGCCAACGCAAATGCCGTTGACCACATGTCGATGTGGAGTCTGATCAGCAACGCCAGCCTGGTGGTGCAGTTGGTGATGCTGACCCTGGTGGCCGCATCGGTCATCTCATGGGTGATGATTTTCCAGCGCAGCAATTTCCTGCGCTCGGCCAAACGTTCGCTCGACAGCTTCGAGGAGCGCTTCTGGTCGGGTATCGACCTCTCCAAGCTCTATCGCCAGGCCGGCAGCAACCCGGATCCGGACTCGGGCCTGGAGCAGATCTTCCGTGCCGGTTTCAAGGAATTCTCCCGCCTGCGTCAGCAGCCTGGCATGGACCCGGATGCAGTGATGGACGGCGTGGCGCGTGCCATGCGCGTCGCCATTTCCCGTGAGGAAGAGAAGCTGGAGATCAGCTTGCCGTTCCTCGCCACCGTCGGTTCCACCAGCCCGTACATCGGTCTGTTCGGTACCGTGTGGGGGATCATGAACTCCTTCCGCGGCCTGGCGCAGGTGCAGCAGGCGACCCTGGCCACCGTTGCGCCAGGCATCGCCGAAGCGCTGATCGCCACGGCCATCGGCCTGTTCGCGGCCATCCCGGCGGTTATCGCCTACAACCGTTTCTCCGCTCGCGGTGAAATGCTGATCGGCCGCTACTACACCTTCGCCGACGAATTCCAGGCGATCCTGCACCGCAAAGTACACAGCAGCGAAGAATAAGCTTCCGGCGCACTCAACACAGGTTTCAATACCATGGCCAGAGCCAGAATTCGCAACAGACGCAAGCCCGTCGCCGAGATGAACGTGGTGCCCTACATCGACGTGATGTTGGTGCTGCTGGTCATCTTTATGGTGACGGCGCCGATGCTCAACCAGGGCGTCAAGGTCGACCTGCCGCAGGTCAGCAGCGAAGTGCTGCCCCAGGACAACGACTCCCAGGTGCTGACCATCTCCATCAAGTCCGACAAGTCGTACTACTGGAACATGGGCACCGAGGTGGACACCGATACCGTCCAGGATCGTGCACTGACCCTTGACGAGATGACCCGCGCGGTGACCGCCATCATCAACCAGACCCGCAGTCAGGGTAAGCAGGTGCAGGTGTTCGTGCGCGGCGACAAGGCCGTCGACTACGGCACCGTGATGTCCGCCATGGGCGGCCTGCAGCAGGCGGGCGTGGGTAACGTCGGCCTGATCACCGAGGCGCCCTGATGCAGCAGCGTGAACGCTCACCTTCGGAAAGCCTGTTCTGGCCGGTGGTCTGGGCCGTAGGGCTGCACGTGCTGATGTTCGGCATGCTGTTCGTCAGTTTCGCCTTCGCGCCCGAGCTGCCGCCTGCAAAACCCATCGTGCAGGCTACCCTGTACCAATTGAAGTCGCAGAGCCAGGCCACCACCCAGACCAACCAGAAGATTGCCGGCGAGGCCAAGAAGACCGCTGCGCCGCAATTCGAAACCGAACAACTCGAGCAGAAAAAGGCCGAGCAGGAAAAGCAGGCGCAGGCCGAAGCGCAGAAGCAGCAGGCCGCTAAAGCAGCGGAACAAAAGAAAGTCGAGGAAGCTCGAAAGGCGGATGCGGCGAAAAAGGCAGAGGCCGATGCCGCTGCGGCGAAAGCCGCCGAGCAGAAAAAGCTGGCCGACGTCGCCAAGGCGAAGGCCGCGCTGGAGGCCGACAAGAAGAAGGCCGCTGAAGCGGAAGCGAAGAAGAAAGCTGCCGAGGATGCCAAGAAAAAGGCAGCCGAAGAGGCGAAGAAGAAAGCGGCGGCAGATGCAGCGAAGAAGAAAGCTGCTGAAGACGCCAAGAAGAAGGCCAATGCACAGGCAGCGGAGCGCAAGGCGGTCGAGGACAAGAAGGCAGCTGCGCTGGCCGAGTTGTTGTCCGAGGATACCGAGCGCCAGCAAGCACTGGCCGAAACCCAGGGTGACCAGGTGGCCGGCAGCCTCGACGATCTGATCGTCAAGCTGGTAAGCGAGCAGTGGCGACGTCCGCCGTCCGCTCGCAACGGCATGAGTGTCGAGGTACTGATCGAAATGCTGCCGGACGGCACCATCGTCAATGCCAGCGTCAGTCGCTCCAGTGGCGACTCGCCTTTCGACAGTTCGGCGGTACAGGCAGTACGCAACGTGGGGCGTATTGCGGAAATGCAGCAACTTGATCGCGCCACGTTCGATCGGCTTTACCGGCAGCGTCGTGCCGTCTTCAAACCGGAGGATTTAGGTCTGTGAATACCCTGATGCGAATCGTTGTACTGGGTCTGGCCATGCTGGTCGGCAGCGTGCAAGCGGCTGACCCTTTGGTCATCAGTACCGGTACTGATCGAGCCACTCCCATTGCCGTGGTGCCGTTCGGCTGGCAGGGCGGCAACGTGCTGCCGGAAGACATCGCCACCATCGTCGGTAACGACCTGCGCAACTCCGGCGTGTTCGAGCCGATTCCGCGGCAGAACATGATCAGCCTGCCGACTCAGGGCAGTGAAGTCATCTATCGCGACTGGAAGGCGCTCGGCGCCCAGTACGTGCTGGTCGGCAACATCGTGCCCAATGGCGCGCGCCTGCAGGTGCAGTTCGCACTGTTCAACGTGGCGACCGAGCAGCAGGTGCTCACCGGCACCGTGGGCGGTGGTACCGATCAACTGCGCGACATGGCTCACCATATCGCCGACCAGTCGTTCGAGAAGCTCACCGGCGTGAAGGGTGCGTTTTCCACGCGCATGCTGTACGTCACCGCCGAGCGTTTCGGGGTGAATAATACCCGCTATACCCTGCAGCGTTCCGACTATGACGGCGCCCGCGCCGTGACCCTGCTGCAGTCGCGCGAGCCGATCCTGTCGCCTTCGTTCGCTTCCGACGGCAAGCGTATCGCCTACGTGTCGTTCGAGCAGAAGCGCCCGCGCATCTTCGTGCAGCACATCGACACCGGTCGTCGCGAGCAGGTCACCAACTTCGAAGGCCTCAATGGCGCACCGGCCTGGTCGCCGGATGGCACCAAGTTAGCGTTCACCCTGTCGCGTGACGGCAACCCGGAAATCTATGTAATGGACATGGGTTCGCGGAATCTGCGCCGCGTCACCAATCATTCGGCCATCGATACCGAACCGTTCTGGGGTAAGGATGGGCAAACCATCTACTTCACTTCCGACCGTTCCGGTAAACCACAAATTTATAAGACCAACATCAACTCTGGTGCGGTCGAACGAGTGACCTTCGTCGGTAATTACAATGCCAACCCTAAATTGTCTGCCGACGAAAAAACCCTGGTAATGATTCATCGCCAGGATGGTTACACCGTGTTCAAGGTAGCGGCTCAGGACCTCGAGCGTGGCAATCTGCGTATTCTTTCCGACACAAGTTTGGATGAGTCGCCTACTGTTGCGCCCAATGGCACCATGCTAATCTACGCTACCCGCCAGCAGGGGCGGGGAGTCCTGATGTTAGCGTCCACCAATGGTCGCGTTAGGCTCCCTCTACCTACCGCTCAAGGCGAAGTTCGAGAGCCATCCTGGTCCCCCTTCCTGAACTGATGCGCGGTGCTTTACCTGTTTGATGCTTAACACACTGGGGTTCATTAGGAGTTACACATGGAAATGCTGAAATTTGGCAAGTTTGCTGCACTGAGCCTGGCTCTCGCCGTGGCTGTTGGCTGTTCCTCCAAAGGCGGTGACACCGCTGGCGAAGGCGCTGTAGATCCGAACGCTGGCTACGGTGCCAACACCGGTGCCGTTGACGGTAGCCTGAGTGAAGAAGCCGCTCTGCGCGCTATCACCACTTTCTACTTTGAATACGACAGCTCCGACCTGAAGCCGGAAGCCATGCGCGCTCTGGACGTTCATGCCAAGGACCTGAAAGGCAACGGCGCTCGCGTCGTTCTGGAAGGCCACGCTGACGAGCGCGGTACCCGCGAATACAACATGGCTCTGGGCGAGCGTCGTGCCAAGGCCGTTCAACGCTACCTGGTTCTGCAGGGCGTTTCCCCGGCTCAGCTGGAAGTTGTTTCCTACGGTGAAGAGCGTCCTGTTGCCACCGGCAACGACGAGCAATCCTGGGCTCAGAACCGTCGCGTCGAACTGCGTAAGTAATTCGATATGCGAACGTGCCGACGTGTAGTAACCGTTTTGGCTCTGAGCCTGCCGCTTGCGGCCTGGGCTCAGGTTCCCGTTCAGGATGGCAGTACCGGCAACGGTAGTAGTTATCCGGCAGGCGGTGGCGGCACGTCCGGCGCCTACGCTGGAGGTGGAGTGCAAACTCCATCTACAGCGCAGGGCATGCTGTTCAGTCAGCTCCAGCAGATGCAGCAGGAAATTGCGCAACTGCGTGGCATGCTCGAAGTGCAGCAGAACGATATTCAGCGTTTGAAGCAGGAAAGCCTGGAACGTTATCAGGACCTCGACAAACGACTGAGCAGTGGGGCCGCCGCTGGCGCAGCCGCCACCCAGAATTCCACAGCCGCGGGTGCCAGCAATGGCGCCGGTGGTGCTTCCGCAGGTGCCGGTGACGCAGGGGCGCAAGCTTCCGGCGAACCGGCCGATCCGGCGAAGGAAAAGCTGTTCTACGACGCCGCTTTCGACCTGATCAAAGCCAAGGATTTCGACAAGGCCAGCCAGGCCTTCGCCGCTTTCCTGCGTCGCTATCCCAACAGCCAGTACGCCGGCAATGCCCAGTACTGGTTGGGCGAAGTGAACCTTGCCAAGGGCGACCTGCAAGGTGCTGGCCAGGCGTTCGCCAAGGTCAGCCAGGCCTACCCGCAGCATTCCAAGGTCCCGGATTCCCTCTACAAGCTGGCCGATGTGGAGATCCGCCTGGGCAACAACGACAAGGCCAAGGGCATCCTCCAGCAGGTCATCGCCCAGTACCCTGGTACCTCCGCCGCCCAGTTGGCGCAGCGCGATCTGCAGCGAATCCGCTAAGCTGAAGCCGCTTCTAGAAACCCGCGCCCGTCGCGGGTTTTTCATGCCCTTGGAAAGCGGGGCGTCGCGCGCCACCTGAAAAATGGCTTGTCGCGGTTTATTTCGTTTAGAATTGCCGCCCTTTTTCGCAACGGAGGCGGATGGCCTGTTTCGCCGTCACGCCCGGTGCCCCCTATGAAAGATACCCTGCGCATCACCGAGATCTTTTTCTCGCTGCAGGGGGAAGCGCGTACCGCTGGCTTGCCGACGGTATTCGTGCGCCTGACCGGCTGCCCCCTGCGCTGTCAATACTGCGACACCGCTTACGCGTTCAGCGGCGGCGAGCTGCTTACCCTGGATGCCATCCTCGAGCAGGTGGCGCGATATCGCCCCCGCTACGTCTGCGTGACCGGCGGTGAACCGCTGGCGCAGCCGAACTGCATCCCCCTGCTCGAGAAGCTGTGCGATGCCGGCTATGACGTGTCCCTGGAGACCAGTGGCGCGCTGGACGTTTCGGCTGTCGATTCGCGGGTCAGCAAGGTCGTCGACCTGAAAACACCCGGCTCGGCCGAGATGGGCCGCAACCGCTACGAGAACATCGTGCACCTGCAGCCGCGCGACCAGGTCAAGTTTGTGATCTGTTCTCGGGAGGACTACGACTGGTCGGTCAGCAAGGTCATTCAGTACGACCTTTCCGAGCGAGTTGGTGAAGTGTTGTTCTCACCCAGCCATGGGCAGGTCAGTGGCCGTCAACTGGCCGAATGGGTGATTGCCGACAACCTGCCGGTACGCATGCAGCTGCAGCTGCACAAGATTCTTTGGAATGACGAGCCGGGGCACTGATATGAGCGGAAAGAAAGCGGTCATCCTGCTGTCGGGCGGTCTCGATTCCGCCACCGTCGTGGCGATGGCCAGGGAGCAGGGATACAGCTGCTACAGCATGAGTTTCGACTATGGGCAGCGTCATCGCTCCGAACTGCAGGCAGCCGAACGTGTGGCGCGTCAGCTGGGCGTGATCGAGCACAAGGTCATCGGCATCAACCTCGACGGCATCGGCGGCTCGGCGCTGACCGATGCCCGCATCGAGGTGCCGCAGAGCCCGACCACGGGCATCCCGGTCACCTACGTGCCGGCGCGTAATACTGTGTTTCTGTCCCTGGCGCTGGGGTGGGCCGAGGTGCTGGAGGCCCAGGACATCTTTATCGGTGTCAATGCGGTGGACTATTCGGGCTACCCGGACTGCCGGCCGGAATTCGTCAACGCCTTCGAGCACATGGCCAACCTGGCGACCAAGATGGGTGTGGAAGGGCAGCGCATTCGTATCCAGGCGCCGTTGCAGATGCTCAGCAAGGCCGAGATCGTGCAGGCCGGCTCGCGCCTGGGCGTGGATTACGGCCTGACGGTTTCCTGCTACCTGGCGGATGCCGACGGCCGCGCCTGCGGCAAGTGTGACAGCTGTCGGTTGCGTGCGGCCGGTTTTGCAGCGGCCGCTATGCCCGACCCAACACGCTATCAGTAAAAAAGTTTCGGTGGGTGTTGAATTCCTGAATTAAATCAGTATTATACCGCTCGCACCACGGGTCGTTAGCTCAGTTGGTAGAGCAGTTGGCTTTTAACCAATTGGTCGTAGGTTCGAATCCTACACGACCCACCATCTCAAGCCTTCCAAGCGAAGGCGCACTAAAAAGCCCGAATCTCGAGAGAGGTTCGGGCTTTTTGGTTTCTGTCTCGAGGAACCGGGCTGGCAGCTCAGGGAGCTGCCAGCTGCGCGGTTTACACCTTGACGATCCAGCCTTGCGGCGCCTCGACGTCACCGGACTGCACGCCAGTGAGCTCGGCGTACAGGCGGCTGACCACCGGCCCCACTTCCTTCTCGCTGTAGAACACGTGCAGCTTGCCGTTGTACTCGATGCCACCGATCGGCGTGATCACCGCGGCGGTGCCGCAGGCGCCGGCTTCCTTGAAGTCGCTCAGCTTGTCGATGAACACGTCACCCTCGATGACCTTCAGGCCCAGGCGGCTTTGCGCCAACTCGATCAGCGACAGGCGCGTGATGCCTGGCAATACCGATGGCGACTTCGGGGTGACGAATTCATCGTTATGGGTGATGGCGAAGAAGTTGGCCGAACCGACTTCCTCGATCTTGGTGTGGGTCTGCGGGTCGAGGTAGATGCAGTCGGCGAAGTTGTTCTTCTTGGCTTGCGATCCCGGCATCAGGCTGGCGGCATAGTTGCCGCCGACCTTGGCGGCCCCGGTGCCCTGGGGCGCGGCGCGGTCGTAGCCGGAGATCACGAAGTTGTTCGGCTTCATGCCGCCCTTGAAGTATGGGCCGACCGGGATGCAGAACACCGAGAAGATGAATTCGGGTGCGGTGCGCACGCCGATGTTGTCGCCCACACCGATCACGAACGGACGCAGGTACAGCGCACCACCGGAGCCGTAGGGGGGAATGAAGCGTTCGTTGGCCTTGACCACCTGCTTGCAGGCTTCGATGAACTGCTCGGTCGACGGCGCCGGCATCAGCAGGCGTGTGCAGCTGCGCTGCATGCGCAGGGCGTTCTGGTCGGGGCGGAACAGGTTGATCGAACCGTCCTTGCAACGGTAGGCCTTGAGGCCCTCGAAGCATTGCTGACCATAGTGCAGGGCAGTGGAGCCCTCGCTGATGTGCAGCACGTTGTCCTCGGTCAGCGTGCCCTGGTCCCAGTCACCGTCGCGCCAGTGCGACAGGTAGCGCTGGTCGGTCTTGATGTAGTCGAAACCCAGCTTGTCCCATTCGATGTTTTCGTAAGCCATGACATCCTCAATCGCTGAACGGCCACTGCGGCGTGCGTATGTCCGTTGATTTTCCAGGGTGATCGCACAGGTGTGGGCTTGTGCGATCAGGTAAAAGGGGTGGGCTGCTTGGTCCATCAGGCCTTATGGAGGCTCGCCTGACGGAATAACGATGGCCGTAGGGGTGATGATGCGGCGGATTATCGCGGCGATCAACCGGTGTCGCGCCAGCAGGTGGGGCGAGATTGAAAAAACCGCGTCAATGCCCTTACCATGCGCGCCCGCGCAAGGCCTGCGTCGCCCATTGTCGGGTACCTCGGCCGTGCAGGGGGCCGACCGGCGCAGCGCGTCTGGCGGTATACTCCACGCCCCGTGCAGATAGACCTCGATAGGCCCTGACGACATGACGCAGATTGCCGAACGACTTCTTGTCCAGGCTCACCTCGATGCCAAGCAGCCAGAGACGCTGACGGCGGAGCAGGAAGCGTTCTACCGTGATGAAATTGGCAAGGAGCTCAAGCGCCAGAACGCCGTTCTGGTCGCCCATTATTACTGCGACCCGGTGCTGCAGGCGTTGGCCGAAGAGACCGGCGGCTGCGTGTCCGACTCCCTGGAGATGGCGCGTTTCGGCAACCAGCACGCGGCGCAGACCGTACTGGTGGCTGGCGTCAAGTTCATGGGCGAGACGGCGAAGATCCTCAACCCGGAAAAACGCGTGCTGATGCCGACGCTGGAGGCCACCTGTTCGCTCGATCTGGGTTGCCCGGTCGACGAGTTCGCCGCCTTCTGCGATCAGCATCCGCAGCGCACGGTGGTCGTTTATGCCAACACCTCGGCTGCCGTGAAGGCGCGCGCCGACTGGGTGGTGACCTCCAGTTGCGCGGTGGAGATCGTCGAGCACCTGATGGATAACGGCGAGAGCATCATCTGGGCACCGGACCAGCACCTGGGCCGCTACATCCAGAACAACACCGGCGCTGACATGTTGCTCTGGGACGGTGCCTGCATCGTTCACGAGGAATTCAAGGCCCGCCAGCTTCAGGAAATGAAGGCGCTGTACCCCGACGCCGCCGTGCTGGTGCACCCCGAGTCGCCAACCGCGGTGATCGAGCTGGCCGATGCGGTCGGCTCGACCAGCCAGTTGATCGCCGCCGCCCAGCGCATGCCCAACAAGACCTTTATCGTCGCCACCGACCGCGGCATCTTCTACAAGATGCAGCAGCTGTGCCCGGACAAGGCGTTCGTCGCCGCGCCGACCGCCGGCAACGGCGCGGCGTGCCGCAGTTGCGCCAACTGCCCGTGGATGGCCATGAACACCCTGCAACGCACCCTGCAGTGCCTGCGCGAGGGCAGCAACGAAGTGTTCGTGGATCCCGCACTGATTCCGCGGGCCATCAAGCCGCTCAAGCGGATGCTGGACTTCACCCAGGCCGCCCGCCTGAAGCTGGCCGGCAACGCCTGATCATCAGCGGCACGGGCGATCGCTCGTGCCGCTCATTGCAGCGCCATCAGCCGCGCAGCATTTCCTCGGTCATCCGCTTCTCTTCGATCAACTCCTTCTGCCGTGCGTCGATGCGCGAGGCCATCTGGAAGTTGTTGGCCGCACGACGCTTGGCGAAGTCGAGCTGCTCGATGGCCTGGTTGAAGTCGCCGACCAGGGCGAAGTATTCGGCGCGGGCCTGGTGCAAGCCAATGGTATTGCCGCTCAGCCCGCGTACTTCCGCCACCTGATACCAGACATCCGGATCCTTCATGCGCCGCTTGAGCAGGTCGTTGAGCGCCTGCTCGGCGGCGGGGATCTTGCGCTGCTTGAGCAGCAGGTCGATGCGCGCCTGGTTCACCGGGTAGTTGCTGGGGTACAGCTCGAGCAGGCGGGTGACGCGTTGCTCGGTAGCCGGCAGGCGATTGGCCGCCGAGTCCAGGCTGATCTGCGCCAGGTTGTAGGTGATGTCGTTGGGCGCCTTCTGCAGCAACGGCGCGAGTACCTCGCGCGCCTCGTCGAACTGGCCGCCCTTGGTCAGGGCGATGGCCAGGCCGTAGCGCGCCGTGTCCATGTTCGGGTTTTCGTCGAGCTGGGCGCGGAAGCGCTTGGCGGCGATGCCGGGGGTTTCCTCGTAGGTCAGCTGCACCCGCGCGCGCATCAGCTGGTAGCGCAGGCTGTCTTCGGTGCCACCGCCAGGGAACTGCTCGGCGCGGTTGCGGGTATCGGCGATGCGCGATTCGGAGACCGGGTGGGTGAGCAGGAACTCCGGTGGCATGCGGTCGTAGCGGTACTGACGCATCAGGCGCTCGAACATGCTCGGCATCGAGCGCGGGTCGTAGCCGGCTTTCTCCAGGTTGACCAGGCCGATACGGTCGGCCTCCTGCTCGTTCTGCCGGGAGAAGCGCCGCTGTTCCTGAATGGCCGCCGCCTGGGTCGAGGCGATGGCGGCGATGCCGGCATCGCCGGCTCCGGCTGCAGCGGCGACGATACCGGCGAGCATGGCGGCCATCACCGGCAGCTGCATACGTTGCTGGGCTTCCAGGCCGCGGGCGAAGTGACGCTGCGACAGGTGCGCCAGTTCGTGGGCCAGCACCGAGGCGTATTCGCCTTCGGTCTGCGCATAAAGGAACAGGCCGCCGTTGACGCCGATGATCCCGCCGGGCGCGGCGAAGGCGTTGATCTGCGGGCTGTTGAGCAGCACGAATTCGAGACGCCGGTCCTGCACCTGGCTGGTCTCGGCCAGGCGGTAGACGCTGCTTTCGACGAAGTCCTTGAGCTGCGGGTCCGACAGCTGGCTGACCTGGCCGCGCACGATGCTCAGCCAGGCACGGCCCAACTGGTATTCCTGTTGCGGAGAGACCAGCGCGGAGCTGGCGTCGCCGAGGGAGGGCAGGTCACTGGCCATGGCCGGTTGGGCCAGCAGGCAGGCGAGCGTCAGCAGGGTGGGGCGCAGAACATTCATGCACAAGGCTCTTGTTTGATCAGTGCCGTACTGTAGCCGGGTGGGCACTTGCCTGACCAGCGCCGACGGGCCCTGGGTTATGCTGTCGGCCTGCAAACGGGAGGGTGGTATGAGTGATGTGTCGAGTTGGCAGGGCGAGCATCAGGCTGAGCTGGATGCCTGTGGGCTGAATTGCCCGCTGCCGCTGCTCAAGGCCAAGGTGGCGCTCAATGGCCTGGCCAGTGGCGAGGTGCTCAAGGTGTCGGCCACGGATGCCGGGTCGCAGCGCGACTTTCGAGCCTTCGCACGCCTGGCCGGCCACGCGCTGCTGCGCGAGGAAAGCGAGGCTGGAGTGTTTCGCTACTGGTTGCGCAAGGCGTAACCCTGGGGGATGAAAAATGCCGCTCGAGAGCGGCATTTTTTCAACTGTATCAGGCTTTGTTCAGGGCCTGGGCGGCGGCCAGTACCGCGTCGACATGGCCGGGCACTTTCACCCCGCGCCACTCCTGGCGCAGCACGCCGTGCTTGTCGATCAGAAAGGTGCTGCGGTCGATGCCCAGGTATTCCTTGCCGTAGAGCTTCTTGAGCTTGATCACGTCGAACAGGCCACAGACGCTTTCGTCCTTGTCCGAGATCAGCTCGAAGGGAAAGCCCTGCTTGGCCTTGAAGTTCTCGTGGGTCTTCAGGCTGTCGCGGGACACCCCGACGATCACCGTATTGGCGGCAGCGAAGGCCTCATGGGCATCGCGAAAACCCTGGCCCTGGGTGGTGCAGCCCGGGGTGTTGTCCTTGGGGTAGAAGTAGATCACCAACTGCTTGCCCTTGCAGGCCGCCAGGTTGAAGTCGCCACCGGTGGCCGGGGCGCTGAAGTCGGGAACGGGGGCATCGATGGCGATGGCCATGGGGCAGGGCTCCTTATGGATTCTGGGGGCGCCAGGGTTCGATCAGGGCATCCAGGTTCAGCGCGTCGGCGAAATCCAGGAACTGGTCGCGCAGCCAACTGATCTGGGTGCCCGCCGGCAGGGTGACGGTCAGCGTGGCATTGAGCATGGTGCCGCCGGTCTGCGGCGCCTGGTAGGTATCGCAGGTCAGTGCCTCGAGCTCGACACGGTGGTCGATGAAGAACTGGCACAGCTCGTTGAGGATGTCCGGGCGGTACACCGAACTCACGTAGGCCACGTAAGGCAGCGCCTGGGGGCGCACTTCCTGGGCGGCGCTACGGATCACGTTGGCGGTGAACTCGTGCTTCTTGGCCAGTGCCGGCAGGCCGGCTTCCAGCCGCGCCAGGGCATCCCAGTTGCCAGACACCTGCAGTACCAGGGCGCTGAGCTCGCCGTGGCGGCTCAGGCGCGTGCTGATGACCGCGCAGCGGTTTTCATGGCTGGCCCGGCACAGCACATTGGTCAGCTCCATGGCATTGCTGCCGAGCGCACTGATGACGAGGAATTGTTCGCGAACTGGGGGGGTGGACATGCAGCCTTCCTAAACGTTGGACGCCCGGCGCAATAGACAGCGCCAAACAAACTCGCAGGGTAGCGAAAAGCGCCCGCCAGGGGAATGACCAGATACGCTCGACCGTGCTGGCGAACGCGCGTAATGCCGGTAACTACAGCCACCTGGTCGCTTGTGCAAGGCTGGTGGCGCCAGTACCATTACGGCTCTCTTTTTCGGCAGGAGCGGTTGCATGATTGCGGGCAGTATGGTGGCACTGGTCACGCCCATGGATGCGCAGGGTAATCTCGACTGGGAGGCCCTGAGCAAACTGGTGGACTTCCACCTGCAAGAGGGCACCCATGCCATCGTCGCGGTCGGCACTACCGGCGAGTCGGCGACGCTCGATGTCAACGAGCACATCGAAGTCATCCGCCGCGTGGTGGATCAGGTCGCCGGGCGCATCCCGGTCATCGCCGGCACCGGTGCCAACTCCACCCGCGAAGCGGTCGAGCTGACCCAGAATGCCAAGACCGCCGGCGCCGATGCCTGCCTGCTGGTCACCCCGTACTACAACCGGCCGACCCAGGAAGGCCTGTACCTGCACTTCCGCCATATCGCCGAAGCCGTGGCCATCCCGCAGATCCTCTACAACGTGCCGGGCCGTACCGCCTGCGACATGCTGCCGGAGACCGTCGAACGGCTGGCCAAGGTCGACAACATCATCGGCATCAAGGAAGCCACCGGCGACCTGCAGCGCGCCCGTGACATCCTCGACCGCGTCGGCTCGAACTTCCACCTGTATTCCGGCGATGATCCGACTGCGGTCGAGCTGATCCTGCTCGGTGGCAAGGGCAACATCTCGGTGACCGCCAACGTGGCGCCGCGCGCCATGAGCGACATGTGTTCGGCCGCCATGCGCGGCGAAGCGGCGATCGCCCGGGCCATCAACGACCGCCTGATGCCCCTGCACAAGAGCCTGTTCATCGAAGCCAACCCGATTCCGGTGAAGTGGGCCCTGAATGAAATGGGCATGATGGCCGACGGCATTCGCCTGCCGCTGACCTGGTTGAGCCCCCGTTGTCACGAACCGCTGCGTCAGGCCCTGCGCCAGTCCGGTGTATTGGTCTAATCGAGGAACTACGACGCATGAAGCGACTGGCCGGATTTTCCGCACTTGCCCTGATCATCACCAGCACCAGCGGCTGTGGCTGGATCTGGGGCGAAAATGGCTACTTCCGCGACCGCGGCAGTGACTACCTGGGCGCACGGCAGACCGCGCCGATGCAACTGCCCGCCGACGTCGAGGCCAAGCGCCTCGACCCGCTGCTGCCGGTTCCCCAGCAGATCCGCGACAGCGATGCCAAGGGCGAATACGAGGTGCCGCGCCCGCAGGCACTGGTGGTCAGCGACAACGTCAGCGAGTTCAGCCTGCAGAACAGCGGCGACTCCAGCTGGCTGGTCGCCCAGCGCGTGCCGGCCGAAGTCTGGCCAGGGGCTCGCCAGTTCTTCGAGGACGGCGGCTTCCGCATCGTCGACGAACGCCCGCAGACCGGTGAATTCAGCACCGACTGGCAGCGTTTCGACGCCCTGTCGAGCAGCATGCAGAGCCGCCTGACCGGCCGCGTGGGTGGTCTGGACAGCAATACCGAAACCCGCGTGCACGTGCGCCTCGAGCCTGGCGTGCAGCGCAACACCAGCGAAATCTTCGTCGTCACCGCGCAGCGTCCGGCCGGCAGCAGCGCCGACGTGCCGTTCACCGAGCGCAGTGTCAACAAGACCCTCGACGCCGCACTGCTCGACGAGCTGCAGGCCAGCCTGACGCGCAGCGTGGAGCAGGGCGGTTCGGTGTCGCTGCTGGCCGGTCGCGACTTCGATGCGCCGAACCGCGTAGCCCTGTCCCAGGACGGCAACGGCAACCCGATCCTCAACCTGAGCACCGACTTCGACCGCGCCTGGTCCGGCGTCGGCCGCTCGCTGCGCATGGCCGACCTGCGCGTCGACGACATCAACCGCACCCTGGGCGTCTACTACGTCAACCTGGCCGAAGGCCCGCAGCGCAACAACGAGAAGCCGGGCTTCTTCAAGCGCCTGTTCGGTGGCTCGGAAGACAAGGACGCCGTCGAGGCACGCGCCGAGCGTTACCAGGTGCGCCTGACTGCCGTGGGCGACACCGTGCAGGTGACCGTCGAGAAGGACATCAACACCGTGGCGCCGGCCGACGTGGCCCGCCGGGTGCTGGACATGATCCAGGAGAACCTCGGCTAGGGATTCCTGGCACGTGGTTGGCGATAGGCGAAACCCCTGGGTTTCGCCTTTTGTTTTCACAGGCAGGGCGTTTTCTGCCGACCCTTACAGCCGTGACGCGTCCGCTTGACGCCGTGCGGCGCGACTTTCCCGCGACGAGGCGCTAGCTCGACATGACCACACCTTCCCTGAGCCTGAAAAAAATCTATTCGGGCAAAGTCCGCGACCTCTACGAGATCGACGACAAGCGCATGCTGATGGTCGCCACCGATCGCCTGTCGGCCTTCGACGTGATCCTCGAGCAGCCGATTCCGGACAAGGGCAAGATCCTCACCGCCATCTCCAACTTCTGGTTCGACAAGCTGGCCCACGTGGTGCCCAACCACTTCACCGGTGATCGCGTCGAAGACGTGGTGCCGGCCGCCGAGCTGCCTCTGGTCGAAGGGCGTGCCGTGGTCGCCAAGCGCCTCAAGCCGGTGGCAGTTGAAGCCATCGTGCGGGGTTACATCGTCGGCTCCGGCTGGAAGGAATACCAGAAGAGCGGCACCGTGTGCGGTATCGCGCTTCCGGCCGGCCTGAAGGAAGCGGCCAAGCTGCCCGAGCCGATCTTCACCCCGTCGACCAAGGCCGCCGTGGGCGATCATGACGAGAACATCAGCTTCGCCCAGTGCGAGGCGATCATCGGCGCCGAACTGGCCGCCAAGGTGCGCGACACCTCCATCGCCCTGTACAAGGCAGCGGTGGAATACGCGGCCACTCGCGGCATCATCATCGCCGACACCAAGTTCGAATTCGGCCTCGACGAAGACGGTACCCTGACCCTGATGGACGAGGTGCTGACCCCTGACTCCAGCCGCTTCTGGCCGGCCGACAGCTACGCCGAAGGCACCAACCCGCCGAGCTTCGACAAGCAGTTCGTGCGCAACTGGCTGGAGTCCACCGGCTGGAACAAGGAGCCGCCGGCTCCTGCCGTGCCGGCCGATGTCGCGCAGAAGACCGCCGACAAGTACCGCGAAGCGCTGACCCGGCTGACCGCCTGATCACCTTTTGCAAGCAGACGCCGCCCGCAAGGTAACGGCGGCGTTTTCGTTGTGGTCGCCGACAGGGTTGAGGGGGCGGCGTCGCCCCGGAGCAAATTCCATTGGCGACCTGTATCGCCCGTGGCCCCTGCATTTGGCGAGCGCATACCCAACCTTTTCTCGCCGTAGCGCTTGGTGTAGGTTATTGCCCGGGTGCCACCGCCGTTGCGGCAAGGCAGGTTCAATCCGCACTGGCCATGCCGCCAGCGCAGAGCACACGCAGCGTGATTCCAGCCTTGTCTCGCCAATCCATCCTATTGCCTCTACTCCATACGTCTCGCGGTGCTTTGGCCTGCAGCGATGCCGCGTGGGGAACAGCCCAACAATGAGCCAGCTGCCAGAAACCGAGCAGGGCCAGGAAAGCGGCCCCCGTTACCTGGGCTACGCGCGCGCCAGTGAGACGCCCAACCTGCTCAGCCAACTGTTCGGCCTGGAACTGGCGGGCTGTACCCGGCTGGTGTCCGAGCAGACCAAGAACAACTGGCGCAATCGCCCCGAATTGACCCGCCTGCTCAACGAACTGGGCCCTGGCGACGTGCTCACCGTGACCAAGCTCGACCGCCTGGCGCGCAGTACGCGGGAGCTGCTGGAAATCGCCGAGCGCATTCATATCAGCGGCGCGGGCCTGCGCAGCCTGTCCGAACCCTGGGCGGACACCACCACCGAGAATGGCCTGGCCGTGCTGGCGGTATTCGCCGGTATCGTCGAGTTCGAGCGCTCGCTGATCCTCGAACGAACCAAGGACGGCCGCGAGGCGGCCAAGGCCCGTGGCGTGAAGTTCGGTGCCAAACCCACGCTGACCAGCGAGCAGATCGACCAGGCGAAACGGTTGATCAACCAGGACGGGCACTCGGTCGAGCAGGCCGCCAAGGTGCTCAAGGTGCACCGCTCCACGCTCTATCGGGCGCTGCGGCGGGTGGAGAAGCAGTAACTCTCCAAGAACGCTATCCACTCGCGCATGTGCCTATAAGTCGGGCATCAGCCTCGCAAGGTGAGCAGCGACTCGATGGTCGCGGTGGAGCCACCGCATACGATGACCAGTACGTTGTTCAACTCAGCCAGGGAAGTCTTGCTTCCATACAGCACTGCCAGGGCTGCGCCACAGGCTGGCTCGACCAGGGTGCGGTGATCGTTCAGGTAGGCCAGGCAAGCCTCCACAGCCTCTCGATCCGAGACCTGAACAGGTATCACGGGCCGCTCTTCTGACACTTCGAAGGCTCTTCGGCAAACCTGACGCGCTGCAAGGGAGGTCGCGACCCCGGAAACCGCCGGGATCTCCACGAGCTGGCCTGCGCTGATGGAGGCCTGCAGCGATGCGGTTCCCTGTGTCTCGACCGCATAGATCGGCACATTGACGAGGCCGTTGCGACGCAAGCCTTCATCGACGCCGGCCAGGAGGCCGCCACCGCCGACAGAGAGCACAACGGCATCCGGGCGTAGGCCATCGGCGACTACCTCATCGATCATCGACGCATGACCGGTCCACAGAAGTGGATCGTCGAAGGGGTGGATGAAGGCATCCGCTGCCGTCTGCAAGGAACGCGCAAGCTCGTTGGCCTCGAACCAGGTCTTGCCGTGCACGATCACTTCGGCGCCTTCCAGGCCCAGCAGGCTTCGCGCCCGCGCCGTGGTCGTCTCTGGAACCACCACGATGACCGGTACCCCCAGGCGACGCCCGGCATAGGCGACGGCGAGCCCGGCATTGCCGCCCGAAGAGCAAATGAAACGCTGGGCGCCCCGTGCGTGGTGCTGCTCACAGGCGAAGCCGACACCACGGATCTTGAAGGAGCCGCCTGGTTGCATGGCCTCCATCTTCATCCATACCCTGGCACCGACGCGCTGGCTCAGGGGCAGTGATTGCAGAAGAGGGGTCTTGATGCTCAGCGACATGCGTTCAACTCCGCGCAAATGGATTGATTCGGTTGATGGCCGGCAGGCGAGGCGTCCTACGGCCGGATCCTCGCGCTACGCCCAGGGCAGCACGAGCACGCCTCGCAATGAGATGCCGGAGAGAATACCTTTTCGGCTGCCCGATGAGTAAAAACGGACCGATCAGGTGCACAGGGGCATGGAGCCCGACGGGGCCCCTGTCACCTGACGTACAGTCGCGCGGCCAGGTTCGCACCGAGGGCTGATGGGTTTCGGAGTTTTCTGCAAAAACTCCAGAGCTTTCCGCAAGAAGCGCTTATCGATCTGCCTCTAAATTCCGCCATCCACTTCTGCAAGCCCGAGATCGCCAGATCCTCGTATCTGGGCTAGACCCAGAGCAGGGGTACCCCATACATAATCCCTACAAGAGGATGGGCGTGATGTTCAAAGCCAGCCAGGTCTTGCAGCCGGAGTTTCTCGCGCAGGTTTCCGCTGCCAGGGCTGCCGATTTTTTCCCCGCCATCAGTGCCAACTACAACGTCGACGAGAGCGCTTATCTCGAGGAACTGCTGCAGCTCGCCGACCCCGGCGCTGCTGGCATCGAGAGCATTCGCCAGCAGGCGCGCAGCCTGATCCAGGACGTGCGCGGCCGCGACAATGCGGTCGACACCCTCGACGCGCTGCTGCGCCAGTACAGCCTGGACACCCAGGAAGGCCTGATGCTGATGTGCCTGGCCGAGGCACTCTTGCGCGTGCCGGATGCCAGCACCGCCGATGCGCTGATTCGCGACAAGCTCAGCGCCGCCGAGTGGGAGCGGCACCTGGGCAAGAGCGACAACGTGCTGGTCAACTTCGCGGCCTGGGGCCTGGTGATGACCGGCAAGGTGGTCGACCCGCAAGATGCTGACGGGCGTCCGAAAAAAGTTCTCGGCCGGCTCATCCAGCGTTCCGGCGAGCCGGTGATCCGCGCGGCGATGAACCAGGCCATGAAGCTCATGGGCAAGCAGTTCGTGCTCGGCCGCACCATCAGCGAGGCGCTGAAGAACGGTCGCCCGGAGCGCGAGAAGGGCTACACCTATTCCTTCGACATGCTTGGCGAAGCGGCGCTGACCGCCGAAGACGCCGAGAAGTACATGGCCGACTACCGCAAGGCCATCGACACCGTCGGCGCCGAGCCCCAGGTCGGCCCCGGCCCGAAGCCATCGATCTCGATCAAGCTCTCCGCGCTGCACCCGCGTTACGAAGTGGCCCAGCGCGAGCGCGTGCTGAGCGAGCTGTTCGCCAACGTGCGCGAACTGGCCATCCGGGCCCGCAAGCTCAACGTCGGTATCTCGGTGGACGCCGAAGAGGCGGATCGCCTGGAGCTGTCCCTGGAGCTGTACGAAAAGCTGCTGCGCGATCCGGCCATCGCTGGCTGGGGCGAGTTCGGCCTGGTCATCCAGGCGTACTCCAAGCGCTGCCTGCCAGTGCTGGTGTGGCTGACCCTGCTTGGCCGCGAGTTGGGCGAGAAAATGCCGCTGCGCCTGGTCAAGGGCGCCTACTGGGACAGCGAGATCAAGCAGTGCCAGGTGTGGGGTCTCGACGGCTACCCGGTGTTCACCCGCAAGGAAGGCACCGATACCTCGTATCTGGCCTGCGCCCGCTACCTGCTCAGCGACTTCACCCGCGGGGTGATCTACCCGCAGTTCGCCAGCCACAACGCCCACACCGTCAGCTGCATCCTGGCCATGGCCGCCGAGCAGGCGTCGCCGCGCGACTTCGAGTTCCAGCGCCTGCACGGCATGGGCGATGCGCTGTACGACACGGTGCTGGAGAAGCACCGCAAGACCGTACGCATCTACGCCCCGGTCGGCGCCCACAAGGACCTGCTGCCGTACCTGGTGCGGCGCCTGCTGGAGAACGGCGCCAACTCGTCGTTCGTGCACCAGCTGGTCGACCCGGGCGTACCGGTCGAATCGCTGATCGATCACCCGGTCACCCAGCTGCGCAAGTTCGCCAGCCTCGCCAATAACAAAATCCCGCTGCCGCCTGCGCTGTACGGGGCCACACGGAAAAACTCCCAGGGCATCAACATGAACATCCAGAAATCGCTGACCGAACTCGAAAACGCCTACCGTCCGCAGCTGGATCGCCAGTGGCAGGCCGCGCCGGTGATCAACGGCCAGACCCTGAGCGGCACCGCCCAGGAGGTTCGCTGCCCGTATGATCTGAACAAGCTGGTCGGTACCGCCCAGTTCGCCAGCGCCGCCCAGGCCGCCCAGGCCCTGGATGGCCTGAGCGCTGCCTGGCCGAACTGGAACGCCACCACCATCGATGCCCGGGCCAGCGTGCTCGAGCGCCTGGCCGACCTGCTGGAGAAACACCGCGCCGAGCTGATGGCGCTGTGCACCGTGGAAGCCGGCAAGTCCATGCAGGATGGCATCGACGAAGTGCGCGAGGCGGTGGATTTCTGCCGTTACTACGCCCAGCAGGCGCGCCTGAAACTGGGCCGCGAGGAACTCAAGGGCCCGACCGGCGAGCGCAACGAGCTGTTCCATGAAGGCCGCGGCATCTTCGTCTGCGTCAGCCCGTGGAACTTCCCGCTGGCCATCTACCTTGGCCAGATCACCGCGGCCCTGGTGGCCGGCAACGTGGTGCTGGCCAAGCCGGCCGAGCAGACCAGCCTGATCGCTGCCCGTGCGCTGGAGCTGATGTTCGAAGCCGGCCTGCCGAAGGATGTGATCGCCTTCCTGCCGGGCGACGGTGCGACCCTGGGCGGCGTGTTCTGCCGCGACCCGCGTGTCGCTGGCGTGTGCTTCACCGGCTCCACCGACACGGCGCGGATCATCAACCGCCAGTTGGCCGAGAAGGACGGCATGATCGCCACCCTGATCGCCGAGACCGGCGGCCAGAACGCGATGATCGTCGACTCCACCGCACTGCCCGAGCAGGTGGTCAAGGATGCCGTCGGTTCGGCCTTCACCAGCGCCGGCCAGCGTTGCTCGGCGCTGCGCGTGCTGTACGTGCAGCGCGATATCGCCGACCGGGTGATCGACCTGCTCAAGGGCGCCATGGCCGAGCTGAAGATCGGCCCGACCCACCTGCGCGAGAACGATATCGGCCCGGTCATCGATGGCGAAGCCCGCGACGGCCTGCTGGCGCATATCAAGCAGCTCAAGGGCGAGGGCAAGCTGATTGCCGAGGCGGCGGTGGCGGGCGACCTGAACGGTCATTTCGTAGCGCCCGTGGCCTTCGAGATCGCCGGCATTCACGAACTGCAGAAAGAACAGTTCGGCCCGGTGCTGCACGTGGTGCGCTATGACGCCGCCGATCTGGAGAAGGTGGTCGCGGCCATCAACGCCACCGGCTACGGATTGACCCTTGGCATTCACAGCCGAAACGAGGAAACTGCCGCCCGCATCGAAGCCCTGGCGCGTGTCGGCAACCTGTACGTGAACCGCAACCAGATCGGTGCGGTGGTCGGCGTGCAGCCGTTCGGCGGTTGTGGCCTGTCCGGCACCGGCCCGAAAGCCGGTGGCCCGAGCTACCTGTTGCGCTTCGTCAACGAGCGCACCACCTCGGTGAACACCACGGCGGTAGGCGGCAACGCCTCACTGCTGTCGCTGGGCGACGAGTAACAGACAACGGGTGGGAATCGATGAGATTTCTGCCCGTTTTGCTATTGGGGGCTGATGCCCCGAATCGGTAACCCCGCCAGAAGAGTGGTGTACCTGGAGCGCGACCTTAGGGTCTGTCCGAAAAGTCTCCGAGCGAAGGTCAGGCGAGGCAAAAATCGGTGAGGAAGCGGAGTTTACGAGCTGTAAATGAGCATTCCGAACCGATTTTTAACGAAGCATCACCGAGCGCAGGTCCTTTTCGTACAGAGCCTAGTCGTGATGTGCCAACTGGACCGGTTAACCCCGGTTCGAATAAAAACAAACGAGAGGGGCTTTCCCCAATGACTGCAAGTACTCCCATGCTGGTCACCTTCGTGGTCTACATCCTGGCCATGGTGCTGATCGGTTTCATCGCCTACCGTGCGACCAAGAACTTCTCCGACTACATCCTCGGCGGCCGCAGCCTCGGCAGCTTCGTCACCGCGCTGTCCGCCGGTGCCTCGGACATGAGTGGCTGGCTGCTGATGGGCCTGCCGGGCGCCATCTTTATCGCCGGCATCTCGGAAAGCTGGATCGCCATCGGCCTGATCCTCGGCGCCTGGCTCAACTGGCTGTTCGTCGCCGGTCGCCTGCGGGTGCACACCGAGCACAACAACAACGCCCTGACCCTGCCTGACTTCTTCACCCACCGTTTCGAAGACAACAGCAAGCTGCTGCGCATCTTCTCGGCGCTGGTGATCCTGGTGTTCTTCACCATCTACTGCGCCTCGGGCGTGGTGGCCGGTGCGCGCCTGTTCGAATCGACCTTCGGCCTGAGCTACGACGTCGCCCTGTGGGTCGGTGCGGCGGCGACCATCGCCTACGTGTTCGTCGGTGGTTTCCTGGCGGTGAGCTGGACCGACACCGTGCAGGCCACCATGATGATCTTCGCGCTGCTGATCACCCCGGTGTTCGTGATTCTCTCCCTGGGCGATTTCGATGCGGCGATGACCACCATCGAGCAGGCCAACCCGGCCAACTTCGACATGTTCCGCGGCTTGTCCTTCGTCGCCATCGTGTCGCTGCTGGCCTGGGGCCTGGGCTACTTCGGCCAGCCGCACATCCTGGTGCGTTTCATGGCAGCCGATTCGGTCAAGTCGATTCCGGCCGCACGCCGTATCGGCATGATCTGGATGGTCCTGTGCCTGGGCGGCGCCGTGGCAGTCGGTTTCTTCGGCATCGCCTACTTCGCCAACAACCCGGCCCTGGCCGGCCCGGTCAGCGATAACAGCGAACGCGTGTTCATCGAACTGACCAAGATCCTCTTTAACCCCTGGGTTGCCGGTATCGTGCTGTCGGCCATTCTGGCCGCGGTGATGAGCACCCTGAGCTGCCAGCTGCTGGTGTGCTCCAGCGCGCTGACCGAAGACTTCTACAAGGCCTTCCTGCGCAAGGGCGCGAGCGAGAAGGAGCTGGTGTGGGTCGGTCGTCTGATGGTGCTGCTGATCGCCATCGTCGCCATCGCCATCGCCTCCAACCCGGACAGCAAGGTACTGGGCCTGGTGTCCTACGCCTGGGCGGGCTTCGGCGCGGCCTTCGGTCCGGTGGTGATCCTGTCGCTGGTCTGGAAGGGCATGACCCGCAACGGCGCCCTGGCCGGCATGGTGGTCGGTGCGGCCACCGTGGTGCTGTGGAAGAACTTCATCGGCCTGGGTCTGTACGAGATCATTCCGGGCTTCATCCTCGCCACCCTGGCCATCGTGGTGTTCAGCAAGATCGGTCGCCCGGCCTCGCCGGCGATGGTCAAGCGCTTCGACGAAGCCGAGAGGGAGTACCAGGACGCCCATCTCTGATCGCGCCTGCGTAACGCGTGATCAAAAGGCCCGGCAGTGTCCGGGCCTTTTCATTGGCGCCTGCTGATAAGCTTGTCGCCCAGCCATCAGGAACCCGCCATGTCCCCCTCCAAAGACCCGCTGCACGGCATCACCCTGCAAGCCATCCTGACCGAACTGGTCGAGCAATTCGGCTGGGACGGCCTGGCTCAGCGTATCGACATCCGCTGCTTCAAGAGCGACCCGAGCATCAAGTCGAGCCTGACCTTCCTGCGCAAGACGCCCTGGGCACGGGAGAAGGTGGAGGCGTTGTATCTGAGGCAGAAGCGTTAGGGTTCGTTGGCGGTAGGGAAGGCGCGAGTAAGGCACAAGCGGCATCGTTGCTGCCGCTTTTGTAGGAGGGGCTTCAGCCCCGAGCTTTTTATCAAGGCAAACAAAGAGCTCGGGGCTAAAGCCCCTCCTACGGAGTGTGCGGCCTTGTGCTAGCGCACCACCTGCGCCATCTGCTGCTGTGGTGGCGGAGCGCACAGCGTGCGCGCACCGGTTTGCAGGTAGGGCGCCAGGATCGGTTGCATGCCCTTGAGCACCTGCACCGGCAGCGCCGAGGTGAAGCGGAAGTTCTCTGCGGCGCGGCCCGGTACGAAGGCGGTGAGGGTGCCGAAGTGGTCCGGGCCGAGAAAGAACACGAAGGTGGCGGTGCGGTTCTGCACCCGCGAGCTGATCACCTGGCCGCCGCGACCCACGCTGGTCATGCGGTTGTCGCCGGTGCCGGTCTTGCCGCCCAGGGTCAACGGGCTGCCATCGGCCAGGCTGAAGGCGCCCTGCAGGCGCCGCGCGGTACCGCCATCCACCACCTGTGACAGGGCCTCGCGCAGCGCCGCGGCGACCTCAGGGGCCATCACCCGTTTGCCGGCTTCGAGTACGTGGCCCAGGCGCGTGTCGTAAGGCGTGCCTGCGGCGAAGTGCAGGCTGTCGATGCGCACCGTGGGCAGGCGGATGCCATCGTTCTGGATGATGCCGATCAGCTCGGCCAGGGCCGCGGGGCGGTCCCCCGAGCTGCCCAGGGCGGTGGCCAGGGACGGCACCAGGTACTCGAAGGGGTAACCCAGGTTCTGCCAGCGCTGGTGAATATCCAGGAAGGCCTCGACCTCCAGCATGATGCGGATGCGGCTGTCGCGGGCGCTCTTGTGACGGCTCTTGAACAGCCAGCCGTAGACTTCCTGACGCTGCTCGGCGCTGGCGCTCACCGCGTCGTTGAAGGAGGCCTGCGGGTGGTCGATCAGGTATTTCAGCAGCCACAGCTCCAGCGGGTGCACGCGAGCGATGTAGCCCTGGTCCGGCAGGCTGAAAGCGCCGGGGCCATAACGCCGGTAGAGCTCGTCGATGCGCTTGTCGCTGATCCGTGCGCCCGGCAGGTGAGCCTTGATGAAATTGCCAAAGGTCGCCTGGCCGACCCCCGGCATCAGGTAGCGGTGTACCGCGGCCAGGCGCGTGTCGGTCAGGCGCAGGCCGCCGATAAAGGTATCCAGGCGCTCCTGGGCGGACTGGCCCTGGTACTTGCGCCAGAAGCGCAGCATGAAGGTGGTGCCTTCGCGGTCGGCAAAGCGGCTCAGGTACTCCTGGCGCCGCGGGTCCTTGTCGTCCTTGAGCAGGGCGGCGCTGTTGCCCGGCGCCTGGTAGGTGCTGTAGCGCACCAGGTCGCGCATCAGGCGCACGAAGGGCAGGTTGATCGATTCGCGTAGCGACTCGCGCAGGGTCGGGCGCCGGCCATTGTCCTCATTGCGGAAGTTGCCGAAGGTATGCAGGCCGCCGCCGGTGAAGAAGCGTTCCGCCGGGCTGGCCGAGTAGCGACGCTCCAGTGCAGCATCGAGCATGGGGGTGAGGTCGGCACCCGGGTTGCTGAGCAGGTAGTCGACGGCCCAGCGGCTGAGCAGATCCAGATCGGCGATGTCCTGGCTGCGCAGCTGCGCCGGGCTCATGCCGGCGAGCCGGCCATGCAGTTCGGCGATCACCTCCAGGTAGGTGGCCATTACCCGCAGCTTGGCGGTAGAGCCCAGCTCCAGCTTGCTGCTTTCGTTGATGTCGAAGGGCTGATGGGTGTTGTCGGTCTGCACGCGCACCTGGTTGCCGTTGGGCGTGCGCTCGAACAGGGTGAAGCTGTAGCGCACGTCACCGGTCTTGCTGGGCGACAGCAAGCGGTCGCCGAACAGGCCGACGCCTTCGGCGAAGGCCGGGTCGGCGAGTTGTTCGAGGTACAGGCTGACCTGTTGCTGCAGGTCCGAATTCAGGCTCGAGCGCGCTTCCAGGTCGAGCCTGTCGAGTTCGTAGTAGGACAGATTGAGCAGGCCGGCCAATCGTGCCCGCGCCATGCTGATGCCCTTGTCGCTGTCGATGCGCTGCAGGTTGGGATCGGTCTGCCAGTCGCGGTAAGTCACCTGCTGGGCCAGGGCCACGTCGCGCAGTTTGCTGTCCAGCACGCCACCGTCGGCCAACAGACGCAGGTGGCTGTCGACCAGCGCGGCCAGTTCTGCACGGCCCTGGGCGAGGTAATACGAGGGCCGGCGCTGGGCGATCATCAGCGATAGCACCTGGCGCAGCGCCAGGCCCCGCTCGGCCAGGTTGGCATCGCTGGCCTGCTCGGCGTCGAGCAGACGGTTGGTGGTGACGAAATCCACGCCGAACCAGATGCGCAGGCCATCGGCCAGGCCGTGCACCTCACCATGGCCGGGGGCGGCCGAGAGCGGCACGCTGTTGAGGTAGTCGCGCACGATGTTCTGCCTGGCCACGAGTGTCTGCGGGCCGCCCTGGTAGGCGCGCACGCTGGCGGAGATCATCTGGCGCAGTTTCTCGGCCGGCGCATGGGTAATGCCGTCCGGGGAATGGCGGTACTTCTCCAGCTGGGTGGCCAGGGTGCTGCCACCAGCGGACTGATCCTGCATACCGACGTACTTGCCGACCTGGGATAGCGCCGCTTTCACGAAGCGCGGCCAGTCCACCGCCGGGTTGGCTTCGGCCGGCTCGGCAGCAAGCAACTGGCGGTCCTCGATGAACAGCAGGCTGCCGATCACCAGCGCAGGAATCGCGGCGAAGTCGCTGTAGCGCTGACGTGGGTTACGCACGGTGTAGAAGGGTGTGCCGCGGCAATCCTCGATGTTCACACCGGTTTGCGCCTTCTCGGCGAAGGGCGCGAAGAAGCCGCGCTCGGCGTAGTCGCTCAGTGCTGGCGAGAAACGCGCCTGCTGCAGCACTTCGAAGCCGCGGCCCTGCAGGCGTTCGATAAAGGTCGGCAGGCGGCTGTAGCCCTGACGTTGATCGAAGGGGCCGTTACCGGGATAGACGATGGCGTCGCTGGGGCCGTCTTCGATTTCATAGGTGAGCGTGGCGGCGTAGCGGCTCAGTTCGCTGGACTGGAAATGGGCGGTGCGCAGTTCGTAGATCAGCAATCCACTCGCTCCGATCAGCCCGAGCAACAGCGTCGAGCCGACCACCCAGCGCACAGGGTGCTTGCGGGGCTGGGGTTTGCGCGGCACCGCGGTCGCGACCTTGTGCTCGCGTACAGGCGGTGCGGAGTCGGATCGCCATAGTGCGCCCATGGTCAACTGGCCCTGGCTTGTCCTTTCCTTCACAGCGTAGCCGCTGAGCGACGCGCTGTCCGACTGATCGGTCAAAAAAATCCTGCCTTTACATAAACCTAGGCCCGCGCCGTTGGCCTGAACCTGAGCCATACCTGCCGGTCAGGATGCAATCACCAGGAGGAAGCATGATGCGCACACTCGAGTTGGCCGGCACTCAGGTACCGGTGATAGGCCAGGGCACCTGGCGCATGGCGGAAAACCGCGATCGGCGCAGAGGCGAAGTCGCTGCGCTGCGTGAAGGTATCGAGCGCGGCTTGCGGCTGATTGATACCGCCGAAATGTACGGCGAAGGCGGCGCCGAAGCGGTCGTCGGCGAGGCGATCAGCGGCAAGCGTGATCAGGTGTTTCTGGTCAGCAAGGTCTACCCGCACAACGCCAGCCGCAGTGGCGTGGTGGCGGCTTGTGAGCGCAGCTTGCAACGCCTGGGCACCGACTACCTCGACCTCTATCTGCTGCACTGGCGCGGCCAGCACCCGCTGGAGGAAACGGTCGAAGCCTTCGAGCGCCTGCGCGAGCAGGGCAAGATCGGCCGCTGGGGCGTTTCCAACTTCGACCTAGATGACCTGCAGGAACTCGGCGAACCGGCCTGCGCCACCAACCAGGTGCTCTACAACCCCGAGGAGCGCGGCGTGGAGTTCGACCTGCTGCCCTGGCAGCAGCGCCAGAACATGCCTCTGATGGCCTATTGTCCGCTGGGGCAGGGTGGTGCGCTGCTGGCGGCCGCGGCACTGCGACAGGTGGCCCAGCAGCATGGCGTGAGCACCGCCCAGGTCGCCTTGGCCTGGGCGCTGCGCCAGCCCAATGTGCTGGTGATTCCCAAGGCCAGCGACCCCAGGCACCTGGCCGAAAACGCCGCGGCCGCTGAACTGCAACTCAGCGCCGCCGATCTGCAGGCGATCGACAGCGCCTACCCGGCGCCGACGCGCAGGCAGCGGTTGCAGATGGTGTGAGGGATTTTCACGGAAGTGGGCGCTGAGCGAACTCATTGAAGAGGGAGAAACCCTGATGGGTTTCACCAGCCTCAGTGGGAGCGCGCCATGCGCGCGACAGCTTCGCGGGCATGGCCCGCTCCCACAAGTTAGATCAAGCCCCAGGGTGTGGGTGAAAGCCATCAAATGGCGATGGGCTCCACCTACCTCCGACTTGGCTTAACCCGCGACCAGCACCCGGATGGCTTCCAGGCGCAGGGCGGCCTTGTCGAGCATGGCCAGGCCTTGCTCGCGCTGCTCGCGCAGGGCCTCCAGTTCGCTGTCGCGCACGCTCGGGTTGACCGCCTGCAGGGCGGTCAGGCGGGCCAGTTCTTCGTCCAGTTCGGCAGCCAGGCGACGCTTGGCTTCGGTGACCCGCTCGACATGGCGCGGCGAGACCTTGGCCTCCCCGGCGGCGATCTTTGGCGTCAGCGCATCACGCTGGGCCTGCACGAACTTGTTGGCGCTGGCGCGCGGTACGGCTTCGAGCTGGTCGTTGAGGGTGTCGAAGGACACCTTGGAGGCCAGGTCGTTGCCGTTGCCGTCGAGCAGGCAGCGCAGGGCGGCAGGGGGCAGGTAGCGGCCCAGCTGCAGTTTGCGCGGCGCCACCACCTCGCTGACGTACAGCAGCTCGAGCAGCACGGTGCCAGGCTTGAGCGCCTTGTTCTTGATCAGCGCCACCGAGGTATTGCCCATCGAGCCGGAGCGCACCAGGTCCATGCCGCCCTGCACCATGGGGTGTTCCCAGGTCAGGAACTGCATGTCTTCGCGGGACAGGGCCAGGTCGCGGTCGTAGGTGATGGTCACGCCTTCGTCGTCGCCGAGCGGGAAGCTGGCATCGAGCATCTTCTCGCTGGGGCGCAGGATCAGGGCATTGTCGGAATGGTCTTCGCTGTCGATGCCGAAGGCGTCGAACAGCTGCTCCATGTACATCGGCAGGGCGAACTGGTCGTCCTGCTCGAGGATCGCCTCGACCAGCGCCTCGCCTTCACCGGCACCGCCGGAGTTGAGTTCCAGCAGGCGGTCGCGACCGGCGTGCAGGTCGCCTTCCAGGCGCTTGCGCTCGGCGGTGGCTTCGTCGATCAGCGCTTGCCACTGGCCATCGTCGGCGTTCTCCAGCATCGGCAGCAGGCGGCTGCCGAACTGGTGCTGCAGGGCGTTGCCGGTCGGGCAGGTGGCCAGGAAGGCGTTCAGCGCCTGGTGGTACCACTGGAACAGGCGCTCCTGGGGGCTGTTTTCCATGTACGGCACGTGCAACTGGATCTTGTGCTTCTGGCCGATGCGGTCGAGGCGGCCGATGCGCTGCTCGAGCAGGTCCGGGTGGGCCGGCAGGTCGAACAGCACCAGGTGGTGGGCGAACTGGAAGTTGCGGCCTTCGGAGCCGATTTCCGAACAGATCAGCACCTGGGCGCCGAATTCTTCGTCGGCGAAGTAGGCCGCGGCGCGGTCGCGCTCGAGGATGCTCATGCCCTCGTGGAAGACGGTGGCCGGGATGCCGGAGCGCACGCGCAGGGCGTCCTCCAGGTCCATGGCGGTCTCGGCGTGGGCGCAGATCACCAGCACCTTGAATTTCTTGAGCATCTTCAGGGTGTCGATCAGCCACTCGACGCGCGGGTCGAAGCGCCACCAGCGCTGGTCTTCCTCGACATCGGCCTGGCCCTGGTAACTGACTTCCGGGTACAGCTCGGCATGCTCGCCGAGCGGCAGCTCCATGTACTCGTCCGGGCTCGGCAACGGGTAGGGGTGCAGCTCGCGCTCCGGGAAGCCCTGTACGGCGGCGCGGGTGTTGCGGAACAGCAGGCGGCCGGTGCCATGACGGTCGAGCAGCTCGCGTACCAGGCGGGCGCGGGCGTCGCTGTCGCCACCGTCGGCGGCATCCAGCAATTGGCGGCTTTCATCGCCGAGGAAGCTGCCGATGGCATCGCGGGCCTGGGCGCTGAGCTGGCCCTGGTCGAGCAGCTCCTGCACCGCCTCGGCCACCGGTTTGTAGCTGGCGCTTTCGGCGCGGAAGGCGTCCAGGTCATGGAAACGATTCGGGTCGAGCAGGCGCAGGCGCGCGAAGTGGCTGTCCTGGCCGAGCTGCTCGGGGGTGGCGGTGAGCAGCAGCACGCCAGGGATCACTTCGGCCAGCTGTTCGACCAGGCTGTACTCGCGGCTGGCCTTTTCCGGGTGCCAGACCAGGTGGTGGGCTTCGTCGACCACCATCAGGTCCCAGCCGGCGGCGAACAGCGCGTCCTGGGCCTTTTCGTCCTCGCACAGCCACTCCAGCGCAACCAGCGCCAGTTGTGCGTCCTCGAACGGGTTGCTGGCGTCGCTCTCGATAAAGCGCTCGGCGTCGAACAGCGCCACTTCCAGGTTGAAGCGCCGGCGCATTTCCACCAGCCACTGGTGCTGCAGGTTTTCCGGCACCAGGATCAGCACGCGGCTGGCGCGCCCGGAGAGCAGCTGGCGATGGATCACCAGGCCGGCTTCGATGGTCTTGCCCAGGCCCACTTCGTCGGCCAGCAGTACGCGCGGGGCGATGCGGTCGGCCACTTCACGGGCGATGTGCAACTGGTGCGCGATGGGTTGCGCACGCACGCCGCCCAGGCCCCACAGCGAGGACTGCACCTGCTTGCTGGTGAACTCCAGGGTGCGGTAGCGCAGGGAGAACCAGGGCAGCGGGTCGATCTGCCCGGCGAACAGGCGGTCGCTGGCCAGGCGGAACTGGATGAAGTTGGACAGCTGGGTTTCCGGCAGGGTGACGGCCTGGTTCTTGGCGTCGAGGCCGTGATAGACCAAGAGGCCATCGACGTCATCGACTTCGCGTACGGTCAGCTTCCAGCCTTCGAAGTGGGTGATCTCGTCGCCCGGCGAGAAACGCACGCGGGTCAGCGGCGCATTGCGGGCCGCGTACTGGCGGGTTTCGCCGGTGGCGGGGTAGAGCACGGTGAGCATGCGGCCGTCCTGCATGAGGATGGTGCCCAAGCCCAGTTCCGCTTCGCTGTCGCTGATCCAGCGTTGCCCCGGTTGATACTCCGCCATGCTGCCTGTCTCCACCTGTGAAAAAGCCGGCTATGTTACCGCAGTGCCAGGTTTGACCAAAGGTGCATCATGGCCGATTTGGCACTTACCGACGCCCGCCCGGTCAGACAGTGTAGTAACGCAGCCGTAAAGTCGCCCGCCGTATGGCCGATAAGGTTGCAAAGAGAGGTCACCTATGTTGCCGCCGATTCCTCACAGCCTGATACCCGTCACCGCCCAGCAGGACGTGGTCAAGCCGCGCCCGGAGATCGCGCCGGTGACGCCCACCGCTGAAACGGCTCAGGAAGATTCTGTCGGCCTGGACAAACGTCACCCCGACGAAGTGGCGGAACGACTGCGTGAAGAGCAGCGCCGCCAGCAGCGGCGTGGCTACACGGCCGCCGAGCTGGCCGAGGGCGAGGTCGACGAGGCGGATGAGCCGGGGATCGATCAGTTGCCGCGCCAGGGTCTCTGGGTGGACGTCGAGGTTTGACGCACGTGGACACTCCGCAGGCTGGTCTGTTCGATCACCCAGCGTTGCAGCTGCCGGATGCCGAACTCGCCTATCAGCCCCACTGGCTCGACGCCGCCACGGCCGATTGCTGGCTGCAAACGCTGGTCGAGCAAACGCCCTGGCAACAACCCGACGTGCTGCTGTTCGGTCGTCGTCATCCAGTGCCGCGCCTGCTGGCCTGGTATGGCGACAGCGAAGCCAGTTACCGTTATTCCGGCATGACCCACCAGCCGCTGCCCTGGACGCCGCTGCTCGCCGAGATTCGCCAGCGCCTGGTCGACACCCTCGGGCAGCCACTCAATGGCGCGCTGCTCAACTACTACCGTGATGGCCAGGACTGCATGGGCTGGCACAGCGATGACGAGCGCGAACTCGGCGCCGAGCCGCTGGTGGCGTCCCTGAGCCTGGGCGGCGTGCGGCGCTTCGATCTGCGCCGCAAGGGCGCCACGCGCATCGAACACTCCCTGCAGCTGGAGCATGGCTCGCTACTGGTCATGAGCGGCCGGACGCAGCATCATTGGCAGCACCAGGTGGCCAAGACGCGCAAGCCCTGTGCCCCTCGCCTGAACCTGACGTTTCGTCTGATCCGGACGCCGCTATGAGCAATGACGTGAAGTTGATCGATTTCGCCGCCGAGCGCGACAAGCGCATCCACGACCTGCGCGACAGGAAGCTCGAGGAGATGCGCAACGCCTTCGAACAGGCGCTACCACTGCCCAAAGGCAAGAAGAAGCCCAATAGCAAACCGAAGAAACGATAAGAACCTGCTCAGCATCCTTGAGCTGGATTCCATCGGTTTTGGCTGAGTGGTGTCAGTGATTCGGCCGCGATCTCGCGGGAGGGGCCGGGCGGCGATCCGCTTTAGCCGCAAGCCCTTCGCACATCAAACGCTCGCGGCTAAAGCCCCTCCTACAAGCTCTGTTCATCGGCCAGTCTGCTTTTTGCGGACTTACAAAAGATCGTGAACAGGCGCTAACGCAGCTTTTCTGCGTATCCGTTGGCGCTGCCCCAGAGCTGTCTAAATTATTGATGCAGAACAGTCGCCGTCTGGCCGCTTGCGTTCGCTCGTGCCTGGCATTTGACCTGGATCAATGGCGGGCAGCGCGTGGCTGTTAACGTAGCCCCATACCCGAGCGACAACGGATGCAAGGAGGCAGCATGTTCTTAGATGTGGTGGTTCTGGCCGGTATCGGCACTGTCGGACTGATGATTCTGTTTGGCGTCGGGTTCACGTATTTCGTCTGGAAGGATGCGAGCAAGAAAAAGCCGCAGTGATCTCCAGGCTCACGAGCACGCAAGGCATTGGGGCGACTTCGGTCGCCCTTTTTTTCGTACCGCATTCGGCGTATCCATCACCTGGGCCACGCGACCCTCTGGACAGTATATGCTTAGCTAGCTAATAATTTGCCGCCTGCACGGAGGCGGAACCCATCGGCTACGGCTATGTTCAGAGCTGAGACCCTTTTAGGTAAGCACCGTGCGTGATCCCCTGCTGGCGTTCGTTGCGCCGAGCACCCAAGCCCTCCAGTTCGCGATCAAGACCCTGCTCGGCGGCGGTCTGGCGCTTTGGCTCGCCCTGCGCCTGGGCCTCGAACAGCCGCAGTGGGCCCTGATGACCGCCTTTATCGTCGCCCAGCCGCTGTCCGGCATGGTGGTGCAGAAGGGCCTGGCGCGCTTGCTGGGTACCCTGGTCGGCACCTTCATGGCGGTGGTGATGATGGCGCTGTTCGCGCAGATGCCGCTGCTGTTCGTGCTGGCCTTCGCCCTGTGGCTGGGCCTGTGTACGGCGGCGTCGACCATGCTGCGTAGCGCCTGGTCCTACGCCTTCGTGCTGGCCGGCTATACGGTGGCGATCATCGGTTTGCCGGCCATCGGCAAGCCCCAGGTGATCTTCGACGAAGCCATCGCCCGTTCCACGGAGATCTGCCTGGGCATCGTCTGCGCCACCCTGAGCAGCGCATTGCTGTGGCCGCAGCGGGTCGAGCGCCAGCTGGCCCAGCAGGCCCGCGATGCCTGGCAGACCGGCCTGAAGGCGGCGCGCCAGGCGCTGACCGGCGAGGAGGAGGCGCGCAAGGGCCTGCTCGAGGCCCTGTCACGTATCGTCGCCGTGGATGCCCAGCGCGAGCACGCCTGGTTCGAGGGCGAGCGCGGTCGCCAGCGGGCCATCGCCCTGCGGGTACTCAGCCGCGACCTGCTCGGCGTGCTGCGCCTGGCCCGCGGTGTGGCGCGCCAGTGGCGGCAATTGAACAGCCTCGAGGCCGAGGCCGTGGCGCCCTGGTTGCAGGAGGTCGACGAGCGCCTGCAGAACGACGCAGACGACCGGGCGCAGCTGATCGAGCGCCTGCGTCAGGCTGCCGGGGACGACGAGCTAAACGGCGGCCAGCAGCTGTGCCTGGAGCGCATGGCGGTGCTGCTGATGCGTATCGAGGACGCCAGCCGTGCGCTGCTGGCCGTCGAGCAGGGCAGGGCGCCGGCCGATGCGCCGCGGGCGCTGTCCTGGCACTACGACTGGCAGAGCGCGCTGGTCTATGGCTCGCGCAGCGCGCTGGCGTTCCTGACCCTGGCGAGCTTCTGGCTGGCCACCGGCTGGACCCACGCCACCGGCGCCATGCTGCTGGCCTGCGTGGTGTGCAGCCTGTTCGCGCGGCTGGAGGCGGCGCCGCAGATCGGCCTGATGTTCCTGCGCGGCATTTTGTACGCGCTGCCGGTGGCGTTCTTCGTCGGGCAGATCCTGATGCCGCAGATCGACGGTTTCGTGATGCTCTGCATGGTGCTCGGCGTGCCACTGTTCTTTGGCGTGCTGGGCATGGCCAAGCCGGCGGTGGCGGCTACGTCCACGGCGTTCTGCCTGCACTTCATCGTACTCTGCCTGCCGCCACCGGGTGTCGGCTACAACGTCGAATTCTTCCTCAACGAGGCGCCGGGCATGCTCATGGGCGTGGCCGTGGCGGTCATGGCGTTTCGCGTGATCGTGCTGCGCAACCCGGTGTGGCATGGCCGGCGCCTGGTGCATGCCATGCTGGTCGACCTCGGCCGGCTCACCCGTCGCGACCTGGGCCGGGCTGAAAACTGGTTCGGCGGGCGCATGGCCGACCGCCTGCTGCAGCTGGCGCGGCACTATCCGGCGCGCCCGGATCAGGCACGCAGCCGCTGGGACGAGGGTGTGGCCGGTCTTGACCTGGGTGATGAATTGCTGCACCTGCGCGCCTGCCTGGCCAGGGCCGATGCCGGTTTGGCGCGCTCGCAGCGGCGCTTTCTGGAACGTCTCGACGATGCTCTGGAGCGCGGCCCCGCACCGGGCCGCGAGGACGCGCTGAACGCACCGGTGGCCGAATTGCAGGAGGCCCTGCGCGCCTGCACGCCAAGCATCGACAAGCGCCTGGCCGAGGCGGCGCTGTTGCAGTTGCAGAACGGCTGGCGTCATTGGTGCCACTTGAGAGGAGCGGATCATGGGCTTGCATGAGTGGTCGTTGGGCGGCGTATTGCTGAGCCCCATGGCGGCCTACGCGGTTTTGGCGCTGCTGCTCACCGGCGTGATTCGCCTCGGGCTGCAGCGTGTCGGTTTGGCACAGTGGATCTGGCACGAAGCGTTGTTCGACTGCGCCCTGTTCGTTTGCGTCCTGGCGGCGGTGATTGCCGTCCTGGCGAATTAAGGAGAAAAGCATGCGTTCGACCATTCGCGTCGGCATCACCCTGGCCGTGGTGGTAGCGGCGATCCTGGCTGGCTCGTGGATCTGGCAGCACTACATGTATTCGCCCTGGACCCGGGACGCCCGGGTGCGTGCCGACGTGGTGACCATCGCCCCGGACGTGTCCGGCTGGGTGCTGGAACTCAAGGTGCGCGACAACCAGCAGGTGAAAGCCGGCGACCTGCTGATGACCATCGACCGTGACCGCTACCAGGCCGCCCTGGAAAAGGCCCAGGCCGTGGTGGATATCCGCAGGCAGCAGCTCAGCCTGCGCGAGCACGAAGCGTCCCGTCGCGCGCGCCTGGGCAGCCAGGCGATCAGCGCCGAGCTGCGCGAGAACGCGCAGATCAACGCCGAGATGGCCCGTAGCGAATACCGCGAGGCCCAGGCCGACCTGCGGATCGCCCAGCTCAACCTCGAGCGCAGCGAAGTGCGCGCGCCGCGTGACGGCCAGGTCACCAACCTCAGGCTGGCCCAGGGCAACTACGTGACGGCCGGGCAGGCGGTGATGGCCCTGGTCGATACCGCCTCGTTCTACGTGCAGGCGTATTTCGAGGAAACCAAGCTGCCGCGCATCCAGGTCGGCGCACCGGTGGAAATCTGGTTGATGGGCGGTGAGCAGGAGATTCGGGGCGAAGTGGAAGGCATCAGCCGCGGCATCACCGACCGCAACGCCAGCCCGGACGGCCAACTGCTGGCCAACGTCGAGCCGACCTTCAACTGGGTGCGCCTGGCCCAGCGCATTCCGGTGCGCATCAAGCTCGATAGCCTGCCCGAGAAGGTTCAGCTCAGTGCCGGCATGACCGCCAGCGTGCGGGTGGAGTAGGGCGCGTTTGGTCAATGTGGGAGGGGCTTTGCCCGGGCTCCCCACGGTATATCGGGGCTAAAGCCCCTCCCACGGTTTCGTAGCCCGGGTATCGCTGCGCGCAACGCCGGGCTACGGGCGGCGATTGATCAGCCGCGCTGCACGCTCGCTGGCGTGCGGCGCATCAGCACTTCCCCGTGGCGCACCGAGACCAGGGCATGGCCCTGGGTGCGGACCATCTCGTAATCGTCGGGCGCCGAGAGAATCAGCAGGTTGGCCGGGCGACCCACTTCGATGCCGTAGCGCTCACCCAGGTGCAGGGTGCGGGCGCTGTTGTCGGTGATCAGGTCCAGGCTGCGCTTGAGGTCTTCGTAGCCGAGCATATGGCAGATATGCAGGCCGGCTTCGAGGATGCGCAGGATGTTGCCGTTGCCCAGCGGGTACCAGGGGTCGACGATGGAGTCCTGGCCGAAGCAGACGTTCATGCCGGCGCGGTCGATCTCCGCCACGCGGGTCAGGCCCCGGCGTTTCGGGTAGCTGTCGAAGCGGCCCTGCAGGTGGATGCTCTCGGTGGGGCAGGAGACGAAGTTGATGCCGCTCATCTTCAGCAGGCGAAACAGCTTGGAGCAGTAGGCGTTGTCGTAGGAGCCCATGGCCACGGTGTGGCTGGCGGTGACCCGCGCGCCCATGCCGCGCACCCGGGCTTCTTCGGCCAGCACTTCGAGAAAGCGCGACTGCGGGTCGTCGGTCTCGTCGCAGTGCACGTCCACTAGGCAGCCGGTGCGCTCGGCCAGATCCATCAGGAACTTGATCGAGCTGACGCCCTGGTCACGGGTATTCTCGAAATGCGGAATGCCGCCGACCACGTCGGCGCCCAGCGCCACCGCCTGCTCCATCAGCGCACGGCCGTTGGCATAAGACTCGATGCCCTCCTGGGGAAAGGCGACGATCTGCAGGTCGATCAGGTGGCGGGTTTCCTCGCGCACTTCGAGCATCGCCTTGAGGGCAGCCAGGCTCGGGTCGGTGACGTCGACGTGGGTGCGCACGTGCTGGATGCCGTGGTCGACCAGCATGTCGATGGTCTTCTTGGCGCGGCTCTTGGTGTCTTCATGGGTGACCAGCGCCTTGCGCTCGGCCCAGCGCTCGATGCCTTCGAACAGCGTGCCGCTCATGTTCCAGGCCGGCTCGCCGGCGGTCAGGGTGGCGTCCAGATGAATATGCGGCTCGACGAAGGGCGCGACCACCAGGTTGCTGGCGGCATCGAGATCACCTGCGCCGGCGCTGACCTCCCTCGGCTGCTCGCTGATGGCGGCAATCTGCGCGCCGTCCAGGGCAATGTGGAAAAGACCTTCGCGGCCACGCAGGCGGGCGTTGACGATGTTCATGGGGTACTCCTTGGCAGGCTATGAGACGACAGGCGACGGATCAGCAGGGCGATGCTGATGTTCAGCCGGTCGTGAGGATCATCGAACGAGCAGCCGGTCAGCGCTTCGATACGTTGTACACGGTAGCTCAGGGTGTTGCGGTGTACGCCCAGGCGTTGCGCGGCCAGGGCGAGGTTGGCGTTCTCGAAGAACCAGGCTTCCAGGGTCGGCATCAGCACCGGCTCGTGGCGTGAATCATCGCCGATCAGCGGGCCCAGGGTGCGCTCGACGAAGCGCTCGAGCAGGCTGCGGTCGCGGATCGCGGCGAGCAATTCGATCGCCCCCAGTTCGTTGAAGCTGCACGAGCCCAGCCGCTCGGGAAAGGCCTGGGCGGCGACCAGGGCCTGGCGGGCCTGGCCGAGGGCGAGGGCGAAGCGCTGGGGCGGGTGGCCGCCGGTGCTGAGGCCGAGCACCGTGCGTTGCGGCTGCAGGCGCGCGTCCAGCGCGCCGAGCAGTTCGCTCAGCAGCGTGCGATTGCGTTGTTCGTCGTGATTGTTCGTGCAGGGCAGCAGGGCGATCCAATGCTCGCCCTGGCCGATCAGTGGCAGGGCGTCACCCAGTGCCTGCAGGCACTGCTCGAGGCGCTGCTGCAGGCACTGGCGGGCGTCGCGCAGCAGGCGTTCGCCGTTGGCGGCCGCCTCGCCGTCGAACAGTTGCTCGCTGTTCTGCAGGCGCAGCAGGGCGACCTGGCGCGGCACGTTCAGCGGCAGATCGAGGCTGGCAGCGCGCTGCAGCAGGATATCGATGGACTGGTAGTCGCCTTCCAGCAGTTGCTCCAGCACGTGCTGGCGCGAGCTGCCGAGCACCTGCTGGTGTACCAGTGCCGTACCGATGGCCTGGGTGACCACCACCATCTTCAACCCGTAGGGCTGTTCCAATAGCGGCAGGCCCAGGCGTTCGGCTTCGGCGATCACGCTGGCCGGAATCGCCTGGATGTACTCTGCGCCGGTGAGGATCACCAGCCCGGCGGTGGCCCGTTCGACCGCCTGGCGCACCAGAAGCAGCAGGTTGGCTTCATCACGCGGATGGTTGATGCCGGTGACGAACACCAGCTCGCCGCCCATCACCCAGTCGGCGATGTCCGCGTTCTCGGCCACGTAGGGCCAGCGCACCGGGTTGCCCCGGGCCGCCTGGCCGGCGCGCAGGCGCAGCGCCTGCAGGCCGGGCAGGGTCAGTACGTCGGCGACGCTCAGGCTCATGCGCGGGCGACCACGCCACGTGCGGCGAAGACTTTCTTCGTCTCGAACAGGGCGATGTACACCACGGCAGCGACGGCGATGCCCACCAGCGGCGCGATCCAGGGCGAGAAGTAGGCGCACAGCGCGCCGACGCCGTAGGCGCCGAGGCCGACCCAGTTGAAGGCCGGGATGCGGGCTTCGGCGAGCAGCGGGTAGCGGCTCTTATGACCGTAGAAATAGTCGGCCATGATCACTCCGCCAATCGGCGGGATGATCGAGCCGAGCAGGATCAGGAAGGGGATCAGCAGCTCGTACATGCCGCCGATGGCGAGCAGCGTGCCGATGCCGGCGCCGACCACGGTCACCGTCTTGCGCCGGCCGGTGCGCAGCAGGTTGCAGCCGGCGGCGGCGAAGTTGTAGATGGTGTTGTCCTGGGTGGTCCACAGGTTGAGGAACAGCATCACCACAGCCGCCATGGACAGGCCTTGCAGCACCAGCACTTCGACGACGTCCGGCTGCTGGTAGACGATGGCGCCATAGGCACCGGCGACGATCATCAGGCCGTTGCCCAGGAAGAAGCCGACCATGCTGGCGATCACCGCGATACGCCCGGTGCGGGCGAAGCGCGTCCAGTTGGTGGCCTGGGTGGCGCCGCTGACGAAGGTGCCGAAGACCATGGTGATGGCCACGCTCAGGGTCATGCTCTGGGTCGGCTCGATGGCCATCAGCGCGCTCAGGCCACCGATGTCGTCGGTGGCGATCCACAGCGAGCAGAGCAGCAGGGCGAGCATCGCCGGCACGGAAATCCGCGAGAGGATATCCAGGCCCTTGTAGCCGATGAACGCGGTGATGCAGAAGGCGAAGCCGAACAGCACCATCAGCGGGATGGTCAGGCCTTGCGGCAGGCCGAGAATCTTCACCAGCACGATGGCCACCGTGGCGGTGCCCCAGGCGTACCAGCCGATCTGGGTGAAACCGAGCAGCACGTCGGAGAGCTTGCTGCCGGCCTCGCCAAAGCAGAAGCGGCCCATCAGCACCGAGTTGAGGCCGCTGCGGCAGGCGATCAGGCCCAGCACGGCAGCGTAGGCGCCGAGCAGCAGGTTGCCGATGATCGCCGCCCAGATCAGCGTGGTGAAGTCGAAGGCCATGCCGATCTTGCCGCCGGCGAACATGGTGGCGGTGAAGAAGGTGAAGGAGAACAGCATGATCGAGGTGGAGAACAGCCCCTTGCGGGCGCCGGCCGGCACTTCGCTCAAGGGGTAGTCGCTGTCGGTGGTGGGGTGGGTCATGGCCTGGCTCCACAGGATGAGGGAAGCCATGGCTATAGCAGGCGACGTGCCAACTGATCGGTTTGGCAGCACGTACAGTGCGGGTTGTGCGATGTGCACAATGAAACGAGGTTTTTCGGCTTTTTATGGGGATTATGGTTGTGTGAAATGAACAGATTTGACCTGTCTTGGTGCGATGCCGACGGGCATGCACCAAGAGGTCACTGGGCGCCTCGATACGCTTTTGCCTGCTAATTGGAGGGTACAGCCGTTCGCTAGATGTAGGGTGGATGACGCTCTTTTCATCCACATTGCGATCGCAGAGCGGTGGACGGATGGGGCGTCGTCCACCCTACGACAGGCCACTTGCGCCTTGTAGCAGTGGCTTCACACGGTTCACTGAATACTGCGAGAGCCCTCAGCGGGTGCCTAGAAAGTCGCGCTTACCCAGTTCCACGCCGTTGTGGCGCAGGATGGCGTAGGTGGTGGTGATGTGGAAGTACAGGTTGGGCAGCACGTGATCGAGCAGGAAGGCCTGGCCCTGGAAGTGGGTTTCCTTGTCACGGCGCTTGAGCGTCACGGTGCGGTCTTCGCTGCCGTCGAGCTGGGCGGCGCTGATGCCCTGCACGAATTCCAGGGTCTTGGCGATACGTGCCTGCAGCTCGGCGAAGCTGGTTTCGTCATCGGCATGGCTCGGCGCCTCGACGCCGGCCAGCAGGGCTGCACCGGCCTTGACGGTGTCACAGGCGATCTGCACCTGGCGGCTGAGCGGGAACATGTCCGGCGCCAGGCGCGAGGCGAGCAGCACGCTCTGCTCGATCTTGCGGGCTTCGGCGTTGGCCGCAGCGAGGCCGAGGATGGTCGACAGGTTGGTCAGCTGGCGAGTGAACACCGGGATCGAGATGGAATGCATGGACAGTGGCATGGTGAGTTCCAGAAAGGGTCAGAGGAGGGAGGCGCAGGCCCGAGCCTGCGCGCAATGCATTAACCGATGCTGATCGGCGGCAGGGTCGCCAGCTCGACGGTAACGGCCTTGCGTGGCGCGATGATTTCAGCTTCGCCGTCGACCACCAGCTCGTCGTGCTGGTTGAACACACGGGTGGCGATGCGCACGCGGAATTTCGGCAGCTTCTCGAGGATTTCCAGGCGTACGGTCAGGGTGTCGCCGAGTTTGACCGGCTTCTGGAAGCTCATCTGCTGGCCCACGTAGATGGTGCCCGGGCCGGGCAGGGTGCAGGCCACGGCGGCGCTGATCAGCGCGCCGCTGAACATGCCGTGGGCGATGCGCTCCTTGAACATGGTGGTGGCCGCGTATTCGGCGTCCAGGTGCACCGGGTTGTGGTCGCCGGACACCGCGGCGAACAGCAGGATGTCGCGCTCTTCCACGGCCTTGCTGTAGCTGGCGGTCTGGCCGACTTCGAGGGCTTCGTAGGGGGTATTGCTGCTTTGCGTCATAGGGTGGGTTCCTGAGGAGGTGAAGGTCGCTGCTGGGGCTGCGAGAGCGTCTGTTCCAGCCAGTCGATCAGGTCGCGGGTGACCTCGTCACGGTTCGTTTCGTTGAGCAGTTCGTGGCGGGCCTGTGAATAGCGTTTCAATGAGGTACGGCTGTGGCCTGCTCGCCTCAAGGCATCGGCCAGGCGTTGCAGGCCGTGGCCCTGGCTGAGCGGATCATGGTCGCCGCCGATGATCAGGATCGGCAACTGCGGGGCGATCTGTTTCAGCGACGCGCGCGGGGTGATGCGCTGCAGGCCATCCAGCAGGTCGAGCCACAGCCCGTTGGTGCAGCGAAAACCGCACAGGGGGTCGGCAATGTAACGATCGACTTCGCCGTTGTCACGGCTGAGCCAGTCGAACGGCGTGCGCGCAGGCGCAAAGGCCTGGTTGAAAGAACCGAACGACAGCCAGTGGAGCAGCGCACTGCGCCCGGTCGCACCCTGGCGCCAGCGCTCGAAGCGGGCGACCAGCGCCGCCGCCCGATAGGTGCCCAGCTTGCCATGGTTGGAGCCGCTGAGAATGGCGCCCTGCACACTGCTGCTGTGGTGCATCAGGTAGGCGGTGGCGATGAAGCTGCCCATGCTGTGGCCGAGCAGGATGACTGGCGCCTGCGGCCGCTGGTGGCGAATGTGATGGTTGAGCGTGGAGAGGTCGCCGACCACGTGATCCCAGCCGTTCGCGTCGGCGAAATGGCCGAGCAGGCCATGCTGGGCGGTCTGCCCGTGGCCGCGGTGGTCGAGTGCGTAGAGCTCGAAGCCGGCGGCGACCAGCGCCGCGCCAAGACGTGCGTAGCGGCCACTGTGCTCGGCCATGCCGTGGGCGAGCATGACGACCGCTCTGGGCTCGCCCTGGGCGTGCCAGTGGTTGACGAACAGCGCTACGCCATCACTGCCGTCGAGCCAGAAGCTGCGGTGCTGCATGGCGAGGTCCCTTCCTGCTGGTGCAGGGCATTGTAGACCCTGCAGGTGCTGAAATTCACGGTATTGATTGTGGCTTTGCCAGGCCCTGGCCGGCTGCTAACTTCGTCCGGTGACCTCACGCACCTTCGGAAAACAAGGGATAACAACAATGCAGCCCGATTTCTGGAACGACAAACGCGCCCCCGGCGTGGCCAACGACATCGACATGGACGCCTACCAGTCGGTGGTCGAGGTGTTCGAACGCTCCTGCAAGACCTTTGCCGACCGCCCCGCGTTCAGCAATCTGGGCAAGACGCTGACCTACGGCGAACTGGACAGGCTGTCCGCCGCCTTCGCCGCCTACCTGCAGCAGCGCACCGACCTCAAGCCCGGTGACCGCATCGCCGTGCAGATGCCCAACGTGCTGCAGTACCCGATTGCCGTGTTCGGGGCGATGCGCGCCGGGCTGATCGTGGTCAACACCAACCCGCTGTATACCGCCCGCGAGATGCGCCACCAGTTCAAGGACGCCGGCGTGCGTGCCCTGGTGTACCTGAACATGTTCGGCAAGCTGGTGCAGGAGGTGCTGCCCGACAGCCAGATCGAGTACCTGATCGAAGCGCGCATGGGCGATCTGTTGCCCACCCTCAAGGGCTGGCTGGTCAATACGGTGGTCAAGAAGGTCAAGAAGATGGTGCCCGCCTACCATCTGCCCCAGGCGCTGTCGTTCAAGCAGGTGCTGGCCGATGGCGCGCGGCTCGGCCTGCGACCGGTCAGTGCGGCACAAGGCGATATCGCCGTGCTGCAGTACACCGGCGGCACCACCGGGGTGGCCAAGGGCACCATGCTCACCCACGCCAACCTGATCGCCAACATGCTGCAGGCCAATGCCTGCATGCTGCAGCACGGCCCCGACGGCACGCCGCTGATGAAGCCCGGCCAGGAGGTGATGATCGCGCCGCTGCCGCTGTACCACATCTATGCCTTCACCATGAATTGCATGTGCATGATGGTCAACGGCAACCACAACGTGCTGATCACCAACCCGAGGGATATCCCCGGTTTCGTCAAGGAACTGGGTAAATGGAAGTTCTCCGCGCTGCTGGGGCTCAACACCCTGTTCGTGGCGCTGATGGATCACCCGGATTTCGACAAGCTCGACTTCAGCCATCTAAAGGTCACCAACTCCGGTGGCACGGCGCTGGTCAAGGCTACCGCCGAGCGCTGGCAGCGCTTGACCGGCTGCGCGGTAGTGGAAGGCTATGGCCTCACCGAAACCTCGCCGATCGCCAGTGCCAACCCCAGCGGCGACCTGGCGCGCCTGGGCACCGTCGGCATTCCGGTGCCGGGCACGGGGTTCAAGATCATCGATGATGACGGCAACGAGCTGCCCCTGGGTGAGCGTGGCGAGCTGTGCATCAAGGGGCCGCAGGTGATGAAGGGCTACTGGAATCGCCCGGAGGCCACCGCCGAGGTGTTGGACGACGAGGGCTGGTTCAAGTCCGGCGATATCGCGGTGATCGACGAGGACGGCTTCGTGCGCATCGTCGACCGCAAGAAGGACATGATCATCGTCTCCGGCTTCAACGTGTACCCCAACGAGATCGAGGACGTGGTGATGGCCCACAGCAAGGTGGCCAGCTGCGCGGCCATCGGCGTGCCGGACGAGAAATCCGGCGAAGCGGTGAAGCTGTTCGTGGTCAAGCGCGACGACAGCCTGACCGCCGAAGAGCTCAAGGCCTACTGCAAGGAGAACTTCACCGGCTACAAGGTGCCGCGGCAGATCGTGTTCAGGGAGTCGCTGCCGATGACCAACGTAGGCAAGATCCTGCGCCGCGAGCTGCGCGACAACGCCTAGCCTCCCCCAACGACACCCGGGCCGGCCCCGGGTGTCGCTGCGCTCGACCCAGGCTGCGGCCTAAACACTCATCTGGCGTCCCGCTCGCCAACTGCCAATCCCGCCCTGCAGGAAAGCGCGCAGGCGTCTATCATGGGCGTTGCCTGGCGCCCGACGAGTGCTGTGCACCGGAGCGCCTCGAAAAAAAACGCGTGACCAATATTTTCAATGTGGTCATTTCCGATACCGGCCGGCCTTTTCGTGCTCTGGTCGGTATCCGGCAACTCTGCTAATCTCGGCCCGCTTTGCGCTCCTCAGGGGCGAACAGCCAGGCATACATACAACAAACAACCGCCTTGGCGGTGACGACAAGCTGTTGCTTAGGAGTGGGTGTCCATGACCGAAAACTTCTGGACGGACAAATATCCCGAGGGGGTCGCGGCCGAGATCGATCCCGACCAGTACCCCAACGTTCAGGCGGTGCTGAAGCAGTCCTGCCAGCGTTTTGCCGACAAGCCCGCGTTTACCAATCTGGGCAAGACGATCACTTACGGCCAGCTGTACGAGCTGTCCGGTCACTTCGCGGCGTACCTGCAGCAACACACCGATCTCAAGCCAGGCGACCGCATCGCCGTGCAACTGCCCAACGTTCTGCAATACCCGGTGGCGGTATTCGGCGCCATGCGCGCCGGCCTAGTGGTGGTCAACACCAACCCGCTGTACACCGCGCGGGAAATGGAACACCAGTTCAACGACTCCGGCGCCAAGGCGCTGCTGTGCCTGGCCAACATGGCGCACCTGGCCGAGCAGGTGGTGCCCAAGACCGGCGTCAAGACGGTGATCGTCACCGAGGTCGGCGACATGCTGCCGCCGCTCAAGCGCCTGCTGGTCAATGCCGTGGTCAAGTACGTGAAGAAGATGGTGCCGGCCTACAACCTGCCGGGCGCGGTCAAGTTCACCGACGCCCTGAGCCAGGGCCGTGGCAAGGCGGTCAGCGAAGCCAGCCCCGGCTCCCAGGACGTGGCCGTGCTGCAGTACACCGGCGGCACCACCGGGGTGGCCAAGGGCGCGATGCTCACCCACCGCAACCTGATCGCCAACATGCTGCAGTGCCGCGAGCTGATGGGCTCGAACCTGGGCGAGGGCAGCGAAATCATCGTGGCGCCGCTGCCGCTGTACCACATCTACGCCTTCACCTTTCACTGCATGGCGATGATGCATTGCGGTAACCACAACCTGCTGATCACCAACCCGCGCGACCTGCCGACCATGGTCAAGGACCTGTCCAGGTTCCGGTTCAGCGGCTTCGTCGGCCTCAATACCCTGTTCGTGGCGCTGAGCAACAACGAAGGGTTCCAGAAGCTCGACTTCTCCAGGCTCAAGGTCACCCTGTCCGGCGGCATGGCGCTGCAGCAGGCCGCCGCCGAGCGCTGGAAGCAGGTCACCGGCTGCCCGATCTGCGAAGGTTACGGGTTGACCGAAACCAGCCCGGTCGCCTCGGTGAACCCCATCACCAACATCCAGATGGGCACCATCGGCATTCCCGCGCCCTCGACCCGGTTCAAGGTCATCGATGACCAGGGCAACGACCTGGCCTTGGGTGAAACCGGCGAGCTGTGCATCAAGGGCCCGCAGGTGATGAAGGGCTATTGGCAACGCCAGGAAGCCACCGACGAAGTGATCGATGCCAACGGCTGGTTCAAGACCGGCGACATCGGCATCATCCAGCCTGACGGCTACATCCGCATCGTCGACCGCAAGAAGGACATGATTCTGGTGTCCGGCTTCAACGTCTACCCGAACGAGCTGGAGGACGTGCTGGTGACCCTGCCGGGCGTCCTGCAGTGCGCTGCCATCGGCGTACCGGACGAGCGCTCGGGCGAGTCGATCAAGGTGTTCGTGGTGGTCAAGCCGGGCATGACCCTGACCAAGGAACAGGTCATGCAGCACATGCACGACAACCTCACCGGCTACAAGCGGCCCAAGCAGGTCGAGTTCCGCGAGAGCCTGCCGACCACCAACGTCGGCAAGATCCTGCGCCGCGAGCTGCGTGACGAAGAGCTCAGGAAGCTCGGCAAGAAGTAAGCGTCACGCTGCACACCAAGGCCCTGCACTGCAGGGCCTTTTTCGTTCGTGGGTGATTTGCTGGAGGGCTTTTACCTGCAGCGCAATAGCCCTAGACTTGCGCCTTGTGCACTGGTCGGTGCTGGAGGCGTGCCCGCGATGCAATTGCCGGATCTGAATCTGCTGGTCGCCCTCGACGTGTTGCTGGAGGAGGGCAGCGTGGTCGGCGCCGCCCGGCGCATGCACCTCAGCCCCCCGGCCATGAGCCGCACCCTGACGCGCATCCGCGAGGCGGTGGGCGACCCGATTCTGGTGCGTGCCGGCCGTGGCCTGGTGCCGACGCCACGGGCCCTGGAGCTGCGCGAGCAGGTGCGCGATCTGGTCGAGCAGGCCAGTAGCGTGTTCCGCTCCCAGGACGTCGAGCTGGCCAGCCTCGACCGGGCGTTCAACATCCGCACCAACGACATCTTCATGGTCTGTTACGGCGGCCGGCTGGTGGAGCTGATCCGCGAGCAGGCGCCCAGGGTGATGCTGCGCTTCGTGCCGGAAATCGACGGCGACGACGACGCCATGCGCGGCGGGCGCATCGACCTGGCCATTGGCGCCTCCCTGCAGCTGCCGCCGGAGATCAAGCACCAGGGTCTGTTCATGAGCCGCTTCGTGGGCCTGGCGCGGGCCGACCACCCGATCTTCGACGAGATGATCAACGCCGAACGGTTCGCCGCCTTCGACCAGATCAGCGTGTCGCGCCGTGGCCTGGCCCGCGGGCCGATCGACCAGGTGCTCGAGCAGCAGGGCCTGGCGCGCCGGGTGGTCACGGTGTCGCCGAGCTTCTTTTCCGCCGTGCTGGCGCTGCGCGATTCGGACCTGATCCTGCCGATGCCCAACCCGGTGGTCGCCGTGTGCAACCAGCTGGGCCTGGCCTTGCGCAGCTTCGAGATCCCCTTGCCGCTGTCGCCGGTGCGGGTCCACCAGTCCTGGCACCCGCGCTTCGACAACGACCCGGCCCATCGCTGGCTGCGCGGCCTGATCAAGCGTTGCTGCGAAGAAAATGCACTCGGCGTCTGATAGCTGCGCCAGGCGCAATCATTGATTAGAAACATTGCAATTTTCGGTAATGGTCGTTTTCCCTAGACTGCCGGGCTAAACACGTTACCGGATATTTCTGCATGCTCTGCACTTGCCAGGCGGGCGGCTGCGCATCGTCATGAATGCACCTGCGCTCGCGCCTTTGCCCCTTCCCGTGCCCCCTGCGCCACACGCCGCACCGATGCAGGCGAGCCCCTTCGGGCTGCGCATCGTCGTCGGCCTGCTCGGCGTGCTGCTGGCCGTGCTGGTGTCGGGTTTCAACGAGAACGTCACCAAGATCGCCCTGGTCGACATCCGCGGCGCCATGGGCATCGGCCATGACGAAGGCAGCTGGCTGCTGGCGCTGTACATGGCCGCCTCGGTCAGTGCCATGGCCTTCGCCCCCTGGTTCGCGGTAACCCTGTCGATTCGCCGCTTCACCCTGTGCGCCATCGGCGCCTTCATGCTGCTCGGCCTGCTGTCGCCGCTGGCGCCCAACGAGCGCGTGCTGATGCTGCTGCGCGCCCTGCAGGGGCTGGCCGGCGGGGCACTGCCGCCGATGCTGATGAGCGTGGCGCTGCGCTTCCTGCCAGCCAACATCAAGCTCTACGGCCTGGCCGCCTATGCGCTGACGGCGACCTTCGGCCCCGGCATGGGCACGCCCCTGGCTGCTTTCTGGGTGGAGTACGCCGGCTGGCAGTGGGCGTTCTGGCAGATCATCCCCGGCAGCCTGCTGGCCATGGCCGCGGTGGCCTGGGGCCTGCCCCAGGACCCGTTGCGCCTGGAGCGCTTCGCCCAGTTCAACTGGCGCGGCCTGCTGCTCGGCCTGCCGGCGATCAACCTGCTGGTCATCGGCCTGCTGCAGGGCGAGCGCCTGAACTGGTTGCACTCGCCGCTGATCGTCAGCCTGCTCGGCGGTGGCAGCCTGTTGCTGGTGCTGTTCCTGCTCAACGAATGGCGCCACCCCCTGCCGTTCTTCAAGCTGCAGCTGCTCAAGGCGCGCAACCTCGCCTTCGCGCTGTTCACCCTGGCCGGGGTGTTGCTGGTGCTGTTGGCTGCAAGCCTGATTCCGTCGTCCTACCTGGCCCAGGTGCAAGGCTACCGGCCACTGCAAACCGCGCCGATGCTGCTCTGGGTAGCCGTGCCGCAGCTATTGGCACTGCCCCTGGTGGCCGCGCTGTGCAACCTGCGCCGGGTGGATTGCCGCTACGTGCTGGCCGCCGGGCTGGGGATGATGGGGCTGGCCTGCGTGCTCGGCTCGCAGCTGACCTCGGCGTGGATTCGCGATGATTTTCTGCTGATCCAGCTGCTGCAGATCTTCGGCCAGCCGATGTCGGTACTGCCACTGCTGATGCTCTCCACCGGCAGCATCCAGCCGATCCAGGGGCCGTTCGCCTCGGCCTGGTTCAACACCGTCAAGGGCCTGGCCGCCGTGGTGGCCACCGCGGTACTCGACCTGCTGACCACCGCGCGCCTGCACCTGCATTCCAACAACCTGGTCGACCGCCTCGGCAACCAGCCGCTGCTGCCCGACGGTGCCGCGAGTCACCTGGCCAGCCGCCTGCACCAGCAGGCCCTGGTGCTGACCTACGCCGACCTCTACCTGTGCGTGGCGCTGGTCGCCTTCGCCCTGATCCTGATCATTCCCTTCGTGCCCACGCGCATCTACCCGCCGCGTACCGCCCACTGAACCGATGGACATCACCATGAATACCCTGCGCAAACCCGCTCTGCTGATCGGCCTGGCCGTTGCCGGCCTGCTGGTCTGGGGCGCCTGGCAACTGCTGTTCGCCGAGCACTACCAGCAAAGCACCAACGACGCCTTCATCAGCGCCGACTTCACCCTGGTGGCGCCGAAGATCGCCGGCTTCGTCAGCGAGGTGCTGGTCGAGGACAACCAGCGCGTCAAGGCCGGCCAACTGCTGGCGCGCATCGACGACCGCGACTACCGCGCCGCGCTGGACGTGGCCAAGGCCGGCGTGGCCAGCGCCGAGGCGCAGCGGGTGAATGCCGAGGCCAGCGTGCAGCGCCAGCAGTCGGTGATCGACCAAGCTGCCGCCACGGTCAAGGCCGACCAGGCCGAAGTGCGCTTCGCCGAGCACGAACTGCAGCGCTACAAGCACCTGGCCGGGCAGGGTGCCGGCACCCTGCAGAATGCCCAGCAGGCGCAGAGCCGTTTCGATACCGCCCTGGCGCGCCAGCAGCAGAACCAGGCGGCGCTGGCCGCCACCCGGCAGCAGACGGCGATCCTCGTCGCCCAGCGCGATGCCGCCGCTGCCGCGGTCGAGCGGGCCGCGGCCGAATTGCAGCGTGCCGAGCTGGATCTGTCGTACACCGAATTGCGCGCGCCCATGGACGGCATGGTCGGCCGCCGCGCCCTGCGCGTCGGTGCCTACGTCAGCCCCGGCAACCCGCTGCTGGCGGTGGTGCCGCTGGAGCAGGCCTTCGTGGTCGCCAACTTCCAGGAAACCCAGCTCAACCGCGTGCGCCCTGGCCAGCCGGTGAGCATCCGCGTCGACAGCTACCCGGACCTGCAACTGCACGGCCACGTCGAGAGCCTGGCGCCGGCCACCGGCGTGACCTTCGCCGCCGTGGCGCCGGACAACGCCACCGGCAACTTCACCAAAGTGGTGCAGCGCATCCCGGTGAAGATCGTGCTCGATGCCGACCAGCCCGTGGTGGGTTACCTGCGCGTCGGCATGTCGGTGGAGGCCAGCATCGACACCCACCAACTCGATGACCGCCAACTGGCGCAAGCGCACTGACATGCAGCGATTTCATCGACTGACGCTGCTCGGCCTGAGCGTCGCCCTGAGTGCCTGCACCCTGGGCCCGGATTTCCGTAGCCCCGATGCCCACCTGCCGGACGCCTGGGCCCTGCAGCAAAGCCCGGTACGCAGCCAGCCCGAGGCGGCCAGCGTGCAGGCACGCTGGTGGGACAGCTTTGCCGATGCGCAGCTCACGGCCTTGCTGCAGCGCGCCGTGGCCGGCAACGTCGACCTGCAACTGGCCGCCAGCCGCGTCCAGCAAAGCCGCGCCGTGCGCCTGAGCAGCGGCGCCGCCCAGGTGCCGAGCCTGGATGGCCAGGCCGGCTACAGTCGCGCCCGCAACAGCGAAGTGGGCCTCAACGACCCGTCCGGCAATGCCGGCAAGAATGACTACAGCCTCTGGCAGGCCGGCCTGGGCGCCAGCTGGGAGCTGGACCTGTGGGGGCGCGTGCGCCGGCAAGTGGAGGCTGCCGATGCGCAGCTCGCCGGCAGCCAGGCCCTGCGTGACGGCGTGGCACTGTCGGTGCTGGCGGAAACCGCCAGCGGCTACATCCAGCTGCGCGGCGCCCAGCAACTGCGGCTGATCACCGAGCAGAACCTGCAGATCGCCCAGCGCAGCCTGACCCTCAACCAGACCCGCCTGGACGACGGCGTGGCCACCCACCTGGAAGTGGCCGAGGCGGCCTCCCGGGTGGCGTTCCTGGAGGCGCGCCTGGAGCCGCTGCGCCTGCGTGAACGGCGGCTGGGCAACGCCCTGGCGCTGTTGCTCGGCCAGCCACCCGGCAGCCTGCAGGCGGAGTTGGGCGAGCCGGCCGAGATTCCCAGGGGGCCGCTACGCGTGCCGGTGGGCCTGCCCAGCGAGCTGGCCAGCCGCCGCCCGGACATCCGCCAGGCCGAGGCCCAGCTGCATGCGGCCACCGCCAGCATCGGCGTGGCCGAGGCGGACTTCTACCCGCGCATCACCCTGTCCGGCGATCTCGGCCTGCAGGCGTTGCAGCTCAGCGACCTGGACGGCTGGTCCGCCCACCGCTTCGCCATCGGCCCGGCGATCAGCGTGCCGCTGTTCGATGGCGGGCGCCGGCGCGGCACCCTGCAGTTGCGCGAGGCGCAGCAGCAGGAAGCGGCCATCGCCTACCAGCGCACCGTGCTCGGCGCCTGGCATGAAGTGGACGACGCCATGGCCGCCTACCAGGCCCAGCAACGTCGCCATGAGCGGCTGCAGGAAGCGGTCGAGCAAAGCCGCGTGGCACTGGCCAACGCCGAGTTGCAATACCAGCAGGGCACGGTGGATTACCTCAACGTGCTGAGCGTGCAGCAGGCCCTGCTGAGCAACGAGGAAGAGCTGCTGGACAGCCGCCAGGCCACCTCCCTGGCGCTGGTCGGCCTGTACCGCGCACTGGGTGGCGGCTGGGAGCAACACGCCGGCGGCGCATGATCCCAGGCCAAGCAAGCGGCATCGGCAAGCTAGGCGCTTTTCAGGTAACGCTCGTAGAACTCCACGGTCGCCACGTTCTTGTCCTTGGACTCGAACATGATGTCGAAGCGATCGAGAAACTGCAGCACGTACTCGTTGGTCCAGTGGTTCCACATCCGCGCGCTGTGGCCGTACAGCTCGCGCTTGGGCGCGACCTTCAGCACCTCGGGCATTTCCAGCTTCTGCCCGGCACTCAGGCCCAGCTCCTGCAGGCGTTCCTGGGGTTGCGAGAGGTGCATGGTCGGGCGTACGCCGCGCCAGCTGTCGATGATCCGCGCCACGCGCTCGCTGTGCGGGTCGATGTAGTCGTCCTCGTGGATCCAGCAGTGGTGCACGTCGAGCACCACGGGGGCGAGATCGGCCAGGGCCAGGCAGGCGTCCACGCCGTAGGTCTTCTCGTCGTTCTCGAAGGTGATGCACTGGCGCGCCTCATGGGACAGCCGCGGCCACACCGCGCGAATGCCGTCGCCACCCAGCTTGCCGGCGATATGCAGGTTGCACTTGAAGTCCTGAAAGGTCCGCCCGTAGCCCATCATGCGGATCATGTCGGCGTGGTACTCGAACTCGGCGAGGCTGTTCTCCACCACGTCGGGGCGATCCGAACCCAGCACGCAGTACTGGCCCGGGTGCATGGACAGACGGATGTTGGCGGCGCGCGCCACCTCGCCAATCGCCGCGAACCCCTCGATCAGGCGCTGCTGCATCTGCGCTTGCTGGTAGAAGGCGGCGACCTTGGGGTGGCTGTAGAACGGCAGCAGATCACTGCTCAGGCGCAGCATCTGCAGCGGCTCGGGCAGGGTGACCACGTAGGCGAGCAGGCGCAACTGGGCCAGCAGGTTGTGCTCGACGATTTCCGCGAGCTTGTCGTGGGCCACGGCGGGTGCCACGCTGTCCATCCAGCGCAGGGTGGTGGTGCGCGGGTTGAAGGCCGCCTCGATGATCTTCAGCTCGCCGGCTGGCAGGCTGCGGTCAGGGTGGCGGTACTGGCAGGCGAAGCCAATGCGGGGTACGGGCATGGACGGGTCTCGGAATCAGGGCTGCAGAGGAAATCTGACCACGGGCGTGGCCGTGGCGCTCCCGGATTAATTGCGCACCCAGCGCTGCCGCGTCCAGCCACTGAAGGCATCCACCGCCAGCACCAGCAGCAACATGGCGAGGATCACCGTGGCGGCCTGGGCTTCCTGGAACAGGCTCAGGCTGACGTAGAGCATCTGCCCCAGGCCGCCGGCACCGACGAAGCCCATGATCGCCGCCATGCGGATGTTGTTCTCCCAGCGGTACAGGCTGTAGGCCAGCAACTGCGGCCATAGTGCCGGCAGGGTGCCGTAGCAGAACGCGGCCCAGGCGCCGCCGCCCTGCAGGCGAATGGCGTCCGCCGGCTGCGGCGGGGTGTTCTCCAGGGCTTCGGCGAACAGCCGGCCGAGCACGCCAGCGGTATGCAGGGCCAGCGCCAGGGTGCCGGCATTGGGGCCCAGGCCGGCAGCCAGCACCATCAGCACCGCCCACACCAGCTCGGGAATGGCGCGCAGGGCATTGAGCAGCAGCCGTGTGGCGGCCTGGGCGAGGGTACCCAGGCGACCGGCCGCCGGCAGCGCCAGCAGCAGACCGAGCACGGCGGCGAGCAAGGTACCCACGGCCGACATGGCCAGGGTTTCCAGGGCGCCACGGGCGGTGGCCTGCAGGTGGCTGGCGCTGAAGTCGGGGCTGAGAAAGCGCGCGGCATAGCTGCCCATCTGCCCGAGGCTGTCGGCGCCGAACAGGCCGGCCAGGTCCAGGCCGAGATAGACGAAGGAGCCGACCACCGCCGCGGCGATGCCCAGCACCAGCAGCAGGTTGCCCAGGCGCCTCATGTGAACCTCGCGCGCAGCAGGCGGCTGAGCTGGTCGGCCAGCAACACCAGCAGCAGAAAGGTCAGCAGCATGCTGGCCACTTCGGCACCGGCGAACATGCGCATCGACAGGTCGATCTGCTGGCCCAGGCCACCGGCGCCGACGAAGCCCATCACCACCGAGGCGCGCACCGCACATTCCCAGCGGTACACCGTATAGGAGGTCAGCTCCGCGGCGGCGGCCGGCAGCACGCCATAGGCGAAGGCGGCCAGGCGCCCGCTGCCGCTCTGCAACAGGGCGTGCACCGGGCGCTGGTCCACCGACTCGAAGATCTCCGCGTAGACCTTGCCGAGCATGCCCGCGTAAGTGATGGCGATGGCCAGCACCCCGGCGGTCGGCCCCAGGCCCACGGCGCGCACGAACAGCAGCGCCCAGACGATCTCCGGCACGCTGCGCAGCACGATCAGCACGCCGCGCACCGGCCAGCGCAGCCAGCGGCCCAGGGCACCCGGCTGGCCGCCGCGTGAGGCCGCCGAGAGCGACAGCGCGCGGCTGGCCAACAGGCTCGCCGGCACCGCCAGCAGCAGCGCCAGGGCCATGCCGGCAGTGGCGATGGCCAGGGTCTGCAGGGTGGCGTCCAGCAGCAGGCCGAGGAAGTCGCGGTCATGGGCCGGCGGCCAGAAATCCTTGAGAAAGCCGCCCATGGACCCGGCGCTGTCCGGGTGCAGCAGCACGCCCAGGTCCAGTTCGGCCAGGTGCATGCCCGGCCACAGCAGGGCGATGGCCAGCAGCGCGAACGCCAGGCGCGGCAGGGCAGCGGGGTCGCGCTGATCGCGTTTCAGCATCGCGGCGCCCAGGCCCCCGGCGCAGGCTCGGCAACGCGGGCGGTGCTCAGCTGTTCGTTGGCGTACAGCGCTTTCAGGCGCTGAGGGTCGACTTCACTGGCCGGCAGGTCGAAGGCGATGCGCCCGTCACGCACCCCGACGATGCGCGGAAAATGCCCCAGGGCCAGTTCCACCGTGTGCAGGCTGGCGACCAGGGTCACCCCGCCGGCTCCGGCATGGCCGACCAGCAGCGACAGGGTGTGATCGGCCAGGCGCGGGTCCATGGCCGCGACCGGCTCGTCGGCGAGCAGCAGTTGCGGTGCCTGGTACAGGGCGCGGGCGATACCGACGCGCTGCAGCTGGCCGCCGGAGAGCTGGCCGCAGCGGGCGAACAGCTTGTCGCCCAGGTCGAGCTTGTCCAGCTGCGCTCGGGCGCCGGGAATGTCCAGTGGGTGCAGCAGGTTGAGCAGGCTTCTGGCCAGGCCCCACTGGCCCAGGCGCCCGGCCAGCACCGCGGTGACCACCCGCTGGCGCGGGGGCAAAGGCGGCGCCTGGTGGATCAGGGCGATGCGCGTGCGCAGGCGTTGGCGCTGGCGGCTGGAGAGCTGCCACGGGCGCTCGCCGAGCACCTGCAGCTCGCCCTCGCTGGGCGCCAGGGCGGTGGCCAGCAGGTTGAGCAGGCTTGACTTGCCGGCGCCGGACGGGCCGATGATCGCCACCCGCTCACCCTGCTCGATGCTCAGGTCGATGCCTTGCAGCGCCTGCACGCCATTGCCGTGCCTGAGCCCGACGGTGGCCAGGCGCAGGCTCATTTCAGCAGGTCGGCAGCGCGGGCAGCCTCTTCGATGCCCTTGTAGTTCTCGGGCTTGGTCTCGATGAAGCGGCTGGCCGCCTGCAGGTCGAGAATCGCCTTGTGTTCCGGGTTGGCCGGGTCGAGGGCCAGGAACGCCTGCTTGATCTTCTCGGCCAGCGCCGGGTCGAGGGTGCCGCGCACCGTCCAGTTGTAGTCGAAGTAGGTCGGCGTGGTGGCGAAGACCTTGACCTTGCTGGTGTCGACCTTGCCGCTCTTGACCAGCTTGTCCCACACGCTGGAGTTCAGCACGCCCGCGTCGACCTTGCCGGCCTGCACCCAGGCAGCGGTGGCGTCGTGGGCGCCGGAGTAGGCGACGCGGCTGAAGTAGCTCTCCGGCTTGATGCCGTCCTGCAGCATGAAGTAGCGCGGCATCAGGCTGCCGGAGGTGGAGGAAATCGAGCCGAAGGCGAAGGTCTTGCCCTTCAGGTCCTTGAGTGATTTGACCTGGGGGTCGGCGCTGATGAAGGTGCTGGTGAAGGCCGCGTCCTGCTCACGCTGCACCAGGGGCAGCGCGTTACCGGTCTTCAGGTTCACCTGCACGAAGGTGAAGCCGCCCAGCCAGGCCATGTCCAGGCGATCGGTGGCCAGGGCCTCGACCACGGCCGGGTAGTCGGCCACCGGTACGAACTCGACCTTCATGCCCAGTTGCTGCTCCAGGTAGGCGCCCAACGGCTTGAACTTGCGCAGAAGCTCGGTGGGGGCTTCATCGGGAATCGCCGAGACGCGCAGGGTTTCGGCGGCATGGGCGGTGAGGGCGGCGGCGGACAGGGCAAGGCCGGCGACCAGCGACAGGGTGCGCTTGAGCATGGAGTTCTCCGGTTCAATAGCGGAAAAAACGAGAGGATGTGTGCGGCGTGCGGGCCGATGCGGTGCCGCCCAGGCGTGGCTGGGCGGCCGGTGCGCAGCGCGGGCGGCGCCAGTATAGGGGCAGTCGCCGCCCGCGGCGAGCGCCGCGGGGGGTGGGGTGGGCCTAGCCGATCAGCCGGGCCAGCTCGTTCAGGCAGAGCACCACGAAAAGCGCAGCGGCGATCCCCAGCAGACCGTTAGACAACCAGCCCGAGCGCCACTCTGCCGGCACCCGTTTCGAGTTGAGCAGCCAGATCAGCGTGAGCGCCAGGAACGGCATGAAGAACGCACCGAAGGCGCCATAGGCGATCACCAGGCCGAATGGCCGGCCCAGGGTGAGCAGCAGCATGGGTGGAAAGGTCAGCCAGAGCACGTAGAAGCGAAAGGCCGGGGTTTTTTCCAGGTCCTGCCGCGCGCCCTTGGCCTGCTCGCCGCCCTGCACCTGGCGCACGAAGTCGGCGAACAATAGCGACACGCCGTGCCAGACACCGAGGATCGAGGAAAACGTGGTCGCCGCGAAGCCGATCAGGAACAGGGTGGAGACCACGCTGCCGAAGCGCTCGCGCAGGATTTCATCGAGGTCGAGCAGGCCACGGTCGCCACCTGCCAGGGTGACCTGGGCGGTATAGAGCAGTTCGGCGCCGACGATCAGCATCGAAATCACGAAGATGCCGGTGGCGATGTAGGCCACACGGTTGTCCAGGCGCATCATGCCCATCCACGCCGGGGTGCGCCAACCCTTGGCCTGCACCCAATAGCCGTAGGAGGCCATGGTGATGGTGCCACCGACGCCGCCGATAAGGCCCAGCGTGTAGATCGCCGAGCCTTCGGGAATGGTCGGCACCAGGCCGGTGACTGCCTGGCCGAGGTTGGGCATGACCAGAATGGCGAGGCCGACCACCACCACGAACATGATGCCGATGAACAGCTTCATGACGGTCTCGAAGGCGCTGTAGCGGTTGAACAGCACGAACACCGCGCCGGCGATTCCCGACAGGGCGCCCCACATCCAGAACGGCATCACGTCGGGGAACAGCGCGGCCAGCGGTAGCGCCGTGGCGCTCATCGCCGTGCCGCCGTAAACGAAGCCCCAGATCACGATGTAGATACCGAAGTACCAGTACGTCCATTTACCCAGCGAGCGCCAGCCTTCGAGAATGGTCGAGCCGGTGGCCAGGTGATAGCGCGCCGCGCCCTCCGCGAGGGCGATCTTGACGATGCAGCCCACCACCGCGGCCCAGAGCAGGGCGTAGCCGAAGCGCGAGCCGGCGATCAGGGTCGCCACCAGGTCGCCGGCGCCGACACCGGTGACCGCGACCACGATGCCCGGGCCGATGAGCTTCCAGCGCGCCGCCGTGCCGCTGGGCGGGGCCGACTGGGAGGGTTCTTCCATCGAAGGTGCGCGCGTCTCGTTGTTGTCGTTCATGGCATCTTCCTGTGGGCGCCGCCAGGGCATTTTCATGGAGCATAGATAGGCCGCGGAACCTTGCGTGCCGGGGCGCGGATGAAAAGTGTTGCAGGTCGTACACTCGCGCGCCGCCATGCAGTTCGGCTGCTCGCCTCTGCGAGGGCGTGCACGGGCTGGTAGAATCCGCCGCCTGTTTTCCCTGATGAGAGCGTTGCCATGAGTGAGCCGATCCGCCTGACCCAGTACAGCCACGGTGCCGGCTGCGGCTGCAAGATTTCCCCCAGGGTGCTGGACGTGATCCTGGCGGGCAGCGGCGCACAGAACCTGGACCCCAAGCTGTGGGTCGGCAATGCCTCGCGCGACGACGCGGCGGTCTACGCCCTCGATGAAGACCGCGGCGTGGTGTCGACCACCGACTTCTTCATGCCCATCGTCGATGACCCCTTCGACTTCGGCCGCATCGCCGCCACCAATGCGATCAGCGACATCTACGCCATGGGCGGCGACCCGCTGATGGCCATCGCCATCCTCGGCTGGCCGGTCAACCTGCTGCCGCCAGAGGTCGCCCGCGAGGTGATCCGTGGCGGCCGTGCGGTCTGCGACGCCGCCGGCATCCCCCTGGCAGGCGGGCACTCCATCGACGCCCCGGAGCCGATCTTCGGCCTGGCGGTGACCGGCGTGGTGAGCAAGCAGCACATGAAGCGCAACGATACCGCCAGGGCCGGCGACACCCTGTACCTGACCAAGCCCCTGGGCATCGGCATCCTCACCACCGCCGAGAAGAAGGCCAAGCTGCGCGCCGAAGACGTGGGCCTGGCCCGCGACTGGATGTGCACCCTCAACAAGCCGGGCAGCCGCTTCGGCAAGCTGGCCAGCGTCAACGCCATGACCGACGTCACCGGCTTCGGCCTGCTTGGCCACCTGGTGGAAATGGCCGACGGCGCCAGCCTCACCGCCCGCCTTGACTACGCCGCCGTGCCGCGCCTGCCGGGCGTCGAGCACTACCTGGCCGAGGGCTGCGTGCCCGGCGGCACGCTGCGCAACTTCGACAGCTACGGCGAGCGCATCGCCGCCCTGAGCGACAGCCAGCGCGACCTGCTCTGCGACCCGCAGACCAGCGGCGGCCTGCTGATCGCCGTCAGCGAAGCGGGCGAGGCCGAGTTTCTTGCCGTGGCCGCCGAGCTGGGCCTGCACCTGGCGCCCATCGGCGTGCTGGTGGAACGACAGCGTCACGCCGTCGAGGTGTTCTGATGCGCGAGGATGCCCGCGACTTCCGTGCCCTGTTCCTCGATGGCGTACCGATGATGGATACCCGCGCGCCGGTGGAATTCACCAAGGGCGCGTTCCCCGGTGTGGTCAACCTGCCGCTGATGACCGACCTGGAACGCCAGAAGGTCGGCACCTGCTACAAGCAGCACGGCCAGGAGGCGGCCATCAAGCTGGGCCACCAGCTGGTCGGCGGGCAGACCAAGGCCGAGCGGGTCGAGGCCTGGGCGGCCTTCGCCCGCGCCAACCCGAACGGCTACCTGTACTGCTTTCGCGGCGGCCTGCGCTCGCAGATCGTCCAGCAGTGGTTGCGTGAGGCGGGCATCGACTACCCGCGCATCACCGGCGGCTACAAGGCGATGCGCACCTTCCTGCTCGACACCCTCGAAGAAGCCGTGGCGCAGTGCCGCTTCGTGGTGGTCGGCGGCATGACCGGCACCGGCAAGACCGACGTGCTGGCCCAGCTGCCCGATGGCCTGGACCTGGAAGGCCATGCCAACCACCGCGGCTCCAGCTTCGGCAAGCGCGCCACCGGGCAGCCGGCGCAGATCGATTTCGAGAACGCCCTGGCCGTGGACATCCTGCGCAAGCGGGCGGCGGGCATCGAGCGCTTCGTGATCGAAGACGAAGGGCGCATCGTCGGCAGCTGCAACGTGCCGCTGTCGCTGTATCAGGGCATGCAGACCTACCCGCTGGTGTGGCTGGAAGACAGCTTCGAGGGGCGGGTGGAGCGCATCCTGCGCGACTACGTGATCGACCTGTGCGCCGAGTTCATCGCCGTCAACGGCGAGGAGCGCGGTTTCGAGCTGTTCGCCGCGCGCCTGCTGCAGAGCCTGGACAACATCCACAAGCGCCTGGGCGGTGAGCGCCACCAGCGCCTGCGGGCGATCATGGTCGACGCCCTCGGCGCCCAGCAGCGCAGCGGCGCCGTGGCCTTTCACCGCGACTGGATCGCCGGGCTGCTGCGCGAATACTACGACCCCATGTACGCCTACCAGCGCGACAGCAAGGCCGAGCGTATCGTCTTCGCCGGCGACGAGGCCGCGGTGGTCGCCTACCTGCGCGAAGCGCGCTGACTTATCAGTGGGTGCGGAAGTGCCCGCTGCCCGGTTTGAAGCGCATTGCCATGATCATCAACAGCAGCGTGGCGGCGGCCATCATCAGCCAGCTCAGGCGCAGGTCATTGGTGTACTGGCGCAGCAGGCCGGCGAGCAGCGGCGAGGTGGCGGCGATCAGGTAGCCGCCGCCCTGCACGAAGGCCAGCAGGTCGCCGGTCTGGCGCGGGTCATCGAGGTGATCCTGGGCGACCACCAGCGACAGCGGAAACAGAGCGCCGATTCCGATGCCGATCAGCACGCAGATCACCACCACCAGCGCCAGCGGCGCGACCACCAGGGCAATCAGCCCGAGCAGCAGGCAGACCAGCACGAAACCCAACAGCACGCGGCGATCCGGGCAGCGCGCCAGCAGGCTCGAGGCCAGCAGGCCGGCGGTTACTTCGCAGAGGGTCAGGGCGGCCAGCAGCAGGCCGCTGGACGCGGCGCTCCAGCCCAGCGACGTGTAGTAGGGCGGCAGCCAGGCCAGCACCAGGGTATAGCCCGCGGTGCCGACGCCGAAAAAGGCCATCAGCAGCCAGGCGCGTGGCGAGCGCCAGGGGTTTAATGGCGCCTCTGCATGGGCGGCAGCGGGTTGGTCCGCCGGTGCGGCGCGGCACCATACCAGGCAGGCGACGATGGCCGGCACGGCCCAGGCCGCCAGCGCCCAGGACCAGCCCAGCCATTGCGCCAGCCAGGGCGTGAGCGCCGCACCAAAGGCCGCGCCACCCATGATCGCGCAGCTGTAGAAGCCGATCAGCCGGCCGGCATCATGGCTGAAGCGCGCCTTGATCAACCCCGGCAGCAACGCCTGCACAGAGGCGATACCGGCGCCGGCCAGCAGGGCGCTGAGCAGCAACGGCGTAGCGCTGGGCAGCAGGCCGCGGGCCAGGCAGGCGAGGGCGATCAGCAGGGTGCCGAGCCAGATGCCGCGTCGCTCGCCGAGCCGCCCGCGCAAGAACGTGGCCACCAGGGCGCCAAGGCCCATGATCACGATCGGCAGGCTGGTCAGCAGGCTGGCGCCCACGTGCCCGAGCTGGGTGTCCAGCTGGATGCGGTCGAGCAGCGGGCCCACCGCCGCGAGCACCGGGCGCAGGTTCAGGCCCAGCAGGATGATCGCCAGCAGCAACAGGGTCTGGCGTTTCATTGCGCCTTCTCCTGGGCGCCGCGCCAGGCCACCAGCAGCACGCCGCTGACGATGCACAGCCCGGCCAGCAGCATCGACAGGCTGCCCTGTTCACCCAGCAGACCGATGGCCATGGCGGCGCCGAGCACGGCGGCCACCGAGCCGATCTGGCTGAGGAATACAGCGCCGGCAAGCTTCTGCAACACGAAGAACAGCGCGTAGACGATGGCGAACAGCGCCATCTGCACCAGCAGCAGAAGCACGGCGGTGTGATTACCCAGCTGCGGCGCCAGGTCGACGCCCAGCAGGCCTATGGGCAACAGCAGCAGGGCACCGCCCAGCAGCATGCCCGGTGCCAGGGACAACGGGCTGGCGCCGCTCGGCCAGTAGCGCGAGCGGTAGATATTGCCCATGGCCAGGAACAGCGGGATCGACAGCGCGGCCAGCACCCAGAGGCGGGGCGCGTTACCGTCCTGCAGCTTGCCCAGGGCCAGCAGCACGCTGCCGACCAGGCCGATGCCGATGCCCAGCAGGCGAATGCGGCTCAGCGGCTCCATGCGCAGCCCCAGGGCCATCAGGTAGGTGAACAGCGGCGGGAAGGCCAGGCACATCGACGCGAAGCCGGCGCCCACATGGCCGATGGAGGCGAACAGCAGGCCATTGGGCAGGGCGATGCTGATCAACCCGGCGATCAGGTAGTAGCGCAGCAACGGCGGCGTTACGCCCGTGCGCTCGCCACGCAGGCGTACCAGCACCAGTAGCGCCAGGCCACCGCCGATCAGGCTCCACAGCAGGAAGGCCAGGGGCTGCCAGCCATTCAGGCCGGCCAGTTTCACCAGGTTGCTGGTCAGGCCCATCAGGGCGCCGATCACCAGCAGCAGAAGCAGCGCCAGGTAGGGTCGCTGCAGGGGCTGTCTCATGCCTGTCTCCAAAGCCGATTTACGATAAGATGCAAACATTCTTTTTGAAAAGTATCTTGATGGCAAGATAAATCGAGGGCGACATGCAGGATCGAGCACAATTGGCTGCCGAGCAGTGGCGTGAACAACGCCCGGATCTGGACGGCTTCGCCATGGCGGTGATGGGCAGGCTCGGCGAGCTGACCCAGGTGATCAGCCGCGACCATCTGGCGCCGTTCTTCGCCAGCCACGGCCTGCAGGCCGGCGAGTTCGACCTGCTCGCGACCCTGCGCCGCGCCGGCGAGCCCTACGCGCTGATGCCCACCGCCCTGTACGAAAGCGCGATGATTTCCTCCGGTGGCATGACCAGCCGCATCGACCGCCTGGAGAAGGCCGGGCTGATCGAGCGGCGCAAGCATCCCTCGGACCGTCGCGGCATCCTGGTGGCGCTGACGCCGGCGGGCTTCGAACTGATCGACAACATGCTTACCGCCCACGTTGCCAACCTGCAGCGCGTTCTGGCCGCCCTCAGTGACGCGGAAAAACAGCAGCTGCATGCGCTCACCGGCAAGCTGCTGGCCAACCTGCAACCGGGTGAATGAAAGGAATCGACCATGTCGCTTACGGCATTGATCATCGGCGTGATCGCCCAGATCGTCTTCGCGGGCCTGCAAGGCCTGATCGTGGTGTTCTCCGGTTCGGCCATCGCCAACCACAGTGAACTGACCCCGTTCCAGGACCGCCTGCTGTCGAGCCTGATGCTGCTGCTCCCCGGCATCTCCCTGGCCACCGCCGGCCTGTTGGTGGTTGGTTATCTGAGCGCGGCGCCCTGGCTGTCCAACCTCTGGCACCTGCTGCCGGTGGTGGCGCTCGGGCTGTATCTGCTGTTCGTGCTGTGCTTGAATCGGTAGCGGGCAGGGCACTGGGAACCCGTCCGGCAGGGGCTTGGTCGTGGCGCTGGATCATTAGAACGTGATCCACAGTGCGCTCTGTGGGAACGGGCCATGCCCGTGATTTCGGGCGCATGGCGCCCTCCCACGAAAGGCGCATGCCGAGTGCGTAGGGTGGATGACGCTTTATTCGTCCACCATGGGGGGCGTGGTGCTGAATCATTAGGTTTTGTACGAAAAGTCGGTACGGGTAAAATTGCCGCCATGATTGGCTGGAGGCCCGCATGGCAAAGCGTTACGAACTCACCGACGCATCGTGGGAATTGATCAAGGATCTGGTTTCTCCAGAGCAGAAGATGGGTCGCCCACGCAGTGATGATCGTCTGGTACTCCACGCAATCCTGTGGATCCTCTGCTCGGGCGCTGCCTGGCGTGATCTGCCGGAACGCTTTGGGCCTTGGTCGACGGTGTATCAGCGTTTTCGTGACTGGCGCGACGACGGTACGTTCGACCGGATACTGGAGCGCTTGCACATCCGATTAAACCGGGAGGGACTGATTGATCTGGACACCTGGATGATCGATTCCACTGCGATACGTGCAACCCGAGCCTCTTCAGGCGCCGGGAAAAAAGGGGGCCTGAAGAACCGCTAGATCATGCTTTGGGGCGTAGTCGAGGCGGCCTTACTACCAAGATTCACATGATCTGTGACGCCAATGGTGTTCCATTACGCTTCATTCTTTCGCCGGGGCAAACCAGCGATATCGCTCATGCCCAGCCGTTGCTGGATCAGGTGCGAATTCCCGGTAAGCCGGGGCGTCCACGCAAACGCAGTCGCTGGTTACTGGCTGACAAAGGCTATGACGCGCAACACTTGCGCCATTACTGCGACCGCTACCGAATACAGCCGGTGATCCCGCTGCGTGCCATGCCCCGCAAGCCTCGGCCTGGCCTGCCCCGACTCTTTGATCGTCCAAAGTATCGGCAGCGGAACATCATTGAGCGGATGTTTGGCTGGCTGAAAGAGAACCGCAGAATAGGTACTCGCTACGACAAGCTGGCGAGAAGCTTTTCAGCCATGGTCACGCTGGCCTGCAGCCTGCGTTGCATGCGTCAGTACTTTTCGTACAAAACCTAGAACAGTGATTCAACTGTACGGCCTGTGGGAACGGGCCATGCCCGTGTTTTCGGGCGCATGGCGCCCTCCCACGAAAGGCGCATGCCGAGTGCGTAGGGTGGACGACGCTTTATTCGTCCACCATGGGGTGGTCGTGGCGCTGAATCATTAGAGCGTGATCCACAGTGCGGCCTGTGGGAACGGGCCATGCCCGTAACTCGCGCGCATGGCGCACTCCCACAAGGGCGGGGCAGCCATCAGCCCACTCAACTCTAGGTTAGGATCGCTCGCACGCTGGAGCATCAGGAGCGATCAGTTCTGCGCTTACAGCCGGTGATGCTCGATCAAAAAATCCACGAACAACCGCACCCGCGCCGGCATCGTCGGGCCGCCGACGAACACGGCGTGAATCGGTTCCCGTTCGCCGGGGTTGAAGGCCTCGAGCAGTTGCACCAGGTCGCCGCGCCCGATGTCTTCATTGACGGTGAAGGCGCCGATACGGGCGATGCCGGCACCCACCCGTGCTAGCTGCGCCAGGGCCTCGCCGCTGCTGCATTCGATATTGCCGCACACCTTCAGGGAGAACACTTCGCCGTCGCGTACGAAGGGCCAGTTGGGCTCGGCGCGGCGGAAGTTGAAGCGCAGGCAGTTGTGCTGCAGCAGGTCTTCCGGCGCCTGGGGCGTGCCGTGGCGCGCCAGGTAATCGGGCGAGGCCACCACGATCTGGCCGGTGTCGCCGATCTTGCGCGCGGTCAGCGGGCTGTCCGGCAGCGGGCCGAAACGCACCGCCACGTCGGCCTGGCCGCCGAGAATATCCACCACCTCGTCGCCCAGGGTCAGGTCGACGACGATATTCGGGTAGCGCGCACTGAACGCCGCCACCAGCGGCACGATGGCCAGCCGGCCGTGGCCAAGTGCGGCACTGACACGGATGCGGCCCTTGGGCACGCTCTGGTCGGCGATGGCGTCCTCGACCTCCGCCAGGTCGGCGAGGATGCGCCGGGCGCCACGCAGGTAGGCCTCGCCTTCGGCGGTGAAGGTGATCGCCCGGGTGGTGCGCAGCAGCAGGCGGGTGCCCAGGCGCTGCTCGGTGCGGGCGATGATACGGCTGACCGCCGAGGGCGTCATGCCCAGGGTGCGTGCCGCCGCCGACAGGCTGCCCTCCTGCGCCACGCGCACCAGCACTTCCATCTCGCCTGATCGGCCACCTACGTCCATTTGTGCCTCTGCAGCAAAGGTGTTTGCCAGAAAAGCGGTCTACCGCCCGTGAGAGCGGGATCGTAGCATTTGCGGCATAGATAAGGAGCCCTTCATGCGTATCAATCCACCTCTCGTCGCGCTCGCCATCGGTGCCTTCGGCATCGGCGTTACCGAGTTCGCCCCCATGGGCATGTTGCCCGGCATTGCCAGTGACCTTGGCGTGTCGATTCCCGCCGCCGGCCTGCTGGTCAGCGCCTATGCCATCGGCGTGCTGATCGGCGCGCCGCTGATGACCCTGACCACCGGCAGGATTCCCCGGCGCTATCTGCTGATCGGGCTGATGGCCATCTTCACCCTCGGCAACCTGATGTCCGCCCTGGCCACCGACTACACCAGCCTGCTGATCGCCCGGGTGGTCACCTCGCTCAACCATGGCGCCTTCTTCGGCGTCGGCTCGGTGGTCGCCGCCAGCCTGGTCGCCCCGGACAAACGGGCCGGCGCGGTGGCGGCAATGTTCATGGGCCTGACCCTGGCGACCATCGGCGGTGTGCCGCTGGCTGCCTGGTTCGGTGAGTTGCTCGGTTGGCGCACGGCGTTCTGGGGCATTGCCGGCCTCGGTGTGCTCACCATGCTCGCGCTGTGGTTCGCCCTGCCCAACGTCGAGCTGCCGAAGAGCGATGGCGTGCTCGCCGAAATCCGCGTGTTGGGCCGTGGCCCGGTACTCGCCGCGCTGGCGCTGACCGTGGTCGGCTCCAGCGCGATGTTCACCGTGTTCACCTACATCGCGCCGATCCTCAGCACCCAGACCCATGCCTCCACCGGCTTTATTACCGCCATGCTGGTGCTCTACGGGGTGGGCCTGACCCTGGGCAACATGTGGGGCGGCAAGGCGGCGGATCGCTCCATCGACCGTACCCTGATCGCTTCGTTGGGCGCGCTGATTCTGGTGCTGCTGGCCTTTACCGTGCTGATGCGCTGGCCGCTGCCGGCCGCCGTGGCCATCCTCATCTGGGGCATCGCCAGCTTCGCCATCGTGCCGCCGCTGCAGATGCGCGTGATGGAAGCCGCCAAGGACGCTCCCAACCTCGCTTCGGCCGTGAACATCGGCGCCTTCAACCTGGGCAATGCCGTTGGTGCCGCCCTGGGCGGCGCGGTGATCAGCGCCGGGCTGGGCTACCCGGCGATCTCCCTGGCCGGCGCGGCGATGGCAGCGCTGGGGCTGCTGATGGTGCTGGGGTTTGCCTGGCGAGCCAGAGCGGTGGCGCTGGCGGTATGCCGTTGATTTGAGTGTAAGAACCTGTCCAAAGTCTGCTGCGCGTCGGCACTGCGGCGTTAAAAACAGGCTGGATTGCCAGCCCAGTCGGGCTGCTCATTTACAGCTCGTAAACTCCGCGTCCTCGCCTGTTTTTGTGGGGCCGCCTAGGCCTTGCATTGCTCTAGCTCGCGAGACTTTGAACAGGCTCTAAGGTTGCTAGGGCGTACCTGGCAGCGTTGCGTTCGCGAAGCCGTCTTGGCAGGTGGACTGTTCGCTGGCGCTACGAGCAGCCGGCGTTCCGATCCACCCTAGGCGCCGCTGTGAACAGGGTAGGGGCCGCGGTTCGAGATGAACCGGGGCCCTTTGCGTTTGTGGCGAGGCGTGTAGCACACCAGAGCGACGGCAGTCGCCAGAAGAATCCTTAGATTGACATATCGGTAAATCTCGATATTATCGCGCCATGGACTTGATCGACGTATTCAAAGCACTCTCGAACCGCACGCGCCTTGAGATTCTCAAGGGCCTGAAGGATCCCGCGAAGAACTTCCCGCCACAGGATGAAGGCGACGTTCACACGGTGGGGGTGTGCGTGAGCAGCATTCAGGAAGGGGTGGGGCTGTCGCAGTCGACGGTGTCCGACTACCTGGCGACGCTGCAGCGAGCGGGCCTGGTGGAAGTCAGGCGCATCGGGCAGTGGACCTATTACAAGCGCAACGAGAAAGCCATCAGCGCGCTGGCCGAGCTGATAGGCAAGGAACTGTAGTTTTTCTTCATTCCTGAATATCGGTAAATCCCGATATTCCTTTTTATCGAAGTGAGGGCTTGCCATGGGCTGAGCGCGGAGCGAAATCGTCGTAAATTTTTTGTCTCAATATATCGAAAAATCCCGATATCCCTTTTTCCAGAAACGAGGAATCAGCAATGAAAGCGCAGATACTCAACGCCTTTGGCGGCCCGCAAGCATTCCAGCTGGTCGAGGTGCCCAAACCCGTGCCGCAAGCGGGGCAGGTGCTGGTGCGGGTGCACGCCACCTCCATCAACCCGCTGGATTATCAGGTACGCCGTGGCGACTATCCCGACCTGGTGCCACTACCGGCGATCACCGGGCACGACGTTTCCGGCGTGGTCGAAGCGGTCGGGCCGGGCGTGACGGGCTTCGCGCCGGGCGACGAAGTCTGGTACACGCCGCAGATCTTCGAGGGCCCCGGCAGCTATGCCGAGTATCACGTGGCTGACGAAAGCATCGTCGGCAGCAAGCCTTCCTCGCTGAGCCATCTCGAGGCGGCCAGCCTGACCCTGGTCGGCGGCACCGCATGGGAAGCGCTGGTGGTGCGCGCGGCGCTCAGGGTGGGCGAGAGCGTGCTGATTCACGGTGGGGCGGGTGGCGTCGGCCATGTGGCGATCCAGCTGGCCAAGGCCATGGGCGCCAAGGTGTTCACCACCGTACGTGAAGCCAACTTCGAATTCGCCCGCAGCCTGGGGGCCGATGTGGTGATCGACTACGCACAGGAGGATTACGCCCAGGCCATCCTGCGGGAAACAGGCGGGCAGGGCGTCGACGTGGTGTTCGACACCATCGGCGGCGACACCCTGGCGCGCAGCCCCGACGTACTCGCCCAACTCGGCCGGGTGATATCGATCGTCGACATCGCGCTGCCACAGAACCTCCTGCAGGCCTGGGGCAAGAACGCCAGCTACCACTTCGTGTTCACCCGGCAGAACCGCGGCAAGCTCAATGAGCTGAGCGCCTTGATCGAGCGCGGCCAGCTGCGGCCACACCTCGGTGCGGTGTACTCGCTGGCCGATATTCCGCTGGCCCATGCGCTGCTGGAAACGCCCAACAACGGCCTGCGCGGCAAGATCGCCATCGCCGTGGTGCCAGAGGCGCACTCGGGCACCCACACCCAACCGTCGAACCCACGCTGAGGAGGTGCCCATGGTTTATGAAATCGCGCTGCTGCCCATCCACGAGCAACACCTCGAACGCTTCAGGCAGGCATTCGCCGAGGTGGTGCCATTGCTCTGCCGGGCCCAGGGCTACGGCGGCCACCTGCTCGCGCAAGGCATCGAAAACCCGCTGCACTTCAACCTGATCGTGCGCTGGCGGTCCCTGGAGGACCACACGCAGCGCTTCGAAGTGAGTGACGACCACCAGCTGTTCATGCAGGCCCTGGAGCCGTGCTTCTCGGCAGAGCCGACCCTGTACCACATCGAAGGCGCCGCCTTTGCTAGTGAAACGTCGGGCGAGCAGGGCGGCCCCTTCGGCAGTGAATGGCCGGTGGGCTGAGGGTGTGGGCATACCGGGCGGCGTTCCGTTCGCGAAGCAGCACGCCTTTTTGTCCCGGCAGGCGGCCGTTCGCTGGCGCTACGGGCGGCCGGCGTTCCGGTCCGCCCTAGGTTCTGCTTCCGGCCGGCAGGAGCCTGTTGGGGGAGGCAGCCAGGAGCTGTCGGCGAGGTTAGGCGTGTGCCCTGCGCTCAGTGCCGAGCCCGTCGTAGCTGTCGATCTTTTAGCTTGCTGAAACGTTTCATCAAGTCTATAAAAATGGCACAACTTCAAGAAAGGCTGCTCCCATGACCCCACGCAAATTCTTCGTTGCCCTCAGCGCATTGTCCGCCGCCTCCCACGCCATGGCCTGGGATTACGTGCTGCTCGACACCGACAAGGCCGCCCAGAGCTGGCAGATCACCAGCCAGCAACTCGGCATAAAAACCGACAAACCCTTCAGCGTTAGCCTGCGCACCTTGCACGGCGGGCGGCAGGAGGGCGTCAGCATCGTCGACATCGATAACGGCACGATGAAGCTCTCAGTCGTGCCGACTCGCGGAATGAACGTCTTGCAGGCCTCGGTCGGCGATGTGCGCATGGGTTGGGATTCTCCGGTCAAGGAAGTGGTCAACCCGGCCTTCATCGAACTCAATGGCCGCGGTGGCCTGGGCTGGTTGGAAGGCTTCAATGAACTGGTCACCCGCTGCGGATACGAATGGGTCGGCCACCCCGGCGTCGACAACGGCGAACTGCTGACCCTGCACGGTCGAGCTGCCAACATTCCGGCGAGCAAAGTCACCCTGCATATCGATGAAAAACCACCCTACGCCATCACCCTGCGCGGCGAACTGAAAGAGCAGGCGTTCAAGAAGGTCGACTTCTCGGTCGTGACCGAACTGGTCACCGAACCCGGCAGCGTCGCGTTCGCGCTCAACGACACCCTGACCAACAACGGCGACTATCCCAAGGAATACCAGGCGCTGTATCACAGCAACTTCAGCACCCCGTTCCTGGAGCAGGGCGCTCGTTTCGCCGCGCCGGTCAAGCAGGTGTCGCCGTTCAACGACAAGGCCAAGGGCGATCTGCCCGACTGGCAAACCTACCGCGCACCGACCAGGGACTACGACGAAACGGTTTACAACCTGGTGCCGTATGCCGATGCGAAGGGCGATACCTTGACCGTATTGCATAACAAGGCCGGCAGCCTGGGCGTTGCGGTCGGCTTCAATACCCAGACCCTGCCGGTATTTTCCCTGTGGAAGAACACCGATACCCAAGGCCAGGGCTACGTCACGGGGCTGGAACCGGGGACGAGTTTTTCCTACAACCGCCGCTATCAGCGGCCGCTGAACCTGGTACCGACAATTGGGCCCAAGGAGCACAAGCAGTTCCACATCCGCTACAGCCTGCTGGCGGATAAGGCGGCGGTGGACAAGGCCTTGAAGCAGGTGAGCGCGATTCAGGATGGGCGGGAGACCGAGGTGCGGCAGACACCGTTGGTTGACCTGACCAAGGAGTGACAGCGGCTGGAGCACTGTCGACCGACAGTGCAGCCCTCGGCCAAGCGTTCGCCTCTGATCCCGTCGGCTTGTTCAAGGTTCGCCAGCGAGCGACCGTGAGCAGTCGACGGGCTGCTTGCAGCCATTCGGTCACTGCCCGGTTAGCAGGGCGGCCAGAAGGCGAGGCGGCTGCTAAGCCATGGCCGACATGCTTGTAACAGGGCCGGCGTTCCGGTCGGCCCTACGCGCTAATGCCTGGGAAACAACCGCTCGGCGACGACATCCCGCGTGAGCAGCCTGGCCGCGTCATGCCCCACGCCAGCGACGGTGATCTGCGGGTGATGGATGGCGACGCCCCACTGTTGCGAGAGAAAGGCCTCGTAGCGCAGGTAGTTGAGCTGGCGTTGCAGCCGATTGGGGCCTTGCAGAGCGGCGGCGCAGGAACGGTCCAGCACACGATGCCCGGGATCGTTGTCGTGCTCGCCGACCATGAGGGTCACGTCGCGCGCGGCGTAGCGGCGAAACAGCTGCTCGGCGCTCAGGTGTTGGCGCGACAGGTAAGGCGGTGCGGCCTCCAGGCCGTAGCGGTAGCGGTTGTAGTCCGGGCAGTCGGCAGCAGAAGCAGGTCCTACAGTGCCCGCCTGCACGCGGTTGCCGTCGAGATACACATACGAAGACGGGCTGGAAATCACGTAGCGCACCGCAATGCCCTGGCTCGCCAGGTGTGCATCACCCTGGCCCAATACGGCGTAACGCTGCATCAGCTGGCCGCCGGCCGAATGGCCGATCAGCACCACCTCTTCCAGCGCGGGGAAGCGCTTGCGATCCGCCAGGTACGCCAGCACATCATCCAGCACCGCGAACGCCTCGATGCCCGACCGGCCTTGCTCCGAGGCCGTGCCATGCATCCATTTGTCCCGCGCCCACAGGGGCATGTCCTTAGCGGCGCGGCGATCCTCGGCGGTGAGGAAGTTGAGCGACAGCAGCAGGTTGTCGCGGCCATCGAGGCCGGCCCTGCTCAACAACTGCAGGCCCGTTTCAAAGTAGTCGTCGGCATTGCGCCGCACACCATGCACAAGCACCACGGCCCGTGAGGCCTGGCTGGCGCCCGTCATATCGGCATTGGCGTAGGCGAGGAAGTGATAGGGCGCCTCCTGGCCCAGGCGCAGTACATAGGGTTTGGCGCTGCAGAGCCCGCCATATAAGGCCGTTGCCAACAGCGAGAGGGCCAGCAGTACCCCTTTGCAATGGCCTGGCTTGTGCCTGGCGCATCGGCACCCCGGATCGTTACGCGGCATATCCACCTCGGGAAAAGAGCTGCCTCACTCTAGCGCTTGGATGGCGGCGCCGATACCCGAGCGAGCAGCAAGCGGTGGGCTACCTACCGCAGCCCACCGCTTGCCGGCTTACAGGCGCAGCTCCGTTCGCCTGGCCAGGTGCCCGCCACCCAGGGGCGAGCACAGGCGCTGGTGGATACGGCTGAGAAAGCCCAGCTCGAAGGCATGGCGCTGCGCACCGGCCGGGAACTGCTGGCGCTCCAGCAGCAGGCCCGTCCATAGCCAGCCGCTGTTGCCGTCGTCCAGCCAGGCCTGGGCCTGTTGGGCGCCGTGGGTGAAGCTCGCCTGGCAGTTCTCGCTCAAGCCGAAGGTGGCCGCCTCGTGGCCATCATGGGCCGGCAGGTAGGCGAAGTGTTGTTGGCGTTCACTCATGCCCGGCCCTCCCTTGCGCCTGGTTGATGGCCTGGCGATACAGCACCACCAGCTCGCTGAGCATCGCGTTGCTGATATCCGCCAGCTCCTGCTCCGGCATACGCCTGAGCAACTTGGCCAGCAGCGCAGCCCGGTACTCGGCGGCGGCCAGCACCGAATAATCATCGGCCACATGGCTGAGCAGTGGGTTTGGCGGTGTAGGGAAGGGGATAACGACGGATTCAGATCGGCTCATGCGGCACCTCCAGAATGGAGGCGGACAAGACGACGTGCAGCCCAGGGCGGTGCCCTTGGGTAAAAGGGGGATAGTGCATTTTCCTTATGCTCCTTCGTGAATTTAAGGAGCCGCGTTCCATTCGCTACCACACGATATGGAGGCGGACCGTGCAAGGGTGGTAGACCGACTCACGAAGGAAGGCCGGCCAGGCCGAAGCCTGCCTCACACGGCCCGCCATAACTGCACGAGAAAGCAACAGGCACAAAAAAGCGCCTGCTCTCGGCTATGGCGCTACCGCGCCTTCGTGTGAATCGGGCTACCACACCCGGTCACGGGATTTACCGTGACGGGTGGGACTGTAGCGTGGGGGGGAGGGAGGAGGCAAGTTTGGGCAGCGACGTTATGACTGGCTGCTTTCGGCCAGGAGCTGCCCCTTCATGGGCGAGTTATCTGTGAGCGCTTGTGGATGAAAAAGAATGACAGAGCCACTACTCTCAGACGTACCTAGCCTCAGGTCATGCCATGAACCTTAACCCGATTGAGTCCTGTCCACGCTGTGGCTCCTTCCAGCATGTCAGATCAAAAAGAATTCTGATTGGAGCAGCAAGCCCGAAGAAACGTTTCGATGGGGAAGAAAAAGTAGGCTACCAACGCTTGGATCAGCTAGCGGTTGATGAATGCAAGCCCGCCCTCCTGAATGCGACACCGCTCGAGCAGCTAGTAGATGGTTTTTACTGCGATCATTGCGGGGTGGGGTTTGTAACAAGCGAACTTTTACGAGGTTTAGAATGATCTTGAGCGACCGCATTTGGCCGATTGCAGCTAGTAACCACGGGCCGCTATCGGCCAATAGCTGCCTATCGTAATGACCGCTGCCAGACAGTAGCTATTCATCAAATGCTTTGGCACTCTGCATCTAACCAGAAAGGATGATCAGCCATGGAGCACAAAAAGTTGCGCAATGCTGGGGACTTCAAGAACAAGTCGGTTGTCGAGTACGCCACGATTAGAGTCGAAATTCCCAGTAGATTGGTTCCTTCGAACCTACGTGATGGTCACTATCGGGACGACGACGTTGTGAAAGGCTTGTATTCGACACCTACTGGCCGGCTCTCATACAAGACGCTTTATCTCGATAGTCGTGAGCTGGCAGAGCAGTTCGCTGAGCATCTAAACCGTCTCTTTCAAAGCAGGCCTTACAGTGACGACTTTGAGATAAAGCTTGAGGTTCTGACGACTACGCAGACGGTCACAGCAACAAAGGGAAAGATGAAACATTCTGCAATTGTAAGGGAGAGAATCTCCAAGCCTGAATGAGATGAGAGTAGCTTCGATTGGAGCTGCCACTATCCACAAGAAGCAGCTATATATGCAGTGCCATATATCGGAGCCTGCTAGTAAAGTCCGATACATTTCGCTCAATACGTTTAGTGGAGAATTGGTTGGTGAGCCTACTAGATAACGCCATTCGCTCAATTCAAATTGGTCTAGATGACTATCAATCTGATGAGCGATTAGTCTCTAGTGTTAGGAATATTTACGCAGGTATTTTACTACTCTTCAAATACAAGTTATTTTTATTAAGCGGAAAGGAAACCAATGCGGCTTTGATCAAACAAAGTGTCGCGCCTACTATAGATTCTCAGGGAGCGGTGATCTGGAAGGGGGTTGGTAGCAAAACTATTGATGTTGCTGGAATTAAAAGTCGATTTAAATCTCTTGGAGTTCATGTCGAGTGGAATATATTTGATCGTATCAGCAAGCATCGCAATGAGATAGAGCATTTCTTTAGTCATCTGTCCGAAGATGAAATCTCTGAGCTATTGGCGGACTGCTTTATAATAATCAGTCGATTTTTATCGCAAAATTTAAATCTAGATGCTAGGGAAGTACTTGGTGACGAAGCTTGGCAGATCCTTCTGCATGCCTACGAGGTATATGATTATGAAATTGAAAAAAACTCTCGAGCCATAGAGCTTCTAGAATTCCATCACGAAGTTATCAAAAAAATATTCTTGGAATTTTGCTGTATTAGCTGCTCGTCGCCCCTTGTGCAGCCAACTCAACCAGGAGCGGCAGAAGAAGTAAGTTTTTGCTGCGCTGAGTGTGAAAGCAAATACAGCTACGATGATATTTGCAATATGGGGGTGTCTGACTTGTACATAAGCTCATTTCAGGCTGAGTTCGAAGAGCTTAACCGCCCTTTTTCTAACTGTAAAATTTGTAGCCAAGGGTTATATTTAAAAGAGTATCGCGTCTGCACCGCATGCGGATGCATCGACTAAGTGTGTAAGCGCGGTGGCCTGGGTAGCCGTTGGTGGAAAACACTTCTCTGTATACCACCTTGCACGTACTTCAGAGCTATGTAGGGTGGACAACGCTTTATTGTCCACGATTTTCTACGACTGACTGCGAAGGGGCGTATCCTGCCACTCGCGACCAGCAGCAGTCGGCCAGGAGCGGACGCTCACAGGTTGGAGCGCTTAATCCATACCCGACCATAGACACACTACCCAGCGATTACGTAGCCTCGGAGCAGGTCTTGTCGCTTCTGCTCCATGATTCATTGTCACGCTTCAGACGTTCAACTTAATGGGATCAAGGGGTTACGCAGGGACAGGGAGCGTTATGCGACAGAAGTGGCGTAATTTATTACGCCACTTCTGTCGCCTACTTATGGTTAGCTTCCTCATCGAGAATCACGGAGAAACCAATGGCCCAAGTTCAAATTGAAGAGATCGTTGATCATCTAGGTACTGAGATGCGCAAAGCGCTAGAAGAAGCCGTTCGCAGTGTTGCGCCAACAGCGTAGTTTGACTCAACAGCCTTATTTAAAGCCTTCCGAAAAGCGGTTGGCCGAAAGTGCAATACATGGGGGGTCTGTAACAGACTTCTATGTTAAGAATTAATTACTGTAGGAGTGTATAAATGGAGTGAGCATAGGAGCGCGGGAGAGTGGTTTTTGCTGTTAGTCGTTGCTTATGATTTCTGGGTAACACTCATCATCAACAATCCGCTCTACGGTTCAATTCCGTCAATCAAGGAGGTCTTTATGGCCAAGTTCAATGTGCTGTTCAATACCGCTGTGAAAACTTCTCATGCTGTCTTGTCTCACTGGGTAACAAAAGCCTCTCTCCTTGCGCTGGGTATCTGGTGCTTCCCCCCGCGACCCTATGCTCATTCCTGCATATCAGAAGCTAACAACTGGTTCAAGCCGTTCGCTGCGCTCACTCGGGACCGGCTAAAGCCGGCCCCTTAACCAAACGTTAGTGTCCGCTATTGGCCGAAGCTGGACAAGTCATCCACTTCGCTTCACTGACAATTAAGAATACGGTAGGCTGGACGGTGTGCCGTCTCGGGCAGCAATATTTCAGCGAGATCCAGCGCTGGCTGTGTGCCCCGTCCTCCTATCGCGACGCCTGTAGCGAGAGGCAAATTTAACCTAGCGAGCATCAATGAACAGAGGCTTCTTTTCTTTTGTGGCCACGACTGAGGCCTATAGAAATGCGGAAAAGGAGTGGGTCGTCGAATTGCAGCGATACCACATGTATTGGTATGACTTGGTAGTAAACCCCCAAGAGGTGGCCGAATACTTCGATACCAGGCAACTGATTGTGGATTATCTCAAGCGCGTGAAAGCGGAAGTCGAGGCCGAGCTAGAAAAGCGTTTCGTATACTTGATTTGCTCCCGAGAGCGGGTTCGGTTTAATACCGCAAAAGCGACTTCCTATAATCCATTCACTCGGGCCACCAAGCTGCACGTGTTGATAGGGCGAGAGCGAACGAAAAAAACTATTCGCTGCAAATTTTTTGACGTGCAACGCCAGAGGTTCTGCAACCCGAGGGTAGAACTAAGCGAAAAATACATTACCATCACAGACGCGCGGGGCGACCAGGTCACGCTCTCGATCCACGACTTCCTAGAGGCCACGGATATTTCCCTTGGCTTGGATAGCCGCGTCGAATACGTAGGTTATACGAAGAACCCTGAGTCACGGCCCACGAATGGCGGGCATACCGGGCTCAGCGATACGCTCCATAGGCTGGCGGACGATAGCCGGGATTCGTTTATCTACTTCAATCTCTTCAAGGTCATCACGCGGGCGAGCGACGAGATGTCCATGCTCAACTTCGCGTTTGCAAATGCCATGACAGATGAGGTTGGCGTGGAGCTGGAGGGTAAGATCCTCGAAAAATGCCTTATCTTTTATTTTGACGCGGCAGGCCAAAACAGAAACAAAAAAAATGAGCTAGCAGAGCTTGAGAAAAGCCTTCGAAAAATATTTAAAGAGCAAAAAATAAATAAAATCCGTGTGCACTACGAATTTGAAAAACCGACGGAATATGGGTTTTTTTCTTCTTCAAAGGTTCAGCGAAATGCACGTCATGTGTTCACTGTTCAAGCAACTGAACATGGAGTTGAAATAACTGAGGAGGGGGGCCAAGTTCGAGCCCTTACTTAAAATCAAGCGAAGCGCATACGCTTTAGGCGCCGCCAACAGTGTTTATGCCAGCCGCGCGCCGCCTAGCACATCTGCGTATTGGAAGGCCGCTTCTGGCCAAATGCAACCGGTCAGGCCCGGAGCAAACGTCTGCTGGTCACGAACAGAAGAGCTCGCCCGTGAACGTTGATTACCTGAACCGGTGAAATAGCTCAATCCGTTTTCGGGTAAACCATATCACTATGGCCGTAATTGCTCCCCCAGAGCGGGAATCTTCACGAGCGCGCCAGCAGAAAGATGCCTAACTAAAAACTAACGCACAGTAATAAGAAATTTCTGGTGATCGGGCACATCAGAGATATCGAGTGTGTCGATGAATCGATAGCCTGTCCTCAGCGACTCCTCTTCCAAACTTTCAAGTTGGCCATCGGAAAGGTAGCTGTTTTGCTCAATATTGATGTAGCTTTTGATGCGAGGAGTGCTGAATTTTATCGTAACGGCCTCTAAATGAAGCGAGCCATGTCCTTCTTCGTAGGTAGCGGTGATGTACCGCTGCATGTTCCAAAGGTGCCACAAGATAAATTTTGTATCGCCATCGCTTCGGGATACGATGTGTTTGAGCATAGTGTTGTTCAGTATGGCGGTTGCGCGATCTGGGAAAAATACTCCCATACTTTGCGAGGTAACAATCAGGAAGTCGATCGTAATGCAATAGCCTGTAGGGAAAAGCTTTTGGAAATCAAGATGAGAAAATTTCTTCTGAATGAGCCCTTGCAAGAGGTCTATGCCCTGAGAAGTTTTCAGGAAGTTTTTTAGTTTTTGAGCCTGCTCTAACGCTTTTGTGATGGCGCCTTTTTTGCCTTTCGTTTTCAGATATTCCTTGGCCCACGTCGCAGGCAGGTTATTTTTTACCTCGCAGACAAATGCATGAAACCCTAGTGATGGTTCGTAGGACAATGCAAGAACGTCAATGTCTGGTAAGGATGGATCGTAGTTCTGGAGGAGGATTTCCTTTTCGGTTTTAAAATTTCTAAACTGAGAAAAAAGCTTGGATATTTCCTCTACCAACGCGTCGCCAATGATGATGGCAAATTGACCAGAGAATCGATCGCTATCTCTACTGGCATACTGCTTTAGCATGGACGATATGCCATCTTTCAAAGAGAAGCTAAAAGGCAACAAAAGATACTTTTGTTGAGATGGCAAGTAGTTAAAAGTGCCGCGTGAACTGCTGGAAATATCCTTCAGGATAGTCACGCAATTCCCCAGGGGGACTTCAGTAACTTTACTTATATGCTCGCTTATTTCAGTCTCGGCCAAGGTAATAACGCATGAAAGCTGATTGGCAGAGGCATGGTATCTTTCATACATAGAAAACAGCAAGAGGTTGTGATAAACCTTGTAAAACTCACAATAGCTGTAGTCACCGAGGCTAGCCTCACTACTTTCAGGTACGTAAGAAAAAAAGTGCTCTATTTTTATATTAGTTTCGGATGTAACATGGGCCAGTATTTTTTCCATATCAGGGTTGGCATGATCCCAGCGGTCGGTTGTGCTGAGTAGTCCGTATAACTCATCTCTCGATAAAGGCTTTTCTCTAGGGAGAACGGCTGAGCTGAGTGCGAATAGGTGATGCTCATAGACGATCTGCTCAGTGAAGCTAGTATCCCGAAGCGTGATAGTTATAGTTGAGTTGGCTTCAGACCACTCAACAGACTCTGGATTATCGTACGATAGATAAATAAGGTCGCGTAGATCATAGTAAGCCGATGAAAAGGAAAAAATGCTTGACCAATCAAACGTCCCTAGGCAGGAAAAAGTGGATTCAGGTTTGAGACCCTTAATTATCTTCGACGTATAAATATCGAGAGCGGGACGTAAGCTTTCGCCTGCTCGGAAGTCGCCGCGACTATATTGCTGCTCTACTAATTCGAACAAAAACTTGAGAGTTTCTTCTGTTGGGCCCAGCAAGGTAATGTTTTTTTCAAGTTCGGCATCTATTAGTGTATCGACGCGTGTTCTCAGTTCCATTGATCACCTAGATTTTCCAGTGGTATAATTTGAATCCGCTGCGCGCAGGGGTATCCGGAGCAGTCAATCGATGTTTGTTAAGCATTTGCAATCCGACATCCTCGAATTGTATCACCTCGATAACCGGTACTTTTATTGGTTATAAAAGTCTGAATTTCCCGACGAGGGAGCTCTGCGTTCAATGTCCACTTTTGGCGGCGGATTCAACCGGTCGACGCAACGTACTGATTAAAGCACTCGGCAGGAGTCGCAAAGTCGAGTGTTTTACGTGGTCGCTCATTTAATAGTCTTGCTACCTCATCGAGCTTGTCTTGAGAGTACTCAGATAGATTCATGCCTTTGGGAAAGTACTGCCTCAACAGCCCATTCGTATTTTCGTTTGAGCCACGTTGCCATGGGGACTTGGGGTCGCAGAAGTAGACTTGGATGTTCGTTGCCAAGGTAAATCGCTTGTGCGCAGCCATCTCTTTGCCCCGATCCCAGGTCAGAGATCGATAAAGCTCTTGAGGTAGCTTTTGAGCATTTTCTATAAGCGCATCGATTACCGTAGCCGTATCTTTGCCGGCTACTTTCACCAACATCAGATAGCGGCTGTGACGCTCGACAAGCGTGGCGATCTGGCTGTTCTTACTGCCACACAGTAGGTCACCTTCCCAATGACCAGGTACAGCACGGTCAGCTACTTCAGCGGGCCTCTTACTGATAGAGACCGTATCAAGAATTTGCCCGTGGTTATCTGTTTTTTGGGTGTGATGGCGTGAGCGACGCATGGCTCGAGTGCGCCGTAAATGCTCAAGCAGCTCTTTTTTCAAGGCGCCACGTGCCTGTATGAAAAGGCTGCGATAGATCGTCTCGTGGGACACGTGATAGCTCGGCTCATTTGGGTAAGTACGCTGTAGCCAACCAGCTATTTGTTCTGGTGACCACTGCATCTGCAACCGCTGAGCCACAAGTTGCGCTAACTGCGGAGCTTGGACAAGTTTGCAGACCTTAGGGCGGCAGGCTCGATCCCATGCAGCTTGATCTGCATAGCTGGCTCGATAGTGATGCAACCCGCCGTTGCGGCTTATCTCCCGACTAACTGTCGAGGGCGCTCTGCCAAGTTGTAGAGCAATCAGGCGAATCGAATGCCCTGCAACGAGAGATCTCGATATTTCCTCACGCTCTGCCATCGTAAGCGCGAGCCTTGAGCGTTTACGTATCGGCGGTCGTATCCCTCCTGTCTGCGCCAAAATGCGCTGTATCGAGGAGTGGTTGCGATCAAAGAGCTGGGCGATCTGCTGGAGAGAGTCTCCTCTTCTCCAGTGCGCCCACATCAGCGCTTTCTGGCTTTCGGTGTAATAGATTCGAGGTCTTTGCTTCATCTGCAACACTCCTACCTGCTTACACAGGAATTATGGTGTTGCGTTGACCAATTGAATCCGCCGCCGATAGCAGCCAGTCACTGGTCGCTCAAGCAAGGCAACGCCTAAGGTGTTCTTGCGTCCCACGGATCCACACTAAGCTACCCCCTTGATCCCTCGCAACCGCTACAACGCCGTACGCATCACCAACGCGAAACTTCGCGGTTCGCCATAGGTGTTGTAAGTGTTGAGGTTGCCGACCCGTGCGTAGTAATGGCGGTCGAACAGGTTATTGCCCATCAGGGCCAGCGAGGTCTTGCTACTGAATTCATAACCGACCTGGGCACTGGCCAGGGCATAACCGCCCTGGCTGCGTAGCGGGGTATCGCTGCTGCCATCGGTGCCGCTGCTGATATGCAGGCCGCCCCCCACGAACAGGCCCTTGAGGCCGCCGTCCAGCAGGCGGTATTTGGCGTAGGTCTTCAGGGAGTGGCGTGGCTCGTAGAGCGAGAACTTCTCGCCGGGCAGGAAGCGGTCCTCGAGGTACTGGCTGGTCAGGTAGCTGTAGCCGATGGAGAGGTTGAGGCTGTCGCTGGGCTTGCCGCTGATTTCCATTTCCCAGCCTTCCACCTGCACCTCGCCAGCCGAAACGAAGAAGCCTGGGTTGTTCAGGTCGCTCATGGCCCGGTTCGTGTCGTTGGTGCGGAACAGCGCAACGGAGGCGTCCACCGCGCCGTCGAGAAACGAGGCCTTCAGACCGGTTTCCCATTGCGCGCCGATTCTTGGTTCCAGGCTGGTGCCGCCGACCGTCTGCTGTGCCTGGGGGATGAAGAGGTCCGAGTAGCTGAGGTAGCCGTTGAGGTTATCGGTGAAGGCGTAGATCACCGCGCCGTAGGGGGTGAACTCGCCGGTTTCCTTGCGCGAGGCGTTCCAGGCGCTGGGGGTGGAGGGCGCGACGCTACGGCTGCGGTATTCGAAGTCGCTGCTGCGCCCGCCGAGCACCACCGTCAGTGGGTCGGTCAGGGACAGGCGCAACTGCCCGTAGATACCCCGCTGGGTGGTCTCGTTCTCGGAACCGTTGGTAAATACGAAGTCGGGTTCCGGAACGACGTCCGGATCGTTTATCGGCACCCGGAAAAAGGCCGCCGCATTGACGCTGCGCGACTGGTTCGCCTGGCGATCCTGGTTGTAGCCCAGGGTGGCATGGTGGTTTCGGCCCAGCGCGGAGAAGGGGCCGGTGAGGTATAGGTCGAAGGCGTTGCGCTCGGTGTCGCCATCGTTCTTGCGGCGGTTGTAGCGGGCGATCATGCCGCTGTCCGGATCGACGCCTGCGCCTGCCCCTGGTGCGGGAAAGGCATCCTTCCAGAATTTGTCCTGGGTGCGCTGGATCAGCTTGCTCTTGAGCTGCCAGCCGTTGGCGAAGGCGTGCTCGAGGTCCAGGGCCATTTCCGTGGTTTCATAGGCGAAGCGTGCCCACTCGGGGTACACGTGGGTCGAGCGCGGCACGTCGAGAAAGCGGCCGTCCGTGTAGGCCGGCAGGCCCATGCTCGGCGAGTCCATATGGTCTTCCTGGTGGCTGCCGGTCAGCGATACCACGGTGTCTGGGGTGAGCTGGTAGTCGAGCGTGGCATAGCCGAGCCACTTGTCCTTGTGGCTCACATCCCAGAAGTAATCCTGTTCCTGCCAGGCAGCAACCACGCGGCTGCGCAGGCGGCCGTCTGCATCCAGCGGTGCGCCGGCGTCGACCATGACCCGATGGTTGTTCCAGGAGCCGACCGAGGTGGTCAGCGATACCCCGGGCTCGTACAGCCCGCGTTTGCGCACCATGTTGACCAGCCCACCACCGCTGCCGGAGCCCATGAACAACGCGGCCGGCCCGCGCAGTACTTCCACGCGCTCGTAGATGGCCATGTCGTATTCCTGTATTCCCGAGCTGCCGCCGTACACCGGTACGCCGTCGTAGGCCATGTCCAGGCTGTAGCCGCGGGAATAGTACTGCTGGGTGATGGAGTCCCAGGGCGCCACGGATACCCCGGTCACTTCGTTGAGCACATCGCCGATGGTGGTGAGGTTCTGGTCGTCCATGCGCGTGCGGGTAATGGCGCTGACCGACTGCGGAATGTCGATCGGTGCCAGGGCGCTCTTGGTGCCTACCGTCAGCGCTTCGGCCTTGTAGCTGGCGCGCTCTTCGACGGAGCCGGAAACCTGGGTAGGCGGCAAGATGCGGGTTGCGGTTTCAGCCCAGGCCTCCGTTGTCAGGGATGCCAGAGCGGTAAAGGCCAGGAGGCGATAGGGAGGCTGGTTCATCGGTAGTGGCGCCAAAAGGAGGGGCGCAGAGATTAATCGTAACGTTATTATGTAACATATGATTAATGTAACAAGTTGTGTCTATGGTCGGCCGTCACGCCGGGCTTGCTCGGCCTGGGTGAGGCGAGGGCTATCGGCCTGTTGCCGGGCTATCGACGGTGATGAGCGGCGTCAGGCGCCTGCTCCATTGCAGGCCGCTGCCGTTGTATGGAGGGCGTTGGGGTTGCGCGGCTGTATCGGCTAGGCCCGTAGCGGGCAGTCCTTCAACGACAGGCAACCACAATCGATGCAGGAGTCCAGCTTGTTTCTCAGCACCAGCAGCGACTCGATGCGATCATCCAGATCGGACTGCCAGTGCTGGGAAAGCGCGCGCCAATCCGCTGCGGTCGGCGTACGGCTTGCGGGCAGCGCAGCGAAGCGCTCGCCAACTTCAGTCAGCGACATGCCGATCTGCTGGGCGATCTTGATGATGGCGATCCGGCGCAATACGTCCTTCTGGTAGCGGCGCTGATTGCCGGCGCTGCGGTGCGCGCTGATCAGCCCCTTCGCTTCATAGAAATGCAGCGCCGACACCTTGATGTGGCACTGTTCGGCGACCTCTGCCGGGGTGAGCAGGGCTTTGCTGGCTTTCGGTTGGGACATGCTTGACCTCAACTTAACTTGAGGTCGGATACTAGCCGCCTCAACCCAAGGAGCGATACATGAACGCGATGACGGCTCAACCTGCCTTCCAGCTTTTCAATCCCGACGCGCTTTACGATCCAACGGCGAATGGGTATTCCCATCTCGCCCAGGTGCACGGCGGCGCCCAGCTGTTATTCGTGGCCGGCCAGGGCGGCGAGGATCGCAGCGGTCGCTTGTCGGCATCGTTTTCCGAGCAGGCAAGGCAGGCGCTTGCCAATGTGCAGTCGGCCCTGGCCCACCGAGGCGCCAGCCTGCACGACGTTTTCAAGCTGACCTTGCTGATCGTCGATCACTGCGAAGAGAAGCTGCAGGCCTGGGTGGAGGCGGCCGACCGCGCCTGGGGCGGGCAGATGAAGCCGGCGTGCACCCTTATCCCGGTACCCTGCCTTGCGCTGCAAGGGATGCAGATCGAGATAGAGGCCATTGCGGCCCTGTAAGGTCAGCCCTGGACCTGTGGCTTTATAGCCGAGCGGGTCAGGTCCCACACGGCGAGTGCTGGCTCAGCGAGCTCCAGCCTGTTGCGGTACGCGAATGGGCAGGCACTAGGACCCGGCGCCGTATACACCGTGATCGGCGCAAAGAGGGGCGCGCGCTCATCGGCGCACGGCATCGCGACAGGCGAGTTCGGCCGGATCGGCCACGAACCGCGGGGCTGCCCGAAAGCCGATCAACCCTGTTTTCGGTCCCTCACGCCGGCGGCCCGGAGGATCTGCTCGCGCAGCCAGATGCTGGCGGCGTCCTCATGGTTGCGAGGGTGCCAATAGGCACTGAGGGCCAGCGAGGGCAACTCGATCGGCGGCTCGAACAGATCCAGGGTAGTGGTGAACTGCTGCAGCAGACGGCGGGGCAGGGTGCAAAGCAGGTCGGTGCCGGCCACCAGCGGTGGCGCCATGGCGTAGCTCTGAGTCGACATCACCACCTGGCGGCTGTTGCCGAGCTCGGCCAGTACGCGATCCACGATGCCGGCAAAAGGGTCGCCGGCCGATGACACCAGCAGGTGCGGCGCAGAGCAGAATGCCGCCAAATCCAGCTCACGCTGCCCGCGGGGATGGCCTTTGCGCTGTGCGGTGACGAACTGGTCGGTGAACAGCTGGCGGCCCACCCAGCCCTCGTTGACCGACTCACCGATACCAATGAACACGTCGATCTCGCCGTGCTCCATCTGCCGGAACAGCGTGTCGGGGTCGGGCAGGGCGAAGCGCAGGCGCGCCAGCGGCGCCTGCTCGCGTATCCGGTTGAACAGGTTGGCGCCGAGCATCAGGGCCGGGTTTTCGTGCAGGGCCACCACGAAGGTGCGCTGGCTGGTGGCGGGGTCGAATACCGCCGGCTCCAGCAGGGCCGACATGCCGCTCAGCACCTGCTGCAGGGTTGGCCGCAGCGCCAGCGCGCGGGGCGTCGGCAGCACGCCGCGACCGGTGGGCGCGGCGATGAACAGGCGCTCGCCGAACACCCGGCGTAGCCGTGCCAGCCGAGCGGACATCGCCGGCTGGCTGATGCCCAGGCGCGCTGCGGCGTGCGTGATGTTCTGCTCGTCCAGCAAGGCGTCCAGGGTCAGCAGCAAATCCATGTCGATGCCGGATGGCAATTTCATGCCGGTAATCTCCTAGCGCTCCTCGCGGTCGGTGTAGGTAACGGGCACCCAATCATAGCCGCCAGAGGCGCTGGTGCGCAGGTGGCCCATTCCGGGGTACGGCAGGTGGGGCGCGGCGATCAGGGCTCGCTGCCGGGCGAACGAAGCGAACTGCGCTTTACGCACGGCCGCCGCCTTGGCCTGGTTCTGGTCGAAGGTGATGGTCACCCCGGGCATGGGGAACTGCACCGCTGCCACGTGAATGAGGTCACCGACGAAGGTCAGGCTCTCGCCAGCGCTGGTCAGCGTGAAGAACGCCGAGCCCGGCGTATGCCCGGGGTGGAGCGTGGCGGTGATGCCCGGCAGGACCTGCTGGGTTGCCGAGAAGGTCCGCACCTTGCCTGCATCCAGGTAGGGCTTCAGGGTCAGCCGGGCAATGTCGAAGTACTTCTGTTCGTAGCCTGTTTTCTTCTGGTTGCGTTCATCGAAGAAGAAGTCGACGTCGGGTTTGCCGACATGCACCGTGGCGTTGGGGAAGACGCGCTTGCCATCCTTCACCAGCCCGCCGGAATGATCCGAGTGAGCGTGGGTGAGCAGCACGTCGGTCACCTCTTCCGGCCGCACGCCCTGGCTGGCCAGGCTTTCCAGCAGGCGTCCGCCTGTGCCCGGGCCGAACAGCTGGCCGGCGCCGGTATCGACCAGCACCTGGTGGCCGGGCAGGCTCACCAGAAAGATATTGATCGAGGTTTCCAGCGGGTTGCGTAGGAAGTTCTTCATCAACAGTTTGTCGATGTCCTCGGGCGTTGCCCCTCTGAGCAACGCGTGCAGGTCGATGGGAACCGTTCCATCGCTGAGCGCGGTCACCCGCACATCGCCGATGCGCACGCTGTAGCCCGCAGCCTGCTGCTGCACGGCGTGGCTGGGTACGGGCATTTGCTCGGCATGTGCCAAGGGGAACGGCAGCAGGGCAGCTGTCAGTAAAGCGGCGGCGAAGCGTCTGTTGATCTGCATGGTGATGCCTCCTGTACATGGAGGCACCAGCGTAGGCGTGGGCCAGGTATCCAACCAGGCAGCTGAAACCTATAAGACCTATCCGTGATATGGATGGCTCAGTGGGCAGTGGGCTGCTTGAGAACAAGTCCGTAGGCCGCCCCTCACCCGCTCGTGCGCTATGAACGAAAACGGCCTGCGGCACAGCGGCCTGCTGACTGGGTTCTGCAGCAGGGCCGTGCAGGGGGCATTCAGCTGCCGCGGTATACCTGACCGCCGCCTTTCATCCGGTGAGCCGGTCAGTCGTAGTTAAGCTCGTGGCCGAGCTGCTCCTGCATCCAGGCAAGAAAACGTCGCAGACGTGGCAGGTTGGAACTCGTGCGCGGAAATACCAGGTGGTGGGCGCTGACGGCGCTGCTGCGCGTGTCGTCGAACACCGGAACCAGGCGGCCCTGGCGGATGTACTCCTGGGACAGCAGGGAGCTTTCCAGCGCAAAGCCAAAGCCGTGGCTGGCCGCTTCCAGGCTCATGTAGGAGCGGTCGAAACTCAGCGCGAAGGGCGCCTCGGGTAGCGACACGCCCTGCTGCGCGAACCACTGGGGCCATTGCACCAGGGCGGCTTCGGAGAGGATGAGTTTCTGGTCGAGCAGGTCCTGGGGTTCGTTGATCGGACAGCGTTCCAGCAGGGCAGGGGATGCCAGGACGGCCAGGCGCTCGTGGCGGATGGTGCGCACTTCAAGGCTGGGCCAGTTGGGGTAGCCATGGCGGATGTCGAGATCGATCTGGTTGCGGCCGAAGTGCAGCGATTCGTACGAGCACGACAGGTTGATCTGGATATCCGGGTGGCTCTCGCGAAAGCGTTCCAGGCGCGGCAGCAACCACAGCAGGCCGAAGCTTGGCGCCGAGTGCAGGCGCAGGCTGTCGGCACTGATTTCGTTGCCCGCCCGTTCGGTGGCCAGGGCCAGGCTCTGCAACACGCCGGTCACGTCGCGCAGGTATTGCTCGCCCGCCGGGGTGAGGGTCACGCCGCGGGCGTTGCGCAGGAACAACGGGCGGCCGATCAGGGCTTCGAGGTTGGCGATCTGGTGGCTGACGGCCGAGGGTGTGAGGTTCAGGTGTTCGGCTGCCCGGGCGACGTTGCCAAAGCGCGCCACCTGTTCGAAGGACTGAATGGCTTTCAGCGGTGGTAGGGACATCGGCTGGTTACCGGGTTATTGAGCGGGGCATTGGTGGCAAGAAGCCTGGGATCCACTGCAATCCTACTGCGCCGCTTTGCCTGTGCGTTACTGGCGTGCTGAATTTTTTTCAGCATTGGTTGAAGCCAGCTGCGTTGCTCCACCTGCGCATCGAGCCGACTCTCTGCCCATCGGTTCGTCATGAGCCGCCACCCATAAAAACAAAAGTCGGAGCACAGACCATGCTACTTCAAGGCAAAATCGCAATCGTCACCGGTGCCGCCTCGCCGCGCGGCATTGGCCGCGCCACCGCCCAGGCGTTCGCCGAGCAGGGTGCCCGCGTCATCATCCTCGATCTGGATCTCGCTGCCGCCCGCGAAGCCGCTGCACAGCTTGGCGAGGGCCACCTCGGCCTGGCCGCCAACGTTGCCGACGAAGCCCAGGTGCGCGATGCGGTGGCCCAGACGCTCGGCCTGTACGGGCGTATCGACGTGCTGGTCAACAATGCCGGTATCACCCAGCCGGTGAAGACGCTCGAGATCACCGGCAAGGACTACGAGCGCATTCTCGACGTCAATCTGCGTGGCACCCTGCTGATGTCCCAGGCCGTGCTGCCGACGATGCGCAGCCAGCGGGCCGGCAGCATCATCTGCATGTCGTCGGTGTCGGCCCAGCGTGGCGGCGGTATCTTCGGCGGGCCACATTACAGCGCCGCCAAGGCCGCCGTGCTGGGCCTGGCCAAGGCCATGGCGCGGGAGTTCGGCGCCGACAACGTACGGGTCAACTCGCTTACCCCGGGGCTGATCCAGACCGACATCACCGGTGGGCTGATGCACGACGAACGCCGCCACGCGATCATCGACGGCATTCCCCTGGGGCGCCTGGGCGAAGCGCGGGACGTGGCCAATGCCGCACTGTTCCTGGCCAGCGACCTGTCCAGCTATCTCACCGGCATCACCCTGGATGTGAACGGTGGGATGCTGATCCACTGACGCCATAGGCCGTTCGTTCTGTATCTGCAGCCTGGCGCTCGCCCGCCAGGCAGATGAATAAAAACAAGAGATCAGATCACCATGACCACCATCGCCCTCGATGCGGCCTCGACCGCTCGCAGCAATGCCTACCGCAAGACCGCCTGGCGGCTGATGCCGTTTCTGATGCTGTGCTACCTGTGCGCCTACCTGGATCGCGTCAACGTCGGCTTCGCCAAGTTGCAGATGATGGATGACCTGGCGCTGAGCGAGGCCGTCTACGGCCTGGGTGCCGGCATGTTCTTCATCGGTTACTTCCTGTTCGAAGTGCCCAGCAACGTGATTCTCCACCGTGTGGGTGCGCGCCGCTGGATCGCGCGGATCATGATCACCTGGGGCATCATTTCTGGGCTGTTCGCCTTCGTGGAGACGGCCACGCAGTTCTACGTGCTGCGTTTTCTGCTCGGCGTCGCCGAAGCCGGCCTGGCGCCCGGGCTGCTGTTGTATCTCACCTACTGGTTTCCGTCCTACCGACGCGCCAAGATGACCGCCCTGTGGTTCGTGGCCATTCCGCTGTCGGGCATGATCGGCGGGCCGCTGTCCGGCTGGATCATGGAGCGTTTCGCCGGCGTGCACGGCTGGGCCGGCTGGCAGTGGATGTTCGTGCTGGAAGCCATTCCCACCGTGCTGGTCGGGATCCTGGTGCTCAGTTACCTGAAAGACAGCGTGGACCAGGCCACCTGGCTCAACGCTGAAGAGAAGGCGCTGATCCGCCAGGAACTGGCCGAGGACAATCAGCACAAGGTTCAGCACGCCTCGGCTGGTGCGTTTATCCGCGACCGCCGTCTGTGGTTGCTGGCCGGCATCTATTTCTGCGTGGTGATGGGCCAGTACGCGATCACCTTCTGGCTGCCGACGCTGGTGCGCAATGCCGGTGTCGCCGAGCCGCTGCACATCGGCCTGCTCACCAGCCTGCCTTACCTGTGCGCCATCTTCGCCATGCTGCTGGTGGCGCGCAGTGGCGACAAACACCAGGAGCGCCGCTGGCACCTGGCGATGCCCATGCTCGCCGGTGCCCTGGGGCTGAGCCTGGCAGCCGCGCTGGGCAGCAACGTGACCCTGTCGATCCTCAGTCTGTGCCTGGCGGCCTCCGGGATTCTCGCCGCCTCCTCGCTGTTCTGGATGCTGCCCACCACCCTGCTGGGCGGGGTGTCCGCGGCCGCCGGCATTGCCGCCATCAACAGCTTCGCCAACCTGGCCGGCTTCTGCTCGCCGTACCTGATCGGCTGGGTCACCACCACCCTCGGCAGCAGCGCCGTGGGCATGTACCTGATCACCGGCGTGCTGGCATTCGGCGCGTTCCTGGTGTTCCGCGTCCCCGCCCGTCAAGTCAATCGCTAAGGAGTCACCCCATGAATTCCGCATCCACTGCCACGGGCGTACCGTCGCTGGCCAAGCGCGCCCACAACATCCGTCGTCATGCCCTACGCATGGGGCAGGTCCAGGGGCAGGGCTATATCGGCCAGGCGCTGGGCGCTGCCGACATGCTGGCCGTCGCCTACTTCCATGCCCTGGCTTATCAGCCTGCCAACCCGGAGTGGGAAGGGCGTGACCGCTTCTACCTGTCCATCGGTCACTACGCCATCGCCCTGTATGCGGCGCTGATCGAGGCCGGCATCGTCCCCGAAGACGAGCTGGAAACCTACGGCAGCGACGACAGCCGCCTGCCCATGTCGGGCATGGCCGCTTACACGCCGGGCATGGAGATCACCGGTGGCTCGCTGGGCCATGGGCTGGGTATCGCGGTGGGCGCCTGCCTGGGCCTCAAGCGCAAGGGCTCGGACCGCTTCGTCTACAACCTGCTGTCCGACGGCGAACTCAACGAGGGCTCGACCTGGGAGGCGGCGATGTCCGCTTCGCACTGGCAGCTCGACAACCTGATCGCGCTGATCGACGTGAACAACCAGCAGGCCGACGGCCACTCCAGCGAGGTGCTGGCCTTCGAGCCCATCGTCGACCGCTGGCAGGCGTTCGGCTGGTTTACCCAGCGCGTCGACGGCAACGACATCGCCGCGCTGGTGGCGGCGTTCGATGCCGCCCGCCAGCACCCCGGCCCGCAACCGCGCGTGATCATCTGCGACACGCGCATGGGCAAGGGTGTGCCCTTCCTCGAAAACCGCGAGAAGACTCACTTCATCCGCGTGGATGAAAGCGAATGGGACCTCGCCCTGAATATGCTCGACGCCGGGAGCCAGCCATGAATACCGCCACCACCGCCAAGAAGCGCCTGACCACCTCGGCGATGATCGCCTCCATCGCCGCCGAAGGGCAGGCCACGCGTGCGGCGCCCTTCGGTCACGCCCTTGCCGCGCTGGCCGAGCAGCGCAAGGACATCGTCGGCTTGTCGGCCGACCTGTCCAAGTACACCGACCTGCACATTTTCGCCAAGGCCCACCCGGACCGCTTCTACCAGATGGGCATGGCCGAGCAGTTGCTGATGAGCGCAGCGGCAGGCATGGCGCGTGAAGGACTGACGCCGTTCGCCACCACCTACGCCGTGTTCGCGTCACGGCGCGCCTACGACTTCATCTGCATGGCCATCGCCGAAGAGAACCTCAACGTGAAGATCGTCTGCGGCCTGCCGGGGCTGACCACCGGCTACGGGCCCAGCCACCAGGCCACCGACGACCTGGCGATCTTCCGGGCGATGCCCAACCTGATGATCATCGACCCTTGCGATGCCCACGAGATCGAGCAGGCCGTGCCGGCCATCGCCGCGCATCAGGGGCCGGTATACATGCGCCTGCTGCGTGGCAACGTGCCGCTGGTGCTGGACCAGTACGACTATCGCTTCGAGATCGGCAAGGCCAAGACGCTGCGCACCGGCCGCGAGGTGCTGATCATCGCCACCGGGCTGATGACCATGCGGGCGCTGGAAGCGGCGGAAAAACTGCAGGCCGATGGCGTCGACGTCGCCGTGCTGCATGTGCCGACCATCAAGCCCCTGGACGAGGCGACCCTGCTGGCAGAAGCCCGCAAGCCAGGGCGCCTGGTGGTCACGGCCGAGAACCACTCGATCATCGGTGGGCTGGGCGAGGCGGTCGCCGGGGTGCTGCTGCGCAACGGCGTGACGCCGACCTTCCGGCAGATCGCCCTGCCGGATGCCTTCCTGGACGCCGGCGCATTGCCGACCCTGCACGACCGTTACGGTATTTCGACCGATGCAGTGGTTCGTCAAATCAAGGGTTGGTTGTAAGACGCAGCGGCTTCTCGGGCCACGAGCACGAACTCGGCGAGCCGGTGTACAGGGTTCGTCGGGTTTTTGGCATGGACGGCGCGCGATGGCGGTCCTATCCATCAGCCCGGAACCGATCCTGGAGGTACCCCTGTGAAGCACTATCCATTGAGCGAGGCCATGAGCGCGTTCGTGAGCAAGAGCGCCGAGTTCGTTGCCAGCGACGCGAGCTTGCCGTCACGGCGTCATGCCTTCCTGCGGGCGTGTCGGCATTTCACCCCGCAAGCACCCGCCGGCTGGCTCATCGAGAACCGGCGTGTCGATGACCTGCTGCTGCGTATCTACAAGCCATCCTCGCCGACGCCCGAGGGTGGCTGGCCGACCTTGCTCTATCTGCATGGCGGCGGTTGGGCGTTCGGGTGCCTGGACAGCCATGACTGGTTCGCTTTCGCGATGGCTCGCCGGGTGCCGGTCGCGATCGTGGCGGTGGATTACCGCCTGGCCCCGGAGCATCCCTTTCCCGCCGCCCTCGACGACACCCTGACGGCTTGGCATGCGTTACGGGCCGGGCGTGTCGGTTCGGGGCTGAGCCGCGAAAAGCTGGTGGTCGGTGGCGACAGTGCCGGAGGCAATTTGGCGGCCGGGCTGTGCATCGCCCTGCGCGACGCGAACGGGCCTCAGCCGCTGCTTCAAGCGCTCGTGTATCCCGTTCTCAGCGCTAGCGGGGATCAGCCCTCGATGCGCGAACATGCCGATGCGCCCATGCTCACCGCAGCCGAGGTCACCGACTCGATTGCGGCCTATCTACCGGCTGCGGGCATGCGCGCAGCGGCCAGGGCCATGCCCCTGGCTGCTGCGGACCTCACCGGCCTGGCTCCTGCTTTCATCGCCGTGGCTGAATACGACCCGCTTCGCGATCAAGGCTATGCCTATGCCGAGGCCCTGCAGAAAGCCGGCGTCGAAGCCACGCTGCACGTCGGCGAGGGTCTGGTTCACGGCGGCCTTCTCGCTGGCGAGGTGGAGGAGGCCTCGCAAGTCTACGACGCGCTGGCTGAAGCAATCGGGCGAAACCTCGCAGATTGATAGCGGCAACGTCGCTGCCTTGACCCGGGGGCAACCCTGCCGGTTCACCTCCTCGAGCCTAGGTCGGCTTTCGGCTGCCGATTGATGCCGTTCACGACCGTCATTGATCGGCCAGCAGTGCCAATGGTTAACCCTGCACCCAGGTGAGTGCCAGGGACGGCTGCCTCTGTTCCTGGCCTAGTCCTGGACGGTCTGCCGGAGCTGGCCGACTGCGTTCACCACTCGCCGTGCCTCGGCGCGGATTTCCAGCATCACCTCTCCGGCCTGGCCGGCCAGGTCAACCCCTTTCCTCACCTTGTCCTGGCTGCCCAGCATGCTCGCCACGGCGCTCTGGGTCAGGTTCTGGTTCAGTTGAACGACTTCGTTGATTTCCACGGTTGCCTGGCTGGTTCGAGAGGCCAGGTTGCGCACTTCATCCGCCACTACGGCAAAGCCGCGGCCAAGTTCGCCCGCTCTTGCAGCCTCGATCGCGGCATTGAGGGCAAGCAAATTGGTCTGATCGGCGATGCCTCTGATGACCTGGACGATGCTGTTGATGCGCTCCGATTGGGTACTGAGCGCGCGGATCTGCTCGGAGACCTTGTCGAGCTCCTCGGAAATCCCGCGAACCACCTGCATCGTCTCGTCCACCGTGGCAGCGCCCTTTACCGAGCTCTCGTCCGTTTGCCGGGCTATTTCATAGGCCAGCTGCGCCGCCTCCGATTCGGCGTTGCGGCGTTCCACCTGTGCGGTGATGTCGCTGGCAAATTTAACAACCCCATACAGTTTGCCGGCAACATCATAGAGCGGGTTATACGTGGCCCTGAGCCATACAACACGGCCGTGTTTGGTAACCCGCTTGAAAACTTCGTGGATATAGTCGCCTTGATTCAAGCGCTGCCAGAAACGCCGGTAGCCATCGCTGTTGACCTCCGCGGGCTCGCAAAACAGGCGATGGTGCTTGCCACGGATTTCGTCCAATCGATAGCCCATGGTGGCCAGGAAGTTTTCGTTCGCTTCGAGCACCTCACCGTTCAGATTGAATTCGATCACGGCCATTGACCGGTCGATGGCGCTGAGCATGCTGGTCTGTTTGTTGTCGGCCCGTATCTGCCGGGTGATATCGGCTGCGATCTTGATAACGCTCACCACCTGACCTGCGCCGTCGTGGACGGGCATATAGGTCGCCTCGAGCCAGATCTCGCGGCCTTCCTTGGTGAGCCGCATGAAGCGGTTGCTGAAACTTTCCCCCTTCGAGAGACGACCCCAGAACTGGCGATACTCCGGGCTGTTGACCAGGCTTGCGGGACAGAACAGCCGATGGTGCTGGCCTACCACCTCTTCGAGGCGATAACCCACCACGTTGAGGAAGGCCTGGTTCGCATCCACGATTTCACCAGCGGGGGTGAACACAATCATCGCCATGCTGCTGCGTATCGCCGCCATTTTCTGATCGATGTTCTCGAAGCGATTTTTGTAGGCCTGCAATTCATCGCGAAGATGTGAAGAGCCGAACATGATGACCTCTGTGCAATGGCTGAGGGGCGGAGAATTGTTCTTTTCGGATTATCGTCCGAAGGTCGTCAAAGGTGAGGCGCTGGCGATGAAATTCATGTGGCGAATGCACCCCGAGCAGGCGTTGGTTCGATGGCAGAGCGGCTGCACTCGGTCTTGGCTTCGCTGTCGATCATGTTGAGCTGGAGCTTCCATCCTTGTTGATAGGGGAGATGGGGCACGCCTGCGACCCGGATGCCCACAACTTGATCAACATCACGCCTGCATTGATCGGACGCGACGTGGATTCTCAATCTCGTCGGGAAGGTAATACCTCAGCCAGGCTGCCCGGACAGCCAGCCTCCCGCGTCGAACCAGGCGAGCAGGGCGACCGGGGATAACGGCTTGGCGAAGTAATAACCCTGGCCCTGCTGACAGCCCCAGCCTCGCAGCAGGTGGTAGTGCAGCTCCGTTTCGACCCCTTCCGCCACCACGGTCAGGCGCAGGTCACGCACCAGGCTGATCAGGCCGCGGATGATGTGCCACTCGCTGTTACCCGGCTGGAGATCGGCCAGCAGCGAGCGATCGAGTTTGACGCTGGTGGCCGGAATCTGGCGCAGGTAGGCCCAGTTGCTGTAGCCACTGCCAAAGTCATCGATGCCGATGGCCACGCCCAGGTCGCGAAAGCGTTGCAGTTGAATCCGCACGGCCTGGAAGTCGGTGACCAGGACGCTTTCGGTGAATTCGAGCTCGATGAATCGGGGGGTCACCTTGAACGCTTGCAGGGCCTCGACCAGCTGATCGAACAGGTGCCCGTCGGTCAGATCCAGTGCCGAGACGTTCAGGGAGACGGTCATTTCCAGACCCTGAGCGCGCCAGGCCGACAATTGCTCGCAGACGCGCCGCACCACCCAGCTGGTGATATGACGAATCGAGGCCGTGGTTTCGGCCAGCGGAATGAATTCAGCGGGGCTGATCTCCCCGAGGGTGGGATGCGCCCACCGCAGCAGTGCTTCGACGGCAACGCACCGGTTGCCCGCCAGGTCGACGCGAGGTTGGTAGACCAGCCTGAACTGGTCGGTGGCGGCCAGTGCCGCCTCGATGTCATTGAGCAGCGCGGTGCTGCGCCGCAGGCGCGAATCGATGGCCGGATCGTAATCGAGCCAGCGCCGCTCGCTTCGGCGTGCCGCATCGGTGATGCTGGACATCAGGCGCAGGATATCCGTCGGCGCGCCGGCTTCGCGCTCGAGCTGCAGCACGCTGATCCCTGGGTCGGAGAAAACCGGAATATCCGCGCAGTACAGCGGCCGTTCGAAGGCGTGCACCATGCTGTCGACCAGGCCGGACAGCGACTGTGCCCGCCCGCTGAGCAGCGCGACGAAGCCCAGGGTACCGGAACGGTACAAACGCGCCCCGGCGGGTAGCAACTCCAGCAGCAGCTCTTTGACCGCCAGCATGAAGTGGGTGAAAAACTCGCTGCCGAGCGACTTCGCCAGGCTGTCCATCCCCGTGGCGGAGAGCGGCTCGACGAGGATGGCGACCCGGTCCTGCTCGAGCCCCTGCAGAATGTCCGCCTCGAAGCGCTGCCGGTTGGGCAAGCCGGTCATCGGGTCGATGAAGTGCGAGCGATGGATGGATTCCAGTCGCGCCACCACCACCTGGGCCGCGTTGCGCAGCAGGGTCCGGCCTTGCTCGTCCATTGGCGCGTGGGCTTCATGGTCGATCACGCAGAGCCTGCCCAGGTTGCGCCCTGATTGGATGGTCAGCGGGGCACCCGCGTAATAGCGGATGAACGGCGCGCCTGTCACCAGGGGGTTGCCCGAGAAACGCGGGTCGCTGACCGGGTCGCATATTTCCAGCACCGCCCCTTCGTCGAGACCGTGCACGCAGAAGGACATTTCCCGCGACGTCCGTTCGGGCTCCATGCCCACACGGGCTTTGAAAACCTGATAGTCGCGTTCGATGATGCTGACCAGCGAGATAGGCACCTTGAAATAGCTGGAGACCATCGCCACGATACTGTTGAGCACGGGGTCCGAGCCGCTTTCCAGGTCAGCGGTCAGGCGGTCTACATCGACCAGCCGTGCCCGTTCTTCTTCGGGCGATGAATTGCACGTGGTCATGTCGGCTACTATGGGTGATGGAGCGGCTGGAAACACCAGGCTAAGGTGTCAGGGAGTGCCTTGAGCTTACCATCTCCCCCTATCTCCACAATTGTGCTTGGTCATCGGGCTGTTAGTCAGAGACTATGGGCACTGGCGGCGAACCGCTTAAAGCTGCAGGGGCGACTGCCGATAACCAGCTGCGGTGCCAACCCTTTGCCGTATCCACTGCCGGCGATTCGCATCCGCGCTCTCCGACCTGGCCCCAACGGAGCCACATTTGATCAGTATTCTTTCCCGCAGCCTTGAGCTGGTGCGCCGACTGGCGCGCATCCAGCCAAGCACGCCGGTTCGCTACGCGGGCACCGTCATGGTGATCGCGCTGTGTGCCGCGGTGCGCGTGCAGCTTCCCTTCACGGCACTGCCCTACCTGTTCTTCATACCGGGGCTGATGCTGGTGGGTTTCTGCTTCGGTGTCGGCCCGTCCATCCTGGGCTGCGTTCTGGCGGTGCTCACCGCACACTATTTCTTCATCGGCGAGATCGGCTTCAACGATGGCCTGACCGCCTGGATCAGCAGCGCCAGTTTCGCCCTGGTCACCTTCGGCATGGCCGTTGTCTGCGCCCTGTTCCGCACGACCCTCAACGCGCTTTCCGATGTCAACGATCGCCTGGAACAGGAGGTCGAGCGTCGTACCCTGGAGCGCGATGGCATCTGGAACGTATCCCCTGACCTGATCTGTACGCTGTCCGAGGGCGGCGACGTGGTGGCGATGAACCCGGCCTGGCAGACCGAGACCGGGCATACCGACCAGCAACTCAAGGACGGTGCATTTTTCAGCTTCATCTCCCCCTCGCAACTGGCCGATGCGCTGCGCACCCTGGGCAAGGGGGCCATCGCGGAGCTCGATACCCAGGGTTTTCGCGCCGATGGCAAAGCGTTGCACCTGAACTGGCGGATTGCCCGTCGACAGGGCCTGTACTTCGCGGTGGCCCGGGACATCACCTTGAACAAGGAGCGCCAGGACGCGCTCGAGAATGTCAGCTCGCAATTGCAGCAGAGCCAGAAGATGGAAGCCGTGGGCCAGCTGACGGGAGGCCTGGCCCACGACTTCAATAACCTGCTGACCGTGATCACCGGCAGCCTGGACATGCTGGAGCAGCGTATCGTCCAGGGCAACCAGGAGGATCTGCCGCGTTACGTCGGGCTTGCCCGCACTGCTTCTGGCCGTGCGGCCTCGCTGACCCACCGCCTGCTGGCCTACGCACGGCGTCAGCCGCTGGCCAGTTCAGTGGTCGACCTGGGGGGGCTGGCCCAGGACATGAGAGAACTGATCAGCAGGACCCTCACCCCGCGGATAGAACTGCAGATACTCGCACCGGAAAATGCCTTGCTGTGCTTCTGTGATGCCCACCAGCTGGAAAACGCGATACTGAACCTGTGCATCAATGCACGTGACGCCATGCCCCATGGCGGCCGCCTGCAGATCGAGATCAGCCAGACCCGCCTCGATGCCGGCCAGGCCACTGCGACCCTGAACGCCGGGCAATACGCGCTTTTCCGGGTGACGGATACCGGCATGGGGATGCCACCAAGCGTGCTCGAGCGGGCGTTCGAGCCCTTCTTCACCACCAAACCCCTGGGCTCCGGCACGGGCCTTGGTCTTTCCATGGTGTATGGCTTTGCCCAGCAGTCATCGGGTGAGGCCCGCATCGAATCGGTGATGGGCGAGGGCACTACTGTGAGCCTGCTCCTGCCGCTGCATCACAGTCAGGCCGTCATTCCCGATGCCGGCCTGTCCACCGGCGTGGAGCAGGATTTCCAGGCAGATAACGCCACCATACTCGTGGTCGACGACGAGTCGGCCATTCGCGACCTGATTGCCGAAGCGCTGGAAGAGGTCGGCTATCGGGTCACCAGGGCCGGCACCGCCGCACAGGCACTCCGGGAACTGGAAGGCGGATCCGAGGCAGCGCTGCTGATCACCGACATCGGCCTGCCCGGTGGGATGAGCGGTGATGAGCTGGCCGTGATCGCGCTCGACAGACGCCCGGCGCTCAAGGTCCTGTTCATTTCCGGCTTCGTGGAAAATGCCGTCCCGGCGATCGCGCTGAAAAGCGGCCAGACCGAACTGTTGCTCAAGCCCTTCGCCGTGAAGGAGCTGAAGGCCACGGTTCAGCGCCTGCTCTCCGGGCGCTGAGCCGGTTCGCCACCTCAAGGACGAGCTGCACCGTCGGTCAGCGATGCCGTAGTTACTGCCCGCACGGATCGATATCATAATGATGGCAAAAAAGGCGCAACCTTTCCGCTGCAGCGCCAGTCCTACCCGACGCTGACAGCTCATCCATCCCCGGCACAGCGTTGCCAGCCAGCTGAAAAGCACACCCGTTCGCCATGGATTCGGCATTTCTCGCATCCCCTTTGAGTACCGAACCATGCTCCATCTCTTTCGTCCGCGCAGTGAGCTCCAGGCTCTCAAGCAACTGAGCGCTTCGCTCCCGATCTCCGCCCAGGGCGCGGCCAGCCGTGGCGCCGCCAACTGGGCAGAGGTGCAGCGTGAATGGACCTCACGCGAACAGAAGGCCGTGCAGAGCGACGTGCGCATCGCCGAACTCGAGCGTGAGCTGGAAGCCGCACGGCTCATGCTGGCCGAAGCCGACGCCAACGCACGGGCTTCGGAAACGCGTTTCGACCTGGTCAACCGCGCCTCCAGTGAAGGCCTCTGGGACATGGAAGTGATCGCCGGTGACCCGGTCAACCCGCGCAACCGCTTCTGGTGGTCGCCGCAGTTCCGGGCCATGCTGGGTTTTCGTGACGAGCGGGACTTTCCCAACGTGCTGGCCAGCTGGGCCGACCGCCTGCACCCCGAAGACAAGGCAGCCACGCTGGATGCCTTCGCCCGCCACCTGAACGACAAGTCCGGCATGACTCCCTACCGGGTCAGGAACCGCCTGGCCATGAAGGACGGCACCTACCGCTGGTTCTTCGCCCAGGGCGAAACCCTGCGCGACGGCCGTGGCGTGCCGCTGCGGGTCGCCGGCGCGCTGCGCGATATCCACGATGAACTGCAGCGCGAGCAGGAGCACGATGTGATCATCACCCGCTTCGAGCTGGCCCGGGAGATGCTCTCGGACGGCCTCTGGGACATGGAGGTGATCGCCGGTGACCCGGTCAACCCGAAGAACCCCTTCTGGTGGTCGCCGCAGTTCCGTCGCCTGCTGGGCTTCGAGACGGTCGAGGAATTCCCCGATGTGCTGGACAGCTGGGCATCGCGCCTGCATCCGGAAGACAAGGCCTACAGCCTCGAGGCGTTCCAGGCCCACCTGAACGACCGTAGCGGCAAGACGCCCTTCGATATCGAATACCGGCTGAAGATGAAGAGCGGCGAGTACCGCTGGTTCCGCGCACGCGGGCAAACCAAGCGCGACGCCTCGGGCGCGCCGCTGCGTGTGGTCGGTGCCCTGGTGGACGTCGATCTCGAACATCAGCAGAGCGCCATGCGTGAGACGGAAGCGGCGCACCAGCGCACCCTGGAAGCCAACATCGTCAAGCTCACCCAGATCGTTGGCACCATCCAGAGCATCGCCAGCCAGACCAACCTGCTGGCACTGAACGCGGCGATCGAGGCGGCCCGAGCCGGGGAGGCGGGCAGAGGTTTCGCGGTGGTGGCCGATGAGGTGCGCAAGCTGGCGACCAGGACCACGGAAGCCACTCAGCAGGCGGCAGAAATGATGCAGGCATAGCGCAGAGGCATCAGTGATTTTGCTTCGAACTGAAGCCCTTTGCGCGGCATTGTTAACGTTTCTCTCTCGGACGCGCCCGCGCCGGTTCTTTCGTGGGGCGGGCCGGTTCCGGCGGACTTGTAGCATCCCACATCATCTTGGGGCACACGAGTGCGAATATTGGTGGGCTACATGAAGCATCGAGCAACGCCGTATGGCGCAAACATAGGCCAGGCCCTGAGGGGCCACCTGGGTTGTGCTGAAAAGCTCACCAGGTGTCGTAAAGGGAGGGCGCAGACGGCCAGTCCACTCCCGTGGCCCTACGCCTTGCGGATAGCCTCTTGGCCTGGCGAGAGGCAGCGCGGCTCGCTCACCGTCACTGCCGGGCCCTTCTTCGTGGACGTATAGTCTTCGGGCATGCCACGCCAGGCCGCTTGGTTTCAATGCCATGATCAGTACAGTCGACTCTGCGATGGGGCCGTCGCAATGCGCTGCGCTCAAGGGCGAGCCCGGAGCGCTGGTTAGCTACGCGCTCAATCGAGTTCGTTGGTTGGCCCTTGTGGCGTCTGCGCGGCGATTGCGGCTGGTACACGGCCAAGGGCGCGGTTCAGTTCCACCCAGCTCAGGACGATATCCACCTCGACCTGCGCCTGGATGCCCTGAATCTCGAACAGGCTACGCTCTGCATCCAGTACTTCCAGAGAAGAGGCGGTGCCAGCGTCGAACTGATGCTTGGCCAGTTCTACCGATTGTTCGGCCGCGCGTAATGCCTCGCCCAAGCGATCTCCCCGTTCGCTGGCATGACTATAGGTCTTTGCAGCGGTGCGGGTTTCACTTAGTGCTCGCAGCAGGGTGTTCCGATGTCCCAGGCGCGCCTGGGCCAGACGCGCATCGCTGGCCTCGATCCTGGAGCCGGTGCGACCGGCGTCGAGCAGTGGCTGAAGCAATCCGCCTGTGACACTCCACACGGGTGAGACCAACCCCTGTTCGAAGCCGGCCAGAGCCCCTAGAGAAAGCTGCGGGTAGCGCGCCGCCCGGCTGGCGGTGAGCTCGGCTTCGGCGGCGTCCAGACGCCGTTCGGCCGCGCGTACGTCCGGCCGATTACGCAGCACCTCGGATGGCAGGTCTGCCAGCGCGGCCAAGTGGGGCGCTTGGGGTGGGCTGAACACATGGGGCTGCCCTTCGAGCAGGGCGCTCAAGGTGGCCGGCTCCGAGCCGAGCAAATAGGCCAGGCGATAGCGTGCGGCATCTGCCCTTTGCCGGGCGGCAGGCTCCTGGGCGCGTGTTACTGCGAGCAGTGATTCGGTACGGCGCAGATCCAGGAGGGTAAGGGTTCCCAGTTCGAGCCGAACCCGGTTCACTTCGGCGGTTTGTGACTGACCCGCGCTCGCCTGAATGGCGATGCTCTCCAGTCGTCGTGCCAGGCGATATTCCAGGTATGTGGCCGCGACCTCTGCCGCCAGACTGATCTGCAGTGCCCGATGATCTTCCTGGCTGGCTCCAAGCAGAGCGCTGGCCTGGTCACGCAAGGCGCCCAGGCGGCCGAAGAGGTCCAACTCCCAGGCAAGGGCTACGCCATAAAAGTATTGATTACCCTCCTGCTCGCCAGCCGACGCGTCCGTATAGGTACCGGACAGCATGAGATTCGGCAGGCGCTCGGCACTGCTCGCACGCCGCAACGCACGCGCCTCGCGGATGCGCTCGGCGGCCAGTGCCAGGTCAAGGTTGTCCCTCAGGGCGGTCTCGACCAATTGCTGCAATACCGGGTCTGCAAATTCCTCCCAGCTGTGTAGGGGTTGGAGGGCAATGTGCGGATCTGCCGCGACGGTTTCCGGGGCCGCGCCGTGATCGACGAGGCGGCTGCAGCCTGCCAGCAAAAGAGCGCAGGGCAGCAACAAGGTGTACAGGCGCTTCATACTGATGCCTCCCGGGGTGCTCCGCTGCGCTTTTTGCAGCGCTCGGCCAGTTTTTCGAGGGTGAGGTAGATCACTGGGGTGGTTAACAGAGTAAGCACCTGGCTCAGCAGCAAGCCGCCGACGATGGTGACGCCCAGGGGTTGCCGCAATTCGGCGCCAGTGCCGAAAGCGAGCATCAGGGGCACGGCACCGAGCATCGCGGCCAGGGTGGTCATGATGATCGGTCGGAACCGCGCGAGGCAGGCCTGGCGTACGGCTTCCTCGGGAGTCAGTCCCTGCTCGCGCTGCGCGGCGAGCGCGAAGTCGACGATCAGGATGCCGTTCTTCTTGACGATTCCTATGAGCAGGATGAGCCCGATCAGCGCCATGATGGTGAAATCCAGCTGCCACAGCCACAGCAGCAAGATCGCTCCGATTCCCGCGGCGGGGAGGGTGGAGAGGATAGTAAGGGGGTGCACCAGATTTTCGTACAGCACGCCCAATATGATGTAGACCGCCACCAGCGCGGCGAGAATCAACCACGGCTGGCTGGCTAACGAGTCCTGGAAGGCCTGTGCTGAACCTTGGAAGCTGCCATTCACCGAGGAGGGTACGCCAAGTTCCAAGGAGAGGGCCTCCACAGCGGCCACCGCCTGGCCAAGGGAAACGCCAGGCGCCAGATTGAACGAGACGTTGGCGGCGGGCAGCATGCCGTTGTGATTGATCACCAAGGGCCCACTACGAGGCGGCCCGGCTTGGGCGAAGGCGCCAAGGGGCACCAACTGGCCGTTCAGCGGCGAGCGTAGATGGAAAAGGTCCAGGCTGTCGGCGTTACCACGTTGTGCAGTATCCAGTTCGAGGATCACCTGGTATTGGTTAGTCGGCGTCTGGAACTCGACGATCTGCCTCTGGCCAAATGCGTCATACAGCGCGTTGTCCAGGTCAAGGGCACTGAAGCCGTAGCGGGCGCCTTCATCGCGGTCCAGGGTGATGGGGGTGACGTTGGCATCCAGTTGCAGATCATGGGATACGTCGCGAAACAGATCGTTGCCGCGCAGACCATCGGTCAGGCGAGTGGCCCAGATCCCCAGATCCTCACTGTTTTGGGCGCGCATCACGTACTGATACTGGGCGCGCGGCTGCCCTGTACTCAGGTTGATGTCCTGTGCCGCGCGCAGGAACACCTGAATGCCGGTCACCTCCTGCAGCTCGTCACGGAGCCGGTCGATGATCTGGCTAACGGTTTCGCTGCGTTCGCCTGGGTCGTTGAGTACCAGCCAAAGGCGACCATTGCCCATGGAATCGGAGGTGTTTCCGCCGACTGAGTGGTTTGGAAAGATTATGTTCGGGTCACGAGCGAGGATCGCCTCGATCTGGCGATGTTTCTCGACCATTTCCTCGTAAGAAATATCCGAGGATGCGCGAGTTACTCCCTGAATGAAGGCGGTGTCCTGAAGAGGGAAAAAGCCCTTCGGGACCATCATGAAACTGCCCACACTGATGACTACCGTGGCCATGAACAGGAGCAGGGTGGTACCGCGGTGCCGCAACACCCAGTCGAGTACATGGGCATAGCCTGCAATAAGCCGAGGAAAGAAACCGCGACCATCGTCGCTATGGTGCTTGGGCGCACTCATGAATAGAGATGCCAAGGTCGGGGCGAGGGCCAGGCATACGGCCACCGAGATCAGAACCGCCGCGGTGGCGGTGAGTGCGAATTCGCGGAAAAGGCGACCGATGATGCCGTCCATGAACAGCAGCGGGATAAACGCTGCCACCAGCGATACGCTGATCGCCACCACGGTGAAGCCAATTTCGCTCACGCCCTTGAGCGCTGCAGCCCGCCGGCTTTCACCCGCCTCGAGATGACGGTGGATGTTCTCCACCACCACGATGGCATCATCCACCATGAAGCCGACTGCCACCACGATTGCCACGAGCGTGAGATTGTTCAAGCTGAACCCAGCCAGGTAAATCACCGCGAAGGTGAAGGTCAGTGATACCCCCAGAACGGTGGTGACAATAAGCGTCGCGGCCCACTGGCGCAGGAAAATCGCCATGACGCCAATCACCAGCACGACGGCGATGAGTAGGGTCAGCTCGACCTCCTGCAGAGACGCGCGAATGGTGCGCGTACGGTCGTTGATCACCTCGACCTTGACGTCCGCCGGCAGTACCTCCTGCAATGCTGGGAGCGCAGCGTGGATACGGTCGGCGGTGGCGACGATGTTGGCGCCGGGTTGGCGGCGTATCACCAGCGACACTCCCAGGGTGCCGTTGGGCCAGTTGAGGGTGTAGTCGTTCTCCGAACCGGCAATCACTGTCGCCACATCCCTAACCCGAACCGGCGCGCCGTTGCGGTAAGTCACCACCACATCGCCATACTCCTCCGGCTCGAACAGCTGATCGTTGACATCCAGCGTCGAGATCCGGTCGCCGCCATACAGCGCGCCTTTGGGCAGGTTGACACTGGAGCGCTGGATCGCCTCGCGAATCTCGGCCAGGGTGACATTCGCTGCGGTCAAGGTCTCCGGCTGGGCCTGGATCCGGATCGCCGGTCGACGCAGGCCGACGATGAAGCTGTCGCCGACGCCATCGATTTGGTTGAGCTGCCGGGCGATGACGGTCTCGGTCAGATCGCTGACCTCTTCAAGGGAGCGGTCCGGGGAGGAAACTCCGATGATGATAATGGGGTTGTCCGCCGGGTTGACCTTGCGCCATGTCGGCAGGCTGGGCATGTCGGCAGGTAGCCTGGAAGCCACTGCGTTGATGGCTGCCTGAACCTCCTGGGCGGCGGCGTCGATGTCTTTATCCAAGGTGAACTGCAGGTTGAGGGTGACGCGTCCAAGTGCGCTTGTCGACGTCATCTCGGTGATGCCGGGCACAGTGCTGAGTTGCGCTTCGAGCGGCGTGGCGACCGAAGAGGCCATGGTTTGAGGGTCGGCGCCCGGCAGGTTGGCGGTGATCATCAGCGCGGGAAAGTCTGCCTCAGGAAGTGGCGCCATGGACAAACGTGGGTAGGCGATCACCCCCAGTAGCACCAGCGCGAAAATAAGCAGCAGCGTGCCGCGGGGATGATCCATGCACCAGGTATAGAGATTGCCGTTCTTCATTAGCGGGCACTCCTTGAGGCCTGAGTGTCTACGCTGTCGGCGGCGGGCTGTTCGCGAACAACGACGCCGCGCTGCAGGCGCGAATAGCCGTCCACCACCACGTGCTCTCCAGGGCTTATACCTTCGGCTACCACGGTGTCCGCGTCGGCGTGGAGTATCTTTATGTCGCGCGGTTGCGCTTTACCGTCCTCCACAAGCCAGAGATAACTGCCATCCAGACCTTGGCGTACCGCTTTGCGGGGAATGGTCAGGGCGTCACTCAGCATCTCGGTCTGGATATCAATGACCACTGATTGGTCAGGCCAAAGCTGGCCGTCCGGATTAGCGAATGCGGCACGTACTCTGATGGTGCCGGTCTCGCTGGAAACCCGGTTGTCGATCATGGCCAGCCGCCCTTCGCCCAGGCGGGCGCCGTCATGGCGTTCGTAGGCTTCGACCGGTGTGGCCGATTGCGCTTCTGCCAGCAGTGCTCTGAGCTGCGGTAACCATTGCTGTGGCAGGGCGGCCTCCACGCTGATAGGGTCGAGCTGCACGACCGAGAACAGGGCCTGGCCATCACTGGCTCTTACGTAGCTCCCTGCGTGAAGGTCGTGGATGCCGACGCGACCGTCGATGGGTGACTTTATAAGGGTGAAGCCCAGTTGCACCTCATTGGCGGCCACCGTAGCTTGGTGACTCTTCAGCGAGGCCTCCAGCTCTGCCACCAGGGCTTGCTGCTGGTCGAGCGTCTGGCTCGAAACCGCCTGGCGCTGGATTAGCGAACGATAACGTCGCAGCTCGGTGCGTGCTGCGGCCAACTGTGCGCCCACCACATTCAACTGCGCCCGGGCCTGCTCCAGTTGCGCCTTGATGGCCCGATCGTCGATTCGAGCAAGAAGGTCTCCGTTCTTGACGCGATCTCCTTCGGCGGCGAGTACTTCGACCAATTCGCCATCCACTTGGGGCCGTATTTCGATGCTGCGTAGAGAACGAACTTGCCCGACGCTGCGTACCAGTACCGGTACGTCCCGTTGTTCGACCTGAGCGGTCTGCACAGGAACGGCCGTGGATGCTGACGTGGATTCATCGGTGTTGCTCGCCGGCCAAAACCAGTAACCACCGGCGACCAACAAAACCATGACCACCGTGCAGCTCGAGTACAGGGTCAGAGGACTTAGTTTCATTGACATCGTAGCGAACTCCTTAATTAAAGCTGTAGACGGTGGGGCGACGCAAAATTAGGACGCGCAGGCGATGCTCCCAGGTAATAGCCCGAACCAGATTTGGCTCTTCGGATGAAACTACAGAGAGATTACGGCGGAACTTAGGCGCTTACAGTCTGCTCCGATACCGCCCGGCTCGACGTGCACCAATCGTGGCCATGTATTCATTGGTTTATCTGGCCGTTGTCTATCTTTCTAGGATCTTTCTTCAAATGGAAAAGCTAACAACCAGTCGCAGGCCAGAGATGAGTTTGAATAAAACTTGCCGCCGTACTAGGGGCAGCGGAACTGGCGATGTAGGCGGATTTCTTATTCAAAGTTCCAGCTTGCGTTTAAACGGAAGACACTTAACGCAGGGAAGAGGTGAGCTTCACTGCATCACTTGTCCGTTTATGATTTCCAACGACTCCATATCTCAATTCATGTTTTAAACGTAAGCGTACTGGTAATATCGCTCAATGTTGTGAGCTATCGTCCTCGGAGTGCGCAGAAGGAAGTTCTGTCAGCTCATGGTAATAAAAAGGAGGAGCGTAGAGTGTACGCTCCCCAAGGGAGACTCTGATACCAACTACGGTTGAGGGGGCTACTTCTATTGTGGAAGTCTAGGTTGGCTCCGGAGTGAGTCGATACTGAAGCCGCCTGCGCCTGAGACTGCTACCTGCAGTAGCCCGCCACAAATTGCCAGGTTTTTCAGAAAGGCGATTACCTGGCCCCTGTCGGAGAAGTCAAAGTGAAACGCCAGCGCCGCAGCCAGGGTGAAAATGCTCATGCCGATGGCTACCCATGCCGTGCGATAACCGACCAGTAGGGCGACTGCCAGCACCAGTTCGACGAACAGGGCGGCCGCATAGCCTAGTTGAGCGAATGGCAGCCCTGTATTGCTGATGTAAGCGATGGTCGCTTCAGGCGCGATCAACTTGCCAATGCCGCTGTAGAGAAAGATCAAACTCAGCAGCAGCCTGGCAAACAGCGAGACATAGGCATCTTTATGACTCATTAGTGAGTTTTCCATTGTTTCTCTCGCGGGGGTTAATGTTTGTTTAATAGGCCAGACATTGCCTGGCCTGGGTCGACGCCTAAATGATGCGCTCGCCGAGTAAGTTACCCTCGTCGTCAAATAATTGCAGAGCTTTGTTTGCACCTCTTTCAGCCAAGTTGATCCTGTAGGTGGCGGCCGAGGTGAACTCGGAGAAGTCGATGCTGGCGAATTTATGCATCGTCGACTCCTGCCCCATATCGGCCACGACAAGAACCTCCAGCGTATTGTGCCCGGGCGAGACTTTGAAGTAGTGGCCGTGATCAACCGCGCGTCCATTTACTTTGCTAGCAACTAGAACGCTCGTCGGGTCAGAGGAAAATATAACCAATGCACTTTTTTCTTCAGGCTGAGGGATGGCTGTGGCACAGGCTGACAACAAAAGCATCGTTGCGGCAATCAGTAGATTTTTCATGACATCCTCGGGGTACTTGAGTTGAAGGAGTGGTGTCATGATGAGCGGATAGGATTAAGAGTGAATTAAGAGATTCGTCTAGTCTGGCGAAATAAAGTAAATGGCCGGTAAAAATCTTAATTTTGGCTTAACCTGTAGAGCGTTAGGATATTCACATTTTTCTACAGCGAGGTTCTCATGCGTATATTGCTTACAGAGGACGATACGCTCATCGCTCAAGGTGTCGTGGCTGGCCTTTCTGCCCAAGGCTTTAGCGCCAGCCACGTAACGACTGCGTCTGCAACAGAAGCGCTGCTGCTAACCGCGGAGTTCGATGTGCTTATTCTGGATCTGGGGCTTCCCGACAAGGATGGCCTTACGCTGCTCCGGCGCCTGCGACAGCGCTCCATCCATATTCCGGTGTTGATCCTGACGGCGCGCGACTCCATCAATGACAGGGTCGCGGGGCTCCAGGCGGGGGCAGATGATTACATGCTCAAGCCATTCGATCTCCGCGAGCTGGCGGCCAGGCTGCATACCTTGAATCGCCGGTTCCTCGGGCGAAGCAGCAACGTCATCCATCATGGAAACCTTACTGCCAACCCCACGACCCGAGAGTTCTTTCTCGACGGAGTGCGGGTGAATCTTTCTAAAAAAGAGCAGGCCATACTTTGTGCTCTACTCAATAGCAAAGGAACCCTCACAACAGACAGCTTGAAAGACGCGGTGTATGGCTTTTCCGAGGACGTGGAAAGTAACGCATTGAACGTGCACATTCATAACCTGCGGCGCAAGCTTGGCAATGACATTATTCACACCATTAGGGGGGTCGGTTACCGATTGGGCCCGACACAAAGCGAGGCGTCATGAGCATCAGATCGGGCTTGGTACTGCGCTTGGGAGTCAGTTTTGTCCTGCTGTGGGCTCTGGCTGCTACTTGGATGTTGCGTGACTTACAGGTAAACATTGACCGGTCGCTTGATGAGCGGCTTGAGGCATCTGCGCGGCTTGTGGTCAGCTTGCTCAGTCTGCCCGCCTTTTCGCCAGTAGGACAGGAGCCTGAACCCTCGAAGAGCTTTAGCATGAAGGACGTTGCTTCGATGGCGGGCATGGCATGCCAGGTCTCCTCGTTGAAGGGAGAGATCTTAGTCAAGAGTCGTAATTCTCCCGACGAGAAAATGGGTGACCTTGGCGTTGGACATCACACTCAGGTTGCCGACGGTACTAGGTGGAGGACGTTTACCCTTGAGGTCAATGGGGTGCGGGTCAGCACCGCAGACCGCATCGAACAGCGCTCGCAGCTCAAATACTCCATTTTGAAGGCGGCTGCGGTTCCGGTTGTCGTCGCGTTGATTGGTGGTCTTCTGGTGCTATGGATTGGGGTGGGGCAAGGGCTAAGGCCTTTGACACGAATAACCAATGCGCTCTTTTCACGCAATGCACAGTGCCTGGATCCGCTCGATGTATCAGAGCTCCCCAGGGAGTTGCGTCCACTCGCGATGTCTCAAAACGAATTGCTGTCGCGTATTTCTCATGCCATCGAGCGAGAGCGACGATTTACCGGAGATGCTGCTCATGAATTACGCAGCCCGTTAACGGCGGTCAAGACCCATATACAGGTTGCCCAACTCACCGAAGGCGAGGCGTCTCAAACGGCATTGGTGCGAGCGCAGCAAGGTGCCGATCGTCTACAGCGCATTCTTGAACAGCTTTTACTGTTGGCGCGGGTAGAGGGTAGCCTTTCATTCGATGATGGCACGCAAGCACTCCCGACTGATGTGGCCAGGCAGGCGTTGGATGATTCGGAGCAGGACAGTGGCATCAGGATCCAGCTCCAGAAGAACCTGGACGTCTATCCAATCGCAGTTCCCTCTGTCCTTGCCACAGCCGCACTGCGTAATCTCCTCGATAACGCATTGCGTCATACGGCTGCAGGCACGAAGGTCGATCTTCTCGTCTCCATCGAAGAGGGCATGGCATCCTTCTGTGTACGAGACAGGGGGCCGGGCATACCTGAGGAAAATCTGGCCGAGGTGGCCAAACGTTTTTGGCATAACGGAAATCAAAGTGGGAGCGGACTTGGGCTGGCCATAGTTGACGCGATAGTCGTTCGCTTCCGGGGGGAGCTGAGTTTCCGCAATACCGGTGATGGTCTGGAAGTCTTGATGAAGCTACCTTTGTTGAAGTGAGCCCCGTCCCAGCACTAGGGTCTGTCTGAAAAGTCTCCGAGCGAAGGTCAGGCGAGGCAAAATCGGTGAGGAACGGGCTGGGCTCGCATTCGAGTTTACGAGCTGTGAATGAGCATTCCGACTGGGCTGGCAATCCAGCCGATTTTTAACGAAGCATCACCGAGCGCAGGTACTTTTCAGACAAACCCTAAGGAAGTGTGATCTCATGGTGATAGACCGCTTACTCAGGTGGTTAAGGCGTGACCCTGTTGGTTATGGAGCCTTGCTACCTACGAACCTCGTTCAGTAAGACCCTCACCATAAGATTGCCGGACGCGCTTAGGTGTATGATCAGGCGATGAAATGGGCTCAGTCTTTCGTAGCGCTGCCAATCAGCGTGTGAAATTTTGTAGAGCTGGATATGAAAGCAGTTTCACCAATCTCGATGGTTTTGCGAAGGGTGTTGTCAGTGTGGGATTGCGGTGTGGGCATGACGGCGGCTATTGGCGCCGCCGTCGTACTGCTTCTTGCTTTTCTTACTGCAGGCGAGCGTTTTGTGCGTGACGCTGCGCTTTGACTGTTTCAGGTGTGGTGCGATTGTCGATGGCCTGTTGCTTGGTCTCGTCGTCACCGCCGACCACGTGGTCGACATCATTCATCAAGGCTTCAACCCCTTGTCTTGCAACTTCAGTCTTGTCGTTCTTCTTCGACTGACCAATTTTGCTATTGGCCATGCCGGCATTATTGTGAAATTCGCTGTCTGTAGCCCCAGGGAGGAGCGCTGTAACCGTTACGCCCGTTCCTCGGAGTTCTTCGCGCAGCGACTCCGCAAAGGAGAACCCGAACGCCTTTGAGGGCCCGTATACCGTCTCATAGGGAGTCGGTTGCGTCGCAGATATCGAAGAGGTAATCAGGATACGACCGCATTTGTTAGCGACCATATGGATTGCGACCCGCTTGGCCATATGTACCGTACCGGTGATATTGATGGCGATGAGCTTGAAGTCATCCTCAAGCCTGTTGTCGATGAACGCTCCGCCTTGACCAATCCCGACGTTAAGAGCCGCTGCTTCCAGAGGGCGCCCCAGGGATAGTACGTGGTTCCAGAGCCCTTCAACGCCTTCATATGTGGACGCGTCCGCTTGGTACGGATAGCACTCTACTCCCATCGACTGGATGGCCTCGGCAGATTTTTTCACTTTGTCGCTGGAGCCAGAAATGACTAGGTCGAACCCGTTCTGGGCGAACTGTTTAGCTAGTTCAAAACCGATTCCCGAAGAGCCTCCGGTGACCAATGCAAGAGGACGGCTGGAAGTCATGTATTTTCTCCTAATTTAATAAAAAAGCCCCACGCCGCACTCGATTGGGGGCGGGGACGCTCCGTCATCGGAAAGTGTGTATCCAGCTTTTGATTCATGAGCTTTATTCATTGCTCCGTGTCGCTGGATGCAAGGTCAAGCACGATTTTGGGAAGTCCGAATCTGGGCAAGCTTTTCCCAACCAGGAGTGGATATGTCCAAATTGAAAGGTGCTGTCACGGTAATCACAGGCGCGTCATCCGGTATCGGAGCGGCGACAGCGATCAAGATCGCCAGCCTTGGCGGGGTTGTCGTGCTGGCAGCTCGAAACGAAGAGAGACTTCAGGCGATCGTCAGTCAGATCAAGGAAGCGGGCGGAGAGGCGTCTTATCACATCACTGACGTGTCAAAACGTGAAAGCCTGCAGAGCTTGGTGCAGTTTGCCGAGGCTACATATGGCAAGGTCGACGCACTGGTCAATAACGCGGGGCTGATGCTGTTCTCAGATTGGAAAGATGTTGCAGTCGATGACTGGGAAAAAATGATAAGCACCAACATCCAGGGTTACTTGAATACGATCGCAGCTGTGCTCCCTAAAATGCTCGATCAGGGGCATGGCAAGATCCTGAACATGTCCTCAGTAGCGGGCTTACATGTTGGCGGCTCAAGCGGGGTCTACAGCGCGACGAAGTTTTTCATTCGTGGCATCACTGAAAGCTTGAGAAAAGAGGTGGGCGTGCATAACGGAATTCAGGTCTCCATGATCAGTCCCGGTGTGATTGATACCGGCTGGGCCGACAAGGTGAACAATGAAACAGGCCGCAAGGCTGCCAAGACGCTAAATGAAATCGCAATTGCACCCGAGCAAATTGCGGACGCTGTCGCTTATGCACTTGATCAGCCAGCTAATCTCACCGTCAACGATATCGTCATTCATCCGACCAAGCAGGACTGGTAACCGTGGCCGGCGGCCTTTAGATAAGGCCGCCGTTAGCTTGCTGCTGCCCTTTTAACTCGTTGCAGATCTTCCCGGCGCGCAGGCAACATGCCTCATACAAGGGTCGAGGCAGATGTCGGCGAGCATCAGTGTGATGTGACTGACGGCAGGGCAACTGCCGTAGCCATCACGGGAGCACGCTCGTCGCAAGCTCCCAGCTTCGGATCAATTTGGTCATCCCTCCGTCCACCAAGTTACACACACCTGTCGGATCGCTCCCCAAATACCTTCCTTTCTCCGCTACGACCCGCACGGGTGGAGCTCTCATGTCAGTTCCCCCCTTCGAGTCGCGGTATCACGGTCTCGGGGTGATTCACTTTGCGAGAATAGCGCTGCGCCAATTTACTGATGATCACGAAAAATAGCGGCGTCATGAAGATCGCTAGGAAAGTTGCCGCCAGCATGCCGCCGATGACGCCGGTACCGATTGCATTGCGGCTTGCGGAGCCCGCTCCGCTGCTGAATACCAGCGGCAGTACACCCAGTATGAATGCGAGCGAAGTCATTAGAATTGGGCGTAGACGAAGTCGAGCGGCCTCGATGGAGGCATCCACAACGTCCATTCCTTTAGCGACCAGCTCTCTCGCAAACTCGACGATCAGGATCGCGTTCTTGGCTGCAAGCCCCACCGTGGTCAGGAGAGAAACCTGGAAGAACACGTCGTTTTCCAGCCCACGCAATAGCGCGGCCCCAAGAGCGCCGAGAATCCCAAGGGGCACAACCATCATCACCGCAATTGGGATCGACCAGCTCTCGTAGAGTGCTGCCAGGCACAGGAAGACAAAGAGGATGGATACCGCGTAAAGGAAGGGGGCTTGAGAGCCGGATTGTCGCTCCTGATAAGACAGTCCAGTCCACTCGTAACCGATGCCTGGCGGCAAATTCCCTACGATCGATTCAATTGCGTCCATCGCATCGCCAGTAGAGTACCCCTCAGCAGGGCTACCGTTGATCTGGACTGCTGAGACACCGTTGTACCGTTCCAGCTTCGGTGAACCATAGATCCACTCGCCACTGCCGAAGGCGCTGAATGGAACCATCTCGCCTTCGTTATTACGCAGGTACCAGTCATTGAGGTTCTCTGGCGTCATGCGCCATTTGGCATCCGCTTGTACGTAGACACGTTTGATGCGGTTGTCCAAGTCCAGGAAATTATTGACATAGGACGAGCCCCAGGCGACCGAGAAGGCCTGATCGATGACGGACGCTGTGAGCCCCAGCGCACTGGCTTTCTCCCGATCAATGTTGACCTTGAATTTGGGCGTATCGCTGAGTCCGTTTGGGCTGACATTCTGCAGGACAGGGTGCGCGTTCGCTTCGTCGATCAACTGATTCTGCGCTTGGATTAACGCGTCATGCCCCAGGCCCCCATTATCTATCAGCTCCAGGTGGCGGATTCAATTGGTCAACGCAACACCATAATTCCTGTGTAAGCAGGTAGGAGTGTTGCAGATGAAGCAAAGACCTCGAATCTATTACACCGAAAGCCAGAAAGCGCTGATGTGGGCGCACTGGAGAAGAGGAGACTCTCTCCAGCAGATCGCCCAGCTCTTTGATCGCAACCACTCCTCGATACAGCGCATTTTGGCGCAGACAGGAGGGATACGACCGCCGATACGTAAACGCTCAAGGCTCGCGCTTACGATGGCAGAGCGTGAGGAAATATCGAGATCTCTCGTTGCAGGGCATTCGATTCGCCTGATTGCTCTACAACTTGGCAGAGCGCCCTCGACAGTTAGTCGGGAGATAAGCCGCAACGGCGGGTTGCATCACTATCGAGCCAGCTATGCAGATCAAGCTGCATGGGATCGAGCCTGCCGCCCTAAGGTCTGCAAACTTGTCCAAGCTCCGCAGTTAGCGCAACTTGTGGCTCAGCGGTTGCAGATGCAGTGGTCACCAGAACAAATAGCTGGTTGGCTACAGCGTACTTACCCAAATGAGCCGAGCTATCACGTGTCCCACGAGACGATCTATCGCAGCCTTTTCATACAGGCACGTGGCGCCTTGAAAAAAGAGCTGCTTGAGCATTTACGGCGCACTCGAGCCATGCGTCGCTCACGCCATCACACCCAAAAAACAGATAACCACGGGCAAATTCTTGATACGGTCTCTATCAGTAAGAGGCCCGCTGAAGTAGCTGACCGTGCTGTACCTGGTCATTGGGAAGGTGACCTACTGTGTGGCAGTAAGAACAGCCAGATCGCCACGCTTGTCGAGCGTCACAGCCGCTATCTGATGTTGGTGAAAGTAGCCGGCAAAGATACGGCTACGGTAATCGATGCGCTTATAGAAAATGCTCAAAAGCTACCTCAAGAGCTTTATCGATCTCTGACCTGGGATCGGGGCAAAGAGATGGCTGCGCACAAGCGATTTACCTTGGCAACGAACATCCAAGTCTACTTCTGCGACCCCAAGTCCCCATGGCAACGTGGCTCAAACGAAAATACGAATGGGCTGTTGAGGCAGTACTTTCCCAAAGGCATGAATCTATCTGAGTACTCTCAAGACAAGCTCGATGAGGTAGCAAGACTATTAAATGAGCGACCACGTAAAACACTCGACTTTGCGACTCCTGCCGAGTGCTTTAATCAGTACGTTGCGTCGACCGGTTGAATCCGCCCTCGAAACCAGACACGTTGCCGAGCTCTGGAATCGAAGGCGCGCTACCTGCAGATATGACGGCATCCTTGTACGGAGCGAACCGCTCATTGACCCGCTGTATGAGTGCAGGAATTTTCTGCTCGTCATCAGTCCTTTCATCGAAATCCTTCATCTGCAGAAAAATTAGTCCGGAGTTTTGTGCCCGTCCTGCGAAGCTGAAACCATTGACCTCCCATGTAGATTGAACGATGTCTTTTTCGTCATTACGCAAGTAGTTGCTTATATCCTTGAGAACCTCCGCCGTGCGCTCCTGTGTTGCACCCACAGGCGTTTTTACGATGACGAACATCGTTCCCTGATCCTCATCAGGAAGAAAGGAGGTTGGCAAGCGCATGAACATAAAGACAACAGCGGCAAGGAGTAGGGCGTAAAGCATCATCGTCCGCAAAGGGTGTCGGATGATGCTTTTCACGCCCCCGTCATACTTGATCTGGCTCCGTTCGAATGTCCGGTTGAACCAGCCGAAGAATCCTGTCTTGGCTTGGTGATCATGCGAAAGAGGCTTCAGGATGGTCGCGCACAGCGCGGGAGTAAGGATCAGCGCCGCGAAAACGGAAAGCGCCATGGCAACAACAATGGTTAGAGAAAACTGCCTGTAGATGACCCCGACCGAGCCGCCCGAAAACGCCACCGGGATGAATACAGCTGCAAGCACCACACCGATGCCCACAAGGGCTCCGGTAATCTGTCCCATCGCTTTGCGGGTTGCTTCGCGCGGCCCCAGGCCTTCTTCGGCCATGATCCGCTCGACGTTCTCCACGACGACAATCGCGTCATCGACCAGAAGTCCGATCGCAAGCACGAGTCCGAACATGGAAAGCGTATTGATCGAGAATCCTGCAACTGCCATCGCAGCGAACGTGCCGAGCAGTACGACCGGAACCGTGATTGTGGGAATGAGCGTCGCCCGGAAGTTCTGGAGAAACAGGTACATCACCAAAAACACCAGGACAATGCCTTCGATGAGGGTGCTGAGCACCCCAAGGATCGACTCGGTTACGAAAGGCGTAGTGTCATAGGGGTACTGGGCAATCATTCCGGGGTGGAAGAACGGTTCGAGCTCAGTGATCCGCTCTCTGACTGCTTCTGCCACGTTCAGTGCATTGGCTCCGGTCGCGAGCTGGATCCCAATTGCGGCTGCAGGCTGCCCGTTGTATTCGGTTCGATAATTATAGTTTTCACCACCAAGCTCAACCGACCCTACATCTCGGATTCTGACTTGAGATCCATCCGGATTGACCTTCAGCAGGATGTTGCCGAACTCTGTGGGTATACGGAGCAGGGTTGCTTCGGTAATGGTTGCCTGGAGCATCTGCCCCTCTAAAGAGGGCGTTCCGCCCAGCGAGCCGCCAGCGATTTGGACGTTCTGCGCGGTGATCGCATCCGTCACATCGGTCGCGTTCAGCTTGTAGTTATTGAGCTTGGAGGCATCGAGCCACACACGCATCGCAAACTGCGAACCAAAGAGGCGAACAGTGCCTACGCCATCCAGGCGGCTTAGTGGATCTTGGACATTGGCTGCCAGGTAATTCGCAAGCGCGTCGCGACTCATGCTGCCGTCTTCGGACACAAAGCCAATAGCGAGAAGCATGTTGTTACTGGACTTGGTGACCGAAAGGCCGCTCTGCTGGACACTCGCCGGCAACTGCGGGGTGGCCAGTTGGAGCTTGTTCTGCACCTGCACCTGCGCAATGTCGGGATTGGTTCCTGGGGCGAAGGTCAGCGTGATTTCGGCGGTACCGAAATCGTCGCTTGTAGAGGACAGGTAAAGCAGGTGGTCGAGGCCACGCATCTGCTGTTCGATTACCTGAGTCACGGTGTTCTCGACAGTGCTCGCAGAGGCGCCGGGATAATTCGCTTGAATCTGGACGGTGGGAGGGGCGATGACGGGGTACTGGGACACAGGCATTGTGAAAATTGCGCCTATGCCCGTCAGCATCAAGATGATGGCCAACACCCACGCGAATATCGGTCGATCGATGAAGAAATTAGCCATGCGGTAGGGGCTCTTTATTCAATTCTGAGAAGACCTAGGAGGCGGAGCCGAGGCGTGGGCCGCTTTCATCAGGTGTAGAGTCAGCTGCCGTAGATTGCGCAAGCTCGGCGGGAACGGCCTCGACCACTGCGCCAGGGCGGACTTTGTCTGTTCCCTGAACGATTACTCGATCACCAGGGCTCAGCCCGCCAGTAACGATCCAGTCAGCTCCTCGCGTCCCGGAAGTGGTGAGCACCGTTTGAGAGACCTTGTTGTCAGCGCCGACGAGCAATGCAACCGGCTGACCGGCCTGGTTGTGTGTGACCCCTACTTGGGGCACGAGCATCGCGGTGTTGTTGGTGCCTTCGTGTAAGCGAGCCCGGACGAACATACCTGGCAGCAGAACGTTGTCCTTGTTGGGGAACACCGCCCTTACCGTTACCGATCCTGTCCCTTGGTCGACGCTGACGTCAGAGAACTGCAGCTTCCCTTGCTGGCCGTAAACTTTGCCGTTCTCAAGCGTCAGCTCGACCTCGGCAGCGTCCTCGCCTTGGGACTGAATCCTGCCTTCCTGAATATCGATTCGAAGCTTCAGGCCCGCAGCACTGGATTGAGTTAGATCGACATACATGGAATCAAGCTGCTGCACGGTGGTCATCAGGGTTGCGCCGTTTGCCTGTACGTAGGCGCCTGGCGTGACCTCTGACAGGCCGATGCGGCCGCTAATCGGCGAGACAACGTTGGTGTAGCTCAAATCGATCTGTGCTCGTTCCACATCCGCTTTGGCGGCAGAGACATCAGCGGCAGCCTTGCCCTGATTGGCGAGGGCATTGTCATAGTCCTGCTGACTGATAGCCCGGCCGGCGACCAGCAATTCATACCGATCAAGCTGCGCTTTCTGGGCGACCAGATTGGCCTCGGCCCGAGCTAATGCGGCTTTCGAACTGTTCAACGCCGCGATATAAGGGGCTGGATCAATCTTGTAGAGCAGTTGACCTGCTTGGACGTTGGCCCCTTCAGTGAACTCCCTGCGTAAGACGATTCCGTCCACACGGGCCCTGACCTGGGAAACCAGGTAAGCGTTTGTTCGCCCTGACAGATCGCTGTACACCGGCACTGGGCTAGCGGCCACCGTGATGACACCAACCTCGAATGGCGCGGGAGGCTTCGATACGGTTTGGTCATCGCATCCAGCTAGGGCTATAAGCAGCCAGAACACTGCGCTAGCTGCAACAGTACTAAACCTAAGCTCGTACATTCCGTACCTCTGACTGTAGTTGTGAAGCGCTAAGCATTGGTAGAAGGGTTCGTTATGCCAATACAACGGCTCGATGCCCGCAGTTACACGCAAATGCTTCTCGCGAGAAACACTTGACCTGATGAAAACTGACAGAACAAAAGACCTAATCGATTGTGGTTTCTTACTCTTAGACGCTGGCCTGAAACAGAGCAGGCAGTAAGGTCATAGTTTTTATGATTAAGGATTATTGTTTAGGGCGCAGGGTGAACTCGGTGATTTCGGACGGAACGCCTAAGCGTATCGGGAAGCCTATCCACAGCCCAGTGCCATTACTAACGTAAAGCTTCATCCCATTAACCTCATAGTCACGGGATACGAAACCTTCGTTGGCAGGCCCGGCCAGGAACCTCAGAAATCGAATCATTCCGCCATGTGTATGGCCTGAGAGTTGAACATCTACACCGGCTGCAGCATTGGCTATAGAACCTTCGGGTCGATGGCTTAACAGAATGGTCGGAGCATCGGTAGGGGCGCCATCTAACGCTCGCTCCAGATCTGGGCCGTTAAAATCGTAATTAGTGGCCGCTGCGTCAGTCACGCCAGCTATCAGCAAGTCAGATGTGTTGGGGCGAAGCACCATGTGCTCGTTGGTCAGCATCTTTATTCCAAGCGACTCAAACTTAGGTGCCCACTGTGTATAGTCGAAGTAGTACTCATGGTTGCCTGGAATTCCAATGACCCCATTTGGCGAATGAAGATCACCCAGAGGAGCGACGTCCAGCTCGCGAGCAGCAACAGAACCATCAATCAAATCGCCAGTGATTACGATCAGATCTGGCGATAGCTCATTCGTGCGTTCTACGACACCGCGTACCCATGGAGCCTGAAAAATTCGGCTTATATGAAGGTCAGTTAACTGGACAAAGCGAAAGCCATCGAGATCGGGTGGAAGTCCACTTATCTCCAGCTCGACTCTGTGAACCTCAGGAAGCTGCACCGCCTGGTATACCCCTAAAGCGGCTGCTAAAGACGCTGCACAAGCGGCACTAAGACGAACTCCTGTACCCAGTTTCCTATGTATAGCCCGGCTGGTCGCAAAAAATCCTAAGAGGAGGATAAAATCACTGATGATTGTAAAGATGAAAAGTAAAGCAAACGAGCAGAATAACCAGCCAAGCGCAACAACTGCGGCATAAGGCAGCTCGGGTGACCACATGTTTCCAAACACAAGCTCTGTAATAAAGTGATATTTGGCAGCAAATAGAATGAAGATGCCAAGGAGAACACGCTTGCCGAGTGATATCGGCAGTGGATAAACAAACCGTACGGCAACGTATAGAAATGCAATTGTCGTATACATGGTTATCTCTTCATCAGCCTGTCGGTGTAGATAGGGTCATTTGATCCGCGCAAAGTGATCATCTCTGAGCAAGATTTCATAATACCCAGTGGGTCTGGATATGATCGTTTAGTAGAGTTGCACGTCGCCATGAATAGCGCTCATCAGTGCTGACACCCTATTTCAGGGGCTTTGCGCCTGTGGATGCTGCAAGATCCGCAAAATTCGACAACTTTTGTAACCTAACCCCGATGAGCCGGCCGGAGGAAAACCGTCTCACAGCGGCGTTGAGTAAAGTTCACTGTTAGATGCTGGTAAGCCGACTCAGTAATCGTTTGAGCGTTGAGTTCTGAGGGACGTGTTTTTACAGGTTCAGTGGCTTTTCAGGTTTGGTGCCCAAGATCCAATTGATGCCATGGTGCATTGACGCCCGTCATCGATCCAGCTTTAACGGTTTGACCTAGAATTTAGTTCTGCGGCAAGTATCTCTGTTAGATCGCTTGCCGCAGAACCAGGCGCTTCTTTTTTTAGGATCTTGAAATCACATACGTCATCGCGGTTGGGTTTTAGCTATCAATTCTCACGTTCTGTGCGTGCCGTGCGGCTTTCACGGTTTCCGGAGTCGTTCTGTTTTCAATAACTCGTTGCTTTGTATGGTCGTCGCCGCCAACCACATGGTCGATGTCGTTCATTAGCGCCTCGAAACCTTGTCTGGCGACTTCCGTTTTATCGTTTTTCTTCGCTCTGCCAATAGGGCTGTTGGACATGCCAGCATTTTTGTGGAAGTCGCTATCCGTTGCTCCTGGTAGCAACGCCGTGACCGTCACGCCTGTGTCCCGAAGTTCTTCACGCAATGATTCGGCGAAGGAAAATCCGAATGCCTTTGACGGGCCGTACACCGTCTCGTAAGGAGTAGGCTGTGTAGCTGATACAGACGATGTAACCAATATTTTTCCGTGTTTATTGGCAACCATGTGTTGAACAACACGCTTGGCAAGGTGCACCGTCCCAGTGATATTGATTGCGATCTGTTTGAATTCATCTTCCAGGCTATTTTCTACGAATGCTCCGCCAATCGCGATTCCTACATTGAGCGCGGCAGCGTCAAGAGGCCGATTCAGCGTTAAGAAAAACTGCCACAAACCTTCAACGCCTTCGTACGTCGATGCGTCTGCGCGATGACTAAAGCAGTTAACACCCAAGGCTTTAACTTCTTCAGTTGCTTTATGAATTTTTTCACTTGACCCTGAGATAATCACATCGTAATTGTTAAGTGCGAATTGCTTGGCGAGCTCCAGGCCAATTCCGGACGATGAGCCGGTCACAAGCGCTAGGGGGCGTTGAGTCGTCATGTTGTATTCTCCACATGCATATAAGTGAGTGATGTATCGCACAGCAGGCGAGGTCGCAGACCTTATGGTTTTGTTCGTGGAGATCACTTTAATCTCCGGTCACGTCATACCCATTCGATCAACGTGAAATACAGCTTTTAAGACGCTGCGTAGTGCTATAGGTACTATGATGGTTCCTCAATGCCGCCTTGTCTGATTCTCAACATTGTTCTGCGCGCCATTGTTTGTGTGGCTCGCGCAATGTGGAAAATGGGCAGCTAAATATTCAACCTATCCGATCAATACCTTTGGATACGCCGCCGTCACTTACGCATTGAGTTTTTAACTTGTGGTGGAAGGTAGGCGGACAGAGCTCTCTGCCCGCAACTACCTCGATTTTCAGTTTTCCGATTACTGCGCCGGCTCTAAATGAGGCACAGCAGGAAGCGACGACAGATACCCATCTTTATCAGTTAGAAGCAGTCGTGCCTGGGTTCCCCAACCTCCGACCAAAACATCGGTCTTACCGTCACCGTCGAGATCGCCTTGCCCCATGCTCCAGCTGCGCCCAACCGTTATTCCCGGGACAGCCTCGAGGGTTACATCTTTGAAATGGCCCTTGCCGTCGTTTTGCCACGCCCGCAGCTGCAAGGGAACGAACCCAGGAACCTGAATAGCTCCGACGAGCAGGTCTGGAGCACCATCACCATTGAAGTCTACGACTGTGCCCGCCCAGCTTGAGAAACGATGAGATGGAAGGCGTTCCTCCGTCTCATCTCGAAAACGGCCATTGCCGTCATTTACCAGGAGCCTTGTTTGTGGATCTTTATCCCAACCGAAGTTGTTGCTGGTGATGTTGCAAAACACGATGTCATTGTGACCGTCTTGATTGACGTCTAAGACATGTACCTCGCGAGTTTCCATAGGCACCAGCAGCTCGAGACGATCCGAGGCATCTGTAAATCGGCCTTTGCCATCGTTGAGCAGCAGGCGATTTGGATGCGCTGGGCTAGCAAGAACCATGTCGAGATCGCCGTCTCCATCCATATCGGCCAACGCGACACTTTCAGTCTGATCATCCGTCTTGGGCAGGTGTGTCTCGGTCGCATTGATGAAATGGCCTGGCCGCTTGGCGTCGTTAATGAACAGCAAATTGCGCGCAGGCTTTATCCCTGCGTCTGGCCCGTAGCCCAGCTCGCCAGTGCTTCCTATGACGATGTCCGGTAGCCCGTCTCCATTAACGTCGCCGATTGCCAGCCCATTGCCCTGACTGGTTGCTGGTAGGCGGTCGGTCGCATCAGTGAAGCCGCCTTTCCCGTCGCCCAGAAACAACTGATGGTACTCATCCGATTCAGCGACAAACACGACATCCATGTTGCCGTCACCATTGAGATCAGCAGCGCGCACATGTTCGCTGTCGTGCATCCGTGTGCCGAAGGCATCGGGTTTATAGGTCAATCGACCGCTTCCATCATTCAAATACAGACGATTCACCCCGAGTTCGACAGACACTACGACGTCCAGGTCTCCATCCTTGTCGACATCGATGAACACTGAGTCTGTTGCATGCAGGCTCGGCGCTAACGGGACGTGTGTCGCCGTCGCATCAACGAAGAACGCTGATGGCTTTTCAGGTATGAGCGCAAACGCATCTCTTGCGGGATCTCGAACTGCCTCTTGAGCCGAGACAGCGACCGCCCCGAGGCAGCCTGACGCCACCAGTGCGAATTTTCTTTTGAAGTGATGAATCATTGTGATCTACCTCCACCATAGACATGGCCATCGATGACGGCGTGTTGAATTTCATTATGGTGGGAGGGAAGGCGGTTGATTAGGGGCGAAGATCGGGATGCAGATATGACGTTACGTCATTAATTGATGAGGGATTTCTAAGCGACTGCGACTACTATAAGCTTAGATCAACATTATAAACTGAAATATGTAACTAATAATGACGAGTTTTCATTAGTGCTTCATGATGAATTGGGCAGCCTGGTCGCCTTTGTCGCTGTCGCTGAAGAGCGCAGTTTCACGCGTGCTGCGGCTAGGCTCGGCACCTCTCAATCCGCATTGAGCCATAAAATTCGACGACTTGAGGCTCGCCTCGGGATTCGCTTGCTCACCAGGACTACTCGTAGCGTATCGCCGACCGAAGCTGGTGAAAGACTTTTGCAAACGCTGCGGCCTGCACTGGCGGACATCGGTACTCAACTAGCTGGATTGACTGATTTTCGCGACAAGCCGGCCGGGACTGTGCGAATCACCAGCGCCGATCATGTAGCAGAAACAATTCTCTGGCCTGCACTTAATCGGCTGCTACCCAATTTTCCGGACATCGCTGTAGAGGTGAACGTAGATAACGGCTTCGTTGACATCGTTGCCGAGCGCTACGACGCCGGCATCCGATTGGGGCACAACGTTGACAAGGACATGATCGCGGTACCGATCGGAAGGCCGGAGAGAGTCATCATCGTTGGCTCGCCTGCTTATTTTGCGAAGCGGCCAATCCCTAAGACGCCCGACGACTTATCGACGCATCAGTGCATCAATCGTCGGTTCCCCACCCAGGGCTCTCTGGAGGTCTGGAATTTCTGCAAGGATGGCGAGCAAGTCCGGGCCCGCGTATCTGGGCAGCTCGCTTTCAATCGACCCGAAATGATTCTAGAAGCCGTTATTTCAGGCTTCGGGTTAGGGCGTATGTTGGAATCGCAGGTGCTCAGGCACGTGGAGGCTGGCCGGCTTGTCAGGGTGTTGGAGGACTGGTGCCCCGAGCTTCCTGGCTATCACTTGTATTATCCAAGCCGAAATCAGAATACCCCGGCGTTTCAGCTAGTAGTGGATGCGCTGCGCTTGAAGGGGTAACGGCCGTTTGACGTGGTTGTTAAGGATAGGCTTGGAGATGCGCCTTTTAGAGCTTGAATCATCCTGCATCAGCGCGCGGATAACTACCTGTTACTCGGCGGACGCCTTAAAGCTGCCGCACGAAGCAACAGGATCATCCTTCATAAGCCGACCCCAGGATGGCACCTTTGTACCCGCGCCATCCTGGATCCTTTCAGCGGCTTCTGCTTGAAGACCGTATCTGGCTCCCGTAAGCAATCGGCCGGGAGCGGTCACTATTACTGCTCTTTGAGAGCGTCCATCCAGGAATAAGCGGGTTTGAAACCGAGTACGCGCTTTGCCTTCTCGTTGGATAGCAGGACTTCGTTGCCGGTGATCTCCTTGCGCCGCTCGATACCTGGATAGTGAAGGTCAAGCAACTCGCTGCTCGGCGTTCGCATGACCGTTTCATCGTTCGTGATGAAGAACTCATCCTTGCCTCGCACATCGTATTTGAGGGCAAGCTCGATGCTCTGCGCGACGTCGCGGTTGTCGACATACGTCCAGAAGTTCCAAAGGCGAACAGTGGGGGCATCCTGCCAGGACTCAAACTTCGAGTACTCGTCCTGGTTCATGACGTTGGACAGGCGCAGGCAAGTGATTCGTAGCGATGGATCATTGAGGCAGAACTGCCTAGCCATTTCCTCACCGAGCACCTTCGTCAACGAGTAGACGTTGTACCCTCGCATTGGGTAGTCCTCGTCCACCGGTACATACGGAGCATCGGTTTTGTCGTAGGGAACCCCTGTTGCCACCTCACTGGCAGACCAAACGATATTTTTGATCCCCAGTCGCCGGCAGGACTCGAAAACGTTGTAGGTCGTGATCATGTTCACTCGGAACTCATCGCTGTCTGGAATCATGCGTGGGTGCGGCATGCTCGCCAGGTGAACGACGGCATCGAATGCTTGTGGCTCTGCCCGGGCATAGACGTCATTGCCTACCGATGACAACGCATCCAGCGTTTGGCCAAAATCCTCCAGATCCGCAGTCATCATGGCCTCATCCGGATCAAGCGGGCCATCCTTGTCGATTACGAAGACGTCATACCCGCGCTCACGCAAGTAGGGCACTAGTACCGCACCTACCTTCCCATGACCTCCGGTAACAGCTACGCGTTTGATCGGTTTAGACATTTGATCCTCCAGGGTTAAGGCGAATATTCGCCGGTACCTTGAACTGACCTTGGCCGGGCAACATCAACCCTTCGTTGTACCTCAACGCCTGGTTGAAACCAGCTCAATGATCTAGCTGCGCTCAGCCATGTCGAATGGCCAAACCTCGTTCTCACGTGAGAGGCGAGTCAACGACTGGTGCGAAGCAGATGAGGAGGAAGCGAGTATGAAGTTCACCAAACTCGGGAGCACGGGCCTGGATATCTCTAGACTGTGCCTGGGATGCATGACTTTTGGAGACCCTGAGGCAGGCACCCATCCGTGGACGCTGGATGAAGATGACAGCCGGCCAATCATCAAGCATGCCGTCGAAAACGGAATTAATTTCTTTGATACAGCCAACAGCTACTCTGCGGGCACTTCTGAAGTCATCGTGGGTAGGTTGCTCAAGGAGATGACCCGGCGCGACGAGGTCGTCATCGCCACCAAGGTTTTTCACTCGCAAAGCATGCTGGACGATGCCCGAAAACCTAACGATAGAGGCTTGTCTCGCAAAGCCATAATGACTGCTATAGATGCAAGCCTGACCCGGCTTGGCACGGACTACGTCGATCTATACCAGATCCATCGCTGGGACTCTCACACTCCGATCGAGGAGACCATGGAGGCGCTGCATGACGTGGTCAAATCTGGGAAGGCTCGCTATATCGGTGCCTCGTCCATGTATGCCTGGCAATTCGCCAAAGCTCAGCACGTGGCGGCATTAAATGGATGGAGCCGCTTCGTCTCGATGCAAAATCACCTCAACCTGGTTTACCGGGAGGAGGAACGGGAGATGATTCCGCTGTGCATTGACCAGGGCGTCGGCATCATTCCGTGGAGCCCAATGGCGCGCGGTAGGCTGACGCGCCCGCATGGACAGCAGACGGAGCGAACAAAGACTGATGTTGCAGGGCAGTCGTTTTACCAACGCACCGAAGCAGAAGATGGTCGAGTCATTGACGTTGTTGAGCAGATTGCTCGCGAGCGAAGCGTGCCTATGGCACAGATTGCGTTGGCGTGGGTGTTAGCCAAACAGGGGGTGTCAGCACCCATCGTCGGAGCTAGCAAGAAGGGCCAGCTCGACGATTCGATCGCTGCATTGGATATCGTGCTGAGCGAAGATGAAGTCGGCCGATTAGAAGCACCTTATGTTCCTCACGCCGTGAGCGGTTTTTCCTGAGTCGACCGAGAGCGCTCAATGAGATGAGCAAGTTACGCCGGCACGCGACTTTGCCGGCGTCATCCCACCTCTAAGACGTAGGAATCGGGTTACCCGAAAGAGGCCGGATCCGGGCCAAGCCGCGTTCCAGTATTCATTTTCCCGATCGACTCCAGGTCAGCCGCATCGAGGGAAAAGTTGAATACATCCAGGTTTTCACGGATGCGCGAGGGCGTGATGGATTTGGGGATCGCAATGAGCCCTAGCTCCATATGCCACCGGATGATCACCTGGGCTGGGGTTCGGCCATGCTTTTGGGCCATGTCGATTATTCCCGAGTGCGTCAGCGCGCTGCCCTGACCCAGCGGGCTCCACGATTGGGTAGCTATTCCTAACGACGCGTGATGCTTTCGCAAGTACTGCTGCTGCAGGAAGGGATGCAACTCCACCTGATTCAAAACGGGCGATACGCCTGTCTCACCAATCAGCCGATGAAGGTGTTCAGGATTGAAATTGGATACCCCAATTGATCGAGCTTTTCCTGCTTGCTGAGCTGCGATTAACGCCTTCCAGGTTTCAACGTACTTGTCCTGAAAAGGTGCGGGCCAATGTATGAGGAGCAGGTCAACATAATCGACCTCAAGGCGGGCCAGGCTGGCGTCAATCGCTTTGGCCGCATTCTCCCGGCCCTGGGCATCGTTCCAGATCTTTGTAGTCAGGAAAATCTGCTCTCGGGGAACGCTCGCATTGCGGATGCCTTCACCCACACCTTCCTCGTTCCCATAGATTGATGCGGTATCGACGTGGCGATAGCCCGCCTCGATGGCTAGTTCGACGGCATGACGCGCTTCGTACTGGCTAGCTTGCCAGACGCCTAAACCGAGCTGTGGAATTCGATGCCCATCTGAAAGCTGCACGGTCAGCTGTGGCGTTACCATGTCTCTATGTCCTCTCACTGAAGTTGCTCTGTGGCCGGCTGCGCGCGGGCTATGTCACTGCGCCTACCGCGCGATTCACGCGTTCAGGCTGCGACTGCTTTAGCTTTGGCGCGTTTCTCAAGGCTGATCGAGATGGCGAAGAAGAGGGTGCCTAGCGCGGCAAGAGCAGCGCCTACCCAGCCAGTCGACGCCCAACCAAAGCCGCCTGCGATCGAGAGACCACCAAGCGTCGCGCCAATCGCGTTGGAGATGTTGAACGCGCTGTGATTGAGCGCTGCTGCCAAGGTTTGCGCCTCACCGGCGACGTTCATCAGGCGTACCTGCAGAGCAGGTACAAGGGCAAATCCGCAGCCTACAAGGAAGAGCACAGCCAAGGTGCCATCGCTTGAGGAAGCCAACACCGAGAAAAGAGCTAGAAAGACAGTGTTCCAGATCATGATGTAGAAGATGGCCGGCACCAGAGAGCGGTCTGCTAACCAGCCCCCAATCAAGTTGCCCACGATCATGCCCACGCCCCAGAGCGCCAGCACCATTGGCACTTGTCCGGATGTGAAGCCAGTTACCTCAGTAAGTGTCGGTGTGATGTAGCTGTACACTGAGAACATCCCGCCGAAGCCGATAGATGCTGTAGCTAATGTGAGCCAAAGCTGAGGCTTTTTGAGGCCTGACAGCTCGGATTTGGGGCTCGCTTTCTCATCCTTGGGAATCGACGGGATGAGCCACCAGAACAGGACGATTGCTAATGCACCACCGGCTGCCAGGCCGGAAAAGGCGCCCCTCCATCCGAACAACTGACCAATCCATGTTGCAGCTGGCACCCCGGCAACGTTGGCTGCTGCCAGACCTGCCATAACGTACCCAGCTGCCTGTGCTTTACGGTTATCAGCAACCATCGTGGCAGCAACGAGGCACGCTACCCCGTAGTAAGCCCCATGCGGCAGTCCGGCCAAGAAACGGGCGCCGAGCAAACTTGCATGATTCCAGGCAACTGCACTTGCGCCGTACCCTATTGCAAACAGCGCGAGCAGAGCGATCAACAGTGTCTTGCGAGGCCAGCGTGCCGCGAGGATGGCGATCATCGGAGCGCCAATTACCACGCCCAGTGCGTAGGCTGTGATGTACCCCCCAGCCACAGGAATTGATACGCCGGTGCTGGACGCGAGCCCCGGCAGCAGGCTCATTGACGCGAACTCGCCGGTGCCAATGAAGAGGCCCCCAAGGCTCAACATCGCGATAGCAATACCGACGCCATGAGGCACTTCGATTTTCGGAGCAGTGGCGGCAGATGTTTCTGTGTTCGATTGGCTTGTCATTCAATTGCGCCTTACGCCAAACGGTGCCAACGGCACCGCCCGGTGTAGCAAAAGGAGATTGTCTTAAGGGCGGAAAGGGCGGAGATGCCAGGCCTGCCTTGGCATCTCACCCAGGCAGATGTCAGGACAGGGATTTCACTGCGGGGCTATGTCTGCAACATAGGCAGAGAATTGATCCGCGTAATCCTTATGCCAGCGAGACAGGGCAGGGCGCTTCAAAATGAGGTCATCGGCAGCCCATTGCATGCGGCGCTGGTCGAGCTCCCAACTCGCCTCATTGTCTTCACAGAAAATGTAGAACTCTCCTTCAGCCATTTGCGCTACCAGCCGATCGGCTACTTGATCCGCAGTCCAAGGGGCGTCTGGTTTTTGGGTCGACGAGGTCATGTCGGGAAAATTCATCGGCGTGAAGGTGTATCCCGGGATCAATAGGTGCGCGGTGATTCGGTCACCAACCCTTTCGCGCAACTCGTGAGCTAACTGCTCGGTAAGTACCTTTATTGCGGCCTTCGAGACTGAATAGGCCGCGTTCCCAGGTCGCGTAGTTATGCCTTCCTTCGATCCAACGTTTACGATCGCCGCATTTCCTTCCTGAGAGAACATCGTTTCTACAAAAAGCTGCTGGAGGGTGAGAGCACTCCAGAAATTAACCTCCATGAGCGTCCTCCACTGGGACACTCCATCCCAAGGGCCAGCCCCTGTGATGATCGCAGCGTTGTTAACCAGCAGGGACACGCGACCGAACTCACATGCCTGTTCGTAGAGTCTGTGTAGATCCGCTTGCGACGTGACGTCCCCTTCGATTGCGAGGACGTTCACGTCGGGTGCATCTCTACGAATCGAGCTAGCTGCAGATTTGAGCGCCGCAGAATTTTTGTCGAAAAGCACGACATTCATTCCCTCTTTGGCAACCTTATGGGCGATGGCGTAGCCAATGCCCAACGCTGCTCCGGTGACGACGGCGACCGAGTTTTTGCAGATGGCTGGATGATTCATCAGGAATTCTCCTTGCTAGGTTTCAGTTGGGAAGCGGGGCTTGCTCGCAACACGATTTCAGTGATTTCAGCTGGAACGCCCAATCGAATAGGGAAGCCGTTCCAGAGGGCAGTGCCGTTGCTGACATAGAGCTTCACCGCCCGACGTCGTATTCGCCTGACACGAACCCTCCATTGGCGTATCGAGCGATGAGATCAAGCCCTTTGATCATTCCGCTGTGGGTGTGCCTGATAGCTAGATGCTCAGTCCTTCAGTTGCTGAGCGGGCCGCCCCTTCCGGGCGATGCTCCAGGAGGATGACTGGTGACTCTCGATCAGCGCCCTTGAGTGCTCGACCGAAGTTTGGCCCTTCCAAGCCGAAGGCAGGAGCCGCCTCGTCCGTCACGCCGGCAATCAGCAACAAGCTTTGATTACGCGTAAGCGCAACATGGCTAGGTGATCGTAAGGTAGATATGGGGCACGTAGATGAGCCCTGTAGGAATGTAATTCCCAATAATGTTGAATTAAATTGATGGTACCCTATGAGTTATCGCTCATTGTCGAGCGCTATTGCACCAAGCATTGAATTTAAATCAATAGTGGTTACCGCAGATGCCTGTACTACCGACAGCACGCCTTTCCCGTGCAGACTTGGCTGACTTGAATTCGTTTCTTGCAGTGGAAAGGCTCAGGAGCTTCACTCAGGCAGCGGTGGAGCTTGGTATCACTACTTCTGCGCTAAGCCATGCCGTGCGGAATCTTGAGCAGCGACTTGGGGTAAGGCTGCTTAATCGCACCAGCCGCACCGTTTCACCAACTGATGCCGGAGCGGCCCTGGCGAAGCGCCTCACAATCGGTTTCACGGAGATCAGTGGGGCTCTGGCGGCGCTCGATCGCCACCGTGACAGACCTTCTGGCAGGCTGCGCTTGAACGTTTTGAGTGACGGTGCTCGGTTGCTGTTTACAAAGTATCTGCCGCCTTTTTTGGAGGCCTACCCCGAGGTGTCCGTAGAAGTCGCGGTAGAAGATCGGATTGTGGACATCGTGGCTGCCGGGTTCGATGCCGGCGTTCGCTTCGGCGATAGGATTCCCGAGGACTTCATCGCAGTGAGGATCAGCGATGAGCTTCGCTGGGTCGCAGTGGCCTCTCCCCGGTATCTGAACAGCAATCCCAGGGTCGTCGAGCCTGAAGATCTAAAGCACCAGAACTGCATTCAGATTCGGATGGGCAACGGTGTAATCTACCGCTGGGATTTTGAGAGGGATGGCGAGCACCGTAGCATTGATGTGCCTGGGCAGCTTTGTGTGAACGAAACTGCCTTCGGTATTGAAATGGCGCTGGCTGACCGCGGAATCACATACTGCCTTGAAGAGCGAGTTCGCGGGCACCTCGAAAGAGGGGAATTGCAAATCGTACTGCCAGATTGGGCACCGATCGAACCCGCATTTCACATCTACTACCCGGGACGAAGACAAATGCCTCCGGGCTTGCGAGAGCTAGTCGATTCGTTTCGGCTAGGCCTCGCAGGTTGATCATCGACGGTGATGAGACCGATGGGAATCTGCTCTGCCTGCGAGTTCCAGCCTCAGCGCTTCTCTAGGAAAAATGCGTGAAGGGTTTCGGCCAGCCTTGCAGGTTGTTCTAGAGACAGTGCATGGCCGCAATTCTCAAAAGTGACGTGGCGCACCGGCTGTATCCCGAGTGCCTCGATACTTTGGCGAACCAGGTCCGCAAAGAAATGCGATGCTCCAATGGTCATTACCGGCAGCGAGGGAAGCTGCGATTGGAGCGAGTGGTTAATCTTGGCGTTTTCCAAGGTCGCCTTGTAGGTATCGAGCGTGCCTCTGAGGCCGTGGGGAGTGGACAGTAGCGCTATCCACTCTTCCTTGATGTCATCCGGCAAAGCGGTAGAGTCGTAGCTTTGCTTGTTTAGCCAGTACGTCCAGAATTCGCGCTCCTTTCCCGTAATCAGCATTTCTGGAACATCAGGAGTGAAAAAAAAGGGGATATGCCATTCCCATACTCCTCGGTGTTCTTCCCCCTCTATGACATTGCGCTCGGTAAAAAACGATCGTTCCTCTAACCCAAACCCGGACAGCATCATTTCGGCGAAGCTCAGCGCTTTAACACGGGTAGGGTGGGTGGCGGCGAGCACCAGTCCATACTCGGCGCCTCGGTCTTCACCGTGCACATAAGCTTCGTCGATACCCAATGCGTCAAGCAACTGCTTCATATCTTCAGCCATTGTCGATGACAGATAGCCTTTCTCCGCGTAGGGGTGGCCGCTAATCCCAGCGCCACGAAGATCCGGCGCAATGACCTGAAACCGCTTCGTCAGAAGGGGTAAGAGCTCTCGCCAGTAAATATGCGTTTTTGGCGTGCCATGTAATAAGAGCAGCGGTTCACCTTGTCCTGCTGTCACCGCATGGAGGTCGATGCCGTTGATATGAAAATGGTGTTGCTGCGCTGGTACGTTGACATGGTCATAAAGTTTGATCATGCAGAGCGTCCTCGTGGTTGAACGTTAAAAGGCTTTGCTGTCCCATTCGACTCGCGCCAATATCCCCGTGCTCGATAGCGTGACGTACGCTGCGTTTGGCTGATCGGGGTCGAAGCAAAGATTTGTAGGAAAATGCTCTGGCATTTCGAGGGTGGCGATATGTAATCCATTCGGCGTAATTACAGAGAAAACCCCAAGTGGCTGAGTGGCAACGAATATATTTCCGTCTGCTGCAATCGCGAGGCTGTCGAGTAACTGTGCGTCGGGTGCCTGCCAAACAAGCTTGCCGCCATGTCGGCTGTCGTTGTTGGTATTTTTTAGATAACCAGGTGAGTCTATATCCCACGACCATAGTCGTCCGGCACCATATTCAGTGGCGTACAACTTTTTCCCATCCGGCGAGAGCCCTAACCCATTGGCACCCATCTCGAGCGGATAGGCGACCTCCCTACATTTGCCTGACAGCCCACTTGCCCAGTAAACACCGCCATACGTTCTATGCCTGTCGCCGTCTCGCCCGAGATCGGTGAACCAGAAGCCGTGATGGCTATCAAAAACAAGATCATCAATTGCCTCGAACTTTGTGCCATTTATGTTATCGACGATTCGTTCGACCTGTTTGGTATCAAGGTCGATACTTTCGATTCTTGAGTCATAATCCTGCGTTTGAAAACCATGAGAGAGCGTCAGCCCGTCTCTGCTTTCCCAGCGCATATTGCCGCCATTGTTAGCCACATATATCTGGCCATCTGGCCCAATCGCAATGCCGTTAGGACCACCTCCTACAGTGCTGAGCACAGTAGGGAGGCCATTTGAAACTTGCCAGATTCTTCCTCCTCGTATATCACATGTATATATCACTCCGTCCGCGACGGCTGGCCCCTCGATAAAACCTAGGCCTGATGCAATAACGTTGACTTCGGGTTTAACCTTGATCATGTCGAATTTCCGTTGAGGCAGTATTGCTACTGAGTCAACGTTATGTCTAAGGTTTCTTCTTTATCGTTGAGTTAAATTACATGAGGCGTTGAGCATGTATAAAGGTCCAGGTTGGCGGCATCTGACATTTATAAATTCTTTGGTGTATTGAGTCGTTATGGTGCAGTTAAGCGGCGCTGCCGAGTATGCTTTTCGCTGGTGTCGAGTTTGGATTGACATAGTGGGCGTTGAAACTTCTTAGCCAGCGATGTTCTTGCGAGGCTCTTTTGGAAGTCCCTCAGACATTTAGGCAAATGCAGTCAACGCGAAGCCCAGACTGCGATGCAGGGGGCGATACGGTATCGTATCGCCCACAGACGCCCGGATGCTCACCGCAGATGCCCCATGATCTTTTCATCGTCGCTGACGATCACCCGCTGTTTCGCGACGGGCTGGTGCGGCTGCTCGCGCAGGCCCGGCCGGACGCCTCCATCGAAGAAGCGGCGACGCTGGATGAGGCATTGACGCTGGCACGGGCGCAGCCTCCGGCGGGCATCCTGCTGGACCTGATGTATTCGAGCGATAACCAGTGGGCATCCATCGCCGACTGGCGCCAGGAGTTTCCCGCCGCGTTGCTGGTGGTGGTGTCGATGTGCGAAGACCCGCTGGTGGTCGAGCGGATCATGAACCAGGGGGCCAGCGCCTTTATCGGCAAATCGCTGCCTCCCCACGAGGTCGCCGAGGCGTTGACGGCCGCGTTGAGTGGCGAACGTGTGGTTCGCTGCGCGCCCCAGGGCAGCTTCACCGCCTATGAGCCGCCAGCTGCGGCCGAGCATTTCTCGTCGCTCACTGCACGGCAATTCGAGGTGCTGCAGCTGATCACGGCAGGGCTGAGCAACAAGGAAATAGCGCGGATCCTGTGTATATCGCCGTTTACCGTGCGGATTCATGTCTCTGCGCTGCTGAGCGCGCTTGGCCTGGGCACGCGCTCGGCTGCCGCGGCGCTGGGCGCCCGGCATGGGCTGGGCGCGCAGAATCGAAGCGTCTAGGTCAGGCCCTAGCGCCCGGCCAGTTCGGCGATGACCCGCTGCAGCTCGGCGGAGCGCACCGGCTTGGACAGCAGCGGTATGCGTGGATCCGGTAGCGCCGAGCGGATCTTCTCCGGGTCGTGGCCGGTCAGGATCACTGCCGGTAACGGACGGCCACGCCACTTCTCCAGCTGCGCCAGGCATTCGATGCCAGTGGCCTCGCGGCCCAGATCGAAATCCGTCACCAGCACGTCGCAGGGCAGTGCTGACGTGGGCGGGGCGTCGATGGCGGTCACCTGGCATCCCCATGCCCGCAGCAGTCTGGCCATCGCTTCCAGCACGCTGCGATCGTCCTCGATGAGCAGCACGTGAATGCCTTGCAGATCGGCGCCAGGCTCGGCTGGCGGCAGCAAAGGGGTCGGCCCGTGAGGCATGACCGCCGGTAGCCCTTCCAGAGTGATCGAGGTGCCATGGCCTACTCGCGAGGCGACCGCGATGCGCAGATCGAGAAGGGTGGCGATGCGCCTGACGATGCTCAACCCCAGCCCGATGCCTTCGACATCCCGGTCCCGCGCCTGGCGCACCCGATAGAACTCTTCGAACAGGTGCGGCAGGTGCTCCGGGGCGATGCCCGGGCCGCGATCATGCAATTGCAGGGTAAGGGTCGAGCCACGCCGGCGGCAGGCGATCAGCAGGGGGCTGCCCGGCGCGTATTTGATGGCGTTGGAGATCAGATTCTGCAGCAGGGTGCTGAGTAGCGCCGGGTCGCTGTAGGTGAGTGCGGCGGCGCCACGTATGCGGATATCCACCCCGGCCCAGCGTGCGGCCTCGCTGTTCTGCTTCTTCAGATCGGCGAGCAGTCGATGCAGATCCACCGTCTGTTTGCGCGGCAAGACCTGCTGCTGGTCGAGCGTGTAGATGTCGAGCAGCGAGCGGAACAGCTGTTCGACGCTGAGCAGCGAGCGGTCGACGCTGTCGATCAGTTGATGTTGTTCGGCATTGAGCGGGGTGCCACGCAGGCAGGTGGTGAACAGGCCGATGGCGTGGATGGGTTGGCGCAGGTCATGGCTGGCCTGGGCCAGAAACCGCGACTTGTCCTGGTCGGCGCGCTTGGCGGCGGCCATGGCCTCCTGCAAACGGCCCAGCAGGAAGTAGCTGAAGGTGGGCAGCACCAGCATGCTCAGCACCATCATCACCAGGACGGCCGGGTGCTCCTGCAGGAAGGGCACGAACACCGCGATGAGCGAGAGGGACGCAAGGCCGAAGGTGGTGGCCAGGATCAGGTAGGGCCGGCCGAAGCGCACGCCATTGCCGACCGTCATGCTCAGCAGTACGCAGAACGTGGGCAGCAGCGTCTCCTGGCCGAGGATCATCACCGCGCAGGCGCCCAGGTTGTCCAGCAGCATGGCGGCAACCCGGCGCCACACCATGGGCTGCGGCAAGAACCAGAGGTGGGCGAGCAGCAGCATCGAGAGCAGCGTGAACAGCGCTCCGGTCACCAGCACGGCCTTCAGCAGCTCGGCATCGAGCAGCCCCAGTGGGTACATGATCAGGGCATAGAGCGATACCACGAACGCCACCACCAGGCGCAGTTGTGCCTGGCTGAACTCCAGATCTTCCAGGCGAAACAGCGACTTCATGAAGGGGCTTCCGAAACCTGATCGAGCGGGCGACCTTAACGGATTTCGCCGCCAAAAGGGGCCATGAAGGGTTTGGTTTCCAAGGGTTGTCAGCATTGCACTGCTGCCGTGAGCCCTCATCGAGGTATGAGCGAGGCGAATATCATCGGCATTTGCCCCCTGCGGGCTGCCCTCGACGGCTGCATGGGATAAGCTTCGCCCCAAATCAACCACCAAGCTGTGAATTGAACGATGGGTTTTGAGCAATTAGCGGATCTACGTGACCGCCTGCGGGCCGAGAAGGAGCAGGTGAAGACCGAGACTACCAAGCAGCGCAAGCGCCCGCCTGCCGCGCCTCGGAAGTCTCAGGAACAGGATCCTGCCCTGGAGGCGATCTGGCGTCTGCAGAAGCACTTTCCGCTGGCCTTCCCGGTCAACCCCGCCCCTAAAGTGCCGCTCAAGGAGGGCATTCTCAAGGATGCCGAACAGCACCTGGAACAACTCGGCATCACCCAGGAGCAGCTCAAGCTCGGCCTGGCGTCCTGGTGTCGGGGCGGTCGGTACTGGGCCAGCATGGTCGAAAATGCCCCGCGCCTGGACTTGAACGGCCAGGCGGCTGGCAGCGTGACGGCGGCCCAGGCGCTGCACGCCAAGCAGCAGGCCAGGCGCCAGCGCAGCCAGATGCGCCGAGCGCAGCAGAAGCCGAAAGAACCCGCCGCAAGCGCAGATGGCGACGCCTGACAGCGTAGCGATCATGGGCACAGCTTCTGTGCGATAACGAAACCAGTGAACCGCTGCCCGGGGCGAATGGCGTCAGCCTTTCATTCAGAGTGGCGTCGCTGCCTGCCGTGGAGCCTTCCGTCATGCTGCGTAAACTCGGCCTGTGCCTGGGCGCCATGCTCTTGCCGTTGCTCACCGCGTGTACCGGCAAGCCGGTGGAGCGCAAGGTGGTCTACGAGAACTCTGTGTATCACTGGCGCATCGAGCATGTGATCGTGCGTAACTTCCCGGCGAGCAGCCACCAGTACTTCGAGGTGTTCCTCGGGGATCGGCCGCTGGTATTGCCGGCGGCGGCGTTCAACGATCAGCGCGATATCGGGCAGTTCATCGCCGCCGGTGGCTTCGATGTCGGGCACTGGCGCAACCAGTCCATCGTGGTGGCGTTCGAGAACATTCAGGCGCGCGAAGGGCAGGAAGTGCGGCTGATCCGCTCGGTGATGATCACCCCGGACCTCACCGAAGGCGAGGTGGTGCTGACGGACATGTACACCCAGCAGGAGGTGGTGGTGCAGCGGGTCGAGCCGAGCGACTGAGGCGCTAGGCTTCGCGGTGGCTCAGCACGTTGGCTTCGCGGGCGATGGCGAGGATGTTGGCCTTCGACTGTTTGCACAGGTGCGCATCGATGGCGCGGATGATCTCGTCGGTGACGGTCGAGTTCTGCGCCGCCACCAGGGCTTCGAGGCGCGGGGCCATGCCGACGGGCAGCCACTTGAGGATATCGGCGGAAAGATCTCGGACGGAATGTTCGCTCAGCTTCATTGTTAGGTCTTCCGTGAACGTGGGTGCAGGCACAGAAAAGTGTGAACGCTATCTAAATCCGAGACGGCCTGTTGCAAATGGTTCCGCTTTTATTTTGCATATCCTCGAAACATGAACCATTCTGCATTAACGCCGCGAAACAGTGGCGACGCTACGTCCTTGTGTGCCTGTCGAAATCCATGGAAAGGGTTATCTATGAGCGCCAAACCTACCAATCGCCAACTCGCCGATTATCTGGGCCTCTCGGAAGAGGAGGTCGGCAGTTACCGGCTCGATTCCATCCGCGAGGGCTCCCACTGGCGGGTCGCGTTCGCCCTCGAAACGCCGACCAGCCTGCGCCGCAAGCTGCCGGCCTGCCTGATGGTGGTGGTGCCGGGCAGCAGTCAGCCGGGCAGCGCGCTTCGCCATCCTTGATCGCCGTACTGCAGGCCTAGCCGCGCTGGGCCTGCAGGAACAGAGCGAACAACTCTGACTGCGACTTGATGCCCAGCTTGCTGTAGACATGCTTGCGGTGCACCTTGACGGTCTCCGCCGAGATGGCCAGCTTGCGGGCCACCTCCTTGCTGGAATGGCCGGCGAGCATCAGGCGCACCACTTCCAGTTCACGACCGGTCAGCGCCGTTTCCACCTGCTGTGCCATCTGTTCCAGGCGTTCCTGCCAGGGCGGAGCGGCGGCGGGCTCGCTGGGTTCCGGCTCGAAGCCCAGGCGCTGGCGCATCAGCGCTGCCACCCAGGGCTGCACCAGGGAGAGCAGGGCGATCTGCTCCGGCAGGAAGCGTTGCCGTGAGCCCAGGGACAGGCAAAGGGTGCGCGCGCCGGGCAGGGCGACGTTGAACTGCACCTCGTCGGCCACCACGTTGAGGCTGAAGTAGCGCTGGTAGTAGTCCGTCTGCTCGAAGCATTCCGGGGCGACCTCGCTCAGACGCACCAGGCCTTCACGGCCGCTTTCCCGGCTGGCGATGTAGAAGGGGTCGAGCAGGTAGAGGCCGTGCAGGTAGTCCTGGAACAGCAGGTCCGGCGCGCCGTCGTTGCCGGGGCTTTCGGCCAGCACCTGGGGACGACCTTCGCTGAAGATCAACGCCACCCAGCTGTCATGGTGCACGTACTGGGCCAGGGCGCGGGCCAGGGTGCGCCAGAACGGCGGGCTGTGCAGGGCTTCGATGAGCTCGGCCACGCTGCGGTGAAAGGCGATGTCGTGCAAGGTCATGGTCGTCTGTCTACCCCTGTGGGGTTACCCCGCGTGCGTGATTTCGCCCGGGTGGCTCAGCCTCCATACTCGAACCCAGGCGGATGGGTCCCGGCATTCTGTGGGTGCCCTCTGCGTCATGCAACAACAAGAACGGAGCCCCCGTCATGCAAGTCGAACTCGCTCAGCTCACCGGTCGTGACGGTGATACGGCCCACAACCTCGCCCAGGCCTTGCAGGCCATCGCCTCGTGCCAGGCGGGGACGCGCCTGCTGGTGTTCCCGGAAACCTACCTGACCGGCTTCCCGACCGCGGACAACATCGCCGCGCTGGCCGAACCCCTGGACGGCCCGAGCCTGACCGCCATCGGCCAGGCCGCTGCGGCCCGCGGGCTGGCGGTGGCCATCGGTTTCGCCGAGAACGACGGCGGCACCTTCTACAACACCACGGTGCTGCTGGACGGGCAGAACCTCCTGCTCAGCTACCGCAAGACCCACCTGTGGGCCTCGGACCGCGGCGTGTTCACCCCGGGCGACCGCTACGCCACGGCGCTGCTCGATGGCGTACGTGTCGGCCTGCTGGTGTGCTTCGACATCGAGTTCCCGGAGAGCGCCCGCGCCCTGGGCGAACTGGGCGCCGAGCTGCTGATCGTCACGAACGGCAACATGGACCCCTACGGGCCGACGCACCGCACCGCGATCATGGCGCGGGCCATGGAGAACCAGGCCTATGCGGTGATGAGCAACCGGGTGGGCGAGGGCGACGGCGGCCTGGTGTTCGCCGGTGGCAGCGCGGTGGTCGACCCCAACGGCAGCCTGCTGCTGGAGGCCGGCCGCGAGCCGTGCCGGCAGACCATCGCCCTGGACTTCCAGCGCCTGGCCGAGGCGCGCCGTGACTATCGCTACCTGGAAGAGCGGCGCATGCCGCTGCCGGGCACGCGCGTCGAGCATGCCAACGGCCTGCGTGAGCTGCTGATTCCCTGATTGACCTGCCGGGCGCCACAGAAGCGCCCGCTGCGGCCCAGCCGCGTGCTTTTGCCGACTTCGGCCCTGCCATAAAAACACATAAAACGGGAGTAGCAAGTAATGGCTCGTCTGCAACGATCCCTTTCTCTGGGCGCGGTGGTGCTGTTCGGCATCGCCTACATGACGCCGATCATCGTGCTCGGCACCTTCGGCATTCTTGCCGAGATCACCCGCGGCGCCGTCCCGGCCGCCTACGTGGCCGCCTCGCTGGCGATGTTGTTCACCGCGCTCAGCTACGCGCGCATGGCCAGGCTGTTTCCGGTCGCCGGTTCGGCCTACAGCTACGTGCGCCGCAGCATCAGCGATCACCTGGGCTTCATCGCCGGTTGGGCGGTGCTGCTCGACTACCTGTTCCTGCCGATGGCCATCTGGCTGATCGGCGCGGCCTACCTGCACTCGGCGTTCCCCCAGCTGCCCCAGGCGCTGTGGGTGCTGACCTTCATCGTGGTCACCAGCCTGATCAACGTGGTTGGGCTGCGCCTGGCCAAGGGCATCAACGGCGTGCTGATGCTGGTGCAGTTCCTGGTGCTGCTGGCCTTCGTGGCGCTGTGCGTGCACTACGTGCTGGGCGATGCCAGCAAGCCGTTGTGGTCGCTGGCGCCGTTCTTCGGTGAGGGCATGAACCTGAACCTGGTGATGGCCGGCGCGGCAGTGGCCTGCTACTCGTTCCTGGGCTTCGATGCGGTCAGCACCCTGACCGAGGAAACCCATGAGCCCGAGCGCACCATCCCGCGGGCGATCCTGCTGATCACCCTGATCGGCGGGCTGATCTTCGTGGCCACGGCCTACTTCGTGCAGCTGGCCCATCCCTCCCTGGTGTTCCAGAGCAGCGATGCGGCGGCCTACGAGATCGCCCGCAATATCGGCGGCGATGTGTTCGTGTCGGTGTTCCTGATCGGCCTGATCGTCGGCCAGTTCACTTCGGGTCTGTCGGCCCAGGCCAGCGCCTCGCGGCTGATGTTTGCCATGGGCCGCGACGGCGTGCTGCCCCGTGCGCTGCTCGGCACCCTGAGCACGCGTTTCGGTACGCCGGTGGGCGCCATCCTGGTGTGCGCCGTGGTGGCCCTGCTGGCCCTGAAGCTGGACGTGACCACCTCGACCTCGTTCATCAACTTCGGCGCCTTCCTGGCCTTCAGCCTGGTCAACCTCTCGGTGATCGTCCACTTCGCCCGCCAACCCCAGGCGCGCGGCCCGCTGCAGCTGCTGCTGTACCTGCTGTGCCCGCTGATCGGCCTGCTGGCGACGCTGTGGCTGATGGCCAGCCTCGACCACCTGGCGATCATGCTCGGCTGCGCCTGGCTGGTACTTGGCGGCCTCTACCTGGCCTGGCTGACCGGCGGCTTCCGCCGCCGCCCGCCGCAGCTGCAGTTCGACGCCGAGTAAAGCGTGAGTGCCGCGAGCCGCCCGGCAGGCGGCTCGCGGCATGCCCTCGACAGCGCGGCCTGCCCGCCGCGGGCCGAATCTGCGACAATCGGCGCTTTCCCGCGACCCGCCCCGAGCCTGATGACCGACGCCCCCTTCGATATCGCCGCCCTGCAGAAGAACCTCGACCACGCCCTGATCGCCGACCGCCATCGTCTGCGGCGGCAGTTGCACGAGCTGCAGAAAAAGCCCGATGCGGCCAAGCAGGCGCAGTGGCTGGAGCGTTTTCAGGCGTCGTGCGCCAAGGTCGAGGCGCGGCGCTCGAGCGTGCCGGTGATGCGTTATGACGACGCCTTGCCGATTGCCGCCAAGCGCGACGAGATCAAGGCGGCATTGGAAAAGAGCCAGGTGGTGGTGATCGCCGGCGAGACCGGCTCGGGCAAGACCACCCAGTTGCCGAAGATCTGCCTGGAGATCGGCCGTGGCCGGCACGGCCTGATCGGTCACACCCAGCCGCGGCGGCTGGCGGCGCGCAGCGTGGCGACGCGGGTGGCGGAGGAGATCGGTACGCCGCTCGGTGAGCTGGTGGGCTATCAGGTGCGCTTCGAGGATCAGAGCAAGGACAGCACGCTGGTCAAGCTGATGACCGACGGCATCCTGCTCGCCGAAACCCAGCACGATCGCTACCTGGAAAAGTACGACACCCTCATCGTCGACGAGGCCCACGAACGCAGCCTCAATATCGACTTCCTGCTCGGCTACCTGAAAACCCTGCTGCCGCGCCGCCCCGACCTCAAGGTGATCATCACCTCGGCGACCATCGACCTGGAGCGCTTTTCCAAGCACTTCGGCGGCGATGGGCGGCCGGATGCGCCCATCGTCGAAGTCTCCGGGCGCACCTACCCGGTGGAAACCTGGTACCGCCCGCTGGCCGCCGAGGTGGACGAGGAGGGCGAAAGCCTGCTCGACGACCTGACCGTCGACCAGGGCATTCTCGCGGCGCTGGACGAGATAGTCGCCCATGAGAAGAGCGTCGGCCAGCGCCCCGGCGATGTGCTGATCTTCCTGCCCGGCGAGCGCGAGATCCGCGATGCCGCCGAGGTGCTGCGCAAGGCCAACCTGCGCTTTACCGAAGTGCTGCCGCTGTATGCGCGGCTCACGCCCGCCGAGCAGCAGAAGATCTTCGCGCCCATGGCCGGGCGCAAGATCGTGCTGGCCACCAACGTGGCGGAAACCTCGCTGACGGTGCCGGGCATTCGCTACGTGATCGACAGTGGCACCGCGCGCATCAGCCGCTACAGCTACCGCGCCAAGGTCCAGCGCCTGCCCATCGAGGCGATTTCCCAGGCCAGCGCCAACCAGCGCAAGGGCCGTTGCGGGCGGGTCGAGCCGGGCATCTGCGTGCGCCTGTACAGCGAGGAGGATTTCCTCGGCCGGCCGACCTTCACCGACCCGGAAATCCTGCGTACCAACCTGGCGGCAGTGATCCTGCAGATGCTCCATCTGCGCCTGGGCAGCATCGAGGATTTCCCCTTTATCGAGCCGCCGGATGGCAAGGCCATCAGCGACGGTTTCAACCTCTTGCAGGAGCTCTCGGCGGTCAACCGTGAGAGCCAGTTGACGCCCCTGGGCCGCCAGCTGGCGCGCCTGCCCATCGACCCGCGCCTGGGTCGCATGGTGCTGGAAGCGGCCAAGCTCGGCAGCCTGCAGGAGCTGCTGATCGTCGCCAGTGCGCTGTCCGTGCAGGACCCGCGCGAGCGGCCGATGGATCGCCAGCAGGCGGCCGACCAGGCCCACGCGCAGTGGAAGGATGTGGACTCGGATTTCGCCGCGCTGATCAACCTGTGGCGCGGCTTCGAGGAAAAACGCCAGGAGCTGGGCAGCAACCCGCTGCGCACCTGGTGCAAGAAGAACTTCCTCAACTACATGCGTCTGCGCGAGTGGCGCGATGCCCACCGCCAGCTGGTGCTGCTGGCCAAGGATCTGCAGCTGACGCCCGGCAAGGCGGGCGCTCAGGCGGCGGACGGCGGCAAGCCCGCACAGAACCCGGTGCAGGCCACCACCGATACCAAGGTCAACGTGATCCTGCGCGAGCAGGCCGAGGCCAGCGAAGCAGCGCAGCGCGCCAAGAGCTATGCCGCGGTGCACAAGGCGATCCTCAGCGGGCTGCTCAGCCAGATCGGCCAGAAAACCGAGGAGGGCGATTACCAGGGGGCGCGGCAGCGGCGTTTCTGGGTGCATCCGTCGTCGGTGATCGGCCGCAAGAAACCCAACTGGATCATGGCCGCCGAACTGGTCGAGACCACCAAGCTGTTCGCCCGCCAGGTCGCCAAGATCGAGCCGGACTGGATCGAGCCGCTGGCCGGGCACCTGATCAAGAAGAACCACTTCGAGCCGCACTGGGAGAAGAAGCGCGGCCAGGTGGTGGCCTACGAGCAGGTCACCCTGTACGGCTTGATCGTGGTGGGGCGCCGCCCGGTGCATTACGGGCCCATCGATCCGCAGGCCTCGCGTGAGCTGTTTATCCGCGAAGGCCTGGTGCGCGGTGAAATCAACAGCCGCGCCAAGTGCCTGAACGCCAACCGCGCGCTGCTGGAACGGCTCGACGAGCTGGAAGCCAAGGCGCGCCGCCGCGACATCCTCGCCGACGAGGAAACCCTGTTCGCCTATTACGAAGCGCGCATCCCGGAGGACATCTACCAGGCCGCCACCTTCGAGAGCTGGTACAAGCGCGAGAGCGCCAAGGACCCGCAACTGCTGATGATGCGCGAGGAGGACGTGCTGGCCCGCGAGGCGCTGGAAGTCACCGCCGCGCAGTATCCGGACACCCTGCATATCGGTGAGCTGCAACTGCCGCTCACCTATCACTTCGAGCCCAATCACCCGCGCGATGGGGTGACCCTGCGCGTACCAGCGCCACTGTTGCCGCAACTGCCAGGCGAGCGCCTGGAGTGGCTGGTGCCGGGGCTGATCGAGGCCAAGGCCATCGACCTGGTGCGCGGCCTGCCCAAGGCCATTCGCAAGAACTTCGTGCCGGTGCCGGACTTCGTCGGCGCCGCCCTGAGCAAGCTCACCTTCGGCCAGGGCAGCCTGCCGGAAAGCCTGGCCCGCGAGCTGCAGCGCATGACCGGTGCGCGGATCGACGCCGAGGCGTGGAGCGAGGCCACCCGCCAGCTCGAGGATCACCTGAAGATGAACATCGAGGTGGTCGACACCCACGGCAAGTTGCTCGGCGAAGGCCGCGACCTGGCCGAGCTGACCGCCCGCTTCGCCGAGGCCAGCCAGGCTGCGCTGGCCATTCCGCAAACCGACAAGGTGCAGAAGCCGGTGGAGGCCAAGGGCTTCGCCCAGGTTGCCGAGAAGACCCAGCAGCAGGTGGCCGGGCTGTCCATGACCGTGTTCCCGGCGCTGGTCGAGGACGGTGGCGTGGTCAAGGAAGGGCGTTTCCCGACCCAGGCCGAAGCCGAGTTCCAGCATCGTCGCGCCTTGCAGCGCTTGCTGCTGCAACAACTGGCCGAGCCCGCCAAATTCCTGCGTGGCAAGCTGCCGGGGCTGACCGAGCTGGGCCTGCTGCATCGCGAACTGGGCCGCGTCGAGGCGCTGGTCGAAGACATCCTGCTGGCCAGCCTGGACAGCTGCATCCTCGATGGCGAACAGCCGCTGCCCCGTGACGGCGCCGCATTGGCCGCCCTGGCCGAGAAGAAGCGCGGCGCCTGGACCGAGCACGCCGAAAAGCTGGCGCGCCTGACCCTGGAAATTCTCAAGCTGTGGCACGGCCTGCAGAAGCGCTTCAAGGGCAAGATCGACCTGGCCCAGGCCGTGGCGCTCAACGACATCAAGGCGCAGCTGGGCAATCTCGTCTACCCCGGCTTCGTGCGCGAAACCCCGGCCGAATGGCTCAAGGAACTGCCGCGCTACCTCAAGGCCATCGAACAACGCTTCGACAAAATCGCCGCGCAGCTGCAACGCGACCGGGTATGGAGCGGCGAGCTGGCCGGCTACTGGGAGCAATACCAGGCGCGCCTGGGCAAGCACCTGCAGGAAGGCAAGCGCGACCCCAACCTGACCCTGTACCGCTGGATGCTCGAGGAATACCGCGTATCCCTCTGGGCCCAGCAGCTGGGCACCAAAATGGCCGTGTCGGACAAGCGCCTGAGCAAGCAGTGGAGTCAGGTGGAGGGGTGATCGCCTGGCGCTCTGTTAGCCCGGGTCGAGCGTAGCGACACCCGGGAGGTCGATGCCCTGGGTATCGCTGCGCTCGACCCAGGCTACGAAGCGGAGATGCTCTTGCCTGTGTGGGAGCGCGGCATGGGCGCGAGATCATGGGCGTAGACCAGCCCGTAGGGCGGATGTCGCTGTTTACATCCGCCATGGTGGATCGGTGAAGCGTGATCCACCCTACGGGTTACTGAGCAAGCAGTGGAGCCAGGTGGAGGGCTGAGAGGCGCTCTGGTAGCCCGGGTCGAGCGTAGCGACACCCGGGAGGTCGATGCCCTGGGTATCGCCTCGCTCAACCCAGGCTACGAAGCAGATCTGCTTGCTTTTGTGGGAGCGCGCCATGGGCGCGATATGAAGGCTTGCCGCGCCTAGTCGACCAGAGTCAAACCAGGCCATCTCGTCAGCCACTGTTTGCTATACAGCCGCTCATGAAATAGGTGCCTTTTCTCATCTCGAAACCTCCCCACTGGCCGTACGACGAGATCGAAAAGATCATCCAAACCGAATGGCGCGGCGACCTCCACTTCATCACTTGCACTCAGCCGCGCGGCAACCGCCGTTGCGGTTTCGGGCCAATAAGTCATTGCGTCCGTCGCTGACGCATAAGGCCGATCACCGTTGCGCAGGTGCATGCGTGCCTGGTTCTTCACTGACCAGTTCAGTGTGTTATCAGCGCTCAGCAACCTGGCTTCCAGCTCTATATCCTGCTCCAGCGAAGCGTTATCGGGATCGAACCAGATCACATCGATATCCATTGGCAGGGTAGATGAGGTACGACCATGCAAATGATCCCAGACAGCACTGCGGACGAAGCCCGCAGCCACCCAGCAGTCCGGCAGGCATAGCTCACGTACGTGCCTCAGTATCCAGCGGCGTGCGTCAGCGCTCATGAGCGCCTGGATATGGGAGAGGCGATTCATGTGGATTACCGCGGATGAAGACATAGGGTGACTCACGCCATATCACTCTGCCCAAACTCCTCCGCCAGAAAGTCGATCAGCGTGCGCACCGAGGGCAGCAGGCCGCGGCGGGAGGGGAAAATGGCGTGGACGATGCCGCATTTGGGTTCCCAGCCCGGCAGCATTTCCACCAGGGTGCCGGCCTCCAGGTCCTCGCGCACGGCCACCCGTGGCACGTGGGCGATGCCGACGCCGGCCAGGGCGCCGTGTCGCAGGGCGATCAGGTCGTCGGTGACCATGCGCGGGCGGTGGGGGATGACCAGCTTCGCATTCTCCGCGCCGAACAGTTCCCACTGGTAGTCGCGCTGCGAGCCGCCCCAGTGCAGGCTCGGCAGCGCGCTCAGGTCGGCCGGCTGAAAACCTTCTGGCAATTGCTTGAGAAAGTCCGGTCGGCCGACCAGGCACTGGCGGCTGTTGCCGAGCACCTTCATCACCATGTCGGTATTTTCCAGTGGCGGAAAGCGCACGCGCAGGGCGATATCGAAGCCTTCGTGGAGCACGTCGACGCGCCGGTTGGTGCTCTCGATAAACAGCTCCACCGCCGGGTAGCGCAGCATGAAGCGGGTCAGCATGGGCCCGACCCAGGAATTGAGCAGCGTGGTCGGGCAGGCCAGGCGCACCAGGCCGCGGGGCTCGCTGCGGTTGCGCTCGATCACCTCGGCAGCGCCCTCGGCTTCCACGCGCATGGCCACGCAACGCTGGTAGTACTCCTGGCCGATCTCGGTCAGCGAGCAATGCCGGCTGGTGCGTTGCAGCAGGCGCACGCCGAGGCGCTCCTCGAGCAGGGCGATGCGCCGGCTGAGCTTGGACTTGGGAATGTCCAGTGCACGGCCGGCCGGGGCGAAGCCGCCGTGCTCCACCACCTGGGTGAAGTAGTAGAGCGTGTTCAAGTCTTCCATGGGCTTACCGTTCTGAAAATGGAACGCTAGAGGCGATTTTTGCCGTCTGGTGCGAGATGGGTGTCGAATTTAATCTTTCCCACATGCAGCGACAACTGCAAACCACCCAACCAGATCAGCCGAACGTTTCGGCAACCATCAAAAAACGAGGATCACACCATGACCACTTCCAACAAATACAACCGCCTGGACAAAGACAACGCCGCCGTTCTGCTGGTCGACCACCAGGCCGGTCTGCTCTCGCTGGTGCGCGACATCGACCCGGACAAGTTCAAGAACAACGGTAGGGACTGCTCCCGTTTCAGCGCGAGCCGCGTTGCCGCGTAAGACCTCGCCAGGCTAGGCGGAGGACGCAGGGAATGGCATGCCCTTTTCAAGTCCTCCAACGACGTATGGCGAGGTCTTACGCGCAACCCGTAGGGCCGGGCCAGTTTTTGCGCGATGCTGCGTTTCTCGGTGACTCATTTGGCCAGCCAAACTTCGCACCTCGTGCCTTGCCTCGCGCAAAAACTGACTCCGGCGCGGTCGCCCTGAAACGGGAGCAGTCCCTTGGGCCCTGGCCGACATCGCCAAGTTCTTCAACCTGCCGACCATCCTCACCACCAGCTTCGAAACCGGCCCCAACGGCCCGCTGGTACCCGAGCTGAAGGAGCTGTTCCCGGACGCGCCGTACATCGCTCGCCCTGGCCAGATCAACGCCTGGGACAACGAAGACTTCGTCAAGGCGATCAAGGCCACCGGCAAGAAGCAGCTGATCATCGCCGGCGTGGTGACCGAGGTGTGCGTGGCGTTCCCGGCACTGGCGGCCATCGAAGAAGGCTTCGACGTGTTCGTGGTCACCGATGCCTCGGGCACCTTCAACCAGATCAGCCGCGACTCGGCCTGGCAGCGCATGACCGCCGCCGGCGCGCAGCTGATGAACTGGTTCGCCGTGGCCTGCGAGCTGCACCGCGACTGGCGCAACGATGTGGAAGGTCTGGCGAAGATCTGCTCGGATCACATCCCCGACTACCGCAACCTGATGACCAGCTACGCGGCGCTTACCGCCAGCAAGTAAGCCTGATTCATCCGCCAAGGCACCTCCTGCAGGTGCCTTTCTGCGTTGCCGAACACCTCGCCAAACCGCCGTTTCGCTTGCGGTCGGCTGACACACTTGCTCATCAATGGCCCGCCGGACCACAGGGCCGTTAGCCCGAACCTTTCGCGGCAGCGCTTCGTCGTACCAGAACGAACCACGCGCAGGAGAGGGACATGCTGACTGATCCAAAGACCCGTTATCGGCCATACACAGACGCATCCGGGGGCTGGGGATCGGCCAAGTCGGTGGCGGGCATCGTGCTGCGCGAACAGGCGGTGGTGAAGATCGGCGCGGCGTTGCTCAAGCAGAACAAGCCCGACGGGTTTGCCTGCGTGAGCTGCGCCTGGGCCAAGCCGGGCGACACCCATCCGATGGAGTTCTGCGAGAACGGCGCCAAGGCCACGGCCTGGGAGCTGACCGCCAAGCGCAGCAGCCCGGCGTTCTTCGCCGAGCACAGCGTCAGCGAGCTGCGCGGCTGGTCGGCCCACGCCCTGGAGCAGCATGGCCGCCTGACCCATCCGCTGCGTTACAACCCGGGCACCGATCGCTACGAGGAAACCGGCTGGGAAACCGCTTACCAGGAAATCGGCGCCAGCCTGCGTGCCCTGCCGCCGGACGAGGTGGTGTTCTACGCCTCCGGGCGTGCCTCCCTGGAAGCCTCGTTCATGTACCAGCTGCTGGCCCGCGCCTATGGCACCAACAACCTGCCGGACAGCTCCAACATGTGCCATGAAAGCACCTCGGTGGGCCTGCAGGAAAGCATCGGCGTGCCGGTCGGCACCGTGACCCTGAACGATTTCGAGCACACCGACTGCCTGCTGTTCTTCGGCCAGAACGTGGGCAGCAACAGCCCGCGCATGCTTCACCAACTGCAGGAGGCGCGGCAGCGCGACGTGCCGATCATCACCTTCAACCCCTTGAAGGAGCGCGGCCTGCAGGAGTTCGTCAATCCGCAGTCGCCGGGCGAGATGCTCGGCCCGAACTCGACGCAGATCAGCACCCAGTATCACCAGGTGGCCATCGGTGGCGATACCGCGGCCATCGTCGGCGTCGCCAAGGCGCTGCTCGACCTGCACGATGCGGCCCTGCAGCGCGGCGAGCCCGGCGTGCTGGATCAGGCATTCATGGCCGAACACACCCAGGGCGGCGACGATTTCATCGCCTATGTACGCCGCCAGGAGTGGGCGCAGATCGAGGCCATCACCGGCCTCAAGCGCGCAGCCATGGAAGCCACCGCGCTGGTCTATGCCCAGTCGCAGCGGGTGATGATCGTCTACGGCATGGGCCTGACCCAGCACCGCCAGGGCGTGCAGAACGTGCAGATGCTGGTGAACCTGCTGTTGCTGCGCGGCAATATCGGCAAACCCGGCGCCGGCATCTGCCCGGTGCGCGGCCACTCCAACGTGCAGGGCCAGCGCACCGTGGGTATCTCCGAAGACCCGGCCAAGGTGCCGGTCAAGCTGATCGAGCAGTACTTCAAGTTCAAGGTGCCCGAGCGCATGGGCCTGAACACCGTCGACGCCTGCACCGCCATGCTCGATGGCCGGGTGCGCGGCTTCGTCAGCCTGGGCGGCAACTTCCTGCGCGCGGTGCCGGATACCGGGCGGATCGAGCCTGCCTGGCAGCGCCTGGCGCTCAACGTGCAGGTGGCCACCAAGCTCAACCACTCGCACCTGCTGCCCGGCGAACAGGCCTGGCTGCTGCCGTGCCTGGGGCGTATCGAAATCGACCGCCAGGACGGCGTCGAGCAAAGCCACAGCACCGAAGACAGCACCGGCTGCATCCACGGTTGGCGCGGCAAGAGCGAGCCGGCCAGCGAGCAGCTGCGCTCGGAACCGGCGATCATCGCCGGGCTGGCGCGGGCCACCTTGAGCGCCGAGATCGGTATCGACTGGGACGCCTGGCGCCGCGACTACGGGTTGATTCGCCAGGCCATCGGCCAGGTGTATCCGGAGATCTTCCACGACTTCGAACAGCGCATGTGGGAGCCGGGCGGCTTTCACCGGCCGCTGGGGGCGGCGCAGCGCGAATGGGCAACCGAGAGTGGCAGGGCGCAATTCGTGGTGCCGCAGTGCCTGATCGCCGACGACGACGTGAGCGCGCCCTACGGCCGGCGCGACGTGCTGCAACTGATGACGATCCGCAGCAACGACCAGTTCAATACCACCATCTATGGCTACGACGACCGCTTCCGCGGCGTGCATGGCACCCGTTCGGTGATCTTCATGAACGCCGACGACATCGTGCGCCTTGGCCTGGCGGGTGGAGACTGGGTGGACGTGACCACCGCGGTGGAGCCGGAGGTGGAACGTCAGGTGGGGCCGCTGCAGATTCTCGCCTACGACATTCCCCAGGGCTGCTGCGCCGCCTACTACCCGGAGTGCAACCCGCTGGTGCCGCTCTGGCACCACGCCGAGCGCAGCAAGGTGCCGGCGGCCAAATCCATTCCGGTGACGCTGAGCCTGAGCACCGCCACGGCGCCGGGGGATGCGCGGCCGGTATTGATCGCCGCGCAGCGCTGATCAGCCCGCCGCGCAGCGCTGATCAGCCCGCCGCGTCGCGAGAGGAGCAAGCGAAGCGGCGGCAAGAAGGCCGTGCCAGAGCAGTTGCTGGCCACTGCTCGGATGGGTGGAACTTCAAGCGGCGAGCCTTCCTCCCAACTTGTAACGCAGGCGATTGGTGCCTGCGGCGATTGCGCTTCACACGTGGCGGCAACCGTGAATCCACCAGCAACCAGCAGGAGAATCCGATGACCCGCAATACCACCAACCAGTTCGCCATGCAGAATCCGCTCACCCAGTACCCGCAGCCCGAGTTTCCGGCACAGCACCAGCCCGAGCCGGGCCTGGATCTGAACATGACCCCCGAGCCGGACCATGGCGAAGAGAGCTACGTCGGCTTCGGGCGCCTGGCCGGACGCAAGGCGCTGATCACCGGTGCCGACTCCGGCATCGGCCGCGCGGCAGCTATCGCCTATGCCCGCGAAGGCGCGGACATCGTGCTCAACTACCTGCCCGAGGAAGAGCCGGACGCCCAGGAAGTCATCAAGCTGATCGAGGCCGAAGGCCGTCGTGCGGTGGCCATCCCAGGCGATCTGAAGGACGAAGCCTTCTGCGTATCGCTGGTGCGTGATGCCGTCGGCGCGCTCGGCGGCCTGGACATTCTGGTCAACGTGGCCGGCAAGCAGATCACCCAGAAGCATATTACCGAGATCACCACCGAGCAGTTCGACCACACCTTCAAGACCAACGTCTATGCCATGTTCTGGCTGTGCAAGGCGGCGGTGGCGCATATGCCGCCGGGTGCGGCGATCATCAACACGGCGTCGATCCAGTCCTACGATCCGTCCGGCACGCTGCTCGACTACGCGTCCACCAAGGCGGCCATCGTCGCCTTCACCAAGGCGCTGTCGAGCCAGGTGATCGAGCAGGGCATCCGCGTCAACGCGGTCGCGCCAGGGCCGATCTGGACCGTGCTGCAGCCCAGCGATGGCCAGCCTCAGGAGAAGATCCCCACCTTCGGCTCCCAGGTGCCGATGAAGCGTCCGGGCCAGCCCGCCGAGTGCGCGCCGCTGTACGTGTTGCTGGCGTCCCAGGAGTCGAGCTACATCACCGGTGAAACCTTTGGGGTGACCGGCGGCAACCCGCTGCCGTAATACCCTGTGGCCCGCAGTACGCCCGCTGCGGGCCCGTTTCGCCATTTCGCCCATCTCGGACAAAGGTGCGCGCCATGACCCTTCACGTCGTTCACTTCACCGCCCCGATCAACTCCCACACCTGCGGCCAGTTGATCGACAGCTGCACCAAGGCGCTGCAGCAGGGCGCCAGCGAAATCGTCCTGAAGATCGCCACCATGGGCGGCGAGTGCAGCTACGGTTTTTCCCTGTACAACTTCCTGATTTCCCTGCCCGTACCGGTGCATACCCATAACCTGGGCACCGTCGAGTCGATGGGCAACATCATTTTCCTCGCCGGGCAGCGGCGCACCGCCTGCGCCTACAGCAAGTTCCTGTTCCACCCCTTCCACTGGACGCTCAACGGTTCTGTAGACCACGCGCGCATGGCCGAGTACGCCATGAGCCTGGACTACGACATGCACCTGTACCGGCGCATCGTCGAAGAGCGCACCGCAGGCGCGCGCGAGCCGCTGGACATAGTTGCCTGCCTGACCGCGTCGCCGCGTATCGTCGATGCCGAACAGGCCCTGGGCGCCGGGCTGATCGACGCGGTGGATTGCCTGACGGCCAAGGCGGACGCGGGACAGTGGGTGGTGCATTCCTAGCCGCCTCGCGGTCGCCTGAAGGCGCCGCCCTGGCGTGGATCGACAGCGATGGTGCCGGGAGCGCGGGGTTACCCGCGCTACGAGCCGCAGCCCGTGGCTCCCTGCACGTGCAGGGAGCCCGAGCCGCCGGGCTTATTCGTCGAGCTTCTGACGGGCCTGTTCCGACGCCTGCTTGATCTTTTCCGCTTCCTGCTCCTTGGTCTTTATCGAGGTCGGGGTGATCGCCCGGTCCACGGCTTCGGTCTTCTCCCCGGGGCGTTGATTTTCCTTCTTCACCACGTTGACGTTGTCACCTTCCACGTCCTTGGCCGGGCTGTTGGGTGGCGTCGGGTTGATTGGCGTCTGGCTCATGGGCGCTTTCCTTTTTTGGCTGGATGGTCAGAGGGGCCGATCAGGCAGCCCTTGATAGTTACGAGGCCCTGACCGGCCGTTGAGTTCGCACAATCGATGCTTGTATCCGGATGCTTCAAACGTGCAGGTTTCGCGGCTTGCGAGCGTTAGAAAACCTGAATCCCTTGCCGCCGGCCGAATCGAATGCAGCGACAGTCGACAATCATGTGGAGAAGAACGACATGGGCGAATTCAGGATTTACCTCGATGACGAGCTGCAGTGCACGACCACCTCGCCAGCATTGGCGCAGGCCGCCTGGAACCGTGCCTCGCGTGATGCGCGGGTCGCCGAAAAGGGCGGCTCGGTGTGCGCCTACGAGGGGGAGGTGACCGTGGCGGAAATGCGCCCCGAGCCGCGAGTGGGCCACCCCTGGCCCGATGGCCGTGATCATCAGCCCGATCTGCGTGACGTCTGGGACAGCCTGATGCGTGTCCTCAACCAGCAGGGGCTGGACGATCAGGCGCTGACCGATGCGTTGAACCGCTTCGGGCTCGTCACCAGGAGCGTGGCGGCTTCGGTGCAGGACGAGCTGGGGGGTCGTACCGTGCCTTCGGCAGCCGAGCTGGTGGTGCTGCTCGATGCCGTCTACCAGGATCGTCAACGCGAGCCCCAGGCTTGAGCCTCAGGGCAGCCGCAACTTGTTCACGCAATGGCGTTTGAACAGCTCGGGCTTTTCGCGGTGAATACGCTCTTCGATCTGCTCGATGATGGCGAAAACCTCCATCGGAGTCAGCGATGTCCTGCAGGGGATGTCGCGAACTTCGAAGGAGGTGGTTGAATCCGTTTCCGATAGTCGCACGACCATTCGGGTCGGTGACTCCAATGACACCTGTACAACAAGTGGCTGGAAATAGTTGTACAGCAACTTAGCGGCGTCCAGGAATTTAATCTTTGCCACAGTTAGTGCTCTCGGTATTACTCCTTTGTAGTGGCTATTAGTGTCGGCCCAGACGCGCTTGTCAATTTAATAAGGGTTCTAATTATTTGCTTTGCTCGGGTGAAGTTGGCGGTTTCGGCATGCCCCGTGGGCCTGCGAACCCCCAAATGATCAAACCGATTACCGGCAACAACACGATGACCAGTGCCCACAGCAGCCGAGTGTTCTGGCTCTTTTCGCTGCGCCACAGGTTCATGATGGTGACCAGATCAACGAAGGCGATAACGACGAATGCGCCAAGCCAGAAAAGCATGGAAGGATCGCTCATGGCAGATCTCCTGTCGTTGCGGCGAGCCCCGGAAACAGGGTTCGCGAGAGTGGATGGGACATGGACGGCATTGGCCCTCTGGCCATCGATTGCCAAATGTCCCGAGGCGGTACAGGGCACAGGCTCTGTTTTATTTCGAAATAACGGGGCGTAATTAAGTTCGCCTGAAAAGATGGTCGGCCATGGTGGCCTTTTGCAATTGAATGGATACGAACGTTTAATGAGGCGTGCACGATGCCCGTGCAATAAAAAGCGTTCATGCAAAGTGCAAGAAGTTTGCACAAGCGTAAGCGGCACGATGTTCAGTAAAACCGGGTGATTTTCTCCAATTGCGAAGTTGGCATATGTGATGCACTTATCCGGGGGCATCCAATGAATATCTGCCTGCTACGCCATAAAAGGATCATCCGATGAACACTGCCACTCTCGACCAACTGAGCATCGCACTACCGGACCATACGATTTCCATCACACCGCGCCCGGATGGCATGTACCTGCTGAGCATCAGCAAGGAAGGGGAGGCCATCTTCCTCAAGGCGGTCGACAAGATGGCCGTGGATACCGAGGACGGCGCTCGCGCCCTGGAGCGTGAGATCTTGCGTGATCGCAAGCTGGTCAGTGGCGAAGTGAACTGGAAGGGCAGCGGGGCACAGTGGGTGTCGCGCAAGCTGCCGACCTTTACCGGCGCCCCGGTGAATCCCACCGCTGCCAAGCTGATGTGGTCGCGCCGCAATCTGGACGCCGTGCATTGAGCGCGGTGCGCCCATAGGAAAAGCCCCGCATCAGCGGGGCTTTTTCGTGGGCCGTGAGTGCTGGTCAGCCCCGTGGCGCGTACTCGTGAAGCCGCAGGGCGTTGCCGTGATGTCAGGCGCTGGCGGACCGTTCGCTGCGCTCCTGGGTCCGCCCCACGAACTGCAGCTGCCAGCCGAACCTAGGTTTTGTACGAAAAGTCGGTACGGGTAAAATTGCCGCCATGATTGGCTGGAGGCCCGCATGGCAAAGCGTTACGAACTCACCGACGCATCGTGGGAATTGATCAAGGATCTGGTTTCTCCAGAGCAGAAGATGGGTCGCCCACGCAGTGATGATCGTCTGGTACTCCACGCAATCCTGTGGATCCTCTGCTCGGGCGCTGCCTGGCGTGATCTGCCGGAACGCTTTGGGCCTTGGTCGACGGTGTATCAGCGTTTTCGTGACTGGCGCGACGACGGTACGTTCGACCGGATACTGGAGCGCTTGCACATCCGATTAAACCGGGAGGGACTGATTGATCTGGACACCTGGATGATCGATTCCACTGCGATACGTGCAACCCGAGCCTCTTCAGGCGCCGGGAAAAAAGGGGGCCTGAAGAACCGCTAGATCATGCTTTGGGGCGTAGTCGAGGCGGCCTTACTACCAAGATTCACATGATCTGTGACGCCAATGGTGTTCCATTACGCTTCATTCTTTCGCCGGGGCAAACCAGCGATATCGCTCATGCCCAGCCGTTGCTGGATCAGGTGCGAATTCCCGGTAAGCCGGGGCGTCCACGCAAACGCAGTCGCTGGTTACTGGCTGACAAAGGCTATGACGCGCAACACTTGCGCCATTACTGCGACCGCTACCGAATACAGCCGGTGATCCCGCTGCGTGCCATGCCCCGCAAGCCTCGGCCTGGCCTGCCCCGACTCTTTGATCGTCCAAAGTATCGGCAGCGGAACATCATTGAGCGGATGTTTGGCTGGCTGAAAGAGAACCGCAGAATAGGTACTCGCTACGACAAGCTGGCGAGAAGCTTTTCAGCCATGGTCACGCTGGCCTGCAGCCTGCGTTGCATGCGTCAGTACTTTTCGTACAAAACCTAGGATTTGCCCAGCAGCCGCGAGGCATCGAAGCCCATGCGCATGTTGCCCCAGTGGCGGCCTTCGAAGAAGAACGGCACGTCGATCTCGGTCATGATCTCGCCGGTGTCACGCAGGTAAGTCTGCAGCAGGAAGCGCTGGGTGTTGCTCGCCGCGCGCAGGCCCACCGGGTCGGAGAACATGCGCTTGTTGCGGCACACCGGCAGGTCGACGGCGCGATCGCCCGTCGGTGCCTTGGATACCCAGCTGTTGTTCACCGGGCAGTAGCCCTTGGTGTCGACGATAAAGGTCACGATGCCCCCAGGGGTGCCCTTGGTCAGGCGGTCGATCTCTTCCTGGCAGATCTGCGCGAAGCGCTCGGTGTAGCCGGTCAGGTACTGCTTCGGATCGGTGTTGGGAATCAGCTTGTAGTTCTGGTCGAACAGGTTGACGCCTTCGCGCTGCAGCGTCGCCAGGCGCGCCTGCAGGGCGTCCCGGCACCCGGTGGCGCGGGTGATGGCGGCATCGAGCTCACCCTCGCCGAGCACGAAGCGGCCCAGCAGCGTCTGCACCCGTTCGGCCACGGCGGACAGGTCGCGCGTGGCGGTGGCCGAACGCTGCATGCGCTGGTCGATGGCCTGGCTATCGGCATGGATCTGGGTGACGCGATCATTGATGCCGGTATTGGCATCGGCGACCTGCTGGATGTGCTCGGCGATCTCCGCCAGCTTGCCGTTGGTGGATTCGAAATCACTGATCATGGTCTCGAAGTGGCCCGTGGCGCGCTCGACCACCACCTGGGTTTCCCGGGCGCTCTGGCTGATGCGCGCGGTCTGCTCGTGGGTGGTGCTGACTTCCTTGAGCATGGCGTCGATGTTCTGCGAGATATCGCCGGTGGCGCGGCTGACGTTCTGCGCCAGGGTGCGAACCTCGTCGGCGACCACCGCGAAGCCACGGCCGCTTTCCCCGGCACGGGCCGCTTCGATGGCCGCGTTGAGGGCCAGCAGGTTGGTCTGCGAGGAAATCTGCTGGATCAGCCCGACCACCGACTTGATGTTCGAAGATCGCTCGTTGAGCGCCGAAACCAGGGTGCTGAATTCGTTGAGGCTGGTGGAAATGGCGCTGATGTTGCCGGTCACTTCCAGCAGTTCGGCGTAGGAGTCCTGGGCCATGCTCAGGTTGTGCGCGGTGGTGCCGGAGATCGCCTGGGTCTGCTGCGATACCTCTTCGATGCGGCCGACGGCGCTGTTGCTCTCGCTCATCACTTCGTTGGCGAAGCGCGCCTGGTGGGTGGCGCTGTCGCTGGAGTCGCTGATGTTCTTCAGCGAGCGGGCGGACTCGACGGCGATCTGCACGGTCAGCGCCTGCACGTTGCTGATGATCTCGCGCTGCTTGGCCAGGAAACGGTTGCAGGTGCTTGCCAGGGTGCGGATTTCATCGTGGGTGAGCAGGGGCAGGTCGCGGGACAGGTCGCCTTCGCCGCTGGCGATCTCCTCCAGGGCGCGGGTCATGTTGTCGACCGGGCGCACGATCAGGTGGCGGAAATACCAGACCATGAAGCTGACCATGCCCAGGGTGAACAGCGCGCTCAGCGCCAGGGCGGTGCCCAGGGTGTCGAGCTTGTCTTCGACCTGCCTGAGCAGCACCGGGTCGAGCTGCGCGCCGTGCAGCAGTTGCACGATGTCCGCGCGCAGGCTGAGGGCCACCCAGACCAGCAGACCGCTGACCAGCACCAGCAGGAACAGGCTGGACAATTTCTTGGTCAGGGTATCGAAAAAGTGCATCTCGATAGAATCGTACAGCGACTTCAACGACTGCATGCCGCAGCTCCTGGCAGAGAATATCCTTGGAATTTTTATTACTTCGACCGGCCGGTCAGAACCTTTAATTAAAAAGTCACCGGTTCGACGACGTTGCACGCGAGATTCTGGCGGAAAGCCCGCAAGGGGCGCGCAGTGTAGTGCCTCGCCTGTTACGGTTAAAGAGTTCAGCATACAAAAAAATGACGTCAATTCACCTGGGGTGAAGACCATTACCGGCGCCATGCCGGTAATGGCTGTTCCGCTCGGGGCACGGCGTCAGCCGCGCTTGCCGAACTCCACCTGCTGGGCCGTCCAGCCGGCCACCCGTTCACTGAGCGAAAGGCCCAGGCCAGGGCGGTTCGGCACCTGCATGCGGCCGTCGCGGGTTTCCAGGCGTTCGTTGAACAGCGGCTCCAGCCACTCGAAGTGCTCCACCCAGGGCTCGGTGGGGTAGGTAGCGGCCAGGTGCACGTGCAATTCCATGGCGAAGTGCGGCGCGAGCATCAGCCCGGCCTGTTCGGCCATGGCGGCGATCTTCAGGAACGGGGTGATGCCGCCCACCCGCGGAGCATCGGGCATCAGGTAATCGGCACCACGGGTTTTGATGAACTCGGCGTGCTCGGCGACGCTGGTGAGCATCTCGCCGGTGGCGATCGGCGTGTCGAATGCGCCGGCCAGGGCGGCGTGGCCCTCGGCGTCGTAGCAGTCCAGCGGCTCTTCGATCCACACCAGGTTGAACGCCTCGAAGCGCCGGCACATGCGCTGGGCGGTGGGGCGATCCCATTGCTGGTTGGCATCGACCATCAGCGGGAAGTCATCGCCCAGGTGCTGGCGAATGGTGCTGACGCGGTGCAGGTCGAGGGCTGCGTCGGGCTGGCCGACCTTCAGCTTGATGCCACCGATGCCTTTCTCCCGGGACAGGTCGGTATTGACCTTCAGCTCGTCCAGTGGCGTGTGCAGGAAGCCCCCTGAGGTGTTGTAGCAGCGTACCGAGTCGCGCTGGGCGCCGAGCAGGCGGGCCAGGGACAGCTTGGCGCGCCTGGCCTTCAGGTCCCACAGGGCCACGTCGAAGGCGCCGATGGCCTGGGTCGACAGACCGCTGCGGCCCACCGAGGCGCCCGCCCAGCACAGCTTGGTCCAGAGTTTCTGGATGTCGCTGGGGTTTTCGCCGAGCAACGCCGGGGCGATCTCCCGGGCATGGGCGAACTGGCCGGCGGCGCCGGCGCGTTTCGAGTAGCTGAAGCCCAGGCCGCGATGGCCGTCCTTGCTCTCGATCTCCACGAACAGCAGGGCGATCTCGGTCATCGGCTTCTGCCGGCCGGTCAGCACCTTGGCATCGCTGATCGGGTTGGCCAGGGGCAGAAACACCGAGGCGATGCGCACCCAGGCGATCTGGTCCTGGTCGGCGCTGCCGTGGGGGAGGGTGTGTTCACTCACGCGGATTACCTCGCTTGACGTTCTCGTTGAGCGCCAGGTGACGGAAAGCCCTGGCGTGAAGGCGGACGTTAGGCTGATTAGGTAATCATTCAAGCGACTGGGCAGGGCTTCAGGGCTTCAAGGCAGCAGCGGCCATCGTTGCTTCACCTGTGGGAACGGGCGGGGGCGCCTGGTCCATGCCCGTGATTTTTCGCGGGCATGGCCCGCTCCCACAGATAATCACCAGTCCATCCCACGAGGACGACCGGCCGCTTCTGCCACCAATCGGCCAAACAGCAAAGTCGAGGATTTCGGCGCCTCAGGCGCTCTGCCGCTCGACGATGCTGAAGCCGGTATCGATGCGCACTTTCACCGGTTCCTCATCAGGATGGTCGAGGCGCTGCAGCAGGGCACGGGCGGCCTGCAGGCCGATCTCGGCGCCGTTGATACGCACGGTGGACAGCGACGGCTGCAGGTGTGCGGCGATGTTCAGGTCGCCGAAACCCATCACGGCCAGATCGTCCGGCACGCGGATGCCGCGCTCGGCGGCTTCAGCCAGCACGCCATGGGCCAGCGTGTCGGAGCTGCAGACCAGCACCTCGGGGCGCTCGCCGGCAGCCAGCAGGCGCCGTAGCCCCTGGCGCCCCAGGTCGACCGTCGCCGGTGGCGGCAGCACCACCCGGGGCACATCGTCGATGCCCTGGCGGGCCAGTTCCTCTTCCAGGCTGGCGCAGCGCCGCTGGCCGCGTGGGTCATCCAGGGTCACCACGGCGAAGCGACGGTAGCCTTTGGCCGCGAGGTAGCGGGCGATGGCCGCGCCGACCGCTTCGTGGCAAAAGCCCACCAGCATGTCCAGCGGTCGTGGCGCCAGGTCCCAGGATTCGACGATGGCGATGCCCGAGCGCGACAGGCGCGTACGACTGGCCCTGGTGTGCAGCGTGCCGGTCAGCACGATGCCGTCGGGACGGCGGCGCAGAATGGTGTCGAGCAGCTGTTCCTCGCGCTCGGCGCTGTAGTTGGTCAGGCCGATCAGGGTCTCGTGGCCGGCTTCGGTGAGGGTGTCGATCAGCGCCTGCACGGTGTCGGCGAAGATCGAGTTGGCCACGGTCGGCACCAACAGGGAAATCAGCCGGCTGCGCTGCGCGCCGGGCGCGGTGAGCATCGCCGGCAGGTAGCCGGTCTGCTGCACGGCGCGAAAGACCTTTTCGCGCAGCTCGGCGCGCACGATCTGCGGCTGGTTGAGGGCGCGCGACACGGTGATCGGCGACACCCCGGCGACCTTGGCGACGTCTGCCAGGGTCGGCGCCTTGCCAGCTGGCAGGTTCGGGCGCTTGCGGGTGGGGCGGTCATCACTCATGGGCGTCCTCGCACGGGGTGGGCAGCGGGCGATAGTAGCAAGTCGGCGGCTCGTGCTTGCCCTCGACATGCCGCAAGGTGGCGCCCCACAAGCGTAAGCGGCCACTCATCCCTGGGGCTGAACCAAAGGACTCGGCGCTTTCTCGGACTTTAGGACAGGCACCCAACACTCGTTCTGGAGAGCAGCATGCGCGCATTGACCTACCACGGCAGTCACGACGTACGCGTCGACAACGTACCCGACCCCGTCATCCAGGAGCCGGACGACATCATTCTGCGGGTGACCGCTACCGCGATCTGCGGCTCGGATCTGCACCTGTACCGCGGCAAGATCCCCCAGGTGAAACACGGCGACGTGTTCGGCCACGAATTCATGGGTATCGTCGAGGAGGTCGGCAGCGCCGTCACCGCGGTAAGCAAGGGCGACCGGGTGATCGTGCCGTTCGTGATCGCCTGCGGCAGCTGCTTCTTCTGCGACATGAACCTGCATGCCGCCTGCGAAACCACCAACGACGGCCGCGGCGCGATCCTCAACAAGAAGCAGATTCCTTCCGGCGCCGCGCTGTTCGGCTACAGCCACCTGTATGGCGGCATGCCCGGCGGCCAGGCCGAGCTGGTGCGGGTGCCCAAGGCCAACGCCGGCCCGTTCAAGATTCCCGATGAACTCGACGACGAACGCGTGCTGTTTCTCACCGACATCCTGCCGACCGGCTACCAGGCGGTGATCAATGGCGGCGTGAAGGAGGGCAGCAGCGTGGCCATCTACGGCGCCGGTCCGGTCGGGCTGATGGCCGCCGCCTGTGCGCGGATGCTCGGCGCCAGGCAGATCTTCATGGTCGATAACCAGCCGTACCGCCTCGAATATGCGCGGGCGACCTATGGCGTGGTGCCGATCAATTTCGACAAGGTCGATGACCCGGCCGAGGCGATCATCGAGCAGACCGAAGGCTATCGCGGTGTGGATGCCGCCATCGATGCCGTGGGTTTCGAAGCCAAGGGCAGCGCCACGGAAACCCTGCTCACCCAGCTCAAACTCGAGGGCAGCAGTGGCAAGGCGCTGCGCCAGTGCATCGCTGCGGTCCGCCGTGGCGGCACGGTAAGCGTACCCGGCGTATACGCCGGCTTCATCCATGGGTTCCTGTTCGGCGATGCCTTCGACAAGGGGCTGACCTTCAAGATGGGCCAGACCCATGTGCACGGTCTGCTGCCTGACCTGCTGGAGCGCATCCAGAGTGGCGTGCTGCAGCCGGAGGTGATCATCAGCCATCGCATGAATCTGTCCGATGCGGCCGAAGGTTATCGCCTGTTCGACAAGCAGGAGGACGATTGCCGCAAGGTCATCCTGCGCCCTTGAACCTGGTGCCAACGGCAGGGCCGTCCATGGGCGGACCTGCCGTGAGCGATTGGCTTCGCTGCTTATATAAGGCAGCCATTATTAATTTGTAAGCATTGTAAATTAACTGGCGGAAATCTCCGCAACCATGAGTGTGGATAAAAGCGGGTAGTTGTATTTTGATGGCATGCAAAATGCGGCACCCCGGAAGTTGCATCTTGCACTTTGCAATATGGAAGTTTGCTCGAGTTGTGCGAAGTCCCCTGTTTACAGGCGTTCACCAACTTCCCTGGATTGGCATGTAGTGTGCAATAACGAGTGACGTTAAATCGTCATTCACCAAGGGAGTTTTCCGATGACTGCTGTTGCCATTGAAGTGCTTGCGTCTGCGCTGCCCGATCACGAGATCACTCTGACGCCGCGCCCGGATGGAAAATTTCTGCTGACAGTTGCCAAGGGTGGCGCGACTCAATTGTGTAGGGCTGTCGACCGCCACACGGTGGTCGATCAGCACGAGCTGCGTGCCCTGGCGCACGAGCTCGAGCGCGACCAGAAGCTGGTCAGCGGCGAGATTTCCTGGAAGGGCGCCGGTGCCCGCTGGGTGCGCCGCCAGCTGCCCACCTTCACAGGGGCGCCGGTGAGCCCGACTGCAGCCAAGATGATGTGGACCCGCCGCAACCTCGATCGCCGTCAGCGCCCCACTGCCTGAACATTGGTCGATTCCGAGCCCCGCACTTCGCGGGGCTTTTTATTTGAGATTGCGGACGGTAATACCCAGATATCTATACAAACAACTATATATAAGTGGCTACTTGTATAAGTTGCTCGAGGGCTGTGCAGCGCTTGGTCATTTTATTAGGGAGTTGCCAGCGAATCATTGCCGACGTCGATCCTCATTCGGTAATTGCACGCGCTTGCAATTAACCGCTCGTCCTTAATTGCGAACGTATCGGCCATCGCCCCGTTCCCAATAATGAATCCCCCATCAAGTCCAGGAGCGAACGATCATGGCGACCAAGACCGAAAATCTGTTGAGCTGGCTTCGCGATGCCCATGCGATGGAGCAGCAGGCCGAGCAGATGTTGAAAGCGCAGGCATCGCGCCTCGAGCATTATCCCAAGCTCAAGACCCGTATCGAACAACACATCGAGGAAACCCAGGGCCAGCGCGAGCTGCTGGAAGGGTGCCTGGAGCGCCTCGGCGAGAAGCCCTCGATGCTCAAGGACATCGCTGGCAAGCTCACCGCCTTCGGCCAGGCGGTCGGCGGTTCGGTCATGAGCGATGAAGTGATCAAGGGCGCCATGAGCGGCTACGTGTTCGAGAACCTCGAGATCGCCTCCTACACGGTGCTGATCGCGACCGCCAAGGCAGTTGGCGACCGCGAGACCCAGCGGGTCTGCGAAACCATCCTGCCCCAGGAGGAAGCGATGGCCGAATGGATCAAGGACCATCTGCCGGAGCTTACCGATGCGTTCCTGACCCGCTCGGAAGCGCCGGATACCGAAGCCAAGCGTTAATGGTCAGCGGCGCCCTGCAGCACGGTTGCAGGGCGCCGCGCTCTCTCTTTCCCCGTCGCACCGGTAGCCTTAGCAGTGTCCAGAATCATCACCTCCACCGATCCCGATCCATCTGCAGACAACACGGAAGTATCCGACTCGCTGATGTTCGGCACCCCCAAGGAGCGCCTGGATTTCTACCGGCGGGAAATCCAGTACGAAACCAACCTGATGGCCGACCGCACCAACGCCTACCTGGCAGCGCAGTCGTTTCTGGTCATCGCCTATGCCTCGTCGATGGCCAATGCCAATCCGGACTGGGGCGACCTGTTCACCCTGGTGGTGCCCACGTTGCTGGCCCTGCTGGGCGTCGTCAGCTCGCTGAACGCCTGGCCGGGCATCCGCGCCTCGGCGGCAATCATCGGCCACTGGCACTTCAAACAGGAGCAGCTGCTACGCAGCGAGCCGAAGTTCGGCCATGCCTATGACGAGTCGCCGCTGTTCAGCGAGCACGAATCCAGGGAGGACCGTTATTTCAAGTCCCTGCGCTTCTCGCTGCGTTCACCCTGGATGTTCACCATCTTCTGGGCCGGGCTGGGCGCGTTCTCGGTCTGGCTGCAGCTGTCGTCGTCGGCCAAGGTCTGAGCGGCCGCGCCTGAGACCTGCGGTTACCTTTAACAGATCGCACGGCAGCCGACCGCCCGTGGTCATTAACTCGAGGCAGGCACCGGGGCACTGCCGGCAATGGGCGAGGAGGCCGCGCACGTGAAACCCACCTGGATCGCCAGCGCGGTGATCATCGTCCTGCTGCTCGCCGCGCTGCCGCTGTCATACCAGCTCTGGCCGGCGCGCACGCCAGTGGCCGCTGCCGTCGAGGCGGGCACGCCCATCGGCGGGCCGTTCGAGCTGCGTGACCAGCATGGCCGTTCGGTGAGCCAGCGCAGTTTCGACGGAAAGTGGCTGCTGGTGTTCTTCGGCTTTACCCGCTGCGCCGATGTCTGCCCGACCACCCTGGTGCAGATCGCCAAGGTGCTCGACGGCCTCGGCGAGCAGAGCGCCCGGCTCCAGCCGCTGTTCATCAGCCTCGACCCCGAGCGCGACACGCCCGAGGTGCTGGCCGCTTACACATCCTTCTTCGACCAACGCATCCTGGGCCTGACCGGCAGCCCGGAGCAGATCCAGCAGGTTGCCGAGGCTTATGGTGTGTACGTGCGCAAGGTGGCCATGGGCGACACCTATATGCTCGACCACACCGGCGCGGTGTACCTGATGAACCCGGACGGCGAGCTGGCCAGCCTGATCGCGTTGCAGAGGGCGCCGGCTGATGCGGTGCAGGACATCGCGAGCGCGATGGGGCGTTCACCCGATGGCTGAGCGGCTCGGGGAGGGCGCTGCCGTGGGCAGAGTGGCTTGGAACTGGCCATTGGTACTCGGTCTGCTGGTGTTGGCCGGGTGCTGGCTGGGGCCCTTGCCGGCGATGAGTCGCACGGCCTTTTCCGCGCATATGCTCTTGCACCTGGGCGTGGTGGCGCTGGCTGCGCCGCTGCTGGCCATCGGCCTGGCCCGCGCCGGCCTGCGGGTGGACGGGTTGCGCCACAGCAGTGCGGCACTGTGTCTGGTGTTCGCCGCGGAAATGCTGGTGGTATGGGGCTGGCACGCGCCACCGCTGCACGAAGCGGCGGCGCTCAGCGTCTGGGCCTTCGTCGCCCAGCAGGCCAGCTTTCTCGCCGTGGGGCTCGGCGTCTGGCTGCTGGGCTTCGCCAGCGACGTGCGCCGCGGGCTGGCGGCCGCCATGTTCGGTTTCTTCCTGACCTTCGTGCACATGACCATGCTGGGCGTGGTGCTGATCATGGCGCCCAGGCTGATCTATCCGGCCGAGCTGTGCCTGGGCGCATTCGGTTTCGAGCAGCTGGACGACCAGCGCTTCGGCGGCATCCTGATGGCAGCCTGGAGCGCCGTGGCATATCTGGGCGGGGCAGTGGTGCTGGGCGCGCGCCTGCTGGCGCCGGGGCGCGAGGCAGAGGCTTAGCGCGGCGCCACCGCCGGCATCGCGCCAGCGGTGGCGGGGGCTTAGAGCTTGAAGTTGCCGACCAGCTCGTCGAGCTGGCGTGACAGGTTCTGCAGGTTGCTGCTGGCGTCGTTCAACTGATCGGCGATCTGGGTGGTTTCCTGGGTGAACTGGTTGATCTGCTCGACGTTATGGTTGATCTCTTCGACCACGGCGGACTGTTCCTCGGTGGCCGTGGCGACCTGGATGTTCTGGTCGCTGATCTGGCCGATATGGCCATTGATCTGCGCCAGCGCCTCGGAGGCCTTGCCCGCGTATTCGACCACCCGCTCGCTCTGCTGGCGGCCCTTGGCCATGGCCTCGACCGCCGAGCGCGACTCGGCCTGCAGGCGGTCGATGACCTTCTGGATTTCTTCGGTGGACGCGCCCGAGCGGCTGGCCAGGGTGCGTACCTCATCGGCCACCACGGCAAAGCCGCGGCCCTGTTCGCCGGCGCGGGCCGCTTCGATGGCGGCGTTGAGAGCCAGCAGGTTGGTCTGCTCGGAAATGCTGCGAATGGTGCCCAGGGTGGCGCTGATCGCCTCGATCTGCCCGGCCAGGGCGCCAACCACGCTGGCGGTCTGCTCCAGCTCACCGCTGAGCGCATCGATCTGCCGGTTGGCCTGGTCCACCACCTCGCGTCCGCCATTGGCATGCTCGGTGGCTTCACGGGCCACCCGGGCGGCGTTCTCGGCGTTGCCGGCGATCTCGTTGACCGTCGAGCCCAGTTCGTGGATGGCGGTGGCCACCTGCACCGTGCGGTCGCTCTGGGCCACGCAGTTGCTCTGGGTCAGGCGTGCACGGTCGGCCACGTCGCGGGCCATGGCCGAGAGCTGGCGGGAGTTGCCGGCCAGCTGCTGCATGATGCCGTGCACCTTTTCCAGAAAGCGGTTGAAGCTCTGGGCGATGTCGCTCAGCTCGTCGCTGCCACTGAGTTCGATGCGCGAATTGAGCGCCAGGTTGTCGGCGGCATGGCCCAGGCTGCTCTGCAGGGTGGACACCCGGCGCCGCAGGTTGGCGACGATCAGCCAGGACGCGACGAAGGACACCAGCAGGCCCAGGGCGATGATCGTCAGCTGCTGCAGGCGGCCCTGTTCATAGTTGTCGGTGCTGCGCTGATTCTGCTGCTCGGCCTGCTGCAGCAGGGTGTCGAGCAGTTCGCCGGCACCCTGGCGCATCACCCCGTAGCTCTTGGCGTACTGGTCGCGGTAGATCTGCTGGGCGCGGGCCATGTCGCCCGCGTCGAGGGCCTGCAGCATCGGCATGAGTTCCGCGCTCACCATGGCCTCGAACTGGTCGAGCAGGCGCTGCGCCTGGGCACGGCGTTCCGGGTTGACCTGGGCCTCGACGGCGTGGCGCATGGCCTCGCGCATGCCGGGAATGTCTTCGTTGAGCGCCTCCTGCACCCGGGTCTTGACCCCGCGCTCGTCGCGCAGGGCGGTGTCCTGCAGCAGCATCATGTCGATACCGACGCGCATGCGCGGGATGCGCGAGGCGGCCTCGGCCATCGCGCGCATGGGGGCGGAGGTATTGAGATAGAGCGCGCTGGCCTCCTTCTGCATGTTCGACATGCTGGTAAGGCTGGTCACGGCGACCAGAACCAGGGCGATGCAGGGGATGGCCACTGCGATGATCAGACGGGTCTTGAGTGTCAGTGTGTCGAGGCGCATGGGTGGGTTTCCATGTCATTGGAGTGGCGCCAGTATACGGTCACTTGGTGATTACTGCGCCATCATTTCCGATCATTCGCAGCGTTGTACGCAGGCCTGGAAAACTGTGCGTTAGAGGGCTCTGTGGGATTTTTTCCCGGCGTGCCGGAAAGCATGGCCAGGCCGCCGGTCCGCCGGGTTGCGAATGATGTCACTTTGGCGGCGTTTTTCGCTTCTGTAGGCGACATATTTACCCGTACTATTCGCGGCCAAAACCTGCTCCAACTATTGCCTCCCCTCACTGTCACTTTTTCAAGCCGATCGAAAAGGTCGGCCTGTATCCGTTTAGGAGTTTTGGCTCATGGCAGCACTGCAGACCGGCACCGTCCAGGCGATCAAGAACAACCAGGCGCAATTGCTGGGTGAATGGAGCAGAGGCCTGGAGGCCAGTGGCTCGACCCGCAATCTCAAGGAGCAGGAGCTGCAACAGCAGACCAGCGAGTTCCTGCAATTGACCCTGGCTGCGCTAGAAAGCGACAACGGTTCGAACATCGCCACGCCGGGATGGGAGAAGGTACGCCAGTTCCTCGAGCGCCTGTCGGCCAGCCGTGCCTTGCTCGGCCATGACTCGCACCAGACCGCCGCCTTCATCTTCGCCCTCAAGGGCCCGCTGTTCGCCCTGCTGCAGCGCCACTACCGCGACCAGCCCGAGGCGCAGGCGCAGCAATTGCTGGATATCTCCGAGCTGTTCGACAGCCTGGGCATGCATACCATCCGCACCTTCCAGAAATCCCGCGAGGCGGTGATCAAGCGCCAGCAGGAAGAACTGCTGGAGCTGTCCACCCCGGTGGTCAAGCTGTGGGACGGCATCCTCGCCCTGCCGATGATCGGTACCCTGGACTCCCAGCGCACCCAGGTGGTGATGGAGTCGCTGTTGCAGCGCATCGTCGACACCGGCTCGGAGATCGCCATCATCGACATCACCGGCGTGCCGACCGTCGACACCCTGGTCGCCCAGCACCTGCTCAAGACCGTGACCGCCATTCGCCTGATGGGCGCCGATTGCATCATCAGCGGCATTCGCCCGCAGATCGCCCAGACCATCGTGCACCTGGGCCTCGACCTGCAGGGCGTGAGCACCAAGGCCAACCTGGCTGACGCCCTGAAGCTGGCGCTGAGCCGCCAGGGCGTCAGCCTCGACAAAGTGGTGTGAGCCCATGGAGCGCATTCCGATTTTGCGGATGGGTGAGTTCCTGCTGGTGACCATCCAGGTCGACATGCACGACCAACTGGCCCTGACCCTGCAGGACGACCTCGCCGAGCTGATCAGCAAGACTTCGGCCCGCGGCGTGTTGATCGACATCTCCGCGCTGGACATGGTCGATTCGTTCATCGGCCGGATGATCGGCACCATTTCCGGCCTGTCACGCATCATGGACGCCGAAACCATGCTGGTCGGCATGCAGCCGGCGGTCGCCATCACCCTGGTGGAGCTGGGCATGACCCTGCCGGGCGTGAGCACCGCGCTGGATGTCGAGCGCGGCATGCAGCGCCTGCGCGAACGAGTGGCGCGGCGATGATCGTACGCAGCAGTGGTACCCAGCCGATCGCCATCGAGCAGGACGTGGTGCTGGCCCGCCAGACCACCCGCAAGCTGGCCAGCGAGTGCGGCATGCGGTTGATCGACCTGACCAAGCTGGTCACCGCGGTCAGCGAGCTGGCGCGCAATACCATGGTCTACGGCGGCGGCGGCGACATGGACTGGCAGGTGCTCGACGACAGCACCCGCGTCGGCCTGCGCCTGACCTTTCGCGACGAAGGCCCGGGCATCCCCGACCTCAAGCTGGCGATGACCGATGGCTGGACCTCCGGCAACGGCCTGGGCCTCGGCCTCACCGGCGCCAAGCGCCTGGTCGACGAATTCGAACTGGACACCGAGCCGGGCAAAGGCACCAGGATCACGATCACCCGATGGACATGAACATCAGCGGCAGCGTCACCCAGGTGCTGCCCATCGACGACGACAGCCAGGTCGGCCATGCCCGACGCAGCGCACAGAAGCTGGCCGAAGGGCAGGGGTTCGACGCGTCCGACGCCGGCCGCGTAGCGCTGGTGGCCACCGAGCTGGCTAGCAACCTGCTCAAGCATGCCGGGCGTGGCGAACTGCACCTGCGGGTGTTGCCGCGCAGCAATGGTGCCGGGGTGGAAATCGTCGCCGTGGACCGCGCCGCCGGGTTCGACCTCGACGCCTGCCTGGCCGACGGCTACTCCACGGGCGGTACCCAGGGCATCGGCCTGGGGGCGATCACCCGCCAGGCGGACGTGTTCGATGCCTACGCCGATGGCCGCGGCGCCGTGCTGCTCGCGCGCTTCTATCCGCGCTCGGCCAGGAAGCCCGATCTGCCGATCGGCGTCAGCCAGCACGCGCTCAATGGCGACCCGGCCTGCGGCGACGGCTGGCACCTGGTGCTGGGGGAGCAGGCCATCAGCGCGCTGGTGGTCGACGGCCTGGGCCACGGCGAAGAAGCGCAGCAGGCCGCGGTGCTGTGCAGCAATGCCTTTGCCCAGGGGCCGTTCAACGATCCGCTGTTGCTGATCGATGACCTGCACCGCGCCATGCAGGGCTCGCGCGGTGGCGCGGTGGCCATCGCCCAGGCCCGGCTCGACAGCGGTCAGCTGCGCTTCGTCGGCATCGGCAACATCACCGCCAACCTGATCAGCGCCGACAAGTCCCGCGGCATGGCCTCGCACCCCGGCATCGTCGGCGGCCAGTACCGCAAGGCGCAGCCGTTCGACTTCGAACAGGTCACCGGGCAGTTGCTGATCATGCACAGCGATGGCCTGCAGTCGCGCTGGAACCTGGGCGACTACCCGGGGCTGGCCTACCGACATCCGGCGGTGATCGCCGCCGTGCTGCACCGAGATTTCTGCCGCGGCCGTGACGATGTCACGGTCGTGGTCATCGCCCTGGAGGCCGTTCATGGCTGAGCCCGAAAACCTGAGCCACGCCGAGCAGGCCGCACTGATCGCCCAGTTGCGCAGCGAGAGCGCCGCGCTGCGCGAAGAGCTCGAGGAAACCAACCAGGGCGTGCTGGCCCTGTACGCCGAGCTCGACAACCAGGCCGAGGAGTTGCGCCAGGCATCGGATCTGAAAAGCCGTTTCCTGTCCTACATGAGCCATGAGTTCCGCACCCCGCTGGGCTCGATCCTGAGCATCACCAGCCTGCTCAGCGACGAGCTGGACGGCCCGCTGAGCGCCGAGCAGCACCGCCAGGTCGCCTTCGTCAGCACCGCCGCCCGGGAGCTGAGCGACATGGTCGACGACCTGCTCGACCTGGCCAAGATCGAGGCGGGGCGGATCAGCATTTCCCCGGCCTGGTTCGACATGCTCGACCTGTTCTCGGCGCTGCGCGGCATGTTCCGGCCCATCGTCGATGCCCGCGCGGTGGACCTGATCTTCGAAGAGCCGGTGGGCCTGCCGCGCCTGTACAGCGACGACAAGAAGCTCGCGCAGATCCTGCGCAACTTCATTTCCAACTCCCTGAAGTTCACCGCCCTTGGCGAGGTGCGGATCTCGGCACACCTGGAAGGCACCGACCGCATCCGGTTCGCGGTCAGCGACACCGGCATTGGCATTCCCGCCGAGCTGCACGACACCCTGTTCGAGGATTTCTCGCAGATCGACTCGCCCCTGCAGAAACGCCTGCGCGGTACCGGCCTGGGCCTGTCGCTGTGCAAGCGTTTCGCGGCGCTGCTCGGCGGCGAGGTGGGGGTGCAGAGCGAGCCCGGCGTCGGCTCGGTGTTCTCGGTGATCATTCCGCTGGCCATCGCCGTCGAGGTCGCCGATGAACACTGACAGCCGCGTCCTGATCGTCGACGACAACGCCGCCACCCGCTATGCCCTGCGCCGGCGCCTGGAGCGTCACGGTTACCAGGTGCTCGAAGCCGGCACGGGCAGCGACGGCCTGGCGCTGATTCGCGGCGACGCGATCGATGCCCTGGTGCTCGACGTCAACCTTCCGGACATGAGCGGCTTCGACATTGTCCGCACCCTGCGCAGCGAACCGCGCACCGCGCTGCTCCCGGTGATCCACGTGTCCGCCGCTTCGATTCTGACAGGCGATATCGTCACCGGCCTGGAGGCGGGCGCCGACGCCTATCTGGTGCATCCGGTCGACCCGGACGTGCTGCTGGCCACCTTGCGTACCCTGCTGCGCGTGCGGGTGACCGAAGACGCCCTGCGTGCCAGTGAGGCGCGTTTTCGGGAGATCTTCGTCAACGTCAGCGCACCCATCGCCGTGCTGGACGCCAACCTGGCGGTGCATGAGTGCAACCACGCCTTCGCCCAGTTGATCGATGGCGACGTGGCCGACCTGGGCCTTAGCCAGTGCTTTGCCGATGGCCAGGCCGCCATGCTCGACGAGTTGCGCGGGCGGCTGGCGGCGGGCGAGCGCTGGCGAGGCTCGCTGACCATGCAGGTGCATGGCGAGGCGCGGGAAACCGAGTGGCAGCTCTCGCCCTATCGGGATTCGGCGTTGAGCCTGGTGTTCGTCGAGGACGTGACCGAGCACCGCCGCCGCGAGCGCCTGCACAAGGCCCAACTGGACGACGCCACCACCCAGTTGGCCCACGAGGTGGCCGAGCGCGCGCGTACCGAAGCGCAGCTGTTGCAGATGCAGAAGATGGAGGCGCTGGGCAACCTCACGGGCGGCATCGCCCACGACTTCAACAACATGCTCACCGGCATCATCACCAGCCTGGAGCTGATCCAGAAACGGGTGGGCGAGCACCGCCTGGATCGCGTGCAGCTGTATACCGACGCGGCCCTCAATTCGGCGATGAGCGCCGCCGCGCTGACCCACCGCCTGCTGGCCTTCGCGCGCAAGCAGCCGCTGGACAACCGCGCGGTGGACGTCAACGAGCGCATCCGTTCGCTGGAAGACATGCTGATGCGGACCATCGGCGAGCAGATTTCCCTGACCCTGGAGCTCAACGGCAAGCCGTCGATCGCCCTGGTCGACCCCAGCCAGCTGGAAAGCGCGGTGCTCAACCTGGTGATCAACGCCCGTGACGCGCTGCCCCAGGGCGGCCATATCTGGGTGACCACCTACACCGCCCATTCCAGCGGAGACCCGAACCTGGCCGACGGCGCCTATATCGCCCTGTCGGTGCGCGATGACGGCACCGGCATCGAGCATGCATTGATCGACAAGGTGTTCGACCCGTTCTTCACCACCAAGCCGGTAGGCCAGGGGACCGGGCTGGGGCTGTCGACCATCTACGGCTTCGCCCGCCAGTCCGGGGGGCATGCGGGCATCCGCAGCGCGCCCGGGCGCGGCACCGAAGTGACCGTCATGCTGCCGGTCAGCAGCGAACCGCTGGTCGTCCAGGGGGCCGTCGAGCAGGCGGACTACCTTGGCGCCGGTGAGTACGTGCTGATCGTCGAGGACGTGCCCTCGGTACGCTCGTTCGTGGCCGAGGTGCTCGAGGAGGCGGGCTACCGCTGTATCCAGGCCGGTGATGTGGAAACTGCACTGGTTCACCTGCAAGGCGATGGGCAGATCGACCTGCTGCTCACCGATGTGGGCCTGCCGCGCATGAACGGCCGCGAACTGGCCGAGCGGGCGCGCACCCTGCGCCAGGGCCTGCCGATCCTGTTCATGACCGGCTACGCCGAGAAGGCCATCAACCGCGAGGTGTTCCTGGGGCGTGGCATGGAACTGCTGGCCAAGCCGTTCAAGATGAACGAGCTGCTGGAAAAGGTGCGGGCCTCGCTTCCCGAACACTGATCGATGCGTCCACCGCCCGGTGGACCTCGGGCCGCGTTCGGCGGCCCCGCTACGCTCATGATGCCCGGCGCCGACCGGTCGGCTGAGCGGCTTTGTCTTCCCCTTCTCCAGACCTTACGCCAGACGAACGGCCCGTCCCCTGGGCGCCCTGTGCCGGCCGCGGACCGCAACGGGCGCGTCGCCTGATCGCGAATATTTACAAAATTTACAGTTTTGCAGTCGGCCGCCGATAGGGTGGGTCACGCCGCAGGAACCGCCGCCATCTGCGCCGCGGTTTCCAACGCGCTTGTGGCAAGCGCCCGGGCGCACGTGACCAGAGGGCTTTGGCCTTATCGCACTATCAGGGAGTTCGTCATGTCCGTTGCCAACCTACTGCTCAACATGAGCGTCAAGAAGAAGCTGTTCAGCGGTTTCGGCCTGATCCTGGCCATCACCTTGGCCATCGTCTGGGTCGGCCAGTCGGCCCTGCAGACCACCTTGCGACGCTTCGACGTCCTGCTGGGGGTGAGCAGCATCGATGCCAAGCTGACCGAGGCCCGCCAGCAGGAAAAGAACTACCTGCTGCGCGACGACGACAGCTACATGCAGCAGGCCATCACGCTGACCGAGCAGATCCAGCAACAGGCCAAGGCCAGTGAAGAGCAGATGCAGCGCCCGCAGAACAAGGCGTTGATGCGCAAGATCCAGGAGGACGTGCAGGGCTATCGCGATGAATTGCAGAGCCTCCAGCAAGCCACCGACAGTAGCCAGTCGGCGCAGGCGGCCATGGAGAATGCGGCCCGCGCTGCGCTCGAGCGTTTCTCGGTGCTGGAGACGCGCCTGCGCCAGGCCGCCGTCGAGCAGATTCGCCTGACCGGCGACCAGACCAGTATCGACGTACTGAACCAGGCCAACCAGGCCAATTCCCTGGCCATGGAGCTGCTCGAAGCGCGCCGCCGGGAGAAGGATTTCCTGCTGCGCAAGGACGAGCAATACGCCACCTTGCTGCAGCAGCACTTCGCATCGCTGGAGCAAAAGGGCCGCAGCCTGACCCGTGAGCTCCGCAACCCCACCGATCAGGCGGACGTGGAGGCAGCGCTGGCCCAGCTGCAGCAGTACAACCAGCAGTTCGGCAACATGCGCAAGGCGATCGCCGACTACGCCACCACCGAAGACGACATGACCCAGCGCGCCCGGCAGGTGGCGGCCAGCTCCAGTCAAGCCTTGGAACTGCAGTTCGGCCTGCTCAACAGCGATGCCAGTCAGGCCAAGACGCTGCTGTTCAGCGCCGCGGCCATCGCTTTCGTACTGGGCGTGCTGTGCGCGCTGCTGATCACTCGCCTGATCGTCGGCCCGTTGCAGCGTGTGGTCGGCGTGGCGCGCCAGGTGGCCAACGGCGACCTGTCCAGCGATATCGTGGCGGACCGCCGCGACGAGCTGGGCCAGTTGATGCAGGCCATGCAGGACATGACCCTGAGCCTGCGCGACCTGCTGGGGCGCCTGGGCAATGGCGTGGCACAACTGGCCACGGCGGCCGAGGAGCTGTCGGCGGTGACCGAGCAGACCAGCGCCGGGGTCGCGCAGCAGCGCATGGAAACCGAGCAGGTGGCCACCGCGATGAACGAGATGACCGCCACTGTGCTCGACGTGGCGCGCAATGCCGAATCGGCCGCGCAATACGCCCGTAACGCCGACGAACAGACCCAGGAGGGCCAGCAGACCGTGCAGCAGGCGGTATCGCGCATCGAGACCCTGGCCATGTCCATCGAGGACTCGGCCCATGCCATCGAGTCGCTCAAGCATGACAGCGGCAATATCGGCACCGTGCTCGACGTGATCAAGGGCATCGCCGAACAGACCAACCTGCTGGCCCTCAACGCCGCCATCGAAGCGGCGCGGGCGGGTGAGTCGGGGCGTGGTTTCGCCGTGGTGGCCGATGAGGTTCGCGCCCTGGCACGGCGTACCCAGGAGTCCACCGAGCAGATCGAAGGGTTGATCGTAACCCTGCAGAGCGGCGCGGAAAAAGCCGTGGCGATGATGGGCCAGAGCTGCACCCAGGCGCAAACCACGGTGCATGCCGCCAAGCAGGCCAACGGCGCGCTGAACGCGATCAATGCCGCGGTCTCGGAAATCCAGCAGATGAACCAGCAGATCGCCACCGCCGCCGAGCAGCAGAGTTCGGTGGCCGAGGAGATCAACCGCAGCGTGTCGAGCATCCGCGACGTGGCCGAGCAGTCGTCGGCCGCCACCGAGGAGACCTCGGCGGCCAGCATCGACCTGGCCCGCCTGGGCGCGGATCTGCAGGCCCAGGTCAACCGCTTCAAACTGGCGTGAGCGGCAGCCGCTGAGCCACCTCGGCGCGCGGGCCACCGCGCGTCGTCGCAGCGGCGCGGGGTGGTGGCCATTGCCGCAGATAAATTGCCGGTTCGGTGGCAAAAAACCGCCAGACAGGCTTCAATGGCGCCTCGCTTCGCTTCTTCCCTCTGCCGGCCTGGGTCCTATCGTGATATCTGATGACGCCGAAGCGCTTCGGCAGCGGTTGCACGCGCTCGAGGCCGAGAATGCCGATCTGCGGGCTCGTCTGGCGGTCGCCACTGGTAGCTGTCCCGTCACGGCCGGCGAGGAACACTTCCAGCAGATCTTCGAACAGGCGCCAGCCGCCATGGCCGTGCTGCGTGGCGCCGACCTGCGTTTCGAACACGTCAACCCGGCCTACCAGCGCCTGCTGGGCCTGGGCGATGTAATCGGCCAGCCGGCCCGACAGGTACTGAGCGGGCGCATGGCGCGGCGCTTCATCGACCTGCTCGAAGAGGCCTATCGGCGCGGTCGTGCGGTGCGGGCGCGCAATTTCGAGGTGCCGGATCGACCCGGCCAGCAGCTGGATTTCAACTACCAGCCGCAGTTCGATGCCCTGGGCCGGGTCGAAGGCCTGTTCATCCAGGAACTCGACGTCGCCGAACAGCGCCGTGTCGAGCACGCCTTCGCCCAGGAGCGCGAGCGCTACGAATTCCTGTTCAACACCATGGATGAAGGCTTCTGCGTCATCGAATTCTTCGACGGTCCCCACGGGCCGCTCAGCGACTACATCCATATCGAGGCCAACCCGGCCTATGCCGAGCACGCGGGTATCCGCAACGTGGTCGGGCAGAAGCTGCGCGAGATGGTGGGCGAGGAGGCGGACAGCTGGGTCGAGCGCTACGCCCATGTGTTGCACACCGGCGAGCCGATCCGCTTCGAGCAGGAGCTGATCGCCACCGGCCGTCACCTGGAGATCAGCGCCTTTCGCGTTGGCCCGGCCAGCCGCAAGCAGGTGGCGGTGCTGTTCCAGGACATCACCCAGCGCAAGCAGGTCGAGGCGTCGCTGCGCCAGCTCAACGAAACCCTGGAAGCCCGGGTGCGCGACGCCATCGAGGCACGGCGGGTGCTGGCCGGGGTGGTGGACGGTGCCGATGCGCTGATCTTCATCATGGGCTTCGATTACCGCTGGATCGCCATCAACGGCTCGGGCATGCGCGAGTACGAGCGCCTGTTCGGCAGCTGTCCGCAGATCGGCGAGAACCTCAAGGACGCCCTCAGGGACCAGCCCGAGCACCTCGACGCCGTGCTCGGCCCCTGGCAGCGTGCGCTGGCCGGTGAAGAGTTCGAGGTGGTGGTGCCGCTGCGAACCGAGCAGGGGACCCGTCACTATGAGATGCACTTCAGCCGCCTCAACGACAGCGAGGGCCGGCAGATCGGCGCCTACCAGTTCGTCTACGACATCACCGAGCGGCTGCAGGAGCAGGAGCGTCTGCGGGTGGCCGAGGACGCCCTGCGCCAGTCCCAGAAGATGGAGGCGGTGGGTCAGCTGACCGGCGGCATCGCCCACGACTTCAACAACCTGTTGACCAGCATCAGCGGTTCGCTGGAGCTGCTGCAGATGCGCCTCGGCCAGGGGCGTCTGGGCGATCTGGACCGCTATGTCAGTGCGGCGCAAAGCGCGGCGCGGCGGGCCGCGTCGCTGACCCACCGGCTGCTGGCTTTTTCGCGCCGGCAGACCCTGGATCCCAAACCGACCAACGTCAACCGCCTGGTCACCGGGATGGAAGAGCTGGTGCGTCGCAGCGTCGGCCCGCATATCACCACCGAGGTGGTGCTGGCCGCCGGGTTGTGGTCGAGCTTCATCGACGGCCCGCAACTGGAGAACGCCTTGCTCAACCTGTGCCTCAATGCCCGGGATGCCATGCCCCAGGGAGGCCGGCTGACCATCGAGACCGCCAACAAGTGGATCGACGACTACGCGGCGCGTGGTCGCAACGTGCCGCCGGGCCAGTACGTGTCGCTGTGCGTGACGGACACCGGCACCGGCATGAGCGAGGAGGTGATCGAGCACGCCTTCGAGCCGTTCTTCACCACCAAGCCCATAGGCGAGGGCACGGGCCTCGGGCTGTCGATGGTCTATGGCTTCGTGCGCCAGTCCGGCGGCCAGGTGTGCATCTACTCCGAGCTGGGCCAGGGCACCACCATGTGCCTGTACCTGCCACGCCTCTACGGCAGTGACGAGGCGGATGCCGAGCCGATCGAGCAGGAGACCGACGGGCACAATGCCGGCCGCGAAACGGTGATGATCGTCGACGACGAGCCGGCGATCCGCATGCTGGTGATGGAGGTGCTCGAAGGGCTGGGCTACACCACCCTGGAAGCCGGCGACGGGCCTTCAGGGCTGAAGATCGTGCAGTCCGACGTGCGTATCGATCTGCTGGTCACCGATGTCGGCCTGCCGGGTGGCATGAACGGCCGCCAGCTGGCCGACCTGGCTCGCCTGGAGCGCCCCGAACTGAAGGTGCTGTTCATCACCGGCTATGCGGAGAACTCGGTGATCGGCAATGGTCACCTGGAGCCGGGCATGCGCCTGTTGACCAAGCCCTTCACCATGCAGGCGATCGCCAACCGCATTCACGAGATGATCGAAGGCGACCTGCAGGCCTGAGCCCGGCATCGCCGTCCCTCAGGCGGGCTCTCCGGACTTGGGAAAATACAGCTCCAGCAGCTTGCGTGCGGATTTCTTGATCGCCGTGTCCAGGTCGACGGTGGAGAACCAGCGGCAATCGGCGATTTCGTTCAGCGGCCGTGCGGCCAGGGTTTCCGGCACCGCTACGCGAAAGACATGGTGGGGGCGGCTGTCGAATTGGTGCAGGGCCAGAAATTCCAGGGCCTGGCTGTCCAGCCCGGTTTCCTCGCACAGTTCGCGCAACGCCGCTTCGGCCGGCCCTTCGTTGGCTTCGATCTTGCCGCCTGGCAGTGTCCATTTCGCGTCGGCCTTGCGCACCAGCAGGACTTTGCCCTGCTGGTGGCAGATCACGGTGGCGCGGTGTTTGGCGGATTTGATCATGGTGTTCCCGTACGTCGGTTGCAGTGTTCTTACAGGGTGCGGGAACGGCGAAAAGTTCGGATTGTTTGACCAATAACCGCCATCGCCGCCACGCCCCACAGTTCGACTGTAGACGCTTGCGCCGAGGATTTCAGTCACCACGCCTGCCGTGTGTCGAATCGGTCACGACTTGTCCTCGGCGATCCCGGTGTTGGTGGGCCGGGTTCGCTCAGAAGGCGCCGCCGATCGGGTACTCGACCACCAGGTACAGGCGATCGATGTCAGCACCGGCTTGCGCGGCGTTGGCACGGTGGGCGACGTGGGAGAGGGCGACCGACAGGTCCTTGGCCGCGCCGCCGGGCACCTGGTAGCGCAGCTCGATATCACGCTCCCAGTGTTTGCCGCCGTCACCCTGTTGCGGCACGTAGCGCCCGCTTTGCCCATCATAGGGGGCTAGGGTCTGTTGCCGTTTCAGCGCGAGCCGCGTTGCCGCGAGAAATGGCCTCCGGTTAGGCGCAGGACGCCGGGAATGGTTGCTCCCTTGCCAAGTCCTGCAACGACAGCGGAGGCCATTTCCCGCGCAACCCGCAGGGCTGGGCCCGTTTTGTCGCGATGCGGCGTTTCTCGCCGGCTCATTTAGCCCGCTAAACTTCGCGGCTCGTGCCTTGCCTCGCGGCAAAACGGGCTCCGGCGCGGCCGTGCATGAAACGGCAACAGACCCTAGTCGCCACCTCGTGGGGCCTGGCTGCCGTCGATACCGCGGCCGGTGACATACCGCGCCATGGCACTCAGGCCGGGAACGCCCAGGGCGCTCATGTCGAGGTCGTAGCGAAGCTGCCAGGAGCGCTCGTTGGCACCATTGAAATCGGCATACTTGATCGCGTTGGCCAGGTAGATCGAGTCGCCACCGACGAAGTCGAATGGCGTGTCGCCCTCGATGCGCTGATAGGCCAGCATCAGCCGTTGGGCGCCGTAGCGATAGCGCGCCGCCAGGCTGTAGGCCAGGGTGTCGATGGCACCGGAATTGGCGGCGCCCTGATCGCGGGTGCGATACAGATTGGCATCCAGGGTCAGTGCGTCGTCGACCCGATTGAGGTTCACATAGGCCTGGCGCCAGGTGTCGTCCAGCTGGGCGGCATAGAACGCTGCGGAAAATGGCCCAGGAGGCGAGTAACGGGTGCCGAGCAGGCTGATGCCGCTGCCGCGGGTACTGGCGCCGTAACCGCTGAAATCGTCGCGCCCTGAGCTGTTTGCCTGGTTCCTGAAGGCGGTGAAACGCCCGGCCTGCAGCTGTAGCGAGGGCGACAGGGGGCTGTCGAGCATTAGCCCGGTGGCATACTCCGGTTGCAGGCGCTTGTCGGCGGTGGCGAACACTGGCGTGGCGACACGCATCTCGCCAGCCTTGAGCAGGCTCTTGCCATAACGCAGCTTCAGCGCCGCGCCAGCCGAAGCGTAATCGCGCTCGGCGCGCCCAGTCGAGTCACGGGGCAGCAGGCCGGTACCGGCATGGCCGCGCCCACCGTCCAGCTTCAGGCCGAAGAACCCATGGGTATCCATGCCAAGGCCGAGCGGGCCAGGCGTGAATCCGGAACGCAGCTCGGCAATGAAACCCTGTGCCCATTCCTGTCGATAACCAGCCTGCGCCGGCCCCGTGCGCGTATCGCTGTGCAGAACGTAGTGGCGGCTGAGCAGGCTCCATCCCGGCTGTTCGCTCCCCCAGGCAGGCGTGCCAGCCGCTGCCGTACCGGCTGCCAGCACCCAGGCGAGGCGCCTCATTGCCACGGCAGCCGTCTGCCCAGGGCGAACCTGCCGGGGCCGGCGATCAGCAGGGTGGTGAAGATGATCGCCAGCAGCCAGGCGAATTGCCCTTCGCCCAGGCTCCATTCGGGGTGCACGACGGCCAGCGATACCACCAGCACGGCCAGCACCGGCAGCGTGGCCAGTCGGACGAAGGCGCCGGCGATGATCAGCAGGGGGCACAGCACCTCGGCGAAGATCGCCAGGCTGAGGGTCAGGTGCGGGCCCAGCCCGAACGGATCCTCGATCAAGCCGAGCTCGGCCTGGAAGTTGAGTGCCTTGGGCAGCCCGTGCACGACCAGCAGCAACAGGCTGCCCGTCACGCGTAAAAACAGCAGCGCCCAATCGTGGGGGTGTCCCTGAGGTGCGGTTGCGGTGTTCATGAAGCCTCCTGTGTAAAGGCTTCACTGTGCCGGGGTGGTCGGCGGAAATCTTGTATGGCTGTGCTCGACCGGCCTGTACCGCTTCAAGGACGGCTAGTTGTACGCGGTCTTAATCAGCAGCTTGAGTTTGTATAACTAAGCGAAGCCTGGCTAACCGGTTGCCCTGCAGTAGTGAAGTTAGCGTTGGAATGAAATTGCCGGGGGAGCCACCGGAAAAGTTAGCGCCAAGTGTTATTTATGGAAAGTTGCACCCTGTCAGCAGGAGTTGTTTCTGAAAGAGGTGCTGTTGTACAACTTTGGTGGATTGATACGGCCGAGATGGCGGAATAAATTGTACATATTCATTGTATGTACAATTTGTTCGCCCGTGTATCACTTCGCAATCAGCAGCGTTTATCGCCTATCAAAGCCAGGCCCCGATGCGGGGCCTGGGTTGTCGCGGTCAGGATGCGCGCTTGCCGCCACCGCCATGACTGTTCTGGCCGCCCTTGCGGCCTGCTTCCGCGGCTTTTTCACGGTCATTGGCGAAGTTGCCGCCACTGTTCTTGCCACCCTTGCGGCCTGCCTCTGCCGCTTTCGTACGATCATTTGCAAAGTTGCCTGGATTGCTATGAGCCATTTTCATCTCCTTATTGTTCAGGGCGAGGGGTGCCTCAGGAAGTACGAATTGAATTCTGCAGATTTCGTTCGAAATGAATAGCGGGTTATAGGATGAACGGCAACTTTCAGGGAGGCGAGTCAGGTCGGTCAAGTTATCCGGGCGTGCAAAATGCCGGAGTGCAGGAGCGGGTTATTGCATTGTGCATGACGAATATTTTGAACACCGCTGTTTTTATTGGAAAACTTTTTGGCATCGTTGATGCACGTTTTAACCACAGCCTATCGGGCTGTCACCAGGCAGTTCTTTTTTCCCTACTATAAATACGCGCTCAGCGTTCGAGGTGAGTTGTGATGATGTCCATCCTGGAACAACGGCAGATCATGGAATCCGCCTTTCTGCCACTCAACTGCCGTTGCACCATCGAAGCCGATGACACCATGACCCTGGAGATCCGTGCACCTGAAGACGATCAGGTGCTGCTCTGCGTGAGCGGTATCCAGCGCAGCGAGCTGTCCAGTTCCCGCTCCATTTCCCAGCTGGTGCTGCGTCTGCGTCAGCAACTGGCGACGCCTGAGCTGCAGGGTGCGGCCCGGCAGGTGGGCTCCCCGGCTTGAGTGACCGCCGCACGTTCCTTCCTACCAGCCGAGAAGAGGTGACCCATGAGTAGCGAGCCGATGGATACCCTGTGGGCCGAGCAACGCAGCAGCGTGCTGGCCCAGGCCCTGGGCATCAGCCGGGAGGAGGTCGAGCAGTGGGTGATCGAGGATTATCCCGACGCCGAAAGTGAAGGGCCGCTGGCCGGTCACATCGTGGAGCTGTCCGACGAAGCGCCGCCAGCGCTGGTCGAGAAGCTCGGCGGCAGCATCGTCAGGCTACCGCCGCTGCCGTTCAATCAGGGCCTGGAAGGTGCTTGAGCAGGCCGTCGCTCAGCTCGGGCCAGGGGTCAGCAGTTGCATCAGGCGGTCGGCCAGATCGCGACGGCGGAAAGGTTTGGCCAGGACTTCGAAGCTGCTGATCTGGGTCGGCGTCAGATTGGCATAGCCGGTGATGATCAGCACCGGCAGGCCCGGTAACCGCTGGCGCAACTCCTGGGCGAGCTGGGCGCCGGTCTTGTTTTCCATGATGTGATCGGTGACCAGCGCATCGGGGCGCAGGCCCTCGTCGATCAGCTTGAGGGCCGCCGCGGCGCAATCCACTTCGGTCACCTGATAGCCCAGGTCTTGCAACTGCAGGCTGGTGGTATCGCGTACCAGGGTTTCGTCATCGACCAACAGGATATGAGTCGGTCGCGGTGCATGGGGTACCTCTTCATCGCGCTCGAGCTTCTCACAGGCCACCGGTGCGTCGGTGGTCGGCAGCCACAGGCTGACCCGGGTACCCTGCCCGGGCGTGGAGTCGATGGCGAAGCCGCCACCGGACTGTACCAGCAAGCCCTGGACCATGGACAGCCCCAGGCCGGTGCCCTTGCCCACCCCCTTGGTGGAGTAGAACGGCTCGGCACAGCGGCGCAGGGTTTCTTCGTCCATGCCACAGCCCGAATCGCTCATTACCAGGCGGGCATACTGCCCACTGCTCAACCCGGCGCCGTTCTCGCCATGCACCTCGTTCAGCTCGGCGGTGATGCACAGCCGGCCATTGTCGTCCATGGCATCGCGGGCGTTGACGGCCAGGTTGAGTACCGCCAGCTCCAGCTGATGCGGGTCGATGAACACCGTGGGCATGCGCTCGGGGATATCGATGCGCAGCTCCACCATCGGCCCCAGAGATCGCTGGATCAGGTCGCGCATGTTACGAATCAACGTGCACAGCGCCACGGGCTGCGGCTTGAGGGTCTGGCGGCGGGCGAAGGTCAGCAACCGCCCGACCAGGATGCGCGCGCGGTCGGCCGCCTGCAGCGCCCCGTCGGCGAGTTTCGCGCAGCGTTCGTCCGGCAGGCGCCGGCGAATCAGTTCCAGCGAGGCCATGATGGGCGTCAGCAGGTTATTGAAGTCGTGGGCGATACCGCCCGTCAGTTGGCCGACCATCTCCATCTTGTGCGCTTCGTGCAACTGCGCGACGGCCGCTTCGCGTTGCGCCACCATGGTGGCGACGCGATCTTCGAGGGACTCGTTGAGTTCGCGCAGCTCGGCTTCGGCCCGCACCCGTTCGCTGATGTCGACGCTCACGCAGATGGTGCCGGCCACCTTGTGCTGTTCGTCGAGTAGCGGCGAGACGTGATTCTGCACCCACACCATGCTGCCGTCGGGCCGGCTGTAGCAGCGGGTGTTGTCGAAGGACCGGCCGTGGCGCAGGCTGTATTCGCATGCCGAGGCGACCGAGGCGCTTTCGCCCGACTCGGCCAGTTCGTACAGGCTCTGGCCAAGCAGCTGTTCGCGGCGCCGCCCGACGATCTGGCAGTAGTGGTCGTTCACCCGCACCAGGGTCATGCCGGCGTCACACACGGCAATGCCGGCAGCGGCCTGGTCGAACATCGCCGACAGCTGGGTGGAGCTCAGACGCAGCGCCACTTCGGCGCGGGCGTGGGTGATCCAGGCCCAGGCCAGCTTGGCGGTTTCCTCGGCCAGGTGGGCTTCGAAATCGGAGAATACGTGACCGCTGTCATGCTCGATGACCAGTACCGCATCGAGCTCGCCGTGGCGCACCACCGGCACGTGCAGGGCGGCCGGCGCGCCGTCGACGCCCTCCTGAATCAGCGGCCGGCCCGTGAGCAGCTGCCCGTTCTGTTCGACACTGTAGGGCTGCAGCGGTTGCCCGGTCGCCGTCGGTGTGAAGGCGTTGTGGCGGCTCAACGCCGCCCCGGCATCGAGATTTTCGGCGAAGAATATCTGCGTGGCGTTCAGCTCCTCGGCGAGCCTGCGCAACACCAGGGCCTCGACCTGGTCCGGCTCGGTGACCGATGGCAGTGCCTGGCCCAGTTCCAGCAGGAAGGCCTGGCGGCGTTCGAACTGCACGCGCTGGGTGGTTTCGTTGACCACGCACAGCACGCCGCCTACCGAACCATCTGCCTCGCGCACCGCCGAGTAGGACACATCGAAGTACACCGCTTCGCCGCGGCCATGACGTTCGATGTAGAAGGGGCGGTCCTTGGCGGCGAAGGTTTCACCGGTTTCGCGCACGCCGCGCAGCAGCGGTTCGAGGTCGTCCCAAAGCTCGGACCAGTTTTCCACTGCCGGTCGCCCCAGGGCGCGGGGATGCTTGTTGCCGATGCTCGGCGCGTACGCGTCGTTGTACAGCGCGATGTACTGGGGGCCCCAGAACAGCACGATCTGCGCCTTCACCGGCAGCATGGTGGCCATCAGGGTCTTCAGGGCCACTGACCAGTCGCCGGGCGCGCCCAATGGCGAGGCGCTGCCGTCGAGATTGCGCAACAGTTCGCCGACCTTGCCGCCATTGGCGGTAAAACCCAGGCGCTCGGTAACGGTTTCGGTGGGGGCTGGCTTGGTCAACTGATCCATATCATCGAGGCGAGCGCATTAATCGGAGGCATGACGAGCTTGTCTGCTAGCTAAGAGAGGTCGAAGCGGCGCCGCGTTCCGCCATATTTCGCTGTTTTCCAAGGCCTGTGCACGGCACGCCCGGCCCATTGCCACCCTGTTCAGCGTTTCGCGGCAGCGCTGCCGGGCTCGGCGCCCAGATAGCGGCGGCGGATGCGCTCGACCTCGCCGCTGCGGATCAGCGCCTGCAGCGCCGCATCGAGCCGCGGCAACTGATCGGCGTGCCGGCGTTGCAGCTTGATCACCAGCGGCGCATTGCTGAGCTGGGCGCCGCGGGTAAAGCCCTCCGGCTCCAGTTTGCGAGCGGCGAGCTGATCGATGAACACATCGTCCACCATGGCGACGGCATCGACCCGCCGGCGCACCAGCAGTTCGAGCAACGCGTGATCGCGCGAGGTTTCCAGCTTGTCCAACTGCCCGCTGGCCAGGGCGCCGTCCAGGCTGGGGTAGGCGTAACCGCGCACCATGCCGATACGCAGCCCGCGCATCTGCGCGATGGGCAGGTGCCGGGCCGGGTGGTCGCCCAGGAAGTACAGATACTCGCGCACCTGCAGGTAAGGCTGGGAGTAGACGAAGCGTTGTGCGGCGTCCTCGGCGTTCCAGAGGGGCGAGTCGGCATAGTTGAGGTCCAGGCGACCTTCGTCCAGCAGCACATTGAGACGCCTGGCCGGGTGGAAGACGAACTCGACCCGGTTGCCGCTCTGCGCCATGACCTGACGCATGACATCCACGGCGATCCCGGTCGCCCGGCCATCGCCATCCTGATAACTGTAGGGCGGCCACTGCGCGGCGCCGCCCGTCAGGCTCTGTGCCAGGCCGGCGCTGCACCACAGGGCGGCCATCGCTACGCAGCCGTAGAGCAGGCGGCAACCTGGCATGCGAACCTCGTGAACGTCCATGTTGAGAGGGTGGCAGTGTACGTGCCGACCGCACTCCATACGTTGACAGGTGTCTGAAATCCACGAGCCCGCCATCGCGCAAGGTTCTCATCGGCCGAACGGTTGTAAAGATTTGCGCAACTCTCTATGGGCCATGATGTCATTTGGTTATCATTCGTCCGGAAGGTCTGCGACAGGGATTCCGGCACCCGTTTTGCGCGACAACCGAGAGAACAACGATGCTGGCTCCGTACCCACCCCTACCGATGAACGAGCTGAGCCGGCAGCGCCTGATCGACGCGCACCCCTGCCTCGTCGAGGGCAACAGCGACGCCTTCCTCGATGAAGTGGTGAAGATCGCCGCGCTGTACTTCAACACGCCGATCTGCCTGATCACCATCCTCGACCGCAAACGCCAGTGGTTCCGCGCCCGGGTGGGGACCGAGCTGCAGGAAACCCCGCGCGCCGACTCGTTCTGTGCCTACAGCGTGGCCATCGGCGACAGCGTCGAGGTCTGCGATGCCCAGCAGGACGAACGCTTTCGCTGCAACCCGCTGGTCACCGGCGAGCCGGGCATCCGCTACTATGCGGGCGTGCCGCTGATGCTCGAAGGCGGGCTGGTGCTCGGTAACCTGTGCGTGATCGATACCGAACCACGCGCGCAGATGTCCGCCGCCGACATGGCGATGCTGCAGCAGATCGGTCGCCTGGCCGTGACCCGCCTCGACGAAATGCGCGCCGCCGCCTTTATCGATGGCACTACCGGGCTGTACAACCACGCCAAGCTGGACGAAGACATCAGCGACGCGATCGAGCGGGGCGAGAGCCCGTTGGCCGTGGCGATCGAGCTGGTGTCCCCGGCGCAATTGAACGACATGCTCAAGTCGCTCGGCTTCCAGTTCCTGACCGACTTCACCCTGTCCGTGAAGAACCTTCTGCGCCGCTTGCTGCCGGCCAGTTGGGAGCTCTACAAGATCAGCGCGTTGCGCTTCGCCTGCAGGGTGCCCGGCGACCAGCTCGAACAGGCCCAGGCGGTGTTCGCCACGCTGCTCGAGGCGTTCGGCAAGCCTATCCATTGCCAGGAACTGCCGGTGCTGCCGCAGATCGGCATCGGTGTGCTGCGTCTGGAACCTGGCGAGGTGCCCGAAGACTGGATGCGCCTGATCGTCTGCGCCGCCGATGAAGCGCGCACCTCGGGGCAGGGCTGGGCCTTCTATGACGAACAGATGGATGCCGCGCAGCAGCGCAGCACCCGGCTGCTCAACGACCTGGCCAACGCGGTGCGTGCCGATGACCAGCTGCGCCTGGTGTTCCAGCCGCGGGTCGACCTGCATACGGGCGCCTGCCTGTCCGTCGAAGCGCTGCTGCGCTGGACGCACCCGACCCTGGGCGAGGTCGGTCCCGCCGAGTTCATTCCCCTGGCCGAGAAGACGCCGCTGATCCACGCGGTCAGCTTCTGGGTGATCAACCGGGCGATCCGCCAGATCGATGCGTGGCGCCGTGAGGGCACGGATCTCAAGGTGGCCATCAACGTCTCGGCCGAGGACCTGAACAACGATCACCTGACCGACGAGATCGTCCGGCTGCTGGCGCGCAACGAACTCGACGGCTCGTGCCTGGAAGTGGAGTTCACCGAGAGCGCGCTGGTCGGCGATTTCTCTGTGGTGATCACCCAGATCGAGCGGCTCCAGGCCATGGGCGTGGAAATCGCCATCGACGATTTCGGCAGCGGTTACAGCAACTGGTCCTACCTGCGCGACATTCCCGCCAATACGGTGAAGCTCGACCGCTCGTTCATGGATGACCTGCAGCCGGGCAACAAGGACTGGAACATCGTCCGCGCCCTGATCAGCCTGGCCAGGGAACTGGGCCAGCGGGTGGTCGCCGAAGGCATCGAAACCGAGCATACCCTCAAGGTGATTCGCGAGTGGGGCTGCCAGGAAGCCCAGGGCTTCTACATTTCGCGCCCGCTCGAAGCCGACGACCTGCTGGCCTGGCTGGACCGGCGCACGGTCGCCACCATAGGCAGTTCGGAGTTGGCGTAAGTCCCCCGGCCCGATACCGTGCTGCCTGAAACATCCGGTTACTGCTAGGATCAGCTACTTCAGCCTTCACGAGCCGCCGCCATGGCCCTGCACCTGTGGTTCACCTTTTTCCTGGCCTATCTGGCCACCACCCTGACGCCCGGGCCGAACGTGCTGCTGGTGGTGCGCAATGCCTTGCGCCACGGGCCGGCGGCCATGGGCGCCACGCTGATCGGCAACCTGGCGGCGCAGCTGCTGGTCACCACGGGCGTCGCGCTGGGCGTCGGTGCACTGCTGATCGCCATGCCAACCGCCTTTCTGGCACTGAAGATCGTTGGCGCCGGCTACCTGATCTACCTGGGGATGCGCCAGCTGTTCGGTCGTCGGCCAGGTGCCGGTAGCAGCGTGACGCAACCGACCCTGAGTCGGGTGGCGAACTGGCGTATCGCTGGCGAGGCGTTTCTGGTGTCGGCCAGCAATCCCAAGACGATGATCTTCCTGTGCGCTTTCCTGCCGCAGTTTCTGCAGCCCGAGCGCTCCGTGACGCTGCAGTTCACGGTCATGTACCTGACCATCGCCACCATCGTGGTGGTGGTGCATTCGCTGTACTGCTTTACGGCGTTTCGCTTCGGCAAGCGGCTCAGGGCCATGGGCTGGGTGGCGGCCCTCAGGCGTCTGACCGGTGCGCTGTTCATCGGGCTGGGCGTGCGCCTGTTGACCGTGCGGGCCGTCTAGGTGGCGAGCGTGTTGCCGTAGCGGATAGCAGAACGCCGACCTGAAAAGGTCGGCGTTCGTTCATGCAGCGCTGCCGGCACCTCAGTTCTTCAGCGCCTCGGTGGCCGATTCGCGGTAGGTTTGCGCGCAGGTGACGTGGTCGCTGCCATCCCAGCACTCGATGTTCTTCAGGTCCGGCATGTCGTCGCGGTGGAACACCGGCTCCACGCCCTGGCGACGCTGGGCGTTGTAGTGGCTGAGCAGGCGCGCGGCGATCGCTGCCAGGGGCAGGATGGCGATCAGGTTGGTCAATGCCAGCAGCGGCATGAATACGTCGGCCATCGACCACACCACCGACACCTTGACCACCGAGCCGATCAGTACGAAGGCCATGACCAGGACGCGGAACAGGTTGAGCAGCAGCTTGCTGTCGAACATGTACTGGATATTGGACTCGCCGTAATAGTAGTTGCCGATCACCGAGGTGAAGGCGAACAGCAGGATGGCGAAGGTCAGGTAGTGGATCGCCCAGCTGCCGAGCTGCTCGGCCAGCGCCCACTGGGTCAGGCTGGCGCCCAGGGTGGCATCACCGTAGGCGTGGGTCGGGTCGGCGACCAGGATGATCAGCGCCGTCATGGTGCAGATGACCAGGGTGTCGAAATACACGCCCAGGGTCTGTACCAGGCCCTGCTTGACCGGGTGGGACACCGACGCGGTGGCGCTGGCATTGGGCACCGAGCCCATGCCGGCCTCGTTGGAGAACAGGCCGCGGCGCACGCCCATCATGATCGCCGCACCGATGCCGCCACCGGCGATTTCGCGCAGGCCGAAGGCATGGGCGAAGATATCGCTGAACACCCGTGGCACCTGGTCGATATTGAGCAGAATCACCACCAGGCCGATGCCCAGGTACAGCAGGGCCATCGCCGGTACCACGGTGACCGAGACCTTGGAGATGGTCTGCACGCCGCCGAAGATGATCACCCCGGTCAGCACGGTCAGCGCGATGCCCACGCCCCAGGCCAGGGTGCGGCTGCCGCCTTCACCGCCGAAGGAGGTCTGCATGGCGTCGACGATGGAGTTGGCCTGTACCGAGTTGAACACCAGCCCGTAGGTGATGCTGATCATCACCGCGAACACCACGGCCAGCCAGCGCCAGCCCAGGGCGCGCTGGATGTAATAGGCCGGGCCGCCGTGGTAGCGGTACTGCTTGTCCGACTTGTACAGCTGGCCGAGGGTCGATTCCACGAAGGACGTGGCGCCACCGACCAGGGCCACCATCCACATCCAGAACACCGCACCCGGCCCGCCGACGGCGATGGCCGTGGCCACCCCGGCGATATTGCCGGTGCCCACCCGCGACGCTGCGGAGATGGTGAAGGCCTTGAAGGAGGAGATCGCCTGTTTGTCACCATGGTTGCGCTCGAGGATCACCCGGAACATTTCCGGAATCATCCGTAGCTGCACACCGCGGCACACATAGGTGAGGTAGAGGCCGCTGAGCAGCAGCATGGGGATGGCAAGGTAGGTCCAGAGCAGGCCGGAGAAGGCATCGAGCAACGCAGACACGGGCGTCTTCCTTTGGTCGTCTTATTCGAAGGGGCGCGAGGATAGGGCAATACGCCCAAATTCCCAAACCCGATTACGCTGCCAGCCGGCCATACCAGCCCGGTTCCCTTTCCCTGCAGCGGTTCTGCTTAGGGCGGGAAAGGCCGGGTTGGTTCAGGTTAACGAAGCGGGTCGCGGGCTCCTGCCGGCCCTGCTGCGGCCGCGCGCAGCCTTGGAACCGGTAGCCCGTTGCGGGTCTCCCTTGCGGGCCGAAACCCTGCTCAGGGAATCAGCTTGGCCGTACGCAACTGCTCGAATACCGCGAAGAACGCATCGTCGCTGGCCTGGTAGTCGAGAAAGCCCAGCTTGCGGCTTTTCGACATGTCGGTGACCACTTCGATGGGGCGGCCCAGGTCGGCATCGGTGTGCCAGGGCGAGACCAGGCGCTCGATCTCGGCTTCGGCCAGGCCGTGCTTGGCGGCGAGGGTGTGCCAGATCTCCGCGTCGTTGGCCATCTGCTTCTCGAGGGGTGCAGGCTCGCCTTCGAAGGGCGCGGCCTGGATACCGAACCACTCGGCGATGCGTTGCCACATCCACTTCCAGCGAAACACGTCACCATTGACGACATTGAACGCCTGGTTGGCGGCCGCCGGGGTGGTCGAGGCCCAGTGCAACTGCCTGGCCAGTTGGCGGGCATCGGTCATGTCGGTCAGGCTGTTCCACTGCACGGCCGAGCCGGGGAAGCGGAACGGGCGGCCGGTTTCCCGGCAGATGGAGGCGTAGACGGCAAGGGTGGTTGCCATGTTCATGGCGTTGCCGACCGCCACGCCGGTAACGGTGTGCGGACGGTGCACGCTCCAGGTGAAGCCATCGCGCTCGGCGGCGGCGAACACTTCGTCTTCCTGGGCGTAATAGAAGTTCTCCACGTCCAGGCGGCCCTGTTCTTCGCGGAACGGCGTTTGCGGCAGGGTGCCCTTGCCGTAGGCCTCGAACGGGCCGAGGTAATGTTTGAGGCCGGTGACCAGGGCGACATGCTTGACGCTGCCGGCCGCGCGCAGGGCATCGAGCAGGTTGCGGATCATCGCCGCGTTGACACGGATGTTTTCTGCTTCGGTGGCCTGGCGTGCCCAGGTGGTCAGGTACAGGTGGGTGGGCTTGAGGCCTTCGAGGGCAGTGGCCAGCGAGGCGGGATCGAGCAGGTCGGCGGCCAGCGGGGTGACGTTTTCGGCGGTGTTGGGGTTGCGGGCCAGACCGGTGACCTGCCAGCCCTGTTCGGCCAGCAGCCGCGAGGTGGCGCTGCCGACGATACCGCTGGCGCCGACGACCAGTGCGTGATGTGCCATGAATCTATTCCTCCACAAGAACGAGTATTGGCACCATAGCGATGCAGCAGACTCAAACCAAGACGGCACCAAAAGGTAACCACCCCGATGCAACCCGGTACTCCCGATGAACAATGGCGCGAAGACTGCGCGCCGCGACGCGTACTCGAACTGTTCGCCACCAAGTGGACGAGCATGATCCTGCACACGCTGCATGCCCGCCACGGCGGCTCGGCCCGTACCGGCGTGCTGCAGCGCAGCCTGCCCGGTATCTCCAAGAAAATGCTGGTGCAGACCCTGCGCGAACTGGAAGCCAGCGGCCTGATCGACCGCCATGTCCATGACAGCGTGCCGCCCACGGTCGACTACTCGCTCACCGAACTCGGCCAGCGGCTGGTCGAGCCCATCGAGATGATCTACGGGTGGGCGCGAGACAACGCCCCGGCGCTCGATGCGCTGCAGCCGAGGCAGACGTCCCGTAGGCGTTGACTGCGCGTCCCGATCCCCTACGGGTCTTTACGGCGCGTAGCGCCCGCTGCGCAGGCGCTCATGCCACCCCGACCTGGCTTCAGGACGCCACGGTTGAGCCCCGATCCATGACGGTATCCAGGTTGTCGCCGTCGCCCTCGTAGTCTTCGTGCTGGCCATCCCAGTAGGTGTGACCTTTGTCGACGAAGTAATCCCACTCGTCGCTGCGGTACTCGAAGATGCTCGTGTCGTCCGGCGCATCGCGCTGGCCGTAGCTGTGCATGTACTCGTCGAGGAATTCGAAGCGCTGCAGGCCGTCGTCGGTGAGCAGGTCGTCACCTTCTAGGTCGGTGAACAGGTCCTTGAGGCTGTCGCGGTAGTCGTCGAGTTTGTTGTTGTACTTGATGTCCTCGATGATGCTGAAGGGCAGGGTGGCGAGGGTCAGCGCGGCGGATATCCAGAACATCGGGCCGACCGCGGCGCGGGCGAAGCTGAGCTTGGCCAGGGCGCCGGCCGAGGCGGCGCCGCCGCCCACGCCGAAGGCACCGGCCGCCACGGTGATGGCGCCCTGGGCGATCATCGCCTTGTCGCCCGAGTCGGCGCCTTTCTTGATCATCAAGCCGCCAAGCACCGCATCGGCCACGCCGACGAAGGTGTTGGCACCGGCGTCCAGCACGCGCAGGAAGGCGCCCGCGCCGCGGCTGAAGGCGTTGGAGTCGGCGAGCACAGGCGTGCCGCTGAAGCCTTCCTTCATGCCCTTGATGACCTGCTTGTAATCGTCCGTGGACAGGTTGAGCCTGTCGGCCATCTTGGCGTCATCAGCCAGCGGTGCGCTGCTCAGCAGCTCATCGAGGTTGCTCTGGAAGCGCGCACCGATTTCCGAGGTGAACGGCCGGTTCTCGGGCAGGCCCTTGCCGAAGATCTCCGGCAGGGATTTGTCCAGGCCAAGCATGGCGTTGAGGTGGCTGCCATTGACCTTGTCGATGATGTTGGTGCCCAGGTTGACGAAATGCTGGCTGGCCCCGAAGAAGGCGACCATTTCCTTGGCGATGGCCAGGCGTTCCTCGGGGGTGCCGCCGAGCTTGCCGCCGGCCATCTGGTAGATGCCCGAGGCCAGGGATATCAGGCCGCCCGTCGAGCCCAGGGCGCCGTTGCTGTTCAGCACGCTGACGGCGGACAGCATGCCGCCGTCGGTCTTTTCGTTGAGCGCCTTGTAGACGTCCTTCTTCATCAGCTCGTCGATGTCGCTCTGGGTGACTTCGCCGTTCTTGATGAAGCGGTCGCCCAGTTCCTGCAGCGCCTTGCCGAAATCCTTGGCGGTCTGCTTGTCGCCGAGGAATTCATTGACGAATTTGTCGAGGCTTTCGGCGGTACGCCGCGGCAGGTCGACACCGGCTTTCTTCAGGGCGGTGAGTACGGTCTTGACCACGTCCTGGGTGGCCAGGGCGAGGTTGTCATCGTTGATCAGCTCGGGATTGGCCATGAGCTTGTCGAGGTCGACGATGGTGGCGTCGAGCTGCAGCTTCTGGGCGAACTCGGCGGCCTTTTCCGGGTTGGCGATGGCCAGTTGCGCGTAGGTTTCGCGGATGTCGGCGGCGGCCAGGTCGTCTTTGCCGTCGGCCTGCAGGTCGCGGATGTGCTTGACGTAATCCTCGCTGAAGGCCATGTCCTCGAGTTTCCTGGTCACCTCGTCCTTGTTGGGCAGGGCGTCGAGGGCGCTTTTCTGGGCGTCGAGAAAATCCTTCTGCACGGCTTCGCTGGAGAACAGCGTGGTGAGCTGCTCGTCGACCTTGCGGCCGTCGATGATGGTTTCGAAATCCTCACCCTTGGTACCGCTGGTGCTCTGGCCCTTGCTGATGTCCAGGGTGACCATGTCCAGGCCGCCCTCCAGCGTCCCCTGGGCGCGCAGGGCGCGGTACATCTTGGCGCGGTCGTCGTCTTCCTTGATGGAGCCGTCTTCGATGCCTTTCTTCCAGCCGTCGATGACCTTTTGCCAGGTCAGCTCGCTGACCGTGAGCGAGCGTTTGCTGTCCTTGGGGTCTTTCTCGCGGGTTGCCATGCTGCCGATATCCAGTTCGCCGGTGCTCGGTAGATCGCTGTCGCCACGGGCATCATCGACCATCTCGAGGTTGTTGCGGCGGCCCTGGTCTTCGGCGACCAGGCGGTCGTACAGGGTGGGATTGAGTTCGCGGGAGACGATGACCTTGCGGCTCTTGTCGCCGTCGAAGATTTCAGCGCGCACGTAGCCATCGCCGACTTCGCCTTCGGGGCCGATGGTGGCGCCGGCGATCTCCTCGCTGGTCAGGTAATCGTCCGGGTGCAGCATGGCGTAGCCTTCCTTCTCCTGCTCGTTGGCCTTGAGCATGATCTCGGCGGTCTTCTTGAGCTGGGCGAACAGCTCCGGGCTGACGGCGGCCGATACCGCGACCTTTTCGCCGTCCCAGGTTTCGTAGGTGATAAGGCCGTTGTCGCCGACGTTGCCTTCCCAGCGAATGGCCTTGTAGTCGGGGTAGGGCGGCGCCTCGCCATCACGGTCGAGCAGCTTGTAACCGTCGTTCTGGGCACGATCCATGGCACCGCGGGAGTCATCGTTGCTGATGAGCTTTTCCATCTTGCTCAGGTAGTCGAAAAGGCCTGGGTTGTCGTCCTTGTGCAGCACCACCTTGTCGTCGCCGTTGTGATAGCGGATCACCCCGGGGCCCATTTCATCGACCTTGCCAACACCCAGGCCGCTGTAGGGCGGCCAGGTCTCGTTGTCGCTGGCGCGGCGGTAGCCGTCCTCCTCGCTGGCCGTAATGCCGTCGAGAGACTCCTTGACGCCGCTGAGCTTGTCGAACATATCGGGGTTGTCGGCCCTGGCGAGCACCACGCCGTCACCGTCCCGGTTGCGGTAGCGGATCACCTCGGGGGAGAGGCTTTCGATGGCCTGGTAATCGCTCACCTTGTCCGGCGCCTTGTCGTCCTTGCCGGCGCGGCGATCACCCTCGGCGGTGGCCTGGTTGAGCGCCTTGAGGGTCTCGAAATCCTTTTTCACCTGCTCGAACAGCGCCGGGGCGGTGGAGCGCAATACGATGATCCGGTCGCCGTTTTGGGTCTCGAAGCGGATGGTGTCGTTGGCCACTTCATTGGCCGGGCCGATGCTCTTGTAGTCGGCGAGGGCGGGCGCCTTGGCATCCGGCGCAGCGGGCTTGTAGTCCTGGCGAGGCTTGGTCTGGGCGAGGGCCAGGTTGGTATCGAAGGTTTTTTCGGAGGAGGACGGCGGCGTTTTCGACAGACGCGGGATGCTGCTCATGGTGGGCTCCATTCGACCAGAGGTATGAGGGTTGCCTGACAACCACGACTCCGGCAGGGAGCCGATACAAGCACGATGGCCGCGGGGGCGCCGCGGCAACCGGGACTGTGCGAGGCGCGGATGACAGATTGATTGCAATCGCGGCCGGGGGAAAAGGCGTGGATATGGCGGCGCTGCAGCGATAGCCAGCGTGGCCGCGGCCAGGAGCAGAAACGGCGGGTGGATGAGGCTCGTCGTGTTTAACAGTTTTTCACAGCGCCTCCGCCCGGCTTGGCGTTAGGGTCTGTCCTACAACCAGGCTCGAGCGGAGGAACCATCATGAGCGTCGAGAATGTCGGGCAACTGAACACGGTGCCGGGGCAGGGTGATCCGGGCCCCGAGTTCGATGCCGCGCTGGCTGGCGCCTGGCAGGGCGAATGGACCCGCCGCGAACAGGCTCGCGACCAGGCAAAGGCCGCCGGTGACGAGGGCCTGGCGCAGCATTACCAGAACGAGCTGGATGTGCTGCAGTTGATGATGCCGGGGGCCACGCCGGGCGAGGTACCGCCGCCGCCGGCGCCCGCCAACCTGGCGCAATTGCCACCGCAGCAGCAGGCGCTGGTCGACCATGACCCCTTGGCATCGCCGCCCGTTACGCCCACCGACGATGTCGCGCGAGACGCCGCGATCGCCGAGGGCAACAGCCTGACCTTCGTCAACGAAGGCGATACGCCGCTGACCATCGAGTTCACCGCCAATGCGGGGCAGGCCGGCATACCCGCCATCACCCTGCAGCCCGGCGAGACGCTGGCGCAGGGCTTCCCCGCAGGCTGGTCCGGCAACTTCCGCAGCACGGCCGGCGACGGCGCCCATGTGACGCTGGGCGAGGTGGCGTTCAATGGCGGCGTTGACGGCAACCAGACCTTCTACGACGTCAGCTACATCGAGGGCAACAATGCCCGCATGACCATCGAACCGAGCGAGGGCGGTGCGACGTCAGGCACCCTGGACGATATCGTCAGCGACGCACCGGATGCCATCAAGGCGCGGGACGAGCACGGCAATGTCTACGGCCTCAAGAAGACCACCACCTCGGAAGTCTTCGATGACCCGGTGATCGACTATTACCGGGCAGCGGTGGGCGAGGGTGAAGGGTACGTCGTGCCCAAGGATGACATCAGCACCCTGGGCACCGGCTCCAACAGCCTGACCGTGCGGGTGGCCTGAGCCTGCGTCTGACCGATCAGACCGGCTGCATCCCCGCCCGCTTGAGCAGCTGCTTGCAGCGTTCGGACAGGTGCACCACGCGCAGGTGCTTGCCGGCCTTGGTGTAGCGCTCGCGCAGGGTCATCAGGGCGGCGATGGCCGAGTAGTCGACGAAGCTCAGGTGGCGGCAGTCCACGGTGACCTGCTCGGGGTCGTTGGCGGTGTCGAACTGGTTGAGAAACTGCGTGGTCGAGGCGAAGAACAGCGTGCCGCGGGGCAGGTAGAGCTTGCTGCCGTCGGCTTCCAGGCGGCTTTCAGCGTGCAGCTCGCGGGCGTGCTGCCAAGCGAAGTTCAGCGCGGCGATGACGATGCCGCACGACACCGCCACGGCCAGGTCGGTGAGCACGGTGATGATGGTCACGGCGACGATCACCAGCACGTCGTTGAGCGGCACCTTGCCGAGCACCCGCAGCGAGGCCCAGGCGAAGGTCTGCTGGGCGACCACGAACATCACCCCGACCAGGGCCGCCAGGGGGATCAGCTCGATCAGCGGCGACAGGAACAGGATGTAGAGCAGGATCATCACCCCGGCGACGATACCGGACAGCCGCCCACGGCCGCCCGAGCTGAGGTTGATCATGGTCTGGCCGATCATCGCGCAGCCGCCCATGCCGCCGCACATGCCCGAGGCGATGTTGGCCGCGCCCAGGGCCACGCATTCGCGGTTCGGGTGGCCACGGCTTTCGGTGATCTCGTCGGTGAGGTTGAGGGTCAGCAGGGTTTCCAGCAGGCCGACCATGGCCATCAATACCGCGTAGGGCAGGATGATCTTCAGGGTTTCCAGGGTCCAGGGAATCTGCGGCAGCGCCGGCACCGGCATATTGCCGGCGATCTTCGCCATGTCGCCCAGGGTATGGGTGGGCAGGTGCAGGAAGTAGGTGAGCAGGCCTACGGTGAGGATCGCCGCCAAGGCCGGCGGAATCGCTTTGGTCAGGCGCGGCAGGATATAGACGATGGCCATGGTCAGTGCCACCAGGCCGAGCATCAGGTACAGCTCGTTGCCGGCGATCCACTGGCCGCCGCGCTGGAAGTGTTCCAACTGGGCGGTGGCGATGACGATGGCCAGGCCGTTGACGAAGCCGAGCATCACCGGGTAGGGCACCATGCGCACCAGCTTGCCCAGGCGCAACAGGCCGAAGGCCGTCATGATCAGGCCGCCGAGCAGCACGGTGGCCAGCAGATACTCGACGCCGTGCTGCACCACCAGGGCGACGATGACCACCGCCATGGAGCCGGCGGCGCCGGAGATCATCCCCGGGCGGCCGCCGAACAGGGCGGTGATCAGGCAGATGAAGAAGGCCCCGTACAGGCCCATCAGCGGGTTGACCTGGGCGACCAGGGCGAAGGCAATGCACTCGGGCACCAGCGCGAACGAGGACGTGAGACCGGCCAGGATATCGGCGCGCAGACGGGCGATTTTCATGGGTTACCTGAATCGAGCAAGACGGACGCCCGGCAGAGGGCGGGGCGTGGCTACGGCCTGTGCGGCCTTGGAGTTGGAAGGCTTGCGATGGTAAGGAATCGCCGTCGCGAAGGCCAGTGTCGGCGATCTGACCGCTGCAGCACGGCGGGGTTTCGCGGCGCCCGGCCCGCTACCGAATCGCACTGCGACCACGCAACGCAGCCGGTAAATGTGGCCTGGCTGGCTTTTGGAGCGACCAATAGGTCTAATTAGCCTTTTTCTCAGGCGCAAGATCGGCAGTAGACTGTCGCCTGCCCAAAAAAACGATGACGAGGTAAACGCGTTGATTATTCACCCTAAAGTTCGTGGCTTCATCTGTACCACCACCCACCCGCTGGGTTGCGAGCGCAACGTGGCCGAGCAGATCGAGGCGACGCGCAAACTGGGCGTGCGTAACGACGGTCCGAAGAAGGTGCTGGTGATCGGCGCTTCCAGCGGCTATGGCCTGGCGGCGCGCATCACCGCCGCCTTCGGCTTTGGCGCCGATACCCTGGGCGTGTTCTTCGAGAAGCCAGGCACCGAAACCAAGGCCGGCACCGCGGGCTGGTACAACTCGGCCGCGTTCGACAAGTTCGCCAAGGCCGAGGGCCTGTACAGCAGGTCGATCAACGGCGACGCCTTCTCCGACGAGGCCCGTGCCAAGGTCATCGAGCTGATCAGGAACGAAATGGGCGGCAAGGTCGACCTGATCGTCTACTCCCTGGCCTCGCCGGTGCGCAAGCTGCCGCAGAGCGGCGAAGTGGTTCGTTCGGCGCTCAAGCCCATCGGCCAGCCGTACAAGTCGACTGCCATCGACACCAACAAGGACGTGATCATCGAGGCGTCCATCGAGCCGGCCAGCGAGCAGGAAATCGCCGACACCGTGACCGTGATGGGCGGCCAGGACTGGCAGCTGTGGATCGATGCCCTGGCTGGCGCCGACGTGCTGGCCGAAGGTGCGCGTACCGTGGCCTTCAGCTACATCGGCACGGAAATCACCTGGCCGATCTACTGGCACGGCGCGCTGGGCAAGGCCAAGCAGGATCTGGACGAGACTGCCCTGCGCCTGGACAGGAAACTGGCCGCTGAAGTCAAAGGTGGCGCCAACGTGGCCGTGCTCAAGTCGGTGGTCACCCAGGCCAGCTCGGCCATCCCGGTGATGCCGCTGTACCTGTCGATGGTCTTCAAGATCATGCAGGAAAAGGGCGTTCACGAGGGCACCCAGGACCAGCTCGACCGCATGTTCCGTGACCGCCTGTATCGCGCCGACGGTGCCCCGGCTGCAGTCGACGAAAAAGCCCGCCTGCGCCTGGACGACTGGGAACTGCGCGACGACGTGCAGGACGCCTGCAAGGCCATGTGGCCACAGGTGACCACCGAGAACCTGTTCGAGCTGACCGACTATGCCGGTTACAAGAAGCAGTTCCTCAACCTGTTCGGCTTCGAGCGCAGCGACGTGGACTACGATGCTGACGTGGCCACCGATGTGCAGTTCGACGTGGTTCAGCTGTAACCCGCGCACTGCCAGCATGCAAAAAGGGACGCCGAGGCGTCCCTTTTTGTTGTCTGCTCGATAAGCCTCAGCTCACCGGCTCGCTGGTGTTGACGTACTCCGGCACCTCGGCCAGTGGCAGGCGGCGGGCCTGTTCGACGCTTACGCCGGGGCGCTTGGGCAGCGCGTCGAGGCGCTGCGGCTGGCCGGTCTCCAGGGCGCGCTCGATGGCCTCGAGCACGCGCACGTCGCGCCAGCCTTCGTCGCCATCGGGCTCCGGCTCGCGGTTCTGGATGATGCAGTCGGAGAAGTACTGGGTCTCCCCGGCGAACTGGTCGACCACTGGATGCTCGTGCTCGGTGGTTTCACCGTCGATGGTGGCGCGGTAGCTGATCGCCGTGCCTTCGCCGAAGCCGAAGCTGGGCGAGGCCTCGAACTCACCCTTGCTGCCGATCACCTGCAGGCGTTCGGTACTGGGCAGGCTGTAGCTCACGGTGAACACCGCCATGCGTTCCTCGGCGAAGCGCATGGTCACGGTCACGGTGTCCGGCGTGTTGATTTCGCGGCCGGGGGTCTGCACGGCCACGGCGCGCACTTCCAGGGGCTCGTCATCGAACAGGTTGCGCACGGCGTTGATCGGGTAGGGGCCCATGTCGGTCACCGGGCCGGCCCAGTAGCCGCTCTGCATACGGTGGTTGGCCGGGTCGACGGTTTGCGTGAAGGTAGCGGTGAACAAGCGCGGGTCGCCGATATCGCCGGCGCGGATACGGTGGATCATCTCCACGGTACCGGGTTCGAAATGCAGGCGGTAGGCGATCATCAGCTTGGCGCCCGAGCGTTCCGCGGCTGCGGTGATGGCCTTGCAGTCTTCCTCGCTGGTGGCCATGGGCTTTTCCAGCAGCACGTGAATACCGGCATCCAGCGCCGGCTCGGCGAATTCACGGTGACGGAAGTTGGGGGTGGCCAGGTAGATGGCGTCGATCTCGCCCGAGGCGAGCAGGGCGGGGAAGTCCTCGTAGCGGTAGCTCTTGATGTTGTAGAGCTTTGCCAGCTTGTCGGCCTTGATCGGGTCGCCGGTGACCAGCGCGGTGATCACCGAGTTGTCGGTCTGGCCGACGCCGGGCATGAAGGCGCCCTGGGAAATCCAGCCGCCGCCGACCACCGCGTAACGAACCTTGCGTTGAGCATCAGGCATTTCATCAACTCCTCTGCAACGCCGAACCGCATTGTCCGGCCTGTATTCAATCGGCAGGCGCGGCGACATGAAGTTCACGCAAAGCGCCTGTCGGTCTGCCCGCCCGCGACCTTTGCCCGACCCATGAAATCATCGCGACGATCCGCTGTCTGTATGCCGGCACGCCATCCGGCGTTGCTGTTCTGTGGTTAATGGAGTGTTGCGATGAAAGCCCTGATTTCCACCCTGTTGCTCGCTGCCGCCCTGCCGGCACTGGCCGACTCGGCTGCCAACCCACGGTGCGAAGCGAAGGCGGCGAACATCGAAAGACAGCTCCAGGCCGCCTGGGCCGAAGGCCATACGGAAAAAGCCAAGGGGCTCAGTGCCGCCCTGCAAGGCGTGCGCGACAACTGCTCGGACCAGAAGCTGATGCGTGAACTGGAAGCCAAGGTCAACGAGGCCCGCGAGGAGATCCGCGAGCGTGAGGCCGACCTGCGTGAAGCCGAACTGGCAGGTGACCCGAAAAAGATTGCCAAACGCCAGGCCAAGCTGGACGAAGCGCTGGAGGAGTTGAAGGCCGCCGAGGCCGAGTTCGCTCGCTGAGGTGGCTGCTGCAAGGAAAAGCCCTGCCAGTCAGGGCTTTTTGCTCAGGGCGGCGTTGGCTAGAGCCGCTCGAAGCGATAGGGCGTCGGGTCGACGATAGGCGTGGTGCCGCACAGCAGGTCGGCGGCCAGTTGCCCGGCAGCCGGCGAGGTGCCGAAGCCGTGGCCGGAAAAGCCGGTTGCCAGGCTCAGGCCGGGCAGCTTCGCGACCGCGCCGATCACCGGGTTGGAGTCCGGGGTGATGTCGATGACGCCAGCCCAGCTCTGCTCGATCCGGGCGTTGGCGAACATCGGCCAGGCAGCGACCAGGTTGCGCAGCGCCTCGGCATTGAGCGACGGGTTGGCGGCCGGATCGAGGGTGCGCACCTTCTCGAACGGCGTGACGGAGCTGCCTTTCCAGCTGCGCGCCAGGGCCAGGTCCTTGAAGAACGCCTTGCCGAACGACACCCGCAGGAAATCACGCTGCGCCTTGAGCTGGGGCAGGTAGCGCAGGCCGATCAGCAGGTGATCGAGGGTCAGGTGCGCATCGAGGGCGCCGCGCTGGGTGACGATGAAACCGCCATCCTTGTGGCGGCGGAACGAGAAGTCCGGTGCGCCCAGGGCGATCTCGGTCGGCCCGTCCATTGGCCCCGTGCGCATCACCGAACAGGTCAGCGGCAGGGTCGGCAGGTCGATGCCGTGGTTGCCGAGAAAGCGTCGCGACCACATGCCACCGGCCAGCAGCACCTGTTCGCAACGTATTTCGCCGCGCTCGGTCAGCACGCCGCTGACGCGCCCAGCGCTGGTGACCAGGGTGCGCACCGCGCAGTTCTCGATGATCAGCGCGCCCTTGGCCATGGCCGCCTTGGCGATGGCACTGGAGGCCAGGGTCGGCTCCGCGCGGGCATCGGACGGCGTGTAGATGCCACCGGCCCACTGGCCTTGGCCGCCGGGCGCCATCTTGGCGATTTCCGCGGCGCTGACCAGCCGCGAGTCCAGGTCCAGGGAGGCGACCGATTTCAGCCAGCCGTCGTGCATGGCCATCTGTGCATCGTTACGGGCGACGAACAGGATGCCGGCCTGGCGGAAGCCGACGTCCTGGCCAACCCGCTCGGGCATCTGCTGCCACAGCCGCTCGGCGGCCAGGGCCAGGGGAATGTCGTGCATGTGGCGGTTGGTCTTGCGCACCCAGCCGAGGTTGCGCGAGGACTGCTCGGCGGCGATGCGGCCTTTTTCCAGCACCACCACCGGGATGTTTCGCTCTGCCAGGGTCAGGGCCGCGGTGAGGCCGATGATGCCCCCACCGATGATGACCACGGCGCTGCTCGAGGGAAACTCGGTGGAGGTTTGTACGGGCTCTATTCGAGGTGACATGAAGAGCACTCAACAGTAAGGGGGATGACGTGACCGGAAACCTGGCTCACTGAGCCAGGTTGATCTTCTTCACGTCGGCGCGCGAGGCGCCGCGGAAGGCGGTCAGCTCCAGTTCGACCTTGTAGACGGTCGAGCCCAGGGGCGGGCAGGTCACGGTCGAGGCCGGGTCGATGCCGCGAAACTTCTCGCCGACGATGGTCATCACCGCCGGTACGTCCTGCGGGTTCTGGATGAACACGCGCGAGCACACCACGTCGGCCAGGCTGGCCTCCACGGCGGCGAGTGCCGACTCGATGTTGGCGAACACCTGGTGGGTCTGCTCGGCCAGGTCCTCGGAAATTTCCTTGCTGTGTGGATTGCGGCCGGCGGTGTTGGACACGAAGATCCAGTCGCCCACCGCGACCACGCGGGAGTAGCTGCCCATGTCTTCGTACCTGGAACCGGTTTTGACTTTGCTGATGGTGGTCATGGCGTAGGGTCCTTGAAAGGATTGAGGGGGTTAGCGAAGGGCCGGGGTTTCCCAGAGGTTGAGCTTCACGCCGATGCCCAGCTCGAGGGCCTTGCGGTACACCACGGTGCCCCAGGCCACGTCCTCGACCGGCATGCCACCGACCGACATGATGATGATTTCCTCGTCGTTACGACGGCCGGGCGCTTCGCCGGCGATGATCTTGCCGATGTCTTCGAGCTGATCGAGGGTCAGCTTTCCTTCCTCGAGCATGTCCATGAAGCGCACGCCGATCACCGGCACATGGTTGTGGGCAGGCTTGGGCAGTTCCGCGTACCAGGCCTGGTACAGGCCGACGTTGTCGAGTACCTTGCGTACGTCCGCCCGTTCCATGCCGGCGTCGATGTTGCAGCCGGCCGGCATGGCCAGGAAGGCACCGGGCTTGACCCACTCGCGCTTGACCAGCGGGTATTCGCTCGGGTCGCCGGTGCGGCCGGAAGTGCAGTAGGTCACCAGGTCGGAGCCGCGCACCACCGCTTCGATGCTGTCGACCACCTCGATGGTGGTGATCTGCGGGTAGGTGTCCTGCACCCAGCCGATGAAGTCGTCGAGGCTCTTCTGGCTGCGACCCTTGAGCTTGAGGGTGTCGATCAACGGGCAGACGGCAATGAAGGCGGCCAGCGTGGTCTTGCCCATCACGCCCGGGCCGAGCAAACCGACGACGCGAGCGTCCTTGCGCGCCAGGTGGCGCGCGCCGACGCCTGGAATCGCCCCGGTGCGATAAGCCGACAGCAGGTCGGCCGACATGTGCGCCAGGGGCGCGCCGGTGTCGACGTCATTCAAGGTGAACATCAGGATCGAGCGCGGCAGCCCCTTCTCGCGGTTCTCGACGTTGGAGCCGTACCATTTCACCCCGGCGGTGCGGAAGCTGCCACCCAGGTAGGCGGGCATCGCCATCATGCGGCGGTCGGCAGCATGGCGCGGCATGTCGGGAAACGGCGAATCCTCGGGGAAACAGACCAGGGCGCCGTGGGAGTCGTTGTTGGCGCCGGCCATTCGGTAGTCGCCCTTGTAGAGCAGGTCGAACACCTCTTCCATGGTATTGACGCAGGCGAGCATGTCGGTCACCCCGGCGCGGATCATGTCCTGCTCGGAGAGGTAGAGGAAGTCGATTCTTGTTTGAGTTGTCATGGCATTTCTCGAGTCGGAGGTGCGGGCCTGGCACAACGTGGAGCGGCGTTGCAGCAGCAATCGGTTTCGCCGGGCTCGAATGAGCGCAGCCAGAACCCGTAGCGCCAAATCGATGGTAGGTAAGTCGCCCGAGTGCCCGTTATCCCAAATCGGCCACTGTTGCGGCCGGGATCGGGTCTGCAATGCACAGTTTTGGGGCGGGGGCTGGCGAGGCAGTGAGTCGCATCGTTGGTACGGCGTGGCGGCGCCCGGAGGCGAGCAGCACGGAATCTCGCCAAGCAGGCCTGGCGAGCGCGGCGGGAGAGGGGAAGCGCGGCAGGCCGCGAATGACAGGGAAGCCGAGGCGCAAGCAGGACGCTTGCGCCTCGTGGGGCGGGTCAGGTTCTGAAGCGGCCCACCAGGCCGTTGAGTTCGCCGGAGAGGGTCTCCAGGCGCTGCGAGTCGCTGCGCGCCGAGTGGGCCAGCTCCTCGACCAGCTGGGCATCGGTGTGGATCTGCGCGATATGCCGGTTGATGTCCTCGGCCACGTGGTGCTGCTCCTCGGCGGCGGTGGCGATCTGATTGTTCTGGTCGCGGATCTCGTCCACCGAGGTGCGGATCTGCTCGAAGCTGTCGCGGGCCTGCTGGATGCGTTCCACGCTTTGCAGCGACATGCTCAGGCTGCTCTGCATCTGCTTGGTCACGTCCTGGGTACGGCGAGCCAGGCCACCGAGCAGACCGTCGATTTCCCCGGTGGAGTCGGCGGTACGCTTGGCCAGCGCGCGGACTTCGTCGGCGACCACGGCGAAGCCACGGCCTTGTTCGCCTGCGCGCGCCGCCTCGATGGCCGCGTTGAGGGCCAGCAGGTTGGTCTGCTCGGCGATCGAGCGGATGGTGTCGAGGATGGCGTTGATGTTCTTGCTGTCCTGCTCGAGCACCTGCATGGCCTGGGCGGATTTCTGCAGGTTCTCGCTGAGCTGGGTGACGCTGCCGGTGGCGTCGTCGATCTGCAGCTGGCCATCATGGACCTGGCGCTGACCGGCGTCGGCGGACGATGCGGCATTGCTGCAGGAACGGGCCACTTCGTTGGCGGTGGCGACCATCTCGTTGAAGGCGGTGGACACCAGTTCCACCGCTTCACGCTGGCGGCCGGCGGCATCGTTCATGTCGCGGGCCACACGGGTGCTGGCGTCCGAGGCGGTCTGCAGATCCGCCGAGGCGCTGCCGATGCGTTGCACCAGGGTGCGGATGGCCCCCAGGAACTGGTTGAACCAGCGCGCCAGCAGGGCGGTTTCGTCGTTGCCGCGCACGTCCAGGCTGCGGGTCAGGTCGCCTTCGCCCTGGGCGATGCCTTCCAGGCCGCCGGCCACGCTGCGGATCGGCTTGACGATCAGGCCGGCGAAGCTGGCGCCGACGATGGCGAACAGCACCGCCAGCACCGCGGCGATCACCGCGATCTGCCAGGTCAGGCTGGTGGCCTTGGCCATCACCTCGCTGCGCTCGATCAGGCCGATAAAGCGCCAGCCGAGGCTTTTCGACGACCAGACGTTGGCCATGTAGGGCACGCCGCCCAATTCGACCTCGACCAGGCCGCTCTCGACTCCGGCCAGCTCCGCGTAGCCGTCGCCCAGTTCGCTGATCAACTTGAAGTTATGTTCCGGGGTACGCGGGTCGACCAGCACGTTGCCGTTGCTTTCCAGCAGCATCAGGTAGCCGCTTTCGCCGAGCTTGATCTGCTTGACCAGTTCGGTGAGCTGCTTGAGCGACACGTCCAGGCCCACCACACCGGTCGGTTGGCCCTGCTGACCATCGACGGTACGCACGGTGCCCATCAGCACCACGTCATCGGGCGCCCAGTAGTAGGCGGCGGTGCGCACGGTCTTGCCGGGCGCGGCCATGGCGGCCTTGTACCAGGGCCGTACACGCGGATCGTAGCCGCTCAGCTTGGCGTCATCCGGCCAGGAGGCGTAGCCGCCGTCGGCCTTGCCGAGCGACAGGTAGGCGGTGCTCGGGTGGCTGGCGGCGAACTGGCCGAACATCTCCAGAAACGCCTTGCCCTGCTCGGTCTGCGCGATGGTCGCCGCGTCGGCACCCGAGTAGTCCTTCAGTGCGCCGGCGTTACGTACGACCGGGTGCTTGGCCAGGTACTCGACGTTTTGGGCGATGGCGTCGAAGAACTGGTTCATGGCGTTTTCGATCTGCCTGATCTCGCGGCTGCTGCTGTCCAGGAAGTCGTCCCGCGCCTGATCGCGCAGGTTGACCACCACCACGACGGCGACCAGTACGACGGGCACACAGGCAATGGCCGCGAAGGCCCAGGTGAGTTTCTGTTTGATGTTCACGGTGGTTCCTGCAGGGTCGTAAAGCGTTTTTGTTGGGTTTTTACAGCTTAGAAGCAGGCAGAAAGGGTCGTTGGCGAATTTGTAGTCGTTGTAGACACTGAATCGGCGTGGCCGATACAAACTTGAGCGCCTGCCCATCACGTTTTTCGCGTGACGGGCGGGCCTTGGAGGCGGGGGAGGGGGACGGGAAGGATCAGGTTCTGAAGCGGCGAACCAGGCCGTCGAGTTCGCCGGAGAGGGTCTCCAGGCGCTGCGAGTCGCTGCGCGCCGAGTGGGCCAGCTCCTCGACCAGCTGGGCATCGGTGTGGATCTGCGCGATATGCCGGTTGATGTCCTCGGCCACCTGGTGCTGCTCTTCCGCAGCGGTGGCGATCTGGCTGTTCTGGTCGCGGATCTCGTCCACCGAGGCGCGGATCTGCTCGAAGCTGTCACGGGCCTGCTGGATACGCTCCACGCTCTGCCGCGACATGCTCAGGCTGCTCTGCATCTGCCTGGTCACCTCCTGGGTGCGCTTGGCCAGGCCGCCGAGCAGGCCGTCGATTTCCCCGGTGGAGTCGGCGGTACGTTTGGCCAGCGCGCGCACCTCGTCGGCGACCACCGCGAAGCCGCGGCCCTGTTCGCCTGCGCGCGCCGCCTCGATGGCCGCGTTGAGGGCCAGCAGGTTGGTCTGCTCGGCGATCGAGCGGATGGTGTCGAGGATGGCGTTGATGTTCTTGCTGTCCTGTTCCAGCACCTGCATGGCCTGGGCGGATTTGTGCAGGTTTTCGCTGAGCTGGGTGACGCTGCCGGTGGCGTCGTCGATCTGCAGCTGGCCATCATGCACCTGGCGCTGGCCGGAGTCCGCCGAGCTGGCCGCCTGGCTGCAGGAGCGGGCCACCTCGTTGGCAGTGGCGACCATCTCGTTGAAGGCGGTGGACACCAGCTCCACCGCTTCGCGCTGGCGCACGGCGGCGTCGTTCATGTCCAGGGCGACCCGGGTGGTGGCGTCGGAGGCGCCCTGCAGATCCGCCGAGGCGCTGCCGATGCGTTGCACCAGGGTGCGGATGGCCCCCAGGAACTGGTTGAACCAGCGCGCCAGCAGGGCGGTTTCGTCGTTGCCGCGCACGTCCAGGCTGCGGGTCAGGTCGCCTTCGCCCTGGGCGATGCCTTCCAGGCCGCCGGCCACGCTGCGGATCGGCTTGACGATCAGGCCGGCGAAGCTGGCGCCGAGGAGCGCGAACACTACCGCCAGCACCGCGGCGATCACGCCGATCTGCCAGGTCAGGCGGGTGGCCTTGGCCATCACTTCGCTGCGCTCGATCAGGCCGATAAAGCGCCAGCCGAGCTGCTCGGACGACCAGACGTTGGCCATGTAGGTCACGCCGTCGAGTTCGACTTCGGCGAAGCCGCTGCTCACCCCGGCCAACGCGCGGTAGCCGTCACCCAGCTCATCGAGGCGCTTGAAGTTGTGGGCCGCATCCCGTGGGTCGACCAGCACGTTGCCGTTGCTTTCCAGCAACATCAGGTAGCCGCTTTCGCCGAGCTCGATCTGCTTGACCAGGTCGGTGAGCTGCTTGAGCGACACGTCCAGGCCAATGGCGCCCACCGGCTGGCCCTGGGCGTCGTCGAGGCTGTGCACGGTGCCCATCAGCACCACGTCATCGGGCGCCCAGTAGTAGGCCGGGGTGCGCACGATATTGCCGGGCGTGGCCATGGCAGCCTTGTACCAGGGGCGCTGGCGCGGGTCGTAGCTATTGAGCTTGGGGTCATCGGGCCAGACCAGGTAACCGCCGTCCTGGTGGCCCACCTGCAGGTAGGCGGTGGTCGGATGGCTGGTCGCGAACTGGTTCAGCCCATGCAGCAGCGCCTGGTTGCTGGCTGGCAGCGGCATCTGCGCGGCATCGGCAGCGGTGTAGTTCTTCAGGTTCTCGGTGGTGCGCAGCAGATCGCTCTTGGCCAGGTATTCGACGTTCTGGGCGATGGCGTCGAAGAACTGGTTCATCGCATTGTCGATCTGGCGAATCTCCCGGCTGCTGCTGTCGAGAAAGTCGTCCCGGGCCTGCTCGCGCAGGTTGATGACGACCACCATGGCGACCAGCACCACGGGCACGGAGGCGATGGCCGCAAAGCCCCAGGTAAGTTTTTGTTTGATGTTCACGGGTGGTTCCTGCTCGGGCAAGGGATGTTGTTATTGAGGCGAGGGCAGTAGGGGCGGTGGATGCTGGCTCGGGGCCACTTCCATCAACGGGTCGAGCGTACCTTAATGGTATGTGGTATGCCAAATGCGTAGGTGGAACGAGGTTACTCCCAAGTGCCGAGGTCCGGGTTGGCCGCTGTACCAGCCTTGTACGGGCTGGCCTTGTGCCTTGGTCGAGCTGTATGCAGGCCTGGCCATCGGCGTTCTGCTTTCAGCGCTCGATGGGCAAGCGCAGAACGGGCCATACGCCGGGGTTGGAGATCGGGCTCCTGGGGCTGTGTGCGGGTGTAGAAACGCGGCAGTTCCTACAGCTGCGCGGCGCTCCTGCGCTCGCGTGCGCTGGCGTAAACGAACACCGCCACGAACAGGACGCTGAGCAGTACCACGATGGTTGGCCCCGGTGCGCTGTCGATAAAGAAGCTCAGGTACACGCCACTCACCGCCGCGCCGACGGCGATGGCCACCGCGGTGAGGAGCATGGCGCCCATGGTGCGGGTGAGCAGGAAGGCGATGGCGCCGGGGGCGATCAGCAGGGCCACGGTGAGCACGATGCCGATGGCCTTGAGGGCACCGACGATGGTCAGCGACATCACCGCCAGCAGGCCGTAGTGCAGCAGGCCCACCGGCAGGCCGACGGTGCGCGCCTGCACCGGATCGAAGGCGTGCAGGAGCAGGTCGCGCCATTTCAGGCCGATGAAGGCGCTGACCGCCAGGGCGATCAGGCCGCTCTCCAGCAGATCGGCCCAGCCGATGCCGAGCATGTCGCCGAACAGGATATGGTCCAGGTGCACGTCACTGTGGATCTGCGTGTAGAGCAGCAGGCCCAGGCCGAACATGCCGGAGAACACCACCCCCATCAGGGTGTCCTGCTTGATCCGGCTGTTCTCCTTGAGATACCCCGCGGCGATGGCACACAGCATGCCGGCCACGAAGGCGCCGAGGGAGTAGGGCAGGCCGACGATATAAGCGACCACGACGCCGGGAAACACGGCGTGGGCAGTGGCGTCGCCCATCAGCGCCCAGCCCTTGAGCACCAGAAAGCACGACAGCAGGGCGGCGGGAATCGCCACTAGCACGGCGATCAGCAGGGCGTACTGCATGAAGTCGATTTGCAGCGGCTGCAGCAGCATCTCCATGCTCATGTCTCCAGCCGGGCTTGGGCGGCGCGGCGGCGCGCCGCCAGCAGGCCATGTTTGGGCGCGAAGCAGAAAGCCAGCAGGAACACGCCGGTCTGCAGCACGATGATGATCGCCCCGGTGGCGCCATCGAGAAAGTAGCTGGCGTAGGCGCCGATAAAGCTGGACAGCCCGCCGATGCACGCGGCGATCAGCAGCAGGCGTTCGAAGCGATCACTGAGCAGGTAGGCGGTGGCGCCGGGGGTGACGACCATGGCAATGACCAGGAAGGCGCCCACCGTCTGCATGGCCGCCACGGTGCAGGCCGACAGCAGGATGAAGAAGATCGCCTTCAGTCGCGTCGGGCTCAGGCCGATGGAGCGCGCGTGGTGCTCGTCGAAGAACACCACCATCAGGTCCTTCCAGCGCAGCGCCAGCACGGCCAGGGTGATGCCGGCAATCAGCAGCAGTTGCAGGGTATCGCCCGGGGTGATGGCCAGGATGTTGCCGAGCACGATGGTCTGGATGTTCACCGAGGTGGGCGACAGCGAGACCATGAACAGCCCGAGGCCGAAGAACGACGAGAAGATCAGGCCGATGATCACGTCTTCCTTGAGCTTGCTGCGCTGGTTGAGAAACAGCATGGCGCCGGCCGCCAAGGTGCCGGCTCCGAATGCGCCGAGGGCGAACGGCAGGCCGAGCATGTAGGCACCGGCGACGCCCGGCACGATGGAGTGGGCCAGGGCGTCGCCGATCAGCGACCAGCCCTTGAGCATCAGGTACACCGAGAGCAGCGCGCAGACCACGCCGACCAGGGTCGAGACCCACATGGCATTGACCATGTAGCCGTAGGAAAAGGGTTCGAGCAGGCTGGACACTATTGATCCTTGTCGTCGACGCGGCCGCGAATGGTCGACTTGCCGTCGTACAGCACCAGCGGGCGTTCGTCGTCGGTAATGATGCCGATCAGCGGCGAGCTGCGCTGGCCTTCGCCGGGCAGCTCGAAGTGGCGCAGCACGCCGCCGAAGGTGCGCTCCAGGTTCTCGCGGGTGAACACCAGCTGGGTCGGCCCGTAGGCGAGCACGGTGCGCGCCAGCAGCACGGTGCGGTCGCAGAATTCCGGCACGCTGCCCAGGTTGTGAGTAGAGACCAGCATCACCCGGCCCTCGTCGCGCAGCTCGCCGAGCAGCCGCACGATGGCGTCCTCGGTCTTCACGTCGACGCCGGTGAACGGCTCGTCGAGCAGGATCACCCGCGAATCCTGGGCCAGGGCGCGGGCCAGGAACACGCGCTTCTTCTGGCCGCCGGACAGCTCGCCGATCTGCCGTGTGCGCAGCTCGCCCATGCCGACCCTGGCCAGGGCGGCATCGACCGCCTCGCGGTCGGCGGCCTTGGGCCGGCGCAGCAGGCCCATATGCCCGTAGCGGCCCATCAGCACCACATCCTCGACCAGCACCGGGAAGTTCCAGTCGACGTCCTCGCTCTGCGGCACGTAGGCGATCAGGTTGCGTTTCAGCGCCTCGCGTACCGGCATGCCCAGTACGCTGATTTCGCCCTGGGCCAGCTTGACGAAGCCCATGATGGCCTTGAACAGGGTCGATTTGCCGCTGCCGTTGACGCCTACCAGGGCGGTGATGCTGCCGCCGGGGCTGCCGAAACTGGCGTCGCGCAGGGCCGTATGGCCGTTGCGGTAGGTGACGCTGATGCCGTCGACGCGGATGCCGTTCAGGCTGTCCTCTTCGTGCAGAGCGTTTGGCATCAGTCGGCCAGCCCGTCAGCGATGGTCTGCGAGGTGACGCGCAGCAGATCGAGGTAGGTCGGCACCGGGCCGCTCGGCTCGCTGAGCGAGTCCACATACAGCACGCCGCCGTATTTGGCGCCGGTTTCCCGGGCCACCTGCTGGGCCGGCGAGGCGGAGATGGTGCTTTCGCTGAATACTGCGGGAATCCGCTTGGCGCGCACCGCGTCGATCACCTTGCGCACCTGCTGGGGCGTGCCCTGCTGGTCGGCGTTGATCGGCCACAGGTACAGCTCCTTGAGGCCGAAGTCGCGGGCCAGGTAGCTGAACGCCCCTTCGCTGGACACCAGCCAGCGGCGCTGTTCGGGAATCGTCTGCAGACGCTCGCGGATCGGCCCCACGGTGGATTTGATCAGCGCCTTGTAGGCCTCGGCGTTGCGCTTGTAGGTGGCGGCGTTGGCCGGGTCGTGCTGGGCCAGGGCATCGCGGATATTGTCGATGTAGATCATCGCGGCATCCGGCGACATCCAGGCATGGGGGTTGGGCTTGCCGCTGTAGGGCCCCTCGGCGATGCCGATCGGCTCGACGCCTTCGCTGAGGGTCACCGCGGGTACGCCCTGCAGGCGCTGCAGGAAGCGCTCGAACCATAGCTCCAGGTTCATGCCGTTACGCAGGATCAGCTGCGCATCGCGGGCCTTGAGGATGTCGCCCGGGGTGGGCTGGTAGTTGTGGATCTCGGCGCCGGGCTTGGTGATCGACTCGACCTCGGCGGCGTCACCCGCCACCTGGCGAGCCATGTCGGCAAGCACCGTGAAGGTGGTCACCACCTTGAATTTGCCTTCGGCGACAGCCAATTGCGGCAGCAGGGCTACCAGAAGGGCGGCGAGCAGGGTGCGCAAGCGGATCCGATCGAACATCTCTATCCTCGTATGGCTTGACCAGTCATGGCGTCGGGCGGGTGGCCCGGACAGGGTTGCCACTCTAGCGACAAAACGACGCTAATGAAAACTATTGTCATTAGAGATTTATTTGTGTTGCCCACAGGCGCCGGCTCAGTCAGCGGCGCGCTTCAGCGTAGCCGGGTGAATCAGTGCATGTGAGCAGCCGCGCGCCTGGCAGGTTCAGACAACCGCGGCGCAGCGCTTGCCCTGAATGCAGACCCCGCGTCAGGCGCGGGGTCGTCGGGGAGGGAAGTGGTTCAGCTGCCGCTCTTGATCCTGGTCCAGGCGCGGGTACGGATGCGTTCGATCTTCTGTGGCAGCGGTTCGACGCTGTACAGCGTCTGCTGCGCTTCGGGCGTCGGCGTCAGGTCGGTGTTCGCGCTGATCGCCTTGTCCACCAGGGGCATGGAGTCCTTGTTCGGGTTGGGGTAACCGAGGAAGTCGCTGATCGGCGCGATCACCTTGGGGTCGAGCAGGTTGTTGAGGAACTCGTGGGCTTCCTCGACGTTCCTGGCGCTCTTGGGAATGGCGAAGGTGTCGAACCAGATCGGCGCGCCTTCCTTGGGCAGACGCCACTCGACCTTGACGCCGTTACCGGCTTCCTTGGCGCGGTTGGCGAACTGGTAGAAGCTGCCCGAATAGCCGATGGCCACGCAGATGTCGCCGTTGGCGATATCGGTCATGTACTTGGCCGAGTGGAAGTAGGTCACGTAGGGGCGCACCTTCATCAACAGCTCGGTGGCCTTCTCGTAGTCGTCCGGGTTGGTGCTGTTCGGCGGCAGGCCGAGGTAATGCAGGGCGATGGGCAGGATCTCGTTGGGCGCATCGAGCATGGTCACGCCGCACTGCTTGAGCTTTTCCATGTTCTCGGGCTTGAACACCAGGTCCCAGCTGTCCACGGGCGCGTTCTCGCCAAGCGCGGCCTTGACCTTGTCGGGGTTGTAGCCGATCAGCACGGTGCCGTACATGTAGGGCATGCCGTACTGGTTGCCGGGGTCGTTGGTCTCCAGCAGCTTGAGCAGCGCCGGGTCGAGGTGCCGCCAGTTGGGCAGCTTGCTCTTGTCAAGCTTCTGGAACACGCCGGCCTTGATCTGGGTGTCGAGGAACATGTTGGACGGCACCACCAGGTCGTAGCCCGAGTTGCCGGTGAGCAGTTTGGCTTCCAGCGCCTCGTTGGTCTCGAAGGTGTCCCAGGTCAGCTTGATGCCGCTGTGCTGCTGAAAGTCCTTGAGGGTCTGCGGCAGCATGTAGTCGGCCCAGTTGTAGACGCGCAGTTCCCGTGCCTCGGCCATGGCGCTGCCGGCCAGCAGCGCAACGCCGCAGAACGTGGCGCCGAACAGACGGTGGAGATTTTTCATGGTTATGTGCTCCGTTGCATGCAGGGTTGTCGGCAGCTTTTGGGGTCAGGCGCCCTCGAAACCTTCCAGTACGTTCACCGCGTTGACGCCGATCTCCTCCACCGCATAACCGCCCTCCATCACGAACAGGGTGGGTTTGCCGAGGCGCGCGATGCGCTCGCCCATGCGCAGGTAGTCGGGGCTGTCGAGCTTGAACTGGGAAATCGGGTCTTCCTTGAAGGTGTCAACGCCCAGCGACACCACGATCACCTCGGGTGCGTACTCGGCGATCCGCGCGCAGGCCTCTTCCAGGGCGGCGCTCCAGCGATCCCAGCCACTGCCGGCGGCCAGCGGCAGGTTGAGGTTGAAGCCCTGGCCGGCACCTTCGCCGACCTCGTCGTGGTAACCGAGGAAGAACGGAAACTCGAAGGACGGGTCGCCATGGATCGAGGCCACCAGCACATCGCTGCGTGCGTAGAAGATCGACTGGGTGCCATTGCCGTGGTGGTAGTCCACGTCGAGAATCGCCACCCGCTTGCAGCCCCCGTCGAGAAACGCCTGGGTGGCGATGGCCGCGTTGTTCAGGTAGCAGTAGCCGCCCATCAGGTCGCCGGCGGCATGATGGCCTGGCGGGCGGCACAGGGCGAAGGCGCTGCTGGCACCGTCGCTGATCAGCGCCTGGCCGGTGAGGGCGACTTGGGCAGAACTCCAGGCCGCCTGCCAGGTGCCGGCAGTGATCGGCGCGCCGCCGTCGAAGCTGTAGTAACCCAGCTGGCCGAGCAGGGTGTCCGGCAGCACGCTGCGCAAGGTGCGTGCCGGCCAGGTGAAGGGCAGGATGTCGCCGTCGCGGCCCATGGCCGTCCAGCGCGCCCAGGCCCCCTCGAAGAAGCGCAGGTAATCGGCATCATGGATGCGTTCGATCGGCGCGCGGCCGAAGTCGCGCGGCGCGAGCACCTCACCGAGGCCTTGCTGGCGCACGCGCGCCAGCACATGGTCGGCCCGCGACGGCATCTCGAAACAGGGTTTGAGCTCCCCGTCGATGATTTCACAGCGACCGTGGTGCAGGTGATGGTCATCGCTATAGATCGTGCGCATGCTTGGCCCTCCGCTTGTGGTAGCTGCATTCTTGGTCGCTCTCGGGCGGCAGGGAAATGAGCGGAGCGGCCAAAAAGGGATAGATGTGGCCACCAGATGGTGCTCCGCCGAACCGCATCGGTGCGCCTGGCCGACAGGCTGACGGCGACTTCGAGCGCCGCCGTCAAGCCAGGGCGGGGCGCCGATAGCGGCTTGGCGAGGTGCCGCTCCAGCGCTGGAAGGCGTGGCGAAAACTGGCCGTCTCGCTGTAGCCCAGGGCTTCGGCGATGCGCGCGATGGGCAGGCGCTCCTCGCCGAGCAGGCGCCGCGCCTGCTCGAAGCGCAGCTCGTCGAGCAGGCTCTGGTAGCTGGTGCCCACTTCCTGCAACTGACGGCGCAGGGTGCGCGAGGAACAGCGCAGCTGGCGCGCCAGGCCATCGAGCCCCGGCGACTCGGGCAATTGACTGGCGAGCAACTGGCGCACGCGGCTGATCAGCGCCTGGTGGGAGAGGAACTCACGGTTCAACTGGTGGCAGCGTTGCAGGGTGTCGCGGTGGGTCACCGGATCGGCCAGGGGCAGGCGCCGGTCCAGCCACTGGCTGTCGAAAACGATCACGTTGTCGGCGGCATTGAATTGCACCGGGCAGTCGAAATCCCGGCGGTACTGGCGCTGGTAGCGGGGCGCCTTGTGGGTGAAACGAGCCCTCGCCAGTGGCAAGGGGCGGCCGAGCAGGTCGTCGCAGATCAGCTTCAGGGAGGCCAGGCAGAACTCGGTATTGAAGGTGGACAGTTCTGCGGCGTCGCGGTAATCGCGGGCTTCGATCCATGCCTGCGCACCATCGCGGCGCAGCTGCAGCGTGAACAGGGTGCCCAGCAAGGCGGGAAAGCTGAACGCCACCTCCAGCGCCTCACCCAGGCTCGCTGCCGACAGCAGGCTGAAACCCAGCAGCCCGTAGGACGACACATGCATGCGCCGGCCCAGCAGCAGGCCGAGATCCTGGCAGCGGGCCGTGGCGTTGCGAAAGACCTGGCGTTCCTGGGCAATGCTGATGCGCATCTCCGGGCGCTGCAGGTCGGCCGGGGCGATGCCGCTACCGGCCAGCAGTTCGTCGATGCAGGTGCCGTCCTGGCAGAGCGTATCCAGGGCCAGCACCACGGCATGAAGGGTGGTCAGGTGGGAGTGCTGCATGGGGGCACGCCTTCTCGCAACGGGTCCCAGAGTCAGGCAATAAGCATGCCCGTGCCCGGCGTCGCCCGCGCTGGCGTTTCGCTGGGCAACGCGGCGCGCGGATGTAGGAGAAGGTAACGCCGGGTCAGCCTGTAACCGCTGTCGAGCGCAACCGTACCCAGGGCACTTGCCGGCTGTCGCTGCGCTCGACCCCGGCTACAGCGCCACGAACAGCAGGAAGGTGCCGAGGATCAGGCGGTAGATCACGTACGGCAGCATGCCGATGCGATCCAGCGCGGCCAGGAACAGCTTGATGCACAGGAACGCCGAGACGAACGACAGGCCGATGCCCCAGGCCATGTCGCCCCAATGGGCTCCATCGCCCTGTTCGATCAGGTGCACGGTCTTCAGGCTGCCGGCGGCGAGAATCAGCGGTATCGACAGCAGGAAGGAAAAGCTCGCCGCGCTCTTGCGGTCGAAGCCGAGCATCAGCGCCGCGGTCATGGTGATGCCCGAGCGCGAGGTGCCGGGAATCAGCGCGAGCATCTGCGCCAGGCCGATCAGCAGGGCGTGGCGCCAGGTCATGCGGCTCATGTCGGCGTCGCGGCTGCCGTTCACGTCGGCCCACCAGAGCACCAGGCCGAAGACGATGGTGGTGGTGCCGATCACCAGCATGGAACGGGTGTACTGCTCGATCAGCGATTCGAACACCAGCCCGGCCACCGCAGCCGGAACGGTAGCCAGGATGATCATCCAGCCCATGCGGCTTTCCGGGCTGGCGCGGCGCTGCAGCACATGGCCCAGCCAGCCGCTGACGATGGCGGCGATCTGCTGGCGAAAGGCGAGCACCACGGCCATCAGGGTGCCGACATGCACGGCGACGTCGAAGGCCTGGCCCTGGTCAGGCCAGCCCAGCAGTTGCGAGGGCAGGATCAGGTGGGCGGAGGAGGAGACGGGGATGAATTCGGTAACGCCCTGGATGAGCGAAAGAACGAGCAGGTGTAGCCAGTCCATGGGGTTCCTTAGTGAGGCGCTGACGGATGCGAACTGCGGGTATGACCCGGCGAGGGCGGATTTTCTCCCTCGCAACCTGTCGGTAAGCTGACACACATGCACACAATTTCGTGGCCAGGCCCGATTCGGCTGCGTCGCAGCGCTGCCCTCGGGCCACGAATTTGCTATCGTGAGCGCCCCGCGGGCCAAGCGCACCGCGGCTCCGTAGACCTCCGAGAACTCCCTCCATGCAATCTGCAGCCTCGTCGGCACCCGGCCGGCCCCTGACTCGTAGCGATTACAAGACCTTGTCCCTGTCCGCACTCGGCGGCGCCCTGGAATTCTACGATTTCATCATTTACGTGTTCTTCGCCACCATCGTCGGCAAGCTGTTCTTCCCGCCGGACATGCCCGACTGGCTGCGTATGCTGCAGACCTTCGGCATCTTCGCCGCCGGCTACCTGGCACGCCCCCTGGGCGGCATCATCATGGCGCACTTCGGCGACCTGATCGGCCGCAAGCGCATGTTCACCCTGAGCATCCTGATGATGGCGGTGCCGACCCTGATCATGGGCCTGCTGCCCACCTACGCGCAGATCGGCATCCTCGCGCCGTTGATGCTGCTGCTGATGCGCATCATCCAGGGTGCGGCGATCGGCGGCGAAGTACCGGGCGCCTGGGTGTTCGTCTCCGAGCACGTGCCGGCGCGGCATATCGGCTACGCCTGCGGCACGCTGACCTGCGGCCTGACCACCGGCATCCTGCTCGGCTCGCTGATGGCCACGCTGATCAATAGCGTGTTCACCGCCGAGCAGGTGCTGGACTGGGCCTGGCGTGTGCCGTTCCTGATCGGCGGGGTGTTCGGTCTGTTCGCCATGTACCTGCGCCAGTGGCTGCACGAAACCCCGGTGTTCACCGAGATGCAGCAGCGCAAGGCGCTGGCCGCGGAGCTGCCGCTGAAAACCGTGGTGCGCGACCACCGCGGCAGCGTGGCGATTTCCGCACTGCTGACCTGGCTGCTGTCGGCCGGCATCGTGGTGGCGATCCTGATGACGCCGACCTTCCTGCAGACCCTCTACGGCTTCGATGCAGTCACCTCGCTGAAGGCCAACAGCCTGGCCATCGTCATGCTCAGCATCGGCTGCATCGTCAGCGGCGCCCTGTGCGACCGTATCGGTGCCGGCCGGGTGCTGGTGGTCGGCTGCACGGCGCTGGCGGTCTGTGCCTGGCTGTTCTACAGCGGCCTGCACGCCAATCCGCAATGGCTGTTCCCGCTGTATGCGCTGGTCGGCCTGTTCGTCGGCACCATCGGCGCGGTGCCCTTCGTGATGGTGCATGCCTTCCCGGCGCCGGTGCGCTTCAGCGGCCTGTCGTTCTCCTACAACATGTCCTATGCGGTGTTCGGCGGCCTGACCCCGGTGGCCGTGTCGCTGCTGGTCAAGTGGAGCCCGCTGGGCCCGGCGTACTACCTGATCGCCCTGTGCGGCGTGGGCGTGATCATCGGCCTGACGTTACTGCGCAAGGGGCGTTGAGTAGCTGACTGCTTCGCACCAGCCGGCCGAGCCGGTATGGTGCGAGCACGTTCACAACGCGATGGAGAAGCCCATGAGCCTTTACGGCGATTACGATTCGCAGAACATCTTCGCCAAGATCATTCGCGGCGAGATGCCTTGCTACAAGCTGTACGAAGACGACGACGTGCTGGTGTTCCTGGATCTGTTCCCGCAGTCCTTCGGCCATACCCTGGTGATCCCCAAGCGCGCCGAAGCCCGCAACCTGCTGGAGATCGACGCGGACAACCTGACCAAGCTGACCCTGGCGGTGCAGAAGGTCGCCCGCGTACTGGCCGACGAGTTGCAGCCCGATGGCGTGCAGATCGCCCAGTTCAACGGTGCGCCTGCCGGGCAGACGGTGTTCCATATCCATATGCACGTGATTCCGCGTTTCAGCGAGCAGGGGCTGCACGCCCACGCCAGTGGCAAGGCCGACCCGGCCGAACTGGAAAAGCTGCAGGCCAGGCTGGTGAAGCGCTTCCAGAGCGCCTGAGCGGATTGGCCCAGTGGGGGCAGACCATACGCGCGAAAAAAATCGCGGGCATGGCCCGCTCCCACGCGCATTCATCTCTACGCTGAACCTGCTGACGCAAAATGCCTACTCGCCCCAGATTATGTGGGAGCGCGCCATGCGCGCGAAAAACCTTGGGCATAAACTAGGCGTTCCCGCCTGCTCACCACAGCGCGGTGGCTGAGTGTTTTTCGGATGGGCAAGGCGCTTAGCCACGACACCCATCGCTCCTGATCAGCAGCGAAGGCTGAATCACTACCCGCTATCACGCGCGCCGTTTCAGGCACTGGCTCAGCCATTCATAGCCGCTGACCAGCAGGATGCCGCACAGCACCAGCAGGGCACCGAGGATGAAGTTGGCCTCCAGCGGCTCGCCCAGCAGCACCACGCCGAACAGGATGCCGAACATCGGCGTCATGAACGACAACACCCCCAGGCGTGACGCCAGGTAGTTGCGCAGCAGCCAGAACCAGGCCAGGAAGCTGGCGAACGACACCAGCAACGCCTGGAAGATCAGCCCGCCGACGGCGATAGGCGTGGGATTGAAACGCAGCTGGTCGGTCACCGCGCAGGCCAGGATCAGCAGCACGAAGCCGCCCAGCAACTGGTAGAACAGCGTCTGGGTGACCGGCGCGTTGGACAGCCGTGAAGCGCGCACCACCACGGTGGTCGCGCCCCAGGCCATGGCACCGAGCAGGCCGAGGACGTCGCCATACAGCTGGCGGCCGGCATCCGCCGTTTCCACACCGCCGGAACGCCCGGCGAACGACACCACGATGCCCATGAAGGCAATGCCGATACCCAGCCACTGCAGGGGCCGCAGGCGTTCGGCAGGCAGCCGCCAGTGCAGCCCCAGCGCCGCGAAGATCGGCGCCGTGTAGAGAAAGATCACCATGTGCGAAGCGCTGGTGTGGCGCAGCCCCTCGCCAACCAGCATGAACTCCAGGGCGAACAGGAAACCGACCACCAGCCCAGGCCGCCAATTGCCGGTACGCACCCCCAGCCCGTCACGTCGCCATAGCATCAACAGGGCCACCAGCAGCGCGGCGATACCCGAGCGCAGAGCCAGCATCAGCACCGGTGCCACATCGTCGGCGGCGGCCTTGAGCACTACCTGCTGCATGCCCCAGATCATGCACAGGCCAACCATCAGGCCGCCGGCCAGGCCATCGATGTTCTTGCGCGTGTCCATGGGGGTCGCTCGTTGAGATGTGGGGCGCCATTATGGTGCTGCCGCCTTGCGCAAGCCAGCGCGCCCAGGGCGATGGATTTATTGCACGCTTATGGCAATGTGCTTGTCTGTGAGCAGAGCCTGTTGCTCGACATCCCGTGACTCTCCGGAGAGACCCCATGCGTCTGACCTATGCCGTACTGCCCCTGCTGCTCCTGGCCGGTTGCTCGTCCTATCAGGCCGACCCCGACAAGGTCACCGACATCCCGACCGAGCGCCTGCGTGCCTATCAGGCGCCGGTACAGGGCGGCGGCGAAGTGCTGGTCACCCGTGATCTGGGGCTGATGGGCGGCGGCTGCTACGTGGCCGTACTGATCGACCGCAAGCTGGCGGCGCGTATCGCCGTCGGTGAACAGGGCCGCTTCCAGGTGCCGGCGGGCAATCGCATCGTCGGCATCGCCGCCGACAGCGAAGACCAGACCCTGTGCGGCAAGGGCCGCCTCAATCGCGAGGTGCTTGTGAAGGTCGAGGCGGGCGGTGTCACCAATCTGCGTATCGTCAGCCAGAACCGTGGCGGCTTCGACATTCTTCCCGAATAGGCAAGGTAGAATCGTCCTTCACTCGATACCGCACAGGATGTGCCCGTGAAGGATCTACCCATCGCAATCGTCGGCGCCGGCACCGCAGGGTTGGCCAGCGCCATTCTGCTGGCCCGCCAGGGCTGGCCGGTTACTCTCTACGAACGCGTTGCCGAGCTGCAGCCGGTGGGCGCCGGCATCCTGCTGCAGCCCTCGGGGCTGGCGGCGCTGCGCCACCTGGGACTGCTCGATGAATGCACCGCGCTTGGCGCGCCGGTCAGCCGCCTGTTCGGCACCTCGGCCTGCGCCCGGCGGGTGATTCTCGACACCCGCTATGCCCACTGGCAGGCCGATTCCTTCGGCCTCGGCATTCACCGCGGGGTGTTGATGACCGCCTTGCTCGGTGCGGCACGTGCAGCCGGGGTGACCATCCGTACCGGCGTATCGATTTCGCGCTTCGTGCAGGCGCCCACCCATGTGCGTCTGCTTACCGACGATGGTCAGGGCAACGAGTCGGTGCTGGGCGAACACGGAGCGCTGATCCTGGCCGACGGCACCCGCTCGCAGCTGCGTGCGCAGATGCAGGTGCGCCAGGTGGTCAAGGCCTACCCCTGGGGCGCGTTGTGGAGCATCGTGCCGACCCCGGAGGGCGCCGACTCCACCGACCTGCGCCAGTGGTACCGCGGCTGCTCGCAGATGTTCGGCATCATGCCGACCGGCGTGACCCACAGCCAGCGGCAAACCAAGCTGAGCAGCCTGTTCTGGAGCCTGCCGATAGTCAATCACGCTGCCTGGCAGCAGGCGGGCCTGGAGGCCTGGAAGGATTCGGTGCGCAAGCTGGCAGGCGAGCCGGCCGACGCCTTTCTGCGCGCCATCGAGTCGCCGGAGCAGCTGATGCTGGCGAGCTACGCCGACGTGCGCATGCACCAATGGCATGACCGCCGGGTGCTGGCTATCGGTGACTGCGCCCATGCCATGAGCCCGCAGCTGGGGCAGGGCGCCAACATGGCCCTGGTCGACGCCGTGGCGCTGGCCGATGCCCTGGGTACTTGCGGCATCGGCCAGGCTGCCGATCCTGCTGCCTGCTTCGCCGCCTATGGCGCGGTGCGCGGTGCTCACCTGGGTTATTACCGCCAGGCCAGCCGCCTGCTGACGCCGTTGTTCCAGTCGCACAGCAGCGTGCTGGCGGTGCTGCGCGACAGCGCGCTGTTCGTGGCGCGGCATCTGCCTCTGGGCCGCCAGCATGCCGTGACCACCCTGGTTGGCGCGCGTACCGGCTGGCTGTTCTCGGGCAAGGGTGCGGCGCCGCTGCATGCCTGGCGCAAGCCAGCTCCGGCAGAGCCGGTGCTGGAAGCGACTTCGGCCTAAGCGGTGGCCCGGGTCTTCTGCACGTGCCAAGCCCAGAGGAACACCAGGAGGCCGGCTACTGCGGTCGCCGCGCCGATATAGCCGGTCGAGGTCCAGCCGAACCCGGCGCTGATCGCCAGGCCACCGAGCCACGGGCCCAGGGCATTGGCGATGTTGAAGGCGGCATGGTTGGACGCCGCGGCGAGCGTCTGGGCGCCGGTGGCCACGTCCATCAGGTGGGTCTGCAAGGCTGGTGACAGGGCGGCGATGGTGCCCAGGGCGAGAATCGCCGGCAGCACCGTCCACAGCGAGTGGGTGGCGGTCGGCAGCACCAGCAGTACCAGCGCGCTCCACAGCAGGATCCAGGCCACCGACTTGAAGCGCAGGCGGTCGAACAGCCAGCCGCCGGCCATGTTGCCGAGAATGCAGCCGACACCGAATATCGCCATGGCCACCGGAATCATCCCCGGGCTGACCCGGGTGACTTCCAGCAGGGTTGGCGCCATGTAGCTGAACACGCAGAACATGCCGGCAAAGCCGATCGAGCCGATGCCCAGTGCCAGCCAGATCGGTGCGCGATTGAAGGCGCGCAGCTCGTTGATCGGGCTGCTGCGCACTTCGCTGCGGTCCAGCGGCAGGAGCAGGGCAATCATCGCCACGGTGGCCAGCGCAATTACGCTGACCAGGGCGAAGGCGAAGCGCCAGCTGGCGCTCTGGCCCAGCCAGGTGGCCAAGGGGTTGCCGACCAGAATGGCCACGCTCAGGCCCATCAGTACCCGACTGACCGCCTTGGCGCGCTTGTGGGGCGGTGCCATGGAGGCTGCGACTAGCATGGCGATACCGAAATAGGCGCCATGGGGCAGCCCGGCAAAGAAGCGAAACACCAGCAGCGACAGGTAATCGGGCGCCAGGGCGCTGGCCAGGTTGCCCACGGCGAACACGCCCATCAGCAGCAACAGCAGGTGCTTGCGCAGCAGGCGCGAGCCCAGCAGGGCGAGGATCGGCGCGCCGACCACCACGCCCAGGGCGTAGCTGCTGATCACATGGCCGACCTGGGGTTCGCTGACGCCCAGATCCTGAGCCACGTTGGGCATCAGGCCCATGATGGAGAATTCGCTGGTGCCGATGGCGAAGCCGCCCAGGGCCAGGGCCAGTTCGATCAACAGGATCGCCCCGGCGCTCAGGCGCGGGGCGGCGTGGGCGGCGTGGGCGGAGCCACTCATGGTTTACCTCATCGGGGGCGACGGATCAGGCGGGGCATTATTCACGCATTGGCAGGCCGAGAAAACCTCGTTGGCCTGCCCGGCATTCAGCGATAGCGCTGCAGGATGGCAGTGAACTCGCCGTTTTCCTGCATTCGCCGCATCGCCTCGAGCACTGCCTGGGTCGGTAGGTCGGGCGCGTCGCGCACCAGACACGCCACCTCGTCGCGCGTCAGCTCGTGGACTTCGTGAAGCTTGTCGGCCTCGCTGCGGCCTCGATTGAACCACAGCAGCGCCAGTTCGTTGCTGATTGCATAATCGTAACGTCCGGCTGCCAGCTTGCGCAGTACCAGACCCTGGGTTCGCGCATCGTTGCGCCGCAGCTGGCCATTGTCGAACAGGGCGTTTAGGGTCGGGTAGTTGAAGCCCAGTACGGTGCCGATGGACTGCCCGGCGAGGCCCTCGGGGGCGACCGGTTGCGCGGAGCGGCTGACCAGCAGGTCGCGCTGCACCATGAACGGGGCGCTCCACAGGTATCCGGGATAGCTGTCGGTCAGCCAGTCCGGATTGACGTAGCAGCGCACGTCGATCTCCCCGTTCAGCAGCGCGCGGTGCACGCGCATGCGCGGCAGCACCAGCAGCCGGGCCTGGCGGCCGACCTTGTCGGCGAGGCTCATGGAGAGATCACGGAGTATGCCGTCGACTGCCTGGCCATCGCGGATCTGCACCATCGGCATGACACCGCTCTCGATGATGGAAAACCGCAACGGATCTTCCTCGGCCAGGGCGGTGCCGCTCATCAGGGCAAGCGGCAAGGTGAGCCAATACGCCAGATGGCAGCGAACCAGGCGGGAAAAGGTGGTGTCGCACACAGAAGTGGTCTGAAATCTGGTCATCGGTCGCTCGCGTATGCTGAACGTTCGCCCATTGCAGAGCACGAAATTTTCAGATTACTGTTTTAAAAGGCTTTTTATGTGGTTCGATTGACTCGGCTTATTGGTTTGATGCTTTCAATCAATGGGCTCTTTGGTCCACATGGGGCTACTATCCCTCCTGTAAATTTTTCAACCCTCGAAGGAGTTCACAGATGTCTTTGATTAACACTCAAGTTCAGCCGTTCAAGGTCAATGCCTTCCACAATGGCAAATTCATCGAAGTCACCGAAGAAAGCCTGAAAGGCAAGTGGTCGGTACTGATCTTCATGCCGGCAGCCTTCACCTTCAACTGCCCGACCGAGATCGAAGACGCCGCCAACAACTACGAAGCCTTCCAGAAGGCCGGTGCCGAAGTGTACATCGTTACCACCGACACCCACTTCTCCCACAAGGTATGGCACGAAACTTCGCCAGCCGTTGGCAAGGCTCGCTTCCCGCTGATCGGCGACCCGACTCACCAGCTGACCAACGCTTTCGGCGTGCACATCGCTGAAGAAGGTCTGGCACTGCGCGGCACCTTCGTGATCAACCCGGAAGGCCAGATCAAGACCGTCGAAATCCACTCCAACGAGATCGCTCGTGACGTGGCCGAGACTCTGCGCAAGCTGCAAGCCGCTCAGTACACCGCTGCCCACCCGGGTGAAGTGTGCCCAGCCAAGTGGAAAGAAGGCGCTCAGACTCTGGCTCCTTCCCTGGACCTGGTCGGCAAGATCTAAAAACGGCCGGGAAACTACTGCGCGTCGTCGATGCGGCGTTGAAACCAGGCTCGGGCTCGTCATTTACAGCTCGTAAACTCCTCGCCCGAGCCTGATTTACTCGCTGGCGCTCGCCCTTCGGGCCAGCCTTTGGCTGTTACTCCCGATGGTCGTTGCGCCTTGCCTCGACACCGCTCGCTACGTTTCCCAATCCGTTTTCCGCGCTGACCAATCATCCGCTGATTCTGGAAGCGCGCCCGAACGCCCGGGCGTAACCCGTCCGGGCGTTTTATTGCCCGAATTTCGTCATTGAGGACTCGTATATGTTGGACGCAACCCTTAAATCCCAGTTGAAGGCGTACCTGGAAAAGGTCAGCCAGCCGTTCGAGATCGTCGCGTCCCTCGATGACAGCGACAAATCTCAGGAGCTCAAAGGCCTGCTCGACGATATCGTCAGCCTGACCGACAAGATCACCCTGAAGACAGACGGCACCGACGCCCGCGTGCCGTCGTTCGCCCTGAATCGCCCGAATGGCAACATCAGCCTGCGTTTCGCCGGTCTGCCGATGGGCCACGAATTCACGTCGCTGGTGCTGGCCCTGCTGCAAGTCGGTGGCCACCCGTCGAAGCTCGCCGCCGAAGTGATCGAGCAGATCCAGAACCTGGAAGGCGAATTCAACTTCGAGACCTACTTCTCGCTGTCCTGCCAGAACTGCCCGGACGTGGTCCAGGCGCTGAACCTGATGGCCGTGCTCAACCCGAACATCCGCCATGTCGCCATCGACGGCGCGCTGTTCCAGGATGAAGTCGAGTCCCGCCAGATCATGTCGGTACCGAGCATCTACCTGAACGGCGAATTGTTCGGCCAGGGCCGTATGGACGCCGAGCAGATCCTCGCCAAGATCGACACCGGCGCTTCGGCCCGCGATGCCGAGAAGCTCAACGCCAAGCAAGCTTTCGACGTGCTGGTCATCGGTGGCGGCCCGGCCGGTGCTGCAGCGGCCATCTACGCCGCCCGTAAAGGCATCCGCACCGGCGTCGCCGCCGAGCGTTTCGGCGGCCAGGTGCTCGACACCATGGCCATCGAGAACTTCATCTCGGTGCAGGAAACCGAAGGCCCGAAACTGGCCCGCGCCCTGGAAGAGCACGTCAAGCAGTACGAAGTCGACATCATGAACCTGCAGCGTGCCAGCGCGCTGATCCCGGCCTCCAGCGAAGGTGGCCTGCATGAAGTGAAGTTCGAGAGCGGCGCGAGCCTGAAAGCCAAGACCGTGATTCTGTCCACCGGCGCACGCTGGAGAGAGATGAACGTGCCGGGCGAGAAGGAATACCGCAACAAGGGCGTGGCCTATTGCCCGCACTGCGACGGCCCGCTGTTCAAGGGCAAGCGCGTGGCGGTGGTCGGCGGTGGCAACTCCGGCGTGGAAGCGGCCATCGACCTGGCCGGTATCGTCGCCGAAGTGACTCTGCTCGAGTACGACAGCAAGCTGCGCGCCGACGCCGTGCTGCAGAAGAAGCTCTACAGCCTGCCCAACGTCAAGGTGATCACCAGCGCCCTGACCAGTGAGGTGAAAGGCGACGGCCAGAAGGTCACCGGCCTGGTCTACAAGGATCGCAACTCCGATGCGTTCATCCCCGTAGAGCTGGAAGGCATCTTCGTGCAGATCGGCCTGCTGCCCAACTCCGAGTGGCTCAAGGGCTCGGTGGAGCTGTCGGACCGCGGCGAGATCATCGTCGACGCCCGTGGTGAAACCTCGCTGCCCGGCATCTTCGCCGCCGGCGACGTGACTACCGTGCCGTACAAGCAGATCGTCATCGCCGTAGGCGAGGGTGCCAAGGCTTCGCTGAGCGCGTTCGATCACCTGATCCGTAGTTGATCAACTGATGCATATGAAAACGGGCCCAGCGGGCCCGTTTTTTTGTGTTCCGCAGAGCTTGGGGGATGGTGACACCGGACTGGCAATAAAGCGTTCGTTGCCGATGGCTTGGCACTCTCCATTAACCCGCCGCCTGGTCTGATAGGTTTCGCCCCTTACGGGCGAGTCACTTGATTCGCTGCGCTTACCCTTCGGGCCAGCCTACGGCTGTTACTTCGCTGCGCTTCGTAGCTCTTGCTTGCCCAAGAGAAAGTAACCAAAGAGAAGGGCACCCCACCATCCGGGCTAGGCGCCCCCGCCCTGCTGCGCCGGGGTTCCCTCGCTCCATCACCACTCCAGGGGCACGTCCGGATGCGGCCCACTGACTAAGGGCCATCCCTGCCTAGGCGGCCCCGGCCATCGCAGCTCTCGCGGCATCCATGCCGCTCAACCCCTTACACAGCGATTCCACTCGGCCTCCTGAAGGGGACTTGGGCGTCGTCTGTGAGATCGCAGCTCAAGAGCAAAAGCAGACGCTGCCGAACTTGAGTCCGTGGAAATCTTGCAAGCTCGCGCTTCGGTCCCGTCAGGAGGCCGAGTGGAGGTGTTGCGTAGGGGAGCGAGCCGCATGGATGCGGCGAGAGGCTTAATGGGCCAGGGAAGGCCCATGTAAGCCGGCCCCCGGAGCGGCGCCGGAGCGAGGAAACGCAGCGAAGCGGAGTAACAGCCGCAGGCTGGCCCGAAGGGTGAGCAAAGCGAATCAAGTTTCGCGCAGCGAAACCCGGATGTCGGGGTGCCCTTCTTTGCCACACCTTTCTTGGGCAAGCAAGAAAGGTGTGGCGCCCGTAAGGGGGGCAACACAATGGTTCAGTAGACGCGGTAATGGATAGTGCGAAGCCGGTAGGTGATACGCACACAAACTTGTCAGTCCGGCGTCAAGCGTATCCTCCCCGCAAAAATGCGATGCCTTCTTTATGCCTGCTGGCGCCGCGACTCAGTCGGTCTCGTCGTCACGGATCAGCACGTAACTGCTGCCATTCTCGTCATCCAGGCGCTCGCAAACGAAGTACATCTCCACCTTGCCCGCGTTCATGGCGGCCAGCAGGTCGCCAGCCTGGGGCGTGAAAAAGCCCTTGGCGCCGGGCTCGGCTTCGCAGGCGATCAGCGCGGTGACGAACAGTGCCGGGTCGGTGCCATCGAAGTAATCCTCGCGCTCGGCGGCGTCCCATTCCCGGGGCGGCTCGAACGGGCCGGTGAACAGTACCTTGGCGTCGCCCAGGTCCTCTTCCTCGGCGTCCAGGTCGTCTTCGTCCGGGCGGTAGACCGTGCAGTCCAGCGCGTCGGCGGCGTCCAGCACGTGCTGGCGGTTGGGGTCATCGGCTAGGGACACGTTGGCTCCGGCTCTCAGTACAAGGAAGGCGCCAGTGTGCGGCGCAGCACCGCGCGCTGCAATCGTCGCGTGTGCATTTCCTCGGCGTCGGGAACCTGCGATGCTGCCGCCACCGTGAACACAGCAACGAGAACAGCCATGAAGATCAGCTCGGATTTCGACAGCGGCAATATCCTCGTGCAGGACGCCAGCGACCCGCACAAGGTGCTGCTGGCCATGCGCAAGGATCTCAACAGCGATCACTTCCAGTGGTTTCATTTCCATGTCGAGGGTCTGACGCCGGGCGCGCGCCATGACTTCAGCATCACCAATGCCGGGCAGTCCGCCTACAGCCATGCCTGGACCGGTTACAACGCGGCCGCCTCCTATGATCAGCAGACCTGGTTCCGGGTGCCCAGCCGCTTCGACAATGGCGCGCTGAACTTCGGCCTGGAGCCCGAGCATGAGCAGATCTGGTTCGCCTATTTCGAGCCCTACAGCCGTGAGCGCCACGCCGCGCTGATCGAACGGGCACTGGCATTGCCAGGCGTCGAGCTGCAGGCCAGCGGGCGCAGCATCGAGGGCCGTGACATCGAGCTGCTGCGCGTGCACCGCCATGGCAGCGCGAACCGCAAGGTATGGATCATCGCCCAGCAACATCCGGGCGAGCACATGGCCGAGTGGTTTATGGAAGGCATCATCGAGCGCCTGGGTGACTCGACCGATAGCGAGCTGGATTCGCTATTGCAACAGGCCGATCTGTACCTGGTGCCGAACATGAACCCCGATGGCGCCTTCCGTGGCCACCTGCGCACCAACGCGGCAGGGCAGGACCTCAATCGTGCCTGGCAGTCGGCGAGCGCCGAGCGCAGCCCGGAAGTGCTGTTCGTCCAGCAGGCGATGCGCGGGATCGGCGTGGATCTGTTTCTGGATATCCACGGCGACGAGGAAATTCCCCACGTGTTCACCGCCGGTTGCGAGGGCAACCCTGGCTTCACGCCGCGCCTGGAGGCCCTGGAAAGCGAGTTTCGCCAGCGCCTGGTGGATAGCGGCGCCGAGTTTCAGACCCGCTTCGGTTACCCGCGCAGCGCCCCTGGCAAAGCCAACCTGGCGCTGGCCTGCAATTCGGTGGGGCAGGAATTCGACTGCCTGTCGTTCACCCTGGAAATGCCCTTCAAGGACCATGACGATACGCCGAACCCGCGGACCGGCTGGAATGGCCAGCGCTCGATGAAACTGGCCGCCGACATGCTTGGCGTGGTCGGTCAGATGGTCGACCGCCTGCGCTGATCAGGCATGCTCGTGCAGGCTGCCGGGTTCATCCTGGGTGGCCTGCAACTCCTGAAGAATCTTCATCTTCTCGGCGATTTCCCTCTCGGCGGCGGCGCGCTGTTCAGGCAGCATGTTCTCCAGGTCTTCCTCGGTGATGCCGACCTCCTTGAGGATCTTGTCGCGCATCTTCTCCGCCGGGGTCATGGCCATGTAGGCCATGAACTCATCCCTGGCGCTCGGCTTGGACGGGGCCTTCTGCTCGTCGCTGGCCGACAGCGTGCCGGTATCCTGCAGGGCGTCTTCGCTCGCCCGATGGGGCGAGCTGTTGAGGGTCACGAGCATCCGTGCGAAGGCTTCGTCATAGGCCTGCTGGTGGGCATTCGCCTCATCGCTCCTGAACGTCGGCGCGACCCGCCCGTTTTCCCGTGGCTTGCCGGGCTCGGCGAGCAGTGCTGCATCGCTGCTCTTCTTGAAATCCAGTTCCTCGGCGCGGGTGCGCTGCAGGGACGTGGCCATCGTGTAGGGATTGAGCGAACCGATGATGCTCATGGCGGGCCTCCTTGTCGTGAGCTTCTGGCTCAGCAAGGCCCGTGCCACTGCATCTCAATAAAGTAAGTCGCTGATATTCAAGTATATCTTTCATGAGGCTGACGCTTGGCGGGCAGCGCGTTGCCACCGGCGGCAATGCGCTGCCGGTGGTCTTTCAGCCAGGTGGATCGAAAAGACCACGCTGGGCAAGGGCAGGCAGGCGTTCGCTCGAGGTCGGCTGCTGTACAGGTGGTGCCGGCCGCCGAGCCATGGGCGGCAGCACTGGCGTTTGCGGCACGCGACTGCGCTGCACGTGCCACCAGCCAGGCAGCAGGGCACGTACTTCGGGCAGGGTGAAGCGGTCGTCCATCAGGTGTACCACACCGTTGTCCTGCGGCGTGCGGATCACCCGCCCGGCGGCCTGCACGACCTTCTGCAGGCCGGGATACAGGTAGGTGTAGTCGTAGCTGCTGCCGAACATCTCGGCCATGCGCAGCTTGATCTGCTCGTTGATCGGGTTGATCTGCGGCAGCCCCAGGGTGGCGATGAACGCGCCGATCAGCCGATCCCCCGGCAGGTCGATGCCTTCGCCGAACACCCCGCCGAGTACCGCGAAGCCGATTCCCTGGCCGCCGGGTCTGAAGCGCTCGAGAAATTGCTGACGCTCGGCCTCGTCCATCTGCCGGGCCTGCACCCAGCGGGTGAGCTGCGGGTGCTCGCGGTCGAACAGCTCCAGCACCTGCTGCAGGTAGGCGTAACTGCTGAAGAACGCCAGGTAGTTGCCCGGGCGCTTGGCGAACTGCCGGGCCATCAGCGCGACGATGGGCGCCAGGGAGCGCTCGCGGTGCTGGTAGCGGGTCGATAGGTTGCTCACCGCCTGCACCTCGAGCTGCGCGGCCTGGAAGGGCGACTCGACATCCACCCAGGGCGTTGCCTCGGGCAGGCCGAGCAGGTCGGCGTAGTAGCGGGCGGGGCTCAGGGTGGCGGAAAACAGCGTGGTGCTGTGGCTGTCCTCGAAACGCGGTGCCAGAAAGGGCGCCGGCACCACGTTGCGCAGGCACAGCACCGAGTGGCTACGGCCACGGCCATCCGCCTGGCGGCTGATATCGAACAGCGAGTGGGGGCCGAAGGCCTCGGCCAGGCGGCAAAAGGCCATGGCGTCGAGGTAGAACTGCAGCAACTCGCCATCGTTGCCGGTGGGCTGGTCGGTCAGGTGATCGGTTAGGGCACTGACCGCTTTTTGCAACGACAGGAGCAGCAGATCCGGCGGCTGCGGGTAGGTCTGGTAGTCCTTGCTCTGCTCCTTGTGCAGCTGCTTCCAGTGCCGGCTGATGCGCGACAGCACCGCATTCAGGCCCTTGGGCGCGTTGCTGCGCATGGCCTCGAAGCGCGCCTGGTCGAGTTCGGCGCTGTACATGCGCCGGGCGCGTTCGATCAGGTTGTGGGCCTCGTCGACCAGCAGCGTCACCCGCCATTCGTTGATCAGGGTCAGGCTGTAGAGCAGGGCGCTGAGGTCGAAGTAATAGTTGTAATCGCACACCACCACGTCGGCCCAGCGGGTCAGTTCCTGGCTCAGGTAGTAGGGGCAGACTTGGTGCTGCAGGGCGATCTCGCGCACCGCGGCCTGGTCCAGCCAGACGCGCTCGACCGCGGCCTGGCGCGCAGCCGGCAGGCGGTCGTAGAAGCCGCGGGCCAGCGGGCAGGACTCGCCATGGCAGGCCTTGTCCGGGTGTTCGCAGGCCTTGTCCCGCGCCACGTGTTCGAGCACGCGCAGGGGCAGTGATTCGCCGCGCAGAATATCCAGGGCATGTAGCGCCAGTTGGCGGCCCGGGGTCTTGGCGGTCAGGAAGAACAGGCGATCGAGCTGCTTTTCCGGGAACGCCTTGAGCTGCGGAAACAGCGTGCCCAGGGTCTTGCCGATGCCGGTGGTGGCCTGGGCCATCAGGCAATGGCCATCGCGTGCTGCGCGGTAAACGGCCTCGGCCAGTTGCCGCTGGCCATGGCGAAAGCCGGCATGGGGAAAGCGCAGTTCGGCCAGCGCGGCATCGCGGCTCAGGCGGTGCGCCTGCTCCCGCTCGGCCCAGGTGATGAAGCGCTGGCACAGGGTCTCGAAGAACGCCTGCAGCTCGGCGGCCGTGCGGCTTTCGCGAAACAGGCTTTCCTTCTGGGTGAGCACGTTGAAGTACACCACGGCCAGGTCGATCCGCGCCAGGCCGCGGCTCTGGCAGAGCAGCCAGCCATACACCCGCGCCTGGGCCCAGTGCAACTGGCGGTGGTTTTCCGGAATGCGGCTGACGTCGCCGCGATGGGTCTTGATCTCCTCGAGCAGGTTGCCCTGCGGGTCGAAGCCGTCGGCGCGGCCACGCACCTGCAGCGAGGCGTATTCCCCAGCCAGCGGGACCTCGGATTCATAACCGTCGCCGCGCCGGGCGACCACCGTGGCATGCCCGGCCATGCCCTCCTGGGCGGTGGGCGAGGGCGTGAAACGCAGGTCGAGATCGCCACACTTGGCGGTGAACTCGCACAGGGCGCGCACCGCCACGCGGTAACTCATGCTGGCGCCCACTGCACGTAGCAGACGTCTACCGGCATGCCGTGCTCGGCGCAGAACGCCAGCCAGCGGCGCTGGTTGTCCTGCAGGCGATCGCCGGGGCCTTTCACTTCGATCATCCGGTAGCGCTTTTCCTCGGGCCAGAACTGGATCAGGTCCGGCATGCCCGAGCGGTTCGCCTGGACATCGCCCAACAGGCGGCGAAACCAGGCTTGCAGGTGAGCCGCCGGCAGGCAGTCCAGGGCCTGTTCGAGCAGGGTTTCGCTGAGTACTCCCCAGTGCACGAACGGCGACTGGATGCCGAACTTGTCACGGTAGGTCTGGCGAATGCTGTCGCGGTAGCGATGGTCGTCCAGCTGCGCCAGGTACTCGGCGAACAGCGCACGCCGGCGCGGGTAGAATTCCGCGCTCAGCAGATCCGCGGGGCCATGCTGGAACGGATGAAAGAACGCGCCGGGAATCGCGGCGAAGATCGCTGGCCAGCAGAGCAGGCCGAACAGGCTGCAGATCAGCGTGTTCTCGACGTAATGCACCGGCGCCTCGCTGCAGTGCAGATGCTGTTGCACCAGCCGCTCGACTGCCAGCATGGGCGTTTTCGGCAGGTGCAGATCCAGGCGCGCGGGGGCCTGCACCTTGCCGCGTTTCTGCGCTGGCAGGCCCAGATGACGGGCCAGGCGCACCAGTGCCCGTTCGGCCAGCTGTAGTTCGCCATCGCTGACCGGTTCGGCCACGGCCTGGCTGGCCAGTTCGAAGGCCTCGCGGTGCTGCAGGGTGCGTTCCAGCACGCGGATGCAGCGCTGCCGCGCCGCGCCGTAGCCACTGCTGGCGTACACCTGCAGCGCCAGGTCGAAGTCGGCGCCGCGCTCCAGGTGCTGGCCGATGCGAAACAGCAGCTTGGCGCGACGTTCGGCGATATAGGGGTTGTCGTAGCGACGGGCGTCGATGCGGGCGAGCAGCTCGTCGCTGACCTCGCCGGCTTCGAAGGCTTCGCGGCAGCGCTGCAGGTGCAGGTAGTCGTCGACGTCCTCGCGACAGCGCAGGGCCCGTGAGTCCGCCGGAAAGTCGACCCGCTCGTAACGGAAGATACCCAGGTCGGCGAGCACGAATTCCGACCATTCCTGGCGCAGGTTGCCAAAGAACATCAGGCGCAGGCGCTCGCTCAGGTCATCGATGGTCAGGCTGTAGAGCACGTCGTCGAGGGCCGGGCACCAGGCGGCGAACGACTGGCTGGCCGCGAACTGGGCGGCCAGCTGCTGGGCCAGGTCATCCTTGCGGGCGCGTCGGTCGCTGAGCTGCGCGGTGAAACTGGCGACGATTTCGTCCTTGCGCAGCAGGGCCAGCAGCACATCGAGTGGCAGCGGTGCATCGTCGAGCACCCAGCCATTGGCGATCAGCGCCGCGGCGGCCTGCCGGCAGCAACCGATTTCCTCGTAATTGAGCTTGCTGGCGCGAAAGTGCACGCCCTTGCGCATGATCATCCGTACCAGCAGGGCCTGGGCCCCCCAGTCCAGCGCATCGAAGGCCTGCAGGAAGGCCTGTTCGCGGGCATCGAGCAGGTCGGCGTGGCGATCGCCGATCCAGGCCAGGGCCTTGCGAAAGTTGTGCAGGTAGTAGAAACGTGGATCAATGCTTGAAGACATGGGGCAGGCAGGGTACTGTTTTTTTATACAGATATCAGGCCGCCCGTCATCTGGCAATCGCCACGGGATGGGCGGATGGTACAACTCACTGTCACTCGGCATCGGTCGCGGACTACACTGCACCTCCATCGCCGCCTGGAACGGGCCACCATGAACAGCCAGTTTGCGCCTCTCTCTCCAGGCACCCTGACCGAGCGACACTACGAGATGCTGGTTCAGGCGGTCGTCGACTACGCCATCTTCATGCTCGACCCGGCGGGGGTCGTGGTGTCCTGGAACGCCGGGGCGGCGCGCATCAAGGGCTACGCCGCCGGCGAGGTGATCGGTCAGCATCTGTCCATTTTCTATACCGACGAAGACCGCCGCGCCGGCAAGCCCGGCTACCTGCTCGACCGGGCGCTGCGTGAGGGCCGTGCCCAGGACGAAGGCTGGCGGGTGCGCAAGGATGGCACGCGCTTCTGGGCCCTGGTGGTGATCGATGCGATCCGCAACGAGCAGGGTGAACTCATCGGCCTGGCCAAGATCACCCGCGACATCACCGACCGCCGCGAAGCCGAAGGCCGCTATGACGCCTTGCGTGCGCAGCTGTTCCAGGCTCAGAAGCTGGAGGCCCTCGGGCAACTGAGCGGCGGCATGGCCCACGACTTCAACAACCTGCTGACCATCATCCTCAGCGCCGCCAAGCTGGCCAGCCGTACCGACGATCCACAGCGCCTGGCCAGCCTGCTGGACAACATCCAGACCGCTGGCGAGCGCGGCGCGCAGATGACCCGCAACCTGCTGACCTTCGCCCGTTGCGAGCCCAAGCCCAGTCGCCTGGTCGACCTCAACCAGTTGCTTGATGCAGCCTCGACCTTCATTAGCCAGGCGCTGCCCAAGAGCATGACCCTGCAGATGCAGATCGATGACGGATTGCACCCCGTGCAACTGGATCCCAGCGAACTGGACATGGCGCTGCTCAACCTGATTCTCAACGCCCGCGATGCCATGGGCGGCGTCGGCACGGTGCAGTTGCAGGCGGGCAATCGCCAGTTGGCAGGGGAGGTCGATGGGCTGCACGGTGCGTTCGTGGCGATCGCCGTGGCCGACCAGGGCTGCGGCATCGATCCGGCGATCCGTCCGCGCCTGTTCGAGCCTTTCTTCACCACCAAGGACACCGGCAAGGGAACCGGCCTGGGCCTTTGCCAGGTCTATGGGTTCGCGCGTCAGGCGGGCGGAGCCGTGCAGGTCGAAAGCGTCAACGGCCACGGAACGACCATGATTCTGTATTTGCCGGCGTCCTCCGGTCAGTCGGCAGATGCGCAGGCATGAACATGGTAGTATCGCCAATCACTTTTTCAGCCAGCGCTGCGGGGTTTGGGTGACCCATGTGTCAACCCAGGCCATATTTGCGTAATTTCGACTGAGGCAAGCCAGATCTTGGAACAGCTACAACGCCTTCAAAGTGGGATCGAGGGACTTGACGCTCTATTGAAGGGCGGTCTGGTGGCCGGTGCATCCTATATCGTTCAGGGGCGCCCCGGCTCTGGCAAGACGATTCTCGCCAACCAGGTCGCGTTCAACCATGTGCGCGACGGGGGCCGTGTTCTGGTGGCCACCCTGTTGGCCGAGTCCCATGAAAGGCTCTTTCAATTCCTTTCCACGATGAGCTTCTTCGACCCGGGCAAGGTCGGCGCGGAGATCCAGTTCGTCAGCGCCTTCGACACCCTGGAAAACGAGGGGCTCGACGAAGTCGTCAAGCTGCTGCGCCGCGAGATCAGTCGCCAGAAGGCCACGTTGCTGATCGTCGACGGCCTGCTCAACGCCCGCTCCAAGGCGGAGAACCAGATCGACACCAAGAAATTCATCTCCGAGCTGCAGGGCCATGCGGCCTTCGCCGGTTGCACGGTGCTGTTTCTGACCAGCTCGCGGCTGGACGACGGCAGCCCCGAGCACACCATGGTCGATGGCGTGATCGAGCTGGGCGAGGAACTGTTCGGTGCCCGCTCGGTGCGCCGCATTCACCTGCGCAAGACCCGTGGCAGCGGCGCCCTGTCCGGCCTGCACGAGTGCGAGATCACCGACGACGGGTTGGTGATCCACCCGCGCCTGGAAAGCCTGTACAGCCAGCCGAGCCAACCCGACAGCGAAACCCTGGGGCAGATTTCCAGTGGCATCCCGAGTCTTGATGAGCTGATCGGCGGTGGGCTGGCGGCATCCTCGGTCACCCTGATCATGGGGCCCTCGGGCGTCGGCAAGACCACCCTGGGGCTCAACTTCCTGGCGCAATCCACCGTCGAGGCGCCGGGCCTGCACTTTGGTTTCTATGAAACGCCGCAACGCCTGCGCCTGAAGGCCGAGGCACTGGGCATCGACTTCGGTGCCCTGGAGGCCAGCGGCGCGCTGCATATCCTGTGGCAGCCGACTACCGAGGGGCTGCTCGATGGTCTGGGCGCCAAGGTCATCGATGCGGTACGCGCGAGGGGGATCAAGCGTCTGCATATCGATAGCCTCGGCGGCATGGCCCGCCTGGCGACAGGCAACGCACGGTTGATCGAGTTCTTCAGCGCGCTGATGAACCAGCTGCGGGCCATGGGCGTCACGGTATTCGCCACCTGGGAAATGCGCGACCTGTTCACCGCCGAGATCAATGCCCCGGCCCCGGAGCTGTCGAGCATCGTCGACAACCTGATTCTCATGCGTTTCGTGGAGAAAGACGCTGAACTAAAGCGGCTTCTGTCCATCCTTAAGATGAGGGACAGGTGTTACGATCCCACGCTTCTGGAAGTGGTCATCAGTGATCATGGTATTGAACTCAGCAAGGCCTTTAGACATGCGGCGGGTGCGCTGTCGGGCAATGCCGTCCCTGCGCAGGACGCCTGAGCCATGTGTGCCTGACCGAGCCGATAAACTATGACAACCATCTTGATAGTCGACGACGAATACCTGATTGCGGATATTCTCGGCTATGCCATGGAAGACGAGGGCTACATGGTGGTGAAGGCCAGCAATGGCCGTCGCGGCCTCGAGGTGCTCGACCGTGAGCGCCCCGAGCTGGTGATCACGGATTTCATGATGCCGGTCATGGACGGTCTCGAGTTCGCCCGGGCCATCCGCGCCCGGCCAGGGTCGGCGGATCTGCCGATCATCCTCATGAGTGGCGCCCAGGCTAGCATCGGGCGCGCCAGCCCCGAATTGTTCGCCGCGGTGTTCGACAAACCCTTCGATATCAATCAGGTCATCGCCAAGGTCAAGGAGCTGATCGGCCCGAGCTGATCGCACCCATTGTGTTGGTGACGGCACGGCAACCCTTGCGCTCTCTGTATCACAAGCGGAACGCTTCATGGCCCGATGGTCGAACGCTGCGCAAGCCCGGGCGCATGTCCATGGGCATCCTGATCTGCAGCGACGAATCCCACCAGCTCCTGCCGCTGCTCACCCACCACAAGGCCGCGGCGGCGGATAGCGGTCAGCTGGCCGCGGCGCCTGCGCTGAAAAGCATCGCCAAACCATTCTCCCTGCGCGAGTTGGGCGAGACCCTCGACGAGCTGCTGCCAGGGCCATCCTGACCGCTCGCAACGCCCTGCCACGGCCTTTCGGCAACTTTTTTCACGCAAAGCATGCGGATGCGGAATCAAAGCGTTGCTCCGTAGTCCTAAACCCTGACAACGAATAGCGGCACCCCAGAGCGCCGCCTCCAACACCCTCGAAACACCGGGTTGGATGTCGAACCGTTGCAGCACCAGACGCCGTTTTTCGCGCTGCCCTCTACCCGTGTAGGCAGCTGCAGGACGGGTGGTTGCCAAGGGAAGGGATGCTGCAGCCTGCACTGCCTCGACAAGCATTGGCGGGCGTGCAGATGCCTGTGGTTCGGCTTAGAACTGCCAGCGTCCATCAATCGAGTGTCGCCGTACCGTTACGGCGATTGTGGGGGAGATATTAACCATTGAACGGTAATCACAGCCTATGAAAATGTTGAAGGAATCCCTCAAGAAGGTCTTGCCGCGGGACAGTATCGATAACCTCAAGACCTTGCAGAAGAGACTCGCCATGGGCTGGATCCGGGCGTTGTCGCGCTCGGCCATGTTGCGCCGTTTCCATTATTCGTTCTTCTCCTCGGCCTTCGACCGGGAAGCCTATGCAGTGGTCGTCGGCCACCTGCAGCATGAGCAGAACCTGTCCGGCGCCGAGCCGGTGAACTACTTCCTGCGCCGCGCCGTGCACCGCATCGAGAAAGGCCTGATCATGCAGCCGCGGCGTCAGGTGTTCGCCCTCGACTACATCAACGATACGGTCGACAGCTACATCGCCTCGCTCAATGGCAACGTCGATCGCGACGAGGTCAGCTGGGCCCACGACGTGCTCGCCGAATACTTTGCCGTCACCGGCGACCACCCGGTGCTCAACCGCGCCCGCGAGAAGTTCGCCCGTTTCGAGCGCCCCAGCGGCTCGCCCGCAACCCTGCGCCACCCGGATGCCGAGCGTGTGCCGTTCGCCGCCGACGTGAGCACGCCGAGCGTCGATTTCACCGCCATGCGTCAACTGGCGATGAAGCGTCGCTCAGTGCGCTGGTACCAGCAGGGCCGTCCGGTGCCGCGGGAGGTGATCGACAAGGCCGTGGAAGTCGCCGTGCAGTCGCCGAGCGCCTGTAACCGCCAGCCTTATCGCTTCGTGGTGTTCGATGACCCCGCCTCGGTGGCCCAGGCGTCGCGCCTGCCCATGGGCGTGGCCGGCTTCGATCATAATTTCCCGGCCATCGTCGCCGTGGTCGGTCGCCTGCGCGCCTATCCCCATGTGCGCGACCGCCACGTGATCTACATCGACGGCGCCCTGGCGGCAATGTCCTTCATGTTCGCGCTGGAGACCCAGGGCGTGTCGTCCTGCTCGATCAACTGGCCGGACATTCCCGAGCGTGAAGAGGCCGCGGCCAAGCTGCTCAAGCTCGACCCGGACGAGCGCATCGTGATGTTCATTTCCCTGGGCTACGCCGCCGATACCGGCCTGGTGCCGTACTCGCAGAAGCTCTCGCTGGAGGAAGCCCGCAGCTATATGCGCCTGGAGTCGCCCGCTCGATGAGTGCTTCGCGTGTCCAGGAGGGCATGAAGTACCTCCTCAACTCCGGCTGGATGCTGGCCGAGAAATTCCTCATGCTGGCCATCGGCCTGGCCACCACGGTGGTGCTGGCGCGCTACCTGGGGCCCGAGGATTTCGGTTACCTGAACTACGCGCTGGCGCTGCTGGGTCTGCTCAGCATCGTTGTGCACCTGGGGCTCACCGGCCTGGTGGTCAAGGAGCTGCGCAGCAACCCGGACAACGAGGACCAGATCCTCTCCACGGTATTCGTGATCAAGGTGGGCTGCTCGGTGATCGCCTTCGCGATCATGATGAGCACCTACCTGTTCGGCAACGACCAGAACTTCCTGGTGCTGCTGTTCACCGCCCTGGCGCTGTTCTTCACCCCGTTCGAAATGCTCATCGACTGGTTCCAGGCGCGGGTGCAGGCCAAGTACGCGGCGGTGGCCGGCTTCGTCGGCCAGCTGGGCGGCAACGGCCTGAAGATGATCCTGGCCATCGCCGGCGCGGGCCTGGTGTACATCGCCCTGGCCCACGTGGTGGTGGTGATGGTCACTTCGGCGATCCTGGTCTGCTACGCGGTGATGCTCAAGCGCGATTTCCGCTTCGACTTTTCCTGGCCACTGGGCAAGACGCTGCTCAAGAAGAGCTTCCTCATCTTCCTGGGCTCGCTGTCGGCGGTGATCTACCTCAAGGTCGACCAGATCATGCTGCAGTACATGCTCGGCGAGTACGCCGTGGGGGTGTATTCGGCGGCGTCGCGGCTGTCCGAGGCCTGGTACCTGATCCCGACCATTCTCATGGCGTCGGTCTTCCCGAAGATGATCGATCTGCACAAGACCGACACCGCCGGCTACAACCGCTTCATGCAGGTGGCGCTGGACGTGCTGTTCTTCATGGCCTTCGCCCTGGCCGTGGTGGTGTTCTTCCTTTCCGACTGGATCGTGCACCTGCTCTACGGCGCCCAGTACGTCGACGCCGGGCCGGTGCTGGCGATCCATATCTTCGCCGCGACCTTCGTGTTCATGCGCGCGCTGTTCAGCAAGTGGATCATCATCGAGGAAGCCTTCATCTTTTCCCTGGTCACCCAGGGCCTCGGCGCGCTGAGCAACATCGTGCTCAATTACTACCTCATCCAGAGCCACGGCGTGGTCGGCTCGGCCTGGGCGACGCTGATTTCCTATTCCATCGCCGGTTACGTGAGCTTGCTGCTGTCACGCAAGACACGGCCGCTGTTCATCATGATGACCAAGAGTATTTGCCTGCACGTGTTCATTAGCGTGCCCCAGTTGATTCGTGAATTCAGGAGAAGGTGATATGTACGTCGAGATCCGCAAGGCCGGTTTCGTCAACAAGGGGGCGGCACTGATGCTGCACGCCGCCCTGCAGCAAGTGCGCAAGAACCTGCCAGCTGCCAAGGTAGTGATGGAGCCGGGCCGGGCCAAGAGCCCTTATCCTTATTTCAACCGTGCGTCCCTGGGGCTGTACCAGAAGGCCTGGTTGTGGCGCAAAGGCATCCCGTTCGGTGACCTGGCGGCGGTGGTGCCGGCCGGTATCCGCGAGCAGTACGGCATCGTGCTCGACAAGGAAATCAACGTGGTGCTGGACGCCGCCGGCTTCGCCTACAGCGACCAGTGGGGCCCGGACCTGTCCGAGGAGCTGGCCCGTTCCAGCAAGCGCTGGAAGAAGCAGGGCTCCAAGGTGATTCTGCTGCCCCAGGCGTTCGGGCCGTTCCGCGACCCGCGTAGCCGCGAGGCGGTGAAGGCGTTCGTCGACAACTGCGACCTGATCTTCGCCCGCGAGCAGATCTCCTACGACTACCTGACCGAGATCGTCGGCGAGCGCGACAACATCAAGATCGCCCCGGACTTCACCAACCTGATCACCGGCCCGGTGCCGGACTACTTCGACCCTGAGATCCACCAGATCTGCCTGGTGCCCAACTGCCGTATGCTCGACAAGACCGACGACAGCGTCGCCAAGGGCTATGCGCCGTTCCTCGAGCGCGCAGCCAAGGCACTGGTAGAGCGTGGCGCCAAGCCGTTCCTGCTGATCCATGAAGGCGAGGGCGATGCGCGCCTGGCCGAGCAGGTTTCCAAAGCGGTAGGCGGCCTGCCGATCCTGCGCGAGACCGATCCGCTGGCCATCAAGGGCATCCTCGGCGCCTGCCGCGGCACCCTGGGCAGCCGCTTCCACGGCCTGGTCAGTGCGCTGTCACAGGGCGTGCCGTCGCTGGCCACCGGCTGGAGCCACAAGTACCAGATGCTGTTCGCCGATTACGGGTTCTCCGAGGGCGTGCTGGACATCAACCTGAGCGACGAGGAGCTCAACCGCGCCCTCGACAACCTTACCGATCCGGTGCAGATGCAGGCGCTGTCCGCGCGCCTCAATGCTCACTCGGCTGAGCTGAAGACCCGCACCCAGGCCATGTGGAACGAAGTGTTCGCGCTGATCGAGCAGGGCCGCAACGTACGCAGCGAGAAGCCGGTTGCCGTGGCAACTGGGCGTTAAACGGACGAGGGCGATGCCGCATCGGCGGCATCGCCTTTTCCAGCGTGCCAGACCAAGGTTCTTCGCTCTTTAGGGGAGCGCCTGGTTGATGCCGGACTGGCAAGTTTGTGTGCGTTGCCGATGGCTTGGCACTCTCCATTAGCACGCCGCCTGGCCGGGTGGGTTTCGCCCCTTACGGGCGACTCACTTTCTGTGCTTGTGCAAAGAAAGTAAGCAAAGAAACACACCCCTACATCCGGCCCCGGCTGCGCCGGGGTTCCCTCGCTCCATCACCACTCCAGGGGCACGCTGCGAAGGGCCATCCCTGGCCCATCGCAGCTCTCGCGACATCCATGTCGCTCAACCCCTTACATGGCGATTCCACTCGGCCTCCTGAAGGGGACCATGTCGCGAGCTTGCGACATCTGCGCAAGATCAAAGTCGGTAGCGTTTGGCTTTTGCTCTTGAAGCGCGATCTCACAGACGACGCCCAAGTCCCCTTCAGGAGGCCGAGTGGAGGTGTTGCGTAGGGGAGCGAGCCGCATGGATGCGGCGAGAGGCTTAATGGGCCAGGGATGGCCCATGTAAGCCGGCCCCCGGAGCGGCACCGGAGCGAGGGAAGTTTCGCGCAGCGAAACCCGGATGTCGGGGTGCCCTTCTTTGGCACACCTTTCTTGGGCAAGCAAGAAAGGTGTGGCGCCCGTAAGGGGCGCAACACAATGGTTCAGTAGACGCGGTAATGGATAGTGCCAAGCCAGTAAGTGATACGCACACAGACTTGCCAGCCCGGTACCAAGGCTGATTTTCCTGAGATACCACAAAAAAACGCCCGGACGATCACTCGTCCGGGCGTTCTAGTACCTGCAGTCGACCTCAGGACTTGCGGTCGTAGGCCCCTTGCTCGCTGACCGCGACCTTGCTGTCGCGACCGTTACGCACGATGTAGTAGAAGAACCGCGGAATGCCGATCACGTAGCGGGCGAACAGCCGGCGCGGCTCCATGAGCAGGCGATACGCCCATTCCATGCCGACCTTGCGCACCAGTTCGGGCGCCCGGTTGAAGCGCTGAGCGGCGAAATCCAGGATCGCGCCACCGCAGATCATCAGGGCAGGGCGGCTGAGGTTGCGCTGCAGGGTGACGGCCACCTCTTCCTGGCGTGGCATGCCCATGCCCATCACGATCAGCGGAATCTTGCCCGGCTGCAGGTGCTCAAGAACGAATTCCAGGTAGCGCTCCACGGGCTGGAAGCCGTCGATGGCATGGTAGTCACGACCGCGGAACAGGGCATTGGCGCCTTCGTCGGTCCACGGCTCGCAGGTACCCATGGCGAACAGCTGATACTGGTTGCTGCGCTCGCCCTGCAGGGCGTGCTCGATCAGCGCCGGAATGAAATCGGTACCGTTGAGGTTGGCGCCGGGCGCCAGGCCGTTCAGCTGGCAGGCCAGCTTGATGCCGATGCCATCGCGCAGCAGATGGTTGATCTGCAGGAAGTGGCGGCGTGCGCGCTTGTCCTGCTGGATCAGGTTGTAGCCATGCTGGTTGAGAAAACCAACGATGGTCGGTTTCTTCGGACTGCTCAAGTCTTCGAGCAACGGCGTCACATCATGTTCTTCCAGCAACTTCAGTTTGTGAATAACGGGGTCGTACAGGAGTTTGGAAGTTTTCACGGGCGAGCCTCGTTGTCGGAAAGTAGGAGAATTATCCGGAGTGTGTTCACGTGGGCTTCGCGCTTTGCTTGTTCTTGTAGAAAGTCCGTTTGATAGCGAAATGGGTGGCATTCCTTGCCCCATCGGGTGTGAACTGGCAGAGCCATGGGAGAGGTGGCGAACCACCCGGCGAAGGGGCCCCAGGGGGCCCCGGTGATGGGTGCCGGCGCAGTGAGCGCTGGCCCGGCCTCAGGCCGCGGAAACCTTGAGTTCCTTGACGCGGCCATAGTTGTCGGAGAAGCGGATGATATCGTCTTCGCCCAGGTACGTCCCGGACTGCACTTCGATCAGCTCGAGCGGAATCATGCCCGGGTTTTCCAGGGCATGGATCTGACCGATCGGAATGTAGGTCGACTGGTTTTCGGTGACCATGTAGGTCTCGTCGCCATTGGTCACCTGGGCGGTGCCACTGACCACGATCCAGTGCTCGGCGCGGTGGTGGTGCATCTGCACCGACAGCTTGGCGCCCGGCTTCACGGTGATGCGCTTGACCTGGTAGCGCGCGCCATTGTCGATGGAGTCGTACATGCCCCACGGGCGGTACACTTCGCGGTTGTTGAGGTGCTCGCAACGCTCCTCGCGCTTGAGCTGCTCGACGATGCGCTTGACCTCCTGGGCCTTGTCCTTGTGCGCGACCATGACGGTGTCCTTGGTCTCGACGATGATCAGGTCCTCGACGCCGACTGTGGTCACCAGGCGGTAGTCGGCGTGCACGTAGTTGTTCTGGCTGTCGTGGCTGAGCACGTCGCCCTTGTGCACGTTGCCCTGTTCGTCCTTGTCGCTGACGTCCCACAGCGCGGACCAGGAGCCGATATCGCTCCAGCCGGCATCCAGGGGCACCATCACCGCATCTTCGGTCTTTTCCATCACCGCGTAGTCGATGGAGTCTTCCGGGCAGGCGGCGAAGGCCTCCTTGCCGATGCGCACAAAGTGCATGTCTTCTTCGCTCTGCGCGGTGGCGCGGCGGCAGGCGTCGAGAATCTCCGGCTGCCAGCGCTGCAGCTCTTCGAGGTAGCGGCTGGCGCGGAACATGAACATGCCGCTGTTCCAGAAGTGCTCGCCGGAGGCCAGGTAGCGCTCGGCGGTTTCGCTGTCGGGTTTCTCGACGAACTTGGCGACGGTGAAGCCGCCTTCACCGGCGGCCGCACCTTTCTGCAGGTAGCCGTAGCCGGTTTCGGCATGGGTCGGCACGATGCCGAAGGTCACCAGTTTGCCGGCCTGGGCGAAGGGCAGGGCGGTTTCCACGGCGCGGTGGAAGGCGTCGACGTCCTTGATCAGGTGGTCGGCGGCGAGGATCAGCAGCACCGGGTCGTGTTCCTTTTCCAGCGCCTTGATCGCGGCCAGGGCAACCGCCGGCGCGGTGTTGCGGCCTACCGGCTCGAGCAGGATGCTGGCGTTGTCGATGCCTAGGGTGCGCAGCTGTTCGGCGGCGAGGAAACGGTGCTCCTCGTTGCAGATCAGGCACGGCTGGCTGGCCTTCAGGCCGTCCAGGCGGCGAATGGTCGCCTGCAGCATGGACAGCGAGTCATCGGCGATCGGCAGGAACTGCTTGGGGTTGAGTTGGCGCGAAAGCGGCCACAGGCGCGAGCCATTACCGCCGGAAAGAATGACAGGAATCATCGTGGAGCTCCTCCCATGAAGAGTGATTGCCGAAGTTTGAATTCCCTGAGCAGGATCGGCAGGATCAGGAACGCGTCGCGGACGTAACGGCCGACCAGACGGCGTGGTTCGGTATAAGCGCGGTGCAGCCATTCCAGCGAATAACGCTGCATCCACATCGGGGCGCGGCGCAGCTTGCCGGACAGGAAATTGATCGAGGCGCCCACGCACAGGCCGATGCCGACGGCCTGGTCGGTCTCGAAGATCTTGTGGGCGAGAATTTCCTGGCGCGGGCAGCCCACCGACAGCACCACCAGGTGCGAGGGGTGCTCGACGACGAAGGACAGGCAGGCCTGGATCGCTTCTTCGCTGTCGATGAAACCCATCGGCGGGTTGTGGTGGTGGAAGGTGATATTGGGGAAGCGTTCACGCAGCCGGGCGATGTCATCGTCTTCGCAGCCGATGATGGTCACGTCCCAGGCGCGCTCCTCGGCAATGCCGATCAGCTCGGCGGTCAGGGTGCTGCCGGGGATGGCGTCCTCGACCGGCACCTTGAGCATGCGCAGCAGTGGCAACAGCACGCGGCTGTCGCAGATGCGGTGACGCGCCACGGCGTAGGCGCGCTTGAGGTCGCGGTCGGTTTCCAGCTGCACCACGTGATTCACGTTGGGCGTCACGATGTAGCTGTACTTGTCGGTGCTGTGCTCAACCAGGTCCTCGATCAGGCGATCCTTGGTGCCAGCGTAGAACTCGATGTCAAAGGCCTTCATCAACACCTCTTTGCGCCACTGGCGCGTATCACGGACGGGCAACGGCTGTTGTTGCTCGCGATTCATTTGCCCAAGGCCGCTTTCAGCAGTTTGCTGTGGGTATGCACGTAGTGCAGGACATACAAAGAGATACTGTGCAACGGCGATAGTTTCATGACCTCCCGACGAATGCGCATGTCTTCCTTGAGCGCGTCGAAACGACGGCTGGTGGAAACCCCGGTGGTGTCGAAAATGCACAGCGGCGAATCGATCTTCAGCACGTCGCGCTGGTGATCCTGGCCCTGCAGGAATTCGACGATCATGCAGTAGTCCGCCGAGAGCTTGAAATCGTCGCGAAAGCGCACGTTGCGCAGCCGCTCGTTCTCGAAGTACATGGCCTGGTGGCTGGACGGCATGCCCAGCACCAGGTGCTCGATCTTCTTCGCCTTCTGCGGGGTGAGGCGACCTTCGGCGTTCTGCAGGTAATAATCACCGTAGACGTAACGTGGCTTGCTCTGTGCCTTGTCGATGGCGTCGGCGACCTTCTGCAGCACGTTCTCGTCGTAGAAGAAGTCGCCGCTGTTGAGGAACAGGGTGTAGCCCTCGGTCGCCGAGCCCTTGATCAGGCCCTTGTTCATGGCGTCGTAGAGGCCCTTGTCACGCTCGCAGGTGATCTCGGCATAGGGCTCGTCGATGGTCGCCAGCCACTCGGCGCCGCCGTCCGTGGAGGCGCCGTCGACGACGATCCAGCGGAAGTTGCGGTAGGTCTGGGCAGCCACACTCTGGTAGGTCTGCTTGAGACCCTCCAGGTTATTCCAGTTGATGGTTACGATACTGAATTGGGTCATGGCGTGTGCCTCTGATCTCACGAGTCGGGGATGCTTGCGCGGCGTAGGCGCGGGAGTAGTACAGGAAGCAGGCGGCGCCGATGCCCAGAATATCGCCGCCGTACATCAGGGAGTTGGACAGGAACATGTTGAGCATCTGGAACCAGAAGATCAGCTGGAAGGCGCTGAGCAGCGGGCCCTTGTTGGGGCAGCGCTTCATGATGCGCAGGTAGCCGACGTAGAAGATCAGCGCGATCAGCGGCGTGAGGAACCCGTAGCGGTAGTACACGCCGAAGATGCCCACGTCCGACAGGTAGAAGTGCGGGTTGTAGAGGGCGCTGAAACCGCCTTTCCACTGCAGCGACAGCGAGCCCATGCCGATGTACAGGTTGTCCGCCACCGCGCCGATGATGATGGACGTGGTGTTGTCGCGCACGCCCGGGCCGGTGGTGGCTTCGTCGAGCAACGCCTGGAACTTGTCGAACTGGGCGTAGTAGAACTCCGGGAACATGAAGAACGAGGCCACCAGGATGGTCGCGGCCAGCAGGCCCAGCTTGAGCAGCGAGTCGATGCGGTCGCGGAAGATCCACAGACCGGCCAGGCACCAGATGATCATGGTCTGGCGGGTCTGCAGCACCAGCCACAGGTAGGACGCGAAGAACAGCAGGGTGCAGACCTTGGGCAGCGAGATACGGTCCTTCATGCTGTACATCAGCATGAAGGCGCAGATGGTCACGTAGCTCGAGCCGATGCGGAAGCGATTGGGGCGCAGCAGCACGTCGCCGGCGTCCTTGGCATCCACGGTAAAGGACACGTTGGTGTTTTCCGGGATGATCCCGAAGTAGTAGCAGTAGCCCACGAAGGCGCAGGCCAGGCCCGAGTAGAGAAAGAAGGTCTCCAGGTGCTTCTGGGTGGGCGCGGTCTTGATCATCAGGAACAGCGCCGGGAAGAACACCAGGTAGGCGAAGCTGCGGCGCTCCTCGAGCAGGCCGTAGATGAACGGCTGGTCGAAGTTGAGCTCGGCCATGATCGCCGAGACGACCGGCAGCACCAGGCCCATGAAGATGATCCACAGGCTGGTCTTGGACTGGTAGATACGCTTCCAGACCAGGAACAGTGCCCCGGAGGCGCCCAGCAGCCCGAGCAGCCACAGCTCGCGCAGGTAGGGGATGCCAGCCTTCTTGTCGTCGGTCAGAAAGAAACAGGCCGAGTTCAGGACAAACAAGATCAGCAGCAGATTGCGGTATGCCAGGAGTTGCTTGAACAAGCTCGCCTTCCCATATCGAAATTGTCTTGGCTCGCAGGCGCCGCCGCGTAGGCGTGGCTCGCGAGGTATCTAGTACAGCGCCTGCAAATAGTCGCGGGTATTGCTGTGGATGCGCGGTTCGTCGCGCATCTGCTCGATCGGCCACCAGCGGTAGCGACCATGTTGCACGCTGGGCGGCTGCAGGCTCTGCCGTGCGCCCAGTTCCAGGGCGTAGGCGATGACCACGTAGTGGGCGTCCGGCGACTCGCCGAACACGCTGTCGTCATAGAAGTGCTCGTACACCCCGAGCAGCCTGCCCTGGTCACGGCTGAACGCCTGGCCCAGTTCTTCCCGGGTCAGGCGCGCGAACGCCGCGTCCAGGGTTTCGTTCTTCAGAATCCGCCCGCCCGGGGCGAACCAGCTGCCCTGGGCGGGGCGGTTGAGCCGCTCGCCCAGCAGCAGTTCGCCCTGGGGGTTGCGTACCAGCAGGTCGATGGACACCAGCGGCGTGCTGGCGACCACCGTCCTGAAGGTGTCGGCCGGCAGGAACATGTCAGCCCCGTACGTCGTCGATGTTGTCGACGAACCAGCGGTAGGCATCACGCAGACCGGTTTCCAGATCGATGCTCGCCGTCCAGCCGAGCTTGGCCAGGCGCGACACGTCCATCAGCTTGCGCGGCGTGCCGTCGGGCTTGCTGGCGTCGAAGGTCAGGCGACCCTGGAACTCGGTGACCCGCGCGATGGTTTCGGCCAGCTCGCGAATGGTGCAATCCTGGCCGGTGCCGACGTTGATGTGCGAAAGCATCGGCTGGGTGTGCGCCTGGTACGTGGCTTCATCCAGATTCATCACGTGGACGCTGGCCGCGGCCATGTCGTCGACGTGCAGGAACTCGCGCATCGGCGTGCCGCTGCCCCAGATCACCACTTCATCGTCGCCGCGCAGGGTCGCTTCGTGGAAGCGACGCAGCAGGGCGGGGATGACGTGGCTGTTTTCCGGGTGGTAGTTGTCGTGGGGGCCGTACAGGTTGGTCGGCATCACGCTGCGGTAGTCGCGACCATGCTGGCGGTTGTAGCTCTCGCACAGCTTGATCCCGGCGATCTTGGCGATCGCGTAGGGCTCGTTGGTCGGCTCCAGCACGCCGGTCAGCAGCGCTTCCTCACGCATCGGCTGCTCGGCATGCTTGGGGTAGATGCACGAGCTGCCCAGCGACAGCAGCTTCTGCACGCCGGCCTCGTGGGCGGCGTTGATGACGTTGGCCTCGATCATCAGGTTCTGGTAGATGAAGTCGGCCGGGTACTGGTTGTTGGCGTGAATGCCGCCGACCTTCGCTGCGGCCAGGTAGACCTGGTCGATGCGTTGCTCGGCGAAGAAGCGTTTCACGCTGGCCGCATCGACCAGGTCCACGCTTTCGCGCGGCGCCGTGACGATGCTCTGGTAGCCCAGGCTCTGCAGGTGGCGCACGATCGCCGAACCGACCATCCCGCGATGGCCGGCGACGAAGACGCGCTGGTTGACAAGCGCGCTCATGCTCAGTTCTCCACGGAGACTGGCAGTTCGTGGCCGTGCTCCTTGAGCAGGGCGTGGCGCTGGGCGACCTTGAGGTCTTCGCTGACCATCTCGGCGCACATTTCCTGCACGGTGATCTCCGGGGTCCAGCCCAGTTTGGTCTTGGCCTTGGTGGGGTCGCCCAGCAGGGTTTCCACTTCGGCAGGGCGGAAGTAGCGCGGGTCGACACGCACGATCACGTCACCGACCTTCAGGGCCGGCGCCTTGTCGCCATCGATGCGCTCGACGATGCCTTGCTCGTCCACGCCGCTGCCTTCGAAGCGCAGGTGCACGCCCAGCTCGGCCGCCGACCAGGTGATGAATTCACGTACCGAGTACTGCACGCCGGTGGCGATCACGAAGTCGTCCGGTTGCTCCTGCTGCAGCATCATCCACTGCATGCGCACGTAGTCCTTGGCATGGCCCCAGTCACGCAGCGCGTCCATGTTGCCCATGTACAGGCAAGGCTCCAGACCCTGGGCGATGTTGGCCAGGCCGCGGGTGATCTTGCGGGTCACGAAGGTCTCGCCACGGCGCGGCGACTCGTGGTTGAAGAGGATGCCGTTGCACGCGTACATGCCATAGGCTTCGCGGTAGTTGACGGTGATCCAGTAGGCGTACAGCTTGGCGACCGCATAGGGCGAGCGCGGGTAGAAGGGGGTGGTTTCCTTCTGCGGGATTTCCTGCACCAGGCCGTACAGCTCGGAGGTGGAGGCCTGGTAGAAACGGGTTTTCTTTTCCAGCCCCAGCAGGCGGATGGCCTCGAGGATACGCAGGGTGCCCATGGCATCGACGTCGGCGGTGTATTCCGGGGCTTCGAAGCTCACTGCAACGTGGGATTGCGCGCCGAGGTTGTAGACCTCGTCAGGCTGCACTTCCTGAATGATGCGGGTCAGGTTGGACGAGTCGTTGAGGTCGCCGTAATGCAGGATGAAGTTCTGGTTGTCGACATGCGGATCCTGGTAGATGTGGTCCACACGCTGGGTGTTGAAGGACGACGCGCGGCGTTTGATGCCATGCACCTGGTAACCCTTTTCCAGCAGGAACTCGGCGAGGTAGGAACCGTCCTGACCTGTGATACCGGTGATGAGTGCTTTTTTCTGTGCCATTGCCAATTACCTGCGATGTCCAATTGATTAGAGAGCTGTAGCCAAATCGCTGCGCGCGGTCGGTGGATCAGGCGCGCTTGAGCAGCATTTGCAGACGTTCCATGACGCCGAGAAAAATGATCCGTACCGACGGAAACTTGTAGAAGAAACGGTAGATGTCGTACTCCGCTTTCTGCCGCACTTTGCTGTCGCTGGTGAGGTCGGCGGAGTCGATCAGGGCCAGGCCCTCACCTTCGATGTTGTGCAGGATGCTCAGTTCCATGGGCTTCATGGAAAGGGCGAAATTGTGCAGCCCGCGGGCGTGGGTACGGGTCAATTGCAGGCCTTTGCAGGTCTTGCTGCCGTACAGATTCACCGTGAAGTCGTAGTCGGCGAGCAGCGGGTTGCGGCGCTTGATGCACGACGGCAGCAGTTCGCAGTAGGCGTCGTAGACCGACAGACTGTCCTCGCGGCGAGGGAAGTTGTAGTCCATCGCTTTCTGCTGGATCGGCACCTGGAAGCGCGACGAGGCGATGTTGAAGTGTTGGCCCGGGTCGCCGAAGTTGGTGGTCAGCGAGCGGAACGGGTACACGAAGTACAGGTCCCGGGAAATGATGTAGGCGGTGTACAGCTTGAGCCACGAGGACTCCGGCCAGCCGCGGATGTCCGCCGGGATGCCGTCGATGTGGCTGATGTCGGTGCCGTTGCTTTCCAGCCACTGACGAAAACCCTGCCAGTGCCGACGCGACCAGGCCTGGCCCCAGGAGGCGGCCATCTGGATGAAGTGCACGTGGGCGTCGCCATCGTCGACCGGCATGAAGGGCAGGTCGACGGTCTGGCTGAACTGCACGCTGTACAGGCTGATACCGGCCACGCCGGCGTCATCGGCATAGGCCTGCAGGGCCTTGTGGGTGTAGGCGTAGAAGAATGGTGAAACGAACAGATCGTCCTCGAGGATGATCACGTCGCCGTACTGCTCGGTCAGGTCGCCACAGCTCAGCACGTGCTGGCGCAGGCCGAGGCGCTGCGGGTGGGCGATGATGCGTTTTTCCCCGTGGGGCCAGTCGAACGCTTCGGCGACCTGGCGCGGCTCCGGGTTGCCGGAGTTGTCGAGGCTGATCACCAGGCGCACGTTGCCTTCGGGGTACTGCGCCTGGATCAGGGAGCCCAGCAGACGGCTGAGGCTCTTGGGGCGGTTGTAGCCGATGACGACGATAGTGGGCAATTGTTCGGTCATAGGATCGAAGCCGGTCTCTGTGGAAAAAGGGTTGAGCCGATCACGGCAGGCACCCCACGCCGGGCACCGCTTCGCACGCCTGAGCAGGTGCTAGGCGGGTGGCGGTGGCAGGCGAGGTGTGCAGCGTGCTGGCCCGGCGCAAAAGGTTCTGCGCCGCGCTGCTGCCGGCACGCCTGGTGGGCGTGCAGGGCAGGGTGGGCCGAGAGGGTGAGAGTGATGACGTCCATGTCAGCGGCGGCTCAGCCGTTCACTTGTTTACGGCCAATGCCGTAGTAGTCGAAGCCTTCGCGGTTCACCTGGCCGAGGTCGTACTGGTTGCGGCCGTCGATGATCACCGGCTGCTTGAGCAGCTTCTTCAGCGCCTTGAAGTCAGGACGACGGAACGGCTTCCACTCGGTCACCAGCACCAGGGCGTCGGCATCGATGGCGGCCTCGTACTGGCCGTCGACGATCTGCAGGCGACCTTCGCTGAACCAGTGCTCCGGGAACTCGCGCGCGGCGGTTTCACGGGCGATCGGGTCGAAGGCTTTGACCTTGGCACCGGCGTTGATCAGGCTGTTGATCAGCACCACGCTGGGTGCTTCGCGCATGTCGTCGGTACCGGGCTTGAACGCCAGGCCCCAGACCGCGAAGGTGCGGCCCTTGAGGTCGCCGTCGAAGTGGGCGGCCAGCTTGTTGAACAGCGACTGCTTCTGCTGGTCGTTGCGCGCCTCGACGGCCTGCAGCAGCTTGGGCTCGAAGTCGTTCTGGTGGGCGATGCTGATCAGCGCCTTGACGTCCTTCGGGAAGCACGAGCCGCCATAACCGCAGCCGGCGTAGATGAAGTGGTAGCCGATGCGCTGGTCGGAGCCGATACCCAGGCGCACGTTCTCGATGTCCACGTCGAGGCGGTCGCAGAGGCTGGCGATCTCGTTCATGAAGGAGATCTTGGTGGCCAGCATGGCGTTGGCCGCGTACTTGGTCATTTCCGCATCGCGCACGCCCATGAACTTGATGCGCGGGTTGTTGCGGATGAAGGGGGCGTACAGCTCGCTCATCACCTGGCGGGCGCGCTCGCTGTCGGTGCCGACGATGATGCGGTCCGGGTGCATGAAGTCGTCGACCGCAGCGCCTTCCTTGAGGAATTCCGGGTTGGAGACCACATCGAAACTGATGGTCTTGCCGCGCAGCTCGAGCTGCTCGAGGATCTCGGCGCGTACCAGGTCGGCGGTGCCTACCGGCACGGTGGACTTGTTGATCACGGTGGTGTGGCGGGTCATCAGGCTGCCGATCTGGCGCGCCACTTCCAGCACGTAGCGCAGGTCGGCCGAGCCGTCTTCGCCGGGCGGCGTGCCGACGGCGATGAAGATGATGTCCGATTGCTCCATCGCTTCCGGCAGCGCGGTGGTGAACAGCAGGCGACCGGCCTCGAAGTTCTCTTCCACCACGGTCTCCAGACCCGGCTCGTAAATCGGCAGGATGCCTTTCTTGAGGTTCTCGATCTTTTTCGGATCGACATCCACGCAGACAACCGTGTTGCCCATCTCGGCGATGCAGGCGCCGGTGACGAGGCCGACGTAGCCGGTTCCAACGACAGTGATATTCATGGATAAACTTTCCTTGAGTGAGCGTTAATCGTTACGTGCGCCAAAGGGGCGCGTTCAATAAATGTCGCGCGAGAACAGGGTGAAGGGCGTCTTCACCAGGATCTTGATGTCCAGCCAGAGGGACCAGTTGTTGATGTAGGCCAGGTCCTTCTCCACGCGCTGCTGCATTTTTTCCAGGGTTTCGGTTTCACCACGGTGACCGGTCACCTGGGCCAGGCCGGTGATGCCGGGCTTGAGGCGGTGGCGGGCCATGTAGGCGAGGATCTTGTCGCTGTAGTAGTTGTTGTGGGCCACGGCGTGCGGGCGCGGACCCACCAGGGACATCTCGCCGCGCAGCACATTGATCAGCTGCGGCAGTTCGTCGATCGAGGTGCGGCGCAGGAAGCGGCCGACCGGGGTGATGCGCGGGTCTTCACGGGTCGCCTGCTTGACGACCTTGTCGTCGTGCATGCGCATGGAGCGGAATTTCCACACCAGGATCACCCCGCCGTTCCAGCCATGACGCGGCTGCAGGAAGAACACCGGGCCGGGCGAGGAAAGCTTCACGGCAATGGCCGCGACGAGGAACACCGGGCTCAGGGCCACCAACGCCAGGAAGGCCAGGGTGCGGTCCATCAGCTCCTTGCTGAATACCGCGGCCGGGTGCGAGCTGATCGGGCTTTCGTTGAGGTAGATGGCCGGCAACTGCTCGATCTGCGAGATCGACTGATTGAGCAGCGGCATGCTGCCGAAGTCCGGCACCCAGACCACGTCGACGCTCATGTCCAGCAGGTCGATGTAGAGCTTCTCGATGTGCGAGATCTCGTCCAGGGTCAGGGCGATGTACACGCGGCGCACGCCATGCTGCTCGGTGACGTCACGCAATTCCTGCAGCTTGCCGAGGATCGGGAAACGCCCGTCCTGGGTCTGGGCGTCGTCGCTGGAGGCGATCAGGCCGACCAGGGGTACGCGGTTGTTGGCGGTCAGGCGCTCGGCCAGCTCGTGGGCCTTCTCGCCCGAGCCGATGATCAGCGAGACGCGCTCGTTGCGCAGCTTCTCCGAGTGCAGGCGGGCGAAGTAGCGCAGCGGGATGAAGGCGATGGCCTGGGCCAGGAAGCCCAGCAGCGCCCACTCGCGCATGATCTCGAAGGAGAAGCGATCCAGGCTCTGGCTGAAGTAGGCGATGAACAACAGGCCCGCCAGTAGCGTCAACCAGCCGGCCAGCAGGTGAGCCAGGCCGGTCAGGTAGCCGAAGCGCTTGTGGTAGACGCGCAGCATGCCGTAGGCCGGTACCGAGCCCAGCACCGTGAGGACGATCAGCAGGCGGTACTCGGTGGGCACGTCGCCGTAGCGTTGAACCACCAGGTAGCAGAGCAGCATGCTGACCAGAGTAATGGCGCAGGTCCATTGACCCCAGAACGTGAGTCCCCTGCGGTTCTCGGCAGGATTGATCCGTTTGGAAATCATTTGCGGCGATCCTCGTGCAAATCTTCGATGAAGTAAGTGGCCTCCGGAGAACGCACGAGAGGCGACATGTCCTTGGTTGATGCGGTGGCGGGCGTGCCCAGGGTCGTGCAGCGCATCAGCGCCTGCTGAAAGGGTTGCGCCCTGAAACTGAACTCTCGACGCATGGTTTTCCAACCTCCAACAAATACGAATCCTGCGGCCTGAACCGACAGGCACGCGTTATCAGGCAGTCAACTAAGCGAAATGCTGGTGTGCGATGCGCCAGGGCGTGTCGATGACCAGACGTTCGGCCTCTCTCTCGCCCAGGATCCGGGCGGCTTGCAGGAGACCTTCTTGTAATAGGGGAGGGCGGTGATCCAGGTTGTGGGCATCAGTCGCCATAATGCTGACCACGCGATTGCTCAGCAGTTCGTGAGCCAGGTGCATTGCCCGTTCGCCAAAACGACCAGCGGCAGAGGCGGCCGTTACCTGCAGCAGGCAGCCCTGCTCGATGAACGGCTTGAGCTTGCTCGGGTTGTTCATCAGCGCCTTGTTGCGCTCCGGGTGGGCGATGATCGGCACCACGCCCTTGTCCAGCAGCCATTGGGTCAGGCGCTCGGCACCAAAGGGCATTTCCCCGTGGGGAAACTCCAGCAGCAGCACCTTCTTGCCTTGCCACTGGCCGAGAAACGGAATGCTGCCGTCCAGCACGCGGGTCATCAGCTCGCCGGAGAAGCGCACCTCGGCGGCGGCGCCGACCTTCAGGTCGATGCCGGCCTCCTGCAGCGCGGCATTGAAGCGGCTGCAGGTCTCGGCGATGTTGCGGCTGTCGTTGTCGTAGCGGCCGATATGGATGTGCGGCGTGCAGACCACGTGGCTGATGCCGTTGGCCACCGCCAGGCGGGCCATGTCCAGCGCGGTCGGCAGGTCTGCCGGGCCGTCGTCGATGCCCGGCAGCAGGTGATTATGCAGATCGATCATCGGGCACCTCCTGCTGTCATGCGCTGGTGGGTCATGGCGGTCGTCAGGCCTTGCGGTCGCTGTAGCCGTAGTGGTCGTAGTAGCCGCTGTAGTCGCCGGAGCGCGCAGCCTTTTCCACGTCCACCTGGTTGAGCACCACGCCCATCACCGAAGCACCGCTCTGCAGCAGGTGGCCGACGCCACGCTGGGCCAGCGGGATGGAGGTGCCATCGGCCTTGACCACGTAGATCACCGCGTCGGCGAAGGTGGACAGCAGCACGGCATCGCTCACGGCCTGGCTGGGCGGCGAATCGATGATGATGTGGTCGTAACGCTCCTTGATCATGTCGAGGAACTTGGCGAAGCGCGGCGAGGCCAGCAGCTCCAGCGGGTTCGGCGGTACCGCGCCGGCCGGCAGCATGTCCAGGTTGGTGCCCATGTTGTGGATGCACTCCTCGACCTTGGCGCTGCCGGTGATCAGGTTGGCCAGGCCGGGGGTGCCGACCGGGAAGTCGAAGCTCTTGGCCAGGGTCGGGCGGCGCAGGTCGGCGTCGATCAGCAGCACGCGTTGCAACTGGCTGAGGGCGAACGCCATGTTGGCCACCAGGGTGCTCTTGCCTTCGCCCGGCGACGAGGAGGTGACCACCAGGACCTTCTGCGAGCGGTTGGTATCGGCCAGCATCAGGCTGGTGCGAATGGTGCGGATCGACTCGCAGAAGCGCGGATCCTCGCCATGCTCGAACAGATGCGCGGCGGTGTACTTGGAGTTGTTGGCGATCAGCGGAACGATGCCCAGTACCGGCAGGTTCAGCTTGGTCTCCACGTCGTCGGCGCTCTTGAAGGTGTTGTTGAGGAAGTCGCGAACGATGGCCAGGGCCATGGCGAATACCAGGGCCAGACCGGCGGCCAGGACGATCAGCAGCTTCTGGTTCGGCGCGGCCGGCTGCAGCGGGGCAATGGCCTGGTCGATGATGCGTGCGTTGCTGGAGTTGACGTCCTGGGTCGCTGCGGTTTCGCGCAGGCGGGTCATGAAGGTCTCGTACAGCGAGCGGTTGCTTTCCACGTCGCGGGTCAGCTCACGCACCTTGAATTCCTTGCGCGAGATGTCCTGGATCTGCTCCTTGTTCTTGTCGAACGAGGCGTTCAGCGAGTTCTCGTTGGCCACGGCCAGCTGGTAGTTGCGCTCGATGCTGGCGACCACCTGCTCGACCTGGGCACGCAAGCTTGCCGAGGCGGCACTGAGGTCGGACTTGGCGGCGAGCATGGCCGGGTGACGATCACCGTAGCGACGCGACAGCTCCTCGACCTTGGCGCGGGCACGGGCTTCCTCGGACTTGAACTGCTGGATCAGCGGGTTGCCGAGCACGGCCGGCACGCTGGCCAGGCGGCGCCAGTCGCCACTGCCCATGGACTGCACCTGACGGTACTGGCTCTCGGCCTCGGCGCGCTGGCGACGGGCGTCGATCATGCGGTCGCCGGTCAGCGACAGTTCGTTGTTGCTGATGGTGGCCACGCCGTTGACGTCCACCAGGCCTTCGGCCTCGCGGTAGGCCTGCAGGCGGTTCTCGGCTTCCTGCAGCGAGCTGCGCAGCTCGGTCAGGCGGGTGTTCATCCAGGTGGTGGCCGACAGCGACATTTCCATCTGCGCTTCGAGCTGGCTGTCGATGTAGTTGCTGGCCAGGGAGTTGGCGATGGCCGCGGCGGTCAGGCGGTCCGGCAGGTCGACGGAGATGTTGACCAGCTGGCTCTTGCCTTCGACCCAGATGTTGGTGCGGTCCATGAGGATCTTGGTGACGATGTCGAGCAGCTCGGCTTCGGTCATCGGCTTGGCCGGCTCGGGCTCGTCCACCAGGCCGGTGATCGACAGGGCGCTCTGCAGGCCACGGGCGATGCCGCCGAAATTGATCAGCGCCTGGGGCTGTTGACGGGGGTCGAAGTCCGGGTGCTCGGTAAGGTTGAGCTCGCGCACCACCTTCTCGGCCACCACGCGGCTCTTGATCAGGCCGAGCTGGGTCTGCAGGTATTCGTTGACCGCACCGGTGGTATCGGTGACCTGCTGGAAGGACACCAGCTGGGTGCCCTTGGTCTCGATCATCACCGTGGCGACGGCGCGGTAGATCGGCGTCATGCGGGAGACGGCAACCGCGGTGATCAGGGTGACCACCACGACGAACAGGGCGATGGCCCACTTGCGCATCCATACGGCATTCCAGATGCGCCGCAGGTCGATGTAATCGCTATCTGCTTCCGAGGGCGAAGGCTGCCACTGTCGGATCGTTCGTGCAGGACTGTTCATATTCAGAAGAACCCTTGATCGATGGTGATGGTGTCACCCGGCTTGACGAGGGTGTCGAGCGTGGCTTTTTCCGAGGCGCGGGATTCGCCCGTGCCGCGTGCGATGGTGATGCGTTTGGTCGAGGCGCGCTCGGTCAGGCCGCCAGCCAGCGCGATGGCACGGTCCAGGGTCAGGCCGGGCTGATAGGGGTAGCCACCGGGGGCTTTCACTTCGCCGCTGATGTAGAACTCGCGGTAGGTCGTGACGGCGACCGAGACGCGGGGGTCGACCAGGTAGCCGTCGGCCTTCAGGCGTTCGGTGAGGATGCGTTCGATGTCGGCTGCGGTCTTGTCGCTGGCCTCGATCTGTCCCAGGAACGGATAGGAGAAGGTGCCGGCATCGTTGAGGCGGATTTCCTCGAAGGACAGATCCGGCTCGCCGAAGACACTGATCTTGATCACGTCGCCAGAGCTCAGTCGATACTGCGGGTTGGCCTGTGCGCCGGCTGCAAATGCGAGCATCAGCAGCAGCGAGAAGGCTTTGAACAGATGGTGGACTGACATCCGCATACTCCTTGTAGTTGCTTGATCATCAGGCGCAGGAAAAAGGGCGCCCGCCGCTCGCCTGCAAGGGCAAACGGGAAAGGGTTGATAAGGGTGGTGACGCCAGCGTCACCCTGTTGAGAAGCCCGGGTGTTAGAGGCTCAAGCTCAACGACAGCTGATAGATGTTCCGGTCATAGGATTTCTCCCGCACGCTCGAATCGTTTTCGGTGTGGCGGTAACCCAGTGATACATCAGCCCAGCGCAGCGGCGAGTAGGTCAACTCCAGCCCATAGCCGGTACGGTCGTCCTGGCGGTCGGTTGCCTTGTAGTCGCGTTCGGAGTAGCGATAGAACAGCTCCGAGCTGATGAAGGCCGACCATTCGTGCTCCCAACCCAGGCGCGTGGTGGTGTCCTGAACGGTACTGGCACCATCTTCGCCTTCGTCGAAAGAACGACGCGTGTCGACTTTGATGGTGGAGTAGGTGCGCGGTTCCCAGGCTACCCCCACTTCCCACATCGGGCTGGTGTAGTCCTCGCGGCTGCTGCTGTCGAAATTCTTGCGCTGGGCGCCCAGGCGCACGGTGCCGGAGGTTTTGGCGGTGGCATCCCAGGTGGCGCCGAACAACAGGGCGTCATCGGTGCTGTCGCGGTCGCTCTCGCTGAGCACGTATTGGTTGACGGTATGGCGCAGCTCGACCAGGGAGCGTGTGCTGCCACCCAGGCGGTGGTACCAGACGGAGTTCAAGGTGGTGCTGTCGCGATCCTGGTCGTCGTTCAGGCCACCGCTGTTGCGATAGCGGATGGACTCGTAGTTGACACCAAAATCGATCTGGTTGAGCCCGGTCTGGGTACCGTAGGTGTACACGGCACCGGCCACGCCGCGATCGTACTTGTCGTTTTCGTCCCTGTCGGGGTCTTGCACGTCAGTGGTTTCCTCGACGCGGTGGTAGCCCAGATTCCAGCGCAGGCGGTTGCGCGAGTTGAATTCCATGATGCTGCGAAACCGCAGGTGCTGATCGGTATGGCTGGCCTTGTCGTCGGAATGGTAATTCTGGTCGTCGATTTCGTATTCGAGCTGGTAGCCGGTGTTGCGGGTTTCGGCGCTGAGCAGGAATTTAGGGTTGATGCTGGTCACCCAGGAGGATCTGGCCTTGTTGAGGCCGCGGTAGTTGCTGTCGTAGCTTTCGCCGACGTCCAGGGTTGGCGTGAACTCGAACCCAGCCAGGTCGATGTGTTGTGGGTCGGTGGCCCAACTGGCTGTAGACAGCGTACCTGCTAACGAAGCCGTCAGTATCTTGGTGAGTTTCATGGTGCCAAATCCCTTCCCGGGGTCTATCGCTTGGTGTGGAGAGCCGTTCGGCATTGCGGCGGGAGGGCTGGCATGGGGATGTCAGTTACCTATCGCATTGACTTGCGGCCATTTTTCATGAGTCATTGGTTGTCGGCTCCCGTAAGAAGTTCCCCGGCCGCCCGCAAAGTCGTGATCCGCAGCACCATAAAAAAACACTGAACTTTTCCATGCCTGTTATTGGCGCATCTGGCGGCAGTACGCTGCATGGCGGTGCGGCAGTGAAGCAGATATCCAGGCAACTCACCTTGGTAGAGCGGCCGCTTCATGATCGGTTATTGGCGCTGGGCACCGGTAATTACCAGCAGACCATAAACTCGTTGCATGACAGGCAGGTTAATCCGCGCTGCAGTTAAATAGACAAGAGCAATGTTCGTGCCGAAGCTCAATTGCTGTTGTCCGGAAAACAATAGTGACTATCGGCATAATATTGGCGGCGGTTTTTCGCTACCCGCTAGTTATATAAGCCTTCATTCGATGGCAGCCTTATTGTTATTGCCAGATGCTCGAATAATAGAATTGCCCTCGGGTGTATCGCCCAGATTTGCTGGGCTGTAGCCATTTGGTCATGGATCGTTGCTGGTGACCATGGGCGCTTGTGAGGTAGCTGTTCCAGTGACCTTGCACTGAACTCGAACATTCGCGCAGGCAGTCTTCTCTGATGGCTTTGCAATATTACATGTCAATTATCGAAGCGGCAGGCGGTGGCACGCTCCAGGATGCCTTATATAAGGCAGCGCGTGCTTTAGTTGCTGGCCAACTGGCATCATACAAGTTGGCAGATACGGCATGACGACATCATGGCTTTATAAAGGCGGTTGATGTCGCAACAGGAAATTGCAGGTGGTCGCAGGTCGTCAATAAGGTAACAACCTGCTGGTGAATGACCACCTCGCGCCGTTTACCGCGGCGTCATCATCAGGTTCTCGCAATGACCTGCGGATTGGCCAGCACACAGCTCTCGCCAGCAAAGAAGGCGCGTACGTTGGCGAAGGCATCGCCGAAATACAGTTCATAACCGTCGCGCTCCACGTAGCCCAGGTGCGGTGTGCATAGCACGCCAGGGTGGCGCAAAAGGGGATGGTCGATATCGACCAGCGGCTCCTGCTCGAAGACGTCCAGCGCCGCGAAGCCGGGCCTGCCCCTGTTCAGGGATTCGAGCAACGCGCCCGGCGCGATCAGTTCGGCGCGGCTGGTGTTGACCAGCAGCGCGCTGGGTTTCATCAACGCCAGGTCGGCGGTGGTCACCAGGTGCCGTGTGGCGGGTGCCAGGCGCAGGTGCAGGCTGAGCACATCGGCCTCGGCGAAAAAGGCTTCGCGCGACGACGCGGCCTGATGGCCATCGGCAACGGCCGCCTGCCGTGAGGCTTCGCTGCCCCATACCAGCACGGGCATCTCGAACGCCTGGGCATAGCGCGCCAGGCGCTGGCCGATCTTGCCGTAACCCCAGATGCCCAGGGTTTGGCCAGCCAGGCGCTGGCCGAGGTTGATCTGCCATTGACCCGCGTACAGTGCCTGCATGGCCGGGAACAGCTGACGCCGGGCATTGATGATCAGCGCCCAGGTCAGTTCGGCTGGCGCAATCGGCGAGCCACGGCCTTCCATCACCCCCACGCCATGGCGGGTGCAGGCGTCCATATCCAGGTGGCTGGAGACCTTGCCGGTCTGGCTGATCAGCTTGAGCTTGGGCAGGCGGCTCAGCAGCGCTTCATCTATACGGGTGCGTTCGCGGGTCAGCACCAGCGCATCGGCGTCGGCGAAGCGTTCGGCGAGCACCCGCACGTCGTCCACGGCATCGTGGTAGAGGCTGACCTGATGACCGGCCAGCGTGGCGAAGCAGTCGAGGCTGCGGATGACGTTCTGGTAGTCATCGGGAATGACGATATGCATGGCAGCTCCAAAAACGGTTCAGGCTCCCGGGGAGCCTGATTCGATGAAGTATCAGCTGGCGCTCTGCAGCGCTGTTGCCTTGCGGCGGGCGCGCCAGATTCGCCAGATGGGCAAGGCTATCATCATAGCCACCAGCGCCCATACGGCCAGGCTGATCGAGCTGCTCCACAGGATGCTCAGGTCACCGTTGGACAGCGACAGGGCACGGCGCAGGTTCTGCTCCATCAAACCGCCGAGAATGAAGCCCAGCAGAATCGCCGACAGCGGGAAGTCCATCTTGCGCAGGATGTAACCAGCGACACCGATGCCGATCATCAGGTACAGGTCGAACGCGGTGGCGTGCACGGCGTAGACGCCGATCGAGGTGATGATGGCGATGGCCGGCACCAGGGCCCAGTACGGCACGGCAAGGATCTTGGTGAAGATCTTGATCATCGGCACGTTCATCACGATAAGCATGATGTTGGCCACGAACAGCGAGGCGATCAGGCCCCAGACGATGTCCGGCTGGTTCTGGAACAGCAGCGGGCCCGGGGTGATGTTGTACAACGTCAGGGCGCCGAGCATCACCGCCGTCGTGCCGGAGCCAGGCACGCCGAGGGTCAGCATCGGCACCAGCGAGCCGCAGGCCGAGGCGCTGTTGGCGGTTTCCGGTGCGGCCAGGCCACGCAGGTCGCCATCACCGAACCTGTTGTCTTTCACCGCCAGGCGTTTCTCGCTCATGTAGGCCACGGCGCTGGCCAGGGTCGCGCCTGCGCCGGGCAGGATGCCCAGGCCGAAACCGACCGCGCCGCTGCGCAGGTTGGTGGCCAGCACCGAGAGGCCTTCCTTCAGGTTGAACAGCATGCGGCCCTTGGCTTCGATGGCCTTCTGGCCGTGGTGGGTACGCTCGAGCAGCACCAGAATCTCGCTGACCGAGAACAGACCCAGTACCAGCACCACGAACTGGATGCCATCGGCCAGGCCGAGGCTGCCGAAAGTGAAGCGGTACACGCCGCTGTTCGAATCGATACCGACGCACGACAGCAGCAGGCCGATGCAGCAGGCGATGGCGGTCTTCATCGGTTTGTTGCCCGCCATGCCGGCGAGGCAGGTGATGGCGAACACCATCAGCACGAAGTATTCGGCGGGGCCGAAGGCCACTGCCCATTTCGCCAGCAGGGGCGCGAACAGCACCACGCCACAGGTGGCCATCAGGCCGCCGACGAAAGAACTCCAGGCGGAGATCGACAGGGCAACGCCAGCCTTGCCCTGACGGGCCAGCGGGTAGCCGTCCAGGGTGGTCATCACCGCCGAGGCTTCGCCCGGGATGTTCAGCAGGATCGAGGAAATACGGCCGCCGTATTCGCAGCCCAGGTACACGGCGGCGAGCAGGATCAGCGCGGTTTCCGGTGGCAGGCCGAGGGCGAAGGCGATCGGGATCAGCAGGGCCACGCCGTTGATCGGGCCCAGGCCCGGCAGCAGGCCGACGATGGTGCCGATCAGGGTGCCGCACAGGGCGGTGAACAGGTTGTAGGGGCTCAGGGCGACGCCGAAGCCTTGTCCCAGGTAGCTGAAGGTATCCATGCAGTCAGAACTCCAGGCCGGAAAGCAGGCCAAGTGGCAGCGGTACGTCGAGGGCTTTGTCGAACAGCAGGTACAGGCCCACCGCAAGCAGCACGCCGGAGGTCAGGCTGGCTTTCCAGGTGCCCTCGTACAGGCGCGCCATGGCGATGGCGAACAGGGTGCTGGCGATGATGAAGCCGGCCAGTTCGAACAGCGCGGAGTAGATCAGCAGGGCGACGATGCACAGCACGATCTTGCGGATCACGTGGCGATCCAAGGCGGGCTCGGCACCTTCGCCACTGGCCCGTGACGGTTTGATCAGCAGGTAGATGGCGCCCAGGGCGATCATCACCAGCAGCAGCAGGGGAAAGGCCCGCGGCCCTACCGGCTCGTACGAGAACGGCGCGTGGTAGCTCCAGGCCGCCATCGACAGGCCGAGACAGAGCAGCAGGCTGACGCCCGCAAAAATACGGTCTTGCATGGCAGTGCTCCATGGAGAGAGCCGAGCGGCTCTCCCGGAAGGGATTTATTCGACCAGCCCGAACTCGCGGCCCAGTTCGCGATACTCGGCGACCTGCTTGTGGACCATCGCCTGCAACTCCGGCCCGCTCACGTACAGCGGCAGTACGTCACGGTCGACCATGTAGCGCTCGAACTCAGGAGAGGATTCCAGCTTGGTAAACGCCTCGCGCCACCACTGCACCTGCTCCTCGGGTACATCCGGGCCGAGGAAGTAGCCACGGATCAGCGGCCACTGGATCTCGTAGCCCTGCTCGCGAGCGGTCGGAATCTCGGCCAGGTCGCCCGGCAGGCGCTCTTCGCTGAAGACCGCCAGGGTGCGGATGTTGTTGCCTTGCTGCGAAGCGATTTCGCTGGCGCTGCCGGTTACCAGATCGACGTGCTTGCCCATCAGCGCCATGTAGTGCTCGGAGCCACCTTCGAAGGCGGCGTAGCGCAGTTCGCTCGGGTTGATGCCTGCCGCTTTGGCGAGCAGGGCGATCTTCATCCAGCCCTGACCGCCAATGCTGCCGCCGCCACCGACGACCACGCTTTTCGGATCTTTCTTCAGCGCTTTGACGACATCGTCGAGGGATTTGTAAGGCGAGTCGTCACGCACGGCCAGGGTGCCGTAGTCGGTGCCGATGGTGGTCAGCCACTGCACTTCGTTCTCGTCGAAACGACCGTATTTGCCGAGTGCCAGGTTCAGCAGCGAGGCGCCGGAGAAGGCCACCAGCGTGCCGGGATCATTGCGGCGGTTGGCGACGATCGCGTTGTAGGCCACGGCGCCGATCCCGCCTGGCATGTAGGTCACGCGCATCGGCGATTTGAGAATGTCGTTGTCCTTCAAGCCGGCCTGGGCCAGTTTGCAGGTCAGGTCGAAGCCGCCGCCTGGTTTGCTCGGGGCGATGCATTCAGGGCGATTGGGCTGCGCCGCGTTGGCCTGCAGGCCGGTCAGCAGCACGGCGCCGGCGAGGGGCATAAGAAGGCAGTTTTTCAACAGTTTCATCGGAGGTTTACCTGTATTGGAGTTATTGGTAGGTGGTTCGCCGTATCACCAGATCGGCAGGGCGTAGCTCAGAATCAAGCGGTTTTCATCCATTCCACGGGTGAAATTGGCGCGGTAGACCGCGTTGCGCCAGGTGACTTTCAGGTTCTTCAAAGGGCCCTCGCTGAAGGCGTAGGCGAGGTCGGTATTGCGTTCCCACTCATTGCCGCTGGTGCCGTTGGCCAGGTCGATGCCGCTGCCACGCACGTAACGGGTCATGAAGGTCAGGCCGGGGATGCCCACCTTGCTGAAGTCGTAGTCATAGCGAGCCTGCCAGGAGCGCTCGTCAGGCCCGGCGAAGTCGTTGAGCTGCAGGAAATTGGTCATGTACGGCGTGGCGCCGTTGACGTAGGTGAAACCGTCGTCGCCACGCATCTGCTGGTAGCCCACGCCCAGAGCATGGCCGGCCAGGCTGTAGGTGAACATGGCGTTGTACACCTGGTTGTCGATATCGCCGGCGCGAGCCTGGCCGCTTTCGCTGTTGGTGAAGTAGCGCAGGTCGCTTTTCAGCTTGCCCGGGCCCAGGGCCAGGGTATGCTGCACACCAAGGAAGTGCTGGCGATAGATGTCGGCGAGCTGGCCCTGGTGATAGCTGAGCTGGGTATTCGGGGTGAGCGCGTAATCCAGGCCGCCGAAGCGCAGGTGATCGCTGCTGGGGCTGGCGCCGAAGCGGCCGTTCTTGTTGTTCAAGGCCAGGTCGTTGGAGCCGGAAACGTCGCGTTGCACCACACGGGAAATCTGCCCGAACGAGGCCGTCAGGCGCTCGATATCCTTGCTCTGCAGCTGCCAGCCCTCGAAGGTCTGGGGCAGCAGGCGGCTGTTGCTGAACTGCAGGGTGGGCATCTTCGGCAGCAGGGTGCCGGCCTTCAGCACGCTCTCGCTGATGCGCACCTTGGCGGTCAGGCCAAGCTTGCTGTAGTCGTCTTCGGGGCGCTGTTTGCTGTCGCGCGGCAGCAGGGCGGTACCGGAACGGTCCGGCGATGAGTCGAGTTTGACGCCGAGCATGGCCAGCGCATCGACACCGAAACCGACCGTGCCGGTGGTGTAGCCGGACTCCATGTTGAAAATAAAGCCCTGGGCCCATTCTTCGCGCTTGTTCTGCCCGGGGCCGTCACGAAAGTCGCGGTTGAGGTAGAAGTTGCGCAGCTCCAGGCTGGCCTTGCTGTCTTCGATGAAGCCGTCGGCCAGCGCGGTGCCGACGGCCAGCGGCAGGCCGGCCAATACCGCAGCAGGGGCAACGGAGGCATGAAACAGGTGCTTTCTTGTCATTATTATTTACTCGTGGGTGTGCGGTGTTGGTTGGCATCAGTTCTTGCGGGGCGTGCCTCGCAAGGCCTGCGGCACGTACACGTCGCCTGCGAACAGGCGGCGTGCAGTGCGAATCAGCGAGGCCTGCATGCTGTGTGGCTGGGCGTCTTCGCCGGGTGCCAGGGATACTTCGATCTCGCCCCCCGGATGTTCCAGGCGTACCAGCGCCGCGCCGGTGATGGGGGCGATGTCGAACGCCACGCTGCCGGGCAGGGCGCAGGCGCTGGCCAGGCCGATGGCACCGGTGGCGGCGATCGAGCGATGACAGTTGTGCGGCATGAAGTAACGGGTCGACAACGCGCCGCCCTGGCGCGGCGGGGCGAGCAGCACCGGCTTGGGGATGACCATCTGGCTGACGTCGCCCAGGCCCATGGCGGCACCAGCCTGCAGGCGGATGCGCTCCAGGCGTGCGAGCAGTGCCGTGTCGGCATCCAGCTCGGCCGGGGTCTCGTAGCCGGTCTTGCCCAGCGCTTCGGCGTGCACCAGGACCATGGGCATGGCCATGTCGATGCAGGTCGCGTCGACGCCATCGAAGTGATCGCGCACCTTGCCGGTGGGCAGCAACTGGCCGGTCTTGGCACCGGCGGCATCGAGAAACGTCAGCTTGATCGGCGCGGCGCTGCCGGGTACGCCATCGATGCAGGTGTCACCTTCGTAGCGCACCTTGCCCTTGGGCGTCTGCACTTCCGAGTCGACCAGGGTATTGGTGTTGAGGTTGCGGATACGCACCCGGGTGACCGGCGTGCTGACGTTGACCAAGCCATGTTCGATGGCGAACGGGCCAACGGCGCAGAGCATGTTGCCGCAATTGGGCGCCGTGTCGACGCGCCGCTGATGGACCATGACCTGCACGAACAGGTAGTCGACATCGGCGTCGGGATGATCGGAGGTGCTGACGATCGCCACCTTGCTGGTCTGCGGGCTGCCGCCGCCAATCCCATCGATTTCCAGCTCATGGCCGGAGCCCATCACGTTGAGCAGCAGCTCGTCGCGCAGGGCGATATCCGTGGGCAGGTGGTTGGCCAGAAAGAACGGGCCGCGAGAGGTGCCGCCGCGCATCAATACGCAGGGAATGGCTTGCATGATGTCTCCAGTGCAATAAATTCGCTTATTGTTGCTTTTTTTAAATGGTGGTTAGCCTGGTTTGTTTTGTAAATTGCATATATTTTTGTAATTAATGTATTTAATGCATTAATGCGTGCGGGCGAGTTTCGGGATGGGCGCAGATCGCCAGATGCCGTTTAATGCACTAATCTGTGGTGGAAAATAAAAATGCCGATTGATAGGTTTTTTGCATGAATTACGAGCTTCAGGACCTGCGCGCCTTCGTCAAGATCGCCGAGTTCGGCAATTTCCACGAAGCCGCCAACGCCATCCATCTCTCCCAGCCGGCTCTTACCCGGCGCATGCAGAAGCTGGAGGAGGGGCTGGGCACCCAGCTGCTCGACCGCACCACGCGGCGGGTCAGCCTTACCGCCGTGGGGCGTGATTTCCTGCCCAAGGCCCGGCGCCTGCTCGACGATTTCGAGCGCTCCATTCTGGGCATCCGCGAGTTGGCCGAGCGCCAGTCCGGGCAGGTGACCTTGGCGTGCATCCCGACGGCGGCGTTCTATTTCCTGCCCACGGTTATCCGTGAATTCAATCGCCAGTACCCGAAGATCCGCATCCGCATTCTTGACCTCAGTGCCCACGAGGGCCTGGAGGCGGTGCTGCGCGGCGAGGCGGATTTCGGCATCAACATGCTCAGCGGCCAGCACGCCGAGATCGACTTCACGCCGCTGGTCAACGAGCCGTTCGTGCTGGCCTGCAGGCGTGACCATCCGCTGGCCGAGCAACCCCAGGTGGCGTGGCGCGAGTTGAGCGATTACCGGTTGATCGGGGTCGGCCGGTTGAGTGGCAACCGCGTGCTTCTCGACCACGGCCTGGCGCACCTCGACTGGCGGCCCAGCTGGTTCTACGAAGTGCAGCACCTGTCCACATCCCTGGGCATGGTCGAGGCGGGCCTGGGTATCGCCGCCATGCCGAGCCTGGCGATGCCGGCCGAGGATCACCCGATACTGGTGCAACGCCCGCTGGTCGATCCTGTTATCAGCCGCACCCTGGGGCTGGTTCGTCGCCATGGTTCCTCGCTGTCGCCGGCCGCCGAGCAATTCGTCGATACCCTGCTCAAGCAGTGGCCCGGCTATACCGCCCTGGGCACGGACAAGCAGGCCCAGGGCGACTAGCTGTCGCCAGCGCTGTTCAATGTCTCTGGCATTTGGCGGCTAGGGGCGGCCATTGCGCTAAGCGGAATTTCGCCGATTTCATCGGCAGAATTCCGCCCTGAAGTGGCACAGGTTCAGGCTGCCGCAGCGCGATTGCGCACCTTCTTCCCGCACCGCGACTTATCACTGACACTCATACATGGCGTCCCATTGGGCGCCAAATTGCTGTTTATCGCGACGCGATCGAGTCGAGAATTCCCATGGGGCAAGTCGATGGTTGGCGCTTATTTAATGCGTCAAGTGCATTAAATTCTGAAATATTTGCATTTGATGGAATTGTCAGTGCGTGTGACTCTTTTGCTCAAGGCATCAATCGGCCTGATTGATCAGTAAAAGAGAAGAAGTCATGCGTATTCCCTGTGTGCTCATGCGCGGAGGCACCTCAAAAGGCCCGGTTTTCCTTGCCAGCGACTTGCCTGAGTCGATTGACGAGCGAAACGAAGTGCTGCTGTCGGTCATGGGGGCAGGACACGAGCTGGAAATCGACGGCATCGGTGGTGGCAGCCCGCAGACCAGCAAGGTCGCCATCGTCAGTGCGTCCAGCCACCCGGATGCTGACGTCGATTATCTGTTCGTGCAGGTCATGGTGTCCGAGCGCCGCGTCGATACGGCGCCGAACTGCGGCAACATGCTCTGCGCGGTTGGCCCGTTCGCCATCGAGCAGGGTCTGGTCAAGGCCGGCCATCGCACCACTGACGTGCGTATCCGCAACCTGAATACCGGTACGTTCGTGTGCTCGAAGGTACAGACCCCTGGCGGCGCTGTGACCTATGCCGGCAACACCCGTATCGATGGTGTGCCAGGTGTCGCGGCGCCCATCGAGCTGACGTTCCTGGACGCTGCCGGCAGCAAGACCGGCAAGCTGTTCCCCACCGGCAACACTCGCGATCGGTTCGACGGTGTGCAAACCACCTGCATCGACATGGCCATGCCGATGGTGCTGATCGACGCCGCCAGCCTCGGCAGGAGCGGCCGTGAATCGCCTGCCGAGCTGGATGCCGACAAAGCGTTTCTCGCCCGCCTCGAATCGATCCGCCTGCAGGCGGGCCTGGCCATGGGGCTGGGCGACGTCAGCGACAAGGTCATTCCGAAACCCGTCCTGCTGGCGCCTGCGTCCTCGGGCGGTACCATTCAGGTCCGCTACTTCATGCCCCACGCCTGTCATCGCGCCCTGGCGATCACCGGTTCGATCGGCCTGGCGACTGCCTGCGTCAGCCCGCACACCGTGGCGGCCGACCTGCTCGGGCTTGCTGACCATGCAGAGCGCCTGAACCAGGTGCGTATCGAGCACCCGAGCGGGTCGATCGATGTCGCCTTGGGGTACAGCGGCAAGACGATTCGCGCCTCCGTGGTACGCACCGCCCGGCGGCTGTTTTCCGGAGAGGTACACGCCCCGGAAGGGCAACGTCTGGCCGGCTGAACCGCCGGCCGGCACGAAAATTTGCGCATCCGAACAATTTCTATAAATGGGTGATGCCTGATGAAAGTCGTCAGATCGTTATATTTCCAGATCCTCTGCGCCGTGCTGCTCGGTGTACTGGTCGGCCACTTCTGGGCGCAGCAAGCCACTGCCCTCAAACCACTAGGCGATGCGTTCATCAAGCTGGTGAAAATGATGATCGCCCCGGTGGTGTTCTGCACCATCGTCACCGGTATCGCCGGGATGACCGAGAAAAGCGCGCTGGGTCGCCTGATGGGCAAGACCCTGGGGTTGTTCCTCGGCCTCACGGTGATCAGCCTGATGATCGGCCTCTGTGCGGTTTATCTGTTCCAGCCGGGCGTCGGCATGAACGTCGACCCCAGCAAGCTCAATACCGAGGGGCTTTCCCAGTACACGGCTTCGGCAGCCAGGCTCGGCGTGGTCGAGTTCTTCATGCACATCATCCCCAGCACCTTCATGGGCGCCTTCGCCGAGGGTGAAGTGCTGCCGGTGCTGTTCATCGCCGTGCTCTCGGGCTTTGCCCTGTCGTCGATCGGGGATGCCGGCAAGCCGCTGCTCGATGTGCTCGAGGCTGCTTCGAAGATGGTCTTCAAGATCTTCTCCTACCTGATGCGCTTCGCGCCGATCGGCGCCTTCGGCGCCATTGCCTTCACCGTCGGCCAGTACGGCATCACCTCCCTGGGCTCACTGGCCAAGCTGATCATGACGCTGTACATCGCCTGCGCCTTCTTCGTGTTCGTGGTGCTTGGCGGGCTATGCCGCCTGTACGGTTTCAGCCTGTGGAAGCTGTTGCGCTACTTGCGCGAAGAGTTCCTGGTGGTGCTCGGCACCTCGTCTACCGAGCCGGTGCTGCCGCGCATGCTGGAAAAACTCCAGGCGCTCGGTTGCCGCAAATCGGTGGTCGGCCTGGTGCTGCCAACCGGCTACTCGTTCAACCTCGACGGCACGGCGATCTACCTGTCGCTGGCGGCGGTGTTTATCGCCCAGGCCTGCAACATCGACCTGTCGCTCACCCAGATCGTCACCATGCTGGCGGTCATGCTGCTGTCCTCGAAGGGCGCCGCCGGTGTCACCGGTAGCGGCTTCGTCGCCCTGGCGTCGACCCTGTCGGTGATGCACGACCTGCCGCTCGCCGGTCTGGCGCTGCTGATCGGCATCGACCGCTTCATGTCCGAAGCCCGCGCGCTTACCAGCCTGGCCAGCAACGCGGTGGCCACCGTGGTGGTGTCGCTCTCCGAAGGCGCCTGTGATCGCCGAACCCTGCACGCCGTGCTCGACGAGCGGCCTGAGCCCCCAGGCAGCCAGACGCAGCCTGCCTGGCAGGCGGCTCCCCAGTCACCCTTGAAGTAACCATTTGCCTGAACGCCTGCCGCAGCGGCTGTGCCGGTGCGGCAGCGAATGCTCGTCTCAATAACAGAACAAGAGAGAATTCAGATGCTCGCTCTACTCGGGTTGGCGATGGTGGTCGTGTTCACCTACATGATCATGTCCAAGCGCATGTCGCCCATCGTGGCACTGACCTTCATTCCCATCGCGTTCGCCATTGCCGGCGGCTTCGGCGACTCCACCGGCAAGATGATTCTCGACGGCCTGAAAATGGTCGCGCCATCGGCGGCCTTGCTGCTGTTCGCCATTCTGTTCTTTGGCCTGATGATCGACACCGGTCTGTTCGACCCACTGATCCGGGTGATCCTGCGCAAGGTCAATGGCGACCCGGTGAAGATCGCGGTCGGCACCGCCTTGCTGTCGCTGACCGTCGCCCTGGACGGCGACGGCACCACCACCTACATGATCACCTGCGCGGCGATGCTGCCGCTGTACCGGCGCATCGGCATGAACCCCATGGTGCTCGCCACGGTGTCGATGCTGTCGTTGAGCATCATGAGCGGCATGACCCCGTGGGGCGGCCCGGCCACCCGGGCCATCGCCGCCCTGGGCCTGGATGCCTCCGACTACTTCGTCCCGCTGCTGCCGACCATGGTCGCTGGCGCCGCCTGCGTGGTGCTGATCGCCTATATCCTCGGCCGCAAGGAGCGCGCGCGTATCGGCAATACCGAACTGCAGGCCGGCGGTGGCGAGTGCTACATCAAGCAGATCCTCGGCGACCAGCCCTACAAGCGCCCGCGCTTCGTGTGGATCAACCTGCTGCTGGTGGTCGCGGTGATGACCGCGCTGGTGATGGGCCTGGCCCACGCCGCGGTGCTGTTCCTGGTCGGTTTCGTGATCGCCCTGATGGTCAACTACCCGCAACTCGACATTCAGAAAGAACGCATCCTGGCTCACTCCGGCAACGCCATGACCGTGGTGCTGCTGGTGTTCGCCGCCGGGGTGTTCGCCGGCATCTTCTCGGGCACCAGGATGGTCGACGCGCTGGCGCAGAGCATCGTCGACATGATTCCGCCGTCCTGGGGGCACCTGTTCCCGCTGGTGGTGGCGATCACCAGCATGCCGCTGACCTTCGTGCTGTCCAACGACGCCTACTACTTCGGCGTGGTGCCGATTCTGGCCAAGGCCGCGGCGGCCTACGGCATCAGCCCGCTGGAAATCGCCCGGGCATCGATCCTCGTCCAGCCGGTGCACCTGATGAGCCCGTTGGTGGCCTCCACCCTGTTGCTGGTCGGCATGGTCGACAAGGACATCGGCGATTTCCAGAAGGCCACCGTGAAGTGGGCCGTGCTGCTGTCGCTGGCCGTCACCTTCGTGGCGGTGATCACCGGGGCGATTTCCTTGCTGGTCTGATCGGTCGGCTTCACAGGGCTGCCCGAGGGCAGCCGGTTTCGTTCACGACCGGTTATCCGCCTGTCGGCAGGGTCGAACGCCAGGCCGCTGCGGTCAGTCGGTTGGATATCAATCACCGACTGGAGCGAACGCAATGTCCATTTCCGATAAGCAAGGCAGCAGTAACGTCCAGGGTTGGGAGCGTGCGCTGTCCATCGGCAGCGGTATCGCCATGGCCCGTGGCGGCCTCAAGCGTGGCGGCATACTCGGCCTGGCCCGCGCGGCGTTTGGCGGCATGCTGGTGGCCCGCGGCCTGAGCGGCCACTGCCGCCTGAAGAGCATCATGGAGGACGCCCGCTCGATGCGCCCCGACGTGGACCGTATCGCCGACACCGTGACGCGCATCGAAGGCGAGATCGCCGAGCGCGTCAAACCCGTCGCCAAGAAGCTCAGCGACGGCGTCTGATACGCTGCAATCCTCGACCGCCCCGCCTCAACGGGGCGGTTTCGTTTGTGCCATCGGCAAGGAGACCCCATGAGCAATTCCTATAGCGCCACCGCCCCGACGCCCGCCGAGGTGCAGGCAATGCCCGGCATGACCCTGCTCGAGTTCGGCACCGACTGGTGCGGCCATTGCCAGGCCGCCCAGCCGCTGCTGGCCAAGGTGTTGCCGGATTACCCCGAGGTACAGCACCTGAAAATCGAGGACGGCAGTGGTCGCCCGCTGGGGCGTTCGTTTCGCGTCAAGTTGTGGCCGACGCTGGTGCTGTTGCGCGATGGTGTGGAGGTCACCCGCCTGGTGCGGCCGACCGGCAGCAGCGTGATCGAGGAGGCGATGGAGCAACTGGTCGGCGAAGGGTGAGGTCGTCACTTTTCCTGAATTTTCCCGCTGCAGGACAAGTCCACCAGATAGACCCACAGCGGAGATCATCATGAGCACATCCAAGCAATCTGCCACGCCCCAGGAGATCGACGACATGGAGGATCGCATGGGGTCGATCGAGCAGCTCGACTTCAGCGATCGCCAGGATGATCGTGAAGGGCGTATCGGCGACCGCCTTCCCGATGACGAAGTGCAGCACGAGTACCCCGACGAGCGCGTGCGCGAAGCAGGGCAGAGTGGTGGCGAAACCCTGAGGGAAGGCCGCCACGAGGATGGCGTAAGCCTCGACGACCTGAGTCCGGAGACACTGATCGACGACACTGGCGCACGCTCCCCCCGTGAGCGTGGCGACGACATGCCGGCCGACCGCGACCTGAGCATCGTGAGCGAAGGCGATATCGGTGCCGGCGAAGGGCTCGACGAAGAGGAGATGGCGCGTCGCCGCCCCCTCGATGGCGTGCCGTGGGACGGCAAGCCGCAGCCTTGAGGGCAGCGTGAAGGCATGGCTTGGGCCATGCCTTTTTTATTGCCTGCTTATGCGTCGCCGATTTGACAGGCTTGCAATTGCAGGCTTACGTTTACGTAAAGGTAACCTAAAGGCGCCGCCGCGACATGAGCGTTTCCCACAGCATTTCCGATCTGGCCCGGGAGCTGGGCGTCACTATCCGCACCATTCGCTTCTATGAGGAGCAGGGCATGCTCGCGCCCGAGCGGCGAGGCCAGGAGCGCATCTACAGCGCCCGCGACCGGGTGACCTTGACGCTGATCCTGCGTGGCAAGCGCATCGGCTTCTCCCTGGCCGAATGCAAAGAGTTGATCGACCTCTATGACCCGGCCGGCGGCAACCGCAAGCAGCTCGACCACTTTCTGGAGAAGATCACCGAGCGTCGCGAGCACCTCGCTCGCCAACTGCTCGACATCCAGCAGATGCAGCGCGAACTCGACACCGCCGAGCAGCGTTGCCTGAGCGCCCTGAAGGCCATTCCCACCACCGCCTGAACCCCCGATCACCGACCGTTTGACGCTTCCTACAACTACAACAAGGAGAGTCGTTACATGAGCATCCTGCCAGGCCTGAATTTCTTCCTTGGCGAGGAAATCGACATGCTGCGCGACGCGGTCGCCGGCTTCGCTGCCAAGGAAATCGCCCCGCGCGCCGCCGAGGCCGACCGCACCGACCAGTTTCCCATGGACCTGTGGCGCAAGTTCGGCGACATGGGCCTGCTCGGCCTGACCGTCAGCGAAGAGTACGGCGGCGCCGGCATGGGCTACCTGGCCCATATGGTCGCCATGGAGGAAATCTCCCGCGCCGCCGGTGGCATCGGCCTGTCCTACGGCGCCCATTCCAACCTCTGCGTGAACCAGATCAACCGCAACGGCAGCGACGAACAGAAGCGCCGTTTCCTGCCCAAGCTGATCAGCGGCGAGCATATCGGCGCCCTGGCGATGAGCGAGCCCAACGCCGGCTCCGACGTGGTGTCGATGAAGCTGCGCGCCGACCGCAAGGGCGACCATTTCGTGCTCAACGGCAGCAAGATGTGGATCACCAACGGCCCGGACTGCGACGTGCTGGTGGTCTACGCCAAGACCGATCCGGCAGCCGGCGCCAAGGGCATGACCGCCTTCATTGTCGAGAAGGGCAGCCGGGGCTTCTCCGTGGCGCAGAAGCTCGACAAGCTCGGCATGCGCGGCTCGCACACCGGCGAGCTGGTGTTCCAGAACGTCGAGGTGCCGGCCGAGAACGTGCTGGGCGGCGTTGGCGAGGGCGCGCGGGTGCTGATGAGTGGCCTGGATTACGAACGCGCCGTGCTCTCCGGCGGGCCGCTGGGGCTGATGCAGGCGGCGATGGACGTGGTGGTGCCCTATATTCACGATCGCAAGCAGTTCGGCCAGAGCATCGGCGAGTTCCAGCTGATCCAGGGCAAGCTCGCCGACATGTACACCACCCAGCAGGCCTGCCGCGCCTACCTCTACGCGGTAGGCAAGCAGCTCGACGCGCTGGGCAGCGAGCACGTGCGCCAGGTGCGCAAGGACTGCGCCGGGGTGATTCTCTACGCCGCCGAAAAAGCCACCTGGCTGGCCGGCGAGGCGATCCAGATCCTTGGTGGCAACGGCTACATCAACGAATTCCCGGTCGGGCGGCTGTGGCGTGACGCCAAGCTCTACGAGATCGGCGCCGGCACCAGCGAGATCCGCCGCATGCTGATCGGCCGCGAGCTGTTCAACGAAACGGCTTGATCTGAGCCCCTGGTTTTCATGGTTCAGGACAGGTTTAAAAACGCCGGTAATTTTTAAATCTGTCCGTCAGTTGGAGCCTTGCCATGGCCACACTGCACACGCAATTGAATACCCGTTCCCCCGAATACGCTGCCAACCGCGACGCGATGCGCGCCCAGGTCGAGGAGCTGCGCACCTTGCTGGCGCGCACCCGCGAAGGCGGTGGTGCCAAGGCCCAGGCGCGACATACAGGCAAGGGCAAGCTGCTGCCGCGCGAGCGCATCGACCGGCTGCTCGACCCGGGCTCGCCGTTTCTGGAAGTCGGCGCGCTGGCCGCCTACCAGGTGTATGACGAAGAGGTCGCTGCCGCCGGAGTGATCGCTGGCATCGGCCGTATCGAAGGCGTCGAGTGCATGGTCATCGCCAACGACGCCACGGTAAAGGGCGGCAGCTATTACCCGCTGACCGTCAAGAAGCACCTGCGCGCCCAGGCCATCGCCTGGGAAAACCGCCTGCCGTGCGTTTATCTGGTGGACTCCGGCGGCGCCAACCTGCCGCGTCAGGACGAGGTATTCCCGGACCGCGAGCACTTCGGACGGATTTTCTTCAACCAGGCCAACATGAGCGCTCAGGGCATCGCCCAGATCGCCGTGGTGATGGGCTCCTGCACCGCCGGCGGCGCCTATGTGCCGGCGATGAGCGACGAGACCATCATGGTGCGCGAGCAGGCGACCATCTTTCTCGCCGGGCCACCGCTGGTCAAAGCCGCCACCGGCGAGGTGGTCAGCGCCGAGGAGCTGGGTGGCGCCGATGTGCACTGCAAGACCAGCGGCGTGGCCGACCATTACGCCGAGAACGACGAGCACGCCCTGGCCCTGGCCCGGCGCTGCGTGGCCAATCTCAACTGGCGCAAGCTCGGCCAGCTGCAAGCGCGCACGCCAATCGCCCCGCGCTATGCCGCCGACGAGCTGTACGGGGTGATTCCCGCCGATGCCAAGCAGCCGTTCGATGTGCGCGAGGTGATCGCCCGGATCGTCGACGACTCGCAGCTCGATGAATTCAAGGCACTGTTCGGCACCACCCTGGTGTGCGGCTTCGCCCATCTGCACGGTTACCCGATCGCCATTCTGGCCAACAACGGCATCCTGTTCGCCGAGGCGGCGCAGAAGGGCGCGCACTTTATCGAACTGGCCTGCCAGCGCGGCATCCCGTTGCTGTTCCTGCAGAACATCACCGGCTTCATGGTCGGCAAGAAATACGAGGAGGGCGGCATCGCCAAGCACGGCGCCAAACTGGTGACCGCGGTGGCCTGCGCCCGGGTGCCGAAGTTCACGGTGATCATCGGCGGCAGCTTCGGTGCCGGTAACTACGGCATGTGCGGTCGCGCCTACGACCCACGCTTCCTGTGGATGTGGCCCAACGCGCGGATCGGTGTGATGGGCGCCCAGCAGGCCGCGGGCGTGCTGGTACAGGTCAAGCACGAGCAGGCGCAGCGCGCCGGCCAGGTATTTTCCGCCGAAGACGAACAGCGCCTCAAGCAGCCCATCGTCGAGCAGTACGAACGCCAGGCCCATGCCTTCTATTCCAGCGCACGGCTGTGGGACGACGGGGTGATCGACCCGGCGCAGACCCGCGACGTGCTGGCCCTGGCGATTTCCGCCAGCCTCAATGCACCCATCGAGCCGACACGCTTCGGCGTGTTCCGCATGTAGCGAGGACAGACCGATGACCGACTTCAGCACCATCGAACTGCAGCTTGATCCGCGCGGCGTCGCCACCCTGTGGCTGAACCGCGCGGACAAGCACAACGCCTTCAACGCCGAGATGATCGAGGAGCTGATCCAGGCGCTACGTCAGGTAGCGGCCGATGACAGCACGCGTTTTCTAGTCCTGCGTGGGCGCGGCAAGCACTTCAGCGCTGGCGCAGACCTGGCCTGGATGCAGGCCTCGGCCAGGCTGGATTACGCCGCCAACCTGCGCGATGCCCACGAGCTGGGCGAATTGATGAGCCAGCTCTACCACCTGCCGTGCCCGACCCTCGCCGTGGTGCAGGGCGCCGCGTTCGGCGGTGCGGTGGGGCTGACCGCCTGTTGCGACATCGCCATTGGCGCCAGTGATGCGCTGTTCAGCCTCTCCGAAGTGCGCATCGGCCTGGCGCCGGCGGTGATCAGCCCCTACGTGGTGCGGGCCATCGGCGAGCGCGCGGCGCGCCGTTATGCCCTGAGCGCCGAGCGCTTCAACGGCGAGCGGGCGCGGGAACTGGGCCTGTTGGCCGAGTGCTATGCGCCAGGCGAGCTGGAGAGCGAGCTGGAACAGTGGATCACCACGCTGTTGCTCAACAGCCCCCAGGCCATGCGTGAGACCAAGGCGCTGTTGCACGGCGTCGGCAGTGGCGTATTGAACGACGCCCTGCGCCAGCGTACGGAGAGCGTGATCGCCGGCATCCGCATCAGTGAAGAAGGGCAGGAGGGCCTCGATGCCTTTCTGCAAAAACGTGCACCCGCCTGGCAGGCCCAGCCATGAAAACCATCACCACATTGCTGATCGCCAACCGTGGCGAAATCGCCTGCCGGGTCATGCGCACCGCCAAGGCCCTGGGGCTGACCACCGTGGCGGTGCACAGCGCCATCGACCACAGCGCCCGGCATGTACGCGAGGCGGACAGGGCCATCGATTTGGGCGGCGCCAAACCAGCCGACAGCTACCTGTTGATGGACAGGATCATCGAGGCCGCCCTGGCCAGCGGCGCCGAAGCCATCCACCCCGGCTACGGCTTTCTCTCCGAGAACGCCACCTTCGCCCGCAAGCTCGAAGCCGCCGGGCTGATCTTTCTCGGCCCGCCGGCCAGCGCCATCGATGCCATGGGCAGCAAGTCGGCGGCCAAGGCGCTGATGGAAGAGGCCGGCGTGCCGCTGGTGCCCGGTTACCACGGCGAGGCCCAGGATCTGCAAACCTTCCGGGAGGCGGCCGAGCAGATCGGCTACCCGGTGCTGCTCAAGGCCACGGCGGGCGGCGGCGGCAAGGGCATGAAGATCGTCGAGCGTGAGGCCGATCTGGCCGACGCCCTGGCCTCCGCGCAGCGCGAAGCGCAGTCGGCGTTCGGTGACGGGCGCATGCTGGTGGAGAAATACGTGCTGCAGCCACGCCACGTGGAGATCCAGGTGTTTGCCGATCAGCATGGCAACTGCCTGTACCTCAACGAGCGCGATTGCTCGATTCAGCGCCGCCACCAGAAGGTGGTCGAGGAGGCGCCCGCGCCGGGTCTGTCGCCTCAGCTGCGCCGGGCCATGGGCGAGGCCGCGGTGCGTGCCGCCCAGGCCATCGGCTATGTGGGCGCCGGCACCGTGGAATTTCTGCTCGATGCCCGCGGCGAGTTCTTCTTTATGGAGATGAATACCCGTTTGCAGGTCGAGCACCCGGTGACCGAGGCGATCACCGGCCTCGACCTGGTCGCCTGGCAGATCCGCGTGGCCCGTGGCGAGCCGCTGCCGATCCGCCAGGAGCAGGTGCCGCTCAATGGCCATGCCATCGAAGTGCGCCTGTATGCCGAAGACCCGGAAGGCGGCTTTCTGCCGGCCAGCGGGCATCTCGACCTGTATCGAGAGCCTGCGGTGGGGCCAGGGCGACGGGTCGACAGCGGCGTGGAGCAGGGCGATGAGGTATCGCCGTTCTATGATCCGATGCTGGCCAAGCTGATCGCCAGGGGAGAGAACCGCGAGGAGGCGCGCCAACGGCTGCTGGCCATGCTGGCCGAGACCCTGGTTGGCGGCTTCAAGACCAACCTGGCGTTCCTGCAGCGCATCCTCGCCCACCCGGCGTTCGCCGCCGCCGAGTTGGACACCGGCTTTATCGAGCGGCACCAGGCGCAAGTGCTGCCGCCTGCGCAGCCATTGCCGGATGCCTTCTGGCAGCAGGCTGGCGCGGCCCTGCTGGCAACTGACATCGACCGCCAGCGGGCCGACGATCCGCACTCGCCCTGGGCAGCGCGTGATGCCTGGCGCAGCGTCTTGCCAGCCGCTACACCGATGACCCTGAGTTGCGGCGAGGTCACCCGCCGCTTGGAAATAGAACCAGCGACCGCCACGCCGAAAAACGCGCTGCGTGAAGGCGACACCCTGTATCTGCGCTGGGGCGTGGAGTGGCTGGCCGTGCGCCGTTTCGATCCGCTTGCCGCCGCCGACGCGAGCAATGCCCACGGCGGCGGGCTTACCGCGCCCATGAACGGCAGCATCGTGCGCGTGCTGGTGGCAGCGGGGCAGCAGGTCGAGGCGGGCGCTGCCCTGGTGGTGCTGGAGGCCATGAAGATGGAGCACAGCATTCGTGCGCCCCAGGCTGGCACCATCAAGACCATCTACTGCGCCGAGGGCGAGCTGATCGGCGAAGGCACGGTGCTGGTCGAACTGGAGGGGCAGCCATGAGCCTGCCCAGCCATGTGCGCCTGGTGGAGGTCGGCCCCCGTGATGGCCTGCAGAACGAGAAGCAGCCGATCGGCGTGGCCGACAAGGTACGCCTGGTCGACGACCTGAGCGCCGCCGGGTTGGGCTATATAGAAGTCGGCAGTTTCGTGTCGCCCAAATGGGTACCGCAGATGGCCGGCAGCGCCGAGGTGTTCGGCAGCATCGCCCAGCGCCCCGGCGTTACCTATGCGGCGCTGACGCCCAATCTGCAGGGCCTGCAGGCCGCGCTGCAGGCCGGTGTACGCGAGGTGGCGGTGTTCGCCGCGGCGTCCGAGGCCTTCTCGCAGCGCAACATCAATTGTTCCATCGCCGAGAGCCTGAAGCGCTTCGAACCGGTGATGGACGCGGCTCGGCAGCATGGCGTGCAGGTGCGCGGCTATGTGTCCTGCGTGCTCGGTTGCCCGTACGAGGGCGCCATCGCCGCCGAACAGGTGGTGGCGGTCGCGGGCGAGTTGCAGGCCATGGGCTGTTACGAGGTATCCCTGGGCGACACCATCGGCGTGGGCACCGCGGCTGGTGTGCGGCGGTTGTTCGAGGTGGTGGGCCGGCGAGTACCGCGTGATCGCCTGGCCGGGCATTTTCACGACACTTACGGACAGGCCTTGGTCAACATCTATGCCAGCCTCCTGGAAGGCATCGCGGTATTCGACGCATCGGTGGCCGGGCTTGGTGGCTGCCCCTACGCCGAGGGGGCGACCGGCAACGTGGCCAGCGAGGACGTGCTCTATCTGCTGCAGGGGCTCGGCATCGAGACCGGGGTGGATTTGCCGCGGCTGATCGAGGCGGGGCAGCGCATCAGCCGCGTGCTCGGCCGGGAGTCCGCCTCACGGGTCGCCCGGGCGCGTTCCCAGGCAGGCCGTCAGTGAACTTCTGCGAGCAGAAAAACTCTTACCGGCTAGTCAGTTACGTCGCTGTTTCGCGAGATCGGCGCGGCGTGCTGAACGATCAGGTTGGCTTCGATGCCGCCGCTCGCCACTTCTCGCAGAGCGCGTGTGATCTGCCTGGATAAATCCAGGCGCCGCGGCTTGCGTTGACACACTCACACACCCTAAGCTCGCGCCTTCACTCGATAGCCCTAGGGCGCAGCGGACAAGGAATCAGCATGAAACAGCATCGTTTGGCAGCAGCGATCGCCCTGGTGGGCCTGGTGCTCGCCGGTTGTGATTCGCAAACCAGCGACGTAAAACTGGAAACTCCGGCGCAGAAGGCGTCCTACGGTATCGGTCTGAACATGGGCAAGAGCCTGGCTCAGGAAGGCATGGACGACCTGGATCCGAACGCCGTTGCCCAAGGCATCGAAGACGCCATCGGCAAGAAAGAACAGCGCCTGAAGGACGAAGAGCTGATCGAGGCTTTCGCCTCTCTGCAGAAGCGTGCCGAAGAGCGCATGACCAAGATGAACGAAGAAGCCGCTACCGCCGGCAAGAAATTCCTCGAAGAGAACGGCAAGCGTGACGGCGTCACCACCACCGCTTCGGGCCTGCAGTACGAAGTGGTCAAGAAGGCCGACGGCCCGCAGCCCAAGGCTGACGACGTGGTCACCGTGCACTATGAAGGCAAGCTCACCGACGGCACCGTGTTCGACAGCTCCATCGAGCGCGGCACCCCGATCGACCTGCCGGTTGGCGGCGTGATCCCGGGTTGGGTCGAAGGCCTGCAACTGATGCACGTGGGCGAGAAGGTCAAGCTGTACATTCCGGCCGAGCTGGCCTACGGCGCCCAGAGCCCGAGCCCGGCCATTCCGGCCAACTCGGTATTGGTGTTCGACCTCGAGCTGCTGGGCATCAAGGACCAGAACGCTGCCGAGCAAGCTGCTCCCGAGGCCGCTCCGGCCCAGTAAGCGTCAGTTGCCTGGAACAACGCCCCGCCTGTCGGGGCGTTGTCGTTTGTGGGCGTTCCTAACCGCAAAAAACGCCGATTACAAGCCTTGACAGGGCGGTTATGCACACTGCGACAAAGCTTCCTATTCAGTTGGTCAGTTTTTTTACGAAATCTTTTGATTTTTTTAACTGATTGATTTAGCAAGGTTTTATCGGCTGGATAAAAAATGTCCGATCTGTGGCGAGGCCGCATCACAGGGGGCTTTGGTAAGCTAATCCCATAACTGTTCACAAGGTTATCCACAGCTATGGTGGATAACCATAGACAGCCCAGCAGCCGTGCGGGCTGACGAGGAGTGGTCATGAAAGCACCGTGGAATTTTGCCCGTTACCTGCCCATCGCGCAGCGCTTCCTCAAGCGCGGCCGTCTGCCGGCATTGCTGCTGGCCGTGACCCGTAAAAGCGGCGGTGGCGCGCGCAGCCTGTCGTCGTTGAAAGCCGACCTGGGCCTGCTGCAGGAACTGTGCGTGGCCTGGTGGCGGGGCAGCTACCGGGCGATCAACCCCCAGGCCCTGGTGGCGATCGTCGCTGGCCTGATCTACTTCGTGTCGCCGCTCGATGCGCTTCCCGATTTCATTCCCGGCCTCGGCCTGGTCGATGACCTGGCGGTACTGGCCTGGGTGATGAAGACCTGGGGCGGCGAGCTGGACGCGTTCCGCACCTGGCGCGACGCCCAGGATCGGGAAACCCGCGAGGCCATCGCCAAGCTGCCGGTGGCCGAACGGGTAACCTGAGCGAAGCGGGGTGTCAGGCGGCGAAGCCGCCGTCCAGGGTCAGCGCAGCCCCGGTGACCAGGCCCGCTTCGCTGCCGGCGAGCCAGGCCACCATGGCAGCGATCTCGTCGCTGCGGGCATGGCGCTTGATCGCCATGAAACTGTGCATCAACTCGTTCAGCGGGCCGTCGGCAGGGTTCATGTCGGTGTCGGTCGGGCCCGGCTGCACCACGTTGACGGTAATGCCGCGGGGACCGAGGTCGCGGGCCAGGCCCTTGGCCATGCCGGTCAGCGCGGCCTTGCTGGCGGCATAGGCGGCGACACCCGGCATCGCCGCACGGTCGGCGATGTTCGAGCCGATGAAGATGATCCGCCCGCCGTCCGGCATCCGCCGTGCGGCGCTGACCGCCGCGTGGTACGGGGCGTTGATGTTGATGGCGAACAATCTGTCGATGGCATCGGCCGCCAGTTCCAGCGGGTCGCCGGCGATGAACAGGCCGGCGTTGACCACCAGCACGTCGAGGGCACCCAGGCGTTCGATGGCCGAGCTCAGCGCCTCGCGCTCGGCGCTGTCCAGCTGCAGGGCGGTACTCCCGGTTTGCTCGGCGAGTTCGAGGGCCGATGCGGCCGAGCTGGCATAGGTGAAGGTGACCTGGGCGCCCTCGCCGGCGAAACGGCGCACGATGGCGGCGCCGATGCCGCGGCTGCCGCCGAGGACGAGAACGGATGGGCGAGTCGAGCGGGGCATGGGGGTGTCTCCTGTGTGAAGGTTCGGGTCAATGGCCGGCGACCAGTACGTCGCTGCGCCGCTGGCCGGCAGGAAAGCCGTGCTGGCTGGCCGCCGAGGCGATCCACAGGGCGATCAGCAGCAGCGCCAGCATTGCCCAGGGGAATAGGCCGACGCCGAACTGGCCGAGCAGCAGGCCGCCAGCGAGGCCTGCGGCGGCGATGGCGCTGTTCCAGACCACCACGTTTAACGACATGGCCACGTCGGCACCGGAGCCGGCAGCATCGGCCAGGGCGGTCTGCAACAGCGTGGCGGCGCCGCCAAAGGTCAGCCCCCAGACGAACACGCCGAGGTACAACACGGCAGCCGATTCGGCGTACAGGCCGAACAGCAGGGCGACCAGAGCAAAGGTGGCGAGGCTGGTGAGCACTGCCTGGCGCAGATGGCGGTCGACCAGCCGGCCGGTGATCCAGATGCCGATCAGCGCGGCGACGCCGAAGGCCAGCAGCACGACATCCACCTGGCTGGCCAGCCCGGCTGGGGCGATAAAGGGCGCGATGTAGGTGTAGAGCATGTTGTGGGCGAGCATCCAGGTCAGCACCACGGCCAGCACCGGGCGCACGCCGGGTGTCAGCAATACCCTGCGCAGGGGCACCCGCTGGGTACGCGCCTGGCCGGGGTAGTCGGGCACCTTGGCCAATACCCAGACGATCAGCACGATGCTCAGCAGCGACATCAGGCCGAATGCGCTGCGCCAGCCCACCACGCCGCCGAGCCAGGTGCCGATGGGCACGCCAAGGGACAAGGCGATGGGCGTACCGACCATGGCCAGCGCCAGGGCGCGACCTTGCTGGTGCGGGGCGACCATGCGCCGGGCGTAGCCGGCGATCAGACTCCAGGCCAGCCCTGCCGCCATGCCGGCGAAAAAGCGTGCGACCAGCGTCAGCACGTAGTCGGACGACCAGGCAGTGATCGAGTTGAACAGCAGAAAGCCGACGATCGCCAGCAACAGCACGTTGCGTCGCCGCCAGCCCTGGGTGGCGATGGTCAGTGGAATGGCCGCCAGCAGCGAGCCCAGGGCGTAGAGGGTCACCAGCTGCCCGGCCAGGGCGGGCGACACGCCGAGACCGGCACTGATCTGCGGCAGCAGGCCCGCCGGCAGGGTTTCGGTGAGGATGCAGATAAAGCCGGTCATCGCCAGGGCGAGTAGGGCGGACACGGGGAGGGCGTCGGGTTTCGTAGCGGATGTCATGGCGGATCGCTCATATATGTATCGGTCGATACAAATGTAGGTCGATCGATACCTGGTGGTCAATGACTTTTGTATCGACTAGTATTTATGTCGTCAGGCAGGAGGATGCACATGGCACAGATGGGGCGCCCACGCACATTCGATCGGCAAGCGGCACTGGTGCAGGCGATGCACCTGTTCTGGGAGCACGGCTACGAAGCCACCTCCCTGAGCCAGCTCAAGGCCGCCATCGCTGGCGGCATTTCCGCGCCGAGTTTCTACGCCGCGTTCGGCTCCAAGGAGGCGCTCTACAACGAAGTCATGGCGCTTTACATGGCGACCCACGGGCGGGTAACCGAGAGCCTGTTCGACGATCAGCTACCGGCCCGCGAGGCCGTCGAGCTGGCGCTGCGGCGCTCGGCCAGGATGCAGTGTGAAGTCGGCCATCCGCGTGGCTGCATGGTGGCGCTCGGGGTGATCGGCGTGTGCACGCCGCCACAGGGGCTGACGCTGCCGGGTGAAAACCGCCAGCGCACGCGAGAGGGGATTCGGGCCTGCGTCGAGCGGGCAATCGCCGCCGGCGAGCTGGCCGGCGATACCGACGTCACGGCGCTGACCGCGGCGTTCGATAGCTTCCTGCTCGGGCTCTCGACCCTGGCGCGCGACGGCATCGAGCATGCCGCGATGGATAAGGCGGTCACTCAGGTCATGAAGCTCTGGGACGGCTGCCGCCGCTAGCTGCGACTCCCGAACTGCCAACACGGATCTGCTGCCAGCCCCTTACTCGATGGTGCGGTCTATGCGAGCGATTTCCCGTGCGGACAGTGCGCGCCAGTCATCCTCGGTAATGCCGTGCTCGTCGAACAGACCTTGCTTGGCATCCTCTAGGGACAGCCACAGGTGATCGCCTTGCGCCAAGCCGTTGGCGTAGTCGATGTAGCGGATTGCCAGATACACCACGTCGTCGTTCTCGCAAAGCAGCGCGAACAGCACGATCGCCGTTACGTCCGGGCGCTCGGGGCAGGGTTTGCGGCACTCGGCGAACAGGTAGTGGAGAGTTGGGAGGTCGCTCATGGGCAGCTTCATCGGGAGGAAGCCTGATCGTATCGCGAACGAGGCCTGGAAGGGCAGGCCCAGCCAATGGCTGGGCCGCCATGCGTTCAGTCGCGCTCGAGCAGCAGCGCCACACCCTGGCCGCCGCCGATGCACAGGGTCGCCAGGCCCTTTTTGGCATCACGCTTGAGCATCTCGTGGAGCAGGGTGACCAGCACCCGGCAGCCCGACGCGCCAATCGGGTGGCCAAGGGCGATGGCGCCGCCATTGACGTTGACCTTGCTGGCATCCCAACCCAGCTCCTTGCCCACCGACAGGGCCTGGGCGGCAAAGGCTTCGTTGGCTTCGATCAGGTCCAGCTCATCCAGCGTCCAGCCGGCCTTCTCCAGGCTACGGCGGGTGGCCGATACCGGGCCGATGCCCATGATCGCCGGGTCGACGCCGGCATTGGCATAGGCCTTGATACGCGCCAGCACCGGCAGGCCCAGCGCCTGGGCCTTGCCTGCGCTCATCAGCAGCACCGCGGCGGCGCCGTCGTTGAGGCTCGAGGCATTGCCGGCCGTCACGCTGCCTTCCTTCCTGAACGCCGGCTTGAGCTTGCCCAGGGTGTCGGCCGTGGTGCCGGCGCGGGGCTGCTCGTCGATGGCGAAGGCGACGGGCTCACCCTTGCGCTGGGAGATCAGGATCGGGGTGATTTCGTCGGCGAAACGGCCGGCTTCGATGGCGGCCATGGCCTTCTGCTGCGAAGCGGCGGCAAAGGCGTCCTGGTCTTCGCGGCTGATGGCGTACTTGTCCACCAGGTTCTCGGCGGTGATGCCCATGTGGTAGTCGTTGAAGGCGTCCCACAGGCCGTCGCTGATCATCGTATCGACCAGTTGCCCGTGGCCCATGCGCAGCCCGGTGCGCGCCTTGGGCAGCACGTAGGGCGCCAGGCTCATGTTCTCCATGCCGCCGGCGATGATCACCTCGGCATCGCCACAGCGGATCGCCTGGGCGCCCAGGTGCAGGGCCTTGAGGCCCGAGCCGCAGACCTTGTTGAGGGTCAGCGCCGGTACCCCATGGGGCAGGCCGGCCTTGATCGCCGCCTGGCGCGCGCTGTTCTGGCCGACGCCGGCGGTCAGCACGTGGCCGAGAATCACTTCGTCGACCTGCGCGCCGTCCAGGCCGGTCTGCTCGAGCAGGCGGCGAATCACCGCGGCGCCCAGCTCGGTGGCCGGCACGTCCGCCAGCGCCCCTTGAAAGCTGCCGATGGCGGTACGGGTGGCGGCGACGATGACGACTTCTTGCATGGCATTCTCCTGGCCGTGAGGGGCTATTGTTGTTGGCTGGGGTACGATCCTGACGCCGCCCCGGCCGCCATGCAAGTCCAGGCTTTTCGATCGATTGCATCGATAATGGCGTGTGCAACGGCGAATGTCGGGTAACGAGGCGGCGTGCTAGATTTCCGGCATCGCCAATCCCTCAGGAGCACTGTCATGCCTGAATCCCGAGCAACGGTCACCACCGAACAGGGGCAGCGCTGCCTGACCCGCCTGTGCCGGCACTGGAGCCACAAATTCCAGGTGAGCTTCGACGAGCAGCGTGGCGAGATCGTCTTCGACCCGGCGCGTCTTACCCTGACCCGTTTCGAAGGTGGCCTGACGGCGGTCATCGACGCGCCGGACGCCGCCACCCTCGATCGCCTCGAACCGGTGGTGGCCGACCACATGCAACGCATGGTGGCCGACCAAACCCTGCAGATCGACTGGCAACGCTGAGCACTGCCGAGAGCGGCGAACCTGCTGGTAGACTAGGCGGCTTTGAACGCCATCCAGGATCGTCAATGGATCGTCCCGTCTTTCGCCGCACCTTTCTTCACCCGCGGTTCTGGCCGCTGTGGGCCGGCCTCGGCCTGCTCTGGCTGACCGTGCAGTTGCCTTACGGTGCGCTGCTGCGCCTGGGCCGTGGCCTGGGCTGGCTGATGTATCACCTGGCCGGCTCGCGCCGGCGCATCGCCACGCGCAACCTGGAACTGTGCTTCCCGCACATGCCGGCAGACAAGCGCGAGCGTCTGCTCAAGGAGAATTTCGCTTCGACCGGCATCGCCTTCTTTGAGATGGCCATGAGCTGGTGGTGGCCGCGCCACAAGCTGGCGCGCCTGGCCCATATCGAGGGCATCGAGCACCTGCAGCAGGCTCAGGCACAGGGGCAGGGGGTGATTCTCATGGCCGTGCACTTCACCACCCTGGAGATCGGCGCCGCCTTGCTCGGCCAGGTGCACACCATCGACGGCATGTACCGCGAGCATGGCAACCCGGTGTTCGACTTCGTGCAGCGCCGCGGCCGTGAACGCCATAACCTGGACGCCACCGCCATCGAGCGCGAGGACGTGCGCGCGATGATCAAGGTGCTGCGCGCCGGCCGGGCGATCTGGTACGCGCCGGACCAGGACTACGGTCGCAAGCAGAGCCTGTTCGCGCCGCTGTTCGGCATCCAGGCGGCGACCGTCACGGCGACCACCAAGTTCGCGCGCCTGGGGCGTGCCATCGTGCTGCCGTTCACCCAGATGCGCCTGCCCGATGGTGGCGGCTATCGGTTGACCATCCACCCGCCGCTGACCGATTTCCCGGGTGAGAACGAAGAGGCCGATTGCCTGCGGGTCAACCAGTGGGTCGAGCAGGCCATCGTCACCTGCCCCGAGCAGTACCTGTGGGCGCACCGGCGCTTCAAGACCCGCCCGGAAGGCGAGCCTAAACTCTACTGACCCCCCGAAGCGGAATCGACCCATGAAGCAGGACGCTAGCGGCAACCCGGCCACCACCGGGCTCATCCTTTCCGGCGGTGGTGCACGGGCCGCGTATCAGGTCGGCGTGCTCTCGGCGATCGCCGAGTTGCTGCCCGAGGAGGGGGCGCACAATCCCTTTCCGGTCATCGTCGGCACCTCGGCCGGGGCCATCAACGCCGTCAGCCTGGCCTGTGGCGCGCTGCATTTTCGCGAGGCGGTCAAGCGCCTGAGCAGCGTGTGGCGCAGCTTCCATACCCACCAGGTGTACCGCAGCGACTGGCCCGGGGTGCTGCGCCAGGCCAGCCGCTTCATCGGCCACAGCATGCTCGGCCTCGGCAAGCAGGTGCCGGTGGCGCTGCTCGACAGCTCGCCGCTGGCAGCGTTGCTCGAGCGTGAACTGGATTTTTCCGGCATCGCCGCCGCGGTTCGCCATCGCCAGTTGCGCGCCGTGGCGGTGACCGCGTTCGGCTACGAGTCGGCCCAGGCGGTGACCTTCTACCAGGGCCGCGCCGCCATCGATCCCTGGTTCCGCCATCGCCGGGTCGGCGTGCCGACGCGCCTGGCGCTGCCGCACCTGCTGGCCAGCACGGCGATTCCGCTGATCTTCGAGCCGGTGAAGATCAACCGCGAGTACTTTGGCGACGGCGCGGTACGGCAGATGGCGCCGATCAGCCCGGCCCTGCACCTGGGCGCGACCAAGGTGCTGGTGGTGGGCGTCAGCGGCAACCCGGTCGGCAACCAGGGCGGCGGGGCGCCCGTGCCGGTGCCCGGCGGTGTGCAGCCGAGCCTGGCGCAGATTGCCGGACACATGCTCAACAGCACCTTTATCGACAACGTGGAAAGCGATATCGAGCTGCTCGAGCGCCTCAACCAGCTCGGCCGCCTGGTGCCCGCCGAACAGCGCAGCCGCACCTATGGGCTCACCCCGGTGGAGGTGCTGGTGATTTCGCCGAGCCAGCCGCTGGACGTGATCGCCGCGCGCCATCGCCGGGAGATGCCAGCGGCGCTGCGCCTGTTCCTGCGCGGCCCCGGCGCGACCCGCGACGGCGGCGGCGGGGTGCTCAGCTACCTGTTGTTCGAGCCGGGTTATTGCAGCGAGCTGATCGAGCTGGGCTATCAGGACGCCATCGCCAAGAAGGCGCAGATCCAGGCGTTTCTCGGGCTGACGCCTGCTGCTGTGGGCTGAGCCGTCGATCCTGGGTATCGCTGCGCTCAACCCAGGCTACCTATTGGCTTGCGCGCGTCTTCAGCCAAACCGCTCCAGCTGCATCTCTTGCAGGCGGCTCAGGGTGCGGCGGAAGGCGAAGGCCAGGTAGCCCTCGGTGTACAGTTCGTCCAGGGGCACCGCGGCTTCCAGGTACAGCGGCACGCGGCGGTCGTAGCACTCGTCCACCAGGGCGATAAAGCGCCGTACGGCATTGTCGTGAATCGACAGCGCCGGCAGCTGGCGGTCGCCGGCCACCACCCGCTCGGCGGCGTCTTCGGTGCCGCGGGCGATCCTGGCCGGGCGCTGCTGCGCACTGAGCGCCGGCACGTCGCCCAGCACGATGGCCTTGAAGCGATCACAGAGCAGGATGAACTCCCCGGTCGCCAGCGGTTGCTCGCAAAGCTGTGCGAAGCTGCAATGCAGTACCCCTTCGCTGTGGCTGTGCACCTCAATCTGGCGGTGGCCGACCTGCAGCGGCTGGTGGCTGACGGGCTCAGCCCGGCGCAGTGCTTCCAGCAGCCCGGGCAGGGCACTCTGCTGGCCGGCCTGGCGTAGCCAATAGCGCTGGCGCCGTTGGCCGGGGTGCTGGCGATGATCCTGGCTGCCGTCCACCGCCACCACCTGCATGTGCTGCAGCAGGGCGTCGATGGCAGGCAGGAAGCGCTCGCGGTTATGGCCGCCGGCGTACAACTGCTCCGGCGGCTGGTTGGAGGTGGCGACCAGCACCACGCCCTCGTCGAACAGCGAGCGGAACAGGCGCCCCAGCAGCATGGCGTCGCCGATATCGCTGACGAACAGCTCGTCGAAGCACAGCACGCGAATCTCCGCCGCCAGTTCCCGGGCCAGTACCTGCAGGGGCTCGGCGGTGCCGGTCAGTTCGAACAGGCGGCGGTGCACCCAGCCCATGAAGTGATGGAAATGCTGGCGCCGGGCGGGCACCTGCAGCGCCCCATGGAAACTGTCCATCAGCCAGGTCTTGCCGCGCCCGACCGGGCCCCAGAGATAGACGCCCTGGGGCAAGTCACCGCGCTGCAGGGCTTCGTAGCAGCGCTGCAGGTGTTCGACCGCATGCTGCTGGGCGGCATCACTGACGAAGCCCTGCTGTTCGACGGCCAGACGGTACGCCTCGAGCGGCGTGCGGGTGTGGATGTTCATGCCTCGGGCGCCTGGAAGATGGCTTCGATAGGGCGTTCGAACAGTCGAGCGATCTTGAAGGCCAACGGCAGGCTGGGATCATAGCGGCCGGTTTCGATGGCATTCACCGTCTGCCGGGAGACGCCCAGGCGTTCGCCCAGCTCGGCCTGGGACCAGCCGCGCTGGCTGCGCAACTCGCGTATCTGGTTGATCACCGGTAGCGCCTCCAGCTGAACCAGGACCCCAAGCCCCACAAGGTGCCCAGCACCGGCCAGACGAAGAACATCGACAGGCGCGGAAAGCCGGCGGTTTCCAGAAAACCGTAGCTGAAGGTGAGCAGTGCCGTACCGACGAAGGCGATGGCCAGGGCTTCCAGGTGAATGGTGCGGGCCAGTTCGTCCAGCTGGCGCACCTGGCGAATCACCGTGAGCGCCACGAGGATCATCGGCACGACGGGAATCAGTGCGCAAAGGGTACGCAACGAGCCATCGGGAAGGTTGGCGAGCAGCATACTGCTGACGACCACGGCGGCAACGTAGGCGATCATCGCCACGGCAAACTGAACGAGAAAGGGGCGGGTACGGGTCATGGTCATGGCTCGATATGGAAAGCGTGCTTTACATTGTCGCATCTGTCGTGCGTAGTCAAGCTTGCTTTACATTGGGGTGATGCGCCGCTCCGTCCTTTTCTCTAGCATGCACCTGTTTCCAGCAGCAGAGATCAGTATGCAGCCACGCAGAATACGCCCGAGCGACCTCGATGGCTTTCACGCCCTGTTCAGTGCAGTGGCGGCGGAGGGACTGTTCTCCACCCGGCCCTGCGCGCCGCCCAAGGCGGTGATCGCCCGTGCCCTGGAGAAGGCCGAGCACAATGGCTGGGCGGTGTATGTGATCGAGCATGACGGCCGCATCATCGCCACGGCCGAAGCCTACCCGGACAGCTATTGCCGGCCTGAAGGCGACCCCAGGGTGGGGATTCTCGGCATGCAGGTGCAGGCGCAGTGGCGCCGGCAGGGGTTGGGCCGCGTGTTGCTGGAAGCGCTGATCGGCCATTGCCGGCAGCAGGGCATGGAGCGCATCGAGCTGCAGGTGCTCAAATCCAACCACGGGGCGCTGGCGTTGTATGGCCGCTACGGTTTTGCCTGGGTCGCCGACCTGCCGCCTTGCCGATTGCCTGCCGGGCATCAGGATCAGGCCCAGAGGATGCGCCTGGACCTGACGTAGCGGCCGCGTATACACGCCAATCGGCTGGGCCGCGCTTGGCGCGCAGCTGCCGGCCCGTGGCCGGTTGATTCATATGGCGCTGTGAGCGAGCAGCCGACTGCTCATGTGATCGATAAAGACCCTGAGTTTCGGCAACGCGTATTTGCTGTTGGGCCAGAGCAGCCACAACGCACCGCTGTGGCTCAGGTGGTTGGCCAGGATGGATTGCAGCCGGCCGTCGCTTATCGCCGCATCGACCATGAAGTCCGGCAGGCAGGCGATGCCCTGACCGGCGCAGGCGATCTGCAGCAGGCTGTCGATGCTGTTGCAGATGGCGCGCGGCCTGAGCGTGTTCTCCAGCTCGGGGCTTTGCAGGGGCCAGCGTTCCAGTTTGCCGCTGGCATGGAAACGGTGCATCAGGCAGGCGTGCTCACGCAGTTCGGTCGGCGTGGCGGGTGTGCCGTGCTGGCGCAGGTAATCGGCAGTGGCCACCAGGCGCTGGCGGAAGTGGCCGAGCTGGCGCGCGGTCAGCCGTGAGTCCTGCAGGGTGCCGGTGCGTATCACCGCGTCGAAGCCTTCCTCGAAGAGGTCGACCATGCGGTTCGAGAGGTCGATATCCAGCTCGATCTGCGGATAGCGCTGCATGAAGTCGATCAGCACCGGCATCACCCATTCGCCCACCCGTGGCAGGCTGATACGCAGGCGTCCGCTGGGCGTGGCGGCGGCACTGGATATTTCCAGCTGGGCGGCCTCCAGTTCGCAGAGCACCTTGCGGCAGCGCTCCAGAAAGCGCTGGCCCTCGGCGGTCAGGGTCATGCTGCGGGTGCTGCGATGCAGCAGGCGCACACCGAGGCGCTGCTCCAGGCGGGCGATGCTTTTACCCACCGCCGAAGCAGATATGCCGAGCAGTCGGGCGCAGTCGGTAAAGCTGCAGGTGTTGGCGACCTGTACGAAAACGGCGATGCCGCTGAGATTATCCATGATGAGCCGTGTACCCGAAAGATTCAGGACACAAGTGTCCTATAAGTTGAGAATAATGGCCTGTTTTTCTTGATGGTGCGGCTGCCTAACCTGGGGGCGCTCGATCGGCTGCACCTTGCAGGACCGAGAGCTGCCAGGCGTATTTTGGATGCAGAACGACAATTCCAGGCTTATCACGGACCCGGTGGCTGGGCCCGCTACCGCGCGATTGCCGCTCAGCGGGCTGCTGGTGCTGGCCGCTGCGGGCTTCATCACCATTCTCACCGAGGCGTTGCCGGCTGGCCTGCTGCCGCAGTTGAGCACCGATCTTGGCGTCAGCCAGGCCATGGCCGGGCAGATGGTCACCCTGTATGCACTGGGCTCGCTGCTGGCTGCCATCCCCCTGGTGATGGCCACGCGCAGCTGGCGGCGGCGGCCGTTACTGCTGATCGCCATTGGCGGCTTTGCGCTGGTCAATGGTGTCACCGCGTTGTCGAGCGTCTACGGGGTGAATCTGCTCGCGCGGTTTTTTGCCGGCGTGTTTGCCGGGCTGTTGTGGGCACTGGCCGCCGGCCTGGCCGCACGCATGGTGCCGCCGCACCTGGCTGGTCGCGCCATTGCCGTGGCGATGCTCGGCGCGCCGCTGGCGCTGTCGTTGGGCATCCCGGCGGGCACCTGGTTGGGCGGGGTATTCGGGTGGCGCCATACCTTTGCGCTGATGAGCGTGCTGACCCTTCTGTTGCTGGCCTGGGGGCGCTTCGCCCTGGCAGATTTTCCGGGCCAGCGCGGCGCCGCACCACTGTCGCTGGGCCGGGTATTCAGGCTGCCGGGCGTGCGGTCGGTACTGCTGGCCATTCTGCTGTACGTACTGGCCCATAACCTGTTCTACACCTACATCGCCGCCTATCTCTCGCCATCGGGCTTGGCTGCACAGGTGGACCGGGTACTGCTGGTATTCGGCCTGGCCGCGCTGGCGGGCATCTGGCTGACCAGTCTTCTGATAGATCGCCGCCTACGTTCGCTCAGCCTGTTCAGCACCGCGCTGCTGGCCGCTGCCTGCCTGTTGCTCGGGCTCTGCAATACCTCGGCCTGGCTGGTGTATGCCGGCGTGGCGGCCTGGGGGCTGGCGTTCGGCGGCGTGCCGGCGTTGTTCCAAACGGCATCGATGCGCGCTGCCGGCGAGGAGGCCGATGTGGCGCAGTCGATGTGCGTGACCGCCTGGAATCTGGGCATCGCCGGTGGCGGTATCGGTGGCGGTTTGCTGCTCGACGGCGTGGGCGCGCAGGGGCTGCCCTGGGCGGCGGCCGGGCTGGCGCTGATCACCCTAGGCGTGGTTTATCGCGCACGTCGCTACGGCTTCGCCTGATACCTATCGCCGGTCGTAGGAAGGTTGATCCTCGCCCGCGGCAGGCGGATGCGGGCCAGCCAGGGTGGTAGGCGTTATAAGCAAATGCACATTCGGTATAAGTCCTTGCCCTTCAAGTGGTTATCCTGCGCGGCTGGCGAAAATGAGCCGACGACGGCAATTGGGGCAGGTATGGATTTTGGCGGTTTGGGCTTCGTTGTCGCGGGGCTGGTGGTTGGCTTTATCGTGGGCATGACGGGCGTGGGCGGCGGTTCGCTGATGACGCCCATCCTGCTGTGGTTCGGCATCAGCCCTGCGGCGGCGGTGGGCACCGACCTGCTGTATGCGGCGATCACCAAGGCTGGCGGGGTGTTCGTCCACCAGCGCAACCGCAATATTGACTGGTCGGTGACCGCCTGGCTGGCCGCCGGCAGCGTGCCGGCGGCCCTGCTGACCCTGCTGGCGCTGACCCTGATGCCAGGCGATCAGCACGCCACCAATCAATTGATCAAGCATTCGCTGGGCATCGTGCTGCTGCTCACCGCCACGGCGATCCTGTTCAAGAAACAGCTGTTCGCCTTCGCCAGCCGCCATGCCGGGGACGGTTTCCACTTCAGCCCCGGACGCCTCAATGCGCTGACCGTGGTGGTCGGCCTGGTGCTGGGTTTCATGGTCACCCTGACCTCCATCGGTGCCGGCGCCCTCGGTACCGTGGCGCTGTTCCTGCTCTATCCGCTGATGGCCACGCGCCGCCTGGTGGGCACCGAGATCGCCCACGCCGTGCCCCTGACCCTGGTGGCCGGCCTGGGCCATGCCGGGCTCGGCAACCTGGACTGGGGAGTGCTGGGCTACCTGCTGCTGGGCTCGTTGCCGGGCATCTTCTTCGGCAGCCACCTGTCGGGGCGTGTGTCCGACAACGTGCTGCGTCCGTTCCTGGCGATCATGCTGATGGTGATCGGCTACAAACTGGCGTTCTGATCACCGCAACCTGAGCGGCCCGTGGCACGTCCATGGGACGAGTCGCGTTCGCGGCAGCCCATGGCGATGTCCGCTTCGTTAGCAAGGTGGCTGATGATGGCTAGCAGCGTCTGATATCTCGGGCGATGTGCTGCGCAGGCGTCTGTCGCGGCTGCCCAGCTCCGTACGCTGGGCGCGCATCGGCGGAGCGCTAGCGAAGCGTATTTACCCAACTCAGGCGGCTGGCGGATAATGCGCCGGTGCAAGCGTTCGCGGCGGGCCATCACGGCTCGTCGATGTGGGATCAGGGGAAGAGATGGCCGCCAAGACCGCCACCAGCAAGCAAGTCGAAGTGCAGCGCATCGTCGATGTGCTGTTCAAGGCCATCGCCCAGCATCGCTTGCCACCGGGAACGCGGCTGATCGAAGCGCAGATCGTCGAGACCCTGCAGGCCAACCGCAACCACGTCCAGGCGGCGCTGCAGCGGCTGGCCCTGCAGCGGGTCGTGACCATCGAGCCGAACCGTGGCGCCATGGTCGCTCAGCCCAGTGCCAAGGAAGCGCGGGAGATATTCGCGGCGAGGCGCGCCATCGAGCGGGCGATCGTCGAAAGCATCACGCCGGCGATCATGCACAAGCAGCGCCAGCGGGTGGCCACCCACATGAGCAACGAGCGCAAGGCCACCAGCGCTACCGATCGCCGCGCCATCGTCCGTGAGTTGAGCGAGTTTCACCTGATGCTCGGCGAGATCAGCGGCAACTCGGTGCTCAGTGAGATCCTCGCCAACCTGATGGTGCGCAGCTCACTGATCGTCGCCCTCTACCAGCGCAACGACGTGCCGTCCTGCGCCTCCGACGAGCATCAGCAAATCATCACCGCCCTGGAGAAGGGCGACCACGAGCGGGCCGCGGCGGTGATGCTCGAGCACCTGGGCGAGCTCGAAGCCCAGTTGGACCTGGATGACCAGGCCGCGCCCGAGATCAACCTGCGCCAGGCCCTGGCGGGGCTGTAACGCGGCGGGGGCTGCCAACGCCCTCAGAGCGCCATCTCCCGCCTGAACACCTCCAGCGTATGGGCCTTGACCCGCACGAACTCCGGGTGGCTCATGATCTCCGCGCCCCGAGGCCGGGGCAGATCGAAGGGGACGATTTCGGCTACCCGGGTGGGGCGCCGGGTCAGCAGCAGAATCTCGTCGGCCAGGAATACCGCGTCTTCCAGGTCGTGAGACACGATCAGCATGGTGACGCCGGTGGCCAGCTGCACTTCCTGCAATTTGTCGCGGATGAACAAGGTCATCTCGAAGTCCAGCGCGGAAAACGGCTCGTCGAGGAACATCACCTCCGGACGCGGCGCCAGCGCCCGCATGATGCACACGGTCTGCTGCTGGCCGCCCGAAAGCTCATAGGGATAACGATCCAGATCGAAGCGGATGTCGAACATCTGCGTCAGCTCATCGATCCGCGTCTTCACATCCGCCTTGGCCATGCCCTGACGCACCAGGGGGTAGGCGATGTTGGCGCGGGCCGTCATCCACGGGAACAGCGCATCGCGGTAGTTCTGGAACACGTAGCCGATCCTGGTCTGGGCGAGCGTCTTGCCATCGAACAGGATCTCGCCCTTATCCATCGGCAGCAGCCCGGCGATCATGTTCATCAGGGTCGACTTGCCGCAACCGTTGGGCCCGAAGGTCGAGACGATCTTGCCACGGGGCAGGTCGAGGTCCAGGTCGGTGTACAGCGGCTGGCCGGCAAAGGCCTTGCTCAGGCCGCGAATGGTGACATGGGTGTCGGCGTGCGGTGCAACGCCGGGTAACTGTGGCTTGTCGAGGGCTGTGGTGAGGGAAAGCGCGTGCGTCATGCCTGGCTACTCCAGTGAACGGTTTTTTTCTCGATGAGCAGGAACGCCAGGTTGAGCAGGTAGCCCAGGGCGCCGGTGATCAGGATCGAGGCGTACATGTCCTTGATGTTGAATACCTGCTGGGCATCGATGATGCGGTGGCCCAGGCCGTTTTCCGAGCCGATGAACATTTCCGCGACGATCACGATGACCAGGGCGATGGACACCCCGGTACGCAGGCCGACGAAGGTCTGCGCGAGGCTCTCCATCAGCAGGATGTCCTTGAAAATGTGCCAGCGGGAAATGCCCATCACCTTGGCGGCCATCAGCCGGGTCTTCTTGGCGTTCATCACGCCGTAGGCGCTGTTGAACAGGATCACCAGCACGGCGGCGAAGGCGGCGATGGCGATCTTGTTGGCATCGCTGATGCCGAAGATCAGCATGAACAGCGGGATCAGCGCCGAGGAGGGCGTCGAGCGAAAGAAGTCGATCAGAAATTCCAGGCTGCGGTAGACCTTTTCGCTGCTGCCCAGAATCACTCCCAGGGGCACGCCCACCGCGGCCGCGAATGCGAAGGCGGCCAGGGTTCGGTACAGCGTCGAGGCGATATCGGTACGCATGGACGGTTCGCCGAACGACTGGAACAGGAAACCCAGGGTTTCCAGCGGCGAGGGCAGCAGGACCGGATTCAACCACTGCGCACTGACCGCCACTTGCCAGAGTACGAACAGCAGCAGCGGGCCGATCAGTGGCAACAGGCGCGAAGACCAGTTTGACGTCATGACGATTCTCCTCAGCCCTGATAGATCAGCGCAGCCACGTCGATCGGTTTGCTGAAGATCTTGCGCTCGGTGAACACGTCATAGAACTTCTGGAACCATTGCAGGTTGTCGCCTTGCAGCTCGGAATACATGACGAAGCCCGGCAGCGGCACCTCGTTGACCAGGTCCGCTTCGATGCTGGTGTAGCCGACGATGTTCTCCCGAGCCTGCTGCGGCTGCGCGGCGATGAATTCCACGGCCTTCTGGTAGGCGGCGATAAAGGCCTTCGCCTGCTCTGGCTTGCGCTCGATAAAGCTGCTGTTCAGCGCGGCTGCGCCACCGAACCAGGGGGCGTCGGCATTGCCGAGCACGTATCTGGAGATGACGCCGGTTTCCAGGGTGCGGGACAACTTCTTCATGCGCCCCACGGTGCCGGTCGGCTCCAGGGTATAGACCCCGTCGATCTGGCCGGCCGCCAGGGCTGGCGCATGCTGGCCGACAGGCAGTTCGATGACCGACGGATCGCTGAAGCCATTCTTTTCCAGAATGATCTTGGCCATGGTGACGTTCTGGATGCCGGGGCCGCAGGCGATCCGCTTGCCTTGCAGGTCGCCGATGCTTTGCGCGGTGCTATCGAGCGGCACCAGAAACTCGTCCAGAACCAGGCGATGGTTCGACGGGTTGGAGCAGATGATCTTGAACAGCCCCGGCATGGTGATCGCCCCCAGGCCGAGGGCGCCGGTCGCGGTGCCGTTGGCGCAACCATGGATTCGCCCGGTGATCATGCCCTCGACGATTTGCTGCGGGCTGGAGAACTTGACGCCTTTGACGTTGAGCCCGGCCTCCCTGAAAAAACCTCGCTCCAGGGCGACATACAGCGGCAGGCCGCCGACGATGGGCCAATAGCCGATACGGATTTCCTCGTCATCGGCGGCAAACGCGCCAGCGGGGAGCAGGCTGCCAAGCGTCACTGCGCTTCCCGCCACGGCCAGCCACTTCATCAATTGGCGACGATCCAGCTTGAGTGGCGGGTTTTCAGGTTTGTGGTCTTTCATCGGTTTTCCCTGTTTTCAGATGGGCAATATGGCGTGTACATGGCGGTAAGCACGTGCCGTTCCAGGTTGATAAATCTATGAAATTCAGGTGGTTACGTTGCTGTGTGGACGGCGGCAGGGGCGATATCTGCGCAGCGTCGACAAACAGGCCCCAGGTTGGCGCGTGCGGTGATCGGCGCCGTCACGGCCTGAGCAGCCGTGGCTGCGCCCGTTCGAAGGTCTTGCGGCCGGCCTTGTAGCCCATCAGCGGCGGGCTGATCTCCGCCACCACGGCGGCCGGTGAGGGCGCATCGAAGACGATGAAGTCGGCGCGGCAGCCGGGGGTCAGGCCGTAGTCGGGCAGGCGCAGCAGGCGTGCCGATTCGCTCGATACCCAGCTCAGGCAGCGCAGCAGTTCGGCCTCGGTAGCCAGTTGGCTGACGTTGGCGAACAGGTTGGCCTGGCGCACCAGCGAGGCGTCTCCGTAGGGCGTGAAGGGGTTGCCGATGTTGTTGGTCGACAGCGAGCAGGTCACCCCACAGGCGTGCAGGTGCTGCAAGGGCGCCAGGCCGCGTGGCCGGTTGTGGAAGTGCTCGCGGCCGGTGAGGAACAGGTCGGTACTCGGCAGGCAGGTGACCTGCACGCCGGCCTCGGCCAGCGACTCGGCAACCGCCAGCAGGGTGTCCCTGGGCAGTGCCGACAGCTTGGTCACATGGCCGATGGTCACCCGGCCGCCCCAGCCGTGCTGGCGGGTGCAGCGGATCACCTCGCCGATGGTCATGCCTTCCGGGTTCAGGTCGAAGTCCAGATGCAAGTCCAGATCACGGTCGAACTCTACCGCCAGCTCGAACAGCCGGCGGATCTGTGCGCTCGGCTCGGCATCGGTATAAGGGCAACCGCCCAGCACCTCGGCGCCCAGGGCCAGCGCCTCGCATAACAGGGCTTCGGTGCCGGGGTTGTTGAGCAGGCCTTCCTGGGGAAACACGCAGATTTCCAGGCTGATGGCCCAGGCGTAATCGGCCTGCAGGCGGCGCACCGCGTTGAAGCCGGTCAGGCCGATCTGCGGGTCGATCTCGACGTGGGTGCGCATGTGCGTGGTGCCCTGGGCGATGGCCTTGTCGAGCACCTGGGCGCCGCGTTTATAGACGTCCGCTTCGCTGAAGTTGGCCTTGGCCGCGCGGGTCTGGGCGATGGCCTCGGCCAGGGTGCCTTCGCTGAGCTGGCAGCGCTGCATGATGCAGGCCTTGTCGAGATGGATATGGCTTTCCACCAGGCCGGGCAGCAGCAGCTTGCCCTGCAGGTCGAGGGTCTCTGCGCCGGCACCTGGCGCACTGGCGAAGCGGCCGTTTTCCACGTACAGGGTCTGCAGCGCCCTGGCGTCGGCGCCGAGGCGGGCGTTGATGAGGGTCAGGGCGCTCATGCTGCCGCGCCTCCCAGGTAGGCCGCTTCCAGTTGCGGGTCGCCGCGCAACGCCTCGGCACTGCCGGATTTGACGATGCGCCCGGTTTCCAGCACATAGGCGCGGTCGGCCACCTGCAGGGCGAGGTTGGCCATCTGGTCGACCAGCAGCAGGGTCACGCCTTCGTCGCGCAGGGCCGCCAGGGCGTCGTACAGCTCGCCGATCATGGCCGGCGACAGGCCCAGGGAAGGCTCGTCGAGCAAGAGGATCTTCGGCTTGGCCATCAGCCCGCGGCCGACCGCCACCATCTGCTGTTCGCCGCCCGAGAGCAGGCCGGCGGGACTGTCGATACGCTCACGCAGGCGTGGGAAACGGCGCAGGATGGCTTCGATTTCCGCCTCGGCATCGAAGGCTCCCTTGCGTGAGTAGCCGCCGAGCAGCAGGTTGTCACGCACGCTGAGCTGGCCGAACATCTGCCGGCCTTCCGGCACCAGGGCCAGGCCCCGGGCGGCGATGGTGCTGGCATCGGCATGTTCGATGTTTTCGTTGTCGAGCAGGATGCTGCCGCCACTGGCCTGGTGCAGCCCGGCCAGGCACTGCAGGATGCTCGACTTGCCGGCGCCGTTGGCGCCGAGAATGGCGATCAGCTCGCCAGGGTTGACCACGATATTGACCTTGTCGACCACCGGCGCGGCACCGTAGTCGATGACCAGATCCTTGATGTACAGGCGTGCATCGCGCGAGCCGTCCCAGGCTTCGGCCCGCGGCGTGGCCTGGTAGCTGGTGCCGCCCAGATAGGCGGCGATGACCCGTTGATCCTTGCGCACGTCGTCCGGCACGCCCCAGGCGATGGGCTTGCCGGCGTCGAGCACCAGCAGGCGCTCGGACACGGCCATCACCAGGCCCATGTCGTGCTCGACCAGGATCACCGCGATGCCGAACCCGGCCAGGGTCCTGAACAGGCCCGCCAGGCGGTCGGTGTCGCTGCGGCTGAGGCCGGCTGCCGGCTCGTCGAGCAGCAGTACGCTGGGACGGCTGGCCAGGGCGCGGGCGATTTCCACCAGGCGCCGGTCGACGTGGGCCAGGTCATCGGCCGGGGTGTTCACCGAGCCCTGATAGCCGACCAGCGTCAGCAACTGCAGGGCCAGCTGGCGCCGGCTATCGCTGGCGCAACTGAAGGGCAGGCCGAGGCGCCCCCGTTGCATGGCCACCAGCAGATTTTCCAGCACCGACAGCTCACCGAACAGCTGGGTGGTCTGGTAGGTGCGGGCGATACCGGCACGGGCGATTTTCCAGGCGGGCAGGCCAGCCAGGGGGCGGCCCAGGTCGATGCTGCCGCTGTCCGGTGCGTAGAAGCCGCTGATCATGTTCAGCACCGTGGTCTTGCCCGCGCCATTGGGGCCGATGATGCTGGTGATGCTGCCCGGTGACGCCTGCAGGCTGACGTTCTGCGCCGCCTGGACGCCGCCGAAACGAATGCCGATATCCCTGACCTGCAGGCCGTCGCGGGCGCCGTGCTGCTGGAAGAATGCCCTCAGCTGCGCCTGATCTAAGGCCGCCGGGGCGCCCTGGTGAACTGGCCGCAGCCACAGGCTGGCCAGGGTGCCGAGCAGGCCCCGAGGCGCTGCCCAGAGCACGCCGAGCAGCAGCACCGAGAAGATCAGCAGGCGGTATTCGGCGAAATCCGAGAGCATTTCCGGCAGCAGCACGATCAACAGGGCGCCGAGCAGCGGGCCGAACAGGGTGCCGCTGCCGCCGACGATCACCGCCAGCACGAACAGGATCGACTGCGAGAAGGGAAAGGAGGCCGGGTTGATGAACATCATCAGCGGCGCCACCAGCGAACCGGCCAGACCGGTGAGCAGGGCGGACAGGGCGAAGGCCAGGGTCTTGGTCTGCACCGGGTTGAAACCGAGGGAGCGGGCAGCTATCTCGGTGGATTTCACCGCGCGCATCGCCATGCCCCAGCCGCTGCGGCGCAGGCGCTGGAACAGGGCCAGGGCGGCGATCATCAGGCCGGTGGCGATCAAGGCCAGGCTCACGCTCGGATCGAGGCTGCCGATTTCCGGCAGGGGGATGCCCATCAGGCCGTTGGCCCCGCCGGTCAGCGAGCGCCATTCGATCAGGCCGTGGTGCACCACCAGGGCGAAGGCGATGGTGATCATCGCCAGGTAAGGGCCGCTGACCCGCAGCGCCGGGATCGCCAACAGCGCGCCGATGGCGCCACAGGCCAGGCCGGCGGCGAGCATCGCCAGGCCGAGGGGCAGGCCGGCCATGGTCAGCAGCGCCGAGACATAGGCGCCGATGGCGTAGAAGGCGATATGGCCGAAGGAGATCTGCCCGCTCAGGCCGATGAGGATATTCAGGCCCACGCCGACCACCACGGCCAGGGCGCAGAATGTGAAAACCAGCAGCGAGTAGCTGTCGAGCAGCAGCGCGGCCGCGATGCAGGCCAGCGTCAGCAGGGCGAGGGAAGCGGGGGCGAACAGGGAATTCTTCAGGGTCATACTTTCACCAGGGTCTTGCTGCCGAACAGGCCGTTGGGGCGCAGCGCCAGGGCCAGAATGACCAGGGCGAAGGTGAACAACTGCGTGAAGGCCGAACCGAAATAGAGGGTCACAAGCGCCTCCACCAAACCGAACAGCAGACCGGCGGCGAATACCCCGCCAGCGCTAGCGATACCGCCGAGAATCGCCACGGCGAAGGCCTTGAGGCCGAACAACATGCCCATCTCGGCATTCACGCTGAACAGCGGCGCGATCAACAGGCCGGCGATCGCGGCGAACACGGTCGACACGGCAAAGGCCACGGCGACCACGCGGTTGACGCGGATGCCCATCAGCATGGCGGCCCTGGGGTTCTGCACGCAGGCTTCCAGCACCTTGCCCAGGCGGGTGTAGCGACGCACCAGAAACAGCGCCAGGGCGATGCCGCCGCCAACCATGGGAATCAGCAACTGCAGCACGCCGACGTTGTTGCCGAACAGCGCCAGGTGCTGGTTGGCCAGGGCGGAAGTGAACTGCCGCGGCTCCTTGCCAAAGGTGAACAGCGCCAGGTTGTCGACCAGGATGCCCGCTGCCACCGTCGCCATCAGCCAGGCTTCGGAGCCCCGCGAATGGAAGGGACGCACCAGAAAACGCTCGATGATCAGCCCGTAGACGGCACACAGCGCCAGGGTCGCCGGAACCGCCAGCCACAGTGGCCAGCCCCAGGTGATGGCGAAGCTGTAGCCGAGTACGGCGCCCACCATCATGGCGCTGCCCTGGGCGAAATTGACCGTGCGCGAAACCACGTAGGTGATATGGAAACCCAGGGCCAGCAGGGCATACATGCTGCCCAGTCCGAGCCCGGTGATGATGGCGGCGGTGATCATGACGATAATCCTCCGGGCGGGCCGCCAGGGCCTGCCCGTTCACGGCTTCAGGGGGCGAGCGGAACGATGCGGCCGTCGACGAAGTGGGTGAAGACGTAGTCGTCCGGGCCCAGGGCGTCGTGCTTGGTCGGGGTAAAGGGCCTGGTGTAGTCCTTGATCAGGCCCTGGTAGCTGTCGATCCCGTAGAAGCCATCGCGCACTTTGCTGCCCTGGGTATCGCCGGCCTTCTCGATGGCCGCGGCGGCCAGGTGCATGGCGTCGTAGGCGTTGGCGATGCCCACGGCCGGGGTCACGTCGGCCAGGCTCTTGATCTCCGGATAGCGCTGCTTGAGGGCAGCCAGCACGCTGTCGCCCTTGGCGCTGTTGTGCTCGGTGAACACGTAGGTCTGGATGAAGTGCACGCGGCTGGCATTCGGGCCGGCCAGCTCGCTGAAGCGGCCGCCTGCCGGGCCCCAGTGGGACACCACCGGCACGTCCCAGCCCATGCGATCGAGGGACTTGACCACCTGGGCCGAGGGGCCGACGTTGCCGACCATCAGCAGGGTGTCGGTGCCGGCATTCTTCAGGCGGGTGAGCTGCGGCACCACGTCGAGGTCACTGTCTTCGATACGCTCGACGCCGGCGTAATCCATACCGCGTTTGGCCAGGGCGTCCTTGAAGCCGATTTCGTTGGATTCGCCCCAGGGATTGTTGATCAGGATCATCCCAGGTTTCTTCATGCCTTTCTTCACGCCGTACTCGACCAGCGCTTCATCGACCAGCTCGTCCACCGCCGACACGCGGAACACGTAATTGTCCGCTGCGCCGTTCTCGGTGATCTTGGTGCCCGCGGCCCAGATGCCCATGAACGGTACCTTCAGCTGGTTGGCCAGCGGCACGATGGCCAGGGACACCGGCGTATCGAGGCCGCCGAACAGCACGCTGACCTTTTCCCGCTGGGCCAGTTCGCGGGCGGCCAGCATGCCTTTGGCCGGGTTGCTCTCGTCGTCACGACGGATCAGCTGCACCGGGCGGCCGAGGACGCCGCCCTTGGCGTTGATCTCGTCGATCGCCACCGTCAGCCCGCGGGTAAGCGCCTCGCCGGATTTCGCCGACTGCCCGGAGAGGGCAGCCACCAGACCGACCTTGATCGGTTCCTCGGCGTGCGCCGCCGTGCTCAGTGCCATGGCAAGGCCGGCAGCCGCCGCGCTGGGCAGCAGGCGGCGTAATGGGGGAAACGGGTTGCGCATGTCCTTTCTCCTGATTGCTAGCATTCGTATATAATTTGCTAGCAAGCCTGGTGCCATAACGCGCAGACTGGTCCTAGGGCGGTTATCCCGCACAGACCACAGCAGATATGCACGAATAGCGTGCGTGTCGCACCACTTACAGGCACACCTGGTGCCTAGGCACAACCAATGAAGCAGGAGAGCAGGTCATGAGCGAGATGAACGAGGCGGTGCAGATTGTTAGCGATTTTCTGGCAGCGTCCATGGCGCCAGATCCGGTCAAGGCCGCCACCTATATGAGTGATGACGTGCGCATCACCTTTACCGGCGGGCGCCACATGCCCACGCCCCAGCACATCACCGCCTTCAACGGCTCGCGTTACGCCTGGGTGAAAAAGGCCCTCGGCCAGTTCGACTGGACCGAGCGCGATGACCATACCGTCGTCTATTCCAACGGCACGCTGTATGGCGAGTGGCCGGATGGCAGCAGCTTTTCCGGCAACCGCTATCTGGATCGTTTCGAGGTGCGCAACGGCAAGATCACCCGCATGGACGTCTGGAACGACAGCGCCGAGTGGCTGCTGACGCCGGAGATCGCCAAGGCCTGACCGCACCGCTGGCTGAATCAAGCGCGTGCGCGTCCGAAAGGCCGCTGCCGGGCGGAAAGGCCGAACGAATGGCCGTGGGTGTCTGTCCCCAACAGACACACCCACGATCAGGAGGCAGCATGCGTATCCAGCTCCCAACCCTCGGTTTCGGTGGCGCACCGCTCGGCAACATGTTCAAGGCGGTGCCCGACGATCAGGCCCAGGCCACCCTGGACGCCGCCTGGCAGGCCGGCATTCGCTATTACGACACCTCTCCCCATTACGGCGCGGGGTTGTCGGAACAACGCTTCGGAAAATTCCTCGCCGGCAAGCCGCGCGACGAATTCGTACTGAGCAGCAAGGTCGGCCGGCTGTTGCAGCCAGCCGAACAGCCCGAGAACGCCAAGCCGTTCACCCATGAGTTGCCCAACCGCCGGGTGATCGATTACTCGGCAGACGGTGCCCGGCGCTCGATCGAGAGCAGCCTGGAACGCCTCGGCGTGGACCGGCTCGATGTGGTGTTCATCCACGACGTTTCCGAAGACCAGCATGGCCCCAAGTGGCGCGACTACTTCGCCGAGGCCATGCAGGGCGCCGCGGTGGCGCTCACGCGCATGCGCGAGGAGGGCATGATCGGTGGCTGGGGGCTGGGCGTGAATCTGGTCGAGCCCTGTCGCCTGGCCCTGGAGCAGTCCGACCCGGACCTGTTCCTGCTGGCGGGCCGCTATACGCTGCTCGACCATCGCCAAGCGCTGGAAACCCTGTTCCCCGAATGCGCCGCGCGTGACGTCGGCATCGTGGTCGGCGGGCCGTTCAACTCGGGGGTGCTGGCCGGCGGTGACCACTTCGAATATGACCGCATCCCTGATGAGGTGCGCCGCAAGACCGAGCGACTGCGCCTGCTGGGCGAGCGATTCGGGGTCGATATCCGCGCGGCGGCGCTGCAATTCTGCCTGGCCCATCCGGTGGTGCAGTCGGTCATTCCCGGCAGCGCCACACCGGCTCGCCCCGCACAGTACGTGGCTCAGCTTCAGGCCGGTATTCCGGCAGACTTCTGGCAGGCGCTGCGTGAACAGGGCATCGTGCCGGAGGAGGCGCCACTGCCGCGCTGATTCAGCGCGGCAGTTCGGCCAGGGCTTGTTGGTAAACCGCCAGGTCGCTGGCCGAGAAGCAGCAGAACAGCACGCTGTCGATCCCCGGATGCCGAGCCAGCGCTTCACGAACGGTGGCCACCGCCAGGCGCGCAGCCGCTTCGATCGGGTAGCCGTAGATGCCGGTGCTGATGCTGGGAAAGGCGATGGAACGGGCGCCGCTTTGCTCGGCTACGCGCAGCGAGTTGCGGTAGCAGGCGCCGAGCAGGGCGGCTTCACCCTGATCGCCGCCACGCCAGACCGGCCCCACGGTATGAATGATGGACGAGGCCGGCAATCGGTAGCCCCCCGTACGCTTGGCCTCGCCCGTCTGGCAGCCACCGAGCAGCCGGCATTCATGCAGCAGTTCGCTGCCCGCGGCGCGGTGAATGGCGCCGTCCACGCCGCCGCCGCCAAGCAGCGAGGAGTTGGCGGCATTGACGATGGCATCGACCTGCAGCGTGGTGATATCGGCCTGGATGGCGTGTATGTCGGCGGTCATTGGTAGCACTCCTCGACGAGTCGCATGGGCATTCCGTTTGCCGTGGAATCTCTGGGGGGATTGGCGAATAATGCCGGCACTGGCCTCGCGCCGTCCATGACAGGATCCCGCCTTCCCATGAGCGCTACCACCCCACCTCTGGTGCTGTCCATCCAGTCCCACGTCGCCCTCGGTCATGTCGGCAATGACGCCGCCGTGTTCCCGTTGCAGCGCCTGGGCTTCGAAGTATTGCCGGTGCATACGGTGCAGTTTTCCAACCACACCGGCTATGGCCAGTTCCGCGGCCAGGTATTCGATGCCGAGCATATCCGTGAAGTGCTTGCCGGCTTGCGTGATCGCGGTGCGCTGTCCCGGGTTTCGGCAGTGCTGTCCGGCTACCTGGGGGATGCGGCCATCGGTGCGGTGATTCTCGAGGCGGTGGACGAGATCCGCCGTGACAACCCGGGCGTGCGCTACCTGTGCGATCCGGTGATGGGCGATGTCGGCCGTGGCGTGTTCGTCAACGCGGCGATTCCGGACTTCCTGCGCAACCTGGCGATTCCCTGCGCCAACATCATCACCCCCAACCAGTTCGAGTTCGAGCTGCTGACCGGCAGCAAGCTGGGCAGCGTCGACGAAGCGGTGCGGGTGGCCCGTCAGCTGCGTGGCCGCGGGCCGGACGTGGTGGTGATCACCAGCCTGGCCACCCCGGACATTCCAGCCGATCAGCTGTGCACTCTGGCGGTCAATGGCGAGGGCGCCTGGCTGGTCAACACACCGCGGCTGGCGCTGCATCCGCTGCCCAACGGCATGGGCGACGTGTTCTCGGCCACCCTGCTGGCGCGCTTGCTGTCCGGCCATGCCTTGCCCCAGGCCCTGGAGCTGGCGACTGCAACGCTGTACGCCCTGGTAGGCGCCACCGCTGAAGGTTCCCGTGATCTGCCGCTGGTGAGCGCCCAGGAGCAGATCGTCGAGCCGGCGCAGCGCTATGAAGCCAGCGAAGTGGTGAGCCCATGAAGCGCTCTGCATGCTGCGCAGCGGCGCTGCTGTCGATCAGCCTGCAGAGCATGGCCTGTGAGGTGGATACCGCGGCGGCGGTTCGCGACCAGACCCATGGCAATTTCGTCATCCCGGTGCGGGTCAAGCCCGGCGAGCGCTGCGTGATCCTCGATCACCTCAGCGAAGAGGGTCGCAGGACGCGCATGAACCTCTGGGTGCCAGTGGAGAAAATGGGTAACAGCACGCCCAGGCTGGGCCGCTGGAAGCGTGAGTACGAGGTCGACGGGGATATTGCCAAGGTGGACCGCTTCGTCTATCTGGCGGGCCACAAGGCGGGGGAGGACTCGGTGGTGTTTTCCTCTTCCCATGGTGGGAAAGAGCGGCGGGCCGTGGAATACCGCATCGGTATCGAATGACCCACCGCGTTGCCCATCAGCACTTGTACGGGCTTTCGCTCTTCAGCTCTTCGCCGCTCTTGAGATCCCGGATGATCACCGTGGCCCCAGGGTGGGCCGAGCACATCGCGTTGCGCACGGTGTAGATACCACTGCCTTGGGCTGTAATGTTGATGTTTTGGGACAGCGGCTGGCCTTTGGCATCCTGCAGCGAAAGCTGGTAAGTGCCGGACAAGGTCATGCAGCCGGTGAGCAGGGTGACGGCGCCGAGCAATGCGATCAGGTGTTTCATGGCTTTCATCCTTGAAGTGAGGTGGGGCACTGCCGACATGGGCCGGTAGCGCCCGGCATTTCAGCGACCGACGCGGTGCTCGGTAAAGCGGTAGTCGGCCTGACAATCGGCGGTCGGGTCGGCGTTGATGTTGACGTACTCGACGGTGTCCGCATCGACGAAGCGATAGTCGTACACCTCGGTGGTCTTCACGCCGTCGGTGGTCAGGTGGTTCTTGCCGTCGTGGGCCGTCCAGGTGCCTTGTTCGGTCTGGATCAGGCGCGTTCTCTGCTCATCGGCAAAGAAACTGATCTTGAAGCGGCCGTCGGCAGCGAAGCTCGAATTCCAGACAAAGAACTGGCAGGGCCCATGCTTGTCGCGCATGCCTTGCCAATCGCCAAGCAGGCGCTGGTCCAGCGGTCGGGTGGGGTTACTGGAGCAGCCGGCGAGCAGGGCAGCGAGGCCGACGCCCAGCAGAAGGGGGTTGAGCACGATGATATTCCTTGATCGAGACACATCCATGGAGGGCGGTGCTACGCCCCAACTTTGCAGCCACAGTGGCGGCGTCAGTTGACGGCCATGGTAGCGAAAAGTTCGCCATGCAAGCCAGCTTGCGGAGCACTTGTGGTTTTTCGATGAAGCGGGCTCAGGTCACATTCGCGCTGAGCGAAAATTTGACAATCCATCGGCCATTTCATAATTTTATGCCCACGCAAACGTTTGCGCATTTATAACAACGACAATAACCACGGAGTTCGCCCATGTCCGGTTTCCGTCCTGCCCGTCTCTGCGCCGCCATTGCCCTCGGCGCCGCTGCCCTCGTCAGTCTCTCCAGTGCCCATGCCGCCGAAGGCGAACCGCCTCGCGTTGCGCTGGTCATGAAGTCCCTCGCCAACGAGTTCTTCCGCACCATGGAAGATGGCGCCAAGGCCTACCAGAAAGAAAACCCCGCTCAGTTCGAATTGATCGCCAACGGCATCAAGGACGAAACCGATACCTCGGCGCAGATCCGTATCGTCGAGCAGATGATCGTTGCCAAGGTCGATGCCCTGGTTATCGCCCCGGCCGACTCCAAGGCCTTGGTGCCGGTGATCAAGAAGGCCAGCGATGCCGGTATCAAGGTCGTCAACATCGACAACCGCCTCGACCCTGAAGTGGTGAAGAGCAAAGGCCTGGACGTGCCGTTCGTAGGCCCGGACAACCGCAAGGGCGCACGCCTGGTCGGAGAATACCTGGCGCAGAACAAGCTCAAGGCCGGTGACGAAGTCGGCATCATCGAAGGCGTTTCCACCACCACCAACGCTCAGCAGCGCACCGCAGGCTTCAAGGACGCGATGGAAGCGGCCGGCATGAAGATCGTCGGCGTGCAGTCGGGCAACTGGGAAATCGACCGTGGCAACGCCGTGGCCTCGGCCATGCTCAACGAATACCCGGATCTGAAAGCGCTGCTGGCCGGCAACGACAGCATGGCACTCGGCGCGGTCTCGGCCGTGCGTGCCGCTGGCAAGAAGGATCAGGTGCAGGTGGTCGGCTACGACAACATCAACGCCATCAAGCCGATGCTCAAGGACGGTCGCGTACTCGCCACCGCCGACCAGTTCGCGGCGCGCCAGGCGGTGTTCGGCATCGAAGCGGCGCTCAAGTTGGTCAAGGGTGAGCCCACCGGCGCCAAAGACGGCGTGATCGAAACCCCGGTCGAACTCGTGACCAAACCGTGACCCAAGCAGCAGTGGCCGGCGAGACCGTTCTCGCCGCCCGCAATATCGGCAAGACCTATGTCCAGCCTGTGCTGGGCGGGGTCGAGCTGGAGTTGCGCGCCGGTGAAGTGCTGGCGCTGACCGGCGAGAACGGCGCCGGCAAAAGTACCCTTTCGAAGATTTTCTGTGGGCTGGAACAACCGACTACCGGCTCCCTGAGCTTTCTCGGCCAGCCCTATGCGCCGGCCAGCCGCCGCGAGGCCGAGCGCCTCGGTGTGCGCATGGTGTTGCAGGAGCTCAACCTGCTGCCGACGCTGACCGTGGCCGAGAACCTGTTTCTCGACAACTTGCCCAGCCGTGGCGGCTGGATTTCCCGTGGCCGCCTGCGCGAGATGGCGCGCGAGGCCATGGCGCGGGTCGGCCTGGAGGCCATCGACCCGGATACCCCGGTGGCAGCGCTGGGCGTTGGCCATCAGCAGATGGTCGAGATCGCCCGTAACCTGATTGGCGACTGCCGCGTGCTGGTGCTCGACGAGCCAACGGCGATGCTCACCGCCCGCGAGGTCGATCTGCTGTTCGAGCAGATCCAGCGCCTGCGCGACGCCGGTGTGGCCATCGTGTACATCTCCCACCGCCTGGAAGAGCTGGCGAAAGTGGCGCAGCGCGTTGCCGTGCTGCGTGACGGCCAACTGGTGGCGGTGGAGCCTATCGACCGCTACTCAAGCGACGAGCTGGTGACCCTGATGGTCGGCCGCGATGTCGGCGAAGCCATCGACCTGGGCGAGCGCAAGATTGGTGCGCCGCTGTTGCAGGTCAGCCATCTGTGCCGCCGCGGCAAGGTCGACGACGTGTCGTTCAGCGTGCGGGCAGGGGAGATCTACGGCATTTCCGGGTTGATCGGCGCTGGCCGTACCGAACTGCTGCGGCTGATCTATGGCGCCGACCCGGCTGACAGCGGCCAGGTAGCCATCGGCAATCCGCCGGTGCCGGTGCGCGTGCGTTCGCCTGCCGAAGCGGTGGGCCATGGCATTGCCTTGATCACCGAAGACCGCAAGGGCGAAGGCCTGCTGCTCGGCCAGCCGATTGCCGCCAACCTGGCACTGGGCAATATGCCGGCGGTGTCCATGCATGGCGTGATGCGCCCGGCGGCGGAGCAGGCCCTGGCGCAGCGGCAGATCGATGCCATGCGCATTCGCTGCAACGGGGCCCATCAGGCGGTTGCCGAGTTGTCCGGCGGCAACCAGCAGAAGGTGGTCATCGGCCGCTGGCTGGAGCGCGACTGCCAGGTGCTGCTGTTCGACGAGCCGACCCGCGGCATCGACGTTGGCGCCAAGTTCGAAATCTATGGCCTGCTCGGTGAGCTGGCGCGCCAGGGCAAGGCTCTGGTGGTGGTCTCCAGCGACCTGCGTGAGCTGATGCTGATCTGCGACCGTATCGGCGTGCTGTCCGCTGGCCGCCTTATCGAAACATTCGACCGCGACGACTGGAGCCAGGATCGTCTGCTGGCTGCCGCCTTTGCCGGCTACCGCAGCCGCGAAGCCCTGATCGGCGATGTCGCACCACCGTTACAGGAGCTTTGCCAATGACCACTCCGTCCGCCACGCCCACCAAGCGCAGTGGCACGCACCAGGGCCTGGGCACCTACCTCGGCCTGGCTGGCGCGTTGCTGGCGATGATCGTGCTGTTCTCATCGCTGAGCAGCCATTTCCTGTCCTACTCGACCTTCACCACCCTGGCCAACCAGATCCCCGATCTTATGGTGCTGGCGGTGGGCATGACGCTGATTTTGATCATCGGCGGCATCGACCTGTCCGTCGGCTCGGTGCTGGCGCTGGCCGCTGCCGTGGTCAGCGTGGCGACCCTTGGCTTTGGTTGGGGCATCCTGCCCGCGGCGCTGCTGGGTATGGCCTGCGCGGCGTTGGCCGGCAGCGTCACCGGGATCATCACCGTGGCCTGGGGCATTCCGTCGTTCATCGTGTCCCTCGGCGTGCTGGAGATGGCCCGTGGCCTGGCCTACCAGCTCACCGACTCGCGCACCGCCTATATCGGCGACGCCTACGCCTGGCTGTCGACGCCGTTCGCCGCCGGTATCTCGCCGTCGTTCGTGATCGCCCTGCTGGTGATCGCTGCCGCGCACCTGCTGCTGACCCGCACCGTGTTCGGTCGCTACCTGGTGGCCATCGGCACCAACGAGGAAGCGGTACGCCTGGCCGGTATCAACCCGAAGCCGTACAAGATCTCGGTGTTCGCCCTGATGGGCCTGCTCGCCGGCCTGGCGGCGCTGTTCCAGATTTCCCGTCTGGAAGCCGCCGACCCGAATGCCGGCTCCGGCCTGGAGCTGCAGGTGATTGCCGCGGTGGTCATCGGCGGCACCAGCCTGATGGGCGGCCGTGGTTCGGTGATCAGCACCTTCTTCGGTGTGCTGATCATTTCCGTGCTGGCTGCCGGCCTGGCGCAGATCGGCGCCAGCGAGCCGACCAAGCGCATCATCACCGGTGCGGTGATCGTCATCGCGGTGATTCTCGACACCTACCGCAGCTACCGCGCCAAGCGCCGGGGCTGACCGCTCATGGCCACCATCAAGGACGTCGCTGCCCGGGCCGGTATTTCCTACACCACTGTGTCCCACGTGGTGAACGGCACCCGGCCGGTCAGCGAGCCGGTGCGTAGCAAGGTCGAGGCGGCCATCGCCGAGCTGGGTTATGTGCCCAGCGGCGTGGCCCGCTCGCTGCGCGCCCGCGCCACCGGCACCATCGGCTTGCTGGTACCGAACGCCAGCAACCCGTACTTCGCCGAGCTGGCCCGCGGCATCGAGGACCACGCCGAGCGCAACGGCTATAGCGTGATCCTGTGCAATTCCGACGATGACATCGACAAGCAGCTGCGCTACCTGCGCGTGCTGCTGGAGCGGCGCATCGACGGGCTGATCGTCGCCACCGTGGCCAGCGACGCGGCATTTGCGCAGGCGCTGGCGGGTTTGAAAGTGCCGCTGATGCTGGTCGACCGCTCCCTCGATGGCGTGACGGCCGATCGCGTGCAGGTCGACCACGAACGCGGCGCCTACCTGGCGACGCGACACCTGCTCGACCTTGGCCATCGGCGTATCGCCTGTATCGGTGGGCCGGCCAGCACCCAGGTGGTTCAGCTACGCGCGGCCGGTTATCGGCGCGCGCTGGCCGAAGCCCGAGTCGAGGCGCAACCAGTAGCCGACTGCGCTTTTACCAGCCCGGCCGGGCATGCGGCGGCGCAGGTGCTGCTGGGCGGTGATGACGTGCCAACGGCGATTTTCGCCGGTAACGACATGATCGCCCTGGGCGTGCTGCGCGCCGCTGCCGAGCGCAAGGTGAGCGTGCCGCAGCAGCTTTCGGTGGTGGGTTTCGATGACATCGAAGTCAGCCGCTACCTGCACCCGGCATTGACCACCGTCGGCCAATCCATCGGCCAGCTCGGTGAAACCGCCGCCGCCCGGTTGCTGGAGCGTATCCGTACGCCCGGCCTGAGCGCCGAACAGCGACTCATCGAACCCACCCTCGTGCTGCGCGAATCCAGCGCAGCCCCCTGTTTGAACGGGCCTGAGCGCGCGAGCGTTCTGGCGGATTGAGAGGAAAACCGGTAATGCACGCGAAGGTAGTGGTGGTGGGCAGCTTGAACATGGACCTGATCGTGCGCACGCCGCGTTTCCCGGTTGGCGGCGAAACGCTGGCCGGCCACGGCTTTGCCACGGCCGCCGGCGGCAAGGGTGCCAACCAGGCCGTGGCTGCGGCGCGACTCGGCGCCAGGGTGGCGATGGTCGGCTGCTTGGGCGACGACGGCAATGGCGCCGAGCTGCGCGCCGGTCTGGCTGCCGAAGGCATAGACTGCAGCGGCGTGGCGACGGTGCCCGGTGTGGCCACCGGCATCGCGACGATCCTGGTCGACGACGCTGGCCAGAACGCCATCGTCATCGCGGCTGGCGGCAACGGCGAAATGACCGCCGAGCGCCTGGCCGACCATGATGGGTTGCTGGAGAAAGCCGATATCGTCATCGCCCAGCTGGAAGTGCCCATGGCCACGGTCGAGGCCACCTTGGCCCGCGCTCACGCGCTGGGCCGCACGGTGATCCTCAACCCGGCGCCCGCTGTTGGACCGCTGCCGGAGAACTGGTACGGCCTGATCGACTACCTGATTCCCAACGAGAGCGAAGCCGCGCTGTTGACCGGTATCGCCGTCGACTCGCCGGAAAGCGCGCTGCAGGCCGCGGAAAAACTGCTGGCCAATGGCGCCCGTCGCGTGCTGATCACCCTCGGCAGCCAGGGCGTTTTCTACGCCGATGGCGAGCGCCATCTGCACCTGCCGGTCGAGCCTGTGGTAGCGGTCGATACCACCGCCGCCGGTGACACCTTCGTAGGGGGCTTCGCTGCCGGTCTGGCCGAAGGCCTGCCGCTGGAAAGCGCCATCCGCCTCGGCCAGCAGGCTGCCGCCCTGGCCGTCACCCGACCAGGTGCACAGCCATCCATCCCCCATCGCCACGAGTTGCCCGCATGAAGAAGACCCCGCTGCTCAACGCCGAACTGTCCGCCGCCATCGCTCGCCTGGGCCATGGCGACATCATCGTCATTGGCGACGCCGGCATGCCGGTACCTGCAGGTACACCCTGCATCGACCTGGCCCTGACCGCCGGTGTGCCGGACTTCGTCACCACCCTCAAGGTGGTGCTCAGCGAGATGCAGGTGCAGGGCCATCTGCTGGCCCGGGAAACCCTGGAGGTAGCGCCACTGGCGCTCGAAGCCATCGAGAAACTGAGCGCAGAAGGCGAGCTGGGCGAGCGGCAACTGGTCAGCCACGACGAACTCAAGGCCGCCTGTGCCAAGGCTCGTGTGCAGATCCGCACCGGTGAGTGCCGGCCGTACAGCAATATTGCGCTGATTGCTGGAGTGACTTTCTAAGAAGCTGTTCAGGATCTTCCTGAACGTGTCACTTGGCCGCTTCAAGGCAGTTGCAGCCGCTGAACGGGCAGCTACCGGCCAGAAGCGGACGGGCCTCTATAGCTTGGGGGATCTACGAAACCTGGGGCGAGACACAGGGCTGCTAGAAGCTCTCTTTTCTGAGGTTGGCTTCTATATCTTCATATTTCCCATGGCGCTCGTAGCTTTTAGCAATTCCCTCCAACATTGTTGCAACATTGGGATGAGAGAATTGGACTCGCCTCGCTTGATCACGGAAGTATGTTGCCAACGTCCGTTCTTGATCCCCCCCATCCCAAGGTGATCGGCTGGTAACACCCCGCTTATTCGATGTACCAATGCAGAATCCGCTCCTCATTTCCTCTAGTTCAGGACTATCAAGTAGCTCTCTTACGAGAGTAAAAGGCCAAGTACCGTCTTCATCTGTAGGGGCATGAGCAAGGATTTGTCCCAGTGTTTGATCGCACATGGTTGGTCGATCAGCATGGCTGCACAAATCACGCGTTTCTTTAATGAACTTTAAAAAAATATCCCCGTTAATACTTCCATCCGGCTGAGTTCCTGGTAGGCGCTTGCAAGAGTGCAGGATATTCCATGCTCGTTCTGCAGCCGCCTTAGATGCTTCAGTCGGCTCTTCTCTGTCTCCATGTTCTGGTTTGTACAGTAAACAAATTAACTCTTTGAAGAGTTCTGGCTCTGACATGATTCCTTCGTACAAAGCATTGGCTTTGACCTCACCTCCGTATTGAAGAAACGGAAACAACCCAAACTCAAGATGTATTAGTGCCATCTTGTCAATTTCACCGGAATCCTCCAGCCGTTCTAACATGTCCTCTAGGTGCCAAGACTCCAGTTTTAAGTCCTCCTCCAACTCTCCATGTAGTAGTTGCTGAAGAGCTGAAAAAAGCTGGGTAGGGGCAGTTTGTTCGAGGGAGTATTGGCAGTATTTAAGCGCGCTCAGTGGTCGTTTGGCCTCCAAGAGGCGCTCCAACACAAACTCCAGATCCGTTTCGTTACCTCGGTGATAAAGGCGCACAGCCTGCCAGTAGGCTGCAGAAACCTCCGGGCCACATGCCTCGACTAGCTGCCAGGTTTCCTGATTTGGTATCGCCAAAGTCAAGAACCGGGCTAACTTTTCAGGCCGCCATCCGTCCTGTTTACTTAGTCCAATTACCGCTTGAAGAAGCTCACCCGAAGCCGGGGCAGGGAGTGTCTGAAGAAAGCCTGCAATACATAGCCCCATGGGCATGCCAGTAGAGAAATATTCGCCCTTCGTTGTAATCCACTCTGGCCAGAAAATATCGTCCCAGACAACCTGGGCCAATGTGGCCCCGACAGTGCTGGGATCAGCGCACACCTCAACTAGGTTCTCAATGCCTACCATGCGTTGAGCCTGATAAATCTCGGTTAATGCCGAAACTCGCCTTTGAGTTATGGCATTACCGCGCTCGCAAGGGTCGTCGTCACGATCGCGGCTAGGTAACTCCGGCCAATAGCTGTCGAAAAGCCAGCGATGGCGAGCGACCAAGCCCTGTGGGGCAAGTAGCTCGTAGCATTCTTCTGCGGGCGACAACCATTCATTCAACTCGTTAGCTGGTGCGTCGTCGTAGTTACGATGCCAATGAACAATCTGTCGAAGCGCAAGCCGTATAATTTCCCGATCTTCATCTCTCGCTGTTGGCAGGGTGAAGGGCTCAATCAGCGCCAGCACCCTGGGTAGCTCCTCTCTATCTCTAAGTGTGGTTTTTTGCAGCAAAGAGACGATTCGAGGAGCGTTGCCTTCACTCAGTTGAAGTAGCTTTCCTCTGGCGAAATCCAACATTTCATGCATTTCATCGTAAGTAACGCCACGGCCGGCCCCGGCATCGTCTTCACGCCACTTTGGTCGGTGGGCGGGGAAGGCCATCTGTGGGCCGCCTGCAGCAATCTTTCTCAAAACCCGAAAAGCGGCTTCAGCATCCCTATCAATCAGTAAATTGAGCACTTTGATACGCTCCGGCAAGCTAGCCGCGGTTTGCGGCAGCCAGGAGCGAAAAAGACCGAACAAACTCCCGCTAGGCTTATTACCCCAGTTTCCTTTTATTGGGACATGGCTCAGCTGGGCCAGAATGAGGGCCACTGGGACCAAACGTCGCGGAGCCCAGCCGAGGGTTTCCAATGCCCAAAGCAAGCCGGAGTGCCAGCAGCGTCCGCCAAACCCAGAATCACTAGTTTCGGTAATAAGTCTTGTCACTGGTCTATCGGGCATCCGCAAACTGTTCTGTGCGGCACGCAGAAACGCATCTGGGGCAGCTTCTGCAAGGGTGGGCAGATAGGAGGCTAACGAGAGCCAGCGTTGGCCATCGGCCTTATCAAGCAACTCATGAATCAACCCTGATACGTGCTCTTCTATGTGTAGTGCCTGGAGTCCCACTTGTTCTGAGCCGCGCACAGCTAGTTTCATGAGTGAGTCGCAAACTGACTCAAACAACAGTTCCGAGTAGGGATGAACCTTGCCGTGGACTTGTGCCATCCATCGTTCTTCTTCTGGTAACTCCAGCTGAGGATCGGGTGCCGAGAGCATTTCTCGCGCAATGGCAAAAAAACGATTCAGTTGGCTGCTAGTGATTCGACCACCACATTGGTCAAGCAATTCCAGCGGTGATTTTGCTTTCCATACTGAGCCAATATTCAGCAGCGGGGCATCATCAAGTCGGGCTAGTTGGCGTAAGTCGCACTCGATTTCTTCATAGGTGCGGGCGGCCAGCCGCTCGACTACTTGTCGATCTGCAGCATTGCCTGCATGCCATGCTCCAAGCAGGCAAAGCAGGGGCAGGCTGACCGACTGTGAGGTAACCAGCCAAGCGGGCTGCTGGATTGCCGGGTTTATGGCTCTTTGTCTACGAAGTACGGTCCAGGAGCGTCCGGTGCTTAGGGCATAACGTTTGGCATCGGATTCCTCCATGCCGATAGCGATGAGGGCTTTCTCGAACTCGTAGATGTTCGGTCTCTCCAAGACCAGTTCATCACCCTCCGGCTTGCCGACTAAGTCGCCCGTGGCGTGGGGCACGATCACCCGCAAATTTTCGCGCAATATTGGATTAAGGGCTGTCTCAGTCCTTGCCGCGATGGCAATGCGCAGTTGCGTATTCGCTTCAACATAACGCCATCCCTGAGGTTCGGTCACTACAATGGCATGGTCTTGCGAGGCCATTAATACCGCCACCGCAAAGGCTACGGCTTCTTCCACGCTGTCAGCACGTATCACCAGCGGAGGGATTGATCCCGACGAGGTATTTGTCTTCTGGATTTTTTCACCCAGAGCGTCAAACACTTGAGTGCGGTCCATAAATAGGGCTTGGGGAGTGATGGGCGGGCTGCATTGTCGTGCCCACGAATCCCAGTAACGGGATAGGCTTACAACACCCCCACCACTCAATCCCAGCTCTTCGGCAAACTGCAAAGCCACTGCCGGGCTTTGCTCCAGCCACTGCTCCAGATCGTCTGCATCATAGGCCCGGACACCCGCCCATTCGCCTTTGCTGCACTTTTCTGCTATCCAGTCGAGTTTTTTTGTCCAGCGTCGAGGAGTGACAAAGACAAATGTGCATGCCAAGCGTTCTGCTTCGCATATTTGATCAGTCCGTTTTTGGTAGTCGCTGTTAGCTTTGCCGAGCACATTTTGATCGCAACCGATTTCCCAACGGGATGCGCCTGACGGCACCCAGGCATTACCCCTCTCACTGAAAAGAGCACCGTCCCAGCCAGGTACATAGGTGGAATCACCTGCGGGGAATGAAAGTTGGCGGGTCGTTTCGGGCTCGAAGCAAAGCCGCCTGACCCAGCGCGGCAGATCAGTTTGCGCTTCCTTGGTCTGAGTACTTGCCCAGTTGACAATATGGGAGGCTGTAACTCGCATACTTCACCTCAGAAAAATGGAGCTCCGTCATCCCAACCGACTCATGATTGGGGAAAGGCTAATTGATGGCTTATTTATGGAATAAAAGCATTGTAAAAGCCAAGGCGTCGCCCGGAAACGCGACCCTCAATTACGGTAAGCCGGGATGGAGAGTTACGATGCGGATAGAGGTCTGATCATGGGGCCCGCGTTACAGCCTTGTACCGCTGATCGGCCCCGCGGAACAGCATTGTCTTGGACAGAGTTCGATGAATATATCTGGCTCCGCCGAAAGCGGAAGGTGAACGAAGCTTTTGTGGAGGAGGCCGGGTGGCGATCTGCTTTAGCCTCGATCTTTGCCTGGCTAGGCGCAAGAGCTTGGGCTAAAGCCCCTCCCACGATCGTGAACGGCCCGCTACCGCCACATTGGCGGCTATCGACCTCTGCCTCAACTCCAACTCAGGATCGGCCAACCCTCGCGCTCGGCATGTTCGCGCAGCACCGGGTCGGGGTTCACCGCGTGGGGTTTGTCGACCCGCTGCAGCAGCGGCAGGTCGTTGCGCGAGTCGGAGTAGAAGTAGGCGCCGTCCAGGCTTTCGCCTTGTTCTTCCAGCCAGGCATGCAGGCGGGTGACCTTGCCTTCGCGGTAGGTCAGCACGCCCTCGGTCTTACCGCTGTAATGGCCGTATTCCTCGTGCAGGTCGATGGCCAGCACCTCATCGACTTTCAGGCGTTCGGCGATGGCGCTGACCAGAAAATGCGCCGAGGCGGAGATGATCAGGATGCGGTCGCCGGCCTCTCGGTGGGTGGCCAGGCAGCGGGTGGCGTCGCTGAAGAAGATCGGCTCGATCACGTCTTCCACGAACGGCTCGACCACGAAGGCGACTTCCTCCGGCGTGCGGCCCACCAGCGGCGACAGGCTGAAGGTCATGTAGTCCTCCATGGCCAGCTTGCCTTCGGCGTACGCCGCCATCAGCTGGTGATCCTTGGCGATAAAGCTCTCGCCGTCGACCCAGCCCAGTGTGGCCATGTGCTCGCTCCACAGGCTGGCGCAGTCGCCGTTGATCAGGGTTTCGTCGAGATCGAAAATTGCCAAAGCCATCAAGCTACCTCTTTTACGGCGCTAGCCGCGATATCCAGTGAGATGGGGTGGCCGTTGGCGTGCAGGTCGTCGGCGCTGCGGTTGAGCACGTCGACCAGCAGTTTCACGCCGCCGGCGTCCACCCGGTAGCGGATGATATTACCGAGCAGGGCGTGGCTGCGAATGATTGCGCTGATCGGGCCCTGGCCGAGCACGATGGCTTCCGGGCGAATCGCCACCTGGCTGCTCACCGGGCGGCCGAGCAGGCGGCTGGCGGTGGGCGCGTCGAGCAGGTTGTAGTTGCCGATGAAACCGGCGGCGAAGGCGTCGGCCGGCGCGGTGTAAAGGGTTTCCGCGTCGCCGCTCTGGACGATGCGCCCGGCGTTCATCAGAAAGATGCGGTCGCTCATCACCAGCGCTTCTTCCTGATCGTGGGTGACGAAAATCGTCGTCAGGCCAAGCTCCTGCTGGATGCTGCGGATCTGCTCGCGCAGGTGCTTGCGGATGCGCGCATCGAGGGCCGACAGCGGCTCGTCGAGCAGCAGCAGGCGCGGGCGGGTGACCAGCGAGCGGGCAAGGGCTACGCGCTGGCACTGGCCGCCGGACAGCTGATGCGGGTAGCGCCCGGCGAAGTCGCCCAGCTCGACCATCGCCAGGGCTTCCTGCACGCGGGCGGCGGATTCTTCCTTGCCGACCTTCTGCATGCGCAGGCCGAAGGCGACGTTCTGCGCGGCGGTCATGTTGGGGAACAGCGCGTAGCTCTGGAACACCATGCCGATGCCGCGCTTCTGTGGCGCGAGCGGCACCAGGTCTTCGCCGCCGAGCAGGATCCTGCCGCCGTTGACCTCGGTAAGGCCGGCGATGCAGCGCAGCAGGGTGGATTTGCCGCAGCCCGACGGGCCGAGCAGGGTGACGAATTCGCCTTGCTGAATCTCGGCGTTGATGTCGCTGAAGATCGCGGTGCCGCCGTAGCTTTTGTGCAGGTTCTGGATGCTCAGGAAACTCATGCCTTGTCCCTGTTCAGTCGATTGGCCGCCCAGGTGAACACCAGGACGAAAAAGAAGTAGGAGATCACCAGGGCGCTGTTGAAGTGGCCGCTGCTGTTCTTCATGTTGTTGAGGTACACCTGCAGGGTTTCGTAGCGCGTGCCGACCAAGAGGTTGGCGAACACGAATTCGCCGAACAGGAAGCTGAACGACAGGAACAGCGAGACCATCAGGCCCTTGCGCAGGTTGGGCAGCACCACCAGAAAGGCGGCCTTCCAGGTGCTGGCGCCAAGCAGGTGGGCGGCGTCCATCAGGTCGCGCAGGTTGATGGCCTGCAGGTTGTTGGTGATTGCCCGGTACATGAATGGCAGGGCGATGGTGAAGTAGCAGCCGATCAGGATCCACGGCGTGCCGACCATCGCCAGCGGGCCGGAGCCATACAGCTGCAACAGGCCAACGGCGGACACCACCGGCGGCACGGCGAACGGCAGCAGGATCAGCACGTTCATCACCGCGTCGAGTTTCGGGAAGTGGTAATGCACCACGAACAGCAGCGGCAGGATCAGCAGCACCGACAGTGCCAGGGCGCCGAAGCAGACCAGCAGCGACTGGCCGAACGCTTTTAGAAAGCGCGGCTCGCCCCACAGCTGCAGGTACCACTTGAAGGTCAGGCCATCCGGCAGGATGGTCGCCGACCAGCTGGTGGCCAGGGAGTAGAGCAGGGTGCCGGCCAGGGGCAGCAGCAGAATCAGGAACAGCAGCCAGACCACAAGGCGGTGGTAAAGGCTTGCTGCTGGAGCGTCAGCGCGGGACATGGTAGCTCCTCCTCAGCAGCAACTGATGGACGAGGGTGATCGCCGCCATCAGACCGACCAGAATCATCGCCAGGGCGCTGGCCATGTGCGGGTCGAGGGAAATGTCCCCGGAAATCATCGCGGCGATACGGATCGGCAGCACGTTGAAGTTGCCGGTGGTCAGGTAATACACCGTGGCGTAGGCGCCCAGGGCATTGGCCAGCAGGATCACGAAGGTGCCGAGCAGCGCCGGCGTGAGTACCGGCAGGCCGATATGCCGCCAGAACGCCCAGGTGCCGGCGCCGAGCAGCGCGGCCGACTCGCGCCAGTCCTGGCGCAGGGCATCGAAGGCCGGGTAGAGCAGCAGCACGCCGAGGGGAATCTGGAAGTAGGTGTAGAGCACGATCAGGCCGTTCTTGGAATACAGGTTGAAGCTGTCGATCAGCCCGGCCTGGATCAGCAGCAGGGTCAGCGCGCCGTTGAAACCGAGCAGGATGATGAAGGCGAAGGCCAGGGGCACGCCGGCGAAGTTGCTGGTCATGTTGGAAAAGGCGATCACGAAGTCGCGCAGTTTCGAGTCCACCTGGCGCAGCGAGTAGCTGCCGATGATGGCGATGAGCATGCCGAACACGCTCGACCAGAAGGCGATCTGCAGGCTGTGCTTGACCGCCTGCATGTAGAACTTGGAGGCGAAGGCCTTCTCGAAATTGCCCAGGCCCCAGCCATCCGGCGTGTTCAGGCTGTTGAGCGCGACCCACGCCAATGGCGCGATCTGAAAGGCGATAAAGAACACCGCGAAGGGCAGCAGGCACAGCAGGGCCAGCCATTTGCCCCTGGGTCTGTGGGTGGCGCTCATCGCAGCAGCTCCCGGCACGAGGGTTTGTCATGGGGCACGCCGAGCAGCTCGCAGACCGTGCCGCACAGCTCCAGTTGCTTCGGCGCGGCAGCCTCGCTGAGGCTGAAGGCCTCGCCGAGCACGAACAGCGGCACTTCGCGCTCTTCGGCCAGCAGGCCGTTGTGGGAGCGGTCGTCGTTCATGCCGTGGTCGGCGGTCACCAGCACCTGGTAGCCGGCGTCCAGCCAGCCTTGCAGGTAGTTGGCGAGCAGAATGTCGGCGACCCGCGCGGCATTGCGGTAACCGCTGCTGTTCAGCCCGTGCTTGTGGCCGGCATCGTCGATGTTCATCGGGTGCACCAGCAGAAAATCCGGCGCATGCGCCAGGCGCAGGCTCTCGGCATCGTCGAACAGGTGCGAATCCGGATAATGATCGGCGTAGTAGAAGTGCCCGTGCTGGATCGGCAGTTCGGCATCGCTGGTATGCCGGTCGCGTGCCGCCACGAAGGGCGCGCGGTTGTACAGCTCACTTATCCAGTGGTAGGCAGCCGCCGCCGTGCTCAGCCCGGCGGCGCGGGCGTAATGGAACACGCTGCGCTCGCTGCTCAGGCGCACCACGTTGTTGTGCACCACGCCGCTGTCGATGGGCGTCACGCCGGTAAGAATGCACTCGTAGAGCGGCCGCGACAGTGACGGCAGTTCGCACTCGAGTTTGTACAGCGCAGCACGGCCAGCGGCGCGATAGGCCTGCAGGTGGCCGAGTGCATGCCGGGCGACCTCGAAATTGAGGCCGTCGAGAATGACGAGGATGACCTTGGACGGCATGGGTGATCCTGGAGGAGTAGGGTGGATGACGCTCTTTTCATCCACCGCTGGGATATCAAAATGGTGGACGGAGCGTCAGCTACGCGCCCCGATCCACCCTACGAGGCTGCAGGCTGGATCACTCCATATTGATGATCACGTTTTCCTGCCACTGCTGCGGCAATGCCTTGGAGGTCGCTTCCCAGGCGGCGGCATCCTTGATCGGCTTGACCTTGGCGTACTGCTCGTTGGGCAGCAGCTTGGCCTGCACGTCGGCCGGCAGGGTCAGGTGCTCGGCGCGGATCGGCCGGGCATTGCCCTTGGCCAGGTTGATCTGCCCGGCGTCGCTGAAGATGTACTCGCGGGCCAGCTTGGCGGCGTTGGGGTGCTTGGCGTATTTGTTGATGATGGTGGTGTAGCCGGAGATCACCGAGCCATCGGAGGGGATCAGCACCTCGAAGCGGCTCGGGTCGATCTGGTCGCGGTAGGAAAGGCCGTTGAAGTCCCAGACGATGCCGACTTCCACTTCGCCTTTTTCCAGGGTCTGGATGGTCGGGTTGGCCAGCGACAGGCGACCCTGCTCGGCGATCTCGGCGAAGAAGTCCAGGCCCGGCTGGATGTTCTTCTCGTCGCCGCCATTGGCGATGGCCGCCGCCAGCACCCCATTGACCGCCTGGGCGGCCGCGCTGACGTCGCCGATGGCCACGCGGTACTTGCCGGTTTTCAGGTCGGCCCAACTTTTCGGCACGTCCTTGACCAGTTGCTTGTTGACGATAAAGGCGATCGAGCCGGTGTAGGCGAGCGCCCAGTGGCCGTCCTTGTCCTTGGCCCACTCGGGAATCTGCTCCCAGGTGCTGGGCTTGTAGGGCTGGGTCACGCCCTGTTGCACGGCGATGGGGCCGAAGGCGGCACCGACGTCACCGATGTCGGCGCTGGCGTTGTCCTTCTCGGCGGCGAACTTGGCGATTTCCTGGGCCGAACTCATGTCGGTGTCCATGTGCTTGAGGCCGTACTTGTCGCTCAGGTCCTGCCAGGTGTCCTTCCAGTTGGCCCAACTGTCCGGCATGCCGACGCTGTTCACGGCGCCTTCTTTGCGTGCGGCCTGTTCCAGTGCAGTCAAATCCGTGTTGGCGGCCATGGCGTGGGAAGCCAGAGCGATGGCGCTGCCCATCAGCGATGCCAGTAGCAGTTGTTTCATTGGAAACTCCTTTGCGATGCGAGGTTGGTCTAGATCAGCAAGAGCCAAGCCAATGTAGGCGCTGCCAATGACAGTTTTGTGTCGACGAGGTCGGTTACCTATCACTGGCGTTGCGCTTAGAGAGCGTAGACCAGCCCAAGGCATTGAATTGCCTGGCATGGCCCCTGCTTGCAGCCTGGCTGTCATCTGCCGGTCATGGTGCTTGCCTAGCCTGGGCGGCAAGAGGTGCGGCGTAGAGATGGCCGCAACATGCCCCGTGATGGGGCTGGTCTAGTCCAAAAGGAATCAGGGTGATGCGCGATGACACGCCGCGGGCCGTTACCACCATCTGCCGCGCGTTGCAGGAACAGATCGAACACGGCCTGCTGCCCGCCGGCTGCAAGCTGCCGGCCGAGCGCCGCCTGAGCGATCTGTTCGACACCACGCGGATCACCCTGCGCGAGGCACTGGGGCAGCTGGAAGCCCAGGGGCTGGTGTACCGCGAGGAACGCCGCGGCTGGTTCGTGTCGCCGGCGCGGGTGGCCTACAACCCGTCGGTGCGCACCCACTTCCACGCCATGGTCGCCGAGCAGGGGCGGGTGCCGGCCACCGAGGTGCTGAGCGCCCGGCTGATCCCCGCCAACGCGCAGATCTGCCAGGTGCTGGGCCTGTCGGGGCTGTCGAGCGTCTACCAGATCCGCCGTGCGCGGCGCATCGACGGGCGCCTGGTGCTGTACGTCGAGCATTACCTCAACCCGAGTTACTTTCCCGGCATTCTCGACTATGACCTGACCCGCTCGCTCACCGAGTTGTACGCCAGCGCATACGACATACGCTACGGCCGCGTGCGCTTCGACATGGTGCCCACGGCGCTGCACGCCGATGCCGCCGCCGCGCTCAAGGTCGCCGCCGGCAGCCCGGCGCTGAGCATCACCCGGGTCAACCGCGATCAGCACGGCCGGCTGATCGACTGCGACCTCGAGTACTGGCGCCATGATGCGATTCATATCAGCGTGGAGGTACCGGAGTAAGGGCGGTAAGTGGCGGAGCAGAGACCGGCGCAGTTCGTAGGGTGGACGACGCTTCACCTACGCGGCCCGACCCGTCCACCGCTCTGCGATTGCAATGGTGGATGAAAAGAGCGTCATCCACCCTACGTAGCGAACGGCCGCTTCTGCCTTGAAGCTGCCGCTACCCACGTTCGTAAACAGCAATCGCTGATCGCTCTGAAGACCGGCCGTCGCCCATCCAGCCAGCACCTTTCCGGGCATATTGTTCAGCCGCCAGGCCGTGCGTAGAATCGCCGCCGCAGGCCATCCCATACCTATAATTTTCCGCTCTCCGCATCCGCCACTCCCCGCTTTCATCGCTTCGGGAGTGCGAGCTGCCGTGTGCGTGTTCGTCGTGTATGGGTTCTACATTTTCTTGTTCGCTTCTACCGCGCTCGTTGCCATCCGGCCTCGGGCGAATGGCCGTTGTAGTCAGCGTTCCCCCAAAGGCGGATATCAGCCGAATGAACACACCGGAAAGAGCGCACGGCGGCAGCTGGCTGAGCGTGATCGCCTTGGCGCTCGGCGCCTTCATCTTTAATACCACCGAGTTCGTGCCGGTCGGCTTGCTGAGCCAGATCGGCCATAGCTTCGAGATGACCACCGCCAGCGTCGGCCTGATGCTGACCATCTACGCCTGGGTGGTGGCCCTGGCTTCGCTGCCGCTGATGCTGCTGACCCGCAATATCGAGCGGCGCAAGCTGCTGGCCTTCGTGTTCGTGCTGTTCATCGCCAGCCATGTGCTGTCCGGCGTCGCCTGGAACTTTACCGTGCTGGTGGTCAGCCGCATCGGCATCGCCCTGGCCCATGCGCTGTTCTGGGCGATCACCGCGTCCCTGGCGGTGCGGGTGGCGCCTGAAGGCAAGCAGGCCCAGGCCCTCGGCCTGCTGGCGACCGGCAGCGCCCTGGCCATGGTGCTGGGTATTCCCCTGGGCCGGGTGATCGGCGAGGTGCTGGGCTGGCGCACCACCTTCACCACCATCGCCGTGGTGGCCGGTGTGGTGGTGCTCTGTCTGATCAAGAGCCTGCCACTGCTGCCGAGCCAGAACTCCGGTTCGCTGCGCAGCCTGCCGGTGCTGTTCAAGCGCCCGGCGCTCGTCACCGTGTACGTGCTGACCGCCCTGGTGATCACCGCCCACTTCACCGCGTACACCTACATCGAGCCGTTCGCGCTGGAAGTCGCCGGCATCGCGGCGGATATGGTCACCGTGCTGCTGTTGCTGTTCGGCTGTGCGGGGATCATCGGTTCGATCCTGTTCAGCCGCTACAGCACGCGCTTCCCACGTGGGTTCGTGATCACTGCGATCGGCACCCTGAGCCTGTGCATGCTGCTCCTGCTGCCAGTGGCCCGCGAGCACGCCTTGCTGGCCACTCTGAGCGTGATCTGGGGAGTTGCGATGATGTGTTTCGGGCTGGCACTGCAGGCCAAGGTGCTGAACCTGGCATCGGACGCCACCGACGTGGCCATGGCGCTGTTCTCGGGCATCTTCAACGTCGGTATCGGCGGTGGCGCCTTGCTCGGCAGCCTGGTGAGCAGCCAATTGGGCGTGGCCCATGTGGGCATCGTCGGCGGCCTGCTGGGCATCGCCGGCCTGCTGCTGTGCGGGGTGACCACCTACCGCTTTTCCCGGCCGCTCAAGCCGCAGCCGCTGTAATTGCAACAGCAGCAGATTTCAGGTCTGCCGGTTTAGCCATTCTTCGCGGCTGAGCGCCCAGGTCTGGGAAGGCAACCGTCCGCACACGTAATGGCTCTCGCCGGTTGCCACCAGGCGCATACCTTCACGCTCGGAGAGGCGCCGCGAGGCGATGTTTTCCACCGCCTTGGGCACCTGCATTTCCGGCCGTTGCAGCACCTCGAACCAGTAGCGGTTGACCGCCACGCAGGCCTCGCTCATCAGGCCATGACGCTGCCAGGCTGGCGCTATCCAGAAGCCGCGATTGTTGCCGGGCGTATCCATCAGGCTGACCACGCCGATCACCCGCTCGGGCTCGGCAATGGGCCGCAGCGTCCAGTGCCATTCCCGGCCGGCGGCCATGGCGGGCAGGGCGACATCGCGCAGGTAGCCTAGCGCACCGTCGGCCGGGTAGGGCCAGGGCACCTGGGCATTGAGGTAGCGCACCACCTCCCATTTGCCGAACAGCGGCTGGATCTGCTCGGCGTCGGCCAGTTGCAGGGGCTGCAACAGCAGGCGCGGAGTATGGAGGCTGGGAAGGGGCATCGGGGGCAGTCCATGGCGAGGCGGAGCGACCGATAGTGCCGGTCGCGGCCCCGTTTGTCATGCCGTGTCAGGCGTTCTGCAGCACGCGGGCCAGGTGCTCGCGATAGCGCTGCACGTCGCGCTCGACATCCGGGCGCTTCATCACGTCCACGCACAGGAAGGTCGGCAGGGCGCGCATGCCCAGGAACTGCTGGGACTTGTGGAAGGGGAAGTAGACCGCGTCCACGCCCTTGCCCTCGAAGAAATCGCTGGGGTCGTCGAAGGCCTGCTGCGGGGCGTTCCAGGTCAGCGACAGCATGTACTGCTTGCCGTGGATCAGGCCGCCGCTGCCGTACTTCTGCGAGGCGTCGGAGCGGGTGCGGCCATCGTTGGCGTACAGGCTGCCGTGGCCTTCGGTGAACACTTCGTCGATGTACTTCTTGACGATCCACGGCGCGCCCATCCACCAGCCCGGCATCTGGTAGATCACCACATCGGCCCAGAGGAATTTCTGCACTTCCTCAGCAACGTCGTAGCCGGCGTCGATCTCGGTGGTCTTGAACGCGATACCGGCCTGATCGAGAAAAGCAGCGGCGCTTTCGTGCAGGGTGCGGTTGAGGCGGCCATCGGAGTGGGCGAATTGCTTGCCGCCGTTGAGGAGCAGGATGTTTTTCATGGAGGTTCTCGGTAACTGATTGAATGGGCTCAGGTTACGGCCTCGCGCGCAGACGAAAAATGCCGGCAAGGGCAAATTACCTTTGACTGAAATGCATGAATGCTCCGTATTTGCCTGCGGTACGGTGCAGCAGTACCCAACAGGAGACGCCCATGTACGGTTTCATTCTTCACGCCCATACCCGCCCGGAACGCGCCGACGACTTCGAACAGCTGTTTCGCGCCTATGTCGAACCCAGTCGCGCCGAGCCTGGCTGCATCGAGTACCACATGCTGCGCGATGCCAAGGACCCTGCGCTGTTCATCTTCTTCGAGGTCTGGCAGTCCCGCGAGCACCTGGCGGTGCACACCGCCTTGCCGCATATGCGCGACTTCCATGAGCGGCGCATGGAGTATCTGCTGCGGGATTTCGAGATCCGCGAGATCGAGATGCTCAGCCCTTCGTCGGCTGCCTTGTCGTCTGGCAAGTAGGCCTGGTAGCCCTTCGCTAAGCTGCGCTGATCCGCCGGGGCTGGACAACTGCAACGGCTAACGCCATGGTCGCGTCTTTGTCTGATCGAGAGCGATAGATGTCGAGACGGGTTGTGCTGTACGTGCTGCTGACGGTTTTTCCGCTGCCTGCCGCCTTGGCCTGCGCGCCGGGCGAAACCCGGGTGTGCCTGGGCGGCTGCATCTGCGTGCCGGACCCCAACGGCGTGCTCGGGCCGATGCAGGAGCGCGCCGGCACCATCACCGCCGCCGCGCTGGAAGGCTGGATCCTGCGTTCGCGCGAATCGGCGGCGCGCCAGGGCACCCTGCCGATTCCGCCATCGATCCGCCAACAGCTGCTGCCGTTCTACGCCGCCGAACTGCTCGATGCGGTGCGCTACAAGGTGGGTGATCTGGACGAGCTGAGCGCCGCCCGCAACGTGATGCAGAACCCGGATATCCAGGCGGTCACCCTGATCGACATCATCGTGTTTCGCGATGCGCGGATGGCCGAGCAGGATGCCGCGCTGTGGGCCCACGAACTGCTGCACGTGCAGCAGTACCGGGAATGGGGCACGGCGGGCTTTGCGGCGCGCTACAGCCGCGATTTCAATGCCGTCGAGGCGCCGGCCTATCGGCGTCAGGCCGAGATCGCGCGCATCTTGCGCGAGCAGACGGGCCGTTAACGCGGCATCGGCTGCGCCGGCTGTCCGCGCAGGGCGATCACGCCGAGCACCAGGCCGGCCAGGCTCAAGGTCAGCGGGTTGAACGCCTGGGTCAGCAATGCGGGCGCGAAGACTGCCACATCCACCAGCAGCACCAGCAATGCCACCTGCGCCATGTAGAGCGGCCAGCGCTGCCGGTGCAACAGCACGATGAGCAGCCCCAGCAGCATCTCGCCCACACCCGCCAGCACAAGCAGGCCGTGGGGCAAGCCATGGGCGTCGAGCAGCTGCAGTTCGGTGGCGTCCCGCAGCAGCAGCTTGGGCACCAGCCCGTGGTAGATGAAGATCACGGCCAACGTCAGGCGCGCCAGCCGGGCGTCAGTCATGCAGGAATCGCTCGCGGTCTTCCGGGCGCGGCACCGGGCAGTGGTCGTGGCGGCCGAACAGGCGGTAGCGATTGCGGGCGATGGGGTCGTAGGCCCAGTCGCGTAGGCGGCGTGGTATCACGCGCGCCACCGTCGCCCAGCGCCAGGGTGCCGGCAGCTGACCCAGGATGGCCAGAATGGCGTCGCTGCGCTGCAGGGCCCGGTCGCCCTCGACATACACAAGGGTGTCGAAGTGATCCAGCGGCATGCCGAACCAGGCCAGAATCGCCTGGCCCTGTGGCGACTGCACGCTGCACAGCTTGAGCTTGCCGGCGCGGTCGTGGCGAATCAGAAAGCGGCTCCAGCCGTTACACAGCTTGCACACGCCATCGAACAGCACGACGCGATCACCGGCCTGCAGATGGGGTGGGTAAGCCATGGATGTGCTCCGTGCGGGTGATTGAGCCAGGGTAACGCAACCGGGTCCGTAGAGCCGGTATTTTGTCGACGTGCCACGATGCGGGCGCTGCGTGATCAGGGCTAGGCCGGGGAACCCGAGCACCGGCAGCCTCGCCGTGAAGCCTGCACTTTACCTGAGCAGCACTGCCCGTTTGACTTCGGATCCGCCCGGTCTTGCGAGCGGCATATTTTTGCTTTGCAAACTCCCGATAACCCGCTACCTACCTTCTATGCTTGATGGCAGAGCGGCCTGCAATCTTGCGGCTGGACGGCCCTCAATAAATCGGCAGGGCAGCCGATGAATTTCAACGTGATTGCCTTTTGGAGAAAGCGCATGTTCGGTAACCAGTGGAAAAAAGAATTGCAGGCCAAGGATGCCGAACTGTCGTTGCTCCGACAGCTGTATCAGGGCATCCAGACCGAGATGATCATGCTGACCATCGATGCCGATTTTCGGATCATCGATTCCAATGCCAACTTCTCGCGGTTCGTGGGCTATGGGCCCGAGCAGCTGGTCAATCGGCCGATGAGCGACATCGTGCCGGCGTACGTGAAGAACCTGCCGTGTTTCAAGAACTTGAGCGAGGCCATTCGCACCGGGCACTCGGTGCGTGATCGCTATCGGTTTCTGCGTGCCGACGGCGCACTGGTGTGGCTGCAGGCCTGCTGGCAGCCGGTGGTCGATGAGCGTGGTGCGATACGCCGCGTTCAGTGCTTCGGTAGCGAGATCACCGAAACCATGAACCGCGCCCGGGAAAACGAGGATTTCATCAACGCCCTGCTGCGTTCCACCGCGGTGATCGAGTTCGATCTCAGTGGCCACGTGCTGACCGCCAATGACCAGTTCCTGCACGGCATGGGCTACAGCCTGGAGCGCATCAAGGGCAAGCACCACAGCATGTTCTGCGACCCGCAGGAAACCCACTCGCCCGACTACAAGCAGTTCTGGGAACGCCTGAACCGTGGCGAGTTCGTGGCCGGCCGCTTCAAGCGCGTCGACAGCCACGGCCACGTGGTGTGGCTGGAGGCGACCTACAACCCGGTGCACGACACCCAGGACAAACTCTACAAGGTGGTGAAGTTCGCCACCGTGATCACCGACCAGGTCAACCGCGAAGACGAGGTCAACGAGGCAGCGGGAATCGCCTACGGCATTTCCCAGCAGACCGACACCACCGCCCAGCGCGGTGCCCAGGTGGTCACCGATACGGTGCAGACCATGCAGCGCATCTCCGAACAGATGGGCTCGGCCTCCGAGGGTATCGAGGCACTGGGCAAGCAATCGGTATTGATCAGCACCATGGTGCAGACCATCGGCAGCATCGCCCAGCAGACCAACCTGCTGGCGCTCAACGCGGCGATCGAGGCCGCCCGTGCCGGTGAGCAGGGGCGCGGTTTCGCGGTGGTCGCCGACGAGGTCCGGCAGTTGGCCAGCCGCACCAGCAAGGCCACCGAGGAGATCGTCGGCGTGGTGCAGGAAAACCAGAAGCTGGTCGACGCTGCGGTGCGCGACATGGCCAGCAGCCGCCAGCAGGCCGAGGCGGGCCTGGAGCTGGCCAACCAGGCCGGCGACGTGATCGTCGAGATTCGTCAGGGCGCCAAGCAGGTGCTCGGCGCCGTGGAGCGCTTCGCCAGCCAGTTGAAATGAGGCCGGGTACGATGGCGGGTCGGCTCGCCATCGCGATCACCCCATGGGCGGCAGTCGTCGCTTCACCGTGGTCTTCTTGACGATGGCGGTGTTGGTCAGGGCATAGACGTTGATGTGGTCGAGTATCTCGTCCAGCTGTTCCATCGAGCGCACATGCAGCCGGGCGATAAAGCAGTCCTCGCCGGTGACCTTGTCGCACTCGGTGAACTGCGGCGTGGCCTGGATCTGTCGTTCCACTTCGTGCAACTGGCCGGGTAGCGGGCGAATGCGCACGATGGCCTGCAGCTGGTAGCCGAATGCGCGCGGGTCGACCTCTACGCCATAGCCTTTGAGTACCCCTTTTTCCTCAAGCTTGCGCAGCCGCTCCGCCACGCTCGGCGAGGACAGGCCGCTGATCTGCGCCAGTGCCTTGAGCGAGCGGCGCGAGTCCTCGGTCAGGGCCGCGATCAGGTGTTGGTCGATTTCATCGATCATATTGGCTCCGAAGGTAATTTCGATTTTCTGCCTTGATAGTAAAGCCAGAACGCCTTTCCTGCCTCTCCTTTGCCATGGAGTGCCATCGCGCCGCTTGCCATAATTCGTGCCTCACTGAGGGAGCACGATGATGGACAAGCAAATCCACAGAGGCACGCTGGAAATGGTCGCCGCCATGCTGATTTCCGGCACCATCGGCTGGTTCGTGCTGCTGTCCGGCCTGCCGGTTCTGGAGGTGGTGTTCTGGCGCTGCGTGTTCGGCGCCCTGACGCTGCTGGTGGTCTGCGCCATGCTGGGCTTTCTGCGCCCAGGCCTGCTCAGCCGCTATACCGCGACGCTGGCCATGGTCAGTGGGGTGGCCATCGTCGGCAACTGGTTGTTGCTGTTCGCGTCCTATTCCCGCGCCTCGATCGCCATCGGCACCGCGGTCTACAACGTGCAGCCGTTCATGCTGGTGATCCTGGCGGCGCTGTTTCTCGGCGAAAAACTGACCCTGCAGAAGCTCGCCTGGTTGTCGATCTCGTTTCTCGGCATGCTGGCCATCGTCAGCGCCCACGGCAGTACGGGGCAGGGCGGTGGCGACTACCTGGCAGGCATCGCCCTCGCCCTTGGCGCCGCCTTTCTGTACGCCGTGGCCGCCCTGATCATCAAGAAGCTCAAGGGCGTGCCACCGCATCTGATCGCGCTGATCCAGGTCAGCGTTGGCGTGCTGATGCTGGCGCCGCTGGCCGATTTCACCACGCTGCCCCAGGGCCAGCAGACCTGGGCGATCCTGCTCACTCTGGGTGTGGTGCATACCGGCGGCATGTATGTGCTGCTGTACGGCGCCATCCAGAAGCTGCCCACGGCGCTGACCGGCGCGCTGTCGTTCATCTACCCGATCGCGGCGATTGCCGTGGACTGGGTCGCCTTTGACCACCAGCTCGGTGCGTTGCAGTGGCTGGGCGTGGCGGCGATTCTGCTGGCGGCTGCGGGGATGCAGCAGGGATGGAGCTTGCGTGTGCGCTGGAGTACTGCAAGCCGGCTCAATCCGAAGCCTTGATCACCATCTTGATAAAGCGCGACGGCACCTGGATCAGTTGCTTGCCTTCCTTGTCGAGCTTGAACAGCAGGCTGTCGCCCATCAGCCAGACCACATGGACGTCTGTCAGGGAACACTGGTTATCGAAGGCCAGGGCCTTTTGCGCATCGCTGTCGCAATAGCTGCTATCCAGAATGATGCGCTCGGCCTTGTAGTTGCCCAGGCCGATGGCGCGTACGGTTTTGTCTGGCAGGGTGGTTAGCAGACCGCTGTAGAAGGCGATCAAGAGGGCGAAGAAGGTGGAGATATGTAGGGTAAAGCTCCACCCGGCCACAAAGCCTATTGCGCAAATTCCGGTAATCACACTGATCAGGATCGGTGTTCCGTAAACGACACAAGCTCTTAGCAAGTCGTTGTCCATTTGGTCGATGCCAGTGGCCGCATCACGAATGATCAGGAAGCTGGCTAACGCGACGATGGCGGTTGGGAGATAAGCCGACCACATATAGCGCAAAAAACTGTAAGTCCTCAGCTCCAGCAGCTTCTGTAATAGGAGGCCTGCGATCAGCGTGATCAGCGCAGGCATCAGAAACATCGCGTGTTGAAAGAGCGAGGTGTATGCGAATGTCACGTACATCACACAGAGCGCGCTCGCAGCGAACGGGGCGACGTACACCAGGCCAATCAGGATGCCGACGAAGCGGTAGCTCTGTTTGTCATTGGCCGGCCTGATATAACGCAGCTCTTCCTTGATGGCCGGCGAATTGACGAAGCCGTAGTGCAGCCAGGCGCCGGGCACCACTAGCAGAAGCACATAGGTGCCCACCAGTATGAAACCGAGCACCGCGGCCGCCAGCAATAACGACGAGAACTGGAACAGATCGAAGGTCGGGTAGAAACCGTGCCGGTTGAAATAGAGCAGAAAGATCGCGAAGCCGAATAACGGTGGACAGAATTTGGCAACGGGGGACGCGTAGCGGCTAAGAAAACGCTGCGAGTGATCGATCACCTGATCGATCAGCTCGTCGCTGTCCATCGAGGGTTTATCCAGCCAGCGGGTCATGCGGCTACTTCCTTGTAGGCGAGGGGAGCGGGCCCGTCTGCTGCGGTTTTAGCTGAAACGCTGAGTGCGAGGTGGGCTCAGTGCGGCGCCTGCCGGCGTGCCGTTTTCAGCAGGTCTTCCGGGCTGATATGGCCGACCACCTGGGTGGCGGCGCTGCCCGGCTGGGGCAGGTCGAGGATATGGCCTTTCATCTTGCCGATCACGTGCATCTCGCACGGCTTGCAGTCGAACTTCAGGGTCAATACCTCGTCGCCATGCACCAGCTGCATCGGCGCCACCTTGGTCTTCACGCCGGTGACGCCCTTGGCCTGCTTGGGGCACAGGTTGAAGGAGAAGCGCAGGCAGTGCTTGGTGATCATCACCGGCACTTCGCCTTCTTCTTCGTGGGCCTCGTAGGCGGCGTCGATCAGCTGCACGCCATGGCGGTGGTAGAACTCGCGGGCCTTGTGGTTGTACACGTTGGCCAGGAACGACAGGTGCGACTCGGGGTACACCGGCGGCGGGTTGCTCTCGGCCTTGCGCCCGCCACGCGGGTGCGCGGCGACCCGGGCTTCGGTCAGTGCCTCGATGGCTTCGCGGCGCAGGCTTTTCAGCTGCGAGTTGGGCACGAAGAACGCCTGGGGCGCGTCCAGCTGCACGCCCTGGGCGTGGTAGATGGTGGTGCCCAGCTGAGTGAGCAGGTCGCGCAGGCCATCGAGGGCCTGTTCCGGCTTGTTGGCGGGGCCGAAGGGGCCGGCCAGGCTGACGCTGGTGCTGATGCCTTCCTCGCTGGTGGCGGTCAGCTTCAGGCGCTCTTCACGCAGCTCGGCCTTCCACTGGATGCCGATGCGCCGCTCTGCCGAGGTCTTCTGCAGGGCCTGCTGCCAGTTGTGATCCAGGTTGCGGCTCAGTGGGTGGTTGGGGCGCAGGCGGAACATGCCGGCCGGCATTTCGTTGGGCTCGACGCGGTAGCGGTAGCGCTTCTCGCCGTCTTCCTCGAACTCTGCCTTCAGCTCGGCGATGTTGGCGCGGAAACCGACCACCTCGCGCTTGACCAGCACGTTGAGGCCGTCGCCGTTGGACAGCGGCTCATGGGTGACGGCGATCAGGTCGCGCTTGTTCACCTTCTCGACATGGCCGACGGAAAGCCCGGTAAAGGTCGGCGAGTCGAAGGCGCCGATATCCACCTTGCGCTCGGTGACGAAGTAGTCGGTGCTGCCGCGGTGGAAGGTCTTGTCCGGGTCGGGCACGAAGAAGTGCGCGGTACGGCCGCTGGAGGCACGCGCCAGGTCCGGGCGGTCTTCGAGGATGGCATCGAGCTCGCGGCGGTAATGGGCGGTGATGTTCTTCACGTAGGCCACGTCCTTGTAGCGCCCCTCGATCTTGAACGAGCGCACGCCGGCCTCGACCAGCGCGCGCAGGTTGGCGCTCTGGTTGTTGTCCTTCATGGACAGCAGGTGTTTCTCGTAGGCGATCACGCCGCCTTTCTCATCCTTGAGGGTGTAGGGCAGGCGGCACGCCTGGGAGCAGTCGCCGCGGTTGGCGCTGCGCCCGGTCTGCGCGTGGGAGATGTTGCACTGGCCGGAGAAGGCCACGCAGAGCGCGCCGTGGATGAAGAACTCGATGGCGGCATCGGTTTCATCGGCGATGGCGCGGATTTCCTGCAGGTTCAGCTCGCGGGCCAGCACCAGCTGGGAGAAGCCGGCCTGGTCGAGAAACCTGGCGCGGCCCAGGGTGCGGATGTCGGTCTGGGTGCTGGCATGCAGCTCGATGGGCGGAATGTCCAAGTCCAGCACGCCCAGGTCCTGCACGATCAGCGCGTCCACGCCCGCGTCGTAGAGCTGGTGGATCAGCGCGCGCGCCGGCTCCAGTTCGTCGTCATGCAGGATGGTGTTGATGGTGGTGAAGATGCGCGCGTGGTAGCGGTGGGCGAACTCCACCAGCTTGGCGATATCGCTCACCTCGTTGCAGGCGTTGTGCCGGGCACCGAAGCTCGGGCCACCGATATAGACGGCGTCGGCGCCATGCAGGATGGCCTCGCGGGCGATCTCGACATCGCGGGCAGGGCTGAGCAGTTCCAGGTGGTTCTTGGGCAAGGACATGGTTTTTCTTTATAGGCAGCGAGGGGCTGCAGGCGCTGCAGCGGCCCTCTGGGGCACGGTTAGGCGCGCATTGTAGCGGGCCGCCGCCGCCTCGGCACCCGTGATGTGCCGGACGGCTGGCGAGGCTGTCGGCGGCCGGCCATCTGTGGGAAAGTAGCGGCCTTTTTTCAGAGGGGTGTTTGCGATGGATAACAGAGGGCTCGAGAAGCTCGATCAGTTGTTGCTCAAGTATGGCAACGACGACTCGATTCTTTCTGCCAGCGAACTGGACGGCTATTTCGCGGCCATCGTGTCCGGGCCTCGGCAGATCGACCCCGGCACCTGGTATCCGCACATCTGGGCCGAGCAGTTGCCCAAATGGGCCAACGACAAGGAAGGCGAGCGCTTTACCAAGCTGGCCGTCGAGCTGATGAGCGAAGCCGCCTATATGCTCGGCGAGGAGCCGGACGACTACGAGGCCATCTTCCTGGCCGACGACAATGGCAAGGGTGAGAAGCTCATCGTCTCGCAGTGGTGCGCCGGTTACCTGCGTGGTGCCCAGGTGGCTGGCTGGATCGATGCAGAGCTGCCCGAGGAGCTGGAGGCTGCGCTGGCGAGCATTACGCTGCACGGCAGCGAGGAGGGCGTGGACGCGCTCAATGCCATGTCCGATGAGGCGTACGACGCCTCGGTCGCCACGGTCGAGCCCGCCGCCGTGGCGCTCTATCAGTACTGGCAGGAGCATCTGGAGCCTGTGCTGCCGGTACGCCGAGAAGAGACCAAGGTCGGCCGCAACGACCCCTGCACCTGCGGCAGCGGCAAGAAGTACAAGCAGTGCTGCCTGCGTGGCTGAAACCGCTCATTCAGGATGAACGGGGCGCGGCAGGGGCTGATTACCACTGCCGAACAACTCCACCGCATCCTGCATCTCCAGCCACCAGCTGTCCTGCCAGCGCAATACCTGCAACTGCTGGTCATTGGTGGTGAGCTGATGGCGTTGCGGCTTGCCCGGGTGACCCAGCTGCGACGCCAGCACGGAATGGCACAGCCAGTCGTAGACGCGGGCCGCGCGGCTTGGCGGGCTGTGATGGCTGAGCTGCAGCACGTTGCGCAGGTCGATCATCGCCTGGGGTGATGCCTCGCTACCGAACAGGATGCCGCTGGGCTTGCAGTGATGGAGCAGCGCCGCCTGGCTGTCGGAAAAGCACAGCAGCGCGCAGATGGCGTCTGCACAGAACCACAGGCGCCCATCAGCGCTGGCGCGGACATCGACTTGCCGTCCCTCTACCTGAAATGACCGTGCGTAGTTCATGGCACCTCCCTGTACATCACCAGCGCCACCGTGCTCGTGATGAAACCATGAATTTAATTTACAATTAAACCGTATGTTCAATCTAGCATGGAAGCGGAATTTAACGTCCGCCCATGACCGAAAAAACCGAATTTGCCCAGCGCCTGCGCGATGCCATGCTCGCTGCCGGCTACCCTGATCGTCCTGCCGTGTTGGAACGGGAATTCAACTCCCGTTACTGGGGGCGTTCGGTGACATTCCAGGCCGTGTCGCGATGGCTGCGCGGCCAGGCCATTCCCTCCCAGGACAAACTGCAGGTGCTGGCCGACTGGCTGCGCGTCGAACCGCAGGCGCTGCGTTTCGGCGAACGCGCGGCCATGGCGGTGCGTGAGCAGCGCGGCCGCTGGGAAGACCCCGCGTTCTACCCCGAGCGGGAGGCCATCGAAGCCTTTCTCGCCCTGCCTGCCGCCCAGCGCAAGGTGGTGCGCGATGTGATCATGACCTTCGCGCAGACTGCCAAGCAGCCGGGCGCGTCCAAGTAAGGCATTCGCCAGCGGGCAGCGAACGCCGACCTTACTGAGGGGCTCGCAGACCGATCCGCCAGGCGAACACTACCGGAGGCATGGCGCCAGCGACGGCAGCGATGGCACCATCGGTTGGACTGGCAGCGCCACCGGATGGCGCACTGCGGGGATGGAGCCGGGCCGCGGGCGTCATGACCGGCGCCCGGCTGATCGTCCTGACGGAGTGGGCGACTCCGGCGGCCTGATGGCCTAGTTCAGCAACTCGCCAAACGCCTTGTCCGCTTCCAGCACGGCGGGCAGCGCCTCGAACAGCTTGGCCAGGTCCACGCCCTCGAACAGCGGGCCTTCCAGGTCCTGTTTGGCTTCATCGGTCAACCCATGGGCCTCCAGGCTCTCCTCGACGTGGATCGCCTGCGCCACCAGGCGCGCATACTGGCTGTCGCCCGGCGCCTGGGCCGGTTTGTTCTGGTAGGCGATGGCGTTCTGGATCAGCGCCGGCAACTGCCAGCGGCGCGCCAGCTCGGCGCCGACTTCCGGGTAGCCGAAGCCCAGTTGCAGGGTTTCCTCGGCGGCCTGGGCCGCGGCCTCGCGTTGCGGGTGGCGGTTCAGGCGGCGGGCGAAGTCCGGGGCGCCGGTCTGGATCAGCAGTTCGCCGATGTTGTGCATCATTCCACAGGTGAAGGCGGCATCCGCGTCGAGCTTCGACTGTTTGGCCAGGGCGCGGGCGATGCTCGCCACGCGGAAACTGCGCAGCCAGAACTTTTTCAGGTTGTAGCCGGTATCGACCTTGAAGGCGCCGGTCATGGCCGAGGCCAGCACCAGGGTGCGCAGGGTGTTGAAGCCCAGGCGCATGGCGGCATCTTCCACGCTGCTGGCGTCGCGCGAGCCGCGAAAGCGCGCCGAGTTGGCCAGGCGCAGCACCTTGGCGGCGACCACCGGGTCGCGCTCGATATTGCGCGCCACGCTTTCCAGGTTGGTGGAGGGGTTGTCGAATTGCTGGATCAGGTCCTGGGCGACCTTGGGGACGGTGGGCAGGGTGTGCAGTTCGGCGAACAGGCTGGCGATATCCATATGATGCTCCTGGGGAAAAACCGGCGGACTCTATGGAGTTTCAGCATAGCCGCGCTGATGGCGGGTGCCAGGCCTCGAGCCGGGTTTTTCGCAGTGCCGAATGCCCGTGCCGACGACGAAAAGCGCGGCCTTTCAACGCCAACCCATGGTCAGGCGAGGGCGCAAGCCTCACCGCTGACCACCCGGTTGCGGCCGGCGCGCTTGGCCGCGTAGGTGCGTCTGTCGGCGGCGTTCATCAGTTCGTCCAGGCGCTCGCCGTCCTGCCCGAGGCTGGCCACGCCGGCGCTGAGGGTCATCTGCATGGGCGTACCCTTGACGTCCAGGGGGGTGCTGGCCAGCCGTTCGCGCAGCGCCTCGGCGATTCTCGCTGCCTGGGCGGCGCTGGTGTTGGGCAGCAGGGCGGCGAATTCCTCGCCGCCGAGCCGGCACAGCAGGTCGGTGGCGCGCAGGCGCTGCGACAATACGTCGGCGAAATGGCGCAGGGCCTGATCGCCGGTTTCATGGCCGAAGCGGTCGTTGATCTGCTTGAAGTGGTCGATATCCAGGTAAACCAGGGCCAGGGGTGCCTGGTTGCGCCTGGCATGGGCGCGCTCGCGGGCGAACACCTCGGTCAGCTTGGCACGGTTCGCCAGGCCCGTGAGGTAGTCGGTGCTGATCAGTTCGAGCAGGCGCTTCTCGGTCTGCCCGCGGGTGTGTTCATAGGTGTGGGAGAAGACCGTGATGGCCAGGGTCGCCATGCCGATATCGAGCAGAAAACCCAGGCTGTCGCTGGGGTCTTTCTCGGTGTAGTGCTGGGTGTACAGGTACAGGCCCAGGCTGACGAACAGGACCGAGCCGATCAGCCCCAGGCGCAGGCCGAGCAGCAGGTAGAGGATGATGGGGATGGTCTGGATCCAGGCGAAGATGCCCACCGAGGTGTCCGGGTTGGCCAGGGTTCCCATCATCACCCCGAGAAAAGGGATCAGGTAGACGATGGTCAGGGCGCGCAGGTACCGGGTGCGCTCGACCACTACCAGCATGTACAGCGACAGCAGGGTGTAGACCACCTCGATGCCCACCAGCAGCCACAGCCCGCGGGTGGCGTTGAAGATCGAGAACAACGCACCGAAACACAGGGTCACCCACAGCAGGGTCTTGAACATCCTGCGCCGGGACTGATCATGGTGATCGACTGTAGCCAGCATCGAATCGTCCTTCCGGGCGCCTTGGCGCACGCGGTGGCCGGCGTGTCCCGGGGGCTACGCCGTCTGGTCAGAGAGGGGTGAAACCGACAATTCTGCACGAAGATGGCCCTGTGCTACCAGGGGTATTTCGTCATCGGCGACTCGTCGTTTTCTGGGGGGAGGGCCGGCTGCGCAGCGGCCCTGGCCGCCGGCGGTTCCATCGTCAGCGGCGTATCGGCCTGGCAGCCCGGCCTGCCTGCCAGACGGCCTCTGGCTGCAATGACCCGTTGCTGGAACACGATCAGGCCGGGCCTGATCGGCGGCGTTCACACCAGGGTCGCGCCTCGCGCGTTCACGAAGATCGAGTAGAGCGCATGGCTGCTGGCCATGAACAGGCGGTTGCCTTTCTCGCCGCCAAAGCACAGGTTGGCGCAGCGCTCCGGCAGTGAGATATGGCCGATGGCCTTGCCCTGCGGGTTGAACACGCGCACGCCATCGAGCTTTTCCGGATCGCTCCCGGCCGAGCCGTTGCTGCCCCAGCCGCACCACAGGTTGCCGAACTCGTCGCACTTGATGCCATCCAGATCGCCAGTGTCGGTGGCTTCGATGTGTTTGCGGCGCTGGCCGAGGCTGCCGTCATCGTTCACCGGGTAAGCCCACACCAGGCGATACGGCTTGGCCAGGCTCTCGACGATGTACAGGGTCTTCTCGTCGGGCGAGAAGCACAGGCCGTTGGGGCCACCCAGGTCGTCGGCCACGCGGGTGACCTGCTGCGTTTCGCCGTCGATGCGATAGACGCCATGGGGCAGCTCGGGCTCGATCTTGTAGCCCTCGTAGAAATTGCCGGCCTGGAAAGGGGGGTCGGTGAACCACACCGAGCCGTCGCGTTTGACCACCGCGTCGTTCGGCGAGTTGAAGCGCTTGCCGTCGAATCGATCGGCCAGCACGGTGATGCGCCCGTCGTGTTCGGTACGGGTGATGCGCCGGCCCAGCTCCTGGGTGGTGGAACCTTCACAGGCGATCAGCCGGCCCTGGGTGTCGCGCACCAGGCCGTTGGCATAGTTCGAGGGTTGGCGGTAGACGCCCAGGGTCTGGCTGATCTCGTCCCAGCGCATGATGCGATTATTGGGAATATCGCTGACCAGCAGGTAACGGCCGTCGCCGAACCACACCGGGCCTTCCGCCCAGCGCAGGCCATCAGCGAGTTTTTCCACGCTGGCGTTGAACAGACGCAGTTGCAGGAAGCTGTCATCGAGCACCTGCACGGCGCTATCCGGATAGCGCAGGCCGAGCGGCTGTGCCGCGCTAGCCAGTTGCGGCAGTAATGAGCCGGCGCTGGCGGCAGCGGCGGAGCAGATCAGCGAATGCTTGAGAAAGTGGCGGCGCGAGTGGCCAGGTTGCAGGCTGTCATTCATGTCCATGTCCCTTCTTGTCATTGTCGGGCCGAAACGGCGTTAACAACCTAAAAGATGTATCACAAGCATGAAAGGTTTGTCGCGCCTGAATAAAGGCGCTGACCAAGTTGTTTTTTATTCAATTGATTTACAAGAGCTTTAATTAAATTCTTGCTGGGTTTTTTGCGCTGCCAGTCTCGTGGTTATCTGATGACTAGCGAGCAGCCACTGCATGCTCGCGATGGCTGCACAGGCGGCAGGGTCAGGCGAACACGAAGTACTTGCGCACCGTCTCGACCACTTCCCAGGTGCCTTTCATGCCTGGCTCGACGACGAAGATATCGCCGGCCTTGAGGTGGATCGGCGCCATGCCGTCCGGGGTGATGATGCAGTAGCCTTCCTGGAAGTGGCAGTACTCCCACTTCACGTACTCGACCCGCCATTTACCCGGCGTGCAGATCCAGGTGCCCATGATCTTGCTGCCGTCATCGCTGGTGTAGGCGTTGAGGTTGACCGTGTGCGGCTCGCCCTCGATGCGTTCCCATTTGCAGGCGTCGACGACGGGCATCGGCTGGGTATCGCGCAGTACGGTAATCGGTTTGTTGGCCATGAAGGGCTCCTGGTGTTGGACAAAGTGGGTTTACCTTAGGGTCTGTTGCCGTTTCACGCACGGCCGCGCCGGAGCCCGTTTTGCCGCGAGGCAAGGCACGAGCCGCGAAGTTTAGCTAGCTAAATGAGCCGGCGAGAAACGCAGCATCGCGGCAAAACGGGCCCGGCCCTTCGGGTTGCGCGAGAAATCTCGCCATGCGTTGTTGGAGGACTTGAAAAGGGAACGCCATTCCCTGCGTCCTCCGCCTAGCCTGGCGAGATTTCTCGCGGCAACGCGGCTCGCGTTGAAACGGCAACAGACCCTACGGCGCTCGGCCGGCGCCTGGTTGTCTGGGGTCGACATGGGCGTGCGCATTTGCGCTCAGGCCGGCAGCGCAGGACGGGCGCGCAGGGTGCAGCCGGCATGCACCACCAGCGTGGCGATCACCAGCGCACCGCCGTACAGCGTGGCCGTGGCCGGCACCTCGTTGAGGACGTACCAGACCCACAGGGTGCCGAGCACGCTTTCCAGCAGGTAGAACAGCGCCACCTCGGCGGACGGCAGGTAGCGCGTCGCGCTGTTGATCAGCAAGGTGGCCAGCGGCATCTGCACCAGCCCCATGATGCCCAGCGCCAGGTAGCTGGCCGAATCCAGGCCGAAGGGCTGCGCCTTGGGCAGGGCGATCAGCGCGGCGACCAGGCCGCCGAGGGCGATCAGCGGCATGCGGGCCAGGCTGGAATGACGGCGCAGCAGGGTAAGGTTGGCGCCCAGCGCCGCCGAAGACAGCAGTGCATAGCCGTTGCCCAGCAGGTCGCTGGCGCTGAAGGAGCCGGCGAATACCAGCACGATGCCCAGCGTCGCCACGCCGATCGCCAGCCAGGTGCGCAGTGCCACCGCCTCGCGCAGCAAGAAGCGCGTGAACAGCGCGGCGAACAGCGGCGCGGTACTGAGGATGACCACCACATTGGCCACCGTGGTATGCACGATCGCCAGCACGAAGAAGATCGAGATCAGCGCCAGCAGCACCGCCGACGCGGCCCCCGGCAGTGGCTTGGCGCGCAGGCTCGCGCGGCTGCTGGCCGACAGCGAGAAGGCGCCCAGGGCGATGAACATCAGCAAGCCGCGCCAGAACACGATGCTCCAGCCGTCCGCCTGTACCAGGCGCACCAGCAGCCCATCGAAGCTGAGCAGCACGATGCCGCTGATGACCAGCAGCAGGCCGCGCGCCGAGTCTTTCATGGGGCCTTCCTTGTTGTGATGGGAACTGCCCCGATCATCGCGCCATCTTGGTGCGTCGGCCTGCCCAGATGCGCCGCCGGTAGAGGCGTTCGCGACCTGGTGACTGGCTGCCTAGACGCCTATTTTCCTGCGCGCTGCCGTGAATCGCTGGCGCTGATCGAGCAGGTTGTTCAGGCCTTGAGCTGACGCAGCCACTCCAGGCCTTCGCTGGTATCGCCCTTTGGGCGGTACTCGCAGCCGATCCAGCCGGTGTACCCCAATTCATCGATCACCTCGAACAGCTGCGCGTAGTTCAGTTCGCCCATGTCCGGTTCATGGCGGTCCGGTACGCCAGCGATCTGGATGTGGCCGATGCCAGAGAAATCACGGCGCAGCTTCATGGTCAGGTCGCCTTCGACGATCTGGCAGTGGTAGCAGTCGAACTGCACCTTGAGATTATCGGCACCCACTTGGCGGACGATGGCCTGGGCCTGGTCCTGGCGGTTGAGGAAGAAGCCCGGCATGTCACGGGTATTGATCGGCTCGATCAGCACCGTTACACCAGCGCCACGGGCCTGCTCGGCGGCATAGGCGAGGTTTTCCAGGTACACCGCCTGATGCGCTGCACGCAGGTTTTCGCTCGGCAGCAGGCCGGCCATCACATGGATGCGGTCGTTGCCCAGTACCTGGGCGTACTCCAGCGCCTTGGCCACGCCGACGCGGAATTGCGCCTCGCGGCCCGGCAGGCTGGCGATACCGCGCTCGCCGGCTGCCCAGTCGCCTGGCGGGGTGTTGAACAGTGCCTGCACCAGGCCATTGTCGCTCAGGCGCTGTTTCAGCTCTGGGGCGCTGTAGTCGTAGGGGAACAGATACTCAACCGCCGCGAAGCCATCGGCGGCAGCCGCAGCGAAGCGGTCCAGAAAGTCATGCTGCGGGTACAGCATGCTGAGGTTGGCGGCGAAACGAGGCATGGGGATCTCTCTTTTCAAATCGGCGAAGGGATTGAGAGGGCGAGCGCGCTAGCACTCGCCGCGCATCAAACGAATGGCCACAGGATGAGGGTCATCACGAAGCCCAAGGTGCCCAGGATGGTGACCAGCACGGTCCAGGTGCGCAGGCCGTCGGCGACGTTCAGGCCGGCCAGCTTGGTGAACATCCAGTAGCCGGCGTCGTTGATGTGCGACATCGCCAGGCCGCCACCGCCCATGGCCAGGCACAGCAGCGCGAGATGGTTGGCCGATAGATCGAGGGTGGCGATCAGCGGGCTGAGGATACCGGCGGTGGTCACCAGTGCCACGGTGGTCGAACCCTGCACTGCGCGCAGCAGCATGGTCAGGATGAAGCCCAGGGCCAGTACAGGCAGCCCGGTGTGGCGCAGCGCCTCGGAGACAACCGCTCCGATACCGGTGTCGACCAGCACCTTGCCGAACACGCCACCAGCACCGGCAATGAGGATCACCATCGCTACGCCCGGTAGCGCCGAGCCGAGCACGTCGGAGACCTGCGAACTGCTCCAGCCACGGCGCGAACCCAGCAGCCAGGCGCATAGCAGCGTGTCGATCAGCAGCGCTACCAGCGGCGCACCCAGTACGGTCAGCACGTCACGCAGCATCGAACCGGCTGGCAGCAGGGTGGTGGCCAGAGTGCCGAGCAGGATCAGCACGATCGGCAGCAGGATCAACGTAATGATCAGGCCGAAACCCGGGGCAGGGGCCGGCGGCAGGCTTTTGGCCAGGCTGCCGGCATTGGCCTCGGCGCCGAATTCCTTGCTCTCGGCCACTTCACGCACGGTGGAGTGGTCGTTGCGCGCCCAGGCTTCCAGGTCGGCGTTGGTTACGTGGGGGCCATACACCTCGGCACGAATGTCGTCGGTCATCGGGTAGGTTTTGCGGGTCATGCGCCCGGCGATGAAGTAGCCGACCATGCACACCACCGCGACCAGCGGAATGCCCAGCAGCAATACGCGACCCAGGTCAGCGCCTAGCTGGCTGGCAGCCGCCACGGCACCCGGGTGCGGTGGCAGGAAGGCATGCACCGCCAGCAGGGCGGCGCACATCGGCAAAGCGAAGATCAGCAGCGGTTTGCGCGCAGCACGCGCCACACCGTAAGCCAGCGGCATGAGGATGATCACGCCGACCTCGAAGAACACCGGGATACCGACCATGAAGCCGGCCACGGTCAACGCCAGTGGCGTGCGCCGGTTGCCGAAGCGCTCGATGAGCGTCTTGGCCAGCGCCTCGGCGCCGCCGGACAACTCGATGATGCGCCCGATCATCGCGCCCAGGGCGATGATGATCGCGATATGGCCGAGGGTTTTACCCATGCCACCTTCGATGGTGGCCACCAGGTCGGCAGGTTTCACACCTGCCACCAGGGCGACGATGATGCTGACCAGCATCAGCGCCACGAAGGGCTGGAATTTGTATTTGAGGACCAGAAACAGCAGCAGTGCGATACCGGCACCGGCGATCAGCATCAACATGAGTGGTGTCATTGCAATTCTCGTTTTTTATTGTTGTCCGGAATTTCCGGCTGTTCGGGCGCCGCAGGGCGGCGCCCTGCCGTGGGGCGTTACCAGTTCGCGCCGAAGACCTGATTGAGTTCTTCCAGCGCCTGTTGGGGCAGCGGAGCGGGTTTGGGGTCGCTCATCAGCCACAGTCGGGCGGTTTCCTCGAGCTCTTCGAGGGCGTAGCAGGCCTTGGCCACCGAGCTTTCCCAGATCACCGGGCCGAGCCGCTCGAGCATCACGCCACGCACGCTGTTGGCCAGCTGCGCCACGCGCTCGGCCACAACGGGCGAGCCTGGGCGCTGGTAGCCGATCAGCGGGATGTGGCCGACCTTCATTACCTGATAGGGGGTCAGAGGTGGCAGGATGTCGTCTTCACGCCACACGCCGGCCAGGGTCAGCGCTACCAAGTGGGTGGAATGGGTGTGTACCACGCCGCCGACTCCCGGGTTGCGGTCATAGACCTGGCGGTGCAGGGCCAGGGTCTTGGACGGCTTGTTGCCGGACACCCATTCGCCGGCCAGGTTGACCTTGGCGATGTCGTCCGGGTGCATGCGACCCAGGCAGGCGTCGGTAGGGGTGATCAGCCAGCCGTCATCCAGGCGGGCGCTGATGTTGCCGGCGCTGCCCACTGTGTAGCCGCGCCCATACAGCAGCCGACCGACATCACAGATTTCCTCGCGCAGGGCTTTTTCATTGCTCATCAGGCTTCTCCTGCCAGCTGTTTGAGGGCCTTGGCGAAGAAGTCGCGGGCACCGAAGTTGCCGGACTTCAGCGCCAGGGCGAGCGGTTGCCTGCCGTCGCTGACCGTGGCCGGTACGCCCGGGTCAATCTGCGCGCCGATCTTCAGCAGTTGCACGCCCAGTGCCTGGACCACGGTGCCGGAGGTTTCCCCGCCAGCGACCACGAAGCGGCGTATGCCCGCAGCCAGCAGCCCCTTGGCGATCTGCCCGAGGGCGTCTTCGACCATCGCCCCGGCGCGCTCGGCGCCAAGCTTCTGTTGCACGGCCTTGACTTCGTCCGGGGCGCTGGTGGCGTAGATCAGTACGGTCTGGCCAGAGTCGCGGGCGAAGGTGATGGCCTGTTCGACCACCCGCTGGCCGGCCGCCAAGGCCAGCGGGTCGATGCGCAGCGCCGGGCGGCCGGCTTCAAGCCAGGCGCTGACCTGGCCGTTGGTAGCCACCGAAGCACTGCCGGCCAGCACCACGTCACCACCGGGAATATCGATGCGCTGGGCGGCGTCGATGTCGCGCAGTTTGCCGGCCTTGCGGAAGTTGCCCGGCAATCCCAGGGCCAGGCCCGAGCCGCCGGTAAGCAGCGGCAGGTCGGCGCAGGCTTCGCCCAGGGTGTAGAGATCGGCGTCCGACACGGCATCGGCAATCGCCATGGTTACACCCTCGGCACGCAGTTCGGCGATGCGCGCACGCACGGCATCGCTGCCATTGGCCACGGTGTCATAGCGCAGCAGGCCGACCTTGCCCTGGGTCTGGGCATCGAGCACGCGCAGCAGGTTGGCGTCACCCATTGGCGTCAGCGGGTGATTCTGCATGCCCGACTCATTGAGCAGTTGATCCTGGACGAACAGGTGGCCGCGGAAAATCGTCCGGCCGTTCTCCGGGAACGCCGGGCAAGCGATGCTGAAATCGCCGCCCAGTTTGGCCAGCAGCGCCTCGCTGACCTGGCCGATATTGCCGGCCGGGGTGGAGTCGAAGGTCGAGCAGTACTTGAAGAAGATCTGCTCGCAGCCGCGCTCGCGCAGCCACTCCATGGCCGCCAGGGACTCGGCGACGGCTTCGGCGGCCGGCGTGGTGCGCGACTTCAAGGCGATGACGATGGCGTCGGCATCCAGGCCGGCAGCCACTTCTGCGCTGGGAATGCCGATGCTCTGCACGGTGCGCATGCCGCCGCGCACCAGCATGTTGGCCAGGTCGGTGGCGCCAGTGAAGTCATCGGCGATGCAGCCCAGCAGCGGGCGAGAAGTCATGTTCATCGGTTACTCCTTGCCCTTGGCTTTCGGCAGCTCGATGCCAGGGAAAATCTTGATCACGGCGGAGTCGTCCTCGCGACCGAAACCGGCGCTGGAGGCTTGCATGAACATCTGGTGAGCGGTGGCCGATAGCGGCAGCGGGAATTTGCTGGTGCGTGCGGTATCGAGCACCAGGCCCAGGTCCTTGACGAAGATGTCCACGGCCGAGAGCGGCGTGTAGTCGGCGTTGAGGATGTGCGGCACGCGATTCTCGAACATCCACGAGTTGCCGGCGCTGTTGGTGATCACTTCGTACAGGGCATCGGCATCCACGCCTTCGCGCAGGCCCAGAGCCATGGCTTCGGCGCTGGCGGCAATGTGCACACCGGCCAACAGCTGGTTGATGATCTTGACCTTGGAGCCCAGGCCATGGAGGTCGCCGAGGCGGTACACCTTGCCCGCCATGCCGGCCAGTACGGCTTCGGCCTTGGCATACGCGTCGGCGGGGCCGGAAGTCATCATGGTCATCTGGCCGGCGGCGGCCTTGGCGGCACCACCGGAAATCGGTGCGTCGAGATAGGCGAGGCCCTTGTCAGCCAGGCGCTGGCCCAACTCCACGGCGAAGGTTGGCGCGACGGTGGCGCAGCCGATCACCAGGCTGCCGGGGCGCAGGGCGGCGACGGTACCCTTGTCACCGAACAGCACGGTCTCGGTCTGCTCGGCATTGACCACCACGGTAATGACGATGTCGCAGGCTGCGGCCATCTCGGCAGGCGAGGCACAGGCCACACCGCCCTCGGCGGCGAATGCCTGAACCACCTCGTTGCGTACATCACAGGCATGCACCTTGAACCCGCTGCGCAGCAGGGAGCGGGCAATACCCAGGCCCATGGCGCCCAAGCCGATCACCCCGACATTGGATTGAGTCATTGCTGTCTTCCTCGGTCTTTGCCGTCGCGCGTCATGCTGGTTGACGGCTTAATTGTTCTGAAATGTGAATCGGATACTGAATTAATGAGCGAATGATGTGAAGTATTTTTTCAAATTAACAAAAATTCACAGGTCCGGGCGGGCAAATATCACGTTCGAGTGAACGGGTGAGGGCGGGCTTCAGTCGGAAAAGGCTTGTACTGACCTTGAGTCAGGCGCGCGTAGACCGAAGCCGAGCCAGCCAGGGGGGTGCTGGCTGGATTGGCTTGAGGCGCGATATCTGGGGGTGGCGGGTCAGGAGGCCGGGGTGTAGGCGAGCAAGAGCTCGATGCGCTGGTGGCGGATGCTCTCGGCTGCGGCGGGGGTGAGTGCGCTGTCGGTGATGAGGGCGTCGAATTGTTCCAGGGCGGCGACCTTGTACATGCCGAAGGTGCCGTATTTGGAGCTGGTGGCGATCAGCACATTACGCGAGGCCGATTGCATGGCCGCTTGCTTGACCTCGACTTTCAGCGCCGACGGCGTGGTAGTACCACGCTGCAGGTCCCAGGAACTGGTGGAAATGAACGCGATGTCGGTGGCCAGCTGGCGCAGGGTCGCCGCCGCCAGACCACCGACGCTGGAGATGTTGGGATGGTCGAGCAGCCCGCCGGTGTGGATCACGTTCACATGGTCGGCTTCGGCCAGGGCATGCACGATCCCGAAGTCGTTGGTGACTACGGTCATGCCTGACAGCGCGATGATATGTGGCACGATCTCCAGGGTGGTGGTGCCCGCGTCCAGGTAGATCGTCATATCGGGGTGCAGCAGGCCGGCAGCCAGGCGGGCCATGGCCTGCTTGTGCGGCAACTCCACCACGGCCTTGGAGTCATGGCTGGGCTCACTGTGCAACTGGCTGGCGATACGCACGCCGCCGGTGACCGAATAGGCGCGGCCTTGTTGCTCCAGCTGGGCGATGTCGCGGCGCACGGTCATGTGCGAACACTCGAACATCTCCATCAGTTGATGAACGCTGAGCACCTGATGCTTGCGCAACTGGCGCAGCATCTGTTCACGGCGCTGCTCGGGGATCATTGGGGCAACGCTGGGCGAGGCGTGCTTATCGGAAGGTGGCATGCGCGCTCCTGCGTAAGGCACCGTGGTGCAGGTGCGAGGTAATCAGTGGCGGGTTTTTTAACACAATCCGCTCATTCAAACCATTTGGCCCTCAGCGCAGCGATGGCGGTTCCAAGGCAGCCGACTGCCGCTATCTATTACCTCCCAGCCCGGAACTTGTAATTTTGCAATTTACTCCAATATCTCGATTCAGCGGCGCCGGGCGCCGCGCGGCATCGTGAACAGGGACGTGCATTTCTCCATGGCTCAAGCGAGGCACCCATGAATTCCGAAGAGCAAACCCTGATCGATGGCCTGTTCACCCGCCTGCAAGCAGCCGAGCACGAGGGTGGGTTGCGCGATACCGAAGCCGAGGCGCAGATCAGAAACCACCTGGCCCGCCAGCCCGCCGCGCCCTATTACATGGCCCAGGCGCTGTTGATCCAGGAGGCCGCCATCAAGCGCCTGGACCAGCGCGTGCGGGAACTGGAAGCCCAGGCGGCGGATGCGCAGCGCCAGCGCTCAGGTGGTGGCGGCTTTCTTTCCGGGCTGTTCGGGGGCGGGCAGCCGGCCGGCACGCCGCAGCCGAGCCAGCGCCCGGCCGGCTGGGGCGAAACGCGCTTCTCCCAGAACGCCAATGCCGCACCCGTGGCGCCGGCCGGCATGCCCGGCGCCGCACCGGTGGGCCAGGGCGGCGGCTTCATGCGCGGCGCGTTGCAGACGGCAGCCGGTGTGGCCGGCGGGGTGATGGTGGCGGATCTGCTGACCAACATGTTCCACCACAACCAGCCCCAGGAGATCGTCGAAGTCATCCGCGAGGACGCGCCCATGCAGGACAGTTTCGGCAATGGCCTGGACGACACCCCTTACGCCGGCAGCAGCGACATGAGCAACGATATCGACACCGATGCCTTCGACAGTTCGGACTTCTTCGACGACGACAGCATGTTCAGCTGAGGCCGCGCACGCTAGCCGGCCAGCGCTGCGGCGTTGGCGGTGCGGTCCACCAGGCGCAGGCTGTCACGCCCGCCGCGCTTGGACTGGTACAGCGCCGCGTCACCCTGTTCGATCAGCGCCGCCAGGCTGGCCGGGGGCTGGTCAAACAGGCTGGCGCCAATGCTCAGGGTCACGGCTTCAGGCGTGGCGAACGCCTGGGCAGCGGTGCTCTGAAACTGCTGGCGCAGCAGGTCGCCCAGGCCGGTGATGCGTTCGGAGGAGGCATCCCTGAGCAACATCACGAATTCGTCGCCGCCCAGCCGCGCCGCCAAGGAGCCCTCCGGCAAGCTGCGGCGGATCATCTCCCCCAGGGCGACCAGCAACTGGTCACCGGCAGCATGGCCATGCAGGTCGTTGACCTGCTTGAAGTTGTCGATATCGATCAGCAGCAGGGCGCCCGGGCGCGCCGCAGACACCTCGTTGAGCAGGTTCGGCGCGCGCGCCTCCAGCGCCCGGCGGTTGTACATGGCGGTCAGGGGGTCGCGGGCGGCCAGGCGTTCGATGCGCTTCTCGCGGCGGTAGCGCACGGTGCCGGTCATCGACAGGGCGATCAGCATCAGCGCCATCACCCCTTCGACCAGCGAGACCTTGATGATCAGGCCCTGAAACGAGGCCAGGTCGATCAGCGTGCCGGGCACCAGCACCGGAAAGGTCTTGGCGAGGTAGAACAGCCCATGGCCCAGCAACACGAAGCGCAGCTGGGCTGCCCCGGCGCCCAGCGATTTGCCCCGGGGGCGCAGCAAAAAGCTGGCCCTGATGGTGATCGACGCGATCAGCAGCGAATTGACCACCAGCATGATCTTCGACCATTGCGGCCCGCTGGGCAGCAGCAACATCGCCAACCAGACGGCCACCATCAGCAGCCAGGCCCGCGATAGCCGCGTTTCGGTAAAGCGTGCGACACCGGCGAAGAACAGCCAGTGCGAGGTCACCAGCAGGCCGTTGGCGAACCAGATGCCGACCAGCAGCAGGCCACTGCTGCGCAGCAGGGCGAGCGTGGAACCCATGCTGATCAGGGCGAAGCCGGCGCTCCAGAACAGCAGCGCCGGCTCGCGAATGGTTCGCCATTCGATCGCCAGGTAGAGAGAGGCCGCCAGCGCCAGGGCGATGGTCATCGTCAGCAGGGTCAGGGGATCGAGCGCCACGGGGTAATCGGCCTTCCGTTACAGGTCAGAGGTGCGATCTGCCGGCTTGCCGGCAGTGAATCGGTTATGACTTCGAGCATAGCCACGCTTTATGAAAGTGCGGCGCTGGCGCCAGTACAGCAATGCCCGCGGCGGCTTCACTGGCCGCTGTGTTTCGGCCTGACCGTCAGGCTGACCAGGCGGGTGACCACCAGGCCGATGTACATGACCCCGGCGAACTGCTCGAGCATCACCAGGGCGCGGGCGAAGGGCCGCAGCGGAATGATGTCGCTCAGGCCGACCCCCGACAGCGTGGTGAAGCTCAGGAACAGCAGCTCCACCCAGGTGCGCTGCGCCTCGGGATCGATCGCCGCGCTGAAGCTGCCAGGGCTGACCAGTTGGCATACCGAAAACGCGTGGGCGAAGGCCCAGGCCAGCAGGGTGAAGGTGGCGCCGACGGCGAACAGTTCGTCGGTGCTGGCGCGCTGGTCTTCCATCATGTAGGCGATCAGGCCGCCGGCCGCATAGAAATAGAAGCTCGATTCCAGCGCCGCCAGCAGGATCGACAGCGCGGTGTTGCTCTCGAACTCCACGGCCACGGTCAGCATCAGGATGCACGCCGCCTGGGTGAAGGCGATCCACTGGATGGTCGGGCTGCTGCGTACCATGCGCAGTGACATTGCCAGCACCACGATGCCGAAGGCGCCGACGATGGCCCGCCCCTCGGACAGGCGCTCCATGAAGGGGTAGAGCACGATGCCCAGCAATTGCACGAACAGCAGGCTGGCGGAGGGGTAGCGGAGCAGGTAGGTATGAGCCTTGGGCATCGGAGTGGACCGGGCGAGGGGAGGTATGCAGCGGGGCTGCATTTTGCCGGGCAGTCTAAAGGATCGCCAGCGCCGCGTAAGCTGCCGTTCGCCGCCGGGCATGCACCTAGGGCGGCCGTCATCCCGGGGCATCCGCAAGGGGGCGGCGCTCGCCGGGCCGCGAATAGTCGCGGCGCCGCGCGGGATTTCGGCTATGATCCGCCACCCTCGAAAACACTCCGCCATGGTCAGGTCCCGATGCCCGTCAACGCCCTCTATACGGACCTGTCCGACTACTACGACCTGATGTGCGCCGATATCGACTACCGCGCGCAAAGCCAGGCCGTGCAGCGCCTGCACCAGTTGTTCGGCAACGGCGGCACACGGCACCTGGACCTGGCCTGTGGCACCGGGCCCCATGTCCGGCATTTTCTCGATGCGGGCTTTCGGAGCAGCGGGCTGGACATCAACCAGCCGATGCTCGACAAGGCCGCCATCCGCTGCCCCGAGGCGCACTTCGCCGTGCAGGACATGTGCGCGTTCAGCGTCGCCGAGCCGGTCGACCTGATCACCTGCTTTCTCTACTCGCTGCACTACAGCGCGACCACCGCACGGCTGGCGGCCTGCATCGCCCATGTGCATCGAGCGTTGCAGCCCGGCGGCCTGTTCTGCTTCAACGCCGTGGACCGTACCCGCATCGACAATCAGCTGTTCGCGGCGCACACCGTGCAGATTGATGCGGGGCGCTTCACCTTCAGTTCTGGCTGGCACTACAGCGGTGCGGGCGAGCAGCAGGCGCTGCGTTTGCGCATCGAGAAGACCACGGGCGACGAAACCCTGACCTGGCACGACGAACACCCCATGGTCGCCGTGAGCTTCGCCGAGCTGCAGGCGTTGCTCGAGCCGCACTTCGACGTGCATGTGCTGGAGCATGACTATCAGAGAATCCTGCCGATCAGCGAGAGCGCCGGCAATGCGCTGTTCGCTTGCGTGAAGCGTTAGCGAGTACCTTTGCTGAGGCCGCCCACTGAGCCGCGATGCTGTCAGCACCTTCTAGCTTGATCACGGCTGAAGCGGATCGCCGCCCGGCCGCGCCCACGCATCTGTGTATCTAAAGGAGGTTCGCACTGTTGGCGCTACAGCACAGTGACGCAGGCTCGGTGGCGTGAAAAACGACTGGTTGGGTGACCGACCTGGGACCTGCACGCAGCGCTGCGCAGACCGTGTCGGTTAGCCGCGTAATCTGCTAGTAACGGGCACCCACAGTTTCTGACACCGTGTCTCTGCCTGCAGCGCCGCCTACCTCGCCAGCGGGCCCGTCAGTGCAGCGTCGGTGTAAGCCGCTCGGCGACCAACTGGCGCGCCTGATGGGCCAACTGATCCAGATGATAGTCGCGTTGTTTCTCGGCCTCGCTCATGGCCTTCTTGCCATGCTGCTTGAGCAGGTAGGCGTGAATCTGCCGCACCTCGGTGGACTGGAACACCGGCGCCAGGTCCTGCACGGCCACCAGGCCATCGGAGCGCTGGTCACGGGTGTTCATCAGCACCTGCGGCCCTTGGGCGGCCAGCACCTGCAGGCCCATGGCCTCGAAGGTCGGCACCTTGCCGGCCACGCAGGCCAGCTCCATATGGGGATGGCGCTCGATGATGCGCTGCAACATGGCCCGGGCGATGCCGCCCCGGCGATGGCTGGCCGCGACGGCCATATAGGCGAGGGTGCAGGCGTCGGCATCGTCCTGGCTGGGCAGGTACAGGGCGAAACCCAGCACCACGGCGGGGTCCTGATCATCCAGGGCCAGCAGCAATTGCGTGGGGCTATCGGCTTCGCCATTCATGGCCTGCAGGTACAGGTGCACCTCAAAGCCGATCACGTACTGGTACAGCTGGAACAGCGGGTTGCTAGGCGTCAGCGGCACCGGGCTGATGTCGCTGAAGTAGTCCACCACCATCTGCAGCACCTGGGCTTTGAGGGACTCGGGTGGCGGGGCATCGAGGTGGGTGAGGGTGAACATCGCGGCGGGCTCTTGTTAATACGGCGGGCGCCATTGTAACCCGTGGGGCAGGCGGGCGTTGTGGCCGAGAACCTATGGATGGGCCTTGTCGGGTAACATGGCGGCGCACCCGACACCGATCCGGAAGGGCCTTATGGCAGCCTCGAAACGAACATATGCAGGCATCGAACGCGAGCTGATTCGCACCCTGACCGACGCCTGCGAAACGGCAAAGAGCGAGATCGTCGGCTTCCAGTGGCTCACCCATGAGGTGAACTACGCACGCTTTCCAGAGAGCCTGATCGTCACCTGGATGTTCGACAGCGAGGCCAGCAAGGCGCGGGCCCTGGCGGGCGCGGACAAGGCCAGGATGCTGGCGCTGACCCTGGCCGCGTTCGAGGCGGTGGGCATCAGCGTGTCCCGTATCAATGAGCACGTGGCGTTTTCGCTCGAGCAGCCGGCAGGGGGCAAGCGTGGCCAAGGACATTGAAAACCCCTGCGTGTCGCTGTGCCAGCTCAACAGCGAACTGTGCGTCAGCTGCGGCCGTACGCGGGAGGAAATCCGCAAGTGGCGCGGCATGAAACGCCCCGAGAAGATGGCCACCGTGCAGAAGGCGGCAGCGCGGATGAAGGCGATTGCCAAGAAGAAAAACAAAGGCTAGAACGCGGGCCGATCAAGGGCTGTCGCTCCCATCGACCCGCTGCTGGCGCCTCGGTACCTATTCTTGCGGTTCGGCTAGAAACGGTGCGACGCTGCCAAATGGGTAACTGCCCATCCCAATGCGCAGTGGCGCGACTGCTGTCGAGGTGCCGGTGCCCACTGCCATCACGTTATCGAAAAGCACCTGTTCACCGGGGTGACGGTTATCTGCTGCGACGATCAGGTAATAAGTGCCATCCCGGCGAACCTGGCCAGCCAAGTCCTGATTGACGACACCCACCTGGCCGCGTATCTGGCCAAAGCCTTGTCCAATTACCGTCGACTTGTCGTCCAACAGGATGAGGTAAGGCGCCAGCACATACTTGCTGAAACCGAGGCAGCTGTTCACGCACCAGGAGTTGACTTTGATGAGAAAGGGTTTATTGGCCTTGAGGTCGACCGAAAATACGCGGTAATTGGATGGAACCCCCTCGACTAGAAGGCGAGGTTCCTGAGCGGTGATTTGCCACTGTTTGGGACGCCAGCCGGGTGCTACCTGCATCGGTTCGGCAGCGGTGTTTCGGACTGCCTCGGCGGGCGTTTTTGCGAGTGGGGTCGTGGCGTTGGCCACCTGCTCTTGATAGACGCGCTGCGGGTTGGCGCTGCAGGCAATCAAGGCCAGGCAAATGCTGAGAAGCAGGATTAAGCGCATTGTATTTTCCTTTGAGTGGCAAGTGCGTAACGAGTCCATCGTTTGCCTAAGGCTAATTCGCCTGGAGCGTTAAGTGACGCTCGTTCTTGAATCTTGAATGTCTGAACCATGATGGACAAGCTTCGCTTTGTCCATCCTACTCCCTAGTCGATCATGGCTGCTGCGCCTGCTTCGGAGCGACGCCGTTGATATGGGGGCATGTGTCCAGCGAATCGGGTGTTGGAAGCTTGGGCTCGAACCGCACTGCCGCGCCATTGCCTTGTTTGACTTCTACACGCTCCTTTAAGATGGCCGGCCCTTGCAAGGCAGGAAACACCATGTGGTTCACCAAGAAAAACACGCTCAGTGACGAGCAGGCGACGGCGCTCAATGAGCAGGCCTGGGCGGCGTTTCGCGAGCAGGATCTGGACACCGCGCTCGAGCATTTCCAGACCCTTGCCAAGGCATGTCCTGCCGACCCGCGCTGGATGAACGGCGTTGGCGCGGTGAGCCTGGCACGTGAAGATCGCGCCGGTGCCCGTCGACACTTCCAGATGGCCGCCAAGCACGATTATCCCGGCAGCCACTACAACCTCGGCATCATGGCCTACCAGGAAGATGACCACGAGGCTGCCCGCCGGCACTTCCTGAGGGCCGCCGAGCACGATTATCCAGGCAGCCACTATAACCTCGGCACCATGGCCTTCCAGGAAGGCGATCATGATGCTGCCCGCCATTATTTCCAGCAGGCCGCCAAGTACGATTGCCCTCGCAGCCACTTCTACCTTGGCAGCATGGCCCATCAGGACGGCGATCACGATGCCGCCGTCGAGCACCTCAATAACGCCGTGCGCCACGATCATGCGGAGGCGCTGAACCTGCTCGGCGACGTCCACCTGCATGCCGAGCGCTACCCGCAGGCCGAGCAGGCCTATCGGCGCGCCGCCGAACTGGGGCATGTCGACGGCTACAACAATCTCGGCCTGTTGTACCTGCAGCTCGAGGACTACCAGCAGGCCAAGCAGGCGTTGTTGCAGGCCCTGCAATCCGACCACGTCTACGCCCAGCACAATCTGGCAGTGGCCTATCACCGCCTGGGCGAACTCGAGGCGGCCGAGCGCTGGTACCTGATCTCCTTCTCTCAGCACGGCAACCTGCAGTCGCTGGAGAACCTCGGCCACGTATATGGCGAAAGTGGGCGCGAAGCCGAGGGCCAGGCGCTGGTGGCGGCCTCCGACAAGCTCTATGAGGATCAGCCCCTGAGCGATTACGAGCAGGCGTTGATTGACCGCCTGCTTGCCTGAGCCACGGTGATCTTGCGAGAAACCCTCGCCTGTACTTGATCGAGGCCCGGGTTGTAGTGCCGAACCGGGCATGGTCGGCGGACTGCTCGCTGATGCTACGAGCCCCCGGCGTTCCGGTCCGCCCCACGGGCTACGCTAGCGCTGGGCTGTAGGGCGTACTCGCGAAGCAGTACGCCTTTGGGACGCCGGGGTATGGTGCCGAACCGGGCCTGGCGGCGGACTGTTCGCTGACGCTTCGAGCGGCCGGCGCTCCGGGCCGCCCTGCGGGCTGCTTCAGCCGCGCTCAACTTCGTGCAGAAAACTCTCCAGAATCTTGCGGCTTTGCGCCAGCTCAGCCGCCTTTTGATCAGCCACGCGGATCTGTTCGTGCAGCACCTCGCGCAACTCATCGCATGGCTCGAAAGCCAGGCCTTCACCTCTTACGCACGGCAAGAATTTCAAGATGGTCGCCAGGGTCATGCCGGCAGTGCCCAGCAACCGGATGCGTTCGACCGTGCGCAATTCCTCCAGGGCGTAATCGCGGTAGCCGCCGGATGTGCGTTTGGGCTTCAGCAGCCCCTCGGCTTCGTAGTAACGAAGCATTCGCACGCTCACACCCGAACGCCTGGATAGCTCACCTATTTTCATGCCTTGCTTCGCCTTGACTCTGACAGTGCTGTCAGGGTCGATGATAGGGGCTCCTTCAATCGAGCACCAGCAGGAGCTGTTCCCATGGCGATTCAGCCGATCCACTATCCGTCCTATATCGACGGCCAACCCGCAGCCGCCTCGGCGCTGAACCCGCTGGCGTTCGCCGGCTTTGCCCACTTCACCGCCATGCAGGTGAGGAACTCGAGCATCAAGGGGCTGGATCTTCATCTGAACCGACTGCGTCATGCCTCTCTGCAGCTCTTCAAGCGTGCGCCGGATGAGGCGCTGTTGCGCGCGTACATTCGAACGGCGATCGAGGAGGGCGCGAGCGACCAGTCACTGACGGTCACCGTCTTCTCACCGCACGGCGAGTTCACGGCCCACAGCATGGACGCCGAGCCAGCCGTGTTCGTGCGTACAGCGGCGCCGTCGAATGGGCCGCAAGGCCCGTTGCGCTTGAGCGTCATCGAGCATGAGAGGCCGCTGGCCGCCATCAAGCATGTCGGTGAAATCGGCAAGACCTATTACCTTCACCAGGCCATACGCGAGGGGTTCGATGATGCGGCCTTCGTCGATCAGCGTGGGCACCTGAGCGAGGGCACGATATGGAACCTGGCCTTCTGGGACGGTGAAGCGGTGATCTGGCCCGAGGCCGAGAGGCTCGAGGGCACCATGATGGGCATGATCCAGCGTCAGCTGGCCCGCCTCGGCGTACCGCAGCGTGTCGAGCCCATCACCCTCGAGCGTGTGAAGGGGCTTTGCGGTGCGGCCGTGCTCAACTCATGGACGCCGGGCATTGCCGTCACCGCCATTGGCTGCCATGCGCTCGACGAGGCGAGGCCGTTTATCGAGCTGCTGCACAAGGCTTACGGGGCCGAGCCGGCCGAGGTGCCCTGAGCTTGCGGGAGGCCAGCATGATCGATGGCAACCATGTAGGGTGGATGACGTTTTTTTCATCCACCATAGCGATACAACGTCGGCCCCTTTATTCGCCGTAACCTCGCTCAGCGCCCTCCGGCTCCACACACCAGCCAAGCGGATAAATGCCCATCGCCATCGCATGATGAAAGCTCGAATACGGCCAGTCCTCCAACCGCTCGACATAGCCGTGTTTCAACGGATTGACGTGGATGTAATCGAAGTGTCGCTGGTAGTCCCGTTCATCACGAGTCAGGTGTTCCCAATAACGCCGTTGCCAGATACCGCGCTCGCGGCGGCGTTGCTGATTGACCGTGCGTGTCTCGGTAAGGGGAAGACGTTTGGCGAAGGCGAACTTGATCACCTTCCAACGCCGGGCGAAGTTGGCATCGCCCGGCGGTAGCGTCCACAGACAGTGCATATGGTCGGGTAGCACCACCCAGGCATCGATATGAAAAGGGTGCCGGGCCCGAGTGGCGCGCACGGTTTCGCGCAGCAGGTCGATTTCGCGGGTCAGCAGGTTGCTGGTGCGATCACGCAGATTGACGGTGAAGAAGTAGGTGGCGCCAAGAACCTGGGCGCGGCGGTAGTTGGGCATGGCGGCTCATCCTTGAGCAGTGTGTTGCCTGAACCATGGTGGACAGGCTTCGCGTTGTCCACCCTACGCCACGCTTCAACCTCACATCGGGTTCCCAGCTCCGTAGGGTGGATGACGCTTTCTCATCCACCATTGCGGTGGTTGTTCGGGCTACTTGCTGCGTCAAGAATACCGGCGGCCAACCGCGATCAAAAGATCATTTTCGCCTGCACACTTCCACATCATCCTGCGTTTTTAGCTCGGTATCGACTCCCAGCCGATATCGGCAGTATTCAATAATCAGATTGCGCTCCTCATCGGTAAGGCGCTCAACCTTCCTGATCTCACTATCATTGGCGTGAATGTTGTAAAACTTCATCTGAAGCGTTGGGTATTTCTTGAGGAACAGAATGGTTTCTATATCACCGTCCTCAAGGGCTTCGTAATAGCCGGCATAGAACACAGTGGTGAGTATCAGGATTACTACAATCAGCAGCTTTTTCATTCGTGTGGTGCCGGTTGATTCCATTCGGCCTCTGACAGGGCGTTTATACTTGGCGTAGTTACGCCTTTGTGGGCGCTTCGTGTGTTATCGACCCGGAGCTTCGAGGGTCGTATTCCTGTAAGCAGCCTAAGAGCGATCAAACATACAACGGCTTCTGCCATCAGTGAATGAGCAATGCTGAAGAAGTATTTTTGACGCCTCGAAAATTTTCTGACCCTTGGCGTCTCTGGTTTTCAGGTGGTGTGCGCAGGAAGTTGCGCATTCAAGAGCGGTTATCATTCGGTTACCCGTTGACCCACCGGGCAATGGCATGATCTCTGTTACTCGGCATGGCGATGCATCTCTGCCCATTCCTGGCTAGGATACACCGCCCATGGTTTCAGCCGCTGTCGGCAGCGCTATTGATGGCAACGCCATCAGCAGCAATTTGCAACGCGCTGCACAACACCTGAGTAACGTTAATGGACAGCGCTCCAGCCGGGCTATCAGACGGTATAAGCCAGTCAGCCGCCAGAGCTGTCAATACCTCTCGCTAATGCAAGGACTCGCACATGAGCGGAAAACCTGCTGCACGCGTCACCGATCCAACGGCTTGCCCACTGCCAGGCCACGGCACCAATCCTATCTCCAGTGGTTCACCCGACGTCATCTTCGATGGCCTGCCAGCAGCCCGCCAAAACGACGTGTCCGCCTGCGGTAGTCCGATCGTCTCCGGTGTGTCATCGACGGTGTTCATCAATGGCCAGCCTGCTGCCACTCTGGGCAGTGTTGGGGCTCACGGCAATGTAATCATTGGTGGCTCTGGAACTATCATCATCGGTGATGTATTCATTCCCGCCCCCTTCGTTCCAGTCACTCCGCTATCTCGCGCCACGGCGCCTTATTCCGGGCGTTTCCAGCTTATCGACCAGGAAACAGGCAAGCCCGCCGCCGGGCGCAAGGTGAGGGTCTGGTCCAGCGGCGGCTGGAGCGTTTTCAGCACCACGGATAGCGAAGGTATGACGCAGTGGGTCAACCACGATGCCTCGCATTCCATCTATATCGATCTGGTGCAGGGAGGCGAGGCATGAGTGATCAGCCCAGCCTCTCTCAGGGCGGCATGAGCCCTGGCGGCAAGACCAACCCAGTGGGCATCCTGCAACCCAAACTCGATCCTCAGGATAGGAAGGTGCTGTGCTCGGCGATCTGCTATTGCAGCAGCACGCCCAACGTCAGCCAAAATGGCAGAAATCTGAAGCAAGCGTGTGTGGCTCAGCGCTTCGGCGAGTTGGACGAAATTCTCAAGGGGCGCAGCCCCTACAAAGCCGAGATCAGTTACGACATGACCAAGAACCCGCCGCAGCCGATTCTCGACAGCCAGACAGGCAGCAGTGCACATGGCTGGATACCGGGCTGGATCAGTAAGTACTGGGATGAAGACCCGGAACATCCGCCGTTCAAACCGGGAAAAGGAATGATTCGGCGCCCCGACGTAGTGATCGTAAAGGATCCTAACAAGCCACCGACGCAGGACAATATCAAGCAAGTAGTGGAGATGAAGTTTCCGCCTGATCCGCGCAATGACGAACAACTTAGTGCTTACGAGAGGATCGCAGGAGATGATTCGAAAGTTGTTGAGATGAGTTCTACGGACTGCGACTGCAGTCAGGAAATTCAACATTCCGAGGTGCCGGTTGAAGAACTGGGCTGGGCGGCAGCCGTCGCAAGCGGTCTGATGTTCCTGTTTACTCGTGGACGCTCTTCTCGGCCAACTGCACCTGCCTACTGATAAAGAGAAAAAATCATGGAATCAGAATTCAATCTGGCGGAAGGGTTGGCCGAGCAACCCCACCTTTTGGAAATGCCCGGCAATTTGTTGATGAAGGGTGGTCGGGAGGACTACATCGGTGCTGTGCTGTGCCTGCGTGGGACGCTGTTTTTCAAGGAAGCCCATACTCCACTGGTACGCGAGGCTTTGTGCCGGTGCTTTGATGAGTTTAAGCGTATGGCCGATACTCATCTCACCTGGCTTTGGCGAGAAGGGCCACCTCAGGGAAAACCCCTGATGCCCTATCGCGAGGCAACTCCATTGCGCGAAATGATGGCGGCAATGGACGAAGACGATCACCTCAGCTTTTGCTATACCAGCGGCATGCAATCACGGGATGCCAGCGCTTGGCTGTTCGACGTTTTTGGCAAGCGAGGCTGGGAGGCAAAGATGGGAGACGGTCTGAGCGTTCTGGAGTTTTCAGTACCATTGCTATACCAGGAGCAGAACTCACTGGCTTTTCTGCAGCTTTTTCTCGGCTTCGTCAATCGGCTTGTTCCGGAGCAGGGCTATGCTGGGCACGCTTACAACTTATCCCCCACTGGTCGGAGCTTTAACGAACCCACAGAGGCATTTATGGCTGCGCGCATGCCAGGCCTGGACGCGGGGAAAGCTGCTCTACTGGCCAACCGTCCGAAGTTCAGGCATACCAAGATTAAAACCGTCAGTTGGTTGACTGTACTTGATCACACGCGACTTCAACAACTCGGCGGTCTGGAGGTGTTGCGTGCGAAACTGCCGACCAGCCACTTTGCTCTCTATGACTACGGCGCAGGTGTGGTGATTCAGTCTGGCGCGTATCCATATCTAGTTGGAGATGGCGCAGACCCAAAACCGGCCGCCTATGTGTTGCTCAATCACGTGCTCAAAGGCATTCGCTACGAAACGGTAGGTTCGCTGCATGGCGGTTCACATGATGGCGAGTTGAGGCTTGTCGGCTGGTCGGCGGACCAGTGGCTCAAGCGTCTGGATGTGGATGATGCTGAGCTACCGGCCTGGCGCAGCAAGTTGCTCGCCAATGAACCCTGCCTAGACGCTACGAATAGCTTGCCTGAGCGCTTGTAAAGCGGCCATTTTTACGCGAAGGCAAAGCCGGTATCCGAAAGCGGGAGGGGGCTGTAGCCTTCATGGGCTCGTTAGCTGATCTGCACGGACCATCCATCTTGGGCCAGGCTTTTGAATTGGAGAGTATTCACCTGAAGCACGAATTCAGCCTGGCCGAAGAGTTGACCAAGTATCCTCAGGCGCTGGAAATACCCGGTAACCTGCTGATGAAAGGTGGCCCGAAAGACTATATCGGGGCTGCGCTGTGCCTGCGCGGCACGCTCTATTTCAAGGAGGCCCATACGCCATTGGTGCGCGAGGCGTTGTGCCAGTGCTTCGACGAGTTCAAGCGCTTGGCCGAACCTCACCTCACTTGGCTCTGGCGCGAGGAGCCGCCGGAGAGTAAGCCACTGACTGCATATGGTGATGCGAGGCCATTACGCGAAATGCTGGCCAGCATGGATGAGGATTATCCACTGAGCTTCTACTACACCAGCGGGAAGCAGCCTAACGATGCTAGCGCGTGGTACTTCGATATTTTTGGCCAGTCAGCCTGGGAGGCGAGGATAGGCGATGATCTTAGCGCAATGGAGCTCTCCGTTCCGCTTCTATATCAGGAGCAGAACCCGCCAAGTTTTCTGCGCTTGCTCCTCAATTTTGCGCGGCGACTGGCGCCAACGCAGGGATATGCCGGGCATGCTTTTAACCTTTCTGTTACCGACAGGAGTAATAACCAACCTACCGAAGCCTTCATGGCGTCTCGCATGCCTGGGCTGGACGCGGGTTCCGCAGGACTGCTAGCGAATCGGCCCGAGTTCAAACCGATCAGAATCAAGACTGTCAGCTGGTTGACAGTACTCGACAACGCGCGCTTAGAGCAGGCTGGCGGTCTGGCGGCGCTACGTGCACAGCTGCCGTCCAGCCATTTCGCTTTTTACGACTATGGAGCTGGCGTCGTGATTCAGGCCGGGGCTTATCCGGCCGGAGGAGATGGCGAAGACCCGAAACCGGCTGCCTATGTGTTGCTCAATCACGTGCTCAAAAGTATTCGCTACGAGACCATAGGTTCGCTGCATGGCGGTTCGCATGATGGCGAGCTGAGGCTGGTCGGTTGGTCGGCGGACCAGTGGCTCAAGCGTCTGGATGTGGATGACGCCGAACTACCAGCCTGGTGCAGCAAGTTGCTCGCCAATGAGCCGTATCTCGATGCTACGAATACTCTGTCTGAGCGTTTGTAGAGCAGTTACCACGACTCTTTTGATGCAAAGATCAACATACGGCTGCCGACGGCCGATTCCCTGAGGATGAACCACTGCCAATGCCTTGGATGGTTGGAGCTCGTCGAGGAGGTGTCCGATTCTGATGACTCCCACACGGCAGCGTAGGAGCCATGTTGTGACGCACCGAGCCTCGAACTGGCCGGTTCGCTGTGGCATCAAGGCCGGTAAGGCATCCAGACATCGCCCTGCCAGTGCAGCAGTGACAGGCCCTGGTGGTTTTCGCGGCGCGGGCGGTGAGTGTTCGCCGGCTCGCCCTCGCGCAGTGCCGGCACCACGTCGGCGCTGAGCCAGCGGCGGATGCAGCGGTTTTCCGGGTGGTAGTAGTGGATCAGTACGGCGTACACGCCTGATTCGCTGATCAGCCGGGTCGTCTCGGGTTGGCCATGGGTGTTGAGCAGCACGGCATCGAGCAACTGGTCGGCATCCAGCGTGCGGGTAACGCGTTCTCCCAGGTGCGGTTGGCCGATCAGGCGGCCCAGCTCGTGGGCGCAGAACCAGCAGTGCGGGTCGAGCATTACGGCGCGCAGTTGGCGGCGGTGGCGGGTGAAGGTCGTGGGGATCAGGGTTTCGCCGGGAAGGGCGGGTATGGCGGGGAATGCGGATTGAGTTGGCATATCCATTACCTCTGTGTGATTGATCAGCTTTCTTAGGGCTGGGTGCCGGGAGCTAAGAAACCCCACACAGAGGGCCGGACGTATTTCCCTTTCGGGTCTTGTATTAGCCCACTCCCGACATATCAGAGGTGTTTTTCTTGCGCGCACGGGCAGGCCGTAGGCACAAAAAAGCCGCGAATGTCGGATGCGGGCGGGCCGCTGTGTGAAAGGCGTTTCTTAGGCGCCGTTTAGTAGGGTAGGGGTGTAGATGAAACCGGTCAAGGACAACGGCTTGTGCGGGCAGAGCTCGTCCGGGTTTCCCACTGGATTTGGTCGTCCTGAACGGTGGACAAGCTTCGCGTTGTCCACCCTACGTCACGATTCCCGCCTTGCGTAGGGTGGATGACGCTCTTTTCATCCACCGTTGCGGGGTGTCCGGGCTACTTGCTGGCCGGTGGCAGATATGAGTTTCGGCGTCGTACTTGGTAGTGATCGACGCAGAGCGTCGAGGGCTGCATTACCACGCGGAGCGTGGGAACGATCAAACGAGTAAGTATATTTACTACTGGTTTATTAAGGCGATCGCATTAGCAATTACTTCTGGAGGGTAAGCTCTATGCTCCTCCCCGTCACGGTATATTTTTCTCGAGGGGATGCTTTGTTCAAGGCGAAGTTTAGTGCACATTGCTCTCAGATGTTGCTGGTCAATATCAATGCTGTGTTTTGTGCAGTACTCTTTTATTTCTATGAGTTCGTCTGCAGTAGTTGAAGCAGTGATGTAGTCGATTTTTTCATTAAGATCATTTAGTTGTTGTTCTGTTCGATTAAAGCGAAGTTTTGTTTCAAGTGCTAATTTTTCTCGCTCTTGTATCTCTCGGATGAGGATGTTTGTGTGCTGTGCCAGTGTTTGCGCAAGTGACATCAAATCCGAACTTCCTGTCTGCAGTGGAGCAGGGTATGTTCCGTACTTTCGAACAGATGGGATTACATCATGAAATATCCAACGCTGGAATTTCTTGCTAGCTGGAGTGCTGTCTCTGGAAATTATTCTATACAGGCCGGGTTCTGTAATAAATGGCTCTTTTCTTGGTGAGTGATCTTCTCCGGGGGTAGGGAAGTATTCGCACTCGTCTTCGTCTAAAATTCCTAGTTGTGCTTTAACTAGAGATGCAAAACTATTGGAGCCTCCTTCTATATGTTTGTTCGAGGAGACCAGAGTCCGAATGACATCCTCTAGTGATACATAAAGTTTTTCATTGATGTAGAGAGATCTTATTTTTGAAGTGCCATGTTCTGCGTGGTAGTCAAGTAGCAGTGGTGCATTCATTAAATATCCTCCAAATAAAAGCCCCGCACTAGGCGGGGCTCTTTATTAAGCTTCAACCCCAACATCCATGGCAGGTGTTGGGCGAATCTACAATGATTTCAAACTGACATCAATCCCAGCTCAACGCCCCACCGGTCTGATACTCGATCACGCGGGTCTCGAAGAAGTTCTTCTCCTTCTTGAGGTCCATGATCTCGCTCATCCACGGGAACGGGTTGGTGGTGCCTGGGTATTCTTCCTTCAGGCCGATCTGGGTCAGGCGGCGGTTGGCGATGAATTTGAGGTAGTCCTCCATCATCGCGGCGTTCATGCCCAGTACGCCGCGCGGCATGGTGTCGCGTGCGTATTCGATTTCCAGCTGGGCGCCCTGCAGGATCATCTGGGTCGCCTCGTCCTTCATGGTGGCGTCCCACAGGCTCGGGTTCTCGATCTTGATCTGGTTGATCATGTCGATGCCGAAGTTCAGGTGCATGGACTCGTCACGCAGGATGTACTGGAACTGCTCGGCGGTGCCGGTCATCTTGTTGCGGCGGCCCATGGAGAGGATCTGGGTGAAGCCGCAGTAGAAGAAGATGCCTTCGAGTACGCAGTAGTAGGCGATCAGGTTCTTGAGGAACTGGCGATCGGTTTCCGGGGTGCCGGTTTCGAACTTGGGATCGGAGATCGAGCGGGTGTACTTGAGGCCCCAGGAGGCCTTCTTCGCGACGCTCGGGATCTCGTGGTACATGTTGAAGATTTCGCCTTCATCCATGCCCAGCGATTCGATGCAGTACTGGTAGGCGTGGGTGTGGATCGCTTCCTCGAAGGCCTGGCGTAGGATGTACTGGCGGCACTCGGGGTTGGTGATCAGGCGGTACACGGCCAGTACCAGGTTGTTGGCAACCAGGCTGTCGGCGGTGGAGAAGAAGCCAAGGTTGCGCTTGACGATGCGGCGCTCGTCTTCGGTCAGGCCGTCGGCGGACTTCCACAGGGCGATGTCCGCGGTCATGTTCACTTCCTGGGGCATCCAGTGGTTGGCACAACCATCGAGATACTTCTGCCAGGCCCAGTCGTACTTGAAGGGTACGAGCTGGTTGAGGTCGGCGCGGGCGTTGATCATCTGCTTGTCGCCGACTTCCACGCGCGCGGAGCTGCCTTCGAGCTCGTCCAGGCCTTCCTGGATGTCGAGGTCGTTGAGGGCCTGTTTGGCGCGGGCCACGGCGGCGGAGTCGTTGGCGTCGACGGCGCGGGCTTCGAGGGCGGCGTTGCCGCCGACCTGGTTGAGTTTTTCCAGGCTCATGTCGGCACCGGCCTGGGCCTGTGCGGCGGTGTTCTTGGCGGGGGAGGCGGCTTCGGCGCCGTCTTCCTTGTCGAATTCATCCCAGCTCAGCATGGTGGGGCTCCTGCTCGAGAGGCCGGTTAAGGGCCGGCCTGTGTGGATAGTGGCTAATCGTCGGTAGCTCGCGGTGCACGCAGAGCGCTACGGCTGATTATCAGAGGCCGGGGCTGTACCCCGGCTCTTGGGTTATTTGCGCCGGCTGCAGGGGCTGCAGCCGGCTGGGCCATTACTGGCAGGCTTCGCAGTCCGGCTCGTCGATGGCGCAGGCCTTCGGAACCGGCGCCGGGCCAGGGGAGGCCTGGGTGGCCGGCGCGGCAGCCGGGGCTGCGACGAGGCCTTGGTCGCCACCACTGGACACGGCGTTGAGCTTGCCGGTGTTGATGGTGGACTTCTCGGTGCTGGTGGCGGCCAGGGCACGGAGGTAGTAGGTGGTTTTCAGGCCACGGTACCAGGCCATGCGGTAGGTCACGTCGAGCTTCTTGCCCGAAGCGCCAGCGATGTACAGGTTGAGCGATTGCGCCTGGTCGATCCACTTCTGGCGACGGCTGGCGGCATCGACGATCCACTTGGTGTCGACTTCGAAGGCGGTGGCGTACAGGTCTTTCAGGTCTTGCGGGATGCGCTCGATCTGCTGCACGGAGCCGTCGTAGTACTTCAGGTCGTTGACCATGACCGGGTCCCACAGGCCGCGGTTCTTGAGGTCGCGAACCAGGTAGGGGTTGATCACGGTGAATTCGCCGGAGAGGTTCGACTTCACGTAGAGGTTCTGGTACGTCGGCTCGATGGACTGCGACACGCCAATGATGTTGGAGATGGTCGCGGTCGGCGCGATGGCCATGATGTTGGAGTTGCGAATGCCTTTCTTGACGCGCTCGCGCACCGGCGCCCAGTCCAGGGTCTCGTCCAGGTTGACGTCGATGTACTTGGCGCCACGGGCCTCGATGAGGATCTGCTGGGAGTCCAGCGGCAGGATGCCCTTGCTCCACAGCGAACCGTCGAAGGTTTCGTAGGCGCCGCGCTCGTCGGCCAGGTCGCAGGACGCCTGGATGGCGTAGTAGCTGATCGCTTCCATGGAGCGGTCGGCGAATTCCACCGCGGCGTCGGAGCCGTAGGCGATGTGCTGCAGGTACAGGGCGTCCTGGAAGCCCATCAGGCCGAGGCCGACCGGACGGTGCTTGAGGTTGGAGTTCTTGGCCTGGGGCACGCTGTAGTAGTTGATGTCGATGACGTTGTCGAGCATGCGCACGGCGGTCTTCACGGTGCGACCGAGCTTGGCGGTGTCCAGCTTGCCGTCGACGATGTGGTTGACCATGTTGATCGAGCCCAGGTTGCAGACCGCGATCTCGTCCTTGTTGGTGTTCAGGGTGATCTCGGTGCACAGGTTGGAGCTGTGCACCACGCCCACGTGCTGCTGCGGGCTGCGCAGGTTGCACGGGTCCTTGAAGGTCAGCCACGGGTGGCCGGTCTCGAACAGCATCGAGAGCATCTTGCGCCACAGGTCCTTGGCCTGGATGGTCTTGTACAGCTTGATCTTGCCGTACTCGATCAGGGCTTCGTAGTACTCGTAGCGCTCTTCGAAGGCCTTGCCGGTCAGGTCGTGCAGGTCCGGCACTTCGCTCGGGCTGAACAGGGTCCACTTGCCGTCTTCGAAGACGCGCTTCATGAACAGGTCCGGAATCCAGTTGGCGGTGTTCATGTCGTGGGTACGACGACGGTCGTCACCGGTGTTCTTGCGCAGCTCGAGGAATTCCTCGATGTCCATGTGCCAGGTTTCCAGGTAGGCGCACACGGCGCCCTTGCGCTTGCCGCCCTGGTTGACCGCCACGGCGGTGTCGTTGACCACCTTGAGGAACGGCACCACGCCCTGGGATTTGCCGTTGGTGCCCTTGATGTAGGAGCCCAGCGCGCGCACCGGGGTCCAGTCGTTGCCCAGGCCGCCGGCGAATTTGCTCAGCATGGCGTTGTCGTGGATGGCGCCGTAGATGCCCGACAGGTCGTCCGGCACGGTGGTCAGGTAGCACGACGACAGCTGCGGGCGCAGGGTGCCGGCGTTGAACAGGGTCGGGGTCGACGCCATGTAGTCGAACGAGGAGAGCAGGTTGTAGAACTCGATGGCGCGCTCTTCACGGTTCTTCGGCTCTTCGATGGCCAGGCCCATGGCCACGCGCATGAAGAACACCTGGGGCAGTTCGAAGCGCACGCCATCCTTGTGGATGAAGTAGCGGTCGAACAGGGTCTGCAGGCCCAGGTAGGTGAACTGCTGGTCGCGCTCGTGGTTCAGCGCCTTGCCCAGCTTCTCCAGGTCGTACTCTTTCAGTTTCGGGTCGAGCAGCTCGAACTGCGCACCGGCTTCGACGTAGGCCGGCAGGGCCTTGGCGTAGAGCTCGGCCATCTCGTGGTGAGTGGCGCTGGCGGCAATGTTGAGGAAGCTCAGGGCCTCGGCGCGGATGTTGTCCATCAGCAGGCGGGCGGTGACGTAGCTGTAGTTCGGCTCACGCTCGACCAGGGTACGGGCGGTCATCACCAGGGCGGTATTGACGTCCTTCTGGTTCACGCCGTCGTACAGGTTCTTCAGGGTTTCCTTCTGGATCAGCGCGCCGTCGACTTCCAGCAGGCCTTCGCAGGCTTCGGAAATGATGGTGTTGAGGCGGCCCATGTCCAGCGGCTCGAGGCTGCCGTCGGCGAGGGTGACGCGGATGCTCGGGTGCGGCTCGGCGATGCCGCTGCCGGCATCGGCGCTCTTGCGCTTGTTGGCCTGGGCTTCACGGTAGATCACGTAGTCGCGGGCGACCTTCTGCTCGCCGGCGCGCATCAGGGCCAGTTCGACCTGGTCCTGGATCTCTTCGATATGGATGGTGCCGCCGGACGGCATGCGACGCTTGAAGGTCGCGGTGACCTGCTCGGTCAGGCGCGCCACGGTGTCATGGATGCGCGACGAGGCGGCGGCGGTGCCGCCTTCCACTGCGAGGAACGCCTTGGTGATGGCCACGGTGATCTTGTCACCGGTGTAAGGCACCACGGTGCCGTTACGCTTGATCACACGCAGTTGGCCCGGGGCGGTGGCGGCCAGATCCTGAGGGGCGTCGCCCTGAGGCACGTTGGCCTGAGGGTTCTCACGAGTGGTGTCGGTGTGCATGAAGGTCTCCATGATCAATGAAATTTTCAGGGCGAAGCGTTGTGTCGCTGATCGACGTGGTACCTGGCGTTCATTCCAATCGACAAAGCCTGCGCCTGCACGGGCGGGCAGCAGGGTGTTGCAAAAAGGCGGTGATGGACCGGTCGAGGCGCTGCTCGGCGGCGGTCGGTACTGTTCGATGCCGGAACGCTTCGTCCCTGGCGTTTACTGGTGCTTCACGCTGCGTGGGGCCACTAGATGTAGTGGTGGCCGCTACGGGCGCAGCGTCTGGTGTCGCGTGCGGCACGAACGATCGGCTCGTTCGCTGCCGCTGTATCCCGGTTTTGCCGCAGCCTCTGCAAAAAGCGCCTGGGGCATGGACTTTTTCAGCACATTTGTGCTTGGGTCCTTTTGGGCCAGAAACCCAACATATAGGGGTCTGGCGAACTGGGGATACAAGATAGTGCGGTGCGCGCGCCATGGCAAGCCCTTGGGGCTGTGGATAAAGCTGTGGGTTATGCCGGGGTAAGTGGCGCAAAAGCCCATGGTTGCTGGCGCTCGCCCAGGCATGGGCGCTGATGCCGCAGGGCGTTTTTTTTCAGGCGGCCGTGAGGCTTTGCCACTGGTTCACGGAAACACAACATATGGGGTTATTCAGGGAACTTTCAGGTCAATGTGCCATCACGGCGCAAGCGCCCGGTTCCGGTTGCTGGAGCATGACCGTTGGTCGCTCAGGGCAGGACCAGCGCGCGCAGCTTGAGGGCGCGTTTTTCACCCTCCGGCAATGCGTCCTGATCGGCATAGGGCGCCGTGTACCAACCCCCATAGGTGGGGTTGGGCAGCAGGAACCAGCGCTGGCCGAACCAGGCCCGGTACGGCGCCGCGGCCTGGCGCTGCGCGTCCAGGCGATTGGGCGCGGCAATGAAGTCGCCGTAGCTGTCGCCCACCATCAGCAGCACCCGCGCGCGCTCGCCCACCCACTGGCGGCGGCAGGTCTTGTCCGAGCCCGCTTGCTGGCAACCGCCAATGGCCGTGCCGGCAGTCAGGATCTGCCCGATGTCTTCGATGGGAAAGCCCGCCTGGCGCAGGTTGCGCAGGGTGTCGGCTTCCTGCCCCGGTTCGCGGTTGGTCAGGTAGTAGGCGGTGATGTCCAGCCGGGCGGCCGCCTGCATGAAGGCCACCGAGCCGGGCAGGGCGCGGGCCTCGGCCTTTTCCACCCAGCGGTACCACTCGGCATAGTCGTAGGCGCCGCCATCGACCACCGCCTTGGCGTTCACCGGGGTGTTGTCGAGCAGGGTCTCGTCGATATCGACGATCAGCGCCGGCGGCAGGCCGCTGAGGTCGCGCGGCGCCTGGGCGAGGGCGTCCCATTCGGGGTCGGCCAATGCAGGCTGCAGCTGGCGGGTCGCGGCGGCGTAGATCTGCTGGTAGAGCACCTCGTGCTCAATGGCGGTCTGGGTCCACAGCACGGCATCGAGCTGGTCATGGCCCTTGGGTGTTTGCTGGCAGCCGGTGAGCAGGGTGCCGAGCAGGGCAATGACCAGGGCGGGGGCAGCGCTACGCATGGGAGGATCCTCGAGGTTGGTCGATGGTGATTGGAGGGCAGGGCTGGGGTGCCTATGGGCTGCAGGAGCCTGTGGGAGCGGGCAGGGACGCCTAGTTCATGCCCGCGAAAATCACCGGCATGGCCCGTTCCCACAGGGTGTGGTGATCAGCGTAGGGTGGACAACGCTCTTTTTGTCCACCGTTGCGATCGTTGCATGGTGGACGGATGAAGCGTCGTCCACCCTACGAAAGGCCGCTCCCGCCACTCCTCTACCCATCACCTGGCCCATGTGTACATGGGTTTCCAGATCGTGACTCACCTCTTAAAAACTCACCGTGGCAGACAGCCGCGCCGTACGCGGGTCGCCCGGGAACAGGTAGCCATCGCCCTGGTAGGCGCCGGTGTCGCGCCAGTAGCGCTTGTCGAACAGGTTGTCGACGCTCAGGCGCAGCACCGTCTCATGGCCCTCGATGCGCGTGGTGTAGCGGCTGCCGAGATTGAACACCGTGTAATCACCGACCTTTACCGTGCCGCTCGGGTCGGCGTACTTGCTGGCGCTGTACTGCAGGCCGCCAAGCAGCGACAGGCCCTGGATGCCGGGTATCTGATAATCGGCGGCCAGGCTGGCACGCACCTTGGGCACGTTGACCGCCTGGTGGCCTTCAAAGGCTTCGGTGCCGCTGTCGATGGCCCGGGCGCGGATCACCGCGGTGCTGGCCGACAGCTGCAGATTGCGGCTGGCCTGGCCGCTGGCGGAGAGCTCCAGACCGATATTGCGCTGCTTGCCCTGCTGCACGTAGGTGAGCGAGCCGTCGTCGTTGGGGCGGCTGTATTGCAGTGCCTGGTCGATGCGGAACAGCGCGGCGCCCAGGCTCAGGCCCTGCCAGTCGCGTTTGAGGCCGGCTTCCAGTTGCCGGGATAGGGTGGGGGCGAGTGTCTGGCCCTCGTTGGTGGTGAACCAGGGCGCCTCGCCGCCCAGGGACAGGCCCTTGCTGTAGCTCAGGTACAGGGTGGTGTCCGCCTGGGGCTTATAAAGCAGCGCGGCGTTGGGCAGGAACTCACTGCGCCGGGTGCGGCGATCGCTGACGCCGCTGCTGGTGAAGGCTTCCTCGATCAGGCGCACCTGGCGACCACCCAGCAGCACCTGCCAGTGTTCGTCGAGGCTGATGCGGTCGCTGAAGAACAGGCCGTACTGGCGGCTGTCCAGGCGACGTTGCTTGGGGTTGAGCGGCACATCGGTCGGGGCGAAGTCGGCTGGGTCTTCATGGATATTGCCGGCACCGATCCATTCGTTGACCGAGCTGCGGCGATCCACGGTGCGGCGCAATGCGCTGCTGCCGACCGTCAGCTCGTGACCGATTGCACCGGTAGCAAAGGCGCCGCTGAGGGTGGCCTGCAGTTCGTCATGTCGGCGGGTGTCATCCGGGCTGCGGTAATCGTAGATGTCGTAGCCACCCTCTGGGCTGAACTGGGTGAGCCAGTCGCTACACCCGGAGGCCGGGCTGCAGCCGTAGGGAAAGCTGCTGTAGTCGTCGATCACCACTTCGCTGCGCGAGGCATCGAGGGCGGCTTTCCAGCTGTCATCGAAGCGGTACTCGAAGCGCCCGCCCAGGTTCAGCGAATCGATGCCCACCGGCTTGCCCCAGCTCTGATGGCCCAGGCGTCTGTCCGGGTCGACGCCGCTTGGCGCCTGGGTGCCGCCGAGCAGTTGATAGCCGGGCACCGAGCGCTGTTCGCGGGTCTGGTATTCGGCATCCAGCTGCAGGGTGGCGTCCGGCGAAATGTTCCAGTCCAGCGCCAGGGAAATGAAGTCGCGCTTGCCATCGGCATGTTCGACGAACGAGCGGATGTCCTCGTGGGCCAGGTTCAGGCGCACGCCTACCTGCTGCTCGGCGCCGAACCACTGGCCGAGGTCGGCAGTCAGGTAGCGCTCGCCGTCCTGGTTGCTGGCCACGCTCAGCGAACGGATATTCTCGGCGCGCTTGGTCACGTAGTTGATCAGCCCGCCCGGCTCGGTCACGCCGCTCTGCAGGCCGGACAGCCCTTTGAGCAGCTCGACCTGCTGCTTGTTCTCCAGCGCCACGTTCTGCTCGCCCACCAGGCTGCGGCCGTTGACCCGGTAGCTGTTGGCGGCGTTGAGGGAAAAGCCGCGCACCACGAAGTTCTCGTAGTAGCCGATGGGCGCATAGGCCTCGCCCACCGAGGCGTCGTTCTTCAGCACGTCGCTGAGCAGACGCGCCTGCTGATCATCGATCAGTTGCCGGCTGACCACCGCCACCGAGGCTGGGGTGTCGAGCAGCTCGGCCTCGCTGAAGCCACCCACTGCGGCGCTACGCGCCCGGTAACCGTCGCCGGCCTGTTCCTCGATGGTGGTGGCGTCGAGCACCACGGCCGAGTCGACGGCCCAGCAAAAGGTCGGGCTCAGCGCCAGGGCGAGCAGGCTCGGGGCAAAACGCGGGCAGGGCAGTGCCATGCAAACTCCTTGGTTGCAGAGGTGGGCGGTTGGCTATCCGGCGTGCGTACGATTTATCGGCTGCGTGGCAGCCATCGCTTGGTGGGGCGGCATTGTCGCTTATCGGGGCGGCGGTTGCCATGGCGGATCTGGCAATCCGTCAGCCGTGGCCTGGCGTTGAGCGTTAGCAATACCCAGGAGCAATCCCGGGTTTCGCTGCGCTCTACCCAGGCTACGGAACGGTTCAGCCGTTCAGAACGGCGCCGGGCACTCGAAGCGCAGGCGTTCGCCGCTTTGCGGATGGGTCAGGCTGAGCATGCTGGCGTGCAGGCACAGGCGCGGGTAGGCGGCCAGGGCCTGTTCGTGGGCGTAGAGGCCGTCGCCGAGCAGCGGGTGGCCGATGGACAGCATATGCACCCGCAGCTGGTGGGAGCGGCCGGTGATCGGCGTCAGCTCGACGCGGGCATGCTCAGGGTGGCGTTCGAGCACGCGCCAGAAGGTCAGGGCGTGCTTGCCGTGCTCGTGGCAGACCACGTGGCGCGGCTTGGTCGGCGGGTCATAGCGCAGGGGCAGGTCGATGCTGCCGCTGTCGCCCTCGGGTGAGCCCCAGCACAGCGCGGTATAGGCCTTTTCGGTCTCGCGGTCGTGAAACTGGCGCGACAGCTCGCGGTGGCTGTCGGCATCGCGGGCCAGCACGATCAGCCCCGAGGTTTCCCAGTCCAGGCGGTGCACGATGCGCGCCTCGGGGTAACCGTTTTCCTGCAGGCGGGTAACCAGGCAATCCTTGTTGTCGTCGGCGCGGCCGGGCACCGAGAGCAGCAGGGTGGGCTTGTTGATCACCAGCAGGGCGGCATCCTGGTGGACGATTTCGATTTGGCTGAGCGGCATGGGCGTTCTTTGGGTTGGGCGATAAAAGCGAATGGCGGCCATCGGGGCCGCCATTCGTGGCGCTGAGTAACGCAGAGGTCGATGTCGTCTCCGGCACCGCTTGGTGGGTCACGCAGCGCGCTGAGTCTGACTGCGATGCGACTGTCCCTAGCAGGCGCCGCTAACCCACCCTACGGTACGCGGATCAGCGGTCGGGCAGGGTGATGTTCAGCTCCAGAATCGAGCAGCTGCCCTGGTTTTCCAGGGCGACCTGCACCTGGTCCGAGTCGATGGCCACGTACTTGCGGATCACCTCGACCAGCTCCTGCTGCAGGGCAGGCAGGTAGTCGGGCTGGGTGCGCTGGCCACGTTCGTGGGCAACGATGATCTGCAGGCGCTCTTTGGCGATGGAGGCTGTGGTTTCCTTCTTGCGCGAACGCAAGAAGTCGAAAATATTCATTCGCGACCTCCGAATAGACGTTGCAGGAAGCCCTGCTTCTTCACATCAAGGAAGCGGTGCGCCACTTCCTTGCCGAGCAGGCGATCGACGGCGTCGCTGTACGCCTGGCCGGCGTCGCTCTGGTCGTCGAGGATCACCGGTACGCCCTGGTTGGAGGCCTTGAGCACCGCCTGGGACTCGGGGATCACGCCGAGCAGGCGGATGGCGAGGATTTCCTCGACGTCTTCCACGCCGAGCATTTCGCCCTTGGTGACGCGCTCCGGGTTGTAGCGGGTCAGCAGCAGGTGTTCCTTGATCGGCTCGCCGCCCTGTTCGGCGCGGCGCGACTTGCTGGCCAGCAGGCCCAGCATGCGGTCGGAGTCACGTACCGAGGAGACTTCCGGGTTGGTGACCACGATGGCTTCGTCGGCGAAGTACATGGCCAGGTGCGCGCCTTTCTCGATACCGGCCGGCGAGTCGCAGACCACGTATTCGAAGTTCTGCGACAGCTCGGCGATGACCTTTTCGACGCCTTCCTGGGTCAGGGCGTCCTTGTCACGGGTCTGGCTGGCGGCCAGCACGTAGAGGTTCTCGAGGCGCTTGTCCTTGATCAGGGCCTGGGTGAGGGTGGCTTCGCCGTTGACGACGTTGACGAAGTCGTACACCACGCGGCGTTCGCAGCCCATGATCAGGTCGAGGTTACGCAGGCCGACGTCGAAGTCGACGATGACGGTCTTGTGGCCGCGCAAGGCGAGACCGGTACCGATGGCAGCGCTGGTGGTGGTTTTACCGACGCCACCCTTGCCGGAAGTGACTACGAGGATCTTGGCCAAGGTGATTCACCCTAAAAATGAATAAAAGCAGGAACCTGCCGCGATTGGCGGTCTGTCGAAAGAATCGCTCGGCTGCGGCGGGCGCGATGCTCGCCAGGGGCCACCGATGATTGTTTTGACAGCCCGCCCAGAGGCGTTCGAGGGCCCTGTGTGACAGTTAAAAGTGCCGGGCAGTATCCGTTAAAGACGGGTGATGTTCAACACGTCGCCCATCAGGCTGACTTGCACCGCGCGGCCCCAGTTCGGGTCGCGGCGCAGGTCCTCGGCAACCTTGTACTGGCCGGCGATGGAGAGCAGTTCGGCGCCCATCTGCTGGCAGAAAATCCGTGCTTGCCGGTTGCCCTTGACGCCGGCCAGTGCCCGGCCACGCATCGGGGCGTAGACATGGATGTTGCCGTCGGCGAGAAGTTCCGCACCGGCACTCACCGGGGCCAGCACCACCAGGTCGCAGCCCTGGGCGTAGATCTGCTGGCCGCCGCGCACCGGGGTGGTGATGACGCGGGTCGGCTTGACCTCGGGTTCCACTGGCTTGGGCGGCTCGACCGGTTTGGGCGCCGGGTCGATGACCCGCTCGCGGGCGCCGGACGGTGGCAGCACCGGGAGGTCCAGGGCATTGGCGGCGGCGATGTCGTCCTCGCGGCTGGCGCGCACGGCCAGGGTGCGCAGGCCATGCTTGCGACACAGCGCCATGAGCGCGCCCAGATCGAGGTCGCCTTCCTCGCGGGGCAGTTTGTCGAGGGCCAATACCAGCGGCGTGTTGCTGAAGAAGTTGGGCGCCTGGGCGACCTTCTCGGCGAGTTGCAGGTCGAGGCGGGAGAGGTCGTTGTGCGCCAGTTCCATCACGGTGATGGCCAGCATGCTGCCCTTGAGCTGGAACACGGGGTCTTGGTCGAGGAGATCAGCTTGGCTCATGGTCTGCCTGATGGCCCTTGGAAAATTAGCGGGACTTATAACGAGAACGGCGGCGGGGCTCAAGGATAAATGTCGCCCCGGTTCCCGTCGCCTGGCTTGCAGTGACAAGCTGACGGGGCATTGGTGCCGCGACTGCCCTCACGGCTGCCACCGGTTGTGCGCCGCCAGGCGTGCGCGCTATGTTGCCGCCCCTTGTCAGCCAATGATCGAGTACCTTCCGGCCCCATGATCGATAGCGCTTGCGTACAGATAAGCCAGGCCACGCGCGAGGATGTCGACGAGGCGATCGGCTTCGTGATGGCCGCCCGCGCCGAGACCTTCCCGATGCTCGACAGCTCCGTCCTGCCGGATGACCTGAGGCGTTTTGTCGAGACCTACGTGCAGGGCGAGGCGGGCGCCTTCTGGCTGGCGCGCTGCGCCGGCGAGATCGTCGCGGCCGTCGGTTACCTGCCCTACGACCACCGCTTCGCCCAGCTGGACTACCAGGGTGTGCGCACCGTGGAGATCGTGCGCCTGTTCGTGGCGCCGGCCTCGAGGCGCTCCGGCGTGGCGGCGAGGCTTTGCAACGTGCTGCGCGTACATGCCCTCGGCGAGGGGGTCGAGGTGCTTTACCTGCACACCCATCCCTTCCTGCCGGGCGCCATTCGTTTCTGGGAAAAGCAGGGCTTCACGGTCACCGATGTGGAAAACGACCCGGTGTGGCAGACGACGCATATGCAATGCCGGCTGGCGGACTTGCGCTAGGGTCTATTGCCGGTCGAGTGTGGGAGTAGGTGGAGATGGATAAGTTGCTGGCCTTGCAGGCCTTCGTGGAAACCGTGCGTTGCGGCGGGTTTTCCGCGGCCGGGCGCTCGCTGGGCGTGGCGACCTCGTCGGTGACCCGGCTGGTCAGCAGCCTGGAAGCCGAGCTGCAGAGCGTGCTGCTCAACCGCAGCACCCGCCAGGTCGGCGTGACCCAGGCCGGGCAGGCCTACTTCGAGCGCGCCGTGGCGATTCTCGAGGCGTTGGCGGAAGCCGATGCCGCCGTGTGTGACGGCGGCGTACAGGCCCGCGGCCGGCTCAGCGTCAGCGCCCCGGTGGAGTTCGGGCGGCGGATCATCGCGCCTCGGCTGGGGCGTCTGCTCGAGCGGCACCCGCAACTCGAGCTGAACCTGCGCCTGAGCGATGAGGTGGTCGACCTGCTCGGCGAGCGCGTCGATGTCGCCGTGCGCCTTGGCAGCACGCTGATCAGCGACGACGTGGTCAGCCTCGGAGTCGGCCAATTCCAGCGTTGGCTGGTGGCCAGCCCGGATTACCTGGCGCGCAGCGAGCCGCTCGATGCTCCCCAGGGGTTGCTGACGCACCAGTGCCTGCGCTTCGATTACGGCACGGTGAGCCAACCCTGGCAGTTCAGCGCTGCCGGCGAGGTGCAGCAGCTGGCGGTGCGCGGGCGCCTGCACAGCAACAATGCCGACGTGCTGCGCGAAGCGGCGCTGGCCGGGCAGGGCGTGGCGCTGCTGGCCGACTGGCTGGTGCGTGACGATGTGGCCAATGGCCGACTGCAGCGCCTGCTCGATCGGTACACCATCAGCCCAGGCTCGGCGAGCGGCGCCATCAGCGTGCTGTACCTGCCCAATCGCCGCGGCTCGCGGCGGGTTGCCGCGTTCGTCGAGTTCTTGCGTGAGCTGCTTGCGGGCTGAGCGCGGGCAGCGTTCGATCTGGCGCAACGCTGCGTTGCGCGGCAGGTGGATTCTCCGCTGGCACCAGGGCTCGTAACCTTGCTTCACCCAGGCAGCCAGCCTCGTGCTGGTCACGCCATGGCATCAGCGGGCATTCCACCCGTTTCCCGTTCCGACGAGCCGCCGTGCAGGCCGGCTCATCGCGAGGTAATCATGAGCACATCCACGTCCACCCCGTCGCACAGCCTTTCACCGGCACTGGTGCTGCTGTTCGCCTTCTGCTGCGGCGCCATCGTCGCCAACCTCTACTACGCCCAGCCGATCATCGAGCTGATCGCGCCCGCCGTCGGGCTGTCGATGCAGCAGGCCAGCCTGATCGTGTCGCTGACCCAGATCGGTTATGCCGTCGGCCTGCTGTTTCTGGTGCCCCTGGCCGACCTGCTGGAGAGCCGGCGGCTGATGTTGCTGACCACCCTGGCGGCGATGGTCTGCCTGCTGGCGGCGGGGTTTTCGACTTCGCCGGGGCTGTTTCTTGGCCTCTCGCTGCTGATCGGCCTGAGCTCGGTATCGGTGCAGATGCTGATCCCGCTCGCCGCGCACCTGGCGCCGGAAGCGACCCGCGGCCGGGTGGTGGGCAACATCATGGCCGGTCTGCTGCTGGGCATCCTGCTGGCGCGGCCGGTGGCCAGCCTGGTCGCCGAATACTTCGGCTGGCGTGCGGTGTACGTGATGGCGGCGGCGCTGATGCTCGGTATCGTGGTGGTGATCGCCACCACCATTCCCCGCCATGCGCCGGACAACCGCGGTCACTACGGGCACCTGTTGCTGTCGCTGTTCGGCCTGCTGCGCCGCTACTCGACGCTGCGCCAGCGGGCGTTGTACCAGGGGCTGATGTTCGCCTCGTTCAGCCTGTTCTGGACGGTGGCGCCGATGGAGCTGGTGCGCCACTACGGCTTCAGCCAGACCCATGTGGCGCTGTTCGCCCTGGTCGGTGCCATCGGCGCCATCGCTGCGCCGATTGCCGGGCGCCTGGCCGATGCCGGTCATACCCGGCGTGCCACCCTGATCGCACTGGTGCTGGCGCCGCTGGCTTTCGCGCTGACCCTGGCCAGCCCGTTGGCAGGCGTGATCGGGCTGGTGCTGTGCGCCGTGCTGCTGGATTTCGCCGTGCAATTGAACATGGTGCTCGGCCAGCGCGACGTCTACGGGCTGGAGCAGAACAGCCGGGCGCGTCTCAATGCGTTGTACATGACCAGCATCTTTATCGGCGGTGCCAGCGGCTCGGCCATCGCCAGCCCGATCTACGAGCGCTTCGGCTGGCAGGGCGCGGCCCTGGCGGGGGCCGCGTTCCCGGCGTTGGCCCTGCTGCTCGCCCTGTGGCAGGGGCGGCACGCGGCCGAAGAGCAGCGGCTGGCCGTCGGCAAATAGGCGAGCGCAGGCGGCGCGCCGTTCTCGACGGGTGCGCCGCCAATCTGCCGGCCGCTGAGGAACCCGACCGATCTGCTGCGGTCTTTCAGCAGTCGGCCAAACCGGTGGAAGGCATGGCGTTGCGCCACTTCCGCGCCCGTGCACACCGGTTACAACAATTCGCCTGGCCGACGTTCGCGCGCTGCGTCGCATTGTGTTCCACCGCCAAGTGAAGTTGGTTTTTATGTCCCTAGCCCGCCCTTTTTCTGCTTCCTTTTCCCTGCCGCCGCTTCGCGTGCTGGGCACTTGCGTTCTATCCGGCCTGCTGCTGATCGCCGCGCCGGCCCACGCCCAACAGGCCAGTGACAACGTGCGCTGGGTCAGTGACAGCCTCAACACCTACGTGCGCAGCGGCCCCACCGACGGCTACCGCATCGTCGGCACCCTGAGCTCCGGCACCCGCGTGCAGCTGCTGCGCACCCAGGGCGACTACAGCCAGGTACGTGGCGAGAGCGGCGACGCGGTGTGGATCCCCAATCGCGACCTGCAGGAGGTGCCCGGCCAGGCCGAGCGGCTGCCAGCCCTGGAGCAGAAGGTCACCGAGCTGAGCACCGAGCTCAAGGGCATCAACGAAACCTGGGAAACCCGCGTGCAGGGCATGCAGGAAACCCTCGACTCGCGCAAGAAACTGATCGACGAACTCGAAGCCAGCCGCAGCGCCCTGGACATCGAACTCAACCAGGCTCGCTCGGAGCTGCGCGAGGCCCAGGCCCAGCTGGGCGACGAGCAGAAGCAGGTGCTGATGCGCTACATGGTCTACGGTGGCAGCATCGCCGGCGCCGGCCTGCTGCTCGGGCTGATCCTGCCGACCATGCTGCGGGTGCGCCGCAAGCGCAACGATCAGTGGATCTGAGGCTTTCGGTGACGTTCGTGTGGTTTAGATGCGGTCGCTAGAAAACAAAAGCCGCCTTTCGTAGGGTGGACCGGGTCGCGTAGACGACGCTTCACCTACGCGGCCCGACCCGTCCACCACCACGGGATCGCAATGGTGGATGAAAAAAGCGTCATCCACCCTACGGGAACGACCGGCCGGTATCGCCACGTTGCCGCCACCCCTGGCTGGTGTATTCAAACCTGCTCCATCACGCATTCGCGGAACAGTTTCTGGGCCGGTGACTGCCGTGAGCCGTAGCGGGAAATCAGCACCAGGTCGCGATAGAACACCTTGTCGCCAAGGTCGATGATTTGCACCCTGGGCTGGTTTTCGACCCATAGGCCGGCCTCTGGAATCAGCGCGATGCCCAGGCCGCTTTCGACCATCTTGACGATGGCATCCAGCTCGTCCAGTTCCAGCACCTGGCGGGGCTGGATATGTTGCTTGCGCATGAACTGGGTGACCAGGCGGCCGCCGAACGAGCTGCGGTCGTAGCGTATGAACGGATGCTCGGTCAGCATTTTCAAGGGCTCTTGCGCGTCCATGTCGGTAGGCGCCACCAGCACGAAGGGTTCGCTGCGCACCAGCTCGAGTTCCAGTTCCTTGGGTAGCTGGAAGGGCGGGCGGATGATGATCGCCAGGTCGATTTCGCCACTGTCCACCTGGTTGAGCAGGTCCAGCGAGACGCCGGGCACCAGCTTGGTCTCGATGCCCGGTGCCTGTTCGCGCAGCTTCAGCAGCATCGCCGGCATCAGGCACGACTGTACGGTGCCGATGGCGCCGATGCGCAGTTCACCACGGTAATCCTCGAGACGCTCGGGGGTGCTCATCAAGCTGAATTGCTCGAGAATCTTTTCCGCCAGCGGTACCGCCCGGGCCCCGGCCTGGTTGAGGGTGGCGGTGCGACCGGTACGGTCGAACAGCGACTGGCCGACGGCGTCCTCGAGGTTTCGGATCTGCGCACTGACCGCCGACTGGGTCAGGCCGATCTGCTTGCCGGCAGCGGCGAAGGTGCCGCAGCGGACCACGGTCAGAAAGGTTTTCAGTTCACGAAGCATGGGGGGATTTCGGTATCTATTGATCGAAATTATTTGAGCTCGAATCAAAAGATATGCGCTTTTCTGCACTGGCGACAAGCTGCACCATGGTTAGGGTCTGCTCTTGCTTCAACGCAAGCCGCGTTGCTGCGGGAAATCTCGCCAGGCTAGGCGGAGGGCGCAGGGAATGGCATTCCCTTTCCAAGCCCTCCAACGACGCATGGCGAGATTTCTCGCGCAACCCGAAGGGCCGTGCCTGTTTTGCCGCGATGCTGCGTTTCTCGCCGGCTCATTTGGCCGACCAAATTTCGCGGCTCGTGCCTTGCCTCGCGGCAAAATAGGCTACGGCGCGGCTGCGTTGAAGCAAGAGCAGACCCTATAAAAACACCGCACAGGATGACCTACCGTGAGCCTTTCTCCTTTCCACCTCGCTATTCCCGTTTACGATCTGGCCGCTGCGCGCGCGTTCTATGGTGAGGTGTTCGGCCTGCCTGAAGGCCGTTCCTCCGATCACTGGGTCGATTTCGATTTCTACGGCCACCAACTGGTGATCCACGAGCACCCGAAAACCGCTTCTCAGGAATCCGCTCACACCAACGCCGTCGACGGCCACAACGTGCCGGTGCCGCACTTCGGCATCATCCTGCACTGGGAGGAGTGGGAAGCCCTGGCCGACCGCCTGCGCGCCCGTGACACCCAGTTCGTGATCGAGCCCTACGTGCGCTTCCAGGGCCAGGTCGGCGAGCAGGCCACCATGTTCCTCTTCGACCCGTGCGGCAACGCCCTGGAGTTCAAGGCGTTCAAGGACATGAGTCAGTTGTTCGCCAAGTAATGCGCTAACGCAGACCGCCAACACAGAGTGGCGGCTCGACAAAAAATGCTTTGCGGCATATCCCTTCCGTGGGCCTGGTTTGATGAGAATAACAATCGATAATGATCGATTTTATTTGTCAGTCCGCTGGCCCGTGGCAGGGAGGTGTATCCGTCGAGCGCTTCATTTCCTCTGCCAAAGACGATGAAGACGCCATGGGCCAGCCAGCAACCGTTGATTCCTCCGTTATCCATCAGGCACTGCATGCCTGGCAGATCGTCCCTAGCGGCGATGCCTGCCTGATCATCCAGTTCGCCGCACAATTCAGCCTCGCGGCCAACCGCCATGCGGCCGCCGTTGCCCGGCAGATCGAGGCGCAGCGCCGCCGCGGCTCGCTGGTGGGCATCACCGACGTCGTGCCGGGCATGGTGTCCATCGGCCTGCATTACCGCGCCGAGCGCGTGCACTGCCAGGCGGCGGAACTGCCGTATCGCAGCCTGACTCGCCAGCTGGAAGCATTGCTCGGCAGCCTGGAGATCGGGGCGGGGCAGAGCACCTCGCGGGAGATCACCATACCGGTGTGCTATGGCGGCGAGCATGGCCCCGATCTCGATGAGGTGGCCTGCGCCTGCGGCCTGACGCCCCATGAAGTGATCGAGCTGCACACCCGCACAACCGTGGACGTGCTGATGCTCGGCTTCGCGCCCGGCCATGCCTATATCGGCGAGTTCGACGGGCGCCTCGCCATAGCGCGCCGCAGCACGCCACGCACCCTGGTGGCCAAGGGCAGCATCGGCGTGGCGAACCGGCAGAGCGTCATCTATCCCGCGGATTTGCCCGGGGGCTGGAACCTGATCGGTCGCACGCCGCTCGAGGTGTTCGACCTCGCCAGCGCCTCACCCTGCCTGCTGCAGGCCGGCGACCGGGTGCGTTTCGTCGCAATCGACGCCGAACAGTTCCAGGCTCTAGAGGTGCGCCCATGACGCTTCGTGTACTCAAGCCTGGTCTGGCCTGCACCTTTCAGGACCTGGGCCGCAGCGGGTATCAGCACCTTGGCGTGCCGGCCAACGGCGTGATGGACGAGAACGCCCACCGCCTGGCCAACCTGCTGGTGGGCAACGAGGCCGAGCAGGCCACCCTGGAAATCACCCTGCAGGGCCCGGAGCTGGTCTTTCAGTCCGGTACCGTGATTGCGCTGGCCGGGGCCGATCTGCGGGCGACACTGGATGGCCAACCCCTCGAGCCCCTGCGCGCCGTGCGTGTGCGCCCGGGCACCGTCCTGGCCTTCGGCAAGCGGGTCAGCGGCGCCCGGGCCTACCTAGCGGTGCGCGACGGTTATCGACTGCCGGCCATACTGGGCAGCACCAGCACCTATGGGCGTGGCGCCTATGGTGGGTTTGCCGGCCGGGCGTTGCGCCGTGACGATGTGATCGGCATCGCTTGCAACTTCGCCAATCCGCCGCGGGTGCTGCTACCCCGTGAAGCGGCCCTGCTGGGCTACGCGGATGGACCGATCCGCATCGTCGCCGGTCGCGAGTGGGGGCTTTTTCGGCCCGCCGCCCGGGCGCGTTTCCTGTCCACCGCCTACCGCATCGAAAACGATTCGGAGCGCATGGGCTATCGCCTCAAGGGCGAGCCCATCGAGTTGATCGAACCGGCCAACCTGCTGTCCGAGGCGGTCGCGTTCGGCACCATCCAGGTGCCGCCCAGTGGCCAGCCCATCGTGCTGATGGCCGATCGGCAGACCACTGGCGGCTACCCGAAAATCGCCAGCGTGATCAGCGTCGACCTGCCACGCCTGGCGCAGAAGCTGCCCGGTGACGAAGTCCGCTTCGAGCAGGTCAGCCTGGATCGGGCCCAGCAACTGAGCCTGGCGCGCAGCGCACTGTTCGCCGAACTGGAGGCCGCCCATGCAGGTTGATTTCAACAGTGACCTGGGCGAGAGCTTCGGGCTTTATTCGGCTGGCAGCGACGCCGAGGTACTGCCATACATCACCTCGGCGAACATCGCCTGTGGCTTTCACGCCGGCGATGCGCCGACCATGGGAGAGACCGTGGCCCGCCGGGGTACGCCCGGCGCGATGATCGACGACCCCGACGTCGCCACCATGCAGATATTGACGATGCTCCACGAGGGCAGGGTGCGCAGCCAGCAGGGCACCTGGGTGCCCGTGCGTGCGGACAGCGTCTGTATCCATGGCGATCAGCCCGGCGCGGCGCAGTTTGCCCGGGCGATTCGTCAGGCACTGGAGGAACAGGGCGTGCTGTTGCAGGCGCCCTGCACGAACACGCCATGACGCGGCCCGGTTAACAACAACAACGCCGCGTCAGTCACACCCCCACGCCCCCTGGAGACGGGCCGCGACACCCCTATCACTGCCGGGATTCACCAAGCCAATAAAAGCAAGAGGGCCGTGACCGCAGCCGCCGCGCTGCGTTACGGACGACAAGAAACAGCCAGCCCGACTGGCCAACACTGCCTCCATAAATCGACATAAAGGTGAGATATGTCTCGCGTGCTCAGTCCTGAATATTCGGGAACGGCTTCGGCCGCCCCGCAAAAAGCTTCCTCGGTCGCCAAACGTGCCGCCACCGCTTCGGCAACGGGTACCGCGGTCGAGTATTACGAATTCGGTGTGTACGGCTACATGGCCGTGATCATCGGCCCGCTGTTCTTCCCCGGTGACAACCCGACCGCTTCGTTGCTCGCCGCCCTGGCGGTGTTCGGCAGTTCGTTTCTGATCCGGCCGCTGGGCGGGGTGTTGCTCGGTCGCCTTGGCGACCGGATCGGCCGGCGCAAGGTGCTGCTCACCACGGTGATCGGCATGGGCATGGCGACGGCGACGATCGGCCTGCTGCCGACCGCGGCTCAGGTCGGCATCATCGCGCCGATCCTGCTGGTGCTGATGCGCCTGACCCAGGGGTTCTTCGCGGGTGCCGAAGTGATCGGTGCGGCGGCCTTCGTCGCCGAGTCCTCGCCGACCGGGCGACGCGGTTTCTTCGGCGCCTTCACCCCGGTTGGCGTGGCGCTGGGCGGCGGGCTGGCGGCCATCGTCTGCGCCACCACCACCGGCCTGCTCAGCGATGAACAGCTGCGTGAGTGGGGTTGGCGCGTGCCTTTCCTGCTGGCCATTCCACTGGTGCTGATCTCCTGCAAGATGCGGCATAACGTCGAGGAGACCCCCGAGTTCAAGGCGTTTCTCGAGAAGCAACAGCCACCCAAGGCGCCGATCAGGGAAGTGCTGAGCACGCAACTGGGCCCGGTGGGCCGGGTGATCCTGCTGACCTTCGGGCAGAACGCCGGTTACTGGATCGGCCTGGTGTTCATGAACGTCTACCTGACCACCTACCTGGGCTTCGACAAGTCCAAGGTATTCTGGGTGATCGCCTGCATCAGCCTGTGCATGGCGGCGATGATGCCGTTCTGGGGTGGGCTTTCCGACCGCCTGGGCCGTCGCAAGGTGCTGACCATCGGCTTCGTCGGCTACATCACCCTGGTCATCCCGATGATGCTGCTGATGGACAGCGGCTCGCTGTGGATCGCCGCCCTGGCCATGTTCATCGCCACGCTGCCGATGCCGATCATCCAGTCGGTGGGCTACCCGACCTACGCCGAGCAGTTCCCGACCCGGGTGCGCTACACGGCGATGGCGATCAGCTTCAATATCGGCGCGATCCTCGGCGGCGGCCTCACGCCCTATGTGGTGACCTGGATCATCGCCAGGACCGATTTCCTGCTGACCCCTGGCATCTTCATGGCCGGCGCGGCGTTCTGTGCACTGCTGGCGCTGCTGACCCTGCGCGAAACCGCCCACACGGAGCTGTCGCGATGACTCTGGACGCTGCCGCAGTACCGAGCACGCCGCACCGATTGCGCGAGCTGATCGCCCGTGGCGAGTGGGTACGCCCCACCTCGGGTGTGCTCGACGATTATCAGCAGGCCAACCTGGCGGTGGTGCCGCGTGCCCATGCCTACGACTTTCTGCTGTTCTGCACGCGCAACCCGAAGAGCTGCCCGCTGATCGCCGTTACCGAGCCGGGTAGCCCATTCGTCGATGGCCGCGATGGGCCCATCGACCTGCGCAGCATGCTGCCGCGTTACCGGGTCTGGAAGCAGGGCGTGCTGGTCGACGAACCCACCGACCTGAATGCCTATTGGCAGGACGACGCCGTGGGCTTTCTGCTCGGTTGCAGCCACACCTTCGATGCGCCGCTGCGCCGCGCCGGCATCCCGGTTTCCGGCGCGGCGCCGGCGGTGTACCGCACCACCTTGCCGTGCCGCGAGGCCGGCGGCCTGTCCGGACCGCTGGTGGTCAGCATGCGCCCGGTGCCGGCCAGCAAGGTGGCGCTGGCCGTGGAAGTGACGGCGCGCTACCCGACCGGCCACGGAGCGCCGGTGCACGTCGGTGACCCGGCCAGGCTGGGCATCGCCGACCTCACCACGCCGGACTTCGGTGTGCTGCCGCCCATGGACGCCGACAGCGTGCCGGTATTCTGGGCCTGCGGGGTGACGCCACAGCTGGTGCTGCCGGCGCTGGGCGCGCCCTATGTGTTTTCCCATTACCCCGGACACATGCTGGTGCTCGACTGGCGCGTCGACGAAATGGCGGCGCGGCTGAACTGAAACCGAGAGAGATCGAGGCGGACATTCAGCGCAGCGAAGCCCGATCCCGGCGTTCATACCTGGTGTGGAGTCATCCGCGATAGCGCCGCGGCCAAGCGCAGGCTGCGGCGCTATCGGCCTTCAATGCATGTCCGCCGCTACCGCAGCGCGGATCGCCTCGAGCAGCATCAGGCAGGCCGGGTTGTCGTTGTTGCTGCGCCAGGTCAGGTGCAGCTCGCTCTGGATGCCTGCGCCGAGGTCGATCTCGCGAAAGCTCACGTCCTTGAACACCACGTTGGTGGCGCAGCGCGGCACCAGGGCCAGGCCCATGCCGGCGTTGACCAGGGCCAGGATGGTCAGCGACGAGCCCAGCCACTGCACGTATTCCGGTGCCACACCCGCGGAGCGGAACATGCCGGTCAGCAGTTCGTTGAAGGGCGGGTAGGCGGCGTGGGAGTACATCAGGAAGGGCGCGCCATCCAGATCCCCGACGCCCACCTGGTCGGCGGCGGCCAGTGGATGGCCGCTGGGAATGGCCAGCACGAAGGGTTCGCGCACCAGGCACTCGTTCTCGTAGCCGGCCTGCAGCAGCGGCTGACGCACGATGCCCAGGTCGATGCGCCGGGTGCGCAGCGCCTCGTGCTGCTGGTGGGTGTTCATCTCGCTCAGGGAAATCTTAACCTGGGGCTGATTGAGACGCGCCTCGGCGATCACCCGGGGCAGGAATTCGTACACCGCACTGCCCACGAAGCTGATGCTCACCGAGCCGATATCGCCGGCTGCGAAGCGCCGCGCCGAGCTGGCGGCCTGGTGGGCGCGTTCCAGCAGGTTCTGGGCTTCGATGAAGAACGCCCGGCCGGCGGCGGTGAGCGCGACGCTGCGGGTGCTGCGGGTGAACAGCTCGACGCCCAGGCTGTGTTCGAGCAGCTGAATCTGCCGGCTCAGGGGCGGCTGGGTCATGTTCAGCCGTTCGGCGGCGCGGCGAAAGTTGAGTTCGGTGGCGACGGTGGTGAAGCAGCGTAGCTGGGCGAGTTCGAACATTGATCTAATCCGGGTATCAATCGAATGCCAAACTAGATTAGACGGGATCAATGCCCGCGTACATGATCGGCGTATCCCACAAAAACAATGATCGGGAGTTGCCCCAATTGAATAACGTCCAAGGTTCAGCCGACCCGCAGGTTGTCGCCCGCGCGGTCTCGAAAGTGAAACGCCACGTATTGCCGCTGTTCGTGGTCATGTTCATCGTCAACTACATCGACCGGGTGAACATCGGCTTCGTGCGCAGCCACCTGGAAACCGACCTGGGTATCGGCGCCGCCGCCTATGGCTTGGGTGCCGGCCTGTTCTTCATCGGCTACGCGCTGTTCGAAGTGCCCTCGAACATGCTGCTGCAGCGCTACGGCGCCAAGGTGTGGCTGACCCGCATCATGTTCACCTGGGGCATCGTCGCCACCGCGATGGCCTTCGTGCCCAACGAAACCTGGTTCTACATCCTGCGCTTCTTGCTCGGCGTCGCGGAGGCCGGGTTCTTCCCGGGCGTGGTGTACTACTTCACCAAGTGGCTGCCGGCCGGCGAGCGTGGCAAGGCCATGGCCATCTTCCTCAGCGGCTCGGCGATCGCCTCGATCATCTCCGGGCCGCTGTCGGGTGCACTGCTGCAGATCGACGGCCTGGGCATGAAGGGCTGGCAGTGGATGTTCTTCATCGAGGGCATGTTCTCGGTGGTGCTGTGCGGCTTCGTGTGGTTCTGGCTGGACTCGCTGCCCAAGGACGCCAAGTGGCTGACCCGCGAGGAAAGCCAGGCACTGACCGACTGCATCGACGAAGAGCAGCGCCAGCGCCAACTGGCGGCGGGGGAGACCGGCGCGGTCAAGCACTCGGCCTTCAAGCTGCTGCGTGACCCGCAGATCATGCTGTTCTGCTTCCTGTACTTCTCCATCTCGCTGACCATCTATGGTTGCACCTTCTGGCTGCCGAGCATCATCCGCTCCATGGGCGGGCTGGGCGACTTCGAGATCGGCCTGTTCAACTCCATCCCCTGGATCATCTCGGTAGTGGCCATGTACGCCTTCGCGGCCCTGGCCTCGCGCTACAAGTGGCAGCAGGCCTGGGCCTCGGCGGCGTTCATCATCGCGGCGTTCGGGCTGTTCATGTCGACCACCGGTGGGCCGGTGTTCTCCTTCGTCGCCATCTGCTTCGCGGCGATCGGCTTCAAGGCGGCGTCCTCGCTGTTCTGGCCGATTCCCCAGGCCTACCTGGATGCGCGCATCGCCGCGGCGGTGATCGCCCTGATCAACTCGGTGGGCAGCCTGGGCGGCTTCGTGGCACCGGCCACCTTCGGCTATCTCGAGCAGCACACCGGATCCATCGAGGGTGGCCTGATCGGCCTGGCGGTGGTCTCCCTGGTCGCCGGCATCCTGGTGTTCATGACCAGGACCAGCAAGGGTGCCAAGGGCAACGGCAATGGCGTGAGCCCCAAGCCAGCCGTGACGCCCGCCTGACATGCACAGGCGCTGGCCGGGCTAGCCGTAGGGTGGACGACGCTTCATCCGTCCACCGCTCTGCGATCGCAGTGGTGGACAAAAAGAGCGTTGTCCACCCTACGTCATGACCGTCCGATTTTGCTTTCCTGCGAACTTAAAAAAGATCGTGAAAAGGCCCTAAGAGAAGTACCAGCGCCGGCATGGCCGGCGCAGCAAACTTGCGATTCAAGGAGTTTCAATCATGAAGATCAAAAACGTACGCGTAACGCCGATTGCGTTTCGTGACGCACCGCTGCTCAACGCCAGCGGCATCCACGAACCCTACGCGCTGCGCTCGATCATCGAAGTGGAAAGCGACAACGGCTTTATCGGCCTGGGCGAAAGCTATGGCGATGCGCCGGTGCTCAGCGTGCTGCAGGCCATGCAGGATTCGCTGGTCGGCCTCGACCCCTTCGACCTCAATGGCCTGCGTGCCCGGGTAGTGAAGACCGTTGCCGCGCTCAAGCCGGGCACCGCGGGCGCCGAGCTGGCGCCGGGCTCGCACCCGAGCAAGCAGGTGGCCAATGCCTACTCGGCCTTCGAGGTGGCCTTTCTCGACCTGCAGGCACGCTCGCTGGGCATGCCGCTGGTGGATCTGCTCGGCGGCGCGGTGCGCGATCGCGTACCGTTCAGCGCCTACCTGTTTCTCAAGTACGCCGAGCACCTGGGCTCGCCCTACAAGCCGGATCGCTGGGGCGAGGGCATCAGCCCGGAGCAGATGGTCGCCCAGGCGCGCACCATGATAGAGGAGAACGGCTTCAAGAGCATCAAGCTCAAGGCCGGCACCTTGCTCGGTCCCGAGCATGAAGTGGCGTGCATCAAGGCGCTGCGCCAGGCCTTCCCGGAGGCGCCGCTGCGTATCGACCCGAACGGCAACTGGTCGGTGGAGACCTCGCTGCGCATGGCCGAGCTGCTTGGCGATGACCTGGAATACTACGAGGACCCGTGCCCGGGCCTGGAGGGCATGGCCGAGGTGCACAAGCGCACCGGCATCCCGCTGGCCACCAACATGGTGGTCACCGACTTCGACGAGTTCCGCCGCAGCGTGGCGCTGGGCAGCGTGCAGATCGTGCTCGCCGACCACCATTACTGGGGCGGCCTGCGCGACACGCAGATCCTGGCGCGCATGTGCGACACCTTCGGCCTGGGCGTGTCGATGCACTCCAACTCGCACCTGGGTATCAGCCTGATGGCCATGACCCACGTGGCGGCCGCGGTGCCCAACCTGTCCTACGCCTGCGATACCCACTACCCATGGCAGGAGCCGGACGAGGAAGTGATCAAGGGCGGCAAGCTGCCTATCGTCGATGGCTGCGTGGCGCTGACCCGGGCGCCGGGTTTGGGCGTCGAGCTGGACTACGAGCAGTTGGCCAAGCTCAACGACCAGTACCTGACCTGCGGCATCCGCTCGCGCAACGACGTGACCCAGATGCAGAAGTACGACCCGAGCTGGAAGGCGCTGAAACCGCGCTTCTGATCCCGCACCTGCCGAGGTGGCCGCCCTGGCCGCCTCACTCCTTTCCCATGCCGGCCTTCAGTAAGGCCAACGCTGCGCGGGTTTCGATTACCTGGGCGTATTCGTCCTGCAGGTTGGCCAGGGCCATGGCATGCACCTCGTCAGCGCTGCGCAGCACGCCGTGGTAGTCCGCCTTGGCGAAGGTAAAGCAACCATCGGCGACCACGTGGGTGGTGAAACCCAGGTTGCCCGCCGAGCGTGCCGTCGCTTCCACGGAATTGTTGGTGCTGACCCCGACGATCACCACGGCCTCGAGGCCGCGTACCCGTAGCCAGCGTTCCAGGCCGGAGTGGGTGAAGGCATCGGGCACGTTCTTCTCGACCACATGTTCCCGGGGCAAGGGCTGCAGCGCCGGCTGGAATTCCACACCGGCCTGGCCCGGCGCGAACAACGAGTCTGCCGACCGGGAGATATGGCGGACATGCACCACCGGTGCGCCTGCCAGGCGCCAGGCCTGCAGCAGTTCGCCGATGCGCGCCGGGGCGTCGGGGTTGTTGCGCAGGCCGGCGGCCGGCTCGAGCATGCCGCGCTGCATGTCGATGATGATCAGGGTGGGCTGGGCCATGGGACTACCTTGTGTCGGGTGGCAGGGCACTTCCAGGGGAATTGCCGCTCTATAGAATAATCCCCTCGCTCTCAGTATTGCATCTTGCACGACCAGAATCCGGTTACCGTGCAGGATGCATAGTTCAATTATTTTTTGTCTGTAAATAGTCCTTTTAAATCAATGGCTTAGATTTTTCCAATAGCTGGCATGCAGTCTGCAATATCCCTCTCGACGAAGGAACACCACTCAGAGGGTACGAGCCATGCAATACGCCATCCAGCACCTGATCGAAAACCTCCCGGACTACGCCATCGATTTCAAGAAGCGCCCCGACGGGATGTTGCTGATGACGTTGCGCAAGGATGGTGAAGTTGCGTTCGTGAAGGCGATCGACCGCCAGACCGTTTTCTGCGAGACCCGCGTACAGGCGCTGTTGCACGAGATCATGCGTGACAGCAAACTGATCAGTGGCGAAATCAACTGGAAGGGGCAGGGCGCCCAGTGGATCGATCGCAGCCTGCCGACCTTTACCGGTGCGCCGATCAACCCGACCGCTGCCAAGATGATGTGGGCCCGTCGCGGCCGCGATGGCAGCTACCGCGCTACCGCCTGACCTCGGTCAGCAGGCTCGAAAAAGCCCCGCCCAGGCGGGGCTTTTTCATGCTCGCATGACGCCTTTGCGCGTTCGATACCGGCGCGGGCCAACTGGTGCGCATCGCACTGCGCAAACTGTCCTCGCCGCGCAGCCGCTACGGCAATTCGCTATCGAATGGCGAAATCCTCACAGGGCATCTGGCTGAGCAGTCGAGTCGCGCATTCGCTCGCCATCCGCCTCTACTATCTGCGCGGGCGCCTCGGTGATGCGGCAAGCGCCATAATTTGTTACCTGCTCATGACAAGTATTGAATGCCGATGCGCGGCCCGCCTGGACAGCGGTTGGCAATGCGCCAGGGCCTTTTTTGCGCGCTGAAAACCCGGGTGCGGGCGATCAGCCAGTATCTGTCACAAAAAGTTCATGAGATTGATGCAAAGTGCGGGCTCCCGCTCACAAGGAGTCCCCTGATGAAAAAGCTAATCAAGTCTGCCGCCATCGCCTTTACGGTTTCTCTTTGTGCCACCTCGGTGTCTTTTGCCGCGGAAAATCTGCGACTGACCGGCTCCGGTGCAAGCTTCCCTGCGCCGATCTACCTGACTTGGTTCAAGGATTTCAGCAAGAACACGCCCGGCGTTACCGTCGACTACCAATCCAAGGGTAGCGGTGCCGGCGTACAGGATTTTCTGAACAAGACCGTCGATTTCGCCGCCAGTGACTCGGCGATGAAGGAGGAAGATATCGCCAAGGTGCCCGAAGGCGTGCAAATGCTGCCGATGACCGCGGGCGAAATCGTTCTGGCCTACAACCTGCCGGGCAACCCGAAGGGTGTCAAACTGCCCCGTGACGTCTACTCGAACATCTTCCTGGGCAAGATCACCCAGTGGAACGATCCGCAGATCGTCGCCGCCAACCCCGACCTGGAACTGCCCGATCTGCCGATCACCGTCGTCGTGCGCGCTGACTCCAGCGGCACCACCGCCGTATTCACCAAGCACCTGTCGGCCATCAACGGCGAATTCAACAAGCAGCTGGGCGAAGGCAACACGGTCAACTGGCCTGCCAGCGACAAGTTCATCAAGTCGCCGAAAAACGACGGCGTGACCGCTACCGTTCGCCAGACGCCCGGTTCCATCGGCTACATCGAGTACGGCTTCGCCAAACTGGCCAAGGTCGACTTCGCCGTGCTGGAGAACAAGGCCGGTGAATATGTAGTGCCGAACGCCGAAAGCGGTGCCGAAGCGCTCGCTGCCGTGAAGATGCCGGAAAACCTGGTGGCCTGGCTGCCGGACCCGGACGGTGCCAAGTCCTACCCGATCACCACCTACACCTGGATGATCTTCCGCAAGGACAACGGTAACCCGGCCAAGGCCAAGGCCCTGCGCGACATGGTCGAGTACAGCCTGACCGAAGGTCAGAAGATCGCCGATTCGATGGGCTACATCCCGCTGCCGCAATCGGTCATCGACCAGGTTCGCAAAGCGTCTGCCAACATCCAGTAATGCCCGCCAGGCCCCTTGCGGTAGATGCCGCAAGGGGCCAGCAATTGCGTCGGAATTAGCCAATGACCAGCCCTTTCCTTGTACCAGACAATCCTGATTCTGCTTGTCGGCCGCCTTCCAAGAAGGATTTTCTGGTCGACCGCACCTTCCGCGCCCTCGCCCGAGTAGGCGTGGTTCTGATTCTGGCCGTGGTCTTCGCTCTGGTATTCGAAGTCGGGAGCAAAGCGCTTCCCGGCATGCAGGAATATGGATTCGATGTACTGTTTGGCACCGTCTGGGATGTCAATCAGAACAAGTACGGCATCCTGCCCGCCATCTGGGGCACGCTGTACAGCGCCTTTATCGCCCTGTTGATCGCTGGTTTCTTCGGCATCAGCATGGCCATCTTCCTGACCCAGGATTTTCTGCCGGCCAAGCTCGCTGCGGTGTTTCGCACCATCGTCGAGCTGCTGGCGGCCATCCCCAGCGTCGTCTACGGCCTGTGGGGCATCTACGTGGTGATCCCGGCCATCCGGCCGCTGACCACCTGGTTGCACGCCGAACTCAGCTGGATTCCTTTTTTCGGCTCTTCGCTGAGCGGCCCAGGGCTGCTGCCTGCCGCGCTGGTGCTGGCGATCATGATTCTGCCGACCATTGCTGCGGTGTCCCAGGATGCGCTCTCCAGCGTTCCCATGAAGACCAAGCAGGCCGCCTACGGCATGGGCACCACCCATTGGGAAGCGATTCTCAAGGTGATGGTGCCGTCCGCCGCGACCGGTATCTTCGGCTCGCTGGTGCTGGGCCTTGGCCGCGCCCTGGGTGAAACCATGGCACTGGCCATGCTGGTCGGTAACGCCAACAACATTTCCCTGTCGCTGTTCGCGCCGGCCAACACCCTGGCGGCGCTGCTGGCCCTGAACTTCCCGGAAGCGGGGCCGCGCGAGGTCGAGGTGTTGATGTACGCCGCACTGGTGCTGATGCTGATCACCCTGATCGTCAACATCATCGGCTCGATGCTGATGGTCTACGCCCAGCGGGGCCATAAATAATGACTGACCTGACTGCTCCTCCCGCCGAAATGCCGAGCCTGCAGCGCCGCTTCGAGGGCCGTGCGCTGCGTAGCCTGGTGCTGACCGGCATGGCTTGGCTCGTGGCGTTGCTGGCCAGCGTGCCGCTGCTCTCCGTGCTCTACATGCTGATCACCCGTGGCGGCGCGCGCCTCAGCCTGGAAGTGTTCACCGAACTGCCACCGACCGGTTTCGAGACCGGCGGTGGCTTTGGTAACGCCATGGCGGGCACCTTCGTGATGGTCGGCATCGCGGCTGCCATCGCCGTGCCGGTCGGCATTCTCGCGGCGATTTTCCTGGCCGAGCTGGGGCCCCATAGCCGGCTCGCCAATGCCGCGCGCTTCGCGGCCAAGATGCTCACCGGGCTGCCATCCATTCTCGCCGGGGTGTTCGCCTACGCGCTGGTGGTCGTCACCACCGGCACCTATTCGGCACCGGCCGGCGGCGTGGCCCTGGCGGTATTGATGCTGCCCATCGTCGTGCTGACCGCCGAAGAGGCGATGAAGATGGTGCCCAAGGTCATGAAGGACGCTGCCTACGGCATGGGCTGCACCCGCTCCCAGGTGGTCTGGAAGATCATCCTGCCGACCGGCCTGCCGGCGATCCTCACTGGCGTCATGCTGGCTGTGGCCCGCGCCGCTGGCGAAACCGCGCCGCTGCTGTTTACCGCGCTGTTCAGCAACTACTGGATCTACCACAACGGTGAGCTGGCCGTGATGAATCCCACGGCATCGCTTGCCGTACTCATCTACAACTTCTCCGGCATGCCGTTCGACAATCAGCTTGAGCTCGCCTGGGCCGCTTCGCTGGTCCTGGTGTTGATCGTGCTCATGGTGAATGTCATCAGCCGTATTTTCGGCAAGCCCAAGTATTGAGAATGGGAGCACTCTGATTGTGAACCAATTATCCCCACAAATGGCCGCCCCGTTCGAGACCCACGCACCCGTGGTCATGGACTGCAAGCTGGACAAGATTTTCTACGGCAACTTCCTGGCCGTGCGCGACAGCCATGTGCCGATCGAGAAGAACAAGATCACCGGTTTCATCGGCCCGTCCGGTTGCGGCAAGAGTACCGTGCTACGCAGCCTCAACCGCATGAACGACCTGATCAAGGGCTTCCGCTTCGAAGGGCACGTGCACTTTCTCGGTCAGGATGTCTACGGCAAGGGCGTCGATCCGGTGGTGGTGCGCCGCTACATCGGCATGGTGTTCCAGCAGCCCAACCCGTTCTCGATGAGCATCTTCGACAACGTCGCGTTCGGCCTGCGGCTCAATCGCTACAAGGGCGACCTGGGCGACCGCGTCAAGCATGCCCTGCAAGGCGCCGCACTGTGGGACGAGGTCAAGGACAAGCTCAAGGTCAGCGGCCTGTCGCTGTCCGGCGGCCAGCAGCAGCGTCTGTGTATCGCCCGCGCCATCGCCACCGAGCCGGAAGTGCTGCTGCTCGACGAACCCTGCTCGGCGCTCGACCCGATCGCCACGCGCCGGGTCGAGGAGCTGATGATCGAGTTGAAGAAGGACTACACCATCGCCCTGGTGACCCACAACATGCAGCAGGCCATCCGTGTGGCCGACACCACGGCGTTCTTCTCGGTGGACATCTCCCAGGGCACCCGCACGGGCTACCTGGTCGAGATGGGCGCAACGGACCAGATCTTCGGCAATCCCCGAGAGAAAATGACCGAGGACTACATCAGCGGCAAGTTCAGCTAACCGCTGTCATCGCTGCAGGCCGAATGCCGTGAGGAGTGGAAACGCTCCAACGGGTATCGGCCGTTTTGTCGTTTCAAAATTTTTCGTACAGGAATGCCAATGCCTGCCAAGCGTCGCCTTGATTTACCTGCGGTGGAGCACGCGCTGCGCGAGGTGCAGAGTCGCTTCGCCGAACTCAGCCGGCACTTTACCGAGCCTCGCGATCCGCTCACCGATGAAGTGCTGGAAAATGTGCTTGAGGGCTACGGGCTGATTGACGAATATGTCGCCCGCGGCATCGACCTGTTCGAACTGCAGAACCTGAACCTGATGCTGGAACTCAATGCCACCGTACTCTGTGGGCAAGACGCGGCACGTCGGCAGGAGTTCGCCCAGCACCTGGCGGCGACTGAAGCGCACTTCTTCAACAACATCGAAGGCGGAATCAAAGACGTGTTCAACTGGTATTGCGCCCATCGCGGCGAATCGGTCTGGAAGCGTGCCGCCGGCGTCTATGTGCGGATTCTCAGCAAGCCGCAGCTGTTCATCGAAGGCAACAACCGTACCGGCTCGTTGATCGTCAGCTACCTGCTGATGCGTGATGGGCAGCCGCCTTTCGTACTGACCCTGGAAAATGCCGAAGGCTACTTCAATCCCTCTTCGGTGATCCGCAACTCCGCCAAGCACGGGGTGAAGGCCTTGTACGAACTGCCCAAGATCAAGAAGAAATACGCTGCGTTTCTCGAGGACCAGTCGCCCGAGCGCAAGAAGTTCTTTATCAGCGAGAAGAAGCTCGCTGCGGCACAGCGGTGGGAGGCGTAATGAACAAGCGTTTTGCAGCCCGGCTATCTCACCTCACCGATCTGCCGACGTTGCAGTCCTTCAGAGGTCTCGTCCCGCTGGCTTCGCTCAAGCGCCAGCGCCTGCGCATTTCTTTCGACATCGACGACACCCTGGCTTGCCAGGCCCTGCATAGCGACGCCGAACCGAGCAGGCTGCCGGCGTTCATCCATCGCTGGCTCGGCGAGCCGCTGCGCATCGGCACCCGTTCGCTGATTCGCGAGCTGCGCCGGCAGAATTGCAGCGTGTGGATCTACACCTCGTCCGGGCGCACGCCTGCGTACATCCGGCGCTGGCTGATGCTCCACGGCATTCACGTCGACGGCGTGGTGAACAGCGTGCGCCACAAGCATGCGCTGACCGCGCGCGGGCTGTCCCACGCGCCCTCGAAGCTGCCGTCGGCATTCGATATCGACCTGCACGTCGACGATTCCGAAGGCGTGCAGATCGAAGGCCAGCACCATGGCTTTCGCGTGGTGGTGGTGCGCCCCGATGATCAGCAGTGGGCACAGCAGGTGCTGGGCGCGGTGGCGCAGGTGCAGAGGCAGATAAGTCGGCAGCAGGTGGTACGCCGGACCAAGGTCGTGCGGGGTGCGGAAGTTTATTCGTCCTGAGGCCAGGCTTTTCAAACCGATCTAAAAAACGCCCGGCTGATGCCGGGCGTTTCGTTTATCAGCCGGCCAGCACGCTGTCGACCAGGGCCTTGGCTTCGCTCTGGATGCGCTTGAGGTGGGCATCGCCCTCGAAGCTTTCGGCGTAGATCTTGTAGACGTCCTCGGTGCCGGACGGGCGCGCGGCAAACCAGCCATTGTCGGTCACCACCTTGAGCCCACCGATGGCCGCGCCGTTGCCTGGCGCCTCGGTGAGAATCGCGGTGATCGGCTGGCCGGCCAGCTCGCTGGCGGTCACCTGGGACGCCGACAGCTTGCCGAGGCGGGCCTTCTGCTCGCGATCCGCCGGGGCGTCGATACGCTGGTACACCGGCGCGCCGAAACGCTCGGTCAGCGCCTGATAGCGCTCGCCCGGGTCCTTGCCGGTGACGGCAGTGATTTCCGCCGCCAGCAGGCCGAGAATGATGCCGTCCTTGTCGGTGGACCAGGCGCTGCCGTCCTTGCGCAGGAACGAGGCGCCGGCCGATTCTTCACCGCCAAAGCCGAAGCGGCCGTCGATCAGGCCATCGACGAACCACTTGAAGCCCACCGGCACTTCCACCACGTCGCGGCTGATGCCCTTGGCCACGCGGTCGATCATCGACGACGACACCAGGGTCTTGCCGATGGCGGCCTGGGCCGCCCACTGCGGACGGTGGGTGAACAGGTATTCGATGGCCACCGCCAGGTAATGGTTGGGGTTGAGCAGGCCTACCGAGCGGGCGACGATGCCGTGGCGGTCATGGTCGGTGTCGCAGGCGAAGGACACGTCGAAGCGGTCCTTGTTCTCGATCAGCCCGGCCATGGCATGGGGCGAGCTGCAGTCCATGCGGATCTTGCCGTCCCAGTCGAGGCGCATGAAGCGGAAGGTCGGGTCGATGCGGGTCGACAAAACCTCCAGCGGCAAGCCGAAGCGCTCGGCGATGCGCGTCCAGTAATGCACGCCTGCGCCGCCGAGCGGGTCGACCGCGAACTTCAGGCCCGAACCACGGATCGCCTGCATGTCGAGCACCTGCTCGAGATCGCCGACGTACTGCTCGATGAAATCATGACGTTGGGTGGTCGGGGCTTTCAGGGCGCTGGCATAGTCGATGCGCTGTACGCCGTTCAGGCCAGCGACCAGCAACTGGTTGGCGCGCTCCTGGATCCACTTGGTGACGCCGGTATCGGCCGGGCCACCATTGCTGGCGTTGTACTTGAAGCCGCCATCGGCCGGCGGGTTGTGCGAAGGCGTGATTACGATGCCGTCGGCCAGGCCGCTGCTGCGCCCTTTGTTGTAATCGAGAATCGCCTTGGAAATCGCCGGGGTCGGGGTATAGCCCGGCTCGCCGTTGGTTTCGCTGCAACCGGCATCGATACGCGTCTCGATGCGGTTGCCGGCCAGTACTTGCAGGGCAGAAACGAAGGCGGGTTCGGACAGCGCATGGCTGTCCATGCCGATGTACAGCGGGCCGTCGATGCCCTGGCCGCGGCGGTAATCGCAAATGGCCTGGGTCACGGCGAGGATGTGCCATTCGTTGAAGCTGTTCTTCAGCGAAGAACCGCGGTGGCCCGAGGTGCCGAAGGCCACCTGCTGAGCAGGGTCGCTCGGGTCCGGGCGCTCGCTGTAGTAGCGCGCCACCAGACGGGGCAGGTTGACCAGGCTGTGCTCGTCGGGAAGGAGCCCCGCGTTGCTGTGAATGCTCATCAATCGTTCCTTTGATGGGGTGAAGGGGCCGGGCGGCTGTTGCGCCGCGCCTGTCGGACTCGGGGTTCGACACCGGGGCGGTAGGCTGGAGTTCCCCATACTCGCGCGCGGATGATAAAGATTGCCCGACAAAGCGCCAGTGTCGCCTAGCTGGCCGAATAGTCAGGATTGATTGCAAAAGCAGGGCACTTTGCATCATGGCGATAGATTTATTTAACGTGCGGGTTGATGGCGTTTTGCTATTTTGTAAGTGCGTGTGTCGGAACCGGCAGCGCATCTGCTGGGCCGACAGGGAGTGGTTGGTAGAACACCCCATGATCTGGTGCCACCATGAACCTTCGCAGCTTCAATATCGCCCCCCGGGCTGCCTTCTGCTTCGCGCTCATCACCCTGCTGGTGATGGCGCTGGGCGTCTTCTCGCTGTTCAAGCTCGGTGACCTCTACGATGCCGAACAGGAGATCGAAAACAACTGGATGGCGAGCATCCAGGCCACCGGCGAGATGCAGAAGGATCTGCTCAATGTCCGCCTGGAAACCCTGAGAATGCTGGCCGTGGTGGAAAACACCAGCCAACAGTCGATCGACGACAGCGTGGCGCAGAGCTACCGTACCGCGCTGCAGCAGATTCTCGATCAGTATGGCCGGCACATGGTGTCCTCCGATGTCGAACGCGGCATGTTCAACCGGGTCGATACCAGTGCCCAAACCTACCTGAGCGGTCAGCAGCAGATCGTCGATTCTTTGCGCCAGAACCAGCTGACTCAGGCGCTGGCGTTGGCCAACGGTTCCGTGCGCGAGGCCGGCGCCACCCTGCAGCAACAGCTCGATGAGCTGACCGCTTACAACATGCAGGGCGCCAAGCAGGCCGGTATCAACGCCAATACCATTTACCAGCACGGCCGCACCGGGGTGCTGGTGACCATCAGCGTTGCGGTGCTGCTGACCGTGCTGTTGGCGACCCTGCTGACCCGTTCCATCGCCGCGCCGATCCGCGAAGCCCTGCAGAGTGCCGAGACCATTGCCTCGGGCGACCTGACCCGCACCGTGCTGGTGACCGGCAAGGACGAGGCGTCGCGCCTGCTCGCCGCCCAGGCGGCCATGCAGAAGAACCTCAACGATGCCATCCGCCAGATCAGCGATTCGTCCACCCAGTTGGCCGCTGCGGCCGAAGAGATGGCCTCGGTCACCGAGGAGAGCACCCGCAACCTGCTGAGCCAGAATGCCGAGATCGACCAGGCGGCCACCGCGGTGACGCAGATGAGCTCGGCGGTCGACGAAGTGTCGCGCAACGCCAGCGGCGCATCGGACGCCTCCCGGGAGTCGACCGTGTCGGCCAACGCCGGCAACCAGCACGTGGCGCGCACCGTGTCGGCGATCCGCAACCTGTCGAGCAACGTGATGCAGGCCTCCGATCAGGTGCAGGGGCTGGCCGATCAGGCGCGGGACATCAGCAAGGTGCTCGACGTGATCCGCAACGTGGCCGAACAGACCAACCTGCTGGCCCTCAACGCCGCCATCGAGGCGGCCCGCGCCGGTGACCATGGCCGCGGTTTCGCCGTGGTGGCCGATGAAGTGCGCGGCCTGGCCCATCGCACGTCCGCCTCGACCCAGGAAATCGAGCAGATGATCGCGGCGATCCAGACTGGTACCGACAAGGCCGTGCAGGCCATGCGCGGCAGCAGCCAGGAGGCCACCAACACCCTGCAGGTCGCCGACGATGCGCGCGTGGCCCTGGAGCAGATCGTCGACTCCATCGGCATGATCAACGAGCGCAACCTGCAGATCGCCACCGCCTCGGAAGAGCAGGCCCATGTGGCCCGCGAGGTGGACCGCAACCTGGTGAGCATCCGCGACCTGTCGATCCAGAGCGCCTCGGGCGCCAACCAGACGGCTGCGGCCTGCAGCGAGCTGGCGCACCTGGCCCAGGGCCTCAATAGCCTGGTAGGGCGCTTCAAGCTCAGCGCCTGATCGGCGCCGACAACTGGCGGCGCGTTGACCATGGTCAACGCGCCGTCGGCCTGGCTATGATGCAGGCCATGAATTCATCCCTGCCGATCCGCCATCCCTGCCCGCCGGGCGCTTGCGACTGCCAGCGCGAACAGCTGCTGGAAACCCCCGGCGAGCATCAGCGCATCCTGCTGCTGACCAAGAGCGAAGAGAAGCGCCTGCTCGAACGGCTGGAAAACCTGGCCAGCCTCGAAGACCTGGAGCGCATGCAGCAGCGCATGTTCGAGCAATTGGGGATTCGCGTCGAAGTGGCGCCGGGGTTCAACGAAGTGCGCAGCATGCGCGGCATCGCCATCGAGGTGCGGAGCTTCCCCGGCCTGTGCCGCAAGACCCGCCAGGCGATTCCCGCCGCCATTCGCCGCGGCCTGGAGCGGCGCCCGGAAATCGCCTACGCGTTGCTCAACGCCCACGACCTGTTCCGCGACCTGTAAACGCCGCTACTGCCGTGCTCAGAGGTTCTTGCCAGGGACCTCGAGGGCCCGGTAGCGCGCGTCGAAGTCCTCGGCCAGGGACGCCACGCTGATCGATGCCAGCCGCTGCAGGAGTAACGCCTGGGCTTCGTCGAAGGCCTGCCCGAGTGCGTGGTTGACGGCCTGCTCGACCAGGCAGGTGGGGTTGTCGGTCGCCAGGCCGATGCTGAAGATCGACTGCGAACCCAGGGCTTGATGAATGTCCAGCAGGGTGATCGCGGCCAGCGGCCTGGCCAGTGACCAGCCGCCGTTGTGGCCCTTGTCGGAGCTTACGTAACCCTTGTCGCGCAAGAGGCCCATGGTGCGCCGCACCACCACCGGGTTGGTTTCCAGCATGCGCGCGATGGTGTCCGAGGTGGTGCGCTGGCCGTGGCGATCCATATGAATCAGCACGTGCAGCATGCGGGATAGCCGGGTGTCGTTTCTCATGGGGCGTCTCGGGCTGGATGCAAGGGCGGCGAGTATGATTCGTAATGAATAAAGTTACGAGAGGTTGACGCTTTTGCATTATGTAACTTATGGTGTTTCATGAAGGCTCGGCAGTCTCCGAGTCCCCCCATGGAGCAATAGCGCATGCGTTATGACGCAATCATCGTCGGCGGCAGCTATGCCGGCTTGTCCGCCGGCCTGCAACTGGCCCGCGCCCGGCGCCGTGTGCTGGTGATCGACGCCGGTGTACGGCGTAACCGCTTCGCCAGCCATTCCCACGGCTTTCTCGGCCAGGACGGGCGCGCCCCCGACGACATCGCCGCCGACGGTCGCGCCGAATTGATGGACTATCCCAACGTCACCTGGCAGGTGGGCGAGGCCACTGACGTGCAGCGTGACGGCGACGGCTTCCTGGTGACGCTGCGCGGCGGCCAGGAGCTGGCCACCCGACGGCTGATCCTGGCCGGCGGGGTGCGCGACGAGCTGCCCGCCATCGAGGGGCTGGCCGAGCGCTGGGGGCGCCATGTGTTCCATTGTCCGTACTGCCACGGCTACGAGCTGGACCAGGGGCGCATCGGCGTGTTGGCCGTCTCGCCCCTGTCGATTCACCACGCCATGATGCTGCCGGACTGGGGCAGCACCACCTTCTTTCTCAACGGCGCCTTCGTGCCCGATGCCGAGCAGCTCGAACAGCTGGCGCGGCGTGGCGTGGTGGTCGAGCCGGACCGCGTGCAGTCGATCGGGGGCGAGCGCGTCGACGTCAATCTGGCCGACGGCCGGAGCGTGGCACTGGACGGATTGTTCGTGATGCCGCGTACGCACCAGGGCAATTCGTTGGCCACGCAACTTGGCTGCACCTTGCTGGAAGGGCCGATGGGCCTTTACCTGCAAACCGGTGAAACCCAGGAAACCACCGTGCCCGGGGTCTTCGCCTGTGGCGATGCGGCCTTGGCCGCCGGCTCGGTGGCGCTCGCCGTGGGCACGGGGGCGAGGGCAGGAGCGGGCGTGCATCAGTCGCTGATCTTTCGCTAGGCTCTGTACGAAAAGTGCCTGCGCTCGGTGATGCTTCGTTAAAAATCGGTTCGGAATGCTCATTTACAACTCGTAAACTCCGCTTCCTCACCGATTTTTGCCTCGCCTGACCTTCGCTCGGAGACTTCTCGTACAGACCCACGCAGATCAATGAATCGGTGCGGGTGCTGGGGCATACTGGTGGCCCCTTCGCATCGACTTTCTGCGTGCCAATGACTGTTTCTCTACTGACTCACCTGCCGGGCTGCCGCCTCCTGCGTCACGGGTTGCTCATCGTGACGAGCGCGCTGTTCACCCAAACGGCCCTGGCCGAAGCCGACATCGCTGCTGGCGAGGCATTGTTCAAGCGCGTCTGCGGTAACTGCCACAACGTCGGGCCGGGCGCGCGGGCGGCATTCGGGCCGCAACTCAACGGCATCTTCGGCCGCCATGCTGGCGCCACCGGGGACTACAGGTATTCGCCCGCCATGCAGCAGGCGGATGTGGTCTGGGATCACGACACCCTGAGCGCCTTTATCAAGGACTCCGACAGCGTGGTGCCTGGCAACAAGATGCGCTTCTGGGGCATCGGTGATCAGGAAAAGATCGATGGCCTGCTGCTGTATCTCAAAGCCCAGCAGGATCACTGAGCACGCTCGGCAATCAATCTGAACGAAGCCTTGGCAGCCGGTTCTGAAACTCTAGAACCGGCGGACGGCCTGGCCGTTCGCGATCCTTTCTCTCGCATCCCGGGATCGCTATGGCAGATGAACAACAGATCAACTGGCTGGTCGAGCAGTCCATGCTGCACGCCGCCCGCCAGCGCACGCGCCTGTATTCGGGCCAGGCCCGCCTGTGGCAGCAACCCTACGCACTGGCCCGGCCACGCAGCGTTACCGCGGTAGCCTCGGTGTGGCTGGCGGTCTATCCGGCCTCGATCATCACCTCGCCCGATGGCTCGGTGCTGCAGGCGCTCGGCGACGAACGCCTGTGGTCGGCGCTTTCCGAACTGGGTGTACAGGGCATCCACACCGGGCCGCTGCGCCGCTCGGGTGGTTTGCAGGGGCGTGAATACACGCCCACCGTCGACGGCAATTTCGACCGCATCAGCCTGGAGATCGACCCGCGCTTCGGCAGCGAGGAAGAGCTAGTGCACCTCAGCCGTGTCGCCGCGGCCCACAATGCGGTGACCATCGACGACTCGATCCCTTCGCATACCGGCAAGGGTGCGGATTTCCGTCTGGCGGAAATGGCCTATGGCGACTATCCCGGCCTCTATCACATGGTGGAGATCGCCGAGGCCGACTGGGAGCTGCTGCCACCGCTGCCCGAGGGCCGCGACTCGGTGAACCTGTCACCGGCCACGGTCGACGCCCTGCGTGACAAGCACTACATCGTCGGCCAGCTGCAGCGGGTGATCTTCTTCGAACCGGGCGTCAAGGAAACCGACTGGAGTGCCACCGGTGAGATCACCGGGGTCGACGGCAAGGTGCGGCGCTGGGTGTACCTGCACTACTTCAAGGAAGGCCAGCCGTCCCTGAACTGGCTGGACCCGACCTTCGCCGCCCAGCAACTGGTCACCGGTGAGTCGCTGCACGCCATCGACGTGATCGGCTCGCGTGTGCTGCGCCTGGATGCCAACGGCTTTCTCGGCGTCGAGCGGCGCAGCCAGGGCAATGCCTGGTCGGAGAGCCACCCGCTGTCGCTGACCGGCAACCAGTTGCTCGCCGGCATGATCCGCAAGGCCGGGGCGTTCAGCTTCCAGGAACTGAACCTGACCCTGGACGACATTGCCGCCATGTCCCAGGGCGGCGCCGACCTGTCCTACGACTTCATCACCCGGCCGGCCTACCAGCACGCCTTGCTGACCGGCGAGGTGGAGTTCCTGCGCCTGATGCTGCAGCAGATGCACGATTTCGGCATCGACCCGGCGTCGCTGATCCATGCCCTGCAGAACCATGACGAACTGACCCTCGAACTGGTGCACTTCTGGACTCTGCATGCCAACGACACCTACGTGTTCCGCGGCCAGAGCCTGCCGGGCAGCATCCTGCGCGAGCATATTCGCGGCGAGATGTACGAGCGCCTGACCGGCGAACACGCGCCCTACAACCTGAAATTCGTCACCAACGGCGTGGCCTGCACCACGGTGAGCATCATCACCGCGGCACTGGGCATTCGCGACCTGAGCACCATCACCGACGCCGATATCGAGCAGATCCGCCGCGTGCACCTGCTGCTGCTGATGTTCAACGCCATGCAGCCCGGTGTGGTGGCGCTGTCGGGCTGGGACCTGGTCGGCGCCTTGCCCCTGGAGGCCGAGCAGGTGGCCGAGCTGATCGCCGACGGCGACACGCGCTGGATCAACCGCGGCGGCTATGACCTGGTCGACCTCGACCCCGAGGCGCTGCTGTCCGCCGAAGGCCTGCCCCGTTCCCGCCAGCTCTACGGCAGCCTCGCCGAGCAGCTGCAGGACCCGCAGTCGTTCGCCTCCCAGGCGCGTCGGCTGTTCGCGGCGCGGCGCTCCCACGGCGTGGCGTCCAGCCGGCAGATCGCCGTACCGGTCACCCAGCACCCGGCGCTGTTGATCATGGTGCATGAGTTGCCTGCCGGCCGCGGCATCCAGGTCACGGCGCTGAACTTCGGCGCCGAGCCGCTCAGCGAGGTGATCACCCTGGAGCACGTCGAGCCGGGGCCGGTGGTGGACATCATCCATGAGCGGTTGCTGGGCGATCTGTCCGCCGAAGGTGAACTGCATATCCAGCTCGAGCCTTACGAAGGGCTGGCGTTGCGTATCGCCAGCATGGCGCCTGGCATCGCGCCACTGGACGGCTGAGGAATATGCCTTTGGGCACTAAGCTCATAACCTTCGAGTAGTTGAGCGCGCCTGCGGGCGCGCCGTATTGTCCCTGTTCGGGCCGGCCATGGGTGCCGGCCGCCTGCTGAGCCGAGGTCGCAATGAACGGCGAGTTTGCCATCCGCAACGACGATGGCGCCGATGCTGAATACTGTTCCCGCCCCATCAACTGGGAGCTGGGGCAGACCGTGGCCGGCCTGCGCGCCGCGCGTGCCGAATGGCGTAACCGCTCTGGCCGGCACACGGAGCTGGGTGGCCGCGAGTTGCCTTCGCGCCAAGCCATGGCGGCAATCCTGACGGGCCTGTGTGGTGCGCTGTTTCCGATGCGCCTCGGGCCCTCGGCGCTGCGCGAGGAAAGCGAAGATTATTACGTTGGTCATACCCTGGATCGTGCGCTCAACGCCCTGGTGGCACAGGTACGCATGGAGCTGCGTTATGCGGCGCGTCAGCGCGGTGAGCCCGGTGATGACGTGGATAGCCGGGCGGTTGCCGTCGTGCGCGACTTCGCCGCCGCATTACCGGCCCTGCGCCGCCTGCTCGATCAGGATGTGGTGGCCGCCTACAACGGTGACCCGGCGGCGCGCAGCGTCGATGAGGTGCTGTTGTGCTATCCCGGCGTGCTGGCGGTTATCTACCACCGCCTGGCGCACCATCTGTACCGCGCCGGCCTGCCGTTGCTGGCCCGTATCGCCGCGGAGACCGCCCACGGTGCGACCGGCATCGACATCCACCCGGGTGCGCAGATCGGCCACAGCTTCTTCATCGACCATGGCACCGGCGTGGTGATCGGCGAGACGGCGGTCATCGGCAACCACGTGCGCATCTACCAGGCGGTGACCCTGGGCGCCAAGCGCTTCACCAGCGACGAGAGCGGCCAGCTGCACAAGGGGCAGCCGCGTCACCCGATCGTCGAGGACGACGTGGTGATCTACGCCGGTGCCACCATCCTGGGGCGCATCACCATCGGCAAGGGCTCGGTAATCGGCGGTAACGTCTGGTTGACGCGCAGCGTCGAGCCAGGGAGTAATGTGTCCCAGGCCAGTGCTGAGCAGCGGGGTTGCTGAACCACACGGGCTTGATTCATGTCACAGGACAGTCACACCGCTTTCATAGAATCGGCACGAGACCAAAGAGAGAAGGAGAACAGAGATGGACGATTATCAGGAAGAGCTGCTCGAGTCCCGTGCCCTGGAACAGGACGTGCCCGAGTTCGCCGAAGACGCCACCGAGCTCTGAGCGCGTTGGCAGGCTGGGGTGAGCCCCCACCAGGATCAAAACAACAAGGCCCGATGCAGCTGCATCGGGCCTTTTTCATTGCCGCACCCAACCCGTTATTGGGCCAGGGCCTTGACCAGCGCGTTGACGTTGCCTTCCAGTTCGGCGACCGGATCGTCGCTGTCGGTCGCCAGTACCAGCAGCGCTACGCCGGCGGCCTTCACCGCTTCGGCCACCGGCTCGGGCGGGTTGCGATGGGCCAGCACCAGGGCCACGTCATCGGCTTTCAGGGCGCTGGTCAGGGACTTCAGGGCGTCGGCATCCCAGTCGCGGTCATCGCGGCTGTCGCTGCTGACGAGGTCGAGGTTGAGGCCGCTGACCAGGTAGTCCAGGCGATCACTGAGGCTGTACACCGACAGGTTGTCGGCCTTGGCCAACTCGCGCTCGCTGTGGGCGTTGAGCTTGAGCAGGCGCTGCTTGAGGGTGGCCAGGTTCTGCTCGACCTTGCCCTTGGCGTCCGGTGCCAGGCGCACCAGGTCGGCGGCCATCACGTCGGCCATGCGGCCCATGTTGTTGATCGCCAGCCAGGGGTGGCTGGCCAGGTCGTTGTCGCCGGCACTTTCGGCCTGGATGGCGATACCCGGCAGGGCGCCATCCACCGGGCGGGCGGCATCGATCTCGACGATGCGGATATTGCTGCGCCGGGCCATGGGGTAGAGCGGGTCTTCGGCCCACAGCGAGCGCAGGGCGATGGCCGCGTCGGCATCGACGGCGACCTTCTGCAGCGCGGCGGCGCCACGCCCGGCGAAGTAGGACACCTGGCGGCTCGCCGGCAGGTTGGCCGGAGCGGCGCGCTCGATCTGCACCTGGGTGCCGTCGAGCAGGTCACTGGCCAGGCCGAAGGTGATCGGCTGCGATACCAGGACGGTGACGTCCTTGGCGAGGGCCAGGCCCGGCAGGCTGAGGAGCAGGGCAAGGCCCAGGTGGTGAAGTCGATGGGTCATCCCAGGTTCCCTTTCAAGCTTGGTACGACGCCGCGCGCGATGGCGGCGAGGGCGAAGGCGATACCGGCGATCATGATGATCGCGGCGCCGGAGGGGATCGGCAGATCCAGCACGATGGGCAACAGGATGCCGAGCAGCGTGCTGACGGTGGCGATCAGCACCGAGAGCCAGAAGAAGCCTTTCAGCGACTGGCTGAGCAGGCGCGCGGCGGCCGCCGGAATCACCAGCAGGGCCCCGACCAGAATGGCGCCGATGACCTTGACCGCGGCCACGGTGATCAGCGTCACCAGGATCACGAACAGGTAATCCAGGCTCTTCACCGCCACGCCGCGTACCGCCGCCAGTTGCGGGTTGAAGCTGGCCAGCATGATGCGGTTGTACAGCGGCAGCGCCAGGCCCATGACCAGGCCGCCGACCGCCAGCAGCACCAGCAGGTCGGTGCCATTGACGGTCAGCACCGAGCCGAACAGTACGTTTTCCAGAATGTGCACGTTGATGCGCCCGGCCAGCACCAGCAGCAGGCTGGCGCCCATGGCCAGGGACACCGACAGGAACACCCCGATCAGCGTATCCGGCGCCAGGCCCGTGCGGTTGCGCAGGTAGTTGAGCAGGATGCCGAACAACAGCGCGTAGCCGAACAAGGCGCCGTAGGGGCCGGTGTAGGGCTCGCCGAGCAGGATGCCGATGGCCACGCCGGTCAGCGCGGCATGGCCCACCGCCTCGGAAAAGAACGCGAAGCGCTTGACCACCACCAGGGTGCCCAGGCCGCCCAGCACCGGGCCGATCAGCAGGCCGGCCAGCAGGGCGTTGACCACGAAGCCGTAGGCCAGCGCGGCGGGCAGGTAGCCGGCCGAGGCCCAGCCCTGGATCAGCAGGCGGAACTGTTCATAGTCGATCATGGCTGGGCGGCCTCCACGGTGCGGGCATGGGTGGAGAACAGGCCGAGCAGGCGCTCCGGCGTCAGTGCCTCGGCAGGCGGCGCATCGAACAGTACCCGGCGGCTCAGGCCGGTGACGCGGTCGGCCAGGCGCTTGACCGCTTCCAGGTCGTGCTCGATCCACAGCACGGTCATGCCGGTACGGCGCCAATCGCCGAGCAGGCGCTCGAACACCTGGATGCCGGCTTCGTCGAGGGCCGACATCGGTTCGTCGAGCACCAGCAACTGCGGTGCGGGAATCAACCCCTGAGCGAGCAGCACGCGCTGGCGTTCGCCGCCGGACAGCGCGCCCATGCGCCGTTTGCGCTTCTCCAGCATGCCGACACGGGCGAGCGCATCGTCGATGGGCTTGCTGAAATGCTTGGACAGGCCGAGAAACGCCGGCCGGCGCTGGCACATGGCGGCCATGAAGTCGTCCACGGTCATCGGCAGGCCGCGGTCGAATTCCAGGGCCTGGGGCACGTAGCCGATGGTGCCAACGGCGCCGGGCCACTGCAGGCTGAGTTTGCCCTGATGGGGCATCTGGCCGAGCAGGGTCTTGATCAGCGAACTCTTGCCGCCGCCGTTGGGGCCGACCAGGGCGTGCACGCTGCCTGGCTGCACCGTGAAGCTGACGTTGTCGAGAATCTGCGTGCGCCCCAGCACCAGGCTGACCTGCTGAAAGTCGAGGGTCGGGCCGATGGCCGTCACGTGCAGATTTTCCGCCGCGGTCATTGCCCGGCTTCCTGGATGGCGCGCACCACGGTGTTCATGTTGTCCGTCATTTCCTTCTCGTACTTCTCGGCGCTGTATTCGCCGTAGGAAATGTGCGACAGCGGGTAGAGTTTCACGCCCGACTCGCGCTGGATGGTGTCGACGTAGGTGGACGGGAAGTCCAGCTCGGAAAAGATCACTTTCACGTCTAGCTCGCGCAGCTGATCGATGGTCTTTTTCAGCTGGCTCGGGCTCGGCTCGATGCCATGGGCCGGTTCCACCACCGCGGTGACTTCCAGGCCGAACTCACGCAGCAGGTAGTCGTAGGCGGCGTGCACGGTGGCCACCCGCAGGTCGGCGTTGGGCGCTTCGGTGAGCTGGGCGAGGGCATCGGCGCGCAGCTTGCGCAGGCGCTTGCCATAGGCGCGGGCGTTCTGGGTATAGGTCTTGGCGTTGTCCGGGTCGAGTTTGCCGAGTTCGCGGGCGATGTTGTTGACCTGGGCGATGGAGGCGCTGATCGACAGGAAGGTATGCGGGTTGACCACCTTGCCGGCGCCGCGGGCGGCGATGCCGGTAGCCGCCAGCAAGGGCACGTTGGCGTTGGCTTCGATGACTTCGATATCCGGCTTCTCGCTGGCGGCGATCATGCGGTCGGCGAAGTCGTCATGGCCCACGCCGTTGAGCACCACCACGTCCAGCGAGCCGATGCGCTTGATGTCCTCGGCCCGCGGCTCGTAGGCGTGGGGGTTGAAGCCGGCCGGAATCAGCGGAACCACCTCGGCCTTGTCGCCGACGATGTTGCTCACGTAACTGTAGTAGGGGTGCAGGGTGATGCCGATGCGCAGCTTGGCGTCGGCGGCGCTGGCGGCGCCGAGCAGCAGCAGGGCGGTCACGCCGATGCTCAGGCGTGACAGCAACTGGCGTGCGCGGAAAAGGCGGGAAATGGGCATGGGCGGGCAGTCTTCTGTCGGATGAGTCAAAGGTGTCAGTGGCGATGTTGCCGGGTCACACCTGCGTCGTACTGGGAGGCGATCTGCTGCCAGCCGGCAGCGACCAGGCTTTGCGCATCCAGATCGGAAGGCGCGCTGGTGCTGGTGCGGTTGAGCCAGACATCGGCCTGCTCGTGCTCGGCGTCGAGGCGCATGAGCATGGAGCCGGCGACGTCCAGCGCCTGGCTGGCGCCGAAGTAGGCGGCCCCGTCACCGGGCAGCAACTGCCACTGGTGGCTGCCGCGGCTGGTGGCGCTGGCATCGGCGACGAATGGCGGGAAGCCTTCGTCGGCCAGCTCGGCGGGGCTCAGCAGCGCCTGCTCTTCGTCGCGGCGGATGCGGATCTCGTCGGCGGCCACCCGCAGGTCGGCGTAGATGCCCTGTTCGGCCGCCGTCAGGTCGCGGCGGGCGTCGATCTGGTGGCTGGCAATGGCGGTATCGCTGTCGGTTTCACCATGCCAGGCGACCACCGAGCCGGCCGCCAGCACGATGACCAGGCAAAGAACGAGCACGTAGAGGGTTTCATGGCCGGCACCGGCCGGCCGTACGACCTGAACTGTCATTCGATTTCCGTATGGTCGATTTCGACGATATGGCCGGGGCCGGCGTCGAACAGCACGTAGAACTCACCCTCGGGCTTCTTGAAGGTCAGGGTGGAGTCCTCGGCCAGCTTGCCGGGCACCAGGATGCTTTCGTCATAGCCGATCACATCCAGGGTCACGCCAGCGGCACCGCTGCCATCGGAAAAACCGCCGGTGCAGCGGATGCTCTCGCCGTCGACTTCCTCGCACTGGCACATCGGGTTGTGGGCCAGGGCCAGGCCGCTGAGCGACAGCAGGGCGATACCTGCGGCGCTGCGCAGGATGATGGACTTGATCATGGTTTGCCTCCTTGTTGTTTCTGCAGCCACGCGACCGTGGATGGGGATGCCTGTTCGAGTGGTACGGCGGCCTGGTGCACGGAACCGTCCCAGCCCTCCATGGTGATCCACAGTTCGGCGTCGGGTTTGGTGCGGGTCGGCAGCGGCACGGTGGCGCCCATGCGGTAGGCGCTGCCAAAGAAGATACCACCGGCGGCGCGCAGGCTGCGCGGCTTGCCGATGCGCAGGTAGGTGGCCTTTACCTGGCCGATGCATTCCTTGCACAGCGCGCCGGTGAAGGTCTTCATGTAGCCGGCCGGGCCGTCGAGTTCCGGCGGCGCGGCGCGGAATTCCGCCAGGGTGATCGACCAGGGGCCGACCGGCACTTCGCCGACCATGCGCTCGCCCAGGCCGCTGGTGCCACGGAACAGCGCGACGTCGGCGAAGTACTTGGGCATGAACCCCAGGGGAATGAGCACCAGCAGGATGTTGATGTGGAAGCGCCACTTGTACCAGAAGCGGCTCAGCGGCGAGGCGGGTTGTACTGCCATGGCCTTGCTCATGCCTTGACCTCCCCAGTGTCGGTTGCAGTGTCGCGCTCACGCACCCGCGCAGGGCGCTTGATCACCTTGGCGGTGGCCTGGGCGGTACGCTTGGTCCAGATCAGCAGGCCGCTGAGCACCATCATGCTCAGCACCAGGCCGAAGAAGAACCAGATCATCTTCACCCACAGGCCGCCGAAGTCACCGGTGTGCAAGGGGCGCATGGACTCGGTGACGAACTCCAGCTTGGAGCGGTCCTCGAGCAGGCGCTGCTGGGCCACTTCGCCGGTGTAGGGGTTGATCGAGGCGCTCTGCATCATCAGCGGGTACCAGCCGCGGCCACCGACGGCGATATGGTCGTAGGCATTGCTGGGCAGGCGGGTGAAGCTGACGTCCAGGCTCGGCACCTTGTCGATGGCGATGCGTGCCGCTTCGTCCACGTCGAGCATCGGGATCGGCTCGCCGGGGCGGACGATGGGCACGTCCTCGCGGGCCACCACGGCGGGCACGCCTTCGGTGGAGATGGAAATCTGGTTGTCGAACAGGATCGCCTGGATCAGGAACCAGATGCCGGTGATCGACACCACGGCGATGAACCAGATCGACCAGATGCCGCTCAGGCGGTGGAAGTCGCCCCAGAAGATCCGCGCGCCCTGGTTGAAACGCAGGCGCGGTTTGAAGAAGCCTTTCCAGAACTTCTTGTACACCACCAGGCCGGTGATCAGCGACAGCAGCATGGGGATGCCCATCATCGACACCAGGTACCAGCCCCAGCTGAATCCATTGGTGAAGGGCACCAGCCACCAGCCGTGCAGGGCACGGGTGAACTGGCGGAAATCGAATTCCGGGCTGATGCCCTGGATGGCCCCGGTGTAGGGGTTGACGTAGATGGTCGGGTTGCTGCCGTCGGGGTAGCTGACCCGGGCGGTGAGGGCGAAGTGCGATTCGTCCGGGCGAGTAATGGACTGCACCACCAGCTCCGGCTCGGCCTTCCTGATCTCGGCCAGCACCTGGCCAAAGGTCAGCAGTTCGGCGTCGTCCGATGGTTTGCTGGCGCGCACGTCGGGGTTGGCCAGCCAGACGATTTCCTGGCTGACCACCGCCAGGGTGCCGGTGACGCAGACGATCAGCACGAAGAACCAGATGGGCAGGGCGAGCCAGCTGTGCACCAGGAACCAGATTTTTGAGCGCGACTTCTTGGACATGAATATCAGTCTTGTCTGAGCCCTCCCGTGCGCGGCACGGAGAGCGATTTAGGTACGAACGAAACCTCGCCGGCCCGAGGCCGGCGAGGAGGACAAACCGATGGGGTGCTCGCCGCGGCAGGCACGAATGGATCGGTCATCTACTAGGACGGATGAGAAGCGTAAAACCCGCAGCTGCAAATGAAAATAGTTATTTCATAGATTCAGATGCGTTGCCGCTCTGTCGCAGCAGTCGACGCATTTCCCCGGGCGGGCGCTTGAGCCAGCGTTTGAAGGCGCGCTGAAAGGCCTCCGCGGAGGCGAAGCCGAGCAGGTAGGCGATCTCGCCGAAACTCAGCTCGGTGTCGCGCACGTAGGCGACCGCCAGGTCGCGCCGGGTCTCGTTGACGATGGTGCTGAAGCGCGTGCCTTCTTCGGCCAGACGCCGGCGCAGGGTCCAGGCTGGCAGCTGCAATTGGCGGGCGATAGCGTCCATGTCCGGTTCGCGACCATGCAGGCGCGGGCCGAGCAGTTGGATGACGCGATCACGCATGCTTTGGGGACGGCTCAGGCCCTGCAAGGCCTGCTCGCAAAGTTGTAACAATTCATGCCAGGTGCCGGGGCAGTGCAACGGATTGCGCAGATTCAGCGCCTGCTGGTCCAGGCGGATGCCGTTGAAGTCGGCTGCGAAGACGGGCGGGCAGCCGAACTCCAATGGGTAGCGCTCGGCGTAGTCGGGAGCCACGAATTCCAACTGCAGCGCCTCGGCGGTCAGCGGCGTATGGGCGAGGGCGCCCAGTTGCTGCAGCCAGGCGGCCAGTACGGTGTCGACCACGAAGCGGTTGTAGGCGTTGTAGGGGCCAATGGAGTGAAAACGCAGCCAGGCGCCGCTGCTGTCTTCCAGCAGGCTGGAACGGCCGCGGTAGTTCGACGCGTACAGCGCCTCGAAGCGGATCAGGGTGCGGGCGGCTTCGCGCACCGTGGGCGCCTGGCCCGCGGCGATACCCGCCAGGCCGAGGCGATGCAGGTAGGCGAAGCGGCCCATCAGCAGGCCGAGGGCCGGCTCGCCGGTCAGCACGATGGCGGCATGGCCCAGGTGCATGTAGCGCGGGATCGACAGCCGCGCACGGGGCTCGGCCAGGCGTGCGGCATCGAAACCGTAGTGCTCGAGCAGCGGCCGCGAGGCATGGCCCAGGTGGTCGACGGCATCGGCCAGGCTGTACAGGTAGCCGACGGCGAGATCGCCCAGGCGGATGGCAGCAGGTTTCATGAGGTGGCGTCCCAGGGAAGTTCGCCAGCCTAGCTCGGCGGTTGGTGCAGTGCCAGCCTTGCTGTCACTTGTGATCATTGATTTGTCATTTATGATCATTGAGCGGGGGCATCTGCTTCACTATCGTCTGTGCCATACGACCGCTGCCCGTGCAGGCTGCGGCAACTCCGTGACCGACGCCGATGGACCTGACCATGACCGCCTACCCGCACCTCCTCGCGCCCCTGGATCTGGGCTTCGTGACCCTGAAGAACCGCACCCTGATGGGCTCCATGCACACCGGGCTGGAAGAGAAGCCCGGCGGCTTCGAGCGCATGGCGGCCTACTTCGCCGAGCGCGCCCGTGGCGGGGTCGGCCTGATGGTCACCGGCGGCATCGCGCCGAACGAAGAAGGGGGCGTGTATGCCGGCGCGGCGAAGCTGAGCACGCCCGAAGAAGTCGACAAACACCGCATCGTCACCGAGGCGGTGCATGGCGCAGGTGGCTTGATCTGCATGCAGATCCTGCATGCCGGCCGCTACGCCTACAGCCCCAAGCAGGTGGCGCCCAGCGCCATCCAGGCGCCGATCAACCCGTTCAAGCCTCAGGAACTGGATGAGGCGGGCATCGAAAAGCAGATCGCCGACTTCGTCAACTGCGCCGTGCTGGCCCAGCAGGCCGGCTATGACGGCGTGGAGATCATGGGTTCCGAGGGCTACTTCATCAACCAGTTCCTGGTGGCCCACACCAACCGGCGCAACGATCGCTGGGGCGGCAGCTACGCCAACCGCATGCGCCTGCCGGTGGAGATCGTGCACCGTGTGCGCCAGGCCGTGGGCAGTGACTTCATCATCATCTACCGCCTGTCGATGCTCGACCTGGTCGAGGGCGGCAGCAGCTGGGACGAGATCGTGACCCTGGCCAAGGCCATCGAGGCGGCCGGCGCCACCCTCATCAATACCGGCATCGGCTGGCACGAGGCGCGCATCCCGACCATCGCCACCAAGGTGCCGCGCGCCGCGTTCACCAAGGTCACTGCCAAGCTGCGCGGCGAGGTGCAGATTCCCCTGGTCACCACCAACCGCATCAACACCCCGGAAGTGGCCGAGCAGGTGCTGGCCGAGGGCGATGCCGACATGGTGTCGATGGCGCGGCCGTTCCTCGCCGACCCCGAGTTCGTCAACAAGGCGGCCGCCGGTCGCGCCGACGAGATCAACACCTGCATCGGCTGCAACCAGGCGTGCCTGGACCATACCTTTGGCGGCAAGCTGACCACCTGCCTGGTCAACCCGCGGGCCTGCCACGAAACCGAGCTGAATTACATCGCCACCACCGCGGTGAAGAAGATCGCCGTGGTCGGCGCCGGGCCTGCCGGGCTCGCCGCCGCCAGCGTGGCGGCCGAGCGCGGCCATCGCGTCACCCTGTTCGATGCGGCCGGGGAGATCGGCGGCCAGTTCAACGTGGCCAAGCGCATCCCGGGCAAGGAGGAATTCTTCGAGACCCTGCGCTACTTCAAGCGCAAGCTGGAAACCAGCGGCGTCGAGCTGCGCCTGAATACCCGGGTGAGCGCTGCGGATCTGCTTGCCGGTGGCTTCGACGAGGTGATCCTGGCCACCGGCATCGTGCCGCGCACTCCGGCCATCCCGGGTGTCGAACATGCCAAGGTGATCAGCTACCTGGACGCCATCCTGGGGCGCAAGCCGGTGGGCAAGCGCGTTGCGGTGATCGGCGCCGGTGGCATCGGTTTCGATGTCAGCGAGTTCATCACCCACGCCGGTCCGGCCACCAGCCTGGACCGCGAGGCGTTCTGGAGGGAGTGGGGCATCGATCCGGCCCTGCAGGCCCGTGGCGGCGTCGCTGGCGTGCAACCGCAGGTCGAGCCGGCGGCGCGCCAGGTGTTCCTGCTGCAACGCAAGAAGAGCAAGGTCGGTGACGGCCTGGGCAAGACCACCGGCTGGATCCACCGCGCGGGCCTGAAGAACAAGCAGGTGCAGATGATCAACGCCGTCGAATACCTGCAGATCGACGACCAGGGGCTGCACGTGCGCGTGGCCGAGGGCGAGCCCCAGGTGCTGCCGGTGGACACGGTGATTCTCTGCGCCGGCCAGGACCCGCTGCGCGAACTGCAGGACGAGCTGGTTGCCGGCGGCGCGTCTGTGCACCTGATCGGCGGTGCTGACGTGGCCGCCGAGCTGGATGCCAAGCGTGCCATCAACCAGGGCTCGCGGTTGGCGGCAGAGCTCTAAAAGCGATCTTTTTAGGTGGCATTAAATAGGCTGCTGCAAGGCAGAAACGATCGTTGAGCATGTAGGAGGGGCTTTAGCCCCGAGCTTTATTGGAGGGCGCAAAGAGCTCGCGGCTAAAGCCGCTCCTACAAAAAGTGCTCCGCACACCGGTCGCTCCCACCACTTTGCAGTTCGTAGGGTGGACGACGCTTCACCCGTCCACCGCCCCGCAACCGCGATGGTGGATGAAAAGAGCGTCATCCACCCTACGTCCGCTACAAGGCGATAGTGGCCGGTCGTGCTGCGATTTCAAACCTGCTCATATTGGTGGGCTGAAGCGGATCGCCGCCCGGCCCAACCTACGAGGCTGGCACGATCTGTAGGGTGGGCTTTAGCCCACCACTGCAAATGGCCGCTTGCTCCACCTTGCAGTCAAAGCGCTGCAGTCGAGCCGAGATCGTGAACAGGCTCTAACTTGCACTTTCGGCCGGTCTCTACCGAACCGGTCACAGTTCGGTCGTGCCGTTCGTCCTTTGGCTGAATGACTGCCAACCGGGTCACACAGCCTGTAATGGGTTCTCGCCTAGACTTGCCTGGCTGGCGTTTCGTTGCGCCAGCCGATCTGGCGCCGAGCACCGTCATTACCTGTGGAGAACATCGATGAGCAAGCCGCAACTGATCGAGGCCGTGATGTTCTTCGCTCCGGACGGCAGCATCGGCAAGCAGATGTTCTACGCCGAATTCGAGACCCTGCTCGATGGCCTGGTGAAGATGCCGACCCTGGCCGATGAGCAGGTCCGGGCCGCGTACGTGGTGATCAATGGCCGCCTGCAGATTCGCTCGACGGTGTTCTTCTACCTGGATTTCGACGAAACCGGCGCGCCAGACGCCGGCTGGAACATTCCCCTGCAGCAGATGGCCGAACGTGCCGGCCGTGGCCCCGACCTGGGCGGCGGGCCGATTCGCCTGGCCTGCCGCAGCCAATGCCCGGTGTCCTGGCACCAGATGCACCTCTGGGACCCCAGCCTGGTTCCCGGCAACAACGACCTGGCCACCTTGCGTGACACGGTGCGGGCCAACGGCCTCGGCATTCTCATGCAGGAAGAAGAAACCCCTGCCGTGACGCCCGGGCGGCTGCAGGTGGCCTCGGAAGATCAATGGTACGCCGTCGATTCATCCCGTGACCTGGCCGAGAAACTCGCCGAGCGGCTGTCCCACGACTACCGGCAAAAGGCCGCGCAACTGGTTCGCCAGCAGCGCGAGCGCCTCGCTGCCCTGGCCCGCGAGCACCAGGCCGAGTTGGCCCGCGCTGCCACCCAGAGCAGCGGGCAAGTGGCCGAATTGCAGGGACAGATTCTGGCGTTGCGCCAGGCGCTGCGGCAGCAGGAGGGGCTCAACCAGAACCTCAAAGCCCAGCTGGCCGAGCAGCGGCAGGCGCAGCAGAGCGAGCGCGAGGAGATGGCGGTGCGGATGCGCGCCGCCGAGCGCCACGCCCGCACCGAGCGCGAGATCCTGCGCGAACAGTTCGACGAAGAATTGCGCGCGCGCCTCCTCGCCACCCAGGCAGCGGCCGAGGAACAGGCGCGCCGTCGTGACGGCGAAGCCGCCCAACGCGGCGCCAGCCAGGTGCTCGAGCGCCTGGCCGCCCAGGGCGTGGTGTTCGTGGTGTTCCATCCGGGCGCCGGGCACCTGACCGTGCCCCTGCAGGACGTCGACCGCTACCTGGCCGGCCCGCTGGCCTATGCCGCGAGCAAGTGCTTCGTGCCGGAGAGCCAGTATCGCCAGTGGCTGCAGCACTACCAGCGGCCGCGCTGCGAAGGCCTGCAGGCGGACGGCCAGCGCTGTGATGCCGCGCTCGAGCGGGTCGAGACGCCTGGCCGTTTCGTGGCTGGCGAATCCAACTGCTGCATGCTGCACAAGAGCGCTCGCCTGCGTACCGTCGGTTAAACTTGCGGCCTTTTCCGGGCTGCCTTCCCATGACCTCGATTCCACTCTCTGCCATCAGCGCCTGGCGTCCCCAGGCGCCCCTGCAGCGCCTGCAGTTCGACTGGCTGGCAGGCGTCGAGCTGGCGGTGCTGCGCCTGGACCTGATCGATCCACTGATCAGCGGCAACAAGTGGTTCAAGCTCGCGCCCCATCTGTGCAGCGCTGCTGAACAACGCGCCGGCGGGATCATCAGCCTCGGCGGCGCCCATTCCAATCACCTGCATGCCCTGGCCGCCGCCGGCCAGCGCTTTTCCTTCGCCACCGTCGGCCTGCTGCGCGGCCACCCCCAGGACACACCGACCGTCGAGGATTTGCAGCGCTTCGGCATGCAGCTGCACTGGCTGGGCTACGGCGGCTACCGGGAACGGCATCGCGCCGGGTTCTGGGCGCCGTGGCAGGCGCGTTACCCGGGCTTCATGCCGGTGCCCGAGGGCGGCGGCGGGCTACCGGGCGCCCTGGGCTGTGCGCAGTTGCCCGCCATGGTGACTGCGCAATTGCCGGCGCTCGGCTGGGACGACTACCACGGCTGGTGGCTGGCCGCCGGTACCGGCACCACGCTTGCCGGGCTGGTGATCGGCGAGGGCGGGCAGCGTACCGTGCATGGCGCCCTGGCCGTGCCGCTGGATCACGGCGTGCCCGCGCAGGTGCGCGGGCTGCTGGCCGAGGCGGGGCGCGATGACAGGGGATACCAGCTGCTGGACGCTTGCTGCGGTGGTTTCGCGCGGCAGGATGCCGAGTTGCTGGCCTTTATGGCGCAGTGCGAAGCGCAGAGCGGTTTGCCCCTGGAGTCGCTGTACACCGCCAAGGCGCTGCTGGCCCTGCGTGACGCCATCGGACGAGGCGAAGTCGAGGCGGGCAGGCGTTTGGTCTTCGTGCACACCGGCGGCCTGCAGGGCCGTCGCGCTGCACTTGGTAACGCGTCAGGTCGCTGAGGGCGGCGCGCCACCGGGTTCGGTGCCGCTGGCCGGCCAGTCATCGGCGACCAGGAAGATCCGCTGGCGCTCGGCGAGCGAGCCGCTGCCATCGGGCTGCAGATCGACCAGCAACTGGGCGCCGGTATCCGCCGGCAGGGCTTGCAGCCAGCTCTGCAACTGAACCTCGGACCAGCCCTGCGCCGCCGGCAGTTTCGCCGGGGCCAGCCAGGCAGTGCGCGGCAGCGGTTGCCAGCGGGCATCCCCATGTTCGGCCTGTAGCGCCGCCCATTGCCGGCGGTGCAGCCAGCGCCCACGCAGGTGCGCCGGCTCGGCCCCGGGCGGCGGCGGCAGATCCAGCCCATGGGGATAGAACAGATAGCCACCCAGCCACATCGAAGCCTGGATCGGTGCGTCGGTTAGCGCCTGCAAGGTCTCCCGCGCTTCGGAAGAAGCCGACAAGGGCAGCTGGTGAATAGCGAGATGATCGAGCTTGAGATCCAGCCGATCGCGACCGCCCGGACCGATCCAGTGGTTCGGCACCCGCGGCGGCTGGCCCAGGTACAGCTTGATCGCCAGTTCCACGTGGTGCACGCCACTGGCATCGCGCAGCAACAGATCCAGCTCGCCCAGGGTGTGGCCGCCCTGGCGGATCGGCAGGTTCGCGGCCAGCACCTCGATAGCCGGCGCCGCCTGCAGGGCGAACTGCCACAGGCGCTCGTAGTAGAGGCCCAGGCGGCGTACCGAACTGCGCGCCAGCCATTCGTGCAGCGCTTGCGGCGTCTGGTCCTGGCGCCGCAACCAGTCGGCCAGCAGACCCGGCGCGCCAGCCCAGCCTGAGTCGGCCAGCGGGTGGCGCTGCGGCCAGGGCGTGTGGGCGAGCAGCGGCGGTGACAGCAGCGTCCAGGCCAGATCGCGCACGGCAGGCTCGCTGAGTTGGCGGGGCAGGTCGGCAAGCGAGGTGAACGGGGTCATCGCTGCAGCATAGGCCTTTGGCAAGCCCTTGAAAAACTACCTACGTTGCCATCGCTGCGTTAAAAACAGCCTCAACAAGCTGCTCGCAGCTAACGCACTTCAGTGCGGCCCGAAGGGCGAGCGAAGCGAGTCATGCTCATGTACAAATCGTACGCTCCGCTTTTTCGGCTGTTTTTGTGGGGCCGCCCAGGCCTTGCGCTGGCTGCCTCGCCTACGTTTTTCAACGGCCTGCCAGGCCCGTCGACGTCAGGGTTTGCTGGCACAGGGTGGCTTCGCCCATAATCCAGGCCATCAGAGCCAGAGCCTTGCGGGAGCCCCATGGAGCAGTTTCGTAATATCGGCATCATCGGCCGTCTGGGCAGTACCCAGGTGCTCGACACCATCCGCCGCCTGAAGAAGTTCCTGCTCGAGCGCCAGTTGCACGTGATTCTCGACGACAGCATCGCCGAGGTATTGCCGGGCCATGGCCTGCAGACCTCGGCGCGCAAGCACCTGGGCGAGTTCTGCGACCTGGTGATCGTGGTCGGCGGTGACGGCAGCATGCTCGGCGCCGGTCGCGCCCTGGCGCGCCACAAGGTGCCGGTGCTGGGCATCAACCGCGGCAACCTGGGCTTTCTCACCGACATCCGCCCCGACGAGCTGGAATCCAAGGTCGCCGAGGTGCTGGAAGGCAACTACCTGACCGAGCACCGCTTTCTGCTGGAAGCCGAAGTGCGCCGCCACTCCGAAGCGATCGGCCAGGGCGATGCCCTCAACGACGTGGTGCTGCACCCGGGCAAGTCGAACCGGATGATCGAGTTCGAGCTGTATATCGACGGGCAGTTCGTGTGCAGCCAGAAAGCCGACGGCCTGATCGTCGCCACGCCGACCGGCTCGACGGCCTACGCGCTGTCGGCGGGCGGGCCGATCATGCACCCCAAGCTCGATGCCATCGTGGTGGTGCCCATGTACCCCCACACGCTGTCCAGCCGCCCCATCGTGGTGGATGGCAACAGCGAGCTGAAGATCGTCGTCTCCAAGGACCTGCAGCTCTACCCGCAGGTGTCGTGCGACGGCCAGAATCATTTCACCTGCGCGCCGGGCGACACCATCACCGTGCGCAAGAAATCCCAGAAGCTATGCCTGATCCATCCGCTGGATCACAACTACTACGAGGTCTGCCGTACCAAGCTGGGTTGGGGTAGCCGACTCGGCGGAGGCGACTGATGCAGCTCGATCCGTCCCGCGGTTATGACCTGATCGGTGATGTGCATGGGTGCGCCAATACCCTGGTGCGCCTGCTCGAACGTATGGGTTATCGCCGTCAGGACGGCGTATGGCGGCACCCGCAGCGCATGGCGATCTTCCTCGGCGACCTGATCGACCGCGGCCCGCGCATCCGCGAAGCCGTGCACCTGGTGCACGACATGGTGCGCGCCGGCGAGGCGCTGTGCATCATGGGCAACCACGAATTCAACGCCCTGGGCTGGATGACCCCGGCGCCGCCAGGCAGCGGGCGCGCCTTCGTACGCGAGCACACCGCGCGGCACGAGCGGCTGATCGGCGAGACGCTGCGGCAGTTCCAGGCCTACCCGGACGAATGGCGTGACATGCTGGACTGGTTCTACGAGCTGCCGCTGTTTCTCGATGCCGGCCATTTTCGCGTGGTTCACGCCTGCTGGGACGAGGCCATGATCGCCTCGCTGCGCGGGCAGTTCCCCAGCGGCTGTATCGACGAACACTTCCTGCAGGCCTCGGCGGTGCCCGGCAGCTTCGCCTGCACGGTGCTCGACCGGCTGCTGCGCGGCACTGACATGCGCCTGCCCGGCGGGCTGACCATGACCAGCAGCGACGGCTTTACCCGCTCGTTCTTTCGCACCAAGTTCTGGGCCGGCAACCCGCTGACCTATGGCGACGTGCAGTTCCAGCCCGACCCGCTGCCCGAGCAGGTCGCCTGCCTGCCGCTCAGCGAGGAAGATCGCGCACAGCTGCTGACCTATGGCCCCGAGCAGCCGCCGCTGTTCGTCGGCCACTACTGGCGCAGCGGCACGCCGGCGCCGATCTGCGCGAACATCGCCTGCCTGGATTACAGCGCGGTGATGTACGGCAAGCTGGTGGCCTACCGGCTGGACCAGGAAACCCGTCTCGATCCGGGCAAGTTCGTCTGGGTCGAAGTGGAAAAGCCAGGGCCGGCGCGATGAGCCCGGTGATCGCCCTGCGTGCGCCGCTGGACGAAGACCTGGCGCCGTTCATCACCTTGCTGGGCCGGCTGGGCGTGCCGCATCGGGTGGCCGAGCAGGGCAACGAGCAGGTGCTCTGGGTGCCCAGCGAAGACATCGCCGCCCAGGTGCGCGAGCTGTATGCACGGGCACCCCAGGGCGATCCGCAGTTGCAGCCCGTCCAGGCGCCCGTGGCCAGTTCGCGCCCCGGCGTCGCCGCCGCGGCCAGGCGCAGCCCGCTGACCCTGGTCGTTCTGGCGCTGACCCTGCTGGTCGCGGTGCTGACCTGGGGCGGTGAAGACTACGCCGTGGTGCGCTGGCTGAGCTTCGTCGACTTCCAGATCGACGGCCAGTACATCTACTTCGCCACCTTCGCCCAGGCCATGGACAGCGGCCAATGGTGGCGCCTGCTGACGCCCATGCTGCTGCATTTCGGCATCCTCCACCTGGCGATGAACAGCCTGTGGTACTGGGAGCTGGGGCGGCGTATCGAGGCGCGCCAGGGCGCACTGATGCTGTTGCTGCTGACCCTGTGGTTCGGGCTCGCCGCCAACGTGGCGCAGTACCTCTACGGCGGGCCGGCGCTGTTCGGCGGTTTGTCCGGCGTGCTCTACGGGCTGCTCGGCCACTGCTGGCTGTTCCAGCTGCTGGCGCCGAATGCGGCCTACAAGCTGCCGCGCGGCGTGCTGGTAAGCATGCTGGTCTGGCTGCTGATCTGCATGACCGGGGTGTTCGAACTGCTGCAGTTCGGCGCCATCGCCAACGCCGCCCACGTCGGCGGGCTGGTCGCCGGTTGCCTAACCGGCGCCATCGGTGGGCTGCTGGCCCGGCAGCTGGCGCGGCGCTGAGCGTCGCCAGCGCCTCGGCTTGGCGGGTCAGATAGGGTAGAATCGGGGCTTTTCCAGCCCCGGAGCCAGCCATGTCCTCCTTCGTCGAATTGATCCGCAACATCACCCCGGACGTGTATGAAAGCCTCAAGCTGGCCGTGGAGATCGGCAAGTGGCCGGACGGCCGCAAGCTCACCCAGGAGCAGAAGGAGCTGAGCCTGCAGGCGATGATCGCCTGGGAGATCGAGAACCTGCCCGAGGATCAGCGCACCGGCTACATGGGCACCTCCGAATGTGCCTCCAAGTCCGCGCCCATCCCGAACATCCTGTTCAAGTCCTCGGAAACCCTGCACTGATGTTAGAAGTAGCCCGCGGCGCCCTGAGCAAGATGGCCACCCAGCTCGATGCGCCGGTGCAGTACGCGTTTCGCCTGGGTGACGAGCAGGTCGCCGTCAACCCGATGATCGGCAAGACCCTGCGCCTGGAATTTCTCGGCGCCATCCATTGCAGCCATTGCGGCCGCAAGACCAAGACCAGCTTCAGCCAGGGCTATTGCTACCCCTGCATGCAGAAGCTCGCCCAGTGCGACCTGTGCATCATGAGCCCCGAGCGCTGCCACTACGACGCCGGCACCTGCCGTGACCCCGGCTGGGGCGAGCAGTTCTGCATGACCGACCACGTGGTGTACCTGGCCAACTCGTCAGGCATCAAGGTCGGTATCACCCGCGCCACGCAGATTCCCACCCGCTGGATCGACCAGGGCGCCACCCAGGCGCTGCCGATCATGCGCGTGGCCACCCGCCAGCAGTCCGGGTTCGTCGAAGACCTGCTGCGCAGCCAGGTGGCCGACAAGACCAATTGGCGCGCACTGCTCAAGGGCGATGCGGCGCCGGTCGATCTGCTGCATGTGCGTGAGCAGATCTTCGATGCCTGCGCCAGTGGCATCACCGCGCTGCAACAACGCTTCGGCCTGCAGGCCGTGCAGCCGCTCAATGAGCAGAGCGTGGTGGAGATCCGTTATCCGATCGAAGGCTATCCTGCCAAGATCACCAGCTTCAACCTCGACAAGAATCCGATTGCCGAAGGTACGCTGCTGGGCATCAAGGGCCAGTACCTGATGTTCGATACCGGCGTGATCAATATTCGCAAGTACACCGCTTACCAGATCGCCGCCAGCTGCGCCGCCTGACCGGCAGGCGCGGCCAACACCATTCACCTGCTTGCCACGCCCGCTGGCGTGGCATCGAAGAGGTTCCCATGCGCACCGAGCAATCGAAGACCATCTACCTCAAGGACTATCAGGCGCCGGACTACCTGATCGACGAAACCCACCTGACCTTCGAGCTGTTCGAGGATCACACCCTGGTACACGCCCAACTGGTGATGCGCCGCAACCCGGCGCTGTCCGCCGAGCTGCCGGCGCTGGTGCTGGACGGCCAGCAGCTCGAGCTGTTGCACCTCAAACTCGACGACCGTGAACTGGGCGCCGGCGACTATCAGCTCACCGACAGCAACCTGACCGTGCAGCCGACCCAGGCCAGCTTCGTGATCGACAGCACCGTGCGCATCCACCCGGAAAGCAACACCGCGCTGGAAGGGCTGTACAAGTCCAGCGGCATGTTCTGCACCCAGTGCGAGGCCGAAGGCTTCCGCAAGATCACCTATTACCTCGACCGCCCGGACGTGATGAGCAGCTTCACCACCACCCTGAGCGGCGACAAGCAGAAGTACCCGATCCTGCTGTCCAACGGCAACCCGATCGCCAGCGGCGAGGAGGGCGATGGCCGTCACTGGGCGACCTGGGAAGACCCGTTCAAGAAGCCGGCCTACCTGTTCGCCCTGGTGGCTGGCGACCTGTGGTGCGTGGAAGACAAGTTCACCACCCTGAGCGCCCGCGAGGTGACGCTGCGCATCTACGTCGAGCCGGAAAACATCGACAAGGTGCAGCACGCCATGGACAGCCTGAAGAAGTCCATGCAGTGGGACGAAGAGGTGTACGGCCGCGAGTACGACCTGGATATCTTCATGATCGTCGCGGTCAACGACTTCAACATGGGCGCCATGGAGAACAAGGGCCTCAACATCTTCAACTCCAGCGCCGTGCTGGCCCGCGCCGAAACCGCCACCGATGCCGCCCACCAGCGCGTCGAGGCGATCGTCGCCCACGAGTACTTCCACAACTGGTCCGGCAACCGCGTGACCTGCCGCGACTGGTTTCAGCTGTCGCTCAAGGAAGGCTTCACGGTATTCCGTGACGCCGCCTTCTCGGCGGATATGAACTCGCCGACGGTCAAACGCATTCAGGACGTCGCCTACCTGCGCACTCACCAGTTCGCCGAGGACGCCGGCCCCATGGCCCACCCGGTACGCCCGGATGCGTACATGGAAATCTCCAACTTCTACACCCTGACCATCTACGAGAAGGGCGCCGAAGTGCTGCGCATGATCCACACCCTGCTTGGCGCCGAGGCGTTCCGCAAGGGCTCGGACCTGTACTTCGAGCGCCATGATGGCCAGGCCGTGACCTGCGACGATTTCGTCAAGGCCATGGAAGATGCCAGCGGCGTCGACCTGACCCAGTTCAAGCGCTGGTACACCCAGGCCGGCACGCCGCGCCTGGCGGTCACCGACAGTTACGACGCCGCGGCGAAAACCTACACCCTGACCTTCACCCAGAGCTGCCCGGCCACACCGGGGCAGAGCGAGAGCAGCAAGCTGCCGTTCGTGATCCCGGTGGAGCTGGGCCTGCTGAACGGGCAGGGCAACGACCTGCCGCTGCGCCTGCAGGGCGAGGCCGCGGCTATCGGCAGCAACCGCGTGCTGTCGATCACCGAGGCGCAGCAGTCGTTCACCTTCGTCGACGTGGCCGAGAAGCCGCTGCCGTCGCTGCTGCGCGGCTTCAGTGCGCCGGTGAAGCTGAGTTTTGCCTACGACCGCGACCAGTTGATGTTCCTGATGCAGCACGACAGCGACGGCTTCAACCGTTGGGAAGCCGGCCAGCAGCTCAGCGTGCAGGTGCTGCAGGAACTGATCGGCCAGTACCAGCGCGGCGAAACGCTGGTGCTCGATGGGCGCCTGGTCAGCGCGCTGTGCAGCCTGCTGCAGGACGACACACTGGATCAGGCCATGGTCGCCGAGATGCTCTCGCTGCCGGGTGAGGCCTACCTCACCGAAATCAGTGACGTGGCCGACGTCGACGCCATCCATGGCGCCCGCGAGTTCGCCCGTCAGCAACTGGCCGAGGCGCTGTTCGAGCCGCTGTGGCAGCGCTACCAGGCCAACCGCGAAGTGTCGCGTAACACGCGTTATGTCGCCGAAGCGGAGCACTTCGCCCGCCGTGCGCTGCAGAACATCGCGCTGTCGTACCTGATGCTGAGCGACCAGCCCCAGGTGCTGGCTGCGGCCCTCGATCAGTTCGAGAACAGCGACAACATGACCGAGCGCCTGACCGCCCTGGCGGTGCTGGTCAACTCACCGTTCGAGGCCGAGCGCAGCAAGGCCCTCGAAGCCTTCGCCGAGCAATTCAAGGACAACGCCCTGGTCATGGACCAGTGGTTCAGCGTGCAGGCCGCCAGCACCTTGCCCGGCGGTCTGGCTCGTGTGCAGGCATTGATGCAGCACCCGGCGTTCACCCTTAAGAACCCTAACAAGGTGCGTGCGCTGATCGGCGCATTCGCCGGGCAGAACCTGGTGAACTTCCATGCCATGGACGGCAGCGGTTATCGCTTCCTGGCCGACCAGGTGATCGTGCTCAATGGGCTGAACCCGCAGATCGCCTCGCGCCTGCTGGCACCGCTGACCCGCTGGCGCAAGTACGGCGCCGAGCGTCAGGCGCTGATGAAGGCCGAGCTGGAGCGCATCCTCGCCTCCGGTGAGCTGTCGCCTGACGTGTACGAAGTGGTCAGCAAGAGCCTGGCCTGAGACCGTACCCCGGAGCGGCGTGCGCCGCTCCGGGCAACTGCTGCATGCCCCTCCGGCGTCCGTTCTGGACGCCATCGCTCCCACTGTGAGCCTCCTTGCGTTGTTACTGCGGCTTGCGTGGTAACAATTTTTTGTTACCTCAGGGAATGAAAAGCTAACGCTGCGTTCGGCGACGCACTTAATATCGCGGCCGCTTTGGTGATGCTGGCATTTAGCCGGTTTTTTTTGCCGCCCGTGCGGCGTTCCGACAGCGTGCTGAAAGCCTTTGTAAGCGATTCTAGGTCGATAACGGCCCATTGCTGATCAGTGGCCGATCAGTCACAAAGAGACGCTACGGAGCTGCTCTAGAAAAGCGTTTTCAGCTAATACGATCGTTTGAATTGGCACCAAGGTTGCACTGCACAGGGCAGTGACGCCAGCCAGTTCAAGGTCATCAACGGGTGCCTCGTCAGGTGCTCGCCAGGCCCGCCGGGAAAGTGGGCCGTAACGAACAATGACCGTCTGTCTGCGGAGTAGTGATTCAATGCGTATCAAGTCCCTTGAACAGGCCCAGCGGGCAAGGTCCGGTTTTGCCCTGGCGGGCATGTTGCCGTTGCTGGTGGCAGCGCCGGTGCAGGCCGTGGAATTCGGCTTTGCCGATAACGAAGTCAGCGGCTCGCTGGACACCACGCTGTCCTACGGGCAGCTGTGGCGTGTGCAGGGGCAGAGCCGCGGCAATGACGACGTCAACGTCAACGATGGCAACCGCAACTTCGACACCGGCCTGGCTTCGGAAGTGTTCAAGATCACCTCGGATCTGGAGATGAATTACCAGAACTACGGGCTGTTCGTGCGCGGCACGGCGTTCTACGACACGCAGATCATGGACAAGCGCAACGACTTCTACAGCGGCAACCGCACCGCTCAGCCCAGCCAGAACAGCCTTCATGACGATCGCTTCACCCGCGACACGCGGCACAGCGCCGGGCGCGACGCGCAGATCCTCGATGCCTATGTCTACGGCAACTGGGATGTCGCCGAGCACCCGCTCAGTGCACGCCTGGGTCGCCAGGTGTTCAACTGGGGTGAGGGGCTGTTCTACCGGGGCGGGGTGAACACCAGCAACCCGGTGGACGGCGCGCGTTTTCGCCTGCCGGGCGCCGAACTCAAGGAGGTGCTGATTCCCGTCGAGGCGGTCAGCTTCAATATCGGCCTGACCGACAACCTGTCCATGGAAACCTTCTACCAGTTCAAATGGAAGGAGACTGCCATCGACCCCGTGGGCAGCTATTTTGCCGAGACCGACCTGTTCGCCGAAGGCGGCAACACCGCCTATACCCGCAACCCCGCCCTGGGCAGCGCCGCGTTCCGTGGCAACTACGCCGGCCTGAGTGCCCTTGGCGTGGGCGGGCTGCAGGGTAGCGAGTACCTCGACAGCAACGGCTACTTCAAGGTCGCCAGCATCGGCTCGGATATCGAGGCCAAGGATGATGGGCAGTTCGGCGTCGCCTTTCGCTATATCGCCGAGCAACTCAATGCCACCGAATTCGGCTTCTATTTCGTCAACTATCACGCCAAGGAACCGACGCTGCATGCCGACCTGGACGGTTTCTCCGGCCTGAATCTGGATGCCATTACCAGCGCCGCCAGTGGTGGCGGCTTTCCCAGCTATGCGGCGTTGCTGAGCGCCGCCGGGGCAGGCAGCGTGCCGGCCCGGACGCTGCTGGGGCTGGTCAACGGTGCCGCCACCGTCGATGCCGCCAATCAGGTCAATGCCCGCCGCGAATATGTGGAAAACATCCGCATGTACGGTTTCAGCTTCAACACCACCCTGGGCGATGCCTCGGTGTTCGGTGAACTGGCCTACCGGCCCAACCTGCCGGTCGGCATCGCCGCCACCAACGACCTGCTCGGCGACCTGCTGCGCCAGGCGCCGCAGCTGGTGCAGGGCCAGCAGGGCAACATCGGTGGCCAGACCCTGCAGCTGGGTGACGAGATCCACAACTACGAGCGCGTCGAGGCCTTCAATGCCTCGCTGGGCAGCATCTACAACTTCGGCCCGTCCCTGGGCTTCGACGCCCTGACCGGGGTGGCCGAGCTGGCCTCCGAACACCTGCGCGGCAGCGACCTGAAATACACCGCCTTCGACGGCTCGACCCGCTACTACTCGGGGCGCGGCGATTCGTCCTACGTGTTCGGCTACGGGCGCAGCTACCAGGTCAACAAGAACGCCTACGGCTACACCCTGGTGCTGTCGGGCACCTGGAACGACGTGTTCGCCGGGGTGAACCTGTCGCCCTTCGTCGTCTATCGTGATGATTTCGAAGGCAACTCCTACCAGACCGGGCGCTTCATCGAGGGCCGCAAGGCCTACACCCTCGGCATCAAGGCGGCCTACATGAACAGCCTGGAGGCCGAGCTGCAGTACACCGAGTTTTCCGGCGGTGGCAACAACAACGCCGTGCGCGACCGTGACAACGTCGGCTTCAACGTCAAATACTCCTTCTGATCACAGGGAAACAGCATGCTGAACATCAAGGGTGTCGCCGTCGCGCTGGTACTGCTGGCCGGCAACAGCATGGCAGCCGTCTCGCCACAGGATGCCGCCAAACTGGGCGCGAGCCTCACGCCGCTGGGTGCCGAAAAGGCCGGCAATGCCGCCGGCAGCATCCCGGCGTGGACCGGCGGCATCACCCAGGCGCCCGCCGGTTACCAGGGCTCGGGCAAGCACCATGTCGATCCGTTCGCCGGCGACAAGCCGCTGTTCACCATCACCCGCGCCAACCTGGCCCAGTACCGCGATCAGCTGACGCCGGGGCAGGTGGCGCTGTTCGAGACCTACCCGGACAGCTTCCAAATGCCGGTCTACCCCAGCCGCCGTTCGGGCTCGGCGCCGCAGTGGGTGTACGACAACACCGCCAGGAACGCCGTCAGCGCCAAGCTGCTCGACGGCGGCAACGGCTTTGCCGACGCCTATGGCGGCATCCCGTTCCCGATTCCGCAGAACGGCGTCGAGGCGCTGTGGAACCACATCGCCCGCTACCGTGGCACCTACGTGGTGCGCCGCGCCTCGGAAGTGGCGGTGCAGCGCAACGGCTCCTTCTCGCTGGTCACCTCGCAGCAGGAAGCGCTGTTCAAGTTCTACGACCCGAAAGGCAGCTACGCCGACCTGAACAACATCCTGTTCTACTACCTGTCGTTCACCCGCAGCCCGGCACGTCTGGCCGGCGGCGCGGTGCTGGTCCACGAGACCCTGGATCAGGTCAAGGAGCCGCGCCAGGCCTGGGGCTACAACGCAGGCCAGCGCCGGGTGCGTCGTGCGCCGAACCTGGCCTACGACACGCCGATTTCCGCCGCCGACGGCCTGCGTACCGCCGATGACACCGACATGTTCAACGGTGCCCCGGATCGCTACGACTGGAAGCTGCTCGGCAAGCGGGAAATCTACATTCCCTACAACAGCTACAAGCTCACCAGCCCAGAGGTGAAATACAAGGATCTGCTGCAGGTCGGCCATCTCAACCCGGCCTATACGCGCTACGAGCTGCACCGTGTGTGGGTGGTGGAGGGCACGCTCAAGACCGGCGCCCGGCATATCTATTCCAAGCGCACCCTGTACCTGGACGAAGACAGCTGGCAGGCCGCCGTGGTCGATCAGTACGATGGCCGCGGCGAGCTGTGGCGCGTGTCGATGGCGTACCTGAAGAACTACTACGAACTGCCGACCACCTGGTCTGCGCTGGACGTATTCCACGACCTGCAGGCCCGCCGCTACCACGTGCAGAACCTGGACAACGAGGAAGCCAACACCATCGACTTCAGCCAGCCGACCGCCGATGACGGCTATTTCACGCCGGCTGCGCTGCGCCGTCGCGGCACCCGATAGCGGAGAAGGCCCGCCTGTTGAGCAACAGGCATTCGCGCGGTCGATAACGCGGGCTTTTTCTTACAAAACAGCAGACCGTGGTGGCTACCATGTCTTGCAAAGGCCGATAGCATAGGCGGCGCCGCGCAGGCGCCGGAATAACAAGAACAAAGGGGGAGTTGTGTATGAGTGAGCCCATCGTGCGGCGCACCCGAAGCGGTAAAGTCGCCCGGCCCGTGCTGCAGGCGCTGGCGCTGTGTTCGCTGCTGGTGGCCGCTGCGCCGCTCGTCCAGGCCCAGGCCGCCGATGCGGCGACCTTCTCGGTGACCTCGACCCGCGCCGTCTCCAGCCTGCTGCTCGACGTCGCCCATGCCGGCAAGCGCCTGGTCGCGGTCGGCGAGCGCGGTCACGTGCTGTACTCCGACGATGACGGCGCCAACTGGACCCAGGCCAAGGTGCCGACCCGGCAGATGCTCACCGCGGTGTATTTCGTTGACGAGCAGCATGGCTGGGCGGTCGGCCACGATGCGCTGATCCTGGCGAGCAGCGACGGCGGTGCGACCTGGACCAAGCAGTTCGAGGACCTGCAGCGCGAAGCGCCGCTGCTCGACCTGTGGTTCAGGGACGCCCAGCACGGCTTGGCCATCGGCGCCTACGGTGCGCTGCTGGAAACCAGCGATGGCGGCGCCACCTGGGACGACGTCAGCGACCGCCTCGACAACGAAGACACCTACCACCTCAATGCCATTGCCGACGTGCCGGGCGCCGGCCTGTTCATCGTCGGCGAGGCGGGCGCTCTGTTCCGCTCCACCGATGAAGGGCAAAGCTGGGAAACCCTGGAAGGTCCCTACCAGGGCTCGCTGTTCGGCGTGATCGCCAGTGGCGAACCCGACGGCCTGCTGGTTTACGGCCTGCGCGGCCACCTGTTCCATTCCACCGACGCGGGTGAAACCTGGCAGCAGGTCCCGCTGACCACCGCCAGCGGCGGTGACCTGGAGTTCGGCCTGGCCAGTGCGGCCACGCTCGGCGACGGCAGCATCGTGGTGGTCGGCCATGGCGGCAGTGTGTTGCGCAGCACCGATCACGGCCACAGCTTCAGCGTGTTCAACCGCCCGGATCGGGTATCCCTGGCGGGCGTCACCGCGGGTGCAGACGGCAAATTGGTGCTGGTCGGGCAGGGCGGTGTACGCCTGACCACCGAGACCGGTGCCAATCCAGGCCAACAATAACAAGCTGGGGTAGTGTTCGATGAGTAACCTTGATCAAGACAAGGCCAGCCTGCTGGAGCGCCTGATCTTCAACAACCGCCCGGCGGTGATCCTGATCTGCCTGCTGGTCAGTGTCTTCCTGTTCTTCCAGGCCACCCAGGTGCGCCCCTCGACCAGCTTCGAGAAGATGATTCCGCTGAGCCATCCGTTCATCCAGAACATGATGGAGCACCGCAACGACCTGGCGAACCTCGGCAATACCGTGCGTATTGCCGTGGAGGCCAAGGATGGCGACATCTTCAGCCAGTCCTACATGGAAACCCTGCGGCAGATCCACGACGAGGTGTTCTACATCCCCGGCGTCGACCGCTCGGGGCTCAAGTCGCTGTGGAGCCCCAGCGTGCGCTGGACCGAGGTGACCGAGGAAGGCTTCGCCGGCGGCGAGGTGATCCCCCAAACCTACGACGGCAGCGCGCAGAGCCTCGAAGAGCTGCGCGGCAACGTGCTCAAGTCCGGGCAGATCGGCCGTCTGGTGGCCAACAACTTCAAGTCCAGCATCATCGACGTGCCGCTGCTCGAGTCCTACCCGGACCCCGAAGACCAGGGCCGCCTGATCAAGCTCGACTACCAGCAGTTCTCCCACCAGCTCGAAGAGAAGATCCGCAACAAGTACCAGGCGCAGAACCCGGACGTGCAGATCCACATCATTGGCTTTGCCAAGAAGGTCGGTGACCTGATCGATGGCCTGGTGATGGTCGCGCTGTTCTTCGGTGTGGCGCTGCTGATCACCTTCGTACTGCTTTACTGGTTCACCTGGTGCATCCGCAGCACCATCGCCGTGCTGATCACCACCCTGGTGGCGGTGGGCTGGCAGCTGGGCCTGATGCACACGGTGGGCTTCGGGCTCGACCCCTACTCGATGCTGGTGCCGTTCCTGATCTTCGCCATCGGCATTTCCCATGGCGTGCAGAAGATCAACGGCATCGCCCTGCAATCCGGCGGCTGCGACAACTCGCTGACCGCCGCGCGGCTGACCTTCCGCCAGCTGTTCCTGCCGGGGATGATCGCCATCCTCGCCGATGCCGTGGGCTTCATCACCCTGTTGCTGATCGATATCGGGGTGATCCGCGAGCTGGCCATCGGCGCCTCCATCGGCGTGGCGGTCATCGTGTTCACCAACCTGATCCTGCTGCCGGTGGCGATTTCCTATATCGGCATCAGCCGCAAGGCGGTGGAGCGCAGCAAGCGCGATGCGGTCAGCGAGCATCCGTTTTGGCGCCGGCTGTCGAACTTCGCCAGCGCCAAGGTCGCGCCGATTTCCGTGACCCTGGCGCTGGTCGCCGCGGTCGGCGGCTTCTGGTACCAGCAGCAGAACCTGCAGGTCGGCGACCTCGACCAAGGCGCGCCGGAGCTGCGCCCGGATTCGCGCTACAACCTGGATAACGACTTCGTGATCCGCAACTACTCGACCAGCTCCGACGTGCTGGTGGTGATGGTCAAGACCGCGCCCGAAGGCTGCTCGACCTACGAGGCCATGGCCGCCATGGACGAGCTGATGTGGACCATGGACAACACCCCCGGCGTGCAGTCGGCGATCTCCATGGTCAGCGTGTCACGCCAGGTGATCAAGGGCATGAACGAGGGCAACCTGAAATGGGAAACCCTGTCGCGCAACCCCGACGTGCTCAACAACTCCATCGCCCGTGCCGACGGCCTGTACAACGCCGACTGCTCGGTGGCGCCGGTGCTGGTGTTCCTCGAAGACCACAAGGCCGAAACGCTCAAGCGTGCGGTGAAAGCGGTCGAGGGCTTCGTTGCCGAGCACCAGTCCGACAACGTCGAGTTTCTGCTGGCCGCCGGTAACGCCGGTATCGAAGCGGCCACCAACGAAGTGATCAGCACCTCGGAGCTGCTGATCCTGATCCTGGTGTACCTGTGCGTCGGCGCGATGTGCATGATCACCTTCCGCTCCTTCGCCGCGACCATCTGCATCGTGCTGCCGCTGATCCTCACCTCGATCCTCGGCAATGCCCTGATGGCCTTCCTCGGCATCGGTGTGAAGGTCGCGACCCTGCCGGTGATCGCCCTGGGCGTGGGCATCGGCGTGGACTACGGCATCTATATCTACAGCCGCCTGGAAACCTTCCTGCGCGCCGGCCTGCCGCTGCAGGAAGCCTACTACCAGACCCTGCGCTCGACCGGTAAAGCTGTGCTGTTCACCGGCCTGTGCCTGGCCATCGGCGTGGCGACCTGGATGTTCTCGGCGATCAAGTTCCAGGCCGACATGGGCCTGATGCTGACCTTCATGTTCATCGTCAACATGTTCGGCGCACTGTGGCTGCTACCGGCCCTGGCCCATTACCTGATCAAGCCCGAGAAGCTGGCGGGTAAAAAGGGTGGTTCGCTGCTGGCGCACTAAAGGGTTGGCTCTGCAAAGGCGCGACCTCTACGGCATTTGCATGCTGTAGAGGTCGTTTTGCTAATGCAGGATAGGGCTGGTTTTTATAGGGCATTGCTGGCCGTGAAAATGCGGAAGTCAGGCGAATGCAGATGGTGTGTTGCTGCAGGTCGGTAAGCTCTTGATTGTTATGGGTTTTGATTTTTGCGGATACTAGCGGGCGCGCTTATACAGAACGCTTATTATCGCGTTAACGCAGAATTAACGTTAGATTAAAAAAGGAGCGGTGTGGCATTGACCAGTTATTTACCACAGTGGATCACAGATTTAGCCTCAATTCTTACTATAATTGGTTTTGTTATTACTCTGCTTCTTCTTCGTGAGGCGAAGGAGATTCGTAAGTCTTTTATTAGAAAAGCAAGAATTCCTGAAATTGTTACTGACCTAGAAAGAATCTCTAAAGAATTAATAACTCATTTGCAAAATAGCCAAGATGGTATTAGGGCTGCTCATGAAAGTGTGCATAGAGCTCTTGGTTTGCTTGAAAGCATAGAATCTAAACTGTCTGAATCGGATAAGACGAAAGTTAACGCTTTTATCAGCGATACAAGAAAGGCAGTTGGTGGCGCTATTAATGAAGATGGTTATTGGGCTATATATTCCAATCTTAGTGCAATAACCACTTACCTGCAGCAATTAGCCAAAGATGTGCGGTGGAACTAATATGAATCTTACCAATGAAAAAGAGCAGCTAATCACCCAGCTTATACGAGAAACCTTGTCAAGCTCTATTGTCTGGAAGGTTCAGCAGCCTCCATATTCTTTAAGATCAGCCACTGAAAATTTCGTACCGCTTTATCTCCAATGCCAATATAGAGGCCGGGCTATTGGACTATATGAACTTAGGCAAAAATATTTTACTGATGAAGATTCATATTTCTGGACAGAAACATTAGGTATCTGCATTGTTCAAGATGATGAGTATGTTGTTTGGCAAATAGAGGAATATTCGCCATCTTTAAAAGAGTTATTTCAAATGGCAAGACACCAAGCTGCTGGAATACGTAATATTCTTGGTCTCTAATCTAATAATGCGTTGCAATACGCGCCTGCTGCGCTCGATAGTTTGTAATTCGCATCTTTGCAGTTTTACTACGTAAAGTTATTCCGCAAGCTCAAAATTTACAAGCTGTGGTTGGTCTTAGCGTATGTGGCAGCAGATATTTCTATATGGTAATTTCAAAATTATTGAGGCGTTAAAGATAGTTGTATGAAAACAAAATTTTTTGTGGTAGTGGCAATGGTTTTATTTTTGGTGCCATCTGCTGCAATGCTAATAAATGACTACCTTAGTATTTCATATATAAGAGATAATATTGATATATTGAAAGCTGTTCAAAAATACGAGTTTGCTGTTCTTGTAGGAGTGCTTGGACTTGTTTGGATAATTGCATTGTATAAGTATAGAAAGTACTCCGAGTTCAACTTGCATGATTTAGCCGGTATTTTTGGGGTGTTTTTGTCCGCGGTTTCATTGTCAGCTATTACCTTTTATCAAGAACAGATATTTGTTTTTTCATTTGCTTTGTCGGGCGCGCTTTGTGCTTACTGTATCAGTGTTCCAGTATTCAACTGGCTCAAGAAAAGACTGATAGAATCCCAGTTCGAGTTTGCATTCCTGTCTATTGTTTTTGGTGCGGTATTAGTCTATGTCTTAGATGGTTATTCTGGTGTTGCGATAAATCAAGTGTTTGGTGTAAATGAAAGGTATTTTAGTTCTGCAAAACCAGTTGCAATGCTCTTGCTTCTGTCTCCTTGGTTGGCCTTGATTACCCTTGTGATAATTTTATATGAGGCAATAAGTCAAAAGGGTTCGACTGGGATAGATACGTTTTACTCTATAAATAAGTTGTCTGCATGTTATGTGATTTTAATACTGTCAATGGCTTTTGGCAGTCGAGCGGGAGCAACTTTAGAACTGGTTGCTGGCAAGTTCGATTTTGACTCAGTATCCCCATGCCTGGTAGATGTATCCGTGGTTGGGGTCATAGTATTAGACCCCGCGCACACAAAGGTTTTAGTTAAATCTGAAACGAAGAATGATATTAGGTACAGGATTATGGATTGTATTCCTAAGAATATGAGTGCCCGCTGAATGGGTTTGTAATACATAATAAAGCGTATATGGGATCTCCCCACAAGTAGTGAGCAAAGTCTTGCTTTTGCATCTGTCGTCAACGCGGTTGCATTCGTATATTCGGTTTGTTGTGGACGTTCATATCTTGGCTATTCTGTAGTTCGCATGGCAGGGGCCAAGCGTCCAATCGACCATGGGGATCATCATAGCTATCGGCATTGTTCCGCTACAGGGCTCGCCTGTTCCGACAGTTTGGGTGAAAGGGGACAGATCTATTTATGGCACTGTGCTGTTGGTCTAAAATAAATCTGTCCCCTTTTCTCTCTTTTCTGCTGTCCCTTTTCTGCTTCTTGAAATACAGAGGAAAGAGTACATGCACAATCCCAAGGGTTTCTCACAAGAAAGACTACGAGAGCTCGGCGAAAGTCTTGAGAGTCACACATGGGGGAACCGCTGCGAAGTTGAAATAAGCGACATATGCATGTGCACTAATTGCTACAGACGCTTTCCACCATCGGACATCAAGTATTGGCAAGATGGGGTATCGGCTGTTTGTCCTAATCCGGAGTGCTGCTTTGGCGGCTCCGTTATTGGTTCAGCTTCCGGGCTCAACTTTGAAGACTATGACTACTCGAAAGCAGATACCTAACTAGTGGTTCAAGCCGTTCGCTTCGCTCACTGAGGCGGGCTATAGCCCGCCCCTTGGCCAAACGTTATATACCATGGAGACACCGAGTGGAGCCGCTATTCCTAACTGGCAACAGAACCCCACTGTACCCACAAACAGCAAGAAGAGTAGAGCTTCTCGACAATGCCATTTTTGAAAGAATCCAAAAATGGCGAATGTTCCCTTCGTTATGGGAGCTAGAAACAGAAGATTTCTATGGCAAAAAAATATCCTATAGAGGCATAAAATACTCCGGCTCCCCTGAAATGGTGTTCTGGGGCTACTTCCAGCCATTTTTTAACCATGAAATACCAAAGGTGCTTTCCGAAATAGAGAAAAATTGTGCTAATAAAGATCTTCCTCCTGAAGAGTTTTTAGCAGAAGCTGCTGATCTTCTAAAAATTATGGTTAGTCGCCTGTGGAAAGAAATTGCAGTAACACACCAAGTTCTAAAAGGGAACGGGTACCCTAAGGATGAAGACTTGCGTGACATGTCGGATACAATCAGCGCGGCTAAAGAAAAAATTGACTCTGAGGTAGCAGTTCTACTCCTTCGAGGTACGCCGGCATATCGAGAGGTCCGCTCATCTCCAGATGATATGCTGGAAGTAAAACCTAATTTCATGGGCATCGGCATTAATTTTAATGCGGTAGCTCGCTGGGCAAGACGTAAGTGGAAAGGTATATAAAATTGGTTCAATTCGCTCGCTCGGGATCGACTAAAATCCGAATCTTGTCAAAAGATTAAAATAAGCCAAATAGTAGAGTAAAAAATGATAGATAAAATACTGAGATTCATTGCGCCTTTTTTAGCGTCGCATTTACACCAGGATTCAGTGTCTATTCATGGCGCATTAAAGGGAATGTCTTATGGACAGGCTGCTATTGCGGTTACGGTTTTTATAAATGACACCGTCAATCAAAGCTATTTTATGGCAGCTTTCACATTCATATTTCCAATCTTCATTGCTTTGGGGGCGGTTTTTGGGGTAATGGCCCAGCAAGAGAATAAAAACGGTAACCTTCTTGTCGTAGCAACCTTTATATTTTTGCTCATTACCACTCTCCACTCAATCGCATTGTTCGTCTTTTTCTTTAGCTTCAACGCGTTTGCAGGCTTGGCATTCCTTCTTAGCTTTATTGCTATTTTTAATATTTTTGGTTTCGCCGCAAAAATCCACGGCGACCTATCAAAAGACTGAGGTAGTGCGGAGTGGCTCTAACGAAAAAAGGGCAGGTTTTTATGATGCAGAGCCAGCAGGGCGTTAGAGTCATATGATTAGGCTTGTGTCCACAACTATGCCTCAGCCACATCCAGAGTTACTCTGGATGCCAACTCCCGCCTACACAATAGAGGCAATAGAAGTCGAATTAGCTTTATTTGAAGATGGTCATGTTGAGTTATTAGTGATCCAGCTCAAGAATAGAGAACCTAATCTAATTGCTCGCGACATATGGTGCCGCACGCTGGAAGACCTAATACATGAAACCAGCGTCTGCCACGGCGTGCCAGTGGACGCCTGGCATCTTGAGCCAACTTTTGAAGCTGGAGGAATAATTGAGCTGCTCCCTGCTCTGGTTGAGGATCGCTCTCCGACACACGTGCCATTTATTAAATCAGCCATTGCGTCACTCTAAACTCCACGCTCACCCATCGGAGTGATCGGCAAACGAAAAACCGCAGCCTGGCCGCGGTTTTTCATTTCATAGCAGGCCAATTTTCTTCAATACGCCCGCATTGGCGCTGCGTAACGTGCCTCACTCGATCAGTATTGAGGTAGGCGTGGTGATGAGTTTGTATCTGTCCATGGCGGCGTTCGCGCTGGCCGCTTCCATTTCTCCTGGGCCGGTTAATCTGGTGTCGCTGAGTGCGAGTGCCCGATATGGCCTGCGGGTGGCCATGGGGCATGTCGCTGGGGCGACCGTGGGCTTTACGTTGTTGCTGGTATTGATCGGCTTGGGGTTGCATCAGTTGCTGGTGCTGCTGCCCTGGCTGACGGCGGCGATCCAGTGGGCTGGCGTGGCCTTTCTGCTTTACCTGGCCTGGCGCTTGGCGATCGATAACGGCGTGTTGCACAGCGCTGAAGGCGGGGCGGTTGCGTCTTTTATTGGCGGTGCGCTGATGCAATGGCTTAACCCCAAGGCTTGGCTGGCAGCGATTGCCGGCATGGGGGCCTTCGCGGCTGATGGCGATATCGGGTTGGTGGTGCAGTTCGCGGCAATCTATTGTGTGGTCTGTTATCTGTCGTTGGCCTGCTGGGCTATCGCCGGTACGTGTTTGCAGCCTTATCTGCAGGCGCCGCAGCGGGTGCGGGTGTTTAATCGGGTGTTGGCGGGGTTGCTGGTGGCCAGTGCGGGGTATCTGGTGCTGGGGTAAGCCCGTTAGAGCCTCGTCACGATCTTTATGCTCATGAAGCTGCAACTACAAGGCGGAAACGGACTTTCACCCGTGGTAGAGGCTTTAGCCTCGAGTTTTTATTAAGGCAAACAAAGAACTCGGGGCTAAAGCCCCTCCCACGAGATCGCGAACAGCACGGTAGGGCGTACTCGCGAAGCAGTACGCCGTTGTGGCGGTGTCAGGATCGGCATGAATTGGCGGACTGTTCGCTTCGCTCCTGAGTCCGCCCTACGAGCTGAGCGCGCAAACAACTCGGTAATGCTGGCGAACTCATTGTGGGAGCGGGCGGGGACGCCCAGTTCATGCCTATGATTTTTTCGCGGGCATGGCCCGCTCCCACAGTTGGTAGCGCGTGAGTCCGCTCCCGCCATTCAGCTGCCACAATCGGCGAGCCTGGGTTGAAAGATTATGAGCAGGTTCTTGGAGCGCCACAGAACCGTAGCCCGTGGTTGAGCGCAGCGATAGCCAGGGCACATTCGCGCGAGTGATTCCTGGGTATCGCTGCGCTCAACGCCAGGCTACCGGCTTGGGGCAGGCTACGGGTGGTTGTCGCTAGCCGCGGTATTGGCCGGGCGTGGCGGCGAGGAGCTGTTTGAAGGTGCGTTGGAAGTGCGCCTGGTCGGCGAAGCCGGCTTCCTGGGCGACTTCGGCCAGGGCCGCGCCGCTTTTCAGGCGGGCGTGGGCGAACTGGATGCGGCGGTTGAGCAGGTAGGCGTGGGGCGTCAGGCCGTAGCGTTGTTTGAAGCCGCGAATCAGTTGTGAGGGCGAGAGCTGCGCTGCCTCGCATAGGGTGTCGAGGCGTAGCGGCTCACCGCAGTGCTGCTGGATCAGCTCGGCGGCCAGTTCCAGGCGCGGGTTCAGGCTGTCGTCACGCTCGCCTTCGAGTGCCAGCCGCTGCAGCGCCAGGCTGAAGAAGGTCTCGGCTTCGGCACGCTTGTCGGCGGTGTCGAGCAAGGGATCGAGCAGGCTGAGACGCAATGCCAGCAGGCCCTGATACAGCTCAGCATCGTCGCTGGCGATGGAGGCGAAGCGCTGGAACGTGGGTGTGTCGGTAAAGTTTTGGGCGTGCTGCAGCTCGCCCAGCCACTGCGGGTCGATGTAGCACATCAGATACGACCAGGGCTCGCCGTCGATGGGGTTGCAGGCGTGCACGTCGCCGGGGTTCATCAGCACCACCGTGCCCTGGCTCACCTGGCGATCCACCTCGCGGTTGCTGTAGGTGCTTTGGCCGCTGGTGATCGCGCCGATGGAAAAGAATGCATGGCTGTGCCGCCCGTAGCAGACCTGGCGGCCATCCTCGATGGAGCGCAGCTCGATAAAGGGCAGGGCGGCATCGCGCCAAAACTGGGGGCAAGCGGGGCGAGCGTCCATGCGATCTCCGTTCAGCGCGGGTAGAGCGGCGGCAGCTGGCCGCCGTCCTGGCCGTTGTCCTGGGTTTTTTCCGCCGCCGGCAGCTCGCCGATGGCCTGCCACAGCTGTTTGCCTTGCCAGTGCTGGCCGGCTTCGCTGTACAGCGCGCCGTTGAGGCCATCGAGGGCTTCGGACAGCGGCGCGAAGCGGGCGGCCATGTCGGCCAGGGTTTCCGGTTGCTGGCGCGCCCAGGCGTCGAGGGCCTGGCGGGTGGCCTGGCTGTCGTTGGCCAGGCAGGCGCGCTTGAGGTCGTCGAGCAGGGTGCGCGGGCTGGGCCCGATCTGGGCGCTGCGCTGCACCGCCGGCTGGCTGCGCGCGTGCCACCAGAGGCCGAAGCCGAGCAGGGTGGTCAGCGCCAGCAGCACGGTGCTCAGTTGCCAGGGCCACAGCAGCATGTCTACGGCGCTGCTTTCGCGTGGGCGTGTTTCCACGGGCTGGTCGACGCTCAGCGCCGGGTCCGCCGCCACCGTCAGGGTGCGCGCCGGCAGGCTGGTATGTTCCAGGCGATCTTCATGGGTGTTCCACCACACCAGGTCCACGGCGGGCAGCTCCAGGGTGCCGGCCTTGCTGGCGACCAGCGCCTCGCGCTCTTCGCGGCTGCCGATCACTCCGCGTTCGCTGGCCTCGTTATTGAGCTGCGGCTGATCGGGGTAACGGCGCAGGCCTTCCACCTGGGTCGCCGGCAGCGGCGGCAGCTGGGCGCTGGACAGCCCGTCGGCCTTGAGCATCAGGCTGCGGGTCAGGGAGTCCCCCACCTTGACCTGGCCTGGCTCCGGGCTCCAGGCCTCGGCCAGGCTCAGGGCGCGGGCCGGCAGCCAGGGCGCGTCGGCCGGGTAGTCCGCCGGCTTGGCCTTGACCGTCAGGGGAATCTCCGGCGAACGCACGCGGGTGACCTTGCCCGGGCGCGGGCCAAAAGGCGTATAGCCGTTGCGGCTGCTGCGGTCGGCCACGGTCGCGCTGAACACCTGACCGGGGATGGTCAGTTGGCCGCTCTTCTGCGGGAAGATGGCGTAGCGCAGCTCGATCACGCCGTGGCGCACGCCGCCGATGTCCTGCTCGTAGGTACGTGGTTCGCCCAGGGATTCGACCCGCGCGTCGGCGATTTCCAGCGGTGTCAGGCTGCTGTCGTCGTACAGCGATACCGAGTGGTAGATGCGCAGCGTCAGCACGCTCTGCGCCTGCACGTAAACGCTCTCGTGATCCAGGTTGGCATCGATGAACACCGGGGCCATCTGCTCGTCGGCATTCTGGCTGCTGGCCTCGACCACGTGCAGGCTGATGGGCTGGGTCTGGGCGTCGCCCAGGCGCAGTGGCGGCACCACGACATAACCACTGTGTCGCGGGCGGAGGCTGACTATCCAGCGGGTGCTGGCACGGGCCTGGCCATCCAGGGTGGTGAGGCGGTTGACCTGGCGCGTGCCCAGCACGTCGAACAGTTCGTCGAGCGGGGTCAGGTCGGGCTTGCCGAACTCGGTGGCATCCGTCGATTCGAGGGTCAGGTCGAGGCTTTCGCCAAGGTTCAGCCGGCTGCGGTCGACGCTGGCAGTAAATTCCTGCGCGCTGGCCTGCCATGCCAGCAAACAGAAAAGCAGGGTGCAGAGCAGGCGGGTCATCGGGGTTGTTCCTGACGCTGTTGCTGTTCGTACCAGAATTTGCGGCGCAGCAATTCGCCCGGGTCATCGGGAATCTGCCGCAGCCATTGTTCCAGAGCCTGGCGCCGCTCGCCATCGAGCGGCGTATCGGCTTCGGGTGCCTGACCGTCAGGGCGGGCTTGCTGGGTCGCCTCTGCCTTGTCACCGGGTTCGCCAGGCTGGCTCGACTGGGGCTGTTCATCCGCCGGCGGTGACTGCTCCTCGGTGGTCGCTGGCTGCCCCTGGCCTCTCTTTTCGTCATCGCCGGAAGCCGAGGATTGGCCGGGCGGTTGCTGTTCGTCAGGCTCGCCGTCTTGCTGCTGGTCGTCGCCGGCGTCCGGCTGCTCCTGTTCTTGTTGCTGGCGCTGGCGCAGCAGCTCCTCGACCAGCGCCTTGTTCTTCGCCGCCTGGTGCAGCTGCGGGTCGATTTCCAGGGCCCGTTCGTAGGCATCGATGGCCGCCTCCAGCTCGTTGCTACGGGCCAGGGCATTGCCGCGGTTGTACAGCGAAGGCGCGCTGTCGTCCTTGGCGAACTGTTCGGCAGCCGCCGCGTAATCGCCTGCTTCATAGAGTGCCAGGCCACGCCAGTGTGGGGCCTCGAAGCGCTCGGCGGCCTCCTTGGGGCGCCCGGCGTCGAGCAGGCGCTGGCCCTGCTGGTCGGCACGCCACCAGAGGTCGTCGAAGGTCATGGCCATGCTGGTTTGCGGGTTGCCGAGCAACAGCAGTGGCAGGCACAGCAGCCAGCCACGGCGGCCGGCGCAGGCGGCCAGCAGCAACAGCGGCAGCAGCAGCCAGTAGCCCTGGTCGGCCCAACTGCGCAGTTGCGTCTTGTGGCCGTTGTCACGCAGCTGCGAAGGGCCGTCGAGCAGGCCAAGGCTGCGCAGGTCACGTTCGTCGAGGCTGATGCTGCGGTACTGGCCGCGGACGCTCGCCGCGAACTGCCGCAAGCCGGCCACATCCAGGCGCGGCATGAGGATGGCGCCTTGCTCGTCCTTCATGAAGGTGCCGTCTTCCTGCACGATCGGCGCGCCTTGGCTGCTGCCTACGCCGAGGATGCGCAGGCGCTCGCCGCGACTGCCGAGCAGCCTGGCGATGGCGCTGCGTTCGCCGTCGTCCAGGCTGCTGGTGATCAGCAGCAGGCGCCCCTGGCCCTGGGCGCCGCCCTTGAGCAATTCGAGTGCCTTGGCCACCGCCAGGTCGGCACGTTTTCCAGGCTCGGGCATGATCGACGGCTTGAGTGCTTCGAGCAGGTTGCGGCTGGTGCCCAGGTCATCGGACAGCGGCACCAGGGTGTGGGCACTGCCGGCGTACACCACGATGGCGGTCTGCGCGTCGCCTCGGGCCTGCAGCAGGTCGAGCAGCTTGCGGCGGGCCTGGGCCAGGCGGTTGGGCGAGGCGTCGCTGGCCAGCATCTGCGGCGTCAGCTCGAGCATCACCACCAGCGGGTCGGCCGGTTTGACGTCGTTCTGCTCGATGCGCTGCCAGCTGGGGCCGACCAGCGCCAGGGTGGTCAGCAGCCAGGCCAGGGCGAGAATGATCAGCGGCAAGCGGCTGCGCCGGCCCCGACCGCCGCGCAGCAGCACGGCGTGAAAGGCCGGTGGCAGCAGGCTTTGCCAGCGGCCGCTGCGGGTTTCCCGGTGCGCCAGCAACCACAGCAGCCAGGCCAGCACCGGCAACGCCAGCAGCCACCAGGGGCGCAGCAGGTGGGGCAGCAAATCGCTCATGGCGCCTTGCCCCCCAGGCGCCGGCCGATGTTCACCAACTGCTGGCGCAGCTGGGGCCACAGGCTGCGGACCACCAGCGCCAGGCTCAGCAGCAGGGCGGCGGCCAGCGGCCAGGCGTACAGCGCCTGGGCCGGGCGTGCCAGGGTCGGCTGCTGGGCCACCGGTTCGAGGCGGTCGAGGGTGGTCTCGATGGTCTTCAATTCTTCCTGATCGCGGGCGCGGAAGTACTCGCCGCCGGTGAGGTCGGCGATGGCGCGCAGGCTCGGCTCATCCAGGTCCAGGCTCGGGTTGAGGCCGAAGGCGGCGAAGTTGCCGGCCTGCTGCGGGTCGGCACCGATGCCGATGGTGTAGATGGTCACCCCCTGTTCGGCGGCCAGGCGGGCGGCGGTCATCGGTTCGATCTGCCCGCCGTTGTTGGCGCCATCGGTGATCAGCACCAGCACCCGGCTGTCGGCCGGACGCTGACGCAGGCGCTTGACTGCCAGGCCGATGGCGTCGCCGATCGCGGTGTTCTGCCCGGCGATGCCGATCACCGCTTCGTCGAGCCAGGTGCGTACCGTCTGCCGGTCGAAGGTCAGCGGCGCCTGCAGGTAGGCCTGGCTGCCGAACAGGATCAGCCCGACGCGATCGCCGGTGCGGCCATCGATGAATTCGCCGATCAGCTGCTTGACCAGGGTCAGGCGGCTGACGTCCTCGTCCTCCAGGCGCATGTCGGCGTAATCCATCGAGCCGGACACGTCCACGGCGATCAGCAGGTCGCGCCCGCTGGCCGGCAGTGGCAGGGGCTCGCCGACCCATTCGGGGCGCGCGGCGGCGATCAGCAGCAGCAGCCAGAGCAGGGCGAAGTGCACCTGCTTCTTCCAAGGCGGCAGTTGCAGGCGGGCGCGGCGCCCGGAAAGGGTTTCCAGTTCGCCGAGAAAGCTCACCTGCAGGGCCGCCTCGCCGCTGTCGGCCGCCGGCAGCCACAGGCGCAGCAGCCAGGGCAGCGGTGCGAGCACGAAGAGCCATGGCCAGGCGAACTCAAACATGCTTGCGGATCCAGGTGGCGACCGCCTGGTGCAGGCCGTCGATGGCCTTGTCGTCCAGGTTGCACTGCGGCTTGTAGGCACCCTCGACGAGGATCATCCAGCGCGTCAGCCCGGCGGCCGGGCAGCGGTTGTCGAGAAACGCCAGCCAGGCGCGGCTGCTCAGGGTATGGCTGTGGCTGTCCGGGTAGCGCTCGCGGCACAGGCGCTTGAGCAGGCCGTTGAGCTGCTGCAGCCAGGGGCCGGCGGCGGCGCCGTCGTAGGGTTTGCTGAGGCGCTGCAGTTCCTGCAGGGCCGCTTCGCGCAGCGGATCCAGGGGCTGCTCGAGCAATTGTTTGCGGCGTGGCCTTGGCAGGCGCGGCAGCAGGCGCCAGGCTAGCCAGCCGAGCACCGGCAGCAGCACCGCGAGCAGCCACCAGCCGGGCGCCGGCGGCCACCAGCCGATGGCCGCGGGGGCGATCAGCGGTTCGAGCTGATCCAGCGGGTTCATGCCGATTTACCCGGGCGCAGGTTGTTGAGGTGCTCGTGCAACTGCTCGACCAGCTCCCCCCTGGTGGACAGCGACAGCAGCGGTACGCCGAGCTTGTGCGCCAGGCGCTGCCAGCGGGCGCGGCGCGCCTGGGCCTGCTCCTGATAGCGGTGCTGCAGGGCGGCGTCTTCGGTGTCCAGGTCCAGCTGGGCATCGCCTTCGCCGAAGCGCAGCAGCCCGGAGGCGGGCAGGGCGTGGTCGAGGGGGTCGGAGACCGGTAGCAGCAGCAGGTCGGTGTGCCGGGCCAGCAGCATCAGTTGCTGCTCGCTGCTGTCGCCCAGGGTGCGTTCGTCGCAGAGGATCACCACCAGGCTGCCGGGGCGCAGCACTTCCCGGGCGCGGCGCAGGGCCTGGCCGAAGCTGTCGCGCAGCAGTGGTGTATCGGTGGACAACGCCTGGTTGGCACGGGCCAGGCGGCTGAGCAGTTGCAGGAGGCTCTGCTTGCTGCGCCGCGGCTTGATCTCATGGTGGTCCTGGCCGCCGAACACCAGCCCGCCGATACGGTCGTTGTGGCCCAGGGCGGCCCAGCCGATCAGCCCGGCGGCGCGGGCGGCGAGCACCGACTTGAACATCAGGCCGGAGCCGAAGAACAGCTGGCGGCTCTGCTCGACGAGCAGGTAGATGGGCCGTTCGCGCTCTTCGTGGAACAGCTTGGTATGCGGCTCCTGGGTGCGTGCGGTGACGCGCCAGTCGATGGTGCGCACGTCGTCGCCGGGCTGGTAGACGCGCACCTGGTCGAAGTCCACCCCACGCCCGCGCAGTTTCGAGTGGTGCAGGCCGATCAGCGGGCTGCGCCGGCCCGGCGTGGAAAACAGCTGCACCTCGCGCACCCGGTGGCGCATGTCGATCAGTTGCTTGAGATCGGTACGGATGCCCGCCTGCAGCTCAGGGTTATCCGCCTGCGAAAGCATCAGGCCACCGCGACCACGTCGAGGATGCGCTGAACCACACGGTCCTGGTCGATGCCCGAGGCCTCGGCCTCGAACGACAGGATGATGCGGTGGCGCAGCACGTCGAACAGCACCGCCTGGATGTCTTCGGGGCTGACGAAATCGCGGCCGGCCAGCCAGGCATGGGCCCGTGCGCAGCGGTCCAGGGCGATGGAGCCACGCGGGCTGGAACCGTGGGCGATCCACTCGGCCAGCTCGGCGTCGAACTTGCCGGGCGTGCGTGAGGCCATCACCAGTTGCACCAGGTATTCCTCCACCGCATCGGCCATATAAAGGCCGAGGATTTCCTTGCGGGCGGAGAAGATCGCCTGCTGGCTGAGGCGGTGATCCGGCTTGGTTTCGCCGTGCAGCGCTTCGCCGCGGGCCTGGGCGAGGATCTTGCGTTCCACGCTGGCGTCGGGGAAGCCGATCTTCACGTGCATCAGGAAACGGTCGAGCTGCGCTTCGGGCAGCGGGTAGGTGCCTTCCTGCTCGATGGGGTTCTGGGTGGCCATGACCAGGAACAGCGGCGACAGGTCGTAGGTGCTGCGGCCCACCGACACCTGGCGCTCGGCCATGGCTTCGAGCAGCGCCGACTGCACCTTGGCCGGAGCGCGGTTGATCTCGTCGGCGAGCACCAGGTTATGGAAGATCGGCCCCTGCTGGAACACGAAACTGCCGGTTTCCGGGCGATAGATTTCGGTACCGGTGATGTCGGCGGGCAGCAGGTCGGGGGTGAACTGGATGCGGTGGAACTCGGCCTCGATGCCTTCGGCCAGCTCCTTGATCGCCTTGGTCTTGGCCAGGCCGGGAGCGCCCTCGACCAGCATGTGGCCGTCGGCAAGCAGGGCGATCAGCAAACGATCGATGAGCTTTTCCTGACCGAGGATCTGGCTGGCGAGAAAGTGGCGAAGAGCGAGCAGCGCGTCTCTGTGTTCCATGGGGCTGTCCAGATGCGAATCGCGAGCGACGAACCCCGCTCGTCAGGGCCGCCCATGATAATCGAAGGCAGGGGGGTTAAGCCATGCGAGCTGGATACAGCCTGTGACCCGGTCGCCAGCCGCCTACCGGAGCAGGCGGCCGGCACCGGCTCAGGCGATACGGAACTGGCCGGCGCTGTGGTTGAGCGCCTCGACCTGGCGCGACAGGCCCTGGGTGTGTTCGTCCAGGCTCAGGCGCAGGGTCTTGGTTTTGCCGGTGTGCAGGTTGATGTCCTCGACCTTGGCGGCGATCTCCTCGGTGGTGCAGGAAATCTGCTCGATGGCCACCACCACCTGATTCATCTCCGCACTCAGGTGTTCCATGGAGCCGGTGATGCCGCCGATGGCCTGGGCCACTTCAGCGGAACTGCGCTCGCCCTGCATCGCCAGGTCGAGGCCGCTGTTCATCAGCTGGTCGATCTGCTGGGTCTGCTGGCGCAGTTCGTTGACGATCACTGCGATATCGGTGGTCGCCGCCACGGTCTTCTGGGCCAGGGAGCGCACTTCATCGGCGACCACCGAGAAGCCACGGCCGGCCTCGCCAGCCCGGGCCGCCTCGATGGCGGCGTTGAGGGCCAGCAGGTTGGTCTGGTCGGCCAGGCCGTTGATCACGTCGATGATGCTGGTGACTCGGGTGCTCGACTGACTGAGGGCGCTGACCTGGGCGTGGCTGTCCTGGATCAGCCGCGAGAGGCAGCGCATGTTGTCGGCGCTGGCATTGATCACCGAGGCGCCGTTGCGCGCCGACTGGTAGGCCGCCTGGGTGGCATTGCCGACGTCGGTGGTGCGCTGGGCCATCTCGTGGACGGTGGCGGAAATCTGCTGGGAAGCCGAGGCGGCCTGCTCGGTCTGCATCTCCACCTGGGTGCTGTTCTCCTCGAGGCGGCGCATGGCGTCGTTGAGGTAGCTGTGCAACTGGTTGAGCTGCTGGTTGCCGTCGAGCACCTGGCGAATCACCCCGGCGATGCCCTGGGTCATCTGGTTCGAGGCGCTGCCCAGTTGGTTGAATTCGTCACGGTGGTTCTGGCCGACGTCGATCCGCGCGGTGAGATTGCCCGCCGCGACCTGGGCGAGCAGGCGGTTGACCCGCTCCAGCTGCGCCATCAGGAGGCGCGACGCACGGCCCAGGGTGAGCAGCATGAACAGCGACACCAGTACGAAAGTCAGGCCCATGGCCCAGTTGGCGGTGCTGCGCGCCTGCTCGGCCTGGCGAGTGGCGTTGGCCAGCAGGTTCTGTTGCAGATGAACGCCCTGGGCTTCGATGCTGTTCTCGATCTGCCGGCCCTGGTCGGACAGGTGCCTCTCGGTGGCGGCGATGCGCTGGATCATGGCATCCGCGGCGGCGAAGTCCGCGCTGTAGGCGGCCACCGCCTTGCCGACCTGGCTGTCCTGCCATTCCAGTTCGACGATGCGCGCCTGTAGGTCGGCCAGCGCCGTGCGCACACGCTCGGCATAGGTCCCGTCGAAGGTGGCCAGGTAGTCACGCTGGTTGCTCAAGGCTTCGGCGATCGATGCCTGGATCAGGCTGATGCTCACCCGCTCGAGGCCCTTGCCGCTCTCGGCGAGCCTGGCGCGCTGTCCGTCGAATGGCGTCAGGCCCAGCTCGTGGGACTGTTCCAGCCAGCTGTGCTGCAGGCGGATATCTTCCTGCAGCAGCTCGTCGATCTGCCGGGAGCTGCCGATGACGGCATCGTCACCCAGGCCCGCAGCGCGCTCGGCGTAGTGTCGAGAACGCGTGGCCAGCGCGGTGAGGTCGTCCTGAAAGCGCGTTTCGTCGTCGGGCGTGAGACGTCGCCGTTCGGCGCCCAGCTTGAGCCACTGGTTCATCAGGGCGGCCGAGGCGCCGGCATAGGCCGTGGCGTTTTCCCTGGCCTGCAGGGCGTTGCCGAGGGTCTGGCTGGCCCAGAAGGAGGCGGCCGTCATCAGCGCCAGGCTGGAGAGGGTAATCAGGATCAGCAGGCGAAACTTCTGCTTCCAGGAGAGGAACAGTGGCATGGGCGGTGTCCGGTTGGCTTTATTTTTATTGACGCCAGACTCTAGGCGCTGTGCCACTACAGTGCAAGCAGTTGTACGATGTCTGCCGTGATGCAGGCGGTGTGAACGAAAATGTCGCTGCACCGCAAGCGTGCACCGCACCTGGCTCGTTAAGCTCGTCGGGCGCCTGTGACCGGCGCGTCATTGCGTATCGGGTAGCGTTTGCAGGTAGCCGGTCTAAGGTTGAACTACGTACGGAAACAACAATCGCACTTACCAAGCCTACAGACGGAGTACAAGCATGGCGTTCTTCACCGCGGCCAGCAAAGCCGACTTCCAGCACCAACTGCAAGCGGCCCTGGCGCAGCACGTCAGCGAGCAGGACCAGCCACAAGTGGCCCTGTTCGCCGAACAGTTCTTTGGCATCATCGCACTCGAAGAGCTGACTCAGCGGCGACTCTCCGACCTCGTTGGCTGTACCCTTTCTGCCTGGCGCCTGCTGGCCCAGTTCGACCCCGCCCAGCCCCAGGTTCGCGTCTTCAACCCCGATTATGAAAAGCACGGCTGGCAGAGCACCCATACCGGCATCGAGGTGCTGCACCCGGACATCCCGTTCCTGGTCGACTCCGTGCGTATCGAACTCAAGCGTCGTGGCTACAGCATCCATACCCTGCAGAACAGCGTGCTCAGCGTGCGCCGCGATGCCCAGGGCGCGTTGCTCGAACTGCTGCCCAAGGGCAGCACGGGCGAGGGCGTCAGCCGCGAGTCGCTGATGTTCCTGGAGATCAACCGCTGCGCCAGCAACGTCGAGATCAAGTCACTGCAGAAGACCCTGCTCGACGTCCTCGAGGAAGTGCGCCTGAGCGTGGCCGACTTCCAGCCGATGAAGGCCAAGGCCCAGGAACTGCTGGGCAAACTGGGTGACGGCACCTTTGGTCATGGCAGCGCCGACCCGGCCGAGCTGGAAGAGATCAAGGTATTTCTCGCCTGGCTGCAGGACAACCATTTCACCTTTCTCGGCTACGAGGAATTCACCGTTCACGACGCCGTCGATGGCGGCCACCTGCAGTACGACGAAGGCTCGCTGCTGGGCCTGTCCAAGCGCCTGCGCAGCGGCCTGAGCAAGGACGACCTGCATATCGAGCCCTATGCGCTGGCCTACCTGCGCGAGCCGACCCTGCTGTCGTTCGCCAAGGCTGCGCAACCGAGCCGCGTGCACCGCCCGGCCTACCCGGACTTCGTCTCCATCCGCGAGATCGACGCCACCGGCAAGGTGGTCAAGGAATGCCGCTTCCTCGGCATCTACACCTCGACCGCCTACAGCGAGAGCGTGCGCGATATTCCGTATATCCGCCGCAAGGTCGCCGAGGTCGAGAAGCGCTCCGGGTTCATTTCCCAGGGCCACCTGAGCAAGGAGCTGGTCAAGGTTCTCGAAGTGCTGCCGCGCGACGACCTGTTCCAGACGCCGGTCGACGAACTGGCCAGCACGGCGCTGTCGATCGTGCAGATCCAGGAGCGCAACAAGGTCCGCCTGTTCCTGCGCTTCGACCCCTATGGCCGCTTCGTCTATGCGCTGGCCTACGTGCCGCGGGACATCTATTCCACCGAAACCCGCCTGCGTATCCAGCAGGTGCTGGTCGACCGCCTGCAGGCCAGCGACTGCGAGTTCTGGACCTACTTCTCCGAGTCGGTGCTGGCCCGGGTGCAGTTCATCCTGCGCGTGGACCCGAAGAACAAGCTGGACATCGATCCCCAGCAGTTGGAGCGCGAAGTCGTCCAGGCCTGCCGCTCGTGGACCGACGACTACGCCGCCCTGGCCGTGGAGAACTTCGGCGAAGCCAAGGGCACCCGCGTACTCACCGATTTCCCGAAAAGCTTCCCGGCCGGTTACCGCGAGCGCTTCGCGCCGCACTCGGCGGTGGTCGACATGCAGCACCTGCGCAGCCTCTCCGAGGAACGCCCGCTGGTGATGAGCTTCTACCAGCCATTGGTGCCGGGCGAGCGTCAACTGCACTGCAAGCTGTACCACGCCGATACGCCGCTGGCGCTGTCCGACGTGCTGCCGGTGCTGGAGAACCTCGGCCTGCGCGTACTGGGCGAATTCCCGTATCGCCTGCAGCACCAGAACGGCCGCGAATTCTGGATCCACGATTTCGCCTTCACCTACCCCGAAGGCATCAAGCTCGACATCCAGCAGCTCAACGACACCCTGCAGGACGCCTTCGTGCACATCGTGCGCGGCGACGCCGAGAACGACTCCTTCAACCGCCTGGTGCTGACCGCCGGCCTGGCCTGGCGTGACGTGGCCCTGCTGCGCGCCTATGCCCGCTACCTGAAGCAGATCCGCCTGGGCTTCGACCTGGGCTATATCGCCAACACGCTGCTCAACCATGCCGATATCGCCCGCGAACTGGTGCGCCTGTTCAAGACCCGCTTTTACCTGGCGCGCAAGCTCAGCGCCGACGACCTGAACGACAAGCAGCAGAAGCTCGAGCAGGCCATTCTCGGCGCCCTGGACAACGTCGCGGTGCTCAACGAAGACCGCATCCTGCGTCGCTACCTGGACCTGATCAAGGCCACCCTGCGCACCAACTTCTACCAGCCCGACGCCCTGGGCGAGGTAAAGAACTACTTCAGCTTCAAGTTCAACCCGAGCGCGATTCCCGAACTGCCACGGCCGGTGCCGAAGTTCGAGATCTTCGTTTACTCGCCGCGGGTCGAAGGGGTGCACCTGCGCTTCGGCAACGTGGCCCGTGGCGGCCTGCGCTGGTCGGATCGCGAAGAGGACTTCCGGACCGAAGTGCTCGGTCTGGTCAAGGCCCAGCAGGTCAAGAACGCGGTGATCGTGCCGGTCGGCGCCAAGGGCGGTTTCGTGCCGCGGCGCCTGCCGGTGGGCGGCGGCCGCGACGAGATCCAGGCCGAGGCCATCGCCTGCTACCGCATCTTCATCAGTGGCCTGCTGGACATCACCGACAACCTCAAGGAAGGCGAGGTGGCGCCCCCGGCCAACGTGGTACGCCACGACGCCGATGACCCCTATCTGGTGGTCGCCGCCGACAAGGGCACCGCGACCTTCTCCGACATCGCCAACGGCATCGCCAACGAATACGGCTTCTGGCTCGGCGATGCCTTCGCCTCGGGCGGTTCCGCCGGTTACGACCACAAGGGCATGGGCATCACCGCCAAGGGCGGCTGGGTCTCGGTGCAGCGTCACTTCCGCGAACGCGGCATCGACGTGCAGAAGGACCTGACCACCGTGATCGGCATCGGCGACATGGCCGGTGACGTGTTCGGCAACGGCCTGCTGCTGTCCGAGTCGCTGCAACTGGTGGCCGCCTTCAACCACCTGCATATCTTCATCGACCCGAACCCGGATGCCGCGCGCAGTTTCGTCGAGCGCAAGCGCCTGTTCGACCTGCCGCGTTCGAGCTGGGCCGACTACGACGCGTCGCTGATCTCCCAGGGCGGCGGCATCTTCCTGCGCAGCGCCAAGAGCATCGCCATCAGCCCGGAGATGAAGGCGCGCTTCGATATCCAGGCCGACAAGCTGGCGCCGACCGAGCTGCTCAACGCGCTGCTCAAGGCGCCGGTGGACCTGATCTGGAACGGTGGTATCGGCACCTACGTCAAGTCCAGCCGCGAGAGCCATGCCGACGTCGGCGACAAGGCCAACGACGTGCTGCGCGTCGACGGCCGCGAGTTGCGCGCCAAGGTGGTGGGCGAGGGCGGCAACCTGGGCATGACCCAGCTCGGCCGCGTCGAGTATGGCCTGGGTGGCGGTGCCAGCAACACCGACTTCATCGACAACGCCGGTGGGGTGGACTGCTCCGACCACGAGGTGAACATCAAGATCCTGCTCAACGAGATCGTCACCGCCGGCGACATGACCGGCAAGCAGCGCAACACGCTGCTCGCCGAGATGACCGAGGACGTCGGCAATCTGGTACTGGGCAACAACTACAAGCAGACCCAGGCGCTGTCGCTGGCCGAGCGCCGTGCCCGGGAACGCCAGGGCGAGTACAAGCGCCTGATGGCGGCGCTGGAAGCCTCCGGCAAGCTGGATCGCGCCCTGGAGTTCCTGCCCAGCGAGGAAGAACTCAACGAGCGCGCCACCAAGGGCCAGGGGCTGACCCGTCCCGAGCTGTCGGTGCTGATCTCGTACAGCAAGATCGAACTGCAGGAAGCGCTGATCAAGTCCGATATCGCCGATGACGAGTACCTGTCGCGCGAGATGGAAACCGCCTTCCCGGCGCGCCTGGCCCAGGAGTATGGCGAGGCCATGCGCCGCCACCGCCTCAAGCGCGAGATCGTCAGCACGCAGATCGCCAACGATCTGGTCAACCACATGGGCATCACCTTCGTGCAGCGTCTGAAGGAATCCACCGGGGTGGGTTCGGCCCAGGTTGCCGCGGCCTATGTCGTGGTGCGTGACGTCTTCCACCTGCCGTTCTGGTGGCGGCAGATCGAGGCCCTCGACAACCAGGTGCCGGCCGACCTGCAGCTGACCATGATGGACGAGCTGATGCGTCTGGGCCGCCGCGCCACGCGCTGGTACCTGCGCAGCCGCCGCAACGACCTGGATGCCGCCCGTGACGTGGCGCACCTCGGCCCGCGGGTCAAGGCGCTGGCCATGCGCCTGGACGAGCTGCTTGAAGGTCCGGCCCGTGACGAGTGGATGGCGCGCTACCAGACCTACGTCGAGGCCGGGGTGCCGGAGCTGCTGTCCCGGGTGGTCGCCGGCACCGGCCACCTGTACACGCTGTTGCCGATCATCGAGTCGGCGGACCTCACCGGTCGCGAGCCGACCGAGGTGGCGGCTGCCTACTTCGCGGTGGCCGACGCGCTGGACCTGTCGTGGTACCTGCAGCAGATCAGCGGCCTGAGCGTGGAAAGCAACTGGCAGGCCCTGGCCCGCGAAGCCTTCCGCGACGACCTGGACGCACAGCAGCGCGCCATCACCGTGTCGGTGCTGCAACTGGCCAACGGGCCGGAGTCGATCGAAGCGCGGGTGGAGATGTGGCTGGAGCAGAACCGCCGGCTGGTCGAGCGCTGGAAGGCCATGCTCGCCGAGCTGCGTGCCGCCACCGGCAGCGACTACGCCATGTACGCCGTGGCCAACCGCGAGCTGAGCGACCTGGCGCAAAGCCAGTTGCCGGTGCTGCCGGCTTGATCTGAGCTAAGCGCTGGAAACGAAAACGCCCCGACCTGTTCGGGGCGTTTTCATATCTGTCGTGGGCTCTGCGTTGATACCGCTCAGGGCTGTCGCTGGAGTCCTTCGAGCAGTGCCTTGTGGAAGCGCTCGGGCTCCTGGATCTGTGGCGAATGGCCAAGGTCGGCGAAGGTCACCAGGGTCGCATCGGGAATGCGTTTGGCCGTGGCCGGGCCCAGTGCCTTGTAGTTGCCCAGCTTGCTGCGCAGCGCTGCGGGCGCTGCGTCCTTGCCGACGGCGGTGTTGTCCTGCTCGCCGATCAGCAACAGCGTGGGCATCCGCAGTTCGGAGAACTCGTAGACCACCGGCTGGGTGTAGACCATGTCGTAGGTCAGCGCCGAGTTCCAGGCAACGATCTCCTTGCCGTCACCCTTGAACATGCCGGCCTGCATGTCGACCCAGCGATCGAACTCGGGCCGCCACTGGCCGGCGTAGTAGGTGTTCTTCTGGTAGTTGCGGCTGGCCTCGGCGGTGGTTTTCAGTTCGCGCTGGTACCACTGATCGACGCTCAGGTAAGGCACGCCGAGGGTCTTCCAGTCCTCCAGGCCGATCGGGTTGACCATTACCAGTTGCTCGACCTGCTCGGGGTAGAGCAGGGCGTAGCGGGTGGCGAGCATGCCGCCCATGGAATGGCCCATGACGGTCACCTTGTCGACGCCGATCTGTTCGAGCAGCGCATGGGTGTTGCTGGCCAGTTGCTGGAAGCTGTACTGGTAATGCGCCGGCTTGCTGGACTTGCAGAAGCCCACCTGGTCCGCCGCTACCACGCGGTAGCCCGCCTTGGTGAGCGCCTCGATGCTGCCCTCCCAGGTCGCCGCGCAGAAGTTCTTGCCGTGCATCAGCAGGATGGTGCGGCCATTGGCCTTTTCCGGTTGCACGTCCATGTAGGCCATCTGCAGCGAATTGCCTTGCGACTCGAAGTTGAAACGTTTGACTTCATGGGGGTAGTCGAAACCCTGCAGCTCGGCGCCATAGCGCGGTGTTTCGGCAGCAAGGGCAGGCAGGCTGCCTGCGATCAGCAAAGAAGCGAGGGCAATGCGCACGATGGTGCTCCAGACGAATAGGGGAGCAAAGACTGACCCGTGATCGGCGCACGCGTCTCGATGAAGTGGTTACAAAACCTGTCGGTCAGCCCAGTTCCCGCACGTAACGCAGCATGTCCGGGGCGCCGGCGTGAAGCAGGCCCTCACCCAGCGCACAAGCCTGGGGCGAATGCTTGGGCAGCAACAGGAATTCCGGCGAGCCAGGGGTGCGCAGCAGGCTCAGGCGCGCGTAGGGCACCTCGTGCTCCATCAGCAGCTGCATGAAACGGGCATCGCTCCAAGCCGCGCAAGGCATCGCCAGGGCGTGGTAGCGCTGTTCCAGATCGTGCAGGCCATCGGCGCTGATGCGGTAGTAGGTGATGTGCGCCGGCAGGGTGATTTCCAGGCCGCGCAGCCGCGCGTAGGCCACTGCGCTGGCAAAGGCTTCCGGATGGCCATCGCCGGCCCAGAACAGCCGCTCGCCGCGCCACTGGGCGTGAAACAGTTCGAGGCGCTGATGCGGATAGTCCGGCAACGCCTTGCCCAGGTGCTTGAGGAAGTCGCGATAGCTGATGATGCGAATCTGCCGGCAGGCTTCGCTGGCCGCATAATCCTCGAGGCTGCCGTAGCTGCCGTCGCAATGCACGAGGCTGTCGACCAGGCGCAGGTCGAACTGCTGCAGATGGCGATGTTCGACCTCGATGAGCCGGGTCAGGGCGGCATGGGCTTCGGCCTTGTCTTCCTGCACCGGGCCGGACAGGGCTCCACGCGGCAGATCCTTGAGGCGCTGCAGGGGCGGGCCGCCAAGCCAGCAGATGTTGTCGGCAAAGGTGGGGATCGCGGAGAACGGCAGCTGCAACTGGCTGGCGCGTTCGAAAATGGGCTTGCAGCCACGACCAAGCAGGCCAACACGCTGGGCCAGGGCGGCCAGGCGCGAGGAGAGAGGGCTGGGCTGTTCAGGCAGGCTCATGGCAGCTCGTGTACGTCGGTGTGCCAGGCGCAGTGTGGCAGAGCCGGCAATGACTTGCACGACCCCACGTACAGAATGTCCTGCGAGTGGCCGAAATGCCTGGGCGTGACGCGTGCAGCACCCCTGAGTGTGGCAGAATCCGTTCATTCACCTGCAAGGAGCCTCCATGGCCAGCCTGGTTCTGGATATCGCATTACCCGCAGACCGCGTGCAGGCGATCTATCAGGGGCGGGCCAACCGCATTCAGGCGCTCAGCCGCGATGGACGCCGGGTCAGCATCCCGGCCCACCATTTTCGACCGTTTCTGACCCATGCGGGTATCCATGGTTCCTTCGAGCTGCAATTCAACGATGCCGGTGAACTGCTGAGCCTTCGGCGCTTGCCCTGAGAACCTGCTGATAATCTTTTCAACCTAGGTTCGTCGATCTTGGCAGCTAAGTGGCGCAAGCAGCCGGTGAGCAAAGGTTGTGGGAGAGGCTTTAGCCTCGAGTTCTTTGCGCCTAGTCAGGCACATCGGGGCTAAAGCCCCTCCCACAAAAGCAGCCGCTTCGAATGGCCGCTTCTGCCTTGCAGTTGACACTTCTTGCCTATCTGGCTCGCGACACCGTTAACCGGCTCTAATCCTCGCTAGTCGCAGCCTTGGCCGGCTATAATTCGCGCCTTTCGATTTCGCCACTGCCGAGCTAAGCCTGCCCATGTACAACCTGGCCCGCGAGCTGCTGTTCAAACTGTCCCCGGAAACTTCCCACGAGCTGTCCATCGATCTGGTCGGCGCCGCTGGCCGCCTGGGCCTGGCCGGCCGGCTGTGCAAGGCGCCGAGCAGCCTGCCGGTGACGGTCATGGGGTTGCAGTTCGCCAACCCGGTGGGCCTGGCCGCGGGCCTGGACAAGAACGGCGATGCCATCGATGGTTTCGCGCAGCTGGGCTTCGGCTTCGTGGAGATCGGCACCGTCACCCCACGGCCGCAGCCGGGCAATCCCAAGCCGCGCCTGTTCCGCCTGCCCGAGGCCGAGGCGATCATCAACCGCATGGGCTTCAACAACCATGGCGTCGACCACCTGCTGGCCCGCGTGCAGGCGGCCAAGTACCGCGGCGTGCTGGGCATCAACATCGGCAAGAACGTCGATACCCCGGTCGAGCGTGCAGTGGACGACTACCTGATCTGCCTGGACAAGGTCTATGCCCATGCCAGCTACGTCACCGTCAATGTCAGCTCGCCGAACACGCCGGGGCTGCGCAGCCTGCAGTTCGGCGATTCGCTCAAGCAACTGCTCGATGCCCTGCACAAGCGCCAGAACGAACTGGCCCTGAGCCACGGCCGCCGTGTGCCGCTGGCGATCAAGATCGCCCCGGACATGAGCGACGAGGAAACCGTGCAGGTCGCCGCGGCGCTGCTGGAAAGCGGCATGGATGCAGTGATCGCCACCAATACCACGCTGAGCCGCGAAGGCGTCGAGAACCTGGCGTTCGCCAACGAGGCCGGCGGGCTTTCCGGTGCCCCGGTGCGCGACAAGAGCACCCACACGGTGAGCGTGCTGGCAGGCGAACTGGGTGGGCGGTTGCCGATCATCGCGGCCGGTGGCATCACCGAGGGTCGCCATGCGGCCGAGAAGATCGCCGCAGGCGCGAGCCTGGTGCAGATCTACTCGGGCTTCATCTACAAGGGGCCGGCGTTGATTCGTGAGGCGGTGGACGCCATCGCGGCAGCGCGGCGTTGAATCCCAGGCAATAAAAAGGGCTCCCTGAGGGAGCCCCTGGGCTTGCGCCCGCCGCTCGGATGGAGCGTGCTTGGTGAAGTCGGTAGGTCCCTGGCGTTAGCCGACAGCGCGAAGTTCGTTAAGTCGATGAATACCGGCAGTGCCGGTCAAACCGTCCCAGTTGTCACCGCGGCCTTCACGCCAGCCATTGAGCCAGGCTTGACGCACGGACGGAAGAGTGAAAGGACACAGCTCGCGGGATTTACCACTGATACCGTACTGATAGCCGCGCAAAAATGCTTTTTCTAACGGATCACGCTTAAGTCTTCTCATAGGGTGTTGCCCTCACTTGTTGACTGTTTATGTCCCGTAGACCTCCAGGAGGTCAGGCAGATGGTCTGCCGTTGGAGTCCGCTGCCGGCGTCGCGAGCCTCCATGTGCCATCGTCGTTGCGACGACGGCCTGGGTAGATTTCTATCGAATGCACGATGCGGTGTGAATGATCGATTTGTCATAAGGACGTAACGCTTTCGAGGGTGAGGCCATAAGCTCCTGGCGCGGTGGCTGCCCTGGTAGCTGAAACCCGCGCCAGCAGCGGCTTGGGTCGGATTTGCTGGTGTTTTGCCATCCTGAATGGCTATCGATTGCAGCTGCTATTTATTCGGACGAAGGGTCGCATTGCGACTTCTTGTCACTTATTTTTGGTTGCCCCCACCATTGGGCCAACCCATTACCGCCTTCGGGCACTGGATCTATGATGTCGGAGCAAAACGAACTCTTCCTCACCTGCCCCAAGGGGCTCGAAGGCCTGTTGCTCGAGGAAGCCAAGGCGCTCGGCCTGATTGAGCCCCGCGAGCACACTTCGGCCATTCGTGGCATGGCCAGCATGGAAACCGCCTACCGGCTGTGCCTGTGGTCGCGCCTGGCCAACCGGGTGCTGCTGGTGCTGGCGCGCTTTCCGGTGCGCGATGCCGAGTCGCTCTACCAGGGCGTGCTCGACATCGACTGGTTCGAGCACCTGGAGCCGAGTGGCTCCCTGGCGGTGGAGTTCAGTGGCCATGGCTCGGGCATCGACAACACCCATTTCGGCGCCCTGAAGGTCAAGGACGCCATCGTCGACAAGCTGCGCCAGGCCGACGGTACCCGCCCCTCGGTAGACAAGCTCAACCCCGACCTGCGCGTGCACCTGCGCCTGGATCGCGGCGAAGCGATCCTGTCCCTGGATCTCTCCGGCCACAGCCTGCACCAGCGCGGCTATCGCCTGCAGCAGGGGGCGGCGCCGTTGAAAGAGAACCTGGCGGCGGCCGTGCTGATCCGCGCCGGCTGGCCGCGCATTGCCGCCGAGGGCGGCGCCCTGGCCGACCCGATGTGCGGCGTGGGCACCTTTCTGGTCGAGGCGGCGATGATCGCCGCCGATATCGCGCCGAACCTGGCGCGCGAGCAGTGGGGCTTCAGCAACTGGCTCGGCCATGTGCCGGCCACCTGGACTCGCCTGCGTGCCGAGGCCGAGGAGCGCGCTGCCGCGGGCCTGGCCAAACCACCCTTGTGGATCCGTGGTTACGAAGCCGATCCGCGGCTGATCCAGCCGGCGCGCAACAACATCGATCGCGCCGGGCTGAGCGACTGGATCAAGGTCTACCAGGGCGAAGTGGCGACCTTCGAGCCGCGCCCGGACCAGAACCAGAAAGGCCTGGTGATCAGCAACCCGCCCTATGGCGAGCGCCTGGGCGACGAGGCGAGCCTGCTGTACCTCTACCAGAACCTTGGTGAGCGCCTGCGTCAGGCCTGCATGGGCTGGGAGGCGGCGGTATTCACTGGCGCGCCCGACCTGGGCAAGCGCATGGGCATTCGCAGCCAAAAGCAGTACGCGTTCTGGAACGGCGCCTTGCCGTGCAAATTGCTGCTGATCAAGGTGCAGCCCGAGCAGTTCGTCACCGGCGAGCGGCGCACACCGGAACAGCGTGAGCGCGAACGGGAGCAGAGCGAGCTGCAGGCCGAGGCGCCCAAGCTCAATCGCAACGGCAACCCGATCAAGCCGGCCGCCGCGCCGGTCGAGCAGGCACGCCTGAGCGAGGGCGGGCAGATGTTCGCCAACCGCCTGCAGAAGAACCTCAAGCAGCTCGGCAAATGGGCGCGCCGCGAAGGCGTCGACTGCTACCGCCTGTACGATGCCGACATGCCCGAATACGCCCTGGCCGTGGATCTGTACCACGACTGGGTGCACGTGCAGGAATATGCCGCGCCGCGCTCGATCGACCCGGAAAAGGCCCAGGCGCGCCTGTTCGATGCCCTGGCGGCGATTCCCCAGGCCCTGGGCATCGACAAGAGCAAGGTGGTGATCAAGCGGCGCGAGCGGCAGAGCGGTACCAGGCAGTACGAGCGCCAGGCGGCCCAGGGCCAGTTCATGGAGGTGAAGGAGGGCGGCATCAAGCTGCTGGTCAACCTTACCGACTACCTGGATACCGGCCTGTTCCTCGACCACCGCCCGCTGCGCCTGCGCATCCAGAAAGAGGCGGCCGGCAAGCGCTTCCTCAACCTGTTCTGCTACACCGCCACGGCCAGTGTGCACGCGGCCAAGGGCGGCGCGCGCAGCACCACCAGCGTCGACCTATCGAAGACCTATCTGGACTGGGCGCGGCGCAACCTGTCGCTCAACGGCTTCTCGGACAAGAACCGCCTGGAGCAGGGCGACGTGATGAGCTGGCTGGCCGATGACCGTGGCGAGTACGAACTGATCTTCATCGACCCGCCGACCTTCTCCAACTCCAAGCGCATGGAAGGGGTGTTCGACGTGCAACGCGACCACGTGCAGTTGCTGGACATGGCCATGGCGCGTCTGGCGCCGGGCGGCGTGCTGTACTTCTCCAACAACTTCCGCAAGTTCCTGCTCGACGAGCAGCTGCCGGCACGTTATCGGGTCGAGGAGATCACCGGCGAAACCATCGATCCGGATTTTGCGCGCAATGCCAAGATCCATCGTGCCTGGAAAATCATGGCCAAGTGACGCCGGTACGCTAGCGTAGCGATACCCAGGAGGGCTTCCCGGGTGTCGCTGCGCTCGACTCGTGCTCCTTCAGCGCTATCGGGCGGTGCCCTTCGGCTGTTTGTAGAGGTCGAGCAGCACCTGGTCGAGAATCACCGAGGCGCCCCAGGGTTTCGGGTCGTTGAGGATGGCCACCACCGCCCAGCTGTTGCCGTTGCTGTCGCGGCTGAAGCCGGCGATGGCGCGCACGTTGTTGAGGGTGCCGGTCTTGATGTGCGCCTGGCCGGCCATTGGCGTGTTGCGCAGGCGTTTGCGCATGGTGCCGTCCAGCGCGACGATCGGCATCGAGCTGATGAACTCGGCGGCAAAGGGGCTCTTCCAGGCCGCCTCGAGGATGCGGCCCATTTCCCGGGCACTGATACGTTCGGCGCGGGACAGCCCGGAGCCGTTTTCCATGACCAGTTGCGGGGCGGTGATGCCCTTGCGCGCCAGCCAGGCGCGGATCACCCGTTGCGCGGCGTGGGCGTCGTCGACATCCGCTTCGTTGCGGTTCTGCGCACCGATGCTGAGGAACAGCTGACGGGCCATGGTGTTGTTGCTGTACTTGTTGATGTCGCGGATGATCTCCACCAGGTCTGGCGAGAAGGCACGGGCCAGCAGGGAGGCGCTCTTCGGCACTTCGGCCTGGCGGTCCTTGCCCATGATGCTGCCGCCCAGCTCACCGAAGATCGCCCGTACCGCGCCGGCGGCATAGGCGGGGTGATCGAGCAGCGACAGGTAGGTCTGGGCGCTGCAGCCGTCGGTCAGCTGGCCGGTGACGATCACCCGGGTACCGTCGAACTCCTTGACCGGGTTGTAGCGCACGTCCGGCCAGGCCGGGCATTTGCCGGCCTTGAGCACCTTGACCTGATTGTCCAGGGTCAGCCCGGCCAGGGGCGGCTCGGCGGCGACGGTGACCTTGCCGTTCTCGGCGCGGGCGATGAAGCGCAGCGCCTTGAGGTTGACCAGCAACGAGTCGGGGGTGACCAGATAGGGCTTGTTGGCATCGCCGCCGTCGTCGTTGAAGGCGGGCAGGTCCGGTTGCACGAAGTGGCTGCGGTCGAGCACCAGATCGCCGGTCACCTGGCGCACGCCGTTGGCACGCAAGTCGCGCAGCATCAGCCAGAGCTTTTCCATGTTCAGCTTGGGATCGCCGCCGCCCTTGAGGTACAGGTTGCCGTTGAGCACGCCGTCCTTGAGCTGGCCATCGGTGTAGAACTCGGTCTTCCACTGGAAGGTCGGGCCGAGCAGCTCGAGGGCCGCGAAGGTGGTGATCAGCTTCATGGTCGAGGCCGGGTTCACCGACACGTCGGCATTGAAAATGGTGCCATTACCCGGGCCGTTGAGCGGCAGGGTCACCACCGACAGCGACTGTTGACCGATCTTGTTGGCCTTCAGGCTCTTGGCAACGCTTTCCGGAAGTGTGGCGCTGGTGGCTGCATAAACCGGCAGGGTGGTGGGCAGAACGAGGCAGGCGAGGGCCAGAGGGCGGAGGATGCGCAACCTCCGCACGGCAGGTACAACGGAAAATCGCATTACGAGCTCCCACAGCGGTTTGGGACAATGCCGCGCATTATGCCCCATCACCAGGCCGGCAAGGGCCGGTGATCGCGGGATTTTATGGCCGGCGATCCGCTGACGGTCGTCGTGGCGATGGCAGCGGTGGATTTTTCGTCGGCCGGCGGGCATCGCCGCCTCTAAACTGGTAGAGTGCCGCGCGTTATCACTCTGCAAGGATCTATACCCATGGCTACCAATCGTTCCCGTCGTCTGCGCAAGAAACTCTGTGTGGACGAGTTTCAGGAGCTGGGTTTCGAGCTGAACCTGAACTTCAAGGAAGACCTGAGCGACGAAGCGGTCGATGCCTTCCTCGATGCCTTCCTGAGCGACGCGATGAACGCCAACGGCCTGGGCTATGTTGGCGGCGACGACTACGGCCTGGTGTGCCTGGCCAAGCGTGGTTCGGTCAGCGAAGAACAACGGACCGCCGTGGAAGCCTGGCTCAAGGGCCGTTCCGAGCTGGTCGATTTCAGCGTCAGCCCGCTGCTGGACGTGTGGTACCCGGAAAAAGAGATCAACTCGGCTTCCTGATCCACGACAAAGGGCCTCGTTCGAGGCCCTTTTCTTTTGTACCTGCCCTGGGTCATTCGTCGTTCATTGCCTGTGTTTCCGGTTGCTGCGCCGGCGCTTGCTCGTCTGTTGCCGCGGTGCGTAGCCTGGCGGCGTTGCGGTTATCCAGCCATTGGCGCAGGCCGTGCATCAACAGGGCGATGAACAGCGTCAGCAGGATACCCAGGGTGACGTTGAACAGCCGTACCTGCGGGAGGTGCCAGTCCTTGGCCAGGCTCTCGGCCAGGAGCACGAAGCAGACCGTCGTCTGCAGCACGAACAGCCCGTAGTGGTTGGCCTGCAGGGCGCGGCTGAGCATGATCAGCGGCAGCATGATGGCGACCATCAGCGGTGGGCTCTGCAGGCTATGGCCGAACAGGATCAGCAGGCCGGCGGCGCCGAGACTGGCCATGCTCGCCTGCAGTGCCCGCACCAGGCTGCCGCGAAATTCCAGCTGCAAGGTGGTGACCACCGCCAGGGTCAGCCAGTAACCGCGCTGCAGGTGCGCCAGGTTGACGATCAGGCCGGCCAGGGAAACCGCCACCGTGCAGCCCAGGGCATACAGGCCCCACTGCTGGCGGGACTGGCGCCCGGCGTGGCGGCGCAGCACCTTGAGCAGGCTGATCAGGCGCGGCATGTGTGGCCACATGCGCAGGCCATGCAGGCCGCGCAAGCCGAATGCCAGCAGCATCACCCAGAGCCCGCCGAGCATGAACAGCATGGCGATGGCGTTGGGGTTGTTCAGCATGCTGCTGCCGTATTGGCCTTGGCCCAGGCACAGGCACACCGTCAGGCCGATACCCAGTTTGCCGGTTTCGGTGCCAAAGCGCTGCAGCCAGGCCAGCAGCAGGCCGAAGCCGGCGAACAGCGACAGGCTGATCAGCGGGTGGGTCGCCGACCAGAAGCCCAGCCCGGCACTGCAGGCACCCAGGCCGGTGAGCAGCAGCATGCGCAACATGCCGAAGCGGTGCAGCGGATTGGCCTGGGCCGCCTGGAAGGCGCCGACCGACGCCCACAAAAATCCCGGGTGGGCGCTGAACAAACCAAGCAGCAGTGGCAGCGCGCAACCCAGGCCGGCGACCACCGCCGGCCCCCAGGCGGGTGGCCCGGCGTGCCAGCTGAACAGCTGCCTGAATACCTGGCGCATCGTCAGACCGGGCTCGAGCGACCGGTCATTTCCCGCGCCATTTCGGTGGCGTAGCTGTCGGTCATGCCGGCGATGAAGTCGATCATGCGCAGGAACGAGCGGTACAGCGGCCAGTGCGGGTCGGGGGCGTTATGGCCCAGCAGGTCGAGGATACGCCGGTTCTTGAATGACGGCGTGCGCCCGCCGTGTTGCTCCAGCGCCGCGCCGCAGAAGGCGTTGAGGAGAATTTCCAGGGTGGTGTAGGCACCGATCTCGTGCAGCGTCTTGCGCTTGTCCTGAAAGATCTTCTCGCGGGCCATGGCCTTGGCCGCTTGCACGCAGTGCTTGGCCGGGCCGTGCATATGCTCGACCAGGTCGCCTTCCAGGCGGCCGGCCAGCAGGCTGGACTGCTGCTCGACGAAGGCCTGGGCGGCCGAGTTGGTCAGGTGCTCGATGGCCTTGCCACGCAGGATCGCCAGCTTGCGCCGACGCGAGTCGTGCGGGCCGAGCTGGCGGTAGGTTTCCGGCAGGTCGTCGCCGACCAGGTCGAGCAGCAGGGACTCCACCTCGGCGTAGTCGAGCAGCTCCATTTCCAGGCCATCTTCCAGGTCGATCAGACCGTAGCAGATGTCGTCGGCCGCCTCCATCAGGTAGACCAGGGGATGGCGCGCCCAGCGCTGCTCCTCGAGCTGCGGCAGGCCCAGTTTGCTGGAGATCTGCTCGAGCAGCGGCAGCTCGCTCTGGTAGCAGCCGAACTTGTGCTTTTTATAGCCCAGTGCCTCGGCATGCCGTGAGGTCCAGGGGTACTTCAGGTAGGCGCCGAGGGTGGCATAGGTCAGCCGCGTGCCGCCATCGAACTGGTGATACTCCAGCTGGGTGAGCACGCGAAACCCCTGGGCGTTGCCTTCGAAGCTGAGAAAGTCGCCGCGCTCGGCGTCGCTCATGGCGTCCAGCCAGCCACGCCCGGCGGCCTGCTGGAACCAGTGGCGAATGGCGTCTTCGCCGGAGTGGCCGAACGGCGGGTTGCCGATGTCATGGGCCAGGCAGGACGACTGCACCACCATGCCCAGGTCGCTGGGTGCGCACCAGGCCGGCAGTTCGCCGCGCAGCATCTCGCCGACACGCATGCCCAGGGAGCGGCCCACGCAGCTGACCTCCAGGGAATGGGTCAGGCGGGTATGGATATGGTCGTTGCTGGATACCGGATGCACCTGGGTCTTGCGGCCCAGCCGGCGAAAGGCACCGGAGAAGATGATCCGGTCGTGATCCTTGTGGAAGGGGCTGCGGCCCAGTTCATCGGCGCTGGGCGACGGTTTACCGAGACGTTCACGGGTGAGCAGTGTTTGCCAGTCCAAGCGTGCTTCCTTTACCGGAGACGACGGTGCGGGCACGGTCTCGCCAGGCGAGCCGTGCACGCGGATGCCCGCTAGCTTCCCTGTTCGTCCGAGCAACTGCAAGGCCACATCCACTAAAGTCCATTGGCGTCGATGTCGACCAGCAGCAGGCGGCTGCCGTTGTCGATGAACTGCCCGGCGGTCAGGCAGTACTGGTTGGTGGTGGCGTCGCGGTAGGTATTGGACAGGATCAGACGGCGCTCTTCCCAGCCTTCGGCGAGCAACTGGTAGAAGTAGGGGCGCCATGACCAGTTGTGGCCCAGGTAGCGATCATCGGCCTGCCAGGCGCCGTTGCGCCACTCCAGGTTGGGGGTGACCTGGGTGCCGTGGCGGTCGCATTGGTACAGGCGGATCAGCCAGGGATACGCGCCTGGCGTGACCTGCGGCGCCAGCCCTTCGGGACTGTGCTTGAACTGCGTGAACAACTCGGCAAGCTGGCGGCGCAAGGTCATCAGCTGCATGCGGTCGGCGAGTTTCTTGTGCACGTAGGCGTTGCGCAGCCTGGCGAAGCATTCGACGAACGCACTGCTGGCGAAGAAGTCGAGCTCCGGCTTGGCGAACAGATAACCTTGCACGTAGCGTGCGCCACACTCGAGGGCAAACTCCAGTTCGGCTTCGGTCTCCACCCCTTCGGCGATGATCCAGCAGCCGGTCTTCTCCGCCATCATCGCCAGCGCCTTGACCACTTCACCGCTGGGCCCGCCACGGGCCGCCTCCTGGAACAGGCGCATGTCCAGTTTGAGGATGTCGGGGCGCAGGGCCAGAACGCGGTCGAGCTGCGAGTAGCCGGCGCCGAAGTCGTCGATGGCGATACGTACCCCGGCCTCGCGATAACGGGCTGCCACGGCCGCCAGGCGCTGGCTGGCGCCGCCCAGTTCGGTGATCTCGAACACCACGCGGCTGGGATCCACGCCACTGCTCGCCAGTTGCCTGAGGCTCGGCAACGCCTGTTGCGGACGCAGGCGGGCAATCCAGCGCGGAGAGATGTTGACGCTCAGAAACCAGTCCAAGGGCGCATCGTGAAAGCGCGCGAACGCCTGCTCGCGAACGGCTCGGTCAAGCCTGCGTAGGGCTGCGGCGGGCGTTTTCGGATCGGCGAACAGCGGCCCGGCGGAATGCAGGTGGCCCCGGGCGTCGCGCAATCGCGCCAGCGCCTCGACGCCGGCAATCTGTCCGGTAGCGGTATCGATAAAGGGTTGGAAGACGGCGGTAGGTTGACCGTCGAGCACCGGGCACATCCTTAGTGATAGGGGCGGGGGCCGGGATATGACCTGGCCTTTAGCGCCATTTCTAGCAATAAGGTAGCCAGTTTTACGCTTGATCGGGTTTTTCTGCTGGCTTTTCGCTTGTATCCCGAGGTGCGCGTTTGCGCAGGTCAGGAAAGGCGGCAAGTGCCATGCGCAGCCAGCGGCGCCATTGGCCCCCGCGCATGCCCAGTACCGTCAGCGCGAACACACCACCGGTGATCCAGATTGGTGCGTTGCTCTTCTTGAGTTCCTCGCGCCACTGTGTGCCCAGGTCCTTGGCTCGTTGCAGCGGCTCGAGCATGACCAGGGTTTCATGACGAATTTCCTGGCGATGCATTTCCAGGCGCAGCCGCAGCATGGTCTTGCGCAGTTCCCTGGTGCTTTTGTCGGTCATGGCAGCAGTTGCTCGCGATCACGGGCCAGTTCTTCGAGGCTGGCGCTGAAGGGCGCCGGCGCATTGCGCATGCGCTGTACCAGGTGCCAGCCGCAAACCAGCAGGCCTGCTGCATAGAAGAGGCAGAGCAGGGTGATGACCAGAATACGGTGGGTGTCCCAGAAGCCGATCAGCAGGGCGGCGGAAAGGCCGACGATCAGCAGGAGGCCGAACAGGATGCACAGGCCGGTCAGGATCAGCAGAGTGACGGTGCGGGCCTGCTGTTCCTTGATCTCTTCGCTGAACAGCGCCACATGGCCATGGACCAGCCCGAGCAGCGCACCGGCCAGGCGCCGTGGCGAAGGGCCGCGGCTGGTAGGTGCTGCTGTCTGGCTGTCATCCATGGGCTGTCCTGATCAACGTCGGCTAATGAGCATGCCGATCAGTATACCAATGCCGGCGGCAATGCCGATGGTCTGCCACGGGTGGGTCTGCACGTAGTCCTCGGTCGCGCCGGCCACTGCACGGCCACGCTGGACTACGGTGTCTTCGGTGTTCTTCAGCGTGGTGCGCGCGCGGCCCAGGCTGTCGCGGATCTGCGCACGCAGCTCTTCGGCCTGATCGCCGACCAGGCTGGCGGAGTGTTGCAGCAGGGTTTCGGTGTCACGGACCAGTGCCTGGAATTCTTCGAGCAACTCTTCCTTGTTGGCGGGAGCTGCGGGGCGCGGGGGAAGTGGGCGGGCCATTGATCAATCTCCTGTAGGTATGAGGCGGTGTAAGGGGTTCGAGTAGCGCTCCCTTGGCAGGTTCACTCTATCTGCCGGGATAGGCGCGGCGACCCCGCGGAGGGCACAGGCATTGCATTGTCGAGCCGCGAGGCTGAGCGAGATGCATGGTTATGGTGCTCGGCCGCTTTCCAGGCATTTGCCTGGTGCCCTATTAAATCGTTGATAAACAAAGAATAAGTTCAGAAAGAGCACGGCGACGGTGCGCCATGATGCCGCTACGCTCCCAATGGGGGCGCAGCGCAATGCGATGGAGTGCTTGTTAATGGTGCTAATGCCGGCCTGGTGTTCCTTTTTGGTGCTTTTTCGCTGCGGAGTCTGTGCTTCGATGCAAACCCTCGACAGTGCCGTGCAAACCCTGATCCACGGTTCCAACACGCTTTTCATCCTGATCGGCGCCATCATGGTTCTGGCCATGCACGCCGGCTTTGCCTTTCTCGAGGTCGGCACCGTACGGCAGAAGAACCAGGTCAATGCGCTGTCGAAGATCCTCTCGGACTTCGCCATCTCGGCCATCGCCTATTTCTTCATCGGCTACTGGATCGCCTATGGGGTGAGCTTCCTGCACCCGGCCGCGGTGCTGGTCGAGGGCAATGGTTATGGGCTGGTGAAGTTCTTCTTCCTGTTGACCTTCGCCGCGGCGATCCCGGCGATCATTTCCGGCGGCATTGCCGAGCGCGCACGCTTCGGCCCGCAGCTGTGCGCCACCGCCCTGATCGTCGCCTTCGTCTACCCGTTCTTCGAAGGCATGATCTGGAACGGCAACTTCGGCTTCCAGCCATGGCTGCAGGCGCGGTTCGGCGCGCCGTTCCACGATTTCGCCGGCTCGGTGGTGGTGCACGGGGTCGGCGGCTGGCTGGCCTTCGCCGCGGTCGTGCTGCTGGGCCGTCGTGATGGCCGCTATCGGGATGGGCGCCTGGTGGCCATGGCACCGTCGAGCATTCCGTTTCTGGCGCTGGGCTCCTGGGTGCTGATCATCGGCTGGTTCGGCTTCAACGTGATGAGCGCCCAGACCTTGGGCAGCATCAGCGGGCTGGTGGCCGTCAATACCCTGATGGCGATGGTCGGCGGCACCCTGGCAGCGTTGATCGTCGGTCGCAACGATCCGGGCTTCCTGCACAACGGCCCGCTGGCCGGGCTGGTTGCCATCTGCGCCGGCTCCGACCTGATGCATCCAGTGGGCGCATTGGTCACCGGCGCCATCGCCGGCGCGCTGTTCGTCTGGGCGTTCACCGCGACGCAGGTGAAATGGAAGATCGATGACGTGCTCGGTGTCTGGCCCCTGCATGGCTTGTGCGGCCTGTGGGGCGGCATCGCCTGCGGCATCTTTGGCCAGCCGTTGTGGGGTGGCCTGGGCGGTGTGAGCCTCACCAGTCAGCTGGTTGGCAGTCTGGCCGGCGTGGCTGTGGCCCTGCTCGGCGGCTTTGTGGTCTATGGCCTGCTCAAGCTGCTGGTGGGCATTCGCCTGAGCCAGGAGCAGGAGTATTACGGCGCCGACCTGTCGATCCACAGGATCGGTGCGGTTAGCCAGGATTGAGCGTGTTTACCGTTGGGTCGATTGTTTGAAAGCCGGCCCTAAACTTTCGTCGAGGGCTGCCGTCAACCTTGGACATGCTCCGTTTCGGTGACTTGCCATGGCTATTTCCATCCCGCTGTCGACCAACACGACAGGCCGCTCGCCCCAACTCGGCGGCCAGCCCACCATTCGCAATGCGGCCGATGCCCAGGCCGCGCTGTCCAACCGCCTGGCTGAGCGCCTCGGCCTGCCGCCAGGCTCGCTGACGGCCAAGCAGGACGACTTCTCCCCGGAGAAAGTCGCCGATCGTGTGCTGGGCTTCGTCGAGCAGCGCCTCAAGAGCGAGGCGGCATCGGGGGCCAGCCCCGAGAAGCTGCAACAGCTCCTCGATCAGGCCCGTTCCGGCGTACAGAAGGGTTTCGACGAGGCGCGCAAGATGCTCGATGGCATGGGCATGCTCAAGGATAAAGTCGCCACCGACATCGACGACACCTTCAAGCGCATCGAGCAGGGGTTCGCCGGGCTCGACAAGCTCTACGGTGCCGTACCGGCCACCGGCGGCAACGGCGGCGTCACGCCGACCTCCAGCGACCGTTTCGCCGCGGTGGCGGAAAGCTTCGAACTCAACATCACCACCCGTGACGGCGACCGCCTGCGCGTGTCGGTTGCCCAGGCCTCGGCAGCCTGGTCGCGCACCGAAGGTGCCGGCAGCCAGTCCGGCAGCCTGCAGATCGGCGGCTGGCAGGTGGAGGTCGAGGGTGAGCTGGATGATGAGGAAAAGGCCGCCCTGGGGAAACTCTTCAACCAGGTGCAGGATCTGTCCAATTCCTTCTATTCCGGCGATATGGCCGGGGCCTTCGACCGCGCCATGGCGCTGGACATGGACAGCTCGCAACTGGCCTCCATGTCGCTGCGCCTGACCCAGACCAGCGTACGCCAGGCCACCGATACCTACGGGGCGGTCTCCAATCAGGGTGGGCAGCCAGCCAGCGCGACCAACGGCGCGCTTACCGATTACGCCCAGAGCCTGCTCGATGCCCTGCGCACGGCGGATGCCTGGGTCAGTGACGGCAAGGGGCTGCTGCAGGACCTGCTCAAGGGTGGGTTCTCGCTGGACGAGCGGTTCGATGCCGGGCGCCTGGAAAAGGCCGAGCAGCTCAACGGGCGCCTGCTCGATGGCGTGCAGGGCCTGCTGGGCTCGACGCTGGCGCCGCAAGGCGATCAGGACGGCGAGAAGGCCTGAGCAGGCCGCTCGAGGTGATAGACTTTGCGCTCTGTCACCTCGCAGGCCGCTTCGACCATGCTTCCTGAATGCCAGCTACTCGGCACCCTGGGCTGTCACCTCTGTGAATACGCCGAGGCCGTGCTGATGCCTTTCGTGGAAAACGGTCTGCTGGTCGAGCTGGTGGATATCGCCGATCAGCCCGGGCTGCTGGAGCGCTACGCATTGGTGATTCCCGTGCTGCGGCGCACCGACACCGGCGGCGAACTGCACTGGCCGTTCGACGCGCCGCAGGTTGCCGCGTTTCTGGGTTGACCGACTGCCGCTAGAGCAATGAGCCGGGCGCCATGCCGCCGGGCCACTTTATTTCGTTTTCTGTTGGATGGGGGATGCGGGTATGAACATGGTGCTTGGCGACGCGCTGTCGCTGCTGCTGTTTCGTTTGCACAACGGTCGCCTGTTGGGCATCAACCTGCTCAAGGTCAATGAGATCATTCCCTGTCCCGCCCTGACCAAGATGCCCAGTCGGCACCCCCATGTGCGTGGCGTGGCAACCTTGCGGGGCTCGGCACTGACGGTCATCGACCTGGCCCGGGCGATCGGCGAACGTGGCGGCAGCGATGCCGGTGAAGGTTGCCTGATCGTCACTGAGCTGAGTCGCTCGCGACAGGGTCTGCACGTGCACAGTGTCGAGCGTATCGTGCAGTGCTCGACGCGCGATGTGCGTCCGCCTCCCTCGGGTGCCGGCACGCGCGCCTTCATCACCGGGGTGACCCAGATCGACGGCACCATCGTGCAGATTCTCGATATCGAGAAAGTGCTGCATGAAATCGCCCCGGCACCGCTCGAAGAGGTCGGCGAGCAACTGCTGAGCGCGGACGAGCAGCGATTGCTGCAGGGCCGCCGCGTGCTGGTGGTCGACGATTCCCAGGTGGCCCTGCAGCAGACGCTGATCACCCTGCGCAAGCTCGACCTCGATTGCCAGGCGGTGCGCAGCGCTGCCAGCGCCCTTGAAGTATTGCGAGCGGCACGGGAGGAGGGGCGGCCCGTCGAGGTGCTGGTTTCGGATATCGAAATGCCGGAGATGGATGGTTACGCCCTGGTCCAGCAGATCCGCAAGGACGCCCAGCTCGGCGAAACCTATGTGCTGCTGCACACCTCGCTGGACAGCACCATGAACACCGAGAAGGCCCGTGCCGTCGGCGCCAACGACGTGCTCACCAAGTTCTCCAGCGTCGACCTCAGTCACGCGCTGTTGCGTGCCTTTCAGCGCCTGCAGGGCTGAGGCTACTCGACGCGCTGCTCACCGGTGAACTGCAGGGTGATCTTGCAGCGCCGGCAGAAGTAACGGCGCCCCTTGACCACCAGCGCGTGGCGCTGGGCGGAAAACGGAAACTCGCCCTGTGGGCACTGGCAGCGGTAGATGAACCGGCTGACCTGGCGCCGTTTCACGTCGTAGGTATGGCAGCGGTGTGGCGGCAGTTCATAGACGCCGCGCATGATCAGTTGCCATTCCTCGCCGTGGGGCTGAATGCTCGGCCCGAACAGCTGGTGGGCGATCAGGTGGGCCACTTCGTGGGCGACGGTCTGGCGCAGGAAGTCTTCCTGGTTCTCACGGTAAAGCTGTGGGTTGAAGCGCAGCTTGTTTTCGGTGAGATGGGCCACGCCAGCCTTCTGCCCACGCAGCTTGAAACTCACCTGCGGGCGGGCGAAGCGCCGCTTGAAGAAGGTTTCCGCCTGCTGGTAACAGGCTTCGACGCGGGCGTGGATCTGATCGGGCATGACGGCTTCGGAGCAGGTGACTGGCGGCGATTATGCCGCAGATCGCCGCCCGCTGCAGGGCCAGTAGCCGAGCGGTGGCCTCAGGGGCTTTTCAAGATCCTTGTGCGCTTGGGGCGGCAACTACAAGGCAATAGCAGCCGTTTGCCGATCCACGTGGGAGCGCGCCATGCGCGCGGAAAATCGCGGGCATGGACTAGGCGTCCCCGCCCGTTCCCACAGGTACTGCGCGATGACCGCTCCGCCGCTTAGCTGCAAAAATAGACGAGCCTGGGCTGAAAGATCATGAACAGGCTCTCAGCGGTAGTAGCGCTGCAGCGTTTCCATGGCGCTGTTGATCCGCTGCAGGTGTTGCGTGCACCCGCCGCGATCCGGGTGATGGGCGCTGACCAGCTGTCGATAGCGCTGACGGATGATCGTCAGGTCGAGTTCGCCGGCCTGTGCGTCCAGTTCCAGCGTGGCCAGTGCCCGTTGCCGGTCTTCGCCGCCCCGCAGGCGCACCCAGAAGGCGCCGAGCATCTGCTCGACATCCTCGGCGCCGGTGTCGCGCAAATGATCGAGATCCAGGTAGTAGTCGCGCAGTGGCTCCGCTTCGCTCAGGCCGCCTTGCCCAGCCTGGTAAGGCAGCAGACGGATGCACAGCGGGCTGATCTGCAGCGACGCCCGGCCTTCGGCATGCAACTGATCGCGCAGCCGGTACAGGGTATGGAACAGCAGGAAGTGGCTGCGAAACAGCTCCAGGGTGTCGCCTGGCAGGCGTTCGTCGCGGCCTTCCCAGCGGCTCAGGCGCAGCAGCAATTCGTATTCGGAGAGCCCGTCGGGCGAGGCCTCCAGCAAGTCGAGCAGCCTGCTGTCAGCTACGGTCTGTTCGTTCATCGGCTTTCCTTGGTCGATGAGGGGGCGCGGCCGGACGGTTTTATCGGCGTGCCGACAGTTAGCCGTTTTGTGGCTGGGGTGCGCCTCGTTTTCTGGGTAAAATGCGCGGCTTCAGTACTTATAGCGGATTCTTGCGCGCCATGGGCACCCTCTCGGTCAATCAGAACAAGCTGCAAAAACGCCTGCGTCGGCAGGCCGGCGAAGCCATCGCCGACTTCAACATGATCGAGGAGGGCGACAAGGTCATGGTCTGCCTGTCCGGTGGCAAGGACAGCTACACCATGCTCGACATCCTGCTGTACCTGCAGAAGGTCGCGCCGATCAACTTCGAGATCGTCGCGGTGAACATGGACCAGAAGCAGCCGGGCTTTCCCGAGCATGTGCTGCCAGCCTATCTGGAGTCCATCGGTGTGGCGTACCACATCGTCGAAAAGGACACCTATTCGGTGGTCAAGGAAAAGATCCCGGAAGGCAAGACCACCTGCTCGCTGTGCTCGCGCCTGCGCCGCGGCACCCTGTACACCTTCGCCGACGAGATCGGCGCGACCAAGATGGCCCTCGGTCACCACCGGGACGACATCCTCGAGACCTTCTTTCTCAACATGTTCTACGGTGGCACCCTCAAGGCCATGCCGCCCAAGCTGCGTGCCGACGACGGTCGCAACGTGGTGATTCGCCCGCTGGCCTATTGCAGCGAGGCGGATATCGAGGCCTACAGCACGCTCAAGGAATTTCCGATCATCCCGTGCAACCTGTGCGGCTCCCAGGAAAACCTGCAGCGCCAGGTGGTCAAGGACATGCTGCAGGAGTGGGAGCGCAAGTCGCCGGGCCGTACCGAAATCATGTTCCGCGCCCTGCAGAACGTGGTGCCTTCGCAGCTGGCTGACCGCAACCTGTTCGATTTCACCAGCCTGAAGATCGACGAGCAGGCCACGCCGCGTTTTCTCAATGTGATGAACCTGTAATTTTCGAGGGCTGACCACAAGCGATGCATGATTATCGATGGCTGCATGAGTACTGCGTGAACCGCTTCGGCTCGGTCGAGGCGCTCGAGGCGCGTCTGCCGCAGCCGGTTTCGGACAAGAAGCTGCGCGCGCTGGGTAACGATCGCTACCTGTCGATCATGAGCCTGCGCATCTTCAGGGCCGGCCTCAAGCACAGCCTGGTCGACGCCAAGTGGCCGGCCTTCGAGGAGGTGTTCTTCGGCTTCGACCCGGAAAAGGTCGTGCTGATGGGTGGTGAGCGCCTGGAGCGACTGATGCAGGATGCCCGGCTGATTCGCCACCTGGGTAAGCTCAAGAGCGTGCCGCGCAATGCGCAGTTCATTCTTGATGTGGAGCACGGTGCGCTCACCGGCCCGGCGGCTGTGGGAAAGGCCGCCGCGCCCAAGCCCGGCTTCGCCTTTGGCGCGCTGATCGCCGACTGGCCGGTGACCGATATCGTCGGCCTCTGGCACTGGCTGGCCAAGCAGGGCACCCAGCTCGGCGGGCTTTCCGCGCCGCGCTTTCTGCGCATGGTCGGCAAGGACACCTTCATCCCCAGCGATGACATGGTCGCCGCCCTCAAGGCGCAGAAGATCGTCGACAAGGTGCCTAATAGCCAGCGAGACCGCGCAGCGGTTCAGGCAGCATTCAATCAGTGGCATGCGGAAAGTGGTCGGCCCCTGTGCCAGCTTTCGGTGATGCTGGCCCACACGGTCAACCATTGATGCGGCCGCAGCTGCAGCGACTGGTGTCGGCGTTCATCGATGCGCAGCGCATCCTGATCATCACCGGGGCAGGGATTTCCGCCGATTCCGGCTTGCCCACCTACCGCGGCATCGGTGGCCTCTACAACGACCACACCGATGACGGCGTGCCGATCGAGGTGGCCATGTCCGGCGAGATGCTGCGCGGCGATCCGGCGCTGTGCTGGAAGTACCTGGCGCAGCTTGGCAGCGCCTGCCTGGGCGCCGAGCCGAACGCCGGCCACCAGGCGATCGCCGAACTGCAGGCCATCAAGCCCGAGTGCTGGGTGCTGACCCAGAATATCGACGGATACCACCGCCTGGCCGGCAGCCCCCTGGACCGTCTGATCGAGATTCACGGAGAATTGGCGCCGCTTTATTGCCAGCGATGCGGACAAACCGACGAGCGGTTGGCCGAGCATCTGCAGCGGCCGCTACCACCGCTGTGCGCGAGCTGCGGCGGTGTGCTGCGCCCACCGGTGACGTTGTTTGGGGAAATGTTGCCGTCCACAGCCCTGGAGCGTCTACGACGGCAGTTGGCGAAGGGTTTCGATCTGGTGATCAGTGCCGGCACCAGCGCCAGCTTTCCTTATATAGCCGAGCCGCTGCTGCAAGCGCGCCGGTCGGGAGGCGTGACGGTGGAGGTCAATTTGTCGCAGACCAGGGTCAGTGAATGGGTTGACTTGCGGCTGGAAGAACGGGCCTTAGATGTTTTCCCGGAACTACTGAGTCACATTGCTGCTCATAATATTTGCAAATGAGCCCGTTCGCGGGCATAGTCGCGGCTGTTCATTTTTCATGCCACGGTCGTGCCCATGCGCAAACGCTTCGCACCCCTCGTGCCTCTCGCACTCACACTGGTTCTCGCCGCCTGCGCTAACCACACCTCGCAACCCCAGATCGATACGCCTCAGGCCCAGGCTTCATTGCCTGCCAGGCCGGTGGTCGCTGCGCCTGTCGTGGAGCTCAAGGATGCCGGCGAAGACGACGCTGTCGTCGATTTCGCCAATCATGCGCCTTATGCGTTGCCGCAACTGGCGGACAGCGTTCTGGAAAAGGGTATTTCCCTGATCGGCACGCGCTACCGCTTCGGTGGTACCTCGGTGAAAACCGGCTTCGATTGCAGCGGCTTCATCGGGTACCTGTTCCGCGAGGAACTGGGGATGGAGCTGCCGCGCTCGACGCGCGACATGATCAACATCGATGCGCCACTGGTCGATCGCAAGGCCCTGAAGCCGGGTGATCTGGTGTTCTTCAGCACGGCCGGTCGCGGCCGCGTCAGCCACGCCGGCATCTACCTGGGCGACGATCAGTTCATCCATTCCTCCAGCCGTCGCAGCGGCGGCGTGCGTATCGACAGCCTGGACGATGGCTATTGGAAGCGCACCTTCATCGAAGCCAAGCGCGTTCTGGCATTGGCACCGACCGAGCATTTGGCCTCTCAACACTGATGAGGAGTTGCCCGGTCAGAATGCTCGGGTAACAATTCGAATGTTTTCAAGCGACTGCAGTGTAAAGCTAAAGCTTGCACTGCGGTTGTGGACACGGCAGAGTAGGGCGCATTCAGGCTCCAGGATCGTCCGTCCATGACTGCCACCATCCGCGTCGCCTTCCTTCTGCTCGCAGCACTGCTCAGTGCCTGTTCCAGCCGAGCGCCCGTACCTGCCCCGCAACCCGTCGTGGTCATGCCTGCACCCGGTGTTTACCAGGGGGGCGCGGACGATGTGCTGTTCCGCGCGCTGGGCCTGGTGGGCACGCCCTATCGTTACGGCGGCAATACGCCGGACAGCGGTTTCGATTGCAGCGGGCTGATCGGCTACGTGTACCGTGACGCCGCCGGCATCAGACTGCCGCGCTCGACCCGCGAGCTGATCAGCATGCGTGCGCCGACCATCGGCCGGGACTCCCTGCGCAGTGGCGATCTGGTGTTCTTCGCCACCAATGGTGGGCGTCAGGTCAGCCATGCCGGCATCTACGTCGGCGAAGGGCGCTTCGTGCATGCGCCATCGTCAGGTGGCACGGTGCGCCTGGACAGCCTTGGCAACAGCTACTGGCAGCGCACCTACATCGAAGCCAAGCGGGTCTTTCCGGTGGAACTGGCCAGCCATCCCTGAGCACGCCGTCGCGCGAGGCCGCGCGACACAAGCGACTCTGCGATTGACGCTCATGCCGTCAGTCCTTACCCTTTGCGGCCTGCTTCAGGTGCCCCTGGTCGCGGCCAGGGGTGAAACTGGGAAGTCGGTGCGCTGCTGCCAAGCGAGCAATGCCGACGCTGCCCCCGCAACGGTAAACGAGTCCAACCACGCTTCTGGCCACTGTATCGCTGATACGGGAAGGCGCGTTGGTCGCTGTGTCCCAAGGGACGCGCGCTCGCAAGCCCGGAGACCGGCCTGTCGCTTTTTCCCTAGGTTGCGCGGTGGGCGCGGCCGGTGCGCGGCCCCTGGGCCAGCCCCTGCCTGCTCCTGCGTGATCGTTTTTATCGTCGAGCACCCATACGTGCTCGAACCGCGCGAGCTTGCTGGCGCCGAGGAGATCCCATGAGCGAATCGACCCCATCCCCCAGCCGCGAATCGGCCGAGCGCGACGCGCGCCATAACGCCCGCATGGCGCGCAAGAAGGCGCTGATGGACGAAAGGATCGCCCAGGCCCAGGACGAATACGGCTTGCTGCTGGTGCACAGCGGCAATGGCAAGGGCAAGAGCAGCTCGGCCTTCGGTATGGTCGCCCGGGCCCTGGGCCATGGCTTGAAGGTGGGCGTGGTGCAGTTCATCAAGGGCGGCATGGCCACCGGCGAAGAGCACTTCTTCCGCCGCTTTCCCGATGAAGTCAGCTACCACGTGATGGGCGAGGGCTACACCTGGGATACCCAGGATCGCCAGCGTGACATCGAGAAGGCCCGCCTGGCCTGGGATGTTGCCAGGCACCTGCTGAACGATCCGCAGATCGCCCTGGTGGTGCTGGACGAGCTGAATATCGCCCTCAAGCACGGCTACCTGGATGTGGATCTGGTGCTGCGCGATATCGAGTCGCGCCCGGAGCTGCAGCACGTGGTGGTCACCGGCCGCGGCGCACCGCCGGCGTTGCTCGAGGCCGCCGATACGGTGACCGAAATGACCCTGGTCAAACACGCCTTCAAGGCCGGTGTAAAGGCGCAGAAGGGCGTGGAATTTTGAGCACGGTAGACGCGCTTTACGCCGAGCCTGGGGCGCCACGGCGCTGCCCGGCCCTGGTGATCGCCGCGCCCGCTTCGGGGCAGGGCAAGACCACCGTCACCGCCGCCCTGGCGCGCCTGCATACCCGGCAGGGCAAGCGGGTGCGGGTGTTCAAGTGCGGGCCGGATTTTCTCGACCCGATGATCCTCTCCCGTGCCAGTGGCAACCCGGTCTACCAGCTGGACCTGTGGATGGTCGGCGAGGCCGAGAGCCGGCGTCTGCTCTGGGAAGCGGCGGGCGAGGCCGATCTGATTCTCATCGAAGGCGTGATGGGGCTGTTCGACGGCTCGCCGTCGGCAGCTGACCTGGCGCGTCGTTTCGGCGTGCCGGTGCTTGGCGTGATCGACGGCTCGGCCATGGCCCAGACCTTCGGCGCCCTGGCCGTCGGCCTGGCCAGCTACCAGCCGGACCTGCCCTTCTCCGGCGTGCTCGGCAACCGGGTCAATCCAGGTCGCCATAACGACCTGATCCGTGACAGCCTGCCGGCCTCGATCCGCTGGTACGGCTCGTTGCCGCGCAGTGCGGCCATCGAGTTGCCAAGCCGGCACCTTGGCCTGGTGCAGGCCGCCGAGCTGGCCGACCTGGATGTGCGCCTGGATAGCGCGGCCGATGCCCTCGAGCAGACCGCGACCCTCACCCTGCCACCGCCGGTGAGCTTCGCGGCGCCCGCGCTGGCGCCACTGGAACCGCTTCTGGAAGGCGTGCGTATTGGCGTGGCCCATGATGCATCCTTCGCCTTCATCTACCAGGCCAATCTCGATCTGCTCGAGCGCATGGGCGCGACCCTGGTGTGCTTCAGCCCGCTGGCGGACGAAGCGCTACCCGCGGTGGACAGCCTCTATCTGCCCGGCGGCTACCCGGAACTGCACCTGCAGGCACTGAGCGGCAATCGACCGATGATCGACGCCATCAGGGCGCACCAGCAGGCCGGCAAGCCGCTGCTCGCCGAATGCGGCGGCATGCTGTACCTGCTCGAGTCGCTGAGCGACGTCGCCGGCGAGCGCGCCGAACTGGCCGGCCTGGTGCCTGGCCATGCACAGATGCAGAAGCGCCTGGTCGCCCTGGCCTTGCAGCGCGTGGCACTGCCCGAGGGCGTGCTGCGTGGGCACAGCTACCACCATTCGCGCCTGGAGTCGGGGCCGCAGCCGCTGGTCCTGGGCGATTGTCCGAATGACAAACCGGTCAGCGAGGCGGTATTTCGGATCGGCCGCCTGACCGCCTCTTATATCCACTTCTATCTGCCGTCGAACCCGACGGCCGCCGCGGCGTTGCTGCGGCCATGAGCGAGCACGCCTTCAGCGCCGAAGAGCGCGCCGCGGTCTACCGCGCCATCGCCGAGCGCCGCGACATGCGCCATTTCAGCGGCGGCGAGGTGGCGCCCGAACTGCTCGCCCGGTTGCTCGAGGCGGCGCACCAGGCGCCCAGTGTCGGCCTGATGCAGCCGTGGCGCTTTATCCGCATCACCCGGCCGGCGTTGCGTGAGGACATCTATCAGTTGGTCGAACGCGAGCGTCAGCTGACCGCCGAGGCCCTGGGCGAGCGCTCCGATGAATTCATGCGCCTGAAGGTCGAGGGCGTTCGCGACTGCGCCGAAGTGCTGGTGGCCGCCTTGATGGAGGGCCGTGACGCCCATGTCTTCGGCCGGCGCACCTTGCCGGAAATGGACATGGCGTCGCTGTCCTGCGCCATCCAGAACCTGTGGCTGGCAGCCCGCGCCGAAGGCCTCGGCATGGGCTGGGTATCGCTGTTCGACCCCGCCGCACTGGCCGAGCTGCTGGCCATGCCGCCGGGCAGCAAGCCGGTCGCGGTGCTCTGCCTGGGGCCGGTGCAGGCCTTCTACCCGGCGCCGATGCTGGTCCAGGAAGGCTGGGCACAGGTGCGGCCGCTGCATGAGTTGCTGTTTGAGGATCGCTGGGATCAGCATGAATAACGAGAGCCGTCCATGAGCCTGATCCTCAGCGCCGTCGCGGGCGTGACCCTGGATGCCGCCCTCGGCGAGCCGAAGCGCTGGCACCCGTTGGTGGGCTTCGGCAAGCTCGCCAACCGCCTGGAGCAGCGTTTCAACCCGTCCGGTGGCGGCTGGCGCAGCCACGGTGTGAGCGCCTGGTGCCTGGCGGTGCTGCCGTTGACGCTGCTCACCCTGCTGTTGGTGCAGCTGCCATGGGTCGGTTGGCTGGTGCAGATCCTCGCCCTGTACGCCGCCCTCGGGCTGCGCAGCCTGGATGAACACGCCCAGCCGGTGGCCCAGGCGCTGCGCCTGGGTGATCTGCCGCTGGCCCGCCAGCGGGTCGGCTACATGGTCAGCCGCCGCACCGAGGACCTGGATGCCACCGGCGTGGCCCGTGCCGGTACCGAGTCGGTGCTGGAAAACGGCAGCGACGCGGTGTTCGCCGCGCTGTTCTGGTTTCTCGTCGCCGGGGCGCCGGGCGTGGTGCTGTACCGCCTGAGCAACACCCTGGACGCCATGTGGGGCTATCGCAACGCGCGTTTCGAGCGCTTCGGCTGGGCCGCCGCGAAGATCGATGACCTGCTCAATTATGTGCCGGCCCGGCTGGTGGCGTTGACCTATGCCGTACTGGGCCGTAGCGCCCTGGCGATGCGCTGCTGGCAGCGCCAGGCGCCGCAGTGGGACAGCCCCAACGCCGGGCCGGTGATGGCCGCGGGAGCCGGGGCGTTGGGCGTCAGCCTTGGCGGCGCGGCGGTCTATCACGGCGAGTTGCACCCGCGCCCCGAGCTGGGTGAAGGGCCGCCACCAAGGGCGCGGGATATCGAACGGGCGATGAACCTGGTATGGGGCGGGGTACTGCTCTGGTTGCTGCTGATGCTGACCGTGGAGGTGTGCCTTGCTTGAGCATGGCGGACGGTTGCGCAAGGCGGCGCTGCGCCATGGCATTCCCCTGAGCGACTGGCTGGACCTGTCCACCGGCGTGGCGCCCTACGGCCTGCCGCTGACGGAGATTCCGGCGCAGGTCTGGAATCGCCTGCCGGAGCAGGACGATGGCCTGGAAGCCGCCGCCGGCGCCTATTACGGCGCCGCCGGGCTGCTGCCGGTGGCCGGCTCCCAGGCGGCGATCCAGTGCCTGCCGCGGCTGCGTCGCGAGGCACGGATCGGCATCGTGTCGCCGGCCTATGCCGAGCATGCGGCGGCCTGGCAACGCGAAGGGCACCGGGTGCTGGAGATCAGCGAGGCCGGCGTCAACCGGGCGCTGGAGCGCCTCGACGTGCTGCTGCTGGTCAACCCCAACAACCCCACCGGGCGGCGCTTTTCTCCCGAGCAGCTGTATGCCTGGCATGCGCGCCTGGCCGAGCGGGGCGGCTGGCTGATCGTCGATGAAGCCTTTATCGACTGCACCCCGGAGCAGAGCCTGGCGGCCCACGCGCATTCGCCCGGGCTGATCGTGCTGCGCTCGTTTGGCAAGTTCTTCGGCATGGCGGGTGCGCGTCTGGGCTTCGTGCTGGCCGAACGCAAGTTGCTCGATGAGTTGCAAGAAGTGCTCGGGCCCTGGACGATCAGCGGCCCGACGCGCTGGCTGGCGACCAGGATGCTCGAAGACAGGGCGGCTCAGCAGGTTCAGCGTCAGCGCTTGCGCGCCGATGGTCAGCGCCTGGCTCGCTTGCTGAGTGAGCACGGTCTGGTGCCCACTGGTGGCTGCGCGCTGTTCCAGTGGGTCGCCAGCGAGCAGGCGGCGCTGCTGCACGAGTTGTTGGCCTGCAATGGCATTCTCACCCGGTTGTTCGAGCGCCCGGCCAGCATTCGTTTCGGCCTGCCGCCCGATGAGGCCGGCTGGCAGCGCCTGGCAGCGGCGTTGAAAGTATTCGCCGAGGAGGCGCGATGAGTCATTTCGAATCCGGCGCCACGCTGATGGTGCAGGGCACCACGTCGGACGCCGGCAAGAGCACCCTGGTGACCGCGCTGTGTCGCTGGCTGCGCCGTCAAGGTGTCAGTGTGGCGCCGTTCAAGCCGCAGAACATGGCGCTCAACAGCGCGGTGACCGCCGACGGTGGCGAGATCGGTCGCGCCCAGGCGGTGCAGGCCCAGGCCTGCGGCCTGCCGGCCCATACCGACATGAACCCGGTGCTGCTCAAGCCCAACAGCGACACCGGTGCCCAGGTGATCATCCATGGCCAGGCCGTCGGCACTATGAATGCCGTGGCCTATCACGACTACAAGCGCGTCGCCCGTGAAGCGGTGCTGGCGTCCCATGCTCGCCTGCGGGCCAGCCACCAGGTGGTGATGGTCGAGGGCGCCGGCTCGCCGGCCGAGATCAACCTGCGCGCCAACGATATCGCCAACATGGGTTTCGCCGAGGCGGTCGACTGCCCGGTGATCCTCATCGCCGATATCGACAAGGGCGGCGTGTTCGCCCATCTGGTCGGCACCCTGGAACTGCTGTTGCCCAGCGAGCAGGCGCGCCTCAAGGGCTTCGTGATCAACCGGTTTCGCGGTGACATCGCCCTGCTCAAGCCTGGGCTGGACTGGCTCGAACAGCGCACCGGCAAACCGGTGCTGGGCGTGCTGCCGTACCTGATGGATTTTCACCTGGAGGCCGAGGACGCCATCGACCGGCGCCAGGTGAGCAAGGCCGATCAGGTGCTCAAGGTGGTGGTCCCGGTGCTGCCGCGGATCAGCAACCACACCGATTTCGATCCGCTGCGCCTGCATCCCCAGGTCGAGCTGACCTTTGTCGGCCCTGGCGAAGCGATTCCGCCGGCGGACCTGATCATCCTGCCCGGCTCCAAGAGCGTACGTGCGGATCTGGCTTTCCTGCGCAGCGGTGGCTGGGCGGAGGCCATCGACCGGCACCTGCGTTACGGCGGCAAGCTGCTGGGGATCTGCGGCGGGCTGCAGATGCTCGGGCGCCGGGTCGAGGATCCGCAAGGGCTGGAAGGGCCCGCGGGTGGCAGCGATGGCTTCGGCCTGCTGCAGATCGACACCGTGCTGGAGCCGCACAAGCAACTGCGCAACGTCAGTGGCCGGTTGTGCCTGGAAGATGCCGCCATCGGTGGTTATGAAATCCATGCCGGGGTGACCTCGGGTGCCGGCCTGCAGCGCGCCGCCGTGCAGCTCGACGATGGCCGTAGCGACGGCGCGCTGAGCGATGACGGCCAGGTGCTGGGTACTTACCTGCACGGGCTGTTCGAGTCTTCGGATGCCTGCTCGGCGCTGTTGCGTTGGGCCGGGCTGCGTGACGTGCAGGCGGTGGATTATCACGCGCTGCGCGAGCGGGATATCGAGCGCCTGGCCGATCTGGTCGAAACCCATCTGGACCAAGCTGCCTTGCGCGCACTTTGTGGCCTGAGCGAGGAGGTACGCTAGATGGGCGAGCTGATCCTGGGCGGTGCCCGCTCGGGCAAGAGCCGGCTGGCCGAACGCCTGGCCGCCGAGTCGGGGCTGCAGATCGTCTATATCGCCACCAGCCAGCCGCTGGATGGCGAGATGAACAGCCGCGTTCGCGCCCACCGCGAGCGGCGCCCGGCCGAGTGGGGGCTGGTCGAAGAGCCATTGGCGCTGGCGAGAGTGCTCCAGGAACAGGCCGCGGCGGATCGCTGCCTGCTGGTCGACTGCCTGACCCTGTGGCTGACCAACCTGTTGATGCTCGACGACGAAGCGCGCCTGAACCGCGAGTGCGAGGCGCTTCTGGCCTGCCTGCAGGCGCTGCCCGGCCGGGTGATCCTGGTCAGCAACGAAACCGGCCTTGGCGTGGTGCCGATGGGCGAGCTGACCCGCCGCTATGTCGACGCCGCCGGTTTGCTGCACCAGGCCGTCGCCGAGCGCTGCGAGCGCGTGCTGTTCACCGTGGCCGGCTTGCCGATGACCCTCAAGGGAGACCCGTTATGACACTCGATTGGTGGCTCAACCCCACGCAGCCCTTGGACTCGGTGGCGCGCGGCAAGGCGGCGGCGCGTCAGGGCCAGCTGACCAAGCCGGCGGGTTCGCTCGGCGAGCTGGAGCGCCTGGCGGTGCACCTGGCGGCGTTGCAGGGCCGCGAGCGGCCGCAGGTCGACAAGGTGTGGATCGGGATTTTCGCCGGCGACCATGGCGTGGTGGCCGAGGGCGTTTCCGCTTACCCCCAGGCGGTGACCGGGCAGATGCTGCGCAACTTCGTCGCCGGTGGCGCGGCGATCAGTGTGCTGGCCCGCCAGTTGGGGGCTGCGCTGGAGGTCACCGATCTGGGTACCGCCGAGCCGCTCGCGCCCTTGCCAGGCGTGCGTCACCTGCAGGTCGGCGCGGGTACCGCCAACCTGATGCGCGAGGCCGCCATGACCCCGGCCCAGGCGCTGATCGCCCTGCAGGCCGGGCGCGACAGCGTGCTGCGCGCTGCCGAGCAAGGGCATGAGCTCTTTATCGGTGGTGAAATGGGCATCGGCAATACCACCGCCGCCACGGCGCTGGCCTGCCTGCTGCTCGATTGCCCGGTGGGCGAGCTGGTCGGGCCAGGCACCGGCCTGGCGGCGGCCGGCGTCGCCCACAAGGCGCAGGTGATCGAAACGGCGCTGAGGCTTCACCAGGGCGCCGCCGATCAGCCCATCGAGGCGCTGCGGTGCCTCGGCGGTTTCGAGATCGCCGCACTGACCGGCGCCTACCTGGCCTGCGCCCAGCAGGGCGTGGTGGCGCTGGTCGATGGCTTTATCTGCAGCGTCGCGGCCTTGCTGGCGGTGCGCCTGAATCCGGCGTGTCGCGACTGGCTGCTGTTCTCCCACCAGAGCGCCGAGCCCGGTCACGGACGCCTGCTTGCGGCGCTGCAGGCCACGCCGATCGTCAGCCTGGGGCTGCGCCTGGGCGAGGGCAGCGGGGCGGCGCTGGTGGTGCCGATGCTGCGCCTGGCCTGTGCGTTGCACAATGGCATGGCCACCTTCGCCGAAGCGGCGGTCGCGGATCGCCCGGCGTGATCCTGCAGCTGTTGCGCCACGGTGAAACAGAGCAGGGCGGCGGCCTGCGTGGCAGCCTCGACGATGCCCTGACCGCAGCAGGCTGGGCGCAGTTGCGTGCCGCCGTGCAGGCCGACGAGCACTGGGACGCGCTGGTCAGCTCGCCGCTGCAGCGCTGCGCGCGGTTTGCCGACGAACTGGCGGCCGCTCGCGGCCTGCCGCTGCAGTTCGAGGCCGGTCTGCAGGAGCTGCATTTCGGTGCCTGGGAAGGCCGCACGGCCGCGCAACTGATGGAAACCGATGCGGATGAGCTCGGCCGTTTCTGGGCCGATCCCTACGCCTTCACGCCGCCGGGCGGCGAGCCATTAGTGGATTTCGAAGCGCGGGTGCTCGACGCGCTGCAACGCTTGCACGCCGAGTACCGGGGGCAGCAGTTGCTGGTGGTTACCCACGGCGGCGTGATGCGCCTGTTGCTGGCCAGGGCGCGGGGCTTGCCCCGCGCGCACCTGTTGCAGGTCAGCGTGGCCCATGGCCAGCGCGTGCACCTGCAATTCGATGGACACGGCCTGCAGGAGATCCCATGACGCCATTGTGGATCGCCCTGCAGTTTCTCACCCGTCTGCCGGTGCGCCTCGCCGGCATGCCCACGCCCCAGCAGGTGGGCCGATCGCTGCTGTTCTATCCGCTGGTAGGTGCGGTGATCGGTGGGTTCTTGCTCGTTGCCATTCATCTTCTCGACGGTGCGCCGGTGCCTTTGCAGGCGGCTTTGTTGCTGACCTTCTGGGTAGGGCTGACCGGAGCCTTGCACCTCGATGGCCTGGCCGATAGCGCCGATGCCTGGATGGGCGGCTTCGGTGACCGCGCGCGCACCCTGGCGATCATGAAGGATCCGCGCAGCGGCCCGATCGCCTTAGTGGTGCTGGCATTGCTGCTGCTGCTCAAGTTCACCGCCTTGCTGGCGCTGCTCGAACAGGGTGATCACCTCGTAGTGCTGCTGGCACCGGTGCTGGGGCGCGGGGCGCTTCTGGCACTGTTTCTCTGCACGCCCTACGTGCGGCCCGGCGGGCTCGGCGATGCGCTGAAGTCTCATCTGCCGCGCTCTAGCGCAACGGTCGTGCTGGTCGTGACCGCGCTGCTCGGCCTGCTGCTCGGCGGTTTTTGGCTGATGGTGGTGGCAGCGGGCGTGTTCTTCTGGCTGCGTCGCCTGATGCTGCAGCGTTTGGGCGGCACCACCGGCGATACGGCCGGCGCGTTGCTGGAAGTGATCGAGTGCGCCGTGCTGCTCGCTGCGGCGCTGCAGGTCAGCTAAGAATCTGTCTATGATCTTTCGGCCCGGGTTCGCCGATTTTGGCAGCCAAGTGGCGGGAGCGGCCATTTGCGGCGGTGGGCTAAAGCCCACCCTACAGACCATGCCAACCGCGTAGGGTGGGCTTCAGCCCACCAATATGGGCGGGTTTGAAATCGCAGCACGACCGACCGCTCTTGCCTTCTAGTTACCGCTTCAGCGCATAAAGATCGTGAACAGGATTAAGCCCGAAAGACACCGTGTTCGGCTTTCGCCCGATTCGGCAGCGCATGGCTTGTTAAAGCCAAATTACGGGTATATACCTATATCCATGTTGCCGACCGAATGTTTGTGCACCCGCTTGCGTCGCGCCAGTCGTGGCGTCAGCAAACGCTATGACGACGCCCTGAGCGGGGTCGGGGTCAGCGTTGCCCAGTATTCTCTGTTGCGCCACCTGCAGCGCCTCGACCAGCCGAGCATCACGGATCTGGCCGACGCGGTGGGGCTTGAGCGCAGTACCCTGGGCCGCAACCTGCGGCTGCTCGAAGCGCGCGGCCTGGTCACCCTGCAGGACGGCGCCGATCAGCGCAACCGCCTGGTAAGCCTGACGGCCAAGGGTGCGGGCGTGCTTGCCGAGGCGCTGGAGGCCTGGCAGGCGGTGCAGCTCGACCTCAAGCAACGCCTGCAACCCCATCACCTGCAAGCGCTGGACGAATTGCTCGCCAGCCTGGATTGACCTGCCGGCGGCCTGTCGCTGCCATGTTTGCGTTTCTACCTAACAAGAAGGACATGCAATGAATTCGGTTTGGCGCACCAGCGTCTGGATCATGTTGGGGGCTTCGCTGATCCTCGCCCTGTCCCTGGGCACCCGTCACGGGTTTGGCCTGTTCCTGCCGCCGATGAGTGCGGAGTTCGGCTGGGGGCGTGGGGTATTCGCCTTCGCCATCGCCCTGCAGAACCTGATCTGGGGCATCGCCCAGCCGTTTACCGGCGCGCTGGCCGATCGCTTCGGCGCACAGCGGGCGATCATCGTCGGTGGCCTGTTGTATGCGGTGGGTCTGGTGCTGATGGGGCTGGCGGACTCGCCGCTGTCGTTGTCGCTGAGTGCCGGGCTGCTGATCGGCATCGGCCTGTCCGGCACCTCGTTCTCGGTGATCCTCGGCGTGGTCGGCCGGGCGGTGCCGGTGGAGAAACGCAGCATGGCCATGGGCATTGCCGCGGCGGCGGGTTCCTTCGGCCAGTTCGCCATGTTGCCGGGCACCCTGGGGCTGATCGGCTGGCTGGGCTGGTCGGCCGCCTTGATCGCCCTGGGCATCATGGTGGCGCTGATCGTGCCGCTGGCGGCCATGGTCAAGGACCGCCCACAGGTGAGCCAGGGGCCGCAGCAGACCCTGGGCGAGGCGCTACGCGAGGCGTGCAGCCATTCCGGTTTCTGGCTGCTGGCGCTGGGCTTTTTCGTCTGTGGTTTCCAGGTGGTGTTCATTGGCGTGCACCTGCCGGCGTACCTGGTTGACCAGCACCTGCCGGCCATCGTCGGCACCACGGTGCTGGCACTGGTGGGGCTGTTCAACGTGTTCGGCACCTATATCGCCGGCTGGCTCGGCGGGCGCCGTTCCAAACCGCGCTTGCTTAGCGCCTTGTATCTGGCGCGGGGCGTGGTTATCACACTGTTCATCACGGTGCCGCTGAGCGTATGGACGGCCTACGCCTTCGGGATCGCCATGGGGCTGCTGTGGCTGTCCACGGTGCCGCTGACCAATGGCACCGTGGCGACGCTGTTCGGCGTGCGCAACCTGTCGATGCTCGGCGGCATCGTGTTCCTGTTCCACCAGCTGGGCTCGTTCATGGGCGGCTGGCTCGGCGGTTACCTCTACGACCACACGGGCAGCTATGATCTGGTCTGGCAGATTTCCATTCTGCTCAGCGTGCTCGCTGCCGCGCTCAACTGGCCGGTTCGTGAGCAACCCGTAGCACGTTTGCAAGGAGCCCAGGCATGACGCTGAAATCGGGAGTCGCAGTGGCAGCCGGCGTTGCCGGGTTGGCGCTGCTTGCCATGGTGTTCTGGGCCTGGCGTACGGGGGGGCTGGCGATCATGCAACTGGGCATGAACCTGTGTTGAGACCGACAAGGAACGATTCGATGCGACTGTCACTGTTTGCCGTACCCATGGCCCTGCTGGCCCTGAGCAGCCCGCTCCAGGCTGCCGAATGCCCGGCGCTGCTGGCGGGCCAGGGTGAGTTGCCCAAACTGCGCTCCAAGGACCAGATCGACCTGTGCGAGCAGTTCGCCGGCAAGCCGCTGATGGTGGTCAATACCGCCAGCTTCTGCGGCTTCACCTCGCAGTTCGAAGGGCTGGAGGCGCTCAACCAGCGTTATCGCGAGCAGGGGCTTGAGATTCTCGGCGTGCCATCGGACTCATTCAAGCAGGAGTCCGATGATGCCGAGGAGACGGCCAAGGTCTGCTACGTGAACTACGGCGTGACCTTTACCATGAGCGAGACTCAGCCGGTCACCGGTAACGACGCCATCCCTCTGTTCAAGGAGCTGGCCAGGCAGACGGCCGCGCCGCGCTGGAACTTCTTCAAGTACGTGGTCGACCGCCAGGGGCAGGTGATCGCGCGCTTTTCCAGCATGACCAAGCCGGACGATCCCGAGCTGATCGCCGCTATCGAGAAGGCGATCGCCTCGGCACCTTGAGGCTAGTGCAGACATAAAAAATCGCGGCAAAGGCCGCGATTTTTATGGGCGCAAATAGCTCGGCCACCGTGCAGTGGCCGAGCGTGCCATTCCTTAGAAGCGGTAGGTCAGGGACGCGCCCAGGCCATGGGCGCTGTTCTTGTAGGTGGCGTTGTAGCTGCCGCGGGCCGGGCTGGCGCGGTTGATCTCGACTTCCTCTTCCTTGAGGTAGGAGTAGGCCAGGTCAATGGTCATGTCGTCCGTCGGGTTCCAGCCGGCGCCCAGGCTGAAGATCGTCCGGTCACCGGATGGGATGCGCGGCGAGCGGTCGGTGTTGTTGGTGGGCGTCTGATCGATGGCGATGCCGGTGCGCAGCACCCACTGCGGATTCACCTTGTAGGACAGGCCGACGGCGTGAGCCCAGGTGTCGTGCCACTCCTGCTCTTCGACGATGGTGCCGAGCGAGCCGGCGAACGCACCACCTACGCCTTCGTTCTCGATGCGCAGCTCCTTGAAGCGGCTCCAGCGCGTCCAGGTGCTGCCGGCATACAGGGTCCAGGCATCGTTGAGCTCGTGGGTGAAGGACATATCCACCGACTCGGGGGTGGTCACGTCCAGCGAGGCATCGTACTTGCCGGCCGAGGTGCCGATTGCCGGGCCCGGCCCGGAGACCCGGGTGTCGCCTTCCAGCTCGTACTTGACCCGGGAGTGATAAGTCACGCCAAGGCGCGTCTGCGGGGTGAATTCGTAGAGCACGCCGGCGTTGAAGCCGACCGCGGTGTCGTCACCCTTGATCTTGACCTTGCCGTCATTGGCGCCAGCCGGGCCGAACGGGTTGGTCAGCGAGGAGCTCAGCTCGCCTTCGATATGGTTGAAGGTCGGCCCGAAGCCCACCGACAGCTTGTCGTTGAAGCGGTAGCTCAGGGTCGGTTGTACGGTAATCACCCGCACATAGCTCTTGTCGGCGAAGTAGCGGCCCTGGAAGCCACTCTCATATTCGGTGGCCAGGCCGAAAGGGGCATAGACGCCGATACCGAACGCGACCTTCTCGTCCAGTGGCTTGACGTAGTAACCCATGGGCACGCCCGTAGTGGGGACCATGTCGCCATCGTTGCTGCCACCGTTGGCGCCACCACCACCGGCAGCCGGTGCGGTCGTGCTGCTGGTGTCGCTGATACGGCTCTTGGCATGGATAGCCGCGACACCGAAGTTGACCTGTTCGCGCTGGATGCGCGCCATGCCGGCCGGGTTGCCGAACACCGTGCTGGCGTCTTCGGCCGAAGACGAGCGACCGGCGAACGACATGCCCATGCCGGCGACGCTTTGCTCGTTGAGCGCGAAGCCACTGGCCAGGCCGTAGGTGGAGGTGGATGCGATGGCGATTGCCAGACCGGTTCTTAGGATTGTTTTACTCACGGGGTGCTCCATGGCAGGTTCGGGGAACTCTCGCTTGCTGACTGAATGGCAATTCGAAAAGTTCAGGGTGAAAACACGATCCTTCGAGGTTGAGGCTGTCCGTGAAACGCAGGATATAGAGCCTTTGGCTGCTTGGCACCTGTGACTCGACAGTCAGTTCTTCAAGCCGCACTTGCCAGCTCCAGGATGCAGCGCTGCCAGGCGCTGACGAATTCGCTCGGCTGGCGGCAGGGCGCGAAGACCTGTTGCCAGATCAGCGCCTGGCCAGCGAGATCATCGGCAGCCGGCAGCACCTTGTAGCGATGCTCGATCAGCAGCCAGGCGATGGCGGTGGCATAGCGCAGGTTGACGGTCAGTTCGAAATGCGGCGCGCCCAGGAATGCATGCTGGCTGGCCAGGCCGCGAACCCGGCTGGCCAGGTCGGGGCTGGCGGCCAGATGCTCATCCCACAGGTGGCGATGATGAAACGCCGAGATTCGGTACAGACCGTAGCCGCTGTGATTGTCCAGCTCCGCGCCAAGTGACGACTGGCAGGCCGCGACACCCAGCAGCAGGGCTTCGGCAGCGACCGACTGGCTGTCCAGGTACAACAGGGTCGGGCGGATGACGTGTTGGTTCAGGTCGCTGGCGGCGATTCCCATACGAGCCTCTACGGGGGAGGTGACCGGTGGGGGAGGGCGCTGGTGCCGAAGGGTAGCTGCCAGAGACGCCGTTTGCTCAGGTGCATGACCGATAAATCCCACTGGGAGTGGCGATTAGCCGCTCAACTTGAAGCCTAGTGGGATATTCACGCTGTAAAAGGCTGTTTTTAAATCGTTTGAGGATTTAGCTCGGCTTGCATATATCCAATTGGAACTGCAGACCGTCTTCAAGCTGCGTCGCAGCGAGATTGACACCGGTGCCTCGGGGCCGGCAGTATCGGGGCCTAGTTGTCTTGCCGAGCGTTCCATGTCCACCATCTCCCCGCCCACGCTTGCTGTCCCTGGCCTCGCTGCCCTGGATCCGTGCGTGTGCCTGGAGGCTGGCAAGTCGAAGAAACAGTCGCTCATTTGACCGGGGCGCGCTGTCCCGTCAGATGGGCTGACAGGACAGAGGCGCTGAGTCGAAGTATCCCTTCGCTACACCCCCTTCCCGCACTCCATCGACGGTGACCAGACGGTCTACACCGAGGAGTTGCATGCATGTCTAGGTTTTCTGGTATCTGGGTTGCGCTGGTGACGCCATTTCGCGGCGGGCAGGTGGATCTGCCGGCGTTGCGATCCCTGGCGGCGCATTTGATCGCAAGCGGCGCGGCCGGGCTGGTGGTCTGCGGCACCAGCGGCGAGGCTGCGGCCCTGGATGAGCAGGAGCAGCTGGCGGTGCTCGATGCGGTGCTCGAGGTGGTGCCCGCCAGCCGCGTGGTGATGGGGCTGGCCGGCAACAACCAGGTGGCGGTGCTGGCTCGCCTGCAGCGTATCCAGAGCCGGCCGCTCGCCGGCATCCTGGTGCCGGCGCCCTACTATATAAGGCCATCCCAGGAGGGCGTGCAGGCGTTCTTTCTGGCTGTCGCCGAGGCTTCGCAGCTGCCGATCATCCTGTACGACATTCCCTATCGCAGCGCCGTGCCCCTGGAGCTGCAGACCCTCCGGCAACTGGCCAGGCACCCGCGCATCGTGGCGATCAAGGACTGCGGCGGTGACGTGCGCAAGACCCAGGCGTTGATCGCCGATGACCAGCTCGATGTGCTCACCGGCGAGGACGAGCAGATCTTCACCAGCCTGTGCCTGGGCGGCAGCGGCGCCATTTCCGCGGCCGCGCATGTGCGCACTGCCGATTTCGCCAGGGTGGTCAGCTTGCTGCGCGAGGGCGACCTGCTCGCCGGGCGTGCGCTGTTCCGTCAGTTGTTGCCGTGGATACGCCTGGCCTTTGCCGAGCCCAATCCGGCGCCGGTCAAGGCCATGCTGGCCCTGCAGGGGCTGATCAACGATGAACTGCGCGCGCCGATGTTGCGCTGCTCGGACGCGTTGCGCGAGCGGCTGCGCATCGAGCTGCCATGAGCGCGCTGCAGCGGTTCACGGGATATACTGCGCGGCAATCTTTACGGGAGAGCCGCGTGACCATCGAAATTGTCTGGATTCGAGACGACGCCAGCCTGGCAGCGCACTGCGCTGTCTGGCGCAAACAGCCCTTCGTGGCGCTGGACACCGAGTTCATGCGTGTCGACACCTTCTACCCGATCGCCGGCTTGCTGCAGGTCAGCGAGGGCGAGCGTGCCTACCTGATCGACCCCTTGCTGATCGGCGACTGGGCACCCTTCGCCGCACTGCTCGAAGATCCGCAGGTGGTCAAGGTAGTGCACGCCTGCAGCGAGGACCTCGAAGTATTCCTGCGCCTGACCGGCAGCCTGCCAGCGCCGCTGTTCGACTCGCAACTGGCGGCCGGCTATCTCAATCTCGGTTTCTCGATGGGCTACTCGCGCCTGGTGCAGGCCGTGCTGGATATCGAGCTGCCCAAGGGCGAAACCCGTTCGGACTGGCTGCAGCGCCCGCTGTCCGAGACCCAGGTCAGCTACGCGGCCGAAGACGTCGTGCACCTGGCCGAGCTGTATCGCCGCCTGCAGGACACGCTGTCGGCGGAAAAGAATGCCTGGGTGCTCGAGGATGGCGCCGAGCTGGCCGCCGGCCTGCGCCGCGAGACGCCTGCCGAGGAGGCCTATCGTGACGCCAAGCTGGCCTGGAAGCTGTCCCGCGCGCAACTGGCGGTGCTGCGCGCGCTATGCGCCTGGCGCGAGCGCCAGGCGCGGGCACGCAATCAGCCGCGCAACCGGATCATCCGCGAGCATTCGCTGTGGCCGCTGGCGCGCCACCAGCCGAGCGACCTGGTCGCTCTGGCACGTATCGAGGACATGCATCCGAAAACCGTGCGTCAGGATGGCGAGACCATCCTGCAGCTGATCCGCGAGGCAGCGGCACTGCCGCCCGCCGAGTGGCCGCCGGCGATGCCCGAACCCTTGCCGATCGAAGCCTCGGGGCTGCTCAAGAAGCTACGCGCAGTCGGCCAGCGCGAGGGCGAGCGCCTGCAGATCGTGCCCGAGCTGATGCTGCGCAAGAAGACCCTCGAGGCGCTGCTCAAGAGCGGCTACCCGAACGGCCCCTACCGCTTGCCCGACAGCCTGCGCGGCTGGCGTCGCGAATTGATGGGCCAGGCGCTGCTCGACTGCCTGGCTGGCAAAGGAGAAGCCGCTTGAAACGTATCTGTTCGATCTACCGCAGCCCGCGCAAGCACGAGATGTACCTCTACGTGCTGCGCGCCGACGCGCTGACCCGTGTGCCCGAACCGCTGCTGGCTGCCTTCGGTGCGCCCGTGCATGCCTTCGACATGGTGCTCACCCCCGAGCGCGCCCTGGCGCGCGAGGACATCGGCAAGGTGCTGGAGAACCTCGACAGCCAGGGCTACCACCTGCAGATGCCGCCGCCCGAAGAAGACTACATCCAGCATCTCCCCGAGGAGCTGCTGCGCCGTAACGATCCGGTCTGAAGGGAGGACGATGCCGTGCGGGTACTGATCGCCGAGCAGGATCACGCCGACTACCAGCGATTGCTGCAGGGCGCTGCGCCGCAGCTCGAAGTCATCGTGGGCGAGGGCACGGCACTGGCCGAGCAGGCCGCCGGTTGCCCGATCTGGCTGGGTGAGCCCGACCTGTTCGCCAGCCTGCTGCGCGCCGGCCTGAAGCCGGTCTGGTTGCAGTCGACCTGGGCGGGCATCACGCCGCTGCTGGCCGAGGATCTGCCCAGGGACTACCGGCTGACCCGGGCGGTCGGCGTGTTCGGGCAGATCATGGCCGAGTACGTGCTCTGTCATATGCTCGCCCATGAACGCGAGCTGCACGCCCGCCAGCAGGCGCAGCGCGAGCAACGCTGGGATGGCCGCCTGCCGGGCAGCCTGGCCGGGCGCCGGGTAGTGATCGTCGGCACCGGTGAGATCGGCGCGGCGGTCGCCCGCTTCCTGCAGCCGTTCAACGTCGAACTGAGCGGCGTGGCCAGCAGCCCGCGCAGCCAGGCGCCATTCAGCGAAGTGGCCGCGCTCGGCGAGCTGCCGCGGCTGGTGGCCCAGGCCGATTACGTCGTCAACCTGCTGCCCAATACGCCCGCCACCCGGGACATCTATGACGCCGCCTTGCTGGCCTGCTTCCAACCCTCGGCGGTGCTGATCAACGCCGGGCGGGGCACCTCAGTGGTCGACGAGGACCTGGTCGCCGCGCTGGCCAGCGGACAGCTCGCTGCGGCGGTGATCGATGTCTGCCGTGAGGAGCCGCTACCGGCCGGCCATCCGTTCTGGACCGCGGGCAACCTGACGTTGACCGGACACAGTGCGGCGCCGACCTTGCCGCACCTGCTGGTCGAGTTGTTCCTGGCCAATCTGCAGCGTTATCAAGCGGGCGACCAGTTGCAGGGACAGGTGGATTTCGCCCGCGGCTATTGAGCCCGCCGTCGCTCGCGGCTTGTGCTGTGCGGCCTGCAGACCTAGACTGCCGGCCTTTTCGTTTCCTCCTTGCACGTTCGACCATGGCCATGCCCGCGCATCCTTTCTGGCACCACAAGACCCTCGAGCAGCTCGACCACCAGGAGTGGGAGTCGCTGTGCGATGGCTGCGGGCTGTGCTGCCTGCAGAAGCTCGAGGATGAGGATGACGGTGCGGTGTACTACACGCGCATCGCCTGCAAGCTGCTCGATCTGCAGACCTGCCGCTGCAGCGACTACCCGAACCGCAAACGCTTCGTGCCCGATTGCATCCAGCTCACGCCTGCCCAGGCCGACCAGTTCCAGTGGCTGCCGCCGACCTGCGGCTACCGGCTGGTCAGCGAAGGCAAGGATCTGCCGTCCTGGCATCATCTGGTATGCGGCGACCCCGATGCCGTACACCGCGAGCGCATCTCCCAGGCGGGGCGCATGCTCAGTGAAAACAGCGTCGCCGAGGATGACTGGGAAGAACATCTGATCTTTCGCGCCGGCTGAGTGTCTGTGATGAGCCGTTAAGGCTCGTTTAAGCACGCTGGTGTTTGATGACGCCGTTGCGCATAGTCTTGCCCTTGATCCCCCTTGACGTTCCGCCCGTTCGTTCTGGAGTCTGCCGTATGTCGATTCGCTGCCTGCTGCTGTCCGCTGTTCTGTTGAGTACCGGCACACCCCTGTGGGCCGCCGAGAAGGTCGATCTGGACTACAGGGTCAAATTCCTGCCGCAGAGCGACGAGGCTGAAGTCAGCATCACCCTGGAAAAAGGCGAGCTGGTGCGAGGGCTGAATTTCAACCTCGGCGACGAGGGCTATTACAGCGACTTCAAGGCCGACGGCGAGTGGAAGCCCGAAGGCGATAACCGCGGCCTGTGGGTGCCCGCCAAGGGCAAGAGCAGCCTGAGCTACAGGGTACGCATCAGTCATCCGCGTGGCGAAGGCCGCTTCGATGCGCGCATGACCGAGGACTGGGCATTGCTGCGTGGTGATGACCTGATTCCCAGCGCCGTGCTCAATCAGGTCGACGGCCTCGATCTGGTCGCGCGCCTGGAGTTCGACCTGCCCAAGGGCTGGCGCAGCGTCGAGACAGGCTGGCCGCGGGTGGGCAAGAACAAGTTCCGCATCGACAACCCGCAACGCAAGTTCGACCGGCCCACCGGCTGGATCCTGGCCGGCAAGATCGGCACCCGCCGCGCCAAGCTCGGCGAAACCCAGGTGACCATCGCCGCGCCGGTGGGCGAGGGCATGCGCCGGATGGATGCGCTGACGCTGCTGACCTTCGTCTGGCCGGAAATGCAGGCGGTGTTCCCCCGTGACCCTGCCAAGCTGCTGGTGGTCGGTGCCGGTGACCCGATGTGGCGCGGCGGCCTGTCGGCGCCCAACTCCTATTTCATGCATGCCGACCGCCCGCTGGTCAGCGAGAACGGCACCAGTTCGCTGGTCCATGAACTGGTGCACGTGTTCAGCCGCATCAGCGATACCGACAACAGCGACTGGATCAGCGAGGGGATCGCCGAGTATTACGCCATCGAGGTGATGCGTCGTGCCGGCGGGCTGAGTGAGGACCGCTACCAGAAGGTTCGCGAGCACCTGATCAAGTGGAGCAAGCCGGTCAAATCCTTGCGCACCGAGACCTCAACCGGGCCGGTCACCGCCCGTGCGGTGTTGCTGCTGCAGGAGCTCGATCGGGAGATTCGCCAGGCTACCAAGGACGGCCAGCAGCGCTCCCTGGACGACGTGGCCCGTGGCTTGATGCGCATGGACAAGGCCAGCACCAAGGACTTCATCGAGATCACCGAGAACGTCATGGGCCGCAGTTCCAAGGTGCTGGATACTCGCCTGCTGCGCTGACCCCAGTCGGGGTCGCTACCTGCGTTTGCGCGGTGCGCTCCCTGGGCTTGCGGAATCTGCGCGGGCCACCTTTCTGTCGGCTTTTCGATCGCCTCGCCCTGCTTCGACAGGGCGTCCGTGCCAGCAGAGCCTGGCCAGGACCTGATCGGAGTGGGTTGGCCCAGGCGAGCAGGGCTTATCTATCGGATTTATAGATGATTAATTATCGAGAAAAAATGCCCGGTCCGGTGTCATGGCGGACTGGGCGTTTTACTTGGAGGCCTAGTGATTCGTGGCTTTGACCGAGATATCAATGGAGTCGATCTTTACTATTCTCGGGATCGAGTTTTTCATCAAATTTTCTTGAGTAACATGAGCCCCATACCCACTTACTTCTTCCCAAGGAGCTCATCATGAAAACCGAATTTATCGCCAGCCTGTTTATCGCCACCCTTGCCAGCGCAGCATTCGCGCTGCCCCAGGGCCCGGTCGACGCCACCTCTTCACACTCGATCATTACCCAGAAAGTGGCTGAAGACGGCTACAAGCGTACCGGCGGCAAGATCGCCGAGAATGGCTTCGAGCGCACCGGCGGCAAACTGGTGGCCGAAGATGGCTACAAGCGTACCGGCGGCAAGATTGCCGAGAGCGGTTACCAGCATGTAGGCGGCAAGCTGGTCGCTGAAGATGGCTACAAGCGCACCGGCGGCAAGATTGCCGAAAGCGGTTACCAGCACGTAGGCGGCAAGCTGGTTGCCGAAGACGGCTACAAGCGTACCGGCGGCAAGATTGCCGAAAGCGGCTACGAGCGTATCGGTGGCAAACTGGTCGCCGAAGATGGTTACAAGCGCACCGGTGGCAAGATTGCCGAAAGCGGCTACGAGCGTATCGGTGGCAAACTGGTCGCCGAAGATGGCTACAGCCGCACCGGTGGCAAGGCCGAGATGTCCTGATCGGTCAGCCCTGAAACAAAGCCCGGCATCGTCCGGGCTTTATTTTGTCTGCGCTTCAGTACCTGGCGCCGGTACGGGTGTTGTTGCCTTTGGCCAGGCGGTCGTAGAGCACCACGTTGACCGTGGCCGCCAGGTTCATGCAGCCCTCGGTGGGGATGTAGATCACGTCCTCGCACCAGTCGCGCACGCTCTGGTCGAGCGAACCGTCTTCGGGGCCGAAGATGTAGAAGGCGCGATCCGGGTGGGTGTAGGTGGGCAGGGGGCGGGCGCCATCCACCAGTTCCACGGCGACCGGCGTGCAACCCAGGGGAATCACCTTCTGCAGGTCGTCGATGCCGATCAGCGGAATGTCCAGGTGCACGCGCTTGGTGTCGGTGACGAAGTCGCGAGCGCGCTCGTAGCGCTTGCCGGTATAGAACACCGACGCCACGCCATAGCAGCCCGCGGCACGCATCACCGCGCCAACGTTCTCCGGCGACTTGGGGTTGTAAAGACCGATGCAGCTGTATCGTTTGTTGCCCACGGACCAGGCCTCGAGAAAGGGGCCGGCATTATACGACCTGTTCGCTCCTCAGGATTTTTTCTGCAGCAGATCAGCGAGGTTGGCAAACGCCTTGTGGGTGGTTTTCGGCGCGGTCTGGCTGGCCGTCGAGCCTTCGCTGAAATACTGCTGGTCGGTGTAGCGGGCGTGTTCGTTGTCGTGACAGAACAGACACAGCAGCTCCCAGTTGGAACCGTCCTGGGGGTTGTTGTCGTGGTTGTGGTCGCGATGGTGCACGGTCAGCTCGCTCAGGCGCTTGCCGGAAAATTCCCGGGCGCAGCGGCCGCAGACGTGGGGGTACATGCGCAGGGCCTTGTCCCGGTAGCCTTCTTCACGGCTGCGCTGAGCGTCGGCGAGGATGCGGTCGAGTTTGGAGGGTGGCGTGGACGGGCTGCTCATGATCGCTCCTTGCTGGCGTATGCGCGCAGTATATAGGCAGGGCCGTGGAATCAGTCTGCACTTTCCGTCGGCGGGCATTGCCCAATGCAGCAAGTCCCACTGCCTTATGGAGTACTGACCATGCGCACCCCTCTATTCGTCCTGATCAGCCTGCTGTCGATGGGCGGCATCGCCCAGGCCCAGCAGCAGTCCGCCCCGCCCGAACCTGCCGGCGCGATTCAGACGCCCGAGGTACCTGACCCCTCCAAGGTCGATCCCGACACCCCGCCGGTGATTCGCGACGGGCGTGACAACGATGAATCCACCAAAGCCGCCCAGGATGCCTCCGAGCGTCAGCAGGAGCAGGCGCCCGAGCAGCAGGGCGAGCAGATTCCTGACTGAGGCCACGGGCTGCCGGCTGCGGCAGCCTGCTAACGGCCTGCCGCGTGCAGGCCGAGTACCTTGAAGACGAAGGCATATTCCAGGGCCACGTCACGGATGGCCTGGTAACGACCGCTCATGCCGCCATGGCCGGCTTCCAGGTCGGTCTTGAGCAGCAGCAGGTTGTCGTCGGTCTTCAGTTCCCGCAGGCGCGCCACCCACCTGGCCGCCTCCCAATATTGCACGCGGCTATCGTTGTAGCCGGCCACCGCGAGGATGGCCGGGTAACGTTGCGCCTGGACGTTCTCGTAAGGGGCATAGGCCTTGATGCGCGCATGGGCCTCCGGCTGGTTGGGGTCACCCCATTCGTCGTATTCGGTGACGGTCAACGGCAATTCCGGGTTGAGCATGGTGTTGAGCACGTCGACGAAGGGCACTTCGGCGATGGCGGCGGCAAACAGCTCAGGCCGCTGGTTGAGTGTCGCGCCGATCAACAGGCCGCCGGCGCTGCCGCCGCTGATCACCAGTTGCGAGGGGGTGGTGAAGCCTTGGGCGATCAGGTGCTCGGCGCAGGCGATGAAGTCGCTGAAGCTGTTCTGCTTGTGGGCGAGTTTGCCGGCACGGTACCAGGCCTCGCCCAGCTCGCCGCCACCGCGTACATGGGCGATGGCGAACACCATGCCGCGATCGAGCAGGCTCAGCCGTGCGTGGGAAAACCAGGGGTCGAGGCTTTCACCGTAGGCGCCGTAGCCATAGAGATAAAGAGGGGCGGCCTGGCCCAGGGCATCGCGACGCGCCACCAGGCTGATCGGCACCTGGGTGCCATCCGGCGCGGTCGCCCAGAGGCGTTGGCTCAGGTAGTCATCGGCATCGAAGTTGCCGAGAACCGGCGTCTCCTTGAGGACCCGCTGGGTGCCATCGGCCAGGTTCAACTCGCGAACCTGCGCCGGACGGTTGAGCGCTTCGTAGCGCAGGCGGATCACCGGGCTGGCGAATTCCAGGCTGTCCTGCACGTACAGGCTGTAGGCGGCGTCCGGCAGGCTGACCCGGTAGCCGGCCAACCCCTGCGGGCGTACGTCGATGACCGGCAGGCCACCCTCGCGCAGGCTGAGCACCAGCGCCGACTCGGCCAGGCTGACGCCTTCGAGCATCACCTGTTCGTTGTGCGCCACCCGTTCCTGCCAGTCGGGCCGGGTTGGTCGTTCGGGCGCAGCGCTGTACAGGGCGAAGTTGATGCCGCTCTGGTTGCTGCGAATCAGCCAGGCCCACTGGCCATCCAGCTTGCCGTGGTCGGCGTAGTACTCGTGGCCTTCTTCGCGCGCGGCCAGGCACTGGAAGGGCTGTTCGGGCGTGTCGGCGTTCAGTACCCAGGATTCCGTGGTGGTCTTGCTGCCGAGCAGCAGCACCAGCTGGCGCTCGGAGCTGCTGCGGTAGCAACTGAGAAAGAAGCGCTCGTCGGCTTCGTGGAAAACCTGGGCGCTGTGTGCATCGCCCAGGCGAAAGCGGTGCAGGGTGGCGGGGCGGTGACTATCGTCCAGCTCGCCGTAGAACAGGGTCTGGCTGTCATTAGCCCAGGTCATGCTGCCATCGCAGTTCTCGAACGGCAGCTCGCTGATGGCGCCGTTGGCCAGTTCCTTGACGAACAGCCGATAGGTTTCCTCGCCGCTGGTGTCCAGGCTGTAGGCCAGGCGCTGCTGGTCGGGGCTGATGCTGAACGCACCCAGGGACAGAAAACCACCGGCGGCAATCTCGTTGGGGTCCAGCAGCAGCTGCTCGGCGTTCTCCTCGAGTGTCAGGCTGCCATCGGCCGGGCGAGGGCAGCGAAAGTGGCGGGGATATTCGTCGCCAGCGGTGGTGCGCTGGTAATAGAGGTAATCGCCCCAGGGCGTCGGCAGGGACAGGTCGGTTTCGCGGATGCGCGCCTTGATTTCCTGGAACAGTTGCTCACGCAGCGGCAGGTCGTCCAACCTGCTTTCCAGGTAGGCGTTCTCGGCGCGCAGGTGCTCCAGTACCTCGTCGCTGTCGCGGGCCTCGAGCCAGTGGTAAGGGTCGGCGCCGGGGGCCTTGCGGGCGATGGGGGCGGTGGTCATGAACATCTCCAGAGCGGGGAGCGACAGCCGGGGGGCACTTGCAAACGCTTTCGTCTGTGCGTTTTAAGAAATGCCTCGAAGGCGCCGAACCGGGTAAAAGCCGTTATCATAAGCGCCTTTGTCGTCCGGCAAGCGCGCCAATGCGCATTCGTCCGCTCGAGCCCAGTCAAGCAAGGGAACCATCGCCCTCATGATCGAAAACGACTATCTCCTCGCCTGGGGCGCCTATGCGATTGCCGCGCTGGGCTGCCTGCTGGTGTGGTTCAGGATTACCAGCTGGATGTGGCGCTACCTGCGCGAGCCTCTGCGGGTACTGGTGGCGATTCTGCTGTTCTGCCCGACCATCGTCGACCCGGCCAAGGAGCTGTTTGCCCCTGCGGTAGCAATCGTTGCCCTCGACCTGCTGTTCAAGGTCGGCAGCAATGCCTGGCGCGCCGTGGCGGACCTGGCCATGTACGGGATGATCGCGTTTGCCGTCTACCTGCTGTTCGTGGCCATTCGCTGGCCGTTCATGAGCCGTGCCAAGGCCCGCAACGCGGCGCGCGAGCAGCAGCAGGGAGACAGCGACCTGACCCTGCGCGAGCGCCTGGAGCAGGAGCAGGAACCACGCTATTCCGAGTCACGCAGCAGCCGTGGCACTCGCGTCGAACCGCGTTTGTAAGCCCGTTCAATCGAGAGCCCGATCATGTGTGAATTGCTCGGCATGAGCGCCAACGTCCCCACCGATATCGTCTTCAGCTTTACCGGGTTGATGCAGCGGGGCGGGCGCACCGGGCCGCATCGCGATGGCTGGGGCATCGGCTTCTATGAAGGGCGCGGCCTGCGCCTGTTCCAAGACCCACGGGCGAGCAGCGAGTCGGAGGTGGCGCAGCTGGTGCAGCGCTACCCGATCAAGAGCGAGGTGGTGATCGGCCATATTCGCCAGGCCAACGTCGGCCGCGTGTGCCTGGCCAACACCCATCCCTTCGTGCGTGAGCTGTGGGGGCGCAACTGGTGCTTCGCCCATAACGGCCAACTGGCCGATTTCCGCCCGGCGCTGAGCTTCTACCGCGCCATTGGCGATACCGACAGCGAGTCGGCCTTTTGCGACCTGCTCAACCGCATTCGTACCGCCTTCCCGGAAGCCGTGCCGATCGAGGTGCTGTTGCCTGAACTTGTCGCCGCCTGCGCGGCCTATCGACAGCACGGCGTGTTCAACTGCCTGCTCAGCGACGGCGACTGGCTGTTCAGCTTCTGCTCCACCAAGCTGGCGCACATCACCCGGCGCGCGCCCTTCGGCCCTGCGCATTTGCGTGACGCCGACATGAGCGTGGATTTCCACGCCGAGACCACACCCAATGATGTGGTCTCGGTGCTGGCCACCGAGCCGTTGACCGACAACGAGCAGTGGTCGCTGTACCAGCCGGGCGAATGGCGCCTGTGGCGCGCCGGCGAATGCATCGCCCAGGGCCAGAGCAACTGACTGACGTCCCGTGGGGCGGTGAGGGAAGGATGATACGAAGTTATCTGCGTCTGGCGCTGTTCGCCCTTGGCCTGTTGCTGGGCGTTCAGGTGCCGGGCTTCATCGACGATTACGCCAAGCGCGCCGAGGCCCATCGCCTGGAGTCCGAGCAGAGCCTGAGCGGTTTTCGCGACACCGCCCGGCGCTTCTTCGATGGCGACCTGCAACGGCTGGTCGGCCATTACCGCAACAGCAGCGATCCGGTGATGCAGAGCGATGCGCGCAGCGTCGGCCTGCTGGTGGAGCGCTCCGCGCTGCTGGAGCAGGAGTCCCTGGCCATGCAGGGCCCCTGGTATCGCCAGGTCTGGCACCTGGCAACGGCCGCCGATAGCCAATTGCTGGCGGAAACCCGCGCCGCTTATCGCTATCAGGTGCTGCTGGTGCCCGAGGCAATCGCCTGGGGCATCGTCTGCGCACTGTTCCTGGCCTGGGTGGTGGAAAGCATTCTGCTGTTGCTGGCCCTGCCATTCCGGCGCCGTGAGCGTCGCGTGGCCCCAGAGCGGCAAACGCCGCGCATGCGCTGAGCGCCAATGTGTAGCCTGGGTTGGGCGAAGCGCTACCCAGGGGGACCAGCTTCCCGGGTGTCGCTGCGCTCGACCCGGGCTACAGGTGGCAGCTACTTGGCCAGAAAACGCATCCCATCCTCCAGACCCTGCAGGGTCAGCGGGAACATCTGGTCGTTGATCAGCTCGCGGATGATGCGCGTCGAGCTGGTGTAGTCCCAGGCTTCGCGCGGGTAGGGGTTGATCCAGATGAGCTTCTTGTAGGTGTCCATGAAGCGCTGCAGCCACAGGTAACCCGCTTCCTCGTTCCAGTGCTCGACGCTGCCGCCCGGCTGGGTGATCTCGTAGGGCGCCATGGCCGCATCGCCGATGAACACCACCTTGTAGTCGGCGCCGTACTTGTGCAACAGGTCATGGGTGGCAACGCGTTCGGCATTGCGCCGCAGGTTGTTCTTCCACACCGATTCGTACACGCAGTTGTGGAAGTAGAAATACTCCATGTGCTTGAACTCGGTACGGCAAGCGGAGAACAGTTCCTCGCAGACCTTGACGTGGGCGTCCATGGAGCCGCCGATATCGAACAGCAGGAGCAGCTTGACCGTGTTGCGGCGCTCCGGGCGCATCTGGATGTTCAAGAGGCCACCGTCACGGGCGGTGTGGTCGATGGTGCCATCGAGGTCCAGCTCATCTAGGGCGCCCTGGCGGGCGAACTTGCGCAGGCGGCGCAGGGCCACCTTGATATTGCGCGTGCCGATCTCCACCGAGTCGTCGAGGTTCCTGTACTCGCGCTGATCCCACACCTTGACCGCCTTGCCCTGGCGCTCGCCGGCATCACCGACGCGGATGCCTTCCGGGTTGTAGCCCCCCGAGCCGAACGGGCTGGTGCCGCCGGTGCCGATCCACTTGTTGCCGCCGGCGTGGCGTTTCTTCTGCTCTTCCAGGCGCTTCTTGAATTCCTCGATCAGCTTGTCCAGGCCGCCCAGGGACTGGATCTGCGCACGTTCCTCGGCACTCAGCGAGCGCTCGAACTCCTTGCGCAGCCACTCTTCGGGGATCAGCGCTTCGAGGTGCTGGTCGAGGTTCTGCAAACCGTCGAAGTAGGCGGAAAAGGCCCGGTCGAATTTGTCGAAATGGCGCTCGTCCTTCACCAGAATGGCGCGGGCCAGGTAATAGAACTCGTCCATGTCGGCGAACACCACCTTGTGCTCGAGCGCGCTGATCAGGTCGAGCAACTCACGCAGGGACACCGGCACCTTGGCCGCGCGCATTTCGTTGAATAGATTAAGCAGCATGGCGCGTCCTCAGTGGCGATCATCGACGGGCAGGCCGTCATTGAGGCAGTACCAGTCGGTCTTCGAGCGGGTGTAGATGTACTTCTGCTCGACAATTGGCAGGGGCTTGTCCAGCGTACCAAGTGCCTTCGACACCCACTTGAGGTAAGGCTGCTCGGAGAGCCATTGCAGGTTCGAGCCACAGCGCTGGCAGAAGGTACGGCTCACGCCGGGCGAAGAGTTGAAAGTGCTGACCGATGCCTCACCTTCGGTGAAGCGAAAATGCTCGCGGCGCACGTTGCCGTAGCTGGCGAACGCCGCGCCATGAGCTTTGCGGCACTGGCTGCAATGGCAATGGCTGGCCGACTCGACGGGCGCGTCGATCTGGTACCTGACTGTGCCGCACAGGCAGCTGCCGCTATGCATCTGGTTCATCCTCGTTATTCAACGCAGCTTGGATTTCCAATGCCAGTGCCCCTTCGCTTATGCCGGTTCCTCGCAGATGTCGAGACGTGCAGATTCGTGCGCTAACGTCGAGCCAAATGACTTTTGCTGAGCCATCCAGAGCGCTGTGATCTTCGTTGGTCGGCAAATCAAACTCGATGAAGCGATGTTCTTGGGTCAACAGCATTCCGCTAACCCAGTAGCCACCATAGATATTGGGGTTCAGTTCCATGAAGATCGATCTATCCCAGTCTATCGCTTGACCCCGCGCGTATTGCCGCAAGGCAAGCGGAATTCTGTCTGGGTTATTGCGATAAAAAGTTGCGGTTCGCAGCAGTGCTTCCCGTCTCAGTAGCGTCTGTTCCTGGACGTTCTTCTGACGCTTGCGGCGGACTCGTTCGATATCCATGCCTATATCAACGGTTACCGCGGCGTGCCATGAAGGCCAGTCGCTCGAGCAACTGCACGTCCTGCTCGTTCTTGACCAGGGCGCCGGCCAGCGGAGGAATGGCCTTGGTCGGGTCGCGCTCGCGCAGCACCGCTTCGCCGATATTGTCGGCCATCAGCAGCTTGAGCCAGTCGACCAGTTCGCTGGTCGACGGCTTCTTCTTCAGGCCCGGGACCTTGCGCACGTCGAAGAATACGTCCAGCGCTTCGGCCACCAGGCTGTTGCTGATTCCGGGGTAGTGCACGTCGACGATCTTCTGCAGGGTCTGGCGGTCCGGAAAGGCGATGTAGTGAAAGAAGCAGCGGCGCAGGAAGGCGTCCGGCAGCTCCTTTTCGTTGTTCGAGGTGATGATGATGATCGGCCGGTGCCTGGCCTTGATGGTCTCGTCGGTCTCGTAAACGTAGAACTCCATCTTGTCGAGTTCCTGCAGCAGGTCGTTGGGGAACTCGATATCGGCCTTGTCGATCTCGTCGATCAGCAGCACCACGCGTTCGTCCGCCTCGAAGGCCTCCCACAGCTTGCCCTTCTTGATGTAGTTGCGAACGTCGTGAACCTTGTCGGAGCTGAGCTGCGAATCACGCAGGCGGCTGACCGCGTCGTACTCGTAGAGGCCCTGGTGCGCCTTGGTGGTGGACTTGATGTGCCAGGTGATCAGCCGTGTGCCGAAGGACTCGGCCAGCTGCTCGGCGAGCAGGGTCTTGCCGGTGCCGGGCTCGCCCTTGACCAGCAGCGGGCGCTGCAGGGTGATGGCAGCGTTGACCGCCAGCTTGAGGTCATCGGTGGCGACATAGTGCTCGGTGCCTTCGAACTTCATCGGGAATCCTCACGCGGCAGGCGAATGGGAAAACGCCGACTATAGCGCGCCCGGCGCATGGGTGTGAACGCGCCTGGGGTATTCAGTCACTGAATGGACGCGCTCAGGGCTCCTCAGCGGCATCACGCTCGAAACCGCTGTTGAAGGCCTGGATGAAACCATTGCGCAGGATGCCGATGAACGCCTGGAAGGCGCTGACGTCCTGCTGCTTGGTGCTGCCGCGCAGCTCCACGCGGGTGGCGATCTGGTCACGCGGGCGGTTCTTGAGCACCTTCTCGCTGCCGGCCACCACCGCTTCCCAGATCGAGTGGAAGAAGCCCTTGTCCTGGTTCTCGACATCCTGCTGCCAGTCGAACACTTCCACGTCGCGCAGCAGTGGCTTGATATAGCCGCTGAGCTGGGAGTCCTCGGCGAAGGCCTCGATCACAATATCGCCGGTGCCCGATTTGAAATCGAACTTGCCATAGGCATTGGCCAGGTCATTGAGGCGCGGCAGCTGGATGTCGGTAGCCCTTACGCGGAACTCGAAATCCTGGAAGTTGTGGAAGGGGTCGAACACCGCGCTGGCTTCCAGTGGCGCCTGGTCCATCAGCTTGGCCTTGCCTTCGAAACGCGCCACGCGGTCGCCCTGTTCATCGGCCACGTTGGTCAGGTTGTACAGGCTGGCCTGGATGGCGTTGGCCTTGAGTTTTACCGGCGGCGAGGCATTGAAGTTATAGAAACCCAGGGCGCCGTCATTGACCCGCACCTCGTTGAGGGTGATGGGCAACAGCTTGTTCAGCTGCTCACGCCAGTCGGTGCCTTCACCAGTCTGCGAGTCTTCGCGGCTCTTGCCATCGACGAAGTTCACCTCCGGCCGGTCGAATACCACCCGAGCGACCACGGCGCCATTGTGCAGCAGCTCGTTCCAGCTTACCGAGATGTCGATCAGGGGGGCGTCGACGAAGGGTACCGGCAGGTCCTGGGTGACCTTGACGATACGCAGGCCGTTGATGCGGTAGCCGCCACGCCACAACGCCACGTCGACGTCCTCTATATGGCCGCGGTAATCGCCCATCTCGGCCAGCTTGTCGTTGAGGTAATTGCGCACCATGTAGGGCAGGGCGATATGCACCACCAGCAGCAGGGCGAGCAGGCCGAGGCAGATCCACAGGGGCAGGCTGTAGCGACGTTTCATCGTGGGTGTCCGGTTTCGCGGTGTCAGGAGTGGACTGCCGCCGGTCCGCCTGAGTTCGAACTTCCAGACGCTGGACGCGCCCCGGCTTGAGGCATAGGCTGACGGGCTCAGTCATGATAAGGAACCGATACACCATGAGCCGCATATATGCAGACAACGCACAGGCTATCGGCAACACGCCCCTGGTGATGATCAACCGCCTCGGGCCCAAGGGCGTGACCATCCTGGCCAAGATCGAAGGCCGCAACCCGGCCTACTCGGTGAAGTGCAGGATCGGCGCCAACATGGTCTGGGACGCCGAGTCCCGTGGCGTGCTCAAGCCGGGTATGACCCTGGTCGAGCCGACTTCCGGCAATACCGGTATCGGACTGGCCTTCGTCGCCGCTGCGCGGGGCTACAAGCTGATGCTGACCATGCCGGCCTCCATGAGCCTGGAGCGCCGCAAGGTATTGAAGGCGCTGGGCGCCGAGCTGGTGCTGACCGAGCCGGCCAAGGGCATGAAGGGCGCGATCGAGAAGGCTGCGCAAATCGCCGCTTCCAACCCCGAGCAGTACTACATGCCGCAGCAGTTCGAGAACCCGGCCAACCCGGCGATCCATGAGAAGACCACCGGGCCGGAAATCTGGAACGATACCGAGGGTGCCATCGACGTGCTGGTCTCCGGGGTCGGTACCGGCGGCACCATCACCGGTATCTCCCGTTACATCAAGCAGACCCAGGGCAAGGCGATCCTGTCCGTGGCGGTCGAGCCGGTTTCCTCACCGGTGATCAGCCAGACGATGGCCGGTGACGAAGTCAAACCCAGCCCCCACAAGATCCAGGGTATCGGCGCCGGCTTCGTGCCGAAGAACCTCGATTTGTCGCTGGTCGACCGTGTCGAGCAGGTTACCGATGAAGACGCCAAGGCCATGGCCCTGCGGCTGATGCGCGAGGAAGGTATCCTTTGCGGCATTTCCTGTGGCGCGGCGATGGCCGCAGCGGTACGCCTGGCCGAGAAGCCGGAGATGCAGGGCAAGACCCTAGTGGTGATCCTGCCCGACTCCGGTGAGCGCTACCTGACCAGCATGCTGTTCAGCGACCTGTTCACCGAGCAGGAATTGCAGCAGTAAATTTGCGTGATCAGATCGTCCCCACGCTCTGCGTGGGAACGCTTTACGGGACGTCAGGTGGTCTGCCAATTGGTGGGCTGAAGCCCACCCTACGGAGTACACGCAATTGTAGGGTGGGCTTCAGCCCACCAAAACTGAGCGTGCGTTAAGCCGGCACCTTGGCCGTAGGACGAACCACCAGCCACAAGGCGATGGCGATCAATATGCCGCCGTACAGGTGCGCCCAGGACAGCGGCTCGCCAAGCAGCAATGCGCCCCACAGCACCCCGAATATCGGAATCAGAAAGGTGGTGGTGGAGGCCTTTATCGGCCCGATGTCGTTGAGCAGGCGGAAATACAGTACGTAGGCGAAGGCCGTGCAGCCCAGGCCCAGTGCCAGCAGCGACGTCCATTCCAGCCAGCCGCCCCAACTGGCCGGTGCCTCGAGTGCCAGCGAGCCGGCGAACAGCGGCAACAGGAACAGGCTGGCGCCCAGCAGGCTGCCGAAAGCGGTGAGGCGGTTATCCAGGCGTCCCGCTATCCAGCGTCGGGTCAGAAAGCCGGCCACGCCATAGCACGCGGTGGCCAGCAGGCAGGCGAGGGCGCCAAGCAGCAGGCCCATGTCCAGCTGCGCCGGTCCGCTGCGGGTCAGCACGGCGACCCCGAACAGGCCCAGTGCAACACCCGCCGCGCGACTCGTCGTCATCGCCTCGGCGAAGAACAACGCACCGATCAGCACGCCCATCATCGGTGTGGTGGCATTGATGATCGCCGAGTAGCCCGCTGGCAGCACCAGTGCAGCCATGCTGTACATGGCCGAGGGGATGCCCGCATTGATTATCCCGAGTATCAGGCACAGGCCGATCTTGCCGTGGAAGTTCCACTTCACCCGCATCAGCAACAGAATCGCCAGCAGGCCGAGCATGGCGATGGAGGCGCGAAAGAAGGCCGTCGGCATGCTGCCGATCACCGGCGCGACGATCCGCATGAACAGAAAACTGGCGCCCCAGATCGCAGCGAGCAGCAAGAGGCGCAGCATGTCGGCAGGGCGCAAGGCAGACTCCCGTCAAGGAATGAAGGGCGGCAGTGTTGCTGGATGATGCCAGCAAGGCAAGCCCAGCTTACCTGCCGGTACCGGCCGTTGGTGGCGGGCATGGGTTCGCCACCGGCCTTTTTCCTCGGGGTGCGTCACTGGCGTGCGCCTCGAACGCGGCGCCCCGCATCACTATTGTTTGAACGCGGTTTTGCGCCTGCGGGTCGCACCTCAGGCCCGCTCGGGTGACAATGACAGGTTGCGCGCCAGCAGCGCGCAACCCGCCTGCCGAGTCACCCCGTTTCAGGGCCACCCCGACCCGGGTGGCTGCTCCCACTGGCGCCAAGCCGAACAATGAAAGGATCCATTTGCCATGAGCTGTAGACCACCTTCGCGCGCCTTCGAACTTTCCCGCCTGAGCCGGGCCCTGCTGTTATGTGGCTGCGCGGCAGCGGGCACCTCCCAGGCGCAGGAGACGGCCGCTGGTGTGGTGCTCGAACCCAGCGTGGTCAGCGGATCGCGAAGCGCGGCGCAGAGCTTCGACCTGCCGTTCTCGGTGGACAGCATCGACCGCGAGCAGATCAGCGACGGGCAGTTGGGCATCAACGCCTCCGAGGTGCTGACCCGGGTGCCTGGGCTGGTGGTGCAGAATCGCCAGAACTATGCGCAGGATCTGCAGATATCCTCCCGCGGCTTTGGCGCGCGCTCGGCGTTTGGCGTGCGTGGGCTGAAACTGATTACCGACGGGATTCCCGCCAGCACCCCGGATGGTCAGGGCCAGGCGGCCACCTTCAACCTGGACACCGCCGAGCGCATCGAAGTGCTACGGGGGCCGGCTTCTACGTTGTATGGCAGCAACGCCGGTGGGGTGATCCAGATGTTTTCCCGCGACGGTGTCGGCCGGCCGCGCATCGGCGCGGAGACGCTGATCGGCGGCGACGGCCTGACCCGCAATCACCTCACCGCCGAAGGCGAGGCGGATGGCGTCGGCTTCGTGCTCGACGCTTCGCGGATGGACACCGACGGTTACCGTGACCACAGCTCGGCACGCCGCGACCAGACCTTCGCCAAGCTCAACTTCAAACCCGATGAAGACAGCAGGTTGGCGCTGATCTACAGCAGCCTGGAGCAGAACGGTACGCAAGATCCATTGGGGCAGGCGTGGGCGGCATACAAGGCGGATCCGAGATCGGTTACTGCCAACGCTTTAACGTACAACACTCGGAAAAGCATCGATCATCAGCAGCTAGGTGCTAATTATGAGCGGTATTTTGGCGAGGCGACGTTGCAGACAACGGTCTATGCGGGTAAGCGCCGCGTGATTCAGTACTTGGCCATTCCACAAGGGCCGCAGGGCAACCCGAACCACAGTGGTGGGGTCGTCGATTTCGACCGAGAGTTTCATGGCGGCAGCATACGCTGGCTGCAGCCGGTGGCAGGTGTAAGTGGGGATCTGCGTCTGGCGTTCGGGCTTGATTACGACCAGAGCCGCGATGACCGACGCGGTTACGAGAATTTCTCGGGTTCTCGGCTCGGAGTCAAAGGTGACCTGCGTCGCGATGAAGTCGATACCGTTACCAGCCTGGATCCCTATGCCCAGGCCACCTGGACCATCGGCAACTGGACCCTGCAGGGTGGCTTGCGCTACAGCACCGTGGAGGTGGATGTCGATGACAACTATATCGTCGGCGCCAATGGTGACGACAGCGGTACCAGGCGTTACGAGAAGGCCACGCCCTCGGTCAGCCTCGGCTATGCCTTCACGCCTGACCTGAACGGCTATCTCAGTGTCGGCAAGGGCTTCGAGACGCCCAGCCAGGCCGAGCTGGCCTATTCCCAGGGAAACGCGGGTTTCAACTACGGCCTCGAACCTTCGGAAAGCACCCAATATGAAATCGGCCTGAAAGCCCGCGTCGCCGGAGGCACCCGCATCAACGCTGCCATTTTCCAGATCAACACCGATGACGAAATTGTGGTGCTGGAAAACAGCGGCGGCCGCACCAGCTACCAGAATGCCGGCAAGACCCTGCGCCGCGGCCTCGAGCTGGGGGTCGAAAGCCAGTTCACCGAGCGCTGGTCGGCAGCGCTGGCCTATACCTACCTGGCGGCGACCTACGACTCCAGCTTCACCACCGGAGCTGGGAATACCCTGAAAAATATCGACAAGGGCAATGATCTGCCCGGCGTACCCCGCACCACGTTGTTCGGCGAGCTGGCCTGGAAGCCGGTCGACGGCGTCAGTACGGCGCTCGAGGGCCTCTATCGTAGCCAGGTGTACGTTGAGGACACCAATACCGAAAGAGCCGCGCCCAGCTATGCGGTGTTCAATTGGCGTACCCGCTTCGAACAGCAGTTCGGTCCATGGAGCACCCATCAGACCTTGCGCCTGGACAATCTGGCCGACAAGCAATACGTCGGCTCGGTGATCGTGGGTGACGGCAACGGACGTTTTTACGAGGCGGCACCGGGGCGTTCCTGGTACGCCGGTGCCGGCGTCGAGTATCAGTTTTGAGCCGCATCGCGGGTGTATCGACCCCGGTATGGCGGGCAGCGCAGAATTCGCGGCCTCCAGCAGCTAACTAAGCGACGGTCGGTAGCGCCTTGCAACGCTTTGACGCTGCCTGGCTCTCCACTCCCGCGCAGGTTTCAGCTACTCTGAAATCAAGCGGTCACCATAGCCGTGCGCAGTTTGAGGATACCCTTATGAAAAACTGGTTCGAAAAAATCACTGCCCAGCTCAACGCGCTGCTTGCCCCACGCATGCAGCCCATCCCGATCCGCAGCGACGAGCAACGTCGTCTGGCCGAAGAGCGCCGTCGGCGCCGCTGATACCAGGCATTCCCACTGGGAGCGTCGTCCAGGGCGCTCGCCATGGATCGGCCATGCCTATATGCGCTTGGCTCAGGTCCTCTTTTGCAGCAACTGACTTCCTGATCAGGTCGATGCCCAGGCATCGGCCTGTTTTCGCCTGTATACGGTACTCCTTCAGCGTCAATTGGCTGGACTGGCGTCACCTCGTTCGGCGCACCGGCTCGCAGATTCCTTGCTGCCCTCCACATGGGATACAGAACCGCAACGGGTCGCCGCTCGCGGCTGACAAGCGGCTGCAAAGTTAGTTCAACGGCACCCTCAAGTCGTTGAACCTGTTGCCGACAAAAGAAGCAATCCCGTTCGGGTGAGCAGCGAGCAAGGTATGACAGGGGAGCTGCAGGTCGGCTTTCCGCGTGTTCTCTCTCCAGCGTTTCGAGCATCACACACCAACCGCCTACCCTTGCTGGCGCGGCAGCTTTGCTGTGCTAGACATAGTGGAGTGGAAAGGACGTACCCTTCACGTATTAAAGGATCGCAACCATGCGTCAGAATCTTCCGGTAACTCAGCGGGAACGGACTTTTCCCGGTCACGAGCGGTTGATTTCCACCACTGATCTGAACAGCAAGATCACCTACTGCAACGATGCTTTCGTGGCCATCAGCGGGTTCACCCGGGAGGAGCTGATCGGCCAGCCCCACAACCTCGTGCGTCATCCCGATATGCCGCCAGCCGTCTTTGGCCATATGTGGGACACCATCAAGCAGGGCAAACCCTGGATGGGCATCGTCAAGAACCGTTCCAAGAATGGCGATTACTACTGGGTCAGTGCCTATGTCACGCCCGTTTATGAGCACGGCAAGGTGGCCGGGTACGAGTCCGTTCGTTCTTTGCCCAGCGAAGACCAGAAGCGCCGTGCCGAGGCGCTGTATGCGCGGTTGCGGGCGGGCAAATCCCCCGTGCCGAAGATCGAGCACCTCACCTATGACCTGCTTCGCTCCTGGCCACTGATCATCGCCGCGCTGGTGATTCTGGCTGCCCAGACGATGCTTGCCGGGGCATGGCTGGCGCTGGTGGTGGTGGCCGTGATGGCGGCGCTGGGTTCCTATCAGTTGTACAGCAAGCGCGCCTTGATCCGCCGCACCCTGGGTGAGCACCCCAAGGCCTTCACCAGCAGCCTGGTGGCGCTTACCTACAGCGACAACCGAGGTGCCCAGGCGCTGCTCGACATGGCCATGATCAGCGAAGAAGCGCGGCTGCAGACCGCCCTGACACGCCTGGAGGATGCCGGTGTCAACGTCAAGAGGCAGGCCGCCCAGGCCGCCGGCTTCTCGCGATCGGGCGCCGAGATGCTCGATCAACAGCGCAGCGAGACCGATCAATCGGCGACGGCCATCAACCAGATGGCCGCCACCATCCAGGAAGTCACCCAGAACGTGCAGAGCACCAGCCATGCCGCCGAGGAGGCGGACCGCTTGGCCAGGGAAGGGCGGCAACTGGCGGGTGGCAGCCTGGAGTCCATGCAGCACATGGCCAAAGCTGTGGTGGATATCGGCCAGGCGGTGAACGACCTGGCCAACTCGACGCAGTCGATCGGCAGCGTCGCCGACGTGATCACCTCGATTGCCGAGCAGACCAACCTGCTGGCCCTCAACGCTGCCATCGAGGCGGCACGTGCGGGCGAACAGGGGCGTGGTTTCGCCGTGGTGGCCGACGAGGTTCGTTCGCTCGCCTCGCGCACCCGTGAATCGACCCAGCAGATCCACCAGATCATCGCCTCGTTGCGCGCCGGTGCCGAGCGCGCCGTTGCCACGGCCGGGCGGGGCGAGGAAATCTCCCGGGAAAGCGTGCAGAGCGTCGAAGCGGTGCGCATTGCGCTGGACGGCATCAGCGAATCGGTCAGTCGCATCAGCGGCATGAGCCAGCAGATTGCGGCGGCCTCCGAGGAGCAGGGGCAGGTGGCGGACGACATCAGCCGGCAGATTACCCGCATCGCCCACCTCTCCGAGCAGGGCGCCGAGCAGGCCCACCAGGGCGCGGCGATTGGCAAGGAGCTGGAGACCATGGCCGACTACCTGCACAGCCTGGCCGAGCGCTTCAACCGCTAGCGGTCTTTACACCGCCTCTCGGCTGCGCTGGCGTGCTATGGCACACTGCGCGGCCGAGGAGACCCGCCAATGCCACGCCCCCGCTGTTCCCGCTGCAAGCGCCCGGCAAGCCACTGCCTGTGCGCGTTGATCCCTGATCTGCCAAGCCGCACTGAAGTGCTCGTGCTGCAGCACCCCGATGAAGTCGACCATGCGCTCAACACAGCCAATCTCGCCGTGCTGGGCTTGCGTAACGCCACCTTGTGGGTGGGCGAAGTATTCGCTGATCTGCCGGCCTGGCTGGCAGAGCCGGGCTATCGTGTGCGTTTGCTGTTTCCCGGAGATGACGCGCAGCCACTGGCCCTTGTCAGCAGCGCAGAGGAGGACCGCCCGATGCGCCTGGTCGTGCCCGATGGCACGTGGCGCAAGGCCCGCAAACTCTTGCATCTGAATCCGCTGTTGGCAGCGTTGCCGCGGGTGACCCTGAGAGATGCGCCGCCTTCACGCTATCGATTGCGCAAAGCGCCGATGGAGGGATCGCTATCGACGCTGGAGGCAATAGTCGCGGCATTGAACGTTCTTGAGGCCCCTTATGATTACGAGGCCCTGCTCAAGCCGTTCGATGCCTTGATCGAGGGGCAGATCGCGGCGATGGGGGAGGAGACCTTCAGGCGTAACCACCTGCGCTGAGCGGCTGTGTCTGCGTGCATCCGCTCAGGCAAAGCTGCCATCACGGAAATCACGCAGCGCCTGCTCGATTTCCTCCCGGCTGTTCATCACGAATGGCCCGTACTGCACGATCGGCTCGTTCAGCGGCTTGCCGGCAATCAGCAGAACGCCAGCACCGCCGTCACTGCTCAAGAGCAACTCGCCCTCGTCACCGAGCCTTACCAGTCGACCTGCTTTGACCTCATGACTTTGCTGTGCCTGGATTTCGCCCTGGTACACATACAGCAAGGCGCGATGACCTGCCGGCAGTTCAGGGCGTACAACGCTGCCGGCGGGGAGGCGCAGATCGTAGAGTTGTGGCTCGGTGCGTGGGCGCTGTACCGCGCCGGCCTGGCGACTGTCGCCCTCGACGAACGTGCCGGCAATCACCACCGCCTCGACACCCTCGGCGGTATGCAAGCGCGGAATCTGCGTACTGGGGATGTCGCGGTAGTCCGGCTCGGCCATTTTGCTGTCAGCAGGCAGGTTCAGCCACAGCTGGAAACCGCGCATGGTGCCCTGTTCCTGTTCGGGCATCTCGCTATGAATGATGCCCCGTGCGGCGGTCATCCACTGGACGTCCCCGCCCTGCAGCAAGCCGACGTTGCCGAGGTGATCCTCATGGCGCATGCGCCCTTCGAGCATGTAGGTGATGGTCTCGAAACCGCGGTGCGGGTGCGGTGGGAAGCCGGCGATGTAGTCGTCGGCGTTGTCGGTGCTGAACTCGTCGAGCATCAGGAAGGGATCGAAACGTTCGATACCGGCGCCGCCGATGACCCGGTTCAGGCGCACACCGGCGCCGTCTGAGGCCGGTTGGCCCGGTTGAATGGCAAGGACAGGGCGTAGCTGGTTCATCTGGCTGGCTCTCGTGACAAGCGATGGGTCCATGGTAGGCCAGCCGAGCCGTGGGATGGGTGGGAAAAGATCAACTCATCTATCGAGAATGTCGATGTACTGACGGAGCCCTGGGGCGCCGTCAGGTTTTCACTCGGCGATCTGCAGCTTGCGCGACTCGGTGTAGAAGAAGCGCAGCTTCTCGTATTCGAACGGCGAGTTCAGCTGGCCGTAGCGGAAGCTGGTGGTCGAGCGCTGATCGATGCCCCGCAGGACGATGATTTCCGGGTGGCTGCTGCTGACCTCGGCTACGTTGAGGTAGTTGATCTGCTGGGCGACCCCGAAATCCACCACCAGGCCCGTGGTGTCACGCAGGTTGGACGGGCCGAGGATCGGCAGCATCAGGTACGGGCCGGCGGGAGAGCCGTAGAAACCCAGGGTCTGGCCGAAGTCCTCGCGGTGCTTGGGCAGGCCCATGAGCGTGGCCGGGTCCCACAGGCCCGCCACGCCCAGGGTGGTGTTGAACAGCAGACGCGCCGTGGTGTTCAGGGCGCGTTCCCCCTTGAGCTGCAGGGCGCTGTTGATCAGGTTCGGCACATCACCCAGGTTGCTGAAGAAGTTGGTCACGCCCTTTTGCACGAAGCCTGGGGTGACATAGCGGTAACCATCGACCACCGGCAGGAACACCCACTGGTCGAAACGGTAGTTGAAGTGGTAGACGCGACGGTTCCAGGATTCCAGAGGATCCTGGATTTCCAGCGCCGAGAGCGTCGAGCGTTCGAATTCGCGCTGGTTGAGGCCCGGGTTGAACGTGAGTTCCTTGAGCGGTTGCTTGAAGCCATCGTCTTCGACGGTGGTCTGGGCAGAGGCAACGCCGCAGCTCAACAGGGCAGCGAACAGTGCGAGAGCAGGGAAGGACTTAGCCACGGAAGAACTCCAACATGTCGTTGCTGTTGACGCGGTAATTGAGGTTGCCGCAGTGCCCGCCGTAGGGATACACGGTCAGGCGATCACCCATCGTACGGCGCAGGAAGCCCAGGTCGCCGGGACCGAGGATCACGTCATCGGCATTGTGCATCACCGCGATCTTCGGACTGTTCTTCAGGTAATCCTCGATGCTGTACAGGCTGACCTCGTTGATCAGTTGGTTGATGCTGCCGCCGCCATAGCGGGCGCGCCACATGGGGATCAGCTGTTCGGTCATGTAGCAGTCGAAGTCGCACTGCAGCGCGCGACGGAAGAAGGGTGTCAGGCTGGTGCCTTCGCCAATCGGGTAGTCCACGGGGGTGATCAGGCCACGGCGGTTGATCAGGTCCGAGGTAAAGGCGATGTCGGCAGCCGAGAAGCGGAACGAGGTGCCGATCAACATGGCAAGCTGCTCGTTGGTCAGGTGCTCCTTGGACTGCTGGAAGTCGTAGAGCAGGGCGTCGTTGATGTCCACGTAGCCCTTCTGCTGGAAGTAGCGGGTCAGCTTGGCCAGCACCAGCTCATAGAAGGTGGTGCGGTTGGTGATGCCCTTGACCTGGGTCTGTACCAGACGATCCAGGTTGGTGATCGAGGTGTACAGGTTGACCGGCGGGTTGAGCATCAGCACGCGCTTGAAGTTGAAGCTGCGGCGCGTCTCGTCCAGCTGGCTGACGAACGCCGCATGCAGGGCGCCGAGGCTGTAGCCGGTCAGGTAATAGTCGGTGACCTGCAGGCGCGGATGCTGGGCACGTACGGCCTGCATGGCGCGGTACATGTCTTCGGCGTCGTCACGGCTGATGCCGGGCGTGGCGAAGCGCGAGGCGGAGGTCATGAAGTCGTAGCTGGTCGGCGACGACAGCTGCACGACATGGTAGCCGGCACCGTAGAAGAGTTTCTTCAGGTACTCGGGCGTGCCGCTCGAATAATGCGCGCCGGTACCGGCGATGATGAAGATCAGCGGCGCCGGGCCGTTCTGCTCGGCCAGCCGGTAGCTCATCTTGGTGACGGCCCAGAAGTTGTCCGGCAGCTGGAATTCCCGTTCCGGACGCAGGCGGACGCGGTAGTCAGCCTGCTTGATGTCCGCGTCTTCCGGCAGCTCGGGACGCAGCTCCGGCGGGGTGGTGGCGATGGTGGCTTCGAAGGGGTTGGTCAGCGGATAGCCGTAGGTCTGCGCATCGATGTCGGCGGCCCACAGAGGGGCGCTGAGCAGCAGGGTGCCGAGCAGGGCTGCAAGACGGGGAATGAAAGACATACAAGATCCCTATGGAAGAGAACATTCTTTTCAGAGGTGGGGCCGGCAAGCCGGTGCTTTCGGCATCAGCCGCGATGACTAGGACAACCGCCGTTGTATCAAAGTGCCATGGGAAATTCTGCCATGCTGCACACCGGATATACCAGAAGGCGATTGGGCCGCCAACGGCCTTTGCCATGGCGTATGCGCCGGGTTTGATCGGCATCGATTTGCCGCTTGCATCCGCCTGCCGGGCGATTATGCTGAGCGCCGTTTTCAAGCCCTCTGGAGTGCAGCATGCCTCGTCGTTTATCCATCGTCGCCCTGGTGATCGCAGCGCTCGTCTGCGTGGCCGCCAGTTACGCGTTGCGCTACCTGCTCATGGAGGGTGATCAGTGGGTCGGCCGCTGCGTCGATGACCCGGGCCTTCTGGCCTGCCAGGTGCGTGCCACCCTGGGCTGGATGATCCACCTGCGGGTGATCGCCTGGGCGGCGCTGGGTTGCGCGCTGCTGGCATTCGTCCTGCCCGGCGCCTGGGGCTGGCGCCTGGCCGTGCCGGGGCTGCTGCTCGGTTTGCCGGCGCTGGCGCTGTATACCGCGAGCCTCGCGGTGTTCGCAGTCGTTCTTGCGCTGCTTCGTCTGGTGCGCGCGCCCGCTGTGGTGACGCGCTGATAGCCTGTTCAGGACCGTTCGGCTCGGCTTCAGCGCGTTGACTGCAAAGTGGCGCAAGTGGCCTTTCGTAGGGTGGACGACGCTTTACCCGTCCACCGCTCTGCGATCGCAATGGTGGACAAAAAGAGCGTTGTCCACCCTACGCTGGGAGCGGCCGCTTCTGCCTTGTAGCAGTCTCTGCAATGTCGTCTGGAAAGATCGTGAACAGGCTCCAGGACGCCGGGCGCTACGCGGCAAGCGCAGCGCCCGCGGTGGGGGTTACCGCTTTGAGTGGCGCACGCTGCGCCACAGGGCGGCTGCTAGCAGCGCGCTGGTAATGGCCCAGCCGATGGCCTGCAGATTGTCCAGGGTCTCCTCATAGAGTTGCGGCACGATGCCGGCAGCGATCAATACCGCCAGCACGGCGATTTCCCGGCGCGGCCCTGCCACCGGGCGCAGCAGGTACACCAGTGCCGGCAACAGCAGTGCGGCACTCGGGAAGCTGCGATAGCGCGCATCGGTGACCATCGCCAGCATCATCACCGCACCGGCAAAGCCGGCTGCTGCCAGCCACCAGCCGGCACGCCGCTCCAGCCAGCCGAAAGCCTGGGCTCGCCAGCCCTGCGCCGTGGACAGGGCCAGCGCGGCATGGGCCAGTACCAGCAGGTTGAGGGCGAGCAGGGCGCCTGCCCACAGCCATTCGCCGACATAGCGGCTGGTCACCCAGGCCAGCTCCGCCCACAGGCCGATGCAGGCGGCGCCCAGTGCGGCCAGCAACGGCAGCAGCACGGCGTTGCGCGTCGAGCTCGGACGGCCACCGACCAGCAGGCCGAAGGCCAGAACGCCGGCGCTGATGGCCAGCCACAGCGGCCAATGGGGCAGGTTGGACACCGGCCCGGCGAGGATCGACTTGTCCTGGCGATCGGCGTCGTACAGCCCCCAGAAACCGCCCACCGCACCCTCGCTGACGCGTTTCCAGGGTTGGTCGAAGGCTTCGATCAGGTTGTAGCGCCAGCCATGCTGCTCGGCCAGGGCGACGAAACCGCGGATGAAGGTGGCCTGGTTGACGCGGCTGGGCACCGCGGTTTCACGCTGGCGGCCTTCGCTGGGCCAGCCGGTCTCGCCGATCATGATGTCCTTGGGCGCGAACTGCTTGCCGAACAGCTCCCGTACCTCGGTCACTTCATGCAGGGCCGCGTCGATGCCGGCCGGGTTGTCTTCCCAGTACGGCAGCAGGTGGATGGTGATGAAATCCACCGCTGGCGCCACTTCCGGGTGCTTGAGCCAGAACTCCCAGACGTCGGCGTAGGTGACCGGCTGGCTGATCTCGGCCTTGACCTGGTTGATCAGCTCGACCAGCTGCCCGCCGGTGACTTCCTTGCGCAGCAAGGCTTCGTTGCCGACGATGACCGCCTCGACCACATCCGGGTTTTCCTTGGCCAGCTTGATCAGGCCCTGGATCTCGATGGCCGTGTCATGCGGGTTGCGGCTGACCCAGGCGCCGGTGATCAGCTTCAGGCCATGCTTGCGGGCCAGCTCCGGCAGCGTTTCCAGGCCGGTGACCGAATAGGTGCGAATGCATTGGAAGCGCTCGGCCAGCAGCGCCAGGTCGGTGTCCATCTGCTCCGGGTGGATCTGCAGGGGTAGATCGAAGGGCGACTGGTCCTTGCCGAAGGGCGTGTAGGACGCGCATTGCAATTTGTGGGTCGGCGTGGCCGCGTCGGCCAGCACCACCGGCTTGCCGATGGTTTGCCAGAGGCTGCCCAGCGCGAGAAAACCGACGATGCAGGCACAGAGGTAGGGGAGCAGAGGAAAGCGGGCGGTGGCGGGCATGGTCGAACACGCATGGTAATGGAGACGCGCATCTTAGCGGCGAGCAAGGCCTTTAGATAGACGCGGAAAAAGTAGTTACAAAGGCTCCTTTGACGGGGCGTTCAGACTGGCTATTTTCATCGTGCGGCGTGAGGAACACCCGCGTCGCTCAACTCGAGTGGAACTTACAGAGGATGTTGATCATGCTGAAAACTACCCTGCAAGCCCTGCTGTTTTCCGTGGTTGCCAGTGCGTCATGGCTGGCCAGCGCCAATGAGGCGGCGAATGCACCCGCTACCGAGCCCGTGGCCCGGCAAGTGGCCGAACTCAATCCCATCAACCTCAATACTGCCGACGCCGAGACCCTGCAGCGCGAGCTCAGTGGCGTCGGTGCGGTAAAGGCACAGGCCATCGTCGCTTATCGCGATACCCACGGTGAGTTCGCCTCGGTGGACGAACTGCTCGAAGTCAAGGGCATCGGTGAAGCCCTGCTCGAACGCAACCGCGACAAGCTGACCGTCGGCCAGTAGCTGCTGGTGTCCCAGGCCGCGCCTCCTTCGGGGGGCGCGGCTTTTTCATGGGCAACGGCTTTTCGTCACCGCCTCTCCATCGCGAGCCGAGGGGCAAGACTGGCGCGGTTTCTGCTTCGTCTGCCTGGTAGCCACGGATTGATGGCGCGAAGGTAGTTGGCACCCTTGTTGCAAATACCTTCAGCAAAGCACTCGCGGCGTCAAAAAACCGCGGTCAGTGGAGGAAGGGTCATGAGTCAGGGTGTCGCGTTCAACCGTCTAATGCTGGAAATGCGCTCCATGCAGGCCGAGGCCATGGCGCGCAAGCCAGCCGTGCCCCAGGCCCAGGAAGTCGGCGCGCCGAGCTTCTCGGACATGCTCGGGCAGGCGGTGAACAAGGTCAGCGAAACCCAACAGGCCGCCGGCCAGCTGGCCAACGCCTTCGAAATGGGCCAGAGCGGCGTCGACCTGACCGACGTGATGATCGCCTCGCAGAAATCCAGCGTCTCGTTCCAGGCCATGACTCAAGTGCGCAACAAGCTGGTTCAGGCCTATCAAGACATCATGCAGATGCCGGTTTAAGGGGTAGATTTCGATCATGGCCGACGCTCTCGCCGCAAACGTACCTGCCACCGCCGCCGACAACGCGCCGAAGAAGCCGCTGTTCGGGCTGACCTTCCTGGAAAACCTGTCCGACATGCCGTTGCTGCGTCAGGCGGGCCTGCTGGTTGGCCTGGCCGCCAGCGTGGCGATCGGCTTCGCCGTGGTGCTGTGGTCCCAGCAGCCCGAGTACAAGCCGCTGTACGGCAGCCTCGAGGGCATGGATGCGCGTGGCGTGATGGAAACCCTGACCGCCGCCAACATCGATTACACCGTGGAGCCGAACTCCGGCGCCCTGCTGGTCAAGTCCTCGGACCTGGCCCAGGCGCGCATTCGCCTGGCGTCCGCCGGCGTGGCGCCGACCGACACCAGCATCGGTTTCGAGATCCTCGACAAGGAGCAGGGCCTGGGCACCAGCCAGTTCATGGAAGCGACCCGCTACCGTCGCGGCCTGGAAGGCGAACTGGCGCGCACCGTGTCGAGCCTCAACAACGTCAAGGCCGCCCGCGTTCACCTGGCGATCCCGAAGAGTTCGGTGTTCGTGCGCGACGAGCGCAAGCCCAGCGCCTCGGTGCTGGTCGAGCTGTACGCCGGGCGCAGCCTGGAGCCGAGCCAGGTGATGGCCATCGTCAACCTGGTGGCCAGCAGCGTGCCGGAGATGGACAAGGGCCAGGTCACCGTGGTCGACCAGAAGGGCAACCTGCTGTCCGATCAGCAGGAAATGTCCGAGCTGAGCATGGCCGGCAAGCAGTTCGACTACAGCCGCCGCATGGAGAGCCTGTTCACCCAGCGCGTGCACAACATCCTGCAGCCGGTGCTTGGCGTCGGCCGTTACAAGGCCGAAGTGTCCGCCGACGTGGACTTCAGCGCCGTCGAGTCGACCTCGGAAACCTTCAACCCGGATCAGCCAGCGCTGCGCAGCGAGCAGCAGGTCAATGAGCAACGCAGCAGCGGCAGCGGCCCCCAGGGCGTGCCGGGGGCACTGAGCAATCAACCGCCTGGCCCGGCTGCCGCACCGCAGCAGGCCGGTGGTGCCGCCGCGCCCGGTGGGCCGGTCGCTCCCGGCCAGCCGCTGGTCGATGCCAATGGCCAGCAGATCATGGACCCGGCCACCGGCCAGCCGATGCTGGCGCCGTACCCGGCCGACAAGCGCGACCAGTCGACCCGCAACTTCGAACTCGATCGTTCGGTCAGCTACACCAAGCAGCAGCAGGGGCGCTTGCGCCGGCTTTCCGTCGCCGTGGTGGTGGATGACCAGATGCGCGTCGACCCGGCCACCGGCGAAGCCACCCGGGTGCCGTGGACCAGCGACGACCTGGCGCGCTTCACCCGCCTGGTGCAGGACTCAGTCGGCTTCGATGCCAGCCGTGGCGACAGCGTCAGCGTGATCAACACGCCGTTCAGCAGTGAAACCGCGGAAGTGATCGAAGTGCCGTGGTACCAGAGCGAGCTGTTCCTGATGGCCATGGGCGGCCTCAAGTCGCTGTTCCCGGCGCTGCTGATCTTCCTGCTGGTGTGGTTCGTGCTGCGCCCGGTGCTGAACAACATCACCGGTGGCGGCAAGAACAAGGAACTGGCCCTGGCTGGCGGCGGCCGCGATGGCGATGTCGACCTCGGCGAAATGGGCGGCATGGACGGCCTGGCCTCCGATCGGGTAAGCCTTGGCGGGCCGCAAAGCATTATGTTGCCAAGCCCGAGCGAGGGGTATGATGCACAACTGAACGCGATCAAGAGTCTGGTCGCCGAAGATCCGGGCCGGGTCGCCCAGGTAGTCAAAGACTGGATCAATGCCGATGAATGAGAACCGCACCACCGCCAAGATGAGCAAGGTCGAGAAGGCCGCGATTCTGCTGCTCTCGCTCGGTGAAACCGATGCCGCTCAGGTGCTGCGCCACCTGGGGCCCAAGGAGGTCCAGCGCGTGGGCGTGGCCATGGCCGCCATGCGCAACATCCATCGCGAGCAGGTCGAGCAGGTGATGGGCGAATTCGTCGAGACCGTGGGCGACCAGACCAGCCTGGGCGTGGGCGCCGACGGCTACATCCGCAAGATGCTCACCCAGGCGCTTGGCGAGGACAAGGCCGGCAACCTGATCGATCGCATCCTGCTGGGCGGCAGCACCAGCGGCCTGGACAGTCTGAAGTGGATGGAACCGCGCGCGGTCGCCGACGTGATTCGTTACGAGCACCCGCAGATCCAGGCCATCGTGGTCGCCTACCTGGACCCCGACCAGGCCGGCGAAGTGCTGGGCCACTTCGATCACAAGGTACGCCTGGACATCGTCCTGCGCGTCTCGTCGCTGAATACCGTACAGCCGGCGGCGCTCAAGGAGTTGAACCTGATCCTGGAGAAGCAGTTCTCCGGCAGCTCCAACACCACCCGCGCCACCATGGGCGGCGTGAAGCGTGCCGCAGACATCATGAACTTCCTCGACAGCTCGGTCGAAGGGCCGCTGATGGATTCGATCCGCGAGATCGACGAGGACCTGTCGTCGCAGATCGAGGACCTGATGTTCGTCTTCGACAACCTGGCCGATGTCGACGACCGCGGTATCCAGGCGCTGCTGCGCGAGGTGTCGTCCGACGTGCTGGTGCTGGCCCTCAAGGGCGCCGACGAGGCGATCAAGGAAAAGGTCTTCAAGAACATGTCCAAACGTGCGGCCGAGCTGCTGCGTGATGACCTGGAGGCCAAGGGGCCGGTGCGGGTCAGCGACGTGGAAACGGCGCAGAAGGAAATCCTCACCATTGCCCGGCGCATGGCCGAGGCCGGCGAGATCGTGCTTGGCGGCAAGGGCGGCGAGGAGATGGTGTAACCCATGGTAGCCAAGGAGCCGGTCAGCGAGCTGATTCGCGCCAAGGATCTGGGCAGCGTCGACCGCTGGTCGCTGCCCAGCTTCGACGAGCATGACGAGTCGCAGGCCGAGGCGCCCGCGCCGGAGCCGGTGGCTGCCGAGCCTGCACCCGTGGTGCAGGAAAGCGAGGAGGTGGCCCTCGAGGATGTCAAACCCTTGACGCTCGATGAGCTCGAGGCCATTCGCCAGGACGCCTATAACGAGGGCTTCGCCACCGGCGAAAAGGATGGCTTCCGGGCCGGCCAGCTCAAGGCCAAGCAGGAGGCAGACGCCGCCCTGGCCGGGCGGGTCCAGGCGCTCGAGCAGGTCATGCGCCATCTGCTCGAGCCGATCGCCGAGCAGGACCAGCAACTGGAAGTGGCCCTGGTGACCCTGGTCGGCCAGGTGACCCGTGAAGTCATCCAGCGTGAGCTGAGCCGCGACTCCAGCCAGATCCGCCAGGTGCTGCGCGAGGCTCTCAAGTTGCTGCCGATGGGCGCGGAAAACATCCGCATCCACCTCAACCCCCAGGATTTCGAGCTGGTCAAGACGCTGCGCGATCGCCACGAGGAAAACTGGCGGATTCTCGAAGACGATTCGCTGCTGCCCGGCGGGTGCCGCGTGGAAAGCGAGCACAGCCGCATCGATGCCAGTGTCGAGACCCGGCTGAGCCAGGCACTCAAGCAACTGTTCGAGCAGCAGCGCGAGCATGCCACCACGCCGCGCGCCGCCGACATGGTCATCGATCTGGATGCCAACGATGCGCCTTGAGCGCCTCAGTTTCGCCCGCCGCCTGGATGGCTATGGCGAGGCCGTCAAACTGCCCACCCAGCCCATCGTCGAAGGCCGCCTGCTGCGCATGGTCGGCCTCACCCTGGAGGCCGAGGGCCTGCGCGCCGCCCTGGGCAGCCGCTGCCTGGTGATCAACGACGACAGCTACCATCCGGTGCAGGTCGAGGCCGAGGTGATGGGCTTTTCCTCCGGCAAGATCTACCTGATGCCGGTGGGCAGCCTGGCTGGTATCGCGCCGGGCGCTCGGGTGGTGCCGCTGCCGGACACCGGGCGCCTGCCCATGGGCATGTCGATGCTCGGCCGGGTGCTCGATGGCGCCGGCCGCGCCCTGGACGGCAAGGGCGGCATGAAGGCCGAGGACTGGGTGCCGATGGATGGGCCGACCATCAACCCCCTCAAGCGTCATCCGATCAGCGAACCGCTGGATGTCGGCATCCGCAGCATCAACGGGCTGCTCACCGTCGGCCGCGGCCAGCGCCTGGGTCTGTTCGCCGGTACCGGCGTCGGTAAGTCGGTGCTGCTGGGCATGATGACGCGTTTCACCGAGGCCGAGATCATCGTGGTCGGGCTGATCGGTGAGCGGGGCCGCGAGGTCAAGGAATTCATCGACGAGATTCTTGGCGAGGAGGGCATCAAGCGTTCGGTGGTCGTCGCTTCACCCGCCGATGACGCGCCGCTGATGCGTCTGCGCGCCGCCATGTACTGCACGCGGATCGCCGAATATTTCCGCGACAAGGGCAAGAACGTCCTGTTGCTGATGGACTCGCTGACCCGTTTCGCCCAGGCCCAGCGGGAAATCGCCCTGGCCATCGGCGAGCCGCCAGCGACCAAGGGCTATCCACCGTCGGTGTTCGCCAAGCTGCCGCGCCTGGTCGAGCGGGCCGGTAACGCCGAGGCGGGCGGCGGTTCGATCACTGCCTTCTACACCGTGTTGTCCGAAGGCGATGATCAGCAGGACCCGATTGCCGACGCCGCCCGCGGCGTGCTCGACGGCCACTTCGTGTTGTCCCGGCGTTTGGCCGAGGAGGGGCATTACCCGGCCATCGATATCGAAGCCTCGATCAGCCGGGTCATGCCTCAGGTGGTCAGTCCCGAGCACATGCGCAACGCCCAGCGCTTCAAGCAGCTGTGGTCGCGTTACCAGCAGAGCCGCGACCTGATCAGCGTCGGCGCCTACGTGCCGGGTGGCGACGCCGACACCGACCTGGCCATCGCCCGCCAGCCGGTCATGGTGCGTTACCTGCGCCAGGCCCTGGGCGAGAGCGAGAGCCTGGCGAGCAGCCGCGAGCTGCTCGCCGCGGTGCTCAACCCCTCGGCGGCATCCTAAGCCGTGGCCGCCAGCCGAGCGGCGCGTCTGGCGCCGGTGGTCGACATGGCCGAGAAGGCCGAACGCGAAGCCGCCTTGCAGCTGGGGCGCGCTCAGGGCCTGCTGGGGCAGGCGCAGAACAAGCTCGCGGACCTGGAAAATTACCTGCAGGGCTATCAGCAGCAATGGATGAGCGAGGGCCAGCGCGGTGTATCCGGCCAGTGGCTGATGAACTATCAGCGCTTCCTGTCCCAGCTCGACGTGGCGATCGCCCAGCAGCAGCAGGCGGTCAACTGGCACCGCAACAACCTGGACAAGGTGCGCGAGGTCTGGCAACAGCGCTACGCGCGCCTGGAAGGGCTGCGCAAGCTGGTGCAGCGCTACCTGGACGAAGCACGCCTGGCCGAGGACAAGCGTGAGCAGAAGCTGCTCGACGAGCTGTCCCAGCGCATTCCGCGACGCGATTCCCTGGAATGATGGTTGCCGCTTGGGCGGGCTAGTGCTAAATCTTCTTAGGCCGGAATTCAGCATCGCCGGACCGCGGGCTGGGCAGGGCCAGGAAAAACAGGTGAGACACCGCGTCACCACACGGGTCAACAGCTTATCGGCCGCTCCACGGAGCTGCTTCGGCCACGTTGACCCGCCTTAGCGGGCTGCGGGTTATCCCGGATATCAAGGAGTGTTTCATGCCCATCACCTCGCTGCCTTCGGAAGACGGGCAAGAGTTGACCATCACCATTCAGGGTCGCTTCGATTTCGGCGCCCATCAGGAATTTCGCCGCGCCTACGAACGCGTCGATATCCGTCCCAAGCGTTATACGGTCGATCTCAAGGGAACGACCTATCTGGACAGCTCGGCGCTGGGCATGTTGTTGCTGCTGCGTGATCATGCCGGGGGCGACCGCGCGCAGATCCGCCTGCTCAACTGCAATGCCGACGTGCGCAAGATTCTCTCCATCTCCAACTTCGAACAGCTTTTCCAGATCGATTGAGGCGCGATGAACGCCTCTTCCCTGACCATCCTGATTGCCGAGGACAGCGCCACTGACCGCATGCTGTTGTCGACCATCGTCGGTCGCCAGGGGCATCGGGTATTGGTGGCTGCCAACGGCCTCGAGGCGGTCGCGCTGTTCGAGTCGCAGCGCCCGCAACTGGTGCTGATGGATGCGCTGATGCCGGTGATGGACGGCTTCGAGGCGGCCAGGCGGATCAAGGCCATGGCCGGTGAATCCATGGTGCCAATCATCTTCCTGACCTCGATGAGCGAAGACGAGGCGTTGGTCAGCTGCCTGGAGGCGGGCGGCGATGACTTTCTCGCCAAGCCCTACAGCCGGGTGATTCTCGAAGCCAAGATCAATGCCATGGACCGCCTGCGGCGCCTGCACCAGGAGGTGCTGCGCCAGCGCGACCAGATCGCGCGGCACAACGAACACCTGCAGAACGAGCAGCTGGTCGCCAAGGCGGTGTTCGACAAGGTGGCCCACTCCGGTTGCCTGGGTTCCGGCAATGTGCGTTACCTGCAGTCGCCCTACGCGCTGTTCAATGGCGACCTGTTGCTGGCCGCCTTTCACCCCAGCGGCGACATGCACGTGCTGCTTGGTGACTTCACCGGGCATGGCTTGCCTGCCGCGATCGGCGCCATGCCCTTGGCGGACGTCTTCTACCGCATGACGGGCAAAGGGCATTCGCTGGTGGAAATTCTCCACGAGAGCAATGCCAAGTTGCGCCGCATCCTGCCTCGCGGGGTGTTCTGCTGCGCCACCCTGTTGAGCATCAGTTTCCGCCGCCGGACGGTCGACTTCTGGGGCGGCGGGCTGCCGGCCGGTTATGTGCTTCGCCACGGCAGCGGCGAGCGAGTACCGCTGGTCTCCCGCCATCTGCCGCTGGGCGTGCTCGAGCCGGAGAGTTTCCGCGATGACTACGAATCCTACGCGCTGGAGCTGGGCGACCGGGTTTTCCTGCTCTCCGACGGCGTACTCGAAGCGCAGAACGAGCGCGACGAGCTGTTCGGCGAACAGCGCCTGCTCGACGTGCTCGATGGCAGCCGTGATCCGTCGCGGCTGTTCGCCGATATTCGCCAGGCCCTTCAGGCCTTCCATGGCGAAGCCCGCGATGACGTCAGCCTGGTCGAAGTGACCATGATCGCGGAGGACGCGGTCGTGCGGCCGCCGCTGCCGGCGAGTGAGTCCCACGCCGGCCCGGAGAACTGGTCGGCCCGCTATGATTTTCGCGGTTCCACCTTGCGCGACTTCTATCCCTTGCCGCACCTGTTGCAGTTGCTGCTCGAAGTGCCGGGCCTGCGTGGCAATGGCGGCAATCTCTACAGCGTGCTGTGCGAGCTGTACACCAATGCGCTCGAACATGGCGTGCTGGCGCTGGACTCCTCGCTCAAGCGTGACGCGGCCGGTTTCGCCGAGTACTACCGGTTGCGCGCCGAGCGGCTCGATACCTTGCAGGATGGCTGCGTCAGCGTGGCCTTCGACGTGCGCCAGCAACCGGGCGGCGGCTGCCTGACCCTGACGGTCGAGGACAGTGGCGCAGGCTTCGACCCTGCAGCGGTACTGGCGCGCCAGCGCACGGCGAGCGGCTTCAGTGGGCGCGGCATGGGGCTGATCCGCCAGCTCAGCGAGCGCTGTGAGTGGGCGCCTGACGGGCGTCGGGTCAGAGTGGAGTTTTCCTGGGCCACGCAGGCATAATCGGCCTGCTCTCGCGTGTCACGCACAAAGGTGCGCGCGGCGGCGAACCGTCGTTCGAGGCTGGCCTGGAGTCTAGGGTGTCCGACAATCATCTGGATCGCGATGTACTCAATACCCTGCAGGACATCATGGAGGACGAATATCCGGTGCTGCTGGATACCTTCGTGACCGACTCCGAAGAGCGCCTGCGCCTGCTGAAAAATGCCGAGCACGATCAGGATGCCCAGGCCATGCGCCGCGCCGCGCACAGTTTCAAGGGCAGCTGCAGCAACATGGGCGCCAAGGTGCTGGCCGAGTCCTGCCGGGAACTCGAAGAGCTGGCGCGGCGTGGTGAACTGGCCGGGTCGGCGCACCTGGTCGCGCGCATCGAGCGCGAGTTCGCCATCGTGCGGATCCTGCTGAAGTCCGAACGGCAGCGTTTTCCCGCCAGCTAGCCCCGCCTCTTGAATGTTGGCCCAGCCTTTGCTTACAGAGGGCATACGTCATAATTCAAGCGGAGAGCATTCATGCCCGTTGCCCCTGATCTGTTGCTGACCCCAGCGGCGGCTGCCAAGCCCAAGGCCGCGCCGGCAACCAATACGCAGAGCACCGCGCAGCCGCGCAAGCAGGAGGCTTCCAGCTTCTCGCAGGTGTATGCCAAGGAGCGCCAGGCCAAGGCCACCGAGCGCCAGGAAGACGCCGCGAAGTCGGCGCGTGATGGCAAGGCCGATCCCCAGGCGGGCGCCAGCGATCCGGCAGCGGCCGCTGCCGCCGAGCCGGCGGTTGCCGATAGCGGCAAGGATTTGCCTGAGGAACCGACGCTCGAGGAGGACGCCGTCGACCCACTGGTGCTGCTGGGCCTGTTCCAGCCCGAGCCGGAGGCTGTGGTGGTCGAGGCCGAACCCGACGGGCAGGCCGCGACCGCCGCCGTGGCCTCGAGCAGCCTGATCGGCTCCGCGCCGGCGAGCATGACCGAGGCGAGCTTCGATCCGGAAATCGATGCGCTCAATCAGCAACCTGCCGTGCAGTTGGCGCTCGAGGTCGGCGCGCAGGAAAAGGCCGCCGCGCAGTCGACGACCACGCCTGGCGGTGCGGCCGCTTCCGCATCGGCCAGCAGCGGTCAGGCGTTCGCCAGCGCCATGGCAGCCATGGGCATGAAGGCGGGCGCCCAGGAAGGGGAGTCGACCGACCTGACCCCGCTGCCGTCGTTCGAGCTAGGCAGCGAAGCGCTCGAGGCGCTCAAGGAAAGTTCGGCGGGCACTGCGCCGGAGCAGTTTGTCAGCAAGCTCAGCGCCCTGAGCCAGGCGATTGGTCAGCAGGCCTCCCAGGTCGGGCGTGTTCCGGTGGTACCCGGCCAACCCTTGGCCATGCAGCAGGCCGGCTTCAGCGAAGGGGTGGTGGACAAGGTGATGTGGATGTCCAGCCAGAACCTCAAGTCCGCGGAGATTCAACTCGACCCCGCTGAGCTTGGCCGCCTCGACGTGCGCATCAGCCTGAACCAGGATCAGACTCAGATCAGCTTCGCCAGCGCGCACCCGAGCGTACGCGAGGCCCTGGAAGGCCAGGTGCACCGCCTGCGCGAGATGTTCACCCAGCAGGGCATGAACCTGGCTGACGTGAATGTCTCCGATCAGTCCCAGGGCCGCGCCTGGCAGGGCCAGGAAGGCGAGGGTCGCGGCCGCGGCAGCCGTATGGCGGACGAGGGCGGGGCAGGCAGCGAGAGCGAGGAGCGCGTGATCGGCAGCATCGAGATCCGCGACCCGGCCCAGGGCGCTGGCCGCGGCATGGTCGACTATTACGCCTGATACGAGTGGCACGTGCTTAGCGTGTAGGGCGGACTCAGGAGCGAAGCGAACAGTCCGCCAAACCCTCCGATCCTGACACAACGGCAACGGCAACGGCGTACTGCTTCGCGAACGGAACGCCGCCCGGTACGCCCTACCGCGGTGGTTCCGGCGCGGCCGTGCATGAAACGGCAGCAGACCCTACACTTCCAATCACCCCGCTCGATCCGTCGAGCGGGGTGATTTGCTTTTACGGCACGCCTGCAGTCGGGTCAGGCTCCATGCTTTCGCGTAACATGGCGCGCTCGGTGATTGCAGCCGCGTCTGTGAGCTGGCATAACACTTGCTCTTAACCCATTGAAAGCGGAGGGTTCTCCGCTACGTGACGGATTTTTGGCATGGCAAAGAAGAACGCGCCACCCGCTGCTGCCGCCGAAGCAGGCAGCAAGCCGCCTGGCAAGCTCAAGCTCATCATCGTGATCGTGCTGGCGCTGTTGCTGGCTATCGGGGCATCGATCGGTGGCACCTGGTTCTTCCTGAGCAAGGACAGCGCCAAGTCGGAGGCCGAGCACGAACAGGCCGAGAACGCCGCGCCGGTCAAGCAGCCGGCCATCTATGAAGAGCTGACGCCGGCCTTCGTGGTCAACTTCACCCAGAACGGCAGGGCGCGCTACATGCAGGTCAGCGTGGCGCTGATGACCCGCGACCAGGCTGCGCTGGATGCGCTGAAAGTGCATATGCCGGTGCTGCGCAACAACCTGGTCATGCTGTTCTCCAGCCAGGACTTCGCCACCCTGATCACTCCGGTCGGCAAGGAAATGCTGCGCCAGCAGGCGACCGCCAGCGTGCAGCAACTGGCCGAGAAGGAAACCGGCAAGGTGACCGTCGAGCAGGTGCTGTTCACCAACCTCGTGTTGCAATAGGGCGGGAGTTCACTGATGGCCGTACAAGACCTGCTGTCCCAGGACGAGATTGATGCGCTGCTGCACGGGGTCGATGACGGCCTGGTGGAGACCGAGGAGTTCGTCGAGCCCGGCAGCGTCAAGCAATATGACCTGACCAGCCAGGATCGCATCGTGCGCGGGCGCATGCCGACCCTGGAGATGATCAACGAGCGTTTCGCGCGCTACACACGCATCAGCATGTTCAACCTGCTGCGCCGCTCCGCCGATGTGGCGGTCGGCGGCGTGCAGGTGATGAAATTCGGCGAGTACGTGCATTCGCTGTACGTGCCCACCAGCCTCAACCTGGTGAAGATGAAGCCGTTGCGTGGCACCGGCCTGTTCATTCTCGATGCCAAGCTGGTGTTCAAGCTGGTCGACAATTTCTTTGGCGGCGATGGCCGCCACGCCAAGATCGAAGGCCGCGAATTCACCCCTACCGAATTGCGGGTGGTGCGCATGGTGCTCGATCAGGCGTTCATCGACCTGCGCGAGGCCTGGGCCGCGGTGATGGACATCAACTTCGAGTACGTAGGCTCGGAGGTCAACCCGGCCCTGGCCAACATCGTCAGCCCCAGCGAAGTGATCGTGGTATCCACCTTCCACATCGAGCTCGACGGTGGCGGTGGCGACCTGCACGTGACCATGCCTTACGCCATGATCGAGCCGATCCGCGAAATGCTCGACGCCGGCTTCCAGTCCGATGTCGACGACCAGGACGAGCGCTGGGTCAAGGCCCTGCGCGAAGACATCCTCGACGTCAGCGTGCCGTTGAGCGCCACGGTTGCGCGGCGCCAGCTCAAGGTGCGCGACATTCTGCACATGCAGCCCGGCGACGTGATTCCCGTCGAGTTGCCCGAGCACATGATCCTGCGTGCCAACGGCGTGCCGTCCTTCAAGGTCAAGCTGGGCTCGCACAAGGGCAACCTGTCGCTGCAGGTGCTCGACCCCGTGGACCGCCAGCACCGTTAGCCCCCAATCATCCGCCGCGCGGCGCGCGTGGCCAAACCGATAAACGCCAGCCGAGGTTCAACGATGGCAGACGAGAACGAACAAACCAGCCCCGAGGAACAGGCGCTCGCCGATGAGTGGGCGGCGGCGCTGTCCGAGTCCGGCGACGCGGGCGGGCAGGACGATATCGACGCGATGCTGGCCGCCAGTGCAGCCAACCAGCCGGCTGCGCCGCGTGCGCCGATGGAAGAGTTCGGCAGCATGCCCAAGGCCAGCAACCCGGTCAGCCTGGAGGGCCCGAACCTCGATGTGATTCTCGACATTCCGGTGTCCATCTCCATGGAAGTGGGCAATGCCGACATCACCATCCGCAACCTGCTGCAGCTCAACCAGGGCTCGGTGATCGAACTCGATCGCCTGGCTGGCGAGCCGCTCGACGTGCTGGTCAACGGCACCCTGATCGCCCATGGCGAGGTGGTGGTGGTCAACGAGAAGTTCGGCATCCGCCTGACCGACGTGATCAGCCCCAGTGAACGCATCAAGAAGCTGCGCTGACGCCATGAACAGACTCCTGCTCACCCTACTGGCGCTGCCGTGCGTCGCATTCGCCGCCGAACCGGCTACCCAGGCGCCCGCGGCCAGCGGCGGCATCGCCGGCCAGCTGGCGCAACTGGTGATCGGCCTGCTGCTGGTGATCGGCCTGATCTTCCTGCTTGCCTGGATGATGCGCCGCGTGCAGCGGCTGGGGCCCAACAATGGCAAGGTGATCAAGATCGTCGCCAGCCAGGCGCTGAGCCCCCGTGACCGGCTGGTGCTGGTGCAGGTAGGCAACGAGCAGATCCTGCTGGGCCTCACGCCTGGGCGTATCAACCCGCTGCACGTGATGGGCGAGCCGGTTCACCTGCCCGATGCCGAGCCGGCTTCCAGCGAATTTTCCCAGCGCCTCATGGAACTGCTGGGCAAGGATCAGAAGGACAAGTCCTGATGTTGCGACTTCTGCTTGTGCTGGTGTTCGCGCTAGGAGCTTCGCTGGCCTTTGCCCAGGAGCCGCCATCGCCCAGCCCGCTGATCCAGCAGGGCAGCAATCCGCTGTCGATTCCGGCGATCACCCTGAGCACTGATGCCGAGGGGCAGCAGGAGTACTCGGTCAGCCTGCAGATCCTGCTGATCATGACGGCGCTGAGCTTCATCCCGGCGTTCCTCATGCTGATGACCAGCTTCACGCGGATCATCATCGTGTTCTCCATCCTGCGTCAGGCGCTGGGCTTGCAGCAGACCCCGTCCAACCAGATTCTCATCGGCCTGGCACTGTTCCTGACGATGTTCATCATGGCGCCGGTGTTCGACCAGATTAACCGCGAGGCGCTGCAGCCGTACCTCAACGAGCAACTGCCGGCGCAGCAGGCGATCGAGCGGGCGGAGGTGCCGATCAAGAACTTCATGCTGGCGCAGACCCGCGAGAGCGATCTGGAGCTGTTCGTGCGCCTGTCCCAGCGCACCGATATCGCCAGCCCGGAAGCGGCGCCGCTGACCATCCTGGTGCCGGCCTTCGTGACCTCGGAGCTCAAGACCGCGTTCCAGATCGGCTTCATGATCTTCATCCCGTTTCTGATCATCGACATGGTGGTGGCCAGTATCCTCATGGCCATGGGCATGATGATGCTGTCGCCGCTGATCATCTCGCTGCCGTTCAAGATCATGCTGTTCGTGCTGATCGACGGCTGGGCGTTGATCATGGGCACCCTGGCCAGCAGTTTCGGCACCTTGTAGCGAGGCTCACATGACCCCTGAAGTTGCTGTCGATCTATTCCGTGAAGGGCTCTGGCTGATTTCCCTGATGGTGGGCCTGCTGGTCATGCCCAGCCTGCTGGTGGGGCTGTTGGTGGCCATGTTCCAGGCCGCCACGCAGATCAACGAACAGACCCTGAGCTTCCTGCCGCGTCTGCTGGTGATGCTGCTGACCCTGATCGTTGCCGGGCCCTGGATGGTGCAGCAGCTGATGGAGTACACGCAGAACCTGATCATGAACATTCCGCAGCTGATCGGCTGAGCCGATGTTCGAGCTGAGCGACGCGCAGATCGGCAGCTGGGTCAGCAGTTTCCTGCTGCCGCTGTTTCGCATCGCCGCCCTGCTGATGGTGATGCCGATCATCGGCACCCAGCTGGTACCCACCCGGGTGCGCCTGTACCTGGCCCTGGCGATCAGCGTGGTGGTGGTGCCCACCTTGCCGCCGATGCCGCAGGTCGATTCGATCAGCCTGCAGGCCTTCATGCTGATCGCCCAGGAGATCCTCATCGGGGTGATGCTCGGCTTTGTGCTGCAGCTGTTCTTTCACGTCTTCGTGGTCGCCGGGCAGATCCTGGCGATGCAGATGGGCCTGGGTTTCGCCTCCATGGTCGACCCCGCCAACGGCATTTCGGTACCCGTGATCGGCCAGTATTTCACCATGCTGGTGACCCTGCTGTTCCTGGCCATGAACGGCCATCTGGTGGTGTTCGAGGTGCTCGCCGAGAGCTTCGTGACCCTGCCGCCGGGCTCCGGTCTGCAGGTCGAGCATTACTGGGAGATCGCCACCAAGCTCGGCTGGGTGATGGGCGCCGCGCTGATCCTGGTGTTGCCGGCGGTCACCGCGCTGCTGGTGGTGAACATCGCCTTTGGCGTGATGACCCGGGCGGCGCCGCAACTGAACATCTTCTCCATCGGTTTTCCGCTCACCCTGGTGCTGGGTATGGTGATCGTGTGGATTTCTCTGGCTGACATCCTGGCGCATTACCAGGCCCTCGCGACCGAGGCCCTGATCATGCTGCGTGAACTGGCGAGGGCGAGCTGATGGCCGAGTCGGATAGCGGTGCCGATAAAAGTGAGGAACCCACGGAGAAACGCCGCCGCGAATCCCGTGAAAAAGGCCAGATCGCGCGTTCACGCGAGCTCAACACCTTTGCCATCATGCTGGCGGGGACCGGCGGGTTGCTGGCCACCGGCGGGTCGATCGGCAACGCCATGCTGGAGATGATGCGCGGCAATTTCTCCCTGTCGCGCGAGGTGCTGATGGACGAGCGCAGCATGGCCCTGTGGCTGGCCGCCTCCGGGCAGCTGGCGCTCGAGGCGCTGCTGCCACTGCTTGTGGTTTTGCTGGTGATGTCCATCGTCGGGCCGATCGCCCTGGGTGGCTGGCTGTTCTCGGCCAAGGCCATGGCGCCCAAGTTCAGCCGCATGAATCCGCTTGCCGGGCTCAAGCGCATGTTCTCGATGAAGGCACTGGTCGAGCTGCTCAAGGCGCTGGCGAAATTCATCGTCATTCTGGTGGTGGCGCTGGTGGTGCTGTCGATGGATCGCGACGATCTGCTGGCGATCGCCAACGAACCCATAGAATCGGCGATCATGCATTCGGCCCAGGTCGTCGGTTGGAGCGCGCTGTGGATGTCCCTCGGGCTGATCCTGATCGCTGCCGTGGACGTGCCGTTCCAGCTCTGGGACAACAAGCAGAAGCTGATGATGACCAAGCAGGAGGTCAAGGACGAGTACAAGGACAGCGAGGGCAAACCCGAGGTCAAGCAACGCATTCGCCAATTGCAGCACGAGATGACCCAGCGGCGCATGATGCAGGCCGTGCCGCAGGCCGACGTGGTGATCACCAACCCGACCCACTTTGCCGTTGCCTTGAAATACGACCCGGACGCCGGGCAGGCGCCCATGTTGCTGGCCAAGGGCAGCGACTTCACCGCGCTGAAGATCCGCGAGATCGCCACCGAGCACAACGTGCTGCTGCTGGAGTCGCCGGCCTTGGCGCGGTCGATCTACCACACCACGGAGCTCGATCAGGAAATTCCCGCCGGCCTGTATCTCGCTGTCGCCCAGGTACTGGCGTACGTCTATCAGATTCGCCAGTTCCAGGCCGGCAAGGGCAAGCGGCCGGCGCCGCTGAAGGATCTGCCCATTCCGCCTGATTTACGTCGCGATGAATGATGGGGTGCAGCCCGTTTGAGGGCCGCACCACCGCCAGTTACTTGATCACGCCGCAGGCCACGCGCGCGCCGCCGCCACCCAGGGGCTTGGGATGGTCGGCGTGGTTGTCGCCACCGGCGTGAACCATCAGCGACAGGTCCTTGAGCTCGTCCACGCTCTTGATGCGGGGTGCCAGCACGGGCTGGCTGGCCTTGCCGTCCGCAGTCACCAGCAGGGCGGGAAGGTCGCCCAGGTGGCCCTCGCCCCAGGGCAGGCCATGTTTGCCGGTGCCTTTCGGATCCCAGTGACCGCCAGCGGCTTCGGCAGCAGAGGGCTGGCCATCCTTGGGTGCCGGGTCACAGCTGGGTTTGCTGTGTACGTGGAAGCCATGCACGCCGGGCTCCAGGTCGTGCAGCTCGGGGGTGAACACCACGCCGTACGGGCTCTGGCTGATCACCACCTTGCCCACCGAGCTGCCGACGCCGTTGGCATCCACAGCGTTGAGTTCGACGGTCTTGTCAGCGGCATGCAGGCTGGCCGCGCAGCAACTGGCCAGGGCGGCCATCATCCAACGTTTCATGGTGCTCTCCTTGGTGGATCGTCTTTGAGTGGAGCCATTGCTCACAGGCTGTGACTGGCCTTTGCCGGTGGGGTTCGTGTTTTCGTCCCGCGGCTGTACGGGGGCAGGCCCCCGGCCTTAGGAGGGAGCCGCCTGTTTCGCGGCTTTCGAAGAGTTGGAAAGGTTCTTGCAATACCGGCTGCAGAGACGTCCTGGACGTCAAAAGATTGAATCAGTCGGGGTACCCACGTGGCACTAGATCGCGCACAAATGATTGGCGATGTTCGCAGCAACCTTTCCGGGCTGCGCAAAGGCAATCTCGGCATCCCGCTGCTGCTGCTGGTCATGCTCGCCATGGTCATGCTGCCGATCCCGCCATTCTTGCTCGACGTGCTGTTCACCTTCAGCATCGCGTTGTCGATCGTCGTGCTGCTGGTGGCGATCTATGCCCTGCGGCCGCTGGATTTCGCCGTGTTCCCGACCATCCTGCTGGCCGCGACCCTGCTGCGTCTGGCCCTCAACGTGGCCTCCACCCGGGTGGTGCTGCTGCATGGCCAGGACGGCCACGACGCCGCGGGCAAGGTGATCCAGGCCTTCGGCGAGGTGGTGATCGGCGGCAACTACGTGGTCGGTATCGTGGTGTTCGCGATCCTCATGATCATCAACTTCGTGGTGGTCACCAAGGGTGCCGGGCGCATTTCCGAGGTGAGTGCGCGTTTCACCCTGGACGCCATGCCCGGCAAGCAGATGGCCATCGACGCCGACCTCAACGCCGGCCTGATCGATCAGGTGGAAGCCAAGAAACGGCGCAGCGAAGTGGCCCAGGAAGCCGACTTCTACGGCTCCATGGACGGTGCCAGCAAGTTCGTGCGCGGCGACGCCGTCGCCGGCCTGCTGATCCTGTTCATCAACCTGATCGGCGGCATGGCGATCGGCATGCTGCAGCACGGCCTGAGCTTCGCCGACGCCGGGCGTATCTACACCCTGCTGACCATCGGTGACGGCCTGGTGGCGCAGATCCCGTCGCTGCTGCTGTCCACGGCCGCCGCGATCATGGTCACCCGCGTTTCCAGCGCCGAGGACATGGGCGCCCAGGTCAACCGCCAGATGTTCGCCTCGCCGCGCGCCCTGGCCGTATCCGCCGCGATCATGATCGCCATGGGCCTGGTACCCGGCATGCCGCACATGTCGTTCATCAGCCTCGGTCTGGTCGCGGCTGGCGCTGCCTACTGGATCGCCAACAAGCAGCGCAAGACCAAGGAAGCCGAAGTCATCGAAGTGCAGCGCCAGCAGGAACTGCTGCCGGCCCAGCGCGCCCAGGAGGTCAAGGAACTTGGCTGGGACGACGTGGTGCCGGTGGACATGGTCGGCCTGGAGGTGGGCTACCGGCTGATTCCCCTGGTCGATCGCAACCAGGGTGGCCAGTTGCTGGCGCGTATCAAGGGCGTGCGCAAGAAGCTTTCCCAGGAGATGGGCTTCCTGATGCCATCGGTGCATATCCGCGACAACCTCGACCTGCAGCCCAATGCCTACCGCCTGACCCTGATGGGCGTGAGTGTCGCCGAGGCCGAGGTGTACCCGGATCGCGAATTGGCGATCAACCCCGGCCAGGTGTTCGGCACCCTCAACGGAGTGGCCGCCAGAGATCCGGCGTTCGGCCTGGAGGCGGTGTGGATCGACCCGGGCCAGCGCGACCAGGCGCAATCGCTCGGTTACACCGTGGTGGATGCCAGCACCGTGGTGGCCACGCACCTCAATCAGATCCTGCACAAGCATGCCCACGAGCTGCTCGGCCACGAAGAAGTCCAGCAACTGATGCAGCTGCTGGCGAAAAGCTCGCCGAAACTGGCCGAGGAGCTGGTGCCGGGGCTGATTTCCCTGTCGACCCTGCTCAAGGTGCTGCAGGCGCTGCTCCAGGAGCAGGTGCCGGTGCGTGATATCCGCACCATCGCCGAGGCCATCGCCAATGTCGCACCAAGGAGTCAAGATCCCGCCGCCATGGTTGCGGCAGTTCGGGTCGCGCTGTCCCGCGCCATCGTGCAAAACATCGTGGGACTAGAGCCGGAGCTGCCTGTGATCACTCTTGAGCCAAGGTTGGAACAGATATTGCTAAACAGTCTTCAGAAGGCCGGTCAGGGCTCCGAGGATGGCATCCTCCTCGAACCCGGCATGGCCGAGAAGCTGCAGCGTTCCCTGGTGGAAGCAGCGCAGCGTCAGGAGATGCTTGGCAAGCCGGTGATTCTGCTGGCAGCCGGGCCGGTTCGGGGAATGCTCTCGCGTTTCGCCCGGTTGGCCGTCCCGAGCATGCATGTTCTGGCGTACCAGGAAATTCCGGACAACAAGCAGGTCACCATCGTTGCGACGGTGGGGCAGAACTAATCGAGGGTACGGGCCATGCAGGTCAAACGCTTTTTCGCTGCCGATATGCGCCAAGCCATGAAGCTGGTGCGCGATGAGCTGGGCGCCGATGCGACCATCATCGCCAACCGCCGCGTGGCCGGTGGTGTGGAATTGACGGCTGCGCTCGATTATCAGGCTCCGCCGGTACCGGCGCGGCAGGCCAACCCCGCGCTGGAAGCCGAGCTGCGCAAGACCCAGTCGAAGATTGCTTCGGCCCATGCCGAGTTGACCACGCGCAGCCAGGCCGATGCCGGCAAGGACCGTCAGCTGTTTGGCGCGGCGCCTGCCGCGCCGTCCGCCGACAGCCTCGATGCCGTGTTGCAGCGCCAGCAGCAGAAGCCGGCTGCGGCCTCGGTCGATCAGTCGGCGCTGGATTCCATGCGCTCCGAACTGCATGGCCTGCGTGAGTTGATCGAAATGCAGATGGGTTCCATGGCCTGGGGGCAGATGCAGGCCCGGCGTCCACAGCAGGCCACCTTGTGGCGTCGCCTGCAGCGTATGGGGCTGCCCGCCGAGCTGGCGCGCACGCTGCTCGAGCGCGTGGCCTCGATCGGCGATCAGCGTCAGGCCTGGCGCATGGTGCTGGCGCACCTCGCCCACTCGATCCAGACGCCCAAGCAGGAGCCGATGGAAGAGGGCGGTGTGATCGCCCTGGTCGGCCCGGCCGGCATGGGCAAGACCACCACCCTGGCCAAGCTGGCCGCTCGCTACGTACTCAAGTATGGTGCCGCCAGCATCGCCCTGGTGAGCATGGACAGCTACCGCATCGGTGCCCAGGAGCAGCTCAAGACCCTGGGACGGATTCTTGGCGTCTCGGTGACCCAGGTCGACCCCGGTCAGTCGCTGACCCAGGCCCTGGCGCCGTTGGCGCGCAAGCGCGTGGTGCTGATCGACACCGCCGGCCTGCCCGCCAACGATCCGGCGCTGCGCATGCAACTCGAGGCGCTGGCCAGTCGCGGCGTCAATGCCCGCAATTACCTGGTACTGGCCGCCACCAGCCAGGCCCAGGTGCTCAAGGCGGCCTATCACAGCTACAAGCGTTGTGGGCTGGCCGGCTGCATTCTGAGTAAACTGGACGAGGCGGCCAGCATGGGCGAGGTCTTGGGCCTGGCTATTGGCCACCGCCTGCCGGTAGCCTACCTGGCGGATGGTCCGCGCATCCCGGATGACGTGCACGTGCCGCGCAGCCACCAGCTGGTCAGCCGCGCCGTCGGGCTGCAGGCGCCGGACGAGCCGAGCGAAGACACCATGGCCGACATGTTCGCCGGGCTTTATCAGAACCCGGCCAGGCAGGCCGGTTGAACGGGTTGAGTGTGGCGAAGCGCTGGTCGTGCTCGCCGCGACAGCGCACAATGGCCCCAGGGCCCACAGTGAAGTTAGATAAGGTGTATAGATAACATGGGTATGCATCCCGTACAGGTGATCGCGGTGACCGGCGGCAAAGGCGGCGTTGGCAAGACCAATGTGTCGGTGAATTTGTCACTGGCGCTCGCCGATCTCGGTCGGCGCGTCATGCTCATGGATGCCGACCTTGGCCTGGCCAACGTCGACGTGTTGCTCGGCCTGACCGCCAAACGCACCCTGGCCGACGTCATCGACGGCCAATGCGATCTGCGCGACGTGGTTTTGCAGGGCCCCGGTGGCATTCGCATCGTGCCCGCGGCCTCCGGCACCCAGGCCATGGTGCAGCTCACGCCCATGCAGCATGCCGGCCTGATCCAGGCCTTCAGCGACATCAGTGACAACCTCGACGTGCTGATCGTCGACACCGCTGCCGGCATCGGCGACTCGGTGGTCAGCTTCGTGCGCGCGGCCCAGGAAGTGCTGGTGGTGGTGTGCGATGAACCGACCTCCATCACCGATGCCTACGCGTTGATCAAACTGCTTAATCGCGACCACGGCATGAGCCGTTTCCGGGTGCTCGCCAACATGGCGCACAGCCCCCAGGAAGGCCGCAATCTGTTTGCTAAGCTGACCAAGGTGACCGACCGTTTTCTGGATGTCGCGCTGCAGTATGTCGGCGCGGTGCCCTACGACGAATCGGTTCGCAAGGCCGTACAGAAACAACGTGCGGTGTATGAGGCGTTCCCTCGTTCGAAGTGCGCGCTGGCGTTCAAGGCGATTGCCCAGAAGGTCGATGCATGGCCCTTGCCGGCCAACCCGCGTGGCCATCTGGAGTTTTTCGTGGAGCGCCTGGTGCAACAACCGACTGCAGACACGGCTGTATGACGACAGCCTCTGGACTCCGAATGTACAGCAAGGCAACAGCACGAGATTCACAGCATCAGTTGATCGAGCGCCACGCGCCGCTGGTAAAACGTATCGCCTACCACCTGTTGGCCCGCCTGCCGGCCAACGTGCAGGTCGACGATCTGATCCAGGCCGGCATGATCGGCTTGCTCGAGGCGTCGCGTAAGTACGACGCCGGCAAGGGTGCCAGTTTCGAAACCTTTGCCGGCATTCGCATCCGCGGCGCCATGCTCGACGAAGTGCGCAAGGGTGACTGGGCGCCACGCTCGGTGCACCGCAACAGCCGCATGGTCAGTGATGCGATACGAAAAATTGAGGCCAGAACCGGTCGTGACGCTAAAGATCACGAGGTTGCTGCCGAACTCCAATTGAGTCTCGAAGATTACTACGGCATTCTTGGCGACACTTTGGGCAGCCGCCTGTTCAGTTTCGACGACCTCTTGCAGGAAGGCGAGAACGGCGGCCTGCAGGAAGACACGAGTTCCCTGCATCACGGGCCATCGCATGAGCTGGAAGACACCCGTTTCCAGGCCGCGTTGGCCGATGCCATCAGTAATCTGCCGGAGCGTGAGCGGCTGGTGTTGTCGCTGTATTACGACGAGGAGCTGAACCTCAAGGAAATCGGCGAGGTACTGGGGGTGAGTGAGTCGCGGGTCAGCCAGCTGCATAGCCAGTGTGCCGCGCGTTTGCGAGCGCGGCTGGGGGAATGGCGCGCATAGGAATTTGTTCAGGGGTTGGAGTTGGTCGAGCCAGTCCTTGTGGTAAATGCAGGACAGCAGGGCGGGGCACACAGTGAACGCAGCAAAGCCGAGCGCATGGGTTGCGGCGTTCAGCCAGGCCGGTTTCACGATTAATAAGCGCTGCACAAGGTTGCAGGCGTTTTAGGACTGTACGGAGGTCGACTTGGACAAGAACATGAAAATCCTCATCGTCGATGATTTCTCGACGATGCGACGGATCATCAAGAACCTCTTGCGTGATCTGGGGTTCACCAACACGGCAGAGGCTGACGACGGCACCACCGCGTTGCCGATGCTGCAGAGCGGCAGCTTCGATTTTCTGGTAACCGACTGGAACATGCCGGGCATGACGGGCATCGACCTGTTGCGCGCGGTGCGTGCCGACGAGCGACTCAAGCACCTGCCTGTGCTGATGGTCACGGCGGAAGCCAAACGCGATCAGATCATCGAGGCCGCGCAAGCCGGTGTGAATGGCTATGTAGTCAAGCCGTTCACCGCTCAGGTGCTCAAGGAAAAGATCGAGAAAATCTTCGAGCGGGTTAACGGCTGATGTCTGCCGCGAGGTTGTTATGGAACACCATGAATCTAACGAGGTTGACCTCGAGTCGACCCTGAAAAGCAATGCCCGCCAACTGGTCGACAGCCTCGAACAGGGCAACTTTGGCGAAGCCGTACAGCTGATCAACGAACTGAACAAGGCGCGCGACCGGGGTCTTTACCTCGAAGTCGGCAAGCTCACTCGCGAGTTGCACAACGCGATCGTCAACTTTCAGCTCGATCCCCGGGTACCGCATGCCAAGGAAGTCTCGCAGATCGCCGATGCGACCGAGCGCCTGAACTATGTGGTCACCATGACCGAGCGTGCGGCCAACCGCACCATGGACCTGGTCGAGCAGAGTGCGCCGCTGGTCAACGACCTGAGCAGCGAGGCCGATTCGCTCGCCGAGGATTGGGGCCGTTTCATGCGCCGCGAAATGAGCGCCGAGGCGTTCCGTGAACTGGCCAAGCGCATCGAGCTGTTCCTGGCGCGCAGCCAGCGCGACACCAGCAAGTTGTCGGGGCATCTCAACGACATTCTGCTGGCGCAGGATTACCAGGACCTGACCGGCCAGGTGATCAAGCGCGTCACCCAGTTGGTGACCGAGGTCGAGAGCAATCTTCTGAAACTGGTGCTGATGGCCAGCCAGGTCGATCGCTTCGCCGGTATCGATCACAACCACGAAGAGCTGCGTGCCGAGCAGAACAAAGAAAAAAATCCGTCCCGCGGTGAAGGTCCGCAGATTCATGCCGATAAGCGTGATGACGTCGCCTCTAACCAAGACGACGTCGACGATTTGCTGTCCAGTCTGGGTTTTTAGGAGCACGTCATATGAGCTTCGGCGCCGATGAAGAAATCCTCCAGGATTTCCTGGTAGAGGCCGGCGAAATTCTCGAGCAATTGTCCGAGCAGTTGGTGGAGCTGGAAAGCCGCCCGGACGATATGAACCTGCTCAATGCGATTTTCCGAGGGTTTCACACGGTAAAAGGTGGTGCCGGCTTCCTGCAGCTCAATGAGCTGGTGGAGTGCTGCCATATTGCCGAGAACGTGTTCGACATCCTGCGCAAGGGCGAGCGCCGTGTGGACGCCGAACTGATGGACGTGGTGCTCGAAGCGCTGGACGCCGTCAACGGCATGTTCGCCGAAGTGCGTGAGCGGGTGGAACTGACGCCTGCCTCGCCGCAGCTGCTGGCTGCGCTCTCGCGCCTGGCCGAGCCGGGTGGTGCCGAGCCAGAGCCTGCGCCTGCAGCAGTGGCGGCCGAGCCGGAACCGGCGCCTGCAGAACCCGTTGCGGCCGCAGTCGAGCCTTCGGCAGATATCTCTGACCGCGAATTCGAGCAATTGCTCGATGCCCTGGGCGATGAATCGCCAGCGCCAGCCAGCGCCTCGACCGACGAAATCACCGATGACGAGTTCGAGTCGCTGCTCGACCAGCTGCACGGCAAGGGCCAGTTCGCGGCACCGGCCGCTGCGCCGGTGGCGGCCGCGGAGCCGGCGGCTGCCGCGCCGGGCGATGAAATCACCGACGACGAATTCGAAGCGCTGCTCGATCAACTGCACGGCAAGGGCCAGTTCGTCGCGCCTGCCGTGGCACCGGCTGCCGAGCCGGTCGCAACGCCGGCCGCCGAGCCCGCGGCTGCGGCAACGCCGGGCGACGAAATCACCGATGACGAATTCGAGGCGCTGCTCGACCAGTTGCATGGCAAGGGCCAGTTCGTCGCGCCTGCCGTAGCAGTGGCCGCCGCGCCTGCTGCCAAGCCGACGCCTGCCCCCGAGCCAGCCAAGGCCGCGCCGCCCGCAGCCAAGGCCGAATCGGCCAAAGCGGCTCCAGCCCCTATAGCCAAGCCCGAGCCAAGCAAGGCAGCTCCTGCCGCCGCCAAGGCGGAAGCCAGCAAACCGGCGCCGGCACCAGCGGCGGCCGGCGCACCGGCCAGCGAGGCGGAAACCACCGTTCGCGTCGACACCGCCCGCCTGGACGAGATCATGAACATGGTCGGCGAGCTGGTGCTGGTGCGCAATCGCCTGGTGCGCCTGGGGCTCAACAGCGGCGACGAGGCCATGTCCAAGGCGGTGTCGAACCTCGACGTGGTGACCGCCGACCTGCAGACCTCGGTCATGAAGACCCGCATGCAGCCGATCAAGAAGGTCTTCGGGCGCTTCCCGCGCCTGGTTCGCGACCTGGCCCGTCAGCTCAAGAAGGAGATCAACCTCGAGCTGGTGGGTGAAGAGACCGACCTGGACAAGAACCTCGTCGAGGCCCTCGCCGACCCGCTGGTGCACTTGGTGCGCAACGCCGTCGACCATGGCGTGGAAAGCCCCGATGAACGCGAGGCCGCCGGCAAGTCGCGCACCGGCCGGGTGGTGCTGTCCGCCGAGCAGGAGGGCGACCATATCCTGCTGATGATCACCGATGACGGCAAGGGCATGGACGCCGACGTATTGCGCAGCAAGGCCGTGGAAAAGGGCCTGCTGGACAAGGACGCGGCCGATCGCCTGACCGACCTGGAATGCTACAACCTGATCTTCGCCCCCGGTTTCTCGACCAAGACCGAGATCTCCGACGTCTCCGGCCGCGGTGTGGGCATGGACGTGGTGAAGACCAAGATTTCCCAGCTCAACGGCACGGTCAACGTGTTCTCGCAGAAGGGCCAGGGTTCGAAGATCGTCATCAAGGTGCCGCTGACCCTGGCGATCATGCCGACGCTGATGGTGATGCTGGGCAACCAGGCGTTCGCCTTCCCGCTGGTCAACGTCAACGAGATCTTCCACCTCGACCTGTCGCGCACCAACGTGGTCGATGGCCAGGAAGTGGTGATCGTGCGCGACAAGGCGCTGCCGCTGTTCTATCTCAAGCGCTGGCTGGTGAGCAGTGCGGCGCACGAAGAGCAGGGCGAAGGCCATGTGGTGATTCTCACCGTGGGCAACCAGCGCATCGGCTTCGTGGTCGATCAGCTGGTCGGCCAGGAAGAGGTGGTGATCAAGCCGTTGGGCAAGATGCTCCAGGGCACGCCCGGCATGTCCGGCGCGACCATCACCGGTGACGGCCGCATCGCGCTGATCCTCGATGTGCCCAGCATGCTCAAGCGCTACGCACGGCGTCTCTGATCGTCTGCGGCGCGGCGACGGCCGTGCCGCTTAGGAGTGTTTATGGTTGTCAAGGTACTGGTAGTCGATGACTCCGGTTTTTTCCGACGCAGGGTTTCGGAGATTCTCTCGTCTGACCCCAACATCACCGTGGTCGGTACGGCCACCAACGGACGTGAGGCCATCGATCAGGCCCTGGCATTGAAGCCGGACGTGATCACCATGGATTACGAGATGCCGCTCATGGACGGCATCACCTCCGTGCGCAACATCATGCAGCGCTGCCCCACGCCGGTTCTGATGTTCTCCTCGCTCACCCACGAAGGCGCCCGGGTCACCCTGGATGCGCTGGACGCCGGTGCGGTGGACTTTCTGCCGAAGAACTTCGAGGACATCTCGCGCAACCCCGAGAAGGTCAAGCAGTTGCTGTGCGAGAAGGTCCACAGCATCTCGCGCAGCAACCGCCGGGGGTTCGGCACGGCGTCCGTGACGCCGCCTGCCGGTGGTAGCCCGAGCCGACCTGCCGGCGCACCGAGCACGCCCGCAGCGGCCGCGCGGCCGCAGCCGAGCGTCAGCCATGCGCCGGCCGAGCGGCATGCCGCTGCCAGTGCGGCGCCCAAGCGCAAGGGCTACAAGCTGGTGGCGATCGGCACCTCGACCGGCGGCCCGGTTGCCCTGCAACGCGTACTGACTCAGCTGCCGGCCAATTTCCCGACGCCCATCGTGCTGATCCAGCACATGCCGGCGGCCTTCACCAAGGCCTTTGCCGAACGCCTGGACAAGCTCTGCAAGATCAACGTCAAGGAAGCCGAGGATGGCGACATCCTGCGCCCCGGTCTGGCCATCCTGGCACCGGGCGGCAAGCAGATGATGATCGACGGCCGTGGCACCATTCGCATCCTGCCCGGTGACGAGCGCCTGAACTACAAGCCCTGCGTGGACATCACCTTCGGGTCGGCGGCCAAGTCGTACAACGACAAGGTATTGGCCGTGGTGCTCACCGGCATGGGCGCCGATGGCCGTGAGGGCGCGCGCCTGCTCAAGCAGGGCGGCAGCCAGGTCTGGGCCCAGGATGAAGCCAGCTGCGTGATCTATGGCATGCCCATGGCCATCGTCAAGGCCAACCTGGCCGATGCGGTCTATCCCCTCGATGATATCGGTCGCCATCTGGTCGAGGCCTGCCTCTGATGGATGTGCTGAGCCTGATCGGCGTCATTCTGGCGTTCGTCGCGATTCTTGGCGGCAATTACCTGGAAGGCGGTCATGTCTCGGCACTGCTCAACGGCCCGGCGGCGCTGATCGTGATCGGCGGCACCCTGGGCGCGGCCTTGCTGCAGACGCCCGTGGCGGTGTTCAAGCGCGCCGTGAGCATCCTGCGCTGGATCTTCGCGCCGCCGCAGATCGACCTGGCGGGCGGCATCGACCGCGTGGTGAACTGGAGCATGACCGCGCGCAAGGAAGGCCTGCTGGGTTTGGAGGCGGTCGCCGATGGCGAAGCCGACCCCTATGCGCGCAAGGGCCTGCAACTGCTGGTCGACGGCGCCGAGCCGGAAGCCATTCGCAGCATTCTCGAGGTGGACCTCTACACCCAGGAAAGCCGCGACATCCAGGCCGCCAAGTTCTTCGAGTGCATGGGCGGCTACGCACCGACCATCGGCATCATCGGTGCGGTCATGGGCTTGATCCACGTGATGGGCAATCTGGCCGACCCCAGCCTCTTGGGTAGCGGCATCGCCGTGGCGTTCGTTGCCACCATCTACGGTGTGGCCATCGCCAACCTGCTGCTGCTGCCGATCGGCAACAAGCTGAAATCGGTGGCGCTGCGCCAGTCGGCGTACCGGGAGATGCTCCTGGAGGGCATCCTGTCCATCGGTGAAGGTGAAAACCCGCGGTCCATCGAGCTGAAGCTGCAAGGCTTCATGAGCTGATCATGGCCCGCCGACGCCATCACGAAGAACACGAGAACCACGAGCGCTGGCTGGTTTCCTATGCCGACTTCATCACCTTGCTGTTCGCCTTCTTCGTGGTGATGTATTCGATTTCGTCGATCAACGAAGGCAAGTACAAGATCCTCTCGGAGACCCTGACCGGCGTCTTCAACCAGCCGGATCGTTCGATCAAGCCCATTCCGGTGGGCGACGAGCGCCCGCGTACCACCGAGCCGGATCGCTCGATGGTCGACGAGGCGGCGCCGCAGCAGATCGCCGCCTCGACCCTGCAGAACATCGCCGACAGCATTCGCGATGCCTTCGGCGGGCTGTTGCAGAGCGATCAGCTCAAGGTGCGCGGCAATGAACTGTGGATCGAGATCGAACTGAGTTCCGGACTGTTGTTTCCCAGCGGTGACGCGCTGCCGAACGACGAGGCCTTCGAGATCATCGAGAAGATCGCCAAGATCCTGGCGCCCTATGGCAACCCCGTGCATGTCGAGGGCTTCACCGACAACCAGCCGATCAGAACCGCGCAGTACCCCACCAACTGGGAGCTGTCCGCGGCCCGTGCCGCGAGCATCGTGCGCATGCTGGCCATGGATGGCGTCGATCCGTCGCGCCTGGCGGCCGTGGGCTATGGCGAGTTCCAGCCCGTGGCCGATAACGCCACGGCGGAGGGCAGGGCGCGCAATCGCCGGGTGGTGTTGGTGGTCTCGCGTAATCTCGATGTACGGCGTAGTGTGAGTGGCGTGGGGAGCGCCAATGCGCAGCCCGATGCTGCGCTGCAGCGCGCTGGCACGCAACCTGCTACAGGGCTTGCAGCACCGGCGTCCGCCAGCGGCACCGTCAATTCCCCGTCGCCAGTCCCTGCAATGGGCAATTAGTCTCGGCCAGGCCAGGCCTGCCCCCGGGAGGATGAAGATTATGAGAGTGTGGGCTGTATCCAATCAGAAAGGCGGCGTGGGCAAGACCACTTCGAGCATTGCCCTGGCCGGCCTGCTGGCCGATGCCGGCAAGCGCGTGGTGGTGGTCGACCTCGATCCCCATGGTTCGATGACCAGCTACTTCGGTCACGACCCGGACTCCCTGGAAAACAGCAATTTCGACCTGTTCCAGCATCAGGGCAACGTGCCGGAAGGCCTGCCCAAGCAGTTGCTGTTGCCCACCAGCCACGAACGCATTTCCCTGCTGCCGTCGAGTACCGCGCAGGCCACCCTGGAGCGTCAGTCGCCGGGGCAGAGCGGCCTGGGCCTGGTGATCGCCAAGAGCCTGGCGCAGCTGTGGCAGGACTTCGACTATGCGGTGATCGACAGCCCGCCATTGCTTGGCGTACTGATGGTCAATGCCCTGGCGGCCAGTCAGCAGCTGGTGATTCCGGTGCAGACCGAGTTCCTCGCGGTCAAGGGCCTGGAGCGCATGGTCAACACCCTGACCATGATCAACCGCTCGCGCAAGCAGGCGCTGCCGTACACCATCGTGCCGACGCTGTTCGACCGTCGCACCCAGGCGTCGCTGTCGACCCTGCGTCTGCTCAAGCACACCTATCCCGAGCAGCTCTGGCAGGCCTACATTCCGGTCGATACCCGCCTGCGTGACGCCAGCCGCGCCGGCCTGACGCCGTCGCAGTTCGATGGCAACAGCCGTGGCACCATCGCTTACCGTGCGCTGCTCAAGCATTTGCTGGCGCAGCAGCCCGCCTCCCAGGTGGCCTGATCATGGCGGCTGAATATTCTGCGCGAACCGGCTCAAGTCTGCCGCCCCAGCGGCCGATAGCTCATACAGAACTCTTCTGCAGGTTGCCTTCATGAGTCGTTCCACTGCTACCGCAACTCGGCCCCAACTGGCGCTGCAGTCTTACCTCGATGGGTTGCTGCAGGACGCCGCGATCGAACTCGAACAAACCCTCGAGCACAGCACCCTCGATGAATTCGAAGCCGCCGTGCTCGAGGAGCAGGTGCGTGATGCGCAGCTGGCGCCACGCACCGAAGCGCCTGCGCTGGCCCTGGTTCCGCCGGCTACCGCCGAGGTGGCGAGCGAGCCGCGCGTCGAGGTGGTCGAAACGGTGGCCGAGGTGGTCGCCCCGGTCGTGGTCGAGCCCATTGCCATGCCACCGGTGGTCGAGCCGGTCGCCGACGTGCATCGCCCGGCCCCACAGCTGTTCCTGACCCAGCCCGACGGTCGCCCCGATTGGGCTGAAGAGCCGTTCGAATGCCTGTTGTTCGACGTCGCCGGCCTGACCCTGGCGGTGCCGTTGGTCTGCCTGGGCTCTATCTACCCGCTGGCCGGCCAGGATCTGACACCTTTGTTTGGCCAACCCGACTGGTTTTTGGGCATACTGCCATCACAGTCTGGCAACCTGAAGGTGCTCGATACCGCGCGCTGGGTGATGCCGGATCGTTACCGGGACGATTTCAAGCAGGGCCTGCAGTACGTGATTTCCGTACAGGGCTACGAGTGGGGCCTGGCGGTTCATCAGGTCAGCCGCTCGATTCGCCTCAACCCGGACGAGATCAAATGGCGCAGCCAGCGCGCTCAGCGACCCTGGCTGGCCGGTACCGTGATCGAACACATGTGTGCGCTGCTGGACGTCGCCGCGTTGGCCGAACTGATCGCCAGCGGCGGCGCCAAGCGTATGCACAACGGGCAGATACACTGATAACGGTCGTACGCGCGATGGCGTGCGTGCGATCATCTGAATAGCGGGACTCCCGCGCACCGCAACGCGCGGTCAATGACGAGGCTAGGCCATGAAGAAAAGCTCTGCACAAGGCGCTGAAGATCCGATCCTGCAGTGGGTCACCTTCCGTCTGGACAACGAGACCTACGGCATCAACGTGATGCAGGTGCAGGAAGTGCTGCGTTACACCGAAATCGCCCCGGTACCGGGTGCGCCGAGCTACGTGCTGGGAATCATCAACCTGCGCGGCAACGTGGTCACCGTCATCGACACACGCCAGCGTTTCGGCCTGGACTCCTCCGACGTCACCGACAACACCCGGATCGTCATCATCGAGGCGGACAAGCAGGTGGTGGGTATCCTGGTCGACAGCGTGGCCGAAGTGGTCTACCTGCGTCAGTCCGAAGTGGAAACCGCACCGAACGTCGGTAACGACGAATCGGCCAAGTTCATCCAGGGCGTGTGCAACAAGAACGGCGAGCTGCTGATTCTGGTAGAACTGGACAAGATGATGACCGAGGAGGAGTGGTCGGAGCTGGAGAGCATCTGAGGTGCTCGAAGCCGCGCTCATCGTTCTCGCCCTGGTCTGTGCCGGGCTGGTGGGTACTTGCGTCTGGCTTGCCGGACGTTTGCGCCTGGCAAGCCAGCTGCAGGCCGAACGCGATGCCCAGCGCGACCAGCGTATTCGCGAGCTGGGCAAGCGCCTGGATACCTACCTGACCGGTAGCATCCGCATGGGCGAAGAACTGCATGAGCTGCGCCGCACCGTTGCACCGTTGCCGGACAAGCTCACCCAGATCGAGCAGCGCGACCCTACCAGCCTGTCGTTCACTCAGGCTGCGCGGCTGGTCGGCATGGGCGCCAGCGCCGACGACCTCACCCAGTCCTGCGGCCTCAGCAAGGCCGAAGCGGATCTGGTCGCCAAGCTGCATCAGGCGCGCCGCTCCTAACCTGTGGCTGGTTGCTCGCGATCTTTTGGGAACGGCGACCTCGCCACGGATCCTGTTTACGACGCCGGTCTTGCAACAAGGCCACAATCCTTTCGCGCCGGGTCGGCGCTCCCACGCGAGTAAGGGGATGCCCGCGATCTCGTAGGAGCGGCGACCTCGCCGCGAATAGTGCGTACAACGCCGCTCTTGCAGCAAGGCCGCAATCTTTTCGCGCTGGGTCGGCGCTCCCACGCGAGTAAGGGGATGCCCGCGATCTCGTAGGAGCGGCGACCTCGCCGCGAATAGTGCGTACAACGCCGCTCTTGCAGCAAGGCCAAAATCTTTTCGCGCCGAGGTCGGCGCTCCCACAGGGGCGCTGGCAATCTGGGGCGGAGCGCCGTAGTCAGCGCCCGGTTTTCTTGCCCGGCCCTTCGAGCCTCAACGGTCCGTCCTTGGGTTTGCCTCGTGGGTCGAAACCCGCCGGGAACTTGCCTTTCAGGTACCAGGCGAAGGCGATGATTTCCGCGATGCAGCGATACAGCTGCTCGGGAATCGCTTCGCCCAGTTCCAGGCGTGCGAGCAGGCGCACCAGTTCGGCGTTTTCGTAGATCGGCACATCGTGGGCGCGGGCGATGGCCAGTATGGCCTCGGCCAGCTCGTCGTCGCCCTTGGCGCTGAGGTTGGGGGCGTTCTGGCCATCGTAGGTGAGGGCGATGGCCTGGCGTGGGGCTTTATGGCTCATGCGGTTTCATCGACCCAGCGTTGTTCCAGGGAGGTTTTCGGGCCCTGGGGCGGCGTGCCCAGGCTGCACACCAGGTCGCCTACCGTCAGGCCGGCGGCCACCAGGCGTTCGCGCAGGTTGCCCAGTTCGCGGTCGATCAGCCCGGCGGTGCTGGCGCGCTCGGCCCACAGTTGGCTGGACAGGCTGCCATGGGCCAGCTGCGCCTGCACCTGCAGCGGCCCCAGGGGATCGAGGTCGAACGCCAGGTCGATACGCCACAGCGCTTCCTTGGGATCCTGCTTGCCGGAGGGCGCCGGCTCCTCGTGCTGAATCTTCACCTGCAACGGCACCAGTTCGTGCTGATTGCGTATCGGCACTTCCATCTGCCAGGTGGTCAACAGCTGGCCCTCGGGGCCGACCTGGCTCTGTGAGAGGCTCGACAACTGGTGGGTCTGCAGGCGCGAGATGGCGGCGGCCGCGAGCTTGAGCAATGCCTCCAGGTCGGCCTCTTCATCCATGGATTGCAGCAGGCGGCTGGGCAGGGGAAAACTCATCGCCTGCTGGCGGCCGCTGCTCTGGCCGATATTGCCCAGCACGTTGCGGGCGAAGGCCGGCAGCGCCTGGGTCATGGCATTGGCCGAGGCGGTTGCCGCGGCCAGGGGCGCGGCACCGGGCAGCAAGGGCAGCAACTGGCTGACCAGGCGCAGCAGGTTGGCCTTCATGTCGGTGCCCAGGCCGCCGGTCTGGCCGGCCAGCAGTTTGCTCTCGAGAAACAGCCCGCTGTTTTCCAAGGCCTTCATCAGACTCTTGCCATCGCTCATCTGCTCGCCAGTCGGCAGGCCTGCCAGCAGCTTGTCGATGCTGCCCTTCAAGCCTTCGGGCAGGCCGCCCTGGCCACCCATGCCCTTGAGCGCCGCCATCAGGCCTTCCAGTGAGCCCTGACGGCTTTGCTGGTTGCCGAGTTGCTGGAGCAGGGCGAGCTGGTCGAGGCGGCCACTGAGCGGTAGAAAGGCAAGGGACTGATCACCCTGCACCCGGGCGCTGAGCAGGCTGCCAGGCGGCAGGTCGAGGCTGGTTTCCAGGCTCAGGGTCTTGCCGGCCATCCCGGTGTTGAGCAGGTTGACCAGCACTTTGAAGACGGTGGCCTGGGCAGCCTGGACGGGCAGCGCTTCGCGAGAAAGCACCTTGCCTTGCAGCAGGGTGCCAACGGGCAGTTGCTCGAGGTCGATGCTGGTCAGCGGTTTGTTGCCGCCGGCCAGGACGGCCAGCGCCAGGCGGGTATCGGAGAGCGCGGTGACGGCCAGCGCGGTACCCTGGGCGAGCGGCTGCGGGCTGCTGGCCTGCAGGGTCGCCTGGCGGCCACCGTCCAGGGTCACGCGCAGCATCAGCTGGAAGTTCTGCGCGCCTTCCCTGACGCCAACCACCTCGGCCTTGGCGCTTTCCCCGGCCGCCATCAGGCCGTCCAGGGGTTTGAGCAGCTTTACCGCCAGGTCGGCGGCACTAACTGCGGGTCTGCTGGCCGCCGGCGGGGGGGCGACAGGACGCGATCCACTGATCTCGGTCATTAAGTCTCATACTCTGGGCCCAATGCACACTGCGGGCGAGCAGGGCGGGCATGTATACTCGCGGCCAATCCGAACGTCCGCAACAGTATAGCGGCCGCAATCGTCCCGACTTGAACCAGGTGCCCGCGTTGTGAGCAGTCCCTTTCTCGAAGCCACTGCGCTGTCCTGCGAACGGGACTGGCGGCTGTTGTTCGAGAATCTCGACATCAGGCTGGACGCCGGGCAGATGCTGCAGGTCTCCGGGCCCAACGGCAGCGGCAAGACCAGCCTGCTGCGGGTGCTTGCCGGTCTCAGGCCGCCCTCCAGCGGCACCGTCCGTGTCAAAGGCCAGCCCCTCGCCAGCTGCAGCGGTGACCTGCTGTGGATCGGCCATGCCGCAGGCATCAAGGGGCTGCTCAGCGCCGAGGAAAACCTCGCCTGGCTGTGTGCCCTGCATCGTCCCGCAAGCCGCGAGCAGATCTGGCAGGCACTGGAGGCCGTCGGGCTGCGCGGTTTCGAAGACGTGCCCTGTCATACCCTGTCTGCCGGCCAGCAACGCCGCGTGGCACTGGCACGCCTGTATCTGGACAGCCCGCCGTTATGGATTCTCGACGAGCCCTTTACCGCCCTGGACAAGCATGCAGTCAGCCAGCTCGAAGACCATCTGGCTGCACATTGCAGAGCGGGCGGTCTGGTGGTCCTGACCACCCACCATTCGTTGAGCCGGATGCCGGATGGCTACCGGGATCTTGATCTGGGACAGCATGGCCCATGAATAGCGTGTTTATGCTGCTGGTCATGCGCGAGGCGCGGCTGCTGTGTCGGCGCCCTGCAGAGCTGGCCAATCCACTGGTGTTCTTCGCTATCGTCATCGCCCTGTTTCCACTGGCCGTCGGGCCGCAAACGCAACTGCTGCAAAGCCTTTCGCCCGGCCTGGTGTGGGTCGCGGCGCTGCTGGCGGTACTGCTGTCCCTCGATGGCCTGTTTCGCAGCGACTTCGAGGACGGCTCCCTGGAGCAATGGCTGCTTTCCTCGCACCCCTTGCCGGTGCTGGTGCTGGCCAAAGTCATGGCCCACTGGCTGTTTTCCGGCCTGGCCCTGGTTTTGCTGTCGCCGCTGCTGGCCTTGATGCTCGGCCTGCCGGGACGCTGCCTGCCGGTATTGCTGGCTTCCCTGCTGCTGGGTACGCCGATTCTCAGCCTGCTGGGCGCCATTGGCGCCGCCCTGACGGTGGGCCTCAAGCGCGGCGGGCTGTTGCTGGCGCTGCTCATTTTGCCTTTGTACATCCCGGTGCTGATTCTTGGCAGCGGGGCCTTGCAGGCGAGTCTGCAAGGGTTGCCGGTAGCCGGGCATCTGCTCTGGCTGGCCAGCCTCAGTGCACTGACGGTAACCCTGACACCCTTCGCCATAGCCGCCGGCCTGAGTATCAGCGTCAGCGAGTGATTGAACGTGCTACCGAGGATGGCCGCCGGGCCCTGACCTTGGAGAATGATGAGTGACCTGATGAACTGGACATGGTTTCACAAGCTGGGCTCGCCCAAATGGTTCTACGAGATCAGTGGCCGCTGGCTGCCCGGCCTGGCCATTGCCGCCACCGTGTTGTTGGTCGTGGGCACGGTGTGGGGCCTGGCCTTCGCGCCGCCGGACTACCAGCAGGGCAACAGCTTCCGAATCATCTACATCCACGTCCCGGCGGCGTTCCTGGCCCAGTCGATCTACGTGATGCTGGCGGTAGCCGGCCTGGTCGGCCTGGTGTGGAAGATAAAACTGGCCGATGTGGCCCTGCAGCAGGCAGCGCCCATCGGCGCCTGGATGACCGCCATCGCCCTGATCACCGGCGCCGTGTGGGGCAAGCCGACCTGGGGCACCTACTGGATCTGGGATGCGCGCCTGACCTCGATGCTGATCCTGCTGTTCCTGTATTTCGGCGTGATCGCCCTCGGCCAGGCGATCAGCAACCGCGACAGCGCCGCCAAGGCCACCGCGGTGCTGGCAGTGGTCGGGGTGATCAACATCCCGATCATCAAGTACTCGGTGGAGTGGTGGAACACCCTGCACCAGCCGGCCACCTTCAGCGTCATCGACAAGCCGGCGATGCCGGTGCAGATGTGGTTGCCGCTGTTGATCATGGTGCTGGGCTTCTACTGCTTCTTCGCGGCGGTGCTGCTGCTGCGCATGCGTCTCGAAGTGCTGCGCCGGGAAGCGCGCAGCAGCTGGGTGAAAACCGAGATTCGCGCGCTGGTGGAGGGCAAACGATGAGTTTCGCGTCATTCGCCGACTTTCTCGCCATGGGTAACCATGGCGCTTACGTGTGGTCGGCCTACGGGATCTGCCTGGTGGTGCTGGTGCTCAATGTACTGTTGCCGCTGCGCGCCAGGCGCCGTTACCTGCAGGATGAGGCGCGCCGTATGCGCCGGGAGGAGTCACGTTGAACGCCGTCCGCAAGAAGCGCCTGTTTATCGTCCTGGCCATCGTTGCCGGCGTCGGTATCGCCGTGGCGCTGGCGCTGAGCGCCCTGCAGCAGAACATCAACCTGTTCTACACCCCGACGCAGATCGCCAACGGTGAAGCGCCGGTCGATACCCGCATTCGTGCCGGTGGCCTGGTAGAAAAGGGCTCGGTGAAACGCTCCAGCGATTCCCTGCAGACCGACTTCGTGGTCACCGATGGCGCGGCGCAGGTGACCATTCGCTTCCACGGCATCCTGCCGGATCTGTTTCGCGAGGGGCAGGGCATCGTTGCCATGGGCAAGGTCGATGAGAGCGGCATCCTGCTCGCCGATGAAGTGCTGGCCAAGCACGACGAGAACTACATGCCGCCCGAGGTCAAGCAGGCCTTGGAGCAGAGCGGCATGAACAGGCACTACGAGAAAACCGGGGAGGCCCCACGATGATTCCCGAACTCGGTCATCTGGCGATGATCCTGGCGCTGTGCCTGGCCCTGGTGCAGTCCACGCTGCCGTTGATCGGTGCCTGGCGCGGCGACCGGCAATGGATGAGCCTGGCGCAGCCGGCGGCCTGGGGGCAGTTCGCCTTTCTGGCGTTCGCCTTCGCCTGCCTGACGTATTCCTTTATGCTCGACGACTTTTCCGTGGCCTATGTGGCGCAGAACTCCAACACGGCGCTGCCCTGGTACTACAAGTTCAGCGCCGTGTGGGGCGCCCACGAGGGCTCGCTGCTGCTCTGGGCGCTGATTCTCGGCGGCTGGACCTTTGCCGTGGCGATCTTCTCGCGGCAGTTGCCCGAGGAAATGCTCGCCCGCGTGCTGGGCGTGATGGGTATCATCAGCGTCGGCTTCCTGCTGTTTCTGATCGTCACCTCCAACCCCTTCACCCGCTTGCTGCCGAACGTGCCGGCCGATGGCCGCGACCTCAATCCGCTGCTGCAGGACTTCGGCCTGATCATCCACCCGCCGATGCTGTACATGGGCTATGTGGGCTTTTCGGTGGCCTTCGCCTTCGCCATCGCCGCGCTGCTCGGCGGCAAGCTGGACGCTGCTTGGGCACGCTGGTCGCGGCCCTGGACCATCGTTGCCTGGGCCTTTCTCGGCATTGGTATTGCCCTGGGTTCCTGGTGGGCGTATTACGAGCTGGGCTGGGGCGGCTGGTGGTTCTGGGATCCGGTGGAAAATGCCTCGTTCATGCCCTGGCTGGTCGGCACTGCGCTGATTCACTCGCTGGCGGTTACCGAGAAGCGCGGCGTGTTCAAGAGCTGGACGGTGCTGCTGGCCATCGCCGCGTTCTCCCTGAGCTTGCTGGGTACCTTCCTGGTTCGCTCGGGTGTGCTGACTTCGGTGCACGCCTTCGCCAGCGATCCGGAGCGCGGCGTGTTCATTCTCGCCTTCCTGCTGCTGGTGGTCGGCGGTTCGCTGACCCTGTTCGCCTTGCGCGCCCCGGTTGTGCGCAGCCAGGTCGGCTTTGGCCTGTGGTCGCGGGAAACCCTGCTGCTGGCCAACAACCTGATTCTGGTGGTAGCCGCCTCGATGATCCTGCTCGGCACCCTCTATCCGCTGGTGCTCGATGCCCTGAGCGGTGCCAAGCTGTCGGTCGGCCCGCCATACTTCAATGCGCTGTTCGTGCCCTTGATGGGGCTGTTGATGGCCGTGCTCGCGGTCGGCGTGCTGGTGCGCTGGAAGGACACGCCGCTGCGCTGGCTGCTGGGCATGCTCACCCCGGTGCTGGTCGCCAGCGTGATATTGGCATTGCTGGCCAGCCTGGCATGGGGCGATTTCCACTGGGCGGTGCTCGGCGTCTGCCTGTTGGCCGCCTGGGTAACAATGGCCGGGCTGCGCGACATCCAGGACAAGACCCGTCACAAGGGCTTTTTCAAAGGTATGGCCAGCCTGGGCCGCAGTTATTGGGGCATGCAGCTGGCGCACCTGGGGCTGGCGGTCTGCGCACTGGGGGTGATCCTCACCAGCCTGGGCAGCTTCGAGCGCGACATGCGCATGGCACCGGGCGAGGCGGTGGAGCTGGGTGGCTATCGCTTCGTGTTCGAGGGCGCTGCGCACCATGAGGGGCCGAACTTCATTTCCGACCGTGGCACGGTGCGCATCTTCGACGGCGAGCGGCAGATCGCCGTGCTGCACCCGGAAAAGCGCCTGTACACCGTGCAGCAATCGGTGATGACCGAAGCGGGCATCGACGCCGGGCTGACCCGTGACCTGTTCGTCGCCCTCGGCGAGCCGCTGGGGCAGGGCGCCTGGGCGGTGCGTATCCATATCAAACCCTTCGTGCGCTGGATCTGGCTGGGCGCCCTGATGATGGGCTTCGGCGGCTTTCTCGCCGCTGCCGACAAGCGCTATCGGATGAAGGTCAAAACCCGCGTGCGTGACGCGCTGGGTCTGCAGGAGGCACGCGCATGAGACGGCTGATCTTGTTGCTACCGCTGGTGATCTTTCTCGGCGTGGCGGTGTTTCTCTATCGCGGGCTGTTTCTCGACCCGTCCGAGCTGCCGTCGGCATTGATCGACAAACCCTTCCCGGCCTTCTCGCTGCCGGCGGTGGAGGGTGATCAGTTGATCACCCAGCAGAACCTGCTTGGCAAACCGTCGTTGGTCAACGTCTGGGCCACCTGGTGTGTGGCCTGCAAGGTCGAGCACCCGGTGCTCAATAAGCTGGCGGCCATGGGCGTGAACATCCATGGCGTCAACTACAAGGACGACAACGCCGCCGCGCAGAAATGGCTGAGCGAATTCCATGACCCGTACCAGCTCAATATCAGCGACCCCAAAGGCACCTTGGGCCTGGATCTCGGCGTGTACGGCGCGCCGGAAACCTTCTTCGTCGACGCCAAGGGCATCATCCGCCACAAGTTCGTTGGCGTGATCGACGAGGCGATCTGGCGCGAGAAGCTGGCGCCGTTGTACCAGCAGATGGTCGACGAGGCGGGCCAATGAGACGCTTGCTGACCGGCCTGGTTCTTCTGCTCGCGCTGGGTGGCGTCGCCCAGGCGGCCATCGACACCTACGAGTTCGCCAGCGAAGCCGAACGCGCCCGCTACCGCCAGCTCACCGAAGAGCTGCGCTGCCCGAAATGCCAGAACCAGAACATCGCCGACTCCGACGCGCCGATCGCCATGGACCTGCGCGCCGAGATCTACCGCATGCTCGAGGCGGGCCAGAGCAATGCGCAGATCATCGACTACCTGGTCGCCCGCTATGGCGACTTCGTGCTCTACAAACCGCCGGTCAGCGGCCGCACGCTGTTGCTCTGGTATGGCCCGGCAGCGTTTCTGGCCGGTGGCTTCGTGTTGCTGGGGGTGATCGTGCTGCGCCGTCGCAAGGTTGGTGCTGAGGCCTCCACGGGTCTGTCGAGCGATGAACAGCAACGTCTGGCGCAACTGCTCGAGCAGGCGCCTGAGGATAAGAAAGCCCCATGATCGAATTCTGGTTGTCCGCCGGCCTGCTGTGTCTGCTCGCCGTGAGTTTTCTGCTCGTTCCGCTGCTGCGCGGGCGCAAGGTGCAGGCCGAGGAAGACCGCACGGCCCTGAACGTCACCCTCTATCAGGAGCGCCTGGGCGAGCTGGAGCAACAGCACCAGGCCGGCACGCTCGATGCCGCGCAGTTGCAAGCTGCCCGCGACGAAGCCGCCCGCGAGTTGTTGGCCGATACCGAAGGCAGCGAAGCCCGGCAGGGCCGCCGCCTGGGGCGCGGCGTGCCGCTGCTGGCCGCGGCGCTGATGCCTGTGTTGGCCGTGCTGCTTTACCAGCAGTGGGGCGCCATCGACCAGGTGGAGCAGGCGCGCACCTTCGCGGGTGAGCCGCACAGCATCGAGGAGATGACCACGCGCCTGGAACAGGCGGTGCAGAACAATCCTGAATCGGCTGAAGGCTGGTATTTCCTCGGCCGCAGCTACATGGCCCAGCAACGTGCCGCCGATGCGGCGCGCGCCTTCGGGCAGGCGGTCAAGGTCGCCGGCCGGGAGCCGGAGCTGCTCGGGCAGTGGGCCCAGGCGTTGTATTTTGCGGCTGACAAGCAATGGAGCCCGCAACTGGATGCCCTGACTGGCGAAGCCTTGCAAGCGGACCCGGAGGAGGTGACCAGCCTCGGCCTGCTGGGCATTGCCGCCTATGAGGAGCAACGTTTCGCGGATGCCATCGGCTACTGGCAGCGCCTGGTGGCCGTGCTGCCCGAGGGCGATCCCTCGCGGCAGGCGATTGCCGGGGGGATCGAGCGCGCGCGCCAGGAGTTGGGCGCCCAGGGCGGTGATGCCGCCGCCGCACAGCCGCAAGCGGCTGGCTTGCAGGTGCGTGTCGAACTGGCGCCGGCGCTGCGCGACAAGGTGCAGCCCGGCGATACGGTGTTCGTCTTCGCCCGCGCCGCTTCCGGGCCGCCGATGCCGTTGGCGGCCAAGCGCCTGACCGTGGCCGAGTTGCCGGCCCAGGTCAGCCTGGCCGACGGCGATGCGATGATGCCGCAGCTGAAACTTTCCGCGTTCGACCAGGTTCAACTGGTAGCGCGCATTTCGCGCGCCGGCGATGCAAAGAGCGGCGAGTGGATCGGCCAGGGGCAACCGGTGGCCAGTAGCACCCAGGACGTGCAACGCCTTGTCATCGATAGCCCTGACGGCACACCACCATGAACAGACTGATCTGCGCTGCCGTAGCAGCCACCTTGTTGAGCCTTGCCGGCTGTACCTTGCACAGCCCGGCGCCTGGCAAACCCGATGGCGGCCCTTCGGCCCCCGCCGGCTCGCCGCCGGTGAGCAAATCCCATCCCCGCTTCGCGCCGCCACCGGGCGTCTCCAGCCATTGGAACGGCACGCTGGGCGTCTACCAGATCGACTCCGAGCGCAACACCTACTACCGCGAGCGCACCTTCTACCGTTGGCAGGACGGCTGGAGCTGGGCCGGCACCCTGCAAGGGCCCTGGGAGCCGGTGGACAGCACCGGCGTGCCGCCTGCGCTGTATCGCCATCACGCGCAGTAGTTACCCAACAGAAGGGTCGCCTTGGTGCGAAAACGATTGCAGTAATGCTCCGTAACTGCAGCGCTGCCCCAATTCGCGGCGAGGTCGCCGCTCCTACACGATCGCATGAAGTCCACATTGATGTAGGAGCGCCGCCCCGGCGCGAATGAGGGTGCCGCGCTGCAATACCGGCGTCTTATGCAGGATTCGTGGGGAGGTCGGTACTCTCTTGCGATTATCGAACCGCAGTTCGATAATCGCGCATACCGTCTGGACGAGTGACAGTGCCATGCCCGAATCCCGTTCCGTGCCCAGTTCCATGGCGCCGCCGATCATCGCGTCGCCGGCCAAACGCATCGAAGCCTTTACCGGCGATCCCAACTTCATGACCTCACTGGCCCGGGGCCTGGCGGTCATCCATGCCTTTCAGGAACGCAAGCGCCACCTGACCATCGCCCAGATCAGCCACCGCACCGAGATCCCTCGCGCAGCGGTGCGCCGTTGCCTGCACACGCTGATGAAGCTCGGTTACGTGACCACCGATGGGCGGGTCTACTCACTGCTGCCCAAGGTGCTGACCCTGGGCCATGCGTACCTGTCGTCCACGCCCATGGCCGTTACCGCGCAGCCGATTCTCGACCGGCTCAGCGAGCAGCTGCACGAGGCCTGTTCGATGGCCACCCTGGAAGGCGACGAGATTCTCTATATCGCACGCTCGGCGACGCCGCAGCGGCTGATCTCCGTGGACCTGAGCGTGGGCAGCCGGCTGCCGGCCTATTGCACCTCCATGGGCCGTATCCTGCTGGCGGCGCTGGACGATGCGGCGCTGGACGACTACCTGAGCCATGCGGATCTGCAGGTGAAAACCAGCCGTACCCTGCATACCCCGGACGACCTGCGTGCCAATATCGAGGAAATCCGCCGCCAGGGCTGGGTGATCATCGACCAGGAGCTGGAGGTCAGCCTGCGCTCCATCGCCGTACCGCTCAAGGATTCCGCCGGCCAGGTACTGGCGGCGCTCAACGTCGGCACCCATGTGGGCCGCGTGTCCCGCCAGGAGTTGGAAAACCGCTTCTTGCCGATCCTGCTCGAAGCCAGCCACGAGCTGAGCACCCGCCTGTTCCAGTAACCATCGAGATCGTAGCCCGGGTTGAGCGCAGCGATACCCGGGGAGCTGGACGCTACGCCATACCCACCCCGCGGTGCACCCATTCAACAAGCTGATGATGGCTGGGAGGCGCCTGTGCCTTCGCTACACTCGGGCTGTCTTCCATTGGCCAGCAGGGCAGGTTGGGTATGAGCAATCGCATGATGATCACGGGCGCCGGATCCGGCTTGGGGCGCGAGCTCGCGCTGCGCTGGGCGCGCGAGGGCTGGCGCCTGGCGCTGTCGGACGTCAACGACGACGGGTTGGCCGAGACCCTGCGCCTGGTGCGCGAGGCGGGCGGCGACGGCTTCACCCTGCGTTGCGACGTGCGTGACTACAGCCAACTGACCGCCCTGGCCCAGGCCTGCGAAGAGAAATTCGCCGGCATCGACATCATCATCAACAATGCCGGCGTGGCCTCAGGTGGTTTCTTTGCCGAGCTGTCGCTCGAAGACTGGGACTGGCAGCTGTCGATCAACCTGATGGGCGTGGTCAAAGGCTGCAAGGCGTTCCTGCCGCTGCTCGAGCGCAGCCACGGACGCATCATCAATATCGCCTCCATGGCGGCGCTGATGCAGGGCCCAGGCATGAGCAACTACAACGTCGCCAAGGCCGGTGTGGTGGCCCTGTCGGAAAGCCTGCTGGCCGAGCTCAAGCCCCTGCAGGTCGGCGTGCACGTGGTGTGCCCGTCGTTCTTCCAGACCAACCTGCTCGATTCGTTCCGCGGCCCGACGCCCGCCATGAAGGCCCAGGTGGGCAAGTTGCTGGAGAGCTCGCCGATCAACGCCGAGTTCATCGCCGACTATATCTTCCAGGCGGTGGCCGCTGGCGAGTTCATGATCCTGCCCCACGAGCAGGGCCGCCAGGCCTGGGCGCTGAAGCAGAAGAATCCGCAGCTGCTGTACGACGAGATGACCCTGATGTGCGAGAAGATGCGCGCCAAGGCTGCCGGGCAGCGCGAAGCGAAGACGCCTTAAGCCTGTCACGACCTTTGGGTTTCTGGGCGCTTGGATCCCCGTGAATCGGCTGCAAGAAGGCAGAATCGAACATCGTGCGCTTTTGTAGGGTGGACGACGCTTCACCCGTCCACCGCTTCGAAACCGCAATGGTGGATGAAAAAAGCGTCATCCACCCTACGTCCGCTTCCGCCCGTTGCAGTCATTACAGATGCAATTACTGCGAGTAATCCTGAACAGCTTCTCAGGCCATCGCACAGTGCGAGCACTGGCTCGCGCTTGCCCTAATCGAAACGCACGAGTAGGGTTGCCGCCTCGGCTAAACCTGGCCACCTGATCAGGAACTCGTGTGAAACCCGTCTCCCGCGCTTTACTGCTGCTGGCCCTGGTGGCCGCAGCGGTGAACCTGCGACCCGGCATTACCTCGCTGGCGCCGCTTATCGAACGTATCGCTCAGGAACTGTCCCTGAGTCGTGGCTTTATCAGCCTCACCACGGCGCTGCCGGTGTTGTGCATGGGCCTGCTGGCGCCCCTCGCGCCCCGGCTGGCGGTGCGCCTTGGCCTGGAGCGCACCATTACCCTGTGCCTGGCCGCCATCGCGCTGGCGCTGACGCTACGCCTGGTGGGTCACTCCAGCACGATACTGGTCGGCAGCGCGGTGCTGCTGGGGGCCGCCATCGCCATTGCCGGTCCTTTGCTGTCGGGATTCATCAAGCGTCATTTCATCGGTCGCATGGGCCAGGTGCTGGCCTGGTATTCGCTGAGCATGGCCGTGGGTGGCGCCATCGGCGTGGTGCTGACCATGCCGGTCGCCCAGCTGTTCGGCGACGACTGGAGCTATGGCCTGGCCATCTGGGCAGTGCCGGCGGTATTGGCCGTGGTCATCTGGTGCCTTCTGCCCAAGCAGCACGCCGAGCCGCTGAGCAGTGAAGACGCCTCTGCCGGCTTGCCCTGGCGCGAGGGCCGGGCCTGGTTGATCAGCGCCTATTTCGCCCTGCAGGCCGGCCTGTTCTACGCGGTGGCGACCTGGACGGTGGCGCGCTACCAGGAGGCGGGGCTGTCGGCGATGCACAGCAACACGCTGTTCAGCCTGGCCATGCTGATGGGGCTGCCGAGCTCCTTCGTGCTGCCCATGCTGGTACAGCGCCTGAACCGCTACCTGCTGATGGTCGGCTGCGGCTCCCTGACCCTGGTTAGCCTGGTGATGATCACCTTCATGCCCACCTTCGTCCCGGAATTCTGGGCATTGACCCTGGGCTTCGGCATGAGCGGCTCCTTTGCCTTGTCGCTGCTGCTGCCCATCTACGAAGCCGGTTCGCCGCTGGCGGTCAGTCGCTGGACGGCGATGATGCTCGGCTCGGGCTACAGCGTGGCGTGCCTGAGCCCGGTGCTCAGTGGCCTGGCGCGGGATATGTCGGGGACCTACCAGGTGCCGTTCCTGGTACTGACCGGCATGGCGGTGGTGATGGTGCTGCTGGCCTGGCTGATGCGCAAGGGCCCGCGCCGCACTACGGCCTGACCCGTTGTCGCCCGGGTAGCGCGAAGCGAAACCCGGGAGCATGGCTAACCCGTGAGCCCGGGTGATTGAATGATCTCCATCACCGTCCTGACTGGCCGTGCTGCCTGCAGCATTCCCCTGCATCGCGGGCTGTGATAGAAGGCTGCCAGTTTTTAGCGGAGTGCCCCCGTGGAATCGGAATCCATCGTCTACGGCAACATTTGTGACTGGCCGTCGGACAGCCCGGCAGAGAGCCGCCTGCGACGTCTGCTCAACAAGCAGGTGCTCGACGCATTGCCGAGCGGCGACGCCTGGCCGTTTCTGGGGCGCGAGATGTTCTCCTGCTGCCAGCAACCGGGCAGCGGCCTGTACCAGACCCAGGTGATTCACTTCGGCGCCAGTTACCAGACCATCGAATACGAGTGGAAACTGTGGGTCGCCGAGTTCGAAGCGCTGCTCAAGCGCCTCTACTGGGCCAGTGCCGTGGTGCACCTGGAGACCGAGCTGAATGGCACCCACACCTTCCGCTGGGAAGCGGAGTCGGAGAGCGGCCTGCACAGCCCCCAGGACGGCGCGCTGCGCGTGCGCTGTGCCTGGGAGCGGGAAGGAGGATTGCGCGGGTAACGCCGCGCCCCGGCTCGAAAGCGATGGTGGCCATACCGCCATCGGCGTCGTACCCACCATTCGCCGCGCAGTCGCGGCTCCTACAACAATTGCAGGTGGCGTACTCGCGTAGGAGCGTCGCCCCGGCGCGAAACGATGGTGGCCATACTGCGATTTATGGCGTTGCCACGACCCAATCGCCGCGGGACGCGGCTCCTACAATGATTGCAGGTAGCGCATCGCCCGCTTCGACGCGTCTACACTGCCAAAACTGCAGACTCCAAGGAGGGATTCTTATGAGCGTCGAGCACAGCGCAGGGCATCGGCTTCGTTTGGGGCGATGGTCGGTACCCGGTCAGTACTATTTGATCACCACCGTGACAGCCCACAGAAAGCCGATTTTCAACGATTTCCACTTGGCAAGAATGCTGATCCGAATCATCCAGCAGGACGCTCTCGCAGGATCCCATACAACCCTCTGTTATGTTGTGATGCCTGATCACCTGCACTGGCTGTTCGATTTGCGACAGGGAACGCTTTCAAACTTGGTCGGTAGGGTGAAGTCGCTATCTGCAAAATACTATGGCGGGAAGATCTGGCAAAAAGGTTTTCATGACCATGCACTGCGCAAAGAAGAAGACGTGCTTGACGTGGCCCGCTATATCGTGGCGAATCCCATACGCGCTGGACTGGTAACGCGAGCAGGCGATTACCCTCATTGGGATGCGATCTGGCTTTGATCACCCCAACCTGATCAAAGGTATCCACCACTCCTATAGACGCATCGCCCCCGGCGCGAAACGATGGCGGCCATGCTGCGATTACGGCGTTGCCACGGCCATTCGCCGCGGGGCGCGGCTCCTACAATGATTGCAGGTGACGCACCGCTCGCGTAGGAGCGTCGCCCCGGCGCGAAACGATGGCAGCCATGCTGCGATTACGGCGTTGCCACGGCCATTCGCCGCGGGGCGCGGCTCCTACAATGATTGCAGGTGGCGTACCGCTCGCGTAGGAGCGTCGCCCCGGCGCGAAACGATGGCGGCCATGCTGCGATTACGGCGTTGCCACGGCTATTCGCCGCGGGGCGCGGTTCCTACAATGATTGCAGGTGGCGTACCGCTCTTGTAGGTGCGAGCGGCCCACCACTCGGCGTCAGCCCTCGTCCTGCTCCAGCCACTCCTTGGGTACGTCACGCTTGAGCGCCAACTGGCACTGTTGGCTTTCCGGGTCGAACACGATGACCGCTTCGCCTTTGTCGAGCGCCCGGCGCACGCGTGTCACCCGGGTGTCCAGCGGTGTTTCATCGCCATTGTCGGTGCCGTCGCGGGTGACGAAGTCCTCGATCAGGCGGGTGAGGGTATCTGCCTCGAGCAGGTTGGCGGGGATCAGCACGGGTTTCTCCTGAGGCGCGGGTGGCCTCTGACCATAGAATGCATGCTTGGACGGCGCCTGCAGGGATTTGATCACCTTTCATGCCTTGCGCCTGCAGCTAGTCAGCGCGAATCGCCGCGCTCGTCAACAATGCTGCACAGTCAACGACTTACCTTCACCTGCCGGAATCGGTGGCAATCGATTCAAGACGTCGGGCACATTTTCAGAGCTGGTGATTTTTTAGGCTGTTCAAAAGCTGATCAGCGTGCTACAACCTTTCCATCGAGTGACATAGCCGCTTGAAAACGAAGGGAAAAGTATGACCAAGTCGGAGTTGATCGAAAGAATCGTCACCCACCAAGGGCAGCTTTCAAACAAAGATGTCGAGCTGGCCATCAAGACCATGCTGGAACAGATGTCCCAGGCGCTGGCGACCGGTGATCGCATCGAGATCCGTGGCTTCGGCAGTTTCTCCCTTCATTACCGCGCTCCGCGGGTGGGTCGTAACCCCAAGACCGGGCAATCGGTACGCCTGGATGGCAAGTTCGTTCCGCACTTCAAGCCGGGCAAGGAATTGCGTGATCGAGTGAACGACGAGGACGAGTGATTCCCGTCCGGGTAACGCGCCGGCGACGTTCCTTGGCTTATCCGCATTCCTTCTCTCAACGCCCTATGCAATTGGCGCCGGGTCATGTCATTGACCTGTCAGGCAGCGGTATCGGTTGACCGCGCCGTCCTTCAAATAAAGTCCCCTCCGACCCTTCAGCCTCCTCTGGCCCAGTCGATATGGTGTTGATGCCGTCGCCTGTCTGGCGAGCGCAGCTCATCTTTCCCTGTCCAGGTGTGCATATGAACTGGTTTTACGACGCCAAGATATCTACCAAGCTGTATCTTGCATTCGCGCTTTGCGCCTCCATCACCTTGATCGTTGGCGTTGTCGGTAGCCAGGGAATCGGCTCATTGTCTTCTAGCTTGCAGTCAGTGTTCTCCAACAACCTCGTGTCGGTCGCCAAGACCGCTGAGGCACGCTCCAATGCGGTGGCGCAGAGCCGCGATCTCTACCGTCTGCTGGCGGCTGCCACGGCGGGAGGCGATGCAACCGAACGAAGCGCCATCCTCGCGTCCATGAGGGAGAACCGCCAGACCAGCGAGCGTGCATTCGCCGCCTACCGTGCCACGCCCCTGGCGGATGACGAGCGAGCCGCCGGCGACCGTATGGAAAAGGACTGGCCGGCCTATCAGGCGATCATCGATCGCGCGGTGGCCACCATCGAACGCGGTGACCTGGCCGCCGCCAAGCAGTTGATGTCCGGTGAAATGCATGAGGCCTATCGCACCGTCATCGACGAGATGGGCATCATGGTCGAATCCAACAACCGTCAAATCGCCGAGGGCGCCCAGGCTGCACGCGAAAGCGAGGCGGCTGCCAAGCTCAACCTCTATATCGGTATCGGTGTCGCCTTTATCGCGGCCATCCTGCTGGGGATGTTCATCAGCCGGGTGATCAGCGCGCCTATCGCATCGGCAGTTCGCAATGCCGAGCGAATCGCCGGCGGCGACCTGACCAAGACCATCGAAAGTGGCCATCGCGATGAAGCCGGCCAGTTGCTGACCGCGCTCGGGGCGATGCAGAACGGCCTCAAGGGCACCATCCAACAGATTGCCAGCGCGGCGGACCAATTGGCCTCGGCGGCTGAAGAACTCAACGCCGTGACCGAGGAGAGCAGCCGCGGCCTGACCCGTCAGAACGACGAGATCCAGCTCGCAGCCACCGCCGTTACGGAAATGTCCGCCGCGGTCGAGGAAGTGGCGCGCAACGCCACCTCGACGTCCGAAGCCTCCCGGCACACCAGCAAGGAGGCGGCCAGCGGCCGTGACCAGGCACGGGATGCGGTCAAGGCGATCACCAGCGTGAACGACGAGATCGGCAACTCCACGGTCATCGTCGACGAGCTGGCCGGTAGCGTGCGTGATATCGCCAAGGTGCTCGACGTCATCCGCGGCATCGCCGAGCAGACCAACCTGCTGGCGCTCAACGCGGCCATCGAAGCGGCGAGGGCGGGCGAGCAGGGGCGTGGTTTCGCCGTGGTGGCCGATGAAGTGAGAGCCCTGGCGGCGCGCACCCAGTCCTCCACCGGAGAGATCGAGGCGATGATCGCCAGCGTGCAGTCGCGTGCCGACGACGCGGTCAAGGCCATGGGCAACAGCCGCACCCTGGCCAACAGCACCCAGGAGCTGGCCCGCGCCACGGGCGAGTCCCTCGAGCGCATCGCCCAGAGCATCGCCGAGATCAATGACCGCAACATGCTGATCGCCACGGCCTCCGAAGAACAGGCCAACGTCGCGCGGGAGGTCGATCGCAACCTGATCAATATCCAGGACCTGTCCACCCAAACCGCCGCCGGCGCCAACCAGACCAGCGCGTCCAGTCAGGAGCTGTCGCGCCTGGCCGTGTCGTTCAACAACCTGGTCAGCACGTTCAGGCTCTGAAGCTTTTCGCGGCTTTGCAAGCTAATGGGCGGCAGCCAAGCGCAGGCTGCCGTCCGGCATAGCATTGTGGGAGCGGGCCATGCCCGCGATTTGCTGTGTTTAGATCAGCTTACCTGCGCCCAAGAACTCAATAGTACGCCGCTTTGCTTCATTAGCCTCTGTAGCCTGGGTTGAACAAAGCGACACCCAGGTTTCTAGCGCACGCCAATCTGCCCTTCGCGCAGAAAACAGCGAAACACGATGTGTCCAGGCGCTTTCCTCAAACCGCCGCATAACGCATCATTGCGCGCTCGAAAATTCATCTGCCAGACGTTAAGGGATTAACCGATGGAGTACCCGCACATCACCCATCATGGCGCCCAGGATGGGGTAACCGGTTCCTGCCACCAGCTGCATATGGCGCAGCACAGCAGCCTGCTGATCGACTGCGGGCTTTTTCAGGGCGCCGATGCCTCGCCGCTTGGTGCGCGGGCCGACCATCAGCGTATTGAATTCCCCCTGGATGGCATTCACGCGCTGATCGTTACCCATGTGCATGCCGACCATGTGGGACGCATTCCCTATCTGCTGGCCGCCGGCTTCAAGGGGCCTATCCTCTGCAGTGATCCCTCGGCCAAACTGCTGCCCATCGTGCTGGAGGACGCGTTCAAACTCACCTTCAGCCGTGACCAGAAACAGGTCGAGCGCTACCTCAAGCAGGTGCAGGAGCGAATCATCGCGCTGCCCTACGATCACTGGTTCACCCTGCACAATGACGAAGGCCTGCATGCCAAGGTGCGGCTGCAGCGCGCTGCCCATATGCTCGGCTCCGCCTATGTGGAAATCGATGTGCAGTACCGCCCAGGCGAAGCCAGCACGCGTATCGTATTCTCCGGCGACCTCGGTGCCCCCGGCGCGCCGATCCTCAAGCCCTGCGTACCACCAAGCCGCGCCGACATCCTGGTGCTGGAAAGCACCTACGGCGACCGCCTGCACGAGGACCGCAGCACCCGCCGCCAGCGCCTGGAGCAGGTCATCGAACATGCCCTGGCCAACAGCGGCACCGTGCTGATCCCCGCCTTCAGCGTCGGCCGCACCCAGGAACTGCTCTACGAGCTCGAAGACATCATCCACAGCAAAAAGCTGGACACCCCAGCCGCTCCGGAGGCCCCTGTGGGAGCGGGCCACGCCCGCGAAAATCTCGAATCCGCACCAAATTCCCCTGCCGAAACCGACTGGCCCCGCCTGCCCATCATCCTCGACTCCCCCCTGGCCAGCCGCTTCACCCAGGCCTACCGCGAACTCAAAGACCACTGGAACGAAGAAGCCCAGGCTCGCGTGCAGGCCGGCAGAAGACCGCTGGCGTTCGAGCAACTTATCACTGTCGACAGCCACGCCGACCACCAGAAGATTCTCAATCATCTGGTCAGCAGTGCGCGACCCGCCATCGTTATCGCCGGCAACGGCATGTGTTCCAGCGGCCGCATCGTCGATTACCTCAAGGCCATGCTCGGCGACCCCCGCCACGACGTGCTGTTCGTCGGTTATCAGGTCAGAGGCACGCCCGGCCATGCCATCCAGCGCTTCGGGCCGCGCAATGGCTACGTTGAGTTCGATGGCCGGCGCTACGACATTCGCGCAGCCGTGCACAGCATCGGCGGGTATTCGGCCCATGCCGATCAGGCGGGTTTGGTCGGCTTTGTCACAACGATGGAGCAGTGGCCGAGGGAGATTCGGTTGGTGCATGGGGAGGTGGCGGCAAAAGCCGCCCTGCAACGAGTGCTGCTGACGCGATACGCTCAAAGGGGCATACCGCTTCTTATCAATGCAGAAAGCACATAGCCTTGACGCCGCAGACATCGGCAAAGCTTTACCTTGAAAAAGCTACTCAATGAGTTCGGGCTGAATACCACTCGAGGCAAAGCTGCCCCGAGCGATCACCCAGCCCGATGCTGCAGTTACAGTCAGAAGCGGACGGTCACCCCCGCGTTAACCGAATGGAAACGAGTGTCGGAACCGAACTGCCCTTGATAGGACAGGCCCAGGTCGGTCTGGCTATTCAAGCGAAGCTTCGTACCCACTTCAGTGAGTGCCATGTCACGGGTTTGAGCCACGCCTTGCACTTCGAAGTTCGGGCCGCCAGCAAAGGACTGCTCGCTTCGCGGATCCAGATCACCATAGGCACGTCGCCATCCTAGCGAGCCGTAGACCTGCGTATTGAGGTTCGCGACGCGCGTGTGGGTCGAGGCGCGCAGGCCCGTTGTCGAGAAGACGGTATCCTGTTTGTCGCTGGAAACATCCAGAGCGGCCGCTCCACCTTTTTCATGCAGATCGTCGGCATCATAGCGAACGTAGGAAAGGCCGACGAAAGGCTCCAGCACCACGCTGCCAACCGGCAAGCGGTAGGCGGCCTCACCGTTCGCTTGCAGCGACTGGGCGTCGCGTTTGCCGGTCAAGCGATCACTGAATCCGCCAAAGGCAACATTGCGCTCGCTCTCCAGGCGGTGCCAGGTGTAACCGAGATCGGCACTGAGGCGCAGGGCATCGATCTCGCCGCCGGTATACAGGCCCAGGTGATAGTTGTCGCTGTGGCCCTCGGCATCACGCTTATCGGCGTCGAACTTCGAGCGGCTGTAACCGCCATACACACCACCACGCCAATCCGGGGTGAAGCTGCCATCGGCACCGAACAGCAAGCCGCCCGTGCTCTGACGCAGACCGTCGGCACCCTTATTTCCGTCTACCTTGGTCCAGTTGCCGAATGGCTGCACCCATGCACCGTTTTCGCTAGGTGGCGTGCCGGGCATAAAGCTCAGGGCCATGGCTGGCAGGCGCACAGATCCGCTGTCCAGCAGATTACGCACGCGAGTCCCTACCACGCCTGACACCATCTGGCTGTTGGCAATCAGTGCGGTGGAGGTGCTGCTGAGAGAGTCCCCGGACAGCTGATCTGCTGCGTCACGCGCACTTTCGGCATCCAGAATCAGCAGGTTGTTGTAGAGGCGCAGGGATTCGCCGCTTTGCTCCAATACACTCAGCGCGCCGGCAGTATTGAACTGGTTTTCGGTCAACATGACTGTCTGGAAGATACCCAGAGTGGGTTCTGGGGTCGGCGTTGGCGTTGGCGTCGGAGTAGGTTCGGGTGTTGGTGTTGGTGTTGGTGTGGGAGTCGGTTCGGGAGTGGGCGTCGGTGTCGGCTCTGGAGTCGGTGTCGGGGTTGGCGTCGGTTCCGGCGTCGGAGTAGGTATTGGGGCTGTACTCTTTTGCTCGATGGTCAGGTTCAGATCATTGGCAGTACGCTGCAGCCCGACATTCAGGAACGCCGAATTGGTAAACGCCTGGGCATAGGTGGTTCCTGCAGCGGCGCCGTCAACCAACCCGCCTTGAGCGGAGAGCAAGGTATAGGTTCTGCCGCTTTGGTAACTTTGCGAGGAATCCAGGGCCGTCACGTTGACCTGCGTGCCACGCAGGGTAGCCGTGCCGCTCACGTTGATCCGATCTGCACCGCCGTTACTGGCAATATCCGCCGCATAACGCGAGCCGGCGGCCATGTCGAGGTCGCCCTGTATGGTCAGCGCACCTAAGGCACTTTCACCGGGCGAGAGCGTACCGCCGGCGGCTACTTCCGTAGTGCCCACTTGACCGGTGCCGGCCAGAACGCCGCCGTCCAACACCTGGGTGCTGTTGGTGTAGACCCCGAATTCATTGCGCCCCACGGTGCCGTTCACCACCAGGGTGCCGTTGCCGACGTTCAACCGCGAAAGACTTTGGGTTGTGGCCGTGTTGCCGCGCTGATTGACCTGGTCGACATCACCCGACAGCACGAGTCGCCCGCCGCGTACAACCACACTACCGGCCAGCCCAGTAAGGTCGCCGCTCAGGGTGGTATTGCCGTTGAACGCATACACGCGGCCGGTTCCACTCAACGTGTTGGCGACTTGCAGATCGGTGTCCGTGTGGTTGAACGCCAGGTGCCCGTTGCCGGTGCCGAAGCGAATGGCTGTTTGCGGGTTCAACCGGCCGGCCGCCTGAGCGGCTCCGGCAGTCACCGAATCGATATCGGTACGGTTAGGATCAGTCACGACCGAACCGCCTACAGCAAGCGTGCCCCGGGTCGGAGTGTTGATGCTGCTGATCGTGCTGATGAGAATCCCGTTGGTAGCACTCAGTTCGGCACCATCGGACAGCGTGAGGTAAGTACGAGTGTCGCTGGTACCGAGTGTCATGCTCTGAGTTTCCAGGCGTGTGCCTTGCCCGGAAACATTCACTTGGTTACTGCGGCTGCTGATGGCCGAACCCAGCAGCAGTGAGTCGGTCGCCAGCACGGCACCATTTTCGAGCGTCAGATCGTTTCTATTCCTGAAAACACCGCTGTTGTCCCAGCGGGTTCCAGCATCGGAAAGCCTGACAACTGAGTCGATGTCCACCTGCTGGCTGCTGATTTTGCCGCCATCATTGGCCGTTACGCCTGATCGGTACACGAATACACCACCGGCCTCGATGTTGACCGCGTCGACCAGGGAGTTTTGGCCACTCACGAGCAGTTGCGCGTTCGAAAAGGCATTGGAGCGCGAACCGTTGACATCGCCAAGATCCAGATCCCGCACTGACACCTGGCCCCCGTTTCGCACGGTCAGGTCGCCTTGACCGACGCCACCGACAACGATCGTGTTACCCAGCACGAATGACGTGCGGGGCACGATCCAGCGTGAACCCGCGCCTTCGACCACTACACTGGCCTGGGCCGGATTTACACCCGTGCTGCTGGCTTGGCCCACAATATTGCCGCCTTCACTGGTCAAGGTTGCGCCATTGTTGATAGTTAGACTGGAGGTGTTGCCGTCGGTTGACCGGACGTTGACTGAGCCATCGATTACGCGGTCACTGCTGAAGGTTTCCTGACCGTTGGTGAGCGTGTAGTCCGCTGCCTGAGCCTCTGGAAGCACTGCAAGAGTAATTGCAAGAGCAAGAGGGGATATTCTGAATAAGGGGTTCATAGCAGTTGCAGATACTCCATATAAAGGCCACGAGGGTGGCTGCCGGCCCAGCGGGCCAAAGCGTTTCCGTTAGGCAGGTTGCTAACGACGGGAGTATCAGGAGGCGCAATCTTGGTGGGTATAGTACGCATGCACTAACGCCCGCATCCCAGCAGAACTGGGAGCACGCTTTGGTCAGAGCATTTGCGCGAGCGGTAACCCGGACTTGTCTGTGCAAAAGCATTCGCAAACAGCCGATCACCGCACGACGCAGGTATAAGGCGACATGCCCGCAGAGTCGGTCAATTTCGTGACGGGGATGGAGCAGTGACAAGAGGAGATTCGTTCGGCGCACGGCGAGGAGGGCGCCAAGGCGTCATCGAGCCTAGTCGTGCTAGATGCCTGCGCGTGCGGATTGATCGTTCGGATCCACGTCACTGAGCTTGCTGCGGGCTAAAAACGAAGGAAAAAAATGAAGATTCGTTCACATAGATGGTAGTTGATTGACAAAGAATGGTTAGAATGCGCGCTCGATAGGGCAACGGTCTGCCCCACGTCAACGCTGTTGATTGGGCACCAGGCCGATCCATTCAGTACCAGATAGTATAAAAAGTACTCCGATTGATGCGAGCCAGCAGTCATTCGGGGCGCGATGCCACAGCTTGCACTGCGTTGCAGGTTTTACAGGAGTGTAGTGAAGGCAACGATTGCCGGATCCGGTTATGAGAATGTTCAATCCAGCCCTATCGGCGCCCAGCCGCCCGTTTATCAAGCGTGAACCTACCTACGTCGTGCTGGGTGGCCCGGCTTTGCTGCCTTGCCTATCAGCACGCTCGCGCTCCGGGCTCCTGTGCCACGAGGCGCTCCAGTCGTCGCCTTCCCGGTCGCCCGCAGTGGCATCCTTGCCCTCGGCATGATGTATCAACGTGGATTGATCATCTGCGCAGCTCACCAAAGCGATCACGTTTTTCCGTGCCTCGAATTTCTCTCGCCCGCCTTGAAACAGGATGACTGAGCCCATGTCGCAAGTCCCAACCGCCCGTTCGCAGAACGACGAAATCGATCTCGGCGAGTTAATGCGCGCATTGTGGGAGCGCAAGAAGCTGATCATCGGCGTCGCTGCCGTCGTCACGCTGTTGGCCGTTGCCTATGCATTGTTGGCAACCAAGTACTACCGGACCCAGAGCATCCTGCGGCCGGTGGCGATGAATGTGCTCGATGAACTCAACGCGTCTGGGTTGTACGAACTGACCCCCGAAGAAGCACTGCAGCGAGTTGGCGCCGGCATCAGCTCCTACGAGTACCGGCTTGAGTACTTCAATGCCAATCAGGAGCTTTTTGGGCCGGATGCCATGAGTGATGGGCAGACTCCTGAACAGGCGCTGAACCAAATTATCGAAGATTTCGAAATATTACGCTCAGATGCCAGCCGCCCTGATGGTGGCTTCTCATACGTGGGCCTCGCCTATACCTATCCGTGGGGCGTGAAAGGCGCAGATATTGTCAATGGACTGATCGAGTATGTCATTCAGCAGGAGCGTGCTGCGCTAGCTGAGGATGTGGAAGTGATCATTCGTAATCGCTTGGCGAAGCTGGAGCAGCGCATGGCTGCCGAGCGGGCCGCCTATCAGGCGGACAAACAGGCGAAAATTGCCTCTCTTTCCGAAGCTGACGCCCTGAAACGAGCCCAGCTTGAGGACGAGCTGAATTCGTTGCGCAAGGAGCTGCGTACACGCCGTGATAACCGCATCGCTCAATTGAACGAAGCCATCGTGATCGCCAAATCGCTGGGTATCGAAAAACCGAGCACGCCGTCTACCCTCGCGGATAGCGCGCCGGTAACCGGCTCGGGCAACGTCATTCGTACGGAAGTCAACAATCAGCAGATTCCGTTGTACTTCATGGGTACTGAGGCGCTTGAAGCCGAGCGCAATGCGCTGCAAAAGCGTCGGTCGGATGAATTCACTGAGCCGCGGATTGCCAAACTCCAGGCCGATTTGCGACTGCTGGAGCAGAATCGCGAAGTGGAACTGCTCAAGCAGCGCGCCGATGAGGACGTATACATCGAGAATTATGCGAAGTGGAGCCAAGAAGCTGCGGAGTTGAAAGGACTTAATTTGAATCTTAATGCTCTCCAATTAGTAAGTATCGATAGACTGGCGATATATCCGCGTACAGCCGTGAAGCCAAAACGCCTGTTTGTGATTGCGCTGGGTGGGGTTCTAGGCTTTATGCTGGGCGTGAGTGGTGCACTGATTCTTGCAATGATAAATAGAGGTCGAATTAGATAAGATGTTAATGAAGTATGTCAGGGCTTTATCTAAAAGTTCTAAAAGTGATGCTAATTGGTCACTTCCAAGGTAGGCCAATGACTGGTTTAATTGTTAAATTATGGGCAGGGTTGGGGCTTGAAGATAATCTTCCTGTCAAGTGAGTTGCTACGCTTTTCATTATAATTTATACGGGTAATCAACATTTATGAATGCTTACCGAAATTTGGTGGAGTGCTGAAAAGAGGAAGGATTTAGTAGATTTTTAGGGTTAATTGGTTGGGGTATTGCCTTGAAAGGTACATTATTAATATTTTTCGCGAATGTTATTTACAGCATTCCTACTGTGATTCTTGTGGTGATGGCTTCCCATATGGGGAAGCCATCTTCAGTTGTTGAGCTTGGGCTTGCAATATCGGTCTGCGCCCCGGCTCAACTACTACTGTCAATGCAAAATAATGTATCCATTATAAGTGGAAAGCTTAGCCTCGTTGATGCAATGAGAACTAGAATTAATTTGCTTCCTGTGTTTTTGCTAATTGGTTTGTTCGGTGCGTTATTTTTTTCATCAATTTTGTTTCTGTGCTTTTTTTTATATAGGGGGTCAGAGTTTTTATACGAAGTAGAAATGGTTGAGTGCTTTCGAGTTGGTGATTACCTAGATGCGCTGTATAGAACGCTTCAGAGGGCAATATTTTTCTTGGCTTTATCTACGTCTGTACTGATGCTGCATGGCAGCCTTGAGCTTAGTATCGCTGTTGCTGGTATTCCAATGGCCATTTTTACCATGGCGAGATGCCTGAGAAAGTACGCTGGTCGTGGGGTTGTTGTATTCAATTTTGCGCTTGGTGGTGCAGCTTTTATTGCTAGTCTAATAGTCAATTTGCCTAGGTATTATGTTGTTGCTGCCGACTCGTTATATGCGGCTTTCTATTCCAATATGATGACGATTATTCTAGGCGGGGGGGTTTTATATGGTGCGCTGAACAACTATATGTTTGCACGGCTCTGTGTGCAGGGTAAAAGAGGTGTGCAAAGATTTATGAACTATTCGCTTCTCTTGTTTTTTTTCGGGATTTTCTTGTCTTTCTTTATTCTAGAGTCTACGAGCATTCAATCTTGGATTGTAAGTTTGTTTCTCGGATATAAATATATAGAACTCTCTGGAGGGGTGATGGGTTTTGCATTGCTGTATCTTGTTTTGTATTTCCATAGCGTTCTCAACTACGTTTTTGTTTATCTAGATGATGCGCCAATATATTTAGGATCACTTGGAGTGTATGGGGTGCTAATGGCTTTGCTAATTTATCATAACTTAAGCTCTGCTTTGTTGGGGCAGAAGTTGGTTTGGTTTGTTTGTGCTGTTGGAGTATTGTATGGGATAGTTTGCTATTTTTATTTGTCTTTCAGGCTTTCAGTGAGGCGTCCAGGTGTCTGAGCTTTTGATTGTTCTGATCTACGCCAGCTCTATGTTGGGTGGTAGGGTTGCTTATCTCGCAGTTGGGGCCTTTAGTATTTGGGGAGGGCTTAGGCTGATTAGCGATTTTTCATTTTTTAATAATAAGTTTACCCCTCTGCAGCTTTTTGTTTTTGTTTTGCCGTTCTTTGTTTTTTGTACTTGGTGTTATGGCGTACTGAAGGGATTGGCTGGTGGCGTTACTCCGGCCTACGCATTTTCAAATTTTTTTGGTCTTTCATTATATCTGCTTTTTTATCCATTCTTTTTTTATGTGAGCGTCAAGTCCATAAAAAAAGTCTTGTTAATCGCTTCTTTTTTTGCGTGTGTGTTTGCTATATATTCAGTCTTCAGTTTTTTTGCGCGGGTGGGGGGAGGAGGGGAGGCAAATGTGGTTGGATTGTCGGGTTTTAGAACAATTTATTCTGTGGCTTTTTTGTATGTGACACCCTTTCTATTACTCTCCATGGTTTCAATTTTCTTGCTTGGGAACGGTAGCTCTCGTATTACGCTTATGAGCTTTTTTTTACTTGCCTTGTATTCTTTTGTGTTGATTGTTCCGGCAATGTCAAAAGGATATATATTGGTCTTTCTTTTCCTTGGTTTTCTAATTTTTTCTAGGGGGGTTATTATTTCTTTTGGGTTTCTTCTTGTGCGCTCAAGCCTGCTTTTTTTGACTGGACTCGCTGTTTTTTTTGTGCTGGTATTGCTTTTTTTTACAGATATATACGATGTTTTGATATTTAGCTTTTCTTCTAATGAGCCAAGTAACTCTGTTAGGTCTGAGCAGTTTTCATATTTGATTTCTGAATGGAATTTGCAGGGCGCTGGGCTGGGAAGTGGTTTGGTTTCCGGGTATTCTCGAGATGATTCTGGTTATGGTTTTGAGCTGACCTACATAAATTTAATCAATAAACTTGGAGTGTTTAGCATTCCTCTTTTTTTATCATATATTGTGCCTGTGTTTTTGGGGTTGAAGTTGTTTTTAATTGATGGTGATCATGTGAGAGGCGCTTGGGTTTTGGGCTTGATGGCATATTTGATTCCGGGGGCAGGCAATCCGCTTTTGCTGGCTCCAGTGTTCGTTTTTTCTCACTTTGCAGCTATCAAAATAGCTATTAGTGCTGATAGGAGCTAGCTTCATGTCTTTGACTGTACTGAGGGTTTATGAGTTTTGTTAGTGTTTGCATAGCAACATATAATGGGGGCTCTTTTTTAAGAGAGCAGCTTGTATCGGTTTTGTCACAGCTTCCTGCCAATTCAGAGGTTTTAGTCGGGGATGATGGATCTACTGACGATACAGTAGCTATCGCTGAAGGTTTCGCTGACCCTCGAGTGAGGGTTATTATGAACTCAAGTAATCTTGGTTATATAAGAAATTTCGAAAATCTTTTGGGGTTGGCCGCAGGGGACTACATTTTTTTTTGTGACCAGGATGACGTATGGCCAAATGGAAGAGTGGATAAGATGATTTCTGCGATGAAATCAACGAAAAAACTTTTGGTTGTGGGTAGTACTGACTATTTTTTTACCAACCCAGCTGATCACCATTATTTTTGTGGATTTAGCCATCAGCGTGATGGTTCTTATTTGAGAAATATTTTCGACCTGGCCGCCGGGCGTAATGTTCCTTATTTTGGGTGTTCAATGCTGATATCTAAAGAGCTTAAGCTGTCTTTATTACCATTTGGAAGTCCAACTGTAAGTCATGATATTTGGACGTTCTTAGTGGCGACAAGGCTTCGCTCGATCTCTCATACCCGAGATGTTGTGACTTATAGGCGTGTGCATAATAATAATTTGAGTAATCGCAAGCGTAGCTTTCTTGACAAAATTATCACCAGAGTTATCTGGCTTATTGCTTTTTTCAAAATTTTTATGGGAAAAAGATAGATGTTCAAATCTCAGGTTCTGCTCATCACTGGTGGTACTGGCTCTTTTGGTAATGCCGTACTCAAGCGCTATCTCGATACCGATATCGCTGAAATCCGAATCTTCAGCCGTGATGAGAAAAAACAGGATGACATGCGCAAGCATTACGCCAGCCCCAAGCTGAAGTTCTACATTGGCGACGTGCGCGACTACCAGAGCGTCTTGAATGCCACGCGCGGTGTGGATTACATCTTCCATGCCGCCGCATTGAAGCAAGTGCCGTCTTGCGAGTTTCACCCCATGGAAGCGGTCAAGACCAATGTGCTGGGCACCGAAAACCTGCTGGAAGCTGCCATCCAGAATGGCGTCAAGCGCGTGGTCTGCCTGAGTACCGACAAGGCTGTTTACCCGATCAACGCCATGGGTATTTCCAAGGCGATGATGGAAAAGGTCATGGTGGCCAAGTCACGCAACCTCGATGAAACCAATACGGTCATTTGTGGCACCCGTTACGGCAACGTCATGGCTTCTCGCGGCTCGGTGATTCCGCTGTTCGTCGATCAGATTCGTGCCGGCAAGCCGCTGTCGATCACCGACCCGAACATGACCCGTTTCATGATGACCCTGGCCGATGCGGTCGACCTGGTGCTGTATGCATTCGAGCATGGCCGCAATGGCGACCTGTTCGTGCAGAAGGCACCTGCTGCTACTGTCGAAGTGCTCGCGCAAGCGCTGACCTCCCTGCTGGGCAAGCCCGACCATCCCATCCAGGTGATCGGTACCCGCCATGGCGAGAAACTCTACGAAGCGCTGCTGAGCCGCGAGGAAATGGCCTGCGCCGAAGACCGTGGCGAGTACTACCGCGTGCCGCCGGACCTGCGCGACCTGAATTACAGCAAGTTCGTCGAGCAGGGCGAGGAGCGTATTTCCCATACGGAAGATTACAATTCGCACAACACCGAGCGCCTTGACGTGCAGGGCATGCAGAAGCTGTTGCTCAAGTTGAATTTCATGCGCGCCATTCAGCGCGGCGAAGACGCAGCGCCCGAGGAGTGAGCATGAAAGTATTGATCACCGGGGCCAACGGTTTTGTTGGCAAGAACCTGATCGTACATCTCAACGAGCGTCAGGATATCGAGGTTCTCAAATTCGGTCGCTCCGATGACTTGAATGCACTTGGCGAGCGTGTAGCTCAAGCGGACTTTATCTTCCACCTGGCAGGTGTAAACCGCCCTCAGGATCCTGCGGAATTCGATCAGGGCAATACCGAGCTGACGGTTGAACTGTGCAAGGCCATCGAGGCCAGCGGTCGGCAGATTCCGGTTGTCTATACCTCGTCGAGCCAGGCCGCTTTGGACAACCCCTATGGCGCCAGCAAGCGTGGTGCCGAGGAGGCCCTGCAGGCGCTCTCGGCGCAGCACGGCAACCCGGTGCATGTGCTGCGGCTGCCGAACGTGTTCGGCAAATGGGCCAGGCCGAATTACAACTCGGCAATAGCCACCTTCTGCCACAACATCGCGCGTGATTTGCCTATCCAGATCAACGATCCGGCCGCCGTTATCACCCTGGTGTATATCGATGACGTGATCGCTCATTTCCTCGCCTTGATGGCAGCCGAGGAGGCTGGTGTTGACGTGCAGCCGCAATATCGGGTGAGTGTCGGCGAGATAGCCGACCGCCTGCACGGTTTCAAAGACAGCCGCAATACCTTGGTCACGGATCGGGTGGGTGACGGCTTCGTGCGCGCCCTGTACTCGACCTACTTGAGCTACCTGCCGCCCGAGCTATTCACCTACGAAGTGCCGAAGTATGGTGACCCGCGTGGCGTGTTCGTGGAGATGCTGAAGACCCCCGACTGCGGGCAGTTCTCGTTCTTTACCGCGTACCCGGGTATTACCCGTGGCGGCCATTATCACCACACCAAGACCGAGAAATTTCTCGTCATCAAGGGGCGCGCCCGCTTTGGGTTCCGCCATATGACCTCGGGTGAGTTTCATGAGGTCGTCACCGAGGGCGATAAGCCGCAGATCGTCGAAACCGTTCCCGGCTGGACCCATGACATCACCAACATTGGTGACGATGAAATGATCGTGATGCTCTGGGCCAACGAGATCTTCGACCGCGCGCACCCCGATACCTACGCCTGCCAGGTGAAACCATGAAAAAGCTGAAAGTTGCCACGGTCGTTGGCACCCGCCCGGAAATTATCCGCCTGGCGCGCGTGATGGCCAAGATGGACGAGCATTGCGACCATGTATTGATCCATACCGGGCAGAACTACGATTACGAGCTCAACGAGATCTTTTTCGACGATCTGGGTATCCGCCGCCCTGATCACTTTCTCAATGCCGCGGGTGCAACTGGCGCGGAGACCATCGGCAACGTGATCATCGCGGTCGACAAGATGCTGGCTGAAGTCCAGCCCGACGCGTTGTTGGTGCTGGGCGACACCAACAGTTGCATGGCGGTGATTCCGGCCAAGCGACGCAAGATACCCACCTTCCATATGGAAGCAGGCAACCGCTGTTTCGACATGCGAGTGCCGGAAGAGATCAATCGCCGCATCGTCGATCACACGGCGGATATCAACCTGACCTATAGCACCATCGCCCGCGATTACCTGCTGCGCGAAGGGCTGTCGCCGGATATGGTGATCAAGACCGGCAGTCCGATGTTCGAGGTATTGACTCACTATCGTGAAGGCATCGACGCCTCCGATGTGCTTCAGCGCCTTGGGCTGGAGGAGGGCAAGTTCTTCGTGGTCAGTGCGCACCGTGAAGAGAATATCGACTCCGAGAAAAACTTCCGCAAGCTGGCCGAGACCTTGAATCAGGTCGCCGCGCACTACGATCTGCCAGTAATCGTGTCCACTCACCCGCGTACTCAAAAGCGTGTGGATGCATTGGGCGTGACCTTCCATCCCAATGTGCGGTTGCTCAAGCCGCTGGGCTTCAAGGACTACAACAAGCTGCAGGCCTGCGCCAAAGCGGTGTTGTCCGACAGTGGCACCATTTCGGAAGAGTCTTCGATTCTGAACTTCCCGGCGCTGAACATTCGTGAAGCTCACGAGCGCCCCGAGGGCATGGAAGAGGCCGCCGTGATGATGGTCGGGCTCGAAGTCGAGCGAGTGATGCAGGCGCTCCAAGTGCTCGAGTCGCAAGGCCGTGGTGACCAGCGCAGCTTGCCTTTGGTGGCTGATTACAGCATGCCTAACGTGGCGGACAAGGTCGTGCGGATCGTCCATAGCTATCGAGACTATGTGATGAGAACAGTTTGGCGGAGGTACTAGACCGTGGCCATCCGGGTACTTTTACTTACTCAGTGGTTTGAGCCCGAACCTACTTTCAAGGGATTAGTTTTTGCTAGGGAGTTAATGCGGCAGGGTTTTGAGGTCGAAGTCCTTACGGGGTTTCCCAATTACCCAGGAGGCAAGTTATATCCTGGATATAAGGTCAAGCTTTTGCAGCGTGAAGTTATTCATGGTGTAGAGATAACTCGAGTACCGCTGTACCCAAGCCATGGGCGAAGTGGAATCGGCAGGGTGATGAATTATTTGAGTTTTTCGGCTGCTGCATCAGTTTACGGTCTATTCGGGGCTAAGCGCCCTGATGTCATATATGCCTATCATCCGCCTTTGACCGTTGGTATCACAGCAGCGCTGATAAGGATTTTTCGTAGAGTACCTGTGGTTTATGATGTTCAAGATATGTGGCCTGATACGCTAAATGCAACCGGTATGTTTTCCAATCGGACTGGATTGAAGATAGTTTCCCGGATTTGTGATTGGGTATATCGAACAGCAGACCACTTAGTCGTCTTATCTCCAGGGTTTAAGCGTATCTTGATTTCGCGTGGAGTTCCTGAAGAGAAAATAGATATCATCTACAACTGGTGCGATGAGAATGCGTTGGCAAAGGTGGATGTTAATATCTCTGCCGATTTCCCTGGGTCTGAGAGTTTTCGGATCTTGTTCGCAGGAAATATAGGGAAAGCACAGGCATTGGAATCAGTTATTGAAGCCGCTCAAATACTGAAAACCCGAGGGGAGAATATTATTTTTGTTTTTCTCGGTGGTGGCCTAGAGGTCGATAATTTAAAGGAGCTTGCAGTAAGACAGCAGCTTTATAATGTGAGATTTCTTCCTAGAGTACCTATGTCAGAGGTCGGTAGTTATTTGAATAGCGCAGATGCCTTATTGGTGCATCTGAAAAAAGATGAGCTATTTACTATAACGATACCCTCTAAAACCCAGGCTTATATGGCGGCAGGAAAACCTATCTTGATGGCTGTTGATGGTGACGCGGCCGATCTTATACGTCAGTCGGGCTGTGGCCAGGTTGCTGAGTCGGAAAATCCGCAAGATATTGCAAATGCTGCGTTGGCATTGCAGAGTCTGAGCGCTGATGAGAGAAAGAGTATGGCTGGCAAAGGGTCGGCCTACTACAAGGAAAATCTTTCGCTGTCTGTTGGAACCTCTCATTTCGGAAGTATCTTCAGAACACTCTCGTTTGCCAAAAGGAAGCCATAATGTTAAAACGATCTTTTGACATTCTAGCCTCGTTTCTTGGGCTAATACTTTTCTCCCCAATAATTCTCATCGTTGCATGCTTGGTTAAACGAAATTTAGGTGCTCCTGTATTTTTCAGGCAGGTGCGGCCCGGTCTCAACGGGGTTCCCTTCGAGATGATAAAGTTTCGTACTATGCGCGATGCTGTAGATCACAATGGGGAAGTTTTGGCCGACGGCGATAGATTAACCAAATTTGGAAGATTTCTCAGGTCCAGTAGCCTCGATGAGTTGCCAGAACTATGGAATGTCCTTCGTAACGATATGAGTATAGTGGGGCCGCGGCCACTGCTTAATAGGTATACCCCTTATTTCACTGAAGAAGAACGATGCCGGTTTTCAGTGAAACCCGGTATTACGGGGTGGGCTCAGATAAATGGGCGAAACGAGTGTAAATGGGATGCGCGCCTGGCATATGATGTTTGGTATGTTAAGAACAGATCTTTCCTACTTGATATGAGAATTATCTTTCTTACTTTCTATAAAGTGCTGAAAAGTGATGGCATAGTCGTAGACCCCTCGCAGACGATGCTGAATCTTGATGAGGAGCGTAGCCGGAAACGAGGGGGAGATAATGTTTAGAAGAGCGTGTGTGAAGGATGCGACTGATATCGTTGCACTTATCCAGTCTTCCTTTGGGCTGTATCATCTTGATAAGATCATTTATGGTTGTCGAGGCGTTGCGCTGTTTTTGGAAAGGCAGTTGTCACTGAGAGAGAGATTGAGTGACGTTTCCGTGTATGTGGCGCATGATGGAGCAAAAGTTATTGCTGTTGCCCAGTTTAAAAAAATAAGGGCGTCAGGCATTTATTACCTGGACTATATTTGTACTGACAGTAAGTTTCGTGGCGGTGGAATAGGTGCGGGGCTGCTGCGATATGCTTTATCTTCGGAGCCTTTTGAGTATAGCCAAGTTGCTCTGGATGTTTTCGAGCACAATACTTCCGCAGCGCTATGGTATAAGAGTTTAGGGTTTGAGGAGCGCTTTGAGAAAAAATGGGTCAAGATAGAAATTGATGGCCAAGAAGGCGAAGCTGGTTATATTGCAAACTTGCCACAGGCGATCGCTAGCTTTGAGTCATACGGGTTCGCGCAGTTAACCGTGTCGACGGACTCAAAAAACTATCAAGTCGGCCTGCTAGGGGATTGCTATTATAGGCTTGGCGACAACCAGGTTTTCAGTGATACACAGGCTATTAATGCTCTTCTTGAATTTGATCCGCATAGAGAGTTTTTGTTAATTATAGACGAAATGCCTGTTGTTAAGGCTGCAGCAGTTAATCAGTTCGCTAAAACGATAAATATGTCGGTTGAAGCGGAGCGCTTGCGAACTAGTCTTGGAATACAGAACGTCCACTGAAGGTTTTATATATGCGAATTGAAAAGCAAGCAAGCGTTGGGCGCAGCGGTGGTCGAGTCTGGGTAGACTATCCAAGAGCTAGGGATGCATTTGAAGCATATCTACGTGCTTTGGAATTGCGTGAAACAGAAGTCGTGCTAATGCCTAATTACATCGGTTATTCTCCGCGAGAAGGCTCGGGTGTGTTTGATCCCATCGTCAATTCGGGAGTTAACTGCGAGTTTTATGAGCTTGATAAAAGCTTGACGATATGTCTTGACTCGATAAAGCGCTGTATTGAAAATTTTGACGTTAAGTTGATAGTGGTTATCCATTATTTTGGTTATGTCGATCCTGGCTACGAACGGGTAGTCGAACTTGCAAAGGCGAATGGTATAAAAATACTTGAAGATCAGGCCCACTCGCTATTTACTGATATTCATGGAGGTGTGAGTGGCCGATTGTCAGATGCAAGTATCTACTCTCTTCACAAAATGCTACCCGTAAGTAGCGGTGGGGCCCTATCGTTGCAGAAGGCAGGTGATGGGTATGCGCCCAGTTTAGTATCAAAACTCTGCTTCGAACATGATATCGCTTCACTGGTAAAAGCCAGAATAAAAAATCACGGTTATTTGACTCGTAGATTGGCAGGGCACGATTCGGTTCTTAAGGCTCTTCGGCCTGTGCTTGAACCAGGTGTGGTTCCGCAAACATTTCCGGTCTTGATCATTTCCTGTGATCGTAACGCTCTATATCAGAAAATGAATGATTCAGGGTTCGGGGTGGTGAGCCTTTATCATACAATGATCTCGGAAATCCAGACGAATCCTGATTTTCAGACGAACTACGTCGCGGAGAGGATTTTAAATTTACCACTACACCAAGGCGCTGATGAAGAGTCGCTTGGTCTGATGTGTGAAACTCTGTTGAGTTTATTGTATGCAAGCTAATATTGTGAGTGGTTATCTGAAATCCTACGATTTGGCCAGGCCGTCCGATTTTGAGGAGTATCTGTCTATATGGCGTACTAGTCAGAGCCGCAGGCCTCATGATCACCCGGGCTATCTAATGCTGATGAAATCTAATAATCAGCACCCGCGCGCAGTGGTATATTTTGAAGATGATATTCCAAGAATCATTTACGCATTTTATATGCTTTACCTTCAGGACTTTCCCTCCATTGGACTTGGGAGTGTACAAGCCTGTCATATAGTTTCGGCATATGGATATGGTGGCCCTGTTTTCTGCCAGTTGGAGTCCGGGGCGTCTGAAGGATTTGAAAGGGCATTCTCAAATTATTTGTCTGAAAACAAAGTGATTAGTGAGTTTGTGCGAGAGGATTTGTTTTCAACGTTCAAGGTGATTCGCCCTGTTGAAAGCATAAAACAGCAAGAAAATGTTGTGGTTGGCCTGCAGAGAACCGCAGAGAGTTTATGGCTGGATTATAAGCACTCGGTTCGAAAGAACATAAAAAGGGCTGAGGCTTCCGAGTTGCAGGTGGAGCTCGACTTTGAGGCAAAAACGACTGAAGAGTTTGTTGAGGTTTATCATCTTACAATGACTAGGACGAACGCCAGCCAGTCATTTATGATTCCCGAGAGTGAATTCGTAAAATTCAATACTCACTTGGTTGAGGATAAAATTGGGTTTTACGTTCATGTCCGCCTCCATGGTGAGGTCATTGCTACCGAGCTTGTATTGCGTTCTCCCAGACATGTTTATTCCTTTTTGGGAGGGTCGAATATGGAGTATTCGGCCCTAAGACCCAGCGATCTGCTAAAGCACCATGTCAATTTATGGTGCGTCTCTAACAACATAGAAGGGTACGTTTTAGGTGGTGGCGTCCGACCGTATGATGGTATTTACAAGTTCAAGCTTGCTTTCGATCAGAATGGATCGACACCATTTTGTGTGCAGCGGCTGATTCACGATAGAAATAGATATGATGATGCCATATCCGCGCGGCGTAACGCAGCCATTGGTGCATCATGGATAGAGAATCCAGACTACTTTCCAGCTTACTTCTCCTGACATCTCCTGGTGTATTCCATGCTCAATACTGAATTCTCGTCGTGGCCCTCCTTCACTAATCAAGAAGCTGATGCAGTACGTGACGTGATTTTGTCGAATAAAGTTAATTACTGGACAGGTCAAGAGTGCCGCGAGTTCGAAAAGGAGTTCGCGCTGTGGGCAGGAGCCAAATATGCCATTGCTCTTGCGAATGGCACTGTCGCCCTCGATCTGGCCTTTCAAGCGTTGAACCTCGGCACTGGTGACGAAGTCATCGTCACGCCTCGAACCTTTCTTGCTTCCGTTTCCAGCATTGTCAATGCAGGTGCAATTCCGGTCTTTGCAGAAGTAGACCGGGATACCCAAAATATTACTGCCAAGACCATTCTTGCCGTACTGACGCCGCGCACCCGCGCCATCATCTGTGTTCACCTGGCCGGCTGGCCTTGTGATATGGATCCGATCATGGCGCTGGCTTCGGAGCACGGTCTTAAAGTTATCGAAGACTGCGCTCAGGCCCATGGCGCAATCTACAAAGGTCGTCCGGTCGGTTCTATCGGGCACGTTGGCGCCTGGTCCTTTTGTCAGGACAAAATCATGACCACGGGTGGCGAAGGCGGTATGGTCACCACCAATGATCACGAGCTATGGTCAAAAATGTGGTCATATAAGGACCACGGCAAATCTTGGCAAGCCATTTACGAGCGTCAGCATGCCCCCGGCTTCCGATGGCTCCATGAAAGTTTCGGCACCAACTGGCGGATGATGGAAGTGCAGGGTGCAATTGGGCGAATTCAGCTATCGCGCATGAAAGATTGGAGCGCTGCTCGCCAGTCCAACGCGAAGCGCATCTGGGCGGTCGCCAGTGCCTTGCCTGGTCTGCGAGTTCCTGAGGTACCTGCCGATATCGAGCACGCTGCCTATAAGTGCTATGTATTCGTCGAACCAGCAAAGCTGAAACCAGAATGGAGTCGCGACCTTATTCTGAGCGAGATCAATGCACGTGGTGTACCTTGCTATTCCGGTTCATGCTCCGAGGTCTATCTGGAGAAAGCATTTGATGATACAGGCTGGAGGCCGGAGCAACCCCTTGAGGTCGCGCGCGAGCTGGGCGAAACAAGTCTGATGTTTCTGGTGCACCCGACTCTAAGCAACGATGAAATATCAAAAACCTGTACAGTGCTCGAAGACGTTTTGCGAGAGGCCTCGCTGACGGTTAACTAGGGGGCCGTCGGATTAATTTAGGCAAAGCAATTTAGTAGGGATACGAGGTAGTGTTGTGTTGAGGTTTGCTGAGCTGCTACGCACTCGCTTGGTTCGGTTGCGCCGTCGCCAGAAGCGATTACTCCAAGTTGTTATAGACGTGGTGCTCGTTTGGGCTGCATTGTGGCTGGCCTTTGTCGTTCGCCTGGGAGATTTTGACGAGATCTATCCGCTTGACGGCCACCTGTGGCTCTTCGCGCTGGCACCACTGATCTCCATTCCGCTGTTCATACGCTTTGGCATGTACCGAGCCGTGATGCGCTATTTCGGTACCGAGGCACTGATCGCCATCACCAAGGCGGTCTCTCTTTCGGCACTGATTCTGGCATTGGCGATCTACTGGCATCAGGATGCGCGGGCGGTGATCCCACGCTCCATGGTGTTCAATTACTGGTGGCTGAGCATCATGTTGATCGGCGGGCTGCGCTTGGCCATGCGCCAGTTCTTCATGGGGCACTGGTTTGCAGCCGACCAGCCCTTCAAGTTCAGTAGCCGCGATGCGGGTGCCCCAGCAGTGGCGATCTATGGCGCTGGTTCAGCTGGCAATCAGTTGGCGGCATCCCTGCGGATGGGCCGCTCGATGAGGCCCGTAGCGTTCATCGATGACGACTCGAATATTTCCAATCGAATCATCGCCGGCCTACGGGTTTATTCGCCCAAGCATATCCAGCAGATGATTGATGATACTGGTGCCACCGAGATCCTGATGGCATTGCCATCGGTGTCACGTACGCGTCGCAGGGAGGTGCTCGAAGCGCTGGAAAAATACCCCCTGCATGTACGCACCGTTCCCGGCTTCATGGATCTGGCAAGTGGCCGGGTAAAGGTCGAGGATGTACAAGAGGTCGATATCGCCGACCTGCTGGGGCGCGATACCGTGCCTCCGCAACGCGAGTTGTTCGAGCGCTGCATTCGTGGCCAGGTGGTGATGGTAACCGGGGCTGGTGGTTCGATCGGTTCCGAGTTGTGCCGGCAGATACTTGGATCCGGCCCTAAAACGCTACTGTTGTTCGAGCACAGCGAGTTCAACCTCTACGCCATTCATGGCGAACTGGAGCAGCGGATCCGTCGTGAGTCGCTGGCAGTTCGATTGGTGCCGATTCTTGGCTCGGTGCGTAACCAGCAGCGCCAGGTCGAACTGTTGCGTGCCTGGGATGTGAATACCGTTTACCACGCGGCCGCCTACAAGCATGTGCCCATGGTTGAGCACAATATCGCCGAAGGCGTATTGAACAATGTGTTGGGTTCGCTGCATACCGCCCAGGCCGCTTTGAAGGCTGGTGTCGAGCACTTCGTATTGATCTCCACCGACAAGGCCGTGCGCCCCACCAATGTGATGGGCAGCACTAAGCGCCTGGCCGAGATGGTGCTGCAGGCGTTAAGCCGCGAAAGCGCCCCCGTGCTATTTGGCGACAAAGAAGGTGTGCATCAGGTCAACAAGACCCGGTTCACCATGGTGCGTTTCGGTAATGTGCTTGGTTCTTCGGGCTCGGTCATACCTCGCTTCTACGAACAGATTCGCAAGGGCGGGCCGGTGACAGTCACCCACCCGAACATTACCCGCTACTTCATGACTATTCCCGAGGCTGCGCAACTGGTGATCCAGGCCGGCTCCATGGGGCAGGGCGGTGACGTGTTTGTATTGGATATGGGGCAACCGGTAAAGATCGCCGAGCTGGCCGAGAAGATGATTCACCTCACTGGCCTCAGCGTGGCGTCTGATAACAACCCTAGTGGTGATATCGCCATCGAGTTCACCGGCTTGCGCCCGGGCGAGAAGCTCTACGAGGAGCTGTTGATCGGCGATAACGTGAGCCCCACCGAACATCCGATGATCATGCGTGCTAACGAAGAGCATCTGCCGTGGGAAACCTTCAAGGCGGTTATGGCTGATCTGATCAAGGCCGTGGAGCAGGACGATTATGATCGCGTGCGCCAGTTGTTGCGCGACACGGTGAGTGGTTATGCCCCTGAGGGTGAGATCGTCGATTGGATGCATGTGCGCTGCAAAACGACGAAACCCGCGGCAAAAGACTGAAGGCTTAGCAGGCACTTCTTTGTCCAGAAGTGCCGCTCCCTCTTTAGCTCATTCCTTTCTGTTCAGACACTCGAGCAGGCCGTGGTGCCAGTCCGGCAGGCGCACGCCCCAATCGCGCTCCAGACGGCTGCAGTCCAGGCGCGAGTTGAGGGGGCGCTTGGCGGGCGTCGGGTAATCCGTGGTGGCGATGGGCTTCAGCGTGGCGACGGGCTTGCCCTGTGCCAGCAGCTGCGCGGCGATGGCTTCGGCAAAGCCGAACCAGGAGGTCTCGCCCCGGGCAGTGAAGTGATAAACGCCCCAGGCTGCGGTTTGCTGCTGTTGCCAGCGCTCGATCAGTTGCCCGGTCGCGGCGGCGATGCTGCCGGCCCAGGTCGGCGCGCCGATCTGGTCGGCCACCACGCTGAGCTGCTCACGCTCCTGCAGCAGGCGCTGCATGGTCAGCAGGAAGTTGCGCCCGTGCCGCGAATACACCCAGCTGGTGCGCAGGATCAGGTGCTTGCCACCCACCGCCGCGATGGCCTGTTCGCCAGCCAGCTTGCTGCGGCCATAGACGCCCAGTGGGTTGGCAACGTCGTCCTCGTCATAGGCAGTGGCTTTGCTGCCATCGAACACGTAGTCGGTGGAGTAGTGGATCAAGGGAACATCGAGCGCTGCGGCTTCTTCGGCCAGTATGCCGGGCGCCACGGCATTGATCGCAAAGGCCGCCTCCGGCTCGTTTTCGGCGGCATCGACCGCGGTGTGCGCAGCGGCATTGATGATCAGCTCCGGGCGCAGATGGCGCACGGTCTCGCGCAGACGCTCTGTGTCGGCAAGGTCGAGCTGCTCGCGGCCCAGCACGATCAATTCATGCTGCTTGCTGAGCAGCAGCTGCAGCTCACGGCTGACCTGACCGTGCTGACCGAGCAGAAGGATCTTCATGCGAACACGTCCGCTTCGTCGAAGCTCAGGCCCTGCTGATCCTTGGCGGAAAGCCTCGGCTCGCCCTGCAGCGGCCAGTCGATGGCCAGCGTCGGGTCGTTCCAGCGAATGCAACGTTCGTGTGCAGGCGCGTAGTAGTCGGTGGTCTTGTAGAGGAATTCGGCGAATTCGCTGAGCACCACGAAGCCATGGGCAAAACCTTCGGGGACCCACATCTGCCGTTTGTTGTCGGCGGACAGGTGCGCGCCTACCCACTGGCCAAAGGTCGGCGATTGGCGACGCAGGTCCACGGCGACGTCATACACCTCGCCAGCGGTGACACGCACCAGCTTGCCCTGGGCCTGCTGCACCTGATAGTGCAGGCCACGCAGCACGCCCTGTTGCGAGCGCGAGTGGTTGTCCTGGACGAAGGTGGGATTCAGGCCCGTGGCTTCGCTGAAGGCGCGGGCGTTGAAGCTTTCGAAAAAGAAGCCGCGCTCATCGCCGAACACCTTGGGTTCGAGTATCAGTACGTCGGAGATGGCGGTTTGAATGATGTGCATCAGTTGTCCTCGGCCAGGCTGAACAGGTACTGGCCATAGCCGGTCTTGCCAAACGCCTTGGCCTGGCGCAGCAGGCATTCGCGGTCGATCCAGCCCTGCCCGTAGGCAATTTCTTCCAGGCAGGCGACTTTCAGCCCCTGGCGGTGCTCGATGGTTTGCACGTACTGCGAGGCTTCCAAGAGGCTGTCGTGGGTGCCAGTGTCGAGCCAGGCGAAGCCGCGGCCGAAGCGTTCCACGCGCAAGTCGCCGCGCTGCAGGTAGGCATTGTTGACGTCGGTGATCTCCAGCTCGCCGCGTGGCGAGGGCTTGACCGCCTTGGCGATCTCGATCACGTCGTTGTCGTAGAAGTACAGGCCGGTGACGGCATAGCTGGAGCGCGGCTGGGCCGGCTTTTCCTCGATGGAAATCGCCTGGCCCTGGGCATCGAACTCCACCACGCCAAAGCGCTCGGGATCCTTGACCCAGTAACCGAACACGGTGGCGCCCTTGTCCGCGGCAGCCGCGCGCAGGAGTTTTTCGGTGAAGTGCTGACCGTGGAAGATGTTGTCACCAAGGATCAGGCACACCGGATCGTCGCCGATAAACTGCTCGCCAATGATGAAGGCGCGGGCCAGGCCGTCCGGCTCCGGCTGTTCGGCGTAGCTCAGTTGCAGGCCGAACTGGCTGCCGTCGCCGAGCAGCTTCTGGAACTGCGGCAGGTCGTGGGGCGTGGAGATGACCAGAATCTCGCGGATGCCGGCGAGCATCAGCACCGAAAGCGGGTAGTAGATCATCGGCTTGTCGTAGATCGGCAGCAGCTGCTTGGACAGGCCCAGGGTGATCGGGTGCAAACGGGTGCCGGAGCCACCGGCGAGAATGATGCCTTTCACTGTTGTTGCTCCCTGGGGGCGCCGAGCCGCTCACGCTGGTAGCTGCCGTCCTGCACGCGGCGGCACCAGTCGAGGTTGTCCAGGTACCAGCGCACGGTCTTGCGCAGGCCGCTGGGAAAGGTCTCTTCGGGGGTCCACCCAAGCTCGCGCTCGATCTTGCTGGCGTCGATGGCGTAGCGCAGGTCATGGCCGGGGCGGTCGGTGACAAAGGTGATCTGCTCGCGGTAGGAGCCCGCGGCACGCGGTTGCAGCTCGTCGAGCAGGTCGCAGATGGCGTGCACCACATCGAGGTTCTTCTGCTCGTTGTGGCCGCCGATATTGTAGGTCTCACCGACCGCGCCGCGGGTCACCACCTGCAGCAGGGCGCGGGCGTGGTCCTCGACGAACAGCCAGTCGCGTACCTGCTGGCCATTGCCATACACCGGCAGCGGCTTGCCATCCAGGGCGTTGAGGATCACCAGCGGAATCAGCTTCTCCGGGAAGTGATACGGGCCGTAGTTGTTCGAGCAGTTGGTCAGCAGCACCGGCAGGCCGTAGGTGCGCTGCCAGGCGCGCACCAGGTGGTCCGAGGCCGCCTTGCTGGCCGAGTAGGGCGAGCTGGGGGCGTAGGGCGTGGTTTCGGTGAACAGGTCGTCGACGCCGTGCAGGTCGCCGTATACCTCGTCGGTGGAAATATGGTGGAAGCGAAACGCCTGGCGACGGGCCTCGTCCAGCTTCGACCAGTAGGCGCGGGTGGCCTCCAGCAGCGCATAGGTGCCGACGATATTGGTCTGGATGAATGCTGCCGGGCCGTCGATGGAGCGGTCGACGTGGGACTCGGCGGCCAGGTGCATGATGGCGTCGGGCTGGAAGCTTTGCAGCGCATCGGCTACCGCAGGCTGATCGCCGATATCCGCTTGCAGGAAGCGATAGCGCGGGTTGCTCTCGACCTCGCGCAGGGATTCCAGGTTGCCGGCGTAGGTCAGCTTGTCGAGGTTGAGCACCTCGTGGTCGGTGTCCTTGATCAGGTGGCGGATCAGCGCGGAGCCGATAAAGCCGGCGCCGCCGGTGACGAGAATACGCATGTTCAATTCCATTGAAAAAAAGCGTGATTATGCCCTCACTTTGATTCTGGTGCGCGGTATATATGGATGCCTTAGTTAGACGAGCTTCTGTTTTAGCCCTGAGTAAGGCCTAGAGCGACTCTGGGGTGCGTTTGAAGAGCCGCATTCGTCAACTGTTAGGTGAAATGGTCTGCGGTTACTCGCCGGAGGACGGAGTCGTCGACTGGATGCACCAGCGCCGTGCCGCCAACAAGCCAGTGGAATAATCAATCCAGGTTTGGCCAGTGAGCAGCGATACCCACGGATAGGTGGGTATCGCTCAGGGCTCTACGTTTTATCCGAGAGGCTTACGCCTTGATGTAAGCGGCTCAGAAACCCCACTTCGAAGGCGCGGCGCTGTATATCCGCGGGTATCTCTTCGCGTTCGAAAATCAGGGCGGCCCATAGCCAGTTCCTGCGGTTGCCGGCTAGCCAGGCCTGGGCCGCTTGAACGCCCTGGTTGAAGGCGGGGCGGCAATCTTGCGCCCAGGCGATGGTCAACCCAGGGTGGCCCTGATAGCTGGGCAGCGTGGTGGCGATGATTCTCTTATTCATGGCTGCTTCCTCCCTGAAGCTGGGACAGTGCCCTGCGGTACAGCACCACCAATTCGTCCAGCAGGTCATTGGCGGCCAGTGTTGCCAACCGTATTCGCAGCCGGTCGGTGCTGTGCTCTGCATGGCTAGTGAGATCTTCCAGTAGCTCTCGCAGTAGGGCGGCACGCAATTCGGCATCGCCTTGAGCGTTCTGGGTTTGGTAGTCGGTGACGGGGATTGGGCTTGGGCGCCTTGGAAATGGCAGGACGCGACCTTGCGGATTAGCCATGGTACACCTCCTTCATGGAGGTTTCGGTAGGTGCTCGATGGGCAAGGAGGTGCCCTTGCATAAAAGCTGGATAGCGCATTTTCCTTATGCTCCTTGGTTTGGTTAAGGAGCCGCCACCGCCGTTGCTACGCGGGAATGGTGACGGACCGCACGGGGGTAGCAAACCGGAAACCAAGGGAACCGGCCAGGCCGAAGCCTGCCCCGTACGGCCCGCCATAGAAATGCAGTAGCACGGTAACGGGTACCGGCTAGGCAATTACGACGCACCGCGTCTTGGTTTTTCAGGTTGCTACACCCGGCCACGGTACCAACCGTGGCAGGCGCACTGTAGCTTGGGATATGGGCATTGGCAACCGCCGCAGCCAGCCCTGGCAAGCCTCACGGAGGTTGGGAGCACGAGGTGGATGAAAAGGGCGCCGGCTGCTCGTAGCGCCAGCGAACGGCGGTCCGCCGGACTAACTCGCGGGTGGGAGCGGGCCATGCCCGCGAAAAATCACGGACGGCGGGCACGGAGTTTTGTGGGAGAGGCTTTAGCCTCGAATCATTTATCAAGGCAAACAAAGAGCTCGGGGCTAAAGCCCCTCCCACGGGTTCGCGAACGGCCGTTCTCGCCACTTGGCTGCCAAAATCGGCGAACCTGGCTTAAAAATTATGGACCGGTTCTCAGATCTTGAAGCGGCTGGTCATCTCTTGCAGGCGAGCACTGATGCGCGCCAGCTCGACACTCGAAGAGGCGGTTTCTTCGCTGGCTGCTGCTGTCTGCACGGAGATATCTCGCACGCTGGTCACGCTTCTGCTGATTTCTTCACCGGCACTGGTTTGTTGTTCCACTGCGCAGGCGATCTGCTCGTTCATCGATTCGATGGTCCTGATCGAGTCGGTGATGCTTCGCAGCGTAGCGCCCGCCTCGCGGGACAGGGCAACACTGCTGTCCGTGAGCAGGATGTTCTGCTCCAGCACACCCGCCATGCGGTCCGTGCTGTTGTGCAAGCCGCCAATCAGATGGGCGATTTCATCGGTGGAGGCACGGGTGCGCTGGGCCAGGCCACGAACCTCGTCGGCTACCACGGCAAAGCCTCGTCCGGCTTCACCGGCGCGGGCTGCTTCGATGGCGGCATTGAGAGCGAGCAGGTTGGTCTGTTCGGCTACCGTCTTGATGACGTCGAGTACGCCGCCGATGCTTTCCGCGTCGGTGCGCAGGCTGGTCATGGCCACTCTGGTGGTTTCCATTTCCGCTGCCAGCAGTTCTATCTGCGAAACTGCTTTGCTCACCACTTCGTCGCCTTGCGAGGCCTTCTGGCTGGCTTCGAGGGCAGTGCGCGAAGCCTGGGCCGCATTACGCGAGACTTCCTGGCTGGTGGCGGTCATCTCATGCATGGCCGTGGCGATCTGGTCGGTCTCGACCGTCTGGGCGTTGACCCCGGCGCTGGTCTGTTCGGTAACCGCGGAGAGCTCTTCGGCTGCGCTGGCAACCTGGACGATGCCATCCTTGACGTCACCGATCAGCGTACGCAAACCGGTGGTCATGCGCTGCATGCTGTCTTGCAGCATCCCCAGCTCGTCACGCCGGGTGATCACGGCCTGGTAGGTAAAGTCGCCATTGGCGACGTTTTCCGCGATTCTGACCGTCTCCTTGAGTGGCGTGACAATCGAGCGAGAGATGAGCCAGCCGGCCAGCGCGCTGATGATCAGCGCCAGGGTCATCCAGAGCATGAGCATCTGGAATGCACTGGCGATGTCGGAGACACGCGAGGTTTGCTGGATGTCGGTCATCTTGTTGCTGACCGCGAACAGGTTCGCAATCAGCCTCGTGATGCCGGCCTGGGCCTCGTCCACCCGGCCTTGCATGCTGACCACGGTTTGCAGGTGCTTTTCATAGTCATTGAGTGCGCTGGCGAGGTTTTCGACCCCACTCTGAGGCAATGACGTCGCTGTGAGGCCGTTGACCTGACTCGCGATGTCGCCGATCGCCTTGCGCACGGCGTCCAATGATTCCGGGCTCGGCGATGCGGTGTAACTGCGGAAGCTCACGCGCATTCTCTGAAACGCCAGGAGTATCTGCGTCATCTGCTGGCGAGCGATGAAGCTGCCACTGTCCCCGTTGGCATTCTCGGATAGATCCTGCAGCAGCTTGCTCGCTTTGTCCGCCAACGCCACAGCGGCGCTGCGCGCCGTCTCGCGCTCGTTGGTGGCGGTTACGGCTTGTGTGTAGAACTCGCGGTAACCGACAAGCGTAGTGGCAACCTCCTGCAGCAGTTGCTGGTTGGTGGGGCTGGCGAAATGTGGAGTGATGGACTTGAGCTTGTTGTCGAGGTTGTCGATGGCCTCAAGCCATTTACCGGCCTGGACCTGGGTTGCCGTGAGGGAATACACCAGGCGCTCGATACGCATGTCGCGAGTCAGAAGGCTGATGCTCGAAATGTCCTCCATGCGCTCACTGCGATCGCGAAGGGAGTCGATGGCTTTCCACCCCGTATAGGCGATCAGGAACATCATGACCACAAGGAGAGAGAAACCGTAGAGCAGCTTGGCGCGCACGCTGATGTTGCCCATGAAGCCTGATGAGTGACTGTACATCTGGATTACCTGGAAGAAGGTTGTGGTTATTGTCTAAGAACCTGTTCAGAGTCTGCTGCGCGTCGGCCCTGCTGCGTTAAAAACAGGCTCGGACTGCTCATTTACAGCGCGTAAACTCCGCGTCCTCGCCTATTTTTGCCTTGCATGGCTCTAGCTCGCGAGACTTTGAACAGGCTCTAAGGGTGCTGCTGGCGGTCATCTCTGAGGCCGGTTTCAAGACTGATCCGGGCTGTATCTTGTTTTGTTCGCCTGTAACGGGCTGCCGATCAAGCATCGCGAACATCAACGCCTGCAGCTGCCGAGCGCATCTCGAGCCATTTCATGTGAGCTGGCATTGAACCGAGTGCGATGTCTTGGGGAAGTGTGTTTCGGCGCTTGGTCGGCGGCAAAGCGCCTTTTTCAATCGCCTCCAGAGTCCCTCTCTATAATTGGTGCGCAAAATATTTGTTTACAATAATATCTCGCAGCGAAAGTTAGTGTGCTTTTTGTATTGTCATTGTGCCACTATGACGTCGATACGGTCGGGTTTGTTCACGTCATTTTCGACAAGCGGTTACTGGCAGCGAGAATCCAGCCCGACCGCGAGCGCTGTATGGCTCCCACGATCTGCGGCGATTAGGCGATTTGTATAGGGTTGCCCGGGCTGTAGCGGTTCGGTGCTAGCCGCCGATTTTGCCGAAGCGGGAGTTCGCGCAAGGCTACGAGCGTTTCGAGGTCGCTCCTGAACGGGGCGCGAAATGCAAGGGGTGGAAACCTTACCTAGTCGGCTGCCAACGCGCAGCGATTACGGCCGTTACGTTTGGCCCGGTAGAGCGCATTATCGGCACGTGTCATGAGTGCATCGATATTGGCTGCGTGTGCAACCTTGGTCAGGGCGACGCCGAAGCTGGCCGTTATGTGGATGGGCTGTTCCAGGCCTATATCGAAGGGCGTTTTGTCGATGGCCGTGCGCAAGCGTTCGGCAAGTTGCAGCGCAGTTCGCCCGCTGTCTATGCAGAGTTGAATCGCGAACTCCTCTCCACCAATTCGAGCGATACGCTCGCCATTTCTCATCTGCGCTATGCACCGAGCTGCGAGTGCCTGTAGCAGTCGATCGCCAGCGGGATGGCCGTAGGTGTCGTTGATACGCTTGAAATGATCGACGTCGAAAAGAATCACCGCCAGCAGGGCGTCATCTTTCTGCGGCGTGTCCTTGAGCCGTGCGTCGAAGGCCCTGCGATTGGCCAACCCGGTCAGGTGATCGGTTTGCGCATAGGTTTTCAACTGGTTTATCAAGGCATCTCGTTCGAGGCGCACGGCATAGGCTTGCCGCAGTTGACGCTCGAGTTCATGCAGTGTGTTGGAAATGCTGAAACGGTCGAGTTGCCGGCTTTCGTCTGCGCTGGGGTCGGCCTGCACCAGCAGCGCTGTCATCTTGTGCGTACTGGCCAGGAGCGGGTCGAGTACGCGTCGCTTCAGCCATACCAGGCTGACTGCCAGCAAGAGCAGCAAAGCCAGGGCCGTGCCTGCAACGAGCGCGAGGTGCATGAGTGCGTCCTGGGTCAAGCGCTGCAGTTGGATTTCGGTCAGACGCAGGGCAGTGTCGCGTAACGCCAGGATGCTGGTCATGGTAGGCACGTAGTGTCGTGCGAAATGCGCCGCACTGGGTGCGTGGCCTGTGTTCAGCGTGCTCACTGTGCCGCGTTGATAGTTCAGGCCTTGCTCGAAGAAGTCCCGGCTCATCTGTTCATACGCTGTTCGCATATCACGCTGGTTGTCGCCGGCGAACTGCTTGGGTAGATGCTCGACAGTGAGTGCCAGCTGTAGCTTTAGTTGGCCAATACGGCCCTGGGCGATATGCAAGCGCTCGGTTTCGGCTGCATCCAGCGGTCGCTGCTTGGCGAGCGCTGGGGTGAGAAGCGAGCCTAATTAGCCAGCGAACTCTCGCAGCTGTGCTGCCCAATAGGCGTTGTACAACGGCGCTCCGGCCTGAGGCGTGCGGCGTAGCATGTCGCGAGAAATCCAATCGGCCAATGGCAGCAGGATCGCGACGACATCGAACATCGCGTCGATGGCCGCGGATTGCTCTTTCGCCGTCCGTTGTTCCACGGGGTAGCCGAGTAAATCATCCACCTGCTTGCGCGCGGCCGCCAGTGCGCTGCGAATGTCTTCAAGGTTGTAGGGCATCGCTTGGCAGGAGGGGCAGGTGGCGAGTGCGGCTGCGAAGGCATCCAGACGCTGATCGCTTACCCTGCGGCTGGCCACCAACTGTGCCAAGTCGCCGTCCTGGCCTCCGAGCAAGCCATTGGTTGGGCCGCGCTCGGCGCTCACCGCTTCCATCGCGCTCAATGCGCTACGAAACACGGACAGTTGTTCGCGAGTTTGCGAATGTGCACGGTAGTCCCGGTAAGCGTCGGTAACGATCAACAGAAAGCTGAGCGAGATGCCAAGGCTGACGCCGATCAGGATCGTGTTTACCCAGCTGTCTAGGCGCGAGATAGCATGTTGAGAGTCTTGTCCTGGCATTCGACGACCACTGCAATCTTCAGGTAAGGACCGCACATCGTGAGCCGATGTCTACCTCGATTGTAATGTCATCGCGCCATCGGAGAAAACGTCGCGTGTTCAATGCGGCTACACACCGCAGCTGTGGGCGCAGTGTTGGCGACAGCAGAGCCAATCTGTCGATACGGCTGACCAGCGCGCCGTGGCAGGGCGCGCGAGCGGTATTCGTGACCTACGCGTCAGCCGTCTCTCTCCCGATTCCCCACCAAGCTATCCACCGTCGGCACCCGCGTCTCCGGCTCCATCTGCGCATCATGTTCCAGCTGGTGGCTGAAACGCTCCAGCGAGCCATTCTCCGGCTGTGCGTCGCTGGCGAATACCGGCGGGCTTAGCAGGTAGGCGCCGAGCAGGCGGGAGAGGGCGGCGAGGCTGTCGATATGGGTGCGTTCGTAGCCGTGGGTAGCGTCGCAGCCGAACGCGATCAGCGCGGTACGGATATCGTGGCCGGCGGTGACGGCGGACTGGGCGTCGCTGTGGTAGTAGCGGAACAGGTCGCGGCGCACCGGGATTTCGTTTTCGCTGGCCAGGCGCAGCAGTTGCCGCGACAGGTGATAGTCGTAGGGGCCGCCGGAGTCGTGCATGGCCACGCTGACGGTATGTTCGGTAGAGCGCTGGCCGGTGGCGACCGGAGCGATGTCGATACCCACGAATTCACTCACGTCCCAAGGCAGCGCTGCGGCCGCGCCGGAGCCGACTTCTTCGGTGATGGTGAACAGCGGATGGCAGTCGATGGGCGGTTCCTGGCCGCTTTCCACCACCGCCTTGAGCGCGGCGAGCAGGGCGGCCACGCCGGCCTTGTCATCCAGGTGGCGAGCGCTGATATGGCCGCTTTCGGTGAACTCGGGCAGCGGGTCGAAGGCCACGAAGTCGCCTACCGACACCCCCAGGCTTTCGCAGTCGGCGCGGCTGGCGACCAGAGCGTCCAGGCGCAGCTCGACGTGATCCCAGGAGATCGGCATCTGGTCCACTTCGGTGTTGAAGGCGTGCCCGGAGGCGAGCAGCGGCAGGACGCTGCCGCGATACACGCCGTGGTCGCTGAACACGCTGACCCGGCTGCCTTCGGCGAAGCGGCTGGACCAGCAGCCCACGGCGGTCAGGCACAGGCGGCCGTTGTCCTTGATCTCGCGAACCATGGCGCCGATGGTGTCCAGGTGCACGGAGACGGCGCGATCAGGGCTGTCGCGACGCCCTTTGAGGGTGCCGCGAATGGTGCCCCGGCGGGTCATTTCGAAGGGGATGCCGATTTCGCTCAGGCGCTCGGCAACGTAGCGCACGATGGTGTCGGTGAAACCGGTGGGGCTGGGGATGGCGAGCATCTCCAGCAGGACTTTTTGCATGTACTCGAGATCGGGTTCTGGAATTTGCGACATGGGCTCTCCATCTAGGACGGGGCGGGCCGCCGGGCGGCGTCGGTCTCTGGTGACCGCGTGACGCCTATCGACGGACGGGAAATTTGCGCTCTGTTACATCCTGACCTGTATTTGCCCTCAGGGTTTCAAGGGGAACTCGTACGGAGTTGTGGCGAATGGTTCAGGTGGCTCTAATCGCAGCAAGGCCACAATTTTTCGCGCCGGGTCGGCGCTCCTACGCGGGCTGTGGGTTGCCCGCAATCGTGTAGGAGCCGCGACCCGCGGCGAATGGTGGTTACGACGCCGGTTTTATGGTGGTTACGACGCTGGTTTTACAGCAAGGCTGCAATCGCTTCGCGCCGGGTCGGCGCTCCTACGCGATTGTGGTGTGCCGCGATCATTGTGGGAGCTGCGACCCGCGGCGAATGGGGCAGTCACCGCGGTCCCGGCAAGCTTCACTCAATCCCCAACCCCATGGCTCAGCGGGAACAGCAGGTCGATGAATCGCTCGGCGGTCGGCTGTGGCTCATGGTTGGCCAGGCCCGCGCGCTCGTTGGCTTCGATGAACACGTACTCGGGCTGATCCGCAGCAGGTACCAGCAGATCCAGGCCGACCACCGGGATGTCCAGCGCGCGAGCCGCCTTGACGGCCGCATCGGCAAGCGTGGGGTGCAGAATGCCGGTGACGTCTTCGAGAATCCCGCCGGTGTGCAGGTTGGCGGTCTTGCGCACGGCCATGCGCTTGCCCTGGGGCAGCACGCTGTCGTAGTCGTAACCGGCTGCATGCAGGGTGCGCAGGGTCTCGGCATCCTTGGGGATGCGGCTCTCGCCCCCGGTGGCGGCCTGGCGGCGACGGCTTTGCGCATCGATCAGTTCGCCGATGGTATGGCGACCGTCACCGAGCACTTCGGCGGGACGGCGAATCGCCGCGGCGACCACTTCGAAACCGATCACCACGATGCGCAGGTCGAACCCTTCATGGTAGCTCTCCAGCAAGACGCGTTCGTCGAACGGGCGGGCGCGCTCGATAGCCGCCTGCACCTCGGCAGGGGTGCGCAGGTCCACGGCAACGCCCTGGCCCTGTTCGCCATCCACGGGCTTGACCACCAGGCTGCCATGCTCGGCCAGAAAGGCGGCGTTGTCCTCGGCGCTGCCTGCCAGGCGCTGGGCCGGCAGGCTCAGGCCGGCGCGGCTCAGGGTGCGATGGGTCAGGCGTTTGTCCTGGCAGAGGGTCATGGTGACGGCGCTGGTCAGGTCGGTCAGCGACTCGCGGCAGCGAATACGTCGACCACCCTGGCTGAGGGTGAACAGGCCGGCTTCGGCGTCGTCGATCTGCGCGTCGATGCCACGTCGACGGGCTTCGTCGACGATGATGCGCGCGTAGGGGTTGAGCTTGTCGTCCGGCCCTGGGCCGAGGAACAGGGGTTGGTTGATACCGTTCTTGCGCTTGATGCTGAAGGTTTGCAGTTCACGAAAGCCCAGCTTGGCGTACAGCTTCTTGGCCTGGCCGTTGTCGTGCAGCACCGACAGGTCGAGGTGGCTGAGGCCGCGGCTCATGAAGTGCTCGACCAGGTGACGTACCAGCACTTCGCCTACGCCAGGTCGGCTGCAGGCCGGGTCGACGGCCAGGCACCAGAGGCTGCTGCCCAGCTCCGGATCCTGATAGGCCTTCTGGTGATTGAGACCCATCACGCTGCCGATCACCGCACCGCTGTCTTCATCCTCGGCCAGCCAGTAGACCGGGCCGCCCTGGTGGCGCGGGGTGAGCTTCTCCGGGTCGAGCGGCAGCATGCCGCGGGTCTGGTACAGGCAGTTGATCGCCTGCCAGTCCGCTTCGGTTTGCGCGCGACGCACGCGAAAACCGCGAAAACCGCGGCGTGCTTGGCGGTAGTCGCTGAACCACAGGCGCAGGGTGTCCGAAGGGTCGAGAAACAGCTGCTGCGGGGCGTGGGCCAGCACCTGTTGCGGTGCCGCTACATACAGTGCGATATCGCGCTCGCCGGGCTGCTCGCTGAGCAGCTCTTCGGCCAGTACCGCAGCATCCGGAAAAGTGTGGCCGATCAGCAGTCGGCCCCAGCCACAGTGGACGATTTGCGGTTGGCTGATGCCATCGCCGTGCTCTTCGGCAAACCGTGCCTGAAGGCGCTCGTAAGAGGGGGACTGGCCCCGGAGAAGGCGTTGGTTGTGGGCAGTGGCTCGCATTGAAGAATGTTCCTTTGCTTACGCATGGCCGGCATTGCCGGCTATCGGTTGGCCTGTCTGGTAACCCGCGGCGAGGCGGATACGGCCATTGCAGTTGGGAGCGGGGGAGCCGCAGCTCCCTCGATTCGTCGTTACAGGCCCTGTTCGCTCAACCACAGGTTCAGCGCCGCCATCTGCCACAGTTTGGAGCCGCGCAGCGGCGTCAGCTGGCCCTGCGGGTCGGTGAGCAGGCGGTCGAGCATCTGCGGGTTGAAGATGCCGCGGTCATGGGCCGGGTCGACCAGCAGGTCGCGCACCCAACCCAGGGTCGCGCCTTCCAGGTGCTTGAGACCCGGCACCGGGAAGTAACCCTTCTTGCGGTCGATGACCTCGGACGGAATGACCTTGCGGGCCGCTTCCTTGAGCACGTACTTGCCGCCTTCCGGCAGTTTGAACTGGGCGGGGATGCGCGCCGACAATTCCGCCACGCGGTAATCCAGGAACGGTGTACGGGCTTCGAGGCCCCAGGCCATGGTCATGTTGTCGACGCGCTTGACCGGGTCGTCGACCAGCATCACCGTGCTGTCCAGGCGCAGCGCCTTGTCCACGGCAGCGCTGGCGCCCGGTTGGGCGAAGTGCTGGCGAACGAATTCGCCGGACACATCGTCGGTCAGCCAGGCCGGCTGCACGCAGGCGGCGTATTCGTCGTGCTCGCGGTCGAAGAAGGCCTTGCGATAGGCGCTGTAGGCATCGTCGGCACCATCGACCAATGGGTACCAGTGATAGCCGGCGAACAGCTCGTCGGCGCCCTGGCCGCTCTGCACCACCTTGCAGTGCTTGGCCACTTCCCGGGAGAGCAGGTAGAAGGCGATGCAGTCGTGGCTGACCATCGGCTCGCTCATGGCGCGGAAGGCGGCAGGCAGCTGATCGAGAATCTCGTTCTCGCCGATGCGCAGCTGGTGGTGCTGGGTTTCGAAGCGCTTGGCGATCAGGTCCGAATACTGGAATTCGTCGCCGCGCTCGCCGCCGGCATCCTGGAAGCCGATGGAGAAGGTCAGCAGGTTCTCGACACCGGCTTCGCGCAGCAGGCCGACCAGCATGCTGGAGTCGACGCCGCCGGACAGCAGCACGCCGACGTCCACGGCGGCCCGCTGACGGATCTCCACGGCTTCGCGCATGCTGTCGAGGGTGGCGTCGCGCCAGTCTTCGAAGGTGAAGTTGGCTTCGTCGGCGTTCGGGCCGAAGTTCAGCGTCCACCAGACCTGCTGCTCGACCTTGCCATTGGTGTCGATACGCATCCAGGTGGCCGGCGGCAGTTTCTCCACGCCGGCGAGGATAGTGCGTGGCGCCGGCACCACGGCATGGAAGTTCAGGTAATGGTTGAGCGCGATAGGATCCAGGGTCTTGCCGATATCGCCGCCTTTGAGCAGCGCCGGCAGGCTGGAGGCAAAGCGCAGGCGATCCTTGGTCTTGGACAGGTACAGCGGCTTCACGCCCAGGCGATCACGGGCGATGAACAGCTGCTGGCTATCGCGCTCCCAGATGGCGAAGGCGAACATGCCATTGAGCTTGGGCAGCAGGTCGGCGCCCCAGGCGTGATAGCCCTTGAGCAGCACCTCGGTGTCACCGCCCGAGAAGAAGCGATAGCCGAGCTGCTCGAGCTCACTGCGCAATTCCGGGTAGTTGTAGATGGCGCCATTGAAGACCATCGACAGGCCGAGATCGTTATCGATCATCGGCTGGCCCGAGGCTTCGGCGAGATCCATGATCTTCAGCCGGCGGTGGCCGAAGGCGACGGGACCGCGACTGTGGAAGCCGTGGGCATCCGGGCCGCGAGGGGCGAGGTGGTGAGTGATGCGTTCAACGGCGGCCAGGTCGGCCGCTTGGTTATCGAATCGAAGTTCGCCTGCTATTCCGCACATAGTCTATAAAGCCCGCATGTTTCCTGGGCTCTGTTCCTCCTTAACGTCAGTCCGTACCAGTGTTGTACCGGTGCTGAGTTCCAGTGCGCTCCAGGGCGCGCCGGAGACGATCGAGCAGTGAAAAAGCTGCTGCGCGCGGGGAGGCAACGCAGCAGGCTCGAGTTTTTTCGAGTCCCCGTGCGCGGCGAACGTTCAATAAAATGGCCGGGAGTTGGGGGGCTGGCTGCCCGGCGAGGCCGCAATCGCTTCGCGGGCATGAACTCGGCGTCCCCGCCCGCTCCCACAAAGGGTGGCGGGCATGCCCCCCTTATTGGCTGCCATCACTCTTTGACTGTGGGAGCGGGCCATGCCCGCGATCAGGTAAGTCGGACAAGAAGTCCAAAGGTGGCCAGCGGCGTGCTGGGGCCTCAGCCCTTACGAATCAGCTGGCGCAGCACGAAGCGGTTGGGGTGGCAGCCTTCGGCGACGTCGCTGGGGACGGGTAGCGGCTCGTTTTCCAGCCAGGCGGCGATCAGTTCGCCGGACAGCGGGGCGGTGATCAGCCCGCGCGAGCCGTGGCCGCTGTTGATGTACAGGCCTTGCTGCCAGGGGCAGGGGGTTGGTGGCACCTGGCGGGCGTCCCGGGCCAGCACGGCATAGGCCTGCGCGAACTGCTCGGCATCGGCCAAGGGGCCAATGATCGGCAGGTAATCCGGGCTGGTGCAACGAAAGGCGGCGCGGCCCTGCATCGAATCGGGGGCGAGCTTGTCGGCTTCGAGGCGCTCGGCCAGATCGCTGGAGATTTCCCGCAGCAGCTCCAGGTTGCTGGCGTGTTCGGCGCTGCTCGGCGTCAGGTCATCGCTGTCGAAGTTGAAGCTGGCGCCCAGGGTGTGCTCGCCCTGACGCGGCGGGGCTACGTAACCCTCGGCGCACACCACGGTACGCAACGCGGCGCTGCGTTGTGACGCCGGTAACCGGCTGATCTGCCCGCGGATGCGCTTGAGCGGCAGGTGCACGCTTTGCTCGAAGCGCAGGGTATCCGCCGCGCTGCAGATCACCATCACCGGCGCCTCGGCCAGTACTCGCGCGTTGCTCAGTGCCTGCCACCGGCCGTCGATGCGTTTCAGCGTCAGGGCTTCCTGATGGCCGTGCAGGCGAATCCCGGGGTGGTCGAGCAACTGCGCGCACAGCGCTGGTGGATGCACCCAGCCGGCATCGGGGTAGAACAAGCCGCCACTGGCCAGGGCGATGCCGGCCTGCCGTTCGGCCTGTTGGCGATCCAGTGGGTTGAGCAGCGTGGGCGGAAAGGCGGCGGCGAGCTTGGCCTGGCGCTGGGCTTCGCGTTCGTCGAACGCCAGTTGCAGCACGCCGCAATCATCCCAGTCCTGCCCCTTGTGCAGGCGCTCGAGCAGCCGCCTGGTGTAGCCGAAGCCATCGACGATCAGCCGTGACAGGGCGGTGCCATGGGCAGACAGCTTGAGGTAGAGGACGCCCTGGGGATTGCCCGAGGCTTCCTGGGCCGCGGCGCCGTGGCGCTCCAGCACCGTGACCTGCCAGCCGCGTCTGGCCAGGCTCGAAGCCGTGGCGCAGCCGGCCAGCCCGGCGCCGATCACCAGGGCGTTTCGTTCCCGGTGGCGGTCAGTCGGCCGCGCGAACCAGGGCTTGGCCTGATTGCTGGCCGCAGCGGTGAAGGCGCCGCACATCACTTCCCATTTCTTGCCGAGGCCCGGCACCCGCTTCATGGCGAAGCCCGCTTCGATCAGGCCGCGGCGCACGTAGCCGGTGGCCGTGAAGGTGCCCAGGGTGGCACCCGGCGCGCTCAGCCTGGCCACTTGCGCGAACAGCTCGGGCGTCCACATCGCGGGGTTCTTCGAGGGTGCGAAGCCGTCGAGAAACCAGGCATCGATGCGCGCATCGAGCTGCGGCAGCATGGCCAGTGCATCGCCGATCAGCAGGGTCAGCAGCACCCGGCCATCGTCGAACACCAGGCGCTGGAAGCCCGGGTTCAGGCAGCGATAGGCCTCCAGCAGCTGCTGACTGTAGCGTTGCAGGCAGGGCCATAGCGCCAGGGCACGCTGCAGATCCGCCTGGTTCAGGGGGTGCTTCTCCACACTGACGAAATGCAGGCGCGCGCCGGCGGGTGCCTGCTCGTCGAACGATTGCCAGGCGCAGAGAAAATTCATCCCGGTGCCAAAGCCGGTTTCACCGATCACCAATTGCCCGCCCGGCGGCAGGGCGGCAAAGCGCCGTGGCAGGTCGTTGTTGTCGAGAAACACGTAGCGCGTTTCTTCCAGGCCATTTTCCCGGGAAAAGTAGACATCGTCATACTGACGCGAGGAGGGCTGGCCCTGTTCGTCCCAGTCGAGCTGTGCGTATTGATCGGCCATGGTCGGGTGTCTGTGGCGGGCAGGGCGGCGATTCTAGCAGGGCGAAGGCGTGGTCGTGATGCGCCCGTTTGCAGCAGCGGGCCTGGCAGCCCGAGCGCCGTCGCTTGCGCGAAGCGGCAAACGGCCCCTAGTCTGCATGCACCGTTCAGGAAGAGGTGCTTATGTTCGAATCCGCCGAGATCGACCACGTCATCGACAAGGCCACGTTCGCTGCCGAAGAGCAGGTACTGCGCGAAGCGTTGCTCGAAGTCCAGTACGCGCTGCGCGAGCAGGGCCGCCATGCGGTGATCATCCTGATCAATGGCATCGAGGGCGCAGGCAAGGGCGAGACGGTGAAGCTGCTCAACGAGTGGATGGATCCACGGCTCATCCAGGTCAGCACCTTCGACCAGCAGACCGACGAGGAACTGGCCCGACCGCCTGCCTGGCGTTACTGGCGGCAACTGCCACCCAAGGGGCGCATCGGCATCTTCTTCGGCAACTGGTACAGCCAGATGCTCCAGGGCCGGGTGCACGGCGACCTCAAGAAGGATCAGCTCAACGGCGCCATCGACGGGGCGCTGGGCCTGGAGCAGATGCTCTGCAACGAGGGTACGCTGATCTTCAAGTTCTGGTTTCACCTGTCCAAGAAGCAGATGCTCACCCGGCTCAAGACCCTGCAGGACGATCCGCTGCACAGCTGGCGCCTGAGCCCCCTGGACTGGCAGCAATCGAAGACCTACGACAAGTTCGTGCGCGCTGGCGAAGATGTGCTGCGGCGCACCAGCCGTGATTACGCACCCTGGTACATCGTCGCCGGTGCCGATGCCAATTACCGCAGCCTGACGGTCGGGCGCATCTTGCTCGAAGGCCTGCAGGCGGCGCTGCGCGGCAGCGCCGAGCGGGCGCCGTTGCCGCACACCACGCCACTGATGACGCGCACCGATCAGCGCAGCCTGCTCGACAGCCTGGATATGGGCCTGAGCCTGGCCAAGGCCGATTACCGTGAGCAGCTGACCCGGGAACAGGCGCGCCTGGCGCAGCTGATGCGCGACAAACGCATGCGTCGTCACGCCCTGGTCGCGGTTTTCGAGGGCAATGACGCTGCCGGCAAGGGCGGGGCGATTCGCCGTGTGGCGGCAGCGCTGGACCCGCGCCAGTACCGCATCGTACCGGTCGCGGCGCCAACCGAGGAGGAGCGCGCGCAGCCCTACCTGTGGCGTTTCTGGCGGCACATACCGGCGCGCGGCAAGTTCACGGTGTTCGATCGTTCCTGGTATGGCCGGGTGCTGGTGGAGCGAGTGGAAGGTTTCTGCGCGCCCGAGGACTGGCTGCGCGCCTACGGCGAGATCAATGACTTCGAGGAGCAGTTGAGCAACGCCGGCGTGGTGCTGGTGAAGTTCTGGCTGGCCATCGACGAAGAGACCCAGCTGCTGCGCTTTCGCGAGCGCGAGAGCAACCCGGTCAAGCGCTTCAAGATCACCGAGGAGGATTGGCGTAACCGCGAGAAGTGGCCGCTGTACCGGGAGGCCGTTGGCGATATGGTCGACCGCACCAGCACCCGCCTGGCGCCCTGGACGTTGGTCGAGGCCAACGACAAGCAGTTCGCACGGGTCAAGGTACTGCGCACCCTCAACGATGCGCTGGAGGCGGCGCTCAAGAGGGATGTGCGATAGGCGCGCTTTCGGCGGCTCGAGCGCCTTGCTGAAGCCCGGCCAGGGGCGTCTTGATGTGGGGCGGCAGGCATGTGGCGCAAGCAGCCATTTGCAATGGTGGGCTAAAGCCCACCCTACAGATAGTGCCAGCCTCGTAGGGGGGGCTTCAGCCCACCACTATGAGCTGGTTTGAAATCGCAGCACGACCGGCCGCTTCTGCCTTTGAGCGACCACTCGGTCCAAGCGCTCGGATATGCCATCTGCTGTGTGACACCACACTCGCCTTGCGGTAGAAGCCCTGGCGACCGTTCAGCGGCGATCCGGCAGGGTCTTCTGCTTGAGGATATACAGGCTGACCAGTACCGCGCTGGTCAGCATGAACAGCCGTGCCCAGATCAGCGGCACCAGAACGCAGGAAATGCCGATGCTCAGCCACATCAGGCCGATGGCGTAGATCTTGGCCTTGCGCGGGATGCCTTCGCCGGCCAGGTAGTCGCGGATCCATGGCCCTAGCCGCGGGTGCTCGACCAACCACAGGTAGAACCGCTTCGAGCTGCGCATGAAGCAGGCCGCGGCGAGCAGCAGGAAGGGTGTGGTGGGCAGCAGCGGCAGGAAGATGCCGAGCACGCCCAACGCCACGCTCAGCCAGCCGATGGTCAGCAGGCAGTAGCGCAGCAGTGGGTTGCGGGTCTCGAAGGGTTCGCGCGCCATGACGGCGTCGCCATTAGTGGTGGCGGGGCTTGAGCAGCGCGGGTTTCTCGTCGGGGGCGTTGCACAGCAGGAACAGCGCGGTCAGCAGCTCCGGAATCTGATCGACCATGCTGTCGACCAGGTCACGGTCACGGGCGATCTCGGCGAACTCCGGTTGCTCGTCGAACAGGCCCGAACCGACCATGATCGGCAGCAGCAGCTCGCTGACTTCGTCTTCGGCGTCGTCGAACCACACGCTCTCGCGCAGGAACACGCCTTCCATGAAGCCGATGCACCAGCCGCGCAGGTCGGAGTCGTCCGGCTCGTCGCCCAGGTCCAGGTCGCACGGCACTTCCGGCTCGTCGTCGCTGGCCAGCTGACGGGCGATATGGGCCTGCAGCTGGATCAGGGTGGCTTCGATCTCGTCGCGCTCCTCGTCGCTGCGGTAGTGCGGCGGCTCGGAGAACAGGGCGTCGATCCACTCCCGCGGCTCGATCTTTTCCGGGCAGATGGACAGGGCCGTCAGGTAGCCATGGGCGGCGACGTAGTCCAGAGCCTCTTCGTGCAGGTCATCGGCATCGAGGAAGGCTTGCAGGCGGGACAGTTGCTCGGCGAAGGACATCAGTGGCTACCTTGGAGAAGTAAACGAGGCTGGATTCTAGCAGGCTGTTGAAAAACTATCTGCGTTGCCATGCAAGTGCAGACCTGCGCAGCCAGCCAGAGTTGCAGGTAAAGAGCGGTGTCAAGGCCGCACCTTGCGGCACAGGTGCGTATAATACCCCGCTTGATTCGGAGACCCTACATGCTCGAGCAGGCGCAACGCATCCTCAAAGACGTATTCGGCTATGACAGCTTCCGGGGTCGCCAGGGCGCGATCATCGAGCGCGTGGCCAGCGGCGGCGATGCGCTGGTGCTGATGCCCACCGGCGGCGGCAAGTCGCTGTGCTTCCAGGTACCGGCGCTGCTGCGCGACGGGCTGGCCGTGGTGGTGTCGCCGCTGATCGCCCTGATGGACGATCAGGTGGCGACCCTGGAGGAACTCGGTGTGGCGGCGGTGGCGCTGAACTCCACCCTGGAGGCCGAACAGCAGCGCGATATCGCCGCGCGGATCCGCCGCGGCGAGATCAAGATGCTCTATCTGGCCCCGGAGCGCCTGGTGCAGCCGCGCATGCTGGACTTCCTGCAGCAGCTGCAGATCGCCCTGTTCGCCATCGACGAGGCCCACTGCGTGTCGCAATGGGGCCATGATTTCCGCCCCGAGTACCTGCAACTGGGGCAACTGGCCGAGCTGTTCCCCCAGGTGCCGCGCATCGCCCTGACCGCGACCGCCGACATGCGCACCCGCGAGGAAATCGTCAATCGCCTGCACCTGCAGGATGCCGAGCGTTTCCTGTCCAGTTTCGACCGGCCCAACATCTTCTATCGCATCGTGCCCAAGGAGCAGCCACGCAAGCAGCTGCTGGCCTTCCTGGCGGCGCGCAAGGGCGATGCCGGCATCGTCTATTGCCTGTCGCGCAAGAAGGTCGAGGAGGTGGCGGGTTTCCTGACCGAGCAGGGCTTCCCGGCGTTGCCCTATCACGCCGGCCTGCCCGCCGAGCTGCGCGCCTATAACCAGAAACGCTTTCTCAATGAGGAAGGCCTGATCATGGTGGCCACCATCGCCTTCGGCATGGGCATCGACAAGCCCAACGTGCGCTTCGTCGCGCACCTGGACCTGCCCAAGTCGCTGGAGGCCTATTACCAGGAAACCGGCCGCGCCGGGCGCGACGGGCTGCCGGCCGATGCCTGGATGGCCTACGGCCTGCAGGACATGATCTTTCTCAAGCAGATGCTCGCCAATTCCGAAGGCGACGAGCGCCACAAGCGGGTGGAGCAGCACAAGCTCGACGCGATGCTGGCGCTGTGCGAAGAAACCCGCTGTCGCCGCCAGGTGCTGCTGGCCTATTTCGATGAAGAACTGCCGCAGCCTTGCGGGCATTGCGACAACTGCACCGACGGCGTACAGACCTGGGACGCCACCGAGCCGGCCCGCCAGGCGCTGTCGGCCATCTATCGCAGCGGACAGCGTTATGGCGTCGGCCATCTGGTGGATATCCTGCTGGGCCGCGACAACGAGAAGATGCGCGGCCTCGGCCATCAGCACCTGTCGGTATTCGGCGTGGGCAGCGCGCTCAGCGAGGGCGAGTGGCGTTCGCTGTTCCGCCAGCTGGTCGCCCGCGGCCTGGCGGACGTCGACCTGGAAGGCTTCGGCGGCCTGCGCCTGTCCGACAGCTGCCGGCCGCTGCTGCGCGGCGAGGTGACCCTGCTGCTGCGTCGCGATCTCAAGCCCCAGCAGAGCGCCAAGGCGTCCGGCAGCGCTGCGCGGCAGTTGGTGCGCGGCGACGAGCGTGAGCAGTGGGAAGCGCTGCGTGCGCTGCGCAAGCGCCTGGCCGAGGAGCACGCGGTGCCGCCTTACGTGATCTTCCCCGATGCCACCTTGCTGGAAATGCTGCGCAGCAAGCCGACCACGATGGCCGAGATGGCCCGGGTCAGCGGTGTCGGTGCCCGCAAGCTGGAGCGCTACGGCGAGGCCTTTCTGGACGTGCTGGCCGGCGCTGATACGCCAGCGCCGGTGGTCGACCTGCGTCACGAGCTGGTCAGCCTGGCCCGCGCCGGCATGACGCCGAGCCAGATCGCCACGCAGCTGGGCTGCAGCCCGAAGAGCGCCTACGCGATGCTCGCCGAAGCCATCGCCGAGCACCAGATTTCTCTGCAGCAGGCCCTCGATCTGCCCGAGGAGCTGCTGGGCGAAATCCAGGACGCGTTTCTCGATGGCGAGGGCGAGTTGCCGCCGGTCGCCGAGGTCAGCCCGCTGTTCGCCGGGCGTATAGAGGAGGGCGTGCTGCACTGCGTGCGTGCCGCGCTGCAGGCGGAGTTCGAGGCCTGATCGAACAGGCGACAGGGGTGTGTCTGGTTACGACGGCAATCTTGCTCTCTGCCAAAAGCTATGGTTAGCTCGCTAATAATTAGTTTTTGATAATTCGAAGAGCGACCTCCATGTCCCCGAACGAACCCCATCGTTTCGCCATGCAAGTGGCGCAATTGTCCCGTGCCTGGCGCGCAGAACTGGATCGACGACTCGCTGGGCTGGGGCTTTCCCAGGCGCGCTGGCTGGTGCTGCTGCATATCGGCCGTTTCGCCGAACTGCCGACCCAGCGCGAACTGGCGCAGAGCGTCGGCGTGGAAGGGCCGACGCTGGCCCGGTTGCTCGACAGCCTCGAAGCCCAGGGCCTGGTGGTGCGCCATGCGGTACCCGAAGATCGCCGCGCCAAGAAGATTGCCTTGTGTCCGCCTGCCAAGCCGCTGATCGAGAAGATCGAGGCGATTTCCACGCAGCTGCGTGAGGAGTTGTTTGCCGGCATCGACCAGGAAGACCTGCGCCGCTGCCAGCAGGTGCACGCGCGCATTCTGGGCAATCTGGAGCGGCGTTGATGCAGGACCTGTCTCTGCTGCAGAGACGTTACGGGCCGCGTTATCCGAATTACCTGCTGATCGTGCTGATGCTCGGCAGCATGGCGATGATCCTGGCGTCGACCAGCGTCAACGTCGCGCTGCCGGCGATCATGGCCGACTTTCGCATCGGCCGCCCCCTGGCCCAGTGGCTGTCCACCGGTTTTCTCGCCGCGATGACCTCGGGGCTGCTGCTTTCCGCCTGGGCCCAGGCCCGCTTTGGTGCCAGGGCCACGGCGCAGGCCGGCCTGGCCGTGTTCATCGTCACCTCGGTGCTTGCCCTGGTCGCCAGCGCGGCCTGGCAACTGATCACCCTGCGCATCATCCAGGGCCTGTGCGCTGGCATCGTCCAGCCGTTGGCCATGGTGCTGATCTTCCGGGTGTTCGCCGGCGGCGGTCGCGGCGCTGCACTGGGCGCCTACGGGCTTGGGGTGATGATCGCGCCCACACTGGGGCCGACCATCGGCGGTTACCTGGTCGACATGTTCGGCTGGTACGCGGTATTCTGGCTGCCCTTGCCCATGTGCTTCCTGGCCATGCTGGCCGGGTTGTTCCTGATGCCCAGCGAGCGCCAGCGCAATACACCGTTTCTCGACCTCTGGGCATTCGTGCTGCTCAACGTCGGCCTGTTCGCCACGCTCGGCGCGCTGGCCGAGGCCCAGCGTTTCGCCTGGGCCGAAGCGCGGGTGTGGGCGCCGGGGGTGATCGGCCTGGCGGCCATCGTCGGTTTTCTGTGGCGCAGCCGCGTCAGCAGCCGACCCTTGCTGCCGCTGGCGCTGTGGCGGCACGCAGGCTTCCGCAAGGCCAGCTGGGTGGCGCTCGCCCTTGGCATGGGCCTGTACGGCACCACCTACATCATCCCCCTGCACGTGCAGGCCATCGAGGGCTACAGCGCAGGCTGGGCAGGTCTGCTGCTGTTGCCGACCGGGGTGGTGATGGGCGTCGCCTCGTTCATGGGCGGGCGCTTGAGCGACCATCTGTCGACGGCCGTGCTGTTGGTCGCGGGCCTGCTGGCGCTGGTGGTGTCTTCGCTCGGCCTGGGCTGGCTGCAGCCGGGCGCGTCCTTTCTGGTGCTGTGTTTCTGGGCCTGCATCGGGCGGGTCGGCCTGGGCATCCTGCTGCCGGCGCTGACTACCGGTGCGCTGGATGCGCTCGATCGCGAGCAGGTGCCCCACGGCGCAGGCGCCATCACCTTCGTGCGGCAGCTGGGCGGGGCCTTCGGCGTGAACCTGCTGACCTTTTTCCTGGAGTGGCGCCATCGCCAGGAGGGCGGTGATTTCCCAGCCGAGGTGGCGGCTTTCCAGCAGAGCTTCTGGCTGATGGGCGCGCTGTTCGCGCTGACCCTGCTCGCGGCATGGACCCTGCGGCCGTCACAAGGTTGACGGCGTTCACATAAGTAGCCGTATTTCTGGCTTTTTGCGTATGATGGCGAGGTGCTCGAGCGGTAGGACTTGAACGGCTCGAGAAACTCGCAAGTCTTTGAATTGTGACCATACTCACTACTCGGTGGGACAAGGAGCGTTTGCCGAGGCAGCGCCATGCACGCCGCACCTTGCAGAATCGTCGGCCCGGTTAGAGCCGCTGCAACCGTTTTCGAGCGGAGTTATCGGGAGCTTTTATGACTCATGTTCGTCATCTGCTGATCGGCCTGGCATCGAGCTCGGCGTTCTATTCGGGGCTGGCGCCTGCGCTGGGGCTGGGTGAGATCACCCTGCATTCGGCACTCAACCAGCCACTGAACGCTGAAATCCAGTTGCTGGCGGTCGGTGATGACATGACCACCGCGGATATCAAGGTGGCCCTGGCGCCGGCCGATGCCTTCAACCGCGCCGGCGTCGACCGTGTCTATTTCCTCAACGATTTGCGCTTCAGCCCGTTGCTGCGCGGCGGCAACAGCGTCGTGCGGGTGGTATCCAACCAGCCGGTGCGCGAGCCCTACCTGAACTTCATCGTCGAGCTGAAGCGCCCCGGCGGGCAATTGCTGCGCGAGTACACGGTGCTGCTCGATCCGCCGTCTTCCTCCGCCTACAGCAACCAGGCCGCGCCGGTGGGCGACCAGCAGTTCACCTCCTACGCGCCACCGCGCCGCACGCCGATCGCCAGCCGTGGCGAGCGTTACCGGGTGGCCAGCGGCGAGAGCCTGTGGACCATCGCCTCCAAGCTGCGGGTCGATGGCGACCAGTCGTCGCTGCAGGACCTGATGCTCGATATCCATGCACTCAATCCTGATGCATTTAGCAACGGAGATATCCATCGTCTGCGCGCTGGCGCTTCGCTGTTGTTACCCGACCACGCGCGGATGTCCGAGGCAGCGCCTGCCCAGCCTGCCGACTCGGCCACCCCGGAGCGTCCGGCCGCGCCGGCGGAAATCATCCCCGACACCGCGCCCCAGCAGCCTGCCGAACCACAGGTGGAGGTGCTGGCGCAGATCCGCCGGGTCGAGGAAGAGGTCGCCAACCGCACTGCCGAGAACCTGCAGCTGCAGCAGGATCTGCTGACCGTGCAGAACCAGTTGAAGGACATGATGACGCGTATGGAAGCGCGGGATCAGCAGATCGCCCAGTTGCTCGAGCAACTGGCCCAGCGCCCGGTCGCCGCGCCGGTCGCGCCCGCTGAACCGGCACCACAGGCTGCCGCGCCGAGCGCTACCCCACAGGCCGCGCCAACACCGGTCGCCGCTGCGGCGCAGACAGAAGGTTTCTGGAGCCTCTGGAACATCCTGCTGGCCGCCTTGCTGGGGTTGCTGGCACTGATGCTGGTGCTCTTCAAACGCAAGCGCAAGCCGGACCCGCAGGCCATCGCCGAGCCCGTGGTCGTCGTGCCACCGGTGGTGCAGGCCCCTGTGGCCGAGCCGGTCGAGCCGGTCGTCGCGCCGCGCGCCATCGAGGCGGACGTGCCGCCGCCGGTGCGCGCGCCGGTCGCTCCGCGTACCGATACCAGTTCCACCGATCCGCTGGATGCCGCCAACATCTACCTGGCCTATGGCCGCCTGGGCGAGGCGGTCTCCGTGCTGCGCCAGGCGTCCCAGGCCAACCCGCAGCGCCTGGACATCGGCTTCCGCCTGCTCGAGGTGCTGGCGCAGAAGGGCAATACCGCGGCCTTTGCCGAAGAGGAAATGCGCCTGCGCCAGGCCGGTTTCGACGCTGCCCGTATCGACGCGCTCAAGGCCGGTTACCCGGGGCTATTCGCCCAGCCGGCCGATGAGTTGGAGCCGCTCGAATCTCTGGGCCCGCTGGAAGACCTGACTCTGGACCTGGATGAGACGCCAGCACCTGCGCCCCAGCAGAAGCCCCAGGATGACGACTTCCAGCTCAATCTCGACGACCTGTCGCTGGACGCCGACTGGGATCTGGTCAACCCCTTCGAAAACGGCTCGCGCAAGAAGCGTCCCGGCGCCGAGGCCGACGCGCCGGCGATACCCGAGGAGACGCCGGAGGATATCTTCGGCCATGACGTCAACAGCCCCTTCGCCGGCACCATGCTGGTCGAGGAGCAAGGCCCGCAGGACGAGTGGCTGGAGCTGGACGAGCTGCCTGGGGATTCGGCCGACGATGCCGACCGTTTCGTCACCAACCACCAGAATCTCACCAAGCTCAACCTGGCGATGGCCTATATCGAACAGGATGACCTGGAAGCCGCCTGCGACATCCTCAACGAGGTGATCAACGAAGGCGACGAGGAGGAGAAACAGGAAGCCCGCGAGCTGCTCGCACGTATCGCCTGACGTTCAGGCTGTAGACGCTCGGCCGTGTCCGCGCTCTTCATGTGCGCCCGGCATGGGCGCAATTTGGTGTTTTCTCCGGGCGCTGCCAGTCCTGGCCAAACAGCACTGGTTCGAGGCGTGATGCAGCGCCGTGGCGATTGCCAGCAAACCACCTCGTATGAGGCCGCCTGCGCGCCACGGCATCGCAATACGATCTGCACGCCGGGATCTGCGCCTGGGGCTTCCAATGACCAGTAATAATTATCTATCTAGCAACGCTGCCCCGAACCCCGGCGGCAATGACCCAATGGCACGGCTAGCTCAGGGCTGATAGCCCATGCGCCAACTGACGGCGCGGGCTGCAGCCAGCAATCGTTGCGCCGCCGGGCCATTCTCGTCGGCTTGGAACAATGCGGTAGGGCCGACCACGGTCATCACCGCCGTCACATGCCCGACCGCGTTGAACACCGGCGCCGACAGTGCATCCACCCCCGGCATCAGCAAACCGTGGACAACGTGCAGGCCACGGCTGCGAATCTGCTCGCAGACGGTGATGTAGGTCTGATCGTCGGCTAAGGCGTGGGCAATTCCTGCCCGAATTTCACGCTCGCGCAACTCCATGGTTTCCCGCGGCGGCAAATAAGCGCTGAATACCAGGCCGGTAGACGAACTGAGCAGCGGTAACACCGACCCCAGTTGCGTCACCACCGTGACGGCGCGCACCGCAGGCTCGATATGCACCACGGTCGCACCTTGATTGCCCCACACCGCGAGAAAGCAGGTTTCATTCAGTTCATCGCGCAACTCCGCCAGGGGCATCGCGCCGACTTTCAACACGTCCATGCTGCCCAACGCAGCCAGGCCCACGCGTAACGCCTCGCGACCCAGCCCATAGTGGTTGGTGGCGCTGTTCTGTTCGGCAAAACCCGAGGCGATCAGCGCTTGCAAATAACGATGCACCTTGCTGGCGGGCATTTGCACGTGTTCGGCCAGGCGCGATAACGAGGTGGCAGGCGAGAGTTCGGCCAGGGCCTTGAGGATGTCGGTGCCCACTTCGGCCGAGCGCACTTTCTGTTTACCGGTGTCGCGGGGGGTATCCATGGAAGAGCAAGAATCCGAGAGATGAATGGGCGTCTTTATAGCTTGACGGTAGACAGTGATCAAATTACGTTATGCGTAATTGGATTACGAAAAATAATAGCTTCAGCTTGGAGACGATCCATGAACCTCGAATACCTGTCGGGCTTCGGCAATGAATTCGCCAGCGAGGCCCTGCCTGGCGCGCTGCCCGTTGGCCAGAACTCCCCGCAAAAAGCGCCCTACGGCCTATACGCCGAACTGTTTTCCGGCACGGCTTTCACCATGGCGCGCAGTGAAGCGCGCCGTACGTGGCTGTACCGTATCCAGCCATCTGCCAGTCATCCGGCGTTTGTCAAGTTGGATCGGCTTTTGGCCGGTGGGCCTCAGGGAGCGGTGACACCGAACCGCCTGCGCTGGAACCCCCTGGATATTCCGATCGAGCCGACGGACTTTATCGATGGACTGGTAGGGATGGTCGCCAATTCCGCGGCCGACAAACCTTCAGGCGTCAGCATCCACCACTACCGAGCCAACCGCTCGATGGAGCGCGTGTTCTTCAACGCCGATGGCGAGCTGTTGATCGTCCCCGAGCAGGGCCGCCTGCGTATCGCGACCGAACTGGGTGTGCTGGAGGTCGAGCCGCTGGAAATCGCCGTGCTGCCACGGGGGCTCAAATTCCGTGTGCAATTGCTGGATGCGCAAGCCCGCGGTTATGTCGCCGAAAACCACGGCGCACCGTTGCGCCTGCCGGATCTGGGGCCGATCGGCAGCAATGGGCTGGCCAACCCACGCGATTTCCTTACGCCGGTTGCCCATTACGAAGATTTGAAACAACCGACGGCGCTGGTACAGAAATTCCTCGGCGAGCTATGGGCCTGTGAGCTGGATCATTCCCCGCTCAACGTGGTCGCCTGGCACGGCAACAACGTGCCGTACAAATATGATCTGCGCCGCTTCAATACCATCGGCACCGTAAGCTTCGACCACCCGGATCCGTCGATCTTCACCGTATTGACCTCACCCACCAGCACCCATGGCCTGGCCAATCTGGACTTCGTGATCTTCCCGCCGCGCTGGATGGTGGCCGAAAACACCTTCCGCCCGCCATGGTTCCACCGCAATATGATGAACGAATACATGGGCCTGATCCAGGGTGGCTATGACGCCAAGGCTGAAGGCTTCCTGCCCGGTGGCGCGTCGCTGCACAGTTGCATGAGCGCCCATGGCCCGGACGGCGAGACTTGCACCAGGGCCATCAATGCGGATCTGGCACCACACAAGATCGAAAACACCATGGCGTTCATGTTCGAGAGCAGCCAAGTGCTGCGCCCGACCCAGTTCGCATTGGATTGCCCACAATTACAACCTTCCTATGACGCGTGCTGGGCCTCGTTGCCCACCCCCTTCAACCCGAACCGGAGATAAGCCATGAATCAGCCCACACCGACCCGCAGCTGGGTGGCCTCCGCCAATGGTCACAGCGATTTTCCCCTGCAAAACCTGCCGCTGGGGGTGTTCAGCATCAATGGCTGCGCACCACGCGCAGGTGTCGCGATCGGCGACTCGATCCTGGATCTGCACGCTGCGATCGATGAGTTTGACGGTGACGCCCGGCGCGCCGTCGAAGCGACCGCCGATGGCCAATTGAACGCTTTTTTTGAGCTGGGCCGTGGCCCGCGCGTGGCCTTGCGCGAGCGTCTTCTGGCATTGCTGGCCGAAGGCAGCAAACTGCAGGCGCGTGAAGCACAAGTGCTGCATCGGGCTGCCGATTGTCAGATGCATCTACCGGCGCGAATCAATGACTACACCGACTTCTATGTCGGTATCGAACACGCGCAGAACGTCGGCAAACTGTTCCGTCCCGATAACCCCCTGTTGCCTAACTACAAGTACGTACCGATTGGTTATCACGGTCGTGCTTCGACTATTCGCACCTCCGGCACAGACGTACGCCGCCCGAAAGGCCAGATCTTGCCAGCCGGCCAGACTGTGCCGACCTTCGGCCCGTGTGCGCGCCTGGACTACGAATTGGAGCTGGGCGTCTGGATCGGCCAGAGCAATGAGTTGGGGAATTCCATTGCCATTGGTGACGCGGCTGAGCATATCGCCGGTTTCTGTCTGCTCAATGACTGGTCGGCGCGGGATATCCAAGCTTGGGAATACCAGCCTTTGGGACCGTTCCTGTCGAAGAGTTTCATCACCACCATTTCATCCTGGGTAGTGACGGCAGAGGCGCTTGAACCGTTCCGCATGGCGCAACCGGCGCGACCGGCAGGTGACCCGCAACCGTTGTCGTACCTGCTGGACGAGCGCGACCAGGCTGCTGGCGCTCTGGATATCGAGCTTGAGGTACTGATCACCACGGCGGCCATGCGCGAACGGAACCTGCCGGCTTACCGCCTGGCGCTGAGCAATAGCCTGCATATGTACTGGACGGCCGCGCAATTGGTGGCGCACCACAGCGTCAACGGCTGCCAATTGCAGGCGGGTGACCTGTTTGGTACAGGGACCCTGTCGGGCTCGCAACCCGGTCAGTTCGGCAGCCTGTTGGAAATGACCGAGGGCGGTAAGAAGCCTGTCGAGCTACCGTCTGGCGAAATGCGCACGTTCCTCGAGGACGGTGACGAAATCATCCTGCGCGCCCGCTGCAGCCGTGAGGGTTTTGCCTCCATCGGTTTCGGCGAATGCCGCGGCACTGTGGTCGCGGCACACTAGGAGGGCAGGGGATGGAGCTCTATACCTACTACCGTTCTACCGCGTCGTACCGGGTGCGCATTGCATTGGCGCTCAAGGGCCTGGATTTCACTGCTGTGCCGGTCAACCTGCTGGTGCCGGCAGGCGGTGCGAATCGCCAGCCGGCGTACCTGGCGATCAACCCGCAAGGCCGGGTGCCGGCCTTGCGCACCGATGAAGGGGAGCTGTTGATTCAATCGCTGGCGATCATCGAATACCTGGAGGAGCGCTATCCACAGGTGCCGCTGCTCCCCAGCGACCTGCTGGCCCGGGCTAATGCGCGTGCGGTGGCGGCGATCATCGGCTGCGATGTCCATCCGCTGCACAACTCCAGCACCCAGAATCTGTTGCGCCAGTGGGGGCATGACGAGGCGCGGCTGCTGGAGTGGATTGACCATTGGATCAGCCAGGGGTTGGGTGCGGTGGAGCAGTTGATTGGCGACCAGGGGTATTGCTTCGGCGACCAGCCGGGGCTGGCCGACGCGTTCCTGATTCCGCAATTGTATGCGGCTGAGCGTTTCAAGGTGTCGCTGGCGGCGTACCCGCGCATTGGCCGGGTAGCGGCGTTGGCGGCGCAGCATCCGGCATTCATTCAGGCTCACCCCGCAAACCAACCCGATACACCTTGCCTCCCATAGGAGCCTGCTTGCCAGCTCCTGCAGCGTTGTGCTTGTCCATAAAAATAAAATCAAAGGTACCTTGCGATGCATAATCAGATTGCCAGCTTGCGCGCAGCGCTCGATGCCCATCCGGTGTCGCGCTATCAATGGTTGATCCTTCTGTTGCTGGTGTTGTTGCTGGTGACCGATGGCTACGATGCCCAGGTGCTGGGCTATGTGGTGCCGGCGCTGGCCGAGGACTGGGGCCTGGAGAAGGCCGCATTCGGACCGGTGTTCAGTGCCAACCTGCTCGGGCTGACGCTGGGCTCACTGCTGGTCACGCCATTGGCCGATCGCTTTGGCGTGCGACGCATTCTGCTCTGCTGCGTGCTGATCTACGCCAGCCTCACCTTGCTGATGGTACTCGCCAACTCACTGACCACCCTGATGGCCGCAAGGTTTATCTGCGGCATTGGCATGGGCGGTGCCATGCCCTGCGCCATGGCGTTGATGTCAGACTATGCCCCACCGCGACTGCGCACCCTGATGGTGACGCTGGCGGCCTGTGGCTTCTCGTTCGGTGGGGCAGCGGGTGGGTTTGTGGCCGCGGGGTTTATCGAAGGCTTCGGGTGGCAGGCGGTGTTTCTGGCCGGGGGCGTGACGCCGCTGCTGCTGTTTCCTTTTCTGGTGTGGTTATTGCCGGAATCCCTGCCGCGCCTGTTGCATGATGCACCACCTTATACGCGGCTGCAGAAGGTCACGTCACGCATGCTGCCGGGCTGGCAACCGCCGCCTGCGGTCCAGGCCGAAAACCGACAGGAGCAAGGCAGCAAACTGACGGTCGTGGAACTGTTTCGCAACGGTTACGCGCGGCCGACTGTGCTGATCTGGGCGACCTTCTTTGTCAGCCTGATCCTGCTGTACTTCATGATCAGCTGGCTGCCGTCGCTGCTGCTGGAGAGCGGGCTGGCGTTGAAAGAAGCCAACCTGGTGACGTCGATGTTCCTGTTCGCGGGTACCTTTGGCGCCATCGGTATGGCCTGGTTCGCCGACCGCCTGAAAAGCAAAGTTCACCTTCTGGCCGGTGTGCTCACTGCCGCTGCGGTGTGCACCATCCTGCTCGGCCTCAACCATGACAACCCGCGTTACCTGGTGGCCTTTGTGTTTGCGGCCGGGTTTTGCATCATTGGAGGGCAGCTGACCCTAAATGCCTTCGCCAGCAACTTCTATCCGGCGCATGTGCGCGCCACCGGTGCGGGTTGGGCATTGGGCGTGGGGCGGTTTGGCTCGATCCTGGGACCGCTGTTCGGCAGCATGCTGCTGGCGATGCATATCCCGGTGGAGCAGATTTTCTTCTTCTGCGCGATACCGGCGGTGATCGCGGCATTGTTGATCATCCAGGTGCGCTCGCCGCAATAAAATAACCCCGAAAGTAGGTGTTCAATGCGCGACTGAATTGAGTGGCAGGTGCTAGGCGGCCGGAGGTGCTGGCATTGTCCAATTCCGGCACCGCCTCGGCGTCGACCAGTGCCGCGAGCCGGGTATCATTGGGAAGGTGCAATTGCCTCAATGTGCTAGAGCTGGCTAGTACGCGATCACCTGCTATGCGCCTTTCGCGCAAGCTCCTAGCTTTGCACGCTAAGATAGCTCTTCAAGCCGTGGAGAGGACATATGACACCTGACAAAGCGGAAGTCACCATCACCTATTGCACCCAGTGCCAATGGCTGCTGCGCGCCGCCTGGCTGGCTCAGGAGCTGCTTTCCACTTTCGCCGATGACCTGGCCAGGGTCAGCCTCGAGCCCGCCACGGGTGGCACCTTTCGCATCCAGTGCAATGGCGTGCAGATCTGGGAGCGCAAGGCCGATGGTGGCTTCCCCGAGGCCAAGGTGCTCAAGCAGCGGGTCCGCGACCAGATCGACCCGGCTCGCGATCTGGGCCATAACGATCGCTCGGCCGGTAGCTGAAGTCGAACAGCCCGGCACTGCAGCTCAGGCCAGGCGCGCGCCGTTGGGCAAGGGTTTGTCGAAGCTGGCCAGTACCACCTTGCCGTCGCTGTCATAGACACCCGTGACCAGCACTTCGGAGCGAACACCGGCGATGCGCTTGGGGGCGAAGTTGCATACGCACAGCACCTGGCGTCCCAGTAACTCCTCGACGCCGTAATGGGCGGTGAGTTGTGCGCTGGAGGTGCGGATGCCCAGCTCGCCGAGATCCACCTGCAGCACATAGGCGGGTTTCAGGGCTTTCTCGTTGGGTGCTGCGCTGACCAGGGTGCCGACGCGCAGCTCGACGCGTTCGAAATCCTGCCATTCGATGATCTGCATAGTGCTCTCCTGTTTAGGCCGCACTCTAACGGGCCAAAACGAGAGAAGCTGTCGCGCGATTGGCGTTATTTGTCGCCAGGCTGGCGCTCACGCAGCACCCGGGGCGTTTCGCCGAATTGCCGGGAGAGGGCGGCGGTGAAGGCGCTCTGCGAGGTGTAGCCGACCCGGGCGGCGATCTCGCCGACGCTCAGGCGGCTGTTGTGCAGCAGCTGACGGCCCAGACGCAGGCGTTTGTCGCGCACGTAGGCCATGGGCGTGAGCCCGGTTTCTTCGACGAAGCGGTGGTGGAAGCGCGCCGCGGAAAGCCCGGCGAGGCGGGCCAAGTCCGCCACCTGGATGGGGTGGGCCGCATGCCGCTCGATATAGGCGTTCAGCATGCTCAGCGGCAGGCCCAGAGTGGGACGGGGGGCCGCTTGTGCGTTGAGGCTGGCCAGCAGCAGGATGGAGCCCTGGCGGGCGATCAGCGGGTCGTTGAACGCGCTGGCGGCCAGCCAGTTGACCAGTCCGCTCTGGCTGGCCGACAGTTCGACCCTGAGCGGCGCCTCCAGCAGCCGGCGGCTAGCATCGGCATGATCTCCCAGGCTCCGCTCCAGCCAGTCGCCGGCCGGTACGTCGAGCACCAGGCATTCGCTGCCGTTGCGGCTTTCGCAGGCGTGGCGGGCGCCGGCCGGCACCACCGCCAGGCTTTGCCGGCTGACGTGGCTCCCCAGGCCCGCCACCTCGAACTGCAGGTGGCCGCTCAGGCCGAACACCAGCTGGGCGTGGTCATGTTCGTGGCAGACGATCTCCTGGTGGTAGTGGCGTACAGACAAGAGCGCTGACATGGCGAGTTCCTCGAGCAGTGAGGCCAGTTTACGCCGTGGATGGCTCTTTGCACGCACGGGCACTTCAGTGGGTGGCCAGAGTACGGTCGTCATCGAATTGCCATGGCCCGTTCACAATCATTTCACCGCCTTCGCGCATGCTCGGCCAAAATCTGCCGGAGACCGCCCGATGAGCATCGAACCCCTGGTAAGGCCGAGCCGCAAGCAGCGTGTACGCACACTGTGGATCTCCGACGTGCACCTGGGCACGCGCGACAGCCAGGCCGAACACCTGGCGGCGTTTCTCAAGCGCTACCAGGCCGAGCGGATCTACCTGGTGGGCGACATCATCGATGGCTGGAAGCTGCGCGGCGGCATCTACTGGCCCCAGGCGCACACCAACGTGATCCGCCGTCTGCTGACCATGAGCAAGCGCGGGACCGAAGTGATCTACGTCACCGGTAACCACGACGAATTCCTGCGCCGTTATTCGAAGCTGCTGCTGGGCAATATCCAGCTGGTCGACGAAGCCGAGCACGTGACCGCCGATGGCCGCAGGTTGCTGGTGATCCATGGCGACCAGTTCGACGTGATCACCCGCTACCACCGCTGGCTGGCGTTTCTTGGCGACTCGGCCTACACCGTGACCCTGGTGCTCAACCGCTGGCTCAACCACTGGCGGCGCCGTTACGGCTATGGCTACTGGTCGCTGTCGGCCTACCTCAAGCACAAGGTGAAGACGGCGGTGAACTTCATCAGCGACTTCGAGGAAGCCATCACCCACGAGTGCGCGCGCCGGGGGTTCAATGGCGTGGTCTGCGGGCATATCCACCATGCCGAAATCCGTAAGCTGGGCGACGTCGAATACCTCAACTGCGGCGACTGGGTCGAGTCCTGCACGGCGCTGATCGAGCACCCGGACGGGCGCATCGAACTCTACCGGCTGGCCGAGGAACAGCAGCGGCTGGCGCAGCTGCAGGCCGCCAAGGTGGCGGTCATCGAGCCGGCGGCGTGAGGCTGCTGATCGTCAGCGACGCCTGGGCGCCGCAGGTCAACGGTGTGGTCACCAGCCTGCAGGCGCTGGTCGGTGAGCTGCGCGCCATGGGGCATCAGGTCGAGGTGCTGTCGCCGCAAACCTTCCGCTGCATACCCTGTCCGGGCTATGGGGAAATTCCCCTGGCGTGGAACCTGTGGCGCGTCGGCCCGGCCATCGAAGCCTTCGCCCCCGACGGTGTGCACCTGGCCACCGAAGGGCCGCTGGGTTGGGCCGCCAGGCGCTGGCTGCTGCGTCGCGGCCTGGCGTTTTCCAGTGCGGTGCACACGCGCTTTCCCGAATACCTGACGGCGCGCTGCGCCTGGGTCGGGCTGGGCGTGGGCTATGCCTGCCTGCGGCTGTTCCATCGGCACAGTCAGGCGGTGCTGGTCAGTACCGAGCGGTTGCGCGCAGGGCTGGCCCAGCGTGGATTGAGGTGCCTGATGCTATGGCGCAAAGGAGTGGATACGAGGCTGTTCACGCCAGGACAAACCGTTGCCGTGCCGGTTAGTGCGGTGTTTCTCTATGTCGGGCGCCTTGCGCCGGAGAAGAACCTGCAGGCGTTTCTCGATCTGCAGCTGCCCGGTGAGAAATGGGTGGTGGGCGACGGCCCGCAGCGGCAGGTGCTGGAGCAGGCTTATCCGCAGGTGAAGTTCTTCGGCTACCAGCAGGGTGAGGCGCTCGTCGATTTCTACCGGCGCGCCAGTGTGCTGGTGTTTCCATCGCTCACCGACACCTACGGCCTGGTGATGCTCGAAGCCCAGGCCTGCGGCACGCCGGTGGCAGCCTTTGCCGTGGCCGGGCCCCTGGATGTGGTGGTGCCGGGCGTTACCGGCGTGCTGGCCGAGGATCTGCGTGATGCCTGCCTGGCCGCGCTGGAACTCGATCGCACGCGCTGTGCCGGGGAGGCCGCAAGGCAGTCGTGGCGGGCTTCGGCGGTGGAGTTTATCGCCAGCCAGCCGCTGCTCGATGGCGCCCCGGCCTGTAGCGAACGCCTGGCGACCGCGGCGCGCAGCTGCTGAGCAACCGCAGGCGTCACATGATGATCTTGTCGCGCAGCTTTTCGGCGGCCTGCTGCAGGGCCTGAATGACCCGCTCCTTGTCGAAGTTCTGGATACCATTGGTGTCCAGGTACATGGAGAAACCGGGCAGTTCGTGCTCGACGTAACTGGAGCTGGCACCCAGGTCGCGGCGGAAGTCCACCACCTGGTAGATCTGCACCGGACGGGTGAAGCCCTTGACGTTGATCTGGCCCTTGTCGCGGCACATGATCACGTCCTTGATCAGCGAATAGGTCTCGTGGGAGATCAGGATCTCCCCGGCCTCGGCGGCGCTTTCCAGGCGGCTGGCGAGGTTCACGTCGCGGCCGATGATGGTGTAGTCCATGCGCGTGTCGGCGCCGAAGTTGCCCACCGTGCAGTAGCCGGTATTGAGGCCCATGCGGATCTCCAGCGGCTTGGTGATGCCCTGGGCGCGCCAGTGCTGGCGCAGCACCTTCATGTGCTTGCGCATGGCGATGGCCATCGACACCGCGGCCATGGCGTCCTTCTTGGCGCCCTGGCTGCTCGGATCGCCGAAGAACACCATCACGCTGTCGCCGATGAACTTGTCGATGGTGCCGCCGAACTTCATGCAGATCTTCGACATCTCGTTGAGGTAGGTGTTGAGCAGGTCGGTCAGGGCTTCGGCTTCCAGCTCTTCGGACAGCTCGGTGAAACCGCGGATATCGGAAAAGAACACGGTGAGTTTCTTGCGCTGGGTCTCCAGGCGCACGTGTTTCTTGCCGCTGAAGATCGATTCCCACACCTGGGGCGACAGGTATTTGGCGAGGTTGCGGGCCAGGCGTGCGGCCTTTTCCTGCTCGCCCTTGATCTGGTTGCGCACCTGGGCGAGACGGATGCCCTGTTGATGCACGAAATAGGCGGATATGCAGATATACAGGATGGTGAACGCGATGCTCACCAGGGCCACCAGCGCCGGTGTTTCCGGGGCCACGTGCAGGTTGGTGAGCGAGGCGGTGAGCAAGGTACCGCTGAACGCGACCAGCAGCGCCAGGCCCATGTCGCGCAAGCCGCCGACGATCAGGGTGCTGAAGCTCAGGGTCAGCAGGAACATCAGGCTGGGCACCACCGAGAAGCCCAGCAGCGCGGCAAACGCGCCACAGTGCAGGGCATCGACGAACAGCAGGGTCATCAGGGTGCGGTGCCGGTGGCCGTCGCGAAACCGCTTGCTCAGCCAGTGGGCCAGGTGCGGGTAGAGCAGCGCATAGGGCACGATCCACAGCAGGCTGTGGCTGAACACCTGCACGTAGGTGCCGGCGGCGACGCTGGCGGCCACGGCGAGATAGGCCAGCATGCGCGAGTAGTATTCGCGGGTGAGCAGCGAGGGCAGGCCATTGGGGACGGCGGAAAGAGTGGTATTCATGCGCTAACGGCGACCCTGCTGAAAGTCCGACTGCATGACCGATCGCCAGGCTGCAAGCGGCGTGCGGACGGGGCCAGCGGAAAACTCGGATCATATACGCTGCAAGGCCGGGCGGCAAAGGCGCAATCCCTGTGACGCCGGCAATCGCGCTGGGCAGGCGTGGCAGGTGCCGCGCCTGAGAACCGATCAAAAACGGATGCGGCCGGTGAGCATGTCCTTGAGCATCACCCAGTCGCCCATCAGCGAGTACAGCGGATACTGGAAGGTGGCGGGGCGATTGCGTTCGAAGGCGAAGTGACCGACCCAGGCGAAACCATAGCCGATCACCGGTACGGCCAGCAGCCACAGCCATTGCCCGCTGATCAGGGCATAGCCGAGCACCATCAGCACCAGCAGGCTGCCTAGGTAGTGCAGGCGCCGACAGGTCGGGTGGCGGTGCTCCTCCAGGTAGTAGGGATAGAACTCGGCGAAGGAGTTGAAACGTTCACTGGGCTGGCTGCTCATCGGCGGTTTCCTGTTGTTATGTCAGCAGAGTCTAGGCCGGGATCCGCTGCAGCAACAGGGTCAGTGCCGCCAGAACGCCGGCATCAACAGCACCAGCACGGTGAGGATTTCCAGGCGGCCCAGCAACATGCCCAGGGTCAGCAACCATTTGGCCATGTCCGGCAGGCTGGCATAGGTGCCGGCCGGGCCGATGATCGGCCCCATGCCCGGGCCGACGCCGGCCACGGTACTGGCGGCGCCGCTCAGCGCGGTGATCCAGTCCAGACCGCAGAGGGTCAGGGCCAGGGCCAGCACGGCGATGATGATGGTGAAGAAGAACGAGAAGGTCAGGATCGAGCGGACGATATCCTCGTCCAGGCGGTGGCGGTTGTACTGCTGCTTGATCACCGCACGGGGGTGCACCAGTTGCATCAGGTTGGCCTTGAGCAGGATGTAGGCGACCTGGAAACGGAAGATCTTCAGGCCGCCCGCCGTGGAGCCCGAGCAGCCGCCGATGAAGCCCAGGTAGAAGAACAGCATGCCTGCGAAACCGCCCCACAGCGAGTAGTCGCCCAGGGCGAAGCCGGTGGTGGTCATCACCGAGGTGGCGTTGACCGCCACGTGGCGCAGGGCATCGAGCCAGTGCAGGTCGGTGGTGAAGTAATACCAGGTGCCCATGCTCAGCCAGACGCTCAGCAGGATGCCGAGAAAGCCGCGCACCTGCTGATCGCCCAGCACGGCGCCGTAGTTGCCACGCAAGGTCGAGACATAGAGCACGAACGGCAGGCTGCCGAGAATCATCAGCACCACGGCGACCCAGTGCACGGCCGGCTGCGTCCATTTGGCCAGGGACAGGTCCGAGGTGGAGAAGCCGCCCGTGGAAATCGCCGACATGCTGTGGTTGATCGCATCGAAGAAACTCATGCCGGCCAGCCAGAAGGCCAGGCAACCGAGCAGGCTGATGCCGAAATACGCCACCGCCATGTACTTGGCGACCATGTGCGAGCGCGGCATGACCTTGTCGGAGCGGTCCGAGGACTCGGTCTGGAACAGGCGCATGCCGCCGATGCGCAGCATCGGCAGAATCGCCACCGCCATGGCGATGAAGCCGATACCACCGAGCCAATGCAGCATCGAGCGCCAGATCAGGATGCCCGGCGACATGTTGTCCAGGCCGATCAGCACCGTGGCGCCGGTGGCAGTGATGCCCGACATGCTTTCGAAGAAGGCGTCGGTGTAGCTCATGTGCTGGGTGAACATGAACGGCAGGGCGGCGAAGATGCACACCATCAGCCAGCTCGACACCGTCAGCAGGTACATGTCGCGGGGGCGCAGGTGAACGTCCCTGGGCCTGCCGCGGGCGATCATCGACAGCCCGGCGATAAAGGTGATCAGGCTGGACCAGGCGAAGGGGCTCACCTGCTCGGCACGGTCGAAGACGAACAGGGTGAACATCGGGCCGATCATACCAATGGCCAGGGTGATCAGGAAAATCCCATTGATGAACGCGATGAGTCGTAGGGTCGGCCAGGCCATCGGTTTTATCCGCGAAAAAGTGGCGCCATTCTACCTGTGCCTGCACCGCTGTAAACCTGCCAGCACGCCCGTCGTCAGGCGCTTTCAGGCCTCTTTACAACGGGCTGGCAGTGCATAGAATACGCGGCCAGGTGCCGGCCCTTGCCGGTTTCTGAGCCCTCTCATCATGTCCGAAAGCAATCCTTGTCTCACGTGCGGCGCCTGCTGCGCGTATTTTCGTGTGTCCTTCTTCTGGGGCGAGTGCCAATCCGCCGGCGGCAGCGTGCCGGACGAGCAGGTCATCCAGATCACCCCCCATCGCGTTGCCATGCGCGGCACCGACGTCAAGCCGGCACGCTGCAACGCGCTGCTCGGCGATGTCGGCCAGGGCACGCGCTGCACGCTGTACGAGCAGCGCTCCAGCACCTGCCGCGAATTCGAGGCGTCCTGGGTCAATGGCGTACACAATCCGCGCTGCGACGATGCCCGCAAGGCCTATGGCCTGCCGCCGCTGACGCCGCCCTTGCAGCCGGAGCTGTCACCGGATCGGGTGGCCTAGGGTCTGTTGCCGTTTCACGCACGGCCGCGCCGGAGCCCGTTTTGCCGCGAGGCAAGGCACGAGCCGCGAAGTTTAGCGGGCTAAATGAGCCGGCGAGAAACGCCGCATCGCGACAAAACGGGCCCGGCCCTACGGGTTGTGCGGGAAATCTCGCCATGCGTCGTTGGAGGACTTGGCAAGGGAAAACGCGGACGGCTAGTCCATTACCTGCGTCCTCCGCCTAGCCTGGCGAGATTTCTCGCGGCAACGCGGCTCGCGTTGAAACGGCAACAGACCCTAGTGTGCTGGCTTCATTGCCTTGATCGCCGTTATTTGTAGCCCGGGTCGAGCGCAGCGACACCCGGGAAAACGTCCTGGGTATCGCTTCGCTCAACGTCAGGCTACGGGCGAGCTGTGGTGAGCGAGGCTGGCATGGCTGGTAGAATCCCGGTTCTTTTCCCTGGAGGTGAGCCGATGGATGCCCTCGAAGCGCTGATCAACCGTGTTTCCGCGCCGCGCCTGATCGAACCGGCGCCGACCGCCGAGCAGCGCGAGCGCCTGTTCCAGGCGGCACTGCGTGCGCCCGATCATGGTCAACTGCGCCCCTGGCGGTTTCTCACCGTCGAAGGGGACGCGCGCCATGCCCTTGGCGCGCTGTACGCCGAGGCGATAGCGAGCAAATATCCCGATGCTGACGAAGAGGCGCTGGCCAAGGCGCGCAACATGCCGCTGCGCGCGCCCTTGATGATCGTGGTCATCGCCCGCCTCCAGGAACACCCCAAGGTGCCGGCTCAGGAGCAGGTGCTGGCCGCCGGCTGCGCCGCCCACGGCATCCTGCTCGCCGCCTACGCCCAGGGCATCGGTGCGGTGTGGCGCACCGGCGAACTGTCCCACGATGCCGTGGTGGACGCCGGCCTGGGCCTGGCGGCCAACGAGCAGGTGATCGGCTATCTGTACCTGGGCACGCCGCAGCGCGAGTTGCGTGAGGCGCCGGCAGTGAATGTCGATGAGTTCGTCAGCGGCTGGGTGGCCAAGGCCCAGGCCTGATTTCCAGCCCGCTTTGTACCGGGTGAAATGCATTGGCGACCCTTTGTGGGCGCGCGCCATGCGCGCGAATTCGCGGGCATGGACTGGGCGTCCCCGCCCGCACCCACAGGGGGTGCCGAGCGGTAGCTACCTCTGCTAGCAGGCTATCGATAAAAGGTTAACCCGCTGCTTCCAACGGCAGGATCAGCTTGGCGCTGAAACCGCCGTCCGGGTGGTTTTGCAGCTGCAGGCGGCCGCCATGGCGTTCCGCGGCGCGGCGGGTGATCGCCAGCCCCAGGCCGTGGCCGGCTGCCGCCTGGCCGGGGGCGCGGAAGAACGGTTCGCCCAGTTGGTCGAGGTATTCGCCAGCCACGCCGGGGCCATGGTCGCGAACTTCCAGGTGCGCTTCGTTGCCGCGGCGCACGACATTCAGTTCGATCGGCTGGCCGTCCGGGTTGAAGCGCAGGGCATTGCGCAGCAGGTTATCCAGGGCGCGCTCGATCATCGCCGGCCAGCCGTGCAGGTGCATGCCCGGTTGCAGGCTGACATCCAGCTGCTGGGCGGGGTGGCTGAGGGTCATGTCCTCACGCAGCTTGGCGGCCAGTTGCGCCAGGTCGATGGGCTGGGCGCCGCCGGGCTCGGCGTCGAGTCGGGCGAGGGCGAGGATCTCGCTGATCAGGTCTTCCAGGCGGTCGCATTCACGGGTCAGCCGTGGCCACAGCCTCTCCCGTTCGGCGGGCTCGGCGCGCTCGGCCAGGGCCAGGGCGATGCGCAGGCGGGCCAGCGGCGAGCGCAGCTCGTGGGAAACGTCACGCAGCAACTGGCGCTGGCTGGCGATCAGGTCCTGCAGGCGGGCGCCCATGCGGTTGAAGTCATTGGCCAGCACCCCCAGCTCGTCGCGCCGGCTGGCCAGGCGTGCCAGGCTGTGCTGCTGGTAGGCGGTCTGTCCCAGGTCGTGCACCGCACCGCGCAGGCGATCCAGCGGGCGGGTGATGGACAGGGTCAGCAACAGGCTCAGCAGGGTCAGCACCACCAGGGCGATACCCAGGGCGCTGAGCGGCCACAGCAGGCTGCCGCGGTGCCAGGCATCCAGTTCCGGGTGCGGAATACGGTAGATGAACAGGTAGGTTTCGCCGCTTGTCGGGCTGGTGTAGTCGGTGGTCAGGCGCCGCCAGGGCAGGCGTTTGTCGCCTTTGTTACGTTCTTCCATGGCGGCGGCACGGGGCGGGAAGGTCCCGCGAATCGCCGGCTGGCCGGCGTCGGTCAGTACCTGGGTGTCGATACGAAAGCGCCGTTTGCGTTGCTCCAGCAGATCCTGCGCCGCCTTGGGGCCGGCTTTCTCGAAGGCCTGCACCCATTCGGCCGGCAGGCCTTCCAGGCCCGGGTGCTGGTTGAGGATCCAGGCATCCTGATTCAGGGCGCGGCCGAGCAGCATGGACAGGCCGGCGACCAGGGCGATCGCCAGCCAGAAACTGCCAAAGATTCGCCAGAACAATGAGCGCACAGGAGACTCCTCAAACGGCAAAAGCCTGCGCCAGGTGAATGGCGCAGGCGGGTAACGGGCTGGCCGCGATCACAGCCAGCGCCAGGGCAACAGACCCTAGGTCAGCCGGCTTTCTTGTGCTCGGCCTTCCAGGCTTCGAAGGCTTCGCGGTCGGCCTTGCGTTCCTTCATCTTGGCGACCTGCTCGTCGAAGGTCTTCTGCTGCTCGGGCGTCAGCACGGCGCGAATGGCGCTTTGCTGCTTCTCGCGGGAGGCCTTGCGCTCGCTTTCCAGGGCCTTCTTGTCGGCTTCGGGCAGCTTGTCCAAGTAGCGCTGGGTCAGTTCGCGGTCGTTCTTTCTCTGCTCGCCCATCAGCTTGTGAACCTGGCGTTGCTGTTCCTTGCTCAGGTCCAGCTCATGGAACATGCGTGGGCCGAGGCCCGGGCCGCCTGGGCGGTGATCGCCACCGGGAGCGGCCATGGCCAGGGTCGGCAGGGTCATGGCGAGGAGCAGGGCGGTCATGGTCTTGCGCATGGTGTTTCTCCTTGTCTCGAAACCGGCCAGTTGCCGGATGTGCCCAGATTAGGGCGTTCAAGGTAAGGCGCAGTCAGCCAAGGTAAAGGCAAGGTAAAGAGAGACCGTACTGTGTAAATGCTCAGCTCGCGTAGTAGTAGCCACGGCCACGCAGCGCCACGATACGCGGGCGACCATCGGCGTGCGGGCCGATCTTCTTGCGCAGGTTGCTGACGTGCATGTCCAGGCTGCGGTCGTAGAGGGTCAGCTTGCGGCCCAGGGCCAGTTGGGCGAGCGCCTGCTTGTCCACCGGCTCGCCGGGCTGCTTGAGCAGCGCTTCGAGCACCCGGCTTTCCGAGAGGGTCAGCACGATCTCCTGACCCTCGGCGCCCAACGCCGCCACGCCACGGGCCGGGCTGAAGCGCAGGTCGCCCAGCTCGATCTGGCTGGATACGGCCGGTGGCAGGCTGCGCCGTAGCACGGCGCGCAGGCGCGCGGTCAGCTCGCGGGGGTCGCAGGGTTTGGCCAGGTAGTCGTCGGCACCCAGCTCCAGGCCGAGAATGCGGTCCAGTGGCTCGCCACGGGCCGAAAGCATCAGCACCGGCAAGTCCGGGTGCTCGCTGCGCAGCTGCTTGAGCAGCTCCAGGCCGCTGCCATCGGGCAGCATCACGTCCAGCACCACGGCGTCCGGGGTGTTTTGTGCCAGTGCCTGGCGCGCGCCCTGGCCATCGTGACAGGCGGTGACCTGGAAGCCTTCCTGGGTCAGCCAGCTGGCCAGCAGGTCACAGAGTTCGACGTCGTCGTCGATCAGCAGCAGCTCATTCATGGCAGCGATGACGATTCCCGGTTACGGCAGTACGTGCTTGAAGGGCTTGACCACCACCTCGGCGTAAACCCCCGCGGTGCGGAACGGGTCGGCGTTGGCCCAGGCTCTGGCGGCTTCCAGCGACTCGAACTCGGCGACGATCAGGCTGCCGGTGAAACCCGCCGGGCCCGGGTCGTTGCTGTCGATGGCCGGGTTGGGGCCGGCCAGTACCAGGCGGCCTTCGCTTTTCAGCTGCTCCAGGCGGGCCAGGTGAGCGGGGCGAACGGAGAGGCGAAGCTCGAGGGAGTTTTCCACGTCGGTGGCGATGATGGCGTAAAGCATGTCGGTCCTTGTGGGCCAGGCGGTGAGCCGCGAGAAAAGAAGCGAGAAACAGCGCGATAGCGGGGCAGGAATCTGCCGGCCGCGGCATAATAACAAACATGAATCGTCGGGAAAGCGCCCCTTATGCAGGTTGATCTTCATTGCCACAGCACCGCTTCGGATGGCGCCCTGCCGCCTGCCGAGGTGGTCGCGCGGGCACACGGGCGCGGCGTCACCATGCTGGCGCTGACCGACCACGACACCCTCGAAGGGCTCGCTGAAGCGCGAGCCACGGCAAGCGAGCTGGGCGTGCAACTGGTCAATGGCATCGAGCTGTCCTGCACCTGGGGCGGCGCGACCATCCACGTATTGGGCTATGCCTTCGACAGCGAGGCGCCGGCCTTGCGCCAGGCCATCGCCGACCTGCACCAGGGGCGCTGGCTGCGCGCCGAGGAGATTTCCCGGCGCCTGGCGCTCAAGGGCATGGAGGGCGCATTGCAAGGGGCACGGGCCATCCAGCAGGCCCAGGGCGAAAGCGATAACGCGCCGGCGCGCCCGCATTTCGCGGAGTTCCTGGTGCGCGGCGGCTTCGTCAGGGATCGCGCCGACGCCTTTCGCAAATGGCTGGGCTCCGGCAAGCTCGGCGACGTCAAGCAGCACTGGCCCACATTAGATGAAACGCTCGAGACGCTGCGCCAGTCCAACGCATGGATCAGCCTGGCCCACCCCTGGCAGTACGATTTCACACGCAGCAAGCGCCGCAAACTGGTGGCCGCATTCGCCGCGGCAGGCGGCCATTCGCTGGAAGTGGTCAATGGCATGCAGCCGGCCGAGCAGGTCGGTGGCCTGGCGATCCTGGCACGTGAGTTCGGCCTGCTGGCCAGCGTCGGCAGCGACTTCCACGCCCCTGGCGACTGGTCGGAGCTGGGCTTGTACCGGCCGTTGCCCGATGACCTTTCCCCGTTATGGACGCGTTTCGGCTGCGCGCCCTCGTACGAAGCCGTTTGAGAGTGGTTAGCCATGAGCCAGTTTTTTCAGATCCACCCGGAAAGCCCCCAGGCCCGTCTGATCAAGCAGGCGGTCGACATCATCCGTAATGGCGGCGTGGTGGTCTACCCGACCGACTCGTCCTACGCGGTGGGCTGCCAGATGGGCGCCAAGAACGCCATGGAGCGTATCCGCCGCCTGCGTCAGCTCGATGACAAGCACAACTTCACCCTGGTGTGCCGCGACCTGTCGCAGCTCAGCACCTTCGCCAAGGTCGACACCGCCGCCTTTCGGCTGCTGAAGAACCACACGCCGGGGCCCTATACCTTCATTCTCAACGCCACCCGCGAAGTGCCGCGCATGCTGCTGCACCCCAAGCGGCGCACCATCGGCCTGCGTGTGCCCAGCCATCCGATCGCCGCGGCGCTGCTCGAAGAACTCGGCGAGCCGATGATGAGCGTCAGCCTGATCCTGCCCGGCGAAGACCTGCCGATGAGCGACCCTTACGAGATGCGCCAGATGCTTGAGCACCAGGTGGACCTGATCATCGATGGCGGCTTTGGCGGCCTGGAGGCCTCCACGGTGATCAGCCTGCTGGACGACGAGCCCGAGGTGATTCGCGTCGGTTGCGGCGATCCGTCGCCTTTCGAGTCGCGCTGATTCGATGGCCAGCGAGACCATCGACAGCCAGGCCGGCGCCCAGCAGGAGCTGCCGTTCGCCATGGTCTATGGCGAGGCGCTCACCGAGCTGCCCGTCGACCTGTACATCCCGCCGGATGCCCTGGAGGTGTTTCTCGAAGCCTTCGAGGGGCCGCTGGACCTGCTGCTCTACCTGATCCGCAAGCAGAACATCGACGTGCTGGACATCCCGGTGGCGGAGATCACCCGCCAGTACATGGGCTACGTCGAGCTGATGCACACGGTGCGCCTGGAGCTGGCTGCCGAGTACCTGGTGATGGCCGCCATGCTCGCCGAGATCAAGTCGCGCATGCTGCTGCCGCGCTCGGCCGAGGCCGAAGAAGAGGAGGACGACCCGCGCGCCGAGCTGATTCGCCGCCTGCTCGAGTACGAGCGTTTCAAGGCCGCCGCCGAAGGCATCGACGCTCTGCCGCGGGTCGGCCGCGACCTGATCGTGCCGCGGGTCGAGGCGCCCGAGGCGCGGGCACGCAAGCTGCTGCCGACGGTGGACCTGCAGGAATTGCTGGTCTCCATGGCCGAAGTGCTGCGCCGCGCCGACATGTTCGAAAGCCATCAGGTCAGCCGCGAGGCGCTGTCCACCCGCGAGCGCATGGGCGAGGTGCTCGACCGCCTCAAGGACGGCGCCTTCGTACCGTTCGTGCAGCTGTTCACCGCCGAGGAAGGTCGCCTTGGCGTGGTGGTGACCTTCATGGCGATTCTCGAACTGGTCAAGGAGTCGCTGGTCGAGCTGGTGCAGAACGAAGCCTTTGCCGCCGTGCACGTGCGCCTGCGCGTGGCAGGCGTGGAAGAGGGCGACAGCGCGTTCGAATGAACTGCTAGACTCGCCGCTTTTACGGCCGCGCTCGGTATGTCCCGTCCATGAATCTGTCCGATCCCAAACAACTCTCCACCTTGCTCGAAGGCCTGCTGCTGGCGTCCGGCAAGCCGCTGTCGTTCGAGCGGATCATGGAATTGTTCGAGGAAGCCGAGCGCCCCGAGGCCGATGTGTTTCGCAAGGCGCTGGCGATTCTCGGTGGCAGTTGCAAGGGGCGGGCCTTCGAGCTCAAGGAGGTGGCCTCCGGTTATCGCCTGCAGATTCGCGATACCTTCTCGCCCTGGGTCGGCCGCCTCTGGGAAGAGCGCCCGCAGCGCTACTCCCGAGCCATGCTGGAAACCCTGGCACTGATCGCCTACCGGCAGCCGATCACCCGCGGCGAGATCGAGGAGATCCGCGGCGTGGCGGTGAACAGCCAGATCGTCAAGACCCTGCAGGAGCGCGAGTGGATTCGCGTGGTCGGCTACCGCGACGTGCCGGGCCGGCCCGCCATGTTCGCCACCACCAAGGGCTTTCTCGATCACTTCAACCTGAAGAACCTCGACGAGCTGCCGCCCCTGGCGGCGTTGCGCGAGCTGGAGCCCGAGCCGATCCTGGCCCAGGACGACGATGACCCGGCCGTGCCACAGAGCCTGCAGGCGCGCGCCGATCTGGCCCTGGCGGACGAGGATTCAGAGCCTGAGACCGACGCCCAGGGCAAGGCCGAAACCAGCTTTGGCTCGCTGCTGGCCGAGCTCGATGCCATGGAGCAGGGCCTGAAAACCGACTTCGATGACCTGGCGCGCGAGGCCGATGAGTCGAACCCCGATGCGCCGGAAACGGTCTCTAACGCTGCGGATGACCCGTCCACCAGCGAGCGCGAATAGACTTCATGAAAGACCCCTGCATCAGCGTCTGCAAATTCGATGACGGCATCTGCCTGGGCTGCGGGCGCAGCAAGGCGGAAATCAAGGCCTGGAAGAAGCTCGACAAGGCCGAGCAGCGCCTGGTCGCCGCCGAGGCCGACATGCGCCTGCTGGCCATGGGCAGCAAAGCACGTCGCAAGCGCTAGCCGCCGACCAGCGGTCAGGCGCTAGACCGCTCGCCGGCTATGCTCTGCTGCCAGGTGCGTGCCGCGGCTGATCCGCGTATGATGCGCGCCCCTTCGACGACTTGGTCGTCCCATCACCAGAAAACACCGGGAGGTGCCCAGATGAGTGAAACCGAAGAATACAGCCCCGCTGGCGAAAAACTGCAGAAGGTCCTGGCTCGCATGGGCCTGGCCTCGCGCCGCGAAATCGAAGCCTGGATCGCCGCCGGTCGCGTCAAGGTCAATGGCAACGACGCCAGCCTTGGCCAGCGTGTCGATCTGCATGACGCCATTTCCGTCGATGGTCGTCTGTTGCGCCGCGAAGAAGCGACGGAGACCGTGCGCCGCGTGCTGATCTACAACAAGCCCGACGGCGAGATCTGCACCCGTGACGACCCGGAAGGTCGCCCCACCGTGTTCGACCGCCTGCCACGCCCGAAGGAGGGCCGCTGGATCAATATCGGCCGCCTGGACATCAACACCACCGGCCTGTTGATGTTCACCACCGACGGTGAGCTGGCCAATCGCCTGATGCACCCGTCCTACCAGATGGACCGTGAATACGCCGTGCGCGTACGCGGTGAGGTGGACGAGGAGATGATCGAGCGCCTCAAGGCGGGCGTGATGCTCGAAGACGGCCCGGCCAAGTTCACCGACATCAAGGAAGCGCCGGGTGGTGAAGGCTTCAACCACTGGTACCACTGCGTGGTCATGGAAGGCCGTAACCGCGAAGTACGCCGTCTGTGGGAATCCCAGGGGCTGGTGGTCAGCCGCCTGAAGCGCGTGCGCTTCGGCCCGGTGTTCATGACCTCCGACCTGCCCATGGGCCGTTGGCGCGAGATGAGCCAGCGTGAAGTCGACATCCTCAGCGAGGAGGTCGGCCTCAAGCCGGTCGCCCTGCCGGAAATGAAGGAAAAGACCCGCGACAAGCTCGACCGCCTGCAGCGCAAGGCCGCCAAGCCGGTTGGCCGTGGTGAGCGCCCGGCGCGCAGCCTGCGCCCCGCCAATGGCGGGCCGGCGCAGCGTAGTTCGCGTGACGAGCAGGGCGAGCGCCCCAGCCGTGCACCGCGCTCGCCACGCAGTGACTCGCCCCGTGGTACGCCGGTTGCCGAGCGCCCGCGCGATGTCGGCAGGAAGCCGGGCAAACCGCGTGGCGAGCGTGCCGAGCCCGCTGAGCGGGGGCCACGCAAGCCGGCCGGTGGCGACAATCGCCGGAGCCGCCCGGCAGGCGATGGCCAGCGTCCGGGCTTCGGTCGCGGCAGCCGCAAGCCGCAGTGAAACGCTGAAAGCTCGTGTAAACCCAGGGGGCAACCCCTTCGACAGGGGGAGCACACAGGTCAAGCTGGAGGAGCGGCTTTGGCCGCGATACCCTGCGAAGGGCTCGCGGCTGCAGTCGCTCCCACGGGTGCCATGCCACCAGCTAGCGGATAAAAAAGGGCCCCAGTCCTCACGGATGGGGCCCTTTTTCGTGGTTCGCTGCCGGGCCCGTCAGACGGCCATGGCCAGGCAGTTGCGGCCGCTGCGCTTGGCGCTGTACAGGGCCTTGTCGGCGCGGTTGAGCAGACCGTCCGCCGACTCGCCGCGTTCCAGGGTGGCACAGCCCAGGCTGATGGACATCTTCACCGTCCGGCCCTGTGCCACGCACTGCAAACCCAGTACCGCTTCACGCAGGCGCTCGCCGACCAGCTGCGCGCCTTCGCGCGGGGTGCCTGACAGCAGCACCAGGAACTCCTCACCGCCATAGCGAAACACCATATCAATGTTGCGCAACTGATCCTTGATGGTGGTGGCGACGGCCTTGAGCACTTCATCACCGGCGCTGTGGCCGTGCTCGTCGTTGATGCCCTTGAAGTGATCGATATCCAGCATCAGCAGCGACAGGGGCTGGCCATTACGACGCGCCAGTTCGATCTCGCGGCCCAGCACCTGATCCATGGCGATGCGGTTGCCGGTGTTGGTCAGCGGATCGCGCAGCGCGCTCTGAATCGCCACGCGGTAGAGCAGGGCATTGCGCAGCGGATACATGAGGCTGGCCAGCAGGGATTCGAGCTGCGCCAGTTCGTGATCGGAAAAGCGCTGGCGCCGCCGGAAGGTCAGCTCGCCCAGGTACTCGCTCTCGTGGCTGAGGCGGTAGGTGGCCGAGTGATTGGCCTGCTGGCCGAAGTCCAGGCGCAGGTCGCTGCTCGAGTGCTGATAGCCCAGCGCGTCCACCGGAACCAGGTGCTGCAGCTCGCGAAAGAAGAGGGCGAGGATGCGCTCGGCGTCCAGGCTGGTCTGCAGCTGCAGGCCAAGGCGCTGGCGCAGCTGTGCCAGGCTGACCGGGCGGGTCTGCTCCTTGCGGGGTGAGAAACCGAGGCGCTGTAGTTTGGCAGCGTCGAAATCGATCGTGTTTTTCTGGCTGGGTGGGACCATTTTTATAAACCTCTGGCGCTTCGTTGCAGCTTGTGAGCTACAGAGCTAATTTCGTGCCAGTCTTTTAGGCTCGCCTGAAAGCCTTCAGGTTCAATGGGTTGCGACGATTGGATGCAGGCAGAGAGCCAGTAGTGGCAAACGGCCGTCAGAATGACGGCAAGCAATTGCCGATTCCAAGGTGGCTGCGACAAATTAATGTCGCAGCCACCGTCGATGAAAAAAGGAATGCCAAAGCGGCTGCAGAGCACCAGCCGCAGCGGTTACTGCGCGTCGAATGCCTGGCCGTTGATGCCCTGGCTGTCCGGCCCCATCAGGTAGAGATAGACCGGCATGATGGCCTCCGGAGTCGGCCGGGTCTGCGGGTCTTCACCCGGGTAGGCCTGGGCGCGCATGTCGGTGCGGGTGCCGCCCGGGTTGACGCTGTTGGCGCGAATCGCGGTGATGCCCTCGATTTCATCGGCCATCACCTGCATCAGCCCTTCGGTGGCGAACTTGGACACCGCGTAGGCACCCCAGTAGGCGCGCCCCTTGCGGCCGACGCTGCTGGAGGTGAACACCACCGAGGCATCGGTGGACAGCTTGAGCAGCGGCAGCAGGGTGCTGGTCAGCATGAACATGGCGTTGACGTTGACCTGCATGACGCGCATGAAATTATCGCCCGACAGCTGCTCCAGCGGCGTGCGCGGGCCGATGATCGAGGCGTTGTGCAGCAGGCCGTCGAGCTTGCCGAATTCTTTCTCTACCATCGCCGCCAGCTCGTCGTACTGGTGCGGCAGCGCTGTTTCAAGGTCGAAGGGAATCACCACCGGCTGCGGGTGGCCCGCCTGCTCGATGGCGTCGTAGGTGCGCGCCAGGTTCTCTTCGCTCTTGCCCAGCAGCAGCACGGTGGCGCCGTGGGCCGCGTAGGTACGCGCCGCGGCGGCGCCGATTCCCCGGCCGGCGCCGGTCACCAGGATCACGCGATCCTTGAGCAGGTCGGGGCGGGCGCTGTAATCGAACATGGTAAGAGTCCTTCGGATTTCTGGGTGTGAGTTGGCGGACGAAGCCCGCCGTCACTCTGGCGGGATTAATCCTAAACAGCGGTGGGTGGTTGGCTGCTGATCGCTATCAATGAAGCAGCGGTGATCCCGGAACCTGCTCACGATTTTTATGTGCATTCAGCGGCAGCTACAAGACAGAAGAGGGCATCGGGCGCTTTTGTAGGGTGGACGACGCTTCATCCGTCCACCGCTTCGAAACCGCGATGGTGGATGAAAAAAGCGTCATCCACCCTACGTCCGCTTCCGTCCCTTAGCTGCCAAGATTGAAAGATTATGAGCAGGGCCTCAGCAGCTGCACAGCGCCTGATCGAGCACCTTGCGCAGCTCCAGCGGATGATCGACCACCACGTCGGCGCCCCAGTGGCGGGGGTTGTCGTCGGGGTGGATGTAGCCGTAGGTGACCGCCGCGGTCTTGGTGCCGGCGTCGCGGCCGGATTCGATGTCGCGCAGGTCGTCGCCGACGAACAGCACGCTGGCCGGGTCGAGCCTGAGGGTCGAGCAGGCCAGGAGCATCGGCTCGGGGTCCGGCTTGCTGCGCGTCACGTGGTCCGGGCAGATCAGGATCGAGGAGCGCTCGGCAAGATCCAGGCGCTGCATGATCGGCTCGGCGAAACGCAGCGGCTTGTTGGTCACCACGCCCCAGATCAGCTTGGCCCGCTCGATGTCCTCGAGCAGCGGCTCGATGCCCTCGTAGGGCCGGGTCAGCACCGCGCAATGGTCCTGGTAGCGCTCCAGGAATTCCAGGCGCAAGGCTTCGAAACCCGGGCTCATCGGGTCGATGTCGAAGGCATTGAGAATCATCGCCCGGGCGCCGCCGGAGACGTGGTCGCGAATCAGCTTTTCTTCCACCGGCGGCAGCCCGCGCTCGGCGCGCATGGCCTGGCAGATGGCGATGAAGTCCGGCGCGCTGTCGAGCAGCGTGCCATCCATGTCGAAAAGAACCGCGCGCAAGCGCATCAGGCCTCCTTGGAATTCGAGTCTAGCGTTGGCGTGTGCCCGCACTGGCGTGGGCAACGGGCATGAAGCGCATGTTGCCAGTTTACGATGCCCGATGGGGCGGCACAGGTGCTCCTACTGTATGTCAGTTTGTCGCAGCGTGCAGCCGCTCAGCTCATCAGGCTGACCTGGGCGGCAACGATGCGCCACCGGCCGTCCAGCTTCACCCAGCTCTGCTGCTGGCGGCCGATGCGCTGGCTGCCTTCGCGGGTGAACTCGGTGCTGCATACGGCGAAGTCCTCGCCGTAGGTGGTGATCACCGTATTACGCAGCTCGCGGTACAGGCCGGCGGCTGGTCGCGCGGCGCGGAATGCACGGATCTCGTCGATGCCGTAGAGGTTCTCGGCGGCCCCCAGGCGAACCGTGCGCGCATCGTGCCAGAACAGCTCGTCGAGCACGGCGATATCATTGCTGATCAACGCCTGTTCGTAGCGCTGGAAGGCAGCGGTGACTTCTGCCTGCACGGCGGGCAGGTCCAGTTGTTCAGGGTTCATGGCTTCACTCCAGATTCACGGCTTGGGCTTGCGCGATGCCCATGCGCTCCAAGGCTGCGGCAGCACGCAGGCATGCGTCTTCGCGAAAGGGCGCGGCGATCAGTTGCACGCCGATCGGCAGGCCGGCGGCTGTGCGCAGCGGCGCGCTGACCACCGGCAGGCCGAGAAAGGAAATCGGCTGCGCCAGCATGCCCATGCTGGCGCGGGTGGGCAGGTCGACGCCATTGAGGCGCAGGGTTTCCTGGCCAATGGGCGTCGCGCTGGTGGGCGTCGCCGGGGCGATCAGCACGTCGATATCGTTGAAAAGCGGCAGTACCTGATTCTGGAAATGCCGCCTGAAACGCTGCGCCTGGACGTACCAGGCGGCGGGAATCATCGCGCCGGCCAGGAGGCGCTCGCGCGACAGCGGCTCGAACACCTCCGGTGAGCTGCGCAGTGCCGGCAGGTAGGCGTTGCCGCCTTCGCTGGCGCTGATGATGAACGCCGACGTACGCGCCAGTTCGGCGTCGGCCAGGGTGATTTCTTCGCTGGCGTTCAGGGCCTTGGCGGCCCGGGCCACGGCGTCGCGGGCGCTGTCGTCGCACCACTGCTGGAAGTAGCCACCCAGCACGCCGACGCGCAGGCCACCCAGATCCTGCTCGAGACTCTCCGATACGGCTTGCGGCGGCTGGCTGGCCTGGAAACCGTCCGCCGGATCATAGCCCTGCAGCGCGTCGTAGACCGCGGCAAGGTCGGCGCTGCTGCGCGCCAGCGGCCCGATATGGTCGAGGCTGCCCACGAACGGGTGCGAGCCGCTGCGTGACAGCCGGCCGAAGGTGGGCTTGAGGCCGAAGATTCCGCAGAGCGAGGCGGGCACGCGAATGGAGCCGTTGGTGTCGCTGCCCAGGGAGAAGTTCACCAGGCCGGCTGCTACCGCCGCCGCCGAGCCGCCGGAGGAACCACCGGCGATGCGCGACAGGTCATGGGGGTTGCGGGTCGCGCCGAAGTGGGTGTTTTCCGTGGTGAACCCGTAGGCGTAGGCATCCATGTTCAACATCCCCGAGAGCAGGGCGCCACTGGCCGACAGCTGGCGCACGGCCCAGGCGTCGAGCTGCGCGGCCGGTCGGTTCTGGAACAGCCGCGCGCCGGCCAGGGTCGAGTAGCCGGCGACGTCGAACAGGTTCTTCACTGCATAGGGCACCGCTGCCAATGGCGGCAGGGGCGAGCCTTCCCGTCGCTGGCGATCCAGCCGCTCGGCCTCGTCGCGCATGCGCTGCCCGGTGATCTGCGTCCAGGCGTTGATCGCCGGATTCTGGCGCTCGATGGCTGCCAGGCTGTGCTCGGTAATTTCCCCGGCGCTGAGCTCGCCCGCCGCCAGGGCCTTACTGAGTTCGCTGATGGAAAGCAGGGCCGGATTCATGCCTGGTACACCCCGGCGACTTCCAGTCGATCATCGAGCGGGAAGGCCATCAGCGGCGCTGCCATCGCGGCGATGCGGCTGAACTGGGTAAGCAGCTCCTGGCGCCGGGCGTCGTCCAGCTCCAGGGCCAGAACCTGTTCCATCTGGGCGACATAGGCAGCGCAGTCGGGGGTGATCGGGGTCATGGTGTTCTCCTCGCGAAGGTGGCGGCTCGGCACCTCGGTGCGCTTTTAATGAATTGAGGCGTGGCGATTTCAGGCAGATGAGTACTTCCTATATCATCGACCGAATGAAACGAAAGTTACAAGGCGCCCTCCATGACTCGACTCGATGAACGTCTGCGCTGCCACTATGCACAGCTCGCGCCACAGGAGCAGCGCATCGCTGACTTCGTGCTCGACCACTACGATGACCTGGTCAGCTACAACAGCGCCGAGCTGGCTCGGCTCGCCGGGGTCTCCAAGGCCACCGTCAGCCGGTTGTTCAAGCGCCTGGGCTACGAGAAATACAAGGACATGCGCGAGGAACAGCGCAACCTGCGCCAGAGCGGGCTGCCGGTGGCCGACAACCGCGACGTGGTGCAGGGCAACACCCTGCTGGCCCGCCATTACAAGCAGGAGATGGCCAACCTTGCCCAGTGGGTAAATGCCATCGATGCCGAGCAATTCGGTGAGGTGGTCCGGGCGCTGGGCAGTAGCAGGCGGGTCTTCGTGGTCGGTATGCGCAATGCCTTTCCCGTGGCCCTGCACCTGCGCCAGCAACTGCTGCAGGTGCGCAGCGGGGTGCAGGTGTTGCCGCAGCCGGGACAGACGCTGGCCGAGGAACTGGTCGACCTGGCCGGCGACGACCTGGTGGTGGTGCTGGGCTTCAGGCGGCGCCCACGGGTCATTCGCCCGCTCCTGCAAGCCCTGCAGGCCCAACAGGTGCCCACCCTGGTGATCTGCGAGCCCCAGGCCCAGGGCGTCATCGAACTGGCCCGCTGGCATCTGTGTGCGCCGCTGGACAGCGTGTCGGCATTCGACAGCTATGCCAGCGCCAACAGCCTGATCAACCTGTTGGTCAATGCGCTGTTGCACGAGCAACTGAGCCACGGGCGTCAGCGCATTCACCAGATTGCCGGGCTGTATGGGCAGCTGGACGAATTGGAACAGCGTTAGTGCGCCTTTGTGGTGCGAAGCAGTATGAGGGCGCCAGATGGCGCCCTTTTTTGTGGCGTTCTATGCGCGTGTTTCGCCTCTTTATCGTGCTCGTGAAGCGCTAGCACTCGCTCGCAATGCCCATGGTGGTTGGCTTGCAGGCCGCTCTGGCAGGCGTTGTCAGGAAAAAGCATGGCCAGAAAATGCTCTGGCACGTTGGTTGCAGATTCGAAAATTACGAATCTTTTGTTTCATGACTGACGATGATGGGGTGAAGCCGATGAAGAAGGGATTGATTGCACTGCTGACCGCTGGCCTGCTGTTGACCCAGGCGGCCACCGCGCTGGCCGACCAGTTGCAAGAGATCGAAAAGCGCGGGGTGATCCGTGTCGCCGTGCCTCAGGATTTCCCGCCCTTCGGCTCCGTGGGCACCGACCTGCAGCCCCAGGGCTATGACATCGACATGGCCAGGTACCTGGCCAAGGAGATGAAACTTAAGTTGCAATTGGTGCCGGTCACCAGTGCCAACCGGGTGCCGTACCTGCAGACCGACAAGGTCGACCTGGTGATTTCCAGCCTGGGCAAGAATGCCGAGCGTGAACAGGTGATCGATTTCAGTGCGGCCTATGCGCCGTTCTTCCTTGGCGTGTTCGGCGCCAAGGACAGCACCCTGGAGAAGGCCGACGAGCTGGTCGGCAAGTCGATTGGCGTGACCCGCGGCGCCGTGGAGGACATGGTGCTCACCGAGGTGGCACCCGCAGGTGCCCAGGTCAGGCGTTACGAAGACAACAACACCACGCTGTCGGCGTACCTGTCCGGGCAGGTGGAGTATGTGGCCACTGGCAACCTGGTGGTCGCCGCCATCGAGCGCCAGAACGCTGCCCGCGCGCCCGTCGCCAAATTCATGCTCAAGGATTCGCCCTGCTACATCGGCCTGCGCAAGGGCGAAGCGGCGCTGAAAGCCAGGGTCGACGCGCTGATCGAGCAGGCCAAGGCCGATGGCACCCTCAATGGCCTCTCCGAACAGTGGCTGAAGGCGCCACTGCCGGCGAATCTGGGCGCGTAAGGGCTGACGATGATGGCGCAGCTGAATTTTTCCGCCCTGTGGCCCTACTGGCCGGAGCTGCTCTCCGGCCTGTGGGTGACCATCCAGCTCACGGTGATGGCGACCGTGGGCGGTGTGGCCCTGGGCATTCTTGGCGCGGCCCTGCGCAGCGGCCGGCCGAGCATGCTCGGTCGCCTCTGGGGCGTCTACGTCGAGCTGATTCGCAACACGCCGTTCGTGGTGCAGCTGTTCTTCATCGTCTTCGGCCTGCCCAACCTGGGGGTGAAGCTGACGGCGGGGGAGGCGGCGTTGCTGGCCATGCTGATCAACCTGGGGGCCTACAGCACCGAGATCATCCGCGCCGGTATCCAGGTCACGCCCCGTGGCCAGTGGGAGGCCGGCCGCGTGCTGGGCCTGAGCCGCACGCAAACCTTCGTGCGGGTGGTGTTGCCGCCATCGCTGAAGCGCATTTATCCGGCGCTGGTCAGCCAGTGCATCATCGTGATGCTTGGCTCGTCGGTGGTTTCCCAGGTGTCCCATGAGGAACTGACCTTCGCCGCCAACCTGATCCAGTCGCGTACCTTCCTGAGCTTCGAGGTGTATCTGGTGACCACCCTGATGTACCTGGCGCTGTCCATCGCCATGCGCCAGTTGCTGCTGGCGGTCGGGCGCAAGTGGTTTGGAGAGCAGCCATGATGACCACCTTCACCGACTGGGACATCCTGCGCAACCTGCTGCTGGCTGCGCGCTGGACCGTTCTGCTGTCTCTGACCGCATTCATCGGCGGCACCCTGGTGGCCATTCCGCTGGTCATGGCGCGACTGTCCAAGCGCGCCTGGCCGCACTGGCTGGTTCGCGGCTACACCGAGTTGTTCCAGGGCACGCCGCTGCTGATGCAGCTGTTCCTGGCATTCTTCGGCGTGGCCTTGCTGGGCATCGATGTGTCGCCCTGGACCGCAGCCTCGCTGGCGCTGACCCTCTATACCAGTGCGTTTCTGGTGGATATCTGGCATGGCAGCATCCGCGCGCTACCCCGTGGCCAGTGGGAAGCCTGTCGCTGCCTGGGGCTGGACGTCGGGCAGACCCTGTTTCGCGTCATCCTGCCCCAGGCGCTGCGCATCGGCATCGCGCCCACCGTGGGCTTCGCCGTGCAGGTGATCAAGGGCACCGCGCTGGCGTCGATCATCGGCTTCGTCGAGCTGACCAAGGCCGGCACCATCCTCAACAACGTCACCTACGAGCCCTTCAAGGTGTTCGGTCTGGTGGCGCTGGGCTACTTCCTGATGTGTTATCCGCTGTCGCGTTACAGCCAGTATCTGGAGAAGAAATTCAATGCCGCTCATCACCATTGATCAGGTACATAAGTACTACGGCGACAACCACGTGCTCAAGGGGGTCGATCTCGATATCGAGGTCGGCGAGGTGGTGTCGATCATCGGCCGCAGTGGCTCGGGCAAGAGCACCTTGTTGCGCTGCATCAATGGGCTGGAGGGCTACCAGGACGGCAGCATCAAGCTTGGCGGCATGACCGTCACCGATCGCGACTCCCAGGCCCGGGAGATCAGTCGCTCGGTGGGCATGGTGTTCCAGAGCTTCAACCTGTTCCCGCACATGACCGCCCGTGAGAACGTCATGCTGGCGCCACGCCGCGTGCTGAAGAAGAGCGATGCCGAGTGCCGTGAGCTGGCGGCGCGCATGCTCGAGAAGGTGGGCCTCGGTGATCGCCTGGACTATTACCCGGCGAGCCTTTCCGGCGGCCAGCAGCAGCGCGTCGCCATTGCCCGGGCGCTGGCCATGTCGCCCAAGGTGCTGCTGTGCGACGAAATCACTTCGGCGCTGGACCCGGAGCTGGTCGGCGAGGTGCTCAAGGTGCTCGAGCAACTGGCCAAGGAGGGCATGACCCTGATCCTGGTCACCCACGAAATGAACTTCGCCCAGGAAGTCGGCGACCGCGTGGTGTTCATGCACCAGGGGCGGGTATGGGAGCAGGGCCCCAGCCGCGAGCTGTTCGCCAACCCGCAGAGCGCCGAACTCAAGCAATTCATCTCGTCCGTACGCGGACTGAACTGAGCGTCACCAGAACGAGAACCAGCAGATGAACACGACTTTCCTGCCCGTCAATCCGCCCCAGCGCCTGCTCATGGGCCCTGGCCCGATCAATGCCGACCCGCGCGTGCTGCGCGCCATGTCCAGCCAGTTGATCGGCCAGTACGACCCGGCCATGACCGGCTATATGAACGAGGTGATGGCCCTGTATCGCGGCGTGTTCCGCACCGCCAACGCCGCCACCCTGCTGGTCGACGGCACCTCGCGGGCCGGCATCGAGGCGATTCTGGTGTCGGCGATTCGCCCGGGCGACAAGGTGCTGGTGCCGGTGTTCGGCCGCTTCGGCCATCTGCTCTGTGAAATCGCCCGGCGTTGCCGCGCCGAGGTGCACAGCATCGAGGTGCCCTGGGGTGAAGTGTTCACCCCAGGGCAGATCGAAGATGCCATCAAGCAGGTGAAGCCGCGCCTGCTGCTGACCGTACAGGGCGATACCTCGACCACCCTGCTGCAACCGCTGGCCGAGCTGGGTGACATTTGCCGCCGCCACGGCGTGCTGTTCTATACCGATGCCACCGCTTCCCTGGGCGGTAATGCCCTGGAGACCGATGCCTGGGGGCTCGATGCGGTGTCCGCCGGCCTGCAGAAGTGCCTGGGCGGGCCGTCCGGTACGGCGCCGATCACCCTGAGCGCGGCGATGGTGGAGGTGATCCGCCGCCGGGCCCATGTGGAGGCCGGCATCCGCACTGAGGCCCACCAGGACGGCGACGACGAGATGATCTACTCCAACTATTTCGACCTCGGCATGATCCTCGACTACTGGGGCCCCGAGCGCCTCAACCACCATACCGAAGCCACCTCGGCGCTGTTCGGTGCCCGTGAGTGCGCCCGTGTGTTGCTCGAAGAAGGCCTGGACGCCGCCATCGCGCGCCACAAGCTGCATGGCGACGCCCTGCTCAAGGGCATTCAGGGCATGGGCCTGGAGACTTTCGGCAACCTCGAGCACAAGATGAACAACGTGCTGGGCGTGGTGATTCCCGACGGCATACACGGCGAGCAGGTGCGCCAGATCCTGCTGCAGGACTTCGGCATCGAGATCGGCACCTCCTTCGGACCGCTGGCCGGCAAGATCTGGCGCATCGGCACCATGGGCTACAACGCTCGCAAGGATTGCGTGATGCAGACCCTCAGCGCCCTGGAAGCGGTGCTCAACCGCCTTGGCCTGCGCACCACCCAGGGTGCGGCCATGCAGGCGGCCTGGGATCACTATGGCGAGCGCGGCTGATGGGCGCCCTGGACAATCAGCAGGCCGCGGCGCGGGTCATGGCGCGCTGCGACGAACTGGCGGCGATCAGCGAGTCCGCCGAGGGCCTGACCCGGGTCTATCTGTCGACCGAGCACCAGCGCGCCAATGCGCTGGTGGGCGAGTGGATGCAGGCGGCCGGCATGCGCACCTGGCAGGACGCCGTCGGTAATATCTGCGGCCGCTATGAGGGCCAGCGTGCCGGCGCCCAGGCGTTGCTGCTCGGCTCGCACCTGGACACCGTGCGCAATGCCGGGCGCTACGACGGCATGCTCGGGGTGGTCGCCGCCATCGAGGTGGTGCAGCGCTTTCATGATTTGGGCATGCGCCTGCCGCTGGCCATCGAGATCGTCGGGTTCGGCGACGAGGAGGGCACGCGCTTCGGTATCACCCTGCTGGGCAGCCGCGGCCTGACCGGCCATTGGCCAAAGGAGTGGCTCACCCAGGCCGATGCGGATGGCGTCAGCGTCGCCCAGGCGATGACAGCCTGGGGGCTCGATGGCTCGGCTATCGCCAGCGCCGCCCGCCCGACCGGGGATTTCGCCGCCTATCTGGAACTGCATATCGAGCAGGGCCCGTGCCTGGAGCGCGAGGGCCTGGCGCTCGGTGTGGTCACGGCCATCAATGGCGCGCGCCGGCTCAATTGCCGCTTCGTCGGCCAGGCCGGGCATGCCGGCACCGTGCCGATGAGTCATCGCCAGGACGCCCTGGCCGCCGCCGCGCAGTGGATGGTGGCGATCGAGGCACGGACCCGGCAGCACGGCCCGCAGCTGGTGGCCACCGTGGGCCGCCTGCAGTGCCATCCGGGGGCGGTGAACGTCATTCCGGGGGAGGTCGAGTTGACCCTGGATGTCCGTGGCCCGGAGGATCGCGCCCTGGCCGAGCTGCTCGACGATCTGCTCGACGAGGGCGAGGCCATCGCCCGGCAGCGCGGGCTTGGCTTCGCTGCCAGCCAGTATTACGGCATTTGCGCGACCCGTTGCGATGCCGCCATGCAGGCGTCGCTGGCGCAGGTGTTGAGTGAGGTGCAGGGGCGCAGCCTGGCATTGCCCAGTGGCGCCGGCCATGACGCCATCGCCATGGCCGAGCGTTGGCCGGTCGGCATGCTGTTCGTGCGTTGTGCTGGCGGCATCAGCCATAACCCGGCCGAGGCGGTGGCCGTGGAGGACGTGGGGCTGGCGGTCGAGGCCTACGCGCGGTGGATCCAGGCGCTGGCCCAGCGGCCGCCCGTTTCGGCGGCCTGAGGCGAGGGCAGGTCGATCAGTCGGCCTTGCGGGTGTGCACCATGTAGTTGACGTCGACGTCGTTGGCCAGCTTGTAATGCTTGGTCAGCGGGTTGTAGGTCAGGCCGATGATGTCCTTGACCTGCAGGCCGGCGTCGCGGCTCCACGCGCCCAGCTCGGAGGGGCGGATGAATTTCTTGAAATCATGGGTGCCACGCGGCAGCAGGCGCAGGATGTATTCGGCGCCGATCACCGCGAACAGGTAAGCCTTGGGGTTACGGTTGATGGTGGAGAAGAACACCTGGCCACCGGGCTTGACCAGCTTGTGGCAGGCGCGAATCACCGAGGACGGATCCGGTACGTGTTCGAGCATTTCCAGGCAGGTGACCACGTCGAACTGGCCGGGCATCTCGTCGGCCATGGCTTCGGCGGTGATCTGCCGGTAATCCACTTCCACGCCCGACTCCAGCTGGTGCAGGCGGGCCACGGCCAGGGGCGCTTCGCCCATGTCGATGCCGGTCACGCTGGCACCACGCTGGGCCATGGCTTCGCTGAGAATGCCGCCACCACAGCCGACATCGAGCACCTTCTTGCCGGCCAGGCCAGCGCGCTCGTCGATCCAGTTGACGCGCAGCGGGTTGATCTCGTGCAGCGGCTTGAACTCGCTTTCCTTGTCCCACCAGCGATGGGCGAGGGCTTCGAATTTGGCGATTTCAGCGTGGTCGACGTTGCTCATGGTTTTCCCTGAATAAAGCGAATGCGTATGACAGGACGCGATAGGCGCCCATGTTGCCAGTTTTGCGCGCCCGCCGGGGCGGTTTGCTGGCCGTTGCCCTGTGACAGTTTGCCGGAGGTGGTGATCAATGTGCCGGACGTCCGGCTATTTTCGCGCCCCACTGCTGGGTGGTGGCAATGATGCGTTGTTCGTCCAGGCGCGTCAGCCGGCCCTCTTCGAGCAGCGGTTTGCCGGCCACCCAGAGGTGCTCCACGCAGTGCCGTGAGGTGGCGTAGATCAGTTGTGATACCGGGTCAAAGACCGGTTGCTGGGCCAGGCCGCGCAGGTCGAAGGCGACAATGTCGGCCGCCTTGCCGAGTTCCAGCGAGCCGATCTCGCCCTCCAGACCCAGGGCGCGGGCACCGTTGAGGGTCGCCATGCGCAAGGCACGGTGTGCATCCAGGGCGCTGGCCGAGCCGGCTACGGCCTTGGCCAGCAGGGCTGCGGTGCGGGTTTCGCCGAGCAGGTCGAGGTCGTTGTTGCTGGCCGCGCCGTCGGTGCCGATGGCCACGTTGACACCGGCCTGCCAGAGCTTCTCGACCGGGCAGAAACCACTGGCCAGCTTGAGGTTGGATTCCGGGCAGTGGATCACGCTGCTGTTGGTGGCCACCAGCAGGGCGATGTCCTCGTCATCAATCTGGGTCATGTGCACGGCCTGGAAGCGCGGGCCCAGCAGGCCCAGGCGGTTCAGCCGCGCCAGCGGGCGCTCACCGTGGTGTTCCAGGCTCTGCTGCACTTCGAAGGCGGTTTCATGGACGTGCATGTGGATGCCGGCGTCCACTTCCTCGGCGAGGATGCGCAGCTTTTCCAGATTCGCGTCGCTGACCGTATAGGGCGCATGGGGCCCGAAGGCCACGCTGATGCGCGGGTGATGCTTCATGTCGTCGAGCAAGGTCACGCCCTTGCGCAGGGCCTCGTCGGCATCCCGGGCACCGGGAATGGCGAAGTCCAGCACGGGGATGCTGATCTGTGCGCGCATGCCGCTGGCGTGCACCCGCTCGCAGGCCATCTCGGGAAAGAAGTACATGTCGGCAAAGCAGCTGATGCCGCTCTTAATCTGTTCGGCGATGGCCAGTTCGGTGCCGTCCTGCACGAACTGTTCATCGACCCATTTGGCTTCCGCCGGCCAGATGTGCTTTTCCAGCCAGGTCATCAGTGGCAGGTCATCGGCCAGGCCGCGGAACAGGGTCATGGCGGCATGCCCGTGGGCATTGACCAGGCCGGGGGTAAGCAGGCGGCCGGGCAGTTCGCGAATCTCCGTCGCGCCACGGCGCAGGGCTTCGGCGCGCGGTGCGATCAGTGCGATACGGCCGTCGCGAATACCCAGGCCATGGTCGTGCAGCACGACGCCGGCAGGCTCGACCGGCACCAGCCAGGTGGGCAGCAATAAAAGGTCGAGCGGGGCGTCGGCCATGGGGGGCTCCCTGAGCGAAAAACCCGAGTCTATAGAGGAACGCGGCAGTCTTGAAGGTGCTGGCGTGCGGCGCGTTGCCTGCCAGGCGTATACTGGCCGGCTTTCTTGGATGGAGTAGGTGATGCGCGAGCGTTTGCTGGCTGCCGAGCAGGTCGTGGGGTTCGTCTGGCGCAAGGGTGTGCTGCACGTGCTCGATCAGCGCCGCCTGCCTGGCGAGCAGGTCTGGCAGGCCTGTCATTCGGTGTCGGCGGTGGCCGCGGTGCTGGCTGAAGGCGCGCTGCTGGGCGCTGCCGCCCGGCTGATCTGCAGCGGCTACGCCCTGGTGCTCGGTGCCCGGCAGCGTGTGGACGAGGGCGCTGATTGGCGCGCCGGGCTGCAGGACGACCGCGATGCGCTGTGCGCGGCCGGTCTGCCACCGCAAGAGGGCGAGCGCCTGCTGGCGCGCATGCAGCAGCGCCTGGCGGTGATGAAGCCCGGTGCGCAGGCCCTGGCCGTGCTGGAGGATGAAGCCCGTGGTGCCCATCAGCGTGACCGCGAGGCCAATCTGGCCATGGCCCAGCTGGGCGTGGAGCTGATCCGCGGGTTTCAGGGCAACCTGCAGAACCTGGTGAGCTTCGGCTGTGCCGGCGCGCTGGCCGGTGGCGGCATCGGTACGGCCCTTGGGGTGGTGCGCGCGGCCCAGCTCGAAGGTCTGCTGGAGCGCTGCTACCTGGGCGAGAGCCGGCCGTCTCTCGAGGGCGCGCACCGGGCTGCCTGGGAACTGCAGCGCGAAGGCATCGCCGCCGCATTGAGTGCCGATGCGGCGCTCGCCCATGTGATGAAGGAACGGGGCATCACCTGGGCCGTCGTCGGCGCCGAGCGGATCGCCGCCAACGGCGATGTGTTGGCCGTGATCGGCACCTATCAGCTGGCCGTGGCGGCCATGCACCATGGTGTGCGGCTGATGGTGGTGGCGCCGAGCGCGCTCATCGACCTGCAGCAGGAGAGCGGCGAAGAGGGTTTTCACGACCTGGGCCACGGCCCGCTGGCCTATTCGCCCCATGAGCGCATCACGGGCGTGGATGAGGTGGCACCGCGCTACGACGTGACCCCGGGCGACCTGGTGGATTTCCTGGTCACCGAGCGCGGGGTGATCGAGCGCCCGGACGCGGCCAAGCTCACTCAGCTGATGTGCCGCAAACGGCTGCATTGAGCACCCGGCTTCATAAGCGGCGGGGATAGGTGCAGGGCGCGCTTTGTGGTAAGCTCCGGCAGTTTTCAGGGGCGCCGCCTGCGGTTGCCGTCACTGCTCGAATGCATGACATAACGTATTGATTTGTCGTGAGTCGTCGCTGGCCTGATGCCATTGCGACGCGCTTCGCCCGACTGCAGATGAGCCGGGCGGAGTTTCATCAGAAAAAAGGAATCAGGCTACTCATGGGCGAACTGGCCAAAGAAATCCTCCCGGTCAACATCGAAGATGAACTGAAACAGTCGTACCTCGACTACGCGATGAGCGTGATCGTCGGGCGTGCCTTGCCGGATGCGCGCGACGGCCTGAAGCCCGTGCATCGCCGGGTGCTGTTCGCCATGAGCGAGCTGGGCAACGACTGGAACAAGCCCTACAAGAAATCCGCCCGTGTGGTCGGTGACGTGATCGGTAAATATCACCCGCATGGTGACACCGCCGTCTACGACACCATCGTGCGGATGGCCCAGCCATTCTCGCTGCGCTACCTGCTGGTCGACGGCCAGGGCAACTTCGGTTCGGTGGACGGCGACAACGCCGCGGCCATGCGATACACCGAAGTGCGCATGACCAAGCTGGCCCACGAGCTGCTGGCCGACCTGCACAAGGAAACCGTCGACTGGGTGCCCAACTACGACGGCACCGAGCAGATCCCGGCGGTCATGCCGACCAAGATCCCCAACCTGCTGGTCAACGGCTCCAGCGGTATCGCCGTGGGCATGGCCACCAACATCCCGCCGCACAACCTGGGCGAAGTGATCGATGGCTGCCTGGCGCTGATCGACAACCCGGAGCTGACCGTCGATGAGCTGATGCAGTACATCCCGGGTCCGGATTTCCCGACCGCGGGCATCATCAACGGGCGCGCCGGCATCATCGAGGCCTACCGCACCGGCCGTGGCCGCATCTACATCCGCGCCCGCGCCGAAGTCGAGGACATCGACAAGGTCGGCGGCCGCCAGCAGATCGTCGTCACCGAACTGCCGTACCAGCTGAACAAGGCCCGCCTGATCGAGAAGATCGCCGAGCTGGTCAAAGAGAAGAAGATCGAAGGCATCACCGAGCTGCGCGACGAGTCCGACAAGGACGGCATGCGCGTGGTCATCGAGCTGCGCCGCGGCGAAGTGCCGGAGGTGATCCTCAACAACCTGTACGCCCAGACCCAGATGCAGAGCGTGTTCGGCATCAACGTGGTGGCGCTGATCGACGGCCAGCCGAAGATCCTCAACCTCAAGGACATGCTCGATGCCTTCATCCTGCACCGTCGTGAGGTAGTTACCCGCCGCACCGTGTTCGAACTGCGCAAGGCCCGCGAGCGTGGCCATATCCTCGAAGGTCAGGCGGTCGCGCTGTCCAACATCGACCCGGTGATCGCCCTGATCAAGGCCTCGCCGACGCCGTCCGAGGCCAAGGAAGCGCTGATCTCCACGGCCTGGGAATCCACCGCCGTGGAGGCCATGGTCGAGCGCGCCGGCGCCGACTCCTGCCGCCCGGAAGGCCTCGATCCGCAATACGGCCTGCGTGACGGCAAGTACTACCTGTCGCCGGAACAGGCCCAGGCGATCCTCGACCTGCGCCTGCACCGCCTGACCGGCCTGGAGCACGAAAAACTGCTGGCCGAGTACCAGGAGATCCTCAACCAGATCGGCGAGCTGATCCGCATCCTGACCAGCGCCGTGCGCCTGATGGAAGTGATTCGCGAGGAGCTGGAAGCGGTCAAGGCCGAGTTCGGCGACAAGCGCCGCACCGAGATTCTCGATTCGCGTCTGGACCTGACCCTGGGTGACATGATCCCGGAAGAAGAACGCGTGGTGACCATTTCCCACGGCGGCTATGCCAAGACCCAGCCGCTGACCGCCTACCAGGCCCAGCGCCGTGGCGGCAAGGGCAAGTCGGCCACCGGCATCAAGGACGAGGACTACATCGCGCACCTGCTGGTCGCCAACAGCCACGCCACGCTGCTGCTGTTCTCCAGCAAGGGCAAGGTGTACTGGCTCAAGACCTACGAAATTCCCGAAGCGTCCCGCGCCGCCCGCGGCCGCCCGTTGGTCAACCTGCTGCCGCTGGAGGAGGGTGAGTACATCACCACCATGCTGCAGATCGACCTCGAGGCCCTGCAGCAGCAGGCCGGCGCCGACGACGTGGACGACAGCGACGACGCCGTGCTCGAAGGCGAGATCGTCGAAGCCGAAGAAGTGGCTGAAGTGGCCGAGGTCGAGGAAGTCGAAGGCGAAACCGCCGAGCTGGTGGCCGAGCCGACTGGCGCCTACATCTTCATGGCCACCGCCTCCGGTACCGTGAAGAAGACCCCGCTGGTGCAATTCAGCCGTCCGCGTTCCAACGGCCTGATCGCCCTGAAGCTGAAGGAAGGCGACACCCTGATCGCCGCCGCCATCACCGACGGTTCCAAGGAAGTCATGCTGTTCTCCAGCGCCGGCAAGGTGATCCGTTTCGCCGAGAGCGTGGTTCGCGTCATGGGCCGTGGCGCCCGTGGTATCCGCGGCATGCGCATCGGCAAGGACCAACGCCTGATTTCCATGCTGATCCCGGAATCCGGTGCGCAGATCCTCACCGCTTCCGAGCGTGGTTTCGGCAAGCGTACGGCCCTCTCCAAGTTCCCGCGTCGTGGTCGTGGCGGCCAGGGCGTGATCGGCATGATCACCAAGGAACGTAACGGCCCGTTGATCGGCGCCATCCAGGTGCAGGACGGCGAGGAAATCATGCTGATTTCCGACCAGGGCACCCTGGTGCGCACCCGTGTCGACGAAGTCTCCAGTTCCGGCCGCAACACCCAGGGCGTGACCCTGATCAAGCTGGCCAAGGACGAGAAACTGGTCGGCCTGGAGCGTGTGCAGGAGCCGTCCGAAGAAGACATCGAAGTGGAGCTGGACGAAGAGGGCAACCCGATCGTTGTCGCCGAAGCCGATGAAGCTGTTGCAGGCGAGGAGCCGGCAGCGGAAGGTGACGAGCCAGCAGAAGAAGATCGCGACGCCTAACCGCGCCGCTCTGCCTGCGGTGTTACGGCACTGCAGGCAGCATTTCGCCAGATAGATGTAGCAGACAGTCAAGCGAGAGTGAATTGTGAGCAAGCGAGCCTTTAACTTCTGCGCCGGCCCGGCCGCGCTTCCCGAAGCCGTTCTGCAGCGTGCCCAGGCCGAGTTGCTCGACTGGCAGGGCAAGGGCCTTTCCGTCATGGAAATGAGCCACCGCAGCGACGACTACGTGGCTATCGCCGAAAAGGCCGAGCAGGATCTGCGCGACCTGCAGAGCATTCCCTCCGACTACAAGGTGCTGTTCCTGCAGGGCGGCGCCAGCCAGCAGTTCGCCGAGATTCCGCTCAACCTGCTGCCCGAAGACGGCACCGCCGACTACATCGACACCGGCATCTGGTCGAAGAAGAGCATCGAGGAGGCGCGCCGCTACGGCAACGTCAACGTCGCTGCCAGCGCCAAGCCCTACGATTACTTCGCCATTCCCGGCCAGAACGAGTGGCAGTTGTCGAAAGACGCCGCCTACCTGCACTACGCCAGCAACGAAACCATCGGTGGCCTGCAGTTCGACTGGATTCCGGAAACCGGCGACGTGCCGCTGGTGGTCGACATGTCCTCGGACATCCTGTCCCGTGAAGTGGACATCTCCAAGTTCGGCCTGATCTACGCCGGCGCCCAGAAGAACATCGGCCCCAGCGGCCTGGTGGTGGCGATCATTCGCGAAGACCTGCTTGGTCGTGCGCGCAGCAGCTGCCCGACCATGCTCAATTACAAGATCGCCGCCGATAACGGCTCGATGTACAACACCCCGGCGACCTTCAGCTGGTACCTGTCCGGCCTGGTGTTCGAATGGCTGAAGGAGCAGGGCGGTGTCGCCGCCATGGAGCAGCGCAACAAGGCCAAGAAGGACCTGCTGTACAAGGCCATCGATGCCAGCGAGTTCTACAGCAACCCGATCGCCAAGAACGCCCGCTCGTGGATGAACGTGCCGTTCCGCCTGGCGGACGAGCGCCTCGACAAGCCGTTCCTGGCCGGCGCCGATGCCCGCGGCCTGCTCAACCTCAAGGGCCACCGTTCGGTGGGCGGCATGCGCGCCTCCATCTACAACGCCGTGGGCCTGGACGCGGTCGAGGCGCTGGTCGCCTACATGGCGGAGTTCGAGAAGGAGCACGCCTGATGAGCAACGACGCCAATACCGACCAGGCCCTGCAGGCCCTGCGCCTGCGCATCGACAGCCTGGACGAGAAGATCCTCGAGCTGATCAGTGACCGTGCGCGCTGTGCCGAGGAAGTGGCGCGGGTGAAAATGGCCACTCTGGCCGAAGGCGAGGTGCCGGTGTTCTACCGCCCCGAGCGTGAGGCGCAGGTGCTCAAGCGCGTCATGGAGCGCAACCGCGGCCCACTGGGCAACGAGGACATGGCGCGGCTGTTCCGCGAGATCATGTCCTCCTGCCTGGCCCTGGAGAACCCGCTCAAGGTCGCCTACCTCGGCCCGGAAGGCACCTTCTCCCAGGCGGCGGCGATGAAGCATTTCGGTCACGCGGTGATCAGCCAGCCCATGGCGGCGATCGACGAAGTGTTCCGCGAGGTGGTGGCCGGTGCCGTCAACTTCGGCGTGGTGCCGGTGGAGAACTCCACCGAGGGCGCGGTCAACCACACCCTCGACAGCTTCCTCGAACACGATCTGGTGATCTGCGGCGAAGTGGAGCTGCGCATCCACCACCATCTGCTGGTCGGTGATGCCACCAAGACCGACCGCATCACCCGCATCTATTCCCACGCCCAGTCCCTGGCCCAGTGCCGCAAGTGGCTGGATGCCCATTATCCGAACGTCGAGCGCGTGGCGGTTTCCAGCAACGCCGATGCGGCGCGCCGGGTGAAGAGCGAGTGGAACTCGGCGGCGATTGCCGGCGACATGGCCGCCAACCTGTATGACCTGACCCGCCTGGCCGAGAAGATCGAGGATCGCCCGGACAACTCCACGCGCTTTCTGATCATCGGCAACCAGGAAGTGCCGCCCACCGGCGACGACAAGACCTCGGTGATCGTCTCGATGCGCAACAAACCCGGTGCCCTGCACGAGCTGCTGGTGCCGTTCCACCAGAACGGCATCGACCTGACCCGCATCGAAACGCGCCCGTCGCGCAGCGGCAAGTGGACCTACGCCTTCTTCATCGATTTCGTCGGCCACCACCGCGACCCGCTGATCAAGGACGTGCTGGAAAAAATCAATGGGGAAGCCGTGGCGCTCAAGGTGCTGGGTTCCTATCCCAAGGCAGTACTTTAACTGCGGCTCCAGGCCGCGGGTTGCGGGCGACAGGCAACAGGCTTGTGCTCGCTGCCCGGGCCTGCAGCCTGAGGCCTGACTATGAGTTGTGATTTCATCGCCCTGGCCCAGCCAGGCGTACAGAAGCTGTCCCCCTACGTGCCAGGCAAGCCGGTCGACGAGTTGGCCCGTGAGCTGAACATGGATCCGGCCAGCATCGTCAAACTGGCCAGCAACGAAAACCCCCTGGGCCCGAGCCCCAAGGCGCTGGCGGCGATCCGCGCCGAGCTGGATGAGCTGACCCGCTACCCCGACGGCAATGGTTTCGCCCTGAAGACCCTGCTGGCCGAGCGCTGCGGCGTGACCACCGCCCAGGTCACCCTGGGTAACGGCTCCAACGACATCCTCGAGCTGGTCGCCCGCGCCTACCTGGCACCCGGCCTGAACGCGGTGTTCAGCGCCCATGCGTTTGCCGTCTACCCGATCGCCACCCAGGCCGTCGGCGCCCAGGCCAAGGTCGTACCGGCGGTGAATTTCGGTCATGACCTGCCGGCGATGCTGGCGGCCATCGATGCCAATACCCGCGTGGTGTTCATCGCCAACCCCAACAACCCGACCGGTACCTGGTTCGGCAAGCAGGCGCTGGGCGACTTCCTCGCCGCCGTGCCGGAAAACGTGCTGGTGGTGCTGGACGAGGCCTATATCGAATACGCCGACGGCGACGAGTTGCCAGACGGCCTGGATTACCTGGCCGATCACCCCAACCTGCTGGTCTCGCGTACCTTCTCCAAGGCCTACGGCCTGGCTTCGCTGCGCGTCGGCTATGGCCTGAGCCGGCCGGACGTGGCCGACGTGCTGAACCGCGTCCGCCAGCCGTTCAACGTCAACAGCTTCGCCCTGGCCGCGGCCTGCGCAGCCTTCGACGATACCGAGTACCTGGCACGCAGCCGTGAAATCAACACCGCCGGCATGCTGCAGCTGCAGGAAGGCTGCCGTGAACTGGGCCTGAGCTGGATTCCGTCGAAGGCCAACTTCCTGGCCATCGACTTCGGCCGTGACACCGCGGCGATCAATCAGGGCCTGCTGCATGAAGGCGTGATCGTGCGCCCGGTCGCCGGCTACGGGATGCCCAACCACCTGCGCGTTTCCATCGGCCTGCCGGCCGAGAATGCCTGCTTCCTGGAAGCGCTGCGCAAGGTGCTGAACGCGTGACGCAACGCACTGCAGTCCTGCAGCCGCTGGTCGAGCGCCTGGTCGTCGTTGGCCTGGGGCTGATCGGCGGCTCCTTCGCCAAAGGCCTGCGTGCCCGTGGCGTGTGCCGTGAAGTGGTGGGCGTCGACCTGGATGCGCAGTCGCGGCGTCTGGCCGTCGAGCTGGGCGTGGTCGACCGTTGCGAAGAAGCACTGGCCGCCGCCTGTCAGGGCGCCGACGTGATCATGCTGGCCGTTCCCATCCTGGCCATGGAGCGCGTGCTCGGCGAACTGGCCAGGCTGGATCTGGGCGACGCCATCCTGACCGATGCCGGCAGCGCCAAGGGCAATGTAGTGCGCGCTGCCAGCGCGGCGTTCGGTGGCGTGCCGGCGCGCTTCGTGCCGGGCCACCCGATCGCCGGCTCCGAGCAGAGCGGGGTGGAGGCGGCCAATGGCGAGCTGTTCAAGCGCCACAAGGTGATCCTCACGCCCCTGGCGCAGACCGATGCGCGAGCGCTGCAACGTGTCGACCAGCTGTGGCGCGAGCTGGGCGCCGATGTCGAGCACATGCAGGTCGAACACCACGACCAGGTGCTCGCCGCCACCAGCCACTTGCCCCATCTGCTGGCCTTCGGCCTGGTCGACTCGCTGGCCAAGCGCAACGAAAACCTGGAGATCTTCCGCTACGCCGCCGGCGGCTTCCGCGATTTCACGAGAATCGCCGGCAGCGACCCGGTCATGTGGCACGACATCTTTCTCGCCAACCGCGAGGCCGTGCTGCGCACCTTGGATGTATTTCGCGACGACCTCGACGCCTTGCGCGACGCGGTCGACGCAGGGGACGGGCATCATCTGCTGGGCGTATTCACCCGCGCCCGGGTGGCCCGCGAACATTTCAGCAAAATACTGGCCCGCCGGGCCTATGTGGACGCTATGCACTCGAACGATTTGATTTTCCTGGCAAATCCTGGCGGCAAGGTCGCCGGTCGCATCCGCGTACCGGGCGACAAGTCCATCTCGCACCGCTCGATCATGCTCGGCTCCCTGGCCGAGGGCACGACCGAGGTCGAGGGTTTCCTGGAGGGCGAAGACGCCCTGGCGACCCTGCAGGCCTTTCGCGACATGGGCGTGGTCATCGAAGGCCCGCACCATGGCCGCGTGACCATCCATGGCGTCGGCCTGCACGGCTTGAAGCCGCCACCTGGTCCGATCTACGTCGGCAACTCCGGCACCTCGATGCGCCTGCTCTCCGGCCTGCTGGCCGGCCAGCCGTTCGACGTGACCATGACCGGCGACGCCTCGCTGTCCAAGCGCCCGATGAACCGTGTGGCCAACCCGCTGCGGGAAATGGGCGCCGTGGTCGAGACCGGCCCGGACGGCCGTCCGCCGCTGACCATCCGTGGCGGCAGCAAGCTCAAGGCGCTGACCTACACCCTGCCGATGGCCAGCGCCCAGGTGAAATCCTGCCTGCTGCTCGCCGGCCTGTACGCCGAAGGCGTCACCACCGTGACCGAGCCGGCGCCGACCCGCGACCATACCGAGCGCATGCTGCGCGGCTTCGGTTATGCGGTCGAGTCCAACGGCCCGGTGGCCTCCCTGCAGGCCGGCGGCAAGCTGACCGCCACCCGTATCGAAGTGCCGGCGGACATTTCCTCGGCGGCGTTCTTCCTGGTCGCGGCGTCCATCGCCGAAGGTTCCGACCTGCTGCTCGAGCATGTCGGCATCAACCCGACCCGTATCGGCGTGATCGAGATCCTGCGCCTGATGGGCGGCGACATCAGCCTGGAAAACCCGCGTGAAGTCGGCGGCGAGCCGGTGGCCGACCTGCGCGTGCGCGGCGCCAGGCTCAAGGGCATCGAGATTCCCGAGGAGCTGGTACCGCTGGCCATCGACGAATTCCCGGTGCTGTTCGTGGCGGCGGTCTGCGCCGAAGGCCGCACCGTGTTGCGCGGCGCCGAGGAGCTGCGGGTGAAAGAGTCCGACCGTATCCAAGTCATGGCCGATGGCCTCACCAGCCTGGGCGTCAAGGTCGAGCCGACTGCGGACGGCATCATCATCGACGGCGGCCAAAGCATCGGCGGCGGCGACGTGTACAGCCACGGCGATCACCGTATCGCCATGGCCTTCAGCGTCGCCTCGCTGCGCGCCACTGCGCCGATCCGCATCCACGACTGCGCCAACGTCGCCACCTCGTTCCCCAACTTCCTGGCCCTGGCCGAGCAGGTGGGCATGCGTGTCGCCGTGGAGGGCAAGCAATGAACCTGAATGCGCCGGTGATCACCATCGACGGGCCCAGCGGCTCGGGCAAGGGCACGGTAGCCGGCCTATTGGCCAAGCATCTGGGCTGGAACCTGCTCGACTCCGGCGCGCTGTATCGCCTGCTGGCGTTCTGCGCGGGTAATCATGGCGTCGATCTGAGCAACGAAGCGTCGCTGAAACTGCTGGCCGCCCATCTGGACGTGCAGTTCCTCGCCGCCGGCGACGGCAAGCCCCAGCGCATCATCCTCGAGGGCGAGGAGGTGACCGACGCCATCCGCAACGAGACCGTCGGTGCCGGGGCCTCCCAGGTTGCCGCACTGCCCGCCGTGCGCGAGGCCCTGTTGCAGCGCCAGCGCGCCTTTCGCGAAGCGCCGGGGCTAATCGCCGACGGGCGGGATATGGGCACGGTGGTTTTCGAAGACGCGCCGCTGAAGGTTTTTCTCACCGCCAGCGCCGAGGAACGTGCCAATAGGCGTTACCTGCAGTTGAAGGCCAAGGGCGATGATGTTAATCTCGCGAGTCTTCTCGATGAGATCCGGGCGCGCGACGAGCGTGATACCCAGCGTGCGGTGGCTCCGCTCAAGCCGGCAGCCGACGCAATCCAGCTGGATTCCACCCAGCTGTCTATCGAGCAGGTGCTGGAAAGAATCCTGAGCGAAGTCGCCAATCGCGACCTCGCCGGTTGAAAAGAGCCAATTTCGGCTCGCAAGGGAGGCATACGGGAGACCAGTCCCAGTCCCGTAGGCCTCTTTTTATATGAATAAACCCGCATTGTCTGGAATGCGGAGCAGGGCGAATCCCCGCCCGACCCTACAGGAATCAACATGAGCGAAAGCTTTGCAGAACTTTTTGAAGAAAGCCTGAAGTCCCTCGACATGCAGCCGGGTGCCATCATCACCGGCATCGTGGTCGACATCGACGGCGACTGGGTTACCGTTCACGCTGGCCTGAAGTCCGAGGGCGTCATCCCTCTGGAGCAGTTCTTCAACGAACAAGGCGAGCTGACCATCAAGGTCGGTGACGAAGTACACGTAGCGCTGGACGCGGTCGAAGACGGCTTCGGTGAAACCAAGCTGTCCCGCGAAAAAGCCAAGCGCGCCGAGTGCTGGATCGTTCTGGAAGCAGCTTTCGCCGCCGAGGAAGTGGTCAAGGGCGTTATCAACGGTAAGGTTAAGGGCGGCTTCACTGTCGACGTTAACGGCATCCGTGCGTTCCTGCCAGGTTCCCTGGTCGATGTCCGTCCGGTGCGTGATACCACTCACCTGGAAGGCAAAGAGCTCGAGTTCAAGGTCATCAAGCTGGACCAGAAGCGCAACAACGTTGTCGTTTCCCGTCGCAGCGTCCTGGAAGCCGAAAATAGTGCCGAGCGCGAAGCGCTGCTGGAATCGCTGCAGGAAGGCCAGCAGGTCAAGGGTATCGTCAAGAACCTCACCGACTACGGCGCATTCGTGGATCTGGGTGGCGTCGACGGCCTGCTGCACATCACCGACATGGCCTGGAAGCGTATCAAGCATCCGTCCGAGATCGTCAACGTTGGCGACGAGATCGACGTCAAGGTTCTGAAGTACGATCGCGAGCGTAACCGTGTTTCCCTGGGCCTGAAGCAACTGGGCGAAGACCCATGGGTTGCCATCAAGGCGCGTTACCCGGAAAGCACCCGCGTCATGGCGCGCGTGACCAACCTGACCGACTACGGCTGCTTCGCAGAGCTGGAAGAAGGCGTGGAAGGTCTGGTACACGTTTCCGAAATGGACTGGACCAACAAGAACATCCACCCGTCGAAAGTCGTTCAGGTTGGCGACGAAGTGGAAGTCATGGTTCTGGACATCGACGAAGAGCGTCGTCGTATCTCCCTGGGTATCAAGCAGTGCAAGACCAACCCATGGGAAGACTTCTCCGGTCAGTTCAACAAGGGTGACAAGATCTCCGGCACCATCAAGTCGATCACCGATTTCGGTATCTTCATTGGTCTGGACGGCGGCATCGACGGCCTGGTTCACCTGTCCGACATCTCCTGGAACGAAGTCGGCGAAGAAGCCGTACGTCGCTTCAAGAAGGGCGACGAGCTGGAAACCGTCATCCTGTCGGTCGACCCGGAGCGTGAGCGCATCTCCCTGGGCATCAAGCAACTGGAAGAAGATCCGTTCTCCGACTACGTTGCTGTCAACGACAAAGGCACCATCGTTCGCGGTACCGTGAAGGAAGTTGACGCCAAGGGCGCCATCATCACTCTGGCCGACGGCATCGAAGCCACTCTGAAAGCCTCCGAAATCAGCCGTGACCGCGTTGAAGACGCGCGCAACGTTCTGAAAGAAGGCGAAGAAGTAGAGGCCAAGATCATCAGCGTCGATCGCAAGAGCCGCGTGATCAGCCTGTCCGTCAAGTCGAAAGACGTCGAAGACGAAAAAGAAGCCATCAAGGAAATGCGTAAGCAGGAAGTTGAAACTTCCGGTCCGACCACCATCGGTGATCTGATTCGTGCGCAGATGGAAAACCAGAACTAAGTTCGGGTGATCCACAAAAAGGGCGACTTCGGTCGCCCTTTTTTATGCCTGTCATTTTGGGAAAAACGCCCCCCGCAAGCCGGATTCAATGACCGATTCTGGCGGTTTTCCGTGCTCGCCGAAACGCACTCAGCCTCGGACCTGCCGGCTGAACGAGCCGTGCAGAATCTGGATAGCGATCTGCAGTAAACGGCTATTGCCCATTCGTACCCGCTCTTAATCTGGCCCTGCCTGATACGCCCCCTGTGGCGTTGCCTGATAAGAACAACGGAGGGTACGACCCCATGACCGGCACACTCGATCGCCTTGCCCGGCAGCTCACTGAATCCGTTCAGGAGGATCCTGCCAAGGGTATTTTCCGCTGCCGCCGCGACGTCTTTACCGACCCGGATCTGTTCGAACTGGAGATGAAGCACATCTTCGAGAGCGGCTGGGTCTACCTGGCCCACGAGAGCCAGATCCCCGAGATCAACGATTACTTCACCACCCATATCGGCCGCCAGCCCGTGGTCATCACCCGCGACAAGGGCGGCGAGCTGCATGGCCTGATCAACGCCTGTGCCCACCGTGGTGCCGTGCTGTGCCGGCGCAAGCAGGGCAACAAGGGCTCGTTCACCTGCCCATTCCACGGCTGGACTTTCAGCAACGTCGGCAAGCTGCTCAAGGTCAAAGACGCCAAGACCGGCGGCTACCCCGACAGCTTCGACTGCGAAGGTTCCCACGACCTTACGCGCCTGGCGCGCTTCCAGAGCTACCGGGGTTTCCTGTTCGGCAGCCTCAGCGACGCGGTGCCGGCGTTGGAAGATTACCTGGGCGAAACCCGGGTGATCATCGACCAGATCGTCGACCAGGCGCCCGAAGGCATCGAAGTGCTGCGCGGCAACTCGTCGTACTTCTACGATGGCAACTGGAAGCTGCAGATCGAGAACGGCGCCGACGGCTATCACGTCAGCTCCGTGCACTGGAACTACTCGGCGACCATGCAGCGCCGCAACTACGAAGCCGAAGGCACCCGCACCGTGGATGCCAACGGCTGGTCGAAGAGCGTCGGCGGCTTCTATGCCTACGACCACGGCCACATCCTGTTGTGGACGCGGCTGATCAACCCCGAAGTACGCCCGGTATTCGAGCATCGCGACGAACTGGTGGCCAAGTTCGGTGAAACTCGCGCCGACATTATCGTCGGCCAGACCCGCAACCTGTGCCTGTACCCCAATGTGTACCTGATGGATCAGTTCTCCACCCAGATCCGAGTGGTACGCCCGATCGCCGTCGACAAGACCGAAGTGACCATTTACTGCTTCGCGCCCAAGGGCGAAAGCGACCAGGCCCGGGCGCTGCGTATTCGTCAGTACGAGGATTTCTTCAACGTCACCGGCATGGGTACGCCGGACGATCTGGAAGAGTTTCGCGCCTGCCAGACCGGCTATGCCGGCCAGGCCGCACAGTGGAATGACCTCAGTCGTGGCGCCAGCCACTGGATCGAAGGAGCTGACGACAACGCCAGGGCCATGGGCATGCAGCCCTTGCTCAGCGGCGTGAAGTCCGAGGACGAGGGGCTGTTCGTGCGTCAGCACGCCCACTGGGCGCAGGTGATGAGCAAGGCCATCGATAGCGAGCGTGCGAAGCTGATCGCCACCGACGGGGAGTGCGTAGCATGAGCGCCAATCGACAGCTGATCCTCGATTTCATCTACCGCGAAGCGCGCCTGCTCGACGACCGTCAATGGGACGAGTGGCTGGAGTGCTATTCGAGCAAGGCGGTGTTCTGGATGCCCGCCTGGGACGATAACGACGGGTTGACCGAAGACCCGCAGCGGGAAATCTCGCTGATCTACTACCCCAACCGCGAAGGGCTGGAGGACCGGGTGTTTCGCATCAAGACCGAGCGCTCCAGCGCCAGTACGCCGGAGCCGCGCACCGCGCACTTCATCGCCAACCTGGAGGTGCTCGAGGAGAGCGCCGAGCAGGTACAGGTGCGCTTCAACTGGCAGACCCTGAGCCATCGCTACAAGAGCACCGATGTCTACTTCGGCACCTCGTTCTACCACCTGGACATGCGTGGCGATCAGCCGTTGATCACCCGCAAGAAGGTGGTGCTCAAGAACGATTACGTGCACCAGGTGCTCGACATCTACCACATCTGAGTCGATGCGCTGCCGCTTAGCTTCCGTGCCCGGTGGCAGCGCCGAGGTATTGCCATGACGTACACCATCGCCCTGAGTTTCGAAGATGGGGTCACCCGCTTCATCGACTGCAAGGCCAACGAAAAGGTGCTGGATGCCGCCTACCGCAACCGCATCAACCTGCCCATGGACTGCTCCGACGGCGTGTGCGGCACCTGCAAGTGTCGCTGCGAAGACGGCGAGTATGACCAGGGCGAGGACTACATCGAGGACGCCCTCAGTGACGACGAGGCCGCCCAGGGCCTGGTGCTGACCTGCCAGATGGTGCCGGCCTCGGATTGCGTGATCGCCGTGCCGGTGCCGTCCACCGCCTGCAAGACCGGCACGGGCAGCTTCGAAGGCGAGTTGGTGTCGATCACCCCACACGCCGATGCGGCCCTGGAGGTCGCCTTCGATATTGCCAGCGGCGCAGTAGCGCCGAGTTTTCTGCCGGGGCAGTACGTGAATATCGGCGTACCTGGCGGTACTCAGACCCGTGCCTATTCGTTCAGCAACAAGCCCGGTGAGTCGCGCTTCGGTTTTCTGATCAAGCGTGTGCCGGGTGGGCTGATGAGCGCCTACCTGGATCAGGCGCAGCCGGGTGAGCGCCTGCAGTTCACCGGGCCGCTGGGCACCTTTTACCTGCGCGAAGTGCGTCGCCCGTTGCTGTTGCTGGCTGGCGGCACCGGCCTGGCGCCATTCCTGTCGATGCTCGAAGTGCTGGCCGAGCGCGGCTGCGAGCAACCGATCAGCCTGATCTACGGGGTCACCCGGGATCTCGATCTGGTACTGGTCGAGCGCCTCCAGGCCTTGGCCGAGCGCTTGCCGACCCTGGTGTTCATCACCTGTGTGGCCGAGCCGCAGTCCGGGCACCCACGCAAGGGCTACGTCACTCAGCACATGAGCGCGGCGATGCTCAACGACGGCGATGTCGACGTCTACCTGTGCGGGCCGCCGCCGATGGTCGATGCGGTGCGCCAGCACTTCACCGAGCAGGGCGTCACGCCAGCGAGTTTCCATTACGAGAAATTCACCCCGACCCAGGTGCTCAGCACCGATCGGCACGCCCTGACGGCCTGAGGAGAGCGCCATGCACAAGCGATTCGACAACAAGGTGGCATTGGTCACCGGGGCAGCGCAGGGCATTGGTCGGCGGGTGGTCGAGCGCCTGGCGACCGAGGGCGCGCGCATCGTCGCGGTGGACCGTGCCGAGCTGGTTCATGAACTCAACGGCGAGCTGGGGCAGGGCGCCGAGCTGCTGACGCTGGCCGCCGACCTGGAGCGCTACGAGGACTGCCAGCAGGTGATGAGGCAGGCCGTGGAGCGTTTCGGTCGACTGGACATTCTGATCAACAACGTTGGCGGCACCATCTGGGCCAAGCCCTTCGAGCATTATCGCGAAGCGGAAATCGAAGCCGAGGTGCGCCGCTCGCTATTCCCGACCCTATGGTGCTGCCACGCCGCCTTGCCGGTGATGCTGGAGCAGGGCAGCGGCGCCATCGTCAACGTGTCGTCCATTGCCACCCGCAGCCTCAATCGCGTGCCCTACGGCGCGGCCAAGGGCGGCATCAATGCGTTGACAGCCTGCCTGGCGTTCGAGAACGCGCAGCGGGGGATTCGCGTCAATGCCACCGCTCCGGGTGGCACCGAGGCGCCGCCGCGGCGCATCCCGCGCAATGCCGCCGAGCAGAGCGAGCAGGAAAAGGCCTGGTACCAGCAGATCGTCGACCAGACCCTCGACAGCAGCCTGATGAAGCGCTACGGCACGCTCGATGAGCAGGTCGGTGCAATCCTGTTTCTGGCCTCCGACGAGGCCTCCTACATCACCGGCGTGACCCTGCCGGTCGGTGGTGGTGATCTGGGCTGAAGGCTTCATAAGAGTTCAACAGGACGGCAACGCCGGCCACGGCTTCACAACAACAATAAGAGACCCATGCCATGCGTAACCTCGACGTCAACGACGTGATCGACAATGCCCGTTTCAATTCCTTCCACTGGCTGGTGATGTGCCTGTGCGCCTTGCTGCTGATCTTCGACGGCTACGACCTGTTCATCTACGGCGTGGTGCTGCCGGTGATCATGCAGGAGTGGGGGCTCACTCCGCTGCAGGCCGGTGCCCTGGGCAGCTACGCGCTGTTCGGCATGATGTTCGGCGCACTGCTGTTCGGCAGCCTGGCCGACAAGATCGGCCGCAAGAAGGGCATCGCCATCTGCTTCGCGCTGTTCAGCGTGGCGACCATCGTCAACGGCTTTGCCACCAGTCCCACCGAGTTCGGCATCTGCCGCTTTATCGCCGGCCTGGGCTGCGGTGGGCTGATGCCCAACGCCGTGGCGCTGATGAACGAATATGCGCCGAAGAAAATGCGCAGCACCCTGGTGGCGGTGATGTTCAGCGGCTATTCGTTGGGCGGCATGCTGTCGGCCGGTGTGGGTATCTTCATGCTGCCGCGTTTTGGCTGGGAGTCGATGTTCTTCGCCGCCGCGCTGCCGTTGCTGCTGTTGCCGGTGATTCTCTGCTACCTGCCCGAATCCATCGGTTTTCTGGTGCGCCGCGGCGAGCATGACAAGGCCCGCGCCTTGCTCAACCGTCTTGACCCCGCCCAGGGACTGGATGCCGATGTGCAGTTGACCATCAACGAGCGCAAGGGCGGCGGCGTCTCCGTGCTGGAACTGTTTCGCAACGGCCTGGCGGTGCGCACCCTGGCGATCTGGGTGGCGTTCTTCTGCTGTCTGCTGATGGTCTATGCGCTGAGTTCCTGGCTGCCGAAACTGATGGCCAGCGCCGGTTATAGCCTGGGTTCGAGCCTGTCGTTCCTGCTGGCCCTGAACTTTGGCGGTATGGCCGGAGCGATTCTCGGCGGCTGGCTGGGCGACCGCTTCAACCTGACCAAGGTCAAGGTCGGCTTCTTTATTGCCGCGGCGGTGTCGATCAGCCTGCTTGGCTTCAAGAGCCCGATGCTGATGTTGTACCTGCTGATCTTCATCGCCGGAGCAACGACCATCGGCACGCAGATCCTGTTGTACGCCGGCACCGCCCAGCTGTACGGCCTGTCGATCCGCTCCACGGGCTTGGGCTGGGCCTCGGGCATCGGCCGCAACGGCGCCATCGTCGGCCCGCTGCTCGGCGGTGCGCTGATGGGCATCGAACTACCGCTGCAGCTCAACTTCATGGCCTTTGCCATCCCGGGCGCCATCGCGGCCCTGGCCATGCTGGTGTTTGCCCTGAATAGCGCCAGTGTCGACAAGCTAGGCCTGCAACCCAGCAAAGCCTGATCGCTACCTCCCATCCGTACTCTGATCCATCCCTGTCCACCTCCTCGGTGGACGGGGAGCGGCTGCGGCCGCCTGCTTGATGGAGCGATGCAATGAAGTTGTTCAAGGACATGTCGCTATCGGCGCCCGTCGCCGGCTTTATCGCCACGGTGATTTCCTATGCCGGCCCGCTGGTAATTATCTTCCAGGCGGCGCGCACGGCCGGTCTGCCGGCCGAGCTGCTGTCGTCGTGGATCTGGGCGATCAGCATCGGCAGTGGCGTGCTGGGCATCGTGCTCAGCCTGCGCTACCGGGCACCAGTGGTGATCGCCTGGTCGGCGCCGGGCTCGGCGTTGCTGGTCAGCCTGTTGCCGCAGGTGAGTCTCGGCGAGGCGGTGGGCGCGTACCTGGTGGCCAACCTGATCGTGCTGGTGGTGGGCCTCAGCGGCGCCTTCGACAAGCTCGTCGCCCGCTTACCGCTGTCGGTATGCGCGGCGATGCTGGCGGGCATTCTGTTCAACTTCGGCAGTGCGCTGTTCACCTCGCTGCAGGAACAGCCGCTGCTGGTGCTGGCGATGTTCGTCACCTACCTGGTGTGCAAGCGCGTGTCGCCGCGCTACGCGGTGCTGGCAGTGTTGCTGGTCGGCGTTGGGCTGGTGATCGGCCGCGGCGAGCTGAGCGCCGACGCCTGGGTGATCGGTTTGGCGACGCCGGTGTGGATAACCCCGGAGTTTTCACCGATGGCGATGCTCAACATCGGCGTACCGCTGGCGGTGGTGGCGCTGACCGGGCAGTTCATACCCGGCATGGCTTTGCTGCGCAGCAGCGGTTACGGCGAGGTGCCGGCGCGGCCGTTGCTGGCAGGCTGTGGCCTGGGCAGCTTGCTGTTGGCGCCCTTTGCCTGCCATGGCCTGGCGCTGGGGGCGATTACCGCGGCGATCTGTACCGGCCGTGAGGCCCATGAACGGCCTGAGCGGCGCTACGTGGCTGGTGTGGTTGGCGGTGTTTTCTATCTGCTGTTCGGCCTGTTCGGGGCAACCCTGGTCAGCCTGTTCAGCGCCTTCCCTCAAGCGTTGGTGGCGGCATTGGCAGGGCTGGCGCTGTTCGGCGCTATCGCAGCTTCCCTGGCCGGGGCCATGGCCGTGCCGCAAGAGCGCGAAGCGGCGCTGGTGGCCTTTCTGGTTACCGCCTCGGGCATGTCCTTTCTCGGCCTGTCGGCGGCGTTCTGGGGACTGATCTTCGGGCTTTTCGCCCATTGGCTGCTGACCCATAAAACCGCGCCCGGCGTCGAGCAGGCCGTGCGTTCCAGACCCGATCAAGCGACTCGCTGAACGCCGATTTCCTGATCCGGCTCTCCGCGCTGCTTGGCGCGGGGCGCCGCTGTACCCATGCAATAACAACAAGAGCAGAGCAACCATGAGTAAACATCAGACTACCTTGTGCCTATTTTCCCTGGGCGTGCTGAGCCTGCCGGCTGCCGCGCAGGCCGCGGGCGAGGGCTTCGTCGAGGGCGCCAGCGCGACCCTGCAGGCGCGCAACTACTACTTCAGCCGGGATTTCTCCGACATCGTCGGCGCCAACCAGCAGTCCAAGGCCGAGGAGTGGGCCCAGGGTTTCATCCTCGACTTCAAGTCCGGCTACACGCCGGGTGTGGTCGGCTTTGGCCTGGACGCCCAGGGGCTGCTCGGCATCAAACTCGACAGCAGCCGGGATAGGGTCAATACCGGGCTGCTGCCGGTGCGCGACAATGGCGAAGCGGCCGATGAATACAGCCGTCTCGGCGTGGCAGTGAAGGCGCGCCTGTCGCAGACCGAACTGCGCATCGGTGAGCTGCAACCCAACCTGCCAGTGCTGACCTTCAGTGATATACGCCTGCTGCCGCCCAGCTACCAGGGCGCCTCGCTGCTGTCCCGGGAGATCGACGGCCTGACCCTGCAGGGCGGCCACCTGGGTTCCACCAGCCTGCGCAACGAAGCCGGCGACGACAAGTTGCAGGCCATGCTCGGCCATGTGCCGCAGCGCCAGGTCAGCAGCGACGCGTTCAACTACCTGGGCGCCGACTACGTCTTCAACGACAAACGCACCTCCGCCAGCCTGTGGTACGCGCAACTCGAGGACATCTACAACCAGCGCTTCGTCGGCCTCAAGCACAGCGAGCCACTGGGCGACTGGACCCTGGGCGCCAGCCTCGGCTATTTCGACAGCCAGGAAGATGGCGACAAGCTGCTCGGCGATATCGACAACCAGGCCTTCTACTCGCTGGTCTCGGCCAGGCACGGTGGCCATACCTTCTATGTCGGCTACCAGGCGATGTTCGGCGACAACCCGTTTCCGCGGGTGTTCGCCAACGTCACGCCGCTGGGCAACGAGGTGCCCACCTACGAGTTCGCCTACACCGATGAACGTTCCTGGCAGGCGCGCTACGACTACGACTTCGCCGCCCTCGGCGTACCCGGCCTGACCACCACGGTGCGCTATATCCGCGGCGACAACGTCGATACCGGCCGCGGTTTCGAAGGCAAGGATCGTGAACGCGATCTGGATATCGGCTACGTGGTGCAGAGCGGGGCGCTCAAGGGGTTGGGCGTACGGGTGCGTAACGTCGAGGCGCGGTCGAACTACCGCAGCGATATCGATGAGAACCGGCTGATTCTTTCGTATACCTGGACGTTGCTCTGAGGCGCTGCTGCTATTCCGGTAGCTCGTGGCTGGCAATCCTTCTGGAACTCCAGCCTCTTTTGCCGTAACTGTGAGAGCGGGCGGGGACACCCATTCCGCTCCCGAGATTTTCGCGCGCATGGCGCGCTCCCACGGGGATCGTGGGTGGCCGCTGCTCATTGGTAGGCCATGAGGCAGTTGACGCTTCCTCAAAGCTCATAGGAGAACAGCGGACATCTGTGGGAGCGGGCGGGGACGCCCAGTCCGTGCCCGCGATGCTTTTTGTGCGAATGGCCTATGTGGGCGTTGCCCGCCGATTCGCCCTTACTCGCTATCCAGATTCTTCACCAGCTTCAGGCAGCGCTTGAGCAGCGGGGAGTCATCGTCCTTGCGGTAGCTGATCACGATGGGCGAGGTGGCGCTGGCGTCGAGCAGCGGCGTATAGCCGATATCGTCGCGGTGCAGGCGCTGCACGGAGGCGGGCACCAGGCTGATGCCGATGCCGGCGGCGACCAGGCCGATGGCGGTCTGCAGCTCGTTGGTCATCTGCGCCACGCGAATCTTCAGGCCGTTACGGGCGAACAGGGCCAGCACATGGTCGGCGTAGCTGGGCCGTGGCGAGGCGGGGTAGAGCACGAACGGCTCGCGGGCCAGTTCCTCCAGTGAAGCCGGAGCGGCCAGCAGGCGGTGGCCGGCGGGCAGGGCTGCGACCAAGGGGTCCTGGCGAATCACTTCCTGAACGATGGCCGGGTCTTCGATATGGATGCGCCCGAAGCCGATATCGATACGGCCGCGTTTCAGCGCTTCGACCTGGGGCAGGGTGGTCAGCTCGGACAAGCCCAGTTCGATGGCGGCCTCGCCGCGCAGCTGGCGGATCAGCTCGGGCAGCGCGCCATACAGGGTCGAGGGCGCGAAGCCGATACCAAACCAGCGCCGTTGCCCTTCGGCGATACGCCGGGTGTCATCGCTGACGCGGCCCAATTGTTCGAGCAATTGGACGGAATGTTCATAGAAGAAACGCCCGGCTTCGGTCAGGCGCAGCGGCCTGCCGCGTTCGATCAAGGCGACACCCAATTCGTCTTCCAGTTGCTGAATCTGCCGGCTCAGCGGCGGCTGGGCGATATGCAGGCGTTGGGCTGCGCGGGTGAAATTCAGGGTTTCCGCGAGTACGCGGAAGTAGCGTAAATGGCGCAGCTCCATGATACCTCCAGGGTATGAAACCAGACCGATTCAATATTGGACTGCCTGATTTGCTGAGGTCAATCTGTGCCCAGACAAAAATAAAACCTGAAGGATATGCTCGTGCTCACTCGCATCCCTCGTTCTTCTCGCCCGCTGCTGGCCGACCTCGTGAATGGCGCGCCGCAGTGCGCCACTTCGCCGGCGACCGCCCGTGGCATTGCCCCGCACACGGATCATCGTCCATGAGCCTTCCGCTGATCGAAAGCCTCGACACCCTGATTGTCGACTTGCCGACCATTCGCCCGCACAAGCTGGCCATGCATACCCTGCAGCAGCAGACCCTGGTGATCCTGCGCCTGCGCTGCAGCGACGGTATCGAAGGGGTCGGCGAAGCCACCACCATCGGCGGTCTGGCCTATGCCGGGGAAAGCCCGGAAAGCATCAAGACCAATATCGATACCTATTTCGCACCGCTGCTGATCGGCCAGCCGGCCGGCAATATCAATGCCGCCATGCTGCGCATCGACCGCAGCGTACGCGCCAACACCTTCGCCCGCTCGGCCGTGGAAACCGCGCTGCTCGACGCCCAGGGCAAGCGCCTTGGCCTGCCGGTTGCCGAACTGCTCGGTGGCCGCGTTCGCGACGGTCTGGAAGTGGCCTGGACGCTGGCCAGCGGCGATACAGCCAAGGACATCGACGAAGCCGAGCGCATGCTCGACCTGCGTCGCCACCGGGTTTTCAAGCTGAAGATCGGCAGCCGCGAGGCCGCGCTGGATATCGCCCACGTGGCGGCGATCAAGCGCGCCCTGGGCGACCGCGCCAGCGTGCGGGTCGACGTCAACCAGGCGTGGAGCGAGGCGGTGGCCATTCGTGCCTGCCAGGCCCTCGGTGATGCCGGCGTCGACCTGATCGAGCAACCGATTCCGCGCCAGGACGTGCAGGCCCAGGCCCGCGTCAGCGCCCGCAGCCCGACGCCGATCATGGCCGACGAAGCCATCGAGAGCGTGGAAGACAGCTTCAACCTGGCCCGCGGCGGCGCCGCACCGGTGTTCGCCCTGAAGATCGCCAAGAACGGGGGGCCGCGCGCCGTGCTGCGCAGCGCCTATATCGCCGAAGCGGCGGGCATCGGCCTGTACGGCGGCACCATGCTCGAAGGCAGCGTCGGCACCCTGGCCTCGGCCCATGCCTTCGCCACCCTGAGCAAGCTGGAATGGCACACCGAACTCTTCGGCCCGCTGCTGCTGACCGAGGACATCCTCGTTGACGTGCCGGTGTACCGCGATTTCGAACTGAAGATTCCAACCACGCCGGGCCTCGGCGTGACCCTGGACGAAGAACGCCTGCAGCGCTTTAGCCGCCGCTGAACCGAACCCGAGAGGAGCAAGCCATGCTGTTTCACGTGCGCATGACCGTCAAACTGCCCACCGACATGCCGGCCGAGCAGGCCGCGCTTCTGAAGGCCGACGAAAAGGAGCTGGCCCAGCGCCTGCAGCGCGAAGGCACCTGGCGTCACCTGTGGCGTATCGCCGGGCTTTACGCCAATGTCAGCATTTTCGACGTGGCCGACGCCCAGGCCCTGCACGACACGCTGATGCAGCTGCCGCTGTACCCGTATATGGACATCGAGGTCATGGCGCTGTGTCGCCATCCGTCCTCGATCCACGCTGACGATCGCTGATCGGCGCCATCACTCGCCTGATCCGCTCCCCACAACAACAAGATGAGGAAACACGCCATGACCGTACGTATCGCCCAGACCGTCGACGTGCAGAAGTTCTTCGAAGACGCCGCCGGCTTCACCAATGACGGCGGCAACGCCCGCATGAAAACCGTGATCCACCGTGTGCTCAACGACACGGCGAAGATCATCGAAGACCTGCAGATCACTCCGGAAGAGTTCTGGAAGGCGGTGAACTACCTCAACGAACTCGGCTCTCGCCAGGAGGCGGGTCTGGTCGTCGCGGGCCTGGGTATCGAGCATTACCTCGACATGCTGATGGACGCCGAAGACGAGGAGGCAGGCCGCACCGGCGGCACCCCGCGCACCATCGAAGGTCCGCTGTACGTGGCCGGCGCCCCGCTGAGCAAGGGCGAGGCCCGCCTGGATGACGGCAAGGACGCAGGCACGCCGCTGTTCATGCAAGGCCGGGTGTTCGATACCGATGGCAAGCCGCTGGCTGGCGCCATCGTCGACGTATGGCACGCCAACACCGGCGGCACCTACTCGTACTTCGACCCTGTGCAGTCGGAATTCAACCTGCGCCGCCGTATCGAAACCGACGCCGAAGGCCGTTATCGTTTCCGCAGCATCGTGCCGTCCGGCTACGGCTGCCCGCCCGATGGCCCGACCCAGCAGCTGCTCGATCAGCTTGGCCGCCACGGCCAGCGTCCGGCCCACGTGCACTTCTTCATCTCCGCGCCAGGCCATCGCCACCTGACCACCCAGATCAACCTGGATGGCGACAAGTACCTGCACGACGACTTCGCCTACGCCACCCGCGACGAGCTGATCGCCAGGATCGACTTCTCTGACGATGTCGAACGCGCCAAAGCCCATGGTGTGGAAGGGCGCTTCGCCGAAATCGAGTTCGATTTCACCCTGCAGTCCACGGCCGAGCCCAAGGCTCAGCAGCGTCACGAGCGGGTTCGTGCGCTGGAGGTGTAAACCCGCGTTGCCCCCGCAGGGCACAGTGCCGCGCTGCCGTTCGTCTGCCTTACCGGGCAGGCGAAGGGCCGCGCGGCATCCTGCATTGAACGGTCACACTGAATTGCGGCGAGAGAGATGTAACCCTTTGTCACGCTGGCGTATCGCCTGCCAGGGGGATGGTTAGAATCGCCGGACGATTAGCGGATTGCCCGATGGCGGCGATTCAGCCTTATAAGAAAAACAACGAGGCCTGATGATGAGCGATTTCCTGCTGAGCGCGCGCAGCCAGGTGTTCGAGCGCGCCGACCCTTACGCGGTGTCCGACTACGTCAATCAGCATGTCGGCGCCCACTGCATCCGCCTGCCGACCACGGGCTTTCCCGAAGCGAGCCTCAATCACCGCAAGTTCGCCAGCCTCGACCTGTGCCGCATCAGTTATGGCGGCAGCGTGCGCGTCACCTCGCCGGCGCTGGAAACCATCTATCACCTGCAGGTGCTGCTCAAGGGCAACTGCCGCTCGCAGTGCCGCGGTCAGGAGCACTTCTTCGTGCCCGGCGAGCTGCTGCTGATCAACCCGGACGACCCGGTGGACCTGACCTATTCGGCCGATTGCGAGAAATTCATCGTCAAGCTGCCGGTCAGCCTGTTCGAGAACACCTGCCTGGAAAACCGCTGGATGCTGCCGCAAAGCGGTATCCGCTTTACCGCCGCACGTCATGACATGGGCGAGCTGGAGGGCTTTTCCAACCTGCTGATGCTGATCTGCCAGGAAGCCGAAGCTGCGTCCAGCATGCCCCAGGTGCAGGAGCACTACGTGCGCATCATCGCCAGCAAGCTGTTGGGCCTGCTGGGCAACAACGTGCAACGCGTGCAGCCACAGTCCCAGGGCGGCTCCTTCGAGCAGGTCGTCGATTACATCGAGCAGCACCTGACCCAGGACATCGGCATCGAGCAGTTGGTAACGGTCGCCCGGGTCAGCGAACGGTCGCTTTACGCCCTGTTCGAGCGCCATGCCGGCATCAGCCCCAAGGATTACATCCGCCAGCGCAAGCTCGAACGCATCCATGCCCAGTTGCTCGACCCCGCCTGCAAGGTGCGCAGCGTTACCGAAGTCGCCCTGGATCACGGCTTCCTGCATCTTGGCCGTTTCGCCGAAGCCTACCGCCGCCGCTTTGGCGAGCTGCCGTCGGATACCTACAGGCGCAACCGCTGAGAACCTGTACACGATCTTCGGCCTGACTTCAGCGCTTTGGCTGCAAAGCGGTGGCAGCGGATGTTCCCCGCTCCCACAATGGATCAGTGACGGCCGCTTCTACCTTGTGGCAGCCTCTTTCATGTCGCCTAAAAAGATCGTGAACAAGTTCTGAGAGCAGGTCTATAAGTCTTGTTCGATTATCGAACGGATAGTCGATTATCGGATTGTTAGCCGCCTACTGGATGAGTACCTTGTGACCATACGGCTAATCGCCGCCCACGGTATCCAGAGCAACAAGACGAGAACGACCATGGCTGAGATTCTCTCCCTGCGCGAAGCGGTCGAACGCTTCGTTCACGACGGCGACACCCTTGCCCTCGAAGGCTTCACCCACCTGATTCCGACCGCTGCGTCCCACGAGCTGATCCGGCAGAACAAGAAGGACCTGACCCTGGTGCGCATGACCCCCGATCTGGTCTACGACCTGCTGATCGGTGCCGGTTGCGCCAGGAAGCTGGTGTTCTCCTGGGGCGGGAACCCCGGTGTAGGTTCGCTGCACCGCCTGCGTGACGCCGTCGAGAAGCACTGGCCGCACAAGCTGGAAATCAGCGAGCACAGCCACGCCGCCATGGCCAACGCCTACGTCTCCGGCGCCTCCAACCTGCCGTTCGCCGTGCTGCGCGGCTACCAGGGTTCGGACTTGGTCAAGGTCAACCCGGACATCAAGTTCATCGACTGCCCGTTCACCGGCGAGAAGCTGGCAGCGGTGCCCAGTGTGCGCCCGGACGTCACCGTGATCCACGCCCAGAAGGCCGATCGCAAGGGCAACGTGCTGATCCAGGGCATCCTTGGCGTGCAGAAGGAGGCGGCCCTGGCGGCCAAGCGCTGCATCGTCACCGTCGAGGAAATCGTCGACGACCTGCAGGCACCGATGAACGCCTGCGTGCTGCCGACCTGGGCACTCACCGCGGTCTGCGTGGTGCCCGGTGGCGCCCATCCGTCCTATGCCCACGGTTACTACGAGCGCGACAACCGCTTCTACCAGGCCTGGGACCCGATTGCCCGAGACCGCGAAACCTTCACCGCATGGATCGATGAATACATCCGCGGCACCGAGGATTTTGCGCAGTACCAGGCGAAGGTTAACGGGGAGGCCAAGTGATGAGCGACTTCAACACCAACGAAATGATGACCGTGGCCGCCGCGCGCCGCCTCGGCAATGGCAGCGTGTGCTTCGTCGGCATCGGCCTGCCATCCAAGGCCGCCAACCTGGCGCGCCTGACCCATGCGCCGGAAGTGGTGCTGATCTACGAATCCGGCCCGATCGGCGCCAAGCCGAGCGTGCTGCCGTTGTCCATCGGTGACGGCGAGCTGGCCGAGACCGCCGACACCGTCGTGCCGACCGGCGAGATCTTCCGCTACTGGCTGCAGGGCGGGCGCATCGACGTCGGCTTCCTCGGCGCCGCCCAGGTCGACAAGTTCGGCAATATCAACACCACGGTGATCGGCGACTACCAGGCGCCGAAGGTGCGCCTGCCGGGCGCCGGTGGAGCGCCGGAGATCGCCGGTAGTGCCAAGAAGGTGCTGATCATCCTCAAGCAGGGTCACCGCACCTTCGTCGACAAGCTGGCCTTCATCACCTCGGTCGGTCATGGCGAGGGCGGCGATCACCGCAAGCGTCTCGGCCTGCCGGGCGATGGCCCGGTGGCGATCATCACCGACCTGTGCATCATGGAGCCGGAAGCCGGCACCAATGAGTTCATCGTCACTTCGCTGCACCCGGGCGTGACCCGCGAGCAGGTGATCGAGAACACTGGCTGGCAAGTTCGTTTCGCCGACGAGGTGACCACCACCGAGGCGCCGAAAGCCGAGGAACTGGCCGCGCTGCGCGACCTGGAAGCCCGCACTGCCGAGGCCCATGGCCAAAAAGGAGGTGACGAATGAGCCGCGAGGTATTCATCTGTGACGCCGTGCGCACGCCGATTGGCCGCCTCAACGGCGCGCTGTCGGCGGTACGCGCCGACGACCTGGCGGCGATCCCGCTCAAGGCGCTGGTCGAGCGTAACCCGCAGGTCGACTGGTCAGCGGTCGATGAAGTATTTATGGGCTGCGCCAACCAGTCCGGCGAAGACAACCGCAACGTTGCGCGAATGGCCCTGCTGCTCGCCGGCCTGCCGGAAACGGTGCCGGGCGTGACCCTCAATCGCCTCTGCGCCTCGGGTATGGAAGCGGTCGGTGCTGCGTTCCGCGCCATCGCCGCGGGCGAGATGGAGCTGGCCATCGCCGCTGGCGTCGAGTCGATGACCCGCGCGCCCTACGTGATGGGCAAGGCCGACAGCGCCTTCGGCCGTGGCCAGAAGCTGGAAGACACCACCCTGGGCTGGCGCTTCGTCAACCCGGCGATGAAGGAGCAGTACGGCGTTGACCCGATGCCGGTCACCGGTGACAACGTCGCCGAGGACTATGGCGTCAGCCGTGCCGACCAGGACGCCTTTGGCCTGCGCAGCCAGCAGCGTGCGGCTGCGGCTCAGCAGAGCGGTTACTACGCCGAAGAAATCGTCCCGGTGGTGATCAGGACCAAAAAGGGCGAGATCGTCGTCGACACCGACGAGCACCCGCGTGCCGATACCACGGCTGAAGGTCTGGCCAAGCTCAAACCGGTCAACGGCCCGGACAAGACCGTCACCGCCGGCAACGCCTCGGGCCTCAACGATGGCGCCTCGGCGATGATCCTGGCCTCGGCCGAAGCCGTTGAACAGTACGGCCTCAAGCCGCGCGCCAAGGTGCTGGGCATGGCCAGTGGCGGCGTTGCGCCGCGCATCATGGGCGTCGGCCCGGTGCCGGCGGTACGCAAGCTGCTGGCGCGCCTGAACCTGGAGATCGACGCCTTCGACGTGATCGAACTCAACGAAGCCTTCGCCGCCCAGGGCCTGGCCGTCACCCGCGACCTCGGTCTGCCGGACGACAGCCCCAAGGTCAACCCGAACGGCGGCGCCATCGCCCTCGGTCATCCCCTGGGCATGAGCGGCAACCGCCTGGTACTGACGGCCGTGCACCATCTGGAGAGAACCGGCGGCACGCTTGGTCTGGCCACCATGTGCGTGGGGGTGGGGCAGGGGCTGGCACTGGCCATCGAGCGGGTTTAGGGCCTGTTTGCGAAGTGGTGAAAACGGCCGTTCGCCTCGTAGGGTGGATGGCGATTTTTTTCATCCACCATTGCGATTGCGGCGGTGGACAGCTGAAGCGTTGTCCACCCTACTGCTAGGTTTTGAGGCCGGCCGCGTATTCTGTGGGAGGGCGCCATACGCCCGATTCGCGGGCATGGCCCGCTGCCACGATCATGACCAAGCTGTCAGCTCTATTGCTAAGGCGATTTTCGAAGTTTCGTTTGTCCTTACCCGGGCGCGGGCCACGATCCCGTGCCCTGGTGAGGATGGGCGACCCAAAATGACGAATCATTTGGTTACATATAGGGTCGGAGTAGGGACGGTTCCGTTTCCTACCAGTGAGTATCCATCATGAGTACCGAAGCCAGCGCGGCGTACCAAGCCCCCAACTACAGCCCCGAAGAGCGTCGCAAGCGCATCTTCGCCATCGTTGGCGCCTCCTCGGGCAACCTGGTCGAGTGGTTCGACTTCTACGTGTACGCCTTCTGCGCGATCTACTTCGCGCCGGCCTTCTTTCCTTCCGATGACCCCACCGTGCAGCTGCTCAACACCGCAGGGGTGTTCGCCGCGGGCTTTCTGATGCGGCCGATCGGTGGCTGGGTATTCGGCCGCATTGCCGACAAGTACGGCCGCAAGGTCTCCATGATGATCTCGGTGCTGATGATGTGCCTGGGCTCGCTGGCCATCGCCTGCATGCCCACCTACAGCAGCATCGGCACCCTGGCGCCGGTGCTGCTGTTGCTGGCGCGGTTGTTCCAGGGCCTGTCAGTGGGCGGCGAGTACGGCACCACCGCCACCTACATGAGCGAGGTGGCGCTCAAGGGCCAGCGCGGCTTCTTCGCCTCCTTCCAGTACGTCACCCTGATAGGCGGGCAACTGCTCGCGGTGCTGGTGGTAGTGATCCTTCAGCAGGCGCTGAGCGAAGACGAGCTGCGCGCCTGGGGCTGGCGCATCCCGTTCGTGATCGGCGCCATGGCCGCCGTGGTGGCCTTCTACCTGCGCCGCTCGCTGGACGAAACCGCAAAGCAGGACCAGATCGGCAACCAGGAATCGGGCAGCGTCGCCTACCTGTTCAAGCACCACAAGGCCGCTTTCTTCACCGTGCTGGGTTACACCGCCGGCGGCTCGCTGATCTTCTATACCTTCACCACCTACATGCAGAAGTACCTGGTCAACTCGGCGGGCATGAGCGCCAAGACCGCCAGCGGCATCATGACCGGCGCGCTGTTCCTGTTCATGATCATGCAGCCGCTGTTCGGCGCGCTGTCCGACCGTATCGGCCGGCGCACCTCGATGCTCTGGTTCGGCGCCCTGGGGGCGATCTGCACCTGGCCGATCCTGGCCTTGCTGCATACCGTGCAGAGCCCGGTGATGGCCTTTTTGCTGATCATCGCGGCGCTGGCCATCGTCAGCCTGTACACCTCGATCAGCGGCCTGGTGAAGGCCGAAATGTTCCCGCCGGAAGTCCGCGCTCTCGGCGTTGGCCTGGCCTACGCGGTGGCCAACGCACTGTTCGGCGGTTCGGCCGAGTATGTCGCCCTGGGTCTGAAGTCCATTGGTATGGAGCAGACCTTCTACTGGTACGTATCAGGCATGATGGTGCTGGCCTTTCTGGTCAGCCTGCGCCTGCCGCGCCAGGCCAGCTACCTGCACCACGATCATTGACCACGGAGTGTTCGCTGTATGAGTTCCAGGCCCGCTAGCCAGCTGTTCGATGCCTATTTCACGGGTGCGCCGATGCGCCAGGTGTTCAGCGACCAGGGTCGCGTGCAGGGCATGCTCGACTTCGAGGCGGCACTGGCCCGGGCCGAAGCGGCGGCCGGGGTGATCCCCCAGGCCGTGGTGGCCGATATCGAGGCAGCGTGCCGGGCCGAACTCTATGACTTCGATGCGCTGGCCATCGCCATCGGCAGCGCCGGCAACTCGGCGATTCCGCTGGTCAAGGCCCTTGGCAAACGCATCGCGGCGAGCAACCCCGAGGCCGAGCGCTATGTGCACCTGGGCGCCACCAGCCAGGACGCCATGGACAGCGGCCTGGTGCTGCAGCTGCGCGCCGCCATCGACCTGCTGGAGCGCGACCTCGATACCCTGAGCCGGCAACTGGCCGAGCAGGCCCAGCGCCACGGGGCAACGCCGATGGCCGGGCGCACCTGGCTGCAGCACGCCACGCCGGTCACCCTGGGCATGAAGATCGCCGGCTGGCTGGGCGCCATCGACCGCCACCGGCAGCGCCTCGACGAAATCAAGCCGCGCCTGCTGTGCCTGCAGTTCGGCGGTGCGTCCGGCAGCCTGGCAGCACTGGGCGACAAGGCCTGGTCGGTGGCCGGTGCACTGGCAGCCGAGCTGGACCTGCAACTGCCCGAGCAACCCTGGCATACCCAGCGTGATCGGCTGGTCGAGTTCGCCAGCCTGCTTGGCCTGATCGCCGGCAGCCTGGGCAAGATGGGCCGCGACCTCAGCCTGCTGATGCAGACCGAGGCCGGCGAGCTGTTCGAGCCCTCGGCACCCGGCAAGGGCGGTTCCTCGACCATGCCCCACAAGCGCAACCCGGTGGGCGCTGCGGTGCTGATCGGTGCCGCCACCCGCGCGCCCGGATTGGTCGCCACCATGTTCGCAGCCATGCCCCAGGAGCATGAGCGCAGCCTGGGGCTGTGGCATGCCGAGTGGGAGACGCTGCCCGAGCTGTGCTGCCTGGTCTCCGGGGCCCTGCAGCAGGCGCTGATCCTGGTGCCGGGCCTTGAAGTGGACGCCGAGCGCATGGCCGCCAACCTCGAACTGACCCGTGGCCTGGTACTCGCCGAGGCGGTGAGCATCGCCCTGGCGCAACGCATCGGCCGCGACGCCGCCCACCATCTGGTCGAGCAATGCTGCAAGCAGGCGGTAGAGGAGGGCGCTCACCTGCGCGAGGTACTCGGCGCCAATACCGAGGTCAGCGCGCAACTGTCCGACGAACAACTGGATCGACTGCTCGATCCCGCCCATTACCTGGGCCAGGCGCGACGCTGGGTCGAGCGCGCCGTGGCGCAGAGCCGTGAACTGAATTCGTAGATCATCTAGGAGATTGTCATGCCTGTGGTATCCCTCGCCGATGGCGACCTGAATTACCTGCTCGAAGGCCCGGCCGATGCACCGGTGCTGGTGCTCTCCAATTCCCTGGGCACCAACCTGCACATGTGGGACGCGCAGATCCCCACCTTCACCCAGCACTTGCGGGTGCTGCGCTACGACACCCGTGGCCACGGCCAGTCGCTGGTCACGCCGGGCTTCTACAGCATCGAGCAGAACGGCCGCGACGTGCTGGCGCTGCTCGATGCGCTGAACATCGACAAGGCGCATTTCTGCGGCCTGTCCATGGGCGGCTTGATCGGCCAATGGCTGGCGATCAACGCCGCCTCGCGCCTGGATCGCCTGGTGCTGTGCAATACCGGCGCCAAGATCGGTACCGACGAGGTGTGGAACACCCGCATCGACACCGTGCTCAAGGGTGGCGAGAAGGCCATGCGCGACCTGCGTGATGCCTCCATCGAGCGCTGGTTCACTGCGCCGTTCGCCAAGGCCCAGCCGGAGAAGGTCGAGCCGATCGTCACCATGCTGGCGCAGACCTCGCCCCAGGGCTATGCCGGTAACTGTGCAGCGGTGCGCGATGCCGACTACCGCGAGCAGATCGCCACGATCGACGTGCCGACCCTGATCGTATGCGGCACCGGTGATGCGGTGACCACGCCCGAACACGGTCGCTTCATGCAAGAGCGTATTGCCGGCGCCGAGCTGGTCGAGTTCGATGCTGCGCATCTGTCCAACGTGCAGGCTGGTGAGCTGTTCACCGGGCGCGTGCTGAGCTTTCTGCAAACCAATTGAGCGAGCTTTGCGTGGGCGTCGTTTGCCGCCCACGCCGTGAAGAAAAATGGAGCCACCGATGGACGAGAAACAACGCTACGACGCCGGCATGCAGGTGCGCCGTGCGGTGCTGGGCGATGCCCACGTCGACCGCAGCCTGGAAAAACTGACGCCGTTCAACGAAGAGTTCCAGGAGATGATCACCCGTCACGCCTGGGGCGATATCTGGACGCGCCCGGGGCTGCCACGCCATACCCGCAGCCTGGTCACCATCGCCATGCTGATCGGCATGAACCGCGAGGGCGAATTGAAGCTGCACCTCAAGGCCGCCAAGAACAACGGCGTGACCCGCGAGGAGATCAAGGAAGTGATCATGCAGAGCGCGATCTACTGCGGCATTCCCGCGGCCAACGCCACTTTCCACCTGGCCGAAGAGCTGTGGGACGAAGTCGGCGTCGAGTCGCTTAACAAGGCCTGACGTCGTAGCGGTCTGCAGAGCCCCGCCCAAGCGGGGCTTTTTGTTGTCCGGCGATTACTCGTACTCACTGACGCCTGCCGCATGCCGGGCCGCGACATAGCCGAAGGTCAGTGCCGGGCCCAGGTTGATGCCGCCGGAGGGATAGTGGCCGCCGAACGCGCTGGCCATGTCGCTTCCGGCGGCGTAGAGGCCGGGGATCGGCTGGCCATCGGCATCCAGCACCCGGGCACTGCCATCGGTCTTGAGGCCGGCGAAGGTGCCGAAGCAGCCGGGCTGCACCTTCACCGCGTAGAACGGGCCATGTTCGATGGGCGCCACGCAGGGGTTGGTGCCCGGGTGAAGTGGGTCGCCCTGCTTGCGGTTGAAGGCGGTGCTACCGCGACCGAACTGCGGGTCTTCGCCATTGCGGGCATGTCGATTGAAGGCGGCCAGCGTGGTCGTCAGGCCCATCGGGTCGATGCCGCAGTCGAGGGCCAGCTGCTCGATGGTCGCCGCACGTTGCAGGTAGCCGCTGCGCAGCATGGGCCACAGCGGCACGGGCGCCGGGCGGGCGAAGCCCAGGCCGTAGCGGCGCTGGAAACGATGATCGCAGATCAGCCAGGAACACACCGGCTGGCCCTCCGGCACCTGTTCGACCATCGCCGCCACGTAGTCGTAGTAGCCGTGGGCTTCGTTGACGAAGCGCTTGCCGCTGGCCAGCACGCCGATGATGCCGGGCTTGCCGCGTTCGATGATGTGTGGGAAGTGGCCGATGCTGCCGTCGCGGTGCGGCACCCGGGACACCGGTGCCCAGGCGACCGGCGATTTCAGCCGGGTATCGACCTGGGCACCCAGCGCTTCGCCCAGGCGCAGGCCATCGCCCGAGCAGGAGGTCGGCGGCAGGGCCAGGTTTTCGGTGCCGCTGGTATCGCGGGGAAACAGCTGCTGGCGCCGTTGCGGATCGTTGGCGAAACCGCCGGCCGCCAGCACCACGGCACGGGCTCCGATGAAGTGCTCGCCGTCCGCACGGCGCAGCGTGGCGCCGCTGATACGGCCCTCTTGTTGATGCAGGCTGATCACTGGCGCGGACTCGATCATCGTCACGCCCAGGTCGGCGGCCGAGCGGGCCAGCCGGGCGACCAGCGCGACGCCGTTGACCAGGTGCATGGCGCGGCCATAACGGGCCAGGTGATAGAGGTGGGTGGCGAAACGGCGGGTCACGTGCCACAGCGCTTTCGCTGAGCGGGTCATGCTCAGGAAGGCCGCCAGGTCGGCGCCGGCCATGATCGGCATGCCCATGAACGAGGTTTCGCGCAGGGTCCTGCGCAGGCGCGGCAGCAGGTCGAGCACTTCGCGGCCGTCATAGGGCGCGGCGATCACCTGATGGCCACCGGTGGCGGCGCCGGGCGTGTCGCCATGCATGTCGGGAATGCCGTTGCCGTCGGCGAACTGCAGTGCGGTATGCCGTTCGAAGAACGCCACCATCTGCGGGCAGGCGTCGAGAAAGGCCCTGAGGCGGGCTTCGTCGAAATGCTCGCCCAGCTCATGACGCAGGTAGGTAAGGGGCTGCTCGATGTCTTCGTGAATGCCGGCACGCTGCGCCAGCGGGTTGCGCGGCACCCAGGCCCAGCCGCCGGACCAGGCGGTGGCGCCGCCGAATACCGGGTCCTTTTCCACCAGTACCACGTGCTGACCATGCCAGGCAGCGGTTACCGCCGCGGCCAGGCCGGCGGCACCGGAGCCGACCACCAGCAGGTCGCAGTGTTGAGGCAGCGGGGTGGTGGGCGTGGCGGGCATGGAAGGCTCCTGAGGGATTATGATTATTTTTGGAATCGGGTTCCATATATTAAGTTGGCGCGCGGTTTGTCGCCAAGCTTCGGCCCGGCGCTTGATGTTTGCTCGCGCCGACCCCATCTGCTGGGCTGCAACCCTCTCGCCATCAGCCTTCGAGCCCGCCATGAAATCGTTTTTGTCCGTTCGCCAGCGCGATGCTCTGCGCACATCGTGGGCGTTTATCGCCCCTTATCGCGGGCGCGTGGCCGGTGCGCTGCTGGCGCTGATGTTCACCGCCGCCATCACCCTGTCCATGGGCCAGGGCATCAAGCTGCTGGTCGATCAGGGGCTGGCCACGCAATCGCCGGGGGCGCTACGTCATTCGATCCTGCTGTTCTTCGTGCTGGTGCTGGCCCTGGCGGTGGGTACCTACACACGCTTCTACCTGGTGTCCTGGTTGGGCGAGCGGGTAGTGGCGGACATCCGCAAGCGGGTGTTCGATCACCTGGTCGGCCTGCACCCCGGCTTCTACGCCCACAACCGCGCCTCGGAAATCCAGTCGCGGCTGACCGCCGATACCACCTTGCTGCAGTCGGTGATCGGCTCGTCGCTGTCGATGGCGCTGCGCAACCTGATCATGCTGGTCGGCGGCATGATCCTGCTGGTGGTCACCAACCCCAAGCTCAGCGCCATCGTGCTGGCCGCGCTGCCACTGGTGGTGGCGCCGATCCTGCTCTTCGGCCGCCGCGTGCGTGAGCTGTCGCGCCAGAGCCAGGATCGCATCGCCGATGTCGGCAGCTACGTCAGCGAAGTGCTCGGGCAGATCAAGACCGTGCAGGCCTACAACCACCAGGCCGAGGATCGCCGGCGTTTCGGCCTGTCCGCCGAGGCGGCGTTCGACACGGCGCGCAAGCGCGTGGCCCAGCGCGCCTGGCTGATCACCGTGGTGATCGTGCTGGTGCTCGGCGCGGTGGGCGTGATGCTCTGGGTCGGCGGCATGGACGTGATCGCCGGGCGGATCAGCGGCGGCGAGCTGGCGGCCTTCGTGTTCTACAGCCTGATCGTCGGTTCCTCGTTCGGCACCCTCAGCGAGGTGATCGGCGAACTGCAGCGCGCCGCCGGCGCCGCCGAACGGATCAGCGAACTGCTCGCAGCACGCAACGAGATCCATGCGCCGCTCGACGGCGCGCTGATTCCGGCGCAGCCCGCGGAAGGACGTATCGAGGTGCAGGGCCTGTCCTTCGCCTATCCGACGCGCCCCGACAGCCTGGCGCTGCAAGGCATCACGCTGGCGGTCGAGCCTGGTGAAACCCTGGCCATCGTCGGCCCGTCCGGGGCCGGCAAGTCGACGCTGTTCGACCTGCTGCTGCGTTTCTACGATCCGCTGCAGGGGCGCATCCTGATCGATGGCCTGCCGATCGAGCAGCTCGACCCGCACGCCCTGCGCGCGAACTTCGCGCTGGTCTCCCAACACCCGGCACTGTTCTTCGGCAGCGTGGAAGACAACATCCGCTACGGGCGCCTGGACGCCAGCAGCGCGGACGTGCAGGCCGCTGCCCGGGCGGCCCATGCCCACGAATTCATCGAGCGCTTGCCCCAGGGCTACCAGACCCACCTGGGTGACGCCGGCCTGGGGCTTTCTGGCGGCCAGCGCCAGCGCCTGGCGATCGCCCGGGCGCTGTTGGTGGATGCGCCGATCCTGCTGCTCGACGAAGCCACCAGCGCCCTGGATGCCGAGAGCGAGCACCTGATCCAGCAGGCGCTGCCCGAGCTGATGCGCGGGCGCACCACCCTGGTGATCGCCCACCGCCTGGCCACGGTAAAGAGCGCCGACCGCATCGCGGTCTTCGATCAGGGGCAGTTGGTGGCACTGGGCAAACATGCCGAACTGGTCGCCAGCAATCCGCTGTATGCGCGGCTGGCGCAGTTGCAGTTCGTGGAGAAGAGTTAGGGGAGGGCGCCGGTGGCGGCGTTTAGTGTGTGGTGGGTCGGTGAAGCGTTACGCAACTGATTAATCAGGCCGTGGGAGCGGGCGGGGACGCCTAGTCCATGCCCGCGATTCGCGCGTATGGCCCGCTCCCACAAAGCTGGTCGGACGGGAGCATCTGCCCAGCCTCGCTATTGCGAGGTATGGATCAAGAAGCTCTCCATGTGAGCAAGCTCGCCTTAGCCGTTGACCAGGCTCAAGAACTCGCTGCGGGTCGCGGCATTCGCGCGGAATTCGCCGAGCATCACCGAGGTGACCATGGAGGAGTTCTGCTTTTCCACGCCGCGCATCATCATGCACATGTGCTTGGCTTCGATGACCACCGCCACGCCCAGCGCACCGGTGACCTGCTGAACCGCTTCGGCGATCTGCCGGCTCAGGCTTTCCTGGATCTGCAGGCGGCGGGCATACATGTCGACGATGCGCGCGACCTTGGACAGGCCCAGCACCTTGCCATTGGGAATGTAGGCGACATGGGCCTTGCCGATAAAGGGCAGCAGGTGATGCTCGCACAGCGAATACAGCTCGATATCCTTGACCACCACCATCTCGCTGGCGTCGGAGCTGAACAGCGCACCGTTGGTGACTTCTTCCAGGGTCTTTTCATAGCCATTGCACAGGTACTGCATGGCCTTGGCGGCGCGCTTGGGCGTGTCGAGCAGGCCTTCCCGGGAAACGTCTTCGCCGAGCTGGCCGAGGATGGCGGTGTAATGCTGTTCGAGGGTGTTGCGGCTAGAGTCCATGCGGCTTCCAGTGGTTTGCGGATATCAATGAGCGGCTGCCTGGCCCCGCTGCCGGCATACTGCGCTTGGCATTGGGGGCGAGGCGGGCGGCAATTGTAATCCGCTCGCAGCGATTTACCGAGCCTTTATAGCGCCCGATGCATCGCTGCGTCTGTCAGCGCTGGCTTACTTGGCGGCGTGGGCTGCCAGGCAGGTGTCGAGCATGCGGTTGGAAAACCCCCATTCGTTGTCGTACCAGGCCAGGACCTTGACCAGCCGGCCATTCACCTTGGTGTGGTTGGCGTCGAAGATCGACGACAGCGGGTTGTGGTTGAAGTCGCAGGACACCAGCGGCAGCGTGTTGTAGCCCAGTACCGGGGATTGCTCGGCAGCCGCCTTGAGCAGGGCGTTGACTTCCTCGACGCTGGTATCGCGCTGCACCTGGAGGGTCAGATCGACCAGCGACACGTTGATCACCGGCACGCGCACCGCCATGCCGGTCAGGCGTCCGGCCAGTTCCGGCAGTACCAGGCCGACCGCTTCGGCGGCGCCGGTCTTGGTGGGGATCATCGACTGGGTGGCCGAACGCGCCCGGAAGGGGTCGCTGTGGTAGACGTCGGAGAGGTTCTGGTCGTTGGTGTAGGCGTGGATGGTGGTCATCAGCCCGCTGTCGATGCCCAGCTCGCGCTGCAGCACCTGGGCCACCGGTGCCAGGCAGTTGGTGGTGCAGGAGGCATTGGAGATGATCTGCTGATCGGCGCGCAGGCTGCCCTCGTTGACGCCGTAGACGATGGTCGCATCCGCGCCCTTGGCCGGTGCCGAGATAATCACCTTGCGTGCGCCGGCACTCAGGTGGGCGGCTGCCTTGTCGCGTTCGGTGAACAGGCCGGTGCATTCGAACACCACGTCGACGTCGAGATCCTTCCATGGCAGGTCGGCAGGATTACGGATCGCGCTGACCGCGATGCGGTCACCATTGATAAGCAGGTTCTGCCCGTCCACCTCGACGTCGGCGTCGAAAATGCCGTGTACGCTGTCGTATTTGAGCAGGTGGGCATTGATGGCGCTGTCGCCCAGGTCGTTGATGGCGACGACTTGCAGTTTTTCGCGGTAGCTCTGGGTATAGAGTGCCCGCAGCACGTTACGGCCGATACGGCCGAAACCATTGATGGCAATTCGCAATGTCATGAGCGTCGATCCTTATATGTTGTTTTAAAAACAAGATTATTCTCATGAAAGTAGAAATCAAGCGTTTTAGCTGTCAATATTTTGATAAAAATACAATTCGAAGTGCTACCTGTTAGCCGGAGTGGACACCATGCATCCCCGCATCCTCGAGGTAACCGACCGCCTGATCGCCCGCAGCCGCGCCACCCGTGAGCGTTACCTGGCGCAGATGGCCGCCGCCGACAGCCAGGGCCCGCACCGCGGCGCGCTGCAATGTGCCAATTTCGCCCACGGCGTGGCTGGTTGTGGTTCGGCCGAAGACAAGCAGCGCCTGCGCCTGATGAACGAAGCCAACGTTGGCATCGTCACCGCCTACAACGACATGCTCTCCGCCCACCAGCCCTACGAACATTACCCCGAACTGATCAAGCAGGCGTTGCGCCAGGTCGGCTCCGTGGGCCAGGTGGCCGGCGGCGTGCCGGCGATGTGCGACGGCGTCACCCAGGGTGAACCGGGCATGGAACTGAGCCTGGCCAGCCGTGAGGTGATCGCCATGTCCACCGCCGTGGCGCTGTCGCACAACATGTTCGATGCGGCGATGCTGCTGGGTATCTGCGACAAGATCGTGCCGGGGCTGATGATCGGCGCGCTGCGTTTCGGCCACCTGCCGATGATCTTCGTGCCGGGCGGGCCGATGCCCTCGGGCATTCCCAACAAGGAAAAGGCCGAGGTGCGCCAGCTCTACGCCGAGGGCAAGGCGACCCGCGAGGAGCTGCTCGAGTCGGAGATGAAGTCCTACCACAGTCCCGGCACCTGCACCTTCTATGGCACCGCCAACACCAATCAGGTGGTCATGGAAATCATGGGCCTGCACCTGCCGGGCTCGTCCTTCGTCAACCCGTACACGCCGCTGCGTGACGCGCTGACCGCCGAGGCGGCCCACCAGGTGGTGCGCCTGACCCGCCAGGGCGGCGAGTACACGCCGCTGTGCCGGATCATCGACGAGAAGGCCATCGTCAACTCGGTGGTGGCGCTAAACGCCACCGGCGGCTCGACCAACCATACGCTGCATATCCCGGCCTTCGCCCGTGCCGCCGGCATCCAGCTGACCTGGCAGGACATGGCCGATCTGTCCGCCGTCACCCCGACGCTGGCCAAGGTTTACCCCAACGGCCAGGCCGACGTGAACCACTTCCATGCCTGCGGCGGGGTGCCGTTCATGGTGCGCACTCTGCTCGACGCCGGCCTGCTGCACGAGGATGTCTACACCGTCGCCGGTCACGGGCTGTCGCGCTATACTCAGGAGCCGTTCCTCGAGGACGAGCGCCTGGTCTGGCGCCAGGGCCCGGAGCAGAGCCTGGATCGCAACATTCTGCGCAGCGTGCCGGAAGCCTTCTCGCCCGAAGGTGGGCTGCGGGTGCTGACCGGCAACCTCGGCAATGGCGTGGCCAAGGTCTCGGCGGTGGCGCCGGAGCATCGGGTGGTCGAGGCGCCGGCACGGGTGTTCGAGACCCAGGTCGAGCTGGCCGAGGCCTTTAAGGCCGGCGAGCTGGAGCGTGACTTCGTTGCCGTGGTGCGTTTCCAGGGGCCGAAGGCCAATGGCATGCCGGAGCTGCACAAACTCACGCCGTACCTGGGCATCCTGCAGGACCGCGGCTTCAAGGTGGCGCTGGTCACCGATGGGCGGATGTCCGGCGCGTCGGGCAAGGTGCCGGCAGCCATTCACGTCAGCCCCGAGGCCTGGGATGGTGGGCCGCTGGCGCGGGTGCGCGACGGTGACCTGATCCGTGTCGATGGCGTGACTGGGCATCTGCAGGTGCTGGTCGACGATATCGCCTGGAACGCCCGCGAGATCGCGCCGCGCCCGCAAGGCACCGGCGTCGGTTGTGGCCGTGAGCTGTTCGCCTTCATGCGCGCCGCGTTCAGCCCCGCCGAAGAGGGCGCCAGTGCCTTCACCGCCGAACTGGATTCGCTGCGATGAGCCTGGCCCTGGTTGGCGATATCGGTGGCACCAATGCACGTTTCGCCCTGTGGCGCGACGGTGGCCTGCATTCGGTACGGGTGTCGGCGACAGCCGATCACGCCACCGTCGAACAGGCCATCGCCGCTTATCTTGCAGCCGAAGGCCTGGCACTCGGCGAGGTGGAGACCATCTGCCTGGCCTGCGCCGGACCGGTGGAGGTCGATCCCTTTCGTTTCACCAACAATGCCTGGCGTATCGATCGCAAGGCGTTCCGTGCCGAACTGCAGGTGCGCGAGCTGCTGCTGATCAACGATTTTTCCGCCATGGCCCTGGGCATGACCTGCCTGCAGGACGATGAGTACATCACCGTCTGTCCGGGCGTGGCGCAGCCGGGGCGGCCGGCGGTGGTGATCGGTGCCGGCACCGGCCTGGGCGTCGGCACCTTGCTGAGCCTGCCCGATGGCAGCTGGCATGCCTTGCCGGGTGAGGGCGGCCACGTCGACCTGCCGGTGGGCAGCAACCGCGAGGCGTTGATCTGGCAGGCGCTGCACCGCCAGCTCGGCCACGTCAGCGCCGAGGCCGGCGCGCTCAGTGGCAATGGGCTGCTGGCACTGTACCGCGCCACCTGCGCGGTGGATGGTCAGCCGGCTTCCCTGCAGAGCGCGGCGCAGGTCACCCGCGCTGCGCTGGAGGGCGAGCCGCTGGCGGGCAATGTGCTGGAGCTGTTCTGCTGCCTGCTTGGCCGTGTGGCCGGCAACAACGTGCTGACCCTGGGGGCGCGAGGCGGGGTGTTTATCGCCGGTGGCATGGTGCCGCGCTTCGCCGACTTCTTCATGGCCAGCGGCTTTTCGCGCTGCCTGCGCGACAAGGGCTGCATGAGCGATTACTTTGACGGCCTGCCGGTATGGCTGGTGACGGCGCCCTACCCAGGCCTGGTCGGTGCGGGGGTGGCGGCTGAGCAACACCTGCAACGGAGCGATTAGGCCAATCCTTTGTCCAAGCGTCGCCCATAAGAACAACAAGGATTATCGATGTGAGCCCCACCGGAAAATCGATCCTGCTGGTCGACGATGACCAGGATATTCGTGAACTGCTGCAAACCTACCTCGGCCGCGCCGGCCTGCAGGTGCGGGCCGTGGCCGATGGTGCCGGGTTTCGCGAGGCCCTTTGCGAGGGCGGTGCGGACCTGGTGATTCTCGACGTGATGCTGCCCGACGAGGACGGCTTCAGCCTGTGCCGCTGGACCCGGGAACACCAGCGCTTCGCCCAGGTGCCGATCATCATGCTCACCGCCAGCTCCGACGAGGCCGACCGGGTCATCGGCCTGGAGCTGGGCGCCGACGATTACCTCGGCAAGCCGTTCAGCCCGCGCGAGCTGCTGGCGCGTATCAAGGCACTGCTACGCCGGGTGAATTTCGCCCAGGAGCGTGGTGCGGAGGTGCTGGTGTTCGACGACTGGCGCCTGGACATGGTCAGCCACCGGCTGTTTCATCTCGATGGCGAGGAGGTGCTGTTGTCGGGGGCCGACTTCGCGCTGCTCAAGCTGTTTCTCGATCACCCGCAACAGATCCTCGACCGCGATACCATCGGCAATGCCACCCGCGGGCGCGAAATGATGCCGCTCGAGCGCATCGTCGACATGGCGGTGAGTCGCCTGCGCCAGCGTTTGCGTGACACCAGCAAGCCGCCGCGGCTGATCCGTACCGTACGCGGCAGCGGCTACCAGCTGGCGGCCAGCGTTAGCGCCCAGGCCGGCAATGCGCGCTGACTGGCGTCGGCTGCTGCCGATTCCACGTTCGTTGCTGGGCCGCATGTTGCTGCTGACGCTGCTCTCGGTGCTGGCTGCGCAGACCCTGTCCAGCGCCATCTGGCTGTCGCAGCTGCGCGCCACCCAACTCGAGGGGCTGGTGACCGCCGCACGCAGCCTGGCCCATTCGATGTCCGCCAGCGTGCGTTATTTCCGTTCGCTGCCGGTGGCCTACCGGCCCATGGTGCTCGACCAGTTGCGCAGCATGGGCGGCACCCGTTTCGTGGTCAGCCTCAACGACCGGCCACTGGCCATGCAACTGTTGCCCGACACGCCGCGCAAGCTGGCGGTGACCGAGGCGGTGAGCGAGGTGCTGCGGGCATCCCTGGGCAACAGCGCGGATATTTCCGTGACCTTCGTCAGCCCCGACGACCTGCGCATCTTCAATGGTGGCCTGAAGCTCGACGAGCTGCCGCGTTCCTGGGCCCATTACGCGTTGACCCTGGAACCGGTCAACCCGCCGGTGCTGGTTACCCAGATCCAGTTGGCCCCCGGCGAGTGGCTGTATATCGCCTCGCTGTTGCCCGAGCCCTACACCAGCCTGGAGGAGCCGGTGCTGCCCACCCAGCAGCTGTGGTTCATCCTGCTCAGCAGCGGTTTCCTGCTGTTGTTCATCGGCATTCTGGTGCGCTGGCAGAGCCGCCCGCTCAAGCGCCTGGCGCGCGCGGCACGGCACTTGTCGCTGGGCGCCGATATCCAGCCGGTGGAGGAGACCGGCGGCAAGGAGGTAGTCGAAGTGGCGCGTGCCTTCAACGCCATGCGCGAGCGTATCAGCCGCTACCTGACCGAGCGCGCCCAGCTGTTCAGCGCCATTTCCCACGACCTGCGCACGCCGATCACCCGGCTGCGCCTGCGCGTCGAACTGCTCGACGACGACGCCCTGCAGACCAAGTTCGGCCGCGACCTCGACGAGCTGGAGTTGCTGGTCAAGGGCGCGCTGCAATGCGTCAAGGACACCGACATCCACGAGAACATCGAACCGGTGGACCTCAACCAGCTGTTGCACTGCCTGGTCGAGCCGTGCCTGGCGCCGGCAGGCAACGGCCGCGTGACCCTGCATGGCGAGGCCCAGGCGGCCTATCTCGGCAAGCCCCTGGCGCTGCGGCGCTGCATCGGCAACCTGATCGACAATGCGCTCAAGTACGGTCACCGCGCCCACCTGCATGTCGAGGATGACGACGAGGCCTACGTGCTGCACGTCGACGACGAGGGGCCGGGGGTGCCCGAGCAGCGCCTGGAGCAGGTGTTCGAGCCACACTTTCGCCTGGCCGGGCAGCAGCAGGGCTACGGCCTGGGGCTCGGCATCGCACGCAACATCGCCCACAGCCATGGCGGTGAGGTGAGCCTGCAGAACCTGCGCGAGGGCGGGCTGCGGGTGACCCTGCGGCTGCCGCGGATGCCGGATTGAATGTCACCGTCCGGTGACAAAGCTGCAGGCCTTCGTTACCTGGAGTGCCCTGGCGCGCCAGTAGACTCGGATCAGACAACGGCCCACGAGCCTGCCGGGCAGGTCGCCCCGGATGCAGGCGCGTTTGCATGGAATAACAATAATGATCACACCCCCATTACCCGCTGACAGCTGGCTGGTCGAGCCGGCTCATCTGGCCTGGCTGAATGCCGAAGGCCTGCGCCTGCTGCCATTTGCCCGTGCCGCCAAGGTCGAGGATGGTTTTGCCGCCCTCGATGAAAAAGGACAGCTACCGGCAAATGCCGTCGCCGAGCTGATCCACACCACCCGCATGACGCACTGCTTCGCCCTGGCGCACCTGCAGGGCATTGCCGGCCATGACGCGCTGGTCGACCACGGCGTTGCCGCGCTGCAGGGCAAGTTGCACGACGAAGTGGCCGGTGGCTGGTTCGCCGATGCCAGTCGCAGCGGCGACAAGAGCGCCTACCTGCACGCCTTCGTGGCCCTGGCTGCCAGCTCCGCCCAGGTGGCCGGTCGGCCCGGAGCCGATGCACTGCTGGCCGAGGCGATCAGGGTCCTCGAAGAGCATTTCTGGAGCGAGGAAGAGGGCGCCCTGCGCGAGAGCTTCAGCCGCGACTGGTCCCAGGAAGAAGCCTACCGCGGCGCCAACAGCAACATGCATGGCGTGGAGGCCTTTCTGGCCCTGGCCGACGCCACCGGCGACAGCATCTGGCTGCAGCGCGCGCTGCGTATCGCCGAGCGGCTGATCCACGAACATGCCGCCTCCCGAGGGCATGCCGTAATCGAGCATTTCGACCGCCAGTGGCAGGCGCTGCCGGCGTACAACGCCGACAACCGCGCCGATCCATTCCGGCCTTATGGCAGCACGCCCGGTCACAGTTTCGAGTGGGCACGCCTGCTGCTGCACCTGGAGGCCGCCTTGGCGCATGCGGGTCTCGCTGCGCCAGGCTGGCTGCTCGACGATGCCCGCGGCCTGTTCGCCAGTGCCTGCCGCGATGCCTGGCATGCCGATGGCGCACCTGGGCTGGTGTACACCCTCGACTGGCAGGCGCAGCCGGTGGTGCGCGCGCGTCTGCACTGGGTGCAGGCGGAAGCCAGCGCGGCAGCGGCGGCCTTGCTGCGGCGCACCGGGGAGACAGAGTACGAGCAGTGGTACCGGTGCTTCTGGGAGTTCACCGGCCGGCATTTCATCGACCTGCACCAGGGCAGCTGGCACCACGAGCTCGACACGGCTAACCGGCCGGCGGCCAGTATCTGGCCCGGCAAGCCCGACCTGTATCACGCCTACCAGGCCGTTCTGCTGCCGCGGATTGCACTGGCGCCGAGCCTGGCCACGGCCTGTTCGCGCATGTAACCAGGTGGTGACATTTATGCATCGCTTCGTTACCTGTGTGCCCGCGAACCCTGATTACACTCCCTGCAACGCAAGCGCCATGACTTGCCGCTAACAACAAGAAAGGTACTTCGATGAACGCGATCACCCGTCTCGCTACTGCCGTTTCTCTCGCCTCCCTGTTTCCCCTCACCGCGCTGGCGGCCGACTCCAAAGGTACGGTCGAAGTCGTGCATTGGTGGACCTCCGGTGGCGAAGCGGCAGCCGTGAAGGTTCTGCGTGAGCTGGTCGAAAAGGACGGCTACACCTGGAAGGACAGCGCCGTGGCCGGTGGTGCCGGCTCCGCCGCGATGACCGTACTCAAGACCCGCGTGGTCTCCGGCAACCCACCAGGCGCTGCACAGATCAAAGGGCCGGACCTGCAGGAGTGGGGCGCGCTGGATCTGCTCGCCCCGCTGGATGACGTGGCCAAGGCCAACAACTGGGATGGCCTGCTCTCGAAAACCGTTTCCAACACCGTGAAGTACGACGGCCACTACGTCGCCGTGCCGGTGAACATCCATCGCGTCAACTGGCTGTGGATCAACCCGGCGGTGTTCAAGAAGGCCGGTATCGACAAGGCGCCGACCACCCTGGACGAACTCTACGCCGCCGGCGACAAGCTCAAGGCCGCCGGCTTCACGCCCCTGGCCCACGGCGGCCAGCCGTGGCAGGACAGCACCGTGTTCGAAGGCCTGGTGCTCGGCATCATGGGCGCCGAGGGCTACCACAAGGCGTTCGTCGAGAACGACGAGGCGACCCTGACCAGCCCGCAGATGACCGAAGTGTTCACCGCGCTGAAGAAACTCTCCACCTACATGGACGACAACCGCGCCGGCCGTGACTGGAACCTGGCCACTGCCGAAGTCATTGACGGCAAGGCCGGCATGCAGATCATGGGCGACTGGGCGAAGAGCGAGTGGACCGCCGCCGGCAAGCTGGCCGGCAAGGACTACCAGTGCGTACCGATGCCGGGCACCGCGGGCAGCTACACCTACAACATCGACTCCCTGGCCATGTTCAGGCTGAAGAAAGAGGGCGACATCGCCGCTCAGCACGCCCTGGCACGGATCGCCCTGGAGCCCGAGTTCCAGTACGTGTTCAACGAGAACAAGGGCTCGATCCCGGTGCGTTCGGACCTGGACATGAACAAGTTCGACAGCTGCGCCCAGGCCTCCATGAAGGATTTCCAGGAGGCCGACAAGGCCGGCAAGCTGGAGCCGAGCATGGCCCACAGCATGGCCACCAACCTGGCGGTGCAGGGGGCGATCTTCGATGTGGTCACCAACTTCATGAGCGACAAGAACGCCGACCCGAGCAAGGCCGGTGCGCAGATCGCCGCGGCGATCAAGTCGGCGCAGTAGCGTGAGGCGGGCCGTCGTCCGGCGGCCCAGCTGATTTCACCATCCGTCCGTGCGCCAGGCACTGTGCCTGGCGTCGGCGGAGTTCGTCCCGAATTTCTCTACACAGGGTATGCCCGATGAGTGTCACGGCGGTAATCGGCAAGGCTTCACCCTTCGATGCGTTGCAGCGCTGGCTGCCCAAGCTGGTACTGGCGCCCACCATGCTGGTGGTGCTGGTGGGGTTCTACGGCTACATCCTGTGGACGGCGGTGCTGTCGTTCACCAATTCCAGCTTCATGCCCAGCTACAAGTGGGTGGGCCTGCAGCAGTACGTGCGTTTGCTGGACAACGACCGCTGGTGGGTCGCCAGCAAGAACCTGATGGTGTTCGGCGGCCTGTTCATCGGCATCAGCCTGGTGATCGGCGTGTTGCTGGCGGTGCTGCTCGATCAGCGCATCCGCCGCGAAGGCGTGATCCGCACCATCTACCTGTACCCCATGGCGCTGTCGATGATCGTCACCGGCACCGCCTGGAAATGGCTGCTCAACCCCGGCCTGGGCCTGGACAAGCTGCTGCGTGACTGGGGCTGGGAAGGCTTCCGCCTGGACTGGCTGGTGGACCCCGACCGGGTCGTCTACTGCCTGGTGATCGCGGCCGTGTGGCAGGCCTCGGGCTTCGTCATGGCGTTGTTCCTGGCCGGGCTGCGCAGCGTCGACCAGTCGATCATCCGCGCCGCCCAGGTGGACGGCGCGAGCTTGCCGACCATCTACCTGCGCATCGTGCTGCCAAGCCTGCGACCGGTGTTCTTCAGCGCGGTGATGATCCTCGCCCACATTGCCATCAAGAGCTTCGATCTGGTGGCGGCGATGACCGCAGGCGGGCCTGGCTACGCCTCCGATCTGCCGGCGATGTTCATGTACAACTTCACCTTCAGCCGCGGCCAGATGGGCATCGGCTCGGCCAGCGCGATGCTGATGCTCGGCGCGATCCTGGCCATTCTGGTGCCGTACCTCTACTCGGAATTGCGAGGCAAGCGCCATGACTAAGGCCTTCAGTCCAAGCCGCCTGGCGATTCACGCCACCCTGTTGTTCGCCGCCGCGCTGTACCTGGTGCCGCTGGTGGTGATGCTGCTGACCAGCTTCAAGACCCCCGAGGACGTGCGCGCCGGCAACCTGCTGTCGCTGCCCGACGTGTTCACCCTGATCGGCTGGGTCAAGGCCTGGGACGTGGTCGGCGGGCACTTCTGGAACTCGGCGAAGATGGCCATTCCCGCGGTGCTGATCTCCACGGCGATCGGCGCGCTCAACGGCTACGTGCTGTCGATGTGGCGCTTCCGTGGCTCGCAGCTGTTCTTCGGGTTGCTGCTGTTCGGCTGCTTCCTGCCGTTCCAGACCATCCTGCTGCCGGCCTCGTTCACCCTCGGCAAGTTCGGCCTGGCCAACACCACCGTCGGCCTGGTGCTGGTCCACGTGGTCTATGGCATCGCCTTCACCACGCTGTTCTTCCGCAACTTCTACGTCAGCGTGCCGGATGCCCTGGTCAAGGCGGCGCGCCTGGATGGCGCCGGGTTCTTCACCATCTTCGGGCGCATCCTGCTGCCCATGTCGGTGCCGATCATCATGGTCTGCCTGATCTGGCAGTTCACCCAGATCTGGAACGATTTCCTGTTCGGCGTGGTGTTCGCCAGTGGCGACGCCCAGCCGATTACCGTGGCCCTCAACAACCTGGTCAACACCAGCACCGGGGCCAAGGAATACAACGTGGACATGGCCGCGGCGATGATCGCCGGGCTGCCGACCCTGCTGGTGTACATCCTGGCGGGCAAGTACTTCCTGCGCGGCCTCACGGCTGGCGCGGTAAAGGGTTGAAAGCGGCTGCGCTCGCTCGCGGTGCTTTCGAAGTGGAGAGAAGTAAATGGCAACGCTCGAACTGCGCAACGTCAACAAGTCCTACGGCAGCGGCCTGACGGACACGCTCAAACGCATCGATCTGAAGATCGACGATGGCGAATTCCTGATTCTGGTCGGCCCCTCGGGCTGCGGTAAATCGACCCTGATGAATTGCATCGCCGGCCTGGAGAGCATCAGCAATGGCGCCATTCTGGTCGACGACGCCGATATCAGCGGCATGAGCCCCAAGGATCGCGACATCGCCATGGTGTTCCAGTCCTATGCGCTGTACCCGACCATGAGCGTGCGCGACAACATCGCCTTCGGCCTGAAGATGCGCAAGTTGCCCGCGGCGGCCATCGACGAGGAGGTGGCCCGGGTCGCCAAGCTGCTGCAGATCGAACACCTGCTGGCGCGCAAACCCGGCCAGCTCTCCGGCGGCCAGCAGCAGCGCGTGGCCATGGGCCGTGCGTTGGCGCGGCGGCCGAAGATCTACCTGTTCGATGAGCCGCTGTCGAACCTCGACGCCAAGCTGCGGGTGGAGATGCGCACCGAAATCAAGCTGATGCACCAGCGCCTGAAGACCACCACGGTGTACGTCACCCACGACCAGATCGAAGCCATGACCCTGGGCGACAAGGTGGCGGTGATGAAGGAGGGCGTGATCCAGCAGTTCGGCACCCCGCAACAGATCTACAACGACCCGGCCAACCAGTTCGTGGCCAGCTTCATTGGCTCGCCGCCGATGAACTTCATCCCCGTGCCGCTGCAGCGCCGCGACGGTCAGGTGTGGGCGCTGCTCGCGTCGTCCATCGGCCGCTGCGAGCTGCCCCTGGGCGAGCTGCCGGAAGGCACGGAGCAGCGTGCCATGCTGCTCGGCGTACGCCCGGAGCAGGTGCAGCTCGCCGCCGGTGCGGCACAGGCGACTGCGTTGCCTGCGCAGGTGGAAGTCACCGAGCCCACCGGGCCGGACACCCTGGTGTTCGTCACCGTCAACGACAGCAAGCTGTGCTGCCGCCTGGCGCCGGATCAGGCGCCGCCGGTCGGTCAGCACCTGGCGCTGCACATCGATGCCTCCCGGGCGCTGCTGTTCGACGCCCAGAGTGGCGAGCGGGTGCGGCCCCTGGCCCGTGCGGCACAGCCAGACAACGTCACCTCGTTAACGAATCGTTGAGAAGGAGTCGGCCTCGTAGTCCTGATGCCGGCATTGCAAAGCGGTAACAACAATAAAAAACTGCAGGAGAGGATATGAAACGATCAGCAGGTATCGGTCTGGCCATGGCGCTGGGCTCCCTGACACTGCCGGTTACGGGCATGGCGCTGGAGTTTTCCGGCTACGTGCGCAGCGGCGCCGGCACGGCCGATGGCAATGGCCGGCAGTCATGCTTCCAGCTGCCGGGTGCGCGTTCCAAGTACCGCTTGGGTAACGAGTGCGAGCACTACGCCGAGCTGGATCTGCGCCAGGATCTGTTCACGCTCGACGATGGCTCGGTGCTGAGCATCGAGGGCATGGCCCAGCTGTTCAACGAGTACGGCCACACGCCGAAATTCACCGGTGACCACGGCACCGCGCGGATGAACCAGATGTACGCCGAGTGGAGCAACATGCCGGCACTCAACGGCGGTTCGCTATGGGCCGGGCGACGCTTCTACAAACGTAACGACATTCATATCTCCGACTTCTACTACTGGAACCAGAGCGCCACCGGTTTCGGTATCGACGAGATGAAGATCGGTGACTACAAGTACAGCTACGTGTTCTCGCGCAAGGACAGCTACGACCAGAAGGAATACATCAACCGCCATGACTTCAACGTCGGCGGCTTCGTGACCAACCCCGGCGGCGAGATCGAGGTGGGCGTCAGCTACATCGACAAGCCATCCTCCGTCGAGGATTCGAACAGCGGCTGGGCGGTCACCGGCCAGCACGTGCAGAAGAACTTCCTCGGCCTGGGCGGCGACAACAAACTGGCCCTGCAGTACGGCGAAGGGCCGGGTACCGGCCTGGGCTACACCGGCGACCCGACCCTGGATCGCGGTGCCAAGAGCTGGCGCGTGGTCGAATTCTTCGACTTCCAGCTGACCCCGCGCCTGGGCGGCCAGGTGCAGGCGGTGTACCAGAAGGACAAACGTGAAGATGGCGGCGACCAGGACTGGTGGTCGGTGGGCGGACGCACCAGCTATGCCTTCACCCAGCAGTTCAAGCTGGTCGGCGAGATCGGCCATGACCAGGTGGATGCGTCCGGCGGTACCCGCAAACTGAGCAAGTTCACCGTGGCGCCCACCTGGTCGCCGAATGGCCCCGGCTTCTTCGAACGCCCGGAAATTCGCCTCTATTACACCTACGCCACCTGGAACAAGGCGGCGCAGGAGGCGGCGAACCTGCTGGCCGAGGGCTCGGCGCTGTCGGACACCGGTGCGTTCGGTAGCGCACGCAATGGCTCCAACTTCGGTGTGCAGGTGGAGTACTGGTGGAAATAAGCGGCAAGCTGCAAGTAGGGGCGTGGGCGCGGTGGCGACCATCGCTCTTGTAGCTCGCGGCTTGCGGCCCGCAGCTAAAGTGGCTCTTCGCTGGCCGGATAACGGCTGGCGTTGAGGCTCTCCTTGATCTTGCGCAGGTGCGGCTGGAAATCCGCGCCGCGGCGCAGGGTCATGCCGGTTGCCAGCACATCGAGCACGGTCAGCTGGATGATCCGCGAGGTCATCGGCATGTAGATGTCGGTGTCTTCGGGCAGCGGAATGTGCACGCTGAGGCTGCAGGCCTGGTCCAGCGGCGAGCCGGCAGCGGTCAGGCCGAGCACCGAGGCACCATTCTCCCGGGCCAGGCGCGCCACCTCGACCAGCTCGCGGGTGCGGCCGGTGTAGGAAATGATCACGAACAGATCGCCCGTATGCGCCACCGAGGCGAGCATGCGCTGCATCAGCACGTCGGCATGGGCCGATACCGCCAGGTTGAAGCGAAAGAACTTGTGCTGGGCGTCCAGGGCCACCGGTGCCGAGGCGCCGAGGCCGAAGAAGTGGATCTGCCGGGCCTGGATCAGCAGGTCGACGGCACGGCTGATCAGGTTGGCATCCAGGCTTTGCCAGGCGCTGTCCAGCGAGGCGATGGCACTGCCGAAGATCTTGCGGGTATAGGCCTCGGGGCCGTCATCGGCTTCCACCGCGCGGCTCACGTAGGCCGCGCCGCTGGCCAGGCTCTGGGCCAGCTGCATCTTCAGTTCCGGGTAACCGTTGACGCCGAACGACCGGCAGAAGCGGTTGACCGTCGGCTCGCTGACCTGGGCGGCCTGGGCGAGGGCGGCGATGCTCAGGCGGGTGGCCTGCTGCGGGTTGAGCAGGATCACTTCGGCGACCTTGCGTTCGGCCTTGTTGAGGCTCTCGAGGCGGCCCTGGATCTGTTCGAGAAGGTTGCGCACGCGATCCATTGTTGTCCTTGTCCGATGAAATGCCGGGTTATCCTAAGCCGGGGCTGGTCTACTGGCTACCCGCTCGACGCACTCTACGAATATGTTGTGTTTATTACTACATTTCCGGTTGCGAAATGGTGGATTACCCGCTATCAATAGGGCAACTTTAGAAGAACAAAGATCATGTCGATGATTCCTGTTGAGCCTTGCACCCTCGCTCTGTTCGGCGCCCTGGGCGACCTGGCATTGCGCAAGCTGTTTCCCGCCCTCTACCAGCTCGACCGCGCCGGGCTGCTGCACGAGGATACCCAGTTGCTCGCCCTGGCGCGCGACGGTGGCGACCCCGACAAGCACTTGAGCACCATCGATGCCCATCTGCGCCGCTACCTGCCGGCTCCGGAGCTCGATGAGGCGGTGATGCAACGCTTCCAGGCGCGCCTGCGCTACCTGAGCATGGAGTTCCTGCCGCCGGATAGTTATCCGCAACTGGCCGAAGCGGTGGGCAGCGGCCGTCAACTGATCGCCTACTTCGCCACGCCGGCCTCGGTGTACGGCGGCATCTGCGCCAACCTCGCGGCGGTCGGCCTGGCCGAGGGCACCCGGGTGGTGCTGGAAAAACCCATCGGCCACGACCTGCACTCGTCGCGCGCGGTCAACGATGCGGTGGCCGCCTATTTCCCGGAAACCCAGGTCTATCGGATCGACCATTACCTGGGCAAGGAAACGGTGCAGAACCTGATCGCCCTGCGTTTCGCCAACAGCCTGTTCGAAACCCAGTGGAACCAGAACCACATCACCCACGTGGAAATCACCGTGGCGGAGAAGGTCGGCATCGAAGGCCGCTGGGGCTATTTCGACAAGGCCGGCCAGCTGCGCGACATGATCCAGAACCACCTCTTGCAACTGCTCTGCCTGATCGCCATGGACCCGCCCGGCGACCTGTCGGCCGACGCCATCCGGGACGAAAAGGTCAAGGTACTCAAGGCCCTGGAGCCGATGACCGCCGAGCAGCTGTCACGCCACGTGGTGCGTGGCCAGTACGTGGCCGGCACCAGCGACGGCAAGCCGGTGCCCGGCTACCTGGAAGAAGAGAATTCCAACGCCCAGAGCGACACCGAAACCTTCGTCGCCCTGCGTGCCGACATCCGCAACTGGCGCTGGGCCGGGGTGCCGTTCTACCTGCGCACCGGCAAGCGCATGGCGCAGAAGCTGTCGCAGATCGTCATCCACTTCAAGGAGCCGCCGCATTACATCTTCGCCCCGGAACAGCGGCAGTTGATCGGTAACAAGCTGATCATCCGCCTGCAGCCGGACGAGAGCATTTCCCTGCAGGTGATGACCAAGGACCAGGGCCTGGACAAGGGCATGCAGCTGCGCAGCGGTCCGCTGCAGCTGAATTTCTCCGCGACCTACAAGAGTGCGCGGATCCCCGATGCCTACGAGCGCCTGCTGCTGGAAGTGATGCGCGGCAACCAGAACCTGTTCGTGCGCAAGGACGAAATCGAGCACGCCTGGCAGTGGTGCGATCAATTGATCGACGGCTGGAAAAAACTCGGCGACCCACCCAAACCCTATGTCGCCGGCACCTGGGGGCCGATGAGCTCCATCGCCCTGATCACTCGCGACGGGAGGGCCTGGTATGGCGATCTCTGACCTCGAATTCCCCGTGGGCGTGGTCGCCCGCAGCCACAGCGATTCGCAGCAACTGGCCCAGGCTCTGGCCGAGAACGTGGCCGGTGCGCTGCGCGATGCCATCGACAGCCATGGCCAGGCCACCCTGGTGGTCTCCGGCGGGCGCAGTCCGATCGCCTTTTTCCAGGCGCTCTCCCAGCAGCCCTTGTCCTGGGCCAAGGTGCTGGTGAGCCTGGCCGACGAGCGCTGGGTACCGACCAGCCACGAAGACAGCAACGAGGCACTGGTGCGCCGCCACCTGCTGCAAGGGCCGGCTGCCGCGGCGCAGTTGCTGGGGCTCTATCGGAGCGCCGCGACCCTCGAGCAGGCCGCGCAGCTTGCCGAGCAGGCGCTGCGCGACCTGCCGACTATCGACGTGCTGATCCTGGGCATGGGCACCGACGGCCATACCGCCTCGTTGTTTCCCGACAGCCCCAATCTGGACGAGGCACTCAGCGATGAATGCCCGCGCCGTTGCCTGCCGATGCTGGCACCGAGCGTACCCCACCAGCGCCTGACCCTGACCCTGCCGCTGCTCAAGGCGGCGCGCCTGCCGCTGCTGGCCATCGAGGGGCAGGGCAAGCTCGAGGTGCTCGAGCAGGCCCTGCAGCAAGACAATCACAAGAACATGCCGATCAGCGCGTTTCTGCGCGCGCCGCTCGAAATCTACTGGTGCCCCTGAGGCCCGAAAGGAACACGACCATGACACAAGCCATCAGCCGCCCAGCCCCGACCATGGCGGAGAAGATCGACAGCATCGACGCGCTTTGCGCCCGGGCGCGGATCATGCCGGTGATCACCATCGCCCGGGAGGAAGACATCCTGCCAATGGCCGATGCCCTGGATGCCGGCGGCCTGCAGGTGCTGGAAATCACCCTGCGCTCGCCCCACGGGCTGACCGCCATCCGCCGCCTGCGCGAGGAGCGCCCGCACCTGTGCGTGGGCGCCGGCACGGTGCTCGATCGCCATATGCTGGGCGCGGTGGAAGAGGCCGGTGCGCAGTTCGTGGTCAGCCCCGGCTGCACCGATGACCTGCTGCGCGCCGCGCTGGAGAGCCCGGTGCCGATGCTGCCGGGCGTGGCCAGCGCCTCGGAGATCATGGTCGGCTACGCCCTGGGCTATCGCCGCTTCAAGCTGTTCCCGGCCGAGGTCTGTGGCGGCACCGCCGCGCTCAAGGCGCTGGGCGGCCCGTTCGGCGATATCCGCTTCTGCCCGACTGGCGGCGTCGGCCCGGCCAACCTGCAGCGCTACATGGCACTGCCCAACGTGATGTGCGTGGGTGGCAGCTGGATGCTCGACAGCAGCCAAGGCTGGGACGCCGTGCGCCAGGCCAGCGCCGACGCGCTCGCTCTGCTGGACTGAATCGCGGCCCGCATGCCCTGAACATCCCTGTCGCCGGCTCGATGCCTCTGTCGAACCGGCGTCGTCATTTCCGAGGTTCGCGAATGACCCTGCGCATCAGCAAAGACACCCGCCTGTGCATGTCGCTGTCCGGGCGGCCAGGTAATTTCGGCACGCGCTTTCAGAATTATCTGTACCGCGAGCTGGAGCTGGATTACCTGTACAAGGCCTTCACCACCAGCGATCTGCCGGCGGCCATCGGCGGCATTCGCGCCCTTGGCGTTCGCGGCTGCGCGGTGTCGATGCCGTTCAAGGAAGCCTGCATCAGGCACCTCGACGGCCTGCACGAGTCGGCGGCGACGCTGCAGTCGGTCAATACCATCGTTGCCGATGACGGCCGCCTGACCGGTTACAACACCGACTACAGCGCGGTGGTGAAACTGCTGCACAAGCATGGCGTACCGACCAGCAGCCGCTACGCCCTGCGCGGCAGCGGCGGCATGGCCAAGGCCGTGGCCTGCGCGCTGCGCGACAGCGGCTTCGCCGACGGCTCTATCGTCGCCCGCAACGAGGCGGCGGGCAGGGCGCTGGCCGAGCAGTGCGGCGTGCATTGGCGCGAGGCATTGGGCGACGAGCCGGCAGCGTTGCTGGTCAACGTTACGCCCCTTGGCATGCGCGGCGCCGAGGCCGACCAGCTGGCGTTCGACGAGCAGGCGGTGGAGGCGGCGAACTGGGTATTCGATGTGGTGGCCGTACCGGTGGAAACCCCGCTGATTCGCCTGGCCCGCTCCCTGGGCAAACCGGTGATCACCGGCGGCGAAGTGATCGTGCTGCAGGCCGTCGAGCAATTCGTGCTGTACACCGGCGTACGCCCCGATGACGAGCTGATCGAGCGGGCGGCGCGCTTCGCCCTGGCCGACTAGCAAGGCCTCTCTCGATGCCGCGTTACGACCGGAATCCTGCCTCCGGTCACTTAAAGTTTGCACTTTCCCTTTCCCGGCCAAGTCGTAAAAGGTGTAGGGCATGGCGCTGCGTCGAGCGCTCTGCCAGACGCTGGCTTCGCCGCAGCGCCATGCCCTGCATCCGACCGGAACGCCTTATCCAGGCTTCCGATGCCAGGCGCGCCGCTAACCGGCGGCCGTCGACAGAAAAGCAAGGAGATAGCCATGGGCTTGGGAACCATACTGCTGATCATTCTGATCCTGATGCTGATTGGTGCCATCCCGGCATGGCCGCATAGCCGCAGCTGGGGCTACGGGCCTACCGGCGGTCTGGGACTGGTGCTGGTTATCGTGCTGGTGCTGCTGCTACTGGGCTACATATGAGCCAGCGCCTGCATCGCTGATGCAGGCGTAGCCGTCGGCGGCTCGAGCCGTCGACGGTGGCCCGCCCTCCACACCTCGCTACATCCCCCTCATTTCCCACCCGGAGGTCGCCTGCTTGGATCTGGTGATTGCACGGCCCGAAGGCCTGTATTGTCCTCCCGGAGATTTCTATATCGACCCCTGGCGCCCCGTCGAGCGCGCCGTCATCACCCATGGCCATGGCGACCATGCGCGTACCGGCAGCGCCCATTACCTGGCCGCCGCGCCGGGCGAGGGCATTCTGCGCACGCGCCTGGGACGTGACATCAACCTGCAGACCCTGGCCTATGGCGAGACCATCGACCATCACGGCGTCACCCTGAGTTTTCACCCCGCCGGCCACGTGCTGGGCTCGGCCCAGGTGCGCCTCGAGTACCGCGGCGAAGTCTGGGTCGCTTCGGGCGACTACAAGGTCGAGCCGGATGGCACCTGTGATCCCTTCGAGCCGGTGCGTTGCCATACCTTCATCACCGAGTCGACCTTCGGTTTGCCGATCTACCGCTGGCAGCCCCAGGCGCAGATCTTCGCCGGTATCAACGAGTGGTGGCGGCACAACCAGCAGGCCGGGCGGGCCAGCGTGCTGTTCTGCTACGCCTTCGGCAAGGCGCAACGCATCCTGCATGGCATCGATGAAGGCATCGGGCCGATCCTTGGCCACGGCTCCATGGAGCCGCTGCACCAGGTGTACCGCGATGCCGGCGTCTACCTGCCGCCAACCCGTTACGCCGGCGATGTGCCGAAAGGCGATCCGCTGCTGCGCCAGGCGCTGGTGCTGGCGCCGCCCTCGGCCGGTGGCAGCACCTGGATACGCCGCTTCGGTGACTACAGCGATGCCTTCGCCAGTGGCTGGATGCTGCTGCGCGGCACGCGTCGGCGCCGTGGCGTGGATCGCGGCTTCGTGCTGTCCGACCATGCCGACTGGCCGGGGTTGCTGTGGGCCATCGAGCAGACCGGCGCCGAGCGGGTCATGGTCACCCACGGCTCGGTGAATATCCTGGTACGCCATCTGCGCGAGCAGGGCCTGGATGCCCAGGCCTTCGCCACTGAATACGGTGAGGAAGACGACGCGGCCGTGGAGGCGAGTTCATGATCGCCTTCGCGCAGCTGTACGCGCGCCTCGACGCCACCACCTCGAGCAACGCCAAGCTGGCCGCGCTGCAGGACTACCTGCGCGATGCCGAGCCGGCCGATGCCGCCTGGGCCGTGTACTTTCTCGCCGGCGGCCGGCCGCGGCAACTGGTGCCTTCACGGCAGCTGCGCGAGCTGGCGATGCAGCGCGCCGGCCTGTCCGACTGGTTGTTCGAGGAAAGCTATTCGGCGGTGGGTGACCTGGCGGAAACCATCGCCCTGTTGTTGCCCGAAGCCACTTCCACCTCCCCGGACGGTCTCGCCGTATGGGTCGAGGACAAGCTGCTGCCGCTGCGCGGGTTGCCGCCCGATGAACTGGCGATGCGCCTCGATGCCCTGTGGGCGCAGCTGGACCGGCCATCGCTGATGGTCAGCATCAAGCTGATCACCGGCGCGTTCCGGGTCGGGGTTTCCAAGCTGCTGGTCACCCGCGCCCTGTCGGCCATCGCCGAGGTGGACGCCAAACGCGTCGCCCAGCGCCTGGTCGGTTATACCGATCTGTCGCATCGGCCTACGGCAGCGTCCTACGAGCGGCTGATCGCCGCCGAATCGGATGATGAACACGCCCAGCGTGGCGGCCAGCCGTACCCGTTCTTTCTTGCCCACCCGCTGCAGCGCCCCCTGGACGAGTTCGAGGCCAGCCTGGGCGCCCCGGCCGACTGGCTGATCGAATGGAAGTGGGATGGCATCCGTGCCCAGCTGGTCAAGCGTGACGGGCAGTTGTGGGTCTGGTCGCGGGGCGAGGAATTGATCAGCGAGCGCTTTCCCGAGTTGCAGGAATTGGCGCCCCTGTTGCCGGATGGCACGGTGATCGATGGGGAACTGGTGGTCTGGCGCCACGCGCCTGAGGCCACGGCTCAGCAGGGCGAGTTGATGGCCCAGGCTGCCGACGAGCCCGCCGAGCGCCTCAACGACCAGGTCGAGGCGCAGCTCGAGCGGTTCGGCATCCAGCCCTTCGCCCTGTTGCAGCAGCGCATCGGCCGCAAGACCCTGAGCCGCAAGCTGCTCGAGGAAGTGCCGGTGGCGGTGCTCGCCTACGACCTGCTGGAGTGGCAGGGCGAGGACTGGCGCAGCCGCCCGCAGCACCAGCGCCGCACGCAGATGGAAGAGGTAGTGGCGGGCTGCGCCAGCCCGCGGCTGATGCCGTCACCATTGCTGCATGGCGATACCTGGCAGACCCTGGCAGAGCAGCGCGAGGCCTCGCGCTCGCTGGGGGTCGAAGGCATGATGCTCAAGGGCCGTGAGGCGGCCTATGGCGTCGGGCGCAGCAAGGACGTCGGCGTGTGGTGGAAGTGGAAGATCGACCCCCTGAGCGTCGATGCCGTGCTGATCTACGCCCAGCGCGGCCATGGTCGCCGGGCCAGCCTGTACAGCGACTACACCTTCGCCGTCTGGGACGGCGCGCCGGGCGATCCCGAGCGGCGCCTGGTGCCCTTCGCCAAGGCCTATTCGGGGCTGACCGACGAGGAAATGCGCAAGGTCGACGCCATCGTGCGCAAGACCACGGTGGAGAAGTTTGGCCCGGTACGCAGCGTGACGCCCAGCCTGGTGTTCGAGTTGGGCTTCGAGGGCATCGCCCGTTCGCCCAGGCACAAGAGCGGCATCGCCGTGCGTTTTCCGCGCATGCTGCGCTGGCGTCACGACAAGGGCGTGGAGGAGGCCGACACCCTGGAGTTGCTGCAGGAACTCCTGCCATGACTCTGGCCAGCACCTGGCTGCGGCGTAACGGCTGGAAGGCCTTCGACTTTCAGAAAGAAGTCTGGCAAGCCGTCGCCGACGGGCAGAGCGGCCTCGTGCATGCCTCCACCGGCGCCGGCAAAACCTATGCGGTATGGCTTGCAGCGCTCAATCGATTCGCCGGTAAAGCACCGTCGAAAAAAACCGCAGGCAGCAAGCGAGCGCCGGCAGCGGCGCCGTTGACGGTGCTGTGGATCACCCCGATGCGCGCCCTGGCGGCCGACACCCAGCGGGCCCTGCAGGCGCCGATCGACGGCCTGGAACTGCCCTGGACGGTGGGCATGCGTACCGGCGATACCGGTAGCGCAGAACGCCAGCGCCAGGCGCGGCGCCTGCCCACGGCCCTGGTGACCACCCCCGAAAGCCTGACCCTGCTGCTGACCGGCGCCGATGCGAAAGCCCAGTTCGCCCAGGTCGGCATGCTGGTGGTGGACGAGTGGCACGAATTGCTTGGCAACAAGCGTGGCGTGCAGTTGCAGCTGGCCCTGGCGCGGCTGCGCCAATGGAACCCGGGGCTGATCGTCTGGGGCCTGTCGGCGACCCTGGGCAATCAGCCTCACGCCCTGGAGGTGTTGCTGCCCGACGGCAGCGGTCGCCTGGTGCGCGGCGAGCAGGGCGGCAAACCGCTGATCGACACCCTGTTGCCGCCGGCGGTGGAGCGTTTTCCCTGGGCGGGTCACCTGGGCTTGCGGTTGCTGCCCCAGGTGGTCGAGGAACTGGAAAACAGCAGCGTCAGCCTGGTATTCACCAATACCCGCTCGCAATCGGAGCTCTGGTACCAGGCCTTGCTCGGTGCACGGCCGGACTGGGCCGGGCTGATCGCCCTGCATCACGGCTCCCTGGCCCGGGAGGTACGCGACTGGGTCGAGAGCGGGCTCAAGCAGGGCAAGCTCAAGGCGGTGGTGTGCACCTCCAGCCTGGATCTGGGGGTTGACTTCCTGCCGGTCGAACGGGTCCTGCAGATCGGCTCGGCCAAGGGCGTCGCCCGCCTGCTGCAGCGCGCCGGGCGCTCCGGGCACGCGCCGGGGCGTATCTCGCGCGCCACCCTGGTGCCGACCCATGCCCTGGAGTTGCTCGAGGCCGCCGCCCTGCAGGATGCCGTGGCAGCGGGGCGTATCGAGGCGCGGGAATCGCCCCGTCAGCCCCTGGATGTATTGGTCCAGCACCTGGTCAGCGTGGCACTCGGTGGTGGCTTCCGGCCTGACGAGCTGCTGCGCGAGGTACGCAGCACTTGGGCCTATCGCCACCTCGATGAGGCGCAGTGGCGCTGGGCGCTGGCCTTCGTGCGCCAGGGCGGCGAGTCCCTCAGCGCCTACCCGGATTACCAGCGTGTCGAGCCGGACGACGAGGGCATCTGGCGGGTGCCCAGCCCGCGCCTGGCCCGTCGCCATCGGATGAGCGTGGGCACCATCGTCAGCGATGCCAGCCTGACCGTGAAATGGTGGAGCAAGGGCGGCGGTGGCGGCTCTCTGGGCAGCGTCGAGGAGGGCTTTATCGCCCGTCTGCGTCCTGGTGACGTGTTCCTGTTCGGCGGTCGCCCCCTGGAGCTGGTGCGGGTCGAGAACATGACTGCCTACGTCAAGCGCAGCGCCGCCGGCAAGGCCAGCGTGCCGCGCTGGAATGGCGGGCGCATGCCCCTTTCCAATACCTTGGCCGAAGCGCTGGTGGCACGTTTCGGCGAGGCCGCCCAGGGCCGTTTCGAGGGGCCGGAGATGCGCCTGCTGCAGCCATTGCTCGAGGTGCAGGCCAACTGGTCGGCACTGCCGGCGCCCGGCACGCTGCTGGCCGAGACCCTGCATTCGCGCGAAGGCTGGCACCTGTTTCTGTACCCCTTCGCGGGCCGTAACGTGCACCTGGGGCTGGCCAGCCTGCTGGCCTGGCGCCTGGGGCAGCGGCAGCCCCTGAGCTTTTCCATTGCCGTCAACGATTATGGCCTGGAATTGTTGTGCGCCAGCGAGGTGGATTGGCCACGGCTGCTCGATGCTGACCTGTTCGGTGACCACGACCTGCTGCATGACGTGCTCGCCAGCCTCAATGCCGGGGAGCTGGCGCAGCGGCGCTTTCGCGAGATCGCCCGGATCGCCGGCCTGGTGTTCGGCGGTTACCCCGGTGCGGGCAAGAGCCTGCGCCAGGTGCAGGCGTCCAGTGGGCTGTTCTTCGATGTGTTCCGCCAGTACGACCCGGACAACCTGTTGCTCATCCAGGCCCATGACGAAGTGCTCAGTCAGGAGCTGGACGTGCAGCAGCTGCGTCATACCCTGGCCGACATGCGCGCCGCGCAGCTCAACCTGCATGCCCTGCGCCGCGCCCCGCCGCTGGCGTTCCCGCTGATGGTGGAGCGTTTTCGCGAACGGCTCAGCTCGGAAAAGCTCGCCGATCGCATCGCCCGCATGCTCGGCGAACTGGAGCGCGCCGCCGGGCCCGGACCCCAGGTGGCGGAAGCGCCGCTGGTGGAAGTCGAGCCGCCGATCCGCCGTGGCGAGCGCAAGCGCAAGGATGGTCGGCCGACACGCAAGACCAGGACCGGGTCGGCATGAGTGCAGCCCACCTGGCAGTGGACATAGCCGGAGAAACGCTGTGGCTGCTGGCCGACAAGGCCCTGTACTGGCCGGCCAGGCAGGCGCTGCTGATCGCCGACGCGCACTTCGGCAAGGCCGCCACCTACCGGGTGCTTGGCCAGCCGGTGCCCCAGGGCACCACGGCGCGCAACCTGCAGCGCCTCGACCAACTGCTGCACGACTATCCCACCGGCCAGCTGATCTTCCTCGGCGACTTCCTGCACGCCAGGCCGGCCCGCAGCGGCAGCACCCTGGCCGCCTTGCAGGCGTGGCGCAGCCGACACCCCGACCTGCAGATCCTGCTGGTACGCGGCAACCATGATCGCAGTGCCGGCGATCCGCCGGCCGAGCTGGGCATCGAGGTGGTGGGCGAGCCCTGGCCGATGGGGCCGTTCGCGCTGTGTCACGAGGTACTGGAGTGCCCGGGACGCCACGTGCTAGCCGGGCACCTGCATCCGGTTTTCGTACTGCGCGGGCGAGGGCGGGACCGGCTGCGCATGCCGTGCTTCAGCATCGAGCCGGCAGTGACCCTGTTGCCGGCCTTCGGGGAATTCACCGGCGGCATGGCCATCGAGGCGACGATCAGGCGGGCCATCTATGGCGCTTTGGATGGCGCGGTATGGCGATTGGCCTGACTGACCATGCGACGGATCGTCACGCCTGAATTAGCCGGAGTACTGGCGAATCGCCGTTCTTCCACGCTATATCGTTGAACAATCGTGTTTTAGTTCCTCCACGGACGTCACTTCCCGCCCGTATCGTCGGTCATCAGCCGAAACATTCATCGATCTCTAGTTATTTATGGCTCTGCCGATAGAATGCGTGCCGCTCAAAAAAACAGCTCGGTCCAATAATAATTTTCCAGCTGCCTGAACCCGGTCACAAATTGGAGAATTATTATATGAACAGCTGGTTTTCGAACATCAGCGTCACCCTGAAACTCGCCTTGGGCTTCGGCCTCGTGCTCGCCCTTACCTGTGTACTCGCGCTGACCGGTTGGACCAGCCTTGGCAGCCTTATCCAGCGCAGCGACTGGACCAATGACATCGCTCGGCTCAACGACACGCTCACCGACCTGCGCGTCACCCGCCTGCAATACATGCTCACCAACGGCGACGAGCAAGCGGCCGCGACCGTGCAGAAGTCCCTCGACGGCTTCAAGACCCAGCACGCCCAGGTGCTGGCTTCGTTCAAGAGCCCTGCAAACATAAGCCTGCTGCAGGACCAGGGCGCGCAGATCGATGCCTATCAGGTGTCGCTGAACAAGATGCGCAGCGGCTATCGCGCCGTCAACCAGACGCGTCAGGACATGACCCGTCACGCCGTTGCTGCCAGCCAGGCCATGGAAGATATCAGCGCCGCGGTCATGGCGCTGCCTCCTTATGAAGAGGATCGTGCAGCCCAGTTTCAGGCCATCACCACGGCCAAGGAAAACCTGCAACTGGTGCGCTACAACGTGCGCATTTACACCTACACGCCGACGGCCGAGGCTGAACGTGATGCCATGGCGCAGATCGACAAAACCATTGGAGACCTACAAGCGTTCCGTCAGATTTTCGCAGCCGACCATGGCCCGCGGGTCGACCTGGTCACCACCGGCCTGGATAATTACCGTGCTGCGGTCATGGCCTTCAAAGCCGCCACCGAGACCATCGCCGTGGCGCGCAAGGAACTGACCGATGAAGGGTACGAGATCGTGCGGATCAGCAAGGAACTGACCGCCATCCAGATGGAGCGCCGCGACAGTGAAACGGCGTCGGCCCGTACCCTGCAGTTGAGCACCACGGTGATCGCGCTGCTGGTCGGTATCCTCGCGGCCTGGCTGATCACCCGCCAGATCACCCGCCCGCTGCAGGAAACCCTGGTGGCCGTCGAGCGCATCGCCGGTGGCGACCTGAGCCAGACCCTGCAGGTGACGCGCCGCGACGAGCTGGGCGTGCTGCAGCAGGGCATCCAGCGCATGGGCAGTACCCTGCGCGACCTCATCGGCGGCATCCGCGATAGCGTCACCCAGATCGCCAGTGCTGCCGAGGAACTGTCGGCCGTTACCGAGCAGACCAGCGCCGGAGTCAACAGCCAGAAGGTGGAAACCGATCAGGTGGCCACCGCCATGCACGAGATGTCCGCCACCGTGCAGGAAGTGGCGCGCAACGCCGCCGACGCCTCGCGCGCTGCCGCCGACGCCGACCGCGAAGCCAACCTGGGTGACCGGGTAGTGGGCGAGGCCATCGCGCAGATCGAACGCCTGGCGGCCGAAGTGACCCGTTCCACCGAAGCGATGAGCCATCTGCAGCAGGAAAGCAACAAGATCGGCAGCGTGATGGACGTGATCAAGGCGGTGGCCGAGCAGACCAACCTGCTGGCGCTCAACGCGGCCATCGAAGCCGCTCGCGCTGGCGAGGCCGGTCGTGGCTTTGCCGTGGTCGCCGACGAAGTGCGTGGCCTGGCCCAGCGCACGCAGAAATCCACCGAGGAGATCGAGGAACTGGTCGCCGGTCTGCAGCATGGCACCCAGCAGGTGGCCAGCATCATGCACAGCAGCCGCGAGCTGACCGACAGCAGTGTAGAGCTGACCCGCAAGGCCGGGGGTTCGCTGGAAAGCATCACCCGTACGGTGTCGAACATCCAGTCGATGAACCAGCAGATCGCCGCCGCCGCCGAGCAGCAGAGCGCGGTAGCCGAGGAGATCAGCCGCAGCGTGATCAACGTGCGCGACATCTCCGAGCAGACCGCGTCCGCCAGTGAGGAGACCGCTGCCTCCAGCGTCGAGCTGGCCCGTCTGGGCAGCCAGCTGCAGCAGATGGTCAGCCACTTCCGCGTCTGATCACGAAGGTGCGCTGAAACGAAAAGGCCGTTGCTCTCCGAGCAACGGCCTTTTTTTGGTTCTTTGCATTTTTGCGGGGAGGATGGGCCTGACACCGGACTGGCAAGTTAGTGTGAGTACGCGGGTGGTTTTGCCGCTCAAGCTGCTTGCGTGGGTTTGCTGACATCTCCCGTTTCGCCCTGTCGGGCGAGTCAATTTTGCGGGCAAAAGTAACCAAAACCCTCCGCCCGATCATACGGCCCCGGCTGCGCTGGGGTTCGCTCACTCCATCGCCCTCCTGGACGGGCTCTGCGCGCCCCCTGAATCGCAGGCAGTTCACCAGTTCGTAGGGTGGATGACGCTCTTTTCATCCACCGTGCGATCACGGGGCGGTGGACGGGTGAAGCGTCGTCCACCCTACGAACTGACGGGACCGGAGCGCGGGCTTGCAAGATTTCCACGGACTCAAGTTAGGCAGCGTCTGTTTTTGCTGTTGCTCTCGAGTTGCGATCTCACAGACGACGCCCAAGTCCCCTTCAGGAGGCCGAGTGGAATCGCCACGTAAGGGGTTGAGCGACATGGATGTCGCGAGAGCCGTGAAGGGCCAGGGATGGCCCTTCACGGCGTGCCCCTGGAGTGGTGATGGAACGAGGGAACCGCGGCGCAGCCGGGGCCGGATGTAGGGGTGTGTTTCTTTGCTTACTTTCTTTGCACAAGCAAAGAAAGTAAGGCGCCCGTAAGGGGCGAAAACCATTCGGCCAGGCGGCGGGCCAATGGAGAGTGCCAAGTCACCGACAGCTAACACGTAATTGCCAGTCCGGTATCAACCAGACATTCCCGCTAAAATGCGAAGAACCCTTTTTGCGCGGGCCTCGCGAGGGCGATCAGTGAGTCGCAATCCAGATCAGCAAACCGGCCTGGAACAGACAGAAGGCCACCAGGCAGGCGATGGTGAAGCGCAGGCCGCCATCCTCGCGCTTGAGCTGCTCCAGGCGCTCACGCTGCTTGCGCAACTGGACGTCCTGTTCCTGCAGGTTCTGGTCGGCCAGCTGCAGCATCTGCGCAGCGTCCAGCTGCTCGATGAACTGTACCTTGTCGGCGTTCCAGTCGCCGTGCAGGGCGCTGACCCGTGCGGCGCTGTACTGCGCCTTGAGTTGGTTTTCCTGGTAGTCGACGCTGAAGCCCTGCGCCTTGAGGCAGTGGTCGCGGCGTGCGCGGGCCTCGTCGTTGAGCGCATCGCGGCTGGGCAGCGGGCCGCTTTCCAGGCTGTAGTGGGCGCAGTGCTGCTTCGCCCAGGCCGCCGCCTGGGCCAGCAGAAAGCGGCCAAGTCCGCGGTTGTGCGGCTCCAGGCTGAGGCCGCTGTCGGGGCCGAAGCGCGCCTCCTTGGTGCGGTGATCGAGCCACAGCTCCAGCACGTTCTGTTCCTTGCGCACCTTCTGGCCGGGCAGTTGCAGGCTCAGGCGCAGCAGGCTCTGTTCCTTGCTGTGCCGCTCGACGCGGCCGAGCTGCACGAAACGTAGCGGGCGGGCGCCGGTGTGGCGGTCGACGGGCAGCGGCGACAGGCGCAGCAGACGGAAATGCTCCGGCTGCAGGTTCGCCCAGGGGTGCGACGATTCGGGCTGCTCGCCTTCCGGCGCGGCGACGGCGGTGGTTTCGCTGTCGGTCATCTGGCGTTCCTCGAGAAGCCGCCCTGCAGCTGGCAGGGCGGTCGGGACGGACTCATGATCCCAAGGGGCAGCCAGTGGTCGCTGCGCAGCAGGTCATGAAGGGTTCTAGGGGTTATCGGCAGCGTTGGCCGTCTCTGCAGCTGGCAGCGCCTTGATGAAGCTCGCCAGGCGAGCGGTCAGGCCGCGGGCCAGGGGCAGGTCGGGGTTGTCATAGGACGCCAGTTGCGCGTCCATGTCCATGGGCACGATGCGCAGCACGTGGTTCATGCCGCTGACGATCTGCAATTCGGCCCGTGGGTTGGCGGCGTGCAGCGCCTCGGCGTCCTGCACGCTGACCTGGATATCGTGATCGCCCTGCAGGATCAGTGCCGGCACCTTGACCTGCGCGAAGGCCGCCGCCGGATCCTGGCGGAACAGGGAAATCAGGTAGGGCTGCACGCTGGTGCGAAACAGTACGGTCAGCTCGTCCGACACCTGGGGCACCTGGCGGCCTTCATGCAGCGCTTCGAGCAGCGCCTCGGCCTCGCCACGCAGACGCGGCGGCAGGCGGTTGCGCAGTTGCTCGCGCAGCAGCTGGTCGATGGGCCGCGCACTGCCGGCGATCGACACAAGAGCATCCGCGTCTGCCTGGTTGGCCGCCAGGGTGGCGATCAGCGCGCCTTCGCTGTGGCCAACCAGAATCACCTGGCTGAAGCGTTTGTCCTGGCGCAACTGATGGACCCAGGCCACCACGTCGGCCACGTAGCGCTCCACGCTGAGGTCGCGTTCGTGCGGCGTGGCGGCAAAGCTGGCGGCGATGCCGCGCTTGTCGTAACGCACGCTGGCGATGCCTTGCTGGGCGAGGGCCTGGGCCAGCTTGCGGTGCGCGTCGTTATGCCCGCCGCCGGGGTTGTTGCCGTTACGGTCGGTCGGCCCCGAGCCGGCCACCAGCACCACCACGGGCACCGCTTCGCTGCGCTGCGGCAGCACCAGCGAGCCGTGCAACACGCCCTGGCCGGTATCCAGGCTGACCGGTTCACGCAGGATGGGGGCGGCCTGGACCAGGCCGGTGAAGAGGGAAAGGGTCAAAAGCAAGGCTCGCAGCATGATGGAGACGGGTCTGTGATGGGCTCTGTTGGACGCTGGCAAATGGCCAAAGGTTCGCGCACGGGTGATCTCGGCGGTTGGCTGGGAGTATACTCAGCGGCTTTCTCTATGGGCCTGCCTTTTCGCCGCAGGCTGCAGATCGAACGTCTCTGGAGTCTCGCGCAATGTCCGGCAATACCTTCGGCAAGCTGTTCACCGTCACCACGGCAGGCGAGAGCCATGGCCCGGCGCTGGTCGCCATCGTCGACGGCTGCCCACCGGGCCTGGAGATTTCCCTGGACGATCTGCAGCGCGACCTGGATCGCCGCAAGCCCGGTACCAGCCGTCACACCACCCAGCGCCAGGAAGCCGACGAGGTGGAAATCCTTTCCGGGGTGTTCGAGGGCAAGACCACCGGTTGCGCCATCGGCCTGCTGATCCGCAACATCGACCAGAAGTCCAAGGACTACTCGGCGATCAAGGACCTGTTTCGCCCGGCCCACGCCGACTACACCTACCACCACAAGTACGGCATCCGCGACTACCGTGGCGGTGGCCGCAGCTCGGCCCGCGAGACCGCCATGCGCGTGGCGGCCGGGGCCATCGCCAAGAAGTACCTGGCGGGCCAGGGCATCGTCATTCGCGGCTACATGAGCCAGCTCGGCCCCATCGAAATCCCTTTCAAGACCTGGGATTCGGTAGAGCAGAACGCCTTCTTCAGCCCTGACCCGGACAAGGTGCCGGCGCTGGAGGCGTACATGGATCAGCTGCGCCGCGACCAGGATTCGGTGGGTGCGAAGATCACCGTGGTTGCCGAGGGGGTGATGCCGGGCCTGGGCGAGCCGATCTTCGACCGCCTGGACGCCGAGCTGGCCCATGCGCTGATGAGCATCAACGCGGTCAAGGGCGTGGAAATCGGTGATGGGTTCGCCGCGGTGGCCCAGCGCGGCACCGAGCACCGTGACGAGCTGACCCCGGCGGGCTTCGTGTCCAACCATGCCGGCGGCATTCTCGGCGGCATTTCCAGCGGCCAGCCGATCGTCGCCCATCTGGCGCTCAAGCCGACCTCCAGCATCACCACGCCAGGGCGCTCGGTGGACGTCGATGGCAACGCGGTGGACATGATCACCAAGGGCCGCCACGACCCCTGCGTCGGCATCCGCGCCACGCCGATCGCCGAAGCGATGATGGCCATGGTGCTGATGGATCACCTGTTGCGCCACCGTGGGCAGAACGCCGATGTGCGCGTGAATACGCCGGTACTGCCGCAGCTTTGAGCGAGCCTGCAAGGCGAGGGTGGTATGAGCGAATTTCCCGAGGTGCTACGCAGCGTGACCGGCAAGCGCATCTCGGCGGTTCGCGATGCGCTGTTCGCGCTGGAGCCGGCGCAGATCGACGAGCAGGGCGCTGGCTACCTCGTTGAGCTCTACACCAGCAGCAAGCAGCTCGATGTGCGCAAGCAGGTACTCAGGCTGCTGTATGACCTGGATTTCCAGACGCTCGATGAGTTTTTCGCCCTTGCCTATCGCAAGGAGCGCTACCTGGACATGAAGGTCTATGCCCTTCGTGGCCTGGCGCGCCGCTCGGAAGAGAAGCAGTTGCAGCGATTGCTCGAAGGCTTTCGCCAGACCCTGGCGAAAAGGCAGCAGTCCACGCCATACAACTATCAGGAGTACGAGCTGCTCAGGGGGCGTAACGCATTGCCGTATCTGGTCGAGCGTTATGGCTACGCCTGCCTGCGCGATACCCTCGAGCAGGTCAACCGGCAGTACGAAGCCATGCCGGAGGCCTTCAAGGGGCACTTCACCGTGGATGACAACGGCACGTTGGTCACCCTGCGTGATCCGGGCGCAAGCAGTGCAATGATTCGGCAGTTCTTCGACAGCAAGGGTGTTCAGGTTTGACGCCGACAGTCCCGTACTGGCGCCTGTCCGGTTTCTACCTGTTCTACTTCGCGCTGCTCGGTGCCACGGCGCCGTTTCTCGGCCTGTACTTCGCGCACCTGGGTTTTTCGCCAGCACGCATCGGCGAGCTGGTGGCCATTCCCATGCTGATGCGCTGCATCGCCCCGAACCTGTGGGGCTGGCTGGGCGATTACAGCGGTCGGCGCCTGCTCATCGTGCGCTTGGGCGCCTTGTGCACCCTGCTCAGCCTGAGCCTGATCTTCGTCAGCCAGAGCTATGCCTGGCTGGCCCTGGTGATGGCCTTGCATGCCTTCTTCTGGCATGCGGTGCTGCCGCAGTTCGAGGTCATCACCCTGGCGCACCTGCGCGAGCAGTCGGCGCGCTATGCGCAGATTCGCCTGTGGGGCTCGATCGGCTTCATTCTCAGCGTGGTCGGCCTGGGCAAGGCCTTCGATCTGCTCGGCCTGGATGTCTATCCCTGGGCGCTGCTGCTGATCATCACCGGTATCGCCCTGAGCAGCTTCTGGGTGCCGGATGCCCAGCCGCTGGCGTCGTCGCAGGCGGCGGGTCAGGGTGGTTTCCTGAGGCAGCTCAGGCGGCCCGGTGTGCTGGCTTTCTATCTCTGTGTGGCGCTGATGCAGCTGTCCCACGGGCCGTACTACACCTTCCTGAGCATCTATCTGGAGCAGCTCGGCTACAGCCGCGGATTGATCGGCATGCTCTGGGCCCTGGGCGTGGTTGCCGAGGTGCTGGTGTTCATGGCCATGGCGCGGTTGCTCAGGCATTTCAGCCTGCGCCAGGTGCTGGTCGCCAGTTTTGCCATCGCCGCGGTGCGCTGGGTATTGATGGGTTTTTTCGCCGATCACTTGGCCGTGTTGCTGTTCGCCCAACTGCTGCACGCCGCCACCTTCGGCAGTTTCCACGCCGCATCCATCGCCTTCGTGCAGCGCAGCTTCGGCGCCCGCCAGCAGGGCCAGGGGCAGGCGCTGTACGCCTCGCTGGCCGGCATCGGCGGCGCGCTGGGTGCCCTGTACGCCGGCTATAGCTGGAACGGCCTTGGTCCGCAGTGGACATTCGCCCTGGCGGGGCTGGCCGCCTTGGTCGCAGCCGTTATCATGGCCCGACGCACGGCCGAGCCGACATGACCCAATCAGGTCGCCGCAAGGTGGCCGACACCAGACAGGAATTACCCATGAGTCGCCTGAGCGTTCACCACCAGTCCAGCCCGCAGATCCCCAACAAGGTGCTGGGCCATGCCGAAGACATCGCCAGCACCCTGGCGGCGGTCGGTATCGAATATCGCGAGTTGCCGCTCCAGGCGCGGGTGCAGGCTGGGGATGCCGGCGAGGCCGTCCTCGCCGCCCTGGGCGAGTCGCTGGAGCAATTCAAGCGTGACGGCGACCTGAGCCAGGTCGAGGTGATCAGCATCGACCAGCGTCACTGGCCCCGCGAGGGCGACCAACCGGTTCAGGCGCCAGTCGAAATGGTGGCCGACGGCGCGCAGCTGTACCTGTTCCTGGCCGGGCAGGGCCTGCTGAGCCTGCATGTCGATGACTACGTCTATGCCTTGGCTGGTGAGCGCAATGCGCTGATCAGCGTGCCGGCCGGCACGCGCCACTGGTTCGATCTGGGCGAATTTCCCCACTGTGCGGCGATTCGTCTGTCTGCCGCCAACGCCGCGGTGGCGCGGCCAAGTGGTGATGCCATCGCCGCGAGCTTTCCGCGCCTGGAAGACTAATCGAACAGGCTGGCCTGGGGCCGCGGCACCGCGCCCTCGAGTTCCAGCAGCAGCTGTTTGCGCGGCAGGCCGCCGGCAAAGCCGGTCAGGCTGCCGTCGCGGCCGATCACCCGGTGGCAGGGGATGATGATGCAGATCGGGTTGGCGCCATTGGCGGCGCCCACGGCGCGTACGGCGTTGGGCCGTTCGATGCGCTGGGCCAGGGCGCTGTAGCTGTCGATCCTGCCGAACGGGATCTGCTGTAGCGCCCGCCACACTGCCTGCTGGAAGGGCGTGCCTTGCGGGTTGAGGCGCAGCTCGAAGCGCTGCCGGTCGCCCTCGAAATATTCGTCGAGCTGGCGGCTGGCATCATCGAGCTGCGAGCCGGCCGCCTGCCAGCCGTCACCGATCTGCCAGGGCGTACGCTCCACGTCCATCAACAGCTGCTGCAGGCCGTGCTCGTCGCCGACCATGAACAGACGGCCGATGGGGCTTTCCTGATAGCGATAGAACATCCTCAGCCTCCCGAATAGTTGTGCCACAGGTGCGCGGCGGCATAGGCGCGCCAGGGCCGCCAGGCTTCGGCGTGCAGCTGCAGTTGCCGGGCGGTGATGCCGGTGGGGCCCCAGATCGGTGCCTTGAGCAGGCCCAGGTCGCTGGCGGGAAAGGCATCGGCGTCGCCGAAGGCGCGCAGGGCGATGTACTCGGCCGTCCATGGGCCGATGCCGGGCAGGGCGCAGAGGCGCCCGATCAGCTCGCTCGCCCCCTGGCTGATATCCAGGCGCAGCGTGCCGCTGGCGACCTGGGAGGCGAAGTGCTGCAGGGTCTGCACGCGCTTGCCGGGCATGCCGATGCCGTCGAGGTTGGCAGCCGCCAGTGCATCGGGTGTCGGAAACAGCCGATCGATGCCTGCAGGTGCGTCGGCCAGCGGTTCGCCGAGCCGTTCGACCAGGCGCCCGGTGATGGTTACCGCGGCCTTGACCGTGACCTGCTGGCCAACGATGGCACGTACCGCCTGTTCGAAGGCATCGAAGGCGGTTGGCAGGCGCAGGCCGGGGTGGCGGGCGAGCATCTGTGCCAGATGCGGGTCGGCGGCGAAATGGGCGGCGATCAGCGCCGGGTCGGCATCCAGGTCGAACATGCGCCGCACCCGCTGGGTGAGTTCCGCCAGGCAGGCGCTGGCCGAGGCGCTGTGCTCCAGCCTCAGGGCATGCTGATCGGGCAGGGCGGTGACGCGAAACCAGCCGCTTACATCACCAAGGCGAAAGCTGCGGCAGTAGTCGTGCTCGCCCAGGCACTCCTGCCCCGCGATGGCGCGCAGCTTGAAGTGAGCGTGGAACTGCTGCCAGTCCCAGGGCGCCTGGTAGGGCAGGGTGAGAAATTCAGTGCTTGGCATGGCGTGACGATAACGCCGAGGTGGCGCCTTGTCAGCGTGAAAAATGACTTTCAAAGCCGAACGGTGTGCCCCGCCGCGGAGTATTGAGAATGCGTCGCGACAAATTTTTCACATCCGACCCTCCAGACTGCCGCGGCGCCGCTCGCCGTGACAGGGCGGGCCTGCAGTTCCAGGCCGTTGAAAAACGTAGGCGAGGTCGCTGATGCGAGGCAAAAACAGGCGAAAAAGCGGAGTTTACGTGTTGTAAATGAGCATTTTGAGCCTGGTTTTAACGAAGCAGCGGCAACGCAGGTAGTTTTTTCAACAGCCTGGTAAACGTCTTTTGTGGATGATCGAACATGACCCCTACAGCAGTTCAGGGCACCCCTTCCAACACCCCCCATTCCCTGCAGGCGATACGCAGCCAGTTGCTCTTCACCCTGTACAGCGGCCTGGCCTTGCTGGTGATGTACACCCTGCTGCGCGTCGCCTTGCTGGTCTACAACCGCGAGCTGATCGGCGACACGCCGGGCGCCGCATTCGTCGAGGCCTTCTACAACGGCCTGCGTTTCGACCTGCGGGTGGTGGTCTACGCCTGCGCGCCGCTGCTGATCGCCTTGCTCAGCACCCGCGCCATGCTGGCCCGCGGCTGGCAGCGCCTGTGGCTGACGGTCTTCGCCAGCGTGACGCTGTTTCTCGGCCTGGCCGAGCTGGATTTCTACAAGGAATTCCACCAGCGCCTGAACAGCCTGGTGTTCCAGTACCTGCAGGAAGACCAGGCCACGGTGATGAGCATGCTGTGGAATGGGTTTCCGGTGGCGCGCTACCTGGTCGCCTGGTTCGTCATCACCGGCCTGTTGTGGTGGATGTTCAGCCGCTTCGATCGCGCCAGCCGCCCCCAGGTGGCGGCCCGTGCTGGCGGCGCACGGCCCGCGGTGGCCTGGTACTGGCGGGTGTCGGTGTTCTTCCTGTGCCTGCTGATCGCGGTGATCGCCGCCCGCGGCCACCTGCGCCAGGGCCCGCCGCTGCGCTGGGGCGATGCCTATACCACCGAATCGATGTTCGCCAACCAGCTGGGCCTCAATGGCACCCTGACCCTGTTCACCGCGGCCCAGGCGAGCTTCGGCCCGCACCGTGACAACACCTGGCAATCGACCCTGGACGACCAGCAGGCCCGGCAGATCACCCGCGACATGCTGCTGACCGTGGACGACCAACTGGTCGATGCCGACAGCGCTGCCATCCGCCGCGTCTATACGCCGCCGGGCGACAAGACCCTGCCGATCCGCAACGTGGTGGTCATCCTGATGGAGAGCTTTGCCGGGCATTCGGTCGGCGCCCTTGGTGCGCCCGGCAATATCACCCCGTATTTCGACAAGCTGAGCCGGGAGGGGCTGCTGTTCGACCGTTTCTTCTCCAACGGCACCCACACCCACCAGGGCATGTTCGCCACCATGGCGTGCTTCCCGAACCTGCCCGGCTTCGAATACCTGATGCGCACGCCTGAAGGTGCCCACAAGTTCTCCGGCCTGCCGCAGCTGCTGGGCGCCCGTGGCTACGACAACCTGTACGTCTACAACGGCAACTTCCAATGGGACAACCAGTCCGGCTTCTTCAGCAACCAGGGCATGACCCGCTTCATCGGCCGTGAGGACTTCGTCGACCCGGTGTTCATGGACCCCACCTGGGGGGTGTCCGACCAGGACATGTTCGACCGCGGCGCCCTGGAACTGAAGACCAACTACGGCGAGAAGCCTTTCTATGCGCTGTTGCAGACGCTTTCCAACCACACGCCCTATGCCCTGCCGAAAGACCTGCCGGTCGAGCCGGTGATGATCAACGGCAAGGAAGATCTGCACCGCACCGCCATGCGTTATTCGGACTGGGCGCTGGGGCAGTTCTTCGAGAAGGCGCGCAGGGAGCCGTATTTCAAGCAGACGCTGTTCGTGGTCGTGGGCGACCATGGTTTTGGCGGCTTCGACCAGGTCACGGAGATGGATCTGCAGCGCTTCAACGTGCCGCTGCTGCTGATCGCCCCGGGCATTCAGGAGAAATTCGGCAAGGTCAGTCATACCGTCGGCACCCAGGTGGATATCGTGCCGACCATCATGGGCCGCCTGGGTGGCGAGGTACGCCATCAGTGCTGGGGACGCGACCTGCTCAATCTGCCTGAGGGCGATGGTGGCGTGGGCGTGATCAAGCCGTCCGGCGGCGATCAGACCGTGGCCATCGTCACCGCCGAGCACGTGCTGGTACAGCCCAAGGATTTCGAACCACGTTTCTATCGCTATCGGCTGGGGGCGAAACCCACCGCCACGCGGATAGACGGGCCCGTGGACGAAGCGCTGAAAAAACGTATGGAAGGCTTCCTGCAAACCGCTACCAAGAGTTTGCTGGATAACACGGCTGGGGTGGTGGACGGCATGCCGGATAAACCCAAGCCCTGAAACGCAAAAAAAAACCGGCGCCTGGCGCCGGTTTTTTATGGGTGGAGCGATTTAGCTGCAGCCTTCGACGTAGAACACCGCCGGAGGCAAACCGATGCGCCAGCGCGTTACCACGCCGTCGGGATCGGTCTCGAACACCATCCGCGCTTCGCTATCGATATAGGGCGTGACGATAAAGTCCGTCGCACCTTGGACATACTTGTTGGGCTGCTCTTCGAAGCGCCCTGGGTAGGTGGCGCGGATCTGCTGGGCGCTGCTGCCCACCTGCAGGCCGCGGGGTGCCTTGCGCTCGCGGCTGTCGATGTCGTAACGCACGAACTGGCCGTTCTCGAGCATGAACGAGGAGCCGAAACCCTTGGCCGGACGCGGATCCTGGAACAGCTGGCGGCAGCTGTCCGAGCCGCCACCGTCACGCAGCGAGCCCTTCCAGGCGGCGCGCACGGCCGTTTCGTCGCTGCCGAAACGGGCACTGGCAAAGCCGGCGAAGGGACTGAGATCCTCCTTTTCCTGCAGCTTGGGCGGGCTGCTCTGGGCGGCGGAGGCGGTCTTGGCGGGGGTATTGCTGGCGTCGCTGCAGGCGCTCAGCGCCAGAATACTGGTCATTACAACAGCGGAAATTGAAAGCGTACGGTTCGCCATGAAAATCCAACCTTCGTCTCGAATGGGAACGGCCGCACCTGAGCGCGGCCGAATCGGTGAGGCATGAGACCGGTCGAATCGAGGCATTTGCATGCCGGAATATCAGTCCAAAGGCCCGCTGCGTATGCAGGCTTTTTGCCGCAGTCTCATGCTGCGTGGCGTTTGGCCACATTTTCCGAAAAAAGATCCCGGCTTTTATCCAGATGTTGATCGACCAGCCACTTGCCGTGGGCAATAGAGGCCTGCTGGGCCTTGGTCAGGTCATCGAGAAAGGCTCCGTTGACCGGCAGCGACAGACGTCGCGTGGTGCGACCGTCCGGTGTGGTGATACGGCAACCGCCGGCCCAGGGTGTGGGGATGCCGGGGTGCTCCATGACTTCGGCACTGATGTAGTGGTCGCGGTAAGTGCACTGCAGCGTACTCATGGTGTGTACCTCGTGGGTCTGGCCCAGGCGGCAGGGTGATCATGGCGCTGCCGTCAGGGCGTGGCTTCACCCTCGTGTATAGCACGGCGTTGCCGGCCGGCGAGGCGGGCCGACGAGCTGCGGGGGCAAAGATAGTTGGATGACCGCAGGCCACCTGCGGTCTATCCTTGAGAGGCGTGCTGCGCGATTCGGGCACGCGTCTTCAGACCAGTTCGTACCCGCGAGTGTCATCACGGTGCGCCGTGTGTTGCATGTTGAGACAGATCGCCGGTTCCACGGCGTATCAATTTCCTCGTCCGATGGAGATCAACTATGAGCACGATTCTGCACGAAGATGTTGGTAGCGGCATTCTGCGCCGTATGAAGGAAGGCGGATTCGATTTCGCCAGCGTCCATCCCATCGAGTTCTACGCCATCTTTCCCGACCGCGCCCGGGCCCTCAAGGCCACCCACAACTTTCGCGGCGAAAGCCTGCATGCCCAGGTCACCGAGCGTGACGAGGGCGACTGGTACCTGCAGGTCAGCAAGGTGATGCACGTCACGCCTGCCGGCATCGGCGATTTCGCCCAGGATCTGGAGTCGGTGGTGATTCCCCTCGGCGGCGAACTCGATGGCTGGGGCGTGACCCAGCAGCTGAACCCGGTCAGCCGCCAGGGGTAACCGCAGAGGCCGACAGGCCGTTGAAAGCCTACCTACGTTGCCATTGCGGCGTTGAAAACAACCTCGAAATGCTCATGTACAACTCGTACACGCCGCTTTTTCGGTTGCCTTCGCCTTGCACCGGCTGCCTCGCCTAGGTTTTTCAACGCCCCTGCTAAAGGCCATTTTTCCAGAGCGTCACCAGATCCCGGGGGGCCTGCTCCTCGGGAACGTTCAGCACCAACTCCTCCTGCGCGCGCTGTGCGCAGGTCTGCAGCTCGATCCGGTAGAAGCGCTGGTCACTGCGGCCGGCCTCCCTGCTGGCAACCGGCAGGCAGGCTTCCAGCAACGAACACACCTGCCCACGCTGGTCCGGGTCGCACTGGGCAAAGTCGATCTCGCGGGGGCGACTGAGCGTGGCGATGGCCGCGAAGCCGCCTTGCCGGGAAATGCGCACCAACGCCTGGTCGGTCAGCGGAGGCAGCTTGTTCATGATGCGCCGCCCTCTACGCCCACGTCACGCCAGGCCTGCGCCACTGCGGCGGCCTCCGTGGAGCCCTGGCCGAAACGCCGTGCGGCGCGATCCACGCACAGGCGGGCGAATTCGCTGAAGTCGGCATCGTTGGCCAGGCGTTCATCGCACAGCGTGTCGTACCAGATCAGCCCGGCTTTCTCCCAGGCATGGCCTCCCAGCGCCTTGGCGGCCAGATAGAAGGCGCGGTTGGGAATGCCCGAATTGATGTGCACGCCGCCGTTGTCCTCGCGGGTCTGCACGAAATCGCGCATGTGCCCGGGCTGCGGATCCTTGCCCAGCAATGGGTCGTCGTAAGCGCTGCCGGGTGCCGACATCGAGCGCAGCCCCTTGCCGTTCACCGACTCGGTGAGCAGGCCGGCACCGATGATCCAGTCCGACGCCTCGACCGTCTGCTGCAGTGCGTACTGCTTGGTAAGGATGCCGAACACGTCGGAAAGCGATTCGTTGAGCGCGCCGGACTGGTTGACGTAGACCAGCGCCGCCTCGCTGTCGATCACCCCATGGGTCAGTTCGTGAGCGACCACGTCGAGGGCGATGGTGAAACGGTTGAAGATCTCGCCGTCACCGTCGCCGAAGACCATCTGCTCGCCGTTCCAGAAGGCGTTCTCATAGCGTTGGCCATAGTGCACGGTGCCGATCAGCGGCAGGCCGTTGCCGTCGATGGAATGGCGGCCGAGCACCTCGTGGAAGAACCGGTAGGTGGCGCCCAACGCGTCGTAGGCTTCGTCGACGGCGTCGTCGCCGGTGGCCGGCTGGCCCTCGCTGCGGGCGAGCTGGCCAGGCAGCTGCATCTGCTGCTGCGCGTCGAAAATGCTGCGCTCGGGTTGGCCGGCGGGCAGCAGCTGGCGCGCTTGCACGTTGCTCGGGCGCGGCCTGCCGTTGTTGTGCCTGAGGGAGCTGACGTGCTGCAGGGTGTTGCGCGCACAGTCGCGCTGGCGCTCGGAGCCGTGGCCGATGATACGGTCGAGGATGTAGGGCGGTATCAGGCTGTTCATCGTGCGTTCCTTGTCCGGAGAAGCGTGGCGGCCAGGTCGATACCTGACCTCTCACAGGTGGGAACGCATTGCGCCGGCAATGTTTCTGTCGCACCGACATTTCTGGACAAAAGGGCATGACAGAAAAGTGCAATCCTTTGCCGCCTCGCCTGTCAGAGATTCCATGGGGGCAGCCATGCCCCCGCCAGCCTGATTGATCGTGATGCCTGCGGATCGCGCACGCCCTTGCCTGGGCCTGTCGCTCGCGCTTCAAGATGGTGCAAGGCGCGTTCGGTTTTAAAATAAGTAATTGATATTAAAGGAATAAAACCGCTGGCTCGGCGCTTGCAGTGTACGGGTCGAACAGGGCTGCAAGGAGTACAGCATGACCCGCACCTTTTACGACGAAATGCACCTGCCCGACGGTAGCTGCCGCACCCATTATCAGGCCTTTTCCCGCTGGCTGCAGGAAACCCCCCAGGATCTGCTCGACCAGCGCCGCCGTGAGGCGGACCTGCTCTTCCACCGTGCCGGCATCACCTTCACCCTGTATGGCGATGCCCAGGGCACCGAGCGCCTGATTCCCTTCGACATCATTCCGCGCAGCATCCCGGCCAGCGAGTGGCGCATCGTCGAGCGTGGCTGCATCCAGCGCGTGCAGGCGCTGAACATGTTCCTCGCCGACCTGTACCACGACCAGCGCATCATCAAGGCCGGCCTGATCCCCGCCGAGCAGGTGCTGGCCAACGAGGGTTACCAGCTGGCGATGCAGGGCCTCGACCTGCACCGCGACCTCTATGCGCACATCGCCGGGGTCGACCTGGTGCGTGACGGCGACGGCACCTATTACGTGCTCGAGGACAACCTGCGTACACCCAGCGGCGTGAGCTACATGCTCGAAGACCGCAAGATGATGATGCGCCTGTTCCCCGAGCTGTTCGCCAACCAGCGCATCGCGCCCATCGACCATTACCCCAGCCTGCTGCTCGATACCCTGAAGAGCGCCAGCCCGCTCGACAACCCGACCGTGGTGGTGCTGACCCCCGGGCGCTTCAACAGCGCCTATTTCGAACATGCCTTCCTGGCCCGGGAGATGGGCGTCGAGCTGGTGGAGGGCGCCGATCTGTTCGTGCGCGACGACAAGCTGTTCATGCGTACCACCGCCGGGGCCAGGCAGGTCGATGTGGTCTATCGTCGCCTCGACGACGCCTTCCTCGATCCGCTGGCCTTCAACCCGGAGTCCATGCTCGGCGTGCCCGGGCTGTTGTCGACCTATCGCTCGGGCAACGTGGTGCTGGCCAATGCCATCGGTACCGGGGTGGCGGACGACAAGTCGATCTACCCCTATGTCGGCGAGATGATCCGCTTCTACCTGGACGAGGAGCCGATTCTCAAGAACGTGCCGACCTGGCAATGCCGCAAGCCGGCGGAGCTGTCCCACGTGCTGGCCAACCTCAAGGACCTGGTGGTCAAGGAAACCCAGGGCTCGGGCGGCTACGGCATGCTGGTCGGCCCGGCGGCCAGCAATGCGGAGATCGAGGCCTTTCGCCTGCGCCTGATCGCCCGGCCGGGAGCCTATATCGCCCAGCCGACCCTGTGCCTGTCGACCTGCCCGACGTTCGTCGAGAACGGCATCGCGCCGCGCCACATCGACCTGCGTCCCTTCGTGCTGTCCGGCAAGGAAACGCGCATCGTGCCGGGCGGCCTGACCCGGGTGGCGCTGCGCGAAGGCTCGCTGGTGGTCAATTCGTCGCAAGGCGGCGGTACCAAGGACACCTGGGTGGTGGAGGACTGAGACATGTTGAGTAGAACCGCCTCCGATCTGTACTGGATGTCCCGCTACCTGGAACGTGCGGAAAACCTGGCACGCATGCTGGACGTCAGCTACTCGCTGTCGCTGATGCCCCAGGACGGGCGCCGTGACGGCCTCGACGAACTGGCGATGCCGCTGCTGATCACCGGCACCCTGGAGGATTACCAGCAACGCCACGGTGCGCTGCACGCCGAGCGCATCCTGCATTTCTTCGCCCTGGACGCGCAGAACCCGGCGAGCATCTACAGCTGCCTGGGCGCGGCGCGCAGCAATGCCCACGCCGTGCGCGGACGCATCACCGCCGACATGTGGGAAAACATCAATGCCACCTGGCTGGAGATCCGCGGCATCGCCGAGCAGGGCCTGGGCCGTTATGGCATCAGCCGTTTCTGCGAGTGGGTCAAGGAGCGCTCCCACCTGTTTCGCGGCGCCACCTTCGGTACCATCGTGCGCGGCGAGGCCTACCGTTTCATTCGCCTGGGTACCTTCATCGAGCGCGCCGACAATACCTTGCGCCTGCTCGACTCACGCTACGAGCTGCTCGGCGAGGACGTCGACGATGCCGATGGCCGGCCCGCCCACAGCTACTACCAGTGGAGCGCCTTGCTGCGCGCACTGTCGTCGTTCGAGGCCTTTGCCGAGGTCTATCGAGGCTCGCCGGGCGCCCGCAAGGTCTCGGAATTGCTGCTGCTGCGCGGCGAGGTGCCGCGCTCGCTGAGCGCGTGCATGGACGAGCTGTACCAGATGCTCGCCGGCCTGCCCGGCGACAACGGTCGACCCGCGCAGCGCCTGGCGGCCGAACTCAATGCGCGGCTGCGCTACACCAGCATCGATGAAGTGCTGGAGGAAGGGCTGCACGTCTGGCTGACCGAGTTCATCGAGCAGATTCACGAGCTCGGCAGCGCCATCCACACGTCCTATCTGGAGGTCGCATGAGACTGTCCATCCGTCACAACACCACCTATCACTACGAGGATCAGGTGCGGGCCAGCATCCAGTACCTGCGCCTCACGCCCCACGACAGCGCCCGCCAGCAGATACTCGACTGGCAGCTGGATTTGCCGCGGCCCGTTCGCGCACAGCGTGACCCCTACGGCAACATCCTCCACGTGCTGACCCTGGACGAGCCCCACGAGTCGATCGTCATCGGCGCCCGGGGCCTGGTGGAGATCGACGAGTCGAGCGATGCCGAGCACGAAAGCCAATCGGCGCTGCCGTTCCTGCGCTTCACCCGGCTGACCGATGCCGATGCGGCGTTGCGCGACTTCGCCTGGACGCAGTGCGCCCAGCGTCGCGATCGCCATGCGCTGATCGACCTGATGCACGGCCTCAATGCGCATATCCGCTATCAGCCCGGTTCGACCGCCGTGGAGACCAGCGCGGCCGAAGCCTTCGCCGGGCGTCAGGGCGTTTGTCAGGACCACGCCCATGCGTTCATCGCCTGCACGCGCAGCCTGGGCATCCCGGCGCGTTACGTATCCGGCTATCTGGTCGCCGACAACCAGGATCACCTGGCCAGCCATGCCTGGGCCGAAGCCTGGCTGGACGGCGCCTGGTACAGCTTCGACGTGACCAACTGCCTGGCCCGGCCCGAGCGGCATCTGAAGCTGGCGATCGGCCTGGATTACCTGGATGCCTGCCCGGTACGCGGCATGCGCCGCGGCGGTGGTAGCGAGCGGATGATGGCGCGGGTCGACGTCGAGCCACTGATCAGCGTACAGGTGCAGTGATCCACGGGCATCTTCGTCCCTGGTCGGCGCCATCCCGGCATGGCTTGCGGTCATGGGGGGATGGCTTCTAGCATGGCCGCTTTGCCCGAAGGGGGAGGCCATGCTGGCCGAGTTGTTTGCTGTATTGGCGCCGGTGATCATCGTCTCCGGCGTCGGCTATGCCTGGGCCCGTAGCGGTCAGGCCTATCCCACCGATTTCATCGCCCGCCTGGTATTGACCATCGGTACGCCGAGCCTGGTGCTGGCCACCCTGAGTCGTGCGGATATCGATCCCAAGGCATTTACCAGCATGGCCCTGGGCTGCGTACTGGTAACCGCCTGCATGGGCCTATTCGGGGCGCTGTTCAGCCGTTTGTTCCGCCAGCAGTGGAAGGTACTGGTCCCGGCGTTCCTGTTTCCCAATACCGGCAATATGGGCCTGCCCATCAGCCTGTATGCCTTTGGCGAGCATGGCCTGGCACTGGCCGTGGCCTTTTTCCTGACCCTGTCGATCATGCAGTTCAGCGTCGGCATCGCCCTGTCGGGCAATGCCGCTTCCATCAAGGATTTGCTGCGCAACCCGATTCTGGTCAGCCTGTTGCTGGCGCTGCCGATGATTTTCATGGACCTGCAACTGCCGCGCTGGCTGGCCAATACCGTCGGTCTGGTGGGTGGCATGACCATTCCGCTGATGCTGCTGACCCTGGGCGTTTCGCTGGCCAGTATCCGCCTGCACCACCTGGGCTCCGGGCTGGTGCTGGGCGCGCTGCGTATCGTTCTGGGGGCGGGCGTCGGCTGGGGCATCGGCGCGGCGATGGGGCTGGAGCCGCTGACCCACGCCGTGCTGGTGGTACAGTCGGCCATGCCGGTGGCGGTGTTCAACTATCTGTTCGCGGTGCGCGCCAATCGCTCACCCGAACAGGTCGCCAGCCTGGTGATGTGCTCGACGCTCCTGGCGATCGCCTGGTTGCCGCTGATCCTGGCGTGGTGGATGCCGCGGGTCAACTGAGCGGCCTAGCCGATCATGCGGCTCAGGTTGGGAAGAATCAGCAAGACGGCGGTGGCAAAGAGAATCAGCCCCGCCTGGCGGAATTTCGGTTTGTTGAACATGGCCGTTCGCCTTTTGATTGTTGTGATGGGCCGTGATTACCGCTTCGTCCCCAGTGCCTCGGCAAAACCCGACGGCGTATGTATTGACTGTAGAGGGAGCGGCTGGGTTTTTTAGATCGCTTGTTTCTAACGAAATGCGAGAGGGCATCTGCAAGGATATGGAACCCTTTCGCGCTTGCGTATAGCCCCGGCGCCAGACGCTATGGGGCTCGCAACGCATTGCCGACAGCCACTGACCGTTCGTCCGGACCTTTTCACCACCATAAAAAAACCGGCCACTTGGGCCGGTTCTCCTGGCTGGTCGATCAATTGTCCAACTGCTCACGAATGACCTTGCCGCTCTTGCCATCCACGCGGAATTCGTAAAGGCGGTTGTCCTGCTTGGTGCCTTCACCTTCCCAGTAGCCGGCGTCGTCCGCCTCGATCTTGTGGATCTGGGTGAAACCGGCCTGCTTGGCGCTGTTCAGCGCCTGCTCGATGCTGATCCAGTCGGCGCCCGGGCGGTCGGCCATGGCGAAGCCGGCGCTCATGGCGGCAGCGGCGGTGAGGGCAGTCAGGGTCTTCTTGAGCATCGTGGAACTCCTTTACTGGTTGGAATGAACGCGCCCGAATTCAGGCACTGCAGATTTGGAGTCTGACGCTTCGCTTCGGGTTCAGGTAAAACTGCCCTGGTTCGGTGCAGGCGCTGCTGCCTGGCTCGCCGTCGCAGAGGACAGAGCCGGGTGCTGCATGCTCGCTGCCAGCAGGGGCAGGGCGATAGCCAGGTAAAGGCCGATGGCGCCCAGGGCACCGTTGCGTGCGTATCGAATGGTCTGGCTGTGCATGGCGTTTGCGCTCGTCGGTGGCCCCGGGGGCCGATTGGCCAATCATCGGTCCGCTGGCGCGGGCGCAGAAGTAAATGCTGCTTATGGCGGTTATCGAATCGGCTGATGACTCCAATAGCGGCATGCCTCTTGCCTTGATGGAGCCGCCAAGGCAGGCTTTGACTGCTCCATCATTTTTTCAGGTACCGTCATGTCGCTGCAGATCTGCATTCTGGAAACCGACATCCTGCGCCCCGAGCTGGTCGACCAGTACCAGGGCTACGGCAAGATGTTCGAACGTCTCTTCACTGGCCAGGCCATTGCAGCCAGCTTCCATGTATTCAACGTGATGCAGGGCGACTACCCGCCCAGCGAAGCGCGCTTCGATGCGTACCTGGTCACCGGCAGCAAGGCCGATTCGTTCGCCACCGATCCCTGGATCGAAACGCTCAAGCGCTATCTGCTCGAACGCTATAGGGCGGGCGACAAGTTGCTGGGCATCTGCTTTGGTCACCAGTTGCTGGCCCTGCTGCTCGGCGGCAAGGCCGAGCGCGCCAGTGGCGGTTGGGGCGTGGGCGTCCATCGCTACCAACTGACCGAACAGCCGGACTGGATGACGCCGGCACTGGATGAATTGACGCTGTTGATCAGCCATCAGGATCAGGTCACCCGGTTGCCGGAAAACGCCACGCTGCTGGCCACCAGCCCGTTCTGTGCCCATGCGGCCTACCGCATCGGTGACCAGGTGCTGTGCTTCCAGGGCCACCCCGAGTTCGTGCCCGAGTATTCCCGCGCGTTGCTGGACATTCGTCAGCAGCACATCGGCGAAGCCACCTACCGTGCAGCGGTCGATACCCTGAACCAGGATCACCACGGGCGTACCGTTGGCGAGTGGATGCTGCGCTTCGTGGCCCATGGCAAGGCGGCTCAGCCGGCCTGATCGCCCCAAAAGCGGCGCATAAAAAAACGGCCCTTGCGGGCCGTTTTCCGTTCCGGCATGGCGCCTTGCGTGGAGGCGCCTGCCGACATGCTTACAGCGCTTCGGCTGCAGCCTCTGCTTGCGGGGCATCTTCGGCCTGGGGCTGTTCCGGCTTGACCTCGACGAAAGTCAGCTGCAGACGCTCGCTGCTCCAGGCGCGGGTCTTGTTGGTCAGCTCCAGGTTGTTGTTCAGGGTCTGGCCGTAGGAGGGGATGATCTCTTTCAGCTTGGCCTGCCACTCGGGCGTATTGATCTTGTCCTTGAAGGTACGCTCCATCAGGTGAAGCATGATCGGCGCGGCAGTGGAGGCGCCTGGCGAGGCACCCAGCAGTGCGGCGATGGAGCCGTCCTCGGAACTGACCACTTCGGTGCCGAACTGCAGGATGCCGCCTTTCTCGGGATCCTTCTTGATGATCTGCACGCGCTGGCCGGCCTGGATCAGTTCCCAGTCCTTGTCCTGCGCTTCGGGGAAGTATTCGCGCAGCGAGTGCATGCGGTCTTCCTGGCTGAGCATCAGTTGGCCGATCAGGTAGGTGCTGAGCGAGAAGTTGTCGATACCCGCATTGATCATCGGCGAAATGTTGTGGGTGGTGATGGTGCCGAACATGTCCAGCAGCGAACCCTTTTTCAGGAACTTGGTGGAGAAGGTGGCAAACGGCCCGAACAGGATGACTTTCTCGCCATCGATCACCCGGGTATCCAGGTGCGGAACCGACATGGGTGGCGAGCCTACCGATGCCAGACCATACACCTTGGCCTGGTGCCTGGCGGCGATTTCCGGGTTACGGGTAACCAGGAACGAGCCGCCAACCGGGAAGCCGGCGTAGCCTTCCGCTTCCGGAATGCCGGATTTCTGCAGCAGCTTGAGCGCGCCGCCGCCTGCACCGATGAACACGAACTTGGCATTGACGGTGCTCAGCTTGTCGCCGTTGGCCAGGTCGGCCATGGTGACGTTCCAGGTGCCGTCGTCGGCGCGAGTGATATCGCGTACTTCCTGCTGCACATGGACATTGAACACGTCCTTTTTCTGCGACAGGTTGTTCAGCAACTGGTTGGTGATTTCACCGAAATTGACATCGGTGCCTGTCTGTACCCGAGTCGCGGCGATTTTCTGGCCGGGCTCGCGGCCTTCCATCACCAGCGGGATCCACTCCTGGATCTGAGCGGGGTCGTCGGAAAACTCCATGTTGCGGAACAGCGAGCTGTGCTGCAGGGCGTCATAGCGCTTCTTCAGGAACTCGGTGTTCTTGTCGCCCCACACGAAACTCATGTGCGAAACGTTGTTGATGAAGGACTTCGGGTTTTTCAGCACGCCCTGGTCGACCTGGTAGGCCCAGAACTGCTTGGAGATCTCGAACGATTCGTTGATCGCCACGGCCTTGCTGATGTCGATGGTGCCGTCGGCCTTTTCCGGTGTGTAGTTCAGCTCGGCGAGCGCCGAGTGACCGGTACCGGCGTTATTCCAGGCGTTGGAGCTCTCGCTGGCGACCTCGGGCAGGCGCTCGTACAGGTCGATTTTCCAGGTTGGCTCCAGCTCGTTGAGGTAGGTGCCGAGGCTCGCACTCATGATGCCCCCGCCGATCAGCAGGACGTCCACGGATTTTTCCGGTTCGGGTTGCTTGGCGCAGCCGAGCGCACTCAAGCACAGTAGGGACAGCAGGAGTTTCTTCATTAGACAGACCATTTCCAGTGATGTAATTGCATGGCCGCAAGACCGACGTTGGTGCCGCTCCGGATGATGGAGTGGCAGCGCCTGTTGCATGCGGCCAGGTTTCGTTCTGCGAAACCGATCAGTCCCGGTGATTTTTTGAAGCGCCGGGCATTTACCTTTCATGTGCGCGCTTTCGTCGCAGGCTGGCCCCGAAAAGCAATATGCATGCCTAAATCCTTGGCCATCACTGAGCTAGTGATCTGTATCAATTTCCCTATGACGTTTCTGTGAGTGGGTGGCGAAATCCCGCCTCTGAATCGCTGTATAGCGCTCCGTGGGTGGCGGGTTCTCGCCTAATTGCTCATCACCGCACCACCAGTGCCCTGGCTGCCGCCCCCGGTGCCCGGCGTAGCCGGAGCAGTGGAACCGCCAGGCGAACCCGTTTGTGGAGCAGAGCCGCCCTGGGGGCCGGCTCCCGGCGTGGTGGAGGAGGGCTGACGTTGAAGATTCTGTTCTGCCGGCCGCTGCCCCGCGTCGTTCCGCCTGGCGGGGGAGTTGAGGGTGCTGCGGGGCGCCTGCTGCCCAGGCTGCTGTTGGGGATCCATCGCCTGGCCCGTGCCGCTTTCGCTGGCAGGCGGTGCGCCGGTGCGCTCACGAACCATTTCGTCGCCGATTCTGTCGCGTTGCTGTTGCAACGACATGCCGTTGTCATCTGCCTGTACGCCAGCGCTGAGCGAAGCTGCGAGCAGCAGCGCCAATCCCGTGAGTTTGTTCATGACCGTCTCCAGAGGGTTGCCGTGTGATCAGGTGACTGCCCATGCTCTGGCAATGTTCAGGGAATCTTCCCGCAGGACCGCGCAGCGGCTGAATGGAGGCCCGATGCCGAGGCTGGACGCGCCGGCGGCGAAAATCAGGGAAGGGGTCTACCCTGATAGCAGCTCGGCAGCCGCGGGCTCTGCCATGCCGGTTGACGGCGATTCGGTGGCAGGCGGCGGGCTGTCGACTCTGCAGAATCGAACCCCGGCCGTTCTCTGGCCTCAGAGGACAGGTCTCAACAACAAAGAGGTCGTTCACATGATCTATGCCAAACCCGGTACCGCAGGCGCCGTCGTTACCCTGAAATCGCGCTACGGCAACTACATCGGCGGCGAGTTCGTCGCGCCGGTGGGCGGTCAGTACTTCACCAACACCAGCCCGGTGGATGCCTCGGCCATCGGTGAATTCCCACGCTCCGACGCCAAGGACATCGACAAGGCCCTGGACGCCGCCCATGCCGCTGCCGAGGCCTGGGGCAAGGCGTCGGTGCAGGAGCGCGCGCTGATCCTCTTGAAGATCGCCGACCGCATCGAGGCCAACCTCGAGCTGCTGGCCGTGGCCGAGACCTGGGACAACGGCAAGGCGGTGCGCGAGACCCTGAATGCCGACGTGCCCCTGGCTGCCGACCACTTCCGCTACTTTGCCGGCTGCATCCGCGCCCAGGAAGGCACCTCGGCGGAAATCAACGAGCACACCGCCTCCTACCACTTCCACGAGCCCCTGGGCGTGGTCGGGCAGATCATCCCCTGGAACTTCCCGCTGCTGATGGCCGCCTGGAAGCTGGCGCCGGCCCTGGCGGCGGGCAACTGCGTGGTGTTGAAACCCGCCGAGCAGACGCCGCTGTCGATCACCCTGCTGGCCGAGATCATCGGCGACCTGCTGCCAGCGGGCGTGCTCAATATCGTCCAGGGTTATGGCCGTGAAGCCGGCGAGGCCCTGGCCACCAGCACCCGCATCGCCAAGATCGCCTTTACCGGCTCCACGCCGGTGGGCTCGCACATCATGAAATGCGCCGCCGCCAATATCATCCCGAGCACCGTGGAGCTGGGCGGCAAGAGCCCGAACATCTTCTTCGAAGACATCATGAACGCCGAGCCGGCGTTTATCGAAAAGGCCGCCGAAGGGCTGGTGCTGGCCTTCTTCAACCAGGGCGAGGTGTGCACCTGCCCGTCCCGGGCGCTGGTGCAGGAGTCGATATTCGAACCGTTCATGAACGAGGTGATGAAGAAGATCAAGGCCATCAAGCGCGGCAACCCGCTGGACACCGACACCATGGTCGGCGCCCAGGCCTCGCAGCAGCAGTACGACAAGATCCTCTCCTACCTGGAGATCGCCCAGCAGGAAGGCGCCGAGCTGCTGGCCGGCGGCGCCACCGAGAAGCTCGAGGGTGATCTGGCCGGCGGCTATTACATCCAGCCGACCCTGCTCAAGGGCACCAACACCATGCGTGTGTTCCAGGAGGAAATCTTCGGCCCGGTGGTCGGCGTGACCACCTTCAAGGACGAAGCCGAAGCCCTGGCCATCGCCAACGACACCGAGTTCGGCCTGGGCGCCGGCGTGTGGACGCGCGACATCAACCGCGCCTACCGCATGGGCCGCGGCATCAAGGCCGGCCGCGTCTGGACCAACTGCTACCACCTGTACCCGGCGCACGCTGCCTTTGGCGGCTACAAGAAGTCCGGGGTCGGGCGCGAAACCCACAAGATGATGCTCGACCACTATCAGCAGACCAAGAACCTGCTGATCAGCTACGACATCCATCCGCTGGGCTTCTTCTAAAGCGCCCAGGCGTTACGGAAAACGCGGCCTCGGCCGCGTTTTCTTTTAGTTGCCGGCGCCGCGCTGCAAGGCGCCTTGCAGCGGCAAATCCCAGGGGGGAATGGGGCCGAAGCGGTTTTTCAGGAACTCCAGCAGCAGGCGGCTGCGTGAGTCGGTGTCGCGCTCCAGGCGCAGCGCGTAGATGCCGCTGGGCTCCGGCGCCGGCAGGCCGTTATCGCAGAACAGCGCCACCAGTTCGCCACGCACCAGGTATTCGCTGACCAGCCAGGTCGGCAAATGCGCCACGCCCAGGCCCGCCAGCACGCTGAACACCAGGGTCTCGGCATTGTTGGCGGTCATGCGCAGGCGGCGAGGGCGGTACACCGCCAGCTTGCCCCCGTTCTCGAAGCGCCAGGCGTAGGCGGGGGCGAGGCCATCCCAGTCCAGTCCATCGTGCTCCAGCAGTTCTGCCGGGGTTCGCGGCACACCCCGGCGTTCCAGGTAGGCCGGGCTGGCGCACACCACGCGGACCATCGGCGCCAGCGGCGTCGCCACCAGGCGGGTATCGGCCAGGGGGCCGATGCGCAGCACCAGATCCACTTCGCCCAAATGGGTGCCATGCAGATCGATAAAGCTGTCGATCAGCCTGAGTTGCACGTCCAGCCCTGGATAGGCAGTGAGAAAGTCGGCAATCGCCGGCGCCAGGTGACGACGACCAAACGGCGCAGGGGCGTCGATGCGGATCAGCCCCTCCGGGGCGCTGCTCAACGACACCGCCTCGGCACGCGCCAGGTGCAATTCGGCGAGAATCCGCCGGGCCCGTTCGGCGAATGCCAGCCCGGCCGGGGTGGCGCGCACCGCATGGGTGCTGCGGCTGAACAGGCTGCAATCGAGGGAGCGTTCCAGGGCATCGATGCGCCGTGACACGGCCGACGGCGTGAGCGGATGCAGCCTGGCGGCGGCGGAAAAGCTGCCGCTCTCCAGTACGTCGAGAAACAGGCTGAGCTGGTCGGTCAGGGCATCGGGATTCATGCAGGGCTCGTTGTGCGCATTTTGCATAGCCATTATGCCGGGCTGTGCGTTACCCATCCAGCGGGTGATGGGTAGCATGCGCTCACCCTGTTTGAACGAGATGAACCATGGATCTGCTCGCGTTTGCCCTGAATATCCTGCTCGGCCTGGCACTTGGCACCCTTGGGGGGCTGTTCGGAATTGGCGGCGGTCTGATCGCGATTCCGGCACTGGGCGTGTTGTTCGGGCTGGATCAGCAACTTGCCCAGGGCACGGCACTGGTGATGGTGGTGCCCAATGTGTTGCTGGCGCTGTGGCGTTATCACCAGCGCAATCGCATCGACCTGCGCCATGCCCTGGCCCTGGCCCTGAGCAGCTTCGTGTTTGCATTGTTCGGGGCGAGCTGGGCGGTCAATCTCGACCCCGAGTCGATGCGCCTGGCCTTCGTGGGCTTTCTAATCGCCCTGGCGTTCTACAACCTGCTGCGCATGTTCCTGCGTTCACCGGCGGCGTCGGGCCAGTTGCGCCATCCCTGGCCGTGGCTGAGCGTGCTGGGCAGTGGCTCGGGCTTGCTGGGCGGGCTGTTCGGTGTCGGCGGCGCGGTGATCGCCACCCCGATTCTCACCAGCGTATTCGGCACCTCCCAGGTGGTGGCACAAGGTTTGTCGTTGGCACTGGCAGCACCCAGCACCGGGGTGACCTTGGCTACCTACGCCCTGCATGACCACGTGCAGTGGGCGTTGGCCATTCCTTTGGCGATCGGCGGGCTGCTCAGCATCAGCTGGGGCGTACGCCTGGCTCATGCCCTGCCGGAGCGCCAGTTACGCGTGCTGTTTACCGCGTTCCTGCTGGTCTGCGCGTTGGTGCTGGGCCTCAAAGCCTGAAGCCTTCGAGAATCTGTTCGGCCAGCGCCTCGCTGGCCGGTGAACGGGTGCGCTCGTTGCGCAGCAGCATCACGCTGGCCATCGGCAGTTCCGGCATGCCTTCAGCGTGGCCGAGAATGCGCAGGTCGGCGGTGATCAGGCTGCGCAGCTGGGCGGTGATCGCCAGCCCGGCGCTGACAGCTGCCATGATCGCCGACAGGCTCGGGCTGCTGTAGGCGATTCGGTAGCTGCGCGACTGCGCCTCCAGTGCGTTACAGGCCCAGGTACGGCAAAAACACTGGGTGTTGAACATCGCCAGCGGCAGCGGATCGGCCTCGTGCAGATTGGCCGTCGAGGCCTGGGCCCAGACCAGATGTTCCTGGCGCAGCAACTCACCGATCTCCGAACCGGGCTCGCGCGTGACGATGGTCAGATCCAGGTCGCGGCGCTGCAACAGGGCGAACGAGGGTTCGCAGTGCAGCTCTACCTGAACCAGCGGATAGGCCTGGGCGAAGCGGATCAGGATGCCCTGCATGAAACGCATCACGTAGTCATCCGGCGTGCCGATGCGCAGGGTACCGACCATGTCGGGTTGGCACAGAATGTTGAGCGCCTCGGTGTGCAGCTGAAGAATGCGCCTGGCATAGCCCAGCAGCATTTCGCCCTCGGCGGTCAGGCTGAGCTGGCGGCCCTCACGCTGAAACAACGGCCGGCCGATCACATCGTCCTCGAGGCGCTTCATCTGCATGCTCACCGCCGACTGCGTGCGGTTGACCGCGTCAGCGGCCCGGGTGAAGCCACCGTAATCGGCTATCGCGACAAAGGTGCGCAGCAATTCGCTGTCGATAGTAGGGGCCTGCGCCATTCATCAATCTCCGAGATGTATCGCATAAGAAACATTCGTTGGATTGATCTTATCCCTGGGCCGACACTGAAATCCATCCCTTCAGGAGGAAGAACAGATGGATCATCAGCTATGTGTCGAACTGGCCGGTCAGCGTCAGCCCCTGAGTCTTGTCGGCTGGTTGAAAAATCGTGTCGCACGGGTGCGCCGTTGGCAGCAGCTGGCGTCACTCAGCGACGCGGCGTTGAAGGACCTGGGGCTCAACCGCAGTGAGGTGTTCAAAGAGATACAGCGGCCGTTCTGGGACGACCCGCTGTGCAAGTAGGCGGCCTGCGGTTGGTCGATTCGGCGCGATGGGTTACCGTATTTTTTTCATTCGTCGTTGGGTGCAGCCATGTCGATCACCGCCAGCTTGTCTGCCGCCCAGGCACGGCGCGCGGTGCTTGCCGCGCAAGGGTTCGTGCCGCGCCCGCGATCGGGGCCGCCTGGCAGCCGCGCGGTCAATGGCGTGATCGAGCGGCTGGGCCTGCTGCAGATCGACTCGGTGAATGCCGTGGTGCGCTCGCATTACCTGCCCCTGTATTCACGCCTCGGCCACTACGATCCGCAGTTGTTGCAGCTGGCCGCCTGGAGCAAGGGCCGGCAGCGCACGCTGTTCGAATACTGGGGGCATGAGGCCTCCCTGCTGCCATTCGACTATTACCCGCTGCTGCGCTGGCGCATGCAGCGAGCGAAGGAGGGGCGCGGGATCTACAAGGCGCTGGCAGCGCTGGGGCGCGAGCAGCAACCGTTGATTCGCGAGGTGCTGCAGGCGGTCGTAGAACGCGGCGCACTGGGCGCCGGCAGCCTGGCCGGGGAGCGCTCGCGCAGCAGCCCCTGGTGGGGGTGGACGGCGCAAAAGCAGGCACTGGAATGGCTGTTCGCCGCAGGTGAAGTGACGGTAGCCGGTCGTCGCGGCTTCGAGCGGCTATACGATCTGCCGGAGCGGGTGCTGCCGGCATCCCTGCTGGCACAGCAGCTTGGCGAGGCCGATGCACAACGTTCGCTGGTGCTGCAGGCGGCCAGGGCGCTGGGCGTGGCGACCGAGCGAGACCTGCGCGATTACTTTCGTCTGCAGCCGGGTGACTGCCGGGCACGCTTGCAGGAGCTGCTCGAGGATGGCGCCTTGAGCCTTGTCCGCGTGCAGGGCTGGGCGCAGCCGGCGTACTGCGTCGCGCCCTTGAAAGTGCCGCGTCGGGTGGCGGCCTGCACGCTGCTGTCGCCCTTCGATTCGCTTATCTGGGAGCGCTCGCGGACCGAGCGGCTGTTCGATTTCCGCTATCGGCTGGAAATCTACACCCCACAACACCAGCGCGTGTATGGCTACTACGTGCTGCCGTTTCTGTTCGGCGAGCGGATCGTCGCGCGGCTGGACGTGCGTGCCGAGCGGAGCCAGGGCTGCCTGGCGATCCATGGGGTGCATGAGGAGCACCCCGGGTTGGACGAGGACGGCATCGCGGCGCTGGCAGGCGCGGTAAGGCGCCTGGCCGACTGGCTGGGCCTGAGTGCCATCCGCATCGCCTGCCAGCGTGGCGAAGGCTTGCGCCTGGCGGCGCAGTTCTAATCGCCGCAACCCCCATCGGCAATCGCTTGCGCTACAATGCGCGGCGAATTTGGCCCGCTCGAGAGTTACCCCATGTCCGTTTGTCAGACCCCCATCATCGTCGCCCTGGATTTCCCGACCCGGGAGGGGGCACTGGCTCTGGCCGATCAGCTCGATCCGAAACTGTGCCGGGTGAAGGTGGGCAAGGAACTGTTCACCAGCTGCGCATCGGACATCGTCGCCACCCTGCGTGACCGCGGCTTCGAGGTGTTTCTCGACCTGAAATTCCACGACATCCCCAATACCACGGCCATGGCCGTCAAGGCCGCCGCGGAAATGGGCGTATGGATGGTCAACGTGCACTGCTCCGGCGGCCTGCGCATGATGAGCGCCTGCCGCGAGGTGCTGGACAGGTTCAACGGCCCGGTGCCGCTGCTGATCGGTGTCACGGTGCTGACCAGCATGGAGCGCGAGGACCTGGCCGGTATCGGTCTGGATATCGAGCCCCAGGAGCAGGTGCTGCGCCTGGCTGCCCTGGCACAAAGGGCCGGCATGGACGGCCTGGTCTGTTCGGCCCTCGAAGCGCCGGCACTCAAGGCCGCGCAGCCGGCGCTGCAGCTGGTAACGCCAGGCATTCGCCCGGCCGGCAGCGCCCAGGACGATCAACGCCGTATTCTCACCCCACGCCAGGCACTGGATGCCGGGTCCGATTACCTGGTGATCGGCCGCCCGATCAGCCAGGCGGCCGATCCTGCCGCTGCGCTGGCCAAGCTGGTCGCCGAGCTGGGCTGATCAGCCCCTTCATTTACGTGCGGCGCCGCTCGCCGGCGCACCCGTTGCACTGCAGGTAACGCCTCATGAATTCCGTGGAACATTCGCCGCTGGGCAAGAGCAGCGAGTACATCGCGACCTACTCGCCCGAACTGCTGTTTCCCATTCCCCGTGCCACCAAGTGGGCCGAGCTGGGCTTGAGCGCCGAGGCGCTGCCCTACCGCGGCGTGGATTACTGGAATTGCTTCGAGCTGTCCTGGCTGCTGCCCTCCGGCAAGCCGGTGGTGGCCATTGGCGAGTTCGCGGTTCCCGCCGACTCTCCGAATATCATCGAGTCCAAGTCGTTCAAGCTGTACCTCAACTCGTTGAACCAGTCGGTGTTCGCCACTGCGCAGGCACTGGTCTCCGTGCTGGAGAAAGACCTTTCGGCTACCGCCGGCAAGCCGGTGGCGGTGCGCGTGCGCAGCCTGGACGAAGCCGCCCGGGAAGGGCTGACGGCGTTGCCGGGTAGCTGTATCGACGATCTGGATGTCAGCATCAGCAACTACACCGCGCCACAGCCGGAGCTGCTCGACTGCGATCCGACGCGGATCGTCGAGCAACGCCTGCACAGCCATCTGCTGAAGTCCAACTGCCCGGTCACCGGCCAGCCGGACTGGGGCAGTGTGGTGGTCGAGTACCGCGGCGCGGCGCTGGCCCCGGCAAGCCTGTTGGCCTATCTGGTGAGCTTCCGCCAGCACGCGGATTTTCACGAGCAGTGCGTGGAACGGATTTTCCTGGATCTGCAGAAATGCCTGCAGCCCGAGTATCTGACCGTCTACGCGCGCTACGTGCGCCGCGGCGGCCTGGATATCAACCCGTACCGCACCACGCTGGCCGAGGTGCCGGCGAACCGGCGTCTGGTCAGGCAATAGGCGCATCCTCCATCACCCACGCGGCCCGGTCAGAAAGGCCGTGCTTAAAAAACCAGCCTGATGGCTGGTTTCGTTTGCGCGGCGCCTGGGTCAGATCCCGATATTGGCCAGGGTCTGCATGATGTTGCGAAGGCTCGCGGCGAGATTCGGGTGGCTCACTTCGAAACGTTCCACCGCCAGATTGACCCCATCGACCAGCGAGGCATCAGGCGTGGTCACCGGTTGCGCCGCCAGTTGCAGCTCGATGTCGCGGGCGATCAGCTCGAGCGACTCGCGATCTTCTTCGTTTTCTGGCGGATGTTCGACCAGTTGCTTGCGCAGCTCTTCCAGTTGCTGCTGCAGATGGTTCGCAGGCATGGGATTCTCCCTCTCTTGATAGGCAAGACAATTGACCATGGGGCGCGACGAAAGGTCAGTACTTCTTGCTTGTCCAGGCCCGACGCAAGCGTGCTGGCTCAGGGCTTCTCGCCCTTGCTGCGGCGAATCTGCAGGTGGTCGAGGCAGGCGGGCAGGTCGGTAAGCTGGTCGATTACCGAATGGGCGCCGAGCCGGTAGAGCGCCAGCGTGGCGTCAGCGCGCAGGCGCTCGCGTTGCAGTTCGTCGAGCAGCTGCCAGTCAGCCAGTGTATGGCCTGCCAGTGAGCCGCAGGCGGCGAGGCCCACGGTCCATAACCCGGCATTCAGGCCGGCCTGCACGAGGCGCGGCTCGCCGCTGACCAGCACGCAGCCTTCCAGGCGCTCGATCTGCAGCGCCGCCAGGGCGTGCCAGCAGGCATCCGGTGCGGGCCAGGTACGCTGGGTGCAGTTCGGGGAGGCTGCCAGCCAGTCGGGCAGACGGCTGGCCAGTCTCTGGGTCAAGGCCTCTGGCAGTTCATCCAGCCAGGCGCAGGGCACCTGCTGTTCATGCAGGCTGCGCAGGGTGCTCAGCGCGCCGGGGGTCGGTTCGGCGCAGCCGTCCAGCTCCAGGCTGGCGACGGCATGACGAGCCGGACTGCCGCCTTCGCGCACCAGGGCCAGGTGGCGCTGGCCGCTCAAGGACGCACTGCGTGCGCCGAAATCCACCAGGCAGCCGGACAGGCCGAACAGGATGGCCGTGAAGGAGGATGAGGCGGCGCAAAAGGCTGGCTGAGGCATGCGATGTCGATCCCTGGCGATTATCGCTGCAACCTTGCCAAGTCAATATGACGAAGACGTGACGCGGCGCACTCTCCAGACCTGCGGTCGCCTGTGGCGGCTCCCGGATGTCGCGGTGCGCTGCCTATTGGCGGCGGACGGCTTTATACTACGCCGCTGCCGCCGGACAGGCCGCGCTCATTAGCCTAGGAGAACAGCAATGCGCTTGATTGGACCCGATTGGATCGCAAGCCTCGGTCGGATGCTGGCCTGTGCCGGCTTGATGGTACTGCCGCTGGCAGGCCAGGCGGCAACGGAAGACCCCTGGGAGTCGTTCAACCGTCCCGTCTTTCGCTTCAACGATACCGTCGATACCTACGCCCTCAAGCCACTGGCCCAGGGGTACCGGGCGGTGACACCGCAGTTCCTGGAAACCGGTGTGCACAATGTATTCCGCAACGTCGGCGATGTCGGCAACCTGGCCAACAATCTCCTCCAGGGCAAGGCGCACGACGCCGGCGTGGACACCAGCCGCCTGTTGCTCAACACTACCATCGGTGTGCTGGGCTTGTTCGACGTGGCGAGCAACATGGGCCTGCAACGCAGCGATGAAGACTTCGGCCAGACCCTGGGCGTCTGGGGCGTGCAGAGCGGCCCGTATCTGGTGCTGCCGCTGCTCGGCCCAAGCTCGCTGCGCGACGCGCCGGCCAGGATCCCGGACAGCTTCCTGACGCCCTATCCCTACATGGACCATGTGCCGACGCGCAACGTCACCCGCGGGGTCAATATCGTCGATACCCGTGCCAGCCTGCTGGACGCCGAGCGCATGATCAGCGGCGACAAGTACATCTTCATCCGCAATGCCTATCTGCAGAACCGCGAATTTCGCGTGCGCGATGGCGATGTGGAAGACGATTTCTAGGAATCGGGGAGGGCGGTTGCCTGGTGGCCGAACGGCCTGAGCGAGGCGTGATGGAGGCTGGCTCCATCACGTAACCCGGTGTTTCAGTTCATCGAGGTCACGGCGACGCCGAGAACCTGCCGGCCATCACCCAGATCCGTTACGCGTACCACTTCCGCGTCGGTTTCCAACCCCTTGAGCGAATCGTGAGTGGACGGAATCAGCACGCTCACCCTGTCACCCACCTTCGCCTGACATTGCGCTTCGAGCTGCATGCCGGTGCTCGACAGGTCCCGGCACAACGCAGGAACGCTCTGGCCGCCATGAGTGAGCGTTACCTGGGTCTCCAGGCGCATGCGAATGTAATCGCGCTTTTCCGTGTAATCACGATCATTCTGACTCATCGGGCTATCCTCATTGTAGGTCGGGGCTGTGCTGCGATTCTTATAACCCCCGCCCATTTGAGGTGTAAAGCTGCTCGGCGGCTAACGGCGCCTGTTGAATCGCGCTGAGGATGGGAGTACCGTCTGCGCCTTGACGCGAACCGTGTACCCGCGCAGGTCGTTGGCTGCGTTTACGCTAACCATCCCCGGCGCAGTTTGCCTGGAAACCCCATGCACAAAACCAGTGCCACATTGCTGCTGATCGATGATGACGAAGTCGTCCGCGCCAGCATTGCAGCCTACTTGGAAGACAGCGGCTTCAACATCCTGCTGGCCAGCAACGGCCTGCAAGGTCTCGAAGTGTTCGAGCGCGAACGGCCCGATCTGGTCATTTGCGACCTGCGCATGCCCCAGGTCGATGGTCTCGAACTGATCCGCCGTATCAACGCGCTGGAAGTCTCCGCGCCGATCATCGTGGTCTCCGGCGCCGGGGTGATGACCGATGTGGTGGAGGCGCTACGCCTTGGCGCGGCCGATTACCTGATCAAGCCCCTCGAGGACCTGGCCGTGCTCGAGCACTCGGTGCGTCGTGCGCTGGATCGCGTGCACCTGCGCCAGGAGAACGAGCGCTACCGCGAGAAGCTGGAAACCGCCAACCGCGAGCTGCAGGCCAGCCTGCACCTGCTGCAGGAAGACCAGAACGCCGGGCGCCAGGTGCAGATGAACATGCTGCCGGTCACCCCCTGGGAAGACGAGGGGCTGTCGTTCGCCCACCAGATCATCCCCTCGCTGTACCTGTCCGGTGATTTCGTCGACTACTTCCGGGTCGACGAGCGCCGCGTGGCGTTCTACCTGGCGGACGTTTCCGGCCACGGCGCCTCGTCGGCCTTCGTCACCGTGCTGCTCAAGTTCATGACCACGCGCCTGCTCTACGAGTCGCGGCGCAACGGCATGCTGCCCGAGTTCAAGCCGTCGGACGTGCTCAGCCATATCAACCGCGGCCTGATCAACTGCAAGCTGGGCAAGCACGTGACCATGCTCGGTGGGGTGATCGACGAAGCATCCAACCGGCTGACCTACAGCATCGGCGGCCACTTGCCGCTACCGGTGATGTACACCGGTGGCCAGGCCTATTACCTGGAAGGCCGCGGCCTGCCGGTCGGCCTGTTCAAGGAGGCCGATTACCACAACCTGGAAATCGACCTTCCCGAATCATTCAGCCTGACCTTGCTGTCCGACGGCATTCTCGATTTGCTCGACGGCGACAATCTGCAGGAAAAAGAAGCCTTGCTGCCCAAGCTGGTCAGCCAGGCAGGTGGAACCCTGGACGGGTTGCGTAGCGTGTTTGGACTGGCCAATCTGGCGGAGATGCCGGATGATATCGCCTTGCTGGTGTTAAGCAGGAACCTTGCATGAATCCTGGGATAAGCCCCGGTAGAATCCAGTTCGCCGAGCAGGATGGTACCTTCGTCCTCAAGTTCATCGGCGAAGTGCGCCTGACCCTGTGTTCGGCTCTGGATTCCACGATCGAGAAGATTTTCACTGCGCTGAACTTCTCCGCCATCGTCATCGACCTGACGGAAACGCGCAGCATCGACAGCACCACCCTGGGGCTGCTGGCCAAGCTGTCGATTCTGTCACGACAGAAGGTGGGCCTGTTGCCGACCGTGGTGACCACCCACGCCGACATCACGCGGCTGTTGCAATCGATGGGCTTCGATCAGGTGTTCAACATCATCGACCAGCCCTACGAGTGCCCGAATTGCCTGGCCGACCTGCCGTCCCAGGATCAATCGGAAGACGTGGTGCGCGCCCACGTGCTGGAGGCGCATCGCATCCTGATGGGCCTGAACGAGTCGAACCGCGCGGCCTTCCATGACCTGGTCAGTGCCCTCGAACAGCATCCCTGAAGCCCGGCCATAAAAAAACGGGGCGCCGACAGCATCGGCGCCCCGTTTTGCATTTCAGGGTCAGCTGTTGGCGGCGAGCAGCTTTTCCAGTTTTTCCTGATCGCGGGCGAACTGACGGATGCCCTCGGCGAGTTTTTCGGTGGCCATGGCGTCTTCGTTCATGTCCCAGCGGAACTGGGTTTCACTGATGCGCGCTTCACTCTGCCCGGACACCTCGGTATCGAGCTTGCGCTCCAGGGTGCCGTTGTCGTCGGCCAGTTGCTGCAGCAGCTCGGGGCTGATGGTCAGGCGGTCGCAGCCAGCCAGCTGTTCGATCTGGCCGATATTGCGGAAGCTTGCGCCCATCACCACGGTCTTGTGGCCCTGGGCCTTGTAGTAGTCGTAGATGCGCGCCACCGACTGCACCCCAGGGTCTTCCGCGCCCACGTAGTCACGGCCTTCGGCCTTCTTGTACCAGTCGTAGATTCGCCCCACGAACGGCGAGATCAGGAAGGCGCCGGCATCGGCGCAGGCACGGGCCTGGGCGAAGGAGAACAGCAGGGTGAGGTTGGTCTGCACGCCGGATTTTTCCAGCTGCTCGGCGGCGCGGATGCCTTCCCAGGTCGAGGCGATCTTGATCAGGATGCGCTCGCGGCTCACGCCGGCTTCTTCATACAGCTCGACCAGGCGCTTGGCACGGCTCAGGGTGGCCTGGGTGTCGAAGGACAGGCGCGCATCCACCTCGGTGGAAATGCGCCCGGGGATCACCTGCAGGATTTCCCGGCCCACGGTCACGCCAAAACGGTCACTGGCCAGGTCTACATCACCCTTGCTGACCGCCACCGCCTGCTTGAGCAGGTCGGCGTAGCGGGGCAGCGCGGCGGCCTTGAGCAGCAGGGACGGGTTGGTGGTGGCGTCGACCGGCTTGAGGCGGGCGATGGCGTCGATGTCGCCGGTGTCGGCAACCACGGTGGTGAACTGCTTGAGTTGATCCAGCTTGGAGGTCATGTCACGGCCTTGTCGATTCGGGGTGTCACGACCTTACCTGAGCCTCGGTTGCCGCTCAACTGGTGGCACGGCCGTTGAGCGGCCGTGCTGCCTCAGCGGCCCTGCAGCAGCTCGGCCGCCTGGTCGAAAATGGCCAGCGGCTGGTCGCTCTTGTGGATGTCTGCAGACAATAATTGACGGAAGCGCCGCGCCCCGGGGAAGCCCTGGGCAAGGCCCAGCATATGGCGCGTGACGTGGTGCATCAGGCCGCCAGCGGCCATATGCCGCTCGATATAAGGGCGCATGACCAGCATCGCCTGGTGCCGACTGACTGGCTGGCGTTCGCTGCCGAACAGTTGCCCGTCGACCTCCGCCAGCAGATACGGATTGTGGTAGGCCTCGCGGCCGAGCATCACCCCGTCGAAGGTCTGCAGGTGCTGCCTGCATGCCTCGAGCGTCTTGATGCCGCCATTGAGGACCAATTCGAGATCAGGAAAGTCCTGCTTCAATTGCGCGGCGATATCGTAGCGCAGCGGCGGAATCTCGCGGTTTTCCTTCGGCGACAGACCCGAGAGAATGGCGATGCGTGCATGCACGGTAAAGCTGCGACAGCCGGCATCGCGCACCTGGCCGACGAAATCGCAGAGCTCTGCGTAGCTGTCGCGCCCGTCGATACCGATGCGGTGCTTGACGGTGACGGGGATGCTCACCGCATCGCGCATCGCCTTGACGCACTCGGCCACCAGCGCCGGATGGGCCATCAGGCAGGCGCCGATCATGTTGTTCTGCACCCGGTCACTGGGGCAGCCGACGTTGAGGTTCACCTCGTCGTAGCCCGCCTGCTCGGCAAGCCGTGCACAGGCCGCCAGGTCGGCCGGGTTGCTGCCGCCCAATTGCAGCGCCAGGGGATGCTCGGCCTGGTCGTAGTGCAGAAACCGCTGGGTATCGCCATGCAGCAACGCGCCGGTGGTGACCATCTCGGTATAGAGCAGCGCGTGCTGCGACAGCTGGCGCAGGAAGTACCTGCAGTGGTGGTCTGTCCAATCCATCATCGGCGCCACGGAGAAGCGGCGGGATAGCGCGTGGCCGGTATCGGCGGGCAGTGAGGATAATTCTGGGGGCATTTTGCTCAAGTCTGTTCGATGCTTAATAAGGCTGGGCTGCCGTTTTTAGCCTGGGGCATCAGGAAGGTGGCAGATGCAAACATTCGCCGGCATGAGTGGCGAGCGGGGCGGTAACGCCATGGTCTGGGTTGGGTAACGAGTGTGAATTCGGCTGCGCCGTGAGGTCAGTTTACCAAGAAAGCTGCCCCTGCGATCGAAATGGCCTGCTGCGCTCAAGGCCAGCAGCCAGGGGCAATGGCTTCTCGGCGCCGGGGGCGGGGGCAGATACGCTTGCCTGGCCGTTTGTCGAACGGCGGGCACTTCGCGCCGCCGGTTTCAACCAATCTAATACGCGCAGACGCTCTGCGCCTGACAGTGGAAGACAAGAACGGCCCGGCAGCACCCTATCAAGGGCCATCCGTTAACAGCTCGACGCAGGGGCATGGTTCGAAGCAGGAGCAGGATGCCGTCAAATCGGAAGCAGAGCATGACGGCGATTCAACGCCGCCTGCAGACGGCCAGGGTACGCCTGACGATGACCGGCAAGGCGATGACAGAGTCGATTGTTCGATGTTGCAGCTGAATTCCTGAAGCCCAGCGCTAGCGCTGGGCTCTTTCAACCCTGTCCTGGTTCCTCTGGCCGTCGTCCTTCTGCTCGCAAGCGCAGCGTTTCGGCAACCCGTGGCGCGTCATCAAAGCGCTGAGGCCGATGCCTGTTTCGCTCACCGGGGAGTGGCGCAGATGGCCGGGAAGTGGGCTGGCAGCCGGCGTTATGCTTGGGGGAGGATGCATGAGCTCGTTGATGCCGGGCGTTGCGCAGAGCAGGCGCGGCCATCGCCGACAGGGTGAGCGCATGCTGGATCCATATGGCGCATGGCTTGGTGGCAACGAGCGACTATCCCAATCACAAGGAGCGTGCTATCGAAGCGCCCCGCATACGGTCTGACGCCGACCCAGGCTTAAAGCTGTTGAATGCCGCACAGCGGATCAACACCTCTTGCCCGCATGGGCACACCATCATTGTTTATGTAATCGCTAAATACTTGTTATTAAAGAAAATATCAGTTGGCATGGATTCTGTTGGTAAGTGATTAAACAGTGCCACGACAAGGTGCTGGCCTTATCGACCAGGAGTCCCCATGTCACGTGAAATTCGTTTGAACGCCTTCGAGATGAACTGTGTCGGCCATCAGTCACCTGGCCTGTGGCGGCACCCCAAGGATCGCGCCTGGCAGTACAAGGATCTGGAGTACTGGACGGATCTGGCCAGGTTGCTGGAGCGCGGCAAGTTCGACGGCATCTTCATCGCCGACGTGATCGGTATCTACGACGTGCTGGGCGGCAATGGCGACGCGGCCATCCGCCAGGCGACCCAGGTTCCGGTCAACGATCCGCTGGCGCTGATCACGCCAATGGCCCTGGTTACCGAACACCTTGGTTTCGGCCTGACTGCTTCGCTGACCTTCGAGCATCCGTATCCCTTCGCCCGGCGCCTGTCGACCCTGGACCACCTAACCAAGGGGCGCATCGGCTGGAACATCGTCACGTCCTACCTCGACAGCGGTGCGCGCAACCTCGGGCAGAAGGCCCTGAGCGATCACGATGCGCGCTACGACTACGCCGATGAATACCTTGAAGTGCTCTACAAGCTGTTCGAAGGCAGCTGGGAGGAGAGGGCGGTGGTGCGTGATCGTGAACGCGGGATCTTCACCGACCCGAGCAAGGTTCATGAAATCCGTCACCAGGGAGAGCATTTCCAGGTGCCTGGCATCCACCTCTGTGAACCGTCGCCGCAGCGCACGCCGGTGCTCTACCAGGCTGGCGCATCGAGCCGCGGCAAGGACTTCGCGGCCGGGCACGCCGAGTGCGTGTTCGTCGCCGCACCGTCCAAGGCGATCCTGAAGAAAACCGTGGCAGACATCCGCCGTCGGGCTGCCGAAGCCGGGCGCGATCCACGCAAGGTGCTGATCTTCAACCTGCAGACGGTGATCGTCGACGAGACCGACGCCAAAGCCCAGGCCAAGTGGCAGGAGCTGAAATCCTATAGCAGCTACGAGGGGGCGCTGGCGCTGATTTCCGGCTGGACCGGTATCGACTTTGGCCAGTACCAGCCGGATCAGGTGCTCAAGCACATCCACACCAACGCCATTCAATCGGCAGTAGAAACCTTCTCTACCGCCGACCCGGACAAGCAGTGGACGGTCCAGGAACTGGCTGACTGGGTTGGCATTGGCGGCTTCGGTCCGCTGATCGTCGGCAGTGCGCAGACCGTTGCCGACGAGCTGCAGGCCTGGGTCGAGGAGACCGACGTGGACGGCTTCAACCTGGCATATGCCCTGGCCCACGAAACCTTCCGTGATGTGGTCGAGCTGCTGGTGCCCGAGTTGCAGGCACGCGGCGTGTACAAGACCGATTATCGCTCCGGAACCCTGCGCGAGAAATTGTTCGGTGATGGCCCGCGACTGCCCGCCAACCATCCGGGCGCCGGTTATCGCGACCTCAGCCAGCAGCGTAAAGCTGCCAGTGTCAGCCTGGCCGAGCCGGCCTGACTCGGCAGAGGAGCCGTCGCATGAGCATTCATGAGTTCTACCCGCCATTGCCTGAGGTGGTGGCCGACAGCGCACTGACGGCGCTGCAACGTTGGGCTCGGGAGCGGCCGACGCAGATCGCTCTGCGCCACCGCCGCCTTGGCGCCTGGAAGGCCTGGCGCTGGATCGATGTGCAGCGCGAGGTCGAGCGAGTCGCCGATGGCTTGCGCCAGCAGGGTTTCACCCCTGGGGCGCGACTGGCGTTGAGCGGTGCCTTCGAGCCGAGCCTGCTGATTCTGGCGTTGGCTGCCCAGCAGCTTGGTGGCCAGAATCTGGTGATCGGCCGCGATAGTCGTGGCGATGAGCTGCAACGGCTGCTGCGCCATGGGCGTCCGGCGTTTGCCTTCGTCCAGCGCCGTGAGAACGTGTCGCACTGGTTAGGCAGCGGCCTTGTCGAGTATTGGCCGCTGCGCCTGTTTTCCGCCCAGGCCAATGCCGTGAGCAATGGCTTGTGGCAGGTGCAGCCACTGTCGACGCTGTTTGTCGGCGAGGCGCCGGTAGCGCAGCGTCAGGGTTGGGCGCAGGTGGCCGAGGATGATGTGCTATGGGTCGATGAGGGCACCGAATGGCGTGAGGGATTGAGTTATTTGCTGAGTCGCTGGCTGGAACATGGTGAGGGTCTGGCCTTCCCGGAAACCAGCGAGTCAGCCGGTCGCGATCGCCGCGAAATTGCCCCGACCGGATTGTTGCTGTCTGCCGCGCGGGTCGAGGCGCTGGCTGGCGAGATCGAGGCCCGTCTACCCCCAGCGGGCAGTTGGCGGCGGCGCCTGTGTGACTGGACGCTGGCGAATCCGCACCAAGGCATGCGCCGCTGGCTGAAGGAGCGGGTGCGGCGCTTGCTCGGTTTCCACCGGCTGCGCCGGATCGAGGTGCCGGGTGCGCCTGCCGGTGCAGTGCTACGAGGCCCGTGGCTGGATGAATATCTGGAGCGGGCGGCATGAGCGCCTTGCTGGAGATACGCAACGTGTCACTGTCGTTCAAGGGCGTGAAGGCGATTTCCGATCTGTCGTTCAGTGTCAGGCGTGGTGAGATTTGCGCCCTGATCGGCCCGAACGGGGCTGGCAAGAGCTCGCTGCTGAATATCCTCAATGGGGTCTACCAGGCCGATGCCGGGCAGCTGTACTTTGCCGCCAAACCGTTGCGCCGGCCACACCCGCTGAAGGCTGCTCGGCTCGGGATTGGCCGCACCTTCCAGAACAATGCCCTGTTCAAGAAGATGAGTGTGCTGGACAACCTGCTGACGGGGCTGTCGCGCTTCCAGCGCAGCTTCTTTCTCGAGCAGGCGCTGGGCCTGCCACGTGCCCGGCGTGAAGCGCGCGCTTTCGCTGAACGCGCCGAGAGCGTGCTCGAGTTCCTCGAGCTGCAGCCCTGGCGCGACGTTGCCGTGGGCAGCCTGGCCTACGGCCTGCAAAAGCGCGTGGAGCTGGGCCGCGCACTGATCGCGCAGCCGACTCTGTTGCTGCTCGATGAGCCGATAGCGGGGATGAACGCCGAAGAGAAACGGGACATGAGCCGCTTCATCGCGGACATCAACCGCGACCTCGGCACCACGGTGATTCTCATCGAACACGACATTCAGGTGGTCATGGGGTTGTCCGGCCACGTGGTGGTGCTGGACTACGGGCGCAAGGTCGGTGATGGCACACCGGCCGAGGTTCAGGTCAATCCCGATGTGATCGCCGCTTATCTGGGGACGCCAAACGGATGATCTTTTTTCTGGAAACCCTGATCGGCGGGTTGCTCGCCGGCACTCTGTATTCGCTGGTGGCCATCGGCTTCGTGCTGATCTACAAGGCCAGCGGTGTGTTCAATTTCGCCCAGGGCGCGATGCTGCTGTTTGCCGCGCTGACTTTCGTCAGCCTGCACGAGCAGGGGCTGCCTTTCGCCTTGGCGCAGGCTGTGACGGTGCTGGTGATGATCATCGGCGCGCTGTTGATCGAGCGGCTGGTGCTGCGGCCGCTGGTCAATCGCTCGCAGATCACCCTGTTCATGGCCACCCTCGGCCTGTCGTTCATCATCGAGGGCCTGGCCCAGGGGCTGATGGGCGCCCAGGTGCGTGCGCTGGATCTGGGTATCGAGGACATTCCGCTGTTCGTTGGCGAGATCATGATCAGCCAGTTCGACCTGGTCGCCGCGAGTGTTTCGGCCCTGCTGGTGGTGGTGTTGGCTTTGCTGTTCAACCAGACTCGTATCGGCGTGGCGCTGCGGGCGGTGGCCGACGATACCCGTGCCGCGCTGTCGCTGGGCATCAACCTGAATCGCATCTGGCAAATCGTCTGGGCCGTAGCGGGAGTGGTCGGTCTGGTTGCCGGGCTGCTCTGGGGCGCGCGCCAGGGCGTGCAGTTCTCGCTCTCGCTGGTGGTGCTCAAGGCGCTGCCGGTGCTGATCATCGGCGGCTTCACCTCGATTGGCGGGGCCATCGTCGGCGGGCTGATCGTCGGCGCAGCGGAAAACCTTGCCGAGGCCTACATCGGCCCGCTGATCGGTGGCGGCATCACGCCCTGGTTCGCCTATTTCCTCGCCCTGATCTTCCTCTACATTCGTCCGACCGGCCTGTTTGGCGACCGGGCCATCGAACGGGTATGACGCCATGATCGCTTCCGTTTCACGCCTGCGCACCCGCTTCGACGAAGCGCCTCTGATCCTGGTACGCCATCGCTGGCCGCTGGGGTTGTGGCTGTTGCTGCTGCTGGCTTTCATCGCGCTGCCCTTGCTGGGCAACGACTATTGGCTCAACGCGATCCTGATTCCCTTCCTGGTGTTGTCGCTGGCCGGGCTGGGGCTGAACCTGCTGACCGGCTACACCGGGCAGACCTCGGTCGGTGCCGCCGGCTTCATGGCGGTGGGGGCTTTCGCGACCTACGGTCTGCTGCTGCGTGTGCCTGGGCTGCCTTTGCCGCTGGCGCTGATCGGCGGCGGGCTGATCGCCGGCCTGGTCGGCTTGCTGTTCGGCATTCCCAGTTCGCGGATCAAGGGTTTCTACCTGATGGTCACCACGCTGGCTGCGCAGTTCTTTCTGGAGTGGGTGTTCGCCAAGTTTCCCTGGTTCTACAACTACGCCTCGTCCGGAACCATCAGTGCGCCGCGCCTGGAATTGTTCGGCTACAGCCTGGCCACGCCGGTCGGCCGTTACCTGCTGACCCTGAGTTGCGTGGTGCTGCTGACCTGGGTGGCGGTCAACCTGGTGCGTAGTCAGGTCGGCCGCAACTGGATGGCGATCCGCGACATGGATACCGCCGCGGCAGTGATCGGCATTCCGGTGGATCGCTACAAGCGCCTGGCCTTCGCGGTCAGCTCCTTCTACCTGGGCATCGCCGGGGCGCTTTGGGCCTTCGCCTACCTGGGCACCGCCAGCGCCGGGAGTTTCGATATCAACCGGTCGTTCCAGATCCTTTTCATCATCATCATCGGTGGCATGGGCAGCATCGCCGGCAACTTCATCGGCGCCGCCTTCATCAGCTTTACACCGATCTTGCTCAACCACGCCGGGCAATGGCTGTTCGACGGCAGCGTCGATGCCGGGCAATTGCAGAACCTGCAGAAGATCCTCTTCGGCAGCCTGATCATCTGGTTTCTGATCAAGGAGCCGGAAGGGCTGGTACGCCTGCTCGGCGACCTGCGCGAACGCATCAGGGTGTGGCCGCTGAGATTCTGAGCCCCACGATTTGAACGCTACCACGAACCTTGACCCGACCCCGGGAAAGGAGGTTTCCAGCACTGCACAAGAAGTACACATCATGCGCAAAACCTTGCATCGCCACCTGCTCGCCAGCCTTTTCGTGCTCGGCGCTCAGGTCTTGTCACCGGCCATCGCCCAGGCCGCCGATAACCAGCAGTTCATTCCCATGGCCACCTACCGGGTCGGCGCCTATGCGTCCAGTGGCATTCCCTGGTGGGCCGGGGAGATCGACTACTTCCGCTACATCAACGAGGTGGAAGGCGGCATCAACGGCGTCAAGCTGGTGTGGCAGGAGTGCGAGACCGAGTGGAACGTCGATCGCATCGTCGAGTGCTATGAGCGCTACAAGGATGGCAAGGATGGCGCGCCGACGGCGTTCTTCTTCACCCACAGTACCCCAGGCTCCTATGCGCTGATGGAGAAGGGCGCGGCCGACCGCATCCCGTTGATCGATGGCGCGGGCGGACGTACCGAGTCCACCGACGGCAGCGTGTTCCCCTATGCCTTTCCGCTGCTGTTGAACTACTACAGCCAGGCCTCGGTGGGCATCAACTACATTGCCGAGCGCGAGGGTGGTTTCGACCAGCTCAAGGGCAAGAAGATCGTCACCGTCTACCACGACTCGGCCTACGGTCGCGAAACCCAGGCGCCGATGAAGCTGCTCGCGGAAAAGTACGGATTCGAGAACATCCAGATCCCGGTGGCCGATCCGGGCAACGAGCAGTCCGCGCAATGGCGCCAGGTGCGGCAGATCAAGCCGGACTGGGTGTTCCTGCGTACCTGGGGCGTGTCCACTCCGGTGGGCATCAAGACCGCTGCGCGCTTTGGCATTGCGGTGGATCGGATCATCGGCGACGTCTGGGCCGGTTCAGAGGCTGACGTGATCCCTGCTGGCACGGCGGCCAAGGGTTACCAGGCCCTGGCGCCGTTCCCCGGTGGCGACGGTTTCGAGATTCACCAGCGCCTGCGCCAGCATATCCTCGATGCCGGCAAGAGCGACCTCAAGGACAAGCGCTACTTCGGCAAGGTGTACTACAACATCGGCCTGATCAACGCCGCGATTGCCGTCGAGGCACTGCGCACTGCCCAGGGCAAATTTGGTAACCGCCCGCTCACCGGCGAGGAAGCACGCTGGGGCTTCGAGCATCTGGACATCGATGCAGCGCGTCTCAAGGCCAGCGGTTTCGAAGGGCTGTTGCCACCGCTGAAACTGTCCTGCTCTGACCACGAGGGCGGCGGTGCTGCCCGTGTGCAGCAGTGGGATGGCGATAAGTGGGTGCTGGTGACCGACTGGGTCCAGGCCGACCGCGCCACCCTGCGTCCGCTGATCGAAACCAAGTCCGCTGCCTACGCCAAGGAAAAAGGCATCACCCCACGCGACTGCGCCAACGAGCAATAAGACCCTATCGACAACCAGCGCCTGGCCGCCGTTGTGCAGATCGGGCGCGTGAGTAGAGAAAACAGCATGAATGCAACCCTGAAACGTAGCTTCGCCGCCTTCGGCCTGGCGCTCGCAACCTGCGCCGCGCTGCCGGTGACGGTCCAGGCGGCCAATGAACAGTTCTTCCCGCTGGCCACCTACCGGGTCGGTGCCTATGCCTCCAGCGGCATTCCAGTGTGGGCCGGGATGATCGACTACCTGCGCTACATCAACGAGGTGGAAGGTGGCATCAATGGCGTCAAGCTGGTCTGGCAGGAGTGCGAGACCGAGTGGACGGCGGAGAAGGGCATCGAGTGCTACGAGCGCTTCAAGAATGGTCTGGGTGGCGCACCGGTGGCGGTCTACCAGCCCAATGGCGCGCCGGCTGCCTATGCCCTGGCGGACAAGGCTGCGGCCGACAAGATCCCGCTGATCACCCTCGGCTACGGCCGCACCGAAGCCACCGACGGCAGCGTGTTCCCCTACAACTTCCCGGTGATGCTGACGTTCTACAGCGAGGCTTCGGCGTTCATCAATTACGTGGCCGAGCGCGAAGGCGGGCTGGACAAGCTCAAGGGCAAGAAAATCGCCACCGTCTACCACGACTCGGCCTACGGTCGGGAAACACAGGGGCCGTTGAAGCTGCTGGCAGAAAAGTACGGTTTCGAGAACATCCAGATTCCCGTCGCCGATCCGGGTAATGAACAGGCTTCGCAATGGCGCCAGGTACGGCAGCTCCAGCCGGACTGGATATTCCTGCGCACCTGGGGCGTGTCTACTCCGGTGGCGATCAAGACCGCCGCACGTTTCGGCTTTCCGGTCGATCGCATCATCGGCGACATCTGGGCCAGCTCCAACGAAGACGTGCTGCCGGCCGGCGAGGCGGGTAAGGGCTACCTGGCGCTGACGCCCTATCCGGGCGGTGCCGACTTCGACATTCACCAACGCATCAAGGAACACATCCTCGACAAGGGCAAGAGCGACCTCAAGGATCCGAAGAGTTTCGGCAGCGTGTACTACAACTCCGGTCTGGTGAACGCCGCCATCGCCGTCGAAGCGATTCGCGCCGGGCAGAAGAAATTTGGCAACCGGCCACTCAACGGCGAGGAAGGTAGCTGGGGCCTCGAGCACCTCGATCTCGACGATGCGCGCCTCAAGGAGATCGGTTTCCTTGGCCTGATGCAGCCACTGAAGCTTTCGTGCAGCGACCACGAGGGTGGCGGGGCCGCCAAGGTTCAGCAGTGGGATGGGCAGCAGTGGAAGCTGATCACCGACTGGGTTCAGGCCGACCGTGTCACCCTGCGTCCGTTGATCGACGCCAAGTCGGCCGAGTACGCGAAAGAGAAGGGTGTGACGCCTCGCGATTGCAATGCGCAATAGCCGCCTGCCGCGAACAGGCAGCGGGGTTCAAACGTGCGACATACAACCGGGCGCGAGTGTGCCCACGGAGGATACAGATATGAGCAGTGCGCCCCAAACGACTGCCGCGAGCCGGGAGCTACTTGCGGTAGACGATATCGAAGTGATCTACGACGGCGCGATCCTCGCCGTGGCCGGGGTTTCTCTGCGGGTCGGGCAGGGCGATATCGTCGCGCTGCTCGGCGCCAACGGCGCTGGCAAGAGCACCACGCTCAAGGCCATTTCCGGTTTGGTGCAGGCCGACCGGGCGCAGGTCAGCCGTGGCCAGATCCGGTTCCAGGGACAGAGCACCGCAGGCGTTGCAGCCAACCTGCTGGCGCGCCAGGGTATCGTCCATGTGCTGGAGGGGCGGCATGTATTCGCCCACCTGACCATCGAGGAGAACCTGCGCAGCGGCGGCTTCCTGCGCAAACCCACGCGACGCCAACTGGAGCAGGATCTGGAGCGCATCTACGCCTGGTTCCCGCGCTTGAAGACCAAGCGCAAGGCCCAGTCAGGGCTGACTTCCGGCGGCGAGCAGCAGATGCTTGCCATCGGCCGTGCGCTGATGACCAAGCCGCGCCTGGTGCTACTCGATGAGCCCTCGATGGGCCTGGCGCCGATCATCGTCGAGGAGATCTTCGCCATCGTCGCCCAGCTCAATGCCCAGGAGGGCGTGAGCTTTCTGGTCGCCGAGCAGAACATCAACGTCGCCCTGCGCCATGCCAGTTACGCCTATATCCTGGAGAACGGTCGGGTGGTGGGAGAGGGCGGCGCTGCCGAGTTGGCAGCGCGGGAAGATATCCAGCATTTTTACCTGGGCGGCAAGGCAGATCGATGAGCAAGCGTATCAAGTGACCTGCATTACCAAGCAGTCGCCAGAGCAAACGCTTCGCGGATGAATCCGCTCCCACAAGAGCAACTGTGGGAGCACTGGTCGGCACTCCGATTGTCCGCGAAGAATCTTCGCTTCACAGCACTGTTCACTGCTGTTCGATCCAGCAAAAAAACGCCGCGATTCTGCAATGCAGTCGCGGCGTTTTTCTTGGCTGATCGGTTCAAGCCCAGACCCGGTTTTTCCGCCCTGAAGAAACTGCTGTGGCACCGGCAACAGCAGTTGCACAGATTGCCCTGAAGGCACATTGCCTTGATGTTGAATTGTTAATGCAAGTAATTGATTAATATTGATTTAATGCCTTGGCATGGTTGTTGGCATAGCGGTTGTACAACGCCTAGAAAGGCGCCGACCCTGTCACTCCAAGGACCTCTGCCATGCGCCCTACAACTTGCTACAGAGCAGCTCTTTCTCTGGCCATCCTGCTGGCCAGCCCTGCCTTTGCCGACAACGATGAGGATGAAGGTTTCATCGACGGTGCGCAGATCCACGTGCTCAACCGAAACTTCTTTTTCAGCCAGGACTATCGCCACGGCGACTTCACTCGCAACCCAAATAATGGCGAGCGGCAAAGTCTGCATCGCGAATGGGGCCACGGCATCATCGCCAACCTGCAATCCGGCTTCACCCATGGCACTGTAGGCTTCGGCCTGGACGCGCAGGGGTTGGTCGGCCTCAAGCTCGATGGCGGTAACGGTACGGTCGGCAATGGTGTCGGCGTGCCCGGTATCGTGTCGCGCTCGGGGAGCAACTTCGACGGCGAGCCCAAGGACAGCTCCGGCAAGGTTGGTGCAGCACTCAAGGTGCGCGCCTTCGACACCGAGCTGCGCTATGGCGACGTCAGCCCGAGCAGCCCGGTATTGCACGCCAGCGACATTCGCCTGCTGCCGCAGACCCTGCGCGGCTTCATCTTCAACAACGAGTCGCTGGATGGCCTGAGCCTGCAGGGTGGCAAGCTCGAGTCGAGCAGTGACCGCAACGCCAGCAGCCACCGTGGCGACCTCGGCACCGTGTATGCCGGGCGCATCAAGGGTGCCAATGATGTGGTGTACCTGGGCGGCGATTACCGGTTCAACGACCAACTCACCTTGCGCCTGCACAGCAGCCGCCTCGACGACGTCTGGAGCCAGTCGTTCTTCAACGTCGAGCATGTGCAGCCGCTGGGTAGCCAGTTGAGTCTGAAGACCGGGCTCAATTATTACCGCACCCGTGACAGCGGCCAGGCGCTGGCCGGAGAGATCGACAACGACTCCTGGAGCGTGCATGCCGGGCTGGCTGCCGGCTCTCATGGCCTCAAGCTGTCCTACACGCGCATCGATGGCGACACGCCGTTCGACTATGTGTGGAATACCTATGACCTGCAGCTCGATGCCGCTTCGCAGGTATCGGACTTCAACAATCCCAACGAGCGTGCCTGGGAGGCCCGTTACGACTACGACTTTGCCGCACTTGGCGTCCCTGGGCTGAGCCTGACTGCGCGTTATGTGCGCGGCAGCGACATCGATGGCAGGCGCGCCAGTGGTGCCTACAGCTACTTCAATGGCATCGAGGATGGCCGCCACTGGGAACGCAATCTGTGGCTCTCGTACGTGGTGCAGAGTGGGTCGGCCAAGAACCTGTCCTTCAACCTGCTGCAAGCCACCCACCGCGTGGGTGGCGATCACAGTGCTGAATCGAACGTCGACGAGTTGCGCCTGATCGTTCAGTACCCGCTGGATATCAGCCTCTGAGCCAGCTGTTCGCTGGGCAACAGCTGATCCGCAGTTTGTCCCGTGGGCGCTTTGCCGATAACCGGGAAGGTTCGCCAAATAGCTGAATCAACAGGGTTGCCCAGGTTGGTACGGGCTGTGCTGTAGCCCTGGGGAACCCGTCACTCATGGAGTAGCACATGACCCAGTCACCGTCAGCCGACCTGCCTGCGCAGGTTCGCTCGGCGCCGCAGCGTGCGGCCCATATCATCCGTAACGACGCCGAAGCCATCGAGGTGGCGCAGCGCCTGGCCGAGGATTTCGCCCGCGACGCGGCCTTGCGTGACCGCGAGCGACGCTTACCCTGGGAGGAGCTGGAACGCTTCTCCGAAAGCGGCCTGTGGGCGATCAGCGTGCCCGAGGCCTACGGTGGCGCGGGGGTGTCTTACGTCACCCTCAGCGAGGTGATCGCGACCATCTCTGCCGCCGATTCGTCGCTTGGCCAGTTGCCACAGAACCACTTCGGCGTGCTCAGCAACCTCGGCCTGACCGGCAGCGAGGAGCAGAAGCGCCACTACTACGCCAAGGTGCTGCAGGGCTACCGTTTCGGCAATGCCTTCTCCGAAGCGCGCAGCCAGTACGTCACCACCTTCCAGACGCAGATCCGCTTCGAAGGCGACAGCGCCGTGCTCGACGGCGAGAAGGCCTACTGCACCGGTGCGTTGTTCGCCCACATCGTCCCGGTCGCGGGTGTCGACGAGGAGGGTCGCCCACACATCGCCTTCGTGCCACGCGACGCCGTCGGCCTCACGGTGATCGACAGTTGGGACGGCTTCGGCCAGCGCATCACCGCCAGCGGCCAGGTGCGTATCGACGGCGTACGGGTGCCCGCGAGCGACGTGATACCGGCCTGGAAGGCCTACGACCAGCCCACCGCCGATGGCCCGATTTCGCAGATCATCCAGGCGGCGGTGGACACCGGCATCGCCCGTGGCGCCTTCGCCGAAACCCTGCGCGTGGCGCGTCAGGCACGCCCCTGGGTGGACAGCGGGTTGCAGCACGGCTGGCAGGACCCGCTCGGCCAGGCGCTGATCGGCGAGCTGGCCTGGCGCCTGCAGGCGGCCGAGGCGATCTTGCAGCGCGCTGCCGAGGCGGTCGATCGCGCCGTCGCCGAGCCCAGCGAAACGCACGTTGCCGACGCCTCGGTGGTGGTCGGCCAGGCCAAGGTGCTGTCCACCGAGATCTCCCTCGAGGCGTCCAGCCGCCTGCTGGAGCTGGGTGGCACGCGCAGCGTCTCGGTCAGCCAGGGGCTGGATCGCTTCTGGCGCAACGCACGCACCCACACCCTGCATGACCCGGTGCGCTGGAAGTACCACCTGGTCGGCAACCAATTGCTCAACGGCATCCGGCCGCAACGTCATTCCTGGAACTGAGGTCACGTCATGTCCAACACCCATTCCCAAGGCCGGGGCGACCTGGCCCATGCCCGTCATGTCGAGGCCGCTCTGCTCGACTACCTGCGCGGGCAGAGTGCCCGTCATGAAGCGCTGGTAATCGCTGCAGTCGGCGAGTTGCGCATCCGTATCGACGCCGCCGACGCGTTGCTGGCACGCGCCGATGCCTCGCAGTCGGCCGCCATCGCTTTTCGTCTGGCCGCCGCCGAGGCCGCGCGCCTGGCCGGGCAGACGCATTTCGAGCTGACCGGAAGCAGCCTGCCGCGTCCACAGCCGGGCAGCGCCGAGCCGGCACTGCTCACTCAACGGCGGCTGCTCGGCGACCACTACCTCAACGGCGCCGCCTTGGCCGACCAGCAAGGGGCGCAGGCATGAGTCGAATCCTGACGTTGCTCACCGCTCTGCTGCTGGCACTGGCGGGCGGCCTGGCGCAAGCCGAGGAGGGCGATGCCGTGCCGTCGCTGGCCGGCAAGCGCATTGCCGTGAGCATGACCGGCACCAGTCATTACTTCGATATCAAGGCGTTCCAGGCGCAGGTCGATGAGATCAAGCGCCTGGGCGGCACGCCGATCACCCTCGACGCCGGACGCAACGACCGCAACCTGGTCAGGCAACTGCAGACGGTGGTGACACAGAAGCCCGATGCGGTGATCCAGACCCTCGGCACCCTGAGCGTTATCGACCCCTGGCTCAAACGCATCCAGGTGGCGGGCATCCCGCTGTTCACCATCGATGCACCGTCGCAGTACAGCCTCAACAACACCACGTCGGACAACGTCGCGGCCGGCCGAGCGCTGGCCGAACAACTGGTGCGCGACACCGGCGGCAAGGGCCGCATCCTGGTGTTCAACGGCTTCTACGGGGTGCCGGTCTGCGCGATCCGCTATGACGAGTTGAAGAAGGTGCTGGCCGCGCATCCGCAGCTGCAGATCATCGAGCCGGAGCTGCGCGACGTGATCCCCAACACCGTGCAGGATGCGCGCAGCCAGATCGCCGCGCTTCTGAACAAGTATCCCAAGGGCGAGATCGCCGCCATCTGGTCGGCCTGGGACATTCCTCAGCTCGGCGCCAGCCAGGCGCTGATCGACGCCGGGCGCACCGAGATCCGCACCTACGGTGTGGACGGCACGCCTGAAGTGCTGGAGCTGATCGCCCGTAGCGATTCGCCCATCGGCGCGGTGGTGGCGCAGCAGCCTGACCTGATCGGCCGTACCGCGGTGCGCAACGTGGCCCGTTACCTGGCCGGACAGCGTGATCTGCCGAAGGAGAGCCATGTCGCCACACTGTTGACGACCCGCGACAACCTGGATCAGGTCAAGAACCTGCGAGGTGATCAATGAGCGACCACCCATTCGCCGGCATTTCCCGGCGCCACCTGCTCGGCGCTTGTTCGGCAATGCTCGCTCTCGGGCTTGCCGCACCGTTAAGCCGCGCTGTGGCGAACGACGCCGATAGCGGCGCCGAGGCGAGCGCTACAGTGCCTTCGCTGAACGGCAAGCGCGTCGCCATCAGCACCGTGGGCACCAGTATCTATTTCGACAGCCGGGCCTTCAAGGCGCAGGTCGAGGAGGTGCAACGCCTCGGTGGCACGCCGATCACCCTGGACGCCGGGCGCAACGACAAGGCCATGGTGACCCAGTTGCAGAACCTGGTGACCCAGAAGCCCGATGCGGTGATTCATAACCTCGGTACACTGAGCATCATCGACCCATGGTTCAAGCGCATCAGCGCCGCCGGCATCCCGCTGTTCACCATCGAGGTGCCATCGCAGTACGCGATCAATACGATTTCCGCCGACAACTGGAGCACGGGATTGCTACTGGCCAAGCAGTTGGTGGCCGATCTGCGCGGCAAGGGCAGGGTGCTGCTGTTCAATGGTTTTTATGGCGTACCGAGCTGCGGCATTCGTTACGATCAGTTGAAGCTGGTTAGCAAATTCTACCCGCAAATCGAATTCATCCAGCCGGAGCTGCACGACGTGATTCCCAACACCGTGCAGGACGCCCGCAGCCAGGTTGCCGCCTTGCTCAACAAGTACCCCAAGGGTGAACTCGACGCGATCTGGGCGGCCTGGGATCTGCCGCAGCTCGGGGCCAGCCAGGCGTTGATCGAAGCCGGGCGCAATGAAGTGCGCACCTATGGCGTCGACGGTACGCCCGAGGTGCTGGACCTGCTGCGCCAACCGGGTAGCCCGGTGGCGGCGGTAGTGGCGCAGCAGCCGGCGCTGATCGGCCGTACGGCGGTACACAACGTTGCCCGTTACCTGGCTGGCGAGCACGATCTGCCGCGCGAGACGTTCGTCGAAACCCTGCTGACCACGGCGGGTAACGTCGATGAAGTCCGACGTATCCGGGGCGACGCATGAGTACGCCGGTGCTGGAGCTGCGCGGCATCGTCAAGACCTTCGGCGCCACCCGTGCACTCGATGGCGCGAGCCTGCGCGTGGCGGCGGGCAGCGTGCACGGCCTGGTAGGCGAGAACGGTGCCGGCAAGTCGACGCTGATCAAGGTGCTGGCCGGCATCCACCGCCCGGACGCCGGCAGCCTGCTGCTCGACGGCCAGCCTTACGGGCATTTCAGCCCGCGCCAGGTGGAGCGCCTGGGCATCGGCTTCATCCATCAGGAGCGCTTGTTGCCGGCCAGTTTCACGGTTGGTGAAGCTTTGTTCTTAGGCCATGAACGGCGGCGCGGCCCATTGCTCGATCGACGTAGCCAGCAGTGCGAGGCTGCACATTTGCTGGACGATTACTTCGGCCTGCGTCTGCCGGCCGATGCGCTGATCGGTGAACTGAGCAGCGCCGAGCAACAGGTGGTGCAGATCGTCCGTGCGCTGCTGGTCAAACCCCGTGTGCTGGTGTTCGACGAGCCCAGTGTGGCTCTGGTGCAGCGTGAAGTGGAGCGTTTGCTGCGGATCATCCAGCGCTTGCGCGATGATGGCCTGGCGATCATCTACATCTCTCATTACCTGCAGGAAATCGAGGCCCTGTGCGACCGCGTGACGGTGCTGCGCAACGGTCGCGATGTCGCCGAAGTCGACCCACGAAACACGTCGCTGGAGCAGATCACGCGGCTGATGGTCAACCGAGAAGTCGGCGAGCTGTATCCCAAGGTGACGGTGCCTGCCGGTGCGCCGTTGCTCGAGGTGCGCGGGTTGAGCCGGGCACGGGCTTACCTGGATGTCGACCTGCAGGTGCGCCGCGGCGAGATCGTCGGCCTCACCGGGTTGGTGGGTTCGGGCGCCAAGGAGCTGCTGCGCAGCCTGTTCGGCCTGGCACCACCGGACGTCGGCGAGGTACGCCTGGAAGGGCGTCCGTTGTCCCTGCGCAGCCCGCGCGAGGCGGTCGGCGAGGGCATCGCGCTGCTGCCCGAAGAGCGCCGCCGACAAGGCGTGGCGCTCGACCTGAGTGTGCAGGAGAACACCACCCTGGCAGCCCTGTCGCGCTTCGTCCGCGTGGGGCTGTTGTCGCCGGTGCGCGAGCGTCGTACCACCCTCGAGTTGATCGAGCGCCTGAGTATCAAGACCCCGGGCGCGCATGCTGCGGTGCGCCAGCTCAGCGGCGGCAACCAGCAGAAGGTGGCGCTGGCGAAGTGGTTCGCGCGGCGCTCCAGCCTGTACCTGCTGGACGAGCCCAGCGTTGGCATCGATGTCGGCGCCAAGGTGGAGATCTATCGGCTGATCGGCGAACTGGTGAAGGAGGGCGCCGGGGTGCTGATCCTGTCCTCCGACCTGCCGGAGTTGATCGGTCTCTGCGACCGCATTCATGTCATGCACCGCGGCGCCATCGCCGCACGTTTCGCCGCTGGCGAAGCGAACAGTGACCGCCTGTTGGCGGTGGCCAGCGGCGCGCAACGCGCACCGCACGAGGAACGACCTTTCTATGCCTACGCCATCGCTATCTGAGGCCTTGCGCCCGCAGTTCGTGCAATTCTTAAGGCGGCGCGGGGCGCTGTTGGCCTTTGCCGCGATCCTGCTGGCCTTCGCCTTCAGCGCGCCGAACTTCCTCACCCCGGGCAACCTGGTCAATGTCCTCGCCCAGTCGGCGATCCTTGGCATCCTTGCCTTCGGCCTGACCACGGTGATCATCGGCGGTGGCTCGAACGTGGTGTCCGGTGGGCTCGATCTGTCGCTGGCGGCCAATCTCGGCTTGTCAGCGGCGGTCTATGCCAGCCTGAACAATGCCGGTGTCGGTGATTTCGCCAGTATTGCCGCGACCCTTGGCACCGGCCTGGCCATCGGCACGCTGAATGCGCTGGTGGTGGTCGGTTTCCGTTTGCCGCCGCTGCTGGCGACCCTGGCGACCTTGAACCTGGTGGCCGGGCTGGAACTGGTGCTGACCGAGAACACCGTGCTGCCCAGCACTTCGCCGTTGCTGGAATGGCTGGCCTTCGGCAGCTGGCTCGGCGTGCCAGCCTTGGCCTGGGTGCTGGCGGCGGTCGGCGGCGTGCTGATTCTGTTGATCCAGCACACGCCCTTCGGCCTGCGCCTGTACGCCGTCGGCGAGTACCCGGAAGCGGCCAATGCCGCCGGCCTGTCGGTACGCGGCTACGTGTTCGCCAGCTACCTGATCAGTGGCCTGTGCGGCAGTCTGGCGGCGTTCTGCTCGGCGGCCTGGTTCAGCGGCAGCACCACCGGCTCCGGCGAGATGCTGCTATCGGTGGTGGCCATCGCGTTTCTCGGGGTGATCTTCTCCCGGCGCCTGCAGCCAAGCATCGGCGGCGCACTGCTGGCCACGTTGCTGGTCGGGGTGCTGATCAACGGCTTCCAGCTTCTGAATATTTCCAGCTTCTGGGTCGACGGCGTGCAGGGCGTGCTGATCCTGCTGGTGGTCGCCCTGTCCGGTTTGCGCAACAAGGAGGCCTGAGATGTCCGATTCGTTATCCGCACCGCAACCCGCTCGCCTGAGCGGGCTCTCGCGCCAGGCGCTATTGCGCCTGGTCATGCCGACGCTGTTCGCTGGCGTGCTGCTGTTCTTCGCCCTCGAGGCGCCTGGCTTTCTTACCGCCGGCAACCTGTCCAGCCTGCTGCTGAACAACTTTGTGCTGCTGGCCATCGTCGCCATCGGCATGACCTACGCCATCGCCGCTGGCGGCATCGACCTGTCGGTAGGCACGGCGCTGGATTTTTCGGCGCTGGCCTTCGTCTTGCTGCTCAATGCCGGTTTCGGGCTGTATGTGGCGATTCCCGGAGCGCTGTTGGCTGGCAGCCTGGCCGGGCTGTTCAATGCCGGGCTGATCGCCGGGCTGGGCATTTCACCGTTCCTTGCCACCCTCGGCACACTGTTCATCGGCAGCAGCGTGCAAAAGCTGCTCTCCGATGGTGGGCAGCCGATCTACCTGGAGGCGCAGGTGCGCAGTGGCCTGGCCAGCGAGCGCCTGCTTGGCGTGCCGCTACCCATGCTGTTGGTGGTACTGCTGGCGTTGGTGTACGGCCTGTTGCTGGCGCGTGGGCGCTTTGGCCGGGAGATGCTTGCCGTTGGCAGCCAACCGCTGGTAGCGCGTTATTCGGGCCTGGCGCAGCGGCGTATCGCGGCTTTGGTGTTCATCGCCAGTGCCTTTGCCTGCGCGCTGGCCGGCATCCTGCTCCCGGCCACGGTGAACGCCTACGTGCCGATGTCTGGCAACGCTTTCCTGATGAATGCCATCGGTGCGGTGTTCATTGGCGCCACGCTGAGCCGACACAACCGGGTCAACGTGCCCGGTACGTTGCTTGGCGTGCTGTTTCTCAACGTCACCGCCAACGGCCTGCTGCTGATCGGCTGGAATTTCTTCTGGCAGCAGGTGGCCACTGGCGTTCTGATTCTGGCGGTTCTGCTGTTCAGCTTTGCCAGTCGGCGGCTGGCAAGCAACTAACGCGGGCGTTTCGTGTGAAACGCTGTGTAAGGGCCTGGGCACGATAGGTCTAGGTCAGTTTTTCTGGATACTCCAAGCCATTGGCCGGAATGTGGCACATTACCTGTGGGAGCGGGCCATGCCCGCGAAACAATCACGGAAAGGCGGCCTATCTCTTGGTTTCCTGAACGAGCGTGATCAGGTTCCAAGGCCTGGAGATGACTCTCCAGGCCAGGCATCGCCATCAGGCCTGCTTGGCACCGCCGCCGATCTGCCAGACGTAGGGCGGCTCGGTGCCGTTCACATGCCAGTCGCCGATGATGCGTTCCTTGTAGATCACCGGGTTGTGCGAGGCGGCGGTACGGGCGTTGCGCCAGTGGCGATCGAGCTGTTTGACGGTGCTGGTGCCGGAAGCGCCGAGCGTGTTGAACAGGTCGCTGGTGGCACGCAGCACCAGTTCCACGGCGGCCACCTGGGCCTGGGCTGATTCCAGTTCGGCGGCGCTGTTGGCCTGCTGCTCGGCCGTTTCATCGCGGTTAAAGCGTGCCAGGTAGGCCCGTTGAGCCGCTTCGGTGGCGCGCAGGGTGCCCGCTTCGGCGGCGTAGACCAGGCCACTGGCCTTGCCGATCACCTGCAGCACTTGTGGGTCCTGACTCACGGCCGGGGCGTTGCCATGGCTGAACACCCGCGTGCGCTCGCTGGTTTCCTGGCTGAAGTCGCGCACGGCGGCGCGGCCTGAGCCAACGATGACGGCCAGCAGAACCAGTTGGTAGAACGCCGTCTGGTATTTGAAGCGGGTGGCGAAATCGATGATGTTCTCTTCCTCGACCACCGCGTTCTCGAACACCGAGGTACCGCTGCCAGTCGTGCGTTGGCCGAAACCGTCCCAGTCGTCGCTCTGGGTGATGCCGGGCTGCTGGGTGCGGATTGCCGCGATCACGTCGGCGCCGGTGTCATCGCGACGGGCGAAGAGGTCGATCCAGTCGGAGAAGAGGCTGCCGGTGCTGTAGTACTTGGTGCCGTTGACCACCCACTGCTCGCCCTGGCGTGAGACTCGGGTGATGACGTCGCCGATCTTCACCGCGCCAACCTCCGTCCAGGCGCAGCCGACCAGGTCACCCTCTGTGAAGCGTTTGAACCACACATCCTGCGGCGCGCTGGCATGGGCATTGAGGCGATCCTCAACGAAGGCGAAGTGCCCGCGCAGCGCCTGCGGCAGGTTGGAGTCGGCCTCGGCCAGTTCGATCAGCAGTTGGAACAGTTGCGGCAGTGATGCGCCCGCGCCACCGTGTTCGACCGGCACGCGCACGGCACCGAAGCCGGCCTCCTTCAGCCAGTGGATGGGTTCGAACGGCAGGCTGCGGGTGCGCTCACGTTCGACACTGCCTTCGGCGATGCGCGCAAAGATCGGCCGGAAGCGGGCGGCAAGGGATTCATAGTCGGTGCCGGTAGACAGGTGTGGCACATGGGCTTGAGCGGTCATCGCAGTTCTCCTCGATTGATGCGATTGCTGACGGCTGATCCTTCGCAAACTCCATGCCCTGTATATAAATCCTTATAAATCAATTAATTGTGATTTATCCGGGCAGATGAGCTGTACCGCCACCAACAGCTTGTTGAACGACTGTTGGAAGGCGGGCAGTACTGCTGCCGGCGCTACTGTTTCTCCAGGGTCAGTGCTTCAACAGCTTGCGCGCGGCTGAGCAGCTGCAGCTGTTGCTGGATGACCACAACTAGTTGAATTAAATGGATTTAATTCATTGGCACGGTTGCTGCTCAAGCGCTCTTGAACAATGCCCGAGGGGCAGGAGGGATGAGCATGAGCGCAAGCGTTATCAAGGTTGTGGTGGTGTCGGGCAGTCTGCGTACGCCATCGCGTACTCATGGCCTGCTGGAGGCGCTGGTGCAAAGGCTGCAGGCAAGGCTGCCGAACCTGCACGTGCATTGGGTTCGTGTCGCCGAGCTGTCCAACACGCTGTCCGGCTCGCTTGAGCGCGACACGGCCTCTGCCGATCTGCGACCTCACCTGCACGCCATCGAGCAGGCTGACTTGCTGCTGGTTGGCAGCCCGGTCTATCGCGCGTCCTACACGGGGTTGTTCAAGCACCTGTTCGATCTGGTCGACCATCAGTCGCTCAAGGGTGTGCCCGTGGTACTGGCCGCTACCGGTGGCAGCGAACGCCATGCACTGATGATCGATCACCAGTTGCGCCCGCTGTTCGCCTTCTTCCAGGCCCACACCCTGCCGTATGGACTGTATGCCAGCGTCGAGGCCTTCGATGACTACCGCCTCGCCGACGCAGCGCAGTTCGAACGGATCGAGCGGGTGCTCGACACCGTTGCGGCGTTCTTTCATATCCCGGTCGCCAGTGCGGCCTGACCTTCCGAGCTACAGGAGCCATCGTCATGAGCCAACCGATCAAATTCGCCTACTGGGTACCCAACGTCAGCGGCGGCCTCGTCGTCAGCAAGATCGAGCAGCGCACCAGTTGGGATATCGATTACAACCGCAAGCTGGCGCAGATCGCCGAGCGTTCCGGGTTCGAATACGCGCTGTCGCAGATTCGTTTCACGGCTGGTTATGGCGCTGACAACCAGCATGAGTCGGTGACCATCAGCCACGCCCTGCTGGCCGCCACCGAGACGCTCAAGGTGATCGCCGCGATCCTGCCCGGGCCGTGGACACCGGCGCTGGCGGCCAAGCAGCTGGCGACCATCGACCAGTTCACCGGTGGTCGCGTCGCCATCAACGTGGTGTCCGGCTGGTTCAAGGGCGAGTTCCGCGCCATCGGCGAGCCGTGGCTGGATCATGATGAGCGCTATCGCCGTTCCGAGGAGTTCATCCGCGCCCTGAAGGGCATCTGGACGCAGGACAACTTCAGCTTCCACGGTGATTTCTACCGCTTCAACGACTACACCCTCAAGCCCAAGCCGCTGCAGCAACCGCACCCGGAAATCTTTCAGGGCGGCAGCTCGCGAGCCGCACGCGACATGGCTTCACGGGTTTCCGACTGGTACTTCACCAATGGCAACAGCGTCGAGGGCATCAAGGCCCAGGTCGACGATATCCGTGCCAAGGCGGCCGCCAACGGTCATTCGGTGAAGGTCGGCGTGAACGCCTTCATCATTGCCCGCGACACCGAGGAAGAGGCCCGTGCGGTGCTGGCCGAGATCATCGCCAAGGCTGACCCGGAGGCCGTCAACGGCTTCGGCAGCGAAGTGAAGAATGCCGGTGCAGCCAGCCCGGAAGGCGAGGGCAACTGGGCCAAGTCCACTTTCGAAGACCTGGTGCAGTACAACGACGGCTTCAAGACCAACCTGATCGGCACGCCACGCCAGATCGCCGAGCGCATCGTCGCGCTCAAGGCCGTCGGGGTCGACCTGATCCTCTCCGGTTTCCTGCACTTTCAGGAAGAGGTCGAGTACTTCGGCAAGCATGTACTGCCGCTGGTGCGCGAACTGGAGCAGGCGAAGGTCGCTTCCCTGGCCGTGGCCTGAGGCACGCCGTCATGCGCGAGGAAGCTGCCGACAACCTGCCGGCCAGCCTGCTTGCCCGCGCGCGCCAGCGTGGGGGCGAGGTAGCGCTGCGGCACAAGCGACGGGGGCTATGGCAGCAACGCACCTGGGCGCAGCTGCTGGCCGAGGTACAGGGGCTGGCCAGTGGTTTGCGCGAGGCCGGTTTCGCTGCTGGCGACAGCCTGGTGATCCTCAGCCGGCCGCGCCCCGAGGCGCTGCTGGCCAGCTTGGCGGCGCAGTGGCTGGGCGGCATCGCGGCATTGCTCGATCCACTGGCCGCGGCCGAGCAACAGCTGGCGCTGCTGCATGAACTCGAAGCCGGTTTCGTGCTTGCCGAAGGCCAGGAGGAGGTCGAGCGGGTACGCCAGGCAGGCCATGTGCCGCGGCTGCTGTTCTATGCAGATGGCCGTGGCCTGGCCGATTCCGGCGTGCAGAGTTACGCCCGGCTTGCGGCGCAGTTGCCTGATCCGGCCTTGTCGAGCATCGCCAGTGGCGAGCGGCCGGCCTTCAGCTTTCATCGTCTGGACAGTGATGGGCAGGCTCAGCAGCAGTGGCTCAGCCATGCCGAGCTGCTTGAGGAGGGGCGCCGGCTGATCTTGCAGGAACGCCTGACGGCAGCCGAGGAGGCCTTGGCTGCGCGTACCTTCGCCGCCAGCGGCCAGGCTCGCTATCTGCTGGCGCCCTGGTTGCTGGCCGGCTTTCGGCTGAATTTCCCGGAGAGCCTGGCGACCCGCGACAACGACCGCCGTGAACTGGGACCGACCCTGGTGCTCGGCACCCACGACAGCTACGGGCGCCTGTATGCCCTGGCGCAGCAGCGTCTACCGCTGCCCGGCAGCCTGCTGCGGCGCTGGCTGGATCGGGCGCTCACCACACGCGGCGCAATAGTGCGCCGCAGCGTCAGCTACTGGTTGCTGCTCAGGCCGCTGCGCGATGTGCTGGGCCTGAGCCGTACCCGTGTGCCGTTGCTGGTCGACGAAGCGCTGCCGGGCGAAGTGCAGGCGTTCTTCGCCGCCCTCGGCGTTGCGCCACGGGCCTGGTCGGAGGCGCCCCGTTGGCAGGCTGCGCGCAGTCTGCGTCCATCCATCGCTGCCTGGCCGCAGGGCCATTCGCAGCCTGCCTGAGGCCTCGTCATGTCGAATTCTCCCTTGCTGGAGCTGGAAGGCATCAGCTTGTCGTTCAAGGGCGTCAAGGCCATCAGCGATATCGGTTTTCGCGTCGCCGAAGGCGAGATCTGCGCGCTGATCGGCCCCAATGGTGCCGGCAAGAGCTCGCTGCTGAACATCATCAATGGTGTCTACCGGGCGCAGCAGGGACGCATTCGCTTTGCCGGCAAGGAGCGCCGCGTGATGCGCCCGCATGCGGCGGCGCTGGGCGGCATTGCGCGCACCTTTCAGAACATTGCGTTGTTCAAAGGGATGAGTGTGCTCGACAACGTGCTCACCGGGCGCAACCTCAAACGCCGTAGTTCCTGGCTGGAGCAGGCGCTGCGTATCGGCCGCGCGCCGGGCGAGGACGACCGGCAGCGCGCCGCAGCGGAGCGGGTGATCGAGTTTCTGCGCCTCCAGCCCTGGCGGGACGAGCTGGTCGGCACCTTGCCCTACGGCCTGCAAAAGCGCGTCGAGCTGGCCCGTGCGCTGGCCGCCGAGCCACGTCTGCTGTTGCTCGATGAGCCGATGGCCGGGATGAATGCCGAGGAGAAGCGCGAGATGAGTCGCTTCATCGTCGAGATCAACCGCGAGCTCGGCACCACGGTGGTGTTGATCGAGCACGACATCGGCGTGGTCATGGGCATTTCCCACCATGTGGTGGTACTCGACTACGGCCGCAAGATCGGCGATGGCCCACCCGATCAGGTTCGCCATGACCCCGATGTTATTGCCGCCTACCTGGGCACCCGCCCGGTAGCTGCCTGAATCGCCTGCAGGAGCGCTGAATGGAATTCTTTCTCGAGGTATTGATCGGCGGTCTGCTGGCTGGGGTGATGTATTCCCTGGTGGCCATCGGCTTCGTGCTGATCTACAAGGCCAGCGGCGTATTCGACTTCGCCCAGGGGGCCATGGTGCTGTTCGCCGCCCTGACCTTCGTCAGTTTGCTGGAACGCGGCGTACCGTTCTGGTTGGCGTTCGTCGTCACCCTGGCGATCATGGTGGCCCTTGCCTTGGTCATCGAGCGGGCGGTGTTGCGGCCGCTGGTCGGGCGTTCGCCGATCACCCTGTTCATGGCCACCCTGGGCCTGGCCTACATCATCGAAGGCGCCGCCCAGGCGCTGTGGGGCGCCCAGGTGCATGGTCTGGAGCTGGGCATCAGTGACGAGCCGCTGGAAGTGGGCGGCCTGCTGCTGTCGCAGTTCGACCTGTTTGCCGCCGCCACGGCGGCAACGCTGGTACTGCTGCTGTCGTTGTTGTTCAACCGCACGCGCATGGGGCTGTCACTGCGCGCGGTCGCCGACGATCCGCGTGCGGCGTTGGCCATCGGCATTCGCCTGCCAAGGGTGTGGGCGCTGGTCTGGGCGGTCGCCGGCTTCGTCGGGCTGGTCGCCGGGCTGCTCTGGGGTGCGCGCCTGGGCGTGCAATTCTCGCTCTCGCTGGTGGTGCTCAAGGCTCTGCCGGTGCTGATCATCGGCGGCTTCACCTCGATCAGCGGGGCGATCGTCGGCGGGCTGATCGTCGGCGCCTCGGAAAAAGTCGCCGAGGTCTACCTGGGGCCGATCATCGGCGGCGGCATCGAAAACTGGTTCCCCTATGTGCTGGCCCTGCTGTTTCTGCTGGTGCGCCCGGCGGGGCTGTTCGGCGAACGCGCCATCGAACGGGTCTGAGGAGAGTCGATCATGCTGTACCAAGAAGCTGGCCAGTTCAGCGTGCGCTACGCTAACGACCGCCGATTCTTCCGCCTGCGTCAGGATCGCCTCGGCCTGGCCGCGTTGCTGGCATTCGCCTTCATCGCTGTGCCGCTGCTGGGTAACGACTACTGGTTCAGCGCCATCCTGATTCCATTCCTGGTGCTGTCGCTGGCCGGTCTCGGGCTCAATCTGCTGACCGGTTACGCCGGGCAATTGTCGCTGGGCTCGGCGGCGTTCATGGCAGTTGGCGCCTTCGCTGCCTACAACTTCGAGCTGCGCATTGCCGGGCTGCCGCTGATTGTCAGTCTATTGCTGGGTGGCCTGGTGGCAGCGCTGGTGGCCATCGTCTTCGGCCTGCCGAGCCTGCGTATCAAGGGTTTCTATCTGCTGGTATCGACCCTGGCGGCGCAGTTCTTCGTGCAATGGGCGCTGACCCGCTTCAGCTGGTTCAGCAACGACAGCGCTTCTGGCGTGATCAGCGCGCCGCCGTTACGGGTGGCCGGGTATGACTTTTCATCACCGGCGGGGCGCTACCTGCTGACCCTGGCGGTGGTCAGCGCGCTGTTCTGGCTGGGGGCCAACCTGGTACGCAGCGAACTGGGACGCAACTGGATGGCGGTGCGCGACATGGACACCGCCGCCGCGGTGATCGGCATTCCCTTGCTCAAGACCAAGCTGCTGGCCTTCGCCATCAGTGGCTTCTTCCTCGGCGTTGCCGGCTCCCTCTGGGCCTTCACCTACCTGGGCACGGTGGAGCCCCACGGCTTCGACCTGAACCGCTCGTTCCAGATCCTGTTCATCATCATTATCGGCGGCCTGGGCAGCATCCTCGGCAACTTTCTGGGCGCCGCCTTCATCGTACTGTTCCCGGTGCTGCTGTCGAACCTGGCGTCCTTGTTGCCGGCCGGGTTGATCGACGCCGGGCAGGTGGAGAACCTGCAGAAGATCGTGTTCGGCACGCTGATCATCCTGTTCCTGATCAAAGAGCCGGAGGGCCTGGCGCGCCTCTGGCACCGTTTTCGCGAGCGCGCGCGGCGGTGGCCGTTGCGCTACTGAGCGAACCCCTGAAGCGGACGCCCGTCCGCCACAAAAACTGCCTTCTGATTTGCAAAGGATAACCACGATGTCGACCCGATCCGTCCTCGGCCGCCTTGCGCTGGCCGTTACCCTTGCCACTGGCGCACTCACCGTGCAGGCGGCCAACGAACAGTACTTCCCGCTGCAAAGCTACCGCGTCGGGCCTTATGCCGCCGGCGGCACCGGCTTCTTCGGCGGTTTCATCGACTACCTCAAGTACGTCAACGCCAATGGCGGCGTGAATGGGGTCAAGCTGACCTGGAGCGAGTGCGAAACCGAATACGTGGTGGAGAAGGGTGTGGAGTGCTACGAGCGCCTCAAGGGTGGGCTCAACGGCGCGCCGGCGGCGGCCACCAATCCGCTGTCGGTGGGCATCGCCTACGCCACGCTGGATCGCTCCACGGCCGACAAGTTGCCGCTGATCACCATCAACCACGGGCGTACCGACTCCACCGACGGCAGCGTGTTTCCCTATGCCTTCCCGCTGCAGCTCAATCCGTATTCCGAGGTCTCGGCCATCGTCAACTGGATCGGCCAGCAGGCCGGCGGCGAGCAGGGCCTCAAGGGCAAGAAGATCGTCACGCTTTACCACGGCTCGCCCTACGGCAAGGAAACCAACGAGGTGCTGCAGACCCTGGCCGACAAATACGGCTTCGAGCTGACCCTGCTGGAAGTGCCACACCCAGGCAACGAACAGCAATCGCAGTGGCTGAACATCCGCCGACTGAAACCGGACTGGGTGATCCTGCGCGGCTGGGGCGTGATGAACCCGGTGGCATTGAAAACCGCGCAGAAGGTCGGTTTCCCGGCTGACCACATCATCGGCAACATCTGGAGCAACTCCGAAGAGGACGCCGCACCTGCCGGCGCCGCCGCCAAGGGTTTCATCTCCATCACCACACACCCGTCCGGCACCGACTTCCCGGTGCTGCAAGGCATCAAGCAGGACGTGGTGGACAAGGGGCAGGGTGACCTGGCCGATCCCAGGCGCTTCGGCACCGTGTACTACAACCTGGGGGTGGTCAACGGCATCCTCAACGTCGAGGCGCTACGCCTGGCCCAGGAGAAGTTCGGCAAGCAGCCGCTCAGTGGCGAGCAGGTGCGTTGGGGCTTCGAGAATCTTAACCTGGATGATGCACGCCTGCAGGCACTCGGTGCCAAGGGCTTGGTGCAGCCGCTGAAACTGTCCTGTTCTGACCACGAAGGTGGCGGCGCGGTGCGTTTCCAGCAGTGGGACGGGCAGAAATGGAACCTGATCAGCGACTGGGTGCAGGCCGACCGCGCGCTGTTGCGGCCGATCATCGAGGCCTCTTCGCAAAAATACGCCAAGGAGAAGGGTATCACCCCGCGTGACTGCAGCCAGGAAGGCTGATGGGATAGGGCTGGCCGAGGCGGATGCCTCGGCCAGTTCATTTCATCAAGAGCTTGTCGTAGAGTGCCTAGACAAGTTTGAACAAGCGCTCGGCATTGCCGCTGAAGAACTTCTCCACCACCTCATCCTTCAGCCCCAGGCGCTGGGCATCCTCGATGCTCTGGCGGATTGGGCGGAAGGTGTAGGACGAGCCGAACAGTAGCTGCTCGGCGAGGAAGCCATTGGCGGCCTGTACGTAGCCTTCGCTGCCGGGCAGGAACAGGTACATGTCCGGCACCAGGTGGATGTTCTCGTAGCGGAAGGCCACGCCAATGGCCTGCTGAACGTTGGGCCAGTAGCCGTGGTAGACCACGATCTGCAACGCCGGGAACGCACGGGCGACGGCGGCCAGGCGCGCGGGGTCGTTGTAGCTCGGATCCGGCGTGGTCGGGCCACTCATCAGAAACAGCGGGATGCCGCGCTTCTGCAGGTGCTCGTAGATCGGCCAGTACAGCGGATCGTCCGGGTGCCGCGCCGGGTCGCCGAAGCCGGGTTCCAGGTCGATGCCGGCCAGGCCAAGCACGTCGATGGCGTGGTCGATTTCCTTCAGGGCGCCGTCGATACCTTGCAGCGCCGGCTCCACCGCGCCGATACCGAGCAGTTCGTCGTGGCCATGGACGATGCCGTGGATCGTATCGTTGGGCAGGTGCTGGCTCGGCGTGTGCCGGCCAACCACCACGGCCTTGTGCAGGCCGGCCTCGCGCACTTCGGCCAGGAAACCTTCAGGCGTTAGCGAGCGCTCGAAGTGATCGTCCGCGCCGCGGGTGCCGACGCGGCGGTTGAGCCAACGGGCGACGTCATGTTCGGGCGAGCCCGGTGCGCCACCGAAGAAGGGGTGCAGGTAGGCTGGGCGACAGCGCAGATCGATGACCTTCATGCGACGTTCTCCTTGCCGGCACGCACGTCGAAGGCACCGCCGGTGAACGCGCCTTCGACGGTGACCTTGCCCTTGCCGGGCAGCAGCGGGAACACCAGTTCGGCGAAGCGGTAGGCTTCCTCCAGATGCGGGTAGCCGGACAGCACGAAGCTGTCGACGCCCAGATCCGCATATTCCCGCAGGCGTGCAGCGACCGTTTCCGGATCGCCCACCAGGGCGGTACCGGCGCCGCCGCGCACCAGGCCGACGCCGGCCCAGAGGTTGGGTGCGACCTCCAGCTTGTTGCGGTCGCCGCCGTGCAGCGCGGCCATGCGCCGCTGGCCTTCGGAGTCCATCTTGGCATAGTTGGCCTGGGCGGCGGCGATGGTGGCTTCGTCCAGATGGCTGATCAGCTCGTCGGCAGCGGCCCAGGCCGCATCAACGGTTTCGCGCACGATCACGTGCAGGCGCACGCCGAAGCGCACGGTACGGCCCTGTTTGGCGGCGCGGGCGCGAACGTCGGCTATCTTCTCGGCCACGGCGGCCGGTGGTTCGCCCCAGGTCAGGTAGGCGTCGACGTGCTTGGCCGCCAGTTCATGGGCGGCAGGTGAAGAGCCGCCGAAGTACAGCGGCGGGTAGGGTTTCTGTACCGGCTCGAAGAAGTTCTGTGCGCCGCGTACCTTGAGGTGCTTGCCGTCGAAGTCGACTTTCTCGCCCTGCAGCAGGCGACGCCAGATGCTCAGGAACTCATCGGAGGCTTCATAGCGCTCGTCGTGGGCGAGGAACACGCCGTCGGCTTCCAGTTCGGTGGCATCGCCGCCGGGCACCACGTTGAGCAGCAGACGACCGCCGCTGGCCTGATCCAGGCTGGCGGCCTGGCGGGCTGAAGCAGTGGGGTTGCCCAGCGACGTGCGCAGCGCCACCAGCAGTTTGATGCGCTGGGTGACCGGTACCAGGCTGGCAGCGGTGACCCAGGGATCGAGGCAACTGGCGCCGGTGGGAATCAGCAAGCCGTCGTAGCCGAGCTGGTCGGCAGCTACCGCGATCTGCCGCATGTAGGCGTTGGTGGCCGGACGGCCGCTGCCGGAGTGACCCAGGTAGCGGGTGTCGCCAGAGGTGGGCAGGAACCAGAATATGTCGAGACTCATCATGTTTTCCTCGTTGCTGTGGTTGAGGCAACGCAAGGTAGGTAGTGAGCCGATGGGCGCCGGCTTCTTATATCGATAGCTGTACCGCCCGATTGGGGTGTGTGGGGGTGTCCGGCCTGCGTCGGTTGACCACCAGTTCGCCGATGGCGATCAGCCGCGCGCGGGTGACGTTGCGGCTCAGGCCCAGCAGGCTGGCGGTGTGCACCTGGTTGCAGTGGCAGAAACGGTAGGCGGCACGCAGCAGGCTGTCCTCGACCTTTTCGTGCAGGCCACCGGCCTGCTCTTCGAACAGACGGTGGAGGGCACGCAACAACTGCTCGTCGGCACTTTCAGCGGCGGCTTGCGGCTGGTCCTGGCGCTCGATGCGCAGGTGCGACAAGCGCAGATCGTCGTCCTGTACCAGGCCGTTACGGCACACCAGCAAGGTGTGGTGGATGACGTTCTCCAACTCGCGGATATTGCCCGGCCAGTCGTAGCTGACCAGCTTGCGCTCGGCCTCGGGCGTCAGGCATACCTCGCCGTAACCCAGGCGGTTGCAGTAGGTTTTGATGAAGTGCCGGGTCAGCGGCATGATGTCGCCAGGCCGCTCGCGCAGCGGGTAGAGCTGCAGGCTGACGACGTTGAGGCGGTAGTACAGGTCCTCACGGAAATTGCCGGCGCCGATGGCTTTGTCCAGTTGCACGTTGGTGGCAGCGACCACGCGCACGTTGATCGGGATGCTCTTGCGTGAGCCCAGGCGCACGACCTCGCGCTCCTGCAACACGCGCAGCAGCTTGACCTGGATGGCCATGGGCAGATCGCCGATCTCGTCGAGAAACAGCGTGCCGCCATTGGCCTCTTCGAACCAGCCAGCCTTGGCCGCCAGGGCGCCGGTAAAGGCGCCTTTCTCATGGCCGAACAGCTCTGCCTCGACCAGCGACTCGGAAAAGGCGCCGCAGTTGACCGCGACGAAGGGGCCGTTGCGCCGGCCGCTGAGGTTATGGATATGGCGGGCGACCAACTCCTTGCCCGTGCCGGTCTCGCCAATGATCAGGACACTGGCTTCGCTGGGTGCGACCTGTTGCAAGTGGGCGAGCAGCGCCTGCGATCTAGGGTCTTCGAAGACCTGCGCGGTTGCCCGGATCGAGGTAGCCAGTGTCGGCGAGGGGGGCAGAGTCAGCAGTTGCATGGGCATCCCTATGAGTAGAAAGAGGGTGTAGGGCGCGTCTGGTTCAGTGCCCACTCACCCAGTTCGTGGAGCTTGTAGTCCACCGGGTCGTGCAGGCTCTGGGTACGCAGGTTGCGCCAGTAGCGGTCCAGCCGCAGTGAGGCGTGGGTGGCACGGGCGCCGGTCACGTCGAACAGGCGGCTGCAGATATCCAGGCCGGTGCGTATCGCCGCGACCTTGGCCGTGGCGATGGCCAAGGCCAGCTGTGCACGTTCTTCGGCGCCCAATGCGTGCTCCTTGTGCCAGGCCTCATCGAGTAGCGCTGCGGCGCGCTCCACCAGCAACCGAACGCCTTCCAGGCCCACCCAGAACTCGCCGTAGTGGCGCAGCACGTAAGGATCTTCGCTGACGTGCTGCGCCTTGGAGCGAAACCAGGGCCGGCCTTCCTTGAGGGTGTACTGGCGGGCTTCTTCCAGGGCGCCTTCGGTGACGCCAAGAAAAATGTGGGCGAAATGCAGCTGGGCGATCAGCGGGCGCAGGCAGGCGAACGGCGTGCTCAGCGGGCCGGGGTCGAGCAGCAGTTCGTTCTCTTCCACACGCACCCGCTCGAAGCTGGCGCTGCCACTGTCCGTCTGGCGCTGGCCGATGTTGTTCCAGTCGCCGTGCAGGGTGATGCCGGTGCGGCCGCTGGGAATGGCGGCGATCAGCAGCTTGCCGCCGGCACTCTCGTCGACGGCCGAAGCGATGAGCATTTCCGAGTCGCTGGCGCCGGAGCAGAAGCTCTTCTTGCCGGAGAACTCACGCCAGCCATCGAAGGTCTTGACCACGGTGCGGGTATCCAGCGGGTTGAGCGCATTGCCCCAGAACCAGTTCTTGCGGGCTGTCTGTTCGAACCAGGGCTGCCACTGATCCGGGCGGGAAAACAGGCGCACGGTGGCCAGCATCAGGTGCTGGAAACCGAAGACATGGGCGATGGAGCTGTCCACCTTGGCGAATTCGCGTACCACACCGAGGGTTTCGCTCCAGCTTGCGCCAAGGCCGCCGAATTGCGTGGGAATGCTCAGCGACAGCAGGCCGCTCTGGCGAATGGCGTCGCGCTGTTGCTTGGGCGTGCCACCGGCTTCGTCTCGCTCGACGGCGGTTTCGGCGAACTCGGCAGCCAAGCGGCGGGCGGTCTGCAACGGACTGAGTACGGCGGGTTGTATGCTGGTTCTCACGCGATGTCCCTCGCTGGCTGGCCTTCCTGGCAAATGCTGTGCGGGCTCATGGCTGCGCTCGTGACGACTTTTGATCTAGTGCTCATCAGCTATCCCTTTAGAGTGGTTACTTGCGGTAGAGCACCTGAGCAATCGCTATACCAAGCGCCCGAACGTGCGGTGCTGGCGGGTAGGGCAGTTGAGCTGTAATAGCGGGCTGCTGCCGAGACGGGCAATTTGTTGAACGCCTGTTTGCTCGGCAACAGTTGGGCCGCTGTTGCTCCAGGGGCATTTCCCGGCGTCGTGATGGCGGCGCTGATGCAAAGCGCACTTGAACAACTGATACGGCGTGTGGATGGCTGGGCGTCGAACATCGTGGAGTCGCTTTATGTGTTTGCTGTAAGGCACTTATAAGACCAAGGCTGACTTGTAAAAAATAATAATAAATCCTATTTATAGTTCATTTTGGTATATATGATGTTCGACACGTCACCTGTGTTGCGCGGCGGTCAGCGGGCATTAACCAGGGACAAGTCAATCCACGAAATGGATTTTCCTTTCGCAGGTGCCTTGCCTGTTCTTCACGTAGGGAACACGCGCTTACCGGAACTTCTAACCGGGCAGGGTTGGTATGCCGCGAGCCGGCCATTGACCCATCGAAACAGTTGAACGCGCGCGTTTAATGCCCTGGCTCGGATGGCGGCGGATTGCTGAATCTGTAATTTTCATCCGGTGGCGTACGCTGAGCCGTTCGATATCCGGGGCCATCAACGAAGCCATACTCAGCGCGAAGCGTATTGCCGAGAGCGATCTGACCAAAACCATTAGCGTCAGTGGCAAGGACGAAGCCAGCCGTTTGCAGCCGCCCGGGCGATCACGCAAAGCAATCGTGTGATGCAGAACCGGAACGCGGCGATCGAAGCGGCAAGTGCCGGCAGCATGGCCGCGATTTCTCGATGGTTGCCGATGAAATGCGCGGCCTGGCGCACCGTATTTAGGTGCCAACCCAGGAAATCGAGCCAATGATCGGGGCCTACAGACCGGCACCGAAAGCGCGGTGCCGGCCATGCGGTTCTGGGCGAGCCTGCCTGGTTAGTACCACCAACAGTACCCAGGCGCTGCTGGAGGCGAACCCTATCAGGCCTCGGAACAGGCGATCGCCAGCTTGCGGGTCTTGCTGGCGGGGTTGCTGCGCTAGCGGCAGCGGTCCATCCATGTGAAGCGCCTACGGCCCGCACTCCCACTTGCCTCGCTCCGAGCGCAACGCGCTGTCGTTGCGAATGTAGGTGAGCGTGGCGGACGGATAGGCAGAAGCGCCATCACCCTCGGCCTTGCCAGGCTGCTCGGTGAGTTTCACCTCGACTACCAGTCGTTCACCCTTGAATGTCGTGCCATGCAGCATCTGATCGAAGCCACCGGGCGCCTGCACCGCCATCACCTGATCGGCGAATTTCACGATTGCCTCAGCGTCAGCCTGGGAGGCGACGTTGCCTGCGGCGTATAACAGCGTGTTGCGCCCCACCGAAAAGGCGCATATCAGCTCCCCCTTCAAGGGGTAAGCGGCGATGTCCCGTTCATCGAGCGGGGCCAGCTTGGTACTGGTCGAGACGAGGGGCGAATCGTTCGAAACCGCCTCGTCCTGGCTGTCCTCATTGGCTGCGCAGCCGGCGAGGAGCACAAGGCTGACGGCCACTGCAAGCGCGGTAGCGGGGCCGCGGCAAAACCGGCCGACTGTGGCGAGCGGGCAAAACGTTGCGTACTTCATGGGTCCCCAGGGTCCTGGTGGGTGGCGCTGAGGTGTCAGGCGCCGGAATCTAGATCGACCATGAACGCCGGGATACATTGCGGTTAATTCACCACCCTAGGGTCTGTTCCGGTTTCAGCGCGAGCCCATCTATGGCTCCATGGTGCCTGACCGAAAAGGCGCGGTGGCTGACCGGCCAACGTTGCGGCGTACGCCCCACCGACCACACGAGGCGTTAACGGCGTAGTATCGAGGCAGGGCCAACGGCAGGAGTCGGCGATGATCATTCAAGGCAACTGGTTCGACCATGTGACCCTCTGGATCTGCGTGGGGGTATTGGCCGCGCTTGCCCTGCGTTTTCTGTATGGGTTCTTGCGCAAGAAGCGCCCCTCCCGGCACCGCGAGGCTGGCAACTCGAGCTGTTCCAGCGGCCCCGGCAACACCATCATCAATGATCACCGTGCCTGTGGTGATTTCGGCTGTGAAGGTGGCGACGGTGGCGGTGGCGGTGGCGGTGGCGGTGGCGGTGGCGGAGATTAGACGGAGGCTGCCGTCGCGGGGCGATATCGGCACCCGGTGACGGCAGCTGCCGGCAGGCAGGCGAGGGGGCCTGGTGGTCGCCTGGAGAGCGGTAAGCGATAGCGAACGGTTTGTATTTTTCGCGCCCTCTACTAGAACAGTAAGTGGGGTCTCCCGGCATAGTTCCTGCTTTCCAGGCATGGCTGCCGTTGATGCCTGCCCGCCCCATGGCGGGTAATGACTGCAGATGACAATGCGCGCCAACCGCGCCTGCAAGCTGCCGCCCACTCGACAAGGAACGATCATGACCAAGCTGCTGTTCGCCAGTCTCAGCCTCGTCGCCTGCACCTTCGCCCAGGGTAACGACAAACAGGTGCATTTTTACAACTGGTCCGACTACATGGGCCCCGACACCCTGAAGAATTTCGAGAAGGAGACGGGCATCGCCGTCGCCTACGATGTTTTCGAAACCAACGAGATGCTCGAAGCCAAGCTGCTCTCCGGGCATTCGGGCTATGACCTGGTGGTGCCATCCAGCCAGTTCCTGTCCAAGCAGATTCGCGCCCAGGTGTATCAGCCCCTCGATCGCGCCAAGCTGACAAATTGGCCGCACCTCGACCCGCGCCTGATGCAGCGGCTGGAGGCTGCCGACCCGGGCAACAAGCATGCGGTGCCGTACATGTGGGGCACGGTCGGCATCGGCTACAACGTCGAGAAGGTCAGGGCGGTACTGGGCGAGGGCGCCCCGGTGGACTCCTGGGAGCTGGTGTTCAATGCCGACAACCTGGCCAAGCTGCGCAGCTGCGGCGTGGCCTTTCTCGATGCGCCGGTAAAGATCATCCCCCAGGCGCTGCATTACCTGGGTCTCGATCCCAACAGCCACCAACCCGACGACTACACCAAGGCCTCGGCGCTGTTGCAGAAGCTGGCCCCTTCGGTGACCTACTTTCATTCGTCGCGCTATATTTCCGACCTGGCCAACGGCGACATCTGTCTGGCGGTGGGCTATTCCGGTGATGTGATGCAGGCCCAGAGTCGTGCCAGCGATGCCGGTAAATCCGTGGATATCCGCTACGTGATCCCGAAAGAGGGCGCCAACCTGTGGTTCGACATGCTCGCCATTCCCCGCGATGCCCGTAACGCCGAGGGCGCCCACGCGCTGATCAACTACCTGCTGCGCCCGGAGGTCATCGCCCCGGTGAGCGACTACGTGGGCTATGCCAATCCCAACAAGGATGCCACCGCGCTGCTGGAGCCCAGCGTGCGGGACAATCCGGGCATCTACCCGGCGGATGACGTGATCGCCAAGCTGTACGTATCTGCCGACCTGCCCGCAGCGATCCAGCGGATCATCACCCGCGAATGGACGCGGATCAAAACCGGCCGCTGACCCGCCCTGGCGGCGCGGGGCAAGCGCCGCAAGACCAGGCCCGTGCAGCGGCCATTTCATGGCCGTCGGGGCTGGTGCGCGAAGCGGACTCCTGTGTAGGATGGCGGCCGGGTGTCAGCCGCATGGTGCGGCGAGACAGGTTTACTAGCGTTGGTCGGGCCGCCACGCGGAGCCTTTTCGCCCATGAAATCACGCCCGTCTTTTCAGGATGTTCCCCGTGCCCAGCGTTTGGCTGAGCATGCCTTCGCCTGCATTCGCAACCTGCTTCATCGTGAAGCCTTCAGTGGCGTGGTGCTGCTGCTGGCTACCGCCGCCGCGCTGATCTGGGCCAACTCGCCCTACGCCGAGAGCTACCACGCGCTCTGGCATGCGCCGGTGTCGTTCGGTTTCGGCAGCTTCGGCTTCTCCCAGTCGCTGCACTTCTGGATCAACGATGGCCTGATGACCCTGTTCTTCCTGGTCGTCGGCATGGAGATCCGCCGCGAGATGCATGACGGTGCCCTGGCCGATCTGCGTCAGGCGTCGTTGCCCATTGCTGCCGCCTGCGGCGGCGTCATCATGCCAGCACTGATCTACGCCAGCCTCAATCTCAAGGGCGCCGGCTTGCACGGCTGGGCGATTCCGGCGGCAACCGATATCGCCTTTGCCGTTGGCCTGCTGGCGTTGCTGGGCAAGGGCATTCCCTCGGGCGTGCGCATTTTCCTGCTGACCCTGGCGGTGATCGACGATGTGATCGCGGTGATCCTGATCGCGCTGTTCTATTCCGACGGCCTCAACTACAGCGGTTTTGCCCTGGCCGGTGTGGGTGCGCTGGCAGTGCTGGGGCTGCAGCGCATCGGCATCGGCTCGGCCTATGCCTACGTGCTGCCAGGTGCGCTGATGTGGGGCGGCTTGTTGATGACCGGTGCGCACCCGACGCTCGCCGGGGTGATTCTCGGCCTGATGACGCCGGTGATGTGCCTGCCGACCCGCGAGCTGCCCCGTGATGCCGTCGGCCGTATCGCCCGCGAGCTGGAGGATGACAGCGGCACGGCGGTGGCCTCCAACGAGGCCGCCCAGGCGCTGCGCGAGTTGCGCCTGGCCCAGCGCGAACTGCTGCCGCCGGTGGTGCGCGTGCAACTGGCGCTGCATCCCTGGGTCACCTTCGGCCTAATGCCGTTGTTCGCTCTGGCCAACGCCGGGGTGAGCCTGGGTGGCACCGACCTGTCGTCGAGTACCTCGCACTGGGTGATGATGGGCGTGGCCGTCGCGTTGCTGGTGGGCAAGCCGGTCGGGGTGATCAGCGTCAGCTGGCTGGTGGTCAAACTCGGCCTGTGCCGCTTGCCAGCCGACGTGTCCTGGCGCGGTGTGGCCCTGATCGGCCTGTTGGCGGGGATCGGCTTCACCATGTCGATCTTTATCGCCAACCTGGCCTTCAGCGATGCCAACCTGCTGGCTGCCGCCAAGCTGGGCGTGCTGCTGGGGTCGCTGGCCTCGGCGCTGCTGGGGCTGACCTGGGGCGTGCTCTACGTACGCCATCTGCGCATCGCCCAGGCGGCCAGCGCCACCTAGTCGGTAAAGGGGATCTGCGGCGTGTCCGGGTTCAGTTGCTGGCGACGGAACTGGCCGGGCGGCAGGCCGTGGATCTGCCGGAAGCGCCTGGAAAAGTAGGCCTCGTCGGCGAAGCCACACAAACGCGCCACTTCGCCCACGGGCTTGCTGCCGTTGAGCAGGTGGTTGCGCGCGGCGTGCATGCGCCGCTCCAGCACCATGTCGCTGAAGGTCTTGCCGACTTCCTTGCGCAGCCAGTGAGTCAGGTAGCTTGGTGACAGGTAGGTGGCGGCCGCCACCTTCTTCAGGTTCAGGTCCGGGTCGGCGATATTGCGGCGCAGGTATTCGGACATCCGGCCCAGGGCGTCACGCCGGCTCGCCTGGGCGGCGTTGCTTTCCGCCAGTTGCTTGAGTGGCTCGGCGTAGAGCCGGCACACCAGACCGATCAGTTGCAGCATCAGACCCTTGAGGATTTCCCGCACGCCGAACTGGCGGCTGACGTCCAGCTCGCGCATCTGTTCGATCAGCGTGCGGACCTGGGCGAAATGGGCATCGTCCAGGGTGAAGTCCAGGTGCTGCTGGAAGCGGAAGGGCGACAGCTCGGGGGCGAGGAGAATGGACACGTCTTCCAGATCCATCGGGTCGCACTGCAAGTGCGGCAGCAGAAAGGTCTGGGAAAAATTGATGACGATGAAACTGCTTTCCGGCGGGTGGGGGATCACGTGCACCCGGTGCGGCAGGATGAAGGCCAGGGTGTTGCGTGGGAAGGGCCGTTCGACGTTGCCGATGTGCTGCACGGTATCGCCGCCGAGGTTGATCTGCACCTGGAAATACTCGTGGCGGTGGGGCGCGGTTTCCGCGCGGCGGCCTTTCTTGTCACGGATATAGAAGTCCGTCAGCTCGCTACGCTGCTGCATGAAATAGGTAGGAACCTGACCCAGTGACGACATCGACCTGCTCTCTATCGCGAATGTTTCGCGTCATATTGGCTGCCGGCCGAGGGCTCTGGCAAGGATGTTGTACGATGATCTGCCGTCCTGCTGCCGATAAGTTGCCTGCCCCTGGCTATCAGCCTCTGTCCAAAAGGTGGGAAACCGGTCGATCGGCCTTGGGCCGCTCTGCAATGGTATTTTCAGGGCTTAATGGTGGATTTCATGAGCGCTGCGTGGCGGCAGGATTTTTTGGACTGGTTCATTCGGGATGTAACGCACCGGAAAAATCGATCTAACGACTATATTGATTTAAGTAAGTTGTACGATCACCTTGTGGGCATGCACAGCGACATCCCATCCAAAAACAAGCACAGGTGCAGCTCGATGATCCCGCGTCCCGCTTCATGGCCAAGTGCCCATCCACCTCCATGCTTGACGTCGTGCCCAGCGCGCACGAGCTGACTTTGCACGAAAGCGTCTTCTAACCCTCGTCCCCGACCACGCCCACCCCGGTTACCCGCGGGTGCAGGACGTGCTCACCCGAAAAACTCGATATTCCAATTACAAGAGGTCACCCATGTCGAGCATTCCCACCTCCCAGGCCGCTCCTGCCGAGCACCCCGGTGCCATCGGTGCCGCCGTACCGCGCCGTCTGCCGACCCGGCGGCGCTGGTTCATGCTGTCGCTGCTGCTGATCGCGACCATCATCAACTACGTCGACCGGGTGAACATCTCCATCGCCGCGCCATTCATGGCCGAGGACCTCGGCCTGGACAAGATCCAGATGGGCCTGATCTTTTCGGCGTTCGCCTGGACCTATGCCCTGGCCCTGGTACCGGCGGGCTTCGTCGCCGACCGTTTCGGCTCGCGGCTGACCTATGGCGTGTCGCTGATCAGTTGGTCGGCGGTCACCGTCTGCCAGGGCCTGGTGAGCAGCTTCGGTGCGCTGTTCGGCCTGCGCCTGGCGGTCGGCGCCATGGAGGCGCCGGCCTTCCCTGCCAATAGCCGGGCGGTGACGGTGTGGTTCCCGGCTCGCGAGCGGGGCATGGCCAGCAGCATCTACGTATGTGGCCAGTACCTGGGCACCGCGTTGTTCACCGGCGCGCTGCTGTGGCTGGCGACCACCTACGACTGGCGGCACATCTTCTACACCACCGGCGCGGCGGGCATCGTCTTCGGGGTGATCTGGCTGTACCTGTACCGCGACCCGATGAACTGCAAGAAGGTCAGCAAGGAGGAGCTGCAGTACATCGAGGAGGGCGGCGCCCTGGCCAAGAGCAGCCAGCAGCGCACCAAGTTCAACTGGCGGCAGGTCGCCGAGCTGTTCCGCTACCGCCAGGTATGGGCGATCTGCATCGGCAAGTTCGCCAGTACCTCGGCGCTGTACTTCTTCCTGACCTGGTTCCCGACCTACCTGATCGAGGAGCGCAACCTGACCATCATAAAGGTCGGCATCTTCGCGGTCATGCCGTTCATTGGGGCCACGGTGGGCATCCTGCTGGCGGGGATCGTTTCCGATCTGCTGATTCGCCGCGGCTACTCGCTGTCCTTCGCCCGCAAGCTGCCGCTGGTGGTGGGCTCGATGCTCGGCATGTCGATCGTGCTGGTCAACTTCACCGACTCCAACGTGCTGTGCATCGCCATCCTCACCCTGGCGTTCTTCGCCCAGGGCATCGCGTCCTCTTCCTGGGCCGCGGTATCCGAGGTCGCGCCCAAGGAGCTGATCGGCCTCACCGGCGGCGTCACCAGCCTGGCGGCCAACATCGGCGGCATCGTCACGCCCATCGTGATCGGCGCCATCGTGCAGGCTACCGGCTCGTTCGCCATGGCCTTCTGGTTCATCGGCGGTGTGGCGCTGATGGGCACGCTGTCGTACTCGCTGCTGCTGGGCCGGCTGTATCGCATCCAGTTGCAGGCGCGCTGAGCGGCAATTGGCCGGTTTTCTCCAAGACGAAGCGGCTTTCGTCCAACTTCTCGCGCTCAGCCGGCTTTAGGCTGAGCGCTCCAGACAGGAGTCCAACAACAATGACTTGCACTTCCTATGTGTTTACCCCCGAACCCCAGGTGAGCCTGCCGGTCGCCGGCAGCGCCGAGCGCTTTCCGGTGGGCCGCGTGTTCTGCGTGGGGCGCAACTACCCCTGGCCGGGCGCCAGCGACGTAAAACCCGATGCACCGGTGTTCTTCATGAAGCCGGCCAGCGCCGTGGTCGAAGCGGTGGGCGAGGTGATCTACCCGCCAATGACGGACGAGTTCTGCCATGAGATCGAATTCGTGGTGGCGATCGGCAAGGCCGGCGCCGCCATCGACCAGGCCGATGCCCTGCAGCACGTGTGGGGCTACGCCGCCGGCCTCGACCTGACCCGCCGCGATATCCAGATGCGCGTGAAGAACGCCGGCATGGCCTGGGAAATGGCCAAGGTGTTCGAAGGCGCTGCGCCGATCAGCGCCGTGGTACCGGTCACCCAGGTTGGCCACCCGGAGCAGGGCGCTGTGTGGCTGAGCATCAATGGCCAGGAACGCCAGCGCAGCACGCTGCAGGCGCAGATCTTCTCGGTCAGCGAGGTGATCAGCCTGCTGTCACGCCTGGTGCCGCTGCGCGCCGGTGACCTGATCATGACCGGCACGCCCCATGGCGTCGGGCCGCTGAATCCGGGCGATGTGATCAGTGCCGGTATCGACGGCGTGGCCGAGCTGGACATGCGCGTGGGCAGTCGTCCTTAGAGTTTGCTCAATCGATACCTGTGGGAGCGCGCCATGCGCGCGAAATCACGGTCATGGCCCGTTCCCCCATGGGTTCTCAGCATTTCGTATCGGCATGACTACAGGTCGTGAACCGTTCACCGAGGAGATCCACCCATGTCCCCACAATCCCTGAACAAGGTAGCCCTGGTCACCGGGGCCGGCAGCGGCATCGGCAAGGCCGTGGCTGAAGCGCTGATGGCCGATGGCTTTTCCCTGGTGCTGGCCGGGCGCCGGCCCGAGCCGCTGCTGGCGATGGTCGAGGCGGCCCGCAGCCGCGGCCAGGCCGCCATCGCGGTGCCGACCGATGTGCGTGACCCGGCCAGCGTCGACGCCCTGTTCGCCAGCGTCGAGGAGGTCCATGGCCGGCTCGACGTGATCTTCAACAACGCCGGCGTCAACACGCCGGCCGTGACGCTGGACGAGCTGGATGTCGAGCAGTGGCGCAACGTCATCGACACCAACCTCAATGGCGTTTTCCTCTGCGCCCGTGGCGCGTTCCGGCTGATGCGCAAGCAGTCGCCCCAGGGCGGCCGGATCATCAACAACGGCTCGATCTCGGCGCACACGCCGCGCCCCCTTAGCAGCGCCTACACCACCAGCAAGCATGCGGTGCTGGGGCTGACCAAGTCCCTGGCGCTGGATGGTCGCGAATTCGGCATCGCCTGCAGCCAGATCGACATCGGCAATGCCCTGACCGAGCTGTCGGTGCGCATGACCAGGGGCGTGCGCCAGGCCAATGGCGAGATCGCCGTCGAGCCGATGGTCGACGTCGGCCACGTCGCCGATGCGGTGCGCTACATCGCTGCGCTGCCGCTGTCGGCCAACGTGCTGAACATGACCGTGATGGCCACCAACATGCCCTTTGTCGGGCGTGGCTGAACGACCTGCCCAAGACACCAATCGAGGTACCCATGAAACCAGAAGTCCTGCAGCTCAGCCCCATTCTGATTCCCGAGATCCGCGCCCAGCTCGATGAGCTGTTCACCATTCGCCGTTACCACGAGCAGGCCGACAAGGCCGCCTACCTGGCGCAGCACGGCGCCACTATCCGCGGGGTGATTACCGGCGGGCATACCGGCATCAGCCAGGCGCTGATGGCGCAGCTGCCGAAGCTCGAAGTGGTGGCGGTCAACGGCGTGGGCACCGATGCGATCGATCTGGCCTATGCCCGTGACCGTGGCATTCAGGTCACCGCCACCATTGGCGCACTGACCGAAGACGTCGCCGACCTGGCCATCGGCCTGCTGATCGACCTGTGTCGCGGCATCAGCACCGGCGACCGCTACGTGCGCAGCGGCCAATGGGCGAAAAGCGCCACGCCGCTGGTGCCGCTGCCCCTGGCCCGGCAGGTTTCCGGCATGCGTATCGGTATCGTCGGCATGGGCCGGGTGGGGCGCGCGGTAGCCGCCCGCGCGGCGGCCTTCGGTTGCCCGATCAGCTACACCGACCTGCACGCGATGGGCGACGTGCCGCACACCTTCGTGGCCGATCTGCCGAGCCTGGCCCGTGACAGCGATGCACTGATCCTGGCGGCGGCGGCCGACAAGGGCGAGGCCATCGTCAATGCCGAGGTGCTGCAGGCCCTGGGGCGCGACAGCTACCTGATCAATATCGCCCGCGGCAAGCTGGTCGACGAGCCGGCCCTGGTCGCCGCGCTGCAGAGCGGGCAGATCGCCGGGGCCGGGCTGGACGTGTTCGCCGACGAGCCCCGGGTACCGGGCGAGCTGTTCGAGCTCGAGCGGGTGGTGCTGCAGCCGCACCGCGCCAGCGCCACGGTGCAGACGCGCACGCGCATGGGCGAGATGGTTGTCGCCAGCCTGGTCGAGGTGTTCGCCGGGCGCAAGCCGAACGGCTGCGTCACCGGCTGACTCTTGCGGATGGCGGCTCGTCGAGCCGCCCCTTGGGGCCGTGCGGCCCCTGTTTTATCCTGCGCTGGCCCGTCGACAGCGTGCACGCCTGTCCCGGACAAGCCTTGCCCGCCCTGGCAAGCGATTTCCCGGCAGAAAAAATGGTTTTTTCGCGCTGCGCTTTTGAGTAAAGTGCGGGCCTCTTTGGGGAGTAGCCTGCTTCCGGGTTCGCTCGGCAGCGTTCGTATCAACATTCTCGGCAGCAGCCGTGGTACGAACACCTTTCGGTTGGTGAGACCAATGACTGATACGTGCCTGAGGTCGGGCGCGTGTATCCGTCATTGACTCATAGCCCGACCGAGACGTAACCGTGAGTTTCCTTTCTCTTGTCTTGCTGGCCTTCGCCATGTCCACCGATGCCTTCGCCGCGGCTGTCGGCAAGGGCGCCTCCCTGCACAAACCCAGGTTTCTCGATGCCCTGCGCACCGGTCTGATCTTCGGTGTGATCGAAGCCATCACGCCTGTGGTCGGCTGGTTCATCGGCCAGGCCGCGGCGGGCTATGTGGAGCAGTGGGATCACTGGATCGCCTTTACCTTGTTGCTGGTGCTCGGCGGCCACATGATCTACGCAGGCTTGCAGCCCGAGAGCGGCGACGGCGAAGCAGACAAACCCACCTCGCATTCCTTCTGGCTGCTGGCCGCCACGGCGTTCGCCACCAGCATCGACGCGCTGGCCGTGGGCGTCGGCCTGGCTTTCGTCGATGTGAACATCTGGGTTGCGGCGCTGGCCATCGGCCTGGCAACCATGACCATGGTCACCATTGGCGTGATGCTCGGGCGCCTGATCGGCACCGCGATCGGCCGCAAGGCGGAAATCCTCGGTGGCCTGGTTCTGATCGGCGTGGGCGCGGCGATTCTCTATGACCACACGTTGTGATGGAAGCCGGGCTTGATCCAGCGAGTTGCAGCGGGTTTGTCTAGCACCATCAAGCGGACCTCCATCGGCTGACGCATGGCTCCGGTGTCCAGACCATACCCCGCTGGCGTCGCCTGTGATCAACCGGCATTCTGCCGAACCGCGGCGACTACGCAGGCTAGAACCGCGCCTTGTGCGTAAGCGTTGTTGGCACTTTCACCTTACAGGTCTTCGCGGTGCGATCTCGCACCGCTGTCCGCCGGGGAAAGGCTTGTTTCCAACTGCTGGCGTCCATACCGGCTGCCATATGCTTATTCGATATCAATATTTCCTGAGCTTGGGCTTTTTCGTTATTTTCTTGTCACTACTTGTTATGACAAGTCGATCAAAAAGGATACAGATGTCTCAGCTCATCCCTCTATCGCCCGTTCCCCTTTACAGCCAGCTCAAGGAATTGCTGCGTGCGCGCATTCTTGATGGCAGCTACGCGCCCCACAGCCGCATGCCCTCGGAAGCCGAACTGGGCCAGACCTATGGCGTCAGCCGCATTACCGTGCGCCAGGCACTGGGCGACCTGCAGAAGGAAGGGCTGATCTTCAAGATCCATGGCAAGGGCACCTTCGTGGCCAAGCCCAAGGCCTTCCAGAACGTCAGCACGCTGCAGGGGCTGGGCGAGTCGATGAAACAGATGGGCTACGAGGTACTCAACAAGCTGCGCAGCCTGCGCCATGTCCCGGCCTCGGCCCTGGTGGCCGAGCGCCTGCAAGTGGCGGAGGGCCGCACCGTCACGGAAATCCGCCGGGTGCGGCTGATCAACCGCGAGCCGATCTCCCTGGAGATCACCTGGCTGCCCCATGCCGTCGGCGAAAGGCTCGAGAAGGCGGATCTGGTGACCCGTGACATCTTCCTGATTCTGGAAAACGACTGTGGCATCGCTCTCGGCCATGCCTATCTGGCCATCGACGCGGTGCTTGCCGACAGTGACCTGACCCAGGCGCTGAATGTGGAAGAGGGCGCGCCGATCATGCGTATCGAGCGCCTGACCCACACCGCCGACGGCACACCACTGGATTTCGAACACCTCTATTACCGCGGCGATGCCTTCCAGTATCGCCTGCGCATCGACCGACAGAAGGGCGCCCAGTCATGAGCATCGACACCCTGGAGCAGGAATACGACATCGTCGTCATCGGCGGCGGCACGGCTGGCCCGATGGCGGCGATCAAAGCCAAGGAGCGCAACAAGAACCTGCGCGTGCTGCTGGTCGACAAGGCCAACGTCAAGCGCAGCGGTGCCATCAGCATGGGCATGGATGGCCTCAATAACGCGGTGATCCCCGGCCACGCTACGCCGGAGCAGTACACCAAGGAAATCACCGTAGCCAACGACGGCATCGTCAACCAGGCCGCCGTTTACGCCTATGCCACCCATAGCTTCGAAACCATCGAGCAGCTCGACCGCTGGGGCGTCAAGTTCGAGAAGGACGAGACAGGCGACTATGCGGTGAAGAAGGTTCACCACATGGGCGCCTACGTGCTGCCGATGCCTGAAGGGCACGACATCAAGAAGGTGCTGTATCGCCAGCTCAAGCGTGCCCGGGTAGACATCACCAATCGCCTGGTGGCCACGCGTTTGCTGACCGCTGCCGACGGTTCGGTCAACGGCCTGATGGGTTTCGACTGCCGCACCGCCGATTTTCACGTGATCAAGGCCAAGGCAGTGATTCTCTGTTGTGGTGCCGCGGGGCGTCTCGGCCTACCGTCGTCAGGCTACTTGATGGGCACCTATGAGAACCCGACCAATGCCGGCGATGGCTACGCCATGGCCTATCATGCTGGTGCCGAACTGGCCAATCTGGAGTGCTTCCAGATCAACCCGCTGATCAAGGATTACAACGGCCCGGCCTGCGCTTACGTGACCGGCCCGCTGGGGGGCTATACCGCCAACAACAAGGGCGAGCGCTTCATCGAATGCGACTACTGGAGCGGCCAGATGATGTGGGAGTTCCATCAGGAACTTGAAGGCGGCAACGGCCCGGTGTTCCTCAAACTCGATCACCTGGCCGAGGAAACCATCCAGAACATCGAGGAAATCCTCCATAGCAACGAGCGCCCCAGCCGCGGGCAGTTCCATGCTGGGCGGGGCACCGACTACCGCTCCAGCATGGTCGAGATGCATATCTCCGAGATCGGTTTCTGCAGTGGCCATAGTGCTTCCGGGGTGTGGGTCAACGAGCGTGCCGAGACCTCGGTCAAGGGTTTGTACTCGGCCGGCGATATGGCAGCGGTGCCGCACAACTACATGCTCGGCGCTTTTACCTACGGCTGGTTCGCGGGCAACAACGCCGCCGACTTCGTCGCCGAGCGCGACTACAGCGCACTGGATCAGGCGCAGATCGACGCCGAGCGGGCGCGGGTCTACGCGCCGCTGAACCGCGAGCACGGCCTGCAGCCGGCCCAGGTGGAGTACAAGCTGCGCCGTTTCGTGAATGACTACCTGCAGCCGCCCAAGGTGACCAGGAAGATGGAGATCGGCCTGCAGCGCTTTGCCGCCATCGAAGCGGATCTGAGCGAGCTGAAGGCCAACAACGCCCACGAGCTGATGCGCGCCATGGAAGTCAGCGTGATCCGCGACTGCGCCGAGATGGCCGCCCGCGCCTCGCTGTTTCGCAAGGAAAGCCGCTGGGGTTTGTACCACCACCGGGTCGATCATCCCGAGCGCAACGACGCCGAGTGGTTCGTGCATTGCCACCTGAAAAAGGACGAGCACGGCCAGATGATCAGCTTCAAGAAGCCGGTCGAGCCTTACCTGATTCCGCTGGATGACGAAGAGCAGCAGGCCTACAACCGCCTGCGGGTGAAGACCGAAGCGGCGTGATGAGTCGCTGATCAGACGCAGAAAAATACGAGAGCCGCAGGCTCCGAGGACACCGTGATATGAGCTTCCAGCCCCAGGAAATCCTGTTCCGCAGCAATGCCCCCGTGACCATCGACGAAGACAAGTGCATCGCCCACAAGGGCTGCACCGTGTGCGTCGACGTCTGCCCGATGGACCTGCTGGCGATCAATCCGGCGACCCAGAAGGCCTACATGGCGTTCGACGAGTGTTGGTACTGCATGCCGTGCGAGAAGGATTGCCCGACCGACGCGGTGCGCGTCGAGATTCCGTATTTGTTGCGCTGAGTTGCCATTCATCTGGGTATCGCTGCGTTCAACCCAGGCTACGGATGCACAACCAAACATAAGAAAAAGCAACACGCCATCCGGCCAACCACCGGACGCCTGATCACCACACCCCCTCGTTTCCCACCACCGACCGGCTGGCGGAGACGATTCCAAACCTATTGATTCGAGGGGAGACACCCATGCACTTGCGTACTACCATCGCCGGCCTCGCGCTGGCCATCGCTGCCGCTTCCGCTCAGGCGCAGACCATCCGCATCGCTATCGGCACCCAGGACACCACCATCAACTGCGCCACCGGCGGCCTGCTGATCCGCGAGCTCGGCCTGCTCGACAAATACCTGCCGCGCGACGGCAAGTACAAGGACGCCAAGTACGAAGTAGAGTGGAAGAACTTCACCAGCGGCGCGCCGCTGACCAATGAAATGGTCGCCGGCAAACTGGACTTCGGCGCCATGGCCGATTTCCCCGGTTCGTTCAACGGTGTGGCTCATCGTGACGCCGGCAAGCAAAGCCTGTTCATCACCGTGCTCTCGGGCAGCACCAAGGGCAGCGGTAACGGCATCGTGGTGCCGGCGGCATCCAGCGTGCAGTCGCTGGCCGAACTCAAGGGCAAGACCATTTCCGTGCCGTTCGCGTCCACTGCCCACGGCATGCTGCTGCGCGCCGTCGCCGCCCAGGGTTGGGACCCACAGAAAGACGTGCGCATCATCGCTCAGGCGCCGGAGATCGCCGGCTCGGCGCTGCGCAGCAATCGCATCGAAGCCCACGCCGACTTCGTGCCGTTCGCCGAACTGTTCCCCAATCGTGGTTTTGCCCGCAAGATCTACGACGGCTCCCAGGCCGACGCGCCGACCCTGCACGGCGCACTGGTGGACGCCGACTATGCCAAGAAGTACCCGGAGATCGTCACGGCCTATCTGCGCGCCGGCCTGGAGGCCGATCGCCTGTTCGCTGCCGAGCCGGAGAAGTACAGTGAGCTGATCGAAAAGGTCACCGGCATCGAGGCAGAGGTGAACTACCTGTTTCACGGTCCGCTGGGTTTGCAGACCCGCGATTTCACCTGGAAGCCTGAATACCGTCAGGCGGTTGCCACCTCCATCGACACCCTCAAGTTGCTGAAGAAGACCGACCGCGGCCTGAACGTCGAGCAATTCATCGATGACCAGTACATCAAGGCCGCCTTCGAGGCCGAGGGGCGGGATTATGGCCAGGCGCTGGCCAACTACGCGCAACTGCCGTTAGAGGCCAACGATGCAGTGACCGGCCAGCCGATCACCGACTTCAAGCGTGTGGCGCAGATCTGGGTGCGTGGCGAGAGCAAAGTGCGCCACTACGCCTCGCCGGAGGCTGCCTTCAAAGCCCTGGCGCAACTTGAGGAAGAGGGCAAGGACATCCGCGCCATCTACGCCCAGGCCGCTGATAGCGGCATCAAGCTGCTGGCCAACCAGGCCTGGTTCGTGCGTAACGGCAAAGGTGAACTCAGCGCCTTCCTGCTCAAGGATCAGGCCCAGGCCTATGCCAAGGCTCACGGCGGTGAAGCGCTGGACTTCGGCAGCGCCAACCAGCGCCAGATAGCCGCCCGCTGATCGGCCTGCTGCGCCATGCCCCATGTGGCGCAGCATTTCACTGGAGCCTGATGATGACTTCTCTACACCGCTGGCCCTTGCGTCTGGCTTCGCTCGCCCTGTGCCTGCTTTTCTGGCAGGTGGCGACGCAATCGCGCCTGGATTTCGGTTTGCTGACCTTTACCTACGTGCCCACGCCAGCCTCGGTGGTAGACGCTGCCGTGGCGCTGGTCGAATCCAGCAGGCTCTGGGATCACGTCGGCAGCAGCCTCGGCCGGGTGTTTTCCGGTTACCTGATCGCCGCCGTGCTGGGCGTCGCCCTGGGCATCGCCATTGGCCGTTCTCGCTGGGCCGAAGACAGCCTGCTACCGCCGCTTGAAGTGCTGCGGCCGATTCCCGCGGTGGCCTGGATTCCTCTGGCGATCCTGATGTTTCCTTCCTCTGAATTGTCGATGATCTTCATCACCTTCACCGGCGCGCTGTTCCCGGTGCTGCTCAACACCATCCATGGCGTGGAAGGCGTCGACGCCCGCCTGGTCGCCTCGGCGCGCAGCCTCGGGGCAGGGCGCCTGGCGATCCTTCGTGAGGTGATCCTGCCGGGCGCTGCGCCGAGCATCGTCACCGGCCTGGCGATCGGCATGGGTACTTCGTGGTTCTGCCTGGTCACTGCGGAAATGATCTCCGGGCAGTTCGGTATCGGCTATTACACCTGGGAGTCCTACACCATCCAGAACTACCCGGACATCATCGTCGGCATGCTGCTGATCGGCCTGCTCGGCATGGGCAGCAGCCTGTTGGTCAAGCGCCTCGGCAGTCTGCTGACGCCCTGGTACCGCGCGGGAGGGCGTCACTGATGAGCATCCATGAAACGGTGCTGTCGGCCGGACGGATCGACATCGAAAAACTGACCATCCGTCTCGGCGAAGGCGCCCAGGCATTCGACGCCGTGCAGGCGCTGGATTTCTCCATCGCCGCGGGCGAGTTCGTGTGCATTCTCGGCCCGTCCGGTTGTGGCAAATCAACCTTGCTTGGCGCCCTGGCCGGGCACCTGACGCCCAGCGCTGGCGCCTTGCGGGTGGACGGCCAGGCCGTTGCAGGGCCGTCGCCGCAGCGCGGCATAGTGTTCCAACATCACACCCTGTTGCCCTGGAGCAGCGTGCTCGACAATGTCGCCTTCGGCCTGAAGATGCAGGGCGTCGGCAAGGCGGAACGGCGGCAGCGGGCACGGGAATTCCTCGGCCTGGTTGGCCTGCAGGATTTCGCCTCGCGCTGGCCCAATCAGCTCTCCGGCGGCATGCAGCAGCGCGCCGAAATCGCCCGGGTGCTGATCAACCGGCCACGCCTGCTGTTGATGGACGAGCCCTTCGGTGCCCTGGACGCCCAGACGCGCAGCAAGATGCAGGAGTTGTTGTTGGATATCTGGGGCCGGGTTCGCACCACGGTGGTGTTCGTCACCCATGACATCGACGAAGCCCTGTTCCTGGCCGATCGCATTTTGGTGATGAGCCCGCGACCGGGCCGCTTTATCGAAGACTTGCGCCTGGACTTCCGTCGCCCACGCCACGCCGGCCTGTTGACCAGTCCCGACTTCGTGCAACTCAAGCGCCACTGTCTGGAATTGCTGCGCCATGAAGAAGGCCGTGAGCTGCCGCGCCTGACGCCGCTCGGCCTGCCTACCGAACATCCGCCATTGCGAGTAGCGCTATGACCAACCCGAACAACGATATAAGCACCGACAACCCCGACATTCTCGACCTGCTGCCGCGCCTGCAGGATGGCGACGCCGGGGTGCGACGCATCGCTCTGATCGAACTGGCCGACCTGGAAGAACCAGAGGCGTTGCCCTGGTTGACCCAGGCGCTGACCCGGGACAGCTCTGCCGATGTGCGGGCCGAAGCGGCGCGGCTGCTGGAAGCCTGGGAGGAGCCCGAGGTGGTCGACGCGCTCTGTGCGGCGCTGACCGATGCCGACGCCCGGGTACGCGGCGCGGCGGCGCAGAGCCTCAGCGAACTGAAGAGCGCTGAGGCGGGCCGTGTGGTGTTGCCCTGGGCCGTTCATGCCGACGCCTTCGTACGCGCCAGCGCGTTGCGTGCCTTGCGTGAGTTGCGCCTGATCGACAGCGTACCCACCGCTGTTGCGGCGCTGCAGGATAGCGATGCCTTCGTGCGTCGCGAGGCGGTGGGCATTCTTGGCTGGCTCAAGCAAAGCGATGCCTTGCCCCTGTTGGCGCGCCTGGCCAGTGACGATAGCGATACCGAAGTACGCCGTGCGGCAACCGGCGCTTTGGGCCTGGCCAGCGACGACAGCGTGCTGCCGGCTCTAAAGGCGGCGCTCAAGGATCGTGAATGGCAGGTGCGCGAAGAAGCAGCCACCACGCTGGGTAAGGTCGGCCAGGCGACGGCCGGCCCCGCGCTGCTGGAGGCGCTGAGCGACAGCTACTGGCAGGTGCGCCTGCGCGCGGTGCGCTCGCTCGGTCGCTTGCGCTTCGCAGCGGCGCATGACGGGCTGGTGGAATTGCTCGGGCACGCCATCAGCAACCTGCGCAAGGAGTCCGCGCTGGCGCTTGGCGAACTGGGCGACGATCAGGCACTGCCCGCACTGCTGGCTGTCGAGCACGATGCCGACCCGGAAGTGCGCAAGGCCGTGCGGATCGCCATCGGCCAGTTGCGCCTGCAAAAAGCATGAACCAGGCGCCCGTCGCAGTACGCAACAGTGCCACACAAGCCACGCTGACCGTGGATTGGGGGCAAGGGCAGGTTCTGGTGCTCGGCCATGGCCGCCTGCGTGCTGCGTGCCCATGCTCGAAATGCCGGGCGGCCCGGTTGGCGCAGCGTATCGATGTGGTGCCGGATGGCATACGCATCACGGCGATCCATGCCCAGGGCTATGGTGTGCAACTGATGTTCGACGATGGTCACGACCGCGGTATCTATCCCTGGCGTTATTTGCGTGAGCTGGGGGAGGTGGCAGGTTGAGTTGGCCATGCTTGTCGCATGGCCTGGTCGTCGCGGTGCCATCTGCGGGATGACCGAAAATCGCTTCGCGCCGAGGGCGATGCTCCTACCGACATGGCGTCGAACCGTCGATATTGCAGGCTCCTCGATACTGTAGGAGCCTGCTTGCGGGCGAATGGTTGTCGCGCCGCAGATGTTGAGAACGGCCACCATCGCATTCGCGCCGAGGGCGACGCTCCTACCGGCATGGTGTCGAACCGTCGATTTTGCACACGCCTCGATACTGTAGCCGCGCCCTGCGGCGAGTGCTTGTTGCGACGCGGCCTTGGAAAGATGGCTGCAATCGCGCCGCGATGGCGATGCAGGCACTTATCCCTTGTTCTTGCGTTGTGGCTTGGGCCGGCCCTGCACGCACTTGAAGCGCGGCTCGGTCTTGCAGATCACGTAGATGCGGCCGCGACGTTTGACGATCTGGCAGTCGCGATGACGCAACTTGGCCTGTTTAAGCGAGGCGACTACTTTCATGCCTTGGCTCCTGCGAAGCCTGCAAAGCGCTTGTTGAAGCCAGCCACACGGCCTTCGCTGGTGACCTGGCGCTGCTGGCCGGTATAGATGGGATGGGAGGCGCTGGACACGTCCAGGGTGACGTAGGGATAGGTGTTGCCATCGCTGTGTTGACGAGTCTTGTCGGTGTCGACCGTCGAGCCGATCAACCAGTAGGCGTCAGCAGCGACGTCGTGGAACAGAACAGGGCGATAGGTGGGGTGAATACCTGGTTTCATGAGAGCTCCGATAATTACGTTATAAGATAACATTTATAGTGTTGTTGATTATGATTCCCATTGCAAGTTCTGGGTCGATAATTTCAGGGGCCATGCGTGGCCGGGCATCAAGAGCTGATTCGGCTTGCTAAAATGTTATGTTGTAACAATAATGGCCGCGCTTTTGCGCAGGGCACTGCGTGGGCTTGGCTGGATCCGATTGCAGTCGGTGAACGGAAACTGCGGCAAAGCGCTGCAGGCGGATCACTTAATCGTTTAAGATGCCGCCGCCGGTTTCCGCGAGGAATTAATAGGGAATCCGTCGCCGCCTCTGGTGGCCAAACGGAACTGCCCCCGCAACTGTAGGTACCGAGCAGCGCTGCATTCGTGTCACTGGAATCGCTTCCGGGAAGGCCGCCGCGCTGCATGGACGTACCAGTCAGGAGACCTGCCGGCATGGGTCTGATTCCGCTTCTGCGGGCAGGGCCAGTAATCGAACCGCCGGCGGGGTGTCCGGGAGGGGCATCCGTGATCACTTCCCGCAAGGGACAGGTGCGGCCATGGTCGCGCAGCGTGATGTGTTCTCCAGCCTACGCACTGCCGTTATGCGTATTTGTTGATTAGGAGATCACCCGCATGTTCGTACCACGCCTTGCCGTCATCGGCGCCGCCCTGGCGCTGTCTTCCATGGCCCATGCCGCCGGCCCGACCCAATACCCGCTCACCCTGGAAAACTGCGGCCAGTCGCTAACGTTCGCAAAAAGCCCCGGCAACGCCGTGACCATCGGCCAGGCAGGTACCGAAATCCTTTATTCCCTGGGCCTGGGCGAACGCCTGGCCGGCACCTCGCTGTGGTTCAGCCACGTGTTGCCCGAATTCGAGGAGCAGAATGCCAAGGTGCCGCGCCTGGCCGACAACGACCCAAGCTTCGAATCGGTGATCGGCAAGCGCCCGGGCCTGGTAGCGGTGCAGTTCGAGTGGATGGTGGGCGAGCAGGGCGTGGTGGGTACGCGCAAGCAATTCCACGACCTGAACATTCCCACCTACATCATGCCGACCGACTGCGAAGGCAAGGACAACCTGGTCGGCGCAGACGGCACCCGCCTGCAGCCGTTCCAGATCGACAGCCTGTACAAGAGCATCAACCAGCTGGCGCAGATCTTCGACGTGCAGGACAAGGGCGACGCCCTGGTCGCCGACCTGCAGAAGCGCCTGGCCGCGGCGGTGGCCGGTGCCGAGCAGCGCCAGGCCCAGGATATTTCCGCGCTGTTCTGGTTCTCCAGCCCGGACATGGATCTGGACCCGTACGTGGCTGGCCAGAAGGGCGTGGCCGACTACATGATGAAGTCCCTGGGGCTGCGCAACGTGGTCGAGTCCAGCGAGGAGTGGCCGAGCGTCGGCTGGGAAACCCTGGCCAAGGCCAATCCCACGGTGCTGGTGCTGGCGCGCATGGACCGTCGCCGCTTTCCCGCCGACGACGTGGAGAAGAAGCTCGAGTTCCTGCGCAACGACCCGGTCGCCAAGCACATGGACGCCGTCAAGAACGGGCGCATCGTGATCATCGACGCCGATGGCATGCAGGCCTCGCTGCGGATGATCACCGGCATCGAAACCCTCGCCAAGGCCGTTGACGAATTCCAATGATCGCGCGCAGTTCTCGCCTGTTCCTGCTGACCATCGCCTGCCTGCTGCTTCTTGGTGTGGCGGTGATCGCCGGAGTCGCCCTGGGCGAAACCCGCATTGCGCCCTCGGTGGTGTTCCAGGTGCTGGCCAACAAGCTGTTCGCGGCAGGCTTCGTGCTCGACCCGATCGATGAGGGCATCGTCTGGAATTACCGCCTGACCCGCGCCCTGGTCGCTGCCAGCTGCGGGGCCGGGCTGGCGGTGTCCGGCGTGGTGCTGCAGGCATTGCTGCGCAACCCCCTGGCCGATCCCTACCTGCTGGGTATATCTGCCGGCGCCTCGACCGGCGCGGTTTCCGTGGCATTGCTCGGCTTGGGCGCCGGCATGCTGACGCTGTCCATGGGCGCCTTTCTCGGCGCGGTCGCCGCCTTCGCCCTGGTCGCGCTGCTGGCCCGTGCTGCGGGTGGCGGGGCGATCAGCGGCAGTGCTCAGATCATTCTGGCCGGTATCGCCGGTTCCCAGCTGTTCAATGCGCTGACCTCGTTTCTGATCACCAAGTCGGCCAGCGCCGAGCAGGCCCGCGGCATCATGTTCTGGCTGCTCGGCAACCTCAGCGGGGTCGACTGGCAGGACGTACTGCTGGCCGTGCCCATGGCGCTGGCCGGGGTCCTGCTGGTCGCCTGGCACACCCGGGCGCTGGACGCCTTCACCTTCGGCGCCGAGTCGGCGGCCTCCCTGGGCGTGCCGGTGCGCCGGGTACAGGCCACCTTGATCGCCTGCACCGCCCTGGTCACGGCGGTGATGGTGTCGATCGTCGGCTCCATCGGTTTCGTCGGCCTGGTGATCCCCCACGCCGCGCGGCTGCTGGTCGGTGCGCGGCATGGCCGGCTGGTGCCGGTCTCGGCACTGATCGGTGCGGTGTTCCTGATCGCCGCCGATGTGCTGTCGCGCACGGCGATCAATGGCCAGGTGCTGCCGATCGGCGTGGTCACCGCTCTGGTCGGCGCGCCGGCGTTCGCGGTGATTCTGGTGCGCGGGAGGCGAGCGCGATGAGCACCGTGTTGCAGTGCAGCGACCTGGGCTGGTCGGTAAAGGGCAGGGCGATCGTGGCGGGGGTCGACCTCGAGGTGCGCCGGGGCGAAACCCTGGGGCTGATCGGGCCCAACGGCTCGGGCAAATCGACCCTGCTCAAGCTGCTCTCCGGCATTCGTGCGCCGGGCAATGGCCAGGTGCAGCTCGATGGCAGGCCGCTGGCGAGCCTGGGCCGCCGCGACGTGGCCCGGCAGCTGGCGTTCGTCGAGCAACAGGCCGATACCAGCGACGCGGTGACGGTGCGCGACGCCGTCGAACTGGGGCGCACGCCCTGGTTGTCGGCGCTGCAGCCGTGGTCGGACGATGACGAGCGCATCGTCATGCAGGCCCTGGCCGACGTGGACATGGCCCACATGCACGAGCATGCCTGGAGCACCCTGTCCGGCGGTGAGCGCCAGCGCGTGCACATCGCCCGGGCGCTGGCCCAGCAACCCCAGGTGCTGCTGCTCGACGAGCCGACCAACCACCTGGACATCCAGCATCAGCTGTCGATCCTCAACCTGGTGCGCGCGCTGCCGGTCACCACCCTCATCGCCCTGCACGATCTCAACCAGGCCCTGGAATGCGACCGCCTCGGGGTCATGGAACATGGCCGCCTGGTGGCACTGGGCGAGCCCGGCGAAGTGCTCACCACCGAACGCCTGCGCGACACCTTCGGGGTGCGCGCCCGCTACCTGACCGACCCGGAAGATGGCGCCCGGGTGCTGCGTTTTCATCCTGCCTGACACGGACGGTTTCCATGCCCATTCGCTACGCCATCACGCTTCTGACGACCCTGTTCTGCACCGCGGCCCTGGCCGAGGTGCACGAAGTGAAAATGCTCAACCGCAGCGCTGGCGGGGCCATGGTCTACGAGCCCGATTACCTGGCCATCGCGCCAGGGGATAGGGTCAAGTTCATCGCCACCCAGCCGAGCCACAATGCCGCCAGCCTGCCAGGCTTCCTGCCCGAAGGCGCCGAGCCGTTCAAGGGCAGGATCAACGAGGAAGTCGAGGTGACGTTCGAGGTGCCGGGCTTCTACGGCATCCAGTGCATTCCGCACCTGGCCATGGGCATGGTGATGCTGATTCAGGTTGGCGAGCGCCCGAGCAGCGCGGTGCAGATTCCGGCGTCGCTGCCGACCCGGGCCAGGCAGCGCTTCGAGCAGATCCTCGAACAGGCCGATTCGGCATACTGAATGCCCCTTCCTTCGATGAGTGTCGTGCCCTGATGCCCCCTGTCCTGACCACCCTGGGCTCGCTGTCGCCGGCAGCGCGCGTGCTGATCCTCAATGGGCTGACGTTCAACTTCGGCTTCTACATGCTGATGCCGTACCTGGCCGGGCACCTCAGCGAGAACCTCGGCCTGGCCGGCTGGGCCGTGGGCCTGGTGCTCGGCATCCGTGTGTTCAGCCAGCAGGGGCTGTTCCTGCTCGGTGGCTTGCTGGGCGATCGCATCGGGTACCGGCGCGCCATTCTGATCGGCTGCGCGGTGCGTTGTGTCGGGTTCGCTGTGTTCGGCTTTTCCGAGAGCCTTACGGTGCTGCTGCTGGCCGCCTGCCTGAGCGGTTTCGCCGGCGCGCTGTTCACCCCCTGCGCCCAGGCCTATCTGGCGGACGAATGCCAGGACGCACAGCGGCGCAAGCAGGCGTTCGCCCTGCACAACATGGCTAGCACCGCCGGCATGCTGCTCGGGCCGCTGGCTGGCCTGCTGTTCATCAGCGTGGATTTTTCGGTGACCGGCAGCGTATCGGCGGCGCTGTTCGGGGTGATGACGCTGGTGCAGTGGCGCTTCCTGCCGCTCAAGGATCTGCTCTCGGGCGAAGAACCGGTGACCATGCTGCGCCAGTGCCTGGACATGCTCCGGCAATGGCCGTTCCTGCGCTTCGCCTTGCTGGCCGCCGCCTATCCGCTGCTGTTTCACCCGTTGTACCTGGCGGTGCCGGCCTATAGCCACGCCTATGGCGGCGGTCAGGAGTGGATCACCCGGGTGTTCGTGATCACCGCCGTGGTCGGTGTGCTGCTGCAGATGCCCGTCAGCAGCCTGCGCCAACGCTGGATCAGCGAAGGGCAGGGCATGGGCGCAGGCCTGGCGCTGATGGCGGCCAGCTACGGCCTGCTGGCCGAGCCGCTGGTCAGCCTGTTCGGCGCGCAGCTGGCCGTGCAGCTCATGGCTGCGCTGTTCAGCCTCGGCAGCCTGCTGGTGCTGCCGCTGCTCTCGGCCCATGTGCCCCATTACGCCAAACGCGGCCAACTGGCGGCCTATTACGGATTCTTCGCGGGTGTGGGCGGCTTGGTCGCGCTGCTCAGCAACGTGTTGATCGGCCGCTTCCTGCCGGCCGATCAGGCGCCGCCACAACTGTTGTGGTGGGCATTGATGGGCATCGGCATGGCGGCAGCAGTCAGCCTTTGCTGGCATATGGGTTCAATCAAGGAGCAATCGTGAACAGGTCGTATCTAGGTTTGCTTGCCGTAACGGCATGCTGCGTTTCACCCCAGGCACTGGCAGCTGGCGACGAGCAGGCGAAAAGCGCCGGCTTTATCGGCGACGCCACCTGGAGTCTGCTCAATCGCAGCGTGTACGAGAATCGCGACTATCGAAATGGCGGGCGCAGCAATGGCGCACGCAACGCTTACAAACCCCGTGACAGCCGTAACGGTTATGCCGAGGAGTGGGGCTACGGCATGCAGGGCGAGGTGAAGTCCGGATTTACCCAGGGCACCGTGGGTTTCGGGCTCGATGGCCATCTGTACCTGTCGCAGAAGCTCGATGGCGGCGGCGGGCGTGCGGGCAAGATGCGGCACATGCCGGTGGACAACGATGGCTACGATCAGAACGACGCGGCCCGCGGTGGCGCAGCCGTCAAGGCGCGCCTGTCATCGACCTGGGTGCGCTACGGCGAGCAACGGGTCAAGACGCCGATCTTTTCCTCGTCGGACAGCCGCCTGCTGCCGGAAACCCATACCGGCTGGTTCCTCGACAGCCGCGAAATCGATGACCTGGTGCTGACCGGCGGGCACTTCACCGGCTCGGCGGATCGCAATTCGCGCAGCAACAACAATCCACTGATCATCAACTACGCGGACCCCGGCCGGCCACTGGGCAACGCGTTCAGCTTCGTGGGCGGCACCTATACGGGCGTGCCGGCGCTGTCGCTGAGCCTCTACGCTGGTGAGCTGGAAGACAGCTGGCGCACGGGTTACCTGGGCGTCAGCTACATCCAGGCCTTCGATGACGAGCGAGCGCTGAGCGCCGATCTCAACCTCTACCGCAGCAGCGACACCGGTCAGGCCCTGGCGGGGCGGGTATCCAACACCACCGCCAGTCTGCTGCTGAGCTACAGCGAGGGCTTTCACAAGATCGCCTTGGGCTACCAGAAGGTCGATGGCGACAGCCCCTTCGACTACGTGACCCGCGGCGCCATCTGGCTGGGCAATGCCGTGCAGCTCTCCGACTTCAACGCCCCCAATGAGCAGTCCTGGCAGCTGGCCTACACCTACGACATGGCCGCTGTCGGCATCCCTGGGCTCAGCGCCGGCGCCGCCTATGTGCGCGGCAGCGGCATCGATGGCAGCGACGTGGACCCCAACGGCAGCTACGCCTGGCTGGGCTACGGCAAGGGTGGCAAGCACTGGGAACGCGATCTCAACCTGCGCTATGTGGTGCAGACCGGTACCCTGAAAGGGCTCAACGTGCTGTTGCGCCAGAGCGTGCATCGCGGCAACGCGGCGCAGGCGGAAGGCGACACGGATCAGCTGCGGCTGGCGGTCGAGTACCCGCTGACTGGCCGATTCTGAGCGATCTGATAGGCTGGCGAACCTGATTGGGAGTGGATACCCCGTTGCGCTCGATTACCACCGTCCTGCTGTTCTGCCTGAGCCTGCCGGCCCAGGCCGCCTTTACCTTGCCGGGCGACGCCATGCGCTGTACGCGCAGCGCGACTGTGCTCAACTGCACGGATCGTTTCGGCAACCACTACGGCATCGTCCAGCAGGGCAACGACACCCTGATGCGCGGCTTCGACGTGATCAGCGGGCTCAGTTGGTCACAGACCAGCACCACCTATGGCCGGCTGCAGCTGTTCACCGGCGTCAGCGCCGACGGGCAGGTGTGGTTCGGTTCCAGCCGGCGAATCGGCTGGAACGTGGTCAGTCGGCTGTCCAGCTCCCAGGGGGATCGCGACCGGGTCAACTGCAACCGCCTGAGCGGTTGCCGCTGACACCCTGTCGCGCCGGCTCAGCTGAAGCGTGGCAGGCGCTGCTCCTGGTCGTCCGTCTCATGCTCGGCCTGCTGCGGCAAGCCCGCCACCTTCAGGGTCGGCATGCGCTCGCCGACCAGGCGCAGGTCGCGGCGCGGCAGGGCGAAGCGCACATCCAGTTCGCGTAGCGCATCGAGCAGTTGCAGATTGATCTCCTGCTGGATGTCCATGTACTGGTTGTAGTCCGAGCTCTGCACGATATACACCACCTCGAAGGTCAGCTGGCTCTCGTCGAAGCCGAGGAAATGGGCACGGTCGAACTTGGTTTTCGGGGTGGCGCGGATGATCTCGCCGACCCGTTCCGACACCTGGCGCACCTTGTCACTCGGCGTGTCGTAGCTGATGCCGAACTTGAACACGATGCGCCGGGTGTCCATGCGCTTGTAGTTGTGCACGATCTGGCGCAGCAGGTCGGCGTTGGCGCAGACCACCTGCTCGCCGCTGAGGCTGCGGATCCGCGTGGTCTTCAGGCCGATATGCTCGATGCTGCCGGCCACCTCGCCGAACACCACGAAGTCGCCGATCTCGAAGGGTTTGTCGACACCGATCGACAACGAGGCGAACACGTCGCTCAGCACCGTCTGCACCGCCAGCGCCACGGCGATACCACCGACCCCGAGGCTGGCCACCAGGGCGGTGATGTCCACGCCCAGGTTGGCGAGAATCGACAGCAGCATGACCGACCAGACGACGATCAGCACCATGATGCTGATGATGGTGGTCATCACCGGGTTGTAGCCGCTGGCACCGTGCTTGCCGACCACCAGGCTGCGCGACCACAGGCGCACGCCGGTATCCACCCAGAGGGCGATCTGCAGCGCCAGGGCGACGAACCAGGTGTGGCTCAGCGCGGCCTGCCAGCTGCCGGGCAGGTCCGGCAGGCGCAGGGCCAGCAGCAGCGAGAACGCCAGGAGCAGGGTGCGGTTGGTCCGTCCGATCACCACGGCGACGAAATGCTGCCAGTTGCCGTCCTGCCCCTTGGACCAGGTGATCAGCCGCTTGTGAACGATGCCGACCAAGGTGCGCAGCACGGTATAGATCGCGGCGGTCGCCGCCACCACGATACCGATGGCGATCCACAGGTCGCGATCTAACCAGATGTTCCACTGTTCCATTGGGGTCTCCTGAAAAAGCCAATACAGTTTTCTGTAGGCCTCAGGGCGCAGAAGTTCCGGTCAATGGCCTGACGGAGAGGCCAGAGGGTCGCTTGCATGCGGTAGCTTGTCGCATGCCGGCATGCCAGTGGGCGATAGCTGAGCTATGGTGGTGGGGTGATCCGAAGTCCTGCGCTCATCAGCCATGGCGCGCAACCGGGTAGTGGTCACTGGCCTCTATCGCCGCAAACGATGCGGCGCGGGTAACCCTGATGCGGGCACCAAGCCTGTCCGCCTGGAGAATGACGTGACCTTCTATAGCCTTGATCTGCTGCTGATTCTTTTCGTGGTTACGCTGTTGTTCACGGCCTTGCCGATCATCCTGATGCGCAGCCTCTAGGCCCATCGAAGCCCTGTACCGCCTTCAACTGGTGACGGCCTGGCCCAGCAGCGTACGAAAGCGCTCCGGTTGCACGTCGCGTATCAGCAACAGGGCGCCCACCGTGCGCGCGGGGGTATTGGGCAGGGCATGGGCGGGAATCGCGATGGGCAGCTGCGCTTGCCAGGCACGGATCAGCTCGATGGGGTCGCCACCGGCCGGCAGCAATTCGTCGAGGTAGACCTCGACGCCCATTTGCGAGGCCAGTTCGGCCGATTGGCGCAGCAGCGCCTCGGCCATCTCGTGTTGCTCGACCGGCGCGGCCGCGTCGAAGCGCGCCAGCCACTCACTCATCTGCTTGCGGCATTGCGTTGCCGGGCTGCGCGTTCGCTGCACCAGGAAATACACCGCGCCGACCAGCACGAGGGTTGTGACAGTGAAGAACAGTTCCATCCTGACTCCGGCGCGTGAAGACGTTCAGCCGTCTGGCTGCATGGCGGCGAAACTAACCGAACGGTCATGCGGGCTCAAGCAATTTAATGGCCAGTGGCCATCTTCGTTGCGGGGTCTGCCAGCGGGCAGGCGACCAGGAACTGTTGCATCGGGGTGCGCGCCGGGCGGCCTGAGGGCCGCCCGGTCGACGGTCAGACCTTGAGCACCAACTTGCCGAAGTTCTCGCCCTTGAACAGCTTGAGCAGGGTTTCCGGGAAGGTTTCCAGGCCCTCGACGATGTGCTCCCTGGACTTGACCTTGCCTTCGGCCAGCCAGCCGCCGATTTCCGCCGCAGCGCTGGCGAAGTTGGCGGCGTGATCCATGACCACGAAGCCTTCCATGCGCGCACGGTTGACCAGCAGCGACAGGTAGTTGGCCGGGCCCTTGACCGCCTCCTTGTTGTTGTACTGGCTGATCGCGCCGCAGATGACGATGCGCGCCTTGGGTGCCAGGCGGCCGAGTACGGCGTCCAGGGTGTCGCCACCGACGTTATCGAAATACACGTCGACGCCCTTGGGGCATTCGCGCTTGAGGGCTTCAGGTAAATCTTCGCTTTTGTAGTCGATGGCCGCATCGAAACCCAGCTCGTCGGTCAGGTAGGCGCATTTCTCCTTGCCGCCGGCGATACCAATCACCCGGCAGCCCTTGAGCTTGGCGATCTGCCCGGCAATGCTGCCCACTGCGCCGGCGGCGCCGGACAGCACCACGGTGTCCCCGGCTTTCGGCGCGCCGACATCGAGCAGGGCGAAGTAAGCGGTCATGCCGGTCATGCCGAGGGCCGACAGGTACACCGGCAGCGGTGCGCGCTTGGGGTCGACCTTGTAGAAGCCCTTGGGCTCGCCGAGGAAATAGTCCTGCACGCCAAGGGCGCCGTTGACGTGATCACCCACCTTGTAATCCGGGTGGTTGGAGGCCACCACCTCGCCGACGCCAAGGGCACGCATCACGTCGCCCAGGCCCACCGGCGCGATATAGGACTTGCCCTCGTTCATCCAGCCGCGCATGGCCGGGTCCAGCGACAGGTAGAGGTTCTTGACCAGGATCTGCCCATGGCCCGGTTCGCCGAGCGGTTTTTCCACGTAATCGAACGTATCGCGGCTGACCATTCCGCTGGGGCGTTTGGCGAGCAGGAACTGACGGTTGAGCTGAGTGGACATGGAGAGCCTCCGTTGAAATAAGCTGTGGTGATAATCCCCGGCCTGGGATTGGACAAGGATGTCGCAGTGGCCGAATGTTTGCCGATCCATCGAACTGATGGGGCCATTGCCCACGCCCAAGGCGTCGATAGCCCGCTACAGTGTGGATCACGATCACGGAAGTCTGACCACGCCGAGGTAGCGATGACTGCAAGTCCCTTGCTGAGTGTGTTTCTTCCCCTGGCCCTGGGCATCATCATGCTCGGCCTGGGCCTGTCGCTGACCCTGGCGGATTTCGCCCGGGTGGTGAAGTACCCCAAGCCGGTGTTGATCGGGCTGTTCTGTCAGTTGTTGCTGCTGCCGGTGGCCTGTTTCTTCCTGGTTCAGGCGTTCGGCCTGGCCCCCGCCCTGGCGGTGGGCATGATGCTGCTGGCCGCCTCGCCCGGCGGCACCTCGGCCAACCTGTACAGCCACCTGGCCCATGGCGACGTGGCGCTGAACATCACCTTGACCGCGGTGAACTCGGTGGTCGCGGTGTTGACCATGCCCTTTATCGTCAACCTGTCACTGGCCTACTTCATGGAAGGCGATCAGGCGATCCCGCTGCAGTTCGCCAAGGTGGTGCAGGTGTTCGCCATCGTGCTGGGGCCGGTGGCGATCGGCATGTTCCTGCGCAGCCGCTTTCCCAGTTTCGCCATGCGCATGGAAAACCCGGTGAAAATCATCTCGGCACTGTTCCTGCTGCTGATCATCATCCTGGCGCTGGTCAAGGACTGGCAGACGGTGCTCGATTACGCGCCGGTAGTCGGCGCTGCAGCGCTGGCCTTCAATCTGCTGAGTTTGGCGGTGGGCTACTTCGTGCCGCGCCTGCTCAAGCTCAGCCTGCGCCAGGCCATCGCCATCGGCATGGAGATCGGCATCCACAACGGCACCCTGGCCATCGCCCTGGCGCTCAGCCCGGTGCTGCTCAACAACAGCACCATGGCAATTCCCGCGGCGCTGTACAGCATCATCATGTTCTTCACCGCCGCAGCCTTCGGCTGGTGGGTGAATGCGGCCCATGGCAAGCAGTTGAGGGCCGAGGTCTGAGATGTCGCCGCGTAACGACTGATTCAAGAAAGTAGCGGCCATTCAATTTTTGGTGGGCTGAAGCCCACCAATTGGTGCCTGCAGCCAATGGCCGCTATCGCCATACCACTGCCTTCAGGCACCGCGCTTCCCGCCATTGAGCAGCATCAGCGTCAGCAATCCCGCGACGATACCCCAGAACGCCGAGCCGACCCCGAACAGGGTCATGCCCGAGGCAGTGACCAGAAAGGTGATCAGCGCTGCTTCGCGCTCTTTCGGCTCGCCCATGGCCTGGGTCAGGCCGCCGATGATCGAGGCGAACAGCGCCAGGGCGGCGACTGACAGGATCAGCGCCTTGGGCAGGGCGGCGAACAGGGCGGCGAGGGTGGCGCCGAACAGCCCGGCAATCCCATAGAAAACCCCGCACCAGACTGCTGCCGTGTAGCGCTTGCGCGGATCCTCGTGGGCTTCCGGGCCGGCGCAGATCGCCGCGCTGATGGCGGCCATGTGGATGCCATGGGAGCCGAAGGGCGCCATCAGGATCGACACCAGGCTGGTGGTGTTGAGCAGCGGCGAGGCCGGAATGTCATAGCCGTTGGCGCGCAGCACCGCCATGCCCGGCAGGTTCTGCGAGGCCATGGCGACGATGAACAGCGGGATGCCGATACTGATCGCCGCGGCGATGGAGAAACTCGGCGTGGTCCACTCAGGCGTTGCCAGTTGCAGCTCGAACTGAGAGAAGTTCAGCAGCCCCAACACGCCGGCCAGCACGCAGCCCACCACCAGCGCACCGAGCACGGCGTAACGTGGCTGCAGGCGCTTGCCCAGCAGGTAGGTGAACAGCATGGCGATCACCAGCAGCGGTTGCTGTTCGGCGGCCACGCAGATCTCCAGGGCGATCTTGAACAGCACGCCGGCCAGCAGCGCCGCGGCGATGGAGCCGGGAATGCGGCGCATGATGCGGTCGAAGCTGCCAGTCAGCCCGCACACCAGAATCAGCGCCGAGCAGAGGATATAGGCGCCGATCGCCTCGCCGTAGGGCACGCCGGGCAGGCTGGTGATCAGCAGTGCCGCGCCCGGCGTCGACCAGGCGACCATCACCGGGGCGCGGTAGCGCAGCGACAGGCCGATGCAGGTCACCGCCATGCCGATCGACAGGGCCCAGATCCACGAGGAAATCTGCCCGGCGCTGAGCCCGGCAGCCTGGCCGGCCTGGAACATCAGCACCAGGGAACTGGTATAGCCGGTGAGCATGCCGATGAAGCCGGCAACCACCGCAGAGGTGGAGGTGTCGGCCAGTGGACGCAGGCGCGGTTGGCTGCTGTCGCGCATTACAGCACTCCTTTGATGTCGGCCAGTATCGGGTACAGCGAGACCACCAGTAGCACGGCCATGCCGATATTGAAGACGCGCAGCACCGTGGCGTTACGCAGCCAGTTGCGCAGCAGGCTGCCGGCCACCGTCCACAAGCCGACGCAGGGCCCGCCGACGACCGCGAACAGAGCGGCGATCAGCAGCACGTTGACCAGGAAATTCTCCTGCGGGGTGTAGGTGGCGATGGCACCGATGGCCATGACCCAGGCCTTGGGATTGACCCACTGGAACGCCGCGGCCTGCAGGAAGGTAAAGGGCTTGCCGCGCTCGCCGCCGGTGCTGTCCGGCGCGCCGGAGCCGGCGATCTTCCAGGCCAGGTAGAGCAGGTAGGTGGCGCCCAGGTAGCGCAGCAGCGTGTACAGCACCGGCAGTTGCTCGAACAGCTGCCCCAGCCCTAAGCCCACGCAAATCACCAGCACCATGAAACCGAGGCTGATGCCCAGCATGTGCGGCACGCTGCGGCGCAGGCCGAAGTTCACGCCGGAGGCCAGCAGCATCATGTTGTTGGGGCCTGGCGTGATCGAGGTGACGAAAGCGAAGGCGACGAAGGCGAGCAGCAGTTCCGGAGTCATGACGAGTTCTCTTGAATGAACGATGACGATAAGGGCTGCCGCCGGGATCGTCGCCATACAGAGCACGCGATAAGTGACCGTACAGTTGTGTCGGGGCTACTCTGGTGGGCGAGCTGTACCGCAAAGCGCCTTGTTAACCGCCAGCCAGCCCTCGACCGCTTGCCTGCCGCTCTCATCGAACGCCCGCTGCAGCAGCTTGACCTGCTCGCGGCGCAGGGCGCGCTCCAGTCTGGCGCCTTCGACGGTCAGGCCGAGCAGGCGCTTGCGCTTGTCGTCCTCGGCGGTGACGCTCTGGGTCAGGTGCATTTCCATCAGCTGGCGCAGCGGAATGCTCAAGGCCTGCTTGCTCACCCCCAGATAACCGAGCAGTTCGCTGACGCTGAGCCCCGGATGTCGCGCGATGAAGAACAGGATGCGCTGATGCACTCGCGACAGGCCGCGGCGCGCGAGCATCTCGTCGGCCTTGGTGGTGAACGCCTGGTAACCAAAGAAGAAGGCGGCCATGGCGGCTTGCTGGTCGGCTGAGTTTTTAAGGTCAATCATGTTGACGTATATGTCTCGGGCGGCGTACTTTCGATCAAGCAGTTTGACCTAGGGTCTGTTGACGTTTCAACGCGAGCCGCGTTGCCGCGAGAAATCTCGCCAGGCCGGGCGGCGATCCGCGAGGCGGAGGAGGCAGGGAATGGCGTTCCCTTTTCAAGTCCTCCAACGACGCATGGCGAGATTTCCCGCGCAACCCGTAGGGCCCCGGCGCGGCCGTGCGTGAAACGTCAACAGACCCTCGTTTCATGACTTATCACCTGGTGACCCCATGGCCTTCTCCGAACGCGTCTCCCGCCTGAAAAGCTCCCTGATCCGCGAAATCCTCGCGGCCGCCCAGCGCCCGGAGGTGATGTCGTTCGCCGGTGGTCTGCCGGCCGAGGAGATGCTGCCCAAGCTTGACTGGTCGCAGATGCCCGCCAGCATGGGGCAGTACGGCATGAGCGAGGGCGAGCCGGCACTGCGCGAAGCCATCGCTGCCGAAGCCCGCCTGCTGGGTGTGCCCTGCGAGGCCAGCCAGGTGCTGATCGTCAGTGGCTCGCAGCAGACCCTGGACCTGGCCAGCAAGCTGTTCATCGACCCCGGCACCAAGGTGTTGCTCGAGGCGCCGACCTACCTGGCAGCGCTGCAGGCGTTCCAGCTGTTCGGCGCCGACTGCGTGGCCGTGCCCCAGGAGGCCGACGGCCCGCAGTTGCAAGCCCTCGAAGCGCAGCTGGACCGCCAGCGCCCGGCCTTCGCCTACCTGATTCCGACGTTCCAGAACCCCAGCGCCGTGCGCTACAGCGAAGCCAAGCGCGATGCCGTGGCGGCTCTGCTGGATCGCTATCAGGTCACGCTGATCGAAGATGAGCCGTACCGCGAGCTGGTGTTCGATGCCGGCAGCGCCACGCCCATCGTCAGCCGCCTGCGCAAGGCCAGCTGGATCTACACCGGCACGGTTTCCAAGACCCTGTTGCCGGGGCTGCGTGTCGGCTACCTGATCGCCACGCCGGACCTGTTCCCCCATCTGCTGCGCCTCAAGCAGTCGGCAGACCTGCACACCAACCGGGTCGGCCAATGGCAGGCGCTGCAGTGGCTGGGCAGCGAGCAGTACCGTGAGCACCTGGCGCAGCTGCGTGATTTCTATCGCCTGCGACGTGATGCGATGCAGGCGGCGCTCGTCGAACACTTCAGCGACCTGGCCGACTGGCAGATTCCCCAGGGCGGCCTGTTCTTCTGGCTGAAGCTCAAGCAGCCCCAGGATACGCGCCTGCTGCTCGATGCGGCGCTGGCGCAGAACGTGGCCTTCATGCCGGGCGAACCTTTCTTCATCGACCCGGATCGCGAGCCTGGTTACCTGCGGCTCAACTTCAGCCACGTGGCGCCGGAGCGTCTGGGGGAAGGGCTGCGCCGGCTGGCGGATGTGGTGCGGCAAGGGCTGGCTGCGAACGCGGCGTGACTATCGGTAAAAGGGGGTGAACATGTACAAGGTTTATGGCGATTACCGCTCGGGCAATTGCTACAAGGTCAAGCTGATGCTGACTCTGCTCGGCAAACCCTTCGAGTGGGTACCGATCGATATCTTCAAGGGCGAAACGCAAAGCCCTGAATTTTTGGCCAAGAACCCCAATGGCAGGATCCCGGTGCTGGAGCTGGAAGACGGCACCTGCCTGTGGGAGTCCAACGCCATCCTCAATTTCCTCGCCGATGGCAGCGAGTTCCTGGCCAGCGAACCGCGCCTGCGTACCCAGGTGCTGCAGTGGCAGTTCTTCGAGCAGTACAGCCATGAGCCCTACATTGCCGTGGCGCGCCGCATCCAGTGGCTCGAAGGCATGCCTGCAGCGCGCGCCGAGGAATACAAGGTCTGCCAGGTGCGTGGTCACAAGGCACTACGGGTCATGGAACGGCAGCTGCAACAGACGCCGTATCTGGTGGGGGATCGCTACACCATCGCCGATATCGCCCTGTACGCCTACACCCATGTCGCTCACGAAGGCGGCTTCGACCTCAGCGGTTATCCGGCCGTCAATGCCTGGCTGGAGCGGGTCGCCAGCCACCCGAAGCATGTGACCATGCTGGGCTGATCGGCTTTGCGGAGGAGGGGGCGCAACCCATCGTCCATCCTACGTTTTGAGCGGCCTCGCGGCGGACAATATCCTGTGGGAGCGGGCGGGGACGCCCAGTCCATCCCCGCGAATCGGGCCCATGGCGCCTTCCTACAATGGACACCTGGAGTGGGCAGGAGGCTGCTACTTGCGCAACAATCGCAGCCCGTTGAACACCACCAGCAGACTGACGCCGACATCGGCGAACACCGCCATCCACATGGTGGCGTGGCCGGTGACGGTCATGGCCAGGAAGATCGCCTTGATGCCCAGGGCCAGCAGGATGTTCTGCTTGAGGATCGCGGCCGTCTGCTGCGACAGGCGAATGAACGCGGGAATCTTGCGCAGGTCGTCATCCATGATCGCCACGTCGGCGGTTTCGATGGCCGTGTCGGTGCCGATCGCCGCCATGGCGAAGCCGACATCGGCACGCGCCAGGGCAGGGGCGTCGTTGATGCCATCGCCGACCATGGCCACCATGCCTTGCTGCTCGAGCAGTTTCTCCACGGTCGCCAGCTTGTCGGTGGGCAGCAGGTCGCCGCGGGCCTCGTCGATGCCTGCCTGGGCGGCGATGGCCTGGGCGGTGTGCTGGTTGTCGCCGGTGAGCATCAGGGTCTTGATGCCCATGCCATGCAGGCTGGCGATCGCTTCGCGGCTGCTGTCCTTGAGCGTGTCGGCAACCGCGAACAGGGCCAGGGCGCGGCTTTCGTCGCTGAGCACGATCACCGTCTTGCCCTGCCGCTCGAGTTCGTCGAGGCGGTGTTCGATCTCCGCCGAGCCCAGGCCGAGCTCCTCGAGCAGGCGGTGGTTGCCCAGCTGGTAGCGCTGGCCATCGATCACACCACGCACACCGCGCCCAGGTAGCGCTTCGAAGCTCTGTACGTCCGCGAGCGCGATACCCTGCTCCTGCGCCGCATTGGCCACCGCCAGGGACACCGGGTGATCGGAGCGGGCCGCCAGGCTGGCCGCCAACTGGCGATAGCCCTCGGCATCATCGGCGAGCGCCAGGTAGTCGGTCTGTACCGGTTTGCCGTGGGTGAGGGTGCCGGTCTTGTCCAGCGCCAGGTGGGTGATGTGCCGGCCGTTCTCCAGGTGCACGCCGCCCTTGACCAGGATGCCCTTGCGCGCCGCTGCGGCCAGGCCGCTGACGATGCTGACCGGCGTGGAGATCACCAGGGCACAGGGGCAGGCGACCACCAGCAGCACCAGGGCGCGATACACCCAATCGAACCAGCTGCCGTTCAGCAGCAGTGGCGGCACCACGGCCACGGCCAGGGAGAGCAGGAATACCAGCGGGGTGTAGATTCGCGCGAAGCGGTCGACGAAACGCTGGGTTGGCGCCCGCGCGCCTTGCGCCTCTTCCACGGCCTTGATAATGCGCGACAGCGCGCTGTTGCCCGCGGCGGCGCTGACCTGGTACTGCAGCGCGCCACCCTGGTTGAGGGTGCCGGCGAACAGGGTGTCGCCCACGTTTTTCTCCACCGGCAGGCTTTCCCCGGTGATCGGCGACTGGTCCACCGTCGAGTTGCCCTCGGTGACCTGGCCATCCAGGCCGATGCGCTCACCGGGGCGCACCCGTACCAGGCTGCCGATGGCCACCTGGGTGACCTCCTGCGCCTGCCAGCTGCCGTCGGCCTGGCGCACCGTGGCCTGTTCCGGGGTCATCGCCATCAGACCGCGGATGGCATTGCGGGCGCGATCCAGGGATTTCGCCTCGATCCGCTCGGCGATGGCGAACAGCACCATGACCATGGCCGCCTCGGGCCACTGGCCGATCAGCACGGCGCCGGTCACGGCGATGCTCATCAGCGCGTTGATGTTCAGGTTGAAGTTCTTGAGGGCTATCCAGCCCTTCTTGTAGACGTCGAGGCCGGCGGTGAGGATGGCCCCCAGGGCGATCAGCGCGACCACCCACTCCGGCGCGCTGTCGGTGAAGTGCACCAGTTCGGCCACGAACGCTGCCACGCCAGCGCCGATCAGGCGCCACGACAGGCCCTCAGTCACGGGCTCGGCGGGCACGTGCTGGCCGTCACCGCTTTCGAGTTGCGGGGTGAAGCCCAGTTCACGGATCGCCTGCAACGCCGGTTCGAGGCCATCCGGGCGGTGACGAATGGTCAACACCCGTTGCATCAGGTTGAATTGCAGCGCCTCGATACCAGGCTGCCGGGCCAGCTTGTCGGTGATCAGGCGTTCTTCGGTGGGGCAATCCATCTGCTCGATGCGCACCCGGGTCTCGGCGGCCAGGGGCTGGGCCTGCATGCCCAGGTTGGCGATGGCGGCGATCAACTGCGGTGCGGCGCCGGCCTGATGCTCGATGAGCAGGGTGCGGTCGAGCAGGTTGAACTGCAGCTTGCGCACCTCGGGCAGGGTCTGCAATTTATCGCGGATCAGACGCTCTTCGGTCGGGCAGCACATCTGCTCGATCCGCAGCGCGCTGCTTTCAGTAGTGAGATCCGTCTGGCTGCCTGCCGGCTCACTGATCCCCGCGATCAAATGGCTTGCCGACGCGCAGCACGACGGCGTGGTATCGCTCGTACAGCAGGTTGCCTGGGGTCGGGCAGGTTTCGGCGTACGGTCATGATCACAGCAATTCGACATGGGGGCTCTCCCAACTATCCTGTTGCAGAGTGAACACCCTGTAGCCACTATAGGGTCAAGCACTGGAGGAGAGGTGATCATGAAAATTGGCGAATTGGCGGCGGTTACGGGCTGCCAGGTCGAAACCATCCGCTATTACGAGCGCGAGGGATTGTTGCCCGCGCCCCAGCGTAGCGAAGGCAACTACCGCCTGTACCTGCCGGAGCATGTCGAGCGGCTGACCTTCATCCGCAACTGCCGCACCCTGGACATGACGCTCGACGAGATTCGCGAGCTGCTCAGCCTGCGCGGCCGGCCGGCGGAAAATTGCGAGGCCATCAACACCCTGATCGACGAGCATATCGAGCACGTCAACGCGCGCATCGCCAGCCTGCAGTCGTTGCAGGGGCAACTGGTCGAGCTGCGCAACAGTTGCCTGGCCGATCAGCAGTCGTCGCCCTGCGCGATCATTCGCCAGCTCAGCACCAGTGACAGCCTGCATGCCGACAAGGATGTATCCCATGTCGGGCGTAGCCATCAGCATTGAGAGCCTGTTCATAATCTTTCAGCCCAGATTGCCGATTTTGGCAGCTAAGTGGCGCAAGCAGCCGGTGAGCAAAGGTTGTGGGAGAGGCTTTAGCCTCGAGTTCTTTGCGCCTAGTCAGGCACATCGGGGCTAAAGCCCCTCCCACAAAAGCAGCCGCTTCGAATGGCCGCTTCTGCCTTGTAGCTGCTACTTCAGGCGCATAAAGATCGTGAACAGGTATCTAAGATGCCGCTCAGGAACGCCTGCGTTTCAGCCGCCTAGGGCGCTTCACACCGCGAAGCGCTGCTCCAGGTAGGCGGCAATGGCCTTGGATTCGTACAGCCAGGTGCTCTGGCCATTTTCGTCGATACGCAGGCAGGGCACCTGGATCTTGCCGCCCTGGCTCTCCAGCTCGCTGCGCGAGGTGGCGTCGTTCCTGGCGTCACGCAGGGCGACGGGCACGTTCAGGGTATGCAGCTTGCGGCGAATCTTCACGCAGAACGGGCAGGCCTTGAACTGATAGAGGACCAGATTGCCCGCGGCCTGGTCGACGGCAGCCTGTGCCTCGGGCGTGCGCTTCATCTTCGCCGGGCGGGTGGCGAGGTCGCCGAGAACGATCAGTTGGCCGAGGCCCAGGCGCAGTGCCTTGATAATCATGATGAGTACCTGCAAGTGTGAACGGCGGGCAGCTTACCCGAGTCGGGCGGCCGGCCCAACCGCCCGGCGCTTGCGGCATAATGACCCGCCCACACAAACCTGACGGCAATGTGATGAAACCCGAAGACCTGAAATTGTTGGTGAGCCGAGAAATGCCCTTTGGCAAATACAAGGGCCGGCTGATCGCCGACCTGCCGGGGCATTACCTGAACTGGTTCGCCCGTGAAGGCTTTCCGAAGGGGGAGATCGGTCAGTTGCTGGCGCTGATGCAGGAGATCGATCACAACGGTCTGTCGTCGTTGCTCGATCCCTTGCGCAGCAAGCCAAGGCAGCCGTTTCGCGAGTGATCAGCCTTCGCCGAGTCGCTGCTCCAGATGCTCGATGATGCTGTCTGGCTTGAGCACCAGAACGTCACTTTCCAGGCTGTCGAGAATCACCTCGGCGGTGTTGCCGATCAGCGCACCACTGAACCCCGTGCGCGCCACGGTGCCGATCACCGTGACGGCCGCGTGCAACTGGTGGGCGAAGTGCGGGATCAGCACATCGGCCGGGCCTTCGGCGATATGCAGGTGCCCGTCATCGATGTCATAGGCCGCCTGAAATGCCCGGCATTGCTGGCGGTAGCCGTCCTCGAGGGTGTCACGCAGCTGGAAGGTCGGATCGGCAGCAGCCAGCACGGGCGATGGATGGGCGCTGAGCACGTGCAGTTCGGCTTTCGCCAGGTTGGCGATGTCGAAGCCGTGCTCGACGATGCGGGTGTGCAGCGCGCGATGCTCGCCGTCCACATTGCCCACGTCCACGGCGGCCAGTACCGTGCCGCCGGTCCACGGCGTCTGGGTTTTCACCAGTAGCACCGGGCAGGGGCAGTAGCGCAAGAGCTTCCAGTCGTCGGGGGTCAGCAGGGCCTTTTTCAGTGGGTTGTCAGGCATGTGCTGCTTGATCACCAGGCCGCAGCCCTCGGCCTGCTGCACCGTACTGACCGTTTCATGCAGGCTGCCATGCCAGGCCTGTTCGCTGCTGACGCTGTAGCCATCCTGCTGCAAGGTATTACTCAGCAGGCGCAGGTAGCCGTTGTGTTCCCCCGACGCATCGCAGATGAGCAGGTGCAGATGGGACTGGGTCACGCCAGCGATCAGCCTGGCGCGTTTCAGGGCCAGGGCCTCCAGATGATCCGGCGGGATGACGACGAGAATGCTGCGGACGGCTTGCATGGTGGGTTCCTCTGCGTGTGGCTGCCTACTCACTATAGATGGCCTGTTGCGCCTGCAATCCTGGGCCCGGTGGTTCGATGCCGCAGCGGCAGGTCTCGGCTTGACCTTGCCGTCGTGGCAAGGTGTAGGTTCTGACCTTCCATCAATGGTCGAGGATCGTCAATGAAAGCCCAAACCCTAGGTGTACTTCTGTTAGCCGGCACATCGCTGCTGACCGCCGGCCTGGCCGCCGCCCAGGATGCCGCCACTGGTCATGCCGGCGGGCATGCCGCGCACTCGGCCGAGGGCAACTCGGCGAAGACCAGTGCCTCGACGACCGCCTACCGGGCCATCAACGAGAGGATGCACAAGGCCATGGCCGTCAGCCTGACGGGCAGTGCCGACGTGGATTTCATGCGCGGCATGATTCCTCATCATCAGGGCGCCATCGAGATGGCCAGGGTCGTGCTGCAGTACGGTAGCGATGCTAAGGTGCGTGCCTTGGCCAACGAGGTGATCGCCGCCCAGGATCAGGAGATCGGCCTGATGAACACATGGTTGGCCACCGAGGCAGCGCGCCATGAGGCGGCTGTCGACCCCGCCAGGAGCGCTGAAGTCAAGGCTGCATTCGAGGCGGTCAACCATCGCATGCACGGCGCCATGGCCGTCGATTTCAGCGGTAACGCCGATCAGGACTTCATGCGCGCGATGATTCCTCACCACCAGGGCGCCATCGATATGGCCAAGGTCGCGCTGGCTTACGGCTCCGACCCGCAAGTGCTGAAGCTTGCCAGGCAGGTGATCGCCGCCCAGGAGCAGGAAATCGCCCAGATGAACGCCTGGCTGGAAAACCACTGAGCCGCTCGACCCCGCCGCGCGCTGGGCGGGCCGATAGACAGGACGCGCCGCGCTGGCGGCCCTATAATGGCCGGCTTATCGACCACCCAGCGCCAGAGCCCATAGCCGTGTTGTTTCCAGCCACTGCCCCCGATCAGCCATTGCCCAGCCGCCGCAGCACCACGCCGAGCCTGCCGGAAATCCACGAGTTTCTTGGTTGCCGCACGCCCCAGGCCTGGGTCGAGGCGGCACTGGCCAATCAGGACATCATGCTGATCGACCACAAGAACTGCGAATTCAAGGCCGCCAGCACCGCGCTGAGCCTGATGGCCAAGTACAGCTGCCATGTCGACCTGATCAACATGATGTCGCGCCTGGCCCGTGAGGAGCTGGTGCACCACGAGCAGGTGCTGCGCATCATGAAGCGCCGCAAGATCGGCCTGCGCCCGGTGTCGGCGGCGCGTTATGCCTCGGGGCTGCGCAAGGTGACGCGCAACCACGAACCCTACAAGCTGGTCGACACCCTGGTGGTCGGCGCCTTTATCGAGGCGCGTAGCTGCGAGCGCTTCGAGGCAGTGGTGCCGCACCTGGACGACGAGCTGGGCAAGTTCTACTTCGGCCTGCTGAAAAGCGAGGCGCGGCACTTTCAGGGCTACCTGAAGCTGGCCTACCAGTACGGCGATGCGGCAGATGTCGACCAGGTGATCGAGCGGGTGAGGGCGGTCGAGCGCGAGCTGATCGAATCGCCCGATACCGAGTTTCGCTTTCACAGCGGCGTTCCGCAGGCTTGAACGGGACAATTCCCGGGTATCGCTGCGCTCAACGCCGGGCTACCTGGTGTTTCAATCCAGGGCGAAGGCGCTCTGGTTGAAGCCGTTTTCATCGACCTGCAGAGCCCAGCCCTGCTTGTCCCAGTCGCCCAGCACGATGCGTCTGGCCGGCTGACCGTCGACCAGCAGCTCATGGACGGCAGGACGGTGGGTGTGGCCGTGGATCAGCGTCTTCACGCCATGGCGTGCCATTACCCGCTGCACTTCATCGGGCGTGACGTCGACGATATCGCTGGCCTTCATGCGCGTCTGTGAGCGGCTTTCCGAGCGCAGCTTGCGCGCCAGCTTGTGGCGGGTGCTCAGCGGCAGATTGCGCAGGATGAACAGGCTCAGCGGGTTGCGCAGCAGGCGGCGCATCTTCTGGTAGCCGATATCCAGGGTGCACAGGCTGTCGCCGTGCATCAGCAGGACCTTTTCGCCATTCAGGCTCACTACGTGGGGATCGCTGAGCAGGGTACAGCCCGCCTCGCGGCAGAACGCCTTGCCGAGCAGGAAGTCGCGGTTGCCGTGCATCAGGTAGATGCGCGTGCCGCTGTCGCTCAGGCGCCGCAGGGCCGCGGCGATGTCGTGCTGGAAGGGCGTCATGGCATCGTCGCCGATCCATACTTCGAAAAAATCGCCGAGGATGTACAGCGCCTCGGCCTGGCGCGCCCGGGTGTCGAGAAAATGCAAGAACGCCCGGGAAATGTCCGGGCGCTCCTGTTCAAGATGCAGGTCGGAGATCAGCAGGATCACTCGACGATCTCGGCCTTCTCGATGATCACGTCGTCTGCGGGAACGTCCTGGTGGCCGGACTTCATGGTGGTGGATACGCCCTTGATGGCTTCGACCACGTCCATGCCTTCGACCACTTCACCGAACACCGCGTAGCCCCAGCCCTGTACGGTCTGCGCGCTGTGGTCGAGGAAGGTGTTGTCGGCGACGTTGATGAAGAACTGCGCGCTGGCCGAATGCGGCTCCATGGTGCGGGCCATGGCAACGGTGCCGGTCTTGTTGGAGAGGCCGTTGTTGGCCTCGTTCTTGATTGGCGAGCGAGTCGGCTTCTGCTTCATGCCCGGCTCGAAACCGCCGCCCTGGATCATGAAATTGCCGATCACGCGGTGGAACACGGTGCCGTCGTAATGGCCGCTCTTCACGTATTCCTTGAAGTTGGCGACGGTTTCCGGCGCCTTGTCTTCGAACAGGTTGAGGGTGATGACGCCGTGGTTGGTGTGCAGCTTGATCATGTGCTTAATCGCTCTGTCGAGAAAAACGCGGGCCGCTTCAGGCTGACCGGGGCATTAATGCTGCCCGAAGGTCAGTGAGCAGGCACCAAGGCCTGTCAGGGGGTTGACAGCTTGGGCTATGATAAGCGCTTTGTTTTAGCCGGCCTACCCTGTGCCGCAATCCGCATGCGCTAAGGACACCATGAGCAAGCCCACCGTCGAAAAAGCCGCCAACTTCCTGCTGCCCATCGTTCAGGCCGACCTGGACGCTGGCAAGCACGCCAAGATCATCACCCGTTTCCCGCCGGAGCCCAACGGCTACCTGCACATCGGCCATGCCAAGTCGATCTGCCTGAACTTCGGCCTGGCCCAGGAATTCGGTGGCGAGTGCAACCTGCGTTTCGACGACACCAACCCGGCCAAGGAAGACCAGGAATACATCGATGCCATCAAGACCGATGTCCAGTGGCTGGGCTTCACCTGGGCCGGCGAGGAGCGTTATGCCTCCAATTACTTCGACCAGTTGCATGACTGGGCCGTCGAGCTGATCAAGGCCGGCAAGGCCTATGTGGACGACCTGACGCCGGACGAGGCGCGCGAATACCGCGGCACCCTGAATACCCCCGGCAAGGACAGCCCGTACCGCGAGCGCAGCGTGGAGGAGAACCTCGACCTGTTCGCCCGCATGAAGGCCGGTGAATTCCCGGACGGCGCCCGTTCCCTGCGCGCCAAGATCGACATGGCCTCGCGCAACATGAACCTGCGCGACCCGATCCTCTACCGCATCCGCCATGCCCATCACCACCAGACCGGCGACAAGTGGTGCATCTACCCGAGCTACGACTTCACCCATGGCCAGTCCGATGCCATCGAAGGCGTGACCCACTCGATCTGCACCCTGGAATTCGAGGATCACCGCCCGCTGTACGAGTGGTTCCTGGCCAACCTGCCGGTGCCGGCGCAGCCGCGTCAGTACGAATTCGCCCGTCTGAACCTGAACTACACCATCACCAGCAAGCGCAAGCTCAAGCAACTGGTCGACGAGAAGCACGTCAACGGCTGGGACGACCCGCGCATGTCGACGCTCTCGGGCTACCGCCGCCGTGGATATACCCCGGCGTCGATCCGCACCTTCTGCGACATGATCGGCGTCAACCGCGCCGGCGGCCTGGTGGATATCGGCATGCTGGAATTCGCCATTCGCGAGGACCTGGACGCCAACGCCTCGCGCGCCATGTGCGTGCTCAAGCCGCTCAAGGTGGTGATCACCAACTACCCCGAGGGCCAGGTCGAGAACCTGGAGCTGCCGCGCCATCCCAAGCAGGACATGGGCACCCGCGTGCTGCCGTTCAGCCGCGAGATCTACATCGACGCCAGCGACTTCGAGGAAACCCCGCCGGACGGTTTCAAGCGCCTGATCCCGGGCGGTGAAGCGCGCCTGCGTGGGAGCTACGTGATTCGTGCCGACGAAGCCATCAAGGACGCTGCCGGCAATATCGTCGAGCTGCGTTGCTCCTATGACGAGAACACCCTGGGCAAGAACCCGGAAGGCCGCAAGGTCAAGGGCGTGATCCACTGGGTGCCGGCTGCAGGCAGCGTCGAGTGCGAAGTGCGCCTGTACGATCGCCTGTTCAAGTCCGCCAACCCTGAGAAGAGTGAGGAGGGCGGCAGCTTCCTCGACAACATCAACCCGGATTCGCTGGTGGTGCTCAGTGGCTGCCGCGCCGAGCCGTCGCTGGCCAAGGCCGCCGCTGACGACCGCTTCCAGTTCGAGCGCGAGGGCTACTTCTGCCTGGACAAGGATTCGACCGCCGATGCCCTGGTGTTCAACCGGACCGTCACCCTGCGCGACTCGTGGGGGCAGTAATGGCACTGTCGATCTACAACACGCTCAGCAAGGTCAAGGAACCGTTCCAGCCGCTGGTCGGTAACAGCGTACGCATGTACGTGTGCGGCATGACCGTGTACGACTTCTGCCACATCGGCCACGCCCGGGTGATGGTCGCCTTCGACGTGGTCACCCGCTGGCTGCGCCATCGCGGCTATGACGTGACCTACGTGCGCAACATCACCGACATCGACGACAAGATCATCAAGCGTGCCAGGGAGAACGGCGAGCCGTTCGAAGCACTGGTCGAGCGCATGATCGCGGCGATGCACGAGGACGAAGGCCGTCTCAACGTGCTGCGCCCGGACATCGAGCCGCGTGCCACCGGCCATATCGCCGGCATGCACCAGATGATCCAGACCCTGATCGACAAGGGCTATGCCTATGCCCCGGGCAATGGCGACGTCTACTACCGCGTCACCCGGTTCGAGACCTACGGCAAGCTGTCGCGCCGCAAGATCGACGAGCTGAAGATCGGTGCGCGCATCGAGGTCGACGAAATCAAGGAGGACCCGCTCGACTTCGTGCTCTGGAAGGGTGCCAAACCGGGTGAGCCGAGCTGGGAATCGCCTTGGGGCAAGGGCCGGCCGGGCTGGCATATCGAGTGTTCGGTGATGTCCACCTGCTGCCTGGGCGAGACCTTCGACATTCACGGCGGCGGCCCTGACCTGGTGTTCCCGCACCACGAGAACGAAATCGCCCAGAGCGAGGCGGCCACCGGCAAGCAGTACGCCAATGCCTGGATGCACGCCGGCGCGGTGCGCGTGGACGGCGAGAAGATGTCCAAGAGCCTGGGCAACTTCTTCACCATCCGCGAGGTGCTGGAAAAGTATCACCCGGAGGTGGTGCGCTACCTGCTGGTGTCCAGCCACTACCGCAGCCCGATCAATTACTCCGAAGAAAGCCTGCGCGAGGCCAAGGGCGCCCTGGAGCGTTTCTACAACGGTCTCAAGGGCCTGCCCCAGGCTCGGCCTGCCGGTGGCGAGGGCTTCGTCGAGCGCTTCAGCGCGGCGATGGACGACGACTTCAACTCGCCGGAAGCCTGCGCCGTGCTGTTCGAGATGATTCGCGAGGTCAACCGCCTGCGTGAATCCGACCTGCAGGCGGCTGCTGGCCTGGCCGCGCAGCTCAAGGCGCTGGCCGGTCTGCTTGGCGTGCTGCAGCTCGAGCCTGAGGCATTCCTTCAGGCCGGTGCTGCCGGCAAGGTCGATGCAGCCGAAGTCGAGGCCCTTATTGCCGCGCGCCTGCAGGCACGCGCCGAGAAGAACTGGGCGGAAAGCGACCGCATCCGCGATCAGATCACCGCGCTCGGTGTGGTGCTCGAAGATGGCAAGGGCGGCACCACCTGGCGCCTCGCCGAGTAATCGCCCACCTCGATGAAAAGGCCGCTGATGCGGCCTTTTCATTTCCAGATGCACACACCGAAACCGCTACGGAAACCCCATGCTGACCCGCTACAAACTGCTGCTCTCCAACACCCTGGCTCGTTACTTCCCGCGTACCGCGGCGTACCTCGAGGCCGAGAAGCATGCCGCCGCCGAGCGCGCAAAGGCAGCGGCGAAAAAACCGGCAGCGAAGAACAAGCCTGCAGCGGCAAGGCGCGGAGCCAAGGGGGCGAGTGGCGGCAAGAACAAAGGAGAGCCAGCCCCAAAAAAGCCCGTAAGGCGCGCTAGCGCCGGTATCTACTCGGCGGCGGCAATCAAGGTGACGGCAGCCCAGGAACAGGCGATGCGCGAAACGGTGGTGCGGGCTGTCGCGGCCGGCGTCATCGGCGCGCCGTCCGACGAGCAGTGGGCAATGATCCTCTGTCGCCAGCCGCTGACCCGCATCTTCGCCGGGGCCGGCTCAGGCAAGTCGACGACCCTGGTGCTGCGGGTGGTGTTCATGCTCTGCCACCTGAATGTCGAGCCTGAGCGGCTGACGGTGATTTCCTTCACCAACGCCTCCTGCGCCGAGTTGCGCGAACGACTGATCAAGGTGCTCGAGTTCTGGCAGTCGCCCGTCGATGCGCAGGCGGTCCGCCAACGCGTACGCACCTTCCATTCGGCCATGGGCGTGCTGGCGCGCGAGGTGCTGGGTAATCCCGCCTGGTTCGAGCAAGTGGGCGACAAGCAGGCATTGGCGAACGAGCCGGACAACCCCCTGGCCGGCGGACGCCTGGGGCCTGCGCAAACGCGTTTGCTGAAGGACGCCTACCAGGCCTGCTACGCCGCTGATCCGGCGTTTCGCGGCTGGGTTCACGAGCTGCTCGGTTCGCCGCCGCCCGATCCGCAAAAGACGCTGCCCAAGGCGCCGATGCAACCCTTCAGGTTGCCGGGCGAGCTGCACGCCGCGCCCTTGTTCGAGGTGTTTTACGGGCAGGCGGGCTTTATCGAAAGCATCGGCATTGGTATCGAGCAGATGAGGGTGGCGGCGCTGGCCTGCTCACCAGTCGAGCGGACCTTCCTGCTGGCACTGCAGGCGTTCTGGAAGGCCTTCGATCAGCAACTGAGTCAGCAGGGGCTGATGACCTTCAATGGTGCCTTCCAGCAACTGACGCGAATGCTCGATGAGGTTGATGGGCGCCTGGATGGGGCGGTGCTGCAGGGCTTTTCCCATCTGCTGATCGACGAGTTCCAGGACGTCTCGCCGCAGATCGTGCAGTGGTTGCAGGCGTTGCACCGGCGGTTGGCCGGCATGGGCGCCGCGGTCAGCCTGATGGCCATCGGCGACGACTGGCAGTCGATCTATGGCTGGCGGGGCAGTTCGCCCGAGCTGTTCATGGCCTTCGACCGGCACTTCCCCAGCAAAGGCAAGGGCAAGAGTGCGCTGCTGATGCTGCAGGCCAATTACCGCTCCATCGAGCCGGTGATCCGCGATGCCGAATCCATACTCGGCGAGGTGGCCTTCAAGCAGGACAAGACGACGACGGCGATCCGCAGCGCGCCGCCAGGCAGTCATGGCGTGAAGCTGGTGACGCCGTTCGAGCTGGCCCGTGATATGGCCGAGTTGCACAGGCAGATCGCGGCGCAATGCGACTATGCCCGCGACATCGACTCGAGGGAGCGTACCGCGGTGCTGCTGCTGGGGCGGCGCAACGACACCCTCAAAGACATCCAGGCCGGGCTCGACCGCAAGCTGCCGGTCAAGGCCTATACCATCCACCGTGCCAAGGGCCTGCAGGCCGAGGTGGCGATCATCGTCGACGACTGCCTGCCAACCACGTCCCATCCGCTGCGTAATGCGCTGTACGCCTACTGCGGTTTCTTCGCCAACAGCTATGACCAGGCGATGGCCGACGAAAGCCTTCGCCTGGGTTATGTGGCCGTTACCCGGGGCGTCAGCCGTGTGCTGTGGTTCGTGCGCAAGCCCCAGGGCGCCACCCGCTCATTGGGCTGAAATGAAAACGGCGCCACAAGGGCGCCGTTCATACAGTGCAGCGGCCGTCAGTCGTGCAGGTGCTCTGCGGCGTGCAGGGTGTTTTCCAGCAGGCAGGCGCGGGTCATCGGGCCGACACCGCCGGGTACCGGGGTGATCCAGCCGGCGCGGGGCAGGGCGGTTTCATAGACCACGTCGCCGATCAGCTTGCCATCGGCCTGGCGGTTGATGCCGACGTCGATGACGATCGCCCCCTCCTTGACCCACTCACCCTTGACCAACCCCGGCTTGCCAGCCGCGACCACGACGATATCGGCCTGGGCCACATGGCCGGCCAGGTCCTTGGTGAAGCGGTGGGTGATGGTCACGGTGCAGCCGCCGAGCAGCAGCTCCAACGCCATCGGTCGGCCAACGATATTCGAGGCGCCCACTACCACGGCGTGCATGCCATAGAGATCCTGGCCTGTGCTGGCCAGCAGGGTCATGATGCCCTTGGGGGTGCAGGGGCGCAGCAGTGGCATGCGCTGGGCCAGGCGGCCGATGTTATACGGGTGGAAACCGTCCACGTCCTTGTCCGGGCGAATGCGCTCGAGCAGCAGCGAAGCGTCCAGGTGGGCCGGCAGTGGCAACTGCAGCAGAATGCCGTCGATGCTGGCATCTTCGTTCAGCGAGTCGATCAGGTCGCGCAACTCATCCTGGCTGGTTTCGGCGCCGAGGTCGTAGGCGCGGGAGATGAAGCCGACTTCCTCGCAATCCTTGCGCTTGTGCGCGACGTAAACCTGAGAGGCGGGGTCGCTGCCGACCAGGATCACTGCCAGGCCGGGAGCGCGCAGCCCCTGCTCGCGTCGTTCGGCGACGCGCTGGGCGATCTGCTGGCGGATATTGGCGGCAATCGCTTTGCCATCTATCAGTTGTGCGGTCATTGCGCTTGGTTAACCATCGAAAGGGAGAAAAAAGGACGCGCATTCTCGCATGGCATTAAGGAAGGGCAAAGGCGGCAGAACGCAGATTTGGTGTAACTCCTTTATCTAGCTGAATTTTTTTCGATTTGGGTGTTGACGCCTCAGGGGCGCCTCTATAAGATGCGCACCACTTGGCGAGCACAGCAAGTGACAGGGTGAAGCGGCAAAGGCAGCAACGAAAGTAGCCGCACTAGCCGAAGCTTGAAGTCTGCTCTGGTGGATGGATAAGTGCCCGTAGCTCAGCTGGATAGAGCATCCGCCTTCTAAGCGGATGGTCGCAGGTTCGAGTCCTGCCGGGTGCGCCACTAGGTGTGTCGGCACAAGTGAAAGCAGCAAAGCAATATGGTGGGCGTAGCTCAGTTGGTAGAGCACAGGATTGTGGCTCCTGGTGTCGAGGGTTCGATCCCCTTCGTCCACCCCATATTCTGAAAACGCCAGGCCCTTAAAAGCCTGGCGTTTTTGTTTGTAAAACGTATTACCACGCGGACGTGGTGGAATTGGTAGACACACTGGATTTAGGTTCCAGCGCCGCAAGGCGTGAGAGTTCGAGTCTCTCCGTCCGCACCATCTTTACGCCCCTCCCGCTTGCCACCTGCATCTAGGGTGACTTCTGCAAGACCTCCCTCTAGAATGCATGCCCTTGAATGGGGCCGGTAAGCGGCCGGCATACGTCTGTGCAACGAGGAATATCCATGCAAGTTTCTGTTGAAAGCACTTCCGCTCTCGAGCGCCGCATGAGCATCACTGTGCCGGCCGAGCGCATCGAGACCCAGGTCAACAAGCGTCTGCAGCAGACTGCCCAGAAAGCCAAGATCCCTGGCTTCCGCCCCGGCAAGGTGCCGATGAGCGTGATTCGCCAGCGTTTCGAAGCGGACGCGCGCCAGGAAGCGGTAGGCGACGTCATCCAGTCTTCCTTCTATGAGGCGGTGGCCGAACAGAAACTCGCACCGGCCGGTCAGCCTTCGGTCGAGCCGAAAGTGCTGGAGAAGGGCAAGGACCTGGAGTTCGTCGCGACCTTCGAAGTGTTCCCGGAAATCAAGGTCAGCGGCCTCGAAGGCATCGCCATCGAGCGTCAGCAGGCTGAAGTGGCCGATTCCGACGTCGACAACATGCTGGACATCCTGCGCAAGCAGAACACCCGTTTCGAAGCCGTGGACCGCGCTGCCGAGAAAGACGACCAGCTGAACATCGATTTCGTCGGCAAGATCGACGGTGAGGCCTTCGCGGGCGGTTCCGCCACCGGCACCCAGCTGGTGCTGGGCTCCGGCCGCATGATCCCGGGCTTCGAAGATGCCCTGATCGGTGCCAAGGCCGGTGAAGAGCGGGTGATCAACCCGACTTTCCCCGAGGACTACCAGAACCTCGATCTGGCTGGCAAAACCGCTGAGTTCACCGTCAAGGTCAACAGCGTTTCCGCCCCGCAACTGCCGGAGCTGAACGACGAGTTCTTCGCCCTGTTCGGTATCAAGGAAGGTGGTCTGGAAGGTTTCCGCGCCGAAGTTCGCAAGAACATGGAGCGTGAGCTGCGTCAGGCCATCAAGTCCAAGATCAAGAACCAGGTCATGGAAGGCCTGCTGGCCGCCAACCCGGTCGAAGTGCCCAAGGCGCTGATCGCCAGCGAAGTGAACAACCTGCGTGTGCAGGCCGTTCAGCAGTTCGGTGGCAACATCAAGCCGGATCAACTGCCGGCCGAGCTGTTCGAAGAGCAAGCCAAGCGCCGCGTATCGCTGGGCCTGATCGTCGCCGAAGTGGTCAAGCAGTTCGAGCTCAAGCCCGACGACGCCCGCGTACGTGAGCTGATCCAGGAAATGGCCTCGGCCTACCAGGAGCCGGAGCAGGTCGTGGCCTGGTACTACAAGAACGACCAGCAACTGAACGAAGTGCGTTCGGTTGTACTGGAAGAGCAAGTTGTAGATACTGTTTTGCAGAAGGCCAATGTGACTGACAAATCGGTCTCTTACGAAGAAGCAGTCAAGCCGGCAGAAGCTCCACAAGCCGCCTGATTTCTTCGCCTCGTTCGAGAACACCATAAGCCAGCCTCAGTGCTGGCTTATGCGTATTCGAGACATGACTTTTATTAGGGAGCGAATGCTGGAAATGTCGCACAATCCTTTCATGCAGCAAATGTCCGATATCCAGGCCGCTGGCGGTCTGGTTCCCATGGTCGTCGAGCAGTCCGCTCGTGGCGAGCGCGCCTACGACATCTATTCGCGTCTGCTCAAAGAGCGCGTGATCTTCCTGATCGGCCCGGTCGAAGACTACATGGCCAATCTGGTGGCCGCGCAGCTGCTGTTTCTCGAAGCCGAGAACCCGGACAAGGACATCCACCTGTACATCAACTCGCCAGGTGGTTCGGTAACCGCCGGCATGTCGATCTACGACACCATGCAGTTCATCAAGCCGGACGTGTCGACCACCTGTATCGGTCAGGCGTGCAGCATGGGTGCGCTGCTGCTGGCTGGCGGCGCCGCGGGCAAGCGTTACTGCCTGCCGCATTCGCGCATGATGATTCACCAGCCGCTGGGCGGCTTCCAGGGCCAGGCCTCGGACATCGAGATCCATGCCAAGGAAATCCTGTTCATTCGCGAGCGCCTGAACCAGGTCCTGGCCAACCACACCGGCCAGCCGATCGAGGTGATCGCCCGTGACACCGACCGTGACCGCTTCATGAGCGGTGAGGAAGCGGTCAACTACGGCCTGATCGACAAGGTACACAGCCGTCGCGAGCAAATCGGCTGAAGCGTGACGCCGCAGGCCGACAATAGTCGGTCCGCGGCACATCGGGCTTGAAAATGCCCCGGTTTGGCTCCATCTTGTGTTTTAAGCCTACGGTATTGGATTGATCGAATGACTGACACCCGCAACGGCGAGGACAACGGCAAGCTGCTCTATTGCTCCTTCTGCGGCAAAAGCCAGCATGAAGTACGCAAATTGATTGCTGGCCCCTCGGTATTTATCTGCGACGAGTGCGTCGACCTGTGCAACGACATCATCCGCGAGGAGGTGCAGGAAGCCCAGGCCGAGAGCAGCGCGCACAAGCTGCCGGCTCCCAAGGAGATCAGCGCGATCCTCGATCAGTACGTGATCGGGCAGGAGCGCGCAAAGAAGATCCTGGCGGTCGCGGTCTACAACCATTACAAGCGCCTCAACCAGCGCGAGAAGAAGGATGACGTCGAGCTCGGCAAGAGTAACATCCTGCTGCTCGGCCCGACCGGTTCGGGCAAGACGCTGCTGGCTGAAACCCTGGCGCGCCTGCTCAACGTTCCGTTCACCATCGCCGATGCGACCACCCTTACCGAGGCTGGCTATGTGGGTGAAGACGTCGAGAACATCATCCAGAAGCTGCTGCAGAAGTGCGATTACGATGTCGAGAAGGCCCAGATGGGTATCGTCTACATCGACGAGATCGACAAGATCTCCCGCAAGTCCGACAACCCGTCGATCACCCGTGACGTATCGGGCGAGGGCGTGCAGCAGGCCTTGCTGAAGCTGATCGAAGGCACCGTTGCCTCCGTTCCGCCCCAGGGCGGTCGCAAGCATCCGCAGCAGGAATTCCTGCAGGTCGACACGCGCAACATCCTGTTCATCTGCGGCGGTGCCTTCGCGGGCATCGAGAAGGTGATCCAGGGGCGCTCGACCAAGGGTGGCATCGGCTTCAGCGCCGAGGTGCGTACCAAGGACGTCGAGAAGAAGATCGGCGAATCGCTGCGTGAAATCGAGCCTGACGATTTGGTCAAGTTCGGCCTGATTCCCGAGTTCGTGGGCCGCCTGCCGGTCATCGCGACCCTGGAGGAACTCGACGAGGCGGCACTGGTGCAGATCCTCACCGAGCCGAAGAACGCGCTGACCAAGCAGTACGGCAAGCTGTTCGAGATGGAAGGCGTGGATCTGGAGTTCCGCCCCGACGCACTCAAGGCGGTTGCCCAGAAGGCCCTGGAGCGCAAAACCGGCGCACGCGGGCTGCGTTCGATTCTCGAAGGCGTGCTGCTCGACACCATGTACGACATTCCCTCGCAAACGGATGTCAGCAAGGTGGTCATCGATGAAAGCGTGATCGACGGCAGCTCCAAGCCGCTGCTGATCTACGAAAACAGCGAGCCGCCTGCCAAGGTGGCGCCTGACGCGTAACGCGTTCGTCATACGTTGTAAGCAAGGGGCCTGCGGGCCCCTTTGCTTTTACAGCCGGCAACGCTTGTTTTTTCGTGGGGCTACCCCCATCTTAGGGTCAAGGGTAATCCCACCGTTTACGGCCGCAAGGCCGCCGTAGAGCTCAAAATCATGAAGACAACCATCGAATTGCCTCTCCTGCCTTTGCGCGATGTCGTGGTCTATCCGCACATGGTCATCCCGCTTTTCGTAGGCCGTGAGAAATCCATCGAAGCGCTCGAAGCGGCGATGAATGGTGAGAAGCAGATCCTGCTGCTCGCCCAGAAAGATCCCGCGGACGATGAACCGAGTGAAGAAGGGCTCTACCGAGTCGGCACCGTCGCCACGGTGCTGCAACTGCTCAAGTTGCCCGATGGCACCGTCAAGGTGCTGGTCGAGGGCGAGCAGCGCGGCGAGATCGAGCAGTTCATCGAGGCCGACGGCTACAGCGCCGCTGAAGTGCAGCTGCTCGACGAGGTCGAAGCTCCCGAGCGTGAGAGCGAGGTGTTCACCCGCAGCCTGCTCAGCCAGTTCGAGCAGTACGTGCAACTGGGCAAGAAGGTGCCGGCCGAGGTGCTTTCCTCGCTCAACAGCATCGATGAGCCCAGCCGCCTGGTCGATACCATGGCCGCGCACATGGTGCTCAAGATCGAGCAGAAGCAGGAAATCCTTGAGATCGTCGACCTGCCGACCCGGGTCGAGCACGTGCTGGCCCTGCTGGACGCGGAGATCGACCTGCTGCAGGTCGAGAAACGCATCCGTGGCCGCGTGAAGAAGCAGATGGAGCGCAGCCAGCGTGAGTACTACCTGAATGAGCAGATGAAGGCCATTCAGAAAGAGCTGGGCGACAGCGAAGAGGGCCATAACGAGCTCGATGAGCTCAAGCGCCGCATCGAAAACGCCGGGCTCACCAAGGAAGCCTATGGCAAGGCCCAGGCCGAGCTGAACAAGCTCAAGCAGATGTCGCCGATGTCTGCCGAAGCCACCGTGGTGCGCTCCTACATCGACTGGCTGGTGAACGTGCCATGGAAAGCGCAGAGCAAGGTGCGCCTGGACCTGGCGCGCGCCGAGAACATCCTCGATGCCGATCACTACGGCCTCGAGGAGGTCAAGGAACGCATCCTCGAGTACCTCGCCGTGCAGAAGCGCGTGAAGAAGCTCAAGGGCCCGGTTCTGTGCCTGGTCGGCCCGCCTGGCGTGGGCAAGACCTCGCTGGCCGAGTCGATCGCCAGCGCGACCAATCGCAAGTTCGTGCGCATGGCCCTGGGCGGGGTGCGCGACGAAGCGGAAATCCGCGGTCACCGCCGTACCTACATCGGCTCCATGCCGGGTCGCCTGATCCAGAAGATGACCAAGGTCGGCGTGCGCAACCCCCTGTTCCTGCTCGACGAAATCGACAAGATGGGCCAGGACATGCGCGGCGATCCGGCTTCGGCGCTGCTCGAGGTGCTCGACCCGGAGCAAAACCACAACTTCAACGACCACTATCTGGAAGTCGACTACGACCTGTCCGACGTGATGTTCCTGTGCACCGCCAACTCCATGAACATTCCAGCCGCGCTGCTGGACCGCATGGAAGTGATTCGCCTGCCGGGTTACACCGAAGACGAGAAGGTCAATATCGCCACCAAATACCTCGCACCAAAGCAGATTCAGGCCAACGGTTTGAAGAAGACCGAGCTGGAATTCGAGGAAGCGGCGATCCGTGACATCATTCGTTACTACACGCGCGAGGCGGGCGTACGCAGCCTCGAGCGGCAGATCGCCAAGGTTTGCCGGCGTGCGGTGAAGAAGCACGCCAAGGAAAAACGCTTCCATGTCGTGGTCACCGCCGACTCGCTCGAGGATTTCCTGGGCGTGCGCAAGCACCGCTATGGTCTCGCCGAACAGCAGGATCAGATCGGTCAGGTGACCGGGCTGGCCTGGACCCAGGTGGGCGGCGAATTGCTGACCATCGAGGCTGCCGTGGTGCCCGGCAAGGGCAATCTGATCAAGACCGGCTCGCTGGGCGATGTCATGGTCGAATCGATCACGGCCGCGCAGACCGTGGTTCGCAGCCGTGCCCAGAGCCTCGGCGTGGCGCCGGATTTCTACGAGAAACGCGACATCCACATCCACATGCCCGAGGGCGCCACGCCCAAGGATGGCCCGAGTGCCGGTGTGGGCATGTGCACCGCTCTGGTGTCGGCGCTGACGCAGATTCCGGTGCGCGCCGATGTCGCCATGACCGGGGAAATCACCCTGCGTGGTCAGGTATTGGCAATCGGCGGCCTGAAGGAAAAACTGCTGGCCGCACACCGGGGTGGAATCAAAACCGTGATCATTCCCCAGGAGAATGTTCGCGATCTCAAGGAAATTCCCGAGAACATCAAGCAGGACCTGCAGATTAAACCGGTTAAATGGATTGACGAGGTCCTGCAAATTGCGCTGCAATACGCGCCGGAGCCCTTGCCAGACGCGGCTCCGGAGTTGGTTGCAAAGGATGAAAAACGCGAGTCTGATTCCAAGGAGCGAATCAGCACGCATTAGCCGGATGCCTTCCTTGACACTTTTTTGGAGCCCTTGATATAAAGCGGCTCTTACCGTGTCGGCAGGCCATCCAGCACCCGATTCGCTTCCATTAAAATCAAGAAACAACCTAAACCGAAATTAAGGGGACTTAGAGTGAACAAGTCGGAACTGATCGATGCCATCGCCGCATCTGCTGATATCCCGAAAGCTGTTGCTGGCCGTGCGCTGGACGCAGTGATTGAATCCGTTACTGGCGCTCTGAAGGCTGGTGATTCCGTTGTACTGGTTGGTTTCGGTACTTTCGCTGTCAAAGAGCGCGCTGCTCGCACTGGCCGCAACCCGCAGACTGGCAAGCCGATCAGCATCGCCGCTGCCAAGATCCCAGGTTTCAAAGCTGGTAAAGCACTGAAAGACGCCGTCAACTAAGCGTCTTCGGGCCTTTGCCCGCCGGGTCGGCTAATCCCGGCTCGGTTGTGGGGCGGCAATAAGACCATGCGGTCTGTCACGCCGGGGATTGTAGAGTCGTGATCCCGATCCGCTTCGCACGTTACGAGAAGGCGCATCCCAGGATGCGCCTTTCTTCTATCCGGATTTTACCCACGCTGCGCGGCCATTTTTAGTACGTGGCCGTTCTGGGGGAAGCATGCTGCAAAATATCAGGGACAATTCACAGGGTTGGATTGCCAAAACCATCATCGGCCTGATCGTCGTTCTCATGGCGTTGACGGGCGTTGACGCGATCATCACCGGCACCGGCAACAGCCAGAACGCCGCCGACGTGAATGGCGAGAAGATCAGCCAGAACGAGCTCAACCAGGCTGTGGAAATGCAGCGCCGCCAGTTGCTGCAGCAACTGGGCAAGGAATTCGACCCGGCCATGCTGGATGAGCGTCTGCTGCGCGAGGCCTCCCTCAAAGGGTTGATCGAGCGTTCGCTGCTGTTGCAGGGCGCCAAGGACTCCAAGTTCGCCTTTTCCCAGGCCGCACTCGACCAGGTGATCGTGCAGACGCCCGAGTTCCAGGTGGAGGGGCGCTTCAATGCCGACCGCTTCGACCAGGTGATTCGTCAGCTTGGCTACACCCGCATGCAGTTCCGTCAGATGCTCGAGCAGGAAATGCTGATCGGCCAGCTGCGCGCCGGTATCTCCGGTAGCGGTTTCGTCACCGATGAAGAAGTGACGGCCTTCGCGCGCCTCGAGAAGCAGACCCGTGACTTCGCGACCCGCACCCTCAAGGCGGATCCTGCCGCGGTGAAGGTCAGCGATGATGACGTGAAGGCTTATTACGATGCCCAGCAGTCTCAGTTCATGAGCCCGGAGCAGGTGGTCATCGAGTACGTCGAACTGAAGAAGGACGCCTTCTTCTCGCAGGTTTCCGTTGGCGACGACGAAATGAAGGCTGCCTACGAGTCGGAAATCGCCAACCTGGCCGAACAGCGTCAGGCCGCTCACATCCTGATCGAGGTGGGCGGCGACGTCAGCGACGAGCAGGCCAAGGCCAGGATCGAAGAGGTTCAGAAGCGCTTGCAGGGCGGTGAGGACTTCGCAGCCCTGGCCAAGGAGTTCTCTCAGGACCCGGGCTCGGCCAGCGAAGGCGGTGACCTGGGCTATGCGGGCAAGGGCGTTTACGACCCGGCCTTCGAGGATGCCCTGTACGCGCTGAAGCAGGATGAAGTATCGGCACCGGTGCGCACCGAGTTCGGCTGGCACCTGATCAAGCTGCTCGGCGTCCAGGCCCCTGACGTGCCATCTTTCGACAGCCTGAAGGAAAAACTCGAGACCGACCTCAAGGCGCAACGCGTCGAGCAGCGTTTCGTGGAAGCTACCAAGCAGCTCGAAGACTCCGCCTTCGAATCCTCGGACCTGGCGCAACCCGCCCAGGAACTGGGCCTGAAGGTGCAGACCAGCGAGCCGTTCGGTCGCCAGGGTGGTGAAGGCATTGCCGCCAACCGTCAGGTCCTGCAGGCCGCTTTCAGCCAGGAAGTGCTGGAAGATGGCAGCAACAGCAGCGCCATCGAACTCGACCCGAATACCCTGGTGGTCATCCGCGTCAAGGAACACCGCAAGCCGCAACAGCTGGAGCTCGATCAGGTCAGCGACAGCATCCGTGCCCAGCTGACCAAGACCCGCGCCAGTGAGGCCGCCAAGGCCGCTGGCGAGCAGATGGTCGCCGAGCTGCGTGATGGCAAGGTAAAGCCCGAAGGCGCCGAATGGCAGGTCGTCGAGGCCGCCACTCGCAACCAGGACGGCGTCGATCCGGCTGTGCTGCAGGCGCTGTTCCGGATGCCCAAGCCGACCGGCGAGAAGTCCGAGTTCAGCGGCATTGTACTGGCCAATGGTGACTTCGTGGTGATTCGCCTGAAGGGCGTCAGCGAGCCGGAGCAGGCCCTGAGCGACGAGGAGAAGGCCATGTACCGCCGTTTCCTCGCCTCGCGCAGCGGCCAGGAGGATTTCGCCGCCTACCGCAAGCTGTTGGAAAGCAAGGCGGATATCGAGCGTTATTAAGGCCCGTATCCGCTGCAACGACAAAGGCCCCGATTTCGGGGCCTTTGTGTATCTGCAGACTTTCCAGCGCGGACGATCCCGTTGGCGCCGTGTTGAACCGGCGCCGCAGGCTCAGGCACCGGCTCAGGCTGTTTCAGGTTTGACGTCGGTGAGAAATGCCGCTTCCAGAAGCTGCTGGGTATAGGGATGTTGCGGCGCCTGAAAGATTGCCCTGGCGTCGCCTTGCTCGACGACCTGGCCCTGTTTCACCACCATCAATTGATGGCTGATCGCGCGGACCACCGCCAGGTCATGGCTGATGAACAGGTAGCTCAGGTTGTACTTGGCCTGCAGCGAGCGCAGCAGGTCGACCACCTGGCGCTGCACGGTGCGGTCCAGGGCCGAGGTCGGCTCGTCAAGGAGGATCAGCGCCGGCTTGAGCACCAGGGCGCGGGCGATGGCGATGCGCTGACGCTGCCCACCGGAAAACTCGTGGGGGTAACGATGGCGGCTTTGCGGATCCAGGCCGACTTCCTGCAGCGCATCGATGATCGCCTGCTCCTGTTCGGCCGCGGTGCCGATGCGATGGATGCGCAGCCCTTCACCGACGATCATGCCCACCGTCATGCGCGGGCTGAGGCTGCCGAAGGGGTCCTGGAAGACCACCTGCATTTCACGGCGTAGTGGGCGCACGTCGCCCTGGGACAGGCCGTCCAGGTGGTGATCGCCGAAGCGGATGCGGCCCTGACTGCCGATCAGGCGCAGGATCGCCAGGCCCAGGGTCGATTTCCCCGAGCCGCTCTCGCCCACGATGCCAAGGGTCTGGCCACGTTGCAGGCTGAAGTTGATGCCGTCCACGGCCTTGACGTGGTCGACCGTGCGGCGCAGCAACCCTTTCTTGATCGGGAACCAGACCCGCAGGTCCTCCACGGCCAGCAGCGTCTGCGCGTCTTCGCTGGCGACCGGGTCGCCGTCCGGCTCGGCGGCCAGCAGCTCGCAGGTGTAGGGGTGCTGCGGCGTGGTGAACAGCGTTTCGCAATCCGCCTGCTCGACCAGCTCGCCGTTCTGCATCACGCACACGCGTTGCGCGATACGGCGTACCAGCTTGAGGTCATGGGTGATGATCAGCATGGCCATGCCCAGGCGCGCCTGCAGGTCCTTGAGCAGCTCGAGGATCTTCAGTTGCACGGTCACGTCCAGCGCGGTGGTCGGCTCGTCGGCGATCAGCAGCTCCGGCTCGTTGGCCAGTGCCATGGCGATCATCACCCGCTGGCGTTGGCCGCCCGACAGCTCATGGGGCAGGGCCTTGAGGCGCTTGTGCGGTTCCGGGATGCCGACCAGCTCCAGCAGCTCCAGGGTGCGCTGGGTAGCGGCCTTGCCGCGCAGGCCCTTGTGCAGGGCAAGTACTTCATTGATCTGTTTTTCGATGCTGTGCAGCGGGTTCAGCGAGGTCATCGGTTCCTGGAACACCATGGCGATGCGGTTGCCGCGGATGCCACGCAGTTTGCGTTCGGGCAGTTTGAGCAGGTCTTCGCCGCCATAGTTGATACGGCCACTGGGATGCTGGGCCAGGGGGTAGGGCAGCAGGCGCAGGATCGAGTGGGCGGTCACCGACTTGCCGGAGCCGCTTTCACCGACCAGCGCCAGGGTCTCGCCCCGGCGAATCTCGAAGTTGATGTGCTTGACCACGCTGCGGCTGCTGTCGCCGTTGACGAAGGCGACGGAGAGGTCGCGGATTTCGACGAGGTTATCGGGGTGGCTCATCTTATTTCCTCGGGTCGAACGCATCGCGAGCCGCTTCGCCGATGAACACCAGCAGGCTCAACATGATGGCCAGTACGGCGAAGGCACTGATGCCCAGCCAGGGCGCCTGCAGGTTGGACTTGCCCTGGGCGACCAGCTCGCCGAGCGACGGTGCGCCGGCCGGCAGGCCGAAGCCCAGGAAGTCCAGGGCGGTGAGGGTGCCGATGGCGCCCGTGACGATGAACGGCAGGAAGGTCATGGTCGAGACCATGGCATTGGGCAGGATATGGCGGAACATGATCGCCCCATTGCGCATGCCCAGGGCACGGGCTGCACGCACGTATTCGAGGTTGCGGCCGCGCAGGAACTCGGCGCGCACCACGTCCACCAGGCTCATCCAGGAAAACAGCAGCATCAGGCCGAGCAGCCACCAGAAGTTGGGCTGCACGAAGCTGGCCAGAATGATCAGCAGGTAAAGCACCGGCAGGCCCGACCAGATCTCCAGGAAGCGTTGCCCGGCCAGGTCCACCCAGCCGCCGTAGAAACCCTGCAGGGCGCCGGCGGCAACGCCGATCACCGAACTGGCCAGGGTCAGCGCCAGGGCGAACAGCACGGAAATCCGAAAGCCATAGATGACCCGGGCCAGCACGTCGCGGCCCTGGTCGTCGGTGCCCAGCCAGTTGGCTGCCGAGGGCGGTGCGGGGGCGGGCACCTTGAGGTCGTAGTTGATGCTCGAATAGCTGAAGGGGATCGGCGGCCAGACCATCCAGCCGTCCTTCTGCTCGATCAGCTCCTGGATATACGGGCTCTTGTAGTTGGCCTGCAGCGGAAATTCACCGCCAAAGGTGGTTTCCGGGTAGCGCTTGAGCACCGGGAAGTAGTACTGGCCGTCATAGCTGACCACCAGCGGCTTGTCGTTGGCGATCAGCTCGGCGCCCAGGGTCACGAAGAACAGCGCGAGAAAGATCCACAGCGACCACCAGCCGCGCTTGTGGGCCTTGAAGCGCTCGAAACGGCGCTGATTGAGCGGGGAAAGTGCCATGGTTCAGGCCTCCCTGCTTTCGAAGTCGATGCGTGGATCGACCAGGGTGTAGGTGATGTCACCGATCAGTTTCACGACCAGTCCCAGCAAGGTGAAGATGAACAGGGTGCCGAAGACCACCGGGTAATCGCGGTTGATCGCCGCCTCGAAACTCAACAGGCCCAGGCCGTCGAGGGAGAAGATCACCTCGATGAGCAGTGAGCCGGTGAAGAAGATGCCGATGAAGGCGGCCGGGAAACCGGCGATGATCAGCAGCATGGCGTTACGGAACACGTGGCCGTAGAGCACCCGGGCGTTGCTCAGGCCCTTGGCCCTGGCGGTGGTCACGTACTGCTTGTTGATCTCGTCGAGAAAGCTGTTCTTGGTCAGCAGCGTCAGGGTGGCGAAGTTGCCGATCACCAGGGCGGTGACCGGCAGGGCCAGGTGCCAGAAGTAGTCGAGGATCTTGCCGCTCAGGCTCAGCTCCTCGAAGTTGCTGGACGTCAGGCCGCGCAGCGGGAAGAAGTCCCAGTAGCTGCCGCCGGCGAACAGCACGATCAGCAGGATGGCGAACAGGAACGCCGGAATGGCGTAACCGACGATGATCGCCGAGCTGGTCCACACGTCGAAGGCGCTGCCGTGTCGGGTGGCCTTGGCGATACCCAGCGGGATGGACACCAGGTACATGATCAGCGTGCTCCACAACCCCAGGGAAATGGACACCGGCATCTTTTCCACGATCAGGTCGATGACCTTGGCATCGCGAAAGAAGCTTTCGCCGAAGTCCAGCCTGGCGTAGTTCTTGATCATGATCCAGAAGCGTTCGGGGGCCGACTTGTCGAAACCGTACATCTTCTCGATTTCGGCGATCAGCTCCGGATCCAGGCCCTGGGCGCCGCGGTAGTTGGAGCCGGCGGTGGACACCTCGCCGCCGCCACCGGAGATGCGCCCCGTGGCGCCGCCGGCGGCCGCGTCGAAGCCCTCGAGCTTGGCAATCATCTGTTCTACCGGGCCGCCGGGCGCGGCCTGAATGATCGCGAAGTTGATGACCAGAATGCCGAACACGGTCGGGATGATCAGCAGCAGGCGCCGCAGGATATAGGCGAGCATCTAGCGGGCTTCCTGCTCGGGGGTGGACGCATCGTCGCGGCTGATCACTTCGCCGATCGGCTTTTCCTGCCACCAGGTCATCAGGCCATAGTCGTAGAGCGGCGATTTCTCGGGATGGCCGAAGCGCTTCCAGTAGGCGACACGGTAGGCATCCACGTAGTAGTTGGGCACCACGTAGTTGCCCCACAGCAGCACGCGATCCAGGGCGCGGGTATGGGTGATCAGCGACTCGCGGGAGTCGGCCTGGATCAGCCCCTCGACCAGTTTGTCGATCGCCGGGTCACGCAACCCGATGAGGTTGCGGCTGCCCGGGTTGTCGGCACTGCTGGAGTGCCAGAATTCGCGCTGCTCGTTGCCGGGCGAGCTGGATTGCGGCCAGATCGACGACGTCATGTCGAAGTCCCGCGAGCGCAGGCGGTTCATGTACTGGGAAACGTCGACGCGGCGAATCTGCAGGTCGATGCCCAGTTCGGCCAGGTTGCGCTTGAATGGCAGGATCACCCGCTCCAGGTTGGCCTGGGTGTTGAGGAATTCGAATGCCAGCTGGTTGCCATTGGCATCGACCATCTTGTCGTTCTCGATCCGGTAGCCGGCCTCGGTGAGCAGCTGATAGGCGCGGCGCGCCTGGTCGCGAATGATGCCGCTGCCGTCGCTGACCGGCGGTGCGAAGGCTTCGGTGAACACGCGATCGGGAATCTGCCCGCGCAGCGGCTCCAACAGCTTCAGCTCGGCCGGGCTGGGCAGGCCCCGGGCGGCCATTTCCGAGTTCTCGAAGTAGCTGTGGGTGCGCTTGTAGGCCCCGTAGAACAGCTGCTTGTTGGCCCATTCGAAATCGAACAGCTGGGCGATCGCCTCACGCACCCGAGGGTCCTGGAACATCGGCTTGCGGGTATTGAACACGAAGCCCTGCATGCCGGCCGGGTTGCGGTTGGGGAAGGCTTCCTGGACGAAGCGGCCGGCGCGCAGCGCCGGCGAGTTGTAGCCGGTGGCCCAGTCCTTGGCCGAGTACTCGAGGTTGACGTCGAACTGGCCGGCCTTGAAGGCCTCCAGGGCCACGGCCATGTCGCGAAAGTACTCGATACGGATTTCGTCGAAGTTGTACATCCCGCGGGCCACCGGCAGGTCCTTGGCCCACCAGTCCTTCACGCGTTCGAAGCGGATGGAGCTGTTCGGTGAGAAGCTGGCGATGCGGTAGGGGCCGCTGCCCAGCGGCGGCTCCAGGCTGCCCCGGGAAAAATCACGGTCAGCCCACCAGTGCTTGGGCAGCACCTGCAACTGGCCGAGGATCAGCGGCAGCTCGCGGTTGCCGGCATGCTTGAAGTTGAAGCGCACGGTGCGTGGGTTCTCGGCGACCACGTCGGCCACGTCGGCGTAATAGTGCCGGTACAGCGGGTCGCCATGTTCGAGCAAGGTGTTGAAGGTGAAGATCACGTCCTCGGCGGTGACCGGCTCGCCGTCGTGAAAGCGTGCCTTGGGGTTGAGATGGAAGCGCACGTAACTGTCGTCGGCCCCTTTCTCGACCTTTTCGGCGAGCAGGCCGTATTCGGTGAAGGGCTCATCCGGCGAATGGTAGGTGAGGGTGTCGTAGATCAGGCCGATACGGTCGGCCGGATTGCCCTTGGGAATGAACGGGTTGAAGCTGTCGAAGCCGTTGAGGCCCGGCAGACGCAGCACGCCGCCCTTGGGCGCATCGGGGTTCACATAATCGAAATGCTTGAAGTTGGCCGGGTATTTCGGCGCCTCGCCGTACAGCGTCAGGGCGTGTTGCGGGGCGGCCTGGGCCAGGCTGGCGAGGCCGAGCAGCAGCAGGGCGCTGCCGTGCATGAGAAATGAACGCAGTGGGCGCGTCATTGGGTGGTCTCCGTGGGTTTCAGCCACCAGCTGCGCAGCCCCAGCGTGTAGGGCGGCGTGGCGACGAAGGCAAAGCGGTTGCGGTACGCCAGGCGGTGATAGTCGATGTACCAGTTGGGTATGGTGTAGTACTGCCAGAGCATCACCCGATCCAGGGCCCGGGTCGCGGCCACCTGTTCGTCGCGGGTACGGGCGGCGAGCAGCTTTTCGAGCAGGGCGTCGACGACCGGATCAACGATGCCGGCGTAATTCTTGCCGCCCTTCACGCTGGCCTGGCTGGAGTGGAAGTACAGGGATTGCTCCAGGCCAGGGCTGAGGGTTTGCGGCAGGGTCAGCAGGATCATGTCGAACTCGAAGCGATCCAGGCGTTGTTTGTATTGGGAGCGATCCACGGTTCTCAAGTTGGCCTGGATGCCGATGCTGGCCAGGTTCTCGGTGAATGGCTGGAGAATGCGCTCCAGGTTGGGATTGACCAGCAGGATCTCGAAACGCAGCGGCTGGCCCTTGGCATTGGCGAGGCGCTGGCCGGAGGGTTTGTAGCCTGCCTCGGCAAGTAGACCGAGCGCGCGGCGCATGGTTTCCCGGGGAATGCCACGGCCATCGGTCACCGGCATCCTGAACGGTTCGGTGAACAATCTTGCCGGCAACTGACCGCGAAATGGAGACAGCAGCAGCCATTCGGCGCCCTCGGGTTTGCCCCTGGCGGAAAACTCGCTGTTCGGGTAGTAGCTGGCGGCGCGGGTGTAGGAGCTGTTGAACAGGGTGCGGTTGGTCCACTCGAAATCGAACATCAGGCCCAGGGCTTCGCGCACGCGCGCATCCTCGAAGGTGGCGCGGCGGGTATTCATGAACAGCGCCTGGGTCTGGGTGGGGATCTGGTGGGGGATTTCCGCCCGCACCACGTCGCCACGGGTCACCGCCGGGAAGCGGTAGTTGTTGGCCCAGTTCTTCGCCTGTTGCTCGATATAGAAATCGAATTCGCCGGCTTTGAAGGCCTCGAAGGCGACATGGCTGTCACGGTAGAAGTCCACCTCGACCCGGTCGAAGTTGTATTTGCCGCGGTTGACCGGCAAGGACGCGCCCCACCAGTCTCCGACCCGTTCGAAGGTCAGGCTGCGCCCCGGATTGACCCGGGTGATGCGGTAGGGGCCGCTGCCCAGCGGCGGTTCGAAAGTAGTGGCCTTGAAGTCGCGGTCTTTCCAGTAGTGCTGGGGCAACACCGGCAGCTCGCCGAGGCGCAGGATCAGCAACGGATTGTTGGCCCGCTTGAGCACGAAGCGCACGCGATGGCGGTTGAGGATATCGACCCGTTTCACTTCCTGCAGACTGGTGCGGTACTGCGGGTGGCCTTCCTTGCGCAGCAATCGGTAGGAAAACGCCACGTCATAGGCGGTGATGGGCTTGCCATCGTGGAATCGCGCCTCCGGGCGCAGGTTGAACACCACCCAGCTGCGGTCTTCGCTGTATTCCACGGAACTGGCGATCAGCCCGTAGCTGGAAGCAGGCTCGTCGCCGGACGGATCGTAGAGCCCGGTGCCCACCATCAGCGGCTCGTTCAGCTCGGTCACGCCGTATTGAAGAAAGTTGGCGGTGGCCACCGGGCTGGTGCCCTTCAGGGTGTAGGGGTTGAGCGTGTCGAAGCTGCCCGCGGCCATGATGCGCAAGGTGCCGCCCTTGGGGGCTTCGGGGTTGACCCAGTCGAAGTGGGTGAAACTGGCGGGATACTTGAGTGCGCCGAACTGCGCATAGCCATGGCTTTCGCTGAGCGTTGCCCAGGCCGGGAAGCTGGTGGCCAGGCCAAAAAACAGCGAGAGGAAAGGGCGTCTCAAGAGCAATATCCGGTCCGGGGCAGCAAGATTTCCGTACAGTAACAGCTTGTCTGTACAGGAAAAAGAGCGGCCCCGGCGGCTCGCGTCAAAGGTATTGCAACGCGCGTCAGTCAGGCAGCCGCAGGGTCAGTACCTGGCCTGGTTTCAGGGCCTTGCCGGTGCGCGGGTTCCAGCTCTGCAGGTTTTTCATCTGCACGTTGAAACGCTTGGCGATCAGGTGCAGGGAGTCGCCCTTGCGCACCTTGTAGTAGGTGACGCCGTCACGCTGGGCGACGGTTCTGGTGGTGGAACCGCCACCCTGCAGCCTGATGGTCTGCCCGACGCGCAGCGAATTGCCTTTCAGGGCGTTCCAGCGCTGGATATCGTTGACCGACACGTTGTGGGCCTTGGCGATCTGCCAGAGGTTGTCACCATTGCGGATGGTGTAGTTGCGCGAGGCCACCGCCGTGTTGACGGTGCGTTGCGGCGCCTGGTCAGGCACGGCCTGCAGGCGGGTCGGCAGGTTCAGGTGCTGACCCACGGCCAGGGTATTGCCGCTGAGCTGGTTGAGCTCCTTGATGCTGGCAACGCTCAGCTCGTAGCGATTGGCGATGCCGTGCAGGTTGTCGCCGGCGCGCACCACGTATTCCTGCAGGCCACGCTCCTCGGGCTTGAGCGTCGACAGGTTGGCCGTCAGCAGTTCGACCTTCTGGGTCGGCACCAGCAGGTGCTGCGGGCCGTCCATGGTGATGCGTTTCTTGAAGGCCGGATTGAGCAGGTACAGCTCGTCTTCATCGACCTCGGCCAGGGCGGCGACGCGGGCCAGATCCATGCGCTGCTTGAGCTCCACCTCCTCGAAGTAGGGCTGGTTGGCGATCGGTGCCAGGCTCACGCCATAGGCATCCGGCGCCATGACCACCTGGGACAGGGCCAATAGCTTGGGCACGTAGTTCTGGGTTTCCTGGGGCAGCGACAGGTTCCAGTAGTCGGTCGGCAGGCCGAGCTTCTGGTTGCGCTCGATGGCGCGGCTCACGCGGCCTTCACCGGCGTTGTAGGCCGCCAGGGCCAGCAGCCAGTCACCGTTGAACATCTCGTGCAGGCGCGCCAGGTAATCCATGGCCGCCTGGGTGGACGCCGTGACATCGCGGCGGCCGTCGTACCAGCGGGTCTGGCGCAGGTTGAAGTTGCGCCCCGTGGAGGGGATGAACTGCCACAGGCCGACGGCATCGGCCGGCGAGTAGGCGAACGGGTTGTAAGCGCTCTCGATCATCGGCAGGAGCGCCAGCTCCATCGGCATGTTGCGCTCTTCGAGACGCTCGACGATGTAATGAATGTAGGGGTTGCTGCGCTCACCGGCCTTCTCGACGAACGACGGGTTGCTGGAGAACCACAGGCGCTGCTGCTCGATACGCGGGTTGACGCCGATGGCATCCTGCAACTGATAGCCGGAACGCACCCGCTCCCAGATATCCTTGGGCTGTTCGGCCTTGGCCGTGCCTTCGATCCACAACGGCTGATGCGGCGTTCTGCCGCTCAGATCCACCGTCGGCCCATTCTCGACCTGCTGTTGATCGAGGCTCTGGCAACCGCTGAGCACGGCACAAACCGCCAGGGCGAGCGCCGGATAGCGCAGGGCCAATGCCTTTGAATTCAAGGGTTTAGGTCGAGAAGAAGGCATTGGTTATGGAGGGTATCCTGGATCGAAAGTCGGGGGATTCTAGAAACCGATCCAGGGGTGGTCAAGTTTTGACCAGGATTTTGCGGGCCAGTCGGCGCTTCAGAAGCGATCCTTCCAGGCCCGCAGTGCGGCAAAAACCTCGCTTTCGCTGGTCATGGCGCGTCCCTCCCGGTTGGCGACCATTTCTTTAACCGATGTTTCGGCGGCGCGCAAAAACGGGTTGGTGGCCCGTTCGAGCTTCAAGGCGGACGGCAGGCTGATCTGCCCATGCTGACGCCACGCCTCGACCTGGGCGAAGCGCTCGGCAATCTGCGGGTTGCCCGGCTCGACGGCCCTGGCGAAGCGCAGGTTGCTCAGGGTGTATTCATGGGCGCAATAGATGAGCGTGTCGTCCGGCAGTTCGGCCAGGCGCTGCAACGACTGGTGCATCTGCAGGGGCGTGCCCTCGAACAGGCGACCGCAGCCGGCAGCGAACAGGGTGTCACCACAGAACAACCAGTGTTGCTCGGGTTGGTAGAAGGCGATATGGCCCAGGGTGTGTCCGGGCACCTCGAAAACCTGCAGGACCAGGCCCAGCACCTCTATACGGTCGCCGTCGAGCAGCGCCTGGTCGCGGCCCGGGATGTTCTCGCTGGCCGGGCCGTAGACCCGCGCGCCGGTTTCGCGGCGCAGTTGTTCGACGCCGCCGACGTGATCGTTGTGGTGATGGGTGATCAGGATATCGCTCAGCGTCCAGTCGCCATGTTGCTGCAGCCAGGCCTGCACGGGTGCCGCGTCGCCGGGGTCGACCACCGCGACACGCTTGTGCCGCGCATCCTGCAGCAGCCAGATGTAGTTGTCGGAGAATGCGCTGAGGGCTTCGATCTTGATCATCAGGAGGTCGCCAAGCTGGGGACAAAGGTGCATCTTAGGGGCTGTTGAGGTTTCAACGCGAGCCGTGCGTGAAACGTCGTCAGACCCCAGGTGTCATTGTTGGAGATGGCTATGCAGGTACTTTTCATCAACAAGCAGCCCATGAGCAAGCGTCCATGACCGACAACCCCTTCGCCCAGGCCGATGCCGACTGGCTGCAACTGATCGGCGCGGCCCGCCAATGGTTCACCAGCCCCCTGGGCCGCCTGCTGCTCGAGCAGGAACAGCGCCTGCTCGACGAGGAACTGGCGCGGTTCTTCGGCGGCTACCTGGTGCATTACGGCCCGTGCGCCGAAACCTCCCTGCAGACCCAGCAGATCCAGCGCAGCGTGCGCCTGGGCGCGCCATTCGCCGGGGTCGAAATCGTCTGCGAGGAGCAGTCCTGGCCGCTGGTCGAGCACGCGGCCGACGTGGTGGTATTGCAGCATGGCCTGGATTTCAGCCAGTCCCCCCATGGCTTGTTGCGCGAGGCCGCGCGCAGCGTGCGCCCGGGCGGGCACCTACTGATCGTCGGCATCAACCCGATGAGCGCCTGGGGCGTGCGCCACCTGTTCGCCCACGACGTGTTGCACGATGCCCGCTGCATCGCCCCGGGGCGCCTCGGTGACTGGCTCAACCTGCTGGGCTTCGCGCTGGAGAAACGACGCTTCGGATGTTATCGTCCGCCGCTTGCTTCGGCGGCCTGGCAGGCTCGGCTGGCCTCCCTGGAGCGCTGGGGCGGCGCCTGGCAATCGCCGGGCGGCGGGTTTTACGTACTGGTGGCGCGCAAGCTGGTGGTCGGCCTGCGCCCGCTGCGCCAGTCCCGTCGCGAGCCGATGGGCAAGCTGATGCCCATGCCGGTGGCCAAGCTCAGCCGTCGCGACCGTGACGGCGCCTGACCCGGCCCCGCACCTCGAAATCAGAGCATAGATAAAGGCGCTGCATGTCCGATCAAGTTGAGCTTTACACCGACGGTGCCTGCAAGGGCAATCCGGGCGTCGGTGGCTGGGGGGCATTGCTGGTGTTCCAGGGTGTCGAGAAGGAATTGTGGGGCGGCGAGGCCGTGACCACCAACAACCGCATGGAACTGATGGGCGCGATCCGCGGCCTGGCCGAACTGAAGCGTCCGTGCAACGTGCGCCTGGTCACCGATTCGCAGTACGTCATGAAGGGCATCAAGGAATGGATGCCCAACTGGAAGAAACGCGGCTGGAAAACCGCGGCCAAGGAACCGGTGAAGAATGCCGACCTCTGGCAACAGCTGGACGAGCAGGTCAACCGCCACAACGTGACCTGGGAATGGGTGCGCGGCCATATCGGCCACCCCGGCAACGAGCGAGCCGACCAACTGGCCAACCGTGGCGTCGAAGATATCAGGAGCATGAAGCGTGCGTAGAGTCGTACTGGATACTGAAACCACCGGTATGCCGGTAAACGATGGCCACCGGGTCATCGAGATTGGTTGCGTGGAAGTCGAGGGGCGGCGCCTGACCGGGCGGCATTTCCACATCTACCTGCAGCCGGATCGCGAGATCGATGAAGGTGCCATCGCGGTGCACGGCATCACCAACGAGGATCTCAAGGACAAGCCGCGCTTCAAGGACGTCGCCGACGAGTTCTACGAATTCATCAAGGGCGCGCAGCTGATCATCCACAACGCGCCGTTCGACATCGGCTTCCTGAACAACGAATTCGCCCTGATCGGCCAGCTCGAGCGCGCGGACATTTCGTCCTATTGCGACGTGCTCGACACCCTGCAGATGGCCCGTGAGCGTCACCCGGGCCAGCGCAACAGCCTCGATGCACTGTGCAAGCGCTACGGCGTCGACAACTCCGGCCGCGAGCTGCACGGCGCCTTGCTCGACTCGGAGATTCTCGCCGACGTCTACCTGGCGATGACCGGTGGGCAGACCAACCTGTCGCTCGCTGGCGAAGGCGCCGAGGGCGATGGCAGCGGTCGCCAGCAGGCCACGCCGATTCGCCGCCTGCCCGTCGACCGGCCCCGTGGCGTGGTGCTCGCCGCCAGCGCCGACGAGCTGGCTGCCCATGCCGCACGCCTGGCGGTGATCGAAAAGGCTGCCGGGGCACCGGCCCTGTGGGCGCAGATGGAAGCCGCGGAGCAGGGTGCGACGGCCTCCTGAGCGGCCAATTGCGACCTTTTCGTATAGCGCTCTGCGCGAGGGGTTCCGTCCTCTGCGGCGAGTCTCTACCCTGAGGGCATAGCGGGGCCATCCCGCATGACCTCAGGTGTAGCCGATGTACAAAGACCTCAAGTTCCCGGTACTCATCGTTCATCGTGACATCAAGGCCGATACCGTGGCCGGCGAGCGGGTGCGGGCCATCGCCGCCGAGCTGGAACAGGACGGTTTCACCATTCTGTCCACCGCCAGTTCGGCGGAAGGCCATATCGTCGCCTCGACCCACCACGGCCTGGCCTGCATCCTGGTCGCCGCCGAAGGCGCCGGGGAGAACCGCCACCTGCTGCAGGACATGGTCGAGCTGATCCGCATCGCCCGGCGCCGCGCGCCGCAGCTGCCGATCTTCGCCCTCGGCGAGCAGGTCACCATCGAGAACGCGCCGGCCGAAGCCATGGCCGACCTCAACCAGCTGCGCGGCATTCTCTACTTGTTCGAGGACACCGTGCCGTTTCTGGCCCGCCAGGTGGCCCGCGCTGCGCGCAATTACCTCGACGGCCTGCTGCCGCCGTTCTTCAAGGCGCTGGTGCAGCACACCTCGCAGTCCAACTATTCCTGGCACACGCCGGGGCACGGCGGCGGCGTGGCCTACCGCAAGAGCCCGGTGGGGCAGGCCTTTCACCAGTTCTTCGGTGAGAACACCCTGCGCTCCGACCTGTCGGTCTCGGTGCCCGAACTCGGCTCGCTGCTCGACCACACCGGCCCCCTGGCCGCTGCCGAGGAGCGCGCCGCGCGCAACTTCGGCGCCGACCATACCTACTTCGTGATCAACGGCACCTCGACCGCCAACAAGATCGTCTGGCACTCGATGGTCGGCCGCGACGACCTGGTGCTGGTCGACCGCAACTGCCACAAGTCGATCCTCCACGCGATCATCATGACCGGCGCGATTCCCCTGTACCTGTCGCCGGAACGCAACGAGCTGGGCATCATCGGGCCGATTCCGCTCAGTGAATTCACCCGCGAGTCGATCCAGGCCAAGATCGATGCCAGCCCGTTGGCCCGCGGCCGTGCGCCCAAGGTCAAGCTGGCGGTGGTGACCAACTCGACCTACGACGGCTTGTGCTACAACGCCGAGCTGATCAAGCGCACCCTGGGTGATTCGGTCGAGGTGCTGCACTTCGACGAAGCCTGGTACGCCTATGCGGCGTTCCACGAGTTCTATGCCGGCCGCTATGGCATGGGTACCACCCGTGAAGCCGCCGGGCCCATGGTGTTCACCACCCATTCCACCCACAAGCTGCTCGCCGCCTTCAGCCAGGCGTCGATGATCCACGTGCAGGACGGCGGCGTACGCCAGCTCGACCGCGACCGCTTCAACGAAGCCTTCATGATGCACATCTCCACCTCGCCGCAGTATGGCATCATCGCCTCGCTGGATGTGGCCTCGGCGATGATGGAAGGGCCCGCCGGGCGCTCGCTGATCCAGGAAACCTTCGACGAGGCCCTGAGCTTCCGCCGTGCCCTGGCCAACCTGGGGCAGAGCCTGAGCAGCGAGGACTGGTGGTTCAGCATCTGGCAGCCGCCGCAGACCGAAGGCACCGACGACGTGTCGACGCCGGACTGGCTGCTGCAACCCGAAGCCGACTGGCATGGTTTCGGTGACGTCGCCGAAGACTACGTGCTGCTCGACCCGATCAAGGTCACCCTGGTGATGCCCGGCCTGACCGCCGGCGGCCGCCTCGACGAGCGCGGCATTCCCGCCGCGGTGGTCAGCAAGTTTCTCTGGGAGCGTGGCCTGGTGGTCGAGAAGACCGGCCTGTACTCGTTCCTGGTGCTGTTCTCCATGGGCATCACCAAGGGCAAGTGGAGCACGCTGCTGACCGAGCTGCTGGAGTTCAAGCGCAGCTACGACGCCAACCTGCCGCTGAGCTCGGTGCTGCCCTCGGTGGCCCGCGAAGGCGCGCTTCGCTACCAGGGCATGGGCCTGCGCGACCTGTGCGATGCGCTGCACGACTGCTACCGCGAGAATGCCACCGCCAAGTCCCTCAAGCGCATGTACACCGTGCTGCCGGAAATCGCCCTCAAGCCCGCCGATGCCTACGATCAACTGGTCCGCGGCGAGGTCGAGGAGGTGCTGGTCGATGACGTCGAAGGGCGTATCGCCGCGGTGATGCTGGTGCCGTATCCGCCAGGTATCCCACTGATCATGCCGGGCGAGCGCTTCACGGCGCAAACCCGCTCGATCATCGACTACCTGCGCTTCGCCCAGGCCTTCGAGCAGCGTTTTCCGGGCTTCGATGCCGATGTCCACGGCCTGCAGCGCCATGAGGGCGAGCAGGGCAGTTACTACACCGTGGACTGCATCATCGAGCCGTGAGCCAGGCGCTGGCGATGGCGTGACGTGCTGTGCGTCACGCGCGGCGTGATCGACTTTCAGGCGCCGCTTGCTATAGTTGCGCGGTTCGCCCCCTGCCGCCGTGACGGGGGGCTCGGGCCGCCAGCAGAAGGATGAGTTGCATGCCGCACTACCAGGCTTTTCGCGTCGAATTGCAGGACAAGATCGCCCATGTGGTGATTGACCGAGCGGACAAGATCAATGCTATGAACGCCGCATTCTGGACGGAAATCATCGATATCTTCCGCTGGGCCGACGAGACCGACGAGGTGCGCGTGGTGGTGCTCTCGGGGGCCGGCAAGCACTTTTCCTCCGGCATCGACCTCAACCTGCTGGCTCAGGTCAGCAGCCAGCTGGGCAAGGATGTCGGCCGCAATGCGCAAACGCTGCGCCGCAAGATCGTCGAGCTGCAGGCCTCCTTCAGCGCCGTCGACCAGTGCAGCAAGCCGGTGCTGGCCGCCATCCAGGGCTACTGCCTGGGCGGCGCCATCGACCTGATCAGCGCCTGCGACATGCGCTACTGCAGCGCGGACGTGCAGTTCGCCATCAAGGAAATCGATATCGGCATGGCCGCCGATGTCGGCACCCTGCAGCGACTGCCGCGCCTGATCGGCGACGGCATGCTGCGCGAGCTGGCCTACACCGGGCGCGTCGTCGAGGCCACCGAAGCGCGGCAGATCGGCCTGGTGAACCGCGTATTCGAGACCCACGACACATTGCTGGCCGGCGTGATGGACATTGCCCGGGCGATCGCCGCAAAATCGCCGGTTGCCGTGCGTGGCACCAAGGAAATGATTCGCTACATGCGCGATCACCGGGTCGATGACGGCCTCGAATACGTCGCCACCTGGAACGCCGCCATGCTGCAGTCGGCCGACCTGCGCGTGGCGATGATGGCCCATATGAACAAGCAGAATCCCGAGTTCGCTGATTGAGCGCGGTTTCATCACCTGTGCGGGAGGCACACTAGCGAATGGTTTCTGGAGCATCGTCACTGGGGCTGGTTCGCGACGAACTGTTCGCCACGATCGAAGAGGCCGAAGCGAGCCTCGAGCAGTTCATCGTCGAGCGCAATAACGGCGCCCTGTTGCAGCAGGCCGTCGACAATCTGCAGCAGGTGCGCGGCACGCTCAACCTGATCGAACTGACCGGCGCGGAATTGCTCGCCCAGGAAGTGCTCGACCAGGCCACCGACATCCCGGCGGGCGTCGGCAACGAGCGTGATGCGCAGCTGGCCGCGCTGAGCAATGCCCTGCACGTGCTGCGCCGCTACCTCGAAGGGCTGGATGCCCATCGCCAGGAAATGCCCGAGCTGCTGCTGCCGGCGATCAACGACCTGCGTCAGGCGTGCAGGCAGCCGCCGTTGCCCGAGAGCTTCTTCTTCAGCGTACGCCTCGACCAGGCCCGGCCGCGCATGGTGCCGCCGGCGCTGGACGCCGCCGCCAAGGAGAACGAAGGTCGCCGCTTGCGGCAGATGTACCAGGTCGGCCTGCTGGGCTATATCCGCGAGCAGAACCCGGCGGCCAGCATGAAGCTGATGGGCCGGGCCATGAGCCGCCTGGATGGGCTGTTCGCCAACGAGCCGCGCGGGCGCCTGTGCTGGCTCGGCGCGGCCGCCCTGGAGGCGCTGAACGATGGCCAGCTGCTGCCACGCAAGTCGCGCAAGCAACTGTTCTCACGCATCGACCGGGAATTGCGGCAGATGCTGGTCAACGGCTCCTACGAGCCGCCACGCAGCCTGCTCAAGGAGCTGCTGTACCTGGTGGCGCTGTCCGCCGGGCGCGGCCCGCTGGCAAGCGAGGTGCGCGAGCTGTTCGGCATCAACGCGCTGCCCTTTACCGATCACCTGCTCGAAGAGGAATACCAGCGCCTCGCCGGCCCCGGCAAGGCGGTGATGCGCTCGCTGAGCTCGGCGATTCGCGAGGAACTGGCCAGCGTCAAGGACCTGCTCGACCTGAGCGAGCGCGGCACCCTGCAGGAAGACGGCCTGGCCAGCCTGCATGCGCTGCTCGGCAAGCTGAGCAAGACCCTGGCCATGGTCGGCCTGAGTTCGGCGGGCAATTCACTGGCCAATCAGCTGCCAACGGTCAGTGCCTGGTGCGAAGGCGCGCCGGTCGAGTCGCAACAACTGATCGCCCTGGCGGACGCCGTGCTCTACGTCGAAGGCATGGTAGCGACCCTCGAGCGTGGCGAGCGCGTGGCCACGCCAAGGGTCGAACCCGAGGTGTGCACCTTCGCCCAGCATCAGCTGTTCGAGGCGCGCGTGGTGGTGCTCGACGAAGCCCGAGCCGGCCTGGCCCTGGCCAAGCGGGCGATTACCGCGTACCTGGAATCGTCCGGCGATCGCATGCACCTGTCCAATGTGCCGTTCAGCCTGCAGGCCGTGCGTGGAGGCCTGTGGTTCCTCGGCCAGGAGCGCGCGGCGACGCTGGTGGGCGCCTGCGCCGACTACATCCAGACGCAGATGCTCGATACCGACCAGATGCCGGCCGAGGCGCGCCTGGAAGTGCTGGCCGATGCCCTGAGCAGCCTGGAGTACTACCTGGAGGCCGACAGCGGGCTGGCCCAGCCGAGCGTGCTGGACCTGGCAGCCGAGAGCGTGCGGGCCCTGGGCCACGAGGTGGCCGCCTGATGGCCGGGCACTGGCAACCCGGGTTGCTCGAGGGTGAGCAGCCAGGCGGTTTGGTGCTGGCCCATCATCGTCAGCATTTTCTCGGCGATGCCAACGGCCTGCTGCTTCCCCGTGAGTGGTTGAAGCAGCAGGCGCTGCCGGTGATCGCCGAGCATGGCCTCGGCCATTTTCATGGCGAGCCGGTCTACCTGCTCGAACTGCAGGGCAAGGCCGAGCTGCCGGGCTGCCAGTGGCAGTCGTTACGCCAGGTGATGCTCGAGGGCGACGCCGAGCTGTTCCAGCTGCTCGGTTTCGCGGCGCAGATCGGCACCTGGGCCAGCGACAACCGCTTCTGTGGCAGCTGCGCCACGGCGATGCGGCAGGTACCGGGGGAGCGTGCCATGCAGTGCCCGGCGTGCAACCTGCGCCACTATCCGCGCCTGTCGCCAAGCATGATCGTGCTGGTCACCCGCGGCGACGAGGTGCTGCTGGCCCGTTCGCCGCGCTTCGTCAGCGGGGTGTACAGCACCCTGGCCGGTTTCGTCGAAGCGGGCGAGTCGGTGGAGCAGTGCGTGGCCCGCGAGGTACGCGAGGAAGTGGGCGTGGAAGTCTGCAATATCCGCTACCAGGGCAGCCAGAACTGGCCGTTCCCGCACTCGCTGATGCTCGGCTTTCATGCCGACTATGCCGGCGGCGAGATCGTCATGCAGGAAGAGGAGATCGAGGACGCCCGCTGGTTCTCGATCCATGCATTGCCGCCATTGCCGGCTTCGCGCTCGATCGCCCGTTACCTGATCGATTCCTATGTGTCGCGCCGCCTAGGCGGCAGCGAACCAGTGCTGCCAGACTAGCCGCGTGGTCAGCCCCAGCACCACCAGGATGAACACCGGGCGGATGAACTTCGAACCGCCGCCAATCGCCGTACGGGCTCCGAGAAAGGCGCCGGCCATCAGCGAAAAGCCCATGCACAGGCCCACCACCCAGGCCACCTGACCGCCGACGATGAACACCGCCAGGGCGCAGGCATTGCTGATGAAGTTCATCGAGCGCGCCACGCCGCTGGCGCGCACCAGGTCCAGGGGGTACATGAGCAAGGTGCTGACCGTCCAGAACGCGCCGGTTCCCGGCCCCGCCACGCCATCATAGAACCCCAGGCTGATGCCCTGGGGCCATTGCCGCCGGGTGGCGATGGGCAGATCGGCGTCCAGCGGCGCGTCCGGCGTCTTGCCGAACAGCAGGTAGAGGCCGCAGGCGAACACCACCACCGGCAGCATCTTGTTGATCCATTCGGCGGGCATCCAGTGCACCAGCACTGCGCCGCCAATGGCGCCGATGGCCGTGGCGACCATCGCGTTCTTCCATTTGCCGGGGCTGAACAGCTTGCGGCGGTAGAAGGTGTAGCCGGCGGTTGCCGAGCCGAAGGTCGCGCACAGCTTGCTGGTGCCCAGTACCAGGTGCGGCGGCATGCCGGTGGTGAGCAGGGCGGGAATGGTCAGCAGGCCGCCGCCACCGGCGATGGCGTCGATGAACCCGGCGATGAAGGCCACCAGGGCGAGCAACAGCAGCGTCGTGGGATCGACGGCCAGTTCGAAGGGCAGAGACATAAAAGGCGACCTGTATCCGATTGTGCGGCAACGGTGCTATTCGCAGGCGAACGCGCTGCGCATAATGCCGACATTTTCACTGACAAGGAATCGATTCGATGCAGTACAACGCGCTCGCCTGGGCAACGGCTCTGCTGGCATTGCTGGTGCTGTTCATCGCCCTGCGCATTCTGTTCGGCGGGCGCTGGTTTCTCGCCTGGTTGCGCGGCACCAGCGGCCTGGTGTTTCTCGCTGCCGCGGTGCTGGTCGCTCTGGTGGCCTACGACCTGAGCCGCTACCAACCCTTGCCCGCCAACAAGCCGCTGCTGACCCTGAGCTTTCATCGCACGGCCAACGTCTACCAGGTCGATATTCTCGAAGGCGGCGTACAACGCAGCGTCAACCTGGAAGGCGACCTGTGGCAGCTCGACGTGCGCCTGCTGCAATGGAAGGGGCTGGCCGCGCTGATCGGCCTGGAGCCGGGCTACCGGCTGGAGAAGCTCAACAGTCGCTTCCTGTCCATCGAGCAGCAGAGCCAGGCGCGTTACACCCAGGCCGAGCTGACCCGCAGCCTGTACGGCATCGATCTGTGGCGCTGGCTGCGCCTGGGCCAGCATGACCTGTTCATGTTCGATGCCCAGGCGCGCCGGGTGACCTACCTGCCGATGGCCGACAAGGCGGTGTTCAACGTCAGCCTGACGCCCACCGGGCTGCTGGCCGAGCCGATGAACGAAGCGGCCCACCAGGCGCTCAAGGATTGGCAGTAGGTTCTACGCGTCTGACCAGTGTTGGAACCCTTCCAGCAATTCCAAGGAAAGCACGGCAGGTGGCGCAAGTGATGGGGGACCTGTGGGAGCGGGCCATGCCCGCGATTTTTCGCGCGCATGGCGCGCTCCCACAATGTTCTGCTGAGTTACAGAAATTAGGGGACGCATAAGGTAGGGTGGGCTTCAGCCCACCAACCCGGATAGGCTCTCAGGAAAGGAACCCCCCGTCGACGTTCAGCGCCACACCCGTGGTGTAGCTCGACGCCTCGCTGGCCAGGTACAGCACCGCCCCGGCCATTTCGCTCGGCTCGGCCACGCGCTTGAGCGGAATGCGTTGCAGGGCGAAGTTGAGGATCGCCTCGTTCTTGGTCAATGCCGAGGCGAAGCGCGTGTCGGTCAGGCCCGGCAGCAGGGCATTGCAGCGGATGCCGAACTGCGCGCATTCCTTGGCGAACACCTTGGTCATGCTGATCACCGCGGCCTTGGTCACCGAGTAGATGCCCTGGAACTCACCGGGTGATACACCGTTGATCGACGCCACGTTGATGATGCTGCCGCCGCCGTTGTCCTTCATCAGCTTGCCGCCTTCGATGGACATGAAGTAGTAGCCGCGAATGTTCACGTCGACGGTTTTCTGAAAGGCGCCCAGATCGGTATCCAGCACGTTGCAGAACTGCGGGTTGGTGGCCGCGTTGTTGACCAGGATATCGAGGCGCCCGTAGCGCTGGCGAATCTCGGCGAACACCGTCTGGATCTGCTCCATCTCACCGATATGGCAGGCCATGGCCACGGCCTTGCCGCCCCTGGCGACGATGGCATCGGCCACGGTCTGGCAATCGTCCAGCTTGCGGCTGGCGACGATCACCTCGGCGCCCTGCTGGGCCAGCAGGTGGGCAATGGCTTCACCGATGCCGCGGCTGGCACCGGACACGAAGGCGATCTTGCCGTCGAGGTCGAACAACTGGGTCTTGGACATGGCGTGAGTCTCTGTAAGTGGTGGCGTCAGAGCGATGAGCGCGCGATGACCCCGAGGGCCATCTGCTCGAGCAAGGCGTTCATCTGCACGAAGGAGGCGAAGCGCTTGTCGGCGGTTTGCCCATGGTAGTAGCGGTAGTAGATCTGCTGGACGATGCCGGCCAGGCGGAACAGGCCGTAGAGGTAATAGAAGTCGAAGCAGCCGATGCGGATGCCCGCTCGCTCGGCGTAGTAATCGACGAACGCCTGGCGGGTCAGCATGCCAGGCGCGTTGCTCGGCTGGCGACGCATCAGCTGCACGGGCGCCGGGTCGTCGGCCTCGATCCAGTAGGCCAGGGTATTGCCCAGGTCCATCAGCGGGTCGCCCAGGGTGGTCAGCTCCCAATCGAGCACGCCGATGATGCGCAGCGGCTCATTGGCATCGAGGATCACGTTGTCGAAGCGGTAGTCGTTGTGCACGATGGCCGGCCGCGGGTGGTCGGCCGGCATCTTCTCCTGCAGCCAGCTGCGCACCTCCTGCCAGCCGGGCGCATCGGGGGTGCGCGCGTTGTCGTAGCGTTCGCTCCAGCCGTTGATCTGCCGCGCCACGTAACCCTCAGGCTTGCCCAGGTCGGCCAGGCCGCACGCCTGATAATCGACCTGATGCAGCTCCACCAGGCGGTCGATGAAGCTCTTGCACAGGGTGGTGGTCTGGGCAGACGTGAACTGCAGCTGCGCTGGCAGATCGGCGCGCAGGATGATGCCGTCCAGGCGTTGCATGACGTAGAACTCGGCGCCGATCACCGATGCGTCGGTGCAGTGCACGAAGGCCTGCGGGCAATACGGAAAGGCGCTTCTGAGTTGGTTGAGGATGCGAAATTCGCGGCCCATGTCGTGGGCCGATTTGGCCTTGCTGCCGAACGGCGGGCGGCGCAATACCAGCTCGCGGTCGGCATAGCGCAGCAGGTAGGTCAGGTTGGACGCGCCGCCGGGGAACTGGCTGATCTGCGGTTCACCGCGCAGGTCGCTGATATGGGCCTTGAGGTAGGCGTCGATGGCGCGGGCATCGAGTTCTTCGCCCTGGCGGATGGCGCTGGGCCGGTCGGTGAGTGTCATCCCTATCCCTTCTCATTGTCGTTGGCGGTGATGATCGGGCCAATCTAATCAGCCCGGCAGCAGGTCACAAGCGCGGTGCGGGCTTATCGATACCGCTGTTGGCGGCGAATCAAACCCGCTGATGCGCTGGCGGCGGCTCGAAAACCGCCGAGAGCGATTCTCGACGTCGGCTTTGCCGAGGGCCTCGAGGTGCCCGCCAGCAACGGCGAGCCAAAAAAAACCGGAATCCTGGGATTCCGGTTTCTGTGTTCAACGGCTGGCCAGTGGCTCAGACCGGGAACAGTTCGCTCAGCTTCAGTGCCAGCATCATGTCGCCCTCGGCGCGCAGCTTGCCGGCCATGAAGGCCTGCATGCCGTCGGTTTCACCGGTGGTGATGCCCTTGAAGGTTTCCTTGTCCATGATCAGGGTGACGTTGGCGTCCGGGCTGTCGCCCTGTTTGACCTCGCAGGTGCCGTCCTTGACGATCAGGTAGTGGTTGTCGGCATCTTCGATGTTGAACTGGAAAACCAGGTCCAGGCCTTCGGCGGCGCTGGGGTTGAACTTGGCTTTCATGGTTTGGACGATGTCTGCGACGCTCATGGTGGTTTCCTTGTGGTTTCCGATTGTTCTGCACCCTTGCGGGTACGTTGACTGTCGCTCAGCGATAGGTAATGAGCGATGGGGTGTTCAACAGCTGCAGATGCGCATGGCCGTTGAAGGAAGCTAGGGTCACCCGCTCGCCCTGGAACTTCAGGCAGCTTAGCGAGGTGTTGACGATTTGCCAGTTCATGGCGAACGCGCTGGCGACCGGCATGCCGGTCAGCAGGTGGACCAAGGCGGTGATGGTACCGCCGGAGGTGAACACGGCGATGCGCTCGCCGGCCTGGGCCTGGTCGAGCAGGCGTTGCAGGCCGCCGTTCACCTGATCGACAAAGGCTTGCCAGCTTTGCAGCGCCGGTGCGTCGTAATCACCGCCGACCCAGGTGTCCATCAGGCGCACGAACAGCCGCTGGAACTCGGCGCGGTTGTGCGCGGCATTGCGCATCACCTCCAGGGCCTGGGGCTCATGGGGCAGCAGGGCGGGGAGCAGGGCGCGGATCACGCCTTCGGCATCGAATTCGTTGAAGGCCGCATCGGTTTGCAGCCCAGGCGCTTCGGCAAGCTGTTCGAGCACCAGGCGGCCGGTATGGGCCTGGCGGGTGAGGCTGCCGCTGACCGCGCGATCGAGCTGTACGCCGGTCCGCGCAAGGTGGCTGCCGAGCAGTACCGACTGACGCTCGCCCAGCGACGAGAGGACATCATAATCCTCTGCACCGAATGAGGCCTGGCCATGTCGAATCAGGTAGATGCTGCCCACGTGCGCTGCAACCCGGGAACCTTGAATGTGAGGCGAGGGTAGGAGGGATGGGCGGAGGCTGTCAACGAAAAATCATACGTTTGTTTGAATCGTCTGATGGGCGCTGCAAAGCCGCTGCTGCCGCTGGTCGCTGCCTGGCGCCGCCGGTATGCTGGACGCTGCAGGCCTCCGCGCGAGGCGATTGGATAAAGGGGAAGTGTGTGGAGTTTCTTGCTGATTACGCGGGGTTTCTGGCCAAGACGGTCACCCTCGTGGTGGCCATTCTGGTCGTGCTGGTGGCGCTTGCCGTACTGCGCAGCCGTGGGCGTCGCAGTGGCGGCCAGTTGCAGGTCACCAAGCTCAATGATTTCTACAAGGCGCTGCGCCAGCGTCTCGAGCAATCGATTCTCGACAAGGATCAACTCAAGGCCCTGGGCAAGGACGAGGCCAAGGCTGCCAAGGCCGCGAAGAAGCAGCCGCAGCAGAAGTCGCGGGTCTACGTGCTCGACTTCGACGGTGATATCAAGGCTTCGGCCACCGAGGGCCTGCGCCACGAGATCACCGCGCTGCTGAGCCTCGCCACCCCCCAGGACGAGGTGGTGCTGCGCCTGGAAAGCGGCGGTGGCATGGTGCACAGCTACGGCCTGGCCTCCTCGCAACTGGCGCGCATTCGCCAGGCTGGCGTGCCCCTGACCGTGTGCATCGACAAGGTCGCGGCCAGCGGCGGTTACATGATGGCCTGCATCGGCGAGAAGATCATTTCCGCGCCGTTCGCCATCCTCGGCTCCATCGGCGTGGTCGCCCAGTTGCCCAACGTCAACCGCCTGCTGAAAAAGCATGATATCGATTTCGAGGTACTGACCGCCGGCGAGTACAAGCGCACCCTGACGGTGTTTGGCGAGAACACCGAGAAGGGCCGGGAAAAATTCCAGGAAGATCTGGAAACCACCCACGAGCTGTTCAAGAACTTCGTGGCCCGCTACCGCCCGCAGCTGGAGATCGACGAGATCGCCACCGGTGAAGTCTGGCTGGGCATGGCGGCTCTGGAAAAGCAGCTGGTCGATGAGCTGAAGACCAGCGACGAGTATCTGGCCGAGCGCGCCCGCGAGGCCGATCTGTACCAGCTGCACTACGTGCAGAAGAAATCCCTGCAGGAGCGTGTCGGCCTGGCTGCCAGCGTAGCGCTGGATCGTTTTGCCCTGACCTGGCTGGGCCGTCTGAGCCAGCAACGCTTCTGGTAACCCGCACCCTCCGCTCTGGCGGATCAAGGAGGTTTGGATGACCCATTTCACTGCGCTGCAGGCAGCACCCGACACCAACGGCCATTTCGCCTTGCAAGTGGTCGAGCGCGAGGTGGCCGACTTGCCCGCGGGCGAGCTGTTGATCCGTGTTCGCTATTCTTCGCTGAACTTCAAGGATGCGCTGTCCGCCACCGGCCAGCGCGGCGTCAGCAAGCACTATCCGCATACGCCGGGGATCGATGCCGCCGGCGTGGTGGAGCACTCCAGCGCCGCCGAATTCGCCGAAGGCGATGAAGTGATCGTCACCGGCTACGACCTGGGCATGAATACCGCCGGTGGCTTTGGCCAGTACATTCGGGTTCCCGCCAGTTGGGCGATCAAGCGCCCGCAAGGGCTGTCGCTGCGTGAGGCGATGATTCTCGGTACCGCAGGCCTGACCGCGGCGCTGTGTGTCGACAAGCTGGAGCAGGCTGGCGTGGAGCCCCAGGGCGGCCCGGTACTGGTCACCGGCGCCAGCGGTGGGGTGGGCAGCGTTGCGGTCATGTTGCTCAGCACCCTGGGTTATCAGGTAAGCGCCGCCACGGGCAAGGCCCAGCAGAGCGACATGCTCACGCGCCTGGGTGCCTCCCAGGTCGTGCCGCGTCTGGAGCTGCAGAGCGGCACGGATCGACCGCTGCTGCGCGAGCAATGGAGCGGGGCGGTGGATACGGTGGGCGGCGATATCCTGTTCAACGTGCTCAAGGCCACCCGCTACGGTGGCAGCGTGGCCTGTTGCGGGTTGACCGCCGGTGTCGACTTCCAGGCCAGCGTGCTGCCGTTCATCCTGCGTGGCGTGAATCTGCTGGGTGTCGACTCGGTCGAGCTGCCCTTGGTGGTCAAGGCCTCGATGTGGGACAAGCTGTCGCTGCAGTGGAAACTGCCGAATCTGCAAGCGCTTGCCACTGAGGTCGGACTTGCCGAATTGCCGGCAGCCATCGAGCGCATCCTGCAGGGCGAGCAGACGGGGCGGGTGCTGGTCCGGCTCGACTGAAGCCCGAAAAGCGCCCATGAAAAACCCGCCAAGAGGCGGGTTTTTCACTCTCAGGCGCGGCGCCTGAACAGCGGCTGTGGCTGGTCGGCGGAGGCCTGGTAGACCTCGGAAAACTCCTCGAAGGCTTTCAGTGCATCCTCGGCGTCCTTGTCTTCGCGCAGGGCGAAGGCATCGAAGCCGCAGCGCTTGAGCGCCCATAGCTGGTCACGCAGCACGTCGCCGATGGCACGCAGCTCGCCCTGGAAACCGTAGCGGGTGCGCAACAGGTAGGCGGATGACGAGTGGCGGCCGTCGGTGAAGGCCGGGAAGTTCAGGGCGATGACCTGGAAGGCGTCCAGGGAGTCGACGATCGATTCGATCTCTTCCTCGGCGTCCAGCCACACGCCCAGGCCGCCGTCGCGGGCCTTGAGGGCGTGGCCGTGTTCCAGCCACAGGTTAAGCGGCACGATCAGGTCGTCGCAGTTGGACAGCTCTTCGAAGGCGGTTTCCTTGGGCAGCAGGTGCCAGCTTTCGTCGACGATCTGGCCGTTCTTAATGATTCGCTGCATATACGCGCTCCTTGAACGGGGCGACACCGATACGGCGGAAGGTGTCGATGAAACTCTCTTCTTCGGTGCGTTGCTCGACATAGACGTTGACGATCTTGTCGATCACGTCCGGCATGTCGTCCTGGGCGAAGGACGGGCCGAGGATCTGCGCCAGGCTGGCATCACGGCCGGCGCTGCCGCCGAGGGACACCTGGTAGAACTCCTGGCCTTTCTTGTCCACGCCGAGGATGCCGATATGGCCCACATGGTGGTGGCCGCAGGCATTCATGCAACCGGAGATGTTCAGGTCGATGTCACCGATGTCGAACAGGTAGTCGAGGCTGTCGAAGCGGCGCTGGATGGCTTCGGCCACCGGAATCGACTTGGCGTTGGCCAGGGAGCAGAAATCGCCGCCCGGGCAGCAGATGATGTCGGTCAGCAGGCCCACGTTCGGCGTGGCGAAGCCCTTGTCGCGCAGTTCGCCCCACAGGGTGAACAGCTGCGCCTGCTCGACGTCGGCGAGGATGATGTTCTGGTTATGGCTGTTGCGCACTTCGCCGAAGCTGTAGCGATCGGCCAGGTCGGCGATGGCGTCGAGCTGCTTGTCGGTGACGTCGCCCGGGGCCACGCCGGTCGGCTTGAGCGACAGGGTAACGGCCACGTAACCCGGCTTCTTGTGGGCGAAGGTGTTGCGCTGGCGCCAGCGGGCAAAGCCCGGGTGCTCGGCATCGAGCTGGGCGAGTTGCGCGTCCTGATCCTGCAGCGCCTGGTAGGCTGGGTCGACGAAATGCGCGGCAACGCGGGCCACCTCGGCTTCGGTCAGGGTGGTCGGGCCATCCTTGAGGTGCGCCCATTCGGCGTTCACGCGCTCGGCGAACACTTCCGGGGTCAGCGCCTTGACCAGGATCTTGATGCGCGCCTTGTACTTGTTGTCGCGACGGCCATAGCGGTTGTACACGCGCAGGATGGCGTCGAGATAGGAGATCAGGTGCTGCCAGGGCAGGAACTCGTTGATGAAGCTGCCGACGATCGGCGTACGGCCCAGGCCGCCGCCCACGGCGACGCGGAAGCCCAGCTCACCGGCGGCGTTCTTCACCGCTTCCAGTCCGATGTCGTGCACTTCGATGGCCGCGCGGTCACTGGCGGCGCCGTTGACGGCAATCTTGAACTTGCGCGGCAGGTGGCTGAACTCGGGGTGGAAGGTCGACCACTGACGGATGATCTCGCACCAGGGGCGCGGATCGACGATTTCGTCCTTGGCCACGCCGGCGAACTGGTCGGTGGTGGTGTTGCGGATGCAGTTGCCGCTGGTCTGGATGGCGTGCATCTGCACGGTGGCCAGCTCGGCGAGAATCTCCGGCACGTCTTCCAGTTCAGGCCAGTTGAACTGCACGTTTTGGCGGGTGCTGATATGCGCGTAGCCCTTGTCGTAGTCGCGGGCGATCTGCGCCAGCTTGCGCACCTGGGTGGAGGAGAGCAGGCCGTAGGGGACGGCAATGCGCAGCATGGGCGCGAAACGTTGGATGTACAGACCGTTCTGCAGGCGCAGCGGACGGAATTCTTCGCCGCTCAGTTCGCCACTGAGATACCGGCGGGTTTGATCGCGGAACTGCTTGACGCGGTCCTCGACGATTTTCTGGTCGTACTGGTCGTATACGTACATGGGAATCCTGTTATCAGGCTGCTTGCCAGATCGATGAAAACCATTGCGGCGCGACAGTGCGGCTTGGATCAGCAGGCGAATGGTCGTTCGTCGGCTGAATGGCCCTGGCAAGCCGTCACTCACAATGCTTCGATGACCTGTTACAGCAAATCTGCGCGCACGGCCGCGCACTCCTGGTGCGGAGCCGGGGCACGATACCAGTTCAGGTTTATGCGCAAAAGTGATGTTTGAGTATAAGAAAAGAACTTTTGGTGCTAAGCCGGAAAGCATGCATAACCGTGTCGGTGAAACGCTGTACAGGCTCTTCACGAGCGGGCGCCGGGGGGGCGGACGACTGAGAATCATCCGCGCCGTCAGGCCGTGACGCGGCGCTTCGCCAGAATGCGCCGACCGTGCAGCGCAGAGGTGAAACGCGGGCGATACTCTGCTTGTCGCACTACACAGGCAGCCCGTTGGCGCCGCCTATTTTCAGGGTTGATCAAAGAGGTTCTATGCAAACGCTTTCCGAGCGCAACGGTTTCCTGCAGGCATGGATGTCCCAGGTGCGTGAGTCGCCCTGGGTAGCGGCTGGCCTGGGTGTCGCCTTGCTGGTCGTGGTATGGCTGCTGGTCAGCAGCCTGTTCAACATATTCGATGACGGCCATCCAGAACGCATCCGCCACGCCCTGTATGGTGGCGGGGCCGGTTTTGCGGCAACCACCCTGGGTGCGCTCGCGGCCCTGGCGTTGGGCAGTATCAGCGTCAAGACCCAGGACAGCATGCTGGGATTCGCAGCGGGCATGATGTTGGCAGCGAGTTCCTTCTCGTTGATCCTTCCAGGCCTGGAGGCTGCCGAGAACCTGACCGGCAGCGGTATGCGGGGCGCCGCGACGGTAGTCATCGGGCTCGCCCTGGGCGTGCTGCTGATGCTGGGGCTCGATCATTTCACCCCGCACGAGCACGAAAGTGCTGGCGCCCAGGGGCCGCACAGCAGCCGGCTGAGTCGCGTATGGCTGTTCGTGTTCGCCATCACATTGCATAACCTGCCCGAAGGCATGGCCATCGGTGTCGGTTTCGCCGCCGATGACATGCAGGTCGGCATTCCCCTGGCGTCCGCTATTGCGATTCAAGACATTCCCGAAGGCCTGGCGGTCGCCCTGGCACTGCGCACCATTGGCGTGTCGGCATTGCGGGCGGCGCTGATCGCGGCGGCCAGCGGGTTGATGGAGCCCCTGGGGGCGCTGGTGGGGGTCGGCATGTCCAGCAGCTACGCGCTGGCCTATCCAATCGGCCTGGGCCTGGCGGCCGGCGCCATGTTGTTCGTGGTTTCCCACGAGATCATCCCCGAGACCCACCGCAACGGTCACCAGACATCCGCGACCCTGGGGCTGATGGGCGGTTTTGCTGTGATGATGTTCTTGGATACCGCACTGGGCTGATAGGCATTTGCCGGGCGCTGATGCACACTGCGCGTCGTCCTGGGGCTTCAGCGAGTGGAGTGGAATTGGCGCGTGTGCATAAATAAGGTCATGGCCCGTGGTCGTCGCGCCACCTGCACCCTGGTGCTGGCGGTCGTCCTGGGTGGCGCTGGTGGCGTGCAGGGCGAACCGCTGAACGTCTATGTCGGCCAGGGGCAGATGCCGTTTGCCGATGGCGCTGCCAGGCGTGCCGGGCTGTTCGGCGAATTGATGCATGAGCTTTGTGCGCGCACCGCGCAGCAATGCGTGTTTCGCAGCGTGCCGTGGCGCCGGGTGTTGAGCGAAGCCGAGGGCGACCCCCGTGGCATCGTGCTCAACCTGGGGCGCACCCCCGAGCGCGAGGCGGGATTCGTCTGGCTGCTCGACGTGCTGCCCACACCCTATGTACTGGTCAGCCTCGATCGCACCTTCGACAGCCTGGGCGATGCCCTGCGGGCTGGCCCGGTGGCAGTAATGGCCGGCACCGCGCGTGCCGATGAAATCAAGCGGATTCGCGCCGGCGATCAGCGGGTGGTGGAGGTCACCGACCCGCAACAGGCGGCCGAGTTGTTGCGCAGCGGCCGGGTGGTGGCCTGGTATGAGATCGACCTGCGGGCGTTTTATCTCTGGCACGAGATGAACGCCCAGGCCCCGCTGCGGTTCGGCAAGCCCCTGAGCAATACCCGCAGCCATATCGCCGGGAGCCTCAAGCTCGAGGGCGCCCAGGCCTTGTCCCGGCAAATGACGGCCGCCTTCGCCGACATGCGCCGTGACGGCAGTTGGCAGCGTATTCTCGCCAGTTATCTGGGCCTGGATCGGTCGCGGGCTTTGCTGTCGGACGGCTGGTGAGTCATGCTAGCGCCCTGAAACCCTGAGGAGCGCTTGATGAAGTACATCCACCAGCGCGAGCACCTCAACGAGGATGACCTGGTCATCATCGAATGCTCGCAACCCTGCAATATCCGCCTGATGAACGATGCGAACTTTCGCAGCTTCAAGAATGGTGGCCGTCACACCTATCACGGCGGCGCATTCGACAAGTTCCCGGCCAAGATCACCGTACCCAGTAGCGGCTTCTGGAACATCACCCTCGACACCGTGACCCGCAAGGCGATCAGCGTGACGCGCAAGCCGACCCTCAAGCACTCGATCAAGATCGTCAGGCGTTCGTCGTCGCATCTATCTTGAGTGCTGGCCAGCTGGCTTTTCCGCTAGGCGCATTTGTCGGCAAGTGCTGCTTCGATGGTGGCGGAGTCAGTCCGCTTCCGCGCTGACCGCGCCCAGGCAAACCAGCCGGTGGCCATCGATCAGCCAGCTGTCGTCGCCAGCCTCGTATTCAGCCTCCATCACCGCGTTGTAGCTGAACTGCCAGCGTTTGCGGTCGCGGCCGTCCTGGGCCTCGATGGTCAGCACCACGGCTTCGCTGGCGAACGGCTGATCCGCCTCGGCGGCCGCGTCGGCCTGGTCGAGAAGTTCGTCGTCGAGCTGGAAGTCGAACGCATGCAGGCCGTCGATGACCAGCATGTCGGCGGTTTCCAGCCCGTCGAGCAAATAGGGTTGCTCACTCATTCGTCATACCCCAGGTTGGGCGCCAGCCAGCGTTCGCTGACGGCGATGTCCTGCGCCTTGCGCTCGGTGTAGCGCTCGATCTGATCCTTGTCGACCTTGCCCACGGCGAAATACTGCGCCTCGGGGTGGGCGAAGTACCAGCCGGACACCGCTGCCGCCGGGAACATGGCGTAGTGCTCGGTAAGGAACACGCCGCTCGTGCCGGCCTTGTTGTAGTCGGCCTCGGGGTCGAGCAGTTTGAACAGCGTGCCTTTCTCGGTGTGGTCCGGGCAGGCCGGGTAGCCGGGGGCCGGGCGGATGCCCTTGTACTGCTCGCGGATCAGCGCCTCGTTGTCCAGCTGTTCGTCCGCCGCGTAACCCCAGTGCTCCTTGCGCACCCGCTCGTGCAGCCACTCGGCGCAGGCTTCGGCGAGGCGGTCGGCCAGGGCCTTGACCATGATCGCGTTGTAGTCGTCGCCCTTGTCTTGGTAAGCCTTGGCCACTTCCTCGGCGCCGATGCCGGCGGTGGTGATAAAGCCACCGACGTAATCCGTAATGCCGCTTTCCTTCGGCGCGACGAAGTCGGCCAGGGACAGGTTCGGTTTGCCGTCCGGCTTGATGGTCTGCTGACGCAGGTGGTGCAGGGTGGCGAGTTGCTCGCCGTTGTCGCCGTAGACTTCGATATCGTCGTCACGCACCTGATTGGCCGGCCAGAAACCGAACACGGCGCGGGCCTTGATCAGTTTCTCGTCGATCAGCTTGCGCAGCATCGCCTGGGCATCGTTGAACAGGCTGGTGGCCGCCTCACCGACCACTTCGTCGGTGAGGATGCGCGGGTACTTGCCGGCCAGGTCCCAGGAGATGAAGAACGGCGTCCAGTCGATGTACTCGGCCAGCACGTTGAGGTCGATGTCATCGAGTACCCTGGCGCCGGTGAAGCTCGGTTGCGGTGCGCTATAACCGGCCCAGTCGAACTTCGGCTTGTTGGCGACGGCGTTGGCGTAGCTCAGGCGCTCGGTGCGGGTCGCCCGGGCCGCGGTGCGCTCGCGCACCACCACGTATTCGTCGCGGGTGCGCTGCACGAAGTCGGGCTTGAGTTCCTTGGACAGCAGCTGGGTGGCCACGCCCACCGCGCGGGAGGCGTCGGTGACGTAGATCACCGCATCATTCTTGTACTGCGGGTCGATCTTCACCGCGGTGTGCGCCTTGGAAGTGGTCGCGCCGCCGATCATCAGGGGCAGGGTAAAGCCCTGGCGCTGCATTTCCTTGGCGACGTGGACCATCTCGTCCAGCGACGGGGTGATCAACCCGGACAGGCCGATGATGTCGCACTTCTCGGCGATGGCGGTCTGCAGGATCTTCTCTGCCGGCACCATCACGCCCAGGTCGACGATGTCGTAGCCATTACAGCCCAGCACCACGCCGACGATGTTCTTGCCGATGTCGTGCACGTCGCCTTTCACGGTAGCCATCAAGATCTTGCCCTTGGCTTCGGGCTTGTCGCCTTTCTCGGCCTCGATGAAGGGAATCAGGTGCGCCACGGCCTGCTTCATCACCCGGGCGGACTTGACCACCTGGGGCAGGAACATCTTGCCCGAGCCGAACAGATCGCCGACCACGTTCATGCCGCTCATCAACGGGCCTTCGATGACCTCTATGGGCCGCGCGCATTGCTGGCGGCATTCCTCGGTGTCCTCGACGATAAAGGCGGTGATGCCCTTGACCAGCGCGTGCTCCAGGCGCTTGTCGACCGGCAGCGAGCGCCACTCCTCGTTCTCGACTTCCTTGGCGGCGCCGTCACCCTTGTACTTGTCGGCGATGGCCAGCAGGGCCTCGGTGGCGCCTTCGTTACGGTTGAGCACCACGTCCTCGACCGCGTCGCGCAGCTCCTTGGGAATCTCGTCGTAGATCTCCAGCTGGCCGGCGTTGACGATGCCCATGGAGAGGCCGTTCTGGATGGCGTAGTAGAGAAACACCGAGTGGATCGCCTCGCGCACCGGGTTGTTGCCGCGAAACGAGAACGACACGTTGGAGACGCCGCCCGAACTCAGCGCATACGGTAGCTGGTCACGGATATAGGCGCAGGCCTCGATGAAATCCACCGCGTAGTTGTTGTGCTCCTCGATGCCGGTGGCCACGGCGAAGATGTTCGGGTCGAAGATGATGTCTTCCGGCGGGAAGCCCACTTCATTGACCAGGATGTCGTAGCTGCGCTGGCAGATTTCCTTCTTGCGCGCCGCGGTATCGGCCTGGCCGACCTCGTCGAAGGCCATCACCACCACGGCGGCGCCATAGCGCTTGCACAGCTTGGCGTGGTGCTTGAACTGCTCGACGCCTTCCTTCATGGAGATCGAGTTGACGATGCCCTTGCCCTGGATGCATTTCAGGCCGGCCTCGATCACCTCCCACTTGGAGGAGTCGATCATGATCGGCACGCGGGAAATGTCCGGCTCGCCAGCGATCAGGTTGAGGAACCTGACCATGGCGGCCTTCGAGTCGAGCATCCCCTCGTCCATGTTGATGTCGATCACCTGGGCGCCGGCTTCCACCTGCTGCAGGGCGACTTCCAGGGCCTCGGTGTAGTTCTCTTCGCGGATCAGCCGGGCGAACTTGGCGGAACCTGTGATGTTGGTGCGCTCGCCGACGTTGACGAACAACGACTGGCGATCGATGGTGAAGGGCTCCAGACCCGACAGGCGGCAGGCCTTGGGAATCTCCGGAATCGGGCGCGGCTGGTATTTGGCGACCGCCTCGGCGATGGCCTGGATGTGGCCCGGCGTGGTGCCGCAGCAGCCGCCGATGATGTTCAGCAGGCCCGACGCGGCGAATTCCTCGACCACCTCGGCCATCTGCGCCGGGGTTTCGTCGTATTCACCAAAGGCATTGGGCAGGCCGGCATTGGGGTGCGCCGACACGTGGGTGCCGGCCTTGGCCGCCAGTTCGGCCAGGTAAGGGCGCAGCTCCTTGGCACCGAGGGCGCAGTTCAGGCCCACGGAAATCGGCCTGGCGTGGGCCACCGAGTTCCAGAAGGCTTCGGTGGTCTGACCGGACAGGGTGCGGCCGGAAGCGTCGGTGATGGTGCCGGAGATCATGATCGGCAGTTCGACGCCATCCTCGTCGAACACCTGCTGCACGGCGAAGATCGCCGCCTTGGCGTTGAGGGTGTCGAAGATGGTCTCGATAAGGATCAGGTCGGCGCCGCCCTCGATCAGGCCGCGGGTCGCTTCGGTGTAGTTCTCCACCAGCTCGTCGAAGGTGACGTTGCGATAGCCGGGGTCGTTGACGTCCGGGGAGATCGAGCAGGTGCGGCTGGTCGGGCCCAGAACGCCTGCGACGAAGCGCGGGCGATCCGGGGTTTCCAGGCTCTTGGCGTCGGCCACTTCACGGGCCACGCGGGCGCCGGCGACGTTCAGTTCGTAGACGATCGACTCCATGTCGTAGTCGGCCTGGGACACCTGGGTGGCGTTGAAGGTGTTGGTTTCCAGGATGTCGGCGCCGGCATCCAGGTAGGCCTTCTCGATGGCGGCGATGATCTGCGGCTGGGTGAGCAGCAGCAGGTCGTTGTTGCCCTTGACGTCGCTCGGCCAGTCGGCGAAGCGCTCACCGCGGTAGTCGGCTTCTTCGAGCTTGTAGCTCTGGATCATGGTGCCCATGCCGCCGTCGAGGATCAGGATGCGTTCCTTGAGGGCTTGCTGAAGTGCTTGGAGGCGGGCGCTGCGATCTGACAAGGGCATGGAAAAGGCTCTGAACGGGGGCTACGACAAGGCCGCAGATGATAACAAACCCTGAGGTCATTTCTGCGCTGCGCGCTTGTGCATGAATTATGTTCATGTTGCGGCGGTGTTACACGCGGATGCAGGCATAGCGATAGCACAGACGAGGCGGCTAGAATGCGCGGCCAAATTCGTGGAACTCTTCCCATGTGCCGTTGGCTGCTGTTGACCCTCTGCCTGCTCATCAGCCCCCTGACAATGGCACAGAGCGTTTCCTACAGCCGCGATATACAGCCGATCTTCACGCACAACTGCGTGGCCTGCCACGCCTGCTACGACGCGCCGTGCCAGCTCAACCTGGGCAGCGGCGAGGGCGCCGAGCGCGGCGCCAGCAAGGCCACGGTGTATGACGGCACCCGCACCCATACCCAGGCCACCACGCGGTTGTTCATGGATGCCCACGGTGCGCCGGCCTGGCGCCGCAAGGATTTTCATTCGGTGCTGGAGCAGCAGGGCGGCCAGGCGGCGCTGATGGCGCGTATGCTCGAACTGGGGCACGCCACGCCGCTGCCGCCCAACAGCAAGCTGCCCAAGGATCTGGACATCGGCATCGAGCGCGCCAACCAGTGCGCGCTACCGGGCGAGTTCGCCGACTTCGCCGGCAAGAACCCCATGGCCGGCATGCCGTTCGCGGTCACCGGCCTCACCGAGCAGGATTACCAGACCGTGCAGCGCTGGCTGCAGCAGGGCGCGCCGGTCGATGAGCAGCCGCTGCAGCCCAGCCCCGCTGAAGCCAGGCAGGTCGCCGACTGGGAGCGCTTCCTCAATGCCGACGGCGACGAGCAGCGGCTGGTCAGCCGCTGGATCTACGAGCACCTGTTTCTCGCCCATCTGTATTTCGAAGGTGGCGAGTCCGGGCATTTCTTCCAGCTGGTGCGTTCGCGCACGCCGAGCGGCCAGCCGGTGGATATCGTCGCCACGCGGCGCCCCAACGACGATCCAGGCACCGACATCTATTACCGGCTGATGCCGATCCAGGGCGTGATCGTCCACAAGACCCACATCACCTATCCGCTCGGTGCCGCCAAGCTTGCGCACGTGCGCGAGCTGTTCTTCGGCACCGACTGGCAGGTGACTGCGCTGCCGGGTTACGGCGTGCAGCACCGCTCCAATCCGTTTCTGGCCTTCGAGGCGATTCCGGCCCAGGCGCGCTATCAGTTCATGCTCGATAACGCCGAGTACTTCGTGCGCACCTTTATCCGTGGGCCGGTGTGCCGCGGGCAGATCGCCACCGACGTGATCCGCGACAACTTCTGGGTGTTCTTCCAGGATCCGCAGCACGACCTGTACATCACCGACCCGGCCTACCGCGGCGCGGCCACGCCTTTGCTGGCCATGCCGGGCCAGCTCGACGAGATCGGCGATCTGCTGGGCCTGTGGCGCAGCTACCGCGACAAGCGCAATGACTACGAGGCGCTACGCACCGAGGCGTATGGCAATGCGCCGGCGCCGGGCTGGTCGCAGATCTGGCAGGGCAACGACAACGCGCTGCTGTCGATCTTCCGCCAGCACGACAGCGCCTCGGTGCGCAAAGGCCTGGTGGGCGAGATCCCGCAGACCCTCTGGTGGATGGACTACCCGCTGCTCGAACGCACCTATTACCAGCTGGTGGTCAATTTCGACGTGTTCGGCAACGTCTCGCACCAGGCGCAGACACGCCTGTACTTCGACCTGATCCGCAATGGCGCCGAGCAGAACTTCCTGCGGCTGATGCCGGCCGATGCCCGCAAGGCGATCTTTGGCGACTGGTACCAGTACAGCGGCAAGCTCAAGGCGTGGATGGATTACTACCCACTGGATCGGAAAACCCCGAGCGGCCTGTCCTTGGCCGATGACGAGCCGAAGCGCCAGTTCGCCGAGCAACTGCTGCAGCGCTTCGCCGCCCTCGACGCCCGGCCCGATCCGATCAATCGCTGCGCCGGTGAGCACTGCTATCGCGATGGCCTGCCAGGTGAATTGCGTCAGGCGGAGCAGGCGTTGAGCCGCCTGGCTTCCACGCCGGCCGCGCGACTCAGGGTGATCGAGCAACTACCAGAAGCCACGCTGCTGCGGGTCGAGGGGGGCGGTCGTCGCGAGGTCTACAGCCTGCTGCGCAATCGCGCGCACAGCAACGTCGCCTTCATGCTTGGCGAGGAGCTGCGCTACCAGCCGCGCCTCGACACCCTGACGGTCTACCCCGAGGTGCTGAGCAGCTACCCCAACTTCATGTTCTCGATGCCGGCGGCCCAGGTGCCGGACTTCGTCGCCGCCATGGAACAGGCCCGCGACGCCGCGGCCTTCGAGCAGATCGTCGAGCGCTGGGGCATTCGCCGCACTCATCCGCAGTTCTGGCAGTACTTCCACGACCTCACCACGCATATCCGTGAGCACGAGCCGGTAGAGGCCGGCGTGCTGGACATGAACCGCTACCAGAACCTGTAGGCCGCCGCCCCGGCTATCGCTGCTCGCCGCAACGACTGCGAACTAGCGGTTCCCAGATAACGCTTCGCTAATTCACCCGATCTTTCTCTCGCCACTGCGGTCGGACGCAGTGGCAGCCGGTTATCGACGGTTGCCCGTATCGGTTTCAACGAGAGGGAGAGTGGCGGTTCTATGCTGATTTCAGTGCAGGCACTGCGGGCATTGGCAGCCTGGGTAGTGGTCTTTCACCATGTCATGCAGGTGTTTTTCGATTTCAAGGCCGAGAGTTTCATGGGCCATCTTTTTTCCGACAAGGGCGCCGTGGGCGTCGATATCTTCTTCGTCATCAGCGGCCTGGTGATCTACCTGTCCACCCAGGGCAAGACCATCACCCCGTGGCGCTTCATGCTCAACCGCGCCCTGCGCATCGTGCCGGCCTACTGGCTGTATTCGCTGATTGCCGCGCTGATCATCGCCTTCGCCAACCCGGTGATGCCGACCCAGGCCTTCGACCTGCAGCACCTGGTGCTGTCGCTGCTGTTCATTCCCGCGGAAAACCCCGCAGGCTTCGGGCTCTACCCGACGCTCAACGTCGGCTGGACGCTCAACTACGAGATGTTCTTCTACCTGCTGTTCGCCCTGGCCTTCGTGGTTCCCCAGCGCCTGCGCCTGCTATTCGTGGCGGTGATGCTGATGCTCTTCGGCCTGCTGGCCACCCAACCCTGGCTGAGCAACTTCTACCGCAACAGCATCGTCTACGAGTTCCTGTTCGGCGTGCTGCTGGGCATGGTCTACAGCCGCGGCTGGATCCGCCAGGGGCTGTGGCTGCCGCTGCTGGTGATCGCCGGCTCGCTGCTGGCCATCTACCACTTCGACAACAGCATGCGCCTGCTGCACTGGGGCGTGCCCAGTGCACTGATCGTCGCGGCCTGCATCGCCATGGAGCCGTGGTTCAAGGACAACCGCCTGCTGGCGCGCATGGGTGATTGCTCGTATTCGGTGTACCTGCTGCACGTGATCATCCTGTCCCTGGGCTGGTACCTGCAGGCCAGCCTGGATCTCAATCCGTACCTGGTGATCGTCGCCTGCATGCCGCTGATCGCCCTGGCGTCGTGGGGCAGCTACGAACTGATCGAGAAGCGCTTTTTCGTCCAGGCCAAGGCGTGGATCAACGAACGGTCGGGCAAGTGCCAGCTCCAGGCCTTATCCTGAGTAAAATGGTAGGACTTTATTCGAGGCGGTCATTTGGCGTACACTTCGCCCCATGACCGTGAGGAGTTGCCATGAGCACCATTACCATTACCGATGCCGCCCATGATTACCTGGCCGACCTGCTGAGCAAGCAGAACACGCCGGGAATCGGTATCCGGGTCTTCATCACCCAACCCGGTACCCAGTACGCGGAAACCTGCATCGCCTATTGCAAGCCGGGCGAGCAGAAGCCGGAGGACCAGGCCATCGGCCTGGCCAGTTTCACGGCCTGGATCGACGCCGTCAGCGAGCCGTTTCTCGAAGACGCCGTGGTCGACTACGCCACCGACCGCATGGGCGGCCAGCTGACCATCAAGGCGCCGAACGCCAAGGTGCCGATGGTCAACGAAGACAGCCCGCTCAACGAGCGCATCAATTACTACCTGCAGACCGAGATCAATCCCGGCCTGGCCAGCCATGGCGGCCAGGTCACGCTGATCGACGTGGTCGAGGAAGGCATTGCCGTGCTGCAGTTCGGTGGCGGCTGCCAGGGCTGCGGCCAAGCCGACCTGACCCTCAAGGAAGGCATCGAGAAGACCTTGCTCGAGCGCATTCCGGAACTCAAGGGTGTGCGCGACGTGACCGACCACAGCAATCGCGAGAACGCGTATTACTGACCGCCATGGCTGCGATGACAAGGCGACTTCGGTCGCCTTGTCTGCTTTAAGTGCTAGAAAACCCCCGAGACGAACTGGCGCTCTGCTATAAGTGTCAGCAGCGCACCCAGCAATGGCGCCGCTGCCGGTATACCCGCCGCAGCCCAAGCCGGATCAGGCCCACCTCTTGAGGCGTATCGATGCCCACCGCATCTCTTCTCGTCTGCGATGACTCCAACATGGCCCGCAAGCAACTGCTGCGCGCCTTGCCTGCGGACTGGCCGGTAACCGTCAGCCAGGCCGCCAACGGTGAAGAAGCGCTCCAGCAACTGCGCGCCGCTCACTTCGATCTCCTGCTGCTCGACCTCACCATGCCGGTGCTCGATGGCTACGGCGTGCTCGCGGCGCTGAAGGCCGAGGGGCGTGCGCAAAAGGTCATCGTGGTGTCCGGCGACGTGCAGGACGAAGCGATCCGCCGGGTCAAGGAACTCGGCGCCCTGGCATTCCTGAAAAAACCTGCCGACCCCGAGCTGTTGCGCCAGACCCTGGATCAGCTTGGCTTCCTGCACGTGGCGGCGGCGCCCGTCGCGGCGCTGCCCGAGCCCAAGGTGTCGTTTCGCGATGCCTTCCGCGAGGTGGTCAACATCGCCATGGGCCGTGCGGCGGCGTTGCTGGCCCGGGTGCTCGGCGTGTTCGTGCAACTGCCGATCCCCAACGTCAATATCCTCGAGGTCAGCGAGCTGCACATGGCCCTGGCCGACGCCCAGCGTGGCAATGGCCTGACCGCGGTGTGCCAGGGTTATATCGGCGAGGGCATCGCCGGTGAGGCGCTGCTGATCTTCCATGATTCGGAAGTGGCCGACATGGCCAAGCTCATGCAATGGCAGGAGCACAACCATTCGTCCATGGAAATGCTCCTGGACATGTCCAGCATCCTCATTGGCGCGTGCCTGAGCGGCATCGCCGAGCAGCTTGACGTGAGCTTCTCCCAGGGCCACCCACAGATACTCGGCGAGCACGCCTCCATCGACGAGCTGATTCGCATCAACAGCCAGCGCTGGCGCAAGACCCTGGCCGTCGAAGTGAGCTACAGCATCGAAGGCCACGACATCCACTTCGACCTGCTGCTGCTGTTCACCGAGGATTCGGTGTCGCTGCTGACCAACAAACTCGCCTATCTGATGGAATAAGCCGCATGGCCGAGAGCATGGATTTAAACGATTTCCACTGGCTGCTGGCCATCGTGCAGAGCATCGATGTCGGCGTGGTGGTGCTCGACCGTCAGTACCGTGTGGAAGTATGGAACAGCTTCATGGAGAACCATTCCGGGCGTAGCGCGCGGGATGCGGCCGAGCGCTCGTTCTTCGAGCTGTTTCCCGAGGTCGACGAGGTGTGGTTTCGCAACAAGGTGGAAAACGTCGTCACCCTGGGTACGCCGGCCTTCACCATCTGGGAGCAACGGCCGTACCTGGTGCGTTTCAAGAATTACCAGCCGATCACCGGGCTGGAAGATTTCATGTACCAGAACACCACCATCCTGCCGCTGGTGGCCACCAACAGCAAGATCGAGCACCTGTGCGTGATCGTCTACGACGTGACCAGCGTGGCGGTGAACAAGCGTCAGTTGCAGGCCATGAGCGATCAGTTCAAGCACCTTTCGCGTACCGACCGGCTGACCGGGCTGAACAACCGCGGCCACTGGGAGGAGGAGCTCAAGCGCGAACACGCCCGTCATCGCCGTTACGGCAGCAGCGCAGCGCTGGTGATCTTCGATATCGATCATTTCAAGAAGGTCAACGACACCTACGGGCACCAGGCCGGCGACACGGTGATCCAGAGTGTCGCCAAGGTGCTGCGCGAGCAGTTGCGTGATACCGACATCGCCGGGCGCTATGGCGGCGAGGAGTTCGTGGTGCTGCTGCCGGATGTCGATGCGGCGGGCGGGCGGGTCTTCGCCGAACGTTTGCGCCTGATCGTCGAGCGCTTGCAGGTCAGCCACGAGGGGCAGGTGATTCCCTTCACCATCAGCCTCGGTGTGGCCGACCTGAGCGAGCCCAGCCACGATCACCAGCAGGTCATCCAGTGGGCCGACCAGGCGCTCTACAGCTCCAAGCGCAACGGTCGCAACCAGGTCACGGTGTTCGGCGTCTAGCCGGCCGCCGCTGCCCTGGTTGCAGGGCGTGCCAACAGTGCGATCAGGGCGATCGCCAGCAGCGGCAGCATGGCCAGGTTGATCTGCGCCCAGCCCAGCCCGGTGATCAGTGCACCGGACGCGAAGGCCGCACAGGCGGCAACGCCGCTATTGGTCAACTCCATGAGCCCTTGGGCCTTGCCTCGTTCGTCGGGCTGGTGGGCCGAGGCCAGCAGCGTGGTACCGGCAATCAGCATCAGGTTCCAGCCGATGCCCAGCAGCAGCGAGGAAACCAGGAAGAAAGCCTGGCTTTGCCCGCTCAATCCGACCAGCGCACTGCCGCCGAGCGTTGCGATACCCAGCAGGGCCACCGGCCGGCTGCCCAGGCGATCCACCAGTGGGCCGGCGATCAGCGCAGGCAGGAACATGCCCAGCACGTGCCACTGGATCACCCCGGCAGCGCTCTCCAGCGGCAAGCCGCAGAAGCTCATGGCCAGCGGCGTCGCGTTCATCACCAGAATCATCAGGCCATTGCCGACGGCGGTTACCACCAGTGCAGCGCGGATCGCCGGGCGCGCCAGCAGGCTGCGCATGTCGCCTCGCGGCGCGACGGTGATGGTTCCCACGCGCAGGGTGCTGAGCAACGCCAGGCCAAGCAGCGCCAGGCCGGCCAACAGCACGTAAGCACCTACGAAGGGCGTGCTCAGTGCGTTACGCGCCCACAGCGTCAGGCTCGGCGCAATCAGGGCGGCGCAGATGCCGCCGGCGATCACCCAGGCAGCCGCGCGCCCCTTGTAGGCATCGTCCACCGTTTCCAGCGCCGCGAAACGGTAATACGCGGCCGAGGCCTGATAGACGCCGGTGGCGAGCGCGCCGAGGCAGAACAGGATGAAGTCGCCGAGCCAGACACCCAGGGCGCTGGTCAGGCCGCCGAGTATGCCGGCTGCGGCGCCCAGGGTCAGGCCGGGCCTGCGGCCATGGCGCTGCATGAACAGCGACAGCGGGTGAGTCGCCAGCAGGTTTCCGAGCACCAGCAGCGCCAGGGGCAGGGTGGCCAGCGCGTTGTAGGGCGATAGTTGCAAGCCGATCAGCGCGGTGAGCGTGATGCCGATCAGCGAGCAGCTCCAGTACAGCGCCTGGGCGAGAAACAGGGTCAGCAGGGCCCGGTTACGAATAAGCAGCATCGCTTCCTCCCGCCTTGAGCACGCGCAAGGTAGAGGGCGGGTTGGCCGGCAGCTTGGTGGCAGGGCGAATCGGCCGGCGCACCAGCTCTCCCGCGCAGTTCGGGCAGTGCCCTTTGAGGTGCGTGTCGGCGCACTGGCTGCAGTAGGTGCATTCGAACGAGCAGATGCGCGCATCGAGAGAGTCCGGCGGCAGGTCGCGGTCGCAGCATTCGCAGTTGGGGCGTAGCTCAAGCATGGTGGATCTCCCGGCCGAAACGTTCGGCGTATTGCTGAGGGCTGATGGACAGGTGTTTGTGAAAGGCCCGACGCAGGTTCTCCGGGTGGCCGAAGCCGGTCAGGCGGGCGACGGTACTGATCGACGCCTGGGCGTCCTGCAGCAGGCTACGGGCAGCCTCCAGGCGAACACGCTCCACATAGCCGGCCGGCCCAGTGCCGAGTTCCCTGGCGAATACCCGCGACAGCGTGCGCGGCGTCATCCGCGCCTTGTCGGCCAGGGCGTCGAGCGACAGGTCGCCGCCCAGGTTGGTTGGAATCCACTCGAGCAATTCGGCCAGACGCGGGGTGCGGCTCGGCTCCGGGGCGAGCAGGGCGCTGAACTGCGCCTGGCCGCCCGGGCGGCGTAGGAACATCACCAGGCGTCGCGCCACCGCCAGTGCGGTGCTGCGGCCCAGGTCGGCCTCGACCAGGGCCAATGCCAGGTCGATACCGGCGGTAACGCCAGCGGAGGTGAACAGATGCTCGCTGCCATCGCCTGCACTGGGGGCATAGGTGTGCAGGCAGTCGCTGTCGACCAGCAGCTTGTGGTGTTGGCGCAAGGTGTCGATATCGGCCCAGTGGGTGGTCACCCGCCTACCGTCGAGCAGGCCGGTACGGGCCAGAATCAGCGCGCCCGAGCAGACCGAGCCCAGGCGCCGGATATGGGGCTCGGCCTGCTGCAGCCAGCTCAGCAGTGGTCTGTTTTCGCATTGCTGGGTTTCGCCAGCACCGCCGGGAATCAGCAGGGTATCCAGGCTGGCGGGGTCCACCTCGCCCCAGGCGGCGTCGGCCACCAGGCGTATGCCCGAGGAGCTGCTTACCTGGCCGGCCTGCTCGGCCAGTAGCAGCAGCCGATAGGCATCGTCGAGCCCCTGGCGGCTACGCTCGGCGTTGGCAGAGGCGAATACCTGCAAGGGGCCGACAACATCCAGGCTCATGAAGTCCGGGTAGATCAGGGCGGCAATGCATTTGCGGCTTTCCATGGTGGCCCCTCGTGAATGAGGAGCCAGTGTGCGGACAAAGCACTATGGCGGCAATGACATTGAACCCACAGATCTTGCCACTTCAGCTGACGGGGAGTTTTTCCAGAAAACGCATCAGCAGGCTTTCCTCGCTGCGCAACCCCTTGCGGGCGGCCGCCAGGCGCAGGTCAGACAGTTCGCCGGCGTGGAAGGCCTCGATCAGCGCCGGGTGGATGTAGCACTTGCGGCACACGGCCGGCGTGTTGCGCAACTCTTCGGCAACCTGCTTGACCATGCCCACCACATGTTTCTTGGCCGAGCTTTCCGGCTGCCATTCCAGCTCACGCAGCAGCGTCAGCGCCAGGGCGCTGCCGGCCCAGGTGCGGTAATCCTTGGCGGTGAAGTCGGCACCGGTGAGCTCACGCAGGTAGTTGTTGACGTCCGTCGAGGTCACCGTGTGGCGCTCGCCATTGGCGTCCAGGTACTGGAACAGGTGCTGGCCCGGCAGCTCCAGGCAGCGGCGGATGATGCGCGCGAGGCGACGATCGCTGACTTCCACCTCATGTTCGATGCCGCTCTTGCCACGGAAATGGAAGCGAATGGCGCTGCCCTGCACCTCGACATGGCGGTTGCGCAGGGTGGTCAGCCCATAGGAGCGGTTTTCCTTGGCGTAGCGCACGTTGCCGATGCGGATCAGCGTGTTGTCGAGCAGGGTGATCACGGTGGCCATGACCTTTTCGCGGCCATGGTCGGGCAACAGCAGATGCTGTTCTATGGTCTGGCGCAGTTTGGGCAGTGCCTTGCCGAACAGCAGCAGGTTGGCGTACTTGTCGGTGTCGCGCACTTCACGCCAGCGCGGGTGGTACCGATACTGCTTGCGGCCGCGCGCATCACGGCCGGTCGCCTGCAAGTGGCCCTTGGGGTCCGGGCAGATCCACACGTCCACGTAGGCGGGCGGTATCGCCAGGGCATTGATGCGGGCGATCTCCTGGGCGTCGCGAATGCGCTGGCCATTGGGCTCGAAATAGCAGAACTTGCCGCGCAGCTTGCGGCGCGTGATGCCGGGCGAGCGGTCGTCCACGTAGTGCAGGTCGTTGGGCAGTTCCGGGGTGATCGACAGGCTGCTCATCGCGTGGTCTCCACGATCATGCAACCAACAGGCAGAAGAAGATCATCGGCCGGATACACGGCAGCGCGATATAAGGTGGGCGGCGAAGTTACAACGAGGTTTTGCATGCCGGTCCGCTCATGGCAACAGTTAAAGACTTAGCCCGCTGGACAGGGTGGTAAGTTCAGACTTTAACGAGGACACCAGGGCGAACGCATAAACGAGAAGAGGGTATTACAAGGCTGGGACAAGTTGCCGCACCAGCTGGTGCGGCAACGGGAAAAACAAGTGCCGAAGAATTATTCCGGCATGCTCCAGGGCGCGAGATCGAAGCCCTTGCTGCTGAGTTCGTCGCGGGATTTCTTCAGGGCCTTGGCCAGCTCCTGGGGGTCGCTGTAGATGCTGCTGGTCAGTTGCGCGCGATCGATCAACGGCGTATTGGTGCGGTCGACGATCGTCAGGCTCAGTACGCCGGTACCGTCCTGCGGCGCCCAGGCCACGCAGTGGAAAGGTTGAAAGGCGCGGTCGGCAATCAGCAGTGCATCATTGAAACGCAGCGAAGCGTTCATGGGGTCGGTTCTCCGAGGGTTTCCCAATGATTCATAGTGTCAGCGAGCTTGTTCTACGCTGACGTTCCTAGCTGTTGATGGTTCGATGAGCCCTGCAAGTCACATCCAAATTAATTAATTTTCAAAAAAACCGAAAATCATCTTGTGAAGTTGATGGGCGTCAAAGTTTTCAAGGGTGGCGGCACGCCGTTGGGCCGTGCATTTATGTTTAACCAGCGAAAATGGCATCAACACCAAATAGGAAAATAGCCCTGCTGATCAGTTCCGTTAAGTTCAGGATTTTTATTAATGCAGACAGGCGGTTAATTCGTTTGAAATAACCAATGGCGGTTTTCTGACTGCCGCCGCAAATGCCCGCGAGGGGCCTGCGGCGGGTTATAGCGGCAGCAGATGGTCGGCCAGCCGGCCCGATTCGGCCAACTCGAGAAATTCGTCGCCCATGCGCCGGCTCTCATCCATCGCCTGGCGCCAGTAGCGTTCGCGCCCGGCATCGTCGCCCAGGAACCGGGTGAAATCCTTGCGATCCGGCAGCTTGCCATAGGGCAGGCGGACCAGGTAATCACGCGAGGGGGCCAGCAGCAGGACGTCCTGCAGGCGCACGGCATCGCCCCGGCGCCAGGGCATGCCCTTGTCGAACCAGCCGGGAATGATGCGATCGGTGAAGTGCGGGTACAGCACCACGTCATCACCGCTGTAGGGCAGGTCGAGGTGGTAATCCAGCAGGCCGCCGTCGCGGTAGGTGCCGGGGCCTGCGCCGGGAATGTCGCGCACGCCCTGCATCACGAAGGGGATCGAGCCGGAGGCCAGCAAGGCATGGCGCAGGTTGCCGACATCCAGCGGCAGGCAGCGCGAAGGAAAGTCGGTCAGCGGATGCAGGGGCGGTGCCAGGCGCGCGTCGTGCAGGATCACCCGCTCGAAGTGGCGGGCCAGGCGCGGGCGGCCCAGCAGGTTGCTGCCGATCACCGACGACAGCCCCAGGCCTAGGGAGCGGCGGTCGTCCTCGGCAAGCCGGCCGTGACTCTTCACCACCACGATGTTGAGCCGGTAGTGGGGATTGTCGAGCACGGCGGCGTCCTGGCTTTGCAGAAGCTCATCGAGCATGCGCACGCAGCGCTCGGTCACGTCGCTGATGCTCACACCCTTGGCGAAGCGCATGCCGGTGTACAGCTCACCCAGGCGCTGCAACGCAGCGGCAGGGTCGGGGAGGCAGGCGCTGGCGAAGCGCCAGGAGCCGATGGACGCGCCGATCAGCGAGCGCTCACGGGGCGCCCGGGCCAGCCAGTCGCCGAACAGGGCGATATCCAGCCCCTGAATGCCCAGGGCCTTGGGCCCGCCCGCAGCGCCGGGCAGGGTGCCGACATCCCCGGGTTGCAGGCCGCGCTCGCGAATGCGTGCCAGGGCGCGCTGGCCGGCCTTGAGGGTGAGGGCAGGGAATTTGATCTGAATGGCGCTCATGCCGGTCTCCGCTGAAGAAACGCCAGTATAAAGCCGTGGCCGGCGCGGGTCTGTGGGGCAATTCAGGTTGAATTAAGTCGTTCCCCTTAACCTGATCATCGTCGAAACACGATTACTCAGGAGATCACCATGAAGAAATTGACCGCTTTGTTCGCCGTTGCTGCTCTCACCGCCACCGCCGGTATCGCCCAGGCCCGTGACCTGGGGCCGGACGAGGCGCTGAAACTGCGTGACGCCGGCACCATCCAGTCCTTCGAGAAGCTCAATGAGGCTGCCCTTGCCGCCCATCCCGGCGGTAAACTGGGCGATACCGAACTCGAGGAAGAATACGGCCGCTACCTCTACCAGGTGGAAATCCGCGATGCCCAGAACCAGAAGTGGGACGTCGAGCTGGATGCCACCAACGGCACCGTCCTCAAGAACCACCAGGATGATTGATGAAAGGCAACCCCGTTTTTCGCTGCATCTGCATCGTTTCGCTGGCCGCGCTGACCTGCGCGGCCAGCGCACGTGACCTTGACCAGGACGAGGCGCGGGACCTGCGCCTGAGTGGCGTGATCCTGCCGCTCGACCAGTTGATGCGCGCCGCCATGGAGCGCTATCCGGGCGCGACCCTGCTCGAGGCCGAGCTGGAAGAAGAGGACGATGTCTTCGTCTATGAAGTGGAACTGCTGACCCGCGAGGGGGTGGTTCGTGAACTGGAGCTCGATGCCCACGACGGCAAGATCCTGAAGGATGAGGTAGACGACTGACATGCGCCTGTTGCTGGTTGAAGACCACGTACCGCTTGCCGATGAACTGACCGCCTCACTGACCCGCCAGGGCTATGCCGTCGACTGGCTGGCCGATGGCCGCGATGCCGTGTACCAGGGCGCCAGTGAGCCCTATGACCTGATCATTCTCGACCTCGGTTTGCCCGGCAAGCCGGGGCTCGAGGTGCTGCAGGAGTGGCGCCAGGGTGGCCTGGTCACCCCGGTGCTGATTCTCACCGCCCGCGGCTCCTGGGCCGAGCGCATCGAAGGCCTGAAGGTCGGTGCCGACGATTACCTGACCAAACCCTTCCACCCCGAAGAACTGCAACTGCGTATCCAGGCGCTGCTGCGCCGTGCCCGCGGCCTGGCCAACCAGCCGCAGCTGCAGGCTGCCGGTTTGCACCTGGATGAAAGCCGGCAGTGCGTCAGCCGCGGAGAGCAGGCGATCGAGCTGACCGCCGCGGAGTTTCGCCTGTTGCGCTACTTCATGCTGCACGCCGGGCAGATCCTCTCCAAGAGCCACCTGGCCGAACACCTGTACGACGGCGAGACCGAGCGCGACTCCAACGTCATCGAGGTGCACGTCAATCACCTGCGCCGCAAGCTCGGCCGCGAGGTGATCGAAACCCGCCGCGGCCAGGGCTATCGGTTCACCGGTAGCGCCGCTTGAGGTCGATCCAGCGGCGCCTGAGCCTGGGGCTGATCAGCGTGCTGCTGATCATCGGCCTGTTGCTCGCGCAAACCTGCCTGTGGCTGTTCGACAGCAACCTGCGGCGCTATATGCAGGCCGGCCTCGAAGAGGAAGCGCAATCACTGCTGATCGCGCTGGTACGCGGGCCGTCCGGCATCCAGCTCGACGAGTCGCGGCTCAGCGCGGCCTACCAGCGGCCCTATTCGGGCCTGTATTTCCGGATCGACTTCAGCGACAAGAGCTGGCGTTCGCGTTCATTGTGGGACAGCGAACTGCAACCCTCGGACGTGGACGGCCTGCAGCCCGAGTTGCAGGAAGGCCCGCAAGAGCAGGTGCTGGTGACCTTTCGTGGCGAATACCGGCGCTTCGGCCAGGACCTAACCATCAGCGTGGCGCGCGACTACACGCCGGTGCTGGACAGCTTCCGCCGGGTGCAGCGTATCGGCCTGGGGCTGGGGTTGGGCAGCCTGGCCCTGATCCTGTTGCTGCAGCGCCTGGCGGTCAGCCGTGCATTGCGGCCGCTGGAGCAGACCCGCGTGCAGATCGCCCAGTTGCAGCAAGGGCAGCGCTCCGGGCTGGACGAGCAGGTGCCCGAGGAACTGGAGCCGCTGGTCGAGCAGATCAACCACCTGCTGGCCCACACCGAAGATACCCTGAGACGCTCGCGCAACGCCCTCGGCAATCTGGGCCATGCGTTGAAGACGCCATTGGCGGTGCTGGTCAACCTGGCCTCACGGGATGAGCTGCGTGCGCACCCCGAACTGCGCGACAACCTGCTCGAGCACCTGCAACAGATCGAGCAGCGCATCGCCCGTGAGCTGGGCCGTGCGCGTCTGGCCGGTGAAGCCTTGCCCGGTGCGCATTTCGATTGCCGGGAGGAGCTGCCTGGCCTGTTCGCCACCCTTGGCATGATCCACGACAGCGCCATCGAGCTGAGCTGGCAGGCGTCACCGCCCGACCTGCGCCTGCCGCGCGACCGCGAGGACCTGCTGGAGCTGCTCGGCAACCTGCTCGACAACGCCTGCAAGTGGACCGACAGCCAGGTGCGCCTGCGCATCGAGCGTACCGATACGGCCTACGTATTGAGCGTCGACGACGATGGCCCGGGGATCGACGGTGAACGCCGCGAGGAGGTGCTCAGCCGCGGCATTCGCCTGGACGAGCAAACCGCGGGACACGGCCTGGGCCTGGGCATCGTGCGCGATATCGTCGATGCCTGGGACGGTACCCTGTCGCTGCACGACAGTGACCTGGGCGGCCTGCAGGTCAGGATCGAGCTGCCGCTGCGCGCGCGATAGTCACGCCTGAAAGCGGTTCCACGGGTTTCGCTGCGCTCTACCCAGGCCACGGGCGGATCACCTGGAGCGATCCGCCGTGTTGCTTACATGCCGTTGGTGAAGGCCGGATCACTGAGGTCGATGGCCGCACGTACGGGTTTCAGCGCTTCGCCGTACTTGGCCAGGATATCCAGGGCGTAATCGATACGGGCGCGGATGCGGCTGTCGTCTTCGCTGGCTGGTTGTTCGTCGTTGAGGACCTTGGTCACCGAGCGGACGATCAGATGCTCGGGCAGGTAGTTGATCCGGCAGTTCTTGTAGCTGGAGCTGCGCAGCTCGGCGATCGGGCTGCCGCCGCCGATACCCGACGACACACCCACCAGCAGCCCCGGCTTGTGCGCCAGCTCGGCCTTGCTGGCATAGATGAAGAAGTTCTTGATCGCCGGGCCGGCCATGCCGTTCCACTCCGGGGCGATCACCACCACGGCGTCGGCACGCTGCAGGCGCGGGCCATAGTCGGCCCAGGTGCCGGCGTCTTCGGCAGGCCACAGCGGCAGCGGGCCGCTGCCGAGGTCGATGACCTGGCTGAGCTCGGCACTGGTCTTGCCCAGGGTGATCAGCCGTTGGCGCAGGAACTGGGCCACCTTGGCGGATTGGCTGTCGGGGCGGCTTGAGCCGGCAATCAGAACGATATCGAGCATGGGATCCTCCGTTGATGATGAGGCGAGAGGCTAACGTTCGCGGCGCCAGGCGCAAAGTACGTTTGTGCTATTTGCTTAGAACCAGGCTCGACGAGAGCTCGCCTGGCGCCGATTTTTGACACCCAGGTCAGCTTCCGGCAGAGTGCGACGCTTTTTTGATTGCGCCGCGCTTGCGGTGATTCGAGGAGCCTTTCATGAACGCAGTTATCGCCGCCGTCGGCATCATGCTGATTCTCAGCCTTTGCCGGGTCCACGTCGTGGTGGCGCTGATCATTGGCGCACTGGCTGGCGGCATGATCGGCGGCCTGGGCATGGACGGTTCGCTGGCGGCCTTCAACAAGGGCCTGGGCGGCGGCGCCACCGTGGCACTTTCCTACGCCTTGCTGGGCGCCTTCGCGGTGGCGATCGCCAAGTCCGGCCTGGCCCATGCCCTGGCCGACAAGGCGCTGACCCTGGTCGGACGCCAGGAGCAGGGCGGCGGCGGGGCGCTGAAATGGATGCTGGTCGGCCTGTTGCTCGCCGTGGCGATCTCGTCGCAGAACATCCTGCCCATCCATATCGCCTTCATTCCGCTGCTGGTGCCGCCGCTGCTGTACGTGATCACCCGCCTGCAGATCGACCGCCGGCTGATCGCCTGTGTGCTGACCTTCGGCCTGATCACGCCCTACATGTTTCTGCCGGTAGGCTTCGGCAACATCTTTCTCAACGAGATCCTGCTGGCCAACGTGGTGCGCAGCGGCGTGGACGTGAGCGGCGTGAACGTCAGTCACGCCATGCTGATCCCCGCCCTGGGCATGGTCACCGGTCTGCTGCTCGCCCTGTACAGCTACCGCGGCAAGCGCAGCTACGACCTGGCGCGGGTCGAGCGCACCGAACGGGTCGACGCCAGCTACAACCGGCGCAGCCTGATCGTCGCCGGCGTGGCGGTGGCCATCGCCTTCGGCGCCCAGTTGTGGCTCGACTCGATGATCATCGGGGCGTTGCTGGGGTTCGTGGTGTTCTCCGCCTCGGGCATCGTGCGCTGGAAGGAAACCGACGACCTGTTCACCGAAGGCATGAAGATGATGGCGATGATCGGCTTCATCATGATCGCCGCCTCGGGCTTCGCCGAGGTGATGCGCGAAACCGGCGAAATCCAGGGCCTGGTCGACGCCAGCGCCGGCTGGATCGGCGACAGCAAGGGCCTCGGCGTGCTGCTGATGCTGCTGGTCGGCTTGCTGGTGACCATGGGCATCGGCTCGTCGTTTTCCACGGTGCCGATCATCGCCGCGATCTTCGTGCCCTTGTGCGTGCAGCTGGGCTTCAGCCCCCTGGCCACGGTGTGCATCGTCGGCACTGCTGGGGCCATCGGCGATGCCGGCTCGCCAGCTTCGGACTCGACCCTGGGGCCGACCGCGGGCCTCAACGTCGATGGTCAGCACAATCATATCTGGGACACCGTGGTGCCCACCTTCCTGCACTACAACCTGCCGCTGCTGGCGTTCGGCTGGGTTGCCGCCATGGTGCTGTAAGAGAGTTTCCCGGCCGTCGCCCGCCTGCTCAAGTTTTCGCAGGCGGCGGCCGATGACCCGAGCAGAAGCCAGCTATCCTTGGCTTTGTCTGGTCAAAGGAAAATAAAAATGCGCCTGACCTTGAAGTCCAAAGTTGTGCTGTTGGCCCTGGTTCCCGTTCTGCTGTTCGCCGTGGTGCTCAGCGGCGCCGCCGCCAAGGTGCTCTATGGCCTGGCGGAGCAGGAGGTCGCTGAAACCCGTGAGCGCCTGCTCGCCGAGAAACGCAACGAGCTGCAGAACTACGGCGCCATCGCCATGGGCGCCGTGCAGAGCCTGTATGACGCCGCGCCCAATGGCGACCTGGAGAGCCGCAAGCAGGCCATCGCCATCCTGTCGAAGATCAAGTACGGCAAGGACGGCTATTTCTTCGGCCACGACTCCAACGTGGTACGGCTGTTTCGCAGCGACAGCCCCGTGGATGTCGGCAAGAGCCTCAATGACCGGCAGGACGTCAACGGCGTGTTCGTGAACCGCGAGCTGGTGCGCGTCGCCAAGGACAACAGCTACTACGTCAACTATTCCTCGCCGTTACCCGGCAACGAATCGATCCAGGTGCCCAAGCTCGCCTACAGCTACTACCTGCCCAAGTGGGACATGGCCCTTGGCACCGCGGTCAACCTGGACGGCGTCGAGGCGCAGATCGTCGAAGTGCGCGCCGGCATCGACCAGCGGGTGAGCACCATCATCACCAGCATTCTGGTGATCGCCGCCGTGCTGCTGGTGATCTTCGGCGTGGTTGGCGGCATCCTCGCCAACACCTTTCTGCGCCCGCTGCAGCAGATCAAGGCCAGCCTCGATGACATCGCCGCCGGCGACGGCGACCTGACCAAGCGCCTGCCGGTCACCAGCCGCGACGAGTTGGGCGAGCTGGCCGGCTCGTTCAATCGTTTCGTCGACAAGGTGCACGGGCTGGTGCGGCAGATTACCGAGATGACCGGCCAGTTGACCGAGCTGGTTGGCCAGGTCGCCGCCCAGGCGCAACGCTCCGAGCAGGCGATGGAGCGGCAGCGCCACGAAACCGATCAGGTGGCGACCGCCATCAACGAGATGTCCGCCGCGGCCCATGAAGTGGCCAAGAGCGCCCAGGGCGCTGCCGAGGCGGCCCAGCAGACCGACCGTGAAGGGCAGGCGGCCAAGCAGGTGGTGGATGGCAGCCTCGCCCGCATCCATTCGCTGGTCGGCGACATTCGCGGCAGCGGCACCTCCCTCGATAGCCTGCAGCAGGACGTGCACTCCATCGTCAGCGTGCTCGACGTGATCCGCTCGATCGCCGAACAGACCAACCTGCTGGCGCTCAACGCGGCCATCGAGGCGGCGCGTGCGGGCGAGGCGGGACGCGGCTTCGCGGTGGTCGCCGATGAGGTGCGCGCCCTTGCCAGCCGTACCCAGCAGAGCACCCAGGAAATCCAGGGCATGATCGACCGGTTGCAGAGCGGCACCCGCGAGGCGGTCAATGCCATGCGCCAGTCGAGTGACGCCGGCGAGATCACCAGCGAGCAGGCCAACAAGGCTGGCGCCTCGCTGGATGCCATCGCCGGGTTGATCGGCACCATCAACGCCATGAACGCACAGATCGCCAGCGCGGCCGAGGAGCAGACCGCGGTGGCCGAAGAGATCAACCGCAGCGTGCACCAGATTGCCGGCGCGGTGGACAGCGTCGCCGAGGAAACCCGCCAGGGTGCCCAGACCGCACGCAGCCTGGCGCAGCTCGGTCAGGGACTGGAAAGCCTGGTGCGCCAGTTCCGCATCTGAGCTGTCGAGGCGAGCAGGGACGCTGGCCTGAATAAGAGTGCACTTTGTCGGCGGCAGGGGAGACTAACGGGCATATCCCCTCCTGTGATCCGGCCATGCAGACAACGTCCCTCGAAAAGAAAACCTTCATCCTCCTGCTCGTCCTGGTGACGATCGCCTTTATCTGGATCCTGCTGCCGTTCTACGGGGCGGTGTTCTGGGCAGTGGCGCTGGCCGTGGTGTTCGCGCCCCTGCAACGGCGCATGGCGCGGCGCCTGGGCGGACGCGGCAACCTGTCGGCGCTGATGACATTGGTCGTTTGCCTGCTGGTGGCGATTCTGCCGGTGATCTTCATCACCTCGGCGATAGTCGCCGAGGGCACCAGCATCTACCAGCGCATCGACTCCGGTGAGCTGGACGTCGGGGCCTACGTGACCAGCACCAAGCAAATGCTGCCGCCGTTCCTGCAGCAGCAGATCGACCGTATCGGCGTGGGCAACATGGACGATCTGCAGGAACGCATCACCAGCGGCGCCGCTGCCGGTAGCCAGTACCTGGCGACCAAGGTGTTCGCCATCGGCCAGGGCACCTTCGAGTTCGTGGTCAGCTTCTTCATCATGCTGTACCTGCTGTTCTTCCTGCTGCGCGATGGCCAGGAGCTGGTGCGTGACATCCGCATGGCGGTGCCGCTGGGCGACAACACCAAGCGCCGCCTGCAGATCAAGTTCACCCGCGTGGTGCGCGCCACGGTGAAAGGCAACATCGTGGTGGCAGCGGTGCAGGGTGCTCTCGGTGGCTTGATCTTCTGGGTGCTGGGCATCCCCAGCCCGCTGCTGTGGGGCGTGCTGATGGCTTTTCTGTCGCTGTTGCCAGCGGCGGGTGCCGGCATCGTCTGGGCGCCCGTAGCGGTCTACCTGCTGCTCAGTGGCGATATCTGGCAGGGTGTGGTGTTGACTCTGTTCGGGGTATTGGTGATCGGCCTGGTGGATAACATCCTGCGCCCGATCCTGGTCGGCAAGGACACCCGCATGCCCGATTACCTGATCCTGATTTCCACCCTCGGCGGCATGGCCTTGTTCGGTCTCAACGGCTTCGTGCTGGGCCCGCTGATCGCCGCACTGTTCGTCGCCAGCTGGAACCTGTTCGCAGCCGGCAAGAAGACCGTCAGGCTGCCCGAGTAATCACTCGCTTCGCCCCAAACGGCTGCCCTGTGCAGCCGTTTTTCGTTATCACGCACAGCCGTAAACCCGCGTAGCCTGGGTAGAGCGAAGCGAAACCCGGAGTCTGAGCCCTGCGACTTTTCTTGACCCATCCTGCGAATCGCTTTGCTCAGCAACAGGCTACGAAAAGCGGACGCCGTAGCCCAAGTCCAGGTATGACAGCCGCTCGATCTGGCATAGGCAAAGCGTGAGGCACAAACAAAAACGGCTGCCCTGAGGCAGCCGTTTTTTCATGACGCGACTCGGATCAGAGCGCGGTAGTGGCCAGACCGGCCTGCTGGACCAGATCCAGCAGCGGCTGCGGGTACACGCCGAGCACGAAGGCCAGGGCCGCCACCAGCATCAACATGATGCCGCCGGCACGTTGGCCCCAGTTGAACGGTGCATCGTGACGCTGCAGGTTCGGCTCGTTGAGGAACAGGGTGACCATCACGCGCAGGTAGTAGAACACCGCGATGGCGCTACCCAGGATCAGCGCACCGATCAGCCACCACAGCTGCGCCTGCACACCGGCAGCGATCACGTAGAACTTGCCGATGAAGCCTGCAGTGAGCGGAATACCGGCCAGCGACAGCATCATCACGGTCAGCACCGCGGTCAGGTACGGACGGCGCCAGAACAGGCCGCGGTACTCGTACAGCGCATCGGCGTCACGGCCGTTGTAGGGCGTGGACATCAGGGTGATCACGCCAAACGCGCCCAGGCTGGTCAGCACGTAGGTGGCCATGTACACGCCGATGGCTTCCACGGCCAGACCCTTGCTGGCGATCAGCGCCACCAGCAGGTATCCGAAGTGGGCGATGGACGAATAGCCGAGCAGACGCTTGAGGTTGTTCTGCACCAGGGCCAGCAGGTTGCCGAACAGGATCGAGGCGATGGCGATGACCGTCAGCAGGTCGTTCAGCCAGCCGCCAGCGGTGGCCGGGGAGAGCTGATACAGGCGCAGCAGCACGGCGAATACCGCGACCTTGCTGGCGGTGGCCAGGAACGCTGCCACTGGCGCCGGAGCGCCTTCGTAGACGTCCGGCGTCCACAGGTGGAACGGCACCATGGACAGCTTGAACGCCAGGCCGATGAGCATCATGCCGATACCGATCTGCACCAGCTGGCTGCCGCTGGCACCGGCCAGGCTGGCACCGATCTGGGCGAAGCTCAGGCTGCCGGCGTCGGCATACAGCAGTGCCATGCCGAACAGCAGGAAGGCGCTGCCGGCGGCCGACAGCACCATATACTTGATACCGGCTTCCAGCGAACGCTTGTTGAAGTAGGCGTAGGCGATCATCCCGTAGGTGGGTACCGAGAGCAGCTCCAGGCCGATGAACAGGCCGGCCAGGTGTTCGGTGCTGACCAGCACCAGGCCGCCGGCCGCGGAGAGCAGCAGCAGCAGGTACATCTCTTCGCGGTTGCGCGGGTAGCCCTTGGTCTGCCCGTCACTGACCGTCGCCTCGCCCAGGTAGGCGTGGGTCAGGGTCACGCAGGCCAGGGTGGCGATCAGCACCAGCGCCATGTAGTAGCAGGCGAAGGTGTCGATCTGCATCAGCGGGGTGACCTGCAGCGGGGTGACGCCGAGGGTCGGCAGCAGCGACAGCAGGGCAGCGTTGAGGCCGATCACCGAGAGCACGAAGGTCATCGCGTGGCTGCGCTTCCAGGCGATGGCCAGCATGACCACCACTACCGTGGCGCAGGTGACCAGCAGCGGCAGCAGGGCGATCAGGTGTTGGGTGGTGAATTGCACAGCATGATGTTCCATAGATTTTGAACCCTTACCGGCCCGAAGCGAGTTGATCGAGGGCGCCACTGAACCACTGCTGCACGCCTTGCATACTGGCGGCAGAGGTGTCGAGCACCGGCTGCGGGTAAACACCGAGCAGGATCAGCAGCACCGCCAGGCACAGCACCATGCTCAGTTCACGAAATTGCAGGCCCGGCAGCGGGCTGTCGTTCTTCACCGGGCCGAAGTGGGCGCGGTGGATCATGATCAGCGAGTAGACGGAGCCGAGTACCAGGCCGGTGGCAGCGATCACCGTGACCCACGGCGCGGCCGGGAAGCTGCCGATCAGGATCAGAAACTCGCCGACGAAGTTGCCGGTGCCCGGCAGGCCCAGTGCGGCGGCGGCGAAGAACAGGCTGAGCGCCGGCAGCCAGGACATGCGCGCCCAGATGCCGCCCATTTCGCGCATGTCGCGGGTGTGCAGGCGTTCGTACAGCTGGCCGCAGAGGATGAACAGCGCCGCGGCCGACAGGCCATGGGCCATCATCTGCACCACCGCGCCCTGCAGGGCGATCTGGCTGCCCGAGTAGATGGCGATCAGCACGAAGCCCATGTGCGACACGCTGGAGTAGGCCACCAGGCGCTTGATGTCGGTCTGGGCGAAGGACAGCAATGCGCCGTAGATGATCGCGAACACGCCGAGGTACATGGCGATCGGCGCGAATTCCGCCGAGGCATTGGGGAACAGCGGCAGCGCGAAACGCAGCAGGCCGTAGGCCGCGGTTTTCAGCAGGATACCGGCCAGATCCACCGAGCCTGCGGTGGGCGCCTGGGCGTGGGCGTCGGGCAGCCAGGAGTGCAGGGGCACCACCGGGAACTTGACCGCGAAGGCGATGAAGAAGCCCAGCATCAGCAGGTATTCGGTGCCTTCGGACAGCTCGGTCTTGAGCAGGTCGGCATAGTTGAAGGTGAACACGCCGGTCTGGTTGAAGTGCACGAACACCAGGCCAAGGATCGCCACCAGCATCACCAGGCCGCTGGCCTGGGTGAAGATGAAGAACTTGGTAGCCGCGTTGATGCGGCTCTTGCCAGGGCTGCCGCTATGACCCCAGAGCGCGATGAGGAAATACATCGGCACCAGCATCATTTCCCAGAAGAAGAAGAACAGGAACAGGTCGATGGCCAGGAACACGCCGACCACGCCGCCGAGGATCCACATCAGGTTGAGGTGGAAGAAGCCGACACGGTTCTGGATCTCTTTCCACGAGCAGAGCACCGACAGCACACCGAGCAGGCCGGTGAGGGTGACCATCAGTACCGACAGGCCATCCATCGCCAGATGGATGCTGATGCCGAAGCGCTCGATCCAGCGCACCTGGAATTCGTGGGCCCAGCGTGGCTCGGCGCCCGGCGCAGGCGCCAGGCTGAAGTCGCCGGTGCCCCACAGCCACAGGCCGAGGCCGAACAGCAGGGACATGGTCAGCAGCGCGATCCAGCGCGGCAGGGTTCCGCCGAAGCGCTCCGCCTGCCAGCACAACAGGCCGCCGATAAAGGGGATCAGGATTAGCCAAGGCAGAATCATGACGGGCGAGTTTCCTTAGAAAAAGTATTCGGGATCATCGGTCAGGCCAGCAGCACGGCAGCGAGCACCAGCACGGCGCCCCCGGCGATGGAGATGGCGTACCAGCGCAGATGCCCGGTTTCGCTGCGGCTCAATACGCCATGACCACCACGCGCCAGGCGCGGGACGATGCCGATGGCACCGTCGATCGGATCACGGGCGAGCACGCGGCACAGGAACAGGTACGGCTGCACGAAAATCTTGTCGTAAAGCCAGTCGAAGCCCCAGGCGGCGAACCACCAGGCCGACAGGAAACGTCCCGGCGCGCTGCCCGCGACGGTATTTACGAAACTGCGCTTGCCGAGGAACAGCAGGGCCGCCAGCAGGATGCCCGCCAGGGCGATGCAGCCCGAGACGATTTCCAGGCTGTGCTTGGCATCGCCACCGGCGTGCCCGGCGCTCTCTGGCAGCACGCCAGCCAGCGGCGGGGTGATCCAGGCGCCGATGAAGGTCGACAGCACGATCAGCACCATCAGCGGCAGGTTGTGGGCGATGCCGTGACCGGCATGGGCCTCGGTCTTGGCTTCGCCGTGGAAGGCGATGAAGATCAGCCGGAAGGTGTAGATCGAGGTCATGAAGGCGCCCAGCAGGCCGGCATAGAGCAGGCCGGAATGACCGCTGGCGAAGGCCTCCCAGAGGATCTCGTCCTTGGAGTAGAAACCCACGGTGATCAGTGGCAGCGCCGCCAGGGCCGAGCCACCGACGATGAAGCTGGCGTAGGCCAATGGCAGCTTCTTCCACAGGCCGCCCATCTTGAAGATGTTCTGCTCGTGGTGGCAGGCGTGGATCACCGAGCCGGAGGCGAGGAACAGCAGGGCCTTGAAGAAGGCGTGGGTCATCAGGTGGAAGATCGCCGCGTCCCAGGCACCGACGCCCAGGGCCAGGAACATGTAGCCGATCTGGCTCATGGTCGAGTAGGCGAGGATACGCTTGATGTCGGTCTGCACCAGGGCAGCGAAGCCCGCCAGCACCAGGGTCACGCCACCGACGATGCCGACCAGTTCGAGAATCTCCGGGGTCAGCAGGAACAGGCCGTTGGTACGGGCGATCAGGTAGACGCCCGCGGTGACCATGGTGGCGGCGTGGATCAGCGCCGAAACCGGGGTCGGGCCGGCCATGGCGTCGGCCAGCCAGGTCTGCAGCGGCAGCTGGGCGGACTTGCCGACCGCACCGCCGAGCAGCATCAGGGTCGCCAGCCACAGCCAGGTATCACCGGCCGCGTATTTCTGCGGGGCCAGCACCATCAGTTCCTGGATATTCAGGGTGCCGAGGTTGAGGAACAGCAGGAACAGGCCGATCATCAGGAATACGTCGCCGATGCGGGTGACGATGAAGGCCTTCAGTGCCGCGTTACCGTTGGGCACGTGCTTGTAGTAGAAGCCGATCAGCAGGTACGAGCATAGGCCCACGCCTTCCCACCCGAAGAACAGGGTCATCAGGTTGTCGCCCAGTACCAGCAGCAGCATGCTGAAGATGAACAGATTGGTGTAGGAGAGGAAGCGCGAGTAACCCTCTTCACCGCGCATGTACCAGCTGGCGAACATGTGGATCAGGAAGCCCACGCCGGTGACCACACCGAGCATGGTCAGCGACAGGCCATCCAGGTACAGGGTGAAGCTCGGCGCCAGGCCGTCGACGCTCATCCACTGCCACAGGGTCTGGGTGTACACGCCGCCTTGCGGTGGCGCGACGTTGAACTGCCACATGATCCAGGCGGTGGTCAGGGCCGACAGGCCGACCGAGCCGACACCGACGACGGCGGCAGCGCCTTCGCTCAGGCGGCCCCGGGAGAAGGCCAGGATGAACCAGCCGATCAGTGGGAACAGGAGGGTCAGGAATAGGAGGTTCATCCGCGCATCTCGCTGGCTGCGTCGATATCGAGGGTGTGGAAGCGGCGATACAGCTGCAGCAGGATCGCCAGGCCGATGCTCGCTTCGGCGGCGGCCAGGGCGATCACCAGAATGAACATGATCTGCCCGTCAGCCTGGGCCCAGCGCGCGCCGGCCACGACGAAGGCCAGCGCGGCGGCGTTCATCATCACTTCCAGGCTCATCAGCACGAACAGGATGTTGCGGCGCACCATTAGGCCGACCAGGCCGAGGCTGAACAGCACGCCGGCCAGCGCCAGGCCGTGCTCCATTGGAATACCATTCATGGCGTAGCATCCTTGATGTCGTTACGGCCCAGGTGATAGGCGGCCACCAGTGCCGCCAGCAGCAGCATGGAGGCCAGCTCGACGGCCAGCAGGTACGGGCCGAACAGGTGCACACCGACGGCCTTGGCATCGACCGTGGTATGGCCGATGGTGGCGCCGCTCGGTACCGCGAACAGCACGTACAGCAGCTGCCCCAGCAACACGGCGGAAAGCAGCGCCGGGCCGATCCAGATGCCCGGCGTCAGCCAGGTGCGTTCCTGCTGTACCGAGGCCGGGCCCAGGTTGAGCATCATCACCACGAACACGAACAGCACCATGATGGCGCCGGCGTAGACGATGATTTCCAGGGCGCCGGCGAACGGCGCGCCGAGGCTGAAGAACACCATGGACACGGCCAGCAGCGAGATGATCAGGTAGAGCAGGGCGTGCACCGGGTTCTTGCCGGTGATCACGCCCAGGGTCGAGGCAACCGCGACCCCGGCGGAGAAATAGAAGGCGAATTCCATTATGGCAACAACCCCTTGACGTTGATCGGCTCGGCTTCGTCCTGCGCGGCGCCTTTCGGCTTGCCGGCGATGGCCATGCCGGCCACGCGGTAGAAGTTGTAGTCCGGGTTCTTGCCGGGGCCGGAGATCAGCAGGTCTTCCTTCTCGTACACCAGATCCTGACGTTTGAACTCGCCCATTTCGAAATCCGGGGTGAGCTGGATCGCGGTGGTCGGGCAGGCTTCCTCGCACAGGCCGCAGAAGATGCAGCGCGAGAAGTTGATGCGGAAGAAGTCCGGGTACCAGCGACCGTCTTCGGTTTCCGCCTTCTGCAGCGAGATGCAGCCCACCGGGCAGGCCACGGCGCACAGGTTGCAGGCCACGCAGCGCTCTTCGCCATCGGGGTCGCGGGTCAGCACGATGCGGCCGCGGTAGCGTGGCGGCAGGTAGACCTGCTCTTCGGGGTATTGCAGGGTGTCGCGCTTGCGAAAGCCATGGCCGAAGACCATGACCAGGCTGCGCAATTGGGTCGCGGTACCGACCAGTACGTCCCAAATATATTTGAACATCACTCGCTCCTTACTGGGCCGTGGCCAGCACGACGGCGCCGGTCACCAGCAGGTTGATCAGGGTCAGCGGCAGGCAGAACTTCCAGCTGAAGGCCATGACTTGGTCATACCGCGGGCGCGGAATCGAGGCGCGCAGCAGGATGAAGATCATGATGAAGAAGCAGGTCTTGATCGCGAACCAGAAGAACGGGATCTGCGGCAGGATGCCGAACGGACCATGCCAGCCACCGAAGAACAGGGTTACCAACAGCGCGGAAATGGTCACGATGCCGATGTATTCACCGACGAAAAACATGCCCCATTTCATGCCGGCGTATTCGATGTGGTAACCGTCGGCCAGCTCCTGCTCCGCTTCCGGCTGGTCGAAGGGGTGACGGTGGGTCACGGCCACGCCGGCGATGAAGAAGGTACAGAAACCGAAGAACTGCGGAATGATGAACCACAGGTGCTCGGCCTGGTAATCGACGATATCGCGCATGTTGAACGAGCCGACCTGGGCGACGATGCCCATCAGCGCCAGGGCCAGGAACACCTCGTAGGAAACGGTCTGGGCCGAGGCACGCAGGCTGCCGAGCAGGGCGAACTTGTTGTTGCTCGACCAGCCGGCGAACAGCACGGCATACACCGACAGACCGGCCATGGCGAAGAAGAACAGGATACCGATGTTCAGGTCCGCCACACCCCAGTTGGGGGTGATGGGGATTATCGCGAAGGCCACCAGCATGGCGCCCATGCCGACGATCGGCGCCAGGGTGAAGATCATCTTGTCGGCGAACGGCGGCGTCCAGTCTTCCTTGAAGAACATCTTCAGCATGTCCGCAGCGATCTGGAACATGCCGAACGGACCGACCCGGTTGGGGCCGTAGCGATCCTGCCACCAGCCGAGCAGACGGCGCTCGACGAAGCTCAGCAGCGCCCCGCACACCACCACGGCGAGCAGGATGACGATGGCCTTGAGCACTTCCTGGATGATGTCGAGCAACGCGGGAGTCAACCAGCTCATTGTGCGGCCTCCCCGATACCGGTGACGGGCGCGCCAGCGAAGGCCGCCGGAATGCCGCCCAGGCCGACCGGCAGGCCGACCAGGCCGATGCCCAGTTCTTCGCTGACCCGCAGCGGCAGGCGCAGGCTCTGGCCGTTGACGCTCAGTTGCAGCAGGGCGCCATCATTGACGCCGAGGCGGTCGGCTTCATCCTTGGCCAGCGCTACGTAGGCGTCGGGCGTGCGTTCGGCAATCGGCGCGGCGCGCGAGGACATTTCCTCGCTGCCGAACAGATGATGCAGCGGCACGGCCTGCCAGGTGCCCTGGGCCGGGTTGAAGGCCGTTGGTGCGCTGAACCAGCCCAGGCTCGCGCCCTTGGCTTCGATCAGGCGCACGCCGGGGTCGCCGGCACGCAGATGGCCGCCGACTTCGTCCTGGAACTTGTTCCAGGCTTGCGGCGAGTTCCAGCCTGGGGACCAGGCGAACGGAATCTGCTGGCGATCTTCCTGGCTGCCCGAATAGCCCTCCATGGAGAAGGCGAAGGCGCTGTCCTTGTCCTGGGGCTGACGGGGCTCGTGCACGCTGATGTTGGCGCGCATGGCGGTGCGGCCGCTGTAGCGGTGCGGCTCGCGAGCCAACTTGAGGCCCTTGATGCGGAACGAGGCGCCTGGCGCGGCGTCGCGGATACCGGCCAGCTGGGCGTTGCTCGCGGCGCAAGCGGCGGTGACCTGATCCAGTTGAGTCCAGTCGACGACACGGTTGTGCAGCGTGCTGTGCAGCGCGTGCAGCCACCGCCAGCCTTCGCGCACCAGGATGTTGGCGTCGTAGTAGGAAGGGTCGTAGACCTGGAAGAAACGCTGGGCGCGGCCCTCCTGGCTGACCAGGGTGCCGTCGCCTTCGGCGAAGCTGGCGGCCGGCAGCAGCAGGTGCGCCTTGGCGGTGGTGGCGGTGCTCTGGTGATCGGCGACGATCACCACCTTGGCGGCGGCCAGGGCCGCGTCCACACGGGCGGCATCGGCGCGGTGATAGAGATCGTTCTCCAGTACTACCAGAGCGTCTGCCTGACCGCAGGTCAGCGCTTCGAGGGCGTCATCCAGGCTGTTGCCGGCGAACTGCTCGCCCATCAGCAGGGCCATGCCCATGCTGTTGGCTTCCGGCACCACCAGGCTGATGGAGCCGTTCTTCTCGCGGTTCTTCAGGGCGCTGGCGATGTTCGCGGCGGCTTCGATCAGCGCGCGATTGCCCAGCGAGGCGCCGGAAACGATCAGCGGGCGCTTGGCGTTCAGCAGCGCTTCGGCGATGCGTTGCACCAGTTCGCCGGCTTCGGCTTCCAGGCCTTCGACGGCCGGGGCGCTCGGGTCGATGGCGTGGGCCACGGCGAAGCCGATGCGCGCCAGGTCATCGGGCGCGGCGTGTACGCACTGCTCGGCGACATCGTCGAGGCGGGTGGCGGTGACGCTGGCGATGAACAGCGGGTTGAGCGCGTGCTGGGCGACGTTCTGCACGGCGGCCATGTGCCAGTCCTGGATCTTCGCGCCGGCGGCGATCTCGGTGGCCTTGCCCTTGACCGACTGGCGCAGGGCCAGGGCGACGCGGGCGGCGGTCTGGGTCAGGTCTTCACCGAGCACGAACACCGCGTCGTGGCTCTCGATGTCGCGCAGGGTCGGCACCGGCAGCGGGCCGTTCTGCAGCACGTCGCGGATCAGGCGGATGTTGGCCTGCTCGGCCGCGGCGATACCGGAGTAGAAGTTGCCTTCGCCGACCAGTTCGCGCAGGGCGAAGTTGCCCTCCAGGCTGGCACGTGGGGAACCGATACCGATCACCTTGCGACCCTTGAGCAGGGCGGCAGCCTGGTCCAGCGCGGCGTCCAGGCCCATCTTCATCTTGCTGAGCATCATCAGCGGCTGACGCGGACGGTCCTCGCGGTTGACGTAGCCATAGCCGAAGCGGCCACGGTCGCAGAGGAAATACTGGTTCACCGAGCCGTTGAAGCGGTTCTCGATGCGGCGCACTTCGCCGTAGCGCTCACCCGGGCTGGTGTTGCAGCCGCTGGAGCAGCCATGGCAGATGCTCGGGGCGAACTGCATGTCCCACTTGCGGTTGTAGCGCTCGGAGTGGGTCTTGTCGGTGAACACACCGGTCGGGCAGACCTCGACCAGGTTGCCGGAGAACTCGCTTTCCAGGGTGCCGTCTTCCACCCGGCCGAAGTACACGTTGTCGTGGGCACCGTAGACGCCCAGGTCGGTGCCGCCGGCGTAATCCTTGTAGTAGCGCACGCAGCGGTAGCAGGCGATGCAGCGGTTCATCTCATGGGCGATGAAGGGGCCGAGTTCCTGGTTCTGGTGGGTGCGCTTGCTGAACCGATAGCGACGGGCGTTGTGGCCGGTCATCACCGTCATGTCCTGCAGGTGGCAATGGCCGCCTTCCTCGCAGACCGGGCAGTCATGGGGGTGGTTGGTCATCAGCCACTCGACGACGCTCTTGCGGAAGGCCACGGCCTCTTCGTCGTCGATGGAGATCCAGCTGTTGTCGGTGGCCGGCGTCATGCAGGACATGACCAGGCGGCCGCGCTTGTCGTTTTCGTCGGTGTACTGCTTCACCGCGCACTGGCGGCAGGCGCCAACGCTGCCGAGCGCCGGGTGCCAGCAGAAGTAGGGGATGTCGAGACCAAGGGACAGACAGGCCTGCAGCAGGTTGTCCGCACCATCGACTTCGAGATCTTTGCCGTCTACGTGGATAGTGGCCATTTTTCTTCAGTCTTCGTTTGCCCACCGTGAGGTGGACGGGCTAAGGGAATTCTCTTCAACGACCTGGGCCGGACGGCGCCATCGCGCCCACTCGTCCGGCCAGCGGGCCTATACCGCGTGTGCCGCTACCGGCGGCTGTGGCGCAATGGCGCCCACGCCGGCTTCGAACTCTTCACGGAAATACTTGATCGCGCTGCCCAATGGCTCCACGGCGCCCGGTGCGTGAGCACAGAAGGTCTTGCCGGGGCCGAGGAAGTTGACCAGGCCGAGCAGGGTGTCGATGTCCTCGCGGGTGCCCTGCTTGCGCTCCAGGGCACGGAGGATCTTCACGCTCCACGGCAGGCCGTCACGGCACGGCGTGCACCAGCCGCAGGATTCGCGGGCGAAGAACTCCTCCATGTTGCGCAGCAGCGACACCATGTTCACCGTGTTGTCGATGGCCAGGGCCAGGCCGGTGCCCATGCGGGTGCCGACCTTGGCGATGCCGGCGGCGTACATGGACGCCTCGAGGTGCTCGGGCAGCAGGAAGCCGGTGCCGGCACCGCCGGGCTGCCAGGCCTTGAGGGTGTAGCCGTCGCGCATGCCGCCGGCGTAGTCCTCGAACAGCTCGCGGGCGCTGATACCGAACGGCAGCTCCCAGATACCCGGCGTCTTGACCTTGCCGGAGAAGCCCATCAGCTTGGTGCCGTGGTCTTCGCTGCCTTCGCGGGCCAGGGACTTGTACCAGTCCACGCCGTTGGCGACGATGGCCGGCACGTTGCACAGGGTCTCGACGTTGTTGACGCAGGTCGGCTTGCCCCACACGCCCACCGCAGCGGGGAAGGGTGGCTTGGCACGCGGGTTGGCGCGACGGCCTTCCAGGGAGTTGATCAGTGCGGTTTCTTCACCGCAGATGTAACGCCCGGCACCGGTGTGCACGAACAGCTCGAAATCGAAACCGCTGCCCAGGATGTTCTTGCCGAGCAGGCCGGCGGCCTTGGCTTCCTCGATGGCGCGGTTGAGGTTGGCGGCGGCGTCGACGTATTCGCCACGCAGGAAGATGTAACCGCGGTAGGCCTTCAGGGCCCGGGCGCTGATCAGCATGCCTTCCACCAGCAGGTGCGGCAGCTGTTCCATCAGCATGCGGTCCTTCCAGGTATTGGGCTCCATCTCGTCCGCGTTGCACAGCAGGTAGCGGATGTTCAGCGACTCGTCGTTGGGCATCAGGCCCCACTTCACGCCGGTGGGGAAGCCTGCACCACCGCGGCCCTTGAGGCCGGAATCCTTGACCGTCTGCACGATGTCGGCCTGGGCCATCTCGGCCAGGGCCTTGCGGGCGGCGGCATAACCGTTCTTCTGCTGGTACTCGTCGAGCCATACGGGCTGGGCGTCGTCGCGCAGGCGCCAGGTCAGCGGATGGGTCTCTTCGCTGCGGGCGATACGGTTGGCCGGGCCGAAGGAGGTCAGCAGGTTGGAGCTGCGGCTGATCATTGGAAGTTCTCCAGCAGTTGCGCCACGCCTTCGGGCTGCACGTCGCCGAAGGTTTCGTCGTCGATCATCATCGCCGGCGCCTTGTCGCAGTTGCCCAGGCAGCACACCGGCAGCAGGGTGAAGCGGCCGTCGGCGGTGGTCTGCCCAGGCACGATGCCCAGCTCGGCCTTGATGCTGCCCAGCACGTTCTCGTGGCCACCGATGAAGCAGGTCATGCTGTCGCACACGCGGATGATGTGGCGGCCGACCGGCTGGCGGAAGATCTGGCTGTAGAAAGTGGCCACGCCTTCGACGTCGCTGGCCGGGATGCCGAGAATCGCGCCGATGGCGTCGGCGGCGCCGTCCGGCACCCAGCCACGCTCCTTCTGCACGATCTTCAGGGCTTCGATGGACGCCGCGCGCGGGTCCTCGTAGTGGTGCATCTCGTGCTCGATGGCCGAGCGCTCGGTTTCACTGAGGGCGAAACGGTCGGTCTGAATCATGTTCATGGTGTTCTCCTCAGCGATCCACGTCGGCCATGACGAAGTCGATACTGCCCAGGTACGCGATAAGGTCGGCGACCATGCTGCCGCGGATTACCGAAGGGATCTGCTGCAGGTGCGGGAAGCTCGGCGTGCGGATGCGCGTGCGGTAGCTCATGGTGCTGCCGTCGCTGGTCAGGTAGTAGCTGTTGATACCCTTGGTCGCTTCGATCATCTGGAAGCTTTCGTTGGCCGGCATGACCGGGCCCCAGGAAACCTGCAGGAAGTGGGTGATCAGGGTTTCGATGTGCTGCAGCGTGCGCTCTTTCGGCGGCGGCGTGGTCAGCGGGTGATCCGCCTTGTACGGGCCTTCCGGCATGTTGCGCAGGCACTGGTCGATGATCCGGATGCTCTGCCGCATCTCCTCGACGCGCACCATGCAGCGGTCGTAGGCATCGCCGTTGGCGGCCAGCGGCACCTCGAACTCGAAGTTCTCGTAGCCCGAGTAGGGGCGCGCCTTGCGCAGGTCGAAGTCGCACCCGGTGGCGCGCAGGCCGGCACCGGTGGTGCCCCATTCCAGGGCTTCCTTGGTGTTGTACTGGGCCACGCCGATGGTACGGGCCTTGAGGATGCTGTTCTTCAGCGCGGCCTTTTCGTACTCGTCGAGACGCTTGGGCAGCCAGTCGACGAATTCCTTGACCAGCTTGTCCCAGCCGCGCGGCAGGTCGTGGGCGACGCCACCGATGCGGTACCAGGCCGGGTGCAGGCGGAAACCGGTGATGGCTTCGATCACCTTGTAGGCGCGCTGGCGGTCGGTGAAGGTAAAGAACACCGGGGTCATGGCACCAACGTCCTGGATGTAGGTGCCCAGGAACAGCAGGTGGCTGGTGATGCGGAAGAACTCGGCCATCATGATGCGGATGGTGTCGACCTTCTGCGGCACCTGGATGCCGGCGAGCTTCTCGACCGAGAGCACGTAGGGCAGGTTGTTCATCACCCCGCCCAGGTAGTCGATACGGTCGGTGTAGGGAATGAAGCTGTGCCAGCTCTGGCGCTCGGCCATCTTCTCGGCGCCACGGTGGTGGTAACCGATTTCCGGCACGCAATCGACGATCTCTTCGCCGTCGAGCTGCAGGATGATGCGGAAGGCACCGTGGGCGGACGGGTGGTTGGGGCCGAGGTTGAGGAACATGTAGTCCTCGTTCTCGCTGTGGCGTTTCATGCCCCAGTCTTCGGGATTGAAGCGCGCGGCTTCTTCCTCGAGCTGCTGCTTGGCCAGGGTCAGGCTGAACGGATCGAATTCAGTGGCGCGCGCCGGGTAGTCCTTGCGCAGCGGGTGACCTTCCCAGGTCGGCGGCATCATGATGCGGGTCAGGTGCGGGTGCCCGGTGAAGTGGATGCCGTACAGGTCCCAGACTTCGCGCTCGTACCAGTTGGCGTTCGGCCAGATAGCGGTCACGGAAGGCAGGTTGAGGTCGCCTTCGCGCAGGGCCACCTTGATCATCACGTCGCTGTTACGCTCCAGCGACATGAGGTGATAGAACACCGTGAAGTCGGCGTCCGGCAGCCCGCGACGCTGGGTGCGCAGGCGTTCGTCGACGCCGTGCAGGTCATACAGCATGACGTAGGGGCGGGTGGTCTGGCGCAGGAAGCGCAGGACCTCGACGAGCTTGTCGCGGCCGACCCAGATCACCGGCATGCCGGTGCGGGTGGCCTGCAGCGTGAAGCTGTCGGCGCCAAAACGGGATTGAAGCTCAACGACGACGTCTTGGTCGTCCGCCTTGTACGGCGCAATGGACACGAGGGTGTCTGCAGTCATGGTCTCGATCGCTATCGGTCAACGGTGAGAGTGAGCCCAGTTAATAAGTAAGCAGGACTCAGACTTCGTCAGGGGAACGCAGGTTGGTAACCGCAATACGCTGCTCGCGGCGCTGTTCTTTCTGGGAAGGCATCTCGGCGCGGTAAACGCCTTGATCGCCAACGACCCAGGACAGCGGGCGGCGCTCCTGACCGATGGATTCCTGCAGCAGCATCAGGCCTTGCAGGAACGCCTCGGGACGGGGCGGGCAACCGGGAATGTAGACGTCGACGGGAAGGAACTTGTCGACCCCCTGAACGACCGAGTAGATGTCGTACATGCCGCCGGAATTGGCGCACGAGCCCATGGAAATGACCCACTTGGGTTCGAGCATCTGTTCATAGAGACGCTGGATGACCGGCGCCATCTTGATGAAACAGGTGCCGGCGATGACCATGAAGTCGGCCTGGCGCGGGGAGGCTCGGATCACCTCGGCACCGAAGCGCGCGACGTCGTGCGGCGCGGTGAAGGCGGTGGTCATTTCCACGTAGCAGCAGGACAGCCCGAAGTTGTACGGCCACAGGGAGTTCTTGCGACCCCAATTCACCGCGCCGCTGAGAACATCCGAGAGTTTCCCCATGTAGATGTTCTTGTGCACTTCATCTTCTAGCTGTTGGTCGGTAACGACCTCCCGCTTGCCGATCGGGTATTGCTCGTTGGGAGCATCCGGATCGATCCGAGTGAGTTTGTATTGCATCGCCAAAGCCTCATTGTTTCAGCTTCGCCTGCCGAGCCTTACGACTCTCGGGTGCCCAATCCAGCGCACCGATACGCCAAAGGTAGACAAGACCTGCCAACAGAATGTTTATGAAAATGGCTGCTTCGATAAAGCCGGCCCAGCCGCTTTCGCGAACGGAGACGGCCCAGGCGAAGAGAAAGAGGGCTTCGACGTCGAAGATCACGAAGAGCATCGCGACCAGATAGAATTTGGCGGACAGGCGCAGGCGTGCGCTGCCGGTGGGAAGCATGCCCGATTCGAAGGGCTCGTTCTTGCTGCGCCCCCAGGCTTTGCTGCCCAGCAGGCTGGAGACACCCATCATGAAGGCACAGAGGCCAACGACGCCCAGCAGAAAAACGGCCAACGCCCAGTTGTGGGACAGGGAACTGCTTGCTTCCAGCATGCCGGGGCTCCTCAGGCAAGGAACGGCTTAACGCACGATTTAAAATTATGGCAAGGCATTAAGTGCCTTGAATCAATTCGCATAATGTTATGCCTGTATTGGGTGTAAGTAAATTTTTCCGCACAAAAAAATAATAAAACGTCGCATGCCTGCAATCAGCCAGTATCCAGAAAGCCACGCAAATCAAGGTGCTATAAAAACAAGGCGGAAACTTCGCGGATGCGCGCAAGTTGCATGTAGTGCAAAAATAAAGTCGCTTCAATAAGAATATATATCATTTGAGAATTTATTCTCTTGCCGCACCTCGATGGCTCTGCTCGTAATAAGCGCAGCAGTGAGCCAGTACTTCTTACTTGCAATAAAAAGCCCCGGCATCGCTGCCGGGGCCAGGGCTCGAAGTTGCGCCGGGCGACGCGTGATTCTCAATGAAACTGATTCATGGTGTTGTCCTTGCCGCCGGCCTTCAGGGCCGCCTCACCGGCGAAGTACTCCTTGTGGTTGTCGCCGATGTCCGAGCCCGCCATGTTCTGGTGCTTGACGCAGGCGATGCCCTGACGGATTTCCTGGCGCTGCACGCCCTTGACGTAGGCGAGCATGCCCTGGTCGGCGAAGTAGCCCTTGGCCAGGTTGTCGGTGGACAGCGCAGCGGTGTGGTAGGTCGGCAGCGTGATCAGGTGATGGAAGATGCCGGCATGGGCCGAGCCGTCGCGCTGGAAGGTGCGGATCTTCTCGTCGGCGACCTGGGCCAGTTCGGTTTCGTCGTACTCGGCGCTCATCAACTTGGCGCGGTCGTAGGCCGACACGTCCTTGCCCTCGGCCTGGAACGCATCGAACACCTGCTGGCGGAAGCTCAGGGTCCAGTTGAACGACGGGCTGTTGTTGTAGACCAGCTTGGCGTTGGGGATCACTTCGCGAACACGATCGACCATGGCCTTGATCTGGCCGACATGGGGCTTCTCGGTTTCGATCCAGATCATGTCCGCGCCGTTCTGCAGCGAGGTGATGCTGTCCAGCACGCAGCGATCCTCGCCAGTGCCCTTGCGGAACTGGAACAGGTTGGAGGCCAGGCGCTTGGGTCGCAGCAGCTTGCCTTCGCGGTTGATCACCACGTCGCCATTGTTCAGTTCGGCCGGGCTGATTTCCTCACAATCCAGGAAGGAGTTGTACTGGTCGCCCAGGTCGCCCGGCTCGCTGGTCACGGCGATCTGCTTGGTCAGGCCGGCGCCCAGGGAGTCGGTACGGGCGACGATCACGCCATCGTCCACACCCAGTTCGAGAAAGGCGTAGCGCACCGCGTTGATCTTGGCGAGGAAGTCGGCATGGGGCACGGTGACCTTGCCGTCCTGGTGGCCGCATTGCTTCTCGTCGGAGACCTGGTTCTCGATCTGAATGCAGCAGGCGCCGGCTTCGATCATCTTCTTGGCCAGCAGGTAGGTGGCCTCGGGGTTGCCGAAGCCCGCGTCGATGTCGGCAATGATCGGCACCACGTGGGTTTCGAAATTGTCGATCTGCGCCTGGATTTCGCTCTGCTTGGCGCGATCGCCCGACTCGCGGGCCGCGTCTAGGGCGCTGAACAGCAGGTCCAGCTCGCGGGCATCGGCCTGGCGCAGGAAGGTGTACAGCTCTTCGATCAGTGCGGCGACCGCGGTCTTCTCGTGCATCGACTGGTCCGGCAGGGGGCCGAAGTCGGAACGCAGCGCGGCGATCATCCAACCGGACAGGTACAGGTAGCGCTTGTTGGTGGTCTTCAGGTGCTTCTTGATGGAAATCAGTTTCTGCTGGCCGATGAAACCATGCCAGCAGCCCAGCGACTGGGTGTAGACAGAAGAGTCGGCGTCGTACTCGGCCATGTCCTTGCGCATGATGGCCGCGGTGTACCTGGCTACATCCAGGCCGGTCCTGAAGCGGTTCTGGGCGCGCATACGAGCGACGGATTCCGGGTTGATAGCGCTCCAGCTGCTGCCAGCGGCTTCTTTCAGGGCGGTAACGGCTTTGATGTCGTTTTCGTAAGCTGACATGGTCAATCCTTCAAGTATGTGTTGGGGCGAACACCGAGCGTGCGCACAGGCGCAGGGCACGGCGCGAGCTCACCGCAGACGTTGAGGGGAAACCGGAAGGAGGAGGGCTTGTGGCGGGATGGACGAAGCGTATCGTGTGCTCGCTGCCGGGTAGGCGAGCGGTGGTGCGTGCAGGCCCGTGGACGCCCTTGGCACCGTGCAACTCGATACGTGAAACGCTTCCCCGTCCCTCAGGACAACCTCGTTCCAGTCGCCATCTCGTCGAACTGCCTTGTGGGCTTAACAACACGAATCGATCCCTGCGGTAAGCGGGAACGATTCGGAGGCTCCGTTTCCGGAACCCCTGATTAGCGGGAGCGAGGCCATCATGCGACCGACGAAAATGTTCGTCAATCGTTTTTGTAGTGTTTTTTAAGGAGTACTACATAAGTCTTAGATCGACCATATGGTCACGTTTTACGGGGCTTTCAGTCGATCACCTCGACCTTCACGCGCATGCTCATGTCGTCGCGCCCTTCGGTCGAGTAGCGGCGCAGGATGCCACTGCGGTCGGCCTGGCTCTGCTCGCTGCTGCCGCCGATGGTGATCCACTCGCCGAGCCGACCGCTGACCCGGGTGTCGGCTTGCTGGATGTCGATCACGCCGGGCTGCTGCTGGCTGACCCGGTCACGGTTGCTGCTGATGTCCAGGTGCACGATCTCGCCGGCCAGGCTGGCGGTGACGTAGAAGCCCTGGGTGACGTTGCGGTACTCGGTGTTGTTGTACACCTGGCCGTAAGGACCGCGGCTGCTGGTGGTCACCGGTACGCTCTGGCCGACCTGGATCAGCGCCGGGTAACCCTCGCTGGTCTGCACCTGCTGGGTGCCGCCGCCGCGGCTGTCGGTACTGCGGCGAATGATGCGCGCCTGGTCACGACCGGCCACTTCGCCACGGCCGATCTCCACGCGGCCATTGCCGGCACTGATGCTGCCGTCCACGCCGTAGCCGCGGTCGTCGCGGTAGGTCGATTCACTGGTGTCGACGCTGATCAGCAGGCGTCGCGGCTGGGTGTCGAGCTGGCCGAGCAGGGCGCGCACCTCCTCGATCTTCGCCGGTGGCGCATTGACGATCAGTTGGTTGCCATAGGCGCTCACCCGCCCGTCGTTACCGAGCGCCGATTGCACCACGGGCAGCAGCTCGTCTGCGGTGCGGAAGTTGAGCGGGATGACTTCGGTCGCCGCGCTGGCCAGGAGGCTGAAGGCGAGCAAGGCGGCACCCATCACGCATCGTGTCATGGCGTTCGTCATAGCAAGAAGCTCCGCAAATCAGGGTCGAGAATGCTGGTGTCCCAGGTCTGGTCGAACTGGTGCTGCAACTGGCGGACGCGGGCCGGATCCTGGTACTTGGCGTAACCGGCGAACTGGTCGGTTTCCGGGCGCATCAACAGGCCCTGATCGTCAGCGAGTAGGAAGGCGCCGTCGGGCGCCGGATAATCCGGGTGACAGCGGCGAATATGCAGGTGACTGGGCCGTTTGCGCGACAGCGCGATGAGCCGATGCCCGTCACGGACCGCCCGACTGCTGTCGCACACCAGAATACGCAGGCTGCTGTGACGATGGCGCAGCAGGAAATCGCTGCAGGCCTTGTAGACGCTGCCGTGATGGTAAAGCCAGGGGTCGAGATCGGGGCTGTAGAGGCACAGGGTGCGCCTGGCCTGCTGCATCATCGCCAGGGCGTGGCTACGGGCCTGATCGGGCAGGCTGAAGCGCTGCAGGGCCTGCTCGCTGCCGAGTGCGAAGGGCGCCGGTTCCCAGGCGGCCGGTTGCGGCAGGGGGTTGTCCGGGTTGTGCAGGGTAAAACGCCCAGGCGATTCGAACTCGATGGGCTCGAGATCGGCGGGCGTGTGTTCGTCGTTCATGCTGACCTCTGTGGCACCGGTGCGTGCCACAGCTGACATCAGCTGCTGCTGCGCACCATGTCGACGTGAGGGATACCGGCTTCCAGGTATTCCTCGCTCACTACAGTGAAGCCCAGCTTTTCATAGAACGGCGTCGCCTGCACCTGGGCGCTGAGCATTTGCTGGCTCAGGCCACGTTTTTCCGCCTCGGCGATCACCGCCAACAGCAGTGCTTCGCCGACTTTCAAGCCGCGCCAGTCCTTGAGCACCGACACCCGGCCGATCTGGCCGTCGGCGAGCAGGCGTGCCGTACCGATCGGGTAGTCGCCTTCGCAGGCGAGAAAATGCACGGCATCACTGTCTTCGGCGTCCCATTCCAGTTCAGGCGGCACGGCCTGTTCAGCCACGAAAACCGTTTCGCGGATGCGACGCAGCTCCTCGTAATCCCTGTGCCAGTCGGCGATGCGTACGTGCAGGTCATTCATCGGCAGCAAACTCCAGGCTTCCCTGCTTGGCCAGTTCGAGCACCAGCTCGCGGGCCTCGTCGTTGCCCAGCCATGGGCCCAGGTTTTCCAGGTGCAGGGCGTCGGCCGAGCAGATCAGCTTGAGCAGCTCGCGCAGGCTGGCGGACACCAGGCGGCTCTGGCCGCTGGCGAACAGCACCAGGCCATCGCCGACTTCCGACCAGGCCAGGCGCGCGCTGGGGTTGCGGACCAGGATGGCGCCATCCTCGAGCTGATCGAGGAAGCCGTCCTCGTCGATCTCGATGCCGGCGATCAGTTCCGGGTACTTGGGCTCGGTCATGAACTGGCCGAACCAGGTCATCAGCAGGCGCTCGTCGCTCATGTGCTCGGCGAGCAGCGCCTTGAGGCGCTCCAGGGCATCGCGCTGGATCTCGTTGGGGTCGCTGGCCGGCGCGGTGCCGGCGTCGCTGTAGCGCGTTTCGTCCGGCAGGAACTGGCCAAGGAAATCAGTGAAATGGGTCAGTACTTCGGCCGCGCTGGGTGCGCGGAAACCCACGGAATAAGTCATGCAATCGTCCTCGGCGGTACCACAGTGGGCCAGGAGCGGCGGCAGATAGAGCATATCGCCGGGCTCGAGCACCCATTCTTCAGTTTGATCGAATTGAGCCAGGATCTTCATGTCCAGATCCGGCAGCAGCGGGCTCTGGGCGTCGCACATCTGGCCGATCTGCCAGCGGCGGCGGCCATGGGCCTGCAGCAGAAACACGTCGTAGTTGTCGAAGTGCGGGCCAACACCGCCACCCGGTGTGGCGAAGCTGATCATCACGTCGTCGATGCGCCACTTGGGCAGGAACTTGAACTGCTCCAGCAGCTCGGCGACGTCGGGCACGAACTGGTCGACGGCCTGCACCAGCAGGGTCCAGTCACGTTCCGGCAGCTCGGCGAAGGCATCCTCGGCGAAGGGGCCGCGGCGAACTTCCCAGGGCGTCTCGCCGTGCTCGAGCACCAGGCGCGACTCGACTTCTTCCTCGAGGGCCAGGCCGGCCAGCTCGTCGGGAGAAATCGGACTCTCGAAGTCGGCGATGGCCTGGCGCACCAGCAAGGGCTTCTTCTGCCAGTAGTCGCGCAGGAACTCGCGTGCGCTCAGGCCACCCAATAGCTGAAGAGGAGCATCAGGATTCATCTGTAAGTCCTTGATATTTATTGAAGCGTATAAAAAGAAACGCCCGGCTTCAGCCGGGCGTCCTTGGGGCCGAAGGCCGTTTAGATGCGTTTGGCCTGCGCCACGGCATTGCCGATGTAGTTGGCCGGCGTGAGCTGCTTGAGCTCTTCCTTGGCCGCAGCGGGCATGTCCAGCGTGTCGATGAAGGCCAGCAGCGCCTCGGGCGTGATGCCCTTGCCACGGGTCAGCTCCTTGAGCTTCTCGTAGGGGTTCTCGATGGCATAGCGACGCATGACGGTCTGGATCGGTTCGGCGAGCACTTCCCAGCAGGCGTCCAGATCTTCAGCAATACGCTGAGCATTGAGCTCCAACTTACTGATTCCCTTGAGGCTTGCTTCATAGGCGATCACGCTGTGGGCGAAGCCGACACCGAGGTTGCGCAGTACGGTGGAGTCGGTCAGGTCACGCTGCCAGCGCGAGATCGGCAGCTTGCTGGCCAGGTGCTGGAACAGCGCGTTGGCGATACCGAGGTTGCCTTCGGAGTTCTCGAAGTCGATCGGGTTGACCTTGTGCGGCATGGTCGAGGAGCCGATTTCACCAGCGACGGTCTTCTGCTTGAAGTAGCCCAGGGAGATATAGCCCCAGACGTCGCGATCGAAGTCGATGAGGATGGTGTTGAAGCGCGCGATGGCGTCGAACAGCTCGGCGATGTAGTCGTGCGGCTCGATCTGCGTGGTGTAGGGGTTCCACTGCAGGCCCAGGTCACCTTCGATGAACTGGCGGGCGTTGGCTTCCCAGTCGACCTGCGGGTAGGCCGACAGGTGGGCATTGTAGTTGCCCACGGCGCCGTTGATCTTGCCCAGCAGCGGCACGGCGGCGATCTGCACGATCTGTCGCTCGAGGCGGTAGACGACGTTGGCCAGTTCCTTGCCCAGGGTGGTCGGCGAAGCCGGCTGGCCATGGGTGCGCGACAGCATCGGCACGTCGGCGAACCTGACCGCCAGCTCGCGGATGGCGGCAGCGATCTGGCGCATCAGCGGCAGCAGCACCTTGTCGCGGCCTTCGCGCAGCATCAGGGCGTGGGACAGGTTGTTGATGTCCTCGCTGGTGCAGGCGAAGTGGATGAACTCGCTGACCTTGTCCAGTTCCGGCAGCTTCGCCGCCTGCTCCTTGAGCAGGTACTCCACGGCCTTGACGTCGTGGTTGGTGGTGCGCTCGATTTCCTTGACGCGCTCGGCGTGCTCGACGGCGAAATTTTCCGCCAGCTCATCGAGCAAGGCGTTGGCTTCGGCGGAGAAGGGCGCCACTTCGCTGATGCCTTGATGGGCGGCGAGGCGCTGCAGCCAGCGCACTTCCACCTGGACGCGGAAACGGATCAGGCCGTACTCGCTGAAAATGGGGCGCAGGGCGCTGGTTTTGCCGGCATAGCGGCCGTCTACGGGCGAAACCGCGGTGAGCGAGGAAAGCTGCATGGGAGGCGTTCTCGGACAGTCGGGCGTTGAAAAGGGCGCATATCATACACGACGGCGCTCGCTGCAGGCTGCAAGCTGCAGGTAAAAGCGATTGATGGACAGGCGCTTTAAACTAAAAAACCTTTTAAACCATCTAGTTGCGGTGAAAACCTAATCTGAAGCCTGAAGACCGCCCTTAGCCACGCAGCATCGGGTAAAGCTCGCGCAGCAACTTGCGGCGACTGAATACCAGCTGCCAGCGATGGCCGCCCAGTTGGCGCCAGAGGCGCGCCGAGCGAATCCCGGCGAGCAGCAGGCCGCGAATCTTCGAGGCGTTGGCCGGTTGCTGCAGGAAGCGGCTGTCGCCCTGTACCTGGATGCGTTGCTTGAAGGTGCTGATGGTGTCCTGGTAAAGCGCGCCGCACGAGGAAATGACATTCTCGTGGCCGATGCCGAAGTGATCGGCCTGGCTCTGGATCTGATCCAGGCGATTGCCCATCAACTGCAGCAGGTCGCCGCGCTTGTCGAGTTGGCGTTCCAGGCCGAGCAGGGCAAGGGCATAACGCAATGGCTCGCGCTGCAGGCTGGTGGGGTCGCGCTCCAGAGCGCTGACCAGAGCGCGATAGCCGTCGCGCAGATTGAGGTCATCGCCGCCATAGACATCCAGGGTGCCGTTGGCATCGCGCACCAGCAGGCTGCCGATCAGGCAGGTCACTTCGCTTTCGCCGGCCTGGCCGGTCTTGGCGATCTTGTCGACCATTACCGCGGCCTGAAATACCGCGCCCAGAGCGATCAGCTGTTCTTGAATGGGATTCATCGCGGGGCGCCCTCGCTCCAGGGCTCGGCGCTTTCGATCACGCTGCCGCCGAGACAGATATCGCCGTCGTAGAACACCACGGACTGGCCCGGCGTGACGGCGCGTTGCGGTTGCTCGAAGGTGGCACGATAACCCTCGGCCGTGCGCTCCAGGGTGCAAGCCTGATCGGCCTGGCGGTAGCGCACCTTGGCGGTCAGCTGCCGCGGCACGTCGAGCGCCACCGGGTTGACCCAATAGATCTGCGAGGCGAGCAGGGCGCGGGAGAACAGCCACGGGTGCTCGTTGCCCTGGCCGACCACCAGCACATTGCGGGCCAGGTCCTTGTGCAGCACGTACCAGGGCTCGTCACCGGCATCCTTGAGGCCGCCGATACCCAGGCCCTGGCGCTGACCGATGGTGTGATACATCAGGCCGTGATGCTTGCCGATCACCTCGCCCTCGGTGGTTTCGATGGTGCCGGGCTGCGCCGGCAGGTACTGCTTGAGGAAATCGCTGAAACGCCGCTCGCCAATGAAGCAGATGCCGGTGGAATCCTTCTTCTTGGCGGTGGCCAGCTCGTATTTCTCGGCGATCGCCCGCACCTCGGGCTTTTCCAGTTCACCGACCGGGAACAGGGTCCTGGCGATCTGCTCGCCGCCCACGGCGTGCAGGAAGTAGCTCTGGTCCTTGTTGGCATCCAGGCCCTTGAGCAGTTCGCTGCGGCCGTCGACATCGCGGCGGCGCACGTAGTGGCCGGTGGCGATCAGGTCGGCGCCGAGCATCAGGGCGTAGTCGAGGAACGCCTTGAACTTGATCTCACGGTTGCAGAGGATGTCCGGGTTGGGCGTGCGGCCGGCCTTGTACTCGGCCAGGAAGTGCTCGAACACGTTGTCCCAGTACTCGGCGGCGAAGTTGGCGGTGTGCAGCTTGATGCCGATGCGGTCGCACACGGCCTGGGCGTCGGCCAGGTCGTCCATGGCGGTGCAGTATTCGGTGCCGTCGTCTTCGTCCCAGTTCTTCATGAACAGGCCTTCGACCTGGTAGCCGGCTTCGAGCAGCAGCAGGGCCGAGACGGAGGAGTCGACACCGCCGGACATGCCGACGATGACGCGCTGGGTGGCTGGATCTTGCATGGTCGGGATCAATACGGGCTTCAAAGGGACGGGATTCTAACAGGATGCGCGGCGGGTTTCAGTCTGGCGCGCATGGGCGGCATTCACATCAGGTCGTGGATGAGGCCGAGGGGGAAGCGGGCGCCGGCCAGGTAGTCGTCCAGGCAGCGCAGCACCAGTTCGCTGCGCAGGCGATCACGCGCGGCCAGCAGTTCGTCGTAGGTGAGCCAGCGGATGCCGCTGATGTCGCGGTCCAGCTCGCGCTCGGGGTGGTGCTGCAGCAGCTCGGCGACGAAGCAGATGCGCTGGTAGGTCACGCCGTTGCTCGGCGCGGTGTACAGGTAGATGCCGGTAACTCCGGTCAGTTCGACGTCGCAGCCGGTTTCCTCGAGCGTTTCGCGCACGGCGGCCTGCGGCAGGCTTTCCCTGGGTTCCAGATGGCCGGCGGGCTGATTGAGCACCAGGCGCCCACCCTTGAGTTCCTCGACGAACAGAAAGCGCCCCTCGTGCTCGACGATGGTGGCGACGGTAACGTGTGCATGCCAGGTCATGCTGACTCCTTTATCGAGAACTGAAAACGACAACCCCGGCGCAAGGCCGGGGTTGTCGGTGCCGCTAGATCAACGTTTCGCTCAAGCCAGGGAGGCCAGGGCCGCGTTGAGGGTCGCGCTCGGACGCATGACTTTTTCGGTCAGCGCCTTGTCCGGTGCGTAGTAGCCACCGATTTGCGCCGGCTTGCCCTGGACCGCGCCCAGCTCGGCAACGATCTTGGCTTCGTTGTCGCTCAGGGTCTTGGCCAGCGGCGCGAACTGCGCCTGCAGGGCGGCGTCTTCGCTCTGGGCTGCCAGGGCTTGTGCCCAGTACAGCGCCAGGTAGAAATGGCTGCCGCGGTTGTCGATACCGCCAACCTTGCGCGCCGGCGACTTGTCGTTGTCGAGGAACTGGCCGGTAGCCTGGTCCAGGGTCTTGCTCAGCACCAGGGCTTTGGGGTTGTCGTAGGTATTGCCCAAGTGCTCCAGGGAAGCGGCCAGGGCCAGGAATTCACCCAGGGAATCCCAGCGCAGGAAGTTCTCTTCGACCAACTGCTGCACGTGCTTCGGCGCGGAGCCGCCAGCGCCGGTTTCGAACAGGCCGCCGCCGTTCATCAGCGGCACGATCGACAGCATCTTGGCACTGGTGCCCAGTTCCATGATCGGGAACAGGTCGGTCAGGTAGTCGCGCAGTACGTTGCCGGTCACCGAGATGGTGTCCTTGCCTTCGCGGATGCGCGCCAGGGAAAACTTGATGGCGTCGACCGGGGCGAGGATGCGGATGTCCAGGCCGTTGGTGTCGTGCTCCTTCAGGTACTTCTCGACCTTCCTGATCATTTCGGCGTCGTGAGCGCGCGCCGGGTCCAGCCAGAACACCGCCGGGGTGTTGCTCAGGCGGGCACGGTTGACGGCCAGCTTGACCCAGTCCTGGATCGGCGCGTCCTTGGTCTGGCACATGCGGAAGATGTCACCTTCCTCGACCTTCTGCTCCATCAGCACCTTGCCGCTGGCATCGCTGACGCGCACCACGCCATTGGCGTGGATCTGGAAGGTCTTGTCGTGGGAGCCGTACTCTTCGGCTTTCTGCGCCATCAGGCCAACGTTCGGCACGCTGCCCATGGTGGTCGGGTTGAAGGCACCATTGGCCTTGCAGTCTTCGATCACGGCCTGGTAGATGCCGGCGTAGCAGCGATCCGGGATCACCGCCTTGGCGTCCTGCAGTTCACCAGCGGTGTTCCACATGCGGCCCGAGTCACGAATCATCGCCGGCATCGAGGCGTCGACGATCACGTCGCTCGGCACGTGCAGGTTGGTGATGCCCTTGTCGGAGTTGACCATCGCAAGCGCCGGGCGCTCGGCGTAGACGGCGTTGATGTCGGCTTCGATCTCGGCCTGCTTGTCGGCCGGCAGCTTCTTGATGCTGGCGTACAGGTCGCCGATGCCGTTGTTCAGGTTGAAGCCGGCTTCCTGCAGGGCAGCAGCGTGCTTTTCCAAGGCTGGCTTGTAGAACTCGGCGACGATCTGGCCAAAGATGATCGGATCGGAGACCTTCATCATGGTGGCCTTGAGGTGCACCGAGAACAGCACGCCCTGTTTCTTGGCGTCCTCGATCTGGGCGGCGATGAAGCTGCGCAGGGCCTGCTTGCTCATCACCGAGCAATCGAGAACTTCGTCAGCCAGTACGCTGGTCTTCTCTTTCAGCACGGTGGTGCTGCCGTCAGCGGCGATCAGCTCGATCTTCACGCTGCCCTGGGCGTCGATCAGGGCGGCTTTTTCGCTGCCGTAGAAATCGCCGCTCTCCATGTGCGCCACGTGGGACTTGGAGTCGGCAGCCCAGGCGCCCATCTTGTGCGGGTGCTTGCGGGCGTAGTTCTTGACCGACAGCGGCGCACGGCGGTCGGAGTTGCCTTCGCGCAGAACCGGGTTCACGGCACTGCCCTTGACCTTGTCGTAACGGCTGCGGATGTCGCGGGCTTCGTCGCTGTCACCGGCATCCGGATAGTCGGGCAGGGCATGGCCCTGGCTCTGCAGTTCCTTGATCGCGGCTTTGAGCTGCGGCACCGAGGCGCTGATGTTCGGCAGCTTGATGATGTTGGCTTCTGGCGTGGTGGCCAGGGCGCCCAGTTCGGCGAGGTGGTCACCCTGTTTCTGAGCGTCGGTCAGAAACTCGGGGAACAGCGCCAGGATACGGCCGGCCAGCGAAATGTCGCGGGTCTCGACGGCGATATCGGAGGAGGCGGTAAAGGCTTTGACGATGGGGAGCAGGGAGTAGGTCGCGAGCGCTGGGGCTTCGTCGGTGAGGGTGTAAATGATCTTCGAGCGTGTGGTCATATTTGATTTAACTCTCTTTTTGCTGAACTTGCGCGGCACTGATCCGGGTGAGGTGGCTTCTGGCCACAGCGCGGCATCAATGATGCGAATTCGAAGTTCCATCCCGATGATGTTGGGTGTCGCAACTGGCTGGAGGCGGTAACGGATCGCCTGACAAGACCGGCACGACGGGTGCTGGAAGCCGTACTCCAGGCATAGGCGCCCTTATGACTACTCAGTCAGCGCCCGAGTATATCAAACCGACGTAGCAAGTTGCTCGCGCCGGTGGCGAAGATGCGCGTTGCGTCGTCAGGAGCCTTCGCCAACCGGCGTTCGATTGCCTCAGGCGCCGGCTGAACCGCAAAAAAAACCGGCCACGGGGGCCGGTTGCCTAGCAGGTGAAAGGTCAGGCGCCAACGGCGGACGCCCGTGCCGGGCTGGCTGCTGGAGCAGGTGCATCCTGGACGGCCTGAGCGGCACTGATATTCACGGCGTGGAGACCCTTGGGGCCTTGAATGATATCGAAACTGACGGCTTGGCCGGCCTTCAGGGTTTTGTAGCCATCCATCTGGATGGCCGAGTAATGGGCGAACAGGTCCTCATCTCGGCCGTCGGCGAGGATGAATCCGTAGCCCTTGGCGTTGTTGAACCACTTGACCTTACCACTTAGCATGCTGATATCCCTCTGCAAGGAACCCCACTGCTGGAGTATCATCCACATTAGATCCAGCGTTCACGGGAATTCCCCAGTGAACGCAAGCCCTTTCACCCCGTAGGGGTATCCTTTGGTTGTAACACCCTTTTGCCGATAGTCAAGGCATCGCACGAAACGACGATAAACGGGTCTGATTTTTGCGGCCCGCTCCATTCACCTCCACGAACCTTTTATCCAGCATGCATGCAAGTAGCCAGATTCGACTAACATTCAATCAGGATCGACCCGCACCGCATGAGGACGACTCATCAGGCCTGGCCGTCGAGGAGTCCAAGCCGGCATTGCAGGCGCCTCCTCTCTACAAGGTGGTCTTGTTCAATGATGACTACACCCCCATGGATTTCGTGGTCGAGATACTTGAGACCTTCTTCAACCTCAATCGCGAGGTGGCAACCAGGATCATGTTGACCGTGCATACCGAAGGTCGCGCCGTGTGCGGGCTCTATACCCGCGACATCGCCGAGACCAAGGCCACGCAGGTCAATCAATACGCGCGGGAAAGCCAGCATCCATTACTCTGTGAAATCGAGAAGGACGGTTAACGCCGGCCGCTTGGGCATGAGGTGAAGCTATGTTAAATCGAGAGCTCGAAGTCACCCTCAACCTTGCCTTCAAGGAGGCACGCGCAAAGCGTCATGAATTCATGACCGTGGAGCACCTCCTGCTGGCTCTTCTGGACAACGAAGCGGCAGCCAGCGTGCTGCGCGCCTGTGGGGCCAGCCTGGACAAGCTGCGCAGTGACCTGCAGGAATTCATCGACTCCACCACGCCGCTGATCCCCCAGCATGACGAAGAGCGTGAAACCCAGCCGACGCTGGGCTTCCAGCGTGTGCTGCAGCGCGCGGTATTCCACGTGCAGAGCTCCGGCAAGCGCGAAGTCACCGGGGCCAATGTGCTGGTGGCGATCTTCAGCGAGCAGGAAAGCCAGGCGGTGTTCCTGCTCAAGCAGCAGAGCGTGGCCCGTATCGACGTGGTCAACTTCATCGCCCACGGCATCTCCAAGGTGCCCGGGCAGGGCGCGTCCCCTGAGTCCGACCCGGAAATGCAGGACGAGGAGGGCGGCGAGTCCTCTTCCTCGAGCAATCCACTGGACGCCTACGCCAGCAACCTGAACGAGATGGCCCGCCAGGGGCGCATCGATCCACTGGTCGGCCGCGAGCACGAAGTCGAGCGCGTCGCGCAGATCCTCGCCCGGCGGCGCAAGAACAACCCGCTGCTGGTCGGTGAAGCCGGCGTCGGCAAGACCGCCATCGCCGAAGGCCTGGCCAAGCGCATCGTCGACAACCAGGTGCCCGACCTGCTGGCCGACAGCGTGGTCTATTCCCTGGATCTCGGTGCGCTGCTGGCCGGCACCAAGTACCGTGGTGATTTCGAGAAGCGCCTCAAGGCGCTGCTCACCGAGCTGCGCAAGCGCCCGCAGGCCATCCTGTTCATCGACGAGATCCACACCATTATCGGTGCGGGTGCGGCCTCGGGTGGCGTGATGGATGCCTCCAACCTGCTCAAGCCGGCGCTGTCGTCCGGTGAGATCCGCTGCATCGGCTCCACCACCTTCCAGGAATTCCGCGGCATCTTCGAGAAGGATCGTGCCCTGGCGCGTCGCTTCCAGAAAGTCGATGTGGTGGAGCCATCGGTGGAAGACACCATCGGCATCCTCAAGGGCCTCAAGGGGCGCTTCGAGCAGCACCACGACATCGAGTACAGCGACGAAGCGCTGCGCGCAGCCGCCGAGCTGGCCTCGCGCTACATCAATGACCGTCACATGCCCGACAAGGCCATCGACGTGATCGACGAGGCGGGCGCCTTCCAGCGCCTGCAGCCCGAGGACAAGCGCGTCAAGCGTATCGACGTGCCCCAGGTCGAGGACATCGTCGCCAAGATCGCACGGATTCCGCCAAAGCACGTCAGCAGCTCCGACAAGGAACTGCTGCGCAACCTGGAACGCGACCTGAAGCTGACCGTGTTCGGTCAGGACGCCGCCATCGACTCGCTGGCCACCGCCATCAAGCTGTCGCGCGCCGGCCTGAAAGCACCGGACAAGCCGGTCGGCTCGTTCCTGTTCGCAGGCCCTACCGGCGTCGGCAAGACCGAGGCGGCTCGCCAGCTCTCCAAGGCGCTGGGCGTGGAACTGGTGCGCTTCGACATGTCCGAGTACATGGAGAGGCACACCGTATCGCGCCTGATCGGCGCGCCACCCGGCTACGTCGGCTTCGACCAGGGCGGCCTGCTGACCGAGGCGATCACCAAGCAGCCCCATTGCGTACTGCTGCTCGACGAGATCGAGAAGGCGCACCCGGAAGTCTTCAACCTGCTGTTGCAGGTCATGGACCACGGCACCCTGACCGACAACAACGGGCGCAAGGCGGACTTCCGTAACGTGATCCTGATCATGACCACCAACGCCGGCGCGGAAACCGCCTCGCGGGCGTCGATCGGCTTCAGCTACCAGGATCACTCGTCCGACGCCATGGAAGTGATCAAGAAGAGCTTCACGCCGGAGTTCCGCAACCGTCTGGATACCATCATCCAGTTTGGTCGCCTCAGTCACGACACCATCAAGAGCATCGTCGACAAGTTTCTCATCGAGCTGCAGGCGCAGCTCGAGGACAAGCGCGTCATGCTCGAGGTCAGCAACGCTGCGCGTGACTGGCTGGCCGAACAGGGTTACGACGTTCAGATGGGCGCACGGCCGATGGCGCGCCTTATCCAGGATCGCATCAAGCGACCGCTGGCGGAGGAGATCCTCTTCGGCGAACTCTCCGAGCACGGCGGCACGGTGCATGTGAATCTCGAAAACGGCGAACTGACGTTCGAGTTCGAGACCACCGCGGAGATGGCCTGAGGTACGGCGGGGTGCTTATCGCGCCCCGCACTGCCTATGGCGACAAGCCAATAAAAAGCCCGACATGAGTGCCGGGCTTTTTATTGGCCGCTGGGAGCAGAGCAGTGAATCGTGCTCCTGCTCCGTTAGCGGGCGCGATAGGTGATGCGACCCTTGCTCAGGTCGTACGGGGTCAGCTCTACGCGAACCTTGTCACCCGTCAGAATGCGGATGTAATTCTTGCGCATCTTTCCGGAGATGTGCGCGGTAACGACGTGCCCATTTTCCAACTCCACGCGAAACATGGTGTTGGGCAGGGTGTCGACGACAGTGCCTTCCATTTCGAAGCTGTCTTCTTTCGACATGCAGTAAAGCCCTCGGTATCCAGAGAATGGCCCGGCGCAACTGGCCCCAGGCAAAAGCGGCAAGCATTGTGCCTGAAAACCAGGGTTGACGCCAAGGGGCTACCTCTGTTTCGGCAGCGAAAGGCCAGGAAAATCGTCGCTTTCAGGTCAGGGCGACCCAGCGCTGATTGACGAACAGCTCGATGGGGCGGTACTGGGTCTTGTAGTTCATCTTTCTGCAGTTCTTGATCCAGTAGCCAAGATATACGGCGTGCAGGTCAAGGCGCAGCGCTTCGCCGATCTGCCAGAGGATCGCGTAGCGACCCAGGCTGCGCCGCTCCTCATCCGGGTCGTAGAAGGTGTAGACCGCCGACAGGCCGTTGGGCAGCACGTCGGTCACGGCAATGGCGAGCAGCCGGCCCTGCTCGCGGAACTCGAAGAAACAGGAGAAGGGCAGGTCACGCACCAGAAAGGTCGAGAACTGCTCACGGCTTGGTGGATACATGTCGCCGTCGGCATGGCGCTGCTCGATATAGCGCGCATACAGTTGATAATATTCTTCGTTGAATGAAGGGCTTACCGGCTTTACTTCAAGTGATTCATTACGTTTTAGGATGCGTCGCTGCTGTCGATTGGGGGCGAAGCGGGCAGCCGGAATTCGCGCCGGCACGCAGGCTGTGCAGCGCTGACAATGCGGGCGATAGAGGTGATCGCCGCTACGCCGGAAACCCAGCTCGGAGAGCTCGGCGTACATCTCCACGTCCATCGGCTGGCTGGGATCGAGAAACAGCGTAGTGGCCTGTTCCTCGAGCAGATAGCTGCAGGGATGTGGCTGCGTGGCGTAGAACTTCAGGCGAGCCAGCTCAGTCATGATCGACTCCCAGGAATGGCCTCGAATCAGTGTATGCCAGCGCCGAGCTGCGGGCCAGGGCGCCTGTCACCGTTCGCCAGCGGCGCGCCAGTCGGCCGGGCTGGGCTGATCCAGAAAGCGCGCCAGGTAATCGGCGAACGCCTGGCGGCTGATGGCGCGGGCGCCGAGGCTGTGCAGGTGCTGGGTCGGCATCTGGCAGTCGATCAGCTCGAACTGCCACGCCTCGAGTCGCTCGACCAGGCTGACGAAGCCGACCTTGGAGGCATTGTCGGCCCGGCTGAACATCGATTCGCCAAAGAACAGCCTGCCCATGGCCAGCCCATACAGCCCGCCGACCAGTTGCTGGTCCTGCCAGACTTCCACACTGTGAGCCACGCCGCGCTCATGCAGGTCGATATAGGCCTGCTGCATGGGTGTGGTGATCCAGGTGCCGTCGGCGTAGTCGCGAGGCGCCGCGCAGGCGCGGATGACCTCGGCGAAGGCGCGGTCGAAGGTCACCTGAAAATGCCCCTGGCGGAGGACCTTGCGCAGGCTGCGCGACACGTGCAGCTCGCTGGGAAACAGCACGGTGCGCGGATCCGGTGACCACCACAGCAGCGGCTGGCCATCCTGGTACCAGGGGAAGCAGCCATGCCGATAGGCGGCGATCAGCCGCTCGGCGCGCAGGTCGCCGCCCGCGGCCAAGAGGCCGTTGGGTTCGCGCAGCGCCTTGTCGAGCGGCGGAAAGGTCAGGGAGTCGCGTTGCAACCAGGTAAGCATGGGCGAGACCGCAGCGGGGGAGGGCGGGCGTTACCCCGCCCGGAGCCTCAGTTGTCGTCGAGGAATTTCTCGACGTCCAGGGCGGCCATGCAGCCGGCACCGGCCGAGGTGATGGCCTGGCGATAGACGTGATCCGCCACGTCGCCGGCGGCGAACACGCCCTCGATGCTGGTGGCGGTGGCGTTGCCTTCACTGCCGCCCTTGACCAGCAGGTAGCCGTCACGCATTTCCAGCTGGCCCTGGAACAGGTCCGTGTTGGGCTTGTGGCCAATGGCGATAAACACGCCGGCCAGCGGCAGGTCGCGGGTGGTGCCATCCTGGGTGCTGCGCAGGCGCGCGCCGGTCACGCCAGTGGCGTCGCCCAGCACTTCTTCCAGGGTGTGGTTCCAGTGCAGCTTGATATTGCCGTTGGCGACCTTGTCGAAGATCTTGTCCTGCAGGATCTTCTCCGAGCGCAGTTTGTCGCGGCGGTGCACCAGGTGCACTTCCTTGGCGATGTTGGACAGGTACAGCGCTTCTTCCACGGCGGTGTTGCCGCCGCCGATCACGGCGACCACCTGGTTGCGGTAGAAGAAACCGTCGCAGGTCGCGCAGGCGGACACGCCCTTGCCGGCGAACGCTTCTTCGGAGGGCAGGCCCAGGTACTGGGCCGAAGCGCCGGTGGCGATGATCAGCGCGTCACAGGTGTAGGTGCCGCTGTCGCCCTTGAGGGTGAACGGACGGCTCTGCAACTCGGCGGTGTGGATGTGGTCGTAGATGATCTCGGTTTCGAAGCGCTCGGCATGTTTCTGCATGCGCTCCATCAGCCCCGGCCCAGTCAGCCCTTCCACGTCACCCGGCCAGTTGTCGACCTCGGTGGTGGTGGTCAGCTGGCCGCCAGGCTGAATGCCGGTGATGATGACAGGCTTCAGATTGGCGCGAGCGGCGTATACGGCGGCGCTGTAACCGGCCGGCCCGGAGCCCAGGATAATCAGGCGGGAATGCTTGACTTCGCTCATAAAAACACCTCATAAGCCTTTGTCACAAAAGAGAATGCATGCTCAAATTGAGCCGCACGGACGAATAGTGGCCGCTATGCTACACCGAAGCACGGGACGAGCGGGAGCCAGCCGGGTGATCGGTTCCCCAATGCACCGGCGGCATGCCGTACAATGGCGGCGTTTCGTCCTCCACCGATCATTCGGCGCGCTAGCAGCGCAGGAACAGATGCGTTTTGAAGAACTCTAGCTCTACAGCACCGGCGCCGGCCTGGCGCCAGCAATTGCCATATCGCCTCAAAGAGGGCGCCCTGATCGCTCTTGGGGCGTTGTGTCTCTACGTGTGGATGGCGCTGCTCACCTATGACCCGGCCGATCCGGGCTGGACGCACACCAGCAACGTCGAGCAGGTGCACAATGCCGCCGGGCGGGCCGGTGCCTGGTTCGCCGACGTGCTGTTCATGGCCCTCGGTTATTTCGCCTACCTGTTTCCGCTGCTGCTGGGCATCAAGGCCCTGCAGGTGTTCCGGGCCCGCCACGAGCCCTGGCACTGGAGCGGCTGGCTGTTCTCCTGGCGGCTGATCGGCCTGGTGTTCCTGGTGCTGTCCGGTGCGGCGCTGGCCTACATCCATTTCCAGAGCAGCGCCAACATGCCGGCCTCGGCCGGTGGCGCGCTGGGCGAGAGCCTCGGGCAACTGACCGTCGCGGCGCTCAACGTGCAGGGCAGCACGCTGCTGTTCATCGCCCTGTTCCTGTTCGGCCTGACCGTGTTCACCGACCTGTCCTGGTTCAAGGTCATGGACCTGACCGGCAAGATCACCCTCGACCTGCTGGAGCTGGTGCAGAGCGTGGTCAATCGCTGGTGGAGTTCGCGCCAGGATCGCAAGCAACTGGTCGCCCAGCTGCGTGAAGTGGACGAGCGCGTGCATGACGTCGCCGCCCCGGTGGTCAAGGACCGCCGCGAGCAGGCCAAGGTCAAGGAACGCCTGATCGAGCGCGAAGAGTCGCTCAACAAGCACATGAGCGAACGCGAGAGCCGCCCGGCACCGGTGATATCCGCCCCGGTGGCGCCCAAGGCACCGGAGCCGAGCAAGCGCGTGCAGAAGGAAAAGCAGGTGCCGCTGTTCGTCGACAGCGCCGTGGAAGGCACCTTGCCGCCCATTTCGCTGCTCGACCCGGCCGAAGCCAAGAAGGTCGAGTACTCGCCCGAGTCCCTGGCTGGCGTCGGCCACCTGCTGGAAATCAAACTCAAGGAATTCGGCGTCGAGGTCACGGTGGACTCGATCCACCCGGGCCCGGTGATCACCCGCTACGAAATCCAGCCGGCCGCCGGCGTCAAGGTCAGCCGCATCGCCAACCTGGCCAAGGACCTGGCCCGCTCCCTGGCGGTGACCAGCGTGCGCGTCGTGGAAGTGATTCCCGGCAAGACCACCGTGGGCATCGAAATTCCCAACGAGAATCGCCAGATCGTGCGTTTCTCCGAAGTGCTGTCCACCCCGGAGTACGATGACGCCAAGTCGCCGGTCGCCCTGGCCCTGGGCCATGACATCGGCGGCAAGCCGGTGATCACCGACCTGGCGAAGATGCCCCACCTGCTGGTGGCCGGTACCACCGGCTCCGGTAAGTCGGTGGGCGTCAACGCGATGATCCTGTCGATCCTGTTCAAGTCGAGCCCGGAAGATGCGCGGCTGATCATGATCGACCCGAAGATGCTCGAGCTGTCGATCTACGAAGGCATTCCGCACCTCTTGTGCCCGGTGGTCACCGACATGAAGGAGGCGGCCAACGCCCTGCGCTGGAGCGTGGCGGAGATGGAGCGCCGCTACAAGCTGATGTCGAAGATGGGCGTGCGCAACCTGGCGGGCTTCAACCGCAAGGTCAAGGACGCCATCGAGGCCGGCGAGCCGCTCGCCGACCCGCTGTATCGTCGCGAGAGCATGGAAGACGAAGCGCCGCTGCTCAAGCCGCTGCCGACCATCGTGGTGGTGGTCGACGAATTCGCCGACATGATGATGATCGTCGGCAAGAAGGTCGAGGAACTGATCGCCCGTATCGCCCAGAAGGCGCGGGCCGCCGGCATCCACCTAATTCTCGCCACCCAGCGCCCCTCGGTGGACGTGATCACCGGCCTGATCAAGGCCAACATCCCGACCCGTATGGCCTTCCAGGTATCGAGCAAGATCGACTCGCGCACCATCATCGACCAGGGCGGCGCCGAACAGCTGCTCGGCCACGGTGACATGCTCTACATGCCGCCGGGCACCAGCCTGCCGATCCGCGTGCATGGCGCCTTCGTGTCCGACGATGAAGTGCACCGCGTGGTCGAGGCCTGGAAGCTGCGTGGCGCCCCCGATTACAACGAAGACATTCTCGCCGGCTCGGAAGAGGGCGGCGGCGGTGGCTTCGACGGCGGCAGCGGCGGTGAGGGTGGTGAAGACAGCGAAAGTGATCCTTTGTACGACGAAGCGGTCAACTTCGTACTGGAAAGCCGCCGCGCCTCCATCTCCTCGGTGCAGCGCAAGCTGAAGATCGGCTACAACCGCGCTGCCCGGATGATCGAAGCCATGGAAATGGCCGGCGTCGTGACACCGATGAACACCAACGGCTCGCGCGAGGTCATCGCACCCGGGCAGAACCGCGATTAATCTGACAGAGGATCCCCATGCGCCTGATTCGCCTGATGCTGCTCGCCGTTCTCACCACGGCCAGCCTGTTCGCCCACGCTGACGACGAGGCGGCGGTCAAACGCCTGACCGAGCTGCTCAACCAGGCGCAGACCATCACCGCACGCTTTTCCCAGCTGTCCCTCGATGGCAGCGGCACCCAGCTACAGGAAACCGCTGGCGAGCTGGCCCTCAAGCGCCCCGGCCTGTTCCGCTGGCACACCGACGAGCCGATGGAGCAGTTGCTGGTTTCCGATGGCAAGCAGGTGTGGCTGTACGACCCTGATCTGGAGCAGGTGACCATCCAGTCCCTCGACCAGCGCCTGACCCACACCCCGGCGCTGCTGTTGTCCGGCGACGTGTCGCAGATCCGCGAAAACTTCGAGATCACCTTCAAGGAAGGCGGCAGCGTGGTGGACTTCATTCTCAAGCCGAAGTCCAAGGACACCCTGTTCGACAGCCTGCGCCTGTCCTTTCGCAACGGCGTGCTCAACGACATGCAGCTGATCGACAGCATCGGCCAGCGCACCAATATCCTGTTCATGAGCGTGAAGATGAACCAGCCTCTGGATGACAAGCAGTTCAGCTTCGACATCCCCGAGGGTGCGGACGTCATTCAAGAGTAGGTAAGCCGTGGATCTGTTTCGCAGCGCGCCCGTCGCCCAGCCCCTGGCCGCCCGTTTGCGGGCGACCACCCTGGACGAATACGTCGGTCAGGAGCACCTGCTGGCCCGCGGCAAACCGCTGCGCGAAGCGCTGGAGCAGGGCGCCCTGCACTCGATGATCTTCTGGGGCCCGCCCGGGGTCGGCAAGACCACCCTGGCCCGCCTGCTGGCCCAGGTCACCGATGCGCATTTCGAGACCATTTCCGCGGTGTTGTCCGGCGTCAAGGAAATCCGCCAGGCCGTCGAGATGGCCCAGCAGCATGCGGCGCAGTATGGCCGCCGTACGATCCTGTTCGTCGACGAAGTGCATCGCTTCAACAAGTCCCAGCAGGACGCCTTTCTGCCCTATGTCGAGGACGGCACGCTGATCTTCATCGGCGCGACCACCGAAAACCCATCCTTCGAACTCAACAATGCCTTGCTGTCCCGCGCCCGGGTCTACGTGCTCAAGAGCCTCGACGACGCCGCACTGCGCAAGCTGGTCGAGCGCGCCCTGAACGAGCCCAAGGGGCTGGGCGAGCGGCGCCTGACGCTGCCGGAAGAAAGCTTCGAGATCCTCAAGAATGCGGCCGACGGTGACGGCCGGCGCTTTCTCAACTTCCTGGAAAACGCCGCCGACCTGGCCGATGACGGTGGCGAGATCAGCACCGAACTGTTGCTCGACCTGCTCGGCGATACGCGGCGGCGTTTCGACAAGGGTGGCGAGGCCTTCTACGACCAGATTTCCGCGCTGCACAAGTCGATTCGCGGCTCCAGCCCGGATGGTGCGCTGTACTGGTTCGCGCGCATGCTCGATGGTGGCTGCGACCCGCTGTACATCGCGCGCCGCGTGGTGCGCATGGCCAGCGAGGATATCGGCAACGCCGACCCGCGGGCCCTGACCCTGTGCCTTAACGCCTGGGACGTGCAGGAGCGCCTGGGCAGCCCGGAAGGCGAACTGGCGGTGGCCCAGGCCATCGTCTACCTGGCCTGCGCGCCGAAGAGCAATGCCGTGTACATGGCCTTCAAGGCCGCCAAGCGCGACGTCGCCGAGAATGGCTCGCGAGAGGTGCCGCTGCACCTGCGCAACGCGCCCACCAAGCTGATGAAGGAGCTCGGTTACGGCGACGAATACCGCTACGCCCATGACGAGCCCGATGCCTACGCGGCCGGCGAGGACTACTTTCCCGAGGACCTCGAACCGCGGCGCTACTACGAGCCGGTGCCGCGCGGCCTGGAACTGAAGATTCGCGACAAGCTAGCCCACCTGGCCAACCAGGATGCCAACAGCCCCAGGCAACGGAGAAAGTCATGATCGTCACCGTTGCGGCAGTTGCCGTCGGCGGCGCCCTGGGCACATTGGCGCGGTTTTTCACCGGCAACTGGGTCGCAGCCAACTGGCCGCAGCATTTTTATGGCGCCACCTTGCTCGTCAACCTCGTCGGCTGCCTGCTGATCGGGGTACTCTACGGCCTGTTCCTGATGCGCCCCGAGGTGCCGCTGCCCGTTCGGGCCGGGCTGATCGTCGGCGTGCTGGGCGGTTTCACCACATTTTCTTCGTTTTCCCTGGACACCCTGCGCCTGCTGGAAGGCAGCCAGGCGCCGCTGGCCCTGGCCTATGTGGCAGTGAGTGTCCTGGGCGGCCTGCTCGCCACCTGGGCGGGCCTTTCGTTAACCAAACTCTGATCGACGAGAACCTGAAATGCTCGATTCCAAACTGGTGCGCAGCCAACTGCACGATATTGCCCAGCGTCTGGCCACCCGTGGCTATGAACTGGACGTGACCCGCGTCGAAGCCCTCGAGGCCCAGCGCAAGTCCGTCCAGACCCGCACCGAGCAACTGCAGGCCGAGCGCAACAGTCGATCCAAGTCCATCGGCCAGGCCAAGCAGCGCGGTGAAGACATCGCGCCGCTGCTGGCCGATGTCGACCGCATGGGCAACGAACTGGAAGAGGGCAAGCGCGAATTGGACGCCATCCAGGTCGAACTCGACGACCTGCTGCTGAGCATTCCCAATCTGCCCCACGAGTCGGTGCCAGTGGGCGCCGATGAAGACGACAACGTCGAAGTGCGTCGCTGGGGTACGCCGCGTGCCTTCGATTTCGCCGTGCAGGATCACGTCAGCCTCGGCGAGCAGCACGGCTGGCTGGATTTCGAAACCGCCGCCAAGCTGTCCGGCGCACGCTTCGCGCTGCTGCGTGGGCCGATCGCCCGCCTGCACCGCGCCCTGGCGCAGTTCATGATCAACCTGCACACCGCCGAGCATGGTTACGAAGAGGCCTATACGCCGTACCTGGTGCAAGCACCTGCACTGCAGGGTACCGGCCAGTTGCCGAAGTTCGAGGAAGACCTGTTCAAGATCAGCCGTGAGGGCGAGGCGGACTTCTACCTGATCCCGACCGCCGAAGTGTCGCTGACCAATATCGTGGCCGGCGAAATCATCGAGGCCAAGCAGCTGCCGCTGAAGTTCGTCGCCCACACGCCGTGCTTCCGCAGCGAGGCCGGTGCCTCGGGCCGTGATACCCGAGGCATGATCCGCCAGCACCAGTTCGACAAGGTCGAGATGGTCCACGTAGTCGAGCCGGGCAAGTCCTTCGAGGCGCTGGAGGAGCTGACCGGCCACGCCGAGAAGGTGCTGCAACTGCTCGAACTGCCGTACCGCGTGCTGGCCCTGTGCACCGGCGACATGGGCTTCAGCGCCACCAAGACCTACGACCTGGAAGTCTGGGTGCCGAGCCAGGACAAGTACCGCGAGATTTCCTCGTGCTCCAACTGTGGCGACTTCCAGGCCCGCCGCATGCAGGCCCGCTATCGCAATCCGGAAACCGGCAAGCCCGAGCTGCTGCACACCCTCAACGGCTCCGGCCTGGCGGTGGGTCGTACCCTGGTGGCGGTGCTGGAGAACTACCAGCAGGCCGACGGCAGCATCCGTGTGCCTGAGGTGCTGAAACCCTACATGGGTGGCATCGAGGTCATCTGAGCCGCTGCACCGCGCGTGGTGCAGCACCAGTGTTGAATCAGGCCCCGTATCAGGGGCCTCTCTATTTCATACGTCGCCGATCGGGTGACTGAGACGGGCCTCGCTATGGACTTCCTTCCCCTGTTCCACAAATTGCAGAACCGCCGCGTGCTGGTGGTGGGCGGTGGCGAAATCGCCTTGCGCAAGGCACGGCTGCTGGCCGATGCCGGCGGTACGCTGCGGGTGGTGTCGCCCGACGTGGGCAGCGAACTGCGTGAACTGGTCGAGCAGGGGGCAGGGGAGCTGCTGCTGCGTGGCTATGAGGCAGACGATCTGCAGGGTGTGTCGCTGGTCATCGCCGCGACCGACGACGTGCCGCTCAATGCGCAGATCTCCGAGCAGGCCCAGGCCCTCGGTATTCCGGTCAACGTGGTGGACGCGCCGGCGCTGTGCAGCGTGATCTTCCCGGCCATCGTCGACCGCTCGCCGCTGATCGTCGCGGTCAGCAGCGGCGGCGATGCCCCGGTGCTGGCGCGCCTGATCCGCGCCAAGATCGAGACCTGGATCCCGGCAACCTATGGCCAGCTGGCCGGGTTGGCGAAAATTTTCCGTGCCCAGGTCAAGAGCCTGTTCCCGGACGTGCAGCAGCGCCGCGTGTTCTGGGAGGACGTGTTCCAGGGGCCGGTCGCCGAGAGCGCCTTCGCCGGCAAGCTCGGCGAAGCCCGCCGCCTGCTCGAAGACAAGATCAACGGCGCGGCTCCCCAGGCGCTGGGCGAGGTGTACCTGGTCGGTGCCGGCCCCGGCGACCCCGACCTGCTGACCTTTCGCGCGTTGCGCCTGATGCAGCAGGCCGACGTGGTGCTTTACGACCGCCTGGTCGCCCCGGCCATCGTCGAGCTGTGCCGGCGTGACGCCGAGCGCATCTATGTCGGCAAGCGCCGCGCCGATCACGCCGTGCCCCAGGAGCAGATCAACCAGCGACTGATCGACCTGGCCAAGGCCGGCAAGCGCGTGTTGCGCCTCAAGGGCGGTGACCCGTTCATCTTCGGTCGTGGCGGCGAAGAGATCGAGCAACTGGCGGCCCATGGCATTCCCTTCCAGGTGGTGCCGGGCATCACCGCGGCCAGCGGCTGTTCGGCCTATGCCGGCATACCCCTGACGCACCGCGACCACGCCCAGTCGGTACGCTTCGTCACCGGCCACCTGAAGGACGGCAGCGCCGATCTACCGTGGCAGGAGCTGGTGGCCTCGAGCCAGACGCTGGTGTTCTACATGGGCCTGGTCGGCCTGCCGACCATCTGCCAGCAGTTGGTCGCCCACGGGCGTGCCGCCAGCACCCCGGCGGCGCTGGTGCAGCAGGGCACCACGAGCAATCAGCGGGTATTCACCGGTACCCTGGCCAACCTGCCGGACCTGGTAGCGCGCCATGAGGTGCATGCCCCGACGCTGGTGATCGTCGGCGAAGTGGTCTTGCTACGCGAGAAGCTGGCCTGGTTCGAAGGGGCTCAGCACGCGCCCAACTAGTGGTGTTCGTAGCCCGGCGTTGGGCGCAGCGATACCCGGGAGCGGCTGCTGCGGATGGCGCTTCGAACAGCCTGGGACTGGAAGCGACTAAAACCAAAGAGGCCCGCGTTATGCGGGCCTCTTTGGTTTGCAGCACTCAGTCGTGGCGCTTGCGGTTGACGATCTGGGCAGCCTTGATCACGTCGCTGCCGATCTCGGCCTCGAATTGCTGCCATACCGGACGCATCGCCTCGCGCCAGGCCTGGCGCTGTTCCGGGGTGAGGCTGATGATCTGGCTCTTGCCGGAGGCTTCGATGCGGCGGCGATCGGCCTGGTTGGCTTCCTCGGCCTGGCGATTCACCGCGTAGGTAACCTCGTCGATGATCGCTTCGAGCTCGGTGCGGATCTGGTGGGGGATGCCGTACCAGAAGCGCGCGTTGCTGATCAGCATGTAGTCGAGCACACCGTGGTTGGTTTCGGTGATGAACGGCTGCACCTCGTGCAGGCGCTGGCTGTAGATGTTCGACCAGGGGTTTTCCGCGCCCTGTACCTGGCCGCTCTGCAGGCCCTTGAAGACCTCGGCGAAGGGCATCTTCACCGCGCTCGCGCCGAGCTGGGCGAACTGGGCATCGAGCACCTTGGAATTCTGGATGCGGAAGTTCAGGCCGGCGGCATCACCGGGCACGCGCAGGGCCTTGGTCGCCGACATCTGCTTCATGCCGTTGTGCCAATAGGCCAGACCGACGATGTTCTGCTCTTCCATCGAACGCAGCAGCTGGCGGCCTTTGGCGCGCTTCTGGAAACGATTGACGGCCTCCAGGTCATCGAACATGAACGGCAGGTCGAAGACCTGCAGCTGCTTGGTGTACTGGTCGAACTTGGCCAGCGACGGGGCCAGCATCTGCACCTCGTTGTTGCGCAGCGCTTCCAGTTCGTTGGCATCGCCATACAGCGAGGAGTTGGGGTAGACCTCGACCCGCACCTTGCCCTCCAGACGCTGGTCGACCAGGCGCTGGAACATCAGCGCACCCTGGCCCTTGGGCGTGTCGTCGGCGACCACATGGGAAAGCTTGATCACCAGCGTGCCTTCTTCGGCAACGGCGGCATAGGAAGTGAGCGTCAGGGCGCAGACGGCCGCGACAGCGATCTTTTTCAGCATGTGGAAGACCTTATTCTTGTCGACTGTTTTTTAGGTCGGACGCCGGTTGGCAGTAGCGCCCGTGGGAATCGCTTAGGATTGTAGGCGAAGTCTACTGCAATCATGGCGCCATATATGTGACAGCCGTCTAGCTGCGCCACCTGGCGCGGCAAAATGCCAGCCTGCCGGGCTCAGCTGCCGCGTGCGTTCTTGGCGGCGATCCACTGGGACATGTACTGGGTGCTCTTGTGCTGGTGGTGACGCAGCATGGCACCGACGAAGTTCAGCTGGCGATGCTGCTCGCGCGTCTCCAGTAACTGCTCCAGCCTGGTGAGCAGTTCGGCGCCGAGCCGCGGGCGATCGAAGCGCTGCTGCAGCAGCGGCGCGCTGTGGCTGCGCGCTTGCGACCACGCCGCCGGGTCTTCATGCAGCTGCACAGCCGCCTCGGCAAAGGCCTGGGCGTCGTCGCTCACGTGCCCCGGCCAGGGCAGTTCGCCGTGCATGCCCTCGCTGCCGATGGAGGTGGTCACGCTGGGCGTGCCGCAGGCCATGGCATCGGCCAATTTACCCTTGATGCCGGCGCCGAAGCGCAGGGGCGCCAGGCACACGCGGGCCTGGGCCATCACCCGGTGGGCGTCGTCCACCCAGCCCAGCACATGAAAGCCCTGTATGGGGTTGTGCAGCGCCGTGGCCTTGGGCGGCGGGTAGGCGCCGTAGACATGCAGCTGGGCGTGCGGCAGCTGCGCGCGAATCAACGGCCACAGGGCGTGCTTGAGCCACAGCACGGCGTCCCAGTTGGGCGCATGGCGGAAGTTGCCGATGCTCAGGAAATGCGCGCGCTCGGCGAAGGGCAGGTCGACCAGCGCCGGCGGGATCAACATCAGCGCGCAGTCATGCAGCAGGCTCGCCGGCACGCCGAATTGCGCCTGCAGCAGTTGCATCTCGAACGCGGAAATCATCAGCGTCAGGTCGCTGCGGTAGATCGACGCCACCTCGCGCTGGGCCATGTCACCGCCGGCCATAGTCGCATACAGCTGCTGCGCGGATGCCTGCACCGGCCCCACCTGCTGGCGCTGGGTTTCGTTGGCGCAGGCCTGCTGGCAGGCCTTGAGCAAGCCGTGGCGGGCATCGCGCAGGCAGTGCAGGTCACTGGTATCGAGCACCCGCAGGGCCGCTGGCCAGGCCCGCTCGACCCGCCAGCCAAACTGCTCCTCGGTGAAGAAGCGGTCGAACAGCACCAGGTCCGGCTGCAGGGCCGCGACATAGCCATCGAAACTGTCGCAGTTCAGGGCGACGGCCACTTCCTCGATGTCGAGTTCGGCCAGGTCGGCACGGTGGGTCGACAGTGCCGCGGCGCTGGCGAAGGTGACCTGCCAGCCCTGGCCGCGAAACACCCCGAGCAGTTCCAGCATGCGGCTGCCAGCCGCGGACGAACGCGGCTCCGGCCACACGTAGCCGATTACCAGTACCTTGCGCATAGGGGCTCAGCGTGTGCCGCGAATGCTGCGCCACAGGGTGACCAGCACCAGCACGAACAAGGCGGCAATGCTGGCCAGCGTCCACACGGTGAAGGGCAGGCCGAGAATCTTGTAGTCGTTCATGCCGCACACGCCGCCGCTCATGAACACCGCCGGCCAATATTCGTGCAACGGCAACTGCTGGTAGTAGAACGGGAAGGGCGAGCAACTGGTGCTTTCCATGATGCCCAGTTCGATCAGGGTGACATGGGCGTTGTCGATCAGCGCCATACCGCTGGCGGCCAGCAACAGCGGCCACAGCAGCACCGCCAGCCAGGTCTGCCGGGCTGCCGAGGCGGCGCTCAGCAGCAGGGCGATGGCGGCAGTCAGGCACAGCCACAGGCGGATCTGCACGCATAGGGTGCAGGGCTCCCAGCCGAACACATGCTGGGCAATCAGGGCGCCGGCGAGCATCAGGGCGCTGGCCAGGGCGATCAGCAGCAACAGCGGGGCGGGGCGGGACATGCAACTCTCCAGGTGAGAAGGCCTACGGCAACAAGGTGCCGTTTGTACCGGAAGGCGGCCTGCCGGGCAATCGAGGATTCCGATGCGAACCATCATTTTTCGAGTGCAGGCATGGCGCTCGCGGCGGGGGCCTTGCGCAAGCCGGCCGTGGGAACGGGCCATGCCCGTGACGTCGCGCGCATGGCGCGCTCCCACAAGGGCAGTACTTCGTAAAAAAAATCCCCACGCAGAGGGGCATCTGCATGGGGCAACAAGGGCCGACAAAGCGGCCGGGAGGGAAAGGGATACTCAGGACGCCGGCTGCCAGCCGCCGCCCAGTGCCTTGTAGATGGCGACGATGCCCTGGTAAAGCTCGACCTCGGCCTGGGCCTGGCTGTCTTCGGCGGCCAAACGCTCACGCTCGGCGTCGAGCAGCACCAGGAAATCCGCACTGCCTTCACGGTATTGCAGCGCGGCCTGGGCCGCGGCGGCGCGGCTGGCCTCCGACTGGCGTACCAGTGACAACAGACGTTGCTGGCGTTTGCCGTAATCGCTGAAGGCGTTTTCCGACTCTTCCAGGGCCAGCAATACCTGCTGCTCGTAGCTGGCCAGGGCGCCGTCGGCATCCGCCTCGGCGCCGCGCAGACGGGCACGGACGCTGCCCAGGTCGAACGCCGCCCAACTGATGGTCGGTGCCACGCCCCAGGCGCGCGCCGCCGAGGAGCCGAGTTGCGAACCACGCCCGGCGGTAAAGCCGAGGAAGCCGGACAGGCTGACCCGCGGGAACAGGTCCGCGGTGGCCACGCCAACCTGGGCAGTGGCGGCTGCCAGCTCCCGCTCGGCAGCACGCACGTCCGGCCGGCGGCGTAGCAGCTCGCCCGGATCACCGATCGGCAGGGCCTTGGCGATGGCCGGCAGCGGCCGTGGCGACAGGTCCACGCTCAGCGCATCAGGGCGCTGGCCGAGCAGGGTGGCGATGCGGTTGCGCGCCCGCACCTGCTGCGCCTGGAGCTGCGGCAGCGTGGCTTCGGTGGCCGCCAGGCGGGCGTCGGAACGCAGCACGTCCAGCTCGCTGCCCATGCCGACCTCACGGCGACGCTCGATGATGTCCCGCGACGATTGCTGGTTCTCCAGGTCGGAACGGGCGATGCTTTCGCGCAACTGGGCGCCGCGCAAGGTGCCATAAGCGTCGACCAGTTCGGCTATCAGGCTGACCTGCAGCTGCTGGTAGTCGGCCTGGGCCACCTCTATCTGCGCTTCACTGGCTTCCAGCTGCCGCTGGATGCGCCCGAACAGGTCGAGCTCCCAGGCCATGTCCAGGCCCAGGTCATAGCGCTCGGCGTTGACCCGCTGCTCGGTCACGCCGGGCTGCTGGGCCTTGCCGATCTCGCTGCTGGCCCGGCTGGTCACGGTGGGAAGGCGGTCGTTGGCCATGTCGTCAAGAATCGAGCGGGCGGCGCGCAGACGGGCGTAGGCCACGCGCAATTCACGGTTGTCCTGCAGCGACTGCTCGACCAACTGGTTGAGCGTCGGGTCGTCGAACTGCTGCCACCACTGCGCTTCGAAGTGGGCAGTGTCGTAGCTGCCCCGGGCCGCTGGCGCGGACACCCCGTTGGCGTCCTGTGGCGCCCTGTAATCCGGGCCGACCGCGCAGGCGCTGATGGCCAGCGCCAGGGCGGGGATCAGCAGCCCACGGGGCAGATGAGTGATCATCGAATTCATGCCTGGGCCTCCTGCAGACGAGCCTGTTGTTTGCGCGCCTCGCGTTTTTCCACGAAGGCGCGGATCAGCACATAGAAAACTGGGGTGAGCAGCAGGCCGAAGAAGGTCACGCCGAGCATGCCGCTGAATACCGCGACGCCCATCGCATGACGCATTTCCGCACCGGCGCCGCTGGACAGCACCAGCGGCACCACACCCATGATGAAGGCGAAGCTGGTCATCAGGATCGGCCGCAAGCGCAGGCGGCAGGCTTCCAGCACCGCGGCGACGCGATCCAGGCCATGTTCCTGCTGTTCCTTGGCGAACTCGACGATCAGGATGGCGTTCTTGCACGCCAGGCCCACCAGGACGATCAGGCCGATCTGGGTGAAGATGTTGTTGTCGCCACCGGACAGGATCACCCCGGTGATGGCCGACAGCAGCACCGTCGGCACGATCAGGATCACCGCCAGCGGCAGGCTCCAGCTCTCGTATTGAGCGGCCAGCACCAGGAAGGCCAGCAGCACGCAGAGCGGGAACACGAACAGTGCGGTATTGCCGGCGAGGATCTGCTGGTAGGTCAGCTCGGTCCACTCGTAGCTCATGCCGTTGGGCAGTTCTTCCCTGAGCAGCTTGGCCATCGCCGCTTCGGCCTGGCCGGAGCTGTAGCCGGGGGCTGCCGCGCCGTTGATCTCGGCGGTGATGAAGCCGTTGTAGTGCATCACCCGGTCGGGGCCGGAGGTGTCGCTGACCTTGACGAAGGTCGACAGCGGAATCATCTCGCCCCGGTTGTTGCGCACCTTCAGCTGGCCGATCTGCTCGGCGTCCAGGCGGAAGCGCTGGTCGGCCTGCACGTTGACCTGGTAGGTACGGCCAAAGCGGTTGAAGTCGTTGGCGTACAGCGAGCCGAGGTAGACCTGCATGGTGTCGAAGATGTCATCGATGGCCACGCCATGGGTCTTGGCCTTCTCGCGGTCGAGGTTGGCTTCCACCTGGGGCACGTTGACCTGATAGCTGGTGAACAGCCCGGCCAGCTCCGGTACGTTCTGGCTCTTGGCGATGATGTTCTGGGTCTGCCTGTACAGCTCCTCGTAACCCAGGCTGCCGCGATCCTGCAGCTGCACGCGGAAGCCGCCGATGGTGCCCAGGCCCATCACCGGTGGTGGCGGGAAGATGGCGATGTAGGCTTCCTGGATGCTGGCGAACTGGCCGTTGAGGTCCGCGGCGATGGCGTTGGCGCTCAGCGACGCGTCCTTGCGCTGATCGAAGTCCTTCAGGGTGACGAACACGATGCCGCTGTTCGGGCTGTTGGTGAAACCGTTGATCGACAGGCCCGGGAAGGCCACGGTGTTCTCCACGCCGGGGTGCTTGGCGGCGATGTCCGACATTCGCTTGATCACCGCTTCGCTGCGGTCCAGGCTGGCGGCGTCCGGCAGCTGGGCGAAGGCCACCAGGTACTGCTTGTCCTGGGGCGGCACGAAGCCGGTGGGCGTGCTGGAAAAGCCCAGGTAGGTCAGCCCCATGAGGCCGGCGTAGAGGATCAGCGCGATGCCGCTGCCGCGCACCACCCGGCGCACGGTGCCGACGTAGCCATGGCTGGCCCGTTCGAACACGCGGTTGAAGGGGTTGAACAGCCAGCGGCCGAACAGCCGGTCGAGGACCACCGAGAAACGGTCCTTGGGCTCGTGATGGCCTTTGAGCAATACGGCGGCCAGGGCCGGCGACAGGGTCAGCGAGTTGAACGCCGAGATCACCGTGGAGATGGCGATGGTCAGCGCGAACTGCTGGTAGAACTGCCCGGTGAGGCCGGAGATGAAGGCGGTCGGCACGAACACGGCGCACAGCACCAAGGCGGTGGCGACGATCGGCCCGGTGACTTCCTTCATGGCCTGGCGGGTCGCCTCCAGCGGCGTCTTGCCGAGGCCGATGTTGCGTTCGACGTTCTCCACCACGACGATGGCGTCATCCACCACGATACCGATGGCCAACACCAGCCCGAACAGTGACAGGGCGTTGAGCGAGAAGCCGAACATGTGCATGACCGCGAAAGTGCCGATCAGCGACACCGGCACGGCGGCCAGGGGGATGATCGAGGCGCGCCAGGTCTGCAGGAACAGGATCACCACCAGCACCACCAGCACGATGGCTTCGAGCAGGGTGTGCACCACCGCTTCGATGGAGCCGCGCACGAAGATGGTCGGGTCGTAGACGATTTCGTAATCCACGCCCTGGGGGAAGCTCTGCTTCAGTTCGGCCATGCGCTCGCGCACCGCATCGGAAATGGCGATGGCGTTGGAGCCCGGGCGCTGGAAGATCGGCATGGCCACGGCGGGTTTGTTGTTGAGCAGCGAACGCAGGGCGTATTGCTTGGAGCCCAGTTCGATGCGGGCGATGTCCTTGAGGCGGGTGATCTCGCCGTTCTCGCCGGCGCGCACCACGATGTTCTCGAACTCTTCCTCGCTGACCAGACGGCCCTGAGTATTGATCGACAGCTGGAAGCTGTTGTCGCTGGCCGCCGGTGGTGCGCCCAGGGAGCCGGCCGCCACCTGGCGGTTCTGCTCGCGGATGGCATTGACCACGTCGGTGGCGGTGAGCCCGCGGGAGGCGACCTTGTCCGGGTCCAGCCACACGCGCATCGAGTAGTCGCCGAGGCCGAACAGCTGCACGTCGCCGACGCCATCGAGGCGAGCCAGCTCGTCCTTGATGTTCAGCGAGGCGTAGTTGGACAGGTAGAGCATGTCGTAGGCGTCGTTGGGCGAGGTCAGGTGCACGACCATGGTCATGTCCGACGAGGCCTTGTCCACCGTCACGCCAAGGCGCTGCACTTCGGTGGGCAGCGTCGGCATGGTGCGGGTGACGCGGTTCTGCACCTGCACCTGGGCAGTATCCAGGTTGGTGCCCAGGGCGAAGGTGATGGTCAGCGTCATGCGCCCGTCGTTGGTCGCCTGGGACGACATGTAGAGCATGCCCTCGACGCCGACGATGGCCTGCTCCAACGGCGAGGCGACGGTTTCGCCGATCACCTTGGGGTTGGCACCGGGAAAGTCGGCACGTACCACCACGGTGGGCGGCACCACTTCCGGGTATTCGCTGATCGGCAGCTGGAACAGCGAGATGGCGCCGCCGATCAGGATGATCAGCGACAGCACGGCGGCGAAGATCGGCCGCTGGATGAAGAACTGCGAGAAGTTCATCGTTAGAGTCCTTTTGATGCGGGCACAGCCCAGCCTGCCCACGCCATGGGCGGCGCGAGCAGGTTCTCGGGTAGGAAGGGGGAGAGGGCGAGGCCCGCTGTTACTTGAGGCTGACCTTCAGCGGTTCGTCATTGTTGCGCGCCGAGGCCACGGCCTTGCGCTGCTTTTCCAGCGTCGCCAGGGTCTTCTCGTCGGCCATCGGCACGGCTTGCGGGTCCACGGTACTGCCCGGAATGGCACGCTGCAGACCGTTGACCACCACGCGGTCGCCCTTGGCCAGGCCACTGCGTACGATGCGCAAGCCCTCCAGCTTGGGCCCCAGCTCCACCGAGCGGTAGGCCACGGTGTTGTTGTCACCGAGCACCAGCACGAACTTCTTGCCCAGGTCGGTGCCGACGGCGACGTCCTGGATCAGCATGGCGTCGTAGGTGTCGCTACCCACCAGCTTCAGGCGCGCATACAGGCCCGGGGTGAACTGGCCGTCACGGTTGTCGAACACCGCGCGGCCGCGGATGGTGCCGGTGCGCGGGTTGACCTGGTTGTCGAGAAAGTCCAGCTGGCCCAGGTGCGGGTTGCCTTCCTCATTGGACAGGCCCAGGTACACCGGGCTCTTGCCACGGCTGTCGTGGCCGGCCTTGCGAGCCAGCTCGGTGTACTTGAGGAAGGCGCGCTCGTCGGCGTCGAAGTAGGCGTACACCTTGTCGGTGGACACCAGCGAGGTGAGCAGCGATTCGCTGGCGGTCACCAGGTTGCCGGCGGTGACTTCGGCACGGCTGACGCGGCCATCGATGGGCGCGGTCACGCGGGTGAAACTGAGGTTCAGGCGAGCGTTGTCGAGTTCGGCCTGAATGCCGGCCACGGCGGCCTGGGCCTCCTGGGCCGCACTCTTGCGTGCATCGGCCAGTTCGGTGGAAATCGCATTGCCTTCCCGCAGGCGCTCGCCACGCTGGGCTTCGCTGCTGGCGCGAACCTGATTGGAGCGGGCTTGCTGCAGCTGCGCTTCCAGGCGTTTGACTTCGGCCTGGAAAGGGCGCGGGTCGATCTGGAACAGCAGGTCGCCTTTCTTAACCAGTGCCCCTTCGGTAAAGCTCACCTTGTCGATGAAGCCGGAAACCCGGGGGCGGATCTGCACCGATTCCGGCGCTTCGAGGCGGCCGGTGAACTCGTCCCATTCGTTGAGGGGCTGTTCGATGACTTCGGCCACGCTGACCTTGGGGGTAGGCATCTGCTGTGCGGTTTCCTGGCTCTTGCCACAGGCAGCCAGTACGAGGGCTGCGGTAAGGGCCAGGGGAAATTGCCAGAGCCTTGGGTTGGACTGTTCCATGATTGCGATCCGCCAAGAGGAGAGGGAGGTGATGGAGGCGGAGTCTGGTCGCTGCAACATCCGGGCACGAATCGAATGCCACGAAAATAAATATCATCACGAATGATGATATTACCCGTTGGAATATAAATAGAAAGCTACCTATCTATTTAATCTAGATGGCCAAGCTGGTTCCAGGCGCTATTCCAGGCTGTCGGGATCACCGAAGAACATCTGGATGCGCGAGCGCAGCCAGCGTTCGGCCGGGTCGTTGTCCTGGGCGCCACGCCAGGCCATGGACATCTCGAAGCTGTCGCTTTCGAAGGGCAGGTCTTCGGCGCGCAGGCCGCCGGCGGCGGTGAGCGCGGCGGCGGTGTAGTCGGGCACCACGGCGATCAGGTCGGTACCGGCCAGCAGGGTGCCCAGGCCGTTGAACTGCGGCACGGCGAGCACCACCTTGCGGGTGCGCTCGAAGCGCGCCAACTGATCATCGATGAAGCCGTTGAGGTCGCCGGCGAACGACACCATGGCGTGGGGGCGAGCGCAGTATTCGTCGAGGCTCAACTTGCCAGGTATCGAATCGGCACGCAGCAGCTTCGGCTTGCTGCGCCGCAGCGTCTTGCGCTTGGCGTTGGCCGGCAGCTCCTCGGTGTAGCTCACGCCTACGGAAATTTCCCCGGAGGCGAGCAGGTTGGGCATCAGCAGGTAGTTGGCACGGCGCACCACCAGCACCACGTTGGGCGCCTCGGAGCGCAGGCGCCGCAGCAGCGCCGGAAGCAGCGCGAACTCGACGTCGTCCGACAGGCCGACCCGGAATACCGCGGTGCTGGTGGCCGGGTCGAACTCCGAGGCGCGGCTGACCGCGGTGGAGATCGAATCCAGCGCCGGCGACAGCAGGGCGAAGATTTCCTGGGCCCTGGCGGTGGGCTCCATGCTGCGGCCGGTGCGCACGAACAGGGGGTCGTCGAACAGGTTGCGCAGGCGCGACAATGCCGCACTGATCGCCGGCTGGCCAAGGAACAGTTTCTCTGCCGCACGGGTCACGCTGCGTTCGTGCATCAGCGTTTCGAACACGATCAGCAGGTTGAGATCGAGACGGCGCAGGTCGTTGCGGTTCATCCGGGTTCCAAATGTGCGGGCTTGCCAGAGCGGGACGCTAGTGAGAGCCTTGTCCGCCAATAGTACGAGCACTTGAGCGCATTGGGAAAGACACCGGTAACATTGGCATATCCACACGTTCCGCCGGCCTATATCACTGCCAGGCATGACGACTATTAGTCGTGTCGGGTGGTGTGCACCCAGGTCTGCAGATAAAGTCGAATCCAGTGAATGACCCAATCCGCGATCAGTTGAGGTTGACGATGTCCCGCATGATCCGTTTCCACAAGTTCGGCGACGCCAGCGTATTGCAGTGCGAAGAAATGCCGACACCCACTCCGAATGCCGGGGAGGTGCTGGTACGTGTCCAGGCGCTCGGCGTCAGCTGGGGTGACGTGCTGTGGCGCCAGAACCTGGCGTCCGAAGAAGCCAAATTACCTTCCGGGGTCGGCTCCGAGCTGGCCGGTATCGTAGAAGCCGTGGGCGAGGGTGTCGACGACCTTGCGGTCGGCACGCCGGTAGCCGCGTTCCCGGCCAATACGCCCAACCGTTACCCGACCTGGGGGGACATGGTGGTGGTGCCGCGCTATGCGCTGACCCGCTACCCCGACGTGCTCAGCCCGGTCGAGGCGAGCATCCACTACACCGGCCTGCTGTTCGCCTATTTCGCGATGGTCGACCTGGCCAAGCTCAAGGCCGGCCAGCACGTGCTGATCACCGAGGCCTGCCATTGCCTGGCGCCGCAGTCGGTGCAACTGGCCAAGGCGCTGGGTGCCAAGGTCATCGTTTCGACCAGCGTGCCGGGCAGCCGCGAGTTCCTGCGCGAGCTGGGCGCCGACAAGATCATCTTCACCGAGGAGCAGGATCTGGTTCTCGAGGTCGAGCGTTACACCGAGGGCAAGGGCGCCGAGGTGATCCTCGACCACTGCGCCGGCCAGCAGCTCAAGCTGCTCGGTGACGTCGCCGCCACCCGCGGCAAGCTGATCCTCTACGGCCTCAACGGTGGCAACGACACCGCGTTCCCGGCCTGTGCCGCGTTCAAGAAACACCTGCAGTTCTTCCGTCATTGCGTGCTGGACTTCACCGGGCACTCGGAACTGGGCATCGAGCAGGATCACGCCGCCGTGCAGCGCGCCCTGGATCACATCAACATGCTCACCGCCGATGGCCTGCTCAAGCCGCGGATCGACAAGACCTTCGCTTTCGAGGAGTTCGCCGAGTCGCATCGCTACATGGAAGCCTGCCCCGAGCGTGGACGCGTCGCCCTGACGCTGGAGTGATCCGCCCCAGAACGAAAGAAGCCCGGCACTGACCGGGCTTTTTTCTGGGGCGATACATCCTTGTATCAGGCCTCGAGCATCGCCGAGATGTATTGCCGTTTGATGACCTGCTAGCTGCTTTCCCGCACCCGCAACTCGAAGCCCAGGTCGATGCTGGATGCAGCAGGGCGACCATCGAGCATTTTCAGCAGCAGGTTGGCGGCTTCGCGACCGACCTCGGTGCGCGGCGTATGGATCGATGACAGCCGCGGCACGGTGTGCGCAGAAGCCGGCAGGTCGTTGAAACCGACCATCGCCACGCGTCCCGGCACAGCCATGTCGCAGCGTTGCGCCTCGAAAAGCGCGCCCTGGGCCAGGTCGTCGTTGCAGAAGAAGATGCCGTCGACATCCGGGTGGCGCTGCATCAGCTCGCGAAACAGCTGGCAGCCCAGGCCGATGGACGAGGGCAGGGGGTGCAACAGCTCCAGGGTCGGGTCGTAGACACCCGCGGCCTGCAGGGCACGGCGAAAGCCTTCGCCACGCTGCATCACCCGTGGGTCCAGCTGGGCCGCCACATAGGCGAGCCGCTTGCGACCTTGCTGCAACAGGTGCCTGGCCGCGGCTTCACCCGCCGCCTGCTGGGAAAAGCCGACGCTGGCGATACCCGGCGCATCGCTCAATTCCATCATGTGCACGCAGGGAATGCGGCTGGCGCCGAGCAGGTGTCGCGTGCCTTCGGTGCGGTCGAAACCGGTCAGCAGCATGCCCATGGGCCGGTACGGCAGGTAGTTGCGCACCAGTCGCTCTTCCTCGTCGCGGCAATAGTGGTAATCGCCGATCAATACCTCGATACCGCGTGGGCGCATCACTTCGTGAATGGCCTCCAGCGGCTCGATGAACAGCTGGTTGGAGAGCGACGGAATCAGCACCACGACCGAGGTGCCACGCGCCGACGCCAGGGTTCGCGCCGCCGGGTTGCCCACATAACCCAGCTCATCGGCGGCCTTGCGCACCCGTTCGGCGAGATCGGCACCCACCGTGGCCACGCCGCGCAGCGCCCGCGAGGCGGTGATGGTCGATACCCCGGCACGTTCGGCGACCTGCGCCAGGGTCGGCATGCCAAGGGTGCGGGAACTGCTGTGCGTCGGGGATTTCATCGCCAGGGGTTGTCATCGGCCAGAGTTGATGGTTAAGGTAGCGCTGTCTCAAGGGCTTGGCAATCGAGCGCGATGCGCTGGCAGCCTCTGAGCAGCAGGAACCGGCGTATAACAGTTACAACATTTGAAGCCGCTGTCTCGCGTATTGCTATATCCGCCAAAGATAGCGCTGTCTTCTGCTGGAGTTGCACGATGAGCAAACCGATAACCGCAGTGGTCGTCATGGGCGTATCCGGATGTGGCAAAAGCTGCGTCGGCGAATCGATCGCCAACCATGTCGGCGGTTACCTGATCGAAGGTGACCAGTTTCATCCGCCCGCCAATATCGAGAAGATGAGCGCGGGAATTCCCCTCGATGACGATGACCGTGCCGACTGGCTGACGCGCCTGGGTCGGGAACTGATCAGCGCACTCGAGGCCCACCCCCATCCCGTATTGACCTGCTCGTCGCTCAAGCGCAAGTACCGCGACCGGCTGCGCGAGGCCGTGCCCGGCCTGGGCTTCGTGTTTCTCGAATTGTCCCGTGAGGAGGCCGCCCAGCGCGTCGGCAATCGCCCGGGGCACTTCATGCCCGCCAGCCTGATCGACAGCCAGTTCGCCACTCTGGAACCGCCCCATGGCGAGCCCTCGACCCTGGCGCTGGATGCCACGCAACCCATCGATACCCTTGGCCGCAAGGCCGCTGACTGGTGGCGGGCTTCCAGCGACGACCGCTGACCGTGCACCCATGCATCTCCCATAACAAAGACAAGTGGAGGCGACATGAATACCGAACATCAGGCTGAGCTGTACCGCACACCCCTTGATCACCTGACTGCAGCTGTAGAGGAGGGCGCTCACCATGAATGAAGTGACCACCACCCTCGGCGCCGGGCCACTGCTGTCCATCGCCGCCGGCGCCGTTCTGCTGCTGTTGCTGATGATCATCCGCTTCCGCCTGCATGCGTTCCTGGCGCTGGTGCTGGTGAGTATCTTCACGGCTCTGGCGACGCAGATTCCCTTCGACAAGATCGTGCCGACACTGCTCGGCGGCTTCGGCACCACCCTCGCAGCAGTAGCCTTGCTGGTCGGCCTTGGCGCGATGATCGGCCGCCTGCTGGAAATCACCGGCGGCGCCCAGGTGCTGGCCGACACGCTGATCAACAAGTTCGGTGAACACCGGGCGCCATTCGCGCTGGGCGTAGCCTCGCTGCTGTTCGGCTTTCCGATCTTCTTCGATGCCGGCCTGATCGTGATGCTGCCGATCATCTTCAGCGTGGCCAAGCGCTTCGGCGGCTCGACCCTCAAGTATGCGCTGCCTGCCGCCGGCGCCTTCGCCGCGATGCACGCCCTGGTGCCGCCGCATCCGGGGCCGGTGGCCGCGGCAGAACTGCTGGGCGCCAACATCGGTCTGCTGGTCATCGTCGGTACCGTCATCGCGCTGCCAACCTGGTATTTCGGCGCCTATCTGTTCGGCCTGTGGGCCGGCAAACGCTATGACCTGAAACTGCCGGCCAGCTTTCTGACCGACGTGCCGCGCGATAACAGCGTGACGCCGCCGGCCTTTTCACTGGTGATGACCATTCTGCTGATGCCATTGCTGCTGATCTTTCTGGACACCGGCCTCAACACCCTGACGGTCATGGGCGCGGTGGATGGCGGCAGCAGCTGGGTGCAGTTCCTGCGCATGCTCGGCAAAACGCCGGTGGCGCTGCTGATCACCGTGCTGTTCGCCTTGATCGCCTTCAGCGGCCGGCACAGTCGCCAGCATCTGGAAAAGGTCTGCGAAGGCGCGCTCGGGCCGATCTGCTCGATCATTCTGGTCACCGGGGCAGGGGGCATGTTCGGTGGTGTGCTGCGCACCAGTGGTATCGGTGATGCCCTGGCCGATACCCTGTCGGACACCGGCATGCCGGTAATCCTCGCTGCCTTCGTGATCTCCGCGGCGCTGCGCGTCGCCCAGGGCTCGGCTACCGTGGCCTTGACCACCACAGCCGCGCTGGTGGCACCAATGGTCGCCGCCACGCCGGGGCTCAGCGAGTTCGACCTGTGCTTTATCGTGGTGGCCATCGCCGGTGGCGCGACGGTGCTGTCCCATGTCAACGACTCGGGCTTCTGGCTGGTCAGCCGCTTCCTGGAAATGGACGAGAAGACCACGCTGAAAACCTGGACGGTGATGGAGACGTTGCTGGGTGGTATCGCGTTCATTCTGGCCGTTATCGGTAGCCTGATCCTGTAGCGTGAAAGGCCGATGCCGTCATGGCGACGGCATCGGTGCGGGATTACACACCGTTCCAGATCTGGAACAACCCGGCAGCTTGCTATGCGGCGCCCTGGAACGTGTTCATCTGGTGCCGTACGCAGCGCCAGATCCTGGCGAACGACCCACGATATTTCTCAGGCACAACGCGAGCTGAAAGCAGGACGCCAGCCGCGGCATCTTCGACAGCCATATCTGCAAAGCCGTCCAAGCACCGTGCGCATGCCCATGGCGAGCATCTTTCGCAAATTAGAGTGTTCGGCATCAGCAGCGGCCACTTTGAAGGGACTGACGATTACGTAGTGAGTTTTGCAGCGGATGATTACAAGAACCTGGCAGGAGAACGGCTGGCATCGTTCAGTACATAACTTCGCATAATGTATATTATGTTAAATTGCATATACGAAGCTGCCAGCCGCTAGATCAACCTGTGCCCCGTTTGCCTCAAACCTCGACGACGATGGCACGCTGAGTCGCCTGGCATTTCTCCTCGCTCAATCTTCTATCCATAGCAATCTTATCAGCCATGAACAGCGCTGCCCGTTCTTGGGAAGATTTCGCGCCGGATTACAGGTGATAATCACCCGCCGCCTCCGGCTGGTAAAGCACCTTCCTGATCTCGATCTGCCGCGTGCGACCCGCTATGCGCCAGTTGATGGCATCCCCCTCCTGATAACCCAGGATCGCGGCGCCGAGGTCGGAACACACCGAATGCTTGCCAGCGCTGTGGTCGGCGTCTTCGGGATAAACCAGGGCCACTTCGAACGCTTCGTCGTCCAGCTGCACCAGGGCCCTGGAGTTCATGGTGACGACATTGCTGGGCACCTGATCCGCCTCGACGACGATGGCGCGCTCGAGCTCATGTTCGAGTTGGACGACTGGGCCTTCCTCCAGCGCGATCAGGCTGTCGAGCTTGGCCTTGTCCATTTCGGTGATGTAGATCCCAGGTGCATCGCGGAACGCATCTTCGCGCAGCAGCTGCAGGTAGCGCCCGGCCGTCATGGCCCATAACGTCATGGTCGGCGTTTCGCTCTCGAGTCTGAAGCCGCTGCGTTCAAAGGCTTTCTGCGAGCGCTGGTTGTCCGGATGGATCTTGGCGATCAGCGTCTTGGCCCGCATGTCGAGGAAAGCCAGTTTCATGCTTTCGCGGATCGTACGGGTGCCCAGGTTCTGCCCCCACTTGTCGCTGTCGCCGATGGCCAGGACGATTTCGCACGCCGAGCCGGTCTTGATCAGACGCACGAAGCCAACCGGATCGTCATGCCGGTCGTAGGCCATGAAGAATCGGCCGCCCTGGTTGAACAGATGGGTCAGAATCGGCAACTGAGTCCGATCGATGGCGTGTTCGATGGAGCGGGAAACATCACGCGAATCGCTCAGGTAGCAGGTAACGCGCTCATCTTCCAACCAGTCCATCAGCTTCAGCGCATGTGCCCGGGTAATTTCAGGGCACAGCGAAATGAAAGGCTTGTTCATCTTCACCACACATATTTGAAGGATGAAAGCCCTTCATGGCTATGGCCATGACGGTTCTTTCGGCAACCGGCAAGTCTAATACATCGGGCGCGTGATTCCGACCCGCTTGAACATGGTTGGCTGTTACTCGGCAGGTCGGCGCCCTCTCCCGCCTTAGACAGCTGCGCAATTTCTACATACCGTTCACGCAAGCCGGGCCGAATAAAGCACCTGGCGATGAGCAAGGCTCACCACCAGGCGGCGCGCCTCAAAGCACGCTGGCCAGGAACTCGCGCAGCCGTGGATGCTGCGGGTTGTCCAGCAAGGCGCGGGCATCGCCCGCCTCCACCACCTTGCCGTTGTCCATGAACACGAGGTTGTCCGCCACCTCGCGGGCAAAGCCGATTTCATGGGTGACCACCACCATGGTGATGCCCGAGTGCGCCAACTGCTTCATTACCTGGAGCACTTCGCCCACCAGCTCGGGGTCCAGTGCCGAGGTCGGCTCGTCGAACAGCATCACCTCGGGTTGCATGGCCAGTGCCCGGGCGATCGCCACGCGCTGCTGCTGGCCGCCGGACAGCTCCCGTGGCCAGGCCTGCGCACGGTGCGCCAGACCGACCTGGTCAAGCAGCTGCATGGCCCGCGCCTCCACCTCGGCGCGTTTCTGGCCGAGGATGCGGATCGGTGCATCGGCGATGTTCTGCAGCACCGTGCGGTGCGGGAACAGGTTGAACTGCTGGAACACCATGCCGATGCGCTGACGCTGCCGGGCGACGGCCTTCTCCGGCAGTTCGTAGAGCGCCTGGCCCTTGCGGCAATAACCGATCAGCGTGTCGCCGACGTGAATGGTGCCGCCGTCGAGTTTTTCCAGGTGGTTGATGCAGCGCAGCAGTGTCGACTTGCCCGAACCGGACGGCCCGAGAATCACCGTCACCGAGCCGGCGGCGATGTCCAGGTCGATGCCGTGCAGCACCGTATTGCCGGAAAACTGCTTGTGCACGCCATGCAGGCGGATGGGCTCGCTCATGACGCGGACTCCTGCGTGCCTTTGTTGCGGCGCAGCCAGCTGCCCCGCGCCGGGCCATTGCCGCGGCTGAACCACACTTCGATGTAATGCTGGAGCACCGACAGCACCGAGGTCATCACCAAGTACCAGAGGGTGGCGACCAGCAGCAGCGGAATCACCTCATAGGTGCGCTGGTAGATGATCTGCGCCGAATAGAGCACATCCTGCAGGGCGATCACCGACACCACCGCGGTGGTTTTCAGTTGGCCGATCACCTCGTTGCCGGCCGGCGGCAGGATGGTGCGCATGGCCTGGGGCAGCACGGTCTGGCGGAAGATCTGCCCGGGCCGATAGCCCAGGGCCTTGGCGGCTTCGAGCTGGCCCTGTCCGACGCTCTGGATGCCGGCGCGAATGATTTCCGCCGCGTACGCGGACTGGTGAATCACCAGGGCCAGCACCGCCGCGCTGAACGGGCTGATGATCTCGTTGGTTTCCGCGCTCCACAACTCGCCCACCAGCGGCAGGCTCAGCGACAGCTGCGGGTACAGCGCCGCGATGTTGTACCAGAGAAACAGCTGCACCAACATCGGCACGGCGCGGAAGAACCAGGTGTAGGCCCAGCTGACGCTGACCAGCACCGGGTTGGACGACAGCCGCATCAGGGCCAGCAGCGTACCGCCGGCAAAGCCGAACACCACCGAGATGACCGTCAGTTCGATGGTCATCAGCACGCCGGCGAGGATCGACTCCTCCGTCAGGTTCTGCGCCACCACGTCCCATTCGAAACGTGGGTTGTTGACCATCGAGGTGGCCACCAGCGACAGCAGCAACAGCACGATCAGGGCGCTGAACCAGCGCCCCCAGTGACGGTGCTTGACGATGCGCAGCCCGGCGATGTCGTCGTCAGGCCGTTGGCTCATTTGAGGTTTTCTGCGTTGAGGCCGGCGGATTCGACGGCGCCGAAGCCGATTTCCCACTTGTCGAGGATCTGCTGGTAGGTGCCGTCCTTGATCAGCGAGTTCAGCGCTGCCTGGATCGGTTTGCCCAGCGGCGAGTCCTTGGCCAGGGCGATGGACACGATGGTGTCCTCGATGGTGATCTCGCCGGCCAGTTTCAGCGCCTTCACCTGGCTGGCCTGGTAGCGCAGGCCTTCGTAGGGGCCGAAGAACATCGGCACGCGGCCGCTGATCACCGCCTGTACGCCGGCCGGGCGATCCGGGAAGATCGGCACCTTGATGGCCGGCTTGCCATCGGCCACGCAGGCCTCGCTGGCCTGTTGCAGGCGCGTGACCTGGGAGGTGCCGGCGCCGGCGCCGACGGTCTGGCCGCACAGCTCGGCAAAGCTGTTGAACGGGCCTTTGTCGGAATCCGCGCGGCCGACCAGGGCCAGCTTGGAGGCGTTGTAGTAGCCGACGAAGTCGACCTGCTCCAGGCGCTTGGCATTGGCGTCGATATTGGAGATCGCCGCGTCGTAACGCCCGGATTTCAAGCCCGGAATGATGTTGTCGAAGCCGCCGGTGTCGCGCAGATCCAGCCTGACGCCCAGGCGATCGGCGACCGCGCTGATGATGTCGATCTCGCGCCCGGCCAGGGTCTTGTTGTCGGCCTGGTAGAAGGTGGTCGGCGGGGTGTTCGGGTTGGTACCGGCGATGATGCTGCCACGTTTCTTGATCGCCTCCGGCAGGCTGTCATGCAGCGCGGCATCGGCCTCGGGCTTGGCGGTGGCGTTGAAGGGCACGCCCTTGTCGGCGGCAATGGCGCCGGTCAGGGGCAACAGCGCGAAGGCGGCAGCGGTCAGTGCAGAACGTTTCATGGGTCATTCCTTCTCGGTTGCCAGTGGGGCAACGGCGGCAAAGTTTTCGTCGACAGGAGGCAGGCCGAGGTTTTCCCGCAGCGTGCTGAATTGGTAATCGGTGCGGAACAGGCCGCGGCGCTGCAGCTCGGGAATCACCAGCTCGACGAACAGCTCCAGCTGGTCGGGCAGCACCGCCGGCATGATGTTGAAACCATCGGCGCCGCCCTGCTCCAGCCAGTGCTGGAAGTCATCGGCGATATCCTCGGCGGTGCCGACCACAACGCGGTGACCGCGCGAGCCGGCAGCCACCGCCGCCAGTTGGCGCAGGGTGAGGTTCTCGCGGGCGGCCAGCTCGGTAAGCAGCTTGACGCGGCTCTGGCTGCCTTCGGTGGCGGGGATTTCCGGCACCGGGCCGTCCAGCGGATAGGCGGTCATGTCCACGCCGAAACGCGCCGACAGCTGCTCGATGCCGTTGTCGATGTCCACCAGTTCGTTGAGCTGGTTCCAGACTGCCTGGGCCTCTTCACGGGTACGGCCGACGATGGGCATCACACCGGGCAGGATCAGCAGGTGGTCGGGCTGGCGACCGGCGTCACGCACGAACTGCTTCTGGCTCTGGTAGAAGGCCTGGCCCTCCTCCAGCGACGACGCTGCGGTGAACACCACTTCGGCGGTTTGCGCGGCCAACTGCTGGCCTGCCGGCGACGAACCCGCCTCGATGATCACCGGGCGGCCCTGGGGTGAACGGGCGATGTTCAGCGGGCCTTGCACCTGGAAGTGCTTGCCCTTGTGGTTGGCCGCATGGATCTTGCTTTCATCGGAGTAACGGCCGGTGTCCTTCTCGCGGACGATGGCGCCCTCTTCCCAGCCATCCCACAGCTTGAAGGCCACATCGAGAAACTCCCGGGCCATTTCGTAGCGGTCGGCGTGGGACGGCAGGTCTTCACGGCTGAAGTTGCGCGCCGCGTCGAGGGAGAACGAGGTGACCACGTTCCAGGCGCCGCGGCCACGGCTGATGTGGTCCACCGAACAGAGCGCGCGCGCCAGGTGGAACGGCTCGTCGAAGGTGGTGGACGCGGTGGCGGCCAGGCCGATGTGTTGGGTCTGCACGGCCAGGGCCGAGAGCAGCGTCAGCGGTTCCAGGCGCGATAGGGTCGACGGCAAACGATGCACGCTGGTAGCCAGGGCGTCGCCGACGAAGAACATGTCGAACTTGCCCTCTTCCGCCTTCCTGGCGATCCAGGTGAACCAGTCGATATCGGTGGGCGAGCCTTTCGCGCCCTCGGCACGCCAGCCGCCCACGTGGTGCCCCAGCGCCTGCACGAACAGGCCGAGGCGCAATTGACGGGGTGAAGCAGGTTGCACGGACATAACGAATCCTTACTGACAGCTAATGAGTGAAGCCAGACGATGCAGCGCGGCATCGTCAGCGAGTTGCAGATCCGCGCTGATCGCGGCCAGCCGCGCCTCGGGCAGGGATCGAAGGTTGTTGCGCAGCTTGGCCAGCACATCGGTGGGCACGGCGGCGGTTTCCAGGCGCGTCACGCAGTGGCTGTGGGAGGTGCCATCGGCCATGAACAGGGTGACGCGGTGAAAGCGCCGGTCCGGATCCAGCTCATCGGCCGGCGCACTGGGGTCCGGTACCCGGCGTACCCGGGCGGCCAGCGCGGCGATCCGGATATCGACCGCTTCTTCGCCGTAACGCTCGAGGGAAATGGCGCCGTTGAGCAGCCCATCGGCGATCACGTATTCGAGGCTGAAGCGCGCCTGCACGCCATTGACCGGGGCAGTGATATTGGGTGCGGTGTCGGCGCCCGGCGGGAAGCTCACCTCGATATGCTGCACGGCGTCCAGGTCGGCACCCAGCCGCTCGCGCAGCACGAAGGCCGCTTCCGCGGCGCTATGGGTACCGCCGCAGGTTGGGTAACGCTTGAATTCCAGGCCGGGCGAGATGATTCGCCAGGGTGCGCCCCACCCGGCCAGCAGATCATCAGGGCGTTCGACGCCGTAACCCACGGCGGCCAGGAATGCCTCCAGCACGCCGTGGCGTTGCGCGGCGAAACCGGCGCGGGCCAATTCGACGCTGTTGACCGCACCCCGTGCGGCCAGGCCGGCATGCAGGGCCTTGGCCGCGGAGCCGAACTGGGCGCGCAGGCCCGAAGCCTGGGTGGCGGCCAGGCCAAGGGCGACTTCGCTTTGTTCCTTCGTCAGGCGCAGCAACCGGCACGCGGCGCCGGTGGCCGCGATCACACCCAGCGTCGCGGTGCTGTGCAGCCCGGCGGCGTAATGGCGCGTGCCGATGGCCTTGCCCAGGCGCCCCGCCAGCTCGACGCCGACGATATAGGCGTCGAGAAACGCCTCGACCGCCATCGGCGGCTGGTCTTCGAGCAAGGTCAGCAGCGTCGACAGCACCACGGTGGTCGGGTGGCCGCGAAAGGTCGCATGGTAGTCGTCGAAATCCAGGGCATGGCTCATGTAGCCGAGCTGCAACGCGTGATTTCCCATGCTGCGCGTAGCAGGAAACACCCCACGTAGCGGCGCCAGTCCCGAGTCCCGCACCAGGCCGAGTTGCACCGGCAGCAGGCAGGCGAAATAGTCGATCAGGCCGTCGCGGGCACGCTGACGCTCGTCAGGCCCCGGCTGGCTGTCGAAAAGCGTTGTGGCCAACTGGCCGCTGAGGGATGCGTTCAAAAGACACCTTTAAAGTAAGGCTTTGACCTGTATCAAAAAATTGCGTAATCGAGCATTTTCCTTGTCACCCAAAGCGGCTGCAAATATGAAAAAGGTCTTTGCTTATTTCCAAAGGAAATAACGCTTCTGGTCGTCAGCATGGCTTCATCTGCCTCGCCGTTTGCGGCTGCTCAGCTGGATCCAGGTTGGCGCGTGGTCACTGGGGTGCTCCTCGCCACGCACCCAGGTGTCTACGCCCGCCGCCTGGAGGTAGGGCGCCAGTGCCGGGTTGAGCAGCAGGTGGTCGATCCGCAGCCCGGAGTTGCTCTGCCAGTGGCGACGGAAGTAATCCCAGAAGGTGAACAACTGCTCATCCGGGTGCAGGGTGCGCAACGCGTCCACCCAGCCCTGGTCCAGCAAGCGCCGGAAGCACTCACGGCTTTCCGGCTGCAGCAAGGCATCCTTCAGCCAGGAACGGGTGTTGTAGATGTCGAAGTCGGTCGGCACCACGTTGAAATCGCCGGCCAGCACCACCGGGTGCTCGCTGGCCTGCAGGCTGCGTGCATGCTCGATCAGGTGCTCGAACCACCTGAGCTTGTAATCGAACTTCGGGCCGGGCTGCGGGTTGCCGTTGGGCAGGTACAGGCAGGCCACCACCACGCCAAGTACCGCCGCCTCGATATAGCGCGCCTGGCTGTCCCATTCCGCACCGGGCAGGCCACGGCGAATCTCCAGTGGCTGGGTATCGCGGCCGAGAATCGCCACGCCGTTCCACGACGTCTGCCCCTGATACACCACGCCGTAGCCGGCCGCTTCGATGTCCCGGGCCGGGAACGACTTGTCCGGCGTCTTCAGTTCCTGCAGGCACACCACGTCCGGCTGCTCACGCTCCAGCCAGCTCAGCAGGTTGGGCAGTCGGGCGTTGATGCCATTGATATTGAAGGTGGCGATGCGCAGGCGCTTCATCGGCGGCTCCCAGGGTGATCATCGTAGGCTTGTGACCTGCGCGACCGGCAGCCGGTGCAATTTATGTATTGGCCGGTCGAGGCTATTCGCCGACCGCCATTACCACGCCCCGCCGGATAGCGGCGTAATAGGAGCCTGGTGTTTGCCCTCAAGGAAAATGGCACGCGCATGATGGCCGAACGCGAGACCAACGCGGAACATGCCGGTTCCGTCGTGGTGACGTATTCGGACATCTCACCATAGCTCTGGCTGAAGCCGTCTCGGCGAGCCAGAAGGCCGGATCGGTCAGCTGAACTTCGTAAGATGCTCAGGCGAACGGCAGTTCGACCCGCACCTCCAGGCCGCCGCGGGGGCGATTGCGCAAGGTCAGGCTGCCGCCGTGTTCCAGCACGATGGCCCGGGCGGCGCAAAGTCCCAGGCCAACGCCGCCGGTGTGCTTGTTGCGCGAGCCCTCGATACGGAAGAAGGGTTTGAAGACCTCCTCCTGATACGCCGGGTCGATGCCCGGCCCGCGGTCCAGCACGCGGATGTGCACACCCTCTGCGCGCTGTTCCAGGGTGATGGCCGGCTCGCGGCCATACTTGATGGCGTTGTCGAGCAGGTTGCCGAGCGCGCGCTTGATACCGATCGGCCGGCCGACATAGACCAGCCGCCCGGGAGTCCTCAGCTGCACCTCGACGCCGGCATCCCGGTAGTCGTCGACCAGGGTGTGCAGCAACCCGGCGAGATCGAAGGCGGTCGCCGGTTCCAGGCGGGCGTCATCGCGGAAGAACTCCAGGGCACTGTTGATCATCGCCTGCATCTCGTCCACATCGCGAAACAGCTTGGCCTGTTGCTCCGGGTCGTCGATGAATTCGCCGCGCAAGCGCATGCGCGTCAGCGGCGTGCGCAGGTCGTGGGAAATCGCCGCGAGCATCTGCGTGCGGTCGTGGATGAAGTGCTGCAACTGCGCCTGCATGGCGTTGAAGGCGACGATGGCCTGGCGGATTTCCCGGGGCCCCTCGACGGCGATGGGCGGCGCGCGAAAATCACTGCCGAAGCGCCGGGCGCCGCGGGCGAAGCGCTCCAGGGGAGTGGCCAGGTGACGTGTGGCGATCAGCGCCACGGCAATGGTCGACAGCAGCACCAGGGCAATGACGATCAGGTTGCGCGGCAATGGATCGAGGCCCCAGTTGCGGGTGAATGCCGAGAACTTCAGCCATGAGCCATCGCGCAGTTCGACCAATAGGGCATAGCCTGCCCGTGGGTCGTTGGCCGGCCACTCATCGGGCTCGAACCCCAGGACCCTGGCGTTGGGATTGCCCAGCTGGCTGCGCAGAAATTCTTCGCCGGCGCGAAAATCCGCATCGTCGTCCGGCGCCGGCACCTCGGCTTCCTCGAAGCGGCGCAGCCAGGTGGTGCTGTATATCTCGTTGCTGGCCGACCTGGCGATGGCCGGGCGCTGCTCGAGCGGCGCAGCATCGATGATCCGGCTGATGCTGGCCAGGCTCTCCAGCAGGCCGGTCTGCAGCAGCGGTGGCCGTGCCCATACGCCCGCCAGTTGGCTGAGTGCCCAGGTCAGCAGCAGCGCGGTCAGCATGGCGGCCATGGTGGTCAGGGCGATCCAGCGCGCCACCGTATCGCTGGGGCAGTCGAGCCATCGTAGCGGTTTCATCGTTTCACCAGCACGCTGGGGGTGAACAGGTAGCCGCTGTTGCGCACCGTACGGATCATCGGCAGTGCGCCGACATCGCCTTCCAGCTTGCGGCGCAGGCGGCTGACCTGCACATCGATGCTGCGATCGAAGGCGTCGTGGGCGTCGCCGCGGGTCATGTCCAGCAGTTGCTGGCGACTGAGCACCCGGCGCGGGTGCTCGGCGAACACCAGCAGCAGCTCGAATTCGCCAGCGGACAGCGGAATCATCACCTGGTCCGGCGAGCGCAGTTCGCGGCGCGTGACGTCCAGCTGCCAGCCGGCGAATTCCAGGGTCGGTCGCGGCTTGTCGTTGAGTACGCTTCTGACTTCGCCGGTCCGGCGCAGCACCGCGCGCACCCTGGCCAGCAGCTCACGGGCGTCGAAGGGCTTGCTGAGGTAGTCATCGGCGCCAAGCTCCAGGCCCACCACGCGGTCGCTGAGTTCGCCCATGGCGGTGAGCATGATCACCGCAACCGAGTGTTCGCTGCGCAGGCGCTGACAAAGCACCAGGCCGCTCTCCCCCGGCAGCATCACGTCGAGGATCACCAGGTCGGGCTGCTGGCGCTGCATCGCCTGCCACAGGCTGGTGCCATCGCTGGCCACGTCGACGCGGTAGCCGTGCAGCTCGAGGAATTTCTTCAGGAGGTCGAGGACGTCGAGGTCATCGTCCACCAGCAATAGGTGGTTCACGCGGGGCTCGCTGCAGGCAGTTGTGGAGCGGCTATCTAAAACCATTGGCGCAGGCGCGTCATATATTTCAATTCGGCAATAAAGCGGCGATTTCGCAACAAGGCGGACATCCTCCGGCAAAACCTGCCAGGCAGCATCGGCGCAGTTTCCATCGAGGATCATCCATGCCGACTCCCGCTTTCGCTCGTCACTTCGCCCGTACCCTGTCGCTGGCTGCTGCCGTGAGCCTGGCCGCAGGCTGCGCTAGCCCCACGCCCTCTTCCAGCCAGCTTTGCCAGGGCACCCTGGCCGCGCCCCATGACCCGGCCGAGCCGCTCAACCGTGGCATCTTCGCGTTCAACCGCGGCGTCGACGACTACCTGCTGGCCCCGGTGGCCCGCGGCTATCGGCACCTGCCCGGCTTCGTGCAGGGCGGCGTGCACAACTTCGTCGCCAACTTCGGCGAGCCCAAGGTGTTCATCAACGATCTGCTGCAGGGCAATGGCCGGCGCTCGCTGACCACGGCCGGCCGCTTCGCGCTCAATACCACGGTGGGTGTCGTCGGCCTGATCGACGTGTCCGGACGGCTGGACATCGAACGCCACGAGGCGGACTTCGGCCAGACCTTCGGCGTGTGGAACATCGCCAACGGCCCGATCGTCGAGCTGCCGCTGCTCGGCACCGGCAACCTGCGCGACGCCGGCGGCAAGGTGTTGAGCTTCCTGGTCTCGCCGTTCGGCAGCAACAGCGACACCCTGGAGACCCTGGGCACGGTGGATACCGTCGGCGGCATCGTCGATGGCCGCGCCGAGGCGTTGCCGCTGACCGACGAGCTGAGAAAGCAGCCTGATTACTACCTGGCCCTGCGCGATGCGGTGGCCGAGCGGCGGGCGCATTTCGTTGCCGAGGGCAAGCTTGGAATACAACCGGACCTTTGCGGAGCGATCGATGAGCGCTGAAGGCGTACTGGTATTACACCGGCGAATCAGAACCCCGGATATGACCACCCTGCATTGCCGCGAACTGCAACTGCGCCTCGACGCCGATGGCCGCCACCTGGTGCTCAGCCGCTATACCGAGCTGTATGGCGAGGACCAATCCATCTGGGGTGCCACGCGGGATCACAAGGTGTCGCTGGTCAGCCTGCTGCGCTGGATGGTCAGCCAGCAGAATGGAGCCAGGATCGCGCCGGGAGACAGACCCGGTGACGGCCACCCGACCGCGCAACGGCGGTAAGCATCAGCAACGGCTCCGCTCCTCGGCGTTATCGCGGGGCCTTGGGGCGGATCAGCGGGCAGGTCGAGCAGTACTCCACCGGGTCGCTGGCCTGGTAGTAGAAGCAGCAGGTGCGGCGGAAACGCACCGCCCGGGCGCCGTCGTCGAGCAGGGTCAGCGGCCGGTTGAAGTGCTGCAGCGGGTTGTAGTCGAGGCCGAACAGGCTGCCGGGCGCCTGTTCGGTCAGCCAGCGAAAGTCCTCGGCGCAGCGCTGGCGCATCGCCGTGCATTCGAGCTTGGCCAGGCGCCGCTCGTACAGCGAGTAGACCCGCACCGCGGTGTTTTCCCAGAGGATGCGCCGCGACACGCCCGTGAGCTGATGAAAGCGCTCCCATAGCGGCTGCAGCAAGCCGGCGAACAGCTGACCAGCCACCGCCTCGCGCCAGGCCTCGCGTGCGCCGGGTTCAGGCCGGCTCACGGCCAGGCTGCGCAGCGGCAGCGACGAGGTCCACAGGCAGTCGTCGTGGCCGTACTCGATAAAGGTGTTGTCCAGCGACAGTTCCAGCCCCTTGTCATAGGCCGACATGGCATACAGGCAGGCGCCGGTGAGCAGGAACGACTGGCGCTTGCCCAGCAGCGAGGCGGTGATACGCCGCGATGGCGAGAGAATCACCGGGCCGAGCCTGTCCAGCAGCGCCGTGCAGGTGTCTGCGTCGAGCAGCTCGGCAGCCGGCAGGCTGCGCTCAGTATCCCGCTCGCATTCGCGGCGCAGCCGTAGCGCGCCGCAGAGGCTGGCCCATTCGGCGTCGCTGAAGCTCATCGCGGAATGTCCCGGCCGAAGGGAATGCATAGCGGTGTATGGAAGAACGGGTCGGGGATGATCCGGCAATCCAGGTCGAACACCGTCTTGACCAGCTCTTCGCTGAGGATGTCCGCCGGCTTGCCCTGGGCGTAGGCGGTGCGCTGGTGCACGGCGACCATATGGTCGGCGTAGCGACAGGCCAGGTTGAGGTCGTGCAGCACCATGACGATGGTCTTGCCCTCCTGGCGATTGAGCTCGCGCAGCAGGTCCAGCACCTCGATCTGGTGGGCCAGGTCGAGAAAGGTGGTGGGCTCGTCGAGCAGCACCAACTCGGTTTCCTGGGCCAGAGTCATGGCGATCCAGGCGCGCTGCCGCTGACCGCCGGACAGCGCATCGACCGGCCGTTCGGCCAGCTCGTCGAGGCCGGTGCGGGTCAGTGCGCGGGCCACCACGGCTTCGTCCTCGGCCGACCACTGCTGCATCCAGCTCTGGTACGGGTAGCGCCCCAGGGCGACCAGCTGACGCACGCTGATGCCCTCGGGCGCTACCGGCATCTGCGGCAAGATCGCCAGCTCCCGCGCCACGGCGGCGGTCGGTTTGCGCTGGATGTCGGCGCCGTTGAGGATCACCGTGCCGGCCTGCGGCTTGAGCAGCCGGGCGAAGGATTTCAGCAGCGTGCTCTTGCCGCAGCCGTTGCTGCCGATCAGCACCGTCACCTGGCCGCGCGGCAGTGCCAGGTCGAGGTTGTCGATGATCGGCTGGCGCTGGTAGGCAAGAGTCAGGTTGCGGCTGGCGATGGCGGTCATTTCAGGAGTCCTCACTGCCGCTGCTTGATCAGCAGGTACAGAAAATACGGGGTGCCGAACACGGCGACGAAGATGCCGGCGGGCAAGTCCAGCGGCAGAAACAGGGTGCGCCCGGCCAGGTCGGCGAGTATCACCAGATTGGCACCGACCAGCGCCGCCATGCAGGCCTGGGCGGCGAAACCGATGGGGATCAGCTGGCGAGCGATATGCGGCGCGATCAAGCCGACGAAGGCCATGGCGCCGCCCCAGGCGATGGCCGAGCCGGCCAGGGCCACACTGACGGCAAGAAGCGCTGCGCGCAGCCACTGCACGCGCACGCCGATGCCGCGGGCCAGGCCCTCGTCCAGTTGCTGAACCACCACGTGGCGCGACAGCAGGACCAGAACCGGCAGCAGGCACAGCAGCGCGCCCGCCAGCGCCTTGACCTCTCGCCAGCTCGCGCCGTACACGCTGCCGGTCAGCCACACGTAGGCCGACAAGGTGGTGCTCAGCGGGCTGAACACCAGCATGAAGGTGGTGGCCGCCGCCAGCATGGCCGACACACCGACGCCGATCAGCACCAGCCGCAGCGGTGACGTGCCCTGCTTCCAGGCCAGGCCGTAGACCGCCAGCGCGGCACTGCCGGCGCCGAGCATCGCCGCCAGCGGCAAGCCGCCTATACCCCAAGTCGCCGCGAAGGCCGACAGGTACAGCACCGCCGCCGCACTGGCGCCACTGGACAGCCCAAGCAGATCCGGCGAGGCCAGGGGGTTGCGCACGATGGCCTGCAGGATCAACCCGGACACCGCCAGGGCCCCGCCGATCAGCCCGCCGAGCAGCAGGCGCGGCAGGCGCAGTTGCTCGACGATAAAGCTCAGCCCGGCCCCGCCCTCGCCCATCAGCACGGCAGCGACTCGCTGCGGCGAGAGCATGACCTTGCCCAGGCACAGGCCGAGAACCAGCACGAAAAGGCTGAACAGTACGGCCAGCAGCAGGCGCAGCGCGCCGGTGCCTTCGATTCGCCGCGAGAAACCGCGCCAGCGCAGGATGCGAGGCTTGACAGGCCGTTGAAAAACGTTGGCGAGGCAGCCAGCGCAATACCGAGGGCGGCCCCGCAAAAACAGGCGAGAAAGCGGAGTGTACAAGCTGTACATGAGCATTTTGAGCTTGTTTTTAACGCCGCGCTGGCAACGCAGGTAGGTTTTCGACGGCCTGTTAGGCATTGCGACCTCCACGCCTCGCCAGTGCGATAAAGAACGGCGCGCCGAACAACGCGGTCATCACCCCGACCGGCACTTCGTGGGGCAGGATCAGCACCCGGGCGAGCATATCGGCGACCAGCAACAGCGTGGCGCCGAGCAGCGCGCAACCGGGCAGCATCACCCGGTGGTCGATGCCGACCAGGCGACGCACCATGTGCGGCACGATCAGCCCGATGAAACCGATGCTGCCCGCCAGGGCCACCGCGCTGCCGGCCAGCAGCACCACTAGCACGCCCAGTTTCAGGCGGATCAGGCCGGTGCGCTGGCCCAGGCCGATGGCGATCTGCACGCCGGCATTCAGCACATTGACCTGGGCGCCGAGCAGGCAGGCCACCAGCAGCGCTACCAGTGCACAGATCAGCAGCGGCACGGCGGTGGCTAGGCTGCGCTCGCTGAGCGAGCCGGCCAGCCAGAACAGCACGGTGTCCAGGCCCTGTTGATCGATCACCAGCAACGCCTGGCTGAACGCCGTGAACAGCGCGGTTATCGCCGCCCCGGCAAGCACCATGCGCAATGGGTTGAGCGCGCCCTGCCCGCTGTTGCCCACCGTCCAGACCAGCGCGCCGGCCACGGCGGCGCCTGAGAAGGCGCTCCACAGCCATTGCTCAGGCGCATTCAGGGAGAACAGCGACAGGCTGACGATCAACGCGAAGGTCGCCCCGGCGTTGATGCCGAATAGCCCCGGCGAGGCCAATGGGTTGCGGGTCATGGCCTGCATCAGCGCGCCAGCCACCGCCAGGCTGGCGCCGACCACCACTGCCATCAGGGTGCGCGGCAGCCGGGTGGTGTTGACCAGCAAATGGTCGACGTTAGACGGATCGGCCTGCAGCAAGGCGTCGAACACGCTGTGCGGGCCGATCCAGCTGGGGCCGGTGGACAGGCTCAGCACGCAGCAGGCCAGCAGCACGACTAAGGCGATGATCAGCTTGCCGGGCGCCGTCATGCCGCGGCGTCCGCCAGCAAGCTGCGTTCGATATCGTCGAGAATGCGTGTGGCGCCAAGGATGCCGCCGGAAAATATCCAGGCCACGCCATCCACCCACCACACCTGCCCGGCTTGCGGCGCGGCCATACGCTGCCACAGCGGGTGCCCAGTAATCGCCTGGTAATGGCGCTGAACCGCGGGGCTGTCGGCCCGGCCGAACACGAAGAACACATCGGCGTCGGCCACCGGCAGGCTTTCCCGGCTGCGCAGCTTGATGGACACGCCGCTGGCATCGCGGCTCTGCCGGTTCCACACGAAGCCCAGCTCGGCCAGCACGCTGCCGGCGAAGCTGTCGGGCAGGTAGCTGCGCAGGTGGTCCTCACGCACGTCCAGCACCGACACGCTGAGCGGCCAGCGCGCGCCGAACTTCGCGGCCAGGCGCTCGCGCATCGCGCTGACGCGTGCATCCCAACGCGCCTGCAAGGCCCGCGCCTCGCCACTGCGCGCGGTAGCAGCGCCCATCACGCGCAGGGTATGGCGGAATTCGAATACCTCGTCGAGCATCACCACCGGGCACAGCTGCTCGAGCAGCCCGGCAATCCGATCATGGCGAAAGCGCGAGGCGACGATCAGGTCCGGGCTGAGCAAGGCGATGTCCTCCAGGCTCGGCTGGGTTTCCAGGCCGACATGGGGCACGCCTGCCAAGGCCGAGCGCAGGTAGCGATACATGGGCTTCTCGCTCCACGAATCGACCACGCCGGCCGGCCGAATGCCAAGCGCCACCGCGGTATCGGTGGCGCCCTGAAACAAGGTGATGACGCGCCGCGGCGCAGGCCCGGCATTGACCAGGGGCATTGCACCGGCAGCGAGAACGCCCAGGGACAGGCGCATCAATGTGCGCCTGGAGAGCGCCCCCTTACTACCTTGCAAACTCGATCCCACTCACTGGATCAGAACCCGAGGGTGGCCGACAGCACGAAGGTGCGTGGAGTTGAGATCGTCAAGCCTGGCGAGCTGTCGTCCGAGGCGCCCGCCGAGATCCAGTCCCGGGAGTCGGCGACGTTCTCGACGGTGCCACGCAAGGTGACATCGGTCTCGCTGACCTTGAAGGCGTAGCGCGCACCCAGGTCGTAGCGGGTCCAAGAGCCGATTTCCTTGGTGTTGGCCTGATCCAGATACTGCGAACTGCTATAGATAGCGCGGCCCGTCACGGTCAGGCCCTGAACGCCAGGCAGGTCCCACTCGGCACCGAAGTTTGCATTGAGCTTGGGTGTGGCCGGCGCGCGATTGCCATCGTTGGCACCACCGTTGTTGGTGTCCTTCAGTTCGCTGTCGATATACATCACCCCACCGAGCAGCCTGACGCCGTCAACGGGTTCGCCAAAGACGTTGAGCTCGATACCGTCATTGACGCGTTTGCCGTTGGGACCGAACGTTCCTTCGGTTTGACCCGCCGCGGGCGCCGCAGTCTCGTAAGCCGGCTGTTTGATACGGAAAACCGCCGCGGTAAGGGCAAACCTGCCCATATCGTATTTGGCCCCCGCCTCAGCCTGGCGACTGATAAAGGGCGGGAAAATCTCGTTTTCGTTCTCCGCTGTGCCGGGCGCGATCTTGCCCTGGCTCAGGCCTTCCATGTAGTTGGCGTACAACGAAAGTTGATCGGTCGCCTTGAACAACACGCCCGCCGAAGGCGAGAACTTTTCCTCGTCATAGGCGGTGGGTTGCTTCACGCCATCCGACCAGTCATCGACGACCACTCGCTGCCAACGTGCTCCCAATGTCACCAGCAGGCGATCCTCCATAAAGCCCAGGGTGTCAGAGAGCGCTACCCCGCTGAAGCGGTTCTCTGTGTAATCCCTGGTTGACGGCCTCGTGGGCAAGCCTGGCGCAGGCGTTGGTCGCGTGTTGTAGAGGTTGCTATTTCCACGGGCATAGCGTGTGTCGCCGTTTTCAAAATCCATGGAGAAATAGTCGGCGGCCAAGTTGACCTCATGGCTGACCGATCCTGTGTTAAACCACTTACGCACGCCGGCGTTGATGGTTCGAACATCCTCATCCCTGCTGAACCCCCTCGGGTCAACCGTGAAATCGCCAGCAGCGTTCGTCACCGACACGTTGTGCCGCAGGAAATCATGACGACTCTTACGCGCACCCACAGCGCCATAAACCATCAACGAATCGTCGATATCGTACTCACCGCGCAGCGCACCAAAGGTGTCGCGGGTCTCGGCCTTGCTCCAGGCTTGCGCGTAGTTGTGGCGCACGTCATCGGCCCGCGGCACGGGTGCATTGGCGCCGACCAGCACGCGCTCCTGGGGCGCATCGGTATCGCGCTCGGTATGCCCCAGATCCATCGACAGGCGCAGGCGTTCGTCGCGGAAATCCAGCCCCACCACGGCCATCTCGCGGTTGACCTTCTGGTGATCCCACTCGGTATCACCGGATTGCTTGACGCCGTTGAAGCGGATGCCGAAGCGGTTGTCCTCGCCGAAACGACGACCCACGTCGACCGCCCCACCGACCTGGCTGTCCGAGGCGTAGCTGCCGGTGAACTCGGTGATCGGCTTGTCGGTGGCGCGCTTGGGCACCACGTTGATGCCGCCGCCGACGCTGCCGCGAGGCGAGATGCCGTTGACCAGTTGGGTCGGGCCACGAAGGATATCGACGCGGTCGGCCATTTCCATGTCGATGGAGTACGTCGGCATGATGCCGTACAGCCCACCGTAGGACACATCACTGTTGAACAGGCTGAAACCACGGATGGTGAACTGCTCGAAGCGCCCGCCCGCCGGGTTGGTCGAGCGCACCGCCGGGTCGCTGGCGGTCAGGTCGGCCAGGGTGCGCGACTGGGTATTCTTCACCGCCTCGCTGGTGTAGGTGGTCATGCTCAGGGGCGATTCCATGAAGTCCCGCGAGCCCAGCAGCCCCTGGGAACTGCGCCGCGCGACCTGGCCGCCGGCGTAGCGCTCGCCCTCCAGGCTTTGCGACGGGATGGTTACGCCAGTGATCGCCGTCGGGGCGATTTCCAGGGTCTCGGCGCTATCGGCTGTTGGCGCGATGGTATAGGCCGAATCGCCAACCGGCTGCAGACGCAAGCCGCTGCCCTGGAGCAGGCGAGTGAACCCCTCATCGACGCTGTAGGTACCGGACAGCCCCTGGCTGCTGCGCCCCCTGACCAGCGCCGGATCTACCGACAGGCTTACCCCGGCCTGGCTGGCGAAGCGGCTCAGGGCCTCACCGAGGCTGCTGCTCGGCACGCTGTAGCTGCGCTCGGCGGTTTGTGCCCCGGCGCTCAGCGGCGCGATGCTGCCCAGCCCGAGCATCAGGCTCAGGCAGACGGTGGAGTAGGAAATCGAAGACACCAGACGAGGCCGATAACGTGTCAGGGGTGGCATGGCAGACGCTCTCTTTTTGATTCACTACCTCCCATGACAGGTGAGTGAAAAAAAAGGGACAGGCTTCAGGCAGTTTTTTCGCGCGGCACCAGAGTGACCCAGTAACGGGTGCGCTTGTGCACCTCGACAGGCAGGCTGGCAGCCAGCAGGTCGAGGATCTGGTCGGTGTCGGCGAGGCGGAAACTGCCGGTCACCCGCAGGGTTTCCAGGGCCGGCGACCAGCGCAGAATGCCGGGCCGGTAACGGTCCAGCTCACGCAGGAAATCGCCCAGGGGCTGGTCGTTGGCCATCAGCACACCGTCACGCCAGCCAGGCGCACCAGGGTCGAAGATCTGGGTGGACTGGATGCGCCCAGCGCGCAGTGTGGCCCGCTGCCCCCGCTGCAGAACCTGTGTCTCATGAGTACTTGCCTGCAGTTGCACCGAACCCGCCAGCACCGAGAACCGGCAGCTATCGCCCTGCTGATGCACGCAGATCTCTCCAGCCACAAGCGTCGCCCTGCCCTGGCCGGTCTCGATAACGAATGGCGAGCTGCCAGCGACACGCAGGGCCACTTCGCCCCGCAACAAGGTCAGGCGACGCCCACCGGCGTCGAGGTTCAGCGCGGAATCGGTATTGATGTCCAGCACGCTGCCATCGGCCAGTGTCAGCCGCTGCCGCTCACCCACACGGGTGGCCAGGTCGGCGCGCCAGGCATCGATAGGCAGTTCACGGCTGACCAGCCAGGCCGCCGGTGCCAGCGCGGCGAACCCCAGCATGCCTTTGAGCAGGCGCCGCCGGCCCTGGTCAGGGCGGTCGAGGCTGGCCATCGCCAACTCGGCAGGCAATGCGCCAAAGCGCGAACGCAAGGCCTGGATCTTCTGCCAGGCATGCTCGTGACTGGCGTGCACGTCACGCCAGCGCTGCAGCGCCAGGTGGTCCTGCTCGCTGGCCGCACCGGACTCGATCAACGCCAGCCAACGTGCCGCCGAGCGCGCCACCCGCCGGGTGTCTTCGCTGATCTCGCGGTTCAGCACAGCTCGACCAGCAGGCAGTGCTCGTAGGCCTGCGCCATATAGCGCTTGACGCTGCGCTCGGAGACCTCGAGGCGCTCGGCGATCTCGCGGTAACCGAGCCCTTCGAGCTGGCTGAGCAGGAATGCTCGACGCACCACCTGGGGCAAGCCGTCGAGCAGTTCGTCCAGGGCCTGCAAGGTTTCCAGCACCAGCCACCGCTCTTCCGGTGATGGCGCACAGGCTTCCGGCAGTTGCGCCAGCGCCTCCACATAGGCCTGCTCCAGGCTGCGGCGCTTGTACAGGTTGATCAGCAGGCGCTTGCCGATGGTTTTCAGGTAGGCACGCGGTTCCTGCAGCTCGCTGATCGCCTGGGAACCGGCCAGCACGCGCATGAAGGCATCCTGGCTGAGATCGGCGGCATCCCAGCCATTGCCCATACGGCGGCTCAGCCACTGCTCCAGCCAGCTGCGATGCTCCCGGTACAGATCGTCGAACGCGCGTTCACTCGATACAGCCACACCACCCATGCCAACACCCGTTACGAAAGATCAATAACGAGATCGATTCTAATTAACAACTATACCGAAAGGTAGCCTTGCACTCGGAATTACCGGGGGCTGCAGGCCGGCCTGCAGTGCCGAGGAAGCTGGAGCAAATGCAAAATATTTGGCAAGCGTGACCGCCGCGCTCTATTGTGCTGCCACTTTTTCACCGAGCGGCTTGCCATGAAACGACTTTGCATCCTGTTGTTCAGTGTTGTCTGTTCCTCCACCTGGGCGACCGACGCGCCCGCGCCGACACGCTGGACGCTGCTGGATCAATTCGAGAAGGCCTATACCCTGGACGATAGCGCCCGCGTGGTGCTGGTGGCGCGCAGCATGTCCACCGCCCGCCTGGTCAACGGCGCGCTGGAAGAACAGCCGGAAGGGTTTCTGGATGCTCGTCACGTGGTCTACGTGGCCGATATCGAGAAGATGCCGTCGCTGGCGAAGATGGTTGCAGTACCGGCCATGCGTTCGGCCAAGTATCGGATCATGCTCGACCAGACCGGTCGGGTCGCCAGTCGCTACGACGGTGATCGCGACACCGTGCAGTGGCTGGACGTGCACAATGGCAACGTGGTTCGTGAACAGCGTTTCAGCGATGCGGCAGCCCTGCAGGCCGCGCTGGAGGCGCTGCCCCGGTAATCAGCCGAACAGCATGCCCAGGAAGCGGCCGATATAGGCGTCGCCGCGGTAGGCTTCATCCAGGCAGATGTGCGCCCGGGCCAGGTGGCTATCGAGGCGCTCGCGCACCTTCTGCTCGCCGTGCAGGGCCAGCAGCGTCGACTTGCCGTTGTCCTTGCCCTGGTCCTTGTCGCTGTTGGGATTGATGTCCTGCAGGTCGTCGTAGAGCTGCACGGCGTGCCCCAGCTCGATGGCGAAGCGCTGCAGCACCCCCCGCAACGGCTGGGGTGCATCGCTGATCAGAAACGCCATATCCATGATCGCGCTGAACAGCACCCCGGTCTTGAGGTTGTTGGTGGCGGCGATTTCCTCTTCGCTACGGGCGTGCCTGCCGTCGCGCAGGTCCTGCAACTGCCCCTGCACCAGCCCCTGGGAGCCGATGGTATTGGCGAGAATCTCCACCAGTTGGGTGCGCACCAGCGGGCGCAGCCCGTCGATCGAGGCCACCACACCAAAGGCCCGTGACAGCAGCGCCACGGCCGCGAGAATGGCGATGTCCTCGCCGAACGCCAGGTGCACGGTGGGCCGCCCGCGGCGCAGCTGGGCGTTGTCCATGCAGGGCATGTCGTCGAGAATCAGCGAGGCGGCGTGCACCATCTCGATGGCACAGGCCAGATCCAGCGCCTGGTGCTGATCGGCGCCCAGCCCGTCGGCGGCGAGCAGCAACAGCAGCGGGCGCATGCGCTTGCCCGGGGCCAGTGCCCCGTCACGGATCGCCGCAGCCACCAGGTCGCGCTCGTTGCTGGCAGGCGGCAACAGCTCGTCGAGTCGGTCATCGACGGCGCCACGCAGCTGCATCAGGTGTTCGGTGAATCCGCTGTCGATCGTTGCGGTCGCATAGGCTGTCATCGTTCACTCTCTTCTTCTGTATGCCTGCAGTACGCGAACACCTGTTACGTACCGAGGGTCACGACGTTGTACGATCCTGACATCTAAATCATCGTAACCAAAGCCGATTTGTAATGTTGGAACGTCTAATGCCTGCGGTTGCCTGATAATCTTGCCTGCCAGCAGGTTGTTCAAAGACTTGTACAAGGCGGCTGGATCGACATGCTATTCGATTATTCCGTTCTGGACAGACCGCGTGCACAGCAAAATGATTCCGGCGCAATGGAGCCTGCATGAATAATAGCGACCTCAGTCGGCGTAAGGATGATCATCTGGATATCGTTCTGGATCGGCACAAGGCCGCTACCCGTGTCAGTGCCGGTTGGTCGCAGGTGCAATTCGAGCACTGCGCCCTGCCCGAGCTCGACCACGCCGCCATCGACCTGCGCGCCTCGCTGCTCGGCACCCCGCTGCAGGCGCCCTTGCTGATCAGCTCCATGACCGGCGGCGCGGCGCGCTCCGAAGCCATCAATCGTCACCTGGCCGAGGCCGCTCAGGCACTGGGCATCGCCATGGGCGTCGGCTCCCAGCGCGTCAGCCTGCAGACCGGCAATGACCAGGGCCTGACCGGCGAGCTGCGTCGGCTGGCTCCGGATATCGTGCTGCTGTCCAATATCGGCGCCGCCCAGTTGCTCGAGGTCGACGGTCTCGACCTGGCCCGCCGTGCGGTCGATACGTTGCAGGCCAACGGCCTGATCATTCACCTCAACCCGCTGCAGGAAGCCGTGCAGGCCGAAGGCGACCGTGACTGGCGCGGTGTGCTGACGCAGATCGCCCGGGTGGTCGACAGCCTGGAGGTGCCGGTGATCGTCAAGGAAGTCGGCGCCGGCCTGTCGGCCAGCGTCGCCCGTTCGTTGGTCGAGGCCGGTGTGCAGGTCATCGACGTGGCCGGTGCCGGCGGAACCAGCTGGGCGGCCGTGGAAGGCGAGCGTGCCACCAACCCGGCCGATCGGGCGGTGGCCATGGCCTTCGCCGACTGGGGCATTCCTGCGGCCAGCGCCGTGCAGGCGATACGCGATGCCCTGCCGGACGTGACGCTGGTCGCCTCCGGCGGGATACGCGACGGCGTCGATGCCGCCAGGGCCATCCGCCTGGGCGCCGATATCGTCGGCCAGGCGGCCGGCGCGCTGCCCGGCGCGACGCTGTCGACCGAGGCGGTGATCGAACACTTCCAGATCGTCATCCGGCAACTGCGTACCGCGTGCTTCTGCACCGGCTCGGCCAACCTGGCCGCGCTGCGCCAGGCGCCTTTGCTGGCGAGCCAGGCATGACCCACTTCGCGGTTGTCGCACCGCCTTACTACAGTCACTTCCAGGCCCTGCAGGCCCTCGCCGTCGAGCTGATCGGCCGCGGCCATCGGGTGACCTTCTTCCATCAGTCCGATGCCGCCCACTGGCTCAGCGACCCGCGCGTGGCCTTCCGCTCGGTAGGCGCCAACACCCACCCGCCCGGCAGCCTGGCGCGCACCCTGCACCAGGCCGCACACCCGGACACGCCCTGGGGCCTGCGGCGCATCATCAAGCAGATGGGCGCGACCACCGCCATGCTCTGCAGCGAGCTGCCCCAGGCGCTGGCCGATAACGCCGTGGAGGCCCTGCTCTGCGACCAGATGGAGCCCGCTGGCGGACTGGTCGCCGAAAGCCTGGGCCTGCCGTTCGTGTCGGTGGCCTGCGCGCTGCCGGTCAACCGCGAGCCGGGCCTGCCGCTGCCGGTGATGCCTTTCGCCTACGGCACCGACCAGCGCAGCCAGCATATGTACCGCGGCAGCAGCCAGGTTTACGACTGGCTGATGAAGCCCCTGGGCAAGGTGATTCAGGATGCAGCGCTGCGCCTGGGCGTGCCGCCGCGCACCGCCCTGCATGAGTGCCTGTCGCCCCTGGCGCAGATCAGCCAGACCCTGGCCGGTTTCGACTTCCCGCGCAGCCGGTTGCCGGCACATTTCCATGCGGTCGGCCCACTGCGCAGCCCAGCCACGCCGCAACAGGGCGAATGGCCCATCGATGAGCAGCGGCCGTTCCTTTTCGCCAGCCTGGGCACCTTGCAGGGAGATCGGCTCGGCGTGTTCGAACGCATTGCCAAGGCTTGCAAGCGCCTCGATGGCCAGTTGCTGATCGCCCACTGCGGCAAGCTCGATGCTGCCCAGGAACGCCGCCTGATCGACTGCGGCGCCACCTGGGTCACCGACTTCGCGCCGCAGCAATGGGCACTGGAGAAAGCCGACGCGGTCATCACCCACGGCGGCCTGAACACCGTGATGGATGCCATCGTTGCGCGCACGCCGATGCTGGTGATGCCGATCGCCTTCGACCAGCCGGGTGTCGCCGCACGGGTGGCCTACCGCGGTGTGGGCAGCCAGCTGAGCCGGCGTGCCGGCGCGGCCCGTATCGAAGCGGCGTTGCGTGATCTGCTCACCAAACCTTTGACCGGCTTCGACCCGCTGATCGACGAGCTGCAGCAGGCTGGCGGCGTAACCCGGGCGGCCGATATCGTCGAGGCTGCCGTGGTCAGCCACGCCACCGCACAGGCGCACACCTTATGACCCATGACCTGATCCTGGCCGGCGGCGGCCTCGCCAACGGCCTGATCGCCTGGCGCCTGCAGCAGCAACGCCCGGACCTCAAGGTGCTGTGCATCGAGGAACAGGCCAGCCTGGGCGGCAACCATACCTGGTCATTCCATGATGGTGACCTGAGCGAGACCCAGCATCGCTGGCTGGAACCGCTGGTGGTCAAGCGCTGGGCCAGTTACCAGGTGCACTTCCCCTACCTGTCGCGCGCCCTGAACAGCGGCTACGCGAGCATCACCGGCGAGCGCTTCGCCGACGTGTTGACCCCGGCGCTGGGTTCCTCCCTGCGCTTGAGCAGCAGCATCAGCGCGCTCGGCCCGACCCATGTGTTGCTGGAAAGCGGCGAACGTCTGGAGGCGCGGGCGGTCATCGACGGGCGTGGTGCGCGGCCCAGCGACAACCTGGTGCTCGGCCAGCAGGCTTTCGTCGGCCAGCTGCTGCGTCTGGAGGAGCCCCACGGGCTGACGGCGCCTATCATCATGGATGCGCGGGTGCCCCAGGGCGACGGCTATCGTTTCGTCTACGTGCTGCCGTTCTCGGCCGACACGCTGCTGATCGAGGACACCCACTACGTCGACAACCATCGCGCCACCACCGATCAGCTTCGCGAGCACATTGCCGCCTATGCCAGGCAGCATGGCTGGCAGATAGCCGAATGCCTGCGCGAGGAACAGGGTGTGCTGCCGATCACCCTGGCCGGCGACTTCGAGGCCTTCTGGGACGAGGCCGCCGGCCAGCCGCTATCGGGCCTGCGCGCCGGCCTGTTCCACTGCACCACCGGTTACTCCCTGCCCCATGCGGTGCGCCTGGCCGACTGGCTGGTGAGTTATCAGCTGCGCGACGCCGCCACCCTGGCCCACGACCTGCGCGAGCATGCCCGGGGTGAGTGGCGCAACCAGGGCTTCTATCGCCTGCTCAACCGCATGCTGTTCCTGGCCGGCCGGCCACAGGATCGCTGGCAGGTGATGCAACGTTTCTACGGCCTGCCAGCCGGGTTGATCGAACGTTTCTACGCCGGCCGCAATCCCTGGTACGACCGTGCACGAATTCTTGTCGGCAAACCGCCGGTCCCCGTTGACCAAGCCATGCGGGCGGCCCTGCGCCACTCGCCCAGGCATTTCGAGACGCGTTCATGAACCAAGTGAAAACAGCCATCGTCATCGGCGCGGGTTTCGGCGGGCTGGCCCTGGCCATCCGCCTGCAGAGTGCGGGCATCCAGACCACCCTGCTGGAAAAACGTGACCAGCCCGGCGGCCGTGCCTATGTGTACCGCGACCAGGGCTTCACCTTCGATGCCGGCCCGACGGTGATCACCGACCCCAGCGCCATCGAGGAGTTGTTTGCCCTCAGCGGCCGCAGGATCGAGGACTACGTAGAGCTGCTGCCGGTCGCGCCGTTCTACCGCCTGTGCTGGGAAGACGGCACGCAGTTCGACTACGCCAACGACCAGGCCGAGCTGGACCGCCAGATCGCCGCCCTGAACCCGGCCGATGTCGCCGGTTACCAGCGGTTTCTCGCCTACTCCAAGGCCGTGTTCAAGGAGGGCTATCTGAAGCTCGGCGCCGTGCCCTTCCTGTCGGTGGGCGACATGCTCAAGGTCGGCCCACAGTTGGCCCGCCTGCAGGCATGGCGCAGCGTCTATTCGATGGTGTCGAGCTTCGTCGAGCACGACAAACTGCGCCAGGCGTTCTCCTTCCACTCGCTGCTGGTGGGCGGCAACCCGTTCGCCACTTCGTCGATCTACACCCTGATCCATGCCTTGGAGCGCGAGTGGGGCGTGTGGTTTCCCAGGGGCGGTACCGGCGCGCTGGTGCAGGGTATGGTCAGGCTGTTCGAGGACCTGGGCGGTACCCTGGAGCTGAACGCCGACGTGGCCGCCATCGACACCGCGGGCAACCGCGCCACCGGCGTGCGCCTGCAGGACGGCCGCCACTTCGCCGCCGACAGCGTGGCCTCCAACGGCGACGTCGTGCACACCTACGACAAGCTACTGGCCGGCCACCCACGCGGCCGCCAGGAAGGCAAACGCCTGAAGGGCAAGCGCTTCAGCAACTCACTGTTCGTGATCCACTTCGGCCTCAAGCGCCCGCAGCCCCAGCTGCAGCACCACACGGTGTGTTTCGGCCCCCGCTACCGCGAGCTGATCGAAGAGATCTTCAAGGGCCAGACCCTGGCCGAGGATTTCTCCCTCTACCTGCACGCGCCCTGCGTGACCGACCCGAGCCTGGCCCCCGAAGGCTGCTCCAGCCACTATGTACTGTCGCCGGTGCCGCACCTGGGCAATGCGCCGATCGACTGGAGCGTCGAGGGGCCGCGCTATCGCGACCGTATCCTCGCCTATCTGGAAGAACACTACATGCCGGGGCTGCGCGAGGACCTGGTGACCTGCCGGATCTTCACCCCGGATGACTTCCGCGACGAACTCCACGCCTACCAGGGCTCGGCGTTCTCCCTGGAGCCGGTGCTGCAGCAGAGCGCCTGGTTCCGCCCACACAACCGCGATGCCCAGTTGCACAACCTGTATCTGGTCGGCGCCGGCACTCACCCCGGCGCCGGGGTGCCGGGCGTCATCGGCTCGGCCAAGGCCACCGCCAGCCTGATGCTCGAGGACCTGCAGGCATGAGCGGCGCGCCGCAGGACGACGCGCTGATCGAACACGCCAACCAGAGCATCGCGGTGGGCTCGAAAAGCTTCGCCGCGGCCTCGAAACTGTTCTACGAACCCACCCGGCGCAGTGCGGTGATGCTCTACGCCTGGTGCCGCCATTGCGACGACGTGATCGACGGCCAGGAGGCCGGCCACGACGCCGTGCCGATCAGCCGCGAGGAAGCCGAGCGGCGCCTGCTACATCTCAAGGCGCAGACCCACGCGGTGTACCGCGGCGACGCGCTGCACGACCCGGCGTTCGCTGCCTTCCGCCAGGTGGTACTCGCCCATGACATCCCGGAGCAGCACGCCCTCGAGCACCTGGCCGGCTTCGAGATGGATGTGCTGGAGCGCCGCTACCTGAGCATCGACGACACCCTCGAGTACTGCTACCACGTCGCCGGCGTGGTGGGCCTGATGATGGCGCGGGTAATGGGCGCCCGGGACGAGGCGACCCTGGATCGCGCCTGCGACCTGGGCCTGGCGTTCCAGCTGACCAATATCGCCCGCGACATCATCGATGACGCCGCCGTAGGCCGCTGCTACCTGCCCGAGCGGTGGCTGGAAGAGCAGGCCATCCCGCGTGACCGGCTCGCCGACCTCCATCACCGCCCGGCGGTGGCGCTTCTCGGCCAGCGCCTGGTCGAACTGGCCGAGCCCTACTACGCCAGCGCTCAGGCAGGCTTGAGCGCCCTGCCCTGGCGCTCGGCCTGGGCGGTAGCGACGGCAGCTGTGGTGTATCGGCAGATCGGCATGAAGGTGCTGGAAGCCGGCGAGCACGCCTGGGACGAGCGTATTTCCACCTCCAAGGCGGAGAAGATCGGCGCCGTGTCGATCGGCTTGTGGCGCGCGGTTACGAGTCGCTTCGCGCGCTGGCCGGCTCGCTCCGCCGATCTGTGGCAACGTCCCCGTCCGGCTTGCGCAGCGGGCCGTCGTGCATCGCCCGCAACTGAGCCTTCAGACGCGCCGTAGTCGGCGCGTAGAGAAAGCCGAACGACACGCAGCGCTCCTTGCCCTCCACGGCGTGGTGCATCCGGTGCGCCTGATACAGGCGCTTGAGGTAGCCACTGCGCGGCACGAAGCGAAATGGCCAGCGGTGATGCACCAGGCCGTCATGCACGACGAAATACAGAAAACCGTAAGCGGTCATGCCGGCGCCGATCCACTCCAGTGGGTGCCAACCCTGGGTGCCCAGGGCGATCAGCACGATGGCCAGCCCGGCGAACACCGCGGCGTACAGGTCGTTCTTCTCGAACCAGCCTTCGCGCGGCTCGTGGTGGGAGCGATGCCAGCCCCAGCCCCAGCCATGCATCACGTACTTGTGGGCAAGGTAGGCCACGCCTTCCATGGCGGTCAGGGTGGCAAGGAAAACCAGGGCGTTGATGATCATCGGGTACCGGTGCGCGTAGGCTGAAAAGGTGAAGAGACCGTTTGCCACCGTGCAGCTCGAATCACTGCGCGACGGGCACTGCTATCGACCCTGCGGGCCGCCATCCGATCCATCTGTTTGAGCGCCGGGGCGGCGGGGTCGTCTGCGATTGTATCCGCAGATGGTGATCACCGTGTGGCCCAGGTCAATAAAGCGCAGGCAATAAAAAACCGGGCCCATGGCCCGGTTTCTCGTTCAGCGACGCCGATCAGCCGCGGCCTTCACGGTAGAGGTTCTCGAAGCAGTAGTTGGTCGCCTCGATGTAGCCCTCGGCGCCACCGCAGTCGAAACGACGGCCTTTGAACTTGTAGGCCAGTACACAGCCGTCCTGGGCCTGCTTCATCAGCGCGTCGGTGATCTGGATCTCACCGCCTTTGCCCGGCTCGGTGTTCTCGATCAGCTCGAAGATGTCCGGGGTCAGGATGTAGCGACCGATGATCGCCAGGTTCGACGGCGCGTCTTCGGCCTTCGGCTTCTCGACCATGTGGCTGACGCGGAAGATGTCGTCACGGATGGTTTCGCCGGCGATCACGCCGTACTTGTGGATCTCGTCCATCGGCACTTCCTGCACCGCCACGATCGAGCAGCGGAACTGGTTGTACAGCTTGACCATCTGGGTCAGTACGCCATCGCCTTCGATGTTCAGGCACAGGTCGTCGGCCAGCACCACGGCGAACGGCTCGTCACCGATCAGCGGGCGACCACTGAGGATGGCGTGGCCCAGGCCCTTCATTTCCACCTGGCGGGTGTAGGAGAAGGTGCAGTTGTCGATCAGGCGACGAATGCCGACCAGGTACTTTTCCTTGTCGGTGTTGCGGATCTGGTGCTCGAGCTCGTAGCTGATGTCGAAGTGGTCTTCCAGCGAGCGCTTGCCGCGACCGGTGACCATGGCGATCTCGTTCAGGCCTGCATCGAGCGCTTCCTCGACGCCGTACTGGATCAGCGGCGTGTTGACCACGGGCAGCATTTCCTTGGGCATGGCCTTGGTCGCCGGAAGGAAGCGTGTGCCGTAACCGGCGGCAGGGAACAGGCATTTCTTGATCATGGGTTTTCCTTGAATGGTCAATGTTGCTCAAGTCGCTGAGACGTCGGCATCAGGAGGTCTGACGCAGCCGCTCGTAGTAATAAGGCAGTCGCAGCAAGGCATGGCGTGCGGCGGCCGCACGTCGTTCGTTATTGTCGCCGGGAAGGGTCACGGTCTCGCTGGTCACCCCCTGGTGCTCGGCCAGGCGCGTGGCGCAGGCAAAGCACATGGCGCCGTCGTAGACTTCCTGACCACGCTTGTCGTCGGCGGTCGGTGCGCCGGTGATGGCCAGGATGATGTCGGCGCTGCTGGTCATCAGCACGCCCAGGGCCATCTCGCGCGCCACCTCTTCGCTGTTCATGCCGAAGGTCTCGATGGTCTCCGGCTTGACGCCCAATGAGGCCTGCATGGCGCGCTTGGAATACACCACGAAGCCGCTCTCGAGCACGCCATCACAACCCGGCACGGCAGCCACCGTGGCAGCCAGCAGGCCGGCCGTGGCCGACTCCGCAGTGCTCAGCACCAGGTTGTACTTTTCCAGGAAATGGACCGCCTGCTCGATGTTTTGCATGCCCGCGAATGTCTCCTGCCAATTGTTACCGTGTGTCTATGGCAGTGGCTGGGGCATACAAGTTCCGAAGCATTTAGCGCCGACCGCTGATCGTGCCGGCTGAACTCCACAGGCAGGCTGTTTTTCCCAGGCTAGAGAGCCTAAGAACGAGGGGATGACAGGTGAATACGCTGCGCAAATCGCAAGACACCCATGAACTGCACGACGTGAGCGATGACTCGTTGCGCCAGGCATTCGTCCAGGCGCTGAGCGAGAAGGCGCGCCCGCTGTTCGAGGAAGCGGCCAGCTACGCACGCAATCACGATCTCGACGTGGTGGTCGATCTGGTGCTGGAGCATGACAAGCCGCGCCTGATCCTGGCGGTCAGCCGCCCGGGTGAAGACACCGTGAGCAGCTACAGCCTGGTCGCCAATCTGGCCTCGCAGCGCATGCTGCACGAGGAGTTCTACGCCGACAGCGGTGATATCCATCGCCAGGAATCGTTGCTCGCCTCGATCAACGAAAAGGTCATCGATACCCGCCTGGCCAACTTCTTCCGCAAGGGCTTCGCGTTGCCGCTCGACTACATCAACGAGCGTCATCCCATCGGCTTCTGGTAATCGCAGGATGGGCTGATCCTGAGCAAGGTTTGCCGACCGGTGCTGACCTAGACTGGCGGCAGATCCTCAGGAGAAACCGCCATGAAAACCGATGTCGTGATCGTGGGCGCCGGGCCTGCGGGGCTGTGCCTGGCGCGCTCGTTGTCGGGCCATGGCCTGTCGATCCGCATCATCGAACGGCAGACGCAAGCTGACCTGGCCACGCCGCCATTCGACGGTCGCGAGATCGCACTGACGCACGCATCGCAACGCACCCTCGAGGACCTGGGCCTATGGCAACAGTTTGGTCCCGAGGAAATGGCGCCATTGCGCGACGCCCAGGTGCTCAACGGTCCCTCCCCCTATGCCTTGCGCATTGCCGCCGCGGCGGTCGGCAAGCAGCGCCTCGGCTGCCTGGTGCCCAACCAGGCGATTCGCCGGGCCGCCTATGGTGCGATAAGCGGGTGTAGTGACATCGACCTGCTCTGCGAACGCACCATCAGCGAGCTGAATTGCTCGGCCGATGGCGTCACCCTGCGCTTGAATGACGGCGCAATGCTGCAGGCTCGCCTGATCGTAGCGGCCGACAGCCGTTTTTCGGAAACCCGCAGGCGCCTCGGCATCGGCGCCCGCCTGGAAGATTTCGGCAAGACCATGCTGGTCTGCCGCATGGCCCACGAGCACAGCCATGAACAGGTCGCCTGGGAATGGTTCGGCTACGGACAGACCCTCGCCCTGCTGCCGCTGAACGGCAACTGCGCTTCGGCGGTGCTGACCCTGGAACCCACGGAAATGAATCGGGTGATGAGCCTCGATGAACAGGCCTTCGCCCGCGACATGGAGCGGCGTTTCGAGCGGCGCCTGGGGCGCATGGAGCTGCTGGGCGAGCGCATCACCTATCCGCTGGTGGGCGTGTATGCCGAGCGCTTCGCCGGGCAGCGCAGCGCGCTGGTCGGTGACGCCGCGGTGGGCATGCACCCGGTCACGGCCCATGGCTTCAACTTCGGGCTGCAGAGCCAGAAGCGCCTGGCCGACACCCTGCTCGACGCATTGCGTCAGGGCCGGGACATCGGTGGGCCAGGCGTACTGCAGCGCTACGCCGGTGCCCAGCAGCGGGCCAGCTGGCCGCTGTATCAGGCCACCAGCCTGCTGGTGCGCCTGTACACCGATGATCGCGCCCCTACCCGCCTGCTGCGCAACGCGGGGCTGCGGCTGGCGCAGAACCTGCCGCCGTTCAAAACGGCCCTGGCCCGGCACCTGACCCAGATTGCGCGCTAGGGTCTGTCTGAAAAGTCTCCGAGCGAAGGTCAGGCGAGGCAAAAATCGGTGAGGAAGCGGAGTTTACGAGCCGTAAATGAGCATTCCGAACCGATTTTTAACGAAGCATCACCGAGCGCAGGTACTTTTCGGACAGAGCCTAATCAGCTGTCGGCGGCGCGCTGCATGCTCACCCGCTGGCGCCATTCCATGTAGGTCTTGAGCAACAGGGTGAGCAGCGCCATGCAGGCCAGCAATGCTGCGGCGGTGAAGGCGGCCACCGGCTTGTAGTCGTTGTTGAGCTGGTCGACCAGCAGCGGCAGGGTCAGGGTCTGGTTGAGGATGGTGCCGGAGACCACCGACACCGCGCCGAACTCGCCGACGGCCCGCGCATTGGTCACCACCACGCCATACAGCAGCGCCCACTTGATGTTCGGCAGGGTGATATGGCGGAAGATCTGCCAGCCATTGGCACCCAGGCACAGCGCCGAGGTTTCCTCGTCGTCGCCCTGGGACTGCATCACCGGAATCAGGATACGCGCCACATAAGGTGCGGTGACGAACACCGTGACCATGACGATGCCCGGCCAGGCGAACATCAGTTGCATGTCGTTATCGTAGAACCACTGTCCCAGTGCGCTTTCCAGCCCATAGACGACCAGGTAGCAAAGACCCGCCACCACCGGCGACACCGCATAGGGAATGTCCACCAGGGTGGTCAGCAGCTTGCGGCCGCGGAAGTCGTAGTGGGTCACGCACCAGGCCAGCAGAATGCCGAAGCACAGGTTCAGCGGCACGGTGAGTGCGGCGACCAGCAGGGTCAGGCCGATGGCGTGCTGCATGTAGTCCTGGGACAGGTTGTCGACCAGCATCGCCCAGCCACCGCTGAGCGCCCGAGTGAAAATCAGCGCCAGGGGCACCAGCAGCATCAGCGCGACCGCGCCGAGGCCCAGGCCGATGAGCAGCCATTGGTGCCAGTATTGGGGCTTTTTCATCGACCTTGCCTCTGCCATTTGAACAGTCGACCCTGCACCACCTGCAGGCTGAACAGCAGGAACAGCGACGCCAGCAGAATCACCGAGGCGATCGCCGCCGCCGCCGGGTAGTTGAATTCCTGCAGGCGCACGAAAATCATCAGCGACGACACTTCGGTCTTATAGGGAATGTTGCCGGCAATCATGATCACCGCGCCGAACTCGCCGAGGCTGCGCACGAAGGCTTGCGACGCACCGGTGATCAGCGCAGGCAGCAAGCTCGGCAGCACCACGTAGGCGAAACTCTGCCATTTCCTGGCGCCCAGGGTGCGCGCCGCTTCCTCGTACTCGCTGCCCAGGCTCTGCAGCACCGGCTGCACGGTGCGCACCACGAACGGCAGGCTGGTGAACACCATGGCGATCAGCAGGCCCGGGTAGGCGTAGGCGATCTTGATGCCGGCGGCCTCGAAATACTGGCCGAGCCAACCGCCGGGCACCAGCAGGGTCGCCAGGGTCAAACCGGCCACCGAAGTCGGCAGCGCGAATGGCAGGTCCACCAGGGCATCGACCAGGCGGCGCCCCGGGAAGTCGTACCGGGTGATGATCCAGGCGATCAGCAAACCGATCAGCAGCACGATCACCGTCGAGTAGAAGGCGCCGCTGATGGTCACCTTGTAGCTCTGTACCACGCGCGGATCGCTGATCGCCTGCCAGTACTGCGCCCAACTCATGTCGCTGACGTACAGCAACAGGGCGGACAGCGGAAACAGGATGACCAGCGACAGGTAGAAGACGCTGAAACCGAAGCTCAGGCCGAAACCCGGCAGCAATGGATTCTGCAGAAAGAAAACGGGGGTCTTGCTCACTCGAAAATCCTTGAATGCACAAACCGCCGGAAGTCGGCGGTTTGTGGAATACGGCTGATGCGGCTCAATAATCAGGGTGGTTCGCCGCTCACGGCCCGCAGCAGGCCCCTATTTCTTCTGTCGCGGTAACGCCCTCTGCATTGACTGCAAGGTGGCATGGCGAGAGCGGACATCTGTAGGGTGGACGACGCTTCATCCGTCCACCGCTCCGCGATCGCAACGGTGGATGAAAAGAGCGTCATCCACCCTACGTAGCGACCGCTTTTGCCTTATCGCCGTCGGTCGACTGCAAGCCGATTACCGGCCTTCGGCCAGAAGCTGGTCAAGAATACCATTGCCATCGAAGTGCTTGGCAGTGATCTCGTCCCAGGTGCCGAGCACATCGGTCGGGTTGATCAGGCGTAGCTCCTGGAACTGGCCAGCGGTCTCGGCAGCCACTTCCTTGTCCTGCACGCGGTAGTGGTAGGTGGTCAGCAGCTTCTGGATGTCCTTGCTGTACTGGAAATCCAGGTAGGCCTTGGCCACGTCGCGGGTGCCCTTCTCGTCCACCACCTTGTCGACGATGGCGACCGGGAATTCGGCCAGCACGCTCACCGGCGGCACGATCACCTCGAACTCGCCGGATTTGAACTCCTCGCCCTTGGCGATATTCACCACTTCCGATTCGAAGCTCAGCAACACGTCGCCCTGGCCGTTCTGGGCGAAGGCCACGGTGGCGCCGCGGCCGCCGGTGGGGAAGTTCTCGACATTGCGCAGTACCTTGCCGACGAACTCCTTGATCTTCGCTTCATCACCCTTGAACGCTTCGTTGGCGTACAGCCAGGCGCCCAGGTAGCTGTAGCGCGCGTTGCCGGAGGTTTTCGGGTTGGGGAACACCAGCTTCACGTCGGAACGGGCCAGGTCGTCCCAGTTCTTGATGCCCTTGGGATTGCCCTTGCGCACCAGGAATGCGGTGGTGCTGTAGTACGGCGAGCTGTGGTTGGGGAACTGCTCGGCCCAGTCCTTACGCACCAGGCCGCGCTTGGCGAGGATGTCCACGTCGGTGACCTGGTTGAAGGTCACGGTGTCGACCTTCTTGCCCTGAATGATGTCCTGGGCCTGGCGCGACGTGCCGGCGAACGACTGGTCGATCTTCAGATCCTTGCCGGTCTCGGCCTTCCAGTGGGCCTGGAACTTGGGGTTGATCTCGGCGAACAGCTCGCGGGCGACATCGTAGGAGGCGTTGAGAATCGGCTTGTCCGCAGCCAGCGCTGCAGCGCTACCGAGCAGCGACGTGGTGACGGCAGTCGCCAGCAGGATTTTCTTCAGCATGATCCAGGGTTTCCTTACGAGGGGGCAGATAAGGGCGGCAGTCTGCCTGGTGGCCTTATGCCTTAAAAGAACCCTTTTATCATAACCATATTCCACTACGCACTGAGAACGACGCCGGCCGCCGCAGGTCTGAATCCTCAGACAGACGGGCCTCCGTTGTTTCCCCCCATGAAGGTAACTGGTATGCACGAACAAGCAGACGGCAAGACCCCCGGCCTGTCAGCCGAAGAAGAGCGCGAGATCGATGAGAAGCTGCCGCCGCGGGCGGCGGTGTTGCATGAAACCATCAGGATCCAGGGCGACCATGAGCTGGAACGCAGCATCGCAGCATTATGGTGGTCGGCGCTGGCCGCCGGGCTGACCATGGGCCTGTCGCTGATGGCCATGGGTTTGTTCCGCTCTCGGTTGGGCCCCAGCGATGAAAGTCATGTGATCGCCAGCCTCGGTTATTCGGCAGGCTTTCTGGCGGTGATCCTCGCCCGTCAGCAACTGTTTACGGAAAACACCCTGACCGCCGTGCTGCCGGTGATGAGCAAGCTGACCCTGAACAATGTCGGGCGACTATTGCGTCTTTGGGGCGTGGTGCTATGCGGAAACCTGGCCGGCACCCTGCTGGTGGCTTGGGTGATGCTGCGCCTGCCGATTTTCGATACCCAGACCGACGTGGCGTTTCTGGAAATCGGCCGTAAGGTGATGGAAAACGACGTGTCCAAGATGCTTGCCAAAGGCATCATCTCGGGCTGGATGATCGCCACCATGGTGTGGATGATCGCCTCGATGGAAAGCGCCAAGATCGCCATTATCGTGCTGATCACTTACCTGATGGCACTGGGTGACTTCACCCATATCGTGGTCGGCTCGGTAGAGGTGTCTTATCTGGTGTATGCCGGCGAAGTGAGCTGGAGCGATTTCTGGCTGGTGTTTGCGGGGCCTACCCTGGCCGGCAACATCATCGGCGGCAGCTTTATCTTCGCCCTGCTCAGCCATGCCCAGATCCGCAGCGAGCGTGACGTGATTGCCAAGCGCGAGCGCGACAAGCACAAGTTGCTGGAGGAGTTGCGCCGCAATCGCAAGGACTGACTGTGCAAGATCGCCAAAGGCCTGACATCTTCGCAGCGCCCAATCATCGGCGCGGCGCGATCCATGCCAAACGAAGAATTATTCCCGAACCCCGTCCATAGCCGCAAATCCCTGCTGGTCTGATGCTCTGCGCGCAGATGCAACAAAGCCCGCCTGATTTCCCAGGCGGGCTTTGTTGATGGCAGCTGAGGTCAGCAGGCGAGCCAGTCGATCCACGTGCCGCCTCCGGTGAACTAAGGAGAGCCTGCAAGCCAGGCAGGAGCTGCCGCAGCTCGTCGTTCCCCCAGCCCTTCATCGAGTCACTACGCTGCCAGAAGTGAAGCGCCCAGTATCCAGTTCAACGCTGATCAGCTCCCCGGATTGACGTAGGCCTGCTCGAAGAAGTAATCCTTCCAGGAGCTGGCCTGGTTCTTCAGCACGCCCAGTTCGTGCAGCTTCTCGGCATAGATGAAGGTGCGCTGCGGCGACACGGTGAAGTCGTTTTCCGGATCCTCGATGATCTTCTTCACGAACGCCAGCGGCAGCTTGGAGTTCTCCACGCGGATGTAGGTCTCGGCCGCAGCGGCCTTGTCGGCCTTGATGATCTGCGAGGCCTCGACCAGTGCGTCGTAGAAGGCCTGGTAGGTCTTCGGGTTTTCGTCGTGGAATTTCTCGGTGGCATAGAGCACGTTGAAGGTGGCCTGGCCGCCGAGGATGTCGTAGCTGCTGATCAGCTTGTGCACCTGGGGGTTTTCCAGCGCCTGGTACTGGAACGGCGGGCTGGAGAAATGCGCGGTGATTTCCGAGCCGCCCTTGGTCAGCGCTGCGGTGGCATCCGGGTGCGGCAGGCTGACGGAAATCTTGTCGAAGCGCTGGAAGTCGGCATTGCCATACAGCTTGGCGGTCTCGATCTGCAGGGTACGCGACTGGAAGCCGACACCGGCAGCCGGCACCGCGATACGGTCCTTCTCGCCGAGATCATCGAGGGTCTTCACCTGTTCACGGTTGCTCAGCAGGTAGTTGGGCAGCGAACCCAGCGAGGCCACGGCCTTGACGTTCTGCCGGCCGTGGGTGCGGTCCCAGACGGTCAGCATCGGCGGCACGCCAGCCGACACCACGTCGATGGCACCGGCCAGCAGCGCCTCGTTCATGGCGGTGGCACCGGAGATGGTGCGCCACTCGACGTCGATCTTGTCCAGGCCCTGGGCCTTGGCGTGCTTCTCGATCAATTGCTGGTCCTTGACCACGTGCAGCACCAGGTAACCGATGCCGAACTGCTGGGCGATGCTGATCCGGCCTTCGGCCTGAGCGGCCAGCGGGGTGGCCAAGGCGCCGAGAAGCCCCAAGGCGGTGGCCAGGCGGCCGAGTTTGAAGGTGTTGGTCATCGACTTTTCTCGTTATGTGATCAGTAAGTTGGTTACGTAGGGTGGATGACGCTCTTTTCATCCACCATTGCGACTGCGAAACGGTGGATCGGTGAAGCGTGATCCACCCTACTGGGCCCTAGCGCTGCATCCCCCAGCGCTTGACGGTGACCCGCTCGATGCTGGCGAAGATCAGGTTCTCCACCAGCAGGCCGATCAGGATCACCGCCACCAGCCCGGCGAACACCTTGTCGGTGTACAGCTCGTTGCGGTTCTGGAAGATGTACCAGCCCAGGCCGCCCTTGCCGCTGGAGGCGCCGAACACCAGTTCGGCGGCGATCAGCGTGCGCCAGGCGAAGGCCCAGCCGATCTTCAGCCCCGAGAGGATCGATGGCAGCGCCGCCGGGATCAGGATGAACAGCACGAAACGCAGGCCCTTGAGGCCGTAGTTGCGCCCGGCCATGCGCTGGGTTTCGGAAACGCCGAGAAAACCGGCGTAGGTGTTGAGCGCCAGGGCCCAGAGCACCGAGTGCACCAGCACGAAGATCAGGCTGTTCTCGCCCAGGCCGAACCAGAGCAGCGACAGCGGCAACAGGGCGATGGCCGGCAGCGGGTTGAACATCGAGGTCAGGGTCGACAGCAGGTCGCGGCCGAGCTGGGTCGAGACCGCCAGGCTGGTCAGCAGAAAGGCCAGGACGATGCCGATCAGGTAACCCTTGACCAGCACCGACAGCGAGATCGCCACCTTTTCCAGCAGCTCGCCGCTGCCGATGCCTTCGATGAAGGCCCTGGCCGTCTGCAGGAAGCTGGGCAGCAGCAGGTCGTTGGCCTGGTAGCGGGCCGCCGCCTCCCAGACCAGCGCCAGGGCCAGCAGAATCAGCGATTTGCGCAGCCCGCCCTGTTGCCACAGGCGCTGGCCGAGGGACAGCTCGCGCTCCAGCTTGAGGCCGGGCAGCGGCTGCAGGGGGATTTCGTATTCCTCACGCCGTGCGGGGGAAAGACTCATGATGAACGCTCCTCAGTAGGCGATGCGGATATCCTGGAAACCCAGTTCGACGGCCGTGCCGTTGTCGACCTCCTCGTCGAACAGCAGGCGGTGAATCCGCTGCGCGGTCTGCTGGAAGCCCACACCACCAAGGCTGTGCAGGTCGAACTGATGGCTGTTGATTTCCGCCCGCACCCGGCCGGGGTGTGGCGACAGCAGCAGGATGCGGTTGCCGACGATCAGCGCCTCCTCGATGGAGTGGGTGACGAACAACAGGGTGAAGCGCACCTCCTCCCAGAGCGCCAGCAACTCTTCCTGCATCTTGCGTCGGGTCAGGGCGTCGAGGGCGGCGAAGGGCTCGTCCATCAGCAGGATCTTCGGCTGCATGGCCAGGGCACGGGCGATCGCCACCCTCGCCTTCATGCCGCCGGACAGGGTGTGCGGATAGGCATCGGCGAAGGCGGCCAGGCCGACCTTCCCCAGGTAATGCAGGGCGCGCTCCTCGGCCTCCTTACGGCCCAGGGTGCGTGAGGCCAGCAGCGGGAACATGACGTTCTGCTTGACCGTCTTCCATGGCGGCAACTGGTCGAACTCCTGGAACACCACGATCCGATCCGGGCCCGGCTCGTGGACCTGGGCACCGTCGAGGCGGATGCTGCCGGCGACCGGTTCGATGAACCCGGCCACCGCCTTGAGCAGCGTGGACTTGCCGCAGCCAGAGGGGCCGAGCAGCACGAAACGATCGGCACGGTCCACCTCGAAACTGACATCGTGGGTGGCGCGCACCACGCGCTGCGGGGTGCGGTATTCGAGGCTGACCTTCTCCACCTGCAACAGGGTGTCGAAGGCGCCTGCAACGGGGGTGCTGGCCGTGTGGCCTTGCAGAGGGGCATTCATGGTTTATCAGCTTCCCTGACCGATGGCGGCGTCTTCGAAGAAATAGTCCTGCCAGCTGGCCGGCTTGTGCTTGATGGCGCCGACGCGGTGCAGGAAATCGGCCAGCGGATAGGTGTTGGTGGGCGTGACGGAGAACTGGAACTGCTCGTTGTCGATGATCTTCAGCAGTTCTTCACGGCTGATCTTGGCGCTGGTGACGCGGAGGTAGGTGTCGGCTGCCGCGCCCTTGTCGTTCTGGGCGAAGTCCGCCGCTTCGGCCAATGCCGCGACGAAAGCCTTGTAGGTCTTGGGGTTGTCGGTGCGGAATTTCTCGGTGGCATAGAGCACGGTCGGCGAGTTCGGGCCGAGCAGCTCGTAGGTGTCGAGCACCACGTGCACATCCGGGTTTTCCAGCGCCTGGTTCTGGAACGGCGGGTTGGAGAAGTGCCCGGTCAGCTCGGTGCCACCGGCTTTCAGGGACGCCGTGGCATCCGGGTGCGGCAGTGCCACGGTGTACTTGTCGAGGCGGTCGAATGCCTGGTCGCCCCACTGCTTGGCGGCGGCGTACTGCAGGAAGCGCGACTGCACCGACACGCCCACCGCCGGCACGGCGATACGGTCCTTGGCGGTGAAGTCGGCGATGGTCTTGACCTTGGGGTTGTTGCTCAGCAGGTAGTAGGGGAAGTTGCCGAGCGAGGCCACGCCCTTGACGTTCTGCTTGCCGTGGGTACGATCCCACACGGTGAGCAGCGGGCCGATGCCGGCACCGGCAATATCGATGGAGCCGGACAGCAGCGCATCGTTGACCGCCGAGCCACCGGAGAGCTGCTGCCAGTCGACCTGGATGTCCAGGCCCTCGGCCTTGCCGTGCTTTTCGATCAGTTGCTGGTCACGCACCACGTTGAGCAGCAGGTAAACGATGCCGAACTGCTCGGCGATACGGATCTGCCCCTCGGCATGGGCGGCTTGCGGCGCCGCCAGGCTGCCGACCAGCAGGCTCAGACTCAGGACGATGCCGCCAGCCAGCCGGCCAAAACGGGGGATGAAGGGAAAGCGCTTGCCTGCCGACATATCGAGGCTCCAGTCAAAAAAGTGCAGAAATTGTGGTGTGGCGAGCTATCGCGTAAAAGGTCGTTGAAAACGTCGGCGAGGCAGTCAGCGCAAGGCCGATGGCGGCCCCGAAAAAACAGGTGAAAAAGCGGAGTGTACGAGCAGTACATGAGCATTTTGAGCCTGTTTTTAACGCCGCGATGGCAACGCAGGTAGTTTTCCGGCGGCGTTTTTAAAACGGCACATCGCCCTGGATAGTGGTGCGGTGCATGCGCCGGCGCAGATGGCTGGGGCAGCCGGTAGCCAGGTGGATCAGCGCGCGGTTGTCCCAGAACACCATGTCGTTGTCCCGCCACTGATGGCGATAGATGAATTCCGGTTTGGCGCTGTGGGCGTACAGCTCGGCGAGAATCTGCCGGCTCTCGTCCTCGGGCACATCGAGAATGTGGGTGGTGAAGTTCTCGTTGACGAACAGGCCCTTGCGGCCGGTTTCCGGGTGAGTGCGCACCACTGGATGGACCACCGCCGTGACCTCGGCCAGCTGCGCCTCGGTCAGCGTCGGGCGACGAATGCCGGCGAATACCTCATCGGCATAACGCGCCGTATAGGAATGGGCAGCGCGCTTGCCGTCGATGGCCTGGCGCAACTCGGTCGGCAGCGTCTCGAAGGCCAGCTGCTGGCTGGCGAACAGGGTGTCGCCGCCCTCTTCCGGCAGCTCCTGGGCGTAGAGCATGGAGCCCAGGCTGGGGAATTCCTTGTACGAAAGATCCGAATGCCAGAACTTGCCGGCATCGCCCAGGCCGATCGGCTGCCCGTTCTCCTTGATGTTGGAGATGATGAAGATTTCCGGGTGGCCTTCCAGCAGGAACTGCTTGAGCACGTGGATCTGCAAGCTACCGAAACGGCGGCTGAAATCGATCTGCTGCTGCGGCGTGATGCGCTGGTCGCGGAACACCACGACGTTGTAGTCGAGGTGCGCCTGGTGAACGCGGGCGAAATCGGCGTCGTTCAACGGGCGGCTGAGGTCGAGGCCGACGATCTCGGCCCCGATGGCGGCGGAAAAAGGACGTACTTCAAAATTCTGCGTCGGTTGGTGATCGGCAGAACTCAACGACACGGCGGACATGTGCGCAACTCCACACGGTAAGGGCGCCAACGGGGCGCGTCTCAGAAGCAGGTGTCTGGCACCTGTATTCAGTCGTGCGGCGCGCCGGTTGGCCGGCAGGTACGCATGGGAAAACTATATAGTCATAAGAACTAAGTTTTAAATACCTTTTTAGAATTAACTTATGACGGCATCGGCGCGTCAGCCGTGGCTCCAGCGCGCATACAGCGTACGTGCCGCAGCATCGAGGAAAAAACCCAGCACGCCGATCAGCAGCACCATCGCCATCAGCTCGGAATAGGCCAGCCGATCGCGGGTATCGAGGATGTAATAACCCAGCCCGGCACTGACCCCGAGCATCTCGCAGGGCACCAGCACGATCCACAGGATGCCGATGGCCAGGCGCACGCCGGTCAGCACATGGCCCAGCACGCCAGGTACTATCACCCGGCGCAGGGTTTCCCAGCGCGTCGCACTGAGGCTGCGCGCCAGCTGCAGCCAGCGGCCGTCGAGCTGCTTGACCCCGGCAGCGGTGTTGAGCAGGATCGGCCACACCGCGGCGAAGGCCAGCAGAAAGTAGATGGGCTGGTCCCCTACCCCCATGACCATCACCGCGATGGGCATCCAGGACAATGGCGAGATCATCCGCAGGAACTGGAAGGCCGGCGTGGTCGCCCACTCCAGGTTGCGCCAGCTGCCCACCAGCAGGCCCAGAGGCACGCCGACCAGCAGCGCCAGGGCGAGGCCGATGACGATGCGCTTGAGGCTGACCAGCACATGTTCGAACAGCTCCGGGCGCTGCAGCAGCTCGACCAGGCTGGCCAGGGTGGCCTGCGGGGTGAACAGCGCCACCAGGCCCTCGCCGCTGCCGAACACTTCCAGCAGCAGCCACCACAGGCCGAACAGGCCCAGCAGACCGAGCATGCCGAGCCCCCATGGCCCGGCGTGACGGCGCAGCAGGCTGCTCAAACGACGATCTCCTCGGTGCGCTCGAAGCTGTCAGGCGCCCCGAATACCTTGAGCCCGCCGACCGCTTCGATGGCGCGCCGCACGAAGCGGTCGTCCACCAGATCACGGGCGGTGGCTGCCGGGTCGAGACCGGCGAGGAAGCCGTTGTTGCCCTCGATCAGGGTGGTCTTCAGGCGCTTGACCAGCTCCTCGGTGTAGCTGGGGAACGGATAGGGCTGGAAGTCGATGCGCTCGTCGGCCCAGTCGCCATGCTGGATCGCACCGCTGGCCAGATAGCTCTCACGCTCGCTGGCGGCCGGCGCCAGCACCCGGCCGAGCACCTCCGGCGCATGGGGCGTGTAGCGGTTGCTGCCGTCCTTGGACAGCAAATGCGCCGCCGCCTCGCGGTTGTCGCGGGTCCACAGCTGCGCCTTGACGATGGCGCTGACCACCTTCTGCGACCACTCGGGGCGGTTGTTCAGATCGTGCTCGTGCATGAACACCACGCAGCAGGCATGGTTGCGCCACACATCGCCGGTGAAGCGCTGGATGCGCCCGACCTTGAGGTTCTCGGCCAGGGCGTTGAACGGCTCGGCGACGATATAGCCGGCGATGCGCTTGCTGGCCAGGGCCGGCGGCATGTCCGACGGTGCCAGCACCACCAGGTTGACCTCGTGGGCCGCCAGGCTGGCGTTGACCGCCTTGCTCACCGGGGTCAGCCCGGCGTCCCGCAGCAATTGCTGCAGCACCACGTTGTGGATCGAGTACCAGAACGGGATAGCCACGCTTTTGCCGCCGAGCTGCGTCACCTCGCCGATATCCGGCGCCACGGTCAGACCGGAGCCGCCGACGTGGTTCCACGCCACCACCTTGGCTGGCACCTTGCTGCCATAGCGCGCCCAGACGGTCATCGGCGACAACAGGTGAATGACGTTGACCTGGCCGGAAATGAAGGCCTCGATCACCTGCGCCCAGCTGCGCAGCAGCACTGGCCGCTCGGACTTGATGCCCTCGGCCTCGAACAGGCCGTTGTTGTGCGCCACCAGCAACGGCGCGGCATCGGTGATCGGCAGGTAGCCGATGCGCACCGGGGCGTCCGGCTCGCGGGCGGCGCGCGCCTGCAGGCTGGTGAGCAGCGGCAAGGCACCGGCAGCGGTGAGCAGGCCGCTCAGCTTGATGAAATCACGACGTGTATGAGTGGGATCGTCCAGGCACATGGCAAGGCTCCAGCGGTTCGATTGAAGGTCCGTTGTTGCGGCTCGCCCGCCGTAGGGTTTTGAGGATATCGACGCGCAGGGCGCCCAGCTCGTCGACCAGTTCGGCACGCGGCTGCGGCAGGTCGACGTGCCACTGGTCGAGCGTGTGCGCCGGGGTGCCACCCAGTAGCAGGATACGGTCGGACAGCAGCAACGCTTCATCGATGTCATGGGTGATCAGCACGGCGGCGGTCTGTCGCTCGCGGATCAGGTTCAGCAGCAGTTGCTGCATGTCGGCGCGGGTCACCTCGTCCAGCGCGCCGAAGGGTTCGTCGAGCAGCAGTACGTGCGGTTCGCGGGCCAGACAGCGGGCCAGCGCGGTACGCTGGGCCATGCCGCCGGAAAGCTCGCTGGGGTAGCGCTCGCGGGCGTGGGCAAGATCCACGGCGGCAATCGCCTGGTCGATCAGCGCCTGACGCTGCGCCGCCGTGCGACTCGGCTGACGGGCGAAGTCCAGGCCGAAGCCGACGTTCTGCTCCAGGCTCAACCAGGGCAGCAGCGACGGATCCTGAAAAGCCACCGCCACCCGTGGGTGCGGCCCGTTCAGTTGCTCGCCAAATAGCTCCACCCTGCCCTGCTGCGCCGCCTGCAAGCCGGCCAGCACGCGCAGCAGGCTGGACTTACCCACCCCGCTGGGGCCGAGAATGCTGACCAGCTCGCCGGCACGCAGCTCCAGCTGGAAGCCTTCCAGCACGCTGCGTTGGGCGTAGCCCAAACTGATGTCACGCGCATGCAGGACGGTCATGCGGCCAACTCACCGTGCTTGCGCAGCTCGCTACGCAGTTGCACCAGGCTCGGCGTAACCACGGGCACGAAGGCAGACTCGCGCAGGCGCCGGGCAAAACCGCTGCCGTAAGCTTGCAGGTAGGCCTTGCCGCCGCTGGCCTGCAACTCCAGCTGTACCGCCTCGGCCGCCACCTGGGCCAGGCCGATACGAATCTTGAACAGCGGCACCGGGCCGGCGGCGAACTGGCCGTGTTTCAACCCATCGCGCAGCGCGCGCTCGAGCCCCTTGAGCTCAGCTTCGAGCGCCTGCCAGTCGCCTTCCAGCACCGAGCGACCGTCGCCCAGCCGCGCCTTGGCTTCCGCCAGGGCGCGCCGCGCCAGGCCAATCGCCAGGCCACACTGCAAGCCAAGGAAGGCTGGCCGCACGCGCGGCAGGTAACTGCGCGCATCGGCGGCGATCAACCACTCTCGGCCGAGTGCTGCGCCGTCGATACGAATCGCGGCAGTGTTGCTCGACTGCAGGCCCAGCAAGTGCAGGTCGTCACTGCGCACCAGCCCCGGCAAGTCATCCGGCAGCGCCGCCACGAAGGGCTGCGCGCCCGGCAGGTCGATGGCGGCGGCCACACTGAAGCCGCTCTTGCGCAGGTTGGTGACCCACGGCAATTGGCCGTCCAGTCGCCAGCCATCGCCCTGCGCCTGGGCCACCACGCCCAGTTGCTCGATACCGGAAAGAAATTTCATGGCGTTGGACAGGCCGGTGGCGCCCGCCTTGCGCCCGCTGAGCAGATCACCCAGCAGGCGTTCGCGCAGACCGGCGTTGTCGCTCTGCAGCAGGTACTCGATAAAGGCGCGCTGGCCCCAGAAGACGAACGCGGCGGTCAGTGAATGGCTGGCGACCTGGGCGATGGCTTCGACAGCATCGATCACGTCCCCACCCGCGCCGCCCAGCTCGGGCGCAACGCCGTGGCGCAACACATCGGTGGCGGCCAGTTGGCCGAGCAGGGTTTCGCCGTCGAGCAGGCCAAGGTCGAGTGCATCGGCCTGAGCATCCAGCCATTGGCGCAACGAGTGATCGAGCATGCGGTCGGTCTCCTTCAAGGCTGGTTCTCAGACCTCGGCCTGTTCCCAGCGATAGCGCGCGAGCTCAGGGTTGAGCGGCGTATGGGCAAAGCTGTTGGCGAAGTTGCACAGGGTTGCCAGGCTCACGCCAAGGATCACCTCCAGCGCCTGGCCCTCTTCGAAACCGGCATCCTTGAACGCCTGGTACTCGACGTCGCTGACGTTGCCACGGGTGGCGATCACCGCGCGGGTGAAGGCGGCCAGGGCCTCGTAACGGGCATTGGGCAACTCGCCGCGGCCGCGCAGCGCTTCGATCACCTCGGCCGGCAACTTGGCCTTGTTCTGCGCCACCGCCGTATGGCCAGCCACACAGAAGCTGCAGCCATGGGTGGTGGCGGCGATCAGCTGGATCACCTCGCGCTCGGCCAGGCCGAGGCTGGCTTTGCCGTTGAGTGCAGAGACGGTGACGTAGGTTTCCAGGGCAGCCGGCGCATTGGCCAGAACAGCCAGCAGATTGGGGATGAAACCCGAGTTGTTCAGGGCGCTCTGCAGGAAAGGACGGGCGTCTTGCGGGGCCGATTCAAGAGTCTGTAGGGTGATGCGAGCCATGGTTCATCTCCTAACCAAGAGGTGTGGCACTATTGTCTTGGTTATAAAAATCATGAGCCATATTCTAAAGTCGCATTCACTTGCTCCTGAGTCTTTCCATTAGATGAATTCTTCCACTGCCCCTTTTGAATGGTTATTAGCCAGCCTGGAACTGGACGCCAGCCTGTTCCATGTTGGCCGTTACTGTGGCAGTTGGCAGGCCAGTACCCACGGCCTGGCACGCGCCAGCTTTCACCTGCTGGTACAGGGCGAATGCTGGCTGCACCTGGACGACGAGCCGGCGCCGGTCGCCCTGCAGACCGGCGATGCGGTATTTCTGCTGCGCGACTTGGCCTACCGCCTGGCCAATAGCGAGTCGCCGTACGAGGCGCAGTGCAACCCGAGGGTTGCCATGCAGCCGCTCGACAACAGCGCCCAAGACGGGGTCAGCCTGGTGTGCGGCTTCTTCCACTTCCGCCCGGGGCTCAGCAGCCTGATCCTGGAGTCGCTCCCGCCGGTGCTGGTGCTACGAGCCGGCGATCCGACTCTCGGAGCGGCACGCACGCTGTTCGAGCTGATCCTTGCGGAGTGCGCGCGGCCGGAAGGCCCATCGGATGCGTTGCTCGAACGCCTCAGCCATCTGTTGTTTCTCTACGTGCTGCGCGGGCAAGGCCAGGCCGAGCAACTGGGCGGCCTGCTCGGCCTGGCGCGCCATCCGCAGTTCGTCACGCTGATCGAGCAGCTCATTGCCCACCCTGAGCACAGCTGGCCCATGGCAGACATGGCGAGCTACACCGGTTTGTCGCGCTCGGCGTTCTGCAAGCGTTTCCAGGAGCTGTCAGGTGCCTCGCCCGGCCAGACGCTGGTCAGCTTGCGGGTTCGCCAGGCTTCCCGCCTGCTCAAGCAGGGTATCTCGGTGGCCGATGCAGCCGAGGCCGTGGGCTATCAATCGGTAGCCGCCTTTACCCGGGCTTTCAGCAAAATCACCGGCATCCTGCCGGGAGCCTTTCGCCGGCAGTTCAGCGGCGGCACAGCGCCTTAGACGCTCGTCACGGCCATGCTGCTCGGGAAGGCCGTGCCCGCCCTGAATGACCGATACGAAAACGCCGACAGAAGCAGCGCTTCTGCCGGCGTCGTGGCAGCGAGCGGTTCGCGTGCCAGAGCTGTCGAGCATTCGCTTAGAACGCAGGCACCACGGCGCCCGAGTATTTCTTCTCGATAAAGGCCTTCACGTCCGGGCTGGTCAGGGCGTCGGCGAGCTTCTTGATGGCATCGCTGTCCTTGTTGTCCGGGCGGGCTACCAGGTAGTTCACGTACGGCGAATCCTTGTTCTCCAGCACCAGTGCGTCCTTGTTCGGGTTGAGCTTGGCTTCCAGCGCGTAGTTGGTGTTGATCAGTGCCAGGTCGACCTGATCCAGCACGCGCGGCAGCATGGCCGCTTCGAGCTGCTTGAACGTGAAGTTGTGCGGGTTGCTGGCCAGGTCCTTCGGCGTGGCCTGGATGTTGGCCGGGTCCTTGAGGGTCAGCAGGCCGGCGTGTTGCAGCAGCTGCAAGGCACGGCCGCTGTTGCTGGCTTCGTTGGGGATGGCGATGGTGGCGCCGTCCGGCAGCTCCTCGAGGCTCTTGTACTTGCGCGAGTAGCCGCCGAAGGGTTCGACGTGCACGCCCTTGACGATCACCAGGTGGGTGCCGCGGCTTTCGTTGAAGCTGTCCAGGTAGGGCTTGGTCTGGAAGTAGTTGGCATCGAGTTGCTTCTGCTCGACCTGCAGGTTGGGCTGCACGTAGTCGGTGAACACCTTGATCTCGAGGTCGACGCCCTGCTCCGCCAGTTTCGGCTTGATCAGCTCGAGGATTTCGGCGTGGGGAACCGGCGTGGCCGCCACGGTGAGTTTTTCGGCGGCGAAAGCCTGGCTAGCCAGAACGGAGGCCAATGCAGCCAACAGAAGCGTTTTTTTCATGTTTATTCTCGGTAGGTGCCGTTGGATCGACAGCGGCATGGGGTGATTTGGCCGGACCGGATAGGGGCGGCGCGCTGACAATACGGCTCACAGTTATACGTGGAAAATACTTTTAATTCATTCTCATATTTCTTATCAGAATAAGGAGAAGCCGGCGCACTTGTTGTGTTTCGGGCGGTCACTTCTAAAGTGAAAGCACCTCTATTGCGGATTGATGAACATGATCAGCGAAGCCCTGAGCCGTTTCGAGCGCCTGGAACTGGTTCCCCATGCCACCCCGCTGCAACACCTGCTGCGCCTGTCGCACCATATGGGGCGCGAAATCTACGTCAAACGCGATGACCTGACCTTGTTCGCCCTCGGCGGCAACAAGGCACGCAAGCTGGAATACCTGGGTTCCGACGCACTGGCTCAGCAGGCCGATACGCTGATTACCGCCGGAGCCATCCAGTCCAATCACGTGCGCCAGACCGCCGCGCTGGCCGCCAAGCTGGGCCTGGCCTGCGTCGCCCTGCTGGAGAACCCCATCGACACCCAGGAGCAGAACTACCTGCACAACGGCAATCGCCTGCTGCTGGATCTGTTCGGCACGCGCGTGGAGCATGTCGACAACCTCGAAGAGCCGGATTTGCTGCTGATGGCCAAGGCCGACCGCCTGCGCGCCACCGGCAAGAGTCCCTACGTGATCCCGATCGGCGGCTCCAACGCCCTCGGCACCCTGGGCTACGTTAAGGCGGGCCTGGAGTTCGCCGAACAGGTCGCCGCCAAGGGCCTCGACAGCGGCACCCTGGTGCTGGCCTCGGGGAGCGGTGCGACCCATGCCGGCCTGGCCCTGGCCCTGGCCCATGTGCTGCCCGAATGGCGGGTACTCGGCGTTACCGTATCGCGCCCCGCCGACCTGCAGCGCCCCAAGGTACAGGGCCTGGTACAGCGCACCGCGGAACTCTTGGGCGTCAACGTACCGCAAGCGCTGGCCATCGAACTGTGGGACGAGTACTTCGGCCCGCGCTACGGCGAGCCGAACACCGGCACGCTGGACGCCATTCGCCTGCTGGCGAGCAGCCAGGGCCTGCTGCTCGATCCGGTATACACCGGCAAGGCCTTCGCGGGGCTGCTCGACGGCATCCACAAGGGCGCGTTCGAAGAAGGCAAGCCGATCGTCTTCCTGCACACCGGCGGCGCGCCTGCGCTATTTGCATACCAGTCCTTGACTCTCTGAACGGCATATACAAATAATTTTTTATTATTTTCTCGACTACCCTGCCCACCTTAGAGTGCCGCGTCCCAAGCACCTCATAACAACACCCATCGAGGCTCGATCATGATAATTGCCACACTGCGTCGACATATCCTTATTGGCAGCCTCGGCTTGGCGCTGTTCGCCGGCGCCGGCAGCCAGGTTTACGCGGCCGATGACCTGCAGAAGATCAAGGACACCGGCAGCATCAAGGTAGGCCTGGAAGGCACCTACCCACCGTTCAACTTCCAGGACGAAAGCGGCAAGCTCGCCGGCTTCGAAGTGGACCTGGCAAACGCCCTGGCCAAGGAACTGGGCGTGACCGCCAGCTTCCAGCCAACCAAGTGGGACGGCATTCTCGCCTCCCTCGAATCGGGCCGTATCGACGTGGTGATCAACCAGGTCACCATCTCCGAGGAGCGCAAGAAGAAATACGACTTCTCCACGCCCTACACCGTTTCCGGCATCCAGGCCCTGACCCGCAAGCGCGAAGCGGACAGTGTGAAGAGCGCCGCGGATCTGGCCGGCAAGAAGGTCGGCGTGGGCCTGGGCACCAACTATGAGCAGTGGCTGAAGGAAAACGTGCCGCAGGCCGACATCCGTACCTACGACGATGATCCGACCAAGTTCCAGGACCTCAACGTCGGCCGTATCGACGTGGTGCTGGTCGACCGCCTGGCCGCGTTCGAGATGGTCGCCAAGACCGGTGAGCGCATGGCCGTTGCCGGCGACGCCTTCTCCCGCCAGGAGTCGGGGATCGCCCTGCGCAAAGGCAACCCGGAGCTGCTCGCGGCGCTCAACAAGGCCCTCGACAAACTGCGCAGCGACGGCACCCTGAAACAGCTCTCCGAGAAATGGTTCAAGGCTGACGTCACGCAATGATGCCGGACACCTTCCAGCTGGTGCTGGACTCCCTGCCCTTCCTCCTCAAGGGGGCAATCTGGACCATCGTTCTGAGCCTCGGCGGCATGTTCTTCGGCATGCTGCTGGGCTTCGGCCTTGCCCTGGTCAGGCTCTATGCCATCGCCCCGCTGGGCTGGTTGGCCAGGGTCTACATCTCGTTCTTCCGCGGCACGCCGCTGCTGGTGCAGCTTTTCGTCATCTACTTCGGCCTGCCTGAACTGGGGCTGCAACTGGAGCCACTGACCGCGGCGCTTATCGGCTTTTCCCTGAACATGGCGGCCTACGTCGCCGAGATCATGCGCGCGGCCATCGCCTCCATCGACCGTGGTCAATGGGAAGCCGCCGCCAGCATCGGCATGAGCAAGAGCCAGACGATGCTGCGTGCCATTCTCCCGCAGGCGATGCGCACGGCATTACCACCGCTGGGCAACAGCTTCATCTCGCTGGTCAAGGACACCGCCCTGGCGGCTACCATTCAGGTGCCGGAGCTGTTCCGCCAGGCCCAGCTGATCACCGCCCGCACCTACGAGGTGTTCGCCATGTACCTGGCGGCCACGGTGATCTACTGGATTCTCTCCAGCCTGCTGGCCCACCTGCAGAACCGCCTGGAAGCACGCGTCAACCGCCACGAGGCGGACAACTGATGGCCTCAAGCATGATCACCGTTCGCAACCTGAGCAAATCCTTCAAGGGCCAGGCCGTACTCGCGGGTATCGACCTGGATATCGCCCCCGGCGAGGTCGTCGCCATCATCGGCCCCAGCGGCTCGGGCAAGACCACCCTGCTGCGCTGCCTCAACCTTCTGGAAACCCCGGACGGCGGTAGCATCCGCGTCGGCGACATCGAGATCGACGCCGGCAAACCGATCGGCCAGCAACAGGGGCTGATCCGCAAGCTGCGCCAACACGTGGGCTTCGTGTTCCAGAACTTCAACCTGTTTCCCCATCGCAGTGCCCTGGAAAACGTCATCGAAGGCCCGCTGGTGGTCAGGAAACAACCCCGTGACAAGGCCGTCGAACTGGGCCGGCAGTTACTGGCCAAGGTCGGCCTGGCCGGCAAGGAAGACGCCTACCCGAAGCGCCTTTCCGGCGGCCAGCAGCAGCGCGTCGCCATCGCCCGGGCACTGGCCATGGAACCGGACGTGATCCTGTTCGACGAGCCGACCTCGGCCCTCGACCCGGAACTGGTGGGTGAAGTGCTGGCGACCATCCGCGCCCTGGCCGAGGAAAAGCGCACCCTGGTGATCGTCACCCACGAGATGAGTTTCGCCCGTGACGTGGCCAACCGGGCGATATTCATCGACGGCGGCGTCATCGTCGAACAGGGCGACGCCCGCGAGCTGTTCAGTGCGCCCAAACAGGCACGCACCCAGCAGTTTCTCAGCAAATTCCTCGGCAGCGAGCCCGCACGCCCCTAGCCCTTGAAACCCGCCAGCCGTGCTGGCGGGTATCTATTCGCGGTCCAGCAAGTGGAACCGGGGCAGCGAAACACGCCAGCGAATGGCGGCCAGGCGGATGCCCAGCACCACCAGCATGGCCACCCCGGTATCCAGCCAGTGCGGGGTTGCCAGCATGCGCAGCAGCACGAAGGTCACCGCGCCGGCCAGGCAGGCGGTAGCGTAGATCTCCTTCTTGAAGATCAACGGGATCTCGTTGCAGATCACGTCGCGCATCACGCCACCGGCAACGCCGGTCATGATGCCCATGATCACCGCCGTGCTGGAGGGCATGGCGTACTGCAGGGCGACCTCGGTGCCGATCACGGTGAACACCGACAGCCCGAAGGCGTCGGCGATCAGCAGGCCCTTTTCGTGGATCGGCCGGGTCATGCGCACCCAGATCACCGTACCCAGCGCCGACAGGGTGGCCACCAGGATATAGGTGTCGTTGCGGATCCAGCTGACCGGGTGGTTGTCCAGAATCACGTCACGCAGGGTGCCGCCACCCAGGGCGGTGATGATCGCGATCACCAGCACCCCGAACAGGTCCATGGACTTGCGTCCGGCCATCAGCGCGCCGGTAATGGCGAATACCGCCACGCCGAACAGGTCCGCCAGGTAGAACAGCTGGTTCATCGACAAGTCAGTTCACCGGCGTACGCAGGGTCACGAACTCCTCGGCGGCGCTTGGGTGAACGCCGATGGTCTCGTCGAACACCTGCTTGGTCGCCCCGGCCTTGAGCGCGATCGCCAGCCCCTGGACGATTTCGCCGGCATCGGGGCCGACCATGTGACAGCCCAGCACCCGGTCGGTCCTGGCATCGACCACCAGCTTCATCAGCGTGCGCTCTTCGCTCTCGGTCAGGGTCAGTTTCATCGGCCGGAATCGGCTCTCGAAGATCTTCACCTCATGCCCGGCGTCGCGGGCCTGCTCTTCGCTGAGCCCCACGGTGCCGATGTTCGGCAGGCTGAACACCGCCGTGGGGATCATCCGGTAATCGACCTTGCGGTACTCGTCCGGCTTGAACAGGCGGCGTGCCACCGCCATGCCTTCGGCCAGTGCCACGGGGGTCAGCTGCACGCGACCGATCACGTCACCGATGGCCAGGATCGAGGGTGCGTTGGTCTGGTACTCGTCGTCGACCTCGATGTAGCCCTTGTCGTCCAGGCTGACCGAGGTGTTTTCCAGGCCCAGGTTGTCGAGCATCGGGCGGCGACCGGTGGCGTAGAAGATGCAATCGGCTTCCAGCGTACGGCCATCCTTGAGCGTGGCCTTGAGGCTGCCGTCGGCCTGTTTGTCGATGCGCGCGATGTCGGTGTTGAACTGTACGTCCAGGCCGCGCTTGCCGAGCTCCTCATGCAGGTGGGTGCGCAGGGAATTGTCGAAACCACGCAGGAACAGATCGCCGCGGTACAGCAGCGAGGTCTGCGCGCCCAGGCCGTTGAAGATCGAGGCGAACTCCACGGCGATATAACCACCGCCCACCACCAGCACGCGCCTGGGCAGTTCTTCCAGGAAGAACGCCTGGTTGGAGTTGATCGCGTGCTCATGGCCCGGAATCTCGGGAATGTGGGGCCAGCCGCCGGTGGCGATCAGAATGCGCTCGGCGCTGTAGGTCTTGCCGTCGACCTCCACCCGGTGCTCGTCGAGCAGGCGCGCATGGCCCTCGACCAGGGTGACGCCACTGCCCACCAGCAGCTTGCGGTAGATGCCGTTGAGGCGCTCGATCTCGCGGTTCTTGTTGGCGATCAGCGTCGGCCAGCTGAAACTGGCCTGGCCGGGCGTCCAGCCGAACCCTTCGGCATGCTCGAACTCGTCGGCGAACTGGGCGCCGTAGACCAGCAGCTTTTTCGGCACGCAGCCGACGTTGACGCAGGTGCCACCCAGATAGCGGCTTTCCGCCACGGCCACCCGGGCACCATAGCCCGCCGCGAAGCGCGCCGCGCGCACGCCGCCGGAGCCGGCACCGATTACAAACAGATCGAAATCGTAGGTCATAACAGCCTCCTGAACAGACGCAGAGCATACCGTAAACGCAGCGCCCTGCCCGCCTGGCGCATGGGGCAAACTTGTCATCGGCACCTGGGGTCTAGAGCCGTAACGGAGGAACACTGCCATGCGCCCGATTCTCACCCATCTCGCCCTGCACGTACCGGACCTGCAGGCCTGTATCGACTTCTACGCAGACTTCTGCGGCATGCGGGTCATCCACCGTCGCCCTGGCAAGGGTTCGCAGATCGTGTGGATGGCCGAGCCGGGGCGGGAGAGCGACTTCATCTTCGTGGTCATGCCCGGCGGTGAGCCGCGCCAGTTGGCGGCCAACGATTACAGCCACTTCGGTTTCGCCCTGCAGAGCCGCGCCGAGGTGGACGCGGTGGCCGCCAAGGCCGAGGCTGCCGGATGCCTGCTCTGGGCGCAGCGCGACGAGCCCTATCCGGTAGGCTATTACTGCGGCGTTCGCGACCCGGCCGGTCACCAGATCGAGTTCAGCTACGGCCAACCCCTCGGCCCCGGCGCGACGCCGATCAACGCCAGCTGAGCGACCGCGGCTTGCTGTGCGCGTGCAGGACACGGCGGGCATAAAAAAACCGCCCGAGGGCGGTTTTTCCGAAACTGCGACTGGCGCGCTTCAGCCTTTGCCGGTCTTGTACAGGTTCTCGAAGCAGAAGTTGGTCGCCTCGATGTAGCCCTCGGCACCACCGCAGTCGAAACGCTGGCCCTTGAACTTGTACGCCAGCACGCAACCGTCCTGGGCCTGCTTCATCAGCGCATCGGTGATCTGGATCTCGCCGCCCTTGCCCGGCTCGGTTTTCTCGATCAGCTCGAAGATGTCCGGGGTCAGGATGTAGCGACCGATGATCGCCAGGTTGGACGGTGCATCTTCGGCCTTGGGCTTCTCGACCATGCTGTTCACGCGGAAGATGTCGTCGCGGATCATCTCGCCGGCGATCACGCCGTACTTGTGGATCTCGTCCATCGGCACTTCCTGAACCGCCACGATCGAGCAGCGGAACTGGTTGTACAGCTTGACCATCTGGGTCAGCACGCTGTCGCCGTCCAGGTTCAGGCACAGGTCATCGGCCAGCACCACGGCGAACGGCTCGTCGCCGATCAGCGGACGACCGCTGAGGATGGCGTGGCCCAGGCCCTTCATTTCCACCTGGCGGGTGTAGGAGAAGGTGCAGTTGTCGATCAGGCGACGAATGCCGACCAGGTACTTTTCCTTGTCGGTATTGCGGATCTGCTCTTCCAGCTCGTAACTGATGTCGAAGTGGTCTTCCAGCGAACGCTTGCCGCGCCCGGTCACCATGGCGATTTCGGTAAGGCCGGCAGACAGCGCTTCCTCCACACCGTACTGGATCAACGGCTTGTTCACGATTGGCAGCATTTCCTTGGGCATGGCCTTGGTTGCCGGGAGAAAACGAGTGCCGTAGCCAGCGGCAGGAAACAAGCATTTCTTGATCATGGAAGTCCCTGAATGAGAGAGGGTTATCGACGCCGCAGCAGTCTAGCAGGACGTGCAAGGCTTACAACGGGAGCAATGCAAACAGCTCAAACGTTTGCGGCAGCGGGCAGTCACAACAGGTGAAACCCACCGCAACGCGAGGTTCGCATGTCCATCGACAATGACCTGAAGAAAGAAGTTCTCACTCGTCTGCTGCACGCTCATCCCGCCGGCCTGGGCAAAGAGGTGCTGGACAATTTCCGCGGCGAGCACGCGGTCGTGGACGTGCTCAGGCACCTGCAGAAAAACGGCCTGATCCACGACGGCAACCTTTCCGAATCGGACGGTGAGCTGTCCATCCACTACCCCATCAAGCTCAGCTCATCGGGTGTCGAGACGGCCAAGCAGCTCGACGCCTGACCCACCCTTGCGCTGCGCAGCCTGCGCCGTTCTCCCGCTGAAGGAAAACGGCGCAGTCGTCTCTGCGGCCCGGCCGTTCGCGGCCCATCCACTCCCCGCAAATGCTGTACACTCCCGCGCCGCGCGCTGCCGGGACAGCCGCCGCAGAGCGCTTGCCTGCCCCTGCGAACGCCTTCGGGCGGCCAACGCTGCGTAGCCACTATTCAACATTTGCCGGAACACCTCGTGATGAAACACTGCGCAACCTCCCTGTTGCTGGCGGGTAGCCTGCTGGCGCCTGCCCAGGCCATGGCCGCCCTGCTCTGGCAGGACAACAGCCTGACCTACCTCAACGGCATCGACTTCAAGATCGATCCGCCTCGCCAGCAGACGCTGACCTTCGAGCACGCCAGCGGCTGGAGCTTCGGTGACCTGTTCCTGTTTGTCGACGGCATCAAGTACAACACCGAGGCCACCAACGGCGCCGGTGACGGCCACACCTTCTATGGTGAAATCAGCCCACGGCTGTCGTTCGGCAAGATCAGCGGCGCCGATCTGTCGTTCGGTCCGGTCAAGGACGTGCTGCTGGCGGCCACCTACGAATTCGGCGAGGACGACGTCGACGCCTACCTGCTGGGCCCGGCGGTGGATCTGGCGATTCCCGGCTTCGACTACTTCCAGCTAAACACCTACCTGCGCCGCCCGGACGGCAAGCGCGACGGCCGCCACGTCTGGCAGATCACCCCGGTATGGAGCTACACCATCCCGGTTGGCCGGTCCGACCTAGTGATCGATGGTTTCATCGACTGGGTGGTGGACAACGACGACAGTTATCACGCCAACCTGCACATCAATCCGCAGATCAAATACGACCTGGCCAAGGCCATGGGTTGGGGGCAGAAATTCTACGTGGGCGTCGAGTACGACTACTGGAAGCACAAGTACGGCATCGACAACGACAGCCCGTTGGGTGACGAGGTGCTCGGTGGTACCAACCAGAGCGCCATCAGCCTGCTGGTCAAGGCGCATTTCTGATTCACCGGGCTGGCCATCGCCATGGCGGCGGCCAGCTGCCGCCGGTCAGCCTGCCACCAGTACGCGGGCTGCCTGATCGGTGCTCAGTAGGCTGTACTGATGCAGGCTCAGATAGCGTCCGTCCTTGAACTCGACGTCGCGCAAGGTGCCTTCGCGGCTGAAGCCCAGTTTCTCGGCCAATCGCCAGCTCGCGACGTTCTCCGGCTCGATGTCCAGGTGAACGCGGTGCACACCCATGACCGTCAGGGCATGGCGAAGCACGTGCGGCAGCGCCTGGCCCATGAGGCTGCGCCGCCAGTGTTGCGGCAATAGCCAGTAGCCCATGTCGATACGGTGATGCGCGTGGTTCCAGTCATTGAAGCCACAGGCGCCGATCAGCAGGTCCTGATCATCGGCCAGCCCCCACCAGATGCCCGCTTCGTCTGCCAACAACCGCTCATACCACTGCATCTGCTCGCGGGTGGCGACCAGGCTCGGGTAGGAAACACCGTAATGGGCGATCACCTGGGGATGCGACAGCGCGGCATAGACCTGTTCGATATCGTCAGGACGAATACGCCGCAATCTGTAACCGGAAAATGAGAATTCGGGAAATGTAGCGAGTGCGCTGTCCATGCTTCACCCGATGCGCCTGATAAACACGCCCGCAGAGATAAGGGAACGACGCGCGGACTTCCCATGGGCCGACGCCCGAAATGGTGCCCCGAGCCGGAATCGAACCGGCAAGGCCTTGCGGCCGGCAGATTTTAAGTCTGCTGTGTTTACCAATTTCACCATCGGGGCGGCGAAATATGCAAGGGCAGGACTATATACAGCCCCAGGCGACGCCGCAAGTTTAAAGCATGCAATAAAAAACCTCGTAAATCAGTGATCTACGAGGTTATTACGTTGGGCTTACCGATACGGCAGCACAACGGCATCGACCGTGGCCGGGCGGGCGCCGAGGCACCCGGCCCTGCCGGTTACTTGCTGCTGCGGCCGACCAGCAGACCGATCAGCAAGCCGAAACCGGAAGCGACGGCAACCGATGTCCAGGGATTGCTTTCGATACGATCCTGGGCATTGCCGATGGTCTCACGGCCAAGTTCGACAGCCTCACGGCCTTTGTCGGTGATGGTGCCTTTGGCCTCATTGAGCAATGCGATGACTTTTTCACGCGCTTCATGGGCCTTGTCACCGGAGAACGACTCGGCGTCACCCAGCGCCTTGCTGGCCTGATCAAGAAGCTTCTTCAGTTCCTTGGCGCTTTCCTGTTGAAACTGGTCCAGGCCGCTCTCGAGCGAAGTTTTACGTGCCATTGGCGAATGCTCCATACAGTGGTTGATGTTTTTTGGAGGCCCAGCCAAGCGGCAGAGTTCAGGCTTTTTGCCGCGTGCAACGGTCAGCCCTCAGGCGTCGAGCGGAATGATGCCGGTGTGAGCCACATGGTCGCCGGCCATGCCGCGTATCCGTGCGCGCAGGTCAAAGGGCATATCCGGCTTGAATGTCACCGCATGCCCGATCAACTGGCCGTTCTCGTCGACACGCTCACGCTCTTCCTGCATCCAGGTCTGCAGCTCGTCCTCGGTCAGGCCGAGTTCCTGCGCCAGCAAGGCGTTGAAGCGCTCCAGATCGACGCCATCGAATTTTCCACCATCCATATCCTCGCCCTCCTCAGGTCAGTGTTGCTAACTGAGGCCCCGGGTACGGGCAGGCAGTTCCCTCTCTCTTGCCGAGGCGCTCAGGCCTGCCGCCTGACCGTACCGGAATTCAGGGTGCGCAGATCCTGGCGAAGCTGCATCACCAGCTGCGAAATCTGGCGGGAAGTCGACAGTTCGGCGCGGGAAATTCCGGTGACATTCAGGTAGACCTGGGCGGTAACCGGGTCCTTGATCTGAATCGTCACCGACTCACTGCCATCGATGAAGCAACTGCACGCCAAGGGCAGAAAGGCACATTCGACTATATGACGCTGCTCGAGAATGGACATCATCCTGGAAACTCCTTCCTCACGTTGATGACGAGTGGAGTCTAGCTGCCCCGTGAAATCCGGCATGAGGCATTTTGTCCCGTCCATCGGCTGGCGGTTTGCCATGCACCAGGCGACCACTCGTAAGGCGTCGTGAACCTCCCGCGGTTCTGCCCCCTCCCTACTTCACTGCCCCTATGGGCATTACCGACAGTCGATGAGGTGAAACATGCATACGCAGAATGTAGAGGGTACCGAACGCCTGCTCTCGCTGGCCGTGGGCACCATGGGGATGGTCAGTGGCATTAGGCAGGGCGGCGTTGGGGGTCTGCTCAAGGTCGCCGCCTCGGCGATGATTGCCAAGCGCGGGCTGACCGGGCATTGCCAGCTCAAGAGCCTGCTGGAGGCCCAGCGCGAGATTGCCGACGAGGAGCCGCTCCGCGGGCCCAGCGCAGCGACCTCAACCGAGGCCGGCAAGCGGACCGAAGAGTCACGAATGGAGAACGCGCTGGAGGAAACCTTCCCGGCCAGCGATCCGATCTCGCCCTGAAACCTGACGGTTACCCGGCAAGGACGATGAGCATGTTGGTCGGGGTGATGCGTGGCAGCAGTTGCCGGATGTCGGGCGGTGTCTCGGCCTTGAAAAATACCCGGTAACCGCTGCCATCCGGGTAAGGTCGCGAATGGGTGATCCAGTTCGCCAGCAGATTTTCGTTGAGGCCGAGATCAGTGGCGATTTTCGGCAATGGCATATGAACAGTCATGCGAGTTCCCTCTCCTTTGTTCAGATAGTGATGCATGCATCACGCTACGGACTTCCGTGCCCGGCGCCAGGTTGACAGGCAATATCACTATGCCACATTACAGATCTATAATGATGCTTTCTTGCGTGGGTCCAAAGGAACCGGTTTTAGCTGGAGTCAGTGGATAGTTCGGCGCCCTGTTTGCGACCAATCGTCCGGTCAAATGAACTATCACCCCAGCTACCATCAAATAGCTAGTATTACTCGATATGGAGGAACCAATCGTGAGCAAACCCATTTTCAATGCCCGCACCGCGGACAAGTTCGTTGTCCGTTTGCCTGATGGAATGCGCAAGCGCATCGAAGATCTGGCCAACGACAACTACACCAGCATGAACACCGAGATCATCCGCGCCATCGAAGCCCATCTGGAGGGCCAGGCCAGGCAAACCCTGCTGATCGATGCATTGGAAGCGAAGCTGAAGAGCGAATTGCAAACCGCGGCCAAGCCGGGCAAGAAAGCTCAGGAAGCCAATATCGACTACCTCGACGGCCTCAAGACCGGCACGCGCTAATTGCCTATAGCGGGCCTGCATGGTCAGATCAGAGCCCCGACTTCTCGGGGCTTTTTTATTTGCGGCGGTCGAGCTCGAACAAGGGCCACGCCCCCCTATCGGAAGAACCACGATTTAACGCCTGAAAACATCGAGGCCTGATCGTCGGATTGTCATCCCGGCCGCCCCCCGCGGCTTCCAAGATGGATCAGGGAGGACTACCCTAGTGCCCAGGAGCCACACGAAGCAAGGACACACCCTCCATGATGCACCACACCCTGAAATACGGCGCTTGCCTGCAAGAGTTTTCCCGCGTTCTCGACCTGGCGATGAAGAAGCATGACGACATCATGCTGGTGCCAGGGATCATCAGCAGCCTGAACGACCATATCGAAAAACTCCTGGGCCCGGTGTTCGCCCGCCGCCTCTTCAATGAGCGCCAGGCTACGCTGACCCTGCCGGGGGGCAGCAAGAAGACCCTGCACCTGGCATCGCTTTCCGGCTGTTACGGCTTCGAAGATGGCGCGATCGTGCTGCCCTGGGTGTCACTGCAGACCGTTTCCCTGGCAGAGGAAAAACACCCGCGCTCCGACAAGTTCTACATCCCCAATGACGGTCCCGGCGCGCCGCACCGTGCACCCGGTCGGGACGAGCTTTCCCGCTATCTCACCAGTTACCCCAGGTCAAAGGCGGTTTGAAGTGCGCTTACGCATCTGAACAATCAACAGCGCCGGACTCCCGGGCGCGTTGCGGATAGCGATGCGTCTATCAGCCAGTAGCCCGGCGTGAGCTGCCGACCAGATCCCTGCCCTCGCCTACGGTCACCGCTCTGTGCCTTGACGGAAATCGAGCGCGTTGCCCCCAGTCCAAACCAAGCCCTGGAACCTGCAAAGGCTTTGCACGAGCTCGAAACAGCACCTCGACTGCACGTCCCCAGCGCCCATAAAAAAGCCCCGTAGTCAGTAACTACGGGGCTTTGCGTTTGGAGGCTGAGGTCGGAATCGAACCGGCGTTCACGGATTTGCAATCCGGTGCATAACCACTCTGCTACTCAGCCTTAAACTGAACGGGCCGTACGTGACGGCCCGTTGAAACTGGAGCGGGAAACGAGACTCGAACTCGCGACCCCGACCTTGGCAAGGTCGTGCTCTACCAACTGAGCTATTCCCGCTTGTCTTGTCGACGGGCGCCATTCTATATCTTCACAACGCCCAGTCAAGCCCTTGATTCAAAAAAGTTATTTCTTTTCGGCGGTTACGCTCAGATGCGGCCACGCGGCGAGCAGGTACTGCACCATAGACCACAGCGTGAGCGCTGCCGCCACGATCAGCAGCACATAGCCCATCAGCACCCAGAAACCGAACAGCGGCGGATTGCCGAGCAGGATCACCAAGGCGACCATCTGCGCAGCAGTCTTCCATTTACCCAGGTTGGATACCGCCACGTGGGCCCTGGCGCCCAGTTCGGCCATCCACTCGCGCAGGGCCGATACGACGATCTCGCGGCCGATGATGATGGTCGCCGGCAGCGTCAGCCACAGGTTGGCGTGCTCGGCCACCAGCAGCACCAGTGCCGTGGCGACCATCAGCTTGTCGGCAACTGGATCCAGAAATGCACCGAATGGCGTGCTCTGCTCCCAGCGCCGAGCCAGATAACCATCCAGCCAATCGGTTACTGCCGCGAAGGCGAACACCGCACTGGCAGCCCAATAGCTCCAGGAAAATGGCATGTAGAACAACAGGATGAAGATCGGGATCAGCAGAACGCGGAGCACCGTGAGGAGGTTGGGGATATTCATCGGCTCGACTGGACGGTTAGGTGAGGCGGCATTCTACTCGCTGTGCAGTGCCGCATAAATCAAACCGGCGAGCTTTTTACTGATGCCGGGCGCTTTGGCGATTTCTTCCGTACTGGCACGGGACAACTCCTGCAGACCGCCGAAGTGGTTGAGCAGTTCACGACGCCGCTTCGGCCCGACGCCCGCCACCTCCTCAAGGCTCGAGGTGCGCCGTGCCTTGCCGCGGCGCGCACGGTGGCCGGTAATGGCGAAACGGTGGGATTCGTCGCGAATCTGCTGAATCAGGTGCAGGGCTGGCGAATTGCCCGGCAGGGTGAATTCATGGGCGGCATCATTCAGGTACAGGGTTTCCAGGCCGGGCTTGCGGGTGGTGCCCTTGGCCACGCCGAGCAGGATCAACGGCGGGACCTCGAGCTCGGTCAGCACCTCGCGCGCCATCGCCAGTTGCCCCTTGCCGCCGTCGACCAGCAGGATGTCCGGCAACTTGCCCTCGTTCTGCCTGACCTTGCTGAAACGCCGGGTCAGCGCCTGATGCATGGCCGCATAATCGTCGCCGCCGGTCACGCCTTCGATGTTGTAACGCCGATAGTCCGACTTGATCGGGCCTTCGGGGCCGAATACCACACAGGAGGCCACCGTCGCCTCACCACTGGAGTGGCTGATATCGAAGCACTCCAGGCGTTGCGGCACCTCGTCCATCTCCAGTGCCTCGGCCAGCGCATCGAAACGCCCGGCCATGTGCTCACGATTGGCCAGCCGGGCGCCCAGGGCCTGCTCGGCATTGGTGACCGCCAGCGCCTGCCAGCGCGCACGCGTACCGCGCACCCGGTAGCTGATGGCCAACTCGCGCCCACGCAGCTCCTGAATGGCCGCAATCAGCACCGGATAGTCCTCGTGCGGGGCATTGACGATCAACTCGCCGGGCAGATCCCGCTCGTGACTGCCCAGGTAATATTGGCCGAGGAAGGCCACGAGCACATCCTGGGTCTCTTCCTCGATCGCCACCTGGGGAAAGAAATTCTTGCTGCCCAGCACCCGCCCGCCACGCACGCTGATCAAATGCACGCAGGCGCCCCCGGGATTGACCATTGCCGCAATGATGTCGACGTCGCCGGTGCCCCCCTCCATGCTCTGCTGGTCCTGGACGCGGCGCAGCAAGGCCATCTGGTCACGCAGTTCGGCTGCCTTCTCGAAATCCAGCGCGGCGGAGGCCTGCTGCATGTTGGCGGACAGCTCGGCATTCAGGGCGTTGCTGCGCCCTTCCAGGAACATCACCGAATGACGCACGTCCTCGGCGTACTCGGCCGGCTCGACCAGGCCGACGCACGGCGCCTTGCAGCGCTTGATCTGGTACTGCAGGCACGGCCGTGTGCGATTGCGGTAGTAACTGTCCTCGCACTGGCGAACCAGAAAGGCCTTCTGCAACAGCGCCAGGCTTTCGCGAATCGCCCCCGCACTGGGATAGGGCCCGAAATAGCGCCCCTTGCGATTCTTAGCACCGCGGTGAATGTCCAAGCGCGGGTAATCGCCATCGGACAGGAACACGTAGGGGTAGGATTTATCGTCACGCAGCAGGATGTTGTACGGCGGGCGCCATTCCTTGATCAGGGTCTGCTCGAGCAATAGCGCTTCGGTTTCGTTGCCGGTGATGGTGGTTTCCACCTGGGCGATCTTGCCCACCAGCGCCATGGTCTTGGTCGCCAGCCCGGTCTTGCGAAAGTAGCTGGCAAGCCGCTTCTTGAGGTTCTTCGCCTTGCCGACGTACAGCAGGTTGCCGCTCGCGTCGAACATGCGGTAGACGCCCGGGCGTCCACTGCAGGTGGCGAGAAAGGCACTGGAGTCGAACACTGGGCTCACGTCAACTGGTGGCATCGACCATGCCGTGGCGCACGGCGAGCAGCGCCAGCTCCACATCGCTGGTGATCGAAAGCTTCTCGAATATCCGGTAGCGATAGGTATTCACGGTTTTCGGCGACAGGCACAGCTTGTCGGAAATGCTCTGCACCTTCTGGCAGCCGGCGATCATCAGGGCGATCTGGATTTCCCGCTCGGAAAGCAGGTCGAACGGCGAATTGCTGCTCTGTGGCTGGAATGATTTCAGGGCCAGTTGCTGGGCAATCTGTGGGCTGATGAAGCGCTGGCCGGCAAACACCATGCGAATGGCCTGCACCATTTCCTCCAGGCCGGCCCCCTTGGTCAGGTAGCCAGCGGCGCCAGCCTGCAACAGCCGGGTGGGAAACGGATCCTCCTCGCATACGGTAACCGCGACGACCTTCAGGTCGGGGTGGCTGCGCATCAGTTTGCGAGTGGCCTCTAGCCCACCGATGCCGGGCATTTTCACGTCCATCAGCACGACGTCGGGCTTGAGCTCGCGAACCTTCTTCAGCGCCTCTTCGCCGGAACATGCCTGGCCGATGACCTGCAAGCCGTCGATATCGGCCAGCATGCGCGAGATACCCGTACGAACGAGGTCGTGATCATCAACAACCAATACCTTAATCAAACGAACACCTCGTACCTGCGCGAGCGCCGCACGGCGACAACCTGGGAGAACCGCACCATAACAAAAAACCTGACGGATGAGTTAGTGATGCGCGTCAATTTACAAGCGCCAAACATGCCGAGAACGATGGACGGATTCACCTGGATGCATTCTTACAGACCTGCCATAGGCATGCCGGTGCCATTGCGCCACGCACGGGCCATGGGCCGCACTTTCATGACCAGGCAGTCGAAAGCTGCCGCGCCGCCAGGGGCTGCCTGGCAATTAATATATTCGGAACGCCCCACCCGAGGCATGGCTCTGAATTTACAGACCGCGAACCATACCGAGGGATTTTCCATGGACATGCTCATCAAGCAGCTCAAAACCGTGACAGCCGGGCGTTACCACATCATCACGGAGACCTCTGCCGAAGGCCTGCAGGTCGACTGCCTCGATCTGCAATGCAACCTGGTGGCCACCCGACGCCTGACCGCGGCCCAATTGCAGAACAAGATCCTGATGACCGCCGTATATGCCGACCTCAAGGGCACGCTGGGCTATTGATCGAGCCTGGATCGCCCGGCGTTGGTTCATTGCTCCCTCGCAGCGCGGCTTCGATACGCCAGAGCCGCGCTGAGAAGCCCAGGCGCTCATGGCATCTGCCAACCATCTAGCGACCTTGGGCGTCTTTTTCCTTCATACCCGCCCTAGCTGATAGTCACCACTAGCAGCAGCGCTTCTGGACCTCTGCCCGCAAGCCATCGGCGCTGCGCGAAAACGGGTTATCCGCTGACCACGCGAACATGACCGATCGGTCGCACAAATTTCCTGAACGAACCTGCACAGCGCACATTCTATTTCGATCATGCCAGCCAGCCCTGCGTGTAGAGCAGGCAGGCAGCCCATAAACATCGATTAGAAGAACCCGACCATGATCTGGATAGCACTCGGCGTCGCCCTGTCACTCGCCTCGCTTCTGGGCGCCGGCATTTATTCGCTCTTGCAAATCCTCGGTGAATTCAGTCAGGGCTGATGGATGACCCACTGACCGTCGACAGCGAACCCAGGCGGGGCACCCGCCCCCACCTGTAGCCCGGCGCACGGTCAGGCGGTTAGCGCCGTCATGGACAATCGACGGGCGAAAAAAAGCCCGGCGAATGCCAGGCTTCTTCAAAGGTGGTGGAGGGCCAGGGATTCGAACCCTGGGAACGCTATTAACGTTCGCCGGTTTTCAAGACCGGTGCATTCAACCGCTCTGCCAACCCTCCAGGTCGACGTGAAATGCTCGGTTCGCCGAAACATTCCTTTGCAACCTCGCAGGCTGCGGGCGGCATCTTACCGGAACGCAACACACTGTCAAACACTCTGACTTGGCAGTACCCAAGGCTCTGTTAAGATGCTTCTCGACCTTGGTCACGGACCAACAGCATTTACTAGGAGTGTCGCCATGCGCGAACAAGATTACGCACATAGCCCTACACGGGTTGAACAAACCGCAGTCAGCAGCGTTCTGCGCAACACCTACGGTTTGCTGGCTCTCACCCTGGCATTCAGCGGCATCGTGGCCTTCATGGCGCAGCGTGCCAACGTCCCCTACCCGAACATTTTCGTGGTGCTGATCGGCTTCTATGGCCTGTTCTTCCTGACCGCCAAGCTGCGTGATTCCGGCTGGGGCCTGCTGTCGACCTTCGCCCTCACCGGTTTCATGGGTTACACCCTGGGCCCGATTCTCAACCGTTACCTGGGCATGGCCAACGGCGCCGAAGTCGTCAGCTCCGCGTTCATGATGACGGCCGTGGTTTTCTGCGGCCTGTCGGCCTACGTGCTGACCACCCGCAAGGACATGAGCTTCCTGAGCGGTTTCATCACCGCCGGCTTCTTCGTCCTGCTGGGCGCGGTACTGGCCAGCTTCTTCTTCCAGATCAGCGGCCTGCAACTGGCGATCAGCGCTGGCTTCGTACTGTTCTCGTCGGCCTGTATCCTGTTCCAGACCAGCGCGATTATCCATGGTGGTGAGCGCAACTACATCATGGCGACCATCAGCCTGTATGTGTCGATCTACAACCTGTTCGTCAGCCTGCTGCAGATCTTCGGCATCATGGGCGGCGACGACTGATCGTCACCCGGAAACAAAAAACCCGCCTCAGTGGCGGGTTTTTTATGGCCTGGAAAAATTACTGCTGGGCTTTTTCGCGCATGCCCCTGAGCGTATTGAACGGCGCCTCGACCACGAACTTGTTGGATAGCCAGGACGGCACGCTGCCACCGGGATCGGTATGCGCTTCGTACACCACCTCGACCATGCCGTCGGGCTTGGGCGTCATCGTCCAGTGGCCCTCGACGCTGGCAACGCGCACGTAGCCCTTCTCCTCGGGGCGGTAGTCAGGCACGCCGTGCAGGGTGCGCGTCACGCTGCCATCGGCGCCCTGCTCGGTGGTGACCTCGATGATCGAGTCCCGGGGCGTCACCGGCCATGGCGTATTGAAGCGGGTATAAGTCCAGCTCTTGTCGCCTTGGTGCTTGAGCAGCCGCTGCTCCTGGCACTCGTGAATCCAGGCACAGGACGCCACCACATCCTCCTGCAGCGCCCGGAGCTTGGCCACATCGGTCTTGATCAGGGTAACGCCGCGATAAGCCTTGTAGGGGGAGCCGGCCACCTCGCTGAGGTAGACCTTGATACCCTCCTCGTCCTTGGCCAGACGCCAGTCCTCGGCATGGGCGGCGGAGGCGAGACACAGCGCCGTACTTGCTAGCAACAAACGGGTCAGCGACATCTTTATTCTCCGGGGGGTTGTCTGTAGAGCGTCAGACAGCGATTGCCGTGGCACTTTCCAGCCACGTCAGCAGGCGGATGGCTTCTTCACGGCTATTACCGCAGACAGCGGAATCGGCTGAAAATGCGGCGCACACGGCGGGTCGATCCTCGCGTCCGAAGATCGAACAGCGATTGTCCTCGGCCAGATTCACGCAGCGCTCGCCGGCAGCCTTGCCATTGGGCATACCGGGGATGAAGGAGCTGATCGACGGGGAAATACAGCAGGCGCCACAACCAGGACGGCATTGCATGAAACGGACCTCGAACAGGGGCATGCGGCAGACGGCGGCGATTCTAGCCTGCCGTTTCATCGGCCGGCAGCCCCCCTCGGTCAGGTCAAATCGAGGCGAATGCTGAAGCGCGATCCCGCCCCCGGTGTGCTGTCGACCTCCAGTTCGGCGCCGAGCACATCCACCGCCAGCTGGTGGGTGATATGCAAGCCCAGGCCGGTTCCGCCCTGGCCGCGCCGGGTGGTGAAGAAGGGATCGAATATCTTGCCCAGCAGTTCCTCGTCCATGCCGCGGCCATCGTCGATGACCTCGATCACGCACTGGCCTTGCGCCTCATCGACCTGGCCACGAACGGTGATCACCCCTTTCACACCGGGATCGAATGCATGAACCAGCGCATTGTCGACGAGATTCTGCACGATTTGCCCGAGCGGCCCCGGGTAGCTGTCCAGTATCAGGTTCGGCGCCACCTCAACCAGGATCCGATGATCGTTCTGGCGCAGTTTCGGCTGCAACAGCAGCACCACCTCCTCGACCAGTTCGCGCAGGTCGAAGCGCCGCCGTTCCGTGCTGGCACGGTCGGTAGCCAGTTGCTTGAAGGCGCGGGTCAACTGCGACATGCGCTCCAGGCTGATCAGGATGATGCTCAAGCCATCGTCGGTGCGCTGCACGAAACGCTCCAGGGTGGTGCGTTTCAGGCCTTCGCGCATCGCCGTCTGAAATTCCTGACTGGCCCGCTCCAAGGTCGACGCCGCCACGCTGGCGGCGCCAATTGGGGTATTCAACTCATGGGCGACGCCGGCCACCATGGTGCCGAGGGACGACAGCTTTTCAGCCTGCAACAAGGCGCGGCGCGTGCGCTGCAATTGCTCGACGGTACGCTGCAGCTGCTCGTTGCTGGTGGCCAGCGCGCGACTGCTCACGTGCAGGCCGTGCTCTGCCCGCAGCCGCTCGGCCTCGTCGATGGCGCGGCGCACGCTGATCAACAGCCCCACGCCCTGCAGGACGCTGAAGAACAGCAGCACGCGCCAGACTACGTCCCAACGCAATTCGCTCAGGTTCCGGGCAGGCAGGTGAGACAACAACAGCCAGTGATCGGCGGCATTGGACGTTGCCGAAGCGGCATCGCTCGGCCGGAAATGGCTGTAGGCCCAGAAGCCTGCCGAATCGATGAACGAGCCACGCTGCTCGTTCTGCAGGCGTCGCCAGCTCGACGGCTGGTGGTTGGCCAGAGTCAGCTCGGGCTTGCCCAGCAGGAAGCCCCAGGCATGTTCGGGGCGCTCGCCGAGCATCCAGTAACCTTCATGATCGAGCAGTTGCAGCGAGCCACCATAGGCCACGGAGGTTTCACGCAGCCGCTCCAGCAAGCGTTCGGCGCGGTAGTCGAGGATCAGGATGCCGCGCCGCTCGCCGCGCTCGCTGAAAACCGGCACCGCCGCGCGCAGGATCGGTACCAGGGACTCGACGGAGCCGTCGGGTCGGTACTTGCGCTCCAGATCGAAGCGCGACAGGTACGACTCGCCCTTGTAGAGGTGCATGGTCTCGACGAAGTAATAGGCGGCCGAGTCGTTCTGCAAATCCGCTCCGGCAACCCGCTGCGCCTTTCCCGCAATGCTGTCGATGCGTACCCGCTCCATGCCGCTTTCGTCGAGCCAGCGGATGTGCTGGTAGGTCGCCCGGCTATTGGAAAACTCGGCGAACAGCTCACTCAGGGCAGCGTCGCTGTCGCCCGCATCCTGCCTCACGGCGCGATTGAGCAAGGGCTGCTGGCTGAGAAACTGCAGGTCACCACGCAGGCTCGACAGGTGCCGCTCCAGCACCGCCACGCCCTCGTTGAGGCTGTCGGTCTGCGCCTCGAGCAGCGGCTCCAGGCGGTCATTGAGCATGCGATCGTAGAGCAGCAGGCTGAGCACCACGATCAGCAGCGACCAGGGCAGAAACAGCACTAGCAGGTTACGCGGCAGCGGCCTGGCAAGCGCCTTTCGCCAGCCGGCGATGCGGCGCCTCATCACCGCGGCGAACGCTCGCCCAGCCAGCTCAGCAGGCGCTCCAGGGGCATGGGCCTGGCATACAGATAGCCCTGGGCTTCCAGGCAATCATGCTGCTTCAACCACTCGACCTGTTGCTGGTTCTCCACGCCCTCGGCGATCACCGTCATGCCGACACGACGTGCGATCTGGATGATCGCTTCGGCGATTGCCTGGCCATCGTCCTGCGCACTCAGCTCCTCGACGAAGCTGCGGTCGATCTTCAAGCGGTCGGCCGGCAGCTGGCGCAGGTAGCTGAGCGACGAAAAACCGGTGCCGAAGTCGTCGATGGCCACCTTGACGCCCATCGCGCGCAGCGCCAGCAGTTGCTCGCAGACCTGCTCGAACGAACGCATGGCCACCGACTCGGTGATCTCCAGTTCGACCTGGTCAGCGCTTACCCCGGCCGCCTCCAGGTGCAGGGTGAAGCGCTCGATGAAGTCGCGCTGCAGCAGCTGGGTGGCCGACACGTTGATCGCCACGCGGATGTCGCGGTAACCCGCTTCGGCCAGGCGCCGCGCTGCCTGCAGCGCCAGGCGCATGAGCAGATCGCCGAGCGGCAGGATATAGCCGGTGGCCTCGGCCAGCGGAATGAACTCCAGCGGCGGCACGGCCTTGCCGTCAGCCTGGTACCAGCGTGCCAGGGCCTCGACCCCGGTGACCGTACCGCTGCGCAGATCGACCTGGGGTTGCAACTCGATGCTGATCAGGTCGCTGGCCACCGCATCACGCAGTGCCAGCAACAGGCGAAACGACTCGGCATGGGCGCTCTGCAGCCGGCGGTCGTGCACCACGTGCTGGTCGTGACCCAGCTGCTTGGCCTGCTTGAGGGTCAGCCTTGCATCCTGCAGCGCCACGCTGGCGCTGTCTTCGAAATCGCGCAGATACAGGGTGACGCTGCTCAGGCTGTGCACCTGGCCCAGCTCGTAGGGCCGATTGGGGCGGCGGAACAAGGCCACAATGTTCTCGGCGCGCACCTGATCCTGCGGGCCCAGCACGGCGAACAGATCGTCGCGGATCCGGGCGATCAGCACGTTGCCATCGAAGGCATCGCGCAGACGGTTGGCCACCAGCCCGAGGATGAAATCCCCGTAGCCGGTCCCGAAGGCGGTGTTGGCACCCGAGAAGTTGTCAATGTCGAGCAGCACCAGTACCCGGTCGTCCTTGTTGGGGCTGCTCAGGGTCATGTCCAGCATGCGGATCAGCGCATTGCGGTTGGGAATCTTCAGCAGGTCGTCCTGGTAGGCCATCTCCTCCAGGCGGCTGAACAGCGCCACGTTATAGAGGCCTCGGCTGATGCTGGCACTGAACACCTCGAGCAGCTCCAGCTCGGTATCGTCCAGCGTACGCTCGGTGGCCACGTAGCAGGCGTAGTCCGCACCGGCCTGAAAGCGCGGAAAGAACAGCACGGTACAATCGTCAAACCGCAGCGTCGCCTGTTTTTGCAGGCTACAGCGCAACGCGCTGGCTACTGCGTCATCGCCCAACCCATTGAGATTGCCGTCGATGGAGCTGTAGAAGCGGCCGCTGGCACTGATCACGTAGGCGTCGGGCAGCTCGCCGGGCCCGGCATCGTGGGCTTTCACGCAGACGATGCCCTCGGCCTGCAGGTCGAGCAGCGAGGCGATCTCGGAGAGAATCTTGGCCGACAGTTCCCGGGTGTTCTTCGAGCAGAACAGTGCGTTGCTTGACTCGACGATCATCTGCAGGCCGCGGCGTGCGCGGGCCGTGGCCTTAAGCTGCGAGTAACTGCGCAGCCCGGCGGTGAGCACCGTGCGCAGGCGCTCGGCGCTCAGCTCGCTCTTGGACCAATAGTCGTTGATGTCGTAGTCACGCATCACGCTCTGCACGGGCGCCATGCCGGGCTCGCCGGTCAGCAGCACGATGCGAATCTCGGCGTTGCCGATGACTTCGCGCAGGGTCTTGACCAGACGCAGACCGGCGTCTTCGGTCTCCATCACCACATCGAGCAGCACCAGGGCGAAGTCCTGCTGCTCGGCCAGCAGCATGGCGGCCTCGCGGTTGCTGAATGCCTGCTGGATCTCGACACGCCGGCCGAGAATGTCCATCTCGCTGATCGCAAAGGCGGTTGCGCGCTGAAAGTCAGGGTCGTCATCAACGGTCAGGATGCGCCAAGCCTGGTGGGTGCCGTCACCAATCGCCTCGTCATCTGCAAACACCACGGAGTCATCCATGAAACACACTCACCTTTCACGCGGGAATAGAGAACCACGGCCTTCCGTGCGCAAGTATAGCCAGCGCCGTAAAGACACAATGCCCATGATGGCATTTCATATATGGCACGAATCACACCACTCGTCGGTCTGAGCCTTGAGCGACCCTGGCACGACGGCGGCAGACAAGGAGAGGCAATGGGGTATTGGCTGGTCATCGACCTGGAAGCCACCACCGAAGAAGGTGGCTGGCCAGTGGAACACATGGAGATCATCGAGATCGGTGCCAGCCTGGTCGATGCCGGCGGCCATGAGGTCGACCATTTCCAGCGTTTCGTGCGCCCCCTGCGCCGCCCCATGCTGACCCGCTTCTGTCGGCAACTGACCCACATCAGCCAGGCGGAGGTGGATCAGGCCGCCACGCTGCCGGTGCTGTGGCCGCAATTCGAGCGTTGGCTGCAGCCCCATCACCCGCGCCTGCAGGGCTGGTGCAGCTGGGGCGATTACGACCGCCAGCAGCTGGAACAGGACTGGCAGCGCCATGCACTCACCAGCCATTTGCAGACGCTGCCGCACCTCAACCTCAAGCGCCGCTTCGCCAAGGACCGGCAACTGCCCCGCCCCGTCGGCCTGAACGCCGCGCTACAGCTGGCGGGTTTCAGCTTCAGCGGCCAGCAACATCGTGCACTGAACGACGCGCGCAACACCGCCCGACTGCTGCCGCTGATGGTGGTCGAGCGAAGCGGTACGCGCAGCACGTGACGCCATCAAACGCCTTGGGCATACTTGCCAGCCACTTATTCTGCCGCTCACGAGGATGCACATGTTCAAGGTCAACGAGTATTTCGACGGTACCGTCAAATCCATCGCGTTCGGCATGGCAGAAGGCCCGGCCACGATTGGCGTGATGGCGGCAGGCGAATACGAATTCGGCACCGGCCAGCTGGAGATCATGCACGTGATCGCCGGCGCCCTGACCGTCAAGCTGCCGGGCAGCGACAACTGGGAAACCTTCACCGCCGGCAGCCGCTTCACCGTGCCGGCCGACAGCAAGTTCCAGCTCAAGGTCGAGCAGGACACAGCTTACCTGTGCGAATACCGCTGACAGGTCTCGCAGCCAGAAAAAGCCCGGCCAGGTGCCGGGCTTTTTGCATTCAAGAACCGCGCGTGCGAATCAGACGCGCAGCTCCATGCCTTCCTTGAGAAAGCGCGGTGCGATATAGCGCTCGAAATGCGCCTCGGAGAGCAGAAAGAACTCGCGGTCGATGGCATCGCGCAGGTCGGGCAGCTCCCAATCGCGAAATTCGGGCAGCAACACGATACCGTAGGCCTCCAGCTGGGTGATCACCCGGGCACCGCGAGCCAGCAGCTGATAGGCCCAGCAATAGGCCGACTGCTGGGGAACGAAGCGAATCTGCCGCTGCTGCAGCTGTTTGAGCAGCAACGCCTCGTCGAAGACCTCCAGCTTGGCAGTCATCACCTGTACCAGCAACATCTCCAGGCGCAACCACACCGACTGCTTTTCCTCGTCGCTGTAGCCGTTCCAGTTGATCACCTCGTGGTGAAAACGCTTGCAGCCGCGGCATACGGAATCCCCGAATACCGTGGAGCACAAGCCTATGCAGGGTGTCTTGATACGTTGATTGGGCATGCCTTGAATCGATACATCGGACAATAAGGGGTGCATCTTAGCCCTTTGTCTAATGGGGATCACCCCAGAGGGCGATGGGTCTTTCACTTAACTTCGTGCAAAGATTCCGCTAGAATCAGCGCGCCTTGCCAAAGGCGCCAATGTCCGTTGGAAGCTGTTTTCAAAGCGTCACGAGCACAGTCGATCCTGCAGCGCGATGTTGGCGTGGCCACCCTCAGGCCATGCCAGCCCCTCATCAGCCCCGCTCTGCAGGCGTAAAACTTTGAAAGCAGCTTCCGGATGGAAGCATCGAAACCATCGTGCTCAGCCCATGAGGCTGCGCGACGGATGTGTTTGATGCTTTCCTGCATGCGTCCCGGACTTCCCATTTGGGACCACTGATGAGGGTAATAACTGTGCTTGAAGCCTACCGCAAACACGTAGCAGAGCGTGCCGCCCAGGGTATCGTGCCCCAGCCGCTAAACGCCGAACAAACCGCCGGTCTCGTCGACCTGCTGAAGAACCCGCCGGCCGGCGAAGAAGAATTCCTCCTCGATCTGATCACCAATCGCGTGCCGCCAGGCGTCGACGAAGCGGCCTACGTGAAGGCCGGCTTCCTGTCCGCCGTTGCCAAGGGTGAAGCCACCTCCCCGCTGCTCGACAAGAAACGCGCCACCGAACTGCTCGGCACCATGCAGGGCGGCTACAACATCGCCACCCTGGTCGAGCTGCTCGACAGTGCCGAACTGGGCACCGTTGCCGCCGAACAGCTCAAGCACACCCTGCTGATGTTCGACGCCTTCCACGACGTCGCCGAAAAAGCCAAGGCCGGCAATGCCAATGCCAAGGCCGTGCTGGAATCCTGGGCTGCCGGTGAGTGGTTCACCAAGCGCCCGGCGATCGCCGAGAAGTACAGCCTGAGCGTTTTCAAGGTGCCCGGCGAAACCAACACCGACGACCTGTCGCCGGCTCCGGACGCCTGGTCGCGCCCTGACATCCCGCTGCACGCCCTGGCCATGCTGAAAATGGCCCGCGACGGCATCGTTCCCGAGCAGCCAGGCTCCATCGGCCCGCTGAAGCAAATCGAGGAAGTACGCGCCAAGGGCTTCCCGGTCGCCTACGTCGGTGACGTGGTCGGTACCGGTTCCTCGCGTAAATCCGCCACCAACTCGGTGCTGTGGTTCTTCGGTGACGACATCCCGTACGTGCCGAACAAGCGCGCCGGCGGCTTCTGCTTCGGCTCCAAGATCGCCCCGATCTTCTACAACACCATGGAAGATGCCGGCGCCCTGCCGATCGAGTTCGACGTGTCGAACATCGAGATGGGCGACGTGATCGACGTCTATCCCCATGCTGGCAAGGTCTGCAAGCACGGCACCGACGAGGTCATCACCACCTTCGAACTGAAGACCCCGGTGCTGCTCGACGAAGTTCGCGCCGGCGGCCGTATCCCGCTGATCGTCGGCCGTGGTCTGACCGACAAGGCTCGCGCCGAGCTGGGCCTGGGCCCGACAGACCTGTTCAAGCTGCCGGAAGCCCCGGTCGACACCGGCAAGGGCTACACCCTGGCCCAGAAGATGGTCGGCAAGGCCTGCGGCCTGCCGGAAGGCAAAGGCGTTCGCCCAGGCACTTACTGCGAACCGAAGATGACCACCGTCGGTTCCCAGGACACCACCGGCCCGATGACCCGCGACGAGCTGAAGGACCTGGCCTGCCTGGGCTTCTCCGCTGACCTGGTCATGCAGTCGTTCTGCCACACCGCGGCCTATCCGAAGCCGATCGACGTCACCACCCACCACACCCTGCCGGATTTCATCCGCACCCGTGGCGGCGTGTCCCTGCGGCCTGGCGACGGCATCATCCACAGCTGGCTGAACCGCATGCTGCTGCCCGACACCGTCGGCACCGGCGGCGACTCGCACACCCGCTTCCCGATCGGCATCAGCTTCCCGGCCGGCTCCGGCCTGGTGGCCTTCGCCGCGGCCACCGGCGTGATGCCGCTGGACATGCCGGAATCCGTTCTGGTGCGTTTCAAGGGCAAGCTGCAACCGGGCATCACCCTGCGTGACCTGGTCCACGCCATCCCCTACTACGCCATCCAGAAGGGCCTGCTGACCGTCGAGAAGAAAGGCAAGAAGAACATCTTCTCCGGTCGCATCCTCGAGATCGAAGGCCTTGACGAGCTGACCGTCGAGCAGGCGTTCGAGCTGTCCGACGCCTCGGCCGAGCGCTCCGCTGCCGGCTGCACCATCAAGCTGCCGGAAAAGGCCATCGCCGAGTACCTGAAGTCGAACATCACCCTGCTGCGCTGGATGATCAGCGAAGGCTACGGCGATGCCCGCACCATGGAACGTCGCGCGCAGGCCATGGAAGCCTGGCTGGCCAAGCCGGAACTGCTGTCCGCCGACGCCGATGCCGAGTACGCCGAGATCATCGAAATCGACCTGGCCGACGTCAAGGAGCCTGTGCTCTGCGCGCCGAACGACCCGGACGACGCACGCCTGCTGTCGAGCGTTCAGGGCGAGAAGATCGATGAAGTGTTCATCGGTTCGTGCATGACCAACATCGGCCACTTCCGCGCTGCCGGCAAGCTGCTCGACAAGGTCAAGGGTTCCATCCCGACCCGTCTGTGGCTGTCGCCACCGACCAAGATGGACGCTCACCAGCTGACCGAAGAAGGCTACTACGGCATCTACGGCAAGGCCGGTGCACGCATGGAAATGCCGGGTTGCTCGCTGTGCATGGGTAACCAGGCACGCGTGGCGGCGAACTCCACCGTGGTGTCGACCTCGACGCGCAACTTCCCGAACCGTCTGGGCGATGGCGCCAACGTGTACCTGGCATCGGCCGAACTGGCCGCTGTCGCTTCGATCATCGGCAAGCTGCCGACCGTCGAGGAGTACATGGAATACGCGAAGAACATCGACAGCATGGCTGCCGACGTTTACCGCTACCTGAGCTTCGACCAGATCGCCGAGTTCCGCGAAGCCGCGGCCAACGCGAACATCCCGGTCGTTCAGGCCTAAGCGTCACCCGCGTCAGAAAAAGCCCCGCCTCGTGCGGGGCTTTTTTATGGCTCTTCATATGTTCGCCGGGCCGATACGCCTGGCACCGAATACGCAGGAGCGGCTTCAGCCGCGAGCCCTTCACTGGCTGTCGCCGCTAAAGCGGATCGCCGGGGCGACCGCCCCGCAGTGACACCACTCGCCTGAGACTGAGCGCTAACTGTACCGGATACAGCTGTGCTGGCCGCCCTGCTGTAGCGGGAAAGCGGTCGTAGGGTGTATCTGACAGGCCGCCATGGCCCTCGGTTAGGGTTGCGCATCGCCACCTACTGCCGAGAACCGCCCCATGCGCACTGCCGAACATGCCCTGCTGACCGACGCCGACCGTCGCGCCATCGCCTATAACGACTCGCTCGAGCAACGCCGGGTCTATCCAAGTGAAAGTGCCATCGCCGCCCTGGATGCCTTCGACCGGCCCCTGCCAAGCACCGGGCAAGAGGCCGGGCAGGTATTGCACACACTCGATGAGCTCGGCTCGCCCGCCACCGTCACCAGCAACGGCCCGCGCTATTTCGGTTTCGTGATCGGCGCCACGCTGCCTGCCGCTGCAGCCGCCGAGCGCATGGTGCTGGCCTGGGATCAGTGTGCGTCATCCTTCGACGGCTCGCCCATCGCCGACAAGCTGGAAAAGGTCGCCGCCCGCTGGGTCTGCGAAGCACTGGCCTTGCCAGGTGAAAGCGCCGTGGGCTTCGGCACCAGCGCCACGGCGTGCACCCTCGCCTGCCTGTCGGCAGCACGCCGCACACTGCTCGCCAGGCAAGGCTGGGATTTCGATCAGGACGGTCTGATCGGCGCACCGGAGATTCGCGTGGTGATCGCCGAAACCGCCCATATCACCGTGAAGAAGGCGCTGCGCGTGCTGGGTTTCGGCATGCGCCGGCTGCTTCTTGCTCCGGTGGATCAGCACGGCCGCATCGATCCGGCCCGGCTCCCCGAACTGGACGAACGGACTGTGCTGATCCTGCAGGCTGGCGAGGTCAACACCGGCGAATTCGACCGCTTCGCCGAACTGGTACCCAGGGCCAGGGCCGCTGGCGCCTGGGTGCATGTCGACGGGGCTTTCGGCCTGTGGGCACGGGCTTCGTCATCGGCCGGGCTGGCCGAGGGTGTGGAGCTGGCGGACAGCTGGACCACCGATGGCCACAAGTGGCTGAACACCCCCTACGACAGCGCCATGGCCATCTGCCGGGACGGCGATGCCCTGGCTGCGGCAATGAACAGTGATGCCGCCTACGCCATAGCCTCGAAGGACTCGCAGAAGAACCTGACCCTGGAGTTCTCGCGGCGCGCACGGGGCGTGGCGATCTGGGCGGCACTGGCGAATCTGGGGCGCGATGGCCTGCGCGCCATGATCGACCGGCATATCCGCCAGGCCGGGCAGCTGGCCGACGCACTGCGCAACGGCGGATATCAGGTGCTCAACCGCGTGCGCCTCAATCAGGTATTGGTACGCGCCGATTCGGACGAGCAGACCATGGCCATTCTCAAGGCCGCCCAGGACTCGGGCGACGTCTGGTTCGGCTCGACCGTCTGGCAGGGCCGACCGGCCTTCCGCCTGAGCGTCAGCTCCTGGCGCACCACGGATGCCGATATCGACGTCCTGATCGCCCAGCTCCTGCGCCTGAAAACCCCTGAGCTTAGCGCCCCGCTTCCAACACCTGCTGCAGCAGCTTGTAGGACGCTTCGACGCGAGCCTCGAGGGGCACGTTGCGGTTGGCCAGCATCACCACGCCGATGCGCTCATCGGGCACGAAGGCTGCGTAGCCGCCAAAGCCATTGGTCGAGCCGGTCTTGCTGAACAGCACGCCCTGCTCACCGGCTTCCCGCTTGCCCAAGCGAGAAGCCGGCTGCGCTTGCAGGGCCATGGACGGCGCGTTGCCGGCCAGCAGTTGCTCCCGGGAAACCGGCCAGGGGTAACGCTCCCAGATCATCGCCTGGGTGAACGGCGCGGTTTGCGTCACCCCTTGGTGGGTAGTCGCGATAGCGGCGGCGAGTGGTTCGGGCACCGCCGTTGAGCCCAGGTTGATATCGACGAAACGCAGCATGTCGTCGATGTTCGACTTCAAGCCGTAGGCCTCCGCATCCAGCATGCCGGGGCTCACCCGGATGGCCTTGTCGTCCTGTCGCCCATAGCCGTAGGCGTAGCGCTGCATCTGCGTGGCGGGCACCTGGACATAGGTACTGCCCAGCGCCAGCGGCGCCAATACCTGTTCCTGCAACGCCTGGGCATAGGGCTGCCCGAACGCGCTGGCGGCGATACGCCCCAAGATGCCAATGCTGACATTGGAGTAGGCGCGCTCATGGCCCACGCCGGCCGCCGGCTGCCATTGGCGCAGCCAGGTCATCAGGGCGCTGTCGCTCTTGATGTCATCCGGTACCTGCAACGGCAGGCCATTGCTTTGATGGGTAGCCAGGTCCATCAGGCTCAACGCGCCGACCGGCGTGGCCTTCAACACTGGAAGGCGTTCGCCGACCTGATCATCCAGCGACAGCAAGCCACGCTCCTGGGCCAATGCGGCCAGGGTGACGTTGAAGGTCTTGCTCAGCGAGCCCAGCTCGAACAGCGTCTGCCGGGATACCGCGATGTTGGCCTCGCGATTCGCCAGGCCCCTGGTGTACAGGTAATGCTTGCCCTGCCAGGTGACACCGACCGCCAGGCCCGGCACGTCGTATTCGCTCATCAGCGGCGCGAACAGCTTGTCGGCCTCGGCCTGGAATTGCTGCTCGGTCATGGCAGCGGCCGGCAGCGTCACGGCAAGGCTTGCCGTGAACAGGCCCATGGCGATAGTGCGGTGAGTCATCGAATAAGCTCTCTGTCTTGTTGTAATGCGACACCGGTCTGCCCGGTGCCTGCATGGTGCGTGGGTGTTCGAGTCACCGCCAAGGATATCGTTTCGTGGCACCCAGCAGGCAATCCACAAAAACGCTTGCCTTGCCTATAGAGCCTCTCGACAAAGCCCGTGGCGGGCCTTATTGTCCGCCCAGGCCACCGCAGTGGCCTACGTCGCTCGGACGGTTCCGGGCGCTTACGTTCTTCGAGGAAAGCATGTCTGAACAGGCTTCGCGCCGCTTTGCGCGCATCGATCGTCTCCCCCCTTACGTTTTCAACATCACCGCTGAACTGAAGATGGCCGCCCGCCGCCGTGGCGAGGACATCATCGACCTGAGCATGGGCAACCCCGATGGCGCCACCCCGCCGCATATCGTGGAAAAGCTGGTGCAGGTCGCCCAGCGTGAAGACACCCATGGCTACTCCACCTCCCGCGGCATTCCGCGCCTGCGCCGGGCCATCTCGCACTGGTACAGGGATCGCTACGAGGTCGACATCGACCCGGAAAGCGAAGCCATCGTCACCATCGGCTCCAAGGAAGGCCTGGCGCACCTGATGCTGGCCACCCTGGATCATGGCGATACCGTGCTGGTGCCCAACCCCAGCTACCCGATCCATATCTACGGTGCAGTGATCGCCGGCGCCCAGGTGCGCTCGGTGCCGCTGGTGCCAGGCGTGGATTTCTTCATCGAGCTGGAACGGGCGATCCGCGAGAGCATTCCCAAGCCGAAGATGATGATTCTCGGCTTTCCCTCCAACCCCACCGCGCAGTGCGTGGAGCTGGACTTCTTCGAGCGCGTGGTGGCCCTGGCCAAGCAGTACAACGTGCTGGTGATCCACGACCTGGCCTACGCCGATATCGTCTACGACGGCTGGAAGGCTCCGTCGATCATGCAGGTGCCGGGCGCCAAGGACATCGCCGTGGAGTTCTTCACCCTGTCCAAGAGCTACAACATGGCCGGCTGGCGGATCGGCTTCATGGTCGGCAACCCGGAGCTGGTCGGCGCCCTGGCGCGGATCAAGAGTTACCACGACTACGGCACCTTCACCCCGCTGCAGGTCGCGGCCATCGCTGCCCTGGAAGGCGACCAGCAATGCGTGCGCGACATCGCCGAGCAGTATCGCCAGCGCCGCAACGTGTTGGTCAAGGGCCTGCACGAGCTGGGCTGGATGGTCGAGAACCCCAAGGCCTCGATGTATGTGTGGGCGAAGATTCCCGAGGCCTACGCCCACCTCGGCTCCCTGGAGTTCGCCAAGAAGCTGCTGGCCGAAGCCAAGGTCTGCGTATCGCCGGGCATCGGCTTCGGTGACTATGGCGACGATCACGTGCGCTTCGCCCTGATCGAGAACCAGGACCGCATCCGCCAGGCGGTGCGCGGCATCAAGTCGATGTTCCGTGCCGACGGGCTGATCGAGACGCCTGCCGCGAAAACGCCGCGCAAGGCCAGCGAAGCAGGCTGACCGCCACGGCGCGGCACCGCAAGGGTGCCGCGCCGCGTTATGATCGCCGCTCCCCCCGCAGACGAGCGCGCCATGCAGGACCTCGGCAACTACCCCCACATTCGCCAGTCGGCCATCCGTTCGCTGTTCGAGATTTTCGAGCAATCCAGCGAAGGCACCATCATCGTCGACCGCGACGCCCATATCGTCTGGATGAACGAGCGCTACGCCCAGCGCTTCGGGCTGCACAGCGCCAGCGAAGCGATTGGCAGACCCTGCGAAAGCGTGATTCCCGGCAGCCTGTTGCGCGATGTGGTGAACAGCGGCCGGCCGATCCTCTTGGACATGATGGACACGCCCCGCGAGCCGCTGGTGGTGATGCGCCTGCCCATCCATGACGACGCCGGCCAGGTGATCGGCGCCATCGGCTTCGCCCTGTTCGACGAACTGCAATCGCTGTCACCGCTGCTGGCCCGCTACCAGCGCATGCAGCAGGAGCTGGCGTCGACCCGCTCGCAGCTCAAGTCGCGCCAGGCCAAATACAGCTTCGCTCAGTTCATCGGCACCAGCCCCCGCAGCCTGGAGGTCAAGCGCCTGGCGCGGCGCAGCGCGACCAGCGACTCGGCGGTATTGCTGCTGGGCGAGACCGGTACCGGCAAGGAGCTGTTGGCCCACGCCATTCACAATGCCTCGCCACGGGCCAGCAAGCCCTTCGTCAGCCTGAATACCGCGGCGATCCCCGAGACACTGCTGGAAGCCGAGTTCTTCGGCACCGCGCCTGGCGCCTTTACCGGCGCGGACCGCAAGGGCCGCGCCGGCAAGCTGCAGATCGCCCACGGCGGCACGCTGTTTCTCGACGAGATCGGCGACATGCCGTTACCGCTGCAGAGCAAGTTGCTGCGCGTGTTGCAGGAGAAGGAGTTCGAGCCGGTGGGCTCCAACGAAGTGCTGCGCAGCGATGTTCGGCTGATCGCCGCCACCTCCATCGACCTGGAAGCAGCAGTGCGCAAAGGTACCTTCCGCGCCGACCTGTACTACCGGCTCAATGTGCTGACCCTCGCCGTACCGCCGTTGCGCGAGCGCCTGGAAGACCTGCCAGCGCTCTCCGAGGCGATCTTCGATGCGCTGCAGGGTCGCCACGAATTGCACCCGGACGCCATGGCGCTGCTCGCCCGCCACGCCTGGCCGGGTAACGTACGCGAGCTGCACAACGTGCTGGAGCGGGCCTGCCTGCTCAGCGACGACAGCGTGCTCGACGCCGCGTCGGTGGCTACCGCGATCGGCACGCTGCACCCCTTGCCCGAAACCCCGGGCATGGCTGTGCAAACCGGTGAAGTCGAAGACTTCCATCAGGCCCGCGCCAACTTCGAACGCGAGCTGATCCGCAAAGCGCTGGCTGCCACCGCGGGCGATGTGCCACAAGCCGCGCAGCGCCTGGGCTTGGGGCGTTCCACCCTGTACCGAAAGATGCTCGAACTGGGTCTTTCGTCCTGACTTCGGGACTCGTCCCATTTCCGGGACTAGCCTAAATACCCGGCTGATCTGGTCAACCTAGCGTTTTCGTCCCGAAGTTGGGACAAGCGAAACAGTGCATTGCCACGAGATAAATAAAACCCTTTAAATTCATAAACTTAAAAACCTGGCATAGAACTCGCTATAACCAGGCTGCGGGCCCACCCGCCGCCGACAACAAAAACAAAAGCGCCCACAGCGCCTGTGCGAGTTACTCGAATGGCTACGGCAGCCTGTCGATTCGCCGCGTTGCAGGGTCAGGAGATCGTCGATGAGTGTCATCATCGCCCTCGCTGCACTCGCTCTGCTGATGCTGGCCGCCTACCGTGGCTACAGCGTCATCCTCTTCGCTCCCATCGCCGCCCTCGGCGCGGTACTGCTCACCGATCCCAGCGCCGTGGCGCCCGCGTTCACCGGCGTGTTCATGGAGAAGATGGTCGGCTTCATCAAGCTCTATTTTCCGGTATTTCTGCTCGGTGCCGTGTTCGGCAAGCTGATCGAGCTGTCCGGTTTCTCGCGCTCCATCGTCGCCGCGGCCATCCGCGTGTTCGGCACCGGCCAGGCGATGCTGGTAATCGTGCTGGTCTGCGCCCTGCTCACCTACGGCGGCGTATCGCTGTTCGTGGTGGTGTTCGCGGTCTACCCCTTCGCCGCCGAGATGTTCCGCCAGAGCAACATTCCCAAGCGGCTGATTCCGGCGACCATTGCCCTTGGCGCGTTCAGCTTCACCATGGACGCGCTGCCCGGCACGCCGCAGATCCAGAACATCATCCCCACCACCTTCTTCAACACCACCGCCTGGGCCGCGCCCTGGCTGGGGCTGATCGGCAGCCTGTTCGTGCTTGGCATGGGCATGCTCTACCTGCGCCGTCAGTTGAACAAGGCGCTGCGCGCCGGCGAAGGCTACGGCACCGAGCTGCGCAACGAACCGGAAACCCCGGACGACATCAAGCTGCCGAGCCCGTGGCTGGCCATCGCGCCGCTGATCCTGGTAGGCGTCGCCAACCTGCTGTTCACCCACTGGATTCCCGAGTTCTACGGCAAGACCCATAGCCTGCAGCTGGCCGGCATGGCCGCACCGCTGCAGACAGACGTCAGCAAGCTGACCGCCATCTGGGCGGTGCAGGCAGCGCTGCTGCTGGGCATCCTGCTGGTGCTGGTCAGTGCCTTCGGGGTGATTCGCGAAAAACTCGCCGAGGGCACCAAGAGCGCCGTCGGTGGCTCGCTGCTGGCCGCGATGAACACCGCCTCAGAGTACGGCTTTGGCGCGGTGATCGCCTCGCTGCCAGGCTTTTTGATTCTCGCCGATGCACTCAAGGGCATCCCCAACCCACTGGTCAACGAGGCGGTGACCGTGACCCTGCTGGCCGGCATCACCGGCTCGGCGTCGGGTGGCATGAGCATCGCCCTGGCGGCCATGTCCGATAGTTTCATCGCTGCCGCCAACGCCGCCAATATCCCGCTGGAAGTCATGCACCGCGTCGCCTCCATGGCCAGCGGCGGCATGGACACCCTGCCCCACAACGGCGCGGTGATCACCCTGCTGGCGGTCACCGGGCTGACCCACCGCGAAGCCTACAAGGATATTTTCGGCATCACGATCATCAAGACACTCGCGGTCTTCTTTGTAATCGGCGTTTTCTACAGCACCGGCATCGTCTAATTTTTGTGAGATGCACGGCCTGCTGTAACCACCGCGCACCTGAGGAGTTTCTATGAATCTGAAAGGCAAGACCGCACTGGTCACCGGCTCCACCAGCGGCATCGGCCTGGGTATCGCCCAGGTGCTGGCCGAAGCCGGCGCCGATCTGCTGCTCAACGGTTTCGGCGACGCCGGGGCGGCCATCGACGCCGTTGCAGCCTTTGGCGGCAAGGTGCTCCACCACCCCGCGGACATGAGTGACCCGCAGCAGATCGAGGCGATGGTCGCCTACGCCGAGCGCGAGTTCGGCGCCATCGACATCTTGGTCAACAACGCCGGCATCCAGCACGTCTCGCCCGTGGAAACCTTCGCCCCGGAGCGCTGGGACGCGATCATCGCCATCAACCTGTCCTCGGCCTTCCACACCACCCGGCTGACGCTGCCTGGCATGCGCCAGCGCAACTGGGGGCGCATCATCAATATCGCCTCGGCCCATGGCCTGGCGGCGTCGGCCGGCAAGAGCGCCTATGTGGCGGCCAAGCACGGGCTGATCGGCCTGAGCAAATCCGTGGCGCTGGAAACCGCCACCACCGGCATCACCTGCAACGCCATTTGCCCTGGCTGGGTGCTGACGCCCCTGGTGCAGGCGCAGATCGACGCGCGTGCCGCCGAAAGCGGTGACAGCGAAGGCGAACGGCGTAATCTGCTGGCAGAGAAACAGCCGTCGCTGGAGTTCGTCACGCCCAAACAGCTCGGTGAGCTGGCATTGTTCCTGTGCAGCGACGCCGCGGCTCAAGTGCGTGGCGCGGCCTGGAACATGGACGGCGGCTGGCTGGCCCAGTAATAGAAATCGGCAGGGTCGAACGACGCTGCCAGCGAATAAAAAAGTAGTGAGGTAACAGCATGCAGCAAGCGCTTTGGACGCCCACGGCAGAACGTATCGGCCGCACCCGGATGGACGCCTTCCGCCGCTTCGTAAACGAGCGTCACGGCCAGCAGCTGGCTGACTATCCGGCGCTGCACGCCTGGAGCGTGAGCGAGCGCGAGGCGTTCTGGCAGGCCATAGTCGAAGTATTCGACATTCGTTTCTCGCAGGCGCCGCGGGCGGTGCTCGAAGAAGGCCCGGCGATGCCCAGCGCCCACTGGTTTCCCGGCGCCACCCTGAACTTCGCCGAGCATCTGCTGCGTCGCCGCGACGAGCATCCAGCCATCGTTGCCGTGGGCGAGGACGGCAGCCGTGAGCAACTCACCTATGCGCAACTGGCGACCCATGTCGCCGGCCTGCAGCGCAGCCTGCAGGCAGCCGGCGTGGTTGTTGGCGACCGGGTCGCGGCCTTTATGCCCAACACCTGGCAAACCCTGGTCGGCATGCTCGCTACCGCGAGCCTGGGCGCCACCTGGTCGAGCTGCTCGCCGGACTTCGGCACCCAGGGCGTGATCGACCGTTTCGGGCAAATCGAGCCCAAGGTGCTGATCGCCTGCGCCGGCTACCGCTACGCCGGCAAGAACCTCGACCTGACCGGCAAGCTCAACGAGATCCTCACCCACCTGCCGACGCTGCAGCAGCTGGTGGTGGTGCCTTACGCCAATACCGGCTGCAAAGCCGACGATTTCAGGACCCAGGCGACGGTCGCCTGCTGGGACGACTTCTACCAGGCCGAGGGCGAGCCGCAGTTCACTGCCGTGCCCTTCGAGCAGCCGCTGTACATCCTCTACTCCAGCGGCACCACCGGCGTGCCCAAGTGCATCGTCCATGGTGCCGGCGGCACGCTGCTGCAGCACGTCAAGGAGCTGGGCCTGCACAGTGACGTGAGCGCCGACGACACCCTGTTCTACTACACCACCTGCGGCTGGATGATGTGGAACTGGCTGGTCTCCGGCCTGGCCCTGGGCGCGACGCTGGTGCTGTACGACGGCTCGCCGTTCCACCCCGAGCCGACGCGGCTGATCGACCTGATCGACGCCGAAGACATCAGTGTGTTCGGCACCAGCGCCAAGTTCATCGCCGCCCTGGAAAAGGCCGGCGCCAAGCCCCGCGAAACTCACAGGCTGAGCCGCCTCAAGGCGATTCTCTCCACCGGCTCACCGCTGGCCCACGAGAGCTTCGATTACGTGTACCGCGACATCAAGGCCGACGTCTGCCTGTCATCGATTTCCGGCGGCACCGATATCGTGTCGTGCTTCGCCCTCGGCAACCCGGTGGCGCCGGTATACCGCGGCGAGATCCAGTGCAAGGGCCTGGGCATGGACGTACAGGTCTGGGACGACGCCGGCAAGGCGGTGATCGGCGAAAAGGGCGAGCTGGTCTGCGCCCGCCACTTCACTTCGATGCCGGTGGGCTTCTGGAACGATGCCGACGGCGAGAAATTTCGCAGCGCCTACTTCGAGACCTTCCCGGGCATCTGGGCCCATGGCGACTACGCCGAAGAAACGCCCCATGGCGGGCTGATCATCCATGGCCGCTCGGACGCCGTGCTCAACCCCGGTGGCGTGCGCATCGGCACCGCCGAGATTTACCGCCAGGTGGAAAAGGTCGAGCAGGTGCTCGAGTCCATCGCCATCGGCCAGGAGTGGGACGGTGACGTGCGCGTGGTGCTGTTCGTGCGCCTGCGCGACGGCGTGACGCTCGACGAGGCGCTGCACAAACAGATCTGCCAGGTGATCCGCGCCAACACCACGCCGCGCCATGTGCCGGCGCGCATCATCGCCGTGGCCGATATTCCGCGCACCATCAGCGGCAAGATCGTCGAGCTGGCGGTGCGCAACGTGGTGCATGGCAAACCGGTGAAAAACACCGATGCCCTCGCCAACCCCCAGGCGCTGGACCTGTATCGCGACCTGCCCGCACTGCAAAGCTGACCAGGGTTGTGACCCGGCACACGGCCGGGTGCCTGCCCTGCGCATACCGGTATGTGAACCACCTTCTGTCCATCGCGTGGGTGGTTCACAGCTATCCGGCCCGGCAGCTCCTATACTCGCGACATACCGCCAAGGAATGTTCGCGTTGCGCCTTATCGCCTGCCTGCTGTCACTGCTGCTGCCCTGCTACCTGGCTGCCGAGCCACGCCCGATCCAGCTGTACATGCCGGATGCCGCGCCATTGGCGCTGCACGGCGACGACGGCCATGGCATTACCGGTGACATCGCCATCATGGCGCTGCAACGGGCGGGCTATCGCGCCCTGGTCAAAAACGCCCCTTGGGCGCGTGCCCAGAAGCGCACCCAGGAAGCGCGCGACGTGATGATCGTGCCCCTCTCACGTACCCCGGGGCGCGAAGCGCACTTCACCTGGGTCGCCAATATCCAGCCGCTGTACCGCGCCTTCTTCACCCTCGACGATCCGGTTTCCAGCCTGGAGCAAGCTCGTCAGCGCTATCACCTGGTGGCCGTCGGCCTGGGCACCGCACAGGAAGAGATCCTCCGGCGTGCCGGCTTCACCAATGACCAGCTCTACGCCCTGAAACTCGGCGACCAGCCGATCCAGCTGGTCAGGCGCGGCCGCGTCGATGCCTGGTTCACCACCGACCTGGAAGGCCGTCACCTCTGGGACAGCGGGCCGGATCTGGCCATGAGTGCTCTATTGGCACCGCTGGACATGTACATCGCCTGCTCACTGCAGTGCGACCCGCAGCTGGTCGAATCCGTCCACGACGCCCTCGAAGGCATGCGCCGCGATGGCAGCCTGCAGCGCATCACCGAGCGCTATTTACCAACCCGCTAGTTGCCGCACCCGACCTTTTCTGCTGGACTACGCCACCGCCCACAGGAGCACGCCAATGCCCAGTTACCAGGACTTGTTCGCCATCGGCGAGTCATTCGACGCCTTCGCCAGCCGTGGCCTGCCCGCCGAGATCAAGGCGGTCCGAACCGCCCAGGCGCAGCTTGGCCGCACCGACGCCCTGAGCGCCGAGACACATCAGCGCCTGGCAGCCGTTCAAGGTCGCTATCATCTGCTGGCCGCCGGTGAGATGTGGTGCCCGGATTGCCAGCTCAACCTCGCGGCGATGGCTCACCTGCAGCAGTTGCAACCACAGGTGGGCCTGGCGATCGTCTCCAAGGCCCGCGCGGAGCACGCCTTGAAAACGCCGCTGAATCTTGAGCGCATCTCGATTCCGCTGGTACTGGTACTGGACGATCGGTTCGAGCCGATCGGCCGTTTCGTCGAGCAACCGCGGGCGGTCGTCGACGGCGGCGAAGCAGCCCAGGCTGACTACCGCGCAGGTCGTTATCTGGAAAATACGATTGATGATCTACTGGCGATCATCGAAGCCCACGAGAAACGCGAGCGAATTTAACCAGTGCTCGCCGGCAGGTAGGGACGGATCACCTTCATTGCCCGCTCGACGAATGCCTCCTTCTCTCCAACTGGCGCCACGTAGTGCAGCACCTCTGCACTCACCTGCTCGCCCGCGAGCCGAGTGATGGCCCAGGCGGCAAGGTACGGCGCCGCCAGACAGCCACCCGCCGTGGCCAGGTTGCCACGGGCGAAGAAGGGTTGGTTGAGTACCTCGACCCCCGCTTCTATCACCCAGGGCTTGGTGGTCAGATCGGTGCAGGCCGGCAGCGCCTGCAACAAGCCCAGCTTGGCCATGAGCAGGGTTCCCGAGCACTGCGCGCCGATCAACTGCCTGCCCGGATCGAGCCGCAGACGCTCGAGGATGCTGGCGTCCTGGGCGACCTCGCGGGTCTTGATGCCGCTGCCGAAAAGCACCACATCCGCTTCCCGGGCGAACTCCAGCGGCTGCTGAGCCTGCACCAGCACGCCGTTCATGGAAGTCACCTGCTGGCTCGGGCAGGTGATCTGCGCCTGCCAGCCGTGCTCGCGCAGGCGGTTGAACAAGGCACTGGCGATAAACGAGTCGAGCTCGTTGAAACCATCGAATGTCAGTACGGCTACGCGCATGCCCTGCTCCAGAAGCCTGATCCGTCCTGCAATCTACGGTCATCGAGGCATGCGTACCACGCACAGCGCTGCACAATTTTGCCCATACAGTGCCGGCGTGTATCAGATACCGTGACGCCCCGGGTCCTCGGGTGGCGCCTCCTCCTCGATCTCTTCCAGCTTCAGTTCCAGCCCCCAGTCTGCAGGCTCGCCAGGCGCTACCGGGCGAACCTCGGCTGGCGCAGCCGCTGGCTGCATTGCGGGCGCCGGAACAGCGGGATTGTCCCGATAGAGTTTGAGCTTGAGGCGCACATTGTTGGCCGAGTCGGCGTTCTTCACCGCTTCTTCTTCGTCGATGGCGCCTTCGTTGACCAGATCGATCAGTGCCTGATCGAAAGTCTGCATGCCGAGGTTCCTGGACTTTTCCATGATCTCCTTGATCTCGGCAAACTCGTTGCGCTTGATCAGGTCGCGGATGGTCGGCGTGCCGAGCAGCACCTCGACCGCCGCGCGGCGCTTGCCGTCGACGGTCTTGACCAGGCGCTGGGACACGAACGCCTTGAGGTTGTTGCCCAGGTCGTTGAGCAGCTGCGGGCGGCGGTCTTCGGGGAAGAAGTTGATGATGCGGTCCAGCGCCTGGTTGGCGTTGTTGGCGTGCAGGGTGGAAATCGCCAGGTGCCCGGTATCGGCGAACGCCAGGGCATGCTCCATGGTTTCCCGGTCGCGGATCTCGCCGATCAGGATCACGTCCGGCGCCTGGCGCAGGGTGTTCTTCAGCGCGGCGTGGAAGCTGCGCGTATCCACGCCGACCTCGCGCTGGTTGATGATCGACTTCTTGTGCCGGTGCACGTACTCCACCGGGTCTTCGATGGTGATGATGTGACCGCCGCTGTTGCGATTGCGGTAGTCGATCAGCGCGGCCAGCGAGGTCGACTTGCCCGAGCCGGTACCGCCGACGAACAGCACCAGGCCGCGTTTCTCCATGACCGTCTTGAGCAGCACTTCGGGCAGTTTCAGGTCCTCGAAGCGCGGGATATCAAGCTTGATGTTGCGCGCGACGATGGACACCTCGTTGCGCTGCTTGAAGATGTTGATGCGAAAGCGCCCGACGCCATTGAGGGAAATCGCCAGGTTCATTTCCAGCTCGCGCTCGAATTCCTCGCGCTGGGCGACATCCATCACCCCGTCGGCGATTTCCGCCACCGCGCCGGCCTTGAGCGGCTCGCTGCTCAGGGCCTTGAGCACGCCGTTGAACTTGGCGCAGGGTGGCGCACCGGTCGACAGGTAGAGATCCGAGCCGTCCTGGCTGGAGAGGATTTTCAGCATTGCATGGAGATCCATGAGCAGCGTTCCTGTCGACTGAAGCTATTACGTTAGCCAAGATTCGATGAAGGCAGCGGCCCGTTAAGGCCGAATAAATGACGCCATTCAGTTGGCGACGCGAATACTGGCACAATAGGCGCCCGATAAATGAGGAATCTGTCATGGCAAAGGCAATGGCCCGCCACATCCTGGTCAAGACCGAAGCGGAAGCCGCTGCCCTGAAGAAGCGCATCGCCGGTGGCGAAGCTTTCGACGTGCTGGCGCGCAAGCACTCCACCTGCCCGTCGGGCAAGAAAGGTGGTGACCTGGGCGAGATACGCCCCGGCCAGATGGTGCGGGTGATCGATCAGGTGATCTTCAAGAAGCCGCTGCGTGAAGTGCACGGCCCGATCAAGAGCCAGTTCGGCTATCACCTGGTGCAGGTGTTCTTCCGCGACTGAGCGCGTTCTATGCATAGGTCAAATCGGTTTGTTACAGCCGGTCACCGAGGGCTGCGCCACGCTCCTCAAGCTGGCAGGATGGACGCCAACGCTGCGAAAGGAGATCAAGCATGAGTTTTGGACCTCTGGTAACAACCGACTGGCTGGCCGGCGAAGGCAATGCCACGGACGTGGTGCTGTTCGACGCCAGCACCTACCTGCCCAACGAAGCGAAAAATGGCCGTGAGGAATACCTCAGGGCACACATTCCCGGCGCACGCTTCTTCGATATCGACGCCTTCTCCGATCCCGACACCCCTTTGCCCCATACCCTGCCGTCCCAGGGCCGCTTCGCGCGGCTGGCCGGCGCCGAAGGCGTGGGCAACGACAGCCGTGTGGTGGTGTACGACCAGAAGGGGCTGTTCTCCGCGGCTCGCGCCTGGTGGCTGTTCCGTTATTTCGGCCACCAGAATGTCGCGGTACTCGATGGCGGCCTGCCCAAGTGGCTGGCCGAGCAACGCCCCACCGAAGCGGGCGAGCCGGCTACCGCCAGCGAACGCAGCTTTCAGGTCAATGTGCACAGCCGCAAGGTACGTGGCCTGGGCGACGTGCTGGAGGCCATCGAGCGCGACGACACGCTGATTCTCGACGCCCGCGCCGCCAACCGCTTCGACGGCAGCACCGCCGAGGCGCGTCCGGGGGTCGCCTCCGGGCATATCCCCGGCAGCCAGAACCTGCCCTACAGCCGGCTTTTGCGCAGCGATCACACCCTGCAACCTGCGGAGACCCTGCGTACCTTGTTCAGCGCAGCCGGTGTCGATGGCAAGAAGCCGGTCATCACCAGCTGCGGCAGCGGCGTTACCGCAGCAGTATTGCTGCTGGGCCTGGAAGTGGCCGGGCTGCCGGAAGGCGCCCTGTACGATGGCTCCTGGACCGAATGGGGCAGCCGCACCGATACGCCCAAGGCCACTGGCGTGGTGTGACGCCTGAGCGCCCGCCTGCAACGGCGGGCGCTTAGCGCCTCCTTGTGATTTTCATGCCGGGCCTTCTATTTGACTGCAACGTGCCGTTAGCGGCCATTTGCAGTGGTGGGCTAAAGCCCACCCTACAGATCGTGCCAGCCTCGTAGGTTGGGCCGGGCGGCGATCCGCTTCAGCCCACCAATATGAGCAGGTTTGAAATCGCAGCACGACCGGCCGCTTTTGCCTAGCAGTTGCACGTACGCATGCCCAGAAAGATCATGAACAGGCGCCTATAGCGCGTGGGACTGGTACAACTCCGTCAGCGCTTCGCTTCGCAGCTGCGCCAGCTGTGGCGAGCGACGATCCCGCGGGCGCGCCAGCGGCACCGCCAGTTCACGCTGCAAACGGCTGGGCGTACCGCCGAGAATCAGCACCCGATCACTCAGGTAGAACGCCTCGTCCAGATCATGGGTGACCAGCAGCACGGCGATCCCGTAGCGTGCCGCCAGATCGGCGACCAGATCCTGCAGCTTCATCCGTGTGAACGCATCCACCGCACTGAACGGCTCGTCGAGCAGCAGCACCCGAGGTTTGCCGTACAGCGCACGGGCAATGGCCGCGCGCTGCGCCTGGCCACCGGACAACTGCTTTGGCAGGGCATCGCCGCGCCCCGGCAGGCCGACGTCGCGCAGCAATTGCTGCACCCACTTGTCGTCGGCGATCCAACCGTCGGCGAAACCGACGTTCTGCGCCACACTCAGCCAGGGCATCAACCGTGGCTCCTGGAACACCACGCCAATGCCATTACCCCGCCCGCGCTGCAGCTGTGTACCCAGCTGCAAGCCGCCCTGGTAGTCGCGATCCAGCCCCGCGGCGATGCGCAACAAGGTGCTCTTGCCGCAACCGCTGGGGCCAAGCAGGCTGACGATCTCGCCAGCGACCAGCCCACAGCTGACCTCATCGAGCACCAGGGTGGCACCGAACGATTTGCTGACCCGTCGGAGTTCGATCAATGCACCCATCACTTGTCTCCACCGTAGTTGTCGCGCCAGATCAGCGCCCGGGTTTCCAGCGCCTTGAGCAGGCTGTCGCTCAGCTTGCCCATCACGGCCAGGCTGGCGATGGCCACCAGCACGAGATCGGGGCGCGAGACCTCACGGCCATCGGTCAGCAGGTAGCCGATGCCTTCGGTCGCGGCCAGCAACTCCGCAGCAACCACACACAGCCAGGCCATCGACAGGCCCGCACGCAAGCCGGTGAACAGGTACGGCTGCGCGGCAGGCACGAAAATCCGGCGGATGGTCGCCAGGCGCGAAAGATTGCATAGCGCGCCCACCTCGACCAGTTTGCGGTCGACGTTACGGATGCCGGCCACCAGGTTGAGATAGACCGGGAAGAACGAGCCAATGGCGATCAGGGTGACTTTCGACGACTCGTCGATGCCCAGCCAGATCAGCAGGAGCGGTACCCAGGCCAGGCCCGGAACGGCCCGCAGCGCCTGGAAGGTCGGATCGAGGTAGGCCTCCAGCCGGCGGCTCAACCCGACCAGCGAACCGAGTATCAGGGCCAGCGAAGCGCCAATGGCGAACCCCGCCAGCACGCGCAGGGTGCTGGCCAGGATATGCGTCCACAGCGGGCCGTCGGCCAGCTCCCAGAGGGTGATCGCCAGTTCGCTGGGCGCGGGCATCAGATAGGCAGGTATCCAACCGATACGCACCACCGATTCGAGCACGGCCAGTAACGTCAGTGGCAGCAACCAGCCGCGCAGGCTCGAAAAGCCAGGCAGCCGGCGGCGCCATAAGACGCCCGGCTGGGCCTGCGGCAGACGCTCAGCGCGGCTCATCGCTGGCCTCGACGACGGGCTTGGCGATCCGGGCATCGATCAGGCTGGCCAGTGCCGTCTCGGTGTCGGCATTGCGGCGCAGCACCCCATCGGCAACCAGCAGCGGGATGACTGGTTTGATCGCATCCAGATGAAGCTGGCCTGGCAGCGGCTTGCTGAAATCGTAACGGCCCAGCTGCAGGCGAATCACTTCGACCGGCAGCTGGGTTTCCCCTGCGATCAACTGAGCCGCTTCTTCTGGATTGGCGACGATCCAGCGACGTGCGCGCTCATAGGCCTTGACCACCGTAGTCACCGCTTCCGGCTGTTCGCTGAGAAAGCGCTCCTGGGTATTGAGAAAGGCGCCGAGCCCGAACGCGGGGTTTTCGTAGATGAAGCGCGCGCCCGCCAGTTGCGCGCCGGCCATGTGTGGGTCGAGCCCTGCCCAGCCATCCACCCTGCCTTGCTCAAGAGCGGTGCGCCCCTCGGGGTGCTGCAGGTGAACGATTTTCACGTCGCCAGGCTTGAGCTTTTCAGCCGCCAGGGCGCGCAACAGGAAGAAGTACGGGTCGGTGCCCTTGGTGGCGGCGATCTGCTTGCCACGCAGGTCATGCAATGTTCGGTAGGGTGAATCGGCCTGTACCAGGATGGCACTGGGCACGTACCAGAGGTAACTGTAGACGGCCTTGACCGGCTGGCCGTTGGCACGGCTGACAAAGGCCGAGATACTGGAGGTAAGCGCGAAATTCGACGCGCCGCTGTTGAGAAATTCCAGCGAGTTGTTGCTGCCCCGGGACAGCACCCAGCGCACCTCGGTACCAGAGGGCGCGAAGTCTTTTTCCAGCCAGCCGTTGTGTTTGATCACCAGGCTTTCCGGCGAATAGAAGGCGTAATCCAGGCGAATTTCCTTGAGCGGCGCGGCATGCGCGGCAACCGGCAGCCAGGCGGCAAACAGGGCGGCGAGCCCGACACGCAAAGCGGTTCTGTTCATGACTCTATTCCTTATGAACTACGCTGGCAGCCCGTTGCGGGCCGCCGGCTCATGGCGATAACGGGCCTTACAGCAGCGTCAGGGTGTAGCTCAGAATCAGGCGGTTCTCGTCGGCATCGGTGGCGACGTTGCCGCGCTGGGTGGCGTTGCGCCAGGACACGCCCAGGCCCTTGAGCGGGCCGTCGAGCAGGGTGTAATCCAGGCGCAGGTCACGCTCCCACTCCTTGAGGTCACCGCTGGCGGAATCGACGTTGTCCCCCTTGAGGTAGGCGACGCTGGCCTTCAGGCCCGGCACGCCGAGCTTGGCGAAGTCGTAGGCGTATTCGGCCACCCAGGTGCGCTCGCCGGCACTGGCGAACTTGCCGATCTGCCGGTCGGTGATTAGGTAGGACGACGAGCCGCCGCCCTGGTTGAGGAACGGGAAGGCGCTGTCGCCTTCGACCTGCTGGTAGCCAAGGCCGGCGGAATGGCCACCCAGGGTGTAGGTGAACAAGGCGCTCCAGGTCTGGTTGTCGACCTCGCCGGTGGTCACGCCATTACCGTAGTAGCCGGCGCTGGTGTAGCCCTGGGCACGGCCCGCCGCGCTGCCGTTCTTGCCATCGGAATTGCTGTCGAAGTAGCGCAGGTCGCTCTTCAGCGAACCCGGCCCGATCGCCCAGTTGTGTACCAGGCCAAGGAAGTGCTGTTTGTAGAAGTCTTCCAGGTTGCCGTAGTAGTACTGCAGCGTCAGGTCCGGGGTGGCCTTCCAGTCGCCGCCGGCAAAGTAGAACTTGTTGGTGTCGGCGTCGCCCGAGGCACCGGCGATACGCAGGCCGATGTCGTCGGTGGAGCTGCGGGTCTTGGTGCTTTCCAACTGGCCGGCGGTCAGGGTCAGGCCGTCGATCTCGCCGGAGGTGATCTGCCCACCTTCGAAGGTCTGCGGCAGCAGGCGGCCATCGTTGAAGACCACCACCGGCAGCTTGGGCTGCAGGGTGCCGATGCGCGCCTCGGTCTTGGACAGACGCAGCTTGGCGGTCACGCCGGCCTTGCTGTAGTCATCCACCGCGCTGCCATCGCTGTCGAGCGGGAACAGCTGGCCTGGGGTGCGATCACGGCCGGCCTTGCCAGCCCGGCCACCGGAGTCGAGCTTCACACCGAGCAGGCCGATGGCATCGACGCCAAAGCCGACGGTGCCATCGGTGAACCCGGAGGCGTAATTGAAAATGAAGCCCTGTCCCCACTCCTGCGCCTCGCCATTGTTGTTGGCGGTGTTCTTGGTATTGAGGTCGTAATAGAAATTGCGCAGGCCGATGCTGGCCTTGCTGTCTTCGATGAAACCGGCGGCGCTCGCTTCGCTGGCCAGAGCGGCCAGGGCGACGGCCAGTGCCAGGGTGGACTTGTTCATGCTAGATGCTCCAGTGCAGGGGGTGTGCTGTTATGAACGGGCACGGCACAGGGGCTCGACATCGCCGGCAGGAAGACGTTGGCAGAGAGCCCCTGATTCGGGCCCGATGCGGTGGTCCGCTGTCGGCTGGTGGCTAATCTACGAGAGCATTGGTAATCCCTAAAAAGAATTATTTTTCACTTTCTAGTAACTATTTTGCATATGAGGCCAATGGAGTTGTCGGCCTAAGCTAATGCCAAAAAATTATTTGTTAACCATTTTTTATATCGACTAGCTTCTCGACACCGGACCACCGGACTTCTTCGCTCATTCATGAAGTACGTGTGATCGTCCCCAGCATGGCCGCCACGCGTTTCCGTCGAGGCCCTGCCATGTCACTGCCGCATTCCCTGCATCGTCCCGTTATCGCCTTGCTACTGGCCCTCGGCCTGACCACGGCACCGCTTGCCCATGCCGCCGAACAGCTGCGCATCGGCTACCAGAAATCCTCGACCCTGATCAGCCTGCTGAAGCGCCAGGGCACCCTGGAACAGGCGCTGGCGGATCAGGGCGTCAGCATCAGCTGGCACGAATTCCCCAGCGGCCAGCCGCTGCTGGAATCGCTCAATGTCGGCAATATCGACCTGTCGGCGGATGTCGCCGACACCGTGCCGGTATTCGCCCAGGCAGCCGGCGCCGACCTCGCCTACTTCGCCCAGGAAGCGCCCTCGCCTCACGCCCAGGCCATCGTCGTGCGCGAGGACTCGCCGATCACCACCCTGGCCGACCTCAAGGGCAAGAAGGTCGCCGTCACCAAAGCGGCCGGCGTGCACTACCTGCTGATCGCCGCACTGGCCAAGGCGGGGCTGAAATTCAGCGACATCGAACCGGCCTATCTGACGCCCGCCGACGGCCGCGCCGCCTTCGAGAACCGCAAGGTCGACGCCTGGGTGACCTGGGAGCCGTTCCTCAGTGGCGCCCAGCAGCAACTGCCCACGCGCATCCTCGCCGACGGCGAAGGCCTGGCCGACTACCAGCGCTATTACCTGACCAGCGCCACCTTCGCCAGGAACCACCCGCAGGTGCTGCAGATCGTCTTCGCCGAGCTGGTGAAGACCGGTGACTGGCTGCGCGCCAACCCCCGCGAGGGCGCCGAGGTGCTCGGCCCGCTGTGGGGCAACCTGGACCCGGCCATCGTCGAGGAGGCCAACGCCAAGCGCAGCTATCAGGTACGCCTGGTCGAGCCTGACAGCCTCGCCGAGCAGCAGAAGATCGCCGACGCCTTCCTGGCCGCCGGCCTGCTGCCAGAGGCCGTGGACGCCCGCCAGGTGAACATCTGGAACCCCGCACCATGAGCAGCGAAACCCTGGCCCGTTCCAGCCTGCCGCAAGAACCGCCGTTCGCCGCCCACCTGTTCCCGGCCGATTTCGGCAGCCGCACCGCCACGGTCGAACACCTGGCCCGCCAGTTGGCCGCCAGCGCCGTCGAGCGTGACCGCGCCGGCGGCAGTGCACCGGCCGAACGCGAGCGCCTACGCGACAGCGGCCTGCTGACCCTCGCCGTGCCGCAGCAATACGGCGGCCAGGGCGTGGCCTGGCCGGAGATCTACCGCATCGTGCGCTACCTTGCCGCCGCCGACAGCTCGCTCGCCCACCTGTTCGCCTTCCAGCACCTGCAGGTGGCGACCATCCTGCTGTTCGCCAGCCCCGAGCAACAGCGCCACTGGCTGACCACCACGGTGCAGAAACGCTGGTTCTGGGGCAACGCCACCAACGGCCGTGACGTCGGGTTGCACCTCAGCCAGCGCGAGGAGCACTTCGAGCTCAACGGCAGCAAGTCGTTCTGCTCCGGTGCCCTGGGCGCCGATGCCCTGGTGATCGGCGTGCAGCGCAGCAAGAAGCCCGACGACCGGGTATTCATCGTACTGCCCAGCGGGCGCGAAGGCCTGGCGGTGAATCAGGACTGGGACGGCTTCGGCCAGCGCCAGACCGACAGCGGCACCGTGCAGTTCGAGCAGGTGTTCGTCGACAGCAGCGAGCTGCTCGGTCCGGTCGGCCCCAGCCCGCGTACCACCCTGCGCGCGTGCCTGTCGCAGTTGATCCTCACCCAGCTCTACCTGGGCAACGCCCAGGGCGCGCTGGACGCCGCACTGCGCTACACCCGTGAACAGAGCCGCCCCTGGCCGGCCTCCGGGGTGGCCCAGGCGGGTGACGACCCGTTCATCCAGCACCGCTACGGCGAGCTGTGGCTGCGTTATCGCGCCGCGCTGCCCCTGGCCGAGCACGCCGCGCAGCGCCTGCAGAGCGCCTGGGAAAAATCCGCACTCACCGCAGCCGAACGCGCCGAGGTCGCCCTGGCCATCAGCGAGGCCAAGGTGGTGGCGGTGCGTGCTGCCCTGGAGATCACCAGCCAGATCTTCGAGAACATGGGCGCCCGCGCCACCAGCTCACGCTACGGCTTCGATCGCTTCTGGCGCAACGTGCGGGTGCACAGCCTGCACGACCCCATCGACTACAAGGTGCGCGACCTCGGTCACTGGCTGCTCAGCGGCCAGGGCCCGCAAGCCTCGCTGTACAGCTGAGCCGACACCACCACCCGGCAGCAGCCCGCCGATCACCGACTCAACCCCGCTACCGGACCACCGGCGCCTCGATTCCCCGCTGCTGCGCGCACCTTACCCCCGGTGCCGCAGCGCGATCATCCACACGATGAGGTTCACATGACCCGTCCGATTACCCTTGCGGACAGCGTCTCCGACCAGGACGTCGCACCGCCCCTACACCCCGCTGCCATTCTCACCAGCGATGCCGACGCACTGGAGGCCGCGCACGCCTTGGCCCACGCCGCCGAAGCAGGCGCCATCCAGCGCGACCGCGAACGGCGCCTGCCGTGGGAGCTGGTGGAGCGTTTCACCGCCAGCGGCCTGGGCAGCATCGCCGTGCCGCGCGCCTTTGGCGGCCCGCAGCTGTCTTACCTGACCATCGCCGAGGTGTTTCGCATCATCAGTGCCGTTGACCCGGCGCTGGGCCAGATTCCGCAAAACCAGTTCGGCCTGATCGGCCTGCTGCACGCCGCCGCCAGCCCGGAGCAACAGCAGCGCCTGTTCGCCAGCGTGCTGGCCGGCTGGCGCATCGGCAACGGCGGCCCCGAGCGTGGCAGCAAGCACACCCTGGATCTGCGCGCACGCCTGATCCAGCGCGACGGCCGCAAGCTGCTCAGTGGCGAGAAGTTCTACTCCACCGGCGCCCTGTTCGCCCACTGGGTGACCGCCAAGGCGCTGGACGACCAGGGCCGCCCATGGCTGGCCTTTATCCAGCGCGGCCGCGCCGGATTGCGCATCGTCAATGACTGGTCCGGCTTCGGCCAGCGCACCACCGCCAGCGGCACCGTGCTGCTCAACGAGGTGGAGGTCGATGAGAACAACCTCGTGCCGCTGTGGCCATTGGCCGGCAAGCCAAGCATCCAGGGCGCGTTTTCCCAATTGATCCAGGCGGCCATCGACCTGGGCATCGCCGACGGCGCGGTGCGTGACGCCATCGCCTTCGTGCGCGAGAAATCCCGGCCATGGATCGACGCCAAGGTCGAGCGCGCCGGTGACGACCCGTACGTGATCGCCGATGTCGGCCGCCTGCAGATCGAACGGCACGCCGCCGAGGCCCTGTTGCACAGGGCCGCCCGCGTGCTCGACGAAGTGACCGCCACCCCCATCGATGCGGACGGCGCCGCGCGGGCCTCGATTGCCGTGGCCGAAGCCAAGGCGCTCACCACCGAAATCAGCCTGCAGGCCAGCGAAAAGCTACTGGAGCTGGCCGGCAGCCGCGCCACCCTGGCCGAATTCGGCCTCGACCGCCATTGGCGCAACGCCCGCACCCACACCCTGCACGACCCGGTGCGCTGGAAGTACCACGCCATCGGCGCCTGGCACCTCAACGGCACCCGCCCTAACCGCCATTCCTGGATCTGAGCCCATGAACGCCCATACCCAACCTGGCGTGCCGCTGCTGCGCGACGACGCCCATGCCCTTGCCGTCGCCGAGCGCCTGGCCGAACGCTTCGCCGCCGACGCGGCCGAGCGTGACCGCGAGCGGCGGCTACCCCATGCCGAACTGACGGCGTTTTCCCACTCCGGCCTGTGGGGCATCAGCGTGCCCACTGCCTTTGGCGGCCCGGGTCTGTCCAGCGTTACCGTCGCCAAGATCATCGCCCGTGTCGCCCAGGCCGATGGCTCGCTCGGACAGATTCCGCAAAACCATTTCTACGCCCTGGAAGTGCTGCGGGTGAATGGCAACGAGGCGCAGCAGCACCGCCTGTATGCCGAGGTGCTGGCCGGCCAGCGCTTCGGCAACGCCCTGGCCGAGCTGGGCACCAGGACCGCGCTGGATCGCAACACCCGCCTGACCCGCACGGCCGACGGCTATCGCATCGATGGGCGCAAGTTCTACTGCACCGGCGCCCTCTTCGCCCAGCGCATCCCGACCCTGGCGATCGATGAAGACGGCGTCGGCTTTCTGGCCTTCGTGCCGCGCCAGGCCATTGGCGTGCAGGTGATCGACGACTGGAGCGGCTTCGGCCAGCGCACCACCGGCAGTGGCAGCGTGGTATTCGACGGCGTGGCGATGGCGGCCGATGACGTGGTGCCGTTCCAGAGCGCCTTCGAACGCCCGACCACCGTCGGTCCCTTCGCCCAGTTGCTGCATGCGGCTATCGACACCGGCATCGCCCGGGGCGCCTATGAAGACCTGTTGCACTTCGTGCGCCACAAGTCGCGCCCATGGATCGACGCCGGCATCGACAAGGCCAGCGACGATCCGCTGACCCAGCAGGACATCGGCAAGCTGCGCGTGCGCCTGGCCGCCAGCGAGGCGCTGCTGGAGCGCGCCGGCCAATTCGTCGACCGCGCCCAGGCCGCCCCGAATGCCGACAGCGTGGCCGCCGCCTCGATTGCCGTAGCCGAAGCCCGGGCGATCAGCACGCAAACCTCGCTGCTGCTGGGCAGCAAATTGCTGGAGCTGGCCGGCAGCCGCGCCACCCTGGCCGAACACGGCCTCGACCGTCACTGGCGCAACGCCCGCACCCACACCCTGCACGACCCGGTGCGCTGGAAGTACCACGCCATTGGCGACTTCTACCTCAACGACCGCCTGCCACCGCGCCGGGGGACGATCTGATGAGCAAACAGATCCTCCTCAACGCCTTCAACATGAACTGCGTCGGGCATATCCATCACGGCTTGTGGACGCACCCCGATGACCAGTCGGTGAACTTCAACCAGCTGAGCTACTGGACCGACCTGGCCCAGCTACTGGAGCGCGGGCTGTTCGACGGGCTGTTTATCGCCGACATCCTCGGCGTCTATGACGTGTACGGCAGCGGCATCGACCTTTCCCTGCAGGAAGCCATCCAGCTGCCGGTCAACGACCCGCTGCTGCTGGTCTCGGCCATGGCCGGCGTCACCCGGCATCTGGGCTTCGGGGTGACCGCCAACCTCAGCTACGAGGCGCCCTACACCTTCGCCCGGCGCCTCTCCACCCTCGATCACCTGACTGGTGGCCGCATCGGCTGGAATATCGTCACCGGTTACCTGGAAAGCGCAGCCAAGGCCATGGGCCTGAGCCAGCAGGTCGAGCACGATCGCCGCTACGATCAGGCCGACGAATACCTGGAAGTGCTCTACAAGCTGCTCGAAGGCAGCTGGCAGGACGACGCCGTGCTCGCCGACCGTCAGCAGCGCGTCTACGCCCAGCCCGGCAAGGTGCACAAGGTGCGCCACCACGGCGAGTTCTATCAGCTCGAGGGTTACCACCTCAGCCAGCCCTCGCCACAGCGCACGCCGCTGCTGTTCCAGGCCGGCTCGTCGGCGCGCGGTTCTCGCTTCGCCGGGCAGCACGCCGAATGCGTGTTTATCGGCGGCAATGGCATCGAGGCGGTACGCGCCCAGGTCGAGCAGGTGCGCGCCAGCGCGGTGGCGGCTGGGCGTACGGCCGATGCGATCAAGGTGTTCATGGGTATCGCCGTGATCGTCGCGCCCAGCGAAGCCGAGGCCCGTAAAAAACACGCCGAGTACCTGCGCTACGCCAGCCCGGAAGCCGGCATCGCCCACTTTTCCAGCTCCACCGGTATCGACCTGGCGGCCTGCGGCCTCGACGAGCCGATTCTGGTGCGCAAGACCAACGCCATCGAATCGGTGGTCAAGACCTTCACCGGCTGGACCAAGCGCCGCCTGCTGGAACAGCACGCCCTGGGCGGCCGCTACCCGGTGCTGATCGGCTCGCCAGGCCAGGTGGCCGAACAGCTGATCGCCTGGATCGACGCCACCGGCCTGGATGGTTTCAACCTTACGCGCATCGTCACCCCGGAGAGCTACGCCGACTTCATCGACCTGGTGATCCCCGAGCTGCAACAGCGCGGCCGCTACAAGACCGCCTACGCAGGCGGTGCCCTGCGCCACAAGCTATTCGGCCAGGGCCCCAGGCTGCCGGCGGATCACCCGGCCGCCGCCTGGCGCGACCCTGCCCGCCTGCAACAGGCCAACGCCATCCCCCAAGAACTGCGAAACCTCAGCGCCCACGCGCTGAACCTGCTCTGACCCAACAAGGACGCCGCCATGCTCAAACCACTGAAAACCCTGACCCTCGCTGCCCTGTTCAGCGCCAGCACCCTGGCGCATGCCGAACCGGCCCTCAAACTGGGCACCACCGCGGCCTTCGCACCGCCGCTGGAAGTGGCCGTGGCCGAAGCCAAAAAGCAGGGGCTGGATGTGGAACTGGTCGAGTTCACCGACTGGATCGCCCCCAACGTCAGCCTGGCCAATGGCGACATCGACGTGAACTACTTCCAGCACATTCCCTTTCTGGAGAACGCCAAGGCCGAGGGCGGCTACGACCTGGTGCCGGTGGCACGCGGGGTGATCAACAACGTCGGCCTGTACTCCAGGCAGCACAAGGATCTCGCCAGCCTGCCGGACGGCGCCAAGGTGGCCATAGCCAACGACCCGGTCAACGGCGGGCGCGGCCTGCAGCTGCTGCAAAAGGCCGGGCTGATCGAACTCAAGCCGGGCGTCGGCTACAAGGCGACCCAGCAGGACATCACCGCCAACCCGAAGCACATCCGCATCATCGAGCTGGAAGCCGTGCAGCTGGTACGCGCCTATGACGAGGTCGACCTGGTGCAGGGCTACCCGGCCTACATCCGCCTGGCCAAGACCTTCGATCCGGCCTCGGCCCTGCTGTTCGACGGCGTCGACCACCCCGAGTACATCATCCAGTTCGTGGCCCAGCCGGCGAAGGCGCAGGACCCACGCCTGCTCAAGTTCATCGACATCTACCAGCACTCCCCGGCGGTGCGCGCCGCCCTCGACAAGGCCCACGGCAACCTCTACCAGGCCGGCTGGGAGAGCTGACATGAGCGGCTTCGATCCCCATCTGCAGCAAGCCGCCCAGGCCAGCCTGGCGGCCAGCGTTCACCTGCATTTCGACAAGCTCGGCAAAGCCTATGAGGGCGCCGAGGGCCCGGTGCAGGCGCTGGTCGATATCGACCTGTCGATCAGTCGCGGCGAAGTGTTCGGCATCATCGGCCGCAGCGGCGCGGGTAAATCCTCGCTGCTGCGCACCATCAACCGCCTGGAGCGGCCCAGCAGCGGCCGCGTGCTGATCGACGGCAGCGATATCGCCGGCTATGACGATGACGCCCTGGTAGCCCTGCGCCGGCGCATCGGCATGATCTTCCAGCACTTCAACCTGATGTCCGCCAAGACCGTGTGGCAGAACGTCGAGCTGCCCCTCAAGGTCGCCGGCGTACCGCGTGAAGCTCGCCAGCGCAAGGTGCACGAGCTGCTCGAACTGGTCGGCCTGCAGGACAAGCACGGCGCCTACCCGGCGCAGCTCTCCGGCGGCCAGAAACAGCGCGTGGGCATCGCCCGCGCCCTGGTGCACGACCCGCAGATTCTGCTCTGCGACGAAGCCACCAGCGCCCTGGATCCGGAAACCACCCAATCGATCCTCGGCCTGCTGCGCGAGATCAACCGACGCCTGGGCCTGACCGTGGTGCTGATCACCCACGAGATGGCGGTGATCCGCGAGATCTGCGACCGCGTGGTGGTGCTGGAACGCGGTGAGGTGGTCGAGCAAGGGCCGGTCTGGCAGGTATTCGGCGCGCCGCGCCATGAAGTCACCCGCACCCTGCTCGCGCCGCTGCAACACGCCCTGCCGCCAAGCCTGCAACAGCGGCTGCAAGTAGAACGCGGCAGCAGCTCGGATGACCTGGTGCTGCGCCTGCGCTTTTCCGGCAGCGGCCTGGAGCCGGATTTGCCGGCGCTCGGCGCCGCCCTGGGCGGCCGCGCCACGCTGCTCGACGCCAGCCTGGAACAGATCCAGGGCCACGCCGTGGGCCACCTGATCCTGTCCGTCGGCCCATCCGCCCTCGGTCATGACGCATTCATCGAGAACGCCCGCGCGCTGGCCGACCACGTGGAGGTACTGGGTTATGTCGCTGCTGTTTGAACGCCTGTGGCAAGGCCTGCTCGACACCCTGCTGATGGTCGGCGTGTCCTCCCTGCTCGCCCTGCTGGCCGGCATTCCGCTGGCGGTATTTCTGGTCACCAGCAGCAAGGGCGGCATCTTCGAGGCACCACGGCTGAACCGCGTGCTGGGCGCCATCGTCAACCTGTTCCGCTCCATCCCCTTCCTGATCCTGATGGTCGCGCTGATTCCCTTCACCCGCCTGGTGGTCGGCACCACCTACGGCGTCTGGGCCGCCGTGGTGCCCCTGACCATCGCCGCCACGCCATTCTTCGCGCGTATCGCCGAAGTCAGCCTGCGCGAGGTCGACCACGGCCTGATCGAAGCCGCCCAGGCCATGGGCTGCCGTCGCCGACATATCGTCTGGCACGTGCTGCTGCCCGAAGCCCTGCCCGGCATCGTCGGCGGCTTCACTATCACCCTGGTCACCATGATCAACTCATCCGCCATGGCCGGCGCCATCGGCGCAGGCGGCCTGGGCGATCTGGCCTACCGCTACGGCTACCAGCGCTTCGACACCCAGGTGATGCTGACGGTGATCGTCGTGCTGGTGGTGATGGTCAGCTTTATCCAGTTTGGCGGGGATCGGTTGGCGCAGCGCTTGAACAAGCGGTAAAACGCTCGCGTGCCCCTGTGAAAGCCCGGGTACCGATACGCCACAGCGCGGCTGCACGGGGGGCGCAGCTACAGCTGCGCCTCACGCGAATGCTGCTGTTGCTGAGCGAGCCAGGCCTTCGGCGACAAGCCACATTGGGATTTGAACGCCCGCGACAGGGCAGGCTCGCTGCTGTAACCGGCTTCCTCGGCGATCAGCCTGAGCGGCTGGCCATTCTTCAGCCATTTCTGCACCAGCCCGATACGCCAACGCTGCAGATAACCCGCCGGCGTTTCACCGACCACATCGCGAAACTGGTTGGCAAAGACGCTGCGCGACATGCCCGCCACGCTGGCCAGCGACTCGACAGACCAGGCCTTGGCGGGAGCCTGGTGCATCGCTGCGAGCGCATGGCGCAGCTGCGGGTGGGCGAGGCCGGTCAGCAACCCTGCCTGGGTGCCGCCGTGTTCCATCAGATGCCGCAACAACTGGATGAGTATCACCTCGAACAGACGGTCCAGCATCGCCTGACGCCCACAATGGGTTGCCTGTGCCTCCGCGAACAGCAACGTCAGTACCGGCACGCAGTCAGGCAAGGAGGCAAGCGGCAGGCACACGCAGCCGGGCAGCGCGTTGCCAAGCGGGTTCGCGGCGTGCCCTTCGAAGGCAATGTGCGCGCAGACGAACTCGGCCCCCCGCTCCTGATCGGTCACGAATCGGTGCGCAAGGGGGCGCGGGTAGAACAGCAGTGTCGGTCCGTCGAGGCAATGGGCGCGTGTGGCGCCATGCCAGACTTCGGCCTTGCCATGACGCAACAGGTGCAGCTGGCCATAGGGCAGGCTGCCATCCAAGGTATTGATTCCGCATAACGGGCCTGCCTGAAACGTGCGCGCGCTGACCGAGAAATGTCCCAGCAGGCCCTCAAGACGATCCACCATAAAAATACGATCCGTTAAAAATCATGGACGATTAGTGATATTTCGTATCATGAGGCCCTAGATACTGTCCCTCGTCAACACAGCAACCCACCCCTCCCAAGACGATAGAGGAACAGGTCATGAACAAATCCATTCGTAATACCCTGGCAGCCTTCGCCACTGCCGCCCTGCCGGTCATCGCCATGGCGGCCGATTCCCTGGCCGAGATTCCGCACTCCGCCAGCACCATCACCACCCAGGACGGCGTCGAGCTGTATTACAAGGACTGGGGCCCGAAAAATGGCCAGGTCGTGATGTTCAGCCACGGCTGGCCGCTTAACTCGGACAGCTGGGAATCGCAAATGGAGTTTCTCGCCGAGAAAGGCTACCGGGTGATCGCCCACGACCGACGCGGCCACGGCCGCTCCAGCCAGCCCTGGGACGGCAACGACATGGACCACTACGCCGATGACCTGGCCGCCGTGATCGCCGCGCTTCAGGTCAAGGACGTGACCCTGGTGGGTTTTTCCACCGGCGGCGGCGAAGTGGCTCGTTATATCGGCCGGCATGGCACCGGGTTGGTGAAAAAGGCTGCGCTGATCAGCGCCGTACCGCCGATCATGCTCAAGTCCGACAGCAACCCCAATGGCCTGCCGCTCTCGGTATTCGACGGCCTGCGCCAGGCCTCGAAAGAAGACCGCTCGCAGCTGTACCTGGATATCGCCTCCGGTCCGTTCTTCGGTTACAACCGGCCCGGTGCCAAGCCGTCCCAGGGTCGCATCCAGTCCTTCTGGAGGCAGGGCATGAGCGCCGGTGCCAAAAACACTTATGACTCGATCGCCGCGTTTTCCGCAACCGACTTCCGCCAGGATCTGGCCAAGTTCGACGTGCCAACCCTGGTCATCCATGGCGATGACGACCAGATCGTCCCCATCGAAACCTCGGGAAAAGCCTCGGCGGCGCTGATCAAGGGTGCCAAGCTGATTGTCTACAAAGGCGCGCCCCACGGCCTGGCGGATACCAACAAGGACCAGTTGAACCAGGACCTGCTGAACTTCCTGCGTGACAGGTAACAGGGCAAAGCCAGCAAGCCGGTACGCGAGTACCGGCTTGCTTGTGTCTGTGCAGAACTGTCTGAACGCACGGCGCAGAGCACGTGCAGGCGCGCGGCGCAGAGATACCCTCACGGCCGCAGACGAGCCTTACCGGGGCCTTGTCGTTCACGACAAAGCGTGGCACCGGCCATGCTTCGCCTTTTTGGCGAAAAGTATGGGTGCTCAAGACCTCACTTGGAATCACCATTGCCCGAGTAGCGAAGTGAAGAATCGGCACAGCTCAACGACACCTCGTTCGTCGCCCAAGGAAGCGCTATGAAACGCCCAAGACTGTCCATGATGGACTGAGGCTAAACCTCGCAATCCTTTTCACACTCGACCCTATTTCGCCCCGCCTTCTTCCCCCGATAAAGCGCCGCATCCGCCTGCTGCAGAAACTCATCGAACTCGTGCACGCTGACGAACGGGCCTGAAACACCGATGGTGGCCGTGCAGCGGATGATCTGGCCTCGACTGGCATCCGGCACCTCGAGGTCTTCGATGGCTGCGCGCATGCGCTCCGCCAGTTGCAGTACACCGGCGCCGTCGGAGCCGAAGGCGACCACCACGAACTCCTCCCCGCCCAGCCGGCAAATCGGATCGCCCTGGCGAGCGCTGGCCTTGATGACGTCGGCAACCTGGCACAGCACCAGGTCGCCGCCCTGGTGGCCATGGGTATCGTTGATGCGCTTGAAGTGGTCGATGTCGACGATCAACACAAAGGCAGGTTGCGCAGCACGTGAGCGAAAATGTACGTCCAGAGCGTCCATCAGCCCGCGGCGGTTGAGCAGGCGCGTCAGCGGATCATGGGCCGCCAGGCTGCGCAGTTGATCGGTCAGGCGACGCAGTACCAGCCACACCGCGCAGGGCGGCAGCACGGTCGCCAGGAACGACATGTACAGGTAGAAGACCTTCTGAAAGCCGCCGTTCATGTCCAGCGCGGCCATGCCACCGCTGACAATCATCGCCAACTTGGCGGCGTTCAGTAGGCAGATGCCGCCGATCAGCGCCGCCATCACCAGCATCTCAACGCGCAGATCCCTGGCGAAGGTTCGGCTGCCGTGCAGCGCCATCAGCATCATGACCAGAAACAGCAGCGCACAGGTACCAGCCAGCAAGGCATGGCGGGCCTCGTCGCCGAGCCACAGCTGCACCAGCGCCTGGGCAATCGTGTAGGTCGCAGCCAGGGCAAGCAATGGGCGCACCACCGCTGTGGGTCGCTCGAAGAACCGCAGGGCGCCAAGCAGGTAGGCGACAGGCGCGCAGAGCGTCAGGCTGTGATTGATTACGCTCGCCATGCTCCAGCCAGGCGCACCGCCGAACAGTTGGAGGATATAGGCCAGGCCGAGCAGCAGATTGCCGAGCGCGAAGACGTCCATGCCCATTTTCTTGTCGGCGAGCCGGGTGCTGATCAGCATGAACATCACGCAAAAACACAGCAGGTACACGCAGAGCATGCCGAGGATGACGGTGGTGACCATGGGGTTGCGTAGTCGAGGGTTGATGGGCCGAGTTCGGTAGGCTGCAAAGCGCAATCCGCCAAGCCACTGCGTATCGCAGTATAGCCATTTGCCATCTAGCGCGTCGCGGCTGCCCAAGTCAATCTTCGTGGCGCCCCGGATGTGCTGCAGTGCAGCGCCTCGAGCCTATGCTGAAAAGTCGATTTCGATGACGGTCGAAAAGCAGGATAATTCGTCGATGTAACGCACTGGGTCGACGAGCTATCCCACTCGGCCCTGCAAACTCCTCGTCTATGAGAACAGGACCTATGGGCCAGCGCCAAACCCAGATACTCAAGCAAGACCTGAAAGCCGTGGCCGAAGACCTTCGATGGGTCTCCGTCGACTTGCTGAAAATCGCCGAACGGCTGCGGGGGACGGAAAACGAGGCGGATGCGTGGGCCATCCTGCGCATGGTCGGCGTGCTGACCAACGATGAAGACCGGCTCAACAAATATGCCGGCGAGATCAAGGCCGGGCGGATCGTTCGCTCGAAAAGCGCTTGATGCGGCCTGGCAGGTCATCGGCTGCCAGCCCAGGACGGCGTCAATCCAGCGCGCCGCTCAGCACTTCGTAGATGATCCCGGTGGCCACTGCAACAAGAATCAGATCCACCCCGGCCTGCATCCATTCGTAGCCGTCATAGCGCGGCAATTGCCCCAGCAGCCGGCCATCCAGCTTCTTGGCAATGCCCGGCGGTAGCGGCTTGCCACGCGCCAGGTTCTTCTGAATGCCCGGTGGAAGCGTCGGCCCTGGCGACCAGTAGGAGCGATTGCCCTGCAGGATGCTCAATATCCCACCGCGATCGATGGATGGGCCGCCATGGCGCCCCCCTTCGTTGAGCCCGCCACCTTGTTTGCCGGGCCCCTTATAGTGCTGGGCCTGACCTTTGCCATTGCCCTGCCCATGGCCTTTGCCATTACCCGGGTCGGCGGCAGCCAAGCATGGCCCGATGGCCATCGCGATTGAAACAACGGCTGTCATAAGCAGGCGTGAACTGGCCATCTCGATGTTCCTTCGATAACGGAGAATCCCAGCACAATAGACGCCCGGCGCGTCATAAGTTCCGGGCTCCTCGATTGACCGGAGTGCGATCTGGGGCTGCCGCTCCGTCACTGTAGAGGTAGAGAACCAAACGGTGTCAGATCGCCTGGGAGGTACTCAGCTGACTCAGCGCGAGCAATGATTTGGCCGACTCGCTGCTGATCACCGGGGTGTCATCCGGGCTTTCCTCCCGCTGCAATTGCAGGAACGCGCGAAAATCCTCGGCAGGCACCGGCGCAGCGATACCCTGGAACCAGCCACCCTCGACTCGATACAGGCCACAGGTGCGGCAATCGCACGCCGCATAGGTACCGGTTTTGGAAATCAGCCAAGCGTCGTCGCCACAGATAAAGCATCTCACTACTGTCACCTCATCGACATGCGTGGGAAATACCGCGTCTGTAAGTAGTGACAGAGGCTCTGTGAGGGGGATTCAGGAAACTTTGTAGCTTTTCAGCCGAACGGCGCTCCGCCTGCCGGCACGGCACGAAGTGAGCAGCCGTCGCAGAGGCAGCCGGGGTTCAAGCAACAACCGCCGCAGGACGCCATACAACTGCCGGCACAGCTATGCGACAATAGCCGCAATATCAGGCTTGTAACCCCGCCTTTATTGCCTGGCAGCTCGCTCACGCCGAACGAATGCTGCCCTCAACCTCCGCGCAAATGGCCCAACTCGACTCTGCACCGGGGCGAGCTGGCTCAGCTCGAATCGCCGTCGGCCTGGCAAAAGCGCTCATAACTTATTGATAGGTAACACCTTTGATCTCCACCGCTAATATCACCATGCAGTTTGGCGCCAAGCCGTTGTTCGAGAACGTTTCCGTCAAGTTCAACAACGGCAACCGCTACGGCCTGATCGGCGCCAACGGCTGCGGCAAGTCGACCTTCATGAAGATTCTCGGCGGTGATCTGGAGCCGTCGGGCGGCCAGGTGATGCTCGAGCCGAACGTGCGCCTGGGCAAGCTGCGCCAAGATCAGTTCGCCTATGAAGAATTCAACGTGATCGACACGGTGATCATGGGCCATGAGGAGCTGTGGAAGGTCAAGGCCGAGCGCGACCGCATCTACTCGCTGCCGGAAATGAGCGAGGAAGACGGTATGAAGGTCGGCGAGCTCGAAGGCGAGTTCGCCGAAATGGACGGCTACACCGCCGAGTCCCGCGCAGGCGAGCTGCTGCTGGGCCTGGGTATTCCCCTGGAGCAGCACTTCGGCCCGATGAGCGAAGTGGCGCCCGGCTGGAAACTGCGTGTGCTGCTGGCCCAGGCGCTGTTCTCCGATCCGGACGTGCTGCTGCTCGACGAGCCGACCAACCACCTGGACATCAACACCATTCGCTGGCTGGAAACCATCCTCACGGCGCGTAACAGCACCATGATCATCATTTCCCACGACCGTCACTTCCTGAACTCGGTCTGCACCCATATGGCTGACCTGGATTACGGCGAGCTGCGCCTGTTCCCGGGCAACTACGACGAGTACATGACCGCCGCGACCCAGTCGCGCGAGCAACTGCTGGCCGACAACGCCAAGAAGAAGGCGCAGATCTCCGAGCTGCAGAGCTTCGTCAGCCGCTTCTCGGCCAACGCCTCGAAAGCCAAGCAGGCCACCAGCCGCGCCAAGCAGATCGACAAGATCCAGCTGGCCGAGGTCAAGCCGTCGAGCCGCGTGAGCCCGTTCATTCGTTTCGAGCAGACCAAGAAACTGCATCGCCAGGCCGTGACCATCGAGAAGCTCAGCAAGGCGTTCGATGACAAGGTGCTGTTCAAGAACTTCAGCTTCACCGTCGAAGCCGGCGAGCGCGTGGCGATCATCGGCCCCAACGGTATCGGCAAGACCACCCTGCTGCGCACCCTGGTCGGCGAGTTGAAGCCGGATGCCGGCGCAGTGAAATGGACCGAGAGCGCCGAGGTCGGTTACTACGCCCAGGATCACGCCCACGACTTCGAGGACGACGTGACCCTGTTCGACTGGATGGGCCAATGGACCACCGGCGAGCAGGTGATTCGCGGCACCCTGGGCCGCATGCTGTTTTCCAACGACGAGATCCTCAAGTCGGTGAAGGTGATCTCCGGTGGTGAACAGGGGCGCATGCTGTTCGGCAAGCTGATCCTGCAGAAACCCAACGTGCTGGTGATGGACGAACCGACCAACCACCTGGACATGGAATCCATCGAGGCGCTCAACCTGGCGCTGGAGAACTACCCGGGCACGTTGATCTTCGTCAGCCATGACCGCGAGTTCGTCGGCTCCCTGGCCACGCGCATCATCGAGCTGTCGGACAACGGCGTCACCGACTTCAGCGGCACCTACGACGACTACCTGCGCAGCCAGGGCATCATCGTCTGACCGGCTGAGCCGGCATGGCAGCAAGCCCCGTCATTCGCTGGATGACGGGGCTTTTTTGTAAGGGCGGATATTGTTGCAGCCTGCGGATCCGCTAGTGGTAGCCGATATCAGGTGTCCGCCTGCGGGAGCGGGCCATGCGTGCGATTTTTTTCTCGCGCATGGCGCGCTCCCACATTCGCAAGCTCTCATCAACGTTGTAGAGCGTATGCGCGAAGCAGTGCGCCTTTGGCCGGGCGCGGGTTTCGTGGGAGCGGCTTTAGCCGCGATGCTATCGGCGAACGCAAGATTGATCGCGGCTGAAGCCGCTCCCACATTTTTGTATCGCGCCTGACGGCGTAGCCTGGGTTGCGCATCGCGATACCCAGGGATTTCCCAGGCGTCGCTGCGCTCGACCCAGGCTACCGAATCGAAAGAACCAGACTGCGGATACAAAAACGCCGCTCGATCGAGCGGCGTTTTGCGTAGCGGCTAGTGGATCAAGCGGACAGCTCGACCAAGAGCTTGTTCAGGCGCTGAACGTAGGCGGCCGGGTCCTTCAGGCTGTCGCCGGCGGCCAGGGCGGCCTGGTCGAAGAGGATGTGCGACAGGTCGCCAAAGCGATCTTCGTCCGGCTCGGCATCCAGCTTCTCGATCAGCGGGTGGTTCGGGTTGAATTCGAAGATCGGCTTCGAGTCCGGCACCTTCTGCCCGCTGGCTTCGAGGATCTGGCGCATCTGCAAGCCCAGGTCCTGTTCGCCGATGGCCAGGATGGCCGGCGAGTCGGTCAGGCGATGGGAAACGCGAACCTCGGCGACCTGCTCGCCCAGCGCGGTCTTCAGGCGCTCGACCAAACCTTCCTTGCTCTTGGCGACTTCTTCCTGGGCCTTCTTGTCCTCTTCCGAGTCCAGCGAACCGAGATCCAGATCACCACGGGCGACGTCGATGAACGACTTGCCCTCGAACTCGGTGAGGTAGCTCATCAGCCACTCGTCGATGCGGTCGGTGAGCAGCAGCACTTCGATGCCTTTCTTGCGGAAGACTTCCAGGTGCGGGCTGTTCTTGACCTGGGCATAGGATTCGCCGGTGAGGAAGTAGATCTTGTCCTGGCCTTCCTTCAGTCGGCTGACGTAGTCGCCCAGGGACACCACCTGCTCGCCCTCGCCTTCGGCGGTCGAGGCGAAACGCAGCAGGCCAGCGATCTTCTCCTTGTTGGCGAAGTCTTCCGCCGGGCCTTCCTTGAGCACCTGGCCGAAGTTCTTCCAGAAGGTCTTGTACTGCTCGGGTTCGTTCTTCGCCAGCTTCTCCAGCATGTCGAGCACGCGCTTGGTCAGCGCCGACTTCATGGAGTCGATCACCGGATCCTTCTGCAGGATCTCGCGCGAGACGTTCAGCGACAGGTCGTTGGAGTCGACCACACCCTTGATGAAGCGCAGGTACAGCGGCAGGAACTCGTCGGCCTGGTCCATGATGAACACGCGCTGCACGTACAGCTTCAGGCCGCGCGGCGCTTCGCGCTGGTACAGGTCGAACGGCGCACGGCCGGGCACGTACAGCAGCGAGGTGTATTCCAGCTTGCCTTCGACCTTGTTGTGGCTCCAGCTCAGCGGGTTGTCGTAGTCGTGGGAGACGTGCTTGTAGAATTCCTGGTACTGCTCGTCGCTGACCTCGGTGCGCGGGCGCGTCCACAGCGCGCTGGCACGGTTGACCACTTCCCATTCCGGCTCGGCGGGCTTGTCCTTCTCTTCGCCGTGGAATTCCTTCGGCAGTTCGATCGGCAGGCCGATATGGTCGGAGTATTTCTTGATGACGTTGCGCAGGCGCCAGCCATCGGCGAACTCTTCCTCGCCGCTCTTCAGATGCAGGACGATACGGGTACCGCGCTCGGCTTTCTCGACGGTGGCGATCTCGAATTCGCCTTCGCCCTTGGAGGCCCAGTGCACGCCTTCGCCAGCAGCCAGACCGGCGCGACGGGTGAACACCTCCACCTTGTCGGCGACGATGAACGCGGAATAGAAGCCCACGCCGAACTGGCCGATCAGGCTCGAGTCCTTCTTCTGGTCACCGGAGAGGTTCTTCAGGAAGTCGGCCGTGCCGGACTTGGCGATGGTGCCCAGGTGCGCGATGGTCTCTTCGCGGCTCATGCCGATGCCGTTGTCTTCGAGGGTGACGGTCTTGGCGTCCTTGTCGAAGCTCACACGGATTTTCAGGTCGGAGCCGCCTTCGAGCAGCTCGGGCTTGGCCAGCGCCTCGAAACGCAGCTTGTCGACGGCGTCGGAGGCGTTGGAGATCAACTCGCGCAGGAAGATTTCCTTGTTGGAATACAGCGAGTGAATCATGAGGTGCAGCAGTTGCTTCACCTCTGTCTGGAAGCCCAGGGTTTCTTTTTGAGTTTCCACACTCATGGTCATCTAACTCCACATTGATGGCTAAGCCGCGGTACGGCGGATGACCATCAGGTGGGGGCGGCATAGAAAAATTCAAGTCACTCGTCGACGCGCTCCACGTGCACCACGTCCGCCGGTGCCATCGTGAAGCGAGCCTCGCCCGAGCCGTTCAGGCGCTGACGCAGCACCAGTTGCCCCTGCTCGTCGATGCCGGCGAACTGGCCCTGAACCGCGCTGCCCTTCTCGCTGAACAGACGCATGGGCTGGTTGACGTAGCGCTGCGGCTCGGCGAGCAGGCGCACCAGAGTCAGCTCCGCACGGGTGTCGGGCTGCAAGGCTGGCGCGCTCACCACCGGCTTGGGCGCAGTAACGGCCGCAGCGGATCTATCGATTTCAGGCAACGCGGGAAAACGATCATCGTCGACTCGCCAGCCAAGCTGCGGATGCTTGCTCAAACGCACCGGAACGCGCTGTTCCTGGCCGCCCACACGCGCCTGTACGTCGAGCGCCAGGCTGCCGGTGGTCACGTCGTGCAACGGTAGCCGCGCCAGCTGCACGTCACGGGTGGCAAAGCGTCGCTGCAGGTAATCGGTGATCAGGTAGCTCAGGGTATCGGGCGAATCGACCGTGCGATCGACCTTGCCCTGCTGGTAGCGCAAGCCGTTGCGAAACAGCTCGACCTTGCCGGTCAGGGTGGTCTGGAACTGCGCCGGCAACACCAGATGGAATTCGCCCACCAGGCGGTTCGGCGCCTCGGGATGCAGGTCCAGGTGCAGGGTATAGCCACCCTTGAGCTGACGGGCCTCGGGCAGCTCCTGGTCGGGCGACAACCAGCTCAGCTCGACTTCCGGCAATTGCCCCGGATCATCGGGCAGTACATCCAGCCGCAAGCCGTCGGCGCCCACTGGCAGACCGCGAATGCTCAACTCGCGACGCGCGAAGAAATCCTGGCCCTCGCGCAGGCTGAGCACGCCATCGACGAGCTCACCTTCCTGGGGCGCGAAGGGCTCGCCCTTGAGCTGGCCATGCAGCTGAATGTCCAACTCACCCGATGCCGGCTGCTCGGTGTGCAGCCACTGCAGCCCGATGATGGCTTCCAGGCGCTGCGGATCCTGCCCGGCCATCACCGCCAGCCCGACGATCAGGGGAATCATGCCCAGGGCGCAGCAGCCCAGCGGCTGCTTGGCCCGACGCCAGTGGCGCACGATGAACAGCAGCGTCAACGGCGGCAACAGGCATGCCCAGCCCCAGAGCAGGCTGGTGGCGAAGCCACGCATCACCAACAGCACCAGGCCGACGAGGATCAGCAGCAGGCCACCCAGGATCAACAACGCATCCATTCGATTTCCTTAGATCGGTAACTGGCGTCGATCAGCCGCGCAAAAGCGCCACGATAATGCTCGCGTCACCCAGGTTCCACCGACGCGTCGAGCCTTTTCGCTTTTCGTGACGGGCCCTGGATTGGTGCTTTCACGGGATCGAGCGGGACAAAAAAGAGCATTGATGCAAAGTCAGTGAACTTATCCCGCCCTTGGCGCCTCGAAAAACGGTAATGGCATTCACCCTAAGGAGAAACACCACCATGCAAAAATCAGTCGCTTACGCCTTCATGCTGGCTGCCACGCTGGGCCTTGCGGCCTGTGACAAGCCCTCCGAAAACAAAGCTCAAGAAGCTCAGGAATCCCGTACCGAAGCTCAAGAGTCCATGAACGACGCGGCACAAGAGAGCAACGAAGCTGCTCAGAAAGAAGCCGAAGCCGCTCAGGAGCGTGCCAACGAGCAACAGGAAGAGGCGCAAACTCCGCCGACGACTCCTGCACCTGCCGAGCCGGCAGCCCCTGCAGATCCGGCCGCCCCGGCTGCGCCGAATCAGCAACAGCAATAAGCTGACAGTTTCACGTTACCCGCAGCGCGCTGCGGGTAACGCCCTCCTGCCTTCCCCTGCTCCTTCCCTGCCTCAATGCATCGCTGGTGTCAGCATCAGCAGCAGCGTACACACCATCCCCACTGCCCATACCAGGCTGCGCTGCCAGTGCAGATCGGCCCAGTAGAAAATCAGATACAACACCCGCGCGATCACGAAGATCACCGCCAGCCAGTCCACCAGCCAGCCGCTGCTCTGGCTGACGTGGGCCATCAGCACGGCTACCGCAAACAGCGGGAAGGCTTCGAAGCTGTTCTGATGCGCCGCCAATGCCCGCGCGCCGAAACCGGTCAGGCGCGCCTGCTGGGCCCGTGGGTGATGATTGTCGTACGTGCCGCCTTCCTGCTTCATCGCCCTGGCCAACGGCGCCTTGGCGATGAAGATCAGCAGCGCGCTGATGAAGATGCACCAGAATGGAATGCTCACTCGCTTTTCTCCTTGGCCGGCTCGAAGGTCGGCGTTTGTGTGTAAACCATGACTTCGAGAACATCCGAGTGGAACTCGCGGCGGTAGAGCACCACCACGACCCCTGCGCTCACCAGCATGAAGAACCAGGGGTTGATGAACCACGCCAGGGTGGCCATGCCGAAATAATAGGCACGCAGGCCGTAGTTGAACTGGTTGGCCGCCATCGAGATGACTCGGGCGGTGCGCTCGGCGAAGGCCTTGCGCTCCTGCTCGGTCACGTGGCGCTCACCGATCATCGGCGCCGAGCCCACCAGCACGGCGGCGAAGTTGTACTGGCGCATGCACCAGCTGAAGGTGAAGAACGCGTAGACGAACACCACGCCCAGGCACAGCAGCTTGACCTCGGAAATGCCGCGGCTGGCCGACTGCACGAACGGCAGGTCGGCGAGCAGCGACACCGCGCGATCCGAGGCGCCCAGCACGGTAAGAATACCGGCCAGGATGATCAGCGTGCTGGAGGCGAAGAACGAGGCGTTACGTTCGAGATTGCCGATCACGTTGGCGTCGGCGATACGGTTTTCGCGCAGCAGCATGCGGCGCATCCAGTCCTCGCGATACAGGTGCAGCACGCTGGCCAGGCAGGGTGTGGTGCGGCCCTTGGCATGGGCATAACGGGTGTAACCCGCCCAGCACAGGACGAACCAGCAGGCGGCAATCAGGTGGTGGAGGTAGTCTTCGCTGATGGACATGCAAATTCCTTGTAGTGCGGGGGCCTGCCGGTGATCGCGCCCTCCTCTTCAACAAGCTGGAGTCGGCGGCAGACCCGCGGATTATAGCCACGCCAGGCACTAAAAAGCCGCTCCCGGGAGCGGCTTTCGGTTACCCGTCCTGGCTCAGGCCAGCACTTCCTGCGGCTTGCCCCGCAGCCAGTCGTAGCCACTGGCGAGCGCCAGCATCAGCGCCGATGGCAGCAGCCACGCCAGGCCCTGCTCGGCCAGCGGCAGGCTGTTCAGCCAGCCCGGCAGCCAGCCATCCAGGCCCGCCGTTTTCAAGCCATCGACGATGCCGAACAGCGTCGCCACCAGCATCACCGGGCCGACGACGCGGGCCGCCGCATGCCACAGCCCCCAGCAGAAGCTCAGCGCAATCAGCACGATGCACGGCGGATAGATGGCCGTGAGTACCGGCACGGAAATCTGGATCAGCTTGGTCAGGCCCAGGTTCGACACCAGCAGCGAGAATGCCGCCAGGATGATCACCAGGCTGCGGTAGGACAACGGCACCAGGCGGCTGAAGTACTCCGCGCAGGCGCAAGTCAGGCCGACCGCGGTGACCAGGCATGCCAGGGAAATCAGCACCGCCAGAAAGCCGCTGCCCAGGCCGCCGAAGGTGTGCTGCACATAGGCATGCAGCACGGCTGCACCATTGGTGGCACCTTCGGCGATGCTGTGGCTGCCTGCACCGAGGCGGAACAGACTGATGTAAACCAGCGCCAGGCCGACGCCGGCAATCAGCCCGGCGATGATCGCGTAACGGGTGATCAACTGCGGTGAGGTGACACCGCGCGAACGAATGGCGTTGACGATCACGATGCCGAACACAAGCGCACCCAGGGTATCCATGGTCAGGTAGCCATTGATGAAGCCCTGGGAGAATGGCGCAGCCTGGTAGGCCGCGGTCGCGGAACCCACGCCATCGGGCGTCAGCACGAACGCCGTGCCGCCAAGAATCAACAGCGCGAGAATCTTCATCGGCCCGAGCACGCGGCCGACCGTATCGAGCAGCCGACCGGGATAGAGCGACACGCCCAGCACGATGGCGAAGTACACCAGGCTGTAGACGAACAGAGCCAGCGGGCTTTCACCGGTCAGCGGCGCCAGCCCCACTTCGAACGACACCGTGGCGGTGCGCGGCGTGGCGAACAGCGGACCGACTGCCAGGTAGCAGACCACGCCCAGCACCACGCCCGCGGCACGGCCGATGGGCGTGCTGAGGGCGTCCATGGCGCCACCGACCTTGGCCAGGGCGACCAGGGTGATGACCGGCAGGCCGACAGCGGTGATCAGGAAGCCCAATGCAGCCAGCCAGACATGCGGCCCGGCCTGCAGGCCGACGATAGGCGGAAAAATGATGTTGCCGGCCCCAACGAACAGGGCGAACGTCATGAACCCCAGGGCGAGCACGTCCTGGCTTTTCAAGGAAGTCATCTAAGGAAATACCACATCACTAAAACGGAGTTGAGAGAGGGAATCCCGATGGATAGAGGGAAACGTCGTTCGCTCTTGTGGCGCGAACCTTGTTGCGGGCCAGTTTCGGATAGAGACGAAAACCCATTAATTGCAAGGCTAACGATTTTGCCGCAAACGCTCTGTCCGTTCCAGCCCGGCTGACGGCTGGCTGTAATACGCTGTCGCCTGGGCAACATTTCTACCGGCAAAAAAGAAGGCCACCCGAGGGGTGGCCTTCTTTGCAGGTCAGAATGGCTTACGCCTTCTTCACTTCCCAACCGGTCAGCTCGGCCAGGGCCTTGCCGATGTCAGCCAGGGAACGCACGGTCTTCACGCCAGCGTCCTGCAGCGCAGCGAATTTCTCGTCTGCAGTGCCTTTGCCGCCGGAGATGATGGCGCCAGCATGGCCCATGCGCTTGCCGGGAGGAGCGGTAACGCCAGCGATGTAGGAAACTACAGGCTTGGTGACGTTGGCCTTGATGTAGGCAGCCGCTTCTTCTTCAGCCGAACCGCCGATCTCGCCGATCATGACGATCGCTTCGGTCTTCGGATCTTCCTGGAACAGCTTCAGGATGTCGATGAAGTTCGAACCCGGAATCGGGTCGCCACCGATGCCCACGCAGGTGGACTGGCCGAAGCCGGCGTCGGTGGTCTGCTTGACGGCTTCATAGGTCAGGGTGCCGGAACGCGACACGATGCCTACCTTGCCTGGCAGGTGGATGTGACCTGGCATGATGCCGATCTTGCACTCGCCCGGCGTGATGACGCCTGGGCAGTTCGGGCCGATCAGGCGAACGCCCAGCTCGTCACACTTGACCTTGGCGTCGAGCATGTCGAGGGTCGGGATGCCTTCGGTGATGCAGACGATCAGCTTGATGCCGCCGAAAGCCGCTTCCAGGATCGAGTCCTTGCAGAACGGAGCCGGAACGTAGATGACCGAAGCGTCGGCGCCAGTGGCTTCGACGGCTTCTTTCACGGTGTTGAACACCGGCAGGCCCAGGTGAGTGGTGCCGCCCTTGCCCGGGGTCACGCCGCCAACCATCTGGGTGCCGTAGGCGATGGCTTGTTCGGAGTGGAAGGTACCTTGCGAGCCGGTGAAACCCTGGCAGATAACCTTGGTGTCTTTATTGATCAGGACGCTCATTACTTGCCCTCCGCAGCTTTGACGACTTGCTGAGCAGCGTCGGTCAGGCTGGTTGCCGCGATGATGTTCAGGCCGCTGTCGGCCAGTACCTTGGCACCCAGTTCAGCGTTGTTGCCTTCCAGACGGACGACAACCGGAACCTTAACGCCAACTTCTTTCACTGCACCGATGATGCCTTCGGCAATCATGTCGCAACGAACGATACCGCCGAAGATGTTCACCAGAACGGCAGCGACGTTGCTGTCGGACAGGATGATCTTGAAGGCTTCGGTCACGCGCTCCTTGGTTGCGCCGCCACCTACGTCGAGGAAGTTGGCTGGCTTGCCGCCGTGCAGGTTGACGATGTCCATGGTACCCATGGCCAGGCCGGCACCGTTGACCATGCAGCCGATGTTGCCTTCGAGGGCAACGTAGTTCAGTTCGAACTTGGCAGCATGCGCTTCACGGGCGTCGTCTTGCGACGGATCGTGGAAGGTCTTCAGCTTGGGCTGACGGTACATGGCGTTGGCGTCGATGTTGATCTTCGCGTCCAGGCAGTGCAGATCGCCGTCGGCCTTGATGACCAGCGGGTTGACTTCCAGCAGAGCCAGGTCGTGGTCTTTGAACAGCTTGGCCAGACCTACGAAGATCTTGGCGAACTGAGCGACTTGCTTGCCTTCCAGGCCCAGCTGGAAAGCCAGCTCACGGCCCTGGAACGGCTGCGCGCCGACCAGCGGATCGATGGTCGCCTTGAGGATCTTCTCCGGGGTTTCGTGAGCGATCTTCTCGATGTCCACGCCACCTTCGGTGGAAGCCATGAACACGATACGGCGGCTGGAACGGTCAACGACCGCGCCCAGGTACAGTTCCTTGGCGATGTCGGTGCAGGACTCGACCAGAATCTTGGTGACAGGCTGGCCATTGGCGTCAGTCTGATAGGTCACCAGGCGCTTGCCCAGCCAGTTGGCAGCAAAAGCCTTGGCGTCTTCCTTGCTCTTGACCAGTTTCACACCGCCCGCTTTACCGCGGCCACCAGCGTGTACCTGAGCCTTGACGACCCACTCGGTCCCGCCGATTTTTTCGCAGGCCTCAGCGGCCTCTTCCGGGGTGTCTACGGCGAAGCCCTTGGATACGGGCAGGCCGTACTCAGCGAACAGCTGCTTACCCTGATACTCGTGAAGATTCATGCTTGTCTACCGTCTTCGTTTAGGTATTGCGCATCGGTGCTGCACTCGCGTGCCGCACCACCTGTGGCTGCCTCAAGGCAGCCCGGCGCACATTCCGCGATAGGCCTGGGCCTCGCACGGGCCATGCACCGTGGTTCTGCTTCGCGAAAAACCGTCCGCACGGTGCCGGCTCGGGAGCCAGCGCCGCACTGACGACTTCTTAGCGTTTCTTGCGGTTGGCGATGTGAATCGCGCCACCGTTGACTGCCAGCGCGGCCTCGTGCAGCGCCTCGGACAGGGTCGGGTGCGAGAAGACCATCATGCCCAGGTCTTCGGCACTGGTGCCGAATTCCATGCCGATGGCGCCCTGCTGTACCAGCTCGGCCGCGCTTGGGCCGATGACGTGAACGCCCAGCACGCGGTCGGTGTTGGCGTCGGCGATGACCTTGACGAAACCGCCGGTGTCGTTGGCTGCCATGGCACGGCCACTGGCGGCGAACGGGAAGGTGCCGACGTTGACGGCAACGCCTTCGCTCTTGAGCTGCTGCTCGGTTTTACCGACCCACGCGATTTCCGGGTGGGTATAGATGACCGATGGGATCAGGTCATAGTTCATCTGCGCCTTGTGACCGGCGATCCGCTCGGCGACCATCACGCCCTCTTCCGAGGCCTTGTGGGCGAGCATCATGCCGCGCACCACGTCACCGATGGCGTAAACGCCGGGAACGCTGGTGGCGCAGTGGTCGTCGACGAAGATGTAGCCACGCTCGTCCAGGTCCACGCCACTGTCCGAAGCCAGCAGGTCGGTGGTCACCGGGCGACGGCCAACGGCAACGATCAGCTTGTCGAAGACGATCTTCTGTTCGCCAGCCGAGTCGGTGTAGTTGACGGTAACCTGCTTCTTCTTGACTTCGGAGCCGGTCACGCGAGCGCCCAGCTTGATGTCCAGGCCCTGCTTGGTGAGGGTCTTGAAGGCTTCCTTGGCAACGGCTTCGTCAGCCGCTGGCAGGAACTTGTCCAGCGCTTCCAGCACGGTCACTTCAGCGCCCAGACGCGCCCAGACCGAACCCAGTTCCAGACCGATGACGCCAGCGCCGATGACGCCCAGCTTCTTCGGTACCGATTGGAATTCCAGGGCACCGGTGGAGTCGACGATGACGTCCTGGTCGACCGGAGCCGGCGGGATGTCGATCGGGCGCGAGCCGGAAGCCAGGATCACGTTGTCGGCTTCGACGACGGAGGTCTTGCCGTCCTTGTCTGTGACTTCGACCTTCTTGCCAGCCAGCAGCTTGCCGTGGCCTTCGAGCAGGGTCACGCCGTTGGCCTTGAACAGGCCGGCAACGCCGCCGGTCAGGTTCTTGATGATGGTGTTCTTGCGACCGACCATGGCCGGCACGTCAATGCTCACGCCCTTGGCGCTGATGCCGTGAACGGCGAAACCGTCCTGGGCCTCGTGGAACTTCCAGGAGCTGTCCAGCAGCGCCTTGGAAGGGATGCAACCGACGTTCAGGCAGGTGCCGCCCAGGGCGATCTTGCCGTCCTTGTCCTGGTACTTCTCGATGCACGCGGTCTTGAGACCGAGTTGAGCGGCCTTGATGGCGGCCACGTAGCCGCCAGGGCCGGCACCGATGACTACCACGTCGAATTTCTGGCTCATAAAAGATTCCTTTTCAGCTTCAAGCTTCGAGCTTCGAGCTGCAAGACGGAACGCTTCTCTTGAAGCGTGGCGCTTGCAGCTTGAGGCTGGTGTATTAGATGTCCAGCAGCAGACGCGCTGGGTCTTCCAGCAGGTTCTTGATGGTCACCAGGAAGGTCACGGCTTCTTTACCATCGATCAGGCGGTGATCGTAGGACAGCGCCAGGTACATCATCGGGCGAATCACTACCTGGCCGTTCACGGCAACCGGGCGCTGGATGATGTTGTGCATGCCCAGGATCGCAGCCTGCGGCGGGTTGACGATCGGCGTCGACATCATCGAACCGAAGGTACCACCGTTGGTGATGGTGAAGGTGCCGCCAGTCATCTCCTCGATCGACAGCTTGCCGTCACGGGCTTTCTTGCCGTAGGCAGCGATGCCGGCTTCGATGTCGGCCAGGCCCATGAGTTCGGCGTTACGCAGAACCGGAACCACCAGACCACGGTCGCTGGAAACGGCTACGCCGATGTCCTGGTAGCCATGGTAGACGATGTCGTTGCCATCGATCGAGGCGTTGACCGCCGGCAGACGCTTCAGCGCCTCGGTAGCCGCCTTGACGAAGAACGACATGAAGCCCAGGCGGGTGCCGTTGTGGGCTTTCTCGAACTGGTCCTTGTACTTCGAACGCAGCGCCATGATCTCGGACATGTCGACTTCGTTGAAGGTGGTCAGCATCGCCATGTTCGATTGGGCTTCGACCAGACGACGGGCAACGGTGGCGCGCACGCGGGTCATCGGCACGCGCTTCTCGGTGCGGTCGCCAGCACCACTGACCACCGGCGCTGCAGTGGCGGCGGCAGCCGGCTTGGCGGCCGGCGCGTTCTTCTTGGCCTCGACGGCGGCGACCACGTCTTCCTTGGTCACCCGGCCGCCCTTGCCCGAACCGCTGAGGCTGTTCGGGTCGATACCGTTCTCTTCGGCCAGCTTGCGAGCGGCCGGCGAGAGGATCTGGTCGTCGCCAGCGGCAGGTGCAGCGGCGGCCTGAGCCGGCGCGGCAGCGGCTTGCGCAGGCGCAGCAGCCGGTGCGGCGGCGGCAGCGCCACCCTCGGTCAGCTTGCCCAGTACTTCGTTGGAGAGGACGGTATCGCCTTCGTTCTTGATGATTTCGGCGACTACACCGTCGGCCTCGGCCAGTACTTCGATCACCACCTTGTCGGTTTCGATGTCGACGATCAGCTCATCGCGCTTGACCGCTTCGCCCGGCTTCTTGTGCCAGGTGGCCACGGTGCCGTCGGCGACCGATTCCGGGAATGTAGGGGCTTTGATCTCGATAGCCATTGTGTTCTTTTCCTTAAATTCGGTGATTTCGAGGAAGCGGCCTCAGCGGGCCGCCTCCTTCGCGATGGCGTTAAACGGTGAAGGCATCCTGCAGCAGTTTTTCCTGCTGCTCGGCGTGCATGGACGCGTAACCGCAGGCCGGGGCGGCCGACGCATCACGCCCGGCATACTCGAGCACCAGCGACTTCTTGTGCGCCGCAGCGGCACGACGCATGTGGTGCTGGCTGCAATACCAGGCGCCCTGGTTCATCGGCTCTTCCTGACACCAGACGATGTGCTTGAGGTTCTTGTACGGCGCAAGAATCTCGGCCAGGTCGTCTTCAGGGAACGGATACAGCTGCTCGATCCGCACGATGGCGATGTCTTCGCGGCCTTCGGCACGGCGTTTTTCCAGCAGGTCGTAATAGACCTTGCCGCTGCACAGCACCAGGCGCTCGACCTTCTTCGGATCGATCGCGTCGATTTCCGGAATAACGGTCTGGAACGAGCCTTCGGCGAGATCTTCCAGGGTCGACACGGCCAGCTTGTGGCGCAGCAGCGACTTCGGTGTCAGCACGACCAGCGGCTTGCGCAGCGGGCGAATGACCTGGCGACGCAGCAGGTGGTAGATCTGCGCCGGCGTGGTCGGTACCGCCACCTGGATGTTGTGCTCTGCGCACAGCTGCAGGTAACGCTCCAGACGCGCCGAGGAGTGCTCCGGGCCCTGCCCTTCATAACCGTGCGGCAACAGCATGGTCAGGCCGCACAGACGGCCCCACTTGGTTTCGCCACTGGAAATGAACTGGTCGAACACCACCTGGGCACCGTTGGCGAAGTCGCCGAACTGGGCTTCCCAGATCACCAGCGCGTTCGGCGTGGTGGTGGCGTAACCGTATTCGAAGGCCAACACGGCTTCTTCCGAGAGGAAGGAGTCGTACAGGTCGAAGCGCGGCTGACCTTCGTACAGGTGTTGCAGCGGCAGGTAGGAAGTGCCGTCCTTCTGGTTGTGCAACTGCGCATGGCGGTGCGAGAAGGTGCCGCGACCAACGTCCTGACCGGTGATACGGATCGGGTGACCTTCGACCAGCAGGGTCGCGTAGGCCATGGTTTCGGCGTAGCCCCAGTTCAGCGGCAGGCCGCCGGCGCCCATCTTGGCGCGGTCTTCGTAGATCTTGGTGACCTGACGCTGAACCACGAAACCGTCCGGCGTCTCCAGCAGCTTGTTGGACAGCTCCTGCAGGGTCTTGAGATCGAAACGCGTGTCATGACGCGCGGTCCAGGCATGGCCCAGGTACGGACGCCAATCGACGAACAGCTCCTTGTTCGGCTCCTTGACCAGGCTCTTGACCACGTGCTGACCGTTGTCCAGGGCGGTACGGTAATCGTCCACCTTGGCCTGGATGGCATCGACATCGAGGCTGCCGGACTGGCTCAGCGCATCGGCATACAGCTCACGGGTGGTGCGCTGCTTGGCGATCTGCTGGTACATCAGCGGCTGGGTGCCGCTCGGCTCGTCGGCCTCGTTGTGGCCACGGCGACGGTAGCAGACCAGGTCGATGACCACGTCACGTTTGTACTGCATGCGGTAATCGACGGCCAATTGGGTGACGAACAGCACGGCTTCCGGATCATCGCCATTCACGTGGAAGATCGGCGCCTGGATCATCTTGGCAACGTCGGTGGCGTACTCGGTGGAGCGCGCGTCGTCGGCCCGGTTGGTGGTGAAGCCGACCTGGTTGTTGATCACGATGTGGATGGTGCCACCCGTCTTGTAGGCACGGGTCTGCGACATCTGGAAGGTTTCCATGACCACGCCCTGACCGGCGAACGCCGCGTCACCGTGGATGGAGATCGGCAGTACCTTGTCGCCCACGGCGTCGTTACGACGATCCTGACGCGCCCGTACCGAGCCCTCGACCACCGGAGAGACGATTTCCAGGTGAGACGGGTTGAACGCCAGCGCCAGGTGAACCTCACCGCCCTGGGTCATCACGTTGGACGAGAAACCCTGGTGGTATTTCACGTCACCGGAGCTCAGGCCCTCGACCTTCTTGCCCTCGAACTCGTCGAACAGGTCGCGCGGGTTCTTGCCGAAGGTGTTGACCAGCACGTTCAGACGGCCACGGTGGGCCATGCCGATGACGATTTCCTTGGTGCCGTAGGAACCGCTGCGCTGGATGATTTCATCGAGCAGCGGAATCAGGCTCTCGCCACCTTCCAGACCAAAGCGCTTGGTGCCCGGGTACTTGGTGCCCAGGTACTTTTCCAGGCCTTCGGCGGCGGTCAGACGCTCGAGCAGATGGCTCTGCACCTCGGCGGAAACCTGCGGGCGGCCGCGTACGCTTTCCAGGCGCTGCTGGAACCAGCTGCGCTGATCGGAATCGACGATGTGGGTGAACTCGGAGCCGATGGTGCGACAATATGTCTGATGCAAAGCGTCGCGGATTTCCCGCAAAGTGGCTTCTTCTTTGCCGATTGCCAGACCACCCGTGCGGAAGGTGGTATCCAGATCCGCGTCGGTAAGGCTGTAATGGCTGATCGACAGATCAGCAGGAACAGGGCGCTGCCACAGCCCAAGCGGATCGAGCTGAGCCGCCTGGTGGCCACGCATGCGGAATGCCTGAATCAACCGCAACACTTCGACCTGCTTCTTCTCGTGTTCGCTGCTCACGGTCCCGGCAGAAGCCGGCTGCGCGCGACGCTGGTTCTTGGCCAGCAACACGAAATGATCACGAATCGTCGAGTGCGATACGTCATTGGCGGTGCTGCCTTCGGACGGCAACTTATCGAAATAAGTGCGCCACTCTTCCGGCACGGCGTTGGGATCGTGCAGGTAGAGCTCATAGAGCTCCTCCACGTAGGCAGCGTTACCACCGGATAGGTGGGCACTGTCCCACATGCGCTGCATCACGCTTTCTTGCATGCTTGGTCACCCTCGGTAAGGGGACACCACCGGCGAGGACACCGACTGGCTTTCGAAGTCATGTTGCAGCGACTTCAGCAAGCCACCAAGAATCCCGCAGATAGTCCGGGCACCAGCCCGAATGCCCCTGCTGGTCGTCATATTTTTCGTATAAGGGCGTCGGCGGCTAGGCCAACGCCCTGGCGATACTGCAACACCGACATTACGTCGGTGCGGCAGGCGTTACGGGTACAGCTAAAGAACGGTGAATCAGGTACCGCTTTGCAGCAACATGTTGCGTACGTGACCGATGGCCTTGGTGGGGTTCAGACCCTTGGGGCACACGTTCACGCAGTTCATGATCCCGCGGCAGCGGAACACACTGAATGGATCATCGAGCGATGCCAATCGTTCCGCGGTCTTGGTATCACGGCTGTCGGCCAGGAACCGGTAGGCCTGCAGCAGAGCAGCCGGGCCCAGGAACTTGTCGGGGTTCCACCAGAACGACGGGCAGCTGGTCGAGCAGCAGGCGCACAGGATGCACTCGTACAGGCCGTCGAGCTTCTCGCGCTCTTCCGGCGACTGCAGGCGCTCGATGGCCGGCGCCGGGGTGTCGTTCTGCAGGAACGGCTGCACCTTCTCGTACTGCTTGTAGAAGATGCTCATGTCGACCACCAGGTCACGAATGACCGGCAGGCCGGGCAGCGGACGGATCACCAGCTTGTTGCCCTTGACCACGCTGGAGATCGGCGTGATGCAGGCCAGGCCGTTCTTGCCGCTGATGTTCATGCCGTCGGAACCGCATACGCCTTCACGGCAGGAGCGACGATAGGAGAAACCTTCGTCCTGCTCCTTGATCAGGGCCAGGATGTCCAGCACCATCAGGTCCTTGCCATCGATGGTGATGTCGAAGTCCTGCATGAACGGCGCTTTGTCCGCTTCCGGGTTGTAGCGATAAACGCTGACTTTCAAGCTTTTGCCAAGAGACATGGTAGCCACCCTTAATAAGTACGAACTTTGGGTTCAAACGCCGGTACGGTCTTCGGCGAGAAGTTGACATCGCGCTTGGCGACACGTTTCTCACCTGGGAAGTACAGGCTGTGGCACAACCAGTTGGTGTCGTCACGGTCCTCGAAGTCTTCACGGGCGTGGGCGCCGCGGGACTCGGTACGGGTGTCGGCTGCGATGGCAGTGGCTTCGGCGACTTCCAGCAGGTTCTGCAGCTCCAGCGCTTCGATACGCGCGGTGTTGAAGGCCTGGCTCTTGTCGTTGATCTTGACCTTGGCGATGCGCTCGCGCAGGTCGGACAGCTGAGCGATGCCCTTCTTCATGTATTCGCCGGTACGGAATACGCCGAAGTAGTTCTGCATGCACGACTGCAGCTCGCGCTTGAGGGTGGCGACGTCTTCACCGCTGCTGCGCTCGTTGACGCCAGCCAGACGGCCCAGCGACAGCTCGATGTCGGTTTCGCTGGCACCGCGGACTTCCACGCCTTCTTTCAGCGCTTTTTCCAGGTGCAGGCCGGCGGCGCGGCCGAATACCACCAGGTCGAGCAGCGAGTTGCCGCCCAGACGGTTGGCACCGTGCACCGACACGCACGCCACTTCGCCCACCGCGAACAGACCTTCGATGATCCTGTCGTTGCCGTTGGCGTCCTGGGTGATGGCCTGACCATGGATGTTGGTGGCAACGCCGCCCATCATGTAGTGGCAGGTCGGGATGACCGGAACGGGTGCAACCACCGGGTCGACGTGTGCGAAGGTCTTGGACAGTTCGCAGATGCCTGGCAGGCGGCTGTGCAGCACTTCCTCACCGAGGTGATCGAGCTTGAGCAGTACGTGGTCCTTGTTCGGGCCACAGCCGTTGCCGGCGATCACTTCCTTGACCATGGAACGGGCCACCACGTCACGGCCGGCGAGGTCCTTGGCGTTGGGCGCATAACGTTCCATGAAGCGCTCGCCATGGGCGTTGATCAGGTAACCACCCTCACCACGGCAGCCTTCGGTAACCAGTACACCGGCGCCGGCGATACCGGTCGGGTGGAACTGCCACATCTCGATGTCCTGCACCGGCACGCCGGCACGCAGGGCCATGCCCACGCCGTCACCGGTGTTGATCAGGGCGTTGGTGGTGGAGGCGTAGATACGGCCGGCACCGCCAGTGGCCAGCACCACGGCCTTGGAACGGATGTAGACGGTTTCGCCGGTTTCGATGCAGATGGCGATGACGCCGACGATGGCGCCGTCCTGGTTCTTGACCAGATCGACTGCATACCACTCGTTGAGGAACGAGGTACCGGCCTTCAGGTTGGCCTGGTACAGGGTGTGCAGCAGGGCGTGACCGGTACGGTCGGCAGCAGCGCAGGTACGGGCAGCCTGGGTCGGGTTGTCCGGCCCCTTGGACTGGCCACCGAACGGACGCTGGTAGATGCGGCCCTGCTCGGTACGGGAGAACGGCAGCCCCATGTGCTCGAGTTCGAACACCGCTTCCGGGCCGACGGAACACATGTATTCGATCGCGTCCTGGTCACCGATGTAGTCGGAACCCTTGACGGTGTCGTACATGTGCCAGCGCCAGTCATCGTTCGGGTCGTTCGAGGCGATGGCACAGGTGATACCGCCCTGGGCGGAAACGGTGTGAGAACGGGTCGGGAAGACCTTGGTGACCACTGCTGTCTTGTGACCGCCTTGCGCCAGCTGCAACGCAGCGCGCATACCGGCACCGCCACCACCGACGATGATGGCGTCATAGGAAAGAGTACGAATGCTAGTCATGAATCAGAAACCCCAAAGAATCTGCACGCCCCAGACGAAGAACACGAACATGGCGATGCCACACGTGGCCTGGAACAGAAAACGCACAACGGTTGCCCACTTGCCCAGCGCGGTCGGCGTCAGGTAGTCGGTGGAGATGGTCCACATGCCGACCCAGGCGTGAACGCCGAGTGCAACGAGGGTCAACAGGCTGAAGATGCGCATTGCATTATTGGAGAACAGACCATGCCATTCGGCGTAGCCCATGCCTGGATTCAGGACGATGTAGCCCAGCAGAAACAGGACATAAGCCGCGAGCACGACCGCAGAAACGCGCTGAGCCATCCAGTCGTAGAGACCCGAACGCGAAAAATTCGTGACGTTAGTTACCATATCCATACCCCCAGCAGCACGATCAGGATCGCCGATACGACGAGAACGATTTTGGAACCCAGCTTGCCGCCTTCCAGCGTCTCACCGACTCCAGCATCCATGATCAGGTGGCGCACACCGGCCACCAGGTGGTACAGCAGAGCGGACAACAGTCCCCAGATCACGAACTTGGCCAGCGGGCTGGTCAAGCATTCTTTCACCTGCGCGAAGCCCTCTTCCGAAGACAGCGACTTGTCGAGCCCGAACAGCAGCACGGCAATGCCGAGGAAAAGGATCACGCCAGATATACGGTGAAGAATGGACGTGTAAGCAGTGACTGGGAGTTTTATCGTCCGAAGGTCTAAGTTTACAGGTCGTTGGCTATTCACGGCTTTATTATCACACTGAGAGCCCCAGCTATCAGGGCTGAGTTGTCGGGAAGCGCACTGGTCAGGTACCCATCACCCAAGAAGTGACAACCACCAGAAACCGGGCTCAAGGCCCTTGGTAGTCGGGCGCAGAGTATAGACAGTTAGGTCGCTAATGACAACGCGGTTACCTCGACCTAATAGCGATTGCGTCAAGCCTGGAAATGGCGTAATAGGGCGCGCCCTTTTGTCGCAGGCAGGGCACTCAAACCCTTCTATTGCCTGGGTTTTCGCAAATTGACTTTCAGATTCATAACACTATAGTGATGCGGGCCCTGCGTGGGGGGCCGACTGATGATTCCAAGCATAACTAGGAGGCCACACATGGCTGACAAAAAAGCGCAGTTGATCATCGAGGGCGCAGCCCCCGTAGAGCTGCCCGTTTTATCCGGCACCGTTGGCCCAGATGTCATCGACGTGCGGAGCCTGACTGCCACGGGCAACTTCACCTTCGACCCCGGTTTCATGTCGACCGCCTCATGCGAGTCGAAGATCACCTACATTGATGGTGACAAGGGCGTACTGCTGCACCGCGGCTACCCCATCGAGCAACTGGCCGAGAAAGCCGACTACCTGGAGACCTGCTACCTGCTGCTCAACGGCGAACTGCCGAACGAAGAGCAGAAGGCCCAGTTCGTCAGCACCATCAAGAACCACACCATGGTTCACGAACAGCTGAAGACCTTCTTCAACGGCTTCCGTCGTGACGCCCACCCGATGGCCATCATGTGTGGCGTGGTCGGCGCCCTCTCCGCCTTCTACCACGACTCCCTGGACATCAAGAACCCGCAGCACCGCGACATTTCCGCGATGCGCCTGGTCGCCAAGATGCCGACCATCGCCGCCATGGTGTACAAGTACTCCAAGGGCGAGCCGATGATGTACCCGCGTAACGACCTGAACTACGCGGAAAACTTCCTGCACATGATGTTCAACACCCCGTGCGAGACCAAGCCGATCAGCCCCGTGCTGGCCAAGGCCATGGACCGCATCTTCATCCTGCACGCCGACCACGAGCAGAACGCTTCGACCTCCACCGTGCGCCTGGCCGGCTCTTCGGGTGCCAACCCGTTCGCCTGTATCGCTGCCGGTATCGCCGCGCTCTGGGGCCCGGCCCACGGCGGTGCCAACGAAGCCGTACTGGCCATGCTGGACGAAATCGGTGACGTGTCGAACATCGACAAGTTCATCGCCAAGGCCAAGGACAAGGACGACCCGTTCAAGCTCATGGGCTTCGGTCACCGCGTCTACAAGAACTTCGACCCCCGCGCCCAGGTCATGAAGCAGACCTGCGACGAAGTATTGGCCGAGCTGGGCATCAACGACCCGCAGCTGGAACTGGCGATGAAGCTCGACGAGATCGCCCGTAACGATCCGTACTTCAAGGAGCGCAACCTGTACCCGAACGTCGACTTCTACTCGGGGATCATCCTCAAGGCGATCGGCATTCCGACCAGCATGTTCACCGTGATCTTCGCCCTGGCGCGCACCGTCGGCTGGATCTCGCACTGGAAAGAAATGCTCTCCGGCCCGTACAAGATCGGCCGTCCGCGCCAGCTGTACACCGGCCCGACGCAGCGCGACATCAAGAAGTAAGCCGCTTGCGCTGAGCTGGCTGTGACAAGAAAGCCCATATCCACGGATATGGGCTTTTTCATTTCTGTCGCCCCCGCTCAGGCTTTATCATGGCGCCCTGTTTCCAGCACCGGGCCGTTCATGAAATTCGCCATCGCCCTGTTTTCGCCGCCGTCTGCGCCCTCCTCCCGCCGCGCCCTGCGCTTCGCCGAAGCGGCGCTGCAAGGCGGCCACCAGATCGTGCGCCTGTTCTTCTACGCCGATGGCGTGCACAGCGCCTCGGGCACCATCGTCAGCCCCCAGGATGAAACCGACGTGGCGCGCCAGTGGCGCGAATTCGTCGCCGGCCACGGGCTCGATGCTGTGGTGTGCATTGCCGCCGCCCTGCGCCGCGGCGTGCTCGACGAGCAGGAAGCACGTCGCTACGAGCGCGAGGCGGCCAACCTGCCCGCGCCCTGGGTGCTGTCCGGCCTTGGCCAGTTGCACGAAGCGGCGCAAGAGGCCGACCGGCTGATCTGCTTTGGAGGCGACTGAAATGAGCCAATCCCTGCTGGTCATCAGCCGCCAGGCGCCCTGGAACGGCCCAGGCGCCCGCGAAGCGCTGGATATCGCCCTGGCCGGCGGCGCCTTCGACCTGCCCATCGGCCTGCTGTTTCTCGACGATGGCGTGTTGCAGCTGGCGGTCGGGCAAGCGCCTCAGGCCGTGCAGCAGAAGGACCTGACCGCCAACCTGCAGGCCCTGCCGATGTTCGGCGTGGAAGCGCTATACGCCTGCGCCCAAAGCCTGGCGCAGCGCGGTCTGAGCGACACCGCGCTGGCCGTCGAGCGCCTGGACAGCGACGGCCTGCGCGCCCTTATCGACCGCTACGACCAGGTGATCACCCTGTGATGAAGACCCTGCACGTACTTTCCAGCTCCCCGTTCAGCGATGACCGCCTGAGCAGTTGCCTGCGCCTGCTGGGCCATGGCGACGGCCTGCTGCTGTGCGGCGACGCCACCTACGCTGCCCAGCCTGGCACCAGCCACGCCGAAGCGCTGGCAGCGCTGCAGGGCGTCGCACTGTACGCCCTGGACGAAGACATCCAGGCCCGCGGGCTCAAGCTTGCGGCAAACTTCCAACAGGTCGACTACCTGGGCTTCGTCGCCCTCGCCTGCCAGTTCAACAAGGTGAACACCTGGTTATGAGCACCCTGATCGTCAACGCGCGCCCCATCGAGCTGGACAAGGATGGCTACCTGCTCGATCTGCAGGATTGGTCCGCCGAGGCTGCTGTGGCCCTGGCCGAGCGCGAAGCCCTTGAGCTGAGCGCCGAACACTGGGAGATCCTCGAGCTGCTGCGCACTTTCTACGCCGAGTTCCAGCTGTCGCCGGCCAACCGCCCGCTGATCAAGTACGTGGCCCTCAAGCTGGGGCCGGACAAGGGCAACAGCCTGCACCTCAACCGCCTGTTCAATGGCGCTCCCGCCAAACTCGCCGCCAAGCTGGCGGGCCTGCCCAAGCCGACCAATTGCCTATGAACCTGATCACCCCCGCAGAACATCCGTTCGCCGCCTTCGTGCGCATTCTCGGCAAGGGCAAGCGCGGCGCGCGCAACCTGACCCGCGAGGAGGCCCGCGAAGCCATGGGCATGATTCTCGACGAGCAGGTCGAGGATGCCCAGCTCGGCGCCTTTCTGATGCTGTTGCGCCACAAGGAAGAAAGCGCCGAGGAAATGGCCGGCTTCACCGAAGCGGTTCGCGCGCGGCTGGCAGCGCCATCTATCACGGTCGATTTCGACTGGCCGACCTACGCCGGCAAGAAGCGCCACCTGCCCTGGTTCCTGCTCGCCGCCAAGGCGCTGGCAAACAGTGGCCTGCGCATCTTCATGCACGGCGGCGGCGCGCATACCGCCGGGCGCCTGTACAGCGAGCAGCTGCTCGGCGAGCTGGATATCCCGCTGTGTCGCAGCTGGGCTGAGGTTTCGCAGAACCTCGATACCGGCAACCTGGCCTTTATGCCCCTGGGCGACTGGATGCCCGCCCTGCAACGCATGATCGACCTGCGCAACGTGCTGGGCCTGCGCTCGCCGATCCATTCCCTGGCGCGCATTCTCAACCCCCTGGCGGCAGGTTGTGGCCTGCAGAGCATCTTCCACCCGGGTTACCAGGCGGTGCACCGCGAGGCCAGCCAGCTGCTTGGTGACCACGCCATCGTGGTCAAGGGTGACGGCGGCGAGATCGAACTCAACCCGGATGCCATCTGCCACCTGTACGGCACCGAACACGGCGCGAACTGGGACGAGGACTGGCCGATGCTGTCCGAGCGTCGCCACGTCAAGCCCGAGCGGCTCGACCCGGCTCAGCTGCAAGCCGTATGGCGCGGCGAAGCCGAGGATGCCTATGGCCAACTGGCGATCATCGCCACCATGGCGCTGGCCCTGCGTGGCCTGGGGCTGCAACGCGACGCGGCCTTCGCCGAGGCGCAAAAGCGTTGGCAAGCCCGTCACCTATCGAGCCAGCCGATTCGTTGAACCCGGTTTTTACGTCTTCTGTCGATAGCTGACTGGGTAGACTCCAGGCATCAGATGACGGAGGAGAACGATATGGGCTTGCTGATCGAAGGCCAATGGCACGACCAATGGTACGACACCGGCGCGGGCGGGCGCTTCAAGCGCGAGAACGCCCAGCGGCGCAATTGGATCACCGCCGACGGCTCGGCCGGGCCCTCCGGCGAAAGCGGCTTCGCCGCCGAAGCCGGGCGCTATCACCTCTACGTATCGCTGGCCTGCCCCTGGGCGCACCGCACCCTGATCCTGCGCACGCTCAAGGGCCTCGAGCCGTTGATCGACGTCTCGGTGGTCAGTTGGCTGATGCGCGAGAACGGCTGGACCTTCGACACCGAGCACGGCTCCAGCGGCGACGCCCTGGACGGCTTCGATTTCCTGCATCAGCGCTATACCAGGGACGACCCGGACTATACCGGCCGGGTCACCGTGCCGCTGCTGTGGGACAAGAGCCAGCAGCGCATCGTCAGCAACGAGTCGGCAGAAATCATCCGCATGTTCAACTCGGCGTTCGACGGCATCACCGGCAACCGCCTGGACTTCTACCCCGAGCCCCTGCGCGGCGAAATCGATGCGCTCAATGCACGCATCTACCCGGCAGTGAACAACGGCGTCTACCGCGCCGGTTTTGCCACCACCCAGGCGGCCTACGAAGAAGCGTTCGATGAGCTGTTCGCGGAGCTGTCGGTGCTGGAAACCCGCCTGGGGCAATCGCGCTACCTGACTGGCGAGTACCTGACCGAAGCGGACTGGCGACTGTTCACCACCCTGGTGCGCTTCGACGCCGTGTACCACGGCCACTTCAAGTGCAACCTGCGGCGCATCGCCGATTACCCGAACCTCAGTAACTGGCTGCGCGAGCTCTACCAGTGGCCGGGCGTGGCGGCGACCGTGGACATGTGGCACATCCAGCACCACTACTACGCCAGCCACCAGACCATCAACCCGACCGGCATCGTGCCCAAGGGCCCGGCGCTGGATTTCGACGCCCCCCACGACCGTGAGCGCCTGCCGGGCAAAGGTGTGTACAGTCAGGCTTAACCACGACCTGTAGCCTGGGTCGAGCAGAGCGGCAACCGGGTTCTTTCTCGCGAATCACTGATGATCCCCGGGTTACGCCTGCGGCTAACCCGGGCTACGGCTCACTGTGACGCCTCGCCTTCCTCGAGCTGCTGCACATCCCAACCGCCGCCCAGGGCGGCGATCAGTTGCACGCTGGCGGTCAGGCGACTGCCCAGCAGCGTCAGGGCGCTGCGCTCGTTGCTCAGGGCGGTGGCCTGCACGTTGACCACGCTGTTGTAGTCCACTGTGCCGGCGCGGTACTGGTTCTCGATCAGGCGCAGCGATTCGCGTGCCGCGTCCAGTGCCTGGGCCTGCACCTCGGCTTCGCGGCCCAGCACACGCTGCTGCACCAGGTAATCCTCGACCTCGCGGAAGCTGTCCAGCACCGCCTGGCGGTACTGCGCCACGGTCTGGTCATAGGCCGCCTCGGCTCGCTCGCTTTCGGCACTGCGCCGGCCGCCATCAAACAGGGTCAGGGCCAGTTGCGGGCCCACCGACCAGAAGCGATTGGGCAGGTTGACCCAGTCGGCGAAGCTGCTGCCGCGATAGCCGCCCGTGGCGGACAGGGTCAGGTCAGGAAACCAGGCGGCCTTGGCCACGCCGATCTCGGCGTTGGCGGCGATCACCCGGCGCTCGGCCGCCGCCACGTCGGGGCGACGCTCAAGCAGCGCTGACGGCACGCTGGCTGGCACTTCCGGCAGCGTCGGCAGGCTTTCACGGCGGGCGATAGTGACCTCGCTCGGCGGCACACCGATCAGCACGGCGATGGCATGTTCGAGTTGGGCACGCTGCCATTGCAGGTCGATGGCCTGGGCTTCGGTGCTGCGCAGCTGGGTCAGCGCCTGGGCGACGTCGGAGCGCGGCACGATACCGGCGCGGTACTGGTTCTCGGTCAGGCGCAGGGAACGCTGATAGGCGGCTACCGTGGCGTCGAGCAAGCGCTGCTGCTCGTCCAGCACGCGCAATTGCAGGTAGCTCTGCACCAGCTCGGACTGCAGGCTCAGGCGCACCGCGGCGAGGTCGGCGGCGCTGGCTTCGAAAGCCGCGCGATTGGATTCCAGGCCACGGCGCAGCTTGCCCCACACATCCAGCTCCCAGCTGGCATTGAGGCTCAGGTCGTAACTCTTGGAGATGCTCGACGAGTTGCCACCGCCAATGGCGATGCCATCGGCGGTGCGCAGGGTACTGTCGCCACCGCCCTGCCCGGCCCGGGTCATGCCGGCGCTGGTCGACAGGGTCGGGAAGAACGCCGCACGGCCGCTGCGTAGCAGCGCACGGGCCTGGCGGTACTGGGCTTCGGAGGCGGCCAGGTTCTGGTTGGAAACGTTGAGGCGGCCGACCAGGGCATTCAGCTCGCCGTCGCCGTACAGTTCCCACCAGGCACCCCGTGCCAGGGCGTCGGCCGGCACGGCGGCCTTCCAGCCATCGGCCTGCTTGAAGGCCGCCGGTGTGCTGATCTCCGGGCGCTGGTAATCGGGGCCGATGGCACAGCCAGCCAGGGCAACGCTGAGCGCCAGCAGACAGAGGGTTCGACGGGAAGCAAAAGTCATAGGGGCGTTTCCAGAGCGGCATCGGTGCGCACGCCACGCCAGCGGTTGACCCGGTGGCGCAGGCGGTCGAGATAGAGGTAGACCACAGGCGTGGTGTAAAGCGTGAGGATCTGGCTGAGTATCAGGCCACCGACGATGGTGATGCCCAGCGGCTGGCGCATTTCCGAGCCTTCGGCGCTGCCGAGCATCAGCGGCAAGGCGCCGAGCAGCGCCGCCAGGGTGGTCATCATGATCGGCCGGAAGCGCAGCAGGCAGGCACGGCGGATCGATTCGGCCGGGCTCAGGTGCTCGTGACGCTCGAGCTGCAGGGCCAGGTCGATCATCAGAATGGCGTTCTTCTTCACCACGCCGATCAGCAGGAACAGCCCCAGCAGCGAGATCAGGCTGAACTCGGTGTTGAGCAGCTGCAGCGCCAGGAGCGCACCGACACCCGCCGAGGGCAGCGTGGAGAGGATGGTCAGTGGGTGCACGTAGCTCTCGTAGAGCACGCCGAGCACGATGTACACCACCACCAGCGACATCAGGATCATCCACGGCTGGTTGTCCTGGGTCTTCTGGAACGCCGCGCCGGTGCCGCCCAGGGTGCCCTGCACCTCGGTGGGCAGCGCGATGCGCGCCACGGCCCGGTCGATGGCGCGGGTCGCCTGATCGAGGCTGACGCCTTCGGCCAGGGAAAAGCCGATGTTCTCCACGGCGAACTGGCCCTGGTGGCTGATGCGGTCATCTTCCAGGCTGTTTTCCCAGTGGGCGATGGCCGACAGCGGCACCCGCGCGCCGTCCGCGGTGATCAGCTGGATCTGCCTCAGGGCTTCGGGGCTCTGGGCGTAGCGCGGGTTGATTTCCATCACCACGCTGTACTGGTTGAGGCTGTCGTAGATGGTGGAGATCTGCCGCTGGCTGAAGGCGTTGTTGAGCACACCGGTCACCAGGCTCATGTCCACGCCCAGACGCTTGGCCTCGTCGCGGTCGACCACCAGGCGGATCTGCGGCGCGCCGCCGTCTTCGGTGGCGTCGATGTCGGTCAGCTCGGGCAACGCGCGCAGCGCTTCGCGCACCTTGGGCAGCCATTCGCGCAGGGCGTCCAGATCACCGGACATCAGCATGTATTCGTTTTCCGAGCTGCGCCCCTGGCGGCCGCCGACCTGCAGGTCCTGGTCGGGCATCAGGAACATCCGCCCACCGGGAATCTTCGGCACCTCCTTGCGCAGACGGTCGATCACTTGCTGGGCCGACAGATCACGTTCGGCGATCGGTTTGAGGCGCACGATGATGATCGCGTTGTTGATGCCACTGCTGCCGCCGATGAAGCCCGCCACGCTTTCCACCGCCGGGTCGGCGAGGATCGCCCGGCGGTAGGCTTCCATCTTCGGCTGCATGACCTGGAACGACAGGCCGTTGTCGCCGCGAATGAAGCCCATCAGCTGGCCGGTGTCCTGCTGGGGCATGAAGGTCTTGGGCACGCTGACGAACAGGAACACGTTGAGGGCGATGGTGGCGAACAGGCTGATCAGCATCAGCAGCGAGTGACGCAGCGCCCAGTCCAGGCTGCGTTCGTAGCCGCGCACGATGCCCGCGCCGATACGCTCCAGCCGCCCCGGCTCGCGGGCTTCCTCTTTGGGCTCGGGCTTGAGCCAGCGGGCGCAGAGCATCGGCGTCAGCGTCAGCGATACCAGCAGGGAAATGACGATGGCCACCGCCAGGGTGATGGAGAATTCGCGGAACAGGCGTTCCACCAGCCCGCCCATGAACAGGATGGACAGGAACACCGCCACCAGCGAGACGTTCATCGACAGCAGCGTGAACCCCACTTCGCGGGCGCCCTTGAAGGCAGCGGCCATCGGCGTCTCGCCCGCCTCGATATGCCGGGAAATGTTCTCCAGCACGACGATGGCATCGTCCACCACCAGCCCGGTGGCGATGATCAGCGCCATCAGCGACAGGTTGTTCAGCGAAAAGCCCAACAGGTACATGGCGGCGAACGAGCCGACCAGCGACACCGGCACCGCCAGGGCGGGAATCAGCGCCGCGCGCCAGCGGCGCAGGAAGGCGAACACCACCAGAATCACCAGCACCACGGCGATCAGCAGTGTGTGTTCGGCCTCCTTGAGGGTGGCGCGGATCACTGGCGAGCGGTCCATGGCCACTTCCAGATTGGCGCTGGCCGGAATCACGCTGCGCAGCTCCGGCAGCAAGGCGCGGATACCGGCCACGGTCTCGATGATGTTCGCCCCGCTCTGCCGGTTCACCACCACCAGCACGGCCTGCTTGTCGTTGTAGAAGCCGCTGTTGTAGCGGTCCTGCACACCGTCGCTGACCTGGGCGACATCGCCCAGGCGGATTGCCGCGCCGTCCTGGTAGCGGATGATCATCGGCACGTAATCGGCGGCCCGCTCCAGCTGGTCGCTAGCCTGCACCTGCCAGTGGCGCTCGGCGTCCTCCACCGCCCCCTTGGGGCGCTTGGCGTTGGCGGCGGCGATGGTCGCACGCACGTCGTCCAGGGCCACGCCATACTGGTCGAGCAGGCGCGGCTCCAGGGCCACGCGCACGGCCGGCAGCGAACTGCCGCCGATCTGCACCTCACCGACGCCGGTGACCTGGGACAGCTTCTGGCCGACGATGGTCGAGGCCACGTCGTACAGCTGGCCCTTGTCGAGCACACTGGAGGTCAGCGACAGCACCATGATCGGCGCCTGGGATGGGTTGATCTTGCGGTACGTGGGCATGCTGCGCATGCCGCTGGGCAGCAGCTCGCGGGAGGCATTGATGGCCGCCTGCACCTCGCGGGCCGCGGCGTTGATGTCACGGTCCAGATCGAACTCGATCATGATCCGCGTGTTGCCCTGGCTGCTGTTGCTGTTCATCTGGCTGACGCCGGCGATGGCGCCCAGGGAACGCTCCAGCGGCGTGGCCACGGTAGCGGCCATCACCTGGGGGCTGGCACCGGGCAGGCTGGCCTGTACGGTGATCACCGGGAAATCCATGTTCGGCAGCGGCGCCACCGGCAGCAGGCCGAAGCTGACGCCGCCGAGCAGCATGATCGCCAGGCTCAGCAGCAGCGTGGCCACCGGGCGGCGGATAAAGGGTGCCGAAAGATTCATGCGCTCGGCACACCCGCCGCACTGCGGCCGCTGAAGCGCCGCGCCAGGCGGTCGAAGTACAGGTAGATCACCGGGGTGGTGAACAGGGTGAGGATCTGGCTGAGCAGCAGCCCGCCGACCATCACCAGGCCCAGGGGCTGGCGCAGCTCGGCGCCGGAGCCTGAGGCGAGCATCAGTGGGATGGCGCCGAACAGCGCCGCCAGAGTGGTCATCAGGATCGGCCGGAAGCGCAGCAGCGCCGCCTGGTAGATCGCGTCATGGGGCGTCATGCCCTGGTGGCGCTCGGCGTCGAGGGCGAAGTCGATCATCATGATGGCGTTCTTCTTGACGATGCCGATCAGCAGGATGATGCCGATGATCGCGATCAGCCCCAGGTCGTTGCCGGTCAGCAACAGCGCCAGCAAGGCGCCGACACCCGCCGACGGCAAGGTCGAGAGGATGGTGATCGGGTGGATGTAACTCTCGTAGAGCACGCCGAGCACGATGTACATGGTCACGACGGCGGCGAGGATCAGCAGCAGGGTCGAGGACAGCGAGGCGCGGAAGGCCTCGGCGGCGCCCTGGAAATTGATCTGCACGCTGACCGGCATGTCGATTTCCTGCTGCACCCGTTCGATCACCGCCACGGCGTCACCCAGGGCCACGCCGGGGCTGAGGTTGAACGACAGCGTGGCCGCCGGGAACTGGCCGATATGGTTGATCAGCAGGCTCGCCGCGCGCTCCTCGACCTGGGCCAGGGACGACAGCGGCACCTGGTCACCGTCGGCGGTGGCCACGTGGATCTGGCGCAGCGCGGCTGGGCCGATGCTGCCGCCATTGGCGCTCTCCAGCACCACGCGGTACTGGCTGGCCTGGGTGTAGATGGTGGAGATCTGCCGCTGGCCGAAGGCGTCGTACAGCGCATCGTCGATATTGGCGACGCTCACCCCCAGGCGCCCGGCCATGTCGCGGTCGATGTTCAGGTACACCTGCAGGCCGCGGCTCTGCAGATCGCTGGTCACGTCGCTGAGTTCGGGCTGCTGACGCAGCGCCTCGACCAGCTTGGCCGACCAGGTTTCCAGCAGGGCCGGGTCCGGCGACTCCAGGCTGAACTGGAACTGGGTACGGCTGACCCGGTCCTCGATGGAGAGGTCCTGCACCGGCTGCATGAACAGTTCGATACCGGCGAGCTTGCCCAGCTCCGGGCGCAACCGCTCGATCACCTGGGCGGCGCTGACGTCACGCTCGGCATGGGGCTTGAGGTTGATCAGCATGCGCCCGCTGTTTAGGGTCGGGTTGTCGCCGTCGACGCCAATGTAGGACGACAGGCTGGCCACCGCCGGATCCCTGAGGATCACGTCGGCCAGGCGCTGCTGGCGCTCGCTCATGGCGCTGAAGGAAATCGACTGCGGCGCCTCGGAAATGCCCTGGATCACCCCGGTGTCCTGCACCGGAAAGAAGCCCTTGGGCACCGCCAGGTACAGCACCACGGTCAGGGCCATGGTACCGATGGCCACCAGCAGGGTCAGTGGCTGATGGCGCAGCACCCAGCGCAGGCCCACCGCATAGCGCTCGATCATGCCGTCGATAAAGGCGCCGGCGCTGCGGTAGAAACGCCCCTGCTCGGCTTCCGGCTCGTGCCTGAGCAGGCGCGCGCACATCATCGGCGTGAGGGTCAGGGAGATCACCAGGGAAATCAGGATGGCCACCGCCAGGGTGATGGCGAACTCGCGGAACAGCCGCCCGACCACATCGGCCATGAACAGCAGCGGGATCAGCACGGCGATCAGCGACAGGGTCAGCGACACCAGGGTGAAGCCGATCTGCCTGGCGCCCTTGAGCGCGGCGTTGAGCGGCGTCTCGCCGTCTTCCAGGTGGCGGGCGATGTTCTCCAGCATGACGATGGCATCGTCGACCACGAAGCCGGTGGCGATGGTCAGTGCCATCAGCGTCAGGTTGTTGACCGTGAAGCCGGCCAGGTACATGACGCCAAAGGTGCCGATCAGCGACAGCGGCACCACCACCGACGGGATCAGGGTGGCCGACACCTTGCGCAGGAACAGGAAGGTCACCATCACCACCAGGGCGATGGCCAGCATCAGCTCGTGCTGCACGTCGCGCACCGCCGCGCGGATGGTCTGGGTGCGGTCGGTGAGCACCGTCACCTCGACGCTGGCCGGCAGGCCCTGGGTCAGGTTGGGCAGCAGGGCCTGGATGCGGTCGACCACGTCGATCACGTTGGCGCCCGGTTGGCGCTGCACGTTGACCAGCACCGCGCTGTTCTGGTTGGCCCAGGCGGCCAGGCGCTGGTTCTCGGCACCGTCGACGATGTCCGCCACGTCGCGCAGGCGCAGGGCCGCGCCATTGGCATAGGTGAGGATCAGGTCGCGGTATTCGTCGGCCGAACGCAGCTGGTCGTTGGCGTCGAGCTGGGCCACCCGCGTCGGGCCGTCGAAATTGCCCTTGGGCTGGTTGACGTTGCTGGCGTTGATCAGCGTGCGCACGTCGGCGAGGTTCAGGCCGTAGGCCGCCAGGGCCTCGGGGTTGACGCGGATGCGCACCGCCGGGCGCTGGCCGCCGGCCAGGGATACCAGGCCGACCCCGGTGGTCTGCGCCAGCTTCTGGGCCAGGCGGGTGTCGACCAGGTCATTAACCTGGGGCAGCGGCAATTCCCTGGAGGTCACCGCCAGGGTCAGCACCGGGGTGTCCGCCGGGTTGACCTTGCTGTACACCGGCGGTGCCGGCAGGTCGTTGGGCAACAGGTTGGTGGCGCCATTGATGGCGGCCTGCACCTCCTGCTCGGCGACATCCAGCTGCACCTCGAGGCTGAAGCGCAAGGTGATCACCGAGGCGCCACCGGAGCTGGTCGACGACATCTGCTGCAGGCCGGCCATCTGCCCGAACTGGCGCTCCAGCGGCGCGGTCACCGCGCTGGTCATCACGTCGGGGCTGGCGCCCGGATAGAGGGTCATCACCCGGATGGTCGGGTAATCCACCTCGGGCAGCGCCGACACCGGCAACAACCGGTAGGCGATCACGCCACTGAGGAAGATCGCCAGCATGATCAGCGTGGTGGCGACCGGTCGCAGGATGAACAGGCGCGAGACGTTCATGAAGCGCTACGCACCCGCGGGGCGGCTTCCCCGGTAGCGGGCGGCTCGCTGGTGCCCTCGCCGATCACTTCCACCTTGTTGCCTTCGCGCAGGCGGTCGGTGCCTTCGACCACGACCCGCTCGTCCGCCGCGACACCCTCCTCGATCACCGTGAACTCGCCATCACTGGGGCCGACCTTGATCTGGCGTACCTGAACCTTGTCTTCGCCATCGATCACGTAGGCGAAGGTGCCGCTGGCGCCGAATTGCACGGCGGCCACCGGCACCACCAGGGCGTCGTTGCGCACCGAGACCTGTAGCCGGGCATTGACGAACTGGTTGGGGAACAGCATCTCGTCGGCATTCTCGAAGCGCGCCTTGAGCTTGACCGTGCCGGTGGCGGTATCGATCTGGTTATCCAGGCTCTCCAGCACACCCTCGGCCAACTGCTGCTTCTCGCTGCGATCCCAGGCCTGCACCACCAGCTTGCGGTCGCTGCGAACCTGCTTCAGCACGGCGGACAGCTCGCCTTCGGGCAGGGTGAACACCACCGAGATCGGCAGCGTCTGGGTGATGACCACGATGGGGTCGGTATCGCCGGAGGCGACCAGGTTGCCCAGGTCGACCTGGCGAATGCCCAGGCGGCCATCGATGGGCGCGCGTACCCTGGTGAAGTCCAGGTTCAGCTTGGCTTCGGCCACGGCAGCCTGGTTGTTCTGCAGCGTGCCGCGGTACTGGTTGACCAGAGCTTCCTGGGTGTCCAGGGTCTGGCGGGCGATGGAGTCTTCCTTGAACAGGCCGCGATACAGCGCCAGGTCCTTTTCGGCGGCGCGCAGCTGGGCCTGGTTTTCGGCCAGGGTGCCCTGGGCCTGCTGCAGGGCGATCTGGTAGGGCCGCGGGTCGATCTGCACCAGCACGTCGCCGGCCTTGACCGGCTGGCCGTCCTTGAACAGCACCTCCGTCAGCTGACCATCGACGCGGGCGCGAACATTGGCGGTGTTGTAGGCGGTGACCGTACCCAGGGCCTTGAGCACGATGGGGAAGTCGCGGGATTCGACCTGGGCGATGCGCACCGGCACGTTGTCGAAACCCCAGCCGGATTCGCCCCGGGGCTCGGCCTTGCTGGGCCAGAACCACCAGATCAGCACGATGACCAACGCCAGCAAGAGCAGACCGATGAACCACTGACGTTTCGAGGATGGGGTGCTGGGCGTTGTGTTTACTTCGGACATGAGCCAGATCGCTTCCTGTGAGGAGCGTGAACGATAAGCACTCCTCGGCATGAAGCAAAGCCTCTTTACCGGCTATTTACCTCCGCAACCGGTTTAAAGCGAAAAAACATCACGACGTACGCAATCCGCATCTCTATTTCGGGCATGCCAGGCCGCTGCGCATGTAGTGCCTGGTAATAATTGGGGCTCAGAACCTGGTCACGATCTTGATGCGCCTGAAGCGGCAACTACATGGCAGAAGCAGCCGTCACTGATCCATTGTGGTAACGGCCGCTTTCGCCACTTAGCTGCCAAAGTCGACGAACCTGGTCTCAAGGATCATGAAGAGCTTATTAGAGAACCACCTGATGTTCAGCCTGCCCCTGAGCCGGTACGTCAGTGGCGAACAGCTTGCCGGCATGGGGTTCGGCGGCGAGCTGGCCATCCTCCAGGCCATCACGCGCCGAGGTGGCGAACAGCGTCGACAGATCGGGCCCGCCGAATGCCGGACACGATATCTGCGAGGCGGGAAACGCCACGGCCTGCAGGAACTGGCCATTGCTGTCGTAACAGGCCACCCGCGAAGCCCCCCACTGCGCGCTCCACAGCCGACCCTGGGTGTCCACCACGGCACCATCGGGATTCAGGTTGGCCACGCGAGCGTCGATGAAGGGTTGCGCCTCGCCGCTCGGCCAGCCGTGCAATTCGTCCAGCGGCTGGCGCCAGATCTGCTGACGGGCCGTGTCGGCGAAATAGGCGAAGCGCCGATCCGGCGAAAAACAGATGGCGTTGGTGATGGTGATGTCGGCGAACAGCCGGCGCACTTCGCCTCGATAATAGCGGTAGATGGCGCCCGCCTTAGGCTGGGCCTCGAGGCCCATGGTGCCGATCCAGAAGCCGCCCCAGGGGTCGGCACGGCCATCATTGGAACGGGTCAGCGGATTGTCCGCCTCCAGGGCGCAGATCGGCTCGCGCGCGCCGCTGCGCAAATCGAAGATCGACAAGGCACTTTCACTGGCCATCAGCAGGCGATCACCGTCGACCCAGCCGGCCGCAGAGGCGCGCTCGTCGAGCGTCCATTCCACGGGCTGACCGTCGTGCTGGCTGAGCAGGCGCCGGCCAAGGATATCGAACCAGAACAGCTGCTCGCGCTGCGGGTGCCAGAACACGCCCTCGCCCAGGGTGCAGGCTCGTGGATCGGCGATACGCGCGGCGGTGCTGCCGTGGGGATTCGCAGCCATGTCTAGATGCCTCCTCGAATGTGCTGGTAGGCGGCCGCCAGGCCGGCCAGGGTGACCTGTTCGGCGCCTAGGGTCCGGGCCGAGATGCTCAGGGTCGCCAGTGCAAGGCGATAGCGCTCTGCCGCTTCGCCATCACCGATTACACAGACCGGCAGGCCCTGCCAGCGTTCAGGCAATCCCGTCAGCTCCTGGCCGATCAGCAATCCCGACAGGCGTGCCCAGGCCGCAGTCGGGGCCAGGCCCTCGAGCAGGCCTTCGGCACGCAGGCCGAACAAGGCGCCCAGCAGCGGGCGCTCGGCGGCGGCGCGCAGGCCCTCTTCGAAGGCCGGCAGATCCAGTGGCCCGTCACCCTGCATGCCATGGCGCAGCACCGACTGGCCGCTGAGCAGCGCGAACAGCTCGCCGGTCATGAACGTCTGGAAGCCCAGCACCTGGCCCTCGCACACCTCGGCCCACTTGCTGTGGGTACCGGGCAGGCAGACCAGACCCTGGTAATCCGGCTGCACAGCCAGCAGGCCGGCGAGTTGGGTTTCTTCACCGCGCAGCACGTCGGCCGGCGCTCGCTGGCAGAGCCCGGGGATGATCGACACGCGCATCCGCGTATCGCTCACTTGTGGCCTGATCACCCGCGTCATGGCCTGGGGTGCACAGGGCACCTCGGCATAGGGCGCTTCACGCCAGCCCTGGCGCGCACCGACCATGCCGCAGGCGACCACCTCGGTGACGCGCCGGGCATCCAGCCAGCCGTCGATCAGTTCGAGCAACGCGCCTTCGAACTGATCCACCGCCAGGCTGCCCATGCCCCGAGCCGAGGCGGCGTGCTGCAACACCTCGCCGCCGGCCGACAGCGCCCAGGCACGCAATTGCGTGGTGCCCCAGTCGACGGCGATCCAGCTGACCTCGCTCATGTGTCGCCCTCTCCGCTCAATGACTGTCCTTGGGAATACCGGCACCGCGGCAACCCTTGAGGAAGTCGAAGTCCGCCCCACTGTCGGCGCCCTCGACGTGGTCGTGGAACAGCTTGATATAGCCACTGGTGGGCGGCTCGACGGTGGGCTGCCACTCGGCCAGGCGCTGGCGCAGCTCTTCATCGGGAATATCCAGGTGGATACGCCGCGCCTCCACGTCGAGCTCGATCATGTCGCCATCGCGCACCACCGCCAGCGGGCCGCCAGCCGCGGCTTCCGGCGTGGTGTGCAGCACCACGGTGCCGTAGGCGGTGCCGGACATGCGCGCATCGGAAATGCGCACCATGTCGGTGATGCCCTTGCGCAGCACCTTCGGCGGCAGGCCCATGTTGCCGACCTCGGCCATACCCGGATAACCGCGTGGGCCACAGTTCTTCAGCACCATTACGCAGTGTTCGTCGATATCCAGACTCTCGTCGTTGATCTTCGCCTTGTAGTCGTCGATGTCCTCGAACACCACGGCGCGACCACGGTGCTGCATCAGGTGCGGGGACGCTGCCGAGGGTTTGAGCACGGCGCCGCGGGGCGCCAGGTTGCCGCGCAGCACGGCGATGCCGCCCTTGGCGGTGAGCGCCTGGTCCACCGGGCGGATGACGTCCTCGTTCCAGTTGCGAACGCCCTTGACCTCCTCCCAGATGGTTTCCCCGGAAACGGTCAGCGCGCCCTTGTGCAGCTTGCCGCCCTCGCCGAGCATGCGAATCACCACCGGCAGGCCACCGGCGTAGAAGAACTCCTCCATCAGGTATTTGCCCGAGGGCATCAGGTTGACGATGGTCGGGATGTCCTGGCCGAGGCGGTCCCAGTCATCCAGGGTCAGGTCGACGCCGACGCGGCCGGCGATGGCCAGCAGGTGGATCACCGCGTTGGTCGAACCGCCGATGCTGCCGTTGACGCGGATGGCGTTCTCGAAGGCCAGACGGGTCATGATGTCGGAGGGTTTCAGATCGTCCTTGACCATCTGCACGATGCGCCGCCCGGTCAGGTGCGCCATCACCCGGCGGCGGCTGTCCACCGCCGGAATCGCCGCGTTGCCGGACAGCGCCATGCCCAGCGCCTCGGCCATGCTGGCCATGGTGCTGGCGGTGCCCATGGTGTTGCACGAGCCGGGCGAGCGGGACATCGACTGCTCGGCCTCGAGAAAGTCCTCGCGGCTCATCTTGCCGGCCTTGATATCTTCGGACATCTGCCACAGCGCGGTGCCCGAGCCGACCCGCTCACCCCGGAACCAGCCGTTGAGCATCGGCCCGCCGGACACCACGATGGCCGGAATGTCGACGCTGGCGGCGCCCATCAGCAGCGCCGGGGTGGTCTTGTCGCAACCGGCCAGCAACACCACGCCGTCCAGCGGGTTGGCGCGCAGCGCCTCCTCGACGTCCATCGCCGCCAGGTTGCGGTACATCATCGCGGTCGGGCGCAGCGAGCTTTCACCGGCCGAGAACACCGGGAACTCCAGCGGCAGCCCGCCGGCTTCGTAGATACCGTGCTTGACCCGTTCGGCCAGATCCCGCAGGTGGGCGTTGCAGGGCGTGAGCTGCGACCAGGTGTTGCAGATGCCGATCACCGGACGGCCGTCGAACAGGTCGGCCGGCAGGCCCTGGTTCTTCATCCAGCTGCGGTGATAGATATGGTCCCGCGAGTTGCCGCCGAACCATTCGGTGGAGCGCAGCTTGCGCGGCCAGACTGCCGGTTTGAAGGTGCTCATACCCAACCCCCATCAACGATGAAATTCTGTGCGGTGCACATCGCCGCCGCATCGGATGCCAGGAACAGCGCCATGTCGGCGATATGCTCGGGCAGCAGTTGGCCGGGCATGCACTGGTTCTGGCGAATCTGTTCCTTGGCCGATTCGTCGACCCACATGGCCAACTGCTTGTCGGTCATCACCCAGCCAGGCACCAGGGTGTTGACGCGAATGCGGTCCTTGCCCAGATCCCGCGCTAGGCCCCGGGTCAGGCCGTGGGTGGCGGCCTTGCTCGCTGCGTACACCGGGTAGCCGGCCGAGGCCATCATCCAGCCCACCGAACCGAAGTTGATGATCGCGCCGCCACCGGCCTGGCGCATCATCGGCACCACCGCCTGGGTGGCGAAGGTGGCGTGGCGCAGGTTGACGGCGATCAGCTCGTCGAAGCGCTCGACGCTGATCGAATCCAGGGCGTGGCGCACATCGTTGGCGGCGTTGTTGAGCAACGCGGTGATCGGCCCGAACCGTTCGGCGACCTTATGGATGGCGGCCTGGTAGGCCTTGATGTCGGTGATGTCGCAGTGCAGGAAAAGCACCTGGTGCCCCGCTTCGCTCAGCTCGCTGGCCAGGGCCTTGCCGTGCTTGTCGTCGATATCGACGAAGGCGGTACGCGCGCCCTGCCTGGCGAACGCCGTGACCAGTGCGCGGCCGATGCCGGTGGCGCCACCGGAAATCAGCACGGTGCGTCCGGCCAGGTCGGCGTATACCGCCTTGCCTGAAGGTTGATTGTGGCTGTTCATGGCCTGTTACCTCGTGTTCATCCCGCGGCGCCCAGCCTCGCCAGGCGCCCGCGGTACTACGGAAAAGATGATGACGGCGACCGAGCGTCGCTCAACGGGACTTGCTCTTATTGACCACGTCGAAGATCACCGCGGCCAGCAGCACCAGGCCCTTGATCACCTGCTGCCATTCGATGCCGATGCCGAGGATCGACATGCCGTTGTTCATCACGCCCATGATCAGGGCGCCGATCACCGCGCCGATGATCTTGCCGACGCCGCCGGACATCGACGCGCCGCCGATGAACACCGCCGCGATCACGTCCAGCTCGAAGGACACCCCGGCCTTGGGCGTGGCGGTGTTGAGCCGCGCGGCGAAGATCAGGCCGGCCAGGGCGGCGAGCATGCCCATGTTGACGAAGGCGAAGAAGGTCAGGCGCTCGGTGTTGATGCCCGACAGCTTGGCCGCCTTGACGTTGCCGCCGATGGCATAGATGCGCCGGCCCAGGGTGGTGCGGTTGGTCAGGAAGGTGTAGGCGCTGATCAGCATGGCCATGATGATCAATACGTTCGGCAGGCCGCGGTAGGTGGCCAGCAGGTAGGCGATGTAGACGATGGCGCCGGCGATCAGCAGGTTCTTGGCGACGAAGAATGGTGCTGGCTCGTCGACGATGCCATAGCGCTTGGCACGGCGACGGGCACGCACCCCCAGGTAGATGATCAGCCCGGCAGCGAACAGGCCCAGCACGATGGCCGTCACATTGGGTTTGCCGACCCCGAAGATGTCCGGGATGAAGCCGTTGCTCATCAGCTGGAAGCTGCTGGAGAAAGGACCGATCGACTGGCCGTCGAGCACCGCCAGGGTCAGGCCGCGGAACACCAGCATGCCGGCCAGGGTGACGATGAACGACGGGATCTGCCAGTAGGCGATCCAGTAGCCCTGGGCCGCACCGATCAGGCAGCCCATCAGCAGGCAGACGGGCACGACCAGCGAAGTCGACCAGCCCCACTGCACCATCATCACCGCCGCCGCAGCGCCGACGAAACCGACCACCGAACCCACCGACAGATCAATGTGCCCGGAAACGATCACCAGCAGCATGCCCAGGGCCATGATGATGATGTAGCTGTTCTGCAGCAGCAGGTTGGTGAGGTTGACCGGGCGCATCAGTGTGCCGTCGGTGAGCACCTCGAACAGCGCCATGATGACCACCAGGGTCAGCAGCATGCCGTAGTCGCGGACGTGGCTCTTCATGTGGCCCAGCAGCGATGGCCGCGCCACCTGCTGGGTTTGGGCGGTTTGGTTGTTGGTTTCCATTGCGTTGTCCTCGCTCACGCCTTGACGATCATCGACATGATCTTTTCCTGGCTCGCTTCTTCACGGGCCAGTTCGCCCAGGAAGGCGCCTTCGTTCATTACGTAGATGCGGTCGCACATACCCAGCAGCTCGGGCATCTCCGACGAAATGATGATCACGCCCTTGCCGTCGGCGGCGAGCTGGTTGATCAGGCTGTAGATCTCGAACTTGGCGCCCACGTCGATGCCGCGGGTGGGCTCGTCGAGAATCAGCACCTCGGGTTTGGCGAATAGCCATTTGCTGAGCACCACCTTCTGCTGGTTGCCGCCGGACAGGTTGAGCACCTTCTGGAACACCCCGGGGGTACGGATATGCAGCGCCTCGCGGTACTGCTCGGCCACGCGGCGCTCCTCGTGCTCGTCGATCACCCCATGGCTGGACACCCCGGGCAGGTTGGCCAGGGTGGTGTTGCACAGGATGCTTTCATCGAGCACCAGGCCCAGGGCCTTGCGGTCTTCGGTGACGTAGGCGATGCCGTTATCGACGGCGCGGCGCACGGTGGACACGTCGATTTCCTTGCCGCGCAGGTGCACGGAGCCGGAAATGTTGCGCCCGTAGCTCTTGCCGAACACGCTCATGGCCAGCTCGGTGCGCCCTGCCCCCATCAGCCCGGCGATGCCGACCACCTCGCCGGCGGCCACGCGCAGATTGACGTTGCGGATCATCTGCCGGGACGCCGACTCGGGGTGCCAGACGTTCCAGTCGCGAATCTCCAGCAGGGTTTCGCCGATCTGCGGCGTGCGCTCGGGGTAACGGTTCTCCATGTCGCGGCCGACCATGCCGCGGATGATGGTTTCTTCGCTGACTTCTTCGCTGTGGCAATCCATGCTGCTCACCGAGGCGCCGTCGCGCAGCACCGTGATGCTGTCGGCGACGCGGCTGACTTCGTTGAGCTTGTGGGAAATCAGGATCGAGGAAATGCCCTGGGCGCGGAATTCCAGCAGCAGGTCGAGCAGCTTCTGGCTGTCGTTCTCCTGCAGCGCCGCGGTGGGTTCGTCGAGAATCAGCAGCTTGACGTGCTTGGCCAGCGCCTTGGCGATTTCCACCAGTTGCTGCTTGCCGACGCCGAGTTTCTCGACCGGCGTGGTGGCTACCCCGTCGAGGCCGACCTTCTTGAGCAGCCCTTCGGTACGCTGATACACCTCGGGCCAGTCGATCACGCCGTTGCTGGCGATCTCGTTGCCGAGAAACAGGTTCTCGGCAATCGACAGCAGCGGCACCAGTGCCAGCTCCTGGTGAATGATGATGATGCCTTCGCGCTCGCTGTCGCGAATGCCGCTGCAGGCCAGCGGTTTGCCTTCGTAGATGATCTCGCCTTCGTAACTGCCGTGGGGGTAAACACCACTGAGCACCTTCATCAGGGTCGATTTGCCCGCGCCGTTCTCGCCGCACAGGGCATGGATCTCGCCGCGCCGCACCTTGAGGTTGACGTTGTTGAGCGCCTTCACGCCCGGGAACGTCTTGGTGATGCCGCGCATTTCCAGAATGATGTCTTGCTGCATGGCTTTATCCGTCCGCAAGGCACGCGCCAACCGCAGCGGGCGCGCCATGCTCAGGTAAACAAGGAGGTGGTGGGCCGGCAGCGCCTGGCTGCCGGCGGGTAGAGGCTTACTGGACCTGGTTCTTCTGGTAGTAACCGCTGTCGATCAACACCTTTTCCCAGTTGCTCTTGTCGACGGTGACAGGTTGCAACAGGTAGGCCGGTACGACTTTCTTGCCGTTGTCGTAGGTCTTGGTGTCGTTGATCTGCGGCTCGGCCCCTTCGAGCAGCGCCTTGACCATACCGACGGTCACTTCGGCGAGCTGGCGGGTGTCCTTGAAGATCGACGAATACTGCTCGCCGGCGAGAATCGATTTCACCGACGGCACTTCCGAATCCTGGCCGGTGACGATCGGCATCGGCATGTCGCCCGAGCCGTAACCGACGCCTTTCAGCGACGACAGCACGCCGATGGAGATGCCGTCATAGGGCGACAGCACGCCGTCGAGGCGTTCCTTGGTGTAGTTGGCGGACAGCAGGTTATCCATACGCGCCTGGGCGGTGGCGCCGTCCCAACGCAGGGTGCCGACCTTGCCCATGCCGGTCTGCCCGGAGAGGATCTTGATCTCGCCCTTGTCGATCAGCGGCTGCAGCATCGACATGGCGCCGTTGTAGAAGAAGTAGGCGTTGTTGTCGTCCGGCGAGCCACCGAACAGCTCGACGTTGTACGGGCCCTTGCCACGCGCCTGCATGCCCTTGACCAGGGATTCGGCCTGCAGCACGCCGACCTTGGTGTTGTCGAAGGTGGCGTAGTAGTCGACGTACTCGCTGTCGCGGATCAGGCGGTCATAGGCGATCACTTTGATGTCCGCCGCATGGGCGTTTTCCAGGGCGTTGGTCAGGGTGGTGCCGTCGATCGCCGCGATGACCAGGACGTTGACGCCCTTGACCATCATGTTTTCGATCTGCGAGACCTGGGTGGGAATGTCGTCTTCGGCGTACTGCAGGTCGGCCTTGTAGCCGGCCTTCTCCAGCTGCTTGACCATGTTGTTGCCGTCGTCGATCCAGCGGGCGGACGACTTGGTCGGCATGGCGATACCCACGAAGCCTTTCTCGGCAGCACCAACGGAAGCGGCGCTGACCAGGGTGGCGCCCATGGCCATGGCGGCCACGAGTTTACGGACTGTGTTCATTCAGCTTCTCCTGGCGACGCCTGGCGCGCTCAGGAACGCGCGACATCGCGATTATTGTTGTTCGGGCAACGAAGAGCTCAAAGCAGCCCTGACGATAGAAGCACGCCCCATATCAAGCAAATTCATATTTCGCGCAACGTCATACCGATTTTGGTATGCGGATGATCGACAGGGCACGGTTCAGGGCGCACACTCGGCGCATAACGACAACAATGAGCACCGTCATGGACATCGGCATTGCCCGCCACCTGAAAATTCCCCAGCTACGGCTGATCGCCGCCATCGCCGAGCACGGCCAGCTCGGCCTTGCGGCGGACGAGCTGACCGTCACCCAGCCTGCCGCCTCGCGCATGCTCGCCGATATCGAACACACCCTGGGCGCACGGCTGTTCGAGCGCCATGCCAAGGGCATGCTGCCGACGCTGATCGGCCGGGCGCTGGCCCGCCGCGCCCATAACATGCTGGTGGAGCTGCGCGACCTGGCCCAGGACGTCGAGGAGCTCAAACGCGGCGAAGGCGGCATGACCACGGTCGGCGCCGTTACGGGGGCAGCGGTGGGTTTCGTGATTCCGGCGATTCGCCAGCTCAAGGCGATCTCGCCGCGCGCCGACGTGCACGTCAACGTGGCCGCCAGTGATGAATTGGTGCATGACCTGGCCAGCGGCAAGAACGATTTCGTACTGGCCCGCCTGCCCCGTGGCGTCAACCCGGCGGACTTCGAGATCTACCCGGCACGCACCGAAACCCTCAAGCTGATCGTGCGCCAGGATCACCCCCTGGCCAACGTCGACCAGGTGACGCTGCGCGACCTGTCGAACTACGAATGGGTGATGCAGAGCCATCGGGCGCCGATCCGCGAGGCCATGGAAACGGCATTTCTCAGCGCCGGCGCACCGCTGCCGACCAACATCACCAATACCACCTCGCTGCTGGCGATGATCGCCATCCTGGTATCGTCCTCGGCCATCGCGCCGCTGGCCAGCGAAGTGCCGGACCTGCTGCTCGGCGATCAGGTCGGCGCCAAGCTCAAGGTGCTGCCGCTGAACATGACCATCGAGATGTCGCCCTACTACCTGCTGCTGGTCAACGGCCGCGAGCTGTCGCCGGTGGCCAACCGCCTGCGTCGGCTGGTCACTGCTGCGCTGAACAAGGCACATTGAGTCGCGCCTCGACCTGCGCTTATTGCCGCTGCAGATCCGCCTGCCCGAACAGCTCGACCAGCCAATCGACGAACACCCGCACCCGCCGTGACAGCTGGCGATGCGGCGGATACAGCGCCGCCAGCGCAATCGGTGCTGGCGGATGCTCTGGCAGCAACTCGCGCAGCGTGCCGGCACGCAATTGCTCGCGCACGTGATACAGCGGCGCCTGGATGATGCCCATGCCAGCCTCGCAGGCAGCCACGTAGCCTTCCGAGCTGCTGATGGCGATATAGCCTGGCATCTCCAGCTCGTGCCGCTCGCCTGCTACGGCAAAGTCGAAGGGAAAGCGTCGGCCGCTAAGCGGCGACACATAGTTGACCGCCTGATGCTTGCTGAGCAGCTCATCCAGATTTCGTGGCAAACCATGCCGCTCGATATAGGCGCTACTTGCACAGGTGACCTGCGGCAACCGCGCCAGCGGCCGGGCGACCAGACTGACGTCATGCACATCACCGGCGCGCACTACGCAGTCGACACCCTCGCGGATCAGATCGACCGGCCTGTCGCTGGCGCCAATCTCAAGATCAATGCGTGGGTAACGAGCGAAAAACGTAGGCAATGCGGGAATCACCACGCGGTGGCTGAGCGAGGCCGGCAGGTCGACGCGCAAACGACCTTGCGGGTTGGCGCGGGCATCGGAGAACAGCGACTCCGCGTCGTCGATATCCGCCAGCACGGCCAAACAGCGCTCGTAATAGGCGCTGCCATCGAGCGTCGGGCTGACATGCCGGGTGGTGCGCTGCAGCAGCTGCGCGCCCAGATGGCGCTCAAGCTGCTTGATCAGTTGCGTCACCGACGCCCTTGGCAAGCCCAGGCTGTCGGCAGCCTTGCCGAAGCCACCGAGCTCGACGATGCGCGTGAAAACCTGCATGGCAAGCAAGCGATCCATAACGGGATTATTTTCCAAAGTTAAATAGTGCATGCACTTTTAGCCGGTTTATCCAGCCACCCGCAACAACCAAACTCTCGGCTCCACTTATTTGCAGGAGCTTGCGATGAAAACCCGCCAACTTGGCCACAACGGCCCACAGATTTCCGCCATTGGCCTGGGGTGCATGGGCATGAGCGACTTCTATACGGCCGGCCGTGACGATCAGGAGTCCATCGCCACCATCCACCATGCCCTCGAACGCGGCCTCAACTTCCTCGACACCGCCGACATGTACGGCCCCTACACCAATGAAGAGTTGCTGGGCCGCGCCCTGGCTGGGCGTCGGCATCAGGCATTTGTGGCCAGCAAGTTCGGCATCGTTCGCGACGCGAACGACCCGCACAAGCGCGGCGTCAGCGGTCATCCCGATTACGTGCGCCAGTCCATCGAGGGCAGCCTGCAGCGCCTGAATAGCGATTATCTGGACCTGTATTACCAGCACCGCATCGACCCGAATGTGCCCATCGAAGATACCGTTGGCGCACTTGCCGAGCTGGTGGCACAGGGCAAGATCCGCCATATCGGCCTCAGCGAAGTGGCGCCCGCTACCCTGCGCCGTGCTCACGCGGTACACCCCATCGCCGCGGTGCAGACCGAGTACTCACTGTGGACCCGCGACCCGGAAGAAAACGGCGTTCTAGCCACCTGCCGTGAACTGGGTATCGCCTTCGTGCCTTACAGCCCGCTAGGTAGGGGTTTTCTCACCGGTACGCTGCAAAGCCCTGACGACTTCGAGGCGGACGATTTCCGTCGTCACAACCCGCGTTTTCAAGGCGAGAACTTCACCAGGAACCTGGAGTTGGTGGCCAAGGTGCAGAGCATGGCCGCCGACAAGGACGTCAGCGCCGCGCAGCTGGCGCTGGCCTGGGTATTGGCCAAGGGCGATGACATCGTGCCGATCCCCGGCACCAAGCGCCGCCGCTATCTGGACGAAAATCTGGCGGCGTTGGATATCGGCCTGAGCAGCAGCGAAGTGGCGGCGCTGGATGACGTCTTTCCCGCCCGGGCCGTTGCTGGTGAGCGCTACGCACCGGGTTCGATGCAGACGCTGCATCTCTGAAACGAAAACGGCCTGCGCAAGGCAGGCCGTTTCAGGCGCAGCGAGCAGCTTACTTGAGCACAGCCAGGGCCGCGTCGTAGTTCGGTTCGTCAGCGATTTCGCCGACCAGCTCGCTGTGCAGCACCTTGTCGTTCTCGTCCAGCACCACCACGGCGCGGGCAGCGACGCCAGCCAGCGGGCCGGAGCTCAGGGCAACACCGTAGTCCTTGAGGAACTCGGCGCCGCGCATGGTCGACAGGTTCTGGACGTTTTCCAGGCCTTCGGCACCGCAGAAGCGCGCCTGGGCGAACGGCAGGTCGGCGGAGATGCACAGCACCGCGGTGTTGGCCAGCTTGCTGGCTTCGGCGTTGAACTTGCGTACCGAGGTGGCGCAGGTGGGGGTATCGACGCTTGGGAAAATGTTCAGCACTTTGCGCTTGCCCGCCAGGCTGCTCAGGCTCACGTCGGCCAGGCCAGCACCGACCAGGGTGAACGCTGGCGCCTGCTGACCGACTTGCGGCAACTGGCCATCGACGTCAACCGGGTTACCGCGCAGGGTTACTTGTGCCATGAAACAATCCTTCTCTTGATGGGTGAAAACACGCAGGAGCGGTCATCCTACGCCAGTCGACGCGGCCCGCAAACGCTTATCTCGGCGCTGCCGGCCGCCCTGGTCAGGCCTAGAAATCCCGCTTGTAGAACAAGTCCAGGGAGCTGGCCAGACCGCTCGCCGCCTCCAGGTACAGGCGACGGGTCAGGGCATAACGCAGCGCCACGGTATTGACCGGCTCGAACACGCCGACCCCATAGCGCAGGCTCAGGCGCTCGGACAGGTTGCCGCTGGCCACCACGCTGGTGTTGCGGCCGCTGCCGTCGGTGTCCAACTGGAAGTCCTGAATGCCCAGGCTCTGCGCCACCGAACCGGTGACTCCGGAGCTGCCCGCGACGCCGAGGGCCAGTGCGGCCTGGGCAAGCATGTTGTTGTCCTCGCTGCCGGTCGACAGCGGCCGCCCCAGCACCAGGTAGGACAGCGCCTGCTCCTGGCTCATGGCCGGCTCGGAGAACACCTCGGTGCGCGGCTGGTCGGCGCTGCCGGTCAGGCGCAGCCCGGCCACCACGTCGTCGACCTTGCGAATCGCCTCGATGTCCAGGAAGGGTTGGTCGATGGGCCCGGCGAACAGCAGGCGCGCACGGCGGATGGTCAGGCGCTGGCCATAGCCGCGGAAGTTGCCCTTGTTGAGGTTCAGCTCGCCGCGGGTATCCAGGTCATCGCCGATATGCACGCGGCCTGCCAGCTCGGCATTGAGCCCGAAGCCGCTGAAGGTCAGCTTGTCGCTGCCGACGTCCACATCGATATCCATGCTGATCGCCACCGGCTGCTGCTCGCGGGCTTCGGCGCCGACGATCACCGCGTCGTCGGAGACCTTGACCGTGGACGGCGGCAGCTCGCGAACGACGATCTTGCCGCGGGGAATCGACACCTTGCCACTGACCGACAGCTGGTCATCGGCCAGGCGCACCTGCATGTCCGGCTCGACCTCCAGATCGGCATAGGGCTCGACGGTGACCGGCAGGCGATTGCCCTGCACGTTCAGGTTGCCGCTGAGCGGGCCGCCCCAGGCCAACGCGCCGTCGAGCCTGCCCTGCCCTCGCTCGCCGCTGCGCCAGCCGCCATTGAGCTGCAGGCTTTCGCCGGCGATCAGCACACGAACGTCGAGGTTCTCGAAACGGGTAGGCAGTTCACCACCGGAGATTTCGCCACCGCTGAGTGCCAGCTGACCGTTGACCAACGGCTTGAGCAGGTCACCGGACAGCGTACCGCTACCGTTCAGTTGCCCGGCCAGGCGCTCGACCATGGGCACGAAAGGCCGGGCAATGGCCAGGTCGAGGCCGCTCAGGCGGAACTGGCCGGACAGGGGCTTGTTCGCCGGGCGCGGGTCGAGCTGTGCCTGTACCGACAATTCGCCGATGCGTGGGCCGCGCAGGTTCAGCTCGGTGTCGATGCGTTGCGGGCGCAGCTCGCTGCTCAGGCGCAAGCTGTCGTAGGTGAAATCGACCCACTGTTCGTTGTCGCGCACGCGCCAGGTACCGCTGCCGGCATCCACCACCACGCGCCCGCTGGGGCCGGCGGCCGGCAGATCCAGGTGCACGTCGGCATCGAGGGTGCCCTGCCAGGCGAAATCATCCGGAAACCAGGGCGCCAGGCTGTCGAGCGGGAAGTCGGCGAGGCGATAACGGATCTTCGGTTCCGGCTGCAGGCGCTGGTTTTCGCCGCACAGGCTGGCCGCGCCGGCGCGCAGGCAGTGGGCGCCGAGGTCGATCTCGCCGCTGGCCAGGCGCACCAGCGAGGCCGGCGCCTGCAGCCGCCAGTCCTGCCCCCCGGCCTGGATGTCGGCGCGGCTCAGGCGACCGCGCCAATCGCCTTTATCCAACGTGCCGTCCAGCGCCAGGCTGGTCTGCAATTGCGGCCCCTGCAGGCTCAGGTCCACCTGTTGCTGGTGCTGGTTGCCGGCACCATTGACCGTCAGGTTGCCGAGCTGACTGTCGCCGCTGGCAATCCCCTGGCCGCGCAACTGCAGCCTGGCCTGGCCGTTGCCATCCAGCGTGGCGTCCAGGCCCAGCTGACGCAGGCGGGTTTCCTCGAATGCCAGGCCCTGGCCATCGAGGCGCAAGGTGCCTTGCGGCGCCTGCAGGCTGCCGGCCAGGTCCAATCGCCCAGCGGCCTGCCCTTGCAGCCCCGGCCACAACTGACCCAGGCGATTGAGGGCGATACGCACCTGGCCCTGCAGGCGCTGATCCAGTTGACCGCTGCCGTCGATACGGTTGTCGCCCAGACGCATGTTCAATGCGCCTACATCCCAACGCTCACCGGCACCTGCGACCTTGGCCTGCAGCTGCGTTGGCTGGCCGCGCAGGCGGCCTTGCAGGTCGAGATCGCCGGTCAGCTCCAGGCGGCCGTCGCGCAACTGGCCCTTGCTGCGAATCGGCCCGGCGATGCGCCCGGGCAACTCGGCGACCCAATAGGCGGGGTCGAAATCGCTGACCTGCAATTGTGCGTCCCAGCGGATCGCCTCGGCAAAACCCACGGTGAGCTGGCCATCGATCTTGCCCTGGCCGGCGCGCACCTGCAGCTGCGGCAAATGAATCTGCTGCAGATCGCCGCTCAGCGGCGTCTGCACGCTGAACGCACCAGCGGGGCCATCCAGCGCGGCGGATAGATTGCCCAGGTAGTTGCCATTCTCATAAGCGAGGTCGCCGGTGAGTTTGTTCAGGGTCACCGGCGGCGCCTCGTCCATCGGATACAGGCGCTGCCAGGGGAAATCCTGCCAATCGACGTGGGTATCGGCGCTGAAGCCTTCCTGCCAATCCAGGCGACCATTGACGGCCAGATACTGGTTCTCGGCGGCTGCCAGGCGCAGCGTTTCGATATCGGCGCCAGCTGCGTCGACGCGCCCGCGCAGCGCCAGGGCAACCGGGCCATCCTCCGCGGGCAACGTGGCGATGCCGTCGATTCCATAACCGTCTTGGAGATTGCCCGCAGCCTTTAGCGTGACAGCGTCCAGGCGCAAGGTCTCAGGCAGCGAATCGTCCGCCTTGAAGCCATCGGCGCCAAGCGTGAGCGTTGCCGGAATATGCTCGACCAACGGCTGAACTTCACCACTCAGGCGCCCGGTCAGATAACCGCTGCTATCGACCACCAGGGCCAGGCTCTCACGCAGATTGCCCTCGACCTGCAGCTTCAGGTCCCAGGCTTTCCCATCGGGCGACGGCAACGCCGCACTGCCCTGCAACTCCAGCGGCCATTCACCGCTGGGCTGAACATGGCCCTGCAAGTCGACCACCAGATCCTCACGCTGCACGTGCAGTTTGCTGATATTCAACCCTGCGCTGGCCCAATCGGCAGCGAGCTCCAAGCCCTGCAATTGATCATCGCCATTGAGCTGCAGGCTGCCAATCCATACCTCGCCAACCTCCAGGGCCACCGGCAGATCCAGTTGCGGCAGGCTGAAAGGCTCATCACTGGGCGGTTTGTCGCCCGGCGCGAAATTCAGCTCGATGCGCTCGCTGCGCAATGTGTCGATGCACAGCGTCAAACGCAGCAGGCACGCCGGCGACCAGTCGAACTGTGGTTGAAGCACCAGTACCTGGTCGTCGCCCTGTTGCCAGCGCAGCTGCTCGGCCGTCCAGCGCCCGCCCAGTCGACCTTCGAACCCATCGACCTGCAGCCCCGGCACCAGGCCAAGCGTCCAGCGGCTGCCAGGCGAGGTGGCGAGCATCCATGCCAACAACACGATCAGCAGCGCCAACAGGCCGGCCAGGCTCAGGCCGGCATACTTGAGCGCCCGCCTCACAGTTCCGGCCCCATGGAAAAGTGCAGGCGCACCCCGCCCTCGTCATCCAGTGGATGCGCTAGGTCCAGGCGCAGCGGCCCGACCGGCGACACCCAGCGCACGCCGATGCCCACCGCGCTCTTGAGGGTCGGCAGATCCAGCGAATTGAAGGCGTTGCCGGTGTCGTAGAAGGTCGCCACGCGCCACTTGTCGGCGACGCTGTACTGGTACTCGGCACTGGCGGCGAGCATGTAGCGCGCACCGATCTTGTCGCCCTGGTTGTTCTCCGGCGACAGGCTCTGGTAATCGTAGCCGCGCACGCTCTGATCGCCACCGGCGAAGAAGCGCAGCGACGGCGGCACGGAAGAATTGAAGCCCTTGGACTCGGTGCCGCCGAACTGGGCACGACCGAGAAAACGGTGGTTCTGCCAAAGCGTGGTGAGGCCCTTGACCAGCACGTTGCCGTGCACCACGTCGGAGTCGGAGAGCAGCCCTTCCTTGGCCACCGAGGCATCGAACTGCAGGCGATAGCCGTTGTTGGGATCGATGCGGCTGTCGCTGTGCAGATAGGAATAGCTGATGCCGGGCATCAACAGGGTGCTGAGCCCGGAGTCATCGCCGAGGCGATATTCCTCGCGCTGCCACTTCAGGGAGATCACCCGCTGCCAGCCGCTGTCGAGCTTGCTGTGCCATTCCGGGCCGACGGTGAGCAGGCGGCTGAGGCTGTCGGTGTTGGCCAGTTCCTCGTACTGGTAGCCGCCGGCGATGCGCAGCTTGTCGGTCATCGGCGGGTCGCCGGGAATGTCGTACCACAGGCCGACGTTCTGGCGCGGCGCCGACAGTTCCATTTCCGCGCCGTAGCTGTGCCCCTGCGGGTTGGCCCAATGCCGCTCCCACTGGATGCGCCCGCGCGGGCCGACGTCGGTGGAAAACCCCAGGCCCAGGCCCATGGTGCGCGGCAGACGGGTCTGCAGGTGCACGTTGACGGGAATCACCTGCTGCTCGGCCACCGTCGGGCTGGCATCGACCCGCACCGATTCGAAATAGCCGCTCGAACGCAGCGCCTGGTAGAGCTCGGCGATGCGCTCCGAGTCGTAGGGCGTGTCCGCCGGGAACGGCACCATGCGCTGCAGCAGTTCGTCATCGAAAGGCATGTCGCCTTCGAAACTGACGTGGCCGAGGCTGTAGCGCGGGCCGCTGTCGTAGACCAGTTCGATATCGGCCAGGCCGGCCTGGGGATCGATACGCAGGCTTTGCTGGGTGAAGCGCCCACGGAAGAAGCCGTAACGCGACGCTTGATTCTGGATATGCCGTTTGGCCGCCTCGTAGCGGCCATGATTGAGCCGCGCGCCCTGGGTCAGCTGGGCGTCCCTGGGGAGCTGGAAGGCACGCATTTGCGAGGCCGGGCCCTCGACCCTGACGGTGACGTTACCAAGACGCACCGGCTCGCCGGGAATGATCCGCACATCGAGCCGCGGCGGCGTCTGTTCGACCACTTCGGTGCTGATCTGCGCGTGGTAATAGCCCAACGCCTGGGCAGCCTTCTCGGCCTGGCCCTCGACCACGCGCCGCAGGCGCTGCAACGCCTCGACGTCGCGCTCGCCAAGATTGCCGATATAGCCTTCGACATTGCTCTTCAAAGCATTGTTGGCCGGCTGCACGCTGACCACCAGACGAGCGTCCTCGGCGAGCAACGTGGCACTGAACAGCATGAGCGCGCATCCCGCGCCGAGTGTCGAAAGTACTCTCATGACGGCGATGCTATCACGGCGAACGCTCTATTCCAGTGCGTGTACGTATCGAACGGTTTCCCGCCGTGCTGGCCGCCCGTCGACCGGATCGGCTAGCATCGCGGTTTTACCGCCCGCTACGCTCAGGATTGCCGACATGAAACTCGTTTCCTTCAACATCAATGGCTTGCGCGCCCGCCCGCACCAACTCGCCGCACTGATCGAGAAGCACCAGCCGGACGTGATCGGTCTGCAGGAAACCAAGGTCAGCGACGACCAGTTCCCCGAAGCGGAGATCCGCGACCTGGGCTACCACGTGCACTACCACGGTCAGAAGGGTCACTACGGCGTAGCGCTGCTATCGCGCCAGGCACCCCTGGAGGTGTTCAAGGGCTTCCCGGAGGACGGCGAAGAATCCCAGCGTCGTTTCATCTATGGCACCTTTGCCGACGCCAACGGCAACCCCGTTACAGTAATGAACGGCTACTTTCCTCAGGGTGAAAGCCGCGACCACCCCACCAAGTTTCCTGCCAAGCAGCGCTTTTACGCGGACCTACAGATGCTGCTGAACAGCAGTTTTGCCCACGACCAGCCGCTGATCGTCATGGGTGACATCAATATCTCCCCCGAGGACTGCGATATCGGCATCGGCGAGGTCAATCGCAAGCGCTGGCTGAAGACCGGTAAATGCAGCTTTCTGCCCGAAGAACGCGAGTGGCTGGCCACGTTGAAGAGCTGGGGCCTGGTCGACAGCTTCCGTCAGTTGCACCCGGAGGTCGATGATCGTTTCAGTTGGTTCGACTACCGCAGCCGCGGCTTCGAGGACGAACCCAAGCGCGGCCTGCGCATCGATGTGATTCTGGCGTCGCGCGCCCTGCAGGATCGCCTCAAGGACGCGGGTATCGACTATGACCTGCGCGGTATGGAGAAACCATCTGATCACGCGCCGATCTGGCTGCAACTCGGTTGAGCGGGCGTCATCTTGTAGTCATTTTTCTGTCTTATCGTCGCAGCACTTCCGCCATCTTTTGCAAGGTGATTGCCGCATGCTGCGCGCCTCAACCCGTTGTGACCACGAGACCTGGAGCCGAACGGCGACCTTTCTGCTGCTCGGTTTCGTCCTTTACCTGAGCCCCTGGACGGCCTTCGCCGCCCTGCCCCTGCCCACCGACGACCGACCGGTGCTGCGTATCCAGGGCTCGAACACCATCGGCGCCAAGCTCGGCCCGGCACTGGTCAAGGGCCTGATGCAAGAACAGGGGCTCAACGACATACGCACCAGCGTCACGCAGGAAAACGAACAGGCCGTCAGCGCACTGAATGGCGCGGGCCGCAAGATCACCGTGACCATTGCCGCCCACGGATCAGGAACCGGCTTCACCGCCATCGGCCAGGGCAGCGCCGAACTGGCCGCCTCCTCACGGCCCATCAAGGATGCCGAAAATGCCAGCCTGTCCTCGTTCGGCAATATGAAGAGCCGGGACGCCGAGCAGGTCATCGCCATCGACGGCCTGGCGATCGTACTGCATCCCGACAACCCCATCAGTGCCCTGAGCACCCTGCAACTGGCGCAGATATTCTCCGGGGAAATCAGCGACTGGGCACAGCTGGGCGGCCGCTCTGGCGCCATTGACCTTTACGCTCGAGACGACAACTCCGGCACCTTCGACACCTTCAAGGAACTGGTCCTCGGCGCCCACGGCAAGCAACTGTCCAGCAAAGCCAAGCGCTTCGAATCCAGCGAACAGCTATCCGACTCGGTAGCCCGCGATCCCAACGGCATCGGTTTCATCGGCCTGCCCTACGTGCGCAAGGCCAAGGCGGTGGCCATCGCCGCCGGCGATTCGCAGCCGATGATGCCGAGCGTGACGCTGATCGCCACCGAGGATTACCCGCTGTCGCGCCGTCTGTTCCTCTACGGGCCGCCGAAGCGTGGCAATCCCTGGGCCGAAGCCCTGTTGCAATTCGCCCAGAGCCCCAGGGGCCAGGCGATCGTGGCGCAGAACGGTTTCATCGCGCAGACCGTCGAAACGGTCAACATCGAGCCGACCGCTGATATGCCGCCGGCCTATCAGGAACTGGCCCGCAATGCCCAGCGTCTGTCGGTGAACTTTCGTTTCCAGGAAGGCAGCGCCAGCCTGGACAACAAGGCGCAGCAGGACCTGCGCCGCGTGCTCGACTACCTGCGCCAGCACGACAAGTTGCAGAACAAGGTGGTGCTGGTCGGCTTTGGCGACCCCAAGGCGGTGTCCGCACGTGCCGAGCTGCTTTCCAAATTGCGCGCCATGGCGGTACGCCGTGAACTGGCTCGCGAAGGCGTGGTGATGCGCGAGGTCACCGGCCTGGGTGACGACCTGCCGGTCGCCGACAACCAAGGCGACAGCGGCAGGCTGAAGAACCGCCGCGTGGAGGTCTGGGTTTACTGATTTTTCCAGACGCGCCAGGTACTTGCCGAACCGCGGGATTCGTCCTAGCCTTATGAACACGTGACGCCGGGCCCCTCTGGCGATGAGTCCCCTCATCGTGATGTCGGAGTCACTAAGTTGAATCTCAACTTAGGCATCGACAGGGAGGGCCCATGACAGCTCTACATGCCTTTATGCTCACGCCGTTTCTCGGCACCCCGTACTACTTCTGGCTGGCCTTCATCGTCATCGTCATCGCGCTGCTGGTCTTCGACCTCGGCGTGCTGCACCGCGACCAACACGAAATCGAAATGCGCGAGAGCCTGCTGCTCTACTCGGGCTACTTCAGCGTGGGCGTCGCCTTTGGCGGCTGGGTGTGGTGGGAACTGGGCGCCACCAAGGCGCTGGAGTTCTACACGGGTTTTCTGGTCGAACAGTCGCTGTCGATGGACAACGTGTTCGTCATGGCGATGATCCTCGGCTTCTTCGGCATCCCGCGCAAATACCAGCACCGCGTATTGTTCTGGGGAATCATCGGCGTGGTGGTGCTGCGCGCGATCATGATCGGCCTGGGAACCGCCCTGGTGCAGGAGTTCGACTGGATCCTCTATGTATTCGGTGCGTTCCTGCTGTTCACCGGCATCAAGATGCTGTTCAGCAAGGACCATGACGAGCACCCGGACCTGTCGCAGAACAAGCTGCTGATCTTTCTGCGCAAGCACATCCGGGTCACCGATGACCTGCACGGCGGCAAATTCCTGGTGCGTCAGAAGGATCCGGCCAGCGGCAAGATGCTGCTGTTCGCCACCCCGCTGCTGCTCGCCCTGGTGCTGATCGAACTGGCGGACCTGGTGTTCGCGGTGGACAGCGTGCCGGCGGTGTTCGCCATCACCCAGGACCCGTTCATCGTCTACACCTCGAACATCTTCGCGATCCTCGGCCTGCGCGCCCTGTACTTCGCCCTGGCTGCGCTGATGCACCGCTTCGTGTACCTCAAGTACGCACTGGCCATCGTGCTGATGTTCATCGGCTGCAAGATTTTCCTGCACGGCTTCATCAAGGTACCCGCCCTGCTGTCGCTCGGCGTTACCATGGGCGTACTGGCCGGCGGCGTGATCCTGTCGCTGCTGAAAACCCGTGACAAGAAACCTGCCGAGACGACGTGACCGGACAAGATGTGCAGCTCGAGCGAATCGACAAGCCTGACGGCGTACGCTGGTGCGTGCGCCTGGGCAAACGCACGCTGATGTTCGACGACGAAGGCGCCGCGCGGGCTATCGCGGCCCAGTTGCACATGCGCCTGAACCGCGAGCGGCTAAGCCTGGTGCCGGGCTCCGACAAGGAGCCGGGCAGCTAGGGTCTGATCCCGTTTCACGTGCTGAAACAGGAACAGAGCCTCGGCCTCAGGCTTTGTGCAGGTACTTGCCAAGCTCGTACTTGCCGATAGCGGCGCGGTGCACTTCATCCGGGCCATCGGCCAGGCGCAGGGTACGCTGCATGGCGTACCAGTAGGCCAGCGGGAAATCGCCACTGACCCCTGCCCCGCCATGCATCTGGATAGCACGATCGATCACCTTCAAGGCCACGTTGGGCGCCACCACCTTGATCTGCGCGATCTCGCTGGCCGCCACCTTGTTGCCGACCGTATCCATCATGTAGGCCGCATTGAGGGTGAGCAGGCGCGCCATGTTGATTTCCATGCGTGACTCGGCGATCAGGTCGATGTTGCCCCCCAGCCGGGCCAGCGGCTTGCCGAACGCGGTACGTCCAATGGCGCGCTCGCACATCAGCTTCAAGGCCCGCTCGGCCATGCCGATGGAGCGCATGCAATGGTGGATACGCCCAGGCCCCAGACGCCCCTGGGCGATCTCGAAACCGCGACCCTCACCGAGCAGCACGTTCTGGTACGGCACCCGCACGTCTTCGAACAGCACTTCGGCATGGCCGTGGGGCGCGTCGTCGTAGCCGAACACCGGCAACGGCCGGAGTACTTTCACGCCGGGGGCGTCCATGGGCACCAGAATCATCGAGTGCTGCTGGTGACGCGGGCCATCCGGGTTGGTCAGGCCCATGAAGATCATGATCTTGCAGCGGGGATCGCAGGCACCCGAGGTCCACCACTTGCGGCCATTGATCAGCCAACTGTCGCCATCGCGAACCGCAGTAGCCTGCATATTGGTGGCGTCCGACGAGGCGACCTGCGGTTCGGTCATGGCAAAGGCCGAACGAATCTCACCGCTTAACAGCGGCTCGAGCCATTCACGCTTCTGCGCTTCGCTGCCATAACGCACCAAGACTTCCATGTTGCCGGTATCGGGGGCCGCGCAGTTGAACGGCTCGGGGCCGATCAACGAACTGCCCATGATTTCCGCCAGCGGCGCGTACTCGGTGTTGGTGAGCCCCGCGCCCAGCTCGGAATCGGGCAGGAACAGGTTCCACAGTCCCTCTCCTTTGGCGCGGTCCTTGAGCTCTTCCATGATTGCCGTCGGCTGCCAGCGATCACCTTCGGCGACCTGGCGCTCGAACTCGGCCTCGGCCGGATAGACATGATCCTGCATGAATGCGCTGACGCGCTCGCGCAACTGCTGAACCTTGGGGGAATAGGCGAAATCCACGGCGCACCTCGGCTGTATCTCTGTGTGCGGAGGATGCTAGTGGACGGCGGGTCATTTATCGACGCTATTTTCGGCGTGTATAAACATTCATCACCGATATAAGATCGCCGTACAAGAACAACGCACGGAGTCGCTCAGGCATGAACCTGAACAAGGTGGATCTCAATCTTTTCGTGGTCTTCGACGCCATCTACACAGAAGCCAACCTCACCCGTGCCGGGCAGATCGTCGGCATTACCCAGCCCGCGGTATCCAACGCCCTGGCCCGCCTGCGCGAAACCTTCAACGATCCATTGTTCGTACGCACCGCCCAGGGCATGGTGCCGACGCCCATGGCACAGAACATCATCACCCCGGTGCGCAACGCCTTGCAGCAGTTGCGCATCTCGGTGCAGGAGAGCCGCACCTTCAATCCGGCGCAGGCGACCAAGAGCTTTCGCATCAGCATGACCGACCTGACCGAAGCGGTGGTGCTGCCGCCGCTGTTCCAGCGCCTGCGCCGCCAGGCACCCAGCGTGACCATCGAGAGCATGCTGGTGCGCCGCCGCGAAACCACCAAGGAACTGGCCGCCGGGCGTCTGGATTTCGCCGTGGATGCGCCGCTGAACATCGACCCGCAGGTGCGCCACGTCAAATTGATGGAAGACCGCTATGTCTGCGCCATGCGCCACGGGCATCCGTTGGCCAGGGAAAAGCTCAGCCTGGAAGCGTACCTGTCACTGACCCACATCCAGATCTCCAGCCGCCGCAGCGGCCTGGGTTATGTCGATCTGGCCCTTGGTAAAATGGGCATTCAGAGGCGTATCGCCTTGCGCTCGCAGCATTATCTGATGGCTTGTCGAGTGATGCGCGATACCGACATGGCGATCACCGTACCGGAGCGCTTCGCCCGGGATAACGATCTGCATTTCAGTGAGCTGCCGGTTGCTGGCATCACCTCCCTAGAAACCCACCTGTACTGGCACGAAAGCACCGATCAGGATCCCGCCAACCGCTGGATGCGTGAGCAGATCATCGAGATCTGCCAGCGCATCACCGCCGAAGAACGCAAAACGGCAGCCGGCGCAGGCGCCTGAGGTCAGCTGGAGCAAGTTCAGCTGGAATAGTCCAGCACCGTCCAGATACGCGTCAGGCCCTCGCCGATCATGCAATTGGATGCGCCCAGCTGCTTGTTGTCGTGCAAGGTCATGCGGGTGGTAACGCCATCGGCGGCGTCCTGCCGCTCGACCAGCCACTGCAGCTTGCCGCAGTTGGGCGTGTCGATCACGTAGCTGGCAGCCACGGGGGCGTCGTTGCTGGCCAACTTGATGGCATCGACCACCACGCCGTGCTCCTCGACGCGCTTGCCATCGGAAACCAGCACCGCCCAGGCCTGGCTGTCTTCGATGACCAGGTAATTGGCATTGACCTTGGGTTGCTCGACCTGGGGTTGCACGCAACCGGTCAGTGTTACCAACAGCACAATTGTCATGAGTATCTGGTGCATTACGGGGAGTCCTCGGCATTGATCAGCAGCGCCATGCAGCGCCGCCGGACATGGGAGTCAGCAAGCGTCGAGACTCACTATTACCGAATACTGTTTATTTGTACAGTACTTTTGAATTACCCTAGCAGCCGTCACCACATGATCGTCGGCCCGGAACATTCCAGGCGAGATCAGGCCTATAGCGGGAGCCTAACGATGCTGGACGTATTGCAACTCAAACACACGGTCAATCGGATGCCGCTGGACAAGGTACGCCTCATCGTCGAGGAACTGCATCTGGAAGGGATCGTTACCGAAGGTAAAACGCCGTTCAACCGCCTGCACTTCAACACCTGCTTTGCCGAGATCGAGGCGCTGCTGCAACGGGCGGGCTATCACCGTCAGCTGGATGTGGTGGGCTACCAGGGATTGGCCTACGCAATGTTCGATCCCAACCGTTGGGAAGCCGTGGAAGTGCTGCGCTGGCTCAGGGACTATGTCGAGGAAGCCAGGGCCTGCCCTGCCTCATAAAGAGGCATACCACAGCGCGCGCTGCCTGCCCGTGGCTCAGCTCGCCGAGGTAAAACGGTGCCATAAGGCATTCAGGCAAGCTGCAGGCCACATGGCGCGATGCTTGCTTCAGGAAAATGAATAACGCCTTGCCACCCTCTTATGGGAAGCCAGGTAACGGACACGGTATCTGCCAGATCACCTTCCCCCATCGGGTGCTCTGGTAGATGCCGTTTTTATTCGTCCAGCATTTTCTGCGGACAAAGAAAAACCCGGCCTAGGCCGGGTTTTTCGTAACGCCTGAGCCTATTACTGGGCTTGGGCTTCTACTTCGGCTTCAACGCGACGGTTGATAGCGCGGCCTTCTTCGGTGGCGTTGTCGGCAACCGGACGGGACTCGCCGTAACCAACGGAGTTGACGCGATCAGCGCCTACGCCGTACTGGTTGACCAGCACGTCACGAACAGCGTTTGCACGACGCTCGGACAGCTTCTGGTTGTAAGCGTCAGTACCGACGGAGTCGGTGTGACCCTCAACGGTGGTGCTGGTTTGCGGGTACTGGTTCATGAAGTCAGCCAGGTTCTTGATGTCACCGTAGCTTTCTTGCTTGACAGCAGCCTTGTCGAAGTCGAATTTCACATCCAGTTCGACGCGAACGACCTGCGGAGCTTCTTCAACGACCGGAGCCGGTGCCGGAACTGGCTCTGGAGCCGGCTCGGTTACCTGAGCGACCTGACGAGTGCTGCCGCCGAAGTTCAGACCGACACCCACGCCGGCTTGCCATTCGGTGTCACCCTTGTCGATGTTGTACAGGGCTTCAACGCCAGCACGAGCGTACAGCATCTCGGTGAAGTAGTACTTCGCGCCGCCGCCAACGATGGCCAGAGTGGAAGTGTCACGGCCGCCTTTGTTGGCGTCGCCGATGCTCTGGTGGCCAACGCCGCCGGAGACGTAAGGACGCAGACCTACACCCGGCTGGCCGAAGTGGTAGAGGGCTTTCAGATCAGTCAGGTTGCCCTTGATGTTCTTGCTGCCAGCAGCGCCTTCGCCACGCAGGTCGTGGTACTCGCCGTACGACAGTGCCAGCTCGACATCGTCGGTCAGGTAGTAACCAACGCTTGCGCCGAACAGGTTGCCTTCGTCATGAGCGAAATCACGCTGAACGTCGGTGAAGTAGCGGTTGGCAAAGCCTTCCACCTCGACAGCGCCTTGGCCTTGAGCCAGCACGCCCATGGAGGTAGCGGCTACCAAGGAGCCAATGACTACGCCTAAGGTGTTTTTCAGTTTCATCCGTTAAATCCCCATCTATGAGTGATTGATCCGCATGCAGGTAGACATGCGAGTCTGCGGTAAGTTTAACAAAACTCACCTTTGCCAGTTAAAGCCTGCACCGAACTAACTTTCGGTAATACCTGCAAACTTTTCCCGCAATCGGTCCAACGCGCGCTTGTAGCGCATTTTGGTTGCACTGAGCCCCATGTGCATGATGTCGGCGATCTCCTGAAACTCCAGCTCCGCGACAAAACGCAGTACCAGGATCTCCCGGTCGATCGGGTTGACATGCACGAGCCAGCGATCCAATCCGCCTCGGTCCTCTATCTTCGGCGCCTTTTCTTCCGACGCCTCTTCCAGAGGATCCAAACTCAGCGCATCCATCAAACGACGTTTGCGACGCTCCTTGCGGTACTGAGTGATGCATTCGTTGTAGGTAATGCTGTAGAGCCAGGTCTTGAACTTCGATTTACCCTCGAAGTTCTTCAGCCCATAAAGAACCTTGAGCATCACTTCCTGACAGACATCGTCGGCATCTCGATCGTTCCCTAAATATCGTGCGCATACATTGAACAGGGTGCGCTGGTAACGACGCATCAATTCTTCGTAAGCACGGGTGACATGGAACAGCTCGTCATGGGCACGCGCCACCAGCTCCTCGTCGGAGAGCTCGCGTGGGTCATAGCGCAGTGACGGTGATTGGGGTGCGTTCAAAGCAGGTCGGGCCAACGGTCAGGACGAAAACAGCCAGCGCCTGTTCGAACAGGCCGCTGGCTGGGCGCATAGGGTAGCAGAAATGCCCCTTAGCGGCTGCTTACCCGCTGCTCGAGCAGCACGCGGTTGGCGACCGACACCAGCTCACCGGAGTCCGTCAGCACCGTGGTCTTGACCGTACCGATCTCCTCGATCTGTCCCTCGACGCCACCCACCTCGATTTGCTGGCCGACCTGATACAGCTCACGCACATAGATGCCGGCCAGGATCTGGCTGGCCAGTTCGCGGCTGCCCAGTCCCAGCGCCAGCGCCACCGCCAGGCCGACGGAAATCAGCACGATGGCGATGACGTTGTTGAGCAGGTCGGTCTTCACCTCCAGCTGGCCGATGGCCACGGAGATGCTGATGATGATCACCAGCCCCTGGGCCAATCGCGCCAGGCCATGGGCATAGTCCAGCCCGACCCCTTCGGCGGCACCGCGTACCAGGCCGCTGAGCAGATGGGCGAGCAGCACGCCGGCGAGCAGGATCAGCGCCGCACCGAATACCTTGGGCAGGTACAGCGCCAGCACGTCGAGGGTCGCGGAAACGCGCTCCAGGCCCAGCGACTCGGCCGCCGAGACCAGGAATATCAGCAGCACGAACCAGTAGACGATCTTGCCGATCAGGGTGGAAACCGGCACCTGGAAGCCCGCACGCCCCAGTATCTTGGTCAGCCCGGTGCCGGCCATCAGGCGATCGAGGCCCAGCTTGCCGAGCAGTTTGGAGAGCAAGGTGTCGAGCAGCTTGGCCACGATGAAACCCAGCAGCACCAGCACCAGCGCGACGAACAGATTGGGAATGAAGCTGGCGACTTTCGTCCACAGCGCCGTCATCGCGGCGACCAGGCTATGGGTCCAGGGATCGAGTTCCATTTCATTGCGCCTTATCGGAAGAACGGGCAGAAGCACGGCGGCGTGACACCGGTGCGACATGGGAAGAGCCATTGTTGAGGGCGATCATCAGGGCGCTGGCCCAGTGCCCCATCAGGCCGAACAGGTCGCCTGCGCCCACCTGGCGGTTGGCGGTTTTCAGCACCCGGTTCAGGCAGGCATCGTCGTCGCGCGCCGGCGAAGACGGGGCTTTCAACAGATCACGCAGAGATTCTTCAAATGGATCGTGCATGGCAGACCTCACAGAACGTCTCCGCTAGACGAAGCGGCTGCGCGGCGAGTCACATCACACCCAGCGCAGGCGGCGGAACAGCAGCCACTGGCCCAGGCCGATCAGCACCATCAGCAGGCATGCGACCAGGAAGCCGTAGGGACTCTCGGCGCCGGGAATGCCGCCTACGTTGATGCCCAAAAGGCCGGTGACGAAACTCATGGGCAGGAAGATGCAGGTGATGATGCCGAAGCGGAACATGATGTGGTTCATGCGTACGTCGAGCCGGCGGTTCTCCGTTTCCAGCAGCAGACCGATGCGCTCGCGCGTCAGCTCCAGCTCTTCGAGATAGCGCAGCAGGCGGTTGTTGAGCTCGTTCCAGTACAGGCTGTCTTCGTGGCTCAACCAGGGCAACTGGCTGCGCGTGAGCTGTGCGTAGATATCCCGCTGCGGCGACAGGAAGCGGCGCAGGCCCGCGGCGCGGCGACGGATATGCAATAGCAGACCATGGTCGGGCAAGCTGCGCTCGTTGCCATCGACCTGCTCTTCCTGCCCGTCGACCAGGTCGGAAAGCCCGGTCACCAGATCCTCGATTTTGTCGGTGAGGTAATCGCTGAGCTGCAGGATCAGCTCGGAAGGGTTTCTCGGCCCCTTGCCCGCCTGCAGTCGCTCGATCAGATCCTCGGTGGCACGCAGCGGGCGCAAGCGCAGCGAGATGACCCGTTGCGCGCCGGCGGAAATGCGCACCGAGACCATGTCCTCGGGCTCGGCCCCTGGGTTGAGATTGACGCCGCGCAGGAACAGCAGCAACTCGTCGTCCGGCAGTGGCAAGGCCCGCGGGCGGGTATTTTCCTCCAGCAGCAGGTCGCAGGCGAACTCGCTCAAGCCACTGTCGCGGCGCAGCCAGCTCTGGGTCTGCGGGTGGCTGCGATCCCAGTGCAACCACAGGCTCTGCCCGTCTTCGAGCTGCACGTCATCGAGTTGCTCGCGAGCCACCGCCTGGGCGCCGCCCTTGCCGTCCAGCACGAAGCCATGCACCAGGCCCCACTGCGCGTTGTCTTCCTCGTACATCCCTACCCCTGATGATTGCTGGCCGCGCGGACTGCTGCGCGCGGCTTACTCGGTTTGCAGCGCCTGCGGCGAAACGATGATGCCGTTGTTGTCGGCATACAGGTATTCGCCGGGGCGGAAGCTGACGCCGCCGAAGCTGACCACCACGTTGAGGTCGCCCAGGCCGCGTTTCTCGGTCTTCATCGGATGGCTGCCCAGCGCCTGTACACCCAGGTGGGTCTGCGCCAGCACGTCGACGTCACGCACGCAGCCGTAGATCACCATGCCTTCCCAGCCGTTGCTCGCGGCCTTCTCGGCGATCATGTCGCCCAGCAGCGCGCAACGCAGCGACGCGCCGCCGTCCACCACCAGCACCTTGCCGGCACCGGGCTGCTCGGCCTGGGACTTGACCAGGGAATTGTCCTCGAAGCATTTGACGGTGACGATCTGCCCACCAAACGAGTCGCGGCCGCCGAAGTTGCTGAACATCGGCTCCACGACGCTGACCAGTTCCGGGTTGGCGTCACACAGATCGGGCGTGCTGTAGTGCATGGCGAAACTCCTGGTAGGTGTGCGAAGCCTGCAGCATAGCCTTATCCGCTATGCCTAGAACACTCTTGCAGCGCGCTATCGCGCCGCATCACGGCACCGCAGCAATGGCTGCCCCGGCCTGCTCGCCCGCCTCATGGCGGGACGCTTGGCGCCCGCCCGTGAGCCAGCGCAGCACCAGCGGCCAGACTTCGTCCTGGGCCGGCTTGCTGACCAGCATCTGCACATGATCGTAGTCATGGGCGAAGCCCTGCCCTCGCCCCAGATTGACGAACTCGCGGTCCACCGAGGCAAATTGCTCGAACAAGGCGCGACAGGCCTCGGGCGGACATTGCCGGTCAGCGTCACTGGCCACCGCCAGCAGCGGTACGGCGACCTCTTGCAACCCGGCCCACCAGTCGCGCTCGGCATCGCCGAAACGCCCGAACAGACGATGCCAGCGCAGGGTTTCCAGGGCAATGCCGACCGGCTCGTCCTCGGGACCGCGCTTTAGCCGCGCCCCCGATAGCACCGCGAATCGCTTGAGCACAAGGCGCGCGACCCACTCGATGGGTGGCACCTTGAGCATCCAGTAGCGGCGGCTGACCTCGACCCCGAACAGCCCCAGGCTGGCGACACCGCCCTGGGGCAGGTAACCGCCGCCCAGCGCCGCTGCCAGGCTCAGGCCGCCCAGCGAGTGGCCGAGCCAGTGGATCGGTGCCGGATTCTGCTCGGCGACGAACGCGGCGATCGCCGGCAGATCGTAGCGGGCATAGTCCGCCACGCAGTTATCCCGGTACGTCAGGTTACGCGGCGACAGGCCATGGCCGCGCATCTCGGCGATCCACACATCGAAACCAGCGCGCACCAGATAAGGCGCCAGGCCGATGCCGCCGGGCGAATACCAGAACCGCCGGTTGGAAAAACTGCCATGCAGCAGGATCACCGGCTCGCCGCGCGCCTGTTGCTGCCCCGCCACCCCCAGCCGGGTGACGGCCAGTTCGACACTGAAATCCGGACTGTTGCCCGGTTTGAGGCGGTAGACATCTTCACTCAGGTCACCCCGTAGCTCGGCACTCATCAGCGCTACGGGAAACAACTCACTGCTGCTTTGCATCTTCTTCGCTCTGACACAACAGATTGCCCGCTGCAGGGATCGCCCGGTGGCGGACACCAAAATTCACGACCTGGCGACACGAACGCCATAGCCGCCTGCGGGCTTGGCGCCGGCCCAGCGGCACCAAATACTTCCGGGAGAAGGTTTCGACGTCGCTTGCGACGGCCAGAAGGGTGGCCGCCGGGGATGACAGGTCACAAAAAAGGCAGGTAGAACCTGCCCTCGGGTCATCCTTCAAACCGCTTCGATCAGCTGGGCTGGGCTTCGGCGAGGAAGAACCAGGTTTCCAGCACCGAATCCGGGTTCAGGGAAACGCTCTCGATGCCCTGCTCCATCAGCCAGCGCGCCAGATCCGGGTGGTCCGACGGACCCTGGCCGCAGATACCGATGTATTTGCCCGCCTTGTTGCATGCCTGGATGGCGTTGGACAGCAGCTTCTTGACCGCCGGGTTACGCTCATCGAACAGATGCGCGACGATTCCGGAGTCACGATCCAGGCCCAGGGTCAGCTGGGTCAGGTCGTTGGAGCCGATGGAAAAACCGTCGAAGTATTCCAGGAATTCCTCGGCCAGGATGGCGTTGGACGGCAGCTCGCACATCATGATGACCTTCAGGCCATCCTGCCCGCGGGCCAGGCCGTTCTCGGCCAGCAGATCGACCACCTGCTTGGCTTCGCCCAGGGTGCGCACGAACGGCACCATGATCTCGACGTTGGTCAGGCCCATCTCGTTACGGACTTTCTTCAGCGCCCGGCACTCGAGCTCGAAGCAGTCGCGGAACGATTCGCTGATGTAGCGCGACGCGCCACGGAAGCCCAGCATCGGGTTCTCTTCTTCCGGCTCGTACAGCTTGCCGCCGATCAGGTTGGCGTATTCGTTGGACTTGAAGTCGGACAGGCGCACGATGACCTTCTTCGGCCAGAACGCCGCCGCCAGGGTGCTGATGCCTTCCACCAGCTTCTCGACGTAGAAGTTCACCGGGTCGGCGTAGCCGGCGATGCGCTTCTCGACGCTTTCCTGGATTTCCGGCGGCAGGCCGTCCATGTTCAGCAGCGCCTTGGGGTGCACGCCGATCATGCGGTTGATGATGAACTCCAGGCGCGCCAGGCCGATACCGGCGTTGGGCAACTGGGCGAAATCGAAGGCGCGATCGGGGTTGCCGACGTTCATCATGATCTTGAACGGCAGTTCGGGCATGGCGTCGATGGAGTTCTGACGCACGTCGAAACCCAGTTCGCCCTCGAAGATGAAACCGGTGTCGCCTTCGGCACAGGAAACCGTCACGCCCTGGCCGTCACGCAGTGCGTGGGTGGCGTTGCCGCAACCGACCACGGCCGGAATGCCCAGCTCGCGGGCGATGATCGCCGCGTGGCAGGTACGCCCGCCGCGGTTGGTGACGATGGCGCTGGCGCGCTTCATCACCGGTTCCCAGTCCGGATCGGTCATGTCGGAAACCAGCACGTCGCCGGGCTGGACCTTGTCCATCTCGGACACGTCGTTGATCACCCGCACCTTGCCGGCGCCGATCTTCTGGCCGATGGCGCGGCCTTCGACCAGCACGGTGCCTTTTTCCTTGAGCAGGTAGCGCTCCATCACGGTGGCGCTGGCGCGGCTCTTCACGGTTTCCGGGCGCGCCTGGACGATGTACAGCTTGCCGTCGTCACCGTCCTTGGCCCACTCGATGTCCATCGGACGACCGTAGTGCTTCTCGATGATCATGGCCTGCTTGGCCAGCTCGCTGACCTCGGCATCGGTGAGGCAGAAACGCGCGCGGTCGGCACGGTCGACGTCGACCACCTTGACCGACTTGCCGGCCTTGGCTTCGTCGCCGTAGATCATCTTGATCGCCTTGCTGCCCAGGTTGCGACGCAGGATCGCCGGGCGACCGGCCTCCAGGGTCTGCTTGTGGACATAGAATTCGTCGGGATTGACCGCGCCCTGAACCACGGTCTCGCCCAGGCCGTAGGCACCGGTGATGAACACCACGTCGCGGAAACCCGATTCGGTATCCAGGGTGAACATCACGCCGGCAGTGCCGGTTTCCGAACGCACCATGCGCTGCACGCCGGCGGACAGGGCGACCAGCTTGTGGTCGAAGCCCTGGTGCACGCGGTAGGCGATGGCGCGGTCGTTGAACAGCGAGGCGAAGACTTCCTTGGCCGCGCGGATGACGTTTTCCACGCCGCGGATGTTCAGGAAGGTTTCCTGCTGGCCGGCAAAGGAGGCATCGGGCAGGTCTTCGGCGGTGGCCGAGGAACGCACGGCCACCGCCATGTTGTCATTGCCACCCGCCATGGCGGCGAAGGCGGTGCGGATCTGCTCGTTGAGCGCAGCCGGGAACTCGGCCTCCATCACCCACTGGCGAATCTGCGCGCCGGTCTTGGCCAGGGCGTTGACGTCGTCGACATCCAGGGCGTCCAGGGCCTCGTGGATCTGCGCATTGAGGCCGCTCTGCTCGAGAAAGTCGCGATAGGCCTGGGCCGTCGTGGCGAAACCACCGGGAACCGAAACGCCAGCGCCCGCCAGGTTGCTGATCATCTCGCCGAGGGAGGCGTTCTTGCCCCCTACATGCTCGACATCGTGATTGCCGAGCTTATCGAGGGAAACTACGTACTCTGCCAAGGTGATCTCTCCACTTCAGTGTTGGAAAAGCTCATGGGCTGGAAACGCCGTCGGCATGCGCCGGGTGGACAATGGCCTGGCCCTGGAAAATAAGTAACAATGCAAACCCATCAGGGCCGGCAAAAAACCGACCTATCATAGCCAAGATTCGTTCCCAGCTTATAGGCCATTTGCGCAATGACACGAACCGCGTACTTCATCTCCGACGGCACCGGTATCACCGCGGAGGCATTGGGGCAAAGCCTGCTGGCCCAGTTCGACACCATCGGCTTCACCAAGCTCACGCGGCCCTACGTGGACAGCGTCGAAAAGGCGCGCGCCATGGTACAACAAATCAATAATGCCGCCGACAAGGACGGCGCCAACCCGATCATCTTCGCCACCATCGTCAACCAGCAGATCCACGACATCCTGGCCGAGTCCCGCGGCTTCATGATCGACATCTTCTCGACCTTCCTGGCGCCCCTCGAGCAGGAACTCGCCTCCCACTCGTCGTACTCGGTGGGCAAGTCGCACTCGATCAGCGGCAATACCAACTACATGGAGCGCATCGAGGCGGTCAATTTCGCCCTCGACAACGATGACGGCGCACGCACCCATTACTACGACAAGGCCGACCTGATCCTGGTCGGCGTGTCGCGTTGCGGCAAGACCCCGACCTGCCTGTACATGGCCATGCAGTACGGCATTCGCGCCGCCAACTACCCGCTCACCGAAGACGACATGGAGCGCCTGCAACTGCCGGCTTCGCTGAAGAAACACCGCGAGAAGCTGTTCGGCCTGACCATCGACCCCGACCGCCTGGCGGCCATCCGCAACGAGCGCAAGCCAAACAGTCGCTACGCCAGCTATGCTCAGTGCGAATTCGAGGTGCGCGAGGTGGAAAGCCTGTTCCGCCGCGAATCGATCGCCTTCATCGATTCCACCCATTTCTCGGTGGAAGAGATTTCCGCCAAGATCCTGGTGGAAAAAGGCGTCGAACGACGCTTCAAATAACCGCCCCCTTGAGGCCCCAGCCATGACGCTGTCCGATGCCGTGCTGTTCGCCCCGCTCGCCTTTGTGATCGCCTTGACGCCGGGGCCCAACAACTTCTGCGCGATGAACAACGGCATCCGCCATGGCATCGGCGCGGCCCTGCTGGCCACCACCGGGCGGGTGGTGGCGTTCGCCATTTTCCTGAGCATCTCCGCCGTTGGCCTGGGCGCCATGTTGCTGGCGTCGGAAACCGCCTTCACGGTGATCAAGTGGGTCGGCGCGCTGTACCTGCTGTATCTCGGTGTCAGTGCCTGGCGCAGCCGGGAATTCAGCGGCCTGGACCTGGAAGGCGCGGTGCCGGCCGTGCAGCCACAACGGCAGGTGTCGCGCCTGATGCTGCAGGAGTTTCTGATCGGCATCAGCAATCCCAAGGCGATTCTTCTGTTCGCCGCGATCTTCCCGCAGTTCATCAAGCCCGGCGAGCCGGCAAGCGAACAGTTCATATACCTGGGCGCCACCTATCTGCTGGCCGAATACGCCGCCTCGCTGGTCTATGCCCTGTTCGGTCGGCAGATCCGCCGCTTTATCCGCACCCGGCAAGGTGCGCAGCGGCTGAACCGCACCACCGGCGCCTTTTTCATGGGCGCAGGCGGTTTGCTGCTCAGCACGACTCAGCACTGACGAGTAGCCGGTTCACGCCGGCACCCGTACCCAGCCTTCCATAAGGATTCGCGCACTGCGGCTCATGATCGCCTTGGTGACCGCCCAGCTGGCGCCGACCTGACTGGCTTCGGCGCCGACCCGCAAGGTGCCGGAAGGATGCCCAAAGCGCACCGCCTGCCGCTCGCCACCGCCAGCGGCCTGGTTGACCAGTGTGCCAGGTACCGCCGCCGCCGCGCCGATGGCCACCGCGCAGGTGCCCATCATGGCGTGATGCAGCTTGCCCATGGACAGCGCGCGCACCAGCAGATCCACTTCATCCGCAGCGACCGTCTTGCCGCTCGATGCCCGGTAGCTTTTCGCTGGGCTGACGAAGGCGATCTTGGGCGTATGCTGGCGGGTCAGGGCCTCCTCCGGGCTTTTGATCAAGCCCATACGCAATGCGCCGGCCACGCGAATCTGCTCGAAACGCGCCAATTGCGCCGGGTCCGAGTTGATGTCTTCGCGCAACTCGGTACCTTGATAGCCAAGGTCCGCGGCGTTGACGAAGATGGTCGCAATGCCGGCGCTGATCAGGGTCGCCTTGAACGTACCGACCCCAGGCACGTCCAGCTCATCCACCAGATTGCCGGTGGGAAACATCGAGCCACCCTCCTCGCCTTCCTCGGACGGATCGAGAAACTCCAGCACGATCTCGGCTGCCGGGAAGGTCACCCCATCGAGTTCGAAATCGCCGGTTTCCTGGACCTGGCCATTGCTGATCGGCACATGGGCGATGATGGTTTTCTGAATATTGGCCTGCCAGATACGTACCATGCAGGTGCCGTTCTCGGGAATGCGCGAAGCGTCCATCAGGCCGGCATGGATGGCGAAGGCGCCGGCGGCGGTGGACAGGTTGCCGCAGTTGCCGCTCCAGTCGACAAAGGCCTTGTCGATGGACACCTGGCCGTAGAGGTAGTCGACATCGTGACCAGGCTGGCTGCTTTTCGACAGGATCACGCACTTGGAGGTGCTCGACGTCGCACCGCCCATGCCATCGATATGCGCCGAGTAGGGATCGGGGCTGCCGATCACGCGCATAAATAGCTTGTCGCGGGCCTCGCCCGGCACCTGGCATTGCACGGGCAGATCCTCGAGGCGAAAGAACACGCCCTTGCTGGTACCGCCACGCATATAGGTGGCGGGGATTTTCACTTGCGGCAGATAAGCCATGAGCGCAGTCCTGATAGAAAAATGGTGGGGCTGGTTTTCCCGAATTACAGCCTGGCTATGCACTAAATAAATCGTCGGGTGGATCGGGGCGCGTAGCTCACGCCCCATCGATACACCGTGGAACTCGCCACGGTGGATGGAAAAGCGCCATCCACCCTACGTGATCAAGCCACCGCGCCTTCGAGGAAGTCCTTGGCGAAGCGCTGCAGCACGCCACCGGCCTTGTACACACTGACATCGGCCGCCGTATCCAGCCGGCAGGTCACCGGTACCCGCACCACCTCGCCGTTGCGCCTGTTCACCACCAGGGTCAGCTCGCCGCGTGCCGTGATATCGCCCTGGATATCGTAGGTCTCGGTACCGTCCAGGCCCAGGGTCAGGCGCGTGGTGCCCGGCTTGAACTCCACCGGCAGCACGCCCATGCCCACCAGATTGGTACGGTGGATGCGCTCGAAGCCTTCGGCGACGATCACCTCGACACCCGCCAGGCGCACGCCCTTGGCTGCCCAGTCCCGCGACGAGCCCTGGCCGTAGTCGGCACCGGCCACGATGATCAGGTTCTGCTTGCGGTTCATGTAGGTCTCGATGGCCTCCCACATGCGCATCACCTGGCCCTCGGGCTCGACGCGGGCCAGCGAGCCTTTCTTCACCTCACCGTCGACCACGACCATTTCGTTGACCAGTTGCGGGTTGGCGAAGGTGGCGCGCTGTGCAGTCAGATGGTCACCCCGATGAGTCGCGTAGGAGTTGAAGTCCTCCTCCGGCAAGCCCATTTTCGCCAGGTACTCACCGGCGGCCGAGTCCGCCAGGATGGCGTTGGACGGCGACAGGTGATCGGTGGTGATGTTGTCCGGCAGGATCGCCAGCGGGCGCATGCCCCTGAGCGTGCGTTCACTGGCCAGCGCGCCCTCCCAGTACGGCGGGCGGCGAATGTAGGTGGACGTCGGCCGCCAGGCATACAACGGGCTTTCAGCCTCCTGCACGCTGCCCAGATCGAACATCGGAATGTAGATCTGCTTGAACTGCTCGGGCTTCACGCTCGCGGCGACGATGGCGTCGATCTCTTCGTCACTCGGCCACAGGTCCTTCAGCGTGATCGGATTGCCGGCCGCGTCATGGCCGAGCACGTCCTGTTCGATATCGAAGCGCACGGTACCGGCGATGGCATAGGCCACCACCAGCGGCGGCGAGGCCAGGAAGGCCTGCTTGGCATAGGGGTGAATGCGCCCGTCGAAATTGCGGTTGCCCGACAGCACGGCAGTGGCATACAGGTCGCGGTCGATGATTTCCTTCTGGATCGCCGGATCCAGCGCGCCGGACATGCCATTACAGGTGGTGCAGGCATAGGCGACGATGCCGAAGCCAAGCTTTTCCAGCTCCGGCAACAGACCGGCCTCCTGCAAATACAGCTTGGCGACCTTGGAGCCTGGCGCGAACGAGGTCTTCACCCAGGGCTTGCGCACCAGGCCCAGCGCGTTGGCCTTCCTGGCCACCAGGCCGGCGGCCACCACGTTGCGCGGGTTGGAGGTGTTGGTGCAACTGGTGATGGCGGCGATGATCACCGCGCCATCGGGCATCAGGCCCTGGGCTTCCTCGCCTTTGCCGACCTGCAGCTTGGCTTCGTCGGCGATCCCGCGCTCGGCCAGTGCCGAGGTCGGCAGGCGACGGTGCGGGTTGCTCGGGCCGGCCATGTTGCGGCCCACGCTGCCCAGGTCGAAACGCAGCACGCGCTCGTACTCGGCGGTTACCAGCGCATCGCTCCACAAGCCAAGGGTCCTGGCGTAGTGCTCCACCAGGGCGACCTGCTCCGGCTCGCGGCCGGTGAGCCGCAGATAATCGATGGTCTGGCCATCGATATAGAACATCGAGGCGGTGGCGCCGTACTCCGGACACATGTTGGAAATGGTCGCACGGTCGCCGATGGACAGGCTGTCCGCCCCCTTGCCGAAGAACTCGACCCAGGCGCCGACCACCCGCTCCTTGCGCAGGAACTCGGTCAGCGCCAGGACGATATCGGTGGCAGTGATGCCCGGCTGGCGCTTGCCGGTCAGCTCGACACCGACGATATCCGGCAGGCGCATCATCGATGGGTGACCAAGCATCACCGTCTCGGCTTCCAGGCCGCCGACGCCGATGGCGATCACGCCCAGGGCGTCGACGTGCGGGGTATGGGAGTCGGTGCCGACGCAGGTGTCCGGGAACGCGATGCCGCCGCGCGCCTGGATCACCGGGCTCATCTTCTCCAGATTGATCTGGTGCATGATGCCGTTGCCGGCCGGGATCACGTCGACGTTCTTGAACGCGGTCCTGGTCCAGTCAATGAAGTGGAAGCGGTCCTCGTTGCGGCGGTCCTCGATGGCGCGGTTCTTCTCGAAGGCGTCCGGGTCGAAGCCCGGCGCTTCCACGGCCAGCGAATGGTCGACGATCAACTGGGTCGGCACCACCGGATTGACCTTGGCCGGATCACCGCCCCTCTCGGCGATGGCGTCACGCAGGCCGGCCAGGTCGACCAGCGCGGTCTGGCCGAGAATGTCGTGGCAGACCACCCGCGCCGGGTACCAGGGGAAGTCCAGATCACGCTTGCGATGGACCAGTTGCTCCAGCGAGGCGGCCAGATCCCGGGGCTCGCAACGGCGCACCAGTTGCTCGGCAAGCACCCGCGAGGTGTAGGGCAGCTTGCTCCAGGCGCCGGCCTGAATGGCCTCGACAGCCTCGCGGGCATCGAAGTAATCCAGGTCGGTGCCGGGCAGGCGCTTGCGGTATTGGCTATTCACGGTGTAGTTCATGGTGTTTTCCATGATTGATTATTTGCGGTCCTTGAGCGGCACGAACTTCAGGTCTTCAGGCCCTGTGTAGTTGGCGCTCGGGCGGATGATCTTGCCGTCGATGCGCTGTTCGATGACATGGGCGGACCAGCCGGCGGTGCGGGCGATGACGAACAGCGGGGTGAACATGGCGGTCGGCACGCCCATCATGTGGTAGCTGACGGCACTGAACCAGTCGAGGTTGGGGAACATCTTCTTGATGTCCCACATGATGGTTTCCAGGCGCTCGGCAATGTCGAACATCTTGTTGTTGCCCTGCTCGGCCGACAGCTCCCGTGCGACTTCCTTGATCACCTTGTTGCGCGGGTCGCTGACGGTGTAGACCGGGTGGCCGAAGCCGATCACCACTTCCTTGCGCCCCACCCGCTCGCGGATATCGGCCTCGGCCTCGTCCGGGCTGTCGTAGCGCTTCTGCACCTCGAAGGCCACTTCGTTAGCGCCGCCGTGCTTGGGCCCGCGCAATGCGCCGATGCCGCCAGCGATGGCGGAAAACAGGTCCGATCCGGTGCCGGCGATCACCCGCGAGGTGAAGGTCGAGGCGTTGAACTCGTGCTCGGCATACAGGTTCAGCGAGGTGTGCATGGCACGCACCCAGGAAGCGCGAGGCGCTTCGCCGTGCAGCAGGTGCAGGAAATGTCCGCCGATGGAGTCGTCGTCGGTCTGCACCTCAATGCGCTTGCCGTTGTGGCTGAAGTGGTACCAATACAGCAGCATCGAGCCGAGCGAGGCCATCAGCTTGTCCGCGATATCCCGCGCGCCGGGGTGGTTGTGATCATCCTTTTCCGGCGACAGGCAGCCGAGCACCGATACGCCGGTGCGCATCACATCCATAGGGTGAGCCGAAGGCGGCAGCTGCTCCAGCGCGACCTTGAGTGCTGCCGGCAAACCACGCAGCGCATTGAGCTTGGCCTTGTAGGCGGTCAGTTCGGCAACGGTCGGCAGTTTGCCGTGCACCAGCAGGTGGGCGATTTCCTCGAACTCGCAGCTGTTGGCCACGTCGAGAATGTCGTAACCGCGGTAATGCAGGTCATTGCCGGTGCGGCCCACGGTGCACAGGGCGGTGTTGCCGGCAGCGGTGCCACTCAGGGCGACGGACTTCTTCGGCTTGAAACCCGCAACGGTGGTGTCGGTGGCGCTCATCAGTCTCTCCTTTCATCCGCAGGGGATGTCTTGTTGTTATGCACGGGCGCGGTGCGGCCCGCCAGGCGATCACTTCTTGGCGGCGAACAGCGCGTCGAGCTTCTGCTCGAAGGCGTGGTAGCCGATACGCTCATACAGCTCGGCACGGGTCTGCATCTGCTCGACCACCTCCTGCTGATGACCATTTTGGCGAATCGAGGTGTAAACGCTTTCCGCCGCCTTGTTGGCCGCGCGGAACGCCGACAGCGGATAGAGCTGGATGGCCACGCCCACCGACGCCAGTTCGTCGCGGGTGAACAGCGGCGTGGCGCCGAACTCGGTGATGTTGGCCAGGATCGGCACGTTCAGCGCATCGACGAAGCGCTGATAGGTCGGCAGATCAATGGCGGCTTCGGCGAAGATGCCTTCGGCGCCCGCCTCCACATAACGAAGGCAACGCTCGATGGCGGCGTCCACGCCCTCGGCCTGGATGGCATCGGTGCGCGCGATCAGGAAGAAGTCCGGGTCGGTCCTGGCGTCGGCCGCAGCCTTCACCCGGTCGGCCATTTCCTCGCAGGAGACGATTTCCTTGCCCGGGCGGTGACCGCAACGCTTGGCGCCGACCTGATCCTCGATGTGCGCTGCCGCCGCACCGGCCTTGATCAGGCTCTTGATGGTGCGCTCGATGTTGAAGGCGCTGGGGCCGAAGCCGGTGTCGATATCGACCATGAGCGGCAAGCCGCACACGTCGGTGATGCGGCGCACGTCGATCAGCACGTCTTCCAGGGTATTGATGCCCAGGTCCGGCAGACCCAGTGAGCCCGCCGCCACACCGCCACCGGACAGGTAGATCGCCTTGAAGCCGGCACGCTGGGCCAGCAGCGCATGGTTGGCATTGATCGCACCGATCACCTGCAACGGTTTTTCTTCAGCGAGGGCCTGGCGGAAACGCTGGCCGGCAGAAAGCTGGGTCATGATTCACCTCGGGTCTTGGAAGGTTTGGCGAGCGCCACCTGCCCGACCTGGGCCTGGTAATGACGCTCGATATTGCGTTTGGAAGCGCCGATATGCCGGCGCATCAGCAACTCGGCCAGTTCGCCGTCCCGGCCTTCGATGGCATCGAGAATGCGGTGGTGTTCGGCAAAGGCCTGGTGCGGCCGGTTGGGCGTGGCGGAGAACTGCAGGCGATACATGCGCACCAGCTGATACAGCTCATCGCACAAGAGCTTGGCCAGGGTACGGTTGCCGCTGCCCTGGATGATCCGGTAGTGGAAGTCGAAATCACCTTCCTGCTGGTAGTAGCCGACACCGGCCTGGAACGCGGCATCCTGCTCGTGCAGGTCGAGCACCCGGCGCAGGTCGTCGATCTCGGTCTGGCTCATGCGTTCGGCCGCCTGACGGCAGGCCATGCCCTCCAGGGATTCGCGGATCTCGTACAGCTCGATCAACTCGGCATGGCTGAGCGACACCACCCGGGCGCCGACATGGGGAATGCGCACCAGTAGCTTCTGCCCCTCGAGCCGATGGATGGCCTCGCGCAACGGCCCGCGGCTGATGCCATAGGTCCGTGCCAGTTCGGGCTCGGAAATCTTGCTGCCCGGCGCCATCTCGCCACGCACGATGGCCAGCTGAATCTGGCGAAAGACGTTTTCGGCCAGGGTCCCAGCATCTTCCTCAGACTCAACGGCTTCCAGCATATTGTCGACACTCACCTAGATTTATCTGCAGATAAAGCGATATCGGCAGAAATTTCAAGTCACCGTGTCGACAATAATCACGCAAGCGAGGCTGACCTCGATATCCATCGCCCCTGCCGGAGCGCCTCGCCCAGCGCCTGGCTGGCCACGGGCTCGGTGCCGGATGATCGCCCAGACCCGTTGGAGGTCGGTCACGGCTCCGCGAGCCGCTGGAGCGGCTCACTGCCTGACCGTACCGGCGCGCGAGCGGATCACAACGGCTTGGCGGCACGGGTGGATTCACCACAACCGAGCCCCTGGCGAACGCCGGTGGTGCGCTGCACAAGCGACTGTCGGCACCTTCGCGGGCCATGCTAGACTTCGCCTCATTTCGCCCCCGGCCACTGCAGCAGCGGCCTGGGGGCCGTCTTCAATGGCGCATGGATCGTCCCATCGCTTCATCTACTCAAGGACCCATGAGACTTCATTTCCTGACTACTCTGCCCTGCCTGCTGGCGCTGTCTTGCCATGCTGTCGCTGCGGACAAAACCATCTATGGGCTGAACGAATACGTCAGCCTCGACATCGACGTGGAAGTGGCCGCCAAGCTCGATACCGGCGCCCAGACCGCCTCGCTCAGCGCTCGCGACATCGAGCGTTTCAAGCGCGACGGTGAGCGCTGGGTGCGTTTCTACCTGGCCATCGACGATGCCCATGCGCATCCCATCGAGCGCCCGCTGGCACGCATCAGCAAGATCAAGCGCCGCGCCGGTGATGTCGACGAGGATGACGAGAAGACCTACACCGCCCGCCCGGTCATCGAACTGGACGTGTGCATGGGTAACGTCAAACGCCAGATCGAAGTGAACCTTACCGATCGCAGCGCCTTCCAATACCCGCTCTTGATCGGCTCCGACGCGCTCAAGCGCTTCGATGCCCTGGTCGACCCCAGCCTAAAATACGCAGCAGGGAAACCTGACTGTTCCAACGCAAAATCCGGCGAGTAATCCCCATGCGCTCTCTTACCCTGCATCTGAAAATCCTGATCACCATTCTGGTGAGCCTGGGCGTTCTGATTACGGCCTATCAGATTTTCATTCTCGGCATCCCGGTCAGCAGTGACGAAACCGACGACCTCTGGAACATCGACACCCGGGTCGAATTCCAGGCCAATGGCCGCGACCCGATCAAGCTGCAGATGTTCGTACCGCCGCTGAACCAGGACTACGTCAGCCTCAACGAGAGCTTCATCTCCAACAACTACGGGGTGAGCGTCAACCGTGCCGATGGCAACCGCAAGGTGACCTGGTCGGCGCGTCGCGCCAGTGGCAAGCAGACCCTCTACTACCGCCTGGTGCTGACCAAGCGCTACAGCGGCGAGCAGGCCAAGGCCAAGGGGCCGATCTTCCGTGACAGCATTCCGGTGGAAGGCCCCGAGAAGATCGCCGCCGAGGCGCTGCTGGCGCCGATCCGCCAGCACTCGGCCGACGTCGAGACCTTCATCAGCGAGACCATCAAGCGCGTCAACAACACCAACGACGACAACGCCAAGCTGCTGCTCGGCGGCGATGCCTCGACCACCAAGAAGGCCCAGGCCGTCGAACTGCTGCTGTCCATCGCCCACGTGCCGATGGAGCGCGTGCACACCATTCGCCTGGCTGCCGACATCCAGCAGAGCCCCGAACTGTGGCTGCGCAGCTTCAACGGCGACCGCTGGCTGTACTTCAACCCGGAAACCGGCGAGCAGGGCCTGCCGGCCGATCGCCTGGTCTGGTGGACCGGTGACGAGCCACTGATCACCCTCGATGGCGGTCGTCAGGCCACCACCACCTTCACCCTCAACAACAGCGAGATGAACGCCATTCGCCTCGCCCAGCTGACCGACGAGAACACCGACGCCGACTTCCTCGAGTACTCGCTGTACGGCCTGCCGCTGCAGACCCAGCAGACCTTCATGATCATGGTGATGATCCCCATCGGCGTGCTGGTGATCCTGATCCTGCGCAACCTCGGTGGCCTGCAGACCCTGGGTACCTTCACCCCGGTGCTGATCGCCCTGGCCTTCCGGGAAACCCAGCTGGGCTTCGGTATCTTCCTGTTCACGGTGATCACCGCCCTGGGCCTGTCGCTGCGCTCCTACCTGGAGCACCTCAAGCTGCAGATGCTGCCAAGGCTGTCGGTGGTGCTGACCTTCGTGGTGGTGCTGATCGCCGCCATCAGCCTGTTCAGCCACAAGCTGGGCCTGGAGCGCGGCCTGTCGGTCGCCCTGTTCCCGATGGTGATTCTGACCATGACCATCGAGCGCCTGTCGATCACCTGGGAAGAACGTGGCGGTGGCCATGCCTTCAAGGTCGCCATCGGCACCCTGGTCGCCGCCACCCTGGCGCACCTGCTGATGAGCGTGCCGGAGCTGGTGTACTTCGTGTTCACCTTCCCGGCGGTGCTGCTGGTGCTGGTGGGCTTCATGCTGGCCATGGGTCGCTACCGCGGCTACCGCCTGACCGAACTGTTCCGCTTCAAAGCCTTCCTGAAGGATTGAGCCAATGCTAGGTCTCTGGAAAACCTGGAAGGCCCTTGAAGCCAAGGGCATCATGGGCATCAACCGCCGCAACGCGGACTACGTGCTCAAGTACAACAAGCGCCACCTGTACCCGATCGTCGACGACAAGATCATCACCAAGCAGCGCGCCATCGAAGCCGGCATTCACGTGCCGGAAATGTACGGGGTGATCTCCACCGAAAAGGAGATCGACAACCTCGACAAGATCATCGGCGAGCGCAGCGATTTCGTCGTCAAGCCGGCCCAGGGCGCCGGCGGCGACGGCATCCTGGTGATCGCCGACCGCTTCGAGGATCGCTTCAAGACGGTATCCGGCAAGATCGTCAGTCACTCGGAAATCGAGCAGCAGATCTCCAGCATTCTCTCGGGCCTGTACTCCCTGGGTGGCCACCGCGACCGTGCGCTGATCGAATACCGGGTCACCCCGGACAGCATCTTCAAGAGCATCAGCTACGAAGGCGTGCCGGACATCCGCATCATCGTGCTGATGGGCTACCCGGTGATGGCCATGCTGCGCCTGCCGACCCGCCAGTCCGGCGGCAAGGCCAACCTGCACCAGGGCGCCATCGGCGTCGGTGTGGACCTGGCCACCGGCGTGACCCTGCGCGGTACCTGGCTGAACAACAAGATCAGCAAACACCCCGACACCACCAACGCGGTGGATGGCGTGCAACTGCCCAACTGGGATGGCTTCATGAAGCTCGCGGCCGGCTGCTACGAGCTGTGCGGTCTGGGCTACATCGGGGTGGACATGGTGCTCGATCAGGACAAGGGCCCGCTGATTCTCGAGCTCAACGCCCGCCCCGGCCTGAACATCCAGATCGCCAACGACTGCGGCCTGACCCATCGCGCCCACGCCGTGGAAGCGCGCCTGGCAGAACTGGCCGCCAAGGGCATCCAGGAAAACGCCGAGGAACGCACGCGCTTCTCCCAGGAGCTGTTCGGCCACATTCCGCCCGCGGAAATCTGATCGAGCCGCCTGCTGCCGGGCCACCCCGGCAGCAGGCGCGCTCGGCCTTGATCACCTGTCCGCCGCCACGGCTGCCGCGCAGATTTGCTACCATCGCCCTCTCACCCACACGCCTCGGAGCCCGCAATGGATCTCGATCTGGACAGACTCAACGCCGAATTCGCCAATCAGCCGCAAAAGCTGATCGAGTGGGCGATCGGCCTGGGCAAACCCGCCATCTGCACCACCAACTTCCGCCCCTTCGAAGCGGTGATCCTGCACATGGTCAGCCAGGCCAAGGCCGATATCCCGATCGTGTGGATGGACAGCGGCTACAACACCGAGGCCACCTACCGGTTCGCCGATGAGGTCACCCAGCAACTGGGCCTCAACCTGATCACCTACCTGCCCAAGCGCAGCCGTGCCCATCGCGAGGCCATCGATGGCCCGACACCGGGACTGGACGACCCGCGCCACGCCGCATTTACCGAAGAAGTGAAGCTCGAGCCGTTCGCCCGCGCCCTGCGCGAAACCGCGCCTGGCGTATGGTTCACCGCCCTGCGCGCCACCGACACGGCAGTGCGTGCGCAGATGCAGCCGGTGAGCATCAACCCGGACGGCCTGATCAAGGTCGCCCCGTTGCTGCACTGGTCCTCCAAGGATCTCTACGGGTACCTGACCGCCCACGGCCTGCCGAACAACTTCGACTACTTCGACCCCACCAAGGGCGAAGACAACCGCGAGTGTGGCCTGCACCTGAGCCACTGATCTCGAGACGAAAAAAATGGCGCCCTTGCAGGCGCCATTTTTCGTTTGGCTGCGTGGCTCAGTGCAGCGGCAGCTTGACGTCCTTGAACAGCTCTTCGAGCTCGACCTTGTTGTGGCACTGCACGGCCTTGGCCAGCACGTCACGGGTCAGGTGCGGGGCGAAGGTCTCGATGAAATCGCACATGAAGCCGCGCAGGAAGGTGCCGCGACGGAAACCGATGCGCGTCACGCTGGACTCGAACAGTTCGCTGGCATCGAGCACCACCAGGTCCGGGTCCAGGTTCGGATCGACCGCCATGCCGGCCACGATGCCGACACCCAGACCAAGGCGCACGTAGGTCTTGATCACGTCGGCATCGACGGCGGTGAACACCACCTTGGGGGTCAGCCCACGGTGACTGAAGGCTTCATCGAGCTTGGAGCGACCGGTGAAGCCAAAGGTGTAGGTGACGATCTCGTGCTCGGCCAGCGCCTCGAGGGTCAGCTTCGGCAATTTGCTCAGCGGATGCCCCTGGGGCACGATCACGCAGCGGTTCCAGCGGTAGCACGGCATCATCACCAGATCGTTGTAGAGCTCCAGGCCTTCGGTGGCAATGGCGAAGTCCACGGTGCCGTCGGCAGCCATTTCGGCGATCTGCGTCGGCGTGCCCTGATGCATGTGCAGGGCGACTTCCGGGTACTGCTTGATGAAGCTGCTGATCACCGGCGGCAGCGCGTAGCGCGCCTGGGTGTGGGTGGTGGCGATGGACAGCGTGCCCTTCTTCTCGTTGGAGAATTCCTGGGCGATCTGCTTGATGCTCTCGACCTTGCGCAGGATTTCCCCGGCGGTGGTGATGATCCGCTCGCCGGCCGGGGTGACGCGGGTCAGGTGCTTGCCGCTGCGGGCGAAGACTTCGACACCGAGCTCGTCTTCGAGCAGGCGGATCTGCTTGCTGATCCCCGGCTGCGAGGTGTACAGGCTCTGCGCTGTGGCGGAAACGTTGAGGTCATGGTGCGCGACTTCCCAGATGTAGCGCAGTTGCTGAAGCTTCATATAAACCCCTCAAAGCGGATAGGCCGCCGCCTGATCATCGATCAGCTATATAACCATATTAATGGTAAAGGCGGTATATATAGATTTTTTATCTGGGTTCAGCCACTTACTCATGGCGGGATCGATGCTGCAGCATGGGCACCAGGTAAATCGGCACGTCGCATAACTGCAGGAGCCGGGCAGCCGTACGGCCCATGGGCACCTCGAGCGCCGCGCCGTGGCTGTGACTGCCTACGACCAGCAGATCCACGGCGAGTTTCTGGGCGTGCTCGAGAACGGAAATCGGCGGATCACCGCGCAGAACGCTGACCGAGCCGATCAGCTCGAGGTCCTCGGGATTGTCGCCCAGTTCGTCGCGAAACCCCTCGAGCACGCGCAGCTCGATATTGCTCATGACGGTTTCCAGCCCCGTGCTGCGCAGTTCTTTCAGGCGGGCTTCGTCGACGTAGGTCTGCAGAACGGATTCGGCGAACAGGCCCATAGGTTCCACCACGTGCACCACATGCAGGCGCGCCTTGAAACTTCGGGCCATCGCCAGCGCGTGCTGCAACACATAGGGCGCATACAAACCAAGATCGGTGGCGTAGAGAATCGAACGGATCATGCGGCCTCCTCGACTGCCGGCACGGCGGGGCCTGGCTTGAGCTTAGCAGCGTCATGGAAAAGCCACCGTAAAAGGCTAGCCCATGGCCAGCCCGACCGCTGTAACGGCCAGGGCACGTCCCTCAGGGCAGCTCTTCGGGTGCTCTGGCAAACGCCTCGGTCATCGCTGCGCGCAGTTCGACAGCCGCCAGCCTGGCATGCAGCGCGCCGAAGAACGCGCCATCGCGCACCAGGAAAAGCGCCGGCAGCTGGAAGACCTCGTAGCGCTGCACCAGGCCGAAGTTCTCCTGCGCATCGATCCATACCAGACGTTCGATGGACAACGCCATCCCTGGAAGCTGCCGGCGCGCGTAGCGGCAGCTCGCGCAGCCCTGGCTGGTAAAGATCACCAGTGAGGTGCCGGGCAGATCGAGCAATCGCCGATCGGCATCAAAATCGGTCAATTCCAATTGCGTGGCTATACTCGGCAGGACAATATCATTCTGATGGCAACCGGGGTGCTCGTTCATGCGTCGCTTTCTTCGTCATAGCAGCAATCTGCCTGTGGAGTTGAGGCTACGCCGCCACTCGCCCAGCGCCAACCAATGCCTGGACAACATCAGCCTGGGCGGTGCGGCCTGCCAGTCCGGTCACCCCCTGGCCCGGGGCACGCCGGTCACGCTGCACATTCCCGTGCTGGGTGCACAGCTAGCCTACCCGGGTCAGGTCGCCTGGTGCACGCAGCAATCGGAGCATTATCTGCTAGGCGTCGCCTTCAGCGAGCACGCGCCCGAGCTGCGCGCACGCATGGTCGAAGAAATCTGCAACCTGGAACGCTACCGCAGGCATCGCGAACAGCAGGCCGGCCAGGTGCTGCCCCTGGAGCTGATTGCCGAAGAATGGCGCGAGCAGCGGCTGGCCATCTTTCAGCCGTCCAAGCCCTAAATACCATTGTCTCGACGGGCGCTAACGCGCTAAGGTTCGGCTTCCCCGCTGTGCCCATACTGCTGTGCCCGCTGCACGGGGATCGCTGGCGGCCGGCTCCCGTGACCCGATGACCCACCCGATGAAAAGCACGACAGCTGAATTACCGATCAACGACCTCAACGTCGCCTCCAACGAAACCCTGATCACCCCGGAACAGATCAAGCTTGAGATTCCGCTGACCGAACGCGCGCAACGCACCGTATCGGCCGGCCGGCAGGTGGTGCGTGACATCCTCGACGGCAAGGATCACCGCCTGTTCGTGGTGGTCGGCCCCTGCTCCATCCACGACATCAAAGCCGCCCACGAATATGCCGAGCGCCTGAAGGTGCTCGCCGAGGAAGTCTCCGACACCCTGTATCTGGTCATGCGCGTGTACTTCGAGAAGCCGCGCACCACCGTTGGCTGGAAAGGTTTGATCAACGATCCCTACCTCGACGACTCCTTCAAGATCCAGGACGGCCTGCATATCGGCCGCAAGCTCCTGCTCGACCTCGCGGAAATGGGTCTGCCCACCGCCACCGAAGCCCTGGACCCGATTTCCCCGCAATACCTGCAGGACCTGATCAGCTGGTCGGCGATCGGTGCGCGCACCACCGAGTCGCAGACCCACCGGGAAATGGCCTCGGGCCTGTCCTCGGCGGTCGGCTTCAAGAACGGCACCGATGGCGGCCTCACGGTGGCCATCAACGCCCTGCAGTCGGTCTCCAGCCCGCACCGCTTCCTGGGTATCAACCAGCAAGGCGGTGTATCCATCGTCACCACCAAGGGCAACGCCTACGGGCACGTGGTGCTGCGTGGCGGCAACGGCAAGCCGAACTACGATTCGGTCAGCGTGGCCATTTGCGAGCAGGAACTGAAAAAGGCATCGATCAAGCCGAACATCATGGTCGACTGCAGCCACGCCAACTCCAACAAGGACCCGGCGCTGCAACCCCTGGTGATGGACAACGTCGCCAACCAGATCCTCGAAGGCAACCAGTCGATCGTCGGCCTGATGGTCGAAAGCCACCTGGGCTGGGGCAACCAATCGATTCCCAAGGACCTGCAACAGCTCAAGTACGGCGTCTCGATCACCGACGCCTGCATCGATTGGGAAAGCACCGAGAAGACCCTGCGCAGCATGCACGGCAAACTCAAGGACGTGCTGCCCAAGCGCCAGCGCGGCTAATACTGCCACCATGAAAAACGCCGAGCAGATGCTCGGCGTTTTCGTAGGCGGCGCCTATTTCAATCCTGCTCGGCAGCGCCTTCGGTACGCGCCATGTAGCGCTCCACATAGGAGCAGGACGCGATCACCGTGTAGCCCATGCTGTCGGCGTAATCCAGCGCCGTCTTGGTCAGGGCCGCAGCGATGCCACGACCGCGCAACGAGTTGGGCACGAAGGTGCGATAGATATCCAGGGTCTGCTTGCCCAGATCCATATAGGAAAGATAAGCGCGATCCCCATCCACTGTGGTCTCGAACTGGTGACCGGCAAGGTCATGATGAATGGACAGTGGCTCGCTCATTACTACTCCTCTCGATTGGGCCAGGCACGACATCCCCGGCAGGGCCTGCGTACATCCGGTAACAATAGGCTATAAAGCCACTGTAGAACGTAAAGGGCAAGGCAAAATCCGTTCACCGGAAAATTGCCGACCCGGCAGAAATCCGAGACGTGAAAATCCTCGCGCTCAGTCGCGTACACGGCCGCCATCTGTACAGCTATTCGGCGCTAGCGCATTCATTTCAGAGAAAAAATTCGGAACCCTTGCCCCTCGTCCGTTTACTTACTAAAAGTTACAGGTAGTATGTACGCCGGCCATTTTCCGGGTTCGGGAAAGGGCTTCAATAAGCAAAAAACTGACCCTAAGGGGAACACGATGAACAACGTTCTGAAATTCTCTGCTCTGGCTCTGGCCGCAGTTCTGGCTACCGGTTGCAGCAGCGTCACCAAAGAAACCGAAGCTCGCCTGACTGCAACCGAAGACGCAGCAGCCCGCGCTCAAGCTCGTGCCGACGAAGCCTACCGCAAGGCTGACGAAGCACTGGCTGCCGCTCAGAAGGCTCAGCAAACTGCTGACGAAGCCAATGAGCGCGCTCTGCGTATGCTGGAAAAAGCCAGCCGCAAGTAATCGCCCTCGGGCAATGAAAAAGCCGGCTTTCGAGCCGGCTTTTTTATGTCTGCATGAATGCTCCACCGGGCGCTCCCCGAGCGCCCGGCACGCCGTCGTCAGAGAGCGGGCGCCTGCGCCTGGATGACCGCATCGCGCGGCGAAGCGATCTCTACCGGCAGGCCGTCATGGGCAGCCACCACCTCACGCACCACGTCCCAGTCCAGGCTATCGGCGCTGAGGTCGTTACGCCGGATCAGGGCGTTGACCACCTCGGTGTGGTGATCGACCGCCGGGGCATCCTCCTCGCCCAGCGGCGTGTGCGCCTCCAGGTAGACCTTGCCGCCGCTGACGCCGAACTTGTACGGCTCGTTGACGATACGCACCGGCGTGCCGACCGGCACCATGTCGGCCAGCTCGAGCACGTTGTTGTTGAGCATGCGGAAGCAGCCATGGCTCACCCGCATGCCGATGCCGAACTTCTTGTTCGAGCCGTGAATCAGGTAGCCCGGCACCGACAGCGTCATCTTGTAGGGCCCCAGCGGATTGTCCGGGCCTGGCGGCACGTAACTCGGCAGCGGGTCGCCGTCGGCCGCGTGCTCGTCGCGAATCGACTGCGGTGGGTACCAGCCCGGGTTCGGTGTCTTGGCGGTGATGCGCGCCTGGGTTACCGGCGAACTCCAGCCCTCGCGACCGATGCCCAGCGGATAGGTGTGGACCACGTTCTGGCCCTTCGGGAAGTAGTACAACCGGTATTCGGCGAGGTTGATCACGATGCCTTCACGCGGCCCGGGCGGCAGGATGAAGCGGGTCGGCAGCACGATATCGGTGCCCTCGCCCGGCAGCCAGGCATCCACACCCGGATTGGCGGCGACCATTTCCAGATAGCCCAGGTCGTTCGCCGTACCGATGTCGGCGAAGGTGTCCTCGTAGCGCGCCTTGATGACCTGGATCTCGCCGACGATGTCCTCGCCGGGCGGTGGCAACGGCAATTCCAGTGCGGCGGCGGAGCCTGCCAGACAGACAGCACCCAACGACAGACAGCGGGCAAGAGCTGAAACGCGCGGCGACATGCAGAAAACCTTCGAGGTGGTGGTGATGGTGGGAGTTGATTGTATACCGTGGCGCCCTTCAGCGCCCCGGCCACGCGGGCCGCTCACCACGGCGCTGGGCCTCCAGCGTCGCCAGGCAGGCGCGGCACAGGCGGCGGTCCTGCAACATCGGCCGTTCCAGGTCGCGCCACAGCGGCTGCGCGGGCAGCAGGCCACCGCACAGGGTGCGATCGGCGTGGCCACCAAGCTCCAGCTGGCGAGCGACCAGGTGCACCTTCACCTCGCGGCAGGCGAACAGATCCAGCTGCTCGTCCGGCTCGATCAGTTGGTAGGCATACAGAGACCAGACGGGTCGCAACATGGGGGGCTCCAGAACGGGGGCGCCACATTAGCCGAAACACCGTCAGCGGAAAAGCCCGTTACAGCAATGGTTTCAAGCTCGGCCAGACATTCTCGAGCAGCCGCGGCTGGGCGGCTACGGCAGGATGCACGCCGTCATCCTGCATCAGGCTCGCGACACCGCCCACGCCCTCGAGCAGAAAGGGCACCAGCGGCACATTCTTGTCGGTGGCCACGTCGTCGAACACCTTGGCGAATGCCGTGGTATAGCGCTCGCCGTAATTGGGCGGGATGCGCATGCCCAACAACAGCACCTTGGCACCGGCGCCACGGGAAGCATCGATCATCGACGCAAGATTCTGTTGCAATTGGCCTGGTGGCAAACCACGCAGGCCATCGTTGCCACCGAGCTCGACGATCACCAGTTGCGGCTGGTGCTCGGCCAGCAGCGCCGGCAGCCGCGCCGCCCCGCCAGCGCTGGTGTCGCCGCTGATCGAGGCGTTCACCACCTGGTGCTCGAACCCCTCGTTGCGCATGCGTTCATCGAGCAAATGAACCCAGCCCTGCCGGGTATCCATGCCAAAAGCGGCGCTGATACTATCGCCGACGACCAGCACGGTCCCCGCCTGCGCCATCTGCCCTATCAGCAGCAGGCCCAGGATGGCCCCCTTCACTATTGCACGCATCGGATTCCTCATGAGCTCAAGCATTCTGTCTGCGCAGAACCTTAACAAAGTGGTCTCCAGCGCGGAAGGCGAGTTGACCATCCTGCACGACCTGTCGCTGGAGCTGGAAAAAGGTGGCAGCCTGGCCATCGTCGGCAGTTCGGGGTCCGGCAAATCCACCCTGCTCGGCCTGTTGGCCGGCCTCGACCTGCCCAGCACCGGGCGCATCCTGCTGGCCGGCAACGATCTCGGCAGCCTGGATGAAGACGCCCGCGCCCGGGTGCGCGCCGAGCACGTGGGGTTCGTGTTCCAGTCGTTCCAGCTGCTCGACAGCCTCAATGCCTTGGAGAACGTGATGCTGCCCCTGGAGCTGGAAGGCCGTAGCGATGCCCGTCAGCGTGCCAGCGAGCTGCTCGAGCGCGTCGGCCTGGGTGCACGCCTGACCCACTCGCCGCGCCAGCTTTCCGGTGGCGAACAGCAGCGCGTGGCCATCGCCCGGGCGTTTGCCGCGGAACCCGATGTACTGTTCGCCGACGAACCGACCGGCAACCTGGACACCCACACCGGCGAGCGCATCAGCGACCTGTTGTTCGAGCTCAACCAGGAACGCGGCGCGACATTGGTGCTGGTCACCCATGACGAACGCCTGGCCGCGCGCTGCCAGCGCATCATCCGCCTGGAGGCCGGCCACCTGGTGGCAGCGGTGAACGCCTGATGCGCAACCTGTCCTTTGCAAGCCTGCTGTCACTGGCGGGCCGCCAGCTGCTGCGCGATGCGCGCTCCGGCGAGTTGCGCGTGCTGTTCTTCGCCCTGTTGATCGCCGTAGCCTCCAGCACCGCCATCGGCTATTTCGGCGCCCGCCTGAACGAGGGCATGAGCCTGCGCGCCACCGAGTTTCTCGGCGCCGACCTGATTCTCCGCGGCAGCGCCCCCGCCAGCCCCGAGCAGATCGAGGCCGGCACCGGGCGCGGCCTGCAGCACGCCCAGGTGGTCGAGTTCACCAGCGTGATCGCCAGCGACGCCGGCATTCAGCTGGCCAGCGTCAAGGCCGCCGGGCAGGGCTACCCGCTGCGCGGCCAGCTCAAGAGCGCCGCCGCGCCCTACGCCGAAGAAACCGTCAGCGCAGGCCCAGGGCCTGGCGAGGTGTGGGCCGAATCGCGCCTCTTGGTGGCGCTGGATCTGGAAGTCGGCGACCAGATCGAAGTCGGCGCCAAGAGGCTGCGCCTCACCCGGGTGCTGACCTACCTGCCGGATGAAGCCGGCGACTTCTACAGCCTGACGCCCCATGTGCTGATGCACCTCGACGACCTGCCGGCCACCCGCGTGGTGCAACCGGGCAGCCGGGTGCGCTACATCGAACAGTGGAACGGCCCGAGCGATGCCCTGGCCAGCTATCGGCAGGCCACCGAGCCGGGGCTGGCGGCCCACCAGCGCTTCGATGACGCCCGCGACGGCAGCCGCCGCGTCGGCGGCGCCCTGGATCGTGCCGAGCGCTACCTGAATCTCGCCAGCCTGGCCGCCGTACTGCTGGCTGGCGTGGCGGTCGCCCTGTCGGCGTCGCGCTTCGCCAGCCGCCGCTTCGACGCCAGCGCGCTGCTGCGCTGCCTGGGCCTGTCGCGCCGCCAGGCGCTGAGCCTGTTCGGCCTGCAACTGGCGATACTCGGGTTGCTCGCCAGCCTTGCCGGCGCGCTGCTCGGCTGGCTCGCCCAGCAGACGCTGTTCCACCTGCTGCAGGGCCTGCTGCCCACGCAGATTCCCCCGGGCGGCGTCTGGCCCGCCCTGGCCGGTATCGCCACCGGCCTGGTGGCTCTCGCCGGTTTCGCCTTGCCGCCATTGGCGGCGCTGGGCCGCGTTCCACCTCTGCGGGTGCTGCGCCGCGACATGCTGCCGGTACCGGCCAGCTCCTGGCTGGTCTACGGCACGGCACTGCTCGCCTTGGGCCTGATCATGTGGCGCTTGAGCCTCGACCTGACGCTGACCCTGGCCCTGCTCGGTGGCGGGCTGATCACCGCCCTCTTGCTGGGCGGCCTGCTGCTGCTCGGCCTGCAGAGCCTGCGCCGCCTGCTGGCACGCGCCGCATTGCCATGGCGCCTGGGCCTTGGTCAGTTGCTGCGCCGGCCGCTCGCGGCAGCCGGGCAATCCCTGGCCTTCGGCCTGATCCTCCTGGCGATGGCGCTGATCGCCCTGCTGCGCGGTGAACTGCTGGACAACTGGCAGGAGCAGCTGCCGGCCGACGCACCCAATCATTTTGCTCTCAACGTGCTCCCTGCCGAGCGCGACGCCTTCGCCGAACGCCTCGCCCAGCTTTCTCCCCACCCCGCCCCGCTCTACCCGGTGGTGCCGGGGCGCCTGACCCAGGTCAATGGCGAGCCGGTGCGTCAGTACGTCAGCGAGGACTCACGGGGCGAACGCGCGGTACGCCGTGACCTGAGCCTGACCTGGAGCGCCGACCTGCCCGATGGCAACACCCTGACGGCCGGACAGTGGTGGACGGCAGGTAAACAACAGGAGTTGCCTGGCGTGTCGGTAGAAGACGAACTGGCGCAGAGCCTGCACATCAAGCTCGGCGACCGCCTGACCTTCAATGTCGGCGGCGTCGATCGCGATGCCGTGGTGAGCAACCTGCGCACGGTGGACTGGAACAACTTCCAGCCCAACTTCTTCATGATCTTCGAGCCCGGCACCCTCAAGGACCTGCCGGTGACCTACCTGACCAGCTTCTACCTGCCCCCGCAGCATGAGCAGCAGCTGGTGGAGCTGTCCCGCGCCTTCCCGTCGGTATCGCTGCTGCAGGTCGAAGCGCTGCTCAACCAGCTGCGCAGCATCCTTGCCCAGGTCACCATCGCCATCGAGTTCGTATTGCTGTTCGTGCTGGCAGCGGGCCTGGCGGTGCTGTTCGCCGGCCTGCAGTCGACGCTGGACGAGCGTATCCATCAGGGTGCCCTGCTGCGCGCCCTGGGCGCCGAACGCAAACTGCTGGTGCAGGCCAGGCGTGCCGAATTCGGCCTGCTGGGCGCCGCCAGCGGCCTGCTGGCGGCATTGGGCTGCGAGCTGGTCAGTTTCCTGATCTACCGCTACGCCTTCCAGATGGCCTGGCAGCCCCATCCGTGGCTGCTGGTGCTGCCGTTGATCGGTGCGCTGCTGGTCGGCATCGCCGGTGTACTCGGTACCCGCCGCGCGCTGAACGCCAGCCCGCTCACCGTTCTGCGCGAGGGTTGATAGACTGCGCGTCCGCACCAGACAGAGCCGAGCATGAGCCGATATCGCCCTCCCCGCGCCGCGGGTACGCCCTTGATCACCCCGCAAGGCGAAGCGCGCCTGCGCGCCGAGCTGCATGAGCTATGGCACGTGCGCAGGCCCGAAGTAACCCGCTCGGTCAGCGAGGCAGCGGCCCAGGGCGATCGCTCGGAGAACGCGGAGTACACCTACGGCAAGAAGATGCTGCGCGAGATCGACAGTCGCGTGCGCTTTCTGACCAAGCGCCTGGAAAAACTCAAGGTCGTGGATACCCGCCCCAGTGATCCGGACAAGGTGTACTTCGGCGCCTGGGTCACCGTCGAAGACGAAGACGGCGTTGAGGCGCGCTATCGCATCGTCGGCCCCGACGAGCTCGACCTCAAGCTGAACCTGATCAGCATCGACTCACCCTTGGCCCGGGCGCTGGTCGGCAAGGGCCTGGACGCCGAGGTGCGGGTGCAGACGCCCACCGGCGACAAGTACTGGTACATCGTCGCCATTGACTACCCCTGAGAGCTGGTTCAGCGCAGGGTGATCAACCCCTGCCGGGCGATACGCGTCAGTTGCCCGAGCGCCTCGGCACTCGGCCGTTGCAGCACGGCGAAGTCGAAACTGTCAGTGGCGAAACGATGCAGCGACTCGCCCGGCTCGGCGAACTGCACGAGAAAGGCGCGCTGGCCTTCGCGGCGAGCGGGCCAACCGTCCAGATAACGCAGCAACGTTGGCTGATGAGTACCGCCCAGCAGTATCCGTGGGTTGCGACGAACCAGCCGGGTGGTGATGGGGACGATACGAATTTGCGCAGCCTGGGAACAGCTCATGGTGTTTGTCTCCGCCTCGGAAATCCCGCTGGGCAGCGGTGAGAGGCAACACCGAACCAGCGCTTTAGCGGAATTTCGAGACTCGTGACAAGTCCCTGAGGCGCCCCGCAAGTAGCTGTCTAAATCGGCGCAAGTGGCAATCCTAGAGAGTTGCCGATCAGCCTGTCAATAACCAGGAAAGCCCGCATGGGCGGGCTTTCGCAAGTGAGGCAGTGATCAGCCGGCGATGCGCTTGTCCAGCGACAGCCGCCCGGCGCCTTCGATCAGCAGCGCCAGCGTGGCGGCCAGCAGCGCCAGGGCGAACTCGTAGCCATTGTTGGCCATGAAGAAGCCATTGCCGATATGCACCGAGAAGATCGCCACCAGCATGGTGATCGCCAGTACCGCCGAAGCAGGCCGCACCAGCAGGCCGATGACCAGGGCCAGGCCGCCGAAGAATTCGGCGCTGCCGGCCAGCAAGGCCATCAGGTAGCCCGGCGCCAGGCCGATGCTCTCCATCCACTGGGCCACGCCGGCAAGGCCATAACCGCCGAACCAGCCAAACAGCTTCTGTGCGCCATGGGCCATGAAGGTGATGCCGACCAGCACGCGCAGGACGGTCAGGCCGAAGCCGGCGCGGGTGGCTGTCAGGGATTTGATGAACGGGTTCATGGGGCGAATCCTTTGCTATGCGAGTGAGATGGCGGCATATTAATTCAAATAGCCAATATGAACACCGAATAAAACCGCTAAAGATAATCGAATAAATCGATTATTTACCCATACTCACTTTTTGCCCCGGCTCCAGGGAATAACGCTCGCGGGCGTAGGCGAGGTAGTACTTATTCACCGCGTTGACGTAGCTGACCACGCCCATACCCAGTTCCTCCATCGCCACCCGCTCGACCTGAAAAAACCACTGATCGGGGTTGAGGCCGCGCCGCCGCGCTTCTGCCCGCAGGCTCTGTACCCGCTGCGGGCCCAGGTTGTAGCCGGCGAGCACGAACGCCATGCGTTCGCGCTCGTTGAGCCGCGGGCTGTTGAAGAAACCGCGGCGAATCTTGGCGAGGTACTTGGCACTGGCCTGCACGTTGTTCTCAACCCGCGAGATATCGCTGACGCCAACGCTGCGCGCCGCCGCCGGGGTGATCTGCATCAGCCCGGTGGCGCCGCTGCTGCCGCGAGCCGCCGGGTTGAGCGTCGACTCCTTGAAGGCCAGGGCCGCCAGGGCCAACCAGTCGAAATCGTGCTGTTCGGCGTAGCGCTGCAACACCGGTCGCACCCGCTCCAGGCGCTGGCGCTCGGTGCGCCCCATGGGCGAATGCACCTTATAGAGCCGCCGGTACACACGCTGGAAGGCGGCGTCCTGGTCATCGGGCACTCGGTAGCCGTCCAGAAAGCGGTCGACGCTGGCACTGAGCATGGGTGCGTCACGGCGCATGTACCATCGCATGTCGCCACTGCTGTCGAGCACCAGATGGCGGTCGACACGCAGCTTGGGCATCACCTTGGCCCAGCGCTCGGCGATGTGCAGCTCCACGGCGGTAAAATCGAAGATACCGGCCTGGACCATCTCCAGCACGTCCTCGACGGCCAGGGTCGGATCCACCCACTCGACGACGATGGGCGGCAGTTTGCGCGCCTCGAGCCGGCGGTTGATGTCGTGCAGTGCCTCCTTGGCGACGCTGCCGGTGGGCAGCGACAGGCTGCGCCCGGCCAGCTGCTCGAGCCGCTGGTAACGCCGATTGCCCTGCCGGGCGACGATCACCACCGGTACGTCACGGCGTATCGCTTCGCTGGCCAGCACGTTGCCGCCCTGGCTGCTGAGCAGTTCGCCTGGCGCCACCAGATCACCCTCGCCACGCTGCAGGGCGGCGAGCAACTGGTCCTTGGCCTTGGGAATCAGTTTCAGGCGCAGGTTGCGGCCATCGCGGGCGTTGCGATTGAGATACTGCTCCAGAGCACGCAGGCGCTGGTACTCCACGCCGATGCTCTGCCCCTTGACCTCACCCGAGCTGTTGCGACTCTGGTTGACCAGCACCTGCAGCTCGCCGCTCTTGCGAATACCCGGCAGATCCCGTGGCGCGGCTGTGCCGGTGACCTCCAGCGGACCGGCGATACGTGCCATTGCCGGCATGGGCAGGCAGAGCAGCAGGCAGATGATGAACAGGACGCGCAATATCGATGCTCCGATAGCGGAAATCGGCTGATAGCCAGAGCGGGTGATTCGAAGATGGATCGCCAGGCACGGCATGTGCCGACACCCTAATGGCTCGGCTCTTTATTTACCTCACGAATCGACCACAAGTTTTTGTAATCGTTAGCTTTTTATTGGCGACAAAAAGCTCTGTTATGCTGCGCCCTCTCGTTTCACAGGGTCACACCATGCAACTCATCGACATCGGCGTCAATCTGACCCACGCAAGCTTCGACGACCAGCACACGGCCGTGCTCGAACGCGCCTTTGCAGCCGGCGTCTGTCAACTGGTATTGACCGGCACCAGCCTGGGTGAAAGTGACCATGCGCTGAGCCTGTGCCGGAAACTCGATGAGCACGCCGAGCGGCTGTTCAGCACCGCCGGCGTGCACCCCCATGACGCCAAGCACTGGAGCAGTGACGACAGCAAGCGCCTGCGTGCCCTGCTCGCCGAGCCGCAAGTCAGGGCGGTGGGCGAATGCGGGCTGGACTTCAACCGTGATTTTTCGCCACGCCCGCAGCAGGAAAAGGCCCTGGAGGAACAACTGAGCCTGGCCGCCGACTTGCAGATGCCGGTGTTCCTGCATGAGCGCGACGCGCACCCGCGCTTCGTGCAGCTCCTGCGCGACTATCGCGATCGCCTGCCAGCCGCCGTGGTGCACTGCTTCACCGGTGAACAGCGGGCGCTGTTCGACTACCTGGATCTGGACCTGCACATCGGCATCACCGGCTGGATTTGCGATGAGCGCCGCGGGGCGCATCTGCATCCTCTGGTAAAGGAGATTCCGGCCGGCCGTCTGATGCTGGAAAGCGACGCCCCCTACCTCCTGCCGCGTAGCCTGCGCCCGAAACCCAAGGGCGGTCGCAACGAGCCGGCGTTCCTCCCCGAAGTGCTGCGCGAAGTGGCCCTGCACCGCCAGGAATCACTCGATGAAGTGGCCAGGCACACGACGGCCTGCGCCCGGGCGTTCTTCGCCCTGCCGACCCTCGCCGAACCGGTCGATGATCGGGAACATGACTGGGAGCCCTCAAGCCAGGCGGATCGTCGCCGTTAACCCGCAGGCAACCGCGCTGCTTGCGAGCCGTGGTGGCCGAGTCGTCGGCTGCCGTTGACTCATATCAAGGGATGATGAATTTGCCCATGAAAGAATAATGGCGCCTTGCCAGCACTTCATTCATGTCGAGAGCAAAAGAACATGCCCGTGTGGATTCGCGATATCTCCCTGAAACACAAGTTCTGGGCGGTGAATGCCGTCGCCTTCGTTACGACCCTGCTGCTGGTGCTGTTCGCCATGCTTCAGGAGCAGGACACCTTCGCCCAGGCCGCCCGCGCCGATGCCCAGCAGCGGGCGCAACTGGTCGCCGCCTGGCCAGCCACCCAGGCGCTACCCGCCAGCGCAGGACTGATCGCCTTCAAGGCGGGTGAAACGCCAGGGCTGCCCGGTGACGCGGACGCCACGCCGCTGCGCAGCGGGCGCGGCTGGGTTGCCCTCGAGCACGAGGTGCTGTTCGGCAGCGAGCCGCTGCTCGGCGCGCAGCTCGTCGAGCGCGGCGCCGGTCAGCGTATCGCCGTCCTCGCCACCGGCCGCAGCCTGGGCCAGGTGTTCGCCGCGCGTGCCGGCAGCTACGCCGTGGCGGTCGCCGTGCTGATGCTCGCCCTGCTCGCCGCCTCGCAGTTGCTGATCCGCTTTCTGCTCACCCACCTCAATACCCTCAAGGACGTCATGCTGCACGTCGAGAAGAGCGGTGACCTGGCCGCCCGCGTGCCCCTGCAGAGCCGCGACGAGGTCGGGCAGATGGCCGGCGCCTTCAATGCCATGCAGGCGGGCTACCAGCGGGTCGTTGGCGCCGTCATCCAGGCGGCCTCGCAGCTCGACGAGGGCACCCGGCGCCTGGCGCAGAGTATGAAGGACGTGCGCCAGGGCATGCTCGGCCAGCAGAGCGAAACCGATCAGGCCGCCACCGCCATCAACGAGATGTCGACCACCGTTCACCACATCGCCGAACACGCCGCCACCACCCGCGACCAGTCGCAGGCCGCCGATCAGCTCGCCGGCGCCGGGCAGACCGTGGTCGCCCGCGTGGTCGATTCCATCACCGGCCTGTCCAGCGGCGTGCAGCAGACGGCCACCATGATCGAGCAGGTGGCCGCCGACAGCCAGAAGATCAGCGGCGTGGTCAACGTCATTCACGGCATCGCCGAACAGACCAACCTGCTGGCCCTCAACGCCGCCATCGAGGCGGCGCGGGCCGGTGAAATGGGCCGCGGTTTCGCCGTGGTGGCCGATGAGGTGCGCAACCTGGCCAAGCGCGTGCAGGACTCCACCGACGAGATCACCAGCATGATCGGCACGCTGCAGGCCGGCACCCGCGATGCCGTGGAGTTCATGCGGGAAAGCTCGCTGAAAGCCGACGATTGCGTGCGCGCCGCCCATGAGGCCGGCGACGCGCTCGCTGCGATCACCGGCGCGGTGGCGCAGATGCGCGAAAGCAACACGCAGATCGCTGTCGCGGCCGAGCAGCAGAGCCTGGTGGCCGAGGAGATGACCCGCTCGGTGATCGGCATCCGTGATGTCACCGAACAGACCGTCCAGCAGACCCTCGAGTCCGCCACCACCAGCAGTCAGCTGGCCGAGCTGGCGGGCGAACTGTCGCGGGCCATCCGCCAGCTGAAACCCTGAGCACCGAAGCACTTGCGCCAAAGCAGATAGTAGAAACCCTATCTGCCGTATAGCGCGGATCAATTCGCGACCCTTGGTGCCTGCGCCATAGACTGGCTCCATCTGATGCAGGAGACCGTTCATGAGCACCCAAGCCGCTACCCTCGCCCGTCACACCGAATCGCTGGACATGCCGATGCTGGCCATTGCCCTGCCCTTGCTGCTGGTATCCCTGGCACTGGCAGGCAGCGGTTCCGGTGCCCTTGCCCTGGTGCTGTCAGGCCTGGGTGCCATTGCCGCCTATGCCCTGGCGCGCCAGGCGCTGCTGGGTGGCGCTTAGTCGAAGACGGTTACGGTCTGACGGCTGATGGCCAGCAACTCGCCGTCCGCGCTCCACAGCCCTGCCGCCACGTGCCCGTAGCCATCGCGGGCATGCTCGATTTCGGCGCGGTACAGGCACCACTGATCGGAGGTGATAGGGCGCAGCGGCTGAATGAACTCGATGGTCCAGGTCAGCGAACTGCCAGGCGCCGGCTTGTCGAGCAGCGACAATACCGCCGGTGGCCACGCATCGACCAGCCCGAGCAGGTGGGCTTCGTCGAGGGTTTCGATGCGCTGCTGGTCGCGAAAACGTACCCAGCCGCCCATTTCCCGCGACGGGTTTCCACTGAACGGCAGACCACCCAAGCCCCAGCGCATCGCCAGATGGCGGGTGAATTCCGGCGTGACCTGAGCAATGTAGGGCAGCTCCTGGCTTTGCTCGGGCGCCTTGATCACCGGCGCCGGCAGCGCCTCTACGCTGATCGAAGAGCTGCGCGGGGTGCCGAAACTACCCTGGATCAAGGCCACCACCTGGCCGTTCTGCACGGCACGTCCTAGCACCTGGCTGACCGCCGATCCCGCGCGCAGCACCTCGGCCTCGAAACCGGTGGCGATGCCGGGGGCGACAGGCGCGACAAAGCTGATCGCCAGGGACCGCGGCGGGCGATCGGCGGGCACCTTGCTGCGCATCACCGCATAGATCAACGCCGCCACGATACCGCCGAAGCTGGCACGGCCCTGGCCCCACTCAGGCGGGATCGACAGCGCCTCGGGTCTATGCTGCACCTGCTCCAGTAGCTCGAAGAAATCCATGGTCACCTCCCCTTGTCATCGTTGGGATGGTAAGAGACGCACCACGCGACCGCGAGCCCGGCGCAGACGGCAGATCGGTCATTGTTGCGGCTGAAGTGTTGCCAGCAGACGCGCCTGGATGGTTTGCGCCGAACGCTCGGCGGCCTCCATCGAGGCGCGCCAGGCGGGGATGAAGCCGCGCAGATCGGGCTCGCGCTCGGCAGTCGCCAACCACTGCACATGGTCGTGCCAATCCCCGAGCACCGCCTGGCCTTTCTTGAGCAGTTTCACCTGGGCAGCCGACAGCGGCGAAAGCTGCGGGTAGGCCTCGGCGGTGTAGCGCACGCGCTTGATCAGCAGACGTACGCGGTGGCGATCGTGCTCTGCATCGCCCAAGGCCTCGACCAGCTTGGCAAGCTGCTTGCGCAGGTAGCGCCGTACCTTCTTGCGCAACTCCTCGAGCTCGCCACTCGCCTGCTGGGCAGCCAGTTCCCGGGGCCACTCGTCCAGGGCGCGGAATAGCGCGGGTAAGGCGCGGCTACCGAGTACCAGGGCATCGCCCTTGCGGCGCTGTACCAGGCGGCGCTGCGCCGCGGCGTGCTCACCACTGGCGCGCAGGGTGCCGATCAGCACCTCCAGATCCCGTATCGGGCCCGTCAGACGCCCGAGTTCGGCAGCGCGCTTCTGCAAAGGATCGCTCCCGGCAGCGCCCTTGAGCGGCTTAAGCAGGCTGCGCAAGCGGCGCAGGCAGACCCGCAGATCGTGCAGCGCCTCGTCATCGGTCTGCGCCTGCAGACGCTCGCGACAGGCGTAGAGCGCAACCTCTAGGCGCAGCACTTCGCTGCGCAACGTACCGACAAAACCACTCATCACGGAACTCCTGAAAAACCGTTCAAGGGGATCGGCTCCAGCGCCAAGGCAGTTGGCGGCGCAGCGCGTTCAGCTGTTGGAGCAGCGCCCGGGGGGAAATGTTCTGCCCTGCGTAACGCTGCGCTTCGAAAGCCTGCACGAAGGCCAGAATGGCGTCTGCCTGGGCGGGCAGCGCCTCGCCGGCACGCTGCGCGAAGCCCCGTGGCCCTTCGCCGGCATGACGCCGCACGCCGTGCTGGGCCAGCAGTCGCTCGAAGCGTTGAAAGAGGCGCAGCAGGGGGTCACGCTCGACCCGCCAGGGCTTGAACAGCCACAGCGAGAGCAGGCCCAGCAGCAAGCCACCGCCACCGACCAGCGCGAATATCAGCCTGCCGGCGTCGACCTGGCCGAACCAGCGCTGCAGCAGTTCGAACTGCTGCGCGCCCTGGTAGCCCAGCACCCAGCGCTGCCAGCCGTAGTTGAGGTCGTCCCAGCCCAGGCGCAATTCGTTCAGCCAGGTCAGGTTGCGGTAACGCAAGGGCGAGAACGGCGAGTCGGCGAGAAAGCTCTGTTCACCGGCCAGGGCCTGCTCCAGGCCTTGCTCGATGCGCTCGGGGGCGACCTGAAAGGTCGGATCCACACGTGTCCAGCCCCGCTCCGGCAACCAGTACTCGACCCAGGCATGGGCATCGAACTGGCGAACCTGCACGTAGCTGCCGTTGCCACTGAGTTCGCCGCCCTGATAACCGGCCACCACGCGGCTGGGAATGCCGGCCGCACGCAGCACGAAGGTCATGGCCCCGGCATAGTGCGCGCAAAAGCCGCTGCGGGTATCGAACAGGAACTCGTCGATGGAGTCCTCGCCCAGGGGGGTTGGCGTCAAGGTATAGACGTAGGGCTGGCGGTTGAAATGGCTGAGCAGCGCCGCGACCAACTGTTCATCCTGCGCGTACTGGCTGCGCAACTCCCCAGCCCAGGCGCGACTGCGGGCATCCCCCCCACGGGGTAGACGCAGCAAGGCCTGCCGGCGGTCCGGCGGCAGCTGCGGCTCGCGCAGCGCGTCAGGCCAGGAGCTCACGTCATAGAGCAGCGCGCGCTCCACCGGCCGGTTGCGCTGCAGCCGGAAATCCCCCATCTGCCGTGTACCTGGCATGTCGGTCCGGGCCACGTCGAGGGCGAACAACCAGGGCCGCGTGGTGGGCTGCATCACCACGCTGTAGTGCAGCGCCTCACCACGGGGCTGCCACTGCGGCGCCGGCGAGAACTGCTCCCCAGGCGACTGCGACCAGCGCCGGCCATCGAAGTGATCGAGCGTCAGCGCGCGCCAGTACAACTCGCCACGCGCTGGCACCCGCCCCTCGAAGCTGGCACGAAAGGCCAGTTCACCGGAACGGGTCAGCTCGGCGATATCGCCGGGCGCCATGCTGTCGGCCAACCCGGTGACCGCGCCACGCTCGTTGGGTACCGGTAACGACCACAGCGGCCCCAGCCGCGGGAAGAACAGGAACAGCAGCAGCATCAACGGCAGCGCCTGCAGCAGCAGGCTGGCCGACAGGCGCAGCGTGCGCCACGGCCGTGTTGCCGTACCGCTCTGCTGCAGCCCGATCAGGGCGGCCAACAGGGCACACACCGGCAGCAGGCTGAATAGCGCGACGAGCATGCTGTCATCGAACAGGTAGGCGGTGACCACCACGAAGAAGCCGAGAAAGATCACCACCAGCGCGTCGCGGCGAGTGCGCATCTCCAGCAACTTGAGGCAGAACGCCGCGACCAGCAACACCACCCCGCCGTCCAGGCCGACCAGGGTGCCGCGGGACAGGAACACGCCGGCGGCCGCCAGGACGATCAGGCAGATACGCACGAGGAGGCTGGGGTAGCCGGCACGCATGCGGAAGATCTGAATGCGCCACGCCGCACAGCCCAGCCACAGGCCGATCACCCAGACCGGCAGGTGGAAGGCGTGCGGCAGGATCACCAATGCCTGGGCGACCAGCAGCCAGGTCAGGCTGATACGCGGAATACCGGCGACGCTGCTCATGGGCGCGCTCCATGCAGCGCCAGCGCGCGCAGGCACTGCTCACGGTGGCGCTCGCCGATAGCCACCGGCAACGACTCGCTCGGCAGTTGCAGGGCGAACGGCTGCTGACGTTCGGAGAGCACCAGCACCCAGTGGCAGAGCAGCGACAAGCGGCTTTCCAGGTCGCCGCTGAGCACATCGAAATCCAGCAACAGGTCACGGCCGGTCTGGGCGGCGAAGTCCTTGACCAGCAATCCCTGCCCGCGCGAGTAAGCCTTCCAGTGCAGCCGCCGCCGTGAATCGCCTGGCTGATAAGTGCGCAGCCCCTGGAAGTCATCGCTGCCCTGCCCCTGGCTGACCAGCCCGGCCTGCTCGTCATCCTCACGGCCGCCAGCCGCCAGCGGCAACTCGCCCTCGAGTGGCCGCGGATACACCAGCACCGCCTGATCAAGATCGACATGGCTCCAGGCGACCAGCAGCCCCAGGGGAAAACGGCTCTCCACCCGCAAGCGACCGGGTTCAAGCCAGCCGCGGCGCTGAGTCTGCAGGCCCAGCTCGCACTCGACCGAGCCTTGCGCCGGCACGTCCTGCTGCTGCAGGTCGGCAGGCGGCCAGCCCAGGGCGATGGCTTCGTGGGCCCGGCCGCGACTTTCCAGACGTACCCGCAGGCGCGCCGCCTCGCCGGCGAACACCGCACCGGCACCACCGGCGTGCAGCACCAGCCCGGCCAGGTTGCGGTAGGTGTGCAGGATGGTGACCACGAACACCGAGCCGAGCAGAAAGGTCAGCCCGTAGGCCAGGCTGTTCTGGTAATTGACGGCGGCCAGCAGCATGACCAACAGGGCGAACAGAAAGGCCACGCCCACGCGGCTCGGCAGGATGAAGATGCGCCGCTGGTTGAGCTGAACGCTGGCGGCCGCCGGTATGCGCCTGGCCAGCCAGCGATTCCAGCGCTGCCTGAAGGCGCCGGTCAAAGTGCCGGCACCTCACGCAGCAACCATTGCACCAGGGCACCGCCGCCGTGACCCGCCGGGTCCGCCTGATCACGCAGGCGATGCCCGGCCACGGCCGGCAGCACGGCCTGGACGTCCTCGGGAATCACGTAATCGCGCTCGGCCAGCAGTGCCCAGGCACGTGCCGCCGCCAGCAGCGCCAGGCTGCCGCGTGGCGACAGGCCCCAGGCGAACTGCGGCTGGGTACGGGTGGCTTCGACCAGACGCAGCACGTAGTCGACCAGGGCATCACTGACGCGCACCTTGGGTACTTCGGCCTGCAGCTTCGCCAGCTCCGCGTGATTGAGTACCGCGTCCAGCGTCGGCAGCACCGAGCGACGGGGCTCGCCAAGCAGCAGGGCTTTCTCCGCGGCACGGGCCGGGTAACCCAGCGACAGGCGCATCAGAAAGCGGTCCAGCTGCGACTCCGGCAGTGCGAAGGTGCCGCTCTGGCTGATCGGGTTCTGGGTGGCGATGACGAAGAAGGGATCGGGCAGCGGCCGTGTGGCGCCCTCGATGGTCACCTGCCCCTCCTCCATGGCCTCGAGCAGCGCGCTCTGGCTTTTCGGCGTGGCGCGGTTGATCTCGTCCGCCAGCACCAGCTCGGCGAACACCGGGCCGGGGTGGAACAGGAACTGGCCGCTGTCCTTGTCGAACACCGAGGTGCCGAGAATATCGCCCGGCAGCAGGTCGGAGGTGAACTGGATGCGCTGGAAGCTCAGCCCCAGCACCTTGGCCAGGGCATGGCTGAGGGTGGTCTTGCCCATGCCGGGCAGGTCTTCGATCAACAGATGACCGCGGGCCAGCAGACAGGTCAGCGCCAGGCGCACCTGCGCCTCCTTGCCGAGCAGCACCTGGTTGATGGTATCCAGGCAGGCGTCCAGTTTCGTGTGCATCGTCCACTCCTCGTGCAAGTGGCCTGATGCTACTGACCTGACGGCGGTGGGCAAAGCGTTACGTAATGTTTGCTGACGAAACTGTGCACCAGGCCCGGGCCTGCAGCGAACCGCGCGGACGCCCGCTAGAGGCGAAAATGCGCGGCCATGCCCTGCAATTCGCGACCCAGCGTCGCCAGTTGCTGGCTGGAGCGGGCGTTTTCCTGCATGGCGGCGGCGGACTGCTCGCCCAGGTCGCGAATCGACGTGACGCTGCGGTTGATGTCCTCGGCCACCGCGGTCTGCTGTTCGGCGGCAGCGGCGATCTGCTGGTTCATGCCGTGGATTACCGCAACGGCGTCGGCGATACCGGTCAAGGCCTCTTGCGTAAGGCGAGCGTCGCCCACCACCTGCTCGACCAGTTCGTCGCTGCGACGCATGTCGGCCACCGAGCGGGTGGCGCCAGCACGCAAGGTGCCCAGCAGCCCTTCGATTTCCTCGGTGGATTGCTGGGTACGCCGCGCCAGCGCACGTACCTCGTCGGCGACCACCGCGAACCCGCGTCCCTGCTCACCGGCCCGTGCCGCCTCGATCGCCGCGTTGAGCGCCAGCAGGTTGGTCTGCTGCGCCACGCTCTTGATCACCTCCAGCACCGCGTCGATATTGCGGGTGTCGGCGCTGAGCTGTTCGATACCTTGACGGGTCACCGCCATGGCCGCGACCAGCTGCTCGATGCGTTGCAGGGTTTCCCCCACCACCTGGCTGCCCGCAGCGACCCGTGAATCGGCCAGGGCGGTGGAGGCAGCAGCCTGCTCGGCGTTTTGCGCCACCTCATGGACCGTCGCCGCCATCTGGGTGATCGCCGTGGCCACCAGATCGGTTTCTTCCTTCTGGCCGCTGACGCCCTGACGCGCCTGCTCGGTGACCGATGAAAGCGTCTGCGCCGACGTGGACAGCTGCACCACGCCGTCCTGCAGGCGCCCGACCATGCCACGCAGGTCCCGCGACATGCCTTGCATGGCAAGCAGCAGTTGGCCGATCTCGTCGGTGCGGCGTACTTCGATCTCGGCGCAGAGGTCACCGGCGGCGATGCGCTGGGCGACCGCGGTCACCTGCTTGAGCGGGCGCACGATCACCCGGGTGATGAGCAACGTCGCCAGCAAGCCGACCAGCAAGGCGGCAGCGGCGGCGACCAGAATCAGCAATGCGCTGCTGCGCACCAGGCTGTGAAGCGCATCTTTCTGCTGGGCATAGGTCTGGCCGACCCGCTCGACCACGTTGTCCGCACGCGCCACCAGTTGCCCGTGCTCCTGCTGTTGCTGTTGCAGCAAGCCGGTGTATTCCTGCAACCGCTGGTTGAAGGAGTCGATATTGCCCACCACCTCGGCAAGCACCGAACGGTACCCCGGGTCACCCAGCGCGTCGCGCAACTGGGCCGCCTGGGTCTGCGCATCGAGCGCTTCCTGGATGCTGCTGCTCGGCACTTCGCCACTGCTGCGGCTGTTTTCCAGGAGAACCCGCGCCTGCTCCAGGGCCTGCAGGAGCAGCACATGCACCTTGCCGATCTGGCCGGCCTGGGTGACCGCCTCGCCGCCCTGGTTGCCCTGGCTCTCCTTGAGGGCGTAAACCCCGTCCTCGGCCAGCCCGTCCTTGAGCAGATCCAGGCTGTTGGCGGCGCCGACCACCAGCCATTTCGCGGCATCCAGCGACAGACGCATATTGTCGCTCTGCTCCACGTAGCGATCGAAGACCTGCACGTATCCGGCAATGTCCTCGTCGACCTGCTGCAATGCCTCGCGCTCGCTACCGGCAACCTGATCGTGCAGCTGTTGCACCTGTTCGCGGATGGCCTGCGCCTGTTCGTGCAGACGCTGGGTCTGCGCCGCGTCGCCGCTGGTGATGAAGGCCTGTTCGGTGCGGCGCATCTGCGCGACGCGATCATTGATGTCGCTGAAACGCTCGAACAGGGAAAACCTGGCGCCCACGTCACCCAGGGCGAAAAACCCGGTAGCCGCCACCACCAGGGTGAGCAGCAGCACCACGCCGAATCCCAGGGACAATTTGACCGCCGTTGCCAGGCTGGCCAGTGCGCGTAGAGAAACCATTGCCGACCCTCCCGTGCTGGGCAGTAGCCCTCCAGGGGTCAACAGTGATACAGGCGACTAGTGGCGACAAGCCAGCAAGGCGCCAGCGGGTGGTTTTAGCTAAGACGATGTCGTTTTCAGGATATGGCCGGCTGTCGGAGAGTCACGCCAGCCGACGATCGCACATCGCCATCAGCCAAGGCCCGTTGTTAGAATCGGCGTGCATTCAGGCTGACGACGGCGTCGGCAGGACAGTCATCATGCCCACCCCATCCCGCCCCGCGTTCCCCCGACTCGCGCTGCTCATCGCCGGCCTGCTGGCGAGCGCCCAGAGTCTTGCCGAGATGGCAGGTGGTGAAGTGGGCATTCGCCTGACCGTGCACAGTGCCTGCCAGGTGGACAGCAGCACCGAGCAGGAAACGCTGCTGCTGACCAACCACGATTGCCGGGATGGCTACCGCATTCGTTACCAGAACGCCGACCTGCAGGTCGACCGCGAGGCCCTGGCACAGGCCAGCACGCGGGTAGACGAGCGCTTCCCGCGATCGCGCATCGAGCTCTATTGGTAGATCAGAGCGGGCGCTGCAGGTCGAAGGTGTCACGGGTGCGGCTGTAGGCCGTGCCGCCCAGACGCCCGATCAGATCGAGGCGCTGCGGGTTGATCCGCCCTTTCTCGTTGAGCACTTCGTCGCTGATATGCGCCAGCAGCACTTCGGCGAAGATCAGGTGATGGTTGGGCTTGTCCTGGGGGTACCCCATGATCTGCGTGACTCGGCACTCGAACGCCACGGCAGCGCCCTCGACCCGTGGCGGGGCGACGCGACTGCTGGCTATCGAGCCGATGCCACACTGGACGAATTCGCTGCTGCTGCGCGGCAGGAAGGCCGCGCTGGCATTCATGGCCTCGGCTTGCGCGAACGCCACCAGGTGGATGACCAGTTCTCCGGTTTCCTGGGCATTGCGCAGGGTGTCTTTCAGCGCGCCGTCGTCGCGGGTGCCGACGTTGACCATCAGCGTCGCCGGCTCGTCGCTGATCACCTGAAAGAAGCTGAAGGGGGCCAGGTTGGTGACACCCTCCTTCGAGATGCTCGACACCCAGGCGATCGGCCTGGGTGTGACGGTTGCGGCGAGCCAGCGGTAGCGGTCCAGCGGGGTCAGGTCAGCGAAATCGAGCAGCATTGCGATCTCCGGCATTCAGATTGCCGCAAGCTTACTCCACTGCGCGACTCAACGGCCTGCTCGGGACTCGCGAATATAGAAGCGCGCCTTCTCGGACTTGTTGGTGCAGCCGCGGTAGGCCTCGAACTGCTGCTGGGTTTTTGCCGCGGTCATCAGCGAGGCGGCCTTGGAATAGCTGACCGTACCGGCAAAACCTTCGGCCTTGGCCAGGTCGAGTTCCTGCCAGGCCGCATCGAGTTGGGTCGCACAGCTGTCACGGTAGGACGTGGTCGCTGAGCAGCCCGCCAACAGCGCAATCGGTAAGAGAATCCAGGCTTTCATGTCGCATACTCCAGAGGTTGGCCGGCAATCAGGTCGCCGGTGCTGTGTAAGACGATGGGCCAGTGAAAAAGTGCCACTATCGAGGTGCGACAAGGCGCAGAATGCGCGTGGACAAGCGGCACAAATCAGGGAGAGCTGGATGAGCAAGAAAGTGGCCTTGGTGCTGGGCTCGGGCGGTGCGCGTGGTTACGCGCACATCGGCGTGATAGAGGAGCTGGAGGCGCGCGGCTACCAGATCGGCTGCATCGCCGGGTGCTCCATGGGGGCGGTGGTCGGTGGCATCTACGCGGCCGGCAAGCTCAAGGAATACAGCGACTGGACCCAGAGCCTGGACTACCTGGATGTGCTGCGCCTGCTGGACGTCAGCTTTCGCCTGGGCGCCATACGCGGGGAAAAGGTCTTCGGGCGCATTCGCGAAATCGTGGGCGAAATCACCATCGAGTCGCTGAACATCCCCTTCACGGCGGTGGCGACCGACCTCACCAACCAGCAGGAAATCTGGTTTCAGGAAGGCTGCCTGCACCAGGCCATGCGCGCCTCGGCGGCGATTCCCAGCTTGTTCACCCCGGTGATCCAGGGCAAACGCATGCTGGTCGATGGCGGCCTGCTCAACCCGCTGCCCATCGTGCCGGTGGTCTCGAGCCACTGCGACCTGATCGTCGCCGTCAACCTCAACTCGGCCCATCAACAGCACTATCAGTTGCCCGTCATCGAGCGCCCTGCCGCCCTGAAGGGACGCTTCGATCAGATGATGACGTCGCTGGGCTCGCATCTGCCGTCGCTGCGTCGCAAAGGTGGCGAGGACGATCCGCTGCTGCTGGAGGCAACCCAACCGGCGGTGCCGCGGCAACCCGACCTGTGGCTGCAGGAGCCGGTCGATCCCCATGGCCAGCAGCCAGCCGCCGCGCCCCAGGACGACAGCGCGCCCAAGTCGGCCAGCGGCTCACGGGTCGCCCATATGGCCGGGCCGGCGTCGCTGCTGGAGTTGATCAACCAGAGTTTCGAGGTGATGCAGACCTCGCTCTCGCAATACAAGATCGCCGGTTACCCGCCGGACATCCTGATCAACGTGCCCAAGCGGGTGTGCCGCTTCTTCGAGTTCTACAAGGCGCCGGAACTGATCATGCTGGGCCGGCAGATCGCCCGCGATACCCTCGACAGGTACGAACGCGGCGACCGCTGAGCCGCCGCGCTACAACGGCGGGCTGCGTTCCTCACGGGGCGGCAGACCCGCCGGCGCCTTGTGGGCGACCCAGTCGCTGAGCAGGCTGTAGGCCACGGCGAGCAGGGTCGGCCCCAGGAACAGGCCCATGAAGCCAAACGCCAGGATGCCGCCGAACACGCCGAGCAACACCACCACCAGCGGCAGGTTGCCGCCGCGACTGATGAGATACGGCTTGAGGATGTTGTCCACGCCGCTGATGATGAAAAAGCCCCACACGCCGAGAAAGATCGCCATGCCGATCTCGCCCTGCCAGATCAGCCAGCCCACCGCCGGGCCCCAGACCAGGGGCGGCACCATGATCAGGCTGCAGGCGAAGGTCAGCAGGCCCAGCAACAAGGCGCCCGGGATACCGGCGATCATGAAACCGATGTACGCCAGCAGCGCCTGCGCCACCGCGGTGCCGATCACCCCGTTGACCACCCGCTGCACGGTCCCGGCGACCAGTTCGAGGTAATGCTGGGCGCGATCGCCGATCAGGCGCTCGAGCAGGCTTTCGACGAAGGCGGCCAGGCGCGGGCCATCGCGATAGAAGAAGAACACCAGGATCAGGCTTAGGGCGAGCTCGAGAATGCCGCCGCCGATCTTGGCGCTGCGCACCAGCAGGAAGTTGCCGACCTGGCCGAGATACGGCTGCACCGTGGCGAACAACGCCGAGCCCTGCTGATCCAGGGTTTCCCAGATGCTCACCAGGCGGTCGCCGACCAGGGGCACCGAGGCCAGCCAGCCTGGCGGAGGCGGCAGGCCCTCGACCTGCACGTCCTTGAGCATCGCGGTGGCATCGCGAATATGGTCGGCGAGGTTGAAGCCCAGCATCACCAGCGGCACCGCCACCAGGACGATCCACACCCCGGTCAGCACGCCGGCGGCAACCGATTGCCGACCTTTCAACACGCGCGTCAGCCAGCGCATCACCGGCCAGCTGGCGAAAGACAGCACGGCAGCCCAGAACAGTGCTGACCAGAATGGCGCGAGCACCCAAAGGCTCGCACCCAGCAGCCCCAGTAGCAGGATCTGCACCAGCAAGCGGTCGTTATTCGGCATTTTTCAGGACTTCCAGAAAACCAGACTCAGGCCCGTGGCACGGGCGCGCTCAACGTAGCACGTCGATGCGCAAACCGTCGCCACTGCTCTCGCCGATTTCCAGACGCGCGGCCCTGACCCGCTCGTCGATCAGCGCTTCCCGCCAGGCCTCGGCATTGACACCGGAGAGGCTGACACGCAGGGTGCTGTCCAGGTTAAGGCTGCGCGCCAGCAGCTCCGTCCACTCCGGTTTGGGCTCATCCTGGCCCGGCAAGCGCAGCTCGCCGGTGCTCTTGAGCTGTCGCGACAGCGTGGCCGGAGTTGGCAGCACCTTCGCCAAGGGCTGGTCCGCCGCCAGTTGCTCGGCATGCAGGTAGGCGCGGCGATTACCGCGGGTGATGCTGTACAGCGCCACCAGGCTGTTCTCGTTGGGCTCTGCCAGGCGCAGCAACGCATAGGCCTGCTGGTCATCGGAGCCGTACAGCGTGGAGTTGCCGAACACTGAATTGGCCCACAGGCTGCTCGAGCCGCACTCTCGTCCCTGGCACCAGTAGAGCAGTTGCGCATCCTGATCCTGCAGGGCCTCGCGCGCCTGGGCGAACACTTCGTTGGCGCTGTGGGTGCGCGGCAATTCGTAGGTGACCGCCGTCAGCGCGCCCTGAACGAGTACTTCGCGCTCGTAACGCAGGCGCCCGCTGATGCGCCGGACGGTCCCCTGGGGATACAGGCGCTCCTGATCGGCCTGTTCCCTGAAGGTGACGATTTCACTGCCTGGGAAACGCGGCAATACTTCCAGATCGCGGCTACCGGCCACATCGGCACCGGCCAACGGGCTGAACACCAGCAGCGCAAGCAGGTAACTCAGACGCATGCCGCCCCTCTTACCCCGATGGCGAGAGGCGTCGGCGAACAGGCAAATGGGGTGGGCAGCGCATCCGGCGCGACGGTATACAGGTCGGTCATGCAGATCTCCATGGCAGTGCCCGACACCTTTCCCCAGTTGCAACGGGCCGTCAAGGCGCACTCAGGAATGGATTGAAACAGTCTGCTACGAGTTGCGCGCCCCGCTCGTCATCCAGATGCAGGTGGTGCCCGCCGGGCAGGCGCTCGACCATGATCGGCGTCCGCCTCAATAATTCGTCCAGGCCTTCACGGGACGCCAGGAGCCCCTGCTCGGCCAGCACCAGGCGGGTGGGACAGCTCAGCGCCATGACGAATGCCTGCACGTGGGCCATGGTCAGGCGCATCGGCGTAGCCAGCGTCAGGCGGCTGTCGGTGCGCCAGGTCAGACCGCCCTCCACCGGCATCAGCCCGCGCTGCGCCAATAACCGGGCCGCCTCGAAACTGACGTGGCCGACACCGCGCTGGCGTATCTGGGCAGCGCGCTCGAGGCTGGGATACAGCGGCTTGCGCTTGGCAGCCAGGGCCAGGCGCCCACGCAGCGCCTCGGCCAAGGTGGCCACCGCTGCATCGGCCTCGACGGTGGGTGGCACCAGGCCGTCTATCAATGCCAGGCGCTGCACCCGTTCGGGGAAGGTTGCCGCCAGCAGCACCGAAACGATGGCCCCCATGGAATGGCCGAGCAGGCTGAAACGCGGCCAGCCGAGCTGTTCGGCAGCCAGCAGCACGTCGTGCACGTAATCCCACAGGGCATAGCCAGCGCCTGGCGGGCGGTGCGCCGAGTGGCCATGGCCGGCGAAATCCACCGCGACGATGCGCAGGCCCCGAAGCTTGGGTGCCAGGCGGGCGAAGGTCGCCGCGTTGTCCAGCCAGCCATGCAGGGCGATCACCGGTATGCCGTCGGCCGGGCCGTACACCTGAGCAGCCAGTTCGATATGCGGCAATCGCAGGTGTATCTCTTCAGGTGCAAGGCTCATCGCACGCCCTCGGCAGGTTCCTGCCAGCGCGTGAACAGACGGCGGATCAGCTGCGCGGTGGCGTCCGGGTGTTCGAGCGGAAACATGTGCCCGCCCGGCAGGGTCAGGAATTCGCCCCGCGGGGCGCGCCGTGCCATGCGCCCATGATGGGGCAGCACCACACGGCTCTGCGCCCCTTTCACCAAGGCCAGTGGCACCTGCAGCTGGTGCGGCCGCCCCGGGCTGGTATGGGGCACGCTGCGATAGATGCTGATTTCGGTCGCCGCTTCGAAGCGCAGGCGCAGACCGTCCTGGTGAGGGTGCAGGCCATGCTCGACATAGGCGTCCAGGCATTCCGGGTCGAAACGGCTGAACAGCGCACGCTCGGCGAAATAACGCCGTGCCTCCAGCCCATCGACGAAGGCTTCGCGCCTGCCCAGCGTACGCCCGGCAGGCGTGAGGCGGTCGATCAGGCCCAGGCGTTTGGCCGCCTGAATCACCAGCTGATCGAGGCGACTGAGCACCGGCGAGTCGAGCATCACCAGGCCGCGATAGAGATCCGGTCGACGCAGCGCCGCGTGGTAATGCAGCACCCCGCCCAGGGAATGGCCCACGCCCCACACCGGCTCGGCGCATTGCTCGAGGTGATGGAGCAGCTCGTCGACCAGGTTGCTCCAGTTGTCATTGACCGGGAAACGCGGGTCATGGGCATGCTGCGCCAGGTGCCGCACCTGGTACTCCGGCGCCAGCGCCGCGAACAATTTGCGGTAGGTGGCCGAGGGAAACCCGTTGGCGTGAGCAAAGAAGATCAACTGGTGCATGGCAGACGTGCTGGTGGCGGGCAGTGAAGGGATTGTCAGGCAGCCCCCTTGAAGGCGGCAACGCCCGTAATGGTCAGGAAGGACGACGCTCCGGCCAAGTACCTGGCGCGCCTAGCCCTGTGGCGGCGGGCTGCCATGCGGCACGATGGCCACGGTCAGCCGGGAAATGCAGCTGGTCCTGCCGTCGTCGCCATGCAGACGGATGTCCCAGACATGGGTGCTACGGCCCAGGTGCACCGCCCTCGCCACCGCGGTGACGCGCCCGCTGCGCAGCCCGCGCAGGTGGTTGGCATTGACCTCCAGGCCCACGCAGAAGAATTGCTGCGTGTCGATGCACTGGTAGCTGGCCGTGGAGCCCAGGCTTTCGGCCAGCACCACCGAGGCACCGCCGTGCAGCAGGCCGTAAGGCTGATGGGTCCGCGAATCGACCACCATGCTGGCGGTCAGCGACTCGTCATCGCAGGCCTCGAAGCGGATGTCCAGCAGCTCACCGATGGTGTTGCGCTGGGCAGCGTTCAGTTCGTCGAGGTCGGGGGTCCGGCGCCAGATGCTCATGCTCGATCCTTGTTCTTATGAAGTGTTCCGACACCGCCCGTTCAGCGCTCCTCGGGGTGCGCCAGCAGGCTGAGGGACATCAGCCCGGCGATCAGGTCATCGCCTTCGAGCAGCGCCAGGCTGGCCGTATGCATGGTCAGCGGCTGCTGGCGATGACCGTGTACCAGAAGCCCGCCCAGTGCGCCAATGAAGGGCTGATGGGAAACCAGCAGGATTTCATCGCCAGCCAGTTGCTGCAACCTGGCGAGGCTGTCACGCGGGTCGCTATCGGGGGTCAGCCAGGCAACCGTCTGCAGCGCACCCGCCACCGACAGAGCGTCACGCACCAGCGCAGCCGTCTGTTGCGCTCGCACATAGGGGCTGGCGTAAATGTTGGGCGCGCGACCTCGCAGGTGCTCGATCGACTGCCCCACTTCGTCGCGGCCATGGGCCGTCAATTCACGCGCCGCATCGGTACGCGCCTCGGCCTGGGCCTGCCCGTGGCGCAGCAACCACAGCCTCATGCTGGCAGACTCATGGCTTTGGTTCCTCGTCGCGGACCGGATGAGGCGCCGGCGGCACGCTGTGCGCCGCCTCGCCTTGCGGTGGGCGCGCAGCCGGCCAATCGGCGAACGGCCAGGGCTTGGTTTCGGTATTGAAGGTGCCGAAGCGGCCGATCTGCGCCAGGTACTGGCTGAGGCTGTCGCCGAAACTCAGCAGACCGACATTCGGCGCACCGTAGACGAGACGGTAGACGAGCTGCAGAAGCACGACGCCGGCCAGCAGCAGTTCGGCCAGTTGCCAGACGAACAGGAACAGCAGCATCCAGACGAGGCGCAGGCCGATGGGCTCGCCCTTGGGGTGATCATTCATACGATTTGTCCTCAGAAACCCGTGGCTGAAATGAAGTCGACATCGGTCTTGGGCTCGGCGCGCATCAGCGCCTCGATCACCTGATCGAGGGTACGCCCTTCGAACAGGATGGCATGCAGTCCCGCCACCAGCGGCATGTACACCTGCAGCTCTTCGGCCTTGGCCTTGAGCACCTTGATGGTGTTGACGCCTTCGGCCACTTCGCCGAGGCGCTCGACGGCCTCCTGCAGGCTCAGGCCCTCGCCGAGGGCAAAACCGACCTGGTAGTTGCGGCTTTTCGGCGACGAACAGGTAACGATCAGATCGCCCACCCCGGCCAGGCCCAGGAAGGTCATGGGATTGGCGCCCAGGTGCACGGCGAAGCGGGTCATCTCCGCCAGGGCGCGGGTAATCAACATGCTCTTGGTGTTCTCGCCCATGCCCAGCGCCGCCGCCATACCGGCGATGATGGCGTAGACGTTCTTCAGCGCACCGCCCAGCTCGACGCCAAACCGGTCGGTACTGGCGTAGACCCTGAAGGTGCGCCCGTGCAGCACTTGCTGCACCGCGCGGCACAATGCTTCGTCCTCGCTGGCCACCACGGTGGCGGTCAGGGTGTGCGCGGCAATTTCCTTGGCCAGGTTCGGCCCGGAGAGCACGCCGATGCGTGCCTGGGGAGCGACCTGCTCGATGATCTCGCTCATCAGCTTGAAGGTCTGCGCCTCGATGCCTTTGGTGGTGCTGACCAGTTGCTTGCCGGCCAGCAGGTCGGATACCGGCTGCAGCACCTGACGCAACGCGCTGGACGGCAGCGCCACGAACGCCAGCTCGCACGCCTGCAGCGCCGCCGGCAGATCGGTGGTCGGTTCCACGCCGTCGAGCACCTTGACGCCCTTGAGATAGCGAGGGTTTTCGCGCTGGGTGCGAATGGCTTCAGCCTGCACGGGGTCGCGCATCCAGTGCAGAACGCGATGCCCATTCTGCGCCAGCAGGTTCGCGATGGCGGTGCCGAAGCTGCCGCCACCCAGTACTGCGATAGGTTGCTGTTGAGTCATGACCAGTCCGTTGTGAATGCTGTGCAAGTGCCGGGCATTATACGGTTAGCCGTTGCGACGACCAGCCTTGTGGCATCGCCAGGCATGGCCGGGCATCCGAGAGGCGGTCGCGATTTTGCCGGCGCATGGCTGGCAATGCGTCGCGGCTCGGTTAACATGCCCGCTCTGCGCGAACAGGGCCGTTGCGTGACGTCTATCATTGTCGTTGATCAATCCATATTGCTGGCGACTTCACTCGCCTGTGCGTGCCCAGTCTCATGCCGCCTATCGGATCCGCTGCCTAGATGACCCGCAATTGCCTTCGCAGCATTGCGCGCTGCCGCCCGTGGATTCGCCGCGCCCTGGTGGTGTTCTGCTTGCTTACCCCTCAGCTACAGGCCGCGGAACTGCTGCTGAGCACGGCAGGCGATACCACCACGCTGGAGCATTTCGGCAACGCGCTGGCAGCGGCACGCCCCGCCGACCGCGTTCGCATCGTGCCTCTGAACGAAATGCCGCTCCTCGACCAGATCCCCGGTGAGACGCGCCTGATCCTGTTCGGCCAGGCGGCGCTGGCCTGGCGCCTGGAGTCGTCGAATGGCCCGCCGACGCTGGTGCTGCACGTCAACAAAACCCGGGCTCGCGAAACCCTTGGCGAGCATCTGCCCGCGAACCTCAGTGTGCTCTGGCAGGATCCGGCACCCCGCCGCCAGCTGCGGCTGCTCAAGCATCTGCTGCCCAGGGCCACGCGCGTAGGTGTGCTGCATGACCCCCATAGCGAGTTTCTGGTTCAGGAGCTGCGGCAGGCCGCCAGCGGGCTGGGTCTGGAAATCGTGGCCCAGGGCTGGCCGGACACCCGAGACAACAAGGCGGTGATTCGCCTGCTCGGCATTAGCGACGTGCTGCTCGCCGTCGCCGATGACGACCTCTACAACCCGCTGACCGCCAAGACCCTGCTGTTGACCAGCTACGGCCAGCAGCATGCGCTGATCGGCCCGAGTGCAGGCTTCGTGCGCGCCGGCAGCCTGGCCAGTACCTACGCCGACCAGGACGACTGGCTCGCCACGCTCGACCAGCTGCTCGACCAGGCGCCGGACAAATGGCCCGCGGGTACCTATTCGAAATCGTTCAAGGTGCTCGGCAACCCGCAGGTGGCACGCGCGCTGGGCATCACCCTGCCCAGCGATGCGGAGCTCGCCCGGCATCTATCGCAAGGAGATACGCCATGAAACGGTGGCGAGGCTGGAACATTCACGCCCGTACCCAGCTCATCAGCGTCGGCCCTGCCCTGCTGCTGACCCTGCTGTTGACCGGTTTTCTGACCTTCAATCGCCTGCAGGACCTGCGCGCGGAGATCAACCACACCGGCCAGCTGATCGCCAGCCAGCTGGCCCCCGCCACCGAATACGGGGTCATTTCCGGTAACCGTCGGGTGCTGGAGTCCCTGCTGCAGGCCACGCTGAAAACACCCCACGTGCGCTTCGTCGAAGTACGCGACCGTGATGAGAACATCCTCGCCTACCTGGAACAGCCCGACCACCCACATGCCGGCAATGGCCATCTGGACATCTTCCAGGCGCCCATCCAGCAGCAGCAGATCGATCTCGACACGGATTTCGGCGAAGCCCGATCATCCGCGGCCGAGCTGCCGGGCGCCGACTACCTGGGGCGCGTGGTCGTCGGCATGTCCAGTGACGCCTTCAATTCCCGGCAACAGGAAATCCTCCTCAAGGTCACGGTGCTCGTGCTGTTCGCCCTGCTGCTGACCTTCCTGCTGGCGCGCCGCCTGGCCAGCCGCCTGTCCAGGCCACTGAGCGCGATGAGCGACGCCGTTACCGCCATCCAGGCCGGCAACTACCAGGCCACGCTTCCCGAGGTCGGCGGCGGCGAACTGGCGACCCTGGCCAGGCATATCAACAACCTGGCCAACGGCTTGAACAATGCTGCCCAGGAGCAACAGCAGGCCATGACCCTGCTGATCAAGGCGCGCGAGGAGTCCGACCTGGCCAACCGGGCCAAGTCCGACTTCCTGGCCATGATGAGCCATGAACTGCGCACCCCCATGAACGGCGTGCTCGGCATGCTGCAATTGCTCGACACCACCGACATGAGCGAGGAGCAGCACGAATATGCCGCACTGGCCATGGAGTCCACCGAGCACCTGCTGAAGGTGATCAACGACATCCTCGACTTCTCCCGCATCGAACGCGGCGCACTGGAGCTCGAACTGATCAGCTTCAACCTGCCGGCCCTGCTCAAGGCCGCCCAGCAGGCCTTCCAGCACAGCGCCCAGCAGCGCGGCCTGCAGTTGCGCCTGGAGCTGGACGACGCCCTGCCGGCGCCACAGGTTCAGGGCGACCCGACCCGCCTGCGGCAGATCCTGGTCAACCTGATCGGCAACGCCCTGAAGTTCACCGAGCGCGGCGAGGTGCGCATCGAGGCCCACTGGCAAGCCCTGGACAATCAGGTGCTGTGGTTCACCTGCAAGGTCCACGACACCGGAATCGGCATCAGTGCCGAGCGCCTGGAGACCATGTTCGACGCCTTCCAGCAGGCCGACAACTCCATATCCCGGCGCTACGGCGGCACCGGGCTGGGCTTGCCGATCGCCCGCACCCTCGCCGAATGCATGGGCGGCACGCTCAAGGCGCAGAGCGAACCAGGCCGCGGTTCCTGCTTCACCCTGGAAATTCCCCTACCCTTTTCCGCCCAGCAGGCACAGCTGCCCATCCATACCGCCGGCACTGCACCTGTTGCAGTGCCGGTACGCTCGGTGTTGCTGGTGGAGGACAACGCGGTCAACCAGACCGTGATCGAAGCCATGCTGCGCAGCCTGGGCTACCAGGTGGAGCTGGTCGCCGATGGTGCCCAGGCGGTCGCGGCGGTCAGGCAACGGCGATTCGCCGCGGTCCTCATGGACTGCCGCCTGCCGGTCATGGATGGCTACGAAGCCACCCGGCGCATTCGCGATCTCGGCCCTGCCGGCCGCCTGCCGATCATCGCGCTGACCGCCAACGCCCTGCAGGGCGACCGCGAGGCTTGCCTGCAAGCCGGAATGAACGATTACCTCGCCAAACCGTTCAAACGCATGGAGCTGCAGGAGGTGCTCGAGCGCTGGCTGTCGGCCGGCGGTGCAGCGAACTGACGCCAGTTGCGCAGCAGCCAAGCGAAATCGCCCCAGCCGGGCGCGCAACGCTCGCAACCTCTAGTCAGATGGGCGAAAATACTGCACGCTTGCTGGTTGAAGTGGGCATCAAAGGGGCATCTGTGACACCATTGCCGCCTGCAGAGTACAACTGTACTCACCACACTGTGACTTTCACCACAACGCAACAGTCTATGACTAGGCTGCTGGCAGTCGCATCACTCATGCGCAGCCGGCCAGGACGATTTACCCAGCCGAGGCGCGTGGGGATTATTGAGGAGCTCGCATGACCAAACAAAACGCCTTCACCCAGGAAGATCTGTTGCGCTGCAGCCGCGGCGAACTGTTCGGCCCGGGTAATGCGCAACTGCCCGCCCCCAACATGTTGATGATCGACCGGATCGTCCACATCAGCGAAACGGGCGGCAAGTACGGCAAAGGCGAAATTGTCGCAGAGCTCGATATCAATCCTGATCTGTGGTTCTTCGGTTGCCACTTCGAAGGTGACCCGGTGATGCCAGGCTGCCTGGGCCTCGATGCCATGTGGCAGCTGGTCGGCTTCTTCCTCGGCTGGCAGGGCAACCCCGGCCGTGGTCGCGCCCTGGGTTCGGGCGAAGTGAAATTCTTCGGCCAGGTGCTGCCGACCGCCAAGAAGGTCACCTACAACATCCATATCAAACGCACCATCACCCGTTCGCTGATCCTGGCGATCGCCGATGGCACCGTGAGTGTCGATGGTCGCGAGATCTACAGTGCCGAAAGCCTGCGGGTCGGCCTGTTCACTTCCACCGACAGTTTCTAAAGGATCCTTTCCATGCGTCGCGTCGTTATTACCGGTCTAGGCATCGTTTCCTGCCTGGGCAATGACAAAGAAACCGTCTCCGCCAACCTCCGCGCTGGCCGCCCCGGTATCCGCTTCAATCCGGAATACGCCGAGAAGGGTCTGCGCAGCCATGTATCGGGCTCCGTCGACCTCAACCTGGAAGAGTTGATCGACCGCAAGCTGTTCCGCTTCATGGGTGATGCCGCCGCCTACGCCTACCTGGCGATGGAGCAGGCGATCAAGGACTCGGGCCTCAGCGAAGAGCAGGTATCGAACCCGCGCACCGGCCTGATCGCCGGCTCCGGTGGCGCCTCCACGCTGAACCAGATGGAAGCCATCGACACCCTGCGCGAGAAAGGCGTCAAGCGCGTTGGCCCGTACCGTGTGACCCGTACCATGGGTAGCACCGTATCGGCCTGCCTGGCGACCCCGTTCAAGATCAAGGGCGTCAACTTCTCGATCTCCTCGGCCTGCGCCACCAGCGCCCACTGCATCGGCCAGGCCATGGAGCAGATCCAGCTCGGCAAGCAGGACGTGGTCTTCGCCGGCGGCGGTGAAGAAGAGCACTGGAGCCAGAGCTGCCTGTTCGATGCGATGGGCGCCCTCTCCACCCAGTACAACGACACGCCGGAAAAAGCCTCCCGTGCCTACGATGCCAACCGTGACGGTTTCGTCATCGCCGGCGGCGGCGGCATGGTCGTGGTCGAGGAGCTGGAGCACGCCCTGGCCCGTGGTGCCAAGATCTACGCGGAAATCGTCGGCTATGGCGCGACTTCCGATGGCTACGACATGGTCGCCCCGAGCGGCGAAGGCGCGGTGCGCTGCATGCAGCAGGCGCTGGCCACCGTCGACGGCCCGATCGACTACCTGAACACCCACGGCACCTCGACTCCGGTCGGCGACGTCGCGGAAATCAAGGGTATTCGTGAAGTCTTCGCAGACAAGGCCCCGGCCATCAGCTCCACCAAGAGCCTGTCCGGCCACAGCCTGGGCGCCGCTGGGGTGCACGAGGCGATCTACTGCCTGCTGATGATGGAAGGCAACTTCATCACTGCCTCGGCCAACATCGAAGAGCTGGACCCGGCGGTCGCCGACCTGCCGATCCTGCGCGAGACCCGCGAAAACGCCAAGCTGGACACCATCATGTCCAACAGCTTCGGCTTCGGTGGCACCAACGCCACCCTGGTGCTCAAGCGCTGGGCCGGCAACTGATCGGTTGCCCGCAATAAAAAACGGCGCCTTAGGGCGCCGTTTTTTATTGCCTGGCGATTTACTCAATGCACGTCGAAGCGTTGCGCTGCCGTGCTGCGATCGCCCTGGAACGGCAGGAAACGCCGCGGGCAGCACCTCATGGTTCGCGGAGAACTCGAAGGCCATGACGGCCCGGCCCTCCGCTTCTGCGCCACCACGAACTTGTCGTGGCGCTGACAGCCTGATGACAATCAGCGAGACGCGGGCAGCGCTTCTTGCACCGTGCGCGGCAGGATGGACAGGAAATTGTCTCGGGCGACCCTGTGGGCGACATCCTCGGGCAGCGCATCGAGAAAGCGGTCGAAGCCATGCATGTACTCGCCCATGCTGTCGAAGCGACCGACCACGTCGGAACCGACCATGAAACGCTCCGGATAGCGTTCGACCAGCTTTACCCACTTGGGGTCCGGCGTGCCGCGCTCATCGGTCAGGTACGGCCGCAACATGGTCCAGGACAGATCGATGTAGAGGTTGGGATAGCTTTCCAGCATGCGCGCCAGGGTGTCGAAGAGAAACTCCAGTTTCTCCTGGTGGCGGTGAATCTCCATGCTGGTGCCCGCGTGGGCCCAGATGAAACGCACGTGGGGGTGGTTGCGTAGCGGCTCCTCGATTTCCTGCAGATACAGCGGATTACGCTCGCGCTTGGAGGTGATGTTGGAGTGCATCATCACCGGCAGGTCGTATTCGGCAGCCAGGTGATAGACCCGCGTCATGGCCTCGTTATTGGCCCGCGGCGTGCTGCCCTCGATCAGCGAGGTGAGGTCGTCATGGCGGGTGAACACCTCGCCGATGCCCTGCCACAGCCCGGGGTCTAGCTCCAGCATCCGGCGAATGTGGGAATCGGAGTTCTTGTCGTTGGGGTTGAAGCCGGACAGGAAGGGATGAAAGCGGTGCCGCTGGGCCTCGGGCACCTGCTTGTAGGCATGGGCGATCAGCACGTCGGTGGCGCTGTACCAATAGGCCGCGGCATCGTCGCCAGCGTAGTAGCGCGGGCGCTTGGGCTCGTCCTCGTGCCATTTCTTGGCCACCGGAATACCCGAGAACATCACGTGGTCGACCTTGGACTCGTCCATGCGCTTGAGCAGCATGTCCATGCCAGCGCTTTCCTGGAAAAAATCCACGTAATGCAGATGGGCGTCGCTGTATCGATACTCGCGAGCGTCGGCAAAGCCCGCCAGCAGCCCTGCCGACAATAAAAAACCGAGACGAATCAGGCGCATGCAGACGCTCCTCTGGCATTGAGCAGCATAGACTGCCGCCGCTTCGCTCAAGTTCAGGCTATCGGCGAGCGTTGCCAGGGCGCTGCCGAGACCAATTGTTTCATTGCCGGCACATCCAAACGCCCCGGTCTCGGGTATAACCCTTGCCACCCCCAGGACGCAGCCCACCACAGGACGACGGCATGTCTGACCCGATGTTCGATTACGACCGTACCCTGGAAGCCTGCGCACGCCATGACGAGCGCGCCTTCCAGGCGCTGTACCGCCAGGAATCGGCGCAGATGCTCGGGCTGGCCATCAGCCTGCTGGGCCAGCGCGACGCGGCCGAAGACTGCCTGCACGATGCCTTTGTGCAGATCTGGCGCAATGCCGGGCGCTTCCAGCGCTCACTGGGCAGCGGTCGGGCATGGATCTACAGCATCCTGCGTTACCGCGCCCTCAACCAGCTGCGTCGGCGTGGCCGTACGGTGGCGCTGGCCGACGATATCGCCGAGCACCTGATCGACGACAGCCCGTCGGCCGCCCAGCAGCACGAACAGCAGTCGGACAGGCGTCAGCTGCGCACCTGCCTGCAGAAGCTCGAGCGTCCACGGCGCCATCCGGTTCTGCTGGCCTTCTACCGGGGCCTGACCCATGAGCAGATCGCCGAGCGCCTGACCACGCCGCTGGGCACCATCAAAGGGCGCATTCGTAGCGGCTTGCGCGCATTGCAGGAGTGTTTGCAACGATGATCAGCACCGACCCCGCCGAACGCCGCGCGCTGATCGGCGAATATGTGCTTGGCCTGCTCGAGCAGGAGCAGGCCGACGAAGTCGCCGAACTGATCGAGCGCGACCCGCAGGCTGCCGCCATGGCGCTGGAATGGCAGCAGCACTTTCTCGAACTCAGTGACAGGCTCGAACCCAGCGTGCCCTCACCCGGGCTCTGGCCGCGCATCCAGCAAAGCCTGGAGCTCGGGCAGCGAGCCAACGCCTGGCAGGCCTGGTGGTCGAGCTTGAGCGCCTGGCGCCTGACCAGCGCAGCCCTGGCGATGGCGCTGATCGTGGCCCTGTTGCCCATGCCCTGGCAAAGCGACACTCCGCAAGCGAGTTACACCGCCGTGCTGCAACCGCCGGGCGAAGCGGCAGCGCCAGGCTGGGTGGTGCATATCGATGCAGCCGGCGCCTTGCTGCTCGAACCCCTGCGCGAGGACCAGGTCGCGGCGGACCGCTCGGTGCAGTTCTGGACACTGGTCGATCCCAAGGACGGCCCCCGCTCGCTGGGTCTGGTCGAGCCGGGCGAGCGGCTGACCCTGTCCGCCGAGCAGATCGGCGCGGTACGCGCTGGCCAGCTGTTCGAGCTGACCCTGGAGCCGTCAGGCGGCTCACCACTGGACCGGCCAACGGGTGAAGTGCTGTATATCGGCCGTGCAGTGATGGCAGCAATGGACTGAGCGGATGCGTGCAGATCTGCGGCAGATGTAAACAGATATGTCTGCGGACATCTGCCCGCCACTTCCGTGGGTATGGATAACAGGTGCTCTATTTCACGGTGCCTGGATGCGAGCGCGAAGAGCCCTTCGCGCCTTACCCATAGAGAGGACGCTCATGAACATTTCCAAGAAAATGCTCGCTATCGCCATCACCACCGCTGCCCTGGGCTGCGCCACTGCCAATGCCGATGACCTGCTGGCCTTGAGTGCGGACGGCAAGCTGCTGCACATCGACACCAAAACCCTCAGCGTCGCTTCCGACGTGGAACTCAGCGGCGCGTCGAGCCTGCGCGGCATCGACGTACGCCCGGCCAATGGCGCGATCTATGGCCTGGATGACGCCGGCCAGCTCTACACCGTAGACGCCAAAACCGGCGCGGTGAGCAAGGCCGCCAAGCTGAGCCAGGCCCTGCCAGGCAAGGGCCTGGCGGTGGTGGACTTCAACCCGGTCGCCGACCGCCTGCGCCTGCTGGCAGCCGATGGCACCAGCTTGCGCGTCAACGTCGACAGTGGTGAAGTGGTGGTGGACGGCAAGGTCGCCTACGCCCAGGACGGCCCGTACGCCGGCAAGACCGCGAAGGTGGTAGCCGGTGCGTACACCAACGCCTACAAAGGCACCGAGAAGACTGCGCTGTACACAGTCGACCTGGCCAGCGGCAACCTGATGCTGCAGAACCCGCCAAATGACGGTATTCAGCAAGTGGTCGGCAAGATCGCCGACGGCCTGAAGAGCGTCGCGCTGGATATCAAAAGTGACGGCAAGGGCGGCAACACCGCTTACCTGCTGACTGGCACCACACTGCACCAGGTCGACCTGGAAACCGGCAAGGCCAGTGCACTGGGCGAGATCAAGAACCTGCCGGCCGACATCATCGACATCGCGGTTCTGCCAGCCAAGTAAAACTGCGACAGGGGAAGGCCAGCCGGCCTTCCCTTTCTTCGCGTCAGGCTACTCGAACACCTCATCGAGCAGATTGTTCATCGCCTTGAAGGCTCGCGCCGCGACCAGTGGGTGATACTGATTGCTGCCCGGCGTGTTGGCCAGCGGGTTGGTGAACGAATGCACCGCACCACCGTAGCTGACCAGTTGCCAGTCCACCTGGGTGGCCTTCATCTCTGCGACGAAGCCATCGACCTGCGTCTGTGGCACCGCGGGGTCATCCGCCCCGTGCAGCACCAGCACCGGCGCCTTGATGTTACGGGCATCGGCCGGGTCGGGCGTATCCAGGTTGCCGTGGAAGGACACGAATGCCTTCAGGGGCGCCCCCGAGCGAGCCAACTCCAGAACGGTTCCACCGCCGAAGCAGAAACCGATCGCACCCAGCTTGGCGGTATCCAGCGCCACCTGGCTGGTTTGCGCCTTGAGCACCTCGACGGCCGCCTGGGCGCGCTTGCGCATCAGCGCGCGATCGCTACGCACGGTGGTCGCCGCCTGTTTGGCTTCATCGGCGTTGCTGGGGCGGATGCCCTTGCCGTACATATCGGCCATGAACACCACGTACTTGTCGCCAGCGGCCCGTGCGGCCTTTTCGGCAGACGCGTCGTTGACGCCCATCCAGTTCGGCACCATCAGCAAGCCGGGGCGCGGGTCGGTAACGGCGTCGTCATAGATCAGCTTGCCTTCGAAGGGCTCGCCATCGATCTGGTAGGGCACGTTCTTGACGACCACACCCGCCTCCGCCAGCCCTGCCAGCCCTGCCAGCCCCAGCAACGCTGCCGACAACAGTGATTTCTTCATCCCATGACTCCCTCAATGAAGCAGCAGACGCTGCGCCTGGCACACAAGGAAGCACATTTGCGGCGCCAGGAGAACCCGGGCGCCGCCAGCGGACGTTCGATCAGGCGGCGGCGAACAGCCCGTCGATCTGCGCGTGGGCGCTACGCAGTGCGTTGGCTTTCGGCTCTTCACCGTATGCCAGGCCTTCGGCACGCACCACCTCGATATCGGTGATGCCCAGGAAATTCAGCACCAGGATCAGGTAGTCCTCATGGGCCTGGCCACTGGCTTGCCCGGCGTGGATACCGCCGGCAGTGGAAGCGATGATCACTTTCTTGCCGCCGGCCAGGCCCTTCGGGCCGTTCTCGTCGTAGGCGAAGGTCTTGCCGGCTACGCAGACTCGATCGATCCACGCCTTGAGCTGGGTAGGGATGGTGAAGTTGTACATCGGCGCGCCGATGACGATGGCGTCGGCCGCCAGGAATTCTTCCAGGGTCGCCTGGGCCAGGGCCACTTCGTGAGCCTGGGCAGCGTCACGCAGTTCGGCTGGCGTACCACCGGCAACCAGGCTGGCGGCCGAGAAATGGCTCAGGGCGTCGCTCGCCAGGTCACGGTAGGTAACCTGAACATCGGCCTGGCTGCTTTTCCAGGCTTCGGTAACCGCCGCGCTGAGCTGACGGGAAGCAGAGGCATCGCCAAGAATGCTGGAATCGAGGTGCAGAAGTTTCATGAAGCGCTCCTTGAAAGAGGTCGGTGACTGTCTGATGGGTTAATCCTACCGATGGCGACAATCACTGATTAGCCGGTGAAAATGCGATGATGCGTTCCACCAGTGGAACAAATCATTATTCACGCGCCCGGAGTCCCCATGCAGGACCTCAATGACCTGATGTACTTCGCCAAGGTGGTCGAGCACGGCGGCTTCAGCGCTGCCGGGCAACAGCTGGGCATTCCCAAGTCGCGCCTGTCACGGCGCGTGGCCGAACTCGAGGCGCGGCTGGGTGTGCGCCTGCTGCAACGCACCACCCGCAAGCTGGCGTTGACCGAAACCGGCGAGCGCTACCTGCGCCATTGCCAGGCGATGCTGCTCGAAGCCGAGCAGGCGCAGGAGGCCGTGGCCTCGCTGAGCAGCGAGCCACGCGGGCGGGTGCGCATGTCCTGCCCCGTGGAGCTGGCGCGCGCCGGGCTGCACCCGGTAATCACCAGCTTTCTGGCCAAGTACCCCTTGGTGCAACTCGATGTGGTGCTGACCAATCGCCGCGTGGACCTGCTGCAGGAGGGCCTCGACGTCGCGCTGCGGGTACGTGATCAGAACGATGAGGATCCGTCGCTGATCGCCCGCCAGCTGGCACCCGCCTCCGCCTATCTGGTGGCTGCGCCGGCGTTGCTGCACGGCCTGGACATCCGTACCCCCGACGATCTGCAGCAGCTACCGGCGCTTGGCGCCGCG